>NZ_CP170097.1:0-40242 GCF_042180575.1 Bernardetia aquimarina | reverse complement strand
CACCCATAATATCAGGGGCATAAGGTGCTCCTACTATTACAGGAGAACCTGTAGGAATAGGAAGAGAAAAAGAGGTAGGCGCAAAAAGAGTAGGAACAACTTTCCAAAATTTCTTTGAGCCTGGAGAAAGTGATAAAGGAATACCAATGTCATTACAACTCATCACCATATAGCCTTTTGGGCTTAGTTTAGTTCCGTCTGCCGAAACGGTTGTACTGGCAAAGAAGTTTATACTCTCATGTCCGATAATGGAAGCCATTGCCCAAGGGGGAGTAAAGAGAGGAATATGCATATAAGTAGCTAACATACCTGCTGTATCTGAAACTCCTCTAGGTATTTTGTTTACATATACAGTTGCTCCAATAAAAGGAATATAATCCATCGGATCCATTACCATTCCTATAAAAGGATGGAAAGGATTATAAGGAGGAAGTGTCGTAAAATGGGTATCAATACCCATAATTGGAGTAAGATGATTATTGGCTAGTAGCATGAGTAATAAGTTTTTTAGACGGCGACAAGTGATTGATTATTGGTAGTATGTTTGGTTATGTTTTTCCATTTCTCTCCAAATAATTCTATCATTCTAGCTTCTATTTCTAGTGTTTTTTCAGCAGGAATTTTTAAAGGAGCTTCTAAATAATGTTTTGCAGTGAAAGCAAATTCTGTGGTTTTTAGATTAGTATCATCTAATTTATAACCTGTATAAAAAGCAGTAGGAAGAATTTCTAATAACTGTTGTTTCATGTTATTTTGTGAAGCAACTAATAAGGCATTTTTATAAGCACCAACAGCCAGCATATCTTGTTTTTGTTCAATGCTTAGTTCTGCTTGTTTTACAAACCAATCAAATGCTTTTTGATGTTTTCCATCCATACTATAATAAGCAGCTTTATAACTATATATTTGTAGTATAAGTCCTGCTGTCGCTTGATCGCTGTTCATTTTTGGTTTTCCCATCTGAATAGCTTTATCTAATAGTTGATGAATTTTGGTAGAATCTTTAAATCCAAATAAGAACCCTGCATAGACTAAATGTGCAGACATCCAAAAAGGCTTTTGACCTGTTTTCTGAGTAACTTCTAGGATTTTTTGTCCCCATTTATCTACTCCTTTCTTATCGTTTTTGGAAGCACAATTTCCCATTTCCATCATGCATTTTCTGAATACCACTTGTGGGTCATTTGGATTTCCTTGCGTAGCAATTGCTTGGTAAGCCCCTTTCATATCTTGGTCTTTCAAGACAAGAGTATGAGTTTGATTACCTAAATTAGCAAACAATTCGTCGTGATAGCCTTTTCCTTTATGGTCAGTAAGTAAAAGTCCTATGTTCTGAGGAAGTTTTGAAAAAAAGTGCATACACCAAGTATTCATTTCTTGATGATTCCATACTTTTCTAGGATTGATACCTATAAAAAGAGTAGTGGGGTTGCCTTCATATTCTTTAAAACTTTTTAATACCTCAATAAAAAATTCTTCATTTTCTGTTTTCTCTTTTGGGTCTAAAGCCAAAAACTGTTCTTTTAGCTTAGAAAAATCTTTCCAATCTAATTGAGGATATTTTTCAAGGTCTTTTTCATACATCTCTAACCAATTTTTTGCAAGTTGGTAAGAAAATATATTTATATCCTCAAAATCAGTTAGAAGAACCACTAAACCTTCTTCTATTTTTCCATGAACAGAGGATTCTAATTTATAAAAACCATTAACTAAAGGCACATCATCAGGTGTAACAAGCCATCGAATAACTTTAGCCGTTGGTTTACTCTTGCGTCCTTCTATCCATTGGTCTTGCAGACGATTGATACGTATTGCAATGGGATTGTGCTCATTGGTCATAAAAATAGATTAGTTTAAGTTTATAGCTGCTGTTCCTTTTATAGTAGCTATTGTTGTCGCATTTACATCTACAGTTCCACCTGCCACTTTTGCACCTACTGTGCCTTCTACAGATACGTTTTGTTTAGATTTGGCTTCTATAAGTGTATTACTACTTACATTAACAGAATCTTTTCCATCTATATTAGCAACTTTTGTTTTGATATTTACAGTATCTTCTCCTTCAATATTTATTTCTTTTGAGCGAATATCTATTTTATCAGGAGCTTCAATAGTAATTGTTCCGTCTCCGTTGAGTATGATAGTGCTTCCAGAAGGGTCAGAAATGGTAACAGTAGATTTTTCATCATTCATTTCTACTTTTGTACCACTAGCAGTAGTAAAACCTTTTATATAATTCCCAGAGCCTCCTTGTCCACTTTTTCCTTTTCCATGAAACATAGAACCCAAGACAAATGGCTTTTCTGCATTACCATTTTCAAAGCCTACTAATACTTCTTCATCTAACTCTGGCAAAACATGAAACCCTTTTCCTTCTCCTGCATAAGGGGTCGAAACTCTAATCCAAGGAGATAATTGATTAGTTGCAGTTTGCCAAGGAAATTGTACTCTAATGCGTCCCATTCCATCTGGATCATTATTATCTTTTACAGTAGCATATTGTTCTTCACAAACAGGGGTGGCATCTTCATCAAAATAAATAGGAACTTTAATATCTACTGGTACACCTTCAAATGAGTTGGTATATTCTCCACTATTATTAATTGAATGTGTAATTGCTGTAATGATATAGCTTCCATACGTATCTGTTTGTCCTGCAACTTGGGTATTTTTGCCTGTTACTTCTATTACACTTCCTATTGCTACTTTAGGTTCATCACTCTTTCCATTAAAAACTAACGTATTAAGTGCATGTTGAGCCTTCAATTTTAGAACAGCATCCAACTCTCCTTTCCCATTTTCTAAAAGAGTATGATTATAGAGAGATGTTGGTTTCTTAGCAAATAACTTACTTGATGCTTGTGTTGTACTACTTATATAGGGATTTGATACGTTCTGTTTATGGTCTGAACTAGAAGAATCATGTGTTTTTGCTTCTAAAGAATCATAAGCTAAGTAAGTATGATCTTGAGGTCTAACTTTCATGGCAAAGTTAAATTCTGACAAATCCTCTCCAAAAATAAGTGGTTGAGATGTGTTATCATGCCCTCCAAACTTTACTTCTTCTCCATCATAATACAACCATTCTCCATAACGCTTGGCTAGACGACACATAAAATCAAAATCACTTTCTTTATATTGTACAGTATAAGGAATAGCATCTTTAAAAACAGGCTTTGAAACTATTTTCAACGTATCACTAGGATATTCTTGTGTAGCCTCTTTTATAATATCTTTTAAATTTTTCTTCTCATAACTTTGAGAATCTTTTCCATGTGCCATTAATAAGGTAGGACTGTAAACTGTAATTACAAACAATCCTTGACCACCATCATATTTATGGATATTGACATTTTCCACCACACCTATAAAAATGAGTTGATCTTCATTAACTAATAAAGTCAAACGCTTTCCCATATATTCTTTTGCTTTACTAGCAAAATCACTTGATGGTTCTTCAATAGATTCTGTTGGACAAGTAATTACAAGTTGATGGTGATTTACCACTTTTTGTTCTAAGGTAAGGGTATAACTACTATTAGTAAGAATAGCTTTTCCATCAAGAAGAATTTGAGTATTAACAGGTTTAGCCATAACATAATAAATTAAGGGTGATAATGAAGGTAATTGAAGAATAATTTATAGATATGCCATTAAGCTGTTGCCCATTTATTTCCAAATAAAGCATTATCTGCTTTCATATCTTTCGTAGAAATAGTCATTTTAATTTGCATAGGTTCTTCTGATTTATGGTCAAAATATTCTAAGTAATCTATACAATAGGCTTTGGTAAAGGATAAATCAAACAAACGAGCCATTTGGTCTCTCTTATAAAAAGTAATTTTTCCATCCTTGGCATGTGTGTATTCTGTCATCCATTTAAGAAAATTTGTCTTACCTCTTGCTTCTATAACAAGCATTATTTGTCCTCCTCTAGCAATGCTAGAAGGTTTGTTATTTTTATCTATACTCTGATTGAAGTCATAAGTACAATCTAGTACATTATATATTTCTTCATCAATCTCTAACTCAGCTAAAAAAGACATAGTAAAATTATAAGTGTTAGAATGAAAAACAGAATTATTTTTATTTGCAGAAAAGGAACTGTATAGTTTTACACAGTTCCTTTTTGTAAAAAGAGATTAATAATAAATAAGCAAAAGCTTATATCTTACTACTATACCCATTTGTTGATATGCTCACCTGTTCCCATAGTCATTTTCTTAGCTGAAAGAACAATAGTCTCAGAGTTAGGATTCTTACTGATAGAATCAAAATTTTCTCTGTATTTCACTATGTATGCTTCTTCAAAGATTAGCTCTTTAAGAGTTGCATCTGTATCTCTCTTGATGAAAACAATCTTTCCATCTTGACGCTCAAAGTTATTTGTCATAAGTTCGAACAAGTCAGTATCTCCTGTAGATTCTACAGTAATTTCTATTTTTCCACCTCTAACGATAGAAGATGGGCGACCTGTAGCATCTGTTTCTTGCATAAGACCATAGTCCACACCAAGTATAACATATTCTTTTCCTCCTAAATGAAGATTTGCGCTAAAAGACATAATAAAATTTGTTTAAGTTAAAAAATTAAGGTTAAATAAATAATATACCAAATATGAGTATTATTAGGTTGCAATATATGATTTATTTTATAATAACAAAAAAGTTTTTAGATATTTTTATTGATAAATTAATTTTTTAACACATTAGAAATTTTATTTTGTGGTTTAAAGTGCAATTAATTATAAATTAAAATCAATTTACCTTGTCCTATTTATCTGTCTACAGACTTCTAAATCTCGTTTTACAATCTCTAATTCATTTTTATAAGTCTCCAGTTGTTGTAACAGTAAATCTATTTCTTCTTTAGATGCTCCTAAAGTATTGATAGTTTTCTTGGCATTGATGAGCTGTCTATAAGCAAGTAATATATTATCATACATATTATCTCTTTTTAACTCTAAACTATCTCTATTAGGTATAATATATTGCATAGCAATAATTGTATTGATAGCACTCTGTTGATTAAAATAAAAATCTTCTCCTTTTACGTTAAGTGAGTCTGTATAAGATTTCAATTCTTCCAATTTAAAGGCAAATTGCTCTTGAATTTGAAATTCCTCTGCCATTTTTCTATTCTCATTTCTCAAATGACTCAACTCCTTACGAGGAATCTGATAATCAAAAAAAACAGCTAAAAGAATGACACCTACTGTCATAAAAAAAACAAGTAAAAAAAGTAAGAAAGAGTAGGCTCTTTCCTTTTTATTTAAAACTTCCATAGTTAAAACTAAAATTAATCTGCTAAAAATGTACGATTACGTTGTGTTCTATTTAATGAAGAACTTTCTTCTCTCTCTTTGACAAAGATACCTGTGTCTTTACGTTTACCAATAAAATCAAGACGATTAAGAGCTGAAAATAAATCACTTATAGTTCTCATAAAATTGACTGTAGAAATAGCTGTTTTATCTATTTGGTTATGCTTATAACCTGTATTAACCACCTCTGTAAATAATACTTCGAAACCTCCTTGACTAATACTACACCATTCAGCAAAATAATTCAATAAATCTTCTTTTCCTGAACCTGATTTAGAGTCTATAAAATTTTTCATTAAGCGAGCTAATGAAACTATTTTATCAAACATATAGGCAGGAGATTGATGAAGAGCAAACCAACGAAAAGAATTAATTTCTTTACCTGTGAAGTCTATAATACGCTCACAGAGTTGCAGTAATATTATACCTAAATCACTATTCTGATTTTTATGATTAATTTTTTGAGCAATTTGTACAGCAAAAAGTTCTATTTGACCCAAAAATTTATCTATCTGATCATAAATATTAATTAGATGTTGATGACTACTTACTGTTGTAGAAGGTGGGATATAATCATCTAATAAATATGTTTCAGTAGGAGTAACTATAATTTTCCCAATAGTAAGTTCATATCCACTATGTGTTTGTTCTAAAAATTTTCCTTCAGGAATTAAGTTCAACTTATAAGTAGGAAGAAGATAAGGGTAACGAGGTGGATTCTCTTCAGGGTCAGGCTCTCCAAAAGGTATTTTCTCTGGATTTACAGTGACATTAGCAAGCAATACCATTTCTCCTTGATTACTTTCCTTAAGTTGAAATGCCACTTCAGGATAAGCTTCTTCTAAACTCAACATTTGTGAATTCTTAGAACTAATCTCTATTCGACTTCCATTGGGAGTAATAGCATGACACTCTTCTAATTTGACACGTAGTAATTTATGATTATCTATTACTAAAGATATTTTTACAGATTCGTCAATAACTTTAGAGGGCAACAATCCATATGAAATGGGAGAAGTAGAAATACCAATAGCATCTCTTACCATCTCATGAGAATAGTCTTGAGTAGCAAGGAAATGATTTTTATTAATTTTCATTCCATCTACCCAGTTTATAGGAAAATGCTGAGAACGTTCGATCATGAGTTAAATTTGATAACTATACAATGTAATATTATAATTCTAAAAAATTGTCAATTTAGATTTATAGTTCAATAACTTAATGGAATTATATTTCCATTATTATATAATAATTTATTTGACTTATATTTTTTATTTCAAAATACAAGTTATTTCTAAATTTATTATTTTTAAATATAAATAAAATTAAATTAAAAATGAAAATTTTATTATTGCAATATCAAATGTACAACTATCTGTTGAAATATTCTAGTTTTTTTCAAAAAAAATGTTTAATGAAAACAAAAAATATGTATCTTTAGCCAAAATTTATCATAAACTTATCTTTATATTATGCTATCAAATTATGGAATAGGTGGGAATGAAGTAAAGCAAGATGCAAGTGAAGCAATTAGTGAAATATCTCAAAATAAAACATTAATAGCTCAAAAACTTACTGCTGATACACCCATTAGACCTGAAACTGTAGAAGGGTTACAAACTACAGAACAAGTGTTTGAACATTTCAAACCTACTGTTAAAGTAAACTTTGAAGACAAAGAAGGTGGCACACGTCCTGAAGAATTAAAATTTAAAAACTTAGGTGATTTTGGTGTCAAGGGCATTACTAATCAGAGTGCTTATCTTAATAATTTGGAAATTGAAAAACAACAATATCAAAAAATTATTAAGCAGCTCAAAACTAATAAAATACTTAAAGCAGCACTTGAAGATGCAGATGCTAAAGGAGCTTTATTAGAAACAATTAATAATTTAATTCAAGAATTAGACAATCAATAAATCACAATAGTTATATGGCAACAGCTGAAACAAAAGTGCAAAAAAGCACCAGTACAGAAATACAGAAAGGAAAAGGGAAAAGCCTTGAGAGTCAAGTAGATTTATTAGCTAAATATGGTGGTTTTGATTTGCTTGAAATGTCTATTGAAGGTTCTCAAAATCTTAACCCTAGTAGAAAAGCTCGTAAACAAATTTTTCTGAATGAAGCTAGTAAAAAAGCTGATAGAGAAGAATTGAAAAAATCTTTAGAGATATGGAAAAGTGTTCTTGAGAGCAAAGATAGCTTAACAGATATGGTAGCAGATTGTGAAGATAACTACCATAGTTCAGAACAAAACTTAGAAAAAAATTTAGCAAATGCTGTCAAAGAAACTAGAGAGTTAGAACAAGCTTATCGCACAGTTGCTTTATTTTATAAAAATACAGAGCAATCTAAAGTAAAAAATGTTTCTATTATCAATGCTGAACTAGAACAACTTCAAGACCTTGATAATACACGTTTTATAGATACTATTCATGAAGAATTAGTTTCTAATTATGATCGTTTAGATTTAAGAAATAACTATAGTTTACTAGTCATACCAGGTTATTTGGGTAGTAATACTGTGGTAGAAAAATGGGCTAAAATAGCTCACGAAAATAAAGTTATGTTAGTTACAGATTTTGCTCATTTAGATGAGCCAGATGATGTAATGGAAATGTTTGAATCTGCTAACTTAACAGGAGGAGACATCTATCGTTCAAATGTATTAATGACCTGTAACTGGTTAGTAGGACGTGGACGATTTGACCAAGTAAATGAGCAAGATGATTTGTTTGTACCTCCATCAGCTGCATTGGCAGGAAAAATACATAGAACATTAATGTCTCAGATTACTGCTGGTAAAAAGCATGGTGGAATCAACGAAGTAGATGGAGTTACTTTTGATCTTAAAAAAAGCGAAATTGCTAACTTAGAAAACCTTGGACTTATTCCTATGGTAAATGAATATGGAAAAGTAATGGCATTCTCTGGAAAAACTCTTTTCAATGGGGATAATCTTGGATTACAAACCTATTCTGTTGTTCGTGTATTTGACCACGTAACAAAAGTACTTATGGATTTCTTAAACCGTAGAGCTTTTGAAAACTTTACAGCTCGTACTCGTAAAGAGATCATGGGACAAGTTGTCAAATTTTTAGATGGAATCACAGGTCCTGATAAACTTATCGAAAATTTTGAAGTAAGAAGATTTGAGCAAGATAGAGTTCAAAAAGATAAAATCTATATGGATATTCACTTAAAACCTTATTTTCCTGCAAAGAATTTCATGATTAAAATGGAAGGACAAAAAGGAGATGATGGTACTGAGTGGGATAGCGAATATGCTCAAAACTAATCTGATTAAGAGTTCAAAATTTACTATAAAAAAAATAAAGGGGATGTAAATCCCCTTTTTTATGAAAATGAAAAAAATATTTACTACCTGTATAATCTGTCTAATGCTATATTGTATAACAAAAACAAGCTATGCACAATCTGACTCTACTAGAGTAACTGACCCAAATTTAAAAGAGAATCTCTCTTACCGTAAACAAGGTATTATAGATAGTCTGAATGATAAATTAGCAAAAAAACCATATGTATATGTAAGCCCTTATTACTTTAGAGTATATAATTCTGATAAAGAATACATAGCCTTACAACTTGGAAAGAGAAAAAGAAATAAAATTTTTCTATATATCAAAGTGTTTTCACACAATGTCTGTATTAGAGATGGAAAAGTAATTGAATTTATATTTGAAGATGGTTCTATAAAATCTTTAAAGAAAAATAAATATCCCATTAATTGTGATGGAGTTATTGTAATGAGGATCAAGAAAAAAGAACGAAAAATGCTTATGGAAGGTAAAATAAAAAATTTCATGATATTTACATTTCAAAAAGATTATACGTTTCACATTACAGAAAAAGCTGCTCAAAGTATTCAAAATGACATTATACTTCTAAAAAATTATAAATTTTAGTTATGCCTTTACCTAACCTGAAACTATCTTTATCAATTACAGATAACCCTGGTTCTCCTCTATATGCTGGACATGGAGAACGAGAAAAAATGGCTTCATTTGATTCTCAGATGAATCAACATACTATTAGTATTACTATTTCAGAAGAACAAATTGGAGAATTTGAAGTGCCTGTTGATAATCAATTATGGGAAACTGATCAAAAAATTATATTACCTACTTATAAAATGTTGCTCACAGACACATTAACTGATGAAAAATCCATTTATGAAGTAACTAGAGATAATTTTTTGAGTAATGAAATACAAAAGAAAAAAGTAGGGGGAATATCAATTTTTGGGAAAACATTTTTTGCCAAAGAAGGAGTGTCTATGCCAATGGTAGCCTTTGAACCAAATAAAGAAAATATAGAGGTTTTTACTGCCAATAAACATAAAACACTTAGAAAAGACTCTTTATATTATACTTTAAGTCAAAAGCAAAATACAGCATATTTAGTAGCTGGTGTAACTCAAAATACTGTATTTACAAATACATCCATTGATTATCTTTTTTATGTCATAAATGGACAAAAATTTATTGGTGATATCTTGTACCGAGAAAAGTTCTTAAAACTAACTCCCATTGTAAAAGTCAATTTGATCAAAAGAAATAAGCAAGTTAAAGAGATTGTTAAAAAAAACAAAAAAATAATTTATTTATCTTAAAAATACTCAACAAATCTCATAAAATTGTATTTACAGGAAGTTAGTTTTAACCCCTTTTTTTTAAATATTTGAGGAAAATAAAAAAAGTGTAAAAAGCCTAAGAAAACAATCAGAAAGTCGCAAATAGTGTCAAAAAAAGGCATTTAGTAACCTATTACAGCTAAAAAAGCCTTTTTCTATTGTTAAGAGTCGTTTTTTATCAGAAAACACCTTATTTTAGTAGAAATCAGTCGTTTTTGGGCATTTATTGGTCATTTTTCATTGTTTTTTAGCATTTCTCCATCGTTTTTTACTCTTTTCTGGTCGTTTTCTAGTCTTTTTCCACCATATTCTATCAGTTTCTAAGTATTTTTTACTGAAAAAAAAGACCTAAAACAGATTGCTTTTAGCTTTTATCTAGTTGAATGGTAAATAATACGTACTTTATCTGTATCTATCTTTTTTCATCTGTGATTCATCTATTCCTTATCTGTTTTTTATCTGTTTTATAAAAAAAAGGTATCGAATTCGACACCTTTACAAAAAATGAAACTATAAAATGAGATTGAAGTATTATAAATCAAATTTATCTAATAACCCTTGATGCTTTTCGAAATAAGCCTCTAATGCTTCTTCTACTACTTCCCACCGTTTTTTATCTAAAGTAGCTGATAGATAAGTTACTTTTTTGATATAACTCGGACGTATCAAATATCCATGTTGTTTGCGTTCAATTTCTTCTTTCTTAGTTTTTTCTTCAGAAGTTTTCGTGTTTTTATTTACAAAAGCATCTAGCTTTTCTTTTTTGCCAACACTAGGCGTAAATTTTTTGCTCATACTATTTTTTTAAATTTAAAGGTTATGTAAAATTTGGAGAACTTCATTTGCAATAGCATCTACTTCTAAGATTGCTTTTTTGACAATTTTACCTTCTCTCTTATTCGTTTTGATTGTCTGATAATATTCTTTTAAACTCAATCCACCACTTGAGAAATAAGTGTAAACATTTCTATCAATATGTACATTCTGACAGATATTTACATATTCTTTATAGGGTTCAAAAATCTTTCTGTACGCATCTAAATTTGAACTAGGATGTGCAAAAGTAGGTAACAGATAAATATAATTCTTCTGCTCTCTAAGCTCATTGACTTGTTCTATAATAGGCAATAAATTATTTTCAAAAGCTCGTATAGCTTTATCAGATGGTCGGATAGGAATGATACATAAATCGCTATATGCTAAACCAGACTTTGTAAGTTTGGAGGAAACACTTTCGCCAGGAAAATCTACAAAGAGAATATCACATGATTTTTTCATTTTTTCCATGACTTCATCCATTTCATCAGATGTATCAAATTTTTCTAATTCTACTAAAGGTTTTGAATCTTCATTTCTCTCTCCTAACCAGTCAGAAATAGAGTTTTGAGAATCGGCTTCTAAGATTTTTCGTTTGTACTTTTCCATTGGAGTACTGGTAGAAATAGTCTGAATAAAGGTACTTTTCCATTCCCCACCTTTAGGAAAGATAGCTGAGATAACTTTTCCGTTTTTCATTTGATTTTTTGCTAAAAGTTATATTTAGCTAAGTAATTTAATTAGCTAAATAATATAAATATTTTAAATAATAAAAATTAAGCACAAAAATAAAGGCTTTTTTATAAAGTAAACTAATTAGCTAAAAAGTATAATTAGCTATTTAGCTAAATAATATATTAACTTTAAATGCTCCTAACAAGACAAAAAAGCAATAAAATAGTTCATTATTTCTTATTTAGCTAACTAATATATATAGCTAAGTAGTTTAATTAGCTAAATAACTTATTTTAATTTATCTGGGCTTTTACTTAATTTCTTAGAATTTGATTTTACACGACGTTCTAATTTTTTGATGTCTTCTTCGGCTGGTAAATCCTCTGGTTTGATGCCTCGTTCTAAAAGAATTGTTCTTACAGATTTATTATTTGTAGTGTGTTCTTGTGAAATATCAATCTCTGTATCTAGTCCTTTTTCCTTACTGTTAAAGACAGTTATCTCTGTCGCAAAATCTTTTGCCTTTATTGTAATAGTAGAAAGAAAATCGGCTAAAGCTCTATTTTGAGGTACATCTAAACGCTCTTTCATTTGCTGAGTAGTATGATTAAATAATGCCTTATCTCCTTTACTTCTAATAGTTGCAAAATTTCTATTACTTCCTGTCTGTTCAAAAATAATTTGAGAAAGCTCCTTCTCAGATAAAGATAACTTTTGCCTTGCTTTAAGTCTTTTCCATTCTTGGATATGTTTTTCTAGTAATTCAATCTTACGAGTTTTGACAGCAAAATAATTTTGAGCAAATGCAATTTCGTCCTTTCGTGGGTCTCCGTTCTGAGCAATTAGATAACAAGCATAACGAGTAAGCATAATATCTTTAATTTCTCGTTTTGCTCCTGAACCAACTTCAACCATTTTTCCGACGTTGGAAAAATGGTTTGTAATTTCATGTTCATTTGATTCACAAGATACTTTTGCTTTTTCAATGACTTGAATAAAATTTTTCCATCGCAGATAACCTAGTAAATTTTGTAAATCACGAGCATACCAAAATTCAATATCCTGCTCTGTTCTGTTTACACTTTTCTCAAAGTGTTGCATTAATGCTTCTATATTTTCCTTTTTCATAATATTATATAGTTTTGAAGTGATAGTATTAATTGATACTGCAATTTAGCTAAATAGTCTTAATAGCTAACTATGTTTTTTAGCTAAAAAATTTATTTTATTGCAAAAGTGTGTTTAGAAGTCATATAACCATTTTTCCAACGTCGGAAAAATGGTTTTAGCTAAAAAACATAGTTAGCTAAAAAATATAAAAAACATTTTCTAGCCATTTTACTTTTTATTTTATCTCTTATTTTAGTAGAACTACAATTATTTAGGAAGGTAAAAATAATACTTTTAGTATAAAAGTACTTTAAAATTCAAAGTGTTTTGTAAAAATAGTTAAAAATAAAATAATAATTCAATGTTAGAATATATAAAAATGGATAGAAAAGTATTGTCCCTGCTATAAACTGCATCAAATTTTCACTAAATATTAAAAGAGAAATTGATAAAAGTTTGAAGCTAATTTTTACTTATATTGCTTATCTATCAAAATCTTTATTTTTAAGCAGTTTAAAGGCTTTTTTAACAGGATTATTTACAATCTACTTGCCTATTATTACTTATAAAAGAAAGGTTAGTAGATTGTAAAATAAGTAGTGTTTTTCTGTTTTCATCTAACTCTTTTTTGACATCAAAAAATTTATCTAAGAGTACACTTAAGTACTGAATACTTATTTGAAAATCTTTGTTTACTCCATCATTCATTTTTCTCTGTAAATTTTTTAGAGAAATAGGAGCTGACAAATACTTTTTGATTTTTTTTAAACGATTTTTTAAAAGTCTGATTTCTGTTTTTTCTAAAATAGTTGATTTTGGAATAGAAAGTAAAAAATTAATATGAAGATTAATTTTGTTTTTGAAGTAGGTCGAAGTTTTAGAAAATTCTAATTTTTTAGTTGTTTCATTTTCCTTAATCAAAGCTTCTCTTACTTTTTGAAAATTGGTTATACGAATTAGATTAAAATGTCTTTTTAGGAGTTTTTCGGCATACGATAACTCACTACTGTTTAGTATGATGTTTTCTGTTTCTTGCTCATTTACAAACTCTCGGTAACATTTTGGTTTTAACTTTTTGCTATCTTTTGTTTGATTATGAACTGCTTTACAAAGGTTCTTAAAGTCTTTTATATAAAGAGTAGAAATTTTATGTTCTACTTGTTTTTCATCTTCTTTGACCTGCTGACAAGAGTTTCTAGTATCATCATCTACTTCATCTTCTATGTATTCAATAGAAATAGGATTTTCAAAAATAGGACTACCTTTTTCTATCAAGTGAGTTTCATATAGAATTTGAATAGCTGTCATATCTACCTCAAACTCTTGTTTTGATTCATTAAAATAACAGAGTGAAGTACATTCTAATTTCAATCTGCTCTTAGTTTCTTTGTTTGTTTCGTTTTTATATTCATTGTTGAAAAAATCGCAGCGTCGTTGTGCTATAGCTTTCCACTCTTCAAAGTTGAAAACGTCAATTTTTTCCTTTTCTCTACTATTCAAACTAGAAGTAATTATAGTAGTAGAAACTTTAATAGATTCATAGTTTCGAATACGAGCTATAAATTGTTGATATTCGATATTATTGAACCCTTGATGGATATTGAAATAAATCATTTCGACATCCTTTTCAGATTCGATATTTACACCTGTGGAAAGTGCAGATGTAGAGAGAATTACCTGTTTTTTATCTTTAGAAGACCAATTAAAGGTATTTTGAGATAAGAATTTGTCATATTCTACCTGTTCATTTTCACTTAATTCTTTAGAAGCAAAGACATAACTATCTACTTTGTACTGTTCCAAAATGAGTTTTATCTTTCGGATTTTCTTCATAGAATTGACAAGCAAAATGATATTTTTGTTTTCTTCTCTAGCAGTAATAATGCAGTCAATAGCTTTTTGAATGGCTTTTTTTCCTCCTCCTATAAAAACAGACGGATTAGCGTAGGCTTTCTTTTTTTGTGTATTTATTTTGATATTGAAGGTATCATAATGGAGTTTTTTTGGTGTAGCAGTTAATAAAAGTGTTCTGTTATTATCGATTACTCTAAAAACGCTCTTTACTACATTTTCTCTAAAACTAGCATCAGAAGGCAATAAATGAGGCTCATCAATGATTGTATAGAATGAAATTCCTTTTAGTTTTAAAAATTCAGTTAGACGTTCCAAACAATCATAATTACAATAGAGAATGTCATTTTTGGCTGTATATTTTAAAAATTTATTTGAACTTGTTTCGAAAGTATTTGATACAAATAATAACTTATCGTTTTTTGCTGCTTGTTGTGCTGCAATTATGTTGCGTGGAGCTGCAAAGATAATTTTTGTATCTAAAAAATGAGCATAAAATTTAGCCATTTCAAGAGCTGAAGTACTTTTTCCTGTTCCTGTATCACTTTTTACAAGAACTGTTTTTTCTTTACTAATTGCTTCAAATGCTTTACCATCAGTTAGCAAAGAGTTTCCTATGTATCTATCTATCTGAATAGAATGATTAATTTTGATGGCTTCTATACGTTCTAAAAGCTGCTCAATAGGACTTAGAAAAACATTTTTGAGGGCATAAATTGCTTTTTCATAAGGTAATTTTGTATCTAATCTAAAATGTAGAAATAAATCATTGTGATTACTGGTGTCCTCCAATTTTGATTTTATTTCTTCTTTTGAATGATATTTGGCTAAATCATCTAATCCTTTTCCATTTGCTTTGGGGTGTACAGATGAAAAAACAAAGGATAAACCTAGTTTTTGTGCTGCAATAAATTCTTTGCGAACGGCTGACAGAAAAGATAAAGCACGACGTTTTTTGTTTTTTCCCTTGTTCTCAAATGTATCCCCATCAAAAATAAGTTGATACTTAGAAAACTGATAGGTATTTATTAATTCTTTTACGTATGGAAAAAACTCGGCTGTGTCATACAGAGTGCGCTTTTTTGTATGCTCGTTTTCATCTACATAAATTTCGTGTTCTACTTTCGTTCCTGCATGTATTCCTCCTGTACCTACTATTGGTAAACCTAGCGTTTTAACTCCATATAAGGCTTTTTTCTCTCCTTCTATGCTAAAAAGGGTCGTTGATTCTAATACTTCTTTGTGATAAGCAAGTGGAGTGAGGTAAGGGAAATAACCACTTCCCTTTTTAGATAAATACTTAATTTCTTTTCCTTTCTTTATCTCCAAAGGAAAACATAGACGTTGTCTTGTAAATACTTCTTTATCTGTATAATAAACTGGTTTTTTGTCTAAATCTGTATAAGCTATTTCAAATCCATTTTCAGAAGGACTAAAATAAGGATTGGTATAAGGCAAGTCAAATTCCTTCAAAAGACGGTTATAAAAGGCTTTATTTTCCTTCTTTTTATTGATAGGAGTTTCTGTCTTTTTTGGAAGGCTAGTTTTTTTGTAGGGTAGTGATTGCTCTTTTATTTCATATTCTAAACTATACAAACTAGCTACATATTCGTAGGCTCTTTCTTTAGAATATCCTTTTTGATTTTGTAAAAATTCAAAAATACTTCCTTTTTCGTTGGTACGAAAATCAAAGAAATAGCCATTGGCTGAAATAGAAAATGATTTTTTCTTTTTGTTGGGATGGGAAGGACTTCTATGAGTAGAAGTGTGTCCACTTGCATGTGAAAAACCCAAGGCTTCCCACACACAAGCATATTTATCTTCATAAAAGGCAAAACCTTTTATGTATCTCTGAAAATTCTCTACTGATGTGAAAGTAGGAATAGAGAGAGCAGTCTGTTTTTTGCTGCTATCAAACTTTTTTGTTATCTTTGTGTTATACATTTGATGTATATGTGTTATACACACCATCCAGATTAACTGTATCTATTCCCACAGTCTTCCAAACCCTAGGTAGATTCAAGTTAATGAATTCATATTTTTAAGAACTCTCAATTAATAGTTTCCCGACTACTTATTGAGGGTTTTTTATTGCATATATCTGAATAGTATGATGAGTGACTATTAATTTTTATACAAAAAAAACTAGCAGTTGCTAGTATTTGTGGTAAATATAGGTTTTTTTTCTGACTTTAGGTAATTTTTTTTTGATTTGAACTATTTACACTTTTAAAAGTACAATTTTTTAGTTAAAAAATATTTTTAGCTAATTAAATTATTTAGATAAGTAATTTATTTAGCTAAATAAAAATATTTTTAATTTCTTTAATAATTATAGGGTAAACACACGAAATTTTTAATATGGTTGTAATAGCTCAAAAACAGGCTTTATTTATCAGAGTAATATTAAAATACAAACTCAAAAACTAGCTTGATTTGTTTTAAATAGACACAGAAAAATTTCGTGCATTTGCCCTATAATAATTATCATTTTATTGGTTATTAAAATGATAATCAATGTTTTGAAAGGTGTTTTTAATTATACTTTTTAGCTAAATAATATAAATAGCTATATACTTTTTTTAGCTAAAAATAGATTTTTATGTAAAAACTACTTAGATTTTTAGTTTCTCTGCTGCTTGGCTGTCCAAAAATTGCCATCACTAAAAGCCAAACGATGGTTGGGAGTACAGTCAATACAAATACACGGCTACAAGCCGAATACATATTGCTCACTCGTTAAAAACAAGTGATGGCATTTGTGGGTGTGCGAGCGACAGCAGGAGTATCTAATAATATTATCTGTAATTTATCTGTATCTTTTTTTTGTTCTTTTTTTGGACGAGAAGACTCTAAATGGCTAGTATCTTTAGATATAGCAGAACTTCTTTCTCCTTGACAAGAAGAGAGAAGTATAAACGTTATTAGAAAGGTTATTAATTATTGTACCCTACCTTTTTTTAGTTACTAAATAATTTTATTTTTTCTATCTAAATTACCATTTTTTCACGTAAAAAATCAGATTTGGCAACTAGTTTTCGTGCATTTATACAAATAATTCTGACAAACTTTCTAATAAGTGTATCTAATAATTCTGTTTGTTTCAATAAATCTCGTATTGTATTTAGTCCTTTTCGTGCAAAACTTGTAGATTTTCTACCATGATTTTTATTTTTTATCTTTTGTACTTTTCTATGTTCATATAAACCTGTATTAGCACAAAAAGCATAAGCTAGACTAACACAAGCAATTAATTTTTTAAGTTTTTCGCTATTTTGTAAATGAGTAATTTTTAAATTAAACCCTCTGCCTTTTAGGTTCTGAAAAAAACTCTCTATTGTCCATCTTCTCTCATAGTATTTAGGCAAAGTAGAGGCTGCTAAGTTGCCAAATAAAAATAAAAGTTCTCCATCTTTTCCTGTTCCTACATATACATTTCCTACAACACCATCTACTAATCTATTCGCCAAGGTTATTCCATTAGGATAAGATTGATAAAGATGTTCTGCTTTTTGCACTATTTCATTCATATGTTCATCATAATGAATAATATTGTGATGTTTGGGAATGCGAAAACAAAAATTTACTTTTCTGTTTTTCAGATACTTAAACCAATCATGACCTACAAACTAGCTTCGCTGAGACTTCGTGTTCTCTATCTCCTACAAATAAACTAATTCGTTGAGGAAGAATAATATTCAAACATTTTTTTACCAAATCTATCCTATTTTCGGTATTGGAATTACCACTTTTATTGTCTAGTAATTCCCAATAAAAAGGCAAAGTAACGGTACGATTACTTAAGATAATCATTAGAATATTACATTGATATTTGCCAAAATCCCATTCTGTACGATCTATAACAATGTCTAATTTTTGAGAAGAGGGAAAAACACAAAAAAATAGAAGTGCAAGTTGGTCAAAATTCAACTCTGATTTTCTGTAAAAGTCCTGTATTCTAGTTTCATTAGACTTATTTTTTACCTTTGAATTAAGATTATTTGCTGTTTCACAAAATTGAACATTTCTACTATTGATTAAAGCTAAAATGTACATCGCTAAAAACTTTTTACGAGAAAGGTTGCCTAAAATTGGGAAACGGTCTATGAGTTTAGTAATTTCGTTGGCGAGAGAATATCTCATAATTAGAAGTGTTTTGTTTTGTTTTTTGATCATTACAAAAATAAACACTTCTTTTTTTATACCCTAAATTGTAAGATCATAAAAAAGGTAGGGTACAGTAGTTATTAATATATTCTGCATTAATTTATAACCTGTACTTTTCAAAATTAAGTTCTATTAAATATAAATACTTGTTGTTAACAAGGAATAAAATACCAAATAGAATAAAGTTTTCCGTTGATGAAATTAAATCTCCAAGATAAATCAAAATCCATTTGAATATTGGATGAAACATAAGATTCTTTCTCTCTATTATGTTCTGTCATATTTTGATATGAATAAGGAAAATCTTTTGAAAAGTCCTGTACAGTATACTCATTATCAAAAACAATATTCTTATACGTTACATTTTGTATTGAATTTAAAAAAAAAATTTTCCTAAAAGCATATTTTGTGGTTGAAACTTCTAGTTCACTTTTTCCAAAGAAGAAAATTTGCGTTTTCTCCTCATCAAACTCACTTCCACAGTCGTAGCCTCTCTTATCTACAGAGTCTGGAGAAGAAAGGTAAGATGAGATATCTTGTTTTTTACCTACAAAAGGAATATTGCCTTCAATCATCATTGAGTCTATAGATATATATTCTACTGTCTTAAAACCATCTAATGTATCTATTTTTGAACTTTCTGATATATGTGTATTCTTATCCTTCTTAGTCAGATTAGAACTACAACTTACCAGAAAAAACATGAATAATACTTTAAACTTATACTTTAGTCTTAGTTCCATCTATGTTGTATTTATACTTAACAGAATCATCTTGAACAGTATCTTGGATAGGTTGTAAATTTACAAAATAAGCAGGGTTTATTCTATCAGATAGTCCAGAAGGATATCCAGTAGTATCTAGCACTTCGAAATGTAAATGAGGTGCTCTAGTTTTATCAGCATTTCCTGTTACCCCAGATTCTCCTATCTTTTGTCCAGCTTTGATAAGTTCACCTTTCTTCACATCTGTTTTACTTAAATGGTAATGTCTAAGATATATTTTAGAATCAAAACTAAACCCAGTTCCTTTCTCTTGTTCACCTTTACTTCCTGTACTTGTATATTGTAAACTATAGCTACTAACTAATTTACGGTTTGTTGCTTCTTGCCTATTAGTAACTTGGATGGTAATGATATTACCACCACTAGCTGATAATCTTTTTTCGACAACTTTACCATCTAACTCAGCATATAAATTAGTGCCTGGGAGAGCAAATATGTCTAACCCTTGGTGATTTTTGGTTTCTGAATTCCTTACCTTTCCAAACGTACTCCCTTTTGGTTTTTCTGTACCACTGTAATTATGTTTAACTAATTGTGGGTAATCCATAGGCTCGTGCCAATTTGTACTAATAAATTTTACAGGCTTATCTTCTAAAAACTTTTTTGTAACAGGAGTTCCATCTGCTAATACCTCTAACCACAATTTTGTGTCTTTACGCTCTAAAGGTTTTTTGTGTGCACCCATTTCTTCCAGCCATTTTTTGAAATCAGCATCTGTTTTTGGACGAAGTTCGATTTCAGCCACAGCATATCCATCTTTCACAGTAGCACAAATCTTTTCTACTTCTTTGTCATTTTGAATGACTTTTAGTTTCGTATCTTCTGCTTCTAAAAGTGGTTTCTTTTCGTAGATATAAATAGCTATATCTTTTCCTTCCAAGTTATCACATTCTGTCACTAGAGTAATCTTTTGACCAATTACTCCTTTATCTAATTTTTCGTAGTGATCTACTTTTGTCTTTTTGTTCTTTCCTAAAGGTAAGTCAGCAAGAACACTCTCTTTCTTGGTTTTAGCAAAAAATGTATCTATAACTTGCTCTTTTGAAGTGAGTTTTAACTTTCCAAATTTGTCTTTATCTTTCTCTAAAGCTAACTTTAGCTCTTCAGCGTTTTTAATGTATATGTAAAGCTCTAGCTCTTCTGCTTTCTTCTTTTTCTCTTCCACAGTTTCACGATGACGACTAAAATCCATAAGAGCAGAGATAACTTCATCAGCTTCCTCGTCTTGACGTGATTTTTCATAACGATTTTTATTACCTACTTTGAACTGACGAATCAAATCACGCTTTTCTACTTTGACTTTATTATTTTTCCATTCCACATAATCATCCCCATCTCCTCTACCAAAAGGATGTTCTGAAGGAGTAGGTGTCATGTCCTCATCAAATACATTTAACTCAAGTGTTTTGTCTTTCAAACCAAGCGTCTTAATATAGAGATAAATATCTTCACTATATCCTGTTTCTTCTAGCTTTTCTCCATCGGCAGCCATCCAATAGACTTCTGCTACTTCTGGTTTGGCAATTACAGTACGACTACAAACAGCATCTTTACCTCCATTTCTAGTTGGCTTTCCTTTTTTGTTTTTCTTGTTGTATTTGTATACCTCCATCCGTATTTTCTCCCCATCTAGCCACTTGCTATACTTAACTTTCAAAACAGCTACCTCCTTGTCTACTTCACCAATTTTATGCGTTTCAGAGGTTAGAGTAGCTGAAAGAATAGTATTATTTTCTAGGAGTTGAGTATTCTCTTCCTTTTTCTGATTATCGGCATCAGCTTTGGAAGAGAGGAAAAAGTCTGTAGTATTTTCTTCTTTGTCAGTATTTGCAACTACTTCAATCGTATATTCTTTTTCAAATGATTTATCTTTTTTGTCTATCCAAAACGCCCAACGAATATCATTAATTTCACTAATATTTTGATTGCAAACATAGGTGTATTCTGTGTCAGCTTTAAGTGTCGTAACTTTTTCACCATCAACATTGATTACTTTTATAATTTTAATTTCTGGAGAATTTAGTGTTTTTATAGGTGCAGAATTACCTACATCATCAGGAGCATAGAAAAACATATAATAAATAGTTTGAGTAAGTGTAAAGTAATTTATTTGGTTATTGCTTCTAATTCTAGACGCATTGTATCTGCTGTTACAGTAAGATTTTCAATAAGACCATCTTCAAGAAGTTTTCCGTTATATTTAAAATAATGATTTTCGTTATCAACATTTATACTGATTGGCTTTCCTACTGTATCTTTTGTAATAAGAACAAGAAAGACAGTTTGGTTATCTATTTCTTCTTGCTCTATCTTCTTTCTATTCTCATCTTCAAAATGGGCTGAAATAAGTTGTTTTTGTTTCTCAGGCTCTACCGTAGTAACAGGAGAATCAGCACTCAAATCCGTCTTTTTCCAGTAATGATCCAATACTTTGTATCCATCATCTATCATAATGGCAGGAGTCAGATGAATGAGCGTAGTCATCGGTTCTCCATTTTGAGCATTAAAATTATTTTTGAAAAACACACAACACACATCATAGAGTTCTATGATACGACTTTTACTTGTTGCTGTAACAGGAGAAACTACTATTTTGACGTTTTTCATCATGTCAGTAGAAACTGACCACTCCATGAAACTTTGGTCGGCTGTGGTTTCAAATGTAATTTCAAATATTGTCCCCCTAGGCTTGCCCATTGGTTTCCCATGTTCGTCTGTTGAACGAGTAAAACGAAATTTGAAATCCAAAATAGTGATTTCTTTATCTTCTACATAAAGTTTTGAAACTGAACTCATTTTATGATAGTATTTAAAAAAGGTCGTTTTGTGTTATAATTGTAAAAATATAATTATTTGACCAATAAACCAATAAACCAATAACTCACTAGATTTTTTTTATATCATGGTATTAGTTTATTGACCAAGCCAGTTTGTTATCCTCTAAAGTAACCTTCACTTTATCTTTTGTATTTACCTCATTAGCTATAATTTTTCTAGCTAATGGTCTTCTAAGTTCAGAACGAATGATTCCTTTCAAAGGACGTGCTCCATAGGTAGCATTAAAACCACTTTCTACTAAAAACTGTAGTGCATTATCATCTATTTCTAAACTAATTTCTAATGGTTCTAACAAACTAAGTAGTTCTTTTTTCAAGTGAATAGTAAAAATACTTGTTGCATTAGCTAGAGTTATTGGACTAAACGGAATAATTTCTGTCAAACGACCTAAGAATTCAGGTCTGAAATTAGTTGTCATTATTTCCATAAGTTGATTCGAAGATGGAGGAGGATTTCCTAAATTTACAGTATCAACAATGTATTTTGCACCAATATTTGAAGTAAACAGTACAAGAGCATTCGAAAAATCACCTTCTTTTCCTAATCTATCATGTAACTTTCCTTCATCCATTATTTGTAGGAAGACATCAAAGACAGAACTATGTGCTTTTTCGATCTCATCAAACAAAACAATAGAATAAGGTTTTTGACGAATTTTATTTACTAAAAGCCCTCCTTCTTCATAACCTACATACCCTGGAGGAGCACCATATAGCAAGGCTGCTGAATGTTCTTCCTTAAATTCTGACATATCAAAACGAATAATCGCATTTTCGTCTTGAAACAAGAATTCAGCTAGAGCCTTAGCAAGTTCTGTTTTACCTGTTCCTGTTGGTCCTAAGAAGAAAAACGAGCCAATAGGTTGTCCAGCCTTTGTAAGACCTGCACGAGACTCTAAAATCGATTCTGTAATGGTTTGGATAGCTATGTCTTGTCCTATAACACGTTTTTGAAGAATGCTTTCCATTTGTTGAAGGCGTTCTTGTTCTCCAGATTGTAATTTTCCTATTGGAATGCCTGTTTTTTGAGCTACAATTGCACAAACATCAACAGGTTCTAGTTTTTCTTTTTTTACTTGAGCAATTTTTTCCAAACGCTCTACCAATTCTACTAAATCATTGGTTTGATATTCAGTAGTAGTATTTTTTTCTGAATTAGATTCTACATCTTCTTCTTGTGTGAGTAAATAATGTGCTTTTCTCTGCAAATCTTCATAAAACCACGTTATTTCTTGTGAAGTCGATTTTTCTTCTAGTTTTTCTATATTTTTGAGTATTGCTTTTTTCTCCTTTAGAAAAGATTCTCCAGAAGTTTTGATAACAGACATCGTACGGTCAAGCAATGTAAGAGCAGATTCAGGCAAACTCTTTTCCTTCAAAAAACGCTGAGATAATCGGATTGCTTCCAAAATAGTTGCATCATCTACTTTTATTTTATGATGTTCGACATAGCTTTCTAATGTCGTTTTTATCATTCTAAAAGATTGGTCTTCGTTGGGTTCTTGTACTTCAATAACCTCAAACAAACTCGCTAATCCTTCGTCTTTTTCTATCTTTTTTGTGTATTCATCTATGGTAGTTGTTACCAAAAAAGTAATTCCTTTGTGAGAGGCTTCTTTTAATAAATTAGAAATACCTGCATTGTCATTATTTTTATCTAAAATGCCATGAATTCCATCAATTACTAGAATTGCTTTTTGATAACCTTCCAATTCTTGCAAAACTTTTTTCAGACGGTCATCAATTTCTCCTTTGTAGGAAGCTCCTGTAATTAAAGCACCTAGATTTAGCTCAAAAATAGATGTATTTTTTAATTTTTCAGGCAGTTTTTCCTCTACAAGAAGTTTTACAAATGCTTTTATAAGAGCTGATTTTCCTACCCCTGAATAGCCTTTCATAGCTACATTTGGCTTTGAGAAACGACAAATAATTTCGACAAGCTCTTTTAGTTCTTTTTCTCTTCCAACAATAGATGTCTTATGATTTTTGACTTGAGCAATCAAATCTGTACAGTATTTATAGACAAACTTTGCTGCTGATTTTTGAGTAGGTAATTCTGTCAATTCTTGGTGTAAATTGATTCCATTGCGTTCGTGAAGTAGTTCAGAACGATTAACAGGAAACGTTTTCATTTGGTCAAAGTTGAATCCAACTCCTGGAGTAGCAATAGCCACCATAACACAGAATAAATCAATTTCTTCTCTATCAAGGAGGTCTTTAATTTGGTCTGCTTCATTGATTATTTCATCTATTGACTCATCTGGTTCTGGAAAAGTGCGTTGCATAGATTTTTTATGCTCTTCAATTCTCACTTCTGCCCATTCTTCTATGAAATAGACATCTTTGCCTGTATTTTCTAATTCTTTTAGAAGAGATAAATCTCTATTTAAAATAGCTTTCAGAAGATGAGCTGCTCCATATTCTATGTGTTGAAATTGCTCTGCTATTTTCTTTGCTATTTCAAGAGCTTGTATTAGCTCTGAATTAAGAATAATATCTAGATTGGCTTTAGTATCCATATTTATTTTTTTTTGTAAGAAATAATGTAGCTAAAAATAGAGACTGAATTAGTCATTATCTTTACCCCATCGGAGAAATTTTTTGACTTTATACTCTATTGTAAATCCGTCGATACAATTTAGGTTATCTCTAGTTAGGCGAAGAATATCAATTCTGATTTCTTTTCCTTGTATTGATTTACAAAATTCTGCGAAAGTGACAATTTTTACTCCGTTTTTTACGACAGGGATTTCAAAATCCTGACAAGTAAATGATGCAAAATCTTCTTTAGTCTTGTTCTGATTTGCTACTTGAAGTAGTAGTAGTTCAAACTGTTCCTCAGAAATAGAAGGAGCTAAAGCCATTTTATCTTTTTCATTTATTTGCTCTTCTGCTTTCTTTAGAGGAGGATTGAGAGGTAATCTATCTACAACTTCTTGTACAGGATCTTTTTTAGGATTGCCTGGAGGTAACTCAAATTTTACAGGATCTTTTTCATAAATATATCCTTCAATGACTTCTTCATCTGTTATTTCATCAACTATATCTCTTGGTTTGACATAGACTATTTCTTTGGCAATATGCTTTGCGTCTCCATTTAGCATAAGCCAAACTGTTTTTTTACCTGGTGATGAAAATGTATATACAGGTCTTCCATTTGTATCATCTACTCTGCCAGATTCACCAAAACCCCATTCCCAAGCAAATACTTCTCCTTTATATTTGTATTTGAATTGGACAGGTTTTCCTACTTGTATATTTTTTGGAGTAATGATTTGAGGAACTCTAGCTTGGTTGAGTATGTCACCTAGGCTTTTAATTTCTATTTGTCTTTCTAATCTGCAAGAACCATTAATGGCAAGACTTACTGTAAAAACACCAGGACTAGTATATTTATGTAATGTCTGTTTTCGGTGTTCTTTGGGAGAACCATCCCCAAAATCCCATTCCCATTCTTTAGCATTTTCTACTTCTACATCAAACTGAATTACTTCTCCAACTGCAAATCTATCAGAGATAATGAAAAATTTAGCATTATCACAATCTACATAATCATCTAGCTTTAGTAAGAAGAATAAAATCCCTATTACAAATAATAAACAAAATGCAACTACTACACGGATATCAAAATTTGAGAAAACTGTTAATGTTTTTTTTTTATTCATTTTTATTCTTTTTGTATAAAGATATTTTTTTTATCTGAAAACGAAGATTTTTTTCAAAATTAATTACAAGGTTACTAAATTTTGTGCAAAAAAAATGATCTTTTTAGATAAGTGTTATTAATAGTTGATTATCCAAAAAAATAAATCTAATTTCGCCATTTAGTTATATTAGTAATACTTCTATGAAAAAATTGACTTTTCTGTGTCTATTACTTCTTATATTACTGCTCAACGGTTGCAAAAGTAAGAAGTATATTAATGAAATACCGTACAAATTTAAGTTTAATAAAGATAAAATAG
The DNA here is from genome assembly GCF_042180575.1 of Bernardetia aquimarina. NCBI lineage: Bacteria > Pseudomonadati > Bacteroidota > Cytophagia > Cytophagales > Bernardetiaceae > Bernardetia > Bernardetia aquimarina. Next base: position 14,059 of record NZ_CP170097.1, on the reverse strand, counting down.
AAAATTATCTAGCTATCGATAAGCAAAGTAATGCTGATTCTTCTTTGTACGAATACCAAGAAGAACTAACAGATAGAGAGGTTTACTTGAAAGAAAAATATTCTATATTACTTCAAGTAAAACCTAATGAGATTCTAAATTATCCTTTTTATGATTTCATAGATCAGAAGGTAGGTTATCCTTATGTCAATACAATTGATGAGGTTGGAATAACTATGGCATCTTTTGTTCAAGATTTATTCATATATACTTATGATATAGAATTACCTAATCAGTCATTGGATATATTCAATTCTGATCAAATTAAATTATTCTTAGGAAGAGATTATTTAGAAGAAGGAGATTTGATATTCTTTAGATACAGTAAAGATAATCCTATATCAGATGTAGCTATTTATTTACGTAATGGTAAAATTGTAACAACTACACAAAAAGGAAAATTAGCTATTTATAATTTTTCAGATGATTATTTTCAAAAAAGATACCTTGCTTCTGGTAGATTAAAAGCAATAACAAATGATTCAAAAAATGGAAAATGATATAGAAGATTTACTAGAGATAGTTGATCCATTCCATTTTGATATTAAAGTGGAAGCTCTTCTATCAGCATTACTTGCTGAACATTCACAATTTACAAATCGTCTTTTAATAAGCAATAAAGGACAATTTGCTAGAACATATCGGAGAGAAATACTTGGTTATGAAGTAGTTGATTTTAAATCTGATAATCTTCCCTATTTACTGTTGAATATTGCAAAAGACAGTATTTATGATGCTTTACCTGAAGGAGTATTTCATTATCCCAAAAGCGATAAAGTAGGTAAGGAAGTTACAGAAATGACCAAGGATTATCGCAGACAAAAAAAAGAAGAGGCTAATGCACGAAAGTTTTTTATGCCTTTTGAAAATGAGTTTTGGATAAATGCTATTAATAGAGATGTTGTTGAGAATGAACTTTTACACTCTCTTAGTAGAGTCAAACCATTTGATTTTTTTTATGAATTTTGGAAGCTAGATAAAGATATACCTACTATTTTTGTAGCCAAATTAATCAAATTATTGCCTTATGTGTATCAGATAGTCGGAAATTTAGAGCTTACTGCACAATGTTTAAGCTATATTTTGGAAGAAAATGTAGAATATGAAGAAGTAGGGTATAAGGAATTATCAGAATCAGAACAAAACTCATTGTTAGGAGAAACTAATTTAGGATTGAATATGATTTTGGGTAGTTCTTATATGGATTATTCATTGTATGTAGAGTTCAAAATTGGTGCTATCAAGAACGGAAACTCAAAATCTTATTTTTATGATGGAGAAATTAGAAAATTTATAGATTTATTTTATGAATATTTTCTCCCCATAGAAGTAGAAGCTAAAACTATTATTACTCTTTTGAAAGAAGAAGAAGAATTTTTTATATCTCACCCTAATATGATGTTAGGAATAACCACTAGAATTTAAAGTATGATTCGCAAACCCAGTTTTCATTTTAATTCTTTATTAGATACAACTTTGATATTTTTTATTTCTGTAATGCTTATAGTTGTGGTCATTCTAACTATGTTATTTGCAGATAAAGTAAAGAATTTTAAAAAAGAATATCGTTTTAAGTTTTTTGTATATATCTTTTCAATGATATTTGTAACTGCTCTCATTTGTTTTATGGGAACAACTCGAACTATTAATGACCTATTAAATGAATTTGTGTTTTATCAAGCTCTGATATTTATATTAGGAATAATACACACATTACTCTACAGAACTTATTTTGAAAAATTTGATAGTAAGAATATGTGGATGGAAATATGGTTCTTGTTTATTGTGTTACTCTATTTGGTAATTCCATTTTTGGTTGTATATACTATTTTTCATGGAAATACATTTTCTTTTAATATGGTTTTATCATTACTACCATTTTTGATACCTACATTGATTTATGCTACTTTTATTAAAGCTGTTGCTATTCCTGCAAAAATTTACCATACTTGGGCTGTAGATTTGATAGATGGAGAATATCCTGAAATTAGCGATGAGGAGTACAAAGAATTAATTGTAATTACATTAGTATTTCAAAAAAATCATGACTCTCTTAATAGAACAGAATTTAGAGCGAGAGCTCCAATCCGTATAGATTTCGGGCGTATGTTTTATTTCTTTGTAAATGACTATAACCTTAGAAACATAGATAGTCCTATTAATATGGTTGATGAAAATGGAACACCACAAAACTGGGTTTTCTATTTAAAACCTGAGTGGTATGGAGCATCTAAGTATGTAGATCCTACTTTGCCTCTTTATATGAACGGAGTAGAAGAAAATAGTGTCATAATTTGTGAGCGTGTAGATGCTTCTATTGGTATGGAAGAAGAAAAAGATAATGAAGGTTGGGAAAATGAAAAAGATAAAGAATAATTAAATCAAAAAATTACAATCTATTTATGCAAGGAACATTTTATAAAACGCCCCTTAATTTTAGTAAGGTTTTTCAAAAACAAGAGTTACCAAAAAGTAGTATAGAAGATTCTATTGCTCAATATTTGAATATTGTAGCAACTTCTTCTTTTGGTGAATGCAAGTTTGATGAATCATTTGGGTGTAAGTTTTGGGAAACTGATTTTGATTTATTAGTTGATTATTCTGTTCTCAAAAACCATATTTCTCAAGACTTAACAGATAGTATCAAGAAACATGAAACTAGACTAAAACTTACAGAAGTTGTCGTTCAGATTAGGGAAGGTAGTATTGATTCCCCTTCAGCATCAATGCGAATGAAAAAGAAAGTATTTGTTCAAATAAAGGGGTTTATCATTAAAACAGATAGACCATTTCAATTTCAAGGATTTTTCTACTTAGGTCCTTTGTCTTATTTATAAACTATTTAGTATTTAATGGAATCTAAGCAAAAAATAAAAGACCGTATATTACGTCGTGCTGCTAATTTATGGGGGTATTCGGATAGTGAAATAGAAACAAATTTTGATCCTATTGTCGCTATGTTATTAGAGGCTTGTGGAGCAGAGTTGGAAAAATTATCAATAGAAATAGATAGTTCTAGAAATAGAGTGGTCGAGAGGTTGATAGATATAATGTCTCCAGAATCTTATACTGGAAATATGCCTGCACATTCTATTGTATATGGTTTACCTATTGAAAACAACACACTAATTTCTCAAATAAATCAGTTTTTGGTCAAGAAAAGTATTGCAAATATATATGATCCTACTCAACCAATTAGTAAGGATGTATATTTTGGTGCTACAGCCGATTTCGAACTAACAAATGCAAGGATAAGCTATCTTGCATTTGATAAGAATATATATGAAGTCAAGGATGCTCTATATAGAGAATTAATAAAAAAATCTACTGCTAGTTTACATTCCTCAGAACTTTGGTTAGGAATTAGAACTAAAGAAGATACAGAGGTTTTAAAAAAACTATTATTTTATACTGATACACGTAACAATTATCACAGAGAGTTTTATTTACATAATATTAGACAAGCTAAGATTTATATAGGAGAAAAACAGATAGGTTTTAAAGAAGGTTTTAACAATTCACAAGAAGATTTAGATGTAGAAGAAATACTCACTAAAAATTATAATAAAATTGCAAATATTAGTAAGGAAGTAAATGAGTTTTATTCAGAGAAATTCTTTCATTTGGAGGAAGATATTATTCTTACTGAAGAAAATAAAAAAATCCCTGAAGAAATTGTAAAATTATTTGGCAAAGAAATTATAGAAGAAGAAGAAAATATAGTGTGGTTAAAAATAGAGTTTCCACAAGTTATGTTTAGTGAAGTTTTGGAAGAGGTTCAAATTTCTCTTAATTGTTTTCCTGTAATTAATAAACAGCTCTTAAAAATTTCTCAAAATATAAATTCATTTGTCAATTACATTCCATTAGAAACAGATGATTTTTTCTTAGACATAGAAACAATATCAGATTCTCAAGACAATTTGTATCATCTCAACGCCTACAATAAACACAATTTGGAAGGAGGAGAAGCCATTGTTAGACAAGGAGGGGTAGCACGATTTGGGCAACGAAGTGCTTCTGAACACATCCAATATTTATTAGATTTATTAAAAGATGAAGCTGCTTCTTTTTCTGTAATAGGCAATGATTTTGTAAATAATCAGCTCAAACAACTTCATCAATTAATTGCAGCTTTAGAACAACAAGCAAATGAAAAGCAATGGACAAAAAGTGATTATCCTTATGTTATGATAAAGCCAAAAATAGCCAAAACAGACTTACATAACGATTTTTTTTCTATCGAATTTTGGGCTACTGTAGGGGAATATGCCAATGATATAAAATCAGCTACAAAACTAACTGCATTACAGAGAAGTGCTTTCGAAGATGGCTCAGTTTCATTTGTATTACCCACAGTAGGAGGAAAAGCAAAAGTCACCTACCAAGAGAAAATTGCTTCTTATAGAGAAACTCTATTATCAAAAGGACGTATTGTTACCTCTGCTGATATCAAAGTATTTGCATATAGTCATTTTCGTCAGAATATAAAGTCCATTGAAGTAAAGAAAGGAACAGAGAAAGACAAATCTTTAAAACAAGGCTTTGTACGTACCTTAGAAATAATCTTGGAAAGAGACTATGATAGAGAGACTCAATTAGCAGATAGTGAGTGGAACTATTTACTAGAAAGTTTTTTACATAAACTAAAAAAACGCTCTTCAAACGTTTATCCTTATAAAATAAAAGAGAAAAAGTAATCTCTGTAATACAATATTTTCTTAAATTATATACTCAAAGGCATCATAATACTTTGTTTTAGTTCAGATAAAGTATAAAAACTCACAGATTAATTATAGGTATTATACTATTTTATTTGTAATTTCATTAAATTAGAGTAGTTTTACAATTAAAACACAACACTACCTTTTTTAATACAATCATAAGATGAGTTTAGCAGCAAAACTTTATGTAGAAGATAAAGAAATCACTATTTTAGATTTCAAATTTCGTTTTACTCGTTCGACAGACGAACATGGAAAACCAATGGGCAAGCCTAGAGGTACAGTATTCGAAGTTACATTTGAAACCACAGCAGATCAAAGTTTTATGGAGTGGTCAATTGCTACAGATATGACTAAACATGTCAAAATTGTAGTTTCACCTGTTACAGCCACAAGTAAAAGTCGGATTATAGAATTATATGATGTTCATTGTGTGCATTTTAAAAACAATTTTAATGCTAATAATGGAGAACCATCAACTACACTTATTCATCTTACACCTGCTATTATGATAGATGATGGTTATAAAGTATTAGACCATTATTGGAAAAAAACCGATTTGAGTAATACTGTTGCACCAACAGTAATCAAAAACGAGGAAGAACTAGAAATTATTTCTTTGCATTTTGAAGATGCAAACAAGAAAAAAATCAATGAAATAGAAGAGGGAATAGTATATTTAGTTGTAGAAACGCAACATGGTATTGGTAAAAAAATAGATATTGATTTATCAAATCAGTTACACAATTTTAAATATGAAGGAAAAGTCCTTACTAATGATATATTAAAAAATATATCTATAACTAAGGATATTATGCCTATAGAATTAGAAGTTGTAATTGATGAAGATTAAATGATTGTATTTATAATGCTACTTGTTCTTATTTTATTCCATCTAAAAAGATTTTTTTACTATTACCATTTCCTATTATGTCTAATACATCCAACAAAAATAGTCTAGTTGCTACAATTTTTCCATCAGGACAACCTAATGATTCAGGTACACAAACTGCCAAGTTAAACGTAATCCTTCCTAAGGATATTGTTATGTTTGTACCAGGTACAACTGATCCAATCAATACGACAGCCCTAGAACATCAAGCAAACAAAGAATATTGGAGAAATGTCAAAGAGGATCAAAAAAATCTTTGGAAAAGTGTCAAAGAGCTTAAACCTCAGTATTTAGATTTACACATAGAAGATACTTTTTTTAGTTGGTCAGGTGATAACAACCACGATGAACGTGTTATAGCTGCTGAACGATTACTAGATTTGTTTATGCGTGTATATCCAAATTGGACAGAAAAATCAGTACATTTACATCTCATTGGACACTCACATGGAGGAAATGTTATCAATGAGTTTACAAATACCATTGCAAATGCGCCTAACTTTCCTGCAAAGTGGAAAATAAAATCTCTTACCTACCTCTCCACTCCATTTTTTCAACAACAACATCAACTCAATCATAGTAAATTACATCCCAAATGTAAAATTATTAATGTGAGAAACGAATATGACCTTACCCAAAGAGTCGTAGCCGATTTTACATTAAAAAATTTAGAGATACTTATCCAAAACTTTAATGGAGAAGATTTAGAAAAAGCATTAAATAGAATAAAAGAAGCAAATACGGCTGCCTTTGATCATTTGACAGATTTGGTTATAAATAATCATACAGAAGGTCCTTTTCTTTGGGGAGAAACAGCTATTCTTTTAGATGGAATTCGTATGCTTTTTCAAGTTATTATAGATATGATAGAAAAAGTAGGAGACACAGGTATTTTGTCTAGTCAAAAACGTCTTCTCATAACTAGATTAACTGCAATAAGAGATTGGGCTACAACACAAGGACAAATTTTTGAAAATAACAGAGTAAATAGAAATGGTGGATATGGAAGGTCAGAATACATAGAAGACTTGAATCCTGCAGAAGCATTAAGACAAATAAATATTTTACTTGCCATTCAAACAGGTATTGCTGATAGTTTTCTTCTTAACTTATTAGCTTCAATAGCTGAAACGAATGCATCAGGTATTTCAGATATAATTGATGATACTCTAACTAACCCCCAACAACAAGTTAAAGGCGCATTCAGAATTGTTGATATTCCGATTTTCACTAAAGATCCTTATCATACAAGGAATAAAAAAGCAAACTTTGATAGATTTGTGAGTGGCTTGGAAAATTGTGTAAGAGCAAAAAGACCTGACATGTTACAAGAAATACTAATCAGATTGATTAGTCAATTCACTACAGCCGAATCAATGCGAGATGTAGCATCTAAATTAAATCTATTGGAATATATTGTAACAGGAGATTTAGATACACAAGTCAAGAGACTGAAAACTAATATTACTGTTTATAGTAATTTAGTTGCTAGATTTAATGCTGATTTGGTAACACCTGCAGACCGAGATAATAATGAGCTTACAGAAAAACCTGGAAGTGTTCCTTATTTGGCTATGGTATCACATAGTCTTAGTCATACTAAGTTATTTGATGAAGTAAAAGATGCTTTAACATCTTCCTTTAGCTCAGGAAAAAATCCAGGTTACAAACCTAATTAATAATGAAATATATTAAATATTTAATTTGGTTAATTATTGCTATTGCTTTAGGAATGGGAATATCTTACTTATATACAGGTTGGCCTATTATAGTTGTAACAATAGGAATCCCTTGTGGTTTTGTTACAGCTCTTCTATTCTTTTTGATAGATAATAGACTTCCAAATTCTGTTAAAAATACTTATCTCCTGTATGTTCTTAGATTATTGATAATGATTGTAATTTCTATTTTAGTATTTGCAGTATTTTCATTTTTCAAATAACTGAATATTAATATGATTTTTTTGGAAAAAAATATCATATTCTACATCCCAAACCAAATTACCTATACTATTATAAGCTGCAATAGGTTTTCCGATGTAATCAGAAACAATAGAAAACGTATCATCTTTGGTTATTTTAGCAGAAGGTACAAAACTTCCCTCATCGAAGACCCAAGTAACTAAATTATTGATTATTTCTTTCTTATCTAAGGATAATTCACCTAACTCATTCGCTACAATTTGAGGACGATTTTCTAGTGCATATTTCCACTCGTGCAAAGGAACATTCCCATCCCACACAAAACGAGTGATTTCTTTGGTCGCTTCGTTTATTTTGGCTGTTCGTCTGCCTAAAGCATCGTATTCAAAACGGATTTCTGTGCCGTCTGGTCGTTTTACACTTTCAAGCATTCCATTGCCTTGCCAGTTATAGAACCAATCGCCATGTTTCCATTTTGGTATAACTGTTTTCTTTTGCTGTGCAGCTAAGTAGTCAGCTTTGCTCGGCTTATCTTCTATCCAAAAACGAGAAGGAGGAAAATTATATAGTCCATTGAATTAGTGTTTCTTGTATTAAATTTTCTAAGTTCTTTGTACTACCTAACTTTATGTATTCAACTGTTTTAATTTGATTTTTTAGCTCTTCATCAAAAATTTCCTCAAGATAATTATCAAAATCACTCTCAGAAATATTAGGAAGATTGTCTTCGTAATATTCTTTAGATTTTAATTGATTTAAAATCTCTAAATTATTAGATGAACAATAAAACACATATTTTTTGTTGTTACTAAGTTTATATCTAAGTAAATAATCGATATTTTGAGCAACAAGAGATGCTACTTCATTCTCTGTAGTATTTTCAAAAACTTCTTCTACATCTAATATTAGTGGTTCACATTGAATAAGTAAACTTGTTATATCTAAATCATTATTATTATCTTTTCTTATTTTATTCAAAAGCTCTATAATAGCAGTATATGCTTTTCCTTTTTGTAGATTTTCATTGGCTAGACTAATATCTTCAGTTAAATCTACCTTCTTATATAAATTTATTGTTCTATCTATACAAGAGATAATAAAAATAATTGATTGTTCTTTACTTAAAGAGTTTATGTAATCTTTTAATTTTTTCTCTAAATCCATAAAGTTATGATTAATATTAAAAAATCTAACACAATAGTAAAAAGTGTTATCTATTGTAATCTTAGCAGAAGGAACAAAACTTCCCTCATCGAAGACCCAAGTAACTAAATTATTGATTATTTCTTTTTTATCTAAGGATAATTCCCCTAACTCATTCGCTACAATTTGAGGGCGATTTTCTAACTCATACTTCCATTCGTGAAGTGGTACATTTCCATCCCAAATAAAACGAGTGATTTCTTTGGTCGCTTCGTTGATTTTGGCTGTTCGTCTGCCTAAAGCATCGTATTCAAAACGGATTTCTGTGCCGTCTGGTCGTTTGACACTTTCAAGCATTCCATTGCCTTGCCAGTTATAGAACCAGTCGCCGTGTTTCCATCTTGGAGTAACTACAGGTTTGAGTTGAGAAGCCAAATAATCGGCTTTACTTGGTTTGCTCTCATCTACCCAAAAACGAGAAGGAGGAAGCTCTTTTTTTGTAGCTTCTTCTTTTTCTAGTTGAATGACTTCTTTTGTCTTACGAACTAGATTACCTTCTTCATCATACTGGAAATACCAGTCTTTGTCTTTTAGAAGTTTTCCTCCTTTGCCATAGACTTGCTCACTCTTTGTCTTTTCTTTGTACAAATTACCCACTTCATCAGGTAATTTATAGTCATAGCTACCATTTTCGTACTTTGCAGATGCTAAGTTACCAAAGGCATATTCTACTTTGCCCTGACTAATAGCATGTTAATGCCTTAAAATTACTAGTTCTAATATCCTAGCTCAGATAATTGAACTTTTCCTGAAATAATATCAATATATGTTTTGTACTCTTTTGGTAAATCTTTATCAAAAAGTAAATCTTTTTGAGGATCAACATTTTTTCCTAGTTTATAGCATAGATAAAGGCGTTCATTGAGATTAGGATATATTTCAACACTAGTTAATTCATGGTTATTGATTGTTTCACTATCATCATTATCGATTGATTTGATTAATACCTTGTCAAAAACTCCACTTGGATGATCGTATTTGCCCTCCTTTAATATGTCTTTTTCAACTAAACTTGCTCCCATTCTACCAAGAGTAATAAATTCTTTCTCAAATTCAGTTCCTTCCCAAACAGTTACTTTTCTAGCTCCAGCATCAGGATATATCCAATGATTAGGAATATTTAATCTCTTTACAGGGGTAATTTTTACTTCTTCAACCTCACTTTTTTTTATAAATTGCCTAGTAACACCATGAATAAATAAAATAGGTGTATTCGTTAAATCTACATCATCCCAATTCGAATCATCTTTAAAAAGATCAAAGAATACTAGGTATGGGGATTTAATCATTTGTGCTATAGCATATATTCCTGCTTTAAGCTTTATGCTAATTACTTTGTTTTCTTTCCAAGTTATTCTACTCATTGATTATTTTAATTTTTGGTTCTTATACACAGGTATTAGGCTAATGGTGAATAATTAACAAATTATCTAAAACCGAAATACCCTTATTTTTCCATAGTAATGTGTTTATAAACACATTACTATGGAAAAAACAACATTATTATTAGAGCATAATTTTTTATTGTTTATGGACATCCACCTGCTAAATGATTATCTGCCTTTTCTAAATAACTATCTCTGTTTCCATTATTAGGTCCAACAGGATTTTGTGCGTTATCAACATTACTTCTACCTAAGTTAGCAACATCTTGCTCAAAATACCTTTGTTCTAAACCTCTTGCTGTATGTTTTCCATCAACTCCAGACCCACTATACACAGAAGTAGGAGCAGTTCCTCCAAAGGTATCAAAATTTCCTCCATACCTTCTACTTATTATTTCATCAGGTGTTAAATCAGCACTACTTGGAGCACTTGCATAACCTGTGTATGCCTTTCCATTTCTTGTACCCCTATATGTTACATGATCTCTACCTGCTCCAGTTTGAACATTATTAAGACCCAAAATATCCATCCAAATATTGCTATCAGAAACATAAGCGTAAATGTTAGGATTATTTCCTAATAATCTAATCGGATCTTGACTAATATAAGTTCCACTATCAGCAGAATAATATCTAAATCTATTATAAAACAGATTTACTTCAACATCCTCATACTGCCCTTGACTTCTAAACGGAATAAAATCTTTATCGCCTTTAGATTGAGAGCGAATATTTCCATAAATATCATATTCTACATCCCAAACTAGATTACCTACACCATTGTAGGCTGCAATTGGTTTCCCAATGTAATCTGATACAATACTATAAGTATCTTCTGCTGTAATTTTAGCAGAAGGAACAAAACTACCTTCGTCAAATACCCAAGTAATGAGATTAGAAATAGGCTCTTGTTTATCTAAACTTAACTCACCTAGCTCGTTAGAAGTCACTTGAGGACGATTTTCTAGTGCATACTTCCACTCGTGCAAAGGTACGTTTCCGTCCCACACAAAACGAGTAATTTCTTTGGTCGCTTCATTGATTTTGTCTGTTCGTCTGCCTAGTGCATCGTACTCAAAACGAATTTCTGTTCCGTCTGGTCGTTTGACACTTTCAAGCATTCCATTGCCTTGCCAGTTATAGAACCAGTCGCCATGTTTCCATTTTGGAGTAACTACAGGTTTGAATTGAGAAGCCAAATAATCAGCTTTGCTTGGTTTGCTCTCATCTACCCAAAAACGAGAAGGGGGAAGTTCTTTTTTTGTAGCTTCTTCTTTTTCTAGTTGAATGACTTCTTTTGTCTTGCGAACTAGATTACCTTCTTCATCATACTGAAAATACCAGTCTTTGTCTTTTAGAAGTTTTCCTCCTTTGCCATAGACTTGTTCACTTTTTGTCTTTTCTTTGTACAAATTACCCACTTCATCAGGTAATTTATAGTCATAGCTACCATTTTCGTACTTTGCAGATGCTAAGTTACCAAAAGCATCGTAGGCATATTCTACTTTGCCTTGACTGATGGCATTGATAGTTTCTTTTAGTCGGTGGTTTGCATCCCACGTATAATTGTAGTTTCTATTGTCGTGAACGCCTCGTTTTACTTTATGTGAAATTGGTCGCCCTGCTTCATCGTAGGCAAAACTAGAGGTTATTCCTCCTGTCAAAGAGCGTTCTATTTCTTGTCCTAATGCGTTGTGTTTTAGTTTGGCTTCCCAGTTCTTTGTTTCTTCACTTTCTTCTTGTTCTAAACTCGCTTTGGTGTGAATGCGCCTACCTAGATTGTCATAGCTATTTTCTATGGCTGCACCCAACGAAGAAGTAATATTTGTACGCTGACCGTTTTTATTGTAGGTACTCAACACTTCGTAGCCTTCGTCTTCTACTAAACCTGTACTTTGGATTTCTTTCGAAACTCTGCCCATACTATCACGCTCTATAAAAATGGCATTCTTTTCGGTACGTGCTTCTACTAATTGTCCGTTTTTATTGTATGAAAAACTCTCAAAACTGCCGTCGTAGTGTTCTACTCGGCTGATTTTTCCTACTGAATCATATTCGTATTCCGACCATCTTTTAGCTGGACGGTTTACCTTGATTACTTTTCCTACGCTATCTCTTTTGTAGCGACGAGTAAGTCCATCAAAGCCTTTTTCTTCTATAATATCGCCTTTGATATTTCTAGAAAAGGTATATTTTTCATTCTTCTCGTTTTCAATACGGAGAAGTTGTTCCATTTTATCATAATCAAAGAAAACTTTCTTGCCATTTTCTTCTCGCATCTGCAAACTACCCAAAGGAGTATAGTCAAACTTAACATGGTGGTGTTTGTCTATCGCTTCAATGACTTCATCGTAGGCGTTGTAAGTGAGCTTCGTAGTATTGCTGTCTGCTCCTGTAATACGTGTTACTCGTCCTAAAGCATCATAATTAAAAATCTGATTAGACTGTTCACTTGCCTTTACGGCTCTTACCTGTCCTTTATCGTCATAACTCCACGTAGTTGTATTCTTTTGGGCATCTTCAAAAGCAACTAAATTATACTTCTCATCATAGAAAAGGTGGCTTTTTTGTCCATTCTGACGCACTTCTACCAATAAATCATTCTCATCGTACTCAAAAACAGTAACGCTGTTATTTGGTTCGACAATACTTCCCAATAAATGAGGCTTTTCTTCTACATAACCAAAAGTACGTTTGTTGCCTTCTGCATCGACAGTAACCATCAAACGGTCTTGATCGTCATAAATGGATTGTTCTTGTGCTCCGTCTGGATACACCATGCCTGTCATATTTCCATTGCCATCGTAGGTAAAACCTGTTAGATTTCCTTCTGCATCTATCTGACGATAGACTTCCATAAACTCAGTATATTCAGTAAACTCACTATTTCCTAGTGGGTCTTTTACTTGAGTTACCAAACCTTCAGGCGTGTAATAATAGGTTGCAACTGCTCCATTGGCATCTTTGATAAGGTTATAGCCTTCTTCGGTATGATAATCCATCCAACCTTCTTGATAACCACCATCTCCCCATGTATGAATACATTTGGCTTCTTCATTTTTTCCTTCATATTCCCAATAAAAAGCCTGTCCATTACGGTCTGTTTTCTTGACCATCAAATGATCATCGTGTTCCATAACAGTTGCCTGTCCTAAAGCATCTATGATATGAGTCATATTGCCTTTTGCATCGTATTTATAACCCACTAAAGTTTGATGAACTGTATCTGTTTCTAGTTTTATCTCTACAATACGTCCTGCACCATCACTTTCTACTAAAAGTTCTCTTCCTACACTATCCGTAATGCCCAGTAATCTATCTCCATTGACGTGCAATTTGATTCCTTTTTGAGAAGGGTTTTCAATAGCTGTCATACGGTATTTGTTGTAACCGTTGTAGCTTTCAAATTTGTAGGTAAGTGAAGTAGTGTGTTCGAAGGCTTCGTAATTTCCTCTCCCTGTGCGTTTTAAAGTTATTTTTTCTTGACGCAAATAAAATTCTTCTCCATAGTCTAGCATCGGAAAAGCAACTACTCTTCCATCTTGCATACGTAAACCAACAGCTTGTTCTTCTTTATAGACTTCCACACAGCGATCCAAAACAGAATGTACACCGTGTCCGAGCCAACCTTCATACGCTGAATCGGAATACCAAGAGCGTTTCCAGTCGATAGGTACTAATCCAGGTAGATTAAAATCTGTTCCATCATAAACGACAGCTCCTGTAATTAGGTTGATAGGTTCGAAGCCATGTTTACAAAGTTTGTCACTCAGTTTATTTGGTCCTATTGCATTTTTTAGAAATTTATTAAACTTCTTAGCTGCTTTTTTGCCTACCCATTTACCAAATTTTCCTAGACAACCAAATCCAAACCCCATAGCCATTCCCATCAAT
>NZ_CP170096.1:0-37385 GCF_042180575.1 Bernardetia aquimarina | reverse complement strand
AGCTGAAATAGAAACAAATAATAATAATGTAAATTATTACAATATTATTACAGAAAAAAAAATATTACAAATAGATGATAGACTAGACGGTGAAAATTTACAGACCTATATTCATAGATTTACTTTTGAAAAAAATAATACTGGAGGTGATTTTGATATAAATGACCACCCTAATGCTGTACTCTACATAAAAAAATTAGATATTAGCCCTAATGCTCCTGATGATATCTACTTAGATATGGAGTATTTTAAAAATGGACAAGATGAGTTATTGATGGATTATAACTTAAAGTTTGGAAGTAATGTACAAAACGATCAGCTTCAACTCGTTTGGGATTATTTACCAGGAGCAGAAGAATATGATTTGGAATGGGTATATATAGATAAGTATAGTAATTTTAGTACAGCCTATCCAAATCCAACAAAAGAAGACCCATTTTCTTACCAAGAACCGACTCGTATAACAACAACAGATCAACACTTTATTTTAGAAATGAATTACCCTCAAGGAGTAGTTTATTTTAGAGTACGTGGAGTAGGACATTATGAAGACTATCCAGAGCAACCTCGTTATACTAAATGGCACTATGGAATAGAAAACCCTGTTAAGTTCGAAATAAATGAAGCATACGAAGGTAAAAAAATATGGCAAAGTGTAACCACCTACGCTGAAGAAGGAAAGTACAAAAAAGTAATTTCTTATCTAGATGGAAGTATGCGCTCTCGTCAAGTAGTTACCCACTTAAATACCGATAATTTAGCTCTTGTAGCTGAAACTCGCTATGATTATGAAGGACGTGGAGTAGTACAAATTCTACCTGTGCCATTAGAAAAAGAAGAAAATGAGATGGTGGCTTCGTTGCATTATCGCAATGGATTAAATAGAATAGAAACAAGAGAATCAAGTTTAGCACTTTCAAATGCTACAGGCTATGAAAAATATCTTTATGACAATGGTCAAAAAGAACTTGCTACTTTACTTCATGAGCCTGATCCAGCACATCCCAATGACAAAGGTGCAGGACTATATTACTCTAAATACAACACACTAAATACCATCCACAGAGATTATCTACCAGATGCTAATGGATATGCTTTTACACAAGTAGTCTATGACAACGAAGGAAGAGTAAAATCACAAGGGGGAGTAGGTGAACTATTCCAATATGATACAGAAGGAAATGACAGACGTTCGACAGAATATTTTTATGCTAATACCAATGAAACAGAACTACGTCGTATGTTTGGTAAAAATGTCGGTAAATCATCGCATTATAGAAAACAAGCTGTCCAGGATGCAAACGGACAAGTGAGTGTTTCTTATATGGATCAAGCAGGGAATGTAATTGCAACAGCTCTTGCCGGAGAATCACCCGAAATGCTTTTAGCATTAGATAAAGATACAGACGAAGTACTAAGTACAATAGATGTATCCTTAGATGCAAATAATAGAATTGACCTAGAAAATCATACTAGTATTTCAACCAATGAAATACTAAATGTAACTCCAAATACAGCCTATATCATTAATTATAAAATGGGAGGAGAAGATGCTCAAGTCATCTTTGAAGGAGAAACATATTGTGAAAACTGTAAATATAACCTCAATGTATATATTTATACGCCAAATGAAGAAAAAATTTCTTTAGTAGAAAATCAAGAAATTGGAGGACAAGATTGTGATATTGCAGCTGTAGGACAATTTGATTTTGAAGAAAAAGTAATATTCAAAGAAATTGGTACTTATACACTTATAAAAGAACTCACACTCAATAAAGACGCAATAGAAGAAGTACGCCGTCGTATAGAAGAAAGTGAAGATTTTAAAACTCTTTCTACAACTATAATTAACCAATATATAAGCAATATAGATGAAACAAATTGTGAAATCTGTGTAGAAGATAATTGTCTTGATGATATAACAAGTATTGATGATTGGTCTGCCAACTTACAACAAGTACGTTGCCAAAATATAGAAGCACAAATAATGGACTGGGTAAATGAAGAACCTACTGTTAGAACCATGCAAGACCACCCTGAATATTGTCACTTAGAAGACTGTAATACTAACGCACCAAGTACAATATACAGTCAGAAAATGTCACTGATAAAAAATTGGACAGAAGCTCTACAAAAAGGATATGCTAGACCACTAGATATAAGTATAGCACCTACTGTGAATACATTTAGTTATGACCCTTACTTTACAAACTCTACTTGTTATGGATATGGTAGCATAGCTACTATGCAACAACTTCTTTCGAATGTTGCAGTAGATGAAAATGGAAACTCACTAAACGCTTGGCAAGCTGCATTAGCTGCTGCTACTCAACAAGCAAGTGTAGTAAATATTCCTATAGATGAGCTTAGATGGCAGTTCTTTTATGGATATTATACACAAGCTAAAAATACATTACATAGAGATATTTTAGCGGATAGAGGCTGTCTCTATGGTACATACATAGATAATGGAATTGAGGTAGAAATACAAGACCCAATCGTAATAGACCCTGTATTACCAACTACACCACAAGAACAAAACGAGTTTTTTGATGAAAACTTCCCTCCTCTAAACTGTGAGCAACAAGTAGCTACGTGGATGGAACAAATCTATGCACTTTGTGATGAGCTAACAGAAACGCAAAAAGCAGATATTCAAACCAACTTAGAAGCCTATTGTGCAATCACAAATGATGGTGGAAATGCTTATGGATTCCTTTATTATGAAGACTGTGTAGATGAAACAGGCAGAACAGCTGCTACATCTTCTAAAATAAACCCTATAATAGCTCAAAACCTAAAAACAGATAGCAAAACACAACAGCTAATAAAAAACATTCAAGAAGATAAACAAAAATTAGAAAATCAAAAATTTGGAGACCCTAAAGGAGGAGGGGGATTAAACCCAATAGACCCTAAAGGAGGAGGAACTGTAACTACTAAGGGAGGAACGCTATCACCTGAACTAAATGACTGTTTATGTTATCAAAGATATGAAGCTCCACATTATGAGCCTGGACTTGATGGTAATCCTGTTTTAGTATATGGATATGATTTTCCTGACTATTCTTATAACTCTCCTTGTAGCAAAATAGCAGGGTTTAGTGATTTAATGTTTTGTGCTAGATCATATCAAGAATTATTAGGAAAGCCTATTCTTACTTGGGCAATGGTAGAACACTGTGGACTATCTTGTACTCCAAAAGAACCTCAACAACAACCTGATTGTATCTGCCAACTTACTCAACAATATAATGGAATTGTGCCATTTGCAGAGGCTAAAGCTTGTTTTAGAAACAATAGAGATTACTTTATTGAAACTTTTGGAGAAGATGGAGAAATAACAAGTTATATAAAGCAGTGTGCTAAAATTAATGTGCTTATAGAAATAAATGGAGAGCACTATGTAGATATGGCTGCACTAGAACAATGTCTAAACACTTCTTTTGGTTGTACTACACCAACCAATATCTGTGACCTAGGATATGGTGGTACAGTAGCTGAAATAAAAGCAATCCTAGGATATACTCAAAGACCTGCTGACACAGACCAATCCGACAACGCAAAAATGGCTCGTTGTATATGGCACTTTGATGATGACCATACCGTATCACTTGCTCAACTAGAAGCCTGTGCTGGGGTAGTATTAGACTGTCCTCAAGGAACAGGATGTAATACCTCTGGAAATGAATACCTTGATAATATCAAAGCTATTCTTGACCAAACTCAATGCACAACTACATTCGAACAAATTATAGTCGATAATCCGTGTAAATCATATATCACGCACGAGAAAACATCACAAAAAGAATATCCTGTTCTAAAATATCCTGAATATAATTACCCAACTGTTACAGGAGCACCAGGATTAAATACAAATGCTAGTGATAAATACCAACAGTTTGGACAGGGAGATTTCACTTTAGAGGCTTATGTTACACTTAATGGTACAGCAGGATATAATTATAATATTATGTATGCTGTCACACCAAGTGGTGACCACCAAGATTATTATTACAAGGGATTCTTTTGGAATGTAGATAAAGATACTCGTCAAGTAAACTTTTGGTTTCCTGGAGGTAGAGCACATACTGGAGAAGCTCTTCCGATGAATGAATGTGTACACGTATCAGTAGTTCGTAAAAGTGGAAATATCCAAATCTACTTCAATGGACAACCTCAATCTATGTACATGAAAACGTTTGCTCTACAAGAAGCATTCAACTGGAATATAGATTTTAGTACTACAAAAAGAAGACGTATTCATATTGCAGCACATTCATTCTTTGGAACAACACAACACGCAGGGGGATATTTCCCAGGTGTAGTGCGTGAAGTACGTATGTGGAATGAAGCAAAAATACCTACTCAATTTACTTCTCCAGATGAATTAGTAGTAGATAACCCTACTAATGAACCTAATTTATTAGGCTATTGGAAAATCAATGAAGGACAAGGAAACAGAATTATAGATTACTCTGCTAATCCAAATGATGCTTTCTTTACCTATAATATTAGTGCACAATCAAGGCTACCAGAGTGGGAAGAGCCTACACAGTGTGTCATCACAGGAGATTTTACTCAAACCATCAGAGTATGTGCAGAATACGACCAAACCGTATTAGACGACATATTCCCTACATTCCCTACACTAGCAGAACTAGAACAAAAATGTAAGGACGAACTCAGAGAAATAGCAACACTACAAGCTCAAGAAGAACTACAACGCATCTTAGACCAAAAACAAGAAGAGTTCTTACAAACTTACTATGCAAACTGTTTTGCAGAGCCATTTACAGAATCACTAAACTACGAATATACACCAAGTGAGTACCATTATACACTCTACTACTACGACCAAGCAGGGTCGTTAGTACAGACTGTACCACCTAAAGGTGTAGAATTACTAACTGTAGCACAAGCACAAGCAGGAGATGTAAATCCGAACCACCGTATGCGTACTCGTTACAGATACAACAGCTTAGGACAACCTCGTTGGCAAGACTCGCCTGATGGAGGAACTTCTACCTTCGTTTACGATGACTTAGGACAACTACGTCTATCTCAAAACGCAGAACAAGCTCTACACGGACAGTATTCATATACCAAGTTCGATAACGAGAGCCGTACCATAGAAGTAGGACAACTAGAAACTACAAAAACACTAGTACAGTTAGAACTAGCAATGAATGACCTCCAAACAGGAGCTTCATTCCCTGCACTCGGCTATGAAAAAACAGAAATTACTCGTACTTTCTATGACTTTGCTCCTGAAACAGGCGACCCTAGCATAGAACAGACCTATCTAAGAGGTAGAATAGCAGCTACACTTGTACAAGAAGACGGAGAGACCACAGGCGCACGTTCACTCTACAGCTATGATATAATGGGAAATGTACACCAGCTTTGGCAGCAGCTCCCTGAGCTAGAAGAAACCAAAACATTAACCTACGACTATGATTTAGTGAGTGGAAATGTACACGAAGTAAACTACCAAAAAGGAAAAACAGATGAGTTTAGTCACAGGTATTACTACGATGCTGATAATCGCATCACGTCCGTAGAAACTTCCCACGATGGATATATATGGGATGAAGATGCAAAGTATCAATACTATGCTCATATGCCACTCGCTCGTACAGAAATAGGCGAGTACAAAGTACAGGCAATGGATTATGCTTATACCTTACAAGGGTGGGTAAAAGGAGTAAATCAGTTTGAAGAATCGACTACTACCACAGAGAAATACAAGTATGTATCACAAAAAACAGCTAGTTATGCTCTTCATTACTACCAAAATGAATACCAAAGCATAGAAGGACATAGTTGGACAAGCGATGATGCCATAGATTTATTCAATGGTAATATTACCTCTATGCAAACTACTCTTCCAACAGCAGGAGGACAAACAATGTCATATCAATATGATCAACTTAACCGTATCAGACTAGCACACGTAGCCAATACACCAAATAAATACCGTACAGAATACACTTACGATGCCAATGGAAATATCTTAACACTCAACAGGAACAACCAAACAAGTGCAATAGATAGGCTTTCTTATACCTACAACTCTATACAAAACAATAGGTTGAATGAAGTAGAAGATGGAAGTACAAATATTGAAGGCGTAAACGGAACACAAACCTACGCTTACGATGCTGTCGGAAACTTAACTGAAAACCTAGAAGACGATATCGAAAGCATAGAATGGAATGTCTATGGGAAAATAGAAAGTGTAGAGAAGAAAAATAATCAGACACAGATACGTACACATATCAGTTATAGATATGACCCAACAGGACAACGCATCTATAAAAAAGTAGAAACAGATATAGAAAGCAAAACGACACATTATGTACGTGATGTAACTGGAAATGTAATAACAATTTACGAAAACGAAGAAGTCAAAGAAGTAACTGTTTATGGTTCTTCTCGTTTAGCTCTATACAATGGAAAAACAGAAGAAGGAAAACAAACCTTAGGAAATAAAGTCTATGAAATGAGTAACCACTTAGGAAATGTACTGGTTAATTACACAGACAACAAATACGGACAAGGTACAGGCTCAAAAGCTGATACTTATGCAGCCTTTGTAGTGTCTGAATCAGACTACTATCCGTTTGGTATGGCAATGGCTGAACGCTCTGTACAGAATGAACTATACAGATATGGTTTCAATACACAAGAAAAATCTACTGAAATAGGAGAAGATACATATACAGCAGAATTTTGGCAGTATTCAGCTACTATTGCTAGAAGATGGAACGTTGACCCTGTTATAGTTTATAAAGAAAGTTCATATGCTGTATTCAGAAATAACCCTATTAAATTAAATGATGTTAATGGAGATTGTAGTGGTGACGATTGTCCTGAAAGAGTCCTAACAAAAAAAATTAAATCAGGTGATACTTTTTACAATATCGCAAAAAACAGCAATGGCAAATATACTGTTAGTGATTTGCGTAATTGGAACAAAGACGTTAATGAAAATGATTTAAAAGTAGGACAGAGAATAAATATAGAAGATCCTAACAGAATGGATATATACACAGAAGAGAAAAAAACATACACTTATAGATATAACGAAGACCTCAGCCACACATTAACATACACCAAGACTGTTACTACAAAAGTAATAGATAACCGCACAGGTGAAGTTGTACGCTCTGAAGAACATGAGAATTTTGCTGATGAAGGAAAGGTTACTATAATGAATAATAATGGACGGCCTTTAGTAACCTCACAGACAGGAGCAGAAGATGAAGATTTAGAGTTATGGAAACGAGCATTTACTGATCAAATGAAAAAAGACCCTACTTATAGTCCATATACAGCTACTAGAGAAAACTGTCCAACTTGTACTGCACAAGGTTTGGAAACAACTGAGATGCTAGGTGACGGAACAATACAAAATGCTGCATTTACAGGAGGTGCTATTTTTTACATAATAACAAAATTAAAGGGACCAGGCTCTTTAGGATGGAAAAGTAGGTTTGTCCAAGCAGGATTTCTTGGAGTAATAGGTGGTACAAAATTTGGTAACTTTTTAGGAGATACATGGCGTAAAAATATAAATCAAACAGGAAGACAAGATGTGATAGAAACAAAAATTAAGATATTTAACGATTCACGAGCCAATAAAAATACGCCATAGTGTATTTATTTTCTAGTATATTTAATAATAATTAAATGATTTTTCTTCAAAAAATAATTCTATTCATTCTTATCATACTAGTGCAAACTATGATACTAAATAGCAATATATTGAATTTTGCTGCCATTAGTGTATATAAAAGACACCTTAAAATTTATAGTAGAAAAATAGAAATATCAAATGCTGGTGGATTACTTTACTCTTGCTTTTTTTTATTTTTTTCATATGAAGAGAATTATCCTATAAACATTATATATATATTATTATCTATGATAATGTTAAGAATATCTAAAGTGAATATAAGTATAAAAAAATATTGATCCCCCCCTGAAAACTATGGTAAAACCAAGTCTAACCTTTAGAAAAATTGTTAAAATTTATTCCCCAGCCCTAGCTCGGCTTTTTTGTGGCTATCGCTCGTTTTTAACGAGTGATTTATATGTATTCGGCTTGTAGCCGTGGTTTTTGTATTTGTTTTTACTGGCATATTAAAATTTAAAAAAGCACCTATTTAAGCATATTTTTATTGCTGATTTATTAAAATTGTAGTATTGTTATATATGTTACAAAATTATGTCAGAATATAGAAAAACGTATGAAGGGGGATTATTTTTTATTACACTGACTGTTGTAGGTTGGATTGATGTTTTCACTCGCAAAGAATATGCTGATATACTTGTGGAAAGTTTAGAGTTTTGTAAGAAAGAAAAACAGTTAGCTATTTTTGCGTATGTAATTATGCCAAGTCATATTCATTTGATTGTTCGCAGAAATGAAGGTTTACTAAGTGATTGGCTTAGAGATTTTAAAAGTCATACAGCCAAAAAGATAATCAAAGAAATAGAAAATGGAGGTTTTGAAAGTCGAAAAGAATGGCTTTTGCACATGTTTAAGTATTACGCAAAATTTCAAGCTCAAAATAGCAAATATATGTTTTGGCAAAAATCAAATCATCCAACCGATTTGTTTACAGAAAAAGTAATTCAACAAAAGATAGATTATATTCATCACAATCCAGTTGCAGCAAATATAGTAACTGAAGAAAGTTATTATCATTACAGTAGTGCCAATCCATTATCGCCTTTAAAAATGAATGAGTGAAATTTTAATATATTGGAACTTCAAATACAAAACTCAAATACACGACTACAAGCCGAATACATATTGCTCACTCGGCAAAGCCAAGCGAGAGCGATTTAACAGTCAAAAAAAAATAGAGTTTCAAAAATGAAGCTCTATTTTTTTGTTAGAAATATTATTTTCTATAAAATTAGAAATATAGAAAGTTATTTTAAAATTTAATATATTGTATATCAGTTAGTTAGAAATATAAATTTCTAATAAAATAGAAATATAGAAATATATTTTTATACCTTTCTATTCTAAATATTCATCTAACATTGCTTCCAAAAGGTCAGTAATCGTCATATCTTCCTGTAAAGCTCTCATTTTTAGTTTTGTGATAAGCTCTGGACGTAACTGTGTTCCAAACTTTTTTCGCTCTATAGTTACCTTTTCTTCTTTTGAAGAATTTACATCTTCAAACATTTTATCTACATTAGTAGGCGTAGGTAACTGACTCAAACGGTCAGCTAAATTTTTTCCTTTTTTTGTTATTTTTTTCATAGTCCTGCTAGTTTAATAAATTCGTGTAACCAGTTTATAAAATTTGTTTTTGCTGTATCTTTTGCTTCCTTGTCATAGACGGTTTCCAACGTAGTAGCATCCATAAAAGCAGAATAAAAACCTAAGTTATTATCCATTACTTGCAAGTGTTTTTCAAAGGCTTCTAAACTTTCTCGTATATCTTTGGAACGAACACGACGTTTCATATACATATTCACAAAACCAATCAGTTTTATATCTGACATTCCATTCGATACTCGTTTTTGAGAAACATTCAAAGCAAATTGAATATAATCAAAGGTAGATTCTAAGGCAAAATTTCCTGCTTGAAAAGGAACACCCAATACATCTACATAAAATAATACTTTTTTGGTAAACTCATCAAGCCGTCCTGCTACATCTATAAAAATATATTCGTGTGTCGCACTAGCTCGTTGAAGTGTTTCATGAAGTTTGTTTATATCTCCCAAACAAGAAATAATTTTGTAGGGAAGTTCTGCCTCTAAATTTTCGGTTACATCTTCATTTCTATACCGAACCAAACTTTGTTGGTCATCAGCATCAATAACCAATACCTTTTTATTGAAGGGAGCAGAAGAAAGCGCAGTAGCACTCAAAAGTGTAAGTGTAGATTTTCCTACACCTCCTTTTCGATTTCCAAAAGCAATAATTTTTGCCATATAAATACATTCAAATTAGTTAAGTAGCTACTAAATAATATAGTTTTCTAGTTTTATAGAAACCTATTTTTCTATTTAATTATAAAATAATATTTATAATTTTCTAACTCTCTATAAAAATAGAAAGTTAGTTTTTCAATCATTTTGCTAAAATAGTTATTTTATTCCAAAAATTAGCTATATTGAAGTCATAAAAATTAATTTCTACTTAAAATAATAAATTCTATATTTCTAGTTATCTAGTTTTATAGAAAATCAGAAGTATAGAAAGTAAGATACTTAGAAATATAATAAAATATATTTTTCACTCATACCTATCATTTTATTATGAACAAATCACAATTCAATCATTTATTTGAGCAATTAGAAAACCTAAAAGACGAAATAGAAGGCGTAGAATTTTGGTCTGCTAGAGATTTGCAAGAATTTTTTCAATACACTCAATGGAGAAATTTTGAAAAAGTAATTCAAAAAGCTGTAATTTCGGTAAAAAATGCCTCTCAGGAGCAATCAGACCATTTTGCTGAGGTCAGCAAAATGGTCGAACTAGGAAGTGGAAGTAATCGAAAAGTAAAAGACTATGTTCTTACTCGTTATGCTTGTTACTTGATTGCCCAAAATGGAGACCCAAACAAAGAAGAAATTGCTTTTGCACAGAGTTATTTCGCTTTACAAACACGTAAACAAGAATTAGTAGAGCAACGACTAGCAGAAGTAGAACGTCTTAAAGAACGTGATAAATTGACTATTTCTGAAAAGCTACTTTCCAAACTTGCCTTCGAACATGGAGTAGATAATAAAGGCTTTGGCTACATACGTGCAAAAGGAGATGAAGCTTTTTTTGGAGGAAGAAACACCCAACAAATGAAAGATAAGCTAGAAGTTCCAAAAAACAGAGCATTAGCAGACTATTTAGAAACGCCTTTAATTAGTGGTAAACAATTAGCCACAACTCTAACAAATGGAAATATCAAAAACAGAAATTTACAAGGTTCTGACCAAATAGCTAAAGAACACGTTATAAATAATGAGGAGGTACGACAATTACTAATTCGTCGTGGTTTTGTTCCAGAAGATTTACCTGCTGCCGAAGATGCCAAAAAAGTAAAACGTAGATTAGATAGCGAACAGAAAAAACTACTCAAGCGAAAAACTAAAAAATAAATTATTCTTTAGAAAATCAATTTACTGACTTCGGTAAATTGATTTTTTTCGTTTGTTTTTAATTAAATACACAGAAAACACCTCAAAACGTTTCAAAAAACTCTTTTTGAAATTGAGAATAGTTTTCTTTTTTCTACTTTAGAAGGTCGCTATGTATTTGTTCTTTTTTTGTGTTTCTATGGATATGAATTAAGGTGTTATTGTTATAGTAAATTTAGGGTAATTGATGTCCTTTTTAGGTGGTTTTGGTGTCTTTGTAGTCTTCTCCTAAAAGTTCGTATAGCTCTGTTTCCCAGTCTTTTACGCTGATAAAGGTGTAGTAATAGGATTTCTTTCCTTGCTTTACTTTTGCTGTCCGTTCTAGGTTACAAAGTAGCTGCAAAATTTCAAAACATTTCTTTTTAGAATACCTTTTTTTCTGATGCTGAAAACGATTAATAGCTTCTACAATTTGCTCGGCAGATAGAACTTGGTCTTTTAGCTCCTCCATGATGCTACTTACTCGTTTGTATTCTTGTACTTGCATTGATTCCGAAACTCCCAAACGCTGTTTATTCGATTTTCGCAGGAGTAACCAATAGGAAATAAATTTCATTTTTCGTTTTCTAAGGTCGTTTGTTTTACGTAGGGTTAGGTTTTCTGTATCTACTAAAATAGATTTTAAAGCATCAATTTCTGTAATTCCTTTCGAATTGCTTGTTTTGAGCAAATAGAAATAGTGTTTTAAAAGTTGTTCGGCTACAATAAGCTGTAAAGGTGTGAGCAAACTAGGTTCTTCTAAAAAACTATTGTTTAGCCTAGTTTTTAGTTTTATATCTTGTGTATATTTTTCTACCGAAACGACGAGTTTTTCAAAGTCATTTACAAACAGATGGACTACTTCCTGCTCTGCTCTGTCTCGCTCTGCTTTTTGGAATTGTTCGTACTGATTCACTCCTTCATTTATTTTTTGTTCATAGAATAAAATTTCTTTTGGGTTCTCAAAATATGGACTTCCTTGTCTAGTTGCATCGTGTGTATATTCTGCAAAAATTTGTTGATAGTCTATTTCAAAACGTTCTTTTTGTGCATCAAAATAGAGGTATTTAGAGGCTTCTGTTCGGATTCGCTCCCTTTCAAATTCATTAAATTCTCCATCGTATTCATTTTGATAACTTTGATATAACTCATTGTGGAGTTCTTGATTTTTGATAGCAAACTCAATGGTTTTTTCATAATCATAGTCTAACACAAGCGACTGACAAGGCAGAAAATGACTGTAATTTTGGGTTACAATAATATTTTCCACTTCTATTTTATCATAATTTCGCATCCGAGCAATAAATTGACGATAAGCCGTGTTATCAAATCCTCCTTGGGTTTTATTGAAATAGAGTGTTGTCGTTTTTCTATCTGTTTCGATATTAAATCCAGTTTCCAAAACGGAAGTGGTTATAATAATGGGTTTATCATCGTTCCAATAAAAAGTAGCTTTACTTTGAATGCTATCAAAATTTTCTTTTTCGGTTGGTGTAAGTTCTGTCGAAGCTAAAAAATGCACACCTATATTTTCCTTTTTCAAAAGGCTTTGTAAAATACGAGCCTGTTCGATAGAATTGAGATGAATAATTGCTCTTTCGTTTTTTTCTGCTATATTTTTGCACTTTTCAAAAGCATAGGAAGTCATTTTTTTATTGGCACAAAATGTCAGAGAAGGGTTAGCATAGTGTTTTTTGTCTTGTGCCACCACTTCAAATTTCTTGATGGTTACTTCTTTCAAGTAAAGCTGTGTAGGTGTTGCACTCATCAATAAATTAGTCGGATTTTTAATGAGCGTATCGACTACTCCTGCAATTACTTTAGGTCTAAATGTGCTATCACTGGTCATTAGATGCGCCTCATCGATGACAATAACTATTTTTTTATTGTAAAATGTAGAAAGTACGTGATAAGCATCAGCCAATTTATCAAAATTGGTATAGACTATATCGTGTTTTTCTGTTTTTAGCCTTTCAATAGCTTCAGAAGTAGTATCAGCTGTAAAAACGATTTTATTTGTATCGTTTTTAAGTTCTATAGCTTGTTGTTTTGCAATGGCATTTCTAGGTGCAGCAAATAAAACTACATAGTCTTTTTTGTTTAAAAAGGGTGTCAAGTGGTGTTTTACAAAGTAACTTTTTCCAATTCCTGTTGGAGCTTCTAAATAGGTAAATTGATTGTTGGCTAAGGAATTTATAAATGAATCATTTTCTAAAAGTTGCTTTGCTAAAAAACCTTTTACTTTGATTTGTTCGTGCTTTTCTATTTCCTTTTGACTGGCAAAAAATGCTTTTTGTAGGGCATAGAGTGCTGCTTTTGGGTCTTTTTTAGTATCTACTCTAAAATGATAGAATAAATGATTGTGCGTTTTGGTGCTTTTGAGTTGTTTTTGTATCTCAAAGTTTGAGTAGTTTTTTTCCAAATCATCTACCCCTTTTGCTTTTGAGTTAGGATTAACAACCGAAAACGTAAATTCTAAATTTTGATTTTTGGCAGCAAAAAACGCTTTTTTGACGGCAGCATAAAATTGATAATGTCTTAGGTCTTTTCCTTTGTTATCAAAAGCATCACTATCAAAAAGGAGATGAATATGAGAATATCCAAATTTTTCTAAAACTGCTTTTGTGTGTTCATCAAAATAAGCTGTTTCATAATTTGTTTTTCCGTTTTCATTTTTTTCTGTTTTAGCTGTTAGCGAAATTCCCCCCAGTCCAACAAAGGGCAAACCGAGTTTTTGCACCCCAAAAAATGCTTTAAATTCTCCTTCGGTAATGAAAAGGGTTTTTTGTCTTTGTACCGTTTCAGGTGCATGAGCAAGAGCTGTCAAATACGGATAGGTACTTGCTCCCTTTGGAGATAAATATTTTGTTGTTTTTCCTACTGCATCTCGGTAAGGTTTCGCCAAACGAATACGCTCAAAGGGTTGGTATTCATTATCTATTTTATCAAAAATAGTTTCTCCTTCAATATCGGTGTACCTGATGGAAATACCTTTGTGTTTGTCAAGAGCAGGCATAAAATAAGTGACTGCCTTTTCCTTCGAAAGTCCTAATTCCTTGTAAATACGAGAACGAAAATAGGTCAACGCCTCATTTTCTAATTCTTCTTGATTAGTTTGTTGGTTTTGAAAATAATTAGTTGGTTTTGTTTCTCCAATGGTGTATTCATTTAGACCATAGAGAGCAGCGACAAATTCGTAGGCTTTCTGCTGGGTATAATTTTTTTCGTTTTGCAGAAACTCAAAAACATTTCCTTTTTCGTCGGTATAAAAATCGTAAAACGCTCCTTTAGCTCCAATAAGAAAGGATTTTTTGTTTTTATGAGGACGTGATGGGCTTTTATGATAGGACGTTTTGCCTGTCATGTGTGAAAAACCGAGCGTTTGCCACACATGAGTAAATTGGTCTGTATAAAAAGCAAGACCTTTTACATACTTGTAATAGGTATCTATTGAAGAAAAATTCTTTGTCGTTGTTTTATCAAAGTTTGCGTATTGCAAACTTTTTCGTAAATTTGTCGTTGTACTATAAAGCATCGTCGTTGGTGTCTTTTAGTCTGATTGATACGTTTGTCGTTATCTGTGTCAGTCCAAATCCCTTAATGAGTTAATACAAGTCTTTAAAAAACACGGTCTCTAACCCTGCTCATTAAAATATTATAAACCTTCTGATGTTGTCGCATTAGGAGGTTTTTTTATGTCTTTACTTCATTTAGAGAATGTAAATAATTTATTTTTTCGTTTTAGTTTGCTTTTTAGATTAGCAATTTGAAAACGTATTTTCAAAGGTAGCTAAAAAGTTTTGTTTTCCTTCATTTCCTATGGAAAAGGTTTGTGTAAAGTTCATAATGTTTTTTTGTTATTGTTTCTATAATTGCTTATACTCTATTTGTTTAATTACTTTGTATTTCAAATTACATTGAATTATTATAGTTTTTGTGTTTATTTTCTTTTTGACTAATTTATTAGTCAGTAAGTACACCGATTTTGTACCTACAAATAAATTCTTAATGTCCTATTGCAGCTTAATTTTATGAACTAAATAATTAAATATCTATTTGTAATTCATTTAATTTTGTTTTACAAAGTATTTATTTTGTAGTATCTATCTAAAAAAATTCTTAAAAGAGGTTAGAGTTTGGTTAGCATAATCGCAAAGGAGGGTTAAAATGAGTTAGATTTAGTTAGCATTTGATTAAAATAACTGCAAAAAGAGTTAGTATTTTAGTAAAATAGGGTTAGAATGAGTTATTATTTGGTTAAAATATAGCTTATAACCACGCTTTTCCACGCTTTTTGACTGTTTTTTTTAGAGTTTTAGAGATTTTGCTGATACTTTTCTACTGTCTTTTATGTTTTTGGAGTTGTTTGTTTGAGTAATTACCCCATTCAAACAGGCTTTCATCTGTTTTTGATTTATTTTTAATGTATTTAATGTGTGTTTTGTCTGTTTCTTGTGTGTAGCTTATCTATTTTTGTGTATAGTTTGTCTGTTTCTTATCTGTTCCCCATCTATTTTTTTATGTTTCTTATCTATTTTACTTTTCTCTAAAGAGGTTTAAAAATAGTCAATAAATTAACTTCCTATAAATTAACTTTTATAAGATTTGTTGAGAGTTTTAAACTAAAAAATTCCTTATCAAAATTTAATTTTGATAAGGAATTTTTATGAAATAATCGGATGTAGAATTTAATTTTAATCCCAAGCTTGGTTTTCTCCTAGTTTTGCTATCTGTGCATTTTCTACTTGAAATATTCCATTTCTGTCTTGTTTTAATAAGGCTGCTACTACATTACAATTTTGATACTTTTCATTAGTTAGGTTAATGGAATAAGATTTTTCAGTTACTATCCCTGTCTTTGGTATTTCTATATCATCCCCTTCTCCTGATGTAAATACATTTCTCAAGAGCGCATTGTGTGAAAAATCATTTATTACTGGAGGGAGGTAATAATATTTTTCTCCAAAGGCATGTCTTATATAAAAATCATCTCCAGAATAAATATTATTTTGAGGATATATAACTTCATCTTCTGTTAGATAAATGATTAACTTATACTTCCCTGTGATATCGAATTTGTTATTTGTAGCTATTTTTGCTGTTACATTAACTACTTTATTTTCTTGGTTATAAGTAGTCTGTAAAGCTATGCCAGATGAAGTTTTATCTCTTTTTTCTAAACTATCTATTACTGAAGCCCAGTCATGAGGAGGAAGAGAGACATATAATCCTAAATTACGATGAAAATTACTCTGCATTCTATTTACAAATCCCATAGGAACACATTTATAAAATTCATAAGTTTCATCAAAATAATCTGTTACTTGTTTTACTTCAAATTCATTATAATGTATAGATACAGGTATTATTCTATCTTGATATTGCTCTTTATATACTGATATATATTCTTGTCCTTGCATAGACATCCCAGCACTAACACGAGAAGCATGTTCTATTAATATTTTTTGCGTAAATGAAGCAGGTATTTTCTCTTCATTTTCTACAGGTTTATTTACTTCATCTTCTATTTCTTCTTGTCGTGAGTTACAAGCAAAAAATAACAAACTAAGTAAAACATAGATACTAAATTTTTTCATAATTAATTATTTTTAGGTAAAACATTTGTTTTTTTATTAGAAAATCTTGGTAATGGTAACATAGCTCCCAAATTAAAGGAAATAGGAAAATTATATTTTTCTGATAGTGTAGAAGGTATTTCATTAAGACTAGCTGTTTGCAGTTGTCCGAACCAACTCACATATTTTGTGTTCCACATTCCACCTAATCCAAAAGAGAGATTCATAGGAATGAAATTTTTAACAGAATAGGAAATTAGTGTATGTTCTTGTGAAGGCTCTACTTGTCCAAATTTATTTGTACTTACTTGGAAGGTAGCAAATAAATTAAATCTTGTTTGTTGTCCTCCTATTAAATATCTGTTATAAGCAAAATTCAAATTGATTTGAGTCAATAAATTTGTTTTTTGTTTTTCTATAGAAGTGTCAAAATTTGGGATGCTGTATTCTAAAGATGAAGTAAAAAATTGATTAGCATTCGGAATATACCCTCCCCCTACTAGTAGGGATAATTGTTGTGTTCTGCTACTTACTTGTTTGATTGGGGCTATAGGAAGGTTTCCAGAAGTACTATTTTGAGCAAAACTGTCTAAAGTAATAAGACTAAATATAAAAACTAAATGTGCAATTAGTAAACGTTGCATAGAGGTGAATAAAATGTAATTAAATCGGTAAAAATCATCTGTTAGTAAAGATTTTTAAAACAGTGGTGCAAATATAAGTGATGTAAATCTAAATAAAAAATACCATGTTTTTTTTATCATAAAAAGTTGATAATACCACCTTATTAGAGTGTTTCACAGACACTTAAGTGAATAACTAAGGTTTTTTAAAATAAAATTTGGTTTTTTTATAAAAAAATAGAATATAGTATTTATTAACATAGTTCTATTGATTATAAAATAATTAGTCGTAAATTTGCACTCTAATTAAAAATATATCAAGTAATATTTTATATGTACAACAGACTTTTACTCGCTTTACTAACTGTTAGTTTTCTGCTGATTCAGACTGCCTATTCACAGAATTTGATATTAAATCAAGTTCATACTGATGCTCAAATTACATCAGATGCCAATCAAACCATCAATGGTAATAATAACCTAAGATTACTTCCTGTAAAAACAGGAGGTTATATTTCTCATCAAGAAGTAGCAGGTGGTATTAATCTTACTTATACTTCTGATACAGATGTATCAACAGTTCCAATTCAAATAAGCCTAAATACTACAGGAGATATTTCTGTAATAGATGCTAATACTAATCAAGAGGGAGGAGGTATAGTACTTTTGATGGCTGCACAATTTCAACCAACAGTAAATACAAGAGTCAGTGTAGTACGTGGAAACACTACATTAAGTACAATTAATAATCTTGAAATTAATTCTTTTCCTCTTCTCCAAAGACAATTAAATTTACAATATATAGTTCTTTATATTCCTCATACTAATAATGACTTTGCTGATCCCATAGTCTTTAACACGATTAGTAATATAGATACTCAAGACGAGTTTATATCATTTACACCCCGTTTTATACAAGCTACTAATGCCAATAATATACAAATAGCAGGACTAGTGAATAATGGTATATTTTTAGGTAGCCTAGGTAATAATGCTTCTCTCCCAAGAAATAATTCAAGAGATATAGTTGTGGGTCATTTTAATGCAGAATTTACTGGAGTAGATCCCATTATTCTTCCTACAGGTAATAGAATATTAGAACTTGATTTTAGGCTTGGAACTAATCAACCTGCACCAAATAATACAGGAACAGGAGGTAATGGTGCAATTCGATTCAATAATGAACTACTTGGGTTTGATTTGGATACAGACGGAACACCTTATGTATATATGAGTCATTTTATTAATACTACTAATAATGGTGAAATTACTTTAAATGGGTGGCATAGGGAGTTTCAGCCTAGTGGTGGTTGGCCACCTACTCTAACTAATACTTTTACTGATAATATTGGTGGACAAAATGGTACACGTAGCTTTAGTATTTATACTGGTAGTAGTATAGGTCAAGGACAGTTAGTTTGGGGTACAAACTCCACTACAGAAATACCTACTAATAGTATAGTAGGAGATATAAATAGAAATTATAGAAATTATATTGTAGCTCGTGATAGCCGAGTTTCAATTTTGGGCGAGTATAATAACCAAGGTGATGTTCAAAATAACACTATTTTATTTAATGATGGGACACTAAATGTTGCTCAGACTACTGGTCTTCAAAACGTATTTTTATCTTCTTGGGATTTTAACAACCTAGAAAGATGGACACGGATAGTAACATCAAGCAATAATTGGGGTGAGAATAAACGACCTATTAGTTTAGATTTAGATTTAGAGGGTACTCTTTACTTTGCTTATACCTCTACATTTTCAGGCAGTACAATTCTTCCTTTAGATGTAGTAGGTGATGGTACCTTTAGTAACATTATTTTGAATACAAAAGTAAGTTCTTGTGGAAATATTTTTTGGACTACTCAAGGTGTTACAAATGCTCTACCCACCCAACCCGTTTTACCCACTAATACACAACCAGAAACAGTAGATAGAACAAGCTTTGGTTTTAGTACCAATAATGAAATTTATACCTCTACACCAGCTAATCAATTAACTCAAGATGTTATATATCAAATAGGCAACCAACCTATTGAACTTTGTCAAGGTGCAGAACTTACTGTTAGGAATACTCAGACAAATGAACTAGTGTCGGCTGAATGGCAAAATAACTGTCTAGGTATAACAAATGTAAGTCCACTACCTACTGGAGAAGGGAACTATTCAGCTACCAATGGCACTGGAAATGAAAGATTTAGTAATGCTGTTTGGTTAAATGTAATAGAACAAGCAGCTTTTAGTTTGTCATCAAATATATCAACAGTTTGTTTACCAGCTCAACCTGTTTTTTATGAAATTCAAGGTTTTCAAAATACGATTGATTATCAATGGAGGATTATAGATCCAACCACAAATCCCGTTACTCCTTTAACTGCTTTTCAAACTATAACTGCTTCTCCTTTTTCTATAGATTTTTCTGCGTTAGGTCTGTCTGTTGGACAGTATGAAGTAGAAGTTGCTACTACAGGTGCAACAACCTGTACTACAAGTGCAACTTTACCAATTACTCTTCAATCATTAGAATCACTAGAATTTCAATTATCAGGGGATGAAACAGTATGTAGTACAGATAATCCTGTTTATACTATAACAGGAGTACAAGATAATGTGAATTATAGATGGAGTATGTTTGGACAAACTACTTTTACTAATATAACCACTACAAATGGTTCAACAATTGCTACCTTTACTCCAAGTTTTAATAATATACCTACCAATACTTATACTATAGAAGTTGAGGCTATCTCAGGAGATTGTCGTGTTACTCGCCAAATACGTGTAACTAATACACAAGTACCAGATTTTACTTTTGATGGAGAGACAAAGGTTTGTAAAACAGACTTTGAACAAGAGTATAGACTAATTCGTGGTGCTGGTGCTGTTCCAGATTATGAGTGGCTTGTAGATGGAACAC
Source organism: Bernardetia aquimarina (assembly GCF_042180575.1). Taxonomy (NCBI): domain Bacteria; kingdom Pseudomonadati; phylum Bacteroidota; class Cytophagia; order Cytophagales; family Bernardetiaceae; genus Bernardetia; species Bernardetia aquimarina. The sequence continues at coordinate 17,115 of NZ_CP170096.1, read as the reverse complement.
AAATATTTCCTACTGACCCTGCCATTTCTCATGTAGTTCATATTAATTGGAGTAGTTTTGCATTGGGAACACATACAATCACTGTAAATGCTACTTTAGAAGGATGTACTATCACTAATGATCTGACTGTAAATGTCATAGATTCAAGACCTACTATTGTAGTCAACTCAGATAAAAGTTATTGTGGACAAAGTACTAATGAATATTACTCTCTTGTACCACAAAGTGCTGTAGTACCTGGTGTAATATATAGATGGACTGTTCTTGAAAATGGCTTACCAAGTACAACTCCAAATCTCATTACAAATCTTATAGGTGGAAATGCACAAGCAATAGTAGACAATATTCCAGTTGGAACTACAGTAAAATATATACTTAATGCACAGTTTCCTAGTGGGTGTATAGCTACTGAGAATGATGTAATTATAACAATTACGCCAGAATTGAATGTAGGTTTGGATTTACCTGCATCACAGGAAGAGATATGTATACGTGATGGTTCTATTATTTTATCAGGAGGTTCTCCTGCTGGTGGTGAATATAGTGGAACTGGAGTAACTCCTATTACTGTTGGAAATATTACTACTTATGAGTTTGACCCTTCTCAGGCTGGTACATATACAATTACTTATGAGTATGAGGAAAATGGTTGTAGTGGAGAAGCAACTGATGTAATACAGGTAAAAGGAAGACGAAGTTATCAAATTCAAGCTTTTGGATGTATCAATGACCCAAACCGATCTCCAAATCCAAATCCAAATGATGATATAGTAGTAGCCATATATCCTTCTATAAAAAGTGGGGATAGACTTACGCTAAGTATACCAAATCCAAGTATTGGATTACCTCCTATATTTCTTACCCCACAGCCTATTACTAGTGGAGGTTATTTTAATTTTTCTGGAATTCCAATAGGCACAGTTATTACTGCCACAATAGTAAACGATGGTACTGGACAATGCGATGCTAGGCTGCTTAATGGAGATATAACTACTACCGACATTCCTGTAGTACAAGCTCCTGATAATGATATTTACTTAAAAGACCATCCTTTAGATTTTGGACAACAACCGAGTGGAGAACGTTCATATAACAGTCCTTCTATTACGATTACATTAGAAGCTCCTCCTACTAGTGCTGATTTTATTATACCACAACATGGTCAAATTATCAGATATTATTATGATAATAGTACTACTCACCAAATAGAATTCAACGAAGTTCAAGATATTGTAACAACTCATAGAGCACAATTATATGCAAATCAAACAAGTTATCTTTATCTTAGAGTATTTAATAGAACATGTAAAGATTTTGGTAAAGGATTAGAAGTAGATGCGTTGGTGGCACGAGCTGTTTCAAGCTGGGGGGCTGGTGATTGGACACGCCTTACCCAACCTGTGTATCTTCCTAAAGATATTCAGGCAGGTGGAGAGGTAGTTATTGCAATACCAATAGACCATACAACCCTTGGTATTACAGGTAACTATCACACTTGTACTACAGCTAGAATACTTAGGTGTACAAATGTACCAGGAGTTACTTGTGTGGCAGAAACACCAGGGTTTGATCTGCTTAATGCTGGAATTGTTGAATCAAATAACAAGACTTGGCGTAATATAAATATTATATCTGACGCACAAGGAGAAAGTGAAGTAACTATCTTGAATGATGGCACAACACCACAAATGGCTCGTGTCAAGTTTGATTTTGCAGAAAATCAAGATCCGAGTAATGCTCATTATTTAGAAAATAATGATTTAATAATTTCTATGCCTGAAACATTAGCTCAACGTTGGCAACAAAATAACTATGCTAAAAACAATTTAGCTTTTGTAGATAATGATCACAAAGTTCTTAGAATGCCAGAGCAACGTAATTCTTGGTTTGAAGTATTACTCATGCCTGGAGAAAGATTCAGAATAGGACTAGATTTTAATATTGAAACTGTTACAAGTAATACACCTCCTCAAGAAAGTGTTTATTATTTTGATGTAACTCAGTATAATGAGGGTGAATTAATGGGAGGAGTTGGTTATGAGTTATTGATTGATTTTATAGATATTCCCCCTGCCACTCCTAGTGCTTTACAAGCTCAGAATCCGTCTTCTAGTACAATAGAGTTAAGTTGGGCAGATAATTCAGATAATGAATTAGTATTTATATTAGAACGTAATAAGGTGGGTACATCTGGTTATGTCCATGTAGCTAATGTTAATGCAGATGATCCTGATTTCACAGATTCAGGTTTAGAACCATATACATTGTATAAATATCGTTTGAAGGCTATTTCTGGTACAGGTTTGATGTCAGGTTATACTTATAGCAATCAAATTCGTACTTTGGATATTGCTCCAGTAGCACCTAGTGATTTAACTGTTATTATAAATTCAGGTTGTAAAGTTCAATTAGATTGGGTAGATAATTCTTCTTATGAGAGTCGTTATGAGGTTAGACGTAGTTTTAATGGAGGTACTCCTGTTATCTTATCTTCTAATTTACCAGTCAATTCTGAAGATTATATAGATAATACTTCTCTTGCTGTAGGTAGTTATGAGTATATAGTTCGTGTTTATTCTGCTTCAGGAGCTTTTCATTCAGAAACGTTTGAAAACATAACCATAGAGCCAATCGTCGCACCTAGTGGTTTAACTGCTTTTGTAACTTCGGATTGTAAAGTTCAATTAGATTGGATAGATAATGCCACTTGTGAAAGTCGTTATGAGGTTACACGTAGCTTTAATGGAGGTACTCCTGTTATCTTATCTTCTAATGTCAATGGTATAAGTTATACAGATAATGCTTCTCTTGCTGTAGGTAGTTATGAGTATACAGTTCGTGTTTATTCTGCTTTAGGAGCTTTTTCTTCTGCTACAAGTAATACATTAGTTGTAGAACCAATTTCAGCTTCCCCTCTTGGTGGTGCTGTAGTTTCTGAGTCTCAAGTAAATTTATCTTGGGATGCTATTCCTTTAGCAACAGGTTATAAATTAGAGAAGAAAGTGGATTTAGATTGGATTACTCTTGCTTCTTCTTCAGCTACTACGTATTTAGATATGGGGCTTAGTCCTTCAACAACTTATGAATATCGTTTGACTACGTTGAAAGGTTGTATTTCATCTGAAATCTCTGAAATCTCTGCAATTTTTGTTACAACTTTTGCTCCTGTTCCTACGACAAAGAAAGTTTCTGGATATATCAGGAATCATTTCAATAATGAATTGGTGGGTCAGGTTTTGGTAGAAGTAGTAGATAATAGTGGAATTGTGATAGACTACATGTTCACTACATCTACTGGTTATTATGAGTTTGATGTAGCAGCCAATTCTACCTTTACAATTCGTCCAAGTAAGGATATCAATAAGATGAATGGTATAAGTGAGAAAGACTTAAAAGTATATGAGCGATATTTCCTTTACTATTTTGAGAGAGGTATTGATGCTTATACTATTGCACCTTATTTAGCCATTGCAGGAGATATGGATGCAGATTGTGATGTAGATTATGATGATTATGAGCTTTTAGCAAAAGCTATTTATAGTACAAATACTTTTAGTCTTCCATCTTGGCAGTTTGTAGCATCTGATTATGACTTTACTACACAAGGTTATTGTCCTTATGTTCAAGTTAGAAGCTATACGAATATAAGTAGTGATTTTGTAGACCAAGATTTCATTGGTGTCAAAGTAGGAGACATTACAGGAGATACAAATTCATTGCTGAAAGTAAGTACAGAGAGTAAAGAAGAATCTATTTATTATCCTCTTACTTTAGATGTTATTCCTAATCCTTTCTCTACAAGTACTCAACTGGTATTTGGAGCTTCTACTGAAACTCGTGTTACGATTCGTATTTACAGTTCACTAGGTGTAGAAGTATATAGTAGAGAAATAGAAACAAGTAAAGGTATCAATACCCATGCGTTACAATTAGATGTAGCTGCTGGACTTTATTATGTAACTATTGTAGGAAAGCAAATTAATTATACTTCTAAAATTGTAATAGAGAAATAATTTAGATAAGTTGGAGGAAAATAGGTTTTCCTCTAACTATCATTTTACGTACATTATCACGTACACTTATGAAAACATTTGCCTCTAGAATTTTACTGATTCAGCTATTTATTATAAGTAGTTTCTTTTTTGTTCCCTCTGCTTCTATGGGACAGGTTTCAGATCCAGTTCTTTTACGTTTAGATGAAGCTAATTCTTCTGATAGACAAACCTTGCTATCAAAAGAGACTGCACTCTTAGAGCGTAATTTGGATGATTCTTATTTTCAAACGACAAGTGAAGGTAAACTGTATTTTCGTTTTTTAGAAAAATATGTAGATGCAAAACTTGAAGTTTTTGTTTATGATTGGCAACGGAATCCACTTTTAGCTACTTCAGTTGAAGTTTCTAAACAATATGGAGAAAATTGGTATGTATTGAATGGTCAAGCTCTTAATTTGGAGTTGAATCAATATTATTTTGTAGAGGTTTTGGATGAAAATAAGCAAAAGACAGTACTTCGTTTTAAGTATTTGTTAGATTTAGTACCCTTAACACTTAGTTGTGAAGGCGATAACTCTACTAGTTCAGATACTGATTGTAATCAAGATGTTGTTCTTACTAATCCTGAGCTTGCTGCAACTATTAATGCAAGTATTGTAGAGGGTGTTGCACCTTTTAAAATTACTTGGACACTTATTAAAGAAGATGATCAAAGACAAGTTATAGAGTCATTATTAGTTAAAGAAGAAACTACATCTGATTTTTCACATATATATATTGAAAATTTAGATACTTGGATAAGCCCTTATAAAGTTGAATTTAAGGTGGTTGATGCTTGTGGAAATGAAAAAAAATGTATTTTTTGTGTTACCTCACCTAATGACGAACGAATTTCATCAGAAAAACAATCAAAATTCTTTTTATTCTTTAAAATAAAAACTGATAAGAAGGATAAAGATAAAACTGATCCTACTTCTCCAAAAACTAAAGACACTAAAGATAATGTAAACTAGGTATGTTTATTTTATTTTAAAAAAAAATTATTGCCTTACTAATATTAGTTGTACTATGAATTTTCTAACACGAAAAAGTATTTATCCTAAGTTAGCTCTTTGCCTAGCCTTTATTTTTTCATTTCAGGTATTTTTTCCTGTTGTATCGTATGCACTTACCTCAGGTCCTACACAACCAGAAGTGCAAAGCTTTACTCCAGCAGGTGTAAGTGATATGGTAGATCCTTTTTCAGGAGATTTTTCTTATAATATTCCCTTGTTCGAATTACCTGGACCTAATGGAGGGTATCCTTTTAATCTTGCTTATCAATCTGGTATTGGTATGGATCAAGAAGCGAGTTGGGTGGGTTTAGGTTGGAATCTTAATGTAGGAGCTATCAACAGACAAGTACGAGGTTTGCCCGATGAGTTTCAAGGAGATGAAGTAGTAGTGGAGGAAAGTATGAAGGATAATGTTACAATAGGTGTCAAGCTTACCCCTGGTATAAACCCTGAATTATTTGGTAGCCATAGCGTTGATATGAATGCTTCTTTATATTATAATAATTACAATGGTTTAGGAATTAGTTATGGATTGGGAGCTAATTTTGCTTTGGCAAAAAATGAAAAAGTAAAAGCAGGTTTATCACTCAATAATGATTCTCAGAGTGGTTCTTCTATAAATACAAATGTTAGTTTGTCAAATTCTAGTGAAAAAGTAAGTGGAGGTTTTAATTTAGGCATTGGTTATAGTAGTCGTTCAGGTCTTTCTGATCTTAATTTAGGTATAAGTGGTGGTCGTAGAGATAAAAATATTAATACAAGTAGTTCTACTAGTGCTATTTCCTTCTCTACTCCTTCTTATCTACCTACTATAAGTACTCCCATGACTACTAATAATTGGGATCTTTCTGGAAAAATAGGTGCTGGTGCAGGGTTTTATACCAATATAGAGATTAAAGGATTTTATACACGTCAAAAAATAGCTAAGCCTATCACAAGAACAGCTGCTTATGGGTATCTTCATGCCGAAAAAAGACTTAATGACCCAACAGCCTTGGCAGATTTTAATAGAGAAAAAGATGGTATGGTAACTGGCGAAACGCCATTTTTAGGTATGCCTCAACTTACTTACGATATTTATTCAGTTCAAGCTCAAGGTATTTCAGCTACTTATCGTCCTTGGCGTTCAGATATGGGTGTAATTTCTGATGCTCAACAAGAAGAAAAAAGTAGAGCAAAATCATTAGGAGTAGATGCTTCTCCTGCCTTTGAACATTTGGGTATTCAAGCTAATTACTCTCCTACAATTAACGCATCGGGTGCTTGGGGAACTTTTTCTAGTTTTCCAAATCTTCAAAATACCCATATTCCTACTTTAGTATCCTCCCTAGGTTTTCAATCTTCTTCATCCAATCCATTGTATGAACCTTATTATTTTGCACCCGTAGGAGAAACTACTACTATGGAACTTGCTGATTTTGCAGCCATTGGAGGAGCACAAGCTTTACAAGCTAACTTAACTGGAACGCAATTACAGAATAACTTAGGATCAGTTTTTTCTGTAAATAACACACACAACGAAGAACGCAGAGCAAGAAACCTTTCTGTTTTACCCATTACGAATAAAGATTTAAACAATACAAATGTCCTTCCTGAATATGCTATTTCTTATTTTGACGGATACCAAAATCCTGATTATGGTTTACTGAATGATCCTGTTACTTTTGATAGAAAAAGACCTGATCATCATATTGCAGGTATGACTTCTACAACAACAGAGGGTATGCGCTATGTTTTTGGATTGCCTGCTTATGTCAATGAACAAAGTGATTATTTATTTACAGTAGTGAATGGAAATACGTGTGAAAGTAGTGTGGATATTATCACTGATGATGAAGGTAAAATAGTTCATAAACCCAATCAAGATCCTATTGGTATAAGTACAGCAGAAGCAGAACAAATTAAGAAAGATTTAAGACAAACAGATCAGCAATTTAAAAAAACAACAACGCCAGCTCATCCTCATGCTTTTTTACTGACTTCTATCTTAGGACCTGATTATGTAGATTCAGATGGAATTAAAGGAGTAACTCCAAATGATGAAGGCTACCATGTTAATTTTCAATATCAAAAAGTTTCTAGTGATTATCGTTGGCGTGCGCCTTACTTTGGAGCGAATTATAGTGAAGGTTATGACTATACTATTCAAGATGATAAAGGAAGTTTTACAACAGGAACGAAAGAAATTTTTTATATTCATAAAGCAGAAACCAAATCTCATGTTGCTATTTTTAATATCAAACCAAGAGAGGATGGACGAGGTGCCAATATAATACAGAATGATGCAAGTGATGTGAATAATTCGCATTTATCCTATAAATTAATAGATATAAAATTATACACAAGAGAAGCATATGAAACAAATGGAAAACCAATAAAGACTATAACATTTGATTATGATTATCTTTTGTGTCCTAAAACTCAAAATAACTTTACTTCCTCAGCTAAATTAACTCTTGCAGGAATACAAATTAGTTATGGAGATAGTAAACGAGGAGAAGTAAATCCTTATGTCTTTAAATATAAAGGTTTGAATCCTTCTTATGATACATATGCACAAGATCGTTGGGGCAATTTTAGAACTGCTAGTACTATGACTTCGTGTGAAAAAATAAAATTTCCTTATGTAGATCAAACTGTTTCTAAAGAAGAGCATGACAAAAATGCTTCTGCATGGAATTTAACTAATATCGAACTTCCTTCAGGAGGAGAAATAGAAGTTACTTATGAAGCTGATGATTATGGATATGTACAGAATAAAAAAGCCATGCAGATGGTAGAAATTGTTTCTGTTGGAAAAAGCCCTACTTCTACAGAGAAAGAAACTCTTAGTGATAGTCAGAACAAAGTATTCTTTAAGTTAAAAGAAACTCTTTCAAAATCATCTGTTACAGATGCAAAAAAAGAGGCAAGTAAGTATATAGATCTTCAAACGAATCAACTTTATTTTAATATCAATATTGCTCTCCGAAAAGCAAATACTTTTGAAGAGCAAGTGAGAGGATATGCAGATATTATTGATTATGGACTTTATGATGATGGTAGTTCCAGTTATACCTACGGTTATGTAGAAGTGCAAAATATAACAACTGGAAGTCATACAGTACATCCTTTTACTTTGGCTGCTTGGCAACATGTACAGTTTAGTGCGCCCAAATTAATGTCTATGTATAATAGTCATCCTGATAAAGGTAATATTACTGATCAAATAGTCAGTCTTTTATCTACAGTTACTATGCAAAATATGATTGTAGATTTTTATGGACAAGCTAAAGGATTAGAATGGGGTAGGAAGCTAAACTTAAATGAATCTTGGATACGTCTAAATGTTCCTGATTTACAAAAAATTGGAGGAGGGCATCGTGTAAAGCAAATTACTTATACAGATAATTGGCAACAAGAAGGTGGATCTAGTACCTATGGTCAAGTCTATGATTACACCCACTATGATCCAGAACTAAAACAACAAGTAAGTAGTGGAGTAGCTACCTACGAACCTATGGTAGGAAGTGATGAAACAGCTCTTCGTTATGCTAAAAAATATAAAAAAGAGTCAGTAGGCATTAAAGACCAATATTTATTTATGGAAGTTCCTATCAATGAAAGTTATTTTCCAGGAGCTTCTGTTGGGTATGCTAAAGTAACTGTCCGAAGTTTAGCTAATGCCACCCAAGAAGGAATAGCAACAAGTATCAATCTACCTGCTGGTATTATGTTTTCTACCTCAGCAACAAGTGTAAGTGAGTTTTATACAGCAAAAGATTATCCTATCATTACTTCTTATACCAATAAAAAGACAGATGAAAACAAAAAATTGATACCTGTACCTCCTATTGCTCTTGTTCAATCTACTGAATTTGTAGCTACTCAAGGGTATACAATAGAACTTAATGATATGCATGGCAAACCTAAAAGAATGGCAAGTTATCCTCAAGAAATTCAGAAAGGAGGAGCTGTTACACTATGGGATAAGCCTATCAATTGGACAGAATATTACTATCAAAATGACAAAAGAATTGTTGATGGAAAAGAAATTAATGTATTGAATAATACCTGTCAAACACTCAAAAAAGATGACGGTAGTCAAAATCTCTCAGCAGGAAATAACATGAAATCTCGTTTAGTTGGTATTAATTATGAATTCTTTGGAGATAGTAGAGAGTATGTTACTCGTTCTAGATCGTATGGAGCAGAAGCAAATACAGATGGAATTTTACCTTATATTATTCCTAATATTTTACCTGATTATTCAGAATCAAAGTCAGAATTTCGTAGTCTTGTATTTAATAAAATCATTCAGCGTTCAGGCATTATTTCTTCTGTAAAAGCCTATGATGGAAGTGCTATTTTAGAAACTAAAAATTTACTTTGGGATGCACAAACAGGACAAGTATTGCTTACTCAAGTAAATAATAACTTTGACAATCCATTATTTTCTTATACTATATTAGCTCATCCTCATTATAAAGGAATGGGTCCTGCTTATCATAATATTGGGTTACGTCTAAAAGGCACTATACAAGGAGTATTTGACCCATCTACTAAAATATTTACCACTTCGGCAAATCAACTTTCCCCTGCTATAACAGAAAAACTAATAACAGGAGATGAATTTATTATTTATTATGGTAGTCAGCGTTATAGGTCAGTAGTTGTTTCTAAAACGAATTCTTATCCTTTTAGAGCTTCTTTTTATATAGAAGGGACACCAAGTAATTTTAATCCCCCTTATTTAACAGAATTATTTCTATACCGATCAGGAAGAAGAAACTTATTAGGAGCACCTGCTGCTAATATTACTACTTTAATGAATCCTATATCTAGTGGTTCTAATAACGAAAATAGAAACAGTTTAAACATATCTAGTCTTCTTAAAATACCTACTAACTGCCAAGACTAAGAACTATTTGAATATTATGAAAAAATATATCATTATTGGCTTGCTTTCTTTAGTAACTTTCTCTCTTAAAGCACAAGTAAATCAAGTGTACTGGAAAGAAACACTAGGAGCAAAAATGACTTCACCAACTTCATTTGAACCACTTAAAGAAGCTGTTTTAGCGAGTGCTTATTCTATCAATGAATTAGCTCCTCATCAAGACGGAGAGGTAAAGGCACAGTTTGGAGAAGCAACTTCTTTATCCATTCTTGCCTTAACTAGAAAACAAGGACAAAAGGTTCTTATAAGTGGAGATACTTATGGATTTCAAAATAACTTAGATTTCTATATCAAACCTTTTTCTAAGGGGTATGAGGTTAATGGTAAAAAAATAGAAATGAATGTTAGTAGTAAAGATGTAGTAAGCATTAGTAGAAAAGAGGATATAATCCATTTTACAGTAAATGATAAGATTATATACCAAATACAAGCAGAGCAAACACATGAATTTCCTTTGGTGGCTGTTGTTTTTACGTATAGCAAAGAGGAAATTACAAATCTATCCTTTACTACTACCAATCAACAAGAATTAGTGTTAGATGATGAAGTGGTTGCTATACAAGCAAATAGACTAGGAAGTATTACAATTAATAATGTATATGGTGGAACAGCTCCTTATACTTATTCTTGGACTCATAGTAAAGAAACCACTCCTACTATCAAAGGATTGGAACAAGGAAATTATACTGTTGTGGTTACAGATGCAAAAGGTAAGGAATTTAAAAAAGATTATCTTGTAACTACACAACTAACTTGGGTAGAGGCGTTTAATACGACAATAGCCTTTGATAAAGAGTATTATACAGATAATATCCCTGTATCTTTAAAGAGTCGTTCTTATATAGAACAAGGAAAAAATGGTAAAATAGAGTGGTTAGAAGCAGATATTAGAGGAAATTTGTATATAGGGTTTGTAGAAAAAAAACAGACTTCTAAATTTATAAAAAATGATTTGAAATATGCTTTTTTGATGGAAGAAAAGCTAATTCATGTGGTATTTGAGGGCAAAATTATAAAATCTTTTCCTCGCCCTAGAAATAGAAACACTTCCTACAGTATAGAAAAAAAAGATGGATTTATTGTTTACTCTGCTGAGAAAAAAGTAATAGTTAAAGAGCAAATAAAAGAAGAGAGTGCATTTTCAGTTAAAGTCATTTTAATTGAAAATGCAAAACTAACTCAACTAAAAGGATTATTTACAGCTACTGATTTACAAGAAACAATAAATAATTCCACTCAAACCAACCAAAAACAAACGACTGCTTATTACAAAAATCAACCTGTAGTATGGATAGCTGATGGAATAGAAAACTCCCTTCCAGCACTTAGAGATGGAGAAATAGAATGGACTGCAACAGCAGATGCAGTATGGTTTGAAACAGAAGATAAAAAAGAAATATACAAGTTTGAAACTTCAGAGAGTCTTAAAAAAGAAATTGCTACCTATAGGATAGAAAGAAATGGATATACAATGTCTTTTTATAAGAATAATATCTTTCACTATTCACTTCCTACTGATGCTGAAAAAAATCTAATCATTAATTCTTCACAAAATAAAGGATTTGATATTACAGCATCTTTTGGAAATTGTAGTTCACCATTTGGACCTACAAACACTTGGTATTTTGGAGATCATGCAGGATTGAGTTTTACAACAAGTCCTCCTTCCGCTATTGTAAACGAAAAACTCTATGCAAATGAAGGCTGTGGTATTGTTTCAGATTATAATGGCAATGTTCGTTTTTATACAAACGGATTAGAAGTATGGGATAAAAATCATGATGTAATGAAAGATGGATCTGGGCTAGACGCAGTATTAGAGGGTCACACCTCTTCTTCACAAATAGGGCTTATTGTTCCTGCTCCTAGTGATCCAGATAAATACTATATTTTTCATTCTAAAGCAATGGAAGACCCTACAGTTTCAGGAACAAATCCATCACCATTAGAGCCAGGTAAAATAGAATTATATTTTTCTACTGTTGTTTTTGATGCAACTAGTCCTGATGGAAGAGTAGAGCTAGAAAATATTCTTGTATCTGACCAATTAGGAGAGCGTATTACAGCTGTAAAGCATAAAACTTTAAATGCCTATTGGATCATAACCCACGAAAGAAGTTCTGCTAACTTTCAATCTTATCTATTAGGAGAAACAGGTTTTTTAGACCCCAATAATCCCTCTATTTCTTTAGGAGATAACCCTTTACCTTTTTCTAAAAGTAGCCTCGTAAAATTTGATTTTTTTAATAATTCTAATCCTATCCCTTTTAATTTTCAAGGACAAGCACCAACATCTCCTAACTGGTACATAAATGGTCAATTTAAATTTTCTCCAGATGGAAAATATTTAGCCGTAGCCAATAACCAACCTAATAGTGCTACATTTGGTATTGGTTTTCCAGGAATTTTCCTAATGCCTTATGATGCTACTACAGGACAGGTAGGAGATGTAGTATTATTTGATAGAACTGAAGCAGAGGCTTCCTATGGCATAGAATTTTCTGCTGATGGAAAATTTTTGTATGCTGTTAGAAAGTATTGTGATCCTTCAAATTTTGATAACCCAGAACTGGCATCTGGGGTATTTCAATACGAAATTGCATTACAAAATGGAGGACAAGTAGGAAATAATAATGAGAGAGTAAGAATTGGTACTATACCTCCTGTTTTAACCTCCCCTGGCAGTATACTCGCAGGAGACCCAGCAGGGGGTAGCAATGAATGTTATGGAGCTATGCAATTAGGAAGCGATAGAAAAATATATATTACTCGGGCAGGTCAATCTGTTTTAGGCGTAATAAATTACCCAGAAATAGCAGGTCTTGGAGCAGAGTATCGACATGATGGAGTAGGATTAGATGTTCCATCTACTACCCAAAGAATAGAAAAAAGTCTATATGGTTTCCCATCTTTTGTACAGAGCTTTCTACCTTGTTCGCCTATTACATTTAACCAAACTTCTATTGGTCCTCTTAGTACTTCTTCTTATCAGCTCAATGTAACTGACCTTACAAACATAGCTCCTCACGAAGTAAATAATTATACCTATCAGTGGAGTACAGGAGCTACAACACCAACTATTAACGTCTTTTCTTCTGGTACCTATTCTCTCACAATAAAATATAATAATGTATCCTGTGGTGAAGTCTGTTCTTTTGATAATCAAGTAGAGGTACTATTAGAAACTAATCTGTGTTCTCCATTTCCTAATGATAAAAAATGGTATTTTGGAAAAAATGCAGGATTAGACTTTACAACAACCCCTCCTACTCCTCTGATGGATGGAAAAACAACAGCAGGTGAAGGGCTTAGCTTAATTAGTGATGAAAATGGAGATTTATTATTTTACACAGATGGACAAACAGTATGGAATAGTAATCATCAAATATTTGATGATGGTACTGGATTAATTACTACACGTTCTTCTTCACAGGGAATTATGGTCATAGAAAAACCTCAAACACCAAACAGATATTATATTTTTCATACTACTGGTGCAGAAACCTACAATGTTAAGTTGTATTATACAGAAGTAGAAATAGGTGCTATATATCCACAAGGAAGAGTAATTGACAAAAATATACCGATTGGTTCACAACTTGTTTTTACTGAACGTTTAGGAGCAATTACTAAATCTAATGGCATTGACTATTGGTTATTGATTAAACAAACTAACTCTGATAAATTTTATACTTATTCTATTACTCAAAATGGAGTAGATGTAACTAATCCTATAATTTCTGTAGGACTTAATGTATCAAATACAACTGGAGAAATAGCATTTTCTTCAGATGGACAACAAGTTGGAATTTCTACTGGATTTGGACCAGCTTCTGGTGTTGTAGAAGTATATACTTTTGATAGAAATACAGGCTCTTTAGGAAGTTTAGTATTTAAAGACCAAGACTTAGAAAATGCATACGGAATAGAGTTTTCACCAAATAGCAAACTATTATATGTTTCAAGTAGAGAATTAACAACAAAAATATTATATCAGTATGACCTTGAGGCAAATGATATTGCAACTTCAAAAATTATAATAGCAGAAGGTACAGAAATTGCTAGTAATGGTCCTTATGCATGTTGTCATCTAGGTAATTTACAAACTGCACCTGATGGAAAAATATACTGGGCAAAATGGAATATAGGGAGTATGGGAGTTATTAACAACCCAAATGAAAGAGGAAGGATACCTTGTGGCTATGTAGATGAAGGTATAATTCTAGGAGGAAAATTCTCTACATCTACTCTTCCTGCTTATCCTACAAAACCAGTAGAATGCCAAACTTTCTCATTAGGTATTGATAGAACAGTAGCCATAGGACAAACAACTACACTCGCTATAAATGCTGCTGATAATCCTAATTTTTCTTATACACCTACGAGTTATTTATGGAGTACAAATGAAAATACACCTAACATTACTGTAAGTACAGCAGGAACTTACACACTTACTATTACCTATATCAATGATTGTGATATAGAGTGTACGGTATCAGATGATATTACTATTACATTTCAAAATAATGGTTCTCCTTGTGAAGCTCCTTTACAAATCACAGATATATATAGTTGTAATAGTTACATACTTACAGCAGAAGATGGTTTTCAAGATTACGAATGGAATACTGGGGAACAAGGCAGAAGTATTGTAGTACAAAATGCAGGGGAGTATATCGTTACAGCCTTTGACCCTGTTCTTAATTGTATCAGAAAAGGTATTTTCTATGCTTCTTTCAATGAGTTTTGTTATGAGGAAATATCACAAAACTCCACTACTACAGAATACAAAGAAGTATTATCTGTATCAGTAGTCAACTATTCAGATATTTGGCTCAAAAATACAACAGAAAATACAAGCAAAAACCCATTCTTAAATGCTCAAAAAGGAGTCTGGAGAGCAGATGCTAGTTTTGCTTATATGCAAGACCGTTCAGCATCAGAAGAAGTAGATATTAGCAAAGATGGTTCATTCTCACTTCAAATGTTAGACTGGAAACAAAATGGAAATGTATTTCCTTCTAGTTGGAGAAAAGTAGCCACCTTAGAACAATACAACGCAGATGGATTTGAAGTAGAAAATAGAGATATTTTAGGACGTTATAGCTCTGCTCTCTACGGCTATCAAAATCAGCTATCTACGGCAGTAGCAACCAATGCAAAATACCACGAGATTGTATTTGATGGATTTGAAGAATACACTACTGATAACTTTCAAGGTCATGGGTTTCTTACTACATCCAACTTAGATGTATTCAGAGTTTATCCAACACTAGCTAATTTAACTATTAATGTCCCTGTATATAGACATTATAATGTAGCTTGGGGAACAGGAAATACAGCTATTGTAGAAACAAGTACAGGTAGAGATATGAGTAACTTCTCTGCCTCTCTAAAAATAATGCCTGTATCTAGTGAAGCACCGAGAATAGAAGAAAACGTTAATTTACTTTCTTTAAATACTACAGGTATTCGTTTGTCAGAAGCTACTTTTTCAGGAGTTTCTCTTCCTGCACGATGGAAAGGAAATATGGCATTTAAAACAACAGCTAAACTAACTCCTATCTATGAACAGGGAATAGACGTTGATGTAGCTCAAAACTATGGACATACAGGTAAAAAGAGCTTAAAAGTAACTCAAAATATATCATACGAACAAGTTCGTTTTGACCCTGCTCCAGGAAGACAATATGTCGTCAGTCTTTGGGTTAGTGTCAAAGATGCTGATGTACCTACATTTAATTCTGCTTCAGACATTAATCAAGATGCTAAAAGAGGAATTAAAATAAAATTTGAAGGCTCAACAGAAGAGTTTTTCTTTGAACCTACAGGTAGAATTATAGAAGGGTGGCAACGTATTGAAGGCACATTCTGTGTACCTCAACAGTATGATAAGCTCTATTTGACTTTCCAAACTGGAAATGAAACGACTTATTTTGATGATATTCGTTTTCATCCTTTCAATGGAAATTTGCAAACCTATGTGTATGACCCTGAAAACTATCTATTACGAGCTGTATTAGATAGAAATAACTTTGCTACTTTCTATTATTACGATTCAGAGCAACAACTCCGACTAGTAAAAAAAGAAACAGAAAGAGGGGTAAAAACAATACAAGAAGTAATTAGCAATATGCCAAGTAAATAAAAATTAATAATTCTGATTATGAAATATATACTCTTTGGATTATTCTCTTTACTTACTGGCTTAGTGCAAGCCCAAACACAAGAAAATAACCAACTTTGGAAACAGGTCTATCAACATTATATGGAGCAAGACCTAAATCTACATATTGAAGTAAAAAGTAAACAAGAAAGTAACAATACAACTATGCTCTTAGATAGCAGCTCTATTTTCTTTGTAAGAAAAGGTTCTAATACACTGTATAAAAGCAAAGAACAAGATATACTGACTACTTCTGATTATTATATTTGGGTAAATAACTCAGATAGTATTGTTGTACTACGAGAAAAAAAAAATACAGAATTACCTAGCACGATTGCTCAACTTGAAAAGTTAGATAGTGCCTTGCAAACAAATCAATTAGACTTCCGAAAAGAAGATAATTATGCTGTATTCTCAATCACAGTAAAAAAAAATAAAACTGAAATTTATGTAAATCAGATAGATAAGACAATTCATAAAATACTATATACTTATCAATCTAATACATTAAAAACATATACAGAAGTAAGCTATACAAATAACTTGCTTTCATCTACCTCTTCTGATGTTTCTTTTGACATAGAAAATTATGTCAAAAACAAAAGAAAAGGCTGGAAACTCAACGAATTATATAAAAATTATACGCTAGTAATAGAATAATCATGAAAAATAGTATCCTTTTCTTATTGCTTTTAGTACTTTCAAGTACTAGTCTATATGCTCAATCGTCTAATTCTGATTATGTGCTTACTAGAAGCATGCATCGTATAGAACTAGAAGAATATGCAGATAATCTTGCAAATATTAGTAATCTTCCATTTGGAATATTACCAGAAATTAAAGTACATAGTGATGAACCTTCTTGTCAGCTACCAAATGGAGAGTTTGGAGTAAAACTATGGTATGATAGAAAAGGACGTACTGTAGCACAAGACTGGCTCTATAAAATAGAAGTAAGTC
>NZ_CP170095.1:0-12447 GCF_042180575.1 Bernardetia aquimarina | reverse complement strand
ATAGAAAAAAGTCATTTTATTTTAAAAAAATGTATATATAATAGTGATAAGTAAAAAAAAAACAACCTATGTATAAGTAGTTAATAACCTCAAATAAATTCCAACAATGAAGCTTATTCTTCTTCCCTTGTTCGTTAGTGTGTTAGCAAATTTTGTATGGTGGCTAATGCAAGAAGCTATCTCTTACATTTTTAAAAAGAGACTATCCCATCCCAATTAATCATCCAAGGCATTACAAATTATCTGTAATGCCTTAAATTGCACTTAATTGCAGTAAAGTGGGAGCTAAGTATCAAAGGTTAGTACCAAGGTTTTATTAAGGTTTTACCAAGGTTAAAACTAAGGTTCTGCATCATAGAGCTAAGTCTTGCATTTGGGGAGCAAGCTCAAAACAAGGTTTTACCAAGGTTTCGATAAGGTTTTCAGATAGGTTTAATTGATAATTATAAATGCAAATAGAATGAGTACAACAACAACAGATAGCGAAATTATAGCATACATCAAGATAGAATTGTCAGTAATCAATGACAAAATAGGCTACTATCAAACAGATTTGAATATCAACAAAAAGGATAGTAAATATTTTGAGTTGATGGAAAGTTTGAATAATCAAAAGGAGATTGTCAGCAGGATTTTAAAAGTTTCTCAAAATCTTCTGAAGGAATAGAAGGTGGTATTTTTATACATGTTTGAAAATATAGGAGCAACACAATGCTCTTAATTTTTTTCAACCAATGCTCACTTCTTTTATGCCCCTAAAATATTACTTAAAATTAAGTAATAAAATTCATGATGTTTCATAAACAGAATTTTAATAACGAAAAATATTTTAATTCAGAATTAAATACTTAATAATTACCAAAAACAAAATTAAGTATTGATAAATGGATTTTGAATTGCTCCTAAATGTTTCAGATTTTCGTGTAAAATTGAAATTGAAAATAAAATGACTATTTTTGATTTAGAAGCTAAAATATTGGTTAAATAATAAAAAGTATATTACTTAACAAAAAGAAAAAACAGTACCTTACTATTGTAAAATACTGCTTTATTTTCGTCTATTTAGAAGGAGTGCCATCTTTCTACTAGACATTTTTTTCAACAAAAATTGTAAAACATGAATAATTACAAAAACTTTTGTATTTGCAAAGATGCAAAAAATCAAGACAAAACTGTAACTTTCGTTTTGTCAAATTCAAAAAAGGTTGAGCAACTAGAGTTGTTCCCTATGAATGACTACAAGGAAATTGAGCCAAGAGAAAAAGGTGAAAGATGTTCGTACAGATGCCCTAATTGTGGTAGGTTTGTTTCTAAAGAAATTTGGAAAATGTTTCCAAAAATTTACAAAGAAGAAACTTACCACCATACCGTAAAACGTGTGAGAATTGGAGGCTTTGAGTTGCCAAATGCAGCTTAAAAGCTAGTAATCTCAAAAAAAAGTCTAATCATTTAATGGTTAGGCTTTTTTTATGTTCGATTTCGATCCTGTTTATGGTTCTGGAGAACTTGTAAGTGTGAGATTATTATGAACTACACATCATTCTTCTGACTAAAAAATCTGTCTAATTTTTTATAGATAAGAAACAGATAGAATACAGACTATTTACATTTCAAATGAATAGACACTATTACCAACTACTCAAAAACTGACAATCCTATCTACTTCTTACAAGACAAAAATAATTTTGACGGACTAAGAGCTGCACCAAATCCAACAGGCGCATTTTTCAAAAAGTGCCTTCATTTGCTTTAAACAAGGATTGACTAAAACATCTTATTTTTTAGCAGTTCGTTTTTTATACTTTCCTTACTTCAAATAAATCAAGAATATTTCTAATTATTCAAAAACTTATAATCCTGCCATTTTGGGGGGTTTTTTAGGGTTTGGGTTTATTCTACTTTTGAGAGGAATCGGACATTTCTTTGTTTTATCGTTACTTAATAATAAGTGAAAATAATATAACAAATAAAATAGACTTTTCCACCTTTGTATAAGTAGCATTTTGGTTGAAAGAGTGGAATCAAAAATCATACTTTGCACCTTTGAATGAAGAAATAGCAAAAAAAACTTTTTGCATTTTAATTATTGTTCTATTAATGAATAAAGGTAAAAAAAACGTCCTATTTGTTTTTAGACTATTTAACGAAATTTGAATGAATCTGAAAATTTATAGGCTGTAATTCAAGTAGCTTGTATTAGAAGCACACTTTAGTACTTCAGGAGGACTTTTTAGATTGTGAAGTAAGACCAAAACAGAAAGGAATAGGCTATAAATAGCTTATTCCTTCATAGGTTACAGATAAAAATAGATAGAATACATACTATTTACATTTCAAATAAAATACTACCCGAATTATTTTGTCTAAATATCGTTTCTATTATTAGATGCTTATGGTATTAAAAACAGTCTTTTACATCTTTGAAGAGAGCAATAAAAAGCATTGTTTGCAACCCTATTTATACATCAAATTGTTATTATGAAAAACCGTCCTATTTATTTAAAACTTGTTTTTAGAACTTAGTACAAGTATAAAATAAGTTTTCGTTTTAGATACCTTCATTTAGAAGTGTCGCAGTCCTCACTACTATTGTGGGAATTAGATACCTTTTATCAAGCAGAGACACACGTAGTGTCTTTGTATTACAACAAAGGCAATGGACTACTACTAATAGCCATTGCCTTATAACAAATAAATATCATGACATATTTAATTGCGATTTTACTCGGTGTTTGTTCAAATCTATGTACACGAGTTCTTGACAAATTTATTGATTTTCTAATTGATAAGTTTTTCTAATAGTGAATAGTTCACAAAAACTAGCCTTTTCTTAATTGGAAAGGCTTTTTTATTTTCCTTTATCTAAATATGTTCTGTCGTCAAGTTTTTTGATGGCACGTACAGTATCACTTTTGTTCAAGATACTAATTTGTTTCTCTACCAGTTCCCTCAATTCACTAAAACGAGTAAATTTGTCTAATCCTTTGTTTATCATTGTAGCATTCATTGATTCAATATTGGAGAGTACAATCAATTCATTTATACTAGCAAAATCTCTCATATTCAATCCTTTTTGTGCAGCTTCAGTATTTACTTCTCTCCATTCCTTAGCAGTATAGCCAAATAAAGCAACATTCAATAAGTCTGCTTCTTCTGCATACTCTAGCCAATTTTTATTTTTAGGCTGTGTACTTTTTGGAATAATGTGTTCTTTGATTGCATCCGTATGGATAGTATAATTAGTTTTACTCAATAATCTTCTAACACTCCATTCAATATTATATTTATTCGTTTCTACTTCTTTCAGTCTCCTATATTCTTTTATCAAATAAATTTTGAATGTAGGACTAAGCCATGAGCCGAACTCTAAAGCTATATCTTGATGAGCGTATGTACCACCATAACGACCAGATTTTGAAATTATACCTATTGCATTAGTTGTTTCTATCCATTTTTTAGGACTAAGTACAAATGAATTTAAACCAGCATCTTTTCTAAACTGGTCGAATTCGACCCCTTTAAAATCTGAATTATGTATTTGCTCCCAAATTCCTAGAAATTCTACTGTATTTCTATTTCGCATCCAATTCTTTATATGGTCTTGTCCATCTTCTCCTCTTACCATATCTGTAAGACAAATATAATCCTCTTCATTGTGTGAAATGATAGATATAACCTTATTTTCTACTTCAATTTGTTTTTTTTGCTTTGCCAATTTTTAATAGTATTTAGAGTGATAGAATAGATATAAGTTCACAAAAAAAAGCCTTTTCTTTTTTAATTGAAAAGGCTTTTTTTTAATTTAACGTTTTGCATCATTGATTGTACAAAACTCACAATATTCAGTATCATATACCTCATCTATTGGTATTTGTTCTTGACAATATCCATTCTGACAATAATTAATTTCATAATCATTGTCTTTAAATACTTGTTTCAAGACCTCTTTTTGCTTTTCAGATAAAGTTATTGTTCCTCTATCTTTTGTTTGTGCAACAACTCCCCTTTGAGTGTCATCACTATACAATTTATTTTCATGTATGTACTCTATAAGACTGTCAAACTGCCTTTCATACTTATATTCATTATCTCTATCATTTTGCAGATTATCTATAGAATAATCAAGGATTCTAATAGGTTCAGAAGGTTTCATGTAAAAATATATTTAAGTGTAATAATAAATAAAGAACATGATGATGTTACGCAAATACAGAACATAAGTTCTTGAAAGACTCTTATAAATTTTACTTCACAGTCAAGTACACCACAATCATAAGAACTAACAAAAGAATCATCACAGCTGAAGCAATGGTAAATCCATTATCGTTTTGCTTTTCGGGTCCTGGAGGAACATTTTTATTTTCCTTTACTTTTTCTGACAGGAGCATCACACTATTATCAATCTTGTTTCCTATTCCATCAATCCGACTTTGAAGAGTTTGGATGATGGTGTTCTGTTCAAACTGTCTTTCTAATAATGTATCAATCGTTTTTTGTTTGTTCCCTATCTCATTTTTCAGAAACTCATTTTCAGATTTGAGCATAGTTACCAATTCTGATCTGATTTGTTCGCTTTCTAAATTTTTAGTTTTCGGTTCGGATGTGTCATGCCTGGTTAAAACTTTGGACGGTTCATGTATTTCTACTTTCTCAAAATTTGAACTCAAAAGAGAATCTGAAACAAGAAACCGTCCTTTTTCCTTTTTGACAAATTTTGTCTTTTGATGTTCCCTTACAAATCTTGTAATCGTCGAACTACCTTTTTGATATTTTGCAGCAGCTTCTTTAATTGTCAAAAACTCATTTTTCATAATTTAGATTTTTATAACAGAAAAACAGATTTGCCAAAAGTGAGAAATTATTTTGAATTGCTAGTCATTATCTAATCATAACTATTCAATGGCTAATCAATAAATAGTCAAGAAATACTCTAAACAAATCACACAAACAATAATTTGTATGACGTTACTTTGCAGTAAAATAACAGCAATATAACACATTAGTTTCAAAATAATCTCGTTTGATTTTTGTATATTGCAGTACAGTAATTAGTCAATGACTAATCACAATTAATCAAAAACTAATCATAATTATAAAATGACAGAACAAATATTTACAGTAGATGAGCTAACAAATAAGTTAGGATTATCCAAGAGAACAATTGAGGACAGTATTAGAAATGGAAAGCTAAAAGCTACCAAACTTTTCAAAAAATGGTTTGTGAAAAATTCTGACTTAATAGAATTTATTGAGAGAGAAGGAGAGCCAAATAAATCTGTATAAACTGGACAAACTCAAAAATGGACTTGAAAAGATGAGCATTCTGATTAAGTCCTTTTTTTATTACTAATAATTAGTGAAAATTACTAATTATTGATTTATTTTACTTATCATTGCAAAAACAAATTATCTTATGGCAAATATAACTATGAGCAAAAACAGAACTAACCATAAATCACACAAGAGTTTCACATTATCTAAATTGACAGAAGATGAGATTGATATATTGGATAGTCAAGCAGAAAAAGAGTTCCGTTCTCTTACGGACTTTATAACAGTTGAGCTAAAAAAAATAGCTAGAAAAATTCAGATAGAAAACGAAAAGAACAAATAAAAAAAATGGACTTGAAAGGAGTACGAATCCTAACAAGTCCTATCATAATTAAATCAATTTTTCAGTACGAACCCTCAAAACTTCATTAACTATGAATTTCTTTAATATCATAAAGAAAGGCACTAACACACAGTTAGAAAGCCTTAAAGATAGTGCAATATACGACATTGCAGCCGAAAAGTTAGAACCAAAACCGTATGCTACCCAAGCAAAACCATTGTTTCTACTCTCAAAATACTTTTCGGTTGCATACCATTTCATTTCCTACATAGTTGCACTCATAGGTATCATACTGTATTCTATGCAGTTAGATAGTATCATTTATCAAATCATTCTCATATTTCTTGCCTTCATACTTCTTTTTGTAATTGAAATAGCAAAAGGAAATTCGTCAAATAATGTTTTCTCATCCACAGCAAGAAAGGAGCAGCCGAACCAATTATTTTTAGCTATACTGGTTATCACTACAATTTTTAGTTTTTGTACAAGTGTGTGGTCTGCAAAAGAAGCCGTATATTATGCAAGTACAGATACCAAATTTTCCAATATAGACAGTCTTCAAAATAGCCAAATTGACAGCGTAAACAATCTTTTTGCTACTCAAATTAGTAGTACAGAAAGTAGTATAAAAGCTAGTCAAAACGTCCTACAATCCACAAAAACGAACTGGAAAATAAATACAGCTCAAAAGGATTTGAAGGAAAGTCAAACTACACTTACGGATATATTGGAGAAAAAAGAAAAGGCTTTACTTTCCATTTCCAAAAACATTGAAAGCAAAAAATCATCTACTGGAGATAAAGGACTATTTATAGCCAAATTAGCAGCAGTTATATTTTTGCTTTTCGAATCATTGAATTTAGTTTGCTACTGGTTTCTTTATCAGTATTATCAATCTTGCCTACTGGAAAACAATTTGGAAAACGAGCAACCAAGTGAGCAGCCGAAACAACAAACACAAATAGATATAGAAAGCATAACAGATGCCCTAATAAAAGCTATAACGAATACTACGCAATCCGTAACAAGTTCCGTTATTCCTAATCCATTCATACCAAACCCAGCTCCTACATTTGAGAAAAAAACTATAGGTTTTCAGTTTGGAAACGAGAATCGTAACGAGGTGTGTAACGATACTAGTCCAATCTTATCAGATGGCAATAGAATTTGTAAAAATTGTGGGAACGCATTTATTTACAAAACAAGCAATCACAAATTTTGCTCAACTGAATGCAGGATAAATAACTGGAATAAAGTGAATGGTAAAAACTTCATCGTAGGTCAGAAAGGAGGGAAAAATGCGTAAGTACAACAAAGAAAAACATCAAATAGGAATCATTTCAGATGCAATACAGATACTTAGAAAAAGTATCAATTCTGCAAGACAATCAGTAAATGAAAGGTATTTATCAAAAGAAATTTCACTCTATGAAATGACTAATCAATTATGGATTTTTGATTTTTTTGATAAATTTCTCAATGAAAATTTAATCAAAAATGGATTAGGTCTTATTTCTCTTTTGGAATTATACGAACACTTTCCCTATCCTACTTTAGAGGAGCAAAACGAGTTTCAAGCCATGCGTTTTTATCTTGTGGATATAGTAGGTGTAAAAATGGTAGAGCTGGAGGAGGAAAAAATGGAATCCGAAGGAATTTAACCAAACGAGCAGCCGAAAAGAAACTATCTAAAAAAAATAGTTTCTTTTTTTTCTTTCGCAATCCACGTACTTATAAAGCTATATAGGTAGGTATATAGCTTTACTTTTTCAAAAAAAAGCGCAATCTACCGACATATAACGCTATATAAGTACGTATATCAATTTAGCAAAAACAGATAGCTGGAAGTATCTATTTCTTTATCTCAAATCTTCTTTCTATTTTTGACTATTGCATAGAACAAAAAGGCAATAAAAAAACCTTCAGCATTTTGCGATACTGAAGGTTTAGAATTTCTTTAATAACTGTTTGTTTGGTGTTTTTAAAGAATTTTTTAGGTGTTTTTGTTCTCAAATTTTAGGTAGAAATTGCGCTTCTACCATCATTTTTAAACAAGATTTTTGACTTGTGAGAGAGTCGAGAATTGAATTGATAGTGTACCACACACGACAAAACGTGTGATACGTAACATCATTAAACGATAAAACGATGTACGACAAAACTACAAAAACGGTTTCAAAAACCGAAATTTTAAGCCAAAATATTGACTACTCAAAAGAGTATAAGGAATATTTAGAAAAAGAAGTAAACCAAAATCCAAATTTAGTCTGGGAGAATTTTTTAGGCTTGACACCTTCAAAAGCAACTGTACACCAAAAGGCTCTTAACACAAAGTATGGTTCAAAATCTTCAAAATTAGGCTTTTTTGAAACTAATGATGGTTGGTTAGTTCAAGACTTCAAAAACAGTGAAACGTTCAATGCTTATACTTTTTCGAAAGCATTTAAAAATGAAACTAGAAGATATAGCAACTTTATTTCAGAAGTCTATAATCTGAAATCCTACAAAGAATTTATACAGGATAAGAAGGAGCAGCAGAACCAAGAGTTTTATAATTCTCTTCTTAAAGAATTTAATTTACCATCAATCAATCCTTATTTCTCTATCAATAATGAAGAGTATAAACAGGGATTTAAGATTGCCTACACAGATTTAGATAAAACCCCCCTAACGTATGGCAATAATGAAATATTTGATAGAATACGTCTTTGCTTTCCTTACGAAAAAGATGGAAGTGTAACCAAATACTTGTCAAAAAAGGGTAGTGGGTATTTTCCTTATCTGACTGCAATAGCACACAATAAAGAAGTCTTAGGTCAAGATACTTTATATGGTGTAGAAGGAGAGAAAAAGGCTATATACGGTGTTAAAACACTTGATTTGGCTATTTTTGGCATTAGTGGACACCCTTTAGGAACTATAACAGAAAAGAATCCCTACACAGGAAAACCTATTAAGGTTACAGCCGAATTTTTACCACACACCAAGAGTTTAATTAAGGATTATGGTTTCAAATCTTATCAATTCATTTTAGATAGTGATGCACTAAGTAATGAAGGTAAAATAAAACGTGCATTAGGATTTTTCAGTTCAGCAGAGAAAGAATTTATTGCAGCCCAAAAAGTAGGAATTACAAAGTTTTTAGTAACTATCATTCATCCAAAAGCAAAGGGTAAGGGGTTGGATGATTTGGGACTACACTATGAACCGTCTGAAATTAAGGCTAAATTACAAGATACGAGTAAGCACAATGATTTATTTCTACATTTTGAAATAGATACTACCAAAAACTACAAAGAAGCCTTACACGAGCTAAAAGGCGTGTTCATCCGTTCAGTACAATTTCAAAATATAAAGTTTGATTATGAATTAGAGATTGATAGACATATAGGGGATGTGCTTTTGGAAGATAAGACTACTTTCAATGCCATCACAACAAAAAAAACTGTTTTGTTCCAAGGTGATACTGGTACTGGTAAAAGTACAGCTATGAGAGGAATAGCCAAGTTTTTTAGTGATAGTATAGGAGCTAAATTTGTATCTGCTGCACCTCGCAATGTGATTGCTTCACAACAGGCTGCAAAGAAAAAAGATTTACTATTTGTAGGAGCAGACTTTGAAGATAATGCCAAGAAATTACTAGAAGATGTTCAAAAATATGATATACTATATTGTAATCAAGATAATATGGAACGCCTATTACAGTTCCTTCGTAGCAATGGTATCTTAGCCTATGCAGCTATTGACGAATTACACTTATTGCCTTCTGATGCTTCTTTTCGCAAAAATATTGTAAGAAGTATGTTTAGGATAATTGAGAATAATAATACTATTCTATTGACAGCAACACCGAAAAAAGTTGATTTTCCTACCTACAACATCAAAATAAACTCAAAAAATAAAAAAGCATATACAACTCCTTATGCGTATGTTGGTGGAGGGAAAAAAGCAATTCAAAAAGCAATAAGGATAATAACTAATGCTATAAAAAATGATAGTAAAGTCATCTTACTAGTAAATTCTATTAAGACGATTAGAAAAATAAAACATGCATTGGAAAAATACGAAATAGAGAGTTATGTTTTTGCTTCAAAGGAACTGACAGACAAGGAACAAGAAGAGCATGATATTTTCCTTTCGAAAGATACTTTTTACTGGTCTAAATCTGACAGTAAAAAAGTCATCTTATGTACTTCTGTACTTGCTACTGGAGTTAATATTGAATCAGAATCAAACATTGAAGGTATTTATTTCAATAAGCACACAGGATTTAATAATATTGAATATCAACAGTTTATAGCAAGACTAAGAAACTATGAATCTATTAATGTAATCAATCATATTATTACAAAATCATATAATTTCAAAGACAAAATAGAAGATTTTGATTTTGATTACTGGAAAAGGAAAGCTCAAAAAAGATGCGATTTATTCAATGAAGAGTACAAAAATGATATAAAGAAAAATATAGAAAGTAAACTGCATCTTGATTGTACTTCACTTTGCTACTTCAATAAAATTACTCAGTTATTTGAGATAGATATTTCTGAAATATATGCTTTATATGAAAGACATCTAATAGAGAATGGAAGTGTTATTTTTGAGAATCCTATTAAAACAATATTTTTGAAAGATGAAGTAGATAAAGAAACAGAAACTTCATGTAAAGTTATTGATGAACAACAAAAAGAGATTGAGAATGCTATTGCAGAACTCTGTATAAACGATTTTAAGACACTTTGTAAAGCTGTTCACACAAAAACTAAGGATAGTGATTACTTACAAGTAAAAACCTTTTCAGAGATAAAAGATGAGTATATAGAAAATGAAATAGTATTGGATAGTATAGAGCTTTCAGCAGCAGAAACACTTTCGAAAAGATACTTTAGTTTAATTGATATTGCAGATAGAGAAAAAGTCTTAGATACAATAATACAGCATAATGAAAAAACTGGACTACTAGAATTTATAAATACATCTACTTTATACAAGAAAAGAACAAATATAGAAATTGATTATTTATTATCTCTCCAAGAACCAAACAGACTGGAAAAAAGAGAAAAAAAATTACTGGACAAGAGAATTAGTGATATTGAAAAACATATATCCAATCGTATCACTTTGAAGAAGTTACATGAAAAAGTAAATGAAAAGGTAGATGATGATTTGCAGGTTAGTATTCAGTATTTGAGTGTATTGTTAGATAAGTTTTTCAAATCAGAAAGTAAAAGAGATAAAGACCGAAAAACAAGATTGACAATTACTAGAAAAGAAATACCATCTACTTGTCAAAAATAATATATATACTTTTTTCTGACAAGTAGATGGTAGTAAAAACAGCCTTCACAATATCAAAAACGTTGATTATGGAAGAACTAGAGAAAAAAATAAAAATACGTTTTTTATGACCATTTACTTGTCAGAAAATAAGTTCACAGCTGGAGAAATAACAAGCTCAAAATTGAGCAGAATTACAGAAAGTCAATATACTTTGAATTTTCAAAGTATATTGTAAAATGTATGTTGTGGGATTATACTATGAATAGGCTGAATCTACATCATCCTTTTCATTAGTCATTTCTACATCATTTAATTTATTTAATTGACCTCGCACAATAACTACAACTGAGTTCGCATTATCTATATCATTTATAAGTGATTTTGGATGTATGAGGTCATTATTGACCACATTTATATTTATTATAGTTTTATTTCGCTTAACGAAATTATCTTTATCTACTTTGAATACTACACCATTTATTTTTATTATGGTTTCGTTGTATTCTTTTGGTGCTACTCTTCTTCTTAGCATATTTCTAATTTTTCCTTTTGTCCTTTTTTTTGCTGCATCATCAAACATTTTTTCTATATATTCAACAGGAAATTCAGCTTCTAATTCCTCTATTGCCTTTAATTCTTGTTCACTAAATTCGTTATAATCAAAACTATCTGGAAAGTCTTGTTTTGATATAATTTGATTGTTTTTGCTGTTCTTGTTCATAATAGTTGATTTGTTGATTTGATCATTCATAAAGTATGTAATTACAACTATAATTTGTTTAAATCATCTAAGAAGCTTCTAAACTTTTGACGAAGTTTATTCGCATATTTTGCTATACTATCTCCAGTAAACTTTACTGTTTTTAGTTCTTCATTAACTACTTTAGCAAGACTTTTTCCTTTATAACCCTTACGCATGTGTTTGAAGATTACTTGGTTTTGTGGAGATAATTTTGATGAAAATATATTGATTAACCTTTCTAGGTCTTTACCTTCATATTCCAATGATGGATTACTAAAGTATTTTATATAGTTCAGTTTTTTTATGTCAGAGTCTGATAGTCTATGTTTTTTGTCTTCTGCTCTAAAGTAAATGTCTTTATCATTTTTCACTAATGAGTAGAACCAACTTTTAAAGATATCATAAGACTCAATAGAACATTGCAACTTACCTATTATTCTGATGATTGCTTCTTGACAAAAGTCCTTTCTATCATCTGCATTATCAATATATTTAACCATTATGGCAAACATGAAACCTCTAAGTTCATTTATCAACAAACTTTTATGTTTTTTATCTTCAGAGCGTTTCCATAACCTGTAATAGTAATAGGATTGCTCTAAACAAAATCGTCTTCGTTTACGGCTCTCAGACATATCAAATATTTGTTTTGCATACTTTTATGAATTTATTAAAAGAAGTAAAAACGGCTTTTGTAGCCTCCTTCATTTATACATAGGTTATCTTTTTGATAAATATCACTTCTAAAAATATATTTTTTTTAAAAAAAAGATGTATCATATCAAATTCGATAATTAATCATAAATTTTCT
>NZ_CP170094.1:4900000-5909327 GCF_042180575.1 Bernardetia aquimarina | reverse complement strand
ACTCCACAATAATCTGCTTAGAATAAGTGTTTCCATTTTGATTAAAATGAATAAGATATATTCCTTTCGGTTGATTTTTGAGGTCAATGGTAAATTTCTGCCTTCCTTTTTCGAAAGTTTGTGTTTTGATACTTCTACCGATGCCATCAAAAACAGTTACCTGTGTATCTGCTGATAAAGAAGTTCCAAAACGAACATTGAAAATACCTGTACTTGGATTTGGATAAATACTAAATGTATCTTTTTCTAGTTGAGTTGTTGCTTGAATTTTGTTTGGAATTCTAGCACCACTTCCACAAAAAGAAACGACAAAACTACCTGCTGATGCATTTGGTGTATGAATCGATACATCACCTACAAGTACATCCATAATCGCTGATTCTTGATGAATAAGAACATTATTTTTGAAATATTTAATCATATTTTCATCTCTTGCCACACTAAATTTATCCCCTACTTGATAAGTTGTACTTCCACCTGAAGTAGAGTTATAACCTGAATAAGCAACACCACTTGGAGTAAGATACCACGCATATTTGATGGAAGTATAGCTTGCAATCGTATTTGGAATAGCCAAACCAAACATATAAGATGCCTTTTGAGCAACTGTATTGAGGATAGAACCTGAACTACTGGCTGCTAACGTATTACTCGTTGTTGCGCCTGCTGACCAAGAAGCTGCAGATGTACTTTTAGTAACTGTTGAACCACTGACTGAAACCTCTGTTTGATTCACAAAAGTATTTTGGTAACTCAAAAAGACTGTTTTAGTCAATGTTCCATAACTACCTGTCGCTGTTACTGTATAATAGCCTCCATTAGTTTGAGGACTCAACGTTGCTGATGAACTTACTGTGTTATTTGCAGCATCTTTCCATTCATACGAAGTAGCAAAATTACCTCCACTTAGACTGGCTGTTGCACTTACACCAGCACTAGGACAAGAAGCAGCAGAACTTGTTACATCAATAGATAAAGGACAATCCGTAAACAAGACTTGAGGTAAAACACCACTTCCTGTATGCATAGTTACATCAGCAAGTAAACTTGAGTTACTTGGTGTGCTACTTGTATAAAAAGAAGAACCATTTTTGGAATAATGAATACTACTTCCAGAACGTTCTATTTTGAAAACATCATTGGCTTGATAGGTTCCAAAATTACCTTTAAAAACACCTTTTTCATAAATGGAAACACTACCTGATGCTGCCAAGTAAATTGCATAATCAATAGAAGTATAACCTGCACCACCTTCTGCTTTAGAAACGCCTATCATATAAGATGAGTTTGGTTGAGCAAGGAATACAATACCACCATCTCCCTCAAAAGAAACCGTAGAATTAGCAGAACTACTCCAACCATTGCTAGAACTGGTCTTCTTCAAATTCAATCCTTCTTGAGTAAAATCTGTCAAACCTGTCCAACTGAGAGATGCTCCCACTAAATAAGAAGAACTATAATCTATTCCTCCTTTTGAAAGTGTAAGTGTGTAGCCATTGGCTGGTAGATTGGATATATCTTCTGTGGTAACGGTTGAAAACCTAGGAGCTGACCAAGAATAGGTAAAACCTGTGCCTGTTACATCAATACTACCTAAACTAGAACCACTGCCACAATCAAAATCAGTAACAATAGCCGAATAGGCTTCTCCTCCTGTTGTTCCACAAAATGAATTTTGTAAAACTCCTGCTGTCCCATTAAGTGTATAAATGGAAACATCAGCTACCAAACGTTCTCCTGTACTTACTGTAGACTGATAAACAACAACTTCATTTTTATAGAATTTGATTTGACTTCCCTCTCGTCCTACTCTCAAATTATCGCCTACTTGATAAGCTACACCTGCTCCTGATTGAGCATTATAATTAGGATAAGCAATCCCATTTTTTGTAACATACCACGCATACGTAATGGAAGTATAATTTGCATCTGTGTTTGATTTGGCTAAACCAAACATATAGGAAGTGGAAGTGGAGGTGATTGTGTTATTGACCCATCCATCTACTGTAGGACTCAACTGTTGGGTAGAATTAGCTCCACTTGTCCAGCCTTGTGTACCTGTTTTGGAGACAACATTACCTACAACAGAGACATTACTTTCATTTTCCCAAGTAATGATATTACCAATAACAACAGATTTAGTAAGAACCAAACCTGCACTTGCAAGAGTAGCTGTTACTGTATAAGTGCCATTCGGTTTGCCTGTGATACTAGTGGTAGTTTCTCCACCACCTGACCAACTATAGGTAACAGGAAGAACTTCTCCTACTAAACTTGCCACTGCACTGCCTGAAGTAGTAGCAGGACAACTATTTGAAGTTGTAGAAACTACTAAAGAAATAGGACAACTCGTAAATTGAACTTGAGGAATTGATGAAGAAGCATTGTGTAGAGTAGCACTCACAAATAAATCTGTACTTTTAGCATTGGTCTGAGTACGGAAAGTAACACCATTTTTAGAGTATGTAATGGTTGTGCCACTACGAGTGATACGGAAAATATCGCCAGATACATAACTACCATGACTTCCTATATAATTTCCTTGTTGATAAACTTCTACTTCTCCAAATCTATTTAGATAAATAGCATATCCAATATCCGAAAAACCAACATTATTATTGAGATAAGAAAGACCAACAATATAGGAGTTTGTTGTTTCAGAAGCTGTAAATACAATACCTCCATCACCTATTACTCGTTCTACTGAACTTGCATCACTATCCCAACCTGTAGTAGCTCCTTTGACTAATTCTTTCTCTGCATTCACTGTAAAATTAGTCAAATCTGTCCACGTCAAATCATAGCCTACTTCATAAGTCGCTGTATAATCAGTTCCACCATCACTAATCGTAACTGTATATTCTCCTGCTGCAAGATTAGAACGGTCTTGAGTAGTGACTCCACCATCTGACCATAAATAAGTAGGACTTCCTGTTCCTCCATTTACAATTAAGTCAATCTCGCCTGTGCTTCCTCCTGCACAACTTACTGGAGTAATCGCAGCAGTAAAAGTGAGTGGAACAACTCCTGTACCACGTACAGCAAAATCATAAGCTGCTTCATCAGCATCGTCATTATTAACAGTAATAATTGCATTCTTAACTCCTAACGAACTTGGAGTAAAGGTAACATCAAAAGTAGCACTTCCACTTGCTACTACTATTGCTGGTAAAGCAATATTACTCACTACAAAATCAGCAGCATCTGTTCCACTTATAGTAATAGATGAAACTGTCAAATCTAACCCACCAGTATTCTGAATCGTATAAGTAACTGTTCTATCTGTAGTTACACTTCCAAAATCAGTATTATCTGCTGTACTTGTATTGGTTTCTCCATCAGCTATATCACTTCCATTGCCTTGCAGATTGATTTCAGAAGGACATAGAGGTGCATCTCCCGTAATAGTCCAGTTATTAGGAGCAGAGGTAAGTGTATTACGTGCTGTTTCTCCATTACAATAGTTTAGCCCAGCAGCTCCTAAAGACAGATTAGGTTGTAGAGTTTGTGCAGCCCAGCCTATGAGCGTAGCGTCGTAGTTAGCTGTATTTAATCCTGAACCATTAAGCACACCAGTCATATTTGTAACAGCACTTATATTC
Source organism: Bernardetia aquimarina (assembly GCF_042180575.1). Taxonomy (NCBI): domain Bacteria; kingdom Pseudomonadati; phylum Bacteroidota; class Cytophagia; order Cytophagales; family Bernardetiaceae; genus Bernardetia; species Bernardetia aquimarina. The sequence goes on along the minus strand of NZ_CP170094.1, from coordinate 5,905,725 downwards.
CAAGAACCAATATCTTGATTAAAAGCTGCTGCATTATTAAACATAAAATTCATGAGTGTAACATTCTCTGTATTCCAAGAACCAATATCTTGATTGAAAGCTGTGCCATTAAACATATAAATCATATCTGTAACATTACTTGTATTCCAAGAACTAATGTCTTGATTGAAAGACGTAACGCCAGAGAAAATATAACCCATATCTGTAACATTACTTGTATTCCAAGCACCAATATCTTGATTGAAGGAACTTGCTCCAGCCAACATAGCACGCATATCTGTAACATTGCTTGTATTCCAAGAACCAATATCTTGATTGAAAGAACTTGCGCTATTAAGCATACCATTCATATTGGTAATATTATCTGTATTCCAAGAACCAATATCTCCATTAAAAGCTACACAACCACGAAACATACTACTCATATCAGTTACGGAAGTCAAATTAGGATTATCCGTAGCATTGTAGGTAAGGTTCTCACATCCTTGAAAAGCACGTCTCATATTTGACCATTCAATATTTCCCCACGCTTCTATCGTTTGAAGTTTTAGTCTTTCTGTAGCATTATTATTCATATAAAACTGAGGAAAATCTCCTGTAATAGCTATTTCATAAGTACTATTATCTTCTAAGCCTGTAATTGTATAGTTATTAACAGTTACATTTGATGCAGTTCCATCTCCTACACCTGTATTGGTAAGATTTGTCCAAGCAATATCATAGTCATAAGTTCCTGTTGTTGGAATGGTAATCTTTCCATCTGTGGTTATCCAAGTAGTACGGAAAGGATTTATACCTGTTCCTTGAATAGCGAAGTCATAAGCAGCTTCATCAGTATCATCACTATTAACTGTAATAGTTGCTGTTCTTGTAACTAGAGCAGAAGGTGTAAAAGTAACATCAAAAGTAGTATTACCACCATCAGCAATAGTAGCAGGAAAAGCAATATTACTTACTACAAAATCACTAGCATTTGTTCCACTTATGTCAATAGAAGAAATGGTAAGGTTTTCATTTCCTGTATTTTGGATAGTATAAGTAACTACTTTATTTACACGTACATTTCCAAAATCTGTATTATCTGTTGCATCAGGTGTAGTATCCCCATCTGTGATATCTATTCCATTACTTACTAAATTAATGTCAGCAGGACACAGAAGTTCATCACCTGTAATATTCCAGTTATTAGGAGCAGAGGTAAGTATATTACGTGCTGCTTCTCCATTACAATACTCTAGGTTATTTGCTCCTAAAGCAACATCAGATTGTAGAGTTTGTGCAGCCCAACCTATGAGTGTAGCATCGTAATTAGCAGTATTTAGGGCAGAATTACTGAGCATGGTAGTCATATTTGTAACATTACTAATATTCCAACTTCCAAGATTTTGATTGAAAGAAGTAGCACCCAAAAACATATTACTCATATCTGTTACATTTTCTGTATTCCAACTTCCAATATCTTGATTAAAAGACGTTGCTAAATAGAATGTAAATCTCATATTTGTTACGGCTGTTGTATTCCAATTTCCAATAGGTTGATTGAAAGTAGAGCCTCTGAACATACTACTCATATTAGTAACATTTTCTATATTCCAACTTTCAATATCTTGATTGAAAGCAGAAGCGTTAAAGAACATGCCACTCATATTGGTTACATTATCTGTATTCCAATTTCCAATAGGTTGATTGAAAGAAGTAGCACCATTAAAGACATTAACCATATTGGTAACATTTTCTGTATTCCAATTACTAATATCTTGATTGAAAGAAGTCGCTTGATAAAACATACTACTCATACTTGTTACACTACCTGTATTCCAACTTCCAATATCTTGATCGAAAGAACTGGCTTGGAAAAACATATTCATCATATTTGTAACATTGTCTGTATTCCAAGAACCGATATCTTGATTGAAGGAACTTGCTCCTTGAAACATAAAGCTCATACTTGTTACACTACCTGTATTCCAACTTCCAATATCTTGATTGAAAGAACTGGCACCACTAAACATATTACCCATATTTACTACATTACCTGTGTTCCAGCTTCCAATATCTTGATTAAAAGAAGTGGCTCCACCAAACATAACACCCATGTATAGAATATTTTCTGTATTCCAATTTCCAATATTTCCATTAAAGTTTACACAATTACGAAACATATTGTCCATATTATTTACTGTAGTAAGATTAGGTGCATCAGTAGCATTATAAGTTAGGTTTTCACAACCAAAAAAAGCACTATTCATACCTAACCAAGCTATCTCTCCCCATGCTTCTATAGTTTGAAGTTTGAGTTTTTCTGTAGCATTATTATTCATATAAAAATTAGGAAAATCTCCTATAATAGCTATTTCATAAGTGCTATTATCTTCTAACCCTGTAATTGTGTAGTTATTAACAGTTACATTGGATTCAGTTCCATCTCCTACCCCTGCATTAGTAAGGTTTGTCCAAGTAATTTTATAATCATAACCTGGTCCAGGTGTTGGAAGAGTAATAGTTCCATCTGTGGTTATCCAAGTAGTACGAAAAGGATTTTCTATACCTGTTCCTTGCACAGCAAAATCATAGGCAGCTTCGTCAGTATCATCACTATTAACTGTAATAGTTGCTGTTCTTGTAACTAGAGCAGAAGGTGTAAAAGTAACATCAAATGTAGTTGTCCCACTTGCAGAAATTGTTACTGGTAAAGTAATATTACTCACTACAAAATCGGCAGCATTTGTTCCACTTATGTCAATAGAAGAAACCGTAAGTCCTTCATTTCCTGTGTTTTGGATAGTATAAGTAACTATTTTACTTGAAGGCACATTCCCAAAATCTGTATTATCTGCTGCATCAGGTGTAGTATCTCCATCAAGAATAGAAACTGTATTACCTTGTACATTAATATCTGCAGGACAAAAAAGAGCATCGCCTGTAATAGTCCAGTTATTAGGAGCAGAAGTAAGTGTATTTCTTGCCGTTTCTCCAACACAATATTCTAAGCCTACTGCCCCTAAAGTTACATTAGGTTGTACTGTTTGTGCAGCCCAGCCTATAAGTGTAGCATCATAATTAGCTCTACTCAATCCTGAACTATTGAGCATATTTAACATACTTGTCACTGAGGCTATGTCCCATCCTCCAATATTTTGATTGAAAGAAGTAGCATTACCAAGCATTCCATACATTGTTGTAACATTACCTGTATTCCAAGAGCTAATGTCTTGATTGAAAGAGCTTGCGTTATTAAACGTAAAGATCATGTTTGTAACATTGCTCGTATTCCAAGAGCTAATATCTTGGTTGAAAGAACTTGCACTACTAAACATAGCACCTAGGTTTGTTACACTCCCTGTATTCCAAGAACCAATATCTTGATTGAAAGAGGAAGCTCCATCAAACATATTAGTCATCTTTGTAACATTAGCTGTATTCCAATTTCCAATATCTTGATTAAAAGAATCTGCCCCAGCAAACATACTAGCCATACTTATTACATTAGTTGTATTCCAATTTCCAATATCTTGATTAAAAGAATCTGCTCCAAAAAACATACTGACCATACCTATTACATTAGTTGTATTCCAATTTCCAATATTTTGATTAAAAGAATCTGCCCCAGCAAACATACCAGTCATACTTATCACATTCCCTGTATTCCAAGAACTAATATCTTGATTAAATGAAGTAGTACCTCTAAACATATCAGACATATCTGTAACGTTGCTCGTATTCCAAGCTCCAATATCTTGATTGAAATTAGTACATTCACGAAATGCGTTGCTCATGTTTGTTACACCATCTATTTCCCACAAACCAATATCCCCATTAAAATTTTCACATCCATAAAAAATATTACTTATATCTTGTACAGCTGTAAGATTAGGTATATCAGTAGCATTGTATGTAAGGTTTTTACACCCATAAAATGCTCCTTCCATACTTTGCCAAGCAATATTTCCCCACTCTTCTATGGTTTGCAATTTAAGTTTTTGTGAGCCATCATTCATATAAAAATGAGGAAATAAACCTGTTATGGCGACTTCGTATGTACTTCCTGATTCTAAGCCAGAGATAGTATAACTTGCTGATTGTACTGTAGCAGAGCCATCTCCTACTCCTAAATTAGTCAAGTTTGTCCAACTAATAACAAAGTCGTAGCTATAACTATATCCATCGGCAGAACCTGCACCAGATATAGTGAGCAAACTAGTGTTAGGTATCCAAGTAGTACGAAAAGCACCTGTTTTTAGCCCTTTCACAGCAAAATCATATATAGATGGTTTTGCATTGCTGTTAATACTAATGATTGTTATTTTTGTTCCCCCTAAAACAGGTGCAAAAGTAATATCAAAAGTAGCACTATCACCAATAGCTACTGAACTTGGCACATTACTTACTGTGAAATTTGTATCATCTGTAGAAGTAATAGAAGAAATTACCAATATTTCTGTACCTGTATTTTTTATAGTATAAGTAACCGTTGCATTATCTGTAGTACCTAAATCTGTATTATCAATTAGTTCAGGTGTTCTATCTCCACTACTAATAGAGGTTGAGTTTCCCTGTACATCAATAGTTGTAAAAGGAACAGGGTTTGTACTAGTAAAGTATATATTGGGTCTTGTCGTATCATTTTCGTCAGGGTTAGAAAAGTCACAACCTGCATCATTATCTTCAATTCTACTAACTGTACTTGTAAATGGAGTTGTACTTACTCTAACAGCACTATTCTCTGTATAGGAAGTGTTGTTGAAACATATTTCTACAATTAGGTTCTCTGTACTAAACCAATCAAAGGGAGCTATAAAATCAAACCAATTTAATCCTGCTACTCCTACATGAGTACCTGAATATACCGTAGTAAAATTACCTGTTTCATAAACAGAAGCAGTAAGAGAAGTAAGTGTGGTAGGTTTAATCTTAATTGTCAAGTTATTCATAACTTGATTATCTGGATTAGGTGTTGTTACATCAAATCCTATTCTAGAAAGTGTGTACTTTCCAAGAGTAGAAGTTAATTCTGAAGAGTGTATCAAGAATTGTTTCTTAGAATCATGATAGTACGTACAAAAAGGTGTAATATCTGAGCCAGACTCAGTATCTCCTGTATCTGCTGTACCTGTACCTGCTTGGAGAGTTAGTTGGGCTTGCGCCTCTAAACTAAACAAGCACAGGTTAGACAATAATAAAATAAAAAGTACAAGACTTTTTAAGTAGAATAATCGTTTCATATTTTATTAAATTAGAAGTGGATAGTTATTCAGAAAAGTATCTGAATTTGATTCTAATTTAAAAAAACATGTTACTGACTTTACAAAAATGTCGTAAGCTGCAATATACTTGCGACAGACTACAAAATAATGCGACGAACAAAAACCTAACTCCAAATATTAAGGCGTTGGAGTAGATTTTCACGGTAGCTTCTACCAATATCAAAAGTACGATTAAGTAGATAAATCGTATTTTCTTTGGGGTCTATATCTTCAATAAAATGAGCATTGATGATAATACTTCGGTGGATTTGTACAAAATCAGAGGGGGGAAGTTTGGTTTCAATATCTCGTAACGACATTCTGACCACAAATTTGTTTGTCTTTGTAGAAATATCTACGTATTTGTTGGCTGCTTCTATTACAATAATATCTTTGAGCGTAATCTTTTTGAGTTTGCCTTTGTCTTTTATAAAAATATGTTCTCTGAGTAAAATATCATTTCGCCACACTTGCCCTTCACTCATATCATTGTTGGAATAACGCATTAGAGCAAGTTCTACACTGCGCTGTAAAGTAGCTTCATCAATCGGTTTGATGATATACGCAAATGGATTTACTAATTTTGCTTTGCTAAATGTTTCGGTATCATCAAAAGAAGTAATAAAGATGACAGGTGTTTCGTATTTTGAACGCCATATTTTTTTTGCAAGTTCGATGCCGTTCATTGAGCCATTTATATTGATGTCTATCAATGCCAAATCTGGATTTTTGGTCATAAAAAATTGCATCATTTCTTCAGCATTGTCTGTCATTCCGACTAATTCATAGCCCATTTTTTCTATCAGAAATTCTATTCTTGAAGCGTAAAGTGGCTCGTCTTCGACTACAATGATTCGCATAATTTTAATTGTTTTTTTGAGTAGGAATATAAAAAGTAAATGTTGTTCCTTGTTTCTCTTGACTCTCCAAATCTATGACAATGTTATTATCTTTTGCAAACTGATAACACAAAAGTAGCCCTAGCCCTGTTCCTTTTTCGTTTTTTGTTCCTTTTTGAGTTGGATTAAGTGTGTTTTGAGAAAGGTTTTTTTGTACTTCTAAAGGAATTCCTTTACCTGTATCTTGAATAGATAATTGTACTACTTCGTCGTCTTTTTGAGTGGCTTGAATAGTTATTTTTCCTTTTGTAGGACTAAATTTAATAGCATTCGAAATTATATTTCTGATAATGGTTTGGAAAGAAGGGGCATCTACCCAAACGGAAAGCTCTGTGGGAATATCTACCTGCCATTCAATTTGTTTGGGTTCTGAAATGGTCTGATAGGTAGTCATCATTTCTGAAAGTAAAAGCGATAAAGAATAGCTATCAAACTGATAACGAGTTTTTTGTTGTTGTTGTAATAAAGCCCAATGCAGCAAATTATTGAGCAGACTGGTAAGATTAGAGCGTGTTTAAAAATTTTCTCTATCTAATCTAGCTAAAATTATAGTAATAAATACACTTTGTATAAAAGCTACAGAAGATTGTATTGTTTTTTCGTAATCTTTGGCTAATCTACGGAAAAAATTGAACCATCCAAACGACCTTTCCACTTGCCACCTTCCCTTTTGAGGAACAAATCCTTTCTCATTAGGTGGACGTTGTGTAATTTCAACCTTCCATTTGTACCATGCTGCACATTCTTTGAAATATCCTTTGTAAGCACTATCTGCGAAAATAATTTCTAGCTCTGAAGCTACTTCTTCTAATTGAGAAAATAGTTCAATACCTTCATTTCCATCATAAGTATTTGCTGCTGATACGTGAATAGCAAGAGGTAATCCTAAGCTATCTACTGCAATATGACGCTTACGCCCATTAATTTTTTTAAAACCGTCTATGCCTACTTCTTCATTTATAAAAGCAGCTATTTTAACACTTTGACTGTCTACTGCACAAGTGGTAGGAGAAACATTACGCTCTTGCCTAACTCGTTCTAAACCAACAAGATGATTTAAAATAAATGTTAGAACTCCCTTTTTTTGCCATTTACGAAAGTAATAATAGACTAGTTCCCAAGGTGGAAAACAAGAGTCTAAATTACGCCATTGAGTTCCTGTACGAGTTATTTTTAAGATTCCATCAAGAACATTTCGCAAAGAATGCTTACGTTTTCTTGGTTTATCTAAAAGATTTTTTATAATTTCCCATTGAGAATTTGTCAAGGGTTTAAAACTGCGCTGTAGGAAGCGACGTTGTTGCCTAGAAGTTGTTGTTTTTTGTTCTTTCATTTAACAAAAGTACTACTTCTTCTACAAATTCTCATTTTATTTAACTTTGTAAAGTGATATTAGTGAAATTGCAAATTTTGGCAAAATAAAATTTAAACACGCTCTTAGTTGCTGAAGTATCTAATAATTTGACGGTTCGTAAGAGTTTTTCAGAATCCTGTTTTTGGATATAAAATTCTAATTGTCTTGAAACATCTTGAAAAGCCATCATCGGACTACGCAAATCATGTGCAATGATAGAAAAAAGACGGTCTTTGGTTTGGTTAGAATCAGCTAATAATTCATTTTGAAGATTAATCTCTTCATTTTTTTCTGCCAAAAGTAGGTTAGCTCTTTGTTTATTTTTTTGGTTTCGATAAGCGATATAAGCAATAATAAGAGCAGCCAAAATTCCTATTCCAAAAAGAATAGATAGATTTCTTTGAAAAGCTATTTTTTGTTTGTTTTCGGCTTCATTCGCTCGTTTTTCGGCTTCTGTTTTTTCGGCTTTTATTTTGAGATTATCAGCTTCTAGTTGTGCATTTTGGGCAGCACGGTAGAGGCTATCAGCTTGCTGTTTGTTTTTGGCATCTTTGGCAAGAGCTAAAAGTCGGTCTGCTTCGGCTTGTTTTTCTAAAAGACTAAATTCTTGCTCTTTCATTTTGCGTTGAAATTGTTCTTTTTGTAAAGCATTATTTTTGAATAAGTTATCGTTTTCTAATTGTATATTTTCTAATTTTTTCTGTTCTAATAAAAGTGCATTTATTTCGGATGATTTTTCAATATTGAACACACTATCTTTATAGTTTGTATAAAGCACATGGTATTCATACGCTTTTTCGAATTCTTTTTTGCCTTCATAAGAAATGGAAAGAGATAATAAATAATTAATTAAATCTTTTTTTGTATTTGTGGTTTTTGCAATAGCTAATCCTTTTTGAGCATATATGATTGCACTATCATAACTTTGTTGGTCGGAGTGAGAAGTAGCCAAATTAATATATATTATGGAGAGTAAACCTGCATCTTCAGTCGCCTCTGCTACCTCTGCCGACTCCTGAAAATACCCAATAGCTGTATCATATTCTTTCCTATTATGATAAATAAGACCAATATTAATTTGACTCATCAAATACCCTCTTTTATTTTCTATTTTTTTATAGAGTAGTCCTGCTTCTTTTAAATAAGTCAAGGCTTGGTCATTTTTTTTGAGAGAGAGTAATGCTCCTCCTAGATTATTGTAGGTTTGGGATAGTCCTTTGTCGTCCTCTATCTTTTTTTGAATAGCTATAGCTTGTTTATAATAAGGGATTGCTTTGTCGTATTCTTGTTAAAAAAAATGAATATTTCCAATATTACTCAAAGAAATAGCTTCCAAAATTTGGTCATTTTGTTTTTTAGATAATTCTAATGCTGTGTTCAAACATTTTAAAGATAAAATATAATTACCTCTTCTCTCATAATACCCTCCCAAAGCATTATAGACAATATTAAGCTTAGGAGAAGGAGTTTTGCCTGTTTTCATATAATCAACGGACTTATTATAATCTTTTAGAGCTTGCTCAATGTCTCCCAAACGTTCCTTTAGATGCGCTCGCTGATTGTAAGCAAAACCCAAGTCATGTTTGTTTGATGTTTTTTCTAAAAAAGAAATTGATTCTTCTATGATAGGAAGTGCTTCTGCATATTTTCCTTTGAAAGAAGTACAATACGATTGATACATCAAGGCTATTCCTTTTCCTAGTTTGTAATCAATAGGAGAAGCTAATTCAATGGATTTCTGTGTCAAAATTAAAGCACTATCCGTCTGAGAACGAACCAAATTTTCAGCAAGTTGATTGAGCGAATCTACCTTAGAAGCTATAGTAGATTGATTAGATGTAATTTTTTGTGCAGAACCAGAGTAGCTTATACAAATAAATAGTAGTGGAAGTAGAAAATATTTTATCATGAAGCTAATATAACTTAAAGTAGGTAGGATATATTTTAGAGTTTAAATTTATAAAATTCAAACACAAAAAAAACCTTTACTCAAAAAGTAAAGGCTTTTCCTATCTGCTTTATAATCTTAAATTTATTTTTAGTATAAAAATATAAATCATAAGATAATTTTGTTTTATATATATAATGCTAGATGTTTCGTATTCTTTTAAATTCAGAAGTATATCTGAATTTGATTACAATTTATGAAAACATATTATTTCATCTACAAAAATGTCGTAAACTGTAGTATAATTGTGATAGACTGCAAAATAATGTGACAAAATCATAAAAAACCCCTTCACTCAAAGAATGAAGGGGTTTTGTTAATCTGTTTTAATCTTATTTTTCTTACTCTAAAATGATGGATTTAGAGTATGTGGCTTTATCTTGAGTGAAACGAATCAAGTAAATGCCTTTTGCAAATTCTGCTATATCAAGAGTAAAGGTTTGATTACCTTTTTCAAAAGTTTGTGTTTTGATGACTTTACCTGTTGCATCAAAAACAGAAATTTGCATATTCTCTTTTAATGCTGCTGGGAATTGTACATTGAAAATTCCTTCACTTGGATTTGGATAAATTTTGAATACATCACTTGTTATTACTTCTTCTCCTGTAATTGTAGTTTCTGGAACAGAAAAATAAACTGTTCTAGTCTGAATTAGACAACCATTTTGATTGGTTATTTTGACAGAATAATAACCATCTTCTGTTGGTGTAATTTCATTACTTGTTCCCAAATCAGTTTTTACTTCTCCATCAAAATACCATTCTACACTCACAATTTCAGCTTGAGAGCCACTTATATCTTCTAAGAAAAGTGAATTTTTGTCTTCACTTATTCTCAAATAAATAGGTAGAATCTCAAAATGATTAATTTCTATCTCATTTGACACTGAATGACAAATCGTATTTTCAGTAGAAATTGTACGTACTTGATACTTTCCTTTTATAGAAGTAGAAATAGAATTTCCTGTTTCATTCAAAACTTTTTTTCCATTTCTATACCACTGATAAACCACATTATCTTGAGGATTCTGAATAGAAATTATCGTTTCAGCATTCGGACAAATTGTAGTTTCAGATGCTTCCAAAATAGGATTTTGAGTAATATCTGTAACACCTATTTCAATACTTGTACTTGCTTGACAACCGTTTTGAGTTGTTACTTGAAGTGTATAAATTCCAGATTGTGTAACTTCTTGGCTTTGGTCATTTCCAATGACCACATTATTCAACATCCATTCATAGCTTACATTTTGTCCTGCTGAAATGGCATTTATTGTTCCATTTTGACAGAATATTGCACCATTTGGTTCTTGAGTTTTAGCAACTGGATTTTGATTTAATTTGACCATTACCTTTTCAGAAATAAAACTACAAATACCTTTTTGAATTCGGACTTGATAATCGCCTGAATGATTTGCAGTCATATTTTGTGCATGTATGCCCAAATTATATCCATTCAAATACCACGTATAAGTAGCTCCTTGTATTGCTTGAGCTGTTAATTCTAGAGTATTTTCACAACTCACTTGAATATTTTCTCCTTCAATAAGAGCATCAAATCCTATTTGTGGCTCTACTTTTACAGGTGTTCTAGCACTTTCTTTTAAGGTATGAGGATCTTTACCAATTACGCTTACATAAAAAGTAGTAGTTTGATTGATAAAAGGAAGTAAAAAAGTCTCATCTCCATTACTTGTCATAAGTATCGTCCCACTTGTAGAGTCTGCATATACATTATAGAAAAATGCACTACTATTCAATGTAACCTGTGGTTTTCCACTTTCACAAACAGTATTTACAGAAATTAATATTGGAGCAAGAGGATATGTCCATTCATTTGTTCTAGAGATTTCCATTTCTGTTCCATTTACAAGTCCAAATATATGATATTGATAAAAGGTATCAGGATTCAAATTTTCATCTATATAGTAAGTTGCTGTATCTGGCAGAACAGCAATTCTAGTACTTCCTCTATACAAATGAAAACCATCATAGCCTGTATGGTCATCCCAATATAATTTTACCTCTGAAGTAGAAAGACCAATTGCCCATAAATATAATGAAGAATGATTTTTAAAAATAACTTTTAGGTCTGTACGAACAGAATTGTTCACATCAGTTGCTACAACTCCATTAAAAGCATTATTATTAAAAGCAACAGATAAATTACTTATACTCTCTGCTCGTGTATTTGGATTTGCAGCTCCTTGCAATGAAAAGCGAAGTTGTGTATCTGATACTTTTATTATTGAAGCTCTAAGACCATTAGGGATATTAGAAACATTTACTTTTCCTGTTGTTACATAATCTTCTCCAGCCAAACCAGAAAAAGAAGTACAAGAAGAACTCTCAATAGTAATTACATTCTCTATTATACCAGAATTAGGAGCATAAGACACTTCTGTAAAGGTACTTCCAGAATAAAGCAATTCATTAACTTGATTTGTAGTAACATCAAATGAACAAGTTGTACTATTTCCATTCACATCTGTTATTTCAAATGTGTTTGTTATTGTGTTAGCAGGGAATGAGCTACCAGATGGTAATCCTGCTGTTTGAACTATAGAAGCAATACCACAATTATCTGTTGCTGTTGGAAGGTTGTAAGTTACAATACTACTACAATTACCTGTATTTGCAGCTATAATATCAGCAGGACAAGTAACGATTGGTAATTGATTATCCAAAACAACAACTGTAAACTCATCACTTAAAGAAACATTTCCATTTACATCAGTTGCTGTCCAAGTAATTGTTGTAGTTCCAACATTGAATACTTGATTTGTAAGTGTAGTTACGGTTCCTGTGGTTACACCTGTCAAGACATAAGAATAAGAAGTTACAGAACAGTTGTCAGAAGCTACTCCATTTGGAATGTCTATATTAACAAAACTGCAATTTCCATTATCTGTATTTCTTGTAAAATCTGCTTGAGCTGTTAGCGTTGGAAGTTGTGCATCACTTACTGTAACTATAAACTCATCACTTAAAGAAACATTTCCATTTACATCAGTTGCTGTCCAAGTAATTGTTGTAGTTCCAACATTGAATACTTGATTTGTAAGTGTAGTTACGGTTCCTGTGGTTACACCTGTCAAGACATACGAATAAGAAGTTACAGAACAGTTGTCAGAAGCTACTCCATTTGGAATATCAGTGTTTGTGAAACTACAAACTCCTGCATCAGCATTTCTTGTAAAGTCTGCTTGTGCTGTTAGTATTGGAAGTTGTGTTTCGTTTACTGTAACTGTAAATTCATCACTTAAAGAAATATTTCCACTTGCATCAGTTGCTGTCCAAGTAACCGTCGTAACTCCAACATTAAATATTTGATTTACTAAAGTGGTAACTGTTCCTGTTGTTGCGCCTGTCAGAACATACTGATAAGAAGCGATAGAACAGTTATCAGCAGCCAGTCCATTTGGAATATCTGTATTGGTAAAACTACAAACTCCTGTATCAGTATTTCTTGTAAAATCTGCTTGTGCTGTCAGAGCTGGAAGTTGATTATCTTCTACTATAACTGTTGCTGTACAAGTAGATGTATTTCCACTAGCATCAGTAACAGTCAGAATTACATTATTCGTACCCACATTTGCACAAGTAAAACTACTTGGACTTACAGAAATTGATGCGATACTACAATTATCTATGCTTCCATTGTCTATTTGTGATGCTGTGATACTTGCATTATTTGTTGCATCTAGTTGAATAGTTAGGCTCTGACAAACTACTGTAGGAGCTTGTGTATCATTTACTGTTACATCAAAAGAACAGGCACTTGTATTACCTGCTGCATCCGTTGCAGTATATTCTATAGTCGTAGTACCTATAGGGAAGGTTGAGCCAGAAGAGAAACCTGTTAAGTCAGTCTGTGCAACTATTGCCCCACCTCCATTAATTAAATTGATATTTACCTGCCCATGTCCTGTGTTTGTAGCACCTACTAGGTTGTTTGAAATAGCTGTTGGACTAACAAAAGACCCACCACCACCACCTGCATAATTGAAGGAGTAGTCTCTAGCACCACCACCACCAGAGTAGCCACCACCACCACCTGCACCCATGTTATCAGAGCCGCCACCGCCGCCACCGCCAAAACCACCATCGCCACCTTCATCACCTCCTGTATCAATCCAACGAACACCTCCAAGTCCTCCATTTAGAGGACGACGTCCACCTTGAGCACCTTGAAAACCTGTATTAAAGTCATAATTAGTTCCGTTGTTTCCTCCTGTTCCATCAGTGAACCAACCTGCACCAGCTCCAGCCCAATAACTATTACCTCCAACATTATTTGTTCCTCCATTTCCTAATGTTCCTCCATTACCTAATAAGTCAGCAGATTGATTCCCTTGAGTTGTTAAGTTAGCGTTTGCCCCAGCATGAGTTTGGCGTCCACCACCACCACCACCACCAGCAGCAACAAGTAGTTCTCCTGTAGTAACGTTCCAAATAAAGCTACCACCCCCACCACCAGGTGAAGCATTATCTTGATTCATTGCACGAGTATCTTCTCCTTTTTGACCGACAAGAATGCGTATGACATCACCTGCTGTTAAATTAAATTCTCCCTCAACCTGAGCACCCTTTCCACCAAGAAAACCAGGAGCATATCTTTGTTTCCCTCCAGCTGCCCCAACAGCATTAATCAAATATACACCTGTTGTAGGTACAACAAACTCTTGAATACCTCCAACTAAAGTTACTATTCCATCTAGATAGTCACCTGTATAAGCAGCATCAAGCTGAGCTTGTGTTGGACCTGATTTGCCTGTAGCACCTGCATTAGTAAAGCTAAGTGGTGGTATAATTACACCCTCACAATTATCAGTTGCTCTTAATGCTGTCCAGTTTATAATAGCTCCACATACACCACTGTCATTATCTACTGAAATATCAGATGGGCAGTTTGTAATAACAGGAGCTACATTATCAGTAACAACAACATCAAAATAACAAGACGTAGAATTTAGAGCTGCATCTGTAAAAGTGTATGTTACTCTAGTAGTTCCTACACTAAAAAGATCACCTGGACTATGTGAACGCACTACTGTGGGTGTACTACAATTATCTGTAGCTGTAGGTTCTGTCCAACTTACAGAAGCCTCACAGGTTGTAGCTCCTACTGCTGTCGTACCAGTTATTGTTCCTAAAGCACATCCTGAAATTACAGGTGCTTCCGTATCAATGACTGTGACAGTTTGTGTTGCTGTTGCAATATATCCATTAGAAAATACAGCAGTCCAAGTAATTACTGTTGCTCCAATAGGCAGTGGATCTGGAGCATCATTAGTCAAGCTAACAATAGTACAAGTAGCTGTAGTCGTAGGTGTACCTAAAGTAACACTACTAAGTGCTGCAGCACAACCAGATGTAGTAGCTATATTGGTTATATCTGCTGGTGCTATAAGAGTTGGGTTTTCCACCACAACTGTAGTTGTAGTAGAATTAGTACATCCACCTAATACTGTGGCAGTATAAGTTACTGTATAAACACCAGTTGTAGTGTAGGCATGTGAAACTGTTCCTCCACTTGTATCTAAAGGGCTTCCATCACCAAAGTTCCATGAATGAGCAATCACAGGAACAGTTTGGTTGGCTGAAATATTATCCAATCCCCAGTTATCATAACCTGTTCCTGAGTGATTCGGTTGTATCCAACGAAACATTGTAGAAACTGTATATGCAGCAGGAGGAATTGGAATATTCTGTAGTATCCATTCGTAGCCTATTGCTCCACCAGAAGGGTCTATAGGATCAAAATATTGAATATCTACCCAGTTAGTTCCTGCATCAATAGAGTATTGTAGAAAGACTCCTTCATTAGCATCCACTTCTTCACAGCCTGGTTGAGGGTCATCTCTTCCAAAGTCCATCTCAAAAATCAGGCTTCCGCCTGCAGATGCATCTATAGCACTCGTCTGTACAAAACGAGGAACTCCAGCTCCACCTGCAGCAGACCAAAAGTAGTTTGTGCCATCAGGTGCTGGATTAAAGCAAGGCTGACCAAGTGTAAAAGCAGATGCTACCCAACCTGTAGGGAAGGTAGCACCATTGAAGTCAAAAGCTGTAGCCACACCTTGGCCTGTACCTACAAAAGTAAGAGCCTCATTGGGACAAACTGTACCTGTAGGAGTTCTGGAAGTGATTTGTGCGTAACATTGTGCGTATGCTTCTTGTATAGCAATATTACACCAAAGTAGAATAAAGCTAGTAAGAAATGTAAACAGCTTATTTGTAGAGTAATACATATTTGTAAAAGTATTTTTAGAGAGTGAAAATTTTAAAGAGTTCAAGCTTAATGTCTGTTAAAACAGTAGGAACAATTTTACCACGCTGTCCTGTGAAGCGATAATGAAGTGTAAGAAGGTTTTCTTCCTCTGTACTTGGAAGATTTCCCTCAATGCTCTGTCCTGCTTTGAGTGTAAGCCCTACATGATGTTCTCCACTCTTGGGATTGTAAACCTCTTGTCCATTACTGTAACTGAGACGATAATCCCAGTTAATAGCTACATCATGGGAATTAGTATTTTTTACACGAAGTACATAATACTGAGAGTTATTGGGTGTGTAGTCACGTACTTGATACTCTACACGGATACCTTCTACTTCTTTGAGAAGTTTCCAGCCCAACTCTTGGGCATGGGTTTGGGCAATGAAGGTCAAAAGTAGCAGTATGCTACAAGCTAATGTTTTTTTCATTATAAGATTGATATTAAAAGAGCTAGTCAGTTAAAAATTATTACAAAGGTTATGTCTAATGTACTATTTCTATCTAAAATAGAAACCAAAGAACTTTTGCTTTATTAGATTGATTCTACTTGAGGCATCAGTATGGTTCTTATTTATCTCTAACAAGAACGTTAGTAGTACACTACATTTTTTAAAGTTGCAAACATTTCATAAATACAAATAAAAGTTAGTGAATAAAATAATAATTGATAAATAATATTAAAGCACAAAATTTTAATTATAATAGTAATTTAGCAGTGAAAATAATTTGAATACTTATATAGGTATATTTTAACATATGGTAATAAAAAATAAATCCTAGTGTAGTCAAACCTGTTAAGTTAAAACAAGGAGTAATAATAGCAGTTCTCTTAGATGGATTGTTAGAGCTAAAGACTCCGTGTAGTAATAATGATTTTCCTCAAATGGTGCATTTGGTTCTGTATTAGTAGAGCAAGTTTGGTTACTCTCAAATCTCCAATTAAAGTCATCAGTAGTTGATTGTGTCCAACCACTTGTTATTATAAGAATGAAAAACTACAGCTTTTATTGATGTTTTAGCATAACAACACTAACAAATAAATGCACAAAGCCTATTCTTAAACAAGCTCATTATTAAAACCCTCTGTATAAGATATTATTGAAGCATTATACATTGAGCTTGACTAAGAGAAGTAATGGAAAAAGTAACAATAAGAAATAGTAGTCTTTTAGTATTAAAGAATCGAAAGCTAGAGAATAAATTCATAATGTTTAGTAAAAATTCAATAATTATATTCTTTTAAAGAAAGGAATCAAATTATATAATTTTTTAAAGGAAATGTAGGTTTTATATTTACTTACTTTTATTTGACAGCACAAAGGTAAGCCTTTTTTATCTTTTTTCTCATAAATACAAACTTTTTTTTAAAAAACTTACTCACTAAATAAATACAAAGTACCTTTTTTATTAAAAAACCTCCTAAATGAAGAATGGCTTTTCCTATCTATTGCTTTAATTCATATAAAACTATTTGTGATGATGGACAAATAGAGATAGATGGAGGCATTATGCTCTTAGCAGATTTAGCTTTTTTAGGGATAGATAAAGACTATGAAAATGCTATAAGTAACTGGGCAAAATTATTTATAGGTTAACAAAATCTGTCTGACACCTCAAAGGTGTCTTGACAGTTTAAATTTCCATTTTCTAATTCTTTTTTAGATCTGTTTTATTTTGCTCAGTTACTTATTACCATTTAAAGAAGAGTTAGGGTCACATAAGAAGAAAGTAAACAAAGAACTTACTTCTTTAAGAGTGACAGTCAATGCTCTCAACTTAAGGATTTTTTGTTTTAGGTAGCTCGTGGGGACACGAGCAACAGGTATATTTTTTGTCTAAAGACAAAATTTTATTTCGCAAAACGATCAACTCTTCGAAGAAGAATTCACTTTACCATTGCTCGTGTCCTTATGAGCAATTCGAAAAGCTCTTAAGTTGACAACATTGAGAGTGACAGTAGAACATGCATTTGCAGGTGTAAAACGATTGGAGATTATACAAAACAAAGTTAGGATCAAAACTTTTAAAGTCAGAAAAAAGATGTTTAGAATTGCAGTCGTATTACGCAACATGAGAGGACAATATAGATACATAAAAAATTAACAGTGATAACTTTTAATAATAAAAAAAGGCTATCCCTACTTTTCGGACAGCCTCTTTTTTGATTTATTTTCACATTATGAATGTCAAAAGCATGCCATTTGACTTACTAAATAGATTGCATTACTGAATAACAAGCTGTTTTGTATAGACTTTTCCTTCCGAAATAATCTGAACCACATAAACACCTGCACTTATTTTTGGAAGAGTAATAGAAAGTGTTTTTTCATTCATAGCAATTTCTTGACTATGAATAATTCTACCTAATCCATCTACCAACACAAGGTTAGTTTTTTGGTTTGTCGTTGTTGCAAATTCTACTTTGAAAGAACCATTATTTGGATTTGGATAAATTGTGAAGATTTTTGTAGACTCTTCTTCAATTCCCGTTATACCATCCACAGTAAATGTTTTTTCTGCTGTTTCAAAACTACAACCTGTTTCATAAACTACTTGTGCTTTGTAATTTCCTGTTTCGGTTGGTGTAATCAGAATTTGATTTGCAAAAGAAGGAATTGCAACACCATCTTTAAACCACATTACAGAATCAATCGCATCTTGAGAAGATACATCAATCGTTTTATCTTTGCCATTTTCTGTATTGATTCTGATGATAGCTGGATTGACTTGCAAACGAGTAATTTCTACTTCGCTCGTTTCTACTTTACAACCCTCTGCTGTCGTTATTTCTACTTTATACGTTCCTATTTCGGAAGTAGAAAGACTTGCAGAAGTATTTGAAATAACGGTATTATTTCTAAACCATTTGTAAGTAAAACTTGTACCAGTTGTTGCTGAAAGCAGAGTTTCTTCGCTTGTACAAATCGCTGTTTTACTTGCCGTAAGCTCAACATTTGTTGGTGCAGTTGTAATTGTAACAGCAATAGTTACGCTATCTGCACACGAAGGCTGACTAGCTTTCAAGGTATAAGTTCCAGATTCTGAAACTGAAATACTTGTGCCATTTCCTACATTAGAACCATTCAAAGTCCATTCATAAACTACATTTGCGCTTGTATCTTGTGCATTCAATGTTCCACTTCCACAGAAAGAAACAGAGTTTCCTTGTTCAATTCTTGCTGTTGGAGCATCCACAAAGCGAGTAGTCGTAAACTCAGATTCATCAGAGCAATCATTTTTAATTACTCTAACTTTATAACGAGCTTCGAAAGTTGTGGTTAATGTTCTTTCTGTACCTACTTGAACATTTTCTCTAAACCATGTGTAAGTTGCTCCCTCTACTTCTTGAGCTGATAATACAAATTCAGTTGCACAGCTTTCAAGTAAAGTTCCTTGTTCGATGGTTGCTTCAAAAACTTCTTTGATTGGAACAACTGCTTCTAAACGCTGACTTTCTTGTCCATTAATCACAACAGAAATATAAAAAGTTGTACTGTCATTCAAAACAGGCGTTTCGATACTTGCATTATTAGTTTCAAAAAGTGGTGTAGATGCTGTTTCAGAATCATAAACTCTATAAGTTGCACCTGCACTTTGTACATTGATTGTTCCTCGTTCTCCTTTACAAGCTGCAATAACAGAAAGCAAAGTTGGAGTAGCAGGAAGAGTACGAACTTGAACCGAATTTGAAGTCGCTGTATTATTTCCACAAATAGCTTTTATAGAATAATTATACTGTGTATTTGCTGTCAATGTTGAATCAACATAAGACAAATTCGAAGCTGGAATAGTGGCAAGTCGCTGTCCATTTCTCAACACTTCATAATTAACTGCATTTGTATTTGAAGGTGTTGTCCACGATAATTTTACTCTAGTAGAAGTCAGAATTTCTGTACTCAAATTAGTTGGTAATGTACAATCTGCAATCGGAGGATTTGGAGTTGTAGGATTACATTGAGGTAACACATCAACAATCGTATTTTTGACTGTATTTGTGATAATTGGAGCGTTTGTATCAAAATAAATATACGATTTATTTTCAATTCTTGACGTATCTGTATGTGCTGCAATTTCATCAAGCTCAAAAATAACATATCCTTGACTTAGCTCTGGACTAGTTGTGCTATCAGGCAAATTGATATTATTAAAGACAAAGTTTATAACATTATTATTTGCTGTTGTATCGACTGTCATTGCATGACTACTTCCCACAACACGCAAAGAACGACGATTTAATAAATTACTCAATGAATCTACAATATTTACATCAATAGCAGGAGCATTTCCTGTATTTTGGAAACGAATTGTATAAGTCAATGGCAAATCTGAACGCTTCGTAAATTTCTCATCACAAATTCCTTGTGGATAGACTTGTTTGTCGTTCGGGTCATAAGAGTTTACGATTGGGAAGCAGTATTGTTTTAGGTTATTCAAACGAGTAAGGTCATTCACTTCAGGAGTAATATGTCCTGAAAAACAAACCTCATCGCCAATATTTAAGCTAATATCTGGAGTTACAGAAACTCTAACTACAAAGTTTCTATCATAATTCAAATCAGTAACATTCCAAAACAAGTTACTTCCTACAATTCTATCTGGTGCAATAGAAGCCGAATTATAAGTTATATCATTAGGCAAAGTAACTTTCAATTCCCCAGACTTTGGAGCACAAGAATAATTATTTGCAAAAACTGTAATATTTGAAGCTATTGCAGGACGGAAAGTATTCGCAATTATATTTACATTAAAATCATGGTTTGTAGCAGAAGGATTAATAATTACAGGTTGAATAACTTGGTTTCCTGATCGGTCTGTAATCTGTAAGTTTAAACTTCTTACTGAACTGTTTCCACAATCAAATATTTTAGTTTCCAGTCCTGTATCGTTAAAAACTACATTTATATCTACCGAATCTGTACAATTATCACTCAAAGAAGTAATAAAATCTCTAGCTGAAATAGTAGCTTGATTAGATACATTAAAAAGTACTGGAAGTGTTCTGACAGAAACAACTGGACGAATAGTATCTTTTACCTGAATAATTGTAGGAGAAGTTTCTACATTTCCATTACTATCTGTAACTCTCAAAACTACATTATGAACTACATTTGTATCAGCACACGAAAAAGAACGAGTAGCTAATCCTGTATCATCAAAAAGATAAGAATCAATCGTATTTCCACAACCTGCCGAACTTATACTATCTAATAAAGTTGCATCTACTTCTATATTTCCAGTATTATCTAAATAAGTCGTATAATTTATTTGACTTACTGCATTCAATGTTTGTAAAGTAGTAACTAAAACTTCCAATCTATTACTACTACCACAACCTACAATAGAATCTAATGCGTAGAAATAAGTAGAATCTGCTGTCAAAGTTGGTGTAGTAAAACTATCTCCTGTATGAATAGGAGTAGTACTTGTAGGCGAATTATACCAATACACAACTCCTTGTTGTGTCATTTGTAAAGTAGTTGTAGTATTTGCACAAACTCCATGCTGCTGATTTGGAGGAGTAGTATTGTTTATGGTATAGCTACTTATATTTTTTATTTTAGCTACACTATTTTTTCCTATTCCTTCTATTTCCCCAAAATAACCTACAACTATATATTCTTCTACATCTGTTTGTAAGATATCAACAATTCTACTCTCTATACTACCATCTCCATCAAAAGAAGTATCTAAAGAACCATTACTATTTAGACGAATAGTTTTACCTACTGTTATTCCATTATATTTGGTAAAATTACCACTAAGAATAATCTTTCCATCATCTAGACATTTCATGGAGAATATTTGTGTATTAGCATAAGTATTTGTTTCAAAACCTAAGCCTG
Organism: Bernardetia aquimarina; assembly: GCF_042180575.1. Lineage (NCBI taxonomy): Bacteria > Pseudomonadati > Bacteroidota > Cytophagia > Cytophagales > Bernardetiaceae > Bernardetia > Bernardetia aquimarina. The sequence continues at coordinate 5,884,161 of NZ_CP170094.1, read as the reverse complement.
GATCGAAGGTATTATCTATACTACCATCTGCATTCAATCTAGCTAAACCTACTGGGGTGTTCAAAGCAGTGATAATCTTATCATCTGATTGTAATGCTCCCATATATATGTTGTTGTATATCTGAGGAATGTCTAAAAAACTATTATCTATACTTCCATCTGCATTAAGACGAAGAAGGTTAGTAAAGGGCAAGGAATTAAATTCGTTGAAATTACCTATTATAACAATTTTATCATCTGACTGAACTAGACTATGTTTTATATTAATATTGGTACCTCCTCCATAGTTATTGTTGAAGAATTGCATATCTAATGTGCCATCTGTATTTAGCCTCAATATACCATGATACTGACCACTTCCTCCAATAATTAATTTTCCATTGCTTTGCATGTCCAAATCTGTTGGATAGGAACTAGAATTATACTGTATTGGAGTATAAGTTTGATCTATTGAACCATCAGAATTTAGCTTAAGAAACTTAGAAATAGTAGGAGAAGTGCAAGCATTTTCAAAATAACCTACTACAAATATTTTGTTATCGTTTAGTACCAAAACATCATCTATTCTCCTAACTCCGTCACAGACTCCTTCAAAAAGCGCAAAACTTTGATCTAATGATCCATTCAGATTTAGACGTGCAATAGATTTAGTAGGTACTCCATTATATACTCCAAAATCACCTGCAATAATAATTTTATCATTACCTTGATATTCTACCTTCCGTACACTTCCCATGGTTGCACCAGTTCCACGATTGTAATCCAAGTTCAAACTTCCATCGTTATTTAATAATACTACTGCGCTGACTGTCTTTCTTTTGTACTCTTTAAGCCCTATTCCTGAAAGAAACTTGCCATCACTTCGCATTCTTATAAAACTTAGCATATTTCCTCCTCCATCAAAAGAGCTATCTAATGTGCCATCAGTATTTAGTTTTATTATATTACTATATCTATCAGCAAAACCTCCTGAAACATCTACACCATTATATTTTCTAAACATACCTACTACTAAAGTGTTTCCTGAGGGCAATTCCAAAATATCGCTTATTCCATTACTAACAAGAGCACTTCCTTCAAAACCTGTCCCAGTATCAAAACTTGTATCAATACTTCCATCATTGTTTAATCGAGTCAAACTAGCTGTTCTTCCATTATTAACTATAGTCTTATACCCTCCAATCATGATTTGTGAATTACTCAATGATTTTATTTTATATACTTCATAATGACTATATGGAGCTGAAAAGGTATTGTCAATGCTACCATCACTTTCTAACCTGTATACTTGATCACTACTACTAAAATTATTTTGTCCAACTGCTATTATTATCTTACCATCTTGCTGTACTTCAAATCTCCGAAATTGTTTACTCAGGGGTATGCCATGATTAAAACTTGAGTCAAGCGAACCATCAGAGTTTAAGAGAGCTATTCCGTTACGACTATCATTGCCATAAGCTGAAAATACTCCTCCAATAAGTATTTTACCATTAGGCAAATACTTTATCTGATATATTGAAGGAACAGATATATTAGTCCCATATACTCTTTCTAGAGTAAAGCTACTATCCACACTCCCATCAATATTAAAGCGAGCAATACGATGATAAAAATTATATACATTGTTAGGTGTACTGTAACCTACCAAAATTTTACCATCATCTTGAAGTTCGACGGTAGCAATATCATAAGAGTTGATACCATAGTTATCTTGATAATCGAATGTATTATCTAAAGAACCATCACTATTTGTTCTTATTAATGGCTTAGTGGGTACTCTATTGTAAGAAGGAGTTGGAAATAGAAGACGATCATCATTTTGTAATGCTGCTGCATGAAGAAAAGGATTTCCTCTATTCAAATCGTATGGATAAGTTCCTTGTCCTTGCCCAAAGCCTGAATCAACAGAATTAAAAGTCTGATCAGCTACAACCGAATTACACTGCCCAAAAGCAGAAAAAGAGTAAAAACTACTCAATAAAAAAACAGCACAAACAAAGAGTAGGCTGCGTAAATTAGAATATGATTTTGTCATCAAAGAAATTCAATTACAAATTATAGAAAGTTATAAATTGCCATTTTGGGGATTGAAATGGAAGTTTGTAACGCTGAATAATTCTGTTTAAAATAGAATATAAATAGTATTAGAGGGGATTTGCAAGTGCAAAGATACGTTTTTATTTTTTAAAGCAAGTAAGAATGATTAGAAAAAAATAAAAGTTTTTATCTTTTTGAAGAATTAAAAATACAACCTTATTTTTTTGAGAAATCATGTTTTATAAACCTCTTCTTCAAGTATTTTGATTACTTTTGCAAAATGAAAAAAATGGGTCGTTTTTACCTTCATTTAAACTATAAAATAGAATACAGAAATAGCATCTTGAATTTGAATTTCTTATATTTCAACTTTTTGAAATAGTTTTAGTATTTTTTACTAAATCCATCAAACGAAAACTGAAAAACAACACACAAATACAAGACACACAATCTTAAATTATATGGATTTTATAAAACTCATTGAAGTACGTTCAGAGCTAGGAGCAGGAACACGAGGTGCAAGTATGGGCGTAGATGCTCTCAAAACAGCTTGCTTAGATAAAGGCAGCGATTATTTTATTCGTTTTGATATTGCAGAAGTAGAAACTGAAAACGATGCGCTTTTCGAATCTACTCCTTACCAACACGCAAAACACATTGATTTTGTCTATAAAGTAGAACGTAGAACCTGTGAAGCAGTAAGAGATGCGATTGAAGATGGTTACTTTCCCTTAATTTTGGCAGGTGACCACTCCACAGCAGCAGGTTCGATAGCAGGAATAAAACTTGCTTATCCAGACAAAAGACTAGGCGTAATTTGGATAGATGCACACGCAGATTTGCATTCACCTTATACCACTCCATCTGGAAACATTCACGGAATGCCCTTAGCCATCGCAACAGGGGAAGATAACAAAGAATCTCGTAAAAATGAACCTCACCTAGATACCGTAAAATGGTGGAAAAAACTCAAACATATTGGAGGGAATGGACAAAATATTCTTCCTCAAGATATTGTTTTTGTTTCAGTTAGAGATGTAGAAGAAGAAGAAGAATTTTTGATGAATAAGTATGGAATTCGTAATTTCCCTACCTCAGAAGTCAATAATAAAGGTGTAGAACAGATTGCTAATGAGGTTTTGGAACGTTTAGCTCATTGTGATTTGATTTATATTTCTTTTGATGTAGATAGTCTTGATCCCAAAATATCAGAAGGAACTGGAACGCCAGTTGAAAACGGACTTAGTGTAGAACAAGCCAAACAACTCAACTCACTTTTAATAAGTAATGATAAAGTGTGTGCGTGGGAAATGGTAGAAGTAAATCCTACTTTAGATTGGGAAAATGCAATGGCAGAAGAAGCCTTTGATATTTTGGAATATGTAACTGATAACCTTTCTGAATCAAGAGAAAGCTCTACTCGTCAAAAATTAAATACACAACATCCTCGTAATCCTGCTGAATTAGAAGGCTATTTTAGAACCATTGCAGAAGAAATTATGGAAGAAGAAGAGTAAAATAATTAAAAATTTCTGATAATTCGTAGTTGGCAATGGATACTGTTTTCTCTTTCCATTGTCAATTTTCCATTATAGTAATGTAATATGTAAATGAAGGAGGAGTATTATCTTTTATTAAATTATTTTGTTCTAAAAATAGTTTCCATTTATTTTTTCTTCTCTTTATTTGAGTAATGTAATATTCGCCTGAAGCTTGAAGATTTTCTGAATAACCGAGTGTAGTTCCAAACTTCATTTCTAGTATTTTTATGATAAAATAAAGATAACTATCTGGCTCTTCACTTGCTGAAATAGAATAAGCAATACCATATTTGAACAACTGATAAATCTTATCATAATCTAAAGAATCTGTTCCTTTTATTTTATAGTCAATGTTATTTTTTGCTAGGTAATATTCGCAAAGTTCATAACGAGTAAGACTATCATATATTTTCATAAAATCTTGTCGGACTAAAGAATCCCACGAAAAACTCTCTATCCCCAAACCAAAGGATTCGTTTATAAAGTCATATTTTGAAAATTCATACCTGTACTTTACTGTATTTAATAAATCTAATGCTTTACTAATTTGAGAATAACTTATTTTATTTAAAAGTGTATCTAAAATATATCCATTTTGAATCTCGTCTTCTTTTTCTGTTCTGACTATTTTTTTAAATCTCTCCTCAAAATTATCAATAGGTTTTACTCTTAAAGTAGAATCATAAGTTATTTCATTTATTGATAAACTAGGCTTTTTATAAGTGCTATTCATTTTTTTTATTTTCTCAATCTGTTTTTCTATTTCTTTATCTCGTTGGGTATCCAAATTTTCAAGTAATTTTTGAATTTCTTTATCATCAGAATAGAATTTTGTAATGTAATAATAGGCTATAATTTGCGTCGTTTCAAACCAAGACATTTTTTTTAGATATAATTTTAAATGTTTGGGAGAGTGCAACAAGGAATCCCATTTTTGAGAATAAAATTTATCTAAAAATCGTCCTACTTGAAATGATGTATAACTTCTCTCAGAAAAAAACCAAAATTCTAAAGCTGTTATTTCATCTAAATGAATATTTTTCAATAATATTTCTTCTAGACTATCTATTTTTTCATAATCATTGTATAAAATTAACGTATCAGTAATGTGATTGATGTAATTAGTAACTTTTTGAGAAGGCAGAAATTCAATTTCATTATTTTTACAGTATTGAGAAAACGTAAGAAGCGTCGGAATAAAACTATCTAAATTATTAGGCAAACTACTATTTCTATCTGTAAAAATTTTATTTCCATATTCATTATTTAATTTCAAAATAAGTTCTACACTATCTGAGGTAATGATTTTTTGAAATGCTGATAATGCTAAAGAATCGTTATCATGTTGATAAATTAAATCAAATAAATATCTTTCTGGGGCTGTTACTTCTACCTTTAGATTTTTACACTCAAAGAAACTTTCCTCTTCATTCCATTGAAAATTCTGATAATATTTTGCAAAAAATGTAAGTAGATTAGTTAGTTTTTCTTTATCTGTATTTTGCTCAAAATTATGTGTATATTTCCCTTGTCTATCTTTTACGAAAAGATTTTTATGTGTTAGAAGTTTTAATAATTCTTGATGTCCTTCGAAGTAATGGTAATATTCATTAAACCGACTACGTATGTGGAAAAGATGTTGAGCAATTCGTAGCAAAGCTTTTGGGTCTTTCTTTTTGATTAACTCATCTATATTATATTCTTTTATCCAACTTTGTTCTAATGACGAACCCTCAAGTAAAATTGTTTGTTTGTCTTCTAAATCTTGTACTTGATTTTGGGTAATTGTTTCAAGTCTGTATTCTATTTCTCGTTCATCAAAAGGTGTAATTAAAAAGGTTTCACTAAGCTCTGAAAAATGAATTTGTTCTCTATTTGAATAAATAAAATCTTCAAACTGTTTTTGTGTAGTAGAATCTGTAAACTCAAATTCATTATCCAAGAAAGAAGTATTTTCTTCTAAATCACGCCTTACAATTTCAGAAATAGTAGATTGTAAAACGTGATAACCTAAATATTCAGTCACTCTAGTAGTATCATCTAAATATCCAGCTAACTGAAATAATCCATATTTATTTCCATCTCTAAGCCATCTTTCATAATCTTGTATTACATGGTCTTGTGCCAGTATTTTACTTTTATATTCTTCTACAAATTGTCCAAATGAAAATAAAGGAATAAGAACAAAAAGCAATAATAAAATAGTTCGTTTTGTAGAAATAAGCATTAGGAAAACTAAAATGTAATCAGAAATAATAATAACGCCAGTTTCATTTTTTCGTATAACAAAAATGATTTTAATTTTATTTATTCACCTCATTCCTCAAATAAAAATCAGTAATTACAAGGGCAGCCATCGCCTCTACAATCGGAACAGCTCTAGGAACTACACAAGGATCGTGTCTTCCTTTTCCAGAAACAGTAACTTTATTTCCTTCTGTATCAACACTTTCTTGATCTTGCATAAGCGTAGCGACAGGCTTAAAAGCAACTTTGAAATAAATATCTTCTCCATTACTAATTCCTCCTTGTATTCCTCCTGAATGATTTGTTTTTGTGCGTACTCTACCACTTTCATCTGTATAAAACTCATCGTTATGCTCTGAACCTTTGAGTTTTACGCCTTCAAAACCACTTCCGTATTCAAAACCTTTTACAGCATTTATACTTAGCATGGCTTTTCCTAATTCGGCATGTAGTTTATCAAAAACAGGTTCTCCCAAACCCACAGGAACATTTTCTAAGACACAAGAAACAACTCCACCGATTGTATCGCCTTCATTTTTGACTTTTTCTATTAAATCAATCATTTTCGTTGCCGTTTCTTCATCTGGACAGCGAATAATATTTTCTTTATTCTTATTGTACTTAGAAAAATCTAATTCTGAATAGTCTTTTTGTAATGTAATGTTTCCCACTTGAGAGACATATCCTTGAATAGAAATTCCTTTTGATTTTAAGAATAATTTTGCGACTGCTCCTGCTGCTACTCGTGCAGCCGTTTCTCTTGCCGAACTTCTGCCTCCCCCTCTATAATCTCGGTTTCCGTATTTTTGTTGGTAGGTATAATCTGCATGAGAAGGACGGAATTTTGTCGCAATATGAGAATAATCACCACTTTTTTGGTCTTGATTAGGAATAAAGATAGCTAAGGGTGTTCCTGTGCTTTTTCCTTCAAAGATTCCTGATAAGATTTTTAATTCATCTTTTTCTTTGCGTGGCGTAGTGATTTTGGATTGCCCTGGTTTACGGCGTTTCATTTCGCTTGCCAAAAAATCCAAATCTATCTCCAAACCAGCAGGACAGCCGTCAATGACAACGCCTATACCTTCGCCATGAGATTCTCCAAAAGTAGTAATTCTAAAAATGTGTCCGAATGTATTCAAAATTCTGTTTTGTTTAAATTCTATTTCTTAATTTTCTTCTAATCTTTTGAGAATAGCTTTTGTTTCCCTAATATGCTCTTCTATCAAATGGGTTTCTTTGTCTAACTGATATGTTTTTTGGAAGTAGCTCAAAGCAATTTTATATTGTTTTTTCTCAAAATGATAAATTCCTAAATTGCGATACGCATACGAGTTTTTTGGAATTATTTCTAAAGACTTTTCAACATCTTTCATTCCTTCTTCTAATTTCCCTAATTTCATTTTTACAAAACCTCTATTATTGAAAGCAAAAGCATTTTTAGGATTTAGTTCTAATGCTCTATCAAAGTCAGAAACAGCCTTATCATATTCCTCTATAATACTATAACTATATCCTCTATTATTAAAAACAGTATCATTACTATCATTTAGTTCTAGTGATTTATCATAATAATAAATGCTTTCATCATGTTTTTTCAATTTTGCTTTCAAGCAGCCTATGTTATAGTAATTATTTGAATTAAAATTGGTTTCATCTGTCAGATACTCCAAAAACGATTCAGCTTTTTCATATTCCTCAATCATCAAATAACATTGTAACAAAAGTAAAGCAGCATCAGATTTTTCAGCATGATTATCCAATGACCTTTCTAGAAGAGGAATTGCTTTTCTAAATTCTCCATGGTTATGATAGGTAACGCCTAACCAAAAAACTTCAGTTGAATCTTGGTCTATATTTAAGTCTAAACCTGTATAAGAATAGTTTTGTTGCTCTTCCTCATATTCGTATTGATTTTGGTCAAACAAAAAAGAGTTTTCTAATACTGTTCCTCCTGTATTTTCTATAAACTCACCTTGAGTCAAAAATGCAGATAAAATATTCAAACAAGACAATGCAAAAAATAGAATACTTGCTACTCGCAGAGTTTTAGGAAAATTGTAATGGATAATAAAGTAACATAATCCAAAAGAAACCAAAACAGCAAGAAATGTTGAAGCTATACGTATCATCTTTTTTTGAAAAGGCAAAAAACAAGCTCCTAAAAAATAACAAGAACCTTTGTACCAAAGATAGTTTTTTAGAAAAATCAATTTAAAACGTCCGATGTTAATTTTAAAGTTTTCATCTTCATTTGGCAGCAAAGAACCAAAATACAATTCCACATCTTGAACTGTGAATAAAGAACCTACTAGAGTACGACCAATTTGATTTAAAAATAAAATGGAAGGAATACCAATAAATATAGATAGAGTTAGACTCAAAACAATAGAAGTTGTATCCATATTTTTTATTTTTTTTGATTTATAATTAGTGGTATTCCAACGAATAATTTTATTTACTCTCTTTCAGACAGTTCTAACCAACGCATTTCCTTTTCATCAAGTGAATTAACAATGACTTCCATTTCAATGCTCCATTTAGAAATTTTGTCATAATCTGTTTCGCCACTATTCATAAGTGCAACTAATTCTTCTTTCTGTTTGGTTAGTTTTTCAATTTCTTTATCCAAATTTTCTAACTCTTGTTTTTCTTTGAAACTTAGTTTATTAGAAGAATTTGTTTTTACTGGCGCAATCGAATGAGCGTTTTTATTAGAAGGTTTGTTTTGAGATTCTTTGATTTTTTCAGCTTCTTCTTCTCTATAATCAGTATAATTTCCATTAAAATCTCTAATTTCTCCTTCTCCTTCAAATACAAAAAGATGTTCGACTAGATTATCTAAGAAATACCTATCGTGAGAAACCAAAATCAAACAACCACCATAATTAGATAAAAATTCTTCCAAAACAGAAAGCGTTTGTAAATCCAAATCATTGGTAGGCTCATCAAGAATCAAGAAATTAGGCATTTTTATCAAAATCTGTAAAAGCTGCAAACGTCTTTTTTCGCCTCCAGAAAGTGTCCCTACATTTTTGTATTGCTGTGCTGGTGGAAAATTAAACTGAGTAAGAAGCTGCGAAGCCGAAACTTGATGTTTGGTTTCCTCCGAAACTGTCGCCATTTCTCCAATCGCTTGAATGACTTCGATAACACGCATAGAGTCATCAAAAGAAGGTGGCATTTGGGTATAATAACCAAAATGAGTGTTTTCGCCTTTTTCGATATGTCCTTTTGTTGGTTCTAATGCGCCAGTCAAAAGAGAAAGAAAAGTAGATTTTCCTGCTCCATTTTTCCCTATAATTCCGATGCGTTCTCCTCTTACAAATTTGTAATTGAAGTTATCAAGAATTTTCTGCTTTCCTTTTTCACTTTGAAACTCAAAACTCACATCGTGAAGTTCAATAATTTTCTTTCCTTGACGTTTTGCACCAAATTGAATGTCCATATTATTTCCTTCTGGACGATTACTAGCCTTTTCTTTTATGCCTTCAAAAGCTTCTACTCTATATTTTGCTTTTGTTCCTCGTGCTTTTGGCTGTCTTCTAATCCAGTCCAATTCCTTTTTCATGTGCTGGTATGCCTTATCTGCTTCGGTGTGTGCTTGTGCAACTCGTTCAGATTTTAATTCCAAAAACTGTCCATAATTTGCCTCATAACGATAAATATGACCGTTATCCAACTCAAAAATACGATTACAAATTTTATCCAAAAAGTATCTATCGTGAGTAATTAGCAAAAGAGTAGTATTTGCAGAAGCCCAATAATTTTCTAGCCATTCGATAGTCGCTAAGTCCAAATGGTTGGTAGGCTCATCCAAAAGCCACAAATCAGGCTCATCTAAAAGGAGTTTTGCAAGCGCAACACGCTTTTTTTGTCCACCCGAAAGTTTCGCAATCGATTTTTCAGTATCTTCTAATCCTAATTTTGAAGTAATTTCTTTTATTTTGGCATCATACGCCCAAGCATCCAAACGTTCCATTTCATTCATTGCCTTTTCCATTCTTTCCGAATCTTCTATATTTTCAGGCAAAATAGAATTTTCATAATTTCTGATTGCCGTAATAGTCGGACTATCAGCCTGTACAATGGCTTCCCAAATAGTTTTATTCAATGGCAAATCTGGGTCTTGAGCCAAATAACCCACTCTGACACCTTGACGCAAACTGACATCCCCTTTATCAGGATTTACTATTTTTGCTAAAATCTTTAATAATGTAGATTTTCCTGCTCCATTTTTACCTACTAAAGCTACTTTTTCGCCTTGAGAAATTCCAAAATTCAAATCATTGAAAAGAAATCTATCTCCATACGTTTTTGAAAGATGCTCGCCCGAAATGAGGTTGATTGCTGCCATTTTTTAAATATCTATTTTTGCTAGTTTTTTATCTTTTTTACGGCTGCAAAGGTAGTGTTTTTTTATGATTTTGTTTGTTTAAATTAAATTCAAAACACACTATTTTACCCATTTGGAACAAAAATAAAATTCTAAGAGTTGGACTGTAAATAATCTTTTTTATAACCTTATTAATTAAACTTCAAAAAATATGGAAAAAATACCCACCATTTTCGACCGAAACTGGGAAACCAACCGAAAAGTAAATGATAAACTCGTCGTTACAGATTTTGACTTCGAAAATGCCATTGCTACCGAAAAATTAGACGGAACAAATGTGCGTATAACTGTTCGAAATCATACCGTTGTGAGAGTCGAAAAACGCAGAAATCCAGATAAAAAACAGAAAGCAAACGGAATAAAAGACCCTTGGTATGTAGATGCAAATAAAGAAAATTCGGAAGATAAATATATTTTTGAAGCTGTAGAAAATACTGATTTTTCAGATGTTCCTGATGGAGAATGGAGTGCAGAAGCATTAGGAGAAAAAATACAAGGCAATCCATTGAATCTAAAAGGGCATACTTTATTTATTTTTTCTTTAGAAAATTGGTTAGAAAAAGTAGTTTATAAAAATGCACCGACTACTTTTGAGCAGCTAAAAAAATGGCTTCCAAATCAAAAAACAAAATTTGGTAATCAACAAATCGATACAGGAATTGAAGGAATCGTTTGGCACAATCTCAAAACTGGACAGATGTGCAAAATAAAGGTAAAAGATTTTGAGTGAAGTTTTTGAAAGTCTAATTATCTTGATAATAGTGAGATAATTAGGCTTTTTGCATTTCTAAGAAAACTAAAAAACTTATTGTTCTAAACTGATAACAAGTTAAATAAGGTAATTCTTCCTCATTTGGATAGCTAGAAATAAAATGATTACTCAATTCTACGGCTTTCTCTGTATCTTCCATTTTACTACGATGATAACCAATCATATAAAAAACGTGTTCTGAAAAGTCATAATCGTATTTTTTTGGATTTATTTTGTGAAGTTGCTTGAGAAGAACAAAGCATTTTTCGTAAAAGAAAACAGCTAAAATATAATTTTCTTTTCTTGAATATGTATGTGCCAAATATTTATATGCCTTTGCCATCAGAGGAAGATATTTTAAAGAATTTATAGAAATCAACTTTTGATAATCTAGTAAAGAACTTTCAAAATAAGTCAATGCTTTATACAAATTTCTGTTTTCCTGCATATAAAAATCTCCTATGATATGAGAAATTAGAGCTTTTCCTGAAATTTGTGCTTCTTCTGTTTTGTAAAAAGAAGTATAATTTGATTGACTATTTTTCTGTTGTTCTTCTACTTTTTGTACCAAAACATCTCTTTTGTGGGTATCAAGTGTAAAAGCGAGTAAAGTAAACATTGAATTTAATAAATTAGGTTCTGGAACAATAGAGAACAATTTTTCCAAACTCTCATAGATTTTATTTAACTCTTCTTTTGAAGGAATAGTAGAAAAATCGCTTACAAACATAATTAAACTCACTTTCATTACGGCAAAAAAAACAAGTATTCTTAGCTCCTCTCTCTGTTTTTCAGAACAATAACTGTCAGTAGAATATTTATTAAAATAAGCTGTAATTAGTTCTTCTATCCATTCCTGTTTGAGGGTTTTGTGTGCTTTTTCAAACTTAGCTTCTTCAAAAAATAATTTGGCTAATTTAAGTTTTTCAATTTTTTCTATATCTAAAAAATTATGGTTCTTCCGACAATTTAGCGATAATTTCTTAATTTAGCCTTTCTATGGATACTAACACAATAGCAATTTTATTAGGTTTTTCAGATTTTTCAGTAACGAAAATAGAATCTTCTCCACTTCGCTTAACTATTTATGGAGAAAGTAATTTAGCCGATTCTATTTGTCCTAATTGCTTGAAAAAGTGCAATAAAGTGACTTCTACTTCAGAACGTATTGTTCGTGACCGAAATATTTTAGACAAAGAGGTTTATTTACACTTAACTTCTCGTCAATTTCATTGTCAAGATTGTACTCGTTACTTTCAAGAAGTTTTTAGTTTTGTTTCTAAGCAAAAAAATCAAACTCATCGTTTGGAAAAATATCTTTATTTATGTTTGAAAGATAGCAGTTTCAAAGAAGTAGCTATCCGAGAAAACATACTTTGGGATGTTTTAGATGGTATTTTTAAAACCTATAGTAAACGTGAGATAAAAAAACACCTAGATTATTTTCCTCGACGTTTAGGTATTGATGAATTTGCTTACAAAAAAGGAAAAAAGGAATATGCTGTTGTTTTAGTAGATTTAGATACAGGTCAAGTTTGGGATATTTTAGAATACCGTAATAAAGAGTATTTAAAAGCCTATTTTTTATCCAAAGGCGAAGTTTTTTGTACTAGTATAGAAGTATTTTCTTGTGATATGTGGGAGGGATTTTCAAATACAGCAAAAGAAGTATTTCCTAACGCTGATGTAGTAATAGATCGCTTTCATTTTTTTCAGCATTGTAATAAAGTGCTAGATAGCATTCGTAAAGAATTACGACGAAAAGATGATAAAAACGTTCATTTCAAGCAAATAAAATGGCTTTTATACAAGGCATGGAAAGACCTTACTTATAAAGAAAGACGAGTTTTACTTAAAGCGTTTAGGTTTAGCTCAACGCTTAGACAGGTGTATTTTATGAAAGTGGAATTACAAAATATATTTAATACTGATTTGAGTAAACAAGAAGCTAAAAAACTACTAGACCAATGGATAGAAGAAGCTCAAAAAATAAATCATAAGGCTCTAAATAGATTTATAAATACGTTTAATTCTTGGAAAAATGATATTATTAATTTCTTCAAAGATAGATATTCTAACGGAATAGTAGAGGGAATTAATAATAAAATTAAGACCCTCAAAAGGAGTGGGTATGGGTTTAGAAACTTTCAAAATTTTAGATTGAGAATGATAGTCAAATTCATATAATCGCTAAAAAGTCGGAAGAGCCAAAATTATTTTCTTGAACATAAGTCAAAACTCGGTTTAGTGTATCTAAGAAAAAGAAAACGCTATCTTTATAAACTTCCTCTTCTAATTTCATTGCATCAAATTTCTTTTTTTCTTCTATGATTTCTTTGCAATTTTTGATGTCTATCTCTACACCATTCCATTTTTTTTCTTGTTCAGCTATTTTAGTAGCAAATGCTTGATATTTACTTGATTCAGCAAGAATAGGAGTAATTAATTCATTTTTAAAATTTTCTTTGTCTTGATAGATAAATTCGTTTTTCATTAAGTTATCAGATTAATTTCTTAAAAATAGTGCTTAGGAATAAGAAATAAATAAACTATACAAGTTGTTTTGCCTATATCACCTAATTTTACTTAAACTAAAGTATAAGGTACAATCTTCTCACTCTAAAGTAAGCTACAAGGAAAAGCTTGTCCATTTTAATAAAATTCTATTCCTTATTGTTAAACGCCAAAAAATATGTGTCGTATTTACAATACAATTTACATAAAACCTTCAATAAAAAAAACACTTCAATTACCTCTAAATTGACTTCTTACTTTGTTTTTTACTTACCAAAAAAACACCTAAAAATATACAAGCTGCCCAAATAAGTTTATTAAAAGTAAGTGAGTCTTTATCCAATGCAACGGCTATAAAAGTAGCCAAAACAGGCTGCAAATAAATATAAATTCCGACCACACTAGAAGAAACACTACGCAATGCCCACGCATTCAATAAATAAGCAAAAAAGGTAGTAAAAAGAACAATATAACCAATTCCTGCATAAATTTCTGCTGGCATCGCTTCAAAATTAGTTGTTCCTAAATCAGAAAAACCAAATGGCAAAACAAAAGGCAAGGCAAGCGTAAACATCCATTTACTGATAGATAAAGCAGAATATTTTTTCAAAAGTGGTTTTGCAATCACTAAATAAATAGCATACGAAGTGGCATTTAATAAAATAAATAAATCACCCAAATTAAAATCAAAAGCGAGTGCAAAAGGAAGTGTAGAATCAGAAACCGTTTTGCTACTAATCAACATAGCAGCTCCCAAAAGCCCCAAACTAACTCCCACACCTTTCAAAAAAGTAAATTTTTCTCCTCCAGTTACTGCCGAAACAATCAAAACAAGTAAAGGTGTTGTGGTCATAATCAAAGCTGCATTGATAGGCGTAGTTCGTGCTAGTCCTTCAAAAAACAAAAGTTGATTAACTACGACTCCAAAAATAGCACTAAGCAACAAGACAGTTTTCTCTTTATTATTGGATAAAACAAGTTTCTTTCCTCCTACCAAAATCCAAAAAAGAACGCTTGCTCCCAAAACACGCATCAAAATCGTAGCAGAAGGAGAAATATAAAGTGGCATAACTTCTTTTGCAATTGTATAATTTGCACCATAAATAAGTGCAACAGCAAAAAGAGCCAAATGAACAAGAATAGTTTTATCAATTTTAGGTAGTTTCATCTCGCAAAAGTAGAAAATTATACTCTAGCTATTCATTTAAAAACTATTAAATAGGCTATTTTCACCTTGAAAAGTAAAAAATCACCATAAAATTCGTTCCAATTTTGAAATAATTCAAAAATATTTTAAATTTATGTAAACGTATTTGCTTTTTTTCCGTTTAGTAAGACATACAGCTTAAAATTCAATCCTATAAAAAAATTAGTATTGAAAATTTTACTAAAAAAATATTTATAAATCCTTTGATTTAACACACTCACTTTTTCAACTTTCTATCCCTATGCAAAAATTAACAGTAAAACAATCACTTAATCAGAAATTATCACCTCAACAGATACAGTTTATAAAATTGTTGCAAATTCCAACAGCAGAACTAGATTCAAGAGTTGAGGAAGAACTAGAAAGTAATCCTGCTTTGGAAGAAGGCAGAGAAAAAGAGAAGGAAAAAGAAGATGATAATAGCGATGATTATGATGAAATGGATTATTCTGAAACGTCATTAGAATCTCTTCAAGATTCGACTTCGGATGTAAATATTAATGATTATTTAAGTCAAGATGATGTCGCAGGTTACAAAATGCAAGGTGATGGAAATTATCAAGAAGAAGACCGAGATATGCCGATTTCTTCGATGACTTCGCTTATCGATGAGCTTACTCGTCAGCTTGGTTATCTGCGTTTGGATGAGCGTATGCACACAATTGGAATGCAACTCATTGGAAGCGTTGATGATGATGGATATATCCGAAGAGATTTGGATGCGATAGTCAATGACCTTGCTTTTATACAAAATATTCAAACTGATAAAGCCGAAATAGAGAAATTATTAAGACGTGTTCAACAATTTGACCCAGCGGGAATTGGAGCGAGAGATTTACAAGAATGTTTGTTGATTCAACTCAAAAGACATGAAAGAGTAAAGAAAGAAGATGAGCCTCTAACAGAAGAAAACAAACAAGAATTCAAGATTTTAGAAGATGCCATTCATATTATTTCGATGTGTTTTGAAGAGTTCAAGAAAAAACATTTCAAGAAAATTCAGCGCAAACTCAATCTTTCAGAAGATGAATTAAGAGCTGCAATGGGAGTTATTTTAAAATTAAATCCAAAACCAGGTGGTTCGGGTTCGGGAATGGTAAAAGTACAATATGTAATTCCAGATTTTACTATAAAATATAATAGTGGCGACTTAGAACTTTCACTCAATTCTAGAAATGCCCCTCAACTTCATATTAGTAGAAATTATACAAATATGTTGGAAAGTTATGACAAAAGTGATAAAAAAGATAAAAAGCTAAAACAAGAGGTTTCTTTCGTAAAACAAAAGCTAGATGCTGCAAAATGGTTTATTGATGCCATCAAACAACGTCAACAAACACTACTCAAAACGATGAGTGCTATTATGGAATATCAAAGAGAGTTCTTTTTGGAAGGAGAAGATTCAAAACTTCGCCCTATGATTTTGAAGGATATTGCCAATGAAATAGGAATGGATATTTCGACCGTTTCTAGGGTTGCAAATAGTAAAGCTGTTCAGACAGATTTTGGAGTTTTTCCTTTAAAATATTTCTTTTCAGAAAGTATTCAGACCGACTCAGGGGAAGATGTAAGTAGCAAAGAAGTGAAAGCTATTTTGAAAGGACTCATCGAAGACGAAAGCAAACGCAAACCTTATTCAGATGATAAATTAGAAAAATTACTTCGTGCCAGAGGCTATCAAATTGCTAGAAGAACAGTTGCCAAATATAGAGAACAACTGAATATTCCAGTTGCTAGACTTAGAAAAGAGGTTTAGAAATATATACAATATTGATTTATGTAGGGAAAAGGCGAGCCTTTTCCTTTTTTTATGTTTTTTAATTTGGCAAAAAAAATGAATAGTAAAAAAAAAGAAGATGACTGGAGTGCTATTTTATTAGTAAATCTAGCTTGTTTAATAACTGGGTGTATTACCTTAATTTTTTCAAAATGGGGAATGTTTGGTTTGAGTTGGATTCTTTTCACAATCTCCACAATTAATTACGTAATTAGTTCTAGAGCTACTCAAAATTATATAGTTTGGGATAGAATAGGTCTTTTCTGTTTAATAGCCAGCTTTCTAACCTTTATTTTAGCTTTCTTTGATTTACTTTCTAACCTACATTAATTTCAAAAATATCTTTTTGAGTAAATATAAACGTCAAAAGTTTCTCCAAATCCTCAAACTTTCTCCCTTCAAAAAACCATTGCCAAGAATTTTCGCTTTGCCTTTTTACTTTGACAATCAAATTATTTTCAATTTCTTTAAAATTAACCTCAATAATTTCTGAATAAATTCCTCGCTTTTCTAAGGCTAGTTTTGTCCAATATGTTCCAATTGTATCTCCCTCTATAAAGAAAGTAATTTTGTGTTCTTTATTCTGAATCTTGAAATTTCCTTTTTCTCTATCAAAATAAAGAGGAGGACGCACAAAAGCGTTTGCCAGTTCTCCATTCAAAACCAGTTCTTCTGCCAAGCCTACAAGTAATTTTCGATTTTGTAGCTTTCCTTTTTGATTTAATTTATCTTTATCAGAAGACGAAATAAGCCATAATTTGTGAGCAATCTGTAAAATAAGGTCTAACTCGTGTGTCGAAACCAAAATTGCTTTATTAAACTCTGTTGCAATCTGAGATAAAAGCAACATCACTTCACTACGATTTACCAAATCCAGATGTGCCGTAGGTTCATCTAAAAGCAAAATATCTCCTTCTTGTGCCAGCGCACGTCCAATCATTGTTTTTTGACGAAGTCCATCACTCAATTCTCCTATCGGAATATCTGCATAATCATTCATTCCAACAGCTTCTATCGCCCAGTCAATCATTTTTTGGTCTTCTTTATCAAAATTTCCATTCCAAGAAGTATGAGGATAACGCCCTAGAGCAATCAATTCTTTGACTGTCAAACGTGTAGTAGCTGCTTGTTCTGTCAAAACCAAACTTATTTTTTTGGCAATTTCTTTTTTGGAGAGTTTTTGAATGGACTGTTGGACTAATTTTTGGGATTTGTTATTATTCAAAAAAACATTTCCTGCTATTGGTTTTTGTACACCTGCAATCGTTCGTAAAAGCGTTGATTTTCCTGCCCCATTTACTCCTAAAAGAGCTGTTAGTTTTCCCTTTTCTAAATGTAGGTTGAGATTTTCTAAAATGATTTTGGAAGGATAACCAATGGTTAGGTTTTGAGTTTTGAGCATTTGTATATGTCGCTCGTGAGGACACAAGCAAAGGTAGGTTTTTGAGATTTATAATTAGACAATAAAACATATCTAAAAAAGAATTAGAAAATGGAAATTTAAACTGTCAGACAGGTTTTGTTAAATTATTTACCTTTATAAGATTTATACATTTGATTCAAATCATCTGTAAAAGAAGCATACTTGAAATAATTTGGTTGTACAAAAATTGAATTAGCATATATTTCTTTTAGTTGCTTTTCTTTTTTGCTGTCTAACAAAGCATTCATATAGCTCATTGTCGCAGAATAAATAGTACCTAGATGACGAGTGTTATATGATTCTACTTTTTCATGACCAATCCAATCAAAATCTTCATAATCAAAATCAGTATAATAATAATAAGGTTTACCATTTATTGTAGGCAAACGTTTAGCAAAATAGTTTACTTTATCATAGTTCTTTACAAATGATAATACAGAAAAGCGAGTAAGAAGAGGTTGCATGATTCCAAAATATAAAATTGCTTTTTCAGTTTTGTTTCTTAATCCATACTCATCAAGATTTATATTTATTTTTTTCAAATTAGCTGTATTAGATAGAAAACTAATTCCACCACTCAAACGATAATAATAATTATCTAAAAGCCATCTATCATCTATTTCTTTATTTAAAACTTCTTTAGCAACTTCTTCATTTGTTCTTTTTGTTGAATTTATATTGTTATAATGAATTTCTCGTATAATATACCACAACTGCAACTCTTCATTGCTAGGTCTGCTAAGATATTTCTTATCAAAAATAGATTTATCAGCCTTTGACACTACTTGAAGTGTGCTAACTATGTGGTCTAATTTTGGAGTACGAAATGTTTCCAAATCTGAAATGGTATTCTTACCTTTCAAATTGACATTATTAGAATAATAATCAGCAATTTTGATAAGAGTTGCAAAGTCAGATTCAGAAAGTTGATTTGTGGCATTTTGAGCATATATACTGGAAATAGTACCTAGGAAACACAAACTACAAAGAGCAAAGAACAAATTTGTATATTTCATTTTTCTATTTAATAATGGAATTTTAAATAATTTATAAATTCAAAATTCCATAAAAAAAAGTTATAAAAGAAAAATAATTCTAAAATTCTATTTAGACTACATACACATACAATGATTTCCAAACTGATTGAGCAGGTTCTTTATATTTCCATTGCATTCCTTTTTTAGCAAAATAATCAGCTATTTTTTGTGCTTCTTCTTCTGTTGTCGCTTCCCAACAAATCCACGTTTTTGGTTTTCCAAGTTCTCTTTTTGTAGCTACTGGATTAGCTGTAACTCCAATACACATATTTTTATATTTCTTCTTCCAAAATAAAAGTACACGTTCTTTGCGATAGTCTGCTTCACGTTCGATGGCTTTTGCGATTCTTTGTAGCTTGCTCATACTTCTAAATAGTTAATATTGATAAGATTTTGTAGTTAAGAGAAAAGAGAATTGTCTGTCTTTATCCTCTTTCTATACTACAAATATAGAAGTGCAGAACGTAAAGGATTTGAGGTGTGAAATATTTTTGAGAAAAATATGCTTTTTTTTGATAAAATACATAAAAGTAATTGTTCCTAAAGAATCTTAAAATAAGTAACTTATCAATACTCTTTCTTCAAAACTCACTTTCTTTGTAAAAACCTTTACAATTCAAACCCAATTTATTTTAACTAAGATATATGTCAAATATTACTTTTTATAGAACTTTTATAACATCATTTTTTCTATTTTTCACGGTATTTTTTTCTAGTTCTTCTATCTTTGCCCAAGTCAATCCTCTTTCAGCAGGCGAAGCACTCCAAAAAATAGAACATCTCCAAACCACAGGTAGTATTCTTTATATTGCAGCCCATCCAGATGATGAAAATACACGATTAATAACTCATTTTGCACAAGAAAAAGGGTATAGAACAGCTTATCTTTCCCTTACTCGTGGCGATGGTGGACAAAATCTAATTGGTGAACAAGTAAGAGAAGGACTAGGAATTATTCGCACAAACGAACTCTTAGCAGCACGAAATACCGATGGAGGAACTCAGTTTTTTTCTCGTGCAAATGATTTTGGTTATTCCAAAACACCAGAAGAAACCTTTACTATTTGGGATAAAAAACAAGTTTTGGCAGATGCTGTTTGGGCAATTCGCAAATTTAGACCTGATATTATTATTACTCGCTTTTCACCTACTTTGGGAGGAACACACGGACATCATACAGCATCAGCACAGATTGCAATGGAAGCCTACGATGCAGCAGCAGATCCAAAACAATTTCCAGAACAACTAAAATATGTAGAAGTTTGGCAAGCAAAACGTATTTTTTGGAATACTTCGGAATGGTTTTTTAGAAGAAATGGAATGGAAATGAGTAAAGACAGCACAATGACTATCGAAATTGGTGGTTATGATGCACTTTTAGGAAAATCATACAATGAAATTGCAGCAGTAAGTCGTTCACAACATAAAAGTCAAGGTTTTGGAAGTGCAGGAAGTAGAGGAGAAATGACCGAATATTTACAGATTTTGAAAGGTGATTTGCCAGAAAAAAATGCTTTTAAAGGAGTAATTACAGATTGGAGTAGAGTAAAAGGAAGTGAAAAATTTACAGAATTAATTCAAAAATTAAAAAAAGAATATAATCCTGCAAAACCTCAAAACTCATTTAAGTTGGTTGTTGAATGTTATAAAGAAGTAAATAAATTAGAAAAAAATGCCATTACAGCAAATGCAAAAAAGATTCTTACAGAGCTTATTTTTACAACAGGGGGACTTTTTGCAGAAGCAACTACCGAAAACTCACAAGTAGCCAACGGAGATTCATTGAAAATGGAATTGAATTTTATCAAGCGTTTTGATGTGCCTGTTGAGATTACGACGGCAATGTTGATGACTGAAAAACTGAACAATAAAACAGATGTAGAACCTTTTTACTTTAATGCGTATAGTCAAACTCTCAAAACAAATGAAATAACAACTTTTTCTAAAACTATTCAATTAGAGAATGTGAAAAATTCAAATCCATATTGGCTCAATGAAAACCAAACAACAGGAATGTATTCTGTTGATAATCAAGAATTAAGAGGTTTACCAAGTAATCCTGCGAATCTTAAATTAAGTGTTACTTTAAAAGTAGAAAATCAAGAGTTGAGTTTTGATTTACCGATTCAACACAAATACACTGACCCAGTAAAAGGAGAAAAATATGCTCCTTTACTCGTTGTACCAAAAGTAACAGCTCGTTTCTTAGATGATGTAATGATTTTTGCAGATAATAAGCCTAAAAAAGTGCGTTTAGAATTGCTTTCAAATACTTCTAATCCTGTTACTGGAAAAATAAATATTATTTCCGAAAAACAAAGTCCACAAGCAGTAGAAGCAAAACAGATTTATTTTACGCCTTCTCCTTCATCAGCAGACTTTTCATTTACCAAAAAAGGAGAAACCAAAATTATAGAAGTTGAGGTAACTCCTCCTACCAAAAATCAAAATAATGCGTTTTTGGTAGAGCTAACGTATGAAAAGGACGGAAAAACAAATGACACAGAACTTGCTAAGTCAATGGAAAAAATTGATTACGACCATATCCCCTATCAAGCGATGTTTCCGAATGCAAAAGTTCGTTTGATGCGTGCCGAATTAGAGAAAAAAGGTGAGCGAATTGGTTATATTTTAGGAGCAGGAGATTATGTTCCGAAGGCTTTGGAGCAAATTGGTTATCAAGTAGATATTATTGAAGCCAAAAATCTAGGAACGACAGATTTATCTGTTTATGATGCTGTTTTGACAGGAATTCGTGCTTTTAATATTCAAGAAGAATTAGCTATTTATCTTCCAAAACTTCATAAATATGTAGAAGATGGAGGAAATTTGATTGTTCAATACAACACATCACATCGTTTGGTAAGTAATGATATTGGAGTTTATCCATTTCATATTTCTAGAGAACGAGTAACTCAAGAAAATGCACCCGTAGTTTTTGAACTTCCCAACCATCCAGTTTTGAATACACCAAACAAGATTACTCCTTTAGATTTTGAAGACTGGACACAAGAACGAGGTCTTTATTTTGCTGATACATGGGACGAACATTTTGAAGCTCCAATTAGTAGTTTTGATACAGGAGAAGAAGCTCAAAAAGGAAGTATTTTGATTGCCAAATATGGAAAAGGAAATTTTGCTTACACAGGAATTTCTTGGTTCAGACAACTTCCAGAAGGTGTAACAGGTGCATATCGTCTGCTTGTCAATTTGATTTCTTTGGAAGAGAATAAATAACTGAGATTAAAATCAATCATTTGTTTTAAAAAAGGGTTATTCATTTTTGATGGATAACCTTTTTTATTTCTTTTGTGCTGTCCTAAAATAGCAAAAACAATAACAAACCAACAAAAATAACTAGAGTCTAATTTTGATAAAATACACTTAAATCAATTTCTTAAACTTCCAACCTAATTTACCAAAAGAAGATAAAGAATTGTACTTACTTGTTTGATACATAGAATCCAAATTCATTTTTTTATAGAAAATTGGATATTTTTTTTGCAACACTTCACAATATAAAACAACGGTTGGATACTCCTTAGCTTCAAACAAAACAGGAATTTTACGGTACAAAAACATTTGAATTATTTTATCTATATCCAATCTGCTGACTTTTTGATTATCAAAATTATAAATTTTATTTAATTCTGAGTTTTCATGAACTTCAATCCCTAATTCTTTTAAAAACTTTATTCCCTCTTTAGCTTCTTCTTTTACATGTTTCAGTGTATTGAGTAACCTCAAAAAAACCTTGTCTTTTTCTACTTCAAACTTGCTCCACTCACTCACTGTTTTGCTGGCAGGATGCAAACGATAAGCAGAAAAAAGCTCATCTACCTTCAAAATATCATAATTCAAAACAGTTCGTAAAAGCAAATCGTAATCCATACAATAATGAAGTGACTCATCTACCAAATTCTTAACCTCATTTGATGTATCATTTAATACATAACTTTGATTTTCAAATATCTCTCTTTTAAAAAAACTTGAAGGCTGGGGAAAACACATGTGAGTAAAATAATCAACACTCAAATCTGAATGAAAACCTTCTGTTATTTTGTCTTCATATCCTTCTCCAAATGTTTTTGTTTTTCCATGAATAAGTGAAATAGTTGGATTTTCTAAAAAATAATTAACAGATGTTTGTAATGAATCTTCTAAAAGCAAATCATCGCTACAAATCCAAGTCAGAATTTCCCCTGTGCTTTTACGCATTCCTTTATTTATTGCTTCACTTTGTCCTTTATCTATTGAAGATTCCCAGTACGAAATATATTTTTCATACTTTTTTATAATTTCTACTGTATTATCCGTACTTTTTCCATCCATAACAATATATTCTAAATTCGGATAATTTTGTGATAAAATAGAGTTTATAGTTTCTTCGATAAAATTTCCTTGATTAAATGAAGGTGTTATTATTGTTATTTTGGGTAAATTCATCATTTTATCAGGCATGTTATACTAGAAAGGTTGTATTATAAGAGGCAAATTACATTTCGTTATATTATTCATAGCTAAATTAAGAAAGTCCTGTATAAATTCTAAATTATTTTGTAATTTGTTATTACCAAAATTTACCAAATTATTATTAATCAATTTTACTTTATGGCTAATCAATCAGAAAAAAACAGACGAGAACAAGAAGAACTTGAAAAAAAAAATTTTAGAAAGACTAAAACAACAAGTCTTTGATAAAGATGAAGAGCTAAAAAATCATCAAAACGACCAATCTGTCAGAGAAGCTACAAAAGAAGCATTAGCCGAAATGACTGCTTTAGAGACAGAAGATGTAGAAAAACTCTACCAAAAGATAAGACAAGAAGAGTCAGAAAAAGCAGCAAGAGAAAAATTAGCACAGAAAACAAAAAGAAATACTATTTATCTCGTCATTTTTGCTGTTGGATTAATTAGTGTTTCGGTAGCCTATTATTTTCTTCGTCCTGCACCTATTTTATTTTCTTATACAGAAGATTTTGAAAAAGAATCAAGCATTTTTGTTAAAGAAGAAGTCTTTGATTACAGAAAAAGTATTGAAAATGGGGAATTTTATAGTACTGGACATGAGT
The DNA here is from genome assembly GCF_042180575.1 of Bernardetia aquimarina. Lineage (NCBI taxonomy): Bacteria > Pseudomonadati > Bacteroidota > Cytophagia > Cytophagales > Bernardetiaceae > Bernardetia > Bernardetia aquimarina. The sequence goes on along the minus strand of NZ_CP170094.1, from coordinate 5,860,159 downwards.
TAAATTTTTGACAAAAAAAGGACAGAAAGAGTTAATTTAGAAGTGTGAAAACCAAAAAACTCTATTCCGTCCTGCTGAACAAATATACAAAGGAATTTTCAGATATTCCTATCCATTATGTTCACGCTACTTTGTTGCTTATTAGCTGTATTCTGATAAAAGAAACTGTTAATCTAAACAAATTAAAAAATCAAGTAGGTATTTTTTTAAATTCTCCTACTGTTCAAATTGATTCTCATTATAAACGGCTTACTCGTTATTTTTTGGATGTCTATGTTCAAAAAACACTATGGAAGCTGATTCTAGTTTTTAGTATAGGCTCTTTTTTGAATAGAAAAGACATAAAAAAAGAAATTTTCTATCTAGCTATGGATGGTAGTGTTTGGCAATTAGGGGAATATACCTATCATGTTTTGGTCTTAAGTGTTATTTATAGAAAAATGGCTATTCCTATTTTTTGGATCAATTTAGAACGAAAAGGTAGTTCTACTGTTGCTCATCGTAAAAGTTTATTAGCATCGGCTTTATTGTTATATCCTTTTTTAAAAAGATTTACAATTTTAGCTGATAGAGAGTATAAAGGTAGAGTTTGGTTTAGGTATTTAGAAGAACAAGGATATACTTACATTATTCGTCTTTGTAAGGGAGATTATCAATTAGAAGTTAAAAAATACCACAGCTTACTTAAAAAAGCTAAATCAGGCAAACTAGTAAGCCAAGAATTTGAAACTGACTTTGCAAAAAAACTAAAAATAGTGATTTCTTATAATGCTCAAGCAGCAAAAGAAAGTGAAAAGTTTGTCATTTTATTAACCAACAAATATCGTTTAACAAAGGAGAAAATTAGTGCTATCTATTATCTCAGATGGAAAATAGAGTGTTTATTTAGACATTTGAAAACAAATGGATTTCATTTAGAGGAGTTAGGAATGGTAAACCCAAGAAAAATTCGTGTTCTAATGGCATTAGTAATTGCATCTTTTTTACTCTGTATCTTAGAAGGAGTAAAAACAAAACAAAGAGTAAAAAAAGACAATGAATCCTTTTACGAGTCTGTTTTTAGAATCGGATATGGAAAAGTAGTATTTTATGCTACTTCTATAGACAAAATATTAAAAATAATAACCCAATTAGTGCAAAAATCTAAAACTCAAAATACAACCTAAATTAACACATGTCCAGTACTGTAGGGGAATTTATCTATGAAAGTAATACCAATAATGATTGGTGTTATTGGAATAGTAGCCCTAAAATAATATTTCCAAAAAACTATACTATTGTAGCTAAAAGCAACTGGAAAACAGGTTCATATTCAAGCTATGGTCTTAATCTTATCAATAATAATACAAATTATATGATTTTTTCTTTGAATAAAGAAGGAAAAACAAATATTTCGGTACGTCATTATGATAAATACACTGATAATGATTGGGATTATAAAATTTTCACAGACAAATCAAATGCTCATACACAACGCATAGAAGTAAAAAATGGAAAATATGAGTATTATATTGATGATAAGTTTGTAAGAAAAGGAAATTTAGCTCCATTTGATTTTAATTATATTGGCTTTCGTCTTTGTGATCGTCAGACAATTGGTTTTGAAGAAATTAGTATAAAAGATAATGATACAGGAGAATATCTTATTCAAGAGTCCTTTGATAACCCTTCTTCACAAACTCTTTCAGACTGGGATGTTGATAGTAAATTCAGTTATATATTTGAAAAAAAAGATGGAAAGTTTGTAATGAATCATAATCAAGATGAATATTGTCATCGCACAGAAGCATTTTTACCTACTGTACGCCAAGATGAACAATGGGAGTTGAGTGCAGATGCAACTTGGAAAGAAGGAGGACAAAAAGACTTTGGTATTTTATTTATTTCTGGAGATGGCGAAATAGGCGAATTTATGATTACAAGTACAGGAAAAGCTGTTTTCAAACTTGTAGGACAAGATAATAAAATTACTTATAATACAAGTTATGCTTCGACAGGCTTTCTTAGTACAGGTAAAGAAACCTATCGTTTGTCTATCAAATCATTGGGAAATAAAAAAATGGAGTTTTTTGTAAATGATAGAAAAGTATTACAAGAAAAAATGCTCTTTTCTAAAATTGAAAAAATAGGATTGATTACCTGTGGAGAACAAATTGTGGAATTTGATAATGTCAAATATGAAGAAAAGTAATCATCTTAATAAACATACATAAAATTTGAACCTAAAAAAGCCCTTTCAATAAAAATTGAAAGGGCTTTAATTTTGTGAGCCTTCTAACGGGATCGAACCGTTGACCTATTGATTACAAATCAATTGCTCTACCAGCTGAGCTAAGAAGGCTTGTTTTTCTTTGGTGATACAAAGGTAATAGCTTATTTTGACATAGACAAATTTTTCCACAAAAAAATATTAGTTTTTTTTAAAAAAAACACTACTTTTATGTAATACCTTGAACACACTCCATGTCATTACAACTCATACAAAGAACATTAAGTTATTTCAATTCATTTTCATACACTAATTCAATGCAAATAAAAAAAATAAACCCTGTAGTTTATAAAATATCTATGCTATTTCTTATTCTAGGAAGTATCTATTTTTTTTCAAAAACCTCCCATAATTATTACACTCTAATTACCTCTCCTTACCAACAAGAATATAGAGAAACAGTTACTTCGCTTGCTACACAGTTGTTATTGGATAATAAAAACCCCTATCAAATAGAAAATCAACCTGAATATGCTCAAGCCTATGGTATTATACAAAATATAATTGCGTATCCATTTGCTTACTTATTTGGTTCTTCTCTTCAAACCCATAGATTAGTTACATTAATAGGAATACTTTTGAGTTGTTTAGTAGTTATTTTGTGGCTTAGGAGATTAGAAATACCTTTATTAGTTTCTTTTGCAGGACTACTTACTTTGTATTTGAGCTTTTTTTATAACGTATTACCTATAAATAGACCTGATTCTTGGGGTTTATTTTTTATGCTTACTTCTATTTATATTCCATTCAAATATAATTATTCTTCAAAAAGTTTAATGGCAAGTATAATTTTAGGTTTAATTGCTTTTTATACAAAATCATATTTTGCTTTAGGAATAGTAAGTGTTGGAAGTTTTGTATTTTTCTTTATTTCTAAGAAAAAAGGACTAATTTATACCCTTATCTTTTTAGTTACTTTTGCATTATCTATTTATGTGATAAGTTATATTTATCCATTATTTTTTTACCTCACAATATTATCTTTTCTCAACTATCCTGCAGAAAATGGTTGGGCTTATGCAAACATGCAAGCTCTTACTTTTTTGTATGTTAATAAATTTTTAATTCTATTATTTTTCATAAATATTTTTCTGTTTTTTTATTTAAAAATAAAGAATAATAAACCATTTAATTTAAAGACAAATATAAATTTTATTGATTTTGATAAAGGACTAATTATTACAAGAATACATCATTCTACTTTATTAATTATTTATACAACTTGTCTTTTTTTCATAATTGTACATGTTGTTTTGGGCAAAAATGATGGTGCTTTTTTAACTTATTATTTTACTCATATCACTCCATTTTTTATACTAACAGCATTAGTTCTGCTATATAAGTTTGAAAACAAACTGATAATTTCATTTGGTATTTTACTTCTTTTGCTTAATAGTTGGAGTGTTGATAGACTTCTGTACTCACCCTTTTTAACAGAAAATGAAGATAAAAACTGGAAAAAAACCATCTCTTATATAGAAAGTAGCTCCCATGTAATAGGCTCACCAACAGTCTCAAATTTGATTAAGGAAAATAATCTACAAGTATATGAACAAGGTTTGAGCTTACAATTTGTATATGCTGCTAATGTAAAAAAGCCTATTTTAAAATCCATATTTCCTAGATATAAGGAAATTGATCAAGTAAGCAAACAATTTTATCACAAAATAGACAGTAATATCATTAATCAAAACTTTGATTTGATTGTTAATGAAAAAGATAAAAATATTATTTCTAATACAAAACTTATCACAAAATACTATACAAAAATAGATACTTTAACATTAGCAATGCCTTTTACTGGGCAATACTACTCCATAGAGTTTTGGAAACCTAAAAATGATTAAAATATCACTTCAAAGCCTCTACCATTTTATTTGTATTAAACTCTATCATTCCGATATAATTTTCTTCTGGTGTTCCTGCCTGTCCCATTGCGTCAGAAAAAAGAGTTCCTCCAATCTTTACATCAGCACCTTTATTTTTTGCACCTTCCAAAACGGCATTAATCGCTTGTGGCGAAATCGAACTTTCTACAAAAATGGCTTTTATTTTTCGTTCTACAATAAAATTAACCAAATTATTCATATCCGAAATTCCTGCCTCCGAAGCCGTCGAAATTCCTTGTAATGCCTGTACTTCCATTGCATATTCTTTTCCAAAATAATAAAAAGCATCATGAGAAGTAATCAAAACACGTTGATTTTGAGGAATTTCTAAGATTTGAGCTTTTACTTTTTTATCTAATTCTTCTAATTTCTGAATATAAATTTTACTTTGTTTATCAAAATATTCTGCACTAGAAGGTTGTTTTTTAGATAACGCTTTTACTACTAAAGGAACTGTTTGTTTCCAAAGATTGACACTCATCCAAATATGTGGGTCGTGTGTATTTTGTCCTACTTCTCTCAAAACAGATGTATCAATGGCATCTCCTAAAGCAGTTACTGATTTTTGAGAAGAAAATTTTTCTAAAATCTCTGCCATTTTTCCCTCTAAATGCAACCCATTATAAAAAATCATATCAGCTTCTGTCAGACGACTAACATCATTTTGAGTAGCTTTATACAAATGTGGATCGACACCAACTCCCATAAGAGCTTCTACATTTGCAGAATCGCCTACAATATTTTTTACTAAATCGGCAATCATTCCAGTTGTACAAACAATTTCTAGCTTTTTTGTAGAGTTTTGAGAGGATTCAGAAGTCTGTTCTGTCTTTTTTTCTATGCAACTAGCAAGAGAAAAGATAAGTAAAATAGAAAACGATAAAATTATTTTCGATAAATTCATTGATAGTACAAGTTTAAGGGATATTTTTCTATTACTTTAATTCTACAAATGTATCGTAAAATTACCTAACCAAAAAACACAACGTATCCTTAATTATGAAAAATCAACAAATCACTACCTTTCAAGGTCATAGAGGCGCACGAGGACTAGCACCCGAAAACACAATCCCTTCTTTCAAAAAAGCACTAGAATATGGCACTCAAGGATTAGAACTTGATATTGTTTTGACAGGAGAAAATCAATTTTTAGTTTCTCATGAGCCTTATTTTTCTCATGAGTTTTGTTCAAAACCTAATGGAGAAGCTATTTTGAGAAAAGAAAAACTAAAACATAATATTTATAGAATGGATTATGAAACCATAAAAAAATATGATTGTGGCAAACGTGGGCATATTCGCTACCCAGAACAACAACCTCTACCAACTGTCAAACCTCTTTTAAAGTCTTTTTTTGAAGAAATAGAACGATATATTTTAGAAAATGAACTACAAAAACCATTTTATACATTGGAAATTAAATCTGATGCAGCTTGGTATGGTTTTATGCAGCCTTTGCCTTCCAAAATGGTAGCTTTATTTATTAAAGAAATTACAGAATATCCATTTTACACAAAAATAAAAAATAGATTATTGATAGAATCCTTTGATGTAAATATTTTGAATGAACTTCATAAACAAACTCAATACACAGATACAAAATTTGAAATCGGTTTTTTAGTAGAAAATAAACTTTCTATTGAAGAAAACTTAGCCAAATTAGATTTTATTCCGTCAGTTTATGTTCCCTATTATAGACTTCTGACCAAGAAAAAAATAGCAGAATTGCATCAAAAAGGCTTAAAAGTTTTTACATGGACAGTAAACAACACCGAAAAAATGGAAAAATTAGTAAAATGGGGAGTTGATAGCATTATTACTGATTTTCCAAATAGGATTCCAAGTAAAGTAAAAACTCAGATTTTAGAAGTCAGAAGTGAATATTAATTTCAAATTATTTTTCGAATAACGTAGGGGTAAGCTATTTTTGCTGCGTCATAGATACAAAGTTAGAAGCCAAAGTTTAAAAATTAGAAGTAAAACCGAAATAGATAAAACTTATTTTCTATAAAAAATATGAGCAAAAGTAACAATGAAATAAAACTTACTGACCAGCAAATCGAATATATTGCAAGATATATTTCGAAAGAGCCTAGTGAACTTAGTGAGTTACAAAAAATACAGGTAGAAAAATGGCGTAAAGAAATTCCTTTTTTTGAAAAAGAATTTCAAAATTATTCTCGCTTGTGGGAAGAAAGTAATCGCTTTGGAAAAAAAATAGACAAAGATTATTCTCCCAATGTAGAAAAAGGTTGGCAAAAGCTAAGTATGCAAATCAAAGAATACGAAGCGAATAAAGTCAGGAATAAAAATTCAGACTGGGTAAAACCTACAATTACTCAAAAATCAGCAAAATCTGTTTCTATTTGGAAAGAGGTTATGAAAATTGCAGCAGTTTTAGTTATCGGTTTAGGATTAGGTTGGTGGATTAATTCTATTCAAAATAATTCTAATTCTCTAACAAACTCAAATCAAATTATTGTTCATCAACATTCAGATACACCTTTGGTTCTGCCTGATGGTTCAAAAATTTGGCTTAATAAAAATGCAACCGTTTCTTATTCAAATGATTTTGGAAAATTTGCAACTACACAAAAACGAAATTTAAAACTAAAAGGAGAAGCCTTTTTTGATATTGCTAGAGATGAAAATCACTCTTTTATGATTGATGTTGAAGGAAAAGCAGAAGTTGAAGTTTTGGGAACTTCTTTTAATATTAATCCTTCTGATGGCAACATTGAAGTTACGGTAGCTTCTGGTAAAGTCAGTTTTAAAAATAATAGTGTTTCTAAAAATGACAATACAGATGAGTCAGAACAAACTTCTATTTTACTTACAAAAGGCGAAAAAGGAATTTTGTATGACCAAACTAAAAGCCGTCCAGATTCTTTACCTAGTCTAATTCGTTTGGAGAAAAATGACGATGTAAATTATTTAGCGTGGCTCAATCATCGTTTGGTTTTTGAGAATATGCAAATGCAGGAAGTCGTAGATAAAGTAGAAAATTATTACAATATTCGTTTGAAATTGGAAAATCCAAGTTTGAAAGAATGTCGTTTTACAGGAACTTTTGACCAAACACCATTAAACGATGTTTTGGAAACCCTTTCTTTTGGAGCAAATCTTCAAATCAAAAAATCAGATTCTATTACTTATTTACTCTCGGGTTCGGGTTGTAGATAAATTTATGTACCACAGACTTCCTAGTCTGTGTATAAAACAAATACTTAACAAAATACTCTCACTCTAAAGAGTGAGCTACATTAATCACTAATACAATGAAAAATTATTTCTTTTTCATCCTTACTTTTCTTTGTCTTTATTTTATTGGCTTTGAAAAAACTGCTTTTGCTCAAACCAATTCAAAAAACATTTTAGAGCAGCCTGTTACAGTAGTTGCTCAAAATGAAACATTAGAAAATATTCTTTCTGATTTATCAAAAAAATATAATGTTCGTTTTTCGTACAGTAATTCTCGCCTTCCACTTCAAAGAAAAATCACTCTCAATGTTTCAAATATTCCTCTAAGAAAAGTTTTGAGACAAATTTTTGAGCCTTTGAATGATGAGAATACACAAATTCAGTTTCGTTTGATTAATGGACAAATTGTAATTCAGGCAAAATCAAATCTAGCCGAAACAAATACAGAAGAGCTAGAAAAAAACAAGAAACCTCAAATTGCTTCTCTGCCAAAAAATCCTTTAATCATTGATAAAAAAGATAAAACTTCTAAAACTGCCAGCGTTTCTACAAAAAAGAATGAAATTAATGATAAAAATGATGTAGAATTAATCGAAAAAAATACAGTTCTTGATAGTTTAACAAACTTAGGACAAAATGAAATTGAATTATCAAAAATTGATTCATTAAAAAACCTAGAAAATCAATTATTAGACAGTACAAAAACAGACAAGACAGATTCTCTTTCCTTTCAAGAAAATAAAAATTCCAAATTTGCCAAAACAGATTCATTAGTTGAAGCTTTTCTTGATTCTGCTGCTTTACAAATTACCTTGATTTATCCTTTGGGAACAAACGGAGCTAAAAGTCCATATAAAAACAATCGTTTTTCACTCAATATTTTGGCTGGTTATAATGGTTCTGTTACAGGTTTTGAAGTGGGAGGATTTGCAAATATTCTTAAAAAAGATATAAAAGGCTTTCAAATTGCAGGTTTTTCTAATATTGTAGGAGGAAAAACAACAGGTTTTCAAGGCTCTGGATTTGCCAATATTACAAAAGACAGCGTAGAGGCTTTCCAAGCAGCAGGGTTTATGAATATGAATGGGAATGCTACAAAAGGTTTTCAAGGTGCAGGATTTATGAATGTTGTTAATGGAGATTTTGCAGGGTTTCAAGCAGCAGGTTCTACAAACATTGTAAATGGAAATGTACAAGGCATTCAAATAACTGGATTTATGAATGTAGCTAAAGAAAATGTCGATGGCGCACAAATTTCAGGCTTTTTGAATATTGCAAAAGATGTAAAAGGCATTCAAATTGGTATTATCAATAGAGCTGACACTGTAAAAGGCTCACAAATTGGAATCATAAATATTGCAGATAGTGTAACAGGTGTGCCGATTGGTCTTATTAATTTTGTCCAAAATGGCTATCGTTCTTTTGATGTGAGTGCTAGTGAAGGGTTTCATACTACTCTTTCTTATAATATTGGAGTAGATAAATTCTATCAAATCGTTTCAGCAGGCATTCAGATGAGTGATAAGATGCGTTGGGGAATTGGTGGTGGACTAGGAACTCGTTTTCCAATTACTAAAAGTCAAAAAACACACGCAGGTTTTGAGCTTATGGCATACCATCTTAATGAAGAAAACTGGACAAACAAACTCAACCTTTTAGGACAATTAAAATTCAAAATCCATCATCAAATCAGTCGTCAAGTAGGTATTTTTATTGCTCCTACACTTAATGTTACAGTTTCTCAAATCTATAATGCTGAAACAAATACGTATGGGACTAACTTTGCACCTTACAGTTTTATAGAAGATACAAGTAGCACAACCAATTCATATAACAATAATACTACAAACACTAAAATTTGGGGTGGAGGTTTTATAGGAATATCTTTTTAATAAAGTCAGATTTTAGAAGGTAGAAGTAAAGGCAAATACAGTTTAATAAACAGTACTTGTCTTTACTTCTTATGTCTGAATTTTCATTTTTTCTTTTATTTATTTTCACACCTCAAATCCTTTACGTTCTACGCTCCTATCTTTGTAATATAATAAGAGGCTAAAGAAAGACAATTTATCAAATTCTCCTTTTAATCTTAACTACAAAAAATCTTATCAATATTATATTAACTATTTAGAAGTATGAGCAAGCTACAAAGAATCGCAAAAGCTATCGAACGTGAAGCAGACTATCGCAAAGAACGTGTACTTTTATTTTGGAAAAAGAAATATAAAAATATGTGCATTGGAGTTACAGCTAATCCAGTGGCTACAAAAAGAGAACTCGGAAAACCTAAAACATGGATTTGTTGGGAAGCAACAACAGAAGAAGAAGCTCAAAAAATAGCTGATTATTTTGCTAAAAAAGGAATGCAATGGAAATATAAAGAACCTGCTCAAACGGTTTGGGAATCATTGTATGTTTATGTAGTCTAAATATGATTTTAATCTATAAAATATAAATAATATTACTTTTTTTTGATACTGACATTAAAAAAAATACTAAAGCGAAATTAGTTTTCGATTTTTTCAATACTGTCAGACTGGTTTGCAAAAATCCTATCTCTCTCAGTCATTTTTTAGAAAAAAACAGTTCCATAAAGACACAAAATTCTCAATGTTAGGTAAAGTCATCGTTTTATCATACTTTTTATACTAAAAATGGTTGTTTAAGAAACAATTTTAATTAAATTTAGGTAGTTCTTTTTTTAGAACTGTTTATCAGCGCAAAAAAATCAAGAAAATACTTGTTTAACTAATTTTTTTTTGCACCTTTGTATCAGATTAAAGACAAAACATTTTTGGCTTTTAATCCTTTACTTAGAATCGAATTGGAAAGCGACGATATCTAAATTAAATGCTTTGGTTTTATTACTCAATTTACAATCCTTATTGTCGATTGTTTTATCAATTTTAGCGCACACCAGTCATTTTATTTTTTGTTCTAGCTTTCCAGAACTGATACAACAGAAAAGGCTATCTTTTATTTTTTTAAAAGAATAGCCTTTTTTTTGTGGAAATACTTTTTTAACAATAAGGCTCTAAGAGGAATTGAAGAACACACAAAAATACAGTGTAAAATCAATTTTTTAAATCAAAGAAATAACTAAATTTGTAATCCGTTATAAAATGTACAATACGCTTTAGCGTGTTCAGAAAAAGCATACAGAAATTTGTAAAAAATGCCTACTCCAACTAATTTAAAGTCTTCTTCAAAAATTTCAATCAACACTAGAAAGTGGGAAAATATCATGCAATTAGTTGTCCTTTTTTTAGGACTAATTTTGATTAATATTCTTGCTCAAAACCATTTCTTTCGTCTTGATTTGACTTCTGAAAAGCGTTATACCATCACAGAATCTTCAAAAACAATTTTGAAAAACTTAGAAGAACCTGTTTATATAGAAATTTATTTGGAAGGCGAACTCAATTCTTCTTTCAAAAGACTCCAAAAATCAGTCAAAGAAACGCTACAAGAATTTTCGATGTATGCAGGAAAAAATATTCAATTTACCTTCATCAATCCAGAGCAATTTTCTAGCAATCCAGAAGAACAAAGTCGTTATTACAAGCAGCTTGCAAATCGTGGAATCCAACCTACGACGGTTTTTGAAACTGTTCAAGGTAAAAAAGTTCAGAAGTTAATTTTTCCTTCGGCGATTGTATCTTATAAAAATAAAGAAAAACCCGTTTTATTATTGAAAGGAAACCGAACAGCTTCTCCACAAGAACAGCTCAATCAATCCATTGAAAATATTGAATATGAGCTGATTTCTGCCATTCAAAAACTGAGTAAAAAACAAAAAAGTAGCGTTGCTTTCATTGAAGGACATGGCGAACTTTCCAATGACAGACTTATTTCACTGACACAGACGTTGAGTGAAAATTATATTGTAGAACGATTAAATCTAAATGAAAACCTAACCAATTCTTTCAAATCAGATAATAAAACTCAGAATTCTACTCAGAATCCAATTCAAGATTTATCACAATACGATGCCATTGTCATAGCAAAACCAACGCTTTCTTATACAGACAATGACCGTTATCAGCTTGACCAATATTTAATGAATGGAGGAAAATTACTCTTTTTTATTGACCAAGTTCAGATGAATTTGGATAGTATTGCACAAGGTGGAACGTATGCTTTTGCGTATAATTTGGGACTCAATGAAATGATTTTTCGTTATGGTGTTCGTGTCAATCAAAACCTTTTGCAAGACACACAATCAGGACAAATTTTGGTAAATGTAGGTCAGATGGGAAATAAAGCTAATATTCAGCCCATTCCATTTCCCTATTATGCCACAACAGCCAGTTTTTCGACGCACCCAATTACTAAAAATATGGATGCTTTGATGTTTAAATTTGTTAGTACATTGGATTCTGTAAAAGCTGATGGAATTATTCAAACGCCTCTTGTTTTTTCTTCTCAATATGCTCGTATCAAAAAAGTTCCGACACTTATTTCTTTGGATGAACTAAAACTAGACTTAAACCCAAAACTCTATCAAACGTCAAACCTTCCAGTTGCTTATCTTTTGGAAGGAGAATTTACTTCGGCTTTTAAAGGACGTTTTCCTCCGAGTGGTTTTTCTGAAAAAGATTTTATCCAAAAAGGAAACGATTCGAAGGTTTTGGTGGTTGGAGATGGTGATTTGCTTTCCAATGATTTTGATAGAAGAACTCGCCAACCTTTGCCGATTGGTTATGATGAAATAAGTAAAAACACCTATTCCAATCAAGAATTTTTCCTCAATACACTTTCTTATATGCTTGATGAAGGTGGAATTATTACTTCTCGTACAAAAGATTTTGAAATTCGTCCTTTAGATACTTTTAAAGTACAAGAAGAAAAAAGTTATTGGCAGTTCCTCAATTTAGTTGTTCCAAATGTAATTATTTTAGTTTTTGGTTTGGGATGGTATTTTTGGAGAAAAAAGAAGTATGCTTAACCAAAATTAGTTCATGTTCGTTATATTAACGAAAAAACCTCTTAAATAAATAAAATTATGACACTTGAAGAAAAAAAGAAAATCAAAGATTTAGTTTTAGAAGTAATGGAAACAGAAAAAGATTTTTTGTATGATATTATTTCTGAAGTTGTAAATGAAAAGTTACAAGAAAAAGAAAGAGAAGAAAAAATAAAATCTATTATAAAAAGAGATTTTATACGTTTCAAAGAAACTTTTAAAGCTTTATCATAATGGAATTATTACGAAAAAAAGATATTATTCTAATCAATAAACTTACTATTGAAGATGTAGGAGGAAATTTTGTTCCTCCCCAAAATTTTCTTCACGAATCTAATTTAGATTATTTGATAGAAGCAGTAGATGCAGAAATGTTTGGCGATAAAATGTACCCAACTATACATCAAAAGGCTGGATTGTATATGTACAATATTATTGCAAATCATATTTTTCAAGATGGAAATAAAAGAACAGGATTAGAAAGTGCTTTGTTATTTCTACAATTAAATAATTATGACTTAAAAATTTCTATTAAGTAGTTAGACATAATTATCGTAACAATTTTCCTTTATATATAGTAAAATCAATTTTATACTTTTTACTATTGTATTTTTTTAGAATATTTTTTACAGCTTGATGTAAGTCTTCTTTACTCGTGAAATCTTGAGGTCTTAACCACTCTATTTTGATTTTTCTCCATAGTGTTTCTATGGGATTCAAATGTGGACTGTAAGAAGGTAAGTAGAAAATAAGTACTCCTTTCTCTTCCCATTCCTCTATTTTCTCTTCTATTTCTTTAGAAATATGCCAAGGTCCATTATCTAACACTAGAACAGTCGTTTTTTCAATTGTTTCTACAAACTGATCTATACAATCAATGATAACTTTAGAATTAATGTTTTGGGTGCTTACAAAACTGCTTAGTTCTCCACGCAAGTTAAGCAATCCAAATACATTTAAATTACCTCCCTTACTACTTTTAATGCCTACTTGTTCTCCTATTCTACACCAACCATAAGGAACATTGGGTTCTAAATTGAAGGAAGACTCATCACAAAAACGCAAATCTATACAGCCTGCTAAAAATAAAAGAATGAGAAATTCTAAACTACGTTTTTTTTCTTCATATACAACAGGGTCAGGTTTCTTAACAGTTACTTTTCTGAAGCGTTTCCAACACCATTTTTTTTTTAAGCAACCTTTTTAAAGTCTTGACTGACATAGATTTACCCAATTCCTCTTCCAATTGAGAAACAACTACTTTCAAACTTTGAGGACTGGCTTCAACTAGAGATTCTACTTTATTCATTTCTTCTTCATTATCTATACGAAGAATAGGGCGACGACCTTGTCCTTTACTCGTCTCTAATCCTGCTATGCCCTCTTTTTCATACCGATTAAACCAACGAATAACTAATTGGCGAGTAACTTGATAAAAATCCATTATCTCACTAACCTTTTTTCCTTGATGGCTTAAAAGAATGTAATGACAACGAGTACGGAAAGTTGATGATTTACCTTCTTTCCAACCTTGCTCTAAGGAAGATACTTCCTCTATACTCAAACTAATAAAACGTTTTTTTCCTCTCATAAAACAAAGATAAAAAAAATATTTAATAATTTTGTCTAACTACTTACAAATGATATTCTAACAGACTTTACGCTGTCCGTTGCAGCAGGAGAAAAAACACTAGAAGAAGTCCAAAAATGGTTTGAAGAGAGTAAATGAAAAAATAAAATTTTCTGCTGTTCCTCGTTTCCATTTATAGTTTCAGTAAATGGTCTGACCTTTAGGACTAAGCTATTTATTTGAGAAATGTCTCGTAATACAACAAACTCACAACATACAAGAGAAGACAATTAATCATTGTTTTTACGTTTTTTTGGAATAAAAGGCAATTCTTATTTTTAAGTTTGGGTTTTGGTGCGTAATTTTGAACTATTGAAAAACTATCTATTTACACAAAACGTATAGGATAGCCATTAATCATTGATAACTAAACATTAATCATTATTGCAACTATGTTAAAACAATTCAAAACTATCTTGGCTTTTGCTGCACTTTTAGTTTTCTTTACAGCTTGTGGTGAGCATAATCAGCCTGCACCAAACAAAGGACAAAACTTAGAAAGTGAGCGCATTTATGGAACAAGCAGAGAAGCAGAACCAGAACAACTTCCTAACCAATATGACGATCCAGAGGGAATCAATGACCGTTCGAAAGCAGTTTATGCAAAAATGTATGCTCCTAAGGAAGTAAAAAGTACAAGACAAGACTACCCTGTAAAAGAAACTGGTAAAACAGAAGAAGTAAAAGTAGAAGAAACTACAACAGAGGAAGCTACAACTACACAAGAGTAATCTTATATCATTTTACTTTTTCGTAAATATTAAAAATTCCTATTTTAAATAGAACAAAGTGAGTTTTATTGAAATAGGATTTTTTTTTGCTTTTTTTTATAAAAAAATCTTTTAACGAAAAATAATAAAAAAGGTTTGTGTTTTTTGCAACCAAAATGCCATCTTGTAGGGTCATTATACTAGAAATTAGATAAATTTGTAGTATAAGAAATCTTATGAAGTAAATGTATCTATTTTTTTTGCCGTTAATTAAAATTAATCAAAACGGTAAGAGTACATAAGAAGACATTTCAAAAAGTTTAAAATAGTATTAATACATGATTCTATACCCACATAAATATATATATATTCTACTTCTATTTTTATTCACTTTTATAGGAATAAGCTTTCAAGTAGAAGCACAAAATCAATCCGAAAAAACCAGAATAAGAAAAGAAAGTAAAAAAATAGTTCCTTCAAAAAATCAAAACAATGCACCCAATGAAGAAATAACCTATTTTTCAAGTGATAGTGTAACCATTTCTCATATTCATTTGGAATGTCATAAAAAGACAAAAGACAGAATTATTCTACGAGAGCTTGCCATACATGAAGGATATAAAATTCACAGAAAAGATATAGAGGAAATTTTGGAACAAGAATCAAATAAGATTTTTAATACTCGTCTTTTTGTTACAGTAGATATTTTTTATGAGGAATTTAGAAAAGGAGAGTTAGATATTATTATTAGTTTGACTGAACAATGGTATATTTATCCTATTCCTTTGATAGAACTTGCAGACCGAAATTTTAATGTTTGGTGGAATCAGCAAGACAGAGATTTGAGGCGTTTGGAATACGGAATTAGAGTAAAACACAATAATTTTAGAGGACGCAAAGAAGAACTATCATTTCTTTTTCAAACAGGTTTTACAACCAAATTTGACCTTCGTTATTCTGTTCCCTATATCAATAAAGCACAAACTTTAGGACTTAATATGTCTATTGGATATGCCGAAAATACCAATGTAGGCTACATTACAGATCGTGATACGCTTCGTTTTATAGAGACTTCCGAAAGAGATGTACTTAGTTCTAGGTTTTATAGTGGTCTTTCTCTGACAGCTCGTAGTCGTTTTTATGACCGTCATACTTTTTTTGTGGGTTACAAAAACCAAACTATTGCTGATACAGTTGCACAATTAAATGGAAACTTTTTTGGAGAAGGAAAAACAAATCAACGTTATGTAGAACTGGAATACAATTTTTTTAGAGATTTGAGAGATAGAGCTAATTACCCACTAAAAGGCTATTATTTTTTATTTTCTATTCAGCAACAAGGCTTAGGAATTGAGAAAAATGATTTTAGCTTGTTTACAGCTCGCACTGAATTTGCCAAATTTATTCCTCTTTCTAAAAAATTCTTTTTTCACTCTTCTGCTACCATGAAAATGACTTTTGCCCAAGATACACCTTATACTAATTTGCGTGGAATTGGATATGGGCGTGATGTTATTCGTGGTTTTGAATATAATGTAACAGAAAGTGAGCAGCACGTTATTTTGAAAAATACACTTCGTTTTAAGCTCTTTGAAAATACATTCCGATTGGATAAAATGCCTTCTCAGTTTTCCAAAATTCCTGTTGCTATTTATCCAAAACTTTATTTTGATGCAGGATATTCACAGCTTTTGAATCCTTATGAATCAAATTCACTTCCTAATGAATGGCTTTATGGAACAGGTGCAGGAATTGATGTTGTTCTTTACTTTAATATGGTTTTGAGAGCAGAATATTCATTTACAAGTACAGGAATTTCAGGTCTTCGTTTTGGATGGAAAGCTGATTTTTAGAACTTAACCTTTTTTACCAATCTTTTTCCTTCTAAAATTCTGTTTTTTCATTAAAAATGAATAGATTTATTTCTTTATAATTTACTTCGCCGTTGTTGGTGTCCTCACCAACGACACAAACCAACCTTATTTTGTTTGACTTAGATAAATGGCAAGAAATATTTTTTACCATAAAACAAAACAAACTACGTACTTTTCTGACTGCGTTTGGTGTCTTTTGGGGTATTTTTATGCTCGTTTTTATGCTTGGTGCAGGAAGTGGACTTGAAAATGGCGTAAAACAAGAGTTTGCTGGTTTTGCTTCAAATGCACTTTTTGTGTGGTCAAGAAAAACAACAATTCCTTATAATGGCTTACAAGCAGGAAGGCGTTTTCAATATACACTTGCTAATGTAGAAGCACTCAAAAAGAAAGTCAAAGAAATTGAAGTTGTTGCACCACGAATAGAAGTAGGGACAGTTCCGATGAGCTACGGAACAAAGTATGCCTCCTATTCTATGAGAGGAGAAACACCAGAACTTACCCAAATAAACGCAAAAATAATGTTAGCAGGGCGTTTTTTGAATCAAATGGATATTGATGAAAAACGAAAAGTTGCTGTTTTGGGTCAGTCTGTAGCAAAAGAACTTTTCGGAACAGAAACAGTAGAAAATAACCCAGAAAAAATAATAGGAAAATATTTTAAAGCAAGAAATGTCTTTTTTCAGATCGTAGGGGTTTCAAGAGAAGTAAGAGCAGGAAATAGAGCGCAAGAAGAAGAAGAAGCTGTTTTTATTCCTATCACAACGGCACAACAGATTTTTAATATGTCAGACAAAATAGATTGGTTTGTCTGTACACTTAACCCAAAAGCTAATGCTGTTGAAATAGAAAAAGAAGTAAAGCTAACTTTAGGAAGTTATCATTCTGTTTCTCCTGAAGATTTTTCTGCGATTGGTTCGTGGAATACAAGCAAAGAATTTCAAAAATTTGATGATTTGTTTTTATATATTAAATCATTTATTTGGTTTGTAGGGATTTTTACACTTTTAGCAGGGATTATTGGAGTTGGAAATATTATGATTATTACTGTAAAAGAACGCACTCGTGAAATTGGTGTCAGAAAAGCATTAGGAGCTACTCCAAATTCTATTGTTGCTCTCATCTTACAGGAAGCTATTTTTCTGACAGCTCTTCCAGGATATGTAGGTTTGGTTACAGGAACAGCAGTTGTTTTTGGAGTAAATACGCTTTTAAAGACAATGAAAGCTGAAAACCAGTTCTTTGCTAATCCACTTATTCAATGGGAAGTAGCTGTTGGTGCGCTTACTTTACTTGTTATTTCGGGTGTAATTGCTGGTCTTATCCCTGCAATTTTGGCAGCAAGAGTAAATCCGATTGAGGCTCTTAGAGATGAATAATAAAAATTGTAGTTTATTTTCAATACAAATACAAAACTGACTACCTACGATTATCATCATTATCCATCATAGAAAGATAACTATTGTATCTGCTTTTAGCAATATCGCCACTTTCTACGGCTGCAATAACAGCGCATTGAGGTTCTCTTAGATGAAGGCAATTATCATATTTACATTTATTCAAAAGTTCTCTCATCTCTGGGAAATAATGACTAATTTCTGCTTTTTCCATATTCATAAGCCCTAATTCTTTTATACCAGGGGTATCAATGACAAAGGTATTTTCAAAGATTTCAAACATTTCAGCAAATGTAGTGGTATGCAAACCTTTTTCTGTATAGTCCGAAACTTCTTGCACACTTTGAGTAATTTCTGGAGAAAGACGATTTAGTAATGTCGATTTTCCTACGCCTGAATGACCAGAAACGAGCGATACTTTGTCTTTCAAAATAGTTTCAACTACTTTTATATCTTCATCTTCTGTTGCCGAAATAGCGATACATGTATAACCAATTTGCTCATAACGCTGCATCATTTTGTCTTGAACCAATAACTCTTCACTTGAGAGCAAGTCTATTTTATTAAAAATCAAAACAGCAGGAATACGAAATGCTTCTGCTGCCACCAAAAAACGGTCAATAAATCCTGCCGAAGTACGAGGCATTGCAAGTGTAACCACTACAATCGCTTGGTCAAGATTAGCTGCAATAGTATGAGCAAAACCTTCTTTTTTGGGAGATTGACGGTTGATATAATTGGTTCTTTTGTCTATTTTTTCTATCAAGACTGTATTTTCGTCTTTGTCTTCTAAGATTATTTCTACTCTATCGCCAACAGCTATTGGATTGGTTACTCTATCGTTATTTAATCGCAACTTTCCACGCAAACGACCTTTGTATCTGTGATTGTCGTCTGCCAAAACATCGTACCATAAACCTGTTGAGCGCAAAATGAGTCCTTTCATAAATTTTAATATAGTGAAAGTTATCGGTGCAAACACCGACAACGGCAAGGCTTGCCATTATTTGATTGTATAATTTTTACAAAACTACCTTTTTAATCTGTGATTGTAGTAGCTAAAAACAAATAAACTCTAATTTAGTAATTAGAGTTCATAGTTTATCATAAAAAATTAAATTTCATTTGCTGTTATGGCAATGAACAAAAGAAATATGTACGGAGCTAATTTTTACTTTCATCGTTTTAGTTAGCTCTTAGTAAATATTTTTTTGAAAGATTACCTATTTTTTAGTTTGAAAAGAATACAAATACAGTCAAAGGCAAGCCTTTAACCTACAAATACACTATCTGTATTTTACGTTTAAAAACATGTGGGTAAACAGTAGGATTAATAGCCTATTTGGTTTACTCTTATTCTTCTCAATGTTGTATCTTTCTTGGTAGCTTCAATATTATAACTTTCTTTGCTATCATAAAAATTATCTTTTTTAGACATAGAATCTTTTCTTGTTTTATTCTTAGAAGAGTCTTTTTTCTTTCTAATATTTTTACGAATGGTAGAAACAATTTTTTCAGAAGGTGTAGAAACCTTGAGCTGATGACGGTCAGAAAAAAGCACAAAGAAAAATTTTAAAAAAACAAACAAACCTACAAATATAATAGTAGGTAAAATAACTACTATAATTTTAGAATTTGCTATATATCTGAAAATGTGTAACATCTATGAATTTATTGATTATAGAATGAAATAGGTAAGATCAAAAATCTAATTCAAAAATTTTTCTAATTTTGATGCAGCCTCAAAAAGTAAGTTCTCACTGTCTGGAAGGCAACAAAGCATTACAGAAGTAGGCAAACCTGTTTTTCTATCTCTATATTTCCACGCAGGAATTGTAATAGAAGGTAAGTTCATTACGTTGGTAAAAATCATAGACGAAAAAATATTAGGTACTAAAGGAGACATATCTATTTGAATAGTCTGATTATGTTTTAAAGCAATATCTCCAGAAGTCGGAAGAAGTAAAATTCCTCGTTGCCCTATTTTCTTATACAACTCTTCTTTTTCCTTTTTACAAAATTGAATAAGTTTTTCTAAGTCTTTATCCGAAGGCTCTAAAAACTTAGAAGCCAAAAGTACAGAATAAATTTCTTTTGAAACTGTTTTTTCTCCAATTGCTCTACGTAAAGACTCTACAAAAACAGAAATACCGACATCTTTATCATTTCTTAACCAATTATTTAAGCCTAATTTCATTGCTTTTATCATCATCTTACCAAAATTCCAATGAATTTTTCCTATATTTTCTATTTCTAAATTTCTAGGAGTAAGTCCTTCATTTAAAAGACTTTGTTTGGCGTGAATCAAAACTTCTTTTATAGTTTCATTTCTTATTTCTGAATCAAAATCTGTACTTATGAGAAGTTCTGCATTACTCAAATCTTTAGCATCTGTGGGAACTTTATCAGCAATGATTTCATAAACCAGTTTTGCATCTCTGACTGTGTGTGTAATTGGTCCAACAGCTAACCACTCATTCAAATACCAGTCTTCTCGCTCTACAAATGGAAAAATTCCCCTTTTACTGACTGCTGTTCCAGAAGGTTTGAAACCTACCAAACCACAACAATGAGCAGGGTAACGAATCGAACCACCTACATCTGTTCCAATTCCAATAACTGAACCACCCGAAGAAATTAAAGCACTTTCTCCTCCCGAAGAACCACCAGGTATATAACCTTCTAAATACGGATGATTTGTAGTTCCGAAACGTGGACTGCTTGTTTCATGTCCAAAACTAAACTCTGGAGTATTGGTACGAGCGATAATAATTGCACCTTCTTTTTTTAATTTTTGAACTACCAAAGCATCATTTTTAGCTGTTTTGGCTGGCATTCGGATCGAACCTCCTGTTACTTCTTGCCCCTCTACACCTATTGATTCTTTGAGTGAAATGGGAATACCTTCTAATTTCCCTCTTTTTTCTAGTTGTTTTTTTGCTGTGCTTTTCTTAGCATCTTCTAAAGATTCTTTTGCAAAAAGCCCAATCATTGCATTTAACCTTTCATGATTATCAGCAATACTTCTCAATGATTTTTCTACTACATCAAGAGAAGTAGTTTTTCCAGTTGAAAAGCCTTTTAAAAGTGAGGTTGCGTCAGAAAATTCAGGTGTATCTATTGGACGATTAAAATTGTAGTCTTTCATTTTTGGTTGAATTTGTTTTTTTCTAAATCCATAACTATAAAGTCAAAATTTAGAATTTTGTTTGGAGTTCAAAATAAAAAAGTACGATTCATTTCGTTTATCCACTTTTTCATTATCTCAAGTTGTTTTTTAGTTTTGATTTTAATGATTTGAATAGATTGAACTGCATTTGTAGTAAAAATAATTTCTGCTTGATTTAATTCTGTTTTTGTAATTGGTTTTTCTTCAATAGAAATTTCAAAATTACCTTGATTATTTAATGATTTATACGTGTTTTTGTCTATTTGTTTATCTAATAAATAATTTCTCATTGTTCCCATTACACCACCTTCAGAGGGAGGAGGAGTAATAAAATGCAGTTTGTTTTCTTCTTGACTTGATATTTTTGTATCTAAAATAAAAACATTTGCTGCCCCTGCTTCTGCAATTCTACTTTGATTATTCAATAAAAAAACTTCATCAGCCTGTTGTTCTTTTCTATATTTTCCAGCCAAAATATAAGGCAACGCATCAACTTTTTTGAAAGAAGAAAAACTAGAAGGAAAAAGAGGTAATTCTTCAAAAAAAACATAGTTTTTTTGTAATTTTTCTAGTTCATTTGAGTCAAAATAATTTAATTTATTAATTTCTTGTAACACAATCACAAATTCAGATTTTGAGTTTGTGGGCGTATATAATCCTCCTTCAGTTCTAAAAATAGTCAAACGAGCTTTAAAATCAGTTAATAAATCATTTTTTAAAAATTTATTTGTAGGAATTGTTAAATATGTAGTTTTCAGAATCTCACTTTCCAAAAAACTACTTTCTAATTTATCATATCCAAAGGCTTCCATTCCCTTCGAAAGTCTTTTAAAATGATATTTCCATAAGGGAATGGTATAATTTATTGTATTCTTTTTTACACTTGTTACAATTCGAATAGTTTCAAAAAGTGCATCAGCATAACTAAAAGCTCTATTTTGAGCAGAAAAAAGAAGGGTGTTTTTATCTTCATAGATTTTTCCGTTGTGGTTTAACATTTTGTTTTTTGTTTACTAAATTTTATAGGTTTAAGAAAATAAATTGTACTTTTGAGAATGCAAAAAAATACATCTTCTTTTTATTCTACACAAATTACAGAATCTATAATTAACTCATTTTCTCCGTATCAAAAACGCTTTTTTCAAGATATTCTGACACTTCATTACGGAAAAACTGAAACAAAAAACAGTTTGCCCAGCCATGTTGTAAAAGGATACAAGAGTAAAAAAACAAATTTTGGTAGAGAAAAATGGGTTTATTTTTCGACATATATTTCGCCTTATTCTATGCGAGATGTTTTGTTATACGCAAAATTGAAAGGTTTTGACCAAATTGTATTGAGTATAATTGCAATGATAGCCTATTTTCAAAAAAATGAAGAAGGACAAAAAGATTTTTTTGTGGAAATTTTACAGACCACACAAGATGCCATTTTTTTCTTTGAGTTTTATATAGAATCCTTCGAAAAACCATTTCCAAATTCTCTCAAAAAAGCAATTAAAGTTTGTTTAGAGAACAAAAATAAAGAAGATTTTGAAGATTTTTTTAATCAATTCCCACAAAAAAAAACACGTTTAGCTGACTGTTTGAACATTTGTCGTCCACGATTAAAGCCAGAAATTGATTCAGCTTTCTTGAAAGAAAATTTTGCGACCAAGATTCCTATCAAAAGTTGGAAAAAAGAACTCACAAAAGCACATTTGAAAAAAGGCTCATACCAAGAAAAAAGAAACCGACAAAGTGAGCTTTGGAAAACATTTATTGAAAATGACAGACTTTCTCATTCAGAAATTTTGGAAGAATTACCATTGATTTTTAAAAATTCACCCAAAACAGTAAAATTAGCTTTACAGAAATTAAATATTGGATTAAGTGAAAATTTAACTCACGAAAATACAGAAAATGAAAACGCAAAAACAGACACTACCATTTCTCCTTTTCAAATTCTTGAAAGCTATCAGCAAATTCATAAAGCGTATGTAAAACGTGTTCATAGGATTCTGCATACACAAGAGTTTGTCGAAAGTATTATTGCCGAACAAGAAGAAGAGTTACACCGTTTGCAAGTGGCTTCAAAACGCATTTTCAAAAAGTGGGAAGGCGAACTTTTTTTTGGTGGTTATCATCGTTTGATGCTTATTTTTCACGAACTAGACGAACAACAACGTCTTTTTTTTACTCAAATCAATAAGCCTAATTTGCAACAAGCTCCCAAACAAATGGCGCAAATTATGCAGCGCAGTGAGCAAATTGATAACTTACTTTCTACCTTTGAAGAAAATTATTTAAGCGAACTTCCACCTTCGTTAGTTCAACAAGAAGGCTGGCGAAAAATAGAGCGACAAGCACTCAAAAACTTGCGTCGAAAAGTAGGATTTTTTGGGGAATTAGCAGATGTTTTTTATTCTGAAAAGATAGAACAAATCAAGCGACTTTATTTTTATTCACCAGAAGAAATACAAGATGTTTTGAAAGATATTGCTGTTCATTTAGAAGAGTTGGAAGATACTATTTTACACAGAATTCGTGGAAGAATCGCAGCGTTTAAAGATATTCAAGAACTTTATTTGGAACAAGCACGCCCACCCATGCAAGCAGCCTTACAAGAAATGTTTGAGGTGGCAAAAGGTGTAAGTGAGCATTTGACAAAACAATTAAAGCAAGTTCAAAAGCAACAAAAAGAACACTTAGAAAACAATTCGGAAACAGAAAACGATACTTCAAGCAATCTTTTGAATGAGGTAATTGAAGAAAACCTAAGTAAAAAACAAAAACAAAAAGTACGAAAGGGGCTTAGTTTGGAAGATTTTCAAAATATTTATGAAAATAAAGTGCGTCAAACCTATTGGGATAAAACAAAAGAAAATCAGAAAGAAGAATTATCTACTTTAAGAAATGAGCTAAGAAATCAATTAGAAGATGCACGTAAAACCATTCAAAATATCATTCAAGTAACAAAAGAAGATATTGAAAATACACTTTCAAAAGCACGAAAACAATTAGCTTCAATTTATCAACAGACGGCACAAGAAGAGCGTGAAATGATTCCTTTTTTTAGAGAAATTAGAGGAAAAGTAGAACGTATTTTTGAGAGAAAGCCATTTGAGGAAGATTTCTTAACGCTTTATCCAGACCTCACAAAAGCAAATGATATTCAAATAGGATTATTAAAAGAGATATTACCAAAAACTATTCAGAATATTTCACTTCTAAATGATAAAAATGACAAAAAAGATAATAAGAGGTTTGGTAAAACACTTATCATTTTGGATGAAGCTCTTACCACAGAATCACAGTCATTAGAGAAGGCAAGTTGGCTTTCTGCATTTATTTTTCAGAATACACATAGAAATACTAAAGATGGTGATAAAAAAATACCTATTTCAGAGCAATCTGTACAAATAAAAATATTGAGTGAAGATGCTTTAAATACCTATTACACCAAAAATCAAAACGATACGGCAGCCTTTCAACACCGTTTGCAAGATGCAATGATGAATTATGCCACTTCTGAAAAAGGGAATTTGACAGTTGCTTTAAAAAAGTTAATTCAAGATAAGGAAGCCTATTCAAGAATTATTGTTTTGAGTACATGGACAGAAAAACAGCCTCCATTTCCTTTTAAATTATTGAAAGAATATCGCCAAAAACATCGTATTTCGCCTTGTATTTTTATTATCAATCTTCAACCTGCTCTTTTGCCACAGCTTCGAATGCGTAGAAACGGAGTTTTTGCAGCACAAGGAATTTATGAAAATGTAGTTGATTGGATTTTGGAAATGGAATGTTTATGATTCTTGATATTGTTGCTATTCCTTCACTAAGAATCAATAAAAAAATACCTTCTTACCAAATGAGTTTAGTAAGAAGGTAATAATATTTTTCTAGCTTAATTGACTTTGAAATAGAATAAAATGTCTAGTAGTATAAGAAAATAGTTAAAACTAGCTTACCATTTCTTTCTCAAATACTGTATTTACATCCATATAAGGCAAATCAAATGCTTCAGCAACACCTTCATGAACAACATCACCTTTGATGATATTAAGTCCTAATAATAATTCTTTGTTTTCTTTACATGCTTTTACCCAACCTTTATTAGCTAATTGAATAGCATAAGGGAATGTCGCATTGGTAAGACCAACCGTAGAAGTATAAGGAACAGCTCCTGGCATATTGGCTACACAATAATGAACTACATCATCAATAATATAAGTAGGGTCACGGTGAGTAGTTGCTTTAGTAGTTTCGAAACAACCACCTTGATCGACAGCTACATCAACAAGTACAGTACCAGGGCGCATAAGTCTAAGCATTTCACGAGTAACTAAGCGAGGAGCTTTTCTACCCGAAATCAAAACAGCACCAATAATTAAATCTGACTCTTGAACAGCTTGTTCGATATTATATTGGTTAGACATAATTGTCGTTACATTCTCAGCCATTACATCATCAAGATAACGCATACGAGGCAAACTAACATCCATAATAGTTACATCTGCACCCAAACCAGCAGCCATTTTAGCAGCTTGCGTTCCTACAATTCCACCACCCAAAACGAGTACTTTAGCAGGCTGAACACCTGGTATTCCACCTAAAAGAATTCCACGTCCTTTAATTGGTTTCTCCAAATATTTTGCTCCTTGCTGAACAGACATACGACCTGCCACTTCTGACATCGGAATAAGAAGAGGTAAAGAACGGTCTGCTTGTTCTACTGTCTCATAAGCAATACAAATTGCCTTTGCATCTATCATAGCTTTGGTTAGAGGCTCAGAAGAAGCAAAGTGAAAATAAGTAAATATAACTTGATTTTCTCTGATAAGTTTGTATTCAGGCTCAATAGGCTCTTTTACCTTCATTATCATGTCTGAAATCTTATAAACATCTTCGATAGTAGGTAATATTTTGCCTCCTACACTTTCATAAAGAGCATCAGGAAAACCACTTCCTACACCTGCTCCTTTTTGGATATAAACGGTATGTCCGTGATGAATAAGTTCGGCTACTCCACCGACAGTAAGAGCTACACGACTCTCGTCGGTTTTGATTTCCATTGGAACACCAATAATCATAATTTTGTGTGTTTTTATAAATGTGTTGTAATTAGTATTTGAATCAACGAAGGATTTAAAATTCGAATTACTAAAATAAATTTTCAGTTTTTTTCTAATTCATCACAAAGATAATTTTTTGAAATCAAATAATACCTATTTTACAAATAGCTTTTTAGAAAAAATAGCAAAAACAGTTTTCTACACAACTATTCACTTATTATTGATTGCTTGTGGAAGGTAATTGAACCACATATATTTTATTAGATTCTATTTTTGAAATCATTATCTCCTTTCCAGAATCTATAAAACCTCCATTGAGCGAACGCACCTCAAATATTTCACCATCAATATTAATTCTTCCATTTGGTCGCAAACTAGAAATTGTTTTGCCTCTTTGTTCTGGATAAAGTAATAATTTTCTTTCACTTTCTTTATCGTCGTGTTTGCCTTCTATTATTTGTTTTTGAGTAAATTTTTCCCACGTTTTAGAGCGAATACTATATGTAATTGCTCCAATATTAAAGATAGACGCAATAGAAAGCGTCCAAATAGAAGCATCTACTCCAAAGAAGAAATAAGTGATTGCAGTTCCTAAAAGGGTCAGAAAAAGACTAATTACACCAAATTTTATTGTTCCCGAAAGAATTTCTATTGTGAGTGTAACCATCGCAAAGAAGAATAAAATACCAATTAAAATAAATTCCATTTAGAGTGAGTAAGATGTAAAGAGTTTTCTTAATAAAAAACTTGTAGTTGTTGGTGTCGCTATCGCTAAAACACCAAAAACGGCATTTTCTTTCTATAAAAAACTCTAGTAAGGTGTATTTGAGATTAGGAAAAGACAATTTTATAAAAAAATCTTGATTTATCGTCTATTTTTGAAACGTATTTGTCAGCTATTCAGTTATTAGTAATATCAAATTATTTCATATTCCTACAAATCATTTCCTTAATTACTTAAAAAAATGGTTTAGTATATTTTTACATCAAAAAATTATGAGCAAGAAAAAAGACAAAAAACTAAAAGTAAATCCAGAATTGGAAGGCTTAAATGTCCATGTCAATGAGTTTGGCGAAATTGTAACATCTTACGAAGCCGAAGAAATAAATAAATTTTTAGATAAAACACTTTATGACAAAAAAATTCGAAATCAAGAAGCCAAAACAGGTTCTTTGAAAGAAAAACATAAAAAACAAGATGAAGAAGAATAAAACTCATTTTTCTCTGTACCCACGAATTTATTCGTGGGTTTTGTTTTTATGAAAAAAAATTGGAATAAGGAATTTACCCTCCTATTTTGTACTTTTGTAAAACGTTTTTTTAACAGCTATAAAAAGAATACATAAAAAAATAAAATGTCTATAAAAATTACAAAAGAAGGAATTTTGGAAGCTCTTTCTACGGTAGATGACCCAGATTTGAAAAAAGATTTGGTTACCTTAGGAATGATAAAAAATATATCAATCGAACAAGAGGCAGACAAAACAACGGTACATTTTACTGTCGTCTTGACTACTCCTGCATGTCCTCTCAAAGAACTTATTCGCAATAACTGTGAGAAAGCGATTCATCAAAAATATAATGAGTCGGTGCGTTGTCAAATTACGATGAGTTCGAATGTTACAAGTACTAGAACAGGTAAAATCTTGCCTGAAGTAAAAAATATTATTGCTGTTGCTTCTGGCAAAGGTGGTGTAGGCAAATCTACGGTAGCTTCAAATTTAGCTGTTGCACTTGCTCAAACAGGCGCAAAAGTGGGTTTGATAGATGCTGATATTTTTGGTCCTTCTATTCCTACTATGTTTGATTGTGAAGCAGCACGTCCAGGAGTTCGTCAAGAAGGCGAACGTTATATTATCTTGCCTTTCGAAAAACATGGTGTAAAACTACTCTCTATTGGTTTTCTTGCTCCTCCTGATGATGCGATTGTTTGGCGTGGACCAATGGCAAGCTCTGCATTTCGTCAGTTTTTAGTGGATACAGATTGGGGCGAGTTAGATTACTTGTTTATTGACCTTCCACCTGGAACGAGTGATATTCATCTTACCTTAGTTCAGACTGTCCCAGTAACAGGTGCAGTCATCGTAACGACTCCTCAAAAAGTAGCTTTAGCAGATGCTCAAAAAGGAGTTGCGATGTTTACGCAGCCTAAAATCAATGTTCCAGTTTTGGGAATTGTGGAGAATATGGCATATTTTACGCCTCAAGAGCTTCCAGAAAATAAATATTATTTGTTTGGAGAGAATGGAGGAAAAGTATTAGCAAAACGAAATGATGTTCCATTTTTAGGAGAAGTTCCGTTAGTACAAGCCATTCGTGAAGCTGGAGATGGAGGAATACCTATCACTGCACAGGAAAATCTTGACAATCAATCTCAAATTGTTACGGATACATTTAAAGATATTGCTCAAAAGTTAGCACAAAGTGTAGCTCTCAGAAATGCACAACATAATCCAACAGAAGCAGTTTCTATAAGCTAAGATTTTTATTTTTTTCAACCTATACGGTTTTTAGAAATCTTATAGGTTGAAAAATAAGAAAGTTCCTAAAAATTAATTATATTTGAGTACAAATTATTCCCCAAATTATTATAAAACAATCCATAAAATAAAGTAATTATGAGTTTAGAAGAAAAAGTAGAAGCAGCCTTAGAAACAGTTCGTCCTTACCTAAAAGCAGACGGAGGAAATGTAAAAGTAGTAGAAATTACAGAAGAAGGAGTAGTAAAAGTAGAAATGATTGGCGCATGTGGCTCTTGCTCTATTTCTCCAATTACACTAAAAACAGGCATAGAACAAGCTATTTTGAGTCACGTTTCAGAAATAAAAAGTGTTGTGGCAATAAACTTAACAGATACAGAAGAACGAAATGTCGCTGTTTAGTTTTCTAAATATTAAAAAATTTGGAAAGAGTTTTGGAAAAACATTTAAAAGCAGACAGAAAGCAGACAAGAACTTACTCAGAAAAGGTTTAGTCTTGATTACTAAATAACCTCATTTAAACATCGTTTTTTGAAGATTCAGAGGCTTATCAAGACTAAAATAAAAAATAATTTCAAATTTTTAACCAAAATTTAAGAAATAGCTTGCAATTATCAGTATCAAATCATACATTTGGTATTAGAAATACACTTGTACTTGGTACAAGAAAATTTCTAAGCTTTTTCATAGCTGGTTGAAAGCCTTGAGGGGGAAGTTTTGCTTCCCTCACAAGTTTCAAAACAAACTATTTATGAAATCATTTTTTAGCAGCATCATTGGTTTTGTATCTTCTCTTTTTTACTCTTTACGTCCTCTCAATTTATTTCTGATTCTTCTTACCCAAACACTAACTTGTGTTTTTTTATTAGACAATTTACTTTGCATTTCAAATTTATTTTCAAAGTTAGACTTTATAGCAAAAAATTGCATTGATTTTTATTTTCTTGTTTTGGCTACTGTTTTGAGTGCAGCAGGTGGATATATTCTGAATGATATATTTGACAGAAAAATAGATTTGATTAATTCTCCTAAACGTGGTTCTTTTACAGAAAAAAATATTTCTTTTTTATATCTATTGAGTAGTCTATTTTTCGGAACTGCTTTACTTTTAGGTCTTTTAGTTTCTTTCAAAATTGGAATTGCTGTTCTTTTTAGTTGTGCTTTGCTTATTTTTTATGCTAAAAACAGTAAAAAAATAGGCATTCTGAAACCTGTTTTTGTTTCTTTTCTGACAGCTTTTTCGATTCTTTTGGTAGGATTCGATTTTTTTGATTCTTTTAATTTCATTCCTAGTACAGTTTGGCTTTTTTCAGTTTGGGCATTTTTGCTTTCTATGCTTCGGGAAGTTATAAAAGATTTTGAGGATTTGGAAGGCGATAGTTCTCAAAACAGCCTTACTTCTGTCGTTCAATTGGGTAAAAAAAACAGCCTTTGGTTGCTTTATTTTTTGTCTGTTTTATTAATTTCCTCTCTCTTTCTTGCCTTTTTTATTTCTACTAACTCTATCTCTACTTCACTTCATAAACTGATAATGATAGCTTTGATAGGTATTTTTATTTTTTTATTAAATAAGAATCATTCTACCTCTTCTAAAAAGCAATACAAAAAACTAAGTCTGTTTTGTAAACTAATGATGCTTGTGGGGATTTTGGGAATGTGTTTTTATTGATTTCCAAAAACTCGTCAAATATAACCCAGCAGAACGTAAACGATTTACGTTGTAAAGTTTTATTTCAAAAAACAGAATTATATTTCTTGAAACATAAATAAATACTTTTTTATTTGTTTATTAAACAACAATTCAATATACTTGTAATACAAATCCCTTATTTGTTATTCATATTTCCCCCTTTACTTGACTTCAAAAATTCAAGGTGGGAATGCTGTGTCTAATTTTTCTACAAAAAGGGAAATTTGATAAGCTAAAAGTTTTGAGTTACAGATAAGAAATAAAAAAATTAGTCTTTCACTCTCAAAATTCTCTCAATTATGCGAATGCTTGTCAATCTTACTCCAAATACTCGCCCTGTATCTTTTGAATATCCTCAACGGCTTTTGGGTAAAATCCATAAATGGCTCGGCGAAAATAATTATCACGATGAAATTTCTCTCTATTCTTTTTCTTGGTTGCAAGGAAGTAGAAAAAAAGGCGATTTTTTAGATTTTAAATATGGTGCAAAGTGGTTTATTAGTGCTTTTGATATGCCTTTTGTACAGGAACTTGTGCGAGGTGTTTTTCAGAATAGCCATGTAGAATATGGAATGGAAGTAAAAGACATTTCATTGGTAGAAACTCCACAATTCGGAACAAAAGCACAGTTTTGGTTGGGAAGTCCTGTTTTTTTGAAACGAAATGAACTAGACGAAACAGGAAAAGAATTTCAAAAATATTATATCTACAAAGATGAAATCACAAACGAACTTCTCACTCAAACCCTACAAACCAAACTCCAAAAAGCAGGAATTTCAGACCCAAATTTGAAAGTTTATTTTGACACGAGTTACGACAAAGCAAAAACAAAAATGATGCGTATCAAAAACAAAAATTACCGTGCTTCTATGTGTCCTGTTATCATCGAAGGAAAATCTGAAACGCTCGCCTTTGCTTGGAATGTAGGCGTTGGGAATAATACTGGGATGGGATTTGGGGCTTTGAGGTAGGTTGTTTTTACTATTGTCATTCCGAATGCTGCTTTGTCATTCCGAACGAAGTGAGGAATCTAAAAACTAAACTAACATAACCATGATACAAGAAATTAAAAACTTTATAGAACATATTAGCCAAAAAGATGAAGAGGTTTTTTCTCGCAACCTTCAGTTAAAAGAAGGTATATATGTTTTGCTAGATATCGAAAAACAAAAAGATGAATATGTCTTAATTAATGAAAAAGAAGTATTTGAAACTAAAGAAGATATTTTAGTTTTTGATACAAAAAATGAAATAGAAAATCCAACTCTATATAAGAAATTTTTATCTCTACAAATCAATTCAACAGTTGTAGGAAGTGGAAAAAACAAAAGTTTCAATAGTTCTTCTGGGATTTTTATGTTTACAGCAAATCCATTTGCAATAGCCTTGAAAAAGGAACGATACAGTTTAGAAATAGATGATTCTGTACGAGCTTATTTCAAAGCTGCACAAAGTTATGTAAAAGAACAAAAACATCTTGACTGGCTTGATTCATTCAGAGGGTTTTGTGAAAGCAAGTTATTACAACTTATTCCACAAATTTCAGAGTTTGAAGAGTTAAACAAGAAAAACCTTATTTACTTCTTTCTAAAAAATCCCACATTAGCTGATTTTTCAGTTGTTCATCAAGCCTATTTATCTGAAAAAGTTTTTAATAAAGACAAATTCAATGTTAAAATTGAAGATACAACATTCGGAATAAGTGATAATTTGAGTGGTTTTAATGATAAAAAAATGTTTCTCAAACATTTTACAGCTCCTTTAGAATATAATTTTAGAGTAGATGGAGAAGTAGCTATGCAATTATGGCGTTTCTTTGAGCTACAAAAAAACAAGCAAATCCCTAATCCTGTACCTGTTTTTGTAGATAGACAAGAACTTAATGAAAAAATGATTAGCATTTTCCAAAGCGATAAAGAGCAAAAAATGGGACATGCTCAAATGATAAAAAATATTCTGGGAAAATCTGATTCTCAAAGTCTTCAAAATTATTACCTCATTTATTTTCAAGGAACAAAAGGAAGCCGAATAGTTGATATTGATTTTGTACCTATGTTCAAGTATGAAGAAAAAGAGGCAATTATTCAAGAAATTTTTCCCTTAGGTGGAAAACAGTCTAGTAAAAAAATTGAAACTGTTTTTGATTTAGAAAACCACGTTTTTAATAGAATTTTTAATGGACAATTAAAGACAGATACTTGGTTGAAATATTTTGGAGAATTAGAATACAACCCAAAATACATGACTCATACAGTTTATAACCAACTTCTACGTTATCGTCAAGCTATTTATGATTTTGTCTATAAATCTAAACGTCAAGCTATTACTAAGGTCATGTCATGTTTAACGATATGATGCGGCAAGGAATTTTAGATGATATTCGAAATGATGAATTTAAAAAAAATGCACAATATAAAAGAGGTTTTCATACTAAAAATGAAGACATTAAAGAAAAGCTAAATATTTGGTTTAGTCTTTACAACTTTTTTACAAATACCAACAAATCCAAACCATGAAAAAATATGGTCAATAGAACACAAGAATTATTAGAATATTTGCCTCAACTTGCAAAATCTGAAAGTAATGAACACTTACAAGATGATGACACTTTTGCTTTTGCAGTAGGTCAAATTGTTCATTATTTACTCAATCAAAGTGAAGTTGGAAACAGAACACACGCTTTATTAGAACCTTTCCTTCAAAAAAGCGATGTTGGACAACTAAAAGTAGCTATTTTAAATACATTCAATATTTACAAACACGCTATTAAATTCTACAAAAAGAAATACGAATTTGATAAACTGATGAGTGAAGTAATGGGCTATGAACCTACTGAAAGCAACATGAAAAACTTACTTCCTCTTGTCCTTGCAGGTTACTTTTCAAAATCTATTTTTTCAAAAGACAAAGACAACACAGAATCTAACTAAAATTAATTTATACTTCATCTGTCAAGTTAGTTTTTATTGTAATTCTGTTTCTAATTCCAAACACTACTCATTGTCATTCCGAACTTGTATTGTCATTCTGAGCGAAGCGAAGAATCTAATACGTATGTTTTAGATTCCTCACAAGTTCGGAATGACAAACACAACACAGAATGACAAAATAAAAAATCAAAATTAACCTAACAGTTATAATCTATACATCTTCAAACCAACAAAATTATGAGTTTTAAAAACAGAGTTTTCGGCTGTGCTATTGTTCGTGCTATCAATGCAAGTTATAATGCAGATTTTAGCCATCAACCTCGTACACTTCCAGATGGAAAAGTGTATGCTACTGATAAAGCATTTAAGTATTTAGTAAAAAATTATCTAAAAGATATTTCTAATGAAAAAATGTTTTATTTCAAAACACAAAAAGAAGGCGATTTTAATCCAAGAAATTTAGAGGAAACATACGACCATCACTTTCCAAATGCAAAGAAAGAATCTAAAGAAGAGTTTGCTCAAAACTTATTGAGTTGTCTTGATGTGAGAACCTTCGGTGCTACTTTCGCCATGAAAGCAAAAAGTGGAAATGTGGCTCTTTCTATTCATGGAACAACTCAAATCAATCATGGTATAAATATTTGGAAAGAAAATAATATTTATTCTGAACAAATTATGTCGCCTTTTGCTAATCCTAAAGCAAAAAAGAATGATAAAGGTGGAGAAAATGAAGAAGTAAGTAAAGAAGCCACTACTTTAGGTCGTCAGTCCAAACTTCAAGAAGGTCATTATCTGCACCATTTCTCAGTAAATCCTAAAAATTTAGAAGAGGTTGTAAAACTAGCAGGAGAAAAAGCAACTAATCTTACTCAAGAAGATATTGACAAACTTAAAATAGCTTTTCGTTCAGGAGCAACTTACTTTGATTCTTCTTCAAAAGCTGGAATTGATAATGAGATGCTTATTTGGGTTCAATTAAAAGAAGATTCGAAAAAGGTATTTCCTACTTTTGGAAATTTAATAGAAATGTCTAAAAATGACACAAAAGATATTTTTGATTTATCAAAACTTAAATCTCTTTTAGAAGGCAATAAAGAAGATTTAGAAAAAATAGAAATTTATTATTTGAGTAGTAGTATAGAATTACAAAATGTTCCTTCTATGGCTGCATGTTTTGATATTACTTCTGGAAAAGAAATTAATTAACTACCAAACTTGTCATTCTGAACTGTCTTTGTCATTCTGTTTTTTCTTGTCATTCCGAACTTGTGAGGAATCTAAAACATACGTATTAGATTCTTCACTACGTTCAGAATGACAAACAAAGAAAAAGAAAACAGCAACAAAAAATCACAACCTCATAAAATTTCACAAAGATGAAAGAACACAACTATTATGTCTATATCACAACTAACCCTAGAAAAACGACACTTTATACAGGCGTTACGAATGATTTGGTTAGAAGATTACAAGAGCATTATGATAATAGTGGACAAAAACAAACTTTTGCAGGACGCTATTATTGTTACAATCTCATTTACTGGGAGCATTTTCAATGGATTCAAGATGCCATTGATAGAGAAAAAGAAATAAAAGGCTGGCGAAGAGAGAAAAAAGAAGCCTTAATAAATGAAATGAATCCTAAATGGAGATTTCTCAATAATGATATTCAAGATTAATATATTTATCATTCCACACACTATTCTGTCATTCCGAACCCTGTTTTGTCATTCCGAAGCAATGAGGAATCTAAAACATAGTTATTAGATTCTTCACTTCGTTCAGAATGACAATATAAAATAAAAAAAACATGAACAAATTAATCTCATTCGATATAAAAGCTGATTTTGGCTTTTTAAAGAAACCTGATAGTAATGAGCCTATCTATATTACTTACAATATGCTTCATAAACCTGCTTTATTAGGAATTTTGGGAGCAATTATCGGATTAAAAGGTTTTAAAACTATTTTAGAAACTAGCAAAAAACAGAAACGTGCATACATACCTGAATATTACGAAAAATTGAATCATCTAAAAGTAGGAATACAACCTTTAGAAGAGGAAAAAGGGAATTATTCCAAAACAGTTATTCGCTATAATAATGGAGTCGGTTATGCAAGTAAAGAAATAGGAGGTAATCTAATAATAGATGAACAAACTTTAATAAAACCAAGTTATCGCTGTTTTTTAATTCTGAATTTAGAAAGTGATTTAGAAAAGCAACTTTATGATAATTTGGAAAATAACAAAGCTGAATATTTGCCTTACTTAGGAAAAAATGATTTCTCTATTTGGTGGGATAATTTTCAAGATTATGACAAACCTAAAGTATTTGATAAAACCGATTCATCTTTCGAACTAGCTACATTATTCTTAAAAAAAGTAAGTGTAAAAGGCAACACAAAAGAATTTGATGCTATGGAGTTAGCTTTTGCGAAGGAAGGAAACAGTTTTGTATTCTTCGAAAACTTACCTGTGGGTTACGATTCTGTTTTGATGCAATATGAATTCAAATCATTTGCTTATACAGATTGGCTTTTACAACAAAATTATTCAATAGATAATCTTTACCAATTACCCAATGAAAAAGTCGTACAACTCTTTTGAAAGCATAGTTCATAACTCTACTTCTATATCTGTTTTCTTAGAAAATTATGAAAACTATTTAGCACACACTACAAAAATAGAAAAACAACTTCCTGAAACTTTGTTAGAACATATAAGTAGTTAGACAAAATTATTAAATATTTTTTTTATCTTTGTTTTATGAGAGGAAAAAAACGTTTTATTAGTTTGAGTATAGAGGAAGTATCTTCCTTAGAGCAAGGTTGGAAAGAAGGTAAATCATCAACTTTCCGTACTCGTTGTCATTACATTCTTTTAAGCCATCAAGGAAAAAAGGTTAGTGAGATAATGGATTTTTATCAAGTTACTCGCCAATTAGTTATTCGTTGGTTTAATCGGTATGAAAAAGAGGGCATAGCAGGATTAGAGACGAGTAAAGGACAAGGTCGTCGCCCTATTCTTCGTATAGATAATGAAGAAGAAATGAATAAAGTAGAATCTCTAGTTGAAGCCAGTCCTCAAAGTTTGAAAGTAGTTGTTTCTCAATTGGAAGAGGAATTGGGTAAATCTATGTCAGTCAAGACTTTAAAAAGGTTGCTTAAAAAAAAAATGGTGTTGGAAACGCTTCAGAAAAGTAACTGTTAAGAAACCTGACCCTGTTGTATATGAAGAAAAAAAACGTAGTTTAGAATTTCTCATTCTTTTATTTTTAGCAGGCTGTATAGATTTGCGTTTTTGTGATGAGTCTTCCTTCAATTTAGAACCCAATGTTCCTTATGGTTGGTGTAGAATAGGAGAACAAGTAGGCATTAAAAGTAGTAAGGGAGGTAATTTAAATGTATTTGGATTGCTTAACTTGCGTGGAGAACTAAGCAGTTTTGTAAGCACCCAAAACATTAATTCTAAAGTTATCATTGATTGTATAGATCAGTTTGTAGAAACAATTGAAAAAACGACTGTTCTAGTGTTAGATAATGGACCTTGGCATATTTCTAAAGAAATAGAAGAGAAAATAGAGGAATGGGAAGAGAAAGGAGTACTTATTTTCTACTTACCTTCTTACAGTCCACATTTGAATCCCATAGAAACACTATGGAGAAAAATCAAAATAGAGTGGTTAAGACCTCAAGATTTCACGAGTAAAGAAGACTTACATCAAGCTGTAAAAAATATTCTAAAAAAATACAATAGTAAAAAGTATAAAATTGATTTTACTATATATAAAGGAAAATTGTTACGATAATTATGTCTAACTACTTAAATAAAGTAAATGACTATTTTTTACTGATTTCAAAGGTTCAAAATTTGGATTCTATTGTAGATGAAATGATAGATACAGTTGCACAATCAACTATTTTTTCTGATAAAAAATTAGTAGGAAATTTTATCAAAACACTTTTTGTTAGAAGTATTATTTTTCATGACTATGGGAAGGTAAATCCAAATTTTCAAGTGAGTAAAATGAAAAATACTATTCATTTCAAACAAAATAGAAAGTTAAAAATAGGCTCTAATCATTCTAGTTTGAGTGCTTATATTTTTATTCATTGGCATCTTGACGAAAGTTTTGAGGCTGTTTCGAAAAATGATTTACCTTTCGTTTGGACTACCATTTTTCTTTTTGCTTCATCTATTTTCAAACATCATTCTAAACATTTGAATTTTGATAAAATCCCTTTTAATGAAGATGAGTATCTCAATTTGAAAGACTTTATAAAACAATTCAAAATTAGTTCTAAAATACCATTAGAAAACCTCTTTAAAGAAACACTCTTGAATGATATTTTTAATAGAATAGAAAAAAACAGTCACTCTTATAATTTATTCAATCTATTTGCATTAACCAAGCTAAGTTTTTCTCTTTTAACTGCATCAGATTATTACGCTACTTTTGATTACACAAATGGAAATAGTGATGAAAAATTGACTTTGAAAGCCAATGATTTTGGAACAATAGATAAAATAATAAGAGAAAAAATCATTCAAAATTTCAAAACTACTGAGAAATATAATAAAGCTCTTTTTGAAAAAACAGAAGAATTAAAAAATGTTTCTTTTGAGAGTTTGCGAGAACAAAACAATTCTAATCTAAATAAACTACGTCAAAAATTAGCAGCAGAAGCTCTTACAACCATTCGAAATAATCCAGCTGCTAATCTATTTTATTTAGAAGCTCCTACTGGTGGAGGAAAAACAAATATTTCTCTCGCTCTAGCAACAGAACTACTAGAAAAAAATGAGCAACTCAATAAAATATTCTATGTTTTTCCTTTTACTACACTCATCACACAAACTTTTGATGTTATAAAGAAAACATTAGATATTGAAAATAAAGACATAATTCAATTACATTCTAAATCAGGTTTTCATCAGCCAAACGAAGAAGACAATGATGGAAATTATGGTAAAAATAGAATGAATTTTATATCAAATCATTTCATTAATTATCCAATTACACTTCTCACACATATCAATTTTTTTGATATTTTGACAGGAAATGGCAAAGAAAGTAATTATGTTTTTCATCGTTTAGCGAACTCTATTGTCATTATAGATGAATTACAAACCTATAATCCAAAACACTGGGATAAAGTAGTTTTCTTTTTGAGTAATTATGCTCGTCTTTTCAATATGAAAATTATTTTGATGTCGGCTACACTTCCAAAAATTGATGAGCTTTTAGATGAAAATTCAGAAATGCGTGGAAAAGTAACTCACTTGATTAGCTCTGAAAATAAAACACAGTTTTTTCAAAATCCTAATTTTTCTGGTAGGGTAGAGTTTGATTTTAGTATGCTAGATAATTGGAAAAAACCAAAAAGAGGAGATGAGGAAACGAAAGAAACTTATTTGCAAAATTTAGTAGAAAAAATAATCCAAGAAAGTGAAAAATATGCAGAAGCTAATTCTGATTCTGTCAGAACTTTAGTTGAATTTATTACAAAAAAAACGGCTACTAAATTCTTAAAATCTCTTCAAGAGAATGAAAATTTTGAAGATTATACGCTTTACTTAATTTCTGGAGAAATACTAGACCCAAGAAGAAGAGAAATTATAAAGGCAATAAAAGAAAATAAAGATAAAAAAGTCATTTTAATTACGACACAAGTAGTAGAAGCTGGTGTAGATATAGATATGGATTTGGGTTTTAAAGACCGTTCTCTAATTGATAGCGACGAGCAGTTGGCAGGAAGAGTAAACCGAAATGCAAGTAAAAAGAATTGTAAAGTTTTTATGTTTGATTTTGATTCAGAATCCTTTATTTACAAAGAAGACAAACGCTTAGATGTAGAAGCAATGAATAAAAACAATATAGAAGATTATAAAGCTATCTTACAATCCAAAAATTTTGATACTGATTTCTATGACAAAGTAAAATCTGAAATTATTAAAAATAATACGAATGATTCGATACAAAATTTATCAGATTACTTAGATCATTTTAAGCGTTTCAATTTTCATTCTATTAATCATGATTTTCGTCTTATCGAACAAGAAAATGAAAGCATTTTTGTTCCTCTTCCTATTCCAAAAGAGTATTTTTCAGAAGAAGATTTAAAAGTCATTTCTTATTTTGAAATCAATGAAGAAATTAGAAATGAACAAAATTATATAAATGGAGAGGAAGTTTGGAATAAATATGTAGAAATTTTGAGTAAAACAAATCAAGATAAAAAACAACGACAAAACTATATAGAAAATCAAGTGCTTTTTAAGCAAATCTATGGCATTCTATCAAAATTCATGTTTTCTGCTTTTTCAAATCAAATAGAAAAACTAAAATCTCATTTTGATAATGGAGAAGATTTTAAAGATTACAAAGGCTTTGGAATTTATTATTTTTCTAACTGGGAAGAAGTCTATAGTTATGAAAATGGATTAGATATGCAGAAAGTGAATGATGGAGAAGGATTTTTTCTATAGTATGCTATTCTTTTCTTGTCATTCCGAACTTGTGAGGAATCTAAAACACATACGTATTAGATTCTTCACTTCGTTCAGAATGACAATACAACAAAAAAAAACAAAATGCACCCACTCACACCCACCCAACTCAATTACTACAAAATTTGTCATCGAAAGTTGTGGCTTTTTTCTCGGCAGATTACGATGGAACAAACTTCTGATGCTGTCTTTGAAGGAAAACTGACGCACGAATATAGTTATCCACAACGTGCAGCCAAAAATAATGAACTGGATTTGGGTATTGCTAAAATTGATTTTTACGATTCCAAAAATAAGATAGTTCATGAAACCAAACAGTCCGACAAAATGGAAGAAGCACATCTGTTACAGGTTCGGTATTATCTCTATTTATTGGAACAAAATGGAATAGAAAATCCTACAGGAATTTTGGAATACCCAAAGCTACGTAAACGTGTGAAAATCGAAGCTTTGACCGATGAAAATAGACAGGAATTAGAATCTATTTTTTTGAAAGCTAGAGAAATTATAAATCAAAAAAGCTGCCCAGATACAATAAAAAAGCCTTTTTGTAAAAAATGTGCTTATTACGAACTCTGTTATATTGAAGAAGAAGAATAAACAATTACGAATTACGAATTAAAAATTACGGAATAAAATACAGAAAAACTACTCCTTTTTTAATTCAATAAAAACAACAATTACAAATTAACTACACCACTTATGAGCAAACAAGAAACCTATATTATGACCTCTGGAAGATTGGCACGTCAAGACCAAACTATCGTCTTTACGCCTATTGATGAAGAGGGAAATGAAGGCAAGAAAAAATTTTTGCCTATTACAAATCTATCTTCTATCTATGTTTTTTCTAATAATTTGGAGGCAAACAACAATTTGTATATGTTTTTGAATAGACATGGCATAAGTGTTCACTTCTTCGATTATTATTCTAATTATGCAGGTTCATTTTATCCAAAAGAAAAATATCAATCTGGGTTTGTACACGTTCAACAAGCCAAATTTTATTTAGACAATGAAAAACGAATGACGATTGCAAAACAGTTTGTTTTGGGAGCAATTCATAATATGCGTGTTGTTTTGAAGTATTATGAAAATAGAAAAAACAACTTTGATTCCTCAATTATAGAAAAACTGGAACATTATTTAGAAGAAGTTCCCAAGGCTACGACTATTCAGATGTTGATGGGTTTGGAAGGTAATGCACGAATCAATTATTATTCTGCTTTTGATTATATTATCAATGATTTCAAATTTGAAAAGCGCAGCAAACAACCTCCTCATAATGAAGTAAATGCGCTCATTTCTTATGGAAATATGTTGCTTTATACAACGTGTATGAATGCTATTTATGAAAGCACACTCAACAATACAGTTAGTTATTTGCATTCTCCTAGTGCTAGACGCAATTCTTTGGCGTTAGATTTATCAGAAATTTTCAAACCTTTTTTGGTAGATAGATTAATTTTTGAGCTTTTCAATAAAAAAATGATTCAGTCAAAACATTTCAGAAAAGAAGGAACTATGTGTATGCTCAACGAAAAAGGAAATGAAGTTTTTTTGAGAGCATATAGAGATATGATGAAGGAAACTTTGAAGCATCGTTCACTAAAACAGAAGGTAAGTAAGCGCACTTTACTTGTTTTGGAAGCAAGAAAGTTGATGAAGTATGTTACAGGAATTGACTCGGAATACAAACCATTCAAATCACAGTGGTAGGAACAGTTATCAGTTATCAGTTATCAGTTATCAGTTATCAGTTATCAGGCAAAACTTGTTTTGTAAAAAAATTATT
Organism: Bernardetia aquimarina; assembly: GCF_042180575.1. Taxonomy (NCBI): domain Bacteria; kingdom Pseudomonadati; phylum Bacteroidota; class Cytophagia; order Cytophagales; family Bernardetiaceae; genus Bernardetia; species Bernardetia aquimarina. Next base: position 5,818,587 of record NZ_CP170094.1, on the reverse strand, counting down.
GTGCTTTACTATTTTTAAAGTGACTACTTATGTATGTAATTTTGATTTATGATATGGATTCAAAAAGGGTGGGCAAAATGCTCAAACTTTGTCGGCAGTATTTGAATTGGATTCAGAACTCTGTTTTTGAGGGCGAAATAAGTCCACCTAGACTGAGGGAACTTTCTGCAAAAATGAAAACGATTATGGACGAGGATTACGATAGTGTAATTATCTTCAAACATCGCATGAAAATTGAGATGAATAGGGAGGTAATTGGAGTAGAACGCAATCCTTTAGATGATTTTTTATAGATTTTCGAAAAGTGCCTTCTTGGGTTCTGTGAGCTGGTGAAGTCGTCTAAGTACGAAAAAAATGTTCTTTGAAATAGTAAAAAGCCTTATAAAAATCATAAGTAGTTGATTTTTAGAGCTTTAAGTATGTCGTCGTACTCTAGGGGTTTTCGTACTACTGGAGAGCGACGACAAAATCGTTATTTTTTCAAAATAAAAAGTTTGTTTCTATTGTAGAAACCGATTTTTTTTCTGAAATTGTAACGGAATTAATCGTACCCATTTTGGAATTGAAACAAAAGCAGCAAGTACCGTAATACACGCCAAAAGGGAATTAATCGTACCCATTTTGGAATTGAAACGAAAGAATATAAGTTTCCCCTGCAGCAAACTTATCATAATTAATCGTACCCATTTTGGAATTGAAACGAAACACTAAACCCTCGTTTAGCATGGGCTAGGAAAAATTAATCGTACCCATTTTGGAATTGAAACTTACTTGCAGCAGCTCCTTCACTATTTACAGCGCAATAATTAATCGTACCCATTTTGGAATTGAAACTTGTCCTAAAACAAACTCATTCCCTAAATTGGTAGTAATTAATCGTACCCATTTTGGAATTGAAACTTACTTGCAGCAGCTCCTTCACTATTTACAGCGCAATAATTAATCGTACCCATTTTGGAATTGAAACTTGGCTGAACGTACTAGAGTTGCAAATAATCATCATAATTAATCGTACCCATTTTGGAATTGAAACAAAATTTGAAGAAACAAATGAAGAGGTAAAGAAATTAATTAATCGTACCCATTTTGGAATTGAAACTCTGTTTTTTTTGTCTGCTCTTATGGTGCATTCTTTAATTAATCGTACCCATTTTGGAATTGAAACATTTTAGGTTTTCTCTCAAAAGAGAATTGATTTACCCAATTAATCGTACCCATTTTGGAATTGAAACCAAACGATTAAGCCAACCAGTTAAATTTTTTGCTTTAATTAATCGTACCCATTTTGGAATTGAAACTTCTGATTCAAAGGAAGAACCAAAACAAGAAACAGAAATTAATCGTACCCATTTTGGAATTGAAACTCTGTTTTTTTTGTCTGCTCTTATGGTGCATTCTTTAATTAATCGTACCCATTTTGGAATTGAAACAAATAAAACTAAAGCTATATTTTGATGATTTGATATTAATTAATCGTACCCATTTTGGAATTGAAACATTGACTTGCTTAATAAGTGTAATGAAATATTGTTGTAAATTAATCGTACCCATTTTGGAATTGAAACTTCTGATTCAAAGGAAGAACCAAAACAAGAAACAGAAATTAATCGTACCCATTTTGGAATTGAAACTCTGTTTTTTTTGTCTGCTCTTATGGTGCATTCTTTAATTAATCGTACCCATTTTGGAATTGAAACAAACGTGATTCGTCTTTGGATAGACAAAGAAAAAAGAATTAATCGTACCCATTTTGGAATTGAAACAAGTCTATATCTTCAGAAACAAGAACTTCATCAGAAAATTAATCGTACCCATTTTGGAATTGAAACTTCTAAAATAGAAGTTTCAATTTAAAACAAAAACTTGCCTTATAAACAAATTATAAGACAAGTTTTTGATTTTTTAAACGATAGATTGGAAAATGTCAGTTACATTTTTTTACTCATTCCAACCACCACCAAGTGCACGATATACATTCACAACAGCATTCATTTGTTGCATTTTGGTTTCGATAAGTTCTACTCGTGCTTCCAAAACATCACGCTGTGTAAGAAGAACCTCCATATAATCGGCTCTAGTAGCTTGAAAAAGGTCATTTGAAATAATAGTTGCTTGATTTAATGCTGCCACTTGTTCTACTTCTAAATCATATTTTTGTTGTAAATTATTGATATACGACAACTGATTAGTAACTTCCAAATAACCATTCAGAATTGTTCTTTCATACTCATAAATAGCTTGAATTTGCTTTGAGTTGGCTGTCAAATAATTTGCTTTAATAGCATTTCTATTGATAAGAGGGGCTGCCAAATCTCCAGCCAATGAATATAAAATAGATTCAGGGGCTTTTACCAAAAAAGTAGGATTGAAAGCACGCAATCCCAAACCAGCCGTAAGACGTAAAGAAGGATAAAAATTAGCTTTTGCAACAGCAATATCTAGTTTTGTAGCTGCTAATCTCAATTCTGCTTGTTTTATATCTGGACGGTTTCCTAAAAGTTGTGAAGGAATACCTGCCGAAACTTCTTGTGGAATAAAGGTCATAAAACTATCCGAATTTCTTTGAATAGGTTGAGGATAACGACCTAATAAAAAGTTAATTTTATTTTCTGTAACAGTAATATCTTGAAGAATATCAAACTGCAAACTTTTTGTATTTAATAATTGTGCTTCAAAACGCTTGACTGCTAGTTCGGTAACTCTACCAGATTGTTTTTGAATACGGACAATTCGTAGGGCATTACTTTGAATTTCAATGTTTTGATTGATAATGGCTAATTGATTATCAAAAGCTAAAAGCTCATAATAAGAATTAGCTATTTCAGCAATGATATTTGTTATTAAAAAATTACGTCCTTCGATAGAAGATAAATAGTTGAAATAGGCTGATTTTTTGGCATTTCGTAGCTTTTTCCAAATATCAACTTCCCAACTTGCATACGCTCCTATCATATAATCTTGCAAAGGGTCAGGTGTTTTTCTTCCGTCCTCAATTTCTGTAATGGCATCACTTGCACCTTTACTCGTAAAACGACTAGGTTTTTCGACTCCTGCACCTGCTGCAATATCCATAAAAGGTAAATACTCTCCTTTTCTAATTCGGACTTCATTATTTGCAATCTGAATTTCTTGAAGTGTAATATTTAATTCTTGATTATTTTTGAGTGCTGTATCAATGAGCGCAATCAAATTTTGGTCATTAAAATACTGCTTCCAATTCATTTTGGCAGAATTAGTAGAGTCAATTTGATTTGTATAATTAGTGGGCGTTTTCGAATTTGCGTTTCTATTTACCAAAGTCGGAATAGAACAAGCCGTAAAAAACGAGCAAATACAAAGTAGTGCTAGATAATTATAGAGTTTATATTTTTTTATCTTGAACATGATTTTTGATATTTTTATTTTTTGGATAAAATATGTTATATTTTTTTGGTTCAAGCGTCGACGCTTGAACCAAAAAAAGGGAATAAATTATAAAACGTGAGGATTATCCATTGCATGTTTATCTTCTGTCAAAGGCGTTTCATCTTCATCTTTAATAAGATGTTTTCCTGCCATCGAACCGAAAATATAATACAACCCTGGAACGATAATTACTCCGAAGATAGTACCGAAAAGCATTCCTCCAAGCGCAGAAGCTCCAATGGTTTTGTTACCAATCGCACCTGCACCATGTGCCAAAACAAGAGGAATAAGACCAGCAATAAAGGCAAAAGAAGTCATCAAAATAGGTCTGAAACGAACCTTTGCTCCTTCAATGGCAGCTTCCAAGACTGTAAAACCTTGTTGTTGTTTTTGTACGGCAAATTCTACAATCAAAACAGCATTCTTTCCTAAAAGACCGACGAGCATCACCAGTCCTACTTGTGCATAAATATCATTAGCAAGCCCCATTGATTTGACAAGTAAAAACGAACCAAAAACACCAGCAGGTAACGAGAAAATAACAGCTAATGGGATAATAAAACTCTCATATTGCGCTGCCAAAACAAAATAAACAAAAACCAAAACAACAATAAAAACATAAATAGCTTCATTTCCACGTCGTGCTTCGTCATAAGAAAGAGCAGCCCAATCAATATCAAAACCATTTGGTAATGATTTGGCTTCTTCTCGTATGGCATCAATCGCTTCTCCACTACTGTATCCTTTTGCAGGAACACCACTAAAACCAGCCGAAGTGTACATATTATAACGGTTGATTTCGTTTGCTCCCTGCGTTTTATGAATTTTCATAAAGGCAGACATTGGCACCATTTCTCCGACATCATTTTTGACCCATAGATTCAAAACATCTTCTGGTAATTTTCTAAATTCTGGGGAAGCCTGTACAAATACTTTAAAAAAACGTTGGTATTTGATAAAGCCTTGCTCATACGTACTACCTACAAAAACCGAAAGTGTATTCATAGCATTTCCAATCGTAACACCTTTTTGCATGGCTAATTGATTATCAATTTCAATTTCGTATTGTGGATAATTGGCACTATAAAACGTAAATACACCTGATAATTCTTTGCGTTTTTCTAGTTTTTCCATAAAATCATTTGTTACTCTTTCAAGTAATTCGTAATCTCCTGTATTTGCTTTATCCAAAAGTTGGAGCGCAAAACCACCTGCTGCACCATATCCCGGAACGGCTGGAGGGTCAAAAAATTCAATCGTTGCCCCTGGAATAGCTGTTGATAGTTCTTCTAATTCATGAATAACCTCATTAACTGTATGATGTCTTTCTGACCACGGTTTTAAGTTAATTAGACAGGTTGCAGCATTCGAACCACGTCCTTCTGTCAAGACTTCATAGCCTGTAATCGTAGAAACTGACTGAATGGCATCTACTTCTTTCATGAGTTCTTGCAACTGACGTGCAATATCATTAGTACGCTCCAACGTAGAACCAGGGGGAGTTTGGATAATGGCATAAATCATTCCTTGGTCTTCACTAGGAATAAATCCAGAAGGTAGGTTGGTAGCAATTCCATAAATACCACCAGCAAAAGCAATCCATAAAATAACAGTAACTAATCTTCTGTGGGCAATTCTTTTTAATAAACCTACATAAACATTTGTCATTCTTTCAAAACCTCTGTTAAAGGCATCTAAACCTCTATTTAGCCATGTTTTTTTGCGTTTTTTGCCATGATTATTTTTCAAAATCATAGCACACAAAACAGGCGTAAGTGTAAGAGCTACAAGTCCAGAAAGTACGATTGAACTTGCCATAGTAATAGAAAACTGTCTATAAAATACTCCCACAGGTCCTGTCATGAACGCAATAGGAACAAATACAGCCGTCATGAGCAAGGTAATGGCGATAACTGCTCCACTAATTTCTTTTAGTACTTTATGAACAGCTACATAAGGAGAGCAATTTTCCTCTTCCATTTTGGCATGAACAGCTTCCACCACGACAATGGCATCATCGACAACAATACCAATAGCCAAAACAAGTGCAAAAAGCGTAATCATGTTGATGGTAAGTCCGAAGAGTTGCATAAAAATAAATGCACCAATAAGTGAAATTGGAACAGCCAAAGTAGGAATAAGCGTCGAACGCCAATCGCCCAAAAATATAAATACCACCAATGCCACCAAAATAAAAGCATCTCTAAGCGTATGCACAACATTTTCGGTAGAAGCATCTAAAAAACTAGAAACATCGTAACTAATTTCATATTCCATCCCAGGTGGAAATGTTTTTTTGAGTTCTTCTAATTGAATTTTCACATCTTCAATAACTGCGCTTGCATTACTACCGTAGGTTTGTTTCAAAACAATCGCAGCCGAAGGATAACCATTAATATTAGAATAAATATCGTAATATTCACTTCCTAAAGCTACCGTAGCAATATCTTTTAATCGCAAAATTTCGCCTTCAGAATTGGCTTTTATGATTACATCGCCATATTCTTTTTCATCATTTAACCTATCTGAATACGCCAAAACATATTCAAGAGCTTCTGCACGTTGTCCATCTCCACGACCGATACGGCCAGCTTTACCAATTACACTTTGTTCTTCAAGTGCTTCCATTACTTCATCAGGCGAAATTTTATAGGCTCTCATCCGTTCTGGATTGAGCCAGATACGCATTGCATACTGACGACTACCCAATATCCTTGCCTGTCCAATCCCCTCAATACGCTGCAATTCGGGTAACATATTTACACCTGCATAATTAAAAAGAAATTTCATGTTTGCATTTTTGTCGGTACTGTAAAGATTTACGTACATCAACATACTCGGCATCATGGGTGTAATAATTACACCTTCACGCTGAACAAGCTCAGGAAGTCGATTTCGGACTTGTTCTACACGGTTTGAAATCTGAACTAAGGCTTGATTGGGATCGCTTCCAGGTTCGAAAACGATTTGAATATTTGCTTCTCCTGCGCTAGTTGCATCAGATTTCATGTAGCGCATTCCCCAAGCTCCGTTAATGGCTTGCTCTAAGGGAATAATAACTGATTCAGTCAGCGTTTTGGCACTTGCCCCTGGGTAAGAAGCCGAAACCATTACCATAGGAGGTGCAATAGATGGAAATTGAGAAGTTGGGAGGGTATAAATGGACATTACACCCAAGAATATGATGACAAGTGAAAGCACAATAGCAAGCACAGGTCTTTTTAAGAATTGTTCGAACATTTTATTTGTAGTTTGAAAAATGAATGATTTAAGAAGCAATTACGAATTAAAAATTACGAACATAATATATTCATAATGAACAGTTTAGGATTTAAAACTACTTCCTTTATTTAATTCTATTCCTAATGCGATATTTTTTGATAAGAGTTTGTAAAATCGTTTAAATTATAAATCACTTATTACAAGATTACATTCGTAATTCTTAATTCGTAATTTATAATTGTTTATTTTACTCTACATAGACTTCCAAAGTATCTAGTACTTCTTTAGGGTCTTTGTATTCAAATTCTATCTTATCATTATTTTTCACCTTTCGAATTCCTTCAAGTAGTATTTTTTCGTCTTCTTTGAGTCCTGCTTGAATAACATACAAATCTGGGAGTTCTCCAGCTACTACTATTTCTCTCTGATGAACTACATTTTCTTTATCCACAACAAAGACATATTTTTTCTCCAAAATCTCAAACGTCGCTTTTTGTGGGATAATAATCGCATTTTTGAAAGGTACTGTCATTTGGATATTTCCTGTTTCTCCATGTCTTAATAATCCATTTGGATTTGGGAAAGTAGCTCTAAAAGCAATATTACCTGTTTCATTGTTGAAATCAGCTTCAATAGCCTTTACATATCCTATTTCATTAAATAGTTTATTATTTGCCATTAACAAATTCACTTTCATCAAACTGTCCTTTTTTTCGTGTTCTTTATATTCCAAGTATTCATATTCAGGAACATTAAAATAAATCCACATCGTGCTATTATCTGAAAGGGTTGTTAATAGCTCTCCTTCTTCTAAAAGACTTCCTTGTCTTACTTGTAACCTATCCATAATCCCTTCAAATGGCGCAGTAATTTTGGTAAAACCTAAGTGAACCTGTGCAAGGGATAATTCTGCAAGTGCTTTATCTAGTTTAGCTTTTGCTAAAGCAAGTTCGTTAGGTGCAACAATAGAACTATCGGCTAGTCTTTTGGTATTTTTATATTCAATTAATGCAAAATCAGCCTCTGCTTGTGCCTTTCTAGTTTCTGCTTCATAAAGCATAGGCATAATTTGAAACATTGCTTGTCCTTCTTTAATTTTCTGACCTTCATCTACATACGTATTTTGTAGATAGCCTCTTTCTAAGGCTCTAAGTTCGATATGACGTATGGCGTGGATTTGACAAACATAATTTTTGATGACCGAAGTATCCATTTTAATAGGATTCGTAACCAAAAAAGTTATTTCTTCTTCGTGTTTAGTTTCTTGATGGGATTCACAGCTTGTATAAAATAAAAGTACACACAAGCTCATAAGTCCAAGTAATATCTTGTTCATGATTATTTCTTTAAATAAATAGTAATATAAAATGCCTAAAAAAATAGTATAAACAGCAAAATCCATATACAATCACCTAACAATCAAACCTGTACAGAAAAAGGCGTAGATTTTAGTAAATGCAAAAAATTATAAAAAAGCTGATATTATACAGAGATAGGTTTATTTGAAAAAACCTAAAATGAGGGAGAGAAGGCATTATAATCTGAACACTTGGAACAGAATATAGCATTTATGAAATAAGAAATAATTGAGACTTTCACTTACATAAAGATAGTTTCTATCATAATCATAGAATCTAGCAAATAATGGAATATTAAATATAGAAGCAAAAGCAAAACTACCTTGCGAAGACTTTTCTAAAGAATCTTGTTTGTCTTCTTTTTCTTTCTCTTCTTTTTCGAAAAAGCGAAATTTAAAGCGTTTACTTTTCTTTTTTCCACTAGGAAATGAATCTGCTTCTAATGTAGGAATGACAAATTGATTGTCAAAAGTAGCATCTAACGATTCTGTATTCTCAATATTGGAAAAAAACTTTTCTAAAGATGTAGTTTCGTTTGCTTGATTTGTATGGGCATACAAAAAACCGTTTCCATTTAGAAGGAAAAGGTAGAGTAAGACAAACGATATTTGAAAAAGTTTTTTCATTGTGTCGCAAATGTATATAGAATTATTTATTCTATCAAACAAATGGAAATTATTTTCTTGAGTAAAGTAAGGAATTATTTCCATTAAATCAAGCTCCAGACGTAAAAATCACCTTTTTGTTTGAAAAAATTATTTTTTTGAATTCCTTGTATTTATTTTAAACAAGCTAAAGAGTAAAAATATGCTCTTAAATAAAAAATTCTACGTATAATTTTTATAAGATAAAATAAAAACTTTGTAAGTTTTTAGATAAAATTAAGAAAAAAGGCAACGTTTATTCAAACTTTATCGTATTAATTTCAAAACAAACCTATTCTAACTTTATTATTCTATTATGTCTAATCTACTGACTGTCAGACTTTTTTTTGTGCTGTTTGCGTATGCAACAGTTACTTCTGTGCAGGCTCGTGTTTCTCAAATGAATTTTGATGAAACCAACCAAAACTCTACTGAATTTAAACAAAATACACAAGAAAATGCACCTTCTCTCATTGAATCTGTTGATACAGTTGCATTGATTGATGAGCTTATTTCGCCAAGTTGGGTTTTTCACCAACGTAGTGCTGATGAATGGCTAACCTATTATCCAAATGCAAAAATAAATCGCACTCCCATCAAAAATGTTCATAATACTTCAAAAACTGATACTGTAATTGAAGTTACGACAGAAAAAACACATTTACGTTTTTATCGTGCCAATGAAAAAGACCTTTTATTAGAAGCAAAAGTTAGTTTCGAACCTTTATCTATTGGAAAAGGTCTTTCTATGGGAATGAATAAAAGCGATTTTATGCGTTGTTTTTCAGAAACCGAAGAAGGAATGCAACAAAATGTTGTGGTAGTGGTAATGGATGAGGAAGAAACTAATTATTACTTCTTTACTTTTGAGCAAAATGTTTTGGTAGCTGTTCATTATGAAGGAATCATTGACTAGCCGAAAAATCGGACTGCTTTTAGACTTTTTCGCCAAAAGATAAATCTCCTGCATCTCCCAACCCTGGTATGATGTAGGATTTTTTGTCTAGTTTTTCATCAATATCTCCAATCCATAAATTTGCTTTTGGCAATGCTTCTTGTACATTTTTTATTCCTTCCTCACTTGCAATAACAGAAGCAATATGCAATTCTTTCGGCATTCCTTTTTGTTTTGAAAGCTCTTGGTAAGTTTTGATAAGTGATTTTCCTGTCGCAAGCATAGGGTCAATCAAAATAACCGTTTTGTTTTCCAAATTTGGACAAGCTGTATAAAGCAAGTCTATATCAAAATCATATTGATTGAGTTTGTTTTGTAAATCTTGCTTATACTCTCCTCTATATGCCCCCACAAAACCACTGTCCGACTGCTCAAAAAATTCTGTAAAACCATCATAAAGAGGAAGACCTGCACGCAAAATCGGAATCAAGACAGGAAACTCACTTAGTTTTTTAGTTTTCTTTTCTCCTAATCCTGTTTTCAAAACATACTCTTGGTAGTCAAGTTGTTTTGAAATTTCATACGCTAGTAAATAACCTATTTTTTTTAGATTTTGACGAAAATTTCCTCTGTGAGCTTGTAAATTGGTATCTCTCAAATTATTCATAAAATAATGAGCAATAGAAGACTGCTGAGTAAGACTAAAAACTGTATTCATTGTTTTTGGATAAAATTATCTTTATTTTGAATCTTGAAAATTATTTAAAAACCTAAATTACTTGATTTATTCTGTTTTTCTAAACAAAACAATTTAGAAGTGTTCTAAAAAACAAAATTTGTTAATTTACTCTTATAACTTTAAGAAAAAATAAAATAGCTCTGCTTAGAAGAAATTACAGATTCAAAATACTTATTTTCAGTGCATTATTTTTTTTAAAACAGCAATTTATTTGATTTCTATTCCTTAGAAAGGAGAAATAAGTAACGTAAAATAAGAATTCTATTAAATAAACTGATAACAAACTATTTGTATTTGTTTGTCATTTCTCTAGCTAGTATGCCTAAAACTTATAAAATAATGAAAAAACTACTTTATTTCTTTGAAAAAAATGCCTTTGGAGTATGTGCTAAAATAGGTGAACGTTTGGGTATTTCTTCTGAAAGCATTCGTCTTTCTTTCATATATGTTTCTTTTATCACTTTTGGCTCTCCTATTTTTCTTTATTTAGTCCTTGCTTTTTGGATGAAAATGAAAGCACACCTAAGAAGATATAGACAGATTATTAGAGGCTTATAAACAAAATTGGATAGATTAAATCTAAAAAAATAGTTTGAGTACAGAAATTACTCTTGTCAAGACATTTTTAACAAAATTGAACAAAACAAAGAAAAATAGGATTATTCAAACCTAAAAAACAGTCTATAAATCATGTTTTGTGTATTGTATAACCTCATTAAAAAATAGGAATAGGCTCTAAGAAGCTCTAAGCCTATTTTTTTTACTTAAAAATCAAAATAGTTAATTAACTTAACTAAAAAAGTGTTTCATTTTTCTAATTTAGAAGCCTCAAGAAAAATATTTTTAAAAATTTACAAAAAAAATAACACATCTAAATCTATTTTGAATTTATCACAAAAATCAGCTTAAAATTTTGATTTTTATTAAAAAATCAAAACAAAAACAATATTTATCAAAAAAAATCAAAATATAACAACACAGCAACACCTTAATATTCTTCTATTATACCTTGATAAAATGATGTAATAGTTGGCAAAATATCATGTACTATTTGGATTTCTGACACAAAATTATCTACTTGCAAATGTTTTAGACGCAAAATATAACACAAGTCTAATCCCCTTTACAACTAATATTATTATGTCAAAATTCAATTTTTCAAACAGATTTATCCTCGGCTTAAGCCTTGCAGGTTCGCTAACATTTTTTGGATGTCAAGATGCACTCCAAAATGAAGCAATTACAGAGTTAGAACAGACTACTCTTGACAATGAAAAGAAAGGCTCAGAAGAGTTTATCAAAAACCAATTTATTGTTGTACTTAAAGATGGTACTTTTGGACAAAAGTTAGGTAAAGTAGCTGTTGCACCTGTTGCAGATAGAGCTACCAACCTAAAAAACTTTGAAGTCAAACAAACAGTACTTACAGAAGCTGTAAACAAAATGGTCTCAGAATTTGGTGTAGAGCCAAAAGCTATTGATTTTGTTTATGGTGATGCGCTTTTAGGTTTTGCTGGAACATTTACAGATGAACAAATTAAAGCTATCGGAAATGACCCTCGTGTAGAGTATGTAGAACAAGATCAAGTGATGCGTATTTCTGATGGCTTTGCAGACGATGGAAAAGGTGAAACAAATACTGTTTCAAGAACAGAAGCACAATCTACTCCTTGGGGAATCTCTCGTGTAGGGTATGGAAACTATGCAGGTGGAGCTCGTTGGGCTTGGGTTATTGATTCTGGAATTGATGGTTCACACCCAGACTTAAAAGTTAATATTCAATTTAGTCGTTCTTTTGTAAGTGGATATTCTGGAACTCAAGATGGAAATGGACACGGAACACACGTAGGAGGTACTATTGCAGCTAAAAACAACTCTATTGGTGTTGTTGGTGTAGCAGCAGGAGCAACTCTTGTTTCTTGTCGTGTATTTGCAGGAAGTACTGGTTCAAATTCGGCTGTGATTTCAGCAGTAAACTATGTAAAAGCAAATGCTTATGTTGATGATGTAGCAAATATGAGTCTTGGTGGAGGACGCTCTACTACTTTGGATAATGCTGTAAAAAGTGCAGCTAATGCAGGTGTTTATTTTGCTTTAGCAGCAGGAAACGAAGCTCAAAATGCGAATAATGTTTCTCCTGGACGTGCAAATGGTAGTCGTATCTTAACAGTTTCTGCAATGGATGTTAATAGTCGTTATGCGAGTTTCTCAAACTATGCCAATCCTCCAATTGATGTTTGTGCGCCTGGTGTAAGCATTACTTCAACTTGGACTGGTGGTGGATACCGTACAATCAGTGGTACTTCAATGGCAACACCTCACGTAGCTGGTATTTTACTTATCAATGGTGGTACAGTTAATACACAAGGAAATGTTCAGAATGACCCAGATGGAAATGCTGACCCAATTGCTAAAAAATAGTGAAGATTAAAATCAAGTAAGTCAATCTTGATTGAATAGATAGATAGAAGTGAAAAAACCTATTTCTTAATTGGAATAGGTTTTTTTAGTCATCGTACCTTTTTCTTTCTCTTTCTAAATTTTGAGTCTGAATATGTCTAACTTCTCCTTTTTAGTAGTATCCATTGTAGAGTTCTAACTATAACATTATTCTACCTTATTTTTCATTTGGTAATAATTTCCATCCTTTAAACTTAGGAATAGAAATTAAATAAATCACTATTTCTGAATCAATAACCAACTGAAAATCAATGAATTAATTTTACAATTCATTATTACTCCTTGAGCTACGTTAAAAGCCCTCATTTATAGAGTGTTAATTATTTAAATTAGTTTTTGCAAAAAACAGTCTTCTCACAATGAAAAGACTGTTTTATTATAGTAATTATCAGAAAAAGAGTTTTTTATTGAATAATCAACTGTTTTGTATAGACTTTTCCTTCCGAAACAATCAGTACTACATAAACACCTGCACTTATTTTTGGAAGATTGATAGAAGTTATTTTTTCATTCATAGCAATTTCTTGACTATGAATAATTCTACCTAATCCATCTACCAACACAAGGTTAGTTTTTTGGTTTGTCGTTCTTGCAAATTCTACTTTGAAAGAACCATTATTTGGATTTGGATAAATTGTGAAGATTTTTGTAGACTCTTCTTCGATTCCTGTTATACCATCAACTGTAAATGTTTTTTCTTCGGTTTCAAAACTACAACCTGTTTCATAAACTACTTGTGCTTTGTAATTTCCTGTTTCTGTTGGTGTAACCAGAATTTGATTTGCAAAAGAAGGAATTGCAACACCATCTTTAAACCACATTACAGAATCAATCGCATCTTGAGAAGATACATCAATCGTTTTATCTTTGCCATTTTCTGTATTGATTCTGATGATAGCTGGATTGACTTGCAAACGAGTAATTTCTACTTCGCTCGTTTCTACTTTACAACCCTCTGCTGTCGTTATTTCTACTTTATATGTTCCAATTTCAGAAGTAGAAAAACTTGCAGAAGTATTTGAAATAACAGTATCATTTCTAAACCATTTGTAAGTAAAACTTGTACCAGTTGTTGCTGAAAGCAGAGTTTCTTCGCTTGTACAAATCGCTGTTTTATCTGCTGTAAGCTCAATATTTGTAGGTGCATTTGTGATTGTAACAGAGATTGTTGTACTATCTGCACAAGATGGCTGACTAGCTTTCAAAGTATAAGTTCCTGATTCTGAAACTGAAATACTTGTGCCATTTCCAATAGTAGCACCATTTAAAATCCATTCGTAGGTTACATTTGCGCTTGTATCTTGAGCATTTAATATTCCACTTCCACAGAAAGAAACAGAATTTCCTTGCTCAATGCTTGCTGTTGGAGCATCGACAAAACGAGTAGTCGTAAATTCAGATTCATCAGAGCAATCATTTTTAATTACTCTAACTTTATAACGAGCTTCGAAAGTTGTGGTTAATGTTCTTTCTGTACCTACTTGAACATTTTCTCTAAACCATGTGTAAGTTGCTCCCTCTACTTCTTGAGCTGATAATACAAATTCAGTTGCACAGCTTTCAAGTAAAGTTCCTTGTTCGATGGTTGCTTCAAAAACTTCTTTGATTGGAACAACTGCTTCTAAACGCTGACTTTCTTGTCCATTAATCACAACAGAAATATAAAAAGTTGTACTGTCATTCAAAACAGGCGTTTCGATACTTGCATTATTAGTTTCAAAAAGTGGTGTAGATGCTGTTTCAGAATCATAAACTCTATAAGTTGCACCTGCACTTTGTACATTGATTGTTCCTCGTTCTCCTTTACAAGCTGCAATAACAGAAAGCAAAGTTGGAGTAGCAGGAAGAGTACGAACTTGAACCGAATTTGAAGTCGCTGTATTATTTCCACAAATAGCTTTTATAGAATAATTATACTGTGTATTTGCTGTCAATGTTGAATCAACATAAGACAAATTCGAAGCTGGAATAGTGGCAAGTCGCTGTCCATTTCTCAACACTTCATAATTAACTGCATTTGTATTTGAAGGTGTTGTCCACGATAATTTTACTCTAGTAGAAGTCAGAATTTCTGTACTCAAATTAGTTGGTAATGTACAATCTGCAATCGGAGGATTTGGAGTTGTAGGATTACATTGAGGCAACACATCAACAATCGTATTCTTGACTGTATTTGTGATAATTGGAGCATTGGTATCAAAATAAATATACGATTTATTTTCAATTCTTGACGTATCTGTATGTGCTGCAATTTCATCAAGCTCAAAAATAACATATCCTTGACTTAGCTCTGGACTGGTTGTGCTATCAGGCAAATTGATATTATCGAATACAAAATTAATAACATTATTATTTGCTGTTGTATCGACAACCATTGGATGGCTACTTCCCACAACTCGCAAAGAACGACGATTTAATAAACTACTCAATGAATCTGCAATGCGTACATTCAAAGCAGGTGCATTTCCTGTATTTTGAAAACGAATGGTATAAGTAAGTGGCAAATCTGAACGCTTCGTAAATTTCTCATCACAAATTCCTTGTGGATAAACTTGTTTGTCGTTCGGGTCGTAGGAGTTTACGATTGGAAAACAGTATTGTTTTAGATTATTTGCACGATAATAATCAGTCGTTTCAGGTGTGATATGTCCTGCAAAACAAACTTCGTCGCCAATATTTAAGCTAATATCTGGAGTTACAGAAACTCTAACTACAAAGTTTCTATCATAATTCAAATCAGTAACATTCCAAAACAAATCATTTCCTACAATTCTATTTGGAGTTATGGAAGCTGAATTATAAGTTACATTACTAGGCAGAGTAACTTTTAGCTCACCAGATTTGGGAGCGCAAGAATAATTATTTGCCAACACTGTAATCGTAGTAGGAATAGCAGGACGGAAAACTCCTCCAACAATATTTACATTAAAATCATAAATAGAAGAAGTAAGACGAATCTCCACAGGTTGAATAACCACATTTCCTACCCTATCAGTAACTCTTAATTGGAGGTTTCTAATTGCACTACTACCACAGTAGAGTGTTACGCTATCTCTTCCATTGCGATTAAAGACAACAGAAATATCTGTAGAATCTGTACAGTTATCACTCAAAGCTGTGATAAAATAATTAGCTGGAACAACAGCTTGATTACTAGCTCCAAAATGAACAGGTACAACTCGTGTAGTGAAAGTCGGTGGAATAGTGTCTTTTACGTGAACAACTGTAGATGAAGTATCTGTATTTCCATTATTATCTGTTACTCGCAAAACTACGTTCTGAATAGAATCTATACAAGAAAAAGAGCGAGTAGCTAGTCCTGTATCATCATAAAGATAAGAAGCAACCGTATTACCACAACCTGCTGAACTAATACTATCTAATAAAATTGCATCTATTTCCACTTGTCCACTAGCATCTAAATAAGTCGTATAATTTGTTTTGCTAACTGCATTTAATGATTGCAAAGCAGTTACTAAAAGTTCTAACCTCTCATTATTACAACCTACAATAGAATCAAAAGCATAGAAATACGTAGAATCTGCTGTCAGAACTGGTGTTGTAAAGCTATTTCCTATTTGAAGAGGTGTACTACTTGTAGGAGAATCGTACCAATAGACTATTCCGTTTCCACTAACTTCTAAAACGGTAGTATCATTCAGACACACTCCAAACTGATTTTGAGGTGGAGTAATATTTTCCATGGATGAAGTAGTAACCAATATGGCTAATCTATTGCTAACCCCACAGCCAGCAACTGAATCTTGAACATAAAAATAAGTAGAATCTCGTGTCAGAATAGAAGTTGTAAAACTACTTCCTGTATGAATAGAAACAGGATTCGTAGGAGAATCGTACCAAGTTACTACTCCATTTGCATCTATTTCAAGAGTAGTAGGTGTATTTGGACATAAATCAAATTGATTTTGTGGTAATGTAATATTATTTACTGAAGCTCCAACTGTTGAATCACCTGTAATCGTCCAGTTATGAGATGAAATGAGCATATTACGTGCTGATTCACCATTACAGTAAGTAAGTCCAGTAGCACCTAGTCTTACATCTATTTGTACATTTTGAGAAGCCCAGCCTATAAGTGTAGAATCATAGTTAAGTGCATTTAGTCCAGAGTTATTTAGCATTGCTCCCATCGTGGTAACATTACTAATATTCCAGTTCCCAATAGGCTGGTTGAAAGAAGTAGCTCTAATAAACATCATAAGCATATCAGTTACCCTTTGAGTGTTCCAGTTTCCAATGTCTTGATTGAAAGCTGTGGCTTCGTAAAACATACCACTCATGTCTCTTACATTACCCGTATTCCAATTTCCAATAGGTTGATTAAAAGAACCAGCTCTACTAAACATCCTAAGCATATCTCTTACATTACCTGTATTCCAATTTCCAATAGGCTGGTTAAAAACAGAGGCACGCAAAAACATATTACTCATATTTCTTACGTTACCTGTATTCCAATTTCCAATAGGCTGATTGAAAGAACTGGCATCCCAGAACATATATCGCATATTGGTTACATTAGCTGTATTCCAACTTCCAATAGGTTGATTAAAGGAAGTAGCTCCAAAAAACATATAACTCATATCAGTTACCCTTTGAGTATTCCAGTTATCAATAGGTTGATTAAAAGAACTAGCCTGCTCAAATACACCAAACATATCTATGATATTACTCGTATTCCAGTTTCCAATATCGGCATTAAATACAGAACATCCACTAAACATTCGTCCTATGTCACTTACTCTAGAAAGATTTGGAACATCAGTAGCATTGTAAATAAGGTTAGAACAACCGAAAAAAGCATCTCTCATACTCCTCCAAGCTATATTCCCCCATGCTTCTATGGTTTGCAGTTTTTCTTTATGATTATTATCATTGTTCATGTGAAAATGAGGAAAACTTCCTGTAATAGCTACTTCATAAACATCTCCATTTCTAAGTCCTACAATAGTATATTGACCTCTTCTTCCAGTAGCAGAGCCATTTCCTACTCCTGTATTACTTAAATTTGTCCAAGTGATACTGTAATTGTATATACCACTAGAACTATTTGTAGGAATTTTTATTGTACCATCATTAGTAACCCAAGTAGTACGAAAGGCTTGAGCATGTGCTACATGCGAATTAAAAAAGAACAGAGTAAAGAGCAAAGAAAAACCAAATAGTATAGTTTTGATTTGGTTTCTAAAAGTAGAATATAATTTTTTCATCAAAGAAAATAAATTGCGAATTATGAAACTATAAAGTACAGTTTTTGAGGGGATAGGTAAAAAGTGTACTTTATAATCAGAGATAATTCTGTTTGGAAATAGAAATTAGTAATAGAGGGGATTTGCTGCTGCAAAGGTATGTATTTATTTTGAATAAAAGTTTATTTAATCCTACTTTTAATACATAATTTTTATTCAATTAATCAATATTTTCTTTATCAGAAGAAGAAGAAACAACAGCACTTTTATCAAAAAGAAGTTTTCGCAGTTCTGGATTTTTACCAAACTTCCATATTAACCCATCGATATAGTAATGATAAATTACAACCATTGTAAAGGGAACAAAAAGCCATTTTGCCCATCCATTAGTCATTAAGCCTATTACTTCTATTGTTCCGACTACCAAACCATAAATCATAGCAACGCCAAACCACTTCAAAACGACATTTTTGATATGAGCAAAACGCTTTCTTTGGTAGTGCATCACAAAGCCTTGATACTGAATGTTATGATAGACAGTTTCTAGTGATTCTGCAACTAAAAAAGGCAAAGCAGTAAGAAAAAACACAAAATAATGCGTAGAAAGTGCAGCGACTAAAAATAGTATTTTAGGAATATTTATTGGTTTTCGTTTGTACAATCTCCACACTTGACGCAATGAAAAAGCAACCAAAAAGAAAATAAAAATACTCCAAACGATTTCTGTAATCTGTGGGGGAAGATAAGGGAAGTTAGCAGTTAGTTCTTTATAAATCACGACAGGGCTTTTTATATCCGAATAATCTCTAAAAAAACAAGCAAACATACCCGAATAAAAAAGACCTGTATCCAAATAGTCATCAATTTTATCAAAATCTTGATTGATTCCTTTATACGCCTTCAAAAAACCAGAATGCTGACGGATAATATGCCAACTTCCAAAAAATGCAGCAAAAACAATCAGTTCTTTTTCAAATCCCATTCCTGTCAGAACCAACCCAGCGACAATAAAAGCAGCTAATCCCCACGTATGCATATTTTTTCGTTCTTCAAATTCTTCTTTATCAGCGTGTGTTCTTGAGAAGGTTTGAAAAATATGAGGGTGGTCAAAAATAGCCGTAAAAACAAAATAAGTAAGAATAATAGAATCACCTTGAGGAGCTAGATCTAATGTTTCTGCATACATAAAAATCCCTAAAAAAAAGAGTGTAAAAACACAACTTCCTATAAAAAAGAAACCGTCATAACGACGGCTTACAATCCAATTCATAGAAAAACGGTTGGGCAAGACTGCCTGATTTTTTGTTTTTTCTTGTTCCTTTTTTAGGTTTAGATTCGGTTTGTTTTTTACAGATGCTTCCATTTTTTGTTTTTTATACTCAAACCCTAAGGGTCACTGAAGCCCCTTAGGGTTAATAATTACCTATACAGGTTGTTGTTTTTCTTTTAAATTTAAAGCTAATTCTTGTACATAACGACGAAATTGGTCGCCTCTATCTTCGTAGTTTTTGAATAAATCAAAACTCGCACATGCAGGAGAAAGCAAAACAATGTCTTCATTTTCTGCCAAGCTAAAAGCAGTTTCGATTGCTTTTTTCATACTGTTTGTTTCTCTAATTTCGCTTACTTTTTCCTTAAAAAAAGTAATTAGTTTTTCATTATCTTTTCCCAGACAAACGATTGCACGAACATTCTTTTTGACAGACTCTTCAATAAGTTCATATTCATTTCCTTTATCCACTCCTCCCACAATCCAAATCAAAGGCTTATCAAAACTCTCTAGGGCATACGAAACAGCATCAACATTGGTCGCCTTTGAGTCATTTATAAATGTAATTCCTTTTATAGTCTTGATTTTTTCTAATCGGTGAGGTGCATTTTTGAATGACTTTAAACCTTTTATGATTTGTTCATCTGAAAGTCCTATAATCTGTGCTACCATTCCTGCTGCTGCAATATTCAGAAAATTATGCGCTCCTTTGAGTGGCAAATCAGAAATAGGAATATCCAACATTTGAGCAGGCGTAGCCGAAATTCTTAGCTTATTTTGAAGTGATAAATATTCTTTTTGTTTTGAAATATTAATAGGAAGCATTCTCCCAGCAAGGCGATGAAAACGAATATATTTGAGTGATTCTATATCTTCCTCATTATAAATAAAAAAGTCTTTATTGCTCTGATTTTCATTGATTTTGAACTTTGCATTTACATAATTTTCCATTTGATAATCATATCTATCCAAATGGTCAGGCGTAATATTCAAAAGAACAGCCACATGAGGACGAAACTCATCAATGTCATCTAACTGAAAACTACTTACTTCAATCACATAATAATCATAATCATCTTCAATCGCTTCACGAGCAAAACTTTTTCCTATATTTCCAGCTAGGCAAACACTCAAACCTGCACTTTTGAGTAAATAATAAGCCAAAAGTGTCGTTGTTGTTTTTCCATTTGTTCCTGTAATAGCTATTATTTTTCCAGAAACAAAACGAGAAGCAAATTCAATTTCAGAAACTACATCGATATGTTCTAATCGAATAGCTTCCATAATAGGCGTAGTTTCAGGAATCCCTGGACTTTTGATAATCAAATCTGCTCCCAAAATAATTGATTCGGTATGCAATCCTTCCTCATAAAAAATCTTGTGATGCTCTAGTTCATAGCGATTTTCATCAGAAAGTTTATTTTTTTCGGATAGAAAAACATTATATCCTTTTTCGGCTGCTAGGCGAGCTGCCCCTACACCACTTTCTCCACCACCAAGAATAACTACATTTTTTTGTTTCATAATCGTAAAAGCTAGAAGTAAGGAACAATTACGAATTAAAAATTACGATAACTAATGTAATTTATTTGTAATAAGTAATTTAATCTAAAAGTCTTGAATTTTACAAAACTCTATTCCCAAACAAGTAAAAATATAAAAAATAAGATAGTAGAACATGCAAATTTGAGTTACAAATTCGAATATTCATAATTTTCACTTAAAATTTACATAAAAATTCATTCTAAAACAAAATTTACTCTAGTCTTTCAAGTATTAAAACTATTTCAATGATAAAATTAATCAAAGTCATAAAATACACGAATAAATCTTACAGCATTTGCAACACTTTATAAATCAAGATACGTATAGATTACAAATTTTTTAACAAAAAATAAATGGTTATCTGACAATTTTTGTGGAACGTGTAACATGGGTAGTTAACAGCTACCATTAATACACTTATTTGCCTTGATGTTCCGTAGGAACTTGATATTGGTAACAAAGTTAAGAATGTAGAAACTGTATTCTGTTCCGTTAGGAACTACACATTGGTAGCATTTAGAATAGGTAGTAAAAAATGCTATGCAACTCCTACGGAGTAGATGAGTTTTAACGTTTCTATTTTTCTACCAATATAAAACTCCTAACGGAGTAAAAATCAAAACTTCACAAAAATTGTCAGATAACCAAATAAATTTACATTCTATTATGAAACTTTCAAAACTAACTTTTCTCAACTTATTTTTTCTCTCTTTCTGTTTATTATTTTTCTTTAGTTGTGCAGAAGATTATGACGATGGTTCATATAGAGATAGCAGTGAAGATATTTCTACAGGTGGTTCAGATGGTTCAGATTCTGATGATTCTTCTAGTACTCCTGATGATGGAGGTGGAGGAAATGGTGCAGATTCTTCAGGAGTAATGACAGCAGGAGAATGGAATGACTTGGATAATTGGGATTTTTGGAAAAACTTATCTTCTTCTACTCAATTTGCAAATTATTCAGATTATTGGAATTTTTTTCCTACTCAAAGAATTGCTATAAAAATTGAAAATGACTTAGGCAATGCTTTAGGAAATATAGAAGTATCATTAATGAATAATTCAAACAAAATATGGACTTCAAAAACAGACAATTTAGGTAGAGCTGAATTATGGCTAAATCTTTATGAAAAAAATTCAAATGTAAAGCTAGAAGATTGTCGAATTGTGATTCATTCAACGAATCAAGTAATTAATCCTGTTCAGTTATATCAAACTATAGAAGATACTCACACCATTATAATAAATAATACTTCTTCTATTCCTTCTACTTCACCTCAAATAGATATTTCTTTTGTTGTAGATGCAACAGGTTCTATGGGCGATGAAATTCATTTTCTAAAGAATGAACTTCAAGATGTAATACAAAGAATTTCTACAAACAATCCCAACAAAACAATACGTACTTCTTCTGTTTTCTATAGAGATGAGTTTGATGAATATGTAACTAAAGTTTCTCCTTTTACTCAAAGCACTTCTCAAACTATTGATTTTATCAAATCACAAGATGCAGTTGGAGGTGGAGATTATCCTGAAGCTGTTCATAGTGGTTTGGATAAAGCTATTTTTCAACTAGAATGGAATCCAAATGCGAAGACAAAAATTATCTTTTTAATTTTAGATGCGCCTGCTCATTCAGAAGCACAAGTAATCCAAAATTTACAAGCAAGTATAAAAGAAGCAGCAAAATTAGGAATTAAAGTGATTCCTATCACTGCAAGTGGAATTAATAAAAATACAGAAGCATTGATGCGTTCTTTTAGTTTAGCTACTAACTCCACCTATGTTTTTATCACAAATCATAGTGGAATAGGAAATGACCATATAGAAGCTACAGTAGGGGAATATGAAGTAGAATACCTCAACAACCTAATGGTAAGATTAGTAAATAAATATGCTGAATAAAATTATAATTATTGAGGTAACACATAGAAAAGCTGAGAAAATAATTCTCTCAACTTTTCTATGTTTATTAAACTCTATTTGAGAGCAAAACCAATTTTACTTCTTTTTAAGCCATTGCTCAAAATAAAGTCGTTTTACTTTTTCTTGTAAATTTTTCTCTACCATTTCTTTAGCAACAGAGTCAGTTTGTAAATCTATTTTATACCAAATCTGTTCATCTTCTTTAATCCTAAACAAAGAATCATTATTTGTATCTCTAAGCGTTCGGATAATGATTTGGTCATTTTTAGGAACTAATGTATAAGATTGTAAGGCTTCTTTTTGAGGAGAAAGTAATTTTAAGTTTTTGCCATCATTAGTAGAAATATAAAGGTTTTGAGGGTCTTTATAATCCAATTCTCCATCATAATTATTATCTAAAGAAATAATATTGTATAAAATACTTTTTGAGAGAACAGCTCCTGTTTCTTTTATGTTGGTTGTAAAATCTGTGATATTATATTTTTGGTCAGTCAATAAGTGAGTATTTCCTGTCGCCTTATTATAAAACAACATATTCCAAGTAGTTGTAAATCTATTTTTTTCTTCATAAGAATCATAAGAGTCGTAAGAGTAACCAGAATATTTCCTACTACTTTTTCCATTTCCTACAAGTGAGGTTTTTATAGGTAATAAAATTTCATCACTATTTTCTATAAAAACAGGGTTTTCATATTCAAATTCAAATTGATTCAAGACTGAATCAATCTGACTTTCAGAAAGATTTTCTGTAATCAAATTGGTTGGTTGTTGTTCTTGTTCTGAAGTACAAGCAACAATACAGAGCATAAAAATTGTGATTAGAAAAGCAGAGATATATTTTTTCATAAAATTAATAGTATCTTTGTAGTTACATTCCGAAATGAGGTTTAACAAAAATACTGTTTTTATTCTAAAACTTTATTGTTTGTGATTTACAAGATATAAAAAGGCTCATTTCACAATCCATTTATATGTCAGACAATAGTACAAAAAATAATACGACCAAATCATTTGCTGATTTAGGTCTTTCAGATGAGCTTCTTCAAGCTGTAAAAAAAGTAGGTTATACTTTGCCTTCACCTATTCAAGAAAAAGTAATTCCCTTTGTTTTAGATAGAAAAGATGTTTTGGCATCAGCACAAACTGGAACTGGAAAAACAGCAGGGTTTACGCTTCCTATGCTCCAACTTCTTACTCAAGATGTAAAGCAGCGTTCGAAGATTAGAAGACGTAGTTTACGTTGTCTTATCCTTACTCCTACTCGTGAACTTGCAGCACAGGTTTTCGAAAATGTAAAGGAATATAGCGAATTTTTAGATATTCGAAGTGCTGTTATTTTTGGCGGTGTCAATCAAAATCCACAAATCAGAACGCTAAAAAATGGTGTTGATGTCTTGGTAGCAACTCCCGGTCGTTTGTTGGATTTGGAAGGACAAAAAGCTCTTTCGCTTGCCGATGTAGAGATTTTGGTATTGGATGAAGCTGATAGAATGCTAGATATGGGATTTTTGCACGATATAAAACGAGTAATTAAACTTGTTCCTACCAAAAGGCAAAATCTTCTTTTTTCGGCTACTTTCTCTAAAGAAATAAAATCTTTAGCAGGAAAAATATTAAATAATCACGTAACCGTAGAAGCAACTCCAGAAAATACCACCGTAGAAAAAATCAATCAAACTGTTTATAGTGTAAATAAAACACGAAAATCAGATTTGATTATAAAATTGATTGATGAGGGAGAATGGGAACAGGTTTTGGTTTTCACTCGTACAAAACATGGTGCAAACCGTTTGAGTGATAGAATGACTAAAAGAGGAATTCAAGCAGCAGCCATCCATGGAAACAAAACTCAAAATGCACGTACAAAAGCTCTACAAGGCTTTAAAGATGGTTCTATTCGTGTTTTGGTAGCGACAGATATTGCAGCAAGAGGTTTAGACATTCCACTTTTGCCGTATGTGATTAATTACGAATTACCAAATGTTCCAGAAGATTATGTACATAGAATTGGTCGTACAGGTCGTGCAGGTGCAGGAGGAGATGCTATTTCGTTAGTTTCTCATGACGAAATTGAATTTGTAGAAAACATTGAAAAACTTCTCAACGAAAAAATTGAGAAAAAAGTAGTAGAAGGTTTTGAACCTACTGCACCTTCAAAAGAAGACATCGAAGAAGCTGAATTGGCAGCACGCCAACGAAGTGGAAGAGGTGGTTTTAATAGAAACAGAGAAAGAAATCGTACTTCTGATTCTCAAGGAGGAAGTAAAGGGAAATCTAATTCTGTAAATTTGGGTAAAGCAAAATCAAATACGAAAGGACGTAGGAGTAATAATCCAAAATTTAGTGGTAAAGGAAGAGGCAAGTAAAAACAGTAATTAGTGGAATAAAATACCTAGGGCAAACGCACGAAATTTTTCTGTGTATATTTAAAACAAATCAAGCTAGTTTTTGACTTTGTATTTTAATATTACTCTGATAAATAAAGCCTGTTTTTGAGCTATTACAACCATATTAAAAATTTCGTGCGTTTGCCTATAAAATATCTTTTAAAGGGAGAAAATTTGTGACTCTTACCTAGTTTGGACTGATAATATTATATCTTCATATTTTCTTCTATCAGGTTGTAAAAGGAGGCAAAAAGTTTGGTGTAGAGCTTTTGTTATTACAGAATTAGACTCTGATTCTATAAAAAATCTATCTGTTAGGATGGAGACTCGTTGGGACGATTTAGAAAAAGACATCATAGATACAAACGTGAAATACAAGCTGTATGAACTTCCTCGTTTCGTAAAACTGCTCAATAAAAAAAGAAGTGAAACTAAATTTCAAACACTCAAAAAAGGACTTTACTTTATTCACTTTTATGGTAAGAATCAAAAGCATCATTGTGGTTCTTCTGCTTTATTTATTAGAAAAATGTCGAAAAAAGAAGTTGAAGAAGCTAAAAACAAACTAGACCCAAACTTAGAAATAATGATATTCCAAGAGAAAAAATAAAATCAATAAACTTTAGTTAAGGAATTGAAATAACACACTCACTTTGAATTAATAAGTCACTGGTATTCAATATATTACACTCACAATTAGTAATCGTTCCTAAAGTAAATCATTCGCACAAAAAAATCCATTTGTATAAATGGATTTTTAAAATACCTAGAAAGTATTAAGATTATTGCTTTGCTCTCTTCAAGGTATATTTAGTGAAATAAACTTGGTTGCCACCACTTGTAGTACCAACAACCTCCCAGCCTTCTTTACCTAACAAATTAAGTAAAACAACTATTTTTTCTTCATTTTCGGCAATATTACCAAAGTTAATACCTATTGCACTATAATAATTTTCCATATCAACAGGCTTGTCTGCTTTTCCATTTGCACGAGTTATAATCAATCTTGAACGTCCTAGACCTCCAGAAACAACTGACTCTAATGTATTGATTTGCATGTATTCATATTGTACAATCTCATCTACATGATTAGTAGATTTGTTAGTCGTTGTAAATGCAAAAAAGATAACTGCCAAAGATAAAGTTAGGCAAATAGAAAGAATATAATTCTTTTTCATAATAAAATATTGTAGTAGTAATTAATAAAAACATTATTTTTTAAACACAACCAAATATAGCAATAAAAATCTGAATATCCCTTAAAAATACACCTAACTTACATAAGTTTTTCAACTCTCACTTTTTTTTGGGTTAAAAAAACTATCTCTCATAAATTGAATCTATATTTTCTTTGAAAAAACTAACTTCGTGACTACTTTTGCCTAACATTATGGTTTGTCAAAAGATTAGATTCTTTTGTGCAAAAATTATTTATTCAATCTATTCAGAGAAATAGCATTTACTTTTCCAATGAAAATATACAATCAACCTGCTCGCAACGAATGGGAATCTATCTGTACTCGTCCTACTTTTTCTTTAAAACAAATTGAATCTCAAGTTCAGAGTGTTTTGCATTCTATAAAAGAAAACGGAGATAAAGCTATTCAAAAATTCACAAAAGAGTTTGATAAAATAGAATTAGAAGACTTTAGAGTAAACGCAGAAGAAATTAAAGAAGCTGAAAACCTAGTTTCTGAACCTCTAAAAACGGCTATAAATCAAGCCTATAAAAATATTTTGGTTTTTCACCAGAGTCAACAAGAAGAAGTAAAAAAAGTAGAAATTACCAAAGGAATTACATGTTGGAGAAAAAGTGTGGGTATCGAAAAAGTAGGTTTGTATATCCCTGGAGGAACTGCTCCTCTTTTTTCCACTGTTTTGATGCTTGGTATTCCTGCCAAAATTGCTGGCTGCAAAAAGATAATTTTGTGTTCTCCTCCTAATAAAGAGGGAAAAATTCACCCTGCTATTTTGTATGCTGCTCATCTTGTAGGAGCGACAGATATTTTCAAAATTGGAGGAATACAAGCGATTGGTGCAATGGCGTATGGAACGGATTCTGTGCCAAAGGTTTATAAAATTTTCGGTCCTGGAAATCAGTATGTAACCGTAGCCAAACAACTTATTCAAAATGAAGGAATTGCAATAGATATGCCTGCTGGTCCTTCAGAAGTGGCTGTTTTAGCTGATAAAACGTGTGTTCCTAGCTTTGTAGCTGCTGATTTGCTCTCTCAAGCCGAACATGGAAAAGACAGTCAAGTTATTTTGATGACAGATAATGAAGAAACTGCAAATCAAATCAAAAACGAAGTAGAGAAACAACTAGAATCACTTCCAAGAAAAGATTTTGCTCAAAAGTCTTTAGAAAATAGTCGTTTTGTTGTATTACAAAACAGACAGGAAATTTTGGAGATGAGTAATTTTTATGCTCCCGAACATTTGATTATTGCTTTAAAAAATCCAGAAGAAGCAGCCGAACATATCATCAATGCAGGTTCTGTATTTTTGGGAAATTATACACCTGAATCTGTTGGAGATTATGCTTCTGGAACAAATCATACATTGCCAACAGACGGACATGCGAGGGCATATAGTGGTGTTTCTTTAGATAGTTTTGTCAAAAAAATTACGTTTCAAGTTCTTACAAAAGAAGGTTTGAATCAAATTGGACAAACTGTAATTGAAATGGCAGAAGCCGAAGAACTAAAAGCACATGCAAATGCTGTTCGTGTGAGATTATAAAAATAAAATAACTGTCAAGAGTACTCTATTCTCTTGGCAGTTTAATTAATAATCATTTTTTTCAATTATTTCTACTTTTTTCGACAAAATAGCCTTATATTTGGATAGAGGGCATTTTAACACCTAATCAATTCCATTTTTTTTATTTTGTTTCATTATTGTAATAATGCGAAATTATTTATTATTTATACTTTTTTATCTATTTTTTGTATCTTCTCTAAAAGCACAGTTTGTAACTGCATCAGGTGAAAAACTGACTGTTGAAGCTTGTTTGGAGAAATCAGAGGAGCGCAAAAATCAAGGAGATTATAGAGGAGCAAGTGATTTTTTGAATAAAGCGGCCCTTATTCATTGGGATAAAAAAGAATTACGTCCAGCTATTACCTACTTTCAAAAGTCATTAGTTTTTAATCAAAAAGTAGATAATCAAAGTGGAATGTATGGTATTTATAGCAATCTAGCTACTATTTATGCTGATTTAGAAAAATTTGATTCTGCACTTATTTTTTTTCAAAGAACCTTGGAAGGACGAAAAAAACAAGGAATAAAAGAACCTATTATTTCTGCTCAAATCAATACGGCTGTTGTTCTAAACAACCTCAAAAGACACGACGAAGCAGCCAAACAACTTTTAGATGGTTTAGATTTGGCAAAAGAATCATTGGATTTAGAGCAAATGCGAAGTATTTATGGAATGCTTGCCGAAACCTACGAAAAAGCAGGAAATTCTGAAAAAACAAAAGAATATTTTGATTTGTATCGAAATTTTCATGAAATGTCGCAACAGAGAAAAATAGCCATTGTAAGTGCAGAAGCAGATAAAGCCAGATTACAAGCAGCTTTATCAGAAGTCGAAAAACAAAAAGCAGAGCTAGAAATAGCCTTGAAAAACACAAAATTAAAAGAACAAGAAAAAAATATAGAAAATAAAAATGAAGAACTAAATAAACTAGAATCTAATTTTACAAAACAAGAATTAGCCTATAAAGTCCTCCAACAAGAAACAGATTTACAAGAAGCAAAATTTGCACAAGAACAAGCTGAAAATGAACAAAAAATAGCAAGACAACGTCTTTATATTGGAGGAATTGCAGCTATTTTATTGCTTGCCTTAGTAGGAATATTTTTTATTTATAGAAGCCAGCAACAGAAAAAGAAAGCTAATTTGATACTTCAAGAAAAAAATGAAGAAATTAGTTTTCAACAAATGCACATCATGGAACAGAACCATGAGTTAGAAACTGCTATAAATGACATTGAAGACAAAAACAGACAAATTACCTCCAGTATTACATACGCAAAACGCATTCAAGAAGCCATGCTTCCAAATATTGTCAATATCCAAAAAGCTCTACCCGAATCATTTGTCTTTTTTCGACCTCGTGATATTGTAAGTGGAGATTTTTATTTTTTCCATCATTTTCCAGAAGAACAGAAAACCATTCTTGCTGCCGTCGATTGTACAGGTCATGGAGTTCCAGGAGCATTTATGTCTATGATAGGAAATGAAAATCTAAGTAAGATTGTAGGCGAAAATCATGTTACTTCACCTGCCAAAATTTTGAATCAATTAAATAAAGGTATCACAACAGCATTACATAAAGACGAAACCAATATCCACGACGGAATGGATTTGGCAATCGTTTGTATAGACAAAAAAGCCAAAACGCTTACTTTTGCAGGAGCTAAAAACCCTATTTTCTATATTCAAAATAATAATTTAGAAGTCATTAAAGGCGATAAAATGCCTATCGGTGGTTCGGAAAGAGAACATAAAAACGATTTTACAGAACACGTAATTGATATTTCTATTCCAACAACGTTTTATATTTTTTCTGACGGTTTTCAAGACCAATTTGGAGGAGAACGAGGACGCAAGTTTATGGTCAAAAACTTTAGAGAACTACTTTTTGAGATTCATACAGAAGATACAGCCGAACAAAAACAAATTCTTTATCAAACCTTCAAAAATTGGATTGGAATTGAACATAATCCTGTTGATGATGTACTTGTAATTGGTGGGAAAATTTAGGATTATATTGTTGGCAAGACACCAAGAATAGCAAAACACTTTATTATACAAATGGCAATTTCTAAAAAAGGTTTACGGACAATTATAGTAAACAATAAAAAATATTACTGGAAATTCAACGAGAAAGTATTTATCACATCAGAAGAAAACAATAATTGTTTACTAATTATTGACTTTGGATGGTATGATATCTGGCTATTTATACATGATATTAAAAATATGCCTCCTAATTTTTACCCCCAAGCCATTACACCAAAATTCATAAAAGAATCCATCTTATTTGCTTTAGAAAATGACTGGAAAAAAGGCACGATGAAACTAAATTATAAAGATAAAAAGTATAGTTTGATAGAAGCATAATACCAAAATAAAAACTATTTTTCCCTTTACTACTTTCGGTCTGCTCTACGAAACTGACCTAATTTAGCAAGCAGGTCAAGTACCAATATAATAGACTTTATTACGATAATTTTTGATAGGTTATTCTTGTCTTTACCCTTAAATTATGAATACCACACGCAATTTCCATGACTTGGTCTCTTACCTCTTCTCCCCACAATCGGATTTCATCTAAGACAATTCTAAGTCTTTTTACTCCTGCTATGCTGTGTTCTGCACGTACTCTACGACTAGACTTTTTACTATTTTCAGCCTTGTCCTGCTCCGATAATTCTTTTCCTCTAGGCTTTTTTTTGGGTTGCTCAATAAGGACACCTTTAGGTCTATGACCTTGATAACCAGTATCTTGATGAAGAATAGTTCCCTCAGGAAAGGTAATATCATCTTCTTCTAATAAACGTTTATCGTGTACTTTTCCTGTTTCTGTATCTCCTAAAAAAACTACCTCTTGATGTTTATCTGTAACTAAAGTATTTTTTATAGTGTGCTTTTTTTTTTCCACTATATACTTCTTTTTGAGCTTTGTAATCGGAGGGACGAGGAATTTCACGTTCGCTTCCATCTACCCATAACTCTAAGGCTTTACCTGCTTCTTCAACACGATCTGCAAGTTTTATTGTCCATTCCGATTCATTTCTTGCAGGCAATACATTAATTTTTCTTAAACTTTCTTTTAAAATGGGAAGAAGGCTGTTAATCCATTGATTAACTTTTCCTTGAGAAACATCAAAAGTAAGAGCTAAAGATTCCTGTAAAGGGTTGTTTTTCAAGTAGTAAAGGATAAAAAAAAGTTTCATTTCACTACCTTTTAGTTGTATTTTTGCGTGTTCTCGGAAGGTGGGCTTATTTCTAGCCTTTCCTTTGAGGTCATAATACATATAATGTTTTTCCCAAAGTGGAGAAAAAGTAGCTAATAACTCATCAAACTCTTTGATAGTCAAGCTAGTAAGAGCCATAAAAGGCTTTTCTTTTTTACGTAAGTTAGGTAAATCAATCATAAAGTAAGGATAAAATGACCGCTAATATAATAAAATTTACGTTTTAAAGTCTAATTTTTTAGGTGTAATTTTTATTTTGGTATAATAATCACTTTTTTTGAATTCTTAAGACCATTTAATTGTATAAAGCTCTGAAAAATTAATTGGATTAGTTTCTTCATCTCCACGCAATTTAGTTTCAGACTTTCCGACTATATCAAATACAATTATAGGAGTAGCACCTACTTCAACTGATACATTTCTTGTATCAAACTTTAATTCGTGTGTATGAGCCAAAAAATGTTCTTGTTCTTGTGTACCAACTTTATCTCCTAATACTGTATCAGAGCCAATCTGAGTTCGTTTAGTTGCTGTTTTATCAATATTGCTTTTATTATTCCAAGCACGACTAAAATACCCTCTAATATCTGGAAGTAATGAATAACCATCTGTACTTTTACCAAACCTGCCATTTAAAACTGAGTTCAAACGAGTATAGTTATCATTAAGAGACTTAGATTCATTACAAATAGATAATTCGCAGGCTGGTGGATTTTGTGTAGCTATATATTGTTTTCTTTCTCCAATAACCCCAAGAACCATAGGTGTGAGATTTTCAAGTGCAACTTTTCCAATATTAGCATAAATTTTATTTATAGTAATAACTGCATTATTTTGTTTGCTTTCCAAAGAAATAGTAAGGTTTTTTGCAGATGCACTTACTTCAATCGCAAGCTCTATTTCATAATCAGTTTCTTTTGTGATTTCATTTGTAACCTTATTTTCAATTACTCCATCACTTAAACTAAAACTAATTACTGTATTTTGTGGAACACTAATATGTATTTTTGCTGTAACAGTTTTTCCTTTGAGATAATCTTCCCATCTAGGAAATTCATTCACTTGTTGTTTGAAAATCATATAGTTTTCAGACACAGAATTCACAGTAATTACACAAGAATTATTTTGTAATTCGATATTAGCTCCTTTTCCTTCATTCTGATATATCCAGCCATCAGGATGATTATATGCTTTAATTTTATTATCTTCTATTTGTTTATTACTAAAGAGTAAAAAATCTCCATTATAAACAAGATTTTTCTGCTGTAAAGCAAAAATAATATCACGTAAATTATTCATAGTTATAAAAATTTAAAATAAATGAGCAGTATTGAGATGTTCAATACTGCCCATTTTTTTAGTTAGTGAAGATTTGATTGGTTATTTTAGCTCCAAAACTCGTGTCTCAATTTTGCCATTCTCAGTGTCTAGAATAACATCATCTTCTAAATCACAAGTTTGTGCCTTAACAACACAACTATCTGTATCTATAATAATGTCACTTTTGTCGTGAACAAGATGTGCGTCGCCTCCAGGATAATTTTTATTAATGACAGCCTGTATGGCTTTACAAGCCTCAGCACAAGCTAATGCAGATGTTCCTATTACACTAAAGGATTTTGAAGCAGCATCAAAAGTACCAAAGTAAGTACTTACTAAACCACTCAATTGTCCAATAATTAGAGCTTGATTATCACGAACCCATGCTAACATTACCAAGCTTGTACAAACTCCTAAGCCTGTGAATGCGTAAGTATAATCCAGTTCTACATTGGATGTTCCGTTTGATTGAACCTTAAAGTTTGGATAAGGGCCTTCTACAAACTTGCCAACATTATTATCGTAATGACAAATAATTTCTGTTTTTCCATCTCTATATACAGCATCAAATGTTTCTGTTCCAATCTTACTAATAATAGTTTCAGAACCAATAGTTTTTGAAGCAAATAGGGTAACTTTTTCAATGGGTTCACTTTGATAATTTTGACCACGAGGTACTGTTAGTGCATTAATAGGGTTCATAACTTTTGTGCCATTTACATCAGCTTGTTGCATGACTCCCATTGTCAAGAACTCTAAATCAGAATATGAGTTTTTTGACCCATAGTTATTATTAGGTAAAGATAATGCTCCCTCAACAAAAATAGCATCGTCTGTAAAATTGTAGAGCATTTTGTTTTTTGCATCACCAGAATCACCTATTCCAGGTTTAGAAGACAAACGATTTATTGTAGCTCCTTCTTTGATTTCAGTAGTACTTGCATAAACTCCATATTTTTGTTCCCAGCTAATTGTAGTAACACCAAATGGTCTTGTTGCTACCCAACTTGTATTTCCAGAACCATCTTGAGATGCTTTAGTCAAAATTAGTTTTTGTCCTTTTAAAGCTCCTTCTCTATCTTGTGGAGAAACTTGAACGATCAATTTGAATATTGCCATGATATTATTTTGTTTTGCATACTTTTAAGTACACATTTTTTTCCTACTCTAAAGACTTTTCGGATTCCGTCTGTGTAAGCAAAAACAACTTATAGTAGCTACTAAAGAGTATATTTCTTTTTTTCTTACATTACAAATTTACCTCAAGTATATAGTTTTATTTATAGGGTTATTTCTTAATTTTAATAATTAGGGGTTTTTACTTGACTTTAAATGATTTTTATACTTCAATTCATCTTTTCACAAATGTTAAATTTATTACAAATTAAGTCATAACTAAATATTTAATCACACAAAAATGAATTATATAATTTAAGATTGTTTTTTATGCAAAAAAAAACCTTAAAACACAACAAAAAAAGAGTCTAAATAAGTCTGGCTTATTTAAACTCTTTGTATAATAATTCTGAAAATTTAATTTATCAATCAATTAAAAAAATTTCACTTGGATCAATAATTTGATTTTTTACAGCATATACAATCAGCCCTGCTGTATTTCTGACTCCTGTTTTGAGTAAAAGGTTGGATTTATGTGCTTCTACAGTTTTAGTAGATATACATAATTTGTCTCCAATTTCTTTGGCAGTATATTGCTGACAAATAAGTTGCAAAACATCTAATTCTCTCTCAGATAAAGCATCTTTAGACTCAATATTTAATACAGGGGCTTTATTAGATACTTGTTGTCTAACAACCTCAACTTGATCAGATGTAAAAAAATGTCCCTTTTCATGTACATCAAGAATGATTTTTAGTAGTTCAAATTTATCTGTTTCTTTAGGAACGAATGCATGAACTCCAATTTTGAGCATGTATCCAAGAAAAGAAGCTTTATAATACGAAGAAAGAACAATAATTTTTAATTTAGGATAATTTTTGGTTACATGTTCGATAACTTCTATTCCATCGCCATCCTTCATTTTTAAATCTAAAATTACAATATGAGGTATTGAAGTCGCTTTTTGTAATTTTTCTACAAATTCTATTCCCCCAAAAGCAGTTATAAAAACTGAAATATTATTTTGATTGTCCAAAAATTCTTTCAATAAATCGACTACCAACTTATCATCATCTACTAAACTCACAGATATAATATTACTCATTAGAATTGGATTGATTATTTTTTAATAAAAGCATAAATGTAGTTCCTGTGGGTTTATTAGGCTTCAAACGATAAGAGCCTTTTAATACCTGAACACGTAATTCTATATTTTTCATGCCTAATCCTCCAACATTAGTAGTTATTGTTATTCCTTTTCCATTATCTTGTAATAGCAAAGCAAAATATTTTTCACTTCCTCTTAAAGTAATATTAATACTATTAGCTTGAGAATGCTTAATAATATTATTAATTAGTTCTTGAAAAATTCTAAATATATGTAGTTTTTGCTGTTTAGTTAAGTCTAATTTTAAAGACATAAAGCAAGTTAAGGTAACTATATATTTTTTTTTGTAAGGTGCAATAAAATCTGTAATCAATTCAATAAGTGAAGATTCTTCTATGAGAGGAGGGGTCAAATCATGAGAAATATTCCTAGCTGTAGAAATACTTTCGGCAAGCAATTTATTTAATTTTCCATCTTCATTCATTAATTTGATACGATATAATTGTCCAATTAAGTCGTCATGTAAATCAGATGAAATACGTTCTCTTTCTCGTTCAAGAATTTGAATACTACTATTGATTAATGTTTTTTGATGAGAAATAACAAGAAAGTTTTTTTCTTGAATTTCTTTTCTAATACGATTTATATACGTTTTAGTAAGTAAAATTATGAAACCAACTAAAACAGATAATAAACAAATGCTAGTTGCTATCCATATAAAAGTGTGAATCGGTTTTTCCATCTTTTTGTAAGTAGTAAATAAGTGAAATATAATATACTTGCAATGCTAAAGCTCTCAAAAACCAAAACCATGCAACCAACTCTATATTTTCACTTACCAAATAATTATTTGAAACAGCTAGTAATGTGTCAAGAGCAAAGAAAACTAATACTGTATTATTTAATAACATTCTTGACTTACTAAATTTTATTTTTCCACCAACCATAAAATAAATATCTACCATGCTTAATAACATAACAGCAAAACTATATATAGCTCTATCATAAGAATTGAAGTTTATAGTATCTAGTTCAAAGATAAACTGCAAAAACATAGGAAAAAGTGAGAAAAATAAAATAACAACAATATTTCTTACAGAAGAAGAGTAAAAATATTTAAAATACAGAAAAAGTAAAAATGCAAAATTTAGAAAAGAGGATACTGAAAATAAAAATAAATTAGAATCATTTGTAAAAACAGGATATAATTGAGATACTAACTCCGTTATAAGTAAAAAAGAAAAATAAATTATACCCCATTTGAATAACAATCGCTTAGTATAAATAATCTGTAATATTAAGCCTAAAATAAGCAATAGTATAGATGTATATGAAAAATAGTTTATGAGTTGTTCTAGTATTTTCACATTATGTATTTTATTTTCTGATAAATCATAATAAATTATATCCAGAAGGAGAGAAAGGAGGCACTGGTTTGGTTACATCCATAAAAAACTTAGGTGTTACTAATTTACCATCTACAGGAGTAGGGTTATCACATAAAATTAATTCTATGATATTTCCATATTCTTGATCCTCTTGAATACCAAAAAAGGAGTATAAATGCTCTGCCTTTGTATTATCAAATATATGGCTTAAATCTATAAATGGCACTGTCATAGCTCTCAATATACCATGTGGAACAGGTGTATCAGTTACTACAAATTCAGTTTGGTTATTTTTGAACCAATATTTAGAGTATAATTGCCATCTAAGTGAACGTTTCATAGCTTCATCTTCAGGCAATTCAATAGATGGAATAGCAACTATATCATTTACTGGAGAGCTTATATCTAAATTAGGCACAAAACTTTTAATAAATAAATTTTCATCTATCTTATAATTTTCATTTTCATCAGAAATAGAATCAACTAAAATAAAAACAAATTGCATTCCCCATATTCCTAAATAGACATGAATGGAATCAATCGGTTTTTGATTATATTTTTGAACCTGTAACCATTTATTATACTCTTCTCTACTGATTTCAAAGCCTGTACCAGAGGTCAGGTAATCTAGCCCTAATGCAGTATTATTAATTTGTCCCCACTTGGCAATAGCTAATTTCACTTGTAAAACATTCATGATTGTGATGTTTTGATAATAGTATTATAATCAGATTAAAAAACAAAGATTTATGCAAGTAACAAATTTATAAAGTCCTAAGCAAGCAATAAAAAAGAATATTAGGACGATTTTTCAAAGCAAATATATATACTAAAAATTATGGTGGTGTTGTAAAAAGTATAATACGTGTTTTTGTCGTTGGTGGGGACACCATAGCCGTAAGGTTAATAATAAAAACAGGGTTTTAACCCTATTTTATTATTAACCTCGGTATGTCAGATAGTTCATTTTATTAACTGTACTAACACTTATGAACGGCTTTAGCCCTCAACGAAATTAAAGTGTCTGACAGGTTTACCTTTTAGAAAACCAAAAACGTATGAGTATAACACACAGAGTATCATTTTGTGTCACATCAATAAACTAAACCTTCGCCATCAAAAAAGTAATATCATCTCTTTGGTTTTGGTTTCCTTGATGATTATCTAAAAACTGTTCTAGTCTTTGTTTTTGAGTGGATAGATTTTCTTCTTTTACAGAATCTATAAAACTAAATAGGTTTTGGCTTCCTATTCTTTCTAAATTTTGGTTGTGTTGGTCAGCTATTCCATCTGTAAAAAGATAAATAGTTTCATTTTTTTCTACTTCAACAACTTCTTGCTCAAAGGTACGTTCTTCTTCTTTTTGTCTTCCTCCTATTGATTTTCGTGTTCCTTTTACTGTATTCAGTTCTCCATTTTTGGTATAATACATGGGACGTTTTGCACCTGCATAAACTATTTTGAAGATATTATTTTCCTCTTCATTATTCTGTTTTTCATTATTTCCCTCATTTTTGATAATCAAACAAACCGAAACATCCATTCCATCTTGATTCGCTTGTTCTATTTGTCCGACTTTCTCCTTTTTATTTTGGCGTAAAAGCTGACGAATTCCTTCATGTAATTCTTTCAAAATCAACTTAGGTTCTACTATTTTTCTTTGTAATATAATTTCATTCAAAAGCCCATTTCCAATCAAAGACATAAACGCCCCTGGAACGCCATGACCAGTACAGTCAGCAACAGTCAAAACTCTAGCTGTTACTTTGCCTTTCAAATTATCATCTAAAAAATTATTTTTTTCTAACTGTTTTTCTGTGAGTGTAATTTTAGAAAACCAATAAAAATCTCCTGAAACGCCACTAGAAGGACGATAAAGCACTTCGCATTCTGTAA
Organism: Bernardetia aquimarina; assembly: GCF_042180575.1. Classification (NCBI taxonomy): domain Bacteria; kingdom Pseudomonadati; phylum Bacteroidota; class Cytophagia; order Cytophagales; family Bernardetiaceae; genus Bernardetia; species Bernardetia aquimarina. The sequence continues at coordinate 5,780,709 of NZ_CP170094.1, read as the reverse complement.
AACTACGATACATTTTATTATGAACCGACAAAATAGACTCTTGTATTGTTTGGGCATAACGAATACTATCGGTAAGTTTTTGATTTACTTGATGTGTTTTTTCATTTGCTTTATCTAATTCAGTATAAGTTTCTGCATTTTTGAGAGCGATAGAAATATAAGTAGCCAAGGATTCTAAAATACTAATATGCCTTTCTGTATAAGCATTTTTCTGAAAACTCTGTACCGTCAAAACACCAATTTGCAAAATTTTATCTTGATTTGAAATCGATAAAGGAACATATACAATCGACTGAGGTTCTTCGCCTTCAATCAATTCTCCTAACTCTGAAATATAATTTTGATATTCATTTTTTAAGTCATTTATAAAAACAACTTTTTGATTATTCAGTGACCAATTCCCTATACTTTCTTTATTTATATTTTCACTATGGTCTGGCAAAACCTCATTTTTTTCGATATATCCTGTATAAAAAATTTCCTGTTCTTCTTCTCTATACAATCCAATTCCAAATCCTTCGACAGGCATAATGGTTTGAATACGCTCATAAACCTGTTTAATTACTTCTCTAAGCTCTAAATTAGATGTGATTTCTTGTCCTATTTTAGTAAGTGTATTTAAGTTTTGATACGATTGTTCTAAATTTTCATTGAGGTCTTTCAATGAATTATTTTGTCCTTCAATGGCATCACGTTGCGCCAAAATCTCTTCTCTTTGCTGTTCTAACTCTTCATTCTGAACCAATACTTCCTGATTTTTTTCATTCAAATCTTCATTGGTAGATTTTAGCTCTTCATTTTTTACATTTATTTCTGCTGTTCGTTCTTTTACAGTTTGCTCTAATTTTTGATTTCGTTTTTCTATTTGCGCCACTCTATTTTTATAAAATAAATAACCTAAAATGAATAGCAATAAAGGCGCAAAAACCCTAAACCACCAAGTTTGATAAAAAGGAGGTGTTACTTTTATCGAAATAGCTTTTTCTTCACTCCAAATTCCATCTGCATTAGCTGCCTTTATCTTAAAAAGATATTTTCCTGCTGGTAGGCTTGTATAAGTAGCAAATTTTCGTCCTGCATCTGTGTAATTCCACTCTTTATCAAAACCTTCCATTATGTAGGCAAAACGACTTTTTTGAGGCAAATAATAACTCAAAGCCGTAAAATCAAACTCAATAACTCTATCTTGATGTGATAAAATAATTTCATTTACTTGATTGATAGGTTTTTCTAAAGGAGAGTTTTGATGAGCAGAATCTCTAATAAAAACTTCTTTACCAAAAAGTTTGAATCCTGTAAAAGCCATTTTTGGTGCAAAATTATTTTTTTTCAAATAATCTGGATGAAAAGCATTAAAACCTTCTTTTCCCCCCATAAAGATAACTCCATTGGGAAGACGAACAAGCGCACCTCGTTTGAAATCATTGGCTTGAAGTCCATCTAATTTATCATAATTAATAAATTGAGTTTTATTTTCTTTATTTTTATTTTTTTGGGATTTGTTATAATGAGATAACCCTTTATTTGTGGTAAGCCACAGATTGCCATTTGTATCTTCTACAATAGCTTGAATTACATTTGAAGGAAGTCCATTTTTTTCTGTAAAAGCCTCAAAAGTAAAATCAAGGTTATTTTCTGTAAGTTTATTTAGTCCTCCATTTGTTCCTATCCAGACTATTCCGTTTTTATCTTCAAAAATAGAATTAATTTGATTATGACTAATCGATTTTGGATTTTTTACATCATTCAAAACTCTCTGAAAAGCATTTTTTTCAGCATTATAAAGATGCAAACCATTTCTTGTTCCTATCCAAAGTCTATTTTTTGAATCTTGTAAAATTGCTGTAACATAGCCTTCATTCAAAGAGGTAGAGTCAGAAGGTTTTGGAAAAAAATGTTCGAATTTTTGATTTTGAATATCATATTTTGCCAATCCATAAAGCATTCCTACCCAAATATTTCCTTGATTATCTTCTCCTAAAGCTGTTATTTTATCACCTTTTAGTGCATCAGGATTGCTCCTATCAGATTCAAAAACGGTTAGTTGAGTTTTTTTAGTTGGATTGTCTGTTTCTAATTTAGCCAACCCTTGCCACGTTCCGACCCATAATGATTTATCTTTCGCTTTGAAAAGTGTCGTAATTAGTCCATCCAAAACTGGTGGAGTTTTGTCTGTTTGTAAATAATCGACGGAAGTCAATTTTTGATATTGATTTTCAAATTCTAACTTTTCTAGTCCTTCTTGTGTTGCCAGCCAAATAGTATTCTCATCTTCATATTCAATATCCCACGTATTTGTATTTTTTATTCCTTTTATTTCTCCTGTCCAAAGTCTAAATTGCTGATTTTGAGGAGAAAAATATTCTATTCCTTCTGAATATAACCCTACCCAAATTCCTCCCATATTATCTGCATAAATATCCCAAGCAATAGCTTCTTTGAGTCCAAATTGATAATTCTCTACGCCATATTTTGCCTTAAAATTTCCATTTACATCATAATTAAAAACACCTGCACCAAAAGTAGAAAACCACATATCGCCTTGCATATCTTGTGCTGCTGCCGTAAGAGGAGGAGTAGGTATTTTTTTTATAAACTCTTCTTTTTCTGTATCAAAAATATAAACACCTTCACTCCACGTAAGAATCCAAAGTTTGTTTTGGTCATCTAAAAACAGTTTTGAAATGCTTGCTGTGCCATCTTCATTTGGAAAATAAAAATTTTTGAATACTCCATTTTTATTATTATAAAGTTGTAGAATAGTAGTCGTAACCCAAACCTTGTTTTGTTTATCAATTTGAATAGCTGTTACACTATTATCATTTAGCGAAGTAGAGTCTTTTTCATCACTCAAAAGTGTAGTAAATATTTTTTTCTCTACATCAAGAATCTGCAAACCTCCCCGTTTTGTTCCTATCCAAACAAATTCTTTTTCTGATTTATTTTGTACGGAAATAGATTGAATAGTAACATCTGAAAGTGTATTTGCTTTTCTTTCTGTCTGTTTTGTGATAGCAGCAGGATAATGAAAAAAGGTTTTACTTTGATAATCAAAATAATTTAAACCCCCATTATTTGTTCCTATCCAAATTCTTTCTGTTTCATTATTTTGGTTTTTACTTTGTGCCAAACAGAGAATATATGTATCTGATAAACCTTCCGAAATACCTCCTTCATGTGTAGGCGCACTTCTATAATTCTGAAAGGAATAGGCATCAAAACGGCTCAATCCATCTCTAGTACCAAACCACATAAAGCCTTTTGTATCCTGCAAAACACATTTTACGCTATTATTTGCAAGTCCATTGTCAGTAGAATATTGAGTAAAAAGTACAGAAGGCTCAACAGGAGAAACATTCTTTTGTTGTGCTAAAGCTACATTTTTATCAAGAAAACCAAGAAAAAAAATTATTAGTAAGGGGAATACCAATAAAAAAGGAAAACGCATATATTTTTGATAAATAAGCAAGAATAAAATAGAATTAAAGTCAAATTACTTTATGAAAATAAGGAAATGCAAATTTAGCAAAAGTTAATTCAATTAACTATTTAAAGATAGTTTTAAAATGACTACTTTTCTAAATATACAAAAGTTCACATAAAAAAACTATTCTCATTTCATAAAAATTAGATGAAATAAAGAATAGTTTAGACTAAAATAATAAGTTGATTTTGTCAATTTAATTATGTTTTCTTTTTGCCTAGTGTGATTTTGAAGCCAAAAAGTGTTGTTTCTTCATTTTTGAGTTTATCTCTTACTTTTTTGAGGTCTTCTTCCATTGGCAAATCTTCAGGTTTTATTCCTGTTTCTTTCTCAAAGGCTTCTCTAATTGTTTGGTTAGAACTTGTATGTGTTTCTTTTATAGATTCTTCTCCTCTAATTTTTGGGTCTGTACTGACTTTAAATTTTGTAAAAAGAGTAGCCAAATTTTTCGAACCAATCGTAACGGCTGGCATAAAATCAGATACATTTCTTTCTTGTGGAATTTCGTTTTGTTCTTTGATTTCTTTAGAAGAAGTACCTCCAAAAAGAGTTTTGTCGCCTTCGTTTCTGATACGTTGAAAACCTGCTTTACTTACTCCTCTCTCATCTGCAATCTGAAAAAGTTCGAATTCATTTTTTGCCAAAATTCTGCGCTGGCGCAAACGTTCTCTGCTCTGAATTTCATCTTCAAGTAGCTCTGCTTTTCGTGTTTGAAGTGCAAAATAAGTTTGAGCAAAGGCTACTTCTTGTTTGCGAGAATCTCCATTTTGAGCAATCAAATAACAGGCATAACGAGAAAGTAAATAATCCATTTTCATACGAGAACTAACTCCTGTTTTGACTTTTTTATCCTTTCTCAAAAAATGAAAATCTACATCTTGTTCACTATTTATACAAGCTGTTTGTGCTTTAGCGATAGCTCTTTCAAAATTTTCCCATTTTGAGTATTTTAGCAACCCTTGTAACGTTCGGGCAGACCAAACCTCATTGTCATTTCCATCTTTGAGTGCTGCATTCTCAAAAGCTGATTTGAGTACAGCTATGTTTTGATTGTCCATAATTGAAAAATAAAAGTGAAAGAGAAATTTATGTTTTAGTGATTTTTTGGCATCATCTAACACCTAACTTTTAGGTTGATTTTGCTAATTAGAGTAACTAATATACAAAATTTTGAGCTAAAATCATAACATTTTTTTTAAAAAAAGAGTCATTATCATAGTTTATTTTATCGATATTTGTATTGTAAAAATCACTTGTCTGTCTAACACCTTTGAAAGTGTACTGACAATAAAAATCATAATTTTAAAACGATGAAAAACAACTTTATATTTTGGGGCGCAATTTTGGGAGCTTTAGCAGTAGGAATTGGAGCTTTTGGAGCGCATGCTTTGAAAGATTGGCTCATTTCGATTGAACAAGTAGAAACATTCCAAACAGCTTCTAAGTATCATTTTTATCATTCTTTTTCTCTTATTTTGATAGGAATCTTGATACAGATAAGTTTAAAAAATTCAGAAAAATCATCTAAATTCTTAACTTGGTCAGGAAATTTACACCTCTTCGGAACACTTATTTTTTCTGGAACACTTTATTTACTTTGTCTTACAAATATAAAATGGTTAGGTGCAATTACACCCATTGGAGGTGTTTTATTAATTGTTGGATGGGGCTTTTTGGCTCTTTCTTTTTTGAAGAAAAACATATTTTCACAACCATAAACAAAAGTTAAAACTGTTGTTTAAAAATTCAAAAAAAATAAAACCCACGAATAAATTCGTGGGCAAATTCTAATAACATTTAAGCATGAATTTCCCTCAAAGCATCTTCATTTGCTTCAATAATTCTAGTTACATCTTCATCAGAAAGGGCATTTGATAAAAACCAACTTTCAAACTGTGCAGGCGCAATATAAACACCACGATTGAGCATAGCATGAAAATATTTACCAAAAAGAGCTGTATCACAAGTAAGTGCATCCTCAAAGTTCTCTACCTTTTTATCAGTAAAGAAAATATTTGTCATTGAGCCGATTTGATTTACTGTATAATTCAACCCCTGTTCTTTTATAGTTTTACGCATTGTTTCGGCTATTTTTGAAGTCTTTTGTTCTAAATTTTGATAAATTTGAGGGTTATTATTCAAAATATTCAAAAGTGCCAAACCTGCTGCCATCGCTACAGGATTTCCAGAAAGTGTTCCTGCTTGATAAACTTTTCCAAGAGGAGAAACACAGTCCATAATTTCTTTTTTACCTCCATACGCTCCTACTGGCATTCCACCTCCAATAATTTTTCCTAAAGTTGTCATATCAGGCGTAACTCCATAAACTTCTTGCGCTCCCCCTTTTGCTAGTCTAAAACCTGTCATTACCTCATCAAAAATGAGTACAATTCCATTTTTATCACAGATTTTTCGTAGTCCTTCCAAATAACCTTCTTTTGGTAAAACACATCCCATATTTCCAGCCACAGGTTCAATAATAATGGCTGCAATTTCGTTTGGATTGGCATCGACTAAATACTGAATCGCATCCAAATCATTATGAGGAGCTAATAAAGTGTCTTTTGCAGTTCCTTTCGTTACCCCTGGGCTATTTGGTGTTCCCATAGTTGCTGCTCCACTTCCTGCTGCAATTAAAAATGAATCTCCATGACCGTGATAACAACCAATTGTTTTGATAAATTTTTCTCTTCCTGTATAACCACGAGCCACACGAACGGCTGACATAGTTGCTTCCGTTCCTGAGTTTACCATTCTTACTTTTTCTATCGATGGCACCATTTCACAAATCAGCTCTGCAATCGTTACTTCTCTGCGTGTTGGTGCGCCAAAAGAAGACGAGCCATGAACAGCTTCAATGATGGCTTGTGTAACCTCTTCATGTCCGTGTCCTAAAATCATAGGTCCCCAAGAGCCTATTAAATCAATATATTTATTGTTATCTTCATCAAAAAGATATGCTCCTTTTGCTGATTTCATAAAAACAGGTGTTCCTCCAACAGCTTGAAAAGCACGAACAGGAGAATTTACGCCTCCTGGAATATGATGTTGAGCTTCTGAAAAAAGAGATTGACTATTTGTGAGTGTTACTGCTTGCATTTATTTTTGTAATTTTCTGTGTGAAATGACTTCTTATTAGAAGTACAATTATACAAAAATAGGAATTTAATTGTTTGAATTAAATGATTGATATAGATTTTTGTCATTGATAGGGACATCAACAATGGTAAATAGTTCTGTTGCTAAAAATTCTTTTTTAGCTCACACGTCTTTTTCATTTATATAAAAATCAATTTATCAAGGCTTTATCTTTATCAGAGTCAAACCTTTCGTATTTTTGAGGATTCTTAATATTGAATAATTATTTCTTCATTCATATTCATTTCAAATTTTCTTTCTTAATTTTGAATCATTCAAAAAAATTATATTTACCCCCTCTATAAAAAAAGAAAGTTTATATGTTTGTTATAAAAGACACTACACTCAAAGAATTTGTAATTGATGTTTTTCTTCAAATGGGTTGTCCAAAAGAGGATGCTTCATTAGCTGCTGACGTTTTATTAGCTGCCGATTTGCGTGGCGTAGATTCTCATGGTGTTGCTCGTCTGACGGGTTATGTGCGTTTGTGGGAAGCTGGTCGTATCAATCCTACTCCAAACTGGAAAATTACCTATCAAACTCCAAGTACAGCTACCATTGATGCAGATGCAGGTTTGGGTTTGGTTGTTGCTCCAAAAGCAATGCAAGTGGCCATTGAAAAAGCTGAAAATGTAGGTTCAGGTTGGATTTCTGTCAAAAATTCAAATCATTTTGGAATTGCAGGCTATCACTCTATGTTGGCAGCAGAAAAGGATATGATTGGTTGGGCAATGACAAATGCAAGTCCACTTGTTGCACCCACATACTCAAAAGAACGCATGTTAGGAACAAATCCAATTGCGATTGCTGTACCAGCAGGAGAAGAAAATGATTTTGTAGCAGATTTGGCTACTACAACAGTTGCCAATGGAAAATTAGAAATTTTACAACGAAAAAATGAAGATGCACCTAATGGATGGGTACAAGATAAAAACGGAAACACAACCAATAATGCAGCAGCTTTAAAAGACGGTGGCGCACTTTTGCCTTTGGGTTCTGACCCAATACGAAGTAATCATAAAGGATATTGTTTGGGTTCTGCTGTTGATATTCTTTCGGCTGTACTTTCAGGTGCAGGTTATGGTCCTTGGGCACCTCCTTTTGTTAGTTTTTTACCTTTGCCATCTGACCCTGTTGGACAAGGTTTGGGACATTTTTTGGGTGCAATGCGAGTTGATGGGTTTCGTCCCAAAGAAGAATTCAAATCTCACATGGATAATTGGATTCGTCGCTTCAAAAATGCGACACCTATTGATGAATCTCAACGAGTGCTTATTCCAGGTGAACCCGAATTGGAAAGTACAGTGTATCGTCTTAAAAATGGAATTCCACTTTTAGAACCTGTGGTAAAAGATTTGGAAGAAGTAGCCAAAAAATTAAAATTAGAGAAATTGAAGTTTTAATTAATCATATTTGTATATTCGGTTGTTCACAAACGTTTTATCTTTTATGAATGAACCTTGCTAATGTAAAAGTAACTTTTTATGGAACGAATTTTAGATAAACCAAATCAAAATAAAGTAAATTATTCTTGGGTAATTGTACTTATAGGAAATTTAATAGTATTGTTTTTACTTTCAGCATTTTATGTAGATGTAAAATACAGAGGAGGGCGTATAAACTTTTTTCAAGCTATTAATTTAATGACATTTCTAATGGCATTTTGTAATATCTTATTGGCAATTCTTTCTTTTGTAAGTGTCAAAAAGTATTATAAAAGTTTCATAACAGCTTTGTTTATATGTATAATTATTTGGATTATCAATCTTGCTATTACTTTGTTTTCCAAAAATATGCTAGACTTTTTCTTCTAATTTCTCAAAATTCAATCTAAAATCACAATGACCGATAGATACATCAACCTTTTTACAGATTTTGGCTTCAAAAAAATATTTGGAGAAGAACCCAATAAAGATTTATTGATTAGTTTTTTGAATGAATTATTGCGTGATAGAGAAAAAATAATTGATTTGACTTATCTCAATAATGAACATTTGGGCAAAGGTCAAAGAGATAGAAAAGCCGTTTTTGATTTGTATTGTACGAATGAAGAAGGTGAAAAGTTTATTGTCGAAGTCCAGCGAGTAAAGCAGCAATATTTCAAAGATAGAAGTCTGTATTATTCTACTTTTGCAATTCAAGAGCAAGCAAGAAAAGGAAAAGATTGGAATTACGAACTTCGTAATGTTTATACCATCGGAATTTTGGATTTTGAATTTGATGATTCAATGCCAAATCAGTTTCATCATAATGTAAAACTTATCGAAACTAATTCAAATAAAGTTTTTTACGATAAACTGACTTTTGTTTTTTTAGAAATTCCTAAATTTAACAAGCAATTAGAGGAGTTAGAAAATGATTATGAGCGTTGGTTATTTGCCTTCAAAAACTTACATAAACTAGCTGATAAGCCAAATAATTTGCAAGAAGGAGTTTTTAGAAGACTTTTAGAAATAGCCGAAGTAGCAAAATATAACAAAAAAGAGCAATTTGTCTATCAAGAAAGTTTAAAAGATTATTGGGATTTGCAAAGTGTAGCACATACTTATTTTTCGGAAGGAAAAGAAGAAGGGGACGAAGAACGAGCTATTAAAACAGCTTTAGTAGGAATACAAGAAGGACTGAGCAATGAATTATTAATAAAAATGACAGATTTATCCGAAGAAAAAATAAATGAATTAAGAGAAAAGAAACAATAGTTAATTTTATAACAATTCACACAAAATACAAAAAACATGTTTTCATTAAAAGACAAAGTTGCTCTCATTACAGGAGGTGCAAAAGGAATCGGAAAAGCAGTTGCAGAAACGTTTCATAAAGCAGGCGCAAAAATCGTTATTTGGGATTTGGATGACGAAGGACAAAAAACGGCTGATTCTTTAAACGGAAAATTCTATAAAGTCAATACTTCTAATAGAGAAGGGTTAGAAAAAGTTACTCAAGAAGTAATTTCTGATTTTGGAAAGATAGATATTTTGGTAAATAATGCAGGGATACTTAGAGATTCGTCATTCTTGAAAATGACTGACAACCTTTGGGATGATGTGATTAATGTCAATCTTACAGGAGTTTATAACTGTGCAAAAGCCGTAGTTCCATACATGAAGAACCAAAAATATGGAAGAATCATAAATGCCTCTTCTATTGCTGGAGTATATGGAAATTTTGGACAAACAAATTATTCGGCTGCAAAAGCTGGTGTAATTGGTTTTACAAAAGCTCTTGCTAGAGAAGTAGGAAAAGATGGAATTACAGTCAATGCTATTGCCCCTGGTTATATCCAAACTGAAATGACTGCTTCTATTCCACAAGAATTTCAAGAAAAAATCATTGCTTCAATTCCTGTTCGTCGTGCTGGAAAGCCTGAAGATGTGGCAAATGCGTATTTGTATTTAGCATCAGAAGAAGCTAGTTTTGTTAATGGTTCTGTTCTTCATGTGGATGGAGGAGGAATCCTTTAATCAGTAATCAGTTAATTTCAATTATACTTCTCCTTCAACGAGGTTAAAACCGTTGTTGAGGGTTTCAGTTTATTTCTTTATAAACCAAAGACCTTCCAACTAAAAAAATAAAAATCATGAAACCTATTTTCAGTTATTTTATTCCTATTTGTGCTTCTTCTATTTTACTTTTTTCTTCTTGTAATGATAACCAAAGTAAAAAAACAGATTCTGACATTTCAACTTTAGATTCTCTTAAAAATGTTGATACTACAACAATATTGATTGATGAAAATAATAACGCAGAAGTACAAATGCCTTTTGTACAAAAAAGTCATTCAAAATCTGTAGATGAAGTTTATAATTCTATCAAGTCAGCGATTGAAGCAAATGAGAACCTCAAAATTATTGCAGAAGTAAACCATTCGGAAGCTGCAAAAGGTATAGAAATGGAAATCTCTGAAAATCGTTTGATTATTTTTGGAAATCCAAAGGCAGGAACACAACTTATGCAGCAAAATCAAGCCGTTGCAATTGATTTGCCTATGAAAATACTCGTTTATGATGATAATGGAACAACAAAAGTAATTTATAATAATGCTTCAATTTTGATGAATCGTTATGAAATTACACTTCCAGAATTAGAAGAAAAAATGAACGGACTTTTAGATAAAATCAGTGTATCAGATATAGAAGAACCTCAATTACACAAATTACAATTAGAAAGTATTTTAGCTGATTTACAGACCAAAGAAAGTTCTTTATCAGTAGATAAAGCAAGTGAGCAACTAGAGAAATTGCTCAAAGAAAAAGAGTTTAAACTTATTGCAAAAGTAGAACACGATAAAGCAGCCAAAAATACAGGTTTAGAGCTTCGTTCTACTCGTTTATTTATTTTTGGTAAACCAAAAGTAGGAAGTCAGCTCATGAAACTCAATTCTACAATCGGATTAGATTTGCCTATGAAAATACTTATTTGGGAAGATGAAAATGGAAAAACACAAGTAAGTTATTTTAAAGGTTCATTTTTAGCAAATCGTCATTCTATTGAAAATGAAGAACTTACTACCAAAATTGATGGTGTTTTGGATATGCTTAGTGATAAAATTTTGAAATAAATTATACTCTAAAAGTATAATCTATATTTTTGTCGTTGGTATACTCAATCAAAAATGGTTTTCGAAAAAATAAAACTGTCAGACACTTTAACTTCGTTGAGAGCTAAAACCGTTCATAAGTGTCAGTACAGTTCAAAAAACAAATTATCTGACACCTTTGAGGTGTACTGATAAATTTTATTTTCGAAAAGCAAAAACGTATGAGTATAAAAACACTAACAATGGCTATTTTTTGCCATTGTCGGTGTCTAATCTAATACAATCACTTCCCAAAAAACTCTTCAATAATAATTGGAACAACTCTCAAAAAAGCAACAATAAAAGGAGCTGCAATCAAAAGTCCATCAAAACGGTCTAAAAAACCACCATGCCCTGGTAAGACAGAACCAGAATCCTTTATACTCATACTTCTTTTAAATAAAGATTCGACAAGGTCGCCATACGTTCCTGCTACGATAATAATGAGTGAAATTCCTATCCATTGCCATAAAAACAAGGTTTCTTGAAAAAAATATCCCCACGTAGTTCCGACAATTAAAGCCAAAATCCCTCCTCCTATACTTCCTTCCCATGTCTTTTTAGGAGAAATACGAACAAAAAGTTTACGTTTTCCAAAGTTTTTTCCAGAAAAATAAGCTCCTGTATCATTTGCCCAAAGAATAAAAAGAGAACCTAAAATAATTTCATAATAATATTTTTGCTCTTTAAAAACAGCAATATTTAGAAGAGCAAAAGGTAGTGCAACATAAATAATTCCTAGAAAAGTAAAGGCAATATTATGAAAAGGTTTGGTTTCGCCTTTTTTGTAGAGTTTGATAAAATATGCCCCAGAAAGACTGACTAATAAAAGGATATAATAATTTGGATTGAGTGCAAAGCGTTCTATCAAAAAGGATAAAGTAAACAGAAAAAGACCATTAAACGTACCGAAAGTACGCAAAGGAGAGTTTCCGTCTAAGCCCAAAAGTTTGTAAAACTCCCAAAGCGCAAACATACTAATGAAGAAAAAAAGCGAAAAATAAGTCCATTCGCTCCACATAATCGCTGTCAGAATTGTGATTGCTCCCAAAATTCCTGTGATGATGCGTTGTTGGAGTTCTGAAAACTTGTCTAAGTTTAGGCGCATTCTTTATGGATAAGTCGTATTAAATCGGTAGTACATTCTCTGTATTGGATACAAGAAAAATAATAAACACTAAAACTACACAAAATTCAGAAAGCAAAAAAATGATATTCTACTTTTTAGCCTTTTGAAGGATAGGTTACAGAAAAAAATAGATTTTTAGCTTGCAATTTTGAAAATACTGCCGTAATTTTGATTTGTTATTTGAAATTAGTCTAAATAAAACTAACATAAATAATTTTAATAAAAATTCCTAAAACAAAAATAATACGTTATGAAATTCAATTGGAAAAACTCATTTTTCTTCTTAGCTCTTTCTGTTTCTCTTTTTGCTTGTGATGATGATACAACAGATGTAACTTTCCCTACTTTGGAAGTTCCGACAACTTATGAAAGTTCTAATTATGAAAGTAATGCAAGTGCAGAATTGGCAGTTCGTTCGAATCTTTCAGGTTTATCTTCGATAATGAAAGAAGGTAGAGAAGGAGCAACAGTCAGCGAATCAGAACTTTTAGCTGCTTTTAATGAAGGTAATCCATCTTTAAAATCTGTTACTACTACTTATTATGCTGAAAAAATGCCAAGTTGGTTAGCTGAATTAGCAAAGGCAAGTGGTGGAGCTTTTGACCCAACAACTGCACCTGCTGGAAATGGTGGTGTTTATGGTGGTTATTTGTTTGATGAAAATGGTTTAGAAATAGAGCAAGTAGTAGAAAAAGGTCTTTTTGGTGCTGCTCTTTACAATCATGCACTTACAATTATCAAGTCAGATAATCTTACAGCTTCTGACATTGATCGTTTGGTAGCTATTTTTGGAGCGCATCCTTCTTTCCAAAATAGTGATGCAGTTGCAGAAAATAAAGATGTTTTTTCTGCAAAATATGCAGCTCGTAGAGATAAAAATGATGGAAATGGTCTTTATACTTCTATCAAAACAAATTTGATTACAGCAAAAGCAGCTATCGAAAAAGGACAAGATTATAATCAAGACCGTGATAAAGCACTTTCAGATTTTCGTTATAATTGGGAAAAATCAAATATGGCTACTGTTATTAATTATCTTTTATCAACAATTTCTAAATTAAATAATAGTAATGCTTCTGATGCTGATAAAGCTGCTGCATTACACTCATATAGTGAAGTTGTTGGTTTTATGCATGGTTGGAAAGGGATTTCTCAAAATGATAAAGCTATTAGTGATGCTCAAATTGACCAAATTTTAGAACTTATTAATGCTCCTGCAAATGGAGAGGTAACTTCTTATACTTTTGTGACAGATTCATTCAATCAATTACCAAAACTTCAAGTAGCTATTGATAATTTAAAGCAAATTTATAAATTTAGCGAGCAAGATATTATTGATTTTGAATATAACTGGGTAAGTGAGCAAGGAAGATAGTTTTTGTTTTTAACATAAAGAATATACTCATACACTTTTGGTTTTCGAAAAAATAAACTTGTCGGACTGAGGGTTAAAGCCATTCATTGTCAGTACAGTTAATAAAACGAACTATCTGACACCTTGAAGGTGTACTGATAGGAAAAAGTTTCGAAATCTAATGATGGAGGAGTATAATACCAATGCTGTTAAGCTAAGGAGTAGTAATTTTTATTTACTCTGTAAGAGTTTCATATTGGTAGAAAAGATATGAATTTAGTTTTCATTTACTCCGTAGGAGTTATATATTGGTAGGTTTTATGCGATTTGCAAACAAAATGCTACCAATATGAAGTTCCTATGGAACAGAACTTCTTAGCTTAATAGTATTGGAGTATAAGACTTCTTTAAAATCCCTTTTTTATATGAAAATATAGAGAAGGGATTTGTTATTTAATTACAAATTTGGTTTTTAAATTGGAACAAATATTCTAAACTGTTTATCTTTACGAACAAAACATAGGGAAAGAATTACATTAATAAATCATTCTTTTAAAAAAATCATTTTACAAATGACAAACAAACCATTGAATTTTTCAAAACTTTTATTTATTCTTTCTTTACTGCTGACGTTCGGATTTTTTTCATGTTCAGATAACAAAAAAGCTCAAGGTGAAGAACAAACAGAAGTTATTTCTGAAAAAGTTATAGTAACTGAAGAAGTAACAGAAACAAAAATGCCCTCTCTCACAGAGCAATTATCAAACAAAGCAAATGCTTTCAAAGAAAAAGCAGACCCCGAAAAAGTAAAAACCTATGAAGCTGCTATCGAAAAAGTGGCTACAAGTGGAATTATAAAACAATCTAAAAAAGAAGGTGATATAGCTCCTAATTTCACACTTCCAAATGCAACTGGACAAGAAGTTTCATTAACTGACAAAACAAAAAATGGCTATACGATTATTACTTGGTATAGAGGTGGTTGGTGTCCATATTGTAACCTTACATTGGCTGCTTGGCAAGATATTTTACCAGAAATAAAAGCTGAAAATATAGAATTTCTTGCCATTTCGCCCGAACTTCCAGACAGTACACTTTCTACAAAAGAAAAAAATGCGCTAGAGTTTGAAGTTTTGAGTGATGTAGGCAATAAGGTAGCAAAAGAGTATGGAATTGTTTTTCCATTGGACGAATCTATCAGAGAAGCCTATAAAAATATGGGTTTAGAAAAGTATAATGGAGATGCGTCTTATACTTTGCCTTTAGCTGCAACTTATATTATAAATTCTGAAAATGAGATTGTGTATGCTTTCTTAGATGCAGATTATAAAAAACGTGCAGAACCTAGAGAGGTTTTGCAGAAAGTAAAGGATATGAAGTAAAATAAGGAATGGTAAGTTATTAATGGTAAATGACAAATAAACACAAATACCTAACTGCCAATAAATTATAAACTCAAAAGCTCATTTATTTACCAAAATAAATGAGCTTTTTTTAAAGTACGGAAATATTGTCGTTGGAGAGGAAACTAACAACGGCAAAAAAGAGTTTTTTAAATAAAACTCTCGCCATTGTCGGTGTCCCCACTGACGATTTAGCACCCATATCTAGTACTATGGCTTTTTTTATAAATAGAAACCAAAAATATAGATTTCATTAATCACTAAATTCTAACGTGTATTCCCTTCTCAAAAAGCTCTTTTTTCAAAACAGGAACAGGAATTTCTCCAAAGTGAAAAATACTTGCAGCAAGAGCAGCATCAGCTTTTCCATTATTAAAGACATCTACAAAATGCTGTGAATTTCCTGCACCACCACTTGCAATAATTGGAATGCTGCAAATCTGACCTAATTTTGAATAGACATCACAAGCAAAACCATTTTTTGTTCCATCATGACTCATTGAAGTAAACAAAATTTCTCCTGCACCTCTTTCTTGTGCTTCTTTTGCCCATTCGAACAAATCAATTTCTAAGTTTTTTCGTCCTCCTCCTGTATGGACTTCCCATTTTCCTGCGTTATTTTTTTTAGCATCAATCGCAATAACAATACATTGATTGCCAAAACGTTTAGAAGTTTCTTCAATGAGTTTTGGATTCAGAACGGCAGCCGAATTAATAGTTACTTTATCTGCTCCAGCTTCTAGCAAAACTGAAACATCTTCAACACTACTCACACCACCACCAACTGTAAAAGGAATATTTAGGTTTTTAGCAATGCGAAGAGCTAACTCTTTGAGTGTTTTTCGTTTTTCATGAGTAGCTGTTATGTCTAAAAAGACAAGTTCGTCAGCTCCTTCTTTTGCATATTTTTCGCCAAGTTCAACTGGGTCGCCAGCAAAACGAAGTTCTTCAAACTGAACTCCTTTTACGGTCTGACCGTCTTTTATATCTAAACAGGGAATTATTCTTTTGGATAACACTAATTTAATTTTTAATGAAATAAGAAAAATATGCTATAAGATAAATTCTCATTCCGTAATTCGTAATTTTTAATTCGTAATTGGTAATATTATTCGTTCTTCATAAATTGCCTTTCCTACGATTGCACCATCAACACCTAATTTATCAAGTTCTATTAAATCGTCTTGACTGGTTACACCACCACTTGCAATTACTGTAAGAGTAGGAAATTTAGTTTTTAATTCTCCATAAAAATCAGTATTTAAACCTTCTAATGCGCCATCTTTTGTAATATCAGTACAGAAAAACTGCGTAAGTCCTTTTTGTTTCCAATTTTCAATAAATTCAAAAATAGTAAACTCACTTTCATTTTTCCACGCATCGGTAAGTAGTTTTTCTCCACGAACATCAGCAGCCAATAAAATAGAGTTTCCACCAAATTCAGAAAGCCAACTTTCAAATAATTCTGGTTTTTTTACGGCTACACTTCCAGCACTTATCATCTTTGCTCCACTAGAAAGAATACTTTTAATAGAATCAGAATCACGAATACCACCCCCAAAATCAATAATTAAATCGGTCTGAGAAGCTATTTTTTCTAAAACTTGTAAATGTTGAGGTTTGCCAGCTTTTGCACCATCTAAGTCGACAATATGTAGTCTTTTTATTCCTTTGTCTTCGAAGATTTTAGCTTGGTCTAATGGATCTGAATTATATATCTTTTGTGTGTCGTAATCGCCATGGGTAAGACGAACACATTTGCCATCAATTAAATCAATGGCAGGAATGAGTTGAAGATTCATAGTTATTTTATCTAATTATAAATCGCAGCCTAAAGGCTACATTACATTTTCGCACCTTAAAAGGTATGCTACACTACAGATTTATTTTTTTGCTTTATCTACTACCAAACCTACTTCTAAAATCGGACTAAGTGGGTCAGCTTGTGGCAAAGCATGTTTAATCTTAAAAGTATAAGTTCCTTTTTCTAATTTAAAATTACTCATTACTTTTTGTTGTGTATCAAATGTATCCCCTACACCTTGTCCTAATGGTGCATTTTGTGCATCACGAAGTGCAAAATCTACTTTCTCTTCAGTCGCTTTTCCGTCTGGTGTTTCATAAGTAAGAGTCAGCAATACGTTTTGATAAGGAATACTAATTCCGTGACGAAGTTCGATAGAAATATCATACATTCCTTCTTCTTCTACATTGACTTTATAGGTTTTCTCGTCGCTCATATTCCACTTGAAACCTACTGAATTTACATCTTCGTGATTTCTATAAATATTATTTTCATCACAAGAAGTAGATAGAAATAAGACTGCTAAAGTAAGAATTGGAAAAATAGATTTGATAAATTTCATGATAATTTTGGGGTTTAATGTAGAACAGACATCTTGTCTGTTTTTGTGATTATAATTTTGTGTAGATTAATATTCGTGAGCAAATTCCACATCTGCATATTGGATTTCGATTTCGTTTAGAATATCAAATACTTCTGTCGAACTGCTAGATTGAACCAATCGCATTCTATATTGTTTGATTCCTCTCAATCCTTTAAAGTAAGCTGCATAATGACGTTTCATTTCATTAATAGCTACAATTTCGCTTTTTTTCCATTCTAAAGAAAATAAAAAATGTTTTCTACAAATATCTAAACGTTCGGCTAATGTTGGAGGAGGTAATAATTCGCCAGTAGCTAAATAATGCTTTATCTCTCTAAAAATCCAAGGATAACCAATGGCTGCACGTCCTATCATAATTCCATCAACGCCAAAACGATTTTTGTATTCTAATGCTTTTTGAGGCGAATCAATATCACCATTTCCAAAGATAGGAATATGAATATCAGGACTATTTTTGACTTCTGCAATATACGACCAATCAGCTTCCCCTGTGTACATTTGCTTGCGAGTACGTCCATGAATTGAAAGTGCCTGAACACCAACACCTTGCAAACGCTTTGCAACTTCCAAAATTTTGATAGAATCATGATCCCAACCCAAACGAGTTTTGACTGTTACAGGAAGATTCGAACGGTTTACAATTTCTTTTGATAACAATTCCATTTTAGGAATATCTTTCAAAATCCCTGCACCTGCACCTTTACAAACTACTTTTTTGACAGGGCAACCAAAATTTATATCCAAAACTTCTGGATTTTCTCGCTCTACAATTTCGGTAGCTTTGAGCATAGAATCTAATTCAGCTCCAAAAATTTGAATACCAACAGGACGTTCATAATCAAAAATATCTAATTTTTCTACACTTTTATCAGCATCTCTTATCAATCCTTCTACCGAAATAAATTCAGTGTACATCATATCTGCGCCACAGGCTTTACAGACGGCACGAAAAGGAGGGTCGCTTACATCTTCCATCGGTGCAAGCAACAGAGGAAAATCTCCTAACTCTACATTTCCAATCTTTACCATATTATTTATTTCTATATATTTTTTTATTTTTTCTCAAAATGAACTTTGATATGTTGAATATCTTGACAAATTTACGAAAAATACTATCTTAATTATAATCTTATAGAGTTTACCTCATAAAAAAACTACTTCTAAATGAATAGAAGTAGTCTTGTATGACTAAAGTCTTTTATTTGTATTATTTGCGAGTAATGGTATATTTGCCTTCTACAGAGATATTTCTTGGTGGTGCATTAGTAGTAGATTCTTCAACAATTATTCCTTCATTAGAAAGCTGAATTTCGTTTTCTGTTCTTGAAATAATTTGAAAATTTTCAAAACTTTCTGCAAAAACATCATTAAAGAAATCTGTATCAGCATCAAGACGATTTAATAATTGCTTATAAAAGCCTTTCAACTGAATAAAATCAGCTTGAAATTCATCATCTGATCTAAATTCCCAGTTACCTGTGATTATATACATACCACCTCCAATAATTCCGTTGGTAAATTTATAAGTACCATCAGCATTTAATTCCAATTCAGAGGCATTTACCTGTCCTACTGCTCCTAGTGTAGTTTTGATATCACGATAATCTGAGTCTTCTTCTGGAGCTAATGGGGTAGTAATTGTAGAGCTTGCAAAATCCCACGTACCAACTATTTCGTTTTTTCTTTGTTCTTCTATTTGTTCGGGTGTGAGTTCATTATCGTCATCACAAGAAGCAAAGAAAGCTATACAAAGTGTTAAGGTAAATAAAAGTTTTAACCATTTTGAAAATGGTTTAGTGTTTTTCTGAGTAAACATAAAAAAATGATTTAGATTAAAAAATAAAACTACTTCAAAAAATAGAGTTGAAATAATACATATTAAAACAATATATACTTACTCTTTAAGCAGTATTGAATTACACTTAATTAACATAGAATATAAATAAATGTTTTATTTTTCTCAAAATAGATGATTTATAGTGCAACTTGAAATAAGTTATAAATGAAATCAATAATTATTATATTTACATACTAAAAATCTATACCTCAACATTTTTTATGAACCTACAACAACTAGAATATATCATTGCTATTGATAAATACCGTCATTTTGTAAAAGCTGCCGAAACGTGTTTTGTAACGCAAGCAACACTTAGTATGATGATAAAAAAATTAGAAGAAGAGTTAGAAGTCAAGATTTTTGATAGAAGTAAACAGCCTGTTGTGCCGACAGATATAGGCGAAAAAATTATTTTACAAGCCAAAATTACACTTCAACACGCTCAAAAAATAAAAGAGTTGGTTAATGAAGAACAAGATAAAGTAAGTGGAAATCTTCGAATTGGAATCATTCCAACCCTTGCTCCTTATCTTTTACCATTATTTCTACCTTCGTTTCTCAAAAATTATCCTTTAGTAAAAGTTCAGATTAGCGAACTGACTACGGAGGAAATTGTACAACGATTAGAACGAAATGAAATTGATGCAGCAATTTTGGCAACGCCTTTAGAAAATAAAATGTTGATCGAAAAACCTCTTTTTTATGAACAATTTGTGGTTTATGCTTCTTCAACTGAAAAGTTTATGAATAAAAAATATCTTTTGGCAGAAGATATTGATGTAAATAGATTATGGCTTTTGGAAGAAGGACATTGTTTGCGTTCACAAGTCATTAATTTATGCGAACTAAAAAGTAAAGAAAAAGAAATTCATCAGTTAGATTTTGCAGCAGCAAGTATCGAAACGCTCAAGAAAATTATAGAAATAAATAATGGAATTACAATTATTCCGAGTCTTGCTTTGGCTGATATGACCGAAAAACAGATGCAAAACATTCGTTATTTCAAAAGTCCTGCACCTGTTCGTGAAATTGGTTTGGTAACTTACCGTCATTTTGTCAAAGAAAAATTATTACTTTCTTTAGAAAATGAAATCTTAAAAGCCATTCCTAATGAGATGAAAACAGCTCTAAAAAAAGAAGTTTTGAGTACAGTTATTAAGAAAAAATAAATTCTATTTACAAAAACTTTGTCAGTGGTTTTTTGGTAATCCAAAATAACTCTGACAATAGTTTCATATATTTTTATCAACTATTGACAGCCTTCTGAAAGGACTGTCAAAGTTGAAAAATGTTTTAAAACTTTATACACACATTTTTATCTTCTGTAAAAAAGCGAAGTGCTTCATAGCCACCTTCTCTGCCTACTCCAGATTGTTTTGCTCCACCAAAAGGCGTTCTCAAATCACGCAATAACCACGTATTTATCCAAACAATTCCTGTTTCTAATTTACTAGCTACTCGGTGCGCTTGGGTTACATTTTGTGTCCAAACAGATGCTGAAAGTCCGTAAGGTGTACAGTTGGCAAACTCTATGGCATCATTTTCACTTTCGAATGGAATAAGTGTTGCTACTGCTCCAAAAATTTCTTCTTGATTGGTTCGGCAGTAAGCTGAAAGTCCTTCAATTACTGTTGGTTCGATAAAAAAACCTTCTTTACATCTTTCTGGAAGATTTTCGGTAGCTACTTTATTTCCTCCTGTCAAAATAATTCCTCCTTCTTGTTTGGCAATTTCAATGTAAGACAAAACTTTTTGTTGATGTACTTTCGAAACTGTTGCGCCTTGCTGAGTAGCTTCCTCTAAAGGGTCGCCTAATTGTAATTTTTTTACTTTTTCTATAAATTTGGTTTTGAATTTCTCATAAATTTTATCTTCTATCAAAATCCTAGAACCACACAAACAAATTTGTCCTTGATTGGTAAAAGATGCTTTTACAGCAGTTTCAGCAGCTTCTTCTAAGTCTGAATCTGCAAAAACTATTGTTGCATTTTTTCCTCCTAATTCTAAAGAAAGTTTTTTAAACATCGGTGCAGCTACTGAAGCAATCGTTTTGCCTGTCTGTGTTCCTCCTGTAAAAGAAATCGCTTTTATATCTTCGTGTGCAACAATTTGCTCGCCTACTCTATGTCCATATCCGTGTACAATATTCAAAACTCCATCAGGAAAACCTATTGCATGACAGGCTTCTGAAAGCAAATAAGCCGTATAAGGAGTAAGTTCGGAAGGTTTGGCGACTACACAATTACCAGCAGCAAGCGCAGGCGCAATTTTCCAAGTGAATAAATACAAAGGCAAATTCCAAGGCGAAATACATCCTACGACACCCAAAGGCTGACGTAATGTGTAATTCAAAACACTTGTAGAAGTATGGTGTGCTTCATCTTTGTCATGTAGAATAGCTGTGGCAAAAAATGATAGATTTTGAATAGCACGAGGAATATCCATCGAACGAGAAAGTGAAATAGGCTTTCCGTTATCTTCAGTTTCTGCTTGTGCAAACTTTTCTAAATTTTCTTCTATATAATTAGCTAGTTTTAAAAGCCATTTCGAACGGTGTTCTGCCCCCTTAGAAGACCACTCTGGAAAAGCAGCTTTTGCAGCCTCAACGGCTAGATGTACATCATTTTCGTCAGAGTTAGCAGTTAGTGAAAATGCCTTTCCTGTTGCAGGATTTAAGTTTTCGATGTATTTATCTAAAAAAGGATTAATAAAATCTCCTCCTATGTAGTTGTTTAGTTTTTTCATGAATGCAAGATAATAATACGGATTTGTTTAGAAAAATAAATTAGTATTATTATCTGTGGTTTTGCAAATTTTGATATTAAAATCTTAAATTTGTACGAGTTTAGAATTATAAAATACACGACTGGAAACCGAATACATATTGCCCAATCGGCAAAGTCAAGCGATGGCAATCTTACGAGCCACAGCAGGGGATAATTTCTGACTATACAGTCCCTATAATTATTAACCAAACTTTAGAAGAAAAAAGAAAGAATCAAATAGGTAATATTATTCAAGGTATCAAGAACGTTATAAAAGGTACTATAGGAAAAGTATCTAATTAAATTTTACATCTGATGAAATTATCGAGCATCTTATTTTTATTAGTTTTATTCTCATGCAATAATGAGGAAACTAAAACAGAAGATCAACATGTTGTTGATAGTGGATATGAAAAATCTGTGAAAGATTATTCAATGCTCACTAAGAAAGTTTTTGATGGAGACACATCTGCATATAACGAACTAAAGTTTTTGTATGGGGAACAAAGCCCAAAAGACTTTTTGTACTGGGCAATGTTAATGGCTAATAAAAACAATTATGCTCAAGCTAATTTAGATGTCTTTGACATAATAGTTACTTCGTATGTTGGAAAGATTGAATATTTCAGAGAAATAGATAAAGAAACTCAAAAATTAGCTTTAGGTTTTTTGAAAAGAGCTATCAAATTAAAAGTACATGGTGCAAGAGATATTTTAAAAAAAATAGAGAATTTACCAAGTGAGATTCCAGATTCAGTTGGCTAAACATAAGAAATTTTTGGTTTTCTGTTTTCAGTAAAAGAGGTAATTTGTTTTTTACTTGATTTATCAAAAACATTAAACCAACGCTTTTGTTCCTGTGAAAAAAGAAACTCTAAAAGAGCTTTTACCAAAAGTAAATAATGTGAAATTGAAGAAGAAAAAGGTTAGAGTTTCAGTGGTTTAGAATATTTTCATTAATTGGATAACTTTAAAGTCTATCCAATTAATGAAAATCAAGTTTTATTTTTTTCTACTTACCTTCAATCTTCTCAATCATTTTTTCTGCATTCGAATTATTAGGATTTAATTCTAATGATTTTTTGTAGTTGAGAAGAGCCAAATCATTATTTCCATTGAGATAATAGGCTTCTCCCATACTGTCATACGGATTCGCTGAGTTTGGAAATTCAGAAATGAGTAGTTGAAATATTTTTATAGCATCTTCTATTTGTTCTTTTTCAATTAATTTATAGCCTAGTTGATTCAGCTCATTTTCATCAGAGAAATTATACGTTTCAAAATCATTCTTTTTTAAATCATTGTATAATTTGATTCCTTCCTCTACATTTTCATAACTTTTCTGACGTATAGCCAAATAAATTGATTTTTTAGGAATTTCAAAACTCTCACCTTTTGAAATATTTTCAACTGCTTGAGTAATGTCTTGTAATTTAGAATTCTTATTATTTGTCATCAAAATGACGATTAAATTCTCTTTTTTGTTGTAATGAACAAATGCTTCATAGTTGGACGATGAGCCGTGGTGTCGATGAATTACTACATCATTATTCTCAACCATTGCGTTTCCTAAAGCTGACTGACTATTTTCTGAATAAGATTCTGATAACGTAATTAGAGATTCTTTACTAATCAGTTTTTCTGAGTGCAAACTAACTATCCATTTTTGCATATCATTTATCGTAGGACAAACCCAGCCTGTAAATTCAATATCCATAGGTTCATCATTTACAAAATCATTACTAAATGAATTTACAAATTGAGAGTTTTGAGAGTTAGGGTCAATAATAGAATTATTCATCTCAATTGGAATCAGAATATTCTTCTTTACAAAGTCATTAAAACTCATTCCTGCTACTTTCTCAACAATTCTTCTTTGAAGAAAAACATTATTATTGTTATAAAAATAATCTGTTCCTGCTTCAAAATTTAATTTTTCAAAGTTTTTCAAGTCATTAAGAATATCTTGGTCATTTTTGACAGTTTTCCAATTTAGTCTTGGCAATCCACTTGTGTATTGTAGCAAATGACGAACAGTAACTGTTTCTGCCCATTTTGGTAATCCTAAGTCAAATTTTGAGATTTTATCATCCAAACTTAGCTTTTCTTGTTCCTTTAACATCATTATAGCAACAGCATTAAATTCTTTTGCAATAGAACCAATATTAAATACAGAATTTGGATTTAGTTTGGTTGTTTTAGAGGCATCTGTATATCCAAATTCATTCTGATAGAGTATTTCATCATTTTTAACAACCAAAATATTTCCATTGAAAATAGCACGTTCATAAGATATTTTCATTAAGGAGTCTATCTGAGGGCGATAAATATCTTCTTTTTTTACAATAGTGGCATCATTACTTTTGGAATCTGTATTTTTAGTGCAAGCAGTTTGAAAAAAAGCAAAAACAATTAAGAAAAGGATTGATTTATACATGTTTTTATTTATGAGAGTTTCAAATGAGTTAGGAGTTATTATACAAAGACAAGTCTATAATTCAATTAGTTGCATTTAGTGTTATTTAACATATATTTTTCATTGCTTAATTTCATTCTTAAATCTACTCATTTTTGAAATCTCAAATCCAATTGCAAGCTACTATTGAATGTTTTTCTATGAAATTCTGTCAATCCATGTTCTGCAATTCCTAATTTGTGTTTTTTGGTTGGATATCCAACATTTGTTTCCCAACCATAATGAGGATATTTTTCAGCTAATTGTATCATAAAATCATCTCTATAATTTTTTGCCAAAATAGAAGCTGCTGCAATGGATAGATATTTTGAATCGCCTTTTATGATACATTCAAAAGGAATTTTGAGGTCAGTTTTGAATCTATTTCCATCAATAATCAAAAATTCAGGCACAGGATTTAATTGAATAATAGCTCGTTGCATTGCTAAGAAAGAAGCATTGAGAATATTTATTTTATCAATTTCGGCAGGACTAGCTTCTGCAATAGCAAAAGAAAGGGCACTTTCTCGTATTTCAATATCTAATTCTTGTCTATCTTTTTTTGATAGTTTTTTAGAATCATTTAGAAATGAATTTTTGTAATCTTTTGGAAAAATAACGGCAGCAGCCACAACACTTCCAGCCAAACAACCACGTCCTACTTCATCAACACCAGCTTCTAAGGCAAATTCTGAAAAATAAAAAGAAAGAGGAGTTTTCATAAATAGTGATTAATTGTTAGTAATAAATGAATTAAATTTGTAAAAAACATCAAAACTTTGTCAGTAGTTTTTTGGTAATCTAAAATAACTCATAAAATAGTTAAGTATAAAAATTAAAACAAAATGAATCAAGATATAATTACTTCAAAAAATATAGAATCAAAATCAAATTTTGATTTACAAAAACTTATTCGTCCTAATATTCTGACTTTGAAAGCCTATTCTTCGGCAAGAGATGAATATAAAAAAAGTGATATAGAAGTTACAAAAATAGATGAAAATTTTGAAACACCTGCACCTATTTTTTTAGATGCCAATGAAAACGCACTTGGTTCGCCACTTTCAGAGATGGTTCAGATAGATTATAATCGCTACCCAGACCCACACCAAAGAGATATAAAAAAACAGCTTTCAAAGCTAAAAAATATAGATAAAAATCAGATTTTTGTAGGAAATGGAAGTGATGAAGCGATTGATTTATTGTTTAGAATTTTCTGTATCCCTCAAAAAAATAATATTATTGTTTGTCCTCCAACGTATGGAATGTATTCGGTTTCTGCAATGATAAACGATGTAGAAGTCAGAAAAACACTATTGACAGCAGACTTTCAATTAGATGTAGAAGGAATAAAAAAGCAGATTGATACAAATACAAAACTCATTTTTGTTTGTAGTCCAAATAATCCAACAGGAAATCTAATTGATAAAGATGATATTAAAGAATTATGTCAGTTTTTTGATGGAATTGTGGTAGTGGATGAAGCATATATTGATTTTGCTAAAAATTCAAAGGAAGCTAGTTTTATTAATGAACTTGATAAGTTCCCAAATCTTGTAGTTTTGCAAACACTTTCAAAGGCGTGGGGAATGGCTGGTATTCGTTTGGGAATGGCTTTTTCTTCTGCCGAAATTATGGAGTATTACAAAAGGACAAAACCACCCTATAATGTAAATATGCTTACTCAAAAAATTGCTTTGAAGGCGTTAAGTCTTCCTCAAAAAGTAAAACAGACTATTCAAGTTTTGAATTTTGAGCGTGAGAAATTGATTGAAGAACTAAAACAAGAAAACAAATTTAGTTTTATTGAAAAAGTATATCCATCTGATACAAACTTCATTTTAGTCAAATTAAAAGACCATTCTAAAGTAGAAGAGTTATATAATTTCTTGATAAGTCAGAATGAAATTGTGGTCAGAAATCGCTCAAAAGAACCTCTGTGTGAAGGCTGTTTAAGAATTACAATCGGAACACCAGAAGAAA
Source organism: Bernardetia aquimarina (assembly GCF_042180575.1). Classification (NCBI taxonomy): domain Bacteria; kingdom Pseudomonadati; phylum Bacteroidota; class Cytophagia; order Cytophagales; family Bernardetiaceae; genus Bernardetia; species Bernardetia aquimarina. The sequence goes on along the minus strand of NZ_CP170094.1, from coordinate 5,754,174 downwards.
ACGAGTTGCTTTTAGCAACTTTGACTAGGTACAATAAATAATCATGAAAAGAATCGTCAGTGGGACACTGACAATGGATAAGCATTTATTGTAAAGTCACTTTTTTGCCACTTTTGGTGTCTCCACCATAACCGTACGGCTATGATGTTCCACCGACAACTCCCAGACAAAATAATTTAACAGAACATCAATAAATATCATAGAAGCTGTTTAAGAATGTTCATTTTTCCATAGAATTGGGTTTGCAAACCCCAATTCTATGGAAAAATAACACTGCCTTTGTTGGTGTTTTATGTATAGCGACACCAATAAAAATACATACAAAACTCATTCTTAAACAACCTCATACTTTGTATAATTACTACCAAATTTTCTATTTTAATATTAAATATTTTTTATCTCTAAACTTTTCAATCAAAGTTTTTACCTTTGCAGTTAAATTTATAATTCACTAGCTTAAAATTATAGCTCAACAAATGAATTCTGAAAAATCAACCATTTACTGGCTTTCTAAGGTAAAGATTATTGATACTAATTATAATCCAAATACAGAGTTTTGTATCGGAATTAATAATGGAAAAATTACTCATATTCAAGAGTATAACTCAGATATAATAATTCCTACAAATTACACAAAATTAGATTGTCAAGGTGCTTTTGTTTCAGTAGGTTGGTGTGATATGCGTGCTTTTGTTCCCGAACCAGGTATGGAACACAGGGAAACTTTAATAAGTGCAGGTAGAGCAGCTAGTTTGGGAGGTTTTACACAAGTAGCTATTTTACCAAATACACAACCGACAATAGAAAACAAAGAAAATGTTTATTTTTTGCAACAAGAAAATAAAAAAACGAATACAAAGGTAGAATTTTTAGCCATCGCAGCCCTTACTTACAAAGCAGAAGGAAAAGAGATGACACAAATGTATGACCTTCACAAAGCTGGTGCAGTTGCTTTTTCGGATGGATTAAAAAACGTTTCTCATACAGGCGTTTTGATGCGTGCTTTGCAATATACACAGGCATTTGATGGATTAGTCATGCAACTTCCTTCTGATGAAAATCTTTCAAATGGACACATGCACGAAGGAATCACTTCGACAAAACTTGGTTTAAAAGGATTGCCTTCTATTGCAGAAGAAATGATGATTCAAAGAGATTTGGAGGTTTTGCGTTATACAGGAGGCAAAATTCATTTTTCCACTATTTCTACAGCTCGTAGTGTTGAGCTTATTAGAAAAGCAAAGCAAGAAGGTTTGAATGTCACTTGTGACATAGCAGCTTATCAACTTTCTTTTTTAGATGAGGATTTGGCAAAAGAAAATTTTATTTTTGATACTTTTTTAAAGGTATTTCCTCCACTACGTACTCAACATGATAGAAATGCTCTTTTAGAAGGATTGAAAGATAATACGATTGATGTAATTGTTTCTAATCATATTCCACACGATGAAGAAGCCAAAAAATTAGAATTTGATTTGGCAGACTTTGGAATGATAAATTTCCAAACAGCTTTTGCAGCTATAAGAAAACAAACAGAAAGTATTTTGAGCTTAGAAGAGTTAATTCAAAAAATTACAGTTAATCCAAGACAAATTTTAAAATTAAAACAGCCCCAAATCAAAGAAGAAGAAAAAGCTAACTTGACCGTTTTTTACCCTAATGAATCATGGGAATTTGAGAAAAAAATGAATGCTTCAAAATCTAAAAACTCCCCTTTTATTGATTTAGAGAATAGTTTGAAAGGAAAAGTTTTTAGAACTTTTTCCTAATTACTAGACATTTTACTAATTGTAGTATAGGTCATCTTATAGAGCAGACTGTTTGTAGTCATTTCTCTTATTTTTAGTAGTAATGGTCTGCCTTTTGGGACTGACCTATTTATTTTACAAGTGTCTAGTAGTATCATTTTTTTCTTAAAATTATTCTATAACTGAATCCTGTTCATAAAAATAAAAAACTTCCTCAGAAATGTTATTCATGCAAACATCACGCTTCAGAGGGAACTTCAAAGTTCTTTTCCTCAGAAATAAACACACAAAGACAAAAAACTAAAACATAATTTCTTTCTATAATACCCCTTTTGTAGAAGGCAATTCAGACGAACCTGTATGCGTTTTTGCCATTTTTAGAGCTTTTGCAAAGGCTTTAAAAATAGCTTCAATTTTATGATGTTCATTTGCGCCATCCATTGGTTCGGCTTTGATATTTATATTTGATTTTGAGGTATCACTAAGCGATTTGAAAAAGTGCATAAACATTTCGGTAGGCATATCTCCAATTTTCTCCCTTTTAAAATCTGCGTCCCAAACTAACCAAGGTCGTCCACCAAAATCAATCGCCACTTGTGCCAAAACTTCATCCATTGGCAAACAAAAACCATAACGCTCAATACCACGTTTGTCTCCAAAGGCTTTCAAAAGTGCTTCTCCAAGTGCTAGAGCCGTATCTTCGATAGTATGATGCTCGTCGATATGCAAATCTCCTTTTGTCAAAATTTTTAAATCCACTTCTCCGTGTCTTGCAATTTGTTCTAACATGTGGTCAAAAAAAGCAATTCCTGTACTTATTTCAGCTTTTCCTGTTCCATCTAAATCTATTTCTATATCAATATCTGTTTCTTTGGTGGTACGTTTTACCTTTCCGATTCTTGAACCAAATTTTGATTGAGGAGTAGAAAGAAATTTTTTAATTTCTGTCCAATCATCACTTACCAAAGCACAAATAGAAGCTAATTCAGGATTTTTTAAATTAATTGCTTTGTCATTTTCTGCAATCAAAATTCCTTTACAACCCAAGTTTTTTGCTAGTTGTATATCACTAAACCTATCTCCAATTACGAAAGAATTTTGAATGTCAAAATTAGGGTTGTTTAAGTAATGTTTTACTAATCCAATTTCAGGCTTACGGTTGGGCGATTTTTCGTGAGGAAATGTTTTGTCAATCAAAATCTCATCAAAAATGATTCCTTCACCCTCTAATATATTGAGCATTTTATTGTGTGCAGGATGAAAGGTATGCTCTGGAAAACTTACTGTTCCGAGTCCATCTTGATTGGTTACCATAACAAACTCATATTCTTTACTGGCTGCAAGCTCATACAAATTTCTCAAAACAGCAGGCAGAAATTCTAATTTTTCTAGTGAGTCAATTTGTTCGTCTGCTGGTTCTTTTATAATTGTTCCGTCACGGTCTATAAAAAGTATTTTTTTCATGTTTTATTAATATATTTTATTTGTAGGTCAAAGGCAAGCCTTTGACTTGTTAGGTAGTCATTTTTTAGTTTGAAAAGAATACAAATGCAATCAAAGGCAAGCCTTTAACCTACGAAATTCAACTTTTTCATGGTTTGGAAAACAATGAAAAATTCAATTTAAAAATTAAGTTTCTACAAAAATCGTAAAAATTCTATCAAACTAAAAAATCTTTTCTCATTCTAAAGAATGATTTATACAAATACATTCTCACGCTAAAGCGTAAACTACAAGAACACACTACATTTCTACAAAATTGTTTAGATTAATTCTAAACAATACTTGCTTTTTTGAAAATAGACTTCTACATTTGCAACTCTATTAAGAATTAGTCTAAATTAATATAGCAAATTAATTCTTATCATTTTATCAAAAATAATATTCATAGCCATGAAAAAATCAAGTCAAAAATTATCGTTCTCTTTTCTCTTAGTTCTTATTTTATTTTGTAGTGCATTTTTAGTTTCTTCTTGCAAAGATGATGAAGATGAAAACCAAGATTCAGAATTAAAATTGGATGAAAATCAAGCAAATAGCTTTCTTTCTAATTATGCAACTATCGTTTATGCTTCTTATGAAGATACTTATAATGCAGCTAAAAATTTAGATGATGCAATCAAATTATTTACCCAAAATCCTTCTCAAACTACATTAGAAGCTGCAAAAACAGCTTGGAAAGCAGCTAGAGAACCTTACGGACAAACAGAATCGTACCGTTTTTATGGAGGACCTATTGATGGCGACGAAGGAGTGGAAGGTTTTATCAATGCTTGGCCTCTTGATGAATCTTACATTGATTATGTAACTGGAAATCCAACAACAGGAATTATCAACAATCCAACAGATTTTCCTACTATAGACAAGCAAATTTTGATGAATGCAAATGAACAAGATGGTGAAACAAATATCAGTACAGGTTATCATGCCATTGAATTTTTGCTTTGGGGACAAGATGTAACTTTGGGTGCAGGTGGTGGAAACCGTTCTTTTACCGATTTCACAACAGCAGAAAATGCAGAGCGTAGAAAAACATATCTTTTGACTGTTTCTAGTCTTTTATTAGACCATCTACAAAGTGTTTTGAATGAATGGAAACCAAATACGGCAGGAAATTATAGAGCTTCTTTTGAAAATAGTTCGAATCCAAAATCTCGTTTATTAGAAGTTTTGGTAGGAATTGCTTCACTTAGTAAAGGCGAACTAGCAGGAGAACGTATTTTTGTTGCTTTAGATGAGCCAGATAGAGAAAACGAACATTCTTGTTTTAGTGATAATACAGATAGAGATGTCGTAACTAATGCTTTGGCGATTGATAATGTTTATTTTGGTAGATATACAAGAACAGATGGAACAACTGTTTCAGGTACAAGTATTTCTGATATTTTTGAGTTAGCTGATACAGAAAAAACGGCTCTTTTGGATGCAAAAATGAATGAAACAATGGTAAATGTAAATGCAGTTCAGAATCCATTCGAAACGGAAATTGTAGAAGCAGACGGACGTGCAAGACTTCAAAAATGTGTAACTTCTCTAACAGAGCAAGCTGATATGATTTTAGAAATTGCATCTTTGTATGGAATTAATGTGGTCTTAGAATAATTATTTTATAATAAAAAAGAAGCTTCAACCAGCAACTTTGTCGGTGGTCATTTTGATAATTCAAAATGACTCTGACAATAGTTGGATATAAAAATATCTGTCAAAGTTTAAAAAAACTTATTAATAATAAAAATATGCGTCTTTATTTACTCTTTTTCTCATTTTCTATTTTATTTTTTTCTTCTTGTAATAATGAGGAAACCGAACCTCTTTTTGAAGAAAACGAAATATATGCAGGAGGAAATGCCACTACTTTTGACCAATCTCAAAATGCTTTTGGACATGCTGCAAATAAACTTACAACTGAAGAAAATGGAAAATTTGTAACTGGAAATTCATTCTTTAAAGCAAATTGGGTAGCTGCACCTTCTTCTACAGTTGGTCTTGATGGTTTGGGTGGTTTTTTTAGCGCACGTTCATGTTCGGGCTGTCATGCTTTTGATGGACGTGGAAATTTACCTCAAAATCAAGGCGATGATATTGTTGCTTTAGTGATAAAATTGAGTGTTAGGAATGGTGTAAACTATGAAAATGAGCCTACGTATGGCAGTCAGTTGTCTAGTCAAGCTATTTTTGGAATGGAAGCAGAAGGAAATATTTCTATTTCACACCAAACTATTACAGGAAGTTTTGCAGATGGAACAACTTACACTTTACAAAAACCGATTTATAATTTTGAGAGAATGAATTATGGAAATGTTCATCAAAACACTGTTCTTTCTCCTCGTCTTGCTCCACATATTGCAGGTTTGGGGCTTTTGGAAGCTGTTTCAGAACAAACTCTCCTTTCTTTTGCCGACGAAAGTGATGCTAATAATGACGGAATTTCTGGAAAACCAAATTATGTTTTGGAAGTCGAAACAGGACAAACAAAAATTGGTCGTTTTGGATTGAAATCAAATCAAGCAACTATTAGAGAACAAGTGGCAGGAGCTTTTAATGGAGATATGGGAATTACTTCGACTATTCATCCAATAGAAAACTGTACCGATGCACAACAAAATTGTAAAGATGCTATTTCGGGAAGTACAGATGAAGAAATGGAAGTAAGTGAATCAAAATTGGCAAAAGTAATTTTGTATTGTCAAACACTTGCCGTTCCTGCTCGTCGTGATGCTGATAATGAACAGGTGTTGAGAGGAAAACAGCTTTTTTCTAAACTAAATTGTAATAAGTGCCATATTCCAAAAATGAAAACGGATTTTCATGAAGTAGAAGCTCTTTCAAATCAAACTATTTATCCTTATACAGATTTGCTGTTGCACGACATGGGAAACGAACTAGCTGATAACCATCCAGATTTTGAAGCAAATGGAAATGAATGGCGAACGACTCCTTTGTGGGGATTAGGAATGGTTCAGCGTGTAAATCCATTAGCTACTTTTATGCATGACGGAAGAGCAAAAACGATAGAAGAAGCAATTTTATGGCACGATGGAGAAGCAAAGAATAGTCAAGAAGAATATAAAAAATTATCAAAAAATGAAAGAACTAATTTACTTGCTTTTCTAAATTCTTTGTAGAAAACAAACCTTTAAAATTAATTAGTCTTTAGAATAAATCATATTAAAATTCTGATAATGTGAGAGTAATTTTAAAAATTTAATTTGTGCGTATTGTAGTTCATTTTTTAATAGAAAGGTGTTTTTTTATCTTCAAAATTATTACAGACATTGCAACTATAAACCCTACCTCTAAGAAACTAAACACAGTTATTATAATCTTCAAATCTTGTGTTCCTAATCTCCAACTGAATAACTCAGATATAAAAAACCAAAAAAAAAGAAGACTAAAAATGATAAGGTAAGATAATATAAATAAAGTTTTACGCCCTTTTCTATGTTTAGCAATCTCAAAGAGTAAAGCATTTCTCTTCTTAGCTTTAATTTTTTCTGCTTGAACAGGGACAAAAGCCAATGTTTCAGTCTGACTGCAATGCTTCTTGTCCATATACTCCCAACTTTCCTTCAAAAAAACAGACTGACAAGCACCACAAAAAACAACTCCGTCATTTGCTTTGATAGTGTCTCCTGTAACAGAGTCTTGTCTGCCAATAATGTGAGAGTAATTTTGAAAATTTAATTTGTGAGTGTTGTAGTTCATTTTTTAATAAAAAGGTGTTTTTTAGTCAAGATTATATTTCCCTCATACTCTTCTTTTTGATCTTCCAAAAACTGATATTCCTTTTTGTCTTCTGTATAAAAATCAACTTTTGTATGCTCTGAAATCTGCATCAATTTAGTTAGAAATTTAGTATTATGAGGATATTTTGAAGGTAAATTAATAGCTAGGATTTCATTTTTTACATAAATTTCAAGTTTGTTAGGAACATTTGTTTTATCAACAATAGTGTCAATATTCGCCTTATAAGCTATACCTTCTAGTTCTTCCCATTTATACAACTTATCGAATACAATAACTTTCTTTTGATAAAGTTGAAGTGGAATCATTCCTATATGGCATCCCTTCTTTGCATTCTTGTTAAAATTTCTGAGTCCGAGTATAGTTCCTATTTCATAGAGTGGAATAAGGCTCAATCCAATTATTTTTTCTGTAATTTCCAAGTTTTCATTTGTGAGAAGTTTAAATGCAACAACTATTGCTGCTAGAGTACAAAAAAATAAGCAAACGTAAGAAAAGATAATTGATTGACGATATTTTTTTATATTAGGGGTAATCTCAAAAAGCAAATATTCTTTCTTTTCAGCCTTAATTTCCTTTTCTTGAATAGGAACAAAAGCCAATGTTTCAGTCTGACTGCAATGCTTCTTGTCCATATACTCCCAACTTTCCTTCAAAAAAACAGACTGACAAGCACCACAAAAAACAACTTCGTCATTTGCTTTGATAGTATCTTCTGTAAAAGAATCTTGTTTGTCGATAATGTGGGAGTGATTTTGGGTATTTAATTTGTTGGTGTTGTAGTTCATTGAAGTTATAAATTACGAAGCTATTGTTTTTTTGAAATAAAGATACTGCAAACTTCTTTTTTCACGTTAAAATCCATAAAAAGATTTCTAATTTCTATTTTTTATAACGAAATTTGTAAAAAACACTTCTAAACATCCACTCAAATCAGCCTTTGAAAAAACTTCTACCTTTTTTTATTCTTGTAATGGCATCGCTTATATTTTTCAATCAATTAGGTTATTGGTTGGCTTTTGAGGTTATGCACACACAAATAAAAAGAGAAGTTAGAAAACAGTTAGAATATAAAAATAAATTAGAAACTATAATAATTCCTACAAATGTAGCAAACAATAGTAGGGAAAAGATACGCCTTGTTCACAATGAAAATAAAAATTTCGTTTGGGTAAAACCTCAAAAAGAATTTAAGTACAATAATAACATGTACGATGTTTCTTCTTCTTATCAAAAAGGAGATAACACGTATTTTTTGGTTTATAATGACAAAGATGAAAAACGACTTTATCAAACCTTTGCCTTCCAACTCAAAGAAAATCAAAATCCTTTTCATCAAAATAAACCTGCTTATCCTCTCAAAAACTTTATAAAAGAAGCTCTCATTTTATCTGAAACAAAATTACATCAATCTTCTGATAGTAACTTTATTTCTATTTCTCCAAAAAGCAAATGGCATTTTTCTATCAAAGAATTTGTTTTTGCGCCAAACTCTCCTCCTCCAATAGTTTAGTTTTCTAATCGTATCACAGATTTATTAATCTGTGTAAAAATATTCTCTCATTGTTGTTGGTATTCTTACCATAGCCATAAGACTAAAAATTTATTTGCCTTTCTGTTCCGTAGGAACTTTATATTGGTGGCAAAATAAAAGGTAGAAACTGTATTCTGTTCCGTTAGGAACTACATATTGGTAGCGTTTCAATAGTAAGTAACTAAGCAAAATAAAACAGATCTAAAAAAGAATTAGAAAATGGAAATTTAAACTGTCAAGACACCTTTGAGGTGTCAGACAGATTTCATTAACCTATAAATAATTTTGCCCAGTTACTTATTGAATAAAAAATACGACCAATATGAAACTCCTAACGGAGTAAAAATCAAAATTTCTTATAGCCTTACAGCTATGGTGTCCTTACCAATGAAATAATTATAAAAAAATGAAAACAAATTATTTAAAAATAATAATTGTGCTACTTTTTAGTGCTTTTTATTGTACTCAAAATACTGTACAGGCTCAATTTATAGAGGTTTTAGATGCCTCAGTTCTTCAACCTTTGGAGGGTGTTTCTATTTATAATCAAGACCAACAATCTGTCATCACAAACTCTCGTGGCAAAGCAAATCTTGATATTTTTGCAGAAACGGATACACTTTACTTTCGTTATTATGGTTATGACAATAAAAAAATAGTCAAATCGGCTGCTGCTGGAATGATTCTTTTGTCTGAAAAAGTTTTTGAAACTCAACAAGTTGTTGTTTCGGCAAACAAATGGGAACAAGATAAAAAAGAAATTCCGAATGAGATTGTAAAAGTTTCTCAAAAGGAAATTGCTTTTAATAACCCTCAAACTTCGGCTGATTTGTTAGCCCAAACAGGACAAGTATATGTTCAGAAAAGTCAAATGGGTGGAGGAAGTCCCATGTTTAGAGGCTTTAATGCAAATTCGGTTTTGATTGTTGTTGATGGAGTTCGTATGAATAATGCCATTTATCGCTCTGGAAATCTTCAAAATGTAATTAATCTTGATGCAAGTGCAATGGAAGAAGTAGAAATCATCTTTGGTCCTGGTTCGGTAATGTATGGAAGCGATGCGCTTGGTGGTGTAATGGATTTTCATACCAAAAAAGCAAGTTTTGCAACTGAAAAAAAATTACTTGTTGGTGGAAGTGGTTTTATGCGTTACGGTTCTGCTAATCAAGAAAAAACAGCAAATTTAACATTAAATATTGCAGGAAAAAGACTTGCCAGTCTGACTTCTTTTACATTTACAGATTTTGATGATTTGCGTGTTGGTGGCGTTCGTCCAAATGGAGAAGCCTATCAAGATTGGGGAAAACGCAATGAATATGTAGAAAGAGTAAATGGAAAAGACAGCATTCTGACAAATTCAAACCCACTTATTCAAAAACAATCTGGGTACTCGCAATGGAATTTAATGCAAAAATTAACATATCAAATTTCAGATAATCTACAAGCAGAATATGCACTTCATTATACTTCTTCGTCTGATATTCCTCGTTATGACCGTTTAATACAAAAGCGTGATGGCAGTTTGCGTTATGGAGAATGGTATTATGGTCGTCAGCTTTGGGCAATGAATTATGGAAAACTGACTTGGTATGCAAAAAATAAAGCCTTTGATGCAATGCGTGTACTTGTTTCGAATCAGAAAGTCGAAGAATCTCGTCATAACAGAACAAGAGGTAAAGATTGGCGTAATGACCGAACTGAAAATGTCAGTATGACTTCTTTCAATATCGATTTTGATAAAGATTTAAAAGACAACAAAAAACACCAAATTTTCTATGGTCTTGATTTTAATTATAATGTTGTAAACTCAAGAGCAGTAGAAACAAACATAACTAATAATTTGGAGCGTCCTTTAGATACTCGTTATCCAGATGGAGGAAGTACAATGGCAATGGCAGCAGCCTATTTCAATTATAAATGGAATATTTCTAAAAAAATGACAGCTACGGCAGGCACACGTTATACACAGATTTGGACAGAAGCAAAGTTTGATAGTAAAGAGTTTTTTGATTTTCCTTTTGATGAAGCAAAAGTAAATACAGGAGCATTGAACGGAAGTTTGGGACTTACTTTTCGTCCAACGGATTCTTGGCAACTCAATGCAAATCTTTCATCAGGTTTTCGTGCGCCAAATGTAGATGACTTAGGAAAAGTATTTGATTCTGCACCTGGCTCTGTGGTTGTTCCTAACCCAAGTCTTTCCCCAGCTTATACTTACAATGCCGAAATTGGAATTTCGAAAACGTTTATCAATCGCATAAGAGTTTCTGCGACAGGATATTACACCATTTTGAATGATGCTATGGTATTACGTAACTCTACATTTAATGGTCAAGATTCTATCGTTTATGATGGTGTAATGAGTCAAGTAGTTTCTTATCAAAATACAGATGTAGGTTATATTTATGGAGTCAGTTCACAACTAGAAGCTGCCATTACAGATAAATTCAAATTCAAAACTACCTTTAATTATGTCTATGGATTTGATGATGTAGCAGAGATACGTCTTCCTGATACACCTCCTGCTTTTGGTTTGATTTCCTTGAAATATCAAAATAAGCGTTTTAGAGTAGAAAGTTTTGTAAATTATCAATTAAAAAGCGTTGATTTTGATGAAATGTCGCCAGAAGACCAAGGAGATACTATTTTTTATCCTGAAAATTTTATTCCTTCGTGGTGGACTCTGAATCTTCGTTCTAGTTATCAAATCAATAAAACATTTAGTGCTAATCTAAGTGCAGAAAATATTTTAGACCATTATTATCAGTCGTATGGTTCTGGAATTGGTGGAGCAGGACGTAATTTTGTTGTTGCTTTGAGAGCTAATTTTTAAGTAATATTCTGGTTCAAGCGTCGACGCTTGAACCAGATATTTTAATACCCACGAAAATAATTTTTGAAAAAATAGAAAATCCGATAAAATATATTTGTATTGATTCGTCTTTGTTCTAACTCTAATTTTTCATAAAACTCCTTTGCTTCTTTTCGACGTTCTTCTTTTCTCTCTTTTTCATTGGGAATAGCAATTCCGTATTTTAAATCCATATATCTATCTACTGTATTAATTCCTATAATAATATCTTCTACAGAAAGTAAAACTTCAATTAAACTACCATCATATCTATTAACTACTAACGCTCCATTTCCTAAAAGGAAGTTCATTGATTTTCTATTAAGGAAAAATTCTTCTGTATTATATCCGTATATCCAGCCAAACTCTTTTTCTTCTCGTAACTTAGCTATCACTTTACTTTTGTGAGATTTAGTTTCTTGTTTCATGCGTTCTTCTATTATTCTATTCGCTTCCTCAATATCAATCATTTTATTTTTGTTAGTTTTAAAGAAATTGTTAGTGTTAGTCAGAAGCAAGATAAAAAAATTAAATTGAGGAAGACATTAAGTTTAAAAACATTTTTAACCAAAATAATGATAAAAAATATAATTATATTACTCGTAGTAATTCTCTGTAACATACAGTCAGTAACTGCACAAACTAAAGTAGAAAAAAAAGTAACTTCGGATAGCTTAAAGAATTATGTTCAAAATATCATCAAAGCTCATAATATGGTGGGCGTTCAAGTTGCTGTTGTTTCTTCTACTGAAACAATAAATTTGGGAGCTTTTGGACGTAAAAAATTAGATGGAGATTCTTTAGAAATTTCTGATAAAATGCACTTGGGTTCTTGTGGAAAAGCAATGACGGGATATTTAGCAGGAATTTTGGTCGAAAAGAAGATTTTAAGATGGGATTCTACATTAGAAGAAATTTTTCCAGAATTAGTACAGACAATGAATAAAAAGTTTAGAAAAGTTACGTTGAGTGACTTACTTTCTCATCAAAGTAAACTACCTCAATTTTTTACAGATGAAGAATGGAAAATACTAAGCCGTTTTACAGAAAAAAATCCTCAAAAAAGAAGATATAATTTTACAAAATGGGTGCTTTCTCAAAAACCAATACCTTTTAAAAAGGAAAATAGAAAAGCAGGCTTTAGGTATTCGAATGCAGGTTATGGTGTAGCTGCTGCAATGATAGAAAAAGCAACAAATAAAGAATGGGAGAAGTTGATGCAAGAAGAAGTTTTTTTACCTTTGCAAATGAATGTTACTTTTGGCTGGGCTGCTAGAGAAGATATACAACAACCTTGGGGACATATTTTTGATAAAGAAAAAAATATACTTATTGCTCATAATCCAAATTCTGAATATCAAGTAGATTCTATTTTGTCACCTGCTGGAAATATGAGTATGTCAGTTGTAGATTATTCAAAATTCATTCAAAAGAATTTATTAGGTTTGAATGGTTTGGACAAAGAATACAATAAAGAATTTTATGACTATTTACATTATGTCAATATCAAAAAATCTGAATATTCAATAGGTTGGTATTCGATACATCAATCAGATAAAAATAATCCTTTTGATGATATGGTAAGTACACACTCGGGAAGTGCAGATACTTTTTTTTGTATCAATTTCTTGCTTCCAAAACACAATATTGCCATCTTATTAATTGCTAATTCAGCAAATGAAGAAACACAGATAGGATTGAAGAAAATTAGAAATTATCTTTTGCGTAATTACGTAGAAATGAAATAAAAATAGCTTTTGATTTTGTTTCTACCATAGCTATCAAGTTATGGTGTAGCTCGTGGGACACCATGTCCGTCAAGCTATTAATAAATTTTGATTTTTACTCCGTTAGGAGTTTGATATTGGTAGAATTTTAATATAAAATGCTACCAATATGTAGTTCCTAACGGAACAGAATTCAATTTCGAACATCATGTAGCTACCAATATTAAGTTCCTACGGAACAAAAGGACAACTAAATTTATAACTTGACGGCTATGGTAGGGACACGAACAACGGTAGTATTTTCAATTAAAAGTAAAAAAAATACATTTTATTGTAATCATTAATTCAATTTTTAGAATAAAAAATCAACCTTACCGTTGCTTGTGTCCTCACAAGCGACACAAAAAAAAATAAAAAAATGCAAAATTATCATACACTCTTAAAAACAATTTTAGAAGAAGGAACAGACAAATCTGACCGAACAGGAACAGGAACACGCTCTATTTTTGGTTATCAAATGCGTTTCAATCTTCAAAAAGGGTTTCCATTACTAACAACTAAAAAAGTCCATTTAAAAAGTATTGTTCATGAGCTAATTTGGTTTTTGAAAGGGGATACAAATATTAAATATCTAAAAGATAATGGCGTTTCAATTTGGGATGAATGGGCAGATGAAAATGGAAATTTAGGAAGAGTTTATGGCGCACAATGGAGAGATTTTGGTGGCATAGACCAAATCAATGACCTTCTAAACTCTCTAAAAAACAACCCAGATTCTCGTCGTATGATTGTTTCAGCTTGGAATCCTGTTGATGTTCCTCAGATGGCTTTACCTCCTTGTCATACGCTTTGGCAATGTTATGTAGCTGATGGAAAACTTTCTTTACAACTTTATCAACGTAGTGCAGATGTATTTTTGGGTTTGCCGTTCAATATTGCTTCTTATGCACTTCTTACGCACATGTTGGCGCAAGTAAGTGGTTTAGAAGTAGGTGATTTGATTATGACTTTGGGAGATGCACATTTGTATAAAAATCATTTCGAACAAGCAAATCTACAACTTACAAGAGAAGAACGAGAGCTTCCAACTTTAGAACTCAATAAAGAAATAAATTCTATTTTTGACTTTAAATTTGAAGATATCATAGTCCAAAACTATAATCCACATCCTGCAATAAAAGCTCCTGTGGCTGTTTAGTTTTTTTTGGTGGTGTTAAATTAAAAGTACATGTTTTTGTTGTGGAGTAAGAATACCAACAACAATTTAACTCACAAAAAGAGCATAAATAATATAATGCTTTGTATAACACCACCTATTTTTAACGTGAACTTGGGATTACAAGCAGCCTTTTTATTTTTAAAAACTATATAAAATCACCCTACATCATATCATCCAAATCTACTTTTATATTTGTTGGTTGGTCAATAGGAGTTTTTGTTTTGCTCAAAAATACTTCTTCAATATCACAAGTAGATTCATTTCCTATTTTATCAAAATTTTCTTTTAACCAACGGTCGGCTGCTGATTTTCCGTATTTTTTGAGTTTTAGAAGGAAATTAATATCTGCATTGAGTTTTGTTTTTGAACTCAATTTTGCCATCAAACGCTCTGGGGCAATATTATGAATAAATAAATCTCTAAATTTTCCATCAATATTTATTCCTTTATCTAACATTTTTCGTACTAAGTTTATCTGACGAATATCATGTATTAAACTAGAATTAAAAGCTATTTCGTTGATTCTATCTCTAATCTCTTCTACTGTTTTTGGTACATTCGGGATGCGAATTGGGTTTATCTGAACAATCATAATATCTGAAGTACGAGTATTATCAATAAGTGGATAAAGAGGAGGATTTCCCATATAACCACCATCCCAATAGGCTTCTCCATCAATCTCAACAGCTTGAAAAATAAATGGCAGACAAGCAGAAGCCAAAACAGCATCTAAAGACATGTTTGAATTATCAAAAACTTTTGCTTGACTGGTTCTTACATTAGTAGCACAAATAAATAATTTATTATAACGAGTAACTTTTAGCTTTTCAAAATCTACCATGTCAGCCAAAATATAACGCAACGGATTGATATTTATAGGATTAAATTGGTAAGGCGAATACATCATCGTAAAAATTTCCATCATGTTGTAGATGGGTGAGAGTTTTAATGTTCCATTTCCCCACAATTTATCAAAAGCACTTGGCTGCATCATTCCAAAACTTTGAAGGTGTGCTACTCTTCTCCAAAAATCATTCAGATGTTCAATAGCTCCCAAACGTCCTCCTTTTTGCAAGCCTGCTGCCGTAATGACTGCATTCATAGCACCTGCTGAAGTTCCACAAATGCCATCGATAATAATTCGTCGGTCTTCTAAAAGGCGTTCTAAAATCCCCCATGTGTAAGCTCCATGAGAACCTCCACCTTGTAGTGCTAAATCTATTTTTTTGCGTTGCATAAACTGGTTGTATATTCTGTAACTGACCGTTGGAACGGCGAAGCCAAACTGTCGGTCACTTTATTTTTTAAAGAAAAAGATAATTCTACCAAAAGTACGTTTGACAAAGTTCCAAAAGAAATTAAATTGTCCAAAAATTGCACCGTAAAAAAGCAAAACTACTTGATAAATAGGCAAAATAAGAAGAATCCAAACAGTAGTTTTGATATACCAAGGCGTTGTTTCATCAAAACCAATGATTCCAAAAAACCAACGTTTGCCATACATAACTGTAAAACCTGTCAAAGCAAAGACAATTAGAATAACCAAAACCTGCCAAGCTGAATTTACTTGCCAACGAGTTTTGAGTTTGTCTATCCAATTTGAGTTTTGTTCTCCTTTATTACTATCCATTTTTTTCCCTCTTTTTTTCTGATAAGGTAAATTTACGCATAAATCAATTACAAAGTAAAATTTATTCTGTCCTAACAAATAGAGATTACAAACTGTTCTAAAATAAAGACTGATAATCTCGTTCTACTTTAGCAATTCTAGTTTTGAAGGCTTTATAAAATTCTGTTCGTCCTTTTTCTCTAGCTAAAGTATGTTCAGATTGAAATTTCCATTTTTTTATAGATTCCAAATCTTTCCAATACGAAACGGTTATTCCAATTTCTTCTCTAGCAGATTCAACTCCTAGAAAACCTTCTTGTTCTTTTGCTAGTTCTACCATTCGGATAGCTGTTTTTGAATATTCTTCTGTGTCTATTTCATCATTCAAAATAGATGTGAAAATAACGGCGTAGTAGGGAGTTTGTAGAGTTTGAGCTATCATAAATTATTTGGGTTGATAAAAAGCGAAGTTAATAAATATTTTTTCCTGCATCTCTAAAATTTGTAGCTTTGTCTTTACTTTTAAATCAATACTAATTATGAAAAAAATTTGTTTTTTTTTGGTGTTTTTTATTTTCTCTTGTAGTCAAGAAAACAAGGTTGATAGACAAGTAGATTTGGATTTAAAATATCCGTCATTTGAGTTATCATCAGTTGAGCAAATAAAGAATAAAATTGAAGGCAGTTGGGTAGGTAAAAAAAGTTTACTAACAAAAGATTCAGTAGAAGGACAATATTGAATTTATTATATGATTTCGAAGATAGTTTTACTATTTATGAATTTGATTTAAAAGGTGGAGAGCCAAATAAGAAGAAAGTAAATAGAGCATCACTTTATCAAATTGATGGCTACGTATTTGAGATTTATGATGTAGGTATATTTAGATTGCACTGTTTATCTGCTAAACAGCTAAAATTGAATAGTTTACTTTTTGAAAGAGTAGAAAAATAAAAATATTATCAGTTAAAATGGAACAAGAAAACGTAAAATTATTGAGAGAAAAGATTCCTATTTCACTCACAGAAGCTATTAACTTACTAAAAGATAATAATGAAAATATAGAGGCTTGTGAGAAATTTTTTCATACTACTAACATTGATGAAATCTGTGAAATAACAAAATGTGATAGAGCAAAAGCTGAGAGAATTTACAGAAAGTTTAATTTTAATAAGCAAAAGGCTATCAAAAGCATTCATAATGAACAAGTAGTAATAACGACGGATAGAAAAAGGATAGCTAAAAATTCAATAGGCTTTATTTTGTGGTTTGAAGATGAAAATGAAGAAATATATGAAACCGAAAGAAGACATGACATTTTTATACCAACTGACGACTTTGATTATATCTACAAAATTTTTGCTTCCAATTGTTTGGAAAGTTTTGATGCTACGGCAGAAAATTACTTTACTAAAAATGAATGTAACTCAATACTTGAAGATTTAGAGAAACTGAAAACTAACGAAAATCTCAACAAATTTATTGAACAGCTAATTGATTGGATGGAGAGCCACTTGGAACAAGCAACTACTCTTGTAGTGTATGGAAACTTATAACTGAAAAATGGTTACCTTTGTAGGTACAATTAATTTATAAGTTTTATTTTTCAAAATGGTCTATTCATTTACCATTCACAATTAATCATTTACAATTAAAAAGGTTATGACTATCAATCAAATTCAAGACGAAATTATAGAAGAATTTGCACTTTTTGACAACAAAAACGACCAATACGGTTATATTATAGAATTAGGAAAAAAGTTAGAAAATCTACCAAAAGAAGAATATAAAGATGAGAATTTAATCAAAGGATGTCAGTCAAAGGTATGGCTTACTGCCGAAAAGTCCGAACAGGATAATGAAATTCAAATAAAATACATTGCTGATAGTGATTCGACACTTGTAAAGGGTTTGGTAAGTCTTTTGATGCGTGTATTGTCAGAACAACCAGCAAAAGAAATTTTGTCATCAGAACTTTATTTTATTGATAAAATTGGCTTAGGTCAGCTTTTATCTATGAACCGTTCGAATGGACTGGCTTCTATGGTAAAACAAATGAAAATTTATGCGCTTGCTTATCAAGCTGTTTAAAAAATTACGAATTAGAAATTACGAATGAATCCATTTGTAAAGAATAATTTGATATTATATTTAATATAAAATGGAAAATACAGAAAAAAATATAACAGTATCGACCAGAGATAGAGTTATCAATGCCATTCAAAGCATCTATGACCCAGAAATTCCAGTTGATATTTATGAGCTAGGTTTGATTTACGAAATCAATACCGTTGAGCTTGTTCCAAATAATGCAAGTGTTCATATTTTGATGACACTTACTTCGCCAAATTGTCCGTCGGCAGAACAAATTCCTGCTGAGGTAAAAGAAAAAGTTGAGGCTGTTGTGGGAGTAAAAGAAGTAAATGTAGAACTTACTTTCGATCCTCCTTACGAAGCTGAAATGATGTCAGAAGCTGCTCGTTTGCAGCTAGGTTTTATGTAAAACAGTGAGTTGTTGGTGTCGCTACGCTAAAACACCAGCAACGGCAAAATGGTCTTCATAGTCCCTTAGGGTTTAATAAAAATTCTAATTTCAAAATTCTCAATCAATATAAATTATGTATCCAGAACATTTGACTACGCCAATGAAAGGCGAACTCGTAAATATAGGTTTTAAAGACTTGACAACTCCAGAAGCAGTAGAAACAACACTTGCAGAAGATGGAACTACACTTATGGTAATTAATTCTGTTTGTGGTTGTGCAGCAGGTGCAGCTCGTCCAGGGGTTCGTATGTCGTTAGAAAAGGCAAGTAAAAAACCAACTCAATTAGCAACTGTTTTTGCAGGTGTTGATAAAGAAGCTGTTGATAAAGTACGTGAACTTGCGCTACCTTTTCCTCCTTCTTCTCCTTCGATTGCACTTTTCAAAAATGGCGAAGTAATTCATTTTGTAGAGCGTCATCATATCGAAGGACGTTCGGCAGAAGCTATTTCTGAACATTTGAAAGCTGTTTTTGAGGAATATTGTTAATTAGTTGCTAACTATTTAAAATGCCTATCTCAATTCTTGTATTGAAATAGGCATTTTTCTGTGAGTCAACTCTTTAAAATGAAAATTTGTATTCGTAATTCGTAATTTTTAATTCGTAATTCGTAATTCTTCAAAGTATTCCTCCATTATTTCCACTCCAGAAGAAGTTCCGATTCGTTCTGCACCAGCTTTTACAAAACCTTGTACTTGCTGATAAGTTTTGATTCCTCCAGATGCTTTTATTCCTACCATTTCCGAAACAGTATTTCTTATCAATTTTACATCTTCTAATTTCGCACCTGCATAAAAATCATTATTTTTTGAAGAAGAAAATCCTGCACTTGCAAATCCAGTAGAAGTTTTGACAAAATCTGCTCCTGCTTCTTCACAAATTAAAGCTGTTTGTTTGATTTCTTTTTCTGATAAATAAGCCGTTTCTATAATTACTTTTAGCATTTTTTCGGTTTGATGTGCCAAATCTGCCAATCTAACAATTTCTACTTTTGCCCAAAATGGATTTGTTTTGAATCCTGTCATTGAGATTACTAAATCTAATTCGTCTGCTCCATCTTTTAATGCTACTTCTGCCTCTCTTACTTTTGTTTCAGTACGATTATATCCCAACGGAAAACCAATTACAGTAACTACTTTTGTATCTGTTTTGAGCAAATCTCGTTTTACTTTTTTGACCCAAAAAGGAGGGACACAAACGCCCATAAATTTATATTTTAGAGCTTGTTCTATTAATTTTTCAATGTCATTTCCATCAAGAGTAGGTTTGAGATTGGTTTGTTCTAGGTATTGTGCTGGGTTCATTTTTGATTTATTAGAGTTGTAAAAGAAGGATAAAATATTTTTTTGAATGATTCAAAATTAAGAAAGAAAATTTGAAACAAATAAATATGAATGTAGAAATAATTATTCTAGTAAAATCCAAAATTCTAATCCCAACAGACAAATAAAATGATTTAGCTCAACAAAAATGCTATAATTTACGTTTTTAAAACTAAATTCTTTAATTTTATACTTATATTCAAATCAATCAAACCAATTAATCACTAACTATATGGCTTTCGGATTTTTTAAAAAGAAGAAAAAAGAAGAAGATAACACTCCTCATTACGACCCAAATCACATTCGAATTACAGATATTCGTGTTGGTTTTTTCTTAGAATATGATGCAAAAACGTGGGAAGTAGCCGAAGAATATGAATACGACTGGGGTGATAACGAATTTTCATATTCTTATTTATTGCGTAGTTCAGACGATGAAATTTATTTGAGTTTAGAAAATGAAGGTGAATTAGAAATCGCAGTAACTAATAAAATTCGTCTAGTGAAATTAGGAGAAGATTTGGATGACCAAATTGCAAAAAATGAACGCCCTCCAAAAACAATTACCTACGAAGGTGTAAAATACTATCGTGATAATGAAAGCCCAGGTTATTATAGAAATACAGCCACAACAGAACGTGAAAAGTCTATTGAAATGATTACTTGGGATTATTACGATGATGATGAAGAAAAAGCTATTTTTATAGAACAATTTGGAGAAAGAGAATTTGAAGCATACATTGGCGAATATGCAGACGAATATGAATTTTCTAATATTCTACCTTCAAGCGAACCTCCTACTATTTTATAACTTTTTAGTTTATCAAAATTCAAACTAACATTTACCAAAATTTATCTCATATTATTTTAAATTAATACAATCAAAAATGAAAATTCAATATCTTCAAACTATTTTAATTGCCTGTGCAGTTGTTTTTTCGGCTGCTTTCTTAACTTCTTGTGGAAGTTCTGAAAAAGTTGTCAAAGACCCTGTCGATAATTATACTCGTGACTTGGGTAAATACAAAACCTATTCAGTCATTTTGCATGACATGGATTTAGAGGAAAATACATTCAGCAGTGATATTCACAAACATCAATACAAATTCATTTTGCCTGCAAAAGATACAACAGGTGGAAAAATAGTACGTGATTCGCTCTCTAGCTGGGTTACTGTTTCAGAAGAAACCTTCAATAAAAACCTAGATAACATGGGAATGGAACTATTATCCAAAAATGAAGATGGTAAAGTTTCAAAAATCCCTTCTCCAGCAGGTTATAATAATTATGTAGGAAACAAGCGTTATGGTTCGTGGCAAACAAACAGTAGTGGAAATAGCTTTTGGGCATTTTATGGACAATATGCTTTTATGAGTAGTATGTTTGGAATGATGAATAATCGTCCAATTTATCGAAATTCTTATAATGACTATAATCGCAATTATAGAGGTTCAAGACCTTATTATGGCACAACAACAGGAGGAAAACGTGCGTATGGAACAGGCTCAGCTACTTCACAAGCAATGAACTCAAAGAGTAAATTCAAATCAAATGTAGCTAGTAAAGTAGGTCGTAGTAGCTCGGGTTCTTATACTCGCTCTAGTAGTTCATCTTCTCGTTCTAGCAGAAGTAGTGGTTCGTCTTCTCGTTCTCGTTCGTCTTCTAGTGGTGGAAAATAAATCATTTCTTTAGATTTTTTATAACTTAATCCTTTTCTAAATTTAAAATAAATTAGAAAGGGATTTTTTTTAATGTGTATATTTGTACTTCAAAATCAGCCAAAAATATAAAAGAAAAAAGTACAATATTCAATGAATGACTCAGAAATAACAGTAATAGAAAATAGAAACTCTTCTTTACCTTCTTCTCCTAGTACGACAAAAGAAATGGGGATTTTAGACCATTTGGAAGAATTGCGTTGGCATGTTATTCGTGCTGTTTTGGCTATTTTGGTTTTTACGGCAGTTGCTTTTGTAGCTAAAGATATTGTTTTTGGTAAAATAATCTTAGGTCCTTCTAAAAGTAATTTTTTGACGTATCAATTTTTTTGTCAGTTGTCTAGTCTTACTTGTATCGATAATTTGCCTTTTATTCTACAAAATCGTGTCATGACTGGGCAGTTTACGATGCATATTGCTGCTTCAATAGCCTTTGGTTTTATGTGTGCTTTTCCGTATGTTTTTTGGGAAATTTGGCGTTTTGTTGCTCCTGCTTTGTACAATGACGAGCGTAATGTAGCACGAGGAGCAACTTTTTTTGTATCACTTTTATTTGCTATTGGTGTCTTTTTTGGTTATTTTTTGATTACTCCTTTGTCTATTAATTTTCTGTCTAACTATCAAGTTGATTCTACTATTCTCAATGAAATTGATATTTCTTCCTATGTAACAACAGTAGCAATGCTTACTTTGGGTTGTGGACTTATGTTTCAACTTCCTATTGTAGTATTTTTTCTCTCTCAAGTCGGAATTGTTACCCCTGAACTCATGAAAGCCTATCGCAAGCATTCGATTGTGGTAATTTTGTTTATTTCTGCTCTTATTACACCTCCAGATGTTATTAGCCAGTGTTTAATAGGAATTCCAATTTGGATTTTATATGAAATGAGTATTCTAATTTCGGCTTCTATTCAAAAGAAAAGAAATTTAGCCATTGCAAAAGCAGAAAAATTAAGACAGACAGAATAAAAACATTTTATTTTGTTTAACTAAAACAAAGAAAACTCAACAAAACTCAAACTATATCTACACAAATCTGTTATCTGACTGACTATCAAATTTTAAGGTTTTAATTACATACATCATAGCGTAATTATACAACCAAGAAATGGTCATTTTTTAAACTCTCTCAGATAATTCATGGTAGATTCAATTCCATTTTTACGAATTCCAAAAAAATTACCTCCTGAAAAGCACCGAGATTTTGCAATTCTTACGATTGTCGGAATACTTGGCTTTTCAGCACATCTAATTTTTTTGATATGCTTTTTAATTTTTGGTGTTTATTCTTTAGCTTACTTTAATGTAGCTAGTTGTTTTGTTTTTGCTGTTATTTTTATGGCAAATAGAAAAATTGATTCAAATGCTTCTATATTATTAACAGTTGCTATTGGGGAAATTATTCTTCACGCTATTTTTTCAGTTGTAATTATTGGCTGGGAATCTAACTTTCATTATTACTTGTTTTTGGCAATGATGACATCATTTCTGACAGGTCGTTTTGGCAAAAAATCTTATGTTACCAATGGAATTGCTTTTTTATCTTATTTAGGGCTTTATTTTTATACTTCTTATCTTCCTCCTTTACAAGAAGTTTCTGAAATAGGACTCTTTACATTTGGAATCATGAACTTGATAAGTTCAGGGATAATGGTTGTTACTATTACAGCCTATTTCAACTATGTAGCAGGAGAATCTGCAAAAAAATATATTGCTTCTAATACAGAACTCTCCCAACATACAGAAGAACTAAAAACACAATCTGAAAAACTAAGTAAAGCAAATACACATACAATGGATAGCATAAAGTATGCTTTACGTATTCAAGAGGCAATGTTACCTTCCTCAAAAGAACTAACAACAATTTTCGGAGTTGCAAATTATATGGTGTTTTATAGTCCAAAAGACATTATTTCAGGTGATTTTTATTGGTGTAAAGAAATACAAAATAAAAAAATAATTGTAGTAGGAGATTGTACAGGACACGGAGTACCAGGGGCAATGCTAACTATGATAGGAGAAAGTCTTTTGAATACTATTATAGAAAAAGGAATTGTACAACCTGCTCTGATTTTAGATGCTTTACAAAGTTATTTTTCTGAATTATTTATTAGTAGAGAAGATGTCAGAGATGGAATGGATATTTCAATTTGTACGATTGATAATGAAGAAAATAAAGTCTTATTTGCAGGAGCAAGAAATGTTCTTACCTACATTCAAAACGATAAAATTAGTGTTATAAAGGGAGATAGAATGAGTATTGGACAAACATTTACGAAAAAATTTGCAGCTAGAGACTTTACCAATCATAAAATAGATGTTCCCGTTCCCACAACTTTTTATATGTATTCAGACGGCTATCAAGACCAATTTGGAGGAAAGAATGATACAAAATTTTATAGTAAAAATCTAAGAAACCTTCTTTTAGAAATTCATCAGCAGCCTATGAGAAAACAACGTCTTATTTTGAAAAGAACACTTTTTAAATGGAGAAACCTCAAAAAACAAACTGATGATGTTACGGTAATTGGTTTTAAAATTAATCCGAATGAATCTTTAGAAAACACAAGAAGTATAGAAGAAGAAATATTTGAAACTCAATATACAAATGATGAACTAAATAATAAAGTAATACAAAAACAGTTAGAAATAGACAGTAAAAATTAAAAAAATAAGCAAAAAATTAAATAGAATTTTCCCAAACTCACTATTTTGCCCATTTTTATTTTATTGTTTTTTTGGTATTACCTTTAAGGAAATAAAGGTCAGTATCGTTTAGAACAGACAGAAAACATGAAAAGACTATTAATTAATTTTCTTAATGTTTTTTTACTTTGAAGAAATTGTGTATTTTTAGGTTACTATTATCCTATACTAAAAACGTACTAATTTTCTTGCAAGTTTATGCACTTTTTTTCCCTTCAAAAAAAGGATTGTAGATTATTCTTCTATTTCAATAATCTAGCTCATTTTCCTAGTCTTTTTCTAGCTCATTTTTTCTTTACACTTACTTTTATAGCCTGTTTTTGGGTATCTTCGTTTTCTTATGCTCAAAATGTCCGTTTTTCGGCTATTACTACGGCAGAAGGTCTTTCTCAAAATACAATTACAGCTCTCATACAAGACAAACAAGGTTTCTTATGGATAGGAACACCCGATGGTTTGCACCGTTATGATGGTTATGTATTAATGGATTACAAAAATTTACCAAATGATTCTACTTCAATAATTGATAATTCTATCACTTCATTAGTAGAAGACAAAAAAGGAGATATTTGGGTAGGAACACAAAAAGGAATTAGTAAATGGATTCGAAGTAAAAATATATTTGAACAAGTTAAATTCCAACAAACAGGAGCAATCCCACATACAGAAATACATAATTTATTTAAAGATAATAAAGATAATATTTGGGTAGGTAGTAAAGAAGGATTAAGTTTTTATAAGGATAATAAGAATGAATGGGTACATTTTGCTTCAAATAATCAAAAATTGACTCTCTTAAAAGATTTATCTATTTCTGTAGTTACACAAGACTCAAAAGGAACTATTTGGGTTGCTTCGGATTCTTTAGGGCTTTATAGAATAACACTCGCACAAACCAACGAACAGGTAAAGCATTTTGATACAAAAAATGGGCTTTTAGATATGCATATTACCTCACTAGCTTCTGACCCAATAGCCAATGTTCTGTGGATAGGAACAAAAAAAGGATTGCAAGCTCTTCACTTAGAACAACTTACCAATCAAGAAGTCGGAAAAAATATTGAAGAGGACACTAAAATATTTACTTCTTTTTTAAATAAATCAAACGATGAAAACTCCATTAGTGAGAATCACATTACAGGACTTTTAGTAGATAAAAGTGGCGATCTTTGGGTAGGAACAGCTTCACAAGGACTTAATAAATACCTCAACTCAAAAGCAGGGTTTATTCGTTATCAAAAAGATATATACAACCCATTTAGTTTGAGTGACAATCTAGGAATAAAAGTATTGTTTCAAGACCGTACAGGTGTTTTTTGGTTTGGAACAGCACAAGGAGGACTAAATAAATATGACCCAGAAAAAATCAAGTTTGGGTTGTATCGTTCTGTAAATGATATTCGTAAAAATGGAATTCAAGATAATAATATTACGTGTTTTTATAAAGATGATGAAGGAAAAACATGGATAGGAACAAAAAAAGCAGGTATTTTTAGATATAACCCAAATATCGCAAATGGTTGGTTTACTCAATATTCTCGTTATTCACACGGAATGCCTAGTGATGATGTAACAGGAATTACACAAGACTTGTATGGAACAACTTGGTGTAGCACTAGAGATAGAGGAGTAGGACGCTTTTCTTATAAAAATGGAAATCTAACAATTATTCAGTATAAAAAACATTGGGAAGGATTGCCTTCTAGTAGAATATCAAAACTTTTTACAGACAAAAAAGGCGAAATTTGGGTACTTACTTTTGAAGGTGATTTGTGTAAATACAATCGTTCTTTAAATGATTTTGAAGTGAAAGTAGAAGGAGAACCTTCTCTAACAGACAATGAAATTATGCTTTCTGCAAAATCTACTGATAAAAATACAATTTGGGTAGGTACTCCAACAGGAGCATATTTATATGATGTAGCAACTGAAACAATTATTTTAGATAAACGAAAAGAACTCAAAGTATGGGTAAGTGCTATCGAAGAAGTAGGTGATAGTAGTGTTTGGTTTAGTTCTAGCAAAGGTTTGATTCGTTATTTGCCCAAAAATGATTCCTTAGCTTATTTTTCTAGGAAAGATGGTTTGCCTACTGATATGATTTATTCAGTCATTTTGGGAGAAGATAATAACCTTTGGCTTTCTACAAATAAAGGAGTTTCACGCTTTTCTTTACAAACTTTAAAAGCAAAATCGTATGATGAAACCAATGGTTTGCAAGGACAAGATTTTTTGGCAGGTTCGTATTATGAAAGTGAAAAAGGAGAGATATTTTTTGGAGGAAAAGATGGTTACAATGCCTTTTTTCCTACTGAAATAAAAGATGACCCACAACCTCCTCAACTTGTTTTTACAGAAATAGAAATTTTTTCTAAATCACTTCCTTTTATAGATTTTATTACTAGAGTTGAAAATCCATTGGATAGTTATATCCTTACGGCTGACAGTCTTACCTTAGATTATGAAAAAACAGGTTTTTCTTTAGAATTTGCAGCACTTCATTTTTCAGACCCCAAAAAGAATATGTATGCTTACAAAATGGAAGGTTTAGATGATGAGTGGACGTATGTAAATTCGGGACGTAGATTTGTAAATTATCCAACTTTGCCGTATGGAAATTATGTCTTTCGTATAAAAGCTGCCAATTCTGACGAAGTTTGGAACGAAGAAGGAATTGCACTTTATATCAACGTTTCGACTCCTGTTTGGGAGCGTCTTTGGTTTAGAATACTAGGCGTTTTTATGATTGTAGGAATTATTTCTACTTTCTATATAGCTAGGATTCGAAGAAGTAAAAATCAACAAGCCTTATTAGAATTACAAGTCAAAGAACGTACAAAAGAACTTCAAGAAAAAAATAAAAACATGACGGATAGTTTGCGTTATGCCGAAACTATTCAAAAAGCTATTTTACCAACAGAAACAGATTTGAAAGAGCATTTGCCTGAGGTATTTACTGTCTATGAACCTTTAGATATTGTTTCTGGAGATTTTTATTGGTTCAAACCTTTGGGCGATATTGTCTATATTGCTGTGGCAGATTGTACAGGACACGGTGTACCAGGGGCATTTATGTCTATGATTGGAAGTTCACTTTTGAGTGATATGGTACAACAAAATCGAACATTAAAGCCATGTGAAACCTTAGAATTATTAAATCAAAAAATCAGAACTTCCCTTTCACAGCAAGACAACCGAAATAGTGACGGAATGGATATTTGTTTTTGTAAAATTAATCTCAAAACTCATCAAGTTTGGTTTTCAGGTGCAAAACGTCCTCTTTATATCACTAAAAAAGATGGTGCATTCAAAGAAATAAAAGGCGATAGAAAATCAATAGGAGGAAGAGAACGAGAAAAAGACAACGCAAAAGAATTTACCACTACCGAAATTCAGCTTGAAAGTGGAGATATGATTTATCTTACTTCTGATGGATATGCAGACCAGCCTAACTCACAAGGCAAAAAAATTGGTAGTCTTCAATTACAACATGTATTTAAAAATATTGGCTCTCTACCAGCACAAAAACAGAAGCAAGAACTTACTGATATGCTCAATGTGCATCAAGGAAATACCAAGCAACGTGATGATATTGCTATCATGGGAGTGAGAGTCTAAAGTTAAAAATCACTAATATAACTGTATAGGGTTTTCTTATAAAAAAAGAAAAATGCCGTTGTTGGTATTTTAGCGACAACTACAAATATTTAAAAGAATGAATGAAGAAATTTGATTTTTTATAGATAAAAATCAATCTTTTCAGTCAGAATTTCGATTAATTCCTCGTCCATAAACTCATATTCATCTGGAATATTCAAAACTTTAATTGTTGGAATTTCTAAGTGAGAGTAGATTTTTTTTATTTTTTGTTTGTGGTTATTTTCCATTACCAAAATCAAATCTGCCCATTCAATATCCTTTTCTGTAATTTTTCGATTACTTTTCGGACTTACACCAACAGAACGAATATCAAAACGTTCGTCATTTTTGAAGATAAATTCAGCCGTTCTGCTACGTTTTTTATTTTTACCACAGACAACTAAAAATTTTGCTCTTTCTTTCATTCGTATTTATTTGTATTTTGAAATTTAAAAAAAATCCATTTTTAACTTAAAATCATTTTTTTATGAAAAAATTATTAGAAATGAACTGTCCTTATTGTAAGGAAACTGTCTTGCCAAGTTTTTCAGATGTTTCTTATAGTTATCCTTCACATGGAGGAGATTATGAATGGAAAGAAACAGGAGGAAAAGCAACTTGCCCCACTTGCAACAAAATATCAGAAGTTAGAGTTCAAATTGATTTAGAAACAGGAAAAATTTGGGAACTTGTAAAAGTTTATCCACCAAAAAACAAATAAATAATGGTTCTTTGACAATTTTTGCACCTACTCGTTTTCGTGTATCATTTGATATTTTGAGAATTGTAGGGAAAAGACACGTCTTTTCCTACCCAGTAGGAAATTTTATAGCCCAAATTAAACTATAAACGGCTATTTTAGGAAAAGGCGTGCCTTTTCCCTACAAATAAAAATCACTAGATATGACAAAATGAATGACATTCAAATATCTCATAATTAGAACAAAGTGCAAAAATTGTCAGAGAACCTAAATAATCTGTGCATAACAAATTAATTATGCTGTTCTATCATTAGATTATTGATAGCATTTTTATCAAGTATATTAAACTACTTCAATATTCAAAAAAATACTCGTCCATTTTTCGGTTGTGTTACAAATTTGATTTTCAGAACTTTGACTAAAATCAATAAAAGACTAATTCAACTTTATGCAAATCACAGAACCCAATCAAATTGCAACTTATTACAAAGCCTTAGTAGAAAAAGATGAAAGCTTTATAGGAATTTTCTTTGTAGGTGTAAAGACAACTTCTATTTTTTGTATTGCCAACTGCCGAGCAAGAAAACCAAAGTTAGAAAATGTAATCTTTTATACCACTTTCAAAGAAGCCTTGAGTGAAGGTTTTCGTCCTTGTAAAATCTGCAAGCCTACTCAAAATGCAAATCAAGCTCCTAAAGAAGTAGAAAAAGCAATTCAGTTAGTCAAAAAAAATCCAAAAGAAAAAATAAGTGATTATTGTTTGAAAGAAAATGATATTAGTGCAAAAGTAGTTCGTAATTGGTTCAAAAAAAATTATGGAATGACTTTTCACGCCTATCAACGCATGTACAGAATAAATACAGCTTTTCAAGAATTACAAAATGGAAAACAAACCACCGAAACTGCTTTTGAAATTGGTTATGAATCATTAAGTGGTTTTGGTTATACCTTCAAAAAAATTATGGGAAATTCTCCAAAAGAAAGTAAAAAAAATAGCATAAATAAAAACGAAAAGAATACAGAAAAAGCAACCGTTTTGATAAGCAGACTCACAACCCCTTTGGGAGCAATGTTTGTTTGTGCGACCGAAAACGGAATTTGTTTATTAGAGTTTGCAGACAGAAAAATGTTAGAAACGGAATTTGCAGACATTCAAAAACGCCTAAATGCTGTTATCTTAACAGGAGAAAACAAACACATTCTTCAAGCAAAAAAAGAACTAGAAGAATATTTTGAAGGTAAACGAACTGTTTTTGAAGTAAATTTAGAACCCATCGGAACAGATTTTCAAAAAACAGTTTGGGAGGGGTTACATCACATTGAATACGGAAAAACTCGTTCCTATCAGCAGCAATCTGAACATTTAGGAAATCCAAAGGCGATTCGTGCTGTTGCTTCAGCAAATGGAATGAATAAAATATCAATTATTATTCCTTGTCATCGTGTAATCGGTAAAGATGGAAAACTAACAGGTTATGGAGGTGGGTTAGAACGCAAAAAATGGCTTTTGATGCACGAAAATAAATACAATCCAAATAAAGAAGGAAATGAAAAGGAATTACGTTTGTTTTGATTAAAAAATCAAATTGTATATTTTAAAATATATTTTTTCATAGCACAAACATAATAAATTGTGCTATAAAAAAAGATATTTAATTTTGAAAATAAATTAACAAATTTGTAGCTCACAAATCATTTAATTCAATTATCGAATAATCATAAACGAACCTGTTTTTTGAGTTTGTTTGGCTGTCTTGTCTATTGGACTTGAATAACGAATTATCCAAACATACGCACCTGTCGGAACTTGTTTTCCTTTGTATGTTCCGTCCCAAAAATCTTCTTGTTCTACATCTTCTATATTTGAAGTATTGATTTGATACATGACTTGTCCCCAACGATCAAAGATTTGCATTTCAAAATCAATCGCATGCTTTCCAAAGACTTCAAAATAATCATTCAGATTATCATTATTTGGTGTAAATGCTTCAGGAATAAATATACGAGGTTCACAAAGTTCTGTAGCCAAAACACTATCAGTCGCTTCACAATTATTGCCATAACGAGCCACTACACGCAAACGATAATTTCCACCTTCATTGATTTCTAAGTTTGGTTTTGTAGCAATTATCTGCTCATTTTCATCTGTCCAAACATACAAGTACGTTGCGCTGCTATCGTAATTTGTGATAACAGAACCAAGCGTATGACTTAAATTTCGCTCAAAACGATCTTCTGCACCTGCTTCAAAACAAAGAACAGTATCAGCCACAAGCTCAATAACTGGATTTTCTTTAATCTGAACTTCCACACTTCTTTCAAATTCACAATTCTCAACGTTTACTTTTACAGTATAAATTCCAGATTTAGAAACTTCAATAAATGGTGTTTTGTCTTTAGTTGGTGTCCATTCATAAACGGCATTCAAATCAGAAGAAAGTGTATCTCCAATCGTAATTGTTTCACCTTCGCAAAGCTGAATCAAATTAGGTAATTCAAAAGTTGGTGTAACATAGACAAAGACTGAATCTACGTTATGACAACCGTTTTCATCTGTTCCAAATACGTAATAAGTTGTAGATTTCATAGGACTAACCGAAATAGGTTCTGTTACTGTTGGGTCGTGTATCCATTCATATTCACGCCAACCAGAAGGCGAGAGTAAAATAGAATTTCCTGCACAGATATTGACAGAATCTGCTGTATGCGCTTTTACTTGTGATGCTGGATTAACGAAAACTGAAACCGTATCAAAAGTAGAATTACAACCGTTTTGATAGCTTCCTTCTACTATGAAAGTATGGAAGCCTGCTGAATCTAACCTTACCGTAACTTGGTTTGTACTATCCAAAACAACGTTTGAAGTATCGTTTAATTTTCTCCAAGAATAGGAAGTTGCACCTGTTGCTGTAAAGGTAATTTCTTCGTTGATACAAATTTTGGAAGCGTAATTTTCTGTAATTTCTACATTCGAAGAACGATTAAACTTGACAGTTACTTCATCGCTACTTTCACAATTTGTAAGTGAATCAAAGACCGTCAAACGAAGCGTAAACGGTTCATAAGAAATTGGTAAAACCTGATTGAAAGAAAGATTAATTTCTGCATCAGTTGAAAGAACTTGATTATTTTCTATATGTGTCCAAATGTAACGACTGGTAGCTGAATGTTGTGGTAAGAATCCATTCAATTCTAAATTCTCATTCTGACAGAGAATTATACTTTCTTCTTCTATCTCTGCAACTGGAATTGGATTTACTTTTACAATAATCGTATCAAAACTAGAATTACAATCATTATCATATTTTCCTTCTACAATATACGTCCAAGTTCCGACCGAATCAGGTTGAACAGTTCTAATTGCATTTATATTTCCATCATTCCAACGATAAGAAGTTGCTCCTGTTGCTTCAAAATTAACTTCTTCGCCTAAACAAATTTGCGTTTTGTTGCTCGTTGCTATTACATTTGACTTTCTTTTGAACTGAACAAAAACCGTATCTGTAATAAAACAATTTGTAGTCGGATAACTTACTTTTACTTGATAGGCAAAAGGCATTAAACCTAAAGTTTCTTCGTAAGTTAGTGTCAGTTTTGAAGAAGTAGAAAGCGTTTGAGTGGCAGCATTTCTATTTGACAAACGTACCCATTCATAAGTTGCGTTTGGTTCATGTGTCGCATCAAAAGCATCTAAAACTACTGAATCTCCTTGACAAGCTACTAATGGATTTTGAATAGAAGATTGAGGCAAAGAACCTAAAATCGGTATTTGATTAATGATTACTTCTTGCGTTTTGGTCGTGCTACAACCTGTTTCTGTATCAGTTACGACAACTGTATAAATTCCACTTCTATTAATAACAATAGATTGATTTTGAGTCGTAGAAACCGTCGAAACAATTCCATTTCCAAACCATTCTACACTATAATCTTGAAGATTTGTAGCTTCAATGAAAAGTGTATCATTTCTATCACAAAGAGGGTTTTCATAGCCAAGAATTTCGAAATTAGGTGTCGTATGGAAAAATGCTTTTGCTGTATCCAAAACGCTACAACCTGTACTTGTATTAGTTACTTTTACTTGATAGAAATCTTCATTAGTTACAAATAGAATACTATCACTTCCTACATTTTGTCCTGTATTTAGGTTTTTCCATTCATAAGAAATCATATTTCCATGACTAATATCAGAAGCCGAAAGTCTTGCGCTCTGTGCAGTATCGCAAACATGAACATCTTCCACCAAAACAACTGGCAAATCATAAGCATTTACTGTAACAGTATCGCTTGTTCTGCTACAAGAAACATTATTATCAGAATTTGAAATAATTACAAAATACTTTCCTGTTTGGGTTACATTCAAAGTTTCTCTTCCATTTCCGACTCGTGTGCCTGCCGTTTGATTTGGCTCAATTCTATACCAATCAAAAACATATTGATTAGAAGTATTGGACGGATTTAGGTTTGCAGTAAGCTGTAATGTATCATTCGGACAGAAATATTGGTCATTCAATCCTAAATCTATTTGAGGAATTGACTTTGTACTGATTGTAATTGGAATAGAGCTATTGATACAATTATCACTTGTTCGTGTTCCTTCTACATAAAAACTATCGCCATTTTGAGCATCTAAAACAGTAAGGAAATTTCCTGTACCGATTGGATTATTATTTTTGAAATAAGTATAAGAATCAGCACCAAAACCACGCAACTCAATAAGCGAGCCTTCACAAACTAACGTGTCATTTTGAATATTCATCAACACTTCTAAAGGTGCAACAGTTAAGTTTACCTCATCAGTAGCTTGACAATTTTGAGAAGTGAAAGCAATTATTTTGTATGTTCCACTTTCATCAACTTCTAGGGCTTGATTTTCTTCTCCAGTTATCAAAACATTGTCTTTGTACCATTCAAAACGAGCAAAACCATTTCCTTCATTATTTCCTGCATCAAGCGTAATAATTTGACAACTATTTTGGTCTTCTCCCAAATCTGTAAAAGCTGTTTGCGTTTGAATACGAACTCCGTCTTGTGTTGTAAAGCTATTTTCAGTAGCATCAAGAACTAAAAAAGCATTTCCATTTGAAAAACTAAGTGTTGTTCCATTTCCTAAATTCTGTCCGTTTTGTGTCCAGTCAAAATCTGTACTGGTGTGATTTTGTGCCAAAACATCTAATCCACAACCCATCAAAACAGGCTGAAAACGAGTAAAGACAGCAGCACGACCAGTATTAGAAAGTGAAATACTATTATCCAAAGTAGATATAGTCATTGCATTTTCATAAAAACCAGTTGTATAAAGATTTCCTAATTCATCAAAAGAAACTCCATTTATTCTATCGTTTTGAGTTCCTCCTTGTGTTTTTGTGTCTAAAAGAGTTCCGTTAGGTAAGAAATAACTTACAAAACCCTCTTCATTTCCAGTAGCTGCACTTCCATTTAATGTTCCTGTAAAATGACCAGAAATAGCAATTTTACCAGAACGACCTACGGCAATGTTTGAAACACTAGCATTTGAAGGGAATATTTCTTCAAATCTTGATTGACCATTTGGCAAAAAACTATATAGAAATTCTTGTCCTACAATAAATACATTACCAAAATCATCTGTATCAATTCCTTTTGCAGCTTTTGGAAGAGATTTGAGCCATAACAAACGACCATATTCGTCATATTTTGCTACAAAACCGAGTTCTGCTGTTGTTCCGTTTAGGTTTAGAGTTGTTCCATTTTCATCTGTTGCATCTAGGCTAGTTTTGAACGAACCAGCGACAAACACATCTCCAAAAATATCAGTTGCAACAGTTGTGCTTTTTGCAGAAACTGGCGAAATAAGTTGATTTGCCCAAAGTAACTTTCCATTAGGTTGGTAACGAACGACAAAGGCATTTTCTCCTGTTTGAGTAAAAGTTGTGTCTGTACGAAGTGTCGAAACGGTAGCTGTATTTGTTGTAAAACCTGCTGCAATGGCGTGTCCTCCTAAGTCTGTTGCTACGCTTGTAATTTGGTCGTTTTGTTCTCCTGCTGTACTGACTGCCCAAAGAAAATCTCCATTGGCTGCATATTTTGCCAAAATTCCGTCGGTTTGTCCTTTTGAAATAAGGGTTGTATCTCCAATAGTTGCAGTTTGATTAAATAATCCTCCTACGATTGCTTCTCCTTCAGTTGTTGTGGCGATTGAATTTGTTTGGTCATCTCCACTACTTCCCCAAGAGCGATTCCAAAGGATATTTCCTGTTGTATCTCGTTTTACTAAGTAACCATCTCTCAAACCTCTTGAAGTTAAAGAATTTGAGCCAAAAGTAAGATTATTTGAGAATACTCCTCCTTCAAAGATAAATGCTCCGTTTACATCGACATCTAACCCTTCTGAAAAAGTGGAAGTGGCAGAACTTGCACGGTCTGAAACTAAAGTCAAGTTATCATTTATAATAGTTGCTCGTCCGTTTCGTGTACGGATTTGAACTTCTTTTACATCTGAAATAACTTCACAAGCATCTTCTGAAACTACTTTTACTTGATAATTTCCAGATTCATTGGCTATCAAAATTGGACTTGTAGCATTCGGAATATCCACTCCATTAAATTGCCATTGGTATTCATAATCTCTTCCTAGTGGCGTTGCTAAAGCTCCAATAACGGCAGAACCATAACCAATAACAGGGTTTTGTTGTGGCAAAATCTGTACTTCTGGAAAAATAGAAAAATGAGTTCCTGTACTTGACTGACGACAACCATATTGATTTTCTGCTTCTACATGATATGTTCCTTCTTCTATGATTGTTATTGAAGTTCCATTATTTCCTGTATCTATTCCGTCTTTAAACCATGTATAAGTAGTGTTTGGTTGTGTATTTTGGATAGAAATAGTTCTTCCTTCATCTATACAAGTATTATTACCAAAAGAAGCAAAGTAATTTGTTATAGAACTTGTATTCAAGGAATTATTTTGAGTAGAAAGAAAAATTCTATTTAAGCCGTCAAAAACAATGTTTTCTTTATCCGATTCTAAATTATTGGCGAAAGGAATTGATTTAATTACATTACCTAAAGAATTATCAAGCGCAAGAATATTTGTTTGAGTAGCATCAAAAGCAATTCCGTTTCCATTAAAAACTCCGTTTGAGGTAACTTGATTAAATAAAATATGAGGATTATTTGCTTTATCTACTGCAATCGTTCTTGGCTTTAATCCTTCTTTTGTTCCTAGATTTTTATTCCACAAAATCTGTCCATTGTTATCATATTTGATAACAATAGTTTCTAATTTTTGCTGATTTGCTGTACTGTTTATATCAAATTTTTGGTGTGAAATAATTTTTTGATTGTTCAGAAGACTATACACTTCGCCAACTGTTTGAAAAGAAGCAATTAGATTATTTTGATTATCTAAAGTAAATTTCAAATCATTGACAAGAGATAAACCTTCGTGAAAAATAATATTTCCATTTGCATCTAGTTTCAGAAGATTTCCCATTCGAAGTCCTCTATTTGTCCAGTCCTGATTATCATAACTTCTAATACACGGAGGAACAGAACTCACACCAGAAATAGTAACACTATCTGCTGCAATAAGAGAGAAAAATAGATTTCCATTTTCATCAGTTTCGAAGCTGCGAATACTATTATCATTTGTTTGAGAGCCTGCTAAAGTAGAATTGATATGTTGAGAATAAACACTACTTTTTATTTCTTTTGACCAATTTACAGTTCCGTCGGTATTGTATTTTATTAAAGCAAAATCATCATTTATAGAAATAGAATTATTATTTGTTCCAAAAAATGACCCTCCACTTTTAGCAATTAGATAAATATTATCTTGATTTGCTGTAAGGAAAATATTGTCATTATCAGTAAAAAGAACAAATTTAGTATTCCAAATCAAATCTCCATTTTCATTGTATTTTATCAAAAATCTATCTCCAGTAGTTGCATTTATAGAAATGACTTGACTTCTGCCTGTTAAAGTAACAGAATTAGAAAGAGCTTTACCAATCAGATAAATATTTCCTTGCTTATCATTTTTGATGTCTGTGATATTTATATTGTCTAATGTAAAAAGAAACTTATTTTGTTCTTTTGCATTCATTTTCAAAAACACAGAATTTGTAGCTCGGTTCAAAGCTCTAAATGTATTCTTTTGATAAGCAGTAGCTAAAATGTTTTGAAAATTATGTCCAGTAGCAACAGAAGAAAAAGAATTGGTAAAATTCCAGTTTTGTGGCGTAGTAGAAAAAATAGAGCCATTCGGCAATGGACGAACTGTAACTGTTTCATCTAATGAAAATGTTCCATCTTGATAAGAAACCGTTTTTGTTCCTGCATTCAAGAAAGAACCATTTTGAGTAATTGTTCCTTCTCTATTACTAAAAGCATTTACCAAATTAGGCGAAGCATCTAATCCAAAATTCCATTCTGTATTTGTTCCTAATAAATCAGTTGTTTCTAAAATAATAGGTTCGCCTACACAAACATCATTATCTGACACCGAAAAAGTAGCAGGTTCGCTCAAATACTGTCCTACACTTCTACGAGAACAGCCTTGTGTCGTCGTGGTTTCTACTTGATAAAAACCTATTTGATTAGCCGAATATAAAGAAGAAGTTGCTCCATTTATGATATTTCCATCTTTATACCATTGATAAGAAACCGAAGGCGCACCTGTTTGCAAAGTGGCTTGTAGGTCTATACTTCCGTTTTGTGGTAGGGTTTGGTTGTAATTGTATTTGGCTATTAGTCCAAAGTAATAATTATTGCTTGTTCTGGTATCTGTAACTGTATTTGAGCCAATAGAATAAGGTGGAAAAGAACTAGCCACCATTCCTCCTACATACAAAACACCATTTTTGGCAGCTATTACGTCTTCTATGTTAGAATAAGATCCTGTAGGAAGAATAGGAATAGGCTTTCTAAGAGGAAGACCATTTTGAGTATCATAAAAGTGAATACTTCCACCTGAAAAAACAAATAGTTGATTGTTATCTGTTTCAAAACCATCTATAAAACTTACACCAACAGGTTTTATCCATACTAAGCCCCCATTCGGATTTAATTTGATTAAATAGTTACTTGTAACTTTTGAATAAGATTGTCCAAGAATATTCCAACTTACATTCGAACCTGCAAGCGCAAAAAATGTCCAATATATATTTCCTTCACCATCTGTAACATGTCTTGAAGGAAGCCAGTTAGCAAAACCATTCTCTAAATAAATGGCTTTAGTAAATATTACAGCATCATTTTTATATTTAATGAGCGACAAAACATTGTCATATATAGATAATGTTGAATTATCTAGTACAACATTACCATCATAATTTACTGTCCGTCCAGTAAGAGCCGTAATAACTAAATTTCCATCATAATCTACTGAAATCCCTCTTTTCTTTGCATCATTATGTGTTCCTCCCATACTAAAATGTAAGGTTGAGAAAGTATGTAAATTTTGATGTAATTCTCCATTAGAAGGATTGTATTCTGCTAAAAATGTAGAATTATTTCCTCTAGCTAAAGTTTGATTTGAACCGTTTGTACTTGTTGCTAATATATTATCAGCTTGCCAAAACTGTCCTAAAATATAGAGTTTGTTTCCTCCTGTTGCTAGTAAAAAATTTGCACTTGCATTATCAGTTTCTATTACATTTGACCAAAGTAATTCTCCAGAAGAAGAATATTTCACAACAAACCAACTATGAGAGTACGTATTTGGAGTTAGTGTAATACCAGCACAACCATTAGACGGCAAAGTGATAGTATTGGTAAACTGTCCGACTGCAAAAACATTATCAAAATCATCAATAGCTACTTGTGCAGCATTTGGTATTTTCCATTGTACATTTCCTTGTTTGTCTATTTTTGTAACATTTGGAGGAAATACACGTAAAAAAGGACTTGTTTC
The DNA here is from genome assembly GCF_042180575.1 of Bernardetia aquimarina. Classification (NCBI taxonomy): domain Bacteria; kingdom Pseudomonadati; phylum Bacteroidota; class Cytophagia; order Cytophagales; family Bernardetiaceae; genus Bernardetia; species Bernardetia aquimarina. The sequence goes on along the minus strand of NZ_CP170094.1, from coordinate 5,715,716 downwards.
TTCTAAATATTGACCTTCTGTCCATTGTCCACCCACATACAAATTTCCTTTGCTGTCAATATCTGCATTGGTAATATTTGTACGATACCCATCACCTAGTGATATAGTAGGAGCTTTCGAATTTGTATGCACCCATTCCCAAGGGTTATTTTGAAGTGAAGAAACAGGGTTTGGATTAACAGTTACATAATCTGTACGAGTAACATTATCATTTTGATAAGTAAGAGAAGGAGAATAAACACCTGCATCTTCAAAGACATAATTAAGAGGATTATAACTCGCATTTATATCTTGTCCATCAAAATTCCAAGTAATATTTTGAAATTGACTTGGGTTAGGAACAATAGTAGGCGTAAAAGTAACTGATTCATCTTCACAGATTTCTGTGGTATTGGCTGTGAAGTCTATTGTTTCTACTTGTAGATAAACACCATAATTTGTACTAGAACAGCCAAATTGATTGGTAGCTCTAAGTTGATAAAAACCTTCTTGTGTAGGTGTAAAAGTAGCAGAAGTAGCTCCACTAATATCTTGACCATCTTTTATCCATTGATAAGTAAGGGTTTGTCCAGCAGTAGGAGCTTCTGCTTGTAACGTAAAATTTGCTGGAAATGTTCCTAGATTAGCTTTATAGTTTGCAATTATGCTTGTATTGAGAGGTATATTCTGACCTATAAAAGTAGTTCCTCCAGACACTTGAACAAGAGTAGCAAGCGTAATATCTTGTTTGTCATCTATAACAAAATAATTTCCTCCAAAAGGAACATTAATTTCAAAAGCCGTTTTACCTGTTTGCTTATTTAATTTTATTATAAAATCATCCCTTTGAATATTAGTAGGAAAAACAAATGAAAGACCATAAAAATCCAACAAATAAAAATAAGGATTATCAAAATTATCTAATTGGAGAGAATGTATGTAGGTACTAAGGTCATATAAATTTGACCATAATTTTTGTCCATTAGCAGCAACTTTTATGATATAGCTCTTATTTCCATCATAAGGGAGAGAATGCTGATTGTCTTCTATCAAAAGCGAACTAAGCAATTCTCCTTCATATTTAATTTTTCCATTGTATCTACCTGTAAAATAAATATTTTCTTGTGTATCAATCTCTATATTTATTATTTCAAGAGGTTTTGGGCTATTATCTTGGTTATTATAACTATTTATTTTTTTAGCCCAAATAGTAGTACCTAGAGAGTTGTATTTTACTAAGTAAGAAGGAAAATTAGGAACATTAAACCCATTAAAAACTCCAGCGACAGAATTGAAATTTGACACTCCTACAATAATATTTCCATTAGAACTAACTGCCAAATCTTGTATCTCTCCAGTATTTGTTGTAGTCCAAATAATATTTCCTTGTGAATTTAGTTTTGCTACAAAAAAACCTGTCGTACTAATTAAAGTCGTTCCATCAATAGATTCTGTACCAGAACTATTACCAGCCATTATCAAATTATCATTAATTACATCTATACTTACAGCTCCTGTATTGGCACTTTCAAATTTCTTTGCCCAAATAACTGTTCCATTTGTATTATATTTTACAATACACCTTCCTTGTCCTACTGTAGTTAGATTAAAACCTTGTCCAAAATCTATTTGATTATGAAAAACGAAAGATAAATATATGTTCCCTGTCCTATTATCTACACTCATATCCAAAACCCTATTTTGATGAGTAGAAGAAGATAACAAAGTATAAGATATAATTTTGCTCCAAATAGCTTGATTAGTTTCATTGTATTTTATCAATTCTAAAACTTTACTAGTAGAACCATAAACATTATTTTCAAATAATCCATATTTATTATTCTGGTTATCAATTTTTATATCTAGTGGAGTACCTAAAGTAGCATTTGCAACTCCTGTAGTACTTACAGAAACCCAACCTGTAGGGTAAGAGGTATTCACAGTAGGATAGGTATTGGGAGGACGTGGATTAACTGTAATAAAATTAGGTTTATTTACTACACTATTAGTAATTAAATTTTTCAGATTTACATCAAATGTTCCTATATTATTATAAATAGCTTGCCCGGCTCCATTATTATCCGAAGCAGGAACAGTAGTAGCACTAAAATTTGATGCCATATAGCTATTATCTTGTAAATACTGTATTCCAGCAGGATATGTATTTGGATATTCGAATCCTATAAGAACATTCGGATCATACCCCACAGGCGTAAACTCCACCACATCGCCCTCACAAATAGTCGTCTGACTAGCCGTAAAATCAGTAGGATATTGAGCAAATAAAGAAGTAGTATTTCCTGTTCCAAAAAGAAGAATAAACAGAAATAGAGAAAAATAAGTAGGTAATAAAACTCTCATGCAAGAATTGAAATTTGATAGAAAACTATGAGTAAGTGTGTTTTTAAATCTAAAAACTACCTTTCTAAAGTCTTTTTTTGATTAAAAGACACAATTTTTTTTATAAAAAATGAGGAAGGAATACAAAGGTAATTTTTTTATTTTACATAACATAGAAAAATTACATTGTTTTTTTTTATAAAATACTTCTCAATTTCTTTAAGAAAATAGGATTACTATGAATATTTGCGTGTCCTTGATTAGGTAAAGTAACAAAATCAATCTTATTAACTTTGTCTTTCAAATTATACTCAACCTCTTTTTTATATAGGTATTCTTTTATTAATAATGAAGATTGATAAGGAATTACTCGGTCACCTGTTCCATGAAAAATAAATGTAGGTACTTTGTTTTGCGATAAAAAATGCGCTGTATTAAATTCATATTTCAATAAAAAAGTAGGAATAAAAGGATAGGTTCTTTTTGTCATATCTGTAAGGCTAAAATAAGGAGCTTGGAGAATAAGTGCTTTTGGATTATTTTTGCTGGCAAGCATCGCAGCCGAAGCCGTTCCGACCGAATAGCCTACAATAATTATATTTTCTTCCTTATATTTTTTACTTTTTCTTATGGTAGAATAAGCCGTCTGCACGTCATCAAAAAACTGTTCTTGACTGTGTATTTCGCCCTCACTTTTTCCATAACCACGATAATCCAAAATAAATAAATCATAACCTAAGTCTGTATAAACATCAGCCAAATCGCCCCAAAACTGTACTTGTCCTACATTTCCATGAAGATAAAAGACAAGTTTTTTATCTTTAGAAACATTTTTAGAATGAAATAAAATACCATGAAGATTTATGTGGTCATTTGTGGGAATTGTTATTTCTTGATAGTCTTTATCAAATCTAAAAACATAGTTTTGTTCTAACTTTTGAGGAAAGAAAATTAGTTTTTCTTGGAAAAAATAAAGTGTAACACACAACAAAAGATACAGACTAGCCAAAATTCCGACTAGCCAAAGAACAATTTTTTTAAGTTTTTTCATTTTTATTTTGAATTGTAGAGTTTCTTTGCATTTTCTATTTGTTCGGCTTCTGTTAGGTGTGGAAAAAGCATATAACTAGGCGCAATTATTTTCTTTGATTTTTCTATTTTGATTTTGGTAATTGTAGAAAAAGGATATTTGCCTTTGGTCATCTTTGTCAAAATATGTTCTAATTCTTCAAACTCCGAATCAGTTTTTTTAATAATTCTTGCTTTTCCTTTCAGTTGAAACCCTTTTTGCACAAAAATATCAATAAAACTTACACATACATTTGAATTGTACATCATATTATGAATACTTTGAGGAGAAGCAATATTTGCAATAATAATAGAATCCTCTTGATAAAAAGTAAATATTTCTTTAGGAGAAACATTGGGCATATTTTCAGTATCGACTGTGGCAAGCCAACAAAGAATACTGTTTTTGATAGAATTTTTGATTTCTTGAGTAAGCATAAGAAAAGTTACAGATTAGAAATTATGAACTAAAAGCCAGTATAATTAATCAATGTTTTAATTTAATGATTATAAATGAATTGGTAACTTATATAAAGCCTTTTTTATGCTATTTTGTTGTTGGTGTTACTACACGAAAACACCAAAAACGGCACTAAGCCTTAAACTACAAACTTTCATCAATCGCTTTTCCTAAATCTGGATATTCAAACTCAAACCCTTCATTTTGCAAACGCTCTGGAATTACCCAACGACTTTTCAAAAGTAATTCCGTTTCTGTACGAATCATAAAAGCACCAATTTCTAATAAAAATTTAGGCGTAGGAATACCAAAAGGTATATTCATTTTTTCTCTAAAAACTTGCATTAATTCTCTGTTTTTGACAGGATTAGGCGACGAACAATTAAAAACGCCTTCTAAAGTTGAATTTTCTTGTAAAAACAAAATCATTCTATACAAATCGTGAATGTGCAGCCAACTAAACATTTGATTGCCATTTCCTTGTTTTCCTCCCAAACCAAAACGAACAATATTTTTGAAGGGTGGAATTACGCCTCCACCTTTTCCCAAAACAATCGCCATTCGAAGTGCAATTTGTCTTGTTTTTTCTAACTCAAAACTAAAAAATTTTTTTTCCCAAGCTGTTGCAATTCCAACAGAAAAACCTGTTCCGATTTCGCCATTTTTTTCTGTCATTGCTCGGTCTTCTGCATGTCTGTAAATAGTGGCTGTGCTAGAATTAAACCATATTTTGGGTGGAAATTTACAGTTTTGGATAGCTTCTCCCAGTATTTTTGTTGTTTCTGTTCTTGAAAGCAAAATTTCGGTTTTATTTTTTTCATTGTAACGACAATCGACAGACTTTCCTGCTAAGTTTATCAACATTTCAGAATGTTCTAAGGCTTCTGTTATTTCATCTGGATTTTTCCAGTTTACAGGTGTGTTTCTAGCAATTATAATGACTTCATAACCTAATTCTGAAAACTTTTTTTGAAGATATTTTCCTACAAAACCAGTTCCTCCTGCCAAAACCACTTTTTTGTATAATGATGTATTTTCCATTTTTTTGAATTGATTTTAGTAAGATAATTTATATTTTTTGACTCCAATTAATCCTAGAATTCCGATAGGTAATAATAAAATCCATTGAGGAGCAAGTAGTTGATTCATAAAACTTACTGCAATAAAAGAAATAGAAAACAAAAAATACCCATAACTAATAAACTGAATTATTGCTCTACATTCTACTTTGGGTGCAAAATAATTCTTTATAAAAACGGCAGAAGTAAAAAATAAAAACAAAGTTACCATGTGCCAAACTCCAAGCAATTCGGTCTGAATTTGATTATCAAGACTACTTGAAAGTAAAGGATTCATCAGACTGACTTGCCCTGCAAAAGTATGAACAAAGGCTGAAAATAAATTCAAAATTCCTGCTAAAAGCCAAAATATATTTTTGTTTTTCATCGTATAATTAATAAAATTGTTCCCTAAAACTCAATCTAATTGAAACAAATATACACAAAAAAACAAAACTTTCAAATTAAATTGAAAGTTTTGAAAGTTAATCATTATGATTTAATTTTACCCCTAATCATCTTCATCTAATTCAAAGATTTCATTGACTGGTTTTTGGAATAATTGAGAGAGTTTGAGAGCCAAAACCGTAGAGGGAACATATTTATTCTTTTCTATCGAACTAATAGTCTGCCTAGAAACGCCTATTTTTTCAGCTAACTCTTCTTGTGTGATATTCAAAATAGCTCTTTGTACTTTTATGGTATTTTTCATGTCTGCATCTAGTTGTAATTCCATTTTTTTTAGAGATTTAGGATTAGTTTTTTTTGAGAACATGAAAATAAGCTATCTGAACAAATAACATAAACCAAAGCAGAATAGCAGAACTCATTTCTGAATAATCACTTGCTTTCATCTCTACAACAGAGTCAAACAAAAAATCTATTACAGGCATAGCTAAAGCATATATTACTCCTGTCACAAAAGCAAAAGAATAAGATTGCACTCTTAATTTACTTATCATTTCATCTTCTATTTTTTCTCTAGAAATAGAAATAAGTAACATAAAAACTAAAACTAACTTTGCAGAAACAGACAATAAAGTGGCAGCATCCTCCATTGCAAAACGAAAAAACGAAACAGCTAAAACAGAAAGTATAAGTCCTGCAAAACCAATTTTTTTGAAAGCATGAGGAAACAACTTTAAACGATTAAAGCCTTTTTGTTCGTTTTCACAGATTTCAGTAAGATTCATAATTTTTGAGTTTTTGAGTTTTTGAGTTTTTGAATTATTAAAATAAATTTAGTTACTATCTGAAATGAATATTCAGTGTAGCTAATTGTAAAGTTATAACGACAAAAAGTAAAATTCAGTTGTCTTTTTGTAAAGTTTATTTTACATTTTATTCAAATACACTTAAAAAAATTAAATCCTAGTTATTTCAGTTGCTTATCTGTCTTTAAAATAGTAATTTGCTTAGGGCTTGAATTAATCCTTCCAATAACAAAATAGTTATATTCTATAAACAACAAATCCTACAAAAGCAACCTTATAGTAAAAAATTATATCTAAAAAAAACAGGAAAATAATATTGATACTAAAAAAATGATTCTATGAAAAACTTATTTCTCTTTCTTATTCTACTGATTAGTTGTTGCTTTTGGCAGCCTTCTAATTTATTTGCACAACAGTACCTATTTCGAAATTACGGATTAGATCACGGCTTACCACAATCAGAATTACCTACTCCACAAGCTGGAATGGTAGATTCAAGAGGTCGAATCTGGATAGCAACAAACGGAGGAGGACTTGCACTCCTAGAACAAGAAAAATATAGAGTTTTTGGAATAAAAGATGGCTTAAATAGCAACTTACTCAGTAGCATAGTAGAAGACAGTGAAGGAAATATTTGGATTCTTTCTCAAAATAAAAATATCTCAAAATATGACGGCAAAACGTTTACTTCCTTTCCAGAACTCAACGGAACAATGTCTTTGGGAGGAACTTTATCAATAGACAAATGGCAAAATGTATGGGTTTTAACGAATGGAGCAGGAGTAAATAATATATTGTATTGGAAACCAAAAAATGAAGAGAAGTTTAGAGAATACAAACAAGCTAATTTAGGAAATCTTCCTTCTACAACACTTTTTTTGAGACATACTTCTCAATTTGAAACCTATCTTGTTCATCAAGGAAAAATACTTCAATTTAATGGAAAAAAATTTGAAGAAATAATCTATCCCCAAACATTTGTAGTTGATTCTCTTTCTCAACGTAAAAATTTATTTTTAGCGCATCAAGACCAAAATAAAAATCATTGGCTTTGGGCAACAGACCCCAATACAGGAGTTGCAGACTTAGTTTTCTTTAATACTACAACTAGAAGTTATGATAAAATTGATTTTTCTAAGTGTCCAATTCCAACAGGTACTCCTCTTCCTAACAGAGGTTGGCTGGTTCATGTAGCATCAGATAACAAACTTTATGTGATAGCCTTTGGTATTAATACCATTTTTGTCTTCGATAAAAATCATAACTATATAAAATCTTATGGTACTGCAAATGGTTTTACTGGAATCATGGGAGGTAGTGGGGTTATTTTTGAGGATAAATATGGAATTTTATGGGTGGGAACTCGTGGAAATGGACTCGTTCAGCTACCCAATGAACGCTTTACCAATTTTACACCACAAGATGGCTTACAAGGAAAAATGATTTTTGGTTTTGGTGAGGATGAAAAAAATAGAGTTTGGTTAGGTAGCTCAGTAGGAGGAATTACTCTTTATAAAGACAAAGTGTTTCAAAGTGTAATTTCTTCTAACACTACTTTTGGTAGAATTTCTACATTTTGGTATAAAAACAAAGATACAGTATATGCTGGAACTGGAACTGGAGTTTTAGAAATTGCAGAAAACACATCAAAAAATACATTTACTACAAAAGCTATCAATCAAAAATTTGGAATACCTGTTGGTGCATTTGTCCGAAATTTGGTAGAAATTGATAATATTCTTTGGGTTTGTACACAATTTAATGGAACAGTTGCTTATGATTTGCAAGGAGATAGTATAAAATACACATTCGCTAAAAATGAATTGGACGCAACAGCTGTAATTGATGTCAAAAAAGATTCAAAAGGTAATTATTGGTTTGCTACTTTTGCAGGACTTGTAAAATGGGATGCAAACGGAACAGAAGCATCTAACTTCAAACGATTTACGCAAAAAGATGGATTGGGAGATAACTTACTTCTTCAACTGTATATTGATAAAAAAGATATTATTTGGATTATTGCATACTCTGGAGGATTGAATCGTTTTGATGGAAAAGAATTTACGGTTTATCAAACTCCTCAAGGTCTTTCTTCAGATATTATTTATTCTATTCTTCCTGTAAAAAATAAGCTAGACCAATTTTGGATAGGAACACAAAGGGGACTTAATAAAGCCTATTTTAGAAATGACGGAAAATTGATGCGAGTAGAAAAATATGGAAAAGAGGAAGGTTTTTTTGGAGATGAATCAAATGGAAAAGCTATTTTTGAAGATAGTAAAGGAAATATTTGGGTAGGACATCTAAATGGAGTTACAAAATGTGATTTTTCACAAGAGCAAAAAGCAATTCCTCCCAAAACATTTATCAGTGAAACAAATTTATCTCTAACCCAAACCAACTGGACAGATTCGGTCTATATAAATAATTTTGATTCGTTGTCTGCTTGGCATAATCTACCTCAAAACTTAGAATTAAGTGCTGACCAAAATACACTCAACTTTAATTTTTATTCGGCTAATTTTTCTAATCCAAATGATATTCAGTATCAATGGTGGCTAGAAGGCTTGAATAAGGATTGGCTTATTCCGACAGAAAAAATGGAAGCTACATATTCCAACCTTTCGCCAAAAAAATATATTTTTCATGTTCGTTCTAGGATTGGAGAAGGTGGAGAGTGGGGCGAAGAATCTACTTTTGAGTTTCGTATTCGTCCTTATTGGCATCAAACATGGGCTGCTCGTATTTTAGGTTTATTTTTGTTACTCGGAGTTGTATTTGGCTTGATAAAATGGCGTACCAGTAGTTTGGAAGCGAGTAGAAAACGCCTTTCTCGCTTAGTAGAAGAGCGAACTGTAGAAGTCGTAAAAAGGAATAATGAAATCTTAGATAAAAATCAAGAATTAGAAGCTCAGCAAACTCAACTTGCCAATGCCTACAATGATATTCAAGAAAAAAACAAAAATATTACAGCCAGTATCAATTATGCAAAACGCATTCAAGATGCCATGTTGCCTTCTGATGAGCGCATCAAAACTGTCTTAGAAGAGTGTTTTGTCTTTTATAAACCTCGTGATATTGTAAGTGGAGATTTTTATTGGATAGCTGAGGTAGAAAATAAAACTATTATTGCTGCCGTAGATTGTACAGGACACGGTGTTCCAGGGGCATTTATGTCAGTTATTGGAAGTAATCTTTTGTATGAAATAATAGAAAGTCAGCGCATTCTTTCTCCTGCCAAAATCCTTGATGCACTCAATGAAAATGTTCGTCGTCACCTCAATCAAGACCAAACTAATAATCGTGATGGAATGGATATGTCGATTTGTGTAATCGATAAAGCTACTCAAGTTTTGACTTTTGCAGGTGCAAAAAATCCACTTCTTCATATTCATGACAATAAAGTAGAAATCATAAAAGGCGACCGTTTTCCAATAGGTGGATTTGATAAACATGGACAAAAAGCATTTAAAGAACATACCATTATTCCACGAGAAGATAGTGTTTTTTATATTTATTCAGACGGTTTTCAAGACCAATTTGGAGGATTAGAAGGACGAAAATATATGTCTAGGCGTTTTCAAAACTATCTACAAAGTATTTCATCATTATCTATCAAAAAACAAAAAAATAAATTAGCACAAGAATTTCAAGACTGGAAAGAATCTGGAAAAGAGCATCAAATAGATGATGTTCTTGTGATTGGATTTAGAATCTAGAGATTATTATACCACAATAAATATTAAACTTCACTAACAAAACAAATTATACTGATGCAAGATAGAATGCTTGAACGAGAAACCTAAAGGAAAAAATAGATTTTATTTTGGTATTAGATTATTATTCAATCAAAAACCACCTCCAAAACTCAAATAAAGTTTCAGAGGTGGTTTTCTATTTTTATAAAAAGAATTACAAAATTAGTCTGTTTTCTTTTTAGTAGTTGTCTTTTTGGCAGCAGGTTTTTTAGCTGTTGTTTTCTTAGTTGTCGTTTTTTTGGCTGCTGGCTTTTTGGCTGTTGTTTTCTTTGTTGTAGCCTTTTTTGCAGGAGCTTTTTTAGTTGTGGTTGTTTTTTTGGCGTATCTACCTTTTTTCTCTGGTGCAGCTTCGGCAAGCTCTAAACACTTTTCTAATGTCAAGTCAGCAGGTTCGATATCTAAATCTTTAGGAATCTTTACATTCTGCTTTCCAACAGCAATATAAGGTCCCCAACGACCATTCAAAACACGCACTTCTTCGTTTTCAGGAAAAACTTTAATGAGTTTTTTAGCATCTTTTTCTCTTTTTTCTTTGATAAGTTCGATAGCTCGTTCCTCATTTATGGTAAGTGGGTCTTCTTCTTTTGGAATAGAAACAAATTTGCTATCGTGTCGTATGTAAGGACCAAAACGCCCAATGGCAGCCACTACTTTTTTATTCTCAAACATTCCGACATCACGAGGTAACTTGAAGAGTTCTAGGGCATCTTCTAGCGTAATTTTATCCAAATATTGCCCTTTTAAAAGAGAAGCAAATTCAGGTTTTTGTTCTGGATCATCTGGATCTAAAGGCAGTTTTTCTACCAATGCGCCATAACGCCCCATTCTAGTTTGTATTGTTCTTCCTGTTTTTGGGTCTTTTCCTAATTCTCTTGCTGTACTTGCATATTCGCCATCTTCTCCTACTTTTACTACTTGTGGATGAAATTGCCCATAGAAAGAACCTAACATCTTTTCCCAATTCAGATTTCCATCAGCAATTTTATCAAATTCGGCTTCTACTTGTGCTGTAAAACTAAGTTCGACGATATCTGGAAAATTCCCAACCAAAAAATCATTTACAACCATTCCCATATTGGTCGGAAAGAGTTTATTTTTTTCTGCTCCTGTAGTTTCTGTTTTTGTCTTGCTAGTAACTTTATCGCTCTTCAAAGTCAGTACAGAATATTCTCTCTGAATGCCATCTCTAGCTTCTTTCACTACATATTCTCGCTTCTGAATCGTTGAGATAGTTGGCGCATACGTAGAAGGACGACCAATTCCCAACTCTTCCAATTCTTTTACTAAAGATGCCTCTGTAAAACGAGCTTTCGGACGTGTAAAACGCTCAGTAGCTGTCATGACTTCCAAAGCCAAATCTTGTCCTACTTTTAGAGGAGGCAAAACGCCTTTTATTTCGCTGCTTTCCTCGTCATCATCGTCATCTTTTGACTCCAAATAGACTTTCAAAAATCCTTCAAAAGTAATTATCTCGCCTGTTGCTTTGAGTGTTTCACCTAGTTTTTTGTTGTCTTTTGTTATTCCTATTGTTACAATCGTTCTTTCTAGCTTTGCATCTGACATTTGAGAAGCAATGGCACGTTTCCAAATAAGGTCATATAATCTTTGTTGTTGATTATCTGAAACAGGCTGACGATTTGCAAAATTAGTGGGTTTGATGGCTTCGTGAGCTTCTTGTGCAGAATTTGATTTTGTCTTATAGACACGATTTTTAGCATATTCTTTTCCATAAGAAGCTATTATTTCAGTTGCTGCATTCTGACGAGATTCTTCTGAAAGATTGACCGAATCAGTACGCATATACGAAATATGACCAGCTTCGTATAATCTCTGAGCAACCATCATGGTTTGAGAAACCGAAAAACCTAATTTCCTACTTGCTTCTTGTTGTAATGTCGATGTTGTAAATGGAGGAGCAGGCGATTTTTTGGCTGGTTTTTTCTCTAAGTTATCAATTTTGAAAGTGGCAGCTACACAGCTTTCTAAAAATTGTTGAGCTTTTGTTTTTTCATCTAAACGCTTTGAAAGCTCTGCATTTAGTTTTTTACCATCTTCTACATCAAAAACAGCATCTACTTTATAAAATCCTTTTGCATTAAATTCATCTATTTGTCTTTCTCTTTCTACTACTACACGAACGGCTGCTGATTGCACACGTCCTGCTGAGAGTCCGTATTTTACTTTTTTCCAAAGCACTGGAGAAAGCTCAAAACCTACCAATCTATCCAAAATACGTCTTGCTTGTTGAGCGTTTACCAAATCATCATCAATCGTTCTCGGATTTTGAATAGCATTGAGGATAGCTGTCTTGGTAATTTCTCTAAAAATAATACGTTTTATGTTTTTCTCATCCAAATTCAAAGCCTCTTTTAAGTGCCAAGAAATAGCTTCTCCTTCTCGGTCATCATCCGTTGCGAGCCATACTGTTTCTACACCTTTTGCAAGTTTGCGAAGAGAACGAATGACTTCTTCCTTATCTTTTGAAACCACATAAGTAGGGTGAAAATTATTTTCAATATCAATGGCATCATTCGACTTAGGCAAATCCCGAACGTGTCCGAAACTAGAAGTAACAATAAAGTCTTTTCCAAGATAACTTTCAATGGTTTTGGCTTTGGCTGGAGATTCTACAATGACGAGATTTTTTGACATATTATTATATAAAATTGACTATGTTAAATGGATGTGGCAAATTCAATTCGTATAAAAAATAAGAAGTGATGCCAATTTTGAGTTGCTATATTTAATTAAGTAGAAAAAGCAGAATTATAAATGGCTAACGCATAAACACAAAAAAATGTTAGGCTATTTTATCGAATAGAGCTTTATTTGTACTATTGAGTCTAGCAAAAAAGATGTTTTATAAAGACAAAGTTACCTATTTTTTGATATTTGCCTAATTTGTATGCTTATTTTTATTAATTCTATAATAGAAGTTATACAGATTATCAACATAAAATCACAATGCTGATTAGATGATATAAAGACTCCTACTTCAAATTCTCATAAAAATAAAGTTCTTTATTCTTCATTAATTCTGGATGTAAAATTTTTATAAAATCTTCCAAAATTCTGTCTGGAAAAGCTACACCACTCTCAAAATAATCATTTCCTCCACTTTTTAGCTGTCTTTTATTGTGATTAAAAATGGTTGCGTTTTTGACAGATTTAAAAGAAACAAAACGTCTATCTGAACTAATAAGCTGATTCATGTTCTTCCAATCACTTGCATGAAACCAATAATCTGCTTGTTCTGCCTTATCATAAACCGACTCTATGGCTAACGGAGAAGCTCCTGTTCCTTCCAAGTCATTCCATAAATAAATTGCTCCTGCATCTTTGGCAAATTGTGCTACATAGCTATTTCCATTGGGCATAAACCAAGTTTCATTGTACCACGCATTAAAAAAAAGTGTTGGCTTATTCTCTTCTTTTATAGTTGCTGTTAGATTTTTTAGAGAATCATAATTTGATTTTACTTGATTAAAAATTTCCGTTGCTTTTTCTTCTTCTTCAAACAAAACACCAAAGAATTTTATCCATTCTGCTTGTGCAAGTGGCGAACTCTCCAACGTTTCATTACAAATAATAACTGGCAAACCAAGTTCTTTCATTTTTTGTTGTGTATCGCTTGTTCCTCCATATAAAGAAGCATCATACGTAAAAATTGCGTCAGGTTCTAAGCTAACCAAACCTTCAAAATTAACTCCAGAGCCATCATCATTTCCTACTTCTTTGATTTTTCCATTATCAATATTCTTTCTAATTTCTTCATTCGAAACATACTTTGCACCTACAAAACCAACCAAATTATCTACATTTTCCAAAAGAGAGATAAAAGTAGCATATTTTGTAGAACGTGAAACGATACGTTTTAACGGAATTTGAAGAGCAATATCATACTCTAAATCTGTTTTTGGTTTGGTTTCTCCTTTATAAAGTAGATATCGCTGTTGTACAGTTGCATTTTTATCATAAACCTCTAAAATTTTGAAATTTGGATACGAGTAAGAATTAAATTGAGTCGCATGAGCAAGAAAAAGAGAATCAGTAGAAATCTGTGTGCTTTGCCATTCAATAATTGATTCATCTTCTTTTTCTTTGTCTGTCATTTTATCAGAAGTACAAGAAAAAAGAAGTAGAAAAAGGATAGAATAATAAAAAAGATGAGTTTTCATGATGTTGTTTATGGAGTTTTTGTCTTTTAAAAAACTCAAATAACGGAAAATTTCACTAGAAAAAACACCTAATATAATCACAAACTAAGAATCAATTAGGCTTTTTGAAACTTTTTTTTCAATTTTGAAGTAATGTAATTCATTGTCGTTGGTGGCAAGGTAAATTTCGTAATTCGTAATTTTTAATTCGTAATTGATTATGTCCCGTATTCTCACAGGTATTCAGGCCTCTGGTCGTCCACATTTAGGAAATCTTTTGGGCGCAATCTTACCAGCTATTGAGCTTTCAAAAAAAGCAGGTAATGATTCTTATTTTTTTATTGCTGACTTGCATTCTCTCACAACGGTAAAAGATGCCGAAACGAGAATCCAAAACATAAATGCTGTTGCTGCTGCGTGGCTGGCTTTTGGTTTTGATATAGAAAAAAATACGTTCTATCGTCAGTCAAGAATCCCAGAAGTAACCGAACTTGCGTGGCATTTGTCTTGTTTTACACCTTATCCAATGCTTGCAAATGCACATTCATTCAAAGATAAATCAGATAATTTATCAGATGTAAATGCAGGACTTTTTACCTATCCTGTTTTGATGGCTGCTGATATTTTGATGTATGATGCTAATTTTGTTCCTGTTGGAAAAGACCAAATTCAACACTTAGAAATCACTAGAGATATTGCTTCGGCTTTTAATAATAAGTACGGAGAAATTTTTGTAATGCCAGAAGTAAAAGTAGATGAGCAAATCATGACAATTCCAGGGACGGACGGACGCAAAATGAGTAAGTCTTACGGAAATACGATTGATATTTTCTTACCTGAAAAGCAGCTCAAAAAGCAAGTTATGTCTATCGTAACAGACAGCACACCTTTAGAAGAACCAAAAGACACAGAAACTTGTAATGTTTTTGGTTTGTATAAATTATTAGCTTCTGACAGTGATTTGAAGACAATGAAACAAAATTATGCAGGTGGAAATTATGGCTATGGACACGCAAAAAAAGCTCTTTTAGAACTTATTTTGGATAAATATAAAACCGAAAGAATTACTTTTGATAAACTAATGGCAGATGAAAAAGAACTTGACAACAAACTCAGAATAGGAGAAGAAAAAGCTAGAAAAGTAGCTTTTGAAGTCTTGCAGAAAGTGAGGAAGCAGTTGGGTTTTGCGTAATATCTTTAAGAAAAAGTGAACTAATAACAGTTATAATTAGTTATTTTATATATCATTCAATAAAGTATTTATCAAAAATTTGAATTGGCATTTGCGTTTCGCAATGTATTCGACTAAGGTTATCGATTGATTGAGTCATTATTCCTTTTGACGTGGAAAAAGAAAAATAAAGTTTCGCCAAAAGAAATAATTACTCTAACGATTTAAGCACAAAGAGAGAAGCATTATATATAGAATCCTCTAGTCTAGGTTATCTTATCTATAATTTACTTAATTTCTTTGATATTATGTTAATAGAACATTTTCATACAAAAGTGAAATTGACTTGATAAATACTTTTTTTTTTATGAACTTTGATAATATAAATATTGAATCTATTAAAGATAGTTTTTCTAAATTAGATAATATAGATGATTTGGTTAATTTTCTATCTGATATATCGTCTAATTTATATGATGATCCTAAGGTAAAAATAACTAAAAAAAATATTTCTTATTTTGCTTTTCACAAAAAAGAGCGATATAATAGAATTTTAATACCTAAAAAAAATGGAACAGATAGAGTATTAAATGCTCCTGTTCCATTTTTAAAAATGTTACAACGTTGTTTGAATACAGCGTTAAACATTGTATTTACGCCTCATTATTCTGCTTATGGCTTTGTTCCCAACAAAAATATTGCTCAAAATGCACAGCAACATATTAATAGGAATTTTGTTTTTAATGTAGATTTACTAGATTTTTTTAGTAATATTCAGTTTAAAAGAGTAAAAACTGTTTTAGAACTCTCTCCTTTTAACCTAAACGATGAATTAGCTTTTTTAATAGCTAATCTTTGTTGCTATAATAATACTCTTCCACAAGGCGCACCAACTTCTCCTACTTTAAGTAATGTAGTTTGTCAAAAGCTAGATAGAAGATTGACTAAACTATCAAAAAAATACTATGCTCGTTATTCTCGTTATGCTGATGATATAACTTTTTCTTCAAGAAAAGATGTCTTCGATGAAAAATTTGTAAACGAGCTATGTAAAATTATAGAAGATGAGAATTTCAAAATAAACCCTGCCAAAACTAGGCTACAAGATTATACAGAAAGACAAGTAGTTACAGGACTTACAGTAAACGAAAAAGTCAATGTATCTCAAAGTTATGTACGAGAAATACGTGCTATGTTGCATAATTGGTCTAAATACGGATATAAAGAAGCAGACAGACAGTACAAAACAAGTTGTATTGAAAAAGGCAATCTCTCTAATACTGACTTTATAAAATATATAGTAGGAAAACTTAATTTTTTAAAACAAGTAAAAGGAGAGGAAGATAAAGTTTATCAAAAATATAAAAATGAGTTTGATAAATTAGTAGGAGTAAAAGATTGGATAGAAATTGAAATAAATCCTAAACAGGTAAAACCTTATACCCCAACATTTCTACAGGATATAAGAAATTTTTGCCAACATAGACCATTAAATACTCTACAATTTTTAAGTGTCTTTTCTTCTTCTAGAAAATTTAGTTTAAGAAAACTTGTACATGGGGATGAAGACATAGATTTAGTAGAAGAACTAAAGCGTATTGATCAAGAATATCAACCAAATAGTGTCCAATTTCCTAAGCATAAATTTCAGATACCACAAACTTTATACGCTCATATAAGAAAAAATTTGATTGGCTTGTATACCAAAGAGGGATTGGATATTTATAAAAAAACTGCAAAGCACCCATTTCTTAACGACAAACACTTTACTGAAAAAGTTTTTGAGTTTAAAAAAACATATCGTTTTGGAACTAATAAACAAGAAGAAACTTTATTACTAGATGTAATTCAAAATGCTTTTTCAAGAGCTAAAAATGGTAATTTAAATATCAAAAATAAATTTGATTATTATCAAATTTTACCAAAGAAAGTAGAGGAATTCAATAGTCTTGCTTCATTTATAACAGATGTAACAAGAATAGAGTACGCTATATGGATAGTTTTAAACATGTGCCTTAAACATAGTAATGGTTCTAGAGGAATCAGTTTTGAATTAGAAGAACATGGAAATATTTTAATTTTTAATATCATAGATATAAATTCTGTTTCAAAAAAGGTTGTAGAGCAATTTAAAGGAGGAGACATTGAAGCAATTATACAAAAACTGTGGTCTATATGTGATTTTAATATAATAGCTACATTTAATGACAATAAATCTTATAAGGTTAGTGTTCTTCCTGAAAGTAATAATATACAGCCTCTTAATAAAAAACCTAAAGGGTTTACATATCAACTTATGTTTTACAAATCTTTACCTAAAGTACTTTTAATAGATGATAAATTTGAAGAAAGAAAATACGAAATATCAAATGATAATTTGATAAGATGGTCATCTTTAGAAGATATGGCAAGTTTAAAAAAATATCAAGCAATCATTGTGCATAAAAGTTACGCTAATTCAGATACAATAATTAATGAATGTAAAAAAAATAATATTCCTATCATTGTATTTAGTGGAGGATCTGATGATGGTTATTATGACAATCTGATTTACCTTAATGCTAAAACTTTATATAATAATCTTCCATCTTTTCTTGAGGAAATACGAGTTAATTTTAAAGTAAACGAGAAAATGTTGCTCTATAAAAATGTTTCTTACCAAGAGAAGATACAAAAAAAAGTAGATTTAATGGATGAAATGAGAGAAAAGAAAGTTAATTATTCAAATCTGTCTTCACAAGTGATAATTAAAATTTCTGAATTGCTAGAAATTTCTAGTGAGAAAATTCCTATATTTAAAGAGAAAAAAGAGTTAAATAACTTTTTAAATAAACATCTTCAAAAATTCGATAAATAAATGATACAAGGGTTATATTTTACTTCTAACTCTATACAACTAGAGAATAAAGAAGAAATCACATGGCTTGAGCTAACTCCTCCTATAAATAATAGTGATATATATTATCACGATTTTGTAGCTGAGAAATCTTTTATAGATACTAAAGTATTTATAATTGAATGTGAGCTAAATGACGAACAAAAAGGATTATCTTTTGCTACACATTTACGATTTGAAGGATTCAAACAACCTATTTACCTTGTAGGGCGATTATCTAAAGATAATTTACGCTCTGGAAATCCAAATAGTCTGTTAAATACGAAATTAATACATTATGAAGATATAGGTGATATTGATGATTTGTCGATAGATTATACAAATACTACTGACCTAAAAATAAGAACTGCAATAGAAGATGGCTTAATAATAATTAGTAAACCAGAAACAACTACTAACCATACTATTTCCAATGAATGGGGAGCATTTAAGTTAGCTCAATATACTAATACATTGTATGCTGTAAATAACAATACTCTAGTAAAAGAAAAAGCAAAAACTCTTTATTTTAAATATTTATGCTTGAAAGACAATGTAGATTTTTCTGCCACACAAAGCGACGAGCCTATTAAAATAGATTGTGAAGATAAAAATGTACTACTTATTGATGACCAAGCTGATAAGGGTTGGGAAGATATTTTCAAAATCATATTAGATACAAATAATTTTACCTCAGTTCCTATATCATTTTTAGGTAGTGGCAAAGATGAAAATAAAATATTTACTGATGCTGAAAATTTGATAAGTACAAATGAGTATGATGTTGTCTTACTAGATTTAAGATTAAAATCTTCTGATAAGTCTAATACAGCAGGTTTTAATGATATAACTAATTTCTCAGGTTATCAACTTCTTAAAAAAATAAAAGAAAAAAACAAAGGAATACAAGTAGTAATATTTACAGCATCAAATAAGGCTTGGAATATGAAGGCATTATTAGAAACTGGCGCAGACGGTTATTATATAAAACAAAGCCCAGATTTTAATTATGGAAATGACTATGCGAAACAAAATTTTGAAGCTTTCCACGAAGAAATGAAAATAGCTCTTGAAAGATCTAGTTTTCTAAAGTGGTTTTGGAAACATACAGACGAGCTTATTAATCATTTAGATAGTGAATATTCACATGAATCTATTGATGATAATTTTGTAGAATCTGTAAAATTAAGTCTTAATTATGCGTATGATACTATTGAGAATTACCATTCTTATGTATCTGATAATCAAAAATTCTTAAATTATGCCTTTATTTCTTATTGTAATTTAATTGAATTTGTTGTTGTAGGATTATTTGATGTACATGATACTGATGAACAAGATCCTAGTAGGAGTTACTATCTAAAAAAGATTAATAATGAAGCTCCCCAAATAGAAATAATTACTAATGTAAATCAACCACCTAATACTCCTAGTTATGAAACATTGTTAATGTTTGAGAAGAAACAGACAGATCCCAATGATAAAAGTATAATACTACAACATCCATATTATAAACTTCAAACTAATAAATCTGAACAAACTATAAAAAATTTTGAAGACCGTAACAGCTTAAAAATACTAGCTGGCTATGCTGCAATTTTACTTTTAAGGTATAATCTTTTTTCTCATCAAGATATTCAAGATTATGAAACGCTAAAAGAGAAAAGACATAAATTTATGCACTCAAATGAAAATCAGCCAAACAATATTTCTCTAACAGATTGTAAAAATATGTTTAGAATGGTTTATGCTGTCTTGAAAGGAGAAAAAATATAATAATAGCCTTTCTAATTAGTCTATATTAACTTAAAACTTAATAGAAATTTCAAACAAAAACGGCTTAGAATAGGTCTGTATTTCCAAAATTGCCTTATTCGCACTATATTTGCATATTATTTTTTCGGCTTTTAATAAAAAATGGAGAATCTTATTTTCATAATTTCTATTTTTAGTTTGCTCCTTAAAAAGAAATTGAACTATAATTTTAAGATTGAAAATTACAAAAAAAGTAATAATTTAAAATTATTAATTTATTAAATTAGTAATTAAATAGAATTGATTAAAAAGTCGCTACATCAACCATTAACTAAAAGATATAACGTGGATTTATTCGAAAAATTAAAAACAAATCGTGGCCCTTTAGGTCAATTTTCTTCTATTGCACATGGCTATTTTGCTTTTCCAAAACTGGAAGGAGAATTAAAGCCTCGCATGAAATTTAGAGGAAAAGAAGTATTGACATGGAGTTTGAATAATTACTTAGGACTTGCCAATCATCCAGAGGTTCGTAAAGCAGATACAGAAGCTACTCAAGAATGGGGACTTGCTTATCCAATGGGTTCACGTATGATGTCTGGAAACTCAAATACAATAGAAGAGTTTGAATCACAACTTTCAGATTTTGTACAAAAAGAAGATACTTTTATATTAAATTATGGCTATCAAGGAATTATGTCTGTTGTAGATGCTCTCCTTGACCGTAAAGATGTAGTAGTTTATGATTCTGAATCACATGCTTGTATTCTTGATGGACTTCGAATGAGTCTTGCTAAACGTTACGTTTTTCCTCATAATAATATCGAAAACTGTGAAAAACAATTAGAGAGAGCAACTAAATATGTAGAAAATACAGGAGGAGCAATTTTAGTAATCACAGAGGGTGTTTTTGGAATGCTTGGTGACCAAGGAAAACTAAAAGAAATTGTTGCACTTAGAGAAAAATATAACTTCCGTTTATTAGTAGATGATGCTCATGGCTTTGGTACAATGGGTGAAACAGGAATCGGAACAGGAGAAGCACAAGGAATTCAAGACGAAATTGATATTTATTTCTCTACATTTGCCAAATCTATGGCAAGTATTGGAGCTTTTGTTTCAGGTCCTGAAGACGTAATTAATTATTTACGTTATAATATGCGCTCTCAAATTTATGCCAAAACACTACCAATGCCTCTTGTTGTTGGTAATATGAAACGTTTGGAAATGCTTCGTACTATGCCAGAACTAAAGGCTAATCTTTGGAAGGTAGTACGTGCGCTTCAAGATGGTCTTCGTGAAAATGGATTCAATATTGGAGAAACAGATTCTCCAGTTACACCCGTATTTTTGAGTGGTGGAAATAATGAAGCTGGTAATCTTATCATTGACCTTCGTGAAAATTACTTTATTTTCTGTTCGGTTGTGATTTATCCTGTTGTTCCTAAAGATGTAATTATGTTGCGTCTTATTCCAACGGCAGCACATACACTAGAAGACGTAAATCAAACTATTGAAGCATTTAAAGCTGTTTCGGATAAGCTCAAAAATGGAGTTTATGCAAATAATGAAATTAGTGCTGCTATATAGATTAATACTCGTTTTATTTTCTATTTTCTATTTATCCTTTTTAAATTAGAAATTTAAGATTTGCATCAAAAAACAGACTAACTAATTGTTTTTCAGTTTGTTAAGTTAGTATTGAATCAAATAAAATAAAAATTGATATTTCCGTATTTTAAAAATATATAATAAAATTAAAAAAAAGTGGCTCAAAACGCTGTTTTTGATAGTTTTGTTAGTATATTGTCGTTCAAATAGGGCATCATAGAGCTATTAAGGCATTTTGTCTTATATTCTTTTTGCTTCTAAAAGCATTTTTTTTAATTTAATTTATAACCTTCAATTTACTTTTCACTATGGGTCGTTATCAAGAAGTCGAAGACTTAATCACAGAACTAAAAGAGGATTTTTCTAAATTTTACGATAAAGAAAATCAAGCAGCAGGAACTCGTATCCGTAAAGGAATGCAAGACCTCAAAAAATTAGCACAAGAAATCCGTACTGAAGTACAGGAAACTAAAAACAAACGTACTGAAGCTGCAAAGAAGTAATTTTTACTTTAAATCTTTTTTAGTGTGCTATAAAAGAAAACCATTTCTATTTTTATAGAAATGGTTTTTTATTTTGTAGAAAGAATATTTTAAGAATAACCTTAATGCACTTTCTCATCTTCCAAACTATCATCTGCATCAAGTTCTAAAGTTGCATGATGAACAGAATGATGTAAAAGTTTATGACGAATAACTAACTTTAGACGCTCCCAACATTGTAAAGTTGTTTCTTTACTTTGATTCTCAAAAATATTTTTTTTCAAAACGATATGAACAGTTAGTGCATTTTCTGTGCTACTCAATGCCCAAACATGCATGTGATGAACAGTTTCTATTTCTTCTATTTCTAAAAGAGATTTTTTTATTTCTTTTATTTTTATACTACGAGGAACGCCATCTAAAACCAAATGAATGCTTTCATTAAATAAATTCCAAGTTGAAATCAAAACAACAACTGCAATGACAAGACTAATAATTGGGTCAATTACTGTCCAACCTGTAAAATAAATAATCGTTCCTGCAATCACTACTCCCACCGAAACAAGTGCATCAACAAGCAAATGTAAAAAAGCTCCTTTTACATTAATATCATCTTTCTGTCCTTTAAAAAATAAAAAAGCAGAAATAGTATTTATCAAAACACCAATCGCAGAAACCACAATAATTGTTATACCAGCCAAAGAAGAAGGGTTTGTAAAGCGTTCAATCGCCTCATAAATAATCCCTCCAGCCACAGCTACAAGTAAAACCGAATTGATAAGAGAAGCCAACAAAGAAGCCTTTTTGAATCCGTATGTATAACTCAAAGTAGCCGTTTTTTTGGCAAGTTTCATTCCTATAAGAGCCAAAATAAGACTACCCACATCGCTCAAATTATGAGTAGCATCTGATAAAAGAGCCAAAGAATTGGTAGAATATCCATAAATAAACTCAATGGCTGTAAAAATTATATTGAGAACAATACCGATATAAAAAGCTGAATTGATATTTTCTAAACTTTTGGGAGCATGTTCGTGACTATGTCCTGCATGATTATGGTCGTGAGAATGTAACATAGATTAAAAATGGTAAATTATTAATTATCAGATTTCATGAGGTTATTTATTTCTTATTCCTTAAAGGTTAAAAAATAAATATAGTGTATTTGTAGGTCAAAAGGCTTGCCTTTGACTTGTTAGATAGTCTTTTTTATAGTCATAAAAAACAGTTAAAGGCAAGCCTTTAACCTACTAATTTCAAAATTAGAATTTATTTGTGGAAAAAACCGTTTACATCCGTAATCTTTAATTGGCTTCGCTGCTTTGGCAGCTCATAATCATTCCTTAATATTTCAAAAATAAAAAATAAGTAGCGCAATTTTGTTGCATCCGCATTATATCAATAGAATTTGGCTTAATTTTGTTGATTATTTAACTTTGCCTTTAGCATTACATGTTTTCTTATAATTCTTTATTAATGACTATTTTTTTACGTATAAATTCTATTTTTAGAAATACTGCTTTCAAAAACTCTATTTTCAGTCTTCTTTTTTTATTTTTCTCATTTTTTACTTTTGAAGTATTCGCTCAATTTTCTACGATTTTAGAAGGAAAAATACTTCCTGCTTCTTCATATCAATTAATCATAGAATATCAGCATCAATATTTGACATATCAACCCAAAAGACAACTCGTAACGACAAATGAAAAAGGAGAGTTTAATTTGGCTATTCCTCTAAAAAAATCAACTTGGCTTTTGTGGAAATGTAAGGACAAACAAGGACAAGTTTATCTACATGTGGGCGACAGTTTGAATATGCAATTAGAATTAGGAGCTTTACCTTATGGAACAAAATTTTTTGGACTGGGAGCAACCGAAAACAATTTTTTACAACAATGGGAAATAGAATTTGGTAATCACTCCAAAAATGCGCTATATCCAAAAAAATATAAAACCTCAAATGAGAAGAGTTTTAAAAGTGAGGTAGAAAAATTACGTAAAAATCAATTCAGACTTTTAGAAGAAACAATAGGAAGAAAACCTCTTTCTGATGATTTTATTTTGGCAATGGAACAACGAATTGCTTATGAGAATGCAAATCATTTGGCAGAATATCCTGTTTTACATGCTTTTTTGAATGACAAATCACCACAAATTTTATCTAAAGAGTATTATTCTTTTTTTGAAGAAACAATTATTCAAAGTCCGTCTGCGCTCAATCAACCTGCTTATTTGCGATTTTTGAGAAATTATTTAGAATTTCGTTATACTCAATATCATCAAGAAACATCTCTTAAAGCCTATTCTGATTTGTATTATCCACTTTTATTTAAGATTACAGAAAAAGAACTTTTAGGAAGTGTACAGGCTCATGCACAGGCTATTTTGATTATGGAATTAGTTCAACATAACAATAGTCAAGTAAATGAAAAGTTGTATAAAAGTTATTACAAAAAATATCTCGCCAATCACAAAGACGATAAATCAGCTTCTATTTTGAAAGAATTTATAGAAAATAGTCAAAAAATCAAAATAGGAAAAGTAGCTCCTAATTTTTCTTTGCAAGATGCTACTGGACAAAATGTACAACTATCTGATTTTAGAGGGAAAATTGTCTATTTATTTTTTAGTTCATTAGAAAGCGAATTTATAGAAAATCATTTGAAAGGGTTTGAATACTTAAATAACCAACTAGATAATCAAACTGAAAAAAAATCAAATGAAGTTATATTTCTTTGGATTCAGACTGCAAAATTAAATTCTACTATTTCAAAGAACACACATATAGAAAATAAATTTAAAGAATTGAATATTAAGTCTTTATCGTGTTACTTTTCTGATACCTTAGGATATAATTTGAATGGTTTGCCAACAGCCTTTTTGATTGATAAAAAAGGGAAATTAGTCTATTCTGCTACAAAACTTCCATCTGAAGAAGGACTTTTGGAAGATATTAGTTATTTATTAGAGGAGTAGAAAAATTTGATAAAATCTATTGTATTTTCTGCTTACGTCCTATTTTATAATAAAGAATATTTGCCACAAGATTAAATAAAAACAGAAAATTACTAGCTATGATTAGAATTACCCAAATTAACTTGTCATTATTTTCAAATTTATTTTTTAAAATATCAACTAAAGAGAAAATAGAAAAAATGCCCCCTATAAAATATACAAGAATTAGAAAATTGTAATAAATCATATTGTGTTTTATAAATATTTTTCTTTTGTAAGTATTTCTGACTGGTCACTACTTTACTGATTACTGACTGACTTACCCTCTAGTATTTGGGTCATACGCATCTCTCAAACCATTACCCAAAAGATTAAAAGCAAGAACAAGAATACTAATACAAAGACTTGGAAAGACAATCAAATGCCAACTATTACTCGTTCCGATAACAGAATATCCTTCTGAAACCATCATTCCCCAAGAAGGTGTAGGAGGCTGAACGCCTAATCCTAAAAAACTCAAACCAGCTTCTATCAAAATAGCTGCTGCAAAATTGGAAGTCGTAACCACCACAATTTCACCCAACATATTAGGCAAAATATGTCTAAAAATAATCCTCCAATGACTCATTCCAAAAGCATGTGTAGCTTCAATAAATGGTTTTCTTTTAATTGTTTTGATTTTTCCTCTTACAATACGAGCAATTTCTACCCACATCGTCAGACCAACAGCCACAAATGCCACCCAAATTCCTTTACTTTGAAGTACAATGGTAATTGCAATGACAAGCATAATACTAGGAATAGACCAAACGACTGTCATAAACCAATGAATGACACTATCTATCCAACCACCAAAATAACCAGAAATAGCACCCAAACTCACTCCCAAAACAAGTGAAATCAAAACAGCAATAGCTCCAATAGTAAGAGAAATTCGTGTTCCATACATCAGACGACTCAAAATATCTCTACCCGAACGGTCAGTTCCGAGCCAATAAGTACGAGTTTCTATATTTTCTTTTTGGAATTCTTCAGCTAGTTCAAATAAAGTGGTCGTTCTGACACGTTTTTGAATATCGACATAGCGCACTGTATCACCTTTTATTTGATAGTTATAATTGAGAGAATCATCTGAAAGCAAACCCGAAACACCTGAAAAAACAGGCTTTGTGGCATAAATAAGTGAGTAAGAAAGTTCTTTTTTTTCTCTGCCATAAATTTTAAAAAATACTGTATCTCCTACAATCCGAAAAGTATCTATAGGTGTAATGGTATAATCTGTTTCATCTCCATTATAAATACTTTCAAAAAAACCTGTATGTTCGGTAGAAATTCGCTTTCTAAATTTCAACATTTTTGTTTCAAAAACAGGTAATTCTTTACTTATCTGCACAGCTCCATCGTTTGCATTTGGTGTTTTGTCAGGCATAATAGTATGTCCTGCAAGAGCCACAAAGACAGCAAACAAAATCACAAAAAGCCCAAACATAGCTGGTTTGTGATTCAATAAGCGTTTGCGTATCTGTAAAGAAGGCGATATATGCTCAAATTCTGATGCCATTTAGAAAAATAAACGAATGCAGTCTAATGATTAATTATTAAAAGTAGTATTTTTTGGTAGTAATTACTAACTCATTGTAAGAAGTCTTCTTTAAGCGACTAATTTACTAAGAAAGATACATAAAAACTATTCTTATTGAAAATAAACACTTTCCATTGTCATTTTTTGAATTTTAATAACTTAGAATACAGCCAAAGGCAAGCCTTTAACCTACAAGGTACTTTATTTTGTTTTTCTTCCTTTCCATTGATAGCCTTTTTTCTGTGCTACAATTCCAAAAAAAATAGCATACACACTATAAGCAATCCACCAAAAAGGTAACGTAAAAATAGCTTTTAATTGCCTTAAAAAACATAAAACAGAATACAAAAAGAAAAATTCTATGCTCATTTTTATAAAAAAACTAATATATAGATATTTTCTTAGTTTTGAGTCTATTAGATAAAAATCTGTTGTAAATATCTCAAAAGTAATAAAAACAAACATCAATAAAGTAAAAACTTGAACCAAAAATACAAACATGCTAATTGCTGCATGACTTATTTTCTTATGTTGATTCCATTTACTTGCCCAACGTTTGCGCTGATTATAAAATTGACTCCAAGTTTGAGCTGCTTCTGTTTCGACGATTGCTTTATCTGATTTTAAGAAAAATATATTCTTAGGATAGACTTTGTGAAATTTATGTAATAAAAACTCATCATCTCCAGACGAAATTTGATAGCCATCTTGTATAGTATTATTTTTCTCTTGGTTTTCATATCCTCCCAATTCTTCAAATATCTTTTTGGAATATGCCATATTTGCACCATTGCAAGTAAATGGAAAACCCAAATTGAGAGCAGCACCTCCACAACCTATCAAGGTAGCAAATTCAGAAGCCTGTAAAGCTGCAAAAAAATCTCTTTTATAATTTAGACGAACTGCTCCAGCAATAAAAAAGGCTTTTTCATTTGTTTTTTCTTTGTAATCAATGAAATTTGAAAAAGTGGAAAGCCAACTTCTTTGAACTCTACAATCTCCGTCTGTGGTAATAATATATTCAAACTTTGCTTTCGAAACACCTAGTGTAATTGCTCGTTTTTTGTGTGCAGAATTAGCAGCAGGAACGGAAATAAGCTGCAAAGAATAAG
The DNA here is from genome assembly GCF_042180575.1 of Bernardetia aquimarina. Lineage (NCBI taxonomy): Bacteria > Pseudomonadati > Bacteroidota > Cytophagia > Cytophagales > Bernardetiaceae > Bernardetia > Bernardetia aquimarina. Next base: position 5,688,139 of record NZ_CP170094.1, on the reverse strand, counting down.
GAACTTTTATTATCAAATCTTTTACAATTTGTGCTGTATCATCTTCTGAATTATCATCTAAAACTAAGACCTCAAAATTGTCTTTATCTAAATCTTGTAAAGCCAAATCATTCAATAAAGCTGTAATATTTTGAGCTTCATTTCTGACAGGAATTAGGACAGAAAAACGTATTTTGTTTATTTCTATATAATTTTTGCCCTTGTTAGTTTCTTCCTCGCCGTTGTTGGTATCTCCACCAACAAAATCTTCGCCGTTGTCGGTGTCCCCACCTACGACATTATTCTCCTTATGCCAACCATAGAGAACGAAAAGCAAAACGAAAATATAAATCCAAAAAATGAGTAGAGTGAGGTAAAAAATACACTTATTTGATTAGCGAGTGATTTATAGGATTTGTATGATGAAAGGCAGGATAAATGCTTTTTAAATTTCAATAAATTAATTCTCTTTTTTCTTTACTTCAATTACTCCCCCTAATACAGCATCATAACCATATTTCAAGTAGGCATCTAATCCTCTATAAATAGTTATTTTATATTTTTCACGGTTCTCTATAATATTTTTTTCAAAACCCTTCTTTTCTCTGCGACTAAAACTTTTATAATCTTTTCCATTGAACACAAAAGTTATATTATTCTTATTTTTATTAAAATCTTTTTTCTTTACATACACACGATTATCTTGTTCATCAATTATTGCCTTATCATCAACTTTCAAAACAATATCTTTTTCAAAATAATAAAACGGAATATTTTTTAGAAGCAATGTATCTTGCATTTCTATATTTGCTTTCTCTACGTGTATGATATCATCTTTTTGACTATATTTCATCTTTACATAATATCTTCCAAAACCATGATGAAATGGTACATAATTGAATTCTAGTATAGAGTCATTTTCAAATCTTAATCCATTCATCACTGATAAACTATCAGAAGAGAATCCAGTATAAGAAGTATTTAATTTTTGAGCATAAGAAGAAATAGATAGTAAACTAAAACTAATTATTAGGATTATGTTGATTAAGGTATTTTTCATTATTTCCTATTTTACATTATTATTCACACGATTCATTCTTTAGCTCTATACTCAAAAGTTTTATTTCACATTCTGAAAAAGGTAGTGTAATTGTTCTATTAGAGAAAAATTCGATAAATTCTTCAGTTTCTCGTCCTCCAGTAGCTTTTTGAAAATTCAGTAAAATAGAATCTTGTTTTAACTGATATGTTCCATTTGATTTACACCAGTAAGAACCTGTACAGTCGTGATAAGAGTCTTTTACGAGGTTAAAACTAGAATCACTTTGTAAACTTAATTTAAAAAAAACTGCTGTATTTTCATACATATACAACTCCCCTACTTTTTCTACTGTATTTTCAACAGGAGTTAAAACTTGAATTTGAACATTACTTGTCTTCGGTGGAGAAACACAAGAAAAAATAAAACTCAAGAAAACTAGACCAATGAATATTCTCATCTGTAAAAAACTAAAACTGAAAATAAATAAACGGCTGAATCCCTGCTGTTTGAAACTGAAAGAGAAGCAAAATAATAGCTACAATAATAATTGCTTTTACGACATCTGGAAGGTCTGCAAAGGTAGTTCGTGTAGCTGCTTTTATATCTTCTGGCAACCAATGGATTACAAAGCCTAAAAACATTACGGCGTAAATGGTCTTGTATGCTGCAATCCTTTCAAAAATTCCTGCAAATTCAAACTTGTAGAAAATCTGCTCCAACATTAAGTTTACAGTCGCCACATCGGCAGCACGAAAATACATCCAACAAAAACATACAAAATGAAATGTAATAATCAGCATTATGACATTATAAACCTTTGATTTTTGCCAAGATTCTGGAATATCCACAAAAGTAAGCCAAAGTTTATGAACAGCTAAAGCAACACCATGAAGTGCACCCCAAATTACAAAACGCCAAGCATTTCCGTGCCATAATCCACCCAAAAGCATTGTCAGAAATAGATTTACATAAGTTCTTGCTTTACCTTTTCTATTTCCACCTAAAGGAATATACAAATAATCTCTAAGCCAAGAAGAAAGCGAAATATGCCACCTGCGCCAAAAATCTGTAATACTCACAGACTTGTAAGGAGAATTGAAATTGATAGGCAAACGAAAACCCAAAAGCAAAGCTACACCAATCGCAATATCTGTATAACCCGAAAAATCGCAATAAATCTGAATCGCATAGCCATAAACAGCCATTAAATTTTCAAAACCTGTGTATTGAAATGGTTCGGCAAAAACTCTATCGACATAATTAGCAGAAATATAATCTGAAATCAACATTTTCTTAACCAAACCATTGATAATCAGAAAAATAGCTTCATTATATTCTGTACTTGAAAGTTTATACTTTTTATAGATTTGAGGAACAAACTCAGATGCTCTCACAATAGGTCCTGCGACAAGCTGAGGAAAAAAACTCACATAAAAACCAAAATCTACTATATTTTTGACAGGTTCTAGCTGTCTTCTATAAATATCTATTGAATAACTAATTGTTTGGAAAGTATAAAAGGAAATTCCGACAGGAAGAAAAATTGAAGTCGTATCAAAATAAGGTTTTCCTACCAACAGATTAAGAAAATAAGAAAAATAATCTGTTTTGGCAATATCCCAAGAAGTTCCTGAAAGCCATTCAGAAGTAGTATTGAGAGAATCTACAAAGAAAAAAGTATATTTAAAATAAGCTAAAACAGAGAGGTTAATGACTACACTAAGCGTAACAAGTAGTTTTCGATGTTTTTCGTCTTCGCTTTTAAAAATCCCTTCTCCAATAAAATAATCTACAATCGTAGAAAAAATTAGAAGCAAGAAAAACCAACCACTTGATAAATAATAAAAATAAAGACTAAAGAGAGCCAAAAAGGACGTTCTAGCAATTTGCTTGTCTTTTGCAAACTGATAAATGAAAAGTACGAGCGCAAAGAAAAACCAAAATAATACGTTTGTAAAAATAAGGGGTTCGTTTTCTTTGTATAAAAAAATACTTTCCATAAATGAGTCAAGAAAGGCGTAAAAATGGCAAAAGATTGAGTAATACCTACTAATTTGCAAATCAATTTCAAAACTACTAAAAAAAAGGATTCTATCTTAGAAAAACTGGAGAAATTTAGAATTTAAAATAAAAAGCTATAAAAACTTGGTTGGGCTTATCATAAATTCTCTAAAATTGATTTATTTTTTCGTATATTTTCTATCCCTAATCATAAACTATCTAACTTTACTCTTTAAAAACTCAATTTTTCTACTAAATATGAACTTACTCTATCAAAGTGCTGATAATTGTGCCAATTCTTATATTAATAATGAATCTAATTATTATCTCATTCGCTTACAAAAAAAGGTCAGTGAACAAGAGTACAAAGCAGCCTATTCTTCCATATTAGAAGAATATAAAACCAATCCTTACACAAAACTTATTCTTTCAGTAGTAGATAATGATTCAGATCCTATTTCTGTTCCATTTTCAGCTCGTAGTTGGTTTGCTTCTTATTTTGCTCCTAAATTTTATGTTGCTACAAATAAAAATGCAATGGTTGCAATAGTAAAACCTCAAACAAAATTTCAAAGCAATATGATAAACGTAATTGTAGGTGTAATTGAAAAGGCAGATATAAAAGTAAAAATAGAATATTTTGAAAGTGAAGAAGAAGCTATAAAATGGATAAAAAATATAGGTTAATTTTTGATCGAATAAAAAAGTAGATTCAAAAATAATCTTTAGGAATTACTCAAATCTGCTTTTTCAATTTTTGAGATGTTTTATGCCTTTAGTGAAATATAATATTCAAAAATCTGCTGTAACTCTTCTTGTTTTTTTTATTTTTACTTTTTAGCCTTATAACCAACAGTAATTTATAAACATTCTATCAAAACTCATTGTATGCCTTTTGATGGAAATTTTTTTTAATAAAAATAAAAGTCCATTATTTATTTTGTGTTTGAATTGCCATTTGATGAATTACTTCAAAAATATCTAAAACCAAATCAGAAGGTAAATTTAATTCCTCAGCTATTTTCTGACGAGAATCTAAAATAGCCTGCCATCGATTAGGTTGGAGAGTTTCTATTTTGTTTTGTCGTTTGTGCTGTCCTATTTTTTGGACCACTTCCATTCTTTTGGCTATCATTTGAATAAGCTGTGTATCAATTTTGTCGATTTCTTGGCGACATTCATTCAAACAAATGTCAGAAGAAGAAGTAGTAATTGGGAGTTTTTGAGAAGCATTCATAATAGAAAATAAATTTAGAATTGAGACTTATAGAAGTAATAAAAGTAAAGTAATCAAAATAATTAATTCAAAAAACAATTTCGTGATAACTGATTAAAGACTAATAGCTAAGAATTTAGTAATGTTGTTGTGATGGTCGTGAATGTTCTTCTGAATAGCTTGAAGTCCATAATAGTTAATGGCTTCAATTCCACCAATGGCAGCCGAATCTAAATTTTTATTCATTTTTTGCTGCTCGGCTATCCAACGAATTGCACCAGCCGTATCACTAAAATTGCTTGGAGAAATATGTTTATTTTTAGAAAAGAATAGTTCGCATTCGGCAAGTGCAACAGGATGAGAGTAAATATTGTGTAAATCTGGAAGTTGAGTTCCTTTTTTTGCAGCCAAGTGAAGTTGAATAGGAAGGTTTATTTCTCCTACTACTTTCAAATTCATTATATCAATTTTCTGATAGTTATCAGCAACCTTTCCAACAAGAGAATTTTCGACGGCAATCATTCCCATTTTTACATTTTTTGTGGCAACAGCCTGTAATAATTCATCAAAATTTTGACAATGTAACCAGTTATTTTTTTCTCCAAATTGCTTTTGCGCTGCTAGATGATGGAAAGAAAATAGTTTTCCTTGAATAGCGATATTTTTCATAGTTTGTTTTAGTTTATTTATGTAATGGCATAAAAAAAACCCCGACTATTTAAAGTCAGGGTTTAGAAGTTTGTAGGGTAAGTTGTTACTTAAATTTTGGCAATCAACTTTCAATCTGCTTCTTTGTCCTGACTAAAGGGCTAAAAAAGTAGAAATAATAAAAGTTGAAAGAGAAAATGTTAAGAGTCATCTGTTTTTTTACAAAGTTGAATGTTTTTGAGTTCAGTTAGTTGTCTTTAACTGACTATCGATAGGCAATTATAAACACTTATTTTGATTTTTGCAAGTATTATCTGGAATAATAATGAAATAATTTTATTTCTCTGTAATCTCAACGTTATCACATTCAATTTCTAGGAGAAAACAACTTTCACCAAAACCTTGAGTAAAGATAAATTTACCAATAAATATTTCATTCCATTTATAATCAAAGCTATTTATTTCTATACAAGAGTTTGATGTAAAATGTAATTCTGTTGTTTTGAGATTGAGAATATCAGAAAAATACAGTTCTACTCTATCATAATCATCTCTTTCTTCATTAAATGGAAGAATAACAATAGACAACTCTACTTTTGTATCATTATCTATAAAACGAATATGTTCCACACATAAATCATGAAACTCATATTGTCTAAGAAGATATAAAATATTTTCCATGTCGTTTATTCAATAACTTTTACTTATTTCCTCCTCCAATATTACTTCGAACAATCAATAAAAATAAAAGTATAGCTAAATAAATAGACAAGCCATATCCCAAAATACTTAAATAAGGAATTCCTCCATTAGTTTTGAGATAATCTGGAAAGTTTGCATTTAGGGAAAGAGTAGCCGAAATCACAAGCGCACAAATAAGCATCGTAAAAGTAAGACGATTGGTAATTGATTCTGCTTTTTTGAGAATAGGCTCGTCGGCTTGAATTTTTATATCAAAATTAAATTCTCCTTTTCGTAATTTTTTGAGAATGTATCGAAGTTCGGAAGGAAAATTATACAAAAGTCCTCCAAACTCAGTAAGTGTATAAGAAAGTTCTGAATTGACATTACTAACTGAATATTCTTCTGCCAAAATTTTGACACCATACGGACGAATATATTCCAAACTCTGAAAATCTGGGTGCAATGTATTTCCTATTCCTTCCAAAATTACCAAAGCACGTAATATCAAAAATACAACACCAGGCATTTCCAAACGATAGGTATAAATAATTTTTTGTAGTCTTTCAGTCAAATCTGCCATTCCCATATCACCAGCAGCATCCAATACCACAAATTCTTCTATTAGTTCGTGCAAATCATACTCAAAACTACGCATATCTTCTATCTCACTATCAATGGCAAGTTTGCGAAGGTTGGAAGCCATTCCACGAGCATCTTGTTTGGCTAGATTGATAAAAACACCTGCAAAAGCAAATTTTTGATGTGTCATTAACTTGCCTACCATTCCAAAATCTAATAAAACTATCTGACCATTTGGTCGTATCAAGATATTACCAGGGTGTGGATCTGCGTGAAAAAGTCCATATTCAAAAATCTGTGTCAGATAAATATCCATTCCTCTTTCAGCAATATTTTTTGGGTCAAGTCCCCATGCTTCCAGTTGTGCCACATCTGTAATTTTACATCCACTTACATATTCGATAACGAGTATTTTTGAAGTCGAAATGTCTAAATAAGGTTTTGGAACATGAAATTCTTCTTTTTTATCTTTATATAATTTTCTAAACTGTTCCATGTGCCTTGCTTCGGTCATGTAATCCAGTTCTTTTTGCATGGTTTTTTCAAAAGCAGTTACTACATCCAATGGATTTAGGATACCAGCCGAAACAAAAAAGTTTTCTGTCAAACGAACAAATTCTACTAAAAGTGCAAGGTCAGTTTTTACTTTTGCACGTACATTCGGACGCTGAACTTTCACTACTACATCTTCGCCAGTATGCAACCTAGCACGATGAACTTGTCCGATAGAAGCTGCACCAATAGGCACATCATCAAAAAATTGGAAAAGTTCATCAGTAGTTTGTCCTGTTTCTATAAAAATAATTTCTTTTGCAATCTCTGTATCAAAAGGTTGAACACTATTTTGTAGTTTTTTGAATTCATGAATAAGATCTTCAGGAATAAAATCAGGACGATTACTGAGTACTTGTGCTAATTTAACAAAAGTAGGTCCTAATTCTTCAATAACCATTCTTAGACGTTCGAAACGAGTCGAAAAAACCATCAAGGCTTCACTTTCTCCCTCTTCATTGTTTGTCCAAGTAAGTGTTGTTTTGGGTGGAATCAGTTTTTGAAGAGGAGTATTCATTACAATATCCTCAAAACCGTACTTCAATAACACTTGAATTACTTGTCTAAGACGATTTATATTTTTGACAGTGTTCTGAAAAAACATAGAGTTGATTTTTTGAGAATTTGGCTACTTCTTGCAGACTAAATAAAGTCCACATTATATTTTTTTGCATCTAATAGGATACGCTACATAAAATTACACATTCTAAATCAGAAAAGCCAAATTCTTATTCCTTTACAAAAAAAGAACAAAAATTTGGCTTTATATAGCTTATATATTTTAGCTACTTGCTAAATTGTAGAAAAGTAATACGTTTGTAAATTACTTAGAAGCTACAGGTTTAGCTTTTGCAGGGGCTTTCTTAACTGCTTTTTTTTCGCTTTGCTCTACTTCAGCAACGATACCAGCGTGAGCTTCTAATGTTTTGATACGGTCAGTAAGCTCAGACATTTCTTTGTTTGAAGCAAATTTGAAAGAACGAACGATTTTTTCTACGATAGAAGAAAGTTGTCCTTCGAATTCTTTTTTCTTTTCTTCAGTAGTGTCAAAAAATTCATCTACTAATTTTTTGCCTTCATCTGCAGACATTTTACGCTCATCAACTAATTTGTCAACAGCTTCTTGTAATTTTTCAGCAGTCATTGATACTACACCAACACCTGTATAAACGAGTTTCTTTAATAAATCTTCCATAGAATTGAATTTTAAAAGGTTTTTTGTTTGGAATAAAAAATTGTACGGCAAGTCAGTAATTTAGTTTTTGAATGTAAATGAATACTGAAAATAAAACCAAAATTGCTGATACAATCAAACTTTCTACACACACTAAGAAGAGTTTTTTTTGTTATGCTTGCATACTAACAACGACGCAAAGTAACGATATGTTACAGAGAAATACAACTTTTTTGCATAAATAATGAAAGATTTCGCCTATTTTTATCAAAAACGCAATTTCATTCCAATTTTTTTAATAAAACAAGCCTTTTTTTAAAATATTTTAAACCAATGGAAATAAAATGACCATTGGTCATTTGTTTGCTCATATCTTCTCTTTATTTTTTTGTTTTGGGATAGAAAAAATAGCTGTATTCTGTCCAATTAGATAGTTTTGGATCTGACTTTTTTTCCTCTGATATGTGATATTCTTCAAGTGCAATTAAATGATTATAACGATAAAAATATTTATTGATTTGTGTTAGTTTTCCATTTCTAAAATACTTTCTCTCTTCTACTGTATTTTGCAAATATTCTTTATCATCAGAATAGTCTGTGAAATATTTTTGTTCTTGAATATTGCTTAGTGTATCTACTTTTTTATATGAAAAGCGAACTTCATTTTTTGTAGTATCATTTTTTGTCGATATACTACTTATCCGTTTCGAAATTTTGTCTTTAAAATTTCCTTCTGTGATATAAAAAAACTCTTCTTCTAGTAGTTTTTGGGTGCTATTATTCTCAAAATACCGTTCTGTTTTGTTGAGTATTTTTTTTTCATGATAAAGAGCGTGCATTTCATATCCAAAATCTTTACCTGAATTTATGAAATGTATTTCTCCCACTTTATTTCCATATTTATCATAAGAATAACTTATATTTTTTGTATCAACTAAAAGTGTTGAATCCATCAAGTTAAAGGTAGAATCGTATTTTATTTCTCCAACAATTCTATCATTTCCATCAAAAATAAAGTCGGATTTTATGTATTTATAATAACCCATTTTCTCATGAATTTCTATTTTTTGATTTTTGGAAGGATAGTAATACTTGATTATTCCATTTTCAAAACTTTCTCCATAAAGTCCATCAATTTCTACAATTCTATCTGCTGAATCATATTTTATTTCTTCTCCTACATGATAGGTAAAATATTCCCAATCGATAAAATTTCTTCTTCTATCAAAATGGTATTCAAAGAAATTTTCTGAAATTGTATCTCCTTTATAGATAGAATGCTGAACTGCTTTTATCTTTTCTATGCTCGTAGGCAAAGGTAGAAATAATTTCAAATCTGTATAAGATTCGGCGTATTGAGCTGAAACAGAAAAAGATAGAAGTGAAAATAAGAGAAATAGGAGCTTAAAAAGTGATTGTTTCATAAGTGTTATGTTTTTTGACAAAGCCATGTTTCTACTCATTTTTTAGATAAAAATAATACTGATATTCTATTCGTCGTCCTATTTTGAAGATGTCTTCTTCAAGAAAATATTCTTCAAATGCAATTAGATTAGTATAACGATAAAAATACTTATTAATTTGACTTAATTTTCCATCATTAAAATACTTCCTCTCTTCTACTATATTTTGTGAATCTGCTTTATCATTTGGATAATCAATAAAATATTCTTTTGTCTTGAATGAATTTAATGAATCTGTTTTTTTATAAGTAAAGTGTATTTCGCCTTGATGGGTATAGTCTAGTCTTTTTATGAAATTATTTTGGATATAAATTTTACCTTTAAAATATCCTTTTTTAATATAAAAATAGTTTTGTTTTATATTAGAAAAGTCATTTTTTGGTCTGCTTCTAAAATAACTTATATTAGCTGGATGTCGATAATAAATTTCGTCTATTTTTAGTAAGTTTTTATTGTCGTACAACGCATTCATTTTATAAATTACTTTTTTTAAAGAATCATCAAATCGTACTTCTTTTACTTTATTACCATATTTGTCATACGAATAAGTTGTGCTAAACTTATAAACTAATGCTGTTGAATCTACAAAATTAAAAGTAGAATCATATCGTAATTCTTTACTGATTTTGTTTTTTGCATTAAAAGTAAAATCTGTTTTGATATATTGATGAAAATTCATTTTGTCATGAATTTCTATTTTTTGATTTTTAGAAGGATAATAATATCTAGTATTTCCATGAAAAGCATCATTTTGAGTAACTAGGTACTCCTCTTTTATTCTATCTAACGAGTCATACTTTATTTCGCTTTTCGAATAATCAAAATATTCTACACCAATTAGATTTCCTCTTCTGTCAAAACTATATTCAAAAATAGGTTGAGAGATAGTATCTCCTTTTTCAATTCCATGTTGAGTAGCAACTATTTTTTGAATATCAGTAGGAAAAGGTTTGAAGTAATCTGAATTTTCTTGAGCAAACACAGAAGAAAATGAAATTAAAAAAAGTAAAAATAAATATTCTGAAATTAATTTTTTCATAAAATTACAAATCAATAGAAGGCAATCGCACCGTAAAAATCGAACCAGCATGTTCTTCACTCTCCAGACGAATTGTTCCTTGTAGTTTTTTGATGGCATTATGAACAATATACAATCCCAAACCACTTCCTTTTGCTTGGTCACTGGCACGAATAAACATATCAAAAATAGTCGATTGATATTTTTCTGCAATTCCGATTCCGTTATCTAAAAACTCTATTTCAATTCCTTTAGATGTATCTTTTACAGTAATCTGAACCAATGAATTATCATAAAGACGTTTGGAGTATTTAATTCCATTTTCTACAAAATTTTGAATAATAGTATAAAGTAAACTCTCATCAGTAGAAAATTCTTTTTTGCTGTTTACGTGTACTCTAAACTCAATATTATCATAGTTTTCATAAAATGAAAAAGTAGCTATTATACTATTAATAAGTTGCTCAAAGTCAATCGTTTTTACATTTAATTTTCCTTGCTTGATGGAAGAAACCTTGGTCAAATCTTTAATTAGCTCACTAAGTTTTTTGACAGATACTTCTATCATATTTGTATATTGCTGTACGGTCGGGTCATCACTTTTTTCTAATCTAAAAAGATTCAAAACACCTTCTACCGAACTAATAGGTCCTTTTAGGTCATGAGAAGCACGATATAATAGCTGTTCCATTTCTTTATTGACCGAAACAATTTCGTTTTGAGCAATTTTGAGTGAGTTTACATCTGCTACTGCTAGAATTGTTCCTAAAGACTCTACATTATCTGCTTTTATTGGATTACTGCTTACCCATGCCCACAGACTATCTCCTGACTTTCTTCGAAGCTGAAGCTCATATTGTTCTGGTGTTATTTTTATTCGCTTTTGAAGTGTAAGATGTGACTCTTCATCTATCTCTTTCGAAAAAAGAAGTTTATCGATAGTTTTTCCTACAAGTTCGCCCTGTACGTGTCCTAGAAGTTCTAAAACTCGTTCATTTACATAGACAATTTCGTCTTTACTATTCAAAACAATAATTCCCTCACGCATTGTATCAATGAGCGTTCTGTATTTTTGTTCACTCTGTTTTATTTTTCTTTCTGAGCGTTTGCGTTCACTAATATCACGCATCACAACAGCAATAGAAGTAGCCTCATGTGTTTCGTTGAGCTTGATAGGAAAAAATGAAACAGCAACATCTAAAGGCATGTATTTTCTACGATTGATGATTCGAAGTTCTGTTTCCCATGATTCATGTCTAGGAAACTGAAATACTTCTAGCCGTATTTTTTCTTGTGAAGAACGAGTGAAATAATCTAAGATACTTGTATTTATTATTTTTTCTTCTTTTTGCTTTCTTTTATTGGCTTTGTCATCAATTCCTAATAGCTCTTTTCCAGCTTCATTTATAAATTTTATAATTCCATCTTTATTGGTCAGTCCGATTAATTCATGACTACTTCCAATAAGAGAAATAAGCCTTTGTTTTTCTTCTTTTGCAATTTTTTCGTGTGTAATATCTCTAGCGACTCCCAAAAAACCCATTAAATTGCCTACATTATCTACCTGTGGATTGATACGTTCTTCAAGCCATAAATATTTTTTTTCGGTATGATGCAAAATTCGGAATGTACGTGAAACCTTAGTTTGCCCCAAAATAGCTTGTTGCATTGTTTCTAGTACTCTTCTTCTATCTTCTGGGTGTACAACACGCATCCATGGAATAAAACCTTTATTAAAAAAATCAATAGGATAATTGAGAACTGATTGCAAGTGTTCGCTCACAAAGGTTAGTTCATACGTTCCTGTATTTGGATTTATTCCAACAGCATAAACAATCTCATCAATATTATTAAGTAATTGTTTGTATTCTTGTCTGTTTTTTACAATGGCTTCTTCATTGCGTTTTTGTTCTGTAATATTTCGCACAATCATGAGTACTTCTCCTTGCGTACTAAGATTCATACGAGCTTCCAAATGAAGGAGTTCATTATCTTTAGTAAGGTGATTATATTGTATAGATTGTGGTTTTTTGGTAATTAATGTTTTCTGAATTGTTCGTTCTACTTTATCCGAAACCATCAATAAAAACACATCACCTATTTTTTTATTGATAGGGTTTTTAAATTTATAATAATCTTGTTGGTCAGCCTTATAATCCAAAATTCTACCTTCTTCAGAAAGTAAGAACATTTGGTCTGGGATGGTATCTAATAAGGCTTTGTTTTTAGATTCACTTTGCCTCAACTGTTCTTGATTCTGTTTTGCTTTTGTAATATCAGAAGCAATGAGAGCAAACCCTGTTACTTCGTCGTCAGTTACCATAGGAGCAATTCTGACACTTAGCCAAGTAGTACGTGATTTGGTAACATAATTATAAAATAAACTCTCAAAACGTCCTATATTTTTGGTTTCATAGACTTGCCTTAATATTTTTTTTAATTTACTTCTCTCATTAGGCATAAGAAGTTCATATACATTTCTTCCCATCATTTCTGAAATAGAAGTTTCGTTTGGTGTACGATTGATGTATTGAATATTTCCTTCTAAATCTACATGAAGTACATAATCAGGTGCAAATTTGATAAGAGAACGCCATTTTTCTTCATTCTGCCTACTTTTTGTAATATCTGTAAATTGGAGTAGATAATGTTTTTTATCTGCAATTTGCATCATCTGAACAGCCATCTTGACCCAAAAAAACTTACCTTTATCTTTTCTTCTCATTTTCATCTCAAATGTCCTAACTACTCCTCTTCTACGTGTACGACTACGAATTTGAGATAAATCAGAATTGCTTATAAGTAGATGGATAGATTGATCCAAGATTGTATCTTTATCATACTTAAAAGATTTTAAAAAGGGTTCGTTAGCTACTTGTATTTTATTATCTGTTGCCGAAAAAATCAGTGTAGGTGAAGGCAAAAGCTCTGCACATTTGTAAATCAAGGCATCATTAGTAGAATTATCGGTAGAATCCGTATCATTTTTATTAGCCTGTTCTAAATTAATATGAGTGAGCATTCCTGCTGTTCCTATTAATTTATTTCCTGCTTTGAGAGCCGTAATTTGAAGACGATAAAAGTTATTTTTGTGATTTACGATAGAATAAAATTCTTTTCCTAAAAGAACATCAGCATGAGATTGAGCTGAAAAAATCCATTTATTATCTTCTTCCTCTTCTAACTGCCAAACTGTTTTTTGAATAATTTTGGATGTATTAATCTCAAATTCGTTTACCAAAGAACCAATAATATTTTCTACAACCAATTCAGCATTGGTTTGCCAAACTAGCACAGGCAAATGATTCAGCCAAGCAAGATGACTTGCATTGGTAGGATTTAGGTTGGATGTTGAAAGTGGATTGAATTCTGGTCTTTCCATGTAGTATTGCCTGTTCTAATAAAACTTTCTAAAATTTGCCAAAACTTTATACGAGTTCAAATTTCTATTAAAATATACTTTTATTTCTTCTGCATAGAAAGATAAACTATTCTTACATTTTATCATAATTATTCTACAAAATTAATTGATAGAAAAGAATAAATATACAAATTACGGAATTTTTTTTATTAATTTGGTTTTTTTGTAGCAAATCTATTGATGTAAAAGAATAACTTGCTTTTATATGAGCAATATAGAATTATCAAAACCTTGATTTATAAGCCATTCAAAAAAAGTTTTATCTTTTTGAATCAAAAACAAAGAAAATGGGTTATTGAGTTTATCTAAGCATTACAAAATAAAAATACTAAAACAGTTTCATAAGAATCACTCTATTTCTGACAGTTGATAAACTGTCAGTTATTTGAAATTAACTGGTTACTGTTTCACTGATTACTGATAACTGAACATGGTTTATCCACAAAATATAGAAACAAAATTAGGATTTGATAAAGTCCGAGAACTTTTAGCTGATGAGTGTCAAGGCATTTTGGGAAGACAGCTTATAGATAAAATGGAATTTCATAATGATTATGATACCATTGCCAGCCTAACAGAACAAACTGCTGAGTTCAAAAAACTGATAGAAACATCACAAAGTCCACCTGAAAGTTATTATTTTGATGTAACAGCATATCTTGCTAAGGCTTCTATTGTCAATAACTTTCTGACAGAAAGTGAATTTTATGATGTCAAACGCTCTTTAGATACATTATATCAAACGTTGAGAGTAATCCGACGACAGCCAAAAGAAGAATTTCCACGCCTTCAGTCTATGTGTCAAGATATAGAAGTTCCTTATGAAGTCATTCAAGACATAGAAAGAGTCATTGATGATAAAGGACAAATGAGAAGTAATGCCTCTCCAGAATTACAAAAAATCCGTCAAGCGATTGTCAGAACACAGGTTACGCTTCGTAAAAAACTAATTTCAATAGTAGAAGAACTCCGAAAAAATGATTATTTGCGTTCCGATGTCGACACAACAGTTAGAGAAGGGAGAATGGTCGTTCCTATCAAAACAGAATATCGCAAACAGTTAAAAGGAATTGTTCATGATACTTCTTCAACAGGGCAAACTATTTTTATAGAACCCGAAGCAATCGTAGATTTGAATAATGATATTAAGCAGTTTATGCACCAAGAGCGATTCGAAATTGTGCGTATTCTGACTGACTTAACGACTTTTTTACGTCCTCATTTATATACTTTAAAGTATGCGTATGAATTTTTGGCTCAAGTAGATTTTATTCGTGCAAAAGCTCGTTTTGCTGTAAAATTAAATGCCATTAATCCAGATTTTGAAAAACGTGCTTTAATAGATTGGCAAAATGCGTATCATCCTCTACTTTATTTATCGCATAAAAAACAAGGAAAAACAGTTCTTCCAAATACATTGTTTTTAGATGGAAATCAACGAATTTTACTTATTTCAGGACCTAATGCAGGGGGTAAATCAGTTCTTCTCAAAACGGTTGGTTTGCTTCAATATATGTTTCAAAGTGGTTTACTTATTCCAGTACAAGAAGGCTCAAAAATTGGAATTTTCGACCAGCTTTTTATAGATATAGGCGACGAACAATCCATTGATAATGACCTAAGTACGTATAGTTCGCATCTTTATAATATGAAAAAATTCCTCATTGCAGGAAACAAACGAACACTTGCTTTAATAGATGAGTTTGGAACAGGAACAGAACCACAAGTAGGTGCATCGATAGCAGAAGCCATTTTAGAAGAGTTTGAAAAACAGAGAATGTATGCCGTAATCACTACGCACTATGCGAATTTGAAATTTATGGCAGAAAAATCACAGTTTATTGTCAATGGAGCAATGCGCTATGATGTTGATAAATTAGAACCTCTCTTTAAATTAGAAATAGGAAAACCTGGAAGTTCGTTTGCACTAGAAATTGCTAAAAAAATAGGTTTACCTTCCGATGTTATCAAATCAGCTCGCTCAAAAATAGGAGGTGAACAAGTAGAAGTAGAACGTCTTTTAAGACAACTAGAAAAACAGCGTTCGAATTTAGATAGAGAACAAACTTCCCTCAGAAAACAAGGTTTAGAAGTAGATAAATTGCTTAGAGAGAATCAAGCTTTAAAAGATGACTTAAAGAAAAACAAACAAAAATACATGCTTGAAGCCAAAAAAGAAGCACAGGCATTACTCCAAAAAGCAAATCAGCGCATCGAAAACACTATTCGAACCATCAAAGAACAACAAGCCGATAAACAAACTACAAAAGTAGCTAGAAAAGATTTGGATATTCTTCAAGATGAACTCAACCGAATAGAATATGAAACCACAGAAAAAGAAATGCCTAAAAGCGATGAAGAAATGATTCGTTATGTAGATTCTGAGATAAAAGAAGGCGATTTTGTACAGATAAAAGGACAAACGGCAGTTGCTGAGGTTCTTTCTATCAAAAATAAAGATGCTTTACTTCGTATTGGTTCACTTAAAACAACCGTCAAAATAAGTCGTTTGCAAAAAGTAGATGAAACTATATTACCGACTTCGATTACAGGAACTAGAAATACAAATTCGTCTAATTCTGGTGCTACACTTCATAGTAAAGTTTTAGATTTTAGTCCTGATTTGGATGTACGTGGAAAACGTGCTGAAGAAGTAAATCCGATAGTAACTTCATTTATGGATGATGCTGTCATGCTTTCTCAAAAAAATCTTCGAATATTGCACGGAAAAGGGGAAGGTGTTTTGCGTCAAGTAGTTAGAGATGCGTTGCGTCAGTATTCGCAAGTGAAGAACATCAAAGATGAACACGCAGACAGAGGTGGAGCAGGTATTACACTTGTCGAATTGAAGTAATGAGTTCTACAAGGCTGACCTTATTTTATACTTAGGTCAGCTTAATAGGGCAATAAGCAGCTATATAGTTAATTTGACTAATTATAATATTCAAAACTTAAATTGTATTTCTTAAATAGAATGCTTATTTTAGGTACAGAGAATATAACTATTCTCTTCCCCCTTAATTTTTATTCGTAATTTTATTTTTTTCCCTTGAAAAAATTATTTTTTTTATTAACTATAAAACGAGTCAAAAAGTGTCCCAAGACAATGCAAATTGCTTTTTCTTGTTTTATTTTTCTGCTTTTTTTGGTTTCTTTTTCTTTAAAAGCCCAAGTAGGAAAACCATTTATACATAATTATACCTCCAAGGAATACAAAGCACATGTTCAAAACTGGAGTTTGACACAGGATAATCGTGGAGTTATATATATTGGAAATGGTGATGGTATTTTAGAGTTTGATGGAAATAGTTGGCAAATAATTCCTATTACTAAAAATAAAGGCACAGGCTTTTCCATGTTTTATTCCGATTTTTCAAATAAAAATCAGCAAAAAGTATATGTAGGAGCTACAAATGAATTTGGTTATTTACATCCTACCACTCAAGGATATTTAGAATACACATCTCTAACTGAATTATTAGATAGCATTCCTCAATTTGATAGAATTTTAAAAATTGTTCAACAAAAAACAGAAACAAATAACGAAGTTATCTTTTATGCTCCAACGCTAAGAAAAATATTTATTTTAGAAGATGATGGTCAGAGTACAAAATTAGATACTCTTTCTTATAATGCCTATCAAGTCATTTTTAATGTAAATCAAAAAGCTTATTTTTGGGATTTTACGAAAGGAATGCATAAAATAGAAAATAAAAAATTTATTCCTGTTTTAGCTAATTCATTTTATCAAAATCATATTATTGATTTTGTATTAGAAGAAACCGAAAATTCACTTCTCATTTGTGCAAGAGAATACACTCGTTCAGAAGAAGGAAGACTACTAATTATTAATAGAAAATTATATCGTGTTTCTACTTCTCAATTCGAAACCAGCCAACCAAAAGATATATCAGAAGAATATACCGAGTTTTTAAATCTTTTACAAAAAATAAATTATTCGTATGGAATTTATAATAAGGTAGTACGTTTACCTTCCAATGAAATTGCCATTTTAGATGTAAGAAGTGGTATTTATATTCTAAATGAAAAAGGAGTGCTTCAACAAAAAGTAGTTGAAAGTACAGGGCTTCTAACAAATGCCATTTATGATATGACTGTTACAGATAAAGGAAATTTATTTGTAGCCATGAATAAGGGTGTTGCACACGTAGAAACGGCATCTCCTATTTCTTTTTGGGATAAAAATTCAGGATTAGATGGTGTTGTCGAAGCTATGTATTATTTTGAAGGTAGAATATATGTTGCTACACATCAAGGTTTGTATTATTTAGATGGAGATAAAGCCAAAAGAGTAATAGGAGATACACCACTAAGTACTCAAACATGGGCATTTACTCGTTTTACTCCTGTTTCTGAAGAGAAAGTAGCACAAAAAGAAATCTTATTAGTAAGTGATAATAATGGATTACATCAACTTATAGATTCGACAGCAAAACGAATATTTATAAATCAAGATAATGTATTTGATTTTTATCAATCTCCCAAAAGCCCCAATCGTATTTTCTTACTAACTGGAAGTGGTGTAAATGCTATACGATACGAAAATGGAAAATGGAAAAATGAAGGACAAATAAAAGAGCTAAATGATGATGTCAGAATGATGGCAGAAGATAAAAATGGTAATCTTTGGTTAGGTACATTTAGAAATGGTGCTATCAAAATTCCATATTATGAAAATCCTGAAGAGATTACAGCTAATAAAATAAAATACTATACAGAAGAGCAAGGGTTTTTATCTCTCAAAAATGTATTGGTGTATCCTTTTGGAGATGATGTAGTTTTTGCTACTGAAAAAGGACTTTATAAATATGATGAGACTACTGATAAAATGATTCTTGCACCAGAGTTAGAAAACACAAGTCTTACAGATGCAAGTAGAGATATTTTTTCATTTACAGAATCTTCCAATGGAGATTTGTGGTATGCAGGTTTGCAAAGTGCAACAGGTTCTATCGGAATAGCAAAAAAACAAGCTGACGGAAGTTATCAGCTTTATGAAACCCCATTCAAAAAAATACATGAAATGATGGTTTTGGCTCATTATTTAGCTCCTGACGGAACGATGTGGTTTGGTGGTTCGGAGGGTGTTTTTAGATACGACCCAAAACGAGATACAGATTATTATAAAGCAAGGAATATATTGATTCGGAAAGTACAAGTTGGAAAAGATTCTGTTGTTTATGGTGGATTTACACAAAAATATCTTATCAATAAAAACCCTTCCTATCAAATTATTTCATTAGATGAAGATTTACCTTATGATTTGAACTCAATTACCTTTGAATTTTCATTACCTAATTTTGGAGAAGGAAAAAGCAAATACCGTTATCGTTTGAAGGGATTTAGTGATGAGTGGAGCGAATGGACAACAGATAGTAAGGCGATTTATACCAATCTTTTTGAAGGAGAATACACTTTTGAAGTAGAAGGAAAGAATAGCTATGAGAGAATAAGTAATATCGCTGGATATTCTTTTCATATAGAACCTCCTATTTATCGTACTTGGTTTGCTTTTATTCTGTATGCTTTGTTGGCTATTGGTGTCGTTTGGTTTGCTGTAAAGTGGAATGGTCGTCGTTTGGAAAAAGAAAAAGAAAACTTGGAAGCTATTGTACAACAAAGGACTGCCGAAATACAACAACAAAAAGAAGAAATTGAACAACAAGCCAATAATGTAATGCTCGCTAATGCAGAAATCAATCAACAAAAAGAAGAGATTGAAGCACAAGCTGAAAGTTTAAGAGAAGCAAATCTTTCTATTACAGAACAAAATCAAGAAATTTCACTTCAAAAAGATGAAGTAGAAAAGTCGTATAAAAATATTCAAATTCTTTCTGAAATTGGGCAAAAAATTACTCAAATTTTAAATCAAAACGATTTAGTAAAAACTGTTTATAGCAATGTAAATGCACTTATGCCTGCTGAGTTTTTTGGAATTGGTCTTTACAACCCACAGCTACAACGCATTGAGTTTTCTGGTTTTATAGAAAATAATGAAGAAATGCCTTTTCATTATGATAGACTAGAAGAAAAGGATAGTAAATCTGTTATTTGTTTTACTCAACAGAAAGAACTCATCGAAAATAATTTCTTGACTGATTTACAAAAAATGCAAGAAGAAAAAGGAGAAAAGTTTGTAACCAAAGTAGGACAAATCCCTCAATCTTTTGTGTATCTTCCTTTGTTTGTGGAAAATAAACCTGTTGGAGTAATTACAGTACAAAGCCTAGAAAAAGATGCTTATAAAGAACAACAACTCACTATTCTTAGGACTCTTGCTGCTTATACTTCTATTGCTTTAGATAACGTTTCAGCGTATCAAATGATTGAAGAAAAAAATAGAAATATTACGGATTCTATTCGTTATGCAAATACAATTCAAGGTGCAGTTTTGCCTCATCAAAACGAATTTGCAAAGTTATTTACAGAACATTTTATACTCTACAATCCAAAAGATATTGTAAGTGGAGATTTTTATTGGTTAGCTCAAAGAGAAGGTATTACCTATCTTGCTGCGATTGATTGTACAGGACATGGAGTTCCAGGAGCATTTATGTCTATGATAGGACACTCTATTCTGACAGAAATAATTAATGAAATTCCGAATGCCAAACCTTCTGAAGTTTTGGAAGAAATGAATAAACGTTTGGTAGCTGCTCTTCATCAAAATCAAGAATCAAACTCTGATGGAATGGATATGTGTTTATGTGCATTTCATTTTAAAGAATCAGAAAATAATTCTACTGTAAAAATAGAATACGCAGGTGCAAAACGAGCTTTGTATTATGCATTACCAAACTTAAATTCTAACACAGAGAAAGTTGAATTAGAAATTATCCCAGCAACAAGACGTTCGATTGGAGGAAAGCAATATCTTGAAAAACCGTTTGAAAATAATGAAATTCAAGTACCAAAAGGTACAACTCTCTATCTTACCACAGATGGTTATGTTGATCAAAACAATCCAAATGGAAATAAAATAGGTACACTCAAATTTTTGGATATGATACGCCAAATTTCTGACAAATTACTCGCTGAACAATATTTACATTTGGTAGATTATTTGGATAATTTTCAAGAAACAACAAATCAACGTGATGATATTACCATTATTGGAATTAGAATATAACCTTTAGGAACAATTACGAATATAATACATTGAATAACAATGATTTATTATTTCGAAATGAGTAGTTTATTTAATTTCTATTCCTTAGTAAAATAGAATCAATAAAAAACGAGTTGAATAATATATCCAACTCGTTTTTTATGAATTATTTTTTGTCCAATCTACTAGTTCTTGTTCAATTTTTTCTACTAGACTCAAATCTGTTTTTGAAATAGTAATAAAAAACTGTTTCCCTTCTATCACCCCTGTAATTTCTAAAATATCTTCTAGTTTTAGTTTGAAGGAATCTTTTGCCAAAGGAGAAAAAGAAGAAAAATTTTGAATTTCTAAATAACCGTAATTTTCTAATTGAATTAATAATTTTTTATCAATCGGTTTCAAAAGTGTATAACAATTTCGTATAAATCTACGGCAATTTTTGATTTGTTTTATTTCAAAATAAGTATTCATTTTAAATGTGACTTAACTCTGTTAGATTTCAGTTCATAATTAGGCAAACGCACGAAATTTTATTTTATTTTTTAAATTGGTTCAAGCGAGGACGCTTAAACCAGCTTTTGTCTAATTCAAGCGTCCTCGCCCTCGCTTGAATTTTAAAACTAAAAAAATAGACCAAAAAGAGTATAATACTGCATATTTTATTTTCGTGCGTTTGCCCTAGTACATAATCAACTCATAACTGTAATTTGGTCAAACTGACTACCTTCTTTTACTCTACAAATATGTTTTTGAGTTTCGAAAAGAGACGGGTTCTGAATCATTTTTTTATACTCATTTTCATCTAAAGTAATAAACTCTTCTGTTAAAGAGGTGTTATAAATCAAATTCATAATTCCTGCTATTCCTCCAGAGGCTAAAAACGAAATAGGCAATTCATTATTTGCATCAAAATGAGCTAGATAATTATTCGGTTCATAACCACTTACTACTTTCATTTGGAGTTCTTGATTGGGTTTTAGCTCTTCTATTTCCCAAAAGCCCCAACCAAAAGCATTTACAACAGCAGTAATTCCGTGTGTCCAATCTTCTTTATTATGAATCATTGGTTTTATCATGGCATTCCATTCGGTAGATTGCATCACTCCACCAAAGGTATTATACGCACACACATGACCAGCCTCTGTGAGTAGTTGTGCAGCTAAAGGAAGTCCATCATTACCCATTTCATCTTCAAAAAGCTGTAATAACTTATAAGAAATTAAACAGTAATAATTGGCATACATACGAGTAAGCAAAACTCCAAAAGCATCAATCAAACCTGTTTTTGAATCTCCTTGCAAATCCATATTTGTAAGAGCCTGGCGTATTCCATCATAATCAATAGATGTATTTGAAGGTTGCTTGAGCTGATAGGTTTGATATTTTCCTTCTTGTGGAGAAGCCACTAAATTCGTATTTTCTGTATCATTCTTTCTTAACAAAACTTCAAAAACACTTTCTTTATTTCCCTGTGAAATACATGTTTTTTGTTGGGTAAAAAGTGTTCCTAATGGCAAATCAAAAATAGCTTCGGTTGCACCTGCAATATAACCTGCAGCAAAAAAAGCAACTCCTTTTTTATTTTTTTCCCTAAGACCAAATTTAGTCTTCCAGCCAATACCATAATGTTCGGATGGTGAAGTTACTGTTCCTCCTTCTTTTGTGAGATTTGTTAAATTAATAATCCCAAAACCACAAAAACGGAAATAATCTTGACAGATGTATTTTTTATCTTCTAGTGATAGTTTTTTATTTATTTCTTCCTTAAAAAAATTAGAAAACTGTGTGTAAACAATCTCTTGTGCGCTATCTGAAAGCATCGGATATACATTAAGATACGAACTTGTATCTTCAATGACAGCTTGTAAATACGCATTATAATGATGGCAATGAAAAATCATCGGTTCGCCAGCAGCTACATAAACATTTCTATCATAATGATAACTTCCTCTCAAAAGTTGAGTAGTCTGTTGCATAATTTTATAAATAATAGTTAGTAGGGAAATAGAAATAAGATAAAGAAATGTGTTTTCTATTGAAAAGAATCATCTGAGTCTTCTGTATCATTGTTTGGAAAATCAATCTCATCTGTTTCTGCCATTTTGTTCTGACTTACTTCTTTTTTTTGCTCTTCACTTTCAGGAATTGTATTTGTTTTTTGAACAGGTTTTTTAAAAAAATCTCTTGAAAGCTCTAATTTATAGGCATCAAAAAGAGCCTCTGATATTTTTTCTAATAGAGTAGGCGAAAGCTGACTATCATCTGTTATTGTATGAAAGAAAAAACCTTCTTTTTTGAATTCTGGTAAGAGTTTGAACAAAATACGTTGCCAAGCAAAAGGGCTTGCATGAACATTTATCCAAGATTTAATAGTAGCTACTTCTTGCATATTTTGAGGAGTTATATGAAAAGATAGTTTAAAACTATATACTTTTTGCTAAAAAAATAAGGAAAACTAAAGTATAAAGTCTTTATCCTAATTAACATATTTTTAGCTTAAAAAACAAATATTTTTCTACGAAATAGCATTTTTATCTGACCAAAATATCATTAAGATATTTAGAAAATCAATTTAACATGCTGTTGTTGGTGTCGCTAAAACACCAACAACAGCACAAAGAAACTGAGGGTTCTTAAAATATAGTGGGGTTGAGCCTATCCAATTTTTTAACTATAAAGTTCACTTTTATCAATTTCTGCAATTTCTTCTTTAAAGATAATTCCATGATTTTCTAATTCTGCCAAAACAGGTTCATAAATTTCCCTATGAATTGGAATCTGAACACCTTTTAAATGCAGATTTCCTGTTAAATATAATTTTGCTGCAATCGCTAATGGAAGTCCTACTGTTTTTGCCATAGCTGTATGTTTGCTGTCATCTCCAAAAACAACAAGCGAAGACGTTAGTTCTTTTGCTTTTCCTTGATATGTATATTTAATTCTGTGTTGCATCAAAATCATGTCTTTATCTTGTGGGTCTAATGTCCATTTTTCCTCTAAAAGATGTTGCAATATTTGAGCAGGAGAAGCATTTTGAAGTGTTATTTTTTTATCCTCAAAGAATCCTAAAAACTCCCATTGTTTGAGTTTTGAATCAGAGAAATTATAGATTGTTTTTAGTTTTTCCTCTAACGATAAAAAAGGGTCATATTTGAAAAACATATTGGCAAACTGTCTATAAGTCAATTTATCTGAGTTTTCAATTTTATAAGAATCGTCTGTCATTCCTAATTGAACAAATGTATCCCACGAATTACAAAAACCATTTCTTCGAATCGTTCCTCTAAGCATTGTCGGAATAGTATCCAAACCATAAGTAGAGCGATATTGCAATGAATCTCTATTTGGATAACCTTCAAATTTATACTCTTCATCGTGTTGATTTATTTGAGCAAATTCTTTTGATTCAATCGGCTCACAATAAGAAAAAAGACGATGATAAGGTGCATATTTATATTGATGGTTTTGAATGAATTTTGCTGTTCCTTGTCCTGCCAAAACTACATTTCTAGGATTCCATGTAAATTTATAATTCCAAGGATTGTTGTCAGACTCAGGTGCTAAAAGTCCACCTGTAAACGAACGAAAAGCTGTAATCTCTGCTTTTTCATCTTCTGATTGATTATGAAAACGTATTTTATCCAAAACTTGCATCGCCGAAAGGTGGTCAATTCCAGGGTCAAGACCGATTTCATTTAAAAGCAAAAGTCCTTTTTGTTTTGCCTCTGCATCTAACTTTTGCATTTGAGGAGAAACGTAAGAAGCCGTAAAAATAGATGTTGATTCTTGAACACAAACTTCTGCCACAGGCGCATGTAAAAATGCAGGTAAAAGAGAAATTACCAAATCAGCACGCCTAGCAATTTTTCTACACTCTTCTAAATCAGAAACATCAAACTGAAAAGCTGGTGCTCTTTCGTGGTTTTTTATTTTTTCTTGAGCCAACGAAATATCTAAATCTCCTACTTCAATTTGCCAATCATTTTCTTTGCTATGTTCTACTAAATAATCGATGAGTGCATAGGATGAGCGTCCTGCACCAAGTATTACCACGTTTTTCATTGTTTTTGACTTTATGTGTGTTGTGTGTTATTGTTTTTTGGTAGCCAATTCTTTTCAAATGTCGTACCATACAACAAAGTAAACATGGTTTGGATTCTCTTGCAAAAAAAACTTAGAAATGTTTTAATAGGTTTTTTTAGAACGATTCTAAAATTGTCAATAAAAAAGGCTCAAAAGCAAAGTTTGAACCTTTTTTTAAAACAAAAAAACAAATATTTCCTATCCACCACAACCTCCACAGCCTCCACCACAGCCACTTCCACATGAAGAACCACATGAGCTTCCACACGAAGAGCCACAACTACTTCCACACGAACCTCCATCACTACTGGATGATGAACTATTTTTGTCTGTATAAGCTATGAGAGGTATAAATGAAGCATCAAAAGCAGCACTATCTACATACATATAACTCCAATCGTGATTCGTATCATTACTAATTTTTTGACCATACTTTTGAGGAAGAACTGTATGTTTGTAGAAATTTGGAATAACACTTCTTGCCATTTTGTTAGACAAACCATATAAATGAATAATAGCCACAATAAGCAAAACAAATAATAGAATTGCTATATATGCAAAAGGTCTATTGTTTGACATTCCCATAAAAAGACGAATACAACCAATCATCATGAGAATGGAAATAGTTACATAATTTATCAAAAATAATTTCATAAAAGAAGCAGAAGCCTTTACTGTTTCGATAAACTTATCCATTGCTTGATAGGTGTTTTTGAATATTTCTTTATTCATGAGTTCCCTCAAAAGTGCTGGATAAAATACTTGTTCAGACTTAGCTGAAAGAATGGTAAAAGAATCAAGAATTACAAAATCCTCTACTGATTTAAGGGTTATGTGTTTATTAAATTTTATTTCATTCTGGCTACTAATTTTTAATCCTTTATTTTTTACCAAATTATTGGTGGCATGATGCACAACATCATTTTTCTTTCCTGTTTTTAAATAAATGACTTCAGAAATAGATAAATCATTAATAAACCCCTCTTTAGACCAACCTTTCACAACACCTTTTAAATAAGAACTATTAAAAGTATTTAGAGCAATTAGAGCAACTATAATCAAAGGAATATAAAGCAAGAAAAAATCTGAACCATTTATTTGGCTATAAAAAGGTTGCATCAAAAAATGCACAGGAATAAGAACTATCAAAGAAATGACAGAACCCAAAACAACAACTTTCTCTTTTGTAGTTGTAGATGCTTTTAGATGTAAAGACTGATACATGGTAGTATATTCCCAAATATCTTTAGGTTGCTTTCCAAAGTTTTGTTCGTAAAGTTTGGTTGTATTATCTTTTGCAGATTTAAACTTTTCAAATTCGGCTTTATTATGTGTAGAAGGAATATGTTGAATTTTCTTTCCTAATAAATTACAAAACTCATTGTACGATTCCGTAAAAATCAAATGTTGATGCCAAACAATATCCACTATTTCGGAAGGAGAAACCATTGTACCAGCCGTTGCAGCCAAATACATGAATTTTTTGTATTCCAAAATAGCTTTTTCTGTAAAATTTTTTGTCCATTTGTTTTCATCAGCCAAACGAGTTACAAATCCATAATCTGTAAGAGGTTTATTGAAATCAAATCTTTTTATGTTATTCCAAGACACTAGACTTTTTTCATTTTCATTGCTTTTTTGAGTGTCTTTTTGTCGTGATTTTTCTATATTCATGTGTATAAAATTTGGATGATTCGCTCTAAGACATATAGTTTGTTCTTCTAAAATACGTAAAAACCATTAAAAAAGGTTTTTATTTCTAATAAATAATTGGTCGTAGAGTCATCTAATTTATTACAAATTCTTAAAACTATTCATTACATCTAACAGAAATGGACTTATTTAGTTGTTCTTTCTATCTAAATAATAAGTTACCTTTGAAAATAACTAAATAAAGTCTTAATTAAAGATTAGTTATTTTTATAAGACATTTTTAATCAAAAGCATTCTATCCAATATTTATGAAATTTCAATCTACAATAATTACTTTATTTTTTAATTTAATTATTTTATTATTTCTATTTTCCTCTACAAATTGTATTTCACAAAAATCTGATAATCAAGATACATCTACAACTCAAACCAGTAGAAGAAATACAAATATAGATACAATACAAAACTATCTCTCAGCACTTCAACAAAGTACACAAACTTATTATGCAGACAATATAGAAGCCATTAATCTAAAAAATCATATTGAATTACTTGCATCAGAAAGTTTTGAAGGGCGAAAAGTAGGAGAACGAGGGCAAAAAATGGCAGGGTTATATATTCAAGATTTTTTTATAAAAAATGACCTTGAGCCAGCCGTTCCTACAGAAGTGGGCAAACGTTATTTACAAGAGTTTGAGATAGAAAAAAGCACAACTCCTATCGTAACCATAAAAACACAAAAAGAAGGCAAAGAAAATATATATAAAAATAAAGCAGATTTTTTGGCAAATCCATTGACTTATCTTCACAATGAAAATGAATTAAATGTCGTTTTGACAGGTTATTCTATTCTACCCAACGAACAAATGAATGGACGTGGAGTAGCTTTATTTTTGAATACGTATGACAAAGAAGATATTTTTTATTCAAATCAAGATTGGAATGAAAAAACAGAAAAACAAGTCCTTGAAGCTCAAAAAGCAGGTGCAAAAGCTATATTTTTTATTCTCACAAATTCAGATAATTTTAAAATAAATACCAAAAGACTTCAAAAAAATAAATACCTAAATGAAGATATTTATACACTGAAAACAGAAAAAAGCAGTGGTGTTTATTTTCTTTCTATGCAAACAGCAGCCGAATTATTTGATTATTCAGACTCAGAATGGGAAAGCATAGAAGAACAATTTAAAGAAAACAAAATCCCTTCGAATCTTCCTTATACAACAATTTCTATTGATGTAAAAAAAGAAAATGCAACAACTTTGAATACAGAAAATATAATTGGTTTTGTAGAGGGAACAAGTGCAAAAGAAGAATTAATTATTATTTCGGCTCATTATGACCACTTAGGAAAAGATAAAACTACTTATTACGCAGGTGCAGATGATAACGCTTCTGGTGTAGCTGCATTGATGGAACTTGCAAAAGTATTTGCTTTAGCCAAAAAAGATGGTTTTGCACCAAGAAGAAGTATTTTATTTATGACAACGACTGCCGAAGAGGTAGGTATGTTGGGCTCTTCTTATTATGCTGATATTGCACCACTTTTTCCTATTTCAAATGTGGTTGCAAACTTAAATATTGATATGATTGGAAGAGAATATCTACCAAAAAATAAATATCCAGCAAATGATTATGTAAGCATTGTGGGTTCAGACTGGTTATCGCCTGTTTTACATCAAACTCATGAGCAAGCAAATAGTGTTTTTACAAAAATCAATTTAGATTATACGTATAATTCTAAAAAACATCCAGAAGAATTTTTTTATCGTTCTGACCAATATAGTTTTGCTAAATATGATATTCCTGTCATTTTTTATACTAGTCCAGACCATAAAGATTACCACAAAACAAGCGATACAGCCGAAAAAATAGATTATCAACGAGTAGAAAAAGTAACTAAACTTATTTTTTATACTACTTGGCAACTTGCCAATCAAGAAGAAAGTCCTAAAAAAATAGAAAAAAATACTTTTGAAGACCAAAATTAATCCTTTATCTATTTTTTTATTATCTCAAATAGAAAGTGTATAAATTATTATTTAATTTTGTGCAATTAAAAAAATAATGAATTGTGTAGTCAGAGTTTTTAAATAACACTACGCAAATTTTGCAACTTGTATTTTATAAAAACAAAAAAAATAATTTTATGAAAAAAATATATAACACTCTATTTGGTTTATTATCTTTTTGTGTGCTTTTTTCTTCGTGTAGAGAAGGTAGAGTAGAACCTGTTCGTTTGTTAGAATTGTATGTGGTTGATACGCTTGGTCAGCCTGTTGATAATGCAAAAGTGGAATTTTACTTTGATGAAATGGCATTAAATACAAGAAAATCTCAAATTATAGAAACTCTTTATACAAATGAAGAGGGATTGATTCAAGTAGCCTTAGACGTAGAAATTTTTGATTATTATGTAAATATTGAAAAAAATGAACTTAATAATTGGTACACAGAAACATTTGTCAGTTTGCCTAATCTTGCACAAGAAAATACAACTACAATTACAATAAATACTCCTTTTGAAGCAAAACTAACAGGAATATACAAAAAACGATGGCAACAAACAGCTGCTCTTATTAATGGAAATCCTGCTTTTCCGAACTGTTCTAATCAACTCTATCATGATTTTATTCGTCGTACAGAGACAGCAAAAGAGGACAGAGATGGGCAAGTTGAAAGGTATCAAACAGATATTTGTCCATTTCCAGGAAACCCTGAAGGAACTAATCAATGGGTTTATGACAAGCAAAACAATACAATTACCTTTGGAATAGATGCTTTTGCAGAAACATATAAAATAATAGAATTTACAGGTAATAAAATGTCTTTAATTTATACGACTCCTGATGGAGTTTTTACAAAAGAACAAAGGTACAAACTTGTAAAGTAAACACACAGACAAAGAATATTTCTATTTAATTTATTATAATTAATAAAAAAAATGACAAAAGAAGTAAAAATAAAAGTAAGAGGATACCATTTAGATGGCTATCAACATGTTAATAATGCTCGTTATTTAGAGTTTTTTGAAGAAGCTAGATGGGCATTTTTTGAAGAAAGTGATGCACTAAAAACACTTCAAGAGAAAAATATTATGTTTGTAGTGGTAAATGTAAATATTAACTACCGTTATCCTGCTTCTGTAGGTCAGACGATTGTCATAAAAAGTAAATTAGATAATCTTGCAGAAGTAGGAAGTAAAAAAAGTACTTTTCAACAAACTATTTATTTAGAAAATACAGATACAGTAGTTTGTGATGCTATCATTACTTTTGTTTTGTTTGATGCAAAAACACAAAGGGCTGTTGCAACTACGGAAGAAATAAGAGAAATGTTTGTGGGAGAGTTAAGTAACTAATTTTATTTTTTCTTAAATCAAAAAAACTTCTATGTTGTTTATCACAATATAGAAGTTTTTTTGTGAGCATAATTACAAACAATACAATAATGGAAGCAATCATTTTTATAGGAATACAAGGAAGTGGAAAATCAACTTTTTATAAAAAAAGATATTTTAATTCGCACCTACGAATTAGTTTAGATTTACTCAATACAAGAAATAAAGAATCCAAGCTTTTAGATTTTTGTTTAGAATTTCAGCAGCGTTTGGTCATTGATAATACCAATCCAACAAAAAAAGAACGTACAAAATATATTCAAAAGTTAAAAAAAAGAGGTTTTAAAATTATTGGAATTTTGTTTGAAATCCCCATACAAACAGCCTTAAAAAGAAATGAGTTGAGAGAAGGAAAAGCCAAAATTGCTGAAATTGGAATTTTATCTACATATAAAAAAATGGAACTTCCTACCTATGAAGAGGGTTTTGATGAAATATATATACTCAATACAGAAGAAAAAAATGCTCAACTTAAAAAACTAAAAAATGAAATTTGATGATTTAGACAAACGTATGCGAATCTATGAAACCAATAGTGATATATGCGTACTCCCCCAAATTTATATGGTTGCTAGAATTGATGGCAGAAATTTTACCACCCTAACCAAACAGAAACACAATTTTGAAACTCCATTTGATATTCGTTTTAGAGATTATATGGTAGAGACTGTAAAACACTTAATGAATGTAGGTTTCAATGTTGTTTATGGGTACACAGAAAGTGATGAAATTTCATTGCTTTTTAATCAAAATGAAACAGCTTTTAACCGAAAAACTAGAAAGTACAATTCTATTCTTGCAGGAGAAGCAAGTGCCAAATTTTCACTTTTATTGAATGATTTAGCTGCTTTTGATTGCCGTATTTCTCAACTTCCCACTAAAGAAGATGTTGTAGATTATTTTCGTTGGCGTAATGAAGATGCCTTTAGAAATGCACTCAATGCACACTGTTATTGGATATTAAGAAAAGATGGATTTACAGCTAAAAAAGCCACACAAAGGCTTGAAACTGTTTCGGTAGCTGATAAAAACGAACTTCTTTTTAGTTATGGTATCAATTTTAATGATTTACCAAGTTGGCAAAAGAGAGGAATTGGAATTTATTGGAAAGAATATCAAAAAAGAGGTGTAAATCCTATCACGAAAGAAATAAAAATAACAGAAAGGAAACAGTTATTCGTTGATATGGATTTAGAAATGAAAGATGCTTATAGTAACTTTATAAAAGAATTTCTAGTCTAACAACACATACTTACTCCTCTACTTGTATGACCTTTACACCAAAATAAACAGCTTGTGATTTATTTTTCCAATCTTCTGGATTGGTACTCAAGTCTAGTGAAGGTTCATAAATAGTATGAGGAGGATTTTTGATTTTCGGAACAACGCAAGTATCTGATTCACAATACATTAGCAATTCTTTTCTTTCTTCTAATTGCAGAGCATAATTATATGCTTTTCCCTTTAAAATATCTGCATACGCTAAACGAATAGCATTATTTTCTTTATACAAAAATAAAAAAACAACTAAAGGAGCAATCAATTTTGTAAAAACAGAAGGTTTTGTTAAAATAGAAAATTCGTCATTCATTTCATTAGAATAAAAACAAACAAATACACTTACTACATAAAACCAACCTGTCAAAAATAAAAAATAAACAATATTATTGATACGCATCGGAAGTTCACCACCAATAGAAATATAACCAATAGAAAAACTACCAAAAACAACTCCTATCCAAACTACCAAAACCCAAAAACGATTTATTTTAAAAATAAAATTATAACTAGAATTAGAAACAATTTTTTGAGCAAAAGGAAGATAAAATAAAGTAAAAATCAGAATAGGTGTTTCGAAAAACCAATAAAAAATATAATTTAAAGAATTAGGAATGAGTTTGGGTAAAATAACCATAGGATTGGAAAGACCTGAAAAACTAGAAGCTCTAACAGAATTTCCTTCTGCAAAAATGGAAAAGCAAAAGCAAATACAAGAAAAAAGAAGTAACAAACTATAAAACTTATCTATTTTCTTAATGGTTATGACTTTTGTAAGCCAAATTACGGCTATAAAACCTACCACAAAAGAAGATATAAGTTCTATACTTCCACAGAGTGCAAAAGTAGAAAAAAAGATAAATAGATTTTCTTTAGCAGAAGATTTTGAGTCCTTAATTTTAGCTTCTCGTTCAATTAAAAATCCAACCCAAAAAAGAACAAAACAATTAGCTAATATATAGCCTAAAGCACAAATAAACCAATAAAACCCCTCTGCAAAACTTGGCATTCCATATATATATAAAACAAAAATACTTGCTGTAAGTAGTAATTTCTCTTTAATAGAGTTTGTAAAATTGAGTTTATTTATAACCCAATAATAACTTAAAAAATTAATTATAAGTATAAAAAAAATAAATATAGAATAAAGTATAGGATGGTACGATATAGCCTTTAAAAAAAAATAGCTAAAAAAAACAGAAAAATATCGTCCTGACCACCCCATATACATAGAATAGACAAACTCCCATATACTCATAGAAGAGAGAGAGTTAAAAAAATTATATTCATCAGCTACTGGGCGAGCAAAAAAAGCCAAGACAAAAAAAGGTAGAATACACAAAAAAAGAAAAATGATTTTCAAATTTAGGCTGTATGCTTTTTTAGATAGAATCATTTTTCTTTCTTTTTTTTAATAAAATGATTAACTATTATTCTTCAATACGTTTGATTTTTGCCCCTAAAGCATTCAGACGCTTATCAATAAACTGGTATCCTCTATCAATTTGTTCTGCATTGTGAATAGTACTTTTTCCTTGTGCCGAAAGAGCTGCCAAAAGAAGAGAAACACCTGCACGAATATCAGGAGAAGTCATCGTAATACCTCTCAAATCTTGTTGTCTTCCTAGTCCTAAAACAGTAGCACGGTGTGGGTCGCAAAGAATAATTTTTGCCCCCATATCAATCAATTTATCTACAAAAAACAAACGACTTTCAAACATTTTTTGATGAATCATGAGCGTTCCATGTGCCTGTGTAGCCACCACCAAAACAATGGAAATCAAATCAGGTGTAAAACCAGGCCAAGGCGCATCTGAAATAGTCATTATCGAACCATCAATAAAAGAATCTATGTGATAATGTTCTTGAGCAGGAATAATAATATCATCATCTTCAAAAACCATCTGAACTCCTAGTTTTTTGAATGTATTCGGAATACAACCTAGTTTATCTATACGAGCATTTTTGATACGAATTTCGGAAGCAGTCAGCGCAGCAAGACCAATAAAGCTACCTATTTCTATCATATCTGGAAGCATGGTATGTTCTGTTCCTCCTAATGTTTCGACACCTTCAATAATCAGAAGATTCGAACCAATACCTTCTATTTTTGCGCCCATTCTACAAAGCATATCACAAAGCTGTTGAATATAAGGCTCACAAGCTGCATTATAAAGAGTTGTTTTTCCTTTAGCAAGTACAGCAGCCATCAAAATATTTGCTGTTCCTGTTACTGATGCTTCTTCTAATAAAATATACTTTCCTTTCAAATCAGTTGCATCGACATTATAATATTTATTTTCAGAATCATAACTAAAGCGTGCGCCTAATTCTTCAAATCCTTTAAAATGAGTATCTAATCTTCGTCTTCCAATTTTATCTCCTCCTGGTTGTCCTAGACGGCACTTTCCAAAACGAGCCAAAAGAGGTCCCATTATCATAACAGAACCACGCAATGCACCTCCCTTTTGAATAAAATCAGAGCTATACAAAAATTCTAAATTTATATCTTTTGCTTCAAATTTATAGGAATGGTCGCTTATTTTCTCTGTTTTTACTCCTAAATGTCCTAATAAATCAATAAGTTTTAATACATCACGAATCAGAGGAATATTATGTACAATGACAGGTTCGGCAGTCAGTAAAACAGCACAAAGTATTTGTAATGCTTCATTTTTTGCCCCTTGTGGTGTGATTTCTCCCTTTAATGGTGTTCCCCCTTCTACTTCAAAGGTTACAGATTCTTTTAGTTTTGTCATTTTTGCTAATTCTTGTTTTAGTTTTTTAGTCTTATTTTTAAAAGTAGCAGAAATTTAAGGGTTTTGATTACCAATTACAAAACGAATGCTAAGAAAAGAATTATTAATTTAATTGAGTACGAAATAAGAACATTGAATAAGGACAAGTTCATAAAAACTTTGTCAGTCGTTTTTTGGTAATCCAAAATAACTCTGACAAGAGTTTAGGTTGCATAAACTATTGACAGCCTTGTGAAAGGACTGTCAAAGTTGAAAAAATTTCACTTAATTTATCAAGCTGAACAATCAAATTTTGCTAAATTAAACCAAAGCATATACCACTTTCCATCAACATTAGTAAATCCAATTTCAAGATAATCATCTGTCAAAACAACAATACGACTTATTTTTTTGTCTGTATTTTTGGCAAATTCTTTCTCTTCCTTTGAATGCACTTTCTCAATTATTTTTTCATTTATTTCTATTCCTTTTTCTATTTCATTGAAAGAAGAAGTTGTTTGATAAAATGTACCTTGTTTTGAAAATGACTCACAATCAAATCT
Organism: Bernardetia aquimarina; assembly: GCF_042180575.1. Taxonomy (NCBI): domain Bacteria; kingdom Pseudomonadati; phylum Bacteroidota; class Cytophagia; order Cytophagales; family Bernardetiaceae; genus Bernardetia; species Bernardetia aquimarina. The sequence continues at coordinate 5,653,515 of NZ_CP170094.1, read as the reverse complement.
AGGCATTTCCTCTTTTTTTGGATTTTTTCCATTGAATTTTTTGAAATAGGATTCTAAATGAGGTAGTTGTTCATATACTTCATCTAAATCTTGGAAATGTTCGACAATAGACACAGCCCCTGGTTTGTGATTGATATAAAAACCAAGTTTGGGATGAATATATTCTTTTAGTTCATTATCAGAAGGGATAGCTAAAAATTTTGTAAGAACTCTCTCAAATTCATTTTTTTGTAAAGAATTTGACGAAGAAGCTGCCAATAATACTTTTTCAGAATCTACTTGCTCCCAACTATCAATAGTATCAGAGCAGCTAGATAAACTTAAAGTACTAATAGCACAAAAAATAAAGAAGGAAGACCTAATAAAAGATCTTAATTTAGAAAAGTAAGTATTCATAATTGTTTATTTAGGATAGTTTTTTATAATGAACGTAAATGATAAAAAAAAGTTTATAGGATTTTACAAAGAAAAAATTTCTTTATACATATTTACTCATAAATAGTAAAAAAGAAAAAAGATATTCCTAAATAAATAAGAATATCTTTCTTTTAATAATTACTTCTGAACGTATTTTTTTGAGTTTAATTACACGCATTCAAATTACATCGCATACTCAGACAAAAACTTAATACGCATGAGTCGGAGTTCGTCTTCGCCATATTCGTCTTCTTCGAATTCATCTAAAGCATCTTGAATACTATCTGTTTCTGCATTCATAAAGTAGTCATAGATTTCATCTTGACGATCATAATCCATTATTTTATCAATATAATAATCAAGATTTAATTTTGTTCCTGAATAACAAATATGTTCTATTTCAGAAATTAAATCTCCTACTTTCATATTTTTTGCATCAGCAATTTCTTCTAAATCAATCATTCTATCAATCTGTTGGATAATAAAAATCTTAACTTTTGATTTATTAGCTGTTTGTTTTACTAAAACTTCTGCATCTGTTTCGATATCATTATCTTCCACATATTTGTTGATGGCATCTAAGAATACTTTACCAAATTTATCCACTTTTGCCATTCCGACACCATTTATTTGTGCCAGTTCGTCATTTGTAGTCGGATAAACGGTTGCCATTTCTTCCAAACTTGGGTCTTGAAAGATTACATAAGGAGGAAATCCTTTATCTTTTGCTAATTTTTTACGTAATTTTTTGAGTAAATCAAATAAAACAGGGTCGTGTCCTTTGTCTTGTGCTGTTCCTCCAATTTCTTTTTCTTCGTCTTCAGCCGTAATTTTGCTAAAATCATGGTCTTCTGTTAGCATTACTTTATGTGCTTTTGGGTCTTCCAAAAACTTACGTCCTTTATCATTGAGTTTTACCACACCATGATTATCAAAGTCTTTATTGAGATAATTGAATAATAAAACTTGACGAATTACAGAACGCCAATACTGAACTGTTTGGTCTTTTCCTTTTCCAAAAACACTTACTTTATTATGACTATAACTTTTGACATAATCTGTTTCTTTTCCCATTAGTACATCAGCAATATGACTAATCGTAAAACGTTCTTCTGTTTCTTTGACAGCTTTCAAAACCCATTCAGCATGTTCATTAGCTTCAAATTTTGGTCTTGGTTTGTCAGTATTATCATTAAAGCCTCCATCTTTTTCTACATTTTCACCAAAATAATGAAGTAATTGTCTTCTTCTACAAACTCCAGAAGTAGCATAATCCATCATTTCTTGTAGTAAATAACGGGCATTATCTCGCTCTGTAACAGGTTTGTCTTTATTAAATTTTTCTAGTTTGTGAATATCTTCTGGACTATAAAACATGATACAATCAGCATTGAGTCCATCTCTTCCTGCTCGTCCTGTTTCTTGATAATATCCTTCTAATGATTTTGGAGCATCATAATGAATCACACAACGAACATCTGGCTTATCAATTCCCATTCCGAAGGCGATTGTAGCTACAATAATATCTACTTCTTCATTGAGAAATGCATCTTGATTTTGCATTCGGATACTAGAATCCAAACCTGCATGATAAGGACGTGATTTTATATCATTAACTTTTAAAAACTCGTGTATTTCTTCTACTTTTTTTCTACTCAAACAATAGATAATTCCTGATTGTCCTTTCTTTCCTTTTAAATATTTTATGAGTTGCTTTTTTACATTTGTTTTCGGACGCACTTCATAATACAAATTCTGACGATTAAATGAAGTTTTGAAAACATTTGCATCTTCCATGTGAAGATTTTTCTGAATATCTTGTTGTACTTTTGGTGTTGCCGTTGCTGTAAGAGCAATGATAGGCAAATCCCCTAAGGCATCTACAATGAAACGAATACGACGGTATTCTGGACGAAAATCGTGTCCCCATTCTGAAATACAGTGTGCTTCATCAATAGCAATAAAAGAAATATTTGCTTTCGCTAAAAAGTCTAAGTTTTCTTGTTTGGTAAGAGATTCAGGGGCAACATAGAGTAGTTTTGTATCTCCTGCCAATACTGATTTTTTTACTTTATTACTTTCTGATTTAGAGAGCGTAGAATTGAGAAAAGAAGCATTTATTCCAACTGCATTGAGCTGATCGACTTGATTTTTCATGAGAGCTATCAAAGGCGAAATGACAATCGCTGTTCCTTCCCTTACAATAGCAGGGAGTTGATAACAAAGCGATTTGCCTGCTCCTGTTGGCATAATTACAAATGTATTTTTGCCATCAAGAAGATTTTGAATAATTGTTTCTTGATTTCCTCTAAACTGATTATATCCAAAAACTTCTTTAAGTGTTTTTTTGAGATTTATTTTTTGCTCTACCATTTTAAAACCTTTTGTAAGATAGGGTACGACTTAGGAAATAGTGTAATACGAGATTAGATGATCTGTAATTTTAATTAATTACATCTATCCATTTATTTGAATCTTATCTAAATCTTTTGTCTTCTACTATATCTTATTATTTCGTGCTGATTGAAATTTTATTTTTTTATTTATATAATAAAGTTAGCACAAAACTTTTAGAAAACAAGGCTAATTATGTGTTTTATTAGAATAGAAAGAAAAATAATTCACACTATCGTACTTTTCTATTCACTATTTAGTTATAAATTATTTGTAAAACAGTTACGAATATAATTTTTAATAAGCCCTTCGATTTACGAATTTATTCACTACCAATATACTCAATTACTGTAAAAAAACAACTATTTTGAGCAGGATATTTCTAATTTATGAAATTATTAGAGGGTATGTTTGAAGACCTTACCATTTTCAAAATGGTCTATTGTTTTGATAGGACTAAAATCTTTTAATGAAATTTGTATTCCTTTTTTATCCAAAATTCGTAAAGGCGTTTTTCCATAAAAAGAAGCCCACATAGAATACGAACTTGGCACACCCAAAATATAATCACAGGCAGCCAAGCAATACATATCTTCCAAAAAATGGTTAGTAGAAAAACAAATATCTAAATTTTGTTCTTCAAAAGGTTTTGTTTCAATTTTATCATTTGAACAAAGTAAAAAACGAACTTTTTGGTTTACATTTTTAACATCATTTTCTATTTCGTCTTTAATTTGAACCAAAAAACTAGCATATTCTTTCCATTCAAAATAATATTTTCCTCCAAAAAAATCTTTATAATCGCCTCTTCGGATATGCACACCTATCAAAATATCAGTGTCCTGTCTTCTTTTTTCTATTAATTCATTTACATTATCCAAATACTTTTGTTGAGGCTTGAAAATGATTCGAAGTTTATTCGCATGTTTTTCAAAGTTTTGATAATCTCTAAAGTTCCAACCCTGTACGAAAAGAATTTTCTTTGTTTTTTCTAAAAACTCTTGACTATTCAAATCATATTTTCGTTCGTCTTTATCATACTCTGAAATATTTAGTGTTTCTATCCACCTTTTATTTTTATCAATTTTGGGCAAACGATAACGTAAACGCTCTAAATTTTGTCGTAAAAACTTATCTATTATTTCATTTTCTGAAAGACGAGTTTTGATAGAATAATTTAGAAATTTATTTTGAGCAATAGTAGGAAAATACTCTTCATACTCATCAAAATTGGGATTATAAAGTGTGTATCTATATTCGATTGCATTCGCTATAAAAAAACCAAAAGAAAAAATTCGATTAGCAAGCTGTCCAGATTTTCCGTCTATGATGACCATTTTTTATAAAATAAAATTAAGGAATATCGTAAGTTATATCTCTGTCATGGTGTGTAAAAAAATACGCATAATTTGAGCGTAATTCTTCCCAACCTTTTTCTGTTTTGAATTTTTCATTCATTACATCTTCCCAAGCTATTCTCATACTTCTAGCACAAAGCAAAGGCGCAACTTGCCCAATTCCAGTTCCCAAACCCGAAAGTGCAACTGTCTTAACTTTATCTTTTATAAGCTCTCCATTTTCAAATTTCCCATAATTTAGAAGTGTCAAAATTGCTTTCATACTCAAATATATATTCGGACTTCTATGAATTGTCATGGGAGTTCGCATAGTTGGAGCAGAAACCAAGTAGGGAAAATCAGTGTGGTCTGTGGGAATAATTTCGGCTTGTCCGACCAAAAGTTCGCCAAAATATTTTTCTCTAATTACTTTTTGAAGTCTTTTTTCAATATGCCAACCCAAATTTTTAGAAATAGCAAAATCAATTCCTCCATTCATAAATCCAAAACTATTAGCAGGACTTACAATAACATCAGAGGGATAATTAAAAATCGAATCGTTCTTGACAATTACATTTTCTACGTCTTGAAAAACTTTTTCCCAAGCAGCAGTAACTTTTTCGTTTGTATCTACAAAATAAAATTTCATTTTGTAAATTTAAGAATGAATTTTCACAAAAACTAGAATACAGTCAAAGGCAAGCCTTTAACCTACGATAAAAATCTATTATTTTTTTTGAATGCTCTCTGTCATTAATTTATAAATTTGGCTAAAACCACTATTCAAATTCATTTCTTCAATCATTTGCAAATGTTTTTCAATTACCTTTTCGTCTTTTCTAATTGCAGGACCTGTTTGAGCATTTGATGGATTTATTTCTAATGCTTTTTGAAGAGTTTCCTCCAAAAGAGGTTTGAGCATATCAAAAGGAAGATTTTTTTCTTTCAAAATTTGCTCGCTGATTGTCCATAAATAATTGGAAAAATTACACGCAAAAACGGCAGCCACATGCAAAATACTTCTATCTTTTGAAGAAACTTGAAATACTTTTTGAGAGAACTGCTTTGCTAGATTTGTCAGTTTTTCTTCAATTTCTTTCTCATTTGCTTTATCGTTTGCTTCTATGCAAAAAGGAATAGAACTAAAATCTACTTCTTTTGCCTTACTAAAAGTCTGTAAAGGATAAAAAACACCAATTTTTTCTATTTTTTCTCCTAATACATTTTGATTAGCTAATTTCAACATTTCCATCGACTGCGAACCCGAAGTATGCGCCAAAATACAGTTCTTTGGAAGAATAAGTTTTGACAAAACACTCTCAAAAGCTCCGTCTGCAATAGATAAAATAGCTAAATCTGCATCTGTTTTAGAAAAATCTAGCTGATTGATAGAATAATGAATTTCAATATTTTGATTATTCTCTCTATCAATTTTTTGCTTTAAAGTTTCTGCATTGTGTTTAGTTCTACTCCAAATATGAGTGATTTGTAAGTCTTTTTTTTTAGAAAATAATACTGCCAAATGCCAAGCTACATTTCCAGCACCAATGAAGATAGTTTTCAAATTAATTACGAGTTACGAATTTAACACTACAATTTCAGCAAAGATAAAAATATAGCCAATTTCATCCTTATCTTTTTTATTTTCCATCGTAGATGGAAGGATTCAATACTTTTTCTAAATCGCCAATTTTAAGCAACTCTTGAATAGTTTGTTGAATACATTCTCTTGTCAATTCTTTTACAAACAAATCAGGAGGCTTTTGATAAAGTCCTCCTAGATTTTGACCTGTTTCTTTATCAGAGTTGATAGCTGTTTCTAAGAATTTATACGTCCAAACATTCAAACCATAATGTCGTCCATCTTCTAAATCAACATGAATGTTACAAAACTCATTTTCTATATTCCAGTTATTAGGTTCTACCTCTTCAAATTCTAACCACAGTGTAAATTTTGGGTTTACTATATTTTTGGCTTTCATTTTTTAGTAAAAATAGATAGTTTACAAACTGATTACTACTTACTGGTAACTGAAAACAGTTTCTTTTTATCTCCAGTCAGTTCATAATATTTATGTTTTCCTTCTGTATCTTGAACTGCCACGACGTGCAAAATAGGAACACCTAGTTCTTTTAGTGAAAAGTTTAATAGCCTTTCTTCTGTTGTTTCTAAATTAAACTGTCCGATAGTTTGTTTTGGTGCTGGAGTTTGGTGTTCTGTTTCGTTTTCTCCTTCACTTCTACACTCTTCACAATGACTTTCGTAATCAAAAATTCGGAAAGAAGGACGATAAAACTCTATTTCTTTCTGACAGCCACGACAAGACATCGTTTTTACAAATGTTCTATCTCCTCTAAAGTCTAACGTTGCGCCTTCGCCTGAATGCTCTGCTTTAGAAATTTCTTTTAGAAAATCTTTAAGTAAAATATCTGTATCCAAATCTAAAGAAATAATTTCATCATAACTCGCTTGATGCGCCCAACAATCTGGATTATCTGGCATATCAAAAACATCAAATTCATTTGTTTTTCCTTGATAATAAATTTGTTTTCCGACAGCTACATCTTGTCCACAAAGAAATTTTATTACTTCCTGTACTTGCAGCGCACCTACCAAAGCCGAAGCAATCTGAACCGTAGGAATTTTGCCTTCACTAACAACTTGCTTTTTAAAATCATCACACGAATAACGCTCTCTGGCTGCCTGCCATTGATTTGGCGACAAACTACACTGATAACAAGGCGCATGAGGAGGCTGATAAAAATTGATTCTCAAACCTAACTCATAAATTCCTGCATCAATCCAAGGTGTACCAGCCAAATAACATTGTTTGTTTACAGCAATTCTAGTTTCGACATTATCCAAACACCCCAAAACTATATCTACATGTCTGTAAACGCCTGTTCCGAGTTCCCAAACTACATCGCCTTCAAAATAATTGACTTTAAAATCATCTGATAAAGCCATTTCTTTAATTCTTTCGGCTGCTGTTTGTGCTTTTCGTTTGCCTTCATCACCTTTTTTGAATAAAACAGTTCGGCTAAGGTTAGACTTTGAAATATCATCAAAATCTGTAATTAAAATACTTCCAACTCCTAAGAGAGCCAAATTTTTGAGTGTTTCGTTGCCGATTGCCCCAGCACCTACTACCAAAACGGTTGCATTTTTTAGTTTGTCTTGTTGCCACCAGTCTATTCTTTCTTGACGGTCAAAAAAACTGTCTTCTGTGGTAGATGTATTGGTTATTTCGAATTTTGACATAGTTTCTTGTTGTTTTGTGTGTCGCTCGTGAGGACACGAGCAACGGCTATATTTTGTTTAAATCTCTTTCTGACAGCTTGGAAGCTGACAGCTACCTATTTTATGATTTATAAAATAAATTCAAATTTCCGTTTTCTGTTTTTTTGGTAGAATAGGCCTTTGCATCATTTTTTCTGATTACATTTTCTACTCTTTGATTCGCTAATAAAGTATAATTTTTATCGATTTCAAAACCAATAAAGTTTCTATTCAATTTTTTGGCTGCAACTGCTGTTGTTCCACTTCCCATAAAAGGATCAAGAACGATTTGATTTTCAGTTGTTGTAAGTGTTATCAAAAATTCTAATAATGCAACAGGTTTTTGAGCTTCATGAAATTTATTTTCATCATAAACAGATTCAAAACCAAATTCTAATAAATTTGTTGGACTTGTTCCATTTATTTTGCACTCTTCAATATTTAAAGCTCCAACATCATTTTTCAGAATATTATCTGTAATTGTAATTTTGTAGGGCTTAAAAAACCAAGCAATCGGTTCGTAAATAGGTGCAAGATTTCCCAAACGCCACCCTTTCCATTTTTCTGCATCTTCTTTTAAACCACGTTTTTCTAAAATACCTGAAAGACGTTGCGCTCTATGATGAGCTGAAGGCTTTTTCCAAGCCAAAACATCTTTCAATAAAAAACCACTATCTTCAAACGCATTTATAGCTCGGTGTAATGTTCTTCTTGCACCAAAAACAAACACTGATGCACCCTCTTTCATAATTGGAAAAATAAGTGATGACCAACTTTCACACCATTCTTGATATTCTTTTCCACTATTTCTGTCTGCCGAACTCCAACCATTTATTGGTTTTCCTCTACGTTTAAATCCTGTTTTTCCTTTTTGTGCTGGAGACTCTCCTAAAAGAGCTGAATTTGTATTCTTATGTAAAACATCCCATTCATCTAAATTTATTCCATACGGAATATCAGAAAGAAATAAATCTATACTTTCAGTTTCCAAATGCTTTAAATGTTCTATACAATCTCCATTTGTAATTGTATTTATATATTCTTTATTCATAGTTTAAGTAATTGAAATATTAATTGTTTTTTCAATCGTTTTAATTTTATTCTCTATTTTTTCAGACTTAATTAATAATTTTATTGCGTCTTCTTTTGATAGCTTTTAAAAACATTCAATTTTTTCAGTCCAATAATTAATACCTTCTTGTCCAATTTGTTTTGTTTTTTGGATTTCTAAATTCCTATACTGTTGTATTTTTTCAATAGGTTGATTTACTGAATTTGCAACTGTTCTATCAATAAACTCCCAATATTGAACAGCATCTTGAAGTTTTAAATCAGATTTTTCAGAAAGTTTTTTTCCTGTTTCTAAAACAGATTTTAAAGAATTTTGACTAGAGAAATCAAGTAAAAAATGCAAATGAGTATAAGAGAGAAGTGTTACATTTTTAGAAACAGCTTGAGAATATATCTGACTTTTACGACTAGGATATTGTGCCAAAGGAGCAACTAATAAAGCATAATTATTTGTTTCTCGCCAATTGTCTAAAGCATTTACTTTAAAATCCTTTTGATTTTTGGCTGTTCTACTTAATCTAAATGTTTTTGCATCTGCTACCAATGTATAATCTTTGGTTCTTCCCAAAACGTCAGCAGAATTCCCTCTAGCTCCCAAAACTTCCGATTTTATTCCTAGATAATTCAATGATTGAGCTAAAAAAATATCTGAAAGTTTAGCCCATATTTTTTCTTCTGAGCTATCATGGTCAAACATTTCTGGCAAAATCCCTACATCAATTATATTTTTAATTATTTTTTTCTTAGTGATAGTTGCTACATAGGCTTCTAGTTGCTCAAAAGCATTTTTTTCTTTAGCAACTTTGAAAACTAAATCTATTAGTTCTTTACGCATATTTTTTATTATTAGTATAATCAGCTAAAATACTAAAAAACTGTTATTTCTCACAAATAATAAGTTCAATACCTCCCATTTTAGCAGCCGTTTCTGAAAATGAACTTGCATGAGAGCCATATATTTTTGAAGTTTTAGAAAGACAAGCCACATCAATATAAGCATCTTGAACACCTTTTTCGGAATCTCTATCAAATGCCTTTTCTGGGTTGGTTATGATTTTTTTTCCAAATAATTGTATAAGTTCTTTTTCAGTTGCTTTATCATCAGTAGCTAAGAAAAAATTGGTTTCTTCGTTTAAAGCTATTTCTTCATTCATTTTTTCTATGAAAAGCGACAACGGACTTTTTTCTATTGCACCTGCATGGTCTGTCCTACGAATATGCAAACCGATTGTAAGACTTGAAAAATCCTTTGTAATTTGACTTATTTTATTTTGAATAGAAGAATGAACTACAAAATTTGAAAAAGGAATATTCATTGTTTCAGCATTCATAGAATATTTATGGGCATAATCAATTTCAAAATCAAAACAAGAAACTATATATAAGGAAGTATGTGTTTTTAATTCATTAAAATCAAAATTATTATTAATGAGTTTAAACATTTCATCTTGATAGATAATTTTATCAAAACCTTTTTCTTTTCCTAAAATCTGACGAAATTTCGATGATTTTTGATAATTTTCTTCTGTGGGCGAAATTACATTCCAAACATTTGCTATGTGCAGTGGATTGAGCATGTTTTTTCCAGTAAAAGGCTGCGTTTCAATTACTTTTATTTTATTATTTGGCTGAAATAGACTTTTATAACTTGCTCCTAACTCATGATTATTTTCCCAAACAACTGTAATATAATCAGTTTTATCTGTTGTTTTTAGTAAATTAAGAACAGATTCTATGGCACGAAGACGGTTACAAAGTCCTCCTGTTGGTTGTACAACTATTTTTTTTAGCATTATTCTTTATCTTCGAACACTAAAGTATTCAGTACATTTTTCACACGCTAAAGCGTATGCTACTTTTTCACGAAATTACTAAACAGTTTTAGATTTTGATTTGATTAAGTCCTTTTTTTATCTATTTTTAGAAATAAATCAATTCAAAACACACAAAGACATTCATTATTTTTCTTATTACACAATTCGCATTTATCATTTTACTATCCTTTTTTACTGGTAACTGATAATTGTTTACTGATAACTGATATATGCAAAAAGAAAATATAAAAAAATTAGACCGTATTTTGGTCGCCAATCGTGGAGAAATTGCAATTCGTATTCTTCGTGCAGCCTCCGAACTTAATATTCGAACTGTTGCTATTTATACCTATGAAGACCGTTATTCTTTACACCGTTATAAAGCTGATGAAGCCTATATTATTGGTGCAGAAGACGACCCTCTGAAACCTTATTTGGATATTGAAGAAATTATTGCGCTGGCAAAAGCTAAAAAAATTGATGCCATTCATCCGGGGTACGGGTTTTTGTCTGAAAATGTTCATTTTGCAGAACGCTGTCGTCAAGAAGGGATTATTTTTGTAGGACCACTTCCAGAAGTAATGAATCAATTAGGCGACAAAGTAGCTGCCAAAATAATTGCTCGTCGTGCATTAGTTCCAGTTATTGAAGATAGTAAAGACCCATTGAGTGATGTCAATGTTGCAGTAAAAGAAGCTACTAGAATTGGTTATCCTGTTATTATAAAAGCTGCTGGTGGTGGTGGTGGACGTGGAATGCGTGTCTGTCATGACGAACCAACTCTCATAAAATCATTCAAAGAAGCAAAAAGTGAAGCCAAAAAAGCCTTTAATGATGATAGGATTTTCTTAGAAAAATATATCGACAATCCGAAGCATATCGAAGTTCAGATAATGGCTGATAATTATGGACGAACCGTTCATTTGTTTGAGCGTGATTGTTCGGTACAACGTCGTTTTCAAAAAGTGGTAGAGGTTGCGCCAAGCCTTACACTTTCACAGCCTACAAAATATGCGCTTTATGATTATGCTTTATCGATTGCAAAAGAAGTAAAATATAATAATGTCGGAACAGTTGAGTTTTTGGTAGATGCCGATGAAAATATTTATTTTATTGAAGTAAATCCACGAGTTCAGGTTGAGCATACAATTACAGAAGAAGTAACAGGAATTGATATTGTTCGTACTCAAATTTTGATTGCTCAAGGTTATCCACTTACAGACAAACGCATTTATATTCATAGTCAAGCTGATGTTCCTTGCAATGGTTTTGCTATTCAATGTAGAATTACAACAGAAGACCCAGTAAATAATTTCAAACCTGATTTTGGTCTTATTGTCGCTTATCGTTCTGCTGATGGTTATGGAATCCGTCTTGATGCAGGAAATTGTTATACAGGCGCACGAATTTCTCCATTTTTTGACCCAATGCTTATCAAAGTTTCGGCAAAAGGACGCACACTTTGGGGAGCTGCTATTCGTTTACATCGTGCTTTGAGAGAATTTCGAATTAGAGGCGTAAAAACAAATATTGATTTTCTTTTGAATGTAATTTCACATCCAGAATTTCAAAAAGGAGCTGCAACTGTTAAGTTTATTGATAATTATCCAGAGTTATTTGAAATGCCTCGTCGTTTTGATAGAGGAACAAAAATACTGCGTTACATTGCCGAAACGACTGTAAATGGCAATGAAAGTGTAAAAAAATTAGACCCAACAAAAACATTCAGAACTCCAAAAATTCCAGATTTTGATAAAAAATATCAAGATTCTTTTCCAAAAGGAACAAAAGACAAACTCAACAAATTGGGTAGAGAAGATTTTTGTAAGTGGCTCAAAAACGATAAAGCAATTCATTATACAGACACAACATTGAGAGATGCTCATCAGTCTTTATTGGCTACTCGTGTTCGTCCTTATGATATGCTTGCTGTTACAGAAAGTTTTGCCAAAAACCACCCAGAAGTATTTTCTTTGGAAATGTGGGGAGGAGCTACTTTTGATGTTTCGATGCGATTCTTGCACGAAGACCCTTGGGAACGCTTAAAAAATATTCGAAAGGCTGCACCAAATATTCTTTTACAAATGTTACTTCGTGGCTCAAATGCAGTGGGTTATAAAGCATACCCTGATAATTTGGTTGTTAAGTTTATTGAAGAAGCCTCACAAAATGGTATTGATATTTTCAGAGTTTTTGATTCTTTAAACTGGGTCGAAGCAATGAAAGTAAGTATCAAAACGATTAGAAAAAATACAAATTCGTTGGCAGAAGCCTGTATTTGTTATACTGGCGATATTATCACAAATCCAAAAGGAAAGTATAATTTACAGTATTATTTAGATTTGGCAAAGCAGTTGGAAGACGAAGGAGCGCATATTTTGGCAATCAAAGATATGGCAGGACTTCTTAGACCGTATGCAGCCGAATTATTAGTTTCAAAACTCAAAGAAACCGTACAAATTCCGATTCATTTGCATACGCACGATACTTCTTCTATTCAGTCTGGAACGTATTTGAAAGCGATTGAAGCAGGTGTAAATGTGGTCGATGTTGCACTTGCGTCTATGTCTGGCTTGACTTCTCAACCATCTTTCAATTCAATGGTTGCAGCAATGGAAGGACATGAGCGTGAGCAAAAAATCTATTTACCAAAACTAAATGCCTTTTCGAATTATTGGGAAGATATAAGAGAAGTTTATTATCCTTTTGAGTCTGATTTGAAGGCTGGAACAGCAGAAGTTTATGAACACGAAATACCAGGAGGTCAGTATTCAAACTTACGTCCACAGGCAGAATCATTAGGTTTGGGAGATAAATTCCAAGAAGTAAAGAAAAATTATGCTGTTGCAAATGAGCTTTTTGGAGATTTGATTAAAGTAACTCCTAGCTCTAAAGTAGTAGGCGATTTTGCTTTATTTATGACGGCAAATGGTTATACAAAAGCTGATATTTTGGAAAATGGAGCAAATATGTCTTTTCCAGAATCAATAAAAGAAATGATGCGTGGAGATTTGGGACAACCACAAGGAGGTTTTCCAAAGAAAGTTCAGAAGATTATTCTCAAAAAAGAAAAACCTTTTACACAGCGTCCGAACGAACATTTAGAACCGATTAATTGGGAAAAAGAATGGAAGAAATTTAAGGCAGCGTTCAAAAATGCAAATGAATTAGATTTGCTTTCTTATTTATTATATCCAAAAGTATTTACAGATTTTTATAACACAACACAAGAATTTGGAGATGTTTCTATTTTGCCTACCAAAATTTTCTTTTATGGAATCCAGCCAAATGAAGAAATTATGATTGATATTGCAGAAGGAAAAACGCTTATCGTAAAACTTCGTTCTATTAGTCAGCCAGATGAGGACGGAATGAAAACAGTTACTTTTGATATGAACGGGCAAATTCGTCGTGTCAGAGTGTTAGATAAGAGTTTGAAAATAACAAAAGTTTCTAATCAAAAAGCAAGTCCAACCGAAGACGGAGAAGTAGGTTCACCACTTCAAGGCAAAATAGCCGAAGTTTTGGTAAAAGAAGGCGATACCGTAAAAGCTGGAGAATCTCTTTTTGTAATCGAAGCCATGAAAATGGAAACAACTGTCAGCACACCGAAAGCAGGAAAAATCAAAAAGATTGTTTTAGGTGGTGGTGCGATGGTTGAGCAAGAGGATTTAGTGATTTTGGTGGAGTAAAAACTAAAGTTTTCTGAATAATTAAAATCTAAATCCTAAGTTTCTTTATATTTGAAGATTCTTAGGATTTTTTATTATTAAAAAAGAATTTCATTGAAAAATTTACATTTATACATACTCTATTTTATAGCATTTCTACTTCTAAATGCCTGTACTTCTAATAGTTCTGAAAGTACAGAAAAACTAGAGTTAGTTCCTTATTTTTATAAAAACGAACTAAATATCTTTGCTAAAGATGGAAAGTGGGGCTTTATGGATAGAGATAAAAATGTTGTTGTACATGCGAGTTATGAATATGTTCAGCGTTTTTATAGAGGAGATAGTCTATTCAATTTTACTTTTGGAAGTGTAGGAGATAGTGAATATGAACTTATTGATAACAATGGAAATATCCTTGAAAAAGATATTATAAAACGAGAAGATGTATTTTTTCAAAAAGATACAAAAGAATGGTTTTACAGATACAAAAATGAAAATATTCTATTAGAGGGAAAAGTGCCTAAAAAATATATTGGAAATAAAATTATACTTCATGATTCGATAAAAAATATAGATTATTTAGCTTCTGCTTTACCTATAAATGAAATAGAAATTGCAAAAAATCATGAACGTATAAATAAACTATATGCTATTAAAGTAGAAAATATAAAGCATTCAAAAAATACCATCTTTTATGAAAATAAGTTAGCAATAATTAAATACAAAAATATTTTATATGAAATTACTCCCACCAAAATAACAGAAGTTGTGGAATATTTGGGTAAAGAGGATAAATTTTTGACAATTAAAGAACCTACATCTTTTATTTATATAGATAAATCAATCAGTCAAAAAATGCCTTCTACAACTGTCTACTCACGTCTAGGTTTTTTTATAGATTACAAAAAGGACAGTTCATTTATTTATGATGAAGAAGGAAACTATTTTGATAAGCACAAAGGAAAAGTAAAAGATGTAATTCAGTATAAAAATAAGACTTTGCCAATTTATCATAAAGATAGTGTAGATGGATTGTCTATAAAATTACCAACAAATAAAGAGATTCTAAGAAATATCAGAAGTATTCATAATTATAATGATGTAGTGCATATAGAATTTGTTGATAGTGCAATAATTGTTACAAAAAATACTATTATAAATAATTTGAGCCATTCATTCCGAGAACAAACATTATTCGGATTTATCAAAAAAAATATACCTGATAGTATATATTTTATTCCTTATGGAAGAAAAATATCGATTGCTGTTCCTACTTACATGGAAGTTGCTATTTCAGATACTCTGACAGAAAAACAAGAACTATGGTATTCTGCAACTATAAAAAATGATGTTTTTTTCTATCGTTGTCCAGCCAAGCAAGAATTTAGTTTTCAAGATTATAAAACGAAAAAGGTAGAAACTATAAAAGGAGTAGTAAGTAGTCTAGGTTTTTCAGAAGGTTTTGCATTTCTGAAAAAAGAAAATGAAATGCTAAAAATTAATGAAAAAGGAGATATAGTTAATTAGACTTTAAAACGTAAATTTTATTATATTAGTGGTCATTTTATCCTTACTTTATGATTGATTTACCTAACTTACGTAAAAAAGAAAAGCCTTTTATGGCTCTTACTAGCTTGACTATCAAAGAGTTTGATGAGTTATTAGCTACTTTTTCTCCACTTTGGGAAAAACATTATATGTATTATGACCTCAAAGGAAAGGCTAGAAATAAGCCCACCTTCCGAGAACACGCAAAAATACAACTAAAAGGTAGTGAAATGAAACTTTTTTTTATCCTTTACTACTTGAAAAACAACCCTTTACAGGAATCTTTAGCTCTTACTTTTGATGTTTCTCAAGGAAAAGTTAATCAATGGATTAACAGCCTTCTTCCCATTTTAAAAGAAAGTTTAAGAAAAATTAATGTATTGCCTGCAAGAAATGAATCGGAATGGACAATAAAACTTGCAGATCGTGTTGAAGAAGCAGGTAAAGCCTTAGAGTTATGGGTAGATGGAAGCGAACGTGAAATTCCTCGTCCCTCCGATTACAAAGCTCAAAAAGAAGTATATAGTGGAAAAAAAAAAGCACACTATAAAAAATACTTTAGTTACAGATAAACATCAAGAGGTAGTTTTTTTAGGAGATACAGAAACAGGAAAAGTACACGATAAACGTTTATTAGAAGAAGATGATATTACCTTTCCTGAGGGAACTATTCTTCATCAAGATACTGGTTATCAAGGTCATAGACCTAAAGGTGTCCTTATTGAGCAACCCAAAAAAAAGCCTAGAGGAAAAGAATTATCGGAGCAGGACAAGGCTGAAAATAGTAAAAAGTCTAGTCGTAGAGTACGTGCAGAACACAGCATAGCAGGAGTAAAAAGACTTAGAATTGTCTTAGATGAAATCCGATTGTGGGGAGAAGAGGTAAGAGACCAAGTCATGGAAATTGCGTGTGGTATTCATAATTTAAGGGTAAAGACAAGAATAACCTATCAAAAATTATCGTAATAAAGTCTATTATTTTGCATTTAAAAGCATTAATAATCCTGTTTTTGAAAATGGATTAGCTTTAATCGTAGAAAGTTCTAATAAAAAACAATATTACATAGACAAAGAGGGAAATACATATTCACTTGATGATTAACAATTTCCTTGAAAAAAATAATTATATTGGAGTATGAATCTTATTATTCCCTTTTATTTTTCTAAAAATGAAATATATTAAACTTTGTATTTGTAAATATTTTGTATTTTTTTATTGCATATTTTTTAATTACTGTTTTGCTCAAAAAAACAAGCAAGATGTGCAGAAACGAATAGATAGTTTAGAACAAATTTTGCCTACTCAAACCGATACAGCAAGAGCGCATACACTTTATGATTTGGCGTATGTGTACAGATATTCTGAACCTCAAAAAGCAAAAAAATATGTGAAAGAAGCTATCTTAGAAGCTACTCCAAAACAATCATATATTCTTGCTCCTGCCTTAAATTTATTAGGAATGTTTTTGAAACACGAAGGAGATTATCAAGAGGCTTTGAGAGTATTTTTGCTTGCTTTACCTTTGCAAAAAAAGGTAGATAATAAAGTCAGTTTGGCGAGTTTGAATAATGATATAGGGCTTTTGTATAAAAACACTGGTGATTTTGAGCGTGCATTACCTTATTATAATGATGCTTTAGAAATTTGTGAGGAAATAAAAATGCACAAAGGTTCGGGAATGATTTTGAATAATATTGGTGTGATTCATCAAGAATTAGAAGAGTATGAACAAGCAAAACCTTATTACTTTGCTGCAATAGAAAAAGGTAAAATTATACAAGATTCAAGTGTTTTTGCAACAGCTTTTGGAAACTTAGGAGAGTGGCATGCGCTACGTCAAAATTATGATAGTTCGCTTTATTATTTAAAAATAACTTTAGAAATTGATAAAAAACAAAAAAATAAAGGTGGAATTATTCTTTCTAGTTTGAATATTGGGGGAGTTTACATGGATAAAAAAGAATTTAGTAAAGCCAAACCATATCTTGAAACAGCTCTTGAAATAGCTTTTCAGATTAATGCAAAACCACTAATTAGTAATACCTATAATTCATTAGCTAATTTTCACGAAAAGCAAAATCAATTCGAAAAAGCCTATTTGTATAGAACAAGAAGACAAAATTTGCAAGATAGTATTTTGAATGAATCAAATCAAAAAGAAATTGCAAGGCTACGAGAAAAGTATGAAACAGAGAAAAAAGAACAAAAAATAATTACGCTTAATCAAGAAAATTTAATCAAAGATTTAGAAATTCTACAAGCTAAAAATAGAGAAAAAATACAAATTGGAACGTTTGTCTTTGTACTACTTTTGGCAGGAATTGGAGTTTTTTCAAATCAAAAAAGAAATCAATACAAACAAAAAATAGCATTAGCAGAAAAAGATAGTTTTTATTTTGCAGCCTTGATAGAAGCACAAGAACAAGAACGCAAACGCATCGCAGCCGATTTGCACGACGGATTAGGGCAACTTTTGGCAGTAGCTAGAATGCAAGTTTCTTCCCTAGAACCTTTGATTGAACTCAATACAAATCCAAAAGAATACGAAGAAGACAAAGAAATATATCAAGAGAACTATGAGAAATCAGTTCAAACGCTTGATTTGGCTTGTAAAGAAATTCGTAGTGTTTCTCATCAAATGATGCCTTATGCCCTTATCGAACAAGGTTTAGTGTCTGCAATCAAAGAATTAACAAATAATATAAATGAGTTGGAAAACAACAAAATGAAAATAGTCTTTTCAACAAATCTCATAAATCAAGAAGTAGCAACTCATCGGTTAAATTCTTCATTAGAAGTTTCTATTTTCAGAATTGTACAAGAAGTAATCGGAAATTCACTCAAACACGCAGAAGCAACTCAATTTGAAATTAGCTTGAATCAAGAACAAAATAATATCATTTTACATTTAAAAGATAATGGAAAAGGTTTTGAGGCAAATCAGATTACAAACAGCAAAGGATTAGGATGGAAAAATATTTATTCCAGAGTAGTCATGGCAAAAGGAAAAATTGATATTTTAAGTGAAAATGGAATGACAATAAAGATTAAATTTCCATTGATGTAAATTGACTTTTGCACAAGTTCATTTTCTGTAAAAATAGTATTCTCACAGAAAATGAATTTGATGATGTTGCTCATTTTATAAGGCAAGTTTATACACAAAAAACTCATTAAAATCAGGAGTTATTATCTCTATTTCCAAAGAACTAATTTCTTCTAGTTCATAAAATGTACAGCAATCTCCTCTCTTTTTCTTGCTATAATGAACAAAACTATACTCTACAGAATCTTTTATACTCAGAATATAGTTTTTATTATCATTTCCATTTTCCCAGCCTATCTCATTGTCTATCAAAATAGCTTTTTTTTGTCCATTTGATTCTATTGAATCTATTTTCAAAGTATGAACTTTGTTTTCTGCAATAGATTTTATGCGAATATCAGAAAGTGTGTAAGTTCCATTTTGAAGTAAATTTTGATTTGTTTCTTTATCAATTAATTGAAAATAAAATGACTCTGGAGGAGTAAAACATTCTGTATCAGCACATTTATCACAACTAGAAATAGAAAAAACTAGACAAGGAAATATAACAAAAAAGAAAAATTTGAATTGCAGTAAACATAAATTATATTTTTTCATAGCATTCTTTAAAATTGAATAATAATTTTTCTCTACACGAAATTAAACTATAAAATGCTGCATAATTATAAAAAAAGACCATTCTTTAAAAAATAAAAAATGGTCTTTGTCATTAGTTTAATTAGTCAGAGGCAAACCTTTTGACCTACAAAACAAATAATTCTTACTTTATTTCAAAAGCCTCATCAACGATAGCTTGTTGTGTTTTGGCGTGAACTTTTGAATAACCTGTTGCTGGAGAAGAACTCGCTTTTCTTGAAATAACATTCAAAGTAGGGCGTTTCTCTTCAATCCACTCTTTGTAAAGCATACGTAAAACAAAAAGCCAAGCTCCCATATTTTCAGGTTCTTCTTGTACCCAAACTACTTCTACTTTCTTACCATATTTATTAATTTCTTCATAAATACGTTTTTTAGGGAATGGATGAAGTTGCTCAACTCGTACAATCGCAACATCTTTGCGCTCATCTTTTTCTTGTTTGTCTAATAAATCATAATAGACTTTTCCAGAACAAAGAAGAACACGTTTTACTTTTTTCTTATCTGCATAATCATCTCCATAAACTTCTTCAAATTTTCCATTTGTAAAATCTTCGATTGGAGAAACCACTTTTGGATGTCTTAAAAGTGATTTTGGCGACATCAAAACACAAGGCTTACGGAAATCCCAAGCCATCTGACGACGCATTAAGTGGAAGAAATTTGCAGGTTTTGTAACATTAGCAACAATAATATTATATTCTGCTGAAAGTTGTAAGAAACGTTCTGGGCGAGCATTTGAGTGTTCAGGACCTTGACCTTCATAACCATGAGGAAGCAAAAGAACTAAACCTGTTGTGCGTTGCCATTTTGTTTCACTACTTGTAATAAATTGGTCAATCATAATTTGCGCTCCGTTGGCAAAATCTCCAAACTGAGCTTCCCAAATTGTGAGTGCATTCGGGTTTGCCATAGCATAACCAAATTCAAAACCTAAAACTCCATACTCAGATAGAAGAGAATTATAAATATCAAAAGGAGGTAAATCTTCTCCATCTTTTCCTTCTAAGTGATTAAGATTATTATACGTTTCATTTGTTTCTGCATCACTCAAAATAGCATGGCGATGCGAAAATGTACCTCTACGCACATCTTGACCTGTAAAACGAACTGTATGTCCATCCAAAATGACAGAACCATACGCCAAAAGTTCGGCACTTGCCCAGTCTAAAACCTTATCTTCAAAAAACATTCTATTTCTTTCAGAAAGAAGTTTATCAATTTGTTTTAGCGCATTAAAATCTTTTGGAATTGTTGTAAGAGCTTTTCCTACTTTATCAATGTGTTCTTGTGTGATTGATGTTTTGGGAGAAGTATCAAAATCTTCAGGCGTAGAACGACGCATGCTTTTCCATACTTGCTCTAATTCTTGATATTCGTAAGGAAGTGGTTTTTGTCTCACATCATCTAAACGTTCTTGAAGCATTTTTTTGAACGACTTTTCCATGTCTTTCGCAAGTTTGCTTGTAATATCGCCTTCTTTTGTCAATTTTTCTATATATAATTTTCTAGGATTAGGATGTTTTCCAATCAAATTATAAAGATGAGGCTGTGTAAATTTTGGTTCATCGGCTTCGTTGTGTCCGTATTTACGATAACAAACCATATCTACATAAACGTCTTTGTGGAATTTCTGACGGTATTCGGTAGCTAATTTGACAGCAAAAACAACAGCTTCTGGGTCGTCGCCATTCACATGAATTTCTGGAGTTTCGGTAAGCTGTGAAATATCTGTACAATAATTTGAAGAACGACCGTCATAAAAATCTGTCGTAAAACCAACTTGATTATTGATTACAAAATGGATTGTTCCACCTACTTCATATCCTTCTAACTCTGACATTTGGGCTACTTCATAGACAATTCCTTGTCCTGCAAGTGCTGCATCTCCATGAATAATAATTGGTAGTGCTTTCTTTTTATCTCTTCCATGCAAATAATCTAATTTTGCACGAGTATAACCTTGAACTACTGGCGCAACAGCTTCTAAGTGAGAAGGGTTTGGAGCTAAACGCAAATATACTTTTTCTCCATTTTGACTTTCTACTTGTGAAGAATAGCCCATGTGGTATTTTACATCACCATCTCCCAAGCCTAAAAGTTCGTCAGAAACATTTCCTTCAAATTCATTAAATACTTGAGCATACGTTTTGCCCATGATATTTACCAACACATTCAGACGACCACGATGAGCCATTCCGATTACTACTTCTTCTACACCTAATCTTGCTCCTTCACTAATAATTGCATCAAGGGCAGGAATTGTAGATTCTCCACCTTCTAAAGAAAAACGTTTTTGACCTAAATATTTTGTATGCAAAAAGTTTTCGAATACAGAAGCTTCATTGAGTTTCTGTAAAATACGTTCTTTTTGTTGGTGGTCTAACTTGAATTTTGGATAATCAACTTCTACTTTTTTTCTGAACCAATATTTTACGTCAGGCTCACGAATAGACATAAATTCAAAACCAATTCCACTTTCATAAATCATCTTTAATCTATCAATGATTTCTTGAAGTGTTGCTTCTCCTATTCCAATTTCATTTCCAGCTCTAAATTTTTTATTTAAATCAGCTTCTGTAAAACCAAAATCTTCTAATTTCAAACGTGCATGTCTATCTCTACGAGGGCGAACTGGGTTTGTTTTGGCTTGTAGGTGTCCACGCAAACGATAACCATCAATTAATTTTTTGACAGAAATTTCTTGTTTTAGTTTATCATCATCAATTCCAGCAGGAAGTGAGTCTGCAAAACTTTTTTGATTTTCTGTTTCTACGCTAATAGCGTGTCCATTTGAGCCATTTTTATTTATTTTGGTAACTTCTCCTGTTTCGGTGTCATAATCAGTCATCGAAAATTCAAAGCCTTCAAAAAATCGTTGCCAACTAGAGTCGACCAAATTTGCATCTTTTTGATAATCTTGATACAATCCTTCGATATACGAGTTTTCGGCATTGGAAAGGTATGAGAGTTTGTCCATTTGTTTGGGTTATATTTTCAAAAGCATTTATATTTATTCTTCGTTTTATTTGGAGAATAAATGCTTCTTGTAGTTTTTTATTCTTTAAACTAAATAGTATATGAGAAGTTATGAAATTTAGAACGAAATTACAATAAAGTAGTCTATTTTACAAAGAATAAGAATAAATTATGACCTGCCAAAACAGTAAATCTAAGCAATAGCTCACTCTCATTAAACACAAAGTTTAGATAATAAATTTTAAGACATACTAAAATAGAATACAAGATCAATTTAAATAAAACAAAGTTACCATACTACTAAACTAAAAATAGAAGAAATTGACTATAAAAACAGTCTGTTATACAAGACTGACCTATATCATATACTACTTTTGTAGTAGTATGCAAAATTAAGGTAAGGTGCATAACTCCTAAATTAGTACCATTCAGTAATAACTGTTTTTCCATATACTACGTTTTAAGTAAAAATCAACTCCTTTATTGCTTGTTGCTAAGAAAAATAGTAGTTTTATAAATCTTTTATCAATTATTCAATCATATACTGTATTTATGCGTTTATTTCTCAAAATATTTGTTGCTGTTATTCTTGTTCATATTATATGGAATTTTCGTTCATGTTCGTATAGCGCACTCAAACCTATATTTTCAGAACGTGCAAAGATGAATGCAGTCGCAAAAGTAGAACGAAATTATGGCGCAGAAATAGAACGTATTTGTGAAGAATTAGAAGCTCCTTCAGAATATTTCAAAGCCTTGGTTTTATTGGAATGTTCGGCACAAAACCCACCTCAAAGTCGTTATGAACCAAATGTTTTTGAAAAACTAAAAGCAGTAAAAGATGGCAAAAGAAAAAAGTATGGAAACTTGACTCAAAAAGATCTAGAACGTTATTCTACCCAAGAGCTTACTATGCTGGCTACTTCGTGGGGCGCATTACAAATTATGGGATATCACGTCGTGAAAGAAGGATTAACTATTGATGATTTGAATGGAGAAAAAGGACTTCAAATTGCTATTCAGTGGTGCATTGCTAATTATGGAAAGTATTTAGAAAAAGGCGACTACAAAAACGCATTTCATATTCATAATACAGGAAAAGAACATCCTATTTTTTGGCAAGCTACTACTTATGACCCACTTTATGTCGATAAAGGTTTGATTTATGTTTCTTCTCTTGAGTAAAGTAAAAGTCTTAATAATTAAATAATCAACCGTCATTGAAACTCAAACAAAGTCTCCAACGATGTTTTTCAATGTTTTATTTTTTCTCATACAAGACAAAACTATAATCATACTGATTTTTTTCTCCTGCTGCAAAATCATCTTTTCGGATAATATTCCATTCTGATTTATCAAACTCTGGAAAAAAAGTATCTCCTTCTATAACTGCATCAATT
The DNA here is from genome assembly GCF_042180575.1 of Bernardetia aquimarina. Taxonomy (NCBI): domain Bacteria; kingdom Pseudomonadati; phylum Bacteroidota; class Cytophagia; order Cytophagales; family Bernardetiaceae; genus Bernardetia; species Bernardetia aquimarina. The sequence continues at coordinate 5,629,921 of NZ_CP170094.1, read as the reverse complement.
TCTGTAATATATAAATTTGTTACAAGATTCTTATCTAAGGCTTGTTTGTAAATTTCACCTCCTCCAATAATAAAAAGCTCTGTTTCATTTTGTTCTTTGGCTTTCTTGATTCCCTCTTCCAATGTATTTATGGTTTGGTCTTCTTTGTATTTTGGCTGATAATCTGATTTTCTAGTCAAAATAAGTGCAGGACGCTCCACAAGTTGAATATTAAAACTTTGATATGTTTTACGTCCTACCAAGACATGATGTCCGATAGTAGTTTGTTTGAAAAAACGCATATCAGAAGGCATTTTCCAAGGAAGAGAATTATTTGAACCGATAACACCATTTTTCGAACGTGCTGTAATAATACTAATTTTCATTTGAATAGTTGACGATTTTTTCTTTATAATTTTATTTCATTCAAAATTACTATAAAATTATTGATTTGTATAAATTCTCAAATTATTTCCACAAAAAAACCTTATCTGAAATAAATCAAATAAGGTTTTTAGAATTTTATTTTATTCTAGTTTAGAATCCAGAATTTTCGTTGCGAAGAACGCTGCTAGAACCTTCTACTACTGTTCCTGTAAGTTTGATAGTAGTTGTTCCTTGCGAACGGCTATTTGTATAAATTACGATATCGTCTGAAAAATCACCTGTTTGAGTTGGCGTAATTACGATTTCTAATTCTTGTGTTTCGCCAGCATTTGCAGTTGCTCTTCCTGCTAATTTCACACAGTTACATTTGCTAGTTAGGTTATGAACTTGAAGTTGTTTTTTTCCATCATTTTTGAAAGAAATTTTATAAGTAACAGCTTCTCCTTTTTTGATTTTACCTAAAGCTACCGTAGTGCGTTCTACTGTCATTTTTGGGTCATTTGCAGGGTCACTTACTACATTTCCACGAATAGTCAAAACTTTTGTTGCATCAGTTGCATTCGAAGTAATTGTAATTGTTTTGTTAAATGCTCCTGGACGACCAGCAGAGTTATAACTTACTTCAATTTTGCCAGTCTGACCAGGCATAACAGGCTCACGAGTCCAGTTTGGTGTTGTACATCCACAAGAAGCACGTACATTACTTAAAATAATTGGTTGATTTCCTGTGTTTTTGAACGTAAATGTTTTTTCAGCTTTATCGCCTTCTTCTACTGTTCCGAAGTCAAAAGACTCTACTTCAAACTGAAAAACGCCTTGCGCCATTGAGTTAGAAGATAAAAATAAGAATAAACAGAAGCTAAAAGCCAAAGATGCAAGAGAGTATTTTGTGATTTTCATTGCTAATACGGTTTTTAATGATGAAAATGATATTAAGAAAATTCTGATATTGACAAAAATACAAAATTAGTAATTCAAAACAGATATTTTCTTAAAATTTAAGTGTTAATGAGATGTTAAACTAAAATTGTTTTTTTAGTACTCTACGAATAATGAAAAATTCGTGCCTATTTTTTTCTTAATTTTAGAGTATGTTTTTTTATTCTAGAAATAATAGTGTTACAAATCATTTATTTTGCAATCTTCAAACACCTTTATTACAAAAATGTTATTGATTAATTCGTAATTTTACACAGATTAAAATTTGACAATCAATTATTATTTTTATGGATTTAGGAAATTTAAGACAAAATTATAAAAAGGCTGAGTTTGATACTAAAGATGCTCTAGCAAACCCAATGGAGCAATTCAAGCTTTGGTTTGAACAGGCTTTAGAAACCAAACTTTCAGCAGAACCTAATGCGATGGTACTCTCTACGGTAGGAAACAATAATCGTCCTTCAGCTCGTGTCGTTTTATTGAAAAGTATTGATGAGGGTTTTGTTTTTTATACCAATTATGAAAGTAGGAAAGGTGAAAATTTGGCAGTAAATCCTTATGCTAGTCTGACATTTTTTTGGGCAGAGCTAGAAAGACAAGTCCGAATAGAAGGAAAAATTGAAAAAATTAGTGCTGAAAAATCATCTGAATATTTTGAAAGCCGTCCGATTGGAAGCCAACTTGGAGCAATAGCTTCTCCACAAAGTAAAGTTTTAGATAGCAGAAAAGAATTAGAAAGTCTTTTTGATTCTGCTCAAGAAAATTATGACAAAACAAATACTATCGAAAGACCAGCAAATTGGGGAGGCTACCGTTTGATTCCACATTATATAGAGTTTTGGCAAGGAAGAGAAAGTCGTTTGCACGACCGAATTACTTATGTTTTGGAAGAAAAAAACAACGAACAAAAATCTACTTGGGAAATCGTTAGATTAGCACCTTAGAATAACGTGTACTCGGTATTAGAATTTCTGTATTTATCAGTGCTCTGCTTCTTTATTAGCTGATTTGCGAACTATTTTGTCAGTACACCTTCAAGGTGTCAGACAATTTAGCCCAACATAGCTGTCTGACACTCTGAAGTGTCTGACAGGAACATAAAGCAAGAATATAGTACCGAGTTCATGTTAGAATAAGGTCAGAAGTTTGAAATAAGAAGTAAATACCAAAAAGCAAAATAAATAGTATTTCAATAAACTTTATCACGGTTAATTTAGTAATGTTCATTTTTCCATAGCGACAGGTTTGCAACCTGTCGCTATGGAAAAATAAGACTGCTTTGTTTTTAGATAACTTGCTGAATGCCTGTAAATAACCGTGATAACGTTTAATTAATAGATAAAACTTCTGACTTTACTTCTTTATATTATTTGGTAAGACAATACTAAAAGTAGTTCCTTCATTTGGAGTTGAATCTATTTCTATTGTTCCCCCTAGCTTTAGAACAGTTTCTTTTACAATATAAAGCCCTAAACCTGAACCCATTTTTTGATCATTAGCTCTATAAAACATATCAAAAATATATTCTATGTGTTTTTGACTGATTCCTAAACCATTATCTGTAATATCTATTCTAGCTTCTTTTTCGTTTATGTGAATTGTTATTTTCACAAACCTCTCATCTTGATATGGATTGTGATAACGAATTGCATTTGAAATAAGATTATCAAAAATAGCCTTCACACGAATTTTATCACTTTTGAAAAAGATTGACTCTTGTTTAGAATTTATATCTACTTTGATACTAACATCTTTAAATTCATCTAAATAAGCCAAGTCCTCTTTTATTTCTTCTACAATCTCTTCAAAATCAATTTTTTCATTTGCTATTCTTGTACGACTATTTCTTGAAATGCTCAATACTTCACGAATATAATTATCTAGTCGTGTAATACTTTTCGAAATTAATTGAAGATACATATTCACATTCGAAACCGTTGAAATATCTGTTTTGAGCAGTTGCAAAATTCCCATTACAGAAGTAAGTGGCGCACGCAAATCATGCGAAACACTATATACAAATTGGTCTAATTCATCATTTGTTTTTTTGAGTTGCTCATTTTTTTCTTTGAGTAGATTTTCAACATATTGTGTTGTTAAGATTCCTCCAATAGTGATAGCTAGATTAAAAATAAAGCTCTCTTCTGTAAGTGTCCATATATGTTTTCCAGAACAATCTTCTAATCCTATAAAACCCCAAAACTCTTTTTCATTAATAAAAATAGGAACAATAAGTGTGGATTTTGCGTGCTTGCTCCATAAAAAATACTCTTCCAAAGGTGTAAGTTCTTCAGCTATATTCTTGACTCCCTTTCCTTCTTCAAGTTGATTCCTCCAACGTTCCAATCCTGCTAATTTATAATTTACATACTGCCACTTACTATTATGAATTTGTTTGTATTGAGGCTGGCTTGTCCATTCATGAATAATTTTGCAGCATTCTTCTTTTTGTTCATTCAAAAAATTTTGAAAAATAAATACTCTATCTGTTTTAGTTGCTTTTCCAATCGTAGAAACCGTTGTATCTAATCCATCTTGAAAGTTAGGATTTGTAAAAAGCTGGAAAATACAAGAGTTGATTCCTCTAAGTAAATTATCGTTATGAATAAGACGCTGTTCGGTTTGTTTATGCTCCCAAATTTCTAAAAGAAGTGCAATAATATTTCCAATAGCAAGTATAAATTGTTGTTCTCTAATTTTCCATTCACGAGGTTGTTCACTGTGATTACAACACAAAACAGCCTTAAACTGCCCTTCAATATGAATAGGCATATCAATAATTGAAGTAATAGAATTAGGCGTAAAATAGGTTTCTATTAATTCTTTCAATCTATCATCTTCATATACATTATTCGAAACAATTAATTGTCCTTCTTTCATTGTTTCGAAATACATGGGCATGCTTTCATTATCCAAATTTGCATTCGAAACAGATATATTTTCTTGTTGAGAATGAGCTACGCATTTTATTTGATTTTTGTCTTTATCGACAAGCCATAAATTTATACTGCTAACTTTTAATGTGTCGATGGCAGTCTGAATTACTTCTTCTACAGCTTCCGAAAAGTCTTTTAGTTCGGCTTTTTGGCTACGAGTAAGCTTGGCTAATGCCTCAAAATAATCAATATGAATGGAAGAGTCTGGCAAATCAAAAAATAAGAGTAGAGTTTTGTAATCGTTTTACTATTGAATATACATTTTTTAGACAACTCTTAAAAATCTAGTTCTAAAAATAAACCTAAAATTGAATAGAAGTACAAATTTAGAATTTTTACTGATTAATTCCTTATTAATTACTTGAATAATTACGACCTTTGCCGAATAGGTTTGATTCAAAATGAAAATATCAAACAAAATTCAAACAAAATAAAGCCATTTAATTTTTTATTATAAAATGTCATTAGATTCTATTTTTGAAAATTTTAATACGCTTACAGCTCTTGTTATTGGAGATGTAATGATAGATTCGTATTTATGGGGAAAAGTTGATCGAATTTCGCCAGAAGCACCTGTTCCTGTTGTGAGCTTAAAAGATAGGGAAAGTAGGCTTGGAGGTGCTGCTAATGTAGCACTGAATCTCAAATCTTTGGGTGCAAAAACAATTATGTGTTCGGTGGTAGGAAATGACAAAGAAAGTCAAACTCTTATCGAAATGTTTGAGCAACAAAATATTGATGTACGTGGAATTATTCATAGCAAAGACCGTCCTACAACCATAAAACACCGTATTTTGGCAGGTTCGCAGCACCTTCTTCGCATTGATTCAGAAACAACAAACTCTATTTCAGACAATGAAAGCAACCAATTAATCAATAAAGTAAAAGAATTAGCTCTTGAAGCTGATGTAATTATTTTTGAAGATTATGACAAAGGAGTTTTGACAGAACAAGTAATTTCAGAATTGATAGATTTTGCTAATCAAAATGATATTCCAACAGTCATTGACCCAAAGAAAAGAAACTTTTGGCACTACAAAAATGCAACTCTTTTCAAACCTAATTTGAAAGAATTACAGGAAGGATTGGGAAGAGATATTATTATCAAAAATTCTGTCAAAAATACGGATTTGAATAATTTAAGTGAAAGTGAAATAGCGATTGCTGTCCAAGAACTTGCACAAAAAATGCAACTCAAATCTGTCTTGATTACACTTTCTGAACATGGTGTTTATATTGCTAACCAAAATGAAAATCATCAAATAGCTGCTCATAAGCGAGAAATCTCTGATGTTTCAGGGGCTGGTGATACTGTTGTGAGTATTGCAGGGCTTTGCATGGCTTTAAAATTGCCTTTAAAAACAGTAGCTGAACTAGCTAATTTGGGTGGAGGATTGGTTTGTGAATCCTTGGGAGTTGTTCCGATAGACAAATCAATTTTCAAACAAGAAGCTAAGAAGAAAGTAGTTGTTTAGTATCATTTTTTAATTTTTAATCCTTAATTTTTTTAACTCTATGAAATTTATTTTTTTATGTATTTCTTTATTTTTATCATTTTCGTCTTGTAAATCAACTAAAAAACAAAATACTGATTCTATTTCTTTTGAAACGACTTTCAAAACCATGTCTTTGGGCAGTGAAACCGAAGGCTCAAAAGTAGTTCAAAACAAGGAGGGTTTGAACGATTTTGAAGTGGCTAATAATAATAATATGCCGAAAGAACTTTTAGAAGTGGATTATGACAAAAATACGCTTTTGATGGTAATGGCTGGAATGAAAAACACAGGTGGTTTTGATATAGAAATCAAAAAAATCTTCGAAACAAAGGATAAAATAACAGTTTTTTATGAAGAAACAGACCCTCCAAAAGATGCCATGCTTATTATGGCTCTGACGTATCCTATGCACGCTGTAACTATCAAAAAAACAAATAAAGAAATTATTTTTGAACAAATGACAAAGTAAAATAGCTGCTAAAAAGCAAAAAAAATGGTTTCGAATAATTATATTCGAAACCGTTTTTTTTATAGTTTTCAATTCTGAATTTATTTTATCATTTTCAAAACATCCTCAGCCATTAGTTTTACCCACGCTTTATACATGTCTGCCGATGGATGCAAACCGTCTTTTGCAATCAAATCTTTATCAGAAGTAGCTTTTCTTGAAATAGGAGTTATATCAAAATAATCCACTTTGTGTTTCAATGCTATTTGTTTATTTATTTTATTATAATAATCAATTTCGGTAGCTACTTTTTGGGCATCAATTTTTTTATTTTTGGCATAGTCTGTAACTCCCCAATCTGGAATTGAAATCACAAATACTTTTGAGGCATCTTTTCCTGCCAAACTAATGGCTTTTTGTAATATTTTTTCAAAACGCTGTTCATATTTTGTACTATCATAATTTCTATATTGGTCATTGACACCAATCAAAAGAGAAACAATATCATATTTTTGTTTGAGTTCATTTTTTTGTTCTTCCAAACGAATGGCTGTCAAAAGTTCTTCGCATGTCCAGCCTGTTTTGGCTATAATTTGAGGTTCTTCAAAGTAAATTCTGTTTTTTTCATCCTCCTTATTTGTTTCATTTTTTGATAAAAACTCTATTTTTTCGACAAGCTGAACAGGATAACGTTCTCTTATCTTGACACTCTCTCCGATTGTATAAGAATCTCCTAAAGCAAGATAATTTATTTTTTTATTGGTCCCTTCTTTATCTGTCGTTTTAACAGTGCTACAACAAAAAAACAAGAATATACAAAAAGTAAAAAGCAGGGAGTTTAAAAAGTTTTGGAACATAAGAGGAATAAAGTTTAGAATAGTTTATGCAGTAGAGTTCAAAATACATAGTTTTTTATTAAATTTCTAGCAAAAAATGATTTTTATAGAAAAACTTCAATTATAACAAACATTTTCCTAATACTCGTGTTGTTATAGTGTAATTTTCATATTGCTATATCAAAATTTTATCAATATAAAAATTACTTTTATCATTACAATATTTTAAATAATATTATTTTTTAATCTAAATTTTTAATTCATTATGAATACCGACAAAACAAGAGAGTATTTAAAAGACATTGCAGAATTATGTATCGACGGAGTACAAGGCTATAAAGATGCAGCTCAGCGAGTTGATGCGCCTCATCTAAAATCATTATTTACAACATTTGCCAAAGAACGTGAAGGTATCCTGAATGCCATCAACCAAGAATTAGTTGCTTTGGGGACACCTGCTGTAACTCAAGGTAGAACTGACGGAACAGCTTTAGGTTCTGTACACAAATTTTGGCTAGACTTTAAAGCAATTTTATCATCTGACAACACAGAATCTATTTTAGAAGAATGTGAGCGTGGTGAAAAATATATCTTAGACGAAATGGATGATGTTTTGAAGAACAAAACTGAAATGCCAATTTCATCAGTTAAAGTGTTGCAAGATGCTCGTTATACAATATGGAAAAGAATGGAAACTATCGAACACGCAGAAGAAGCACAAAGCTAGAGATTAGAATCTATGAAAATTAAGTTTTTCAAAAAAATACTCATACATTGAATTGTATGAGTATTTTTTTGCTCAAATTAAGCTACTCTACACTACTTCTGCCACTACAAATGCACTTCCTCCTACATAAATAAAGTCATTTTGATTTTTACCTAAACTAGAATCTTCTTTTGCAGCTTTTAGGGCATCATTTACACTTTCATAAACTTGCCCTTCTAAATCAAACCCACTTGCTTTGACTTTCAAAATACTGACTTCTAATCCACGAGGAATATCAGGTTTACAGAAATAAAATACTGTTTTTTGTGTAATTTTTTCTTGAAGTTTTGTTTGTAAAAGGGTAAAAATTTTGTCCAAATCTTTATCATTTACAACTCCAAAAACTATTCTTAATGTAGAATATTTTCCTTTCTCTAATTCTATCTTTAATTGAGAAATAACTTGGCTTATTCCGTCTTCATTGTGTGCAATATCACAAATTATTGTTGGTTTTTTATTTTCTTTGCTCAATTTGTACCAACGCCCTTTTAATCCTGTATTTTGTGCTGCGTTTTTTAGTCCTTCAATTAGGTTTTCTTCTGTGAAAGTAAAATATGGATTTTGCTTTTCTTGTTCTACTTCTACTTCTTTGAGTATTCTTCTTTTTGATTCAATGGTTTTTAGTTTTTCTAAGGCACAAATAACTCCTGCCAGATTCTGTTTTTGATAAATTCCTTTCAAATCTAATTCTATATCTGTGTAAAGATAAAGCAATTCGGTTGCGTTTAAATTTTTGTGATTTGTTATAGTAGAAATATCAAAATTACTTTTTTTCGAATCATCATCATAACTATAAATTGTTGGAGTTACTTCAAAATTATCTGTTGCAAAAATAAGTTCTGCATTGTTTTTTTGAGCAATTTCTTTAAAGGTTTCTGTTGTTTCTTCTTGCTTCTGACTGATAATTACTGGTGTATTTGGTTTAATTATTCCCCCTTTTTCGGCTGCAATTTTTTGTAAAGTATCTCCCAAAAACTGCTGATGGTCAAAACCAATATTTGTAATAATAGAAATCAAAGGCGAAATTATATTCGTAGCATCCAATCTCCCCCCCATTCCGACCTCAATAATAGCAATATCTACTTTTTTATACGCAAAATATTCAAATGCCATGGCGACAGTAACTTCAAAAAAAGAAGGCGATATAGAAGTAATTGTAGTTCTGATTTTTTCCACAAAATCAATGACAAAATCCTGTTCGATTTCTTGTCCGTTTAGTTTAATTCGTTCTGTAAAATTTTTGAGATGAGGCGATGTATAAAGTCCAACATCGTATCCTGCTGCTTGCAAAACAGAGGTTATCATGTGCGAAGTACTACCTTTTCCATTTGTTCCTGCTACATGAATGGTATCAAATTTTTGCTCTGGGTTGCCCAACTGCTTACACAGAATTTTGATGGTTGATAAATCGCTTCGATAAGCTGCTCCTCCTACTCGTTGAAACATTGGAAGTTGTGCAAAAAGATAATCTAAGGTTTCTTGATAATTTAGCAAAGTAAAAAGTATAAATTAAGGAGTTTGTGATTCTAATTATGATAAGACAAATTTAATTAGAAAAGCAACTAAATCAAGGCACATCAAATGTTTTTTTAAAAGCTGTTTCTCAAAAAGATTTAAAAATAGTAACTTGCATTTATAGATTATTATTTCGTCTAACAATTACTTCATTTTTTTATCAAAAAACATATTTATGTTATTTTCTTCTGTTTTTTTATTTTATTTATCCTCTCTTTTAGTAAACTTGACTCAAAAACCTATTTTTAATTTTGATAATTTAGAAACTTTCAATAATCAAATCAATGACTTGAATTTACCTCAAATTATTGTTTGGGCAGTTCCTGTAATGCTTTCTTTGGTAGCCTTAGAATATTATTTGGAACGAAAAGAAAAAAAAGAGCATGGTACTGAAAAACAAAATAAACGACAAACTTACAACAAACACACTTTTTTACCTTCTGTTTTGATAGGATTAGGTAATCTTATTTCTACAGCACTTGCTAAAGTTTTTACATTTGGTGTCATTTTATTCTTTTTTAGTATCTCTCCTCTTTATGTTGAGCCTTCTTGGTGGTCATTTATTCTTTGTTTTATTGTTTTAGATTTTTGTAGATATTGGGCGCATCGTGTGGCGCATCGTCAGCGTTTTTGGTGGGCTACTCATGTTACACATCACTCTTCGGAAGATTATAATTTTACGGTTTCCTTTCGTCTTTCTTGGGTTCAGCAGCTTAAAGTTATCTTTTTTGTTCCTGTGGCTCTTTTGGGTTTTCATCCTCTGACCTTTTTTATCTGTCATCAAATAGCTGTTTTGAATCAGTTTTGGATTCATACCGAACAAATCAGAAAAATGCCAATTTGGTTTGAGTATATTTTTGTTACACCATCGCATCACAGAGTTCATCACGGAACAAATGAACATTATTTAGATAAGAATTTTGGTTCTACTTTTATTATTTGGGACAGAATTTTTGGTACTTTCGAACCCGAAGGAGAAGAAGCAAAATATGGAATTACTGTGCCTATTAATACAAAAAACCCTGTTCGTTTGGTTTTTCATGAATTTGTGGATATTGCAAAAGATTTAAGAAAAGTACGCTCTCCAAAACAAGCATTTAAAGTTCTTTTTAGCCCTCCTGGTACGTATAATCCGAATGAAAAGACAAAGTAATAGGCAAACCAATTTAAAGAAAAATTAAATACTGCGTAAACTGGAGTAAAGTATTTTTCACAATCAACTTGCTTTTTGAAAGCCAAAACAAACTTCATTTGTTGTTTAAGAGAAACACAACTATATTTGAATTATATTTTAATTCTAGACGAATTAATTACCTAAAACATTATTACAAAACTATCACTCATGAAAGAATCCCCTAGAAAATCTTTTAAGCTCGCTCTACATTGGCAAATTATTATTGGCATGATACTCGGTGTCGTATTCGGAATAAGTGCCGTTCTGATGGGTTGGAGTGGCTTTGTTGCTGATTGGATTCAACCATGGGGAAAGATTTTTGTAAATTCATTAAAAATGATTGCAATGCCTCTTGTATTTATTTCTTTGATACAGGGAATTGCAAGTATGAGTGATATTTCAAAACTCTCTCGTTTGGGTACTCGCACAATAGTCATTTATTTGATTACAACAGTAGTAGCTATTACTATTGGACTTGTTTTGGCAAATGTAATTCAACCTGGTAAAGCATTTTCGGAAGAAAAAAGAGCCGAATTTGCTCAAAAATATGAAGCCAAAACAAAATCTAGCAAAGAAAAGGCATTAGCTGTAAAAGAATCAAATCCATTGCAACCTATCATCGACATTGTTCCTGATAACGTCGTAGCAGCAGCTACCAACAATCAAAATATGCTTCAAGTGATATTTTTTGCTGTTTTGTTTGGTGTCGCTTTAGTAATGATTGATTTTAAAAAGGGTGAGATTATTAAAAAAGGATTTGATGCTCTCAATGATTTGGTCATAAAAATAGTAGAAATACTAATGCTCTTTGCGCCTTATGGTGTCTTTGCGCTTCTTGCATTTTTGATTGTAGATTTTGCAGAAGGAGATTTGAATAAAGTAGTCGAACTTTTCAAGGTAGTTGGTTTATACTGTTTGACTGTAATTTTAGGACTATTTTTGATGGTCGTTTTTTATGTGGTTGTTTTGATGGTTCTTGCTCGTTACAATCCCTTCCAGTTTTTTCAAGGAATTGCGCCTGCTCAACTTTTAGCATTTTCTACCAGTTCTAGTGCAGCTACTTTGCCTGTTACGATGGAAAGAGTGAACAAATTTTTGGGTGTTCCCAAAGAAATTGTAAGTTTTGTTCTACCTGTCGGTGCAACTGTAAATATGGACGGTACAAGTTTGTATCAAGGCGTTGCAGCTCTCTTTATCGCTCAGGCTTATGGAATGGATTTGACTATTGTACAACAACTTGGAATTGTCTTGACAGCTACTTTGGCTTCTGTGGGTGCTGCTGCTGTTCCAGGGGCTGGTATTTTGATGCTTGTTATTGTTTTGGAACAGGCAAAAATTCCTTCTGATGGAATTAATCTTATTTTGGGAGTAGACAGACTTTTGGATATGTGCCGAACGGTTGTCAATGTTACAGGAGATGCAACAGTTTCTCTTTTAGTGGCAAAATCTGAAAATGAACGATTAGATGGGGAATAAGAATTAGAAAAATGGAGATTATAAAGTAAGGAAGACTAAAAAAATAAATTTACATTTTTAGCTATTTATAAAAACAGGGTTAAAACCCTATCAATTACCCACAAGTCTGAAACTTGCTTTTTTTGAAGTAAAAAAGCCGAAATATCGAATTTGAGTAGGGAAAAGGCACGCCTTTTCCCTACAAATACTGAATTTTTATTCAAAATTTACTATTTTTTGTTCTAAAAAAGATGTGGGTAAACAGTAGGGTTAAAACCCTGTTGATTAATGCGTGAATTTTTCAAAGTGTAAATTTATTCATTTTATACTCCTAAGAAATACAGGGCATGTTCATAAAAACTTTGTCAGTAGTTTTTGGTAATCCAAAATAACTCTGACAATAGTTTAACCCACAACTCTTTATTTTTTCAACTATTGACAGCCTTCTGAAAGGACTGTCAAAGTCAAAAAAATACTATAATTTGCTTGATTAAACATATTTACAAGAATATATATTTTTTATGAACATGCCCTGCTAAGAAATAGAAATACAGAATATAATTTCTCAAAAAACTGTATTCTGTATTTTTTTATAAAAAGTCATTCTAACTTGCTTCTATTTTTATTGAAGTCATTGTAAGCGAGCCACCAATAGGTTTATCATTAAAAATATCTATTTTGTCATTTTCCTCTTTTAATGCTAACGTATAAATGATAGGCAAGTAATGTTCTGGAGTTGGAATGGCTAGTTCGAATGCTTTTCCTTGTGATTTGAAATTGATAAGTTTTTGGTGGTCATCATTTAAGATGTATTTTTTGATATTTTCATTTGCTTCGGTTGCCCAATCAAAAGCATAAGGTTGATTCAATTTATCCCAAGCTACTAATCTTAAATTATGTACTATATTTCCACTGCCCACAATTAAAACTCCTTTTTCACGCAAACTAGCTATTTGTTTGGCTAACTCATAGTGATATTGAGCAGGTTTTGAATAATCAATACTCATTTGGATAATAGGAATATCAGCATTTGGATAGAGATGTTTGATTACACTCCATGCGCCATGGTCAAGTCCCCATTTTTCATCTAAACCTACTTCTGTTTTGGTAATTATTTTCTTTGTTTCATGAGCTAATTCAGGACTTCCTTTAGCTGGATATTGCACCTCAAATAACTCTCTTGGAAATCCTCCAAAATCATGAATAGTACGTGGATTTTGCATAGCTGTAACAAAAGTTCCTTTTGTTTCCCAATGAGCTGATATACAAAGTATGGCAGTAGGACGCACCATATCTTTTCCTAATTGCCTGAATGAGACAACAAATTCGTTTTCTTCAATAGCATTCATTGGACTTCCATGACCTAAAAATAATACAGGCATTTTACTTGTCTTACTCAGCGATGAAGTCATTTTATCTAACTCTTTCAATTTCATGGAAGTGCTTAATAATGGTAAAAGTAATAGTGATTTTAAAAAGTCTTTTCTAGTCATTGTAAATTCAATAATTAGCAATTTTAGGAAAAATACACAAATAAAGTAGGTAAAATCCTAAGTCATTTTATAAAACTTAGGATTTTGATAGGGCAAACGCACGAAAATAAAATGTGTGATTTTACACTCTTTTTGACCTATTTTTTTAGTTTTAAAATTCAAGCGAGGACGCTTGAATTAGACAAAAACTGGTTTAAGCCTCCTCGCTTGAACTAATTCTTAAAAAATAAAATTTCGTGCGTTTGCCCTAGTATTTTGATAATTCAATATAAGTAATTGGACAGAATTACATATAACAAAACCCACGATTTTAATCGTGGGAGAAAAGGAGCAGAAACTATCCCATAACTAAAGTTATGGGTTTCATTCTAAAAAAGATGCTTAATAAATAAGTTGTAAATGAATTTAGCTCAATTACTTATAACTCATTATTTATACATTTTTTTAATAAATGAAGAAAGAATTTGAGTTTTTCTACCTAAAATAGTTTCCAAATCACTTTTTGTTTTCTCAAACTCGCCACTTGCTATTCCCAAACTAAAACCTGTTGTCATACCAATAATTTCGGCTGGCAAACCTACAGATTTTAATGTCGCTTCAAATTCTGGAACTGTTGGAGAAACATAATTAATCGTTTCACCTATTACTTCAGATAAATAAGTAGCAATATCATTGAATGTTATCAGCTTGCTTCCATTAAACTCATAAATTTTGTTGGCATGTTTTTCAGGTTCATTCAAAATGATTGCTTCTGCTTCAGCAAAATCTTTTCTTAGAGCAAATGCTGTTTTTCCATCGCCAGTAGGTAAATAAACTGTTTTAGTTTCCTGTAATTGCTCTTTCGAACCGATGAACATAGGAACAACTTCTGCATATAGGTTATGTCTAAGAATTGTATAAGTAATTCCTGATTCTTTAATCCATTCCTCCGTTTTAATATGTGCATCAACAACAAGATGAAGTGGCGATTTTTCCGTTTCATCATTTCTTACTGTACTTGTATAAAGAATATGCTTTATTCCAACTTCTTTAGCAGCATTGACTACATTTTCATGCTGTGATAAGCGATTATTAATATCACTTCCAGACACAAAATAAAGCATATCAATATTTGCAAACGCAATTTTTAAAGCATCTAAATTGTCATAATCAGCAACACGAATGTCAAAACCTTGTTCAAGATAGTGTTTTGCTTTTTCAGCATTTTTATCTCTTACCAAAACGGCAATGTTTGTAGCTCCAATTTTTTCTTTTAAAAATTCTGCAACATTGCTTCCTAGTCCACCTGTCGCACCTGTAATTAATATTTTGCTCATGACTTTCTTATTTTTCTGTGATTTAATTTTACAAACTAAAATAAAGTAACTAACTTTTGGTTAGTCGAAGATAAAAGGTTACTTTTGTTATTACAAGAGCTTACAACAAAATCACTCACTTACCTTGACGTTATTATTGCTGATAATCAGTTAGTTATGAAAAAAGAAACTTTAGAAAAATATTCGGATGTAGATAATTGTCCTGTCAGAAATGTCCTTGATAAAGTAGGCGACAAGTGGTCAATACTTATTTTATTGATTTTGCACGAAGAAAAAATACTCCGTTTTAATGAAATAAATAAATATATTGAGAGTATATCACAAAAAATGCTTTCTGTAACTCTAAAAGGTTTAGAGTCAGATGGATTGGTCAGGCGAACTATTTATCCTCAAGTTCCTCCTCGTGTAGAATATGAACTTACTGATATGGGAGAAAGTCTTGTTCCTCACATAGAAACGCTTGTAAATTGGGCAAAAATAAATATAGACAACATAAAAAAATCAAGAGAAAAATATTCAAAATCAAAATAGGGTTAGGTTAATCTCACCAAAAAACGAAGGTTTTTGTGTAAAATAGATTTTATATGCCCTCTAAATTATTCATAAATTCTAATTTTGAAATTAGTAGGTTAAAGGCTTGCCTTTGACTGTATTTATTTTAATTAAAGCATAAAAAATACCTACCAAACAAGTCAAAGGCAAGCCTTTTGAACTACAAGTACACTATGATTTCTTTTTTTAATTTTTAAAAGTAAAAATCAAAAAAACGCCCAAATTATATGCGATTAGCCTAAAATAAGGTTAAAAAAAATACAGAATACAATTTATCAAAAAAAAGTATTCTGTATTAACTGGTTACTACTTACTGGTAACTGTTTTACTGGTGTCTTTTTTCCAAAACCTCCATTACCTCATCAATTTTGACATCTTGAGATTGCATCAAGACAAGCAAGTGGTACAATAAATCGCCACATTCTTCTTTGAATCGTTCTTTGTTTCCTCTCATTGCATCAATAACTACTTCGACGGCTTCTTCGCCAACTTTTTGCGCTACTTTATGAACACCACTTTTGAGAAGTTTATTTGTATAAGAACTTGTATTTTCTTCTGTGTCTTGGCTTCTTCTTTCAATCGTATTTTCTAAATGCTGCAAAAAATGAATATTAGCTGTATTTTTTTCTTCGCCAAAACATGTATCTGTTCCTGTATGACAAACTTCACCTTGAGGTTTGACAAAAATCAGAAGTGTATCATTATCACAATCTAAGTGCATTTTTTGTACATGCAAAAAGTTTCCAGAGGTTTCTCCTTTTGTCCAAAGACGGTTTTTTGTTCGACTAAAAAAAGTCACTTTGTTTTCTTTCTGCGTTTTTTCGAAGGCTTCTTGATTCATAAAACCAAGCATCAAAACACGCATGGTTTTAGAATCTTGAATAATGACAGGAACAAGTCCATTTTGCTTTTCGAAGTCTATTTGTTGGCTTTGTATTTTTTCGTTTATATTCATTTTATTTTTAGGCTACTAGCTAGGAAAAGACAAACCTTTTCTCTACAAATAATTTTATTTTTAATCTAAGGATTACAAAAGTAAACTATAAAGCTACATTTTTCAAAAAAGATTACTAATTCATTTTATTCTAAACCCTCAATTACTTTCTAATTGTTTTTATTTTTCTGACCACACGAGAGAATGTACCCGAATCAGAAGTAGGAATATCATCTGTATTTTGTACATGTCTAATATTTTCTATGGTATAAAAAGCATTGGGATTGTGTGTATTTATTAAGTGTAAAAACTTAGGTAATTCTTTTCTTTTCACAATCGAAAAAACTACACCTACATCACCATATTTCCCTTCTGCTTGCAAATGTGTAAATCTATAATTGGTGTCTTTTAGTTTTAAAATAAGATGTTCAGCCGTTTTTCCTGTAATAACTCTGACCATTACCATTCCTAAAGCAATTCGTTGTTCTAACCACATTCCCAAATATGTTCCCATTGCAAAACCTCCTGCATACGCCAAATAAGACATTATATTAGTTAAGTTTTGCATAATTTGACCAATAGCGAGCAGCCATACAAAAGCCTCAACAAAACCAATAAGTGGCGCAATATTGCGTTTTCCCATTGTTACAAGAACAATTCGTAGTGTTGAAAGACTAACATCAGTCAGACGAGCCAAGAAAATAAGAATAGGAAGGATAATGTAGGCATAAACCCAAATTGTATCTTCATTGAGATACTGATAAAAAAAATCTTGCATAGAACTACAATTTGACGAAATTTAGAGTTAAATTAAACTCTATTTCTGAATAAAAAATTAATTTGGTGCAAAAGTCGTAAGATTTAAACTAGCGACAAAACAGAACCCTTTACATTTAATCATTCTTAGCATTAGCTATTCAATTCAGATAGAATTTCAATTATCAAAAATTAGATTTTATAAAATTTAGATTTTTGTATCTTTGCATTTCGTTCTACGTACTATATAAAATTAGCCCTAAACTTCTACAACAACATACTGGAAAGTTTAGGGTTTTTATTAGAGTTTTACATGCTCTTTTTCATCTGAATTCTTCAATAAATAAATGACTCAAAAATCACAGGCAACCACACATACACCAACAGTTTTTAAGCGTATCATTGGAAATATATCGGGAGGAGATAACCAAACTCTTTTGGTTTGTATTGGTGGGTTACACGGAAACGAACAGGCAGGTTATGATGCTTTAGAATATTTAATTTCTCATTTGGATAAACGTCTTTTCAATGGACATTTTGTAGCTATTGGAGGAAATCTACAAGCACTCAAAGCCAAAAAACGTTATTTACAAACAGATTTGAATAGAATTTGGCTCAATGATTTGATTGATAATATCCCACACGACTCTGACATTTCAGAATATGAAGAGTTGCGTCAGCTTATTGAGGTATTACGAGTTATTCCTCATGATACCTACAAAAGAAGAATTTTGATAGATTTGCATACTACTTCTGCACCAAATGGAGCATTTGTGGTCAGAACAATAACAACAGATGACGAACTTGCAAAAGTCTTAGAGATTCCTGTAATTTTAGGTCTTGACAAAAAACTAGCAGGAACTGCCATGACCTACATGGAACAATGGAATTATGAAACCTTTGCCTTTGAAGGAGGAACAATAGGAAAAGAAAATTCTGCCAATAACCTTATTTTAGGAGTTTGGCGTATCATGAAAGCTCTTCAAATGACTTCTCAACCTATTCCAAATCTAGAACATTCTTTAGGAGAAACTATCCGAACTGGTGTTCCTAATTACCTAAACTGTGAATACATCCATAAAATACCAAAAGATTCAACTTTCAAGATGTTAGAAGGCTTTGGAAACTTTGATAGTATTGAAAAAGGTCAGTTATTAGCTTATCAAGATGAAAAAGAAATTCGTTCGCCTTATAATGGTTATATTCTGATGCCTTTGTATCAAGATGATGGAAATGATGGTTTTTTTATTGTAAAATAAAATCATAACTCTCTTCCTAAGTACACTGTTTCAAAAGTTTTTCAATGTTTTTAACTGTGCATTCAGTTCCTCAGAACTGAATGTTTCGCTTCCTCAGAAGCGTCATTTATTTGCTTGAATCACGCTTCTGAGGAAGCGTTTCGTTCAACTCCTCAGAGTTGAACGCGTAATAAATATAAATAAACTTTTGAAACAGTGTACTAAACTAAATTCTAAAATCAACTCATAAATTCAATAACGTGAAATTCAGAACCGAAATAAGTCCGACTCCAACACAAAAAAAAATAACTCTTTCTAGCAAGATAGTTTTGATGGGTTCTTGTTTTTCAGAAAATATTGGACAAAAGTTGCTTGAAAATAAATTCAAAACACTCATTAATCCTTTTGGCGTTATTTTTAATCCTCTTTCAGTTATTCAGCTTTTAGAATGGATAATAGAGGATAAAACAGGACAAAAACTAGAAGATAATTTAGAAAGGTTCTATATCCAGCACGATGAAGTTTTTTATAATTATCATTTGCATTCCAAAATCGCCAGTCAAGATAAAGAAGAATTAAAACAGATTATAAAAGAAAAAGCACAGCAAACCTTTGAATTTTTAGAACAAGCAGATACAATTATTCTGACTTTCGGAACGGCTTTTATGTATGAATTGATTGAGGGAAATAATAAAAATTCTGATAAAAAAACACCGATTTCAAATTGTCACAAACAACCAAAAAATCTATTCGATAAAAAACTAATTGATTTAGAAGAAGCAAAAACAAAGTTTGAAAATTTTATCAAAAAAATAAATTCCTTTAGCACAACAAAACAGCAAAAGCAGAAACAAATTATAATTACAGTCAGTCCTGTGCGTCATTTGAAGGAAGGATTGGTAGAAAACAGTGTCAGTAAGTCTATTTTGAGAGTTTTGGCACATTCTCTTATAGAAAATTTTGAAAACGTAAATTATTTTCCTTCTTATGAACTCGTTTTAGATGATTTGCGTGATTATCGTTTTTATGAATCTGACTTATTGCACCCAAATGCTCAAGCGATAGAATATATTTGGCAGAAATTTTCTGAAAATTACTTTGATGATAAAACACAGTTATTCTTAAAAAAATGGCAAAAAATAGCTTCTTCTTTAGCTCATAAACCGTTTTTTCCAAATCGAAAAACACATCAAGATTTTACTCAAAAATTGATTTCTGATTTAGAAAAATTAGAAAAAGAATTTCAAATTGATATACAAAAAGAAATGGATTTTTTGAAAAATAGCACTACAAAACCATTATAAACGCTGAATAAACTTTACGAGCTAAATAAAATAACTTACCTTTGCAGCACAAAAAAATCAAGAACATTTATTTGTTCAAAAATTATTAAACTCATAATCGAACTCACTAAATGGCATTAATTGAAGAATTAGACAAAGAAGGTAATTTTTTATTCAAACACAGAGGAACACTTCCTATTCCGTTTGTTTTTGTAGCATTAGGAATTTATGCGTGGCAAGCCAAAAATCAAGGTTTTCCAGAGTGGTTTCCCTATTATGAATATATTTGTTTGGCAGTCGGACTTTTAGGGCAGTTTGTACGTGCTTATACCGTAGGACACACGCCAAAAGGAACTTCAGGCAGAAATACTAAAAAACAAGTAGCCGAAACACTAAATACAAGTGGAATTTATTCTGCCATCAGACATCCACTTTATGTGGGTAATTTCTTGATGTGGCTCGGAGTGGCAATGCTAACGGCTCATTTTTGGTTTATTACGTGTTTTGTTTTGGCTTATTGGTTATATTATGAGCGTATTATGTATGCTGAAGAATATTTTTTACGTAACAAATTTGGACAGCAATATTTGGATTGGGCTGAGAATGTACCTCCATTTATTCCTCGTTTTTCTAATTTTAATGGTGCAAATTTAGAATTTTCTGCTAAAAATGTTTTGAAACGTGAATACAACGGTTTTTTTGCTTTGATGCTTATTTTTACTGTTTTTATTGGTATTCGTTATTATTTCAAAACCTTTATGTATGGATTGCCTAATGAGTGGTATATTATTTTTGGAGTAAGTTTAGTCATCTTCGGAACACTCAAAATACTAAAGAAATTTACGAAAGTATTAGATGTAAAAGGGAGATAATCAAAATAAAACTAACTAGAAAAAAGTCAATAAAAAAACGGATTCAAACTAATTTGAATCCGTTTTTTTTATTTTTTTTATAAAAAAAGAGTGGTATAATACTTCTATTCTGCACTTTCAGTACTTTCTATTTCTTCTAAAATCTCTTCCAAAATAGGAACTGCAATTCTACGAGCAGAACGAAAACGAGGTTTGTAATAACTACTTTCCATTGTACTATATGTAATTTGTCTTCTACTTCCTGATGCTGCATGAATGAATTTGATAGGTTCATTAGGATTACTTTCTACCACAATTCCGACGTGTCCTGTACGTCCAGAATGTGAATTTCGACCTGTAAAACAAAGTATATCGCCTACTTGAACGTCTTTTAAAGATATTTTTTTACCTACGTGGTCATACGAACTAGAAGAGGCAGGGAGATTTATATTAAACTGGCTATACACATACGATACAAAACCAGAACAATCAAAACCTTTTGGAGATTTTCCTCCATGTACGTAAGGAACACCTTCTTGAGCCACAGCAATATCAACTAAGGAAGTGATAAAGTTTTCTCTTATAACAACTCTTTCTAATAGTTGGGGAGCAATAACAAGGTTATTAGGAGTAGAAAAATCTATTGTATTAATTTCTTCTACATCTAATTCAATATCATTTTCGTTTGTCTTTTGATTAGCTTCTTCATCTAATAAAGATAACATATCAACTTGCTGATTTTCTGAATCATCAGAAGTAATTTCTAAAATACTATTTTCTGTAATTGTAGTGTCTTTAGTAACCGAATAAAAAGTGGGCAAAAAATCTAAAGGTGTTTGAAAACAGTGGAGGGAAGACATTGAACTAGAAGAAACAGAACTGAATGATGTAGGGGCGATAATAAGGCTATGAGAACGTTTTTTTGATTTTTTAGTTCTGTTATTTTTATTTGTAGTTTTAGAAGTAGGTTTCGTTATTTTTGATGGTGAAACGGTAAAAGCTGCACAAGTA
This sequence comes from Bernardetia aquimarina, assembly GCF_042180575.1. Classification (NCBI taxonomy): domain Bacteria; kingdom Pseudomonadati; phylum Bacteroidota; class Cytophagia; order Cytophagales; family Bernardetiaceae; genus Bernardetia; species Bernardetia aquimarina. Next base: position 5,608,556 of record NZ_CP170094.1, on the reverse strand, counting down.
AAAATGAGAGACGCACAAAGAAAGGATAATGAAGTACGTTTAAAGTCCATATAGTTGGATTTTAGTAAAAAATAATATTAGTGAGTGTGGGAGTAGGTGTTTTAGACCTTACTGTTTTTGCTTTAATTTCTAAAATTAATTTTTAGAAAGCGTAAATCTACAAAATATTATTTGATTAAGAACAAATTTAAAATCAAAAAAATCAATACCCTATTTCTCTTTTTAAGAGATAAAGTATTGATTTTTAGTAAGATAAAAGATGTATTTATATCTTTTTTAAGATGATTTATAGAATTATTCTTAGTTATGGTTATATTATTCTCTTCGTATTTTGATATTTAAAGAGCCATTTCTAACTCGCACTTGCTGATTTGCATTCAAACTATTTTGTAATGTTCCACTAAAATTTGCTTTAATAACATCATTTTCTATGCTTAAAACCTCAAATCGAATATCTCCTCCAGAAGCATTATAAATAACATTAGATTGAGGTTCAAAATCAAGACGCACATTTGTATTATCTAAAATTCTAGGTGTTGTATTATCAAAATCAAAACGAGTAAGTAAAACACGAAAAGTGCCAAATCGCAAGGCATTAGGAGATGATTTACGATAAATAGAAAGTGTTTGTACGCTTGCTGAATAGGTGTTTGCAATAGAAACAAGTGTTCCTGCTGGGTCATCAAAAGTATAGCTCAAATCTTCCACATCAGCCCAAATTTGACCTTCTTGAGGAAAACCTCCTACTCGTTCGTCATTCAAATCACAAGCTGTAAATAAAAAGATAGCTGCAAAAAAAGCTATTATGTTTAAAATAGAGAAATAAGATAAGATAGGTTTCATGGTTGTTGGGATAAAAATAAAGTGAATGATAGTAATAAAATGAAAATTTCGTGATAAAGTTAAAAAAAAATATATGGCAAAATAATTGACTTATTCTTATTAATTTTAAAACTAGAAACAAAGTTTGAGTACATAAGGTTTTATATGTAACTCTCTTACAATAGCATTATTTTAAATAAAAATCACACTCAATAAAAAAATTATGAAAAAAATATTTTTTGCATCTCTTTTAGGAGCTTTTACTTTTTTGTCTAGCCAAGCTATTCAAGCTCAAACTGTTACAGAAACAAAAAAAGAAACAACTACATTTACCAAAAAATCGGATGACCGTCAAGCACAACTTACCTTTACAAATCGTGAACATGATTTTGGTGAAATTGAAGAAGGTAAAATAGTTGAATATGTCTTTACATTCAAAAATACGGGAAATTACCCATTAATGCTGCAAGATATCCGAACTACTTGTGGATGTACTGCTCCTGAATGGACAAAAGAACCGATTGCTCCCAATGAAGAAGGAAAAATAATTGTTCGTTTTAACTCAGCTCACAAAGCAGGGCAGCAACGAAAAGTAATTACTGTTATCTCAAATGCTTCTAATTCTTCGGAGGCTTTAGTTTTGTTTGGAACTGTTTTGCCTAATGGAAGTGGAGAATAGTCAGTTACCAGTTGAATGAAAATTTCTAATTCTATAAAAAAATGCTATTCCTATTTAAAATAGAAATAGCATTTTTTGATTTAATCTCTTTTTATAGACTAAAAATAGTTTGATTAGTCAGCAAGAGTTCCACCTTCTACTTTTGATGGGTTGATTCCTACAAGCTCTAATTCGAAAACTAAAGTTTTTCCAGCCATTGGGTGGTTTGCATCCAAAACAACACCTTCTTCATTAGCTTCTACTACTACTACTGGAATTTGCTCACCATTTTGTCCTTGAAGTGCAAGCTGATCACCTACTTTTGGATTCATTTCTGGTGGCAATTTGTCTTTAGGAAAAGAAACAACGTTTTCTGGATTTGATTCTCCATACGCTTCTGTTGGTGCTAAAGTGATTGTTTTTGATTCGCTAAGATTCATTCCTTCTACTGCTGCATCAAAACCTTTTATCATTTGTCCTGCTCCTACTTGAAATTCAATAGGTTCTTTTCTATCTCTTGAAGAATCAAAAACGTTTCCGTCTTCGAATTTACCTACATAATGTACTTGTACTAAATCGCCTTTTTTTGCGCTGTTTGACATGCTCTAAAATTAATTGATTATAAAAAAATATCTTCTCTATTCTTTGAAAAAAAATAACTACAATAATTGTAATTGAATCATTTCATAAAATAAAAAAGACCATATTGTGATTTTCTGCAAGGTACGATTTTTTAGCGTAAAAATAAACTTGAGTCTCAATAAGGACTTAATAATTGTTATTTTTTGTGTAAATTTGCTGTTTGCTAATAAAAAATCTATGAAAAGTTATTTTATCTATATTGTTTTATTTTGGTCATTTCTCTTAGTAGGAATAACTGCCATGGTTTCTCTAAAATTTATTCAGAAGAAAGAAGCAAAAGTTTATTATTCTAATCAAAGACAGATTTCAAAGTCTTTTTTATTAACTGATTTTTGTTTTTCGACAGAATCTCGCCATGTTCGCCATCTTTCTATGCCTGAATGGATTGCTCCTTTTCAAGATTTCCCTGCTTATCATGAGCATTTTCCTTCCTCTTCTTTTTTTAAGCCTGTGATTGTTGATTAGGTAATTATAGAAGTTGTTTAAACTTTCTGTATCATCTGTATTGTTGTAGGGAAAAGACACGTCTTTTCCTACTCAGTAGGTAATTTTGTAGTTTAAAATCAAATTACAAACGACTATTTACAGGAAAAGGCATGCCTTTTCCCTACGAAATACCAAATAGTAGAAAAAAAATAAAAGTTTAAACAACTTCATAACTTAGGCAAACTATTTGCAACTTTTTTGCAAATCATTAATAACCTAACTATCTTTTACTTATGAACTTTCAAAAAATAAAACTGTATTCTTTTTTCTTTTTACTTTCTGTTGCTTTATTTTCTTGTGAAGAATTAGAAACTGAGCCAAATCAAGATGCTGATGATACAAATTCGGCAACTAATTTTAATGTAAACAGTCAAGAATTAGTCGATTTAGTGAATAGATATCGAACAGAAGGTTGTAGATGTGGTAGCGAACAAATGCCACCTGTTTCTACAATTACTTGGAATGAAACACTTGCAAAAACAGCTTATTTACATAGCAAAGATATGAATGACAAAAATTACTTTTCTCACACAGGACAAGATGGTTCTAGTTTTACAGAAAGGATGGAGCGACAAGGTTATAGTTGGAGGGCAGCAGGAGAAAATATTGCTAAAGGCTATGCAAATGAAACAGCAGTTATTGAAGGATGGATAGACAGCGAAGGACATTGTAGAAATATAATGAACCCAAATTTTGAAGAAATGGGTGTCGGAAAAGAAGGCGACTATTGGACACAAGTTTTTGGAACACGTTAGAGAGTGGGGTTGGAAATTAGGACATGAGAAATGATTAATTTCAATTTGATAAACTTATTCTTGATTTCCCAAACTCTAAAATCTAATTTCCATTCCCCATCATCAAAGCTATTTCTTCTCCTAATTTACTTCCCAAAGCCACGCCCATTCCACCTAAACGCATTCCTAAAACCACATTTTTTGAATAATTTTGAAGAAGTGGTTTTTTTGTTTTTGAAGTTTCTGTAAAAGCCATAATTCCTGCCCACGTAGTTTCTATTTCAAATTTGTGTTTTGGAATAATAATTTCACTTAATTTTGATTTTAAATCGTCAAGAATTAATTCCGTCGTTTCTAATTTTGTGGTAGTTTCTCCTTCAAAATCCATATTTCTACCTCCTCCTAAAATTATTCTTCTTCCAAAATTTCGGAAGTAATAAAAACCTTCATCCAAATGAAAAGTACCTTTAAAACGTAAATAATTTAAGGGTTTGGTAACCAAAACTTGTCCTCTTCCTGCTTGCAAATCTAAATCTGGAATGAGTTTTTTGGAAAAAGCATTCGTACAAATAGCTACTTTTGAGGCTGTTAGTTCAATATCAGAAAAATTAGATTGTCCGTTTTGTAAAGGATTCTTGATTTTTACAGTTACATTATTTTTTTTTCCTGTATTTCCTTCTATTTCTGTATCTTCAAAACTGACTACTTCACAACCTGTAAAAACAGTAACTCCTCGTTTCTGAACATATTTCAAAAGCGACTTCATCATTTTTCCTGTATGAATCTGTCCCTCAAAACGATTATAGACAATTCTACGGACATGACGAGCATTAAAACCAAAACCTTCTATTAATCCATCTTTGGTTTTGAAGACATTTTGCCCATTAAAAATAGGTTGTAAAAGCTCATTTACGTTGTCTAATTGTTCTATATATGGAATTTGTTTGTCTAAAATAAGCTCATAACCTCCATAATTTTTATAACCTATTTTTTTATTTCCTAAACGATTTCGCAGTTTTTCAAGACCTTCCAAACGGTTTGTTACGAGTTCTTGAAGCTCCGTTTCGCTCATTGTTTCTAAGTCAGAAGCAATTTCTGACAGACTTCCAAAACAGGCAAAACCTGCATTTTTTGTACTTGCACCAGTTGGTAAAAAACCTCTTTCCAAAACAGCTATTTTAGCCTTTGGATTTTTTTCGATAAGACTAGCAGCCGTCGAAAGTCCTGTAATACCAGCACCGACAATAATATAATCGTACTTTTTGAATGATTTATTTTCCCAAAAACTCCACATTTCAGTTATCAGTTATCAGTAAACAGTTACCAGTAAAATACGAATTACTGTAACTGCATATATGTTTATATTTATAGAAAATTAGTTTCTTTTATAGGTTATGATCGATTTAACTTCTTTGCCTGACGGCTTCATAAAGTGCTACACCTGTCGCAACTGAAACGTTAAGCGAACCTACTTTTCCTACCATAGGAAGACTAGCTCTTTCATCTACTACTTCTAGCACTTCTTCTGAAATCCCTACTTCTTCCGAACCCATCACAATCGCCAAGGGCATATCTAGTTCCAAATCATAAATCTGTTTGTCTGTTTTTTCGGTACAAGCGACCACTTTTAAGCCCGATTCTTTCAAAAAATTGACTGCTCCTACCAAACTTCTATATCTACAAATTGGCATGTGCATGAGTGCGCCAGCCGATGTTTTGACTGCATCTGCACCCATTTGAGCCGTTAAGCGTGTCGGAACTACAATTCCATCTACTCCAGTACATTCAGCCGAACGAACAATCGCACCAAAATTTCTAACATCTGTTATTCTATCCAAAATCAAAATCAAAGGATTTTTTCCAGCTTCAAAAGCTCCTGCAACGATATTTTCTAAAGGAACAAAATCAATTTCAGAAATGAAAGCCACTACACCTTGATGCGCTTTACGTGTAATACGATTTAGCTTTTCAGTAGGAACTCGTTGAACATAAATGCTTTGCTTTTTTACAAGTTGCATGAGTTCTGTCATTTCCTCACTTTTGAAGTCTTTTTCTACTAATACTTTGTCGATCGTTTTGTCGCTTCGAAGGGCTTCCAAAACAGGATGCCAACCAAAAATAAAATTAGAAGTTGTTTGTCTTTGATTTCTATTGTGTCGTGAACTGCTATATTCTCTTTTCTCTTTAAAATTGTCGTTTCTCTTATCGTCGTTTGGAGTTTGCATAGTTTTACTTTTTTTGAAATTGCTTTTGTTCTAATTGGAATGCAAAAAAACGAATAAAAGCAAAGATTACCTAATTTGTAATGTTAGGATTGAGTTTATTTATAAAATAATGAGGGGTTAATTTACCTTAATTGCATTTTGAGTAGATTTAGTCAGTTTGAGATTATTATTTATTCTCAATCCTTTGACTTTTTGGTTTTCAATAATTCCGACCCAAATAATTTCATTTTTTGACACTAAAACATAAACAAAACTTCTTTGATAAATTGGTACTTTGAGGTCAGTCAGAAAGTCGCCTATATTTTTTTTGTTATTCATTCCTAGTGGAACAAATTTATCCCCGTTTTGCCATTTTCTCAAAATCAAAGGAAACTCTAATTTATCAAAACTCAAATACATAGCTTCACTTTTAAAATCGGCTTCTTTTGGATTACATTTTTCAAAAGTTAGTGTAATTTTTTGGACTTCATTTTTGAATGTATATTTTTCTAATTTCTTAAAATGAATATTCAAATCAATTAGAAATTCTTCATCATTCTCAATTAGATTATTAATTAACTGGTTTTCTTTTTGAGCCATTAAAACCCATTCTTTTTTGTTGGTATAAAGAATATGCGATTTTGAAATAAATGTCTTTGTTTCTTCTTGTTCATCATTCTTGTTATCATTATCTAACTGTTCTATAATTTGCTTGACTTGTTTGTAGGAAAAGTCTTTTTTTTTCAAAAACTCTGAGATGATAAGCAATGGTTCTATCAAATTATTTATTTCTGAAATAGGTATCAAACTGCTTTTATCTTCCTTTATTAAAATTGTTTTTTCAAATTCCTTTACATGAAATTGAAGTAATTTTTCCATACTTCTCAATCTTTCCGACGTATTTAGAAATGTTTTTTCTATATCTGAATTAATTTCTTTTAAGCGAGGAATAATTTGATGTCTGATAAAATTTCGCTTATATTTTTCGGTCTGGTTGCTGGCATCTTCTCTCCATTTTAGATTATTTTGTTTAGCAAAAATCAAAATTTCTTCTTTTGTAATGCAAAGCAAAGGACGAATAATCGTAGTTTTATTTTTTACAGAATTTTTTCTTTTTGGTAGGATTCCACGTATTCCTGCAATGCCTGTTCCCTTACTCAAATGATAAATTGAAGTTTCTAAAGAATCGGATAAATGATGAGCCGTTGCAATAAAATCGTACTTATTTTCTAAACTAATTCTTTCAAAAAAATCATAACGAAGCTCTCTAGCCATCAGTTGAATTGATTTTTGATTTTGCTCTGCAAGTTGTTTTGTATTGAATTTTATGGAATGAAAAGGAATGTTATTTTTTGTAGCATACTCTTTTATAAATTCTTCATCTTCATCAGATTCTTTTCCTCTCAAAGAAAAATTACAATGAGCAATTCCAATTTGTATTTTTTGATGAAAAGTAGAATTAATTTGTAGTAAAATATCTATCAAAACCATCGAATCTACTCCACCACTTGTCGCCACAAGAATAGATTTATTTTCTAAATCAAAATTATTTCCTTTACAAAAGGATTGAATTTTTTTTAAAATTGTCATAATTTTTTGCTTTCTAACACAATTCCTAAAAAATAGAAGTAGGTTTTTTGTTTTCGTCTATTGCTACAAAACTAAAACTCCCTGTAATGGCTTGTTCTCTTTTTTCGGAATACATTTCTTCAATAAAAATCTCAACGGTTACATCAAGACTTGTATTTCCGACTCTTGATACCTGTCCAATAAGTTCGATAATCGTTCCTGCTGGAATAGGAACTTTAAAATCAATACGGTCAGAAGAAACCGTAACTACTTTTTTGCGACTAAAACGAGTAGCTGTAATAAATGCTACTTCATCCATAAGTTGCATCGCTGTTCCTCCAAAAAGAGTATCATAATGATTGGTTGTATTTGGAAAAACGGCTTTAAAAATACTTGTTTTTGATTTTTTGATGAGTTCTTCTTGCTTTTCTTTTGTTAAGGACATACTATTTTATGTTTGTTTTGTATTTACTACTGACTTTTTAAATCTGACTTCTAATTTGGTTTTCTATTGCTTCCTTCATAAATCTCAAAACGCATAAAACGACATTCCAACGAACCATTAAACATTTTGAGTTTTGGTTTTGATGCAAGCCCAATATGTTTTGCAGCGTCCATATTTGAAGTAATAATCCATGCTGTATAACCAGCCCAGTTTTGTTTTAACGTATCTCCAATTTGAGAATATAAATCAAATATATCTTCGTCTTTGTCCATTCTTTCACCATAAGGAGGATTTATGATGATTATGCCTTTGTCGGCTTTTCGTCTTTTAAACCACGATTTTTCTTTATCTTCGTCTTCTTGTTTAGTCTTTTTTTCTTCTATTTCAGCTATTTCTTCTAGGCTTTTTTCTGGTGGCATCAAATCTTGAAAAGCAATATCTTTCAAATGAATATATTTTTTTAGATTGGCTTCAGCTATGTTTGCTGCTGCTTTTCTTGCTACATTTTTAGATATTTCTCCTGCCAAAATATAAGGCATATTCTCTGTATTTACTTTTTCCATTTCTTCATCAAAAACTTCTTCCCACAAATCAGCATCAAAATTTGACCATTTCTCAAAGCCAAAAAGAGGACGAAAAGAACCTGCTGGAATATTAGCAGCCATCAATGCAGCTTCAATAGAAAGTGTTGCCGAACCACACATAGGATCTACAAAATCACTTTTTTTATCCCATTTAGAAAGCATAATTAGTCCTGCTGCCAAAACTTCATTCATCGGTGCAAGATTGGTTTTATCTCTATAACCACGTTTATAAAGTGGGTCGCCAGAGCTATTGAGCATTACCATACAAACATTATTTTTGATGTATAATTGAATTCTCAAATCAGGATCCATAATATCAACCGACGGACGTTTGTCGTATTTTTCTCTAAATTTATCTACAATGGCATCTTTTGTTTTTTGTTCGATATAACGAGAGTGTGTAAATATATTTGTACTCAAAGTACAATTAATAGCAAGTGTTTCTGTGATAGACAAATACTTTTCCCAGTCTATATTTTTTATTTTGTCGTATAAATCGTGTTCGTCTTTTACTTCAAATTCTGCAATCGGAACAAGCACACGAAGAGCCGTTCTGAGACATAAATTTGCTTTATACATCATTCTCAAATCGCCTTCAAAACTTACAGCACGATTGTTTAATTGAACATTTTTTGCACCTAAATCTTTTATTTCTTGAAATAAAATTTCGTCTAATCCAAACATCGTTTGGGCTGTCATTTGGAAAGTTTCGTTGAGCATTTTTGTATATTTTGTGTCGTTGGTGGAGACACCAACAACGGCGAAGGTAGAGAATAAAATTACCATTGCTCGTGTCCCACGAGCGATATAACTAAATAAAATTCAAAGATAAAGTCTTTTTTTGAAGGCAACTAAAAAACGTAGGAAAAAACTATTCTTTTATCTCTACTTTTACAGAATCCAAAATTTCAACGACTTCTCCATTCAGAAAACGGACAGTTCTTTTATACTTTCCATCTTCATTTGGGTATCCATAGCATTTCCAAATTCCGTTTATATCTTCTGATTTATAGTCTTCTTCTATACTAATCAAAGGAAAAAAGTCATGACAGTAAACTCGTTTTAGTTCCCAATCTCTTCCAAGGCGAGGAAAACGCTTGTAATGTGCGTAAGTAATTTTATCATAATTATTAGATACACTTTCATAGAAAACATAATTTCCTTCTCTGATAGAAAGAAATCCAAAAACAAATTGTATAAAGTTGAATAACAAGATAAATATAAGGCTAAATATAGCTCCAAAACGTATTACTTTTCTAAACTTTACTTTTGAATGAAATCTTTTATTCCAAAAACGAATAATCAATATCAATGAGGAAGTACTCAACAATGAAGCATCTAAAAATCTACTAAGAAAGTCTGGCATACCTAGCAAACAAACATCATAAGGAAGGATAATCAATACTAAACTGATTAAAAATAGTCCAATAATAACTTTATCAAACTTCTTAAATTCTAAAGGTTTTAATTTTTTCTCTGTCTTTTTCATAATCAAATTATAATTCTATCTAAAAGATTTTACGAAATAACGTATATTTGCCTATATCAAAACTACTCAGCAGAAAGAATTAAATTCTTTTATGTCAATTTTGAGTTTTTTATTATAAAACTAGAATTAGAAAATTAACATAGTCAGAAATATGAATATACATTTTATCGGAATCGGAGGAAGCGTTATGCACAATATCGCTATTAGAGAAAAACAGAATGGAAATACCGTTACAGGTTCGGATGATGCGTGGTATGATCCCTCTGAAAGTCGTTTGAAAGAACACGGTTTACTTCCTCAAAAAGCAGGTTGGTTTCCAGAGAATATTACTTCTGATTTGGATAAAATAGTGTTAGGAATGCACGCAAAGGCTGATAACCCAGAACTTGTGAAGGCACAAGAATTAGGACTCAAAATTTATTCGTACCCAGAATATATTTATTCACTTGCAGAAAATAAAGAACGTGTAGTGATTGCAGGAAGTCATGGCAAAACAACAATTACAGCTATGATTATGCACACATTAAGACTTCAAAGTTATCATTTTGATTATCTGATTGGTGCGTATGTAGAAGGATTTGATTCGACTGTTCAGCTTTCAGATGCACCAATTATTATCATTGAAGGCGACGAATATCAAACTTCACCTTTAGACAAAACTCCAAAATTCTTGCATTATAATCATCATATTGGTGTTTTGAGTGGAATTGCTTGGGATCATGCTAATGTCTATCCTGATTTTGAAGAGTATAAAAGACAATTTCGTTTGTTTGCCGAAAATTCAGTAAAAGCAGGTGCGCTTATTTATAATGAAGAAGATAAGCTCGTAAAAGAAATTGTAGAAGGAAACGAAAAAATACATTTTGATACCATTCAATTACCTTATACAACACATCCATCAAGCGTACAAGAAGGAAAAACATTTTTGAAAACAGAACTTGGACAAATGGAAGTTTCTGTTTTTGGAGAACATAACATGTCAAATCTAAATGCTGCAAAAATTGTTTGTAGAAGATTAGGAATTAGAGAAAGTCAGTTTTATGATGCAATGATGTCGTTTAGAGGTGCTTCAAAACGATTAGAATTAGTAGGAGAAAATGACAATATGCATGTTTTTAAAGATTTTGCTCACTCACCTTCAAAAGTAGAAGCAACAATAAAAGCAGTAAAAAAACAATATCCAAAACAACGTTTGACTGCTTGTATGGAATTACATACGTATAGTAGTTTGAATAAAGATTTTATACAAGAATATGCAAATACAGCCAAAACTGCCGATGTAGCAATCGTTTATTACAATCCTGACTATGTAGAAGCGAAAGGATTACCTGCTATCTCAAAGCAAGATTTGAAAGATGCTTTCAAAAGACAAGACTTAGAAGTTTTTACTACCATTGATGAAGTAGAATCTTTTTTAGTAGCTCAAAACTGGAAACAAAATAACCTTTTGATTATGTCTTCTGGAAAAATGGGAGGAATGAATATTGAAGGTTTGGCGAATCAACTTTTAGGCTAGAATAAAGTATGAAGTTAGAATTAATATTATTTCATATTAATTCTAACTTTTTGCTTTTAAGGAACAAGATTTTCTTAAAGTGAATAAGTTGATAGTATAATTTGCTTGTTATCAAGGCATTAAGCTAATAACTTATCACTAATAATTTATAACTATTCTAATCCAAATACTCATAAATTATCTTTGATAACTCTGCAATAAGTGCAGCATTAACCTCATTACTTTCTGTAGAATTTTTTATAAAAATAGCTACTGCATATTTTTTTGTGGGTGTAATAACAATTCCAATATCATTTTCGGCTGCTTTAAGTCCAAACTCTTCTCCTTCTTTAGCTTTTTTACGAAATGAACTTCCTGTTTTGTGTCCTAAAATGATTTTTTCATCTTGTGGTAATCCTGCTTTTATTTTATTGTTTCCTGTCTGTGTTTCGACCATTATTTTCCACAAAAAATCTTGAGTTTCTTTTTTGAGTATTTTTCCTTGATAAAAATGTTTTAATAAAGAAACTGCATCTAGTGGAGTTGTTGTATTTAGATATTGATTATCAAAACTCTCGTGCATTTTTTCTTCACTTGCTGAAATAGATGTATTTTTCAACCCTAACTTTTTTATAAAATGATTCAGTCTTTCTACTCCTTTTTGATTGTATTTTATTCTAACTTCTACGATTTGAGTTTCTGAAAACTTATTTTTTGATTTTTTCTTTCTAATTTTTATATACTCTTTTCCTCCCAAAAGACGAAACAGAATATCACAAGCATTATTATCACTTTTCGAAACCATATAAGAAAGAAGTTCTGTTAATTTTATAGAAACTCCATTTTTGATTTTTTCTTCATACCCTTCTCCATATTCTTTCTTTAAATCATTTCTTAAAGGTGAATAGGTTTCCTCTAATAAATCATTTTTCGTAATAAATAATTCATCATTCAAATTAAACTTTCCTTTATCTACTTCTTTCAAAATAGCCAAAGCTAAATGAAACTTGTAAACGCTCATGGTGGGGAAATTTATATCATTTCTGTTGCCTAAACTATCTGTTAAATTGTCATTCGAATAATTTTTAGACCATCTTTGACTGTCCTTTAAATCAATTATTGCTATTCCAATAGTAGTTTCTTTACTTTTTACAATTTCAGTAAATAGACTATCTAAATTTGAATATTTGAATCTTTTAATACTGTTTTCATAAATACGTTGCCCAAAACAATTCCCAAAACTCAATAAAGAAATCAGACAAAAAAAAGAAAAAAAACGAAAATAGATTTTCATAAGTGAAATGAATGATAGATGAATAAATGTGTTTTTATCAGAAGAATATTTCCTAGAGTAATACCGAAGGAACTTGGTAAGGCAAAAAAAAGAAAATAATACGGACAATGCCAATAAAATACTAAAGAGTTAGGACTTTTTTGTATTTTGTAGGTTAAACTACTAATCACTTTATACTGTTTAATTCCCTTGTTAAAATACCATCTCCGTCTTCATTTTGTTATTTGGCTTTCTAGTCTTGTTCCTTTAGTTGTAAATAATATACAGTTATCGGCTACTGAAATTGTCTTTTATAGGACATCTATGGCTGTTGTATTTTTGGCTATTTGGCTTTTGGTTATCAAAAAGTTTAAATGGGCAGGAAAAAAAACATATTTTTTGATGGGAACAGGAATTCTGACTTTTGCTTATTGGACGTTGATTGTTCTTTCGGCAAAGCTGGCAAATGAAGCTGTTTGTTTGATTGGACTTGCTACCATTCCTCTTTTTGTGAGTATTCTGCGACCCATCTTGGGAAAAGGAACATTATCAGTAGGCGAAGTAATTACAGGATTAAATGCCATTTTTGGAATTTATATTATTTATAGTTCTGATTTTGATTATGGATTGGGATTTTTGTTGGCTCTTTTTGCTGCTTTTTTTGGTGCTTTAGTAACAATTTTTAATGCAGAGTTGGTCAAAGAAGAAGATTCATTAGTCATTACTTTTTATCAAATGATGGGTGCAAGTCTTACAGCTTTTTTATTATTACTTTTTTCGACTTTTTGGGGTGGAGAAGTAGCCAAATTTATTCCTGTAAAATGGAGTTTGAGTTGGAGTGATTTTGCGCTTATTTTTGGTTTGGCTTTAGGCGTTTCTGTGTATGCGTATAGCGAATCAGTACGATTGATGAAATATCTAAATGCCTTTACGGTGGCAATGGTAGGAAATTTAGTTCCTCTTTATGGTATTTTGAGTGTAATTATTTTGTCTTATTTCATTAGTTCGATAGAAGTTGCCAAAATGGATCTTTATTTTTATGCAGGTGGAATTATTTTAGTTTCTGCTGTTGTAGCTCGTCCTTTAGTTGCTTGGTTTTTTGAGGTGTATGAATCAAAACAAGAAAATACAATGCTTCCTCCTACTGATAAAGTAGGTTAATCGTATCTAATTTAAAGGTTTTTTGACTTTTAGCTGCATCGCAGCATGACCGTTAGCTACGCTGACCTTCAGGTGTAGGTTTTAGAAGGTATTATTAATAATCCTAATTCAACTTTTAATGCTAGATTTGGAAACATTATTGAGGTTAAAATACCTAATGGTCAAGTAGCAAGATTTAGTCTTGATGGTAAAACTTTTCATGGATTAGAAACAGAATGAAAGAATTAAAAATAGAAATTGCTAGTCCCCCTGATAGGGAAGAATTGGTTGCAGAAATATGGCAAGACAATCAAATGATTGCAGAAGTAAATCAAGAAAATAATGAATTGGTAATACAAATTTATTTTGAAAATAATTTTATAGAGGTAAATTATAATTCTTTCTTACTTGCTTTGCTTGCAGCGAAAGATAAACTACAGGGTATATAGAATGCCCCTAGTTATCCTTGGTACACGCCTTATCAGTTTGCTGGGAATAAACCTATTTGGGCTACAGACCTCTCGTAGCTAAATTATATTTTTGGACTATGAAAAGCCTCTAAACATTCATCTATCAAAAGTTGTATGTTGTGGTTGTATTTACGAGAATGATGTACAGGATTTACTTTTTTTACTTGCGCTCTGCGTGCCACCAATCCTGAATTTTTAGCAGTACTATGATGATTTTTTAAAGCGAGTTCTTTATCTTCTTCCAAATAATAACTTTCAATAAATAACTCATCAGCTTTTTGAAAAAGATGTACAATTTTTTCAAAATTTTCTTCTGAAGCTAAATGATCCATTACATATCCTAGTTTGTAACCTTCTTCTACAAAAATATAAGAAAAAAGGTCTTTGGCTAGATAATTAGTACCCTCTATTTGAATATTTTTCTCAGGTAAATTTTGTTCAAATGCTTCTTTGAGTTCTTTTACCCACTTACCAGCCTTAAATGGAAAATCTTGAATTTTTGTTTTAGGATAAGTTTCAAATAAATAGGCTATTGAAGGTATGCTGTGATTTAGTGAGGTAAACTTGACATCAAATACATCATTTTTGTAAATGATTTCATCTTTAATAGTTTCAATAAACTTAATATCCCAAGAGGGAGGAGTAATTTCGAAAATAGTAATGGAATCATCTAAACCTATTTCTCTTATTTCATATTTTACAGCATCAGCTTCGATTAAATTCCATGTATAACCCAAAAGTTTGGCTTGTACATTTTTGGCTATTCCTACTGGTCCACAAATAGTAACAGTACGTTGAATACCTAACTGATGCCTAAAAATAGTATCAAAGTTGCAAAAATGGTCAATGTGTGTATGACTAATAAAAATAGCATTTACTTTCAAACAATCTGCAACACTAAGCTGACTAGCCTGCCCACAATCACAGAGATAAACCCAACTATGATTAGGGACAGTAAGCATAAGACAAATATCTTCATTGGGTAAATTTTTGAGCGTGCTGTGTATCATGATTGTTTGCTTTTAATGTATTTAATTGTTGGTTTGAGATTGTATAATAAATCCAGTTAAGCAAACAAAAATATCTGTATCAAAAGTTCCCTAATTTGAAAAAAATCACTCATATTGACATTAAATATCTATAATTCACTATGGTAGGTTTTTACTTCTTCGTTCATTAAATCCCATTGCCATTTCCAAAAAGTTGTTCCTTCTGAAAAAGGATTGTATATAATTTCTTGTGTTATTTCGTCATTATAGCCATTATAATCCATAATGTTTTCTGTGGTTGAACGTTTAAAATATATTTCAGAATTTAATCTTATTTTATCTATTTTTTCTTGTCTGAGTTGTACTAATTCTTTGTTGAGTTCATTCCGTAATTCTCCTAATGTTTTACCAAAATTTCCAACTTTGATATTGTCTTTATAGAGCTTGTTTTTATCTAGATAAGTCCTTAATTGCATTTCTCTTGCTTCTATTCTTTTTAGTCTCTCTTTATACATCTTTGTATTGTTCCATGGATGATGTAGTCCTAGTGCATGTCCTAATTCGTGTACAAAGGAAATATATCCACCTCCTACAGCACTAGGATTCATCATAATATAATTACTATTTCTTGGGTAAACTTTTGCGTGTCCAAGTTCCATACCTTGTTGTTGCAGGGAACTCATCAAAAATAGTATTCCATCGTAAGGTTTATTTTTTTCAACATACTCTTTGTAAATTTCGTCATCAAATCCTTTATTATATCTTGGAATACTTTGTTTTCCTTTATTATCTGCAAATACAAAAAGTAATTTTTTTTCTCTATATCTCTCTACATCTACTATAAAATCTTCAGTTTCATCAAATACAATATTAATTAATGCTTGATTAAAATATTTACTCTTGAATTTTTCCTTTAATTCATTCATCCATTCTAAAGTCATCTGATCGAATACTTTTTCATTATAAGTATTATCTTTCTCATTTCCTTTTAGCCTTAAAAACTTGATTTTTAATGTATTCAAATTGTGATTAGCATAAAAACACACTTTACCTACTACAATTTTATCTTGATTTATTATTTCTATCGTGGTATTTACAGTTAATGGTTTATTACATTCTATAATTACTTCTTTATTTTGTGCTTCAGATAAAGGAAATTTATTAGGGATAAATTTAATACCATCAACAGATTTAAACTCAATACTATCAGTATTAATATCTTCGTTTGTTTCCACTTCAATCCTCAATTTTACTCCTATCTGATTAGGAAACATACTTATCCAAGGAATTAAATATTCTTGGTTTGTTAAAGTTATTGGTTGATAAACTTTTTTCAACTCTTCATAACTCAAACAAGTTTTTTTATAATCTTTTCGCATCCAATCAAATCCAAATTCACCATCATAATTATTCAATCTACGTAAATGAATAATATATCCTGTAGAATTTTCTTTACAAGACTGACAACTTATACACATTAAAAACAATAAAATATATAATATGATTTTCATAAATCTATTTTTTTATGTGCTAAAAAATAAGGTTCTCTGACAATTTTGCACTATGTCGTTGGTGTTCCACCATAGCCGTAAGAGAAATCCTACCAATATGTAGTTCCTAACAGAACAGAATACACTCTTTCTCTCTTATTTTTACTACCAATATAAAGTTCCTATGGAACAGAAAGACAAATAACTTTTAACCTTACAGCTATGGTATTCCCACCGACAATCATCAATATTCAAGGTGCAAAAATTGTCAAACAACCAAAAATAATCCCCTTTAAAGGTGATAATCACAAAAAAAACTACTGACAAAGTTTAGAGCCGAAAAAGACAGTTTCCTATTTATAAACTGATAATTTTTTCCAACGTATAATCAATCAAATTATTGACTTCTTCTTGTGGATTCTCTGAAAACTCATGTGTGATTCGGTTGGCAAGAATAGCATTGAGAGAAAGCATTTTGTGTCCCAAAAGTCTGCCCATAGCATAATAACCTGCTGTTTCCATTTCCATATTAGTAAGTGGAAAATCTTTAATTTTATTTCTAATTTTATCTAAATAATTATCTGTTTTTGGTTTTAACCTCACTTCTCGTCCTTGTGGCGCATAAAAACCAGGGCAAGTAAGTGTATTTCCCTTTATCATCTTGACAGTTGTTGTATTTTGTGTAAAATGATTTACCAAACTTTCATCTGCCGAAACAATATAGGGATTAAAATCAACTTGTGCATTTTCTTTGATTTTTTGAGAAATTTCTTGTTCTTTTTGGCTTTGCTCTAACCTATAAAACTGCATTAAAGTGTCCATTCCTACAGCATTTTGAGAAGCTAAAAGTGTCCCAACTGGAATACTTTCTTGTAAAGAACCTGAAGTTCCAACTCTAATAATAGTAAGTGAAGTTAGTTTCTTTTTTATTTCTCTTGTTTTGAAATCTACATTGACAAGTGCATCTAATTCTGTCATCAAAACTTCTACATTATCTGTTCCCATTCCTGTCGAAATTACAGAAATTCGTTTTCCTTTATACGTTCCTGTATGTGTAACAAATTCTCTTTTATGGATTTTGACTTCTATTGTATCAAAAAATTGACTTACAAAAGGCACACGTTCGGGATCGCCAACAGTAATAATTATATCTGCTAATTGATGAGGTTGAAGATTGAGATGATAAATAGAATTATCAGAGTTGATGATGAGTTCGGAAAATGGAATCATAGATGTTTTTTTGTGTTATTGGTGTCTCCACCATAGCCGTAAGGCTATTGAGAAATTTTGATTTTTACTCCGTTAGGAGTTGTATGTTGGTAGTAAAATATGAAAAATTAGATTCATTTACTCCGTAGGAGTTTGATATTGGTAGCATTTTTTGTGTTGAACATCTTAGAATACTACCAATATGTAGTTCCTAACGGAACACCTAAAGTGTAACGAAAGCAGCGAAGCTAAAAAATCAAATAAATTTTTAACCTTATGGTTATGTTAAGGACACCAACAAGGGCAAAGTTGTTTTGGAATTAAAAAGTAAAACTACTAATTTATGATAAACAAAGTAAAAAAATAGCACAAAAAAACCTTTTCATTTTCAGAAAAGGTTTTTGGCAGAATAAAATTTTTAATTCAAATTATTCTTTTTTAGGAATAGTATTTTGAATAAATTTGATAATTGTATTTTCGGCTGTCAAATCGATATAAAACATATCTTCTTTTTTTTCTTCATCTTCTTTAGGATTTTTGAGAAGGGAATGTTTTCCAATAGCTTTTGCACAAGGATTATCTGAAAAGACAATATCTAAAGTATCTTTTTTAGTTTTGAGTCGCATTGCATATTTGGGCATCATCATACACTTTTTTTCTACATCAGAAATATAATTTGTAGTATCCAGAAGTGCTGTTTTGATACTGTCTGACTGTTCCGATGAAGTCGGAATTTTTTCGTAGGCTTCATAATCACACAAATAAACTTTACTTGTATCTTGTTCTGTGGGATTAGTTGGCGTATTTTGTATCAAAAAAAGCTCTATATCTTCTGATTCTTTGATGATTTTTTGCATGGCTTGTAATTCTTTTTCTTTACAACTACTCAGAATAAATAATGATAATCCAAAAACAAAAAAAGCAAGATAAAAAAACGTTCTTTGAGTAAGTTTCATAAGTAATGTATTTAATTTTGAAAAAATCATTTTTTAGGAATAGGAATTAAATAAACTACTTACTTCAAAATATTAAGTTATTGATATTCAATGTATTAAATTCGTAATTCGTAATCTTTAATTCGTAATTGTTTCTTATCTTTTACTGATTTTGGTGTAATAAACTGGATTTTGAGTAGTACAATTTCTACAACCATCATTTGTTTTCTTAACTGTATTTGTTTGAGATTTTTTCAAGATATTATCCCAAGAAGGTTCTTGTGTTTTGAGATAACTGATTTCTTCGTGAAATGCTTGTAAAAAACTAAGTGTAAAGAATCCACCATTGACACTATTCGACCAAGAAACTTGACCAGCTTGAGAAGAAGTAACAATCATATTTCCTTTGGTAGCCAAAAATAATTTTTGTAGTTTTTCTATGTGAGGAGTTTGGTACGAACGTCCAGCCAAAAAACTCGTTTCAGTCATTTTATTGATACCAATATCAGAATTACAACAATCTGTAATGACAATATTTAAGCGTGCGCCTTTTTTATCTAAAAGGTTATAAACCGATGAAACGGAAAGTGTTGTTTCTGCTGAAAGTTTGGTGTAAGGAGAAGCACGAATATCCATTTGAGGATAAGCATCTGTTTGGTCAGACCAACGAAAACCGTGTCCACTATAATAAAAAACAACAATATCATTACTTCCAGGGTTGAGTCCATTCAAAACTTGCATAGCATTTGTTTTGGTAAAACTACTCCCTTTGACTTCATATTTTCTAAAATCTACCTTCAATGCTGCTGCAATATCTTCAAATTCTTTAGTCATATTTCGGCTGTCTGTTTCGCAGCTTGCTCCAATATCTCCAATACTGCTATTGACAAGCATGACCAAGTGCATTTTTGCTGCTCCATAATTTGCTTGTTGTTGCTGTTGTTGGGTGGTATTGTTATCGTAATGTTCTTGTGCTACATGACTGTCTAGTTCATTATCACGCATATTTTGAAAGGCAATATATTCATCATCATCTGTACCAAAAAATTGATTGAGGTATGTATCTGTGAGTTCTGAAACTTTTAATTCCCTATATGAATCTACTCGTTTTAAAGATTCTTCACTGAAATTAGGGTCATCTGTTACGAATGGCATTTCGCCTTTTGTTTGTTCATCCCAAACCCACACAAAATGGTCAGGATTATAGGTTTGTTGATTTACTCGTGAGCCAGAATTGGATGTTATGAATCTAGGATTTTCGCCTTGCATGACAAAATAATTATAGCCATCTTCTTGTCCAGAAACCGAAATATAATCTACCTCTACTACATTATAAGCACTATTATAGGTATAAGCAATACGCATGTAAGCGTCTTCTTCATTAAAATAAACAAGAAAACCTGTATATTTTACATTTCCTGCTGAAAATTCAATTTCATACAAGGATTGAGAAAAAACTGGAACAGAGAGAGTTAGAAAGAATGAAAATAAAAGTATTCTCCAAATATAGGAACTTGTAATAAATTTTTTATGACTTTTCATAGGTAAAATATAGATAAGTAAAGAAGTTAGTTTTCAAAAGTACATAGATGTACAACTTCAAAAAGAAAGCCAAAATTTTTAACTTTCATTTTTAATTGAAAGTTTAATAAACTACTTAACTATTCTTTAAAATTTATGAAATAAAAAAGACATTTTTATAAAAAGTAGTAAATTACCTTTTACGAAAATGTCTTTCTAGTGTTGATTTCAACTTAGAAAAAGAAGCTTTTTTCTCTATTTTTTTCCTACTTTCATATTCTTCTCTACTTGTTTCTCCATTGTTTTTTTAATGAATATTAAAATTCCAATACAAATCAAAAAGCCGATAATACCAACTAAAATTATGGTAAAATTGATTTCTTCTGCTTGGGGAGATTCAAGCAATGTTCTATCGATATACAGGGCTAAAAAAAGTGTAATTCCATTATTCAAGATATGTGCCCAAATAGGAATTAAAATATTATTGGTGTAAACATACAAGTAACCAAACAAAGCACCTAAAAGCATACGAGGAATAAAACCATAAAATTGAAAATGAATGGCACTAAAAATAATAGCCGTAATCCAAATGGCTGCATGTTTGTTTTTAGTGAGGTTTTGAAATAAAGGTTGTACCACTCCCCTAAAAAAAACTTCCTCAGAAAGACCAGCTAAAACAGCAATCACTATAAAACCCAAAATAGTCTGTAAAGGTGAAGAAAAATCAGTCATAAAAAGAGTAAGCATTTGAGCAGCATCTTCTTTTGTTCTCATCCAATTTTCTAATCCCTTTAATGCTTCAGGAAATTCTATTGCGCCATTTAAAATTCCAGTTAATTGAACAGCAGGAAAAGCTACTATTGCAAGTACAATAACAACCAAAAAAATGAAAGCAGGTGTTTTGTATCTTTTCAAAAAAGGTTCTTCTAAAATCTGTTGTGCCAAATTAGGATTCATTACAGAAAGAGTTCCATTACTTGTATTGGCTTGATTGAATTTATACACGTACTTTGTGAAAAATAAAGCAACAGCTAAAAAACCAAAAATTTGTGTAGCAAAACCCTGTAACAATAAAATAGCAGTACGTAATTCTGGATGTGATGTGATATTTTTTAGAATACTATCAAATTCTACCAAAGGAATTTCATATACAATACAGATAAAAAAAACTCCAATAAGCTGTGAAGCAAATAAAGTCAAGATGGTAATTAGCAACAGAATCAGAAGGGAGAAAATATATTTCATTGTGAGGTTTTTAAACAAAATGTTATACAAAAAGTAGTGATTTTTCTAGTACAGTAGTAGCGTTTTTGTTCTCAAAATTACAATTAGGATTAATTACGAATTAAAAATTACGGATTACGAATGTAAATTACTAATTATCAATTAATTGCAAATTCGAAAATATAAATCTATTTAATTTACGTTCCTTAGTACACTGTTTCAAAAGTTTATTTATATTTATTGTGCGTTCAACTCCTCAGAGTTGAACGAAACGCTTCCTCAGAAGCGTGATTCAAGCAAATAAATGACGCTTCTGAGGAAGCGAAACATTCAGTTCTAAGGAACTGAATGCACAGTTAAAAACATTTAAAAACTTTTGAAACAGTGTATTTAGCTTATTTTGCAAAAAAAATATACATTTTAGCCCCTAAGGGTTTTGAAAACCCTTAGGGGCTAGCAATTACAAAACTATGAAATATTTAATTGTTGGACTTGGAAATATTGGTTCAGAATACAAAAATACACGACATAATGTAGGTTTTATGGCTGTCGATAAGATAGCAGAATCAAAAGGAGTTACTTTTGAAACCAAACGTTATGCAGATATAGCTTCTTTTAAGCACAAAGGAAGAGCAATTTATATGATAAAACCTTCTACTTTTATGAATTTGAGTGGAAAAGCTGTTCGTCATTGGCTAACCGAACTCAAAATTGATATTGAAAATTGTTTGGTAATCGTTGATGATTTGGCTTTGCCTTTAGAAACACTCAGAATGCGTAAAAAAGGTTCGGATGCAGGACACAATGGACTAAAAAACATTCAAGATTTGTTACAAACTCAAAATTATCCTCGTTTGCGTGTCGGCATTGGCAATGATTTTTCGAGAGGAAAACAAGTCGATTTTGTTTTGGGAGAATTTGATAAAAATGAATCGGCTGCACTTCCTTTAATTTTGGATAAAATAGAAGAAATGACACTTTCTTTTTGTAGTATTGGCATCGATAGAACGATGAGTCAGTATAATTCCTAGTTTTTGAGGATTACGAATTAAAAATTACGAATTACGGAAAATACTATTTATATAATTAATTCTATCGTAATTCGTAATTAATAATTCATAATTGATACTAAGCTACTTTCAAACTACGCATCATTTCAGACTTTGTAAATTGGTCTTTCGCATACTCTTGTGTGATAACCAATTCTGTTTGATTTGGATTTGAAGGAACTTCATACATCGCTTCCAAAACAATCGTTTCACAAATAGAACGTAACCCTCTTGCTCCCAAACCAGATTCCATAGCTTGTTCGACAATATAATCTAATGCTTCTTCTTCAAAAGTCAATTCTACATTTTCCATCTTAAAGAGTTTTTGATATTGCTTCGTAATGGCATTTCTTGGCTCTGTCAAAATACTTCTCAATGCTTCTTTATCCAATGGATTGAGGTGAGTAACGACAGGCATACGCCCAATAAGCTCTGGAATAAGTCCGAAAGAACGCAAATCTTGAGCATTTACATATTGCAAAATATTCCTCTCGTCAATATTTCGTCCTCTTTCTTCATTGCTCTCAAAACCTAACGCTCTAGTATTTATACGTTTTGCAATTTTTTTATCAATTCCATCAAAAGCTCCTCCACAAATAAATAAAATATTTTCTGTATTGACAGCAATCATTTTTTGGTCTGGGTGCTTACGCCCTCCTTGTGGTGGAACATTTACAATACTTCCTTCCAAAAGTTTTAAAAGTGCTTGCTGCACACCTTCGCCACTTACATCACGAGTAATGGAAGGATTATCCGACTTACGAGCAATTTTATCAATTTCATCAATAAAAACAATTCCACGTTCGGCAGCATAGACATCATAATCAGCAGCCTGTAACAAGCGAGTAAGAATCGTTTCTACATCTTCGCCTACATAACCAGCTTCTGTAATAACAGTCGCATCAGCAATACAAAACGGAACTTGCAAGGCTCTAGCCAATGTTTTGGCAAGCAAAGTTTTACCTGTTCCTGTTTTACCGACCATCAAAATATTTGATTTTTCGATAACAATTCCATCATCAATATCTGAATGCACTCCCATTGCTTGTCCAGAACGCATCAATCTTTTGTAATGATTATAAACAGCAACAGAAAGAATTTTCTTTGCTTTTACTTGTCCAATAACATATTCATCTAAAAGTTTTAGCATTTCCATTGGCTTAATCAAATTCAACTTGACTTTACCTTTTTTACGTGATAACTCTTCTTGTTGCCAAATTTGATGCGCTTGTTCGATACATTGATTACAAATCGTTACACCACCTGGTCCATCTACCATTAGCTGACGAGAACGAGCTGACGAACCACAAAAATTACATGATTTTTCTTTAGCCATATTTTTAAAGACAATTACGAATTACGAATTAAAAATTACGAATTAGTAATTTATTAACTGTTATTCCAATGTATAATGAGCTAATATAAAATAGTTAAATTTCAATTAGCTTATTTGGTTTAGATTTTAAGATTATACAAATATCGTATTTTTTTTGATAACTACAGGTTGCTTGTGAGGACACAAGCAACGGCAAGGTTAGCTTTTTACAACTAAATCTACCATTGCTCGTGTCCTCACGAGCGATATAAAAACAAAAAAAATTATTTCCGAAGTGATTTGATATGTGTAATGACAGCATCGATTTGTTTGTCATTCAATATTCCATCATAGGCAGGCATGTTTCCTTTTCCATTTTTGATTTGCATTTTAGAATCTGCATCAGAAATCATACTTGTTTGAAGATTTTTTGCACCTGAAAGTCCTGCTGCACCATCTGCCCCATGACAATTTTCACAATACTGTTCATATAATTGTTTGCCATAAACGCTTGTTTCGGCTTCATTATAAACTATATCTTGTTTTTCTGGCTTCAAATAACTTTTCTTTTTTACTTCTGCAATTCCATACGCTGCAAAAAGTAAAACTACAGAAAGAACTGCTAACGCCTTATTTTTCTTTTTAAAACCAATAACAGCCAAAGGAATAGAAGCAAAAACAGCTACAATTTTAATCAAGAAAAGTGTTTGAAATGGTTCTGCTACATTTGTCCACATCGCAATTCCTGTAACTAAAAAAAGAACACTCAAAATCACTTCGAAAATACGTGCAGGTTTGCTTGCCCTCATTTTATCCAAATTAGCTTCACTAAAAAGCAATAGAGCTAATTTAATAACATAAATAACTAGAAAAAGAAGGACGACTAATTTGTGTGTGTGCAAAAGTCCTGTGTATGCACCTGTTGAGATAGCGTTTAGCATTTGATTTTTTTGATAAATTTTAATTACGAAATACCGTAACTGATTAGTAAATGATTTTTATGATCTATATGATGAATGAAGATAATAAAAAATATTAAACAGCTACATCATTCTGACGTAAAGCCTCATTCAAAGAAGTTTTCAAGTCTGTACTTTCGCTTCTCTGTCCGATAATCAAGGCACAAGGAACATTATATTTTCCAGCAGGGAATTTTTTAAGATAACTACCCGGAATTACTACCGAACGAGGGGGAACATATCCACGATAAGTAACAGCTTCTTGTTTAGTTACATCAATAATTTTTGAGCTTCCTGTAATGGTTACGTTTGCGCCCAAAACAGCTTCTTTTCCAATTCTTACGCCTTCTACTAAAATACAACGAGAACCAATAAAAGCACCGTCTTCAATAATTACTGGCGCAGCTTGAACAGGTTCTAAAACACCACCAATACCAACACCACCACTCAAATGTACGTGTTTGCCTATTTGGGCGCAGCTTCCGACTGTTGCCCACGTATCTACCATCGTTCCACTATCCACATACGCACCGATATTGACATAAGAAGGCATCATAACGACATCTCTATTAATAAAAGCTCCATGTCTTGCAATGGCATGAGGAACAACACGAACACCAAGGTCTGCATAATTTTTCTTCAATGGAATTTTGTCGTGAAACTCAAAAGGAGGACATTCGATAGTTTCCATTTTGCGAAGAGGAAAATAAAGAATAACAGCTTTTTTTATCCATTCATGAACTGTCCATTCAGAAGCTACTTGTGCATCATGAAATTCAGTTGGTTCAGTTTTTACGTCTAAATTTGGTTCTGCTACTCTCAAAATTCCTTTGTCTAAATCTTCAATGGTTTGAAAGACAGCTTCTTGTACGACTGTATTTTGTAATAAAGTTCTGTCGTCCCAAGCTGCTTCGATTAATTTTATGCGTTCGTTCATTTTAGTTGATATATTTATAGGAAATGTTGTATTTTTAATGACTTATTTTGATTCAATTTCTAAGTAACAGACTGTTGTAGCATTTGTTTTTGATGCTATTGGTTGAGTTTGCTAATTTACAAATGTACGAAGCAATAAAAAAACAGACAATTTTTTGAAGTGTCTGTTTTGGTTTTTTATGAAGTTACAAAAAAACGTCACTTTGTATGGTCTTATATCATATCCATATTTTTGGTTTTAATAGAATTTTATTACATTTGTTTTTGTTCATCGTAAAATACAAATACTATCTAGGACTCACCCATTTGGAAACGAATGATACAGGGAATTTTGCGTTAGGAAGGTTTAAGTTCTAAACTCATAAAAAATAAAAATGATTTGTAATAATTGTAACTCAGAAAATACTCAAAAATTGAGTTTAATTTATGAAAATGGAACAAATAATATTTCTACAAATAGTAGCACTATAGGTTTTGCAGGAGGAATTGGAATTGCTTCGACGAGTACTTCAGGAATATCACAATCAATTTTAGCGCAAAAAGTTTCTCCTCCTAAAAAAAATTCATACTTATTAGCTGCCTTGGTAATAGGGCTAGGAGCTATATTTTTATGTAATATAATATATGGCTTAACCATTAAGAATGCTATTTTTGGTTTGATAGGAATATTTTTATTGGGTTTTGGAATTAAAATTTTCAGAGTAAATTATAAATATAATTCTAATATTTTCCCAAAAAAATATTTAGAATGGACTAAAACTTGGCATTGTAATAAATGTGGAAATACATATTTAAACTAAAAAAAATCCTCTATTGTGCCTCTCAAGATTGTTCTCGTTTTGCTCTGCTGAGTGAATACTAGAAAATCCGTTTCCTCTACAAGTTAAAAATGACAAAAGCCAAAAAGAAAAAAGGAAGTAAAATTCCTAAGAATAGAAAAAATATTCCAATCTTTCCTAGTATCTTGAAGGTTGTGGATTTTCTTATCATGAAATAAGAAAGAATCATCAATATAATTCCAAAAATAGCTCGTTTTCCTATTTGACCTACATGTAAAGAAGGTTGTATATCTCCTGCTTGTTGTAGAGCTTCTTGAAGTCCTTTGTAAATAAAATATTCTACTGAAAATTGAAAAGAAAAAAACAAAGCACCTAGAACAAGCACTAAGAAATTGAAGAAAACATCTTTATTCATTAGAAGATAGATTATTATGTATGATTTTGAAAATAAAAAATATTTTAAAAGTCTTTCACAAATAGAATTTTTTCGAACGAATCAAAACTTCTACATCTTGAGAAACAAGATAACGAATTGATTTTTTTTCTTTAATTAGAGTGCGAATATAAGTAGCCGAAATATTGAGTAAAGGAGCTTCTACAAATTTTACTTTTGGATGGTCATGAAACTCTGTTTTGATTGTTCCTTCTCTAGGATAAACCAAAACGCCGTAGTATTCCAAAATCTGTTCGTGATTTTTCCATTTATGAAAATGTGTCAGATTATCCTCTCCTATCAAAATCTGAAATTCATAATTTGGGTATTTTTCTTGAATATAAGTAAGCGTATCTATTGTATAACTTGGTTTAGGCAAATTAAACTCTATATCACTTACACTTAACTTTTCATTGTCAGCAATCGCCAAACGCACCATGTCATATCTATCAAACTCATGAAGAAGTGATGATTTTTTTTTGTGTGGATTATGAGGCGACACAACAAACCAAACTTGGTCTAATTCTGCACTCTGAACAATGGTATTCGCTGTAATCAAATGACCTACATGAATGGGATTGAATGAACCAAAATAAAGACCTATTTTCATAGTGTTGTATTTTTATGATGCTGGTGGTGATTATGTTGTGGCTTTCTCAAAATAAAATCTTCTACTATTTTCTCACTAAAATTTAATGCTTCACTTAGTGAATCATTAATTACTACTTCATCAAAAAAAGGAGCAAACTCCATTTCTATTTCAGCTTTCTCTACTCGTGCTTTGAGTGTCTCATCTGTTTCTGTATTACGAGATAATAATCTTTTTCGTAATTCTTTTATAGAAGGTGGTTTTACGAAGACAGCTAATGCAGCATCTCCGAATTCTTGTTTGAGAGCCACTCCTCCTTTTACATCCACATCAAAGACAACAACTTGTCCTTGACTCCAAAGGCGTTCTACTTCACTTCTTAGTGTTCCATAATAGAGTCCATCATAAACTTGTTCGTGTTCTATAAACTCTTTATTTGTTATTTTTTTTCTGAATTCATCGACAGAAATAAAATAATAATCTTTATTTGGTTTTTCGTAGGCACGAGAAGAGCGAGTAGTGGCAGAAATTGAAAAACTCAAAATCTCAGGATAAACACCTAATAAGTGTTTGACAATGGTAGTTTTGCCAGCTCCTGAAGGGGCAGAAAAAATAATTAGCTTTTGGCTCATAAATGGTTGTAAAGTAGTTGCTTACTTAGTTATAACTGATTTTTAGTAAAATCATTTTGACTTCCTTTGCAAGTGTTTACATACAAAATTACGAAAAAATAATGGTTTTCTACTGTGTTTTTCTTTACTATCAGAATCGAAATATAAAATATAAATGAAATAGATGTGAGAAATGAGCTAAAAGTTTTTAATTTTGTGATTCAAAATAAAAATTTTGCTTCCTATTTTATATTACTCAATTCTAAAATACAGAATGATTCAAGAAATTAATCAAAACAATAAAGAATTAGAAAATGATTATTGGACAGAAGAAATTGTACCCAAAGGCTCTTTATTCGATTTAAAATTAAAAGAGGTTTGGAAATATAGAGATTTGATATTTCTTTTTGTAAAACGTGATTTTGTAGCTCAATACAAACAAACCGTTTTAGGACCTATGTGGCATTTTATTGTTCCCTTCCTAACCACTATTTTGTATGTAATCGTATTTGGAAATATCATGAATGTTACTACAAATGGAGTTCATCCTTTTTTATTTTACTTGGTAAGTACATTATCTTGGTCGTTCTTTGCAAAATGTTTGCAAGGTACAGCCGTTACTTTCTCAGCTAATCAAGGTGTTTTTGGTAAAGTTTACTTTCCACGTTTAGTTACTCCTATATCCACTATTTTTTCTGCTTTATTAAGTTTTGGAATTAGTTTGATTTTACTGATTGGTTCGGTGGCTTATTTTTATTTTTTTACAGATGAGGAATTAATTTTATCTATTTGGATTTTAACTTTACCTCTGCTTATGTTTATTAGTGGAATATTAGCTTTAGGACTAGGCATTATAATATCTTCATTGACCTCAAAGTATAGAGATTTGACTATCTTTATTGGCTTTGGTGTACAGTTATTAATGTTTTTTTCTGCTGTATTATATCCCTTATCCCAAATTCCTGAAAAGTATGAATGGGCTGCTAAATATAATCCTTTGGTTACTTTAATGGAAGGATATAGAATGGCATTTTTGGGAGTAGGAAGTATTACAATGATTGATATTTTATACTTAGGAATATTATCCATTGTTGTATTCACTATTGGAGTTATTCTTTTTAATAGAACAGAAAGGACATTTATGGATACAGTGTAATATTTATTAGCAATAATTACCTTAAAAGAATAGCTAATTAATATACTTTATATTGATTTCAATTAATTAAATTTTGCATTCTAATTACTTTATTTTTAATAAAAAGTAAATCTATCAAAATGCAAATTATATAAATGATACTATGTTAGATTTAAACAACAAATCCATCTTTATTACAGGTGGTACAGGTTCTTTCGGCAAAAAGTTTGTCAAAACCATTTTAAACAACTACCCACAAGTAAAACGTTTGATTATTTTCTCTAGGGACGAACTCAAACAGTTTGAAATGGCTCAGACCTTTTCAACGGATAAATATCCTGCTATTCGTTATTTTATTGGAGATATTCGTGATAAAGAACGTCTGATGCGAGCTTTACATGGAGTAGATATTGTGATTCATGCTGCTGCTTTAAAGCAAGTTCCGACAGCAGAGTATAATCCCTTTGAATGTATCAAAACCAATGTTTTGGGAGCGCAAAATTTAATTGAGGCTTCTATCGACTTAGGCGTAAAACAAGTGGTTGCTCTATCAACTGATAAAGCTGCTGCTCCGATTAATTTATATGGAGCAACAAAGCTTTGTTCAGATAAACTTTTTGTTGCAGCTAATAACATAGCAGGAGAAAATAAAATTAGCTTTTCTGTTGTTCGTTATGGTAATGTGATGGGGTCTCGTGGTTCAGTTATTCCATTTTTCATGAATAAAAAAAGCGAAGGAAAACTTCCAATCACTCATGAAGGAATGACTCGCTTTAATATTTCGTTGGAAGAAGGAGTAGATTTAGTACTATTTGCTTTAGAAAATGCTAGAGGAGGTGAGATTTTCGTTCCCAAAATTCCTTCTTATCGAATTTTGGATGTAGCCGAAGCCATTGCTCCTGAATGTGAAAAAGAAATTGTAGGAGTACGCCCAGGTGAAAAAATTCATGAGGAAATGATTACAGAAAGTGATTCGATGAATACGATTGAATTAGAAAATCATTTTATCATTGTTCCAAATGCACCTTTTGCAAGTTATGAAGAGCAAGTCAATAAATATATGGGTTATCATGGAGGAAAACCTGTTGCAGATGGTTTTTCTTATAGTTCTGGGCAAAATACAGATTGGCTAGATGTTGAGCAGTTGCGTGAACTTATCAAAACTCATGTTGATTCTAACTTTGAAGCCTTTGAAGCTACTAGCTAATTTTCATCTCTTCCAATTTATTATTTTTTATACATAAGGTAAATAGTTATGACTACCACAACTACTTTTTCTATTCCTTACGGAAAGCAAAATATTACTCAAGATGATATAAATGCTGTTGTAGAAACGCTAAAAGCAGATTTCTTGACACAAGGACCAAAAATCGATGAATTTGAAAATAAATTTGCTGATTATGTAGGTTCAAAATATGCTGTCGCTGTTTCTAACGGAACGGCTGCATTGCATTTATGCGCCTTAGCTTTAAATGTAACTAAAAAAAGTAAAGTCATTACCACACCTATTACTTTTGCAGCATCAGCAAATTGTATCAAATATTGTGGAGGTGAAGTAGTTTTTGTAGATATTGACCCAAAAACATCACTTATTGACTTAGACAAATTAGAAGACTTACTAAAATCACATCCAAAAGGCACTTATGAAGGAATTATTCCTGTGGATTTTATGGGATTGCCTGTTGATTTGGAAAAAGTAAGAGAACTGGCAGATGAATATGGATTATGGATTATTGAAGATGCTTGTCATGCTCCTGGTGGATACTTTATGGATTCCAAAAACAAAAGGCAAAACTGTGGTAATGGTGCTTATGCAGATTTAGCTATTTTTTCATTTCATCCTGTCAAACATATTGCTTCTGGAGAAGGTGGAATGATTACGACAAATGATAAAGATTTGTACGATAAATTAATCAAACTAAGAACACATGGAATTACCAAAAACCCAGATTTATTACAAGAAAATCATGGAGGTTGGTATTATGAAATGCAAGAACTGGGATATAATTATCGTATTTCTGATATTTTAGCAGCTTTAGGAACTTCACAACTCTCAAGAGCTGATGAAATGATGCAAAAACGTCAAGAGATTGCAAAGCGTTATGATGAGGCATTTAAGAATACAAGCATTTGTTTTTTTCAATATCCAAAAGATAAAATATTTCATGCCTATCATCTCTACGTTATTCAAGTAGAAAACAGAAAAGGATTATATGATTATTTAAGAGAAAATAATATCTTTGCTCAAGTTCATTACATTCCTGTTCATAAAATGCCTTATTATCAATCTTTAGGTTACAAAAAAGACGATTATCCAAACGCAGAAAACTATTATGAATCTTGCTTGAGTATTCCGATGTACCCAACTCTTACAGAGGAAGAACAGAATTTTGTTATTGAAAAAACACTCTATTTTTTATTAAACAACTAAACTATAAACAATTATATGAAAACGAATCAAACAGAATTTTGGTCTGGACAATTTGGTGCAGAATATACCGATAGAAATACTCCCTCAACTCTAAAAGCTTGGGATGATAATTATATTACTAATTATGGAATTACTAGAAGTGAAATGTTTTCTCAACTATTTGAGGGAATAGATAAAAATATTAAAATATTGGAAGTAGGATGTAATTCTGGACTTCAATTAGCAGGGCTTCAGGCAGTAGGTTTTAAAAACTTATATGGAATTGAGTTACAAAGCTATGCAGTAGAAGTAAGTAAAACCATTACAAAAGGTATAAACATAATACAAGGTAATGCTTTTGATATTCCTTTTAAAGATAATTATTTTGATTTAGTTATGACTAATGGAGTTCTTATACATATTTCGCCTACTGATTTACCTAAAGCATTAAAAGAAATAGAAAGATGTTCTAAACAATATATTATGGGTTTTGAATATTTTGCAGAAGAAATAACAGATGTAAAGTATAGAGGTAATGAAGGTTTTTTATGGAAAGCTGATTATGCCCAAATTTATCAAGAACAATTTAAAAACCTTACTTTATCAAAAAACATAAAATATCCTTATTTAACTGAGCAAGAAAAAGGAAATATTGATAATCTGTTTTTATTAGAAAAGAAATGAAAAAAGTAGCTATTATTACCGCACGAGGAGGAAGTAAACGTATTCCTAGAAAAAACATAAAAAATTTCTTGGGAAAGCCTATCATTGCTTATTCTATTGAGACAGCTTTAAAATCTGACCTATTTGATGAAGTAATGGTTTCGACGGAAGATGAAGAAATTGCAGAAATTGCTCAAAAATATGGTGCAGTTGTTCCTTTTTTGCGCAGTAATGAAAATGCTGATGATTTTTCAGGTACAGCTGTTGTATTAATAGAAGTAATCAATGAATATCAAAGACAAGGAAAAAAATTTGATATTTGTTGTGGCATTTATCCAACAGCTCCTTTTATTACTATTGAAAAACTAAAAGAAGCCTATGAGTTATTAATTACAAATAGTTTTGATGTTGTTTTTCCAGTAAGTGAATTTTCTTCACCTATTCAAAGAGCTTTAAAGAAAGATGAATTGAATAAAATAACGATGTTTGAACCTCAAAATTTAGCGAAACGCTCCCAAGATTTGGACAAAGCTTATTTTGATGCAGGTCAGTTTTATATGTGTAAGACAAATACATTGCTAGAAAAGCAACAACTTTGGACAGACAATACAGGAGTAATAGTATTACCTCCCTTACAAGTTCAAGATATTGATAATCAAGAGGATTGGAAAATGGCTGAATTCAAATATAAATGGCTAAACCAATAACTATATGATTTGAATCAATATATGTTATTACAAATTTATGATACTATTAATCTAAAATAAAAATGAAAGCTATAAAAATAAACGAGAAATATACAATAGGAGAAAATAGAGTTTTTGTAATTGCAGAAATTGGCTCTAATCACAATCAGAACCTTGAATTAGCCTATGAAACCATTGATGCAGCCAAAGAAGCAGGTGCAGACGCTGTAAAATTTCAATCTATTGATGTAAACAAATTATATATCAATCCAAGTAAAGAAACCATTGAATTACATAAACGAATAGATTTACCTGAAAAGTGGCATTACCTATTACAAGATTATTGTACTAAAAAGGATATTTTATTTTTTTCCTCTCCTACATATTTAGAATCTATTGATATTTTGGAGGAGTTGAATACCCCAATTTATAAACTTGCGTCGGCGCAAATTGGGACTTTTCCACAACTTGTTGAGAAAGTAGCTTCTTTACAAAAACCCACTATACTCTCAACAGGTCTAGTAAATTATGGAGAACTAGAAAAAGTAGTTCAAATCTTTGAAAAAGCTGGAAATGATAAATACATTATTTTACATTGTAATAGCATTTATCCCACGCCATTTGAGAGAGTTCATTTGCCTTTGATGGATACTTACAAAACTATGTTTGATTGTATTGTAGGTTTTTCTGACCATACAACAGATATTTTTGCTCCTATAGCAGCAGTAGCTAGAGGTGCTAAAGTGATTGAAAAGCATTTCGCTATGAGCCGTTCTTTACCTGTTCCTGATGCTCCTTTTTCATTAGAACCTAAAGAACTCAAACAAATGATAAAAGGAATAAGAGCAACTGAAAAGATGCTACAACCAAGTGTAAGACTAAATATAGAAACAGAAGAGCAAGGTTTTAAAAGTGCTATTACTACTCGTTTAGTCCTCAATAAAGATAAAAAGAAAGGTGATAGTTTGAAGGAAGATGATTTTGTTTTTCGTAGAAATACAGAGGGGATAAATTGTAATGCATTAGCTTTTTTGCTTAGTAATAAGAAAAAATATAATACTGATATAGCAAAAGACGATTTACTTCAAAACCATCATATTAGTTAATCATACCCAATAAAATTAATGAAAAGGTTAATAAATATATTTAGTTTTTTTTTAGCATTATTATTTGTGATTTTTGCACTATTTTTTGGTGCTTCTTTTTTCAATATTACTATTGCTTCCAAAACGATTTATATATTTAATAGCATATTAGCCATTTTATTATTTGTGCGTATTTTTCGTTCCAAATCGGCTATCCCTCTTTTAGTAGGCTATAAAAATTATCTAGCTAAAAAGAAGAAATATATTTATTTTTATTATGCTTTTCTTACTTTGAGCCTACTTTTGATTATACCTTTTAGTTCTTGGCTAGTTAGTTTGTCAATTTGGCTACTTCATTCTTTTTTTATTGCAAAATCAAAGTATTATTCCATAGAAGATATTTATTTTCAGAATACTATTTTTCACTGTTTTCTAATTAATTTATCATCGCATTTTTTTTCTGAAACTCACCTAATTTTATCTTTAGTTTCTTTTTTTCTAGCAAATGGAATTATTATGTTTTCAGCAGGAATAGAAAAAATAAAAAGTCCATTATGGAGACATGGAGAAGGAGCATTATCTTTTATAAGCTTACCACATTTAGTAAAAAAAGGCTTTCACTTTTTTCATAAACTACCCAAACCTATTTTTATTTTAGTTTCATTTTTAATTGTATTTGCAGAAAGTACTTTACTATTTTCTCCTCTAAATGAGTACTGGTTGGCTATTGACTTGATTATTTTGATAGGTTTTTCTATTTCTTTATTCATTATTGTAGATATTTCTTTTATCGGACAAATTGTAACTTTATCTTTGTGTGGAATTGGCTTTTTGTGGATGGTTGGTGATTTCAGATTAGTACCTATTGCATCTAATCCCTTGTTAAATTATGACTGGACTAAAGTTCATTTTTCTATTTACCTTTTATCTACTTTTCTCTTAGTCACAAACGGAATTAGTTTGTTATTTACATTCTTTCCTCAAATAGCTCAAGCTATATCTTTGGGTAAAATACAAAAATTTCTTTCGGGTATAAATTCTCCTATTGGAGTATTTACAGAAGCTCACCAAGTAGGTTTTTATACCTATCGTCTTGTATTTGAAGATAAAAATGATTGTTTACAGACATTTTGTAATAAAGGATACCCTTCAAAATTTCAGTTTTGGCATCCACGTTATTTTCAAGCAGCAATGTACCCTGTTACAGATTTTTGTCTTAGTTGGAATAAATATGGTGAACCTTTAACCAACAAAAAAGAGCAAGTTATAGATTTACTTTTTACAGGTGTTCATCTTCAAGATGAATTTACTAATGTTACACAGAAAATATATTTATTAGTTAAAAAATTTGATAAAGGAGATTCAATAGACTCTTATACACAACAGAATTGGGTTAAGATATGTAGTGCAGAATTTCAACACAAAAAATTATTAAGTTTTGACTACATAACCACTCCTCCAGTCGTAAAAACTCATTTTCGTTCAATATGAATCAATATTTGAAATATCATTATGTCTAAAGATTATAAAAAAATACTCGTCATTGGTGCAGGCTGGGAACAATATGCACTATTAGAAACTATAAAAAAAGAGGGGCATACTATCATTGCAACTCACCCAAATCTGCAAGCACAAAGTTTTGAGTTTGCAGACCACCACTATATAAAAGAAAGTACTGATATTGCAGCTCATCTGCGTATTGCAGAGGCACATAAAATTGATGCTATTCTTACAGATAACTGTGATTATTCATTTTATACGGCTTCTATAATTGCCTCTAAGCTCAATCTACCTTTTGCGCCTATTGATTCGGCTATTTTATCAAACGATAAATTCGAACAGCGTCAGCGTTGTAATAACACAAAAGTAAGGCAACCTATTTATCGCAAAGTCAAAACACTAGAAGAGCTAGAAGCAGCAGTTTATCAAATTGGCTTTCCATTAATTTTGAAGCCTATAGATAGCAGAGGAACATTTGGTGTTACTATCATTAAAGAAGAGGAAAATTTAAAGTCAGCCTTTTATGATGCCATCTCAAACTCACCTTCTCATACACTTATTTGTGAGCAGTTTATTGAAGGAACTCTTGTAACCGTAGATGGTTTTTGTTTTAGTAACGGACACCAGTCTCTTGCTGTTGCTTCTCGTAAGTTTGAGAAGGGAACAAAACCTGTTACAAAAGAAATCATTTACCCTGCTCAGTTTTCAGAAGAGTTGAATCGGAAATTACTTGAAAATCACAATGAAGTAGTTTCTCTTTTGGGTTATCAATACGGACATACCCATGGAGAATACATTGTCAATCAGAATAATGAAATATTTTTGGTAGAATGTACTAATAGAGGTGGTGGAGTTTATACTTCTTCTGTCATTGTTCCTTTACTGACTCAAATTGATTTGAATAAAATTCTACTCAATCAGTCTCTAGGAAAAGATGATCTTAAAGTAGAAAATATAGGATTAGACTTTATGAAAAAGTCTATTATGCTCACTTTCTTAGATTTTGAAGTAGGGAAAGTTATAAAGTCTATCAATGTACAAGACATGCTTGAAAAAGATTATACAGTACGTTTCAGAAGTATTTATGGTGAAAATGATATGGTAGAATCTATCGAAAACTGTGCTTCTCGTCATTCTATGTTAGTCATTCAAGGAGAAAATAGTGAACAAACACTATCAAACTTCTCTGACTTTAAAAAAGA
This sequence comes from Bernardetia aquimarina, assembly GCF_042180575.1. Lineage (NCBI taxonomy): Bacteria > Pseudomonadati > Bacteroidota > Cytophagia > Cytophagales > Bernardetiaceae > Bernardetia > Bernardetia aquimarina. The sequence continues at coordinate 5,571,825 of NZ_CP170094.1, read as the reverse complement.
ATTAACTATTGAATATTATAAATAATTTTTCGTTAAAGGCACATCAAAAAATAAAACTAATAGTATGATAAATATTGTAGAAAATACCTTGCGAGATGGTTCGTATGTAATCAATTTTCAATTTGATAAACTTCAAACAGCAAGAATTACAAAAGGCTTATATGAATTGGGTTTCGAATACATAGAAGTCGGACACGGTTTAGGATTGGGAGCATGGAATAATCCAAAGATTGGACTTGCAAAGGAAAATGACCAAACTTATATAAAAGCAGCAAAAGAAGCAGCACCCAATGCAAAAATTGGAACATTCTTTATCCCAACTATCGGAACGAAAGAAGATATAGATAAAGCTGTAGATGAAGGAATTAGCTTTATACGCATTGGAAATAATGTGGACTCCTTCGAAAAAATTCAAGAGTATGCAGAATATGCTAAAAAGAAAGAACTTATTGTAGGCGTAAATCTAATGAAAAGCTATGGTGTAAAATCTTATGAGTTTACTAAAATCGTTCAAGAAATAGATAGATGGCAAGTTTCTGATGCTATTTATTTGGTAGATTCGGCAGGCTGTATGATGCCACATGAAGTCTATGAATATATCGACAGAACAAAACAAGTTATTCAAACGCATTTAGGTTTTCATGGACATAATAATATGGGATTAGCTATTGCGAATTCTTTAGAAGCTGTTAGAGCTGGAGCAAATTATGTCGATACGTGTATTCGTGGAATGGGACGAAGTGCAGGAAATGCTCAAAGTGAAATAGTAGTTCATCTTCTTCAAAAAATGGGAATTAGTCCTATTGATACAGAAATTTATGAATTTTATGAGTTTGCAAATAAAGAAATTGTACCACTCATGCCACGCATACAAGGCTTAACTGATGAAGAAATTCATATAGGAATTAGTCGTTTCCATACCAGTTATATGCCTATTGTAAATGCTACTTCTGAGAAATATGGTATTGATAAAAAACGATTAATCAAAAAAGTATCTGATATTAATTGTATCAATCCAACTGAAAAATTGTTTGAAGAAATTGCTATGACTTTATAAGACAAAAAAGACATTTAAAAATTTGAACCTTTTTATTATAATTTAATGAAAAATACTACAGCCTTCGAAGAAATTTCAGAGCAGATGATAAGCCGTTACTCCCAACGTTATAAAAAATTAGGCTATCATGTTCAAACTCTAGGTTGGGGGAATTCAGAACAACAGACTTATCGTTTTGAGCAAACTTTAGAAGGAATCCAATTTTCTAATCAAAAATCAATTCTTGATATTGGTTGTGGTTTTGGAGATTATTTAGCTCTTTTGAAGGCTCAGAACAAAGAATTTAAAAATTATATAGGCTGGGATATAAACCCAGATTTAATTAGTGAAGCCAAAAAAATTTGGAAAAAAGAAGAAAAAGCAAAATTTGAAGTCATAAATATTGGAAATACTACTTTTTCTGAACCTGTTGCTGATGCAGCTATTATGTTGGGTGTTTTAAATCTAAACTTAAAAGACAAAGTAGATAATTATGAATATTCTTTCAATTTTATCAAAAATGCTTTTTCTTTGGTCAATGAAGTTTTGGTAGTCGATTTTTTGAGTGAAAATTTGGTAGAAGATTATCCAAAAGAAGATTTTGTCTTTTATCATAATCCTTCAAGAATGTTAGAGTTTGCTCTTTCACTTACTCCAAATGCTGTTTTGAAACATAATTATGCTGCCATTCCTCAAAAAGAATTTATGCTTTTCCTTTATAAATAATAAAAATTAATGCAGATTTTTGATTTTAATATTCACCTTCCTTTTATAGAAAATGACGATGTAAATGTAGTCATCGCCCAAGATTTAAACCTTGATGTTGAAGGAATTTCTAAAGGTCTTCAAACCCATCAAGATACAATTAAAAAAGCAGTTGGAGCTAATTTTTTACTCTTTAATACCAAACTTTTTGACTCAGATGTTACTCCTTTTTTTGAAAAAGCAAATCAACTTTTCGAAAAAAACACTTTTACAGCTTTAATGGATTTTCGTAGATTTGATGCCTTTGAATATATCGAAAAAGTAGCTGAAGTAGGAGCAAAAGCAATCATGTTTAATTCTTATCTTCAGAAAATAAGTGATTCTGATTTTGTAGAAGTAGGCAAAATTTGTCAATTTGCTCAAAAAAAAGACTTAATTATTTGTATTGATGGAAGTTATGGAACTTCAAAAATGTATGCCTATGACAATCTAAAATTAGCTTGTTTCGTGGCTGATTTAGTTGAAAAAACACCTATTGTTATTGTTCATAGTGGAGGATATCGAATTATAGAAGCTATGCTTTTGGCTGCTGATAAAAAAAATGTTTGGTTAGATACCTCATTTTCTCTCCCTTCTTATATTGGTTCTTCTTTAGAAAAAGATTTTGCTTTTGTTTACAAAAACATGATTGATAGAGTTGTTTTTGGAACAGATCATCCTTATTTTAATTTTGATGAAGCTATCAAAATTCATAAAGATTTCTTTGAGAAATATCATTTTACACAAAAAGAACAAGAGCAGATTTTTTATAAAAATGCCTTACAGCTTTTTAATATTAATTAATTTTTTTTACAAAATTCAATTCTATGAACAAACTTCTTATCCTTACCGAAGCAGGCGAATCCATTGGTTATGGACATTATATGCGATGTTTGGCTTTGCAAAAGGAAGCACAAAATCAAAGTATTAGTACAAAAATGATTTTACATGTAAAGGGAAATGAAAAATTTGATGTAAATGGAAAAATTTATAATTGGCTAGATAAGAGTGAATTGAATATTAAAATTGATGCTGAAATAAAAAATCAATTTGATACCATTTTGGTAGATTCTTATTTGGCTGATGAAGAAATATATCGTTTTTTGAAAACTAAATTTAAGAAAGTAATTGTAATAGATGATTACAACAGGATAAATTATGATGCCGATTTAATTATTAATCCAAATGTTTTTTTCGAACAAATAGATTATTCCAATCAAAAAGCAAAATGTATTGGAGGAAAAAAATTTGTTTTGTTGCATTCCATTTTTACTTCCCTAGAAAACAAAACACAAGAAAATGATAACACACAAAATCAAAACCCTCAACCTGTAGAAAACATTTTAATTACCCTCGGAGGAACAGATTTTAGAGATTTATTGCCTCAACTTATTTTAATTTGTTTGAATCAAAATTTAAAGAAAATTCAAGTAATTTGTCCACAAGATACTCAAAGAGAAGAATTGGAAAATAAATTTCTTGAAAAAATTAAAATTAAAAATCTTACTATTTTAGGAAAACAATCAACACAAGAAATGTATAATTTGTATCAAAAAAATGATATTATTATTTCTGCTTGTGGACAAACTCTTCACGAATTAGCCAGTCAAGGAAAACCAACTATCGGAATTTGTCTTACCATTGACCAAGTTCCTAATCAAAAATATTATCTTGATAAGCATTTTTTATTAGAAAATATAAATTGGAATGACAAAGCCCTTGAAGAAAAAATTAGTTCGCAATTAAATACTTTTCAAAACTCTCACTTACAGAAAATAATTCAAAATTATGCACCTTCTTTAGTAGGACTAAATGGAGTAAAAATATGTATGGATTCTATATTTCCAAATCAATTACTCACTTTCAGAACAGCACAATTAAAAGATGCTCAAATTTATTTTGAATGGGCAAATGATGAGTTATCAAGAGAATATGCTTTCAATAATGAGCCAATAAAATGGGAAAATCACTTAGTTTGGTTTAAAAACAAAATTAATTCAAACTCCCTTTTATTTATTTTTTTCTTAGAAAATTCTAACGATGCTATTGGACAAACTAGAATAGAGTGGGATACACAAACTATAAATGAAACTGAAAAAACAATAGGCTGGCTAGATAATAGTGTCAGCAAAAACCATAGAGGAAAAAAACTAGCAACACAAATGCTTATTCAGATTATTCAATTATTAGAAAAATTACCTATTTCTATTACTTTAAAGGGAATTATAAAAAAAGAAAATTTAGCTTCTCAAAAGTCCCTTTTAGGAGCTAATTTTATACATACTGAGACTCAAACCATAAATAATTCTGATTGTGTAATTCTTCAATATGAAACTTGTCCTACAAAATAAGGAGGTGCTACACAAAGTATGATATTTCAAGAATGCTCAAAAAGAATTCAAAAAACGAAAAAATGGAGAAAAATTATCTCCTTTTAAAATAATTAAAAATTAACCTTACGTCTATGGGGTCTCCACCAAAAACAAAACACGTATCATACTTTTTACCCCCCCAAAAAAATAATTATAGATAATCAAAAATGATAAATTTTCAAAATAAAAAAATATTAGTAGTAGTAGCCCATCCAGACGATGAACTTTTAGGAATTGGCGCAACCATGCACCATCTTATCAAAAATTATAATTGTCAAGTGAGAGCTATTATTTTGGGAGAAGGAATTACTTCTCGTTCGGATAACAGAGATAGAGAAAAATGGGAACAAGAACTACAAACGCATAGAAATAATATTTATTCTGCTCAAAAATGTATTGGTTATCAAAGTGTCGGAATTTATGATTTTGCTGATAATCGTTTTGATTCTGTGGCTTTATTAGATTTAGTAAAAGTCATAGAAAAGGAAAAACAAGAATTTGAGCCAAGCATTATTTTTACGCATCATGGAGGAGATTTGAATATTGACCATCGCTGTACTTTTGAAGCTGTCATGACGGCTACTCGTCCGATGGAACATGAAAAAGTGCAACATATTTTCACTTTTGAAACACCTTCTTCTACCGAATGGCAAGCCTTTAATTATCCCAATCCTTTTCAACCTAATTTTTTTGTAAGTATAGATGAAGAAAGTATAGAGGCAAAAATAACAGGAATGGAAAGTTATGAATTCGAAAAACGTGCTTATCCACACCCTCGTTCACCAGAAGCATTACGCATACAAGCGCAGCGTTGGGGCGTAGCTGTTGGAAAACATTTTGCAGAAGCATTTATGTATGTGCGTGGAATTATGTAATTTTTTACAAACTTTTTTTCACTAAAAAACGTTTTACGGAATAGACTACTCTTGTTTTTAGAGATTTTTAAGACAATCCTAAATATTTTTGAGTAGTTTTGTAGTACAAATATCAATTATTTAATAAATAAAGAGTTCACAGAACTTTCAATTCTGGCTAGAATAAAATTTTAAATTTATACGCCAAAACGAAACGTTATGATTACAATTACAGAAAAAGCTGCTACCCAAATCAGTCAGCTCAAGCAACAAGAAAATCACGCTCCTGATAGTAATATCCGTGTATCCGTACAAGGAGGAGGCTGTTCAGGACTTATGTATGACCTTGCTTTTGATGCTTCTATTCAAGATTCAGATCAAGTATTTGAAGATAAAGGCATCAAAATATTAGTCGATAAAAAGAGTTTATTATATCTTTTGGGTACTTCTCTTGATTTTACAGATGGGTTAAATGGAAAAGGATTTCAATTTGTAAATCCAAACGCTTCACGTACTTGTGGATGTGGAGAAAGTTTTTCAGTTTAATTTCAGATACAGTTGTAGCCTAAAGACCTATGTACAATAAAACAAAAAACCTTTCAAAAGTACTTTTGAAAGGTTTTTTGTATATAACAACATTAGAAAGCATCGGCACATTATACTAAATATTTTTCTGTTAGTGTAGCTTCTACTTTTCCTGTTTCTTCATTAGAAAGTTTAACTAAATGCCCATCATCTAAAGTCAAAACATTTACATCTTCACTTTTTAGTAATTGTCCATTTTCTACAATTTTGTTAAGAGTATCTACTATTTGAGAAGAATGTGTAGAAAAAACAAGTTGATTTTCTGGATGTGAAGTAGCAAACCAAACTAAAAAATCAGTAAGCGTTTCGTGTAAATCTGTTCTTACATGTGCTTCTGGATGTTCGATAAAACGCAACACAGGTTTTTGACGAAGTGCCGACAAAAACAAATCTTGAATCATACGAATAAGTTCTTGTTGATGTGTTGAAGCATTTTGAAGATACACATATTTTTCAGGTAATTCATAAAATATTTTTTCTCCAAAAGTATCTGTTTGATATGTTCCTTGAAGAAGTTCTGCTATTTGTTTGCTGGTAGAATCTATTGTCAGATTTGCATCTGTACTAAACTTCATAACATCAAAAAACACATCTTTGAGTGTACTATTTCTTTTAAAAACTGGAACTACATTATTTTTGATATGTTGTACAAAGCGTAAGTGAAAAAGCTCATGTTCAGAATCAAAACGTAAAAACCCTTTACTTTTGAGTGTTTGTTCCATTTCATCAAAAAGTGTTTGCACACGATTTCCGATAGCAAACCAAACACTTCTATTATTAGGAATATAAAGTTCTTGTGTATTATCGCCAAAAACAATATTCAACCTTTCTCTAAGCGCATCCAAAACTTCTTGCCATTCGGGTGCAGTGCTATCCAATCCTTTATTTTTTAGTACGACTAATTCCTCAACAGCAGCAAAAGAATTATCTAATATTTTATCTCCAAAATCATCTACAAAAAATAAATCTAAATCATTATTATCATTGATATAAAAACAAACTAATTCTCCAGAGGGTGTATAATAATCTATTGTAAAATCAGCTAAATGTCTTGTCGAACCAAAATGATGTACAAAAGCAATTCTGACAGCTTGTTTCATACGCCCAAAAAAGTTATGTCTAAAAATTTGAGGGGCATTGGCAGATACTTCGTTTATTATTTCGTCTTGTAAATGATGCATAAAATAAGCCACTTTCATGAGTGTACTTTTTCCACAAGCATGTTCACCTACAATAATATTAAATTTACGTAAATAAAGGTCTGCATCTTTGATTTGCTTAAAGTTTTTGATGTGTATTCTTTCCATATTATATCAAAATAAAATTTTCGTCTGAAATTAAAATAAAATCTAATACGATTAATCTATCGGATTAGGGGAATTGAGTTTATAATCTATAAAGACAAATATAACCTAAATTTTACAAATGTAAAAAAACGTTTGAGTCTTCTGACAATTTAACGATAAATTCCTAATTTAGCCTGTCTATTGAATATTAACACAAAGGTCGTAATCATTCCTAACAGCGTTAGTATTTATCAGGTAATATTTTTTTTCAAATAATTTAATCAAAAGCCTCTGTAATTATTTACAAAGGCTTTTTTTATTGATTTATCATTTTTTAAGAACAAAATACAATACCTTTCCATAAATTGCCTACAATAATTTTATCAAAACAATTCAAAATTATATTATACTCACTTTATTGAATATGCAAAACTCTAAAAATCAACCCTTTATAGTATTTTTAGTATTGTTTTTAATGGTGTTTGTGTCACTTTTTTCGTATCACAAAACACTTGCTCAACAAACTTTTTATACTAATGGCATCACAGACGAGCGAAATACAGTCTATGCTTTTACTAATGCAACTATTTATACAGATTATCAAACCAAAATATCAAAGGCGACTCTAGTTATTAAAGAAGGCAAAATTTTGGCAGTCGGAACTGATATAAGCATTCCAAAAGGTGCAGTTATTGAAGACCTTAAAGGCAAAGTAATCTATCCCTCTTTCATAGATTTATATTCAGATTATGGAATGCCTGCCCCCGAAAAATCTAAAGGTCGTGCGTGGTACCAACTCCAACTTAACCCTCAATCTTCTTATGCTTTTGGAAATAATGAAGCTGTAAAAGCACATCACAAGGCAAGTGAAATGTTTAATCCAGAAGATAAAGCAGCTCAAAAAGAAGCAGAAGGTCTAAGAAAATTAGGTTTTGGAACGCTTCTTTCTAACCAACAAGACGGAATTGTGAGAGGAACATCTGCCCTTGTTTTTTTAGGAAACGGAACTTCACACGAGCAACTTTATAAAACCGATGCAGCAGCAGGACTTTCTTTTAATAAAGGTTCTTCTTCACAATCATATCCTACTTCTTTAATGGGTTCGATGGCACTCTTGCGTCAAACATATCTTGATGGAAAATGGTATGCAACTGGAGGTGCAAAAGATAAGAATTTAACTCTTTCAGCTTGGAATACATTACAAAACCTCCCTCAAATCTTTGAAGTAAATGACAAAATGAATGCTATTCGTGCTGATAAATTAGGAGATGAGTTTGGAAAACAATATATTTTGAAAGGAAGTGGCGACGAATATCAAGCTGTTGATTTAATCAAAAATACTGGAGCTTCTTTTATTATTCCTCTTAATTTTCCTAATGCTTTTGATGTAAATGACCCTTTAGACGCTCAATTTATCTCTTTTACATCCCTCAAACATTGGGAATACGCAGCTTCAAATGCAGCTATATTAGAAAAAGCAGGAATTAATTTTACTTTTACAACAGACGGACTAAAAGACAAGTCTAAGTTTTTGGAAAATCTAAGAAAAGCAGTTGGTGCAGGTCTTTCCAAAACGGCAGCTCTAAAAGCTCTTACTTATACGCCAGCTAATCTTATTGGAGAAGGAAATAATTTAGGAACTTTGAAAAAAGGTTCAGTTGCTAATTTTATCATTACTTCAGGTGATTTATTTTTATCAAAAACAAAAGTATATCAAAACTGGGTAAAAGGACAAAAAAATGAAATTGTTGCGTTTCCTAATTCGTCTTATGCAGGAATTTATGATTTGACTTTGGAAGAAGATGGAAAACCAAAATTGTATAAATTGGAAGTTTCGGGAGAAGAAGATAATTTAGATTACAAAATTATTGATGGAAAAGATACATTGAAAGCAAAGGCAAGTTACGAAAAAGGAATTTTTGCACTTCAATTTTCTCCTCAAAATCAAACTGAAGCTACTCGCCTTACAGGTTGGTACGACTCGGAAGGAAAATACTGGGAAGGTTCTACACGCACAGCAGGTGGAAAATGGGTTACTTGGAATGCCAAAAATTCAGATTCGAATATGAAAATCAATCAGAATATTGGAGATGCGCCAAAAGTTGATTCTACGCTGCAAGCCTTCCAACCTATTTTTCCTTTTGCACCCTATTCTTTTCAATCGCAGCCAAAAGCTGAAACGGTTTTGATAAAAAATGCTACTGTTTGGACAAATGAAGTAGAAGGAGAAACAAGTGGTATTTTAGAAAATACAGATGTTTTGATTATCAATGGAAAGATAAATAAAATTGGTAAAAATCTTTCTGCACCAGAAGGAGCGAAAACTATCGACGGGACAGGAAAACACCTAACAAGTGGAATCATTGACGAACATTCGCATATTGCTATTTCAGGAGGTGTAAACGAAGGAGTTTATGCCAATAGTTCAGAAGTCAGAATTGGAGATGTTATCAATCCAGAAGACGTAAATATTTACCGTCATTTGGCTGGTGGTGTTGTGGCTCTACAACAATTACACGGTTCTGCAAATCCAATTGGAGGACAGTCGGCTGTGATAAAATTACGTTGGGGAAAAACTGCCGAAGAAATGAAAATCAAAGGCGCACCTGAAAGAATTAAATTTGCACTAGGAGAAAATGTAAAACACTCAAACTGGGCAGAATATGGTCGTTATCCTCAATCAAGAATGGGAGTTGAGCAGTTTTTAACAGATGCATTTACAAGAGCAAAGGAATACGAAGCAGCTAAAAAAGCAAACCCAACCACAACAAGAACTGATTTGCAAATGGAAGCACTTTTAGAAATTATCAATGGCAAACGTCTTATTTCTTGTCATTCTTACGTGGCTTCCGAAATTCTTTCTACTATGCGTGTTGCTGAGAAATTTGGCTTCAAAGTAAATGTATTTACACATATTTTGGAAGGCTATAAAGTTGCTCCTGAAATGGCAAAACATGGTGTTGCAGGTTCTACTTTTTCGGATTGGTGGGCATACAAATATGAAGTAAAAGATGCTATTCCGTACAATGCTGCGCTTATGAATCAAGCTGGAGTTTTGACTTCAATCAACTCTGATGATGCAGAAATGGGAAGAAGACTCAATCAAGAAGCTGCCAAAACTGTAAAATATGGTGGTGTGTCGGAAGAAGAAGCGTGGAAATTTGTTACACTCAATCCTGCAAAAATGTTAGGCATTTCTGACCGTACAGGAAGTATAAAAGTAGGTAAAGATGCTGATATTGTCTTGTGGTCAGCAAATCCATTATCTATTTATGCAAAAGCTGAAAAGACATTCGTTGATGGAATTCTTTATTTTGATAGAGAAAACGATGAAAAACTTCGTCAAGAACTAGCTGCCGAGCGTGAAAGAATCATTCAAAAAATGATTGCTGCCAAAAATGGAGGCTCACCAACAATAGGCGTGAAATTCAAAAAAGAACATCTTTGGGATTGTGAAGAATTAGATTTTGATTATTGGAATACTGTAAATGACGGAGAATAAAAAAATATCGCTTGCACTTTAGCATGAGATGTAGCTTATGCTTTAGCGTGAATAAAATTGTACCGAATACTTTAGTGTTCGTCTAAAAAACACAACACAGATTGAAATTTTATTTTTTTAGTCTGTGTTTTCTATTTGTGTATAATTTCGGCTTGCTATAATTCTTCCTGTATAATTTCTTTGTATACTTTTTGCAATTCCTATTTCTTTTTTGTCTCTAGTATAATAGTGTATTTCTGTAAACTGTGCAGCCCAAGCAAGGGCAAAAAGAAATGATTTGGTATTTTCGTAAGATTTAGAGGGTAGTTCTTGTTTTATAACTTCTCCGTTCTTCAAATAAAGATTCAAATATATATCTGTTTGTTTGAAAGAAAAATCTAAGTTTTTTTTCTTGACATATTCTATTTTTTGTATTTCGTAATACGAATAAAACTTATCATTTTGTAGCTCTATTCCTGTTTCTAATACTTTAACTGTATTTTTGTGTACTCTCAAGGCTTTTCTGATTAGCTTATTTTCCTTTAGCTTTTTAGTATAAATGATAATAAGTAATCCTACATAAGAAAAAATAGCTGCTAAAATAAATAAACTAGCTACCCAATGATTTATGTTTATGCCTACTAAGGATAAAATTACTGGAACGATAAAAAGTAAGTACAAAATATTACTATTTCCAATTTCAAAAATTAATTTATCATCATTATTCTTTCCTCTAGCTTTCTTTTTAGCTCTTAAAGTCGGAATTGGTGTAGGAACAAAACCAAGTGTTTCAGTCTGATTACAATGTTTTTGGTTCATATACTCCCAACTTTCCACTAAAAAAACAGACTGACAAGCACTACAAAAAACAACTTCATCATTTGGTTTGATTGTATCGCCTGTAACAGAATCTTGTCTTCCTATGATGTGAGAATGATTTTGAGAATTTAGTTTGTGTGATTTGTAGTTCATTGAAAGAAAATTAACACAGTTTTTGAAACGGAAAGTTAAAGATAGTTTGAATATCTATTTTCACGTTAAAATCCAAAAAAAAGATTTCTAAATTCTGTTTTTTTATAATGAAATTTGCAAAAGAATATGGTTATCTGACAATTTTTGTGGAGTGTGTAACATGGTAGTTAAATTACAACTCATTAATACACTTATTTGCCTTTCTGTTCCGTAGGAACTTGATATTGGTAGCAAAGTTAAGAAGCTAGAAACTGTATTCTGTTCCGTTAGGAACTACACATTGGTAGCATTTAGAATAGGTAGTAAAAAATGCTATACAACTCCTACGGAGTAGATGAGTTTTAACGTTTCTATTTTTTTACCAATATAAAACTCCTAACAGAGTAAAAATCAAAACTTTACAAAAATTGTCAGATAACCAAAAATATTTCTAAAAATCATTCAAATTAGCCTTTTATATCAACTCTAATTATATTTCAATGCTTCATCTTCCAACGAACTATATTTTATTGTCATAATATCTAAAGGATAATTTTGATTTAGCTTCCAAGGAATTTTCGAACCTTGTTTTGGGAGTGCATCAATCGAACGCAAAACATACGACGAATTAAAATCAAGAATAGGCTCATTCGAAAAAGTATCTTCTAGTTCTTGTGTCAAATGAGGTGTACAAATATCAAAGTTATTTTTCTTCATGTGATTGAGCAAACGACACACATATACACACGTCAAATCAGTTTTGAGTGTCCAAGACGCATTGGTATAACCGACACAAATTGCCATATTCGGAATATCTGAAAACATCATTCCACGATACATATAATGGTTGGGTAATTCTAGTTTTTCATTGTCTTTTTTGAGTGTTATTCCACTCATAATATCTAGTTTTAAGCCTGTGGCAGTTACTATTAAATCAGTTTCTATTTCTTTTCCAGATTTTAATAAAATTCCTTTTTGAGTAAACTTTTTAATATTATCCGTTACAATTTCTGCTTTTTTTTCTTTAATTGCATCAAAAAGGTCGTTATCAGGAACTAAACAAAGACGTTGCTTCCAAGGGTCGTATTTTGGTGTAAAGTGTTTATCTACATCATAATTTTTGCCTAATGTTTTACGAGTTTGTGTTTTGATATATTTTTTTACAAAATTTGGCTTTTTTATGGCGAGCTTGTAAAAGAATAAACTAAACAATACGTTTTTCCATCTATTAAATTGATAGGCAATTTTGGAAGGGAAAATTTTTCTAAAAAAATCAGCAATTTTATCTTTTGAAGGTTGGGAAATAATATAGGTAGGCGAACGCTGCAACATAGTTACTAATTCTGCTTTTTTGGCAAGCTCTGGAACGAGTGTTACGGCAGTTGCACCACTTCCAATAACGACTACTTTTTTATCTTGATAATCAATATCTGAAGTCCATTTTTGAGGGTGTACAATCGTGCCTTCAAATTCATCAAAACCTTCAAAATCAGGTGTATAACCTTCATCATAATTGTAATAACCACTACACATCAAAAGAAAATTACACGAATAGTTTATGATTTCTTCTTCTTGTGTATCTTTATTTTTACTAACTGTTTCGATGTTCCAAACCTTATCTTTTGAAGACCAATTTGCCAAAACCAAACGTCTATTAAACTGAATTTTTTTATCAATTTGTTCGTCAATGGCCGTCTGTCGAATATAATTAAGAATAGAAGAACCATCTGCAATCGCTTTGGCTTCTTTCCAAGGACGAAACGCATAACCGAGGGTGTACATATCCGAATCTGAACGAATACTGGGGTAGCGAAACAAATCCCATGTTCCACCAATAGCATCACGCATTTCCAAAATGGCATAAGAACGGTCAGGACAACGAGTTTGAATGTAATGAGCTGCACCAATTCCTGAAAGTCCTGCACCGATTATCAAAACATCGAAATGATTATGATTGTTATTTTTAGTTGTAGGATTCATTTATTTTATTTGCTGGTTGGTTTTGTATATCATTTTCATCGAACTAATTTTATTTGTATTGGTTTAGAAAAAAGATAAATTTGCATTACTTTTTTATAAGAATATCAATTGTAGAAACACTAAGAAATGGCAAATTATTAATGGTAAATGGTAAAATAAATTCTTAACTTGAATGAATAGCTAATAAAAAATAGTATAGTAGGAAACTAAAACTCAGCAAAAGCTAAAATGGCTTGCCTTTTTAAAACACAGTAATATAAAAAAAATGCAAAAAGATACGTATAAACACCAAGGATTAAGAAGACAGCTTGTCGATGAAATTATAGAAATGGGAATAAAAAATGAACAAGTTTTAGATGCTATCTTGACAGTTCCTAGACATTTTTTTATGGACAGTGCTTTTTTACAACATGCTTATCAAAACAAAGCCTTTTCTATTGGAGAAGGACAAACAATTTCTCAACCTTATACAGTTGCTTATCAAAGTGAACTTTTGAATGTGCAAGAAATTGAATCAAACACTATTCTAAAAATATTAGAAATCGGAACAGGCTCAAGCTACCAAACGGCTATTTTAACACAAATTTGCAAGAATAAAAAAGCACAAATTACAAGCATAGAATATCACGAAAATCTACATCAAAAAGCAAAACAGACATTAGAAAATTTGAGTAATTATTCAAGAGAATTTGACTTTCAAAATGTAAATTTAACTTGTGGAGATGGTTCGAAAGGATATGCTAAAAATGCTCCTTATGATAGGATTTTGGTAACAGCAGCCACACCAAATTCTCCCCAAGTATTTAAAGAATGGTTTAATCAATTAAAAGTAGGAGGACAAATAATTGTTCCTGTGGGTAGCCAAGAAAGTCAAATTATGTGTCGCTATACAAAAAAAGACGAAAAAACTATCGAACAAGAAAATTTTGGTGGTTTTCGTTTTGTTCCCCTTTTGGGAGAAAAAGGTTTTTAGAATTAATTAGCTAGGAATTTTTATGATATCTATGATAATTACAGGACAATACATTAATGAAACTGAGTTATGTATCAGCCATAAGTATGAATTGAAATTGCATTTATCCTGTAATTCATCATACAAATCCTGTAAATCATTCGCTGACCTTATGCCGTTGTTGGTGTCCCACCAACGACATATACTCTAGTTCGGATTCCAATAATATCCTTCTGAAAACACTTCAAATCCTTTGGGTTCGCCAAGTCGTTCCCAAGCCGAATCAATTAAAAAAAGATAGCCAAAAGAAGAGTTTTGCAAAATAATTTCCTCAATAGACATTTGAGAAAACGCATCAATCGCATCTACTCCAAAAGCTGCTGCCATATATGAAGGAGCAACCGAAAGTAAAGAAAAAATCTCTGACACAGCTTCTTGCAAAAAGGTCGGATTTACGGTAGCTGAGAGTGCATTTTTTTGAGCATATTCCAATTCTTCTTCACTATCAAAAGCAAAAAGTCCTTCAAAAGAAACACAAGCTATCCAATATCCATCACCTCTACGAACTGCATTTGCTTCGGAGGCTATTCGTTTTCCATTCGATAAAACAGGAATATTTTCTCTAAAATAAGCACAAAATTCTTGCGCCGATTCGTAGCCTTTACATTCTGCAACTAAATTGTAATATTTCATTTTTTACTTTTTAACTATTACTAAAATAACCATCAACGAGATTTTGCTCTCGTTGAGATAAAAAAAATAGGTTGTTTGACAATTTTTGCACCTTATTGATTTTATTCGAATTTTGAATATTGATGGTTGTCGGTGGAGACACCGACAACGGCTATAACCTGCCGTTGTTGGTGTCCCACCAACGACATAGTGCAAAAATTGTCAGAGAACCAAAAATTATTTACTGAAGAAAAATTCGTAATTCGTAATTCGTAATTCGTAATTTATACCAAAATTTCCTTTACTTTCTTAGCTGTCCTAACCGAAACTCCTTCTGTCTGAATTTGATTTTTGAGAGCAATATATTCTTTTTTCATAAAATTATATCGCTCACTTTTTGTATCTAAAAGTAATTCTAATTCTTGACTAATGTTTTCTGCTGAGGCATCTTGCTGTAAAAGCTCTTTTACAATCTCTTTATTTGCAATCAGATTGACAAGAGAAACCCATTTTACTTTAATTACTAATTTTGCAATCTGATACGTAATTGCATTTACTTTATAAATTACCACTTGAGGAACTTCAAAAAGTGCTGTTTCTAACGTAGCTGTTCCAGAAGCAACAATGGCGACATCTGCATGAGAAAGCAAATCATAGGTTTGCTCAAAAATCACATCAATTCCATTTTCTTTTGCCTCATCATACAAACTCTCATCTAAACTAGAAACACCAGCCAAAATAAATTTATAATCAATCGTATTTACTTCTGCTTTTTGCTTGAATTTCTTAACAACTTCTATCATTACAGGCAAAAGCGACTTTACTTCCTGCTTTCTACTTCCTGCCAAAAGGGCAATTATTTTCTGATTAGAACCTTCTACTTTGTCTTTCAAATTATTTTCCATTAAAAAATTATCATTTGGTTTATAATTTTCTATTGCATCAAAAAGAGGATTTCCGACATACGTTATTCTATCAAAATCAAATTTTTTATAAAACTCAATTTCGAAAGGCAGGATAGAAAACATATAATCGATGTTTCTTTTAATTTGTTTGGCTCTTGATTGATTCCACGCCCAAAGTTTTGGAGAAATATAATAGAATAGTTTTGGCGTTTTTATGTTTTGAGAAGTAGAGTTTTTAATAAAATAATTTCTTAAATACTTTGCTATTCGCAGATTGAACCCTGGGTAATCTACAAAAATAACGGCATCTGGTTTAAATTCTAAAATATCTTTTTTGCAGAATGACAGTAATTTTCTAATTGTTCCCAAATTTTGAACAACTTCAAAGAAACCCATAAAAGCAGTTTCTCGGTAATGTTTGGCAAGTGTTACGCCATTTTTTTCCATCAAATCGCCTCCAAAACCTCTAAAAATAGCTGTTGGATATTCTTTTTTAAGAGCATTTACTAAATTAGAAGCATGTAAATCGCCTGACTTTTCGCCAGCAATGATGTAGAAACGCATTGATGTTTTGTTTTTGATAAAACACAAAATTAGGAAAAGGCGTGCCTTTTCCCTACAAATACTGATAATTATATTGAATTTTATAAAAACTTCAAAATTCCACCTTCTTTATTCACTTCAAAAATTATGTTTGCACCACAGATAACAGTTTCATTCTGAGAAGTATGTCCGATTGGAAAATTAAAAGCAACAGGATAATTGTATTCTTTTACCAAATCTATAATCATTTGTTCGACTGAAAAACCAAATTGCTGGGCAGTTTGCTTTGAACCTGAAAAACTTCCTACAACAATTCCTTTTAAGTTTTTAAATTTTCCTGCTCGGTAAAGTTGCCAAAGCATTCTATCAACAGCATAAAGATTTTCGCCTACTTCTTCTAAAAAAAGAATTTTATTATCTGTATTTATTTCGGTGGGAGTAGCAAGACTGTTGATTATCATACTTAGATTTCCTCCTATTATTTCTCCTTCTGTTTCTCCTAATTCATTTTTTGGATGAGATAAAGAGTTAATTTGATATGATTTACCTAATAGAGCTTGTAAAAAACTTTGTATAGATTTTTCAATCTGAATTTTATCAGACATTTCACTTGTATTTTGCTGAAGAGTATTTCTCACTCCTTTTTCACCTTTTTTACTCTGTTGAATTTGTACTTTCTGAGAATTTGTAAATGCTTTTTGAGCTTCTAAATTAGTTTGAGGTTGATATAAATACTTAAACTGAACAGGCATAAAACCATGCATACTTTGAAAACCTAATTGATTTATTTTTAGATGAATAGCTGTAATATCACTAAAACCGATGAGCCATTTGGGATTTTCTAAAAATTTATCCCAGTTGAGTTTATCCAAAATACGTCCCATTCCATATCCACCACGAATACACCAAATCGCTTTTGTTTCCTTACAATCTAAGGCTCGTTGAAGGTCAAATAATCGATGCTCATCAGTTGCTGCAAAACGAAAAAAATTATCTGTTAAATGAATCCCGACTTTTGGAGTAAAACCATTTTCCATTATCCATTCAACAGCTTGTTCTATATTATCAGGCTCTACAATTCCAGAAGGAGCAATCAAACGAATAGTATCTTTGGGTGTTAGAAAAGGTGGAGATTTCATAAGTAAAGTAAAAAATATTAATTAGGACATAAATTATATTCTTGCTAGTATCTAAACTACGATTTGTTATAAAATAAAGTTTTGAGAAATTGGTCTAAAACTTAAATTTCTGTAAAAGAAAAACACTATGAAAAAATTTCATAGCGTTTTATATAAAAGATGATAGGGAAAAAATTAAACCCTCTCCATCTTCATTTCATTAAAATACATTCGTGTAGCCAACATATGTTCACACGCACCTTTTCTAAGATTATTCATTTTATAAAAATTACATTCACAACTTGCATCTACAATTCGCTCATCATTATCTATCTGAACAAGTGTTGGATAGGTTGTGTTTTTATCTTTCACTCTGCCTTTCAAAACAATTCGTTCACTTTTTTCTCCGTCTTTATTGACAAAATTTGTCGTATCAATTTCTACTTGTACACCATTATTTTTTATAAAACTCGTTGCTTTTTCTTCTTCTTCACTAGCAAAACGCAGTTTATCCATTGGTAAAGGGTCTTTCGAAAGCTCACGAACACGATAAACGCCCATTTTCAAATCATAAATTACTCGTCCAGCCTGTGTGTAGGCAGCCAAAGCAGAAGAAACTGTTTTTGTATCTAAGTTTAGACGACGAGCCAATGATGCCGAACTCTCAAACCAGTTTTGTTTTAAAGCATTAAAAACTGTTTTTTTAGTAAAATCATCTACTTCACTTCTTGGTGCCATCAAGTCAAAATTTCCTGCTCTTGACCAATCATTAGAAGTCCAACCCGAAAGACCAAGCGTAAAAGTCATATCTGATTCTAATTCAGCTATAAAAAATGAAGGCAATCCAGAACCAAGCAAAACAAGTTTGAAATTTTTGGCTACTGGAATTAATCTTTCCAAAATCAAAATACGTCTTCTTCCCCAAATACGAATTTCCTTAGATTCGTGTCCTGTATAAATCGAACGATTAAAAATGAGTTCCTTATTCCAAGGCTCAATAATTATTTTGATAGGTTGATTTGGTTCTAACACAAAACGCAACGAACGAGGACTTTTTTTCTCCTTAAATCGTCTTAAAAACTGACACAAACTAAAAATATCCATTGGATGTAAATCTAGTGTAGTCGAAGGAAGAGTCATAGCAGAACTTACTTGCAAAAATCCACGCACCCACGTATCAGGCAAATCAATTTTGACTTCTTTATAACTCTCTTCGTTTGTCGTCTGAACCTCAAAACCACTTGGGTCAATCTTGAAATCAGTTTCTTTATAGTTACGAATTTTTTGAAACTCATTATATAAAGTAGATGAATAATCTACATTTGTAGTTCCACATTCAAACTCATTGATTTCCTTAAAAACATTATAACTACAACTCAATTTTCCATACGTAGATTCATCTTGACTAAAACATTCAAAAAAAACCTCGTCTGGATGAACCGTAATTACAGGGTCAAGCACAAACCAAGCATCTTTATCTTTTTCATAGAGATACTTGAAATATTCACGCTGTGCTGTGTAATAAGGCTGTAAAATTTTATTACTTTCTTTATAGGATTCGTTTAATTCCTTTCTGATTTTCTCCGTTTTGGCTTTTACTTCCTCAATCTGAAATGATTCCATATATTCGGCAAGCCAAATTTGTTCTTGTTTTTCTGCCCACGCTTTGTATTCTGTTTTGTCTTTGGGTTTGAAACGCAAATCCGAAACAACAACGTGATGAAGCGCAGAAATTGCTTCACGAAAATTTATTTTTTTATCTAATTTTCCTACAAAAAAGGTAGGTTCACGAAGCGCATCAGGAGCAAAAGACATCGAAGTTTGCTCTGAATTATTTATGATGTTGGTGTTGCCACCGTATTTATATTCGAAAAGCATAATTTTATTTTTTGTGATGTTTGGTGTGTCACTCGTGGAACACGAGCAACGGATATGACAATATTTTTAATTAATAACTTATTTGAAATCATCTTCTTCTATTTCTTCTATTATATCCTCATCATAATTAAATTCAACTTTACTTTGCTTAATTATTTCATTAAGAACCTCATTTATTTTTCCTATTTTTTCAACTTCATCTAGTGTCTCTTTCAGTTTTTGAATGTTTATTATTTCCTCTATACAAGCAACATACTTGTTTACTACAGCCTCTACACCATATTGTTGTTTAGCACCTTCTTTTATTTTCTGTTTTAAACCTTCTACCTTTTCAGTTGATTTGACAACAAAGGTTATCGGAAATTTTTCAAGTTTGTCAATATCAAGAAAGTATTTTTTTACATCTGTTGTTTCTGTTACTTGAAAAAAACGTCCTAACGGTTTCATAACAAAATCAATTCCTCCATCATTTGCATTTGTTCTTCCTGTCTTATATAGTTTCAAATTCTCCTTTTCTATTGACTCAAGAGTAAAACCAAAAAACACAAATTGTTCAAAGTAACTTGCTTTCAATATTGAATAACTAACTATTTCAAACATCCTTGCATCTACGTTAGGCTGAAGTAACCCCGAAATAAAGAGTTTGATTTTATCTACTTCCTTATCTCCAATATCTTTTAATTCTTCGCAGGTTTGAATAAAACTCTCAAGTGCACTTCTCTTTGTCTTAATATATTCTTCAATGATTTCAATTATGGCGTGAGAAATATTCACTTTTTCTTTGTTTACTTCCAATTCGATTAGATTCGGATTTATCCAATACCTCTTGGTTTTAGATTCTCTAGTTATCGGAATAAAATCACAATTTGAAAACTTTTTCTTAAACTCTTGATTCATTCGGTGATTTAAAGCGTGATTCTGTAAACCTGCCCCAAAAGGAAGTTCTCTTTGTCTTGTAAATAAATCTGAAAATTTAGCTCCTTCGTATTTTGAATAGTCACCTTCTTTGTCAAATTTTTTATCCAAATAATCTTCGACTAAAACATATATCGCATAAAGATTTCCAAAACTACCTCTTGCCTTCGAACCTTTATGAGCCGAAACAGTTTTTTGATTTATGTATTGAATAAGCTCACTATTCTTAAATACTTGTTTTGCATTATCCTTGAAATATTTGGCTAGTATTTCATCAATTTTTTCTGTAAATGAGTGCTTCATATTTTTGGTTAAAATAAATTTTGCTGTTGTGTATTTTTAATTTGATATATTTTTGGTTCTGGCTCTAAAGATTCTCCATTAAGCGTGGTTTGATTTAATACTCTACGGATTCCAATTTTTGTAAAATCCTCATTTATTTCTATTCCAATAGATTTTCTATTCAATGATTTAGCAACATAAGAAGTTGTGAAAGTTCCAGAGAATGGGTCAAGAATAACATCTCCTTCGTTTGAACTAGCTTTTATAATTCTTTCAAGCAAAGCAATCGGTTTTTGAGTTGGATGATTTTCATATTCTTCCATTCTGTACCTTACTCTCGGAAAATCCCATACATTTCCAGGGACTTTTTTTGTATTGTAAGGCTGTGGTGGATTTTTACGATAATCAATTAATTTACGTTTTGCCCCTGTTTTGGCTTCTACTTGAATTTTATTTGAGTTAAATGTATAATTCTTTTTATCCTTTACACAAAAAATAATTGGCTCGTACATTGAACCAAAAAAGTTTTTAGCTTGTACTCCAGAACTATCATACGACCAAACAATCCTTGAAAGAATATTGATTTTATCTCTTAAATAAATATCAAAGTAAGGCATAAATTGTGTTGAAGTCATTATGTAAAAACTTCCTGTATCTTTTAGTTTTTTCAAACAAAGGTCAATCCACTCGTAGCACCAATTTAAATAGGCTTCATCAGTTTCCCATTTGTCGATAAGTCCATTAAAATCTTTTCCAATATTATAAGGTGGGTCTATAAAAATCAAATCAATGCTATTATCTTCAATTTTTGTATTAAGTATGTCGATAACATCACCGTTATAAATTAAATGATCTTCTTTTTTATATTCTTTTATCATAATTATATTTATTTTTACTCAAAAACTAAAGCTACTTTCAAATTCTCATATTTAGTTTTTAGTTTTTGAAGAATCTGAATAAATCGCTCTTTATCTTGAACAGCACTTGTAGCCACCAAATCATTAAACAATGGAACAACCCAAAAAGCAGTTTCTTTTGAAGATAAAGCCTCTTTTTCTAAGAAATCAAGAACTCTATCTTTTGCAATTCTACCTTTATTGACTTGCATCAAAACACAACGGAAATAAAATTCCATTTCTTTCAAACGCTCTAGATTTCCAGTTGCAAAACGTTCTAAATAATTGGTTGCAAAAAGTTGCATCGAATTACTTGGATGCTGACTGAGCATTGTGAGGTATTTCTCTCCATCTTTTTCTTCAAAGAATTTGGTAATCAGTTCTTTTCCAAATGCTTCTATATCTGGACGAACCGAATCAGCAATCGAAACCAAACTATCTACATCCCAATCGTTTTCTGTAAAGTTTTCTCTAAAAAATACCATCGCTTTTTGGCGAATATCTTCCCATTTTGCATCCAAAATTCGTAAAGCCTCATCACGTTCGTAACGAATACGAGCAAGATTATTTTGATAATACTCTAATGTCCAGCTACGAATTTCTAAAAGTTCGTGAGCTGCTAAGGCAACAATCTGACGAATAGAAACTTCTTCTTTATTGGTTTGATTAGCAACAATATGATTTTTGAGAATATGAAAACCTACAAACTGTCCTTCTCTATAATTTCCATGAAGAAGATTAAGCGTAGTTTTGAGTGTAACATTTGATAGATAAGAATCAAAATGATTGATTAAAAGGTCTGCAATTTCTTTATGAACACTTAGCTGTTCGGAAGAATCACCTTCACTTTGAATTTCAGATTTATTTTGATTATTTTGCTCTTGTTGTTTTTCTGTTTTTGCTAACTCTTCTCGTTTTATTTCTTCTGGGTCTTTTTTACGAAGAGCCAAAACTAATTTTGTTACAATAGATTCAGAAAACTCTTTTCCTTCTTTTGATTGCTGATTGACTTTATTTTGAGTCAGTTTTATTATAATTTCTCTTGCCGAATTTCTCAAATTTTGATAAGGAGAAATAAGCATATTTCCTAAAAGCTGATACGCTTCTAAAAGTGCGCTTTCAGGATAATCTGCAAAAATTTCCATTCCATTTGCTCGTATTTCTTCTGATTTACTTTCAAAAAATCCATTCAAAATAGAAAAAGGAATATCTGTTGCCTTTATGAGTTTAGATTTAATAAGCAAAATATCACTTGCAAAAACTTGATTTTGAAGGTTTGCGTCTTCCAAAAGCTCCAAAACAATATTCCAACCTACATTTTCTAAAACAGGTTTTGCATTTGCTTTCAATATATTTTGAGCATCTTTAAGTAATAGAGTAGAATAATTTTTATCTGCACTAAGCATCTCAGAAATTGCTTTTCCTACAATAACCTGCCATTTCTCAGTTGATAAAGCAATAGTTTGTAAAAACTGATTTATCCAGCTTCGGATATCTATATATTGATTAAAAACAAGCTCAGAGACAAAAAGTGTAAAGTTTACATCTTTTGTAAATTCTTGGCTGTTCTTTTCTATGATTTCTTTTGCTAATCTTCGTCCTTCTTCTAGTTTTGAGTTTAAAAGAACTAAAGTCAATTCTTTATCAAAATTTTCATTTAATTTATCCTTACATATTTCTACTCCAAAAAGTGCAGGAATTTCAAAATCAGAAGAAATTAGTTTTTTCAAAAGTTTTACATCAAATTTTGCAATTATATTTTCATACTCTGAATGTACTTTGAGATTTTTATAGGCAAACTCATGTATACTATCTAGTTTTGCTTCTACTAAAAGTTGAACATAAGCCTGTGGCAGAGCATCCCATTTTTGAGGAAAAAACTCTGTTCTTTTTTCTTCTTTGTGAAATTCTTTTTGTTCTTGAAGTGTTTTTCTGTTAAAAAACATTATTCGTTGCAAACTAGAAGGTTGCTCATTTTGAACAGTTGGCTGTGCATACCAACTATCCGAAACTATCGTAATTTTTTCTTTTTTATGCCATTTATTGCTGACTAACTCTAGTTCTTTATTATTTCCATTCAAAATCAAATTCAATAATAAAGAAGATGCATTATCAGGAAAAACAGTAAAATTATGAGTATATTTTCTAGTAGTTCTATCCCAAGATGCATAACCAAAACTACTTACAGAATGGGCTTGATAATCTTCTTTTTGATAAGAAAGCAGAATAGAAGTAGCCAATTTTACATAATTGTGATTTCCTGTTTCTAATGCAAAATCTTTCAATCTTCTCAAATCTCTACGCTGAAGATATTCTCTAGTTTGCTCTGAAAAGCCAATTTTTGAATTTTTAGTTTTAACTTCTTTGGTAATATCTGCTACTTGTTCGCTGAGTTCAAAAATATACCTTCTCACTTTGTAACTATAACGCCAATGACTTGTGTCTTCACCTTCTGAAATGGTCGTACTTTTATACATTCCTGTCGATTTCTCAAAACGATAAGAGAGCAAACCCAAAACTCTAGTATCATCACGCAGTTCTGCCAGTTTGTAAATTGAACGAATATACTTGAAAAAGGGAGGACGAACAGATATTTTTGAAAGTGAATTCAGAACTACTTTTTGCAAAAATGGATACACATGAACAAGCAAATAAAGCGTTTCTAAGAATTGAAAATCTTTTTGTTTTTCATTTATTCTTAACTGAATTTCTTTTTCTAACTCTTTTATATTTCCATTTTTGACATATTCTTGAATAATTGGAGGAAGAGAATCAAGCAGTTTTTCGATTGTAGCCTGTTTTTCACTCTCAATATTCAATAAACCTTCTCTTGCTATTTTTTGAATATGATGGGGATATTTTCCATTTCCTATATAATTTTTAAAAATAGAACCTGCTTGTTTGTCTTTGCATCTGACTAGTGCATAAAGAATAGAATAAATATCTACTATTTCTAGGCTATCATCTTTTTCAAGAAGTTCAATAAGGAATGGAATTGCTGATTTTAGTTTTAGTTCGCCTACTTGCCAAACTACTCTTCCTATTTTCCATTCTGATTTGAAAACACTTTTTTGTTCTCCAGTTGGATTATTTGCCTTGTTTACAGCTTCTCTCAAACGCTGCAAAATAGCTTCTTCTTTTGAAGAAATTGATGATGGAAAAACTTTTTCTTTTTTCTCTTTTGGCTGACTTTCTTTTTTATAGCCTTTTTTCGTTTTTTCAGTTTCCAAAGCTGTAAAAACGGCTTGTGCTTTTATTTTTCCTACTGGAGAAGGAGTTTTTGTTCCGTCTTTTAGATTTGCACCTCGTTTTCCATATCTAAAATTAACTACGTATAAGTCTGTTCCGACTTCACAAAGGTCGATTTCATAGACTTTATCCGAATTTCCTTGCTTAAAAAAGAGTTTGCTTTGTTCTATTAATTTCATATTATTTCAATTACGAATTAAAAATTACGAATTACGAAATAACTCTTTATTTTTAGATAAGAATGATTTGTAAAACGAGAAATAATTTAGTTTAAAAAATAATGCTCCTTAAAAAATATCCCACCAATCCGATTCATTTGATTGATTTTCTATTTCTTGATTTTGTTCTTCTGTTTGATTTTGATTTAACTCAATAGCTTGTTTATCATTCTTTTCCTCAGAAACGAATGCACGAGTAGGATTTTCTAAAACAGCATTTTCAACATAATTTTCTTCATTAGGAATAGAGTTTATTTGTTCCATAAATTTCTCTCCTTTTTTGGCATCAACCATTTTTATAAAAGAGGCAAAACCTAAAGCTGCTTGTTTTGGATCAGAATGAATACCCCATTTCTTATCTTTTGCATCCTTATCTATTTTCCAACCTGTTTTAGAAGTTTGATGCAAAAAAGCTCTAAATTTTCGGATTGTTTTTCTATCAATTCCTAATTTATTATCAGCATTTTCATTGACAATAATTCCTGTAACTTTTTGCTGACTTCCTTTTCGCATAATATGCGTTTTGTCTGGATGCAGTTCAAAACCTTCACTCATTACGACCTTTTTGATAAAATAAAGCAATGAACCGATAATCTTGTCTGTATTTTTTGTATCTTTTTTTAAATCCAAATCAGACGAAAAAGTCAAATCATCAGCATAACGAGTGTAAGTAAAACCCATTTTTTTGGCTAATCCTTCCAAACGTTTATCCATTTTGTAGGCAATGAGCGTAGTAATGGCAGGACTTGCAG
Organism: Bernardetia aquimarina; assembly: GCF_042180575.1. Taxonomy (NCBI): domain Bacteria; kingdom Pseudomonadati; phylum Bacteroidota; class Cytophagia; order Cytophagales; family Bernardetiaceae; genus Bernardetia; species Bernardetia aquimarina. Next base: position 5,546,156 of record NZ_CP170094.1, on the reverse strand, counting down.
GCGAACCTTGAGGAAGAAAACGGTTTGTTTTGCCTGTGTCTTTATCCACCTTTTGAGCATAATAAACTTCGCCATCTACATTTAATTTATCCGTTTCATTGTGTGTAGTGAGTAGCGCAAAAATTGTAGATAACTGCTCAGAATAGCCAAATTTTTGAAAAAGTCCTTTTACTCTTTTATAGGAAATAGAAGGGAAAAAGTCTTTCAAATCTAAACTAATTACTAGATTTTTATTTTGATGTGGCTCTGCATTTGTCAAAATCGAACGTTCTTTTACAAAACCATGAACATTTTGATTTGCTTCAACTTTATCTAAAATATGTTCTTTAATCCAATTTTGAGTAGCTTTTAGCTTTGGTTTTGGTGCAGAAATAAGACGTTTTCCACCCGATTTTTTAGGAACATAATAATTATGATATTGACTGACTTTCGAAACCGAGCGTTGAAAAGCCAAAAAACGAAGTTCTGAAATAGGTTTTTCTATTTTTTTAGAAAAATCTACCACGTTTTCAAAATAAGGAAGGTTTAGATTTTCTAGTTTTTCTTTATCAGAAATTGTATTATTTAAGCCTTTAGAAACTTCTCCACCCAAATAAATAATATTTGTTTTCTGAGTTTCAGCCCATTTTTCAGCCTTCAAACAAACTTTTTCTTCGTTTCTGGCTTTTGTTTCTTTTTGTTTTTCTTTGGAAGCTTTCATGCGTTCAAGACGCATTTGTTTTAGCATGGCTTCTCTGCTGTCGTATTGTCTTTGTTTTTGAGTGAGTTCTGCGAGTTCTTTTTGAAGACTTGCTTGTCTATTGATAAGTTCTTCGGCAAGAGTTGGTTTTTCGGAATTTCCCCAAAATCCTAAACGCTTCATTTCTGTTAAAATGTAGTCTTCTTTTGAGGTGGCACGAATTCGGTCGTAGAGTTGTTGGCGTGTAATTGACATAAAACAAATAGGTTAATTTGGCAATTCTTTTATTCAATTATTTTAAAATTGATAATTGATTGAATCAAAAATTATTCAGCAAAAAATGACATAGCAAAAAAACATTTTTACTAGATTAAATGCTAATCTAAATAAAAAAAATGGTAATTTACTAAGTTGTAAAAGCTAAAAAAGACTAATTAATTTCTATTTGTTTGTTTGTTATTATCTATCATTAGTGAGAATCTCAAACAATGACAGATGAGTTGCACATAGAAGTGCATAAAGATTTGAGTAGTTAAACTCTCTCTTTTTTATTTAAAAATAGTTTTGAAAACCTTCGTATTATCTGAGGACTATATCTATCAACTCCAGACTAATGGGTACTACCGTGAATTTAAGAGCATCGCTCTTACACCGTAAAATCATGGTAGTACCTATTAGTCATCATAAAGATAGTATGTAGTGATGTATGTTGTGTAAAAGTTCTTGAATGACGAAACATCATTCGTTCTAAGAATAAACTTAGAAAGCAAGGTATTTTTCAAGCCACTATGAGCTACTATTTTATTTTGTCTTAATATAAAAATACAATTTATAAAATCTTCGTATTATCTGAGGACTATATCTATCAACTCCAGACTAACACTACCTATACGCTATTTAAGTGCAGCGCACTCAAACCGTAAATGGCGTATAGGTAGTTGTTAGTCATCTTAAAGATAGTATGTAGTGATGTATGCTATGTAAAAGTTCTTGAATGACGAAACATCATTCGTTCTAAGAATAAACTTAGAAAGCAAGGTATTTATAACTACTGTATTTTTAATTTAAAAACAACCTTTTGTGTTTCTATGTTCCAAAGGTAAAAATAAATTTCTAACTTACAAAGCATTTGCTAAAAATTATTGTTTTTTTTGCACTAATCTACTAGATTAGAGAAAAAGGGACACATTAAAAAGTTGGGGATTTTGAGTAACTTTGATTAAAAAAAAGTAGATGGACTCTTCTCTTCTATCCTTGTTTTTACCTAGTGGATTATTATCTCATTTTGAAATTACTGATTTGAAAGAAATAGAGCATCTTCAAACAAAAAAGAACTGTTTTTATATTTATTTAGAAGAGAAAAATGCTCTTCCAGAAGGGTATGATTCATCAGCTTATGAGTCAAAAGGCTTCTATATGACTGTTTTTAATACAGCAGCAAACAGTCTTAGCTTATCATTTATAAACTATTTTAAATTTCTTCAACAATAGAAATACACAGGGCATGTTCATAAAAAATAATTGAGCTTGTGAATATGTTTAATCAAATAAGTTATAGCATTTTTTTAACTTTGACAGTCCTTTCAGAAGGCTGTCAATAGTTGGAAAAATAAGCTCGTCTGTACCTAAACTATTGTCAGAGTTATTTTGGATTACCAAAAACTACTGACAAAGTTTTTATGAACATGCCCTGTAGAAATACAAATGCTGAATCATTTAATGCTAAAATGAAACTATTTAGAGCAAATCAAAGCGAGGTAGTAGATGTCAAATTTTTCCTATTTAGAATGGAAAAACTATTTGCCTAATCCCCAACTTTTTAAACTAACCCTATTTTACCCTAAAAAGTATCTGTTGTATTTAAAAATCATCTGCGTTTAGTCTTCCTTCATCTTTGTAATCGTCATAGTTCTCATCATCTTCTTCTGGAGCTGGTGGAATATCCAAACTATCGATAAGCTGTTCTATTTCAGCAGCTTCTTCTTCTGTTTTGTCAATAAAAAACTCTAAGTTAGGAACTTGACGGAACTGATGTCTTACTCTTTTTCCAACTTCACTACGGATTAAACTACTTTTTTTCTCAATTTCTTCCATAACAGCATACTGCTTTACAGGAGGGAAAACACTGACATAAATTCTGCAAAGCCCCAAATCTGCAGCAGATTTCACAGCCGTAATTGTAACTAACGCATCTTTACCTATATTTTGAATTTGAAAAATTTCGCCAATATCTTTTTGTATAATTTTTGAAACTTGTTTTTGTCGTTGGGTTTCGTTGTGCATAATGCTATTTTTTTCGTTATATTTTTTTGTCAATAAGTCGTCGGTGGGGACACCGACAACGGCATTTTTTTTAAAAGTAACGGATTAAAGTATAGAAAAGTTCGTTTTAAAGTAGGCGACACTTTGTAAGTGTCGTAAAATTTCTGACAGTTGGAAACTGTCAGCTACTTGAAAACGGCTTTTGTAGCTCCGTAGCCAAATTTATCTTTATAAGCATCTTGATAATATTTCACATGTGGATGCTGACTAAGTCTTCTATGAATTTCTTGTCTTAGTTTTCCAACTCCTATTCCATGAATAAAAATAATTGATTCCATATTGGCAGCCAATGCTTTATCCAAATAAATTTCAAAATGTTCTAATTGCATCGTAATAATTGCCTCATTTGTCATTACGTCATAATGGTCAGGCGACAAAATTTCAATATGCAAATCAATTTCTGAGGGTGGAGCTTCTGTTTTGTAAGGAGAAACTTTTGAGCTATTTTCTATAATTCGTTCTCTAAGACTACTTACATCAATAACTTGTGGTTTTTCAACTGGCAAATCAGGCTGAATTTCTCGTCCTTCTACTCTAAAAAGATAGGATTCTGCTTCCAAAACTGGTGCAGTTCGTTTGATTCTGAAAAAAGAATTATTAAAACCCATTTGAAAAAACAGGGTTTGTTTAGGCTCAAAATTTCCTTCTTTGAAAAATATAGCTCTAATAATGAGAGGTTTCCAATTATTAAACTCTTCTCTACTTAGTCTATGAACTCTTGGCGCATCTTTTTTGTCTATTTGTTCTGAAAAAAGATGTTTTTCATGACCATTTTCTAGCTGTTCACCTACCGTAACAAGCATAGAATAAGCCATATTATTTACCAAATAAACATTCAATAATTTATCATTAAAATCAGTAAAGGCAAGATAAATTCCTTCTCCGACAGTAGATTTTTTTACTTTTTTGGTGGGTTTGAAAAGTGGCTTTTTCTCTTCTTCTACGACTGAAACAGGCGATTTTTTTCCAAAATATTTTTCTTCTTGTTTATGGATTAAGACTACTTCGGCAGCCATAACAGGCAGACGAAAACCCTCTTCAATTTCTACTTCTACTTGTCCGTGTTGTAAGATTTTTGTGATAACGCCTTCTTCTGTTCCCGAAAGCATACGCACTTTATCGCCTATTTTCATTTTTGATTGATTCTATTTTGAATTATCGTATTATTTTTTCTGTAAAAATACAGCTTTTGAGTTTGGTAAGCAAGAAGAGAAATTTTTGAAGTATTTAGCTAGTTAATTCAAAACTACTCTTGTTGCAAATAATTAAATTTATTGTCTTTCCAAAAAGTAAAATTTCCTCCACAAGCCTCTGCTGCATGAAGCAAAAAACAGTCGTAAGTCAAGAATACTTTATCTTTTTCTGGAACTTTGTCAAAATCTATCCAATCTTCATCATAATTAGACCAAAGAGGAGTTCCAGCATTTATTTTTACAAAAACTCCGACCCATTCATAACCATCTTCTTCACTCAAAAAAGTAAGTTTTGGTTCTTTTGAACTTGTATTATAGTTGAGAATAACTATATTTTTATCGTAATATCCTTCCTTATTTTGCTCTTTTCTTTTTAGTAGAATGGCTGTATCAGTAATTTTATCACCCAAAAAATCGCCTTTTAAGCAAAATATATCATTTTCTGTATCTAATTGATAATCTTTGAGTTGAGTAAATTTTGAAAACTCGTCTTGTATTTTAGCTACAAAAGTTTGTTCATCATCTAAGAAAATATTGAACACAAACCCTTCTTTTTGTTCTCCTGTTGCATAACATGAAAATGTGTGAGTAGAAATTTTTACCCAATATCCTATTCTTTGTTTTCCTTCAATAAGAAGTGTATCAGCGTACTGCTCTGTTTCGTCTGATAAATGAATACGTGTTCCAAACTCAAACTTTCCTAATACTTTTGAGGAGATACTGGGATTTTCTCTAATAATCAATCCATTTTCAGCAGTAACAAAACAAGTAGAGTTTGCTACTAGAGCAGAACTATATAAAAAAGAAAAAAATAGAAAGATGTAAAATAATAGATTCGATTTCATAGTAAATTGATTTTTCTCGTCATTTTAATCATTTTTCTCTAGGCTTTAGTTCATCAAGTTGGTGTTTTTTTTCATTCCATATAAAGATAGCTGGCTCAAAATGAGAATAAAAACCAGACGAATCTGTAGGATTAACAATTAACATTCTACTATCTTTTCTAAAATCATAGCCAATAGAACTGTGTGGCAAATCATATACTTTTCCATCAATAACATCTACTATAGCTCCATGAGAACAGGGTGAACCACATCCCCAAGTAATTAGTGAATAATGCCCTGCAAAATTAATACCTTCACTTTTATAACCTTGGGTTAGCATTGTTTTATATTGCCTAGCAATCAGATTACTTTTATAATTGATTGCTGTTTGATTTGCTTTGTAATTTTTTGAAATTTCAAAATCTTCAAACCAAATATAAGGATTGAATTTTAATTTATAAAAGTAGATTTTCTCCTTTTCAATCGTGGTATCTCCTACAATTTCTAAATCATCACTTTTATAAATTACTCCACTAACTTCCCATTTACTTTTTTTTGGTTTCGTATTTTCTTTACTGACTATAACACTATCTTTAGAATCATTTTCTATGACAGAAGAATTATTTTTAGTTTGACAAGACACAATAAAGAACACCAATAAAAATAGAGCAATACGTATCATATTTTTTTTAATTTAAAACCTACTTCAATTCCTCTCTCAAAAACTTAGCAGTATAGCTTTTCTTGTTTTTGGCTACTTTTTCAGGAGTTCCTTCTACCAAAATTTGTCCACCTGCTGCACCTCCTTCCATACCTAAATCAATAATCCAATCAGCTACCTTGATTACATCCAAATTATGTTCGATGACCAAAACAGTATTTCCTTTTCCTACCAATTTATCCAAAACATCTAGTAAAAACTGAACGTCTTTAAAGTGCAAACCCGTTGTAGGTTCATCAAGAATATAAAATGTTTTTCCTGTGTCTTTTTTGGAAAGTTCACTTGAAAGTTTTACTCGCTGTGCTTCTCCACCTGAAAGTGTTGTGGCATGTTGTCCTAGAGTGATATAACCCAAACCAACATCATTGAGCGTTTTGATTCTACGCAAAATATTAGGCTGATTTGCAAAAAACTCTGAGGCTTCTTCTACACTCATCGCCAAAACATCAGCAATAGATTTTCCTTTAAAACGAATTTCTAAAGTTTCTCGGTTGTAACGTTTTCCTTTACACATCGGACATTCTACATGAACATCTGGCAAAAAGTCCATTTCTATAAGTTTACGTCCTGCTCCTTCGCACTCTTCACAACGTCCACCTTTTACATTAAACGAAAAACGTCCAGGTTTGTAACCTCTAACTTTTGCTTCTGGAAGCTGTGTAAATAAAGCACGAATATCTGTAAAAACACCTGTATAAGTTGCAGGATTTGAGCGAGGAGTACGACCAATAGGTGACTGGTCGACTTCAATAACCTTGTCAATATTTTTTAAACCTTCAATTTCTTTATACTCTAAAGGCGTTTTGACTCCTCTATAAATGTGTTTGTTCAGAATTGGATAAAGCGTGTCATGAATTAATGTAGATTTTCCAGAACCCGAAACGCCTGTAATACAAATCAGTTTGCCCAATGGAAAATGTGCCGTTACATTTCTCAAATTATTTCCTGTTGCACCTTTCAAAACGAGTTCTTTATTGTTTCCTTTTCTTCTTTCTGTCGGAACTTCTATGCGTTTTTGATTATTGAGATATTGTGCTGTCGTGCTATTTCCCTTCAAAAATTCGGTTGGCGTTCCTGCTTCTACCACTCGTCCTCCGTGTCTTCCTGCTCCAGGTCCTATGTCTATCAAATAATCGGCTGCCAACATCATATCTTTATCATGTTCAACAACAATTACTGTATTTCCTAAATCTCTCAAATCTTGTAATGCCTTTATCAGCTTCACATTATCTCTTGAATGAAGTCCAATACTTGGCTCATCCAAAATATACAAAACTCCGACAAGCTGTGTTCCGATTTGAGTCGCCAAACGAATACGCTGTGCTTCTCCACCTGAAAGCGTTCTTACAGGTCGGTCAAGGGTTAGATAATCCAAACCAACATCCAACAAAAATCCGATTCGTTTTCTAATTTCTTTCAATATTTCGGCTGCAATAATATTCTGACGGTCTTCAAGACGGCTTTCTATATCTTCAAAAAATTCTCCTAACTGATTAATATCTTTTTGAGCTAATTCTGAAATATTTTTATCTGCAATTTTGAAATATAATGATTCTTTTTTGAGCCTTGCTCCATCACACTCTGGACAAACTGTAATAGTCAAATAATCTTGTAGATTAGATTGTTGTTTGTCGCTTCCTCCTTCAAGTTTGTATTTTTCTAAATAATCGATAACTCCTTCAAATTCACTATTCCAAGTACGGTCAGAAGATTTGGCTTTTACTTTTACAATTTCTTTTGAGCCATAAAGAATTTTTTGTTGAACCTTTTTATCAATTTCGTTCCAAACTGTTGTAATATTTACTTTTTGACTTTTCATAAAGGCAGCCAATTTTTTGAAAAAATACGTATCACGATATTCTCCCAAAGGCGCAATCGCTCCTCTACTAATACTTAAATCTTCATCTGGAATAATAGATTCTTCAGTGAGCTGTTCGATTTTGCCCAAACCGTTACAAGTTTGGCACATTCCATAAGGCGAATTAAAGGAAAAAATATTTGGTGCTGGTTCGTCATACGCAATTCCAGTAGTTGGACACATCAAAAAACGAGAGAAAAAACGAGCTTCCGTACTCTCATGTTCTTGCACCATCACAATTCCATTACCTACCTTCATAGCTGTTTTCAAAGATGCCATGATTCGCTTTTCATCATCTTTCGAAACAATAATTCTATCCACAACCACTTCAATATCGTGTGTTTTGTAACGGTCAGTTTGCATTTTCGGAACGAGTTCCATTATTTCTCCATCAATTCTAACTTTTGTATAACCACTTTTACGAAGTTGCACAAAAAGCTCTCTATAATGTCCTTTACGTCCTTTCACGACTGGCGCAAGAAGTACCAATTTTTTATCTTTATAATCTTCAAAAATTATCTCTGAAATCTGCTCTTCTGTTTGACGAATCATTCTTTCGCCTGTGTTGTACGAATAGGCAATACCTGCACGAGCATACAACAGACGCATAAAATCATAAATTTCTGTCGTCGTTCCAACTGTTGAGCGTGGGTTTTTGGAAGTTGTTTTTTGTTCGATACTAATAACTGGGCTCAAGCCATTTATTTTATCCACATCAGGGCGTTCCAAATTTCCCAAAAAAGAACGTGCATACGCCGAAAAACTCTCCATATAACGACGCTGACCTTCTGCATAAATGGTATCAAAAGCAAGCGACGATTTTCCACTTCCACTAATCCCAGTAATGACAATGAGCTGCTGACGAGGAAAAGAAATATCAATATCTTTCAAATTATGCTCTCTCGCTCCAAAAATTTCTATAAAATCGGTTGTGTTGGGATGATTTCCATTCGAATGAATAGAATCTACAACTGTTTTAGTTTGTTCTGTTTTGCTTTTCGTTTGCTTTGTCGTCTTACTTTTGGTCTTTTTAGGAGTAGCTGATGCCATAATTATATTCTAGGGAAGTAAATTTCTATATTATTTTTTACGCTAAACAAAGGTAACAAATTTATAGCCTTTTGGTTAGAATTTTAGCAAGATTTGGGAGTAAATGTAGACACTCTTTTTTTGTTCTAATTTAATACATTCTTCTACTTGGTCAAATTTTGTTTAACTTTTTATCAAATTATGCCTTATTATAGCCTGCGTAAGTCAACAATCTAGTGTATTGAAATAAGATACCTTATAGTATAAATTTTTTATAACTTAAAATTCTTTATACGAATGAGGACCCAAAATAGAAATTTCACAACCTACATTTTATCAAAATCTAAGATTTCACTAAATGAGATAAACTTATTAATAAACTGGTATTCAGAAAATGAAAAACATATTGAGACGCTAGAAAAAAAAGAAGAAGATTTAGAAGAAAAGAACTATGACTTATTCGAACAAATTGTCCTAGACTTACATGTTTGCCGTTCCGATTTCAAATATACTTTTAGTAGCTTCCTCAGTAAGATGAAGAATAAAAGTCTAGAATACGTAACTAATATTCTATCAAAAAGTATAATTTCATTAGAAGATAAAAACCTATTATTAATAGATTATTTTTCACAACAGGAAGAATATAAAAAGAATTTGTTGGATAGAATTAAAGGTTTAGAAGAGGAAAGAAAAATTCTACACGAATACGAAGATAATGCTTATAATTCGCATACTCATCCTGCTGAAAGAAACTGATACATTTTAATAAAAAGAGATTATTCAAAAAAGAATAGTCTCTTTTACTAAAAAAGCAATTACTAAACCCCATAAATGTCTTTCACAGGCAACTCACAACCCAAAACCTCCAAAATATCTTCTAGTTCTAAAACATCTTCAATAAAACGCTTTTCATTTTCCAAATTACGAACATGAACAGTTGGTTTGTTATCTTCCAAGTTACTTTCAATCATGATGTATTTTTTGAGAGTTTTTATTCTACGATAACACTCAAATTTATCTCCTTTATCATAATTTTTAGTAGCATTTGAAAGAACTTCTATAATAATTGTCGGTTCTACAAGTGCATAAGTTCCATGTTTTAGTTTTTCGGTTTTTACCTCTCCACAATAAATATGAATATCTGGATATAAAAATGCTTTATCGCATTCTGGAGAGTGCATTCTCATACTTCCTGTAACAAGTGTACAGCCTTTTTTCTCTAAGCACTCACTTAATTTTCTTACTAAGCGCATGACAATCATTTCGTGTTCAATGGTTGTTCCTGCCATTGCTTTTATAATTCCATTGAGATACTCCAAACGGTCATCTGAAATATCTTGATAACGATGATATTCTTCTACAGTTATTTTTCCTTGTGGAATAGACATAATTTTATTTTTAGTTGTTTATCAAATATACTAAATTTAGAGCGTTTTAGTTTGTGTTGATAAAATAAAAATTATGAAATCACTTGAAGAAGATTTTACTGGAAATGACAAAGATATAGTTGCTAGTTTTGAACGAAAGAAAACGATAATTCTTAGAAAACTAGAATCAGTAGAAGATAAGAAAGTACTTATAAACTCTCTGCTAAAACTTGCTAAACCCTTATCAAATCAATCAAAGTGGTATATAATTGCTACTGATATTTTTACGATATATGAGAAAAAAATACTGAATCAGAAAGATGTTTCTTCTTCGCAATTTCATCCGATGGCAAAACAAAATGTATCTCAAAATGAAATCTCCAATTATAAATCTAGTTTTTCAGCAGAAGAACAGCAGCTCATAAACATCTTTTTTAGAGCTTGTATGGAAGCTAAAAGAGAGAAAGTAGCCAAGGAATTAGTACAACTATCAGAAGAAAATGGTTTTTTGATAGAAGATGAGAAGGATTATAAGACTAAATTTATAAAAAAGAAGAAAAAAATGACTAAGCAAGATATTAAGTATTATATATTTGCCTTAGTTATCGCTATTTCTGTCATTTTCGTATTGTATTTATTAGATTTGAATGAAGAGGTAAGAGACAAATGGATAAATTATTCATTACTGGGATTGGCTTTTATAGAGTTAGGATTGGCTTTTTATTTAAGATACAAAGCACAATTTTTTGACTAAATCATTATTACTTTTACGTATTTAAAAAATAAAATTATGATTGTAAAATTAGCTGAAGGAACTTTAAAAACAAAGTTTGGCGAGTTTAAAGAAGTTCTCTATTATGATGGACAAAAAGAATCTATTGCTTTTATGATGGGAGAAGTTGAAAATGAAGAAAATGTACTTTGTAGAGTGCATTCTTCTTGTATTTTTGGTCATTACTTTAATAGTATTGAATGTGATTGTCAAGAGCAAATGGATATTTCTCAAGAGCTTATCCAAAAAGCAGGAAAAGGAATTATTATTTTATTAGAACAAGAAGGGAAAGGAAACGGACATTTTGCACTTTTGAATAGTGTAAAGTACAAAAGAGAAGGAGTAAAACAAGCTGATGCGTATCAAGCTGTTGGTTTCGAAGCCGATGCAAGAAATTTTAGTAGTGCAGCCAAAATTTTGAAAGATTTAAACGTAAAATCTATCAAAATGCTTACAGGAAATCCAAATAAAATCAAAACACTTACTCAATTTGGAATAGAAGTGAGTGGAATACAAGATACAGTTTTATAAAAAAATACTAGAAAAAGGTTATCATAAGAATGGAAACTTATTTGCAAAAGTCCTATTTTTATAAAAAAAAGAAAGTTTTAGAATTGACTTTATTATATTGCAAAACAAAAAGCACTTCACAAAGAACTACTAGAAAAATCAGTTATGGAAAACGAAAAATACACAGAAAATCCAAATTTAGAAGCAGCAAATGCAATAAAAGATTTGATTGGTAAAAAAGATTTTATTGAAGCTACAAAACTCAATAAATACCACATCGAATTATTTGCAGGGCTACTAATGCGTGCCTTGAAATTGCAACAAGCAAATGACCTTTATAAAGCGATTGCCAACAATGAAGGACTTGATTTTCTGAAATCTTTTTTTGAGTTTTTGAATATCAAAACGATTGTCAATGAACAAGAATTAGAGCGTTTTCCAAAAGAAGGTGCATTCATTACAGTTTCTAACCATCCTTTTGGAGTAATTGATGGACTTTTACTGATGCGTTATTTGGTAGAACAAAATGAAGATTTTAAAGTAATGGGGAATTTCCTATTGATGAAAATTGAACGATTAGCTCCTTATGTTATTCCTGTAAATCCACTAGAAAATCATCAAGATGCATATTCTAGTATGGCTGGAATGAAGACTGCTCTCACTCAACTTCGTGAAGGAAAACCGTTAGGTATTTTTCCTGCTGGTGAAGTGTCAAGTTATCAACCCGAACTAAAAACAATTTCTGACCGTCAGTGGCAAACTCCTGCAATCAAGCTCATCAAAAAAGCAAAAGTTCCTATTGTCCCTATTTATTTTCAAGGTAGCAATAGTCGTATTTTTCATTTGATAGGCAAATTGCATCCACTTCTCCGAACAGCTTCTATTCCTCGTGAAATGTTCAATAAAAAAGGCGAAGAGGTAAGAATAAGAATTGGACATCCTATTTCTGTAAAAAGTCAAGAAGATTTTGAAGATATAGAACGTTTTGGTCGTTTTTTGAGAGCCAAAACGTATGCATTAGGTTCGACAATGGAAGTCAAGAAATTCTATTATCCTTCCTTTACTTTTCCTTCCAAACCTCAAGAAATTGTCAAAGAAAACTCAAAAGACAAAATAATAAAAGAAGTCGAAAAGCTCAAAGAAGCTGACAAATTACTTTTTGTTCAGCAAAATTATGAAGGTTATGTAGCCAATTCAAACCAAATTCCTACTATTTTGAGCGAAATAGGAAGACTTCGTGAAATTACCTTTAGAGAAGTTGGAGAAGGAACAAATAAAAAAACAGATTTAGATGAATTTGATTTGTATTATCATCATTTGTTTATTTGGGACAAAGACGAGCAAAAAATTGTAGGTGCATATCGTGTAGGTAGAGGCGACAAAATTATGTGTCGTTTTGGTAAAAAAGGTTTTTATATAGAAAGTCTTTTTAAGATGGATGATGAATTTACACCTTATTTAGAAAAATCGTTAGAACTTGGACGTTCATTTATTACAAAAGAATACCAACAAAAACGACTTCCTTTATTTTTACTTTGGAAAGGAATTTTGTTTTTCTTGCTCCAAAACCCTCAATATCGTTATTTGGTAGGACCTGTAAGTATCAGTAGCAATTACACAGAGGCATCAAGAACTTTGATTGTACAGTTCATTCAACGTTATTTTTATCACGAAGAATTATCAAAACTCATTACTCCAAGAAAAGAATTCAAGCCAAAAATAGATTTATTAGATACTGATGCTCTTTTTGAAGGCGCACATGATTTGGCACAATTAGATAAACTCTTATGGGATTTAGAACCCAATCGTCATTCTGTACCTGTTTTGCTCAAAAAATATATTCAGTTGAATGCAAAAATTATCTCTTTCAATCTTGACCCCAAATTTAATAATGCACTTGATGGACTGATGGTTTTGGACATTAAAGAAGTTCCAGAAGAAACCATTAAGAATTTGAATAAAGAAATGGAATTGCCTTCTTAGAAAACAAAAAAAGGTTCAAGTGTCGACACTTGAACCTGTCAAGTTTCATAAGGTTTTTTATGAAGTTTGATTCTATTTTTGTCTAAACCAATAAATTTGAAATTGAATTAACTGCTAACTGCTTACTATTCACTGGTAACTGTTCAACAGGCAATTTATCCAAACAAACTTCCAAAAGCTGCTCATTTGTTTTTTGTAAAACAGGATGCACAAAATTAGGAGCAATTTCAACCAAAGGAACAAGCGTAAAACGACGCTCATGCAAAAATGGATGAGGAACTTTCAGATTGTTAGTTCTATTTTCTGTATTTTCTTCTTCCTCCAAAATCTCATTTTCATAATAAAGAATATCTACATCAATCGTTCGGGCATACCATTTTTGATAGCGTTTTCTACCTAATTTTTTTTCTATGTCTTCTATTTGAATGAGTATTTCTTGTGCAGATAAAAAACTAGAAACCTCTATTACTTGATTCAGAAAGCTAGGCTGATTTTCTACACCCCAAGCTGCTGTTTGATATAGGCTAGATTCTTTTTCTATACTTCCAATCTGTAAAGAAATAGACTTTTTTGCTTCTAAAATAGTATTTTCTCTATCTCCTAGATTTCCTCCTAATAATAAAAAAACAGTTTTTGTTGTCATTCTTGATTCTTTCAAAATAAATATAAAATAGAAACGAGGATAACTGTTTTTAGTGGTCATCCTCGTTTGATTAGATTAGAGTGTTTTGCTTTTTTTATCGGACTTGGAAGTAGTAGGTTATCTCGCTTTCCTTATCTAGTATATCTATTGCATATATAGTTAAAGTATATATAGTACCTGCATTGTTTCCTTCAGCACTAAATGTAAAATCTTCTTGATTTGCAGAAAAAGATACATCTAAAGCATTTACATTATTTTCTGTTTTAGTAGTAATTGGTGTTTGATTTTCTATGCCCCAATTTATTTCATAACTGTCTAATAATAAATCATCTTTTAATCTATTGATTAAACGATAATTAGTTGCTGCTGATATGACCATAGGTCTATTTTGGTCATCACTAAAGGTTCTTTGAAAATCAAAATTACTAGCTAATGTAAAAGCAAGTTCCGAAAAGTTAGGAGGTAGGTTCTCTGCAATAAACAGTTTAATATCTCTTATATCGGATTCGTTTCCTGCTGCATCTATAGCTTTTATTTTTAGACTATAAAACTCTTTTCCTATTCTTGGAGTAGAGCGAAAGCTAAAAACAGGGATATTATCACTAATAGTATAGGATTCTCCACTTATTACTTCTGAAAACAAAGTATCATTAACTATTTCTCCTTCTGTTCTATCTTCTAAGTAGATGATAAGCCTATCTAATGTTCCAAGCCTATCTGTTATTAGTCCCCCAGTAATGAATAGCTCTTGTCCTTGAATAACATTTATACTATCTCCATTTTGAGTTATACTTCCTTTGATATTTGTATCAATACTTTCAATTATTGGAATTTCAGTATCACAATTTATCACAAAAGGTATTTCAATTTCTCTAGTATTGTTTTCGGTATCTGTTGCTGTCAGAATTAAGAAAAATCTTTCATTATTTGGTCTATTAGGAAATATAAGACGAGTATCAAAAACACCATCTAAATTTACTGTATCTCCACTCACATTACTTATAATAGGTCTATCAGAAAAAGATCCATCTACAAAACGAAACCTAGCTGTAATTTTTTGCAAGCCTACATTATCACGAGCTATTCCTAAAAGTGGTACAAGTTCATCTCTACAAACAACATAGTTACCATCAATGAAAGGAATTATATCTGGTAAAAGAACATCTGGAAAACTAGGTGCATCAACATCTTTTCCCACAGAGAAAAAACGGTTAGTAGTAGTTTTATTAGGAGCTTGTCCATTTTTGGTTTTGCGATCAGTTACTGTCAGTGTAAGTTTATATTCTCCTAAAGCAGCTTCAACAGGAATACGCACAAGTTTATATTGACTTAGATTTAACAACCTTGCTTTTATACTATCACTATTTAGTAATATAGTTGTATCTAAAGTACTTATTCCATCTGTTTTTTTTATATCAATACGTACTGTATCTATACCAAAATTATCAGTAAGTATGGCATCTAAAAAAATAGTGTCTGTTATGTTATATTGATTATTTATAGTGAGATTACTAATAGTAGGAGCTAACAAATCTTCAATAGGTACACATCTAGAAAAACCTATTATCAAACTCAAAAAAAAGAGTGATACAATTAAATATTTTTTATAGAATGATTTATGTAAATAAAAATTCATTTTTTTTATAAATTAATGGAGATTACCTTATAACTAGGTGTATAATTAGGATTGTGTAAAATGGACTTCAAAACTAAAAAATGTTTAAAAAATCATTCAAAATTGATTCAGAAATTAATTTTGATGACCTTCAAAGGTACAGTTTTGGGAGTACTTTATAGTCTAACGTTTCTTTTTTTATTAAAAATACAAACAATAAAGGCTATTTTCAAAAAAAAACCACTTATTTTTGATATTCTTTCCTTAAATTGATTTTTGTTAGAGATAAAAAACTGACTTCATCTTTTACCAACTCAAAAAAGATACATGCTTTTTAAAAAAATTATAACTGCTTTTGTCGGACAGACAGACACTCACGATGGAATTGATATACGATTCGGTAGATATTCTGATGCACATAAGACACTAGAAAAATACGATTCTTGGGCAAGATCGACAGGTTTCTTCGAACAAAAAAATTATTTACAAGCCTACCTAGAGTTTTTTAATTATTTATTAGATGATGATGAGAGTAACCTAGATTATGATACTGTACAAATAAACGAAGATGGAAATGTAAGTGATTTTAAGATAGATTTTACACTTCAACAAGGCTCAAAAATAGTTCGTGGATTTGCCAATTCGGAAGAGTTTGTCGGAGAAGTAAAACTTGTACAGGTAAAAGATAATTTACATGTTGCTTTGGGTAGAAGGCTCATGGAAATGAATTATAACCTATTGTATAGTGGATTTTCTTTAGATGAAAATGGTGTTATTTGGATTCGTTTTACTACAAATACAGTAGATAGTTTTGCAGGGAAATTATACAATGGACTTAGAGAAATTGCTACTCGTTCGGATGCTCAAGATGATTTATTATTAAATGAGTTTACAAATCAATTAGAAGCTATTGATGACAAACACATTGAATTTTTGTCAGAAGAACACCAACAAGTAAAGCTGCGTTTTTTGAAAAAATGGATAAAAGAAACACTAGAAGAAGTTAAAAAGTTAAATGCTGAGCGTCTTGCATCAGCTATTTCGTATATGTTATTGACACTTTTGTATCGAATAGATTATTTGCTTACTCCAGAAGGAACAATAACAGCTATTTTGGAAGATATTCATAAAGTAGTTTTTTATGACCAAAACCGTTTGCCTGTTCAAAGAAATGCTTATGCAATCAATCAATTTGAGCAATTATTAGCTCTTTCAGAAGAAGAATTATTACCTAATTTTTATGAAACAAAATCTACCTTCGGAATTGCAAAGCCTATCTACGAACAAGAAATTAAAGAAGTGATAGAAAAGCAAATGCAAGCTGCTGCGTGGTTTGACAAAAATGAGCAACAAGAATTTACTCCTTTTGTATTCGAATACATTGCTGGTTATTGTCTGTTTAATTATGGTTTACCACGTCCAACAAAAGAATTTTTACATCTTTATTTTCAAATTACATATCCTGATTTTTTTGAGGCATTAGGAGCAAAACATACTTTTTCAGAAAAAAAAGACAACGAAATTAGTTTACAGAAAAATTTGATTTCAAAAAGAATTGATTTTATTTTGGAAACTTGGGAAGAAATGTATCCCAATCTAACTGAAAAAACACCAAAACTTTCGTATAAGGATTGTATAAAATTTTCTTTTGATTATTTTTCTTTTGTGAAAGAACTGAAAATGAGCACTTAGGAACAATTATGACTTGTCAAAGCAGCAAAAAATACTACTGGACAAAGTGTTATATTGTTACATCCTTATATTTCTATAAGGTCAAGTTTGTAGAGTGACTATTCAAAATAGACAGTCTGCTCTTTTGAACTGGACTATTTGTTGAAAAATACTAGTAGTATGCTATTTTTGGAGCTTTTTTTAAGTAAGTTGAAAAAAATATCTTTGTATATCTACCAAAGTTAAATTTTTTGTGTTTTTTGTTGGTCATCGCAACGGCAAAAGTCGAGTTGTATAACTCACAGACTTTGTAGTAAAGCGAAATTAGTTTTAGGTCATGCATAAAACCTAAAATAGCTAAACTATTTAGTCTGTTGTTTTATTTTAATTGAAAATCAACTAATTAAAAACAAAACCATTTTTAATTTAACTCCTTATTCACATTAGAAGTTGATAATGTTAAATATGAAGAATACAATGGAATTAGAAACACTCATTAATCATTTCAAGAAGTATTTCCCTTTAGGAAAATCAGATATTGAAGAGCTTCAAAAACGAATTTCTATCAGAAAGATAAAACGAAGACAATATATTTTAGCTGAAGGAGATATTTGCAAACATTATAATTTTGTAGTAAATGGCTGTTTTAAGATGTATAAAGTAGATGAGGCTGCTAAAGAACACAATATATCTTTTGCTATTGAAAATGAATGGATTACAGACATAGGAAGTTTCCATTCCGAAAAACCGTCCAAACTTTATATTGAAGCCATCGAAAAGTCTACTATTATTCAAATTGCTAAAACTGATTTGATTTACTTTTATATCAATCATCCAAAATTTGATAGAAATTTTCGTATTATTCTTGAAAATAATTTTGTTGCTCTTCAAAATCGTTTGCTTCAAACCATCAGCACCACAGCAGAAGAACGTTATCAAACATTTTTAGAAGATAATCCTCATTTGATAAATCGTTTGCCTAATACACAAATAGCTTCTTATATTGGAATTACACCTGAATTTTTGAGTAGAATCAGAAGTCAGCAATTAGAAAAAGATAAATAAAACAGCTTTAAACCTTAAACTATATCAAGACTACTTATTGGAAAAGGTCAAGAGTCAGAACTACGCACATTACCTAATTTTGTGGTATAGATTTATACAAAACCATTCAAAATTAAAGTAATGAAAAAATCAATTCTGTTGTTTGCTGTCTTTATGTTGCCTTTCGTGATGTATGCCAAAACAACTACATTTTCGTATTTCTCAACCCAAAATCCAATAAATAAAATGACAACTCAAACCGTTACTGACACAGAAAAAGAACAAATCAAAAAACTTCTTTTTAGTTATAGAGATGCACTCAATGAATCAAATGTAGAAAAATCTGTTTCACTTTATACAGAAAATGGAGTATTTATGCCTTCAAATGCGCCTACCTCAACAGGCAAAGAGCAAGTAAAAGCAGCTTATCAGTTTGTATTTTCGAATATTAAACTGAGCATTGAGTTTTTTATAGATGAAATAGAAATTGTAGGTCAATATGCGTTTGTACGTTCTACCTCAAAAGGCTCTACACTCATTCACGCTACAGGAGATACTATTCCAGAAGAAAACAGAGAATTATTTGTCCTGAAAAAAGAAAATGGAAACTGGAAGATAGACCGATACATGTTCAATAAAATGAAATAGTTTGTTTTATAAATTAAATCGTTACATTCAAAAATAGTGTAGCGATTTTTTTAGTAAAACTCTACTCTTTTATTTACCTTTTCCTTTCTCAAAAAAACAATCATGAAAGCAGCCGTAACTACAAAAGCAGGAAATCCATCTGTTATCAAAATTCAAGAAAGAAAATTACCTACTCTAAAAGAAAATTGGGTTCTCATAAAAGTAAAATCTTTTGGACTTAACCGTTCAGAGTTGTTTACTCGTCGTGGAGATTCTCCTAATGTTCAACTTCCATGCATACAAGGAATTGAGTGTGTTGGAGTTATTGAAAATAATCCTTCAAATACCTATCAAAAAGGACAACAAGTAGCTGCCATTATGGGTGGAATGGGACGTTTTTTTGATGGAAGTTATGCTGAATATTGTGCTGTTCCTTTAGAAATTATTTTCCCCTTCAAAAGTGATTTAGAGTGGAGTATTTTGGGTGCAATTCCAGAAATGTTTCAGACCGTTTCGGGTTCTTTACATCAAGCCTTAGAAATCAAAAGAGGAGAAATACTACTTATTCGTGGTGGAACATCATCTATTGGAATGTTGGCTTGTCAGTTAGCAAAGTCTATTGGTCTGAGTGTTATTTCCACAACTAGAAACCCTGCAAAAGAAAAAGCACTCAAAGAAAATGGGGCAGATTACGTTATTATTGATAGAGGAATGATAACACAAGAGTTGAAACAGCTATTTCCAAAAGGAGTAAATAAAGTATTGGAACTCGTTGGTGTACAAACTTTAAAAGATTCATTAAAATGTATTGGCTATAAAGGAGTTGTTTGTATGACTGGAATTTTGGGAAATGAATGGACTATGTCAAACTTTACACCTATGGGAGATATTCCTTCTTTAGGACGTTTGACCGTTTATATGGGAGAAGCTCAAAATCTCTCAAAAGATTTATTACAAGATTTCATTGATAAAGTTGCGAAAGGAAATATTCATCTTAATATTGACTCTGTTTTTGAGTTAGAACAAATCGTAGAAGCACATACTCACATGGAAAACAACCTTGCTAAAGGAAAAGTAGTTGTGAGAGTGTGATTTTTTAGATAAAAAAAACAATTTAGGTCTAATTTCCAATTCAATAGTGAGTCCGTTTCTCCAACTATAAAAAAAAGATTCTTTTCAAGTACTTTACTAGAAGCTACATTTACTCTTTCTGTCAAAGCAAGATATACATTTTTGATATACTAAACTTTCATTAGATTCGTATAAACCTACAGGGCATGTTCATAAAAACTTTGTCAGTAGTTTTTGGTAATCCAAAATAACTCTGACAATAGTTTAGGTACAGACGAGCTTATTTTTCCAACTATTGACAGCCTTCTGAAAGGACTGTCAAAGTTAAAAAAATGCTATAACTTATTTGATTAAACATATTCACAAGCTCAATTATTTTTTATGAACATGCCCTGTATAAACCTAGTAGTACAGATATTATTAACTCACTTTTATTAAGTACTTGACTACATTTAGTTTATACTATTTCAATCAAAATTAAGTTGTTGATTATCAAGCAGTTATTTCTATAAGGTTTTCAAAAACCTTATAGAAATAATGCAAACTATTTATGAGCAAGTACTTATCATTCATTATAACATAATCTAATAGTTCTATACTTTTTTGATTGTACTTACTGTATGATTTGATAGCATCTTTTAAATAACATGAACCTTTAGGTTTGTAGTAGATAAAATAGATGTAATTTCTTATCTTGTATGTAAGAATTCATCTAGCAGATAGAGAACCTAATTTTTAAACAACTTCGATAACAAAATACAATAAAATAAATAGTGAGTAAAGTAAAAAAACTATTTTTGAGATAAAATGACTTCTTAGGATTTTATGGTATATTCAATTATTTTATTTTTGGAGAAGTCGTTTTCAGAATGAGATAAAATGACTGAAATTTGGATAAAATGTCTAATTTCATGATTTATTACAAAACGAAATGTATCTCCTAAATTAAATTTCAAAAGGGGAAGCGTTAATGAAACCTTTGTCTTATTCCAATCTACGTATTGTGATTTTACTAGAAGACGTATAAATTCATTTTGGTCTTCAATAAAAGTTTCTAAAACTCCTCTATCTACGCCACTATGAATTGGATTTTTGTCTTTAAAAGTTGTCATTTTATTTATCTGTCCTGCTTTTTTTCCTTTGCTATTTGGTAGCATAGAATTAGCTGAATAATTTCCTAAAAAACCACTTTTGAAAATGTAATCTTGACTTAATTTTGATTTTCCATTATTTGTACTTTTATTTTTATCCATTTTTTCATCAATTCGCTTTTCAATTTCCTGTAAATAAAAATCACTATAACGGTTTAGATGTTCGATACATTCCAAGATTGTCCAACTTTCTGTATTCGGACGAAAATTTAATTCATCATTTGATAAATCTTGTAGTTTATGAGCTTTTTGAATAACCATTTTGATTTCTTCAGTTAGATTTTGAGTGAGTTTTGAGGCTTGCATTTTCATAGAGAAAGAATTTTAAAGTTTTGACTACTAATTATTTACTACAAAAATACAAGCCTTTACTTTTCAAAACATTGATTGAAATCAAGAATTTGTTTTTCTCTAACCACCAACGAACTTAAAAGCATCGTTAAGGTAAAAAGCCTATTTATCTTTTAAGCTCCAAAAGATTAATAAAAACGTCCCTTAAATACCCAAAATCTTTATCTGTAGTAACTAAAGTAGAATAAGAAACGGCAGCAGTTGCAGCTATCCAAATATCATTTTTACTCATATTTCTAGCTGTTATTCCACTCGGAAGAGGGTTTGAAGGCTCTTTTCCTTGGCTATAAACGTCAATATCTGTATATTTTTTGACAATAGCAGGAGTAATATTTATCTCTCCAAACTTAGAAAGTAAGGTTTCTAATTTATCAATTTTACTTTTCCCCATTTTGATTGTCTAGCTAGTGAAAATATTTCGCCTCTACTTACGACAGAAAAAAATACTTGATTTTCTGGATGAGTTAGTTTTAGTTTTTCATTGATAATCTTGCCTTCCTCTCTTTCTCTAGCCAAAAGTAAAAGTATATTTGTGTCTAATAAGTAGCGCATTCTATTTTGTTAATAAGTTCAAAAGGTCTTCTATATCTTCATCACTTTCTATACTACCGATGATATTTTCGTCTATTGGTGGCTGAATATAATTATCAAAATCAAATTCTTTTACATCTTTCATAAAGACTATTTCTTGTTCAATTTGCTTTTCTACTTCGACCAGTGAAAACTCTAATTGTTTTGTATAATCTTCTACTTTAGAAATTATTTTTGATAGATTTTTTGTAAAAGAACGCAAAACCCAAGATACTTTTTGTTCTGATTTATGATTTAAAAGTCCTTTTTTATGCTCTAAAAGAAGTTTTAATTCATTTTTTTTCGATAAATATGCATTATAATTTAATGGCGTAATAATAACTTCTTTCTTTAATTTATTTTTTATAAAAAACATGAAAATATAAAGCATAATCTTACCTATAAACCAAAGTTGAATACCTAACCAAAAACTAGATATTTTTCCTTTTGATTCATACAAAAAATGCTCATACTCTTGAAGTAAATCAGTATATTTTATTACAATTTCATCCGTTGATAATGTACTATCTATATTTTCCATACTTCCCTCCTTTTTTAGTAAAAATCACTATTTCTATCTATACAAATATCGTATTTTATCACCAAAACAAAAAAATACTTACCTAGATTATAAAAAATAATTATATTTGGTTTTATTTACCGAACCACTTAAAAAAATGGCTAATATAAAAGAAATTGACAGCCTTATGAAAGGACTGTCAAAGTTAAAAAAAAGTTTTATAGAAAAAGAATCTAAAACACCTTATCAAATTTCGCCTTAATTTCCTTCAAACAAAGATTTCCGATACTTCCCTCATGCGTGTGATGTACAGTTTTTTCAGGATTAAAGTTTCCTTCCAAAATCTGTTTTCCTAGTTGTTGATAGGCTTCTCTAAAACTCATTCCATTCAACACTAATTTATTGAGTTCTTCAACGCTATACACATAATCATACAACGAATTATCCATAATATTTTCGTGAATAATAATATTTTCTAGCATAAAATGACAAACAATTAGATTTTCTTTTGTTGTTTCGATGGCTTCCATTACACTTCCTTTCAAAAGTTGAAAATCTCTATGATAACCACTTGGTAAATTATTGGTAATCATAATCAGCTCGGCAGGAAGATTTTGAATTTTGTTGCTTTTTCCTCTCAAAAGCTCAAAAACATCAGGATTTTGTTTGTGAGGCATAATACTAGAGCCTGTCGTCAGTTCTTTTGGAAAACTCAAGAACCCAAAGTTTTGACTGTTGTACAAACAAACATCCATTGCAAATTTTGAAAGTGTTCCTGCTAGTGATGCTAAAGCAAAAGCTACCGTTTTTTCTAACTTCCCTCTACTCATTTGTGCAGCAATAACGTTGTAATTGAGCGTTGAAAAGCCTAATAAATCAGTCGTCATTTGTCTATCAATCGGAAAAGAACTTCCATAACCAGCAGCCGAACCGAGTGGGTTTTGGTCAGTAATTTTATAAACAGCATTTAGCAAAATCACATCACTAATCAATGTTTCGGCATACGCACCAAACCACAATCCAAAAGAAGAAGGCATCGCCACCTGTAAATGTGTGTACCCTGGAATTAGAATATCTTTATGTTTTTCACTCAGTTTTAAGAATAAATCAAACAGGTTTTTAGTAAGTTCCTTGATTTCTTTTAGCTCATCTTTTATATACAAATGCAAATCAACAAGAACTTGGTCGTTACGAGAACGAGCTGTATGAATTTTTTTACCTGCTTCACCAATTTTTTGAGTAAGTTGAAATTCTATTTTAGAATGAACATCTTCAAAATTATCTTCAATAATGAAAGTTCCTTCTTCAATTTCTGTTTGAATTTCTTGTAATCCTTTTTCAATATCTTGAAGTTCTTTTTCTGTCAAGATTCCAATTTTGTGTAACATTTTGGCGTGCGCAATATTTCCCAAAACATCATATTTGGCAAGTTTCATATCCAAAACTCTATCATTTCCGACGGTATAAGTTTCGATTAAATTGTTGATTGAATAGCCTTTATCCCAAAGTTTCATAATGTTTTTTTTATAATTATATCGTTGGTGAAGACACCACTAACAGCGAGTTTTTTTTAATTTTACCTATCAAAACCCTAAGGATAGGGTGTTCAAAATTTCAAAAAAAAATCTGCAAAAATGATTCTTTTAATTTGTAGCTTTTTAAAACTGCCGTATTTTGCTGAATATCAACTTTGTACGGTAATTATATTTTGCAAAAATCCTATATTTGTTTTTACCACAAAATAAATAATTAGATTTTATAAAATACACTACAATGATAAAAAAAAGTAGCCAAAAAGATAGTTTCTTTGACAAAAAAAATGAACATGAATTTTCAGCCACTTTTTCAGAATTAGATATTTCTAATGTAGCTGAATCTGATAAACTGCTTTTTGAAAAAATGCAGACTGTATTTTTTCTAGGTCAACTACTTGGTTTGCCCACCTTGAAAAGTATTTTAGTCAAATTTGGTAACACAAGTAGTCAAGCATCCACCAATTACAAAAAGTTTCGTTATTTCTGCTTTTGTGTAATTTATTTTTGTCATTATGAGGATTAGCTGTTTATTCTATTATTTTTATCTAAGACTGTTCAATTATTTGTTAAAATAAACGTTATTTACGGTGTACCGATAGGAGAAAGTTTCAAAATCTAATTACGGAGGAGTATAACATTTCCTCAGAAAGAAGTAAAAAATGGAAAAACAAACATTAGAAATTATAAAAAATTGGCTCATAAAAGCTGATGCCATTGTAATTACAGCAGGAGCAGGAATGGGTGTAGATTCTGGACTAGCAGATTATCGTGGGCAAGATGGAGGACAATGGGGAAAAGTAGAAACAGAAACTGAAAAAACTGTTTTCGAAACTGTCAATCCTGCTGCATTTTTAGAAAATCCTGCTTATAGTTGGGATTTATTTGGAAAACGAATGGAAGAGTATGAAAATACTGAGCCTCATCAAGGATTTTACATTCTAAAAAAATGGGTTTCAACATTTGATTTAGATTATTTTATAATTACTTCAAATATCGATTCTCATTTTCAAAAAGCAGGTTTTGAGGAAGAAAAAATAAGAGAATTACATGGTTCATTGGCTTATTTTCAAAGCAGTAACAACAAACTTTCTGATAAAATTTGGAAAACAGAACTCACAGGAAAACAAATTCAATTAGGTATTTTTGATAATCGATTTCCAATGTGTCCTCATTCAAGAGTTATGGCTCGTCCGAATGTCTATATGTTTAGAGATGATACATTTGTAAATACTCGCACCAAGGCACAAGAAAAAAACTTTCAGAAATTCTTAGATAAAAATAAAGGAAAAAATATTGTTGTTTTTGAGATTGGTTCAGGTCCTCATGTGCAGGCTGTTCGGATGAAAACACGCTTTTTAAAGAGTAATTATGATGCAAAAATTGTGCGTATCAACCCAAAAGATTTCAAAATAAAACCTCCTCATATCGGAATTGATAAAGGTGCTTTGGCTGCTCTGAATGAAATTGATATTTATTTGGGGAATGGAAATTAGGAGTTAAGAAAATGGAAATACACCGATATTTTTGAGATTAGATAATAATGAAAGTGCTGTTGATTTCTTCTATCAACTTTTCCAAACTTTCCACTTGTTTCACACCAAATCTCTGACACACAATATCGATATTTCCTTTTCTCCAATAACCTGTCGGACAACAAACAATGACATTTTTATTCCTTGCAAAAAGTCCTAATTCCAACAAACTAATAGGAGCTTTTGAAGTAGGCGCAAAATAAAAAACAATCAAATCAGCCATTTCTAACGCATCTAATTCCCAAGTTACTTGCTCATTGAAATGCTTGTTTTCGATGGTTTGTTCCCAAGAACTATCCCAGTCTTTTCTGCGTGGGTTGAGAAAACAAAGAGCTTCATTTTCTTTGAAAGAATCAATAATTTCTTGTTGCCAATCAATGGCATTTCCCATGTCGATACTTCCTGCTAGGAAAATACTTTTTTGGTCTTGGGAAAGTTGAATTTCTTGAGGTGGGTAGAAAGTAGGCATTTTGTATTAGAATTTATCAGTTAAAAATTCTTTATCTGTGATTTTATCGTACCATTCTTTACGAATTTCTTTACTTTTTATATCATTATTGATTCGTTTCAAAAACTCTTTAAAGTCCTTATTCATTCTTGTTAGTTTATCCATCATTTCCCAATCTAAAATATCTCTAGTTTGAGCAGGAAAAATAATTTCACTACTATCTGGATCTTGAATATCCAATTTTATAACTCCAATTCCAAAAGAAGTAGAAAGACGTTTGAGTTCACTACTAAATTCCTCATCTGAATCTATTTCTGCTGCAACCAAATAACTTTCATTTGCCCAAGAAGAATTCGAAACTGTTTGAAAAAATACTTCTCTAAGGTTTGTGAAGGTAATTTTTCGTTTTAACTCAAAAGAGTATAATTTGAAAGCTGGGTTTCCTGTTGTATTGCTAAACTCTGTTAGTTCACTTTGCCAATCTTCTATTGAAAAGTGGCAACCTACCATATCAGGGTGTATCCATTCGCCATATTCTTTTTTTTGTAGAAGCTGAATGATTAATCGTTTTGGTATAAGTACGCAAATAATAAAAGGCATAATAAGCCAAAACTGCGTGCAATTCTTTTTCTAAATAGGTTACTTTTTCTAGCTTTTTGAGCTGCTTGGTTTCTTTTTCTATTTCTTTTATTTCTTGTTGTTCTGCCTCTTCTACTCGTTTTTCTACATTATCAAAAGATTTTAGAAAGAATTTTTTAGGGCGAGCGTCCGTAGAAGACATATTACTTTGAGGATTATCTCTAACATAAGTATAAAGTCTTGCTCCTAAAGTTGCTGAAGGAGTTTTTCCCAAACTACCCAATATTTTATCATATCCTTTTTCTACTCCAAAAGTCCAAATATCATTTGCTTTCATTGGAGTTTGAGTTTCTTGTAATACTTTTTCTGCTAATTCTAGAAAAGTCATGTTGTGTAAATTGTTAGTTTTTTGTTTTAATGATAATATTCTACATTATTTTTGAATAAAACAAGAAATGCAAGTATTTCTAACAAATTATTTATTTAAAATAAGCTTTATAGCTTCAAACTTCTTTTCAGAATTAACAACTCTGACTATATAAACCCCATTTTTTAAATTATATAAATCTTTAGAAATTTTATTTCCTGTATAACTTTCCTTTAAAACTAAAGTACCCATAGCATCAAATATTTGTATTTCATAGTTATCGTTTTTTTCAAAATTTATATTCAGTTGTCCTAAAGATGGATTTGGATAAAAAGACGAAATTAATTTTGCTTCTTCAAAACTCAACTCTTCTACTGGAAGTCCATATTCTCCCAAAGGAGCTATTACAATTGGATAAAAATTCATTGTAATTTTATCTTCTTTTGCTTTGTTGATAACATCTATCATAGAATAATTGCTCAATGGTTTTTCTAAAGGAGGAGCATCTCCAATCAATACAATCATTCTTTTACTCGTTGATTTCCAAAAATTTTCTTTTGTAGTTTCAAAAAAACCATCATAAACAGATTCAGGATAATCAGCACCTGCTGTTACTCTGATTCCATTGATAAATTTTCTTGCAGATTCTAGTTCAGTATCAAAGTTTTTAAAAGAATACCATTTGATGCCATCGGCATTTTTATCACCATACAAACCAATTCCAATTCTCACATTCTCATATTTTTTTATTGAGGTAATTATTCTATTTAATCCCTTTTTAATATTTGTAATATCATCTTGCATACTACCTGTTTTATCTATCAAAAACAGAATATCAGCATTATCAACAGCATGTTTTTCAATTATATACTTTATTTCATTTGTAATAAGCATTGAATTAACAAGTACTTTTAGTTCTCCATTTGTTTCTTTAGCTAATTCAAGAAATTTATAGGTAGTAGTGGAATCAATAATATCTTTATTAAACAATGGTGGTATATAAACACTCACTTTATTCATTGAGTCAAGCACAACCATTATTGAATCATTCATCTCTTTTTTCATTTTTAAAATCTCATCTTCTGTTAGGCTTCTTTCTTGTCCTATATTACAAGATGTAACAGCTACCAATAAAAAAAAACTGATAAATAGTTTATAGACACTCTGTATTGAAGTTTCTCTAATATTTCTTTACTAAATTTTGATAGATTCATTTGATTTTTTAGATTAAGTTGGTAGTATACAAATATAACACTTATGAACTAATTAGAACATTTTATAATTCTATTCCTATAACTAACAATTTATTTAAAAGTAACATTCAATGAAAGAAGAAATTTATGTCCACTCTGGCAGAGGTATTTTAAATATAAAAGGTAGTCCAACAGAAAGTATTCTTTATGTAAGAAGTAAACCACGAATAATGTCTTTTTTTGCAGAAGTTAATACAACACTACGTTATCAGATTGGAAAAGAAGTAACAGAAGAGCTAATACGAGTCAATCATAAATATGAAAATATAGTCAATGAAGGAAATATAGATTTGAATAAAAGTTTAGAAGAACAGTTTCAGTATATTACAGAATTATTGACCAATGGAAAATATACACTTTCATATTATATGGAACGTCATGAAACCCATGTTCAACCTGCTATATCAAAAGATAGTAATTATATTTCATACGATACTTATGGTGGTTTATATGATATTGTAGCTACTCAATTTCACTTAAATCAAAAGAAAGTAAAGCAGTATAAATCTATTATTTCAAAAGGAAAAAAACCTATAGTTCTTTTACTGATGCTAGAAAATTCAGCAAACAAATATATTATTGATGGTCATCATAAACTTAAAGCCTATAAAGATTTAAAAATCAATCCTAAAGTTTTAGTTATTTCAAAATTAGATGCTAAAAATATAAAATATGAAGAAGGAATGAAAATAATAACTTCTTTAGGTGTAAGTGATAAAAATATCATAGAACGATACAAGGATGAAAAAGAAAGTAGATTTTATGAGAATAACTTCTATAATTTGTACTCTAAGTAACTGAGCAAAATAAAACATATCTAAAAAAGAATTAGAAAATGGAAATTTAAACTGTCAAGACACCTTTGAGGTGTCAGACAGATTTTGTTAAACTATAAATAATTTTACCCAGTTACTTAAATAAGAGTTACAACATCTAGTTTCTTAAAAATCTAAATCAACTTTGACAGTCCTCCTTAGAGGCTGTCAATAGTTTAAAAATGGTATCAACTATTGTCAGAGTTACTTTGGATTACCAAAAACTACTGACAAAATTTTCCTTAAACAACCGTCATTTCTGTTCCTTCTACCTCTAAAATCAAATTTTTGCTATATGCACTAGACGGCGTTTGATAACCTGTTTTAAAATCCTCATTCAACACTTTTTCAGTAATCAAAAGGGCTGTAATTGAAGTCAATTTGTAGCCTTCTGGTGTAATTAGTCTAGCTTCTATAGTTGTTTTTCCATCCGTTACTTTACCCCACAGATAGCTGTTATTAGAGTTTCTTTTTTCTTCATTTGGTCCTTTTTCTCCTGCTTTAATTTTTTTCTTTATCACACTTTTGACAAAATCATTTTTTAAAGCAAAAGACAAATATCCACTTATTTCCATTGCTTTGATAGCCTTTGGAGGTTGAGCCATAAAAACTTTAATATTTGGAATTTGAGTAGAATGAAAAGCAGTAGAAACATCGCCCCAAGGAATTGTTACTGAATTCATTTTCTTTATTCCATAGTCAATAACTTTGGTTTGATAAGCCGTTTTAACGGTTTTGATAGTTCCATTTTCACGAATCATTCCTCCTGCGCCTGCATTTTCTACCATAGTAAGTGCTGTTCCTTGCGAAACCCCTCCTAATCCCATAAAAGCAAGTTCTAAATGTGTAGCAGTAGGCAATTCATCTTTCAAAAATTTGGACAAACAATCTGATGGAACAACATCAAAACCTACGCCTGACATAATCATAATTCCTGCTTCTTTGGCTGCTTTATCTTGTGTTTTGGCATATTCAAACACTTCAATTTCGCCTGTAATATCCAAATAATGGACTTTTGCAGCAATACAAGCTGGAATAAATTCTTTTACTGTTTGTGTAAAAGGTCCTGCACAATTTAAGAGTACTTGTATATCTTCTCTTTGAAGAGCCAGTTTTAAAGCTGTTTTGTCAGTAGCTTCAAAGGCAATCCATTTCAAACCTAATTTATCAGCTAAGACTTGCGTCTTTTCTATATTTCGTCCTGCCAAAATAGGGTTTAAGCCTTTTTGAATGGCTAATTCTGCGATAAGTTCGCCTGTGTATCCGTAAGCTCCGTAGATTAAAAAGTTGGGTTTCATCGTGTAAAAAAGTAGGTTGTTTCTAGTTTTAAATTATCAGTAGGAGAACTTGGTTCTTCTATATCAGTAGAAAGCATTTGAAAGGTATTTTTGTTAGAAGAAATAATTTCCAGTTGTCTATATCTTCAATTCCTTCGTCTAAAATAATTGTATTTGATATTATGCTCAACGTCTTGTTAGCACAGATTTACTGCCTTATTTTCCTAAGTTCTAACTAAAGTATAAAAAATATATACTTCGAAAATACATCTTTTTTAGAACAAAAAAAGGCTATCCATACTTTTTGGATAACCTTTTTCTTCTACTATTTTTGATTCTAAACTATTATATTTTTTCTAATTTGCTGTAAGACCAATTTTTTTCCAATCAAACAAACGACCAGGATCGCTTCTGCGTGAAGGTGCATATTCATCGTGTCCGACTACATGTTTACGGTCATGGCTAATGTCTGTATGACGACTTTCAATATCTTTCAAAAGACGGTTTAAAGATTTGTATT
The DNA here is from genome assembly GCF_042180575.1 of Bernardetia aquimarina. NCBI lineage: Bacteria > Pseudomonadati > Bacteroidota > Cytophagia > Cytophagales > Bernardetiaceae > Bernardetia > Bernardetia aquimarina. The sequence goes on along the minus strand of NZ_CP170094.1, from coordinate 5,515,309 downwards.
GAGCTTCTGTAAAACCAATGTCTTCTTTATTTATTTTGCTATAACTAGAAGTCGAAATAAATTTTGACATTTCGGTTTGTGTTCCTATTGCCATCATTTCAATTCCTATCGAACGTCCATTCAAATCGTTATGATGATTTTCTCCTTCATGTGCCAAATGACCTTTTCCTGCGTGATGGGCTGCACGATTTTCATTTACTAAGTGATGAATAATTCCTTCTCTGTCTATAATATAATGTGCCGAAACTTTATAGGTTTCGAATACATTTAAAATGTCTTTTAAATTATATGGATTTTCTGGTTTGTTGGCTGCATTACTACAAAAATGAAGCATTACATGAGTGATAGAAGCATCTGAGGAACGATTACGAGAACATCTATCTGATAAAAGTTTGGGAGCAACTTCTGTTTTGGGAATAAATTTCTCTTCACCACCTCCTAAAATAGAAGGCGAATTAGGAGAGTTAGAAAAAAAAGCAGAAGAAAAAAAGTAGATTGCAATAAGTAAGCAAGTAGAGAAAATGTAATTTTTGTTCATAAGAAATAGTTAAGATTTTGAGTAAAGGGAACATTACTTACAAATAGTAGAAAATTTGTAACGCAATTTATATATAATTGTTCAAAAATCAAACCGTTTACCAACTTTTATTTGGTTTTTCTTTGTTATTGCCAAATCTTTAAATAATTGTTAAGTCAATTAAGTAACATAGAAGAAAATAGGGTAATAGTATTGTATCTGCCAAACTGACACTTAAATAATTGGTCTGCACGTTTGGCAAATATATTGCCTTTTTGATAGCATATTTAAAGCAAAATTAATTTTATTACAAGATTTATAAATTAAGGTGTGGAAATTTTTTAATTTTTATTCTATTACTAAATTTATAATTATTTGTATTAAAAATCAATAATAAATGCTATAAAAAATAAATTGCTTTACACAAAATAAAAAGACATCATTTCAAAAATATAAAATCAAAATATACGTAGTATGAATACTAATAATCATTCTGAAAACGATTCTACCAACAATCAAACAGAAGAAAATCTAAATTCAGAAGGACAAACTGAATCTACTTCGGACACTTCGGCAGAAACAAACGAAGAAACAACAGCAGAAACTGACAATTCAACAGAGGAAGCAACAGCAGAGCCTGATTATCGTGCCGAATTATTAGAATTGAAAGACAAACATTTGCGTTTGTATTCTGAATTTGAAAATTACCGTCGTCGTACTGCCAAAGAAAAAATTGAGCATACACAACTTGCAAATAAAAACATGATGGCTGCACTCATTCCTGTTTTAGATGATTTTCAACGTGCAGAGGGCTCTATCAATCAAGCAGAAGACCAAGATGCAAAAGCAGATATTGCTTTTGATGCTATTGGGATTTTGCAAAAACGTTTCCGTTCTGTCTTGGAGCAACAAGGACTTAAAGAAATGGATTCTGCTGTTGGAGAACCTTTAAATACAGATATACACGAAGCAATCACAACTACACCTGCGCCTTCAGAGGAACTCAAAGGTAAAATAGTTGATCAAATAGAAAAAGGATATTTTCTTAATGATAAAGTAGTTCGTTTTGCTAAAGTAGTTGTAGGCGCATAATTTCAAAAGCTGTCAAGACACTTTGTATGTTTTAGATAGTTGAAATAAGAAGCTATAATTATTTAAAAAGGAAAGCAATCAAGTAAAAATTACAACCTACTTTACAAAATTTAGAAAAATTAATTACCAGTTATGAGCAAGAGAGATTATTATGAAGTGTTGGGTGTTTCACGCAATTCATCAACAGAAGAAATCAAAAAAGCCTATCGAAAGATAGCAATCAAATTTCACCCAGACAAAAATCCAGGAGATGCAGCAGCCGAAGACAAGTTTAAAGAAGCTGCTGAAGCTTATGATGCACTAGGAAATCCAGATAAAAAAGCAAGATACGACCGTTTCGGACATCAAGGAATGAATGGTGGAGGAGGTGGTGGCTTCCAAAGTGCTGACGATATTTTCTCTCATTTTGGAGATATATTTGGTGGTGGTTTTGGAGGTGGAGGTGGCTCTCCATTTGATGATATTTTTGGTGGAGGAAGAGGAGGACAACGTCAGAAAAAAGGTTCTTCTGTTCGCATCAAACTCAAACTTACCCTTCAAGAAATTGCTCATGGAGTAGAGAAAAAAATCAAAGTCAAACGCCAAGTTTTGTGTGATACGTGTGATGGCTCAGGTGCAAAAGATGCAGCTTCCAAACAAACTTGTAAGCAATGTAACGGAAATGGTCAAGTAAGACGTGTTACAAATACAATGCTCGGTCAAATGGTAACAACAGCAGCTTGTCCTTCTTGTAACGGACAGGGAAGTATTATTACAGACCCATGTAAGTCGTGTAGTGGAGAAGGTGTCCAGATGAAAGAAGATGTAACTGAAATAAAATTACCAGCAGGAATTGAGGACGGTATGCAGCTTTCGATGGCAGGAAAAGGAAATTATCCACCACGAGGAGGCGTTGCAGGCGATTTACTCATTCTGATAGAAGAAGAAGAACACAAATATCTGAAAAGAGAAGGAAAAAATGTACATTATGATTTGTGCATTAGTTTTCCAGATGCTGTTTTGGGAACAACTGTTGAAGTTCCGACGATTGATGGCAGCGTAAAAGTTCCGATAGAAGCAGGTACACAAGGAGGAAAAATATTGAGATTGCGTGGAAAAGGAATTCGTCCGTACAATACGTATGAAACAGGCGACCAACTCATTCATGTAAATGTTTGGATTCCTCAAAAACTGACTAAAGACGAACGAAAAGAAATGGAACGTTTGAAAGGTTCAGATAATTTTGCTCCTGATTTGGATAAACAAGACCGTTCTTTCTTTGATAAAGTGAAAGAATTTTTTCATTAATTCTTGACTTCTTATATAAATATTCTAAAAAATAGAGTTTCAAAAATGAAACTCTATTTTTTTAGATAATTATTATTTAACCATTTTGAAATGAGTAGTAAAAGAATTAGGCTTTGCTTCATCAAAATGTTTCCAATCTGAATATTCTGACAATTCTTGTATAAATTTAATTACATTTATAATGCCTTCAATTTGAAAACAATTCTGCCAGTAATGTGAAAACTTTCTCTTTTCATTGTTAGGGTCTGAAATTTCATACAAAGTATTTCTCTGAAAACCTCTTGGTTCTACTACACTAAACAATTTCCAATTAGATTTATCTATAGAATAGCTTTGTTCATCTTCATTGTAAAAATCGTAACTAGATTGAGCATAAAAATCTTCATTGTATTGAGACCTAGTTACACCACAGTTTTGTTTTCTTATGGCAAATATAGGTTTTGGTTTCTGTTTGAAAGCTGTTTTTATATCAATTACTTCTACATATTCTAAGTTTTCAAAAATAGCATAATATGAAGTTTCAGTAGTGTCAAGTATTGGGTGTGTCATAATATTAGTTTTATTTTGAAGAAGTTGCTTTATCATAATCTCTCCAGTTAGAATATATTGATAATTCCTCTAACTTTTTCATTATAAGTACAATTCCTTTGATTTGAAAATAATCAGTTCTACTACCTACTGATTTCATTAAAACATAATTAGGTAGATGTCGGATTACACCATTAGGGTCTGAAATTTTATAGAAAGTTTCTCTACCACGAGTTTGTGATTCACGAATATTTAGTAAAACCCAGTCAGATTTTTTGACTTTATATTCATTCAAATCATTTTTATAAAATGTGTATTCAGAATGAGCAAAAAAATTGTCATTGTAATGGGATTTAGTTGTACCATAATTTTGCTTTTTTACAGCAAAAATAGCTTTTTTAGGTTGCTTAAAGGCTGCTTCAATATTATCTATTTCTACATATTCCATATTTTCAAAAATAGCGTAGTATTTAGTTTCCAAATAATCTAATTCAGCATGTACCATAATTTTAGTATTTAAATTTGTGAAATTTATTCAACAGACTTTAAAACGTAAATTTTATTATATTAGCGGTCATTTTATCCTTACTTTATGATTGATTTACCTAACTTACGTAAAAAAGAAAAGCCTTTTATGGCTCTTACTAGCTTGACTATCAAAGAGTTTGATGAGTTATTAGCTACTTTTTCTCCACTTTGGGAAAAACATTATATGTATTATGACCTCAAAGGAAAGGCTAGAAATAAGCCCACCTTCCGAGAACACGCAAAAATACAACTAAAAGGTAGTGAAATGAAACTTTTTTTTATCCTTTACTACTTGAAAAACAACCCTTTACAGGAATCTTTAGCTCTTACTTTTGATGTTTCTCAAGGAAAAGTTAATCAATGGATTAACAGCCTTCTTCCCATTTTAAAAGAAAGTTTAAGAAAAATTAATGTATTGCCTGCAAGAAATGAATCGGAATGGACAATAAAACTTGCAGATCGTGTTGAAGAAGCAGGTAAAGCCTTAGAGTTATGGGTAGATGGAAGCGAACGTGAAATTCCTCGTCCCTCCGATTACAAAGCTCAAAAAGAAGTATATAGTGGAAAAAAAAAAGCACACTATAAAAAATACTTTAGTTACAGATAAACATCAAGAGGTAGTTTTTTTAGGAGATACAGAAACAGGAAAAGTACACGATAAACGTTTATTAGAAGAAGATGATATTACCTTTCCTGAGGGAACTATTCTTCATCAAGATACTGGTTATCAAGGTCATAGACCTAAAGGTGTCCTTATTGAGCAACCCAAAAAAAAGCCTAGAGGAAAAGAATTATCGGAGCAGGACAAGGCTGAAAATAGTAAAAAGTCTAGTCGTAGAGTACGTGCAGAACACAGCATAGCAGGAGTAAAAAGACTTAGAATTGTCTTAGATGAAATCCGATTGTGGGGAGAAGAGGTAAGAGACCAAGTCATGGAAATTGCGTGTGGTATTCATAATTTAAGGGTAAAGACAAGAATAACCTATCAAAAATTATCGTAATAAAGTCTAATAATTAAAATAAATATGAATTATTTAAAACATACATTTTTTTTTGCTTTAGTCTATTTCTCATGTATATCTTTATTTGGACAAGTACAAGAAATTAGATGGAAGCATATTTATTTAGATACTGTTAAATTCGGTACTGTACTAATAAATGATTTTCAAATAAACAAAAAAGGTTGCTTATTTATAGGTACAGATACAGGATTACAGATAGTAGATTCTAATGGAGTGCGAAAGTTATCAAAAAAAAATAATAAACTTCCATTTAATGAAATTAATAAATTATTTATAAATGATAAAAAAAACAGTTTGTTTATAGGTTCTTATGTTGGGAACATAGCTGAGATTTTTATAGCAAAAAGAGATAGTTGTTTTAAAAGTTACCATATAGAACCAGAAAACACCTCAAATGGTTTAATTAAATCTATTTACTCTGTTAATGATAGTATGTATTTTTTTACAAAAAAAGGAGAATTATATAATCTATATTCTTCTAAATCTCATTACAATTTAGAAGAAGAGGTTAAGCAAATAATGATAGGTGGATTAGAACAAATCATAATTTGATTAAAAATAAAGATACAATCTTTTCTGTTCTAAAAGAGACTGATAAATTATTAACGACAGGAATTCATCATGATTCTGTTTCTTATAATTTGATAAAGAAAGGTAATAAATTTTTTTACCATAAAGGATTAGAGCAAAAAAATAAAAAGGTGAAAAACTGGAAAATAGAAAAAGATCTAAATATAATTTTTAGTACTGAGCTAAGTGAAAAATCTAGCATTTATATCTTCGATGAAAGTGGAAGTATTTACCTTTTAGATTTACTAAAAATGAAATTAGAAAATATATATACTCATAAAAAAAGGTTTTTATATCAAAAGTAGATATAATAGGAAATAAGTTTATTTTGAGTACAGAAGGTAGTGGGTTATTTATTATAGAAGGTTTAGAAGCAGAACCTAACATAGATAATAAAAAAAGAGACAGTTTAGTTATGAGAAATATAGAAAAACTATTACTTATTCCATCTAAAAAAGATACTACAAATAAAATCAAATTTCTGTTTCAAGGAGAAGAAATATCGGAAGGAGATACCATACCATTGAAAGATATAAACTTTGATTACCTTTCTTGGAAAATAAAAGATACTAAAGTAGTAGATAGTTTGTTTCAATTTTTAGTAGAAAATCCAAGGGTTGATGTAGAATTTCATGGGCATACAGGAGTAAATAGTAGTAGAAAAAAGGATATTGAAATGAACTATACTTTATCCATAAAGAGAGTACAATCTATTAGAAATTATTTGATAGAAAAAGGTATATCTACAAAAAGAATACAAGTTATAGGTTTTGGAGGCACAAAACCAAAATATGGAAGAAAGGATAAACGTAATCGAAGAGTAGAAGTTTTAGTACTATATAACAAGAGTCAATAAATAAAATGATGCCCTAACTTTTAATTACTAATCATTATTTTTTGTATATTATAAACACCATTAATTCTTGATTGAATTGATGGTGTTTTTTATGAAAGGTAAATTTTTAGAACGCAGTTCCATTTATAAACGACTTTTGGAGCAAAAAAATAAACATAAAATGACAAAATTAGAACAAGCATATCACTATATAGAAGAACTGGAAATTTCAGAGTTTTTTATCTTCTTGAAAAGCAATCCAGATGTAGTACCTAACCCAATGCTCACACGCTTGGAAAAAGCTTTTATACAAAGTAAAACTGACGTAGATTTTTATGACCAGTTAAAAGCTTTAGCTAACATACTTTTATCAGAGAGCAATACTCAACAGCCCCAACAAGAGACAAAAACTGAAACTAAAAGGGTTATCAATTCTAAAAACTATTTTGAGAAACTAGATAATAACGGTACTATTAACTTTGACTAATGTAAAAAAACTAAATTGAGAAAATGAATATCAATGCAGAAAATTATTTTGAGAAATTCGATAACTATGGGATTGTAAATTTTATCAATACCAAAAACATTAAAGAAGTTCCCAAAGAACTATTGGCATTAGCCGAAAAAACATATTTAGAAAATGTGCATACTGAATTTTCTACCCTTGATGAATTAGATAGCAAGGCGAAAATTACAGATGTGTATGTATTGCTGCAAGAACGTGAAGGCATACCACAATCAGATTTAGTTGATGAAAAACGTAAAAATAAAGATCAAGAAAAAGATAACATAGAACAAAAAACTGAAAAGCCACCACAAGAATTAGAGGAAGTTTTAAAGAATAACGACAAGTTTATATTAGCAGGCGAGCCAGGTGGTGGAAAATCAACTACTTTAAAATATATTACCTCTTTTCTTTGTTCAAAAAAAATAGAAGTTAATGAAATTTACGATAAGAATATTGGTATTTCAGATTATATACCTATTTTTATTGAACTTGGAAAAGTCAATGAATTTGATGTTAAAAATGAATATATAATTATAATTGAAGCAGTTATTAGTAAAATTTCTAGTACAATAATACAAGAAATTATAAAACAGAAAGTTTTAGATAATTTAGTAATTCGAGAGGATGTTAAAGAAGATAAAATTTTGAAGAATATCGTTCATAATCTTTCCTTCAACCTTATTCTTTCTTGGATACAATCTAACAAACTTTTTCTTTTACTTGACGGTTTTGATGAAGTTCCAATCAGTAAAAGTGAAAAGGCAAAAAAAGTGGTAAATAGTTTAGTGGATATTGTACCCAAAGCCATTGTTGCAGTACGTATAGCCAATTTACGTTCAGGTGAAAAGCCTAATCTTGCTAAAGAATTTACTATTTTACCTCTTAATCCAACTTCACAAGAAGAATTTATTAAAAAATGGATTTTACAGTTTGATGAAAATAAGGATAAGGTTATTGCTCAAGATATTCTTTCTATAATGCAAGAAAAACCCTCATTAATTAAAGCTACAGAAACACCTCTATTATTGAAAATTGCAGTACGTTTAGCTTGTGAGGAAGGCTTAAAAATTTTTGAGCAGGCAAGTTCTCGTTCTAAACTATATGATGAACACTTTAAATATCTTTTTTATGCAGCACTCAGAAGAAATGGAATTCAAATTCAAAAGAACAGAAATATTTATTATGATAACGAATTCGAAAATATAAAGCATATCCTAAAAACTATCGCCTTAGAGGTTTATCAAAAAGGCGAATGTAAATGGACAGAGATCAGTTCAAAATGTAAAAATACACTAAACCAACTTAACGAATATCTTAGAAAAGAAAATATTGATAAAAAAGGAATTGACTTTTTGAGACGTGATTTGGGTATTTTGGCTTCTGATAAAAAAGAAAAACAAGAGTATGAAAATGCTAACATATTCTTTTTGCACCAAACATTTTTAGAATTCTATTTTGGAGCATCTCTTAAAAATGCTTGGCTTAATAATACCAAACAAGTAGAGAAGTGGTTAAAGGTTAATTTACATCAATTAACTTATAGAGAGCCTATTTTACTAATGGCAGGACTTTTTGAAGAAACAGAGTTGAAAAATTTAGATTTGTTTATTACTACTGTAAAAAAGCAAAAAAGCCCTTTTGAGAGGACTTTAAAAAGAGATTTATTATTAGCAGGCAGAATAATAGCCGAAAGTAACGCATCATTTGAAAGATATAAAAATGACATGAGTAAAATTGTTAGCTTGCTGTCTTTTTGGTACAAACCTATCCACCCAGAAGTAATAGAGGTATTGGCATCATTTGCACGTAAAGATAAATTTCAAAAGGATTTGAGTGGAAAGTTTATAAATCTATTTGGTAAAGAATGGTTGGCTTCTGAAAGCACTCTACAAAATGTAGTCAAAATTTTTACTATTGCACGACATAAAGACGATAAAGTTTTGAGAAGTGCAAAAGCAATGTTGTATAAAATTTATAAGTATGAAAGACAATATTCTCACGGAACTCTAATTTCAGATATCCTAAACTACTTTGTTTCAATTAATTATTATGAAGATAATAACATAAACGCATTAATACTAGAAGAGCCTGAAATCAATTATAAAGAGTTTCATTCAATTATTAATTTTTTCTATAATTTTCAAAAAGTGGATAAAGAAAATTTATCTAAGTTGTTAATTTTATCATGTAATAATTTTTTATGTCAGACTTTTAATGAAAATAATAGTTGGTATGAGTTGCCTAGTTTTCTTATGTTTCTTGTAGTAGAAATAAAATTAGATGATAGTGAAAATGAAATTAGTTTTGTTCGTAAGTTATCAGAAGTAGTATTAAATATACCAAATGATAAATGCCATTTTTCTATTTTTCTTTCTTATGAGTATTTTAGGTCTATAAATTATTATACAGAAAAACTTTTGGATTTTGCATTAAAACAAACTTATAGACCTTTAGATCTTTATCGTTTGGAAAAAATAACTGATTTAACCCATGGTTTAGTGTATTATTTTACAGTACTGGACATGTGTTAATTTAGGTTGTATTTTGAGTTTTAGATTTTTGCACTAATTGGGTTATTATTTTTAATATTTTGTCTATAGAAGTAGCATAAAATACTACTTTTCCATATCCGATTCTAAAAACAGACTCGTAAAAGGATTCATTGTCTTTTTTTACTCTTTGTTTTGTTTTTACTCCTTCTAAGATACAGAGTAAAAAAGATGCAATTACTAATGCCATTAGAACACGAATTTTTCTTGGGTTTACCATTCCTAACTCCTCTAAATGAAATCCATTTGTTTTCAAATGTCTAAATAAACACTCTATTTTCCATCTGAGATAATAGATAGCACTAATTTTCTCCTTTGTTAAACGATATTTGTTGGTTAATAAAATGACAAACTTTTCACTTTCTTTTGCTGCTTGAGCATTATAAGAAATCACTATTTTTAGTTTTTTTGCAAAGTCAGTTTCAAATTCTTGGCTTACTAGTTTGCCTGATTTAGCTTTTTTAAGTAAGCTGTGGTATTTTTTAACTTCTAATTGATAATCTCCCTTACAAAGACGAATAATGTAAGTATATCCTTGTTCTTCTAAATACCTAAACCAAACTCTACCTTTATACTCTCTATCAGCTAAAATTGTAAATCTTTTTAAAAAAGGATATAACAATAAAGCCGATGCTAATAAACTTTTACGATGAGCAACAGTAGAACTACCTTTTCGTTCTAAATTGATCCAAAAAATAGGAATAGCCATTTTTCTATAAATAACACTTAAGACCAAAACATGATAGGTATATTCCCCTAATTGCCAAACACTACCATCCATAGCTAGATAGAAAATTTCTTTTTTTATGTCTTTTCTATTCAAAAAAGAGCCTATACTAAAAACTAGAATCAGCTTCCATAGTGTTTTTTGAACATAGACATCCAAAAAATAACGAGTAAGCCGTTTATAATGAGAATCAATTTGAACAGTAGGAGAATTTAAAAAAATACCTACTTGATTTTTTAATTTGTTTAGATTAACAGTTTCTTTTATCAGAATACAGCTAATAAGCAACAAAGTAGCGTGAACATAATGGATAGGAATATCTGAAAATTCCTTTGTATATTTGTTCAGCAGGACGGAATAGAGTTTTTTGGTTTTCACACTTCTAAATTAACTCTTTCTGTCCTTTTTTTGTCAAAAATTTAACTCATGTCCAGTACTATAGTATTATTTAACCCTTTATGCAAGTGATTTTGGTAGTAAAGAAATTACGGCAGTTTTATTAGCGAATAAAGAGTTTAGTTATAATATCGAATTAATTAATAAGGAAAAATATATGCAATCACTTCCTTCTTATAATAGTGAGCAAGCTCTTAATATAATAAAAGAAATGGAAGTATGTAATGGAGGAGTAATTCCTTATCATGGTAGTTTATGGGATTGGCAAGAAAAAGTTATTTCTGAATTTGAAGAAGAAGTTAAACTAGGGAATGTTTCATTTTCTAATCTATCACAAAAAATGACGGAACAAACTTTGGAAGAAGTATCTTTTAAAGTTTTAAGAAATGTGAAATTTTCGACAATTTTTGTTGTAAAACATAGAATAACAAGTGAAATCATTTGTAAAAAAATGTTAGAGCTTTTAGGACGTAAAGACACAAGACTTTGGGCAATAGTTTACTTTACTGGTGTAAAAAACTATGATTTTCAAGAATTATCTAAATTACCTCAGATTCATTCCCCTATTTGCAGTGTTACAAGAAATAAATATTTCAGAAAAGCTAAGAAAAAAACTACCAAAATTTGTGAATATATTGTACATACTCAGCCTGAACTTTCTTTTTCAAATAACGATATTTGTTTTTTTAATTATTTACAATCTATCCAAATTTACTATAAAGACCTTTTTCTTTCATTATTTGAATATCACGAAAATTATATGATTGCTTATGTAAAATACTTAAACTTTGAAGAACTAAACACTAAAGAAATAAACTATATTTATCAAAAACTTTATAAAAATAGTTTTTTTAGTTTGGGGCTTTTAAGTAATAGCCCAGCAATTTGGAAGAAATTACCTAATTCAGATAAATACAAAGACTATTCCCCTGCACTTTTAGTCATAGAAAATTACCGTAACTCTAAACAGTCAGTAGTCCTATAATCTAAGTACAGCCGCCCTTCCTCGTCAGACTCTAGCCAAATGAGAGCTGCATATTTAGCTCGTACCTTGTAATTCAAACTCTTACTTCATTATTTTAGAGTATTAGCTAGAAGTTTCTAAAAATCTACTCAAATCAAATCCTCCTTTTTCATCTGATTTTCCACCGAAATAATAATATCTTCTTCCAAATTCTGAACTTGTCTTAGGATTATTTCTAAATAATTATTACCTAAACGACGACGCACTTCTTCAATACTTTCAATCGTTGCTTTGACAGCTTTTTTACTTTCATTTGCCAAAACAAGCCTACGAAGTGTATAAGTAGGAAGCGTTTTATACTTTCTCAAATCTTGAATAAGCGTAGTAATAAATTCTAATTGAGCCGAATTAAGCTGTTCTCTGTACTTTTTTGAAAGTGTTTTTAAGCTGTTTAGTGCTTGTTGTTCAAGAGAAATTTGTGGACTTGCTCTTCTACTTTTGGGAGCATAATTTTTAGCTTCCTCATAATTTTTCCAAAAGGCTTTACTTAGTGGTTGTGCAGGTGTTTCAAAATCACATTTTACTAAAGAAACTATATCTTTAAAAGTTTTTCGTTCAATATTTTTGTCTTTATCAATCACTAAAGGAAAAATACTTGTTCCTTTTTTTCTCAAAACAAGTGTGTTTTCTTCTTCAAAAAATTTGGCTGTTTTGATGCGATTTGGAAAACTATTAATTCTTTCAAGAACTTCTGGGTAATTTTCTTTGATTGCTGCAAATTCATTTCTTACAAAAGTATCAATACTTATTTCTTCATCTTCTTGGTACTTACCAATTTTACTGAAAAGCGAACTAGCAGAAGGCTCTTCTGAGGCATCAAAAATTTTGGCATCTTCGCCTAGTGCATTATGAATTAAAAACATTTTTTGAGCTGCAATTTCTCTACTTTTCACGATAGTTGCACCTTGAAGTGTAGGGAAGAAATTGTAAATGTAAAGTGTCTCAAAAACTTTTGTTCCTATTCTATTAATACGTCCAACTCGCTGAATAACTCGTGTAGGATTCCAAGGAATATCATAATTGATAATCAGACCTGCTCGGTTGAGATTAAAACCTTCTGAGAGTTTATCACTCGTTACCAAAACATCAAAATCATCTTCCTGTTTTCCGTCTTTGTCTTTATATTTTGCATTAAAATTAGTGTTGAGTTCTAGCTGTGTTTTTTTGGATAAACTGCCATCACAAAACAAAACTCTTCCTGCAAATTCTGCTGAAAAATACTTTTCCAAATGCCTAACTGTATCAGTATATTCTGTAAAGAGAATTACCTTTCTTTTTGGTACATTTGACTCTTTAGATTGTTTTAAAACGTCCTTTATTGTTTCTACTATTTTTTTACGTTTTGGGTCATTTTGAATTAAATCTAACTCTTTAATTTCCCTTTGTATCATTTCAAAAAGCGCAATATCATTTTCAATATCTTCTAAAAATTGCTTTTTGAACTTAAATTTGTTCACTTCATAAATCGTCGTATGTTTTGGGGAAGTTTTATCTTGAGCATTTCTTTCAAACTCTTCTAAGGCATTTTCTATTTGTTCAGAAACAAAATCATCTTCTCCTTCCTGCTCATTATAAATTCCTTCAATCACTTTTCTATCCAAAATGTACTTATCTGAATGCTCAATAAAAGATTTTACCATTCTATTGACCTTCAAAAAACGTTCAATACTTTTTTCAAATGAACCAAACGAACTCTCAAAACGCTTTACCAACAGACGACGCATAAAACCATATAAGTTATTTTGCTGTTGAAAGATTCGGTTTTCTTCTTCACTTTTTTTCTCTTCGTCTTTTTGTTCATTCTCGTATTGACTTGGGCGATAAATTGCGCCTGTAAACTGTCCATTTTCACCAAAATAAGTATAAATTACTTTATCATAAAAAATGGATTGTTTTTCACTCAATTCATAAAAAATCTCTTTTGGGTCTTCTACTTCTGAAAGGTTAGTAACTTCTTTACTATATGTAACATCTTGTTTTAAATCAATTCTATTTCTGCGAATCGTAACATCTTTAATGGTGTCTTTGATTTGCGTTGCAATAAATTTGACTTCATTTCTGACTAAAGAAACATTGATAGGAGGCTTACTTTTAAAAATATCTTTGTAGATTTTTTCTACTCGTTTTCGTTTTTTGTCGTTCTCCGAATTATAGTCTTTCAAAATATTAGAAAGTCGTTTGAAACGATAATCATAACTCTTAAAAAGCTGTTCCAAGTTGCTTTCTATACTCAAACTAGATTGCCCTGGAATGACGAAAAGTTTGAGCAATGAGAAAATATCAGCAGGCGAATTATTAAAAGGAGTTGCAGTAAGTAAAATGACTTGTTTTGCTTTACAAATTATTGCCAAAGCCTCATACATGGCTGTATCTTGATTTCTGAAACGGTGTGCTTCATCAATTATAATAACATCATAATTTTGGTCTTCGATAGTTTCTGCAATTTCTTCTACCTTTCCTACACTCTCAATATCCCAATCATATAACTGAAAAAGATGCTTGTATTCGTGCCAACCTGTTTTTTGCTGGGCATTTCCCATAAGTCCAGGGGGACACAAAATAAGTCCTCGTTTGCGTAATTGTTTGGCTATTAAAGACGCAATAACTGATTTCCCTAAACCTACCACATCGGCAATGATAACGCCGTTGTGCTGCTCAATGACATGCAGAGCTTGTCCGACGGCATCTTTTTGATAGGAATAGTTTTGAAAACCTGCATCAAGTAATAATCTATCCAAATAACTATCAACTTTCTTTATTTCGTGTAAATCAAGATAGGTTTTGAGAATATAAACGTAGGCTTCAAAAGGTGTAATAAGTGCTGCCTGTGTTTGATTTTTGAGAAATTCAATCAATATATTTCTGTCTTCTTCTAAGGCTGTAATTGAATCGGCAATTTCCCAACGCTCATCAAAATACCTTTCTGCTTCTTCAAAACCGTAATCTTTTATTTCTACATTAAACTCTTCTTGTCCTTGCAAACCTGCTTTTGTTAGGTTGCTACTTCCTGTTATGAGTTGTCCTTTCTTTTCAGTTTCGTCTGCTTTTACTGTGTTGTAGGCAAAAAGATAAATTTTGGCGTGATTGGGTTTTTGTGTCTTGCGAATCTCTAAACGACCTATTTCTATTAGTTTTATAAAAAAATCAAATTGGTCGTGAAAAATTTCGGTGTCCATGTCCGAATGATTGAGAGCTTTTCCTAGTGATTTTATAAAATCTGAAAAGACTTCTTCTCTACTTTGATTTTCTTTAAAATTACCAACTTCTATCAGCGTTCCTGAAACAGTTTTATCAACACTAAGTCCAACCAAAACTTTAAGGTTGATTTCTGTATTGGATTGTAGATAATTATAAATCTCTTGCCAACCCGAAAAATAAAAAAAACCAACCAAAAATTTGAGTTCTTGGCTGACAGGAATAAGTTTTTGCAAACGAGTTTGCATTGATTTTCCGTCGATGGAATTGGTGATGAAGTTGGACATGGTTTAATTTTATAGAGCTAATTGGTTTAGACTTTTTTGAGTAGCATTATCTTCTTCATATTTGAAAAATATATCTTGCCAGTTAGGTATAGGCAATAAATCTGCTTCCTTTTTACTTTTATTTTCGTATTCAATTATTTTCTCCAATACGTTACTGAATGTTATATCTTTATATCTAAGAAAATCAATCTTTTTTATATCCTCTAAACTTTTAGGTTTTTCTTCCCAACATTTTAAACTACTTATTCTACTATCTGATATGTATATATTTTCCCCTAATTTAATAGAAAATACATTTTCATTAGATTTGAATAAATATATATTATTGATTTCTTCAGAAACACGTATTTTTAGAATTACTTCATCATTCTTTTTCAAAATAATTTTAGCACCTTGAAAACTAGGTAATTGCTCAAGGATTTCTAAATTAGTTATAACTTTTGTTAACTCTTCTTTAAATGCAGGAACTGAAATATCAACGTGGGATAAAGGATTCATTAGGTGTTGTACATAAACTGAAATTTCTTTAAAAGCATTATGATAAACAGGATTACTGTTTTCATAGTTTATATTTTCATAATTTATCTTTTCCCAAAAACTAAAGATAGATTTTATTTGTCTATCTAACATTTGTTTGTCCATTCCATCTTCTCCCTTCAATGCTATTCCCCTCAATGCTATTTCCTCCAATTCTGATTTTTTAAATTTTCTTGAAATCAAACTTTCTACTGCCTTTCTCAAATAATTAGCAGATGCAGAATAATCAAATTTATTCTTATAAAATAATGCTTTAGCAATTTCACTTTTTGATTGTTCTATTTTAGGTACTTCAAAGCCTTCATTTGAAAAGTCATCTACATACATTTCATAAAACTTCCATTCCTTATCTGTCTTGTTTTCAAACCATTGTTTCGAAAGCTCAAACCATTGTCTATCATAGGTAGTCAAAAATATTTGATAATCTGAAAATTCATTTTTCAAAATATCTAATAAAGGAATGCGATTAGACATATCCAAACCAATAAAAATATCATCAAGAACTAATAACTTTAATACACTCGGAGGATTGATGATTTTTAAAGATGCCAAATACATACAAATTGCTAAAGCAGATAAACGAGCTTCATTCAAAAAATCGTGATGTTTTGGTACTTCTTTATCAAACAACTTTACTTCAATATTTATTTTTGCATTCTTTACTTGTTCTTGTGCAGATTTTTTATCTGTGATGTTAAATTTAGCAGCTAATGATAACTCTATTTCTAAATTTGTCGAAAAATAATCATTTAAAAACTTATTTGTATTTTGAGATAATCTTTTTAGGAGTTCTGTTAGTGTATTATTGAATAAATCTTGCCATTCAATAAATGCTTTTTGTGGTTTTGCTCCTTTCTCTAATGAATCTATTTTTAAGTTTTTCCAGACTTGACCTATTTGTATTACAGATTTGTCTTTAAGTTCATAACTTCCTAAAATCTCCTCTATCAGTAATTTGAATAAAATTTGTTCTACTTTATCTTCTTGTTCCTTATCAAATAAAAAGGTTCTCAAAATTCGTTTGTAAGTAAAAAAAGGATTTTGTTTTCCTACATCTGCTATAAATTTTCCATTTGAAGGTGCTGAATTTGAAAATACTTTATCAAATCCGTTGCTGCTATCAAAAGGTACTCCCATATCTAAAGGAATTGATACGCCACTACCTCTTCCAGTAAAATGGATAGTAATTTTTCCGTCTTCATTTTCATTAAAAATATTGGAAACAAAATCTATATTTTTGCCCGAATAATCACTATTCGCACTATGAAAAAAATCTTCTAAAGCTCTGTACAAAGAACTTTTTCCACTTCCATTTTCTCCATAAATAAGCACATTTTTTTTATCTGTTTCTATGACATCGTTTCCATAAAAAGCTCGATAATTTTGAATTTCTATTTTTGTGATTTTCATTAGTCTGCTTTTTATCGGTTATATTTTTGACTATAAATAACTCTTATTTCTGAAACACTATCTAAATAGTATAGATTTTGAGCAACTGAATTTTCTAGTTCTTGCATTGGTTTTAAGGTTTGACGAATGGTTTCTAACTTTTCCTCACAACTTTTCAAAACCGTAATATCAGGGATATTCCACATAAATTTAAAAATATCTTTTCCATCGGCTTTCATACTTTCAGAATAATATAATTCGAAGACAAGACCATTAATGATTTGAGTTAAAAAATTAATAAGTAACCTATCTTGAGCTGTTTCTAAATCTTGAGTTTTCAAAAATAAAACATAATCTACCAACCGAACAAAAACTTCCTGCTGTTCTTGACTAGCCACAGGAATAGGAATTTGCTGAATGTAAAAATTATAAAAATCCATTGTACGCACTGCACGAGCATAAACAAAATTATAGAGATACCAACTTACAAAAGTAGAGTTGAGATAAGCCAACCAAAATTTGGGTTGTATGCTTTCGTGTAAATCAAAAGAAATTAAGGTATTTGTAATTATAATTCCTTCTTCATCATAACATGCTGTAATTTTGAGGTGTGGAGTTGGATTATCAATGTGAGATACAATTCTTTGAGCAATTACTTTAGGTTGCAAAAACTCTTTTGCATTTTCCCATTTTAGTTGGTCTTTATTTTTTAGGTATCTGTTGTTTCTGACTTTATAGGCTTCAATATCAATTCCTTTCAAGAGTTTGTATTCTTGCTCTTCATCAGAAAAAAAGTTTGTGCCTATTGCTAACCCTAATTTTCCTTTGACTAATTTTTTCTTACTTGATTTTGCTTCAATTTTATGTAAAATATCTTTTGGATAAACTCCTTTGTAGATTTGGCAAGTATTGAATTTTGTAAAAATAAGCTCTTTGTCTAATTGATTTATTCTTTCAAAAGAACCATCTTTTTTTAGAAATGATAATTGAACTAATGAATTTGTTTTTGATTTTTTTACACCAAAAACAGTCGCTTCTAAAAGGACATTTTGAAACGATTTTCCTGTATCTGCAATAAAAACTAAATCATGTTTTTTCCAATAATTCATACGAACACCTTCCCATTTATCGCCATAAAGAGATTTTTTAGGAATGATGAATGATAGAATACCGTTTTGTTTTAGATAATTATCAAAACAAATTTTAATAAAAAGCTCTGCACTATCTCCACTTTTAAATTCTATATTTTTGGTCTTTCTAAAATATACTTTGTCTTCTTTGGTCAATACATTTCGAAAACCATAAGGAGGATTTCCAATAATAATATCAAAGTTATCCTGCACGCCAAACATAAAATTTGCATCAAACCACTCACAAGGTTCATTTTTAAAAGGTTTCCAAGATGCTAATTTTAGTCCTTTTCCTTCTACACCTTTTATAGCTTTCTCATTTTCAATCGCTTTAATTTTATTCTGTAAAATGATAAAATCTTGTTTTATATTTTCTTTATCCTTGCCATTACTGGTTAGATAATTTTCTCTTTTGTCCTCTAACAGTTCCACTTCTTTATATACATCTTTAGAAGTAAGTGTCATTCCTTTTACATTGTCTTCAATTCCTTTTAATGTATTCGCAGTTACGAACTTAAATTCAAGGTTTGGTAAAGGACGAATTCCTCTATTTTCTGCATTATCATCTACTTTTTCTTCTACAATAAGAGTCAGAAAACAACGTAGTCTTGATATTTCAGTAGCAATAGGTTGAATATCAACACCAAAAATTGAGTTTTGAATAATATGAAATTTTCTAGCGTAATCTGTTGTAGAAGTGTCTAAATCATCTTTGATTTTCTTTCTTAACCACGAATTAGTTATACTTTTTACTAATCGTTCCTTAAAAATTTCAGCATTTGGGTCAATTTTCTGTAAAGCAAAATTAATTCTTTGCAGTACACTAATAGGAAAAGCACCCGAACCACAGGCAGGATCAAGGACTTTTACATTCAAAAAAGCATCGATTATTTGCTCTCTATCTTCAAAATCAGTTGATTGTTTGTCATCTTCTTTAAATAATTCTCTTAGCTTTTCTTCGTCTTGATTTGTATTTTGTTTGAGGTAAGTAATTAAAGATTCTTCTACCATATAATCCACAATCGGACGTGGTGTATAAAAACTACCTGTTGATTTTCGTTTTGATTTTGTAGTTGAGCCTTCTTCTGCTTCAATTTCCCCCAAAAGATTCTCAAAAATTGTCCCTAACATTTCTGGGTCAATGCTTACTTCTTGGTCGCTTAGGCTATTTTCATCTATGGTAAAATTATACCTTTCTAAAGTTTGGAAAAAATCTGTTATCCAATAATTTGGAATAACTAACGTGTTGAGATTAGTAGAAAGACCGTTTTTATCAGCATTGTAATAATCTTCTTCTTGTGCTTCGAAAAGTCCACCATTTAGAAAAGGAATTTTTTCATGATTTTCTAAAATATTATCTATACGCTCGTCTAAAGGCTTGTTGAGAACTTGAAAAAATAGTTTTTCTAAAAAGAAATGATAATACGAATCTGTATTTTCTACTTTTTTAGAATGTAACCAGTCTGTTGGGACAAGTGGTGTTCCATTTTTGGAAACTTTATTTTTCAAAAACCACACAAAAATAATTCTACCTATCAAACGAACAGCAAATTCTTTTGAAGTTTTGGTAGCTTCTTTTTGAGTGAGAGAAGGAAGTTTAAGAGGAGTAAATAAGTTAATTTCTTGATTAACTGATTTTTTATGCTCTGTTACTCCTGTAAGACGATTAAAAGCATCTGAAATATCTTTGTAAAACTGCTTATTGAGTGGTTCAATACTAAAGGCTTCAATAATGCTATCTATATCTGAAAACTCTGCTTTTTCAGTTTGCTCAATAAATGTTCGGTTAGTTTGTTCTTTAGATACAAAATAAGTATAACGTTTGAAATCTGTATATTTTTTTGTTTTTCCTTCAAAATTTGCTTTCACAAATGAAAAACGAAAGTTCTTGTCCTCATCATAAAAGATAAAAAAAGCAGCATCTTTTTCTTCATTTTGCAAGACTTTTTTAGCCATTTCAAACTGCTGTCTTTTTCCTGTTTTGTAGGTAAGTGAACTCTGTGTTTGTGCTGAAAAAACTAATAACTCATCATTACCTTTTAGATTTGCTTCTCCAATTTTATAAATATTGGTATATTTTTCTTCTGTATTTCCGTCAAACAAATGACTCATGTCGTCATTTTCTTTACGAAAAGAACGCAGCTTTTGTCTAAAAAAAGATTGTAAATTTTCTATCGAAAAATTGTCTATTAAATTTTTTGTGAGGCTTTCAGAAGTCATATTTATAGATAAAAAAGTGTTATTACTATCTTTTACTTTTTAAATCATAAAGATAAGTTTTTTTTATTATTAAAAAAATAAGACAAACTGTTTGCCTTGTGCAAACTGCTTGCCTTAAACTTACTCAATAAAGTATTCTTTCATCAGCTTCAAGTATGTTTTTTCACTATACCCTGTCTTCATCTGTAAACCCTCTCAATGTTTTTAATAGATAACTTTTACTCTTCATATCAAATAAATACACAGAATCAAAAGAGTTTTTGCTAGGGCTTCCTGCATTACCAAAATAGTGAATGTGTGTCATCTTACATACAGACGTTACTGATTTAGCATATATTCTTTCAAAAAATGGAAGTTCGTCATCTTTACTCTCATCCACCACACAAGCACAATCAGCTAACATTCCTCCTTCTCTTGAATCTTTATTTTTCCATTTACTACTGGTATAGAGAAATAAATCTTCAAGTAACGTTATTCTAAAACAAGATTGTTTTCTGACACCTTCTTCTTTATTTTCATTTTTTTCTTTGATAAAAAAGTAAAGATATGAACCAGCAGATTTCAATTTTTTTATGTGTGTTACGTTCGCATCTAATTTTAGTTCATCACAAATTTCAGCAGCAGAACGAATCTTTGTAGGTTTATCAAAACTTCCAATCTTCATATCACTCTCTTTTTCAAAAAAGAGAACATAATTTACATTTTCTTCTAAAACTATTCTTTCTTTTGTTTTTGAGTTGTAAATATGTCCGTGTTGAAATGTAATATTGATTGATTCCATATTTGAGTGTTTTTTGTTATTACTTTATAATAATTACGAACAACGGAAAAATGTTTGTGAACTATGGGTTTAGTAACACTTCCCCTGTCCTAGATACAAAGTTTATAGAAAATATAAAAGTTTAAACTATACACGTCAGCAAGTCTTTTCGTAAACATAATGTTGTGAACAAACTCCCTTATGATTACCTGTAACTTATATAAATGCAACTGCATTAATTATTTAAAAAATGCCTATTTCTCGAACATAGCGAACAGATATTGTTATACACTTTTATTCACTACTTAATACCAAAAAATAAAAAGATATTACAAAATTTACATAAAAAAAAACAACTGATTTTTAACTGTATGATTATCAAACACTTACAAATGGTAATTTTGAAGCTATTTCTTAATTTTTTAAAAAAAAGCACTCTGATTTACTTTAAATTACAGATAAGATACAAATAAAAACAGATAAAGTACGGACAGAGTACAGACCAAAATAGACAGAGTACGGATAAAGTACAAACAAAACATCCTTTCCAAACGGATTGGAAAGGATGTTCTTATAGATTTACAATTTTAGATAAGTAAGCGATGCAATTTCTGTCTAATTTTATAAGTCCTAGAGCTTCGGTCTGTGTGAGCTTCAACTCGTTTTTGTTCCCTCTTGCTGCGCTTTGCAGTCTTTTGATAACTTGCTCGTACATATACACTTCAACGTATTGAAAATAATTATTTCTTGTTACGTGGTTAGGGTCAAAGGTCTGATAAAACTCAAAAATCTTTTCTTCCAGTAGGTTGTACATATACCAAATATTCTCATTGGGTACAAAAACAGTCCACCGTCCAGTATTAGGATTGTATTTTGATGGACTGTTTAGAGTAAGAGCATTAGACTTTTTCAAAACTGACCTTGTTCTATTTGAGTAATAAAGTTTGTAAATACGGCATCTATCTTTGAGACTTCTTTGCAGCGTGATAGTGCATTTTCAAAAACGGCTCTTACCTCGTAGGTAGCTTTACGGTTTGTTTTTTCATAGGTCTTAGAAAGTGTATCTATGGCAGCTTCAATGAAAACAGATAAATCGGTTTGTGTCTTTGTGATTGTTTTTGGTGTTCTCTTGAAGGTTTTGGCTACCAGTATAGGCTCATACGCTACGTCTAAATCAGTAGGAGCTGTTACCTGATTTTCATTAGCTTCTTTATCAATCAGCTCTTTGAGTTCGGTATAAGAGTTTGGAATATCTTTGATACGTATTTTCAAACGTGCTACAATTTTCTCATACAGATAGTAATTATTTTCTTTGTTGAGCTTGTAGCCTAATGTATAATAGCAATATTCATTGAGCTGTCTAAAAACGCTGTTTCTCTCTTCATTTAATTGCTTTTCTTTGTTTTGTACCTGTATTTGTGGTTCTGCAAGAGCTTGTACATTTCCTTTTGAAGACATAAAACGCATCTTAAAACGTTCCCACTCATTCAGCGCATTGACTAGCATTTGAGGGTCTCTTTTTATATTTGTAATGGTTTCGCCTTCTGCTGATGGAATAGTGGCAATACACTTATTATGATGAAAAATCTTTAGCTTTTGAGGTATTTGGTCTTCCAAACGATAGTGAGAACCTAAAACCTTTCTGGCTCTTCCGACAATTTAGCGATTATATAAATTTGACTATCATTCTGGCTCTCAAATTTTGAAAGTTTCTAAAGCCATATACATTCCTTTTGATGGTCTTAATTTTATTATTAACTCCCTCTACAATTCCGTTAGAACACCTAGTTTCAAAGTAATTAATAATATAATTTTTCCAAGAATTAAATGTACCTATAAATCTATTCAAAGCTGTATGATTTATTTTTTGAGCTGCTTCTATCCATTGATCTAGTAATTTCTGAGCTTCTTGTCTACTTAAATCAGTATTAAATATATTTTGTAATTCTACTTTTATAAAATAAACTTCTCTAAGCACAGAACTAAACCTAAATGCTTTCAGTAAAATTCGTTTTTCTTTAGCAGTAAGGTCTTTCCAAGCCTTGTATAAAAGCCATTTAATTTGCTTGAAATGCACATTTTTAGCATCTTTTCGTCGCAATTCTTTACGAATTTTATCTAGTACTTTGTTACAGTGTTGAAAAAAATGAAAGCGATCTATTACTACATCAGCATGAGGAAATACTTCTTTTGCTGTAGTGGAAAATCCCTCCCACATATCACAAGAAAATACTTCAATACCATTACAAAAAGCCTCTCCTTTAGCTAAAAAATAACTCTTTAAATACTCTTTATTGCGATATTCTAAAATATCCCAAACCAAACCTGTGTCTAAATCTACCAAAACTACAGCATACTCTTTTTTTCCTTTTTTATAGGCAAATTCATCAATACCTAAACGTTTGGGGAAGTAATCTAAGTGTTCGTCTATTTCACGTTGACTGTATCGTTTAAAAATACCGTTTAAAACATCCCAAAGTATGTTTTCTCGGATAGCAACCTCCTTGAAACTACTGTCTTTCAAACATAAATAAAGATATTTTTCCAAACGATGCGTTTGGTTTTTATGCTTAGATACAAAACTAAAGACTTCTTGAAAATAACGACCACAATCTTCACAATGAAATTGACGAGAAGTTAAGTGTAAAAAAACTTCTTTATCTAAAATATTTCGGTCACGAATAATACGTTCCGAAGTAGAAGTTACTTTTTTGCACTTTTTTAAGCAGTGCGGACACATAGATTCTTCCAAATTACTTTCTCCATAAATAGTCAAACGCTCTTTAGAAGACTCTATTTCTGTTACTGAAAAATCTGAAAATCCTAATAATAGTTCTATTGTAGTAGTATCCATAGGAAAGCTAAATTACAAAATTATCGCTAAATTGTCGGAAGAGCCACCTTTCTTTCTGATTTCATTATTTGAGTAATGAATTTAAAAACGGTATTTAGTCCTCTGTTTTCATAAGGCGTTCCTCTGTAACAGTTTCCTTTTCTGATTACTTCTCCTGTATCTTCATCAAGATATTCGTGGTCGCCAAAAAAATAAAAAACGAACTGATAGGGATGGTTTTTTACGAACATAACGGTTTTTTTGAAAATTTTTGAATCTTTTTTTTATTATAATATACTATAATAGAGTACATTGTAGTACACCATATATACAGTAATATATAGTAGTAGAAACATCATAGTATTTTTAAACAGTATAATCAGCCTAAAGGCTCGACACTCAAATCCATTATATAAGGAACACTATAATTACCTGCAAAAAGTGTAATTATGTTCTTTATAAAAGGCAGTTCTTAACAACCTTCATTTTTGCGACCTTAAAAAATAGGCAACAAAAAAATATGTGAGTTTCTCACACTTTCAAATTCTTACTTAATGCGTCCAAAAAGGGCAAAAATGAAAGTTATTATGTCTGAATGATAAAAATGAATTAGCTTACTTTGAAAGGCTCAAAACGCTTTCTTCTTGTGGTAAATACCAGTAGTTGAGGGTTGATTTTGATGCGAATGTTGCTATCAAAGCGATGATTGGAAGTAGGTTTTATCCAGTTGGGTAAGAATGCTGTAAAACCGTTTTGGGTAGCTTTATGAATCTTTTTGAGGTGGTTGGCTGCTGTGCGTTCACTTCTACACGTCGCAATATCCAAATGATTTAAAAGCCACTTTGAAGTCTCAATATAGAGTTCTCCGTCCTCTAGGACGATAAAATCACAGTTTCCTGCATTATAGGCATTGATAAAAGAGTTATAAATTGAAATTACTGTATTGTACGCATTCAAACGTATTTGGTCTTTGTCAGCTTTACCGATGTTGTATTCATTGATAAGGGTTCGGACATTCGATAGCGTTTTTTCGTGGACTATCCAGTTTGCTTGTTTTGCTTTAATTTTCTCTAAATCAAAGCGTTGAAGGGATTGTATTGCTTCCATAAATAGTAGAATTTATTTGTGCAATAGGGTCTGTAAACATAGATATTTAGTTTCATATTTTTACAACTCTATTGGGTGTTTTTGAGACTTTTTTTTGCTTTCTATGAGGAAAAATACCCTACCCAAAAAGTAGGGTTTTCTCTTCCCTTCATTAATTAACTTTCTTGTTCTTATTGATGTACTCCTTTTCTCTCTCGTTAGATACTTCGACGCTTCGGGTCAAGTCATACAAAAAGTATTTACCCTTGCTTTTTGGCTCAATTTCCTGTCCTGCATCGGTACGAATAAGGCTATTAAGTGCCGTCATTGACAAAGCCGTTTTGAGTTGTTGGATAATCTCTCCCTCTTCATTTAAAAAAGAGACTACTTGATACGATTTCTGACGGCTCACTTTTGGCGTTTTGATACGTACAGATACATTTATCTGCTGTGCGTTTACAAAGTTGTCGGTTGCTTTTGTCGTTTCCATAATGTTTGAAAAAATTGATTGATGAATTGAAAATTAATGTTTGAAAACGTGTTTGAAATACTGTTGAAAAGTCTGTTGGAAACACGGTTTGAAACGTTGTTTTGACTTGATACGCTTTAAACGTTTAGGCTAAAAAATAGCCTTTCTAACCGTGTATTGCGTGTTTATCCGTGTCAAAACGTGTACTTTGCGTGTCAGAAAACACGCTTAGCTCGGTGCTGATTTTTTTGTTCCGTTCAGCCTTCGGAATACTGTTGGAAAGTCTGTTGGACTTTGTGTTTGAAACGCTGTTTCTTTTTCTGTTATGCCACTTGTGCCTACATTTTGGGCTGCAAAACTTGGCGTTTTCTCGTCGCTCACTGATGTCTTTTTTGCATCGTTTACAAGGCTTGAACGGCTTTTTTTTTGTGGTTCTTGTGGCTCATCTTTTACTGCTCCTTCCTTGCTGTCTATATATTGAGAAGTAGTCTTTTGAAATTGGGCAATATGATAGGCTTCTACAAAGACTTTCCCAAAGAAAAAGGCACACCACGCAATACAAAAAATACCTGCTAACTCACAAACCAAAGAACCTATTAATACAAACTTTGCTGTTTGTCCTGTATCTGTATCGTTTTTTGTGAGGGTTTGAAATTCTGTTTCTTTGAGTTCTGATACTGCTTTATCTCTTTGAGCTTGTAGAGTTTTGAGCTGCTCCTGTGTAGTCTGTAAAATTTGGCTCTCTTCTTTTGTAAATCCCCACTTTCTTTTACTCAATCTATCCGTAAGGTCTTGAATAGACTTTTGAGTTTGTGTGATTTGTGGCGTATAGAGATTGTTAATACTATCCTTTTGGCTCACAAAAACACTCTTAATTTCTTGGGTATTGTCGGTCTGCTCCTTTACGAATAATTCTGCTCCTGCTGCGCTGGTGTAAACAGATAAGGCAAGTAAAGGAATATTGATAAGTAGATACTCAAATTTGATACGATGACCATTTTTGATAGACTTTGATTTTATGATACTCTCCACAAAAGGCATTATAAAAATGCGCTTGGTATATTCAATGACCATAAGGAAAAAAGCTGTCAATATTCCTGCTGCAATCATTTTTATATCTTCTCCTAAAAATGAAGGCACTAACGGACTACACACTTTCAAGTACATAAATGTTGCTGCAAACAAACAAGAAAGCATCTGAAAAATATAGCTTGTGATATTGAATACTGAATATCTACCTTTATTCGCTTCTAAAAACGTTTTGTCTCGGTAGGTTTCATAGGCTTTTTCTACTAATGAATTATCGTTGTATTCATTAAATAGCTTTCCTTGATGGTTCTCAAATATTTCGTGTGGTTTCATAGGTGTTTGAGTAAAAAGTCTAATTCTCCTAAATCTATATCCAGTCCTTTTTCAGTTATTTTCTGTGAAATGGCTGTTCTCATCTTTTCCCTTTTGAGTTCGTAGCTCAAAAGTTTTCGGTTCAAGGCTCGTATTTGTAACTGCTTTTTGATTAAGAAAAAGAGACAAATAAAGAGTAAAAAGCTAACGAGGTAAATCATATCTTTAAAGAGTTCATTGCACAACTACTAATTGAGAGGACTTCCATTTTTGGTTTATCTGTTTTTGTAAAACCAGTCTGAAAGGCTTTAATATCTACTTTTATCTTTTGTACTTCCATATTTTGCAGACGAATTAAATAATTTTGGTTGTCTAATTCATCATCGCCCAAAGGGAAGAAAAGTTGAATAGAAGATTGCTCTTCTCCGTTCTTAACAAACATAGATTGATGCTCTAGCTTGTTCCATTCTTTTACATATTTCAAGTAGCCTTTTAATTCAATAATTGGCTTTTCTTCTTCCTTCTCGCTTTTTTCTATTGGTACAATACTCGTTTGGCTCATAAGCATCTTTTGTAGTATTGTTTCATTCGTCTCTCCATATCCTAATAGCCTTTTGAAATGATAAGCTAGTTTTTGGTATTGGTAATCGATACGTTCTTCTCTAGTGTGCATTTTGATTCGGATTAAGTCGTGTAAATAATTCAATTTGTGTACCGTGCAAGGCATCAAGCGAAATTTCACAGGCTTCAAACAATGTTTCGAAAAAGCTACTTGTAGCCAAAAAGGAAGGCATCGGTTTAGCTTGTTTTTTACACATTTGTATAAGCTGTAAATGCTCTGTTATTTTCTTTCTTGCATCTTCTATCTTTTTGGCGCACTCTTTTTTCTGATAGGTTTTCATTTCAGATAAAGACTTAGTAGGGTTAGTTTTCATAGGAGTTATTATAGTGTTGTGCTTGACTTAAAATTTCTTTTTCCTTCAACCAACTTATCCAACGCTGATAAATTTCTTGTTGTCGTGGGTTAGTAGATTCTTGTATGGCTTGTTCGTACAAACTAATTATTCGTTGTCGTAAATTTTTACTCTGATAATAATGAGGGTTTTTATTTGCTTTCATCTTGCAGCTTTTTTAGTGTGTCTGAATGGATTTTATAAGCAAGGCTATGTTTATGAAAGTTCTGTTTTTCTCTTTCTGCAAATTTTACTTTGCTACTTGGTTTTTGATTTTCTAAAAAGGTTTGATAAGCTGTTTTCATTGTAGTTATTGTTTGGATTCTCTGATTGCTTTTTTCTGTCGTAGCACTTCGTCTCGTAGTTGTTTTAAAATTTTATACAGTTGTGTGTCCTTTTCATATTTTGCTGCCTTCATTTGTTGCGAATATCTGTCATACTCGCAGTTTAGTTCGTACAACTTTGCTTTTTGAGCTTCGGTATATTGTGGGTTATTCATAATTTCCTATTATTTTTTTTCCTCTTAGGAAGTTGAAGAATTCATTTTGATGCTCAATAGCTACTTGCATTGTCCATACAAAAAAATCGGATTGATGCCCTATTTTTTCCTCTTCTAATACCCTCAAAAAGTCTATTTTGAGTTTACGATTGATATTTCTCGCTCCTATGCTAGTTAAGTCTGATGCTGTCTTTTTCATATGATTCAAAACTTTTTACAGATAATTTCGTATTTTTGTGTATATTGTTAGTATCTATACGACAAAACTAATAAAAAGTTATTAGTTATCAAACAATTTTTTAAAAAAAATGACCTATTTTTCATACATAAATAATAAATTATTATGAATCAATCGATTAGACTAAAAGAAACTAGAAAGTTTTTACGTGAAAGCCAAGAAGAGTTTGCTACAAACACACAAAATTCTGTGGGTACAATTAGCTTAATTGAAAGAGGTAAGGTAAAAACTATTAATGAAGGCATAATTAATTATGTCCGTCAGAAACAAATTAGTAGCGAGTGGCTACTCTTTGGAGAAGGAGAAATGTTGAAATCTGAATCAGATAGCAATTTAGAATGGAAGGAAAAGTTCAAAGAAGCTGAAAAAGAAAAAGAATACTATAAAGAGAAAGTAAGCAAACTAGAAAGAACCATAATAGATATTCAAAGTAAAATGAATCTAATGTATGGCTTCTTACTGCAAAACTCTGATAAACTAGATTTATCGAAACTAGATTTGGGAAAGCGTAAGGCGTATCTAGTAGGTAGTTTTGTATTTACTTCTAAAAATGAACTGAGAAAGACTTTTATAGATTAAATACAAAATTAGATACGCCTGTTTTGGCAAAACCAAAACAACTACCATATTTTGATAACACGCTGGGTAACACACATAAAAAAAAGTGTGTTAAAGACGAAAAAAGTAATAGGTTCGACTCCCACCAGCTCCACAAAACTAAAGGCATATCTTAACTGATATGCCTTTTATTTTGCTTTAAAGCGTGTTTTTAGTATATTTGTATAGAATCTAAAGGTCTAAAAAAAGGTATAAAACCTTAGATTCCGACATTCATTATACTCCACCGACACCTATGGCAAAAGTTCAAATTAACGAGGCTAAAATCAATATTCTTGAGAGACACCCACTGAAAGACGGAAGGTGCAAACTTGTCATGTCTTTTTTTAAAGGGAATAGACTTCGATTAGATACAGGAGAACGTGTACTACCAGAGTATTTTGATAAAGCATGTCAAAGGGTAAATAGAAGCTGTTTAAGAATAGGCTCTTTTTTTTCAAAAAAGAGATAAAATAGTTATCCTTGTAAATCTTTACATTTGCAATTTCTAACACTTTACCCCTATGTACGTAAACTTATCAAAAAAAAAATAACAGAAAATATTTTACCCTATTTAACTCAATTTAAAAAAGGACATAAACCTAAAATTGCTCTTTGGCGTATTGTTAAAACTATCATTTATCGTCTTAAAACAGGCACTCAATGGAGAGAATTACCTATCAAACAATTTTTTGGTAGAATCTCAATTAGCTGGAATACAGTCTATTATTACTATAACAAATGGTCAAAATTGGAAAGTTGGAAGAATTTATGGACATATTATTTATGTGAATAAGGAGTTAAATTAAAGATAGATTTGTTTTTTAATTTCTTGATTTTCAATTAGTTATAAACTAAAAAAAACAGACTAAGCAGTTTAGCCGTTTTAGATTTTATGCATGACCTAAAACTAATTTTGCTTTACTACAAAGTCTGTGAGTTATACAACTCGACTTTGCAATATAATGTTCAACGTTTCAGTAACAACGGTAATAAAGGAAATATTACCGATGAAGAACTGATTACAATGCATTTATTTGCTCAAATTTATGAACAGAAACACGAAAAAAAACAAGTCTATGACTACATCAAAAATCACTGGTTAGCTTGGTTTCCTACTTTGCCAAGCTACCCAACTTTTTGCAATCGTCTGAACAATTTAACGGGAGCTTATGAGCATTTTATTATTCATATTTTTGATAGTTTGTCTCCAAGCACACAGCAAGAATTGCGTATTATTTTAGGAGATTCAATGCCTATCATAACTTGTTCTGGTAAAAGAAAAAACAAGGTAGCTACTCATATATGCGATAAATCGTATTGTGCAAGTAAAAGTGTATGGTATCAAGGCGTTAAATTACATCTTTTAGCAGACCGTAGAAAAGGCACATTACCAATGACTGTCTATATCCAGTAATTCCCAATGTAAAACATATTATTTATTTTTGAGCTTTCTTTCTCTTCTTTTTTCATGAACGATTCCACTTTTGATAGTCTTTATCAGACTTATGTTCGCCCAGCAGTTCCCAATGTAAATTAAATTAGCAATAAAACGCCTTTCTAGGATTCAAAAATTTGAAAAAGTAGCTTTAAACTCTCTTAAATGTTGATTTTTTTAGCAAAAAAATGACTAAATCATAGCTTTGAGATTGAATTCGTGTTACATTGGGAATTGTTGGGAATTGTTGGGAATTGTTGGGAATTGTTGGGAATTGTTGGGAATTGTTGGGAATTGTTGGGAATATTTGGGTAAACTGCATTGTGAGCAAACGGAAACAATAGAAAAATTTCCAGTAGTGTTCTTTGTTATTTTTTTGGAGGTGCTACACAAAGTATGATATTTCTTCTGTTCTTTCTAAGTCCACCAACGACAAAAATACAAATACGTATCATACTTTTTACAACACCACCATTTTTTTTATTCTTACACCAAGATACAGAAAAAACTATCCAAAAAGCGAATCATCTTTTCCTTTTTCACTTTCAGAATCACCCTTTTTTACATCTCCTTTTACAGTTGGGTCAAATAAAGATTCTGCTGCTGAAGGTTTTGGAACTACAAAGTTAGCTTTATAAATAGCTGGTTCTTCTAATTTTCGTCCTAATGCTCTCCAACCTTTTATGTCTTCTAAGGTATGAAGTAGATAAGAGATTTTGAACTTCTTACGATTTTGTTGGTAGAAAATTTCAACCTTTAGATTACTCTGAGAGTTTTTACTTTCTTCATTTTCAAAATGAACAGCCAAAACTTCTGATTTCTGATGCTCTGGGATAAAGTCAAATTCTTTTGAAACTGTTGTCGTTTCTATTCTAAAACGCTTTATAAAATGTGTTTTAGATTTTCCATCGTAATAAACAGCCGAAATAACAGCTTTTGGATTGAATTTTTTAATAGCTAACACTCGTTTTACATCATAACGATTGGTAAGTTCAAAGTTTGTTTGTTCGTAGCTTCCATCTTTATAAATCACTAAAATAGTATCTTCATTATCAAACTCGCCTAGCTTTTCGCCTATTTCGTCTTTATTGAGTGTTCCTGTTACTGCATCATAATAAATTTCTAATGCCCCAAGTGTAGATTCTCCTTCTTTGGCAAGTTTAATTCTACGAACAGGATATTTTGTAAGTTGATTTCCTTTTACACCACGCCCTTTGATGTCTAATTCGGCAAAATCAAAATCAAAACTCTTGTTTTTGGCTTTACAGGCATTTGACAAAAGAATATTTACTACTTCAGCTTCTCCATTTGGGTTAGCAGAAAAATAATGAACTTTAGATAATTTGTGGTCGCTGGCAAGGTTGTATTCTCTCTCACGAGTTACTCCCAAAACTTGAAAACGTTTTACATAACTTGTTCCTGTTTTTCCATCTAAATATGACATGTTGTAAACCATTCTCTCATCGCCTTTTCTATACACATCAACGTGAATGATGTTTTTTCCTACAAAAACCTTATCAGCCACTTTTACCACTTGCATAACACCATCTTCTCTAAAAATGATAATATCATCCAAATCAGAACATTCCTCAACAAATTCATCTTTTTTGAGTCCGATTCCAATAAAACCTTCTTTACGATTTACGTATAATTTCGCATTATTGGCAGCTACTACACTTGCTTCAATGTTATCAAATGAAGAAACTTGAGTTTTACGTTCTCTTCCTTTTCCGTATTTTTTCTTTAATTCTTTATAATAATCAATCGAATAAGGCGTAATATTTTCAAGATTGTAACGAACTTCTTTTAGCTCTGTTTCCATTTTTAAACGCAAATCGTCTGCCTTTGAAGTATCGTATTTCGAAATTCTTTTGATTTTAATTTCTGTCAATTTTATGACATCATCATCTGTAATTTCTCTGTATAATTGGTCTTTGAACGGTGCTAATCCTTCATGAATTGTTTGGATAACCATTTCCCATGTTTCAGCATCTTCTATTCGATTATAAATTTTCTCATCAATAAAAAGACGTTCTAAAGACGAGAAAAATATTTTTTCTAATAGCTCTCCTTCTCTAATTTCTAACTCTCTTTTTAATAATTCTCTTGTAAAATCTGCACATGTTTTGAGCATTTCATTGACATCAATAAAATGAGGTTTGTCTGCAATAATTACACACGCATTTGGCGAAATAGAAACTTCACAATCCGTAAAAGCATACAAAGCACTCATCGTAACATCAGGCGAAATTCCAGGGGCAAGTTTTACCAAAATCTCTATTTCAGCAGCCGTATTATCGATTACTTGCTTTATTTTGACCTTTCCTTTGTTATTTGCTTTTAAGATAGAATCAATCAAACTTGTCGTTGTCGTACCAAAAGGAATATCACGAATAACTAAAGTCGTTTTATCAAATTGTTCCATTCTAGCACGTACACGGACTTTTCCACCACGCTTTCCTCCGTTATAGTTTTCTATATCGATATATCCTCCTGTTGGAAAATCGGGATAAAGATTTATTTTTTTATCTCTCAACGCATCAATCGAAGCATCTATAAGTTCATTGAAATTATGAGGAAGAATTTTGGTAGAAAGACCAACTGCAATACCCTCAACACCTTGCGCCAAGAGCAACGGAAATTTTACAGGCAAAGCCATCGGTTCACGCTTTCTTCCATCATACGTAAGCTGCCAATCGGTAGTTTGAGGATTGAATAAAACATCAGTTGCAAACTTAGAAAGTCGTGCTTCAATATAACGAGAAGCTGCTGCACCGTCGCCAGTACGCACATCTCCCCAGTTTCCTTGAGCATCAACGAGCAAATCTTTTTGTCCCATATTCACAAGTGCATCTCCGATAGATGTATCGCCATGTGGGTGGTACTGCATCGTCTGACCAATAATATTTGCCACTTTGTGATAACGACCGTCATGCATTTCGTTCATGGCGTGCATAAGTCGTCGCTGCACAGGCTTCAAACCATCTTCTATGCGAGGAACAGCACGTTCCAAAATTACATACGAAGCATAATCTAAAAACCAGTTTTGATACAGCCCCGAAACAGGTAAAACATCAGAAACACCACCTCCATTGAGGGCATTAAAATCTTCTGCGTGTTCTTGTAATGATTCGTCGTCTGCGTGTCCGTTTGTATTATCTGCGCTCATATATTTTATATTTGATGTTGTTGGTGGGGACACCAACAACGGCAAGTTTTGTTTTAGTAGAATGTTAAGTCTGCTTATTTCTAGTTTGAACTAGAAACAAAATACTTTTTGCTAAAAATATTAGTCAAAAAATATCTTATTTGTTTTGAGTTGATTTGAGAATACAAAAATAGCTATTTTTTTTGATAAATGCTAAATTATTTAGCAAAATATTTTTGTAGTAAAATTTGAGAATGCGAAATTACGAAAAAATGATTTAAGAATTTCAAATTTAAAAAGTCAGTTTCTAACACAATCATTCTGATTACATTAATTTTGTATATTTTTGATTTTTAAATAATCTTAGTTCCTAATACCAAATTTACTTTTGCTGTTTATGAAAAATGTGTTTTTATTCTATTTATCAATTTTGATTCTCTTTTTTCTCACTACAAATACTACTTATTCTCAAGCCTTCCGTACTACTTGGAAAACTACTGACTCAACAATTACGATTCGTACAAATGACAAATTGGATTATGATTATGACATCACTTGGAAAAACCTCACTAATAAAGGAGTAGGGGATGGTTCTGCTCAAAACCAAAAAGATAATTGTATAATTACAAACTTGGAAAATGGTAGTATTTATGAAATAGCTATTACACGAATTTTTCCTCGTTTCTACATGGACAGTTTTAAACCTAACTTTAAACTTCAAACACTAGAAGAATGGGGAGAAATTGAATGGCAATCTATGGCAAATACTTTTAGAGGCTGCGAAAATTTAGTTTATAACGCTACTGATATTCCCAATTTAGAAAATGTAACTGATATGTCTGCTATGTTTTCTGAGTGCAAGAATTTTAAGGGTAATGCTACTTTGAATGATTGGAATATAGAAAATGTAACTAACATGTGGGGAATGTTTTATGAAGCAGTTTTGTTTAATCAGCCTATCGGAAAGTGGAACACAAAAAATGTAAAAGATATGAACTTGATGTTTTCTGGTGCTAGTTCATTTAACCAGCCTCTTGATCAGTGGGATACTCAAAGTGTAACTGATATGAGTTTTATGTTTAGTCATGCCACTTCATTTAATCAGTATATTGGAAAGTGGAATACAAAGAATGTAAAAGACATGGCTCTTATGTTTTCTGATGCTATATCATTTAATCAACCCATAGAAAATTGGAATACAGAAAATGTAACAAATATGCATGGTATGTTTTCTAATGCTTTATCATTCAATCAACCTATTGGAAAGTGGAATACAAAGAATGTAAGAGATACGCATGAAATGTTTAAAAGTGCTATTTCATTTGATCAATCTCTTGGAGCCTGGAATATTAGTAATATAGTGCCTTATGAAGAAAGAAATGAAATAGGCTTTAGAATAGTTGGTCAAGGGGATAGTATGATGGATATGCTAGACAGTTGTGGTATGAGTCAAAAAAACTATGATGCAACTCTTTTAGGTTGGGCTACTATTAAGAAAGGAGAAAAAATACCAAAGACAGTTAGGATAGATGCAGAAGGATTGAAATATTGCAAATCTAAAAAAGCACGAAAAAAACTTATTTCTAAATATAATTGGCAAATAAAAGGCGATGAACTTTCTTGTGAAGAAGACTAAAACACAAAACCCCATAAAATAAGAAAAGACAACTACAAATGTGGTTGCCTTTTTTTGTTTTATAAAGTCAGTTTTCGATATTTTGATTAGAACGCAACGATATTTATTCCATTATTTTTATATTTTAGACTGTTAATAGGTCTTAATTATTCTTCTCAATTTTAAATTCCACTTATGAAAAATATCTTTTCAACTGTTCTTTGCTGCATTTTTTTAGCAATAAATAGCATTTATGCTCAATCCTTCCGTACTACGTGGATAACCACAGACCAACAAATTATCATTCCTACAAATGATAGTTTGGAGTACAATTATTCTATTACTTGGAAAAACCTCACAAATAAAGGAGTAGGAGATGGTTCTGCCAAAAAAGTAAAAGGAAAGTACACTATCCAAAACTTAGAAGATAGTAGCGTTTATGAAGTAGCTATCAATGGACAGTTTCCTCATTTTTATATGAATAGTAATTATACAGAAAAATTCAAAATTCGAACGATTGAAGAATGGGGAGCTATAAAGTGGCAATCTATGAAAAATAGTTTTAGTGGTTGTACTAATATCACTTCTAAAGCTACTGATATTCCTAATTTAAAAGAAGTAACAGATATGTCTTTTATGTTCGCTGATTGCGAAAAATTTGATGGAAACTCTACTATGAATGAATGGAATATAAGTAATATAACAAACTTGAGTTATATGTTTTATAAAGCTATTTATTTTAATCAGCCTATTGGAAATTGGAATACTTCAAATGTAACTGATATAAGTCATATGTTTGAAGGATCTACTTCTTTTAATCAGTCTATTGAAAAGTGGAATACTTCAAATGTAATACTAATGAATAGTGTATTTTGGGGTAGTACTTCTTTCAATCAACCTATTGGAAACTGGAATACCCAAAATGTAACTGATATGAGTAAAATGTTTATGTATTCTCTGTCATTCAATCAACCTATTGGAAATTGGAATACTCAAAAAGTAGAAAATATGAATTATATGTTTTCCACTACTCTGTCATTCAATCAACCCATTGAAAAGTGGAATACTTCAAACGTAAAAACTATGTGTGGAATGTTTTCTTCTACTGTATTTAATCAAGCTCTTCAAAGATGGAATACTCAAAATGTAACAGATATGTCTGATATGTTCAAGCATGCTAGTTTGTTCAATCAACCCATTGAAAAGTGGAATACCGAAAATGTAACAAATATGAGTGGAATGTTTCAAAATACTACTTCATTTAATCAACCTATTGAAAAGTGGAACACTTCAAACGTAACAGATATGAGCGAACTGTTTTTCAATACTATTTCTTTTAATCAACCAATTGAAAATTGGAATACTCAAAATGTAACAAATATGAGTTATATGTTTGCTTATAATTCTTCTTTCAACCAACCAATTGAAAATTGGAATACTCAAAATGTAACAAATATGAGTAACATGTTTTATTCTAATACTCTATTCAATCAACCCATTAGCAAATGGAATACAGAAAACGTAACTAATATGAGTAAAATGTTTTGGCATGCTAAAGCATTTAATCAACCTATTGGAAAATGGAATATAGAAAATATAACTACTATGAGAGATATGTTTAGTGATTCAAATTTAAGTCTAGAAAATTATGATGCTACTCTGATAAGTTGGGTTAAAAATACAATTATACCTAGAAATATTAATATAAACTCAAATGGTCTGAAATACTGCAAATCAAAAGAAGCTCGCCAAAAACTTATTGATGAATATGGCTGGACAATAGAAGGCGATGAACTTAACTGTGAAGAGTAAAAGAAAGATTGCTATTCAACATTATTTTTAATTGCTTAAAAAAAAATATTACACTTATGAAAAATATCTTTTTTATTGTTTGTTGCTTTGCTTGTCTAATTACAAATAGCATTAATGCTCAATCTTTCCGTACTAAGTGGATAACCACAGATACAAAAATTACCATTCCCACAAATGATAGTTTGGAGTATAATTATGATATTAAGTGAACAAATCTTACTAACAAAGGAGTCGGAGATGGCTCTGAAACAAATATAAAAGGAAATTATTCTATTGAAAATTTAGAGAATAATAGTATTTATGAAATAGCCATAACAGGTAATTTTCCTCATTTTTATATGAATAGTATCTATAAGAAAAAAAGAGATGAATTTGAGTTTTTACATGATTGGATTGAGTATAATTCAAAAGAAAATTCTAAGTTACAAACACTTGAAGAATGGGGAGAAATAAAATGGAAATCTATGAAAAATGCTTTCGATGGATGTAAAAATTTAACTTATAATGCTACTGATATTCCTAACTTAACAGAAGTAAAAAACATGTCTTATATGTTTTTTTTATGTAAAAAATTTGATGGAAATACCACTATAAATAATTGGAATACTTCAAAGGTAACTGATATGTCTGGGGTGTTTCATACAGCTAGTTCATTCAATCAACCCATTGGAAAATGGAATACACAGAATGTAACTAATATGGGTATTATGTTTGATACAGCTAGTTCATTCAATCAACCCATTGAAAACTGGAATACACAAAAAGTAACAAATATGAGTAGTATGTTTAGTGCTGCAACTTCATTTAATCAACCCATTGGAAACTGGGATACACAAAATGTAACTAATATGAGTTTTATGTTTTATGAAGCAACTTCATTTAATCAACCCATTGGAAACTGGAATACACAAAATGTGACAGATATGACTTCTATATTTCTTAGAGCTAGTTCATTCATTCAATCAACCAATCAACAACTGGAACACACAAAATGTAACTGGTATGGGAGGAATGTTTCATACAGCAACTTCATTCAATCAACCTATCGGAAATTGGAATACTTCAAATGTAATTAGTATGAGTACTATGTTTTATAAAGCTGCTTCGTTCAATCAGCCTATTGGCAACTGGAATACTTCTAATGCGAATAAGGGGTTAAAATTCTGTTAGAATGATGAATGCAGCCGTTAATTTAGAAAAAATATGTAACCATAATCCTTTTTCTGACCTAATTTTAGCAGCATTTTGAATATTTGTTTTTTGATGTATCCAATTAAAAGCTGATTCAATAGGTTGTCTAATCTTTGCGACTGCTGTGTTAAGTTGTTTTTTGAAAGCAAAATCCATCTGTTTGAGTGTTTTAGGTGTATTTTTCTTGCCTTTTTCTGGTGTAAATAAACAAGAGTTTTTCTTATGCAATTCTTTTGATAATTTTTCATCACAATAGGCTTTATCTAGCACAAAAATAGTGTTTTCTTCCTTTTTAATAGCTTCTCTAACGGCTGTCAAATCGTGAACAGATGCAGGTGTTATTTTGATATAGACAGTCATTGGTAATGTGCCTTTTCTACGGTCTGCTAAAAGATGTAATTTAACGCCTTGATACCATACACTTTTACTTGCACAATACGATTTATCGCATATATGAGTAGCTACCTTGTTTTTTCTTTTACCAGAACAAGTTATGATAGGCATTGAATCTCCTAAAATAATACGCAATTCTTGCTGTGTGCTTGGAGGCAAACTATCAAAAATATGAATAATAAAATGCTCATAAGCTCCCGTTAAATTGTTCAGACGATTGCAAAAAGTTGGGTAGCTTGGCAAAGTAGGAAACCAAGCTAACCAATGATTTTTGATGTAGTCATAGACTTGTTTTTTTTCGTGTTTCTGTTCATAAATTTGAGCAAATAAATGCATTGTAATCAGTTCTTCATCAGTAATATTTCCTTTATTACCGTTGTTACTGAAACGTTGAATATTATATTGCAAAGTCGAGTTGTATAATTCACAGACTTTGTAGTAAAGCGAAATTAGTTTTAGTTCATGCATAAAATCTAAAACGGCTAAACTGCTTAGTCTGTT
Source organism: Bernardetia aquimarina (assembly GCF_042180575.1). Classification (NCBI taxonomy): domain Bacteria; kingdom Pseudomonadati; phylum Bacteroidota; class Cytophagia; order Cytophagales; family Bernardetiaceae; genus Bernardetia; species Bernardetia aquimarina. The sequence continues at coordinate 5,476,094 of NZ_CP170094.1, read as the reverse complement.
TTTTTAGTTTATAACTAATTGAAAATCAAGAAATTAAAAAAAACAAATCTATCTTTAATTTAACTCCTTATTCGCATTATAGGTTATTTTACAATAATTTTTGTCTAAAATCTTTCTTTCCTCATAAAAATACATCTCTTTTATATAAGGTATGGGTAGGACATATTCTTTTCTACCATAAGGGAGAGAAAATCCTATTGAATCTCTAGTAATATAAAACACATTGCGTGTAAATTTTTTATGAGTAGTTTTAAGCCTTGAACCAAAGTAAAATTCATGAGCTGCATAAGAAGCCATCATAAACATCATAAAACCAAAAGCATAAGGCATTATATCAAGAGGTCTCATTACTATTTGTAGAATCACTCCTATAACAAAGACACTAAAGAAGGTCAAGATAAATGGTAACTTATTAAAATAGCTCTGAAAAGGAGAGATAGTTGTGTATTTAGTAAACCAAGGACTATCTTTGACTAATGAAGGAATGCCTATGTTTTCTTGTGTGGTTGTGGGTTTATGATAGAATAAAATTTTACTTTCTACTTCCAAATGTAAAGTGTTATACATTGGAAAATCAACCAATGTTTCAGACTGCTCACAATGCTGTTTTCTCAAATACTCCCATGTATCACGTAAAAAAACAGATTTACAACTCGCACAAAAAACCACCTCATCGCCCTCCAAAATAAAATCGCCTGTAATGGGGTCTTTTCTATTTTGAGCTAGGAAATTTTGGTGTTCTTTAAAATTTGAGCTTATTTTGTGGATGTGCATTTTTTGAACAATATCTTTACTTGATAGAAATAGTTATTCTATTCTTTGTTGAATTTACAAAATCTATGGCACTTTTATAACGCTCATTACTATTTATCTTTAAATGAATGGGAATAGAAAACAGGGAACTAAACTTGTCTAAAGCATTTAAAAACTCTATATCTGTTCCTTGCTTGAAAAAATCATTTATATGAAATTTTATTTTTGCTCCGTCTATATCGTGTATTATACAATGACTTACTGAAAAAATAGTTTTAGCAAAATTAAATTCTAATGATTGAATATGATTAGCATTCAATGTAGATTCTTTCATACCATAACTACTACTAAATCCAATTCCTTTTGTAGAAAAAAAGAATACATTATTTTTAAAATTTTTGTGAATGCTTTCTAATTTTTTGCCATACTTTACATTATGCCAACCACTAGACATAAGTGCAATAAAAGAAAGTATCATTCCTCCATAAAAAGCGAATGAATTTGTTATATAAGCCATCACTCCTCCAATTACAAATAATGAAAGAGAAATTAAGTAAATAGGTGCGCCATTAAAAAAGTAATGATACTCTGAAAGTTCTCTTTTTGTGATTTTCCATTCAGGATAAAGGTTAGGAATATAACTTTGACCTTTATCATATGTATATAAATGGGTGTAAAAAAAAATATCCTCTTTACTCACTAAATCTAATATCACAGAACTCAAAGGAAAATCAATCAGAGTTTCACTCTGCTCACAATGCTGATTTCCCAAATACTCCCACGTATCACGTAAAAAAACAGATTTACAACTTGCACAAAAAACCACCTCATCGCCTTCTAAAATAGAATCTCCTGTAATAGGGTCTTTTCTATTTTGGGCTAGGAAACTTTGGTGTTCTTGTGAAGTGGGATTTATTTTGTGGATGTGCATTTAGATAACTTTGAATTACATTTTTTTCAAACAACGCTTCAAAGCATCTCTCCAATGAGGAATTTCGATATCAAAATTCTGTTTGATTTTAGATTTATCTAATACACTATACGAAGGACGCTCTGCTGGGGTTGGAAATTGTACTGAACGAATAGGCTGCAAATTGACTTTTTTGTCTTTTGTTTGTTTTGAAAATTCAAAAATAGATTGGGCAAAATCATACCAACTGGCGATACCTTCATTAGTATAATTATATGTTCCCCACAAATGAGGCTCAACAAACTTTTTACCTTCCATACTAAGGATAATTTGAAGAATTGTATCTGCCAAATCTCGTGCATAAGTTGGGCTTCCTATTTGGTCATAGACTACATTTAAAGGGTTTTTATCAGTCAGAGAAAGCATTGTTTTGATGAAATTTTTACCAAAAGAAGAATAAAGCCATGCTGTTCTCAAAATAATAGTGTGTGGATTATACAATAACGCATTTTTTTCTCCTTGCCACTTAGAAGTTCCATAAACTCCCTTTGGATTAGGTATATCATTTTCTGTATAAGGCGTGTTTTTTTTGCCATCAAAAACAAAATCTGTCGAAATATGAATCAAACGCACACCGTGTTTTTCACATGCTTTGGCAAGATTTGTTGTTCCTACCACATTGACTTCATAAGCTGCCAATTTATCATTTTCAGAGTTATCAACGGCTGTATAAGCTGCTGCATTGATACAATAATCAAAATGTTGAAGTTCGAATAATTCGTTTACTCGCTTTGAGTGTGTAATATCTAGCTTTTCAAAATCAGTAAAATGAAAATCAAAAGGGTAGGCTTTTTTTAAGGCTTGAAGTTCTTGTCCTAATTGTCCGTTTGCTCCTGTTACTAAAATCATAGGTTATATATTTTAAGTAGCAGATAGCTTCCAAGCTGTCTGATTTTTTTAAAAACAGCTTGGAAGCTGTTTGCTACATTTTTTTTTAATGTTTAAAATGTCTAGTTCCTGTCAAGACCATTGCCATTCCGTGCGTATCACACATATCAATAGAATCTTGGTCTTTTATCGAACCTCCCGGTTGAATAACTGCGCTAATTCCTTCCTGCGCTGCAATTTCCACACAATCTGGGAAAGGAAAAAAGGCATCAGAAGCCATAACAGCTCCTTTCAAATCAAAACCAAAAACTTTAGCTTTTGCAATCGCTTGTTTGAGTGCATCAACACGAGAAGTCTGTCCGACACCACTCGCCAAAAGTTGTCCTTCATTAGCCAAAATAATTGTATTTGACTTTGTGTGTTTTACCAGTTTATTTGCAAAAAGTAACGCTTCAACCTGCTCATTTGTTGGCTCTTTTTTGGTTACTGTTTTGAGGTCTTTTTTAGTTTCTTGCTTTTTGTCAGCATCTTGAGAAATTACACCATTCAAAAGCGTTTTGTAATGAACATGTGGAAAATCTACTTCGTTGCGCTTCAAAAGAATTCGGTTTTTCTTTTTAGAAAGAATATCATAAGCAGCATCTGAAAAGCTAGGAGCAATCAAAACTTCAAAAAATAAGTCATTCATTTCTTGAGCAGCTTCTGCATCAACTTCACTATTTGTAATCAAAACACCTCCAAAAGCAGAAAGTGTATCAGCAGCAAAGGCTTTTTTGTAGGCTTCGGCTACCGTTTTGGCAGTTGCCATTCCACAAGCATTTGTATGTTTGAGAATTGCGAAAGCAGGAGTTTCATTTTTACTATCTTCAAAATCATCAATCAAAGCAACAGCAGCATCAACATCTACAAGGTTGTTGTAAGATAATTCTTTACCATTAATTTGTTTGAAAAGTGCTTCTAAATCTCCATAAAAATAGCCTCTCTGATGTGGGTTTTCTCCATATCTCAAGGCTCTTCCTTCTTTAATACTTTGTTTGAAAACTAAATTCAAATCATCTCCTTGGGTAGTAACTTGATTGAGATGATTAAAAATGGCAGTATCATAATGCGAACTTGTATTAAATGCTTTTGTCGCAAATTTACGTCTTGTCTCTAGGTTGGTACTTCCGTTTTGTTCTCTCAAAATCTGGTTGAGAAGTGGATAATCTTTTTTATCAGAAATAATAACTACATCATTGTAATTTTTGGCTGCTGCACGAATAAGGGCAATTCCTCCAATATCGATTTTTTCTATAATTTCATCTTCACTTGCTCCTGATTTGACAGTTTCCTCAAAAGGATATAAATCTACAATTACTAAGTCAATTTCTGGAATTTCGTAATTTTGGGCTTCTTCTTTATCACTTTCAAGATTGCGACGGTGCAAAATTCCTCCAAAAACTTTTGGGTGAAGTGTTTTTACTCGTCCTCCAAAAATGGAAGGATAAGAAGTGAGGTCTTCAACACGAACAACAGAAATGCCTTGTTCTTCGATAAATTTTTGAGTTCCTCCTGTGGAATAAATCGTAACTCCCTGACTAGCTAGAGTTTGTAAAAGAGGTTCTAAGCCGTCTTTATAAAATACTGAAATAAGCGCAGATTTAATTTTCTTTTGCATAAGAAGTATGAAGTTTTGCTGAGTATTTTTTATCTCATTTGGATATTCTGTTTTGAATATCTTTCGTACAATATTTCTACAAAACTACATATAAATCTTAAAATTGAAAGAGAATTTTGAAGGATAAAAATTAAATTACCTAATATACTGTTAAAGGCAAGCCTTTTAACCTACTCTTGAAAAATAGGCTCTATTTATTCCTCGCCAAAATACTCTACATAATTCTTTTCAGTTTCGAAAAGTGTCAATGAATGCAAAACTGCATTTTTATCAGACATATCTATAATCTTAGGTGCAAGAATTTTCCAAAACTCCATAATCACAATTTCACAAGAAGGAATTTTGCCTTTCAAAAAATCTACTTCGATATTTAGATTTTTGTGATCGACTTTATCAATAATTTCAGTTCTTATTAGTTTGCCTAATTTCTTCAAATCCAAAACACATCCTGTATCTGGATTAATTTTGCCTTTTACTTTTACAATTAATTCAAAATTATGTCCATGAAAATACTGATTCGAACAAATTCCGAATTCTTCTTCGTTACGCTCATCGCTCCAAGCAGGATTAAATAATCGGTGTGAAGCACAAAAATGCTCTTTTCGGCACAAATAAACCATCTTTTTTATTATTTTACTTCTCTCTTAGTTGTCTATTTTATTTGAAACCACAAAATTACGCTTATTCTATCAAAATTGATAATTTTATTTGACAGTAAAACTTCTTTATGTAGGTTTATTTCTCCTTTGGCTTGATAAATTTATAGATTTGGTAGTTTGAATATTCTAGTTTTTTTATGCTTTTCTTAAAAAATAGGGTTCTTATTTTAGTTACATTGATTATTTTTTCTTGCACTCAAAACGCTATAATTTCGTATCTTTATAAAAAGAGGAAATCCATAAATCTAGAATCTATAAAAATGGGGCAACCAGAAGAAGAACTAACAGAACAAAAGCTAACTTTTGAGGAATATATAAAAATAGAACAAGAAAATAATCAAAAATATGAATATTACGATGGTTTTATTGTTGCTATGTCTGGAGGAACACTAAGAAGGCATTTACAAATAAATCTTAATTATTTTTAATAAGTATTAAAGCAAATGCAATATAGTGAAAACTCTTCCAGTTTTGTACAGTTTTTTCGTAGCGTACTAAAAGTGTTTTAAATCCGTCTAACCAAGCATTAGTACGTTCTACAACAAAGCGATCTTGATACAACTTATCGTCCATAATGTACTCACTAACAGACAGTTTGCTACCTCTAGGATTATGTTTAACATTGGGAATAACTTCATAGTCTTCACATATTTGACGGAAACCTTTACAATCAAATCCTGCATCAGCATTTAAGAAAAGTGCATTCGTCTCAATTTTAGAACGCTCTAAATCAGCAAACATCTCTCTCATATTTTTTTCAATTTTATAGCTGTCATGGTGGTTTCCTTCCATAATTTGACTCATAGCCACAGGGATTCCTTTGCTATCTGTAAAAAAAAGTGCATTACTTGTTTTAGCTTTTTTACGTTTTTGATATCCTACTTTTTCACCTCCGTTATGGACACGAGTATGGCTACCATCTACTTGCATACTAGAAAGGGCTAGTTTGGATTTATTTTTAGTTAATAGAGCTGTCCAAAGTTTTTTCCAAGCTCCTATTTTTGACCATTTATTGAAGTGGTTAAATACTGCACTAGGAGAAATATCAATGTTAAAAAACTGTTGTACAGGAAGTTCTGACCACTGAGTGCCTGTTTTTAATTTATGGATAATAGCTTTTACGTAACGCCAAAGTTCTGCTTTCAGTTTCCGACCTCGCTTAGGTACAGGAAGATAAACTACTAAGTTTGTTTCGATAAATTCTTTGGTTAGATTGGTGATTGTCATAGTCGTAGTTGTTGATAGTAAATGAAAAATAGATAATTTTATTTATAACAACACTACGGCTTTTTAATAACTATTTAGATTTGTTCACACTTATTTGTAAATGCCTTCTAAACCATGCTAGAATTGCTAAAAATATAACTTCAAAAATAGATGCAATTCTTGAAAAAGGAGGCGATAAATGCGAGATTTTTGGTAGTGATGCAAAACTAGCTATTGAAGTAAAAAACAATTATGTATATCCTGATGCTATGATAGTTTGTGGGGACGTAGAAGACTCTAAACATCAAAATCATGCGCTTACCAATCCAAAAATTATTATAGAAGTTTTATCAAAATCAACGAAAGGGTATGATAAAGATGGAAAATTTCTTTTGTATATGCTTGTTCCTAGTTTAGAATATTATGTTTTGATAGAACAAGAAGAACCAAAAATCCATATTTATCATAAAATGAAAACAGAATCAACTCAAAATGAAAAAGATGCTACAAAATCATTATGGCAAATTGAAACGCTAACAGGAATAGACAAAATGCTATCTTTTCCTACTTTAGATATATACGTTCCATTTACTGATATTTATAGAAAAGTAGCATTTGAAAATTTGTAATACAGTCATTGGCAAAGTTAGAAAAATTAAAATGGTGGTTTTTGTTTGAGGTTTGTTTTGGGGAATTTAAAAAAATAAGTGATATTACATTTACGATAAAAACAGAAAATTACTGTGTATGTTAGACTTTATTACGATAATTTTTGATAGGTTATTCTTGTCTTTACCCTTAAATTATGAATACCACACGCAATTTCCATGACTTGGTCTCTTACCTCTTCTCCCCACAATCGGATTTCATCTAAGACAATTCTAAGTCTTTTTACTCCTGCTATGCTGTGTTCTGCACGTACTCTACGACTAGACTTTTTACTATTTTCAGCCTTGTCCTGCTCCGATAATTCTTTTCCTCTAGGCTTTTTTTTGGGTTGCTCAATAAGGACACCTTTAGGTCTATGACCTTGATAACCAGTATCTTGATGAAGAATAGTTCCCTCAGGAAAGGTAATATCATCTTCTTCTAATAAACGTTTATCGTGTACTTTTCCTGTTTCTGTATCTCCTAAAAAAACTACCTCTTGATGTTTATCTGTAACTAAAGTATTTTTTATAGTGTGCTTTTTTTTTTCCACTATATACTTCTTTTTGAGCTTTGTAATCGGAGGGACGAGGAATTTCACGTTCGCTTCCATCTACCCATAACTCTAAGGCTTTACCTGCTTCTTCAACACGATCTGCAAGTTTTATTGTCCATTCCGATTCATTTCTTGCAGGCAATACATTAATTTTTCTTAAACTTTCTTTTAAAATGGGAAGAAGGCTGTTAATCCATTGATTAACTTTTCCTTGAGAAACATCAAAAGTAAGAGCTAAAGATTCCTGTAAAGGGTTGTTTTTCAAGTAGTAAAGGATAAAAAAAAGTTTCATTTCACTACCTTTTAGTTGTATTTTTGCGTGTTCTCGGAAGGTGGGCTTATTTCTAGCCTTTCCTTTGAGGTCATAATACATATAATGTTTTTCCCAAAGTGGAGAAAAAGTAGCTAATAACTCATCAAACTCTTTGATAGTCAAGCTAGTAAGAGCCATAAAAGGCTTTTCTTTTTTACGTAAGTTAGGTAAATCAATCATAAAGTAAGGATAAAATGACCACTAATATAATAAAATTTACGTTTTAAAGTCTAATAGTTACTGAGCTATGAGACAATAAACGCCCAACAACATCTTTACTTACTTTTACAACATTTATCATATAGTTAGCAAATGTTTTTCTACCTACTTTTGTAGTTAGATTTTTATTAATATGACAAGCTACTGCTATTTCTTTTAGATATAAGTTATAATTTCCATTTGATAGGACAGGTAATTTATAATTATATTTTTCTAAAATATATTTCACTTTGGGGAGTACAGGAATACCAATATAAGCCATTGTCTTATCTCTATCAAAACTAATCCATTCTTTACCATTTTGAGTAAATAAATGCTTCTTTGAGTCAAAAATTTTCATTTGATTATAGTGAAAACCTGTATAACACTGAAACAAAAATAAATCTTTGATGCGTTCTAGGCGTTCAATATCAAAAGTTTTATTTTCTATTCGCTCCAACTCATCTGTAAATAAGAAAACATTGTTTTTTTTGACTTTACGTGCTTTGATACTCAACTTTAGTAGTGGATTCTTATCAATTACCTCATTATCATATGCTTCTTCAAGTACAGTTTTTATTAACCTTACTTTCCGACCTGCAATCTCTTCTGAATTTGGCTTATCTTTTAAAAAGTTAAAATAATCTTTTGCTAGAACTTTTGTAAATTCAGTAGCAGGTAAATGAGTAATCTTGAATTGATTACAAAAGTTTTCAAAGTCAGTACGGTATCTTTTATAACCAGATTTTGTGTTACTAGACAGTTTTCTTTTGAGTTGTTCTTCTACATATTGATGAACTAAAAATACAATAGTTAGAGGAGGTTTTTCCTGCTCTAAATATATATTTGTAATAGTTGTAGCACAACAAGGCTTTTTGAGTGTACGTAATCTCAAATAAATTTCTTCTAACTCAGATTTTATAAGAAGTAAAGTATCTGTTTTGACTTTTGCGTTTTCTTCTTTATTGAGTATAGTAAAGTTGTACCCTCTTTTATTTTTCCAGTTTTCCTTTTTGTTTATAATGACACCTGTAGAGAAGGGAACACCTTTGTCATCAGCACCAAAAGAAACACGGCACGACACAGAATATCTTTCTGTTCGTAATTTGCGAATTAAAAAGCCAACATTCATAAAACGTTTTTTTTGCATACAATAGGTTACTTTGAAGTTAAAAAGATGCAAAAGTAATCTATTTTATAATGCGTGTTACCTAAAAAAAAATAGGTTTCCCAGCGATACACTCAAATTAGAAAAAAGAGTAAGATAACTGAAAAACCTATTTAAAGATTTAAAAAAAACCATATTTTGAATGATTCACTCGTGAAAAGTTCCGTTTGAACTCTTACAAAGTGGAGCTGGTGGGATTCGAACCCACGTCCAGATACGGCGTTCGTCGTGGTTTCTACATGTTTAGTTATCCTATTGATTGTCGGGAAAGAACTAGGCAATAACGTCCAAGGTTTTTCCTTATCAACTAAATTTTCGTCGCAGATGCCATTGAACTCATCATTGCTTCACTCTTACGGGGGTTGATGTCTATGTGTTTGCGTGGCAAACGGATGTTAGTGTCGGAAGAGTAAAGACACTAAGCAAAGACAATGGTTACTTAACTCCTAGAGTTAGGCAGCCATGGCGTAATTAGATTCGCCGATTGTTGTTTTGAGAAATCGATATAAGGCTAGTTTTCTCATTAGCCTACATGCTTATACACGCAAAGACTCGTCCTGTCGAAACCAGTCAGCCCCATGTGTTTTGTTTACAAATCAATTTTCGCTTTTGAAAATCAATCGGGTTGCAAATATACAATTACAACTAGAAAGAACAAAGAAAAGTTCAAAATAAAGTCAGAAGTGATATTTTAGAAGGTAGAGGTAATACAAAAATATATTACCTCCATCGTTTGCAATTTTTGGTGTTTTAACTACCCCATACACTAATCATTCTTATCAATCATACTTTTATAGAGTTTATCTTCAATATCTTTGAGTTCGTTTCGGACTTTTCCAATGACTGTTAGAAGTTGTTTTCTTTCCTTCACTTTTTCATCCCACTCTGGCATATCCAAAAAATCTTTTAGTTTTTCCTCATTAAAAAACATAGCGCACAGGTGTAAAAAAGACATTTTATTCTGAATCTTTGGATGAGCAATTACTTCTTGTGTAGAATTTCTCAATACATCATTTACTCGCATTCCCAAAAATTCAAATTCATAGTCTAATTTTTTGTCTATTTTTTTAGCCAATTTTTCACGTTTTTTCTCTAGTTTTTTTTGCTTGTTTTTTTTCATCGTATTTTTGGTTTCGAATGTGGAATAAAAAATAACAAATTAATACTGAACAATTAGGTTTTCTTTAAACTCTATTATTGCTTAATAAGTTCGTTTTTATAGTATCAAAAAATAAATAATTCCATTTTAGTTATGTATTTTTTATAAATTTGACTGCAAAAGTACTCAATTATCAGTCAAAAACTATGCTTTCTCTCAATCAATCTCCTTCTAAACTCAAATGGATTGTTATTCTATTTGCTTCTTTTATTGGTTTGGCTTCACTTTACTATACCAACGAATTGGTAGATAGTTTGGCAGAGCGTGAACAAGAACAAATTGATTTGGTAGCAAAAGCACAAGAACTAGCAGTACAAGTAGAAGATAGTTTAATGCTTAATTTTTTGGTTACAAATATCTTGCAGGGAAATCAATCTATTCCCATGATTATAGCTGATGCAGAAGGTAATCCTAGTGAATCTAGAAATGTTGAATTTAAGAAAAATGCTACACAAGAAGAAAAAGAAAAAGTCTTAAAAGAACGTTTGGTTTCGATGAAAGAATCACATCCAGCCATCGAAGTAAAAGTTTCAGAAGAGTGGAAATATTATATTTATTATGAAAACTCTACACTTCTAACACAACTCAAATACTTTCCGTATGCCCAACTTTCACTTATTACTGCTTTTTTGATTTTTGCTTATTTCTTATTTAGTTCTTCTAGGCGAGCCGAACAAAATAGAGTTTGGGTGGGTCTTGCCAAAGAAACAGCACATCAACTCGGCACACCTCTTTCTGCACTTATGGCGTGGGTAGAATATTTTAGAGCAGACCAAAGTGTTGAAGAAGATATTTTGCAAGAAATAGAAAAGGATATTGCAAGACTTACTATGATAACAGGTCGTTTTTCAAGTATTGGTTCTATACCTGATTTGAGTTCTGAAAATGTATTGGAAGTGGTAGAAGGCGTAACAGAATACCTTAAAAAACGAATTTCTACCAAAGTAAAACTCACTATTAGAGCCAACAAAAATGCAAAATTATATGCAAAAATAAACAAACCTCTTTTTGAATGGGTAATTGAAAATATTTGTAAAAATGCTGTTGATGCAATGACAGAAACAGGAGGGAAAGGAAGTATTACTTTGTTTTTTTCTTCAGATAGAAGTCAGAAACAACTCATTTTAGACATAACAGATACTGGAAAAGGAATTCCACAAAGTCAGATTAAAACCGTTTTTCGCCCTGGATTTACTACAAAAAAACGAGGTTGGGGACTAGGGCTTACTCTAGCAAGAAGAATTGTAGAACAATATCATAACGGAAAAATTAGTGTCTTGAAATCAGAAGTAGGCAAAGGAACTACCTTTAGAATTATATTATCAACAAGTGAGTGATTTAAGTTATTTTTGGTTCTCTGACAATTTTTGTTTTTTTTTATTACAAAAATTATCAGAGAGCCTTTTTTTATTTAAAATTTATATTCTAATTTTTATCCAAAAATGCCACTACATGATGCCAAACATCTCTATCAGCATTTTTTCCGATAACGCAATCTTGGTGTCCATACCCTTCTATTACGTGACGTTCGTAATGCTGCTCTGGATTTAGATTTTTGAGACGATTATAGGTTCTTTCGGTTGCTTCTGGCACAAAAACTTCATTTTTTTCTCCATGAACAAAACACATCGGAATATTCAAACGCTCTTTTGCGTGAGGTAAATAAACATCTTCTCCCTCAGCATTACGCAATTCTTTTTCTCTTGACATCAGTGTAAGCTGCTCGTAAGTAGTAAGATTCGTTACTCCAAACATTTCATGAAAAGAATCAAATGTTTTCTCATCAATATTTTCTTTTTCATACAAAGTAGAAAACATAAACGTAACTCGGTTGGCGATAGAATCATTTGTATCCGAACCCAAAACAGCAGAATAGGCTTTTACCGCTGTGTTTAAGGCTTTATCCAACCAACCTGCATTTGTATCTGTGTAAGCAGTCATCGTTTCTATTCCAAATTTTTTGAGAAGTGTCGGAACATGTGCAGCAGCTTTGAGTTTAATTTGTTCGCCTCCAATAATATCAGCAGCTACTTGAAAACAAACCATCGAACGTACACCTTTTAATCCTCCCAACATCGCCATAACTCCAGTAATTGCACCCACACAATGTGTAAAGAGTTGAATATCTTTTTCGCCTGTAATTTTCAAAATTTTATCTACACAAGCAGGAAAATCTTTCATGGCAATATCATCAGCCGTACATTGGTCTTTTGCAGACGGAAGTGCAATACTTGTACGGTATTCCATCACCCAAACATCATATCCATGGGCGCAAAGATATTCTACCATATTTGTATCTGGCGTATCAATTTCGAAAATAAGTCCAGAAACACTAAACCCATGAGCGAGCATTACCGAACCTTTATTTATACCATCTTCTAATGCTTCTCTGTCTCTTCCATCATAACGAGTAAGAAGAAGATTGACACCATCAGAAGTTTTGACTGGATAAATTTGTGGCTCAGGCGCACGTAATGGACGTTTTTTTCGTGGTGGCGCAGTAGGATTAAATAACGAATCTTTAGCCAAAACCCCTCCATAGGTATCATAAAGATTGCCTGCAAAATACTTCCCAAAACTATAAAGAGCTTTTAGTTTTTCGGTCGTTGTATCTGCATGAAGAGCTTTCATGGTTGTCATTTGCTTCACAAAATCTGTCAAATGAACATGAATTATTCCCTGTGATTTGATATATTTTTCATCTTTATCAATTATATCTTCTGTCATGCTTTCTGTGTCAGCATAAACAGTCGTATAAAGCGTAGTTGTGTCGCTCCACATATCAAAACCTTTACCGTCTCGTATGGTTTTGTAGCCTTCAAAACTATAGCTTTCTCCACTTGGATTGAATAATTTGGCTTTATACAGCATTCGTTTAGTTTCCATTTCTCCTTCATAATCTATAAAAAGCTGAAAACTTCCTTCACTAATCAAAAGTGGGTCTGCTGAAAGTGAAGGAGCTTCTACTGTTCCGACCATTCTTGATAAATGCTCTTTTTCATCCAACATTTTTTCCAAATCTTCACAAATTACAGTTAAAGTAATTTTAAATTCTTGATTTTTGGACTTTCCTAAATCATATTCTCTTTCAAACTGCTTTGGTGTTTCACATTTTGATTCTTCGACTGTTTTATGATTAATAAATCCTTTCATGGTTTCAGTAAACTGAATTCCAATAGGCATTTTTTCTTGTTCTTTCAAAATAGAAGGTTTTGAAGGCAAATTATAATTGATTTCCCAACCTTTTTCTCTTGCCATAATCTTACAAATTCGCTCTGAAAGTGCCGAAATAGTAAGAAGTGGATTTGCACCTAATGAACGAGGAACAATCGAACCATCAGCAATATAAAGATTTTCATATACTTGGTCTTCATCTGCTTTTGTACAATACACCTGTCCTTTATGGTTCACAACGCCTTCACGAGTATCTTCGCCCATAATACAACCTCCAAGAGGATGAACTGTTACGAGGTCTTGATTAAAAATTTTTGTCCATGTTGGATTTGGAACACTTGTTCCTTTGAGTGCTTTTGTAGCTTCTCCTATACGGTCGCTGGCTTTTTTGAATATTTCTTCGTGTCCTACATCTTTCCATGCAATCTGTAAGCGATTATCTTTTAAGGTCAATATTCCTGCACTTTTATCGTGCGTCATGATGAGATATACTTGTGTATTTTGGGTTGCACCTTTATAAGGACCACGAACAACACTTTCTAGTTCTCTCTTTTTCTCCTTTACTTCGCTTACAAAACCGTCTTTACTTTCATCTTTTCCTGCTAAAGTAGCCATAGTAGCCATAAATTCAGGGAAAAACTTTGCCATTGGTGAAGGAGTAGAACCTTCTTCCAAAATCATTCCCTCTTCTTTATGTTCTGTTTTTCTAAGGTCAATTACAGAAGTAATACAAGGACCAACAGGATTTTCTTTATCCAAATGTTGCCCTCTTCCGATTGCATTTATTTTTTGTTCTGTATTATATCCAAAACCCAAAACATCGCCATTTCCAGAAAAATGATGACCTAATTTATCCGAAACTTCTAATCCTTTATCCCTAGAACGAAGCATAATTTCGGTAGAACCTAATGTTCCTGCTGACAAAACTACTGTATCTGCTGTTACATACATTTCAGGGGCATCAAATTTTTCTCGTTGCGCTCCCAAAAGCTCAAAATGAACTATCCATTGTATTCCACTTTTTTCTAAATGTGAAACCGAACATTCGACAAAAATATCTGCACCAAAATTGACGGCATCGGGTAGATAATTCATCATGGTTGTGTTTTTTGCACCCACATTACAGCCCGAAACACAATCGCCACAAAGATTACAAGGCTTTTGCTCAACACCTACATGATTTTTTCCATCAATATCAAAATTGACATTAATATCTGTTTTGTAAAAAGGCTGATTCATTGCCTTTGCAGATTTTCGATGGGCTTCTAATTTGTCTAGTTTGGGAAAATTTTCTGGGTAAGGATTTGGTTTGAGCATTTGATAGGCTAAACGATAGCCTTCTTCTAAGTCACTTTCAGGGTTTTCAGATTCATCTTGTAGAATTTTTGGAAATACGTTTTCTTTGAGAACCCATTTTTCTGGACGAATAGAAACGTTTGCATTGACAAGTGAAGTACCACCCAAGCCACAGCCTTTAAACACATTTATATCATCATCTATCCAAAAATCATAAAGAGCAGATTTAGAACCCATTCTTTTATTATTCAGATTGAACTGCATATTTGAAGCAGCTTCTGTTTGTGTATCTGGAAATTCTCCTGTGAGGTATTCTTTTCCTCTTTCTAATAGACACACTTTTTTTCCTGCACGAGAAAGGCGAGAGGCAGTAATTGAACCTCCATAACCCGAACCAATCACAACCACATCATAATGAGGCAGCATTTTTTCGATAGGCTTGGATAAGCGACGATTTTTCATAGAATTTTAGTAAGATTTAGAGTGAAGTTATTTCTTTCACTAATCTACTTAAAAAAATGAAAAATACATAGAATTAAAAAATGGTAAATGGTAAATGATGAATCATAAATTGCATAAAATATTGAAAATCAACAACTTGTAACTTAAAATATTTTATCAAAAAAAGTCTTCTATCAAATTATGATAAAAGACTTACTTCTGTTTTAGGTATTTTGAAAGATAATTAATTAAACTTTATCACAGTTTGTATTTATGGTAGTTGAGACATCTTGTCTGAACAAAAAAAGCAGTATTTTATCTATTCCACAGTCTGGAAGAGTGTTATACGAAAATAAAAACTATTTTGCCCTTACTACTTTCAGTCTGTTTTCGGTATTACTTTTTTCTCTCCACCTTTAAGGCATTAAAAATTAAGTCTGTCAAAAATTCTATTAAACTCTCTTCATTATCATCTCCTTTCACTTCTGTAAGTGTTGGTAAATGTTTAGCAAAATAACTCTGTTGATGCGAACTTTCCATAATAATAGAAACAAGTGCATTCGGAAATTTATACTTTGGATTAAGTTTCAAAATCATTTCTGCTACTCTATGTGTAAGTCTTTTATAGCTTGCAAAATAACCTTCTTTGTTGTCGCTATCTACTTCTTTTGTCAAATAGGCTTTTGCAGACTCTGAAACTACAATTCTGTGTAAAGCTGTTGCGTCGATGGTTTCAAATTGATTATCTACTTCAATCGGTCTAGCAAGTGTTGAAATTGCTTTTTCAAGTGCTTTTTCAGCAGATTCTAAATTGCTAGTTTGAAAGACAAGCTGATATTCCATCCAATTCCAATACCATGAAACTAAATAGATGAGTAATTTATGTTTGTTTTCAAAATAACGATATACAGAGGCTTCTGTCGAACCAATTTCTTTTGCTAATTTTTTGAACGTAAAATTTTCTAACCCTATTGTATCGATAAGCATGATACTTTGACGCACAATTTTGCGTCCGAGTTCAGAGCTTTCTGGGTCTTTTAGATAAACTCGTTCATTTATTTTTATTTGTATTTTTGATAGTAAAGTTTTCAATTTTATTAGCTGTTAATGTAATTTTTTTTATTTGTAGAAGAGATAGAGTTGAAGTTATCTAAGAATGAATATTGTATTTTTTTGTTGATATCATTGCTATAAGCTAAGACTTTTATGATTTAGAAAATTTCACCTGTTTTTTTGCTAAACTTAAAAATAGATTCCAAACCTTCTGTAGTATTTGTTGTAATGTTCAAATCTTTCAAAATCCCATCTTTTAAGCTATATACCCAACCATGAATATATGGAAACTCTCCTTTTTCCCATTCTTCATTTAGAAAAGAAATCTTAGAGAGATTTAATACTTGTTCCATAACATTTAATTCTACATACTTGTTTGCTCGCTCTTCTTGATTTTCAATTTCATCTAGTTCTGTTTGATGCAAACGATAAACATCTTTTATATGACGAAGCCAGTTATCAATAAAGCCAAATTTTTCTTTTTGCATAGCAGAAATAACACCACCACACCCATAATGTCCACACACAATAATATGTTTTACTTTCAATACTTTGACTGCATAAAACAAAACACTTAGCATATTCATATCTGTATGAACTACCATATTCGCAATATTTCGATGGACAAAAATTGACCCTGGTACTACACCTGTAATTTCTGATGCAGGAACACGGCTATCAGCACAACCAATCCATAAATAATTGGGGTGTTGTCCTTGTGATAACTCATCAAAAAACGTAGGGTTATATGTTTGGACAGTTGAAGCCCATTTTTTATTACTTTCTAATAAATCTAAATAAGATTTTGGCATAATTTATTTGTGTTTGTTTGTATTAGAGGTTTTATTTTTTTGATTGTAATGATGATTCAGGTTCTTCAAAAAACTCATCATTAGTATTGTTCTTTTCATGTTCTTTTATAGCCTCTTCTGAACTAGTAAAAGCTACATTTTTTAGAGTAACTTGAATATTATGTTGTTCTGCTCCTTTCATAAAGTCTTTGATGGTTTCTTCAATGTCTTTATCAATAAAATTTGCTCTTGTTCCATTTACCACAACAGTTGTATGGTTAGGAATTCTAGCAAAAATATCTCTTAAAAAAGCACGATTGACAAAAGATAAATCTTTATTAAAAATAATCTCAAATTGATTCTCATCTCTTCCTACTTGTTTAATAGAAATGGCTGTTTTTACGTTGGCACGAATAACAAAGAAAAATCCTACTGCAATTCCGACCAAAATTCCGATAAGTAAATCTGAAAATACAATCACTACTGCTGTTACAATAAAAGGCACAAACTGTTCTCGTCCTTTTCGATAAATTTCTTTAACAGTAGAAGGTTTGATAAGTTTGTAACCTACTACTAGAAGAATAGCTGCCAAACTAGCAAGAGGAATATGATTGAGGTATTGACTGATAAAAATTACAGAAACAAGTAAAAGTAATCCGTGTATAATTGCAGCCATACGAGTGCGTCCTCCTGCACTAATACTTGCTGTACTTCTTACAATAACAGCCGTAATAGGAATTGCTCCAATAAGACCAGCAATAGTATTAGCAACTCCTTGAGCCAAAAGTTCACGATTGAGAGGAGAGTTTCTTTTGTAAGGCTCTAGTTTATCAACAGCCTCAACTGTAAGAAGTGATGCTATACTTGCCACAATACCAATAGTAAAAGCCAACACCCAAATATCCCAGTCTTTAATGTGAGTTAGCCAAAGTGAAAAGTCAGGAAAAGTAAGTTGTTGCCAAAAGCTAGAAATAGAAAGAGATATAAACTCTACTGTTGAGGCATTAGATTCCGTTTGAAGATTTTTTAGGCTTTCTGTAATTGGAAGATTTACCAAATGAGAGGAAGCTAAAGGCGAAAAAATAGAAGAGGAAAGATTAAGGTAAATATAAAGTTCATTAATAAGCGTTCCCACCAAAACTGCCATTAAAGCAGCAGGAAGAAAAGAAAGTTTTTTCAAAAATGGAATTCTGTCCCAAACAATCAGAAAGAATAAACTTCCAATACTTATTATAATAGCATTTAGATTTTTAGGTGCTTTTTTTAGTGCAGCCAAAATCATTGTAATAGCATTTTGGTCTGTTCCCCAAATCCAAAATTCGTCTTCACTAAACGCCTCTACATCATACCCAAATGCATGAGGAAGCTGTTTCAGAATCAAAATCATTCCAATTCCTGCCAGCATTCCTTTCAAAACTGAAGAAGGTAAAAAATAAGCTATTGTTCCTGCTTGCATAAAAAAAAGCAAAAGCTGAACAAGTCCACCCAAAAAAACAGCTAACAAAAAAAGTTCAAAACTACCTGTATCTGCAATTCCTAAGACCACAATCGCAGTCAGACCAGCAGCAGGTCCACTCACGCCCATTGCCGAACGGCTAATCAGAGGAACAACCAAACCACCCAAAATACCAGCTAAGACACCAGAAAAAGGAGGAGCATCTGAAGCAACAGCAATCCCCAAACACAATGGGAGTGCCACCAAAAAAACAACCAAACCAGCAGGAATATCATATTTAAAATTTCCAAAAAGTGTTGGTTCTGAATAAGGTGTTTTTCTAGGATTTACATTTTTATTAATATTAGGAAATGAGGTAGGCATTTTTATTGGTAAGAGTAATTGAGCAGAACTTTCTTTTATGTTTAGTAGTTAGAAATACTTTAAAAAATTGATGTTTTACTTTTTGAGGAAATAAAGAAAGGTGTGTTTTTGATAGTAATACTTTCTTTTAAACAAACATACAAAAATTCACTCTAATTTGAAACTTATATTTTTGGTGTCTGACAATTTTTCACTTTAATAAGAATAATTTCTTTGGTTTTGTAACACTAGGTTAGCCTAGACACTAAAAAAAATATCCTATATTTGTAGCACTAAAAAAACTACAACAGAATCATTATATAGTTTATATTTCATGAAAAACTTTTCTTTTGCTCGTCTTCTACCTCATCTGATTGCTATTGCAGCTTTCTATTTACTTACTTTTGTTTATTTTGCTCCTGAATTATTAGATGACAAATCACTTCGACAAAGTGATATGATGCAATATAAAGGAATGGTACAAGAAAGCTCTAAATACCTGCAAACTCACGACGAACCTTCTATGTGGAATGGGCGCATGTTTTCAGGAATGCCTGCTTACATGACTTATCCCATTTTTCCGTATGGTGCATTGCCTATTTTTGAGGCTATTTTGCGTGGAGGTTTTGCCGAGCAGACAGGAGCGCATCTTTTGTTTTTGGCTATGTTTTGTACCTATATTATGCTTTTGTGTTTTGGTACTAAACCTATTTGGAGTGCTGTCGGAGGGGCAGTTTTTGCTTTTACGACCTACAATTTGATTCTAATTGAAGTTGGACATGTTACCAAACTTTGGGCGATTGCTTATGCTGCACTTATTTTAGGAGGAATGAAACTCACATTTGATAAAAAATATTGGTTAGGTTTTGCCCTGACTGCTTTAGGAATGGCGTTAGAAGTCAAAGCAAGTCATTATCAAATTACGTATTATTTAGGCTTTATTTGTTTGATTTTTGGAATAAATGAACTTATTTTCTCTGCAAAGAATAATCAAATTCCTGTTTTTGTGAGGCAAGCAGCTTTTTTAGTGGTCGCTTTTGTTTTGGGAATAGGCGTAAATGCTGGAAAGATTCTAACTACGATGGAATATAGCTCTTATTCCACTCGTGGAGGAACAGAACTAACTGTTGATAAAACAAATGAAGCTAGTCAGTTACAACAAAGTAATGAAGGACTTAGTAAGTCGTATGCTTTTGAGTGGAGTCAAGGAATTGGAGAAACATTTACTTTGCTTGTTCCTTACTTATATGGAGGTTCTTCCAATGAAATGTTAGACAAAGATTCTCAAACATATAATGCACTAAAGCAATCAGGACAGTATTCAGAAAGACAACTAGAAGAACTCTCACTACCATTTTATCATGGAAGTCAAAGATTTACTCTTGCTCCTATTTATGCAGGAGCTGTTTTGTGTTTCTTATTTGTTTGGGGATTAGTAGTACTTGACAACCGTAAAAAATGGTGGGTTTTGGCAGCAGCAATTTTTATGATGATGTTGGCGTGGGGAGAAAATTTTGCATCACTAAACTATTTCTTATTTGATTATGTACCAGGATTTAATAAATTTCGTTCGGTTTCGATGGCTCTTGCCTTGACGATTTTATTAATGACTGTTTTAGCCTTTGAAACATTGAGCCAAAAATTAGAAAATTATTTTAATTCTGATAAAAAAGATATAAAAGGAAATCCAATAAAATCAATAGAAACAGAAACTAAAGAAAAAATATTCCTCAAAAATCTCTTCATTGCAACAGGAATTACAGCAGGAACAGTAATTTTGATTTTACTTTTTTCTGGAAATATGGATTTGAGTGCAAAATCAGATTCTCAACTCGGACAACTTGCCGATTTGGTTCGTCAAGACCGTTTATCGATGATTCGTTCTAGTGCTTTTCGTTCTTTATTTTTAATCATTTTGGTAGTTGGAGCTATTTATTTATACATTAAAAAGACAATTCCTGCGATGGCTGCCTTTGCTATTATTGCTCTTTTGGCTGTTGGAGATGTATTTTTGATAGGAAAAAACTATTTACCTGCTTCAAAATTTGAAAAAGGGGTTACTCAAGCTACTATTAGTCCTGCGCCAGTTGATACAGAAATCCTTAAAGACAAAGATTTGGGGTATAGAGTGATGTCGCTTCAAAATTTCCAACAAGAAACACATACTTCTTATTTTCATCGTTCTATCGGAGGTTATTTTGCAGCCAAAATGCAACGTTATCAAGATTTATTAGAACGACCTTTAGGACAAGAACAAGGCTTTATTATGTCTTCACTTCAATCCCAAAAACGACCAGATTTTGCTCAGACACAGGTTTTGAATATGCTCAACACTCGTTATATTACGTATGGAATGCAAAAAGAACAAATGCTTTTCAATCCGAATACGTATGGAAATGCTTGGTTTGTTTCTAAGGTAAATCAAGTAAATAGCCCAGATGAAGAAATGGCTGCTTTGATGAGCGCAAGTACAGCAAAAGCAATTAATTTAAAAGAAACAGCTATTTTAGATAAGTCTAAATTTACGATTACAAAAACAGATTTTCAAAAAGATAGCACAGCAACTATAAAACTGACAAAATACGATTCGAAAGTATTAGAATATGAAAGCAATAACTCAAATGATGGTTTTGCTGTATTCTCAGAAATCTATTATCCAAAAGGCTGGACTGCTACTATTGATGGAAAAGAGGCTAATATTGTTGCTGTAAATTATGTTCTTCGTGGCTTAGAAATTCCAAAAGGAAAGCATAAAATTGTCTTTACTTTTGATTCTGATTCGTACAAAACAGGTGCATTGATTACTCAAATTTCTTCTTGGCTTGTTTTACTTGTCGTTTTGGTAAGTTTGGGAATGGGAATTAGAAATAAAGTAAAAAATATGAAGTAAAATTTAAGAAGTAAATGAAGTACAAATTACATTCTTAATAAGTATGGTAAAAAATTTTCAAATAAGACTTTACCATTGTTATATTTGTTATTTTAAGTTGTATTTTTTTGACTTTGACGTTACACCCTTAGATTTGTGTAAATAGATTTTTGTGTTACTTTAGAAATACAAATACACGGCAAGATACCAAATACATATTGCTCACTCGTTTGGAAACGATCCATTGTGGTTTACAAGCGACAGCAGGGGCTGACATGTCTTGATATTTTTTATATCTTTGGCAATTATTTTACAATAACTAAGTAACTGAGCAAAATAAAACATATCTAAAAAAGAATTAGAAAATGGAAATTTAAACTGTCAAGACACCTTTGAGGTGTCAGACAGATTTTGTTAACCTATAAATAATTTTGCCCAGTTACTTATATTAAATTACAAACTATTATGAATCATTTGAAGAGAGTATTAGGCAATTATCATTTATTGTTATTTGCTCTTATTGTGTTGCCTCTAGCTTCTTGTAAAGAAAGTGATGATACAAGCATACCAACAAATTCTGTTATTGAAGCTTTTAGAGCAGATACGGGCATAGATGCGATTTGGGTATCTGATACCTCATTATTAAATACAGTCAAAGGATGGCAAGGTTCTGGCGATTATCCTGGTGTTGATGAATGGGCAACAGCTACTATTCCTGCTGGTTTGGACTTATATGGTGGTCTTCCAGGGCAATCTGAATACTATACGATTGCTCAAACATTGATTGATTCGGATACTTTGAAAGCTCCTTACTGGGAAAGTTTGCAGGTAAAGGCACACCCTACTTTTGGCTATCGTCCAGATGTAGGTATTTTTGATCTCAATGCAACAACGACTGTAGCCATTGCTCGTACCCTTGCCAATCCACAATATGGTACTGGTGGTGCTTGGCAGATTTATGTAGAAAACTATACGACTGATCTTGCAGTTCTGGATACAATTAGTTTACAGGAATAAATTCAACTATAAATGTTTGATATAAAGACAGGGCATCTTTTAATTGATAATGAACACAGAATCACTCCTCAAACGAGTTTATCAACCATTGAAAAATGGCAACTCGGTACTTCCCAAAAGACTCAGCAGATGGGTAATAACTGGAATTGGATAGAGATTAAAAATCTCAAAATCGATAAACTATACTTTAATATATCTTTCCTCTTCCGTGATAAAAAATTAGACGGTTTTACGTTTATTTTTCAAGACAAACCTTATGATAGAAACCCAAGTTGGGATTCATGGAACAAGAAAGTTGAGGAAACAAACCTAGTTCGTTTTAATGACTGGTTGGATGAACAATTTGGTAAAGAACGAGAATTAGAATGGGGAAAAATTGAAGCATTTTATGATTCAAAATCAGCAGGAAGTTCTATTAAACTGAAGTATATTTGAATTATTCCCCTGCTCCCTCACAAGAAACAAAATGGCTCTCGCTCGCATCTTGCGATTGAGTAGCTATGTATTCGGCATCCTGAAAACTATGGTAAAACCAAGTCTAACCTTTAGAAAAATTGTTAAAATTTATTCCATTTCTATCGTATAAAACTTTGTTTTTTACACAAGCGAAAATGCGTTGAATAATTTTATTTCGCAAGGCATTAATGACACTCATTTTATTCTTACCTTCTGCTACTTTTCTTAAATAATAAGCTCTTAATTCTCCTTCCACTTGTAAAGCTGATAAAGCACACATATGTAGAGCCGTTTTAAGTTGCTTATTAGCCATTTTTGAAACTCTAGCTTTTCCTTTGAATTTTCCAGAAGAATTTTCAAAGGGAACAACACCACAATAACAAGCTAATTGTTTAGCTGTATCAAACTTAGTAAATCCATCAGTAGCTACTAATAACTGAATAGCAGTTACTTTTCCTACTCCTGTCACGGAAGTAGCTAATTGATAGAGTTCTTTAAGATGTGGGTCGTTTTTTATAATTTGGTTCATTTCTTCTTCAAGCTCTTTTATCCTTTGTGTCAAATGCTCTAAAGTAGCTTTAGAGTTTTCTTCAAGCAGTTTTTGAGTAGAAGATTTACTAAATTGACTTTGTTCATTGACATACGTTTCTAACTCTTGTTTATGATTGACTAGCGTTTTACGTAGTTTTTGAAGTGTTTTTAAGTCTTCTAGCTGTTCACTGGGTGGACAATATAGATTTGCTTTGTCTTGAAAACGAAACGCATAAGTAGCAATACGCCCAGCATCAACTTTATCATTTTTACCTCTATTAGCTCCTCCAGAACGCTTTACTTGAAGAGCATTTTCTACCCAAATAGAACACTTAAAATCACTAAAAGCAACCAAAAGCCAGTTAATGTAAACACCTGTATGTTCCATACAAAACAAACTTTCTTTAATTTCATGCTTGTCTTGAAAAGAAGAAAGGTAAGAAGTTATACTTTCTAAATTATTCACAATATGTTTGTATTTGATGGGTTTGCCTTCTTGAAAAAGAGCTATATCTAAATGGTTTTTACTCACATCAATACCTATAAAATTTTGGTAAGTTGGCATAAAAAAGTTAATTTAGGGTGACTAATTTAAAGTGATTCATCGTATTCAATCAGACTTAAAACCTTATCTAATGAGTTTATTTTTAGGTCAATAAAAATACTCCGAAAACTATTTGAGTTTGAGATTGAATAAAAGCAGATAGAGGCTGATTCAGGATATAGATTTCAAAATCTTGCCGTGGATATAGGTTCTCTATCTGCTAGATGAATTCTTAAATACAAGATAAGAAATTACATCTATTTTATCTACTACAAACCTAAAGGCCGTGTATTTGTATTTGAAATTCAAATATACTAGCGTATTTGTGTATTTACTTGACTACATAAATCTGAAGATTTATATAACTGATAGGTCTTATTTATAAACTTCCTGCAACGACTTTCTTTCAATAGTACAACAAAAAACTCAAATAAATCTTATTTGAGTTTTTTTTTTGTATAAATCATAATTAATAAAGACTAAAAATTTGTAAAACCATAAGATTTTAATACATTTATCATGTACAAAACACAACAAAATCCTATTTTCAAGACTCCTAATTAACAATTATGAAGACACAAACTATCACAGAATTATCTGTTATTGATATTTTAAAAGGCATAAAAAAAAATGATTTTAAAATTTCTGAAGTTGTAGAAGCTCATATTTCTAAAATTGAAGAAGTAAACCCTGCTTTAAATGCAATGGCTGTTCCATTATACGAACAAGCAAGAGAAAAAGCAAAAGAGTTAGATAATAAAAGCAACAATAAAGAAAAAGATAAAAAACAACCTCTTTTAGGATTACCAGTGACAATAAAAGACCATGTACAAGTAAAAGGAGGAGTTTCTACATTTGGTCTTAAAGGTTTAGCAGGAAATATCAATCAAACCAATTCTACTATTGTTCAGCGTTTGGAAGATGCAGGTGCTATTGTGTTAGGGTGTAGTAATATGGCAGAATTTGGAGGAGCTTATGAAACGGATAATTTAATTTATGGAAGAACAAATAATCCTTATGACATAAATCGTACTTCTGGTGGAAGTAGTGGAGGAGAGTCTGCTTTAATTGCTGCTCAAGGCTCGCCATTAGGAATTGGAACGGATGCAGGAGGAAGTATTCGTGTGCCTGCTCATTATACAGGAATTGTGGGAATAAAACCTACTCGTGGACGTGTTCCTTTGACTGGAATTTTGCCTGAAACCAATGGAATGATTAGCTTTTTAGCTTATACTTCTCCAATGGCTCGTTATGTCGATGATGTGGAATTTGTTTATCATCAGCTTATTGGAAGTGATGGACAAGACCCACGTTCTATCACATATCCATTAGAATCAAGCAAAAAAATAGACATTAAAAAACTTAAAGTAGCTTATTATACAGGTTTTGAAGGAATTGTAGAAATTGATTCAGATACCTCAACAACTATAAATAATGTAGTTGATTCACTCAAAAAAGATACTCAGTCAGTAGAAGAAATCAATCCTATTTTTTTAGAAAAAGCATTTTCTACTTGGTTTACACTTTTTGCTGGAGGAGGAGGAAGTATGCCTACAAAATTTGCCTTAGAACAGTTTTTTAATACAACAGAATACGGAATTGTTTTACAAAAACTCTTTGCTGAGATGGATAAACCTGAGAATATAGTTTCTTTGACTGATTTTCAAATGTTTTTGATGCAATGGGATATTATTACAAAACAACTTCTCGGAGTTTTTCAAACTGCTGATGTTATTATTTCGCCTGTTACGATTAGCGCAGCACCTTTACACGGAACTACTTATGATTCTATAAGTGATTTTGTTTATACTCAACTTCATAATCTTTCGGGTTTGCCTACTTTGGTTGTTCGTTGTGGTACTTCAAAAGATGGTTTGCCTATTGGTGTTCAGATTACAGCAAATATGTTTCGTGAAGATATTTGTTTTGCTGTTGGAAAGCACTTAGAAGAAATTTTTGGGGGATACAAAGCTCCTCAAATATAATTATCTAGTTTTTATTATCTGACCCAAAAAAACCTTTCTAAAAAATTAGAAAGGTTTTTTTGTGCATTTTGATATAACTCATTAACGTTTATCAATCAAAACGTTACGCTTATAAATCATACTTCATTAATGTCAATAACTCTTGTTATACTTGCCATGTGTTAAGTAACACAGAAATTCACAAACGTGAGTTTTTTTAATCTAATCCCTTAATTTTTTAATTATTATGAAAAAAGTAAAATTATCAGACCTCAAAAACTTAAATGCTACAAAATTGGAAGCATCTCAAATGGAAACTTTTGTTGGTGGAAGAAAAAATGGTGATACAATGCCTTACACTACTTACTGGGATGCAAATATGGAAACTCAAGTAAAACTTGATTTAGGAGTAGAAGAAGCTCCACCACTTGATAGCAAAGAATAATTGCGATTAAACTGTCTTGAAATCAACAAAATATAAATATTTATATTTTGTTGATTTTTATATATAAAAAAATATGATTTTATTATTAAGTGCTAGTTATGATTTCAATATAGATTTTGTAGTTGAGTGGTTGGAACACTATCAATATCCATACCTTCGAATTAATGCAGACCAACTTCTAACTCAACAAGTTTATTTATCAATACAAACAAATGAACTTATCATTGATACAAACAAAATTTTATTAGATGAGATTAAGGTTGTTTGGTTGAATAAATTTGCAGGATTTTCTCATTCAAGTTTTTATTTAGATACTAAAGATAGTATCAAAAGTAATATTTTGAATCAACTTGCGTATGAATTTCGTACTCTGACACAAACATTAATTTCTTTTCTGAAAGATAAAAAATGGCTTATTCCTCCTCATGTTTGGACTGTACACAAATTAGATATACTTCGTACAGCACATTCTTTTCAAATAAAAACACCAGATTCTTATATTGTTTCTACAAAGACGGATTTGTATAAATTGATGGAGTTGCATACAAGTTTGATTTCTAAATCAATTTATGAAATGGAATTTTTTAGAGAAGAAGACGGAACATACTCTATGTTTACTACTTTGATAGACAAAAAAGAGATTGATACTTTTCCAGATGAGAATTTTTATCCATCACTTGTACAAAAAAATATTGAGAAGTTATACGAAATTCGCTCTTATTATTTAGATGGAGCATTTTATTCAGTAGCTATTTTTTCTCAAAATAGTCAGCATACTAAAGTTGATTCACGAAAAATTAGTTTCTCACAACAAAGTCCAAGAAGTGTTCCCTACCAACTTCCAAAAGAATTAGAGGATAAAATGGATAGAATGCTCAAGCATATTGGTTTGAATAGTTGTTCTTTAGATTTTATACGCTCCAAAGAAGACAAAGAATATTATTTTTTAGAGGTCAATCCAACAGGACAATATAGTATTGTGGCAGATTCTTGTGGCTATGATTTAAATCAAAAAATAGCTCAAAAATTAATAGAAATGGACAAAAATTAAATTGCACAAAAAATGAAATATTATCAAAAAATAGATAAACAACAAATTAAACTAATTTCTCTAAACTGTCTTTTAGCTGAAAAAGAACAACAACCAGAAACAAAAAAAATAAATCCAAAAAAAACTACTAAAGTAAAACTAGCAGTTTCTTCAAAGTATAAAACCGAAAATTTTTATACAAAACCTTATCACAAACATATTTCAAGCTGTATAAATAATATTCCCATTAATACAGACTTATCCCCCAATTTCTAAAATTAACAAAACCGAGTGCGAAATTTCTTCTTGTAACTATGATAAAAATTAATAATCAACTTTATTTTTTACTTTTTGCTTGTTGTGTGCCTGTTAGAGGAGCTAGTCGTAGCACAATTTGTGATTTACAACGAAATTCTTTTTTATTTATTCCTAATGAATTGTGTGATATTTTTCTATCTGAAAATCAATTAGATGTATCTTCTTTAGATGAAGAAGAAAAAGAAAACATACTAGATTGTATAAATTATCTAAAAGAAAAAGAATATGGTTTTTGATACCGATGCGCCAGATAGATTTATTCCAATAGATTTCGCTTCTGAAATTACTATTAATCCTGTCAAAAATGCAATTATAGATGTAGATGAAAATTCTACTCATGATTTTGAAGATATAAGCAAGCGATTGAGTGAATTATTTTGTAGTGCAATAGAAATTCGTTTTTTTAAAAGTATAGAGATAGAAGAAATATATCAAATCTTAGGAAGCTTTGAAACCTCAACAATGCGTACTATTAATCTGAGTATTAAATATAACAAAAACTGGACTATCGAAAATATACTTATTTTGCGTAGTCAAAATAGAAGGTTAAACCAAATTATTCTACACCATTCTCCTTTTGAGAAATCAGAACAGCAATCCACAATTTCTATTTTATATACTAAACAAAAAATTACTGACCAAACACATTGTGGATTAATTAAACCTCATTACTTTATGTCTAATCTAAGTTTTTTTAAAGAATCATTACAAGTAAATAACTGCTTAGATAGAAAAATAGGAATAGATACAAAAGGAAATATAAAAAACTGCCCTTCGATGGAAAAGTCTTTTGGACATATCTCACAAATAGATTTTAAGAATTTAATTAATAGTAACTCATTTAGAAAAGTGTGGAGTATCACAAAAGATGAAATTGATATATGTAAAGAGTGTGAGTTTCGTTATATATGTATGGATTGTAGAGCTTATAAATCAGAAAAAAATCAATACTCCAAACCTACAAAATGTAATTATAACCCATACACTACACAATGGGAGGAATAAAAAATACTTCATCATTCCATTAAATTTTAGCATTTTTAGGCACTTTGAATAACTAATTGTATATTGTAGTATATTTTTGGGAAAATTTATTTTTTTTGTGATTTAATTATACAGATGCAAAAACGTTTTTCACTCAACACACTTACAGGAACACTTCAATTTTCGTATGTTTTAGTTACTATTATGCTAGGACTTACACTTTTAGTTGTTATATGGAGAGGAAATTCTCTTTTTAGAGAGCATGAAGGTTTGTATAAAATGAGAAGTATGAAATTTCATGCCAGCGAACTCAGAAATTCGCTCAATCATTCTTTTATGCTTTTACAGTTATATGCACAATATGACACTGATCCACATGCAGAGGAGATCTATTATCAAACTGCTCTTGATATTTTTGATGAGAAAGTAGCAGGAAATTTTGATTCTGTTCAAACACTTTCGAAAGGAGAAATAGAAGCTGTGTTGGAAATAAAACCAATCATGAATCAGCTCAAGACAAAATATAGTCATTTAAGAAAATTTTCAGAGAAAGGTGATCCTCTCAAAAATTATCTTCGAATAGACATGACAGGTTTAGTTATGCGACTCAATATAAGTATAGATAAGTTTATTATAGATGAGAAGAATGAAGAAATTAAGGCTAGAGAGGAATTAAATAATAAAATTAGATCAGATAATTACTTTGTAATTCCTCCTCTTTTTCTTTTCGTTATTATTACAACATATTATTTAGGTAGAAGAGCATTAAGAAAAGTATTGGAAGGACTCAAACTAATGTATCAATATACACAAGCTCTTTCACAAGGTAAAATCCCAGATTCAGTTATTATATTACCAAATGAATTTGGTGCTACACTTAGTCATATCCGTCAGCTTTCAAAAGGATTAGAAGACGTAAAGGACTTTGCTCAAGAAGTAGGAAAACGAAATTTTGAAAAAAATATTGATAGTTTTCCAGCAGACTCTCAGCTTGGAGAGGCACTACATAAAATGAAAATTAGTTTAGAGCAAGTCGCCAAAACAGAACAAGAAAGAAACTGGCAAAATCAAGGTGTAGTCGAAATGGGGCAGGTAATCAGAAGACATACCGAAGATATGCAAGTCCTTTGTGATGAATTACTTTCTAATTTAGTAAAATATATAAATGCCCAACAAGGAGCAATATTCCTTCCATCCAACCAAGAAAAAACGCTTATTTTGCGCTCAGCGTATGCTTATGGAAGAAAAAAATATGTACAGAAAGAAGTCAGAAGTGATGAAGGAATTTTGGGAGAAGTTTTTCAAGATGCCGAACGAATTTTCATGACAGATATTCCAAATGATTATACTCAAATTAGTGCAGGTTTGGGAGATGCCAAGCCAAATTGTGTATTAGTTGTTCCGTTAGAAGCACAAGAAAAAGTGCTAGGAGTATTAGAAATAGCTTCTTTTGAAATATTGACAGAAGTAGAAATTAGATTAGTTGAACGTACTGCTGAAGTATTAGCAGCTTCAATTTCAAGTGTTGCCAATGCTGAAAAAATGAAAAATTTACTAGAAAAAAGTAAGTATTCTGCACAGCAAATGAGCGCACAAGAGGAAGAACTTCGCCAAAATACAGAAGAGCTAATGGCAACTAGAGAGGAGCTAGAAAGACAACTTGTCGAGCTAAAAGTTCAAGTGGATGAAAAAGACCATATCTTTGAAAATAGTAATCAAGCCTTTGCTTTTGTAGATGCTTCAGGGCGTGTTTTAAGACTGAATTATTCATTTACACAGCTTTTAGAGTTTAGTAAAGAAGAACTACTGGGAAATCCAATAAGTAAATTTGTTCCTGATTTACGTGGTCTGAATAAACATGCCAAAAGAGATAGTGAAAAAGTAATGTATCATGTCTATAAAGCCACAACAAGAGCTAAAAAAGAAATTTCTGTCTTGGCAAATGTTACTCGTTTGGAAATTAATAAAGAAATTATTTTTATGATTGGTCTAGCACATATTCCATCCGAAAATGAACTCAAACAAGATGTAAAAGTCAAAGCAAATAATTTGAATTAAGTTAAATTTACTTTTAATAAAACATATTCTAAAACTTGATTATCTCCTAATCAAGTTTTTTTTGCTTGATACTCTTTTATATTAAAAGTAAGTTAATCCATTAAATCTCAATGTTAATTAACGATTCTTATCGTAACCATTTTGTAATAATCTGTTTATGGTTTCGTATTTTTGTAAAAAATTACTCCTACTTATTTGTTATTATTAGAATTTGGTTATGTTTAAGAATTATCGTCTTTCTTTTTGGTTACGTCTTTGGGTATTTTGGTTGCTTTATTTTGCTCTTCATCGCACTGTTTTTTTCATCTATAATCATTCTATTTTTGGTGAATATCTATTTTCAGAGCAATTACAGGCTTTTTGGGAGGCTATTCATTTAGATTTTTCTACGGCTGGGTATTTAATTGCTATCCCAACTCTCTTTTTGATTGGATATATTTTTTCTATTAAGTTTATTCATAGGTTTAATTATTTATTGATTACGCTGATAGGAATAATTAGTGTTACTGATACATTACTTTATCACGAATGGGGCTATAAACTCAATGCCTATGCACTTTCATTTTTGTTTTATCCTACTCAAATGATGGCATCTATCACTACTTCACAACTTCTTCTTGCTATTGTTTTGGAAATTAGTCTTATAGGTTTTGGTATTTTCATTTATAAACAGATTTCAAAATTTGGAGTATATAATCCAAAAGAATTTGAAAAATTTAATTTTACACAGAATAATAATAAAATATTTTATACAGTAGGTTATGGACTGGTTAGTCTTTTGGTAGCAGCACTTACATTTTTGGCAATTCGTGGAGGTGTTGGACTTGCTCCTATCAATCAAAGTGCAGCTTATTATTCGGTTCATGCTCCCCTCAATCATTTGGCAACTAATACATCGTGGAATTTATTATTTAATATCCTCAAAACAAATAAAGCGAGTAAACAAGCAGGTATTACGTTTTTTGATAACGAAACTCTTCAAAAAAATCTACACGAAATTTATAAAGCAAACCCAAAAGAACAAGAAAAAATTCTTCGTTACACCCGTCCGAATGTAGTTGTGGTAATTATGGAAAGTTATACGGCTGATGTCATCGAAACACTAGGAGGTGAAAAAGGAATTGCATCTCATTTTTCTAAAATGACTCAAGAAGGTTTATTATTTACGAATATTTATTCTACTGCTGACCGAACTGATAAAGGAGTTGTAGGTATTTTGAGTGGATACCCAGCCCAAATGAATTCATCTATTATTAAAGAACCTCAAAAATTCGAAAAATTACCTACATTACCCTCTTTGTTTAAAGAAAAAGGCTATTCTACTTCTGTTTATTATGGAGGAGAAGCTGAGTACGCAAACTTTAAAGCCTATTGGCATCATGCAGGATTTGATGAAATAATTGACCAAAATCAATTTGAAGAAAAAGATAAAAACTCAAAATGGGGTGCACATGACCATATCGTTTTTGAAAAAGTAATCCAAGATTTGAACACTCAAAAAGCTCCTTTTTTTACAACAGTACTTACTTTGAGCTGTCATGAGCCTTTCGAAACACCTATCCAAACACCGTATGACGAAGCTGCCAAAACAGAAACCAACAAGGATAACAAAGAAGCTAATTTATTCAGAAAAGCTGCTTATTATGCTGATTGGAGTATTAATAAATTTATGGAAGAAGCTAAAAAACAATCTTGGTACGACCAAACTCTATTCATTTTTGTAGCAGACCATGGGCATCGTTTGCCAAGACTATATAAAGATACCCATCAAACTGAAAAATATAGAATTCCGTTGCTTTTTTATGGAAATGCAATTTCAAAAGAGTTTTTAGAGAAAAATAATAATAAAATAAGTCAAATAGGCTCTCAAACTGATATTGCAAAAACCCTTTTAGGACAAGTAGAAATCGATAACTCTAGTTTTAAATGGGGAAAAGATTTATTAAATCCTTCTTCCAAAGAATTTGCGTTCTATTGTTATAATGAAGGAATGACTTGGATTACTCCTAATGGTTCATTGCGTTATACTGAAATGACAAAAGATACACAAGTAAAAACCAATTCGGAGGAAATTCAAAAAGATACTCTTTTAAATGAACTACCTTTTTCAAAAAGTTATTTACAGGCTCTCTTAGAAGATTATGCAGCTAAATAAGGTCAGAAGTTGGAGTTAAGAAGTAAAAAGTAAATGTAATAAGGTATTTTCTGTGTCTGAATATCCACTTCTAATTCTCTAATTTCAAAAATAAATTATAATATCCTTTCTCAAATGTTTTAAAAATCCGTACCTTTGCAGACTATGAAGAAACCGTATTTAGTTGGCATTACAGGTGGAAGTGGTTCTGGGAAAACTTACTTTTTGAGCCGTTTGATGAAAAGTCTTAATCCTAATGATGTATGCTTAATTTCGCAAGATAATTATTATCGCCCTAGAGAAGAGCAACCGATAGATGAAAACGGAGTGTCTAATTTTGACACCCCCCAGTCTATTGACCATCAACAATTTAGCAAAGATATTGCAGCTCTTTGTGAAGGAAAAACTGTCTATAAAGAAGAATATACATTCAATAATCCAAACATAGTACCCAAACAATTAGTGTTCGAACCCAAACCGATTATTATTGTAGAAGGGCTTTTTGTATTTTATCATCAAGATATTTCTGATTTATTGAATTTAAAGTTGTTTGTAGAAGCAACTGACCCAGTAAAGATAAAAAGAAGAATCATGAGAGATAACAAAGAACGTGGCTATGATTTAGAAGATGTTCTTTATAGATACGTAATGCACGTTTCGCCTGCTTATGAACGTTATGTTCGTCCCTACAAAGAAAATACAGATATTATTGTTCCTAACAATCATACATGTGATATTGCACTTGAAGTAGTAATTAATCATCTCAAAAAGAAATTATACACTCCTTCAAACACAAAATCTACTATCAAAACAAAATCATTAGAGAAATAATAAGTACATAATTTATTAAATTATACATCAAATGGCAGATAAATTTGCAGTTATCGGACTTGGACATTTTGGCTATGCAGTAGCACGAAATTTGGCAGCAAGAGGTGCAGAAGTACTTGCCATTGATAGAGATATTGAAAGAGTAGAATCAATAAAAGACGATGTTGCTTATGCTGTGGCACTTGATGCAACAGATATAAAAGCTCTTAGTTCTCAAAATGTCGCTGATATGGATGCTGTTTTGGTAGCCATTGGAGAAAATATTGAAGGTCTTTTACTTACAACAGTTCAGCTTTTGGAATTGAAAGTAAAACGAATTATTGCTCGTGCTATGGCAGACCAACAGCGTTTGATTTTGGAAAAATTAGGTGTAAAAGAAATTCTTTCTCCTGAAGATGAAGTCGGAAAACTTGTTGCAGAAAAATTATTAAATCCAAATATGAAGGCATTTTTGCCTTTGCCTGATAATTTTTCGATTGTAGAAATACAAGCTCCTAGAAGAATTGTAAACAAAAAGGTTGGACAAGTTCGTTTTACAGATAACTATGCTTTAGATTTAATTACTATAAAGCGAGTTTATGAAGAATATCATGATGGACGAAAATTCTTTGCCGAACATTTGATTAATCGCCCAACAAATGACATCGCCATAGAACAATCTGATGTTTTGATTGTTTTAGGTAAATCAAATGACGTTGAGAAATTTGTAGAACTAAACAGATAATCAGTTATTAGTAAATAGTCATCAGTTACCAGTTAATTTCAAATATAATTTCATTGTTTGTTTTTATCTCTAACTTCATAAACCTGTCGTTCAAAATTTAATTATCGTAATTTATTCCATGAAATTATTTATTCCCTTCTTTACTCTTCTTATTTTACTTCAAAGTTGTGATGCCTTTACAGATAAACGAGCTGTTTCTGCAAAAGAATTTTATGAGATGAAAGACAACGTAACGATTACAAAAGTAACAGAAGGACAAATCTTAGAAAATGCAACTCCAAAAGCACAGCAGATTTACAAGAAAATAAAAGCTAAAAAAGAACAGGCAATCAATGCCTTAGAAGAAAATCAGAACCAAGAAAATCTATATCAGATTTTAGAATTAGATAGCACAGAAATAGATATTATAGAAATAATAGACTACTACAAAGATATTTCAAAAATAGAATACGAAAAAGAAAAACAAATCTTTGAAGCCTATCAAAATATTACAGATACGACACTTTATCAAGAAAATTTACAACTTCTTCACGGAAAAGAAAAAATACTTTATAACTATCCAAATTTTAACTCGGATGAGAATAAATTTGATGGAATATGGAGTATTGTCCTAAGTCAAAAAGCAATTATTCGTTCTTTCAAAAAGAAAAAATAACCTTACTATAAACAAAACCTGCTATGAAAACTAACAATTCAGATATAAAACTAGATACTATCGAAGAAGCCATCGCTGACCTAAAGGCTGGCAAATTTGTAATCGTGGTAGATGATGAGGATAGAGAAAATGAAGGCGATTTTATTTGTGCTGCCGAATGTATCACACCCGAAATGGTCAATTTTGTATTAAAAGAAGCTCGTGGAGTTCTTTGTATGGCACTTACACAGGAGCGTTGTGATGAGCTTGGAATTAATTTGATGGTTGGTAAAAATACAGACCCAAAACAAACGGCTTTCACTGTAACAGTTGATTTATTAGGACATGGATGTACGACAGGTGTTTCGGCAAGAGACCGAGCTGCAACTATAAAAGCTATTGCAAATCCAGCTATGAAACCTGAAGATTTTAGCAGACCAGGGCATATCAATCCACTTAAAGCAAGAGAAGGAGGTGTTTTGCGTCGTGCAGGGCATACAGAAGCTACTGTTGATTTGGCAAAACTAGCAGGTTTTCAGCCGATTGGTGTTTTGATTGAAGTGATGGATGATGATGGCTCAATGGCTAGATTGCCAAAACTTAGAGAAGTAGCTGATAAGTTTGATTTGAAACTCATCACTATCAAAGATTTAATTGAATATCGTCTTGCAAATGATTCTCTTATAGATAAAGAAGTTGATGTAAAAATGCCTACAAAATGGGGAGATTTTCAGCTTCATGCTTATACTCAAAAAGATACTGGAGATACGCATTTGGCACTTGTAAAAGGAGAATGGGAAAAAGATGAACCTGTTTTGGTGCGTGTTCACTCTTCCTGTGTAACGGGTGATATTTTGGGTTCTCTGCGTTGTGATTGTGGCGACCAACTCCAACAAGCCATGAAATTTGTAGAACAGGAAGGAAAAGGGGTTGTTTTGTATATGAATCAAGAAGGAAGAGGAATCGGACTAATAAACAAACTCAAAGCCTATAAATTGCAAGAACAAGGTTATGACACCGTAGAGGCAAATGAAAAACTAGGATTCAAAATGGACGCTAGAGATTATGGAGTAGGAGCGCAAATTTTGAGAGATTTGGGAGTAAGTAAAATAAAACTCATCTCAAATAATCCTAAAAAACGTGTTGGTCTTATTGGTTATGGCTTAGAAATAGTCGAAAATGTAGCCATTGAAATAAAAGCAAATCCTCACAATGAAAAATATCTTACTACAAAAAGAGATAAATTAGGACATGAGATTTTGAAAGGAAAGTAATAATATGGCAACTTCCACATCTAAAATGAAATTTAAGAATATATCTATTCCAATATTTCTTATTGTTCATTTCTTACTTGTTTTTTCGTGGATAATTTTAGATTTTATTGTCTTTGTTCCAGACATTCATCGTTTGATATTTTTGATTTTTATAGAAGTTTTATTTGTAGTTATTTACTTAAAAACTGTAATAGGAAATTTGATAGAGAAAATTGTAATGATGGTCATGAGTATGATATTACTTGTTTTCTCTTATTTCTATTATGATTCTATCCTTATGTACACTACATTATTTAATGATTCAGAAGTAACTTATGATGAGTGTTTGGAAATAATAAAAATCACAGACAATTATCCTCCAGAAAAAATATGATATAGATTATAGAGGTGCTAGTATAACTATAAAACACGAAGAATATGAAGCTGATATCATTTTAGATAGAGATAAAAAAAAGGCTTTTTATGAAAATGAATGTAGCTGTTTGAAAGTTAAAATATCTTCATCTCCTTTAGGCTTTTATTATGTCAATTTTTCAGAGGATTACAGTATAGAGCCTTGTAAAAACAAAAAATCAATACAATCCATAATTCAATAATAAATCTCTTAAAAATGAATTTTGAAGCGAAATAACTTGAAAGTTAATGAATAATATAAATTATTATTATTTTATACCTGTTCTGATAAATTTTATTTTATCATTAATTATTTATGGAGAAGTTGTTACTGGCAGATATGCCATCTTTGGCATTTTTCATTATATAATGTTATTTCTTATCCATGGTGTATATCTCATGTTTGGAAGTAGCATACATGAAATTGAATATCTTCAGAAAAATCAAGTAACAAAGTATTGGATAGTTTTCAATCTACCTATGTTAATTTTGGTCGTTACGATTGATATACTTTTGTATCTATATGGAGATTTGAATGGAAAAGTAAACGACAATGATATAAAACTTTTTATTTTAAATAATACTATGCTGATATTTTGGGTACTATCTTCAATTCTATTTAGATATAAAAGTAACTATTTCAAATAACAAACTCATAATCAAAAAAAATACAAGTCCTAAAAACCACTCGCACAATTTTTTTAAATCTATTTGGTTCTCTGACAATTTTTGCACTTTTTTCTAATTATGATATATTTGAATGTTATTCATTTTGTCATATCTAGTGATTTTTATTTGTAGGGAAAAGGCACGCCTTTTCATAAAATAGCCGTTTATAGTTTAATTTGGGCTATAAAATTTCCTACTGGGTAGGAAAAGACGTGTCTTTTCCCTACAATTCTCAAAATATCAAATGATAGACGAAAACGAGTAGGTGCAAAAATTGTCAAAGAAACAAATAAATTAGAATAGTGTATTCTTTGTATATAAAAAAATTCTTTTTGTTTAAATTGATTACATTTTTTTCTAATAAATCAGACTATTTTTTGAACTTCAATAGCTAAAAATACAACTTGTAAAAGTGTGTGTTCAAACTCTACAAGTTAAGTAAGTCTAAATAATTTTTGACAAAAGTTTAATATAAATTTCAATGGCTTCATTTATTTCATCAAGATAAATAAATTCGTCAGCACTATGCGAACGTAGAGAATCTCCTGCACCCATTTTCAAAGATGGACAAGACAAAACAGCTTGGTCGGAAAGTGTTGGCGAACCGTAAGTAGTTCTACCTAAATCAATTCCTGCTTGTACAATCGGATGAGAAATATCAATGCCAGAAGAATTAAGATTGAACGACCTTGCGACTAAATTACTTTTTGTCTGTTTATTCAATAATTCCAAAATTTCTCTATTTGTATAAAGTTCATTGAAACGAACATCCACCACAAAATGACACGACGCAGGTACGACATTGTGCTGCTCTCCTGCATTGATTTGAGTTACACTTATTTTTACTTTTCCTAAGAGAGGCGATATTTTAGGAAATTCATAGTTTTTTAAATAAAAAATATCTTCTAAGGCTTCATAAATGGCATTTTTTGTATTTTCGTGTGCTGCGTGTCCTGCAATTCCTTGAGCATATCCGTCAATAACTAATAATCCTTTTTCAGCGATTGCGAGTTGCATGTGTGTAGGTTCGCCAACAATAGCAAAGTCAATTTTTGGCAATTCTTTTAAAAGTCCACATAAGCCATTTTGTCCAGAACTTTCTTCCTCGCCTGTCGCTGCAATGAGCAAATTATAGTTTAGATTTGGCTCTTTATAAAAATGAACAAAAGTAGCTAACAAAGAAACCAAAGAACCACCAGCATCATTACTTCCCAAACCAAATAATTTCCCATCTTCAATAGTCGGTTCAAACGGATTTCTTGTATAGCCTTTGTTTGGTTTTACAGTATCGTGGTGCGAATTGAGTAAAATAGTAGGTTTATTTGTGTCAAAATGTAGATTGGTTGCCCAAATATTGTTATTACTTCGTTTAAAATCAATTCCATAAGTTTCCAAATAATTAGAAATTAAAATGGCTGTTTCGTCTTCTTCACTAGAAAATGATTGTGTAGAAATTAGATTTTGAAGTAATTGTATGGCTTTTTCTTGAAGATTTTTTATTTTAGCTTTAGGTGTTGAATTTTTCATTTTTTAAGTCAAATTATAAGTATTTCAGACTTCCCAGTCTGAATAAATTTAGTTTTTTCTAACAGACTGGGAAGTCTATTATACATGAATTTCAGTATGTGGCAAATCTGTGTTTTTGATAAAATCAATATTGCTAATAATTACTTTCTGAACACCTTTTTGAAGTGCATCAAAACAGTTATCTAACTTTGGAATCATTCCTTGATAAATAATTTCTTGCTTTTTCAGTTCTTCATATTCTTGGAGTTTCAGCGTAGAAATAATTGAATTTTCGTCTTCTGTATCTCTTAAAACTCCTTTTTTCTCAAAACAATAAATCAAAGTTGTTTCATAATTTTGACTCAATGCAACAGCAAGACTTGAAGCAATCGTATCAGCATTGGTATTTAATAAAGTGCCTTTTTTATCGTGAGTAATGGCAGAAAAAACAGGAATTGTCTTTTTTTGAAGTAAAAAATCAATTATTTCTGTATTTATTTCTTCAATATCTCCAACAAAACCATAATCAATATTCTTTACAGGACGTTTTTTTGCCAAAATTGTATTTGCATCTGCTCCTGATAAACCCAAAGCATTACAATTTTTACTTTGAAGAGTAGCTACGATTTTTTTATTGATAAGTCCTGCATAGACCATAGTAACGACTTCCAACTCTTCTTTTGAAGTGATGCGTCTTCCTTCTACCAATTTCGAAACAATTCCTAATTTTTGACTGATTTGTGTAGCTATTTTTCCACCTCCATGAATCAGAATTTTTGGTACAGAAAGACAAGCAAAGTTTTCTAAAAAAGTATCTAATTCGTTTGGATTGTCGATACAATTTCCTCCTATTTTGATGATGTAAAGTTGCTTTTTCATTTCAAATACTGATTAGCGAGTGATTTTTATGATTACTATGATAATTACAGGATGAATACAATAGGAAAATAAATTACTACTTTGAAATGGTTAACTATCTGATATTCAGAAATTCTAATTCGTAATCCGTAACTTTTAATTCTTTTAATACGGAATAGTATAACCAAATTTCTCTTCTAAAATATGAAATAACACCGTTTGAGCAGCATAAACTCTATTGTGTGCTTGTTCCAAAACAACAGAATTTTCACTATCAATCACTTCATCAGTAACAATAACATTTCTACGAACAGGCAGACAGTGCATAAATTTGGCGTTATTGGTCAGTTTCATTTTTGCTTCATCAACTATCCAATGTTCTAAATTTTGTCCTATTTTGCCATAGTTTCCATTTTCATCAGAAAAAGAAGACCAATTTTTTGCATAAATAAAATCAGCATCTTTAAAAGCTTCTTCTTGATTATTTGTAACAGAAACTCCTTTTGCAAAATCTTCACTAAGCTCAAAACCTTTCGGACACGCAATAACCAATTCTGAATCTGTATTTTTTACCCAATCTACAAACGAATTTGGAACAGCTTGTGGCAATGCTTTTGGGTGAGGAGTCCATGACAAAACTACTTTTGGTTTTTTGATACCATTTGATTTCTCTCTAAATTCTTCAATCGTCAGAACATCAGCAAAAGATTGTAAAGGGTGAGTTGTTGCACTTTCTAAAGAAATGACAGGAACGAGTGCGTGTTTTATAAATTTTTGAAGAGTTTTTTCCTCATAATCGCTTTTTTTATCTGTCAAAGAAGCAAAAGTACGAACACCGATAATGTCACAATATTGCGAAATTACACCTGCTGCTTCTTTTATATGTTCTTGTGAATTTTGATTCATGACTGTTCCATCTTCCATTTCAATCGTCCAACCATCTTGCTGAACATTCATAATCATGACATTCATTCCCAAATTCATGGCTGCTTTTTGAGTACTCAAACGAGTTCGCAAACTTGGATTAAAGAAAAGTAAACCTAGTGTTTTTCCTTTTCCAAAATCACTATGAGAAAGAGGATTTTTTTTAAAATTTTGGGCTGTTTTTACCCATTCTTGCAAATCTGGAACGTCTGCAAAAGAAGTAAAATTTAGATTTTTCATTGTTATTAATTGTATTTTCATAACTGGTTCAAGCGTCGACGCTTGAACCAGTTATAAGAAATTAAGATAAAATTTTATGCAAAGCCTTTATAAAAGGCTCAAATTCAGAATGTGAAATAGAAAGTGGTGGCAAGACACGTAAAACATTTGGATTAGAAGACGAACCTGTAAAAATATGATATTCATAAAGTAACTTTTGGCGCAACTCTTTGATAGGAAATGGCATTTCAATTCCTAACATCAAACCTCTTCCCTTTACTTTTTGGACAGAAGGAACTTTTGCTAAATCTTCCATTACCTTTTTACTAACTTTATTTACATTTTCTAGTAAATTCTCACTTTCCAAAACTTCCAAAACTGCCATACTTGCAGCACAAGCCAAATGATTTCCACCAAAAGTAGTTCCCAACATGCCATAATGTGCTTCAATAGTTGGGTTTATCAAAACTCCACCAATAGGAAAACCATTGCCCATTCCTTTTGCCATCGTAATCAAGTCAGGTTGAATATTTGCCCACTGATGAGTAAAAAACTTCCCACTTCTGCCAAAACCACTCTGAATTTCATCAAGAATTAGCAAAGAATTGTGTTTTTTACACTCATCTTGCAAAAATTGAAGATAGCTTTCTGTTGCCATATCCAAACCTCCAACACCTTGTATTCCTTCCAAAATAACAGCACAAACATCTTTTTGAGAAAGAGCTTCTACTACTTGTTTTTCATTATTTAATTCTATCCATTTTACTTCAAAATTATTCTCATTAAGAGGAGCAGACAGTTTAGAGTTATCAGTAACATTTAAAGCTGCTGCCGTTCTTCCATGAAAACTATTTTTGAAAGCAATTACTTTTTTCTTTTTAGTATGAAAAGAAGCTAATTTTAGTGCATTTTCAGTAGCTTCTGCGCCACTATTACATAAAAAAAGTTTGTAATCTGAATAAGCACTTTGCTGAGTCAATCTTTTAGCTAATTCATTTTGAGTTGGAATATCTATCGAATTGGAATAAAAACCGATTTGAGAAAGCTGGTCAGAAATGCGTTTGACATAATGAGGGTGAGAATGACCGATAGAAATAACGCCATGACCACCGTACAAATCAAGGTATTTTTCGCCATCATCAGTAAAAATGAAAACTCCTTTTGCCGAAGTTGGAGAAAGGGTATATTTTGGATAAACGTCGAATAAATTCATGAGTTTTTAGAAAAAATGTTTTGTATTTCTCGTTCAAGCATTTGCTTGGACGCTCTTTTTTGCAAGCATATGCTTGCGAAATTGTAAGCACAAGATAGAATCTTGCGCTAGAATATAGAATTAGAAATAATTAGCTTTAAAAGTAAGTCCAGTTTCTTGTGGAAAATCAAATTGTAAGTTCATATTTTCAATCGCTTGTCCTGCTGCACCTTTCAGAAGATTATCAATACAAGAAGTAATAAGAATTTTATTGTCAATCTTTTGAATATGCAAAAGACAATAATTTGTATTTACAACTTGCTTTAAATCAATTGGTTTGTTGCTGATTTTGACAAAAGGAGCATCTTTATAGAAATCTTGATAGATAGAAATTATTTCTTTTTCGGACGTATTTTTATCTGAATTTTCATTTTCCAAAGTAACATACATACTTGCAAAAATTCCTCTTGTGAAATTTCCTCTTAGTGGAATAAAATTGATTTCTCCTTCAAAATTTTGAGATATATCTTTCAAACTTTGCTCAATTTCCCCCAAATGTTGATGAGAAAAAGGTTTGTAAATAGAAACATTCTCATTTCTCCAACTAAAATGAGTAGTTTCTAAAAGTGATTGTCCTGCGCCTGTTGAGCCTGTCAGCGCATGAACATGCCATTCTTTTATAGTTGGAAAATGTTTTGTTAAAGGCAAAACTCCTAATTGAATCGCTGTTGCAAAACATCCAGGATTAGCGATATAGTTACTTTCTTTTATTTTTTGAGAATAAATTTCAGGCAAACCATAGACAAATTCTAATTCTTTTGCCTCATTTTTTTCCAAATCTTTTTCTTCGTCTTTTATAGTTTTTACTTTAAGAATTTTGTCTTTATTCAATCTAAAATCATTACTCAAATCTATAATTTTGGTCGTTTCAGAAAACTGATTTTCTAACAAAAAACGAGTAGAATTTCCGTGTCCCAAACACAAAAAGACAATATCAATTTGAGGATTTACTTTTTGAGAGAAAACTAAATCAGAGTGAAATAAATCTGTATGAATTTCGCTGATTTTTTTGTCAGAATGAGAATGACTATATATAAAATCAATTTCTGTATGTGGATGATTGATAAGACAACGCAAAAGTTCGCCAGCTACATAACCACTTCCTCCAACGATTCCAACACTGATTTTTTTGGTTATATTATTTTTCATTTTCTTGTTGTTTTTGCTGTGCTTTATTTTGAGCTTTGGTTTGAACCTTATTTTGCACCTGAGTAAAAATTTGAAGTGAATTTCCTAGAATTTTTGTAAATCCTTTTACATCATCTCCAGACCAATTTTTATTCATTTCTCCATACTCTCCAAAATCCGATTTCATTAAGTCAAAGTCTGACTCAATTCCTTCAATTACAAAACGATAAGGAGCTAACTCAACAAATACTTTTCCTGTAACATTCTTTTGAGAATCTTCTAAAAATGTTTCGATATTTCTCATCACAGGTTCAAAATATTGCGATTCGTGGATAAACATTCCGTACCAATTACTTAGCTGTTCTTTCCAATACATTTGCCATTTTGAAAGTGTGTGTTTTTCTAAAGTATGATGCCCTTTTATGATAATACTTGCTGCTGCTGCCTCAAAACCAACTCTTCCTTTTATTCCAATAATTGTATCTCCTACGTGTGTATCTCTTCCGATTGCATATTTATTTGCTATATCTTCTAGCATTTGAATGACTTTTACAGGGTTCATTTTTTCATTATTGATACCACAAAGTTCTCCCTTTTCAAAATCCAACGTAACTGTTTCGCCTCCATTTTCTACGAGCTGACTTGGATAGGCTTCTTCAGGCAAAGATTTGTGAGAAGTCAAAGTTTCTGCACCTCCTACACTTGTTCCCCAAAGTCCTTTATTGATAGAATATTTTGCTTTTTCCCAATCTAATTCAACGCCCTGCGATTTTAAGTAAGCCACTTCTTGTTCTCTTGAAAGTTTTTGCTCTCTAATTGGTGTCAAAATTTCTATTTGAGGTGCAATTAATTGAAAAACTAAATCAAA
This sequence comes from Bernardetia aquimarina, assembly GCF_042180575.1. Taxonomy (NCBI): domain Bacteria; kingdom Pseudomonadati; phylum Bacteroidota; class Cytophagia; order Cytophagales; family Bernardetiaceae; genus Bernardetia; species Bernardetia aquimarina. Next base: position 5,431,796 of record NZ_CP170094.1, on the reverse strand, counting down.
ACGTACTTGGTCGTTTCCTGCACCTGTGCTTCCGTGTGCAATATAATCGGCTTTTATTTTTTTTGCATAGTTTGCTAATGCAATAGATTGATAGGTTCTTTCTGCACTGACTGACAAAGGATAAGTATTGTTTCGAAGTACATTTCCAAAGATTAAATATTTAATAATTTTGTCGTAATATTCGTCGGTTACCTCTAAAGTTGTATGATGAACAGAACCTAAATCGATAGCTTTCTTTTCGATAGCTTGAAGCTCTTCTTCTGAAAAACCTCCAGTATTGACGATTGCTGTATGTACTTCAAGATTTTTTTCGTGAATTAAATATTTGATACAATAAGAAGTATCTAAACCCCCACTAAAAGCAAGAAGAACTGTATTTTTACTAGACATATTTTTATAAATTTTTGAAAGTTATTTTGATTTATTTTCTTTGTAAATAACGTCTTTAAATCTTGGGAAGATATTGACTTTACGTTTTAGGCGAATGCTGCGAAGTTTGAGAAAACGAACAAAGTTGCTCCATTTTTTTTGTTTGTCTTCAGGTTTAGAAGGTACTGTATGCGTTTTCAAATCGCACATCATCCCTGTACAAAGGCATAGTTTTTTATCATTTCGCTGCAAAACATCATAATTGACACAACCTTGACAGCCTTTCCAAAATGCCTCATCTTGAGTGAGTTCGGAAAAAGTAACAGGTTTGTAGCCCAAATCAGAATTGATTTTCATGACAGCAAGGCTCGTCGTAATTCCGAAAAGTTTAGAGTTAGGATATTTTTTCTTCGAAAGCTCAAAAGTTGCTTGTTTTATAGATTTTGCTAATCCTGTTTTGCGATAATCTGGATGAACAATCAAACCCGAATTAACAACATATTTTTGGTCTTGCCACGTTTCGATATAACAGAAACCGACTACTTTTTTGTCTGTTCCTTCCCTTGTCTGATTTTCTAAGGCAATAATTGCCTTTCCTTCTTGCATTTTTTGTTGAATATAAACAGGGTCTCGTTTGGCAATTCCTGTACCTCGTGCTTTTGCAGCCTCCTCAATCATTTGACATAACGAAACGGCATACTTCTGATGAGTTTCATCAGCAATTACTATTGATACCATAATAAAATAGAGAAAATAAAGAATAATAATATGCAAAAAAGCCAACTGCAACATTGGATAACGCAAAACATATTCTTTTTTGAATAAACTTAATTGAAATAAAAAGAGATTAGTAGTAGAAAACTAATGAGTTTTTGTGAGTTTTATGAAGTCGATACTACGACTGGCGAAGAGGGACAAAATACGTAATTCTGTCAAAACTATATAGACGCACCAAGGCGAAAACGTCGTGAACGTTTTACGCTAGTAGAGCTGATTGAGATTTGCTCTTGTGAGGGATAATATGTGCAATAGTTTTTGTTCATTGAATCACAATGATACACGTTTTTTTTTATAAAAACAAAATTTTGTTTATTTAGCTTTCTTTTTCTTAATAAGATTTAACAAAAAAATTCTCTTTCATTTTCTTAAAATAAAGAAAACAAAAGAGAATTTTTATTTTGTAGTTGTTGGTGTTGCTATCGCTAAAACACCAACAACGGCATTTTTATTTAACTAGCTAAAACTTCTTTTACTCTATCAGCAGCTTCTTTCAAAACAATAGCTGAAATTACATTTAAGCCAGATTCTTTGATAATTTTTGCACCTTCTTCTGCGTTTGTTCCTTGCAAACGAACGATAATAGGCACATCAATTTTTCCAATATTTTTATAGGCTTCTACTACTCCGTTTGCAACTCTGTCACAACGAACAATTCCACCAAAAATATTAATCAAGATAGCTTTTACATTTGGATCTTTTAAGATGATACGGAAACCTTTTTCTACTGTTTCGGCAGAAGCTCCACCTCCAACATCTAAGAAATTTGCAGGCTCACCACCAGCAAGTTTAATCATATCCATTGTAGCCATTGCAAGACCAGCACCATTTACCATACAACCTACGTTTCCGTCAAGTTTTACGTAATTTAAGCCAAATTTACTTGCTTCTACTTCTAATGGAGATTCTTCAGACTCATCTCTAAGTTCTGCCAATTCTTTATGACGATAAAACGCATTATCATCAAGATTAATTTTTGAATCTACTGCCAAGACTCTGTTATCAGAAGTTTTGAAAGCAGGATTAATTTCTACTTGAGAAGCATCAATTCCGATATAAGCAGCATACAAAGACTTGATAAACTTAGTCATTTCTTTGAGTGCTTTTCCTTCTAAACCTAAAGCAAAAGCTACTTTTTGAGCTTGGAAAGATTGCAAACCGAGTTTTGGATCGATCCATTCTTTGATAATTTTTTCTGGGTGGCTTTCAGCTACTTCTTCAATATCCACTCCTCCCTCTTGACTTGCCATAATCACATTACAGTTTTTGTCTCTGTCTAAAAGAACAGCTACATAAAACTCTTTGATTTCTGATTCGCCTTTGTAATAAACGTCTTGCGCTAACAATACTTTGTTTACTTTTTTACCTTCTTCGCCTGTTTGGTGAGTTACAAGTACATTTCCTAAAAGTTGTTTTGCTTTTTCAGCAGCATCTTCTGGAGATTTTCCTAGCATTACGCCATTATAATCTGTACCTACTACTTTTCCTTTTCCACGTCCACCTGCGTGAATTTGAGCTTTTACTACAATCCAATCTGTTCCTGTTTGTTCTCTAAGTTGTTTAGAGGCATCAGCAGCTTTGGCAGCAGAATCAATTACAATTCCTTCTTGAATTGCAACACCGTATTTTTTGAGTAGTTCTTTACCTTGATACTCGTGAATGTTCATATAAAAAATGAGGGTAAAATGAAAAACTAGTTTAATTTTGATTAAAATTACAATGAAAAGAGTAGAATTACAAACCAATTTAGAATAAAATTAAAAGTATGACGTTTGGCTTGAATAAGTAAATAAAAATTACTTATGTTTTTACTTTTCTTTATCTATCATTGCTCCTACGTTTTGCCCTCCTAATAAATGCAGATGCAAGTGAAAAACAGACTGTCCTGCATCTTTATTTGTATTCATTGCCACTCTATATCCTGTTTCTGCAATTCCTTGTTCTTTAGCTAACTGCTTGGCAACCAAAAATAATTTTCCAATAATAATAGCATCTTCTTCTGTAAGGTCATTTATAGTATGAATTTCTTTTTTAGGTACAATCAAAATATGAACTTTTGCTTGAAGTTTTAAAGGTAAAAAAGCAATAACAGTATCATCTTCATATAAAATAGTTGCAGGAAGTTCTCTATTAATGATTTTTGTAAAAACAGACTCTTCTTTTATCTTTTTTGCTTTTTTTTCTTGATAATTTTTATATTCTTGAGAAATAGAATCTGACAGGGTAGCTTGTCCAAAAGTAATAGATGAACTAGAGATAAAAATCAGAATTAAAAATAAAATGTTTTTCATAGATTGATAATGTTTGGTAATATTAAAGCTGTTTAGAAATAGATAAAACCATTTTTTGGATGCCATAGAACAAGAAAATAGGAGAAATAACGCATCTTTTTTTATAAATTAAATTATTGTTTTTCGTGTAGCCACGCTTTTTTCAATAATAACTCTTGTTCTGTTTCTTCAAAGTTTTCATCCAAAACACAACAATCAACAGGACAAACAAAGGCACATTGAGGTTCGTCATGAAAACCATTACATTCTGTACATTTATCAGCTATTATATAGTAAATAAAATCATCCAAAGGAGGAAATTCTGTGTGTGCGTCTAAAACTCTTCCATCTTCGGTTTCTATTTTTTCTAAACTTGTTCCTTCTGCAAAAGACCAGTTTTGAGAACCCTCATAAATCGCATTATTTGGGCATTCTATCTGACAAGCTCCACAATTTATACACGCATCTGTTATTCGTAATGCCATTTTATTTTTTTTAGTATTTTTGTAAGGCAAACGCACGAAATTTTATTTTTTAAGAATTGGTTCAAGCGAGGACGATTGAACCAGTTTTTGTCTAATTCAATCGTCCTCGCTTGAATTTTAAAACTAAAAAAATAGGTCAAAAAGAGTGTAAAATCACACATTTTATTTTCGTGCGTTTGCCCTAGTATTTTTGGAATCACAAATTTAATCAAAATAGAATTCACTAAAAAACAACCTACTTTGAATAACAAATATATTTTTAAATCACAACGATTAGGTTTCAGAAACTGGCAAGATTCTGATACAGAAAAACTTTTTGCTTTAAACTCTGATGAAGAAGTCATGGAGTTTTTTCCTTATTTGCCTTCTTTAGAACAAACAAAATTATTGATAGAAAAAATGACGAATCAATTTGAAAAACATGGTTTCTGTTATTTTGCTGTTGATGAATTAGAAACAGAAGAGTTTATTGGTTTTATCGGAATAGCAGAACAAAATTTTGAAGCTGATTTTACGCCTTGTGTAGATATTGGTTGGCGATTAGCTAAAAAATACTGGTACAAAGGCTATGCAAGTGAAGGCGCAAAACGTTGTTTAGAATTTGCCTTTAATGACTTAGATGAAAATAAAAAACTAGAATCTATAAAAGCAGTAGCACCAAAAATAAATCTAAAATCTAGGAAAGTCATGGAGAAAATTGGAATGAAATACGTAAAAGATTTCAGACACCCAGCTTTAGAAAATGATCCAGAATTAGAAATTTGTGTGCTTTATGAGATAAATAGAGGGGATTTTCAAAATCTAAACCTATAAGATTTTCAAAAACCTTATAGGTTTGATTGAATTACTTCATTAAAGTAAGTTCTGTTTCTGCTGGAAGTTTAGCTACATTTCTCATTGTGTAGCCTTCATCAGTTTTGACCATCTCAAAAGAAACTTTATCATCTTTTGCTATTTCGCTTAGGTAAGCAGCATTTGATTTCAAAGCCATTTTCATAGCTCCCATTACCTCAGGAATTTCTTCATGACTAACCATTACCATCGTATTTCCTTCTGCATCAGCTTCTGGAATTTCGACAATCATACCACGCACTTGATATACTGTTTCTTGTGGAGTTTCATCAACTACTACAACTTCCTCAGTTGGAGTTTCTTCTAAAAGTTCCATGTCTTCTACTGCAACTTCTTCAGTAGCTTCTGTTTTTTTAGTTTGACAAGCAAACATAAATGTAGCTGCAAGAGCTAAAAGGGCAATCTTTTTCATAAAAATAAGTTTTAAATACTGAGTATAGGTAAACGGTAAAATTTCAAACCTGCATTTTAATACTAATTTGATTGCTCAAGTTAATCAAGTTTGAAAGCACAATTTAATCAAAATATACTTATTTTTACTGATTTTATTTTTCTGTTTCCTTTTTATTTACTTGCTTCTTTTCTTCTTCCTCTAACAGAAAAATCAGTTCACTAACCAAATGAGCAGCATTAAAAGAGGCTACCTTCAAAAACTTTTTGTATAATTTGGCTGCATTTTCATCGGCTGTATCACTAATACTTCTGATGACTACAAACGGAACTCCCTGTTGATAACAAATTTGAGCAACTGCTCCTCCTTCCATCTCAACTGCTTTTGCTTTAAATTCTTTTTCCAATCTGTTTTTGAATTGTGTTGAGGCTACAAAAACATCTCCTGTTACGATTGTACCTGTATTTACAGTTGGTTTGCGTTTGGCATCATAGGTTCTGATAAATTTTATTCTTGCTTTTTCTCCTGCTTCTTGTGTCTTGGCAATCAAAAGAGAATCACATGGAAAGTACAATGGATTTGAAGTTTCATCATAATCAAAAGTCTGCCACACAGTTATTCCTTCTGTTGTTAATTGTCCAAAATCGTGTTGTGCTGCTCTATCTCCCACTACAATATCACCTGGTAAGAGTAAAGAATCAATTCCTCCTGCAATTCCTGTAAAAATTACTTCTGATGGATTGAAATGTTCTAATAAAAGAGCTGCTGTCATGGCAGAATTTACTTTACCAATTCCAGACTTAACAACCACAACATCACGAGTACGCATTTTGCCAACCGTAAAAGTAATTCCCATAATTACTGTATCTCGTTTTGGATGAACTTTTAGCTTAAATAACTCTACTTCTACTTGCATGGCTCCAATAACTGCCGTAAAAGGTTTACGATTTGGGTTTTTGAGTTTTTGTTTTTGGCGAGCAGAAAGTTCATTTTTTTTACTCTCTTCTACCTTTCCTTCAATATCCGAAGCCGTTTGCGCCACTGAGACAAAAGAAATTATACTAAAAAAACTACACAAAATTATAAAAGCTATTTTAGAAAATGACAATAGAGATACCAACTTATTCATACAATTAATTAGGGTCAATTTTATAAAAAATACAAAAGATGCTACAAAGTAAGCAACTTTTTTAGAAAAATACTTAAAAACACAACTACAAACAAAAACCTAGCAAATCTAAAGATTATTTGTAGAGTACTAGACATGAATATAAAATCTATCGGTAAAGACACCAAAAATAACGTTATTTTGATTCTTTATAAATTTAAAAAATTTGATATAAACAAAGTAAGTATAAAATTAGAAAAGCTATCTTTGATAAAGGTTTTTTTACTCTTTAATTTCAAAAAAAATGAAAATTGATGTCAATATAGTTTTTTTACTTCTTGCACTTTTAGCTGAAATTATTGGAACGATTGGAGGTTTTGGTTCATCTGTATTTTTTGTTCCGATTGGCAATTTTTATTTTGATTTTCATTCTGTACTTGGTCTGACGGCTGTTTTTCATCTTTCTAGCAATATCAGTAAGATTTTTTTGTTTAGAAAAGGATTAGACAAATTTTTGATTTTGTATATTGGTGTGCCTTCTGTTATTTTTGTAGTTGTGGGTGGAATTCTTTCCAAATATATTAGTACACTCTATTTAGAAATTGTATTGGGTATTTTTTTGGTAGCATTAAGCGCACTTTTTCTTATCAAAAAAAATATGGTCATTACACCCAACAAACAAAATTCTGTAATCGGTGGCATTCTTTCTGGCTTTTCGGCTGGTTTTTTGGGAACAGGTGGCGCAATTAGAGGACTTACAATGGCTGCCTTCAATTTAGAAAAAAGCATTTTTATTGCTACGTCTGCTTTTATTGATTTTTTGATAGATTTTTCAAGAACTATTGTCTATTATCAAAATGGATATATCAATCCAGACCATCTTATTTATATTCCATTTCTGTTTGTTATTGGATTAGTTGGGACATATATAGGAAAGAAAATTCTTGAAAAAATCCCTCAAGAACAATTCAAAACCATTTCTTTAGCTCTCATTCTTCTTATCGGAATTATTACTATTCTAAAAGTATTCTTTTGGAATTGATTATTTGTGGTTTTTGTCGTTGGTGAGACATCAACAACGGCAAGAAAAAAACAAACCGTATTTGTAGGTTAAAGGCTTGCCTTTGACTGTATTTTGTTTTTTTTGAAATGAAAAATGACTGTATAACAAGTCAAAGGCAAGCCTTTGACCTACTTTTCAAAAAAAATAATTTCATAAATCAAGAAAATAATTTTTCTATTTCTTTTTTTATATACAAAATGTATCTTTGGTAAAAATATTTATAGATTGCATTTTTTATGAAATTCGAAAAACAAACACCTGCTCAATCGCTCAATCAAGCCTACAGAAAAGAACACGTCGAAATAAAGGAATTCGAAGCGTTCAGAATAGCTTTAGAAAAATTGCTTGACGAGATGGAAAAACAGCGAGAAGAAAATACAAAAGTCTTGATGTCAGACTTTTTGAAAGATGCCTATTATAAAAATCTTCACGCCATCAATCCAGCCGTTGATGTAGATACCGTTATTCATCATCAAGACACGCAAAAAAGCCCTGTCGGAGTGATGATAGAAAACAAAAAACCGAATAGTAGTGAGTTTGTAAGCTCCGAAAATCTCAATAAAAAATCGTTTCAACAGCTTATTTTTTATTACCTGAAAGAGCGAATAGAAAACAAAAATACAGAAGTAAAAAGGCTGATTATTACTGATGTTTATCAGTGGTTTGTGTTTGATGAAACGCAGTTTGATAAAGTATTTTATCAGAATAAAGGATTGGTCAAAAAATATAATGATACTAAAAGAGATAAAAAAAGCACCAAACATTTTTACGAAGAAATTGCACAGCATTTTATCGCAAATTCTGAACAAGAAATTACCTACACCCATTTTGATTTAAGAGATTATCAAAAGGAACTAGAAAACTTCAAAATCAATCTTGATAAAAAAGGTAAAGAACAAGACGAAACCGACCAAAAAGCACAAAAAGAAGAGAAAAAACTCATTCATCTCTACAAAATTTTGTCGCCTGTTCATTTGCTCAAAAAGCCGTTTGCTAATGATTCTAACTCACTCAATAAAGATTTTTATAATGAACTTTTGCATATTTTAGGACTAGAAGAAGTAAAGGAACAGAACAAAAAAGTAATCAAGCGAAAAAATGAAAAGCAGCGTGAAATGGGTTCTTTTTTGGAAAATGCACTCTCAAAACTAGAAAGAAAGCGACCAGAACGCATCGACAATTATAAAAGTTATGGAGATAACGACACCGAAAGACTAGAAAATATCGCCCTAGAACTCTGCATTACGTGGACAAATCGTATTCTTTTTCTAAAACTTTTGGAAGCGCAATTATTACAATATCACAAAACAGAAAAAAAGGAAATTCGTCAGAAATATAAATTTTTGAACAGTCAAACGATTAAAGATTTTGTTACTTTAGATGATTTGTTTTTTGGTGTTTTGGCAAAAAGACCTAAAGATAGAAGAGAATTTTTGAAAGATTTTAGTCATATTCCGTACCTTAATAGTTCGCTTTTTGAGGAAACACTTTTGGAAAATGATGTCGTAAATGCAAGTAATCTTTCCGATGATGCAGAACTCACTTTGTATTTCAAAACCATTTTAAAAGATGGCAACGGAGTTCGCAGGACTGGAAAAGAAACGCCTTTGAGTTATTTATTTCAGTTTTTAGATGCTTATAATTTTAGTTCGGAAGGAACGGAGGAAATACGAAAAGACAAGAAAACGCTAATTAATGCCTCTGTTTTGGGACTTATTTTTGAAAAAATAAACGGCTACAAAGATGGTTCATTTTATACTCCGAGTTTTATTACGATGTATATGTGTCGCCAAACGCTGCGTCGTTCGGTGGTGCAGAAGTTTTCGGAAGAGTATAAAATGGAATTTGAGAGTTTTGAGGATTTACAAGAATTTTTGCAACCTCAATATAAATCGACTGACAAACTCAAAAACAATAAAATCTTTGATTCGCTCAAAATTTGCGACCCTGCTGTGGGTTCTGGACACTTTTTGGTTTCTGCACTCAACGAACTGATTACCATAAAATCTGAATTAGGAATTTTGGCTGATGAAAATGGAAAAGGTTTGCCTGTTGAGATGCGTATAGAAAATGATGAACTTTTCGCCTTCGAAACCGAAACTGATTTTTTTGAGTATCAAATTGGAAATAAACAAAGTCAGACCATACAAAAAACGCTTTTTCACGAAAAACAAAAACTGATAGAAAACTGTCTTTTTGGTGTTGATATTAATCCAAATTCTGTCAAAATATGTCGTTTGCGTCTTTGGATTGAGCTTTTGAAAAATGCCTATTATACTGGGGAAAGTAATTTTGAAGAACTAGAAACGCTGCCAAATATTGATATTAATATCAAAACTGGAAACTCTTTGATAAGTCGGTTTGATTTGGATGCTGATATTAGCAAGGCTCTCAAAAAAAGCAAATGGACGATAGATTCGTACCGTGTGGCTGTTCAGACGTATAGAAATGCGACGAGCAAAGAACAGAAATACGAAATGGAAAAGCTCATCGAAACCATAAAAACAGATTTTAGAAGCGAGGTAAGCAAAAAAGACCCAAAAGTGTTGGCACTTTCCAAAAAAACGGCTGAACTACAAACTTTGCTCACTCAAACTTCCGTTTTCGAACTCTCAAAAACAGAACAAAAAGCAAAAGACAAAAAAATAGACAAGCTACAAAAAGAAGTTCTGAAACTAAACACAGAAATTGAAGATATAAAAAGCAATAAAATCTATCAAAATGCTTTCGAATGGCGTTTTGAGTTTCCAGAAGTATTGGATAAAAATGGAAATTTTATTGGGTTTGATGTGGTCATTGGGAATCCTCCTTATGGAAATATTTTTTCTAAATCTGAAAAAGAATGGATTAAAACAGCTTATAATTATTCAGATTATCAATTAGATATTTATATGACTTTTTGTGAGAGATGCAATCAAATCATTTCACAAAAGGGTAGTTTTTCTTTTATTGTTCCTAATACTTGGTTATTTAGTTTGAAAACACCAAATATTCGAAAGCTACTTTATTCAGAATTAAAATTATCAAATATTAGAGCATTTCAAAAACCTGTGTTTGAAGAAGCTGTTGTTGATACTGCAATTATTTATGGCTCTAAATCAAATATTGAATCAGATGTAATAGAAGTTGAAATAATAGGAGAAGAGGAAGAAATCATATTTAACAGTTTTGATAGAAACTCATTATCTGATAATTATAGTAACCCATTAAACATTTATGCTTCGAAAAAAGCTTTGCACATTGCAAAAAAAATATCTGTACACTCTAATTTAGATGAAGTTGCAAATATTACGTTAGGTACAAAACCTTTTCAAAAAGGTAAGGGAAAACCTAAGCAAACTGCAAGTATAGTAAAAAATAAACCATTTGTAAAAACGTCTCAAATTGATAACACATTTGTTCCTTTACTCAGAGGAAGTTTAATAAATAGATATATAACCTTATGGAAAGAGAATTACTACATAAGTTTTGGAGATTGGTTAGCAGAACCTAGATATTCTGCTAATTATGATGCAGAGAAAAAAATAGTAATAAGACAAACTGGAAGCAGTTTAATTGCCACTTTAGATTATAACCAATTTATAGTCAGAAATAACTTATACACCATAATTTCTAAAAATGATAATTATTCTGAAGAGTTTTTATTAGGATTAATAAATAGCACTTTCTCGAACTGGTTTTATCAAAACATAATTAATAATGAAGTAGGAGAAGCATTAGCAGAAGTAAAAAGAGGGCATTTATCTAATATTCCCATTCCAAAAAATCCAGATTCAAAAAACGAAACCCAAATAGAAGAAAAAGTAACTCAAATCCTGTCTCTAAAAAAAGTAAATCCATCAGCCGACACGAGTGCGCTAGAAAGTGAGATTGATGTTTTGGTGTATGGGTTGTATGGACTTAGTGAGGAAGAGATTGCGATTATTGAGGAGCAGTAGGCAGTTCTAAACCCTAAGGGTCTTCGAAGACCCTTAGGGTTTTGGAATAATCGTTTTTTATCCTCAACGACGGCTTTAGTCTCGTTGACGGTTGGGAAATAAAATTGTATAATGAACCGTCGTTGAGGCGTTGCCGTCAACGAGGATTGAATAAAACTTTGTTTATAGTTTAACAGCAGAGTTGCATCAACTATTGAGAGCCTTCTGAAAGGACTGTCAAAGTTTTGAAAATGACTGGTAAATGGAAATGCTTTTTTTGTGAAAATTAGACTGTATTTGTAGGGCAAAGGCTTGCCTTTGACTTTTGTAAGATGGTAATTTCCTAATTCCCAAAAACACAATGAAAACACAAATACAGTCAAAGGCGAGCCTTTAACCTACTGATTTCAAAATTAGGTAACACTTAAAATCAAACGAAATAGAAAAAAAATGTATCTTGAATAAAATCTAAAATTTTACATTTTATTCTATTGCTTATGAATAACGAAGAAAAAGTCACTCCAGATTCTCATTTGATTTACTTGACCAAACTTACGCCTACACAACTAGCCGAGCAATTAAGAAATAACATTTCAGATGCAACCAAAACTGAAACATTTAGAGAAGCTCTCAAAAGTGGATTTTATTTTACAGGAACAGTTTCAGAAAATTCATTTCATCTAAAAACAAAAGATAAACACGAGTATAAATTAAAAGGAAAGTTTTTTGAAGAAGCTGATTACACAAAAGTAGAAGTCATTTTCGAATACGATAATTTTATATCTAAAAAATGGCGCAAAATACTTTTGATTATAACAGGAGTTTTGTTTTTTGGCATCGGAGCTAGGATTTTTTTTACTCAAAGTAATGAATTATGGATTGTTTTAGGTCTTTTGGGTTTAGTTTTTTTCGCTCTTCTTTTTCCTAATCACAGGGAGAAACTCGTTATTTCTTCCTACAAAGAAAAGTTAGGTAAAATTTTGGGTGCTTGTGAGTTTATGGAAAAATGATTTTTTTTACAAAAATAAAAAAACAGGGTTAAAATCCTACCGATTACCCACATATTTTTTAAACGTGAAAACAGTAAAATATAGCGTGTTTGTAGGTTAAAGGCTTGCCTTTGACTGTATTTGTATTTTTTATTACCTAAACTACCTAACCCTATCAAAGGCAAGCCTTTGCCCTACGAATTTTATTGATAAATAATTTTCTAAATCAAAAATAAATACCAAAAATAAACCGTCGCAATCGAAACAGGAATACCAATCGCCAACAAAAACCCTCCTAATTTTGGATTGAGTTTATATTCTTGTGCCAGCAAAACACCTGTTACCATTGGTGCCATAGCAGCTTCCAAAACTCCGACTTCGAAAGGCATATTTTTTTCTGTAAAAACAAGTAAATACAAAAAGTAAATCGCTAAAGGAGCTAAAAAAAGTTTGAATAAAAGACCAAAAAAGAACGGATTGAGGAGTTTGAAGTTCTCTTTTGAAAACTCTATTTGCAATCCGACCGAAAAAAGAGCCAAAACTACTAAAGGAGCAGCCAATTTTATCAAAACATTTTCTAAAACAGTTCCTACTTGTTCTAGTCCATTCATATCAAGAAATAGTTTTTCTATTCCACCAAAAGGAATCAAAAGCAAAGCCACCAAAAAAGCTATAAAAGGAGGAAAATAAACCAGTTTTTGAAAAATAAGTCTTGATGTGGGTTTGTCGCCTCCATAATTCATTGCCACAATTACGCCCACAGTAGCCACCACCAAAAACGAACCTGCTTGGTCGCACACAATGGCATATTGCAAAGGTTGTTTTGAATTATACAAAAATTCTAGAAGAGGAAAACCCACAAAAGAAGTGTTACAAAGCCCACATGCCAAAACTAGACAACCTTCTGTTTGTCTATTCCAGTTGAAAACCTTCGCCATTACTTTGAAAAACAAAATGCTTAATCCAAAAACTATCCATGCCATAAGAGCCAGCCAAATAAGAGAGATAGAAAATTCTAATTTTGGAATATAAATAAGCGCAAGACAAGGCAGAGCGACCCAAATAATATAGGTATTTATTCCTTTGTGTGTATCTTTTGGAAAAATAGGAATTTGTTTGAATACAAAACCTAAAAACAGACAAGCAAAGATTAATAGAAGGTTTTCCAATGTGTTTTTTGTTAAGATTTATACAAAACTAAGCATAAAAAAGCCTTAATTCATTTTATTGAAATAAGGCTTGTGTTTTTTAATAGTTTTTTTGAAGTTGTTTAAGAATATTCATTTTTCCATAGAATTAGATTTGCAAACCCAATTCTATGGAAAAACAACATTGCCTTTGTTGGTATTTTAGCGTAGCGACCCCAACAAAAATACGTACAAAACTCATTCTTAAACAACCTCTCTATTAGATTCCCATTAATGGACTACCATATACTGTGGTTTGGTCATAGAGTAAATCGTGGTCATAATGTTTTTTAGTACGACCAATATAAGGTTCTAAATGAATATCTGGATGTTTCGAATAATATCCGTGCAACAAGTATTCATAATCCATTTTGATATCAGAGCCATCATAACGAGGATAAGTTACAAATGCTTCTGCATCGATGGATTGCACATTTACAGTTTCTGCATCATGGTCAAGTGTTGCAAGTCCGATTGGAATAAGAATATATAAATGACTTTTGTTGTCATTTACATGAATTTCTTGGATTTCGATATCCAAATAGAGTATTCTTTCAAGCTCTTTTGAAGCTATAAGTCCTCTTACTTTTCCAATTTCTAATTCATTGTTTGCCATTACCTTCCAACCTACTACATTATCATAACCATCAGCTACTTTGTAGTTATCAAGGTTTTCTAAGCGTTCTAATGTAAGTTCTTCGTGAAAGTCCGTAGTATCTACGGTAATATTTTTGTTCTTTTCCATAATAAAAGTATAGTTTAAAAAATGAGATAATAAATTTGAATCAACTAAAAGATATTATTCCATAGCTAATTGTTTCATTACAGAAGCTGTTTTGTCGATAAAATCTTGTACATCAGCTTTCTGTTCCAATGTCAAAGTATTTGGGTCAATGTCTTTTGCCTCTTTCTTTAGGCTCTCATTCATAGAACCATCAGCAAGTTGATTCAAAGCACCACTTACTTGCAAAAATGCGTTTCTGATGTGGTCTGCATGGTCAGTTTCTTTCCAATTTTTTTGAATTTCATCTGCTGCTGTATCCAATTTTTTATGTAAATCTTGCACATTCATTTGGTCAGCCATTCCTCTTTTGATTGCAATAACCTCTAAAGCATCTCCCATGTGGCGAAGCGCATTAGCTGTATATTCGTGATGAACATCCATCTGAGTAGCTTCATATTCTCTGTTCTCGTTTGCAAATGCTATAAAAGTATTTACTTCGGCTGGAATCATTTCTGTTTCTACCACAACAACTTCATCAGGAACAATTTCGTTTTCATTCATAGTTATCTCATTAGCTATTGCTTCTTGTTCGGCTTTATTTCCATAAAAAAATGCAAAATAAACACCTGTACTTACTGCTAAAAGCAATAAAAGACCAAGTAACCAAGGAATAATCGGGGTTTTCTTTTCAATTTTAATTTCTGCCATAATAGTTTCTAGTTTAAAAAGTTTAGATTAAAAAATAAATTTCAATTACTTGAAATTGGTTAAATTCGTTACTTATATAACATACGTAATTATATTTTGTTTAATAAAATTCAAATTTACAGTTAATTACAATCTGTTTTATTAGTCAATAAAATTATTTATTTCTGATAAAACTTAGAATAATACCAGTAAAAACATATTTTTGACTATAAATGGTCTGTTCTACGAGACTGACCTATACCATCTACTATTTTTGTCTAGTAGTATGCTTTTTTGATAAAAAAATGTTCATTTGTATCACACAGAAAAAAAATAATTTCTAATTAAACCTTTGCTATTTTTTTGTATCTAATATGCAAAAAGAAATCAGAAAACACTTTATTTGTACTGTTTTCATCAAACCAACTAACCTTAATCTATTTTTCTTTGTCAGAAACAGCTCAACCCAGTCAGGCAGAACAAGAACAAAAGTGGATTCAACAATTACAGAACCCACAAACAACTTCGAAAGAACGCACCATTGCTTTTGATGGAATTATGCGTCTGCACCGACGAGCCATTTATTCTCATATTCGAAAAATGGTAATTGATGCTGATGATACTGATGATTTGTTGCAAGAAGTATTTGTAAAAGTGTGGAAAAACATAGAAAAATTTAAAAATGAATCTAAACTTTATACATGGATTTATAGAATAGCAACCAATGAAACGTTACGTTTTCTAGATAGAAAAAAGAAAAAACAAGGACTTCCAATGAATGAAACCTCGGAGCAGCTTATGCAAAACTTAGAAAGTGATGAGCAGTTTTCAGGAGATGAAGTACAGTTAATTCTTCAAAAAGCAATCTTGACTTTGCCTGACAAACAGCGTTTGGTTTTTAATATGAAGTATTTTGATGAGATGAAATACAACGAAATTTCGGAAATAGTAGATACTTCTGTGGGAGCTTTAAAGGCTTCTTATCACTTGGCAACCAAGAAAATTGAAAGTTATTTGAAAGAAAATTATCAATAAAAAATACTGTAAAATACACGTCAGTGCATTTGAAAAAATATTCAGAATAATTAAATAAAATTTACAATGAAATTAGAAGATATACACAAAAAACAACCTTTTGAAATGCCTGACGAAGCGCATTTTGATAGTATTTCTAGTAAAATTTATGCTCAACTAGAAAAGGAAGAACAAAATAAAAACTTGAATAAAGAAGCTAAATCAGTTTCTATTGATTCACAAAAGGCTAAAAATACTAATTTTTGGGTAAGACCTCAAATTATGGGAATTGCTGCGACACTTCTTTTACTATTTATAGCCATAACAGGAATTTATACTTATTCTTCTAAATCAAATATAGATTCTCAAACTACTTTAGTGATGGAAAATAATCAAAATTCAAAATTAGATTTTTCAAAAATTCCGACCGAACAAATCAATGATTTTTTATTAAATGAAGATATTTCTGAAAATGAATTAGTGAGTTTTATTCCTCAAAATTCTAATTTGGAAAGTAATAGTCTTTTTGAAGAATCTGATTTGAACTCTATTGATGCTGAGTCATTGGATTTGATGTTAGAAGAGGAATACCTGTAAATACAAATTGTGAATTATAAGTAGTAAATTAAAACTCAAAAAAATAAACAATCAAACCTATATGAAAACTAAATTTTATACCTTATTCATTTTATTCTTCTGTTTTTCTATTTCTGTTTTTGCTCAAAAGGGCAAAGGTCATGATATAGAAATGAGTGAACAATTAAAAGCGATGCGAGTAGCCATGATTACTCAAAATCTTAATCTTTCATCAGAAGAAGCAGCTAAATTCTTTCCTATTTATAATGAATATTCCACCAAAAGAGAAAGTATAAAAAAACAACTCAAACAAAACCGAAGAGAAGGAAGAAACCTAACAGGCACAAAACTAGAAACATCTTTCAAACAATCATTTGAACTAAGAGAACAAGAATTAGCCTTGGATAAACTCTACTTCGAAAAATTCAAAACTGTTGTTCCAGTAGAAAAAATAATGGAATTATACCGAACAGAAAGACAGTTTAGAAGAATGCTTTTAAGAGAGCTTTCGAAGCGAGGAGGACACCACCCTCCAGACGACGAAGATGAAGATAATTAACTTTTTAACCCATGAATAAATTCGTGGGTTTTGTTTTTTATGTTATTTTATCCTTAACTGATTACTATTTACTGATAACTGGTAACTGATTTAGATTATTTTACTTAATTTTGCATTCAAATTAAAATAGTAATTCAACTCACAAAAAATTCACTACGAATTCATTTTTATGATTGTAAAAACAAAAAAATATAAAATCGATCCTGATGTTTACGTCAAAATTTCATTTGTAAATGCCCTCAAACACTGGTGGTGGGTGTGGTTTATTCCACCTGCTATTTTTCTTATCTTTCTTGCTTTTGGTTTGTGGGGATGGGGTTTAGGCGTTTCGCTTGTTCTTTCAGGTTTGTATCTTCTTTTTTGGTATATCCAATTTAAAGGACTTACGATGCACGAAAAATCCAAACCACTTTTTGACAAATATGCGTATGACATCAACAGTCAGCGAATTATGATGATGGTAGATGCCAAAAGAGGCTCTGAAATAAAATGGGACAAAATTATTAAGGTAGAAAAAAGAGAAGATGCTTTTGTTCTTTATCTTTCAAAATACGAATTTTTGTATTTCCCTTTTACTATCTTCAAATCTGAAAATGAAATCAAATTTGTAGAAACAGTTATCCGTCGCAAAGGGTATTTGAATACAGAGATTAAAAAATAATTATAAAAAAAAGACCCTAAGGGTTTCTGAAAACCCTTAGGGTCTAAATTATATATCAAAATGGCTACTTCCAAAAAAGAAAATTCTGATAAAAAAATAAGCACAAAATACAAAGTCTTTTTAGGGCTTTTTGCAGGTTTATCTGTTTTTATTATCGGCACAAGTTATTATATTTATCAAATGGCTTATACGCCAAATGTTCTGACTAGCAAAGGAGCAAAAGAGCAGGTTTTGTACATCCCAAAAGGAATGAGTTATGATGTTCTTGCCAAACAGCTTCGTGAAGACGGAACGATTCAGCACCCTGTCGCTTTTGGTGTCTTTTCAAAATGGATGAATTATGTGGACAATGTAAAAGCAGGTCGTTATATTCTTACTCCAAAAACAAATACGATTGATTTTGTTCGTCAGCTTCGTTCTGGAGCTCAAGCTCCTGTCAATGTTACTTTCAATGAAAATTTACGTTTTTTACCAGAGCTTGCAGGAAAAATAACAACTAATTTGGCTATTGATTCGGCAGCATTTGCGAATTATTTACAAGATGAAAGTACAGCAAAAGAGTTTGGATTCGATAAAGATAATTTTATTTCGATGTTTATTCCTAATACGTATGAAATGTATTGGACAGATTCAAAGGAAGAAGTTGTCGAAAGAATGAAAAAAGAATATGATAAATTTTGGACAGATGAGCGCAAAGAATTAGCTAAAGCACAAGGACTTTCTCAAAAAGAAGTCGCTATTTTGGCTTCTATTGTAGATGCAGAAACTCGTTTTAAAGATGAAAAACCTCGTGTTGCAGGTGTTTATCTCAATCGTTTGGAAAAAGAAATGTTACTTCAAGCTGACCCAACACTTGTTTTTGCTCACAATGATTTCACAATAAAAAGGGTTTTAAATCGTCATAAAGAAATTGAATCTCCTTTTAATACCTACAAATATGTAGGTTTGCCACCTTCGCCTATTCGTTTGCCTTCTATTTCTGGTTTGAATGCCGTTTTGAAACCTGAAAATCACGAATATATATTTTTCTGTGCCAAAGAAGATTTATCTGGTTACCATGCTTTTGCCAAAACAAATGCAGAACACGAAGCAAATGCAAGACGTTATCATAATGCTTTGAATGCTAGAGGAATCAAGTAATCAGTTATCAGTTATCAGTTATCAGTTATCAGTTATCAGTTATCAGTTATCAGTTATCAGTTATCAAAAATTACTTTCTAAATTGATTGTTTTTAATTTCTCGTCTTTTATGAAAAAAATTCGTAATTCGTAATTCGTAATTTATAAAGAAATTAACTGATAACTGTTTACTGATAACTGCCAGTAAGTAGTTGCTCATAAAACCCACCAATTCCCAATTCTCTATCCACTAAATGAATTTCTAAGATAAAATTTCTAGTATTTCCGTCTTTATCTTTACTCAACATAGAAGAATGATTTTCTGGGTGGATATAAAGTGTTTTGTCTTCTTGTTCTAGTTTTTCGTGTGGAAACTGTCCGACAATATGTCCAGCTATTTCTCCTCCAAACTCCCAACCAGCATCATTCGCCATTTGAGTTGCTTTTTGATAAAGCTCTGCGCCTGTGATTTCATTTCCTTTTTCTACTTGTTCCAAATACCAGTTTCTGCATTCATCCCAAATTCTTTCTACATCATTTTTGAGTTTGAGTTTTTTTGGATTATTTCCAATTACATAGGTTCTTCCCAAATCAGCTTCCCATTCTTGAAAAATAGGACCTAAATCTAAAAACAAAATATCATCTTCTTGCAATCTCAACAAAGGTGGGTTTTCGTAGTAGGGCAAAAGAGTGTTTATTCCTGCCCTTACGATGCGTGTATGCCAATGGCGAGTAGTTCCGAAAAGATTGTTTGCTAGTTCATAGATTTCTTGACTTAGTTCTTCTTCTGATTTTCCCGTTTGTATGAGTTTTCGTTTTTCTATTTCAGAAAATAATTGAATTGCCTTTTTTTCGGCTTCTATTAGTGATTGTAATGGAGATTTAGTAATAGATGACATAAAATAAATGAGTATATGTTTTTAAATGAATAGCATTTTTTTGATTAATGGTAAAAATACGCTAATTGAGCGAAAAATAGAACCTTTTGGTATAAAAACTATTTTTTTTTAGGGAATAGGCACGAATTTTCAGTATAATTAGGAAATAAACTCTTTATTCTTTGGAATACATTTCTCAACTATACAAGTAATCATCTATTTTATAGCTCTTTGACTTCTATTTTTTAAAATTCCTTGTGTTTTTTGATAAATTTTACGGATATTGCATAGTCATTTGCCTAGCTCAAATAAAAACTAGAATAAAATCTATTCCGTGCTATAAATTGCTTATTGATTTTATGGAAAAGATAATAAAACACTGTTTTTTATCGTTCTTGTCTTCCTAGTTTAGAACCAGAATAATCCGTCCAAAAAAATTGCTATTATATTGCCTTTTTGAATAATGAATATATATATAAAACTTGTATTACTTTGTCTTTTTATGGTTGCTTTTACAGGAGGAACTGTTTTCTACTTTGTAGATCTTGAATCACGAGAGACATTAGAAAGACAAATTACAGCACGTATCGAAAAGCAATCTTCTTTTGCTATTAGCAATATTGACCGTTTTATTTATGAACGTGTTACAGATATTCAACAGCTTTCTCAAGACCCCATTCTTGCAGACGAATCAATCAATCAAGCTGAACTTACTGACCGTATCAAAGAACTTCAACTCAAAAATGGAATGTACAAGAGTATTTCATTTTTTGACCCTACTCGTCTTCGTTTGGCAGACTCTCGCAATCTAAATATTGGAAAAATACATGATTTAAGTACTTACTGGGAAAAAATAGACCAAGGACAACAAGAAGTAACGATGGATATTTCGCCTTCTGCTTCACTAGGAATTCCTGTTATGCACTTTGCAGCCGTTGTGAGAAGTGATATGGGTACACGTGTAGGTACAGTTGTTACTCGTGCAGATTTATCTTGGATTAATAGTATTTTTGAAGAATCTATTGCTACTGACTCTTTAATGAGAAATGCAGATATTGACTTGTTAGATAAAGAAGGAACAATTTTGTATTCAAATACCAACCCTGAAGGTGTATTAAAAGAGAAATACCATAACATGGAACGACTTGCTTATTTTGCAGAACATGATAAAGAAAAATACCATGTCTTTGGAGATAAAATCTACTTTTATACGTTAGAAACAGGTTATTTAAGTTATGCTGGTAATAATTGGATTCTTTTAATTGCCTTACCAAAAGATGTTGTTTATGAGCCTGTCTATGATTTACGTGAGAAAATTGGATTTACATTAGGTCTTGTTATTTTAGTTGCTTCAATTATTGCATTTATTGTGGCTCGCCTTTTGGCAAAACCTATTTTGAGCCTTACAGCATCAGCAAAAGAAATGGGAGAAGGAAACCTAGAAGCAGTTCCAAACATAAAATCAAAAGATGAAATAGGAAAACTAGCGCAGAGTTTTGGACAAATGGCAAATAAACTCAAAGCCAAAATGAGAGAACAGGATGAACTAAATATAGAATTAGCTGCTATTAATGAGCGTATAGAATCAAAATATGTACAAATTAATGAGCAAAAAGTAGAAATTGAGCTTTCCAAAGACCAAATTGAGATGCAAAATAGTGCGCTCGGTGAGGCTTTCAAGGAAATTGAAAAACAAAACAAATCTATTACTTCAAGTATTCATTATGCCGAGCGTATTCAGCGTTCGACTCTTCCAGAACACGATATTTTTAATAAATATTTTCCTAATTCTTTTGTTCTTTACAAACCTCGTGATATTGTTTCGGGTGATTTTTATTGGTTTGATGAGATTAATAGAGATGGCAAACGTTATTTATTGATTGCTGTTGGAGATTGTACAGGACATGGAGTTCCAGGTGGTTTTATGTCTATGCTTGGAAATAATTTACTGACAACCGTAGTAACTATTGGAGGACAAATAGAACCTGCTATCGTTTTGGAAGAAGTAGATTATGATATTAGAAAGGTATTGCACCAAGACGAACACTCTGACAATAGTCAAGATGGAATGGAAATTGCCTTCTGTACGATTGATTTGGATACTCTTAAAATGAAATATGCTGGAGCGCACCGTTCTTTGTATTTCTTTAGAAATGGAGAATTTACTGAAATAAAAGCTGATAGAGCCTCATTGGGTGGTGTTAGTAGAATTCGCAAAAAAAGAAAACTTGCAAATCTACAACTTACAACACACGAAATACAACTTCAAAAAGATGATATTTTTTACCTTTTTTCTGATGGGTATAAAGACCAATTTGGAGGAGAACTTGGACGTGTTTTTTCAAGTAAACGTTTTAAAAATCTTCTTTATAAAATTCATCAAAAGCCCATGGCACGTCAAATGGAAATATTAGATGAAGAAGTAATGGCATGGAGTAAAATTTCTGACCAAAAACAAACTGATGATATTATAGTAATGGGTGTAAAAGTCGGAGATTTGGATTAAATAATAATTAAAAACTCATTTTTTGTTCCTATTCACTATTAATTTAATAGATATTTAATCATCTTTTGTCGATAATATAGCTTATTACACCTTTAATAGAAAGAATATTTCAAGCCTTTTTGTATAAATTAGCTATTTGGCAAGACAGTTGTAATATAGGTAGTAACTTTAAAAATTTAATTAAGCAAAACTCACAAAATATCATTTATCAATTTTATTGATTGATAAGTTATTTTTAAGACAAGCTGGAAATAAACTAAAAAGAAATAGTTATTTTTATAATTTTCAAGTAGTTTCTTAATAGAATAAAAAATTGGTAATGTATTTGTATATTCTCTATATATTCCTTTAAATAATATAAGAATTTATTAAAATATATCAAAAATATATTCTCCATCTTAATTCATTCTAATTAGTTTACTTTAGCTTGATTCTACTAAAAATAAAACAAGTTAATTCCAAAAATAATCTTTATTCTAAACTTTAAAACCGTATAGCCATTATGACAAAAGTATATGCTGGTATTGTAGGCGTTATTTTCTTGATGTTCAGCACTGCTGCAACACTAAATATGAGCCCAAAAGATGATTTTATCAAATCAATCATTGAATCGATTCCTAACCCATTAGAACTTACTACTCTTATCAAAGAAACAGGTACAGAGTATGTAAAAAGTGAGCTTGCAAACTCTTCTTCTGCTAGTAAATACACAGATAGTTATGAGCGTGCGCTCAACTTGGGTGTATATGGTACAGACTTAGGTTTCGCTAGTATTTACAACAAAAACCAAGACGTATTAGATTATCTTTCTGCTATCAAAGAACTTGCAAACGGTCTTAATATCGGACAATTCTTTGACGCTGAAACATTAAAAGACCTTACTTCTAATAGCGATAACTTAGAAGAACTTATCCGTAGTTCTACTCGTAACTTACAAGACATCAACGAACAACTTCAAACTGAAAAGCGTGAACACTTGAGCGTTTTGTTTGTAACAGGTGGTTGGATTGAATCTACTCATTTGCTTGCTGATATGCACAAAAAAACGAAAAATGCCAAATTAAAAGAGCGTTTGGCAGAACAGAAAATGGTTCTTGACCGTCTTATGATGGCTTTAGATGCACACAAAACGCAGCCTAAATTCAATTCTCTTATTGCACAACTTAAAGAAGTGCAAAAAGTATATCGTAATGTAACAGAAGAAAATACTGAAGTAACAAGTGAAACAGTAATTACAGAAAATGGTCCTGAAGTAAGAACTACTGGTGGAACAACTTATACAATGAGTGACAAACATGCTGCTGAACTTGGCGCATTATTAAACGGTATTCGTGGTGGATTTGTAAAGTAATCTTCAAATCAAGCGTTTATCCTCATTAAGATAAAAATAGAAAAGTCTATCAAATTAGTTTTTGATAGACTTTTTTTTGTGTAAAATTTTATCTAAACTATTTTGTTTTATGGGTTCTACAATACCAATTACAAATCTAATCAATTCGTTTGGCGTAGCCCCTCCAAGTCGATTTGATTCTGTGATTCCAACATGGTAAAATTTAGGCAGTAAAAAACAGACTTATTCTAATTTAAAATTGTCTTTTTTTACATTGATAAAATCACGTTGTAGAAAGTCTGCGACTACGACCTATCAGTTTATCAAATCCTTCACCTTTGTTGGTCTTTAACTTCGGCAACACCGTTGTGATGAGCAACAAAAAAACATTCCTACAAATCTATAATTTACCACGCAAGACCATTAACAAAAAATAAGTCTTTTGCCTTAGTTCTATCTGTGATAGTAACGGCAAGCCGAAACTAAACACCAACAAAAAAGCAAATTTAACATTTTTTCTAAAGGATAGGCTTGGTTTTACCATAGAATTCTGGGTAATAATGATTTTCTTGAACGACTACGGCTTTTGTAGCCTCTGTTTTTTCAATAATAAATTCATCAAAATAAACTTTATCAGAGCTAGAGTTATCAATGTAAACAGATAGATTTCCGTCTTGTGAAATATCAAGATTAGAAACTAATTTTTCCCAAGATACAGCCGAAGAAATAGTTAGTTTTTCTCGTTTCTCAAAGATAAGACTATCTGTAGAATCTCTTAGCTCCAATCAATAGTGTTCTAAATTCACTTTACTTTTCTTAGAAAGTTTCAAAGGACACTTTGTAACTAAGTTATTGTTACTATCTAAAGCATAAAGTTTCTTTCCTTTGATAATATAAGCATCCCTCCCATGTACACTAGTGTTTTTAACCATTTGCATAATATCCTCTTCTTTTTCTAATAGAAATAAAGGAGACTCTAGTATAAGTGTATCTTTATGTACCTTCCACTTACCACTAATTTTTTTAGGAGCATATATAAAACGATACGTAAAATTGCCATTTTTAAATATTTTTAAATATAAGCTTGGTTCTCCGTACAATAGGCACAGATCTGAATAATATCTGTCTGTACGCATTCTCGTACAAGAAAAACATACTAAAATAATTAATATATAATAATAAAAAAATTTTTTTTTCATGATGTATTTATTTAGGATAATAGTAGTTCCATTAACTCTAAAGGCATGTTTAAATACTCTTGCTATTCTTTGGAGTTCTTTTTGAGGATTAGAGCTATTTATAGCACTTTGAATCTCTGGTATATTCTTATAGGAATACGGTCCAGTAGCTAAAAAATCATAAGTTGGAGAGGGTAAATTATGTAAACCATATGCACTACCTCCAAAAATTGCTTGTCTTTCGTAGGCTTCTACCTCGTCATGTCTGTCATAAAGTAGATTAAAATAAGAAGAAATATGTGATATTTCTCTTCCTACACTAAAACTTCCTGTTTCAAATTGATAGGCATGTTTTAATTCATGTGCAATCAAACCTACAGAGGCAGATGATGTCAGTTCTATAACTACTGTTCCTGTGTTAAGGTCGAATCCTGTTAATCCTTTATTATCTAAAGAATTATTCTGCTTAAAATCATATACTTGAGAGGACGCTTCTAGAGTATTAAATTCTGAAATTATTTCTTGAGAAGTCGAAACTACGTCATTTAATTTCTCTTTTCTACGAGATAAGCTATTATTTTGGCGTGCTAATTTACGTTCTAACCTTTTTTCTCGTCTACTACCAGCTTCTGCTGTTGCTAATTTTCCTTTCGTATTATTAATAGAATTTTCTTTTTTAGATACTCTATTTTCCTTATGTTTAATTCTACTATCTAATTCAGAGATAACTTTATCTACTAAATTTCTTAACGCATCTGTAAACTCATTTCCATCTATATCAAGATTAGAAACAGGATTATTCCCTGCATAATGATAAGTCGATTGAGAAATATATTTTTCAGCCATTCCATCGATTCCGTGCCATCTACCCAACTGAGTATCCATATTACGCCACCCATAATCTGTCCAATACAACCCAAAAGATTCCTCTTTTTCCTTACCATTGTATTGAAAACGATGCTCATCTGTATTACCTAAACTCTGCAAATCCAGCTCCTCAATCCCTTTCATATTCATACCAAAAGGATAGTAATGGTTTTCCTGTACAACGACTGCAACGGTAGCCTCTGTACGTTCTATTTCGAAGTTATCAAAATAAACTTTATCTGAACTACTATTATCAATATAAACTTTCAGATTGCCATCTTCTGAAACATCAAAATCTGAAACTAACTCTTCCCAAGCTATTGCAGAATGTTAAAAATCTTTTTGTAAATCACAATCCGAGCTAAGAAATGATATGTTACCTATGAAAATAGGTGAATTTGCATAAGTATGTTCAATCAACTCTGTACTCCTCACTTGTATTAGACCAGAATTAGAAGTTGTATCATAAATATTAAATATAACATTATCTCCTGTTTTACAATCAGCATTTTTAAAACTAAAAAACTTGATAATATTACCTGTAACGATATTTTTACAAATATATTGGTTATAGACTAAGGAGTCTTCAACCTTATCAACCTTAAAATCTACAATCTCATAAACTTTACACCTATTATCCAGTAACTTATACTTTATAATAGATGAAGGAAAGGAAACAATTATAGTATCTTCTACACAAGAAGCAAGAATAATTATTATTAAAATAAAAAAATATTTTTTCATTTTTTATAAAATTTATAATAAAAAACAATTTATATAAACTAAAATATTAAAAACTTACAAAAAAAACACTTGCTTTTATTTGGTCGCCTTTTTTGACTTTTATAGTCTTCGAAATGGCTTGTTTAGAGTTTTCTAGTTCTGCCGAATAATGTCCTTCTTTGTCTTTTTGGTCGCTTCGTGCTGCTGCTACATTCTCAAACTGTGCTTCTTCTTTTTGTGCGCTGTCGGCTTCCATTGTTAGAGAAAAACGCTCTCTTTCGCTGTCTTCCTTCGCTTGGAAAGCTACACGTAAGTTGCCCAAATGGTCTTTGTAGTGGTATTCATACGTCCAAACAGATAGAACACCAAATACAAAAACCACGGCTGGAAGCCGAATACATAGCCGTCACTTGGCTTGAGACAAGCGACAGCCATTTTTTTTATTCTTTTTCCGACAGCCGAGATGCAGCAGGGGAGGTTGTATAGTTTCTGTTCGGGCAGGTGTTATTTCTGGATTTAATGGAATTTCTATTTCTTGTTGGGTAGGATTGGTATTTATACTACCAGCAACCACACCACCAAGAGAAAGTAAAACATCTTTTTTTGCTTCTGCAATCGCTTTTGTTGGGTCAGTTTCAGCAATGGCTGGGTCGTGTGTCGCAAAAACACTCGCCTTTATTTTATCCCCTTTTTTGACAGTTATTGTTTTCGAAATTGCTTTATCTGCATTGGTAAGTTCTGCCGAATAATGCCCTTCTTTGTCTTTTTGGTCGCTTCGTGCTGCTGCTACATTTTTAAATTCGGCTTCTTCTTCCGTAGCTTTTTCGTTTTCCATTGTCAAAGAAAAACGCTCTCTTTCGCTGTCTTCTTGTGCTTGGAAGGCTACACGTAAGTTTCCTAAATGGTCTTTGTAGTGGTATTCATACGTCCAAACAGATAGAACACCAAATACAAAAACGACGGCTGGAAGCCGAATACATAGCCGTCACTTGGCTTGAGCCAAGCGACAGCCGTTTTTTTATTTTTTTTCCGACAGCCGAGATGCAGCAGGGATTTACTTATTTTTTACTAATACAAACTCTTCTTTTTCGCAATCATACTTAAAAGTGAATGACTCTCCCCCTACATTTACATAATTTAATCCTCCTCTCTTGTATTTAACAAAAAAATCTACTATGTCTATGATAAAGGTGTCATTTTCAAATCTCACATGTTGTATAACACTAATAACAAAAGATTTTTTCTTTGCTTTTTTTACTATGTTTTCGCTATTTAGAATAACTATATTAAACTCTTTAATACTTTTGAGTGTAAGAAGATTAGGTTTGTTACTTTCTTGTACATATATACACCCTTTTTCAAGAACATAATTTTTTGATAGGTATTCAACATGAGAAGATATACTTGTGTCATATGGATTTAGAGTTTGAGCAATAGTTAAAGAAGGAATAATAAAAAGAATGATAAAAAATAAATGTTTCATAATAAGGTTAATTTAATCTTGTTTAGGTTGTACAAATCTTTTAAAAGGTATAACAGCTTGAACTCCATCAGAATTATATATATAGACTTTGCCACTTCCTCTTCCAAATACATAATTTGTTCTCCCTTCAGCTCCTGATATATCTTGTGGAGAAGGGTTTTGAGTAAAACTATATGTATTAGGAGTACTACTACTTATTGTATTGAGATCAACATTATCTGTCACAGTACCACTTTGATGACTATGAAAAACAGATTTAGTTTTAGAATTTGATGTTAAAGGTACAGTAGCGGTATTTTTATATTTAGGGCTAGTTACCTCCCCTGGCTCAGTTGGAACAACTTCACCATCATTTTGAACTGTTCCTCCATATTCCCTATTATTTGCATCGCCTGTACCCCCACTTCCATCATCTTGAGAAACTATATCTGCCATTGCTTGTCTTGTTTCTTGCGATCCTTCTATTTCTATAGAATTATCATATGCTATACTGTTCTTTTCAAAGGCATCTGAATTACCAGAGTTAGCTTTTATAAATTTTTCTGTTTCTTTTACTTTTTTCTTAGACAATCCAGCACCCTTCACAGTAGTACCATCTAAACTTACAAATGCTTTTGTTTTAGTCTTGATTACATATACTTTTTCATCTGGTTTTCCATCATTACCAATAATATTGCCTTTGCTATCTAAAAAATCTCCAGCCAAACGTCCATCCAAATCCACAAAACGAATAGGATTATTCAACATTGCAACATAAGAAGAGGTAGAAACAAACTTCTCAGCCAAAGGATCAACTCCCCACCAACGACCAAGCTGTAAATCTACATTTCTCGCCCCATGGTCATTCCAATAAAGACCAAAAGATTCCTCTTTCTCCTTACCATTGTACTGAAAACGATGCTCATCTGTATTACCTAAACTCTGCAAATCAAGCTCCTCAATACCTTTCATATTCATACCGAAAGGATAGTAATGATTCTCTTGAACTACAACAGCAACAGTAGCTTCGGTTTTTTCAATAATAAATTCATCAAAATAAACTTTATCAGAGCTACTATTATCAATGTAAACAGATAGATTTCCATCTTGTGAAATATCAAGATTAGAAACGAGTTTTTCCCAAGAAATAGCCGATGAAATAGTCAGTTTTTCTCGTTTCTCAAAGATAAGACTATCCGTAGAATCTCTTAGCTCCAAAACTAACTCGCCTTTCGGTACAAAATAAGTATCAGGTTCTAAACCTTTTGCTTTTTTGGCTCGGTTCAATGCTCGCAAGTTACGGATTACTGGTATAAAATCCAATAGATTTAATTGTACTTTTGGAGGTTGTATAGTTTCCGTTCGGGCTGGTGTTATTTCTGGATTTAATGGAATTTCTATTTCTTGTTGTGTCGGATTGGTATTTATGCTACCAGCAACCACACCACCAAGAGAAAGTAAAACATCTTTTTTCGCTTCTGCAATCGCTTTTGTTGGGTCAGTTTCGGCAATGGCTGGGTCGTGTGTTGCAAAAACACTCGCTTTTATTCTATCGCCTTTTTTGACTTTTATAGTCTTCGAAATGGCTTGTTTTGAGTTTTCTAGCTCTGCCGAATAATGACCTTCTTTGTCTTTTTGGTCGCTTCGTGCTGCTGCTACATTTTCAAATTCTTTTTCTTCTTCCGTAGCTTTTTCGTTTTCCATTGTCAAAGAAAAACGCTCTCTTTCGCTGTCTTCTTGTGCTTGGAAGGCTACACGTAAGTTACCCAAATGGTCTTTGTAGTGGTATTCGTAAACAAAATTTCTTTCTTTTTTTACGATTCTGCCCTCTGCTGTGCCGAAAAAGGCTAGTTTCAACTCTGGATCTGTACTGTTTTGTTCGTAAATAAAACCGTTTTTGTAATACGTAGTACGCAACGTAACGCCTTGTTCTACAATCTCACTTTTTAGTTTTATTCCTGCTGCATCATACGTATTGATGATTTCATTTCCTGTTTCAAAAACAATTCTTTCAGGTAGATTTAGATGATTATAGATAATCTTAGCAATACCTTTATTATTATCAATAAGTAAGTTTCCATTTTTATCATAACCATAATCAGGTGCAGAACTTTGGTTGTTATCTTGAAAATCGCCTGCTATACCAGAGTTTTGACCTGCGCCATCTGCTACATCCATCAAACGATTGCTACGAATTCCGTTTCTGCCTACACTATACGTATAGTACAAATCGTCTATCTGACCGTATTGTTTGTCGATTTGAGTAGGGTCTTCTTCTGAAATTTTCATCTCTAAAAGTCCATTACGAGCCAAACTCAAAATATTTCCATTGTGGTCGTAATTGATATTTTCGACAGAATAATCTTCACCTTCATATTTTGAAGTTCCATCATTGAAATATTTTGCTCCTTTCAAACGGTTGAGTTTGTCATAATCAAACTCATATCCACGCTGTACAGCATCTGTAACCGTTTTCCATTGTACTGCACCAATATTTCCATTATACTGGTTAGCTTCATCGTAATAAATTTGAAAAGCAAATAATTTGCTCTCTTCGCTTTGTTTTATGTTTTCTAATTCATTGATATGCGTAAGCCATCCTCTGATATTATACTTAAAAGTAATATCTTGTAAAGGCGTTTGTCTATGCAACCCTTTGCCTTTTACCTGTCCTACTTCGTTGTAACGGACATTTGAAAGCAAAATCGTTTCTTCTTGATTTACTCTGTGATAGGTTTGAAGCAAACGTCCTGCGTGGTCGTATTCAAACTTTTGTTGTACCACAACTGGCTCAATCTGACTTTGGTGTTCTTGATACGTATTCAAAACTTTTCCACTAAAATCATATAGATTCGTCATAATATCCCAATCGCCACCTGTTTGTTGCGTCTGTGTTTGGATAGAACGGTGGTAGTCATCGTAATAAATCACACTCGCCAACCACTCACCATTATCATCCAAAACTCTCGTTTTGCTTACTGTGGTTAGTCCTCTAACGGTTGCAGCTTGTTCTTCTTCCAAAACTAAAGGATTTGATGCAAATAAGAAATTTTCTGCTTCTGCTTCTTCATCAAAAATATCACAATAGCCATCGTAATAAATTACGCTAAGTACTTCTTTTGTACTTTCCAAAATAGGAAAACTGATATTTGAATACCCAAAAGGAACATCAATTTCTCTATACTCATACATATTTTGTTCGTCTTGGTCTTCAATTTCGCTTTGAAGTTCTGCTACTGTTTTGTTAGACGAATACAAACCAGACATTACAGGACGATTAAGAGCATCATATTTGGTAAATGTCCATTCATTTTGTTTCATCTGATTTGGCGTTTGTGCCAAAATCATTCTATCACGCTCATCATAGATAAAAGTAGATTCTCCTTCTTGCCCCGGAATCCATTTTTTGTGTACTCTTCCTCTTCCATCGTACTGATAAGAGAATGTCCAGTTTGTTACTTCTTGTGGGATAAGATATACTACTTCAATGCCATAGCGATTTTTTACACCTTCTGGCTGAATGATAAATTGAGGTTTTTTGAGGAAACGTTTGTGATAAACATAGTAGGTTTCGACAGGAGTTGCTGTGTTTTCCTCACTTCCTCTCTTTTTAGGGTCTTCTTTAGGATCTTCTTTAGAAGCTTTTCCCATTTCAGTACGCTGCAAAATAAGTCTTCCTAATTTGTCGGTAAACTGCCATGTTTTTGTTCCATGTTCATCTTGCGTTTCATTTACCCAAAGCTCGCCATCTGCATAAAAATTATCTGACATTAATTGTCCAGAAGATGCATCATAATACCATTGATGAACTACATCTGCTATTGTATTTGGTCTTTCAGATGCTTTTATGGTATTTCCAGTTTGCAAACTATATGCTTCTCCTTGTGCTGCTTGTTCCAAAACACGGCTGTATGGAGAGTTTTCAAATACCTTTTCTGAGTATGGAATTTTTGTAGTTGCATAATCTGCTACTGGGTCAAGATAAAAAGCTGCTTGCTCAGTCGCTGCATTTTGTTGGAACGGATTACTATTATTTGTTCCTGTGTGAGGTAAAAACCCTTTCGGCATTCGTCCAAACTCATCGTATTCTATGTGCTGAATGATATTATTTCCATTTGGAGATGCTTCTAGTTGTACGGTTTGCTCGTCTCTTCCCAGTCCATCAAAGAAACCAAAGGCTACTGCTTTTCCATTGTTATTGATTGGTAAAGCGTCAATCTCTGCTTGTGTTTTGACAGGAGAAAGCATCGTTTCCGAACGAATATAATTTTTATCATAGTCAGGATTCGGAACACTATAATTTTCAGTAGGAATAGGCTCAAGAGTTTGGTCTTTGAATGGAGAACAGAAAACTACATCTCTTTCTATTCCTAAAAGTGCATGTACTTGTTTTGATACCTCACAAACTCCATTAGAAGCTACAAGTGTATAAGTAGTGTTTTCAGTAGGTGTTTGTGTAAAAGTAGCTCCTGTTCCTAATTGCGTTGTTTGAGTCTCATCATACCATGTATAAGTAACTGGTTCTGCTGAGGAAGCTGTGAAAGTTACGTCTTCTCCTAACAAAAAGTAGGTAGTTTCTGGAGTTACATCTACATTTAATGCAGGCGCAACTGAAAGAGTTATTTGGTCATACGTTTCATTTCCACAATTATCTATACCTTTCAAATCCACGACAGTAGGCATTGTAACAGACATTTGCACATTTTGAGACGTGCTAAATACTTGACCATTCACGCTCCACTCATACGAGTTTACTCCATTTCCATACAACCAAAAATCATTTCCACTACAAACTGTTGTAGATGCTGTAGAAATAGAAACACCTCCACTAGAAACAATTACCCCTCTACTTGCACTAAACGAACAGCCATTTTTTGTGCCTGTTACTTGTACCACAACACTACCAACAGGTATTATGGTAGCACCTGTTCCTCCTCCAGAAATAGAACCATTTCCACTAACAATCTGCCAAGTATATGAAGTTTGAGCATCTCCTCCCACTACTGACATATTTGCAGTTTCTCCAAAACAAATATGTGTTCTATCTACGCTAAGACTAAAAGAAGGAGCTTGACCTACAGAAACGGTTGTAGAAGTTGAAGCACCTGCTGCGTCAGTAACTGTAATGGTTACATTTCCTGCTGAAGTAGGATTTAGAGTAGCAAAACCAAAAGTTCCATTTTGAGAAGCTATTGGAATACTAGCCGAAAATGAATAAGGAGGTGTTCCACCACTTGCATTTGCTCCGATAGATTGTCCTGTACAAGCATTATTTGCACCAATGGAAAGAGGTGCCCCTGTTACTGTAACATTAGTAGATAAACTTGTAGAACCACAAGGTGTAGTTATTTGTACAGAATAAGAAGTATTATTCGCAGGCGAAACAGTAATACAAGAACTTGTTGATCCCCCTGGACTCCAAGAATAACTTGTACCACCACTTGCACAAAGTGTTGTAGATTGCCCTGATTGGATAGTAACAGGATTTGTAACTGTTGCTGGAGGATTTACTTGGATAGTTACCGAACTTGTAGTTGTACAGTTTCCACTTGTACCTGTAACAGATACAGTATGTGATCCTGCACTTGTGGGTGTAAAAGTAGCCGTACTTCCACTTCCACTAGCTCCTGTCCAAGAATAACTCGTATATCCTGATGCTGTGAGAGTTACTTGTTGTCCAATACAGGCTATGGTAGTAGATGGTGATATGGATACAGGAGCGCAAGAAACTTGTACTTGAAAAGTTGCTGATTTTCCACAACCGTCATTTACAGAAATGGTATGAGTTCCAGGTGTTGTCCAACAGACTTCTATACTAGATGTATTTGTAGTCGTTCCAGCTATTGTTCCACCTGACGCACCCCAACTAGTAGTAACACAAGCATTTCCCCAACTTCCTAAGGAGTAAGTGCTACATTGCGCAACTGTTCCAGTAGAAGAACCATTAATTTGAGCAGAAACGTGAAAGAAAACTAAAAATGAGAATAGTAACGTTAATAAATATTTCATTGTAAAATCAGATAAAATAGTAAATACAGTTTTTTTGAATGTTTTTTAAGAAAGCTCTGTGAGCTTTTCATTTTTAGTTTCCTTTATATTCGTAATCGGTACGTTTAATAATATTTCCTTCTTGGTCACGTATTATATGTAAGCGTTGTAGTTCATCATACTCATAAAAGGTAGAGTTATGATTGACATTTGTTTCAGAAGTAACTCCAATAAGAGGTGTATAAGTACGTGTAATCATGTGTGCTTCTAGAGGATGTAAACGTACTTCATCTATTAAGAAACCATCTTGCCCAGAACCACTTCCAATTATAACAATACTTCTTTCAGTTTCAGTTTCAAGTCTAAATTCTATATGTAACCATTCATTGGGGGAATTAAAAGTTTTTGTTTTATCTAAAACTGTAATTGTTCCTTTACCTTTTACCCACACAGAAAAGAGATACTTGCCCCTTGGTAAATTATCTTTTACATTAATAAAATCTAATAACTTAAAACTTTTTGTTCCTGTACGTGCCTCTGAGCTATTTCCACCTTCTTCCTCAAAAGATGTATGAAAGATTTGGTCTTGAGAAGCATTTATCACTTCTGCAATAGGATAAGTATTTTTATATCCCCAAATATAAGATTTATGTACATCTTTTACTTTTCCAAACTCTAATGGGTTTCCAAACTCATCGTATTTGTAATATTCTAATCGTTTTTCATAACGAGAGTCACTCAGAAATTCTCCTTGTGCATTAATAAAAGAAGGAATAAAATTTACTATTCCATCGTCTGAAACAGCAGAGTTTGCTTCTAATTGATGTATTTCTTTCAAATGAGGTTTGTCTGAATTATAGACCATTCTTTGAGCAGAAATAGTCTTTTCTTGATTTGTTGAGTTATCTAATTCTGTTGTATAAGTTTCGACAGCAGCACCTACCACATTTTTATCTTGCAGATAATAAATACCTTTACTCACATTATCAGAAGTAGGCAATACATTCCCATAATCAAGAGGGTATTTTGTATAGGTAATTAGCGTTTTTCCATCTACTATCGTTTCAGTACGAATGGGCAAGGTATGGCGAGCATCTTCATTATAGAAATAATTTGTAGTTTGTTCTTTTAGTAGTTGGGAGTTATTTGGATCATATGTTTTCTGGGTAGTGCTATATAGGCGTTGCCACGATGATATTGTTTGATAATTCACATAGGCAGCAGTACCTGATGCTCCAGACCCTAATACTCTTTCTATCTTTATGTTCAATACTTGTTTAGTGCCACCTTCCTCATAGTTATTAGTTGTTTGACTTAATAAATGATACTCATCACTGTCATCTTTTGAATAACTCTCTGTAGATAGTAGTTGCCCTCTATGAGACTCGTATGAAGTTATAGCAAAAGGTTGCTCATATAATTCGTGTTCTACTAAAATATCCTCAGTAAATGAATAATTATTAACTACTTTTCCGAGTTCCTTATTCAACCCAGTATAAGTAGTTACTCTTTTATACCCTACTTGTCCTCCTTGTGTACTTACGATTGGATAATGACTACTAGAAGACAAAGTAAATCCCCAACCTCTACAAAAAGGAAAGTAAGAAGGAGATTTTACATTCCTCAACTCACTTGCCATTTTGCCACTACTTGTACCATTTTCAGCTTTATATTCATATTGTTTAACAATAGGATCTGAAAACTCATTAGCATAAGATTTTATTTCTTTTATTCTTAATCCTCCAGCCATTTTTTCTTGTGTGTAGATCCCTTCTTCCCAGTTATAGTTTATCGAAAACTCCCTAACTTGTGTTGGATATTCATCATAAACAATATTACAAATGAGTTTATAAGTTCCATTTTGTAATTGTACATAGCCTGCTTCTTGACGTATAATAAAAGGAATAAATGTAGGGTCTGTTAGACTTTCAATTCTTACTTCTACTCCACAAGTAAGAGTACCAAATCCATCTGAACAGTTCAGTTCGCTAATATTCCAATATAAGGTTGTTTTATGTATTCCTTGTGATGGTTCAGGAACATCATTTATCTCAAAAATCTGCTCTGTAATAGGGTTCAAATTATCTTCTATTACGTTCATTGTTTCACTTTTATAAACATGTTCATTTCTATATCCTAAAGGAAACTTATCTATATCTGTAGTAGTATTTGCTTCATATTCAAATTCTGTAAAACCTCCTGTAGGATAAATTATTTTTTCTAATATCCCTGCTTTCATATACTCTTGACTAGGTAATCTATTTGCACCCTTATCATATACTACACTAACATCAGATACTCCAGGGAAGTATACTTCTACTTTTGGTATTAATGTTAATATATCTATCCCATCATTTTCTCTTCTTCCATTATAAAACCCCCAAAAGTCCATTTGACAAGAGAAGCGTTCAGGAAGTGGAAGTGAATTATATTGGAAAATATGAGGAGGTAGATGCAAACCTTCATTACTTTCTTGAATTTTATCTAAACGTAATTTTTTTGAACGTTGTAAGTCGGATTCAAATACTCCATCGTATTGACTCAACCCAGCAGAAGCAAAATAACTATAAGACAAATCAAATTCTTTTATAGGCTCGTTATTATTATTACTAACTATGATTTTAGTCAAAGCATTTGCAGCATTTCCTCCTCCATTCAACATGGAGTTTAAATCATCTCTTTCAAAATTTGCTGTAAATTCTACTTTTTGATGTTTGCTGACTATTGATTCTAAAATTGGAGTCTCTGCCGATGATCCCGTGGAATATCTCTTGAAACCGAAGCCATTACTACCACAATCTAATGATTCTACTCTCTTTGTATATTTTTCTCCACTTCTATATTGACTTTGAGATTGTTCTATTCTATAATTAAACTCTATCTTACTATTTTCAGTTACATCTTCTATTTCTGTAATGTACCAAGCTGAGATTATACTACGACCATTATCGTCAGAAAGAGTACTAGTAGCAAATTCAATAGCTGATCTACTTCCATCTTTGGTACTTCCAAAATAATATTTATTACCACTAGCATCAGTCAATATCCAAGCAGATGCATAATTATCTACCTTTTCCACTTTAAAATCTTGTTTGTTTGTAAACAAGATTTCATTATTTTCTCCAAAAAAGAAAGTACCTGAAATACCATTTATATTATATATATATAAATCCGATTCTATATCTCTACTACCCCAAATCGCATCTTGCATTAGAGGAATACTTGTTTGACCTCCTCTAAGAATACCAAGTATATTACTTCTTCTTTCCATATCAAACTCATCAGGAATTCCCCTTACCTGTCTAGTAATAACTCCACCTGCATTCAAACTCCAGCCTAAACCAACCCAACTTGCTATCTCTTCTACACGCACACCACCTGCATGATAACTCAAACTAATAGGCAAAGAAAGACTACCATCTTGAATAGAAGTAAGTGGAATAGAAATTTGTGGAATTCCTGTGTATAAACCCACAGGTACTTCTCCGTATTTACCTAAACTAGCTGTATTAGGAGAAGGGGGAAAGATTTTTACTTCTAAAGGATCAGGTTCTGCACCTGTTGCACCTCCACCACGCTGTGCATTTGCAACTGTGTAAAAAGATACTAAAAATACAATAAGAGAGAGTAGGTAATTCTGAAATAATTTCATGGTCGTGCCTTTACAAATAAAAATAGAGTTAGTTGAAGGCACAAATGTATTACATTATAAATCAGCTTCAAACTCAATAGCAAAAATAGATATAAAATAGCTTTTTTTAACAAAATAATAATCTAAAAAACCCACTACACACCGAATTTTACTTTACATTTTTCTAAAATATCAGAACTTCATAAAAAAACATATTTGCGTAAAGTTGCATTTTAATCAGTTTTAATTAAACTATTTTGAAATAAAAGTTCTAAATAAAAATTACTTTTTACAACTGGTTTATTTTTACTCTTTTTTGAATTTCTAAAACACGTCATTATTTACAAAAAAATAACTTTTACACTTTATTTTTGCTATTGAAATAGTAATACTAATCGTAATCAATGAACTATTCCATTAGCCTATTTGGTAGGTTTTTTCGTGCAAAATTTTGTCTAAACTATTTTTCAAACGAATCGTTCTTAGAGTTTTAAAGCAAGAATAAAAATTACTTTTCTATAAAAATATTTTCTCAAAATATATGGCTTACAACGAACTAAAAAGCAATCAACTTTTAGAACTCAAAACTATTAAAGACCTCAAAAATGCAGGTTATCAGTCCAAAACAATTAAAGAAGAATTAAGAGATAATCTAATCCAAAGCCTACAAAATAATGGAAACCCATTTGAAGGTATTTATGGATACGAACAAACAGTTATTCCAGATATAGAAAGAGCTATTCTTTCACGTCATAATATCAATCTTTTGGGACTTCGTGGACAAGCAAAAACTAGAATTGCTCGTTTGATGGTCGGTCTTTTAGATGAATATATTCCTTTTGTGAAAGGTTCAGAACTCAACGACGACCCTCTCAATCCTCTTTCACGCTTTGCAAAAGATTTGATTATAGAAAAAGGAGACAGTACAGAAATTGAATGGCTTCATAGAGACGAACGCTACGCCGAAAAACTAGCAACTCCTGATGTAACCGTTTCAGATTTGATAGGCGATGTCGATCCTATTCGTGCAGCAAATTTGAAATTGAATTATTCTGACGAACGAGTAATTAATTTTGGTCTTATTCCACGTTCGCACCGTTGTATTTTTGTAATCAATGAACTTCCTGACCTTCAAGCACGCATTCAAGTTGCTTTATTTAATATTTTACAAGAAGGAGATATTCAGATTCGTGGTTTCAAATTGCGTCTTCCTTTAGATATTCAGTTTGTATTTACTGCCAATCCAGAAGATTATACCAATCGTGGAAGTATCGTAACTCCTCTAAAAGATAGAATTGGAAGTCAGATTATTACACATTATCCGACCACTTTAGAGATTAGTAAAAAAATTACGCATCAAGAATCTAGGCTTGCAGAAGAGCAAAAAGAAAAAATACACGTAGGCGAAATTGCAACCGATTTGGTAGAACAAATTTCTTTTGTAGCAAGAGATAGCGAATATGTCGATGAAAAAAGTGGTGTTTCGGCTCGTCTGACCATTTCAGCGTATGAAAATTTGGTTTCTGCTGCCGAAAGAAGAATGCTAATTAATAATGAAAAATCTACTTCTGTCAGAATGAGTGATTTTAGAGGTGTTGTTCCTGCCATTGCTGGTAAAATAGAATTGGTATATGAAGGCGAACAAGAAGGAGCAGGAATTGTAGCCGAAAGTTTGATAAATAAATCTATTCGTGAGCAGTTTTTAAAATTCTTTCCAGACCCAGAAAAGCAAAAGAAACTCAAAGAAGATGGCTTATATTATATGATGCTCAAATGGTTTGGCGATGGAAATACAGTTGATATAATGAATGATGCTTCACAAAAAGAATATGAAAAACAGCTCAAACAAGTTCCTTTATTAGAAAAAATTATAACACAAAAACATCCAAAAGCAAAAGGCGATGAAAAACTCTTTTTGATGGAGTTTTTGTTACACGGTTTGGCTGAATATTCTGCTCTCAATAAAAATGTATTGGCAAATGGTCTTGTATTTAAAGATTTATTTAGTTCTATGTTTTCGATGCCTGAAAATGATGACGATGATGAATTTGATGAGTATTAGGAGTCTAGAAATTGGAAATTAGAGAATACATTTAACTGCTTTGATTTTAAATATTACAAAATACAACAATTATGAATTACAAACTTTTTGGAAAAAGTGGTTTACGTGTATCTGAACTTTGTTTGGGTACAATGACTTTTGGCGAAGAATGGGGAACAGGTGCAGATAAAGAAACCAGCAAGAAAATGTTCGAAACATTCGCTAACGCAGGTGGTAATTTTTTAGACACAGCCAATCGTTACACAGAAGGAACAAGTGAAAAATATGTAGGTGAATTTATCCATTCGGATAGAGATTATTTTGTTTTGGCTACAAAATATACACTCTATGATAATAAAAAAGACCCAAATGCAGCAGGAAATCATCGTAAAAATATGATGCGTTCTATTGAAACAAGTTTGAAGCGTTTGAATACAGACTATATAGATTTGCTTTGGGTTCATATGTGGGACGGAACAACACAGGAAGAGGAAATGATGCGTGGACTTGATGACCTTATCAGTAGTGGAAAGGTTCATTATATTGGAATTTCGGATACGCCTGCTTGGGTAGTTTCGAAGGCAAATACATTAGCTCATTTTAGAGGTTGGTCGCAGTTTGTGGGCTTGCAAGTTGAGTGGAGTTTGATAGAACGCACCGTAGAACGTGATTTGATTCCGATGGCTAAAGATTTTGAACTTGCCATTACTCCTTGGAGTCCGTTGGGTTCTGGTATCTTGACAGGAAAATATAATGACAAAATGATTGAAAATGGTCGTCTTTCATCTGAAAGTGTCAAATACAATGAGCATAATCTAAAAATTGCTAAAAAAGTAGTAGAAATTGCTAATAATTTACGAGTTTCTCCTGCACAGGTTGCACTTGCTTGGCTCAAAACACAAGATTCGTGTTTTTCTAAGGTAATT
Organism: Bernardetia aquimarina; assembly: GCF_042180575.1. Lineage (NCBI taxonomy): Bacteria > Pseudomonadati > Bacteroidota > Cytophagia > Cytophagales > Bernardetiaceae > Bernardetia > Bernardetia aquimarina. The sequence goes on along the minus strand of NZ_CP170094.1, from coordinate 5,391,518 downwards.
CCGATTATTGGAAGCCGAAATGTAAATCAATTAGAAGATTCTTTGGGTTGTTTGAAGGTAGAACTTTCATCAGATATTTTAGAAGAGTTAGATAAAGTAAGTGAAATTGATTTGGGTTTTCCTCATAAATTTTTGAAATCTGATAATGTTCAAAATCTTGTTTTTGGAGATAATAAAGATAAAATTATTCGATAGACAAAACCATTCATTGAGACTCAAATGAAGTTCATCAACAAAGAAAAAGCTCCCTTATTCTGCAAAGAAAAGGGAGCTTTTTGTATAAACATTTTACTTATTTACTCCACAATAATCGCTTTAGAATAAGTGTTTCCATTTTGATTAAAATGAATGAGATATATTCCTTTCGGCTGATTTTTGAGGTCAATGGTAAATTTCTGACTTCCTTTTTCAAAAGTTTGTGTTTTGATGCTTCTACCGATGCCATCAAAAACAGTTACTTGCGTATCTGCTGATAAAGAAGTTCCAAAACGAACATTGAAAATACCTGTACTTGGATTTGGATAAATACTAAATGTATCTTTTTCTAGTTGAGTTGTTGCTTGAATTTTGTTTGGAATTCTAGCACCACTTCCACAAAAAGAAACTACAAAACTACCTGCTGATGCATTTGGTGTATGAATCGATACATCACCTACAAGTGCATCCATAATCGCTGATTCTTGATGAATAAGAACATTATTTTTGAAATATTTAATCATATTTCCATCTCTTGCCACACTAAATTTATCCCCTACTTGATAAGTTGTACTTCCACCTGAAGTAGAGTTATAACCTGAATAAGCAACACCACTTGAAGAAAGATACCACGCATATTTGATGGAAGTATAGCTTGCAATCGTATTTGGAATAGCCAAACCAAACATATAAGATGCCTTTTGAGCAACTGTATTGAGGATAGAACCTGAACTACTGGCTGCTAACGTATTACTCGTTGTTGCGCCTGCTGACCAAGAAGCTGCAGATGTACTTTTAGTAACTGTTGAACCACTGACTGAAACCTCTGTTTGATTCACAAAAGTATTTTGGTAACTCAAAAAGACTGTTTTAGTCAATGTTCCATAACTACCTGTCGCTGTTACTGTATAATAGCCTCCATTAGTTTGAGGACTCAACGTTGCTGATGAACTTACTGTGTTATTTGCAGCATCTTTCCATTCATACGAAGTAGCAAAATTACCTCCACTTAGACTGGCTGTTGCACTTACACCAGCACTAGGACAAGAAGCAGCAGAACTTGTTACATCAATAGATAAAGGACAATCCGTAAACAAGACTTGAGGTAAAACACCACTTCCTGTATGCATAGTTACATCAGCAAGTAAACTTGAGTTACTTGGTGTGCTACTTGTATAAAAAGAAGAACCATTTTTGGAATAATGAATACTACTTCCAGAACGTTCTATTTTGAAAACATCATTGGCTTGATAGGTTCCAAAATTACCTTTAAAAACACCTTTTTCATAAATGGAAACACTACCTGATGCTGCCAAGTAAATTGCATAATCAATAGAAGTATAACCTGCACCACCTTCTGCTTTAGAAACGCCTATCATATAAGATGAGTTTGGTTGAGCAAGGAATAAAATACCTCCATTTCCAGCAAAAGAAGTTGTAGAGTTTGCAGAGCTACTCCAGTTATTAGAAGTACCTGTTTTCTTTAAATTATCTCCTTCTTGAGTAAAATCTGTCAAACCTGTCCAACTGAGAGATGCTCCTACTAAATAAGAAGAACTATAATCTATTCCTCCTTTTGAAAGTGTAAGTGTATAGCCATTGGCTGGTAGATTGGATATATCTTCTGTGCTAACGGTTGAAAATCCAGGAGCTGACCAAGAATAAGTAAAACCTGTGCCTGTTACATCAATACTACCTAAACTAGAACCACTGCCACAATCAAAATCAGTAACAATAGCCGAATAGGCTTCTCCTCCTGTTGTTCCACAAAATGAATTTTGTAAAACTCCTGCTGTCCCATTAAGTGTATGAATGGAAACATCAGCTACCAAACGTTCTCCTGTAAACACTGCAGACTGATAAACAACAACTTCATTTTTATAGAATTTGATTTGACTTCCCTCTCGTCCTACTCTCAAATTATCGCCTACTTGATAAGCTACACCTGCTCCTGATTGAGCATTATAATTAGGATAAGCAATCCCACCTTTTGAAACATACCACGCATATGTAATGGAAGTATAGCTTGCATCTGTGTTTGATTTGGCTAAACCAAACATATAGGAAGTGGAAGTGGAAGTGATTGTGTTATTGACCCATCCATCTACTGTAGGACTCAACTGTTGGGTAGAATTAGCTCCACTTGTCCAGCCTTGTGTACCTGTTTTGGAGACAACATTACCTACAACAGAAACATTATTTTCATTTTCCCAAGTAATGATATTACCAATAACGACAGATTTACTAAGAACCAAACCAGCACTTGCAATAGTAGCTGTTACTGTATAAGTGCCATTCGGTTTGCCTGTGATACTAGCTGTAGTTTCTCCACCACCTGACCAACTATAGGTAACAGGAAGAACTTCTCCTACTAAACTTGCCACTGCACTGCCTGAAGTAGTAGCAGGACAACTATTTGAAGTCGTAGAAACGACTAAAGAAATAGGACAACTCGTAAATTGAACTTGAGGAATTGATGAAGAAGCATTGTGTAGAGTAGCACTCACAAATAAATCTGTACTTTTAGCATTGGTCTGAGTGCGAAAAGGAACACCATTTTTAGAGTATGTAATGGTTGTGCCACTACGAGTGATACGGAAAATATCGCCAGATACATAATTACCATGACTTCCTATATAATTTCCTTGTTGATAGACTTCTACTTCTCCCAGTCTATTTAGATAAATAGCATATCCAATATCCGAAAAACCAACAGTATTATTGAGATAAGAAAGACCAACAATATAGGAGTTTGTTGTTTCAGAGGCTGTAAATACAATACCTCCATCACCTATTACTCGTTCTACTGAATTTGCATCACTATCCCAACCTGTAGTAGCTCCTTTGACTAATTCTTTCTCTGCATTCACTGTAAAATTAGTCAAATCTGTCCACGTCAAATCATAGCCTACTTCATAAGTCGCTGTATAATCAGTTCCACCATCACTAATCGTAACTGTATATTCGCCTGCTGCTAATCCAGAAATATCTTCTGTCGTTGCTCCTGTATTCCAAAGATAAGTAGGACTTCCTGTGCCTCCTGTTACTGTTAAATCAATAGCTCCTGTGCCTCCTCCAGAACAGCCTATACTTGTGATGGTCGAAGTGAAGGTAGGAGGAGTTATAGTAGTTCCTGCTTCTCCAGTACCAGTTGTTTCAAATGTATTTGTTCCTGCACAATCATTGTAAGCATAAACTCTAAAGAAATATTGTGTACTAGGGTCTAATCCTGTAACTACAATATTAGGGTTAGTAGAAATACCTGCATAAATAACCTGTTCCCCTGCATCATTCCAACTCAAATCTGCTGTTGGAAGAGAAACTGCATTCGTAGGAGCAGTAAAGCTATTTGTACTATTTATTTTAATGACATAACCTGTTGCTCCTCCTGTTGGTGCATCATAACTTACAATATCTAATGTACTAAGTGTTGGGTTATTTCCTGCTAATAAAGTTGTAACCTGTGCTGTTGGGGCAGTACAAGCAGAAAGTGTCGTAAAACTAATTTCATTTCCATAAGAAGTTCCTTCGCTATTAATGGCATACGAACGAACAAAAACAGTAGTAGCAGAAGGTAATCCTGTTACATTTTGATTGAAAACTCCTGTTCCTGTTCCTATTTGTACTTTATTATTTGAAGTAGTAGGTGCTGTACTTGTTCCCCACACAATGCCTCTTTCGGTTACTGTTGCTCCTCCATCATCTGTTACATTTCCTCCTAAATCGGCTGTAGTGGCTGTTACATTGGCTTGGGCTGTGGTGGTTACTGTGGGAGGGGTAAAAGCTGCAAATTCTAAATTGTCAATTCCTACATAACTTATACTTCCTGTAGTTTGAAATTCTAGTTCATCAATAGTGAAGCCTGCATAGATGTCCATATTAATAAATGTAAAACCTTCATTTATAGATTGTTGGTCATTAAGTTCAGCAGATAAAATGGTTCTTGTAAATTGAGTTACACCATTATTCTTTCCTCGCACAATAACAGTTCCGTTAGTTCCATTGACAACACAAGTTTCTGAAGGAAATAACCAAAAACTTTGTGTGTAAAATACACTACTTCCTCCAATTAATAAGCTGGCTGTTAAGTTACCTGTTGAATTACAATTTGCTACATTATCAAAAAGTTTATCACTTCCTCCAATTCCAAAACCAGCAAATTCAGTTATTCTGAATGTATTTGATGTAAATGAAAAATTTTGGTGTGTGACAGCATTCGTAAATGTTAAGTCATTATTTGTAAAAGATTCGAAGGTTTCAGTTGTGGAAGTAGCTGTTGATGGATAAACTCCTATCACTATACTAGAAACTCCTGATGATACCATTCCATCATTTGTATTTATGGCAATCGTATGTTGTCCTACTGATGAGGAAGGATCAAAACTAGCTCCATTGAGTGCAGCATTAATATTTACCAAAGAACCACTTAGGGTTAAATTTGCTGTATTATTACCTGAAACAGTTAGCCCAGTTGTTGTAGATAAAGAGAATGTTCCCCCACCTGTTACATCAATAGCAACAGTTTGGGCATTTCCTTCTCCATCTGAAATACTAATTAGATTACTATTGCCACTATTAAATGTAATAGAAGTCGCACTGTTAGTAGATAAATCTGTATCTTGTAATGTAATGCTAGGTGCTGTATTAGGAGCAAGTGTCGTAAAACTAATCTGATTGCCATAAGAAGTTCCTTCACTATTAATAGCATACGAACGAACAAAAATAGTTGTAGCAGAAGGCAAACCTGTTACATTTTGATTGAAAACACCTGTTCCTATTCCTATTTGTACTTTATTATTTGAAGTAGTAGGTGCTGCACTTGTTCCCCAAACAATACCTCGTTCTGTTACTGTTGCGCCTCCATCAGAAGTTACATTTCCTCCTAAATCGGCTGTAGTGGCTGTTACGTTGGCTTGGGCTGTTGTGGTTACTGTGGCTGGAGAAGCAGGAGCAGAGAAAGTTCCTGTTGAATAGACAATTACGTTTGGTGTGCTTTGTGTTGCAACTGTCATCACTTCATTACTATTGTTAAAACCAACTCCTCCTCTTCCATATGAAAATCCTAATCCTGCTGTTGTAGTATTTGTGTATGCCGTTTCTTTTGCCCAACTACCTCCTGTTGCTGGTAAAGTAGCTACTCTTAAAAGATCATTTCCTGTATCATCAACATAAACTATAGATATGTGATTATTATTATTTATACTCATATCAATAGTGTATCCAATTGACCCATTATCCACTAATGTTTTTACCCAACTACCTGTTGCCTTAGAAGCATACCATAAATCATTAGTTACTCTATTTACATAAGCAATATGAGGTTTATCATTACCATCTATTCTAATAGCATTTACATCAAACTCTTTTACACTAGCAGTAGAAGCATCAACTTCTTCAACAGCCCAACTTCCTGAAATATCAGTTGCATAATATAAGTCTAACTCCGTTCCAGTGTCTCGTTGATAAGAAACATGTGCTTTATCGTTAGAGTCAAAAGCTAAATCTGTAAGTGATATCAGACTTCCACCACCTGTGATTGTTTCTACATCTGTTAAATCAAAAGAACCACCATTTTTTTTGGCATATATTACCTTATAGGTACGTGGAGCATTAGCATCTGAGTATTCATAAACAATAGAAGGATTATTATTACTATCTACAGCAATAGAAGGCCAAGCACCACTAAGCCATCCATTAGGATTAGTATAAAGTTGTACCTCTAAGAAACTCCAAGTAGTGGTACTACGGTCATAAAAACCATAATAAATACCTCGTTCTTGTCCACAACAAGAAGCGTCTTCTTGTATTTGCAATGCTACATGAATATCATCATTAGCATCAATTGTAAAAGAAAATCCATAAAAGTAATCTACTAAAGGATCTCCTATAATACCTTTAGTAATTGAAGTAAGTGAAGACCAATTAGTTCCATTCCAAGTATATATACTCAACTGTGGATTAGTAGGTCCTGTGTCATTAATCCAAGCACTATGAAAAGTTCCTGTAGGTCCAGTTGCGACAGCACTTACAGTTGAACCAGCAGAAGCATTGCCAGAAACAGTTGCTACACTGCCAGTATTCCAAGTAGTTACTTGTGCATTTGTATTAGAATAGAATAATAGCAGAACTAAAATTCCAAAAGTTTGTAGTAGTCTTATTATTTTCATATTTAAAAATAGGATTTATGAATGATAGAAAATGAATTACTTAGTTGCCATGGTTAATAAGCTAACAACTGTTTATAATTTAAGTAAAAAAAAGTGTTGCTCTAAATTTTTTCACTATTAATTCAACATAAAATCAACATTTCTTTTTTTAATTCTAAAAAAACAAGATTCTCTACTACTTTATTTATTTTTTAACAAGCATTGCAAAATACCTTGCCTAATAATAATCAAGTATTTGTAAAATTTCTCTCATGTTGAAGTATGTATTACACTACATAAATTACTATTCTTCTATGAAAAACTTACGGAAAGCCAATCCATCTTTTGTTTCAATTTGAATATAGTACATTCCACCTGTTAAGTTAGTTGTATTTACTTTGTAACGAGTAGAAGAAATACGTTCTGTTTTGAGAATTATTTTTCTTCCAATGGCATCAATCAATACAAAAGTAGGTTCACCATTTGGTGTACTTGTTCCAAAATCAATAAAGAAGTTACCCGTATTTGGATTAGGAAAAATATCTACGTTTCTTAATTCTATCGGTTCTTCTATGCCTGTAACTTCATCTGCTGTAAAGATAATTGTTTCAGAAACCGAACTACAACCTGATTCTGTCAAAACAAGCAAGCTATACTCACCTGTTTCTGTTGGTGTATAAGTTCGTTCGAAAGCATTTTCAATAGGAACACCCTCTTTTAGCCATTGATAAGTAATAGATTCTTGACTATTTAAGGTACTTGTCAAAACATTTTCACTTGTCAGAACAATACTAATTTCAGGTTGAGGAAGAACTTCAATTTCTACTTCATTCGAAAGAGCTGTACAACCATTTACTGTCAAAATTTCGGCTGTATATTTTCCTGCACTTGTAACTGTATAGCTTCTATCACTTGCAAAAGCCAAAATAACACCGTCTTTTCTCCAACGAATTTGTTGAGGGTTTGTAAAATCCTCATTGATTTCTAATTTCAAACCAAAAGGCTGACCTTCACAAAATACTGTTTGGTTCGGTGGATTGATTTCAAAATTTAATCCTGCTTGACACTCTACATTGAGCGTAATCGAACGGCGTTGTAAAGTCAAATTTGGTAACCTTGGGTTCGTAACTTGTGCTGTATAAATTCCTACATCATTATTACTTACTCTATTTATTGCAAAATTTTGAGTAGTCGCAACAGAAGTTCCATTTCTAAACCATTGATAATTATTTCCACTTCCTTGTGTCTGAACTGTAAATGAAATAGATGAATTTAGAATTGCTAAAATATCTTCTTCTTCATTAATAGGAGCTTGTGGTGCATAATCAAATACAGAATAACTTCGGTTCGAATAAGGTAATAAATCATCAAATTCTAATTCGTTTTCAGATATTTTAAATATTGACAAACTACTTAGTTGCAAAAAGCCTGTTGGTAAAGCAGTCAAATTATTTGTATTCATTTCAAACTGTGTCAAACGAACTAAGTTTTGTACATCAGTAGGAATAGTTGAAATGTAATTTCGATTTGCATAAAACTGAATGAGTTTTCTCAGATTTGTAATGGAATTTGGCAAACCTAAAAGTTCATTATCACTTGCATTCAAGACTAAAAGTTCACCCAAATTTCCTATACTTTCAGGAAGTTCTATAAATTTATTATCATTCAGATATAAGTTTTGAAGACTTTCTAAATTTCCTATTTCATCAGGCAAATTAGTGAGATTATTTCTTGATAACCATAGAGCTTGAAGATTAACAAGATTTCCAAATGAAGCAGGAAGAGTCCCTTCAAAATTATTTTTATCTAAATCTAAATAAGTCAGTGTAGTAATAGCTCCAATAGAAGCAGGAATTTGTCCTTCTAAATCATTATCAAAGAAACTCAAATAACGTAACTCAGAGAAAAAATCATCATCAAAAACATTCGGTAAATTTCCACTCATATTACGAGAAGACAAATCTAATTCTCTTATTTTATCTCCAATAACTGTAACACCTTCCCACGTAGCAACAGGGTCTGTCAAAACCCAAGGGTTCGTCCAACCAGTACCTCCTGTTTCCTCAAAAATAGTTACTAAAGCAAGTGAGTCAGTAGGATTTACAAAACCTTGAACTTCCAATGTAATCGGACTTCGTTCTAATGTAAGCCTAGTAGCAACTGTATTGGTTATCTCACAAACATAAATACCTGCATCAGAAGGAACAGCACTAGAAATAGTATAATTCCAGTTTGTTGCTCCAGCAATAGGATTTTCATCTTTGTACCATTGATAATTATTAAAATCGCCCTCTGTTTGAGAGTTAAAGGTAATAGATTCAGTTTGTCTGACTCTTTCAGTACGAGGAGCATAAATTTTGCCTTGTGGAGAATACGTAAAATTAGGAATTGCTCCTACAAAATCTTCTGCTGATTCAAAATCAAGTCGGTTTGCTCCAATATTCAATGAAAAATCAGATTCAGTGCGTCTAGCCAAATTCAGAACTGAAGAAGGAAGTCTCCCTGATAGATTATTGCCAAATAAATTGATAGAAGCAACTTTACCACAACGAACACCTATACCATTCCAAGTAGAAACAGGTGTATTCAAATCCCAACGATTAGTCCAAGAAGAACCACCCATTTCGTTATACATCTGAACTAAAATAAGAGAATCAGAAGGAACAACATAATACTGTTCTTCAATAGTAACAATTTGCTCGTCGGTAGCTGTATTTCCTGCTGAATCTATTGCTGTCCAAGTAACAATAGTTTCGCCAATAGGAAATTCTGAGGGAGCATCATTGAATACTCTAAACAAACAATTATCTGAAACTCTCGGAGTTCCTATATCTAAGCTATCTCTTGTAGAAGTACAACCGTACAAATTAGTCGTTTTTGTAATACTTTGAGGAGCTTCAATAGTAGGACTTTGATTATCTGTAACTGTAACAGTAAATGTGTTTGGTGAAGAAGTATTACCATTTCTATCTGTTGCTGTCCAACTTACAGTAGTAACTCCTATATTAAAACGAAGTGCTTCTAAAGAAGACAAATCTCCTAAAGTTGCTCCACTAACAAGATAACGATATGAAGCTACACCACAATTATCACTTGCTGTTCCGTTTGGAATACGTGTAACTGCATTTGTAGTTCTATTTGTATAATAACAATTTGTTGCATTGGTACTTCTTGTGAAGTTGGGCATTGCTGTTAATGTAGGAGGTTCTTGGTTATCAACTACTGTAATAGTAAATGTACTTGAAGATGAAATATTACCATTTATATCTGTTGCCATCCAAGTTATGGTTGTTGTTCCTTCATTAAATACTTGGTTTTCTAGTGTAGAAACCGTTCCTGTTGTTGCACCTGTTAATACATACTCATACAAATCAATACCACAATTATCACTTGCTGTTCCGTCAGCAATATAAAAATTACTCGTCGATATATTTTGGAAACTACAACCTTGATTTGGTGATAATGTTACGCTTGAGATAGGTGTTATAGTTGGTGCAATATTATCTTCAACTGTAACCGTAAAATCATCTGAGTTGGAAATATTTCCACTTCCATCTGTTGCTGTCCAAGTTACCGTTGTGATTCCACTATTGAAAACGAGGCTAGATAAATCTGAAAATGTTCCACTCGTTGCACCTGTCAAAACATACGAATAAGAAGAAATAGAACAGTTATCAGTAGCAACACCATTTGGAATATCTGTATTGGTAAAGGTACAACTCCCAGCATCTACATTTCTTGTAAAATCTAATTGTGCTGTCAGCGTTGGTAGTTGAGTATCATTTACAGTAACTGTAAATTCATCACTTGTAGAAATATTTCCACTTCCATCTGTCGCTGTCCAAGTAACCGTTGTTGTTCCAACATTAAAAACTTGACTTGTCAAATCTGGAACTGTTCCTGTGGTTGCACCTGTCAGAACATAAGAGTAAGAAGCAACGGAACAATTATCTGTTGCAACTCCATTTGGAATATCTGTATTTACAAAACTACAATTTCCTACATCTGCATCTCTTGTAAAGTCAGCTTGAGCTGTCAGCGTTGGTAGTTGAGTATCATTTACAGTAACTGTAAATTCATCACTTGTAGAAATATTTCCATTTACATCTGTCGCTGTCCAAGTAACCGTTGTTGTTCCACTATTGAAAACAAGAGTAGATAAATCTGAAAATGTTCCACTCGTTGCACCTGTCAAAACATACGAATAAGAAGAAATAGAACAGTTATCAGTAGCAACACCATTTGGAATATCTGTATTGGTAAAGGTACAACTCCCAGCATCTACATTTCTTGTAAAATCTAATTGTGCTGTCAAGACAGGAAGTTCATTATCTTCCACTGTAACCGTAAAATCATCTGAGTTAGAAATATTTCCACTTCCATCCGTTGCTGTCCAAGTGACTGTTGTGATTCCACTATTGAAAACAAGAGTAGATAAATCTGAGAATGTTCCACTCGTTGCACCTGTCAAAACATACGAATAAGAAGAAATAGAACAGTTATCAGTAGCAACACCATTTGGAATATCTGTATTGGTAAAGGTACAACTCCCAGCATCTACATTTCTTGTAAAATCTAATTGTGCTGTCAAGACAGGAAGTTCATTATCTTCCACTGTAACCGTAAAATCATCTGAGTTAGAAATATTTCCACTTCCATCCGTTGCTGTCCAAGTGACTGTTGTGATTCCACTATTGAAAACAAGAGTAGATAAATCTGAGAATGTTCCACTCGTTGCACCTGTCAAAACATACGAATAAGAAGAAATAGAACAGTTATCAGCAGCAACACCATTTGGAATATCTGTATTTGTAAAGGTACAACTCCCAGCATCTACATTTCTTGTAAAGTCTAATTGTGCTGTCAAGACAGGAAGTTGTGTATCGGCATCTCCTATTCCTTCAATAGCAAAGTCATATATTCCTTCATCACTATCATTATTAATTACACTTACAATCGCATTTCTAGTTCCTGTTGCAGAGGGTTCAAAAGTAACTGTAAAGTTTTGACTACCACTTGCAGAAATAGTTATGGGTAAAGTAAAACCACTCAAAGTAAAGTCAGCAAAATTTGTTCCTGTAATAGTAATATCACTTACTGTTAAGTCTGCCAAGCCTGTATTTTGAATAGTATATGTTTTAACTATTGTATTTGTACCACATTCTAATATGCTTCCAAAATCTGTATCATTGGCTGTACTTGTAATAGTTGTTCCACTGGCAATATCATTTCCGTTTCCTTGTACGTTTATTTCTGGGACATTTGCTACTGGTAGAGCATTAGAAAAAGGAGAGGTATCTCCAGTTGCTCCATCCGTAGCTGTTGTTGTTATATTATTTCCAATAGTAAAGGCTCCTGAATATGTCCAACTTGTTCCTGTTGCTGTTACAGTTCCTAAGTAGGTTCTACCTTGTGCTTCACCTGTATTATTTTCAAAAACTTCAATTATATCTCCTGATTCCTCACACGTTCCTGAAATAAGTGTAGGAGTAGCAGAAGTAATCATAGGAGCTTCTTTGTCATTATTTGCTGCTGGATTCAAGATAATCCCATCATCAAAATTATTGTATATAGAATTATGACTAATAGTATTTTGAATAGAACCTCCATCTACATTAATCCCAAAGCCACTAAAATTACCATTATTAGCAATAATATTGCTTCCTGCTGCTGTTCCATCTCCTATGTTATTATTTGTTCCATCAGTATTAATGTGAATACCATCTACACTATTCCTCAATGAGGTTGTTCCATCAGCAGCTACACCAATATAATTACCTAGTATAGTATTATCTGATGATGCTGTTCCATCTATACGTACTCCGTGTGATAATGCTCCAGAAATAATATTTCGTTCTGCTGGGTTGAGACCACCAATCATATTATTAGCACTATTCTGCATGACTAAAGCTCCACTGGTAGCTGTAGCAGGGTAAGAAGCACTGCCTTCTGCATTTACTCCAATATGATTTCCTTCTACTATATGTCCTGCTGTTCCAGAAAGCCATAAGGCAGCCAAGCCACTAGAAACACTTTGCTCTATGGATACCCCTTTTATAGTGATACTAGAAGCACCTGAAAGACGTACATTATTATTAGATGGAGGAGTGGCTATTTGTATTTTTATATCAGCAGGAGCAATGTTTGTAGCAGGTTCTGAGTCAAAAGCAGAGTAACCATCTATTAGTACCTCTCTTGTAAAATGATTCATTACTGAAGATTGTATCGTCCAAACGCTAGTACCTAAATCATAATTAGTGTCGGTAGTAGGAATACTAAAATCAATATAGTTTTTACCTGCAAGTCCGTTTGCTTGTGTAATTACCTCTCTTAAACTCTCTGCACCAGCATCATTTGTATTTTTTACTCGCAGTGTCCAAAGTGGATCATTTCCATCTGCTCCTGCTGTTGAGCCTAATGTTCCTATATTAGTATTTACTGATAGGTCATCTACTGTTTGTCCTGTTCCTTCTTCAAAATTCCAATAGGCTGCCCCTCCGTTTTCTGTGTTAGTTGCCATATCAATTTGGATTTGAGCAGAAGTGCGAACAGAGTTAAAAATACGTATTTGGTCTATTTGTCCTAAAAATGGTTCTGTTCCAGCTAAACTACCAATATATAAAACTGGACTTGCAACAGAATTAATTTTGGATGCAAAAGTAGTAATTGGAGTAGAATTGCCATCAATATAAAGATTTATCGTACCAGCATTATCATCTACAAAAGCAAGATGATGCCATTTGTTTTTTTCAAAAGTATGAGCAAAATTGAAATGAGTAGTTCCGTCAAAAAATGTTACACCACTTCTGTCAGCATTCAAGTAATATGCCCACTTTGTTGTAGAGAACTCTACAAGTCCTACTAGAAATTGCCTATTTGCAGCAGTAGTAAATTGAGGCTTTACCCATAGTTCAACTGTACCTTGTGTATAGTCTATTGCAAAACCAGAAGTAACTTCGACATAATCATCCACCCCATCAAAATACATTCCCTTGTTTCCGATAGGCTGAGTGGGGATAGGAGGTGTGGTTACAGGTATAGCAGTAGAAAATTCTGAAGTACCATTAGTAGGATTTGTGCTTGTTGTGGTAACCTCATCATTTAAAGTAAAAGAACCTGTCAGCAACCAAGTATTCGAACTGACTGTAGTTTGTCCAATATGAGTTACACCTTGTGCAGTCGTACTTATATTATCTACATATACATCTATTATATCACCATCAGCACAGGGGTTACAATTACCCTCTATTAAAACTTCATTAGCTGTATTAATAACTGGGGTAGTCTGGTTGTTATTTCCATCAGTATTCAAGTTGATACCAATTCCATTATTATAAATTTGATTATAACGCACTACTTGATTATCTGTATTAGCAGCAACTATTAAAACTCCTGTAGCATGATTGGCAATAATATTTCCTTCTGCTGCACTAGTTCCTCCTAATATATTATTAGTTGTGCCATTCGTAAGCAAAACACCTATAGAAACACCTAAATCAGAAGAGCCATCAGCTCCTACCCCAATATTATTTCCTTGTATGATAACATTTGAAGATCCTGTATTAGCAACTGACATAGCTCGTCCTGTTGTAGAAGGAGCAGAAATAATATTAGTATGTTCTATAGTATTTCCACCAATCATCATGTTAGTTCCACTACCTACAAAAAGACCATTTGTACTTCCTGTGGCACTAGCTAGTAAGTTGTTACCTGTTTTATCTGTACTAATATAATTACGTTGTATATTTACGTTATCAGTTCCTCCAGATAAAGAAAGTCCCGTTCCAATATTACCCGAAATTAGATTACTGAACTCAGAACTAGTTCCACCGATTTGATGATTTATGCCTCCTGAAATTCTTATACCTGAACCATTACTAGAACTACTACTTCCTGTAAAATCAGTACCAATAAAGTTTCCATAGATATTTACTGTACCACCATTTATTGAAATCCCCTCTCCTCCAAAACGATTAATGACTAACCCCTGTACGGTAGCATTTACATTAGTGAATGTTAAACCAGTAGTAGTACCACCTATTGTACTTCCTTCTATTTCTATTAGGGGTTCTGCATTCGTACCACCTGCAACTGCATTTGTATTTACCAATGAGCCAAACTGTGAATAACCATCTATGAAAATATCTTCTGTAATGGTTGGTAATGCACTAGCTACTGGAGATATAGTATAAGGAGGTGTAGCAGTCGGAATACTAAAATCAATATAATTTTTCCCAGCAAGTGTATTAGCATCATTAATGACATCTCTAAAACTCTCTGCACCACTATCATTTGTGTTTTTTACTCGTAATGCCCAAAGGGGACTGTTTGTAAGTGTACCATTATGTTGCGTTGTGTTTGTTTGTCTATCTAATGCATTAGCTCCTGTTCCATTTTCAAAATCCCAGTAACCTAATAAACCAGTAGTATTTATAGCAGTACTTGCCATATCAGCTTGAATCTGTCCTGCATCACGAACACTAGTAAATATTTTAAATTCATCAAGTTGCCCTTCAAAAAGCTGACCATCATTTATAGTTAAAGCACCAGTAGTACCTGCATTTCCAAGAGGATCATTTGTAGTTGCGACTGATGCTACCTCCATGCCATTAAAATAAATTTTGGCTGTGGCATTCCTTTGATAAGTACAAGCAATATGTGTCCACTCATTTAATGGAAGTTGGGTGGTAGTTGTAAAATTGACATTAGTCCCTGATGGTATATTTAAGAATAATCGAACTGTTCCATCTCCATTGATGTGTATTCGTTTATCATCTATACCTCCTCCAACTCTTCTAAATAATCTTGCATTAAGAACATGCCTTTTTGGTTTTACCCACATCATGTAAGTAACCTCTGCACCAACATCAAAGGCAGCAGTAGGAGGTATAGATATTTGGTCATCCACGCCATCAAAATACATTCCTCGGTTTCCAATAGGCTGCGTAGGAAAACAAGAAGCATCTATTGCATCGCCTGTGATAGTCCAGTTATTAGGAGCTGATGTAATCGTATTATGAGCTGCAACAGCACAGTAAGTACGCCCTGCTGCTCCTAGTTGTACATTTGGAGTTAATGCTTGTCCTGCCCAGCCTATGAGAGTAGCATCGTAAACAAGTTGATCCATTCCACAATTATTAAGCATATTTTCCATACTCACTGGAGTAGTTATTCCTGATATATCCCAGCCTCCTAAATTTTGATTAAAAGCAGAAGCGTCAAGAAACATTCCATTCATTTTGGTTACTGTTGTTGTATTCCAACTCAAAGGATTTGTACTTGCACCACTTGCTTCTCCATTATTAAATACATAGGCTTTTCTAAACATATTTTCCATATTTACAACTAAGTCTGTATCCCAAGTTCCAATATCTTGATTAAAGATAGAAGCTTGGTCAAACATACTTTGCATGTCTGTTACTGCTGCTGTCGATGTAAAATTCAGAGGTTGATTAAAAACAGTTGTATTATAAAACATGTAAGACATACTTCCAACTAATCCTGTATTCCAGTTTAATGGATTACTACCTGTATTGCCTATATCTCCATTATTGAAAGCAACTGCATTATTAAACATATTAACCATCTCGGTTACTGCTGCTGTATTCCAGCTTCCAATATTTTGATTGAATGAACTTGCTGATCTAAACATATTGCTCATTTGAGTTACTGATGTAGTATTCCAATTATTCATATTTGGATCTCCAACAAAAGAAATACAATCACTAAACATTCTATTTAGGTTTGCTCCCCCCCCTAAATTAGGTGTATTAGTAGCACCTGCTCCAATAGTAGTCAGATTAGAACACCCATAAAAAGCATATTCCATACTTGTCCAAGCTATATCTCCCCATTGTTCGATGGTTTGTAGTTTTAATTTATCTCCACTATTATTAAAATAAATACGTGGAAAATCTCCTGTGATAGAAACTGTATATGTACCCTCATTTCCTACACCATAATCATGAATAGGATTTAAAGAACTACCTAATCCGTTATAAGTGTCAGAGTTACTATCTCCCCAATCTACAGTAAAGTTATAATTTGTATTAGGCTCTAAAGGAATAAGTATCTCTGTTGCACTAGTCGTGCCTGTATTATCTGTTTTCCATGTAGTAATGAAAGGATTTGAAGGTGGCACAAAAACAGCAAACGAATAAGTCGTATTTGCAGTTAATGATTGTGAGGTCGTCGATGCTGTCGTTAAACCAGCAGTAGCTGTTATATCTTGATCTATTACACTACCTAAACCATTGTCATAATATATACCATGACTAGAGAGAGCGACACCTGTTGTATTATAAATAGCTGTGTTACTAGTCCAATTTGTAAAAATAGATGCATTAGCAGCAATAGTAGGCGTAATCTCTGTAATCACTTTTATTGCTCCCGTATTAGCAGCGAGTGTGGGTGTCCCAGAGAGATAGTCCCTTGCTTTTACTTTTACAATACCCATATTAGCACTAACACTAACAGTAGTAACTGTATAAGTATTTATAGAGTATCCTACAGGAAAAGCCCTTGATGCTGAAGGAATCGGACGCTGAAATGTTCCTGTACCATTAGTAACAAAAAATGAATTAGCACTAAAGCCGAATAGTCCTACATCCACCAAGAAGTTTTTATCTTCTAATACTACTTTTGTTCCTGTACCCCCAAAAGTTACATCATTCTCTACTGTAGTCAGCGATGGAACGGTTGTGCCTGTTAGAGTAATTTCGTTTGCAGCAGGGGAAATAAAATCCACATCATAAAAAGTAGTGTTGTTGGCTCCTCCTATCGTTTGAGATGTTCCAGTCCCACTAAATGTTACTTTACCATTTCTTGCCTCAAAAGTTCCGTTGTTGCTCCACTCTCCCTTAATATCAATAGCATAGTTATTTGTATTATCTACATCAAGGGTTACACTATTATCTATTGTCAAGTTTCCATTAACAATAATATCTCCACCCAAAGTCTTTGTACTTGCTGTGGAAACTTGCAGATTGTGATAAGTAGAAGATTTTACAGTAGCAGCTCCATTTCTAGTATATTGTACCAAACTATTATTTCCAGAGGCATCTAATATACCTGTTGCCATCAAAGAGTTTCCATCAGCTCTCAGAATTCCATTTGCTCCTAACGTGATTTGAGAAGTTCCATCAGTGCCGTTTATTCTAGCGTTACCTATATAGTTTACTTCTCCTGTAATAGTAAGATTAACACCAGATGGAATAGTAAGTTGGTTTGTGGATGTATTTATATCTAAAGGCTGAGAACCTGAAACAGTTTGAGAGGCAAGAAAATTAATATTCGATAAGCCATCCATATCAAAAGTACCATTGTTTTCAATTCCACTACCAAAATTAAAAGTGGCATTAGATGGATTAAATTGGAAAGTACCTCCAGATGCAACCGTTACACTACCTACAAAATCATATGTTAAGGTTGATGAGTTACTAGTGGAAAGTTCACCAAAAATATCTGTTGTTCCATTAATAGTTAGAGAAGAAGAAATATCAAAAATAGCATTTGTATTAACTATTAAGTTCCTATTTATAGAGGTAATGCCTGAAAGTGACTTTGTACTTGTTCCAGAAATGGTAAGGTTTCTATAATTACTTCCAGTAAAAGTCGTGGGTATGCCATAGTCAGTAGTACCATAAAACTCTATCAATGAACCAGCATTTGTAATGAAAGTATTTGTAGTAAGGCTAGGAAGTGAACCACTAGCTATACGAAGGGTTCGTACTCCAACAGCAGCATTTGTAGAAAGTTCACTGATTGAATGTCCTGTGGTATTTCCAAAATCTAAAATAGCTCCTTGATTAATTTGAATAGAATTAGCTAAAATATTATTTACATTTACAGTTACCTTATTTATTCCAGTAGTAGCAATGATAATATTTGAGCTTGACGTAGGTACAACTCCACCTACCCATGTAGTTCCATTATTCCAGTTTCCTCCTGTTGCTGTTGAGGTAAAGGTAGAAAATATATGAGTTGAAACTACAATTTTATCATTATTTGTGTGCGATACAATATCAAGTCTTCCATCATTATTCATATCTGCAATCTCTACTCTTTGCGTAGCTGATTGTCCATTGCTTATTTGTATAATTCCTCCGAAATTACCT
Source organism: Bernardetia aquimarina (assembly GCF_042180575.1). Lineage (NCBI taxonomy): Bacteria > Pseudomonadati > Bacteroidota > Cytophagia > Cytophagales > Bernardetiaceae > Bernardetia > Bernardetia aquimarina. The sequence goes on along the minus strand of NZ_CP170094.1, from coordinate 5,373,061 downwards.
GCTCCATCTCCTAAACGAGCCTTTACGGGCGTGCCTGCATAATCTGTAATTAAAAAATCAAGATGGCTATCATTATTAAGATCGGCTACACTAATATCTCTTGAGTCTGTACCGATAGGAAAGGGGGCAAATGTTGGGTTGAAGTAACTAGCTCCGTTATTGGTTGTGCCATAATGTATAGTAACTTCATTTCTATTGACACTCCCAACAATAAGGTCTAGATTACCATCACTGTTAAAATCTCCAGCTTCAAAAGTACTCGAACCCGTATTTGAGGTGGTAATGGTATGAAGATTAAAATTTGTACTTCCATCATTTTCAAGATAACTAAAATTAGCAGCACTACTTGTACCAACTATTATATCTAAAAAACTATCATTGTTAAAATCTCTAACCAATACTCTATTTGGTTGATTACCCACATCATAACGAGCAAAATTAAGAGAAAAAGAACCATTACCATTTCCTAAATGAATATTTATTCTATCTCCACTACTATGTGATGTAATTAAATCTAAATTACCATCATTGTTAATATCAACTGATGTAACCTGAGTAGGTACATCACTAGGGGGTGTCATAGAAATACTTGCTTCACTTTGAAACGTTCCATCTCCATTCCCTTTATAAAAAGATAAAGTGCTACTATTTGGATTAGCTACTACTACATCTGCTAAGCCATCATTGTCAAAATCTCCAGCTGTTAGAGAGCGTGCATTAAAATCTGCAGCTACTGTAGGTGTTGCTACTACATTTAAAGTAGTTCCGTTATTCAGTCTTGCCTCTAAAGTCCTTGTAGCACTTCCAGAAACAGTAACCACGTCTAAAAGTCCATCGTTATTCAAATCTACTACTGCCATATCTCTCTGATTAGCCGTATTGGTATAAGCAGTATGTTGATAATTAGTACCCGAAACAGGAATTTGTGCCAACAAACCATGCCCAGTCAGTAACAGCAATAAAAAAAGAAAAGAAAAAAAACGGAAAGCAGTAAATATATTTTTCATAGACTATTATAGGGTAAGTCGAAATATTTTTATTTTATAAGTAGATACAAGTTACCTATTTCGACGCAGTAAAGAAATAGATAGATGAATAGAACGTGTTGATTTTGTGTTGATTGTAAAGAAATAAACCCTCAAATAATACTGAGTAGTACAAAAATATGAATTTTTGATTACAAAACAGCTTATTGGTTCTACTTTGTTAATACGCAAGGCAAAATATTAAGTTTTTGTTTTTTTAAGAAAATGCGTTATAGTTGAGACATGAATCCATATCAAAAAACAAACTACTTATGTTTATCTGATATTTTGATTTCAAATTATCTATTATCTAGCTTCCAAACTCTTAAGATTTAAATAGAAAAACCAAGTGGTTACGAACCAATGCAATTATATTTCAAACTCTATACTAAAAATCATTTACGTACCATTTTTACTATAAAACAAAATTATTTTGCTTTATTAAAAATTGTGCTTTACCTTTGCAGTCTTATAAAAATCTAACTGTCAGTTTATTAGCTTATGTTTTATTCATTTGCTATATATTTTTGATAAAAACAGTCAAAAAACCTTCTTTATTTTATCAATCTGCTTATTGATAGTTTCTTAGATAAAAACACCTTCAATTTGAGGTTAGTTACAACCACACCTAATTCAATGAAAAAAAATCTATTCTTACAAATTTTGGTAGCCGTATTTTTTTGTACTCTACCGATGGTTTCGTTTGCCCAAACCACAGGCGACTTCCGTACCAACGGAGCAGTAACATTCAACGCTCCCACCAACTGGCAACGCTACAATGGTACAGACTGGGTAGCTGCTGCATCTGCACCAACTTCATCAGACGGAGCAATTTTGATTAGTGGCTCACACACAGCACAAGTTACTACAAGCATTACACTAGACCAAGTTTCAGTTGATGGAATCTTGCAAATAAATAACGGAGCTACTCTTACCCTTGCAGACGGTACAGGCGATGACCTTTTTGTTAGAAACAGACTTTTCTTTCAAGCAACAGGAACGATAGCAGGAGCAGGACAGCTCGTTTTCTACAAACAAGCCATTATCAAAACGGCAAATGTAGGAGGTATTTCGGCTTCTATTACAAGCACAACACCTACTTTTACAGCAGGAGTAAGCTATGAGTTTAATGGAAGTACAGCACAAAGCACAGGTTTTGCAGGACTTACAATAGAAAATCCTCTACATTTCAAGTTTGAAAATACAGCAGGAATTACGATAGATGCAAACCTAACCATCACAGGAACACTTACAAGCGACAAAAATGTACCCATTACGATAGGCACAGGCGTAACTTCATTTACAGCCAATGCCATCTACAACGGAGGAAGTTTTGATAACTGCGTAGGAGCGACCATTACACCAGCTTTCACAAGTGCAGACTGGGCAAGTCCGAAAGGAGTTTATCAAAGCAATGATAGCAGCGAACCGACACTAGAAGCTACTTCTATCCATACCAACAGCGACAAAACCACAGCACACATCTACTGGATGAAAAGTGGAAATGGAAACAACCGTATTGTAGTCTTGAAAGCAGGTTCGGCAGTAAACGCAAGCGCACCAATAGACAACACCACTTATACAGCCAATACAGCTTTTGGAACAGGAACAGCCTTAGACGGTGGTTTTGTAGTCTATAATGGCGAAGGAAGCCAAGTAAATATCACAGGACTGACCGAAGGAACAACCTACCACGTAACCGTATTCGAATACAATAAAGATTGTGGCAGCAACCAAAACTACAAAACAGGAACTCCACTAACGACTTCTTTTGTAGCAAGTGAAAGATCATTTCGTACTACGTGGATTACTACGGATGGAGCAACACCTAACACTGGAACAATTACTATTCCTACTACTGGTGGAGGGTACAATTATGATATTACTTGGACAAACCTAACCAATGCAGGAGTAGGAAATGGTTCTGCCACAGGAATAACTACTAATAACTATCAGATTACAGGATTAGCAAATAATGATACTTACGAAATAGCCATTACTGGAGCTTTTCCTCGTTTTTATGTAGGTTTTTTGGCTAACTCACAAGAAAATAAATTAAGAACTATTGAAGAGTGGGGAAGTCAAGTTTGGTCTAGTATGAGTTACGCATTTAGTGGTTTCTCAAACCTTACTTATAATGCTACTGATGCTCCTAACTTAAGTGGAGTAGCTGATATGTCCAGTATGTTTAGTGGATGCACTAATTTTAATGGGAATCTCAATAATTGGAACACACAGAATGTGACTAATATGAGTTATATGTTCAGAATAGCTACTAATTTCAATCAAAGCATTAGTAGTTGGAACACACAAAACGTGACTAATATGAGTTATTTATTCCGAAGAGCTATTAACTTCAATCAAAGCATTGGTAGTTGGAATACACAAAATGTGACAGATATGACTGGAATGTTTGATCACTCATTTACCTTCAATCAATCTATTAGTAATTGGAATACACAGAATGTAAATTTTATAAGTAATATGTTTGCTTCAGCTGACTCCTTTAATCAACCTATTGGTAATTGGAATACACAAAATGTAATAATTATGAATGGTATGTTTGATGGAATTGGAGCATCAGTTAGTATAACTCCCTTTAATCAGGATATTAGTAACTGGAATATATCAAATGTAGTTGATATGAGTAGAATGTTTACATCTTCTGCATTCAATCAAAACATAGGTAATTGGAATATTAGTAGTGTTACAAGTATGAATAATATGCTTGATTACTCTGGTCTAAGCCAAACTAACTATGATGCAACCCTCACAGGCTGGGCAACACAAACTGTAAAACCAAATGTACTACTAGGAGCAGCAGAACTAAACTACTGTGCAGGAGAAGCAGCAAGAAATACACTTACTTCTGCTCCTAATAACTGGGTTATTACAGATGCTGGGCTTTTGTGTCCTGTAAATTATTATGTAAAAGAGACTGGAAATGATACTAATACAGGAACTGACTTTGCCAATGCTTTTGCTACTCTACAAAAAGCTCTTTCTGTTGCTACTGTTGGTTCTAAAATCTACGTAGCAAAGGGAACATACAAGCCTACACAACAGTACGATATAGCTACTGGCAATCCTACAACAGGAGAACCAAGAAAAGCAACCTTCAAAATACCTAATGGTGTAGAAGTATATGGTGGTTTTGCAGGAACAGAAACAGGAGCAATTACACAAACTGTTCTAGATGCTCGTGATTTTACTACTAATACTACTATTTTGAGTGGAGATTTGAATGGAGATGATCAAGTAAACAGCCCTCCTACTGATTGGATAGACTATATCAACTATGATGAAAATGTTTATCATGTTGTTTATACTAAAAATGTATCCTCTTCTACTCACTTAGATGGCTTTTCTATCACAGCAGGAAATGCTAATGACTTTTCAGTAGATAGAAACTTTAGTGGAGCAGGTTTTTATAATGATGGAGGTGGTACAGGAAATTCATCTACTCCAAGCATTGATAATTGTAATTTTTACCAAAACCTTGCCTTTGATAGAGGAGGAGCATTAAATAACAATGGTATAGATGGAGGAAATGCCAGTCCATATATTTCTAATTGCAAATTTTCTCAAAATATGGGTAACCAAGATGGAGGAGCAATAGAAAATAATGGTTTAAACGGAGTTTCAAGTCCTACTATCATAAATTGTGCTTTTACACAAAATATGTGTAGAATAAGAGGAGGAGCTATATATAATAATGGTAGAAATGGTATTTCTAGCCCTACCATAACCAACTGCTTCTTTGTGAAAAACACAACTATTGGATTTAGTGGAGAAGGAAGTGCTATATTTAATGATGGAAGTAGTGGCACTTCCAATTCTACGATTACAAATTGCTCTTTTACAGAAAACGTAGGTGGTGGAGTAATAGTCAGTTATGAAAACTCCAATACTATAATTCGTAATAGTATTTTTTGGGATAATAGCACACGTACAATGCGTTCTTGGTGGAATTTTGGAGGTACGACAGATGTTTCTCATACTCTAGTAGAAGAAGCTAATCAGACTGTAATAACTACTAGTGCTATGGCTGGTACTACAGTAGGTGCAGGAATGATATACAATCAAAATCCAAATTTTACTTGTGTTGCTAGTAATGATTTGCATTTGGTAATTGGCTCTCCAGCAATCGATACAGGAGATAATGGTAGTATTCCAGCAGGAATTACTACAGATTTTGTAGGAAGTACACGTATTCAGAATGGTATAGTAGATATGGGAGCATTTGAAGGAGGAGTACCTTTGAATGATTCAGAAATCAATCTCCAATCCAACAGTACAGATATTGCAGATGGAAGTACTACCCTCGCAATAGCAAATAACACAGACTTCGGAAATGTAACTACAAGCAAAGTAGTTACTTACACCATCCAAAATACAGGAACAACAGACCTTACTATTTTTTCTATTGATGTAACAGGAACAAATAATACTGAATTTGTAGTGAGTGGGTTTACTCCTAATGCAGTTATTACAGCAGGAAATGATATCACTTTTAATGTTACTTTTACACCTGCTGCATTAGGAATAAGAACAGCAACAATTACAGTTAATAGTGATGATTGTGATGAAGGGGTTTATGATTTTGCTGTAGAAGGAGCAGGCTCTATTGCTACTCCTATTACTTTATCAGCTACTATCACTCCAGTAAGCTGTGCAGGAGGCAGTACAGGAGCTATTGATTTAACAGTAACAGGAGGCACAGGAAGTGCTACTTACCTTTGGAATACAGGAGCAACGACAGAAGATATTTCTGGATTAGCAGTGGGTGAATATACAGTTACGATTAGTGATGGAGGAACTGATTATACAGCGACTTATGAAGTAGGTTATGACTTAAACTGGACAGATTTGACTAATTTTACAGTGAATGCAGAGAAAGAGTTAGTCAAAGGAGCTACTACAGGTTGGGATAGTGATGCAAGTTCAGTAGAACGAGTAATAGGTGATGGAGGTATTGTATTTACAGCCTCTGAAACAACAAACTCTTATATTGTTGGTCTTTCTTATCTCAATAATAATGTTGGTTATTCGGATATTGGATATGCTATTTATCTAAATAGACTGGGAGAAGTAGAAGTCTATCAACAAGGAAATTATATAGGAAGTCATGGTAATTATGTGTCTGGCGATATTTTCCGTATCACTCGTAGTGGCACAACCATTACATACTCTAAAAATGGTGTTCCTTTTCGCACTCAAACCAATGCTAAAAGTACAGATTTATTTGTGAGTGCTACTATGTTTAATGCTTCTTCATCAATTCCTCAAGTTCAATTTACGAGTTGTCCTATTTCCTTAGTAGTTTCTACGACTTCAAATAGTTGTCCTGCTACTACTTCAGGCAGTGCAGTGGCAAGTTTAGTAGGAGAAGTTCTTCCTGTTACCTATAGCTGGTCAGGTGGTGGAGAAACTACAGTTAGTATCACAGGCAAACCGAATGGCACTTATACAGTAACAGCTACTCTTGCAAGTGCTGGTTTGGTTCTTACTAAATCTGTCGTTATTGGTAATATCATTACTTGGGAAAATGAAAGTAATGTTTCTGTTGTAGGTAATGTTGTCTCCAAAACAGATACACAAGGCTGGACAAGTGGAGCTAATTCTACCCAACAGTTGAGTCCTACAGTAGATGGATGGGTCAATAACACAATCACTTCCACTTCCACTTCCTATATGTTTGGTTTAGCCAAATCAAACACAGATGCAAGCTATACTTCCATTACATATGCGTGGTATGTTTCAAAAGGTGGGATTGCTTATCCTAATTATAATGCTCAATCAGGAGCAGGTGTAGCTTATCAAGTAGGCGATAATTTGAGAGTAGGACGAGAGGGAAGTCAAATCAAATTCTATAAAAATGAAGTTGTTGTTTATCAGTCTACAGTAAGTACAGGAGAACGTTTGGTAGCTGATGTTTCCATTTATACACTTAATGGGACAGCAGGAGTTTTACAAAATTCATTTTGTGGAACAACAGGAGGTGAAACCTATTCGTCTGTTGTTACCAATTTTGATTGTGGCAGTGGTTCTAGTTTAGGTAGTATTGATGTAACAGGCACAGGTTTTACCTATTCTTGGTCAGCTCCTAGGTTTTCAACCGTTAGCACAGAAGATATATCCAATCTACCAGCCAATGGCTACACACTTACACTTTCAAAAGGAGGAATAGATTATAGTTCTTCTTATTTAGTAGGAGCATCTCTTAGTTGGACAGGTTTGACAGATTTTACTCAAGAAGGAGATAATTTAAAGAAAACAGGTACTTCTAATAACTGGAGTAGCTCTGCAAATTCTACGGTTTCTTTTGAGGGAGATGGAGGTATTTTATTCCTTGCTCAACCAAATGCATCTTATATGATAGGTGTTTCTAAAGCAGAAGGTGGTGCAGGTTATACTTCTATTGATTATGCAATTTACTTGGCAGCATCAGGTAGTGTTTCCATTTATGAAAAAGGTGTTTTTAAAGGTAATTTTGGAACTTATCAAGCCAATGATGTTTTCAAAATAGAACGTTTTGGAAGTAGTATTCATTATTCCAAAAATGGTTCTTCTTTTTATACAAGCAGCACCAGTAGCCATTCAAGTTTACTTGCTGATGTGAGTATGCATACAGGAAGTGGTATTTTACCTCAAGTCTTGTTTACGGATTGTCCTTTATCTATTGATGTAACAAGTTCTGCTGCTTCTTGTCCTAGTTCTGGTGTAAGTGCAACAGCCAGTCTAAGTGGTGGTGTTTTTTCAAGTACTTATGAATGGAAAGATGCTGCAAATAACACAGTAAGTTCATCAGCAACGTTGAGTCCTCAAACAGATGGAGGATATTACACCGTTACAGCGACAGGTAGTTATGGAACATTGACTAAAACAGTCTTTTTGAGTTACCAAAATACTTTTGTGAATCAAACAGAGGTTTCAGTCAGTGGTACAACAGTCACTAAAAGTACATCTACAGCTTCTTGGTCAGCAGGCGCAACAACAAATACGTTAGCAGCAAGTAGTTCAGGTTCTATCCTCAATACAGTTGCTCAAAAGGCATCTTATATGTTTGGTTTGGCTATTCCAAATACGATTGCAAGCTATACTTCCATCAAATATGCGTGGTATCTTACTCCAAGTGGTGTTGCTTATTCAAGTTATAACTCTACTTCAGGTGGAAGTACAACTTATCAAGTAGGGGATAAATTTAGTGTGGCAAGAGATGGAAATATGATTAAATATTTCAAAAATAATGTTCTTATTCATCAAGAATCAGCGATTATGGATGCACTTGTAGGTGATGTATCGATTCATACACCAAATGCATCAGCAGGTAGTTTTGTCGTTTCTTTTTGTGGAAGTGGTGCTAGAATTCCAAACAAAATTCAAGCAAATGAAACAACAACGGATGTAGAAAAAGATACATTTAGTATTTATCCAAATCCAAGTACAGGTATTTTCAATGTTCGTTTTGGAACTTCTTTATCAGCAGATACACAAGTAACTGTTTTTGATGGCATCGGTAGAAGCATCAAAACACAAACTTTCGAAAAAGGAAGTCAGAAGTTTACCATTGACCTCAAAAATCAGCCGAAAGGAATATATCTTATTCATTTTAATCAAAATGGAAACACTTATTCTAAAGCGATTATTGTGGAGTAATTGTTTATTCAAACTTTGAGAGTCTTTTAATAAAAGCTCTCAAAGTTTTAGACATTTATTGATTTTTTTTTCACTAAAAAAAATCAATACAAAAAAGAGTTTCACTATTCATTCTTAGAATAGTAAAACTCTTTTTTTATAAATCTAAATTAATTCAGAATAAATTTATTCTGCTGCCGTTTCAGTTTCTACTACTTTAGGTGTCGCAACATCTTCTTTGCAGTTGTCTAACATAGACTGGAACATTCCTATAATATCAGTAAGCTCGTTTAAGAAAAAACGGTGTGGATGAATTTGGATGGTATCACCTTCCAAACGCAAAAACAGCCACTGTTCACCTGTTGTTACACATCCATAAATAGTTGTAATATTATTATCTTCACGCTCATTAAAAATATCTGCTGCAATCATTTGGGCCACACATTTTCCTAAGCCTAAATCAAGGTTATTTTTGTAAGCCTGTACAATAGACATAACTGGCGAAGAAATAGAGTAAGACTCTGCTCCCATTGATAAAATAATATCTGAAGGACCTGCCAAACCTTCACGAGGCTCTACATTAAAATACTCTCCCGAATAAATCGTAAATATACGTTCGGTACGCTTGCGAAGCTCTAAAAGAATAGGCATCAAAATAAACTCTGTACGTGCTTTTTCTGTCTTGATTGGCAAATCTGCCGTAATTTCCATTGTTTGTTTTAGCCATTCACTTGGCTCAATAGGAGTAATTCCTTCAAATAAATCTTTTTGTACTTCATTGAGATTAAAACGTCTTTTGATACGGTCAAAACTGAACTTATTATAGTTCATGAATTCTCTTTTGTTGTAGCGAGAATAGTTGTTGTGTCCTCCATTTGAATTGTTGTAGTTAGAATTATGTCCGTTACCACGCTCGTTGTGGTTAGAATTATGATTTGAGCCTTGGTAACCTCCATTAGAATTATTAGAGGCACGAGAATTAGAATATGAGGACTGTTGATGAGAATCTTCTTCTTGATTTCTTGAACGATTTGGATACTTAGGTGTTTTCATTATTATTTGTTCGATATAAATACTAGTACTATTAAAAGTAAACTAAATTGATTAAAATTACTATATATAAAATAAACTTAAATTAAGCTGATATGCTTCTTTTTTTTGAACTAACTATTTTCTAACTGTATAGGATTTGATAGATTCTATATTATTTTTTTACTCCTTCTAGTATAATGAATAGATTAAAGGTTTCCAAAAATAGTGAAAAATTATATAAAAATAAAAATTTAATTAAAAAGATAGATTTAATCATTCTCATTTTCTATTTATCCACCTGTATTTGTTTCTGTTTCATCTTTAGATTCTTGCACAGGGTTTTCTTTTAATTTTTTATCTGCTACTTCTAACAGTTTTTTTGCATATTCTTGTTCTTTACTTCCTTCATATTTTGAAACAAAAGTATTCAATTTCTCTACATAAATGGGCAGAGATTCTATATGAGAAGCACTCATAATTCGAAGTAATTCTATTTTTGCATTATAACTGTTTTGAGGATAATCAGTTTGGATTTTCTCTAATTTCTCAATCGCTTTTTCATAGTTTTTAGCGGAATAAAGCTCATAACTTTCTTTATACAAACTTGTAACAATCGTATCATTAACAGCAGCTTCCTCTAAATAATTAGGGTCAGAAATAAGTTTTGCAAAAGTAGATTCAGGATACTTTGATTGTAAGGTATTTTCATAACTAGCTACATCACACTTTTCTAATGTTTTGTTTTCCAAGCATATTTTACGAAGCAAAAATAATGCTTCTGGAATATTTTTGTTTGTAGGAAAATCTTTAATAAAACGTTCAAAAGTAGCTCTCGCATTTTCATTTTCTTCAAGCTGATAGTGATATACTTTGCCAAGCTCAAATAAAGCAACCTCAATTTCTTTCTCTAAAAGTGTAATTTCTTCTTTTGTAGTCGGAACTGTTTTCAAACGTTCTTCTACTCCTGCAACGGTTGCATACAGGTTTTCTTGCTCTGTTTTGCTATCTACCATTGTTTCTGTTGGATTGGCTGTATTATCGATAGCACTATTTATTTTATTGCTTCTTCTCCAATTATCTTCCAAAGGTCTGTTTTTCCATACTCTTACAAATGTATTCTTTCCTTGTCGAACTGCTTGTTCGTTATAAAAATACCATGTTTGAGCAGGATTAGATGTATTTGCAAATGGATTTGTTGTTCCTTGATTGACTAAATTTCCATTTTTGGCTGCTTTTTCGGCTGCTGCTATTTCTTTATCTATTTGTGCTTTTTCTTCTGCTATTTGCTTTTCAAAATACTTGACTAACTCATCCTGTGACATTTGAGAAAGTTCTATTTTTGTATCTGCTTTCTCCAATACATCATACTGCTCAAAAAATTGGTTCAAAATCTCTCCTCGTGCAGCAATTTTATCATAATTACGCATTTCTTCTGTACTGATTGCGAGTGCAGAATCATAATATGAATTTGCTTTTGCATACTCACTTTCAGCATAATAAAGTTCGCCCATTCTAACATACGTATAAGCTCTTTGAGCTGAATTAGTAGAAGGTTGATTCAAAGATTCTTGCAAAAGATTTATTGCTTCTTCTGTATTGCCTCGCTTTTGAGCAAAACCAGCCATTTCATAATAAATACGGTCTTTGTATTCTTCATTTTTTTGGTCTTTGAGCAATTTTTCAAAATATTTTTGTGCTTGTTTTACATCTTCTGCACTCGTTCCTGCTACCTGTGAAGCATTGAGTTGAGCATTAAAAACCATTTCATATTCAGGGTGTGCTTTTATACTTGCTTGATAATTTTGATATGATTTGCTATCAAACTTCTTGATATTTATTGTTTTGTCATCAATGCCTTGTTTGGCTTTATTCTGATAAACCTGTCCCAAAATAAAATGATAACGAGCTTTTTGAGTTCTATTTTTCACATAAGGCAAGGCAAGTTCTAAATAGGCTGCTGTTTTGTCAAAATCATTTATACTTCTATAATAATGAGCTGACACCAAATAAAAATCTCTAATATTTTCTTCTGAAAATTTATCGCCTTCTTTCGAAATATAATCCATCGTAAAAGAAGCTTGATCCAAGTTTCCACTTTCAATAAACGAGCGCATCAGCCAAATAAGCGAAGCATGACGAATATCTAATTCATTACTATTTCCATTCAAATATTTAAAGGAATTAATAGCATTTCTATAATCTGCTTGATGCAAACGAGCTTTCCCAATCAATAAATAACTATCATCTGTCCAGTCACTTTCTGGGTGGCGTTGAATGGGTAAAGAAGCCTTTTCGACAACATAATCTAGCTCACCCTTAAATCCTCCCATCGAAACACTATCGATTGGAGGCAAGACTGACAATACATTATTAAAATCACTTTTTTGTTGAATATATGTATTCTTATACACTTCATTAAAACGCTCTTGTGCCAAAAAATAGGCATTGTAGCGAGAAGCTGTATTTCTGTAAAACTGGCAAGAAGTAATGCCATTAAATAAACAAAATACAGAAATAAGAAATAATAAACTCTTAATTATTCTTTTTTGAAATGTTGCTAAATTCATTTATCGCTTTAATTATAATTACAATTATTTTCTATCAAAATTTGTGTATAGTTTATTTCATTCAATTATTTTTATCATTTATATTTAAACCTATAAGGTTGTGAAAACCTTATAGGTTTAGAAAATTAAATTACTTCTTTACTTTTTCTTTTTTATCCTTTTTTGCTTGTCCATTTGATTCTTTTTTTGCTTTTGGCTCTAATTCCAAAAATGGATATTCATAGCTTGTCGGAGCATTAAACGTTTCTTTGATTGTACGAGGACTTACCCAACGCAACAAATTCAGATACGAACCTGCTTTGTCGTTTGTTCCTGATGCTCTTGCACCACCAAACGGCTGCTGACCTACCACTGCACCTGTTGGTTTATCATTGATATAAAAATTACCTGCTGCATTTTTGAGTTTTTTGGTAGCTAATTCTACGGCTGTACGGTCATGAGCAAAAATAGAACCTGTCAAAGCATACGGAGAAGTTTGGTCTGTAAGCGTAAGAATATCCTCAAAATCATTCTCTGGATAAACATAAATTGTCAAGACAGGACCGAAAATTTCTTCACACATCGTAATATATTTCGGGTCTTCTACTTTCAAGACTGTTGGCTCAATAAAATAGCCTTTTGATTTGTCATAATTTCCACCTGCAATTACTTTGACATTTTTGTCTTTTTTGGCGTTGTCTATATACTTAGCAATTTTATCAAATGATTTCTCATCAATGACAGCATTTACAAAATTACCATACACTTCTGGCGAACCTACTTTGATATCAGAAAGCATGTCTGTCATTCTTTCTTTTACTTCCTTCCAAATATTTTGAGGAAGATAAGCTCTTGAAGCAGCCGAACATTTTTGTCCTTGAAACTCAAAAGCACCACGAACAAGTGCAGTAGCTACTTGACCAGCATTTGCAGTATGATGAGCCACCACAAAATCTTTTCCACCTGTTTCTCCTACAATTCTCGGATAACTCTTATAGTTTTGGATATTTTTGCCAATTTCTTTCCAAATTGTTTGGAATACACCTGTACTTCCTGTAAAATGGATTCCTGCAAAATCTTTATGATTGAAAATTACATCGCCTGTTTCAGGACCATCTGTAAAAATAAGGTTAATTACTCCGTCTGGCATTCCTGCTTTTTCGAAAACCTCCATAATTACATGAGCAGAATAAATCTGAGTAAATGCTGGTTTCCAAACTATAACATTTCCCATAAGGGCAGCCGAAGCTGGAAGATTTCCTGCAATAGCCGTAAAATTGAATGGCGTAAGCGCAAAAACAAATCCTTCTAAAGGACGATATTCTAATTTATTCCAAATTCCATCAGATGAAACAGGTTGTTTTTCATAAATCTCTTGCATAAAATAAGCATTGAAACGCAAGAAATCAATAAACTCACAAGCTGCATCGATTTCAGCTTGATAAGCATTTTTAGACTGACCTAACACAGTTGCTGCATTGATTTTAGCACGATATTCTCCTGCGATAAGGTCAGCAGCTTTCAAGAAAATAGTTGCACGGTTTGTCCAAGGCAATTCTTCCCAAGATTCTTTTGCTGCCAATGCTGCACGAATAGCTTGCTCTACATGTCCTTTGTCACCATAATGAAAATGACCTAATGTATGCTTGTGGTCGTGAGGAGGAGAAAGACGCATTTTTTCTTCTGTACGTACTTTTTGTCCACCAATCGTCATTGGAATATCTAATTCTTGACTACGTAATTCTTTAATCGCTTTTTTGAGTGCTTCACGCTCTGGAGAACCTGCACGGTATTCTAAAACAGGTTCGTTTTTTGGAAAAGGAATAGAAAAAATGGCATTTTGCATATTAAAAATTGCTTTATGTTTGTTGTATGGAATTATTTTGTTTCTATGATTTATCGATTTATTAATCAGATAAAAATACGATAGAACAAAAATACAAATACTATTTGAGAATTGGTAATTTTAAAGAAAACACTAAATCCGTTTATAGTTTTTATATTCTCCTATTCTCCAGCCTGTCCATTTTTCTACCCATGTCAAGAAACGAACCCGAAGAGTATAGTTTTTCTTTGAAATATCGTGTTCGAACGTCCAATTCATTTTTTGTATTCTTTCTTGAATTACTTTTGGGTGTGTTCCTTCAAATTTTTTGAGTGAATCTATACCAGAATAATCAAAGGTTTGCATTGCTCCAAATTTATTATCTACCCATTCTTTATCTTTATAAAGACTATTAAATGCTTTCTGCTTGGCAAGCTGTTTTTGAGGAGGACGCACCCAACCATAATGATATATGTAAGCATCTATATGTTTTACTTTTAGAATCGTATTCGGTTTTTTTCTAAATCCTTGTGCATCTCTAAATGAAAAAATATCTTCTCTTGCTTTTACCACCCTAATTTCTCTACGATACCATTTTCTTGAATCACCTACATAATCATACGAACCATAAAAATGCAAATAATTAAGTAAAAGCCCTTCTACTTTTGGGTCATCTTTATACTTTTCCATTGCATCTTTGATGTTGGAAAGGTATTTTTCATGAACTGTTTCATCACCTTGAATATAAACTGCCCAATCTGTTTTTGTACCATTTATTTTATCATTTTCTAAAATTTTGGCATAAGCTTTATCTGTTTCGGCAGCCAAAACTCGCCCTCCTTGTTTTAGAGAATCATCCCAAATACTATTATAAATTTTTACTTTATTTGTCTTTTGAGCTAAATTTTCAATCAATGCAAGTGTATCATCATCAGAATTTCCAACCATAATAACAAACTCATCACAAAGAGGTAAAACTGATTCAATCGCTTGTACAATAGGATAATCTAAAGCAACTGCATTTTTGATAAAACTAAAACCAACAACTCTCATTTATTTTATTTTTTTGTATAAAAAATATTCCCCAAAATTATGAATTTAATTATAATTTTGAGGAATACTAAAATTGTATTCTGAATTAAGACTTTCGTGCAACTAATCGCTTACCAAATTTTATTTTGATTATTCCTTCGGTACTGCCCTATCGGGCTGACCTAAGTGATGAGATAAGGTCAGTCTCGTTAGAGCAGACCGACATAAACAAAATATTCTTCTGATAAAAAAATCATTTGCCAAAGCCCTATAAATAAACAATTTAGAATGTACTTGTCAAAGAAAAACTAAGACCACTTGAAGCAGGAACAATACGGCAGATTCCACCTACACATAACAGACCAGCACGCTGTCTTCCATAACTAAGTCCAAAACGAGATGCTCCTTTTACATAACTTGCTCCAAAATCATAATAATGTTTTGCTTTTGGTTTTCCTGCTCCTGTTCCTACATAATTCATTTCATTAGACAAATAGAAAGAAAAATTTGATTTTATAGTTGTTTCTAAAAGTCCATACACCCAGTTTCCAAAATCCTGTTCGGTAGCTAAATGTTGAACCTCAGAACGGAAAGCTAATTTTGAACTGTGTTTGTACTGAACATCAGCCACAACAGTATGCGATTTTACAAGTCCAAACCCTGTTCTTCCTTCAATTTGGTCTTTATCATATTCTAAATACGCATAAGTGAAAATAGCTTTCCATTTTTTAGATAGTTTTCTATTAATTTCTATATTAAAATCTTGATAATAAGTTCGGCCACCTATAGCAAAAAACTCGGCTGTGTATCCTTCATCTGTTGCTACTTCTTTTTTATCTAAGTTTCTAGCTGTGGCAAAGTTTAATGAAATACTTGTACCATACTTCCCACCTAACTTAGAACCTCGTTTCAATGAATAAATAAGTTCTGACTGAAAACCCCATTCTCCTAGCATCTGAACAGCATACGGATACAGTGTAAGCAATCGATAAGTATGTTGTTTGGTATTTGCAGGAACAAAATTGATATAATAGACATTATCAATCGCTGTTCTTTCCGAACGAAAATCTAAATTATCGATGCGTTTTGCAGAAACAGAAAATCCTAATCTTGGACGAGAATATTGCATATTCATCAAAAAACCTGTTCCTGTTTTATCTATATAACTATTTACTTTTGAAGGGTCAGAAGCCTTATACACATACTCTACATTCGTAGAAAAACCTCCTTTATTAAGAAATAATCTGCCTGAATAGGCATCTACATTTCTATTGATATACTCAATCGTTCCTAAATAATCTTCGTATTTACTGACAAAACTTCCTGATAAAGTAACAGATAAAGGATTCAAAATAGGTGTTTGACTCTCTTTCTCTTCTTCGGTAAGTTTTGGTTTGAAAATTTCGTGTAAATAAAGCTCTAAATCTAATCCTCTCACGACACCAGCACTAAGTCGGTTTTGCTTTCCAAAAGAGTTTGTTTCATCAATCGTAAAACCATTTCTTTGCCTTCCAATAATTCCAGTTGCTCTAGCTTTTCCATTAAAATCATATTTTACACGAAGTCCATCAATAGAATTATCAATACCAATAAAACGATCTTCTTGCGCTCTCAAAATCATTCCACTTCCAAACTGCTCATACAAATTTCCGACAGTTACATCTAGTCCTTTCAAAGTATAACCCATATAACGCCTCGCAATTCCTGTTCCTCGCATACTTGAAGGATAGCCCAAAAGTGCTGGTAAATAGGTTTCATAACGAACTCCTGCACGAAAATTTCCACGCTCATAATTAAGAGTAAAATAATTATTGAAGCCTATTTTTTCTAAAGGAACGGCTGCCCCAATAATAGAATCTTCTACATAATATCTAAAATCAGTTTGTACACTTCCTGTAAGAGTTCCAAAGTCTATATTTGAGTTTTGATTATCTTGGTTTTGTGCAACTAACGGATTGATAATCAGAAAGAAAAAAGAAACTAAAAAAAGTAGTGTTGTTTGGTAGTAATAGTTTGACATAGCAGTTGATATAGGGATTAACAAAATTTTTGTGCAATCTACCAAATACTTTTCAAAAATAACATCTTTTAGTAATGATATTTATTGATTAAGGAATAAGACACTACTTTTGATTTTCTTCACTTTCTTCATTTTCTTCACTTTCAGTTTCTTCTACTTCTTTCTTGCCTTTTTCTGTTTGCTCTATAATTTTTTTTGCTTTATCAAGAGCTTTATCTTTTCGTGCAATAAAGTCACCTAAAGTTTCTTTTTCTTCAACATTTGGCTCAATTCCTTCATCTTCTAGCTTGTATATTGGGTATTTACCAACCAAAGGAATATCAATTTGTATATTCGAATTAGGAAGATTGAGTACAAAAAATCGTTCTGCTGTAAACCCTTTTTTTGTTCCTCCAGTAGTCGTTCCGATAAGTGTAGCAAAGTTATTTTTCTTACAATTTTCTACTAACTCAAAAGCATCTGCACTCACTTTTCCATCTATTAACAAATAAATTTTTCCTTTATAAGCTGTTAGTTTTGAAAGAATAATTTTAGGTTCATCAGGTGTACCTTTCAAAACTCTATAATTTTCATTCCAGCGTTTTGTCCAACTAGATGACTTATAATTTTTCTTATTCGAAGTAGTCAAATGAATTTGCAAGCTGTCATTTACTTCATTATAAGCGACATATGATTTTTTAAAAACAGGTTTCCAATCTTTATTTGCTATTTTTCCCATTAAAAACTGGGTTACTTCTTTGTTTCCTCCTTCATTTCCTCTGACATCTATAATCAGATGAGGAATTTTCTGTTTGTTGATTTGATAAAAAGCATCATTTAGATACCTTTTCCAGTCATAAGAAAGTTTTTCTGTCTGAAATGTTCCTAATTCCAAATAGGCATATTTAGTATTTAGTTTAAAACTCCACAAATCATCATAATTTTGTGTCAGCAAAGGAAAATACTTTTCAAATTCATCTTTTCGTTCCTCTTTTTTTAGAAGCTCAATAGTCATTGTTTCAGTTGTTTCTTTTCCATTCTTTTTTACTTCTACTTTTATTTCATTTTCTAGTTTATAAAGCAAAGGAAAGTAATAATCAAAATATTCATATTTTGAAGTCAATGTTAATTCTACATCTTTTAATTTTTTGATTTGTCTATCTCCATCCGTTTTGATGTATTTAGTAATATTCTGAAAAATAATATCCGAAGAATTACCGTTTATAGACACAATTACATCACCTTTTTTGAGCTTATCCGAAACAGATTTATAAACAACCCATTGATTTTCTATAATCTTAAACGTAAAAGGCAATAGCTTTTTTTGATTATAAAGCGTATCAATAATTTTATTTTCTTGATTGAATGGATTAATGCCTGTATGTCCACATTTTATAGCAGCCGTAAATTCTGAAAAAAGTAAAAGCGTTTCTTCTGCTGTTTTATCCTCTGAAAAATCAGTTAGTAATTTTTGATATTTCTCTTCTAAAGCCATTGTATCATTGTATTTGTACAAGGCTGGATGCAATTCATTGAGCGCATTCCAAAGTAACTCTGCATCATCTTGTAAGGCTTGAAAAGATATAGTTTCTTGATTATTTTGAGCAAAAGCAACAGAAATAAAACAAAATTGTAGGCAAAAAAATAAAATGAGCTTTTTCATGGGAGTTTAATGATATGGTAATAATATTTGTTGGTAAGAACACCACAGCCGTAAGGCTATTGAGAAATTTTGCCCTCTACTCCGTTAGGAGTTTCATATTGGTAGATAAAAACAGAAAAGTTAAAAATCATTTACTCCGTAGGAGTTGTATATTGGTCGCATTTTGTATTAAAAATTTTGAAACCTACCAATATGTAGTTCCTAACGGAACAAAATACACTCTTTCTTTCTTATTTTTACTACCAATATAAAGTTCCTACGGAACAGAAAGACAACTAAAATTTTAACCTTACGGCTATGGTGTCCCCACCAACAATGGCAAGGAACATAAAAAAAATAAATGGTAAAAATACTGATAAGAGCTAAATGGTAATCATAATTTTTAATTAGCTACGCTGACTTATAATCCGTAATTGATAAAAAATTAAATAATCGTCATTTTCTTATCAATTTCTAAAGCCATTGCTTCTTGTTGCAGTTCTACTTTTAGCATTTTGATATAATCTACTACTTCGTCAAGGTATTTATTCATGTCTTTTTGAGTAACATAGGTATGAACAACATACACTTTTTCATCTACCAAACCTGCTTTTTCGCTATTCCAAACGCCTTTTGCTTCTTTGCTTGTTGCTCCTCCAAAACGTTCTGCCAAAAATTTGAGTGTTTGTTCGACATACTTAGTTGTATCAATCGGTTTATCAACTGAGATAGTAGAAGGAATAAAAACGCCTATTTGATGTGTTCGTTCCAAACGGTCTATAATCGAACCTAGCATTTCTTCTATCGGACGAGGAATTTTATAGTTTGCGTCTTCCGAATCTACAAGTAAAGGCAAATCTGGAATATAAGGAACATCAAAATCTGAACCTCCTTTAATTTTTGTTTTCTCGTGTTCTGGACTACAACGATTGATAATAGTAAAAATGGTAGCCTCATCACTTCGCACATGGTCACGAATTTGTTTTTGTAGTTTTGGGACAACATGCATTGCTTCCTCCAACGGTGGGGAAACAATAATAATCTGATTGACAAACTCCAGTAGCATTGCCAAATTCTCATCAATATAAGTTTGATTTTTTAGGGTAATAATAATATTTTCATAATCTGACATCATTGTATCTAAAAACAAAGTCAGACGAGCAGAAAGAGGTAAATCTGTATTTTCATCTTGAGAAAGCAAAATATCATATCCTGCTGTATGTTTGTAAATCTTTGCTCTTTTACGAATATTCAAATCCGAAATCAAATTTTGAGGTGTTGGATATTCTGTATAAACGGTTGTTTGTTTGGTCTGTGCGTGTAAAATACGAGCCAAAGAGTTTCCAATATTCGTTCCTCCTGCGTTTGGTGTAAGACTAAAAACCAAAATCAAACGAGCCTTTTTTGATGCTCTTGTCTGTCTTCGATTTGATTCTACCAAATATTTCCCTAACATTTTACAAAGACCAATTCCGATTTGAGGATAATCGTACATCATCTGTATAAAATCATCTCGCTGAATAACCAATACATCAACATCACTCAATGCCGAAACGGTAGCCGAACGAGGTTGATTTTCTAATATTCCTACTTCTCCAAAGGTATTTCCTGCCATTAGATAAGCAAAAATTTGTTCTTTTCCACTTGCAATAATTTTCTTTACTGCCACAATTCCGTTGATAATCAAATACAAACTATCACTTGCCTTTCCTTGCCAAACAACCGTTTCATCAGGAAAAAACTGACGCATTTTTGCTTTTGCAGCTATTTTTTCTAATGCTTCTTGAGGAAGGGAAGTAAAAAGAGGAGATTGTTTGAGCGATTCTACTTTATTAATTCTATCTATCACAGCAATATTTTTTTTAAACGGTTGGGTAGGAATACAGTTGATTGAAATGAATTTTAAAGTTACTATTTTTCTTAATAAAATGGTAGAATTATTTTTTATGTTTGTATTTTAGGCAAAAATGAAACGACTAATCTAAGCGTCTTCGCTTGAATTTTAATATAAAAATAAAACAATGACTTATACTTTTTCTCAAATTACATCTTACTTAGAATCTATTGCTCCCCTTAATTTTCAAGAATCGTATGATAATTCTGGACTTTTGGTGGGAAATCCGAATACAGAAATTACAGGAATTTTGGTTTCTTTAGATACGATTGAATCCGTTATAGAAGAAGCAAAAGCAAAAAACTGCAATCTGATTGTGGCACATCATCCTATTATTTTTAGAGGCTTAAAAAGCCTTACAGGAAAAAATTATATCGAAAGAACAGTCATAAAAGCCATTCAAGAAGGAATCGGAATTTATGCCATTCATACTAATTTGGATAATGTTCAAAATGGAGTAAATGCTAAAATAGCCGAAAAAATAGGACTTATTAATACACAAATTTTATCTCCCAAGCCTACTATTTTTCATAAAGGAAATAATGAAACTCAAAATGTAGGCTCTGGAATGATTGGGGAATTATCAGAAGCCATTTCTGCCACTGCTTTTCTAGCAAATCTCAAATCAAAAATGAATTTGCCTTTGATAAAACATACTAGCTTAAAAAACTTCAAAGATAGAAAAGTGAAAAAAATTGCTATCTGTGGTGGTGCAGGAAGTTTTCTTTTAAAAGAAGCTCTCAAAAAACAAGCTGATTTTTTTATTACAGGAGATTACAAATACCACGAGTTTTTTGATGCTGAAGATAAAATTGTGATTTGTGATATTGGACACTATGAAAGTGAAGTTTTTACGAAAGATTTATTAGTTGATTTCCTTCAAGAAAAATTTTCTGATATAAAAATTATAGCTTGTGAAACGAATACAAATCCAGTAGAATATTATTTTTAAGAAATTATTAGGGAAAAATTTGTAATTTTGATATAATATAACTGGTTCAAGCGTCGACGCTTGAACCAGTTATGTAAAATTTTCCTAAGAATTTCCACGCAAAAAAATAATTATTTCTTTGCGTCAAAATATATATAAAAATGAGTTGTAATTCATGTGCAACGAATGCACAAAAAATAGATACAGAAAATGAACAAAACGAAAGTAATGAAGAACCAAAAGGCTGTAAAAGCAATGGAAATTGTGGTACTTCGGGTTGTAATCGTCTAAATTCGTTTGATTGGCTTTCTCAAATGGAACTCCCTGATACAAAACCATTTGAAATTGTAGAAGTAAAATTTAAAGGAGGCAGAAAAGCCTTTTGTAGAAATATAAATAACATCCATTTAATTACAGGTGATGCTGTAACATTGGAAGTAGAAAGAGGTTTCCATGTAGGTCATATATCTTTACAAGGCGAACTTGTGCGTCTGCAAATGCGAAAAAAACGCATCAAAATGGACGATGAGAGTATTTGTAATATTGAAAGAAAGGCTACACAAAACGATTTGGACAAGCTCATTGAAGCTAGAAATAGAGAGCTTCCAACAATGTACCGAACACGAGAAATCATTAACCAAACTCATTTGGCAATGAAACTCTCTGATGTAGAATATCAAGCTGATTGTACAAAAGCAACTTTTTATTATTCGGCAGATTCAAGGGTAGATTTTCGTGAACTTATCCGAATGTTGGCAGCAGAATTCAGAATTCGTATCGAAATGCGACAAATTAGCCTCCGACAAGAAGCCAGCCGAGTAGGTGGAATTGGTGTTTGTGGACGTGAACTTTGCTGCTCAACGTGGCTTTCAGACTTCAAACCAGTCAGTACAACAGCTGCACGTTATCAAAATCTTTCTTTGAATACATCCAAACTTTCAGGGCAATGTGGAAAATTAAAATGTTGTCTTAATTATGAATTGGACACTTATTTAGATGCTCTTAAAGACATTCCAGAAGTAAAATTTTTGCGTACACAAGAAGGCGAAGCACAATTACAAAAAACAGATATTTTCAAAAAACTAATGTGGTTTAGTTATAACTCTGAGAATATGTGGTATGCTTTGTCTATCGAAGAAGTAAATACAATCTTGAAACTCAATGAAAAAAAAGAGTTTCCTCCCTCACTAAAACCATCTGAATGGCTTTCAGAAGGCGAAACATTAGACACAACACTACAAGACAATCATATTATTGATGCCGAAGAGTTTGAAAGAAATGTAAGACGAAAAGCTGAAAATGGAATTTCTCATACAGAAAATGTTCGCAAAAAAAGAACTCGCACACGAAGACCACGAAAAAAAATTTCTAAACCAGAAGAAGTAAATACCTCTTCAGCATCAACTCTTGAAAGCAACAAACAAAATCAAGCAAACAAACGCAAAAAAAGAAAAGGTAATCCTTTAAGACAAAGAAAAACACAAAATGGGGAATCAAAAAATAATCAAAATTAATTAATTTTCTAGTAATGACTATTAAATAACCACTATCAAAAAGATGAATCAAGTAGAAGAATTCAATGCCTATCGCAGTAAAATGAATGAAAAAATTATGGCTGCTGATAATAAAGTATTAAAACGTATTTTCAATTTAGATACTAATGCGTATGCAGAGGGAACACTAGACATCAAAACAAAAGAACTTATTGGGCTTACTTGTTCGATGGTTTTGCGTTGTGATGATTGCATCAAATATCATTTAGGAAAAGCAAAAGAAGCAGGAATTTCAGACGAACAAATCATTGAAGCAATGGCAATAGCTAATCTTGTAGGAGGAACAATCGTAATTCCACATCTTAGAAGAGCAATGGAATATTTGGAAGAACTGAATAAATAATTTTTTCCTACTAAGGAATTGAAATTAAATAACATACTCATTTAAAAACAACAAATTATTGATATTCAGCGCATTACATTCATAATTTGTAATTATTCCTAAGTAAAAACCTATTTTGAATAGCATTTTAAAATAGGTTTTATTTTTTAATCCAATAAAATAGACATCACAAAAAAACTATCAAATAGTTGTATTAAATTTATGAAGACAAAAGTTTTTAATCTATCTTATTATTTTTGGTTTTTTCTCTTATTTATTATTATTCCTATAAGTTGTGCATTATTTGCAGAGGGGATTTTAAAATTATTTTTTCTTAAAAATCAATATCTACTTTCTCTTTTTCAGAATGGAAAATTAGATTATGGTATATCTTATTATATTTCTTTAGCTTTAAGTTTGGTAGCAACTATGTTAGTAGTTGTTTTCTTAAAAAAACGTTTTATGCTTTATGAAATAGAGAAAAATAATAGTGGAACTATTTTTTGGATTATCAATGCTTGTTATTTACTTACCCAACACATACAAATGTATTTCTTCGAAAAATGGTGGAAATATGATAACTATACTCGTTTGAGAAGTATTGATAGTAAATTATTAGAAAATGCACTAGCAGATTATAGCAATCTATATGTCTATATTTTACCTCATTTATTGAATGCTTTTTTTCTATTTTTTGCTATTCAATTACTAATATGGATTTCAGATATTGAAGAGAGTTTCAGAACAGTTCGTCTTATTTTAAGAAAAGTGTTTTTTACAAAAGAAGAACTAGAAAAGATAATTGATTACAAAATAGATGTTCCCATAGGCAAGGAAGAAGAATTTAAAAATCAAAAAGAAGTTTTTTTGAATCAGAAAAAATATTTTACTTACTCTGATTATAAGCATTTTATAAAAAAAGTCCAATTAGAAAATTAAATAAGGCAAAGTACACGCACTTATACTATAAATAAATAAAAAACATCTCTTTAAAATGCTACTTTAGCACAAAAAAAATGCTTATATTGGCTATATATTTGTGTTTCCCTATCCATACAGATACAAAATTCTACTTATTTTCCCCTTTATCTTATTCTATATTGACTTTTCAAATAAATAAGATAGCTCTATAAAGATATATGCGTTATTCCAATACACTCAAATACGCCATCGGTGGGCTAGTATTTGGTTTGTTTTTCCCTTTATTTGCCCTAATACTTGATGGATTCTTCTTTAAGCAACTTGCTTTTGGTTGGGATATAATTATTCAACTCCATAAACTCAATCCAATTCACTTTGTAATTGATTCTGCTCCTTTAGTACTAGGAGGGGCTTTTGCATATATGGGTTCTTTGAGAGACAAACTGATTGCTAGTTATGAACAAAAGGGAATCAGCTCAGAACAGTATGAAAAAGAAAACAATGCAATTCTAAAAAAACTACGAATTGGAAATATAGCTGCACCACTTATTATTACAGTTCTCTTATTAGGAAGTTATTTCGTTGTTCAAAATTTTATATCTGACCAGCAAAATGATGCCCCTGTAATCAATACGTCAGGAAGACAGCGCATGTTGAGTCAAAAAATAGCTAAAAGTGCTTTATACATAGCTACAACAAACTCACAAAGCGAAGAGCAAGTTCCTTATATAAATGCTTTAGATATAGATATAAAAGAATTTGAAACAGCACATCTCAATTTAATAGGAAAAGAAAATACATTACCTTTTAGTAAAAATCATATTAATTCTGAAGAGGTAACCCTTTTATATAATTCTCTTTCCCCTTATTACAATGGAATTTTGGCAGGCGTAGAGCAGCTTTTAGATGCCAATAAAGTCGCAGACCTAGAAAGTAGCAGAAATAGTATGCGAGATGCGATTCAGAAAATAGAACGCAATGAAAGAGCTTTTCTTCCTATAATGGATAAAGTTGTGGTTACTTATAAAGAAGAAGCACAAGAAAAACTAACTTATATACAAATAGCACAGTTTGGAGTGATAGGCTTTCTACTAGCTTTTATTTGGTCTATTTCATTTTTTGTTTTAAAGCCAATGGTAAATCAAGTAAAAATGGCTTTTACAGATGTCGAAATTGCGACTAGAACATTAGAAGAAAATAATCAAGAATTACAAGCATCAGAAGAAGAGTTACGACAAAATTCTGAACAAATGAAAACGGTAAATGATAACTTAATTAATTCACAGAGAGAACTAAAAGTCTATATTAATAGAGTTTCACAAGCCAAAGAAATGGCAAAATTAGCTGCTTATGATTTGGATATCAAAACTAATGAAATCACACACACAGAACACTTAAATACTCTTTTAGGAGTTGATAAAAATGTCAAAATTGATAGTCAATTCTTAGAAAATGTTATTCATTCTGAGGATTATCCAAAACTATTAGAAAGTCAGAAAAAAGCCATTGAAAATGAAGAAGATACTTATTATCGCTTGCGTATCAAAACTGATTATTTTAAAGATTGGCATTGGTTTCAAGGCACTACTCATGGTGTCTTTAATAAAAGAGGAAAGTTAAGTTATGTTGTTAATAGCTTGCAAGACATTACAGAAAGCATACAAAAAGAACAAGAAATAAAAAGATTATTACAAGAAGCAAGCATACAAAACCAAGAGTTACAAGCCTCTGAAGAAGAATTACGTCAGAATACAGAGCAATTACAGCTTATCAACGATAACCTTTTTGTTGCACAGCGAGAGGCAGAAGAACAGCGTATTCTTCTTAATCGTGCAGAAGAAATTTCTCAAATAGGAAGCTTTGAGGGAGATTTAAAGGCACGCTCTTATCATAATTCCAAAAATTTAGCTCTTATTTATGGCTTAGAGGGTGATGAAATGAAAAATGTGCAAAAACAACTAAAATATTATCACAAAGATGATTATAAAGAATTAGAAACAAATTCTCTACTGTTAATGCAAGGATTAAAAGATAATTTCATTCAAATTGCTCGTTTTAAAGGGCCAAAACATACTGAATGGAAATATTTAAAATTAGAAGGAACTTTAATAAGAGATGTTACAGGTAATCCAGAAAGATTGTTAGGGGTAGTTCAGGATATTACTCAAATTACATTACAACAACAAGCATTAGAACAATCTCAAATACAACTAGAATCTCTTAGTAATAACTTACAAGGGATTATGTATCGCTCTTTGATTGATGAAAATTGGACAATGAAATTCATTTCTAAAGGAGTCGAACGCATTACAGGTTATGCAGCTTCTGATTTCTTAGATAATAAAGTATGTTCTTTTGCTAGTATTATTCATCCAGATGATAACTCTACTAATGAAGAAATAACTCAAGCTATTGAAACAAAACAACCTTATAAAATAGAATATCGTCTTATTCATAAAAATGGTTCTGTTATTTGGGTAGAAGAAACAGGACAAGTAGTTGAAGATAAAATCAATAATATAAATTATCTTGATGGTATCTTGATGGATATTACACAAAGGAAACAAGCTGAACAAATCATAGAAACCCAAACTCAAAAACTACTTACTTCTCAAAAAGAATTAGAACAACAACAGCAAATGCTTACTGATGCCGAAAAAATGGCAAAAATGGGAAGTTATGTTTGGAATCTTCATACAAGAGAAATTAAACACTCTGAAAATCTTCCTGCTATTTATGGATTAGAAAAAGATACTATTGTCAATCAAGTCGTATTTCACTCTATTATTCATCCTGATGAAAGAGAATCTCATCAAAACATGATTAATGAAGCAATAATGAGTGGGCAAAAAGAAGTCTTTACAACTTACAGAGCAAAGCCTCCTCATTTACCAAAAGAACCTTGGAAGCATTATCGTACTTACTCTATTATCAATTATAACGAAAATGGTGAACCAACTACATTGATAGGAACAGCACAAGATATTAGTGAAGAAGTAACACAACAAAAAATACAGCAAGAACTTCTCAATTATGTAAAAGAAAACAAAGAAAATCTAGAAGAATCTCAACGTATTGCTCAAATTGTGAGTTATGATATGAATATCACAACCAAAAAAGTAGAGTGGTCAGAGAGTTTTGATAAAGTATTTCAAATAGAAAACCATCAAATACCACAAGATACTGCCATATTTCAAGAATGGATAGAAAAAGAAGATTCAATTTCATTAAATCAAGCATGGACAGTAGCTGTAACAAAAAAAGAAGAATTTAATGCCGTTTATCGTATTCATACACCAAATAAAAAAACTTTTTATGTAAGAGAAAAAGGCTATCCTGTTTTTGATGAAGAAGGAAATCTTATCAAAATGAAGGGAACACTTCAAGATGTAACTAAATCTGAACTTGCTAAAAATAAACTAGAAAAAACGTCAGCTCAATTAGAAAAACAAAATAATAATCTTGTTTCTAGTATCAATTATGCACAGCGCATTCAATCAGCCATGCTAGGAGGAACACAAGATTTGAAACAGATATTCGAAGATGCCTTTGTATTCTTTGAGCCAAAAGATGTAGTTTCAGGAGATTTTTATTGGTACAATGAAATAGGAACTCGTAAAATTGCCGTTGTAGGAGATTGTACAGGGCATGGAGTACCAGGGGCATTTATGTCATTACTTGGAACTACACTTCTAAATGATATTATTCTTCAACAACAGGTTACGACACCTAGTAAAATCTTAGATTTTATGCAAAAAGAAATAAGAAGGATTTTGAAACAAGACACCACAGGAAATCGTGATGGGATGGATATGGCTGTTGTTGTTGTTGATAAATCTGTCGGAATGATGGAATTTGCAGGTGCAAAAAGCCCTTTAGTTTATATACATAAAAAACGCAAAAAAGGTGGTGCAGATGCAAATCTAACTCTTATTAAAGGAGATGTACATCCTATTGGAGGACGAACACAAAAATTTATGGATATAGAATATACAAACCATATCATTGAATTAGAAAATGTAGAGGCATTTTATATTTATTCTGATGGCTACCAAGACCAATTTGGAGGAGAAGAAGGACGAAAATTTATGTCCATCAAATTTAGGCAACTCCTATATGATACACATAGTACTTCTATGCGCCATCAAAGAGTTTCTCTCAAAAGAAATCTAATGAACTGGACAGGAACAGAACACGAACAAATTGATGATATTTGTGTAATGGGAATTACAATATAAATTCCAAACTAGAATAATCAATAAAATAAGTAATTAGAATTACTTATCTAGGGAATAGATGCACAAAGAGGCAAGTAGGTTACTTTATCAAAACTTGAACAAAGATGTTTAAGATAAATGTAAAATTTAGTACCTTTATGCTTCAATTTATTACTACTCCAAATGAACGTTTATTTTTCTTACATCAAGAAAAAATTTGTATTCTTTTTACTTATTTTTTTCTACTGTCTCAACACATCTACTCTTGCTCAAAAAATAACTCTAAAGAATGAAAAGCAGATTTCTAGTCTAGGAAATTCTCTTTATTATTTCATAGATTCGGAAAACAAAGGTTATTCTATTGAAGACATAAACAAGGTAAATTTCAACAAAAACTGGATAAAAAATCAATCAGAACACTTAAACCTTGGCTACCTCTCTGTTCCTATTTGGCTAAAAGTAGAGATAGAAAATAAATCAAAAATTGAGGATTGGCAATTTGTTTTGGATATGCCTTTCACAGATAAAATTGATTTTTATCAAGAAAAAGAAGGACGTTTAATTCATCACTCTCAAACAGGTTGGCTATCTACTTATCACTCTCGTGGAGAGATAAAAAATAATGGTTTTTCTTTTCCTTTACACCTTTCTTCTAATGAAAAGATAGTTTGTTATTTGCGTATTCGTTCTGATTATCCTGTTTTGTTACCTATTTCTATCCTTCCAAAATCAAAAGTACATCAAGAGGGAAAAGATAGTCATATTGGATATGGTATTTATTTTGGTATTCTGTTGATAATGATGTTCTATAATCTAGTTATTTTCTTGATAATCAGAGATGTCAATTATATTTATTATGTATTAACTATCATTTGTACTTTCTTGACTTTTGCTGGAGTTAGTGGCTATTTATTCAAATATATTTATCCAAGTTTTCCCGAAGCGAATATATATTTTATTCGTGCTGCCATGATAGGTACTGTCATTACTACCTCTATTTTTACTATCTACTTTTTAGAATTAAGGAAGTATCATACTTGGTTGTTTCGTTATTTCTTAGCAGTCATTTTTCTTGCTATTGTAGCATTTATTATAAATTATGCAGGATGGACAGGAGTAGTAAATGCAGTTACTAAGTTACAGGCTTTTTCTCTTTTGGCTACTGGAATTTATTGTTGGTATAAAGGAAATAAATTTGCTCGTTTTTTTGTATTAGCTTGGGCTTCTTATCTGATAGGGGGACTTATGATTACACTTCGAAATAGTGGAACACTACCTATTAATTTTTGGACAAATCACGGAGCAGAAATAGGTTCAGCCTTAGAGGTTGCATTGATTTCTATTGCTTTAGCTGATAGATACAGAACGATAAGAAGAGAAAAAAATATAGCAACAAAAAAGGCTCTACACTTAGAAAAGCAATCAAAAGAGCAGTTGGAAACAAAGGTAATAGAACGTACACAAAAACTAAATGAAAGCAATGAAGAATTAGCCCAAATCAATGAACAATTATCAAGTACACTAGAAACAGTAGAAAAACAAAAAGCAGAAATTGAATCCAAAAGTGTCGCTCTTACCAATAGTTTGAATTATGCAAAGCGTATTCAAGAAGCTGTTTTGCCTTCTCAAAATGAAATTTGTGCTTATTTTTCAGATTGTTTTACACTTTACTTGCCCAAAGATGTAGTAAGTGGCGATTTTTACTTCTTTTTAGAAAAAGGTAATCATACATTTTTAGCTGTTGCAGATTGTACAGGGCATGGCGTTCCAGGTTCATTGATGTCTATGATAGGAATTAATCTATTGCGTGAAATTATTATAGAAAATAATTATATTTCTCCTGCTCAAATTCTGATAAATTTGCATCAAGAAACAGTATCACTACTAAAACAAAAAGAAACAGGAAATAAAGATGGAATGGATATTTCGCTTTGTGTTATTGATAAAATAAATAATAAAATGACTTTTGCTGGAGCGAAAAACACTCTAATTAGCATTAAAAATGGTGAAATAACAGAATATAAAGCAAGCAAATTTAGTATTGGAGGTTCGCTCAAAACAGAAGGAATCAATTTTGAAGACAAAATAATAGAATTCGATAATCAAACTTCTTATTATATGTATTCAGATGGTTATCAAGACCAATTTGGAGGAGAGAATAATAAAAAATTTATGCGTAAAAATCTAAAAAGTCTTTTACAAACAATCCATCAGTTACCTTTTCAAGAACAAAAAGAAATTTTGGAAAATACAATTATAAAATGGCAAGAAGTTGCTCAAGCCTCTCAAATTGATGATATTTTGGTAATGGGATTTAGAATATAATCAGTTATCAGTTATCAGTTATCAGTTATCAGTTATCAGTTATCAGTTATCAGTTATCAGTTATCAGTTATAGCAAATTGCCTATTACATGTATTGTTTAATAAAAAAGCAAGTATTTTCTAAGATAGGAATACTTGCTTTCCTCTGTATTCAAACAAAAATTTATTCAAAAAAGATAGCATTCACAAAAAGACGATTTGTACCATACCAAAACGCTCTAAAATTAGGATTATCAGCGAAAACAACAAACTTTCCTTTTCCTATATTTTTTGAAATAATAGAAACACTATTTTGCAATTTTTCTTTATTCAAATTAGATAAATAACCACTTACAATATTGCTTTCTGGATTTAAAGAATAAACAAGTGGCATTGTATAAGGATTTTCAGAATAATCTAAAAAGATACTATTATCTTTAAAAATACGTATTGTTTCAGATTCATACCCAAAAGCAATCGGATTCGAAAGGTCTAATTGTCCTTCCAAAATAAGCCCTCCAATATAATTCGCACCTCTATCATTATCTCTATTTGAATAGTTAAAACGCTGTTTTTGGTCTGAATTACCTTGATTAGAAAATTGTTTTTGATTCAGATTAAAATAAGAACTTCCCTTCAAAAAATTAATTGAAGAACCAATCGCAATCAAAGTACCTCCATTTTCTGTCCAACTAGAAAGTGTATTTGGATTAAAATTTTGAGGATAACCACTCGGCAAAACAATAGTCGTATAATCGTGCAAATCAATTTTTGAAAGTTCACTTGCTTCAATCAGAGAAACTTTCATTCCATAACGAGCATCTAATAAATGCCAAATTTCGCCTGCCTCATACGAATCCACACCTTCTCCTACAACAATCAAAACTTTAGGTAATTTCAGAGTTTGAAAACTTGGACTTCCCAAATCAATTCCATTGTCTGTAAGTCCAGTTTCTAAAGAAGTAATTTTGATAGAATGATTTTGACTTGCTTCTTTCAATATTTCTACTAAATAATCTCCCTCTTGTTGATTTTCAGGAGTTTTGACAAAAATAGTTCCTCTATCAAAATCTACCTTTTTATCACTTTCTCCTTCTTTAAAAAGATAAGAAAAAGGTTCTTTACTCACTTTGATATTCAGATTATTTTCTAATAATTGATTTACTAATTTTGGTGCATAATAATTTTTCCAATCTATCAAATAACCAATTTCACTTTTTTGTAATTCTTGATTTTCTTTATTGAATTGTTCTGAAAAATAATCAGCATTTATTTTTTCTCCTTTTAGATTTGAAAGTTCACTTTGAGAAAGAATTTTTTGTTCTAATCCAAAAGAATAAGAGAAAGTCCAAGCCGAAACGTCATAAAAAATGCTGTCTTTAAATGTCTTTGGCGTATCAAAAATAGCTTTTACTAATCTTCCTTGTGTTTGATTAACTGGAATGACAACCGAATTTTTATCAGAAAAAGTAACTTGATTTTTAGCATTTTGATTTTCTTTTATTTCATTTTTATTTAATGTATAAAAATCAATTTGATGTGTTTCCAAAACTCTCAATAATTCTTCAAAACGTGGAATATCTTTTTTTCCTCCAATCAAATAGCCTTTTTCAGTAGAATTTTTAGCAAAATCATTTACTGTTTTATAAAAACTTTGTTGATAATCTAAGAGTTCTTTTCTAAGATTTACGGCAGCTTCTAGCGTAGAAAGCGAAGTAGTGAGTTGGTTTCGAATCGCAAAATCAAAGGTAATAACTCCATTTTCGCTGTCTTGTGCGTGTCCTCGTGCACTCGCCTGTTCGAATAAAATCCCTACCGAACCATTTACATCTGGATACGTAGAGCCTTTTCCATAATAAAAATCATCAAAACTCTGTTCTGTATAATAAAGCGAACCAATATTATCTAAAAATTTGGCGTGAAAAGTTCCAATTTTGGCAGTCAATTCTTGATTTTTTTGTGGGGTAATCGGATTTGTACGTTGAGGAACTCCCGGTTGAAAAAAGAAACTACTATTTGTTCCCATTTCGTGGTGGTCTGTCAAGATATTTGGCTTCCACTCATGAAAACGCTTTAAACGTGCCTTGCTTTCTGGCTGTTGAACAGGCAACCAATCTCTATTCAAATCAAACCAATAATGATTTGTTCGTCCCATTGGAAAAGGCTCATTTGTTTCTCTACGATTTGGGTCAGTTACTTGCGACTTACTTTTGTGCATATTTACCCAACTTGCAAAACGATTCAAACCATCAGGATTAAAACTTGGGTCAAGAATAATAATGGCATTTTTTAATTGATTTTCAATTTCCTCTCCTTCAGCAGCAGCCAAATAATAAGCATACAAAAGAGCTGCATTACTTCCACTCGCTTCATTTCCATGAATGCTGTATCCTTGCCAAACCACAACAGGAAGATTTTCAGTAGAAATGGTAGAACTAGAATTTGTTAGTTCAAGGTGTTTTTTTCTAATCTCTTCTAAATTTGATTGATTTGTAGGATTTGTTATAATAAGTTGAATAAGTGGACGCTGTTCGTGCGAAAATCCGATAGTATCAATACTAATTCTGTTGGATTGCTGTGCTAGAGTGTGTAAATAAAAGAGAAGTTTGTCATGCGAAACGTGCCAGTCGCCAATTTCAAAACCTAAAACTTGCTTTGGAGTAGAAATAGCAGGATTGAATTTTAATTCTTGATTTTGCTCTTCATATTGTTTTTTGAGCGTTTCGAAATAATAACTTTCAATTTTTGAAGTGTTTTGAGCAAAAAGTGAAGCATTAATAAATAAGATAAATAAACAGAGTAAAAAAAAAGATAAAATAGGGGATAATTTTAATTTCATTAGTTTGAGGGCTTTTTAGTAGAAAAATAATCTGAAATGGAAATTTACTAAAAAAATGAAAGGTAAATTTGAGTTTGTAGTCTTGTTATAATTTTTTATAACTTGATTAGAGAAGTTTTTGAAACTTTGTAAGTAGTTTTTTGGTAATCCAAAACAACTCTGACAATAGTTGATTAAAATATCATTAAATTTACACAAGAAAAAAATGTAGCTCACTCTTCATGAGAGCATAATAAATGGTTTTTTCGAAAATACAAACCAAATCTTATAAAAATAGTATTTGTGTAGGGACAATGCATGCATTGTCCCTACTGGAATGCAAAACAAAAAAAGCAATGATACTAACCATAAAAAATCTAGGCACACTCAAAGAAGCAGAAATAGACCTTAGCAAAGACCTTATTTTACTGTGTGGACATAATAATACAGGGAAAACTTATGTGGCTTATGCGATTTATTACTTCCTAGAAAATGATAGTGCGCTAGAGTATGATGAACTAGTAGAAACTTCTAAATCTGTATTATTCAACTTTAAACAAGAAGACATAATATCCCAATCGAAAAATTTGATAAGTTTAGATTTAATAGGTTTTATCAATAGTAACCACAGTTTTATAGAAAAACTTATAATTGACAAAAAGAAAGCATTTCATAAATATGTTTTTCCACAAAAAAATTTGAACCCTAATTTTAGATATAAAATTCCACAGGGTAATAGTTTAGAGAAAATAGTTTTAGGAAAAGAAACAAGTATTGTAGTAATAGGTAGCACAAATATATCAAAGAAAAATAATTCTAAGGAGTTAAGAATAGAAAGTAGCATTCATAAATCAGCTAGTGATTTTATAAATTCTATCAAAGATGGTAAACTAATCAATAGTTTTATAAAAATTTTGCTGTATGATATACTAGGATTTAAGTCTGAAAATTGTATTTACCTTTTTTCCTCCGAACGAGCAGCCATAAACATTTTCAGTAAAGAATTAGCATTAAATAAAAATCAGTTTTTTGATAAGATACTAAAAACTAAAGGAGAGGAGAGAAACAAATTATTACATTTTGCAGAAGAAAATATAAACCGTTATCAAAAACCAATAGCAGATGAGTTATTAATAGCAGAGGATTTATTACACCTTCAAAATAGAAAAAGTGATTTTGAATTTCTAGCCATTGAATTAGAAAAAAGTATTTTAGAAGGAAAAATAAGTGTGGGGCAGTATGGAGGATTACAATATCAACCAAATAATAGCTCTGAAAATACAATTTTAGAAATCTATCAAACTTCTTCTCTTGTAAAATCGCTTGCTTCTCTTGTTTTCTACTTGCGTCATTTAGCAAAGAAAAATGATTGTATTATTATCGATGAACCCGAGCTAAATCTACACCCAGATAACCAAATTTTGGTCGCTCGTTTTTTGGCTCGTTTGGTCAATGAAGGTTTTAAAGTGGTGGCAAGTACACATAGCGATTATATTATTAGAGAATTGAGTAATTTGTTGATGCTTTCTAATAATTTCAAAGAGAAAGAAGAATTAATGAAAACGTATGGATATAATGAAAACGAACTTTTAAAAAATGAAAATGTAGGCGTTTATTATTTTGAGAAAGGAAAAAATACGGCTGTTTCTGTTCCTCTTTTAAAACGTGGAATTGAAATAGATTCCATTGATTTAGTAATAGCTAACCTTAATGAACGTTCAGACGATATTTATTACACTTTTTTAGAGTCTGATGAAAATAAAAAAGCAGAGAAAGAAGAAGCCAAAAAAGCCGAAGAAAACCTAAGGAGTAAATCTAAAATCTAACTAATGGAAGATATAAAAAAAGCTCTTGAAGCTCTGATTTGTGAAGAAGTTCGAATCAATTTTAATGAAGAAAAAAAATCAATTAAAATAGAAGAAGAACAAAATACAGGTTCAAAACAACTCCGTTCAGTTACAATAAAAGGAATTGATGAATGTTTTTTGGCTTTCAAATTAGACCATCCAACCAATAAATTTTTAGGGAAATTATTCAATGAAATAACAGATTTGAATAAAGCTTGTGATGCTATAATTTTTTGTAGAATAAGAGATAAAAACTATGTTTTCTCAATAGAGTTAAAGTCAAATGAAAATTCTGGTATTTATCAAAAATTTAGAAATAGTCAGATTTTTATAGGTTTAATCAACGGAATTTCGAAAATTTACTTTGATGTTGAACAAGATTTTGAAAAAGACTTCGAAGCTATAAATATACTTTTTGATAGAAAAACAACTGATAAAACTATTGCAAAAAAGTCGTTAAAAGACATAGAATATTTTCATCAAGGTTTAAAGCTACAAGATAGTCTAGTTCATATTCATCCTTTTATCTCCCAACAAAACAAGTAAAAAAGCTCTCAAATCAAGAAAATGAAAAATGCGTTTCCTCTTTTTCCTATTATTTTTTTTCCTATTTATTTCCACAAAAACCGTTTTTGCACAAACTCAAAAAAACGACACTGCAACCGATTCCTTAAATTCGACAAACTCAAGTTCATTCTCTCAAAAAACAAAATGGATTGCAGTCAGTAAAAGCAATAATTCTTATACTTCTTTTTGGCTCAAAGAAATTGATTCTCTTCCTCCAATTTCCATTCAAGTTTTAGAAACAAAACCTCAGCTTTCAGAAAATCAACTAAAAACTATAAAAGCAACTTATGACTTTGAAAAACAGATTATTTTGTTTGATTCAGTTTCAAATCAAAATATTCAATTAGATTCTATCAAAATATCGTATCAAACCATTCCTTTTAAGATAAAAAACTGGACTTTCAAACGCTCACAGGAAGAATACGAACAGGCAGCAATGCAAAACTTCATCGATACAGTTGATAGAAAAGCCGAAAAACAGAATGTAATTACAGAAGAAAGACAAGAACTTTTTAGCTCCAATCTTCAAAAAGCAGGAAGTATTACTCGTGGTGTTTCGGTGGGAAATAGGCAAGATGTGTTTGTAAACTCAAATCTAAATCTGCAATTAGAAGGAAAACTGACTGATGAAATAGAATTGACAGCCATTATTTCCGACCAAAATGTTCCCTTTCAACCCGAAGGAAATACCCAGCAAATCCAACAATTTGATAGAATACAGATACAACTTCGTCATAAAAATGCTTCACTTACGGCTGGAGATGTAGTTTTGAAACAAGGAATAGGAAACAATTCGCCTCATTTTATGCGATTTTATAAAAATGTTTTGGGAGGAGTTTTGCAAACTAATTTTCAGAGAGATTCTACTTTTTCTACCCAACAAAAAATCGGTTTGGCTGCTGCAAAAGGACAGTTTCAAAGTTATCAACTTCCAGTTCAAGAAGGCGTACAAGGTGCTTATCGTTTAGTTGGTGCAAATAATGAGCGTTTTATTATCATTCAAGCAGGTTCAGAAAAAATATTTTTAGATGGTCAACTTTTGCAGCGTGGTTTTAATTATGATTACATTATTGATTATAATACTGCCGAAATTACCTTTAATCCTCACGTTGTGATTACGCAATTTTCTAGGGTTCGTGTAGAATTTGAATATACGAATCAGTTTTATAATCGGACGATTTCGAATTTGGGGGCAAGTGTAAATTTTACAAGTAAGAATAAAAGTCTAAATCCTAAAAAGCTAAAAAAATCATCTTGGAATGTCTTTATAGAAAACTATTCTGAAAGTGATAACGAAAAACAACCTATTAATTTTGATATTTCAGAGGAAAGACAAACACTTTTAGAGAATATTGGCGATAGTTTGGATTTAGCCATTGTGGAAAGTGCCGAAGAAGTAGAAAATTTTTCTGTTAATCAAATTTTGTATGTCAAAAAAGATACATTGATAGATAATTTCTTTTATCAGATTTTTGAGAGAGCGACTCAAGACAACGAAAATCAAACTTTTTATACCGTTTCTTTTACCGAAGTGGGACAGAATAAAGGCGATTATGTTTTGGGAGAAGCCGTTGCAAATGGAAAAGAATATGTTTTTGCAGGAATTAATCAAGGAAATTTTGCACCAATTAGACAACTTCCTGCCCCAAATTCTAAGCAACTTACCAATACAGGCGTTCGTTTTTCTCCAAATAGCACTACAAGTATTTTTGCAGAAGCAGCTTTTTCGAAACGAGATAAAAATATTTTTTCAGAAATTGATAGTCAAGACGACAAAGGAAATGCTTTTTTTGTGGGAATTCATACCAAAGAAAAGAAGTTTGAAAATGGTTTGTTTAGAAAAAATTATAAACTAAGTTATGGAATTGATTATGAATTGGATAATAAAAACTTTGAACCCATAGACCGTTTTAGAAATATAGAATTTGATAGAGATTGGACACTTCCTACTTTTTTTGGTGCATTGCCAAAAGGACAAGACCAAATTTTACAGGCATTTACGATTATTGAACAAAATGTAAGCAACAAGTTTGAATATAATTTTACGTACAGAAACCGAGAAAATGCCATTACAGGACAGCAACACAAAGTTATTTTCAATAAAAAAGTAGGCAAATTTCAACTTTCTACAAATGGCTTTTATTTAGAAGGAAAAAATCAATTACAATTTCAGAATAATAATGCTAGTTCTTTTTCAGATTTGAATACAAATTCTAGTTCTCAAAATTCTATTATTTCATCGATTCCAAATAGTCAAGTTGCTATTTTAGAAATTCCTCAAAACGTTTCTTGGCTGCGTTATGATGCCGATTTGCAGTATCAAAATAATTACATTATTCCTGCTTATACGTATTCAGTTGATAAACAGACTTTTAAAACACAAGATTCAGTTACTTCGTCATTGATGAATTACGAGCAACACAAATTTTATCTTTTTCAAGGAGATAGTAGCAAAAAAGCAAATTATAGAATTGAATATGCTTTAAGAGAGGATTTTTTACCTAAAAATGGAGTTATTCAATCTTATACCAACTCACAAACGGCACGAGCAGAAGCGACATTAGACTTTGAGAGAGAAAAATCAAATCAAAAACTGACTTTTAATTCTACATATAGAAAATTAGAATACAATCAAGAATTTTTGGATACGCTACAACTAGACGATACTGAAACGCTAATGGGAAGAATTGACTGGCGAAGTGATTTTTTTGAACGTGCTATTCGGCAAGAACTCACTTATTCGACAGTAACGGGGCGAGAACCAGCGAGAGAATTTACCTTTATTCAAGTTGATGGAACGCAAGGAACGCACACTTGGCGAGATGATAACGATGATGGAATCCAACAATTAGGAGAATTTTATGAAGCGATTAATCCAGATGAACGAAATTTCATCAAAATTTTTACACCAACAAGTACTTATTTAACTGCATTTTCTACTGATTTTATTTATAAAATAACGCTTACTCCTCCTAGAAAATGGAAAAAAGCAAAGTTTATTAAAAAATCCTTACAATTATTTTCTATGGTTTTTTCGGTTCAAAATTCTGTCAAAACTACGGAAAGTGATTTTGAAAAACGGTTTCTTCCTTTTGTGCAGCGCAATCAAGATAATATTTTGAGTGAACAAAGTTCGCTTCGAAATGTCTTATTTTTGAATAGAACAAATCCACGTTGGGGAGGAGAATTTCGCTATACATTAACGAATCAAAAAAACCTTTTAGCAGGGGGATTTGAAAGTAAAAATGTAGAGGAATATGAAACTATTTTTAGGTTAAGTCTTTCAAAAACGATTGCTTCAAAGTCTAGTTTTTTGATAGGGACAAGGAGTAATGCTTCTGATTTTTTGGAAAACAGAACTTATAATTTAGAGCTTTTACGCCCACAACTAGAACTCGCTTGGCAACCCACAACGGCATTCAGACTAACAACAGCCTACCGTTTTGAGCAAAAACAAAATACAATAGGAGAAGAAAACGCACAAATAAATGAGTTTAGAAGCGAACTAAGATATTCAAAAGTAGGCGATAGAGTTTTCAATGTTCGTTTCAGGTATCTGAATATTGATTTTGAAGGAGAAAATAACACGCCTGTCAGTTACGAACTTTTGGAAGCCTTACGAGCAGGTCAAAACATAACGTGGGATTTGAACTTGCAACAAAAACTTTTCAATGGTTTGCAGTTGAGTGTCGTTTATGAAGGTAGAAAGTCGGAAAAAACTCCTGCTATTCATATTGGTAGAATACAGGTTACTGCGCTTTTTTGATATATTTGAGAAAAAATTTAACTACAAAAAATAAAAACTATGATTACAGCTATAAAAATTGATGAAGAGAATTTTAAATTCTATTCTCTTGTACACGAACAAGAAGAAGAAAACAAAGGATATTTAGATAACCTTTCTAAAATAAATATTTTTATTGGAGAAAATAACTCTGGTAAGAGTAGATTTTTGAGGGAGTTTTTTTACGCTAAAAGTTTGAAATATAAACAACATCTGATTTCGGAAAACCTGATTGAAAAACATGAAATTTATAAAAAACAAGTATTAGATATACTCAACTCTTATGATAGCAATATACCTGAGGAAGTAAATGAAATAATGAATAAACTACGCATAGAGTCAATACCTATAGAAAGTTTACGAGAAATTGAAGGTTTAACAGATGACTTAAAAGTGTTTTTGGAAAATAAGCGATTTAATGACTACTCTTCCTCGCCTTTTGTAATTGAAGGAGTATCGAAAATATCAAAAGAATATCTTACAGATATAAAATATATATTAGAAGAGAGTGGAGGTTTTAATGACAGAATTTACATTCCAATACTTAGAGGATTGAGAAATTACGAAGGAATATTTAACGAAGATACTCCTGCCACTTCTGTACAAAAAGATATGTATAAATGGAGAACAAAGAAAGATTATTTTAAAGAAAGCGATGAAAAACTAAATGACAGAATTTTCACAGGTTTGGGTTTATATGAAGACTGTAAGAATTTATTATTAGGAGCAAAAAAGGATAGAGATAAAATCAGAAAATTTGAGGAGTTTCTTAGTGAATGTTTTTTTGATGGAAAAGATGCAAACCTTATTCCTAGCATAAAAGATGATATTTTACATGTACGTATTGGTAATGAAGAATTTCCAATTTCTCAATTAGGCGATGGAATCCAATCAGTAATTATTCTAACTTATCCCTTATTTTTCAATCAAGGAAAACACATGTTATTTTTCTTTGAAGAACCCGAACAATGTTTGCATCCAGCTTATCAGCGTGTTTTTATGGAAACATTGATGAGAAAAGAATTTGATACTTTTCAGTATTTTTTTACTACACATTCCAATCACCTTTTGGATATTACACTAGAGATTGATAAAGTTTCAATTTATACCTTCAAGAAAACGAATGATTCAATGGACAATCCGACCTTTGAAATTGAGAATGTAGATAATGAAAATACAGATATTCTTAGGCTTATTGGTGTGCGTAATTCTTCCGTCTTTTTATCAAATTGTACGATTTGGGTAGAAGGAATTACAGACCGAATTTATATGAGAAAATATTTAGAGGTTTTCCAAGAAGAAGAAATAAGAAAAGCAAAGGAGGAAAAGAGACAAATAACAAACTACTTAGAAGACATACATTATTCTTTTGTAGAATATGGAGGCAATAATATCACACATTGGTCTTTTTTGGAAGATGATGATAATGATGATACTATTTTGGTAGATAGATTGTGTGGAAAATTATTTTTAATTACTGACCAAGATGGTGCAGAAGAAAAAGAAGATGGTACAACAGAAAAAACAGCTAAAATTAATAGATTTGAAAAATTAGAAGAGAAATTAGGTGAGCGTTATTATTGTCTCAAAGCTAGAGAAATAGAAAATATACTTGCTACTGATGTTTTGAAAAAAGTGGTTAAAAGTTATCAACCAAAAGATAATACTAAACTTAAATTCAAAAAAAATTTTACTTATGAGAATTATAAGAAGAATGAAAAAATAGGAGAATTTATTAATGATAATATAATAGGCTGTACAAGAAAAGGAGGTTATGCTGCTCCATCAGGAACTATCAAAGGAAATAAAGCAGAATTTGCCAAAAGAGCAGTAAAAGAAATAAATTCAATAAATGATTTATCAGAAGAAGCTAGAGATTTGACTGAAAAATTACACGATTTTATTAGTGAGCAGAATAAGAAATAATAGGGGAGTATCCCATAAAGTGTGTAAGTTTAAAAAGCCACAGGTGTTTTCTTTTTTCTTGTCAAAAAATTATAACTAAGTCCGAAAGAAACTAGAATATTTACTTGTCTATCATGACCCTTATCTAAAATACTATTATCTCTATACCTAAACATCAAATTCCCACTATATGTCGTTTG
The DNA here is from genome assembly GCF_042180575.1 of Bernardetia aquimarina. Lineage (NCBI taxonomy): Bacteria > Pseudomonadati > Bacteroidota > Cytophagia > Cytophagales > Bernardetiaceae > Bernardetia > Bernardetia aquimarina. The sequence continues at coordinate 5,331,060 of NZ_CP170094.1, read as the reverse complement.
TAGTATAAATTTAAACTTCTTAAATCCTATTTTTTGAGTAAGTGTAGGTTCTATAATAAATGCTTTATTGTTTTGTTGAAGATATTCTACTTCATTTACACTATTGTAATCTAGATTCCCTCTTATGTTGCCATACTCTAGGAAAAAAGATTTCATAGAAAAAGATAATGAATGGTATTTTGTTACTATACTTATCGTGGGGTCAATTCCATAAAAACGTAAGTCAGTAGATAATCTTTCATTTTGCCTTAGAATTATTGTATTCATATTTCCTCCCCCAATAATTCCCCAAATAGCTAAATTGAATCTTTTGTCCTCAAAGGTAGTAATATAACCCAGTCCAAATTCATGAATCTGTCCAGAGTTTCTTGGTCTATTTCTACTAAAATCATCATTAAAACGGTAAATAACACTATTCGTCTTTGCTGCAATATGATTTGTAAATAAATAGGAAGTGTGCAAACTATACTGACTTGCCGAATCTCTTCCTGCTGTGCTTATTCCTAACGAAACAGAACCTTCTCCCTTTTCTTGTAGTGTAGGAACGTTATTCATATTCGGAATATAATGCACTGGCTGACAAGCACTAAGAATGACAATACTAAAAAGCAACGAAAACAAAACAGATTTCATAAAAAATATTGAATGTTATTTTTATAAATTTTAATTTATTTTCCTTACGTTCTTACATCAATAAGTGCTGCAAAACTCTTTTAATTATTCGAATAATTCTGAATTACTTGCTTCTTCTATCATTTCGGTAGCTGTCTGTTTTCCCAAATAAGAATCTATCAAATAATGAACAACATACAGAACAGGAGTAAGTAAAACAGCAACAGAAAATTTGTAGATATAATTGATTATTCCAACCGAAACCACTTGATTAAAGCTCCATTTTGGACTTCCAAAGAAATAAAAAGCAATAAAAAGAACGACAAAACTATCAATGAATTGAGAAATGAGTGTCGAACCTGTCGCACGAAGCCAAAGATTTTTACTTCCTGTAAATTTTCTAAGCCATTGAAAAGCTACTACATCAATAATTTGTCCTAATAAAAAAGCCGTTAAAGAACCAATAATGATTCCCATACTTTGAAGAAAAATACGATTAAAAGCCGTATTTATATCTAGTGGATTATTTATGTTTACCCAAAACTCGGCAGGAGAAAGTCCAGTAACCACCCAAATCATAAAGAAAGAGTAGGCAATAAAACCAGCCGTCAGAAAAGAAATTTTCCGAACTCCCTTTTTGCCATAATACTCATTTATAATATCTGTCAAAATAAAAACGACAGGCCAAAGCATTACACCAGCCGTAAGATTAAAATCAAGAGGAGAATCCCAAATAGGTAGTTTTATTTGAGCAGGATTAAATCCAAGTGTATTTTCTAATGAAAATATTTTTGTACCAACTACTTCAGCAATCAAAGCATTTGTCAAAAATAATCCACTCAAGAAAATATATAAATTTTGTTTTTTTTGATGTATTGGGTTGCTTTCTTTTTTTTTCATTTCAATCTTTCCAAAAATGTAACCTAAAGTTTATCGATACAATTATACTCACTCTAAAGGGCAATTTACATTCTAAATCTATTCGTTTACAGGAAATGTTTCGCCTTCAATAGCTAAAAATGAATTAGAAAAAACGGCTTGTGCTTCTTCCAAAACAGGCGATAAATCATAATAACGAGTAGAAAAATGACCTAAAATAAGTTTTCCAACATTTGCTTCTTTAGCAATCAGAGCAGCTTGTTCTGCTGTCGAATGGAAGGTTTGAGCAGCACGTTTTTCGTGTACTTGTGTAAAAGTCGCTTCGTGATACAATAAATCTACGTCTTGAATAATTTCTATTAAAGAAGAAGGTAAATAAACAGTATCCGAACAAAAGGCATAACTTCGTCTTTTATTTGGTGGATGCGTATAATCTTCATTTTTAAGAATTTGATTATTATATTCAAAATCTTCTCCCTTTTTTAAGGCAATTCGTCCAGCAACAGGCAGGTCAGTTGGAATTTTTTCTTTAATTAAATTCTTATCTTTAGGTTTCTCTCTAAATAAAAAACCACAACAGGGGATTCTATGCAATAAAGGAATTGTATGTACCGTTACTTTTTCGTCTTCAAATAAAAAAACTGACTTTTCTTGATTTGTTTCTACAAAATGAAGTGGATAATTGAGAACTGCATAAGAATATTTAAGCTGCAAAATAATAATTTCTTGTAACCCTTTGGGTCCATACAAATAGAGAGGTTCGGTTCTTCCACGTAAATTCATTGTATTTAGAAGTCCCATAAGCCCTAAATAATGGTCGCCATGAAGATGGCTTATGAAAATAGCGTGTATTTTATTTATTTTTACTTTTTGTCTAAATAACTGTATTTGCGCTCCTTCGCCACAATCAATCATATAATATCTATGATTGATACACAAAACTTGAGAAGTTGGAAAACGCCCGTGTGCAGGAATGGCAGCATTTGCACCTAATATAGTAAGCTCAAAAATCACGATAAATAAAATTTGTTACAAACAAATGAAAAAATAAGAAATTAAAATAAAGATAAAATAAATACTAAAAAACACTATTTATTACGAATAATTTCTATTTTATCTAAAACACAAAAACCAATAGAGAAGGCAAAATACGAATAAAAATTTATAATAGATGAATTCAATTTGTAATAAAATATTTTGTTTCAGATTTAATTTGAAACAGAAAATAAAAAATTCTATCTTAATTTTGAATTCATTCTTTGTAAATTGAAATTTCTTTAATAATCTTGTATTCAAATTACTTAATTTTAACGTGAACTTGGTATTTAAACCTCTCTTTTGAAGGTATCGGATAATTTACCTGCTAACTGTACTGACACCTTAGAGATGTCCGACAGAAAATAATAATAAATATCTAATAGAGTTCACGTTTTATTATTTCCCCTAAATTATTAGTGATTAGTTTCTAATAATTTGTATTCTATTTTCAACAAAAACACTCAAAAAACCTACTTTTATGTTATTAAACAATTACAATTCTCAAGAAAATTTAACTTCTATTGAAGAACCATCTTCATTTTTCACTCAAAATTCACCTTCAACGGCTTGGAGCATGAAAAGTCAAGGTGATGATGATGATTTTAACTTAGATGATGATTTTTCAGATATAGACTTAGACCCTGACTTTGATGAATTTGATACTGATTTTGATGAATATGATGATTACAGTTCAGAAGATGATGAGTTTTAATTCCATATTTTATACAAAAAATAATCAAAATAAGTAAATAGTAAGCATGTAAAAGCGCATAAATTTAAAATCTTTTTGGCAATATGTTAAAGAGATTTTTTTTTAAACTAAAAAAATTGTATTATTATTTACTAAAAATGCTAAAATGCTATTCAAAATCAAATTAGATTTCTCTCTATAAATTTCCAATTATTAGAATATTTTTCTAATATAATAACTAATTGTTGCTAATTTATTTGGTAAAATACAATTTGACTACTATCTTTACATTTAGAGAAACTCAATTATTAAAATTCCTCCGAATTAATTCAACAATCAAATAAATAACTCAATTTTATTTTAAATTTTATATAATGATGAACAAAAAGTACCTTTTAGTCGGTGCAACAGCTCTCGGGCTTAGTGCAGGTATTTTTGGATATTCTCAACTCAACACATGTTCAGTTGATTTATCTGAAAATCAAGAAACAGGCATAAGTGCAGAAGAGTGGGCAAAAGAATACGCAGCTAAAAAAGAAGCAAAGCGTAATAAAAAAGGATATGTAAAAACCATGGAAATCTCTGGTTATTTTAAATATCTAAATGATATACGTACAAAAGATGGAGAAAAATATCCTTCTTACTCAAATGGATATACTCAATTAGAACTAGAAAAAGCATTATCAAACGTAAATAGTAAAGCTGCTCGTACAGAAGCATTTACTTTTGATGAGCGTGGACCAGGAAACATTGCTGGACGTACTCGTGCTGTACTAGTTGATAAAAATGACCCTTCTAATAATACTTGGTTTATTGGTACTGCTGGTGGTGGTATTTGGAAAACTGAAGATGCTGGTGCTACTTGGGAAGATAAGTCAGGCAACATGGCTCACTTAGGTATTACTTCTATTGCTCAAGCAGCTTCTAACCCTGATATTATGTATGCCACAACAGGAGAAACTCCTTTTGGTGGTGCTGGTATTAATGGTGGTGGTGTATTCAAATCTACTGATGGTGGAGACACTTGGAATCGCTTAACTTCTACAGTTCCTCGTGTAACTGATTTTCTACACGCAACTCGTGTTATTGTTTCGCCTTCTGATCCTAATTTGGTATTAGTAGCTTCTGCTTATAATCCTTATTTAGCAAGTGGTATAGATCCAGAGAATAACAGAACTTCTTATATATTACGTTCTACTGATGGTGGTTCGTCTTGGACACCTGTTCATAGCGATACTCAACTTCTTCAACAAATAATAGCAGAACCAGGTAATTTTAATAACATGTACACTGTTGGAGCTGTAGTAGGTAGTCCTACTCTATGGCGTTCTACTGATGCTGGTCTTACTTGGGAAAGAACTAAAATGACTTCTATTGCAGCTGTAGAAGATACAGATGGTGCTGGCATCGGACGTTCTGAATTGGCTATTTCGCCTTCTAATCCTGCAGTAGTATATGCTTCTGTAGAAATATCAGGTGGGGGTTCTCGTCTTCTTGTATCTCCTGATAGAGGTGTTAGTTGGAGAATTGTAGAGGAAAATGGTCGTCAAAAAAGTCAAGATTATTTACTTCAAGGTTTTTATGACAATGCTATCGTAGTAAATCCAACTGATGAAAATACAGTATATTGGGGTGGTGTTGATTTATGGAAAGCGACAATTACTCCTGCAAATACTCGTACAGGTCCTCGTCAGTTCTTAGGTGCTGACCTTGAAAACATGAATTGGCTTAGCTTTACTAATGTTTCTGGTTTTACACTATTAGGTGGTCAACTAGAAGTAAATAATCCTAATGAAGCTGTAACCGTAGAAATCAGATATGGTGCAGGTAAATCTCAAAAAGCACACCGTTTTGTAGCTGGTGGTGGTGGTGTAGGACCAGGTGTTCCTGCTAATCAGTACATTTATCAAGATTATGTAGATGTTCCTTTTGAAGTATGGGATGTAGAAAACAATCAACAACTTATGTTTTCTTTCCGTGATAATCAAGATGATGGTGAGTTTTCATTTACAGCACGTGATGAGGCTAATGACCCAGATTATCTGAATGTTCGTGAATATATGTTTGTGAATGCTATTCCTTACGATGCTACCACTCCAAGTTCTTTGATTACAGTACCAGGAGGACATGAAGCAAACCAAATTTATTTCATATGGCCATACTTAACAGAGGGGGAAACATTTGATCCTAACCGTACTGCCACAACTCGTCTCAACTATGGTGGAGCTACTTACCAAAATAGTACAATGACACGCATGACTCACGGTCGTGGTGGTGGAGGTCCTGTATTGGGTGATGAATTACACGTAGATCATCATATGTTAGCTTTTGCTGGTGATCGTCTTTTATCTGTTAATGATGGAGGCTTAGGTTATTCTGATGACTTAGGTGGATCTTGGGAAGAAGTAGATGATAAAGGAACTAATAACATCACTACTACTCAATTTTATAGAGTTGATAGACATCCGACTGATAATATCTATGTAGCTGGTGCACAAGATAATGGTTCATTGATATCAAATCAATCTAACCCAACTGCAGCAGGAGACTATAGAGAAGTTCTAGGTGGTGATGGTATGGAATGTGTTTGGCATGCAACAAACCCTGATTTAGTACTTGTTTCTTATACAAACAATGATATTGCTCGTTCTACTAACGGAGGGCAATCTTTTACAAGATCATCTAATGGAATCAATGAAACTTCTGATACTAATGCACCTTTTGTTACTCGTTTAGGTTATTCTTTATTAGCTCCAGATGTTGTATTTGCAGTAGGAGCTAGTGGAGTATTCAAATCTACAAACTTTGGACAGCGTTGGAATAGAAAAGCAATATCTAATGAACTTTGGAACTATAGTGGTTCTGCAACAAATGTATATCCTTCTTTAGCAGATCCAGATATTGTTTGGGCTGGTGGTGGAATGTCTGCTGATCGCACGATGTTCCTTTCTACAAATGGTGGAGACACATTTACTGCACTTCCTAATCCTATTGATATCGGAGTAATGTCAGGATTTGCAACTGACCCAGAAGATCCAAATACAGCATATATGCTATTTGGACAAGGTGGAGTAGGTAAAGTATGGCGTACAACAGACTTAGGACAAACTTGGAGAGAAATTTCTGGATATGGTTTAGGAACTACTAGCCGTACAGGATTCCCAGACGTAGTACCATTCTCAATGGTAGTATGGGGTGATACTCTTTTTGTAGGTACAGAAATTGGTCTTTTTGCTTCTTATGACAATGGTACTGCTTGGGAAATCGTTCCTGAATTCCCTTCTGTTGCTGTATTCAGTCTTGTAGTTAAAGAAGAAGACGGACAGCTTGTACTTGGTACACACGGACGTGGTGCTTGGTCTTCTGATATGGGTATTACTTATAACCGTGATGGTGATGGTGGTGGCGAACCAACGCCAGGTAGTCTTACTGTAAGTACAACTAGTGTAACTACTTCAGAAGATGGTACTACTGCTACATTTACTGTAAAATTAGCTTCTGCTCCTACTGCTGATGTAACTGTCACTGTTGCAAGTGGTGATGCTACTGAAGGTACTGTTGCTCCTGCAACTCTTACATTCACATCTGCTAATTTTGCTGATGCACAAACTGTAACAGTTACAGGTGTAGATGATACAGAAGTAGATGGAAATAAAACATATACTGTTAGTCTTACTGCTGCTAGTTCAGATGCTGCATACAGTGGCAAAACAGGTAGTGTAAATGTTACAAATACAGATAATGATACAGATGGTGGTCCTACTGGCATTTTAAATCCTACTGATGCAATCAGCTTGAAAGTATATCCAAATCCTACTCAAGATAGAGTACGTTTTGAATTACCTAAAGTAACTGGAAATTATGATGTTCGTGTTTATACGATTACAGGAAAAGAAGTATTACGTACTTCTAACCGTGGTGGTGGAAATATGGAAATCAATATCCAGAAATTTGTAGGAGGTACTTATATCTTGAAAGCTGTAAATGGCGATAAAGTATATGTACAAAAAGTAGTTCTACAAAAATAAGTAAAAACATAAATAGAATTACAAATGATTGATTCTAAATCATCATTTTATCTATAAATTCAAAAAAACGCTTTCTTAGAAATAAGAAAGCGTTTTTTATGCTTAGTTATCTGCAATAATTCAGAAAAATTAAATTCTAAAAAATCAAAATTTCAAACAAATTCGATTCTAAAACCTTATTTTTGTTCTATCTATTTTATAATCATCAAAACAAATATAAAATGAAAATTGCTGTTGTAGGAGCTACTGGACTTGTCGGAACTCAAATGTTACAAGTTTTAAAAAATCGTAAATTTCCTGTTTCTGAACTAATTGCTGTGGCTTCGGAGCGTTCGGTAGGAAATAAAATTGAATTTGATGGAAAATCATATCGTGTACACAGTATGCAAGAAGCTATTGAGGCTGTTCCAGATATTGCTATTTTTTCGGCAGGTGGTTCGGTTTCTTTAGAATTTGCACCTAAATTTGCAGAAAAAGGAACAATCGTAATTGATAATTCTTCGGCTTGGAGAATGAATCCAAATTACAAATTAGTCGTACCAGAAGTAAATGCTCACGAGCTTCATGATCTAAACGAAAATAATAAAATAATTGCTAATCCAAACTGTTCGACCATTCAAATGGTAGTGGCTCTTAATCCATTACACAAAAAATATAAAATCAAACGTGTAGTTGTTTCGACTTATCAATCTGTAACTGGAACTGGAAAAGCTGCCGTCGACCAACTTATGAGTGAACGAAAAGGCGAAACAGGAACTAAAGTTTATCCACATCCTATTGACTTAAATGTTCTTCCTCATATTGATGTTTTCTTAGAAAATGGATATACAAAAGAAGAAATGAAAATGGTTTTGGAAACCAAAAAGATTATGTGTGATGATTCTATTGGTGTAACAGCTACGGCTGTTCGTATTCCTACCATGGGAGGACATTCAGAAGCTGTCAATGTGGAATTTGAAACTGATTTTGATTTGAATGAAGTACATGATATTTTGAAAAACTCAGAAGGAATTATTTTGCAAGACGATGTAAGCAAGAATGAATATCCAATGCCGATTCATTCAGAAGGAAAAGATGAGGTTTTTGTAGGAAGACTACGAAGAGATGAAAGTCAAAAAAATACGCTTAATATGTGGATTGTGGCTGATAATCTTCGCAAAGGAGCTGCCACAAATGCCGTTCAGATTGCCGAATATTTAGTAAAAGAAAATTTATTAAAAACAGAAGCAGTATAAAAACAGGAAAAGGGATTTAAACGCAAATGTTTAAATCCCTTTTTTATTGAATTTAATTCTGACTTCTAAAATCATACTTCTGAATTGGTTTTACTTCTGACTTCTAAAATCATACTTCTAACTTTATTTTCAGCTAGAGTGGTCTGCAATAATAACCCATTTTTTATTTATTTTTTCCCAAAGCAGTGTAAAATGTCCTTCTAAATCTTCTTTTTCTTCTCTTTTGAGATGCCATTTTCCGATTACAAAAATGTGTTTTTTGTCTAATTTTTTCATAGAAAGAATATCAAATTTTAGTTTTCCCATTGTTTCTACATCAGGATAAGATTTTTTATAGCGTTCTAAAGTAGCCTCATATCCATAAGTAATTCCATTTTTTCCAATAAATTTGAGTGAATCCGATTGCCAATATCCATTCATAAAACCATCTAAATCGCCATTATTCCACGTATTTTGTTGATTTTGAAAGGTTTGCATAATTTCTAAAGCATCTTTCTGTTTTACATCTTGTGAAAACAGATTGATAGAAATAGAAAAAAATAAAATAAATGTTAAAAATAATTGTTTCATTTGTCAAAAAAACAGGGAATGTAAATGATTTTCCTAAAGATAGCATTTTTATATAATTTTGATAGAAATAACACCACCTTATAGTTCAAAAAAATTCTTATATTGTATTTATAATTCTCTCTAAAAAGTATTTAATGCTCCAAAAAATTCATGCAAAAGACAGTTGAAGGTATTTTATCGATTGTGGTGGCTGTTATTCTTCTTCAAACACTCTATTTCAAATTTGGTGGCGCAGAAGAATCTGTGTGGATTTTTACTCAACTTAAAGCCGAACCTTCAGGCAGATATTTAGCTGGTTTTCTTGAGTTTATTGTAGCTATTTTGATTCTTATTCCAAAAACTCGTCGTGCTGGAGCTTTGGGTGCAGTCCTAATTATGCTTGGAGCGATTGCTTCTCATATTTTTGTTTTAGGAGTGCGTGTACAAAATGACAACGGACTTTTATTTGCCTTGGCTTGTATTACACTTGCTTGTGCGATGAGTGTTTTGATTATGAGGACGATTAGGAAGAGGTAATATCAACCAAAGTTTAAATATACTTTTAAAATAAAAACTAAAACTGTACAAAAATCTAAATGGCTTCAGAAAGTTTAAACAGAAGACTAATGCGATTCTCCCAAGATTTATTTGCTAAACATAAAAGGTCAAATAAATTACCTGCTACAATTATTGGTGTTGAGTATCGAAAAACACAAGTGGTTGACCATAGTGGAACATATCCACAACCCATTTGTAGTAAATTAGAAAAAGAATTAATAAAAATTGCTCCTCTAGGTGCTAAGGGAATTGATAATTATGTTGGTTGTTGTTGTGAGGTTAGGGCATCGAATCAAATTATTTTATCGCATCCCATCGTTCCAATTAAGGATTTAAAGTTTACAAGAGCCATTAGACCACGTACTGGTCAAAAAATTAGAAGATGTCAAAATTGTAGACAAGTTTTTGGATGATAGATTTAGATTTTTCAGAAGAACAATACTTCTTAGATATAAATTGGTATTTTGCTGACCGTTTCAATCGCCTATGCGTTGTTACATCAGGTGGTGGAATATTGCCAAGATTTCTATTTGATCAAGAAAATCAAAATGACAATTTTCATAATATTGTAAATGACCTTCCTGAAATATTTGAAAGTAGGCGAAATGAAAATATTTCAAACTTAATTGATAATTTGGAAAGTGATGATTTAAATCAATACTTCCAAGACTTTGACTCTTTAGCAAAAAAAGGATTTTATGTTTATGATAAAACAAATCTTTCAAATTCTGAAGATACAAATTATGTATTAGTTGCATATCCAATATATAACTCTAAAACTGATACTTTTCCAATAAAACTATATGAGTTGGATATGATTCCCAAAGTAAATCAACCATTGATTTCAAAGACAAATGAAAACTTTAGTAAAAAAAATTTTAGAATCATTGACTTAGTGTCTTTATTAGATAATCAACAAAAATAAATGTCTACTACTAACAACCAACTATTTGGCTTAATTTGAAGATCCTTTTATATTTAAAAAATCGCCATTGTATTGCCAAAAACCAACTACTCCGAAGCCCTACTAAAAATCCTAGCCAAAACCACCTCCACAAAGACAGCAACTAAAGCAGCAATTATAAAATATCTCCACAAAGGAATAGTTGAATTTTTTTCTTTAAAAGTAGTTGCAAAGTCTTTCGCATCTTCTCCTTCTAATGAAAAAATCTGAACATTAGATTTTTCTGCCCACGCTTTTGTGAGTTCTTCCTTTGTATGAAAATCTAAATAAGATTCTTTTCTTGAATAATTGAAGGCTAATAAAGTTTCTATCTTTTGAGTTTGTTTGTTTCGTAATTGATAAGCACCAGCTTTAAGCGACGAACGAGGAATTTCGAAAATGATTTTATTTCCAGAAATACGTTGAGCAGGAATAATTCCTTGAACTTTTGTAGAATTTTGATTTGTATTTTCTTGATTAACTAGATTTTGATTGATAGAAACTAATTCAAAAACACTATTTTTTTGAAGTGAATCTAAAGACAAAATAGCCGTTTGTTCTTCCAAATTATAAGCTAATAAATCAGCTTGTGACAAACTACTAAGCGCAATTTTGTACATCGTCGGAACAAAAAGTGCATGTTTTCCAAATCCACTCCAGTTGTTCTCCAAAGGCGCAGCACAAACAAAAACATTTCCTTCTGCCGTCTGTTGGCGCATTAAAAAGGGCTGTCCGTTTCTAAATTTCAAAATAGATTGTCCAGATGAAAGACCCGACCAAACGCTCGTTGCGACAGGCATAGACATAGAAGGCGAAATTTGCTCAAAAACTCCTTCAAAAAACGGTTCATTTTCAGATGGAGGCAAAAGCGATAAACCCACACCAGCCTCTGCATTCATTCCACGAACAGAAACTCCTAAAGCAGAATTAAAATCAGTTGGTTTTGAATTAGGAGCAGGAAAAACCAAAACATTTCCACCACTAGAAAGAAATTTTCTCAACGCTCTTTGCAACGCTTCATCAATAGAAGATATTCCTTCCAAAACTACCAAATCTGTATTTTGAAGAACATTATAATCCAAATTTTGAGTAGAAGTAGCCGAAAAAACAAAGAAATCAGCATTTGTAAAAACATTTTTGATATAAGTCTGAGCTTCACTTTGCTTTTCAAATATATTTAAAATATTTATTTTTGGTGCAATTCTTAGCGTAAAAAAGTAGTCATTATCAAACAAAACAGGATAATCTTCAATACTTATTTTTGCTGAAACTGTTCCTGTTGTTTTGGTAACTGAAAAATTCATTTCAATTTCTTTCGAACTCTGCGCTGGCAAACTTACCACACTTGCCGAAACTTGATTATTATCTATAAAAAGCTGCAAACTCTTATTTTCTACAGATTCTGTTCCTAAATTTCTAACACGAATTGTTATATTTTGTGGTGTATTGGGCTGTACAAATGGATTATCTAACCAAACCGAATCAACAAGTAAAGTCGACGTTTTAGTAGGCGAAACTGGCAAAACATAATAATTATAAGCAGAATCAAATTCTATTTCGTTTAGGTTTGGAAGGGTATTTTTTTGAAAATCAGAAACCCAAAAAATATGTCCTCCTTTATTACTATTTTGGTTGGCTTTTGATTCAAAAGTTCGAAGTTGTTTTTTATAAATCTCTGAAAAACTGCGATTAATTCCACTAAAATCAATGGTAGAGAGTTTGTCCGTAATATTCGTTTTGGGGTAGAAAAAATTAGTATTTCCTTCAAAAGAATTATCTAAAAGCTGAAAAGTAGCTGATTTGGGAAAAAGTTCTGGAATAGTTTGGGTATATGTCGCTCCCAAATCTAACAGTCGTTTGTTGTCTTGTTCATTTTGAAGACTAAAAGAATTATCCAAATAAATCGAAACTTGCTGACTAGCAGAAAGTGAAGAAGAATCGGCATTTTGAGAAGGCAAAATAGGACGTGCAAAAGCCAATACCAAAAAAGCAATAAATGCCATACGAGCAAGCATTATCAAAATATGTTTCAGACGATTGCGAGATTTAGAAACCTGTTGAACTTCTTTTAAAAATTCGACATTGGTAAATAATACTTTTTTCGGACGTTGAAAGTTGAAAAGGTGGATAATTATGGGAATAATCATCAAAGACAAAGCCCAAAGAAGAGAAGGATTGAGAAATTGCATATTTTGTTATAACCAAACCCTAAGAGCCTTGAGAAACTCTTAGGGTTTTTATTTTTGGAAATACATTTTAAATTAAAAACGAATTTACATAATTATTAACTAACTATTTCCTATAAAACTATAAAACTGCTTTATTCCAGTCAAAGGTAAGTCATTTAACCTATTATTTTTTGAATTTCCCTTTTGTGAAATCATTATGATTGATTTCTGTATTTTTGAGAGTGAGTGCATTAGCATCATTACAAAGATAATCGGCTGCGTTTGCTTCTACAAAACAGTTTTCTAATACAATCTTGTTAGATTTAGTTACTTTAAAAACCGAATAATCTGAATAAGAAGTAGATTCTGCTGTACGATTTTTTTCAAAGGAACAACCCTTAAAACTCACATTAGAACAACCTGTTATATTTACCAAATCATATTCTTTATTATCTTCAAAAACACAACCCTCAAAACGAATATTTTCTGAGCCAGTAAGTGTCATGATAGAATAAGTACAACTTCTGATAAAGGAATTCGAACAAACTAAATTCGTTACATTATCTGTCGTAATTCCTTCAATTCCACTTCCATACATCACTGTATTTTTGATAAAAAAATTATCTGTATTTACTATTTTAAAAACACCTCCAACACAACTTCCTTTACTTGCTCCATGTCCTGCATCTACATTTTCGATAGTAATCGTATTACACCTCTCAAAAGAAAGAACATTTCCATATTCAGGCTTTGCATACAAACGAACAGGCGTATCGCCCAAACCGACAATTTTGAGATTTTTTACATCATGAATCAGTAATTCATAGCCGTCATACACCTCTACAAACTTATAATTTGTGCCAGAGCGATTAGGTTGAGCCAAATCAGAAATATGAAAAGAATGTCCTTTGAGCTGAATGGTTGTATTTGATGCAATGGCATTTAAAAACTCTTGAACTGTTGTAACCGTAACCGTTTTTGGTTTTTGGTTCGTTTGAGCAATTACAACACCTTTAGTAGAAATTTCTTTTTTTGGAGCAACTTGTGCCATTGACTGACCAGAAAAAAAGAAACTAAAAGCAAGTAAGAAAAATTTTATTGAATGTTGAGTTTTCATAAGAGATAAAGTTTGGAGTAAGTAATTTAAAAAATAAATTTACGAATTAATTATGTATTTATAAGAAATTGAAAGTCAGTGTAGGGAAAAGGGTGCATAACAAATTGTCGTTTTTATGTAGGGAAAAGGCACGCCTTTTCCCCAACAGTAGCATATTAATAAAAACAAATTGCAAAACCATAAGCAGAACTGTATATTTGTTTTTAGTTAAAAATAGCATAAACAAAATCCATACAAAATACAGTGAATTTTTCGCTTTTTATAGCCAAACGCATCCGAAGTCAGAAAGGAAGTAGTTTTTCGAAAGTTATTACACACATTGCTATCGGAAGTATTGCGCTCGGAATTGCTGCCTTAATTATTTCAATGGCAATTTTTGAAGGCTTCAAACAAACTATTTTGGATAAAATAGTGAGCCAAACAGGACATATTCAGATTCTTAAATTTGATATGAATAATTCTTTCGAAACAAGTCCACTTTCCACACAAAGAGAATTTTACGAAGAATTAAAAAATCAAGAATATATTTCTCATATTCAACCCTATACACAAAAACCTGTTTTGCTTCGTACTGATGAAGATTTGATGGGGTTGGTTTTGAAAGGCGTTGATAAAAGTTATGATACACTAAGTTTTAAGAAAAACCTTGTCGAAGGTCGTTTTATTGCTTTTGATACAAGTAGTTATTCAAAGGAAATTATTATTAGTCAAGATACAAAAGATAAATTACGCCTTAAAGTTGGGGATGATTTGCTTGCTTTTTTCTTGCAAGACCCACCAAGACAACGAAAACTAGAAGTTGTGGGTATTTATCAAACAGGAATTGAAGATTTTGATGAGCGTTTGGTGTATTGCGACCAAGGACTTTTGCAGCGTCTGAATGACTGGGGCGATACGCTTGTCGGTGGTTACGAAGTATTTTTGAAAGATTTTGATGATATAGATATTTTTTATGACGAAGTAGAAGCCAATAGTGATTATGATATGTATCTTCAAAAAGTAACCAATACCTTTGCTCATTTTTTTGAGTGGTTTTCGATGGTAAACAAAAATGTAACTATCTTTTTGAGTGTTATTCTGTTTGTTGCTCTTTTCAATGTTGTTTCTGTGCTGCTGATTTTGATTACAGAACGTGTCGTGATGATAGGAATGTTAAAAGCTCTTGGTGCAACAAGTAGTCAAATCTTAAAAATATTCTTTCAAAATGGCTTAGTTATTCTTTGGAAAGGAATTTTGATAGGAAATATAATAGGAATTTTATTTTGTCTTATTCAAGATACTTTCAAAATCATTCCTTTAGACATCAATACCTATTATATGAGTAGCGTTCCTATTTCATGGAATATTCCTTTGATTTTGATGCTCAATTTTGTGATTATTGTTTTAGTTCTTTTTATTCTTTGGATTCCTTCTATTTTTATAAGTAGAATAAAGCCTATTAGAGCTATACGATTTGATTGATTTTACATTATTTTAGAATAGTGTAACCGACTATTTTTCAAAACCTCATTGTGATGGCTTCATTTTAGTCTTAACGACGGTTTGTTTTGCTCTATCTCAACCGTCAACAAGATTTTACTGTCGTTGAAGGCAAAAAGTAGGTACAGTACATAGTTGGAAACTCAATATATAACCCTAATTTGGGAAAGTCAAGCTAGGGCTAAAGTTTATAAAAACATAACTATTTTTAGATAATATTTATTTATTTTCCATATCATCTAAGTTAGATGTTTTTTCAGCATTACTAGAAATGCTCAAAACCCATTCTCTTGCCTCTTCTTTATCTTTGAAGGACATTATAGTAACTATTTGGTTGGATGACGTATCTTCCATAAGTTGCTCTATAGCAAGGCTTGCTATAAATTCTTTACTCATGACAACAGCTACTTTAGTCAAACCTACTTCTGTAGAAGGAGTTATAATAGTTTGGTCTGTCCATTCTTGTATTGTTGGAGAAGCTGTAAAAAGCAAACTTTGAGAATTCATGATTGCTCTTTTAGGCTTTAATTCTAAGGCAAAGTTCAAATAATTTAAAAGTTCTTCTTTGTATTCTTCGTCTGTAATATTCTCTGTTGCAGGAAGCCAAGTTACTTCTATCAAAGAATCGTCTTTAAAAAATTCTAGACGCAAAAAAACACTCTCATAAACAATCATAACATAATAATTTTAATTAAAAAGTAGTAAATTCTATTTGATATGACAAAAATCGTGCGTTATAATTTAATTTCCTCCAACAAGATGTATCTTTTGATAAATAGTTATTGCTTGCCTTTACCAAAGATTTATATATATTCAAGCCCCCCATCTGGCGCAAGGTTCTACCTTGTGTCAATTATTTTGTCAGCATATGCTGACGAAAAAACCAGTACAAGATAGAATCTTGCACTAGCACACCTCAACTCATTTCTAAAATTTTATGCTATATTTGGAATACAAGTTTAAAGTTCATAATCATTACAGCAAAAAGAATTCAACTATTGTCTATTCATCTAATGCAACACTATTCAGCAGGTTATACCAACACAACAAATCATTTTGTGATTCAGAATTTACCTTTTTTTTCTCAAAAAGTGGTTGAGGAAGAAAAGACTAAGTTTGCTTTTTTATTGCGTTTTTTACAGCGTAGTTTGGTAATGCCCTTGCCTGTGGAATTGGCTGAGAGATTTAATACACAAGACAATCAAACGGAAAATTATATTCCTCTTCTTCCTTTGCAGATTTCAGAAAAGAATAAATATATTCCAAAATGGAAATTTGAAGAGAAAACCCAAAAAACTACTTCTGAAAAAGCAATGACTTTGTTTTTGCGTGAACGCTTACAAAATTATTTACCCGAATGGGGATTTTTAGAGTGTCTATTTTTAGCAAATGCTCCTTTATCAGATGTTTTACAGCAAGAAATAGCTCAAGATGATATAAATGCAGAATTAAAAAATGCAGTTGTAAATTTTTATTTACCGATTGCAGAACTTGCTGTTTTGATTGTCGATAGTAGAGAGAGAGAAATACAACAGAAAGTTGAACAAAAACTGCGTTCGAAGGGAATTTATGTAGTAAGTTTTACAGCTGAAGAAATTATAGAAGAAACCGATTTGATTCGTGAAAAAATGGAATGGATTCGCCACCAAGTAGAAAAACCTATTTTTTCGAATAAACTCAGAGAGTGGAACAGAACAGCAACCAATCAGCCACGAGAAACAATTATTCAACAAATTTGGTGGAAGGCTGCCCTTATTCGTATTCAAATTCTGACGGCAGAACTTCTTTTTAGAGGAATTTGGAAAGTAAATCCTACAAATAATGATAAAAATAAAGCATGGAAAGCCGTTTTTTTGATGCGAGAAAAAGAACAAATTCCTAAAGAAATTATAGAATTGGCTATTCAAGATATTCAGAAATTGGTGGTAGAACTTTTTCCTAATCTATCAACAGATTTTCCTCAAATTGCTATCACTACTGTTTTTTCAGAAAACGATTTAGCAAATCAAGAAAATAAAAGTATTGATAACAAAAATAATAATGAAATACTAAAAATTGATTTTAGCATTCTGCATCGCTGGACAGATTCTGATAAGAATAAAGATTGGATAAAAATTAGAAATGATTATGCAGAAAATTATCGTTTTTCGTTTCATTCCGACGAAGGAAAACCGTTATCCAAACAGCTTCCTATTCTTTCTCATTCATTTTTTAAAATTAATTCTAAGAATACTTTTCATAACTGGAATTTTGATGATAATAATGATTTAAAACGTTCTGAATTTTTATTTCATTCTATTTCTAATAAAAGAGAAAATACATCTTCTTTCCTTCAAATTTTGCTTGCCAAAGCCTTGAATGGGCAGTCTGTTTTGGCAAATCTTCCTTTAGAAATTGATTCTAGTTTTATTTTTGGTTGGCTTTCTGTTTTGCAATCTTCGCCTTCTCTTCTCATTTGTGCTTCTACCGATGCTGCGTTGGATAAAATGGAAGAACTTAGCAAAAATGGAATTGATAAAGTTACGATTTGGCATTCCGAAATGAGCAGTCAAGAAGTAAGACAAGCACAAAATTTAATCAAAGAAAATAAAGTTTTTCTACTAATTCTGACAGCCGATTTATTAAATACAACACGATTTATAAATTTTATAAATAATGAAGAAGGTAAGAAAAACGAAAATGATAAAATAAATTGGGCATATTTTTTAGTGGATGAAATTCATCGTTTTTCGGAGTGGAGTCCACAACACAAAGAAGAATATATTGCGCTAGAACGCATTTATTACAACTATTTTTATAATGATTCTCACAAAACACCTTTTGTATTTTTGTCGAACTTTTTGGATAAATCAGTTTCAAAGACAATTCAAAATACGTTTAAGATAGAAAAGAATAATTTTTATGCTGCTGTGAGTTCGTCTGATTATGTAGAAAATAAAATATCGAATTTTGAATTTATAGAAACTGAAAACACCTATTCTGCACTTGTAAACATCCTCAAAAAGATTCAGAATAAAGAAACTAAGCATCCAAATAATACAGGAGTAATTTTTACTTCTGGCGTAAATGGGAGTACAGGTTCTTATTTACTTTCCGAACGTTTGGAGTTTGATTTGAAACGAAAAATATATCCGTATTCTGTTGAAATCCCGAATGATTCGCATGACGATAACGAAACGCATTTTACCAAACGCACTTATTTGAGAAATGCGCTCAAAACTTCTCAAGATTTATTGGTGGCTTCTACTTCTGCCCTTAATTCGGGGATTAATTTAGAAAATTTAGATTTTATTGTTCAATACGGTTTACCAAAATCATTGACAGAACTACTAGATATTTCGAATAGAACAAAGAAACCAACTGCCAAAACTTATATTATTTTTCAGAAAGAAAAAGACGAACAAACGCTTCTAAATCTTTTTAAAGATTCAACAAAACTTTCTGATATTAGAAACATGCACAGAGAAGTGAGTTGGCTGGGTGGCGATATGTACAGGCATTTATTGGAATGGGCTGCTAAAGTCGAACCTGTAGAAGAAGAAGTAGATTTTATGAAACAGTTTTATGACAAATATTGCTTGGTTTCAGAAACAGAAATTGTTGATAATAAACAAGATAAAGAAAATACTCCTGCAATTATAAAAATATCAGAAGTAGAAATTTCAGATTTAGATTTCAGAGTTTTTTCTCAAAAAGTAAATAGAAAACTAGCCGTAGAGCGAACAATTATTCGTTTTTATCAAATGGGAATTTTGTCTAATTGGGAATATTCGACACATATTTCAAACACAAAATTCAAAATTTGGGTACAAGCTCACGACCAAACTAGCGTAAGAAAACATATTTTTGAGATTATCCAAACACATCAATCTGACTTTGAAATTCATAAAGACGAAAAGTATTCAACCATTTTTTCGATGAAGAATTATTCTATTTTAGAAAAATACAGCTTTTTATTTTTACAATGGATTCACGAAAATAGCATTTATCATCTCAAAAATAATTTAAAAGAAGTATATGATTATGCTAAAAGTCAAGTAAAAGAAAATCAAGCAAAAAGTTTGATTTTCTCAGAGCCGTTTCTTCATCATTCTTCTATCAATCGCCTTCTTTATTTCACAGAAAAAGACAATACAGAGAATAATTCATTTTCTAAGACAGAAATAAACTGGGTTTTTGAAGAACTTGAAAAAATGAACGACCTAAATAATGACGAAAACAAAGAATTAAATTTAGATTTTATAGAAAAATGGAGAAAAAGAATTAATCAAAATGATACAAATAATACCGTTTTAGATTTTTATAAAGCTGTTTTAGAGCTTCATTTAGAGATATTTGATTCAGAAAATGCTCCCAAAACTTTATTCCATTCACTAAGCAATTTCTTAAAAGGTAAAACAAATGATGAAAATAAAGACTATTTTATAGAAAAATTTCTATCTTTTGGAAATAATTTTTCTGAACAAGCAAAATCGTATTTATCAGAAAGTATTTTGAAAAATGAATTTGCACCTAAAACAAAACATAATTTTCAAGACAAACATCTGCGAGCTACTCAAATTTATGCTAGTTTAAAGGATATGTATAGTCTGAATTTTTTACTTCAAAGTGAAATCGAAAAAATGAAAATAATTCAGTTTGAAGTTCAAGAAAGTTAGGTAGAAAAATAGATTAATTACAATTCTCAAAAAAACTGCTCTTTGTAATGGAAACGATTGAAAATCCTTATGCCATCTTTGATTATTCTAATTTCCCTTTAGTACATATCAAACTCACTAATGCAGAAATTACTGACCAAAATTTTCAAAATTATGTAGATGAAGTAGGCAAAATCTATGAAAGAGGACGGTATGCAATTATTTTGGATGCAACAGATACACAATATGTAGCTTCAAAATATCGTGTTATTCAAGGAAATTCACTCAAAGCAAATAAGAAAACAGTAGAGAAATATTCTATCGGAATGGCAATTATTGCACCTTCTATTTTACAAAGAATGCTTTTAGAAGGAGTTTTTATGATAAAACCCTATCCAAGTGAAGTGAAAGTTTGTAAGAATCCAGAAGAGGCAAAAAATTGGATAAATGAACTTTTGGAGAAGGAAAATACTGACACAGAAAATTAAATAATAAAATTCTGATGTTACGCAACAGCAGTACTTTTAGTTTTAATGTTTATCAACTCTTGGTATGCTGCTTTTAGAGCTTTAACTGATGTTAAGCAACGATAATTTTTTTTTGCAAATTTCTTGCATAAATAAACGAAACCTACGATTTTAATTGTGGGAAAACAGGCGTAGAATAGCAGAAAACAGCATGTTTTATTCCCCATAACTAAAGCTATGGGTTTCGTTTTTTGATTGCATAACATCAGTTATTGAAAAAAAAATTATTCTACTACAACTTTTCGTGTTCCAATAATTTTTTCTTTATTATAAATGGCAATAAAATAAATACCAGCAGCTCTATTACCTAAATTGATTTCAATAGGAGTATAAATATTATTTGTTTGAATAGTTCTGACAGCATTGCCCAAAGAATTATAAACTATAATTGAGCTTACTTTTTCTTTTTGGCTATCAATGTCAATGAAAAAACGACCTGTTGAAGGATTTGGATACAGACTAAAATTCAATCCCATTTTATTATCATCAATTCCTAGAGGAGGAATAGAATCTGTTGGTGTTTCTACAATAACAGGAGGATTCTCAAAAGAAATAAGATAAGAAGTTACTATCAAATGTGGATTAAAGCCATCATCACAATTATCACAAGTTACTCCTGTAACACAATCTGGATTATTAGGATGACAAAAATCTGTATAACTCTCATCAAACATGTATTTTAGTGTTACACTCTCTTGATCAATAAAATCTTCCATATTATAATCAAAGAATTGAGCAATCGAACCAGGACACCAACCTGCTCTATCATACTGCCAAGTTCCTTGTTGTCTTCTACAATTATCTGGATTTGGATTACAATCATTCCAATTATTTTGTTCAAAAGTCTGTACGCCATTTACCCAAATATGATGCGTATTTTCTTGAAA
Organism: Bernardetia aquimarina; assembly: GCF_042180575.1. Lineage (NCBI taxonomy): Bacteria > Pseudomonadati > Bacteroidota > Cytophagia > Cytophagales > Bernardetiaceae > Bernardetia > Bernardetia aquimarina. The sequence continues at coordinate 5,309,712 of NZ_CP170094.1, read as the reverse complement.
TTCAGCAGCATTTCCTGTATTATTTTCTCCCCATCCATGTCCAGATGAAACCAATTTTATTTTTGCACTTTTTGTACTATCTGGAAAATTGAGTGTCAATTCTTCAGTAGGTTGTAGATTTGCCATGTCTCCAAATTGATAGGTCTGATTCCATAATTTTTGAATAGTGCTATATGGATTTTCAGGAGTTCCACCTTGATAAGTTAATTCTAATGAATACAAAAAACCATTTCCTTGTGTTGCTAGATTAACTCTAAATTTTGTTTTTCCTTTGAGTAAAGAAGCAAAATCTGTTAAATCAATTTCACTCTGACAACTCACACCATAAGGCGTTAAATATCTGATTATTTCATACCATTCACCATTTTTTCCTTGTGCTTCAATAGAGGAAACTCTATCCCAAGGGTCACAACCACCAGTAGGACAATCTATAAATAAATTTCCTGTGATTTTATCAAAAGCACCAATATGACTAGGCAAATCTGCTTCTATGGTTTTAGAAGGGAAGTCAGCATTTACCCAAACATCTTCCATCGCAGTAAGGTATGTTTGTTCACCTATATCATCAGTAATAACAAAAGTATGAGTGATGTTATTGACTGCTCCAAAATTATTTTTTGCTGCTATTTTTATTTCTTGTTGTCCATAAGAAGTTGGTCTCCACCACCCTGTATAAAAGCCATTTCCATGATTGGTTAGTGTTATATTTTTACCTTCTATTTCTACTAAAATAGAACTAACAGAAAATAAATCAGGATATTGAATACTTGCTTTTAGAGTTACTTCAATAGGAATAAGAGAAGACATATAAACATATCCTCCCAAAGGATGTGTAATTTCTATATCAGCCAATACTTGTTCTGGGTTTAGCACTTGAAAACTTACAAAAGCATCTTCAGCAGCATCAAAAGTACCATTTCCAGCCTGACTTGCTTTTACAAGCACTTCTCCAACTTGTCCAGTTAAGGTTATTATATTACCTTCAACAGTTGCAGGTCCTGAAACTATTTCAAAAGAAATTGGTAAGTCCGAGTTTACACTTGCTTGTGCTTCAAAGGGAGTATCAGTAGTTAATTTATTAGGAATAGGCTGAAAATTAATGACTTGAAAATCTGCTGCTATTGTACCACTAAAATTAGACTCCTCTCCAAGTAATGCAAAATTATGAAGTTCAGAACTTCTATTTACTTGGTCATTTTTAGATAAAAGTTGAGAAATATTTGTATTATTTCCTGCTGGTGTTCCTTGATTAAATTTGTAATAAACTTCAAGATTAGCTTCATCTCCTACCAGCTCATCATTCATCATAGCTTGTATTTCTGTTTGTGTAAGTGCCTTACTCCACAATGAAACTTCATCTGCCCTGCCCTTAAAAACAAAATTAAGTCCTGATGCAATAGCTTTTCCAATAGATAAAGGTCTATCAAAAGAATTAAAAACTCCTGAGGCTGTACTGCTTCCTACTGAAGAACCATCAATAAATAACTCTACCGTAGTTTGATTAAAAACCCAAGCAATATGTTGCCATACTCCTGCTTGTATAGTACCTGCTGGTGCTTGTACTTGATGCAAACCTGTACTAGTAACAACTCTACATTCTAGCTTTCCATTGTCAAGTTGTATAAAATACATTTCGCCATCTCCTGTTCCTCCTCCTCTAATACTCATCATTCCTTGTCCATAATTTAATTGGTCAGTATAAAACCAACCTGCCATCGTAATAGTATTCAAACCACCAATGTATTGAGCTGCATTTGGAAGTTCTGTGTAATCATCTACTCCATCAAAATGTAGATATTGGTTAGATTGAGCATAGGTAAATGAATAAGTAAATAGAAAAAAAAGAATAAAAGCTGTGAATTGTCTCAAAAAGAACTTTTTCATAGTAAAATTTATATAGTTGAGATAGTAAAAAAATTATATATAAGGTAATTTGGTTTCTTGCTGCATTAATCGTTTGATTATAAGCTACTGGTTTTAGACTCTAAATTTAAGCAAAAAAAAAAGCGATACGGTTTGTATCACTCTTTTTGTTTTATTTTTTTTTAAATTAAACACTTGCCACTTTGTCTTTTTCTGCATCTTTCAAGACACGACGCAAGATTTTTCCTACATTTGATTTTGGAAGTTCTTCTCTAAATTCATAATGCTTTGGAACTTTATAGCCTGTCATATTTTCTTTACAGTATTTTTTGATTTCCTCTACAGTAAGTGAATCATCTTTTTTGACAATAAATACTTTTACAGATTCGCCCGATTTTGCATCGTCCACACCAATAGCTGCTACTTCCATTACTTTCGGATACATTGCAATCGTATCTTCAACTTCATTTGGATAAACATTAAAACCAGAAACCAAAATCATATCTTTCTTTCTATCCACAATTTTGAGGAAGCCATCTTCTTGTAAAATAGCTACATCACCTGTTTTGAGCCAACCATCTGCACTCAAACAGTTTAAGGTTTCCTCAGGCTTATTCCAATACCCTTTCATTACTTGAGGTCCTTTTACACAAAGTTCCCCAGGATTATTAAATCCTTCTACATCATTTCCGTCATCATCAATAAGTTTTATTTCTGTACTTGGAAGAGGCATTCCGATTGTTCCAATTTGTACTCCTCCAATAACAGGATTACAACTTACCACAGGCGAACATTCTGTAAGTCCAAACCCCTCTACTAAGGAGTTCCCTGTAACTTCTTTCCATTTTTGAGCAACAGAACTTTGTACAGCAGTTGCACCAGCAACAGCCACTTTGAGTCTTGTAAAATCAACTGTATTGATATCTGGATGATTAGCAAGTCCATTGAAAAGCGTATTTACGCCTGTCATGATTGTAATTTTGTGAGTTGCCATTTCTTTAATTAAAGCAGGCAAATCTCTAGGGTTTGTAATCAAAACATTGCTACAACCATAAGCAAAGAAAATAAATGTATTTACTGTAAGAGAGAAAATATGATACATCGGAAGAGGAGTCAAAACTACCTCTTGCCCTTCTCTAGCAAGTGGCTTCATCCATTCTTTTATCTGTTCAGCATTCGCAATTACATTTCTGTGTGTAAGTTCTGCTCCCTTTGCTACACCTGTTGTGCCTCCTGTATATTGAATAAATGCATTATCCGAGTTTTTTACTTTGACTGGTGTAAATGGATACTTTCTACCTTTGGCAAGTACATAACGGAAAGGAATTGCTTTTGGTAAACTATAAGATGGAACCATTTTTTTGACACGCTTCACTACAAAATTAGTAAGCGAACGTTTAAACATTCCCATCATATCACCTACTTCTGTTACAATAACAGTTTCTATATTTGTATGAGGTAATACTTTTTCAATGCTGTCAGCAAAATTTGCCAAAACAACTACTGCTTTTACATCAGCATCAGTAAACTGGTGTTCCATTTCACGAACTGTATAAAGTGGGTTTGTATTGACAACCACCAAACCAGCACGAATAGCACCAAAAAGTGCAATCGGATACTGCATTACGTTAGGCATCTGTATCGCAATTCTATCTCCTTTTTTTAGGTTCGTTTCATTTTGTAAGAATGCTGCAAAATTAGCTGAATAATTACCAATTTGCTTAAAAGTCATTTCTACACCCATGTGAATATAGGCTGTTTTATCTCCATACTTTTCTATACTTTCTTCAATTAATTCTATTAATGAACCATATCGGTCTGGGTTAATGTCTTTTACGACTCCTTCAGGATAATGTTCTTTCCAAATTGCTTCCATATTGCGATGATTTATTTTTTGTTGTGGGTTATTTTACGTCGTATTTACGATAATACAAACAATATTCTTATTTTTTTGGGAAAAAGCAAATGATTCTTATGCTTTTCGATTAATTTAGTAATGAAAGTCTGAATTTAATCTTTTTTGTTTAAAATAGAAACATAAAATTGAGTTTGATAAACTAAATTGCGTATCTTTTTTATATGGAACTTGACATAATACAGGGTTTTCTTATAAAAAATATTTGGTCTCTTTTTGTATTTTAGACCTCTACTTTCAACTTGTAGTTGTTGGTGTCGCTATCACAACAACGGCATTTTTCTTTTTATTAAGAAAACCCTACTTAAAATTATAGTAGAAACTACGTTACAGACTAATTTTTCAAAAAATCTTTCCTTAAATTGTAAATTATTTTCTAAAACTAAAAAAACACATAAATACATGTCTTCAAAAGTTACTTTAGTGGGTGCTGGTTTAGTGGGTTCTTTGCTTTCTATTTTTATGGCAAAAAAAGGACACCAAGTAGAAGTTTTTGAGCGTCGTCCAGATTATCGCAAAATTGGTGCTGTTGGTGGTCGTTCTATCAATTTGGCTTTGAGTGAAAGAGGTTGGAGGGCTTTGAAAGAAGCAGGAATCGAACAGACAATCAAAGATATTGCACTTCCGATGCGTGGACGAATGATGCACGACACGGAAGGAAATCTTACTTTTCAGCCCTATGGAAAAGAAAACCAAGCTATTTATTCGGTTTCAAGAGCAGTTTTGAATGAGGCTTTGATGGATGTAGCTGAAAAACAACATAATGTAAAATTCAATTTCAATCAACGTTGTGAGGATGTAGATATAAAAGAAGCAAAAGCTACTTTTGAAAATGAAGAAGAAGATAAAAATAATACCGAAAATTATAAAAGACAAACCATAAAATCAGATATTATCATTGGTGCAGATGGTGCTTTTTCGGCTGTTCGTGGACACATGCAAAGAATGCCTCTTTTCAATTATACACAACATTACCTTCCTCATGGTTATAAAGAACTTCATATTCCTGCCAACGAAGACGGAACTCATAAATTATCTCCTGATGCCCTACACATTTGGCCTCGTCATAGTTTTATGTTGATTGCCCTGCCAAATATAGATGGAAGTTTTACGTGTACACTTTTTTTGCGTTTTGAAAGTGATAATAACAAAGAAGCCTTTGATAAATTAAATACAGATAAAGAAATAATGGAGTTTTTTGAAACTCATTTTGCTGATACAATTCCTCTTATGCCTACTTTATTGGAGGACTTTAAGCAAAATCCTACTTCTTCTTTGGTAACCATCCGTTGTTCTCCTTGGGCGTATGAGGGCAATGTTTGTTTGATTGGAGATGCTTCTCACGCTATTGTTCCTTTTTATGGACAGGGAATGAATTCGGGTTTTGAGGATTGTTTTTATTTCAATGAGTTTATGGAAAAACATTCTTCTAATGGAGAAATTGATTGGAAAAAAATGTTTGAAGAATTTCAAAATGAACGCATTCCGAATGCAAATGCCATTGCAGATTTAGCCATTCAGAATTTTATCGAAATGCGTGATAGAGTGGCTGACCCAGAATTTTTGCTTCGTAAGAAAATTGAAGCTAAATTGTATGAAAAATTTCCTAGTCGTTGGATTCCTCAATACACAATGGTAACATTTAGTCATCTTCCGTATTCGTATGCTCTTAATACAGGAAAAAAACAAGAACAAATCATGAATGAAATTATGAAAAAAGAAGACATTGAGAATAATTGGCAGAGTTTGGACTGGGAAGAAATTGTAGAAAAATTACACAATACAGTTGAATCAAACTCTTAATCATATCTACATAAATTCTAACTTTTCATTAAAATTCTACGTATAAAAGCATACAAACAATTTTGTTTGTCGTATTACTTTTATTTTAACAAAAAAAAATTAATGAGCAAAAGCAAAAAAATTTGGTTAGGTATTTTTACATTTTCTCCACTGATAGTAACCATTTTAGCTATCGTAACATTTATAGGTGCTTTTATGACCTTTGCCTCAACAACTTCCAATCAGCAAAATCCACCAGATGATGTTATAGGACTATTTTTTGGAGGTTTCTTTGTCTTTTTTGTTCTGATTCTATTAGCTTCTTTGGCTGACTTAGGAATTACGATTTATTATATCATTGATATAGTCAAAGATGAAAGTGTTGATGAAACGGAAAAAATTATTTGGGTTTTAGCTCTCTTTTTTGGTTCTTTTATTAGTACAGCAGTTTATTATTTTGTTCGTATTTGGAACAGAAAAAAAGGTGGGATTTTGAGAAATAATGAAAAGTATAAAATGGCTGATTTTTAATTTTAGCTCAGAAAAATAGATAAACGAAAAAGGATTTTTTGTATTCATAGTAATACAGAAATTCCTTTTTTATTTGTAATTTACTTCTTAAAAAATCGTTCTTCTTGTCCTTCAAAAAGCAAATAATAAGCTCCCAAATTGAGATTCGAACAATCTACTGTAAGTCCATTTCCTTCTAAAACTAGCTTTCCATTATTATCTAAGATTTGATACTCTGTAGAACGAGAAAAAGTAATTCTATTAATAACACTTTTAGGATAAAAAGTAATTTGTTGTTCTCCTTCAGATACAAATTTTATTTCAGGTGAATAATAATATTTTCCTGTTACATCTAAGTATTTTAGCCTATAAATATTTTCTCCCCCACGATGTGTAAGAGGTAAAGTATAAACATTTTGTTGTGCACTTCCTTTGCAGCTAATTACCTTTTCTACTATCCAAGTGCGATTATTTTTGATTTGAATAAAAAATTGACCAAACTTTTTTTCTCCTCGTGTTACCCAAATCATCGTATTCATATCTACATTTATGGATGAAAAACGAAAAGGAAGTCGGTCTTTGATAGCTTGTGGGTTTAGTACCTTTGGAGTACAATCTGTTGCATGAATAATTCTGACAACTACTTCGTCATTGATTTTCAAAAAGGACATATTAATATCAAATGCTGTCGTAGCAGGAAATTTTACGACCTTATTATTTACAAAAATTTCTTTGATACAGTATTCTGTATTGCTAGTTTGAGGGTTTTGAACATACAGATTTGTACCATGATAAACCCCTTTTATAACTAATTCTTTCTTTGTATTGTCTTGAGCAAGGAGAGAAGTAGAATATAAAACAGAAATTAAAACAGTAAGAAAACTAAATAAATAAAAGAATATTATTTTTTTCATACATCTGTATAAATAAAAATCAAGTATATAAAACAGTTTAATAAATGGGTACACCAAATTAATCAAAAAAAAACAGTTTCCTAAATTATACCCATAAATTGTTAGTTTGTGAATTAAATTTAATTAGAAAACTGTTGGTATGAAAATGTGCATTTTTTTCACAAAAATTAGACGGTTTTTATTGATTAGCAGCCTTGAATTGTTCTAACATTTGTACAAAACCATCTTTATCACGATAACCAGGAGCAACGGCAACTTCTTTTTTACTATTTATCAAAACAATAGAAGGATAACCTGTAACTTTAAAAACACCTCCAGAAAGTTGTCTGTAAGTTAGTTTCTGTCCATCAAATGAAGTAGCATCTTCACTTTCGGCATCTAGTTTTACAGCGTGATAATTTTGAGCTACATATTCAATTACTTCATCAGTTTGAAATGTATTCTTATCCATTTTTTTGCACCAACCACACCAATCTGTATAAACATCTACAAAGATAGGTTTCTTATCTTTGGCTGATTTTTCCATAGCTTCTTCGAAAGTAAGCCATTCTATTTTTTGTTTTTTTGCCGTTTCTATTGTCTTAGGAGTTTCTTTTACATCATTTTTAGAGAAAACAACGAATCCACTCACAGTAAAAAAACAAAACATAAGAGCTACCAATACACTAACTTTTTTCATGCGATTTAATTTTTAGAATAAAATAGTTAAATAAATAAGACTTTCACAAAGTTAATATTTTACAATACTTTTTTTTGATGTAATTTTGAACATTAGACCTTAAATTTTAAAGGAGTAGAATTACTAACCATAAAGTTAAAATCTAATTAATACAGCTTTTAAAACCAATTAAATAACAAAATTAACTTTGAAAAGTTATATAAACAGAAACTCTATTTGTTTTATCATACTAAAGTTGCTACTTTTCATTTTTAATTAAAACAAATGCAACGCCAAACTTCATAATAATAACTATTGATTGAATCAATTTATAATAAAATTAATAAAATAGCTATTAATTTATCCTAAAAGCCTTAAATTAGCGTTCTTAAATCAATTTCAAAATTCAAAATATAATAATAGGTAGCGTTTTTCTATTTTTTGACCTCACTTTACTTTTTTAGCCTTACCCTTTTCCTATCCTTATTAAATATTATTTTAATTCTCATGAGAAATCTCAAAAAAATCAAATATCCTTTTCTTCTCTTTTTCTGTGCTTATTTTTTATCTTTTGTAATGGTTAGTTGTGGCTCTGCTCCTCAGACTATTTCTAAAGACTCTTATAAAGTGTATAAAAAACAAGCAAAATCAGGTAGCTCTACAGCTATGCTCAAAATTGCTAATGCTTTTAAAGGTGATATGTTTACAAGTAACGAGCTACGAGATTATGAAAATGCCATAAAATGGTATTCTCAAGCTATGGCAGCAAGTTCTACACAGAAAGTACCAGCAGCCAAAGAGCTATTCAAAATTTATATGACAGGAAGTGAAGATGTTCCTAGAAATATTGATGCAGCCAAAAAATGGTTAAAAGTAGTAGCTGATAGTATGGATGTACATCTCTATTATCAAGACAACACAGACCTTTATTTGATGGATATTTTTGATAAATATAAAGAAGCTACCAAAACAGAACCTAGTGCAGAAAGCCAGTTTTTGTTGGGACGTTATTTTTTAGAGTTTGAGATTGACTACAATACAGGAATTCGTTTTTTGGATAAAGCAGCTACTATGGACAGTGCAAGATATAGTCAAGATGTCAATTATCTCAAATCAAAATGGCAATTTTTTAGAAACCGTCGCAGTGATTTTATTAATGATATGCCTTTTGCTTATCAAAAAGATAAAGCACATCAAGTCATGAAACGTTTTGCTGATGAGGGAAGCGAACTAGCTAAATTAGAGTATGCAAATTATATCGTTCATAATGCAGAAAAGCCACAAGATGTAAAGGAAGACACACAAAAACTTCTTCGTAATTTTGTCGTGGCTAAGTTTGTCAACAAAGAACAACAATTAAAAGCAACTTATTTAGTAGCCTTGACACAAGAAGGCAAAGACCATGTTATTGCTTTTCGCAAATTATATGCACTCAAAAATCAAAACTTTAGTGCAGAACAGTTTCCATATATGGACAATGCCATTGATGAATATAAAGAAATTGCCAATCAATTAGAAACCCTTACAGGATTAGGAAAACTGACTGCCGAGCGTCCAATGTTTATTGATATTCCTTTAGAATTACCTAAATATTATCAACATTATGATGGAGATATTCGTCCTTTGGTAGCCGTAAAAGATGCCATAACGACAGAGGAAAATATGGAATTTTTGACACCTCAAAATGTAGAAAAATACAAACAGACACTTTTAGAACAGGTAGATGATATTTTTGCAAAAGCAAATACACCTTCTGAATTATATAGCTTTAAAAATGCTTTGGAAAAAGATAAGTTTTTTGCGCCTCTTGCAAAACCTTATTTGGATAGTCTTATTCAGAAACAACTAGATGCAAAAGGACTTGTACAAGAAGACTTGGTTTATGAATATGAAAAAGGACGTTTGGAAAATATTACTTTTTATAATTTAGAAGAAGGCAGAAAATTTATAGAAAATTTATCTAAACGAAATGACTTAGACCCAGAGCCAGAAGCTCCAAAAAGTCGTTGGGCAAGAAAACCTACAAAACAAAATACTCGTAAGAATGCTCTTCTAAAACGTGCTAAAATAAAAGTTTTAGAAGATATTTATGGTTCTTCACCTACCATCAAACAAATTGAAGAACTTAATAAAACTATTCCTAGATATTCTTGGCTTGCTCCTGAAGGCAGAGAATGGGCAGTTGGATTGAAAGGGAATAGTGATAGCTGGTTTACAGGAATTGTTGATGTAGCAAAAACTCGCACACAATATTTTTATGAAATCAAACGCTTTGGAGATTCTGACCGTTTTTTGATGGAAATAAAATCCATTAAAAATAATAAATCCAATAACGCATATAGTACTAATATTGAGGTAGAACAAATAAAAAAAGGTGGAGAATCTGGCGATGTAGAAGGATATAATGTTACTATTTTTGGAGCAAAATATCAAACGTATGGTTGGAAACAGAGCAAAACAGACTTTTTTAGAGTTATCTGTAAACCCAAAAAGAGTAAGTTAGAGGATGCTGTTTGTACAGGATATATGGCAATTAATAGAGATAAATCTTTTTCAGATGATTTTTTGAAAAAACATGATGTGTCTTCTAATTCTCAAAAAGATTCTATTCGTGCTGTTGTACGTTATTTTATCTTAGAAATGCACCAAAATTTAGGAATTCGTTAAGACCATTTTTTGAATAAAGCAAAAACACCTTTTATGGAAATTAAGCCATAAGAGGTGTTTTTTTATTGATGAAATAGTTATCAATTCTCTACTATTTTATTCTACTTAATATTTCACTGTATTGAGCAGCTTGTTTGACCAACTCTTGTATAATTTCATCTTCTAAATTTGGATAAAGTCGTTTTATTTCTGCAATGGTTTCATCTAGTTGAGCTTTTGCACCTTTAGCATTTTCTTTGACAAACTCTTCAGCCATTACTTTCATGCTTTGATTCAGAACAGCAATAGCATATAATCGTTGGTCTTCTGCTGCCATTTTCATTTCTAGCTCTTGATTTTCAGGATTCCATTCTAAATAGGCTTTTGTTTCTTCTGTATAGGTTTTGCCATCTATTAGATTTTTGTAGCTTGTCTTGATGATTACAGGTTCTTTTGTTATTGATTCTGTTGGGTTTTTGACGACAAATTTTACCAACGCCAAATCCCTCAAACCATCATATACATTATTGAGTTTTAATACTACTTTTCCTTCTCGCTTTTCTTCTACCTCAAAACCCATTAATTGTGTAAAAAATAGATTTTTATTATAAAGAACTTCTACTTTTACTTTTTTGGCTATTGGAGCAGTCAAACTATTTAATTCTTTTTCAAAAACAACAGGAAGTCCATCTGCATCAATCGTTGTTTCCATAAGCCCACCTCCTACAGTAGCCAAATGATGCAACAAACCTCTATTATACCCTTCTCCTACACCAACGGCTGAACATTCTACACCATCATCTTTATAGCCTTGCACTGTTTCAACCATTTTATCTACTGGTGTAACTCCATAGCCATCAGTAAGAAGAATCAAACGATTGGTCGAATTTTTCTTAAATTGTTTTTTTACTTCAATATATCCTTTCTCTAATCCATTATAAATATTTGTACCTCCGTCGGCTTCCAAACGAGAAATAGCAAACAAAATCTCCTTTTTATTATCTTTTATTTGTCCTGCTGGAATAATCGTTTCAGCTTCATCATTAAAAACAACCAATGAAAATGTATTCTCTTCTGGTAATTGTTCGACAAATTTAGCTAATCCTTTACGCAGATAATCAATGCGTTTTTCGCCTGCCATCGAACCACTAATATCCACAATCGCAACAATATTTACAGGCGCAGTAACAGAAGAATTAAGTTTTGCTGAAAAAGTTACTTCTAATAGAGCTTGTTTGGATGAAGGAGTAATAGAATTGAGAAAATTAGCTCGGATAGCAAAATCTTGTCCTGTTGGGGGTGCTTTTATTTCTTTTGTTAGGTATTGTTTGAATCCTTCCAAAATAAGTTCTGCTGGACTAGGAATAAAACGCTCTGGATATTGATAACGCTCTAAAGGTGAATAAGTAACTTTCTTATATCCATAACCAATTCCTCTAGAACGAGAAAAATCTAAAACATCAACATCAAGCTGATAACGAAAATCAATCATATATTTTTTACCTTTTGGAAGTAAAAAAACGGCTTCCCCTTCGTCATTTGTATAGGCTTCATATACTTTTTTTTCTCCAATTACTTTCAAAAAAACAGGCTCTTTTTTCCAAAAACTACCATCTGATTTTGTGGCTGTTACTTTGCCTAATACTCTTGAACTTGTTCCGTTTTGTCCTTCTGGAAGAACTTGTGTTATTGTATCTCCTCTATTTGTTTCGGTAATTTGGGTAGGTTCATAAGTAAAGTTTGTCCCTGCCATATAAAATTTTCTATTTGGAATATCAACATACTTATAACTCTCAATTCCATCAATATCAATTTCATAATCAGTATTCTTCGGAACAAGAAAATAAGCTGTTCCTGTACGGTCAGTTTTGGTTGTCCATGTTTTGAGATGCTTGTAAGATGTAATACTAATTGTATAATTTGATAAAGGAGCTCTGTTTAATTTTTTTATATTTAAACGAATAAGAGCTTCATCTTCGGTAGGTTTTAAACTTGAATTAACAGGAAAATCTATTTTTTCTATCTCCAACAAAGAACGGTCAATGGCTGGACGACTTTCTCGCTCATAATTTTGATAATCATAAGTAGTGGTTATCTTTTGTGAGCTTGTTCCTCGTTGTGGCGCACGCAACTGCCATTTATAATAATTTTTTATTTTATCAATATTGTACTGCCAATATTTTCCTCCTTCCAGTTTTACTTTCAAGATACCTTGACTATTGGTTGATTCGGTAACTGTTTTTTTGGTTTGCATCTCCACAAAATCAACTTTTTTGTTGGCAAATGGACGACCTTTATTATCCAAAACTTTTAATTGTAATAAAATATCTTGACCAAAAATAAAAGAAGTAGGCAAACAAAAAAACACAAAAATGAGTAATAATTTGCTCAAAGAAACTGGAATGGTATTCATACGTGAAATCATAAGGAAAGTAGTATTTTTTGAAGTAATAAGATAAGAATAAATGATTATATTTTAACATCTATTTCGCTTTTTTTATAGAAACGAGAGAATAATTCTTTTATTACATCATTATTTTATTTAGATGATATTAAAAAATGAATTACACCAAGCCAAGTAGATATTTTTTTGAGCCACAAGCCAAAAAACACTTTGACTAATGACTATAATTATGTTATGTTTGTAGATAGCGACTTTTAGGATGTATAATTTTTGTAAATTTGTCGTTTAAACTATATCTAAACTCATTATACCATTCAATTTTACGAGCATGACAATAAAAGAAAAAGGAGGATATCAATATATAGATGAAGGCGAAGGTGAAGTTCTTTTGCTTTTACACGGGCTTTTTGGCGAAATGAGTAATTGGGAAGGCGTAGTAGCTCATTTTTCCAAAAATTATAGAGTTTTGATTCCGATGATGCCGATTTATACGATTTCCCTTCGAAAGGCGCATTTAGAAGGTCTGATAGATTTTGTAGAAGGATTTGTACAGATGGAAGACTTAAAGGATATTACTTTAGTAGGCAATTCTTTGGGTGGACATTTGGCTCTTATTTTTATGCTTCGCAATAAAGATATTTCTAAGAGAATGGTCTTGACAGGTAGTTCTGGGCTTTTTGAAAACGGCATGGGAGGTTCTTTTCCGAAGCGTGGAAATTATGAATACATAAAAGAAAAAGTACAATATACATTTCATGACCCAAATATTGCAACAAAAGAACTAGTAGATGACGTATTCGAAGTAACAAACAACAATGCAAAGTGCTTGCGTATGATTACGATTGCTCGTTCGGCACAGCGCAATAATATGGCTAAAGAAATTCCACAGATAAATATTCCTACGCTTTTGGTTTGGGGATTGAATGATACGATTACACCACCTCTTGTAGCTCATGAGTTTCATAGACTGTTGAGAAATAGTGAACTTCGTTTTATTGATAAATGTGGACATGCTCCTATGATGGAACATTCAGCCATTTTTAATGCGTATTTTGATGAGTTTTTGAGAAAAAATCCATTAGAAAAAACTGCTCATTTGGTTTAATATTGTTTTTTTTGAAACGACTAACAAAATAAAAAATAGTGAGTGGATTTGATACGGATGTAAAACATAAAATTTGAACAGTTTTTTTAATAAAAGTAATTTGAATTGCCTATTTAACTAAAAATAATAGCGTTTCTAAATAAATTAGCATACAAATTGTTATTCTATTATAGTAGCAAAGTATTTTATTTTTTGTAATCTTTCATTATTTCAAATAAATTAGAATAAAATAAATAAAAAACCTTTTTGCTATCTATTGCCTTATCCAAAAACAACCACTATGACCGATACATATAATACTACTACTTCTATTATGGTCGCTGCTGACCTTATAAACGAAATGATTCCTCCACTAAAGAGTAATGATAGTGTAAAAAAGGCTCTTAATTGGATGGATGCTTTCAGAATTACGCAGCTTCCTATTGTCGAAAATAATGTTTATAGAGGCATTATTACAGAAGATATGCTCTATGAAGTCAATAATCCAGATGCGACTATTGATACGATTGAGCCACTTTATGAAGAGGTTTTTGTAGGCGAAGACCAACACTTTTATGATGTCATGCGATTAGCAACTGACCATAATTTACGTATTATTGCTGTTGTAGATACTACGAATCTTTTTGTAGGTGTAATTACGGTAAGGGATACATTGGCAGCCTTTGCTCGTACATTTGCCAATCAAAGTGCAGGTGCAATTATTGTTTTGTCGATGAATTATAGAGATTATTCTTTGTCGCATATCAGTCGTTTGATAGAAGAAAATAATACCAAAATTTTGAGTAGTTATGTAGATACAGACCCGTATGACACTAATCTTATAAAACTTACTCTAAAACTAGATAAAACAGAACTTACGCCTATTTTGGCAACTTTAGAGCGTTTTGAGTATCGTGTCATTGCCAAATTTCAAGAAAACCCAGATGCAGATATTCAAAAAGAACGTTTGGATATGTTCTTTAGATATTTTGATATTTAATTGTCAGACATCCCAACCTATAAAGTTTTGAAAACCTTATAGGTTTAAAGAAAATTGAAAAGCATTTTTCTATCTACATCGGAAAATGCTTTTCTTATTTTATAAAAATTCTATTCTGAATTATTCATTATACCAATCATTTCTTATTTATTCCATGAATTTAATTAAATCAAATTTATTTTTTGTCGCCTTGTTTTTTCTAACTTGTCTTTCTTTTTCTGTTTTAGCAAAAAAAGATAAACACCAATACGCAGATTACGATTGGGAAGAAAACCGAAAAAGGAATGAAATTCCTTCACATTTAGAAGAGGTCGGCTCAGTTGTTTTTTTAGATAAAAATATGATAGAATATTTTTATTTAGAAGAAGAACAAAATGTAGTTCTTTACAAAACACATCATATTATTCGTTGGCTCGGAAGCACAGATGCTGTTGAGCGTTATAATGCAATTTTTATTCCTTTGGGAGAAGGAACACTAGAAAAATTAAAAGTTCGTTCTATTTCTCCAGATGGAAAAGTAGTTATTTCTGACCAAGATAATCTCAAGGAAATAAAAGACGAAGAGTCTGGACGTGGGTATAAAATGTTTGCTATCGAAGGAATAGAAAAAGGTAGCGAAATTGAATATTTTTATACAACTAAAGAACCTGTTTTTGGTGGAAATCAAGAGGGAAGAGAATACATGCAGAGCAGTACACCTACTAAAAATGTTTTGTTTGAGCTTATTAGTCCATCTTTTTTAGATTTTGAAGTAAAAAGCTATAATGGTTTGGCTGATGCAGAACTTATCGAAGATGAAGAAAGTGAAAAGCGAATTCAACGTATAGAACTAGACAGTATTGCTCCTCTGAATGGAGAACCTTTTGCATATTCAGACCCAAATAAAATGAGAATTGATTATAAATTAGCTTATAATTTGGCTACTAATTCTCGCCAACGTTTTTATACCTTTACAGATGCTGCAAAACAAATTTATGGTATTTATTGTCAGACTAGAGATAAAAAAGAGGAAAAAGCACTCAAAAAAATCTATAAAGAAATAGATATAAAAGACAAAGATTCAGAAGAAACACGCATCCGTAAAATTGAAAATTATCTGAAAGTAAAAATACAAGGTACAGAATCTCCTGCTCCCGATTTTTCAAGTATAGAAGAAATTGAGAAAACAAAAATTGCTAACGAGCGTGGATTGGTTCGTCTTTTTACTACTATATTCGAATTGGCAGAAATAAATTACGAATTAGTCTTGACTTCGGATAGAAGTGAGGTGAAATTTGATGGCGAATTTGATTATTGGGGAAATATGCGTGAGTTTTTGATTTACTTTCCAAGCACAAAAAAATACCTTGTACCTGCTGTTCCTTTGTATCGTTATGGAATTGTACCTGATACGTGGACGGCTACTGACGGACTTTTTATTCGTAGAATGAAAGTAGGAGATCAAGTTTTTGGAATGGGAACTGTCAGAGAAATAGAACCACTAGAAGGCGAGCAAAATTTTAGTAATATTCATCTAAAAATGAATTTTAATGAAGATATGGATGCCGTAGAATCTGAACTTAAATATGGTTTTGGTGGACTTTCGGCTGTGGGACTTCAACCAATTATTCCCTACTTATCAGAAGAAAAACGTACTGAAATGATAGAAAATGTTTTGAAAGGACTTTCTGCAGATGCTGAATTTGAAAATATCAAATTAGAAAACGAAGCAATGAATACAGACCTTTTAGAAAATGAGTTTGCTATCAAAGCTAATTTTTCCTCTAAATCTTGGATAGAAAAAGCAGGAAATAAATATCTGTTTACAATCGGAAAATGTATAGGACCTCAATCTGAATTGTATCAAGAAAAAGAACGAAAACTAGCTGTAGAAAACGGACACAATCGCATTTATAAAAGAACATTAATTTTTGAAGTTCCAGAAGGCTATCAAATCAAAAATTTAGATGATTTGAAACTGAATGTTATTTTTGATAAAGACGAAAAAAAGAATTGTGGTTTTGTTTCAGATTACAAACAAGATGGAAATACCGTAACTGTTGATGTTTTTGAATATTATTATGAAATTTATCTTCCTTTAGAGGATTTTGAAGAATATAGAAAAGTCATAAATGCAGCAGCCGATTTTAATAAAATGGTCTTGGTTTTAGAGAAAAAATAATTTTTGTATAACAAACTGGTTCAAGCGTCGACGCTTGAACCAGTTTGTTTTTTTATTTTTGATTCATTCCTAATTTCTTAATTTTTTCTAGCCATTTTTCTCTCTGTTCTTGTTTAGATGTTTTTACAATTCCTATGTAAGTTACTTTTACAGGCTTGACACCACAAAATTCTAATGTATTTTTTTTGAGTTGTTTTGTGCTTGGCTGACCGTTTATGAATTTGTAATACCAACTTGGTTGGTCTAATGTTGTGATAATATGTGCTGTTTTTCCTTTCAAAAGTTTGTCCCAAAAGATAGAATTTTCTCTATATGCAAAAGCAAAATTAGGCAAAAATAATCTATCAATAAACCCTTTCATAATAGCTGGCAAACCTCCCCACCAAACAGGATGAATCCAAACCAAATGCTCTGCCCATTTTATTTTTTCCCAAGATTCTATCAAATCAGGTTCTAATTCTGTTCTTTTTTGATAGCCATATTGTAGATTTGGGTTAAAATTTAGTTCTGAAATAACGATTTCTTTAATTTCTGCATTCGAACTTTCTGCGCCCATTTTATAGGCTTCTGCAATTCCAAAATTAAATGAATCTTTGTTTGGATGTCCGTTTATAATCAAAATTTTCTTACTCATTTGCTTACTATTTATTCTAAATTTAGTCTAATTGATTTAGAGCTTTGTGATAAACAAAGGTAGAAAAGAGCTTTATGAGGATATAGGACAAATGTCTAAAAAGTAATTTCTTTACGAATCCGACTTAAATGTCTTTGAGTAATTCCCAAATAGGAAGCTAAATAGTTTAATGGAATTTGTTGAATATATTGAGGCTGATTTTCTATTAAATCTTTATAACGTTGAACAGCATTGTCTTTTTGGAGTTGGAAAACTCTTTTTTCTAATTCAATGTATTGTTGTTCGGCTATAATTTTGAAAACTTTGAGCCAGTTTATATTCTCTTGTAGTAAATTATCTACTTTATTTTTTGAAATAACTAATAATTCAGTTTCTGTAATAGCTTGTATATTTTCAGAAGTTGGTTCTCCTCTAATAAATGAAGAATAAGCAGCCAAAAAATTATTCGGAAACATAATACAATACGTAAACTCTTCACCTTTATTCGAAGTATAAAAAGAACGAAAAGTACCAGATTTAATAAAAGCTATTTCTTTGCAAATTTCGCCTTCACGAATAAAAAAATCAGATTTAGTGAGTTTTTTTGGAGTGGTATTTTTTACAAAATCATCAATTTCTGTTTCTGAAAGAACTTCAAATGTTTGAAGATATTTTTTAATCATATTTTTATCTTAAAACTTACCGAACGGTTCGCTTTGAGCGAACCGTTCGGTACGGTAATTATTAATCTCCTCCCAAAATTCCACCTAAAGAAGTAGCCTTTGAAGCTGCTTTACTCATTGGAGAAAGTGCTTGAACGAGTTTTGAAAGTGGCATTGATTGCAACCAAACTTTTCCAGTTCCACTAAGCGTAGCTAAAAATAGTCCTTCTCCACCAAAAAACATAGATTTTAAATCCCCTGCTTTTTTGATGTCCATTGTTATTCCTTCTTCGAAAGCAACAATACAACCTGTATCTACTTTCAATGTTTCTCCTTTGAGTTCTTTTTCAATAACAGTTCCTCCAGCGTGAAAAAATACCATTCCATCGCCTTGTAATTTTTGCATAATAAACCCTTCACCTCCAAAAAAGCCAGAGCCAAAACGTTTGTTTAAATGAACGGAAATTTTTGCACCCAAAGCAGCACATAAAAAACTGTCTTTCTGAACAATCAAAGTACGATTATTACAAGAAGCAAGTTGAACAGGTGTAACCGTTCCAGGGTAAGGTGCAGCAAAAGCAACTTTTCCTTTTCCACTTCCTCGCTGTGTAAAGTGTGTCATAAAAAGAGATTCGCCCGTTATCATTCTTGCGCCTGCTGACATAAGTTTTCCAAAAATGCCTTGTTCGGGTTCAGAACCATCCCCCATTTTAGTTTCGAAGTTAATATTTTCTTCCATGTAAAGCATTGCACCAGCTTCTGCAATAACCGTTTCATTTGGGTCTAATTCGACTTCTACAATCTGAATATCGTTTCCGATAATTTTATAATCTATTTCGTGTGATTTCATAGGAAAAGAAAAAGTTTTTTGTTAGAAAAGAATAATTATCAAAAAATACGGATTTTGTAAATCAAATGCAAAGTTGGAATTGTTATTTTACTTCAAAAAAAGTAACCTCATGATATTCTTCTTTTGTAAAAGGAGCATAATAAGTTTTTTGAGTTTTGATAATTCCATTTTGCCATTCTGTTTCGGTGGTAAAGTCCCATTCCTCATTTTGATAAACTTCCTTTTTTATTACTTGATTTTCATCATTGTAACTATAAATGAGCTTAAATTTTTCATCTGTTTTAAAATCTAAGCTCAATTCTTCTATTAAATTATTATTTTTATCATATTTATATGTTATTAATCTTATTTTTTCCTTACCCATAGCTTGAGTAAGCTCAATCAAATTGCCTTTTTTGTCGTATTTGTTCTTAGTATAAGAAGCGTATTTTTTAGCAAATTCTTTTGGAACACCTTCAAATCTACCAATCGTTTCTATTAGATTTCCATTTTTATCATATATATTTTCTTGATTGATTGTTTTTACTTC
Source organism: Bernardetia aquimarina (assembly GCF_042180575.1). Lineage (NCBI taxonomy): Bacteria > Pseudomonadati > Bacteroidota > Cytophagia > Cytophagales > Bernardetiaceae > Bernardetia > Bernardetia aquimarina. The sequence goes on along the minus strand of NZ_CP170094.1, from coordinate 5,290,121 downwards.
TTCGTTATTAGTCAATATTTGTCGGAGTAACTGATTATACTCGTCTCTCTCAAACTCACTACTTTGAAAAAAAGAACTATCATTGAGTATATATTCTTTCTTTTTGACATCTTGATTTTTTGTATAAATAATACGTTCTATATTTTTACCTTCTTCTCCTATCCAATAGCGTTCTTCTTTGGCTAATTTATTACTCTCATCATACCATTTTAGAGCAGACAAAACAGTATCACTTGTTATTTGATTTTGTTCAACTTGATACATATAACCTTTTACTATTCTTAAATTTTGATGTTTAGTTGTTGATGCATCTGAATTTTGAGTTGTTTTTTTAGCTGAACCACAAGAAAAAAGTAAGACAAGTGAAAAAGCTATATAAATAAATTTCATGATTTAGGATTAAAGTGTGAAGTTGTTTAAGAGTGAAGTTAAACTGTATTTTGTTGGTGTCGCAATGCTAAAATACCAACATGGGATTAAGGAATAATGAATTGACAAGAATCTACATGTATATTTTGATAACCATAATACTTCCAATCTTTCTTCTTTGTATCACAACACAATTTTGATTCTTTATCTTTGTATTTCAAATAGATATTTTCCAAATCAGTAATATTAGTATTTTCATCTATTAAAAATTCACTAATAAAATAAGATTTAGTCAAACTGTCTGTTGGGATATTAAGATAGTAGGGGTATTTGCTTATTCTGATGCTATCTATGTACCAACGACTTTCCCTTGGTCTAAGTTCATATACCATATTTTCATTAGAATCAATCTTCGCTACATATATTCGTTTGGGTTCTAAGGTTCTTCCAAAAGGAAAGTTTCCAGAAAACACATACGTATAAATAGAATTAGGACTTGAATATTTTTTGTGTAAATTATTTTTATATATTTCCATTATATTCTCCTCTTGTTGCTTATTTTCCACTCTATTTACGCAAGAAAACTGAAATAACATAATTATCAATATAAATAGTCTCATTTTTATTTGAAATATTTAGTTCTGGGAACTACGGAAAACTCAAAAAACTGATTATACAACATATAAATATTGTTTACCAAAAGAATAAAATTTGGATTTGAACTATAAAAGTTATTATTCGAATACTTTTTGACTGAAAAACAGAATTTTATTTTTTTTAAGATGTGTTTGTAAGTCATTGATAATCAATTAGTTAATAACTACTCCGTAGTTCTCAGTTAGTTTTTAAACTCTATTTTGAAAAAAGATATAATACCAAAATAAAAACTATTTTTCCCTTTAAACCTTGTCTTTTTAGTTTACGAAAACTAAAATTTTCAGTACATTTTTCTCACGCTAAAGCGTAAGCTACAAGAAAAGTCATTATTAAAAAGGATTGTTTTGTTAGTGAACTGTAGTATTTATTTTGGAATAACTCCAAGAAAGAAATTTTTAAGAATAAAAAAAGCGTCTTAGAGTTAATCTAAAACGCTTTTAAAAGTTCATTTACTAATAATTAAGGGTTGTTTGACAATTTTTGTGGAAGTCGTCGGTGGGGACACCAACAACAGCAGAAAAAGAGTTTTGTACTACTTCCTCGCCATTGTCGGTGTCCCCATCGACAATTTTTTGCCCATTCACACAAAAATTGTCAGATAATCATAATTAATAACTAAACGCTAATCACTATTTCTTGCCTTTCATCATTTTAGCTAATTTTTTACTTCCACCTGCTCCTTGGAACTGGTTCATTTTACGCATCATTTTACGCATTTCACCAAACTGTTTGATAAGGTTGTTTACTTCTTGAATTGTACGCCCACTACCAGCAGCCAAACGACGACGACGACTTCCATCTAATACATCTGGATTTGCTTTTTCGTGAGCCGTCATTGAATTGATAATTGCTTCGATAGGACGGAACGCATCATCATCAATTTCAAAATCTTTCATTTTTGAGCCAATCCCTGGTAACATTCCTACCAAGTCTTTGATATTACCCATTTTCTTGATTTGTTCGATTTGAGAAATAAAATCGTTGAAATCAAATTGGTTTTTACGTATTTTTTTATTGATTCTTCTTGCTTCATCTTCGTCATAAGCCTGTTGCATACGATCAACAAGTGAAAGAACATCACCCATTCCCAAAATACGCTGTGCCATACGGTCTGGATAGAAAGCATCTATTCCGTCCATTTTTTCACTTGTACCGATAAACTTAATAGGCTTATCAACTACTCTACTAATAGAAAGGGCAGCACCACCACGAGAATCACCATCTAATTTTGTAAGAACAACACCATCATAATTGATACGGTCATTGAATATTTTTGCAGTTGTAACAGCATCTTGACCTGTCATGGCATCTACTACAAAAAGCGTTTCAGAAGGATTCAGAACTTTTTTCATTTCTGAAATCTCTGTCATCAAAGATTCATCAATCGCCAAACGACCAGCCGTATCGACAATAATGATTTTCTTTCCTATACTTTTACCATGTTTGATAGCATTTTCTGCAATCTGAATAGGGTTTTTGCTATCAGGCTCTGCATATACTTCAATATCGATTTGTTCTGCAAGTGTTTTCAACTGGTCAATCGCAGCAGGACGATAAATATCACAGGCTGCTAAAAGAACTTGACGACCTTGTTTTTTGAGATGATTAGCTAGTTTTGCAGTAAAAGTAGTTTTACCAGCACCATTCAGACCAGCCACCAAAATAATAGAAGGATTACCAGAAAGATTCATTTCTTTTCTCTCTCCACCCATTAGCTCAGTAAGTTTGTCATAGACAATCTTGGTAAAGAGTTCCCCTGGTTTTACGGCAATAAGAACATCACGTCCATAGGCTTCTTCTTTTATTTCGTCTGTAACCGTTTTAGCTACTTTATAATCTACATCGGCATCAACTAAAGCACGACGAATTTCTTTGATTGTCGTTGCTACGTTTACTTCTGTGATTTTTCCTTCGCCTTTCAGCGATTTCATGGCTTTGTCTAATCGGGCTGTTAAATTATCTAACATATATGAAAATCGGTTGTATTTTTTCTATTAAAATGGAATTTCTTTTGTTATAACCGTCAACGAGACTCTATCATCGTTGAGGCAAAAACCTTTCAAAAAGGTTTAAACACACAAAGGTAAAGAAAAAGGAGTAATAAACAATATTTTTGAAAGGAAGTTATAGAAAATACTATTTCAGATTTTGATTAAAAAACGAAGTACAAATTATTTAGATTAGATTCTTAATTTTGGTTGTCTAGCAAAATAAGTTTAGAAATAAATTCTAATACTCCAACGTTTCAAAAATAATTTCTTCTTCGGCTATATTCCCTAACTTATCTTTTACTTCTACCAAAATAGTATAGCTTTTATTTTTGGCAAAACCACTTATTTTTCCGTTATAAAGACGTTTTGCACTGCCATTTATACGATAATAAATCTGTTCGGTATTTGTCTGCCCGTCTTGCGCTCCCAAAAATAACTGAACATAAGAAGGATAAGCTGTATCTCTGCTCTCATCTGGCAACGTACTGAAATGATAAAAAACAGTAGGAGCTTCTGCATCAACAGCAAAAGAAGTATTAATAGTATTTCTATTGTTTACATTGTCATAACCAATAATTTCAAGACTTTGCATACCTGATTCTTGTACATTGAAAGGAGCGTCATACTCTATTTCTTCACCTTGTCCATTCAATTTATAGGTTACGTTTTGTAATCCTGATTCGCCATCAGTAGCTGTCAATCTCAAATTTGTTTCTGGACTGATATACAAGACATCACCTTTTTTGAAGGTTTTTCCTTGATAATTATAACCCAATTTTGGTCCTGTCAAATCTACATAAACAGCACTTACATTGTGTCTATATGTATCAAAACGTGGGTCAATCGCTCCTTCAACTCCCATATTTTCTGTATTATCGATGGCATAATAACGAATTGTATGCGTTCCCGATTTAGATGGCAAGTAAAAAGGGTCTGTATATTGCGCCCATTCTCCACCATCAATCGAATACCAAACTTCTTTTACACCTGATTTATTATCAACGGCTGTTAGCTTCAATTTTGTACGACCTGAAAAATACACTTGCTGACCAACAATAAACTTATCCCCCAAAACATCAGCCGACATAATTGGTGCCGTTCTATCTAAATAAAATGCAAAACTTTGTGCAGTTTCTTCATTTTTTAGATAATCTGTTGAATAAAAATGTAATGTATGATTTCCATCACTCAATGCCTGTAAAGGCAAATTTCTTTTGTTATAGTAAGGTTTCCAGCTTTGCTCATCAAAACGATAAAACGTATTTTTTACACCTACACTATTATCTTCTAAGGTAAAATAAATTTTTGTACCCAACGAAATTACATTTTCAGAATTGATACCAACTACATTATAGGTACTTATTGGTGGAGAAACATCGACAACAAATTCTTTCGTATTTTCTGTTTCTACATTTCCTACTTTATCTATTGAAAAATATTTTAACAAATGGTCGCCTTCTGAATCTACCGAAATGGTATTGGTATAAGGCTGATTTCCCATTCCATCAAGATTGAAATAAAAACCTTCCACACCTGACATTTGGTCTTTTACATCCAATGTAATTTTCAAATCCTGTCCATAAAAAGTAGTTCCTTGCTTGCGATACACATACGGAGTTGTAAATTTTGAAGTAGAATTTGGTGGAAGTCCGTCAGCATAGATTATATATTCGTAGCTATTTCTAGGGTTTTTGCCATCACTATGTTTAAGGATGTGAACACCATGCCCATCCAAAATGATAGGTTCGACAGAAACTTCTTTCTCGCCTACTTTTTTTCCAGAAAGAGGAATTTTTTCTCCATTTGGACTAGTAGAAATATGAAGATATACAGGTAATTCTGCTTGTTGATAGTATTTTCCTTCTTCATCTACATACGTCCCTGAAAGGGAATCAGTTTGAGCAGATACATTAAAGGAAAATAATAAAACAAATAAAAAAGTAAAAAGTAATAGAAAGTATTTTTTTTTCATCAGAATGAATAGGATAATAAAAATCAGTAGTATTATTTATCTAAAGATAAAATTCATTGAACTTTATCAAGAGTAAAAAATAAGCAGATACAGCAAATAAAAGAAAGGATTATTTGTTGATATAATTTTGATGTAAATTAATGAATTTATAAGCACTTATGCAATTATGAACCAAATATTTAAACCTTTCAAATTATATTATTAAGAATCATTCTAAATTCGTACTTTTGTGCTTTAATTAAAAACTACGGTTGTTTGACAATTTTTGCACCTTATTGATTTTATTCAAATTTTGAATATTGATGGTCGTCGGTGGGGACACCATAGTCGTAAGGCTATTGAGAAATTTTGCCCTCTACTCCGTTAGGAGTTTTATATTGGTAGATAAAAACAGAAAAGTTAAAAATCATTTACTCCATAGGAGTTGTATATTGGTCGCATTTTGTATTAAAATTCTTGAAATCCTACCAATATGTAGTTCCTAACGGAACAGAATACACTCTTTCTTTCTTATTTTTACTACCAATATAAAGTTCCTACGGAACAGAAAGACAAATAAATTTTTAACCTTACGGCTATGGTGGGGACAACAGCTATAACCTGCTGTTATTGGTGTCCCACCAACGACATAATGCAAAAATTATCAGAGAACCAAAACTACTCACTATCTATATTTTAATCAACTATGAAAGTTTCCTTTGCTATCCTTGCTACTTTATGTATTGTTTTTTTTGGTTTCCAACAGTTTAGAATAAATGATTTAAAAAATGATTTGGAAATTTTAGCATCAAAACAACAAGAAGCTCTACAAAAAATAAAATCAAGTCCCAATAAAGAAGAAAATAAAACAGAAGAAGAACATTACGAATTAGCTCTTGCAATGGCAAGAATGCAAACCTATATGCAAAAACTTCATTTTGCAGGACAGAATGAAAACTGGAAATTAGCACAGTTTTATACGCACGAGTTAGAAGAAACAATGGAAGATATTATTGACCATAATGTAGTAGATGAAGGGACAGAAATTAGTAATCTAGTCAAAACAATGGCATTTCCCAATATAGAAAAATTAGAAAAAACGATTGAATCAAAAGAAAAAATTTCTTTTGTAGAAGGCTATCAATTACTTTTGCGTTCTTGTAATAATTGCCACATAACAAGTAAGCACGAATTTATTAAAGTCACAACACCACAAAATGAAGATTTTATTAATCAAGACTTTGGAAAATAGTTGTGAATGATAAGTAACTGAGTACTCATTTCTTTCTCTTAAAAAAAATGTATTTGATTTTCTGATTTCTATTCTCTATTCTCCAAAAACTTGAACAGACAAAATTACCCATTCATCTTTAGTGTTCTTTTTATAGTCTTGATTTTCTTGTTTGGATTAAATCTGTCTTTAGGTTCTGTGCATATTCCATTTTCTGAAATTTGTACAATTATTTTTCAAAAAACGGCTTCTAAGTCTTCTTGGATTACAATTATTTGGGAATTTAGATTACCAAAAGCCCTAACGGCTGTGATTGTCGGAATGGCTCTTTCTGTTTCTGGGCTTCAAATGCAGACCCTTTTTAGGAATCCTTTGGCAGGACCTTTTGTGCTTGGAATTAGTTCTGGAGCAAGTTTGGGAGTTGCTATTTTGATGCTGTTTGTTTCTGGACTTTCGGCAAATAGTTTTTTTAATCTTATTTTATCTCAAAATTCACTTTGGCAAACGAGCATTGCTTCTACTTTGGGAGCTGCTTTAGTTTTATCTTTGGTTATTATTGCTTCTATTCGAATTTCGAATAATATGGCTTTATTAATTGTAGGCTTAATGTTTGGAAGTGCGACAGGTGCAATCGTCAGTATTTTGCAGTATTTTAGTGAGGCAGAAGCTATAAAATCGTATTTATTGTGGACATTTGGAAGTCTTTCACAGGTTACTTGGGACAAATTACCTTTTTTGATAGGACTTAATTTTCTAGGTCTTTCGGTAGCTTGGGCAATGCACAAACCTTTAGATGCACTTCTTTTGGGCGAACGTTATGCACAAAGTATGGGGTTGAGCCTTCAAAAAACTCGTTTAGGAATCATTTTTACGACCAGTATTTTGGCAGGAAGTATTACAGCTTTTTGTGGACCGATTGGGTTTATTGGTTTGGCAGTTCCTCATCTTACCAAAATTTTGATAAAAACAGCTCGTCATCAAATTCTTATTCCTGCTGTGGCATTAGGTGGTGGTATTTTACTTCTGATTTGTGATAGTATTTCACAACTTCCTATGTCTTCAAAAGTATTACCTATCAATGCCGTAACAGCTCTTATTGGTGCGCCTGTCGTGATTTGGGTAATTTTGAAGAAGCGCAGTTTGTAAACTAAAAATTACCTAGATTAAGTCTGATTAACCTACTTCTCTTGATACATTAATAAAAAAAGAATAGTTTTCTTTACCTTCGTTTTTGAAAAAGACAAATAAGCCGTTTTCGGTATTCTCTCAAAGATACAATTACACAAAGACATGAATAATACAGAAAATAATCTCTCAAATAATAAAGTCATTTTATTGATTTTAGATGGCTGGGGAATTGCTAAAGACAAAACCGTTTCAGCGATTGATGCAGCAAAAACACCTTTTGTAGATAGCTTGTACACAAACTATCCAAACTCAAAACTTCGAACTGATGGCGAATTTGTAGGACTTCCCAAAGGACAAATGGGAAATTCGGAAGTGGGACACATGAATATTGGTGCAGGTAGAGTCGTCTATCAAAATTTAGCTCGTATTAACGTAGCTATCGAAAATAATGAATTAGGACAAAACAAAACACTACAAAAGGCTTTCAATCACGCAAAAGAAAAAGGTGTAAAACTTCATTTTATAGGATTGCTTTCTGATGGTGGTGTTCATTCGCATACTTCGCATTTAAAAGCATTGACTTCACTAGCAACAGAAGCAGGTTTGAAGGATATTTTTATTCATGGTTTTACAGATGGAAGAGATACAGACCCAAATTCAGGCGAAAAATTTATAACAAGTTTGGAAAATTACTTGAAAACTACAAATGCAAAAATTGCTTCTTTGGTTGGGCGTTATTATGCAATGGATAGAGATAATCGTTGGGAAAGAGTAAAGCTGGCTTATGATGCAATGACAAAAAGCGAAGGTAAAAAAGTAAAAAATGCTATTTCAGCCTTGAAAGAATCGTATAAAAAAGGAATTACAGATGAGTTTTTGAAGCCGATTATTATTACAGATGATAAGGATGAGCCTTTAGCAAAAATTGAGAAAGGAGATGTCGTAATTGCTTTTAACTTCCGTACTGATAGATGTAGAGAAATAACACAGGCTCTTTGTCAGCAAGATTTTGAGGAGGTAGGAATGAAAAAGTTAGATTTGTATTATGTTACGATGACTAATTATAATAAGAATTTTAAAAATGTAAAAATCATTTTTGATGATATAAACTTGAGTAATACCTTAGGAGAAGTTTTGGAAAATAATGATAAAACCCAACTTCGTGCAGCCGAAACTGAAAAATACCCTCATGTTACTTTCTTTTTTTCTGGTGGAAGAGAAACTCAATTTGAAGGCGAAAACAGAATTATGTGTGCTTCTCCAAAAGTGGCTACGTATGATTTACAGCCTGAAATGAGTGCCTTTGAACTAAAAGACAAAGTAATAGACGACTTAAATCAAAACAAACCTGATTTTGTCTGTCTAAATTTTGCCAATCCTGATATGGTCGGACATACAGGAGTTTTCGAAGCTGCCATAAAAGCCTGTGAAACGGTTGATGTCTGTGCAAAAGAAGTTTCAGAAACAGCTTTGAAAAATGGTTATCAAGTTATCATTATTGCAGACCATGGAAATGCTGATAAAATGAAAAACGAAGACGGAACACCAAATACAGCACATACGACAAATGCAGTTCCGATGTTTTTACTTTCAAATGATACAACAAAAAACAATTATTCTCTCAAAAATGGAAAACTAGGAGATATTGCTCCAACTATTTTGAGTTTGATGAATGTAGAAATTCCTAAAGAAATGACTGGAGAAATACTTGTGTAATTTGTTTTTAAAATAGTTATCTTATGAGATGAAAATCAAATTGTTATATTTACTACTAGACATGTTCATAAAAAAATATTGGTTCTTCCGACAATTTAGCGATAATTTCTTAATTTAGCCTTTCTATGGATACTAACACAATAGCAATTTTATTAGGTTTTTCAGATTTTTCAGTAACGAAAATAGAATCTTCTCCACTTCGCTTAACTATTTATGGAGAAAGTAATTTAGCCGATTCTATTTGTCCTAATTGCTTGAAAAAGTGCAATAAAGTGACTTCTACTTCAGAACGTATTGTTCGTGACCGAAATATTTTAGACAAAGAGGTTTATTTACACTTAACTTCTCGTCAATTTCATTGTCAAGATTGTACTCGTTACTTTCAAGAAGTTTTTAGTTTTGTTTCTAAGCAAAAAAATCAAACTCATCGTTTGGAAAAATATCTTTATTTATGTTTGAAAGATAGCAGTTTCAAAGAAGTAGCTATCCGAGAAAACATACTTTGGGATGTTTTAGATGGTATTTTTAAAACCTATAGTAAACGTGAGATAAAAAAACACCTAGATTATTTTCCTCGACGTTTAGGTATTGATGAATTTGCTTACAAAAAAGGAAAAAAGGAATATGCTGTTGTTTTAGTAGATTTAGATACAGGTCAAGTTTGGGATATTTTAGAATACCGTAATAAAGAGTATTTAAAAGCCTATTTTTTATCCAAAGGCGAAGTTTTTTGTACTAGTATAGAAGTATTTTCTTGTGATATGTGGGAGGGATTTTCAAATACAGCAAAAGAAGTATTTCCTAACGCTGATGTAGTAATAGATCGCTTTCATTTTTTTCAGCATTGTAATAAAGTGCTAGATAGCATTCGTAAAGAATTACGACGAAAAGATGATAAAAACGTTCATTTCAAGCAAATAAAATGGCTTTTATACAAGGCATGGAAAGACCTTACTTATAAAGAAAGACGAGTTTTACTTAAAGCGTTTAGGTTTAGCTCAACGCTTAGACAGGTGTATTTTATGAAAGTGGAATTACAAAATATATTTAATACTGATTTGAGTAAACAAGAAGCTAAAAAACTACTAGACCAATGGATAGAAGAAGCTCAAAAAATAAATCATAAGGCTCTAAATAGATTTATAAATACGTTTAATTCTTGGAAAAATGATATTATTAATTTCTTCAAAGATAGATATTCTAACGGAATAGTAGAGGGAATTAATAATAAAATTAAGACCCTCAAAAGGAGTGGGTATGGGTTTAGAAACTTTCAAAATTTTAGATTGAGAATGATAGTCAAATTCATATAATCGCTAAAAAGTCGGAAGAGCCAAAATATTTGTCTGTTCGTTTGCTCACAAACGAACTTTACGCTTCCTCAGCGAAGCTAAACTAAACACACGATTTTTATTTTTATGAACATGCCCTATATGAGTTTATCTTTATCTACTCTTTATAAATTTACTATTATTATTCCTTTTCGTTGGCTTGTTTTTGGGAATTTTTGGATATCAATAGGAGCTGCTCTTATGGGACTGAGTAGTTATGTTTTGCTTTTCGATTCTGTTCGTATAAATTATGAACTTGCGCCTCTTTGGATTCTTTTTTTTGGAACGCTTGCCACTTATAATTTATGTGTTTTTTATACAAAAGGAACAGCTTCAGAGAAATTTGAATTTATTTATAAAAAAAGAAATGCACTAAAAATTATTTTCTTTTTGAGTTTGATTTTACTAATTCCTGCTCCTTTCTTTCTTACACTCAATCAATTTTGGTTTTTGGTGCATTTGGCTATTATTTCTATTTTTTATACTGTTCCTATTCATATAGAGCTACCTTCAGATGAAATCTTGGAAGAGGAAATAAATGGAAAACAAAATCTAAATGAAAATAAAAAGGAAGAAAAACTAAGTAAAAAAAGCTACCTTTCAGTTCCTGCTTGGCGAAATATTCCTTATCTAAAAATATTTTTGATTGCTTATGTTTGGGCAAGTGCGACCGTAATTTTTCCGATGTTACATGAAGATTTAATTATTCAAAATTCAAAAACAATAGCTTTATTTTTCGAACGTTTCTTTTTTACTTTAGCAATAACAATTCCTTTTGACATTAGAGATAAAGAAGGCGATAAAAGGGTAGGTTTGAATACATTAGTTAGTTTGCTGACACCTCAAAATAGTAAAATTTTAGCTCTTTGTTTACTTGTTATTTGTTCAGTTTTGATTTATTATTTTCATATAAATTACCTTTTTCATTTTGGAATAGTTTATATTCTGACTGCTTTTTTGATTATTGGAAGTTCAAACAAACGTTCAGAATGGTATTTTACAGGTTTTATTGATGGACTCTTTGTTGTAGAATTTTTGATTTTGACCTCTAACTTTATAAATACATAAGGAACAATTACAAATACAACACCCTGAATATCAATAATTTGTTATTTTAAAATAAGTATATTATTTAATTCAAGGTACGTTCCATACCACTAGACAAAAGTATTATCCTTGTGTTAAACGGTCTGCCCTTTGGGACTGACCTATTTAATCAAACAAATTAGCTACGCTGCTCCTTCGGAGTATAGCACTTTTCTACAAAGTTTTTATGAATACCCTGCTTTTCAGTTCTAATTCAAAAAAAAATATAATTTTTAATGTAAATTTACTATTTTAGGATAATTTTTTATAACTATTTTTTTTAATCCAAATTTTTAAGATATGCGTTGGAAAGGAAGACAAGGAAGTGATAATGTAGATGACCGTCGTGGTGGTAGTGGTGGTCGTCGAATGGGTGGAACTGCTGGAAAAGCAGGATTAGGCATTGGTGGTGTAATCATTGTTATTATTGTGATGTTGCTAGGGGGCGATCCTTCAGCATTTTTGGAAGGAGGTTATGTATCTTCTGGACAAACTGAAAATCAAGTAACCACAACCAATACAAATGAAAAGCCCAACGATGAAATGGGGCAGTTTGCATCTGTCGTTTTAAAGGATACAGAAGATGTATGGAATAAAATTTTTAAAGAAGAACTAAATAGAGATTATCCCGAACCACAACTTGTGCTTTTTAGTGGAGTAACAAATACGGCTTGTGGCACAGGTCAATCTGCAACAGGTCCTTTTTATTGTCCAGCCGACCAAGATATTTACATTGACCTTACTTTTTTTGAAGAATTACAAAACCGTTTTGGTGCAGGAGGAGATTTTGCAGCAGCCTACGTAATTGCTCACGAAGTAGGACATCATATCCAAAAACAACTTGGTGCAAGTGATTATGTAAATTCTCAAAGAGGACGAATTTCTGAAACAGCACAAAACGAACTTTCGGTTAGATTAGAACTACAAGCCGATTTTTATGCAGGAGTTTGGGCGCATTATGCCGACAAATGGAAAGATGTAGTAGAAGAAGGCGATATTGATGAAGCTCTAAATGCTGCAAATGCTATCGGAGACGACCGTTTACAAAAACAAGCGCAAGGATATACTGTTCCAGAATCATTCACACATGGAACATCAGCACAAAGAAAACGTTGGTTTTTGAAAGGCTATCAGACAGGGGATATTCGTCAAGGTGATACTTTTAAAACAAATGATTTGTAAACTTGAATTTGTTGCAATTTGTCTTTACTTCTAAAATCTAAATTTATTTGTACCTTTTTCTCAGAATTCTATCATAAAACCTAACCTTTAGATAAAAATGACTCTGAAGTTGTTTAAGAATGAGTTTTGTGTGTATTTTTGTTGGTGTCGCTACACTAAAACACCAACAAAGACTGGGTTATTTTTCCTTAGAATTGGGTTTGCAAAGGAAAAATGCACATTCTTTAAACAACTTCTATAATTGTTTTATTTCCAAGCAAACTCTTCAATAGATTGTCCTTGTAAACACCCATCAGCACAGCCTTCTGGAAAATAACCATACAGATTGATAATTCCGTTTTCATCTATTCCAAAATAAATTGTGTTATCAGTAATTGACATAGAAAAAAGTTCATTCAGACAATATTCATACATTTTGTCTATACTTCTGATTCCTTTTAGTTCATAACTTCCTTTTTGAGTTCGGACATTAAGTTCTGTTTGTGTAGTTTCTTCAGTTCCATAATTCCTATGTATAATCAACGAAACAGCATCATTTCCTTTAAAGGTAACTTCTTTGATATATGAACCTCCATGTTGAAGATTTTTGTATGAATACAAATCATCAGATTTTTGCTTTTCCCAAGTAGCTTTGCTTTTCAAACACAATGCTTTGAGTTCTTCTAAAGAGTTTTTATCTGTACTAAGTACTATTCCTTTGTCGTTTTTTTGAGGCAAATCAGTTCCTTTTCCTGCCGAAGAGTTATAATCTATTACTTCGATTGTAGCATCAGAAGTTTGTGTTTGTGCCGAACAAGCAACAGAAAACGAAAGCAGTCCCAAAAATGAAACAGAAAATAATATAGACTTCATATATGTATGAGTTTTGAGTGAGTTAATTTTTCAATTTTTTCCCAAAAATCGTTCCTAGATAAATTTTTCTGTACTTTTGGTACTTGATACTTACATTTTATTTTTGAATAAAAGCATTAAGAATTTGAATAATACTGAAACTACTACTTTTTTAAAGAATCCTTTTTTGAGTTGGCTTTTTAGCTTACTGTTGCATAGCATTTTATTAGCCTTTGTTTATTCTGTTTTTTGGGCTTCGTATAGCGAACCTACTTTGGAATTTCTATATGACTTTGCCAACCAAATTACTACGAATAACTTTACTTTTATGTCTTGGGTTTTGATAGTTAGCTTGGGTTTTAGCTTTTCGGCTGTTTTTGCTCAACTTTTCACATCTCTTTCTGATTTAAATCAAAAAATTAGAGTTCTTATTCTTTATATTTTGGTCTTTTTTGTTGCTTTTATTCCGATGCTTTTGTGGTTGGATAGGCATGTTGTGGCAACAATTTGTGTACTTTCAGGCGTAAGTCTTTTGATTATTAATTTCAAAAAAAATACAGCTTTTTATATCAATAGTTTTGTCGGAACGCTTCTTTGTGTGGTAGGTCTTTTTTGGTCTGTAAAAGGTTTTGGGTGGGCAATGGCTGCCAGTATTCCATTTTCACTTTGGTATTTGAAGAAGGAAAATTTCAAAAATCAGATTCCTCAAGTTGTTATTTTGGTTTCTATTATTTTATTGGCTTTAGTTTGGGATTTGATTCAAAATGAAATAAGTAGTAATGAAAATACAATTCATTTCTCATCAGAAAAGATTGAAAAAAATGTTCCTCAATGGCTTTTAGATGAGCATTTGATAGAGATAAATTGGTCTAAAAACGATTTTAATTTATGGCTTAGTGGTTTTCAAGAATTTGATTTAGAAAAAAACACAACAAACCCACATTTTTCAGAAGAAGCTATTCAAGAAATTACAGAATTTTTATTGCACTATGATTCTGTTTTTCCTGTTGAGGGAAATCCAATTTTAGAGTTTCGTTATGTTGTTTTACAAATTGCTTTGCTTATTTTTTGGTTTTTATTTTTGGGAAATTACAATCTTTCTCGGTATCGTCTGATTACATATTGGATTGTTATTTTTCTGATTTGGGCGTGGACAGAATATGTTAGTTTGGATACAGAAAATGGTTTTTTATTGGCTCTTTGTGCGTATGGAGGACTTTTACCTTTGATTGGTGCAAATAGATTTAAGGATGTCGTTTCTTTCAAAATTCATCAAAAAATTATTTTTGCAGGAATAGTCATTTTGATTGTTATTGAATTAAGTGGAAGTTTGGCTGTTTATATTTCGGAAAGTCTTGTTACTCGCCAAAAATATATCGAAGCAAAAGCTGTTTTAGAGAATATTTATAAAAGTTATTTCTCCGACCAAAAAACATATATTGATTGGAATGCAAACTTAAATAACAAAACATCACTACCATTTTTTACTTCGGTTACTTCAAAGTTTGACAAAGACCAATTACAAAATAATTTAGTTATTCCAATTCAGAATATAAAAAATACAAAAATTACGGATAATAATCATAAAATAAATTTATCCAATATTTATTTTATTTTACCTGCCAAAACCAGCAAATTACAAACAGATATGCTTACTCTTTATTTTAGCGAACACCAAAACAAACTCATAGAATGGCAATCAGTTTGGAAAACAGAAGAAATTGAAGTTTGGAAATTGATTGTCTTTTAAAGAAAATCTAATTACAGATTCTATCAAACCATGTTTATGACAATCCAAAATTACTCTGACAGTTTGAGGTAAAAAAATACCCTAATTTATTTGATTAACCGTATTTGTTAGACTCAAGTATTTTTTCATACGACTAGACATTTTTATTGATTGTAGTGTAAGTCAATCTCGTAGAGCAGACTGTTTGTAGGCACATACCCTAAATAATATTAAAACATAAATCAATCAAAAGTAGTTGTAGGTACAATAATTGAGAAATCAGTTAATCACTCCCAAAACAATCATTTACTTTATTAAAAATGAAAATAGAAGAAGCATTAAAAACGAACAAGTTCAAATCTGACCAACACAAGGCAATGTTAAATATTATGTTTACAGCAAGTTGGTTACGTGGTAAAGTAGTTGGTAAACTCAAATGTTATGGAGTTTCACAAGAACAGTATAATGTGCTTCGTATTTTGCGTGGCTCACATCCTACTCCTTTGTGTGCAAAAGATATTACAGATCGAATGATTGATAAAAATTCGAATACAACACGAATTATGGATAAATTAATTAAAAAAGATTATATCAATAAATGGCGTGGAGAAGTAGATAGAAGAGAAGTGAATATTTCGATTACAGATGCAGGACTAGATCTTTTGAAAGAAATAGACAACGAAGAACCCATTGACAAACCAAATTATCTAAATCTTTCAGATGCAGAAGCAGGGCTACTCAGCGCACTTTTGGATAAAATGAGAGAAGAAAAATAAAGTCAGAGGTACAATTTTAAATTTCAGAAGTTGAAATACAGGAATATTTTTTTGTTTTGACAATCGTTTTTTAATACAGGAAGTCGTATTTTTGTGTTTCCTATAAAAATATCAAATATAATTTTTCAATAAAAATAAATGTAAGTAGTTGGTATTTGGCATAGTGTATTTACTTCCAAAATCTAACTTCTGAATTTTTACTTTGTATATGAATAAAGAAAACTGTTTCGAACTCGGTTCACTCATCAAACCTCACGGACTCAGAGGCGATATTCAAGCTTTTTGGGATACTGATAACATTGATTTATATCTTGGCATTGAATCTATTTTGGTGGAACAAAAAGGACAATTAGTTCCTTTTTTTGTAGAAAATCTGCGTCCACAGGTCGGACAAAAAGTAATCTTAAAACTAGAAGGAATAGACACAATCGAACAAGCAGAAGAGTTTCGTAAACTAAAATTATTTTTGCCTGATGAGTTTGTTCCAAAATTAAAAGACGATGAATTTTTTTATCATGAAATAATTGGTTTTTTAGTTTCTGATATAAAAACAGGTGAAATTGGAAAAATAGAAACAATCTATAATCTTCCTCAAAATGATTTGTTAGTTATTAATCATAAAGAAAAAGAAGTTTTGATTCCTCTCAAAAAAGAATTGATAAAAGAGTTTAATAGAGAAAATAAATCTATTTTGATGCAACTTCCAGAAGGTCTTTTAGAGGTTTATTTGAGTGATGATAATGAAAAAGAAGAAAAAGATTTGCAAGAGTAAAGAAAAAACTAGCCTGTTTATACTACTATTAAACTACCTGTTGTTGTTGGTGTTTTAACGACAGCGACACCAACAACATAAGTACGATGAGAAAAATTTACAATCAAAAAATAACTTATCTAAGTTTATATAGCCTAGTTTTTTTTGTTATTTTACTACTCACAAATTGCCAAACTCAAAAAAATAACTCTACCCAAACACAAAATCAAAAAGAATCAAAACCACCTTTTAAATTTCGTTTTATTGGAGAAAAGATTATTCCCTTCGAAGAAACTTTCGGAGAGGATAACGAAAAAATGACAGTAGGAGGAATCTCAGGAATTGATTACAACAAATCAACAGATAGTTATTATTTACTTTCAGATGATTTGTTTGATGAAAATGGACGTTTGCGTTTTTATACAGCCAAATTAAATTATACAAAAGATAGCTTCACAACCCTTCAAATCAACTCTGTCAGTTTTCTCAAACAAGAAAATACTCAACTCTATCCCACAAAAAGTGAAGGAATGAAAACTGCTGACCCTGAAAGTATTATTTTTTCATCTCAATCAAATACACTTTTTTGGAGTAGTGAAGGAGATAGAGAGCGAAATATTCTTCCTTTTATTGCAGAAATGGACACAAATGGAAACCAAATTAGAAAACTAAATTTGCCTCAACATTTCATTGACACCACTCAAAATAAAGGTTGGTATCACAATGCAGCCATTGAATCACTTACTTTTTCAACACAAAAAGAAGAAAAAATTTGGTTGCTTTCCGAAACTTCTTTACAACAAGATGGCGAAATGACTAAAAAAACAGAAGGGATATTTCCTATTCGTTTGATGTGTTTGGATAGAAATACATCAGAGTTTGAGCAAGAATTTGTCTATTTAGCTGAGCCAGTAGCTAAAGAACCAATTCCAAAAACAGCTTATGGACTTAATGGAGTTGTAGAAATTTTGGAATGGAAAACAGATAAAAATACAAATTCAAAGAATACACAATTCTTAGTCTTGGAGCGTTCATATTCACAAGGCTATCCGAAAGATGAAGGAACTGTTGTAAAATTATTTTTAGTAGATACAGAAAATGCAACTGACTCTAAAAATATAGAAAGTCTAAAAAACCTAGTTCCAAATAAAGATTATGTTCCTTTAAAGAAAACGTTGGTAGCAGATTTATCAAAAATGAATCTCAATCATGTTGATAATATTGAAGGAATGAGTTTTGGTAAAAACCTTGAAAATGGTAACAAAACAATCATTTTTGTATCTGATAATAATTTTCAAGCTATTCAAAAGACACAGTTTTTGATTTTTGAGATTATTGAATAAATAGCCAGCAACATACAAGCACAAGTATAAAGAAAATATTCCCTCTTAAAATCTTTCTTAAAATCTACTTTTTGTATCTTTGTAATCATAAACATAAAACGGCATAACTATTTATCTGTTATTTTTTTATATATTCTAATAAGAATCCGTTTTATTCATTTCTTTTTAATTCATTCAAAATTATTTTTTATATATGAAATTAGCAGTCATTGGTACAGGATACGTAGGTTTAGTATCAGGAACTTGTTTTGCAGAAACTGGAAATCAAGTCATGTGTGTGGACATTGATGAGAATAAAATTAATCGCTTGAAATCGGGAAAATTAACGATTTATGAACCGGGATTACAAGTTTTATTTGAAAGAAATATCAAACAAGAACGTCTATTATTTACTACTGATTTAGAGGAAGCTATCAAAGATGCTCAAATTATTTTCTTAGCTCTCCCAACTCCTCCAGGAGAAGATGGCTCTGCTGACCTTTCGTATGTATTGGGTGTTGCCGAACAGTTGGGCAAAATGATAACTGATTATAAAGTTATTGTTGATAAAAGTACTGTTCCTGTTGGTACTGCCGAGCGTGTACATGCTGCGATTGCTGCCAATGCCAAAACAGAATTTGATGTAGTTTCGAATCCTGAATTTTTGAGAGAAGGTGTAGCTGTTGATGATTTTATGAAACCTGATAGAGTGGTGGTAGGTACTTCTTCGGATAGAGCCAAAAAAGTAATGGAAAAACTCTACAATCCGTATGTAAGACAAGGAAATCCTGTTATTTTTATGGATGAGCGTTCGGCTGAAATGACAAAATATGCAGCCAATTCTTACCTTGCAACTCGCATTAGTTTTATGAATGAAATTGCAAATATTTGTGAACTTGTAGGTGCAAATGTTGATTTTGTTCGTAAAGGAATGGGTTCGGATAATCGCATTGGTCAGCGATTTTTGTTTGCTGGTGTGGGTTATGGTGGAAGTTGTTTTCCAAAAGATGTACAGGCTTTGGAAAGAACAGCCAATGAAAATAAATATGAATTTAAGATTTTGAGTTCGGTAATGAAAGTAAACGAACGTCAAAAAATAGTAATGGTAGATAAAATCAAATCATTTTATGGTGAAGATTTGACAGGAAAACATTTTGCAATGTGGGGACTTGCTTTCAAACCAAATACAGATGATATTAGAGAAGCTCCAGCACTTTATATTATTGATGAGCTTTTGGCAGCAGGTGCAACAGTGGCTACTTTTGACCCAGAAGCAATGGAAAATGTACACGAACAATATGAAGGAGATGAGAGAGTTTCTTTCGAAGAAAATCAATATAATGCCCTCAAAAATGCTGATGCTTTGATTATCGTAACAGAATGGAATGTTTTCCGTACTCCAGACTTCGAAAAAACATTCTCTATCATGAAAGAAAGAGTTATTTTTGATGGAAGAAATGTATTTGACCTAGCTCAAATGGAAGACCTCAAAACATATTACAATAGCATTGGAAGACAAGCTGTTGATACAAGAGAGAAAAAACAAATTCCTCAAGAAGCATAGAAAGAATGATGAATTGTGAAGGATAAATTGTACACTGAGTTAGTATTTGAACATATTTACTTCATTAAATTTCTATTACCTAGATTTTTTACCCACGAATTTATTCGTGGGTTTTATTTTCAAAATTATGCTAAAATTTCTTTTCAAAGTAACTTTTCAATCAGCCATTTTATTTTTTGCTGTGTCTTTTCTGACTTTTTTATATAGTATTTTACCTGATTGGTTTAACTTTCCAAAAGAAAGAGCTTTTGAAATAAAAATTGGTTTTCCTTTCAGTATTACGAACGATTTTGGATAAATGAAGGCTACCCAAATGAAGGCTGGAATTTGAAAAATCTATTTTATAATTGTGTCTTATTTTGGCTGCTTACTTTTGTCGTTTATTTCTTTAAAGATAAGCCAAAACTCAAATCAGATACTATGGAAGAAAATGATATTTTAGATAATTGATAAAAATTCTGAAACAGAAAAATAACGCTACGAATTTCTTCATAGCGTTGTTTTTATTTCATTGCATTAAAAATTATTTTTGTGATAACTTCACAAAGTTTACAGGAGGTAATAAAATAGGATTTATACCTGCTTTCATTGAAACAGATGCTAAATTTTCTCTTATAAAAGGAAATAATATAGCTGGGGCATTAATTTTCCCAAACGTATCAATAGACAAAGCAGAGTTTTCAGGACATTTGAATACACCTATCATTTTTATAAAAGCCTCTATTTCCTTGCTATCTTCTATACCAGAAGAGTAAGTTAAGGATACTTCAACAAAAAGTATACTGTCTTTTAATTGATTTTCTATTCCTATATCTATGTTACTTTTAAATTCTTCGTCTGTATAACTAATTTCAACATCTCTTTTAAAGTTACTTTCTAAAAGAATTATGTTTAACAGTTCAAAAGAATCCTTCGAAGATGTAGTAGGTTTCATACATTGTTTGGTTTATGCAGCAAGAACAAAATCCTCCTCTGCACTAGAATTAGATACAGATTTATCTTTTAATGGAACAGATAGCAAATACTGTTCACAATATTTACTAAAATTATCTTTTATTGAAAAATTTATTTTTTCTGGAAATTTGGGGGCATAATTCTTTATAATTCTTTGTAAAGGAAAAGCAAAATTTTCAACTTTTGAACTTAAATTTTTTGTTAATTCAAATGATTTACCTTTTTTAGAATAAGTTAAATTTTCAATTTCATATAAAGATCCTTCATTTAAAAAAGCTATGTTTTCGTTAGAAAATAAACTAACAAAACTTGTAAGAAGTTGTAAAGTAAATTTATCTATAAAATCATCAAAAGTGTTATCTTGAGATGATTTTATTTCTATAAAATGACTTCCCTCTAAATCATTTTCATATTTAACAAAAATGTAAGGTAGTTTTTCTACTAAATTATTTAGTTTATTTATTATAAAATCTTGAGATTGAAATGTATTCATTATGATGACTTATTTTTGATGTAATTCTGTAAAATCTTCAAAATATTTTCTGAATAGGTTTGAGCTTGTTTGGCTTGATCTGAAGTTATTTTTTTCGCCTTATAATCTGCGAAAACCCTCCATTTTTTTAATTGTGTCGCATCGCTGCTAAAATCTCTAGCTATTTTTCCACCTTCAAAAGGAAGAAGTTTTATAACAAAGAAATTTATTATCCACACATGAAAACCTCCTGCCAATTCTTTAGATATTTGCTTTTGCTGTATACTTATTTCTTCGTCACTCTTCTCGTAATAATCATATAAAAGATGTGTCATAAATTGTACACAAGCATAATAAGAACAATGAATAGAAGTAGCATAACACGCTTTCTCTATTGACAAACGTGCCATTCTTAAATTTTGTTCAGACTTGCTTTCAATTTCTGACATCTTTATTTGATCAAGATTACCTTAAAGTTAATGCACAACAATTAATTGCATTGCCATAAATGTAGCAGCACCAGCAATATATCCGATAAGTGAAAGCCAAGCAATTTTTTTGAGATACCACATAAAATTAATATGTTCCATTCCCATAGCAGCTACACCAGCAGCCGAACCGATAATAAGCGTACTTCCACCTGTTCCTGCACAGTAAGCAATAAACTCCCAAAATACGTGATCTGGTGGATATACACTTAAATCATACATACCCATAGAAGCAGCTACCAAAGGCACATTATCCACAATAGCAGACATTAGTCCTAAAAGAAGACCAATAATATAGACTGCTCCATCTCCTGTAAAAGTAGCATCTAAAAATACAGCTAATTTATTAAGTGTTCCCATAGACTGCAAGCAACCTACTGCAAGCAAGATTCCGAAGAAAAATAATACACTTGGAACATCTACACGCTCTAAAATCGCAACAACAGAAAGTTTTCCGTGCGCTCCATCTTCTGCTTTTTTACGGTTATGAAGTACCTCAGTAACAAGCCAAACAACTCCTAAACTAAACGACATTCCCATAAAAGGAGGAAGATGTGTAATTGTTTTGAAGATTGGTACAAACAAAAGACCACCAAGCCCAATTCCAAACACCAAATTTCTATCAAAATCATTTACTTTAACAGGAGCATGTCCACCATGTCCACCTGTATCTAGTGTTCCTTTTTTGTCTGGTTTCAAATCTCCTTTCATCATGAAAGAAACAATAGTAAGAGGAGCAAGCAAACAAATAATACTAGGAAGCATCAGTTTTGTAATAATATTCACTGTTGTTACTTGTCCACCAATCCAAAGCATCGTAGTAGTAACATCTCCGATAGGCGACCAAGCACCACCAGCATTCGCTGAAATAACAACCATACTGACATACATAAGACGGTCATTTTTATCTGTAACAAGTTTACGAAGCATCGAAACCATTACGATTGTAGTTGCTAGATTATCTAAAGCTGCTGATAAAAAGAAAGTTACGATACAGATAATCCAAATCAAGTTTCGTTTTTTCTTTGTTGTTATTCTTTTCGTGATTACTTCAAAACCTTGATGGGCATCAATTACCTCAACAATAGTCATAGCACAAAGCAAAAAGAATAGAATTTGAGAAGTTTCGGCAAGGTGTGTAAGTAAGCCTTGATCATGACCATGAACAATTTTATGAATCATTTCTTCATTGTGGGGAAGGATTCCCTCTGCAACGATATAAACTGTCCAACAAAGAACAGCAATGAGTAGCGCAGGAGCAGCTTTATCTACTTTAATGTTATGTTCGAGGGCAATAGCCATGTAGCCCAACACAAAAATTATAATAACGACAATCTCGTAAGACATAGGTTTAAGAATGGTTAGAAAATAGCCAAAAAGGATAGAAATTGAGATAGATTACTTTACTATCTCAGTACATATAAATTTCTATTTATTTGAAATTGATTAGATAAAAAAGTTGAATACTTAATTATGTTTTAACCTTAAAAACTAAAATTAATCCAATATAAAATTCAAAAAATAATATTCAATCAATAATATAGTTAAAAAATAGGTAGAGAATAAATAGGTTTTGATAAACCTACTGCAAAGTTAAGTTTCTAAACTTAGGAAACAAGAAAAAATAAAAAAGAATAGACAAACTTAATTAGAATTTAAAGTAAGAAAATATTTTTTAGTTAAACTATACACTGCTTATCTTTATACAGTTTTATCTCCAAACCGTAACTACTACTTTTCTATCTTTTTGCACTCCATTTCCTCTTGCTGTTTCATCATTGCGAGCAAAAAACTCTCCGTGAGATTTGCGTAGAATTTTTTCATACTTGATTCCAAACATCTGTAAAGCATAGCTCACATGACTTATTCTATCCTTAGAAAGCTCCAAATTTACACTTTCAGAACCTTTTGCATCAGTGTATCCTTCTACTAAAGCAGCTTTCCAACGCCTTGCGCCAATAAAATCTCTCAAACGAGCTTCTTCTTCAGAACTTAATTGACTTTGATTTGCATCAAAATAAATAGTAATTTGAGATTTTCTATCAGGCTGGTGATGTTGCAAATTTATTCCTTCTTTTCCTTTAGGAACTCCATAGAAAACTCTAAAACTTCGTACCTCTCCTTTTCTCAATGTCTTTGTATTCCATCTTAACATAATAGCACTATCATCTGTATATTTTCCTACTTTTTGCTGTTCCAGTTGCAAAACATTTGTCAAATAAGCCCATTGTCCTACATACGCCAAATCTGGACTAATTACATTTTTGTGTTTGGTTACTAATTGTGCTTGCAAATCTCCATTATAAAAATTAAAATGTAAAGGTATTTTATTAGCTTCAAATTTTCTATCCATTCCAATATGCGAACCATCAGCCGAAAGTTTACAAATATCATTGGCATCAATCATAGGATCTAATAAAAGAGTAAACTCAACATCTCTTGGTGCATCAGATTGATTTTCTATTTCATATTCTATTTTATAATAATTTCCCCTAGATGTATTTTCCAAATCTTCTAAATCTGCACCAACAGGTTCTAAAGTTTGAGTAATCAATAAATTATCATACGTATAAATTACTTTTGAGGTAAAAGTAAGGTCAGAGTTTTCTTCCACTTCTGAAATAAGCACACCTTTTAATGGTATAGTTTGAGTAAGTTCAGGATTATTAGAAGCATATTTTCCACTTGATTGCAAAACAAAATGAGATGTAGAAAAAGAATAAGGATAACCAAATAAAATACTTTTATCGCCATAACCTATTGTAAAACGCCCATCGATAAGCTGATCATCCAATGGATTAGAGAATGAAGATAAAAAGTTTTTAGGTAAATAATTGGGAGGAAGAAAATGATTATCTTTGACTTTGTTGTAATCATTTTTGTAAGGTATAGTTGTCCAATTTTTGTATAACTTCAAAAAAGAGCTTTCAACTATATGAGTTATAGGAGAAAAAAATGATGAAAAAACAAAAAGCAAACAAATGCAAGCTAATGCTACTATTTTTTTATTGAGTTGAATAGTTGGTCGTAATTTTTTATTCATTTTTGGTAAACATATTTTGATAAAGATAGGATATTTTTTTAGCTCTTACTTCACAATAAGTATTTTTTATAATTATAGGTAGTAAGCAAAAAACGTTCTTTTTTAATCTTTTTTTAGATTTATACTTTATTCTATTTCGAAGATATAATCTGTGAGTGTGTCATTTGCTTTTACAAAAATGTTTAAAAAAAGTGTCTTTACAAAAAAACAAGATTAGTTTTACGGATAATAAGCACATAATAAAATTCAAACTCTCAAATTATCATTTTGATTATCAATCACTTTACTTTATCAACCTTCGAAAAATGATAGGTGTATCTGTTTTACTTTTTCTAGGAATTATTGCTGTTCATTATTTTTTTAATGCCACTAAAACTCTGGCAAAAGTATATTTTCCTGCTTTGTTTTTCAAATTTTTTTGTGGTACTTTATTGTATCAACTTCATTTGAGTTTTATGATTCTTCCTGACCTTATTTTTTATAAACAGGACATAATTCGTCTTAGTGATTATTTTTGGAGTGATACGTATGGTTATCTAACTTTTTTATTGACAGGCAAACTCAATTCTTCTTGGAATTATATTTTTGCAACAGAAGGCGAACGAGCCTTTTTCTTTGTCCGTTATTTGAGTTTAATGAATGTTTTGGCTGCAAAAAATATGTACTTAACCAGTCTTTACAGTTCTTTGATGGCTTTTTTTGGTCTTTGGGTGTGTGCAAATCGATTGGCAGAATGGTTTATAAAACCAAATGATTCTGATAAGAAAATTAGAAAAATCAAATTAGCTCTTTCTGTTGGTTTCTTTTTTACTCCTTCGGTTGCTTTTTGGGCATCTTCTATGATGAAAGAGAGTTTTTTGTGGCTAATTATGGGTCTTGTGATTGCTCTCTTTTTAGATATTTTGAGATTCAATTATTCAAAAATTTTCGTCAAAGAAAACAAATTAAAATTTATAGGAATTGTTATAAAATTAATTTTATTTTCACTTCTTTGTCTTTGTCTATTTTTACTCAAATACTATTATTTTGCTCTGCTTATTCCTTTACTTCTGGCTTTTGGAATAAGTTTTTTTGCCCACACTTATTTTGCTAAGTTTTATAATCCATCTTTTCGTTTTCAATTAGCTGTCTTTTTAGGAAGTTTTGTTTTTATTGTCGGCTTGGCTTCCAATCTGCATCCTAACTTATGGTTTTCACGTCTTTCAGAGGCTATTTTTATTAATCAACAAAATATTTTAGCTACTTCTAACTTTGACAGTCAAATAAATTTTACATATAGTTATGATTTTGAACCCATCTATCACAATTATAAAAATGGAGAATATCAAACTTACCCTAGTTACTTTCAACTTATCGAACAAAGTCCAAAAGCACTTTTAGCAGGTTTATTTTTTCCTTTAGAGATAGATTTTTCTAGTTTGGGTAGTTCTGCTTTCAATTATTATCGTTTGGCTTCTGTTATCGAAAACTGGATTATCTTGTTTTTATTTGTTCATACTATTTCTATCAAAAAATTATTCTATAAAGTTCGTTCTTTATTTTCTTCTCAAAAATCTAATTCAAAGTCTAATTCTACAAAAAATGATTCTTTAGCTATTCTATGGCTCGTAGGAATTATTTTTTGTGTGGGAATGGCTACTCTTTTGGCTCTCTCTGCACCTAATTTGGGTACGCTTGTTCGATATAAAATTGGTTTTCTTCCATTTTTTATTTTTGGAATTTTTATGTGTTTAGATTAATTTTTTATTAATTTGCTTCAAAATTAGTGATACGTGTTTAGTGATTAACAATTAGTTATTTAAAACCACAAAACTGAAGCGAATCACTAAACACTCACAAACAAAACACTAAATAATGTCCACGAACCAAAAAACGCCTACACCTACTCTCTTTCAATCCCTCATTCCGATACTTTCCTTAATTGTTTTGTTAGTCTTCAATGTGCTTATTTTTGGAGATAATGCTACTTCTGGAGCAAATCAAGTCGCTTTGCTTTTGGCTGGTGCAATCGCTGGTTTAGTCGCTTGGTATCTCAAAATGAATTGGACACAGGTAATGGATGGTGTTTTGGACAGTATTAATTCAGCTATGTCTGCCGTTTTGATTTTATTGATGATTGGTGCATTGGCTGGTACTTGGATGCTTAGTGGAATCGTTCCAGCCCTTATTTATTATGGTTTACAAGTTTTGACCCCTACTTTTTTCTTGGTGGCTTCTTGTATTGTTTGTGCTTTGGTTTCACTTGGAACAGGAAGTTCTTGGTCGACGATTGCAACAGTTGGAATTGCTCTTTTGGGTATTGGTGCTGCTCTTGGTTTTGATGAAGGATTAGTAGCTGGCGCAATTATTTCGGGTGCTTATTTTGGAGATAAAATGTCACCTTTATCAGACACAACTAATCTTGCTCCTGCAATGGCTGGAACAGACCTTTTTACACACATTCGTTATATGTTATTTACGACAGTTCCTTCTTTTACAATTACTTTGATTTTGTTTTTAATAATTGGCTTGATGAGTGAAAATACAGCTTCAGCAAGTAATGTTAATGAAATTATGGCTGCTATTGAAAACAAATTTTCTATAAACCCTTTACTTTTTGTTGTTCCTGTGGCTGTTATTGTTTTGATTGTCAAAAAAGTTCCTGCTTTGCCTTCACTTCTGATTGGAAGTGTTTTGGGAGGTGTTTTTGCTATTATTTTTCAACCTGAAATCATTGACCAAGTAGCCAATGTAGCTCCTACTTTAGAAAGTTTGAGCAAAGAACCAGAAACAGTTTATAGAAATATGAGGATGTTTGCTTTAGAAAATTTTGAAGGTTATACGGCTGTTATGATGGCAATGTTTGGTGATGTAAGCCTTGTTACGGATAGCGAAACAGTAAACGGACTTTTATCTAGCAGTGGAATGAAGGGAATGTTAGGAACAATTTGGTTAATTTTGTGTGCAATGATTTTTGGAGGTGTAATGGATTCGGCTGGAATGTTGGCACGTATTAGTAATGCTGTTATTTCGCTTGCACACTCTACTGGTTCGATGATTGCAGCTACAGTTGGTACTTGTATTGTATTTAACTTAACAGCTTCTGACCAATATTTGGCAGTGGTTGTACCTGGAAAGATGTATGCCAATGCTTTTCGTCAAAAAGGACTTGCACCTGAAAACTTGAGCCGAACGCTTGAAGATTCAGGAACAGTTACTTCTGTTTTGATTCCTTGGAATACCTGTGGAGCTACACAAGCAGGAGTTTTGAAAGTAGCTACTTTAGATTATGCCCCTTATTGTTTTTTCAATATTATTAGCCCTTTTATGAGTATTATTTTTGGTTATGTAGGAATACGTATCAAAAAAATAAATCCAGAAACAGGAGAACCTATTAACTAAAGAATAGTTAGGAACTGAAAGATTACAGTTTTAATTTATTGATTATGAGCTTATAGAATAATAGTAATTTGATTTCTATTCCTAAGCTACTTTTCTTTTGAGGAAAATTATATATTTTTATGCAAATTCTCAAAATTATTACTGTTAGAAACAAATTTTGTAAAATGCAGTGTAGAATTATAGTATTTTTTGACTTTCTTTGTAGGGTTATTAAAAATTCTATATCTTTCAGTTAATTTTTAACTCGCCTTTAGCAACGTACTATCCATAAAAATCAATCAAACTAATTAATGAATTGGCATTTTAATATAAAAAAATAATTAAAAAGCACATTCAACACTTTACTTATACTCTATAATTGAGTGTTTGCAGTCAGTAATTTTATGAACGAATATATATTTTTTGGACTCTTTACGATTTTTATTATCCTTATCCTTTTAGTTGATTTAGGTGTATTTTCGAAAGAGAATCACGTTATTTCATTTAAAGAGGCAGCTATTTGGAGTGTTTTTTGGATACTATTAGCATTAGGTTTTTGGGTATTTTTAGATTTTTATGGCGACCTTGTCCATGGAGTAGAAAGTTATGATGATGTCAAACGGATTGTAGAAAAATATATTGCAGAAGAAGATAGAGGTGGTATTTTGGTAGAAGGTAATTATGCACTAAGTGTTCAGAATTATAGAGATAAAATGTCATTAGACTTCATAACAGGCTATTTATTAGAATATTCTCTTTCAGTTGATAATATTTTTGTTATCATTTTGATTTTTAGTTCCTTTGGAGTTGCTGAAAAATATTTCAAAAAAGTACTCTTTTGGGGTATTTTAGGAGCTATTGTGATGCGCTTTCTCTTTATTTTTCTTGGAGCAACGATTATTCAACATGCACATTGGGTTTTATATGTATTTGGAGCATTTTTGATTTTTACGGGTGGAAAGATGTTTTATGAATTTATAAAAGGGGAAGAAGAAGAAGAAATTGATACTAATGATAGCTGGATAGTAAAATGGGCTTCTAAAATATTTAATGTGTATCCTCGTTATGTGGGTTCTCATTTTTTTATTCCACTTCCTACGTTTGAAGGAAAGGAAAAATTAAAGACAAGTAAAAAAGATAAGACCAAAGAAAAAAGACGCTCTACAAAGAAAATAACTTGGGCAGTTACTCCACTTTTTATTGTTGTTTTAGTTATTGAGTTTACAGATTTGATATTTGCTGTTGATTCTATTCCTGCTATTTTTGCTGTTACACAAGACCCTTATGTAGTCTTTTTTTCTAATATTTTTGCGATTTTAGGTTTGCGTTCGATGTTCTTTTTCTTGTCGAATATTATGCACCTTTTTCATTATCTCAAACTGGGTTTGGCTTTCCTTCTTAGTTATATTGGCATCAAAATGCTTGCAGGAACATGGCTCAAAACATTAGGTTTTACCAACAAACATTCTATTTTTATTATCTTAGGAATACTTGCTATCAGTATTTTAGCTTCTGTTATTTTTCCCCAAAAAGCAGAGGTAATCTCTCAAAAAGAAGATAAAGGGAATATAAGAGATGTTGGATAGTCCAAAGACAGTTTTTTATTTTCTCCAACATTTAAGTAGTTTTTAGTGTTTATAAGTGAAAGAAGGTAATAAATTATTATTCTTTCTCATTTTTTAATCTAAAAATCATACTTTTATGAAAACGCAAGACAAAAATAATGAACAAAATAAAGATACAGACTCTTCACAAGAATACTTCAAAGACAAATTTGATTATAAGCCTAAAGAAGATATTTATAGTAAAGGAAAAAAAGTAACTAATATCGCCAATGATAATGAATCAATCATTGATAAAAGCATTCCTACTCCTAATGACAGGAATGAACTCTATGAAGAAACTCCTTTGCACAATGCAAAATCAAATTTTGAAGGAGAAACGATAGATGTTCCTGGTTCTGAGTTAGATGACCAACAAGAAAGCGTTGGTTCAGAAGACGAAGAAAATAATTATTATAGTTTGGGAGGAGATAATCACAAAAACTAAAACCTTTTCAGATTAACCAATAAAGCCCATATTTCTATCCTTAGAAATATGGGCTTTTCTATTGTCTTTTTTAGCTTGTATTTTAAGCCGATTTCAATTCTAAAACTGTAATCTCTGGTAAAACTCCAACTCTTCCTGGATAAACCAAATAACCAAAACCACGATTGACATATAAATACTGGTTTTCATGCTTGTACAAATCTGCCCATTGCTCATACATCCACTGCACAGGACTCCATTTAAAAACTTCTGTATCAATACCAAACTGCATTCCGTGTGTATGTCCTGCCAAAGTCAAATCAATATCTTTGAAAGCACGTTTTTGAATACCAGCTTTATCAAAACTTTCAGTATAAAGGTGTGCCTTTGAGCCATTTACTTGTGCGTCCCAGTGGCTAGGGTCGTGAGAAAGTAAAACTTTGACAGGTGCATCTTGAGTACCTTGATATGCTTTTTCTAAATCTCCATGACGAGCAAAATTTCCCTTCGCCCCCCAATTTTCAATGCCAATAAGCGCAATTTTTTCATTATTGGTTTCTAAAAAATGATGTTCATTCATTAATAATTTCCAACCCATCCTGCCATGTGTTTGCTTCAAATCTTCTAAATTTTTGCGTTTTGCTGCTGGAGATTCCCACCTAACATAATCGCCATAATCGTGATTTCCTAAGGTAGAATAAACTCCCATTGGAGCTTTGAGTTTGCTAAAAATATCTTGATAATCCTTCATTTCGGTTGCCATGTTATTTACCAAATCTCCTGTAAATAAAATCACATCAGGTTTTTGTTTCATAATTAAATCAATTCCACCCTCAACAGCTTTTTTATTAAAAAAACTTCCTGAATGTACATCAGAAATCTGAACCATCTTTATTCCATCAAATGCCTTTGGAAGATTTGGCAAAACGATTGTCTTTTTTCTGACTGTGTAATCATGCGCTCCCGAAACAATTCCCCAACTCAGCGTAACTAAAGGAGTTGCCATTGCCACAACACCAGCTTTCATCAAAAATTCTGAACGAGGAATTTTGTTTGTGGTATCTTGAATTCCTTCCGTATTTTGAGTTGTTGTTCCTACTACATCAGAAATCTCAGAAGTAATTGATGGATTTATTTTGTAATATGCCCAAGTAAAAAGACGAATTACATCATCAATAATCAAAAATAAAGCTCCAAAGATTTTAGAAATATAAAGCATAAATGCCCAAGTCAGCAAAAACTGTCTGAATGTATAAGGAATTTGGTCAGGAGGAAAGAAATTATAAACCACAATTCCAGCCAAAGTAAGAACGTTTATTCCCCAATAAATAAAGTGAATAGTTTTGCGAGTCGTCTCACTTGATGAAATTGTAAGCGTTTTGATGAGTTGAAAAATATAAACATCTAATAAAAGAAGTACTACTATAAGTACAAGTGAAAATAATTGTCGGTTCATAAGAAGTAAAGAGTGGAAGATAAAAGTTTTGAAAAGGTAATTTTGAAGTTCTATTTTGAAGCAAAAACATCAACCTTTGGTTTATTTCGACGAGTAAATTAAAAAAGCCGATTGATAAATTCTTTTTGGTAAACGAATTGAACTTTGTTTGGTTAGTTTTATAACCTCATTTGAGAAAAATTAAACACTATTTAACTTCATTGTTGATTATGGTATCTACAATGATAATTTATAGAGTTAATTAATTTTATTAATTTCCTTTCATTTTATTCAGACTTTTGTTTGAAGTTTTAGGAAAATCAATATCTATCTACTATTTTTAGGTTAGTTTAAACAAATAGTAGTTGTAAAACTTTAAAGCAACAGATTGTAACAGTTCATTTGATTTTATAATAGAAATCAAATAGTATAATTTAATAGTTTAATATAAATTTTTGATGAAACAACGCTCTACTTTTCTTTTATCTCTTCAAAAATTCACTCGTTATTTAGGCAGAGAGTGGCTTTCTAGTCTTACCTTTCAACGTATATTTTTAGTAGTTTTTGCTATTGGTATTTATGCCAATACATTTACTCATGAGTATGCCACTGAAGGTTCTCGTTTGCTTTCTCAGAGTGATATGGCACACAAAGGTTTGGGAGTAGATGGAATCATGAATATTTTTAAACAAGATAGTTATGCAGAAGTAAATGATAGACAGTCCAAATTTATTCCTGCAAATGAACATTATCAGCCTGTTACTCTTCTTACTTATGCTATTGAATATACGTTATTTGGAGAAAGTCCACATATAAGTCATATCATCAATGTCCTTTTGTACGCACTTACAGGGATGCTTTTACTTTCTGTTTTGAATAGAATTTTTGCAGGTTATTTGGAGGAGCGACCTCGTAAAATTTTAGCTTTTGTAGCCACTCTTATTTTTATTGCTCATCCAGTTCATACCGAAATTGTAGCAAGTATAAAAGGGCGAAACGAACTTCTTTCCTTTTTATGGCTTCTTTTAATGACTTATTTGCTACTTCGTGCAGCCTTTGCTAGAGGTGCAATCCGTTTTATTTATTTGCCATTAGTTGCAGTTTCATTTTTCTTAGCTCTTCTGACAGAAGAGACAGCAATTTCATTTTTGATAATTTTGCCTTTGATTCTCTATTACTTTATTCCACTTCGTAAAACAGATATTTTCGTTTTAGCAATTCCTGTTTTGTTTACGGCTGTTGGATATTGGTTTTTAAGAGACCTTTTTACAAAGGATATAGACCAAGCACATTTGATGCACAGCATTCTGAACAACCCATTTGCAAATGCTGATTTGTCTCAAAAAATAAGTACTCTCATTTTTGCTTTTGCTAAATATATTGAGCTTTTGATTGCTCCTATCAATCTTTCTCATGATTACTCTTTCAATCAGATTACACTTAAAGAATGGACAGATGTACGAGTAGTCATGACATTTTTAGGTATAGTCGGAGCAGGTGTTATCTCAGTTGCTAATATTAGAAAAAAAGGAATTTATACTTTTGCTTATTTTTACTTCATTGGTTATTTACTATTCATTTATGTCACAGAATTTTTAATTAATCCCGATGAGTTTGTTTTTCTTTCCCCTGGAACAATTATTTCAGAAAGACTACTTTATTTACCCTCTTTAGCTTTTTGTATTGCTACTGCTTTTGGTTTATATGATTTATTTGGTTGGTTTGTGGCAAATAAAAAAGGAGCTGCAAAATGGGTTTATACTTATACTTTTTTAGGAACTTCACTTGTTTTGGTTCTTTATAGTATCAAAACAGTAGTACGAAATGAATCTTGGAAGAATGATTTTACATTAATGAAAGCAGATGCCAATAATTCGCCCAATAGTGTACGACTTCGCTATATGCTAGGACGAAGTTATATTATTGAAGCTGATAGTACAGTTTCATTTAGGCAAAAAGCAAGATATTTAGAAAAAGCAGCCGATCAACTCCGAAAAGCAGTTACTATTTATCCAAGTTATGCTGATGCGATTGCTCTTTTGGGTACTGTTTATACTGATTTAGGACAAGAAGATAAGGCTGGGCGTTATTACAAACGAGCTATTCAAATTAATCCACAATCTATCGTAACGCAGGAAGAATATGGAAAAATGTGTTTAGCAAATGGAGATTATCATCAAGCCGTAGAGTGTTTTAAACAATGGGGAATTTTGGAAATGAACCCAACTGCATTTTTATATTTAGGAAAAACGTATGAGTTTTTGGAAGAACCTGATTCGGCTACGGCAGCTTATGGACTTGTTGTATCTTTTAAAGATAGTGATTACAATGAAGTGGTAGGAGATGCTTATTACAGAATGGCGAATATTTATGTTAGTCAAAGTTTGAATGATTCGACGACAAATAAAACCAAAGATGCCGTTGATTTGTATATGAAAGCTGTCAGTAAAAACAAGAGAAATTTAGATGCCTATCTAAAATTAAGCAAACTTTATGAAGATGAAGGAAAAGTAACAAAGGCTATTTATACTCTTGAAGGGGCAATTATTTATTTTCCAAAATCAGAAGAGTTATACAGAACGATTGCTAGATTATATGGAATAGAAGAAGACGAAGAAAAACAAGAAAATTATATAAAACAAGCTGATTCGGTTTCTGCATTGAATGAAGAATGATTTTAAAAAAACAGGGTTTAAACCCTGTTTTTTTTATGCTTTAAAGCCCACTCTTCCATGTACAAAAAAATCATAACCACCTTCTTGTGGCTTTACTTCGATGATATTTGCAAGTGTCATGTTTACTAAAATAGTCGAGGCTTCTTTTTCAGAGATATTTACCAATTTGGCATACTCTTCCAAATTAATGCGTTTATGCGAACCTAAATATTGCAAAAGTATTCTTTCATTTTGACCATATTGTAACAAAACATCTTTTTCATTTGCTCGTGCCTTCATTATTTTACGCATTTCTTTGCTTGCCTGTACACTCTTATCTGCAATCCTAACATACGCCTTTCCTACTCGTGTATTTTTTTTATACAATAAATAAATAGGACGTTGTGGATGTGGTTCAAAATCAAAAACAACTACTTCACAACCATTTGTATAAGGAACTGATACTCTATAAATGGTATAAGTAACAGCAGGCTTACAAAAATCCTCCATTGCTTTTTCCATCATATAAATAGCTTCGTCAGGATATTTCAAACCAGGTATTTGTCCGTCATCTGACACACCAATACATAACTTGCCTCCATCTGTATTTACAAATGCAACTACTTCACGCAATATTTTTTGAGGGTAATATACTTTTCGTTTAAATTCTATATGCAAACCTTCTCCTTCTGCAACCAATTTTCTGAGGTCTTTATATCTCATGGTATGTGTCATGGCAAATAGTATTTTAGTGTGGATAAAAGAATAATACAAATAAAATTTGCACATTATTTTTAGCTATAAAGTCTAAAAAAAACTAAAACTTATTTATCAAATCATTTTTGATTGTATTATTCACTAAAAAATAAAAGGGGAAAAGAACAAACAAAGTTCCTTTTGACTCTGCTAATTTTAAAAAATAGCTGTTAAATATTTTTCAGAAAAAGAAACCTATTTAAAGTAACACCCATAAACCACTACTAATCAACGAGTTAAAACACTTTTTAAGTTCTCAGTAGTTAGCTTTGTTATTTTTATTCCTCTTCATCAACGATATAAATTCCAGCTAAATGTCGCCCATAATTATCATAGTCTAGTCCATAACCAATTACAAAATAATTTGGAATAGAAAAAGCAATATATTTTGGGGAAATATCAAATTTGAGTGCGCTAGGTTTGAAAAGACAAGTAGCTATTTCGATACTAGCAGGTTTATGAGAGGAAAGTTCTCTTAGGAGCTTATCCATTGTAGTTCCTGTATCAACAATATCTTCAACGACAATTAAATGACGATCTTTTAAATCTTCATTAAGTCCTTGAATGCCTAATAAATCTTTAGCATTATTAGAAGATTTATCTTTGATATAAGAAGAGTATTTTAGAAAAGAAACTTGGCAAACTGTGTCCATTGAGCGAACTAAATCGGCTGCAAAAACAAAAGAACCATTCAGAATACAAAGTAAAAGTGGGGTTTTACCTTCATAATCTGTTGCAATTTGTTTTCCTAATTCTTGTACACGTTGGTACATTTGATGCTCAGACAAATAAGGAACAAAATATTTGTCTTGAATAAGCAAACGAGAGGTAGAAGATTTCATATCCTATAAAACTACAAAATTTGTGTATTGTTTGGAAATATGATAATATAGTTTTCTATTTTTTAATAATAATTTGCATAAAAAAAACCGAACATCATCAAAATGTTCGGCTATCAAATTGGAATAAGTGCCATATAATACGTAGTTATGTTAAAATCAAAAAAGCTAAATTCTCAAAATTATAATTTTTCAATTATTTTCTAAGGATTTTGAATCGTGCTACTTTTTGCATGATTACTTCCAGAAATGCGAGTTTGCTTTTGTTTAGCTGCATCTTTTGCTTTCTGACAAATCAAACGCTCTTCTTTAGTTTCTTGATTACAAGGCTTTTTGGTCGTTGGTTTTGTAGAAATAATAGTTGCTTCTGTGTCTGAACTTACATCTTGATTTGAAACGTCAGATTCGTGTTGGCGAATTGTTACTACTACTTCTGAGGGTTGAATTGACGATTTATTCAATTCACTCTCCGAAGAATGTGTATATGTGTTTTTCGATTTCTCTTCTAAAAAATTACTTTTGGCATCTATATTGAGAAATATAGTTTGTCCGATTGCTGCAAAAACAAGCAGAAAAAGAATAAAGAGTTTGAGTTTCATGATTAAATATGTTAAGGTAAAAGAGTTTAATTTATAATCCTATACAATTTCACAGCCTTGGTAAACACTTGAAAATGAGCAAAAATATTTTTTTTTCTACCATTTTTTTTGCTTTTAAAAAGATTAAAACTCAGTTAAAGATTAATTTTGCTAAGGTATCTACTTATATAGACAGTCTTTTTTAACAAACGTTGCATCTTATTCAAAAAAAATTAGAAAAAAATCAAAAAATGTCTAAAATTAAGTGTATTGCCTCTTTATATATCACTATCTAGTCATCTTTTTGTTATGAGTTGCAAGTTACAACCATTTTTTCATAAAATCAGTAGTCTTTTTTACCAAAAACTTACAAATTTTAACAAAAAATTAATTAATTCTACTTGCTCTTCATTTTTAATTAATGACGATAAAAATAAGCTATCCCCCTATTCTACAATCTATTTTTTTATAGATAACGACTGATACTTACTATATTATCTTAAAAAAGTAAAAAATGTTTATTTTTTTCACTAAAAAACTTCAACATTTTTCAAAAAATCAAAAAACTAATAATTTCTCATAATAATTATTACTTTTATAACTCTTTAAATGTTTCGAAAATAACGGCATTCATTGCACAAAAGGGTGGGTTTTCTAAATTTTCTTTATTGTATTTTAGATCAGTATCAGTATCTGCATTCAGAATTACTCCTCCTGCTGCTTTCAAAATAGCTTCTCCTGCTGCTGTATCCCACTCCATTGTCGTTCCATTTCTATAATACAAATCAGCAATTCCTTCAGCAACTAAGCAGAATTTAACAGAACTTCCCTTCTTACGAATCTCCTTAACATTAAATTGATTCAAATAATTATTATCTTTTGCTCCTGAATGCGAACGACTCTTAAAAGCAATTATTCCCTCTTCATTTTTACGTAAACTTACTTTTATAGCTTTTTTTTCTGTTTTTTCTATTCTATTTTCTAAATCTATTGCTTTCAAACCTAACTCTTGTTTGTAAGCTCCTTTACCTAATTCTCCCACATATAAAACGCCACTAACAGGAACATAGATAATTCCCAACACAGGAATATTATTTTTCATTAGAGCAATATTTACTGTAAAATTTCCATTTCGTTTCACAAATTCTCTTGTTCCGTCAAGAGGATCAATAAGCCAAAACTTATCCCAATTTTTACGTTCAAAATACGGTATAACTTTGCCTTCTTCAGACAAAAGTGGCAAACCAAGTGGTTTTAAGTGCTTTTCAATAATTTTATTAGCTTCTTTATCAGCAAGTGTAAGAGGTGAATCATCCGATTTATAACTTACAATAGTAGAAGTTGTGTAATCTGTATCGTTTTCATTATCAAATTTATCATAAATTTCTTTGATACGCTCGCCTGCTTTTACGGCTGCTTGAATGGCTATTTCTATCATAATTAGTGGTTAGTGGTTAGTGGTTAGTGGTTAGTGGTTAGTGGTTAGTGGTTAGTGGTTAGTGGTTAGTGGAAAATTCCTTTTATAATTTATTGTTTACAGTTTTGAAACAAAAAAAGCAACCTTTTTTAAAGTTGCTTTTTATAAAAATTCTTTTAGAAAAAAATAAATTAATAAACTACTAATTTTACATTTATGCTTAAACTCGTAATTTTTAATTCGTAATTATTCTTAGGGAACTAATCGTTTTGAAACTCTACAAATATTAGCCGAACCTGTTCTTTCATATTGTATTTCGTCCATTATTTTTTTGACAAGAATAAGACCGATTCCCCCACTTCTTTTTTCTGCAATAATTTCTTGCATATCAGGTTCTTTATAAGAAAGTAAATCAAAACTTGGTGCGCTTTCATCTTTTATTTCAAATACAAATTGGTTATCCTTTCTACTTACACTTACTTCTATATCTTCCTTCGGATTACACTTGTGGGAATGAATAATTAGGTTGGCACAGAGTTCATCTACTGCCAAAACCATCAGATTTATATCTATCGGCGAAATTGCATGCTGCTTGAGTGCTCCCTCCACAAAGTTACGAACTCTGCTAAGGTTGTTTTTCAAACAAGAAATTCGAATGCTATGAATCATTTATTATTTATTACTTTATAGCTAGTGATTATTTTGCTAATGAATTAGCTTTTTATTTAGCTCTATTTTTTGCTTCATCTTTTGTTTTTGTTATCGGAATTATTTCATCTAAACCTAAGATTCTAAAAACCTTTAGTACTTTATCATTCATCCCGTATAAAACCAAGCTAATATTTCTAGCTTCACACTCTTGCAAGTGTGAGGTAAAAACACCAATTCCAGGAGATGAGATATAATCTAAACGATTACAATCTACCAAAATTGGATTACGATTTTCTCCAATGGCTTTGGCAAGCACTTTATCTAGCTTAATAGAAGAAGAGGCATCTAAGTCTCCATCAATGCTGATAATATAGTTTTTTTCTTCTTCAGTAAATTTGACTTCCATTATATCTTACGAAAAATAATTGCAATAGGTTTGCTACAAGTAATAAATTATAATAAATAAAGTATAATTAGGAAGAAAGATAGAGAATTCTAATTAAGAATGTCTTGTTTCTCTCAAAAATCTACTTTTATTTGAATTGACAAATTTACTATTCTTACCGAGAGTTTTCAAGTTTTTTTGAAAATAAATACCAAAGATGTCATTTGATTCGATTATTAATAAGCCAAAAATATATAATTAATTCGTTAATTAGCATTTTTTATACTCACTGTTTTAGTTTATTACTGATTATCAATCTATATAAATGACTTACCATTCTCACAAATTAGATTCAACTCACTCTCATATTATTGGAAGAATTGACCCAATTACAGGAGATAAAAGAAAATGGATTAATCAAAATTTTGATAGAAACTATCAAGGTAACATAGAAATTGGAGAACCAAAAATATAATCCAAAGGAGAATTAAATTTGCACTTCCTTATTGTATTTATTTCTAACTTCATAAATCTGATTTCTAATTTTATTTTTATTTGGAATTAATCTAAATAAACTTTAGATTTGTAAAACATTACAAACTCCTTTACCTCAACATCTTATTTTAAGTCATGCAAACTACATTCCCTGCATTTCCTTCAATTATTGGTTCTCAGACAAATTCTTTTTCTACTAATTTGAATACTGAAGACGAATCATTTTGTCAGTCATTTAGCTGTTGTAAAAAAGATAAATGTTGTAAAAAGTATAAGAAAAAAGGAACACATTGTAAAAAATGTCCGAAAATATAGGGTTATGATGTTTGATGTTATTGGTGTCGCTTCGCTAAAATACCAACAATAGCATCTAGTTTTCATTTCTCCAACAGTTTTTGGATTTTCTGTCTATATGTTTGTCCAATCGGAACAACTGTATTTTCTAAAAAAATCTGATTTCCTTCAATCGTTTTGACTTTTTCTAAAGCCACAATAAACGATTTGTGAACACGCAAAAAATATTTTTCAGATAAAATAGTTTCTAAATCTGATATTTTTTCATTGCAAATAATCATTTCCTCTTCTAAGAATAGTTTTGAATAATTGCCATAGGCTTCTACATAAAGCAATTTTTCAGGATTAATTTGATGGTGTTTTTTATCGCCCTTTACAAAAAAAGAATCGCCTTTTGATTCTGTACTTTCTAAATTTGTAGGAGGAAATAATACATTTTTGATAGAATTATTCTGAACAGAAATAGCTTTATTAACAGCTTTCACAAAACGTTCAAAACTAAATGGTTTTACCAAATAATCTACCACACCGAGTTCGTACCCTTCCAAAGCAAACTCTTGGTAAGCACTTGTTACAATTACTTTAGGCGAATTAGCCAGCGTTCGTAAAAGCTCAAATCCGTTCAGTTTGGGCATATTTATATCTAAAAAAATAAGTTCTACATTATTTTTATGCAAAAATTCCATTGCCTGAAAAGCATCATAACAGTTTTTCTGTAATTGCAAATGAGGTAACATTCCACAAAATTTTTCTATAAGTTGATGTGCTAGTGGTTCGTCGTCTATGATAATGTAATTTGTCATTTTTTTATTTTAAATATTACTAAATATACTGTTTAATAAATTTATGTGTCTGTTTATATTATTTTATTTTTATCAGACATTTTAACTTCATTGAGGGCTAAAGCTGTTCAGAAGTACTAGATAGTTTAGCTCTTTCTTAACCGTACTGACACTTCTGAAAGTATATGACAGTTAGTTTGGTGTTGTTTCACAGTAGAAAGTGGTTTAAATGATGTTTTTTTGCTTGCTTTATAACATTTTCAAAAGTCATATTTTTACTTCAAAATAAAAAAGAGTTTACAGTTGTATTTTTAAGAAAATACGATGATATCATCTTCTATAAACTCTGCTAAATTTAAATATAAAGTTCAAGATTGGCAAGCATACAATAAATCTGAGAATAGTTTAATACATGTCTAGAAAAAATTACTGAATATTAAACCCTCTTTCTCCATGATAGGCTTCGTCCAAACCTGTTGCTTCCATAGTTTCATCTACTCTTGCGCCTTTTGTGATAAAGGAGCTAACAAAATAAACGATAGTAGTGGCAATAGCTGAATAAGCAATTACCGTCAAAATAGCGACTAATTGTACTCCTATCTGTGTAATATTTCCATACAAAGCACCAGTAGCATCAGGATTAATAGCAGGACTTGCAAAAATACCAGCAGCAATCGAACCCCAAATACCTACCAATCCGTGGATTCCAAAAGCATCTAATGTATCATCATAATCTAATAAGTGTTTGAGTTTGACTACACCATAATAACCAATAACTCCAGAAAGAAGTCCGATTGCAAGCGCACCACTCACACTTACATATCCACAGGCAGGCGTAATTCCAACTAAACCAGAAACAGCACCCGAAGCAACACCCAAAAGACTAGGTTTCTTCTTATTAATCCATTCAATAGCTATCCAAGAAAGTCCTCCAATACTAGCAGCTACATTAGTTACTAAAAGAGCATTTGCAGCCGTTCCATTTGCAGCCAAAGCACTTCCAGCATTAAATCCAAACCAACCAAACCACAAAAGAGCTGAACCAACAACAGTAAGTGTAAGAGAAATAGGCATTTCAGTTACCTTTCCAAAGTTTTTACGTTTTCCTAATAAAAGAGCTAATACAAGTCCAGCTACACCTGCATTGATATGAATTACAGTTCCTCCTGCAAAATCTAATTCGCCACTATTACTCAAAAATCCACCTCCCCACACCCAGTGTGTAATTGGACTATAAACCAATAAAACCCATAAAAAAGAAAAGACTAGCCAAAATGAAAACTTTACTCTTTCTACTACCGAACCACTTACAATCGCTACTGCAATAGCAGCAAAAGTTCCTTGAAAAACTACAAAAAGTAGTTTAGGAATAGAAGTACCAGCAGCAATTTCATTGATACCAATATTTTCCAAAAACAAATTATCTAAATAGCCAATAAGTCCATTTCCATCACTAAAAGCAAGGGAATAACCAACAATTACCCAAGCAACAGAGGCTACACAAAAAGAAACATAGCTCATTCCGACTGTATTAAGGGTGTTTTTACTGTGCGAAAGTCCTCCATAAAAAAGAGCTAAACCAGCAGGAGTCATAAGCATAACAAGGGCAGTCGCAATCAGAACCCAAGCTGTATCACCAGTATTGAGAGTGGGCGTAGATTCTGCTTGTTGAGCGAAAGCAAATAAGGGGAATAAAGTAAGTAAAGCAGATAAACTAACTTTTTTGAGAATAGATGTCATT
This sequence comes from Bernardetia aquimarina, assembly GCF_042180575.1. Taxonomy (NCBI): domain Bacteria; kingdom Pseudomonadati; phylum Bacteroidota; class Cytophagia; order Cytophagales; family Bernardetiaceae; genus Bernardetia; species Bernardetia aquimarina. The sequence goes on along the minus strand of NZ_CP170094.1, from coordinate 5,248,134 downwards.
TTTTATTTTTTTAGAAAAATCACAAAATTAATTGATAGTGTGTTTTTTAATCAATTTTCTATAAAAAATCAGGTTTTAAAAGAAAAATAGGTGTGTTTTTTAGGTCGTTTTCGTAAACATAACAAAAATATCTCAAAATACACTAAAATTAAAAACCTAATAGTGTTTTTTTTTTGCAAAAAAATAAGCACAAGATTTTGTCTTGTGCTTATCAAAAAATATTGAATAAAAATAATCTAATTTCCTACTTTAATATTAAATGTAAGTGTACCTACTGTAGTTGGTGGGGTTTCATCAAAAACTGTACGCTCAAATTTTGTATTTAAGACAGCATTTTTATAGGCTGTATAAGTTGCAATACCAATACTTTGACTTTTTTCTTTTAAATCTACCTTAGTTACATTTCCATCTTGGTCAATGGTAATATTGAAAACGATTCTTCCTTGTTCGTTAAGTACATCATTTGGTTGAGGTTTTTGCTTCCATCTCCAACCATAAACACTAGCCTCTGCACCATTTTTAACTCCTACTTTTCCTGTATCATTTGGGTCGTCTGAATTTCCTTGTTTGTCATTTGTTTTTGAATCTCCTTCTTCCTTCGAATTGCTAGTTGCATCATTTTTTTTATCGTCTTTTATTGGAGTTGTACTTTCTTCTTTCTTCTCCTCTTTCTTAGTTTCTTGTACTTCTGGTTTCTTTTCTTCCTTTTTCTCTTCCTGTTTTTCTTCTTTTGGCTCAACTTTTTTCTCTGATTTTTTTTCTACAAGCTCTTTTTTGTCCTCTTTTTTTGTATCAGGTACACTTACTGTATTTTCATTTTTAGTACTCTGAATATTAGGAGTTTGTTCTTGAGGTGTAATATCTTGTATTTCTTCTGTTTGTACTGCTTCTTCTTGAGTTTCACTTTCAGTAATTGAAGGTGTAAACTCACTTTGAGAAGGGGTAGGTGTTTCAGTTGGTGTAACAACATTTCCAAAACTCACCATAGTAATCCCAGCAGGTTCGGGGGCAGGAATAGGACGCTCCCAAACAGGACGCACAAAAAGAATAATTGCCAAAAAAATATGAATAATAACGGCTACAATAGCAGTAATTACACGTTCGTTAGGAGAAAGAACCGAATCAGAATTTATCTCAGAGTTTATCATGAGTCAAAGAATACAATATTATTTTTAGGATAGTTTTTTAGGTTTTCTTTTAAGAAACTTCTAACTAAAGTTACAAATTTGTTTTGTAATCACAAAATTCATTCTCTTTTTCTTATTTCTTTCTAACTTCTAGCTTTTTTGTTCCTGACAGAGTTCTACCAAAACGCCATTTGTAGATTTTGGATGTAAAAAACAAATCAGTTTGTTATCTGCTCCTGTTTTTGGTTCTTGGCTCAAAAGTGTAAACCCTTCACTTTCTAAGCGTTTCATTTCAACATAAATATCATCTACTTCATATGCAATATGATGGATTCCTTCACCTTTTTTTTCTATAAATTTTGAAATTGCACTTTCTTCTGTGGTGGCTTCTAAAAGTTCAATCTTAGTTTCTCCTAACTGAAAAAATGATGTACTTACGCCTTCTCGCTCTACTTTTTCTACTTTATAATGTTCCTTTCCAAATAATTTTTGAAAAAGTTCATTTGATTTTTCTAAACTTTTGATAGCAATGCCGATGTGTTCTACTCTTAAAAATGCCATTTTTTAGTGATTAGTTGTTAGTGATAAGTGATTAATAGAATTATACTTTTTTTAAAAAAAAATAATTCTTCAACTCTTCAATCTATGTGGTTAAAAATTGTATCTCGTAATTAATTCAGACTTTATAACGAGGGATATTTATCAGCAAAATATTTCAAAAATGCTTTCAAATCTTGATTAAAATCTTCTTCAAAAATATTTTTTAATGTATCTTGACTTGAATTGTATCTACGTACACTCATAAAATTAGTATTATTGAGTTCTCGCTGCTGAAAACGTTTTGCCCAGTTTTTATTAGAAAACGAAACGGTATCTATTTTTGATTTAATTAAATTTAGATAATTTTGTTTAGCAATTTCTTTTTGTTTTTTTGAAAGTTCCTCTAAAAAATTATCTGAATTATAAAGCGAATCTAAAGAATTTGAGGCTAAAAGCATAAAATTTCTATATTTTTTAGAATCTTGAAGTGAAAAAATATAATCGTTTAATTCCTTCGAATTTTTTCCATATTTTTCTTCTAAAAAAAGTTTTGCGCCTTCTTCTCCTACAAAATTAGCTAAGTTTTCATTAAAGTTTACGCTGTCTTTTATATAAAGTGTGGCGTGTGTGAGTTCGTGTAAAATAAGTTCTACCAAATCGCCTTCCTCTCTCTCTAAATTATTGGAAAGCAAAACATCTTCAAACCAACCAAGCGTCGACCAAGCCGAAACAGAACGAATATTTGTATCAAATTTAATAATTTTGTCATTTATACGTTCGCCTTCATTTTTCAATCTATCTCTTTCTTTTTTGGCTTTCTCTAAATCAAAATACCCTTTGTAAGAAAATTTTCCTACTATCGGAAATTTCCATTCATACGCATCTAATTTGTAGGGGTAAGAAGCTGAAACATTCCATAAAATATCTTCACCTTTTTGGTCATATATTTTGGTGTAGTTTTTAGAAGGTTTCATTCCCAGTTTTTCCATTCCAAACTGACGAGCTTCTTCAATAATTTTGATTTTTGCTTTTAAAGAATCTGGAAAGTTTGTATCTTTTTTTAGCTCTTCAAAACTACGTCCGTTATTCATTACTTCTAATTGCCCATTAAGCTGCAAAAGTCCATAAGCAATCAGTTCTCTTTGCCAAATTGCTAAGGCAGAAAGAACTAAGAGAAAAATCCCTGTGTATTTTAGTAGTTTCTTTTTGTTGAGTTTAAAGCGTTTCATTTTTATTACACTGTTTTAAGCCATTCAATAGCATCTTGCAAATTAGTAAAAAAACGAAGTGTATATTTATCTTTATCCATTTTATCTACTATTTTTTTGACCGTAATTTGATTAAAAATGCTTTTTGATACAATAACAGCAGAGGTTCTGTATCCGTATTCATATATTCTAGGAAACCAAACTTTATCCAACCAATCTTGATTTTTTGGACTTACAGCTTCTGATTTCAAATTATTAGCAATCATTTTGCTGCTTTTATGTTTTATGAGTAACTCTAAAAAGAAATTACAGGCATCTACAAATTCTTCATGAGAAACATGCCCAAACCACTCAAATTGAATTGCATTTATATCTTGATGATAATAAATTTTGCATTTCGGTTTGTCGTACTCAAGTGTGATTTTTTCTTCCATCCTATTTTTATATAATTTGAGTTTTTATAAAACTAGAGATTTAAGGTAAGTCTTTTTAAACGAAAAACGCTTAATTAGTACAATCAAGCGTTTTTTGTAGATTTAATAAGAATTTAAGTAACTGAGCAAAATTATTTATCTGCAAATAGAATCTGTCTGACACCTCAAAGGTGTCTTGACAGTTTAAATTTCCACTTTCTAATTCTTTTCTTAGATATATTTTATTTTGCTCAGTTACTTATAATCAATAACTCTCATCTTTAGAAGGAAAACTCTCATTTTTCACATCTTTGATATATTCCTCAACTGCCTTTTGCATAATATCATTTAAGTCAGCATAACGACGCAAAAAACGAGGATTAAATTCTTTTGTAATTCCTAATAAATCATGAGAAACCAAAACTTGTCCGTCCACATCACCACCTGCACCAATTCCGATAATTGGAATATCAACTGTTTTGGCTACTTTTTCGGCTAATCTTGAAGGAATTTTTTCTAAGACAATCGCAAAACAACCACATTCTTGCAATATTTTGGCATCTTCAATCAATTTTGCAGCTTCTGTTTCTTCTTTTGCACGAACAGAATATGTTCCAAATTTATAAATAGATTGAGGAGTCAGTCCCAAATGCCCCATCACAGGAACACCAGCAGAAAGCACACGCATAACCGATTCTTTAATTTCTTCTCCACCTTCCATTTTGACGGCATGTGCACCCGATTCTTTCATAATTCGGATAGCAGAATCAAGAGCTTGACGAGAATTTCCTTGATACGAACCAAAAGGAATATCCACCACCACAAGCGCACGTTTGACTCCACGAACCACACTAGAAGCATGATAAATCATTTGGTCAAGTGTAATTGGAAGCGTTGTTTCGTGTCCTGCCATCACATTTGAAGCAGAATCACCCACTAACAAAACATCAATATTGGCAGCATCAAGAATTTGAGCCATCGAAAAATCATATGCTGTAAGCATAGAAATTTTTTCGTTTTTATTTTTCATTTCCTGCAATGAGTGCGTAGTAATACGTTTGGCAGAGGAAGAATTAGCAACAGACATATATAAATAAAGTTAGAAATATGAAGTTAGATTTTAGAAGTAATACAAATACAATTAAGATTTTTGTAGGGAAATGGCTTGCCTTTTCCTAAACTACGTAGAAATAATTAATTACAATTTATAACTAATAATTTATCATTAAAAATTAATTATTCATTTTCTTCAAAATGCTTCCAACCTTGTGCTTTTATATCCATTATTTGCTCCGAGTTCATAACTAACTTTACACCTTTTTCAGCTTCATGAATATAACCTATCAAATGCACATCGACTATTTTTTCAATTTTTTCTAAATCTTCTTGTTTGATAGTAAATAAAAGTTCGTAATCTTCGCCACCGTTTAAGGCACATGTCAAAGGACTAAGTTTTAATTCTTCGGCTGCTGTTATGGCTGTTTGCTCATCAATAGGAATATTTTTTTCGTACATCATTGCTCCCACATTCGACTGGCGACAAATATGATGAATTTCAGAAGCCAATCCATCCGAAATATCCATCATAGAAGTAGGCAAAATGCCCTTTTCTTCTAGCTCATAAATAATATCCATACGAGCTTTTGGTTTTAGCTGTCTTTCTAGTACATGATCTGCATTTTCTAGTTTTGGTTGTGCTTGTGGAGCATCGATGAAAACTCGTTTTTCTCTTTCCAAAATCTGTAAACCTACAAAAGCAGCACCCAAATCGCCTGTAACACACAAAACATCGCCTTTTTTGGCTGTATTTCGATAGACAATTTTTTCTGGACTTGCTTGTCCTAAGGCAGTAATTGAAATGACTAAACCTTTTGGAGAACTCGTTGTATCTCCTCCTACCAAATCAATTCCGTAATCTTCACAGGCAAATTTTACACCTTCATAAAACTCATCAACTGCCTCAACTGAAAAACGATTACTAAGCGCAAGACTAACCGTAATTTGATGAGGAATACCATTCATCGCAGCAATATCTGAAATATTTACAGCAACGGCTTTATAACCCAAATGCTTCAAAGGAGTATAAGACAAATCAAAATGAATTCCTTCGACAAGCATATCTGTCGATACTAAAAGCTGTTTGTCTTTTTCCAGTTCTATAACGGCTGCATCATCTGCAATTCCTTTTTTAGAAGTAGATTTTTGTAATGGAAAATTAGATGCTATACGCTCTATAAGTCCAAATTCACCAAGTTTATTTATTTCTGTACGCAATTTTATAGTTTGTTTTGATTTTTCTAGTCAGAATTAGATTGCAAAAATAGGGAATAATGAGGGAAAATGTTAATGTAAAAATCAAAATTCAAGTATTTTCAATTAAAAATTACTCATATTGTATTTTAATTATATTCCTCAAATCTCCATAAATTATGAAACAAAAAATAAAAGATACTTTTTTCGGTTTTGCTGTTGGCGATGCTTTGGGCGTTCCTGTGGAGTTTCGAAGTAGAGAAGATATTGCCAAAAATCCTGTTACGGATATGAGAGAATTTGGAACGCACCACCAACCAAAAGGAACGTGGTCGGATGATAGTTCGATGGCTTTTTGTTTGGCTGAAAGTTTGGCTACTCCCAAAAGCTCCACTAAAAAAGCAATTTATGATATAAAAAATATTGCAAATAACTTTGTGAAATGGAAATATGAAAGTTTTTGGACACCTCACGGAAGAGTCTTTGATATTGGAATTGCTACAAATGATTCTATAAAGAGATTAAAAAAAGGAGAAAATCCACTTTTAGCAGGAGGAGCAGATGAATATTCGAATGGAAATGGTTCTTTGATGCGAATTTTGCCTCTCGTTTTTTATAAAGGATATTTATTTGAAGATTCTATCAAAAAGCGTTTTGAATTAGTTTCAGAAGTGTCTTCGATTACACACATGCATTTTCGTTCTGTTTTTTCGTGTTTTATTTATACTGAATTTGCTAGGATTCTATTAAAACAAATTCATAACAGTAAAGAACAAGATAAATTTACAGCTTATAAAAAATTACAAGTTTTAATAAATGATTTTGCGCTAGAGTTTGATTTTAATAAAACTGAAATTGCTCTTTTTGATAGAATTTTGAAAAATGACATAACTATTTTTGAAGAAGAAACTATCAAATCTTCTGGTTATGTACTGCATACTTTAGAGGCTAGTTTTTGGTGCTTTTTGAAGTATAATTCATATTCTGAAAGCGTTTTGAAATCTGTAAATCTGGGAGAAGACACCGACACAACAGGCTGTGTAACAGGTGGCGTAGCAGGACTTTTTTATGGAATAAAAACTAAAAATAACGAAAAAGGAATTCCGAAAGAATGGCTAGAAGTGATTGTAAAGAAGGAAGAAATTAATGAGTTGTGTGAAAAGTTATATGATTTGAATTTTTGAGGTAAGTTACTACTTGTGGTTGTTGATGTCGCTAAAACACCAAAAATGGCAGTTGAAAAATCAAGTTTGAATTGAGATTTTATTTTTTTAGAATTTAATTTATCTTCACTCTATGATTAAGAATTAAAAAAGAGTAGTTTATTTAATTTCAATTCCTAAGCAATAACTGAGAGTTTGTTTTTTTTAAACAATGATATAAAGTGAGTTTCAATTAAAGAAGGTTATTCATCAAACTATTTGAAAGGTTAGGTTATCAAATAATTGAAGTTCGATTTTTCTAAATAAATTATAAAAAAAATGTCGCATTTTGTTATATTTAAGTAGTCTGCCATAATTAGCATAACATTTTTTAAAATTAAAAATCTTTACTCTTATCGTTATCCTAAAATAATAACAAAAGCGAGATGTTACATTAATTTAGTCACACTACTTATTCGTACTGTAAAAAAATGATATTTTTTTATTTAAATTTAATCAAGAAAGTTATGAGCATATTAAAAAAAACAATTTTTCTATTATCTATTGGAATTATAGTAAGTTTAGGTTTGTATAGTTGCTCTGTAACTTACGGAACTTGTGACGAAACAACAGATAGTCCTATTTCTATTATTGATGTTTTAGATGTAAAACAAATAGCAAGAAACAGCAACGGTTATATATATGAGTTAGATAGTACTAGAGTTGATGTTCAAAGTTATAAAGGTTTTGTGATAAAATTTGAAACTCATAGATTAGCTTATCAAAATAGCTTTGATAAACCATTTTCAATATTTTCATCAGCATATGCTTTAAGTTGTAGTGAGTCAACAGTATATTTAAAAGAAGTTTATCCAAAATCGATAAAAATATATACTGTTTATGACTTATATAGAAATGTTGATGTAGGTAGTCTAGTTAATAGATACTTTAGTTTGCCTTTTCCTACTCAAAATGACAATGAAACCGAATTCGTATTATCAGAAGTTGTTAGAGAAAGGTTTGATGATGATATTGATTTTCCATTTGAATTAGAATTTTACCTATACCCATCACCTCAAAGATCTTATGGAGTAGCTAAATTTCGTATAGAGTTAGAACTGAATAATGGAGAAATATTTGATATAGAAACGCCTAATGTACTATTTAAGTAAATACTTTATAAATTTAAAAAACTAGATTACCCCTGCTATCGCTCATAAAAAAATCGCTCTCGAAAACTATGGTAAAACCAAGTCTAACCTTTAGAAAAATTGTTAAAATTTATTCCCTTTCTATCGTATAAAGTTTTGTTTTTTACACAGGCAAAAATGCGTTGTATAATTTTATTTCGTAAGGCATTAATCACACTCATTTTGTTCTTTCCTTCGGCTACTTTTCTTAGGTAGTAATCTCTCATCTCCCCCTCTACTTTCATAGCAGATAAAGCACACATGTGCAAAGCTGTTTTGAGGGTTTTTTTCGCCATTTTTGATACTCTTGCCCTTCCTTTAAATTTTCCAGATGAATTTTCAAAAGGCACAACGCCACAATAAGAAGCTAGTTGTTTGGCAGTATCAAATTTGGTAAACCCGTCGGTAGCTACCAGTAACTGAATCGCTGTCACTTTTCCAACACCTACTACAGAAGTGGTGAGCCGATAGAGTTCTTTAAGCTCAGGGTCATCTTTGATAATTTGATGCATTTGTTTTTCTATTTCTTCTATGCGAAGACTCAAGTGTTCCAAGGTTGTTTTAGAGCTTTCCTCTAGAAGTTTTTGAATAGATATTTTGCTAAATTGGCTCTGTTCATTGACATAAGTTTCTAGCTCCTGTCTATGAGTAACTAGCTTTTTTCGTAGTGTCTGCAAGGTTTTTAGGGTTTCTAGCTCTTGAGTAGGAGGAGTATATAAGTTCACTTTGTCTTGAAAACGAAAGGCATAAGTTGCGATATTTTCAGCATCAACTTTGTCGTTTTTGAGCTTTTTGACCCCCATAGAACGTTTAATTTGAATGGCATTTTCTACCCAAATGGTACAATCAAATTCCATCAAAGCGATAACAAGCCAGTTGATATACATACCTGTATGTTCCATACAAAACAAGCTTTCTTCGATTTTATAAAGGTCTTGAAAAGAAAAAAGATACTCTTGTATAGCCTTTAAATTATTTGTAATTCGTTCGTGATTTACTACTTTTCCTTCTTGAAGAATAGCAATATCTAAATGTTCTTTACTCACATCGATGCCTATAAAATTTTGGTAAGTCTGCATAAAAAGTTAATTTAGGGTTACCTAATTTAAAAAATGATTCATCGTATTCAATCGGACTTAAAACCTTATCTAATGAGTTTATTTTTAGGTCAATAAAAATACTCCGAAAACTATTTGAGTTTGAGATTGAATAAAGGTAGGAAGAGGCTGTTTCGAGAGATAGATTTTTATAGTCTGGCTCGTTTCATAGGTTCTCTTCCTACTAGATGAATTCTTAAATACAAGATAAGAAATTACATCTATTTTATCTACTACAAACCTAAAGGCTCGTTTTTAACGAGTGAGCAATGTGTATTCGGCTTGTAGCCGTGTATTTGTATTTTACAACAACAATCGCAAATCTAATAAATTAGCAATAAAAAAAATATAAAGTTGCTCAAAAAAAATAATTTGTATTTATCCTGTATTTCATCATATAAATCACTTGCCAATCAGTTACAGTATTTTCAATCATTCCTCTTCTTCCTTTTTAATAACTTTCTGAACTGTATAACGGTCATTGAGAGAAACGGCACACAATAAAAGATAAAAAACTGTACCGAGTTCTATTCCGTGTTTGGTAATAAAAGTGGTATCTACAATCCCAAAAGATTTCAAAACAGCCAGTAAAATACCAATAGAAAAAAGATACGAACCCGAAACTACAAAACGAGAAAAGGCATAGCCCCTAGCACGAGTCATAACAGCCGTATAGAGAACTAAAGCAGCAGCAAAAAGAGCATTTGCAACCACAATTTTGGTAAATAAATTGTAATAGCCTATAAAAACGATACTTGCAATAACTCCAGCAATGAGAGAAGAAAGTTGCATCAATTTTTGTAAAATAGGAGCATGTTTTTTTGTCAGAAGAAAAAGTTGCGTAAAATTAAGAGCCGAAACCGTAAAAACACCAATACTAAAAGGGAGTGCTTGATTTCCCCAATCAGGTGCAGTTGCCCACAAATACTGAAAGGCATAGCCATTCAAAACAGATAAAAAAAGTGCTGCCGAAAGCACCAGCATAGCATAATAAAGATAAGAACGAGTTTTGAGCAGGCTTCCAATCAAAAAACCATACGCAGCCAAAACCATAAAAACACCAAAAAGACCTCCGAAAATGAATTGTTCGCCTAGTATTTCTTCAAATAAATTACTCTCATTCCAAAGTTTTACAGAAACCTGCAAACTTCCATTTGTTTTAACACGAAAATAATACGAAACACTATCTCTTGAAACAGGAATTTTGAAAATTAAATTGTGATAATTAATATCTCGTTGATAAAATGGAAGTACATCGCCACTATGTTTGACTTGCCAAGAATCAGAAATTGTATCCTTATAAAAAAGTGAAACGCTATCTAATAATGGGTATTCTAATTCTAAATAAAAAATTTTATTTTCTACATGAGGAGGAATTTTGACACGTATCCATTTGGCAGTTTCTTCAAAACCAAGATTCAAATACATAGACGGTATAGCAACAAATTCAGTAGTTAGTTTTTCTACTTCATAAATGGTAAGCTCGTTACTATTATTTTTGGTGTTTTCTAAAAGTTCTAAATGAACTCGTTCTCCTTCTTGATGTGTATTTTTTGGAGAAATATCTGTTTTTTGTGCAAAGACAACCGTCGAATTTCCTACAATAAAAATAAATAAGAAAAACCATAAATTAATAAAACAGAAAAATTTATTTTTAGGCTTTGGCACAATAAGGAAGAATAATTATTTGTGTGTAGGATGTTTTGAAAAAGATAGCTATTTAATCTATACTCCTCCGTAATTAGGTTTCTTCTCCTATCAGTACACCTTCAAGGTGTCAGATAGTTCATTTTATTAACTGTACTGACACTTATGAAAGTGTCTGACAGATTTACTTTTTTGAAAACCAAAAGTGTATGAGTATAACAGAAAAATAGTAGCTTTACTAAAAAACGCATTTTTTTCTCACAAAACAAAACGTAACTTACAAATAATTACTAAATAACGACGAATTAAATCAGAAAAATCATTTTTATAATCTTGTTCAATGTTAGAAAAAACACAGGGAATCGTTTTAGGATTTACAAGATATAGCGAAACGTCTATTATTTGCCGAATTTTCACCAAAAAGTTTGGCTTAAATTCCTATATCATAAATGGAGTACGACAAAAAAGCAAAACAAGCGCACGCAAAATGGCTTTGTATCAACCTCTAACTATTTTAGATTTGGTTATTTATTACAAAGAAAATAAAGGACTTTTACGTATTTCGGATTCTTCTATCGATCACCCTTTTAGAAGTCTTCCCTTTGAACCCAAAAAATCAAGTATTGCTCTTTTTATTACTGAAATTCTTAGAAAAGCCTTACAAGAAGAAGGAGCAAATGAAGAATTATTTATTTTTCTGACAGAAAGTGTTATTTTTTTAGATGATACAGAAACAGAATACGAAAATTTTCATATTCAATTTTTATTAAAATTAATTCCTTTTTTGGGTTTTGGAACAGATTCAGCAGAAGATTTTTTTGAATTAGAACCACCTCAATTTGAAATCAATAAAATGACAACCGATTATGTAAATGCACTTATGAAACTAGAATATAGTGATTATTTGCCAATGAATGGAAAAATGCGTCGAATGTTTTTATATTGGATTTTGGCTTTTTATCGAAATCACTTAGAAGATTTTGGATTTGTGCGTTCGCTGGCTATTCTGAAAGAAATTTTTGAAGAAGAGTAGAACAATTACCAGTTATCTGTGAATTTCATTACTTCTTTGATGCTCTATTAAATCTGTGGTTCAAAACTGTATTTCAACTACACTAATATTATAATCTCAGTTTCTTAGAAGACACAAAATTTCTAAACAAGAGTAAAAAAACTATATGTAGAAACGATTTTTACCCCTCTAATCAAAACTTTCTATTGTAAAATAGCGAATAAATCGTTTTTTTTGTAGAACCTAAAATATAGAATACAAAAAGTAAACCTTAGCACACACAACACAAACTATGGCAGAATCAAAAAGTCCTGATAAAACAAGTACACATAGTAGTCCTTCTAAATCTGAAAAGGAAAATGTACAGCTTAATATCAATGAAGATGCAAACAAACAGCTTGTTTTTCAACTTCAAGCCAAGCTAGACAAAGTAAAATTAGGAGGAGGACAGAAAAAAATAGACAAACACAAATCTAAAGGAAAACTAACAGCTAGAGAGCGTATCAATTACCTTTTGGATAAAGATGAAGAAGGAAATACTACCTATTTTAATGAAATCGGAGCTTTTGTAGGCGATGATATGTACAATGAGTGGGGAGGTTGTCCGTCTGGTGGTGTAGTTACTGGTTTGGGACATGTAAGTGGAAGACTTTGTGTAATTGTAGCAAATGATGCCACCGTAAAGGCTGGAGCGTGGTTTCCAATTACAGGAAAAAAGAATCTGAGAGCGCAAGAAATAGCCATGGAAAACCGAATTCCTATTATTTATTTGGTGGACAGTGCAGGAATATTTTTGCCTTTGCAAGACGAAATTTTTGCAGATAAAGAACATTTTGGTAGAGTTTTTAGAAATAATGCACACATGTCTGCTGAAGGAATTGTGCAAGTTTCTGCTATTATGGGAAGTTGTGTGGCTGGTGGTGCATATTTGCCAATTATGTCAGATGAAGCCTTGATTGTAGAGGGAACTGGTTCAGTATTTTTAGCAGGACCTTATCTTGTCAAGTCTGCCATAGGCGAAGATATAGACCAAGAAACATTAGGAGGAGCTTCTACGCATTGTGAAATTTCGGGAGTTACTGACAATAAATATCCAAATGACGAGGCATGTCTTGATGCAATTCGTAATATTATGGATAAAATTGGAGAGCCTGATAGTGCAGGTTTTAACCGTTCAGAGCCAACACTTCCTAGCAAAGACATGGAGGAAATTTACAGACTTTTACCTGCTGACCGTACAAAACCGTATGATATGCGAGATATTATCGAAAGAATAGTAGATAATTCGGAGTTTGAAGAATACAAAAAAGAGTATGGCAAAACGATTTTGTGTGGACATGCACGAATAGATGGCTGGTCAGTTGGAATTGTAGCCAACCAAAGAACCATTTTGAAGAGTGGTAAAAAAGAAATGCAAATGGGTGGTGTTGTTTACTCAGATTCTGCCGATAAAGCAGCTCGTTTTATAATGACATGTAACCAAAAGAAAATTCCACTTTTATTTTTGCACGATGTTACTGGTTTTATGGTGGGTAGTCGTTCCGAACATGGAGGAATTATTAAAGATGGTGCAAAGCTCGTTTCTGCAATGGCAAATAGTGTCGTTCCTAAATTTACAATCGTAGTTGGTAATTCGTATGGTGCTGGAAATTATGCCATGTGTGGAAAGGCGTATGACCCTCGTTTGATGCTTGCATTTCCGACGGCTAAAATTGCTGTTATGAGTGGTGCATCGGCTGCAAAGACACTTTTACAGATTAAAGTAGGTTCTGAAAAAGCACAAGGAAGAGAAGTTTCGAAGGAAGAGGAAGAAAAATTATTAGCAGAAATCACAGCGAGTTATGAAAAGCAAACTACGCCTTATTATGCTGCTGCACGTCTTTGGATTGATGCCATTATTGACCCTATGGAAACTCGTCAGATTATTTCGATGGGAATTGAAGCTGCTAATCAAGCTCCAATTACAAAGCGTTATAATGTAGGCGCAATTCAAACCTAAAATCAGTTACCAGTAAGTAGTAACCAGTTAAATACGAAAAAGCGAATGATTTATTATGAATCATTCGCTTTTTTGCAGTACAGACCAATTTAAAATACAAGATAATTTTTAGCAATAAAGGAAAATACAAAAATTGTCAGAGAACCATAAGTTACTCGTTAGTCTCAATTAACTCCAAAGCCTTATCGACCATATTTGCAGAACCCACATAATACGTAGTTCGTTGGTGCAAAGAATCTGGTTCAATATCCATAATACGTACACGTCCGTCATACGCTTTTCCTCCTGCTTGTTCGGCAATAAATGCTAAAGGATTACACTCATATAGTAATCTCAATTTTCCTTTTGGTGTTTTTTCTGTACTTGGATAAATAAAAATTCCACCTTTTAGCATATTTCTATGAAAATCTGCTACCAAAGAACCAATATAACGAGCTTTATATTCGCCTTCTTCTTTGCAAAATTCAATGTATTTTTTTACACCTGCTGTAAAACCTAAAAACCCACCTTCATTACAAGAATAAGTTTTGCTATCTTTTGGAATATCCAAGTTAGTTCGTGTAAGCAAAAACTCTCCTCCTTTTGGGTCATACGTAAAAATATGAACGCCATTTCCTGTTGTGAAAACAAGAGCCGTAGCCGTTCCATACAAAACATAACCACCAATAAGTTGTTCTGTACCTTTTTGCAAAACATCTTCTACTTTTGGCTTAGTTCCTTTCGGAGATTTGCGCTTAAAAACTGAAAAAATAGTTCCAATAGAAACATTTACATCAATATTTGAAGAACCATCCAAAGGATCCATTGCCACAACATATTCAGCATCATTATTATCCATCAAAATAATATCTTCCTCTTCTTCCGAACCTACCACACAAACTAAATTACTTTCTCTAAAAGTAGTAACAAAAAGTGTGTTGGCAAGTACATCCAGCTTTTGCTGTTCTTCGCCTTGTACATTGCTAGAACCTGCTGTTCCGTACAAATCTGTAATAGCAGCACGAGAAACATGAGCATGAACTGTTTTGGCAGTACGAGCAATAGAATGTAATAAATGGTCTAATTCGGAAAGTGGAGCAGGAAGATTTGCTTCATTATCTTTTAAAAATTGGCGTAAAGTGGTTTTTTGACTCATATCGATTTTAAATAATTACGTTTTTTTTGTGGAATAAGTAAAAAGGAGCATCTATTATGAAATGAAACTTTAATTCTTATTATTTTATGATGCAAAATTAGCCATTTCTAAAGGTTTTACAATATTTTATACTACTATTTTTATAGAACACAGATTTTTACGGATTGTACAGAAATACACAGATTTTGAATTTATAATGCAACGTTTTTAAGTTTTTTTACGAATAGGGAAAGAATATCATCAGAATTACCCTTCCCACAGAATAATATTTTATATAAAACTCATTTTTACTCACTAAATTATTTTATTATGAAAATGTACAATTACGTATTTACGATTCTCTTATTTTTGGGAAGCTATTTTATTTCAGATATTGCTTTTGCACAGCGAACTATTACAGGAACAGTTACGGCAAGTGATGGAAGTGGAGGTTTACCAGGAGCAACTGTTCAAGTAAAAGGAACAAATACAGGAACTTCAACAGATATGGAAGGAAAATATTCAATTACTATTCCTGAAGGAAATGATGTTTTGGTTTTTATGTTTGTAGGATTTGAAAACAAAGAAGTTACTATCGGAAAACAGACAGTTATTGATGTAGAGTTAGAAGAAAATACACAACTTCAAGAAGTAGTGGTTACAGGACAACATATAGAAAAAAGGCGAGAATCACTTTCTTATTCTCTTTCTGGAAAAGCAGCAGGGGTTCAAGTAAAAGGAGGTAAGCATATCAGAATAAGAGGAGCTAAAAGTAAAAGAAAAGCAAAAAATACTTCTTATAAAAAATCAAATACAGAAAGTTATGCTACAAAAGAAGAAAATAGTTTTCATTCTGTTTCTCAAAATCCTCTTTCTACTTTTTCTATTGATGTTGATAAGGCTTCTTATTCTAATGTTCGTCGTTTTTTGAATGATGGTGAAATGCCTCCACAAGATGCTGTTAGAGTAGAAGAAATGATAAATTATTTCAATTACAACTATCAAGAACCAACTGGAAAACATCCTTTTGGAGTTACGACAGAATACGGAAATTGTGCTTGGAACGAAAATCATAAACTTGTTTTGGTAGGATTACAAGCCAAAAAAATCAAAAAGGACAATTTACCAAATAGTAATATTGTTTTTCTGCTTGATGTTTCGGGTTCGATGAGTGATTATAATAAATTGCCTTTACTCAAAAAAGGACTTACAGAGCTTGTAAAGGAACTGAGAGAAAAAGATAGAGTTTCGATTGTCGTTTATGCAGGTGCAGCAGGTGTAGTTTTGCCTTCTACTTCTGGAGCTAAAAAAGAAGAGATTATTGCAGCTTTAGACCAACTTAGCGCAGGTGGAAGTACAGCTGGAGGACAAGGAATAGAACTAGCATACAAAATAGCAAAAGAAAATTTCATCAAGGATGGAACAAACCGTGTTATTTTATGTACTGATGGCGATTTTAATGTAGGTGCTTCTTCGGATGGCGATATGAAAAGATTGATAGAAAAAGAACGTGAAAGTGGTATTTTCTTGACGTGTTTGGGTTTTGGAATGGGAAATTATAAAGACTCTAAGCTAGAAATGTTGGCTGATAAAGGAAACGGAAATTATGGCTACATTGATGATTTTCAAGAAGCTAGAAGAATGTTAGTTACAGAGTTTTCAGGAACGCTTTTTACCCTTGCAAAAGATGTAAAAATTCAGATTGAGTTTAATCCAAATTATGTAGCTGCCTATCGTTTGGTTGGTTATGAAAACCGTCTTTTGAATGAAGAAGATTTTGATGATGATACCAAAGATGCTGGAGAAATAGGTGTAGGACATACCGTAACGGCTCTTTATGAAATTATTCCTGTCGGTGTAAAATCTAGTTTTCTACCCAAAGAAGACAAAAAGGGAAAGCAATTAAAGTATCAAAACTCAGAAGTTTCAGAAGCAGCAGGAAGTCAAGAACTGATGACGGTAAAGTTTCGTTACAAAGAACCTGATGGCAAGAAAAGCACAAAGTTTGAAGAAGTTGTTATGAATGAAGTTACAACAAATAATTCTGAAAATTTTATTTGGACAAATGCTGTTGCTATGTTTGGAATGATTCTGACAGATTCAAAATACAAAAAAGAAAAAGATTCAGAGTTGTATAAATGGATTTTGGAAAATGCTCCCAGCGCAAAAACAAAAGATGAAGATGGTTATAGAGGAGAGTTTATTCGCCTTGTCAAAACGGCTGAATCATTGAAGAAATAAATGAAATTTACTATGTATTTGTTGGTTTCGCAGTACTAAAAAACCAATAAAGGTTGTATTATTTTTTCTTAGGGTTGAGTTTGGACACCCAACTCTAAGAAAAATGAGTATTAACTTCGCTGTCTTACAGTTCTTAAACGACTTCAAAGCCTATTTATTAGAGTAAAAAACTTGAATAAATTGAAGATTGATTATAATATTATTTTGGCTTGCCATAAAAACTCATCCATTAAAATTTAAAAAGGCAACTTTTTTGCATTGTTTAGAGTAGAAATAAATATAATCCTATCTTAAAGTTACCTTAATTATTTTTTTACCCTAATGAAGTCAAATAGTCGATCAAAAAATACCTCAGACAGTACAGATTCTGCTGAAGGTGATATTTCAGCCAAACACAATAACACATTAATAAAATCTAAAAAACCGATTCATTCTTTTACTAGAGGAATTTATTTTCTTCTTGTTCTGAGTGGATTTTTATTTATGGCATCTTCTTGTAAGCCTTCTGTCAAAAAACACACAGAAAATGCTCGTCAGTTGATGTTAGAAGGAAAGTTTGAAGAAGCGATTCCTATTTTGAATACTGCCATTAAAAAAAACTCTAGTAGTCATGAAGCCTATAATTTGCGTGGTGCTGCTTATTTAGAGTTAGATAGATTCGAAAAAGCAAAAGAAGATTTAGATAAAGCAATCAAACTTCACAAAAAAGATTATCGATATTTTTATAATAGAGCAAAAGCAAAAAAAATACTCAAAGAATATGAAGCTGCCATCGAAGATTACAATAAAGCCATCGAACTCAATGAACATGTCGCAGATATGTATTTAGAGCGAGGACAACTTTTTTTGACATTACAAAAAGGAAATGAATCTGTAAAAGATTTGGATAAAGCTGTTATGCTCAATGCTTCCGAAAAAATGGCGTATTACAATCGTGCAGAGGCACATTATCTGCTTCATGAACTAAAAGATGCTGTTACTGATTTAGAAAAATGTGTTCGTTTGGATGAGCAATTTGGAAAAGGACACTATCGTTTGGCTCAAATTGCCTTAGAAATAAATCAAAATAGAGCAAATAGAGATATTTGTTTGCATCTCAAATCAGCTATAAAAGGAGGTTGTCCAGAAGCTGAATTATTGATAAACAAAGTCTGTCGTTAATCACAAACTCATTTTCATTTGATACAAATCAAACCCTTTTGCCCAAAAGTCTTTTTCTACTTTTTCTAGCTCAAACCCTACTTTTTGATAAAATTTATACGCCAACTGACTTGTTCTGACTATAATAAGATTGATTTCTTTACTCTTAATATGATTTATTCTATATAAAAGAAGTTTTTTACCAATCCCAAGACCTTGAAAATCTGGATGAATAATATCCCACGAAATACGAGCTAAATTTGGACTGCTGTTGGTAGCTTTATCAATGGCATCATTATTAAAAAAATAGTTAATTCCACCACAACCAACAATTTGATTTGTAACTTCGTCCTTTATGACAAAATAATCTTCCTTGTGTTTGTCCAAATATTCTACAAATTCTTCTTCTTCCGAACTATCAAAGTAAGTCGGAGTATTGAGTTGAATTAATTTGATAAGTTGATTTTTATCTTTTTCGGTGTAGATTCTAATTTTTTGCATTTTTTATTTATGTATCACAGACTTCCCTGTCTGTATAGAGATTATACTATATTTATGAATGAATTTTTTACTTTTATGGGAATGGGGATTGAACATATTCTTCAGTTTCCAGAAGGTTATGACCATTTACTTTTTATTTTGGCATTGAGTGCAATTTACACTTTTTCTGAATGGAGAAAAGTTTTTTTGCTCGTTACTGCGTTTACAGTAGGTCATTCCGTTACGCTTTTACTGACTGTTTCGGGTATTTCGCCTATTCCTAGCTCTGTTATTGAATGGCTGATTCCCTTGACAATTATTATTGTTTGTATCTTAAATTTTGTTACAAAAATAGAAGATAAGGCAAAAAATATAGATTCAACTACTTTAGATTTTCCAAACAAAGATGAGCAAATCACATCTCCGACAATGGTTCGTCGTTATAGTATTGCATTACTTTTTGGGTTGATACACGGTTTGGGTTTTGCAAATTATTTACGTCAAATGCTTCCCAATTCTTTATTTTCGCCTCTTTTGGGTTTTAATATTGGTTTAGAAGTCGCTCAAATTTTTGTGGTTGTAATAGGTCTTCTTATAGGGTTTTTAGTAATTAAATACCTTAACTTGACAAAAAATCGTTGGAAAATAGTCCTTTCAGCTATTGTTCTTGTTTTTGCCTTGCATCTTTTTGTGATGCAGACATTGGCTTTGTTTGGATAAAAATGATAATGGTATCAATAAATTTTTATGAGTATAGTTAAAGCCCTTTTTGGTAATACTAAAAAATATATAGAAAATATTTTTTTTGGAGAAATTCAAATCCGTAAATTAAAAAATGGCAATTTCCTTTTTATTTCTAAACGTCATTTCTCTCCTATAAAAAAGAAAATTGAAATAAGCATAGAAGGAAATGAGTTTGATAAACTGGATTTTGCAAACTCTTTTTTTGAGAAAATAGAATTTTCTTATCAAGAAATAACTTATGCAGTTACTCCAATTATTGAAGATACATTGAAAAATTGGAAAGAAGATTTTAAAATAATAAATTTTTATAAAGAATTTCGACCTATATATTTGCACCTTCCTATCAATGAATCTACTCAAAGTAATTGGGAGATAGTTTTTGAAACAATACATGACCCAAATCATCAGTTCACAATAATTATGTCAGATATGGAGGCTAAAGAAATAAATATAGATGGATAAACTAAAAGCCACAAATAAAAATGTTCTAAAAAAGCATTTCCAAGCTAGTTTGTAAAACTCCTCCCATATTTCTTGCTTTCAAAAACTTATCATTTTTATAAAAGTCAGCTAGTTCCTCTCTAAGCTGAACTACATTTTCTTTTGGCGAAATAGGTTCTTTTCGCATTGCTTTCAATAAATCTTTTACTGAATGAACTGATGCTTTTATGCGTTGTGCCATAAGTGAACGCTCTTCTTTTTGATATTGCTGAACGGTGGCTGGTGTCATCATATCAATTCCCAACTGAATAATCGGATTATTTTCTTTGAAATATTGAGGCATATAGACAATTCTTCGTCCTTCAAAAGATTGTTGGTCAAAATCTATGGCACGGATTCGATAATGTACTTCCTCAAAATCAGGGGTAATATCAATCACAAAATTATTGGAGTGCATATCTCCCAAAAGACGAACAAAACAACGTTCATTAAACTTTACAAACTCTTTTGCTAGACGAATTTTATTAAATTCTAAATCTTCCAATCTTTCCTTTATAAATTGGTATCCAGGGATTCCTGCAATATGTTCTTCTATAAGTGTCTGTTTATGAACTAGATAATTTATTCTATTAGGCGAAATCATATCTTCTAATTCTAATCCATAGACCCTAGAAGCATCTGCTTGTTTTATATAATAATAATCAAAATTATCATTGATTTGATTTACAACTCGGACACGAAACGGTTTTGTATTTCCATACGAACACAAATCTACTCTATCGATATACAAATGTTGCATTACCGAAAGGTCGCCATCTGCTTTTAGCATGGCATAGATTTTCTTCAAACCATCATAAATTTCTTTCATGTCTTCTGAGGCATAAAAAACAGTTAGCCACAATGTATCTTCACCCTTTTTATCATACAAATTTATCGAACTTGTAAAGCGAGTAAGGTCAGAATACGAAACTGGAATATCAATTTCTTTTTTATACTCTATCAAAAACTTGCGTAATGGTTCATTGATAGGATAAATTGTTTTCTTCTTTTTGATTAAGGTCATAAATGAAAAGTTTGAAATAATAGGTATGAAAAAGGACTATACGCTACTATTTTAACATGAACTCGGTATTATAATTTATGTATTTATCAGTCTAAGTGACTGAGCAAAATAAAACATATCTAAAAAAGAATTATAAAATGGAAATTTAAACTGTCAAGAGACCTTTGAGGTGTCAGACAGATTTTGTTAACCTATAAATAATTTTGCCCAGTTACTTATGTTTCTTTATTAGCTGATTTGCGAACTATCTTGTCAGCACACCTTCAAGGTGTCAGACAATTTAGCCCAACATAGCTGTCTGACACTCTGAAGTGTCTGACAGGGATATAAAGCACTCATTTAGAAACAATAAGTCATTGGTATTCAATGCATTACATTCGTAATTTTTAATTAGCTTCGCTGCTTTAGCAGGTCGTAATCATTCCTTATTTACTAATTCCGTAGAAAAGCGTAAAAAATGCTGATGGAAATAGTTGTTTATTTTCTGCCAATCCCATAATTTCCACTTTTTTTGAATAAGCATCGATCATCATTCCAGCCTCAAAACCCACTTGAGAGCCTTTAAAAGCACTAAACTCTAATGCTAGAGAAGTTTTTAGACTTGCTCCTAGCTGTATTTTGGCTGCTGTCATACGTTTGGCAAATGAGCCTGTTCCTAACACAGCTTCAAAAGAAGTATGTACATTTGGGTCGTATTGTTCAGTTCTGACTATTTCGTTAGTAAACTGATAATCAATAATATAAGGAGCTACAATTCCGATAGTTGGTCCTACTGCACCAATCGCATTAACTTGAATGCCACGCTCTTCTGCCTTTCTAAACAAAACCCATTCTCTACCATATTGAGGACGCAAAACATACAAAAAATTGCGTTTTCCAGGTGTAAAAAACTCACCTGTCAGACGGCTTGCTCTGCGCTGTTCTTTTGGATGCCTTACATCAACAAGCTCTAATGAAAAACTATGATACATCGTTTCATTTATTGCCTTTGAATAACGAAAAGCAAAACCACCAATTAATCCAGATTGTGTATTCAGATTAATGCCGTACACAAACTGCGTTTCATAATCAAAATCATCAGAATTATTTTGTGAAAAAGAAGAAAAACTAATAAAAAATGCTGTTAGAAAAAAAATAAATAATTTCATATATAAATAAATAATTTTGAAATTGCGATAAAATAACTGAAATGCTTTTTCTCACATTTATACTCAAATGTAATTAAGATTTAGAAAATTTGTTGACTTATCAGTTCTAAAAATGATTTTGGTTGAGTGTCAAATAAATACCAGTGAGTTATAATTTTTTGTAAATATACATAGAAAATCATCTTAGTAGATTAACCTAAAAAAATGAATTGTGTTTAAAAGTCCTAAAATGCTATTTGAGACTAAATTTTTATCAAATAAGATAGAAATAGAATAGTATTTGCTTTCTTTGCTAAGAAAATTAAAATAAATAATTCTATCGTCATAAAAAAAATCCTTATTATGTTAGCTCAAAATAAAACAAAATTTTCTTTATTATTTGTCTTTTTATTTTTGATAAATGGATTTTTTAATTTTTCTTTTGCTCAAAATGTTATTTCTGATGAGGAAAGAAAATTATTTACCACCATAGAAAACCTTGAGCCTTTAGGGATTGTCTATGAAAATGCAAGTGCAGGTGAAGAAATAGAAAAAGAAGATTATGGCGATGGCTCACTCCTTTATACCTACGAATTTGAAGATTCTGATTTGTGGTTGCACGAACTTATTTGGATAGAATCTTCGGCACAAGCAGCTAACTTTACTTATGAAGCCTACGGAGAAGCTAGTAAAACCTATCTTTCAGAGGGACTGATTTTGTCGGCTTTTAGGGTAATTAATTTACCAAACTCAAATGCTGATGTTGTGGTAGCTGATGTTTATAATGAAAAACAAAAAAAAGTAGGCTCTATTGTTCGTTTTAAAGAAAGAAATGTAAGTGGAATGCTTATTTTGATAGGAATGGAATTTCAAGAAAAGGTAATGGAAAAATTCTTGAATACAGAATTTCAACAGATGAATCAAACTTGCTCTAAACTTTCGCTTTGGAGATAATCTGCCAAAAAAAATAATTAAAAAACAGGTAAATCTTTAATCATTTTATAGGAATTATTATTCTCATTTTGATTTAACTTTCTCTCAAAAATACCTAATTGCATTCCGTTTGTTATCATTACAAAAGGTGCATCAATACAATAATTATAAACTGCGACCTGTGAAAAAACATCAGAAGAAAGTGGAATATGAGCAGCTTTACATTCGACAACCAAAAAAGGATTTCCTGTTCTATCAAAAACTAGAATATCAGTTCGTTTTTTACGCTCTTGAAAATGATGTTCGCTTTCTATTTGCATCAAGTTTTTAGAATACTTTTGAGATAGCAAAAAATGAATGACATGCTGACGAACCCACTCTTCAGGGGTAAGAATAATCCATTTTTTTCTTATTATATCAAAAATTTGATAATTTTCAGTAGCTTTATCTTTCATCTTATCGGTAAGTTTGTCAGTAGAGTTTTCTACTTGCTTGATTTTGGCTTCAAAAGAAGGAATATTGAGTTTTAGGAATTTGGAAACCACGTTTTATAGAATTTTATAATTATAAATATGTATTTTTGAATGAATTAAAATTTTACGACAAAAAATGTAAAATTAAGAAAAGGTATTCCTTTTCGCTACAAAAATCTAAATTTATTAACTAAACACACAACTACATTGGGAAAAAATTATAATACTTCGTATGAAGAAGACCACTCGCAACAAGACATGTCTAAAAAAGAAAATATTGTCAAAGATTGGTTGCCACGCTATACAGGGCGTAATTTAGAGGATTTTGGGGAATTTATCTTACTAACTAATTTCATTGGTTATGTCGAAATGTTTGCAGAACGTTTTGGAGTAGAGGTAATGGGAAGAGGAAAACCTATGCAATCAGCAACGGCAGGCGATATTACAATTATTAATTTTGGAATAGGAAGTGCGATGGCTGCAACTGTTATGGATTTGCTTTCTGCTATTGAGATAAAAGCATTACTCTTTTTAGGAAAATGTGGAGGTTTGAAGAAAAAAAATGAGCTGGGAAGTTTTGTTTTGCCTATTGCTGCTATTCGTGGCGAAGGAACAAGTAATGATTATTTACCAAGTGAAGTTCCTGCTTTGCCATCATTTCGTATTCATAAATCAGCTTCTATTGTCATCCGAAATCATCAATTAGATTATTATACAGGAACAGTTTATACGACAAACCGTAGAGTTTGGGAACACGACACAGGCTTCAAAAAATACTTGGAAGATATGCGTGTAATGGCGATTGATATGGAAACGGCTACTATTTTTACAGTTGGTTTTGTCAATGAAATTCCTCGTGGTGCGCTTTTGATGGTGTCGGATAATCCAATGATTCCAGAAGGAGTAAAGACTTCAAAGAGTGATTCGGCAGTTTCGGCGCAGTTTGCAGAACGTCATTTACAAGTTGGCATCGAAACTTTACAACGTATTGCAAAATCAGGTGAATCAATGAAACACATGAGATTTGAATAATTTTTTAGGAATTGGGAAATGGAGATTAGGGAATGCCAATAAATCACTATTTTTTCTGTATTTCATTTATAATCAACCATTAATAACTTGTAATTAATTTTGTCTATTTTTTCATTTTTAAAATCTAACAAAAAAAATCCTTTAGAAAATCAAATTTCGAAGGATTTTTTGCTTCGAAATGATAAATTAAAAAGTTATTTTTCAAAACCTATTTACTCTGTTTCTCTTCCTTCCCCTCATTCAGATTTTCAGTCTCAAAAAACGGTTTCTATTCCGAAATTTGAACAAACAGCTAGTTTTAGTCCTTTTTGGATTGCTTTTTCAGAACACGAACAGGCAAGTATTCAGACTGATTTAATTTCTCGGTGGATTCTTACAGACAAAACACTTATTTATAAAAGAGAAAGGAAACAAAAACGCTTCATTCTTTCTCAAATTGCAAAAATAGAACTCCATTACAAACGTTTGATGTTTCCTTTACTTTTGGGAGGAATTGGAGGTGCTTTTTCTATGGTGGCAAGTTTGAAAGGTTCTCTAAATTTATGGATTGGAATGGGACTGGGGGCAGTTGGTTTGTTGCTTTTTTATTATGGAATAAAAGGACGTTATCAATTAGAAATTTATATGAAAAGCAATGCTATTCATACTTTTTTTATAGAGGACAAAGGCAGAAACTGGGATAGTTTTTTTAAGAAACTAAATTATTTTTGGACAATAAATGGACAAAAACAAAAGAGGTCATAACAACTTTTTGAAAGGTAGATTTATTTTATATCAAAATTTAAAAAAGTGAATAGTTTGATTAGAGTTTAATTCCCATAAAGGTAATATCATCACGTTGTGGGGTATCTTTTTGATGATTATCTAACAAATCAGTTAGTTGTTTCTCTTGTTCTGTGATAGGAAGAGAAGCCAAAATAGGTAGTTTTTCTAAAAGTTGAGGTGTTCCTAATTTTATTCCTTCTGGATTGGATTGGTCTGTATATCCATCAGAAAAGATATATAACATTGTTCCTTTTGGGAGTAATAATTCATTACTTTCAAACTTACTGTACTTTTTCTTTCTTGAATAACCTCCAATCGAACGTCTGTTTCCTTTTACGACTTGCAAATCAGAAATAGCAGGCAATATATAAAATAGAGGTCTTTTTGCTCCACAATACGTAATTTTAACTTCTTCGTTTTCTGATTTATTTTTATCAATTACACAAAGTGAAATATCCATTCCATCAGCATTTACTTTTTGTTCTTGACGTAATGAAATTTTAATTTCTTCATTGAGCCACTCCAAAATATCAGCAGGATTAGTTAGATTTTGTTGAGAAACAGCTTCATTCAGAAAAGCATGTCCAAGCATAGACATAAATGCCCCTGGGACTCCATGTCCTGTACAATCTACAACGGCAACAAAATACTTATCTTTTGTTTCGGTCGCCCAGTAAAAATCTCCACTTACGATATCTTTAGGACGGAAAATAACAAAATGTTCTTCAAAATAAGACTTCATCTCTTCTTCAATCGGCAAAACAGCTTGTTGAATAGTTTGGGCATAACGAATCGAATCTGTAATATTTGTATTTTTATTCGAAATGATTTGATAGGCTTTAATATTATCTAACGCAATAGCTGTGTAAGCTCCCAAAGTATCTAACATATCTAATTCTAAAGAAGAATATTTATGCTCTTCCATACTCTGAACTGTAAGTACTCCAATCGTTTCTCCTTCAGAATTTAGAGGCAAGTACACTAACGAATAAGGTAATTTTCCCACTTCAACATCTTCCAAGACGACATTAAAATACTCTTTGTACTGTGAATGTGAATCATTGATAACCAAACGTTGATTGTTTTTCAGACTTCGTACAGATAATTTGGTATCGTCTTTTAGATTATCCGAATGAGCAGGTAGAATTTCATTATTTTCTATAAATCCTTCAAACTCTATTTTTCCTGTGTCTTTATTCAGAATTCCAATACCAAAACCGTCAGCAGGCATCAATGTATTTATATTTTCATAAACGGTTTGAATAAGCGTTTTGACATCAAGGATATTGGTTATTTTTTGTCCAATTTGGCTAAGAATACGTACATTTTGATACGATTTTTCAATTTCTTGTTTTTGTTCATTAATGGCTGTATTAGCAAGTGATAGATTTTCGGCTTGTAATTCTAGCTCTTCTTTTTGATTATTGATAGCAATATTAGCTTCGGAAAGATTATCAGCTTGCATTTGTAGCTCTTCTTTTTGCTGAACCACCTCGGCTGTTCGTTCTTGAACTGTCTTTTCTAGTTTTCTTTTATCTCTTTCTAGTCTTTTTGTATTTAATTTTACAATCATCCAAATCAATAAAATAGCTAAAATAATATAAGCAACATACGCCAACCATGTTTTATACCAAGGAGATAAAACTTCAAACTCATACGTAGTTTCTTCGCTTTCAACTCCCCAAATATTTCTTGTTTGTACTATAAATTTATAATTTTTATCTGAAAGGTTAGTATATTCTTTTTGTGTTTTGCTTGTCCATGCTGACCATTTTTCATCTAAACCTTCTAATTTATAGCGATATTCTGTCATTTCAGGAAAAGGCAATGAAGGACTAGCAAAAGAAAAACGCAAAGCATTAGTAGTAGCTTCTAATTTTAATTTTTGATTTTTGGGTTGTTGTTCTATTATCAAACTATCTGCATCAAAAAATACTCCCCCAAAAAGAAGTGAATCTGTTTCTCCTAAAAACTCTACTTTACGTATAAATGCAAGAGGCTTTTGCTCTGTTAAGAATTTTTTTTGTGTGTCTATAATCACAAATCCTTCATCAACTCCTACAGCTAATACATTATTTGGAAGTATAGTCATTCCGTTGGGTTGGCTATATATTCTTAATGCAGCCATAAAATCAGTTTGCTTTTTATAGGTATTATTTTCTTTCCATAAAATACCTTTTTCTTGTTCTGTTCTGTACCAAATATTTCCTTTTTCATCTTCTTGTAAAGCTCTAATAACATTACCTTCAAAATATGAACTTAGCTCTTGATTAAGAATAAATTGAGATTTTTTGGTATCATAGTTATATATTTTATCATTATTAGTAAGTACTATTTGGTCTTGTAATTTATACAAAGAATTGTCGTCAAGAGAAGGCAAACCTTCTTCTACACCATACGTTTTTATTTCTAAAAGACTATCATAACTTTCAGAAAATTGTAATCTAAATACTCCTTTTCGATTGCTTTCTGCCCACCAATAGTTTTTATGTTTTAATAGTTCACGAATTCCTTCTTCAAAGTTAGGATAACTTTTATGTTTCCAATGTACAGCATTTGGGATGTCTTTTCCATCTTCATCTTTTGATATTAATGCTATTCCCTTAGAATAAACTAAAAGCAACTTTAATGAATCTAATTTATCTGTTTTTGATGTAGGCACAATACCCCAAGTTGCTTTTGACCTTTTCTCGGAATATACTTTTTTTGCTATTGTATCTTGTACTTGAAAAACACCTAAATTGTGTCCATAAAATAATACATTATTCTTGTTAAGTACGTGAAGTGCATATCCTTCTGTTCCTTCTAACATTGAAAAAGGTTTTTGTATTCCATTTTCAAGATTTATTTTTATTAGATAATCATTCTGATAAATGCCAAAAGTAGTACCTATATAAAGTTTGTTATAGATGGATGAATATTCTAAGTTTAATCCTCTGCCTAATACTCCTTGTTTTTCACCAATAGAAGAATACGGAATAGATAAATAAATACACGAAATCCCATTATCAGTAGCAAGCCAAAGGTTATTTTTTGCATCTAAAAATAAATTATAGATAGTATTATTTTCTAATATATTCTCTTTATTAAGATGTAATTGTACATTTCCTTCCAAATCAGTAATAAAAAGACCATCTGTAAGAGTTCCGATAGCCAGTTGATTAGTCGGAAGAAGAACTGAACAATATGCTCTAGTTTCTGTCAGAGTAGTAACAGAAGTAAATGAAACTTGACTAACCTCTTTACCTTTTATTTTATAAACACCCTCAGGACGAGTAAGAACCATTAGGTTACCCTTACCTTCTAGATTTGAAAATATACCATACGTATTACCATCTCCTATTTTTTCAGATGCTACTGATTCTAACTCATAGCTTTCATTTAGCTTTACTAAACCTATTTCTGTATCACGAATATAAAACACACCATCTACTAAAAAAGAGGTGTGAAATTTATTTTTTGGCTCTATTACTCTAAATAATTCTTGATTCTTAAAAATAAATACAAATTCAGTCGTTCGGAAATAAATGTTTTCTTTATGTGTGAAAGTTTGCCATACATCCGTAAAATTACGTTTGTCTTCAGGAATTTTATCCATTAAAGACACATAGTGTAATGTATTTGTCGAATCAGGTTTCAGTACTCCTAATTCCCCTTTTGCCCCAACAAAGACTTCTCCTTTTTCATTAGCTGCTAAAGATTTGACTGTTGATTTGTTACTTGTTCTATATCTGCGCCAGTTTACACCATCAAATTCTAATACACCTCCATTATTTCCCACATAAATAAATCCGTTTGGTGTCTGTGTAATTGCCCAGTTTTGAGAAGTTGCTCCATACTCTTCTTGTGAAAAATTGCGTACCAAAGGCACTCCCAACTTAGGTATAAAAACCGTAGAATTAGACTGATTTTGAGTAGATTGAGCTACTCCGTTTTGTAGTAAGCTAAAATAGGTAACAAATAGAAAAAGCACAAAAACAAAATAGTAATGCTTTGATATATTTTGTTTAGCAAATTTTATAAAGGGGAAATCTATTTTCATAAAAAATCAATAATATTAAGAACATAACTAAAAGGGGAAGTAGTTTTTATTGTTCTATTTTTCAGTTTTAAAGCAGCATTATACAATAATAAGGTAAATTAACTAAAATTTAAAATCTTTTTTAGCGTTTTATTGTGTTTGGAGTTTTTTTTTCGTTTTTTCTGTATTTGTTTTGAAGAATACTCTACTCCACCATTTTTGTAAGTAATTTCAAGGATTAGTTTCACTGAACTGTCGGCTGGAAGAAATTAAGTACCTAAGAAAAATTATTTATATGTTAAAAAAAACTGTCTGACACCTTACTTTTACAAAAATCTTAAACTACTTCTTTTCTTATTTCGATTATAAAAATTGTAGAATATGTATCTTTGTAAAAAATTAAATATATCAATTTACGCAAGAAAAAATTCTACAAAAATGTATTCAAAGAAAATAGCATTTGTTTTTCTGTTGTTTATACTTTCCAAAACATCTTTTGCTCAACTTTCAGAAATAAAAAATTTGAGTTATTTATTAGAGAGGAAAGACTTCAAAACCAACCTAATAAAAAAAGGAAAAGCTCCTCAATCCTACGATGAATTTGATAAGGAAAGAAAAGATATAATGTTGATAAATTACGAATCAGATGGAAGAAAGCTAAAAGGGTTGGTAGAGACAAGTAACATAGAAGAAGGAAAAAAGAAACCTGTCTTGGTTTATCTGCACGGAGGCTTTGCATTAGGCTATCAAGATGTTTTAGACTGTCAGCCATTTATAGATGCTGGTTTTGTTGTTTTTGCGCCAAGTTATAGAGGAGAGAATGGCAATGAAGGAAATTTTGAAATGTTTTTTGGAGAAGTTGATGATGCCAAAGCTGCTGTTAATTGGATTGCAGAACAAGAATATACAAATTCAGATAGTATTTTCGTTTTCGGACATAGCATTGGGGGGGGCATGTCTTTATTGCTTTCGCATTTGGGAAATGTTCCTGTACAGATGAGTGCAAGTAGTTCAGGACTATACGATTTTGAAAGTTTTGAGAGCTTCGAAAAGCAAGGAATAAAAATGCCTTTTGATAGCAAAAATGAAAAAGAACTTTTGTTTCGATTGCCTTATGGAACGCTTCATTATTTACCCAAAAAGCATACAGTTTATTTTGGAGAAGAAGACAATCTAGAGTATTGGAAAGCAACTATCGCCCAAATTTATGAAGGAAAAGAAATTTTGCTTGAAATAAAAGGATTAAAAGGCAACCATTTTACAAGCCTTCAACCTTCTATGAAATTGTTTATAGAAGAAATTAGAAAAGGAGAGAAAGGCAATGAAAATAAAACTGAAACACCCAAAAAAGAGGATGTAATTGTTGATGATAATTTGTTAGAAGGACTACAACTCTACACAAAAGCACACAGTTTTTATGATGATGAAAACTACAAAGAAGCAATTCCTTATTTAGAAAAAGCTGCTCAAAAAGGACATGAAGGAGCGCAATTTGATTTGGCTTACTTGTATCAAGAGGGAAAGGGAATAGAAAAAAACAATGAGAAAGCTACATATTGGTTTGAAAAAGCTGCCAAACAAGGTAGCGAAGGGGCGCAAATGGCTTTGATTGGTATTTATCTTGAAGCAAAAAACTATAAAGAATTATTTAAAGTGGCTCAAGTAGTAGCTCAAAAAGATAATACTGATGTACAATATTTAGTCGGAATGTTGTCTGCTGAAGGAAAAGGAACGCCCCAAAGTTATGCAGAAGCAAAAAAATGGCTTACTTTGGCTGCCTCTAAAAATCACGTAGAGGCTGTTTTTTCGTTAGGATTACTTTATCAAAATGGGCTTGGCGTAAAACAAAACTACGCAGAAGCTGCAAAGTGGTATAAGAAAAATATCAATGCCAATCATGCTGCTTCGATGTGTAATTTAGCTCTTTTGTATGTGCAAGGTTTCGGAGTAGAAAAAAACAAGGGTGAAGCATTTAAATTGATGAACAAAGCCTATAAGGCAGATGCTAGTGTTCCAGATTTTGCTTATCATTTGGGTTGTATGTATATGTATGGCGATGGTGTGGAGAGAAACCCAAATACAGCAATTTCGCTTATGCAAAAAGCTGCTAGAAAAGGCTTCAAACCTGCTCAAGAACACTTAAAGGATATAGACAAAACGTGGTAAATGTGGTTTATAGTAGTGAGGAGTTAAGTTATTTTCTCTAGTAAACTCCTGATGAAAAAAATCATGACTATTGTTCCAACTATGCGCTATGAAAGCTATTTTCGGTCTGCCCTACTTTTAATCAAGGGCAATACCGAAAATTAAAAAAGCCGTTGAGTTTGTTTTAGTATTCAATTTACTCAAAATAGGTATAAGTCGTTTCAAAAGAAAAGGCTTTTTGTTCAGTACCACTGTCTTTGTACCAATATTCAGAACTTAATATTCCTTTTTTATTACAGTTAAAAGTTATAACAGACTGTCTCTCTCCATTTTTGCCATACGTACTTTTACATTGTATCAAGCAGCCATCTTCTGAATATTCGTATTCTTTCTTTGTATTATAATCTTCATTCCCCAAATTGTGAGTTTCTCGTCTTTTTAACTTTCCATTTTTATAAAAAAATAAACGTTTATTTTCACGTCCATTATAATGAAGAGTAGATTCTGAAATCATTTTTCCTAAAGAATCATAGACATAAGTAGTAGTAGAAGCAGTTTCAGTAGTTGTCCATTTCATTTTTGTTTCTATCAGATTATTATTCTCATCATATTTATAGTTTTCAATACGATTATTCAAACTTGTCTGTTGAGGAGCATTAAGATGTTTGAAAATTGCTTTTACTTTATTTCCTTTTTCATCGTATGCAAATTTGGTAGATAAACTAGGTTCTTTATCCTCTTTTTTAAGAAACTCTAAAATTTCAATTAATCTATTTTCTGTATCATATTTATAAACGAGTTTACTAGTATCATTACTATCATCTAGCATAGAATTTAGAAAATCCAATGTTTTTTTATCTTTATCACTTTGAGGATAATCTTTTTGAAATTCTGTTTTCTCAATTAATCTACCTTTTTTATCATATTTATAGGTATATTCTTGTGAATAGAGCATTACATCGAATAAGCGAAAATATTTTTCTCTTAAAATATTTCCATTTTTATCAAATTCAACTTTCCCTACTTCCATAGAATCATATCTTTCTACATCTGAAATACTATTAAAAATTGTAGTAATAGAACGAATACGATGCTTTTTGATTAATGAAGAATCATTGCGAACTGGATAATCTTGACTGAAAGCAAAATTTATAGACATTAAAAATAGTAAAATTGCTAAGAATGAGATTTTCACTTTTTGATAAAATTTGTTTTAAATTAATTCGATAATCGGTAAAGTTACACAAAAAAAGTAGGTTAAACGCACCAAATTTTTAGACCCTCATTTAAACACTGTAAACAACGTTTTTGACTTTGAAAAATAATTACACTTTTAATAGTAAAGTTAGTTTAGAGTTAATAGAAGTACTTTCAAAATTTTGATGCGTTTAACCTACAAAAAAAGTTAATTCCTCTTACCTTTGAAGACATTTTTGTAAGTCTGAAGCTATATTTGTTACTTACTGTTTTTTACGGTTTCAGACCCTAAGGGTTTACAAAACTCTTAGGGTCTAGTATTTTTTACACACAATTTATTTTTTATGAACATACTTACCAAGTCGTCAAAATGGATTTTGGCAGCTTTTGCTTTGTTGCTTATGTTTCCAGCTTTGGCGCAAACTGACACACAGACCGACACACAAACTACAAACGATAGTGACAATCCTCTTTGGATGCGTTATTCAGCTATTTCTCCCAATGGACAAAATATTGCTTTTTGCTACAAAGGCGATATTTACAAAGTTGATGCAAACGGAGGACGTGCTTCTTTGCTTACTTTGCATGATGCCTATGATGTAAATCCTGTTTGGTCGCCAGACGGAAAAATGATGGCTTTTGCTTCTGACCGTTTTGGAAATAAGGATATTTTCTTGATGAGTGCAGACGGAGGAGAACCGAAACGTCTTACAATTCACTCTTCTAATGATACACCAGTTGCTTTTTCGCCAGACGGGAAATTTGTTTATTTCAATGCCTATCGTATGCCTACAAAAAGTGATGTCGCTTTTCCGTTTGGTGGTTTCGAACAGCTTTATAAAGTAGCTATTGATGGAAAAACACGTCCAGAAATGGTTATCAATGAAGTTACTCAAAAAGGAAATCTGAATGCAGCAGGTAACAAACTCATTTATGAAGACCGTAAAGGCTATGAAAATGAATGGAGAAAACACCATGTTTCAAGTGTTGCAAGAGATGTTTGGGTCTATGATATGGCTACAAAAACACATACTCAACTCACAAAAAACTTAGAAGAAGACCGTAATCCTGTTTGGGTAGGAGACGATGTTTATTTTTTGAGTGAAAAAGGAGGCGTTGATAATGATAAAGTTTCTATGAATATCTTTAAAATGTCTGCTGCTAATCCAAGTGTACAAACACAGGTTACGACATTAAAAAATCATCCTGTTCGTTTCTTGTCTGCTTCTGATGACAAAACGTTGTGTTTTGGCTATAATGGCGAAATTTATACCATGAAAGATGGTTCAGAACCTAAAAAAATTGCTATTCAAATCGCTCAAGACAATCGTTACAATGCTATCGAATATAAAAACTTGAAAGGTGGAATTACGGATATGGCAGTTTCTAGCAATGGAAAAGAAATCGCTTTTATTGTGCGTGGCGAAGTTTTCGTAACAGCAGTAGAAAACGGTTATACCAAACAAATCACAAATACAGCAGAACAAGAACGCAATGTAGATTTTTCTCCTGATGGAAAATCGTTGATTTATTCGGCAGAAAGAAATGGAAGCTGGAATGTTTATCAAACCAAATTAGGAAGAGAAGAAGAAAAATATTTTTATGCAGGTACAGTTTTGAATGAAACTCAGCTTACTAATAATAAAAATGAATCTTTTCAGCCTTTATTCTCTCCAGATGGAAAAGAAGTTGCTTATATAGAAGACCGTAAGGCTCTCAAAGTAATTAATTTAGCTTCAAAAGAAGTGCGTACCGTTACTGACAAACTTTCGTATTCGTATGCAGATGGCGACCAATATTATGCTTGGTCTCCAGATTCAAAGTGGTTTTTGATTACTTATGAACCAAATAAAGCATGGATTCCTCAAGTAGGTTTAATTGCTGCAACAGGAAAAGAAGAAATCAAAAACCTTACTCAAAGTGGTTACAATGATGCTGCTCCTCGTTTTGCTATGAAAGGCAAGGCTTTTTATTGGATGTCTGATAAAGAAGGTTTGCGTTCGCATGGAAGTTGGGGTTCTGAGTATGATGCCTATATTCAGTTTTTTGAAGAAGATGAATGGAAAAAATTCACGATGTCAAAAGAAGAATATACACTTTGGGAAGAATTAAATGGAAAAGACAAAAAAGATGAAGAGAAGAAAGAAGATGATAAGAAAGACGAAGATAAAAAGGATGAAAAAGTTGAGCCTTTAAAATTCGAATGGACAGGCTTTGAAGACCGAAAAGAACGTCTAACTAGCCACGCTTCACAAATGAGTGATGCTGCTTTAAGTCCAAAAGGAGACAAACTGTATTACTTGACTTCTTTCGAAAAAGGGGCTGACCTTTGGGTAGAAGATCTGAGAGAAAAAGAAACAAAACTTGTCTTAAAACTAGGTGTAAGAGGTGGAAGTTTGGTAATGGATAAAGAAGGTAAAAACCTTTATTTGTTGGCAAATGGAAGCATAAAAGTAATTGATTTGGCTACAAACACTCCAAAACCAGTTTCTATTGATGCAAAAATGCAACTCAATGCAGCAGCAGAACGTGCATATATGTTCGAACACATGTGGCGACAAGTGCGTGAAAAATTCTATGTTACAGATATTCACGGTGTAGATTGGGATTTTTACAAAAAAGAATACGCTCGTTTCTTGCCTCATATCAACAACAATTATGATTTTGCAGAAATGGGAAGCGAACTTTTGGGAGAACTCAATGCTTCACACACAGGAACTCGTTATCGTCATTCTGACCCTAATGGCGACCGTACTGCTGTCTTAGGAGCTTTTTATGATACTTCTTACAAAGGAAATGGATTAAAAATAGCTGAAGTTTTGAATAAAAGTCCATTACAAAAAGCAAATAAAGCGATTGCAGCAGGAGATATTATTCAAAAAATTGATGGTGTAGAAATCACTCCAACAATGAATTATCATTCTCTATTGAACCGTAAGGCAGACGAAAGAACACTTCTTACTATTTTGGATGCTAAAACGAATGCTACAAAAGAAGTCATTGTTTTGCCTATCAATACGTGGGAAGAACGTCAGCTTTTGTATGAGCGTTGGGTAAACACTCGTAGAGAAGAAACTGAAAAATTATCTGATGGAAAAGTCGGTTATGTTCACGTAAGAGGAATGAATAGCGATAGCTTTAGAGAGTTATTTTCGGAGGCTTTGGGAAGACATGGCAACAAAAAAGCCTTGATTGTAGATACTCGTTTTAATGGTGGTGGTTGGTTGCACGATGATTTGGCTACTTTCCTTAGTGGAAAACAGTATTTTGAAATCGTACCACGAGGAGAAAAAATAGGTACAGAACCGATGTTTAAATGGAACAAACCTTCTACTGTTTTGATGAATGAAGGCAATTATTCGGATGCTAATATTTTCCCTTACGTCTATCAACACCTCAAAATTGGAAAACTTATCGGTATGCCAGTTGCAGGAACAGGAACGGCTGTTTGGTGGGAGCGTTTGATTGATCCAACTATTGTTTTTGGTATTCCACAAGTAGGAATTATTCGTACTGACGGAAAATACATGGAAAATACAGAGCTTATTCCAGATATTGAAATCAAAAATAATCCTACGCCACAAAGCGAAGGAAAAGATGAGCAGCTTGAAGGAGCTGTGAAAGAAATGTTAGAAGTAACGAAGTAAAATCAATTACGAATTACGAATTAAAAATTACGAGTAATACATAGTTTTTATAATGAAAAATTCCCTTAAAGGCTTTTTGCTTTTGAGGGAATTTTTGTTTTAATCTCTTATATTTGTGTAATTAAATAAAACTAAACGAATGAATAAACCGAAATATTTGTATAAGGCAGATGTTGAGTTTGCAATTTACGAATTTGTAAGCGAAGGAAAAAAAGGTAGGATTAAGAAAAGGATTGAATATACAGAAACTACTACTCCAAACGTTTATAATTTAGGGTTTGGTGATTATGACGAAACGACAAATTCTATAAATGACCTTTCAGTTACAAACAATGGAGATAGTTTGAAAGTTTTAGCAACAGTAGCTTCAACAGTTTACGCATTCATTGAAAAACACCCAAACGCTTATGTTTTAGCAACAGGAAGTACAAATGTCAGAACTAGACTTTATAGAATGGGTATTACAAATAATCTAGCAGAAATAACAGCAGATTTTTTTGTTTTTGGTTTGACTGGGGAGGGAGATTGGAGAGAGTTTGAAGTTGGCGAAGATTATGAAGCATTTTTAATTACTAAAAAATAATAAATACTATGAACACTATGAAAAAAATAGAAGAATTAAACAATTCAAAAATTCCTATAATTGTTATTGACAAAAAAATAGAACGATTTAAAGGTAAAACGCTATTTCCTGAAAAATTAGAAAGAGCAAACGAAATAATTGCTAAATATGGACTTCCAGATATTAAAAAAACAACAAAGTAAGTTTCTTTTGCTTGTTATACTGAAAATTCCCTTAAAGGCTTTTTGCTTTTGAGGGAATTTTGGTTTTACCATTTCTCAACTTTAAGGTCTTCTATTTCTTCAAAATGCTTATCTCTAGTTACCAAAATTAAATCGTGTTCTTTTGCTAGAGCAGCTATCCAAATATCATTTTCTGGAATTGGTTTTCCTTTTTTCTTTAATCCAGTCTTAATTTTTCCGTACAGCATACTTGTTGTATCAGAAGACTTCAGAATAGGAATTACTTGTCGTAATTTTGATAATTGCAGTAAATTCTCTTCAATTTTGAAAGAATTAAATGCTCCATAATATAGTTCTCCAATCGTAATAAAAGAAGTGTAACAAATATTATTTTGTTCGCTTAACTTTTCAATTATAGCTTTTTCGTGTTTAAAAAGGGCTATTAAGATATTTGTATCTAACAAAAATTTACCACTCATTTTCGTCTATTTTATTTCCTTCATTAATAACTCTTTCCATTTGTTCGGCATCTTCTAAGTGAATCGCACCTGCAAATTGAAGTAAATCATTTGTTTTTGCAGGAACATAAAGCATATTTTCCAAAAAACGCAATAAATCTGCTTTTTGGTAATAAGAGAGTTCATAAATTAAATTACGGATTTGGTTTTCTATTGCTATCATAATAGTATCATTTTAGATGAAAGATTTTATTTACTAAACGTGAAATATGCGTTTTTGGTTTTTATGCTATACTACATAACACAAAAATGACTTGAAAAGATTAGAATTACAATTTTGGTTTAGACTGAAAACTAAAAAAGCAGATTAATAATATCTATTACATTTAATATTTTTTTTGTTCTATAATTTCTTGTTATAGACACTCAAGATGAATTAGTTTACCTTTTCCATAAAACAAATTGGATTCGTTGGATTCCATTTCTACATATTCTCTTCTTTCATCTGCTGAAAGTTCAGAGTCATCTCCACTCCAAGTTACAAGAGGATAAAAGCTAACAGCTACTTTTTGAAGTTTTTCCAATTTAAATATCAATAATGGATCACTACAACCTTCTTCATTCTGCAATAATCTTTGTATCAACTGCTTTTCGTTTGTTTTTATATCAATAATATAATTATAAAGGTTGTAGAACCGTATAATATATGTTGAGTCGTTCTGTTTTACTAAATCCTGTATTTCACCACTATGAAGCATAAGAGCTTTAGAAACTATTAACTTTTCTCCTTCTACGCTATATTTGATGTTTACTGTGTCTATTAAATAATTTACACCATATTGTTTTCCCAACTTATCTATTTCGTTATCTATTTTCTCTCTTTCCTTCTTAATGTCGTCTAATGTAGTATTACGCTCACAACTGAAAAGTGTAAAAAAAAGAATAAAGATAAGATAGTTTAATTTCTTCATAATGAAATATTTTAGTAGGTTTGCTTAATTATACGTAAAAGATAAATAAATAAAATGAAAAAACTAATAAAAATCATTCTAGCAATTTTATTTTTTGCTTGTCTTTTCAAATTACCTTATAGCTATTACCAACTCGTTCGTTTTTTGGCGTTGGTAGGTTTTGGTTTTCTTACTTTTGAGAGCTTCAAAGATAAAAATCATCTTGGAGTGATTCTTTATATTGGTTTGGCTATTCTATTTCAACCTTTAATCAAAATTGCTTTGGATAGAGAACTTTGGAATATTGTCGATGTAGTAGTCGGAATTGGTTTATTGATAAGCATTTTTATGGAAAAAGATAAAAAACAAAAGGAGTAATTTATTCTTCCTCATCGTTTTCATAAGGTAGATAATCCAATATGTCACTAACAAATTCATCGATATATTTTTCTTTGAAATCGGATAAAGTGATGGTCTGCAAAGCTATCGTATAATGAAAATACTTACCCACTTTTTTAGGTGCGTAATATTGATTTCCTGCAAATTCTTTGTCAGTAGCCATTCCTATATTCTCATCTAATGTAGCTGTTATATAAATATCAGAAACATCGCCCTGCCCTTTCTCGGCTATTTTATTAGGCTCTCTCTCGTTTCCAAACGAGTGAGCAGCTATTTGGAAGCCTCTGGCTGGCGTTCTAAAGTGATGAGGTAAGTAGTTTTATGTTTTACAAATCAGCAAGTTTATTTCCTTTCTATCAAAATAGCCTTAGCATTACAAAGAGTAATTCTAAGGCTGTTTTTTTGTAACTTTGAGTCTTATTTTTTTATAATTCTAATCTTTTTAAATCAAATGAAAAAAATACTACCTATTTTATTTTTTATCTTTTTTTCTAATTTTGCTTATTCACAAGATGTTTCCCCTCCTATATGTGATTGTTTTGATTATTTGGCTACAGCCTTGGAAGAGGAAGATAAAAAAGGAAATTTAGTTGAGGAAGACCAGTTTATTGAAGTATTTAATACCCTCAAAATTACAAATCCAAATTTTGAAAAATGTGCAGGCTATTATAGTTTGAGTTTTAATGTTTGGACAAAAGGAAAGTTTAGAATTTTATCTCAATCAGGCTGTAAAATGTCTGAGAAAACCCTTGAACTGATAGAAAAAGGACCTATTATTTATGAAATGAATTTTAAATTAGAAAAAGAAATTGAGAAATTTCATGAAGATGATGTTTATGAATTAGTTTCAGATACTACTATTTTAAATAACTTAGAAAAACAAGCTGAGAAATTTTTGTGGGCTTCTTATGGTAATGACGGTAAACTTATTACTCCTTTTTATACTACTGAATATTTGTCTGTTTATGGTAAGGAAAAAATTGATGAGATGGCAAAAATGCAGTTTGCAGCTCTGCAAGAGATGAATATAAAGGTTCAGAAAATAGAAGTTATCGAATTAGATTCTTTATTACGACAAGATTCAGTTTTATCCACACAATTAGAAGTAAATATCTCTGTTTCAAAAGATGAAGAAGTTTTAGAACAAAAAACACTTCTTCTAGCCATTTCACTAAACAAAGGTGAAAATTGGTATTTTTTCAATCGTACCAATGACCAATTATTATCTTTATCTTTTTTGATGAATTATATTAATCCTTATTTTCTTGAAAAAAAACTTGCTGATGAGAAAGGTCGTAAACTGAATATAAATACCATTGAAGAATTGGCAGATTATTTTTGTGATTGTATGAATAATTTAAGCCCAACAGATTTTTTTGGTGGAGAATGTATGAAAACTGCACAAAATCATGAATTATGGAAAGTAAAAGAAAATAAAGACCTTATGAAAAAATATTTAAAAAAGAACTGCAAAGAACATGCAGGGAACATGATATTTAGATTTTAGATTATACCAGTTCTAGCCGAGTTAAGACTATATATTCAGCTTCCAACTCGTGGTTTTTGTATCTTAGATTCAATCCATAAGTGTAATAATCAAAAAAATAAAAATTTGAGAGGTCTATATTTTTGTAATTTGAGTTTAGGTTTGTATTTTTGCTTGCTTAAAATCAATACTAAATATAAAATGTCTCAATAGTGGTTTGATTATGAATCAAGTAAATAAAGAGATATTTTGACAACTATATAGTATTGATTTGCAAGAAAAAATTTTTACTTCATTTTTCTAAATTTATACGAATGGCTTATTTGTTCACTTCTGAATCTGTATCTGAAGGACACCCAGATAAAATCTCTGACCAAATCTCTGACGCTGTATTAGACGCAATGCTTTCTCAAGATCCAATGTCAAGAGTAGCCTGTGAAACGCTTGTAACAACTGGATTAGTAGTAGTAGCTGGTGAAGTTACAACAAAAGCGTATGTTGATATTGCTGAGGTAGCTCGCAAAACAGTTAAGCATATTGGCTATAATAGCGATGAATATCGTTTTGATGCCGAATCTTGTGGTGTTATTGTTACTCTTCACAGTCAATCTCCTGATATTGCTCAAGGTGTAGATAGAGAAAACGAAGAACAAGGTGCAGGTGACCAAGGAATGATGTTTGGTTATGCAACTAAAGAAACACCTGAATATATGCCAATGGCTCTTGCTTTCTCTCACCGAATTGTGAAGGAACTTGCTAAAATTCGTAAAGAAGAATCGCATTTGATGCCTTACTTACGTCCTGATGCAAAGGCACAAGTT
Source organism: Bernardetia aquimarina (assembly GCF_042180575.1). Classification (NCBI taxonomy): domain Bacteria; kingdom Pseudomonadati; phylum Bacteroidota; class Cytophagia; order Cytophagales; family Bernardetiaceae; genus Bernardetia; species Bernardetia aquimarina. Next base: position 5,207,088 of record NZ_CP170094.1, on the reverse strand, counting down.
ACTATTCAATATAATGATGACAATGAGCCTATTCATGTTCATACAGTTGTAGTTTCTACTCAACACGATGATTTTGATTCGGAAGCTGCTATGCTTGCCAAAATCAATGAAGATGTAAAAAATATCGTTATTCCTCGTGTTATCTCTGAAAAATTAATCACAAAAGACACTGTTTTTCATATCAATCCTACTGGTAAATTTGTTATTGGAGGTCCTCACGGTGATGCTGGTCTTACTGGTCGTAAGATTATTGTTGATACATACGGTGGAAAAGGCGCACACGGTGGTGGAGCTTTCTCTGGAAAAGATTCTTCTAAAGTAGATAGAAGTGCAGCGTATGCAACTCGTCATATTGCTAAAAACTTAGTAGCTGCTGGTATTGCCACTGAAGCTCTTGTACAAGTTGCTTATGCAATCGGTGTAGCAAAACCAGTTTCTCTTTCTGTGGAAACCTATGGAACTTCTAAAGTAGATTTAACAGACGGACAAATTGCAGAAAAATTAAACGAACTTTTTGATATGCGTCCTTCTGCTATCATCAGTCGTTTGGGACTTACAAATCCAATTTTCTCTCCTACGGCTGCTTACGGACACATGGGACGTGATTCTTACAAAGAAAAAGTAAGTTTTTCTACTATCAAAGCCGAACAAAAAGGTAATGTTACTACTCAAACTCACACAGTAGAAGAGCGTGAAGTAGAATTCTTTACTTGGGAAAAATTAGATTATGTAGATAAAATTAAAGCTACTTTTAAGAATGCAATGAAAGCTGTTGAAGCATAATTAATACCTAGCTTATAGATTTTTAAAACCCTTTTAAATTCTCAAAAAAGAATTTAAAAGGGTTTTGTTTTTTTGGTGATGATTTATAATAACATAAGTTGTTAATAAAAAATAGTCATTAGAGCTACTCAAACATAAGTTGAAACAAGCAAGAATTAGGTTTTCTGCTACTTAAAACCTCTTTTTATAATCCTAAATCATCCCTCTAGCCTTCAATTCCATATATTTATTAACTGTATTGACAGATAAATCTTCTGGACGAGTAAGCACAGACTGAATACCGTATTTTTTGAGTTCTTCTACCATTCTACGCTTTTCTACTAAGAATTTTTGTGCTAAGGTTTGACTATAAATGTCTTCTAAATCAGTTGTAGGAAGGTTTGAATAATCGGTAAGTTCGGTATTTTGGAAAAAGACAACAACCAAAAGATGCAACTTATTCAGACGACGAAGTGTAGGCAAATTGCGTTTTAGTGCGCTCATACTCTCAAAATTGGTAAAGAAAATCAATAAACTTCTACCATTTGTCAGACGACGAACGCCATCGTACATCAAATCATAATCAGCTTCTAAAAATTCTGTTTTTTGTCTGTAAAGTGATTCCATTATTTTACCTAACTGTCCCGAACGCTGCTCGGCTTTTATCCTTGAATCCAACGTATTCGAAAAACTAATCAGTCCTACTCTATCTCCTTTTTGAAGAATAATATTTGACATCACTAAGGTAGAATTAATGGCATAATCTAGCAAAGTCATTTCTTCAAAAGGCATTTTCATCACACGACTTTTATCTAAAATCAAATAAACAGGTTGTGAGCGTTCGTCTTCATACTGATTTACCATAATTTCGTTTCTACGGCTTGTCGCTTTCCAGTTGATACTTCTAAAATCATCACCACGAACATAATTTTTTACTTGGTCAAACTCATAACTATGTCCAATTCTACGAAGTTTGCGAACTCCATTTTGCATACTCAGATTTGAAAACATCATCAGTTCATACTTTTTCATCTGCATAACCGATGGATAAACAGCCGTATCATAACTAGCAGGAAGTTTTATTTTACGCTGCAAAAGTCCAATTTGAGTTTTGGCAATAAGATTTACATCCCCAAAATTAAAAACACCTCTTTCTGTTGGTTTTACATGATACAAAATTTCTTCTGGTTTTTCTTGTTCTAGCTTTGTCGTAATTCCGAAATCTCTCACTTGAAGTTGAAAAGGTAATTCATCAAAAATATCTACCTCCACAGGCAAAGGATATTCACTTTTTACTACCAAACGAACAGGATTTGCATCACCTAAAGACAATTTAGGATTCAAAAGTCGCTCTACTTGAAGTTTCATTTTAGGATGAAAAAGCATAATTCCCTCAGCAGTAGTCAAGACAGCCAACGCACCTAACGCAATTTTGGCAACCCACATCAAAGGAGGAAACCAAAAAGCTGTAATAAAAAGGCAAATACAGGCTGTAATTGCATAAAAGAAACGATTAGTAAGAAAAGTATTTTTTATGATTGACCACATTTTGAATAGGGTTTTGTAATTTCTTTGTTCTTTGTTTGAGGAAGACTGAAGTCTTCAATATTTTTTCGCACACTAAAGTGTACACTTATATGATGAATCAGGGTTTTGTAGTTGTTGGTGTCGCTATCGCTAAAACACCAACAACGGTATTTTTTTTAAGAAAACCCTATATGATGAATTATAATTCTATCGTTACCAAAATTACATCATCAGTTTGTTTGTTTTCGCCTTTCCAATTTAAGAAATTATTTTTTAAAAAGTCATATTGTTCGGCACAACATAGCTTTGAACTCTCCTCTATATGAGAAATTAAATTTCTTGACATAAACTTACGGTTATTTTCTCCTCCAAATTGGTCTTGGTAGCCATCTGAGAATAAAAAGAAACGGTCTTTTTCTTGAAAATCTAAATGATGGGTTTGAAATTGTTTTTCTTTTCTATGTGTTTTGCCTCCAATAGCAGAAGAAGAACCTTTTATACGCTCTGCTTTTCCATTTCTGACAAAAACTAAAGGCAATTTTGCACCCGAAAATTCTAATTTTTTGGTTTCATTATCAATTACTAAAATGGTTGCATCCATTCCATCATTCGTATTTGAAGTTTCTTGATGTAATGATTCTCTGACACTTTTATCTAAGGCATGTAAAATTTGAGATGGTTCTATTATTTTGCGTTCTTCTACAATCGTCTTTAATAATGTTCTTCCCAAAACAGTCATAATCGCCCCTGGAACACCATGTCCTGTGCAATCTGCAACAACTACTATTTTTTTATTCTCAATTTTTGTCGTCCACATAAAATCCCCACTCACAATATCACGAGGCATATATAAAATAGACGATTCTGGGAATAATTCTTTAAATTCTTCTCTACTGGAAAAAGCATTCTGAATGCGTTGTGCATAATTTATACTTGCTGTAATATCTTTATTTTTTTCTTCAATAAGGTCGTATGCTTCTTTTAACTCTACATTTCTCAAACGATAAATTTCTGATTCTTGCTGTGCTTTCTCGGCTTCAAACTGTGTTTCTAGGTTTTTGATACGAACCGAATTCTCATCACCTAAAGCAAGCTCTTTTATTTCATTGTATTTTTCTAAATGGAAAAATGCTTTTTCGTAGTTTTTGATTTCTTTATAAGCATGACTAATCAATAAATGAATTCGAAATAGTTTTGCTTTTGCCTCTAGTTTTTCAGCTTCTTGAATTGCTTTTTTAAAAAAAGTGATTGCTTCCTTTGTATTACTTAGTTCTAGATGCAAACTTCCAATTTCAGAAAGCGTCGTAACAGCAGCCATATAAAAATTACCCTCTAGCCTTATTTGTAATGCTTTTCCATAATATGCAAATGCTTTTTCATATTCTTTTTTGGCAGCATAAATTTTTCCTAAATCATTATAATCTCTTGAAATACTTGTTTTATGACTATCTGAAATGTGTATTTCTAAGGCTTTATACCCATTTTCTAAAGCTAAATCATATTCTTTTTTGAGGTAATAAACATTAGCAAGTCCGTTTATGGCTCTTCCTTGTCCATTTTTTTCTTTCATTTCTTCAAAAACAGAATAAGCTCTTTGATAATAGAACTGAGCCTGTTCGTAATCTTTCAAATCAATAAAAAAACCTCCCAAAAGGTAGGAACTAAAACCAATAGTTCGGCTTAGTTGTAGTTTTTCAGCCATCAAAAAACCTTCTCTAGTAAGTTTCAAGCCATCATCATAATTTCCTAACCCCCAATATACACTACCCAAACGCATATATAATTCAGCTAAATATTGACTTTGTATAGCTTCTAAATAATACTTTGCCTTATTCAAATGGTTTATTGCTTCTATATTATTTCCATTAGAACTTTGAATAAAACCAATATTTGAATATCCTACTCCCTTTATTTGGTAGTTTTCTTTATCATCATTTATTTTTTCTATGTTTTGAGCAATTACCTGCCCCATTTCAAAGGATTCTTTTAGTCTTCCTTTTACAAATAACTCTTCGCTAAGAGAAGCAGCCAATCTAACCACTTCTACTGCGTTTGGGGGAGTTATATTTCGAACAGCTTCTAATTTTTTATATAATTCTTGTATTTGTTCCATAATTTATACGTTCCTTCCATTTTTTTAACAAGATTTATAAATTTTGTCATTTAACCTATACAAAATATCCAAATTTATCAGAAATTAAACAATCTGTAAATAGACAAATTTATTCTCCTTTCCGACTTCTAATGGTGTAACAGCTAAAGCAGGTTCTATAAAGTTTTTATTATTGATAACAAATAAAGGAATTACCTTTCCTTCATTTTCTTCAGCATTTAATATTTTTAATACTTCTTCACGGTTATTTACTTTTTTCTCTTTTATTTCTGGGTTTTTACGAATAAAATGTGAGAAAGCAATAAAATCAGCTTTTCCTTCAAAAAGTATATTTTTTGGATAGTCTTCTTGATTGAGAGTTTCTTGTTCACGATTCGAAATGAAACGAAACACTTTATCTTTCACAAGTTCTTCGCCCAAAATTCGGCAGGCTAAAGCATTTATTTCAGCATTGGGTGTCATTGCCCAAAGCTGACCATATTGAGCAAAATCTAATTCTTCCCACGCTTCTTCGTTTAGAATACTTCCTTCATAAATCGGAATTTGTTGCATACTCGCCTCTCTTGTATTTGCTTTTGAGGTATCTGCAAGCAAAACAGGAACATTATATTTTTGAAGAATTTTGGCAATAAAACGAGCCGATTCGTCAGCACTTAAAAAGGCTACTCCATTTGGTTCTTTGCGTGTAACTCCTAAAAGTTTGGCAAAAGGTTTGGCAGTAAGTCCTTGCAAAACAACTGTTCCGACAATCACTAAAAATACCAAAGGTAAAAGCATTGCAGCTTCATCTAAATCTATAATGTAATCTTTACTTTGAAATAAAGAAATAGAAAAAATGGAAGCCACAGCAGCCGTAACAATTCCACGAGGACATATATAAGATAAAAATATTTTTTCATTTAGTGTTAGATTTGTTCCCCACGTACTTAAAAACACAGATAATGGACGTAAAACAAAAACAACCACAGCAAATAAAATAAAGCTATTTGCTGTCAAGACTAACTCTATATCTACAACATCAATTCTTGAAGAAAGCAGTACAAACAAAAATGAGATTAGAATAATAACTAAATCTTCATTAAAGGAAATAATTTCTTTCAAGTTTGAAGTTTTCATATTTACTAAAGCCATTCCCATAATCGTAACGGCAAGTAGTCCTGATTCGTGTTTAATAGCATTAGACAATGCAAAAGAAGCAATTACTAAACCTAACATTACAATATTTTGAAGATATTTAGGCACTAATTCTCTACTAATCAAAAAGTTACCTATCCAAGCTGATACTCCACCTATTGCAATTCCTACAGCAATAGTAATGGCAAATGTTTGAAGAGCAATCCAACCAATTTGCGCTCCTTCTGTGCCAGAAATAATAAATTCGTAGGTAAGAATCGCTATTAAAGCACCAACAGGGTCAATCAAAATCCCTTCCCATTTTAAAATGGTTGTTATATTAAAATTAGGTTTCACATTCCTAAGAATAGGTCCAATCACAGTAGGTCCTGTTACAATAATAAGTGAACCAAAAAGTAATGATGTCTGAATAGAAAAATCCATAATGAGCATGGCTGCCACCGTTCCTCCTGCCATCGTAACGACAGAACCAATAACAATTATATTACGGACAGCTTTTCCTAATACTTTTACTTCTGATAATTTTAAAGTCAATCCTCCTTCAAAAAGAATCAGACCAACAGCCAAAGAAACTACATCAAAAAGAACTTTCCCTTGAAAAATAGAATCTCCGTCGATAAGTTTAGGTCCTTTTGAAACTAAATAGCCTTCATCGCCTGTAAAAAGTGTAGAAACAGGACCTACTAAAAGTCCGATAATGATAAGAGGAAGGATAGCTGGTACTTTGATACGCCATGATAACCATTGAGCAAAAAAACCAAGCACGAGAAGCCCTGCAAGTTCGAGCATATATTATTTTGATAGAGTTAGATTCGAATAAAGAATAAAAATACTAAAAATATATGAATGAGAAAGAGAAATTATCTATTGAAACTTGTATTTTTATTAAAATTTGTATTTTTAACTTGTATTTTTAGTTATGATACACTGATACGCTTTTGGTTTTCAAAAAAAACCTGTCGGACACTTTAATAAGTGTCAGTACAGTTAATAAAACGAACTATCTGACACCTTGAAGGTGTACTGATAGGAGAAAGTTTCGAAATCTAATTACGGAGGAGTATATTAAAAGCAACAACAGAACCTCAAAAAAGTTACGTTACAAAAATAAAACTATTGATTCTTTTGATTCAATAGTTTTACTATAATAAATTATTTTTAGTTATTTTGATTATAACCTTATAGCCAGAACTGTAATATCATCTCTTTGTTCGGCATCAAGTTGATGTTGGTCTAATTGATTAGATAATATTTCTTTTTGCTCTTTGAATGGTCTTTCATGAAACTGTTTGAGAAGAGATTCAAATTTTGTAGAACCAAATTTTTTCTTATCTGGATTTGCTTGGTCTATAAGTCCATCAGAAGTAAGATAAATTACATCTTCGGCTAACAAAACAGCTTTCTGATTTGTAAAGACATACTCTTTTTTCTTGACGACTCCTCCAATACTCAAATTATCTCCTTTTAACTTTTCTATTTCTCCATTTGAAGTATAATAAAGAGGGCGTTTTGCTCCTGCATAAGTAACTTCTATCCAATTTTCTTGTCTTTCTATTCTACAAAGAGCTACATCCATTCCATCTGTATTATCAGAATCTTTTTGATGAAGAGCTGCACGAACTCCTTCATGTAGCATTTCTAAAATTGTTGCTGGGTCAAAAACTCGTTTGACACCTACAATATCTGTCAAAAGTGTATTTCCTACCATCGACATGAATGCTCCTGGAACTCCATGCCCTGTACAATCAACAGCAGCAGCAAAAGTATAGTTTTCTACATGAGTTACCCAATAAAAATCTCCTGAGACAATATCTTTAGGACGATAAATTACAAAATGCTCTGTAAATAATTCTCTTAATGTTTTTTGAGCTGGCAGGATTGCATCTTGAATTGTTTGAGCATAGCGAATTGAATCGGTAATACGCTTATTTTTTTCATTCAGTTCTAGTGTTCGTTCTTCTACTTTTTCTTCTAAGTTTTGATAGAGTTGAGCATTTTCTAAAGAAATACTCACTTGTGAAGAAAGCATCTGTAAAGTCTGCAATCTATCAGGCGTAAATGCTCCTGTTGTTAGATTATTTTCTAAATAAAACAGACATAATAATTCATTTTTACGCATTACAGGAAAACAAAGTACCGATTTGGGCTTATATTGTTTCATGTAAGAATCATTTGCATATTTTTCGTCTTCAGACGCATTATCCAAAACGAGAGGTTGCTGTGTTCTGACTACATAATTAATTAGTGTTCTAGGAACTAAATCACTATCATCTTCAACAGCTTGATGTAAAAATTGTGTCGACTGTGTTTGTGTCAAATCTCCTTTTGCTTCTACAAATAATTCTCCATCGTGATTTTGAATCAAAAATGCTTTTTCTGCTCCTGCATTTTCCATTACTACACGCATCATTTTGGGCATTAATTCTTCAAAATTCACTTCTTGTGAAAGTGTTTGTGTAGATTTAATGAGCGTTTCGAAATCTAGAAAACTTGCACCACTTTTCGATCCACTAGACGACATTTTACTTGTAGTCATCATTGTAGTTGTAGCACCTTCTAAAGTATTATGTGTGTGCATGGTGTGAGAAGATGACGTAGTAGTCTGCCCTATATCACTAACAGCATCTTGCTTGACATAGTGAGAATATACCTTGTGCATGTGTTCTAACTTTCCTTTTGCTCCCCAAATACGATAATCGTAATAGGCTTTACGCAAAAACATCATGGCAATATCTTCTTGTTTTCTCTGCAACCAATAAAATCCAAAACGTTCTTTGATGAGAGCTTCTTCTTGAATAAAATTCGTTTTCTCAACTGCTTCTAAAGCTAATCTAAAATTCTTTTCAGTTTCTATATAATCATTTTTTGCTCGTGCCAATTCTGCCTCTACCAAATAATATTTATGTTGATTTGTTGAGGGAGAAAATTTAGCAAATTTGTAGAGTTTAGCTTGGTTTTTTGCGATACGTCTTAAAATACGCTGTCTGTCCCAAAGCGAAGAACTTGGATAAATAGCAATATGAATAAGCGAATCATATAAGTGATAAACAGATACTCCTGCTGTTGCAGTAATTCCTTTCAAATATTTCTCACAAAGGATAATATAACTATATGCTTTTTCTATTTCTCCAAAATTATAGCTCAAAGAAGCCTTCATAAAGAAATGTAAACATATAGAAGCTGTATTTCCTCCTTCTATAATTTCTTTTTGAAGTTCTAATGGATATTCTTCTCCTTCCAAAACAGCAGGATTTTCAGATTTTCCTAAATAATTTAGAAACGTCTGACGAAGTAATTTGATATTGTGATATGGATTGATTTGCTTTAAATCATAAGTTGCACTAATATACATATTAGCTTCTTTTTCTACTTCATTGAGTTCCTTACCTGTTGCAAAACGGTAATAGATATACATAAAAATAGAAAATGCTGCATACTCAAAAAATCCTGTATCAATTCCTTTTCTATATGATTTTACTAAAGGTTTTAGAGAATTTTCCAAAGGCTCTTTCCAATGACGAATCATGACATTAGTAACCATATAGGTTCTTGCCTTAAAACGTTCAGAGTCATGTTGGTCTAAAAGTTTGATGGCTAATTCTCCAAAACGATAACCTGCATTCAAATTTCCAATTACACCACATAAAATAATTCCATACGAAGAATAAGCATAGGTCGAAACAAGTGCATTTCCATATTTAATAGATAACTGTACTTGTCTGAAAATAATCATAGGATACAATGGCGAACCACTTACATAAGCAGCCAAACTAATGCCTGATAAAATTTTCATGGCAGCTAATTTCTTCTTATTTTCCATTGGAGGAAGATTAGCCAAATCAAATACTTTTTTCCCTGTCATGAGTCCTTTAATACGTAGTATTTCACGTAATAAATGAATTTTAGTTACCTTTCTTGGAAAACCTACTTTTAGCTTTTTGAGCGTCGTGATAGCGAGTTTAATCGCTTCTTGCATTTTTCCTTTAGAAATAAGAAACTGAATTTTGGTATCATAAACAGGTACTTGATCTAAAAAACTTTTTGCATTGGTAAGCACACCATTTACAAATTGTTCCATTCCATTTCCGTTGCCACTTAAATAAGCAGCCTCAGCAGCTTCATTATGCAAACGCAAAGCAAGGATATACTCATCTGTCCAACCCACAACATCTAAAAGAGCAACTCCAGCATAAAAATAATCATACGCAGGCTCATAGGCAGCCGATGCTTTGGCTCTTCTTCCTGCAATTAGGTTCAAACGAGCCAGTTCATAACGCTCTTGTTGGTCTTCTAAAAGCGCAACTCCAACATTGAGTTGATTAACAATATCAAATATTTTACTTTCTAACTGTCCGTCTGGTGTATTATCTTTTATAATTTTACCTACCTTATAGTGCATCTCAAAACGACTACTATCAGGAATAACAGAATAAACAGCTTGTTGAACTCTATCATGTAAGAACTTAAAACGGGCATTTACTCGCTGCTCAAGTGCAGGGTCTTCACTAAGAATTGCAATATGTTTGTAATTATCATCTAAAGGAAGTATCATTCCTTCCTCTATTGCCACCCAAATTCTATCAAAAATATCTTTTAGAGAAAAACCACTCACACTACGAAGCATCTGCAAATCAAACTTATCTCCGACACAAGAAGCAAATTTTAATATTTCTTGTGTTTCTAGTGGAAGTTTTTCGATTTTGCTAGTCATTAATTCGACTACATTATCTGTTGTTTTCTTCTCCTCAATCTTGACAATATCCCATTGCCATTGCTTTGTTTCTAAATCAAAATGTAATAATCCTTCCTCATGTAAAGACTCCAAAAACTGTGTTGCAAAGAAAGCATTACCATGAGTTTTTCGATAAATAAGATAGGAAAGCTGCTTTACTTGAAGGATTTGAGCTTTTAGAGATTCTGTAATTAGTTTTTCAATATCTTCATAGCCCAAATTATCTAATACTATCGAACTAACAGGTGCATTTTGTTCCTGCAAGCTCTTTACCATTATCATCAGAGGGTGTGCTGATGTAACTTCATTATCACGGTATGCCCCAATGACAAGTAAATAACGATTTTCGCTATCAGTCATCAAAACTTTAAGAAGATTCAGAGAAGCTCCATCTGCCCATTGCATATCATCAATAAAAAGAACAATAGGGTGTTTTTTCTGACTAATTACACGAATAAAAGATTTAAAAACATAATTAAAACGATTTTTTGCTTCATTAGGAGGAAGCTCTTGGACAGGCTCTTGCTCTCCAATAATCATTTCTAAGTTTGGCAAAACGTCTAATAAAATTTGTCCATTTTCGCCTAATACTTTATTTATTTTTCGCTTCCATTCTGCTAAGGAATCTTTATTTTCAGTAAGTAAATATTCTATAAACTCATTTAGAGCTTGAATAATAGCAGAATAAGGAACATTTTTTTGATACTGGTCAAACTTTCCCTTTATGAAATATCCTCTTTTTTCTGTAATCGAACGATGAGTTTCATTCACTAATGACGTTTTACCAACTCCAGAATACCCTTCTACCAAAATAAGCTCAGTAGCACCATTCGAAACTCTATCAAAAGAATTGAGTAATAATTTTACTTCATCTTCTCTACCATAAAGTTTTTGAGGAATAGAAAAACGATCTGAATAATCTTCTTGTCCTAAATTAAAATAATCAATTTTTCCATTTCCGTTGGCAATAAAACCTTTCAAGGCAAGCTCTAAATCAGCTTTAAGTCCGAAAGCAGATTGATAACGGTCTTCTGCATTTTTTTCCAAAAGTTTCATTACAATTTCGGAAAGAACACGAGGGACAGTCGGATTTACTTGATGAGGAGGTTGTGGCTTTTGAGCCAAATGACAATGTACTAATTCAATAGAATCAGCAGCAGTAAACGGCAGTTTGTTTGTTAGAATTTCATAAAAAGCAACTCCCAATGAATACAAATCTGAACGATAATCAACAGCACGATTCATTCTACCTGTCTGTTCGGGCGAAATGTAGGCTAATGTTCCTTCCAAAGCATCTGGACTTCGGAGGTCTTGCACACGAGTATCTATACGTGAAGAAATACCAAAATCAATAATTTTGATGCGATGAGTTGCCAAATCAACCAACACATTATTACTATTAATATCTTTATGAATTATCTGATTTTGATGTACTTGTCCGAGTGCCTCAGCAATATTTATAGCTACTTTCAGAAAATCTTTATACGTCCAAGAGTTTTCAAAAAAACTCTTTTTGAATGTAACTCCAGAAAAATACTCCAATACAAGCGCAGGCTTACCTTCTAGTTTATCTTTTTTGTATGCCTTTCTGATTCCCTCTATTTTGAGGTCTTTCGTAAATTCATACTCATTATTAAACTGAATAAGCTGCGTAGGAGTCGGAAAATCATTTTTAATAACCTTAATAATAACAGGTGTATTCCACTCGCTAGTATCTCGGTAATAAATGATTGAATTTACTCCCTCAAATAAGATTTTTGGAAGCGACGTAGCCACAGACATAGATTTTTAGTGTATTTGTGTGAGTTGATGCGTGTTTTGGATAGTATTTTTGTAGTATTAAGAAGCTAAGTCAATTAATTTAAAATGAAATTAACTCTTTCTTATTTACTTTTCTCTGCATAATATTTCTTTGTTGTAATTATTTATTCTGATAAGATTACAACTGATTGAACAAACTATCTCTAATTTCTTCTAAATTAAAGAATTGTTAAGAACAAATGCAAACTGCTATTTAATATATTTTTTCTATAATTTCTTTGACTGAATATAGGTCATTTGAAAATACAGTACTAGAGTACCATTTTTCAAATATCATTTCTAGCTTTTTAATTTGAATAAGCAATATATCAATTATTTTTCACTAATTGAGCATTGAAATTATACAAATTCGATAAACATAGGTCTAATAAAAAAATTATTTCATTCAGATTCCAACAGCTTCTTCATTTATTCTATTTTTTTATAAACAAAATTATATTTCTGACTTTTTAAATCCTTTATGCTAAAATATTATATCGCTTTTGATTTATATAAGATACAAAATATTTCGCAATTTTATACTACAACGGTAGAATAATTTGAAAAATTGCTTTATTACCTATTTATTCAATTTTCAGCCTTTAAAAAATTTATGGAAAACGTTTTAGATTTTGAAGACAAACCAAAAGAAAAAGGTAGTTGGAAACCTGTTTTGATTACGAATGGTGTTTTGTTTTTTATAGTAGCAACTCTAGTTATTTTACATTTTATTTCAGATGAATATACTTTTACTTCTGAATTTATATTTCCTTCAGGAGTTTTTATTAGTCTGCTGATTGCCTCTATTTGTATAATTTTTATTAATATAATAGCAACCTTAGTTTTACTTCTCTATTCTGATAAACAATGGAAAAAATGTTTGGTAATTGTGTTATTAGGAATAGGTTTGTTTGGAATCATTATCTTTATCTAACAAATTAATAAGTCATATAATTTAGAAATAATTATGGAAAATGTTTTAGATTTTGAAGACAAACCAGAAGAAAAAGGTAGTTGGAAACCTGTTTTGATTACGAATGGAGTTTTGATAATTGGCTTTCTAATTATTGGGTATTTATTATTTTTACAAGTTGCTTCTTTTTCAATTCCAATTGTGAGTATAGTTATAAATGTGCTTAGAAATTTGTGCTTTTTACTAATTATTGTAAATACATTATGTGTTTTTATTTCTCTAATCTTTTTTAAAAACTACTGGAAAAAATGGCTAGTTATGGCATGCTTTGGAGTGATATTATTTATAGCTGTTATAAGTATCATTTTTATATTGGATATAAGTAAAATTTTGTAATACAGATAAATGACTTTATAATTATGGATAAAATACTAGACAGAGAAGAACAAATAAAAGAAACAATCTTTTGGAAAAACTCTTGGTTTGTAGTTTTGGCTGCTAATGGAATGCTTGTTTTGATGAGTATTTATAAGACTTATTCCTTTTTTTCTTCGCCATTACTTCCTAATTTACCATTCTTAATGAAAATTAGTTTTTTTACTAACCGTCTTTCTTTTTTGATGTTGATTTGTAATCTTGTCTTATTGTTTGTATCATTATTTTTCTCAACAACTTACTGGAAAAAATGGCTCTTAATGGGATTAATAGGTTTAGTTTTATATGGAATTAATACTGCTCTATACTCAATTTCTAATTTTGATAGTTTAAAAAATTCTCTACAATAATTTTATAAAATGAACACACATTCAGATTCTAGCTCCAAAACCAAAAAAGTATATAGTTGGGAATGGGTTTTATTTGCCAATTTATGTTTCATAGCAAGTATTTGGTTTCTAATTTCTGGTAAAAATTTTTCAACTTCTGTTATTCCTGGATGGAGTAGTACTATGGGAATTATGGAAGTGCTGATTATAGTAACAGGAATTAATTTTTTGCTTATTTTTATTTCTTTATTTTTTTCTAAACGATATTGGTATAAATGGTTAATTATGGCACTAATAGGTTTTTCTATTATTTATACACAGTTATTAGGTTGGATAGATTTTTTCAGCTATTTTGGAGCATTTTAATAAACTTTGAGCATATAAAATGGAAAAAATATTAGACCGAGAAGAACAAATTGAAAATATAGATAATACACTATCCACAAGTTGGAATTATATCATCAAGACAAACATTATTGCTTTTATATTTTCACTATTAGCTTTCAAATTCTATGAATCAAAATTTATTTTTATCGGAATTTTACTCTTTTTATGTATTCTAAATTTTATCCCATTTTGCATCACTCTCATTTTGAATAAAAGAGAGTATTGGAAAAAATTGATTTTTATTTCTATCTTCTATCTAGGAATCGCTTTTATTTATGGATTGATAAAGATGATTAATTTTATGATAGTAACTTCTTCTCACAACATACATTAGGGGTACACAACACTACTTTTTTATGGAAAAAATACTAGACCGAGAAGACCAAATAAAGCTCAAAAGAAATAAAACATGGATAATTATAATACTGACAAATTCAACTTTATTATTGATTCTATATTTACTGTTCTCAAATTCAATACAGGGAATTAAGCAATTAATTATAGTAGGAATAGGAATGGTTTCCATTATTTTTATAAATTTGATTATAGCTGTAATAATACGTTTATACAGCAATTCTAAAGATTGGAAAAAATGGGGTATTGCTTCGCTTATTTCATTTTTTACATGTTTAGGAATTTATTTTTCTTTTTTATCCTGAAAAACTGTGTTAGGAAAAGGCGTGCCTTTTCCCTACAATAACTGTAAAACAGAATTTTCATTTCATCACTTCTAACTTCATAAATCATACTTCTTACTTTATTCCATGGATAATCTTCGTTCTATTTTAGATACTTTTTCGGAAGAAGAAAAAAAAGCTCTTCATGCTTTTGTGCAGCGTCAGAAAATCCGTAAAAACAGAAAAGACTTACAACTTTTAGAGCTTTTACAAGAGGAAACAATCTATAATGGAAAAGAATTATTACTCAAACTCTATCCCAAAACAAAAAATAAAGTTGCTTATCATGCGCTGCGTAGAAGATTGATGCAACATTTTATTGATTTTATTACACTTTCAAGAAGTACCGACCAGACTATTGAAGGAACAGATATTATGGGAATAATTTCACTTTCTCACTATCTTTTTGAGGTAAATTTGGAAAATATTGCTTGGAAATACCTCAAAAAAGCAGAAAATCAAGCACAAGAAAACGAACAGTATCATCTCCTTAATTCTATTTATAATCTAGCTTTAGCCAACACAGACAATGAATTTGCACCTCCATTTGAAAATCTTTTAGAATTACGAAATCAAAATAAAATTTTTGCAGAAGAGGAAGAACGAGCGCACATTGCCAACTGTATTTTGAAAAACAAACTTGCAGAAGCCAAGCGAGAAGGAAAAGTATTAGATTTTGATAAAATGACGACACAAATTTTGGAAGAATGGAACTTAACTCAAGCTGTTAGTGAGCGTCCTCGTATTCGTTTTAATCTTTTATCGATTGCTAGAAATGCCGTAGTTGCAAAAAAGGATTATTACAATTTTGAATTTTTCTTACGTGCAAATTATGATGAATTGATAAGTGATACAATGATTTCTGAAAAAAATCAATATTATAGATTGTCGCTTCTTTATATGTTGGCTCACGTTTTATATAGAAATAAAAAATTCAAAGAATCATTGAAATATCTTGATGAGTTTAAAAAAATTTTAGAATCTTCTAGCAAAAGTTCAAAAAGCTACAAAACTTCTTTTTATTCAAAATTTACGCTGCTTACGGCTGCCAATCTTGCCTTTACAGAAGAGCGAGATAAAGCAATTCAATTATTAGAAAATTTACTCAAAAAAAATAAAGCTATTCTTTCGACGAATGATATTCTCAACACACATCTAAACTTAGTTTTTTATCATTTTCAGAAAAGTGATTTCAAAAAAGCCCACAAAGTTTTATTAGATTTTGGGCATTCGGATGCGTGGGTAGAGAAAAAAATGGGTAAAGAATGGGTAGTCAGAAAGTGGCTGATTGAATCTGTTTTGCAGTTCGAACTCAAAAATGATGATATTGCAAGAAAAATAATTTCAAAAATAAAGCAAAAATACGCTTCTCTTTTAATACAATCAAATAATCAAAATAGCAAACCCTTTTTGAGTCTTTTGGAAGAATATATGCGTTATCCACAGCGAGTTACACAACCTATTTTTTTAGAAAAAGTAGAAAAACTTCTCACTTTTGCAGACACGACAGGACAAGAAGACCTCCAAGAAATGGCTTTCTATGCGTGGCTAAAGTCTAAAATGGAAAAGCGAGATTATTATGAAACGCTTTTGGAATTGGCGCATGAATAAAGTTAGAAGTACGAGTTAAGAAGTTAGAAGTAAATGAAACATGACAAAGTAACGAAGCTAATACAATAATTTATTATTAAAGTAAATAAAAATAAACACAACTTAAATTACATTTTATTGCAATTCTTATTTTTCACCTCTGACTTTTTAGTTTTTTTGAACGCTACAACTAACGAAGGTTATCTAAGTTTTATATCTATAACTTTTCCACTACTGTCAATATTTATATATAATATTTGAAAATTAATAGATTTTCCCTCTATATCTACCATACTATTAAATCCTTCAACATCAGAAAGATTTATTTTTTTCTCATTAAGAATTTGCCCCAAAATATTAACATCTTCGGATAACAAAAAATATATATCCTCAGAATGATTTAGCTTAAAAGAGAATAGATAACTTTGAACTATGAAATATATTAAAAATAATGTAACCCCAAAAGAATAAGCTAATATCCATTTATTAGTTTTGTATTTAGAAACGTTTGCTTTCATAAAAATAAAATTTGTCAGTAATTAATTTAAAAAGTACCATCACTTTTTAAAGAACCTATCTGTTCCTCAGCAGATACAGAGGTTATTGAAACATTACGATTAATTGGGAATTATTGGATAATTTCTTTTCGAATTAATTGTTTAAAAATAAAATTCGTAATTCTTACAAAAGCTCTTTCTCAATAAAAGTTGCTAATTCATTATACCATTCAGTTCCATATTTTCTGATTAAAGGAGTTTTTAAGAATTTATAAACAGGTACTTTTAGTTCTTTTCCTAAGCTACATGCAGGACTACAAATTTCCCACTCATCATAATTTATAGCATCAAAACTAGCATATTTTGTAATACGGATTGGGTATAAATGACAAGAAATAGGCTTTTGATAATCAATTTTTCCAGCTTCAAACGCTTTTTCTATTCCACATTTTGTAATTCCTTTTTCATCATAAGTAACATAAGCACAGGCTGTATTTCTTTCGATAAGTGTAGTAGAAAATTCATTATCTTCATCTAAAACATATTTTCCATTTTTTTCTATGGCTGCAATACCTTCTTCTGTCAAAAATGGCTTTACATCTTCATAAATATCTTCTAAAATATGTCGTTCGTCGTCTTCTAAAGGTGCGCCCATTTCGCCTTCTACACAACATGCGCCTTTGCATTTGCTTAGATTACATACAAATTGAGTAAAAGCTACATTATCACTAACGAGGGTATTTTTTATAGGAATCATCTAATTAATTACGAATTATGAAATAATCAGCATAGCTAATTACGGATTAAAAATTACGATTAAAATACAAAATTAGGTATAAAATGTATTTTATTTCAAGATTAATTTTTCTAAATAATGTGTTTCTATTCCAAAAAAAGATTTGAGCTTTTCAAATTCCTCTAATCTTTCTGTTTTTCTACTTTCTTCTAAAAAACTTTCTTTTTTGGTAGCAATGAGCAGTACATTTTTTGGTGTATGTGCATCTGAAATAAATTCTACAGCTTTGGTTTGATAACCACAATAATTGAGAAGCAAACAGCGCATCGTATCGGTTAGCATTTCGGCTTGTCGCTCTAAAAAAATGCCATACGAAGTAAGAGGGGAAAGAATATTTTGAGTTTTTTGATTTTCTTTTTTTTCTACGTCCTTTTTTTCGATTTCCTTCTTTTCGATTTCTCTCCGAATCTGTTTATGACAACAAGGCGCAACAACTATCAATTCGGCATCAGCTTCAACTCCTTTGAAAATTGCATCATCGGTTGCAGTATCACAGGCATGTAAAGCAATCAAAACATGTGTTCTGTCTTCTTTTTTTGTTTCTTGTTCTGTTTTTGAGTCTGATTTTATTTGATAATCTTCTATTGTTCCTTCTACAAAATTAAGATTTTCAAAACTAGATTCTTCTGCTATTTGATTACAAAGTTCGACCAAATCTTTTCTAAATTCTACACCAACACTATTTACTTTGAGTTTCAAATTATTTTTTAAATAATCATATAAAGCAAAAGTCAGATAGCCTTTTCCTGCTCCCATATCTGTAATCTGCAATGGTTTTTGAGAAGGTAATTGTTTCAACAAAACACTCAAAATTTCTATGTATTGATTGATTTGTTTGTATTTGTCTTGAGCGTTTTTATAAACCTTTCCTGTATCATCTGTTATTTTGAGAGCTTGGAGGTAATTTTTCAAATTTCCTTTTTGGTCTTTTGTTTGGATAGCTCGTTTTTTTTGTTTGTCGTGCGATGTAGAAAGGGTTTGTTTTTGAGTTGGTTTTTGAGAATGAATTGTCGGAGTTTTACTTATATTTTTGATATGTAAATCAAAGTTTGTTGTAAATAAAATAGCTTGATTAAAAAAACCTTTATCATTTTCTAAATTTTTGTCAGAATTTTCTTTTGTGAGAAATGTTATAATTTCTTTCACTCCTTCTTCAATAGAATAATTTTTAGTAATGTCATTCGTTTTATGACGATAAACAAAAGTCAGTTTTTCTTCTCGCTTGATAATCGTTTTGCGAATCAATATTTTTTGGAGGGTAGAATTAATTTTTATGTCTTTGGTAGGATTACCAATAATGACAGGAATATTTTCTTGATTCGATATAAAGTTAGATAGCGTAATTTTAATAAAACTATCATTTTCCAAACTCTCCTTTATTTTTTCTATAAATTGATGAAGCATTTTTATTACTATAAATCACTCGTGGGGACACAAGCAATGGTAAGATTAATTTTTGCCGTTGCTCGTGTCCCCACGAGCGACCTCTAAAAAAATAATTACTCTTTCTCTACAATTTTATCTAGTTCAATTTGTCCAAAATACCTATAGATTTTCAGAATCATAGCAAGAGCAATCGTAATTTCGGCAGCAGCGACTACAATAATCAAAAGAACAAACAAATGAGCATCCATTCCTATCGAAAAAGCAATAAAATTGAGCATCGAAGCCGTTAGCATGAGTTCAATTCCCATCAAAACAAGCATCGCATTTTTTCTTGTTAAGACAATCAAAATTCCAATTCCAAATAAAATAGCTGCTACAAAAAGTATCATAGAAATATAATTACGGATTACGAATTAAAAATTACGTTTATGGAATAGGAATTAAATAAATCACTTACACATAGAAAATAAGCAGTTGATAATCAACATTCGTAATTAGCTTGCGCTGCTTTGGCAGGTCGTAATTTTTAATTCGTAATTGTTTCTTAGAAATTTGGAGAAAGTAAATATTGAGAATAAAAATCATCAATTACTTTGACAGCATCATCAGCCGTATCTACCAAGCTAATCAAATCTAAATCTTCAGCACTTACATTTTTTTCTTTCTCTAAAACAGTTGTTTTTATCCAATCCATCATTCCACCCCAAAATTCTTTACCTACCAAAACGATAGGAAAACGAGCAATTTTTTTGGTTTGGATAAGTGTATAAGCCTCAAAAAGCTCATCTAATGTTCCCAAACCTCCTGGCATTACGATAAAACCTTGAGAATATTTTACAAACATCACTTTACGAACAAAGAAATAATCAAAATTGATGAGTTTGTCCAAATCAATGTAGGCATTTGCACCTTGTTCGAATGGCAAAACGATATTCAAGCCTACCGATTTTCCTTTTTCTGACCTTGCTCCTTTATTACCAGCTTCCATAATTCCAGGTCCTCCACCTGTAATTACTCCGTAGCCATGACGCACTAATTTGGCTGCAATTTCTTCAGTAAGTTTATAGTATTTGTGGTCTGGAGAAGTACGAGCCGAACCAAAGATAGAAACACAAGGTCCTATTCGTGCTAATTTTTCAAATCCTTCTACAAATTCTGCCATTACCTTAAAAATAACCCATGAGTTTGCTGATTTTATTTCGCTCCAATCTCTTTTTTGAAAAGCTCTAACAAGACGTTTTTCTTCATCTGTTTTTCCTTCTAATATATCGTTTGCATTACTGTTTCCTTCCATATCGTGCAAATCTGGTTGATATGGTTTTTCAGCTTTTCCCTCATTTGAGATAGATTCAGAAGTAAGTTTACGTTTTTTTACTGGTTCGTTTAGGTTTTCGTCTTCGTTATATGGCATATTGAAAATGTGTTTTTAATTGAATAGTTAGTTAAATGGTAGTAGCCTTAAATGACTGAATAGTCTGAAATTTCATGTGCTTAAATTTGATTTATACGCTCATCAAAATTTTAAACAGAACGGCTAAGTTACGGAAAGTAATCTTAAAATAAAATAGAAGATAGACTGAATAATTCATTTTATGTCATTGATTTAAAGCTCAAAAAACAAAATAGTTCAAAACGAATCTATCAAGAAACAGTTATCTAAATCAATAATATATCATCACAAATTATAAAAAACTACGTTTATGATTCAGAAAATTAAAGAAACCTGTCTTTACATAACTGATTTGGACAAAACAGAAGAATTTTATCACAAAAAATTAGAACTTCCTATTATTAGCAGAAAAGAAAATGCTTTTATTTTTTTTAGAGTAGGTTCTGATGTTCTTTTGTGTTTTATGAATGAATACGCCAAAAACCAAGAAACTTTGCCTCCTCATTTTGCAAACGGAAAAATTCACTTTGCTTTTGAAGTAAAAACAGAAGATTATCAAACTTGGAAAGACAAAATGAAAGAATTAGAAATCAAAATTACACACGAACAAGAATGGAAAAACAACTTGCTTTCCTTTTATTTTGAAGACCCAGACGGACACGTTTTGGAAATTGTGAGTGAAGGAATTTGGGATTGAGTTTTTAGACAAAAAATACCACTGTTGTCGCTCGTAAAAAATGGCTCTCACTTGCTTCATAGCAAGTGAGCAATATGTATTCGGCTTGTAGCTGTGTATGTATTTCGCTGTTCTACAACAACACTAACAAATTTAATAAATTAGCAATAAAAATATGCCTAAATAGGTACTTTTTTTAATATTAGTGCCAGTAAAAACATAGCTACTCACTTGCAAAATACGGGTAGTGTAGTAAAATTGTGTTTGATACATTTTGAAAAAAGGCAATAAGAGCCGAAATTTGTAAAATGAATGAAAAATCACAAATTTGCCCTTATTGCCAGTCCTCAAAAGTAATAAAAAATGGGTTCTCTGGCAAGCTAAAAGTACAGCGTTTTCGTTGTAAACATTGTAAAAAAAGTTTTCAAAATTCTTACACTTACAATGGTTCAAATCCTGCTATAATTACATTAGGGCTTCGGCTTCTAAGTAACAATGGAGGTATTCGTCAAACGAGCGAAGTTCTCCAAGTAAACAGTAAAACAGTCCTTTGTTGGATACTTCGTTACTTTCCTAGTCAGTTCAATGTTACTCCTGTTTCTTCTCATTATAAAGAAGTTGAAGTAGATGAATTTTAGCTACGCTGAACTCGCAAGCTCGGTTGGACTTTTGTAGGAAGTAAAGCCAATGTAATTTGTTGGTTTATAGCTTATTGTAAAAAACAAGAGCGGTTTTAGCTTGCGTAAAAGGTGAAAGAGATTGGGAGACAGTCGCTCATTTAGAAAGAGAGTTAAAAAATTTACCTATTGAAATAGACTACGTTTGCACAGATAAATTTAAAGGTTTTGCTAAGGTTTTTCCCAAGGAAAAGCATAAAGAAGGCAAAGAATTTACTAAAGCAATAGAAGGAAATAATACCATGATTAGAACACAAAATAGAAGGACAAATCGTAGAACAACTTGCTTCTCAAAAGAGTTGATTTATCATGAAAAAGTGATGTATAAAGTTATGATGGATGCTAATGAAAGAAGAGCTAGGAAAAATACATTTTAAAATTGGTATTATTCAATTAAAAAATGAATTTAAAGCCAAACACAATTTTACTACACAACCAGTTTTTCAAAGAGTTTCTCGTGTTGATTAAGTAGAGGTTCTATAGTTTTACTATCGTTAGGATTGCCTTCATAAGAATCTACACCTACTACAATTAAGTTCTTAGGATTTACAGGGCATGTTCATAAAAACTTTGTCAGTAGTTTTTGGTAATCCAAAATAACTCTGACAATAGTTTAACCCACAACTCTTTATTTTTTCAACTATTGACAGCCTTCTGAAAGGACTGTCAAAGTCAAAAAAATACTATAATTTGCTTGATTAAACATATTTACAAGAATATATATTTTTTATGAACATGCCCTGTTAGGATTTACTAATAAGCCTATTTTATTGCCAAATTCATAAGGATACCTGCTTTTCCCTTAGCAATACAAGTCGTAAAAGGTTTGTGAAGACTATAATTTTTTTTTTATCAGTACGTTTTTGTTCTAATACTTGAGCATAAAGAAGCAAATCTGTTGCATATTTTAGTAAGGTTTTATCATCTAGTGTTCTTTCTAATCCTCGTATCAAACGAATGGACATAGCAGGCTGACCTGTATGAGAATAATACTGGCTAAAATCATCTTCAAAATAACTCCAATCCATCTGATGGGCTAATAAAACTAACTCATGATTCATGTTAATGAAGTCCGAAAAATGAGGTAAAAAAAGATTAGTTTGAGATTGAATGGACTAACCTACCATAAAAAAAACAGTTTCTACAAGGTTTTTAAGTCATATAATGAAAAACCTTGCAATGTGGAACATTAAAATATCCATGAAATTAACAAAAAACACCCATTTAAGCAATTTAATTGAGTATTTTTAGACTTCGTAAGGACGGACTATTTATCCAAAAAATGTCTAGTAGTATGATTTACTTCTTAAGAATTGAAATTAAATAACACACTCATTTAAAAACAACAAATCATTGACATTCAAGGTATTACATTCGCAATTATTCCTTACCTCATACTTCTGACTTTATTTAGGCGCACGCCAGTACAAATAAATAGCAACCACACCAAAAATAACATTTGGAATCCAAGCACCTACACGAGGATCTAATGTTCCACTTTGTCCTAAACTTCTTGCTACTACTACAAATAAAATAAATACAAAGGCTAATACAAAACCAAGTGCAATATTAAAACTTGTTCCCTGTCGTGTTTTTTTCGAAGAAACTACTATTCCCATAATGGTAAGAATAATGATAGCAAATGGAGATGCATAACGTTGATATTTTTCCACATAATAAATTCCTAATTCTAAAGCTGTTCCTCGTGCTTTTTGCTCTGCTACATACTCGTCTATTTCGGGCAGCGTTAGAGTTTCATTATATCTATATTTACTCTCAAAATCTTTTGGCAAGAGTCCCATAAGTGTATCCATATCTTTTCCAGTTAGGATAATTTCTCGCTCTGCATAAAACTGATGGATTTTGTAATCATCAACATGC
The DNA here is from genome assembly GCF_042180575.1 of Bernardetia aquimarina. NCBI lineage: Bacteria > Pseudomonadati > Bacteroidota > Cytophagia > Cytophagales > Bernardetiaceae > Bernardetia > Bernardetia aquimarina. Next base: position 5,183,386 of record NZ_CP170094.1, on the reverse strand, counting down.
CACGTCTGTTTTAAAGTATCCCATTTAATATTTTCAGCCGAAAACTTCTCTACTAACTTTCTATCTTCTATTCGTTCTATTGTAAATTTTCGTCCATTAAATGTTCTATTATTGTAGCTTTGAAGATAAACATAGGTATTAGAATCTATCTTTGAATGCACGTTTCGTTCATCAAACGAAAATGGTTTTTTGACATACGCAGTTTCGAAGGCTACTCTTTTTTTATTAGCACGAGGAACAACCCAACCAGTCAAATAGAATGAAAAAATTGCAATAATAGTTGCACCAATCATATAAGGAACGAATAACCTCAAATAACTCACCCCACCACTCAACATAGCAATAATTTCGGTACGTCCTGCCATACGAGAAGTAACAAAAACAGTAGCAATAAATACCATCAACGGTGTAATAAGCCCAATAAGGTGCATGATAAAATTGAAATAATAGTCTATAACAATCTCTTTAAAGCCTAAAGAATGTTTGATAAAATCATCACTTTTTTCGCTATAATCTATCGCACAAATCACAGCTAAGATAACCAAGACAACAAAAATATATGTTGTTAGAAAATTTTTGAGAATATATTTGTCTATTATTTTCACTCTATTTTTTTATTTAATAACGTTAAACTAAGAAAGCCTAATTTGATTGCCCCTACAAACTTACAATTTTGAAATAGAATAATTGAATCAAAATCTTATTTTCTAACAGTTTTAAAGGAAATTTAAAGATAAATGATAGTTTTAAGATGTTGTTTGTGATTTATCTTATTTTAGAGCTACTCTTTCTTTTTTTTCACTGGAAATAATTTTATATTACTTACATTAAAATTAGTTTGACTATTAAATATGACTTCAATTTTATGTACTCCTCTAACATATATTACAATCTTACAAGAAAAAGTCTAACTTATTTTATCAAAGTTGTCTTTATGTTGTTTATTTTTTCGGCTTCTTTATCTGCTCAAAAAACATCTAAAGAATACCTAACTATTGATGATACTACCAATATTTTTTTATTAAATTCTTATTTATCGTATTATAATGATGAGGAAGGTAATTTATCTATTGACCAAATTAATGAAATGAGTAATGAGGTGCTAAAAAAACACTTTTTAGATTCTCTACAAATTACAGATAACACAAAATACATTTGGGTTTATTTTGATTTAAAAACACAAACTAATAAAGACTGGCTAATTAATACCAAAACTAAAAACAGTATTTTATATACAAAAAATAATAGTAAATGGGTAACTCATAACTCTTCTGATTATCTATATTCTAATAGACGTTTTCTTATTCCAAAATTTAATTCGGATACTGTGGAGCGTATCTATATAAAAATAACTCCATATCGTAGAATGCAAAATAAGGGTAAAACAGATATTACTCTCAATCAAAAATATACGTATGAAAAAGGTTTTTTAGAAGATACTATCTTTTATATGCTTGTTGTGGGAATAGTCTTTGGATTATTTTTCTTATAGTACTGGACATGAGTTAAATTTTTGACAAAAAAAGGACAGAAAGAGTTAATTTAGAAGTGTGAAAACCAAAAAACTCTATTCCGTCCTGCTGAACAAATATACAAAGGAATTTTCAGATATTCCTATCCATTATGTTCACGCTACTTTGTTGCTTATTAGCTGTATTCTGATAAAAGAAACTGTTAATCTAAACAAATTAAAAAATCAAGTAGGTATTTTTTTAAATTCTCCTACTGTTCAAATTGATTCTCATTATAAACGGCTTACTCGTTATTTTTTGGATGTCTATGTTCAAAAAACACTATGGAAGCTGATTCTAGTTTTTAGTATAGGCTCTTTTTTGAATAGAAAAGACATAAAAAAAGAAATTTTCTATCTAGCTATGGATGGTAGTGTTTGGCAATTAGGGGAATATACCTATCATGTTTTGGTCTTAAGTGTTATTTATAGAAAAATGGCTATTCCTATTTTTTGGATCAATTTAGAACGAAAAGGTAGTTCTACTGTTGCTCATCGTAAAAGTTTATTAGCATCGGCTTTATTGTTATATCCTTTTTTAAAAAGATTTACAATTTTAGCTGATAGAGAGTATAAAGGTAGAGTTTGGTTTAGGTATTTAGAAGAACAAGGATATACTTACATTATTCGTCTTTGTAAGGGAGATTATCAATTAGAAGTTAAAAAATACCACAGCTTACTTAAAAAAGCTAAATCAGGCAAACTAGTAAGCCAAGAATTTGAAACTGACTTTGCAAAAAAACTAAAAATAGTGATTTCTTATAATGCTCAAGCAGCAAAAGAAAGTGAAAAGTTTGTCATTTTATTAACCAACAAATATCGTTTAACAAAGGAGAAAATTAGTGCTATCTATTATCTCAGATGGAAAATAGAGTGTTTATTTAGACATTTGAAAACAAATGGATTTCATTTAGAGGAGTTAGGAATGGTAAACCCAAGAAAAATTCGTGTTCTAATGGCATTAGTAATTGCATCTTTTTTACTCTGTATCTTAGAAGGAGTAAAAACAAAACAAAGAGTAAAAAAAGACAATGAATCCTTTTACGAGTCTGTTTTTAGAATCGGATATGGAAAAGTAGTATTTTATGCTACTTCTATAGACAAAATATTAAAAATAATAACCCAATTAGTGCAAAAATCTAAAACTCAAAATACAACCTAAATTAACACATGTCCAGTACTGTATATTTTTCTACAATCTGTTCCTTTCTATAAGTACAAAAAGTTATAGTTATCTTCTATATAGTTTTGCCGTTTTTTTTATTGGGTTAAAATTTTTGGTGCTTTCCAATCTTTTTAGAGAATTAGTTATAGAATATAACCATGTTGCTCTTTTTTCTAATAGTTGTACTTCGTTCGCTATCTTTTTTTACTCTCTTTTTTCTTTGGCTTACTTCAAAGAAAATTACAAAAGTAGATGGACAAAAATTATCATCTCATTCCTACTATTTCATGTCTTAGTATCTAGTCTTTACATCTATAATTCATTTTACTATTCTGATTATTTTTATGAACACATAGGAAATTTTAGTATTGTGAGTATTTATATTTCTCTTTTTATTTTTTCTATTTATAAGGCAAAAAAGAAAACACTAGGAGCAAAATGGTTTTTACTCGCAAACTCTTTTTTAGTGCCTATTGTCTTGGTTACTGTACTTGTTAGCATATTCTCAAGTTCAATTTATGTGGGTTATATTCTTAGTTTTGGTGTCGTGATTCAGTTACTCTTATTTTCTTTTGCTCTTGGTTCTCGTTTTAATCTAATTAAAAAACAAATTGCTCAAAAAGAAAATGAAAAACTAGAATTAGAAAAAAATCAAATCACTGAGTTACAAAAACTAACAGCCAAAAAAAATCTAGAATTAGAAGAAAAAGTAACGCACAGAACTTCTGAACTACAAGAAACGCTTGGTGAATTAAAGTTTCAACACAAAAAAGTAACAGATAGTATCTATTATGCAAACAATATTCAAGAAGCTATTTTGCCTAAATTCTCAAAAATAAAAACTATTTTTTCTGACTTTTTTGTCTTCTTTCGTCCTCGTGATGTAGTAAGTGGAGACTTTTATTGGTATATGCCTTTAGAAAATGAAAAATATTTAATAGGTGCTTTTGATTGTACAGGACATGGAGTGCCTGGGGCTTTTATGTCAATGATAAGCTATCAAATTTTGAATGAAATTGTTTTGGCAGAGAAGAAAGTAATGCCAAATGAAATTTTGGATGCACTACGTAAAAATCTTTATTTTTCATTGAAACAAAATGAAAATTCGAATAAAGATGGATTAGATGCCTGTTTGATTATGGTAGATAAAAAAGAAGAAAAAGTCTATTTTTCGGGTGCAAAAAACCCACTTTACTATATCAAAAATAATATATTAGAAACCGTAAAAGGAACTAACCTTTACATAGGAGGAAAATATAATGAAACAGATAAATTTAAACTTCATACCATTTCATTTCATCAAAAAGATACTCAATTTTATCTTTCTTCTGACGGAATACAAGACCAATTTGGAGGAAATAAAGATAAAAAACTAATGAGAAGAACATTCAGAAATTATTTATTAGAAAAACAGAATCTATCTTCAGAACAACAGTTTGAATTTTGGAATACATTTATGACAGAGTGGCAAGGAAATAATCAGCAAACGGATGATATGCTTTTGATAGGAATACGACCTTGATAAATAAAAATTACAAATTAGGATACTAAAATGAGTGTATTCTATCAAAATAAAGAATAGAGAATCAAAAAAAATTACGACCTTTGCAGTCGAATAAATACGCCTCCTTTACTTTTCTCTAAATGAGTTGATGTTTGTTTATCATTTTTATAGATTCTTAATTATTGCAAGTAGTATGAAAGTCATTGAAAAAATAGATGAACTTAGGTTGTATTTAGAGCCTTTGCGTTGTAGAGTTTCAGAAAAAAAGCCTAAGAAAACGATTGGTTTTGTGCCTACCATGGGTGCATTACACAAAGGACATATTTCACTTATCAAAGAAGCCAAAAAAACATCTGATTTTGTAGTATGTAGTATTTTTGTAAACCCTTTGCAATTCAATAATACAGGAGATTTTACCAATTATCCTATTTCTTTAGAAAAAGATATAAAAATGCTAGAAAAAGCAGACTGTGATTTGCTTTTCTTGCCTAATTCTGATACTATGTATCAAAACCCTGTCCGTACAAAGATGGCTTTTGAGGCATTAGATAATGTAATGGAAGGAACTCATAGACAAGGACATTTTAGTGGAGTAGGAATTGTGGTAGCAAAATTTTTTAATTTAGTACAACCTGACCATGCATTTTTTGGACAAAAAGATCTTCAACAATTTGCTATTATTCAGCAAATGGTAACTGATTTATCATTTCCAATTGAGCTTCATTGTTGTCCTATCAAAAGAGAAGAAGATGGGCTGGCAATGTCTTCAAGAAATAGAAGATTAGATGAAGAACAAAGAATTATTGCACCTAAAATATATGAAAGCCTTATTTTGGCAAAAAAAATCCTCAAAAAAGGAGAAACTGTCGAAAAAGCACAGCAAGCAGGAATTTCCTATTTAGTTAAATACAAAGAATTTGAAATTGAATATTTAGAAATTGTAGATTTGACTACCTTGAAATCTTTAGATGCTAAATTGAAATTCAAAAAAATAAATACAGAAACAAAAATTGCAATTTGTGTAGCTGCAAAACTAGGAGAAATACGACTGATAGATAATATTCTCATCGATTAGAAAATAGATTAACACTTCTAATGTTACCAAATTGTTACTAAAATACAACTTAATCATTAATAAATTCGTATAATTAAGTAGAAATTATTAAAATTATCTCAAAAAAAGAAATCTTTTTTTGTTATTTTAATCAAAAAACAACTATGTTATTACAAATATTCAAATCAAAGATACATTGCGTCAAAATTACTCAAGCCGAACTAAATTATGTAGGAAGCATTACCATAGATGAAGAATTGATGGAGGCTGCCAACTTATACGAAGGCGAACGAGTTCAGATTGTAAATAATAATAATGGAGAACGCATCGAAACGTATGTCATTCGTGGCGAACGTGGAACAGGAACAATCTGTTTGAATGGTGCAGCAGCTCGTAGAGCACAAGTAGGTGATGTAGTAATTATCATTTCGTATGCTCTAATGACACACGACGAAGCAAAAGCACACAAACCAACTATTATATTTCCAAATGAAAATAATCGACTGGATTAATTATACAATGATGTTTTATAAACGTTATTACAGTTATTTATAAAACTGATAATCAGAGAATTATCAACAAACAAAACAACCTTATTTTCCATAGGATTGAGTTTATCGACTCTAATTCTATGGATTTTTTTTTGCATTCTATATTAGTTTGTTAATTGCTCCATAAATTTACCTATGGGCTGTGCTGATAATGATTCTTACAACAAATAAAATTAATACAAAAAAGCATTTCCAAAATCAATTAGAAATGCTTTTTATAATAGGATAGATTAAAAACATGTCTTTTAGTTTCCACATTTTTCTTGTTTCAATTCTTCCATTTCACTTCCAAACATTTTTGTAAAACCTAACTCTAAGGCTTTTTCTATATGTTGGCAACCCTCTTCTTTTTTGCCTAAATCAAAGGAAATCAAAGCTAAATATTTATAAACATAGCTATTAGTAGGCATAGCCTCTAAAGAAGCCATTACTTCTTTTAATCCTTCTTCTGTATTTCCTGTTTTGTGTTTTAGATAGCCTATATACCCTTGTGAGTATATTGTTAATTCCTTTCTTAATTCTTTATCTTCATATTTTTTTGTCAATTCTAAAACCTCTTTAGCGACTATTAAAGCGTTTTGATAATCTTCCTTTTTCAATAATATTTCTGTTCTAACAGATAAAGGTAAGTCAGGTTTTACATTAATTTCTAGAGCTGTTTGCACATCTTCTTCTGCTCTATCGTAATCTTTCAAATCCATATAAACACTTGCTCTTCCAGTCAAATAAAGCACTCTAACATAAGACTCCAAATCAAATTGCAAAAGTGCATCATAAGCTTCTATAGATTCTTCATATTGTTTCAGTCTTCGATGTGATTTAGCTTTGCCAGCTAAAGAACGCTCATCAGTTGGATGTTTTTTTAAATAAAAATCATAATCTACAATCGCTCTTTCATGTTCGCCACTAAAATTATAAATTGTTGCTCTATATTGATAACTTTCCAAATTACTTGGATTTATTTCTATCGCTTTATTTAAAGCTATAAGAGCTTCCTTTTCTTGATTTAAAAAATACAAACATTTGGCTTTTGTAAGCCATACATTTGCATTATTAGGCCACTTTTCAAGAATTTTATCACTATAATAAATTGCACTATCATAGTTGTCATTGTTATAAAACTCAACTGTTTTGCTAATATATTCTTCTGTTTTTTTATCTAATTTTTGGGCATTTGAACAAGAAAAAATACCTAGCCAAATAGAAACAAAGAAAATTACCTTTAAAAATGCACAAAATAATGTATTCATTACGGATTATATTTTAATCAAAAATTAAATAACAAAAAAAGCATTTCCAAAATCAATTAGAAATGCTTTTCGTATTCAATTTAATGAAAACTAAATAGGATAGAATTGTATAATCTTTATGTATATCAATTCAATAATGTCTTAAAAATGTAGCCGACAATACACCGCTCAACCATCTACCCTTGCTGCCTTCCGACCCTGGGGGAGTTCAACAGGAGCTAGTCACGCCGACCACGATGCAAAGGTACTATTTTTTTTTAGAGATGCAAGCAAAAAGCAATTATTTTTTCTATTATTTTTTACCTTTTGCAATAACTACTTAAAAATCATTGAGTTACAAGTATTATTTTATTGAAATAAAAAAACAATTACTTCAAAATAAATTCAATAAAAAAAGGCATTTCTAAATCAGCTTAATATTAAATTAAAAACTGAGTTAAAAATGCCTTTTCAATGTCTTAAAAATGTAGTCAGCAATACACCGCTCAACCACCTACCCTTGCTGCCTTCCGACCCTGGGGGAGTTCAGCAGGAGCTAGTCACGCTGACTACGATGCAAAGGTACGAATCTTTCTCAGACATGCAATAGGTTCAATAAAAATTTTTAAAGAAATTTCATCAAAAATGACTTTGTAATTTTGATTTCTAATTTAAGTTACTTATTTTCAAGGTTTTGTCTATAAAAAACAATTACTTAAAAAATGAAATTCTTCTATTATTTTATTGTCTGAAGTTGTTGGTGTCGCTTCACTAAAACACCAACAACAATATTATCAGAAATCTATAACCTAAATCAATTAATTCTGTGGCGCACCATCTTCTACCCAACATTCAATCAATTTTATTTCTGCATCTGTAAGAGAAAGTCCAGAAGAAGAAGGAGGCATCGAACGAGCAGCAGCACGACTCAAAACTCGTGAAGCATTGCCAGAAACACCATTGAAATTAGATAAACTTGGTGATTGTCCTCCAGCATGACAACCTGAAATGGCACAGTTTGTATTGATAATAGAAGCAATATTATCTGTATAATTTACTCCTGTTGTTAGCGTAGCTGATGCTGTTGCTTCACAATTTTCTGAATCTTTTACAGAAACAGTATAAGTTCCTGCTGCTAGATTTGAAAAGGTAGCTCCACTTTGAAAAGTTCCACCATCAAGACTGTACTCAAAATTTCCACTTCCACCTGTTGCAGTAACCGTTATCGAACCTGCATCAGAATCACAACCTGCATTTTGAGAAGCTAAAGAAATAGTAGGTGCATCTGCATTTTCGACAGTTGCTTTTGCATTAGTAGTACAATTTTCTGTGTCTTTTACCGTAATTGTATATTCTCCAGCAGCTAAGTTTTCAAAAACAGCACTACTTTGAAAATCGCCATTACCTAATTGATATGTTAAAGCACCTGTTCCTCCTGCACCTGTGGCAGTTATTTTTCCTGTGTTGGCTGCACAACCTGTATTTTCGGCAGTCAAAGAAAGTGTCGGAGGACTACTACAAGGATTATCTACTGGGTCTGGCGTTGGATTAGGGTCGTCATCTCCTCCACAAGAAAAAAGAACAATACTGGCAAAAATTGTAAAGAATAAAATAGCAAATAAAGAATTATTTTTCATAAAAAGCACATTTTGAGTAAGTTGTAAGGAAATAGTTATATATTTCAGAAGGGTATTTTTTGTCAATTTAAGAATTATAGTTGATTATGGCTACACTTTGTTAAGATTATTTAGAAATTCTACTAACTTTCTTGTTGCAATGGCTCTATGACTAATTTTATTTTTTTCAGATAAAGGCATTTGAGCAAACGTTTTTTCATAGCCGTTCGGAACAAAAATAGGGTCATAGCCAAAACCATCTTCTCCCTTTACTTCATCAATAATTTTTCCTTTAATTATTCCTTCAAACTGATGTTTTTGTCCATCCAAAACCAATGTAAAAACAGTTTTGAATTGTGCATTTCGGTTTGTATTTCCGTTTTGAGATTGCTCTTTTAGATTTTTTAAAACCAGTTTCATATTTTCTTTTGAATCCCTGTAAGAACCTACTGTTTCATCTGCATACATTGCCGAAGAAACTCCTGGTTCGCCGTTTAGTGCTTCAATTTCTAATCCTGTGTCATCTGCAAAACAATTTGTATCATAATTTTGATAGACATACATTGCCTTTTGTTCAGAATTTCCTTCAATGGTAGGCGTAGTTTCAGGAATTTCTTCTGTACAACCGATTTCTTTTAGACTAACAAGTTGAATGTTTGGAGGAAGAGCAGCTTTTACTTCTTCTATTTTTTTTGAATTATTGGTAGCAAAGCAGATTTTCATATTTTTGATTAGATTTGATGAATTTAATTCGTTTTTTTTTGTAAATTTTCAAAAACCTAAATTTGAGAATAAATACAAGATATTCAAAATTCAATTTATACCAAATACCTATCAATTCAATATAAAACTCTATTAAAATGCTAGAAAAACTAGATACAATTCCTTGGGCTGAGTTACAACACGCTTATGGTTCGGCTGCTGATGTTCCTAATAACATACGTAGCTTGACTTTTTCAGATAAAGAACTTCGTAAACAGGCTCTCTGGACACTTTATGGCAATATTTTTCATCAAGGAACACGTTATAATGCTACTCCGTATGCAATTCCATTTTTATTCGAACTTATTGAGAGTGAATATATTGAAGAGAGACACAAACTTATTTATTATATTGTTCATTTGGCTTTAGGATATGAAAATTCGTACTTATTAGAAGGAATAAATCCACGACAAATAAAGGCAGAACTCAAACATGCACACAAACACATGTCTGAACAAGAAATCCAAAACAGTCAAGATTATGGATATAGTTATTTGGCTCTTTTGGATTGTTATAGTTTTGTAGAGGAGCGAATTCCTATCTTATGGGAAATAATAGAAAAAACACCTAAAAACAACAATGTTGAAAACAGAAAATTAATAAACGCAGCTATTTATGCTTTGGCTTGGTTTCCAGAAAAAGGAACAGAATCGATAGAACTTATAAAAAGACAAATTCCTGTTCTGACACATGAAAACGATATTGCAAATTGTATTTTAGCGATTGGTTTGCTTTCCAAAAATACAGAACCAAAAATAGATATTTCATTTTTAGAACCCTATTTAGATTCTACTTCTGTACTTTTAAAAACTTCAGCAGTGATTGCATTAGTAAAATACCCTCTAACAAATCAAATTATTGAAATCTTGATTGATTCAATTACTTCAAATGAGGAACTAAGAAAAATAAATGAAATTCCATTTAACGACGGAAATATAAACGGTTATGCAAGTGGAATGCTTTCTGGTTATGCACAAACTGAAGACGAAGAACAGAAAATACTTTTAGCTTTTTGTCAAGTTTTGGAAAAATTGAATATGTATCAAGCCACCGAAACAACTGGATTTGTTTTAGATATTTTGAATAGAAACAGAACAATTCCTATCAAAGAAACTGATGTAAACGACTTAGAAAAAAATGAAATAATTGCATTAAGAGCCATTGCAAACTCAAAAGGTTGGGGAGAAGATATATCTTTTGCAAATTTTAGTTTAATGATGAGAGATGCAGGACTTCCAAACTCAAAAGAAAAATTGATAGAATATTTGGGAGAATATTATTAACTTGAATTATGTATAACAGACTTCCTAGTCTGTTCAAAAAACAAAAGAACGAGTAAAAAATGACAACCCACACCCTACAAAAAGAAAAACACCACGACTTCCTAAACCAAGAACGAATTGACCCCATTACTGGAGATATTCTACAAGAAGGAGATGAGGTTGTGATTTGTGCAAGCTGCAAATCTGCTTTTTTGGTGGATTCTTGGGAATATATGAATGAAAAACATTGTAATCAGAGAATTACATTAAAGGAAATACCTGTGAATGAGACTGTTAGGATTGAAAAAAGTATTTTTGTTGATTTATTAGAACTAAAAACATATTCAAATTTTTCGGCAGCACATACTGCATCTTCTCCTTATACTTTAAGTGGTTGGGCTTTGTTCACGTTACTATATAGTTTTGGATTTATTGAGCTTCTTGCCATTAATTTTGCACACTTCGTGTCTTGGTTTTTTATCTTTATTTTTTATGCAGAATCCAGTTATAAAAGACTCCTAAAAATAAAAAACAATACTCTTATTTTCAATAAGAGTAACGAGTCACAGGGTGCTGTTAAAATAGATGATATAATCAGTGTACAAATTGAAAAACCTAAAAGATTTTTTTTCTCAAATATGATAGGACGATTATATAAATCGGATAGAAATATATATAGTTTAAAAATTACTGACAAAAATGATTTTAAATCTAATATTTTAATGCATGCTGATCAATTAGAGCTAATCAATACAAAAACTAATCTTCTACAAAAATTCAATACAAACCTACCTCATTCTATTTCTGTTACTAAAAAGATTGAACAAAAAGCCAACTAAGAATGCAAAAAAATGACTACCCACACCCTACAAAAAGAAAAACACCAAGATTTCCTAAAACAAGAAAGAATTGACCCAATTACAAGAGATTTATTGCAAGAAAATGATAAAATTGTAATTTGTGCTGCTTGCAAGTCTGCTTTTTTGGTGGATTCTTGGGAGTATATGGATAAGAAGCATTGTGAGCAAAGTCTTACATTAAAGGAGATTCCTGTCAATGAAGTTGTTAGGATTGAAAGACCTTATCTGATTGATTTAAAAACTGTGAAAATTTTTGCAAATTATCAAGAAGCTCGTATAACTATCTTTCCTTATTTTCTCTTAGGTTATTTTGTTTCTTTTCTATTTGACCATTTCTCACTCATAAATATTAGTTACAGTGCATTTCTAGTTATGTTGATTTGTTATTGTTATGTTTATTTTGGCTCTAAAAAATCATATTACAAAAATAGTTTTAAAATAGAAGACAACACTCTATTTTTTAATTTAAAAGAAAATACAGAGACTAAGATGAAAGTTAAAGAAATTCAAAATATAGAATTATACAAATCTAGGCGACATTGGTTTGACAATGTAATAAGAGATATTTTTTCATCAAAAAATTCTTGTTATACAATAAAAATCACAGCTAAAGATAAATCAGTATATAAATTACTTCTTCAAAAAAAAGAATTAGAACACATCACAAAAGAAACCAATCTTCTACAAAAATTCCATAAAAACTCTCTTCCTTTTCTTTCCGTTAATTCAAAATCAATAGAAATAGATGAATAAAACTATAGTACTGGACATGAGTTAAATTTTTGACAAAAAAAGGACAGAAAGAGTTAATTTAGAAGTGTGAAAACCAAAAAACTCTATTCCGTCCTGCTGAACAAATATACAAAGGAATTTTCAGATATTCCTATCCATTATGTTCACGCTACTTTGTTGCTTATTAGCTGTATTCTGATAAAAGAAACTGTTAATCTAAACAAATTAAAAAATCAAGTAGGTATTTTTTTAAATTCTCCTACTGTTCAAATTGATTCTCATTATAAACGGCTTACTCGTTATTTTTTGGATGTCTATGTTCAAAAAACACTATGGAAGCTGATTCTAGTTTTTAGTATAGGCTCTTTTTTGAATAGAAAAGACATAAAAAAAGAAATTTTCTATCTAGCTATGGATGGTAGTGTTTGGCAATTAGGGGAATATACCTATCATGTTTTGGTCTTAAGTGTTATTTATAGAAAAATGGCTATTCCTATTTTTTGGATCAATTTAGAACGAAAAGGTAGTTCTACTGTTGCTCATCGTAAAAGTTTATTAGCATCGGCTTTATTGTTATATCCTTTTTTAAAAAGATTTACAATTTTAGCTGATAGAGAGTATAAAGGTAGAGTTTGGTTTAGGTATTTAGAAGAACAAGGATATACTTACATTATTCGTCTTTGTAAGGGAGATTATCAATTAGAAGTTAAAAAATACCACAGCTTACTTAAAAAAGCTAAATCAGGCAAACTAGTAAGCCAAGAATTTGAAACTGACTTTGCAAAAAAACTAAAAATAGTGATTTCTTATAATGCTCAAGCAGCAAAAGAAAGTGAAAAGTTTGTCATTTTATTAACCAACAAATATCGTTTAACAAAGGAGAAAATTAGTGCTATCTATTATCTCAGATGGAAAATAGAGTGTTTATTTAGACATTTGAAAACAAATGGATTTCATTTAGAGGAGTTAGGAATGGTAAACCCAAGAAAAATTCGTGTTCTAATGGCATTAGTAATTGCATCTTTTTTACTCTGTATCTTAGAAGGAGTAAAAACAAAACAAAGAGTAAAAAAAGACAATGAATCCTTTTACGAGTCTGTTTTTAGAATCGGATATGGAAAAGTAGTATTTTATGCTACTTCTATAGACAAAATATTAAAAATAATAACCCAATTAGTGCAAAAATCTAAAACTCAAAATACAACCTAAATTAACACATGTCCAGTACTGTAGAATAAAACACATTAGCATAAAAAATGACCACTCACACCCTACAAAAAGAAAAACATCAAGATTTCCTAAAACAAGAAAGAATTGACCCAATTACAGGAGATTTATTGCAAGAAAATGATAAAATTGTAATTTGTGCTGCTTGCAAGTCTGCTTTTTTGGTGGATTCTTGGGAGTATATGGATAAGAAGCATTGTGAGCAAAGCCTTACATTAAAGGAGATTCCAAAACAAGAAGTAGTCATTATTGATAAGTCTAGTATTTATCTAAATGTAAACCTTGAAATAAAGGCAATTTCAAATAAAGACGCTGCGAAAAAAGCATCTTCATTTATCTCTTTTTTGGGTGTTTTTATTTACATAATTTATGCGCTTAACTTTCATGATTTTCTGAATTATTTCTATAATTTATTAATAATGCTTTCTATTGTTTGGATACCACAATTTATATTTTGGACAATTAGTGATTATAAAGAACAGTTGAATATAAAAGGTAATGTTCTTTCTTTTTCATTGAATGATAAAAATTGGAATAATAATATTACACTCAATTCAATAAAAAATATTAGTTACTACAAACCAAGCCGTTATTGGATTTATAATTTTTTCAGAAAAAGACTAAAAAAATATGAACAAAAAGAAATTTACACGTTAAAATTCACACTAAAAGATAAAACAAGACACAAAGTTTTGATAACTAAAAAAACATTAGAACGTATCAAAAATGAAACTAACCTTTTGCAACAATTTGATAAAAGTTACCTTACTTCTACTAGCCCTACTATTAAACAACACTTAGCCTAATAAAAAAAATGACCACTCACACCCTACAAAAAGAAAAACATCAAGATTTCCTAAAACAAGAACGAATTGACCCAATTACTGGAGATATTCTACAAGAAGGAGATGATATTGTAATTTGTGCAAGTTGTAAGTCTGCTTTTTTGGTAGATTCTTGGTTATACATGGATGGGAAACATTGCAATCAAATACATACTTTAAGAGAAATCCCAAAACAAGAAGCCGTAAAAATCGATAGAGAATCAAGAAATGAAAGATTAGACAAGCTCACTTTTTATAAATTTAATTTAGTAAAACCATCCGAAGTTACGGGAGTTTATGTGGGCATTTTTGCTTTGCTTGGAGGGGTTTTCGAACTGTTGAGCTATTTTTCTACTATTATTGATATTAGTTTTGGGGGATGGATTGCGTTAGGAATAGTAGGTTTTGGAATAGGAAAAAAAATCACAAAGAATAAATCTTTACATCTTGATTCTGGACATTTTGTTTTAAATCACGGACTTAATAATCAAACTTCCATTTCTACACAAGAAATTCAAAATATTGACTATAAAAAAGCAGGGTTGTTTTCTAAAATTGTCAACTCACCTATTTTCAACAAAGAAGAAGATTTTTATAATTTAATTATAACCACAACCAATCAGAAAAAACATAAATTTTTCATTGCAGAAAGAGAACTAAACCGTATTCTCAAAGAAACTAATATTTTCACTAAATATAATGCTCTTGGAAATAATCAAATTCCCTTTCAAAACACAACTCATATTTACCCTCCAAACGATAGATTAGATTTGGGTTCGCCTTCCTAAATAATACAATTTTACAAAACAAAATGATAAAAATTCAAGTAAAGGAAACATCACAAACAGAAAAAAATACAGAAAACAAAAAGCCGATGTCTACACAAGTTGCCATTATCGGAGGTGGTTTGGCTGGGTTAGCGTGTAGCATTCAGTTAGCTAAAAAAGGGCTAAAAGTCATTTTGATAGAAAAAAATACCTATCCATTTCATAAAGTTTGTGGAGAATATATTTCGAATGAAGCCCTAGAGTATGTAAAATCTTTGGGTGTAAATCCTTTTGATTTTGGCGCAGTTGCTTTAGACAAATTTTGGCTTTCATCGCCTTCTGGAAACAAACTAGAATTAGATTTGCCTTTGGGTGGTTTCGGAATTAGCCGTTATACGCTAGATTATGAGCTATCCAAAATTGCAAAAAAAGAAGGCGTACAGATTTGGGAAGGAACTTTTGTGAAAGACGTGAATAAGGAAATGGGAAATGGAAATTGGGAATTAGGGAATGAAAAATTAGAAAATACAAAGGAGAATAACAGAAATGAGAATAAATTCTTGATTGAAACTTCAAATGGAATTATTGAAAGTCAGATTGTGATTGGTTCTTATGGAAAGCGAAGCAACTTAGATAATAAACTACAAAGAGATTTTTCAAGCAAAAACTTTCCGTATATCGGTGTAAAATACCACTTAAAAACAGATTTGATGCCTAATAATGTAATTGCTTTACACAATTTTTGGCGTGGCTACTGTGGAATTTCTAGGATTGAAGATGACAAATTTTGTTTTTGTTACCTTTCTCATAAAGACAATATTACAGATTTTAAGAAAGTAGAAAATATAGAAAAACAGCTTTTTACAGAAAATCCATTTTTAAGTAAAATATTGAAAGAAGCTGAGTTTTTGTATGATAAGCCAGAAATAATCAATCAAGTTTCTTTTTCTCCAAAAAAATTAATTGAAGACGATATTTTGATGTGTGGCGATTCGGCAGGAATGATAACGCCTTTGTGTGGAAATGGAATGGCAATGGCTCTTCATAGCTCAAAAATTTTGAGTGATTTACTAATCAATTACTTTGATAATCAAATAAATTTCAACACTCTAAAAACAGAATATCAAAAACGTTGGAATAGTCAGTTTCAGTTGAGATTAAAGGCTGGACGAACAGTTCAACGTTTTTTTGGAGGAAGAAAATCTAGTGAGTTTTTGATAAATACGTTTAAATATGTTCCCTCTGTGGCTCGTAAGGTAGTTAGTCTGACACATGGAAAGTCTTTTTGAAATAGGAACAAATAAAAAATGGATTCAAGTAATTTTACTCAAATCCATTTTTTTAGAAAGTGCTTTTAGCTAGAATATTTTATTTACCATCGCCATTTGTATCAATATTCTTAAAAAAGTTATCTACATCAGTAGCAATTTGGTCAGCCGTTTTGTTTACATCAGCTTTAAATTCAGACCATTCTGATTCCGTTTTGTTTTCAGCATTTTCCATTTTTGCTTTCAACTCTG
This sequence comes from Bernardetia aquimarina, assembly GCF_042180575.1. Lineage (NCBI taxonomy): Bacteria > Pseudomonadati > Bacteroidota > Cytophagia > Cytophagales > Bernardetiaceae > Bernardetia > Bernardetia aquimarina. The sequence goes on along the minus strand of NZ_CP170094.1, from coordinate 5,166,803 downwards.
CGTAATTGTTCGCAAGTTCTTCACGTTCTTGTTTTAGTTCAGTAGAAACTTCATTGCCTTGTGCTTCAATTTTGGCATCTAGTTCTGCCAAACGAGCATCCCATTTTTCCATTTTTTCGTTCATTGTATTTTTCCACTCCATACGCTCTTGCTTAAATTCAGCACTAGCTTCAGTGATTTCGTTGTTCATTTCAGTCATTTCTTCATTTACTTCTGCTTGGGCTTCTTTTCTTTCAGAAGGTGAGCAAGATGAAAAAAGAGTTGTTGAAGATAATAAAAGAGCGAATAAAAATACAGAAATTTTAGTATTCATAATAAAAAAAATAGTTGTTAAAAAAATAATTCCTTTTCAAATTAAAAGGAAAATAAATAAATTAGATGAGCTTTCTATAAAATATACTAACTCAATCTATTAATATAAACCATTTCAAAAAATGTTTAAAATTTAGTTTATATTCATTGCAAATTTAGCAAAAATAGTAAACAAATCATAAAAAATACAGGATTATATAAATAAAAATGATATAACTTTGTGATGATTTGTAGCGTAATAATTGCTTTTTTAGGATTAAACCTGCCAAATTTTACTTGGTAGGATAATTTCAATGTATAGAACATTACCAATTCAAAATAGTTTGAAAAAATAAAAATCTATTTTTTTTAGATTTATTAAATTCTCTTAAAGAAACATCATTTTTAAGTTTATTAACAAGTAAAAAAAGTATAAGCCAGTATTTTTGTTTAATTTAATTCAAAAACACACTTTACTATTTTAATCTCTTCTGATGAAACATTTTTACCTCTTTTTTCTTCTCACTTTTTGTCTTGCTTTTTCTACTTTTGCCCAAACCACTCCTAATAAAACAGAAACAATCTTAAAAGAAGAAATTACTTCAAAAAATGATTCGCTTTCTATCTCTCCTTATCAACTTTCAGTCAAAAAAACAGCAGCTATTCGTATAGATGGTGCGCTTGATGAAGAGATTTGGCAAATTTCAGAAATAGCAACTAATTTTGTTCAAAACTTCCCTACTGATACTTTACTGGCTCTTTCACAGACCGAAGTACGAGTAGCTTATGATGAAAATTACTTGTATGTAGCTGCTATTTGTAAAGGAAATCCAAAGCAAAAATATATTATTTCTTCGATGCGAAGAGATTATGACTGGGTACAAAATGATAATTTTTCTGTCAATCTTGACCCTTTCGGAGATGGTCTGAACGGAGTTTATTTTACAGTTTCGCCTGTTGGAGCGCAATTAGAAGGGCTTATTTTTGAAGGAGATAGAGATGCTACCAACTGGGACAACAAATGGTATAGTGCCGTTTCTGATTTGCCAGATGGCTCTTGGACATGTGAAATTGCCATTCCGTTCAAGACACTTCGTTATCCAAAAGACAAATCTAAATGGAAAGTAAATTTTGCTCGTAATGATGCGTATAGAAATGAAATTTCGGCTTGGATTCCTGTTCCCATTCAGTTTACTACGCTTTCTTTGGCTTTTACTGGCGAACTTATCTTTGATGAAAGTATAAAAAAAGCAGGTTCTAATATTTCTATAATTCCTTATTTGGCAGGTTCAACATCAAAAGATAATATCAATGACACTCCTTACAAAACAAAAGGAAATTTTGGAGGTGATGCAAAAATAGCAGTTACACCTTCTTTAAATTTAGATTTGACTGTAAACCCTGATTTTTCGCAGGTGGAAGTCGACCAACAGGTAACAAATTTGAGCCGTTTTGAAATATTTTTTCCAGAACGAAGACAGTTTTTCTTAGAAAACAGTGATTTGTTTGCCAATTTTGGTTTTAGTAGAATGCGTCCTTTTTTCTCTCGTCGTGTCGGAATTGGTTATGATACAACAACTAATCAAAATATTCAGAATCCTATTTTGTATGGTGCTAGATTGAGTGGAAAAGTAAATAAAAATTGGCGTGTAGGTTTATTGAATATTCAAACAGGACAAGATAAAGAAAAAGGAATTATTGGCAATAATTATACGGTTGCAGCTTTTCAAAGGCAGGTTTTTTCTCGTTCGAATATCGCAGGGATTTTTGTCAATCGTCAAGAAACAGGTAATGAAACTTCTGATAAACCTTATACAAGAATGGCAGGAATTGATTATAATCTACAATCTAAGGACAGTAAATGGAGAGGAAAAGTATTTTATCATCACGCTTTTTTACCAAACGAAACAAAAGGAACTTTTGCCCACGCTGCATTTTTTGCTTACAATACACGTAAATTTTATGCTGCTTGGAATCATGAATTAGTAGGTAAAAATTATGATATTAATGATATTGGTTATGTCCTTCGAAAAGGTCTTTGGCGTTTTGAGGATTGGGCTGGTTATAATATTTATCCAAAAAAAGGAAAAATACAACGTCATAATTTTCATGCTTATTTCAATACTTATTTAGATTTGAATTGGAAGATGACTGATAGAAATATTTCTTTAGAATACAATGCAGATCTTTTTAATACAAGTAGTTTTGGAGCAGGATTTTTTACTGATTATACCTATTTATTTTTTGCTTTTGACCCCACCAATTCGGGAGGAAAACAATTTGAAGAAGGTACAGAGTTTACAAATACAGGAGGATATGTATATTTTAATTCTGATTCTCGTAAGCGTTTCAATTTTTCTACATCAGCATCTCATCGTACTTATTTTACAGGAACTCGCTTTAATGTGGATGGAACAATTCGCTATCGTTTTCAACCTTATGGACAGTTTGCAGTTAGTTTTGACCACAATATAATTGATTTACCAGAGCCTTATAATGATGCTAATTTTTGGATTATTAGCCCTCGTTTGGATATTTCATTTACTCGCAGTCTTTTCTTGACAACTTTTTTACAATACAATACGCAAGCCGATAATGTAAATTTGAATGCTCGTTTTCAATGGCGTTTCAAGCCTGTTTCCGACTTTTTCTTAGTGTATTCAGAAAATTATTTACCCGAAAATTTTGGCTCAAAAAATCGTGCTATTGTAGCAAAAATTTCTTATTGGTTTAATCTTTAAAAAATTCATAAATTTAATATCAGAAAATAAAAAACCTTCTCCTATCTTTTAAAAAACAAAAATCATGTCTGAAAACAAAAAAACACTACCCAAAGCTGCTTTCTTTTGGAGTGGAGGAAAAGATTCTGCGTATTGTCTTCAAAAAGTTTTGCAAGAAAAAAACTATGAAATATCCTACCTTATTACTACACTTAGTCTGCCTTACAAAAGAATTACGATGCATGGCATAAAAGAAGAATTATTAGAAAAACAAGCTCAGTTTATCGGAATTCCATTAATTAAATTCTTTCTCTCAGAAGGAACAAATAAAGAATATGAAGAAAAAATGAATACTATCCTTCAAAATTTAAAAAATGAAGGAATAGAAACTGTTATTTTTGGAGATATTTTTTTAGAAGATTTGAGAGAATACCGAGAAAATCAACTCAAAGAAACAGGAATGAAAGCTATTTTTCCTCTTTGGAAAATGGACACAAATTTTTTAGTAAATGATTTTATAAATCAAGGTTTTGAATCAGTTACTTGTTGTGTGAGTGATGCTTTTTTAAATGAATCTTTTGTAGGACAAAAAATTGATAAGCCTTTTTTACAAAAACTTCCCAAACAGGTGGATGCTTGTGGTGAAAATGGAGAGTTTCATTCTTTTTGTACTACTGCTCCTTATTTTTCTGAGAAAATAGAAATCAAAGTAGGAGAAAAATTATACAAACCTCTTTCTATCCAAGCAAATTCAGATTGTGATTTGCCAAGCGAAAATGAAGTAAAAGGTTTTTGGTTTGTAGAATTAGAACTCAACTAAAAACTCATTTACCCAAAAGTAAAAAGTTGTTCAAAATAAGTGTAATTTTGAACAACTTTTTTTTGTAAAAAACAACCTTTCTACCCCTCAATCTTATCCTTATATTTATTATACAAAAATGAAATTATGACTAGCAGTGTTCCTAAAGAAACAAAAACAATCGTCTTAGAAATCGTTGATAAAGCTGCAATATCATAGAAAAAGAGTTTGGCAAACGTAATTCCGAACCATACCAAACCACCAATACGCAAATATTTTTTCTTCTTCCAAATTCCTAAAACAACCACAAAAAGCGAATAAGCTCCCCACAAAATGCTCAAACCAAGTTTGTAGGCATCTGCATTACTGGTTAGGCTAAGAATATGAATAAGTTCGGCACTTAGCAGCCACATAACAGAAACATGAAGAATGAAATCAAAGAAAGGACTAAAATCAAATTTCAAAAACTCTTGTTTTGCGAGTTTGAAAAGTGTAAACAAAAGCCCTACTACAAATGAATACGAAATATAACGAATCAATAAATTAAAAATTCCGACTTCATAATATTTACCTAGTTTTTGTGAGATATAACTTTCTCTAAGTTCGCTCAATTCATACAAACCTCCACTCATAAAAATAAATAGAACAAGAGCAGAAGCCAAATAATAGAGAATAACAGGAATTTGAGTTTCTACTTTTTTGATGCAATAAAAACCTAATCCAATAAAGAAAAGTAATGTATAATTGAGTAGCCAAATAGCTTGATAACGAGGTAAATCAGAATCATAGAAAGTACTTGAATAGTTTTCTTCTATTATTACCTCAAGCCTAGAAAGTTCATAAAGTTGATTAAAATAAACTGATATTTCGACTACCAAAGGCAAATAAAGAGCAAAAAGTAAGATTGTAGTAATTACAACAGTTATAAAACCTAAAAATCCACTCGCTTTTTCTTGTAAAGCAGAAACATATTTATCACTCTTATTCAGAAAATTAATAAAGAAAAACGAAGCTGCAAAAATAACGGAAGTCAAGAAAATTACATTAAAAATAGGCAGAACTTCATTTACAACTGTTTTATTCGTTTCATAATCATAAACTCCTGTTGAAGCATCAATAGCCAAAGTCCAATCTTGAAGCAGACTAAAAGAAGCCAAAACCATCAAAGGAAATGAAAGAGATTCATAAACACCTACTTTTTTAGTTCTTCCAATCCAAAATAAAAGAGCAGCCTGCAATGACCAAATCAAAGTTACCCAATTTCCATCTAGTTGAACAGGAACAGCAATCGTAATGAAAACCAAAACTAATCCAGAAGCCAAATAAAATAAATTTCTGTCAGCGAGTTTGTTTTTATATAAAACTACACTTACTCCAAAATGAATAATTGCCTGTCCGAGTGTAAATAATCCTACTAAATTTTCTGTTTGAACGTTTGTAGCAAGTGTTGCATAACCAACTCCATAATAAATAAAAGAATTGAGAAGCATCAAAATCACATCTCCAACATTGAAAATTTCTTTTTTTCTGATTTTGTAAGCCAAAAATGAAATATAAAAAATAAGGAAAAAGAGAGTAGAAAAAATCAACGTCAAACTAAAATGCTCTTCTTGTGTATATTTTGCACCATACCAAGCCAAAACAACAAGCCAAGTGAGCGAAAAAGCATTTATATAGAGAGGTTTCCAGTATTTTTTTATAGAAATAACTAAAATCCCTAAGTTGATAATTGCCATATAAATAAACAAAATCATCACTTTTCCAGAGCCATCACTAAGTAAAAACGGAACAGCATACGCTCCCACAAGTCCGATATGAGCAATAATTTGTCTGTCATAATTGAGGGAAGCCACCACCGTAAAAACCGTAAAAGTGACCATCAACCCAAAGGTAAATTCTTTTGGAAACATGGGCAGGGCATAAAAATCATACGCCATAAAGGTTACAAAATAAAAAATTGCCATTGCACCACTCAAAAGACCAGCACTAAATTTTTCATATTTTGCCTTCAAATAAATAGCAAAACCTAAAAGACCAACACCCACAAAATAACCTAAAATGATTCTTGTAAGAGGACTAATCATTTCGTTGTCGATGGCATATTTTACTCCAATCCCAACACCCAAAACAATAATCAAAACACCGACTATATAAATTACATTTTCGCCAATGAATTTTTCAATGCTTGATTTTTGATGAATTTTTGTTTTCTGAGGTTGGATTTGCTGCTCAAAAACAGGAGTTTTTCTGCGAATAGGTTCTCTTTTTTCTTCTTTTTTCTCATTTTCAGATTCAGCAGGAAAATCAGATGGAATATCTCTAAAAATGGGTTTTTGTCTTATTATTGGTTCGTCTTCTTTTGATTCTTTCGGTTTTTCTTTTTCAAAAGAAGTTTCATTTTGTAATCCTTCTATTTCTATGCGTAACTTATATATTTCTCGCTCAAAAATAGTTTGTTTTTTTTCTACAAAGTCTAGTTTTCGTAAGAGTTCTTTTATTTGTCGCTTTTTGTCCATAAGTAAAGTAAGTAGTTTGGTAATTCCTTATTTTAGAAAAATACGCATTTTATTTGAATAAATTAAAACTATTTATTGAATTGATTACGATTTTTTATGATTAAAAGATAAATGAATTTTCATAAAAACTGACTTTCATATTTTATATAAAAAACAAAAAAATCTTATTTCTGTAATTATTCACATAAATAAGATTTTTTAAACTGACCTTTTAAAATTTGACTAATCACTTATCAAGCTCTAGTTCTTCATAATCAAAAGGATTGATTTTACCATTTTTAGAGGGCATAACTTTGTACATTTTTGTAATGGTATCTTTTTCTATATATGTTTCTATTTGAATACCAATTAGTTTTTTTGAAGAACCTGTTATCCACAAAGCTTTACCTTGAAGTTCTGCAGCATTATAAATTCCTATACCTATGGTTGTATCACTAGCGTTTACTATTTTCATAGTTGTAAAAGGTGTGCTATAAGAACCAACTTTCTCATAGTGTTTATATAGGTAATAAAAGGACGTTTTATAACGGTCAAGGAGATTTACTTGCTCTATTATTTTGTTGTTTCCCTTATACACTTCTAGTTCTTTTAAAATTCTTTCTGTATCATCTATTGCTTCTATTGAATAATAATATTTACTTAAAAATGGTAAGATACGCTTATTTTCTATTTTTTCTTCTGCAAACATAGAGTTTAGTAGGAACTCTTACAGTACTGGACATGTGTTAATTTAGGTTGTATTTTGAGTTTTAGATTTTTGCACTAATTGGGTTATTATTTTTAATATTTTGTCTATAGAAGTAGCATAAAATACTACTTTTCCATATCCGATTCTAAAAACAGACTCGTAAAAGGATTCATTGTCTTTTTTTACTCTTTGTTTTGTTTTTACTCCTTCTAAGATACAGAGTAAAAAAGATGCAATTACTAATGCCATTAGAACACGAATTTTTCTTGGGTTTACCATTCCTAACTCCTCTAAATGAAATCCATTTGTTTTCAAATGTCTAAATAAACACTCTATTTTCCATCTGAGATAATAGATAGCACTAATTTTCTCCTTTGTTAAACGATATTTGTTGGTTAATAAAATGACAAACTTTTCACTTTCTTTTGCTGCTTGAGCATTATAAGAAATCACTATTTTTAGTTTTTTTGCAAAGTCAGTTTCAAATTCTTGGCTTACTAGTTTGCCTGATTTAGCTTTTTTAAGTAAGCTGTGGTATTTTTTAACTTCTAATTGATAATCTCCCTTACAAAGACGAATAATGTAAGTATATCCTTGTTCTTCTAAATACCTAAACCAAACTCTACCTTTATACTCTCTATCAGCTAAAATTGTAAATCTTTTTAAAAAAGGATATAACAATAAAGCCGATGCTAATAAACTTTTACGATGAGCAACAGTAGAACTACCTTTTCGTTCTAAATTGATCCAAAAAATAGGAATAGCCATTTTTCTATAAATAACACTTAAGACCAAAACATGATAGGTATATTCCCCTAATTGCCAAACACTACCATCCATAGCTAGATAGAAAATTTCTTTTTTTATGTCTTTTCTATTCAAAAAAGAGCCTATACTAAAAACTAGAATCAGCTTCCATAGTGTTTTTTGAACATAGACATCCAAAAAATAACGAGTAAGCCGTTTATAATGAGAATCAATTTGAACAGTAGGAGAATTTAAAAAAATACCTACTTGATTTTTTAATTTGTTTAGATTAACAGTTTCTTTTATCAGAATACAGCTAATAAGCAACAAAGTAGCGTGAACATAATGGATAGGAATATCTGAAAATTCCTTTGTATATTTGTTCAGCAGGACGGAATAGAGTTTTTTGGTTTTCACACTTCTAAATTAACTCTTTCTGTCCTTTTTTTGTCAAAAATTTAACTCATGTCCAGTACTATAAGGAACTCTCCCTTCTTTACAGTGTCTTGAACTATTCTATCTCTAGGATTATTTCCATCACTATTTATTTGAAATTCCATACTATTGAATTTATTATCATAAATCTTTTTATGAACTCTCAAGACAGTTTCTTGCGTTTCTTTTAGTGCTTGATGTTGCTTTTCTGTATTTTGAGTAAAATAAGAAACAACCAATACGATAAAAGATAGCCATAGAAAAAGGGATATGTATATTTTATTCTCTTTCTTCATAATCAAAAGGATTGATTTTATCATTTTTGGAAGGGATAACTTTATAACGTTTTCTTACAGTATCTTCTTTTGTATGAGTTTCTACATCAATAAGAGCTACATCTCCAAAAGAATTTAAAGCCCACATTACTTTATTTTCTGGAGGTATAATATAATCATCATAACTCCCTACAAACTCAAATCCTAAAGTTGTATCACTCGCATTTACTATGTTAGTTTTCGCAAAACGTATCCTGAAATCTCCAATCTTTTCATAATGTTTGTATAGGTAGCCAAAAGAAGTTTGATAACGGTCAAGAAAATTTACTTGCTCTATTATTTCGTTATTTCCTTTGTATTCTTTTAGCTCTTTCAAAATTTTCTCTGTATCATCTACTTCTTTCATTACTTCCATTGAATAATATTCTTTGTATAAAAATGGTAAAATACGTTGATTTTCTATTTTAGCTTCTGCAAACATAGAGTTTAGTAGAATTTCTCCTTCTTGTACCGTATTTTGAACTACTCTATATCTAGGATTATTTCCCATACTATGTATTAGTAATTCTGTAGTATTGAATTTATCGTTATACATTTTTTTGTGAACTCTCAAGACAGTTTCTTGCGTTTCTTTTAGTGCTTGATGTTGCTTTTCTGTATTTTGAGTAAAATAAGAAACAACCAATACGATAAAAGATAGCCATAGAAAAATAGATATGTATATTTTATTCTTCATGATAATTTTTGTAGGTGTAAGTAGTTAGACATAATTATCGTAACAATTTTCCTTTATATATAGTAAAATCAATTTTATACTTTTTACTATTGTATTTTTTTAGAATATTTTTTACAGCTTGATGTAAGTCTTCTTTACTCGTGAAATCTTGAGGTCTTAACCACTCTATTTTGATTTTTCTCCATAGTGTTTCTATGGGATTCAAATGTGGACTGTAAGAAGGTAAGTAGAAAATAAGTACTCCTTTCTCTTCCCATTCCTCTATTTTCTCTTCTATTTCTTTAGAAATATGCCAAGGTCCATTATCTAACACTAGAACAGTCGTTTTTTCAATTGTTTCTACAAACTGATCTATACAATCAATGATAACTTTAGAATTAATGTTTTGGGTGCTTACAAAACTGCTTAGTTCTCCACGCAAGTTAAGCAATCCAAATACATTTAAATTACCTCCCTTACTACTTTTAATGCCTACTTGTTCTCCTATTCTACACCAACCATAAGGAACATTGGGTTCTAAATTGAAGGAAGACTCATCACAAAAACGCAAATCTATACAGCCTGCTAAAAATAAAAGAATGAGAAATTCTAAACTACGTTTTTTTTCTTCATATACAACAGGGTCAGGTTTCTTAACAGTTACTTTTCTGAAGCGTTTCCAACACCATTTTTTTTTTAAGCAACCTTTTTAAAGTCTTGACTGACATAGATTTACCCAATTCCTCTTCCAATTGAGAAACAACTACTTTCAAACTTTGAGGACTGGCTTCAACTAGAGATTCTACTTTATTCATTTCTTCTTCATTATCTATACGAAGAATAGGGCGACGACCTTGTCCTTTACTCGTCTCTAATCCTGCTATGCCCTCTTTTTCATACCGATTAAACCAACGAATAACTAATTGGCGAGTAACTTGATAAAAATCCATTATCTCACTAACCTTTTTTCCTTGATGGCTTAAAAGAATGTAATGACAACGAGTACGGAAAGTTGATGATTTACCTTCTTTCCAACCTTGCTCTAAGGAAGATACTTCCTCTATACTCAAACTAATAAAACGTTTTTTTCCTCTCATAAAACAAAGATAAAAAAAATATTTAATAATTTTGTCTAACTACTTACATGGTATCTGACGAACATTTTATTCTAATATCCATATCAATCTTTTTACCTCTCAAAGAAGGTGGAATAATCAAATACCCCTTATCATCGAAACGAGTTTCTAAGCCTTTTGGAGATTCTATTTTTGTATGTTCTGTATCAAATGGATAGACAGTATAAACAACTACTCTTCTGCCTTTTTGGTTAGTGATGTATGGAACAATAACTGGGTTACTCAATTTTTCTTTTAATTCATTTAGAAAATATATGTTGGCTAACAGTTTCATATCATCGCTGTACATTTCGGCAAGTTGCATTTCAAACCTAGCCAAATGATACTTGGTTTGCATACTATCATAAGAAAAGTAGTTGAGATTGATTTCTTTGTCTGATAAGCCCTTTTCAAATACAAAATTTTCGTATTTTTTAGCCAAAGCTGTATCTAACTCACTTGCCTTTTTGATGTAACTATCAAATACAAAACGAATAGGGATTTCTTTTAAGTTAGAAAAATCATTTTGTACAAGATTTTCATTTACTAATTCTCGTAAATATTTTATCAACTCCGAATTAATGGGAGGAATTTTGTCTTGATTCAAACAATATTCATAACTAGACTGATATTTCAAGTCTCTCATTGACCTATCCGTATTTTCTAAGTACGTATTTCCTAAACTTTTAATTTTATTTGTAGCAGAATCCCAAACTTTTTTCTCTTTGTTTGTGTATTTTTCTTTCAAAAAATTATCGTATCCTATCCAACAAAAAGTTATTAACAGACAAAAAGCAGGTAGAATAGGATTTAAAAGATATATTTTTACAATACGCTTCATTATTTACTGTATTTTGAATCAAAATCTATGTGTAATGGATTTTACTAAAAGAAGAAACAAGACCATAAAAAAAATAGTATTCAAAATAGTACTTCAATAGTCGTTTTGGTGTTCTTACCAACTTCTGTTCGGATGCATAACAAATTATCGCATTACAAAAATATAAACAGGGTTAAAACCCTGTTTATGCGACAATTTGTTATGCACCCCCTTCTGTTCCTATACAGTAATATTTCCATTTAATTTATCTAACTAAACAGGAGATGCATGTCTTACTCTTCTAGGCGCAGTATTTAAAAATGAAATGACTTCATCCAAACTCCCAAAGTGTTTTGCTCCATTAGAAATAATCATTTTAGTAACTGCATGCATAGATTTTATCTGAACAGCGTCAAATTCTTTATCTCCGTCTTTTGAAAGGAAACAAAAAAGTGTTTTCTTGGGTCTTTTATTCGAATCATCTACCACTTCAGCAATCGAATAGACTCCTTTCATCATGGGAGTAAGTACATAAAGGCAATACTCACAATGCTCTCTTTCGTAGAGTTCTTTTTTATAGGCTTCATCATTCCATTCTTCGACAACAGGATCAAAATAATCTATATTCAAACGGGGCATTACATAATTCCTCCATTTTGAACCATTTACTGTTCCTCCTAAAAATACTTTTGGCATTTTTTTATATATTAAATAAAAGTAAATTACTAATTTTTAACTAATTAAAGATTGTTTGTCTTCTTTATGTGATATTTCGTTTTCTTGTTGTGGGACAGAATTTTTTGCTTGTTTGTCAGATTTTTTATCAATTTGTTTCCAACGCTGAGTTTCAGAATTAAGAATAGCCTCAATTTTTTCCACTAACAAAGGAAAAGCGTCAGCTTCATCATAAGGTTCGCTACGTGTCATGTACATGTAACGCTCATGACGCATCATTTCGCACGTTACACGATATTCTTTCCATAATTTATGGTGTTCATCCAATTCCAAAAAGCTATTCATGATTACCAAAGCAACACCAGCAAGAGCAGCAATGACTTGCAGATAAACTCCTAAATCATTCTCTTGTATAACTTTAAATGCTCCAAAAGTAATTACGACAGGAATGAGAGCAGCAATAACTGACTCGGTTCTCTTAATACGCTTGTATTTTGATTTATTTTCACTACTTTTTCTATCATACCACTCCATTTGAGCAACCAAACGTTCATTGATATATTCTTCATCACTCATAAGAGCCACCGTTCTTTCCTGTGGATTATGATTATAAGATTGCCCTGAAAATTTGGGTTTAGAAGTTGTTTCTTGAGTGGAAGAAGTTGCATTTTCCATAAATATAAAAATAGTTAGTTATGGTAAGTAGATCATTTTTTATTTTGACACTCAAAATATATTAAAAAATAGATTCAAAAACCAATTTACATTTCCAATTCCTTAATTTTTTTAAATTTTCAACCTATTTTTCTAAAATTGAATTCTTTGTGTACGTTCATCATTCGTAAAATTGAGAAATTCTTTTGTTTTTTCTTTGGTAAGATAAAGCATATTTCGTTGGTCATCAAACAAATCCATCAAAATCATATTCTTAATAAAAATAGATTCTTTTTCAATAGATGTTGATTTTTCTATACTTCCATATACCCAAATAACATCATCTTCAAACTCTAACCCAATATAATTTATTTCTTCTTTTTTAGAATTAACCTTTAAATCTACGCTTTTTTTGAGATAATTATAAATATATTTCTCGGCTTCTTTGTGTTGTGTTGTGGTAGAAATATTCGGTTTTGAGTTTTTAAATACTTCTGAATAATTCTTTCTTAAAGCATTTTCCAAATCATCTATAAAAATTTTGTGAGAGATTTGAATTTCGGTTTTTTCTCCTTTTGTCTTAAAATCCATTTCTGTAATGCTCAAATGCATGGCGTGTTTTGGAATGAATGAGAAAAGTAAAAAAGTTAGGAATAAAACTATATAATAATGTCGTTGGTAAGGACACCAACAACGGCTGTGTATCTTTGAATGCTGATTTTTTGACATATTTTTATTTAAAATTATAAAACTAAATTTGCTCTTAACTAAAAGAAAAAACTAATTTCCGTAATCCGTAATTCGTAATTTTTAATTAATTCTCTTCCTCTTCATCAGGTAACATTTCGATATCGTGAATCAAAACTCGTTTCGAAATTTGCTGACCAGTAGAAGTTGCTGCAAGCCCTCCTAGAGCCGTTTCTTTATATCTTGCTTCCATACTTTGACCAATTTCGCCCATCGCAGCGACACATTCATCGACAGGAATAACGGCATTTACATTAGCAAGCGAAATTTGAGCCGAAGAAAACGCAATCGCTGCTGCACTTGCATTTCTGACCACACAAGGTACTTCCACCAAGCCAGCCACAGGGTCGCAAACCAAACCCAACATACATTGAATCGTAATCGCCACAGCACCAAAAACTTGATTTATATCTCCTCCCAAACAATAAACCATCGCACCTGAAGCCATTGCAGCAGCACTTCCCGTTTCTGCTTGACAGCCACCAACAGCACCAGCCAAAGAAGCATTTTGTTCGATAATAAGCGCAATACCAGCAGCCACCAAAAGCCCTTCCAAAATTTTATGTTCTTCTATTCTGTGAATTTCCTGTAAAGTATAAAGCGTTCCAGGTAAAATCCCAGAAGCCCCTGCCGTTGGAGCAGCTACGATACGTCCCATACACGAATTGACCTCTTTTGCAGCCAACGAACGAGCTATCAAATGCTGAAATTCTAACGACAAAACAGGCGTAGGATAACGATAGACTTTCTTTGCTCCATTATTTATCATTCCAGAACGAGAAATCATTTCTTCTTTCAGACCTGTTTCGACAGCATCTTTCATTACTCCAAAAGCCTTGCTAAGATTTTCAAAAATTTGTGTTTCGGACTTTCCTCTAAGTTCGGTTTCATAATCTAAAACAGATTTATATAAAGGTTCGTTATTAGTTTCGCAATGGTTTTGCCAGTCTTTGAAAGAATCGAATAATAAGGACATAATTTTATTTTTTTTGTGGTGTGTTTTCTTGTTGAACCGTCAACGAGGCTTTGCCGTCGTTGAGGTCTTAAAAATTACCTCGTTGACGGCAAAGCCTCAACGACGGTTTGTTTAAGAATAAGCTAATTTACCAAAATTCTATCCATTCGTACAATAAAATGAAATTGGTTTTGATTTTTTATATTTGTAAAACAATTTTGCCTTTAATTTTTCTATCAAACATGAAAAAATATATTTTTACTTTTCTGTTTTTCTTTTGTAGCTTTTTGAGTTTTGCGACCAGTTTTGAGAGTATTAATTTTGATAAAGGTAAAGTAAAACCAAATACGGACGGTAAGGGAGTTCTCAAACGTTTATTACTTTGTCTTAAAAATGACCCACTAGCTGATTTTATTTTGGAGGGACATACAGATTCGTATGAGTGTAAAGATTCTATTTCAGCTATCAAATTAAGTAAAGAAAGATTGTATTTTTGTGTGAATTTTCTGATAAAAAATGGAATTGATAGTTGTAGATTAAAAACTTCTTTTCACGGAAAAGACCAACCTACTGTTCCCAATGATGTAGATGGAATTCCTAATGAACTAAATCAAGCAATAAACAGAAGAGTAAGAGTAATTCCTACTATGAGAGACCGTAAAATATTTGCTCAATCTGAAACCAACTCTTTAGATTCTCTAATTACCTTTGCCAAACAGTACAAAAGAAAATTTCCTGATAAACATATTGTTGTTTTTCCTTGTGGAGATGAAAAAATCAATATAAAAGACTATTTGGGGTATCATCTTCCACTAGCTATTTATACATCGATTAACACAAAAAACATAGAAGATACAGAACTCTTAGAAAAAGTGAAAGCACCAAAGAAATTATATAAATACGCTACTCACATTTTACTTGACGGAGTTTATGATTATGATTTTGAAAACTCTGATAATTTTGTTGTATTCGTTCTTGAATGGACATGTGAAGAATAATTAAAATCACTACCAAAACTAAAATTTAAAAGCTACTTTTGTAAAAAATGTAGTCTAGGAAAAGGCAAGCCATTTTCCCTACAAAATTGTAAATTTATTCAACTGGTTACTGATAACTGGTAACTGATAACTGACCCAAAAATGCTTTCAAATCCAGACGCTCCCAAAAAATTATTTCTTCTTGATGCAATGGCACTCATTTATAGAGCGCATTTTGCCTTTAGTAAAAATCCTAGAATGACTTCTACTGGTATTGATACAGGTGCAATTTTGGGTTTTACCAATTCTATTTGGGATGTTATTCAAAACGAAAAACCTACGCATATTGGCATCGCTTTCGATACTTCGAAGCCTACTTTTCGCCACGAGCGTTTTGAAGCCTATAAAGCACATAGAGAAAAACAGCCAGAAGCAATCACACTTTCGAAGCCCTTTATTAATCGTTTATTGGAAGGTCTGAATATTCCTATCTTGAAAATGGATGGTTTTGAAGCTGATGATATTGTCGGAACACTTGCTAAAAAAGCAGCGAGAGAAGGTTTTGAGGTGTATATGGTTACGATTGATAAAGATTACGCACAACTTGTTGAGGAAAAAATATTTTTCTATAAAGTCGCTTATGCTGGGCGCAATCCTGCTGCTATTTGGGGAGTAAAAGAAGTGTGTGAGCGTTGGGAATTGGATAATCCGATGCAACTGACAGATATTTTAGGACTTCAAGGAGATGCTTCTGACAACATTCCAGGGATTCCAGGGATTGGAGAAAAAACGGCTATCAAACTTCTCAAAAAATACAATAGCGTAGAGGGAATTATTGAAAATGTAAACGATTTAAAAGGAAAACAAAAAGAAAACGTCATTAATTTTGCCGAGCAAGGAATGTTATCAAAAGAATTAGCAACTATAAAAATTGATGTTCCGATAGAATTTGATGAAAAAGCATTAAAATACGATGCAAAAGATGGAACAGAAATAAATAAGGAAGTTTTGTCAGCCCTTTTTGATGAATTAGAATTTAGAACATTAAAACGAAAAATCTTAAACGAAGAAACACCAAAATCATATTCTCCAAAGACAAGCGCAAAAGTAGGTTCTTCATCACTTAGTAAAACCATAAGTGAAAACAAAAAAACAGCGACTGACCAAATGGATTTGTTTGGAAGTCCGAAAAATAATGAGCAATCTGCCCAAAAAATTACTAAAAAATCAAATATTACTCCAGAGGAAGCAAAAGCAGCTTTAGAACAATTACCATTTGTTTTTACAGAAAAAGAACTTGAAAAATTAGAAGGAATAACGAATGATACAAATTCAGTTTCTCAAAATGATGAAAAAGAACAAGCACCAACAGAACAACTAAGCACAGTTTTTACTACAAAGCACGATTATCATTTAATTGATACCAAAGAAAAAAGAGAACATTTGATCGATTTTCTTTTACTTCAAGATGAAATTTCTGTCGATACAGAAACAGATAATTTAGATGTCATGGAGGCTAATATTGTTGGTTTTTCGGTGGCTTATAAAGAATTTGAAGCCTTTTATATTCCTGTTTTGGGAAATGAAGAAGAGCGAAAAAGTATTTTGAATGAGTTTAAAAGCGTTTTAGAAAATCCAAAAATCACAAAAATTGGACAAAATATAAAGTACGATTATCAAATTTTTTATAAATATGGAATTGAGCTAAAAGGACAATTTTTTGATACAATGTTAGCGCATTATGTCTTAGAGCCAGAACTTCGTCATAATATGGATTATTTGGCACAAACTATCCTCAACTACAAAACTATTTCTTATGATGAGATTGTAGGGACAGGCAAAAAAGCCAAAACGATGGCAGAATTTGAGCCAAAAGAAATTCTGAATTATGCAGCCGAAGATGCAGATATTACACTTAGACTGAAAGAAAAACTACATTTTGAATTAGAAAAAGAAGAAAATAAAGGATTGAAAAGCGTTTTTTATGATATAGAAATTCCATTGATTTCAGTACTAGCAAAAATTGAAATGAACGGAATGAACATCGATACAGAAGCCTTAGCTGAATTTTCGTTAGAGCTAGGAAAAGAAGTCGAAATTGTAGAAAAAGAAATTTATCAGATAGCAGGAGAGCAGTTTAATATTGCTTCACCGAAACAGTTAGGAGAAATTTTATTTGATGAGAAAAAATTAGACCTAACACCAAAACCAAAACTGACAGCAAAAAGCAAACAGTACAAAACTGACGAGAGTATTTTGGTAAAACTGGCTGATAAATATCCGATTGCTGCCAAAATTGTAGATTATCGCCAACTTCAAAAGCTAAAATCTACTTACGTAGATGCTTTGCCTTTGCTTCTTTCTCCTAAAGATAATAAAATTCATACTTCATTTAATCAAGCCGTTACTTCGACAGGAAGGCTGAGTTCGACAAATCCAAACCTTCAAAATATTCCAATCCGAACCGAAAGAGGACGAGAAGTAAGAAAAGCATTTGTTCCTTCTAATGAAAATCATGTTCTCTTGGCAGTAGATTATTCTCAAATCGAACTTCGTTTAATGGCATCTTTTGCACAAGACCCAACAATGATTGAGGCGTTTAAAAATCAAAGAGATATTCATACAGCCACAGCAGCAAAGATTTTTAAAGTAGAAACAGAGGACGTAACTCCAGAAATGCGTCGTTCTGCAAAGACGGCAAACTTCGGAATTATTTATGGCGTTTCGGCAATGGGATTAGGTCAGCGTTTGAATATCAAAACAACAGAAGCCAAAAAACTAATTGATTCTTATTTTGAAGAATTTTCTTCTATCAAAAATTATATGGATAAGGTGGTCAATGAAGCCAGAGATAATGAATCTGCACAAACACTTTTGGGAAGAAAAAGACCTTTGCGTGATATAAATTCAAGAAACCAAACACAGCGAGGTTTTGCCGAACGTAATGCTGTAAATATGCCAATACAAGGAACTGCTGCCGATATTATAAAACTGGCAATGGTAAAAGTACAAGAATATTTGGAAGAAAATAATCTAAAAACAACAATGATTTTGCAGGTTCATGATGAACTGGTTTTTGATGTTCCTAAATCCGAACTGGAAACTGTAAAGCCAAAAATTATGGAAATAATGAGTAAGACTTATCAAATTGATGTTCCTTTAGATGTAGAAGCTGGGATTGGTCAGAGTTGGTTAGAGGCGCATTAGAATAAAGTTAGAAGTCAGATTTTAGAAGTTAGAAGTAAATACAACTAAATACCAAAATTTCAATTTTTGTGTTTATATTTGCAGGTAACTGGTAAAATTTAATCAAAAAATCTATGATAATCAATTTTTCTGTTCAAAACTTTGGAGCAATAAAAGACAAGGTAACACTTTCTTTTGAGGCTGATTCTTCTGAGGAATTAGAAGACTATTATATTATCGAACCAAAAAAAGGATTGCGACTTCTCAAACTTGGGCTTATTTATGGTGCAAATGCTTCTGGAAAAACAACTATTTTGAAAGCCTTAGATTTTCTTAGAAAATTAGTTTTAAATCCTTTAGAAAAGAAAACCCAAGAATTAGATTTTACGCCTTTTTTGTTTCAAGAAAAAATAGGAAATACTTTTTTTGAGTTAGAATTTTTCCATCAAGAAAAAAAGTATTTGTATGAAATTGAACTCAATAAAAAAGCCATCGTAAAGGAAAAACTCTATTTCTATAATCCGAATAAGGCATTAGTTTTTGAAAGAAGTACAGACGAAAAAAAGCAATTTACTTCTATAAAATTTGGCTCAAAAATAAAAATTAGTAAAGAATATAAAACAGTTTTAGAAGCAAATACACTTTGGAATAATACTGTTTTTGGTGGATTTTCTAAGACTAATTTTGAGTCTTTGGAATTGCAGAGTGTTTTGGATTGGTTTACATCTATTTTAAGTCCTATTGTTTCTCCAGATGTGAATTTCATTCCATATATTTTAGAAAGTTTAGAAAAAGGAATTATTGATAAAAAAGCAATAATACAAAACATTACTAAAGCAGATTTCAAAATTATAGATTTTATTGAAGAAACTAGAAGAACACCTTTGAGTTTTAAAAAACTTATGATATTGGGTCAGAGTAATGACCCAATGAGAGAGGAAAACTTAGAAGATGATATACAAGCAACTGAAACTAAGCGATTACTCTTTTTCAAACACAAAATAGATGGCAAAGAATACTTGATTAATTATTTTGATGAATCTTTAGGAACACAGAGGTTTTATGGCTTTAGTGGATTGTTAGCTATAATGATGAAGTATAAAATTATTTTCCCAATAGATGAAATAGAATCTTCTCTACACTCTGATTTACTCCGTCATTTTTTACTTACTTTTTTGGTCAATACAAAAAATGCTCAACTGATTGCCACTACGCATCATCGTGAGCTTTTGATGGAAAAAGATATTTTGAGAAATGATGCGATTTGGTTTACAGAAAAAAAGGAAAATGGAAGTACAGATTTATATTCTTTAGCTGATTTTGATAGTTCGGTTATTCGAAATACGAGTTCGGTTTATAATGCCTACAAAATCGGAAAGCTCGGTGCTTTGCCTAATTTAGATGACTATTATATTGATACAGAAAACTAAAATTTTATATTTCAATCTCAATCAAAAATAGCTCTACAATGGCACGAAAAAGCAACAAAAGAGAATTCAAAAAGGGAAAAGGTAAAAAAGTGTGGGCAATTATTGTCGATGGAGATACAGAAATTTGGTATTTTCAAATGCTAAAACATCATGAAAAAAATCTTTCCATAAACATAAAACCAGACCTTCCAAAAAAGAAAAAACTACAAGAACAATTTGAAAGTGTTTGTCAGAATGCAAAAGATTACGATAAAGTTTTTTGGGTAATAGATTTTGATACAATCTTGAAAGAAGACAAACAAACCAAGAAAGGCGAAACTTCAGTTGTTGAAGCATTCAAAAAATATAGAAAGCAGCTTCACGAAGACTATGAAAATGTAACTGTTTTGGTAAATAATCCCTGCTTAGAATTTTGGTTTTTATTGCATTTTGAAGAAACAAGTAAACAGTTTTCAGAATGTGAAAGCGTAGAAAAGCTACTCAAAAAATATATTCCAAATTATCAGAAAACACAGAAGTTTTTCAAAAAATCAAATCAAGATATTTATAAAATCTTAAAGTCTGACCAAGAGAAAGCAATTCAAAACGCTCAAAAACTAGGTGTTTGGAATGAAGAAAATCTCAAAGCAGCTAAATGTGAAATGTATATTTTATTAGAATTACTAGAAATAGTAAAATAAATAGTAAATTTTGTGTTCAATTATGGATTCTACAAATTTCCTAGTAAACTACTCAAAACTAACCAAGTCGCATAAATACTTCCTCCTACAAATCCTGCTAAAAGCACTAAAAACCCTATTGCAGCAACCCAAACAACATATTTACTAGCCTCTGTATTTTTTCCAGAAGAATAATAGTCTTTCAAAATATCTACATTTCGTCTATTGGATTTGAAAGCAGCATCAAGAAAATCTCCCAAAAAAGGAAATAGCCCAACCAAATAATCAAAGGTAATATTTCCCAAAATCTTAATCAAAACAGAAAAACTTACACCGTGCCGAACAATCGCCAAAACCATAGAAGCCGAAATAGCAAAACCCACAAAATCACCCACCACAGGCACAAGTCCGATAAGAGGGTCAAGTCCAAAACGAAAATTTGTAGCAGGAATCTTGAAAATATCATCCAAGGCTGTAGAAGTTTTATCAATCCAAGCTAATTCTTTTGGAAGTTCTTTCTTAATTTCTTTAGTAAGTTCGGTTTGTTTTTTCATAAGTTTAGAATAAAATTATTTTTATAATTTGAATATATTTGTGTTGTATCTGTAAGTTATGGCAGTTCTGAGTTTTAAAAATATAAAGCTACCAAAATCATTTCATTAAATGTACATTCACAAAATAGATTCCACTTTAGAAACACATCAAAACTTCTTAGCACAAAATAGAAAAGACCCAATTACAGGAGATTCTATTTCGGAAGGCGATGAAGTTGTTTTTTGTGCAGGTTGTAAATCTGTTTTTTTCAAAGATACGTGGGAATATTTGGGAAATCAGCATTGTCAGCAAAGCAAAACATTAAAAACTCTTCCTTCTACATCCATTCATATACGAGTAGGAGAAGATATTTTGTATTATCAATTTATAGAAAAAGACAATGAAACTGGAGTTTTAGAAATAAGAAAAGATTATAAAAACTGGCTTTATAAAGAAGCAAATACAGGAAGGTTTCGTAATTTATTTTATGGAAAAAAGAAAAATTTATATCAATTCGGAATTGGTCTTGGATTATTTCTACTTCTTATTCCCTTAAATTTACTTATTGCAAATGAGGTTTTTATTATTTTTTCTATTGCACTTTTAGTAGGTCTTTTTCCAATTCTCAATTTTTTTCATCAAGAAAATTACGAAACAAAAATAAACACTAAATACAGCGAAATATCTAGTAAAGCATTCATCATCAAACCTCAAGGAATTGCTATCAGTGAGCCTTATGGAATTAGAGAAAATTTCTTACCCAACAAACATATAAAAGCAATTACACTTTCAAAACTAAACTTTTTTCTAAAGAACTGATTTTTGAATATGAAGATAATGAAGAATTAGTCATTCCTATTTCAAATGATAGAAGTAAGACGTTAAAATTATTGAAGGCTTTGGCACAACTTAGTACAAATTTGCCTTTCCCTGTCACATTATACATAGATAATGCGTTAGAAATAGATGAGGCAAAAAAGTTAGTAATCGATAAAGAAGCAAAATTTACAATAGAAAAAAGACAAGATTATCTAATGGAAAAATACAAAAAGCTAAAAGCCTACAAAAATAAATTAAAAGCACTAACAAAATCATTTCATTAAATGCACACTCACAAAATAGATTCCACTTTAGAAACACATCAAAATTTCTTAGCTCAAAATCGAAAAGACCCAATTACAGGCGATGCTATTTTAGAAGGCGATGAAGTTGTTTTTTGTGCAGGTTGTAAATCTGTTTTTTTCAAAGATACGTGGGAATATTTGGGAAAGCAGCATTGTGAGCAGTATGAAACATTAGCTAAATTTCCTGTTCAGAAGACAATACGACTGAAAGTAGAAGACTCTATTTTATTTTATACTTCACTTCCAAAATCAGGTAAATCACAGACACGTATTCCAAATAAAGCAAAGGAAACACCGTGGATTCAGACCTCTCAAGAGGTTTCTCCTTATCAACATATTTTTCATAATCCTCTTATGAAAGCTGGTCAATATATTTTTTTAGCTATTTATATGTTTATGGTTTTTTCCATGAAAACCGTTCTTTACCCCTTATTTTTTATCATTCCTCTTATTTTTCAAGGTAGTATTTGGTTACATGATTGGTATTACGGAGGAAAATTAGAATCTACCTATCAACATTTTGCGAATAATACATTTTATATTACCAAAAAATCCATTGGTTTTGCTACTAAATATGGAATTGAAGAATTTGTATTGCCTGCACAAGATATAGAAGGTATCGTTTTTCATGAGAAAAACAATCTATTTGCAGACAGTTATTGTAAAATCCATTACAAAAGAAATGAAATAAGCCAAACCATAAAATTTAAAATTGATAGTGGAATATTTCAGAATGGAACAATTCTTTTTTCGGCTCTAAATGCGTTATCGACAAATCATAACACTCCAATATATATAGAAAGCAAAAAGGAAAACACTCTTTATCATGTTCAAAAAGTGATAGCTAATGGTAATTCTAACATTCGTATTTTTAATCTATAAATTAAATATCTTTCCTATCAAAAACATTCATTTTCTCTTTTTTGAATTGCATCGCATATAAATAATTCCCAACTTCAAAAATTCCATAAAAAGGAGAAGGTTCTAATCTAGTAGTTGTTGGAAACCATTCTTTTTTGATTTCATAATTAGGCAATAGAAATAGTCCTTCTTGTGTTCCATTTGTACCAAAACGCTCGTAATCTCCTTTCCAAAACTTTGAATTTAATTCTTTTTCTAATGATTGATTCAATTCTTTTATATTTTTGGTAGGCATTCCAATTTCATTGAGACAAATAATTTGAGATAAATCAAAATCTTTCTTGCCTGTTTCATTCTTTAGGTCATGACGCACAATAAACTCTGCAATATTTCCAGCACCATCATAGAAATAAACAGAATCAGCATTCCAACTTTCAAAATTTTGAATGACTCTTTCATCTTCAATTTTTATAATATCCAATCTACTACTTAGCCATTTTATAGCTGCTTCTAATTGATTAGATGGAATCAGAAAACAATAATGATAGATATATTTTTGCTCACTAGCTTCGAAAGTAACTTTAGTAAAGCCTACTTGAAACGTAAAATTTCTAATACTATTCCTCATTATTTCAAGACCAAGCGTTTTTTTATAAAAATAAAGTTGCTCGGTTAGTTTGTTTGTAAATAGTGTGATTTCTCTGATTTTCATAATTTATTGATGTGTTATGGACAGGTTTTTTAAATGGCAAACAAAGATAATAATTAACAAATTTCAAGCATTAACTTTGCATTTCAAATTTATTTAATAAAATTATTGTAGAATCATAACCTATTTGAAAGGCTTTATCAATATCCATACTCGAAAACTTTACGGTAGCAATTTCTTGAGGTTCGATATACAAATCACAGTTTGGAATATCTTTTTCTACAAAAAAAACGCCCACAGCTTGAAAATACCTTTCTATAACCGAACGAGTAGAAGTAGGAATAAAATTATCTGCAAGAGGATTCGAATGAATTCCAATTATAAAATAGTCTGAGAAATAATCTGATTCTTTTTGAACTTCTTGATTTTCAGAGTTTATATTTTTTTGATAAAATGGTTTTACAGGGAGATTTTCCAAAAGTCCACTATCTACAAAATCATACATTCCAATTCTGATAGGTGAAAAAATAGCAGGAACAGCCATTGAAGCAAGTAAAGGAGAAATCAAATCTCCACTTTCAAAACGCTCTATTTTGGCAGTCTGCAAACAAAAAGCTGAAATAATAAGAGGAAAATGTAGTTCTTCAAATGTTTTTGGAAGGTAGTTTGAAAATAAAGTCTTTAGTTTTTGAATGGAAATAATACCATTTTCACTCCACGTAGGTCTAAACCATTTTTTCCAACTTTCAGATTGAAAAATTTTTGTTGTTTCATCAGTCGAATAACCTGCTGCCCACATTGCGCCAATAATTCCTCCCATACTTACTCCACTTATTTTTTGAGGTTGGATTCCTTTTTCTTCCAATGCTTTCCAAATTCCTAGATGCACTAGCGCACGTCCACCACCACCTGAAAGAACAATTCCGATAGGTTTTTGAGTTGGATTGAATGATTTTTTTGATTGATTTTCTGACATTTTATAAAAATTGAAATTGATTTATAATCGAATACTTAAAATATTCGGTACATTTTCACATCCTAAAAGATACGCTACATTTTACATAAAAAATGCTTTACCTTTTTGAGATAAAGCATTTTTTAGACTAAAATGTTATTTTATTCATTCTATCAATTTCTTCTATTTAGCCTTGACGGAAAACAAAAACAGGGATTTCAGAATGATTGGCTACATTTTCGGCAATACTTCCCATCATAAATCTAGAGAAACCTTTTCTTCCATGTGTGCCTAACAAAATCATATCAGCTTTTTTTTCTTCTGCAAAAGTCAAGATTCCTTCTTCTTCTGTATAATAATTATAAATATTCATTGTAAAATCTTCTTTCTCCATGTTTAGGTCTTTTGCAAACTCTCGCATTCTTTTTTGAGTAGTCGGAGTGGCTTCAAAAGTACTTGGTGTAACGATATTCAAAAGGTGCATGGTACTTCCATAAAGCGTTTTGAAAAGTGGAAATAATCTAGCTGCTTCTCCACCCATTTCTGAAAAATCAGAGGCAAAAACGATATTTCTAGGGTTAAAGTTTCCTTCATCATCTTTAATTACCAAAACAGGACAGCTTGCATTTCTGACTACCTTTTGAGTATTTGAGCCGATAAAAACTTCGCCCAAACCAGAAGCTCCACTAGAACCCATTACAATCAAATCTACGTCTGTACCTTCCACCACACTATAAATCTGACGATGCACTCTATCAAAAACTACCTTTTCTACAAACGTAATTTTTGGATATTTTTCTCTTGCTTCACGAAGTTTTCTTTTTGTTTCCTTCATTGTAAATAAAATAGCAGGAATATCATCCTTTCCACTATTTTCATGATTTCCAAAAGTATCTAAAGCTAGTTGATATTCTGGGCGTTGTGTTTCGGGAACATCAATGATATGTAAAAGTGTAATTTTTGAATCAAACTGATTAGCTACATCAGCAGCAGCTTCTAAAGCAGCATACGAACGAGGAGAAAAATCAATAGGAACGAGAATGTTTTTGAATGACATAGTAATTTGGGTTTGAGTGAGTTGTATAAACTTTGAAAATCTAAGATAATAAAATATCTGATTGCTTACTTTCTATAACGTAAAATTACTACTTTAGATACGCAAATTTATATGATTCTTACTTTGTCTTTTTATGATTTTTGTTAGGTTTTGGGGGAAATTTATGTCGCTTGTGGGGATACAAGCAAGGGCAGAAGTATCGTTGAGGTAAATTAATATTTACCCTGTTTTTTTTCAACTAAGTAACTAGGCAAAATTATTTATAGGTTAATGAAATCTGTCTGACACCTCAAAGGTGTCTTGACAGTTTAAATTTCCATTTTCTAATTCTTTTTTAGATATGTTTTATTTTGCTCTGTTACTTATCATAGTAGAAAAATTATAAAAATCTTCTTTGTTTACAGTATAATATTCATATTCCATTTCTAAGTAGCCAACAAAGGCTAAAAATAAATCTACAAACAGGAATGAAAAAATGACAAGGATGTTTTTTAGTGTAAGTAATTTGAGTAAATTTTTCATTGTCATTATATATTTGTTGAGTTTAGATATTCATAACAAACTATATCTTCTAATTTATGATTGATTTCTATTCCAATAGATTTTGCTATTGAAATAACTATTTCTTGTTCGTCAGACTTTTGTAAACTTTGTTCTTCAAAAGGTAAAGGTTCTCCAATGTTATGTGCGACTTTTCTCACTCCTGTAAATATACTATCTTCAAAAACATATTTGCGTCTAAGTTTTCCATCTTGAAAATAAGTAAAGTCAAAAGGTTCTTTATGATTTTAGTTGCAAATGTTTAAATTAGCATTTATTTTCTCTTTATTACAAATATCATTTTTATGGATAGTGTAATTGTTTTTGATGAATTATTACATATTGTCGCTCCTTTTCATATTCGTCAAATTGATAAAGATGAATTAGCCAAAAAGGTTCATGTTTATGTTGAAGTTTGTTCTACTTACCGTCCTTCTGCTTTTGAAGACTGGCGTATTCATAGCTATAAAGATAGAGAGTGGGAGCATTTAAATATTTTTGAATATCGCTGTTTTATTCATTGTAAACTACCTATTTATCAAAACAAAATTACTAAAGAAACTTCTCAACTTAAAGTAGATTTTTCTAGAGAGTTTTCTCGTTTTACTCTACTTTATGAGCAAAAAGTAATGGATTTACTAAAAATATATCATTGTTTTCAAAAAGTAGCTAAACAACTAGGTATTTATACACAGCGAGTGGAACACATTTATCACTATTATACGCAAGACTTAAATGAAAATCCACCTCTAGGAGCAGTTAGAAAAATAGGAGCAGATGAAACTTCTACTAAAAAAGGACATGATTATATCACTTCTTTTATAGATATGGAAACTTCAAAAATAATTGCAATAGAAGATGGGAAATCAGGGGCTACTTTTGAGCAATTAGCTCTACACCATCCTAATCCTAATACAGTAAAGGAGATTTCTATTGATATGTCTCCTGCTTTCATTAGTGCAGCCAATGAATATTTTCCAAATGCAGCTCTTACTTTTGATAAATGGCATGTAATTAAGTTATTATACAAACACTTAGAAAAGTTAAAGAAAACACCAATTTATGATAGTCTAGTACTTAGTATGGAAAAACTTGAAAGTTTTTACGAGAACAAATCAATAGAAGAAGCCAAAGCACAATTACTGTTTATGGCTGATTTTGCAGAAGAAATAAAACCCAAAAATCCATTCACAAAGACAATATATCGTCATTTTGAAGGTATTATAAATTACTTTTCTTCTAAACTAACAAATGGTATTTTAGAGGGAATTAATTCAACTATACAGGTAATTAAAAGAGTAGCTAGAGGATTTAGATACACTCATAATTTCAAGAAAATGATACGATTTATTTTTAGTGATAAAGTGTATTTGCAACCGAATTCATAAAGAACCAGTCAAAAGAATTATCACAATCTCCCACAGAACAATAAAAAATATCATATTCTTTACCTAATTTATCAACGCTGTTTTTAAAAGGTGTTGAATGCCATAAGTCATATAACCAATTATCCATTATATGAATCCAGTTTGTACTTCTTGTTATATACAACGACTTTTCTCTGTCCTCTAATGAATCAATAATTTTGAATGTGTTTAAACCTAAAAGTTGAAGAACTTGCTTATCTGATAAATGATTTACTCCTTTTATAAAAATAAGAAATGGACTATCAAAACAGTTTGTGTACTTGTCTATCATTTTTATAATCAATTTAGAGAAACAAAAAAAGCATTTCCCAACCAAACCTAAATTTAGTAAGAAAATGCTTTTTATTATAATTTTATACCGTTGTTTGTGTCCTCACAAACGACACTATTTTCAAAAATTACACTTTAATCTCTACATCAACACCAGAAGCTAATTCTAATTTCATCAAAGCATCAACCGTTTTAGGGCTGCTTGAATGAATATCGATAAGGCGTTTGTAAGTACAAAGTTGGAACTGCTCACGAGCTTTCTTGTTTACGTGAGGAGAACGAAGTACAGTAAATTTTTCTTTCTTAGTAGGCAATGGAATTGGTCCACTAACAACTGCACCTGTATTTTTGACAGCCTTAACAATTTTTTCAGCCGACTTATCAACCAAATTGTGGTCGTAAGATTTAAGTTTGATTCTAATTTTTTGTGACATCCTCGTGTTGAGTTTAATCGTTTTTATTTTGAAAGACTTGTATAAAAATAAAATTATTTTTCATTATTCAAATACTCAATCAATTACGGATTAAAAATTACGCTTGTAATAATGTGTATCAACTACACAGAACTTTAATTCGTAATTCATAATCTTTAATCCGTAATTATAATAAGTATCTAAACCAAATCTTTACTTGGAATTTATATATTTAATAGTTTTATGAATTAGGGAATTAAATTTTATCAATATGAATATTCATTTTGTAATTTTTAATACGTAATTCATAATTCACATTTAGGCAGTTTTCATACCTTTAACATCTTCGATAACTTTTTCTGCGATATTGTTCGGTACTTCTGCATAGTGAGCAAAAGTAAGTGAAGCAGCACCACGACCAGAAGTGATTGTACGAAGTGAAGTAACATAACCAAACAATTCCGACAATGGAACGTCTGCTTTGATTACAACGCCAGTACCTTTCATTTGCTGACCTTTAGGCATACCACGACGACGGTTAAGGTCACCGATTACAGAACCAGTAAATTCTTCAGGACAAACAACTTCTACGTCCATGATTGGCTCAAGAATTTTTGCACCTGCTTGCTTACCAGCAGTTTTGTAACCCATTTTGGCAGCCATTTCAAAAGAAATAGCATCTGAATCCACACTGTGGAATGAACCAAAGAATACACGTACACGCATACCCACAACTGGGAAGCCTGCAAGTACACCATTTTTCATTGCTTCCTCAAATCCTTTCTTGATTGCAGGAACGAATTCTTTAGGAATTACACCACCTTTAATCTCATCAACGAATTCAAGAACACCTTCTTTTTGGTTTTCTGGATCTTCTGCTGGTCCGATTTCAAACTGAACATCAGCAAATTTACCTTTACCACCTGATTGCTTTTTATAGACTTCTCTATGTTCAACATTTTTAGTAAATGCTTCTTTATAAGCAACCTGTGGCGCACCTTGGTTTACTTCTACTTTAAACTCACGCTTCATTCTATCCATGATAATTTCAAGGTGAAGCTCGCCCATTCCTCTGATGATAGTTTGACCTGTTTCTTCGTCTGTATTTACACGAAGAGTAGGATCTTCCTCAACAAGTTTGGTAATAGCTAAAGAAAGTTTGTCTTGGTCTGCTTGTTTCTTAGGCTCAATAGCATATCCAATTACTGGCTCTGGGAATGTAAGTTCTTCCAAAACTAATGGATTTTTTTCTGATGTAAGTGTATCCCCAGTTTTGATTTCTTTGAAACCAACACCAGCACAAATATCACCAGCACCTACTCTATCAATAGGGTTTTGTTTGTTAGAGTGCATTTGCATCAAACGAGAAATACGCTCTTTTTTACCTGTACGGTTATTTAAGATGTAAGAACCTGCGTCCAAAGCACCTGCATAAACACGCATAAAACAAAGACGACCTACAAAAGGGTCAGTAGCAATCTTAAACGCAAGGGCAGTAAAAGGCTCATCTTCATTTGGCTGACGAACTTCTTCTTTTCCTGTATCAGGATTTGTACCAGTAACTGGTGGCAAATCAAGAGGAGAAGGAAGATATGCACACGCTGCATCAAGAACAGCCTGAACACCTTTATTTTTAAACGCACTACCACAGAATACTGGGAAGATTGTCATTGCCATTACAGCTTTACGAACTGCTCTACGGATTTCGTCAGGAGTAATTGAATCTGGATCTTCATCATATTTCATGAACAAATCCTCATCCATTACAGCTACTTCTTCCAAAAGATTGTTGCGATATTCTTCAACATCAGCTTTCATATCTTCAGGAATATCAATAGTGTGGAAAGACATACCTTGTGTTTCGTCTTCCCAAACGATAGCACGTTTTTCGATCAAATCTACTACACCTACAAATTTGTCTTCTGCTCCAATTGGAATTTGAAGAGGAACTGCATTTGCACCTAAAGTAGCTTTAATGTCTTTTATAGCATTATAAAAATCTGCACCTGCTCTGTCCATTTTGTTTACAAAACAGATACGAGGAACGCCATATTTATCTGCTTGTCTCCAAACAGTTTCTGATTGAGGCTCAACACCTGAAACTGCACAGAAAAGAGCAACTGCACCATCCAAAACTCTAAGAGAACGTTCTACCTCTACGGTAAAATCAACGTGACCAGGAGTATCGATGATGTTAATTTGAAATGAATTTGTTTTGCCATCAATATCCAAACTTTTATCATCAGTAGGATATTTCCAGCTAGTTGTTGTAGCTGCTGACGTGATTGTGATGCCACGTTCTTGCTCTTGCTCCATCCAGTCCATAGTCGCAGCTCCATCATGTACCTCACCAATTTTGTGGCTGATACCTGTATAATAGAGAATACGCTCTGTTGTGGTTGTTTTTCCAGCATCAATGTGAGCCATGATGCCAATATTTCGACGGAATTGTAGGTCTTTTTTAGACATTGTAACTAAATGTATAATGAGATAGAAAACTTCTATTTATTAGTAGTGTTGCTATATCAAGTGAGAATAAATAAGTCTATTTTAATAAGTTTCACAAAAGTACGAAATTTATTTCAAATATCATTACTTTCTGAGCTTGATGTAGTTGATTAACAAATGGTTATAATAAAATTACGAATTAGTTAATTACGAATTACAAATTAAAAGGCAATACAGAATAATCTCATCTGATTGCATAAAAAACTGAATAACAGCTAATGTATTTAATTTGTAACTTTTAATTCCTAATTCGTAATTACTCAACCAGTTGTGAATGGCATTAATTCCATTTTATTAAATAAACGACAGTTTGAAACTGTCACTTAATTTAGAAACGGAAGTGAGAGAATGCTTTATTTGCATCTGCCATACGGTGCGTATCGTCTTTACGTTTAACAGCAGCACCTTCACCTTTTGCAGCAGCCATAAATTCGGCAGCCAAACGGTCAGTCATGTTGCGTTCGTTACGACGACGAGAGAAATTAATAAGCCATTTCATACCTAGAGCCATTTTACGCTCTGGACGAACTTCTGTCGGTACTTGGAATGTTGCTCCACCTACACGACGACTTTTAACTTCAACACCTGGTGTTACATTAGTCAATGCTTTTTTGAAAACTTCTAATCCGTTTACAGATGGATCTTCTTTTTTCATTTTTTCTTCTATACGGTCTAATGCACCGTAAAAAATATCATAAGCTAAACTCTTCTTTCCAGAGTACATTAAGTTATTTACAAACTTAGTTACTACTGTATCGCCAAATTTTGGGTCAGGAAGAATATCTCGCTTTTTTGGTTTATGCTTTCTCATGAGTTATCTCAAGGTTTTTTATAAAGTTTTAAAAAAGGAAACAATCAGAAAAAATAGTGATAAATGATTAGTTATAAGTGATGAAATTGCAATTAATGTAATTCTTAACTTTTAGCTTTTCATTTTATTTAATTGTCTGACACTTTGAAGCGTCTGACAATTTTAAATCAACTTATTTTTTCTTTTTAGTTGGCTCTGGTGCTGCACCTGGTTTAGGGCGTTTTGCACCATATTTAGAGCGTGATTGCTTACGACCTTGAACTCCAGAGGTATCCAAAGCACCACGAACGATATGATAACGAACACCTGGTAAATCTTTTACACGACCACCACGGACGAGTACGATTGAGTGTTCTTGAAGATTGTGTCCTTCGCCTGGGATGTATGCAATAACTTCGATACCATTAGACAAACGAACTTTAGAAACTTTACGCATTGCTGAGTTTGGTTTCTTTGGTGTAGTCGTATAAACACGAGTACAAACACCACGCTTTTGAGGACAAGAGTCCAAAGCAGGTGATTTCGATTTTTTAATGATTTCTTTGCGTCCCTTGCGAACTAATTGTTGAATAGTAGGCATTTCTTGAAACTGTTTAGACCACTTAAATACTGTTCTTCTCTAAAAGTCTATTGGAACAAAACTGAAACTCTGCCAGTCTGTTCTTCAAACACTCCTAAGCCTAGTATTATCTATATTTATAAAAAATATGAAGTATATCGTAGGTGAGGAATTTAAGCAGCGTGCTAGAATAAATTTAAAATAAGTTTAGCAACGTCTGAAAAAGGTATTTCTTAGTTTTTGAGAAATAAATTTGATACAATTCTTTCCTCATTTACATCAAAATACGGATTTTTTCAGAACTGCAAAGGTAAGAGTATTTTTATTGATTTGCAAACTGTTTGAGGAGAATAAATTATTCTTTAATTTCTGGTTTCTCTATTCTATCAATGTCTATTTCCATTTTTTCTATTTCTTGTTTCATTATTTCGAAAAAAATTGATTGTTCTTTCAATTCGTTATGTTTTTTTATAAAAGATTCCTTTTCATTTTTTATAAGATATTCTATAACTATGCTAGTACAATAGTTGAAAATATTGCTCAATTTAACTAGACCCTGTTCATTTACTATAAAATTATATATTTTCTTTTCAATATGAGTGTCATTTAAGCAGCGTTTATTAGGTCTTTTGGTGCAAATTGTTCCTCATTTAGAGAATTAAAATTAATTTTAGGGTTATTTATCAACCAATTAATTATTGATTTTACGTGAAATTTATGGTTGTAGTGTACTTTTAGGTCTAAAATACTTAATTTTTGATTTTGGTGTTTTTCTCTAAATTTTTCTACCATTGATTTACTAATTAAGGTCATTGTAAGGCTTAAATTAACAAAATTAGTTAGATTTTTTTCTTTGTAATTTTTAAAATCAGATAAACCAAAATATTGTTTAGCATCTCTAAAATCAAATTCGATTTGAAAACGTAATCTATAATATTTTATTAAGGTCGCATAATCAAGTTCCAAGTCATCAGTGAAAAAAACTTGTATCCCTATTTTTCCATTTTTACGAATGGCTTTTTGTACAACTACATTGAGTTTTTTTCCTTTTATATTTTTACTACGAGCTTCAATCTGGTAGGTTTCTATGCAGGTTTCTTTATCATCTTTTTCAGAATGTTTTAGATGTTTTTTATCTAATGAAGCTAAACAAAGTTGATTTCCATATAAAGGTGGTCTGCCTACTTGAGCTTTTCCTCCTTTTTTTTCTTTTTTCTCTGCTACTTCAAATAAAGTAGCATTTTTGTAAAGTTTCAAAATTAAAAATAATCCATTTTGAGAAACAATATTCAAGTAATTTTCATTTCCATAGGCTGTATCACCAACTACATATTTTACTTTTAAAGTAGGTAATAGAGATGAAAAAAGAGCTAGTGTTTCACTAAAAATACGTTTGAAAGCTCGTAAAGAGGCATTATCTACTTCTTCTTTTTTTTTATTTTTACTTCCTTTTTTTCGCCCTCGTTTCAAAGGTGTACCTCCATTTTGTAATCTTAATTTAGCCTTTTTTTTCTTTGCTTTATCTGCTGCAATACGCAATCTATCAGCTTGATTATGAACCACTTGAATAATATGAATCATAAATGAGGTTCTACTTTCTACATCTATCAAAGATAAAGACGAAAAACAAATGCTATTGATAGGTTTTTCAATAGAGGAACTGTAAAATTTAGAAAGTCCATAACTACATTTACCACTTTTTTTCTCAACTGTTTCGTCTGTTGCTAAAATATAGGTCCTATCTAACTTAAAATTCAAGTGAACAAAAAGAAGAATACGAATAGAAAGCCAATCAATTTCACAACTTAAAAAACGAAAAATAGTACGCAAGCTAAAATTACTATACCGACTCAGGCTACGAGTAGTAACTTTAAAACGAACACAAAACATACTATTGATCAAGCAATATAAAATGCTTATATTTGAACTTGTCATAGTAGTTTCTAAAATAACTTGAAATGAAATGATACTAGGAAGCATAAAAGTATATATTTTGGTCTGGTAACTTAAATATACAACCTTTTTTGTTTCCTTATTTTTTTAGCCTAAAATGTCACTCATATTGCTTTTGATTCTTTTTTAATAAATATTTTTCTATAATAGTTTTAGAAATTGCTAACACATATAAAGGAGTATCTCCATTTAATATAAGTCCTCTTGTATCTCTATTATTTTCTTCAATAAACTCACTACGATAATTGTCATAAAAAGCTAAAATGATATAAGCTGTAATCATATCTTCAAAATTGACTCCTACAAAAACCTTTTCATACAAACCTGTTTCCCCAAAAGCGAATATCTCTTTACTAAATTCAAAAGTAGCTTCAAATGGTTTTTGTAAGTGAAAAGCTAAATATGCTCTCGCAAATTGTACATTAGTTACTATGTCAATTTCTAATTTATCCAATGTTTCAATATCCCTAAATTCTCCTCTACGTTTTTCATACCAAAAATTTGTTTTAAAAGACTCTAACTGCAACCTTCTTTGTTCCTCACGATTAGCCACAAAATCTCTATCTTCCATTTGATTTTGTTGATTTGTAAAACGAGTAATTTCCATATTAAATTGCTCATCACTAGAACGTATCAAACGAAAAGAAACTCGTGCATCAGTATCCATAATTTCACGCTGCTCAATGGTTGCACTTTCATAAGCTTTATAAATAGAATAAACTGTTTGCGCTCCATTTATGACTTGTAAACCTTTTACAGTAAAGGTTTTTGAATGATTACCAACATCAGGAATTCGTTTTGTAATAGCCGTTATTCCATTATTAAAATACCAAAATGTATCAGGTCTTTTTTGTAATGTTTCGACAATCTGCTCATTATATTCAGAAACACGCAACGGATTTCTAATATTCTTGAAGAATAAACTAAACTTGAATTTTTGAAAAAGAGCATGAACAGTTTTTGGTTTAAGAAGAAAAATATACGCCTGCATACGTCCTTCAAACTGCAACATATCACGTTTAGAAGATTCTTGACTTACATGTTCGCCACTATTAAAACGTTCTACTTCTAAGATAATTTCTTCATCTTCTGGGTCATAATTGTACTCTAAAGGATTATTTGCTACAATTTCTTTGTATTTGAACTCAATATAATCTTGTTTTATTCTATTGATGTCAATGAGTTGAAAAGTAACATTAGGCGCATGTTGTTTTTCAAAAGACTTGATTGTATCTTCAATTTCGGGATTGGTGTCAGCAGCCGTAAAGAAAATAAATTTTGCTTTTCCATTAGCTTCCAAATGCTCTATAAGTTTTCTATACTTTTCATTGAATTTTTCGTTTTTGCCTTCCTTTTTACTTCCATCCAAAACAGTATCAAATTCTTTAATTACAGCATTAAATTCTTCCTTTCCAATTTTAGGAAATTCTTGTATTGGACTTCCTTTTTTAACTAAATTACCTTCTTCATTGATGGTAATATTTATCCATTTTGATTGAACGACATAAAAAATACGTTGTCCTTGTGAATCTGTATTCTCAAAAATTATATCACACGAACTATCATCTTTTCCATCTGTAATATATTGTTTGTAGAGCGTTTTTTGTCCATAAAAATTTAAAAACCAAATCAAGAACGCATAGCCTTTATTTTGTTCGTCTTTTTTGTGTTTATGCAATTCTTCATCTTCTTTATTATTGTCAAGAATTTGAACTAACTCTTTATTGAGTAATTTATAAAAATTATTGGTTAGCATTTTTGTAGAGTTTTATTCTATTTTTCAATCTAAAAATCAGATTAAAGATAGTTTAAAATTTTAATTCCTACAATTTGATTTTGAAAATATAGTTTTCAAATCCATACGTTTAGGAAAAGGCAAGCCATTTTCCCTACAAACTAAAATCAGATTTTACAAAAAAATAGACTTTTATAACTATTTTTTTGAATTATTCGAACCTATTTTTATTTAAAAAATAGGTATCTTTGTTAGAACAAATCTTTTATTTCCCCTTCAAACTATGAAAAAACACACTTTTATATATTCCTTTCTCATTATTTTAGTATCTGCAATTTGTTTTTCTTTTATACTAAAAACAGATACAAATTCAGTAAAAAACAATCAAACAGTTACTCCAATAGACGAAAATCAGCTTATTGAACTTACAAAAAAAGAAGATGATTCTCTTTATATAATCAATTTTTGGGCTACTTGGTGCGCTCCTTGTGTGCGTGAACTTCCTTATTTTAATGCTGCTCACAAAAAATATAATAATTCTGATGATAAAGTTTCGATGAAACTTATCAGTATGGATTTTGACACTCAACTAGAAGAACGAGTAATTCCATTTTTTAATCGCAAAAATTTTATGGATTTTGCAATGGATAAGTACTTAATTACGTCTATGGATTATGACAACTGGATGTCTAAAATAGATGAAGATTGGTCAGGTTCTATTCCTGCAACTCTTTTTTATAACAAAACTAAAAATATTCATCATTTTCACGAAGGTGATTACAATCAAGAAGAATTATATCATACGATTGATTCCCTTTTGGCTTTATGATTTGGTCATAGATATAGCTCGTGGGGACACGAGCAATGGTAAATAGATTTATATTAAAAAAAATATTTTCTTCTTACCTCTAAATTTAAACTCCTCCGTTGCTTGTGTCCCCACGAGCGACTTTTTACAAACCCTCAAAAATTATGAACTACAACAAATTTTTCACTTCTATTTCTATGTTAGTAGCAGTTTTGGCTATTACTTTTTTATTCACTGCTGCGACTGACAAAAACGGTTATCAAGTAGGCGATGAAGCAAAAGATTTCAACCTCAAAAATATTGATGGTGAAATGGTTTCTCTTGCTGGAATGGAAGATGCAAAAGGCTATATTGTTACTTTTACGTGTAATCATTGTCCGTATGCAAAATTATATGAAGACCGTTTGATTGCTTTACACAATCAGTTTGCCGAAAAGGGTTATCCTGTTGTGGCAATTAACCCAAATGTTTCGACTACGGAAGCAGATAATTTTGAAGCAATGATTGAACGTGCAAAGGAAAAAAGTTTTCCATTTGTTTATCTTTCTGATGAAGACCAAAGTATTGCAAAAACTTATGGTGCTACAAAAACTCCTCACGTTTATGTAATAAGCAAAAATAAAGGAAAATTAAAAGTAGAATATATTGGTGCTATTGATGACAATGCAAAAAGTGCAGAAGAAGCGACAGAAACGTATGTAGTAGATGCAGTTGATGCGCTTTTGGCTGGTAAAAAAGTTAAAAAGAAAGAAGCTAAAGCTGTTGGTTGTTCTATCAAATGGAAAAAATAGCTTTTTCCATTTAATTTAAGAGGTTGTCTGACAATTTTTGCACCTTATTGATTTTTTCGAATTTTGAATATTGGTGGTCGTCGGTGGAGACACCGACAACGGCTATAACCTGCCGTTGTTGGTGTCCCACCAATGACATAGTGCAAAAATTGTCAGAGAACCATTTAAGACTTGAACTAGTATATTCTCCAAAAACCTTGTATCAAGCTATATTATCCAAGTTTTTTTTATATCTATTTTTTATCTTATTTTAGTTTTGTCTTCCTTTGGAATAATAGAAATATCATCTTTTTTGGTATCTTCTAATTTTGCAAATTCCAAAACTATTTTATCCAAATAATTTTCGGCTTGTTCTACATTCTTAAATTTTTTAGTATGAATTCCAGAACGTTGTACAATATGAGTTGCTTGCAAATCTGCTATATCATTTATTGCTATTACTTCTGCTACTTTACTAATGCCTTTTTGCATAAGATAAGATTGAATAGATTCGTGCAATTTTTCTACTGTTTTTGATTGTATGCCCATAGCTCTCACATCTGAAAGAACAGTAAAATTAGTTGATACTTCCGAAATAGCTTTTTTCCAGTCTTCTACAAAATAAGGAATTACATTTATATCTTTTATGCTTCCTGTAATGCTAAAATAAATTCTGTTTTTAGTTGGATCAGTATGTAATTTGTAATATTGATTATCTATTAGAATAGCTTTCATTTCAAAAGAATTAAGTAGTTTTTGTGATTTTAAAGAGTTAAGTCTTTATAAGTAGGCTTGTCCTTTATTAAACAAAAAATGACCTTTTGTTAAAAAAACTTTCTTATAGTCTATATTTATTCTATAAAGATACAATTTGTTTAGACCAAGACGAAATAGTAGCATAAAATGGCTGACATACATACACTTTGAAAAAAAAATCTTGTATAATTTAAAATTATACAAGATTTTTGCTTTATGCTAAAAAAATAAAATCATCTAATCAACACAATTTCATCACTAATTACTTCTGATTCATTTCCTGCATCATCTTTAAATTTTATATAAATGGTTTTCTTTCCATTTTCTCCCATCAAACGCCAATCACTAACAAGTTCTTCATAAGGCAACCAACGTCCACCTCTAAAATTATCACTATTCGAAATCATCATGTACTTTGCGTCTTCTGCTTTTATGACAAGCTCAACAATTCCGTCAATGTGTCTTGAAGTTTGGTCGCCTCCATTTATTGTAATACTCATATTTGAAGGAGGAGTAGAATCTACATCTATACTAGCCGAAACTACTTCCGTTTCATTTTTGGCATTATCTCTAAATTTTGCATAGAGTTTTTTCTCACCATCACCTTCTGAGAGATTCCATTTCAAGTATTTTTTGATAGGCTGCCATTCTTTTCCTTCAAAAGATTCATTATCTGAAACCATCATTTCTGTTGCTCCTCCTGCTGTAAGTGTAAGCTGAACTTCGGCTGCTTGTTTGGTAAGAGCAGGTTCACCATTATTTATTGTAATCGAAGGACGAACAGGACCTTGTGTATCTAAAACTACTTTATCAGAAACCACTTCAGAAATATTTCCAGAACGGTCACGAAATTTAGCAAAAACAATTTTTACTCCATCTAATTTACTTCCAAGCTGCCAGTCTTCAATTTCAGGAGTAATAAGTTGCCAACGCTGACGATAAAAAGAGCGATGATTAGAAACCATTACATAATAACGTTTGTCCACTTCCTCTGCGTTTACAAAAAGTTTTACAAGTTGTGTAGAGTCTTTAATGGCTTCTCCTTCTACATCAATCTTAATTTTTGGATTTTTGGGAGGAGTCATATCCAAATGAATATCTGCAACTGCATTTGACATAGTTCCTGCTTTAGCATCCTTAAAACGAATATATACTTTTTGATCACCATCTTCTGGTATCAATTTCCAACCATAAACAGTTGGTTGATATGGAATCCAATGTGCATCTATAAAATCTTGACGATTACTGATTTGCATTTGCGTAACATCAAAAGCTGCAATTTGAAGTGTAACAAAAGGTGTACGAGTGTAATGACTTCCTTTATTTATAGTAACTCTATTAGTAGAATCTTTTTTGAAATTAAACTGCGCTTGTACATTGGTAGAAGTAAAGAAAAAAGAAAGTAAAAAAATGCAACTTCCTAGTATTGTTTTGGTTAGAGAAAAACTAGAAGTAGAACGAAAGAATGAACTATGATTTATCATTTTATTAAATTATGTGATAGTCTCATATAATAATGAGTTGTATTGAAAAGCTGTTTTTTTATAGGATATTTTTATGCTAAATACTAAGTATAAATTCCCTAAAAGTATGCCAAATTTAATAAAAATAAAAGGATAAAGAACTGGATTATAAATTTTGATAAATCAAATTGCTACATAATTCTTCTTACTTTTCCTGTAACGAATTGATTTATCAAACCTTTTTATCATTACTTTTATTAATTCCTTCCTCGTCCAAAACGTTGTCCACTTCTTTTTCCTTCTTCTTCTTTGGCTTTGGCACTTTTAAAATTACGAATCATATACGTAAAACTTACCATAAAATAACGATTCAAAACCTGTGTTTGTATATCTTCTACATAAGTTTCGGTAACATTTCTTGAAATACTATTATTTTGGTCTAATAAATCAAAAACGGTTAGTTTTATTTCTCCTCGCTCATCTTTCAAGAAACGTTTTCCGACACTCATACTCCACAGTAAATAATCTTGATTAAAACTATCAGAAAGACCATTATAACTCTGATATGTAATATCATTTTGCCATAAAAAGCCTTTTTTGAATAAAAATAAATTTCTAAATTCAATGTTGTGAGTAATAAAGTTATTGTCTGCTTGTGGCTGAATTGTATTTTCGACAATGTTATAACCCAAATTATAAGTAATTCCGAAATCTATCTTTTCATTGATATTACTAGAAACACTCAAACCTTCTGAAATAACATAATTATTAGAAATATTTTCATTTCCATTGATAAAAGTAGGTGTTCGGTTATAACTAAATTGATTGTTGAGATTAAAATTAAGTTTCCAAAACGGAATGCCAACACTAGCATAAAAACGGCTCGTAACATATCCATCTACATTTACAGGACGAGTAAGCTGAACACCTTCACTCAAAAAAACACCTTCTATCGTAACTGAATCTTGTTGTGCTATCCAAGTAGAATTGGTAATATAATCATTTGTATTTCTGATGTATGCAAAGGCAAAGAAATTGATACGTTTATCAGGGTTGTTGTATGAATAGCGAGCAATATAACGGTTTTCCACTTGTTGATTCAAATCTTCATTACCGACAGAAAGCTGTAAGGGGTTGCTATTATTGACTACTTCTTGAAGCTGTGTAATTTGAGGATTACGAGTAGAAGAGCGATAAATCAAACGAATATTACTATTATCTGAAAATTTGTATCTAGCAACAAATCTAGGTAGAATACTCTGAAATTTTCTATTAAAATTGGTTTCGAAAGGGAATGTCTGTCCACCCTCTAAGGTTGCATTTTGATACGTAAAAGTAGTATTTACAGATAATTTTTTGGTGCGATAGCTGTATGTCAGACCTGCTTGATGATACAAATAATCACTTCCAATAGTAGAAGAAAGTTGATTATTAATGATTTTATTTGGATTTAATTCTGAAAAAATATCAAAAGTTTCAGTTTCGTTTTCAACTTGATTATTTGAATATTCGTATTCTACTTGCAAACTAGATTTTTCTGAAAGAGGTTCTGTATATTCAAATTCACTTGCCCAAAGAATATCATTTTTTTTGTTAAACGTTTCTTGATTGAGCGTGTCAGCACTTTTAAACGTTTCTACATTTGCCAAAAGACTATTTTCTCCATCTTGCAAATTTGCTTGTGTATTTAGTTTTACTGAAAAAGTTCGCCCACGTTTTTTAAATCTATGACGAAAAAGAGCGTCATTTTCAAAGTTGAGAGCCGTTGAGTTATTTTTAAAGTCATTAGTTGTTCTATTTAATAAAAAACCATCATCTAAAAGCGTAGTTGCATCAGTAAAACTAGTACCTTCATAATTTTGAATATTTAATCGTGGTGTCAAAATCAATTCATTGACTGAATCAATTTTGTATTCAAAACGCAATGCAAAACGATGGTTTTGATTACTACTACTACTATTTTGGTCTTGTCTATAAAACTGATTTTGAGTTGTTCCGTTTGCATCATCTTGTAAAAAGAAATCTCTAGTTAGGTTTGTAGTGGCAGAATTGTCACTCCAATTAAGAAAATAGCTTCCTGAAAGTTGAATTTTCTTTCCCCATTCATCTGAATAGTTAATTCCGACGCTATGTGTCTGAGTAATTCCATTTTGTCCACCGACCAAAAAATTATTTGCATCACTTGGGTTTCCTCTATTTCTTCGTCCTCTTCGCCCTGTATTTTCTGAACCTACCACACCCAATAAATCCTGTGTAGAGAAATTTTGCTGACTGACATTATTTGTAATTCCAATGACAGAAATACGCTGTTTTCCATTAAAAAAGTTTATATTTCCTCCTCCAATATAACGCTCATCTGTGCCATAGCCTGCATATATTTTTCCAAATTGTCCGTTTCGGCTATCTTTTTTTGTAATAATATTTATGGTTTTGACTGTATTTCCGTCACTTACTCCAGAAAATTGTGATTGGTCACTTTCTCTATCAAAAACCTGTACTTTATCTATAATTTCGGCAGGCAAATTTTTTAAGGCTGTTTTTGGGTCATTTCCAAAAAACTCTTTTCCATCTACCAAAACTCTACCTACTTCTTCGCCTTGCGCTTGTATTGTTCCGTTTTCAGTGGTAATAGTAGGCATTTTTTTGATAAGTGTTTCTGCATCTGCATTTTTTTCTGTCTTGAAAGCAGAAGCATTATATTGAGTGGTATCTCCTATTTGCTCCGAAACGGTTTGTCTTCCCTCAACTGTTACAGCCAAAAGTGTACTTTCTTCTATCAAAATAGCTGGTAATGTTGTATTTGGTTTTGATAGAGTAATATTTTGAGAATAATTTTGATAACCGACGTAACTAATTTGAAGAATATATTCTTTTTGAGTAAGATTTTTGAAAGCAAATTTTCCTTCTATATCTGTTGTAGCAAAAACGAATTTTGAGGTATCACTAGCAAATCGCATTACGATATTTGCAGAAATAAGAGGCTCTGAGGTTTCTTTTTCTAACACAATTCCTTGTACATCATAACTTTGCGCTAAAGCA
This sequence comes from Bernardetia aquimarina, assembly GCF_042180575.1. Taxonomy (NCBI): domain Bacteria; kingdom Pseudomonadati; phylum Bacteroidota; class Cytophagia; order Cytophagales; family Bernardetiaceae; genus Bernardetia; species Bernardetia aquimarina. The sequence continues at coordinate 5,124,167 of NZ_CP170094.1, read as the reverse complement.
AAATTAGAAAAGGGAAGAATAAAAAAGGAAAGAAACAAAAAAATAAAAGAATAAAAAATAGATTTCATCAGAAAAAGTTTTAAGTAAAATTTTTGATTTAAACACGATTACTTAGACACTTTATAGAATGAAAAGTTTAATTATTGATTGTTTAAAAGTGTTAATGTTTGTATTTTCTTTTAAATTATAAATTCTCCAAAAGTTTCAAAACTCCAATAAAGTAAAGATAAATTATGACTTCTGAAATCTGTTGAGTAGCCCCCAAACAATCGCCTGTATATCCTCCAATCCATTTTTTGAAATAATAACCTAGATATAATTTGAGGGCAAAAAGTGGTGCAATGACAAGCGCACCAACAGCCCAAGGAGAAAAAAGAAAAATAGGTAAAAAACCAAAAATAGAACTTACTATAATTTCGGTAGCAGATATTTTTTTACCAATTGGTTTTACTTTACTCAACAAATCTTCACGCACATATTCATGAGTATAAATAAAGGTAAGAGCTGTAAAACGACTCAAACTATGTCCCATCAAGAAAACTATCCAAAAAGAATTAAATGAATTAGCAGCCATAAACTCAAAAAGAGTAAGCAAAGCCGTATATTTCAAAAGTAAAAGCAAAGCCATTCCAATCATTCCATACGCTCCAATCCTAGAATCTTTCATTATTTCTAGGATTTTCAACTTCTCCCAACCTCCACCAAAACCATCACACACATCAGCAAAACCATCTTCATGAAACGCCCCTGTAAGCAATACAGTAGCAATCATACTAAAAATAATGGCTACATAGTGCGAAAATAAAAACTCACTTCCCCAAAAAACAAGTGCAGCTATTCCACCCACAACCCAACCAATAAAAGGAAAATAAATAGATGATTTATTGAGTTGCTCATCACTATAACCTACCCACTTTGGAACAGGAATTCGTGTATAAAACATCAAAGCAGTCAGAAAAAGTCGTAATTGATAGTGAAGACTAGGAAGGAGAGATTGAAGATTTGGAAACCTCATAAAGTAAAACAAAATGTTGTAAATAAATGTATTTTTATTGTGATTTGAATATTAAATCCATTCTATGATAGCAGGGGTATTTTTAGGATTGATGCCTGATTGATAAGAAGTATCCATTTTGAGAATTACTTTTGTTTTTTTGGAAAGCTGTGACACAAATTTCATAAAAGTATCATTACTATTAAATTTTATATTCTTCAAATTGAGTTCTTCCGAAATAGAAGGTGCATCTTTTCGGCGAATATAGACATGTGCATACATAACAAACTCTGGACTTCTTTCCATCAAAAAAATAATATCTATAATGTCTTGATAAGGAATAGCACTTTTAATATTTAGTCCTCTTGTAACTATAAGTTCAGATTCTTCTATGTGAATTTTATTCAATGGAAAAATAGCAAAAAGAGAGTAAAAAAGGGTTGAGATAGCAATAATTCCACTAAAAAGATATTTTATACTATGCTCTTGAAAAATAAGTAAAGCAAGAATAGAAAAAAATGAAGCTCCAAGAATGAGTATAGTAAGCGCAGCAGGAGGAATTTCTTTTATCGTAAAATTATTTTGGTTATAAACTTTAAAAACTAAACTTTTATCTATTGGAATAGCTGCTAATGTCTTGTCTTGCCCACAATGCTCATTTCCCAAATACTCCCAACTCTCCTTCAAAAAAGCAGATTTACACGAAGCACAAATCACAATTTCATCTTTTTCCTTTATCAAATCGCCTGTAATTGGGTCTTTACGTTCTTGATTGAGAAAATCAAAGTGATTTTGAAGAGTTAGTGTGTGCGTATTTTGATACTTGTTTTTCATAAATTAAATCAATTCTATTTTTACAGGTATATTTCTTTTTTCTACAATAGATGAATAATTAGAATTGACTTTCAAAATAACCCTAGTATAACGAGATAAAAAAGCCACAAAATTTAATAACTCTTCATTTTTGGAAAACTGAAGGTACTTTTTTTCTAAAGGTATTTTACTACTCGTTCCATTGGTTTGTTTTATAAAAATATAACTTGATGTAGGTTCTGAGCTATTACAGGTAATTTTTATGTATTTTATTTCTCTATACTCTATTTTTGTTGTTCCTATAATTCTCTTTATTTTCAAACAAGAACTATACAAATTTATACTCGTAGTAGGCATAATCAAAACACTTGTAGCAACAGGAATAAGAAGCGCAATAAGACCGATAACGAGTAGAGTTAATGAATCATCTGAACTAAAATAAACAAAACCAAAAGCCAGTATTTCAATTATCAAAACACCTAAAAATTTTGTAAAAATATCTTCTTTAGGAGCTAGAGATAAAAAAGTAAGTAAACCTATTTTGAGTTCTAATTTATTCTGTTTTGGAATACTTTCTAATGTATCCTTTTGCTCACAATGCGTATTTCCCAAATACTCCCAACTTTCCTTCAAAAAAGCAGATTTACACGAAGCACAAATCACAATTTCATCTTTTTCCTTTATCAAATCGCCTGTAATTGGGTCTTTACGTTCTTGATTGAGAAAATCAAAGTGATTTTGAGTAGATAATTTGTGAATATGTGTCATTTTTTTGAAACTGCGATATAGATTTTAACTTACGTAAAAATAAGTGTTTGAGTTGGTTTTTTGGAAGAGAAGGTTTTATTTATATTGAACTAATATGAGAACAATATCTGTTAATTTCACGTATTTATATTTTGAAATAAAAAAATAATCCTTCACATAAAAATATATAATGAACTATTCTGTAAATGATGAAGTCTTAGAGCGTGTTTAAATTTTATTTTGCCAAAATTTGCAATTTCACTAATATCACTTTACAAAGTTAAATAAAATGAGAATTTGTAGAAGAAGTAGTACTTTTGTTAAATGAAAGAACAAAAAACAACAACTTCTAGGCAACAACGTCGCTTCCTACAGCGCAGTTTTAAACCCTTGACAAATTCTCAATGGGAAATTATAAAAAATCTTTTAGATAAACCAAGAAAACGTAAGCATTCTTTGCGAAATGTTCTTGATGGAATCTTAAAAATAACTCGTACAGGAACTCAATGGCGTAATTTAGACTCTTGTTTTCCACCTTGGGAACTAGTCTATTATTACTTTCGTAAATGGCAAAAAAAGGGAGTTCTAACATTTATTTTAAATCATCTTGTTGGTTTAGAACGAGTTAGGCAAGAGCGTAATGTTTCTCCTACCACTTGTGCAGTAGACAGTCAAAGTGTTAAAATAGCTGCTTTTATAAATGAAGAAGTAGGCATAGACGGTTTTAAAAAAATTAATGGGCGTAAGCGTCATATTGCAGTAGATAGCTTAGGATTACCTCTTGCTATTCACGTATCAGCAGCAAATACTTATGATGGAAATGAAGGTATTGAACTATTTTCTCAATTAGAAGAAGTAGCTTCAGAGCTAGAAATTATTTTCGCAGATAGTGCTTACAAAGGATATTTCAAAGAATGTGCAGCATGGTACAAATGGAAGGTTGAAATTACACAACGTCCACCTAATGAGAAAGGATTTGTTCCTCAAAAGGGAAGGTGGCAAGTGGAAAGGTCGTTTGGATGGTTCAATTTTTTCCGTAGATTAGCCAAAGATTACGAAAAAACAATACAATCTTCTGTAGCTTTTATACAAAGTGTATTTATTACTATAATTTTAGCTAGATTAGATAGAGAAAATTTTTAAACACGCTCTTAAAGACCATAAAAGAATGCTTAAATGAATTAGAATCTTCGAAAGGAAATTTGAGCAATGCTATTAAAAAGCTGAAAAGAGCAGCAGAGTTATCTGAACATAATGATATAGTTGCTTGGTGTAACCTTCAATTAGGAAATCCAACACATACAAAAGCAGCAAACAATTATATACAGGCTAATATAACTTATAGTCGTACTAAAAAAGACGAACACTATAAAGAATTAATGAAAATGCAAAAAGCTTTTCAAGAAATTCTTTTTGAAGTCAATGAAAATAATATTCAAGAACTAAATGCAGAACTAACACAAAAAGCAAGTATAGCTTCTGGAGGTTTAGAAAATATTGGGTTTATAGAAGAAACATATAATGATTTTGTCAAAAATAAAAAAGGAAATAATGGTACTTATTATCAATCTAGTCTCGGTAAGCACTGAAACTTAATAAAAGTCAATGCTCATACAAAAGCTACCTTTATTTATAATAAAATAGCTTTTAAAGATGCTCCTAAATCTAGTTTTGATTATTTAAAATCTGCTGTAGATGATAAACTTTTGGATTTGAATCCAGAGTTAGCAGAACAATTAATGATAACTTTTAAAAGTTTAAATAGCAATTCTGATGAAGAATTATCACATTCACTAACTACTTGTAGACGGATGATTGAGAACTTTGCAGATATAGTATATCCTCCAAGAGAAGAACTTCATAAGGGACGAAAAGTAGGTAAATCACAATACATAAATAGACTATGGGCTTTTATTGATAGTGTAGTAGAAAGTGATACAAACAAGCTTTTAGCTCAAAGTCATCTTGAATATTTAGGTAAATATTTAGAATCTATTCATAAGTTATCTAATAAAGGGGTTCATGCTAAGTTAGCAAAACTAGAAGCTATAAAAACTGTATTTCATCTTTATTTAGTCTTTGCTGATTTATTAGATTATTTAGACTTTGAAGTTATCTCAAGCGATAAAATAGATATAAATAAAGCCTCTATTGATGAATTGGAAGTATTAGGTAATATTAATAGAAATATAGCAAAGGAAATATTTAAAACTCGTATAACTATTGGAAATCTAAATGAGGAAATCTTATTGTCTGTAAAAGGAATGGGTAAGAAAACTTTAGAATCATTAAAAGAAAATTTTCAAGTATAGTTCAATGCAAATTTTCTTAAAACAATTATAAAAAACTATACCTAATTAGCTATGTCAAATCACTATTTCGTAATTCGTAATTTCTAATTCGTAATTGAACTTGAATTACTGACAAAAACCAGTTAATTTTACGTATATATAAATTTAGACAACTAGAATTATTTTTTAATCCATTTTTATAGATGAAATACGACGTAACAATTATTGGTTCAGGTCCTGGTGGTTATGTAGCTGCCATTCGTGCAGCACAATTAGGACTCAAAACTGCAATTATAGAAAAATATGCTACTTTGGGTGGAACGTGTCTTAATGTAGGCTGTATTCCTTCAAAAGCACTTTTAGATTCTTCAGAGCATTTTCATGCTGCTCAAAAAAACTTTAAAGAACACGGCATTGATATCAATGAGCCAAAAGTAAATTTTGAGCAAATGATTGAGCGTAAACGTGGCGTGGTTCAAAAAACCTGTGATGGCGTTGATTATTTGATGAAAAAAAATAAAATTGATGTTTATCAAGGAGTAGGTTCTTTTATTGATAAAAACAATATCAAAGTTACGGCAACAGATACTAAAGAAAAGGGCAAGGAAACTAAAATTGAAACTGATAAAGTTATCATTGCAACAGGCTCAAAACCAACTATTTTTCCTTTCTTTCCTTACGATAAAAAACGTTTTATCACTTCAACAGAAGCATTAGAATTGAAAGAAGTTCCTAAAAAAATGATTGTTATTGGTGGTGGAGTAATCGGAATGGAACTTGGTTCTGTATATGCTCGCTTAGGAACAGAAGTTTCTGTTATCGAATTTATGCCTTCTATTATCCCAACAATGGATAGTACAATGGGAAAAGAATTAGAAAGAGTAAGTAAAAAATCGCTCAAAATGAAATTCTTTTTACAACATAAAGTAGAAGAAGCAAAACAAGATGGCGATGAAGTAGTCATAAAAGCAATAGATAAAAAAGGCAAAGAAGTAGAATTTAGAGCTGATTATTGTTTGCTTTCTGTTGGTCGTCAGGCTTATACAGAAGGTCTAGGATTAGAAAATATCGGTATTAAGACAGACAAAAGAGGTACAATCGAAGTAAATGACCATTTAGAAACAGAAGTAAAAGGCGTTTATGCAATCGGTGATGTTGTTCGTGGCGCAATGCTCGCACACAAAGCTGAAGAGGAAGGTGTAATGGTTGCCGAACTTATGGCAGGACAAAAGCCTCATATCAATTATCTTTTAATTCCAGGAGTTGTTTATACATGGCCAGAAGTGGCAAGTGTAGGCTACACAGAAGAACAACTCAAAGAATCGGGTAGAAAATACAAATCAGGTTCGTTTCCATTTATGGCACTCGGAAGAGCAAGAGCTTCAATGGATACCGACGGACTTGTAAAAGTATTAGCAGATGAAAAAACAGATGAAATACTTGGAATGCACATCATAGGCGCAAGAGCAGCCGATATGATAGCGACAGGCGTAACAGCAATGGAATTTAGAGCATCAGCCGAAGACCTTGCAAGACAAAGTCACGCACACCCAACCTATATGGAAGCAGTAAAAGAAGCATGTTTGGCTGCAACTGAAAATCGTGCTATGCATATGTAAAAAATATTTTTTGTAAATAAGTTTTAAACTCCCTAATTACTTTTATTTTTAGGGAGTTTTTTGTTTTTATTTCCATGCCAAAATTTCAGAAATAGGCAAATGGTCATCATAATCACTTCCATAATAGACTTTATGTATATTTTGATTTTCATCTATCAAAAAATTAGCAGGAAGTACTGGGTCTTCTGCCATTGTTTTTAGACTAAAAAAACCACCAAACATAGCTTTGAGAGCTTTTTTAGGATTGAGCATAGCTTTAAACATTCCATTATATGAGACATCAATACCATATTTTTGATAAACCTTGAAATCTTTGTCTGCAATAATTGGAAAAGGAGGATTTTGCTTTCCTACATATTTCAAAATATCTTCCTTTGAAGAAGCAAAAAAAGCAATAATTTGAATATTTTCTTTCTTAAAATCTTCATTTCGTTTGATTAACTCTTGAACTCGCATATTGCAAAAAGGACAAGCTGCCTTTCTAAAAAAACTAATAAATATTTTCTGCCCTTCGTAATTTTTTAGGTCTATATTTTTATCAAAAGTATCTTTTTTTGAAAAATGAATTGCTGAACTGCCTTTTGTTATTTTTGTCATTTATTTGTATAATCGTAAAGTAAAAAAATGAGCTGAAATAGAATTATACAAAATAAGACAATATCAAATTGAGATAAATATACAAAAAGACCGTTTTACTGGATTTTAGGCTCATTATTTACTTTTCGATAAATGCTTGGAGCAGTTCCTTCTTGTTTCTTGAACATTCTAGTAAAATAGTAAGGGTCATTAAATCCAACTTGATGCGATATTTCAGCGATAGATAAATCAGATAATTCTAATAACTCTTTTGCTTTCTCAATTTTTTTCTTGTTCAAAAATCGTATTGGACTTTCATTATAAATAGAATTAAATTCTCTTTTAAATGATGAAACACTCAAATTACATAAAATTGCTAACTCTTCAACTGATAAATTCTGATAGCTATGTAAGTCAATAATTTTCTTTAATTCAGATTTTCTAGGTGAGTATAAATCTTCAATAAGTTCTAAAACCGATGAAGCATTTTTTGTTTGAACTAATAAAAGAATCAGTTCTTTTATTTTCAGTTCAAGCAAATCATCACTTACCAAAGATGGATTTTGAAAATAAAACTCTAAGGATTCTACAAATTTTGAAATTGTATCAGTAGGAGCTATTTTTTTGACTTGTGTATAATTCGCACTTTTTTTTAATCGTTGGGGTAACTCATTTTTATACAATTTTTCCAAAATTTCAGGATATAAATGAACAGCTAAAACTTCTACCATTGAATCTGTTTTTTTCAACCAATCCACAAAATATGTCCCACATTTCAATAATACAGCATCTTTATTTTCTAAAGTTAGATTTACGTCTGAAGAAATTAGTTTAGTGTCTTTTGATTTGAGATAAATAAAACAACCTTCATTTTGAAAAATAGCTTCATAACGAAAAGGTGGACAAATAATTACTCGCTCAATCAAATTCTTATTCTGATATTGAAATACCTGTCTGTCTTTTATCATAATAGAGTTTTTTAAATGACTTTCAATGGATGTTACTTCTAGTCACAAAATAGATGTTAGAATTTAATTAGCCAACTATTATTGTCAGCATTTTTTTTACTAAAAACTACTGACAAAGTTTTATTAAACGAACACCTATTAATTCTCATTTTTATACTGTAAAAATTGAGATAAACATCGCTTATATTCCTCTAATAATTTTAAGATTTCTGAATTGATATGCAATCACTTACATAATTTATAAAATAATAACGTATTTCATTAAAAGAAAAAACACTAATTTGCAGTATCTTGATTTTCCAAAAGATAATTAATTATAAAAACACAATTCGGCAGACTGGAAAGTCTGTTCTATCAAACATGCAAACAAATTTTTCAAAACTCTGCCTTATCAAACCTACTCTGATGGCAGTTATAGCTTCTTCACTTCTTTTTAGTTGTGGAGAAAATTCTAAAAAAGATAATTCAACTGAAACTATGACAATTACAGACACACTTACGCCTCCTATGGCTCAAAAAGTTCCTCAAAAACTAGAAGAACACGGACAAACACGCATCGATAATTATTATTGGCTTCGTGATGATAGCCGTACAAAACCTGAAATGCTGGCTTATCTGAATGCAGAAAATGACTATGTAACCAAATCATTAGCACACACAGACGAGCTACAAACAAAAATTTATAAAGAAATTAGAGGAAGAATCAAAGAAGATGATGCTTCTGTTCCTTATAAATATCAAAACTATTGGTATTACACTCGCTACGAAGAGGGAAAAGAATATCCAATTTATGCAAGAAAAAAAGAGACTTTAGAAGGCGAAGAAGAAATTTTATTGAACGGAAATGAGCGTACCGAAGGAAATGATTTTTATTCGGGTAAAATAAGTGTCAGTACAGGCGAAAATATGTTGGCTTTTGCAGAAGATACCACAGGAAGAAGACAATACACCGTTCGTTTCAAAAATCTAGCAACAGGAGAAATACTAGCAGAAACTCTGCGAAATGTAGAAGCTGCACTCGTTTGGGCAAATGATGATAAAACTCTTTTTTATGTAAAAAAAGACCCAGAAACTTTACGTTCTCATCAAGTTTGGAGTCATACATTGGGTACAAACCCCGAAACGGATAAGCTCATTTATGAAGAAAAAGACGAATCGTACTACACTTATATTGGAAAATCAAAATCCAAAAAATATGTAATGATTTATTTGAGTAGTACATTAAATACAGAAGTTCATTTGATTGATGCTGACAAACCAACCTCAAAACCAACAGTATTTTTGAAGCGAGAAGCAAAACATGAGTATAGCGTAGAGCATCAAGACGACCATTTTTACGTAGTTACGAACTGGGAAGCACAGAATTTTCGTTTGATGAAAGTAAAAGTTGGACAACAAAACGATAAATCTAAATGGGAGGAAGTAATTGCTCATCGTCAAGATGTCTTATTAGAAGATATCGAAGTTTTCAATGATTTTATGGTTTTGAGTGAGCGTAAGGAAGGACTTTTACAGCTTCGTGTCAGAAACCAGAAAGATAATTCTGAACACTATTCTGAACACTATATAGAGTTTGAAGATCCTGCATATATGGCTTATACAGCTCAAAACTTTGAGTTTGATACAAAAACGCTTCGTTTTGGTTATACTTCCATGACAACTCCAAATTCGGTCTATGATTATGATATGGAAACCAAAGAAAAAACACTCAAAAAACAACAAGAAGTAGTTGGAGGATATGAAACTTCTGATTTTGTTTCAGAACGTGTTTATGCAACTGCAAAAGATGGAACAAAAATTCCTATTTCATTAGTCTATAAAAAAGGAACTAAAAAAGATGGAAAAAATCCTCTAGTAGTTTATGGCTACGGTTCGTATGGTGCATCGATGGACGCATATTTTAGTGTTTCAAGATTAAGTCTTTTGGAGCGTGGTTTTGTTTATTCGATTGTTCATATTCGTGGTGGAGAGGAAATGGGAAGACAATGGTATGAAGATGGCAAACTATTGAAAAAGAAGAATACCTTTGAAGATTTTGTAGCTTGTACAGAGTTTTTACAAAGCGAAGGTTTTGGAAGTCCTGAAACTACATTTGCTGCTGGTGGAAGTGCAGGTGGTCTTTTGGTGGGTGCAGTTGCTAATATGCGACCAGATTTGTACAAAGGAGTTTTGGCAGCCGTTCCTTTTGTTGATGTTGTTACTACGATGTTGGATGAATCTATTCCACTCACTACAAACGAGTTTGACGAATGGGGAAATCCTAAAAACAAGGAATATTACGATTATATGATGACTTATTCGCCATATGATAATGTAGTTGCACAAGATTATCCGAATATGCTTGTTACAACAGGTTTGCACGATTCGCAAGTTCAGTACTGGGAACCTGCAAAATGGGTCGCAAAACTTCGTGAACTCAAAACAGATAAAAACAAACTCTATTTCAAAACTAATATGGATGCTGGACACGGTGGAGCATCTGGGCGTTTCGAAGCTCTCAAAGAAACAGCTTTAGAATATGCTTTTATGTTGGATTTGGTGGGTAAAGCAGAGTAAATAATTAAAATATTCAACTGTATAAAACAACCTCCTATTTTGCTTACTTGTAAGATAGGAGGTTGATTTTTTTCATCTAAAATATACTTCCTTGTGAGAATATAAGTCAACAAAATCTAACATTTCTACTTAGTTAAATTAGGAATTATAATTAAATCCTCTATGCCTTTAGTCATATTGAGATGTTTTTTTAGAGGCAATAAACTCTTCTTTTTAGTATATATGATTTTTTCATCTGTAGTGGGATGAATGTAACCATAAAGCTCCAAATCAAAATCGTTATGTTTGAATTTATCCTCCCACTTTTTTAATAATGAGTTATATTCGATAACATTTGTATATATTTCAACTGTACTCAAAGTGTAAAGATGTTCTCTTTTCCCAGACTTAGAAAAGTCCGATTTTATATAAAAAGAAATGGCTACACCTGCATAAGGTATATGATTATGAGTAATCAAATTATTACAAAGAGATAAAACTTGATGTTCATCTATAATTAAAGGGATTTTCATTTCCACTCCAATTTGTTGAGCTATCAATTTTTCATTCTCTTTAATTTCTTCATGAGATAATTTTAATTTTCCCCAAGCATTTCTATAATCTTCTTTTGTTGTTCTCTGTAATAAAGATATATCTTTAAAAGGTCTTATGAGACCAAGTCTAATCATAGTATCCATTTGTATAATAAGATGAGCTATATCATTCTTATCATCTTTAAGAAGATACAAAATATCAGTAACATGTTTTTTGGTAGAATCTAGAAGTATTGTACTATTAGGCGTAGAATACTTGATAGTATCATTTTTTTCTTGGTAGATAGTATTGGTAGTAGCCTCTGTAAAAGAAACTCCAGTCAACAAATATAAAGTCAATAATAAAAAGACAGTTTTTGTCTGATTATTTTTAATTCGGTGTTTATTTTTATGGTTCATCTAAATTAGTTTATGGTAAAAAGTATTATCATTTATTTGATGAATATAATCTTTAATTTAGATTGAAGTCACATTTTTATTATATTTTATCGTCTTTTAGTATAAATTTAGGCTGTTTTATAACTTGGACGTACTTATAGGCTTCATTAATAAGTAGTAATAACACTTTCTACAAGGCAGTTTTTTTCTGTTGAAAACAAGAGTCCATTTTTCTCGTTAAACAAAATATTTATCTTAAAATTTTTATAAATCATTGATAGAAGCAAACTTGATTTTGTTGTTTCTTTAATTTGTGAAAGTCTTATATCTATATTAAAACTCAAAAATACATGGAAGATATAGAAGAAATGTTCTCAGACGCTTTTGAAGTAATTTTTCAAATCCTTTTCAATGTTATTGGAGCGTCTGTTCGATGGTTGTTTTTTCTTGGTCAATACTCGTTTAGTAGCTTGAGAAATCAAAGACTCAAAAATATATTGGTTGCACTTTTAGTTTGGCTTATGTTACTAGGTGGTGGAGGTTTTTTGTTGTTTAATAAAATTTCTATAAATGAAAAACAAGAGCAGGAGATTAGTAATATTTCTATTTCCTAATTTTGCTAGGTTTTGTCTTTGTAAGTTTTCAATTCTCTCTGAATTCTAAAAAATAAGCACAATTGAAAAACATTTCCATTTCTAAATAACAAAAACATGGTAGGAGATATAATTGTAGGTTTGATAGAAGGTATATTTGAAATTCTAGTAGAATTAATTTTTAAAATTCTCTTCAATTCAATAGGAGCTGCCGTTCGTTGGTTATTTTTTTTAGGTAACTATTCATACAGTCATTTATTCGGACATTTCACAAGAAATATCATAGTTGCTATTTTGACTTGTATTATGATTGTTGTAGAAGGAATTTATCTAAATCAAAATTCTAAAAAAGAAATACAAGAACAGGAAAACAACATTAATTTATCAATCAAAAAATAATGAACAATATCTTACAATCAGATTCAGAAAACATTGAATCAATTCTACAAAAAGTAGCTTCTCAAGGAACAGATTATCTAAAAAATATCAATGACAGACCAACATCTAGTAAGTTTGACTCAAAAGAACAACTAAATCTTAATCAGCAAGGTTTGGGAACAATAAAAGCCTTAGAATTATTTAATCAACGATTTGAATCTACTATGGTAGCCTCTTCAGGTTCAAGATTTTGGGGGTATGTAACAGGAGGTTCTACACCTGCATCACTTGTAGGTGATTGGTTGGCAAGTATTTACGACCAAAATACACAAGCTACAAATGGAAATGGAGATATTTCTGCAAATATTGAATTAGAAACTATCAATTTATTATTGGATTTATTTAATCTCCCAAAAGATTTTTTAGGTGGTTTTGTAACAGGTGCAACAATGTCTAATTTTACCTGTTTGGCAGTAGCAAGACAATGGATTGGCAAAAACAACAAGGATAATCAAGGAAATAATGTTTCAAAAGATATAGCTAAAGAAGGAATTAGAGAAGAAATTGCAGTTTTATCAGCTACTCCACATTCATCTGCTATCAAAGCTATTTCTTTATTAGGAATGGGAAGTACAAAAATTATTTCTATCAAAACACTAGAGGGAAATAGAGAAGCTATTTCAATTCTAGATTTAGAAAAAGTTATTGAATCTCTACATGGAAAACCTTTTATTTTGCTTTCAAGTGGAGGAACAGTAAACACTGTAGATTTTGATGATTTTGAAGCAATATCAAAACTGAAAACTAAATATAATTTTTGGTGGCATATTGATGCTGCCTTTGGTGGTTTTGCAGCTTGTTCGGAGAAGACAAAACATTTGGTAAAAGGTTGGGATAATGCAGATAGTATTACTATAGACTGTCATAAATGGCTGAATGTTCCTTATGAGAGTGCGATTTTTTTAGTAAAAAAAGAATATAGCATTTTACAAACTGAAACATTCCAAAATTCGAATGCTCCTTATTTAGGCAATCCATTTGAGAATTTTAGTTATCTCAATGTATTACCTGAAAATTCAAGACGTTTGAAAGCTCTTCCTGCTTGGTTTACACTTATGGCGTATGGAAAAGAGGGTTACAAAGATATTGTAGAGAATTGTATTGATTTGGCAAACTATTTTGGTCAGAAAATTACTGAAAGCAATGATTTTGAATTATTAGCACCAATTCATTTGAATAATATTTGTTTTTCATTGAAGCAAAATAATAATGAAGATAATCAAGAAGAAGTTACACTTTTTTTAAAAAAGCTAAATGATACAGGAAAAGTATTTATGACTCCAACTTTTTATGAAGGTAGAAAAGGAATTAGAACTTCTTTTGTAAATTGGAGGACAAAAAAAGAGGATATAGATTTAGTTGTTGAACAAATGAATCAGACTATTTCATTATTTTAAATTTTAGTGTTTTCTTCAATTCAATAAGGTACATAACACATTGTTTCTTATACTGTTCTTGACATACTTTACATCTATTACTTAGGTTTAAAACTATTAAATCAAGAACGTTTGAGTAGGTAAGACAAATTTAATTTTAATTTTAATTTTATTTATAGGGAAAAGCTATGTCTTTTCCCTATAAATAAAAATTCATTGCGATGGAGTAATTACGACTTAACTAAAGCTGTATAATCAGCAGCAGACATAAGCTCGGCTACATCATCTACATTATTAACTTGAATTTTTATCATCCAACCACCTGTATAAGGGTCAGAATTTACTATTTCAGGAGAATCTTCTAGTTCAGGATTTACTTCTGTTACTGTTCCTGTAATTGGCATATACAAATCAGAAACTGTCTTCACAGCTTCCACAGAGCCGAAAACTTCGCCTGCTTCCACTTCATCACCTTCTGTTGTGATGTCGACATAAACGATGTCACCAAGCTCCGATTGAGCAAACTCTGTAATTCCAACAGTTGCGATATCGCCTTCTAAACGAATCCATTCGTGTTCTTTGGTGTATTTTAATTCTTCTGGAAAAGTCATAACTACTAATTTATGTTGTTGGTAAGGACACACAACAACGGCAAAAAAAATATAAAAATAAGTTACAATCCATTACTAAAATCTAGTTAGATTGTTTATAAGTCAAATATACAAAAATAGAATAGGCAAAAATAAATTTGTGTAAATATTTATCTTTCTTGAACATCATTATTTTTATCCTTTTTACTACTTTTCATTCCATATTTCTCAAATAGCTCTTCAAAATCTTTTACTAAATATACATTCCAAAGGTGATCGTAGTTTCCACAATCTAAAAGTGGTCTTATAACCGTAACAGATTCCTCATTTTCTAAAATATAATCTAATCGCTCTTTGATTTCTGAGTTTAGTAGTATTCCTTCATTTTTTTGTAAGTATAAAAGCGCACCTGCTGCTAATAGTTTTCCTCGTGGATTCACTGTATAAAGAATATTTTCTAACTCTATTACTTTATTATTTTCTATTAAAAATGAAATATACTTAAATGCAGTTGCAAATTCACAACTACTAAAATTATAATTATTAAAAATAAAGTATATTGATTCTGTATTCATTAAAAAATCCACTGCTCTGTCTGTTCTGTTAGCTACTTTTTTTGGTTGGTGGTCAATAATTACTTTTGGATTAACCTTTCTGTATTCTTCTATATTCTCTATAAATGCTTTATGGTAAGAAACCGATTTAGTCTGTTCATTTAATTTCAAAATTCCATTATCTAAATGTACTTTGAAAAACTGATTTAAGCATCTTAGTTGTCGTTCTTCCATAAAAGAACTATCTCTACGAATAGGATTAATGAGAGGAGCTGGCAAGAATAGACAATCAAAAACAAGAACCTTATTGTTGTAATTTATAAATTGAAAAGAATATTCTATTTGGTCAGTAAAAAAATTCAAGTTTATGAGATACAAATCTTTGTCTAATTGATTTGTGTCTGACCAAAAAATTGATATTGCTTGCATAAATTGCATAAGTTCAGTATCAATTTTATCAAAATTTGGTTCTTTTTCAAGTTCATTTCTGATATTATCAAATAGATAAAGCATTGATTTATTTGTAATATCTAAAGAATCATCTGATTCATCTTGTGCAAAAAGGGAACTTACAAAAGTAAAATTCAAAAGAAGAATAAGGAATAGTAATTTTTTCATGATAGTTAAGTTTTGATTTTTTTAATGGAGTTATTTTTAGAAAACGCTAGATTTAATTTTTAGTATAAAATTTCTCAAAAACTCCTACCAAAACCAAAGAAAGCAGCATCAGAGAAATTCCACTTACAATTATATTTCCTATATGAAAACTCTCTTGAAAATAATAAATCATAAAAAGACGAACAGAAAAAAAAAACACAAAACAACCAAAAACAGAAAGCCAATAGTTGAAAGAAATAGGATAAATAGTTTTAGAATTTTGAGGTAATTTATAAATCCAAAAGGCGATACAAAATCCACCTATAAGCGTACTAAAGTGTTGTAAAATCTTGAAAACAGGAATAGAATAGAAAGCAGTTTTGGTTTGTAAAACAGAAAAAAGTTCTACAAAAAATCCGTCGTGATGTGTGAACCCATCCCAAAAAAGATGAGAAAAAACTCCCAAAAGCAAAGAGAAAATTACAATCAGAAAACGCTTTTTGAAATAATCTACAAAATCAAAATCTAAGAAATCATTGAAACAAGTCTGCAAAAAGGTAGGTAGGTTTTTAAAAAGAGATTTCTTGATAAGCAAATGAAATACAAAACAGAGAATAATTCCTAAAGGCAAATCAAACCAAAAAACACCCAAAAGAGTATGTGAGAAATCACTACGCACCTTCAAACGCAAAAAATATTCAAAATCTGGTGTCATACTTCCAACAATAAGAGCTGTCAGAGAAAAATAACGTTGCCATAAAATCCCAAGAGGTAAAACGATTGCAGGATGAGAAAAGGTAAAAGGCATTTTAGGAGCTATTTTTTTGTATTTATTTTTGATACAATCTACTTTATTTTTTGCTCAATATCCAGTTTATAGCTTTTTCTATGTCAGAAAAATAAGATAATTGATAGGGATAATTCATTTTATCTGTTGCTTTAATAGCCATCTCAACCCCCATTCTATGTATTGCATTTGGAGGTGGAATCATAGCTATGATTAATTCTTGATTGAACTCTCTAAAACATTTCGGTAAAAAAACAGAAACTTGCCAAGTTCTGGCTTTTAAGGAATCATATTCAAACTCTGATAAATCATAAATCCAATACCTACAATTATATTCTTTTGCTTCTTTCAAAATAGCAAAAAAATAATTTTTATACTCTTCCAAATTCATATTCCCTTTCATTTTAAAAATAAAAAACTCATCTTTTTCATTGTAATTAATAGTGCTTAAATTTGAATTAGGAAACATACTCATGACTTGTCTTATTCTTTTAGATAGGTTTATTTAAAGGGATTATAGTACAAATTTAGGTGCATTTTGATAGAGTAAAATCCGTTTATTTATTTTATTGAACAGCTTTGCTCAAAATAAATCATTTTATAAACAAAAACACCAAATACACTATCAAATACTTCACTCTATTGCATAAGTAAGTCAGAATACAAGATTAATAATAGTTTGATTAATTCAAAAAAAACCAAATAAACTTCTGACTTACTTGTTAATATTAGTTTTACATGTGTCTCAGTAATCCTAGACATTATCTAAATACATTTTTTACTTACAAGCGATGTGTTTAAGTTCATTTTAACAGTTTATATTTTGTTAAGCCTTCTGATTTTCAATTATTTAAACAAGTAATTTATCATCTACATAGATTTAATAACCGTTATACTTCTTTCACTTTTTTACTTTAAAATTTTAATATTTTGTTTCTTATCAAGAAACTCTTTATTTTCGTAAGTTGGTTTTTACTCTTCTATCCATAAATTATTTTTAATTTTTTTCCACTCTAACAAAATGATAGCAATCGTTGGCGCAGGTATTTCAGGGCTTTCTCTAGCTTGGCATTTACATCAAAAAAATATTCCTTATCAAATTTTCGAATCTAGTAGTGAAGTAGGAGGATATTTGAAGACTGTACAAATGGGAAAAAACAAAGCCTATTTACTTGAAAGAGGAGCAAATTCTCTGCTTATGGACGATGAAATTTTTGATTTTATCAAAGATGCTGGTTTTGCAAACGAACTTGTTTATGCAAATAAAGTAAGCAAAAGTCGTTTTATTGTTCGTAATGGAAAACCTAAAAAATTACCTACTTCTCCACAAGGATTATTATTTGGTTCTTTCTTCTCTACCAAAACAAAAGCTAAGATTTTTAAAGAATTATACCATAAAAAAGAAGAATTAGACCCAAAAATAACCGTAGGCGATTTTTTAGAAGAGCATTTTGGAAAAGAAGTTGTGGATTATGCAGTCAGTCCTTTTGTTACAGGCATTTATGCAGCAGATGCGTATCAACTTTTATTAAAATACACATTTCCTATACTGACAGAATATGCTCTAGAACATGGTTCAATAGTAAAAGGATTTATCAAAAATAAGTCTGGAAATAGAAAGCAGTCTGTTTCGTTCAAAAATGGAATGCAGTCTTTAGCCAAACATTTATCCAAAAACTTGAATGTCCAATTTAATCATACTGTTATTTCACTCAAAAATAGTGATTTTATAGAACGTAAAAACAGGCGTTGGGTATTAGAAATTGAAAGTGATAAACGTGGAGAGAAAAAAATAGAAACCCTAGAATTTGATAAAGTTTTTCTAACTACTCCTCCTTCTGTGTCTGCTGATTTGTTAGAGCCTCATTTTGAGAAATTAGCGCATACGATTAGAGATATTCATTATCCAATGATGTGTTTGATTCATAGCATTTTCAAGAAAGAAGATGTAGATTTTGATTTGAATGGTTTTGGAGCATTACACCCAAAAGTAGAAGACCTTTTTTCGGCAGGAACAATTTGGAGTAGTAGTGTTTTTGAAGGACGTGCGCCAAAAGATGAAGTTTTATTTACTGGTTTTGTAGGTGGAAGACAATGGCAAGCAAACGCAGAATTACCAAAACAGGAAATTTTGAAACGCCATACAGACGAACTAAAACAGATTTATGGAATAAAAAATGACCCTATTATTCAACAATTTACACGTTGGGATAAATCTGTTCCACAATATGACGAACAAATGTTGAAAGTAGAACGACAACTAAAACGACTCAAAAAGTCAGATATTTATATTTGTGCAAACTGGTTTGGTGGCGTTTCGGTAAGTGATTGCATCAAAAAAGGACGAGATTTGGCGTTGCAGTTTATTGCTGATTCTAATCTTTAAATTATAAAATGCAACCAATAGGTTAGACAAATACAGACTAAATTTTAAATTAATAAAAAAGTGAACCTACAAATACAGTCTATAAAAAAAATAGTTCTACCTATTCTCCTATTCTTTCTTTTGAGTGTAGTAGTTTTCTCGTGCGTAAGCCCCAATAAATACAAAGCAAAAGTAGCCGAAGTAGAAAAAAAAGACCAAGAAAATGAACGCATCAAAAGGCAGTTTTATGAAGCTCAAAAACTCTTACTTCAAAGTTCGGATTCTCTTAGAGAAATTATTATTTCATTACAAACCAAAGATTATCAATTAGATAGTCTTCAAAAAATTGCAAAAAAAACAGTAGAGGAAAATACTATTCTGAATAAAGAATTACAGGAAAAAGAAATAGAATTAACAAAAAAAGAAAGCGAAATTTCGAACAAAGAAAAAAATATTTCTACTCTAAAAAACAAACAATACCAACGCCAAAGACAATCAAATGAATTGCAAAAGTCTATCAAAACAGCTTTTAGTTCATTGAATAAAGAATCTTTTTCAGTAAAAGAAAAATCTGGGCGTTTGTATATTTCACTTTCTAACAAACTTCTTTTCGAAACGGCAAGTATTGATATTAATTCGGAAGGAAGAAAAGCACTTCAAAAATTAGCAGCCTTGCTCAAAAATAATGCTTCTGAACTTGATATTTGGGTAGAAGGACACACCGATAATATGCCTGTAACAGGTGCAGAATTGCCTTTCAAAGATAACTGGCAACTTAGTGCATTGCGTGCGTCTGTTGTTACCAAAATTTTGGTAGAAAATGGAGTTTCTCCTCAAAGTATCGTTGCAGCAGGACATGGAGAACATTTGCCTATTTCAAGCAATGCCACACCAGAAGGAAAAAGCAAAAATAGAAGAATAGAAATTGTTCTTTTACCAAAATTAGACGAGATTTTTGAGTTGATTGAAAAGTAGCCAATATATGAAAGAGATGAAAATTAGCTACTCTCATTTTTAGATGTTTAGTTCTTGAAGTTTTTCTCAAAAAGCGAACTATTTCCCCCTTACTTTTTTACAGAGTTGGCTAAATATTTTCTTCCGTTTATTATCAATTCTATTTCCTCCATTTTCTTTTTTTCTTTTTTACTGATTTTATCTGAAATCTCTATTTTTTGAACTTCTGTTGTAGCATTGAGCATAAAAGATTCTTTTTCAGTTTTATCTTTTCGGCTTAGAAAAACTTCCACTGGCATATTAAAATCTTTATTTTTCTCTTCATTTACCTTCCAATAATAAGACAAAAATAGCTTATCATCTTCTTCCACAATTTCATATTTCAAAACAGGAATTTCTTTATTAGTTAGATAAAAATTAAAAATTGGTGTTAAGTTTCTACCTGTTTTTTTATTAAAAAAATCAATGACTTGTTGTGTGTTTATGTGCGAATATTTATAAGTCTGATAAAAATCTTTAACCGTCGAAATCCAAAGCTCATCATTATCAACTACCGAACGCAAAGAATGTAACATCCAACTTCCTTTGTAATACATGTCTGCACCAAGCCAATTATTATAATTTACATCAAGAGGAGCAAGAATTACATCTTGACTGATGATTTTTAGTTTTTGTGTCAATAAATAATCAATCGATTTTTCTTTTCCTTGAAAATATTCCACAAAAAGAGCTTCTGAATACGTCGTAAAAGATTCATGAATCCAAAGTTCGGCATTATCATTTGCACTAACACTATTTCCAAAAAACTCATGTCCCGATTCGTGAATAATAATAAAATCAAAACCAAAAGAATTGAGTTTGTAATTATTTCCATACGCCACACAAGATTGGTGTTCCATTCCCCAATAAGGCGTTTCTACAAGTGCATAGCCATCTTTTTTGAATGGATATTCTCCAAAATAATATTCAAAAGCCTCTAACATTGGTTTTACTTGACTTTCAAAAAATGGTTTTGCCTTCGTTTCATTTCCTTTAATTACATAATAATCTAGTTTTATAGAATTTAAAGAACCTTTCTTATTTGTAGGATTTGTTAAATTTATTTTAGAGATATATTTATCTTCAAAATGAACATAATCACCAATATTCAATGTCATATTATAGGAAGCAATCGGATAAGATGTTTTCCATTCATAGCCTACAAAACTTTTATCTTTTGTTTCTTTATTAATAGAAATCAAATCACCATTCGAAACACAAAACAAGTCTTTCGGAACTTCAAAATACATTCGAACACTGTCAGGTTCATCGCTCAAATGATCTTTCAAAGGAAACCAACTGCTTGCCCCCAAACCTTGACAACTAACTGTTACCCAAGGCTTTTCATTTGCTTTTTTATTCCATGTAAAACCACCATCCCAAGGAGGATTTACAGCATTTTGAGTTTTTCCATGATAGAAAACACTTATCATTTCATTGGTTTTGTTTTCTTTAGAAACATTTAAGCTATTTCTAATTTCAGTCGGAAGCTCTACCCAAATTACCTTTCCCTCTCTTCGATTTCGAAGCGTTTTGGTCGGATTTATCAATCTTTGTGTTGTATATTGATTATGATAAACGATAGAATCAATTTCAAAATTTTCAAATAAATCTAACTGCAAAACTGAATCTAAATCTGTATTTTGAAAAGTTATTTTATTAAATCCTGAAATAAATTGATTGTCAATATCAATCTTTAAGTTCAAATCATAGTGTTTTACATTGTATGCTCTCTCTTTTCGCAATGCTCCACGCAAAGAATCTTGACGAGAAAATTGCATCTTTGCATGTTGAGCAAAAACAGCATTACTTTGAAAAACAAATACTATTGCAAAAAACAACATTGATAATGAGTAAACTATTTTTTTCATGTTTTTATGATTAATTTATTGTTAGTGGAAAACTAAGCAATGGCGAGTCAGATTTATAAAATCAAAGGTAATTGAAAAATTGCATTTGTATTTTCTCTTGTTTTCCTCTTCATTTTCTGTGGTTAAAATGTATTTGCAGGTCACTTCTAACATTCTAAATTTATTTCAAAATGCCTTTACAAATTTTACATACTTCTGAAAACCGTTTGGTTGCTCTTTGGCAAATTAGTGAAACTATTTCTTTTTTTGAAACGCAATTACCAAAAGAAGATTTAGCTTATATCGATAGCAAATATTCAGATAAAAGTTCGAATGCAAAATTACAGGCAAAACAAGAAGAAAAAAAACTAGAACGTTTAGCAGTTCGTCTTTTGGTTAAAACTTTGGTCGAACAAATAGGTTTTGATTATACTTTTTTAGCAAAAACCCAAACAGGAAAACCATTTTTGAAAGAATCAAACAATAATAAAAATACGAATTTAAAACTTTCCATTTCTCATGATTTTCCTTTTTGCGCTGCAATTATTGATACAACCAATGAAGTAGGAATTGATATTCAATCACTTACACCAAAAATCGGCCGAGTTTTTCATCGTGTAATGAGTCAAAAAGAACAGAAAAAAGCACAAACACTCAAACAACAAACTTTTTTTTGGTCTTCAAAAGAAGCACTCTACAAATATGCAGATATTGAAGGTCTTTTTTTTAAAGAAGATTTGAATGTAAAAATACAGAGCAATTACGGATTACGGATTACGACCTGCCAAAGCAGTGAAGCTAATTACGACAAAGACATTCAGCTTTTTGGAAGAATAAAAAATAATTTAATTTCTAATGAATGGCTGGTTTTATTTCATAATTATTTTACAAATCAAGAAAAAGAATTTGTAGTTGTTTGGTTATAAAATAATTTATTTTCATTACTCATTTAATTGGTTGGACGACTTTAACAGGTCGTAATTTCATTACACTTTCATTCCTAGTTTTGTATAAAGTTCTGTTCCAGAAAGTTCCAAAATATCTCCAGATTGCATGTCTTCCAGTTCTATATTTTCAATGGCATAACGAACAAGTCTCAAAGTTGGAAATTTTACGGCTGCTGTCATGTGCCTTACTTGTCTATTTTTTCCCTCTGTCAAAGTAAGTGAAATCCAAGAAGTGGGAATACTTGCCCGATAACGAACTGGAGGATTACGTGGTGGAAGTTCGGGTTCATCAATACTTTTAGCTTTTGCAGGACTTGTAAAATAATCTTTTTTCTTGATTCGAATAGTAACCCCTTCCTCTAATTGTTTTAAGGCTTCTTTATGAATTTGTCCATCTACCTGTACATAATAAGTACGCTGATGTGCAAAATCAGGGTTTAAAAGTTTATGATTGAGTTTTTTATCATTGGTCAGAATTAATAATCCTTCGCTGTCAGTGTCTAGTCTGCCAAGTGGATAAACATCTTTCGGAAAATCAAAAGCTAAATCGGCTAAAGTAGCTTTGTCGCCTTCTTTTGAAAACTGACAAATCATTCCGTAAGGTTTGTAGATAATAAAATAACGCATTTTTTATACTAGGTTTATTTTTTTGAATAAATTTAATAAACGAAGTTACAATAATAGTAATCCAAAATAGGTTTTCCTTTCCAGATTC
Organism: Bernardetia aquimarina; assembly: GCF_042180575.1. Taxonomy (NCBI): domain Bacteria; kingdom Pseudomonadati; phylum Bacteroidota; class Cytophagia; order Cytophagales; family Bernardetiaceae; genus Bernardetia; species Bernardetia aquimarina. The sequence goes on along the minus strand of NZ_CP170094.1, from coordinate 5,100,887 downwards.
TAAAAATAAAACTTTATGTATCTTTAGTTTTATTATAAAATAACCAACATCTAATCAGTGTTATTTTGTGTGAAGAAGTACAAAAATTTATTATTTTTAAGCAAAAAATAAAACTTCTAATCTTGTTAGTACCTAAGTTATGCCTCAAAAAGTCATTTCTACCTATTGGTTTTTTATTTATTATACTATTTCAGCACTAGCTGTGGTGCATATTGGTAATGATAATACTTTTTCAGAATTATTAGATAACCCTAGTTATTATACAGATCTTATTTTTGCACTAGTATTAAGTTATCTGTGTGGTTTGTATTTGTATTTATTTTATAAAAAACTGAATACAACTCACTTTCATAGACAAGAGCTTTCTCATAGAATAAAAAAGCAATTTTTGATGGGAGTAACTTTTCCTTTAGTAGTAATTATCAGTACAGAAATTTTGTATTTGATTTATTTATTAGATATTCCACTTCATAAAAGTTCTATATTTTATCTAGAATTACCTTTGGTTTTTATATTTCTGTTTTTAGCAAATGCAGCTTATTTTATCAATTTTGAATTAAAGAATAGAAATGAATTTTTGACTGATAATTTAGAGAAAAAGCTAGAACAAGAATTAGAGAATAATCTAAAAATCAAAGTAAAACAAGAAACTAAAAAAATTACAGAAGAATTGATTTATAAAATAGAAACAGATTTAAAAGCAAAATTAGAACAAGAGTTAGAAGAAAAAAAAAATCAAATTCCCTCTTACTTTGTAGTCAATCGTGGTCATGATTTTATAAAAATTCCTGTTGAAGAAATTGCTTTTTTTGAACTTTCTGAAAAAATAATTTATCTCACTACTTTTGAAGGCAATCGTTTTTATCAAAAAGAAAAATTACAACATTTTTTCTCCCTTCTTTCTCCTCAAAACTTCTATCAACTCAATCGTCAAATTATTGCCCACCGAAAAAGCATCATCGGCTACGAAGCTACAACTACTCGCAAAATCAAAATCCATTTTTCGCCAAAAAGTTTGGAGGAACAGTTTGTAGCCAAAGCAAATGTTTCTAAATTTTTGGAATGGTATCAAGTTTAAAATAATGTCTCTGTCCGTTTCAGTTTCAAAAATGCCCTTTTGAGTAATTTTAAAGGATTAAAAGATGTTTTTTATCCTTTTCTTCATTTAGTTTTGCTTCATAGTTTTTTAGTAACCTAATTTTTAAGCAATTCTATCATTTTATGAAACTCAATACATTTGGCTCTTTTCAGTTTTTAATTTTATGTAGTTGTCTTTTTTATTTCAGTACCACCCCTACAAAGGCACAAAAAATCCCTGTTCAGATTTCGGTGTTTAATCAATCTACGGCTATTCCTTTTACTCGTTTTTTTACTATGCCTGTTCATTTGGGTTTGCAAGTCGGAACAGAGTTTAATTACTCAAAAGACTATTATTCTACCTTTCCTCAAAAATCACATCGTTGGTTTCAAACAGCTAATCTTTCCTATTTTTATCATAATCATTTGGCACAAGGAATAGCATTTTTTAGTGAAGTAGGTTATGAAAAACGCTTCAAATTTGGTCTAGCTCTTCAATCTTTATTAGGAATTGGCTACTTACATACCTTTGCAACACAAGATGAGTTTGCACTTGTAGATGGAGTTTATAAAAAGAAAAAAGACAAAGGAAATGGACGTTTGTATCCTACTTTTTCGCTTGGTGTAGGGTATTATCTCAAACCGTTAGAAAAATATAGTCCTAAATTATTTGTTCGATATCAATCTTGGGCAGAATATCCCTATTCGCCAGATTTTATTCCAGTCATGACTCATATCAATTTTCATGTAGGCTATAAATTTTTTATTTCTAAATAACTTACCCCTTTTATGACAGACTTCCTAGTCTGTCCAAAAATTAACTTATATGTTCAATCAAAAAATCAATTTCGTTGTTTCTACTCTCTTCTTTATTCTTATTTTTTCTTCTTGTGAAAAAAGCGAAGAATTGAGTGCAAATTTTTATAACTGTTTACCTATTTTAAACGATAGCAGTCAGCAAAACAAAAATCATCAAAAATATGAGGAATTTATGCAGCAATTAACAGCTAAAGGAATTCCTAGTATTTCGATGACAATTTATAAACAAACAGACGGACTTTGGAGTGGTGCAAATGGAAAAGCAGATATTTTCAACGACATCAATTTGCAATCTTGTCATCAAACTAGAGTAGGTTCGACAGTCAAAATGTTTACTGCCGTAACTGTTTTGAAACTTGTAGAAGAAGGAAAACTCAGCTTAAATGACAAAATTGCTGATTATGTTTCAAAAAGTATTGTCAATAAACTAGAAAATGCTGATAAGGCTACAATTAGACAGCTTTTGAATCATTCAAGTGGAATTTATAATTACATTCAAAGTCTAAAATTTCAGACTGCTTCGCTGAATGATTTTGAAAAAACGTGGCAACCTGAAGAATTATTAGATTATGCGTATGGACAAAGTGCCTATTTTGAAGTAGGAGAAGATGTTCGATATTCGAATACAAATTATGTTTTGCTAGGAATGTTGATTACAGAAATTGAAAATAAGCCATTTTATGAAGTTTTTGAAGAAAAAATTTTTATTCCTTTAAACTTAAAATACACACAATTTGCTGCCAAAAACCCTATTCCTAATGGACTTGTGAGAGGTTATATTGATATGTATTCAAATTTTAATCTGACAGAAAGCACATATAAAAGTGGTTGGGATTATTATACTGCTGATGGTGGTCTTTTGTCTAATTCTCATGATTTAGCTATTTTTTTTAAGGCATTGATGAATGACGAAATTATTACTCAAAATAGCCTATCTGAAATGCTAACTGTGCGTGAACCTAAAGAAAAAGATTCCAATTTTTTCCCTATTTATTACGGTTTAGGAATTTTCAAGATGGAAACACACAAAGGAACAGCTTATTTTCATAGTGGAGATGCCGTCGGATATTACGCCAATATGATTTATTTTCCAGAGGACAAAACCATTATTTCTTACGCTGTCAATGGAAATTATGGAAGTTTAGACCAATATACTTCCACAAAAGAAGCAATGACTAATTTTATTGATTTGGTAAAATAGAGTTTTATCAAAAAATTGATACTTTTCGAGGTCTTAATTTAAATATACACCTTGAAGGGTATTTTCTTTTTTAACAAGTTATTATTTTTGTATAAAGATATTAAGTTTTTTGTTGAGAATAAATTACGAGTTCTAAAAATCCCCCTACACCCATTTTACGCACGTTTTAAAGAAGATTAATAAAATATTTCAAAAAAAAATAAAAACTTTTGATTTTTTTGCGACACCTTTGCAGCACTTCCAATCTTCTTTGCGTAAGGACTTTGAAAGCAACTTAAATATTACCCTAAGAACATTAATTACTAATTGTTGGTGAAAGCCATAGAGCTAACAGATATTGAACTTCGCCTAATAGAAGGCTGCCGAAAAAAACACGCAAAAAGTCAAGAAATGTTATATAAGCATTTTTATGGGTATGCGATGTCGGTATCGCTACGTTATTGCAAAAGCAAAGATGAAGCGAGTGAGGTGTTGAATGATAGTTTTATGAAAGTATTCACAAAAGTATGTCAATACGACACCAAAAAATCTTTTAGAGGTTGGCTTCGCAGGATAATTATTAATACAGCGATTGATTTTTATCGCAAAAATGAAAAACACACCAATCATTTGGATGTAGAATATGCCGATAGAGAAGAAGATTCGACAGGCGATGTAATAGACCAAATGAGTGCAGATGAAATTTATGCACTTGTTCAATCTTTACCAGACGTTTACAGGATTACATTTAACCTCTATGAAATTGAAGGCTATTCACACGAAGAAATTGGAGAACAAATGGGGATTCCAGCAGGAACTTCTCGTTCGAACTTATCAAGAGCAAAACAAAAATTACGCTTACTAATAAAAGAGCATTTCGGAAAAAAGTATGAAGCATATATACGATAACCAAAACGGGAATCACAAATCATCAGAAGAGCGTTTTACAGAACGGTTTAAAGAAGTAGTACAAAATTATGAACCTACTTTCGAACCTGCTGATTGGTCTGCTATGCAATCAAAACTGGCTGCTCATAATGAAAAAGACCGTAAAACAGTCGTATTTAGACGTTTGGCAGTTTTTGCAACAATGGGAGCAGCAGCAGTAATTTTATTATTTGGAGGATATCAATTTTTAGATAACTCGGCAGATAAAATTTCAAATCAAAATATAGCTTTTCAAGAAAATTCTATACAGGAATCAAATTTAACTAATTCAAATTCTATTGATGATAAAATAATTACACAAAACAATTTAAAAGACAACTTAGAATCTAATAATAAAAGCAATACTGATAATTATTTAGATAATAATTCAGAAAAAAACACTAAAAATTTCACTAAAACAGAATCATATTCTAATTCAGAAACTCAACTAGAAAAAAACACTAAAAATAATCAAACGGCTTTCAATTCATCTTACTCTACTGATAATTCTGAAGAGAAAGTAAATACAACAAATAGTTTGTTGGCTAATAATGATGCTATTCAAAAAGTAGAATCTAATAAAATGCTTAGTGCATTAAATATAAAAGAAACTAATTTTGATTTGTTTGTTGATGTCAAACCAGAAGAAATGACATTGCCTGAATTAAAAATTGATGACACATTTCTTGTCTCTGCTAATCAAAATGAAGAGTTGATTAGAAAAAATCCAGTAGTGAATGCTGTCGGAAAATGGAGGTTTGGAGCTGCTCTTATGGCAATGACAAATATTTATAAGAGTAATGACAAACAACGCATGAATTATACAAATGGATATGGTATAATGGCTGATTATCAAATTGCAAAACGTTTTAATATCTCAACAGGAGCAGTTTATACACAAAAACAGATTGATGTAGAAGAACCTTTATCTATACCAACTATTGCAAATAACTTTGCTCCACCTACAAGTGAAGATGCTTGGGTAAAGAAAAATAAAACTCAAATAAATTGGCAGTTACTAGATTTACCTATACATTTGCGATACAATGCAATTCAAACAGACCGAAATAAATGGTTTGTATCAGCAGGTACTTCAAATTATTTCTTTTTAAAAGAAAATTATGAATCTGATTATACAGTTTCATATCAAGATATTTATGACCCACGTCTTACTCGTACACAAGAAGTAGTAAAACAAAGGGAAACACAATCAGCTTTACAGCTTTTTGCAACCATTAATGTTTCTGCAGGACTTGAAACCTCCTTAGGAAAACATTTAACGCTACAAGTTGAACCGTATTGGAGATTTCCAGTACGCTCACTTGGTTCGGAAGGGGTATTTGTTCAGACAGGTGGATTACTTACACGCATTAACTTTGCACTGTAACAATCAACGTTACTGAATAAATATTATCATAAATTGACAATCTTCTTTGAGGGTTGTCAATTTTTTTTTGCGTTAATTTGTAATTGCTTTAAAAAAGCATTTTAGATTTTACTAATTACAGTACTCATTACTATTCACTGGTAACTGATAACTGGTAACTGATAACTAAAAAATGAATTTATATACTATGTGGTGTGCATTTTGGTTTATGCTCATCTTTTTGCTTTTATATCCTTTTTTGTGGCTTGCTACTCAGCGCAAAGAATGGCATTATTGGAACGGATTTTTATATAGAATTTGGGCAAAAATTTTATACTTTGGAATGGGCATAAAAGTAAAAACAGAATGGGAATTCGAACCCAATCCAAACCAAAACTATATTTATGCTTCTAATCACACTTCCTATTTAGACATTGCTGCTATGGTAATGACTGTTCCTAAATTTAGTGTTTTTATGGGAAAGGCATCTTTGAGTAAAGTTCCTTTATTTGGTTATATTTTTAAAAAAATTCATATTCCTGTTAGCCGTGGAAGAGGAACAAGTCGTTTTGAGGCATTCGAAAAAGTAAAAGAAGCCTTAGCAGAAGGTAAAAATGTTTTGATTTATCCAGAAGGAGGAATTATTGGTACTAATCAACCCGAATTGAATCCTTTTAAAGATGGTGCTTTTCGTGCAGCTATTCAAACACAAACATCTTTAGTGCCTGTAACTATTCTTTATAATTGGATTATTTTTCCTGATAGACAGCCTTTTAAATTTACTCGTCATCATTGTAAAATGATTTATCATAAACCAATAGAAACTACAAATTTAGAGGAAAAAGATGTGGAAAATTTAAAAAACACAACCTTTCAACTTATTGATTCGACAATCAAAAAATATCCCCTAGAGTAGAAATTAATTAAAGCACTATTTTCAAAAATATGAATATTTAATTTTCAACAGATGGAAGCCGTAATTTTTAATTCGTAATTGATTAATGGACATTATCTCAGCTCAAACTTTTTTTGTAAGAGCCTGTTCGAGTTTTTATTTTTTATTTCTTTTAGCTCCTTTGTTTATGAGATTCAAAATCATAGCTAAATACACAAATGCCTTTGCAGATTTTCTTGTTTTTTCATAATCTACTTTTAGTCTTCGGTTCTGATTGAGCCACGCAAATGTTCTTTCTACAACCCATCTTTTGGGTTGTGGAACAAATGCTTTATCATCTTTTTTTTCTCTTCTTGGACTATTGACAATTTCCACTTGCACTCCTGTTTGACTAAATATTTCAGTAGCCAAAGCCCCACTTCTATACCCTGCATCAGCAAGAATTTTGAAAAATGGTCTGCCTCTAAACTGAGCTAAATACGACAAATAAGCAAGTTGATTTACATCGGCTTGATTGGCTGGACTAATCTCTAATTCTAGTAAATTTCCTTGCGTATCTACTAAAATATGCCGTTTCCGTCCTTTTTTGAGCTTATAGCCGTCCACTCCTATCGCCTCTCCTCCATAAACACTCTGAACACTTTGAGAGTCTATACAACCCAAAGAAGGTCTTGGATTTCTTATAGTACTGGACATGAGTTAAATTTTTGACAAAAAAAGGACAGAAAGAGTTAATTTAGAAGTGTGAAAACCAAAAAACTCTATTCCGTCCTGCTGAACAAATATACAAAGGAATTTTCAGATATTCCTATCCATTATGTTCACGCTACTTTGTTGCTTATTAGCTGTATTCTGATAAAAGAAACTGTTAATCTAAACAAATTAAAAAATCAAGTAGGTATTTTTTTAAATTCTCCTACTGTTCAAATTGATTCTCATTATAAACGGCTTACTCGTTATTTTTTGGATGTCTATGTTCAAAAAACACTATGGAAGCTGATTCTAGTTTTTAGTATAGGCTCTTTTTTGAATAGAAAAGACATAAAAAAAGAAATTTTCTATCTAGCTATGGATGGTAGTGTTTGGCAATTAGGGGAATATACCTATCATGTTTTGGTCTTAAGTGTTATTTATAGAAAAATGGCTATTCCTATTTTTTGGATCAATTTAGAACGAAAAGGTAGTTCTACTGTTGCTCATCGTAAAAGTTTATTAGCATCGGCTTTATTGTTATATCCTTTTTTAAAAAGATTTACAATTTTAGCTGATAGAGAGTATAAAGGTAGAGTTTGGTTTAGGTATTTAGAAGAACAAGGATATACTTACATTATTCGTCTTTGTAAGGGAGATTATCAATTAGAAGTTAAAAAATACCACAGCTTACTTAAAAAAGCTAAATCAGGCAAACTAGTAAGCCAAGAATTTGAAACTGACTTTGCAAAAAAACTAAAAATAGTGATTTCTTATAATGCTCAAGCAGCAAAAGAAAGTGAAAAGTTTGTCATTTTATTAACCAACAAATATCGTTTAACAAAGGAGAAAATTAGTGCTATCTATTATCTCAGATGGAAAATAGAGTGTTTATTTAGACATTTGAAAACAAATGGATTTCATTTAGAGGAGTTAGGAATGGTAAACCCAAGAAAAATTCGTGTTCTAATGGCATTAGTAATTGCATCTTTTTTACTCTGTATCTTAGAAGGAGTAAAAACAAAACAAAGAGTAAAAAAAGACAATGAATCCTTTTACGAGTCTGTTTTTAGAATCGGATATGGAAAAGTAGTATTTTATGCTACTTCTATAGACAAAATATTAAAAATAATAACCCAATTAGTGCAAAAATCTAAAACTCAAAATACAACCTAAATTAACACATGTCCAGTACTGTATGGATTTCTACCTTGTGCTATACGTTCCCTTCTAACAAGCTTATCTAACAGCTTTTTATACCAACCTGTCTGCTGCCACTTACTGAAATAATCATACAAGCTACTCCAAGGAACACCATAACTACTAGGAAGCAAACGCCAACTGCTACCTGAACGAGTAAGATAGAATAGACCAGAAAATAAATTATACAAACTGTGTTTGCGTTTTCTTTTCAAATACGAAGAAGGTATAAATTTTTTCATATATTGCCAAAGAGCATCAGATAAATATTCATTAGTAAACATAGAAATTGATATTTTAATTAGTAACTGAAAATCAATTACTTAACTAATAAAAAAATCTGATGTTCTTTTTTTTTAAACTAAACTCGAACAGGCTCTAAAACAACTTATTCCATTTTTTAGAGAATGGGGTTTTGAATATATAGATACATATAGCCAGTTCCGAAAAACTGATAAAATGGGTTTCAAAAACGTCATTTTATCCATTTCACAATATGATGATGAGATTTGGATTGAGGTAACTTTAGGAGTCAGAAAAGATGAAGTAGAACGAATCACACAACCCTTTTTATCGAATCTTAGTGATTTTCAAAATCAAACAACTACTATTTCAGTTTCTGTGGGTAAATTAAATCAAAACCCCTATTTTAGATATAAAGCTGAAAATGAAGAAGACTTAGAAGTTTGTGCTGAAGAACTCATAAAATTTATGACAGATGAAGGAATGACTTTTTTGGAAATGAAAAGCTCATATCAAGAATTAGATTTAACCTTTAATAGAATTCCTAAACGTCCAATTTTATATATTTATAATCAGCATCATCGTTTTTTTAAAGGAATTGTTTTAGCCAAGATTACTAACAATCCAAGATATGAAGAGTTAGTAGAGCTTTATTACCGTTCTTTAGTTATTCAAAAGACAAACGAAACTATTCAATCAAATTTTAAACGTTTGGTTGATTTTTTAGTTAATTATTCCGTAAATTGATTGGTTAGATTTGTCGTTGGTAAGGACACCAACAACGGCAAAATATAATAAATTTACCAGAATTTTATTTTTTCATTGTCGGTGTCTCCACCATAGCCGTAAGGCTATTGAGAAATTTTGCCCTCTGCTCCGTTAGGAGTTTCATATTGGTAGATAAAAATAGAAAAGTTAAAAATCATTTACTCCGTAGGAGTTGTATATTGGTCGCATTTTGTATTAAAATTCTTGAAATCTACCAATATGTAGTTCCTAACGGAACAGAAAGACAAATATTTTTTTAACCTTACGGCTATGGTGTCTCCACCGACGACTTACTCATAACAACATTTTTTATGGCAACAGTACTCATTACAGGAAGCACAAGTGGAATCGGTTTAGGTATTGCACAGCATTTTGCAAAAGCAGGATACAATGTAGTTTTTAATGGATTGGAAGACAACGGCGCAGAAATAGCAGCCAATGTAGCAAAAGAACATGGCGTTCAGACGATGTTTTCTGATGCAAATATGCTTTATCCAGAGCAAATCAATCAAATGATAGACGAGGCAAAACAAAAATTCGGAACTATTGATGTTTTGATAAATAATGCAGGTATTCAGTTTGTTTCGCCTATTGACGAGTTTCCTGCTGCCAAATGGAATGCTATTATTGGCATCAATTTGAGTTCAGCTTTTCATACTTCACAAGCTGTTTGGGCAGATATGAAAAAACAAAAATTTGGTAGAATTATCAATATTGCTTCTGCACATGGACTTCGTGCATCTGAATTCAAATCAGCCTATGTAGCTGCCAAACACGGAATTGTCGGACTTACAAAAGTATTAGGTTTGGAAGGTGCGCCTTATAATATTACTGCAAATGCCATCTGTCCAGGGTATGTCAAAACGCCTTTGGTAGAAAAACAGATTGCAGACCAAGCCAAAACACATGGAATGAGTGAGGATGACATAGTAGAAAAAGTAATGCTCAAAAAACAGGCTGTAAAAGATTTTGTTTCGATTGATGCACTTGCAGGAATGGCTTTATTTTTAGCTTCAAAAGAAGCCAGTACATTTACAGGAACAGCTATTCCGATTGACGGAGGTTGGACTGCTCAGTAAAGTTATACTTATTTTATTTTTGTTCCTCAACGATGGCTAAAGCTTCGTTGATGGTTCAAAGATAAAGAAAACTAATCATCGTTTAGTTAAAATGTAGGGCAAACGCACGAAATTTTATTTTTTAAGAATTGGTTCAAGCGAGGACGCTTAAACCAGTTTTTGTCTAATTCAAGCGTCCTCGCTTGAATTTTAAAACTAAAAAAATAGGTCAAAAAGAGTGTAAAATCATACATTTTATTTTCGTGCGTTTGCCCTAGTTAAAATGAGAATGCACTTAAAAAAAGCATCAGTTTATGCATCATTTATGGCATAATCTAAAAGTCTAATTGCAACTTCTTTATCTGTTATATTTTTTGAAAATTCTGAAACAGCATCTGTAAAATAGTATATATCAAGTAAGTTATGATGAATAATACCATTTGATAAATATTCTATTTTTCCTTCTGTCTTTTCTATTTCAAAAAAAGATAATTCATTATTCAACTCAAAAGGTTTTTGCATATATATTTCTATAACTTCTGAATTACTATCTAAATTATTTTTTTGACAAAAATCTTCAAGAGAATTATTTTTTTCTCTAAACAAACGAACTAAGTCAATAATATTCATAAATAAGATAATTTAAAATAAAACCTTAAGCATTCATGTTTTTCCACTCCAAAAAACGCATATCTAATACTTTAGCTACTTTTTCATAATTTCCCCACGTATCTTCGACTAGATACATACAATCATGTTGTGGAAAAATTTTTCTATAATCTTCAATATATTTTCCAGTCGCATAATAGGCATCAGCAAATTTTTTGGCTTTTGGATTGAGCATTTCATCAGAAATTACACCATCCCAAAGTTCACTAAAAATCCCACAGGAAATAGAATGTTGATGCAAATGTCTAATTTGTAGTCCTGCTTCATCTTCAAAATCTTCACTAGCAAGGTCATTTTGGGCTATCCAACTCAAAAACATGCCAATGTGTGTATGTGCATGAATAAGGGAAAGCTCCATAAATTCTTCTTTGTCTTGGTGGTCGTTGGCTTTATCGTATAGCATTTTTTTTGTTGAAGTTTATAAGTAGTAAAAAAAGTAATAGGCTATAAAGTTTATGAGTGTATGCTTTGCTAACAGAAAAAGTGAGTATGAAATCATTAAATGATAACATACTCACTTTTTTTATACAAAAATCAATCTAAAAAATAATCTTAATATAATTCAGGGAACTGCTCAGGGTTAAATTCATGCATTAAATTATAAGCTGCTTCTGTAATGTCTTCTGGATTGGGCTTAGAAAAATAATCTCCATCAGTTGCATACGCAGTACGGTGGTCTCTTGCTGAAATACAAACTGGCTTAGAATCTAAGAAACGATACGCATTTTGCTCGTCCAATACTTTCTGCATCATATAAGCAGTCCCTCCACCAGATACATCTTCATCTGCAAAAATAACACGATTGGTCTTTTTGATAGATTCCAAGATAGCATGATGACGGTCAAAAGGAAGTAACGTCTGAACATCAATAACTTCAATATTTACACCTAACTTTTCTAACTGCTCGGCTGATTCCATTACAATTCTACACATAGAACCATACGTAACTACTGTAACATCAGTACCTTCTCTCAAAATCTCTGGAACTCCTAAAGGAACAGTAAATTCTCCTACATTATCAGGTGTTATTTCCTTCAAACGGTAACCATTCAGACATTCAATAATAAGTGCTGGGTCGTCAGATTTGAGCATCGTATTGTAAAAACCTGCTGCTTGTGTCATATTACGAGGAACTAAAACATAAATTCCACGCAATGCACCCAAGATAGTTCCGATAGGCGAACCTGCGTGCCAAACACCTTCTAAACGATGTCCACGAGTACGAATAATCAATGGTGCTTTTTGTCCAGCTTTTGTACGGTAACGCAAACAAGCCAAATCATCAGATAAAATTTGCAAGCCATAAAGCAAGTAATCTAAATACTGAATTTCTGCAATCGGACGTAGTCCACGCATTGCCATTCCAATTCCTTGTCCCATTATAGTAGCTTCACGAATTCCTGTATCTGTAATTCTGCTTTCTCCAAACTGCTCTTGCAAACCTGCAAAGGCTTGATTTACATCGCCAATTCGTCCTACATCTTCTCCAAAAGCAACCACTAAAGGATTATTTTCAAAAGCATTAATAAAACACGACTGTAAAACTTCTCTACCATCAACTACTGGACTCTCATCGTTGTATGTTGGCTTTATTTCTTCTACTTTTAAAGCTGAAAGCTCAGTTTCAGAATGCAAATGAGAATTATAACGGTCGTAATTTTCTTCTTTTGTTCTGTCTAAAAATAATTTTAAATCTATACGAATCGGATTTTCTAATTCATTTTTCAATATTCTCAAAGCTGCTTTTACGGCTTTGATTGTATCCAAACGCATGGCATTGAGCGTAGTTTTTAATGTAGAATGAATTTCTAATAATTCATTTTTGACAGCATTATTTGAAGATTGATTTGCGCCTTTTTCTAATAAATTTAATGCTTCATCTTGGTCTGCTTTCATAGCTCCATTGAAAGCTTTCCAAGCATAATTTCTTGCATCTCTAGCTCTAACAAATGATGTTTTTTCTATTTCATCTAATTCCTCTTCTGTTGCAATTCCTTCTGAAAGAATCCATTTACGCATTTGTACCAAACAATCAAATTCTTTTTCAAACTCTAAACGCTCTTTTGGTTTATAACGAGTATGCGAACCCGAAGTAGAATGTCCTTGTGGCTGTGTAACTTCTTCTACATGAACCAGAACTGGTTGATGTTCGGTACGACAAAGATTTGCTGCTTTTGCATATACTCTACACAATTCTGCATAATCCCACGCTTTTACTTTAATAATTTCGTAACCTTTGTTATTTTCATCTCTTTGAAAACCTGCCAAAACATCCGAAATACTTTCTTTTGTAGTTTGATATTTTTTAGGAACAGAAATTCCATATCCATCATCCCAAACCGACATCAAAACAGGAACTTGCAAAACACCCATCGCATTAATTGCTTCCCAAAAAAGTCCTTCCGAAGTAGAAGCATCTCCTATTGTTCCAAAAGCAATTTCATTTCCGTTTTTAGAGAAGTTTGTATATTCTGATAAAATATCGGCATTTTGACGGTATGTTTTTGAAGCTAAAGCCAAACCTACCAAACGAGGCATTTGTCCTGCTGTTGGAGAAATATCTGCACTAGAATTATATTGTTCTGTAAGATTTTTCCAATTTCCATTTTCATCTATCGAACGAGTAGCAAAGTGTCCATTCATCTGACGACCTGCTGAAGCTGGCTCTGCTTCTAGGTCTGTGTGAGCATAAAGTTGTGCAAAATACTGCTCTAAAGTAATCTCTTCTAATGCCAACATAAAGGTTTGGTCACGGTAATATCCCGAACGAAAATCTCCTTTTTGAAACGCTTTTGCCATTGCAATCTGTGGAACTTCTTTTCCATCTCCAAAAATTCCGAATTTGGCTTTTCCTGCAAAAACTTCCTTTCGTCCTAATAGACTGGCATTTCGACTTTCCCAACCAATACGATAATATTTTAATACTTCAGTAGGCTCAAAACTTGTATTTTGGTTTGTACTTGAATTTGAGTTTGTATTTTTTGGAGTTGATTCTTCTAGCGTTTCTTTTGTTTGCATAACTTTAGGTGGCTTATTTTTTATAAATTTTATATGTGTGTTTATTTTTACTAGTCATTTTATTTTTAACCGTCGTTAAGGTCTGAACCATCAACAAGGAATTTTTGACTTCTTACAAATTTAACAAACCAAACGCAGATTTGGAAATTTGAAAAAATACTAAAAATAAGGATTCATAACCCATTCATTTTGAATGATTTACATTTTACAGTAGCTTTTATACCCTCTTAATACTATTTTATTTGTTTTTGTTTTGGAGAATTTGGGAAATACAGAAGGATTTTTGAATTATAAAAACTAATCTTTTTTAAATAAATTTGGTTCTATGTTATCAATTTTATATTGAAGATTTATTTCCCACTCTTTTCCATGTCTTCTCGTAATTTCATTTTTTATTATCTCATTGTACATTTGCATTCCATCGTAAAAACAGCCATCCATTACACAACTTGTATAAAAGTCATAGTACAAAAAAGAATAATATAGTGTAAGAGAATCATAATCACCTCTCCCTCTTGAGCTATTATGTCCCATGATTCCTTGAGTATAAATAAATAAAGTATCACTTTTAATGATATTTTCTCTGATAAAATCTTTGATTTTAGGAAAATGAAGACTACTATCTTTACATTTTATAAATTCAAGTTCTAAAAGAAGATGGTCTAAATATAGTATTTCTTTATTATTTTGGAAAACAGAACGTCGCAATTTTTTAGCTTCATCATTTTGAGCAAAAGAACCAAAACTAATAAAAAGTAAAAGAAGAATTATTTGTAAAATTTTCATTATCGTTTTTATACTCACAATGCTTTGCATTTTTATAAATTGCACAATAATTTAAGATAGATAGAAGTTCCTTTTTTAGAATTTTCTTATGAAGAAAAAATGCTGTTATTAGCTTTTAATTTCACTTGTTACTATGGTAAAAAATAAAGCAGAATGAATTTCATTCTAATTCTCCTAACTCCCACTATCAAAAACTACACTTTCGATAGTCTGACATTTCATTTCAGTTTCTTGCCATTCTTTTTCGGTGTCCGAATCTGCCGTAATTCCACCTCCTGCATACAAAATAGCTTGATTTTCTAGTAATTGCATACAACGAAGCTGAACATATAAGCTACTTCCCTTCTTAAAATTAATTCCACCTAAATAACCTGCATAAAAACCTCTATCATAGCCTTCATTTTCTAAAATAAACTGTGTCGTTATTTCTTTTGGCATTCCACAAACTGCTGAGGTTGGGTGTAAAAGTTCTAGCATAACTGTTGCCAGTTGTGGAAAACGCTCTTTTATTGTATCTACTACAAACTCAGTTCTTAGATGCAAAAGGTTTGCTGCTCTGACTGTTTTTGGACCTATCTCTTCGTATTCTCTCAAACGAATTTTCTTAAAACAATTTATGACATAACGACTCACTAAAGCCTGTTCTTCGATTTCTTTTTGCCTCCAAAGTGCATTTTTGAGTTCTTTTACTTCTTTTCCAGACTGTGTTCCTGCGAGTGCCATCGTTCGGAAAATTCCATTTTTATCTTGACTTACCAAAAGCTCAGGTGTTGCACACATCCATGTTCCGACACGAGGAATCGAAACCAAAGAAACAAAAGCTGTTTTGTAAGTATGCTCTAATTTATGGTAGGCTTCTAAAGCATCAAAATCAGCATTCAAGTCAATAAATTTATTCCTAGAAATGACTACTTTTTGAAACTCCTCGTTTTGCATTGATTTTATTGCCTTATCAACTGCTTTTTTGTGAGTTTCTTGTGTAGTGGCTGTTGGAATGCTTTGAGGATAAAAATAAGGCGTTTTGCAGTCTTCTTGATTTTGTAATTCTTTTAGTTTTTCAAAAAACTGCTTTTTTGTTTGATTTAACTTTTCAAATTCCTTCCTGTTTTTGGAAGGAATATTTTCTACGACAAAATCATTTGACGAATCAAAGTATAGATGTGCTTCTAAAAAATAAGCCTTCGAATTACTTTTACTATTCTCCTTAGAAAATTCTTTTTCAAATTTATGCATCAAAAAACCTGCCCCCAAATCTTCTAAATCGGCTTCTACTAATCTAGTTTTTTGAGATAAATCAATGACTAACTGCAAATTATCAGTACTCGGTTCTCTCCACAACGAAACACCCAAGTTTTGAGCAATGGCAGCACACCACATTTTTTTGATAAACTCAAATGGATGTATGTCTATTTTATTTTTATCAAGATGTAAGTCTTCTTTGTTAGAATCTACTAATTCTGAAAGAGCTAAGTAATTTTTCACGACTGGTTGTATTTTTATAACCGTAAACGAGTTTAGAATCATCATTTAGGTTAGGGAATTTTAATCTATTTTCAAAACTTTCAAATTAAACTGAAAGTTACTATAATTAACGGACAAAATCAAAAGATGTTACAAATTTAAGGGTAAAATCAAAACCATTTTACTCATTTTCTAATTATGGAATACAAGAGTAAGATGGACAGACATAATTTGTGTATTTATAAAAATAAAAACTTTTTTATACTTCCATGCAAAAAATACCTGCTTTCAAAATTGCTCTAATTTTAGTATCTTGCTAAGAATAAAAGCAGTCTTTTGTTTTGCTTCAATTTTAGGCAAAAAATGACAATAGATTTCTATAACAAGATAAATTACCTCGTTTTACAGTTCTTTTTCAAAAAGATATAAAATTAAAAATTGTTAATTAAAAATTATCAAAATTTTATTCTGTTTCATTTCATTTTAGCTTAGAAATTTACTTTCTACATTCTCCTATTTCACTAAATAAAAATCACAAAAATTTACACAAATATGCTCTCTACCGACACAAATATTTATATTGATGTTCAGCCTACTCAAAATTCTCGTATAGATACTTTAGATGAGAATAACATTCCTTTTGGGCGTGTTTTTTCAGACCACATGTTTATTGCTGATTATAAAGATGGTGCTTGGACAGATTTTAAAATTGTGCCATATAGCAACCTTTCAATGAGTCCTGCAGCTTCTGTTCTTCATTATTCTCAAACAATTTTTGAAGGAATGAAGGCATTTTATAATACAAAAGATGAAGTAGTTCTTTTCCGTCCAGAAGAAAATTATGAGCGTTTGATGCGTTCGTGTGAGCGTATGTGTATTCCAAAAATGGATAAGGAAGTTTTTATGCAGGGACTAAAAAAACTTATTGATGTGGATAGAAAGTGGGTTCCCAAATCAGAAGGAAGTTCACTTTATATTCGTCCATTTATTTTTGCATCAGAAGGTTTTTTGGGAGTTCGTCCTGCCGAAGAGTACAAGTTTATCATCTTTACGTGTCCTGTGGCTGCATATTATACACAGCCTGTCCGTGTAAAAGTAGAAACTAAATTTGTTCGTGCAGCAAGTGGAGGAACAGGAAATGCCAAAACGGGAGGAAATTATGCAGCAGCTTTATATCCAGCCAAACTAGCACAAGAAGAAGGGTATCATCAGCTTATCTGGACAGATGCAAAAGAACACAAATACATTGAAGAGTCTGGAACGATGAATATTATGTTTGTCATTGATGATGGAGGTAAGGGAAAAATACTTACGCCACCCGTAGGAGATACTATTTTGAATGGAATTACTCGCAAAAGTTTGGTTCTCTTAGCAAAAGATTTGGGGTATGAAGTAGAAGAACGCCCTGTAACTGTTGCAGAGATAGAAGGAGCTATGAAAAATGGCAATCTCACAGAAGCCTTTGGAGTAGGAACAGCAGCCGTAATTTCTCAAATTGCAGCCATTGGAATAGAAGGAAAAGATTATGAATTACCAGCCGTAGAAACACGAAAAATCAGTAACCATATTTTGAAAGAATTAAAAGCTATTCGTTCGGCAGAAATTGAAGACCGTTTTGGTTGGATGGACAAAGTCTAGTTTTTAGTGATAAGTGATTAATGAGAAACGCATTGTGTTATGAATTAACCCAATGCGTTTTTTATATTTTTAAATTAACATTCGTTTTATCTCATTGTTTGAATAAATAAATGGAAAAAATTAAAATCCAAACTCATCCTAGAGAGACTTTTTTATACGCAACTTCTAGAATGTTAGAAAGAATTGCTTACTATGGTATTCGTGCAATTATCATTTTATACATGGTTAGTGAAAGTGTAAAAATGGATGAGTCAGAAGCATTTAATATTTATAGTTGGTTGGCTACTTCAGTTCTTTTTTCTCAGATTATTGGAGCATTACTTGGAGATTTATTGATAGGAAATAGAAAGTCAGTAATAATTGGTGGAGTTCTTCAAGCCTTAGGAGCATTTAGTTTTTGCATTCCTTCAACTATAGGGCTTTATATTGGATTGTTTTTAGTGGTTCTAGGTGGAGGGTTTTACACACCAAATATTATCTCAAATTTTGGAAAGTTATATCTAAATAAAACCAAACTATTAGATTCAGGATTCACTTTGCTTTATACAGCCGTTAATTTGGGAGCATTTGCAGGACCTCTATTGATTGGCTATTGTGGAGAGTATTTTGGTTGGAGCATTGGTTTTATAATTGCAGGAATCTTAATCTTGGTATCACTAATTCCAATTCTATTTATAAAGGGAAATAATCAAAGTAAAATATTAGCAAGTGACCTACCAATAAAACGACGATTTTTCACTATTTTAATCGCTTTTGTTTTTGTTGGTCTTTTTTGGGCTATTTATGAAATATCTAATTTTCGAATTTTTGATTTACAATCTAAACTAAGTGAAATTTCAACGTTGGGCATTCCCACAGATATGTGGTCATCATTAAATACTGTTTTTACTGTACCTTTCACCCTATTAGCAATCATTTTATGGAGTTATTTTTATAGTACTCAATTTTTCAAACTTATGATTGCTTTTATTTTTGGTACTATATCATTTGGAATTCTAGTTCTAATACCAGAAACTCCTAATGAGCAGCACATGATTTTGTACCTAGTCTCTTTATTCTTTATTAGTGTTGCAGAAATCCATATTATTCCCATAATTCATTCAATATTAACACAGTATGCAAATCCTAAATACCTAGCAATTCTAATAAGTTTAGCATTCATACCAACAAGGTTATTTTCGCTTATAGTAGGTCTATTTAATGAAGGACTACATGAAAGACCAGTAACTGCACTAATTATAGCTACGGTAGCAATGACCATTTTGAGTATAGGTTTAATTATATTTAATCTAATAAATAAAAAAGATGATACTGTAAACTTGGATTAAATCAAAAAAAGGCATTGAATTAAATTCAATGCCTTTTTAATTAATAATTTATCACTAAAAATTTATAATTAAATAGTAGTATTTACATCAAAGTTCTCTAAATAATCAGCTACTCTTCTCACAAATTTACCACCAAGTCCACCATCTACAACTCTATGGTCGTAAGAATGTGAAAGATACATCATGTGGCGAATTCCGATCATATCACCATGTTCTGTTTCTACAACAGCAGGTTTTTTGACAATCGCACCGACCGACATAATCGCAACTTGTGGCTGCATAATAATTGGCGTTCCGAGCATATTTCCGAAAGAACCAATATTTGAAAGTGTATATGTTCCACCAGACAAATCATCTGGAGAAAGTTTGTTATTTCTTGCTTTATCTACAAGTTCTGATACTTTTTTAGTGATTCCTAAAAGATTAAGTTCATTTGTATTTTTGATAACTGGAACAATCAAATTATCATTCGAAAGAGCCACAGCAATTCCTACATGAATCCCTTTTTTCATCAAAATTTTATCTCCATCTACCGAACAGTTGATTTTTGGATAATCTTGAATTGCCTTCGCAACAGCTTCTACAAAAAGAGGCGTAAAAGTAAGCGCAAGTCCATCACGTTCTTTAACTACTTTTTTCCATTTGTTTCTCCAATTTACAAGATTAGTAACATCAGCTTCAATAAATGAAGTTACGTGAGGAGAAATACGTTTTGAATCGACCATTCTTTGGGCAATCATTTTACGCATTCTGTCCATTTCTACCACCTCAATATCATTACTGTATGATTTTACAGGCTGTAATTGTTCTATTTTCTGATTTGATTGAGGAGTTGGTTCTGCTTTTCGTTCTTTTACTTCTACTTTAGGAGCAACAGCAGTTTGAGAACCGTTTCCATTATTATTTTTTCTACTTTCAAGGAAATTGAACATATCATTTTTGGTAACACGCCCTTCTAAGCCTGTTCCTTCGATAGTTTCTAACTCTGAAATAGATACATTTTCTTCTTTTGCAATAGACATCACTAAAGGAGAATAAAAACGAGTAGCCGTAGCAAGGTCATTTTGCTGATGAACATTTCCATTTACATAGCTGCTACCATTTGCTGATGCAGTTTCTAAAACAGGTTCTTTTTCTTCTACTTTTGTTTCTTGTACAGGTGCTTGAGAGCTTGGAGTGCTTCCACCTTCTGCACCGACTGTTTCTATAACGGCAATCGTTGCACCTACTTGTACTACATCGCCTTCTTGTGCCAATATTTCGACAAGTGTACCTGCGTGGGTAGCTGGTACTTCTGTATCTACTTTATCGGTCGCTACTTCCAAAACAGATTCGTCTTGTTCGATTGAATCTCCTACACTTTTGAGCCAAGTTAGGATTGTGCCTTCCATTACGCTTTCGCCCATTTTGGGCATTACCATTTCTATTTTAGCCATAGTGATATATATTTATGAGTTATTTTTTGTTAGGTCTAGTGTTTCTTTAGTTTTTGGGATAGTATTTATTTGAACAGAAAGCTAAAGCATTCGGTACAATTTTACTCACTCTAAAGAGTAAGCTACATTTTACAAATTTACCAAAAAAATAACATTTAAAAGACAGAAATCAAAATTAGAGAGAATATTAGGGATTTATTCCTTTTTGAATAACTAAATAACTGTGAATGAAGGGTTTTGTAGTGGAATGTTTTTATATAGTTAATTAATTATTCTTCACAACTTCTTTATCAAAATATTTTAAAGCCCTACACAAGTATTCTAAATTTAGTTTTCTAGTGAT
Organism: Bernardetia aquimarina; assembly: GCF_042180575.1. Lineage (NCBI taxonomy): Bacteria > Pseudomonadati > Bacteroidota > Cytophagia > Cytophagales > Bernardetiaceae > Bernardetia > Bernardetia aquimarina. The sequence goes on along the minus strand of NZ_CP170094.1, from coordinate 5,079,985 downwards.
ATTTAACTTCTTATTGCAATCTTTAGCCATTGGACAAATTACCCCACTAATAGAATTAATAATTTCTATTTCAGATTGATATAAATATTCTCTTATTCTTCCACTTGTATGATTTGATGAATCATTTTTTACAAAGTAAGAAGATAGAGCATAAATTAAATCTCCAAATTCTTTGGTACTCCTATTGCAAATTAATGCTCTTTTAATAAAATCGTCTAATTTGTTCTCTTCTTCAAGATAGATAAATAATCCTCTCTTCTTCTTTTCATAAAGCTCAATCAACTTATTAAAATCTATTTCTTGATTGATGTAGATATGCTCATATAGCTCCCTTCCTTCTTTATACTCTATCTTATAATTATATTCTTGATTCCAATTATTAAATATTTTAGCACATTCTTTTATTACATCTTTTCTTTCTTGAATACCTTCCATTTGAGCTTCATCGTACAAAAATGTGTAATCAATATAGTAATCAATTCTCTTATCAATATCCTGTTTACTCAAGCCTAACTTATAAGCATCTAATATATCTTCAACACTCATTGAAAACTCATCAGATGTAATAGCGTAATTAATTAATCTAAATGCTACCCGATTTATTTTTTTATAGTCATATAAACCTTCTTTTAAAGAGTTTAATGTGATATTTAAGTGATTTAAAAGGTTTTCATGTGAAATACCAAGTATAGATTTAATTGAATTGAAAGACTCATTAGCTCTTAATACTTCTGGTCGAACCTCTTCTTTCTCAAACCTTAATAAGTCATTTAATAAATTGTCCAAATTTATTGAGTAGCTATAAACAACATACTCCAAGATACCATTTAGAACACTATCATATGATATATTTTTATGTATTCTTGCTCTTATTTTTTGTTTGTAAATATCCTCTTCCGTTTTTTCTTTAACTATTTTATTTGTATCAAAATTAGAGGCAAAGTTTGAAAAATCTGGTTGTATTCCTCTTTCTTCTATAAAATCTGAAATATCTTTATGTGTAAAAGTTTCTTTCATGTGTTCTATAGAAAAACGAATCATCTGAGTTACTAGCTGTTCTATTACCTTTTGGCTTGTTGGAAATGAATTACTATCAACAGAAAGGATTTTCTTCTGTCTATTGTGCCTTACTACTTCTTCTAATATATCAAATAGGCTACTTAGAGTAGAGTTTATAACTCTAAAGTTACCATAGTTACCAAACTCTTGTTTTATTAATTCTTGCTTTTTCTTGATTATTTGCTTTCCATAAGATGAATCCACTAATCTACCATCTAATTCATTTATTATAAAATCTATCGCTTCACTTCCTTCTAGCTCATACTTTAATGATTTACCAATAACTTTTTCTTTAACTCTCTTATATAACTTCTTCTCGTCTTTAGAATCACCTATTTCTTTTTCGTTAGCAATGACTAGAACTTTGGTATTATTTTCTTCTTCTACATACTTACTAATCAATCCCCAAATCTGTGTTATTTTTAATGGGCATCTTTCTAAATCGTCAAAGCATATAAGAAAACTTTTAGTTTTAGAAAGTTCATTTGTTGTAGAGTCTATATTTTTCTTTGAAAGAAAATCAAAGTTACCTTTAAACCATCCTTTTTTCTTGTGTGCTTCAATGTTGTTCTTAATTTCTTTGAGGTCTTTATCCTCAACTCCTATGGATTTTGCTATTGCTTCAAAATCCAAATTCTGCTTAACAAGTTTTCCAATAGAAGTAGATAAAGAATTAATTAGTTTAAATTTTTGTAATGATATTCCCAACATTGAAGCTGTTTTAGTTTGAAAAATTTCTTTTTTTAACTCTTCAATATTTGACTTTCCATTTAGTGAAATATGGATAGGAATATATTTTCTAAATCCTTTATTTCTAATTACAATATCATTTTGTAAGATTTCATTTACTATATTTTGCTTCCAAAAATGTGTTTTTCCTGTTCCCCAATCTCCGTCAAGCATTAAAGCATAATCACTTTTTTCATCTTGTAAAAACTTTAGCACTAAAGTTTTGTATTCGCTTGTTTTCATCTTTTTTATTTAAAAATGTTATTCAATATTTTGTTATACAATTTAACAAAAAAATGGATAATCCATTCAACATGAATTATCCATTTTCGATTTTATTATCTAGCAAGGAATACTTATTTCACTCTAAACCAGTTTTGCGAACGTCCTACAAAAGAGAAACCGATATAACCTCTTACTTCTAATTTATCATCAGAAACAAGTTTGATTTCACAGCTATATTCTTTTCCATTATTTGGGTCATATATTTTTCCATCCTCCCATTCCTTGTCGCTGTCTTTTTCTAAGTTGTAAAGAATTTCCATTCCTACAAGTTTTTGTCCTTTACGTTTTCCATCACATTTTTCACATACTTTATCTTGACTTACACCATCTAAAAGCTCAACAATTTTACCATGAACTTTTCCATTTACTTCATATATTTCAATAATAGACTTTGCTTTTTTAGTTTCATCATCTATCGTTTTCCATTTTCCTAATACTTTAGCATTTGGACTGTCCTGTGGAACAAAAGCAGACAAAAGACCAATACAGAAAAGAAGAGCAAAAATTTTTGTAATACGAATCATGTTTTTTGAGTTTGAATAATTATAACAAAAAGAGAAATTAAATATATTGAAAGAATATAATCTTTAGAAAGAACTTCATTAAGAAATAATCTGTCTAAAATTAATCTAACTTTATTGGATTGGCAAAATTCGAACCAAGAAAATAAAGTAAAAAGTATGAGATATGAAATAAAAAGTAAATGCAAAATGCTAGAGTTAAAATAACAAGCAAAAAAGTGATAGTAAATAATTAGAAATTTCACTCCTTACCTCATACTTCTGACTTCCTGCTTTATTAAACTTATCCAATTTTCTAGCATTTGTAATCCATATTCTGTCAAAGCTGCTTCTGGGTGAAACTGGATTGCTTTTATAGGAAGTGTTATATGAGAAAATGCCATTAATTCGCCTTTTTGGGTATAAGCTGTGGGAATTAATACCTTGTTTTTACTTTGTTCTAAATCTATCAGCAAAGAATGATAACGCACTACTTGAATTTGGGAAGGCATATTCTGAAAAACTAAATCGGTCTGATTATTTATTTTGCAATCGATAGTAGAAATTTTGCCGTGCATTGGTTTTTCTGCATAAATCAAATTTGCCCCAAAATAAATTCCTAGTGCTTGATGTCCCAAACAAACTCCTAAAATCGGTAACTTTTTATGGTAATAATCAATCACTTGCATCATATTTCCAGCCTCTTGTGGTTTTCCAAATCCAGGGGAAAGAATAATTCCTGTAAAATTATATTGTTTTAATTGTTCTAAAGGCGTATCATTTCTAAAAACTTTGCATTCTACTCCCAAACGCTGTACGTAATCCCATAAATTGTAGGTAAAAGAATCAAAATTATCCAATAACAATATCAAGTGATTAGTGATTAGTGATTAGTGATTAGTGATTAGTGATTAGTAAAAATTCTATATTCAAATAAATTGTTTTATAATTTCATTAAAAAATGTATTCGTAATTTCTCTGTGAACTCTGTGTTAAAAAAATGCAATTCATAATTAGTAATTCGTAATTCTTACAAAATTTTCACATTAAATCTTTGTTCAAACTGCTGTTTTACTCGCTGTTCTACTTCCTTTATATCGATTTTTTTTCCTAGTTCTTTTTCTAAAGAAGTTACTCCTTTGTCTTTTATTCCACAAGGAATTATTAAATCAAAGTAAGACAAGTCTGTATTTACATTGAGTGCAAAACCGTGCATTGTTATCCATCTACTAGCACGAATTCCGATAGCACAAATTTTTCTTGGGGTTGAAGAATCTGGGTCTATCCAAACACCTGTAAGTCCTTCTACTCTTCCAGCATCTAAACCATAAGTTTGCATGGTTTGGATAATTACTTCTTCTAATTCTCTAAAATACCAATGTAAATCTTGTTTGAAGTTCATCAAATCCAAAATAGGATAACCGACAAGCTGTTCCAAACCGTGAAAAGTAACATCTCCACCTCTATTTATCTCAAAATATTCAATTCCTTTTTGATTTAATTCTTTTTCAGATAATAAAAGATTATCCAAAGAGCCAGCCTTTCCCATCGTAAAAACAGGGTTATGCTGACAAAAAAGAAGGTAATTAGGTGTAGAAATTTGGTTATCTGTTTCTTCTATTTGACGGTTTTGTTTTTTAACCTCAAAAATTCTATCAAAAACCTCTTGTTGATAATCCCATGCTTTTTGATACGAAAGTGTTCCTAAATGTTCGAATGATACAGTTTGCATTTTTTGATTTTTTACTCATATCTAAAAAAATGAAAGTACAAATTTCTTAGACTAAAGTATAGATTAGAGTTCTTGTAATGATGATTTTAGATAATTAATTACTTCTACTGGGAAAGGATCAACACTATTTTCTTCTGCTAGATAATAAGAAACCCAATCAGTAAGATAAATAAGATAAAATACCTGTTCTAAAAATGAATTTCCTTTTGCTGAAATATGAGTAATAGAATTCGTATGTTTATTAAAAATGTCTTCACAAATTTCCATTCTTCTACTTACTCTCTCATGGTCATAATCTGAATGAAAAAGCAAAATATGCGTTTTTGATAAAATTTCTTTTGGTAGATGCCAGCCCACTAATTCATTATGATTCATTTCTGGAAAAACAGCCACATGACAAAGTTGTTTTGCATTTTCATTGATTTGCTGTTGAAAACGAATCAACATTGGTTCTAGAATTGCGTCGGCATATAAAATTGGAAATTTGTTTTTTAAAGATATCGCTAATTGTTTAGCTTCTTTTTTTATTATTTCATTATTTGTATTCAAACTTGCAACTGTTTCTTTTATTTCCTTTTCAAAATCTATATCTATCAATTCATAATGATTTAAAAGTAATAATAAAGAAATGGCAGAATAAGGCAAATGTGCTCTCGGACAAGCAGCCAATGACTTTAATGGGACTAAATCAAATCCTTTTTGCATAGCAATTTCCTGTATTTTTCCTCCTGAAGTCAGACAGGCTATGTATGCACCTTTTCGTTGAGCTTCCTCTAAAGAAACTAATGTCTCTTCTGTATTTCCAGAAAAAGAAGAGGCAATCAAAAGTGTATTTTCATTGATATAACTTGGTAAATTATATGTTTTACAAACTTGATAAGGTACTTTGAGCAAACTGCGAGTAATGGTTTGCACTAAATTACCTCCAATTCCAGATCCTCCCAAACCTACTACTACTATATTAGATATTTTTCTATCTGTGCCTAAAAACGAAGCGAGAGACAATTTTTGAAAGTTAGAATATGCACCTTCTAACTGTTGAGAAAAACTAGAAATTAATTCATTCATCATAATTATATATTTTATTTTTTAGTCGTATTTTTTATTTTTAGGAATTTATCTTTACTTTTTTTTGATTCAAAGATAGTCTATCAAACTTAATTCAGAACAAAAACAAAAATGTAAAAATAAGAAATTTTCAGACTATAAATTTGATTATTTTTTATTAATTTGATTACGGAATCCAAAAATCAAAAATCATCTCATTCATACACTTAAAATGTCCTTTTGGACATGCTTTAAAGCCTATTTTTGAACATGGACGACAAGAAATTTTATTATTCTCAAAGACAACAAACTGTGTCTTGTAGGGATACATACCCAAAGCAGGCGTTGTGTTTCCCCAAATAGAATAAATTTTTTTCTTAAAAGCTGCTGCAATGTGCATCAAACCTGTATCGTGTGAAAAAACCACATTTGATTGTTTGAGCAGTGAGGCAGATTGTCCTAAAGTAAGTTTGCCACAGCCATCAAAAATACGTGTTTTTTTTCCTAATTTTTCAATAGCATCTTGTGATTCGAAGGTATCTCTATCTTTTTCAAAGAAATCAAAAATAGCTTGTCCATTTTCTATGTCTTCTTTTCCCCCTAACAAAACAATCGGTTTATTTATTTTATCACAAAGCTCAATCATTCGCTTTAAAGGTAGTTTTTTTGTATTGTGTGCTCCTCCAATCGCAAAAGCAATATAGCCTTTTTGATGAGTTTCGGGCAACCAATTTAATTCAAAGTGGTCTTCGTTTCCCAAAAAATAATCTAAACCTGTTGCTTCTTTATTTTCTTTGTTTCTTTTATTATTGTCATCACTTTGTTTTTCATCATTTTCTAAAGTAATTCCCAAAGGCTTCATCGTATCCATATATCTTTCGACGATATGACGATTGGGCATTTTATTTTTTTTGAGATTGACATAAATCCATTTTTCAAAATTTAGCTTTTCAAAGGTATATGATTTTGCATTTAGTCTAAATTTTATGATACTTGTTCTTAGGTTTTTATGCAAATCAATAATTATATCAAAATTTTCTTTTTTGAGTAGAGAAATAAAATCAGAAAGTGATTGGTCTTTTTGTAACAAGTGAATCTGGTCTAAATACGGATTATGCTTCAAAATCGTTTCAAAACTTGATTTTGTAGCATAATGCAACTCTAATTCTTCATTATGGACAGAAGAAAATTGCATTTTGAGAGAACGAATGACAGGTGTAGTCAAGACAATATCTCCAATGGAAGAAAAACGAAGAATGAGTATTTTTTTCAAGAAACCTTTTATTTTTAGTCTAAAATCAATTTTAATTTAACTTTTGACTGACTTGTTTTCTTGTCAATCCTACCTCATTTTTACCACACATTCCACAAAAAACTGCTTCATTTTCCATATTTCCACATTGATTGCAACCTCTAGGATTTTTCATTCTTGAATTAGAAACAACCATATAACTTATGAAAGGACTAAAAATGATTGATATAAAAAAAGATTTAAGAAAACCTATTTTTTTCTGAGAACCTAACTTACCTATTAGGAAAGCAAGTCCAATCCAAAAAGTGATAACGAGAAAGGGAATTAAACTATTCATTCTTTTATTAAACTTGATGAGTAATTAAACATTATCACGGTTAATTTAGTAATGTTCATTTTTCCATAGCGACAGGTTTGCAAACCCCTGTCGCTATGGAAAAATAAGACTGTTTTGTTTTTCTCTAACTAATTGATTATTAGACCTGTAAATAACCGTGATAATGTTTATTGCTAAAAATAGTTTTCTATGTTGCAAAGACCGCAGAAAAGTTTTCTACAAATTTAGGTATATTTTCTGACACTTATAAAGAGTATAAGCTATTTTAAAACTTATTCATTACTTCAATTACTCTCAAAATATTATTTTCTGTATGGCAATACGAAATAGGCAGACTAAGAATAGTTTGATGAATCTCTTTTGCTATTGGAAAATAAGTTTTATCTAAAATTCCTTCTAGTGCTTTTTGCTCTGCTGGTGGAACTGGATAATGAATTTCTGTACTAATTTCATTTTTGAGTAAATATTCTTTCAATTTATCTCTCTGTTGGTGTCTGATAGCAAAAATGTGATAGACATCGTGAAAATTTTCTTGCACAAGTGGCAGAATAAAATCTGATTTTAGATTTTCTAAATATAGCTTTGCTAATTTTCTTTTATGGTTGTTTATTTCGTCTAACTTTTGAAGTTTGATACGTAAAAAAACGGCTTGAAGCTCGTCTAAACGAGAATTAAAACCAATTCTTTCATTATAATATTTTTGTTTTGAACCGTAATTTCGTAGCGAACGAAATACTTCATTTAGTTCTGAATCGTTTGTCGTAATTGCACCTCCATCACCTAAAGCTCCCAAATTTTTGGTAGGATAAAAACTAAATCCATTTGCAATCCCAAAACTTCCTGCTTGTTGATTGTTAAAAGTTGCACCATGTGCCTGTGCTGCATCTTCTACAATCAACAAATTATGTTTTGTAGCAATTTCTTGTATTTTATCCATCTGACAAACTTTTCCGTACAGATGAACTACCATTATAACTTTGGTTTTCGGAGTTATTGCTTTTTCAATTTCTACTGGGTTAATATTGTACGTATTTAGTTCAGGTTCTACCAAAACAGGTTTAAAACCATTTTGAAGAATAGCTAAAATAGTAGCAATGTAGGTATTTGAAGGAACAATTATTTCTGTTTCCTTATTATTATTTTGAGCAAAATTATACTTTTCTGCTAGAGCTTTAAGGATAATAACAAGTGCATCCAGTCCATTTCCTACACCTATACAGTGTTTGGATTGAGAATAGTGAGCAAACTCTTTTTCAAATTCTTGTACTTCATTTCCTAAAATAAACCAGCCTTTTTCTAAAAACTGATTGAATTTTTGTTGGTATTCTTTGAAGAAAGATTGATTAGAGAAATGCAGATTTTCGTAGGGAATCATGAGCTAAAAAAATAAATTAGGGTAAAAAATATAAATTTTATGCTGTTCAATATGGCTCAAATATATAATCATTAGCATCATACTCGTCAGAAGCAAGTACCATAAGAATTGCATTGGGTGTGAAATTATACATTCTATGCCAATCTTTTGGCTCTAAAATCAAACACTTATGAGGTGCATCTAATTGAAATTCTTGCTGTAGTTCTCCATCATCATTCCAAATAGTACAGCTTCCTACCAAACATATAGCAGCTTGTTTTGTCTTGTGGTGTCTGTGTCCACCTCTTACAGAATCATCAACTCCATAAATGTAAAAAATCCTTTTTATATCAAAAGGAATGACTTTTTCTATAACTGTTAGGTTTCCTCTTTGGTCTGTATGAGTTTGTAAATTAATTATCTCTGCCATTTATTTTTTAATTTAGAGTAAAAGCTGTACATATTTTTAACATTTACAAACTTCGTATAAAACATCGTATGTAACAACATATTTTCATAAATCATTTTATCTAAAAACTTAATTTCTTTCAGTTTATATCTACTATTAAAAAACTCTAAACCGAATTTTGATTCTTCTATTTGTAATCTTCTAATGTATTTTCTGTAAATAGCTCGTACTGCCTTTATATCAAAATACTCTTTCTGCCAACCTGCTGGATAATAGACTTCATAAAAATATTCATTTACTCTTTTCAAATAATGAAAATGATAAAAAATAAGTTTTTCTTTGTTTACTGTATAGGTATTATTCTGATAATCAAACTCTACATTATCTAGGTTAAAAGGAGCTAGATTAGCCGTTGGTTTATCAAAAACAAACACTTTATCAGACATCGTAGGAAATTTTTCTGTATATTTTTGGTCTGCAAAACGCTCGTTTTCTTCATCTAACTCATCATAACACCATTCAATACATTTTTCTCTCCACCAATTCAGACAAAGTAATCCGTCTTTATCTTTTTTAAAAGTATTAAAGACCACATTATACTTTCCATATACATTTGCCCATTCATTTTTTTTAGAAAAATGATGAGGAATGACTACTACTGAATTATTTCCCATTGCATCAAATATCCTCTTAGGCGAATCAAAAAAGTAAATATCAGCATCTGTATAAGTAATCATGTCTATATGTGAGAACTTTTCTATCACATAAAGCACCAAACAAGGAGTTATTGTAAAATAGTATTCTACTTTACTTCTTGTGTCTTTTATAGAAAATAATTCTTTATCATACTCTTCTAATTCACTCAATTTTATAGGAGTTACACAATCTGTATATTCTTCACAAAAAAAATCATACACAAATTCATCTAAAGCTAATACAAATAATTGAAAATCAACTTTTTGTTCTTTTAAAGAATGAATAAGAGTAAGCCCACGAGATAAATAATTTTTATCAAAATACGTTGTGAAATAATACATATTTTATTTTTTTATGGCTTCTATAAATAAAGAATCAGGTTTTCTTATTTTATCTCCTTCTACATCAAGTTGGAAATAATTCCAATTTGGAATAGAACTTTCAAAGCCTGTTTTAATTTCAATAGTATCAAATCCAACTTCTTGTAATAACTTCTTGATAGAATATCTATCATACATCCATTGGTGAATTTCTCCTGAAAGCCTAAACTGACCTACTTTTTGATAATTGAGTTTGGTTACTTCTTCTGGTTGCTCAATAGTTCGTCCCAAAATAATTTTAATAGCATCTTTTATACGCCTTACCATTGAGGTTTTATTAGGAGTAGAAGGTATTGTTGATATACTTGTATTTTTATTTTCGAACAAATGAGTATTTTCTAAATACCAATTTCTTAAGTGTTCTCCTTCCTTACCTATTCTTTGAAAGACAAAATCTTGATTAAGTAATTGGGGTTGAAAGATATGTTTTGCCATCTGTCCTCCTCCTTGGTGTCTAGAGGCTTGGTCAATGAGTTCTATAATCATCCATTGATGATTGAGTTGCTTTATTTTATCATTTGGTTCTTCTACTGCTTCTTCCAAACTTTTAATATAGAAACGAGCTATTTGTTCTAAATCAGGAATTGCAATTCGTAGTATTCCTTCTGACTTTAATACTCTTCTACATTCTTCTAAAAGAGTCTGAGCATCTTCTTTTGAAAAATGCTCTAAGACATGAGAATGATAGACTACCTCAAAAGTATTATCTTCAAAAGGTATTCCATTTAATAAATTATGTGCTATAACTCCCTCTCCTGTCTTAACAAAATCTAAATTAGTCCATTGTGTATGAAAACGAGTGCCACAGCCTAAATTTAGATAAGGTAGTTTTTTAGTTTGGTCATTCATTATTTTATATGTTATCTATTTTTTTAAATAAAAATCCATTCCAATATACTTTTCTTTCATCCTCTAATTGAATAGAAGGCGTTATTCCACTATCAAATTCTGTGATAAGTTCATACTTTTTATTAAAAGTATGAACAAATTTATTTTGATTTAAAAACCATGCTGGATACGAAGCTTCATAGATAGGCTCATGTGTATGTTGAATAGTAAGCCTTTCTGGAGCATTTTCTATAAAAGCTGTTCTATCTATAATTATGTATTCAAAATCATAAGATAAGAATTTTTCTAGCCATGTATAAGGCTTATCCAAATACTGTATGACACTTGAAAGCAAAAGTATAAATGTATCTTTTGTCTTTAGACTTTCTTCAATAGAATAATAAAAAGATAATTCATCATTCTGTATGTATGCTTTTCCTTTTTCAACAAAATGTTCTTGTTCCACAACTTTCCAACTTATTTCTTTTAAGTCATTTAGAAAATGTCTGTTTTGAAAATAAGTACTTCCTAAAGCTCCTCCAAAATCAATTATGGAAAGTTTGTTTTCATAATTAATAGCTATTTTTAATAAAGTAGCCAAAAAAGACCAATTATATTCTATTTTATCAAATAATACAGAATCTCTTTCATAAACAGCTTCCTCATTTTTAACCATTAAGGTAGATTTTAGCACTTTTTGTATTATTATCGAATCATCATAACCAACACATTCCTTTTGGGCTTCCTGCCAAGAGTTATAGTTACCTTTCCATCTAATATTATTTTCATCTTCAATCTTTTTTTTATCTTTTTTTGTATTGGAAGACATTAAAAATATTTGATAAATTTTGATAAAGATAGGTGGAAGAATTAGTTTTATTATTTTTTTTATCATTTTTGTCTGATATATTTTTTTATAAACTTTAAATTTAATTGAGAAAGTATAAACCTAAATAGCCCTAATTTAGATAATTTATTAGCTACTCCTAACTCTATATCAGCTATTTTTTTCTGTCTTTCTATATTTTCGACATCTTCTATTGGAAATCTATAAGGAGCTAATTTTTTAGATTCTTCTCGTTCTTTTGCATAGGCACTATGCCAATCTTCTTCTAATGTTTCATATTTAACATTGGGACCAAATTCAAAAAATTTCAATCCAAAATGAATAGAATAATAAACAGGGGAAGATAATAAATCATTTGAAGTAGCATACTCACAAGATAGTGTATTCAAATAAAAATTTTGCAAAAAATCTTGTGAAAGTAATTTTCCATTTTGTACTACTTCAAAACCTTTTTCTCTAAAGGGTTTATCTTTTCCTCTCTCTATATCTAAATAATACATACAAACTTTTATTGGTTTGTACTTTTCGGGGAGATTATCCAACATTTTTGCATACTCTGTATAATCTGTAACTACATTAGAAAAATGAGTTCCTTTTGAAGGAAATGCAACAGTACCCTTCTTTTTAATAATCGGATTCTCTTTCTTGATTTTCTCTAAAAAAGGATCTAAATAGATAACAGGTGCGCCTATATTTTTTATCTTTTGAGTCTTTGTTTGATTTTCAGATTGAAGATAAGATTCCACAAATTCTTTTTCTTTGTCAGAGTACATTAAAAATAAGGATGAATCTCCTTTAGGAAGATAAAAAGAGAGTTGTTCATTTATATTTTCTAGTGAAGTAACACTAAAAAATTTTATTCCATGTTGTATTCTAAAATTTAAAGGTATCCAATAAGGCAAACCTGCATATTTTTTTAAAATATTGCCTAATCCATAGTAGTTATTTCCTTCCCAGTATTCTCTTTTGAGTTTTTTGACCAACTTAGGATTTTGTATTTCCTTATAAATATCAACTGCCATTTATTTAATTATTTAGTTTGAAATCTATATATGCATGAGGTATTTGGTCTAAAGGTAAAGGAGGGTTTTGATAAGCCTCAACAAAACTTACAGCTTCCTCTAAACCTCCCAAAACTTTTGAATGAGCAATTAGAGACGAATTGATAAATTTACTAGCTCCTGCTTTTATCAGTTCGATAGTTTCTCTTCTATTTCTCAAATTTCCTACACCTCTTGACATAAGTATATTCAAGCCTGATGCTTGTATGAGAGATTTATCAATTACAATATCTTTAGAACCAAAACCAAAAGGAATGCAATGTGTATTAGGAGAAAGTAATTTAGCATTATCCCAAAGCATTGTCGAATTTCCAGATGTGCAATCCATCAAAAAGTTAGCATTTCTATTTTTAAAATGTTTACGAGCTACATCTCTTATAGATTGAATTTCATTTTGTATCAGAGGTTCTTCTTTTGAACAATCTTGTTGATTCATCAACTGTGCTGTTTGGGGAGAGATAACATAACTTGTTATGGCATCTGGATTTAGAGCAACAACAGATGCAGCTCTTTTTTTGTTTGTATCTATTACTACAATCTTTGATTCTGGACAAGAATGTTGATGCAAATAAGCAGCTAAATGTCCTGAATAACCAGCACCAAATAAAAGCATTCTACGCATACGCAATGTGTCAGGATGTCGTGTCATAGCATTTCTCACGTCTGCCACCAAAAAACTAAACATAAATGCTTTCAATTCTTCCTCTGAAGGATTTTCATAATGTTTATAACACAATTCCCAAGAATAAGCAGGTAGGACAGCATATTTAGCAAATGTACCGTCATTAGAATGCTTTCCATGACCAATTATTGTTGATTCATTATAATCACATTCTGTATATCTATGCAACACAGTACAAGAATAACAATCATAATGAGTACAAGGGGCATGACCTAAAATAGCAACGTAATCTCCTTTTTCTACTTTACTTTGCTTTCCATTTGTTTCTATAACCTTTCCTATCCCTCCATTCCCAAAGACAAAGTAATCTTTTTCTAAAAACTCTTCTTTTCTAGGGTGTAACAAATTAGGATGAGATGCCAACCAAAAACTACCGTGCATTGGCACATAACACATTTCAACTAATATTTCGCCTTCTTCTAAACTAGGTATCGAAGTGGTGCGAATTTGTGTATGTAGTTTCGTATGAGTAGAATCTGTATAGGTTGTATAGAGTTGGTTGTTTTGCATTTTTGAGAATTGAATTGAACTAAATTAAAGAGTTTTATAGTTAGCAAAATTAGTACCTTATTCTAATAATCTTTTCATTGCAGTAGGACGTAAATGATAAGCATCATAAAAATCTGGAGTTTTCATGTTTATTTTATTAGGATTATAACTACCTAATAATTCTGTATTGGTTGTTTTTGCTATAGTAATAAATATTTTTTCTGCTTCTAGTACATTTCCGTATTTTTGTTCTTTGGCAAAATAATCCCAAACAATTGGATGATAAGGATGAAGAATCAAAGTTACTTCTATATTTTTCAATTTTAGATATTCAATAAGTTTTAGAACTAATTTTTCATTTTTCTTAGAAATTTCATCAAAATCATTTAAAAATCGTATTTCATCTTGTTCTATGTATGCTTGAGAAACTTTTTCTACTTCTTCATTTTCTCTAAAAAACTGTTTTGCATTATACAACCTTGACCCATCAGCCAGTTTTGTATCTGCAATTTCATTTATACTGTCTAACGAGACCTCATAATATGAATTATTTTTATTTTGAGAACTCATTTTTACTGACTCTTGAAAGTATTTGAAAGACAAGGCTTCTTTCATTTTTTCAGTATATCCTTTTACATCATTCTTTGATATTGTAGCATTAGCATCAATGCCTAGTTTTTGAGCTAGTTCTGTATAATAACTTTTCAAGGGTAACCACCTTATCTCTTCATTATTCTGATTTAGTATCCAAGGATCTAAGCCTAAAATTATTTTCTTAGGTAATTTATCGTTTTGTTCATAAAGAGCAATAATACCATAAATATCTTCTATAGTAGCTCCACTTAATCCACTATTTATAAAATAAGAATCTTCAAAAAAATAATTCCTTATTTGCATTACTCTACTACTACCTACAGCAAGTATATCAGGTGTTGCAGTAATGTTATTTATAAAATTTATTTGAACTTTACGCTCGTCGTAATTATAGATACTACTAATATTATTTCCCTTTATCAATTCTTGTGCAATTTCTTTTTCTACCTCTCCTGTACTAAACAATAAAGCAGGGTCAATATTTACATTGACAGAAAGGACAAAGATTAGGAAAGGAATAAAACAAATAAATTTTAAAAAGATTTTCATTGATTCTTTACTTTTTAGAACTGAAAATATATAAACTGCGATTCTGAAAAAACTCCAAAAAATAAAATAGCCAAAAGTAACAAGTAATATAAAAACCACCTCCAAGCCCAATGCAAATCATTGATAGTAATTCTCAAAGAATGCTTTCTTTGCAAAAAATGAATAAATTCCATAGCAATTATTGCTAGTATAGAAATGGTAAAATCATATACTGAAATATCAAGATATTCATTATTTATTTTCATATAATTCTGCCAAGTAATATCATTTTGATTTAAAATTACTGATTTGAATGTCCAAACAAGGTCTTTAAATTGAATAATAATATTTGAAGAAAAACTATTTTTTATCAATAAAAAACCTTCTTGAATTGTATTAGCTCTAAAAAACACCCAAGCTAATAAAACTAATAGAAATGTAATACTAATATTTATCAATTTGTATATATTACCTTCTTTATTTATCCTAAGTTTTTCATACACTTTTTGGCTTATAGGAGCTATCAATAAAGCTATAATTAGATAAAAACCATGTAATGCTCCCCAAAAAACAAAAGTCCAATTTGCACCATGCCAAATACCACTAATCAAAAAAGTAATAAAAAGATTATAATACCAACGCCATTTTATTGTTCTGTTTCCCCCTAAAGGGATATAAACATAATCTTTAAACCAAGTAGATAAAGAAATATGCCATCTCTTCCAAAACTCTGAAATAGATTTAGAAAAATAAGGTCTATCAAAGTTTTTCATCAAATCATAGCCCATTACTTGAGCAGCTCCAATAGCTATATCTGAATAAGCAGAAAAATCACAATAGATTTGGAAAGCAAAAAATATAGAAGCTATCCATATACTTAACCCTGAAAAATTGGAAGGGTTATTATATACTGCATTTACTACAATGGCTAACCTGTCTGCAATAACAAGTTTTTTGAAGAATCCCCACGCCATTAATTGCAATCCATACTTTACTCTTGTATAATCAAATAAGTGATTTACTCTAAATTGAGGTAATAAATGACTTGCTCTCTCAATAGGCCCTGCAACAAGTTGTGGAAAAAAAGTAACAAATAAAGCAAAAATACCTATATGTTTTTCAGCCTTTATCTTTCCATTATATACATCAATTGAATAACTAAGTGTTTGAAAAGTGTAAAAAGAAATCCCCATAGGAAGTAACACTTGCAATAATGGAAAGACTGTATTTCCTGTTAGGAAATCAGAGAGCTGATTTGTTGTGGTAGCAAAAAAATTGAAATACTTAAAGCTAAATAAAATTCCTAGATTAGATAACAAACTCAAGTAAAGAAATGGTTTTCTTTCCTTTTTATTCTCTCGTTTACTCATCTTTATAGCACAAAAGTAATCTATTAGTGTCGAAAATATCAACAATAAAATATATTCTGCTTTCCAAGCCATATAAAAAATGTAGCTTGCAATCAAAAGTAGTACCCATCTGTAGCGATGAGGTAGAATAAAGAAAAGAAGTACGACAGTTGGGAAAAATAATACAAATTCCCAAGAATTAAAGAGCATTCTATTTTAAAAATTAGGATAAATCTGATAACTTTTTTCTAACATAAAATTTTTCAATAAACTTTCATTAATAACATTATATTGAGGTAATACATTTTTATTAAGTTCAAATTTACTTGATTCATTCTTGTTATGTGTATAATCTTCAGAATACACACAATTTCTGCCTGAGCCATCTAATCCTATATTATCGATAAGTGTTTCTCTTGGATAAATGACTGTCGTATTTGTGAGATAATGCGCTAATGACCAAGGAATACTCCATACATCAACCAATCCATTTATATATTTTTCAGAATTAGCTAAACGATGCAAATCAGGAGCAATTAGTTTTATATCTATTTTGGCTTGTTCAAACTTTTCAAGCACCTTACCCACCTCTATTTCATAATCCTTCCATCTATCAGCCCAAGTTGCCCATCCCCATGTAGAAAATCTAGACATCAAAAGTAAATCACTCCTTTCAGAAACTTGAAAAGGAATATTAGGTGGAAGATAACCACATACAGAACGCACATTTTTATTATCTTTCTGATTAGTAAGTGTATCTTGAAAAAATTGATAAGCTCCATCTCTAAGTACACAATCATCTTCAAGTAAAATAACCCCATCATATCCTCTCTCAAATAAAGTATCTAAGGCATAAATTACAGATTTCTTAAGTCCTTTAGATTCTTCGTGTCTGTAGAGTGTTATATTTAGTTTGTCTGAATGTTGGTCTATTAGAGATACAATTTTTTGTTGGTTTTGTTTTACTTCTTGTTTTTCAGAAAAGTCTAGAAAAGCATAAACATCATCAACATTATTCTCAACAAGGCTTTCAATTACTTCTTGGCAATGAGTTGGACGATTGTATAATAGTAGAGCAATAGCAATTTTCATCTTATGGTATTAGATTTGAACTTTTATTTATTCTTGATTTGCGTATCATATAGAGAACGTGCCATAAGTAAATCTACTGGAGTATCTATATCTACTGAACGCCATTTTTCCATCTCAACCATTCCTATTTTATCCCCCATTCGACAAGTTTTATCAAACAAAACATCTTTTCGCATAACATAAATAGCTTTATTTTCAGCCCATTGATTCCACATTTCTTTTTGACGTGGCATTCTATTGCAAGGATCATAGTTAGATGGTATGACTGTTTCATCATCATTATATCCTGTTTTTTCCCATAAGTAACGAGTATCATGGTAAACAGATAATACAGAATCATATTTTCCTAACTTTACTAGCTTTATAGCTTTATCTATTGATTCTACATCTCTAAGAGGAGCTGTAGGATACAGTAATACAATTATATCATAACTTGTATTTGTCTTTTTTTCAAACTCTTTGGTAGTCCAGATTAATAATTTATCTACTTCTTGTAAAGTTTTATCATGAGCAAACTCATCAGGTCTATCCAAAACTGGCGCACCAAAAGAGGCAGCAACATCTCTTATATCTTTATCATCAGAGGTGACTACAAGATGGTCTATCTCTGAAGCTTCTTGTGCATGAGAAATTGTATGAGCTACTAAAGGTTTTCCTCCTAATAATTCTATATTTTTTCTTGGTATTCCCTTTGAACCACCACGAGCAGGTATAATAGCAAGTACTTTCATTTTATTTTATTTTATTTTTAGAAAATGAGTCGAAATATTCATTTTTTTTGCAATATCAAATAATTGATTTTGTAATGTTAAATCTATAGGTATTCCACTAATTAAACGCTCTTGTTTTATTAGTTTTTCTATATCTCCTGGAACGTATATAGGAGTTTTATTATCTACTTTTTCAGAACTTCTTATTTTTTCAGTCAAATTTTGCAAATTTTCTTTAAAAGAATGAATGTCTCCAAACGGCTTTATATCTAAAACCATGAAAAAGTGTCCTAAGTATCGTTTTTGAGACAAAGGACTATCATACATAGAAGAAACCTCATCAGCAAATGGCATATTTGTCAAAAAACTAGAAAATATATCTATTGCCATAGCTAAACCAAAACCCTTATACTGACCAATTCCTGTTAGATAATAAGCTAAAGTAGCATCAGTAGTATCTTCACCATTTTTATCTTTCGCTACTCCTAAAGGTAAAGGTTTATTATTATTTTTATAATGTTTTACTTTATTTCCTGTAAAACTAGTAGTAGCAGCGTCAAAACAAAAAGGTTGCTCTGACAACATAGGAGCTGTGATACATAATGGGTTTGTTCCAAAAAATGCTTTTTTCCCATTAGGAGTACTCATTTTAGGGGTGGTACTTGTCATAACTACACCAATCATATCTTTTTTGGCAGCCTCTAACCCATAATGAGATAATGTTCCCATATGATTTGAGTTAGATAAAGATACTATACCAACGCCATATATTTCTGCCATTTCTATTGCTTTATTTATAGCAACCATTCCACTTCCATAAGCAAAACTGTGATTACCATTTATTTTGGCAATACAGGGAGTTACTTGATTTATTTCAATATTTGAATTAGTAGATATTCTACCTTCTAATATGCTAGAAACATAATGAGGTAAAAGACGCACGCCATGGGAATCTATTCCTTGCAAAGATGCTTGACTAAGTGACTCAGCACAACTTTCACTAGTTTTTTTATCAATACCTAGACTTTCCAGTATTAGATTGATATAATTATAGATATTATTGTAATCTATTAATACCTCCATAATATATTAATTATATTTTTTGCCATTGTGTATCTATTCTAACAATTCCAGGTCTTTGCATGCTACGAATTGACCTTGTGTCATATACTTTAAAGCTACATATAGCTTCCTGCCTGTCCAAATGTTCTAAACCAGCCACTACCACAGCAGCAACTGTAATATAATAAGTATCAGGAACAAATACAGATGGTATTTTTACTAAAAATGAATATTTTCCTATTGATAAATTAGAAGTAACATTACTTTCTGTATCTCTAGTATCATTAAAATAAACTTCAATTCCTTTTTCATTCTGCAACTTCAAAGCTAAGTAAAAATTGGGAAAAACTTGAAGCGTTTCGAATTGAATATTAATAAATATATCTTCACCAAACTCAAAATCATGTTGTAATTTTTGGTCAGTATTGAGTACACTTATTTTAGTAAATCGAAAAGGTTGTGATTGTTTAAAGTCCAAATTTACTTCTGCTTTTTTTCTTCCTATATTATTTATTCCTAAATAATAATCTACCATTTTTTGAGTTTCTCCTATATGTTTTATTGCACCCTGTTCTAGTAATAAGGCTTTAGTACAAAGAGTATTTATTGAATTCATATTATGACTAACAAACAGAATAGTTCTTCCTTCTTGAGTAGAAACATCTTGCATTTTACCGATAGCCTTTTTCTGAAATTCGGCATCTCCTACAGCTAATACCTCATCGACAACTAAAATATCAGGATCTAAGTGAGCAGCAACAGCAAAACCCAATCGCACCGTCATGCCAGAAGAATAGCGTTTTATAGGCGTATCTATATATTTTTCTACACCTGCAAAATTCACTATCTCGTCTAGTTTTCTAGTAATTTCTCTTTTAGTCATTCCCAAAACTGCACCATTGAGATAAATATTTTCTCTACCTGTTAGTTCGCCATGAAACCCTGTTCCAACCTCTAAAAGACTAGCAATTCTTCCTTTTACCTTTATACTTCCTGTAGTAGGAGCAGTTATTTTAGAAAGAATTTTGAGAAGAGTAGATTTTCCTGCGCCATTTTTCCCAATAATACCAAGTATTTCGCCTTGTTTTACTTCGAAATTAATGTCTTTTAATGCCCAAACATAATCAGAATCAGATTTTTGAGTACGGTCATTTACTTGTCCTACTTTTAAAGTAGGGTCTTCTTTTCCTCTAAGTTGCGCCCAAAAACGAGCTACATCATCTTTTAGTGTTCCACTTCCTACAAGTCCTAAACGGTACTGCTTACTTATGTCAGTAGCTTTAATAACAATATTACTCATCTATAAAATTTAGGTGCAAACATTTTCTAATAGGTAAGAAACAAAGATAGTTTTTTTCATTGACAAATCTAAAAAACAACTCATAAAAAAATTTGAATTGCTTCTTTCCAAACTTTTGGTTCTGCCATTATATATGATTCATGTCCTGCATTTATCCACACTTTTTCTTTTTTATCTTTTTGAGTAGCTAAATTTTCATAAATAGCATCTATTTCCCAATTTTTGACTCGTGCATCATTTTTTCCTCCCATAAGCAAAGTAGGAATAGTTACTTTTTTAGAATATACTTGAGGATTATGAGTAAATGCCCAAAAACCATGTTGTAATCCTCCCCAAAACATAAGCCACTCAGCCAAACCTTGAGAGGGAACTCCCATTACTTCAAAACGACCTTTTACGGTTTGTTTCATCGTTGCAAAAGGACACTCCAAAATCAATTTAGTTGCCTTCAAATCATAAACTGCAATCGCTCTCAAAATAGAAGCTGCTCCCATAGATGAACCATACAAAATTATATTTTTGGTCTTTTGTTGATTTTTGATGTAATCAAAAGCTGCTTTTACGTCATCAGCTTCATGATAACCTAGTGAAATTTCTTTTCCTTCCGAACCTCCATGACCTACAAAATCAACCAACAAAGTAGAATAACCTATCTGTCTAAAGTAATCAGCTTCTAATTCATAAGAAGATTTACATCCTCCATAACCATGAAAAAGAATAACTGTTCCTTTTGAATTTTCAACTTTATCAAACCAAGATTCTAATTTATACTTATTATTTCGTGTAGAAATAAAAATAACATCTCTTTTTGAAGTAGTATAAGGAGAAATTATGTTTTCTGATTTAGGTAACGAAATTCCACCCAAAAGAATTTTGAGTTTTTGAGAAAAAGACAAACTCTCTGGAGATAATGAACGCTCCCCTTCTGTAACATGTGTAAAATGATAGGCATGTTTGTAAACCATTACATTAGCAGCCACAAAACCACCTAAGATTGTCCAAAAAATTGTTTTTTTAGTTTTTTTATTCATCGAAAATAACGTTAATTTAAAATGATTTACTTTCCAAATCACTTCCCAATTAAGATAAAAGCAGCCCAGTAATAAGGAGCAGCAAATTTCTCACTTTCTAATAAAGATAATTTAGCTTTTTGAAGAGAAGACGAATAATCTATTTTTTGAAAAGATGTCGTTGAAGAAACATCATTCTTCAAATTTTCTAAACTGGTTGCATAAAAAATAGTTGCTAGTTTGTTTGTTGCCTCATCACTCACTTGCCACAAAGAAACTGTTAGATTATCTGCCCCTGCATAAAACCATGCTCTTGTCAATCCAACAATTCCCTCTCCTTTTGAAGTTTTACCCAGCCCCGTTTCACATGCTGACATCATAACAAGTTCTGCGCCTACTTGCAAAGCATAAATATCTGAAGCAAACAAACTTCCAGTACTTCCGTCAGAGTTAGTCAGAAAAATTTGAGATAAATCTGGATTGTCTTCATTTACTTGTCCATGAGTCGCCAAATGAATAAAACGATAGTTTTTTAATGAATCTGAAAATAAAATTGTTTTATTGGCTTGTTTGTAAGTGTAAAGTGATGTAGAAATATTTTTTTGCTGAAAAATAGAATCAATTTGTTTGACCTCTTGTGCCGTTCCTTTCAAACTTGGCAACTCTCTACTTTCAAAAGTTATAGGGGCAAAAAGAAAAATTGATGACGTTTTAGATTGTACAATTTCATTCTTTTCTATAAATAATGTTGCTGAATAACTATAACTAACTGTATGCTTTTTGATAAGAAAAGGTAGTTTAGAATAACTTTCTTCTTTTAAAAACTCGCTTTTTTCGCTTATTTTTTCAGTAAATAAGGCTTCAAAAGGAATCTTACCCATATTTCCTTCAGGAACAATAACCACTTTTTGAATATAGCTAGGAATATCAAAAAATAATAGTTGCTGACTTAACAAAGAAGAAGATTCAACAAAATCATCATAACTTTGAAATTCAATGCTATTTCTAAGATAAATAAAATCACTTTCCAATTCTTTTTCAGCGATTGTATTTATTTCTAGTTTATCTTTAGTAATGAGAAAGGCATAAATTTGTGAGTTATCTCCTTGACTGTATGTTTGAGCATATAATAATAAAGCTGTTTTATCATCTAATTTTGCTTGTATTTTTGGAATGTCAGCAATTTGAGTATTATACTTTAGAGAAAAATAATTTGGATATTGCTTTTCCAAAAGGCTCGTAAATTCTTTTGCTTGTGTTTGATAGTTGATAAGTTGTGAACGCAAATAAATCAAGTCTGAATCTTGAAGTGTCGTATTTGAGATGGGATAACTTTGAATTTGCTGTTCGAAATAAGCAATTTGTGTTTGAATTGTTTGTTCTTTTTCTAATAATGAATCTGGAATTCCTGCAAAATGTTTGGCTTTTGTATCAGCAATGGCAGCCAACAAAACTGATGCTTTATTTCTTTCAGCAAAATAAAATGCTTGTTCTTTATATTTTTGTTTTTGGAGAGGAAACTCACTAATTGTATAAGCAATTCGCAGCCCTATTTCATAAATTTCTGTCGCACGATTTCCTAATGCTATTTTATCTTGTTTATTGATGCGTAAATTACGAATATTCTCTATCAACTTATCAGCAACTAATAACGTTTGAATAGCATCTTTCAAATCCTTTAGTAAAAGCGTCTTTTCATTGTATTTTCGTTCTAAAGTACGAGCTTTTAGAGAAAGAGAAAGTAATAAAATATCAGCATTTAGATAATCTGTTGGAAGAGGATTTGTATCTGTTTTGTTTGATTCAAATTTCACAGTATTTGCTTGTAGAGCTTTTTGATAAAAATCTAAGGCTTTCGAAAACTTTTCTTTTGCTTCATAAATTGTTCCTAACTGATTATAAACTGTTGCAATATCTGGGTGTTTTTTTCCATAATTATTTTGATAAATTTTCAGAGCCTGCTTTTCATAATCTTCAGCTTGCTCAAAATAATTTTGAAGAAACGAGTTTTGACCTAAATTATTGATTACAAATGCTTTTGCTAGTTCGTTGTGAGAAGTTTCGAAAGAATGTAATGCTTTTTTGAAATAATCTTCTGCCAACACATAACTTTCTTGTTCTCTCAATATTATTCCTAGATTAATCCAAGTATAAGCTAGTTTATTACTAATTCTATCATTTAGTTCTTTATTTGTAGGATTTTCTTTTCGAAGTCTATCATAAATATACTGACTCATTTGATAATATTCCTTTGCATTTTCGGGAAACTGACTGGTCAGAATAAGTCCAAAATTATTGTATGCATCTGCAACTTCTTGAGAGTCTTCTCCAATTTTGTTTTGTGCTATCAATACAGACTGTTCGGCAAAAGAACGTGCGCCAGCCAAATTTCCAGATTGCCAAAGAGCAATACTCATACTTTTATTGAGTTGAAGAGCCTGATGAGCAGATAAGGTTTGACCAGACTTTAATTTTTGAGAATTTGTATAAGCCTCTTCAAAAAACTCAAGAGCTTGATTTATATCTCCTTCATAAAGCGCAAACTCGCCTTTTGTATGTGTAGCTTGAATTGCTAAAGCAGGTTTTTCTTCATAAACAGAACTTGGAATTTGCTTTAATCTAGCAAGTAACTTTTTGGCTTTATCAATATTTCCATTCTGAATATAAAAACGAACTAACTCAGCATGTGTATCTAAAAACTCTTCCCAAGAGCTAGATTGTAACTGTGAATCTAAATTAGCTTCTAGTTCTATTACTCTAATATTTGTAGAATCAGATTCTTGGCTATTTTGCGAAAAAAGGAAATTTGAACTACTTATTCCTACAAATAAAAATAAGGTAAGAATAAAAAAGCTAATCAATTTCATATTTTGATATAATTTTAGGGTTTCAATTTTTCTCGTTCTATTCTCTAAATATAGAATAATAAAATTATAGATGCTATTATTTAGGATTTTCTATATAAAAACTACTATCAAGTTGTGGTTGTTACGTAAAACATCAACACAGATATTTTGCATAAAAAAGGTTACTCAATCTATTACGTTGAATAACCTTTTTTGTTTATTTATCAGACAAGTTTATATTTTTATTCTCCGTCTTCTCCTGTCATATCTTCTCCTGTATCATCCATTCCTTCCTCGGCTGCTGTATTTGGGTCTTCTACTGAAATACTCGCAATTTCATATTTTGAAGCTGGACCAAAAGCTGGACTTAATATCGCTGCTTTTTTAAGATTTTTTACAGATAAAGCATATTGTTTGCCTCGGTGTTGAAAAATTCCTAATGCAAATGCTGCCATAGCACGAGCGTTTCTATTGATTTGAGGTGTACTACTGATAGCTAAAAGTAATGACTCAGCTTCTACATCATCTCCTACTTTTTGTAGAGCTAATGCTTGATAAAACAAAATCAAAGGGTTTTTAGGATTAATAGCAGAATACTGACGAGAAAACTCCAGTGCATCATCATAGTTAGCAACTTCTAAATAAACTTTAGTAAGTTTTCCATAAATATCTAACTTTTGAGGAGTATTGAGCATAAATTTTCTTGGATCTTGATTACCTTCTAACTTTCCATTCCTTGCTTTTTCATCCATTTCTAATTTAAAATTGAGGCTTTGAAGCAATGTATCTTTGTCTGCTTTATTATCTATATATTCTTTTAGTTCTTGTGCATCTGGAAAAGGGTCTTTCATGGCAATTACTATTTCCAAAAGCTGTCTTGCATCATTAAACTCATAGACTTTTGAATATCCATCAGCTACTTTCATCAAAAACTCTGGGCTAAACTCTTTAGCACGACCTGCAAACTGAGTTCCCTTTGTAATTTTACTAAATGCTCTTTCTGCCTCTGCATAATTTCCTAATTTAAAATGAGTATAACCTAACTCATAAAAATCTTTATCATAGCCAATTCCTGTTTCTCCTCCTGTAACATCCATCAACTCAGTCATAAGTTCTAATGCTTTCTTATGATTACCTATTGTATTTTCATAACGAGCTTGTAAGTAAAACAAATCTGGCATACCAGGGAATAATTCATTGGCACTTTTAATAAATTTCCCAGCCTCTTCTACATTACCTGTTCGAAAAAGAAGGTCAATGGTACGAAATAGATACGCAAACTTTTCTCCATCATCTTCTGCAATATCAATTATTTTCTCATACATTTTGACAGCATTACCATAATCTTTTTTCTGTTTGTAGGTATTTGCCAACATTTCATAAGCAGGAATATAATTTGATTTTTTCTCTAATACAGATTGAAAACATGTTTCAGCAGCAGGATAATTACGTCCCTCATAATAACACATACATTTATTGTACAGATATTCTAAGTTTTCAGGTTCTTTAGCAATAGCCTTATCATAAAATGGAATTGCTTGTGGAAATTTTTGAGTCATACGCAACTGCTCTGCAACTACATATTCGTCTAGCCCTTCACCTTTGTTAGATTTTGGCAAAGTATGAGTTTCATCTACATTCGTAGTATCTGTGTCATCTTGAGCTTTTACTAAACTAGCTGACATAAAAAATGCACTAAACAAAAATGCTAAAAGCAAGCAGTTTTTTGATAGTTGCTTGGAAGTTGGTTTACATGTTGTCATAAAAGTTAAATTTGGTTTTTTGTATAATTTTATTCTATTAATACAGGAATAAATATTTTTTTGTGTATTGAATATTTCTAAGAAACTAAATACTTGATTACTATAGTCTATCATAGATACATAGACAAAAACTTTACCTAATTATTTTGAGTTAATTTATTAAAGTTTTTTTAGAAATTTTCATTGTAATATACAAATATAAGAAAAGGCTTTTCGAAAACATCGAAAAGCCTTTATAAAAGTACTCATTTATTTAACTAAAAAATAGAGCTATTTATTTTCAAAGAAAATCATAAATACTTTATTTCTATTTTTATTCTATTTCTTCTTTACTCTTGAGTTGCTATTTTTACAACAAAAGGAGTAGAAAGTCTATTTTTATTATCTTTAAAGCGCACATACAATGTCTTTGTATCCGACTTTATCTTTTTTTCTGTCATAAGTGCTGGTTCATACGTATTCCATTTGCTCCCTTTAAACTCTTCGCTATCTGAAACCATATATTCAGTTGCACCTACTGCATAAATACGCATTTGGGCTGTACCTTCTTCTATCTTGGCTGGGTTTAGAGCTACTCCAACAGCAAGAGGCTGACGGTCTAGTGTATCTGTCATACTTGCCCAAGAATACATAACCAAGTTATTAACCATAGAATAAGTAGCACTTTTAAGATTATCTCCTTTTTCCATAGTACGTAAATATTGAATATAATTTTCTACTGCGTCTTCGTGTTTGCCTAAAACTTGATATACATCACCTAGTGTATATAAAATACTTGCTACTTCTGGATTTTCTAAGCCTACAGCTTCAATAGTTTGTAGAGAAAGTTCTTCAGCTTCTATATAATTACCTACATTTAAGTTGAGTTGAATCTGACTTCCCAAAGCATCTAAATATTCTTTTGATTGAGTTCCTTCTGTTTTTACTACTTGATCAATATACATATTCAAATAATCTTGTGCGCTTTCATAATCATATTGTTCTTCATAATGTTTGGCTAAAAACTTTTGATACTTTGAATCTCCAGCCTTTGCCTTTTTTGTAGCTTCTTCCAAACTTGAAAGCAATACATTATCAAAAAACAAATCTGATTCACTACGATCACCTTCTTGAAGAGTAAGTACTTCTGTGCCTTTTGGCAAAGCATCAAAAACCAAATGAAAGTATTGTACACTCATCATTTTACACTCAACAACACCTGCTTCTGCTGCTGTAATTCGTAAAAGGGGATAAGTTTCTTCTCCTGCCATCATTTTAAAAGCGTGAATAGAACCTTTTTCATGAAGTGTATATTCCAACCCTTCAAAACAAGTTAGTTCCATCTGAAATACAGTACTATCTGGAGAGGTTTCAATTTTAGAAATAGTAATGTATTCACTATTTGTTCCTGCTACAATGGGGTTATCTATTGTTGTTTGAGCAGAAATAGAAGAAAAAGCTGCCATAGAGGCAATAAATGTAAGGCTGAAGGCGAAATAGCGTAAAATATTATTCATAGAAAATACGTATAAAATACTTAAAGTGTATTAGTTTTAGTAGAATGAAATGGACAGACAAATGATAATATAACTAACATGAAGTAACTCAATGCCTATAACAAAACTTAGCAAAGATAAGATACTAAATTTTCAATTAAAAGAACTGTTTTAAGAATCATATCTAAAAAATAGAAATTTTCTTTATTAAAAAACAATATAATTGATTACTTGCAATTTGGCAAACATTAAGCCATTATTTATTAGAAAGCTCATTTTTAATCAATTTCAGACCTATTTGAAATTTACAAATTAAAACTTAGTAACTACTTTGAAAGTTATCAAAACGTGATTAGTTTACTAGCTTTTATTTAACTTGCAATTCATTTGTCTTTCTTTGTCTCTCTGATTTTTGGTTTAAAGTTATTTAAGAACTGTAATTCAATAAGACGAATACCTATTTTTATATAATTAAATGGATGTTTCAATCTCCAATTTTATAAATAAAAAATACAATTAAACTTATTCTTAAATAACTTCTTTGATTATCTATATCTATTCTGCTTTATTTTTTTTATTTTAAAATTCTTAATGAGTTATATTACGGCCCTCAATACTGCAAATCCTCCTTTTACTATTTCACAAGAACAAAGTGCTGATTTTTCAGCTCACTTTATGGGAAAAACCAAAGATGAGAAACGAAAAATTAGAATTCTACAACGTGCAACAGGAATAAAAAATCGTTATACTGTTCTTGAAGATTATACAAAAAAAGAAAATTTTGATTTTTATCCTAACTCTGAAAACTTAGAACCTTTTCCAACTACTTCTAAACGCATGAAAATGTATGAAAAATGGGCTACAAAAATAGGTTTGGAGGCTGCAAGACCAATCATAGAAGGACGGGAAAAAGAAATCACACATTTGATTACAGTAAGTTGTACTGGAATGTTTGCCCCTGGTATTGATATTGAGCTTTTGCAAAACTTAGGTCTTAATTCTTCTGTACAACGCACTTCAATTAATTTTATGGGTTGTTATGCTTCCTTTAATGCACTCAAAGTAGCTGACGCCTTTTGTAAAGCGTTTAATGCAAAAGTTTTGATTGTTGGGGTAGAGTTATGCACCCTTCATTTTCAGAAACAATCCGATGACGATAATCTTTTAGCAAACTCTATTTTTGCTGATGGTGCTGCTGCTGTTTTGGTAGAATCCAAACCAAGACCTAATACTACAAATTTGTTTTTAAAGAATTTTTATTGTGACCTTGTACCAAAAGGAAAACAGGATATGGCGTGGTACATTAGAGATACAGGTTTTGAAATGCGCTTGTCTTCTTATGTAGCTGATATTTTGGGAGAAGAAATCGAAGAAATTTTAACTAAGCTAATGGCAGGATTGAATGTAGATAGAAATTCAGATGCTATTTCTCAATGGGCAGTTCATCCAGGAGGGAAAAAAATTTTAGATACACTTGCTAAAAAACTTTCTATGGATAAATCAAAACTAGATGTTCCTTTCAAAATTTGGGAAGAGTATGGTAATATGTCTTCTGTAACGGTACTTTTTGTTTTAAAAGAACTTTTACACAATAAAGAATTCTATCAACTCAAAAATAATCAACTTATTCCATCTCTTGCTTTTGGACCAGGATTGACTGTCGAATCAGCTCTTTTTGAATTAAGAGAAGGGTAAAAAAACCATTTCACAAAATAAAAAATTTTTTTTCTCATCCACAAAAAACATAACAAATTGATAACTAATTACTTACAATTACTTTTTGTTATAACAAACAAACTAAGAGGCTTTTTTATAAAAAAACTTTACATTTTGTTTGTGTATGTCAAAAATAGTTACTTACTTTGCATCGCAAAAAGGGACAACTATATGTCTTTTAAAGCAAATCAACTAAAGAGTTGATGATGAAATTTATAGGTAAATGGTAAATTAATATAATAAGTATTTTAGTAAAAAAAGCTAAAATTAAATAAATATACTTTTTTTAAATTTACTTTGAACTAAAACAATTTGTTTGTAGTTTTGTATTCAAATTTACAATAGTAACTAGAGAGGTGGCTGAGTGGTCGAAAGCGGCACCTTGCTAAGGTGTTGTACTCGTAAGGGTACCGGGGGTTCGAATCCCTTCCTCTCTACTAGAATTTTAATATTCTAAAAAAAAGAGAAAAAAGTTTAAATTTATTTTGTTTTTATAAAAAATATTTTTACCTTTGTATTCTCAAATTTGATACTCAAACATAGCACTCAAATAATGATATTTAATTTACTCATTTAAAATTAAAATATCGTCCATATCGAGTCAGATTATCAGATACTAAAAATCGGGATGTAGCGTAGTCCGGTCATCGCGCCACTTTTGGGAAGTGGAGGTCGCAGGTTCGAATCCTGCTATCCCGACAAGATTAAAATAAAAATTGTTAGGCACAAAATTAATTTTATCTCGTATAATTTTATTTTTTTTTCTAACAATTTTTTTGTTTAATCTCAATCCAAATTAATTTTCTCTGGTTCCTTAGCTCAACTGGATAGAGCAACTCCCTTCTAAGGAGTAGGTTTCAGGTTCGAGTCCTGAAGGAATCACTAAACCAAAGGCATATACAGCAGTATATGCCTTTTTTTTGGCTTTAAATGAGTGTTTTTGTATATTTACGTATAGTCTAAAGGTCTAAAAAATAGTATAAAACCTTAGATTTTGTCCCCTAAATTGTCCCTAATTACAGGTATGCGTACCCTAAAAAAACAAGAGTTATGGCAAGTGTAAATATATATATTGATAAAGAAACTGATAGCAAAGGTTTTTGTAAACTATTTCTTTATTTTTCTTTCAATGGGAAGAGATTAAAAAAATTTACTGGTGAAAAATGTTTGCCTCAAAATTTTGACAAAAAAAAGCAAAGAGTAAATAGAAAACATCCATTTCAAATAGAGGTAAACGCTATCTTAGATAAATTGTGTAATGATTTAATGCAGGAATACAAAGTTAGTATATCGAAAGGGGTTGTACCATCTATCAAAGAATTAAAAGAAGCTACAAGGTCAAAGTCAAAAGAAGAGCTTAGTTTAGAGAATCAGAGTATAGAATATTATTTTGGGTTACTTTACAAAAGTCAAATAGCTAAAAGACTCAAGAAAGGAACAATAGCCCCTCACAATACTTTACGAAATACGATTTTAAGATTTGAGAAGGACTTACAATTAAAAATTACTTTATCAAATTTTGATAGTATTTTACATACCAAGTTTACAGAATATCTCATATACGAATTAGATTTACATCCAAACACTTTAGCTTTACGAAATAAACATTTGAAAGCTTTTTTTAAGTTTTGTGATGAAGATTTAGAAGTACCCAATGTTAATTCTTTCTATAAAAAGATAAAGTCAAAAACTGTAGATGTCCCTCAAGTGCATCTTACAGAGATAGAATTAAAATTGATAGAAGATTACGAAGTAGGAGAAGACTTAGAGAGAGTAAAAGATTACTTTTTATTCGGCTGTTATACAGGAAGACGTTATTCTGAGATTGATAATTTGACATACAGTAATTTATCTACCAATGCTAGAGGGGTTAGGGTGCTTACTTTTTTTGAAGAAAAAAAAATAGAAAAAGGTTCAGTTACATTAGCATTAAATAATAAAGCTATTGAAATAGTAGATAAATATGCCAATCACCCTGAATTTAAAAACACTCCCTACTTATTACCAAAACTAACAAATCAGACTATAAACAAAAGAATAAAAAAACTTGCAGCTTTAGCTGGTGTCAATAAACCTACTGAAAAAGTTATTTATGAAAATGGTGTAGCAAAGCGTATAGTAGTACCAAAATATCAATTGCTTAGTACACACAATTCAAGACATACTTATGCTACCTTAAGTAGTGAAAGGGGGATGCCTATGACTGTCTTACAGAAAGAATTAAACCATTCAAGAATAGGGCAAACAATGGTTTATAATCATGTTACACAAAAATACCAACATGATACTGCTTTAAGTATTTGGAATCAAAAAGAAGATAAAAATATAGAAGCATCAGAAAGTGAAAATGTAAATATTGAAGATATTACTAAGCTTATATTAGAAGCTAATGAGAATGGAGTAAATAACATGAATGTAAATTATGAAATAAAAGAGGAAGTTATAAATGATTTAAGAAAAAAGGGTTTTTCTGTAAAGGACTGCTCTCCTATAGAAAAACTAAAAGGTATATTTTATATCATCTCGTGGTAAAAAAACACTACAATCAACTGCAAAGAAAAGGCTCAGAAACTAATTTCTAAGCCTTTTTTGTTTTATCTTTGTGAGCTGACGAATAACTTAAAACTAAAGAACTAAATTTATAATGGGAAAGAAAATAATCCACCATAATTCTAGTCATTCTAATATCATTACTAATTCAAAAGTAAAAAAGAATGTACACCAAATTCAAAATGCGAATAAAGAAAAGAATGAAACTGACTCTAATATTCTCTATTTTCATGAACTCTTAACTAGCATTCACGAACTCACCGAAGAAGTAAAAGAACTCAAAGAGCAAATCAAAAATAAGAACTCTTAAAGTGTCCATTCCATTTTTACATCTGCCCTGTTCAAGCATTTAATTTCTTGGTCAGGGTATTTTTTATGGTAACGATTCAAAATAAGCTGTACATATTTGGGTTCAATCTCCGTTCCGTGAGCAATTCTTTTTGTTGCTTCAGCTCCCATAATAGTCGTTCCACTTCCCATAAACCAATCGACAATAATTTCCTCTTCATCTGACACATCAAGACAAACATCAGCTACCATTTGAACAGGTTTTGGCGTTGGATGATGCGAAAGCATCTCACGGTCTGGATTAGAAAAACTACTTGCTGTTGGATAATCCCAAACATTTGCACGATATCTAGCTCCCAGTTCTAATTTAGATGTATGCTTTGCCTCTCCATTTTTGAAAACATAAATAAATTCGTGTTTAGCACGATAGAAGCTACCATTTCCTGCTTGACTTTTAGCCCAAACACAGAGTTGTTTTGGTTCAACCGTTCCAAATACAGGTTTTGCGCCTTGACAAACGTGCCAACCGTGACGAAAATCCATACACAAATAAATGATTGCTCCATCGACAGAGTTTTCTTTTGAAACTTCAAAAATTTGTTGAATAAATAAAGCAAACTGCTCATCACTCATTTCTCCTGCGCCTTCAGCAAAATCGGTATGGGTATGTTTTCCTTTTCCACTAAAGAAATTTGAAGGTAAATTATAAGGAGGATCGGTAAATGTAGTTCGTGCTTTTTTGCCATCCATTAAAATAGTAACTTCTTTTTTGTCTTTAAAAGAACCACAATACAATCTGTGCTTTCCAAGCTGATAGATATCGCCAGCTTTTACCCAAATATCCAAATCGGATAGAGCTTCCATTTTTTCGGTTACATCCGAATCTTCGCTATCTGTGTTCTCGTCATTTATTCCTTCCAAATTATGAAAATCAAATTTCTGCTCCAACTTATCAAAATTAAATTTTGGCAAATTTACATATCCTTTCAGTTCATTCAAGTCCAATTCGTAAGTACGAACAAAACTGTTCATTCCTTCCTGCGTAATACTTGCATAAGAAGAAGAATATACCAGAACCAAACGAGCAGCCTCTTTTTTGTCTTTGCATTCCATAAAAAGCATAGGAAGTAACAAAGGAACATCGACACCTTCTTCGATTAATTCTTTCAATAAAATTGTCCTGTGCTTTCCATCTAAACAATATCGCTCTCCATTTTCGTCCTCCCAACCTTTAAAAGGATCAGCAAAATTATTTTCTACAAAACTGGCTTTTAATCGCTGCTTTTCTGTTTTGGGTAATTCTTTAAAATCATCTTGTTGAATAAATTTTAATTCTTGCCAATTCACATTTTCCATTTTTAGGATTCTATTTGTGATTTGTTCTGCTTTTTTCTCTATACTATCTAGCTCTTTTTGCATAATTTGTAAAATATTGCTTATATTTTTAATAAATTTGTAATTAAAACGCTAATTTATTGAAAAATGAGTATTGTTTTGAAAAATTCAGATAGAAAATATACGGCTCTTCTTAAAAATGAAAAGGAATTAATAGAGGAAACCTTAAAAACTATACCTGAGATACTGGCTGTCATGAGCTCTCAAGAAGTAGAAAGCTGTTTGAAAAGACGTGAAATAGCCTTCAGTCAAAAAGAAGTTCTCAAGCGTATTATGTCCAATGCCGAATCCCTAGTTATTAATGACAATGAAAGGTATTTGACATTATTAGAAATTGAATTAGAATTAATTGAGGAAGAAGTAAAATCAGCAGTACAACCTTTTCCAGAAGGATTAAGCCGAGATGAGTTAAACAATTATTTACGACGTAGAGAAGTAGTTTTGGCTGTAAATTCACTTTTAAAACGTCTTTTAGCAAATACCAAAAGATTAGTAATAGATTAATGAACGATGTCGAATGAAAAAAAGGATAGTAGTAAAAAAATAAAGAAAACTTCTACAAAACGCATTACACAGGCAGAGATGTTATTGCGTAAACGAAATGTTGCCGAATGGATTTTGGATGGCAATATGCCTGTCGATATTGTCAGTAGTATTCAGTCCAAATGGGGATTAAAACAACGCCAAGCCTATTATTACATTGATGGTGCTTTGCAGTTATTAGAAAAAAATATAGTTGGAAAATTAGGAGAACGCATTGCTTTTCATGTTTCGGTACGACTAAAACTCTATAAAGAAATTTCAGAAGACAAAAGTTTGAAGTCAAGAGAGCGATATGCTTTGATGATGGATGTTCTGAAAGATATTGCGACTCTAGAAGGAATTTATAAGCATACGATAAAACTAGAAACAGAACATACTGAAAATTATAATTTTACGCTAAACTTAGGAGATAGTGAGCAGCAAGAGCAAATCAAAGAACGTACAATTCAACTACTACCGACCTCCGATAACCAATTATCAGAAGGCGATTCTTGATAGCCCTGCTCGTTATACAGTTACAGAAGCCTCTACCAAAGCAGGTAAAACAGCCTCACATATTATTTGGCTTTTCGAACAAGCCTTGCAAGGAAAAAAAGGAGATAACTTTTGGTGGGTTGCACCTGTATTTTCGCAAGCTGAGATTGCTTTCAATAGGATGAAGAACCAAGTTTCTTTGCCTAAGTTTTTCAAAGTCAATATCTCCAAGCTCAAACTTACCTTACCCAATGGTACACATATTTGGTTTAAGTCTGCCGATAATCCAGACTCTTTGTATGGCGATGATGTGCAAGCTGTTGTCTTTGATGAGTTTACTAGAGCCAAGGAGGCAGCTTGGATAGCTATCCGTTCGGTCGTAACCAAGACAAAAGGTAAAATCAAATTCATTGGTAACTGTGTAGGTACAAAGTCGTGGCACGGAAAATTAATTACAAAAGCTAAAATTTATACCAAGGAAAATGAGGATAAAAACCTTGAAAGTCCTGAGTATGAATACTTCAAAATTACAGCTTACGATGCTGTAAATGCTGGCGTACTTTCCTTAGAAGAAGTCGAACAAGCAAAACGAGATTTGCCAGAACTTGACTTTAAAGCTTTGTATTTGGTAGAACCTCCAGACGATGGTGGAAATCCTTTTGGGTTAAAACACATAGTTGCTTGTCTTGTGCCTCATATTTCTCAAAAACCTGTCGTATGCTATGGAATTGACCTTGCCAAGTCTGTGGATTATACCGTAGTGGTCGGATTGGATGAAGATGGACACCTTGCTTACTTCAAACGTTGGCAAGCTCCTTGGCTAGAGACACTAAGGTATTTGAAAGGTCTTGAAAATATTCCGATGCTCATAGATAGCACAGGTGTAGGCGACCCTATCGTTGAGCAACTTCAAGAACACTTTGACCTTGCTGAGGGCTTCCACTTTTCTAGTCGGAGCAAGCAACAGCTTATGGTAGGCTTGGCTGCAGCTATCCAACAGCAAGCTATCGCTTTCCCTGATGGAGTTTTGAAAGATGAATTGGATAGTTTTGAATACGAATATACACGAACAGCAACTCGTTATTCTGCGCCTGAAGGTTTGCATGATGATACTGTTTGCGCTTTGGCTCTTGCTAACCGAAAATTTGAATCTTTGAGTAGGGTTGAGAAAGTTTATGAAATGCCGATTGTGGGGTAAAACTTTTAAGGAATGGTGTATAAGTTGTTAGGCTCTTTGGGTAGAAAATAACCTTTAATACAATTAGGGTTGCGAATAGCTATTTGAATATGATTCTTTTCTTTGAATCCTGCATTTGGATAGAGATCTTTTCCTTCAAAAAATACACCTCGTACAGAGTCAAAAGGATTACTATTAGACTCTTCTCTAAACTTATGCGTAGCTTCTATGACTGTACAATCTAAGTTACGTAATAATAAATCCATTCCTTTTCCAATAGTTCTATTTTTTGGTAAAGTGAAGTTGAATTTTCTTTGGAAGGCTTCCAGCTCTTTATAACTAGCTGATAAAATTTCTAAATAAGTAGAATCCATTAAATCCATGCAAAATCCCAAGTCTAGAATAGCACCTATAACAGATGGTTTCTCAATAGGTCTTACTGCTTGTTTGGAAAACTTTTTTAAATCCTTTGCATATTGTAAAGCCCTATCATAATTATTTTCCCAAAAATAAATTCCAGAACCTAGCCAATCGTATTCATTTTCACTTGCTCTCAAGTCTGCTTTTCCATTTAAAACAGCATCTCTTATACTCTCATCACAACCGTGAAAACCGATTACTAATCCACTTTTGCGTGAATACATTTCACTAATGTCATTCTTATTAGCCATTTCCACCATAATTTTTAGTTAGTTTGCCTGATTCAGTTAATACACCTAATTCTTGCAAAAATTTAATTCCTTTTTCTTTGGTAGATAGTTTTTCTTTTAAGTAAACTTTCATCTCTTCTTTGAATTCAGATTTTGAAAGAGTACGAGTTGGTTTTTGATTTTTACTTTCCATATCTTTTTTTTATTTATAGTGATAAAATAATTTGATTGCTGCTAACTTATATAAAACGTATTACTGCATAAATTAGTTTAATGAATAAGAGTGTTAATGTTAGTTGGGTTAAGCTTCATTCAAATATCCACAACCAAGCAAATCCTCAACAAAATTATCTACCGAATCAAAACGAATTTGTGTTCCTTCGTATTCGTTGAATCGCTTGGCAAATCCTTTTATGTATTGTTTTGGAGTTTCGTCGGCTGTAAATCTGCCACTATTTTTGAGGGCATTTACAATTTCTAAATTTGAAGAAGCTATGATTAAATCTCCTTCTTTGGTTTTGTAGGTTTTCATATTTTTTTGATTTAGTTGGGTTTAAGATGCCAATTGTGTTTTACGATTTTCTAAGTAGGTATAAACTTCTTGCTGATTAAATGTTTTGAGTGTTTCAAATTTAGGTCTTGAAACTCTTTTGTCTTTTGAATATTCGACTAAGTTATGTAAAAATAATATCCAGTTACTGATTTTTTCAAATTCTATTGTTCCCGAGTGTTGTCTAAATTCAATGGTCTTATATCTCGTATAAGATTGTGTATTGAGTTTGTTGTACCTCGTTGGTATAGCGTTGGTTAATTCATTTATTGTTGAGGCACTTTCTATTTTTGTTTTATGATTTTTAATGGATTTGCAGTAGCCGTTATTATTTGCTCTTCTGCTTTTTGGTAAAAAATTATCGATTACTTTTTCTAAGTCTGCGTAGTTGAGCATTATATTTTTGAATTGTTCCACTCCAAATTTCTTTGCGTCAAAATGGATATGCACACCACAACTTTTATTGATAAAAGTGTTACATTCTTTTAAAGCTCTGCATACTTTTTCTAGTTGATCCAGTCCGTTTTTTCCTTTCAAAATTGGGCTTACAATTTCAAAACCTTGGTTTCCTCTGATGCTTCCGTCGGTTATAATTTTCCAATGTTTTTTTGTGGCGTGATTGTACCTTTCAACCTCTACCTTAACTCCCAATCTTACTAAAGCTCTTTTTAGTGTTTGCTTATCCACATTGTAGGCTTCTATTTCGACTCCAAACTGTCTGTTAAAAGCTATGGGGTAAAAAGCGTTTCCATTTGTTATGATTTGCCTTCCTCTGCTAGTTACTTGGTTGGGGTAGGTTTTGGCATATACATTTTGTACAAATCCGTAGCCTACATTCATAAGTTTGGCTACTTGTTTTCTTGTAAATCCTAACTCTAAGAGTTGTTTTATTTTGTTTGTTTTTGTCGTGTTGGAGGTTAAAATTTGAGTTGTCATGAAGTCGTTTTTTAGTGGTTTAATTACACACTGTACACGACACATTTAGGGAATGGTTACGATAAAAAGCAATAAAATAGATACTATTTATTATAAATAAAACACTTAATATATATATATATTATTGCAACCATTCTTTAAAGCTGTCGTTATTGTAAGTGTAATTAAAACACGAACTAATCAAACTCAAACCAAAAATGGCAAATCATATTGTATTAGAAGCATCAGGAAAAGACTGGGATATTTTTAGCGTAACCGTTAAAATATTTAGCAATAAAAAAGAAGCGCAAGAATATTGTAAGCAAAACTCAAAAAGAGATAAAGATGACCAGAGATTTTGGACAAAAGCTGAAATTAAAAAAGATGGGGAGAGTTTTGATTTTGTATAAAAAACTTAAAGATATAAGAGCTACTGCTGAAGTAGTATAAATTAAAAATGAACTATTTATTTCTTATAAAAATGACCACAACAATCATCACTTATATACACGAGGACTTACAATACGAAGCTATTTTAGTAAAACACAAATGTACTTCTGAAAAACTTGAAGATAAATTGAAAGAGGAGTTTGAAGACTATAAAAGAACAATTACACTTACTGATGTAGCTATTTTTCTAATGAAGAACTCAAAAAAATATCAGATAATGAAAAACCAATATTTTTGGAATGAATCTGAATTTAGGCAAAGTAAAATATTCAAGGCTGCAAGCGAGGAAATAGAGTTTGCTTCAGATAGATATTTTCAAATATATAATTAAGCAAATAACGAGAGTATCGTAACCCTTCCAATACGTTATCGTGTACAGTAGTGTAAATTAGATACGAACTAATTAAGCCCAAATAAAAATGCAAAATCTACTTAACACTTACAACGAAAAATTAGACAAACTTCAAGCAGAACATGCAACTGCAATGTCAAGAGAAAGAGAAACTCATCAAAACAATGACGAAATAACTAAAATCTACTGGAATACAGCAAAAGGACTTCTAGTTGCAAAAATGGAAATTTGCCAACAAGTGATAAGCGATATTGAAAGTGAAATAGCAAAGTAAAAACCATCAAACCAATAATTATCATGAGTGTATTTTCATCAACGATACTTCAAGAGTATCTCCAAGAATACAATGAGAGCGACATAGCTAGTGAAGACATACACATCTACGAATCTGAGCAAGTAGATGGAGGTATTATGGTAGAATATAGACTAGGAGAGTATGAAAAATACGAGAATAAAGACAAAAAAATATTCATTCCCATAACTGACCTAATTGATTTTACTTTTATGAAATTCAAAAAGTTAGAGGTTATACTTAATAAGCAAGAATAAACAAGCCTTTCAGATTAATCTGAAAGGCTTGTTTGTGCTGATTGAGGGACTCGAACCCACACTTGCTTTAGTGCAAAACAGGGCTTAAACCTGTCACGTCTTCCATTTCGTCAATTCAGCATTTATTTTGAGTAGCGATAGAGAGATTCGAACTCTCAAAACTTAGTTTCTAAAACTAATACGTATGCCAGTTCCGTCATATCGCTATTTTTGCAGATAGTACAGGATTAGCTTCGCTGAATACTTATTTCGAACCTGTGTTACGAATGAACGTAAAATGAGTTAGCAACCCATCGTAATAAACCACTCTACCAACTATCTATATTTTTTGAAGAGAGTAAGGGATTCGAACCCTTGTATCTGTTACGATATTTTGTTTTCAAGACAAACGCAATAAGCCTCTCTGCCAACTCTCTTTATTTTTGCTACCTCGTCAAGATTCGAACTTGAATAATCAGACTCAAAATCTGACGTGTTACCCATTACACTACAAGGCAATATGTATTTTTTATTCTGTGGGAATACTAGGAGTCGAACCTAGAAAGTCGCAAGACTCCAGATTTACAGTCTGGTGCAGATTGCCATATCTACAACATTCCCATTTTGGTACTCCATAGCAGAATCGAACTGCTGTTATCTCTTAGAAAGAGAGATGTGATTGCCACTACACTAATGGAGCAGATGTAAGATGAATAGGGTTCGAACCTATGACCTTCTGTGCATCAGACAGATGCTCTACCCATTGAGCTATCATCTTATCTGCCTCTATCAACCTTAATTGAATTTGGAAAGTTCCATTTGGAAAACTCTTATTATGTTTACTCCCAAAAATAATTATCCACCCCTATCGCAATAGCTGTTGCAATAGTTTTTTGCCCTTCCTCACTTTTTAAATACGCCAAATCACCACGATTTGTCATAAATGCACACTCAATAGTTACGGTTGGGCAGATTGTATCTCTAACCATTTGATAATTCCAACCAATAGCTTCTCCTCTATTAAAACTCCAAACTCGGTCTGGTAATCCTGTTCGTTTTATCATTTGTTCGTGTATAGCAATCGCAAGTCTTTTCCCTTTTTTGCTATATTTAACCACCTCTTTTCCGTCTTCTGTTTTTACCTCCCAGTAAAAAGACGCTGTACCAC
The DNA here is from genome assembly GCF_042180575.1 of Bernardetia aquimarina. NCBI lineage: Bacteria > Pseudomonadati > Bacteroidota > Cytophagia > Cytophagales > Bernardetiaceae > Bernardetia > Bernardetia aquimarina. The sequence continues at coordinate 5,039,813 of NZ_CP170094.1, read as the reverse complement.
TTGCACTTGTGAACTCTATTTTATTTTTGTTCGGCTGATGAGCATTACAATGAACATCAAGACAGATTACTTTTTTGCCTTCTGATACAGCTTTTTCAGTAATTTTATTTACATGACCAACCACTATATTTAATGCTTTTTTTGCATTTGAGTCTTCATAATCATACGGATTTGCAATTATACATTCATAACCCAAACTCTCTAACATAGGTATCGCTTTTTCTGTAATCCATTTATTGAGTTGGTACTCTTTTATAATCGTTCCATTATCTTGCATAGGAGTTTCTTTGCCTGATGTATTAAAGCCGTGTCCAATTCTAAAAATGACAACCTTGTTTTTATTTGGATTCTCTTTTGGTTTTGCCTCTTCTTCAATCGTCTCAATCAAAACTTCAATCGGTTCTTTTTCAGGCGTTTCTGTTACTGGTTTTTCTGTATTTTCCTTTTCTTCCTCTATCGGTTTTTGATTTTCTACCTCTTTATTTTTTATCAAAGAAGGAAATATCATTTTTATCAAATCACGTATCCACTTTACCATATCTTCAAAATTTAGGTCTGTTTTTTACAAAATCTTCAATAAATCGCTATTATTTTTAATAATTTACAAAAATAAGTCATTTTTATTATGAAATTTGTAAAATAATTCAGATATTTTTATGAAATTTACATCAGAACAGTTAGTTTATTGAAAATTTTATAATCAATCACATAATTTATTACAAAAATGGCAGAGCAAAACGAAAGTATAGAAGAATTGAAAGACGTTGTTTCTTTTGCGTGTGATGCAGGAGAAGCTTTAGCTAGAATCCGAGAAGATGGTAAAACGGAAAAAGAAGAAGTAACCAAAGAAGGATTTGGACTTCTTATGAAATCCACCAAGTTAGTCGGCATTGCACAAGCGATTGAGCAACGAAAACATTTACAAAACCCTGCAAAACGTCAAGAACTCGTCGACTTCTTCAAAAAAGATTTTGACATCGAAAATGACGAAGTAGAAGAATTTGTAGAAGAAGCTCTGGAAGCACTTGACAAACTCGTTGGTGTTGGTCAGAAGGGAATGAATTTGAGAAAGAAGAAAGAGGCGTAGGAAGAGGCGTAAAAATTTGAATTGATAATTTTAAAAGATAAAAACCGTAGATGTTACTGAACCTAAATAAATTGCTTTTTTGGAGAAAACCTAAGGCAGGTAACGAGGATAAAAACGCTGCCGAACCGAACAACGAACATAAAATAGGTTATGCTCCTATTGCAGGAGGTTCTCGTAGCTCTACGGTTTCTATTAATAACTCACTTTTTGGAAATAAAAAACAAGAAATTTCGCCAGAGTTTTCGCTAGAGTGGATTACGATTTTAAGACGTTTATCGGTATTTGATTCGAATGTAAGCCGAGCTGTAACCAATACAACTTCACTTGCAAATACTTCTTATCAAATTGAATTGCCTGATAATCTATCGAAAAGAGATAGAAGAAAAATAATGGAAAGCATACGAACATTTGAAACAGAAGCAAATATTGATTCATTTATTCGTAACGCAATTCGAACGGTTACTTATTCAGGTGGGCTTGCTTCTGAGGCAGTTTTAGAACTAGACCCTTATCCAAATGCAGTTAAAAAAGCTGTTATTTTGGATATTACAAATATTCGTTTTGACTATGACTTTTTGAAAGATGAGTTTATACCAAAACAAATTAATGCAGGATTTTTACAAGGAAAGTCTGAAAATATACTTAATAAAAAAACTTTCTTTTATGAAACCATTCACTCGTTTGAAGAAAATCCTTATCCTATACCTGCTTTACTCGCAGCTATTGAGGGTATAAAAACTCAAAAAAAGATGATGGATAATTTTATTATCATCATTGAAAAAATTGGAATGATGGGTTTTTTAGAGGTTTTAGTCAAACAACCTAGTAAAAAACAGGGAGAGTCAGATGAGGCTTATTTTAGCAGATGCACAGACTATCTACAAAGATTAAAGCCACAAGTACAAGAAGGCTATGCAAAAGGTATGGTTATGGGGTTCACGGATTCTCACGATTTTCGTTACCAAGCTAGTAACTTAAATTTTGGAGGAGCAGAAAAAGCCTTTGAAATTGTAAGTAAGTTTTTGAATAATGGTTTGCAAACCGACGGAGTTTTTATGAATCAAAATAATAACACGTCTGAGACTTTTGCACGAGTATTATTACAAGTTTTGATTGGAAATATTGAGAGCATTCAGAAAGCTGTTGCGTCAGTACTTAGTAAAGTTATTTTACTTCACTTGAAATTACAAGGATTTCAAAAAGTAGATTTTTTGAAAGTAATTTTTGAAAAACCGTTAATTGGCGATAGCTTAAAAGAAGCACAAACTGAAAGTGTAAATATTGCCAACACAAGAGCAAAAGAAGATGCTGGGTATATTAGCAATGATATTGCAGCGCAAGAATTAGGTTATGAAAGTGCAACAGGAACAAAAAAAGAAGAAAATAAGGCGATTCCAAAAGTGGAAGTTTCGCCAGATAATAACACCAATCCAGATAAAGACAAAAATGTAGGATTGAGTGAAAACTTTAAGTTTGAAACGGATTTTAAAGATTCGTATTTGAATGATGCAGCAGATGATTATGCTACTGCGATTGATAAAAAATATAAAAAAGCAGTAAAGAATGTCGTTGATTTGACTATTGAAACGATAAAAGAATTTGGCGTTCGGAATGAAAGTGATTTAGTCAGTATTTTTATTCTAACACTTGAACAAAACTGGGAAACTCTTTTTATAGAGAACTCCCAAAAAAACATTGAAAAATATACGCAAAAGGTGTATAACAAATACCGTAAAGACAAATCTATTTTTGGGGAAATAGAGGAAGAAGGCGAAACGAAAAATACTCGTTTCTTTGATCCTCCTCCTCCAATAATTGACTTTTTAGATTTACGATTGATTGAGTATTTATCCAATTCAGATAGTTTTTATTTGGGAAGATTTATCACAAATGAGGCTTCTATTCAACGATTTACACAAGCAATTTTAGATTTTTATGTAGCCAATGATGGCGAGATAGGAAATAGTCAAACGCTGAGTGAGTTTTCTGAATTGATGCAGGGCGAAATGAATTTACAAGACTATCAAATTCGTAGAATTATTGATACGACAATGACAAACGCTCGTAATTATGCCAACATCAATTATTTGAGACAAGCTGAAGTTGATAAATTTAGAAGAGTAGAAATTGGAGATAGATTGACTTGCGCTCATTGCCAAGCAGTAGATGGAGAGATTTATGAAACCACTCGTGAACTTGCTAAAGTAGAGCGTTTTATAAATTTAGGTTTTGAAGAAATTGGAGATGTAGCTCCTTTTGCCACAACTGTGGATATTGATAGTTTTAGAAGTTTAAGTTCTAGTGAAAAACAAGATATGGGTTTTGGAGCGCAAGCCTTGCACCCACATTGTCGTGGTCGGATTGTAGCAGATTTGTAAAATGATAATTTTAATTGAGGATATAAATGGACGCAGAATTAAAAATAGTAGGTGCAATAATTATAGCCATTATGTTTTTAGCAAATACTGGTATTGGTGTTTGGATTTATAGGATAATGAAGGCTTCTGAAAGAATAAAAGAAGTTGATAAAATCATTGAAAAAAATACACAAGATATTCTCCTTGTTGAAAAGCAAATTGGTGTTGAAAAGGAGAATATAAACGACAAACTTACTAACGAAAGAGAGCAAAGAATAAAATATGAAGCCCGTATAACACAAACTGAAAAAGATACTGAAAACCTACAAAATGAGCTATCAAAAAATTCAGAACGCTTTATCAATATTGCACAAAAGTTTGATGTTTCTATTACTCATTTGAATGCTTCTATGAAAAATTTCTCTGAGATTTTAGGAGAAGTAAAAGGCGATTTGAAGGAAATAAAAAATAATAACGGATAGAGAATAAGATAATTTTAATTTTATAAAACGATATGGATAAGAATAAAACCACACGCCCTTATGCGATACAAATCATCGGTAATGGCATTCCACAAGTCAGAAATTTTGATACAAAGTACGCTTATATTCCTTTTAGACTACTTTCTGCTGATTCGATTATCGGTGCAGGAGGTTGGAATTGTTCCTTTTTTCCTAAAAAGGTATTGCAAGAAGCTGCCGAATTATGGGAAGGACAAGTTTTACGAGTTGATCACAGCCTATCTACTAAAAATATCATCGGTAACGTGGTAGAAGTTTGGTTTGATGAGGGCTTTATTCAAAATGGAGTAGCTATTCCTGCTGGTGTCAATGGTTTCTTTAGAGTAAGCCGTGAGGAATTCTCTAAAGAAGTTGAGCTACTCACTTCTGACCCTGCTGGTATTCGTGCGACAAGTGCAGGAGTTCAGTTTGAGTTTGAATATTCTCATGAGTTCGAAGACGATTGGGAGTCTTGGTATAACATCGGAAACGTAATCAATGGAGAGTACGCTCACTTTAAAGTAACCAAAATTACAGAAGTGATTGAGCAATCTGCTGTTTGGGATGGTGCAGACCCTTGTGCCGTGATGCTTGGAATGGAAGAAGATGCTGTTATTTTCAAGTACCTCAAAGAGAATAGAATTCTGAATGAAGCTCGTATGGACGAACTCAAAACCAAAACAGAAAATAAATCTCAATTCAAAACGGAGTTCAAAAAAGAGTATCCTAAAGGAGTGGCTAAGTTTGCCAAACTAACTTTTGACAATCCAAATAAATCGTTGGATGATACTTTCGGTGAAGGACTAGGCAAAACTTTTGATGACCACGAAAAGGAACTGAAAGATGTTATTGATAAATCCAAAAAAGAAGAAACTGAAACTGAATCTCAAGAGGAAGAAAAGGTAGAAGCTACCCAAGAAAGCTTCAAACAAGAGTTGAAGGAAAAACAATCTACTATTACCCAACTTCAAATTTCTTTAGAAGAAGAAAAAGGAGAAGTAGCAAAACTCAAAACACAACTTGAACTGGCTAATAAAAAGCTAAAAGCAAGTGAAGAGTCAGTAAGTTTCTCAAAACAAATTCTTAAAAAGAAGCAAAATTACACAAAAGAAGTCTATGCTAAATTAGGCAAAGAAGTTACGCCAGCCATTGAAGCTATCATTATGAAAGCTGATTTTGATAGCCTAGATTCTTTGATTGAATCTTGGGGAGGACAAGCCATGACAATTTACGGCACTCCAAAATGTTCAGAGTGTGGAGGAAAAGAGTTTACCGTTCGCAATTCAGAACACACTGACTTACCTGATGAGCGTGAAACTGAGAAGGTAACTTCAAATGATGCATTAGACAATTTTTACTTAAACCATAATTTAAAATAAGATGACAGGAGATATTCAACCAACCAAAAAAGCGACCTACCCTGAACAAGGTTGCGTAATGACTTTGAAATGTGCAATTGATTCCACCTTAGTAAAAGGACAGGAAGTAGTAGTTAGCACAGCAGGTCTAGTAGAGGCTCGTAGCGCAGCCACTTCTGATAATTTTATCGGAGTAGTAGATTCACTTCCTAAAGAGGGAAGAGTTGGCGTTCGCACAATTTTCCTTTGTGAAACTTTTGGATCAAGCTCAGATGGAACTACCTCTTTAGGTGCAAATGGAATTGGTGTAAAACCAACAGGAAGTTTACTAAACGACAAGCCTATTTATGAAGCAGCAACAACTGGAAACCATTATGCAGCTATCGTTTTAGATAATTCCGATGCTACAAGTACTCGTTTGGGTATTTTATATACACCTAGAGTTTCGACAGCCGTATAAGTAGCACAGAAAACAGCATTTATTTGACAGAATAAAAAAAATAATTTTAAACGTTCAAGATAATTTTAATTGGATATGGATAAGAATAAGAAAAAAACAATTGGGTGTGAAATGACCCATCAATTCTTCGCTACAAAGCGAGAAAACAAGGAAAGTCTTTCGCAAAAGGCTGTGGAAGAAACAGCAGAAGCTGCTCGGGAAAGTTTTGCTCAGTTTGCGGATTTTGTTTACAAAGCTCGTAGTGGTTGGACAGATGATAAAAACGAGAAACATGCTCCAATCAATCTCTCTACAGAAGCTGCTTTAAAATTGTTCTATGGAGCAAACTCTACGTTTGAATTTTTACAACTCTTTGGTGTAAATCCTCATACAGATACGCTAGAAGGAATGGCTCGCAAACTGACAGGAAAAGAGAGCTTTACCTTGAATCCTTCTCAAGTGATGGATATGCTAACAGCGCAAAGTTTTCATACCATGTACGGAGGGAATCAACGAGGCGACTACAATCCAGAGTTTGCCTTTCTATTGCCACAAGTTATTTTGGATGCCATTTATTTGGGGTATGCAAATGGAGGAATGCACCTCAAATGGATTATGCGAACGCAAAGTACCAATGGTCAAGACCGTGCTACCTTCCCTTATATCATTATGGGAAATGGTGCTGTTGGAGAAACGGCAGAAGGCGCAGATGCGAAATTTACAGATGTAGAAGTAGGTCAGAAACGTCCAAAGACCACCAAACTAATGAGTGGAATCAAAATGACGTATGAAGTTTTGAGAAGTACAACCCTTATCAATTTAGCTGATGCTTTGTCGTACATCGGAGAGCAAATGGCAATGAAAGCTGATGCGATGGCAATGAAAGTTTTGATTAGTGGAGATATGACTGACAATAGCGAATCTGCACCTATCATTGGAGTAGGAGGGGTAGGAGCATTTGCCTCAAAAGACATCAAACGAGTAATTGCTCAGATGGCTCGTCTTTCGTACTCTTCTAGTCGTATGATTACAGGGCTAGACGCAGGAATGGACATTGATGAGTTGCCAGAATTCAAAGGATTTAGTGGCGAAACAAAACAGTTCCGTTTACCTCCATTGGGTGTCCCTCAAGATTTTACTCGTGAGATTTTCACGATGCCTTCTGATGACCAAGTTCTTTTACTTGATCCTACTAAGACCATGGTTAAGTTAGAGGAGACAGGAATTATGATTGAGCAAGATAAAAATATTGTCAATCAAACGGTTACAGGAGTGGTTTCTATGAATGTAGGTTTTGCCATTGCTCGTCGTAATGGAAGAGTTATTTTAGACAGAACAGTAGATTTTGCTGCTGCTGGATTCCCATCTTATATGGATGTAGATGCCCTTTTAGCTGAATTTTACACCAATTAGACTCGTTCTAGTTGGTGCTATTTTCTTTTTTACAATTACACAAAATTAATTTACGTAGTATGGAAACTATATTCGTTACGATTGCGCCTCAAGCCAATCAGTTTTGGGACCCAACCAATAAAAAACAGACCATGTTAGTTGGCAAAGGAATTTTTGAAGTCCAAAATACAGCAACTATCCAAAATGGAATTGCTAGTGGAGCTTTATCAAAGTCATCAAAAAATGAATTTGATAGGCAAGAAGCTGACAAAACAGAAAAGCCTGTTGCAGAAGAAAAGCCTGCTGAGAAACCAAAAGCAGAAGATAAAAAACCTGCTACCAAAACAAGTACCACTAAAAAGTAAAAAGTTATGCCTTTAACCATCAAAGATATTATTCAGAATAGATTACCCTTTGTAGATATTACAAATACGGTAATTGATTCTCGTTTGGATAAAATTATAATGGAAGTTCAATGGACATTGCAAAGCCCTTTAAAAAAGGAAGATGCTGATGTAGAAATTGAATTGAATTATAACCAACAAGAAATAATTTTGATTGGTGTTTATTCGGCATATTTAGCTCTTTTTAGAAAGGCAATCATAACACTCGCAGGGGACACAGAAACTTCTGAAGAAGCATCTGCAAAGACTTTAAAAAAGGCAAAAGCCGATGTAGTAGAAGCTGAATTTCATATTAATAAAGCAAGTGATGGCTCAACTATCCAGTTGGACACAAAAACATTACTTGCTTCATTAAAAAAGGAAATCTGTGATACGGCTGCGCTGTTGGATATTTCTCTTGTCATTTGTGATGATTGTTCTATTTCTGAATATCCATTACCGATTGTTCATTATTGGACTTAAAAAAAATAGAATATGGCTAATTTACTCAATGCAAACGATTTGAATCAAATCAATAAAGCTTTTCAAGAAGATATTCCAGATACTTTTTTGAAAAATGATATTGTTTATCATCTAGCAGGTCAGATTTACGATCGCTTTATGGAAAGCAATGACGAGCAAGAATTTAGAGATATTCCTCTCAAAGGATTGATTGTAGATAGTGACTCAAAACAAGATGCAGCAGTCAAATTTTCTCAAGTGGGAAGGACTGATATGTCGGAACATTATGTTCTTATCAATTTTGCACAATTAGAAGCAAATGGCTTACTAGATGCAAATAGAGAACTTTTACTGAAAGCAAATGCCGATTATATGACGTTGCGTGGAGAGCGATATGAAGTTACATCGGTCATACAAGTGACTGACTTAGCGACACTAAAAACGTACATAACAGTTGGTTATCGTGATAATATTAGACCTAAACGATAAAAAACTATGCCTGTCAAACGAACTGGAGATTTTGGGAAAGCAAATAAACTATTCAGCAACTTTGTTGAAAATGTAACGAAAGCTGAGCGTACTGTAATAGCTAAAGTCGCTTTGAAAGCTGAACAAATGGCTGTAGATAGGATTAAGTCGCAACCCTCAGAATGGAAACGACTCAATCCTGCTTATTTGAAAAGAAAGTTGGGAGGCTCTTGGGGAAGAATTAGAAAAGATGGAAAGCGAGATAAGAGGTTTAAAAATAAGTCTGAAAAAATACTGATTGCAAGTTCTACTTATATCAATTCCATTACTTCAAATACTACTTCTTTGGTTGGATATGCAGGAGTGCCAAAGTCTGCAAAATATGATAATAGCGAAAGTGTAGCTAAAATAGCAGCTATTCATGAATACGGTTCTACCAAAAATAATATTCCTGCTCGCCCTGTTTGGATGGTGGTAAAAAATCAAATGGAAACTTATATTCTTACTTCTCCAGAGATACCCAACACGATGAGAAAGGCTTTGTTGAGAGGAATGTAAAATAGAAAACAACTTATGCAATTCGAACTCCAAGAAATAGACCGAGCCTTTTACGATTATTTGCGAAGGGAATTAGTTAGAAACAATCTAATACCTGATATTTCTATTCTTTCAAAAGCTGATTATTTGCTACAATTAAAAGCAATGATTGATACTCCAAACTCAAAAGTTGTAGAAATTTTTGGTGTAGGAGATGTGAAGGCGAGAGGAGCTGTCGAAGTAAATAAAATTGTCATTGATAGAATTGATATAGCTACTGCTGATATAGGAGCTTGGGGAACAGTTCGGTATGAAAAAAATGAATCGCAGACAGCGTACAATAAGTACAAACGTCCAGCAGGAACGTATAATGTAACGTATCAAATAGGATATGTTACTGATAATACAGAAGATGATAGGTTTTTGAATAACCTAATTATGTCCGTTTTTGATGCATTTGGCTGCAAAAATGGAATAAAAAACGATTTTTCAAAGACAGAAAATTATTTTGATTATATCCAAAGTGATTACAAAGACAACTCAGACGGAGATTATTTTGAAAGAATATTTAGGTACAGAGTTTCAAATGTTTTCATTGTAGCTGATAAATTGATAAGTGATGAGATAGGAATTTTGACAGAAGTAACAACAGACGTAAAAAACACTCAAGACAACGAATAAAAAAATTGATTTGATAATTTTAACTGATACAATAAAATGAGACCACAAACCACCGTTTCTTTTAGAGAAGATACGCAAACAGCCTTTAATTTGGGAGTTGCAAAATTTGCCGTGCAAGTCGTAACTGAGAGAGGAGTTGCAAATAAACCCAAAGAAGTCAGAACCGAAAGAGAGTTTATAGAAAACTTTGGAAAAGTTACACATCCAACAGCCGAAGAAGCTGTTCGTGCCTTGCGAAAAGGAGCAATTCTTATTGTCAATCCATTGCATAAGTTTACTTCTGGCTCAACCGTCGGAACAAAAGCAAGTGTAGAAATTGTCGTTGGCGCAGAAAGTTTAATTGTTACTGCAAAAGAAGTTGGTGCAGGGTATAATGGAATCGTAGTTAAAACTTCATCTCCAAGAAGCCGAAAAGCTGATGTAGTTGATTTGACTATCCAAAAAGGAACTGAGTTTGAAGAAGTTGTTCGTGATGTTCCTGTTTCGTTTACGGCTACAGAGGTTATTGCTATCAATAAGAAACTAATCAATGTTTCTTTGTCTATTTCAGACACACTTACCCTCACAAATGCACTTACAGGAACACTTGCATTAGGTGCAAAAGATGCTAGTGCATTACTTCCTGCTGATATTATTGCAGCTCTCAATGCAGCTTTTGAAGATTTTGACTTTGGAGATATTTTCCATATAGTCAATCTTTTCTATGCTAATTTTGAAGTAGATGCTGCTTTTGTTGCCTTGGCAGAAACCAACAAACTCTCTACTCACTTTCCTTTGCCTTTAAATGTTTCAGTTGCTGATGCCATTGCTCAACGAGAAGGAACAGGTTCTTTTTCACATCAGCCGATAAACTCTATGTTTGCAGAATATTGGATTGGTCAGATTGAAGTTAGGAGTATTCAAGACTCAACTCAAATTATAGATTTGCATCCAATGGCTGACATTATGGAAGCCATTACCAAAAAAGATGCTATTGGGCAATGGCTGAGTGCTTCGGCTGCTGAATATGGGAAACTAGATGGCGATGTATTGAATGCTCGTAAGTTTACTAATTCCGAACTGGACCAACTCTATGATGCAGGGATTAATTTTGTTTCTCGTATTTCTGGACTGGGTGTGAAATTGAATGGAAATAATTCTCTATGGAGAGATAATTCTCAACTCGCTAGTAAAAGAAATATTGGCGATTTGACAATTTACAATCTTCGTTGGACAGAAAAACTAGGCAATAAATATATCAGTAAACCTTCCGATATTCCAACATTTAGAGAAATGTATAGAGAGGCTTTGGAAACAATCAATGATTTGATTGCACGTAGAGCCATCACAGAAGACTATGTTTGGGTAGGCGACCAAGAAGCAAATACGCTTGATGATTTGGTATTGAATGATAAAGTAAAAGTTCAGTTAGGAGAATACAAAATTGAATTTTATGTAACGCCAATCGGTTCTTTGGAGCAAATTGGAATCGAAACGGTCAATACACAAGGCGCAAGTGCTGCCTCTGCTGTTCTTGTATAAGAATAGACCTTTGAAAGTTTTAATTTTTGATAGAATAAAAATACGATAACTATAAACTAAAAATAGCATGCAAGGAAATTTTTTAACCCAAGCCAAGTGGCGTTTAGAAATCACAGGTGTAGATGAACTTTTGATTCAAGAATGCCAACTGCCAGAACGTGAAATAGAAGCTGTAAAAATCCAGGGTGCAGTAAACGAGTACGAAAAAGACATACCAACAAAAAAGAAAATCGGTAGAATGACTACCAAAAAACTTGTTCCTATTGGCTTGCCTGATAATTACATAGACCAATGGTATGAAGAAGTGTTGAAATCACCACGTCAAGCGTATGCTCGTTTTGCTGTACTTGTTCAGCTCGGAGCAGATGGAAAAACGCCAGTCAAAACGTATGATTTGGGAGAGATTTTTCCAGTCAAAATTTCGCCTGATAATTTGAGCCGTACTTCTTCTGAATTATTCTATGAAACGATAGAATGGTCAGTTAGTCGTTTGGAAGTATTGTCGATATAATTCATAAATATTGAAATCATTCTCATTACTCATTTAAAATAATTGATAGAATAGAAATTATAATTTGTAAAAACAATGAACACAAAAGTATATAAGCTGCAATCTGGTGTAGAAGTAGAAAGCGAATTTATTACAGGAAATCATTTGGAAATTTTCTCTAAGCAAGGCACAAAGAACAACAAAACAAAAATGTTACTTGCTCTTGTAAAACGAATAGGCGAAAATACAAATATCAAACTTGCAGATATTGAAAAGATGCCTATCAATGATGTAACTGATTTGATGATACAACTTCGTTTAGACTGCTATGACCCAGAAATTGCCTTTACCTTGGAATGGGAAAATCAGCAAAAGAATACCTTCAAACACGAACATTCTATTGAGCTTACAGAAAACTTCTTTGAGAAACAAGCTCCTGAAAAGCAAGTAAAATCTTACGATGAGTTAGAATATAAGTATGATGTTGAGCTGCCAGTTTCTAAACAAAGAGTTCGTTTGAGAATCCTTACACAAGGAGATTTGGATAAATTGGGAGGGACAATAAACCTTCAAGATGTGCATTTGAATACGCTTTTGGAATGGAGAAAACCTGTCATCATCACAAAAGATACCAATGCTGATGGTAAAGAAGTGGATAGAGAATTCAGATGTGATTTGAAAAAACTCATCGCAAGAGATTTGTCTTTCATTCAAAAACAAGTCAATCTCAAAGAAGGGAAAATAAACACATCACATGAGTTTTCGCATCCGATTGAAGAACTTGCTTTTCTACCAAAACAGACTGTCGATATTGTAAATTCTTTGGTTTTTTTGTTCCCTGCTCTGTAGAAGAATTGGATGAGATGTGGTGTACTATACACTATGCAGGTCTTGGTATTACTTTTACAGAATTTTATAGTCTAGAATTCAAGCGAATGACACGTATTTTGGTTTGGCTCAATAATCAAAAAGCGAAAGAGTTAGCAGATTCAAAAAGTTAATGTGATGGCTATGTGATTGTACGACGATAAATTTAATAAAATGTTCGTTTGTAGCATCGCATAGCCATTTTTTTACGTGATTTTACAGCGATAAATTTAATAAAATATTCGTTTGTAGGCTCAGATGAGGATTTTTTTATGTGACAGTTATGTGATTTTGATAGGAATAATTTTGATACGATAAAATGATACAATAATGAATGCAGCAAGTGTTTTAGGAATAGGTTTAGTCTTCACGCTCAAAGACGAGGTTTCCAACACAGCCAGTAAAATGACACAAAAGTTTAAGCAATTAGACTATGTATCTTCTGAAACGGCTGCAAAAATGGAATCTTCACTCAAAGGTATTGGTACAGGTTTTAAAATGATGGGTGCAGGGGCTGCGCTTCTTGCTCCTCTTGGTTTGGCTGTAAAAGAATCAATGGCTTTAAACAAACAAATCTCTGCCGTTGGAGCAAAAACAGGATTACAAGGAGCAGCTCACGCACAAGCTATTGAACAGCTAAAAGCAAACGCAAAAGAATTAGGAGCGACGAGAGCTTATACTGCTGTTCAGGTCGGTCAAGCACAAGAGTTTTTGGCAATGGCAGGTTTTAAAACCAATCAAATTATAGGAGCAATGCCAGGGCTTTTGGATTTAGCTGCTGCGAGTGGAACAGACCTTGCCACAACGGCTGATATTGTTTCAGATACACTGACAGCAATGGGAATGTCAGCAGAACAGACCAATTATTTAGCATCTCAAATGGCTTTTGTTGCTACAAGTGCCAACACAAGTGTAGTGCAACTTGGGGAAGGATTAAAATATGTAACAGCTACTGCGAGTGGTTTGGGTATTGCAAGTGGAGAAATGTTAGCTCTATCTGGTATGCTTGGCGATATTGGTTTGAAGGGTTCAGTTGCTGGTACTTCAATGGAAAACTTTTTATCACATTTGGGGAATATCAAAAAAGGAAAAATGTCTGATGCTTTTGCCAAGCTTGGTTTAGATATGTCAGATGTTGTGGATAAAAATGGAAATCTAAAAACGCTAAGTGAAATTATTCCAAAACTTCAACAGGGATTAAAGGGAATGGGTAATACACAAGCAATGGCAGTTTTAGAGGATTTATTTGGTAAAATAGGAAAGAAAACAGTTAATGCCTTTTTAGATAACTCTAATAAAACGGTAGGCGAAGCTATGAAAAAAGACTTCGTTAAATATGCTAGTGATGTTACCAACGTAAGTGAAGATTACGCTAAGAATATGGCAGAAAAAATGTTGGATAATCTTGCTGGAGATTTTACAAAATTACAATCGGCTGTAAGTGGAATGTTGATTTCTATTGGAGATAAAATTGAGCCTTTTGTACGACCTATCGTTCAAGCCTTTTCAAGTTTGGCTTCTTATATGACAAGTATTGCCGATTCAAGATTTGGAACATTTATTATTGGATTAACAGGAGCTTTGGGAGCTGGTCTTGTTGCCTTGGGTGGTTTTGTATCTGCTTTTCATACTGTAAAATTTGCTATGATGGCAATTCAGCCTGTTTTGGTAATGTTGAAAGGAGCTTTTGCATCTACATTAGTTCCTTTACTTCCTTTTATTGCAGTTGGAGTTGCCGTTGCTGGCGTTATTTATGGATTAGTAAAAGCCTATCAAAGTTTTACAAATGTTTTAGAAGGTAATGCAGCTCCTGCAACTGGCTTCTTAGGATTTATGCAAAAAGTGGGAGGAGCTATTCACGCAGTTATAGCCATTTGGAAATCTGCAACGAGCGAAGGATTTACGCTTAGTGGAAAATTGTATGAAGCTCTAAATTCAATCGGATTAGGAGAATTTGCATTAAATATTGGAACTTGGATTGTTCGTATAAAAGCATTCTTTGGAGGAGCTGCCGAGCGTTTTGAAAACCTAAAAAATGTATTTGGCTCAGTTGGAGAAGCCTTTGGTAGAATAGGAACGGCATTCAGTCCAATTATAGATTTATTAGCAAAAGCAGGTTTTACGATTGATAAGTTGGGAGGAGATGTGAGTATATTTTCACAGCTTGGAGGATATGCTTTTGACGCTCTTACTTTGGGTATTCGTGGAATTGCCGTTGCTTTAGAAATTACAGCCAACTATGTAACTCTTGCCTTAGAAGGATTTATGATATTCTACAATTTTGTTACAAATACTTTCTCTCAAATAAATGGATATATCGAACAGTTTAAAGGAGGTTTCATTTCCCTTCCTCAACTTTTCTTAAAAATAGGCAATGCCATAACTACAAATCTACTAGAAGGAATAAAAGCAGGTTGGTCATCTATAACAAGTTTTCTAGTTAATTCCTTGAAGGCTTTACCAGGGGGTGAAGCTGTTGCTGCTTATTTTGGAATCGGTGGAGATACGGCAGAGGGACAAGCAAAACAAGCTGCTGTTGCACAAACAGGATTAGCAGGAAGTGGTGTTTCAGATACTGAAGTTGCGCCATCACAAGCGAGTTCTTCTTTTTCTAAAAAGGTAGGTAATATTAATAATGCTTCTGTAACGAAAGCGCAACAAACTAGGGAAACATCAGAAGGAATTAAGCAATTAGGGCAAGCAGGAATGGCTAATGCAGGAGGACAAAATACACAAGTTAATCTCCAACCTAAATTTAATGTTCAGATTGGAGACCGTGATGTAGCTGCTGTAATACGTGAAATGAATGAGCTAGACGATGCAAGAAGCTAGTTTTTGGTCTAAATCTCGGCTAAAAGTGGTCTAAAAGCCGTCTAAACTTTCTCAAAAAAGATAGGTTTAGACGGCTTTTTCTTGCTCAAATTGATAACCATTAAGGCACGTTATCGTGTACAGTAGTGTAAATTAAACACGAACTAATAAATAGCGAATAATATGACTAAGGAATCAGAAGCTTTAAAAATGAATAAAGCAGATATTCTCAAAATGTTAGAAGAAAATCCATACAGAATTCAATATTTATTTGTCAATACTGATGAGATAAGACTTGCATTTAATCTCTTTATTAATAGGTATGATATGCCAAAAAACCCGAAAGGAATAGACTATGAAAATCGCTTGCGATATGGATTATCAGAAATACTAACCATTTTTTATCCTGAATATTTAACCCTACCAAACTAAAAACTATGCTACACCAACTTGACCACACAACAATGACAAAAGAAGAAGTTTTTGATGTCATTATCTCTAATCCAAATAAAGCGCATTTTTTACTTATCAGAACTGAAGAAATGAGTAAAAAATACGATGAAGCTGCAAGAGAATATGAGCTTCCAAACTGTCCACTTGGGAAGGATTTTATGAAGCAAACTCAGTATGGATTACTCAAAATTTTTATCTATTGCTAACATTAGGTATTAATTAATAGGTATTCCTATAAAAAAAATAGTTCCAACTCCTTCTTCAATTTCAAACCAAATTTCCCCATCGTGTTTTTCAATTATTTTTTTTGTAATATCTAACCCTAAACCACTTCCTTCTCCTGCCTGTTTGGTGGTAAAAAAAGGATCAAAAACTTTATCTTTTATTTCTTTAGGAATACCTCCACCTGTGTCTTGGATAGAGATTATAGCTTTTTGATCCTTTACTTTAGTCTTAATTTCTAGTCTACCTTTTCCATTCATAGCTTGGATAGCATTATGAAGAATATTTGTCCAAACTTGTATTAATTCATCTGGATAACCCATAAATATTGGAATTTCTGTAAAATCACGACTCACATCAATACCATGTTTAATTTTATTATGATAGAGCGTTAGGGTTGTGTTAAGACTCTCATTAATATTTACAGCAGATTTCTCTTCTGTTTGGTCTTGACGTGCAAACGTTTTAAGAGCTAATACGATTTTAGAAACTCTATCAGTTGCCATTTGAATGGTTTGATTACTTTTTATAATATTTGATAACTGATAAGCTATATTGATAAGTCTTTCACCATTTTTATTATTAACTAATAAACTAAATAATTCCTCCTCCGTTTGCATATTCATATCCACTAGTATTTCTGAATATGTTTCTGCATCTGCTATTTCATTCTGTTCTAGTTTTTCTAGTAAGACACGACGTATCTTTCTTTTTTCTCTAGTGGTAAGTGTATCAGGTTTGGAAATAGATTTTCTTAAAAAAAACATAAAACTCTCTAGTTCTTCTTGTGTACAGTCTTTTGAAATTAAAGCTAATTGTAATAGGTTATTTTCTAGATTATCAGATATATTTTCGGTAGAAGAGCGAATAGCTCCTAAAGGTGTATTGATCTCGTGAGCAATATTAGCTACTAATTGCCCTAAACTTGCCATTTTTTCAGATTGAATAAGTTGCTTTTGAGTAGACTGAAGTTCCTGATAAGCTGTTTCTATTTCATTTTTTTGTTCCTCTAAAAGTTCTTGAGTAGTTTGAAGTTCTTCTAAGTTTTGACGTAATTCTTCTTCAGAGACTTGAACTTTTTTATAGGCTTCAGAAATTTCAATCTCTCTAAGTTTTTGTTCGTGTATATCTTGCACTGATCCAATCACAGTGCTAGGAATATCATCCTTTTTGAGAACTTTTCCAATAGCTCTATAATAGCGATACTCTGTAAAATTTTTAGTTTTTAAACGATAAGCTACATCAAATTCATCTAATTGACCTTGAGCAGCACTCGTGAGTGTTTCAATGATAAGATTTTGATCTTGAGAATGCATTAGTGGAATAAGCTCAGCCATTGATTCTAACTTGTCTAATTGGTAGAGTGCTAATAAATTTTTAGAGTGTATTACATTTTGTGTAGCTAAATCTATTTCAAAACTTCCTAGTTTGGCTATTTTCTCTGCCTCATCTAATACGTTTTGTTTATTTTTAAGCTCCTTTTGTAGATTTTTTTGAGATGTGATATCAATCTGAACAGTAGCCAAACCAATGACTTCTTCAGTAGATTTATCTTTGAGTAAAAAAGCATTTGCATCTGTATGGTAAATCTGTCCTGTTTTATGATTTATTAGATCTCTTTCACCTCTCCAATATCCTTGTGTTTCGATGGCAGGTAATACCTCTTGTTTTGATTTAGGCTTTTCATATTCTGGATAATAATCTGTGGTGATAGTTTTTTGATATTCTTGCTTTCCAAACCCCGAAATATCTTGTCCTTTTTTATTAAGATAAACTACCTTTCCATCCAAAGTTGCAATAGCAATTGCAGCATCAGCCTGTTCTACTAAATCGACAAATTTATCTTGTTCTTGTTTTGCATCTAATAAGTGTTCTTGTGTAGCATTGAGTTCTTCTAAATTTTGACGGAGTTCTTCTTCTGTTGCCAAAAGTTCTTCTTTTTGGCTCTGAATTTCTAATTCGGTTTCTTTTTGTGTATTGTAATTACTAACTATTTTGATTATACGGATGATTTCTCCTTTTTGATTCTTTACTGGACAATATGCTCCAAAAACCCATAAATTTTTATTGGATTTGGTTTTTCTTTTAAAAATACCACTTACAGTTTTTCCTGTTTCTAAATCTTTCCATAAATTTTCAAAATAATATTCAGTATTTTCATCTTGATGAAGAAGTTGCTTGTGAGAAAGTCCAATTAACTCTGTTGGTTTAAATTCTGTCCAAGCAGCAAATCTACTATTTACATTAGTAATTGTTCGATCTAATTTGAATTCTACATACCCAAAGTTAGTATTAATTGCTTCTAATTGATATTGATTTATTAGAAAAACTTCTTGGAGTTGTTCCTGTGTAGCATTAAGTTCTTCTAAATTTTGGCGAAGCTCTTCTTCTGTTGCTTGTAACTCTTCATTTTTAGTCTTTATTTCTTTTTGAGATTCAACAAGTTCTTCTTGCACCTCTAAACTTGCTCTAGTTATCTTGAGTTCTTCTATAGTATGGTGCAGTTGAGTTTCATTTTTTTCCATATCAGCTGTAAAAGAATGAATAATTGCCCATAAAATAACCATATTGAATAAAATATAAACTATTCTTCCAATTTTAAGCTCTTCTGAATTAACATTAATTGTTTCAAAAATACTATAGTCTGAACTTTCTGAAATGATATAGAGTATAAAAGGTAAAATAAAAAATATTGTTTTCCATATTTTTTCTTTATTAGTGAAGAAAAGTCCTGCAATAGGTATTCCCATTACAAAACTTAAAGCGTTGAATGCAGCTACGTCTGATGAATTTACCCTATAGAAAATAATACTATTTATAACCAAAAAGAAAAATAGCTTAGCAAAAAGTAACTTTCCATAATAATTAGCAAAGAGAGAAGTTAGTGCTTGTAGAACTACAAATCCTAGGATAAAAAAGGCTTTGCTTGTTTCGATAGAAAGAATAGAAGTTGTTAACAAAACAATATAAAGAATGCAAACACAAAGCATCAATAAACTAATGATATTTACAATCTTAACAGTTCTTTTTTGCTGAGAAGTATTGGCGTATTGTAACCCTAAATTGAGGAGTTTTTTTATAAAGTGCATAAATTTAAAAAATAATCAGATGATAAATTAGACAGCATAGAGTCATATAACACAATTTGTATTTTATAAAAAGGTGCCATTTTTTTTAATTGTATTGAGCTTAAGTATTTACACATCTAAAACAATACCATTATAAATAAAATAGACTTCTGTATGATTAGCATTTGGTAGTTTAGAAAAACAAATTCTTTGTTTAACCAGTATTTATATTTTATTAACTAATTATACTATGTAAGGAGCTTCATTTTTTTCTATAGAAAAATGGTCTAAGAATTGATTTTTGTTAACAAAATTAAAATAGTTTTTCAATTAATATTTTTGGTTAAAATAAGTGATTTAGATAGTGAATTGTTTTTATACTAAATAGATGACTTTAAAATAAATAGTCCTGCAAAAAAAAAACGCATCTAGCTGTAGAAGTTAGATGCGTTTTTGTTTTAGAGGCTATTTAGCCATATTTCTTATTATCACTTCGAAAACTTACTGGATTTAGAGTCCATCTAGCCATAGAAGAAGTTTAGCAAAATTACTATGCTCTGTTCCTGCTATCAGATTGCAAGTTCGAAGCGATGAATATCCGATTTGATTTAAATAAAAACCGAAAGGGATTTTTAATTCTTGACATATCCTTTACGGTAATTGATTTTGTATGATTTGTTAAATGATACTGATGATGCAAATCAATAGCATCATTGTAAATCTTTGGTTCATTCCTCTCAAAATAGGAATAGGAAATAGGAGAAAGATAATCCGAAGGACTTGCAAAATCTTCATTTTGAATTCTCTCTTGATCAACTACTAAAATGACTTTTGTAGAATTTTCCTTATCAGGCAAATCATCATCAAAATCAAAAGTGGCAAATACAGGTGTTGTAAAGAGGAGCAACACAAAAGCAAAGAGCAAAAATTTATAACTTTTCATACGAGGTAAATTTGGGATTTATATTAAAACTATCTATCATTAACTAAAATCAAATATAAAAATATTGATTGGTTTATTTATGAAATTTTCAATAAAAAGCTAATTATTTTGTAAATTTGACAAAACAAGTCATTGATAACGATATAATTAAAGAAATATGGCACTTGCAAAAATTGAAAAAGAGAGATTAGTTGATAGCTTAGAAAAAGTAGAAATAATAAAAGAAAATGAAGCCTATTTATGGTATGAGGATTTACAAGAAATCTTAGAAAGCAAAACTGTAAAATGGCTAAAATTCTTAGCAGGAAAAAAAGTAAAGCGTATTTTAGAAATTGCTAATAAAATTGTCGGTTTGATTACTTTTATTCAAGATCTTGGAGGGTGGGAGAATTTCAAAAATGTAATTCTAAAAATCATTGAAGTGGGAGGAATTGAGGAAACGCTTAAAAAATTAGAGAAGAAATGATAGAATTTAGCATAAACGCAATCACTTGGACTACCACAAGTTTATCGGTATTGTACTTTTTCAACTTGATTTATTATAGAATAAAAAAGGTAGAATTAATACATGAATCTACTTCAAATATTCACTTGGCTATTATTGTTGTTTTGGAGCTTGTGAAAATTCCTTTAATACAACCTCTCAATATTTATCAATCTGCTATGATTTTTATGATGATAGCTACTTTGGTTTATCTCTTATATAGGAAACATAGAAAGCAATGCAATACCGATAAACATAATAAGAAATGAGCAAAACATTTTTCAAAATAATAGGCTACTCACTTTTAGTTTTAAATGTTGTGGTTATGGAAATGTTGGCTAATACAATGCTTTCTTGTTTCCAAGAACAAAATTACATTCTAGGTATTTTATTTTTAATTTTGAATATAGCTTTATTTTTAGGTTGCGCTTGGGTTTTGATAAAAATAAGAAGCAAAATTTAATTTAGAAAAAATGCAACACAAACTCTCAGCCCTTGACGGCTCAATCTACATCTTGGAATTAGCAGAACCTTTCGAAAGATTGGAGTTGCAAGAAATGCCATCTGAAATATCTGGACAGCGTTCTGGTAATTATGCAGAAATCAACGTGCCTGGAAGAAATGATTCGTTGTTCCACTTTACAGGAGGTTCAGAATCATTTTCTATTTCTTGTCAGTTTTTTGCTGATGATTCTGGTGTAGATAATGTTTTGAGAGATGTAAACTGGCTTTTAGGGTTGATGGCAAATGATTCATTCAATGCACCTGTACGAAAAGTATCTTTCGTTTTTGGGAAAATATTTGATAGAAAAGCATACATCGTAAAAGATGTAAAGTATAAATTTATGGATTTCCGAAAAGACAATGGATTAGTCAGCAGACGTGCAGAGGTAACTATTTCTTTTGCATTGGCAGTAGATAATAATAGAAGTATTGCAGACATACGACAATTTTAATAAGTAGAATAATGGCAACAGAAAAACCAATCCGATTACACGAATCAAATCTTTACGCAGGAGGAGGTCTAATTATTTTCGAAGATGGCAGACGAATTTTAGAAGTCAAGGAAAGAAAACCTACCAAAAATTTACAGTTTCAAATGCACTTAGTAGTCGCCGGAGATGATTTGACAGTTTTGGCGAATAGGTATTATGACTCTCTTGTTCCGAAGGCTAAGAACTATTGGCATATTATCGCAGATGCAAACAACATCGAAAAGCCTTGGCAGCTTACTGAATATATCGGAAGTGAGATTGTTATTCCTGATGTTTTGCAATGGAAATTGGGTTAAATAAAGCACAAAAAAAACTCTCAAATTAATGAGAGTTTTTTCACACCTAAAAAATTCATACTTACAAACAAAAAATGAAAAAGACAACGTTAAACGCACCAAACATCTAAACGTTGAAAATTATCTACACTTCAAATTTAGTAAAAAAAATCAATTAAATTATTAATCTTACAATAAAATAGCTGTATTTTTACTAAATTTATAAAATTAGTAGATTTAATTGATAAAATAATAATTAATTCAATGAAGATAGGCGATTTAGTATGTCTAAAAAGTAATCCAGAACGTGCTATGACTGTCGAAAAAACAGATGGTAAAACTATCACTTGCGTTTGGATTCATAACGACGGCAGTTTGAAACGAGAAGAATTGAATAACTCAATGCTTGAAGTAACTCATCCTGCTGCTCTAAAAATTGCTGATGTAGTTACAGATTTTTTCAAAGAACTATCAAAAGTATTAGATTAAATGGAAGGAAAAGTAGGTTCTCCTTTTTACAAAGTATTTATAGCTTCCACAGGAGAGGACATTACTCCTTTTGTGGATAGTTTTAGCTATGAAGATACTTTAGAAAAAGATGATTTACTTCGTATTTCGGTAACACTAAAAAATGTTTTTGAAATTGATGAGGATTGGATAGCAATTGGCGAAAAGTTAAACTTCTTTTTTGGTTATATCGGTGGGCTTCAAACGGAAATAAAAGTAGCTAAAATTTCAGATTTCGACACGCCTTATGGAGATGTCATTAAATTGAAAATTGATGCTACCGATGTAGGGCAATTTATGAAAGAAGAGTTTTCTAATAAAATTCATAACGAAAAAACACTTTCAGAGCTGGTACAAGAAATAGCTGATAAATACTCTCTAAAAGCAGAGATTATTGAAACGAAAAAAAAGTATTCGTACTTGCCACAAGCACAGAAATCTGACTTTGATTTTCTTACGCAATTAGCGAAAAGAGAAAATTTAGTTTTTAGAGTAACTGGTGAAACACTCATTTTAGAAAAAAGAAATTTACTAAAAGAATCTATCAAGACTTATACATGGAGAAAAGATATTATTTCGTTCCACCCAAAAGTAAAGTATTCAAAACAAGATAGTTCTTCTCAAAAAACAACTTCTTTTTCTTTAAATCCTCAAACCAATGCTATCCAAAAAAGTGAAGCTAAGAGCGATGATAAAGACAAAGAAAAGTTAGGCGAGTACGAAGTAAAAGTAGATGCAAATGGGAATCAAACAAAAGTATTTCCTAAGAAAAAAGCAGAAGCTGAAAAGTCGGAAGATGGAAAGTTAGTGCAAGGCTCTGTCGATAAAGCAGAAAATGACGGGCTTGTAAACAAAATTCAAGAAGACAAATCATTAGGAAATGTTACAGCGATATTGGTAGTTGAAGGGAATCCAATTTTGAAAGCTGGGCAAGTCTTGACGATTGCAGGAGTGGCAAAAAAACACGAAGGAAACTGGAAAATTGTATGTGTAAAAACGGATATTACAGCAGGGGCGTATTACAAAACGACTTGCGATTTGAAGAAAAATGCAACAAACAAGTCTGTTACAAATGTGCAGCCTGACAAAGCGAGTACGAAAAGCCAGGCTGTAAATGATAGTCAAGGAAGTACACAAACGAATGAAGCACAAAGTGAAGTTTTGTTTTTTGACCAAAACTCAAAACGAATAAAATAAATAATGGATAGAAAATTCAAAAACGCAGTTCAAGAACAGGGTTTAGAGCGGACAGGTAGGTTTTACGGATTATACCAAGGGCTTGTAATTGAAAATAATGACCCTGAAAAGCGTGGTCGTTTGAAGGTTAAAATCCCTTCTGTTTTGGGAGATCAAGTGTTTGAAAAGTGGATTTATGGAAAGTCTATTTTTAATGGCAATAATATTGGAATTTTTGCAATTCCTTCTGTGGGTAGTGGTGTTTGGATAACTTTTATCAATGGCGACTCATCAATGCCAATTTGGGAGATGGGTTGGTTTTCAGATAAAGAAATTCCAGAGGAGTTTAAAGAGCGTTATTTGGATGGAATAACTTTGAAAAACGATAGAATATTTATTCAATCAAAAGAGGCAAGTATTGAGCTTTTTGAAAATGGTGATATAGAAATAGATGGAAAAGGAAAAATAACAATAAACGCTTTTTCAGATATAGATTTGAAAAGTACAAGTGGTAGAATTGGAGTGAAAAATACAGCTTTATCCTTGGCTCAAATTTTACAAGAACTAATGATTGTTCTAACTACTTTTAAAGTTGCAGTTGGAACAACACCTTTAAATACTAATGTTTTTGCAGATACGCAAACAGCTATTACACAGTTATCAAGCAAAATAGCAGTATTATTAAAATAAAGATTCAAAATGAGTGATAAAATTACAGGTATTGGATTAGCATTTCCTTTGCGAGTAGATTCGGCAGGGCGTTCCATCTATGCCTCTGATCAAGAACTCATTAATCAATCACTTGCTATTATTCTTTTGCAGCCGACCAAGGAACGTCCTTTTGCTCCTGAATTTGGAGTGCAGATAGAGCGTTTGAGGTATGAGCCAAATGACACTATTTTAGAAAGGCTTTTGTATAATTTTATTGTAGAAGCTGTTGAGCGTTTAGAAAAAAGAATAAAAATAAAAAATGTAACATTTGAAAAACAAGAGCTTCCACAGAATGCGATTAAGTGCATTATTAGCTATCAAATCGTAGGAAGCAACCAAGAGGGCAGTTATGTTTTTCCTTTTTATCGTGAACTTAACATATAAAAAACTATGGCAATATCAGAACAGTCAATTCAAGTAAAATGTAATATTCAATCACTACATTATCGAATTCTTGAAGCAATAGACTTTTTTTGCAAAGAGAAAAATAATGAAATTACATACGTTGAAATTGATGCAGCCTTAATAGAAGTACTTTCTAAAAATCGTCAATACCAAATAAAAGGTTTAGTTGAGAAGAAAGAAAAAGAAGATATTGATAAAATAAAAGAAGAAGTCTAATTCCCTCGTATTAGATGGAATTAAAAAATAAAAACCATTACAAATATGTTAGGCAATAGTTTATATCAAGAATTGATAAAATTTGCTAATCTTGAATTAATCATGCAAGAAGATGAAGTATTTTATCTTGGCGATTATTATATTAATTTTCAAGAAAATGAATTTGTAATAATACAAGAAAATGAATTTGGAGCAGGAAATAAGGCAATGAAAATACCATCTATACATCTTGATACAATAGAAGATTTTTCATTCTTTTTTTATTGTCTTACAGGTAAGTACTTATTATCTGTTCTAATTAATGATAAATTAAAAGAACTTGATAGTTATAATTTGTTAGAAAGTAATTTGTTTAACTTAGGTGTAAAGTACATATCGCAAGAATTTTTTCAACCTACTCTAAATACTCGTCGTCGTACACTTAAATACGAACCTCAATTGTTGTTCGATCTTTGTTGGAGGGAAATTAGAAAAGATTTAGAATTAAAGAGAGAAAATAGAGCTATATATCAATCTAGATTTGAACAGGTAAATAAAGTTTGGAAAAAGGTAAATACTGATTTAGTTTCTCAATTTGATAAAGGAATAGGAGATGATAGTTTTAGCAATCATTTTATAAGACATAGAGATATTTTTTAGATAAAAAAAGAATTTTGATACGATAGAATAAAAATAAGATGAGTTTAGAAAATGAATTTGTTAGTTATGGTGACCGAAGTCAAGAACAGATTATGAATACTGTCTTGCCTAAGCTACCAGCCAAACTTCCACGACATACTGACCACTCTCCGACAGAGCCATTATATATGCTGCTTTTTGTTTGGGGAGGTATTGCTGAAATGCTTGGGTATTATATTGATGAACAGGCACGAGAGAGTTTTTTAGTAACGGCAACTCGTTATAAAAACGCTGTCAAGTTTGCTAAGATGGTAGGCTACCGAGTAAAAGGAGTGATTCCTGCTTCGGTTGAGCTTCGTTTTTATTTTGAAAGCGCATTACCTTCTGACGTGCTTATTCCTATCGGAACAGAAGTCCAAACGGCTGACGAAATTATCTATACCACGTCTGATAATCTAATTATTTTAGCAGGACAAACAGAAGGTTTTGTCGATGCCGTTCAACAAATTTCATTTACCAATATTTCCGTCGGTACTTCTGATGGAACGGCTTCACAAACTTTCGAACTCATAGAAGAAATTGTAGATAATTCGGTTTCTGTTTTGGTAAATGGTTTAGGTTGGGCCTCAAAAGATTCCTTCTTAAAATCGTTTCAAATCAATAGGGATTTTGTGGCAGGAGTTGGACAAACTCGTAAAATGGAAATCGTTTTTGGCGATGGAATAAAAGGAGAAATTCCACAAGTGGGAGCTGATATTACTGCCAACTATGCCGTATCTGAAGGAAGTAGAGGTAACGTCTCTGAAAATTCTATTACAGACCTTATTAGCTCGGTAAGCGTTCCGAGTGGGTTTGTTTTGAAAGTTACTAACCTTGATAGAGCAAGTGGAGGCGCAGATATTGAAGCACTAGAAGATTTGCAACGCAAAATTCCTATTTTTATTCGCACCCAAGATAACATGGTAACACCAAGTGATTATAGCGATGTACCTCTTTTGGCTGCTGGAGTTGGAAATGCAGGTCATTTTTTTGATTGTGGGAAATATGTAGATATTTACGTTTCTCCTTTGGGTGGTGGAACGGCTACACAAACGCTGCTTGACAATGTCGCTTCTTTTTTGGAAACAAGAAGAATGATAACGACAAATATTACTGTCCGAAGCGCAGGCGTTTTACAAGCAAAAGTAAAATTCTCTATTCAAGTACGTTCTAATTTCGTTCGTGCTGCCGTGGTTGCTGCTGTAAAAGCAAATATTTTAAGTTTCCTTTCGGCTGATAAACAAACGATTGGAGGGAAAGTGAAAATAAATGATTTGGTAGAAGTCGTCGAAACAACTGAAGGTGTGGATAGCTCAGATACGATTTACTTTTATATTGAGCCGTTCGCTCGTCCTTTACTTGAAAATATGACGGAGTTAGTCTGGAGTAAATCTTTACTTCCTGCTTCCTCTGAAACGATAAAATGGAAAATTACTTTTGTTTCTGCTACTTCATTTAGAGTGTCAAAAAATGGAGTTTCTTTGGGAACTGCAAATGTAGGGCAGCTTATTTCTCAGTCAGAAATAGAGTTTACTATTTTACCAAATGTAGATTATACCCTTGGTAAAACTTGGGAGTTTTACACCTACCCTTATTCAAAAAATTTACTCATTCAAGAACCTTCTATCGTACTCGCCTACGCAAATGATGTTCTTATAGATTCGGAAGGGGGGATATAAATATGGGATATTGGAGTGAAAATATATGGTCTTGGTTCGGTACTGCTTATGACATTTTGGATAAGCAAGGCATTGTTGACGAGAATGGGAAAGGAGAGTTTGAAAGATACAATGAAATTATAGGAGAAGATATTGATGAGAATATTGAGCCGTTATTAGATGCGCTGATAGACAATACAATGCTCGCTGATACGATGTACGATAGGTTTGTTGCGCTTTTTGAAACCACTATTGGAATGACAATGCGACTAACAAATGGAATTGATTTAAGACGAAAAGTTTTAAAAATAGCTTTTCAACTCTATAAAATTAGAGGAACAAAATTAGGTTATGAAGTGCCTTTACGAATGCTCGGTTTTGAGAGTGTTGATATTGTAGAATCTTGGGTAGTTTCTTCTTTGGATTCGCCTCTTACATTAGATGACCCTATTCGTCGTTTGGATAGTGGAGGAAGATGTCAGAGCTGCTCAGGCTATGAATTACATTTGACTGGAAATATAGAATTGACAGCCGAAATAATGCGAGCTGTTGGAGAAGTGATAGAATTTAATGAGCCGATAAATGCTCGTTTGACTGCTCTGACATATAATGGAGAAGATGCACTTTCTAGTTTGATTCGTTTTCGAATTTTTGAAACGAACTTGTATTATGAAAACCTATCGCTTTATGATGTAGAATTTGTAATAAATAATGTAGGAGAATTGATAGCACAAGGAGCTGATGCATATCGTTTTGAGATAAGAAATGGAGATATATTTTTAAGAACAGTTTGATAGTGATAAAATAGAAGGAATAACGATAATTATAAATTGATACAATAATGGCAGAAACTAACTTAGGGCAAGTAGTGGGTATTTGGCTAGAGCCAACTGAACCTACACACAAAAATGTACTTTGGATAAAAACGATAAACCAACTAACCAGTGAAAAAACAGGATTTATTTGGAATGGAACAGAATGGATAAATATCCAAGGGTTAGGCTTTTCGTGGAAAGGAGAGTTTGATGAAAATACAGATTATACAAAAAATGATGTTGTTAAATTTGAAGACAACCTCTATATCAAACTCAATGAAGTGGTAAGTAATGGAGATAACCCTGATGAGATTGCTGATTTTGACTTATTTCTTCCTTCTGCAACTCCTACTGGAGTAGAAGGTAGTGTACAAGTTAAAGATGCAAATGGTAAGTTATTTGGTTCAAATTTACTAAGTTTTATTGCAGGCTTATTTTCTATTTATGGAAACTTCTTTTTAAAATCAAATTCAAGTACTTCTGGAAATGCTGTAGAAGTTAAAAATCTAGGAAATAAAAACCTTCAAACAATCTCAAATGATGGAAAAAAAACAAGAGATGTAAGTATCTTCCAACAAGATGGTGTGGTTACAACGATTGCAGAATCAGAAGATGTCAAAATAACTCACAACTTTTCTGATTCTGGTCAGCAGCGAGGAATTTTTGGGAAGCAATATAATCTGACTTTAGAGCAAAATACAGTAAGTACAAACCGAGAGGTCTATGGAGAACGTCAAGTTTTTACAGAAACAGGTTTAGCTCAAGGAGCTGGAGGTAAATCTGGTTATTATCAGCAAATGGTTGGTGGTACTAGAAGCGTGAGTTACTATGGTAATAGTATGTTCCTTTCTGGCAATCTTCCTCGGAATGTAAATACAGATCATTCTATTCAGAATGGGTACACATATATGACTTGTGGGGATAATTTTGGCTTTCAAGCGACTTATACTTCAGCTTTAGCTAGTACCCAAACTTTACTTAGGCTAGAAGCTAGACAATCTCCTTTATCTGGATTTATGATACCTATCGGAAGAGGTATTCAAACATTGTTTAGCTTGCATGTTTATCGTGACCCTGCAAATGGAAATACAAATTCAGTAATCAATGATTACATCGGTGTACGTGTAGCAGATGACCAATATGCGACTTTAAAATCTGAAATGTATTTCAAAACCACTCAAGACCGTGTAAGTGTAGAGCCTTTAGTTCTAAGAGGTAAGGATGTAAAGCAAGGCTACGCTGACGGTAAACAAGGTTTCTATGGCAAAGAGCCTATTGATAAACAAAGTCTTCCTCAAAATGCTACCGCTCAACAAATCTTAGAAGCTCTTGAAAACCTAGGACTACTTGATATAATCATCCCATAAAATATAAACCAATATGAATAGTTTAAAAGACATTTTTCCTCCTGTATTTATAAAAGACACAAATGATTTAAAGATAATAGCTTGTGTTACTGATGTATATATGGGGATTTTTGGAAATGAAATAAAAGTGGAAGTATCACTTAATACAATTACAAGCATTAATCCACAAGGACTTAAATCATCTGAAACATTAAGTATTTCGAATGAGAATAAAATACCTGTGTACCAAACCACGCAAACACCAAAATACGATATAAACGGAAATCAAGTCTATATTTCTGAAATGCAGATGTGGCTTAATTTGATGGATAAATATACACTAAAGCAGTGTATGCAAATGATACAGGAATCTATGAAACGCAAATTCGGACTTATCACAAGTGATTTTGTTTATATAGAAGATTAAAAAATTGACAGTATAAAATTTATAGAATAAAATGGCACAAAATAGACATATAGAATTTTTAAGTGATGATATAAGTTTTCAGTTTAATGAATTCTTGATAGGACTTATTCCTCCAGGGCTGTATCGTGGTTTTGAATTTAACCCTAGTTCTAATTTATTCTTAGAACTAAATCACGAAAACACAGGCTATTTTTATCCAAAAAAAGACGGAACGATTTCTTCTAAAATAGGTATAGTTCGTTCAAAGCAAGGTGTTTTAATAACTGAAGATGAACCTGTTACTTTACAAGTGAGTGCAAATACAACAGCCAACCCAAGAATTGACTTAGTAGTTTGTGAGCATAAATATGAAGAGATTGCAGGAGGAATTGAAGCTGAATACTTTATTATTGAAGGAACGCCAAATGTAAACCCAACCATTCCAACACTTACAAATCCAAACTTTCAAGTAGTTATTGGAGATCTGTATCTTCCTGCTGGTGCTTCTACTTTGGATGCAACTGATGTGGTTTATACACGTCCACAACTACCAGAGCTTGGAAATAATAATTTGCAAGAGCAGCAAAATATTCTTCAGCAAAACTTTGATGCACTACAACAGAATTTTAATACACTACAAAGTAATTTTGATACGTTGAATCAAACAATGATTGATTGGAGAGAGTATTATCGTCCTGTTATGCAGTTTGATGGCGTGTATATAGAATGGAAATGGTTTGGAGAAGCTGATGATCCTGCTGTTTGGAGAGATTTAGCGCAAGCAATTGTCGTGGACTGCTCGGGTCCTGGAACGATGGAAGTCCGAATTCTGGAAGCGCAATATTTACCAAACGCAGAAGTTTGGAATGCTGCCAATCCAACACAAAGAGACCACAATGTATTAGAGTTTAATACAGTTATTTCTCTTCCAGATGCAACCTATTGGATAAACAATAGAGAATGGATAGCCCCACAGACTAAAAATTATCGCTTTTTATTGGATACACTGAAACTTGTAGCTATTCAAGATTTGATATATGCAAACATAGATACCAATGATTTTCCTTTTAGTTATGGAAATCCTCCATCTAAAAATTGGTGGTTTAATGCTGGTGTAAATGGATTTATAAGAATTGAGCTTATAAAAAATGAAACGGATATAGCCTTTAGCACTTTCCATAAATTTTTAATGGAAGATGGAATGTTAGTCGGAGATGAGATACTGCTTCCAGTAATAGATGAGGTTATTTCTGCTGAAGCTGGTGATCATTTTATTTGGAGAATAAGTATAATGCCTAATTATAACAATCCATCTGAAACAATTCCTGATGGATTTAACTATAATGCAGAAGGTCTTATTATACAAGGAAATACAGCTTGGGTACAAAGAGAATATTTTAATATTCAATCTGGGCATTGGACGATGTTTGGGATGACATAGAATCAAAAAAACTAGAGCTTCATTTTTGAAACTCTAGTTTTTTGAGATTTTAAAATTTAAAGATACTGATTATTTAACTAGAGTAGATGTAGTATTTATCTTTACACTTCCTGTTTCATTGCTAATATCATCAATTTCATAGGAAGACACAAAACGATTTTCTGTAAGTTCTATTATTGTTATGTTTGTTGTTCTAGTCAGTGAATCAATTCCTGGTCCCCTATATAATTTATGTTCTGTAAGTAATGATGTATCATCAATTAGTTCCCAACTTCCACTTATTACAAAACCATCGTTATCTGATACAAATCTATCATCAGATTTATATTCTGTAGTTCCAACATAATCTCTTGTGTAGTCCTCTATAATTTCATCTCCTTCATCATAAACAGTCGTTTGTATTGATTGATGTGTCCAGACACCTATAAGTTTTTCTCTAGTAGATAGCTCATCTTCCTTTTTACAAGCACTAAAAAACAAAACACAGAAAGAAAGCAGAATAAAAATAATTGATAAATTTTTCATTTGAAAATTTAAGTTTAAATAATGAATGTTTACGTTAAAATAAATAGTTGTAACAAAAGTACTACAAATCTGAATAGTTGGCTATACTGACTTAAAAAATAATTGAATTTATTAGTATAACGTGAACTCGGTATTTAACTACTTTATATTTAGCGTTTTATACTGTTTTTTTAAGAGTTTTTTATCAAAAAAGGCTCAAAAAGGTTATTTTTGAATAGCATTAATCAACTTTAACTCTTTTTCGCCTTATGAATGACAAAAATATAAAATTTGATGAAGACCAACTAATCGGTATTTTTTATTTAGTAGATGAGTTCTGTTTACAAGCTCAATCCTATGTTTCTAGCCATTGGGTAGGTAGCAAAAGTCAATCTTCTTCTCATTCTCCAACTCGTATTCCTGAATTAAGCGCAAGTGAAATGATGACTATTTTGATTTATTATAACTACTCTGGTTACAAGAATTTTCAATACTATTATCAACGTCTTGTTAGTACAGATTTACTACCTTATTTTCCTAAACTTTGCTCCTACAATCGTTTTTTAGAACTCATAGAAAGAGTGAGCCTTCCCATGTATGTGTTAGCTAAATTACTCTGTGCTAAAAGTCAAAAAACAGGAACTTATTTTGTAGATTCTAAGAAAATAGTAGTTTCTGATAATCGTCGTATTCACTCGCATAAAGTGTTTAAAGACCTTGCAAAACGAGGAAAAGGCTCAATGGGCTGGTTTTTTGGTTTTAAACTTCATTTAGTTATCAATCAATTAGGAGAGGTGATGGCATTTGAAATCACAGCAGCTAACAAGGCTGACAATAACCACAATCTATTGAAAAAATTACTCAATAACTTAGAAGGAAGTTGCTTCGGAGACAAAGGCTACTTGACAAAATTATGGCAAGAACTCTATGAAAATGGACTTAAATTAATTACTAAAGTCAAAAAGAACATGAAGAATCAACTTATTACGTTGAAAGAAAAATACACCCTCAGAAAAAGAGCAGTTATTGAATCTGTAAATGACATTCTGACTTCTGTTTTTGACCTAGAACACTCTAGACACAGAAAAACAATAAATGCTTTTACACATATGTCGGCTACCATAGTTGCATATCATTTATATCCAGAAAAACCTAGAATTTTTGTACCCAACTAATACCGAGTTCACGTTAGTATAGTCAATACAAATACAAAAATACCTACACTCGCAAATCTAAGATTTGCCATACTGATAGGTCTTAGTCGCAGACTAAGACCTACGAGGGATGGCAATATTACGAGCAACAGCAGGGAATACTTGTTTTTTTTAGACATAAAAGAAAAATAAATAAATGGTGGAAAATTAGTCTTGCAAAGTTACAAATTAAGCCTGTAATTCCTTAACTTAATGACATTGTCGGAACACCAACAAGAACGCACTAAATTATCTTTTGTTATCTACTACATGTATATTAAAAGGAATGCTTCTGATACAACCATTCTCACTAAGTATACTATTTCCTTTTATAGTGTCATAACAAAATGTCCCACTTATTGATAAATCATACTCTTTTATTGTAGGCCTTTCTATAGCATTTCGAACTCCTAAGGATTTAATTATTATAGAATCTTCTTTTAATTCAAAATATATTTTTGACGAAACTATATTATATTTTCTAATATCTAAAAAGGAATTGTTCTTATTTAAAGTAATTTGGAGATTATTTTTTACTTGAGAATAAAAATGCTTATTATTTTTTATATGATTTATAAATATAGGAATATATTTTGTGCTATCAAATATTTCAATACTTTCATATTCTTCTGGTTTTATATGGTAATTTATAGTAAATAAATATTCTTTTTGTTTTTCTTTAATGAATAAAGAATCACTACTCAATTCATAATAGGTAGAGTAGGTAGATATATCGGAATCTTTCATTTTATTGCAAGAAAGTAAAACCAATAAGCATAATAACATAAAAAAATTTTTCATAAATTAAAATCTTGGAGTGCCAAATATAACCCTAAGCGACAAATCTTTTAAAAATAAATCCATAGCTCTTACTACAGAACTCATCGGTTGTAATGCAACAGCAGGACGTGGATAAACCAAAGCCATAAAATTGTAAAAACTATGTCCTAAATAATTACTGTAAAAATCTGAGGACTGATAAGCAGATTCATCATGTCCTCCAAGATCTTGCCCTATTTCTACAAGTGCGCCAACAGTATTGCCCATCATTCCTATAACGAAGAAATGTCTCATATCAATTAGTTTTCCATTTAAAGGATCTTCAACATATCTGAAGAGAGGACCAGCAAATAATTGTCCAGCTTGCTCATTTCTATCATTAACTACTAAACCTAACATTCTGTGATCATCTTTATATGCATCATAAAAATCATTCCAGCTATAAAGAATTTCCCCACTAGGCAAACCTCCGTCATCTTGACCTTTAAATTGCATTATATTATCTAAAGTAAAGAAACTAGAAATTCCACTACTCTGCACACTTTCATTAGAGACTGTAATATAAAAACTATTGCTTTGTCCTTGTTGTTGATGTTCACTTGCATCACCAGCCTCGCTTGGACCATAATTTGATCTACTTTGACTAGATGTATAAACTCTCTTTCCTTGTTTCAACTGCCCACTAGTAGCCAAAGAACCATACACGCTTTCCCAAGATAGTGCTTGCCCTCTACCATTTTCATATCGACCTGTATCCCAGTTGTAATGTTGTCCTTGGTTTTTCTCTCTAGCTTCTCTGTCACTTATAAAATCAGAAAGTCCTCTTACTTTTTCTGGCCCTGTAAGCGTATAAATTGTTCTAAGTCCAGAAGGATCATTAGCACTAATAGGATTATTAAATCCAAACTGAAACATAGAAATAGAATGAAACTCATCAGCCAACGGCTCTACCTGCCAAAACCTCCCAAGCTGTGCATCGTAGCTTCTAAAAGGTGTTTCATACAACTCCAAACCAAAAGCCTCTTCCTTTTCTATCATTCCGTTGAACTGATACATCAAATCGCCTTGACGTTCAATGCCACTCATATTCATTCCAAATGGATAATAATGGTGTTCTTGTGTAATGACTAAAGTAGGGTCGCTTTCTACTCGTAGTTCAAGATTATCAAAATAAACAGGTTCTGTATCGCTATTATCAATAAAAACGGTTACTTCGCCTTCTTCTGCTGTAAATTCAGATACCAGTTTTTGCCACGAAACAGTAGCAGAAATAGTTATTTTTTGTCGCTTCTCAACAATCAAACTATCAGTAGAATCTCTAAGCTGAACTACTAACTCGCCTCGTGGTACGTGGTAACTATCAGGTTCTAAATCCTTCGCCCTTTTGGCTCGGTTTAGTTCTCTTATATTTTTTATTACTGGGACAAAATCCACACAAAAATACCTACCTCACAAATCTAAGATTTGCCATACTGATAGGTCTTAGTCACAGACTAAGCCCAACGAGAGTACTATATTTGTCCATTTTAAAGAAATAGAAGGGAAGAATAAAAAAATATACTCCTAAATTACGAAAACAAAAACACTTTCGAAAGAGGGCTGTTAAAAACGAGCGATGGCAATCTACGAGATACAGCAGGGGACTATTTTCTCTCGTTTCTCAAGTCTCTTGCTTCAGTAGCTCTAATTTGTCTTTCACGCATTTTATGACAATACAAAGTATCTACAATCTCATATTCAGCATTGAGCCTTTCAAACTGTTCGTTTTTTGTACAAAAAAGGATGTCTTTATAATTTTTATTTGATGGAATAATTATCTCTTCTAGTGGAGATATAATGTACAGACTACTATCTACTCTCATTTTATTCAAATCAAAAGAAAAAGGAATAGTTTTTTCTATATCTATATCATATATTTCTACCCAATATTCAAATTTATCTAATCGTATTTCAGAATTAGTAATTTCAGAAAGTGGATTTATAACTTTTACACACTTCAAGTCCTTAAATGTTGAGTCTATGAAAAGTTTTTCACTTAGTTCTGTCTCAATCAAACTTAATATTTCTAACTGTTTAAAAAAATCTTTCCTATATTTTATAGAAGATTCTTCAATAAATAGACCTCTTATAGGATAAGAATATAAAGAATCAGGAATAGAGTCGTTGAGGTTTTTTATACTTACGTACACTATAATATCCCTATCAGCATTATAGTGTACAGATATGCTAGGGCTTATATTATTTTTATTTAAGGAAAAATTATTTTGTGTTTCAGTATTTTTACTTGAAGTGTCATTGTGTTCTTTTTTTCCTCTAATCGTACAAGAAAACAATAAAGGAATAAAAAATAAAAAAAAATATTTCATATTTATTTTATAATTTCGTATATTATAACTTTTAAAATATCAATCATTGCAGGACTTTTGTAATTGTGTACATTTATATTATTGTCATTAAATATACTTGCAGGATTACCAGAGCCATTGAAATAGCTTTTGACAAACATCTGCCAAGTCCTATTTTGTTCGTTTTCTTCACTCATTGAAGTAATCTCAGCAAATGAAGCTCCATTTTTAAACGCACTACCCAACGCACCTCCATTAGTCATAATTCCTAGATTACCAGAATATAGATCTTTTATTCCAGCATTATGTCCCATCACATGTAATATTGTTAATGCTATAGCTTCTGCAGAATTGATGTTTTTACCTCTAAAACCAATATCAGTATAACCTTGTGGTCCAGTTTCTCCTGTATATGTGTAGTACTTATCTAGCCCAATAGTCGCAGTATTTCTTCCTCCAAATGGGTTAACTGTAATTGTTTTAAGTTTTTTTTCACCAATCTGATACCTCCATCCTGTTGCACTTTCTACAGCTTCTCTATCTCCTTTATCAAAGACTTTTGATGCCCCAGGCATAGCTAATGTATTAGAATACTTAATTAAGGCTTTTGCATTTTTGCTATCTCCTATAAGATATACAGCATTTCTTCCTTGGATATTATCAATAGTTAGAGATTGGGATCTAGAAAATTCCATAACTCTTGCATTTATCCCATTATCTTCAAGAAAATCATTCACGATAGATATTGCTTTTGTAACATCTTCATTACACTCATAATTTACGATTCTAATCATAGCAGGTCCTTGCCCAGGCGTTCCACCCATTGAATAAGGCGATGATCTGTTATTTCCTAACTCCCAAGTGTAACCTCCACCTCCAATTCTAGTACGAGAGCCACCTATGTTAGCTCCTCCACCTATACGTCCAGGATCAGAAGGACCACTACCAACATTACCACCTGTTTGTGGCTCAGGTTGAGCTGGAAGAGGAAAACCTCCAATACCACTACCACTACCAGTATCAGAAGATAACCCAGTAGGGTCATTAAATGAAACAGGATTATTATAAGCAAATTGATACATACTAATACTACAATAAATATCAGCCAACGGCTCTACCTGCCAAAATCTCCCAAGCTGTGCATCATAACTTCTAAAAGGTGTTTCATACAACTCCAAACCAAAAGCCTCTTCCTTTTCTATCATTCCGTTGAACTGATACATCAAATCGCCTTGCCTTTCTATTCCTGAAAGATTCATTCCAAAAGGATAATAATGGTGTTCTTGCGTGATAACTAAAGTAGGTTGTCTTTCAACTCTTAACTCCAAATTGTCAAAGAATACAGGTTCTATATCGCTATTATCAATAAAAACGGTTACTTCGCCTTCTTCTTTGGCTACAAAATCGGCTGTTAATTCTTGCCAAGCTGTAACTGCTGAAATAGTTATTTTTTGTCTTTTCTCAACAAGCAAACTATCAGTCGAATCTCTAAGCTGCAAGACTAACTCCCCTCGTGGAACGTGGTAGCTATTAGGTTCTAAACTCTTTGCCCTTTTAGCTCGGTTTAGCTCTCGTAAATTACGAATTACTGGGATAAAATAAAAAACACAAAAATACAAATACACGGCTACAAGCCGAATACATAGCTACTCACTCGCAAAATGCGAGCGAGGGCTGGGGCATAAATTATTTGTTTTTACCGTAAAACTTGTCTCTGTTTTTTCTAATTTCTTCATCACTTAGAAACACAGCAGGACTAATATGTATGTCAAATTTTTTTATTAGATGCAGAGATATCTTTGTAAATAATTCCTCATCTACTAGAAATATTGTTATGAACAAAGTAAATAATAATTGACTTGACAAAATCAATATCAATAAAATACTAAAAAGTAAGCTAATCATTTGTTGTATTTTTTTTTATTTTTTTTAAAATTGATTTTATTTTATCCTTATTAAATATAATTATATAAGATAAAATTAAAAAAATAATTAAAGAACATATAGAATTAATAACAACTAACCAAGTATTGAAATTATCCATAACGTAAATATAATTTAGTTTAAGTAGTAGAGTAGAATGAATTGTATGTTATAACTTTATTAAATACAAAGTTATAAAACGCAGAAAAGAAAAAATACATTTTTAAACGCCATATTTTGTAAGTTTTATGTATATTTAATATGTCCACTTGCTTACCATTTCCAGCCTAAGCCAATATTAACAGGAACAAATTTAAATCCTCCTATCATAGCACTCCCTCCGAGTGTGTATTTAAAACCAATTCTTAAATGAGTTCCCCCTTCTCCTCCATCTACCCCTTTAGTTTCTAAATAAAATCCATGAAATTTTAGAGCTCCTCTCCTCGTAGTTATATGAGTTTCATCATTAGTTTCTTCCATATATTCAAATCCGATACCACTAAAAGATAAGCCTAATCCAGATACAGTATGTTTGGTTATACTACGATCAGAAGTTGAACCCTTGATTCTTATCATTTTCATATCATGCATCATGGTAAACCTTGCTTGATCCCAAGGAGCCTCAAAATCTAAACCAAAACTTGTATCATTATCTTTTTCTGAATAATAAAGATCTAAGTTAGCTCCTGCTTCTCCGTCATTAGGTGCTATAGATTTTAGACCATCCCATACTATAGGGAGTAATTTATCTATAATTCTCTTGATAGGACCTGGTTTATTAGGAGGAGAAGGCACAGGTGTATCATCACCAAAACTAAAAAATATAGATTGTCTTGATGCAACACCACTAGCTCCATCAGTATCAGTAAATTGTCTATCAGCAAAATGATACCAATAACCATTTTTTCCATTTGTAGCAGCTCCACGAAGTATTTTTACATCTTTTAATAGTCCACTAGCTTCTAAAGAGCCATACACGCTTTCCCAAGATAGTGCTTGCCCTCTACCATTTTCATATCGACCTGTATCCCAGTTGTAATGTTGTCCTTGGTTTTTCTCTCTAGCTTCTCTGTCACTTATAAAATCAGAAAGTCCTCTTACTTTTTCTGGTCCTGTAAGCGTATAAATGGTTCTAAGTCCACTTGGATCATTCGCACTAATCGGATTATTAAACCCAAATTGAAACATAGAAATAGAGTGAAACTCATCTGCCAATGGCTCTACCTGCCAAAAACGCCCAAGCTGTGCATCATAACTCCTAAAAGGTGTTTCATAGAGTTCAAGACCAAAAGCCTGTTCTTTCTCCACCATTCCGTTAAACTGATACATCAAATCGCCTTGGCGTTCGATGCCACTCATATTCATTCCAAATGGATAGTAGTGGTGTTCTTGCGTAATGACTAGCGTAGGCGCAGTTTCAACTCTCAATTCCAAATTGTCAAAAAAGACAGGTTCTGTATCGCTATTATCAATAAAAACGGTTACTTCGCCTTCTTCTTTAGCTACAAAATCGGCTGTTAATTCTTGCCAAGCTGTAACTGCTGAAATAGTTATTTTTTGTCTTCGCTCTTCCAAAAGATTGCCTAAACTATCTTTGAGTTGCAAGACTAACTCGCCTCTAGGAACTTAGCAAATACCTTTAATTATACTCATTATAGAAAATTAAAAAATCTTCTTGATTATCAAAATAAAATCCATCTAGTTTATCCATTTTCTCCCATTGATATATGGAGTCATTTTCAATAATAGGAGATATACGATAGTGCAGAAGAAGTACACTGCCATCTTCTCTAAAAAATGTTCGTTCTCTTGCTTCTACTACAGTTGAATTGTCTTTATCAGGATAGACATTTGACATATCTATAGTATTTTCTAAAATATTTATATCAACATAAGTTAGTTTTGAACGAAAATATATTTTTCCTGTTTGGTTTGATTCAAAAAAATCAATTCTATTTTCTCTTATTAAATTTAAACTAATAGAATCTACTAAGAAAAAATAACTTTTTATTTTTTCATCATTTTTTAATAAAAATTGATTATCGTTTATCTTATAACAAGATCTAAAAAGAGAAAATGGTATCCTGCAATAAAAGGAATAAGTATAATTTTCTAGATATTTATTTTCATATAGATTTATAGTCGCTACTTGACCATCTATTGTTATAAACTTGTAAGTTTCTTTACAAATAGTCATATTCAAGAACAGTAATATTGTTAAAAAAATCATAAAAAATAATTATTTAGACCAACGATAGGCAGCATCTCTCAAAAAACTATATGGATCTGTACCTAGTAAACTTCCTCGTGTATTAGGTCCGTCAAAACCTCCCAACGAAATATTATTCAATCTCATAGGAGTAGAAAATACAACCCCACCAGTTTGTATATTAATAAATGAATACGAAACATACAAATTTATATTGGCATTAGTTGCAGCTTCTAATACATTATAATGAATATATGCTCCATAAGGTACAACAAGCGTAAATGATGCAGCTTTATGTTCTTTTAATGAATACAAACCAGACATATCAGTAGCATATGTTAAATAAGTAATCATTGTAGCAATCTGATTCCTACTTGTTTCCATTAAAACTATGTCTGACGCTTTAACTTCTACTATTCCTCCATATTCATAAGATATAGTTACTCCATTAGAATAAGACATACTAGTTGAATGTATATGATCTGGAATTATAATTTTAGGTACAGGTATAATCCAACTATCTGGTTTATATGAAGATATAACTCTCTTTTTTAGAGGTGTATAGCTTACAAATGCGAAGTAGATATTTTCGAAAGCAATACCACTAGCCCAATTTCTTTGTTCTTCTGATAAGTTGGGATTTATACTTTGTATATCATTTTTTACATCTTTAGCTCTATATCCTGTATAATTAGAGGAGTTTTTTAGGTTAGTATATGATAAAGGATCAGCAATTTGCGACTTATTTCTACGTCCAAAATCTAGTATTGGATCTCTAGTTCTAGTCATTCCTCCTAAATCTCCATAGCCTTGAAACCCTCTATTATTTCCTAACTCCCAAGTGTAACCTCCACCTCCAATTCTAGTACGAGAGCCACCTATGTTAGCTCCTCCACCTATACGTCCAGGATCAGAAGGACCACTACCAACATTACCACCTGTTTGTGGCTCAGGTTGAGCTGGAAGAGGAAAACCTCCAATACCACTACCACTACCAGTATCAGAAGATAACCCAGTAGGGTCATTAAATGAAACAGGATTATTATAAGCAAATTGATACATACTAATACTACAATAAATATCAGCCAACGGCTCTACCTGCCAAAATCTCCCAAGCTGTGCATCATAACTTCTAAAAGGTGTTTCATAAAGTTCAAGACCAAAAGCCTGTTCCTTTTCTACCATTCCATTGAACTGATATTTTAGTTCTCCGTCCCTTTCTATACCACTCATATTCATACCGAAAGGATAGTAGTGGTGTTCTTGTGTGATAACTAAAGTAGGGTCGCTTTCTATTCGTAGTTCAAGATTATCAAAATAAACAGGTTCTGTATCGCTATTATCAATAAAAACGGTTACTTCGCCTTCTTCTTTAGCTACAAAATCGGCTGTTAATTCTTGCCAAGCTGTAACTGCTGAAATGGTTATTTTTTGTCTTCGCTCTTCTAAAAGATTGCCTAAGCTATCTTTGAGTTGCAAGACTAACTCGCCTCTAGGAACATAATACGTATCAGGTTCTAAACTTTTCGCCCTTTTGGCTCGGTTTAGTTCTCTCAAGTTACGAATTACTGGTACAAAATCCAATAGATTGAGCCTTACTCGTGGTGCTTTTATAGTTTCTGTTCGTGCAGGACTTATTTCTGGATTTAATGGAATTTCTATTTCTTGCTGTGTTGGATTTGTAGTTACTACTCCTGCTGCTGCACTTCCCAAAGACAACAAAACATCTTTTTTAGCTTTATCAATCGCTTTATTTGGGTCTGTTTGAGCTATTTCTGGGTCATTGGTCGCAAAAACGGCTGCACTTATTTTGTCGCCTTTTTCTACTTTTATGGTTTTAGAAATGGCTTTATCTGCATTTGTCAGACGTGCAGAATATGCTCCTTTTTGTTCTTTTAGGTCGGTTCTAGCTACTTTTACATTTTCAAATTCCTTTTCTTCGGTTTCTGCGCTGTCGGCTTCCATCGTTAGAGCATACCGTGCATTTTGTTGGTCGGTTACTTGGAAGGCAAGGCGTAGGTTTCCTAAATGGTCTTTGAAGTGATATTCTGGAATATACTCGCCATCTTTAAAGACTATTCTACCCTCTGGCATTGGGAAAAAATCTAGTGTGTCATTTCGGTATTGAAAGCCGTTTACATAGTCTATTTTTTTTGTTCTTGCACCTTCTTTTACTATTTTTTGGAGTTTTGAGCCTGTCGCATCATAGAGATAGTCTATTTTGTCATTTGGATTATTGGCATTGATGATTTTGTTTACTCTACCTAAATGGTTGTATTCAAAACTTACGCCTTTATTTTTGTCAGAAATGATACTTCCTTCGTTGTTGTATTCATAATCAGCACCATTATTTCCATCTTTAAAGTCTTTGCTGGCTGTTTCAAAGCTCGCTCCATCTTCTACTTCTACCAACATCAAACCTCTATTTTCTAGTCTTTGATAACCATATTTTAGGTCATCTATCAATCCAAAGACTTTTTCATTGCCTGATTCTTTGACTAATCCATTTCTTTTTACAGAAAGAATATTTCCATCTAGGTCGTAGTTTAAATCCCAAACGGTATAGTTTTCATTTTCGGCTGTCCAAGCTCCTGTATTTTCGTCTTTTGCGTGGTAATTAGCTCGTTTTAGTCTGCCGAGTTTGTCATACGCAAAACCGTAAGAGCGTTCTACATTATTGGTCGCACTTTTCCATTTTACGCCCGAAATATTTCCATTGTGTTGGACTTCTTCAAAAC
Source organism: Bernardetia aquimarina (assembly GCF_042180575.1). Taxonomy (NCBI): domain Bacteria; kingdom Pseudomonadati; phylum Bacteroidota; class Cytophagia; order Cytophagales; family Bernardetiaceae; genus Bernardetia; species Bernardetia aquimarina. The sequence goes on along the minus strand of NZ_CP170094.1, from coordinate 4,996,990 downwards.
CTGTTTCATAAGAGAGTTCCATTCCGAAAACATCTCTAGTATCAGAGAGTTCTGAATCGTTGATATGAGTAAGCCACCCTCTCACATTGTATTTAAAATCTACATCTTGCAAGAAGCTAACCCCTTCATTTTCAGAATGCAGTTGTTTTTGAGTTACCTGTCCAAGTTCGTTGTAATGATCACAAGAGTTGAATATTTTGTTCTATTTTTTCACTATTTCATCTGCAAGGGTAGCATCTGTAATATCTTGCAGTTCTTGGATTAGCTTTTCGTGGTCTGACATATTGTGATTTTTTTTTAATGAATAGAAACCCTCTCATAAATTTGCATACATAAATCTATATCATATTCGGCATCGTGCAGCTTTGCCTCATCGACTTCAATACTGAGCTTTTTAGCTACTGTCATCTGTTTGAAGTTCTCAAAACTGGCTCTTTCTTTTTTGAAAAAGTTACTAGCCAAAACATAGCAATCAATAGAATCTGCCCAAAACAAACTGCCAAAATATTTATCTCCGTTTTGAACAAAAAATGCTCTTAGGAAAGCATTGTCAAAACTAGCATTGTTGTAGCCGACTAAGTGAAATTTATCTTTTTTGTCAAACTTATTTACATACTTGGTAAGCAGTTGAGTCAGTTTTTTATAGACAGTTTCGAAAGGTTCATACACATCTGTCTCTAAATCTTCTTTAGTAACATTAGCTATTTTGAGGGCTTCCTCTTCTATCAGCGCATCTTTGAAAGGTTTTACTCTAAAATTAAAACGTTCTTTTACTTTTCCATCAATTACGATTGCTCCAGAGATTTGATGGATTCCGTTTTTCCAATATCTGACTCCTGTTGTCTCCAAGTCGTAGAAGAATAGTTTTTCCATAGTTTTTTGTGTTCGTTTTTTAATAAATAGGTATTTCCATTTGGTTATGTCCGTTTATAGAAAGCATTATTCTATAATCTTCAATATCTAAGTTTCTAGCTTTTGCTGTTTGAATAGCTATTAAAGCAGCTTCTTCTTTATCTGTATAGACTAATCTTGGATAAAAACCTCTGAGATTACTAGCTTCTATCCAAACCTCTATTTTATAAACAGTTGCTGGCATTTCTTGCCTCAAATAGTTGAAATAATTATCATTGCCCTTTTGATACAATTCGAAACTATCAGTTCCTTTTTCAAAAGGATTGTTCCAATGCCATTTTACTTCTTCTTTATCTTCAAAAAGGTATTTCTTGATTTTTGATAGTAGTTTCATATTATTTCTCTTTAAGAATTTCCTTAATCCCCAAGCGATTATTGGTAACTACTAAATAGGTTTTGCCTACTTCTAAATAATTATAATCTTTCTTTGGATTATCTGTAACAAGATGCCATTCGCCACTTCCACCATTAAAAAGATAACCACAAACAGCTTTACCATTCGGATACCATTTATTGATATTTTTCTCAACAACAGTTACTTCTTGAATATGCGTTTCTGTAGTGTCATATACTATATATAAAAAAGCGATGAGGGACAGCAACAGAATGATTAGAGGAAAGACTTTATCTTTCTCAATTCTTATATAATTTAGTTTCATAATTTTATTGGATAGTTTGGTGTTGTAATTCACAATTATTTTTAGCCATTCGATATTTATCAGCATCGAAAAAATACATATATGAAACGGCAGGTATTTCTTCCCCAAACTCGTTATGTATAAATATTTTATAAGCAGAATGAATTATAAATCCATTTTGAAGTTCTATGGACATCTTGTCCTCTGTTTCTACAAAGTCAATAGATTTCATTGTTAATAGAAAACCAACAAGTTTTTTGCCTTTGTTTTTAGGTAATGAAACTAGGTCATTAATTTGTGAGTCTTTACTTGGAAAGTATCTTGCTTGTAAAAAACAAAGCTTCTTGTCTATTTTTATTTTGACTATTGACTCTATTTCAGCCAATAAAATATCTTGCTCTTCTTCTGTTAAGTTGCTATCGAATTGCATTTATGTATTTGGTAATTTGGTGATTGAATAAAAACAGAATAATAAAGACTGCAAAAAACTTCACAGCCTTTCTAATTGCTCACTCTAATTTTTTTGAGCTTGCTCGTGAATAACTTTAGCTTGGTCAATCCTTGCTTCCAAGACTTCTTGCCTAGCTTCTTTCACTCGTTTAGCTTCCTCATCCTTGGTCTGAGGAATAGAGCGTTTGAGCGTAACAAGTTCTTCATATTCTACAATTCCTTGAATAAATGCTTCTGTTTTGGCTTTTTTGATGATATTTTCAGAATCCTCTATATCCTTTTTGTACCTAGCTGCATTTTTCTCAGCAATATTACACCTACCATTTATGGTATCATAGCTTGCTTGGAGCTTGCTAAAGTTATTGTTGAGGTTGCTGTTTTCGGCTTTGAGGTAGCTATGAGCTTGCTCCCACTCTTTCACAACTAGCAAGTTATTTTGATGAGCTTGCTTATAGCTTGCTAACTCTTCCTCTAGCTCGTTACTCTCAAGTATTGAAACTTGTAGAAGTTTAGCAATCTCATCTGCATTTTTTAGTTTAATATCATTTTCTTTAATGATAATCTGACCAGCCACAAAGACAATGTAAAGAAGAGCTACGATAGGAAATATAAATTGTAGCGAGCTTTCAGCAAGGTTTGACCAGATAGCAGAAGCTAAAAACAAGATAGCTAAAACTTTAAGGAAGCTAAAAGCTACCTTGGTGCTTGAAGAAGATTTGAAATGCAAGCTCAATAATTCAGTAACTCTTGAAGAGCTATCTGTTTGAGCTACTGAATTTGGATTGGTGTTTTGATTTTCCATTTTTTAGTTTTTGGATTTTGAGTAATTTATTTTAGTTTGGTGTAACTTGTTTTCTGCCTAAAGCTCTCATTAGGTCTTTCATTCTTTTTAGCTCTTCTTCTTCAGTTGAAGAGTTTGACTTAGCTAAATTTTGCATTTCTTTTTCTATTCTAAGTTCTTGATGTGCTGCTAACTGTAAGCCTAAAGCTTCCATGTACTTATCCGTTTTGTATTTTTTAGAAATCTCCTTTGAAATTTCTTTTGAAATAAAGTCTGGTGTAACTGCCAATACAAAAACGGCAAAACACTTTAAAATAAACTTCATCTCTTCTTTTCCAAAAGCCCACTTTTCAATCATAGCTCCACTAGCATCCACTACTAATTTTGAAAAAGAAGGAATGTCTGTTAGAAGCATCATTGCATAAGTAGAAATACTCAAAACGATACTTAGCCAAAACAATACTTTTCCTAATCTTTCATATCCATTTATAATAGAAAAATAACTACCAGAAGAAATCACAAGTGAGAAAACAAAGCCTATTAGATACGGAAGCCAGTTTGCCATTTGTGCATCATATTCTGCAATTCTATCTGTAAAAATCATTTTGAAGAAAAACATATATCCAACTGTATTTACTAATACAGTAAGAATTATTACATAAGTATTCCCTGCTGTAGTGGTGGCAAAGAAGTTCATATTATCAATTCTATATTTCGAATTTGCGATGTTTTCCATATCTGTAAGCGTTTGTCATTGAGTGAATTAGTTTTTTAATTGGCATTAACAAATATAAATTAATTATTGCAAATATGAAAAAATAATCGTATTTTTATTGAAATATTTTTAACAAAAGCGAATTTTATTGAAATTATCGTAATATTTAATAAATAATATCACATTATTTATTATCACATTATTTAATAATTATGGAAGCAACTAAAAAAACTAGAGAGAATCTTTCTGTTACTGTACCTAAAGATATATCTGACTGTCTTGAAGTAATGCATGGTGTAGAAAAGATAAAAAAGACTAAAAAGTCAAAATCTGATATAGTAGAAGATATTATACGAAAAGGTCTTGAGACTATGGGGATTGATCCAAAAACCTATGGTCAAGATATAAATTTGAGTGGCTATGAAAGCACTACTTAAAATTGGAACTCATCCTTCTTTATCTCAGCATTATCATGTTGAGGTAAAAGACAATTTCCATAAAGAGTTAATATATTTTATTAATCGTTTTGAGAAAATTAGCTTCTCTGTTATAAGAATGGAAAATATAGATAAGCAAATAAATAGAAGTAATACAATTTTTGAACGCTCGGCAGGTGGGAATTATATGCTTTTCCACAAGCCAACGAACTCCATTTATTTTGGAGAAACAAATAATCTTGCTGCTCGTGCGCTTGAACACATGACTGCGATATGCTGCAAATCACACGTCAATCGTGCTATTCGTAGGCGTTCAAGAATTGGCAAAATGGAAGACTGGATATTTTCAGTTTTGTGTTACGAGCAGTCCGAATTTAATCGTAAAAAGTTTGAACGAGCTTTTATAAATCGGAAGTGGGAATGGGAAGTTTTGAATGTGAAATGAAATCTAACATAAATGAAAAAAGTAATATTGATAAGCTCAAAAGCTGAACTATTAAAAAAACATTTGCAAGAAAGTCTTTTTAATGACCAACAACTCATTGCGCTAAAAGATATTTTATCAAGACTGTATAATGTGAGTTTAATAGGTTTATATAGTGATGGAACTCCTATATATAAAAACGAAGAGCAGATTCAACATATTAAATCAGAAATTGAATCAAGAACAAAGACAATTATTGAATCACAAAATAAAGAGTAATGCTAAAAAAACTATTCGAACTACTTCTATTATCAACGATTTTAACTCTAGTGTTAATAGCAATATGTTACTTTATTTTTTAAAAATGATTACAGAAACACATTATTCATTCGACGATTTAGAATCAAGCGAATGTAAGAGCTGCTCAGAGCAGTCAGAAGAAATTTTAATTAATGATGGAAGGTGTATTGATTGTATTGAAGAGCAGAAATTCTTTGAGCAAACTATGAAAGGTATTCCTTGTAATAACTGCCAAGGTGGTGGATGTCCTGTTTGTTGTGGTTCTGGTATGCTCTACTATTAAATACAGTTTATCTCTCCTATAGGTAGCGTTTCTCTAAGTGTGTAAGTTGATAGGGCAGGATTCCTAAAAATAAATTTAAAAAAAGTATAAATAATAAATAATGTGTTATTTTTGAGAAATGACAGGTTTTACACTTGCTTCTTAACTTACACTAAAATAATGACCTCACACTTAGTCATTCTCAAAAAACTAATAGTTCCTATATTATTTTTTTTCATTATAACTTCTTATTTCAATATCTACTCATTACATGCTCAAACTACCCTAAGTTATCATGCAATGCCTTTTAAGCGAATCTATTCTCCTAAAGAATACCGTGCAGGAGATATAAATACAGCTATTAAAAAGAATAAAAAAGGTGTTTTTTATTTTGCTAATGCAGCAGGAGTTATACAATTTGATGGAAAAAACTGGCGCACTATTGTAGTTCCTAATGTTGAGTTTATAAGAACTTTAGATATTGATGAGAATGGAACTGTTTTTATTGGTACTATTGACCAACTTGGAAAATTAGAAGCCGATTCTACTGGAAAATTAGAATTTATCTCTTTATTGGATTTAATAGATAAAGAGGATAGAAATTTTGGAGAAATATGGAACGTTAGAGCTACACCTCAAGGTATATTTTTTACTACTGATAACTATATATTCAGATATAAAGACAACAAAATCAAAAAATGGAAAACTGAAGGAGATTATTTTTATTTGACCTACTATGTAAATGACCAAGTTTATGTATTAGATAAAGGTTCAGGGCTAAAAAAATTGGAAAATGAAGAGCTAAAATTAATTTTTGATGCTGAATTAATACAAAAGAGTAGCATTGCTTTTATGCTTCCTTACTCTAAAGGGCAGAAAGGCGAAATACTGGTTGGAAAAAAAGATGCAAGTTTTTTGATTTATAATCCTGACACAAATACATTTAGAGATTTTGAAACAGAACTTACAGAAGAAGAAAGAAATTCTGTTTCTGATGGAATTATTGGAAAAGATGGAAATTATTATATTTCTACGCTTCGTTATGGAATAATTTGTATAGACACAGAAGGGAAAAAAAAATTTCAATACAAGCAAAATGACGGTATAAGTAATAAGGTATATGCAGCCGAATTAGATAATCAAAATAATCTATGGCTTGCTCTTGACAAAGGAATAGCAAAAATAGAAATAGGCTCTCCTTTTCTACAATACGGAGAAAATAAAGGAATTACAGGAATTGTAACCGATACAAAAAAACATAATGGATTGTTTTATGTAAGCTCTACAAATGGACTTTTCTATTATGATACAAATGAAAATAGATTTTTAGTTATAGAAGGTAAATCACATCAAACGTGGAAAATGCAAAACCTTCCTGTTTCTTTTTCGAAGGATACTCTGTTTTTTGCTGTTACTAATGTGGGAGCTAATCAAATCAAAAAAACTTCTTGGGAGGAATATGTAGATACAGATGCCTCAGCAAACTATATTGCTCCTTCCTTGATTACTCAAAACAGACTCTATATAGGTGTGCTTAATCAACAAGGTATTTACCAACTAGATATTTTAAAAAATGGAGAAAAGGAGTTTGTACAGGTCATACCTAATATTACTACAAACGAATTAAAAACAAAAGATAATTTATTATTTGTTTTAGATGGGAATAATAAAATACGCCTCTTTGAAGAAAAAGATTCTTTAGTAGAAAAGAAAATAGATTTTAACCTAAAGGTAATAAGTATTGAAAGCCATAATAAAAATATATTTGCAGTAACATCTGAAGCCATCTATATATGGAAAAATAATGGTTTCGAGCCTTATACGGCTATGAATACATTACGCAAAAAAGATGAGAAATTTTCTTTACTATTTAATATTGATGATTCTACTCTTGTTGTAAGAATCATGCAGGGGAATGAGCTTACTTGTCATTTATTCAATACAAAAACAAATACAAGCAAAAAACTACCTATAGAAAGGCTTACAAGCAATACTATTGCTATTAATACTTTTTTTGGAGTGGAGGAAAAAAATAAAATCGGATTAGGAACTTCAGAAGGTCTTTTTTACTTAGATTTAGCAGACAGTAACTATAAAAAAGTAAATTTTAATATCTTTCTTCGTAAGATAATGCAAGGTGATTCTATTCTGTTTGAAGAGAATTATACAGATAAAAATAATAATCCAATACTTAGCTATGAGCAAAACTCGCTTACCTTTTTTTATAGCTCGAACAATTCTTTAGATGAACAAAACACCCTTTTTAGGCATAGACTTCAGGGTTATGACAAAAAATGGTCAGAGTGGACAATCGAAACAAAAAAGGAATATACAAATCTTGATGCAGGAATATATTCTTTTGAGGTAGAAGCAAAAAATATCTACGACACAAAAAGTCAGATTACAAAATATGCGTTTAGAATCAAACCTCCGTATTACAAAACATGGGGAGCTTATATTGCTTATTTTATCCTTTTAAGTCTTTTTGTATGGCTCGTAATAAAATTAAATTTGAAGCGATTACAAAATGCAAACATAAAATTAGAAAAAATAGTAACAGAAAGAACGGTAGAGTTGAGGAAAAAAAATAATGAAGTAGTTGCACAAAATTATTCTATTACACTAAAAAACAAAAACATAAATGCAAGTATAAACTATGCAAGTCGTATTCAAAAAGCAATGTTGCCACCAACTGAGGAAATAAAAAATGCGTTTGATGAGGCATTTATTCTTTGGCTTCCTCGTGATGTAGTAAGTGGCGATTTTTATTGGTTTGCTAGGGTAGATGAGAAAATATTTATTGCTGCTGTCGATTGTACAGGTCATGGCGTACCAGGGGCGTTTATGTCTATGATTGGAAATGATATGCTCAATCATATTGTCTTAGAAAAGAAGGTTACAACACCTTCGCTTATTTTGGCAGGTCTTCATCAGCAAGTTTCAACGGCACTTCGCCAATCTGAAACTCAAAATCGTGACGGAATGGATATGGCTCTATGTGTTTTTGATACTAAAACAAAGGAATTAGAATTTGCAGGAGCTAAAAATCCGTTGTATTATATTCAAGGTGGAAAACTCAACGATATTCCAGGAAGTAAATCTCCCATTGGGGGAAAATGGAGGGGGGAAAAAGAACGAGTGTATGAAAATCATACCCTAAAAATAGAAGAAGAAACAATGATTTTCTTATGTACAGACGGTTATCAAGACCAGTTTGGAGGAAAAAAAGGGAAGAAACTCATGAGGAAAAACCTAAAAGCTCTTTTTGTAGAAATAGCACAGCTAGAAGACAACCAACAGAAAGAAAAACTAGAAAACTACTTTCTAGACTGGAAAAAAGAAGAAAGCCAAGTAGATGATGTTTTGGTAATGGGTTTTAAAGTAGGATAAAATTTTGATTTAAGCTTTCATATTTCCATTGACCAGTCCAGTATAAGCAGAAATGAGTGATTTTTATTTAATACCTAAACTCAGTAAAATGCAGTAAAGCCTGTTCAGAGTAAAGCCTGTTCAGAATGCTCATAAGTCTTGAAAAAACATAAAAAAACACTGGTTAGTATTTCAGCAATTTCTTCTATAAATAATCGGAATCAATTAGAAATTTTAATTAACTAGATGAAGAGTCGAAATTACTTTTAGTAAGTAATGAGGTGTTTTTTTATATAGCTTTATGAGAGATTACAAACAAATATAGCCTCAACTAAGTGTTTTTACTGTTTTTTTAAAAAGAGCATTTTTACGGATGTTATTGAGTAAACAAGTCCTTAACTTTGAATTATCAACCTTTTGATAGGCGTATTCTGAAAAGCCTCAATAGAGTAAGAATAATTTTTTAAATATACTGAACTATGATATTACAACCAGGAGCGTCTATTGAAGTTTCTACAGCCTCCATTACTGTAACTAATTTATCTAATACAAACAATGGAGCGTTTAGTGTAACAGGTGCTTCTTATACATTAGATCCTGATGAAACGAAAACTGTCAATCTAATGGAAGAACCTGACACAGTCATTAACAGTGGTTCTACAGACCTTAATGTTATTTAGACTGAGAAGTATAATACTGCTTTGTGCTTATGATCCAGCAAAACAACAACATCTCTATTAAATTAAGTTATCTTATTAGCTAAACATAGAGCAAGTTTATTTTTTTATAACGAATAAACCTGTCAGTATACAAAAATAGTTGCATACTAACAGGTTTATCCATATTATAAGTCATTTTGGTAAAAATAAAATTGCTGCACTTAAAGAATACATTTTAAAAACTCTACATAACTTTTTTAATCGTGATAAAATATAATTTTACTTTACAGAATAATCTTTTTTTCGTAAAATAGAGCAATTTCAATACCTAAAATCAGTAAAATGTATCAATGCCAATTCTGAATGCCCATAGGTCTTGAAAAATCGCAAAAAATCACTGGTTAGCATTCCATCATTACTAGCGAGTTGGTCCACACATAAGCGTACTCTATTCAAATAAAACTTACCTTTGCTGTAACGAACTTTCTGCAAACCAATCTTGCAAGAAGCATCTAAAAATAGAATCTCCGATTGGGTTTCAGTTTTGTTCTGCTCCCATTCGGTCAGCGAAATGTAGCCTTCTCCTTCTTGTACCTTTCGAACAGCAGCCGACCAGTATGCATAATCTCTACGAAGTGTATGTATCTTTTGTCCTGTTCGTATTTTCCTAGCAAAGTTTGTTTCTTTTCCTGCCTTTTTATGGGTTGGAGGGAAGTGTTTAGCGAACAGAAGTGGAAAGCGTTCTAGTCCTCTTGTCTTCTCTTGATAGCTTAAATCCAGTAGTGCCATCTTCTTTTGTTGGAGAAGAACAGCACATCTGTCATTTTCTGTTTCTCGTCCTTCCAAGTAGGTCTTGGTTGGATTATCTTCGTATTCTACTGACTTAAGGTTGGTTAATATTTCGCTAATGAGGTCTATTTTTGCTTGGGTTAGTGATAAATTTTGGCTCATAATGATTGGTAATTTGGTGGTTTAAAATAAAGTGTGTTGTAAGGTTTCTATGTGCGACTTGCACCTGCCAAACTTTCGTTTAGCTTCTTTGCGATTTACGACTTTGATATGGCAGTTCTTTTTGTCAATCAAATATTGAATTTTACGGTACGAATCGTAATTGATAAAATCTTTTATACCGTGTAAATTCAGATACTTTTGACAGCATTTACATTCTATTGCCAAGGCGATATCCTCTTGTTTTACTACCTTGTTGGTTTTGATAAACTCATAGAGCTGAGTAGCAAAATCTTTGTAGAACACTATGAGTTTTTCAACAGCATCATATTTGGAGTTTCTGACCGTTTTACCACCGTAGGTTTCAAGTTTTATATCTGAGTTTATAGCTTGACTTATCTTTATACTCATATCATTTAATCGCTGAAGAAAAATAAAGAACGAAGTAGGGTTCTTTTTATATTTCTCATAGAACTTTCCAAAATATAAATCAAGCAAAAATTTGGAAATTTTAGAGTTCTTTTCTAACAAGACTATTTTGATAGACTCATCTATAATGCTTGGGATGTTTATAAATGCAGTTGGTGTGAACTTGACAGTCGTAGTTTGTTTTTTTACGACTAAGCAAGATTTAGTTCCTCCAACATTTTTGTGTATTGGCTTTGGTGTTTTCATAGGTGTTGATTTTAGAGCTTTTCAATAAGGTCAGGGTCAGTTACAAGCATAAAATCTGTACGATAGTCGTTATCCTCATCTTCATAATCTGAAAGAAAATATGATTCGTATTCTCTTAAATCCTGTACATCACACCTATTAGCGATTGGACAACTGAACGAGTAGCATTTACCTATAATCTTGCATCCAAATTTCTCAATAAATGAATCATCATAACATAATTCATCTCTAATTTTTCCTGCATATAGTTTTCCTTCCTCAGTCGCTAATGCCTTTTCAATATTTTGGTAACTACCATATTTTTTGCGTAAGGCTACTTTTAGAATCTTATATCTAAGTTCTTCATTACCAACTCTAAATTCCTCTCCATCTACTATTCTTACAATTTCTGAGTCTTCCACGTCTGGATGATTACAACCATATCCATTATTAACAGGTGTTTTTCCATTGAAGAATCCACATACATCAGCTAAATCGTTAATATCTACGATTTTGAAATTTTCTTGATTTGTTTTCATTTTGTTTTTAGGTAATTCGGTGTTTTTAAGTTTGATTTTTAGACTTCCATCAGCTCCTCACGAGTTCGCAGAAACCACAGCATTTTGAGATCGTTGAGAGTGTAAAGCTCTATTGTTGGCAAATGCGAAACAAAATAATCGTCTCTTTTACTTAATCTAAGTGTCTGATAACCTTTTTCGTCTCCTTCCCTTCGTTTAAAATAATCACCATCCCAACAAAGTTCGAAGCCGTGTTCAATAAGAAGTTCACCACTTAATTTTAGATTATTCAACCTTTCTTCTGTCTCATCTCTCAATCTTATAGCTACTTCTTTGTAAAAGGATGTAACTTGGATAACACCATCTGCTTCCAATGAAGCGACTGATAACTTATTTTTTTGCGCTTCTTTTTTCCTTTGAGATTGTCTAATCTTGTTATCAAAAGTTCGTAATAGACTATCCCAGTTTATTGAAATATAGCTTTGATAATGTAGGAAGTCTCCGTAATGGTCTCTAACTTCTGCCACAGCGTTATCAAGATTTTTACAAGCATCTCTTAGATTTTTCTCAAGTTGATTTTTCATTTTTCTGTGATATAAAACTGAGTAATAAATATTCCCCTACGAGTAGAAGATTGAATAAATAATTCTATTGCTGTTTTTGATTCAAATGTGAGTTGATATGAGCCATTACCAAGATAAATTGTACTTGTACAATTATGACTTTTTAAAGAGTTATTGAAAATATTCTTGTATGCATAATTTGGTAATTTCGCTTGGCAATGGTAAGTTTTCATATTAAAGTTCCTCCTCTCTAATCTCAACAGGAACTCCAACTTTCTCAGCTTCAGCATTGCGCTCTTTCACTCGCTCTTCTGCTGCTGCTTTCATTCCTTCGATATGCCCTTGGGGAGCTGCCGAGCCTGTAATTTCTTGAGTGAACTTTTCTACATCATCAAAAGGAGAGATAGAAGTTTTGATTTCAACTTTGTAGTCATCGTTATCAAAAATATCTCCTTGACGGTATTCACTTTTACACGATTTTTCTGCAATCGAACTCAAGAATTTTTGAAAGTTTTCAATCATTCTTACCATCTGGTCAGGTAGTTCAGTATAACTACGATTAACCAAGGGTATTTTGATGGTGTTTGGAATCGTTTTTCCATTCTCAGACTTATCATCCACGTGATAATTGATGGTAAATTGGACAAGCTGGATAAGCTCCTTTGTTTCACTGTCCTTTCCTTCGCTGAATTTTATACCAACGATTAAGGAATCATTCTCAAAGGGCAGTTGTGGAAACTGATTGTCTGCTAAAATAAGTGGTTTTAAGTCCTCACAGAGTCGCTTGAATTTTTCTATATCCTCCTCATTAGCGATTTGACAGGTATAAGAATTTCCTTTGACAGTTTGGGCTTGTACAAAAAAGATAAACTCATTCGTTTTCTTTTTAAAGCGAGTTTTTAATTCTCTAGCTAACATAAAATTGAAAAATTAATAGTGATAAAATAAATTTGGGTGATTATTTTTTAGTCTTGATTAAATTTCTTGAGTACCTTGTAAGTCGGTCGGCAGACTTCGATAAAATTGTCATTTGTATTTTCTGCTTTTTTTGAGTTTGCCAAATCCATCTTTCTACGATTTTTAAAATAGCTCTTTTGATAGGTTCTCATCTGTGAGTTTCTTTCAAAAAGTCCAATAAAATCTTTTGCCAATTTTGACTTGGCAAGCATTGTATTGACAGCTTCTTTGAGTAGAATTTTGACTCCTGCTAATTCAATGAAGTATTCATTTTCTACTCCTTCAAAACTTCCTTCTACCTCCACTTCCTCATTGGTGATGGTGTAGAAAATAGGGTCAAAAAGATCTTCTATTTTTGCAGGATAGACGAATAGGTGTTTGTCTAATTGCTTTTTGATTTGAGCATCCATAATTGTTTTCTTAAGCTTCTAAATAGTATTTTCTTAGGTAATTGGCTTTTGCTTCTCGGATTGCATCTCGTTCAAAAGTGTTATTCTTGATAGGTTTTCTCACTTGATGATTTTCTTTAAAGCATTCAAATTGAGTTTTTAATCCTTTGCGTTTCAATTCTCGTTTTTGAAAACCGATAGCATTTTTTTCAAGAATGCTTTTTCGGCTTTCGATAAGCTCCTGCCATTGCAAGTCAGTATTCACCTCTACAAGCTCATTCCGACGAGCTGTATCAAACCACACTTCTAGCAAAAAATCACTGATCATTTCTCCTCCTCCTCTTGCCTTTTTAATCTGCTCAACCATTTCTTTTTCAAGTATTTCAGCAAGTGCTTCTTTGTCAATTTCAGGCTCTGGACTTCGTCGTTTTGGTGCAGCGAGTTGTCTTCTATCTTTACCATTCAATGAAATAATATTGCAGGATTCTCTAAGTCTACTAAGCACTCTTTGGTCAAATTTGAGCTTGTCGTAAGCAGGAATTAAATTGTTATTTTTATCCACTCCTGTCATCATTTCTTTGGACAGATTCGTTGTGTAATGGGTGATATAGCCATTTCGGAATGACTCGTAACGAGTTTCTATCACACTGCCATCTACGTCGATACCATTACCATAGCTCTTGTAATTCCTTGCTTCGGTAAGACCAATTTCATCAAAAAAGTAGTTGTCCATTTGTGAAATAATAGGCAATTCACCTTTTTTGAAACTGGACAATATTTGTCGCATTGACTTCTTTTTGAAATTGCTCTTAGAATTATTTTTGTAAAAAAAATCCCACAAAGCAATAAATATTTCCATTAGATTCGTCTTGCCACTTCCAGGCGCACCCATTAGTAAAATCCCTTTTCCTGAGTAATATCTTGGGTTGTACTGCAAGTCAAAGTCCTCAGGATTAAAGAAATAATCCCACAGAAGGCGAATCACTTTTTCATTATCCTCGTCGATGACAAATCTAAAATCTTGCGATTTGTTGGTATGTAACCGAAGCATCACTCCTGCTGCAAAATCACAAAAGAACGCTTTGTCAAACTCCTTCCTTTGATTTTTTGGAGGTGAATTCTCAGAGAGTAGTGTCTGAATAGTCTGCATTGATAAAGTCTGGTTTGATGATTTGATTTGTGTTTTTTGGTGCTGAATAATTTTGTTCTCGGACAATATTGTCAGGAAATACACCCTGCCAACCGTTCGTAGCACTCGCCTCAAGGGCTTGTGTGGCTACTTTTTCACCGAACTTGCTTAGCTTTTTGAAAATCATTTTGGCTGCCGTCGGTGTGACAGGTTTCCTCATTTCCTTTCGGACTTGTCGGAAGCCAAGCCAGTTTTCTCGGAACTCTTCGCTTTCAAAAGGCAATTCCAAGGCATCGACCTTCGCCTCCTGCGTTTTTTGGGTGCTGGAAGATTTGGAAACCTTTTTTGGCGCAACTTTTTTGGAAGGGGAAATTTCTGTCTCTGCTGGAGGTTTGGAAATTTTCTCTTCCGTCGGTTTTTCGAAATTTTCATTTTCAGAATTTTCTTCTTCAAAATTATTTTTCGAAAAATTTTCCTTGTTATTTGTATTTGTATTAAGTATTATGTATTCTGTATTATTATGTCTGAAGGTTTCAGTTACACTTTTAGTGTCTTTTACCTTTACCTTTACATTATCACTTACCTTTACAGTTGTACTGTAATTTTTACAGTGTAATTTCTGAAATAAAGGAAATTGATATTTACATGCGCTACCTCTTTTTCCACTTTTAAAGTCAATTAAACCCTTTTGCTTTAGCTTGTTCCGAGCTGAAATCATCGTTTTTTCTGAAACGGATATCTTGTCGGCAAGACGGACATTGGTAATGGCTATTGTGTTTTTCCAAAAAAGTTTGTTTGCTAAGTCCACTAAGGCAGCAAACAATATTCCTTCTGATGGTGTAAAACGCTCCAATTCTGCCATTGACCAATAGGCGTTCATTAACGCAAAGTATTTTTGATTGTCTTGCATCGTAATTTTTCTCTAATCTTTATTCTAAAAATTGTATTTTACTATCTATTCAAAGTTACCCATCCAGTATGTTGAGTCTGTTTTTTTACTACCCACTTCGTAGGTAATTATATTATTCTTTATAAGATTTTCTCTAGCTTTTATAAGTGTTTTTTCAGATGTGCTGATAACACTACAAATTTTAGCATTTAAATGCCTGTCTTTGCCTCGTGAAATTTGAAAAAATAGATAATGAAATAAAGCTATTTCTACTGGCGTGAAATTTTCTAATTCACTTTTTAGCCAAAATCTTTCTAAAATTTGTTTCATTTTCGTTGTTATTTTTTAGGTGTATAATTACTTATCATTCAATTACTGCTCCTGTAAGTGCTTTTTATTGAGCAAGTTGCAGGAAGTTGTCAATTGAAAAAGTCTTTGTGTTTTCAATCAATGGCACTTGCTCGGCTTGGTGTGTTTCCCATTGTGTAAATAATGGATAAGAAGGATATTCTCCTTTTGCAATCGTTTCAAAGTAAGTGTCAAAAAGTTTTTCATATTTCTCTTCGCCTCGTTTGAGTGTTGATTCAGTTACTTCGATAATGCTTATTGGATAAGGAGCTGATTTTTCAACAGCGATAAAGAAACAATCAATATGTCCATTGGCTAATCCACACATTCTTGCACCAAGTCTATAAAAAGCCATCTGTCTGTCGTAATCGTAATTGCGTCCAGCTTTTCTAATAAATTCACTGGGTTTGGCATCGATTACAAATTTAAAATCTGCGATGTAATCATGCTTTTTAAGCAAGTCTAGTTTGCCTTTGCATTGTAAGCCTCTATATTTCCAATAGAGTGATTTTTCTACTTGGCATTCTTTGATGATTTTCATTACATCAGGAGTGTTATGAACAGTATTTAAAATACCGTCTATCATTCTCATTTCTGCCTCATTAAAGAGGTAGATTCCATTTCTCTGCGCTTCTTCTTCCTGTTCTCTAATACGAGTATCTACACCTTTTCCCTTTCTTGGAATCTTCATTTCCCAATGCGCTTTATGAGGTTCAAGCACAGCAAGATGTAGAAGCTGACCGATGTAAAGAGGTTTTGTGTCTAGTTTGTACTCGCCATCTACAAATGCTTTATAGTGCATCGGAGATTTTGCGAGATAACTAAGAGCTGAATTGCGAATGGCAGGAACAGCATCGTAATTTTTCTCTAATCGGAATACAGGTTTTCCATTCTTTTCGCCTATTTGGTGTTTTAGATAAGCAGCTTCCTTTTGGGAAACCACTTGAGTTAAAGGTGTAGATGTCATAAATAAAGAGTTTTAGAAGGTTTTACTTACTAGCTTGGGGTACTCGGATAGCGAAGTCCATAATTTTACGATCTGCGTTTTTCTTTGAGGGAACAAATCCTATAAACTCAATCTCCCACCCTGTTTGAGTAGCGTATTTGTAGCTTAGGCTTGTGAAGCCTTCCTCTTTGCTTCCTTCCATTTGCAGAAACATGTTTGTAATACGAGTCGTGGTCATTCTCCATTTGCGAAGAGATCCTTCACCGTCTTTATCTTTGTAGGCTTCTAAGAATTCTACATAAGGCACATGAACTGTACTTGAAGGATCGTCCTTGCTTGGCATTTTTGCTACACCTCCTCCTAAGAAGAGCATCATTTTCTTTTCTCCTATATTATCAGGAGTCCAAGAGCGTGTTGCGACATCTAAACGTTGAGAGGTAAGTCCGAGCAAGTCACTTGCAATATCCTTTACACTTCTCTCTTCTATTGAGATATTAGTTGTTGGAAGTGTGCTTTCTGTTATATGCTCTTGCTTTTGCACTTCTGTTGATACGGCTGTTTCTGTTGTTTCTAATTCTTGATTGTCCATAGTTTTGAAATAAATTAAATTTGAATTGATAAAAATTGAATAAAACTGATTTTAGTTTTGAGGAGGTGGTAGGATTCGAACCTCCAGTTGGCTAGAATACCACCAACAGCCCATCTAAATAGTTATAGACTTCACCCTCTTTAATTTTCACGATACATATTGTTGTGGTGGATTTTTGAAATAGCCTTTGCTATTTTCCAAGTATCTTTCTACTTCTCGTCTTTCATATCCCCACTCTTTTCCATTTATCTTTCTGCCTACAATTCTATTGTGTACTCTAGCTTGATTGATCGTTTTTGCAGAAATTTGATAGTTCATTTCAATCATTTTCGTTGTCAGAAGAATGTCGTCTTTTCGTTTATTCTCTGCTTTTAATTTCTGAACCTCTCTTTCCATTCGCTCCAATCTTTCTACGATAGCCTGTATATAAGCAGGGTTTGTCATCTCAATCGTTGCAGGTGTAGTTCCAATTTGCTTTAAGTTGGTTTTGAAAGTAACCTCTTTTGCTTGCTTCTTTTTTGGCTTGTAGAGTTTGCTAAACTGCAAGTCCATTGGTTCTATATGGTCTTTGTGTTCCCAGTCTGTATGAAACCATGTGATGAGTTTTTCAACATCTTCATCGGTTTCTAAAAAGTCTTGAGGAGTTTTGTATTCGCCATTTAGATACTCACTTCCAAATATTTGTCTTAGCTCTTCTTTTTCGATTGCCATAACGAAATACTCTTTTCCGATTTGATACTCTATTTCCCAAGGATTTAAAAAAGTATATTGTTTTATTTTTATAATTAGAGTTTTCATAATTAAAAAATATTTTTAAATATTTATTATTTGTTTTTTTTATAGTACTGTACACGATAACGTGTGCTATTGGTTACGATAATAGGCTTTCTTTCTGCTCTTTTTTTGCTTCTTTTTCAAGCACTAAATAAGCGACTTGAAAGCCTGTGGAACGGTCTGAAACTTCCTCTTCATACGCCATTATTTGGTTGGTTTTGATGCAACAGCCGAAGCGTTCTTTTTCAAATGCTGTGGCTGGAGAAAAGGAGTTTTCATTCATCTCTTGGTAGCTTACCCAAACTGGAAACCATCTATTCATTGCCTTCCAATAATGTCGGATTAAGACCCAACGAGTAATTTTATTCTGATTTTGATGGTGTTTCATAAATTGAAAATTCAGAGATGTGAGTTTCTTGTCCTGTTAGCTCTTTTACTTCCATTTTTAGTTTTTCTACCATAGTAAGTATGGTATAATGACTGCTTAGGATTTGGTCTTCATCTCCTTCTTCTTGGTCAGATAGTTTTCTAAATTTCGATTCGGTAAAATCAAATTTGATTTCTACATAGCCTGTTTCAGACTTGAGTCTTGAGAGAAAAGTAAATACTTGTTCTTTTGGCTTGTTGATGGGGTTGTTGATTAGCTCGTTCATTTGCGTAATAGGTTAGAGATGAGGGTTTTAGTGAGTATGTAAAAACTGATAATGTGATAAATCGCTGAATTGATAAGGTTGATAAAATGCTTTTTCATAGTTTTTTTATTGAATGGTTGAGTTTCGTTTTTAGTGGGTCTTATAGGACTTGAACCTATGACTTCAAAGATTGATGAAGTCTATCCAAAGCAATATTTGTGTAGCAAAAAGGAATAAGTCTATATTGCCCTCTATTTTTAGCATCTTGTATTGACTTCAAGAGCAGTGAGTTATTAGGAATGAAGAAGCCATCTCTTTCTTTAGCAAAAAGAGAATTTTCTCCAGAGCTACTAGTGATAGATAAGTTTCCATTTGTATTGTTCTTATTAAGAAATTTTACATATTCATAAACACCTGCTCTAATCTGTTTCTCGTAAAATAAGTGGTTAGGAATATGAGAACACTCTTTTGAGATTTGAATGAACTTATCTCTATTTTCTATGTAAATTGTATCGTTATTTACAACCTCGTCTTCCACTTTAACAATACTAAAGTCATCAGAACAAGTCCAAAAGTCTTCTGTCAATTTTACTTCGTTATTGATTTGAGTAACATTATTTTCCCAATCACTCCAGTCAGAGTTATTTAGAATCCAATCAATTCCTTCGTAGGAGTCTTTCATAGCATATGCTACTTCATCAGCGTATTTTTTAGACTCTCTATTAGCTTCTCCTACATAGTAATCAGCTCTGTGTTTTGCTACCAAGTCCAATGGAAGTGAATATTGTCCTGTGGGGGTATTGATTATGATGACTTTCATTATTCAGTTTTTTAATTGAGTAAATAAATTATTTTTTGTGGGTCTTGCAGGACTCGAACTTGCGACTTCAACATTATGAGTGTTGCGCTCTAACCAACTGAGCTAAAGACCCATAAAAATCCTGCATCGGAATCTAACCGATTCAATAGTTAGTACTAGGACTATTGCTTATTCATCAGCAGGATTTGTACGTTTAATTTATGTGGACACATTGCCAAACGTACAAAAGCAGGCGTGCGCCACACAGGATTCGAACCTGTAACCTTTGGTTTAGAAAACCAATGCTCTTATCCATTGAGCTAGTGGCGCATAAAAGAGCAGTACGTTCACCATCCTTTGATTTAGATGGAAAATTTGGTTTGATACCCTGCTCTCCCAGTATCTCCCCTTTTTCTTATGCTACCTGCTCCGTTTGAGTAGGTTGTTGAATTCTGTGATATACTTCGATGACTTTGAGTCTAGCTTCTTCTTTTCGTCTCAAGAGTTCCTCTCGGATGATTCTCTCTGTCTGAACTTCTATTAATCTATTTATTTCAGGGTCTTTACAGATAGTGTGAATTTCCCTAAGTAGATCATCACTAGGCGACTCTTTTATATTATTTGCTAAATGGTCATCAAAGAGCTGATTGTACATATTTTCTACAGTGCGCTTCTCGTTTTCTTGAGAATCTGAAGAGATGTAGCACTCGTCCATTTCTGCTTCTAGTTCTTCATAGAATTGAAAAAGTGTATCTGTCTTTTTGATTCTATATTCTTGTGGTTCTGTCTCCATTTCTTTAATTGTTTGATAGTTTTGGAATTGATTTTTTAGGTAAAATTTGGTGATTGTTGGTGAGATTGAGACGATTGAGACACACAACGGTGTGTCTGTACTGATGCTAGATTTTTAAATTCTCTCTGCTTAAAATTTGATATTCTAATTCTTGAGAATCTAATTGCTTTCCAAAATCCATTCTTGCTCGTGCCTTCGCTTTGGTGTGAAGAACTTCCACATCATCATTGTCAAAGCAGATGATGGCATAGTCTGAATTGAAGTCTTTTGCCATTACTCGGACATTGGCGAGTTGCTTTCTTGCAGGAGTTGGGTTGTTATAAGGATTTGCTCTCATTTGATTTTTTGGTTTTAAAAGTTGAGTGATAGATTAAAATTTGGTTGTTGAATATTTTTGAGAAAAAACTACTCTTTTATATAGCCGTATTTTTCTGCAATACGGTTTAAGGTTGGTATTCCGTAGTTCGTATAATCTTTTAGCATTGGAAGGATTTCGTCATAGAATTCAGCATTGTCTATCCAAATCCAAGTTTTGAAGTGAAGCATGCTTCTTGCAGCACTAATGCCTCTTTCATTTTCTGCTTTTTCATACGCAAAAGGCAGATAATCCATTATCTTTTCTTTTGCATTTTCTACCTCCCAAATCTCCTCTCCAGCTTCTACTTGTTTTACATACTCTTTATTAAGAAGGTCTTTCGCTGTTTCGAATTCCATAAATTCGAGTAAATCCTTTTTTTGAACATCTAGAAAATCCTTTGCTTTATCGAAGCGTTCTCTGATTTCTTCTTGTGTGCGAGTCGTTTTTTCTGCTGGTTCGTTGGTGTTGTTTTGTTCCATTGCTTTGTTTCTTAGATTTTCCAATTCAGTCATTGTTTTACAAGCTCTGATTCTAGTTAAAAGACTTCCTTCTTCTTCTTGCTTTTCATTGTCAGATTCTAATTTTTTAATTTTATTTTGCACCATGTTATTAATGTCTATTAGGACAGATTCCCTCAGAGAATCAATATCTTTTTTTGCTTGTGCCTTTGCCCAGCGTTTGAAGTATTCAAATTTGTTTAGAATGACTTCTTTATGCTCACTTTCTACTTCTAAAGCAGGAAGCTGAAAACTGTCAATCCAATCTAAAAGCTGTTTTTCGATTGGCTCTTGTGCTTTTTGTTCGGCAGCTTCTCTTTCCAGTTCAGCTTTTACTTGAGCTTCTTTTTTTGCTCTTAGTTCAGCGTATTCTTTCGCTTTTAGCTCGGCTTCTAGTTTTGCCTTTGCTTCTCTTTCAGCTTCTACTTGAACTTTGAGTTTTTCGTTCTCAATTCGTTGTTTTTCCCTCGCTTCGGCATCAGTTTTTTCTTTGGCAATTCTTTCGGTTTCTGCCTTTTGCTCGGCTTGGATTTGTTTCTCGTGTTCAGATTTTAATCCTTGTAGGTAAAAACCGAAATTTGTATCGTTCATATTTTCAAAAACACTAGGATTAGGCTCTATGTACTTTGAGACTTCATTGATTCGTTTTTGCGTTCGGAGTGCCTTTTGTTCAGCTTGAAAGCGTTCTACAAAATCAGCTTTGAATTTTGCTATTTCCTCAACAGCTTTGAATTTTTCTCCAATTAACTGTTTGGCTTTAAGCCACATCTTATCCTGCAAGTCGTATTCAGATTTTAAGGCTTTAATCTCTTGGCGTTTGGCATCAAAAATTTTTTCGTACTTCAAACGAGTTTGTTTGATATTTTTTCGGTATGTATCGGCAAGCTCAATATTCATTTTGTCGTCAATGCCTTTGACCTCAATGGATTTTACTTGCTTTTCTATTTCCTCAAAACCTGTAAAGGCTTCTTCAATAGTTTTTGTAATCTCTACTTTGTTTTGTTGAGATGACTTTACATAGAGTTCGTCTTTTTTCAAGACTGCAAGAGGAAACTCTTGTTGTTGATTTACTGCGAGTTGTGTTGTTGTTTGTTCCATTTTTTAGGTTTGATAAATTTGATGATTGATTTTACTAATTCGGCTAGTTCTGACCATTCTAGGAAGAGTATTCCAAAGAATATGATGAGCATTCCGAATATGAAGGCTGCCATCCATATATCGGTGGTAATTGTTCCATTGCTTACGGCTTTTGTTAGCATAGGTAGTTTGGTGATTTTTTTTAGGTGGTTTTATATAAAGGTTTTTCTATAGGATATACAGTTGCCCATTTGTTTACAATAGCTTTCTCAAGGCATTCTATAGCGTGTTTTTCAGACTGATTATTCAATCGACCTATTATTTCCTTAGCCTTGGTAACAGTTAAATGATTATCTATTTCAATTCTAGAATCATAGAATCTTTCCCAAGCATCTCTAAATGCAGCACTATTGAAATTTGTGTTCAAATCAACAGCAAAAGGCGAATGTAAATTGTCATCCTGTAATCCTAAATCAACCCCAAACTCCACAGTAGTCGGTGCTTCCGTTTCTTGAAATTCCATTTTTGAGTAGAGGAAGTCCAGCATTGTCCATAAGGACAGTATATGTTGTTTTTGAATCCACTCATTACCTTCTTTTACTTTATATTGAGTGTACATACTAGCACCATTTGGTTCGTAAACAGCAACATCTTTAATTTCAGAATTAGGGTGTTTGCTTTTTAGGAAGTCCTTAAGAATGGCTGTTTGAAATGGAGTTATCATAGTTTGGTGATTTTTTTTAGGTGTTTAGTTTTTGAGTTGCTTTTCAGCATCTGCGACAGCCTTGTCTCGCTTGGCTCTCAATTTGGCTAGTTCATCTTCTAGTTTTCTTGTGGAAGCTCCTTTGCTTTTTCGATAGGAGGCTTGACTAGCCTTTTTGCTTATCTCTCTTTCAAGAGATTTGTATTCGGTGAGTGTCATGAGTTTTAGGTTTTGATGGAAGAATAGGTGTAGCATTCATTTTCTTTTCATTCTTCTGTACTATGTTAGAGTACATAGCAAGCTGTTGTAAATAAGATTGAATCTCATCTTGATGACGAGCCACAATCTCTACAAGCATTGCTATAATGAAGTCTGAATAATATTTGAATCCATAAATTTTGGTAAGCCTAAGCAATTGCTTATGGCATTCTGGAGTAGCGTGAAAACGCAGCAGAATAGTTGGGCTATCCTTTTCTACCAGTCCCTTTTCTTGTGGAAAGAATACTTTTCTATTAGAGTGTGTAGATTTCTTCTCTGCCTTAGCTATCATTTGCTGGTCAGCTGTTTCTATTAAAAAAATGAGAAAATCAGTCGCATTATTAAATCCTAGCAAAAAGGCGATGATTCGGACACGCTCTTCAAAATCTTCGTGAAGCGTAATAGGTATCTGTGGAAGGCGTTTTTTAGGCTGCTGCATAAGGTTTTCTAATTCAGAATTGCAGCACTGATATTTTTAGAATATCTTTGTGTCAGTGCTGATGTTGTAATTGGTAATACAAACATAAGCAACAAATGTTTATAAAGCAACATTCGTTTATAAAAATAAAACGATATAATGCTATTTAGAATAATTCTAAATAAATTATGATTGATAATAATGAAATTGGATACAGAATAACAGCTTTGCGTAAAGCTGCTGATTTTTCTATGGAAAAGATTGCTAATCTGTGTGGAGTAACCTCTAGTGCAGTTTCTAACTATGAAAAAGGACGAGTTCCTTCTTTAGAGTTTATGTATAAATTCTCAGATTTATTTAATATTTCTGTAGATGATTTTATTTCTGAAAAATTTGAAACAGAAACAAACGTTGCTAAAATAGCATCAATAGTAAACAAATATGGAAGTTATACCAAATCAAATCCTGTTAATAGCAACCACAACATCATCAGTAAAAGCAAGGATGTGAAAAATAATATCCAGTCGCAGGGGGGAGTAACTACTACCAACGCACAAGAAACAGATAGTAACTTGGTAGAATCTCTCAAGAAGGAAAATGAGTTTTTGAAAAAGCAACTGGAATTTACGCAGGGGCTTTTGGAGAAAGCTATGGGGAGGTAAAAACCCTAAATTTTAGAAACTGGTAAAAACCTTACAATGATAATGAATTAGAAACAGTAGTTTTATAAACTGCTTTATTGAAAAAAGACTTTTATAATAAATTTTATAAACCAATAATCTTTATATTTTTGACAATCAAATAGCTATAAGGTGTGTATTTTTTGAATTTTCTTGTAATGATTTGTGGATATAAAGTATAATTTTTTTTTAATCTTGACAGTAACTACAGTATAACTAATGACAGAAAACGCAAAAAAAAGAGAAAAAATATTCAATGTTTTTTCTTCTCAATTAAACACACTAAACTCAGGAAATCTCCTTCCGTCAAAATATAAAAACTTAAAGTTTGACAAGACTTATGTTTGTCCAATTTGTTTAGTTCAATTCTCTCGTGATGATTTAAACACTGAGATTGAGAATTTTTTGACTCTTGAAGATGCTCCACAAAAATCTCTAGGAGGAAAAGCAAATACATTAACATGTAAAAAATGTAATAATACCTGTGGTGCAGAAATAGACTTTCATTTAGTTGAAGGAGTTCATAAACAGGATAGAAAACATTTTTTACCTAATACAACTGGTAGAGTGAAGTTTAGTATTAGTAAAGGGGAACAAGTACAAGGTGAATATAGTGTTAATGATGCAGGAGTAATTACTGTAGAGCATTCAACAAAGAACAATAACCCTGCAAAACTAAGCTACCATATAGACAATATCCGTAAAGACTCTATTGTCATACTAGAACACAAAGCAAGCAAAGTAGATGAAAAAAAATTGGAAGTTGCGTTATTAAAAACAGCATATATTCTTGCATTTGAAAAATTTGGCTATTCTATAATATTAGACGAATGCTTTGATATTGTCAGAGAGCAATTATTGAAGCCAAATAACGAAATCTACCCTGAAGGATTTTGGACTCGTCAAGAAGTATTTACAGAAAAACATGAAGGTTTACATCTAATTAAAATAAATGAAGGTGTTGGACTTTTTTGTGTTTTTCCTTTGAAAACACAATCATCTACAAAAAGATTTGGTGTTTACTTGCCATTACCTAAAGAGGATACTGAAAAAACAATTAAAACACTTAAAAATATGCAGAAAGATTCTCCACTAACACTATATCCTTTGTCGTCAGATTTTATTCACAACTTCCAAAAGACAGAAGAGATAATTAAAGACATAAAAGCCCAAAATAAAAAATAACCAAATAATGAATATAAAAAGCATTGGACTTGAAAATTTTAGATTAGTTAAAGATGATTTTTTTGACCTTTCAGATTTTGTCATTTTAACAGGTGCAAATAATTCTGGAAAGTCTACTTTACTAAAAGCTTTATTGCTGATAGCAAAAAGTTTTAAGAAATTTCCATCTTTAGATTATCTTGACTTAAAAGGTATTAATCCTAGCTTAGGAGGATTTAAAAATATATTAACAGAGGGTAGTAAGCAGAAAGAAATAGCATTTACACTACCTTTTGATTTTATAATAGATAATTTTTTCTCTTGCAAAGAACAGCTACAAATAAAATTTACATTTTCAAATACTAACTCAAATAATAAGCATTATCCAGAACTCATAAAACTAAAGATTTTTGGTGAAAATGAATTACCAATTCTTGATATTAAAAATAGAAAAATCACTCTTTCAAAGAATCCGATGGAAGATTTAGATGCATCTGCAAATGAGCAAACTGTATTTTTTAATTATACTTGGTATAGAGAGAAACTTAAAGAAGTGCTAAGTGAAACAAAAACAAATAAATACAAAGGAGATTCTATTAATGATATAAAAGTATTTCTAGATGATAATGAATATTTTTCTGATTTTGAAAAGCTAAAAAATGTTCATCATAAGATTGCTAATGGTTGGTTGGTTCAAGATAGAGATTTTAAAAATGGTAAAAAAAACAAGTATACTTTTACCGAGAGTTTAGCATGGTTTTTCGAAGATTGTTTTCCATTCGGAAAACTAAATAAAATTAACTCAAAAATAGACGGTCTTGATAACCCTGAGGAAGATACAATATATATAGCTGCTGAAACGATGATAAATCAGATAAAAGAAGATTTATTTTACTCACTTTCAAAATTAAGAGAAGAATTTATTGAACGAATATGTTATATAGAAGCTTATCGTGGCAGTATTGATAGGTTATACACATATAATAATGAGAGTTTTAATAGATTACTTTCTGAATATATAGAAATAGAATTATCTACTAAAGAACCTGAGTATATTTTTCTTACAAAATGGATAAATAATAAAAAGTTTGATTTTGGAGATTATAGATATTTTGAGATTATTCCTTATTCTGATTTTAATGCAAATGTAGTGTTACTTAAGAAGAATGAGACTGATAAAGAAGGAAAGGCACTTGCTGATTTTGGATATGGAACTTTACAAATTTTTATAATCTTACTAACAATTGCATTAGAGGCAAAAAAGAATAGAATAGAAAAGTATAGATTAAATTATACTGCACATACAATTCTGATTGAAGAACCTGAAGCAAATTTACACCCCAAATGGCAGGCTCTATTAGCAGATTTATTTATTGATAGTATAAATTCATTTAACACTCAATTTATCATTGAAACTCATAGCGAATATTTAATAAGAAGAATTCAGTATCAAGTGGCAAGTAAACAAATTACTTCTAATCAAATAAAAATTTATCACTTTAAAAATAAATCAGATATAACAGATATCAAAGTTGATGATCTTGGTAATATTAAAACAAAACTAGGATCTGTTTTTTTTGATGAAGCAACCACTTTAAAAGACGAATTCTCACAAATTCAAAAAGTAAAAGAACTAGAAATTAAAAATGAGAAGCTCAACTCAAAATTAAAAGAGATTGAAGGTAAGAATAAATGTGTGTTTTTTACAGAGGATGAACACACAGAATTACTAACTAATGTTTTAAAAGCATCAGGTTTTAAAATGGAGGAAACTGAATTATACTCATATCTAGGTTGTAGTAATTTATCTTCTGCCAAGCTTATATCAGAATATATAAACGGAAAATTTCCTAATCAAAAAATAGTAATACATCGTGATAGAGATTATTTATCATTGGAAGAAGTGGAAACATGGGAACAAGGATTAAGAGATGTTCATATTTACCCTTTTATTACACAAGGAACTGAAATTGAATGTTACTATTTGAATTCAAAACATATAAATCATACAGACGGAATTTCAATAGAAAAAGCAACAGAAATCTTAGAAATTACTTGTAAAGAAAAAAGAGAAGAATCAATAAAGAATATGAAGAAAAAAGAATATGGAGGAAATTATGCAACAAAGAAATCAGATATGCTTAAATTTTTTGAAAACGTGTATGATTCTGATGAAATGAGATATGTTGATTCAAAAAAAGTATTTTCTACCCTAAAACAAAAGATAAAAAATGAGACAACAAATAATGCAAAAATATTTAATTATTCTGACTTTTTGCAAGATGATAAACTCAAAGAAATATCTAATTTGATATGGAAAAAAACTGAGTAAAACAAAGGTTAAATAGCGATATGAGTTCTTTAGAGCCTGTTCGAGTTTTTATTTTTTATTTCTTTTAGCTCCTTTGTTTATGAGATTCAAAATCATAGCTAAATACACAAATGCCTTTGCAGATTTTCTTGTTTTTTCATAATCTACTTTTAGTCTTCGGTTCTGATTGAGCCACGCAAATGTTCTTTCTACAACCCATCTTTTGGGTTGTGGAACAAATGCTTTATCATCTTTTTTTTCTCTTCTTGGACTATTGACAATTTCCACTTGCACTCCTGTTTGACTAAATATTTCAGTAGCCAAAGCCCCACTTCTATACCCTGCATCAGCAAGAATTTTGAAAAATGGTCTGCCTCTAAACTGAGCTAAATACGACAAATAAGCAAGTTGATTTACATCGGCTTGATTGGCTGGACTAATCTCTAATTCTAGTAAATTTCCTTGCGTATCTACTAAAATATGCCGTTTCCGTCCTTTTTTGAGCTTATAGCCGTCCACTCCTATCGCCTCTCCTCCATAAACACTCTGAACACTTTGAGAGTCTATACAACCCAAAGAAGGTCTTGGATTTCTACCTTGTGCTATACGTTCCCTTCTAACAAGCTTATCTAACAGCTTTTTATACCAACCTGTCTGCTGCCACTTACTGAAATAATCATACAAGCTACTCCAAGGAACACCATAACTACTAGGAAGCAAACGCCAACTGCTACCTGAACGAGTAAGATAGAATAGACCAGAAAATAAATTATACAAACTGTGTTTGCGTTTTCTTTTCAAATACGAAGAAGGTATAAATTTTTTCATATATTGCCAAAGAGCATCAGATAAATATTCATTAGTAAACATAGAAATTGATATTTTAATTAGTAACTGAAAATCAATTACTTAACTAATAAAAAAATCTGATGTTCTTTTTTTTTAAACTAAACTCGAACAGGCTCTTAGACAAATCACTAATAAAAATAAGTGGAATGCATCCAGAAGTTATTCAAGCAGGCTATGAGTAAGTTAATAT
This sequence comes from Bernardetia aquimarina, assembly GCF_042180575.1. Taxonomy (NCBI): domain Bacteria; kingdom Pseudomonadati; phylum Bacteroidota; class Cytophagia; order Cytophagales; family Bernardetiaceae; genus Bernardetia; species Bernardetia aquimarina. The sequence continues at coordinate 4,968,610 of NZ_CP170094.1, read as the reverse complement.
TGTTTTGTGAAAAATATTAAGTGCAGATTTGATAATAAAATACCATATTTCAATAAATATTAGTTATGAATTTTTATTCAAAAAGATACGGTTCACGCTTAAATGGAAATATTCAATTTCCTTATTTTGTTCTTAGTAAAATTAGTTGGAATGACCATGGATATACAACTAGCTTTGTTCTTAGTTATCATTCCTCATCAGGTCTAAAAGGACAAATAATAGGCAATGTTAAGATTTTAAACAAGAAAGCTGATTATGATATCGATTTAAATGATGGCAATGATTTACAGGATACTATATTAGAATCTAATTTTGAAACTTTATCTTCGGATTATGCTTCTTTAGGACAATCACAGGATTATTATGATAATCTAAAAAGAATGTTTCCTAACGAATATCTTCAAATTTTAGACAGCTTAAATGATATTGCTCTTCTTCCTGGTATTTGGGATGAAATAGAGTATAAAATAGGTTTCAAAAAATCACTTACAAGAGGTTCTACAAAAGAATTCATTTCAGTCATAAGAAATATTTTATATGATAACAATGAATTGAGTTCTGTATCTAAATTCTCTTATCAAGTTCAACTGCAAGGTGTGGAACAGAGTCATGTGGTGAAGTTCAACTTTGAAAAGTATATAAAGTACGGTTTTCGCACTATTGTAATAATAGGTAAAAATGGTACTGGTAAAACACAGTATTTGCATCATCTCTCACTTGCTTTATCGGATAATAATGCTTTAGGAGAGTTTGTTCATACTGACCGTCCTTTAGTAAGTAGGGTAATAGCTATTTCATTTAGTTTATTTGATGATTTTCAAACTCCAGAACCATCAAAACATTCTAGTTATAAATATATTGGTTTTAGGCATAATAACAGAATAATTAGCCCACAAGAGATTTCAGAACGACTTACTAATGCTTTTAATCATATTAAATTTCAAGAGAGAGAACAGGACTGGTTTTTCTTTATAAATAAAATTATATTCTTTGATGGAATCAATAATAGAGAATTAGAAGAATTCATTAGCAATGAGGACTTTGCAAAAATTATAGAAAACAGAGAAATTCTAATGAGTTCTGGTCAGAATATTATTTTATTTGTTATAACAGAATTAATAGCGACACTACGTAATGATTCTATTATTCTTTATGATGAACCTGAAACTCATTTACATCCTAATGCTATTGCAAAGTTTCAAAAAGTATTGAATTCAATTTTAATTAAGTATAATTCTTATGCTATTGTAGCTACCCACTCGCCAATTATAGTACAAGAAACTCCTAGTGCAAATGTGATTTTATTTGATAGAGTAGATAATATACCAATTATCAAACCTCTTCCTGATGAGTTTTTTGGAGAAAGTATCTCTAATATCACAGATAAGATTTTTTATAAAAATGAAGTAAAAGCTGTTTATCAAGAATTCTTTGAGAGTTGCATTGAACAAGGATATAGTGAAGAACAAATCAATGAGATATTTGGAGATAAATTAGGGCTAAATGCTAGACTATACATAGCTGCTATAGCTAACACTAAAAAATAATAACTATGCAAAATTTGAATTATAGCGTGCCTAATTTGATTGCAGAATATGATAAAATTTTAGCAGCTAAAAGAAAGAACTCCCCACAAGTACTTCTGAGGTTAAGACCACAAGTCTTAGTTGAATATACTTCATACGAAGATAATTTTGCTACTATACAGAGCAAACAAAGCTGTATTTTTAGTATAGCAGATAAAAAAGAATTGATAAATTGTTATAACAACGAAACAAAACCATTGAAAGATTTAAAATCATTCATAATATCTTCTCAAACTGATGTGTTCAAAAGTGTATGTCCTTATTGTTTAATTCAAAGTCATTCTTCCTTTGATCATTATATACCAAAAGACGAATATGCCGTGTATAGTGTATGTGCTAGAAATTTAGTTCCTTGTTGTTCTACTTGTAATTCGAAAAAATTGGAAATGTGGAGAGAAGCTGATAATAGTGCAAGAAATATTATCCACTTTTACAACGACATAATACCGAATGAACAATTTTTAAATTGTGCATTAGATATTACAAATTTAACCCTTAACTTCTCTCTTAACTTTAGTGCTACTTTTGATACTAATTTAAAGTTTATTATAGAGAAGCATTTTGAAAGATTGGCGTTACTAGAAAGATATAGAGCAGAAAGTTCTAAGGTTATTGCTGATTTTGTAGATCATAATAGAGCAACTAAGTCAAAAGTTTCACTACCTCATTTAGTTGAAATTATAACTGATACAGTTAATAATCAACAAGCTCGTTATGGAATAAATTATTGGATATCATTGGCATATTTAGAACTTGCAAATCCTGCTTTTTTAGCTATTATATGATTGTTTTGAATGCTTTAGAGTTCTGTATAAACTTATCTTATGTATTAGATAAACGATAGTTTTTATTAACTAATATTAACAATTTTACCAAAAACATATTTTTATAACTAACTGAAAGTCAATCACTTAAAAAGTAATTGACTTTTTTTGTGAAAATCTTGTCATATTTTAGCAGTTTTTGACATTAAGTCTAAACACCTAATATATTTTTAACTGCAAATATTTGATTACACAATGGATACTCAAAAAACACAATCTCCTTTAAATGCAAATCGCAGATGGTATGACAAAAAGCGTTTTGTTCTTCTACTTTTATTTTTCTTCTTTCCTGTTGGTCTTTATTTTTTGTGGAAAAGTAATGCTTTTTCGAAAGAAGGTAAAATTGGTCTTAGTATAGGATTTGGTTTATTTTTCTTTATGTATGTAGCTGGTGTTCTTATTGAGCCTAAAGAACAGAATAATCAAGTAGTTGATAACAATCTTCCTGATAGGGTTGATATGGTTGCTGAAGAAGGAACAGTTCAGTATAATAATAATGGAGAAGTCGTTGGTAGGACAGAAGAAAAAAAAGAAAAAGCTGTGGAGGTAAGTATGACAGTTATTTCAAAGGACTTTATTGGGAAAGAGAAAGCTGCTATAGATATAAGATTGTCAGATAGAGCATCAATAGAGCAACTAACAGCTATGGCTAACGCAATGAAAGAAAAGTACCCAGATTATAAAAGATATTTTATTGGCTATTACTTACCCAATGATAAAGTAGGTACAGGATATTGGGCAACTACTCATTTTGATCCAGATTTATATGTTAATAGAATAGGCTTATCACTTACTGAATATGAGGAAATGATAAATAGAAACATTAAATATAAAGGCACAAAAATAATAAAGTGGTTCGAAGAAAGTGGTAAACTGAGTTCTCTAAGGGTTATTTCAAAGTTAGACAACAGTAAATACATTCTTACAGAAGAGTATAGTGATGGTAGTTCATCAGAAAAGCCAATTCAGAAAAAAGGAGATAAGTATATCTATAAAAATGATTTTGGTGAATACTATAAAATAGAGAAAGATGGTAAGTTAGGTTGGTACACTAAGGAAGAAAGATTTTTTTTGTATGAGCCTATTGAGGAAGAAAATAAAAATAATAGTGTTGGTAAAGACATAGCTAATTCAGAAAATCCAAAAAAAGAAATGACTGATTTAGAAAGAGCAAGATTAATACAAGAAAACCCTAAGACACAATGGGCATTAAAGCTAGTTCAAGGCGAAAAATGGGATTTTAATAAAATAACGAATAAGTTAGGTAATGATTATGAAGTAATACAACCTACTAAGCTAAACCCAAATATTGTAAAGGGATATTATTTTAAAGATGCAAATGTTACCCTATTTACTAACACTTTAAAAAATACATTCTACTTTTCTAGAATTGGGAGAGAATCTGAGTAATGATGATGGAAAAATTGATGTTAAAATTTTGAAGTTGCAAGAATAAAACAAATAAATTTATGAGATTTTCAGATAAAGAGATTTTAAAAATAGATACAACTTATTTAGCACCAACATTAAGAGTTCATTTAGAGTTGATGCATAGTGTTGCATACGCCCCAATATCTTTTACTTCCCAACTGAAACTGAATGGAAAAATTATATCACAGTATAATTCAATTCCTAATGTAAATCATTTTAGTACAATGCAGTTGTCTGCAAAAAGCAATATAGATCTTATACAAAAAAGTAATTTCTACATTGACTTTTACTATCCTCTTGACAAAAGAGCTATTCAAGCTATTGAAAATCATAGGTTACAGACACAAGATAAGTCGGTGCAACTTGAGATAAAAATGCTTATTAATTATTTATCGGTATATAACACTATAAATGTAAATGCCTTATCTCTTGAAAAACGTCTCAATCCAATAGAACAAAGCACTTGGGTAAGAGAGTTTGCGCCAAAACTAGGTATTGGAGAATTCATTCTGTTAGAACATAGAACTCCAAATCAAGCTGTTTTTGAGAAAAAGCTTGAAGATATGCCTGAAGACAGCAAACTGAGAAAGTTTCTTTCTGACGGATTATCTCAAAGCTATAAAAATTTAGAAAAGGCGAAGCAAAAATTAGCGATGGGAGATTGGGAAGGAAGTATTCTAGCTTCACGTGTGCTAATAGAATCTTTCATGACTGGTTCTGATAGTGATGAGAGAACAAATGAACTAAAAGATTTATACATTAGGAGTCATGAAACAGATACTGGGTTCAATGAATTTAGAAACATCATACGAAATGCTTTTGATTATTCTTCTAAATATATACATATAGTAGGGCAAGGGCAAAATAGAGCTAATATACAACTAATGCCAGTAGCTAGAGAAGAAGATGCGTACTTTGTGTACAGTCTCTGTGTTTCATTCCTTTATATGATAAAAAATAAAGTAAGCAGATAAAAATATGTCAGAAATTCAACTAAAAATATACCCAGCTTTAGATGGCGACAGCTTTCTTTTGAGTATTGAGGATACTCACATCTTGATAGATGGTGGATATGTATCAACTTATAACGATCATATTAAAAATGATTTGATTACTATTCATCAAAAAAATCAATTATTATCTCATGTAATTATTACGCATATAGATAGGGATCACATATCAGGAATCGTCAAATTTTTAGAGGAAAATAATAAAGACAGAGTCATAGAAATATCAAATATCTGGCATAATGCATATAGACATTTGCCAAAACAAGCTAGTATCAAAAAAGAATTGATAAGTCTAGAAAATAAATCCTTAATTAATGAGATTAAGGGGGGAAGTTATTTGAAGAATTCCACAATAGATAATAAAAACATAAGTTCAAAACAAGGGTCTTCTTTAGGCGCATTAATATTAGAAGGTGGATACTCTTGGAACTCAGAATTTGGCAACAAAGCAATAGCAATTGAAAATCTACAAAACGTCAGTATCAATGAAGAAATAGAACTGATTCTACTCTCTCCTAATAATGAGAAATTACAGAAGTTAGAAAAGGCATGGAAAAAAGATTTAGAACGTGGAGGGTATAAAGGAAAAATTACTGAGGATTCTATTTTTGATGATGCGTTTGAGTTTATGATAGCAAAACAAAAACCTAAGAAATATTCAAAAGAGCAAAATATTTCTTCTTCTAAATTCAGTATGGATAAATTATTAGAGAGTAAATTTATAGAAGATGCAACTACTGCAAATGGGAGTTCTTTAGCTTTTATAATTAAATATAAAGATAAAAACTTGCTATTCTTAGGCGATTCTCATCCAAGTTTAGTTTTGCAACAGTTAAAGAAATACTATAATACACAATCCTCTCCTATTTATTTCGATTTGATAAAGGTTTCACATCATGGTAGTTGGAATAATACAAGTCCAGAGTTACTAAGTTTTATAGATTCAGAAAATATTATTTTTTCAACTAATGGAAAAAAACACAGTCACCCTCATAGTGAAACGATAGCTAATTTTATCAGTAGAAAATGTGAATTTAAACGTAAGTTATACTTTAATTATACTACCTCAACTTCTCAATTATTTGATCAGGATATGAAGAGTGGGTATAATTACGAAATAATAACAGCAGAACCAAACCAACCATTAATACTTTCTATATGAACTCAATTATTACTAGTGAAGACCTAAAGTATAGCTCTGTAAATATCAGATGTGGGGAAGAAAAAGAAAGTGGAACAGGTTTTTATCTGTCAAAAAATATGATATTGACAGCTGCTCATGTTATAGAAGACAATGAAGATATTTTTATTAACAATGTTCCTATTAGGTGCAATGTTATAAAAGATGATGATAAGGATGTATGTTTAATAACATTGTTAGAAAATAGCAAAGAAAATCATTTCTTAAAGCTAACTAATAAAGGTTTGCAGTATAATCAGCAATGTAAACTATTTGGATTTTCCATTTTAGAGAGTAGTAGAGGAAGGTTCTATGAAGGAGTTATTTCAGATATAGACCGTAATAAAAATTATTTTCATATTAGAGTAAATGATACAGATGACGATTATGATTATTCAGGAGTATCAGGTTCAGCTGTTTCGATAGGTGATCATATTATAGGCATCGCTATCCGTTGTGAAGATGGCGAAATAAAGGTAATACATGTTAATGCTTTTTCTTCATTTATTGAAAAGGCTGGTATAGTTGTAAATCCCTATAAACCTTATGCAATACCTGAAGAATTACAAAAACTCTCTGATACCTATATTCCTAATTATGCTTTTTTCGATCAATTAGATGAAAAACTAAGTAATAAGCAGGGATGGTTTATATGTGTAGGTTCGCCAGGGTCAGGCAAGACAACGGCTATAGCTTCATATATACCTTCAAATGAGAGTATAAAAGTATGTGGACATTATTTCTTAAAAATCCCTCAAGATAAACAGTCTCCTGCTATAAGAAGCTCTAAAAATAATATTATTTCTTGGCTTGAAACAACTCTTTCTAATCAACTAAATAGAACTATTGATAGTACAAATGATATAGAAAAAAGAATAGGTTATATTTCTTCAATGCTTGAAAATTTATCTGTAAGTAGTAATGGAATAAATCATGTGATGTTTATAGATGGTTTAGATGAGATTGATAATATAACTGATTTTCTTAGTGTTATACCAAAAAAACTTCCAAAAGGAATTTCAATTATACTTTCTTGTACATCATCCGAAATACTTCCAGCAAATATAAAAGCTAAATTAGAAGACAAATCTATTTCTATCCCACCTTTATCTATAGAAAAGTGTGAGGAAACTATAAGGAGAGCATTTGAAGATAAAGAATTTACTGCCTTGTCAATACAAAAATTGGCAAAGAAATCAGAAGGTCATCCACTTTACTTGAATTATTTAATAGAATCTATAAAAGATTACGATGATAAAGGCTTGAATTTAGAAACATTAATAGAATCAATGCCAACTATTAATGGGGATATTAAAGAATATTATGAAGAAATCTGGTCTAGTTTATCAGATAAAATAAACCAAATTTGGATATTGATAATACTATCTCAACTAAGAGTTCCTATTAAAAAAAATCAATTATACGATATTTTACCAACTGACCATAAATCAAACTTTCAGAATGATTCTTTTTCAATAAATTATTTAATTAAAGAAGGTAAAGAGATAGAACTTTATCATACATCTTTTAAAAACTTTATCATAAAGAAAGCAGAAGAGAATCTAAGGTTAGCAAATGACTATATAGTAAAATATTGTATTGATAATAATGAAGAGTATTTTTCAGTAGAAAATGTTCTTTATCATAAAACATTAAGTAGCAATTACAAAATTTCTATTCAAGATTGTAATCAGCAGTGGTCAGATATGGTTGCTTTCAATCATGTAATGCCCAGTTTGGTTATTTACGACATAAAAAAAGTAATTAAAATTTGTTTAGAGGAACAAGATTCTACTAGTTTAATACGTATTTTGTTGTTGTTACAGCGTATTGAGTTCAGATATGAAAGTGTACTTGCTGAACATTCCTATCTTATCGCCAAAGCTTTAATAGCTCTAGATAAAGGAAAGCATGCTATAAAATATATCATCAGAGATGAATCATTATTAGTTAGCAATAATGAAGCTCTTGAATTATTACAGCTTTTTAATGAGAATAATTACAGAGAAGAAGGAAAAGCGTTATCTACTATTCTAGACAATAACTTTCGTGTCTATCTTCAGGACGAGTTTGGAAAAGTATTAGGAGGTTTTAGTGTAGAACCATTTTTTTTTCAAGTGAAGTTAACATCTTTAAATTTTTCACTAGAAGATAAGCTTACACATGAGCAGGCTTTTTATTCTATTGATATGATACTAAAACTTATAAATTTTGTTCGTTCAAATGATAGTGAAAACCATGCAAATGACTTGGGAGAAGAATTTAATAAGGTAGTCCCTTTTTCAAATGCATATCTTAGGAGAATGAGTAATGAGTTCGACTCGCTAAAAGAATTTGAAGAAGTAAAAGGGGAGCTTAATAAAAACTGGACAAGACTTCATATTTTAGAAAAAGTAAACTACGATTTTTTTAATAAATATAGTAATAAACAACATTTCAATGGTAAAAAAGAGTTAGTTTCTTTGATAGAAGAATTAATTGATAAGTATGGCTATGAGGAGAATGAGAGAAATACGAAGATATTAATTTTAGGGTTAATAACAGACAGTAAGAGAACTGATATAGTTGAGAACGCAATTCAAACATACTTGAATAAATATGTTCAAAAGAATATTAAATTAAGTTTTAGAAGCGAAAAAAATGGAGTTGATTTAGATGATGAAGGTTTAAGAAGTTTTTATATGTATAATAAATTTATAGGGTATTTAAAAACTGATGAATTAGCTATAAATATTCCATCTTACTATTTTAATTGGGAGTTATCTTTAGAAAATTGCCTAATGCATTTAGGTATGTTAGAGGGTAGATTAAATAAAAAATTTGCAGAAGGTAATGATTCATCCAAAGAGCTAGAGTCATTAAAAAAGATAGCATTGAGTCTCAAATTTGATCTAGATGAAAGATCTACTTGGAAACGTAGCTATTTTTTACCTGAAGTTATACTACCTTTTATTTATGAGCAAATTACAGATATATTTAGTACATACTTTAATAGTAATTTAGGCTGGTGGATAGAGAGAATAGTAGAAAGAAGTCGCTATCAATTAGGTTTGTATACAGAAGGTTATAGAAACTCCTTATCAGATATAATTGAACGCTTGATTAAGAACAACGACAAAAGATATGCTCATCAGGTAATAAAATTATTAGAATCTCATATTCTTGAGCATATACAAAATAGATGGGAAAGAACACCAGAATTACTTAAAGTAGTAGAATACTATGGTTTAATCAAATGTTTTGATAAAGGGGAAGATGTATTTAAAGAAATGCTGAAAACTTCAATGGGACCATCTTGGTATAAAGAGGCTCAATTTCAACTTATTAATTCAGTGGCAGAAAATACTAATTTGCAGTCACAAAAGGATTATAATTATCTACAAAATGCTTGTAGTTTGATAGATTATGCTTCTGGTGAGATGACTTTTCAACAATATATTAGAAATACAAAAACAAATCTAGCAACGACTTTCCTAAATGAAATAAATTTTAGTGGTGCAATAGAATATGTGAAATTTGAAACAGTTCCACCACCTCAAATACTTATTCAGAATGCAGAAAGTAACAAGTTGGATAACTTAAAATTAGGATATGGGTATGTACAAGGAGCTAATAATATAGACATACACAGTGCTATAGTAGAAATTATTAAATGTTCTGATGAGTCATTACCTGAACTAAATATTTTTTTACTTCTTATCTTTACTATTAACAATGATACGCCTTTTTGTTTTAAATCATTTGCTACTTCAATAGCAAATAATTTAATAAAAGTAGGGGATAGAGAACATCGTATTATCTTCTATGATTGCATATACGGCATACTGCTTTCAGAAGAAATGAAAGACTACAAAAATGAGTATAACCAAACAATCTTTAATCAGTTGAGTGATGATTTGAAAACAGAATATGAAGAGCTTTTTAAAGAAAAAGGTATTTATATAGATAACCCCAAATCTTCTATATCTAATGAAAGCAACAAGGATATACAAACTGAACAAAGTGAATTGGATAAATTTAACTCCCTTTGTGAAAATGATGGTTTTTACTCTCTAGGTAGAGAAGGGTTGATAAAAAATGGAGTAAATGCATTCAAAAATAGTGGATTAACAGGTATTTGGTATAATCGTTTCTCAAAGGATAGTGATCAAGCTAAAGACAACCTGAAAAGCTTATTTGATAATGATAAAGAAATTATTAAATATCTTCAACCATTTATAAACAATATAGATACAGAGGCTTGGGTAGTTGTAGAAAATCTTATTGACTTCTTTGCTAATAAACTAACATCTGATCAAATTATAGATATAAGAAAAAGTATAATAGAACATTTTAATTTATTAGTCTATCCTCCTCAATATATAATTGAAAAATATCAATGGGTAAACGGAGAGAAAGAAGAGATTTCTGCTAATGAAGCACAGATAAGTTTTATTATTTGGCTCTTAAACTATCCTACTTATGATATTCGGAAAAAGACATTTGCTACAATATGTTATCTGATAAAAATGAAACCTAGTTTTGCACTAGTTCCTTTACTAAATGAGTCTCTAAAAGACAAGCCATTACGATCTGTAGAATTATGTGTAGATATACTCCTAAAAAATATAGAAGAATGTTTTTTAGATTTTATCGATATTCTAAAAGGTAATTCTAGTTATTTAGAGCAAATTAAAAATATTAGGCATCTATCTATTTTTAAAAAATACTTAGATATTGCTTCATTTTTAAAAGATAAAGGGTTTTCAAGTTTACATAATGAAATGAATAATAATATAAAAAATATAGCCTTATTCTCTCCTAACATAGCTGTAGAGGATAGAATAGTTTATGATATTCAATATATTCTAGATGATTTGGAATCAGGAGGCTTTTTAAGCAAGGATTTTTATAAAGAAATTATTAATACTATTGAAAAATGTTGTTATCCACTTTCTTGGCAAGAATATAAAAAGTCAGATTCATATTTAGCTCGGAGTTTTGTAGGTGGTAAAAGCTTATTAGTTAGATACCCAGAATTACAAAGATATGCTTTAAATAAAGCTGCTATGAATGTCATAGGTAAAAATAATATTAATCAATTGTACCAAATTATTAATCAATATTAAATCATGTCTCAACCAAATAATCGAATAGAATTAGAAAGAAAACTCTACCTTTTTAAGGAACAGTTAGAGAATGGAAATGTATATTTTTCTATTCATACACCTCGATTAGGAGATAGTGTCAAAAATGTAAAGTCAACTCCTAATTTAAGGGTTAATTTGAGAACTGTTAATTCGCTAGTTAGAGCTTCAATAAACGTTATTGATTTGCAATTTTCTAAACAAGAAAAATAATGAATACTTTCAATTCTAGAAGAGATTTAGAACGTACTACTCATCTTATTATTGAAGAGTGTAATAAATCAATAAAATTAGATAAAGGGCAATCTTTTGTCAGAAAATATAGAATTTTTTTTAAAAGGCAAGGTTTTATGAGTCTTGAAAAAATTAATAACCCCTTACCTAATAGAAGAATTGATATTGTAGAAATTGATCCTATAATTAGATCGATTGGAAGACTGCATGATATACATTAACTATACAAATATTTTATTTAAACTCTTGCTTAAAAAAACATCTTTATGGAACTACTATATCTTTGGATCGAAAAATATAAAAACATTGAAAAACAGGGGTTTAATTTTAGCCCTTTGTATGATTTCAAGTATGATGAAGATACGAAAGAACTCAGTGTTGATAAAAAAGGAAATGAGGATTTTTATAAAGATTTTTTTAAGCTAGAAGAAATATTGGATACAAGTAGTGATGGTTCAGAACAGCTTGGAAAAATAACCAATGTTACAGCTATTATTGGGGAGAATGGATCTGGGAAAAGTTCTGTTCTTGAAGGTGTTTTTAATAAGGATATAGAAGCAATTAGAATTTTTAAAACTGAAATGAATTTGTTTGTCGTAATTCATTCTGATAAAATCACAATAACTAACAATTATCTTGATAAAGGAACATTTGAAGTTTTTAAGAAAAAAGAGTTTGATCAATTAGTTAAGGAGTTTAATGAAGAGGAGAAGAAAAAATATAAAATAAATGCTCTATACTATAATAATATTATGGAAGGTAACACAAAGTCAATATCCATGATAGATAAAGTTGATAACTTGTCTTTGTATTATAGATTGTACGAGCACGAGGAGAGATATCAGCATAATTTTGAAATGTACTCATTTTTTAACCAATGCACGCTAATAGAATATATCAAAAATAAGAAGAATTATACCTTTCCTTTTGATTTACCAAATAGAGTATTACTAAAAATTAATTACAATAAAATAAAAAGTTTCTTTGGTACAACAGATAATAAAGGAAGTTATTTAAAATTTCCTGCTAATCCTCCCCCAAATGATAATTGGAAGAATTTAGGTTCTGGAAATCATTTTACATCAAATTTTATTAAATACGTGAAATGGGCAATGTTTTATTCTCTTTTCACTGGAGATTCTTTTTCGACTAATTTCTTGAATTATAATGAAATGCATACTGAAAGAAGAGAAAAAATAGATAAATTATTGAGTGAAATACCTGAAAATGTTTCAGATGATGAAATAATATCGTTAGGGTGTCAAGTATTAAGGGATTATTTTAGTAGCTCTTATAAAGATAATGTAACCCTTCCAAACGAATATCAAAAAATAGACGAAGTAGAAAGTACAATGAAAGACATACTTACTATTTTAGAAGAAAATATTTTTAAGCTAAATAAGAATACTTTAATACATAATTTAATAGATTTTGATATATTAGTTAATTTGGTTAAGAAAATTAAAGAATTAAAATTGGTCAGTCCATTAGATTTTTCATGGGAAAAAGATGATACAGAATTTTATTTTAGCTCTGGCGAAAATGCTTTATTAAGTCTGTTAGCAACTATTTACAATTCAGAAGGTAGAAATAGCAATGATAATGATATTAATGTATTAATAGATGAAGGCGAACTAGGCTTACATCCTCAATGGCAAAAAAAATATTTAAACACATTACTTGATGTTTTACCACAACTATTTCCAACTCAAAATATTCAGCTCATTTTAACCTCTCATTCTCCATTTCTTGCCTCTGATCTTCCAAAAGAAAATATTATTTTTCTTGAAAAAGGAGATGGTGGGAAATGTGAAGTTGCTGATTTAGCAAATCAACAAAGAACTTTTGGTCAAAATATCTTTGAGTTGTTTGCAGATTCATTCTTTGTGCAAGATGGATTAATTGGGAAATTTGCTGATAATAAAATCAAAGCAATAGCTACAAAACTCAGCGAACTAAAATTAAAAGTTGAAAAAGAGGAATCTATAACTTCAAAAGAGCTTAATCAATTGATAGATGAGATTGATATGATAGGGGATGACTTTATTCGTTTCAAATTCAATGAATATTATGCCTCTATTATTACAGCATTAGATAATTCACCTAAATCTAGGCGACAAAAGCTACTCTCAGAGCTTAAAGAAGTTGAGGACAAAGCTAAAAATATTCGTAATAAACTTTCTAAATCAAACGACAAGGAGGACTTATAATCATGAAAGCAATTAAAGAGAAATTCAAAAATGGTAATCTCAAGGGTGAAAAAAAGTGGGAGGATATTGAAGCAGAATACCTTAATCTTATACTGCCTGTTTGTGAGGATTGTCAAAATAAAATAACTGATAAGCAAAATTGTGGTAAATGTAGTAAGATAGGCTATGATAACACAGGATTTCTTTTAAGTAGAATTATAGCGAAAAAAGATGCTTCTACTACAGATACCACAATAGTAAAACTACTTGAGTTTTTAATTGATGATATCGAAAATAATAAAGGAGTCTTAAAAGATTTATTGATATCTGAAGAGTTTGATTACAATAAAATAAAAATGGTTAGTGATGATGAAGAAAATAAAAAACTATTAGTATTGTTATTTCCTAAACTAGTTTTAAAAGATTATTATTTTACCACTCCAGAATTTAAGGAGTGTATAAGTGAAGTGTTTCAGTGGATTAATAAACAAGAATTTAAATCTGAAAGTCAGTTTCCAAAGGACGTTTATAAATACCTTTCTACTAATAAACATTTCAAAGAAATATTGAAGAATTTGAATAAAAATATAAATAATTTTGACGTAAAAAAGAAGATTTATAAAAAAAAGAAAAAAATAGCAATCAAAGACTCTTTCTGTAATATAAACATCAGCAAAAAGTGGCTGAATTATAATTTTAATAATTTAGAAAGCCTTGTTAAAAATGAAATAGACATTATTGTAAAAAATCATCCAGATCCTGATAAAGGAAGACGGAAAATTTTAAGTACTTTAAAACACAAGGATTTTCTTTCCCTTGGTAACCACGTCAAGAGAATTGAGGCATTACAAAAAAATAATAATAATGCTACTAAGGATAGTCTTAGAGATTTAATAAAGGTTCTTTATCCAAGTGGTAATTTTGCTATAAAAGTTATTTGTAAAACCACAGAGAAAGAAATAGAAAATGAAATAAAGAAATTAATTGCACATTTATTTGACAATACTCTATTAACTTTTCTTTACAAAAACATATTCAACTATACAACCCTCCAAAAAATGCATGGAGGATGGTTTGCTGACAAGTTAGGTATAAAAGCTTGTCCCTACTGTAATAATCAATGGGTATTGTCGGTTGATAAAGATGATAAAGGCAAACTTAAACCCAAATATGAGCTTGATCATATCAAACCTAAATCAATATTCCCACATCTAGCTATTTCTTTATACAATCTTGTACCAAGTTGTAGAAATTGTAATTTAGCAAAAGGAGATTCTTATGAAGATTTTTTTAATCCATATTCAGAGAGTTTTCATGATAATGCTAAGTTTAAATTATTAAACAATAATAATTTTATATATTATTTAAGTAATAAAGAAACGATTGAAAATTCTAAATTAAGTCTTTCTTGTACAGTTGATAAAAAAAAACCAGATGGCACAGATAATCTTAATTATAAAACTGATTCTCAAAAAGTTGAAAACCATAAAAAGAAATTTGCTTTGGATGAGATTTATACCCTTCATAAGGATATCATAGAAGAAATATACGCAAAAAGATATATTTATAAACACAATAATACTTGGCGAGATAAGATCAAGAAAATGCTTGAAGGTTTTGATAAAACAATAAATGGAAAAAACTTAGATCATGAAATAGATCGTTTTATCTATGGAACATATACAAAATCATCAGATTTTCATAAACGAATTCACACTAAACTACATAATGATATTATTGAGGAGTTAGAAAAGTTTGATATCTCACGAGGAACTATCCCAAAAAGTGTGTAAGTTGTAAAATTTATAGGGTTGAATTGATTTATAATTTAACCCTATCTCCAAATATCTCCTAAACTAACAACTCAATCTCTCCTGTATCAAAGCAATTTTTAAGACTTAAAATAGGAGGTAGTTTTTTCACAGAAGGGTTATTTTTCAAACGCTCATCACTTCTAGCATTATCTTGCCAACAAATAATCAAATCACAGTTTTTGGTAGAGTTTAAATGTCCGTGTCGTATATAATTATAACTTTCAAATTCGAATTCTACGTCTAATTCGAAATTTTTCTTCTTTTTCCCTGTCGTTTTGCAGCGAATGTTTGCATCAGGAAAAGCTGTTTGTATATATTTGATGGCAACAAAAGTTATCATCTCTTCTTTCCATTCAAATTGAGTTCCTCTTAAAGATTGAAACATAATACAAAATAACCCAACCACTCCCATTTCATTAATGGGTTCATTCTCCAATAGAGCACTCACATCTTTAAAGTATTCTGAAGTAAAAGGGTCGCCAAAAGGATCTTTACCATTTAGAGCTTTCTGTCTAGCTCTATTTCGTTTGCGTTTTTTAGCTTCCTCCTTACCTTTCTCTATATTAATGTTTATGATTTCCTCAATATTTTCTTCTGTTAAATCATATTCTTCACTATCTACGATCATTGTTACTATACCTACAATGTCAGAAACAGTCGGTTTATATCCTTCGCTACCTTCTGTTTCTTGCGATTCTTTTTCTCTGATTTCTTTCAAAACTAACTTTCTTAGTTTATCATTTTCAATCTCAGCAATTACCCTTAAATGGCTGACAAGCATTATATTACCAATTTCTTCTTTGGTAAAATTGCTGCGTATAATAATGTAGTTGTTTGCTGTCTGTGGGCTGATATCTATTTCTGTTTTAGTATAATTCTCAAATGTTTTATAGCGAGGAACATACTCCTTTTTATTTTTAACAATCATCAATAAATCTCCTGCATTCCAAGCAGAAATCCCTGAATTATCTACTTGACTAATCAGCTGTTTGAGCTGTTCTGTATCTTTTATGAGATCTTGTTCTTGAATGGTTTGCATGTTTTATATATGTGTTTTGTAATTCTATCATAGTACCTATTCATAAAGTTATTCTAATACTTAATATTAGAAGTAATTGATTGTCAAAATACGAATTTTATTTAAAATAAATAATTTGCGTAGCACTTCATAAATTCGTTACTTGCTTAGTAATTTTTAAACATACTTTTTAAGCAAAAAAAGAGAAATAGAAAATAAATGGCAATTAAAAAATCAGAATTATATAGTTCTATTTGGGCAAGTTGTGATGCTTTGCGTGGTGGAATGGATGCAAGTCAGTACAAAGATTATGTATTGACTTTGCTTTTTATAAAGTACGTTTCAGATAAATACGAAGGAAGTCCTTATGGTGCTTTAGTTGTTCCTGAAGATGGAAGTTTTAAAGCAATGACGGCTCTCAAAGGAAAAGCAGAGATAGGGGATAAAATGAATAAGATTTTTGCCTCACTAACTACTGCCAACGGACTGGACGAACTAAAAAACCTAGCTGATTTTAATGATACGGACAAGCTCGGTCAAGGCAAAGAAATGATTGACAGACTTACCAAACTCATTACTATATTTGAAAATCCTGCGCTGAATTTTAGTAAAAATAAAGCTGGAGGAGATGATTTACTTGGAGATGCTTATGAGTATTTGATGCGTCATTTTGCTACACAGAGTGGAAAAAGTAAAGGACAGTTTTATACACCAAGTGAAGTAAGCCGAATTGTAGCAAAAGTATTAGATATTCAAAATACGACAAACAATACTACTTTTTATGACCCTACTTGTGGTTCGGGTTCACTTTTATTAAAGGCTCTTGACGAAGCTGATGGAAAAGGAAGTATTTACGGACAAGAAAAAGATGTTTCTACGGCTGCCTTGGCTCGTATGAATATGATTTTGCACGATGATACTTCGGCAGTTATTGCACGAGGACAAAGTACGCTTTCAGACCCTAATTTTAAAGATGAGAATGGCTATTTACGAACTTTTGATTTTGTGGTTGCCAATCCTCCTTTTTCTTTAAAAGATTGGAGTACAGGATTTAATCCTCAAAAAGACCTTTTTAGTCGTTTTGATGGTATTGGAATTCCTCCTGATAAAAATGGCGATTATGCTTTTTTGATTCATATTATCAAATCCCTAAATAGTACAGG
Organism: Bernardetia aquimarina; assembly: GCF_042180575.1. Taxonomy (NCBI): domain Bacteria; kingdom Pseudomonadati; phylum Bacteroidota; class Cytophagia; order Cytophagales; family Bernardetiaceae; genus Bernardetia; species Bernardetia aquimarina. Next base: position 4,951,035 of record NZ_CP170094.1, on the reverse strand, counting down.
GAAAGCTGCTTGTATTTTGCCTCACGGTGTTTTATTTAGAGGAAATGCCGAAGCTGTTATTCGTCAAAATCTTATTGATAAAGGATATATAAAAGGAATTATAGGGCTTCCTGCAAACCTTTTCTATGGTACAGGAATTCCTGCTTGTATTATTGTCATTGATAAAGAACATGCCAATGGTAGAACGCATATTTTTATGCTTGATGCTTCCAAAGGATTTATCAAAGATGGAAACAAAAACCAACTTCGTGAGCAAGATATTCATAATGTGGTAGATGTTTTTAATAAACAGTTGGAAGTTCCAAAATATAGCCGTTTGGTAGCTATTGAAGAGATTAAAGACCCAAAAAATGACTATAATCTAAATCTACCAAGATACATAGACAACCAAGACGAAGAAGATATACAAGATATTGAGGCGCACCTTTTGGGAGGAATTCCAAATATAGACATTGAAAGCCTAGAGAAATATTGGACGGTATATCCTTCTCTTAAAAATGACCTTTTCGAAGCTACCGACCGACCTAATTACAGTCAGTTACGCATAGCAAAAGAAGACATCAAAACAGCTATTTTTAATCACGCTGAATTTGTTAGTTTTTCTGAAGAAATGGAAAATCTGTTTTTAGAATGGAAAACACGCATAACTCAACAGCTCAAAAACTTAGAAATAGGATTCAAGCCTAAAGAATTGATTCATACTATTTCAGAAGATTTATTGCAACATTACACCAACAAACCATTACTAGATAAATACGATATTTATCAGCATTTAATGAGCTATTGGAATGAAACAATGCAAGATGATGCCTATTTGATTGCTTTAGAAGGTTGGCAGGCGAATGTAGAACCTATTTACAAAGAAATCAAAAAGAAAGGAAAAGAAACTACAAAGAAAGTCATCGGACACGATTGTGATATTTTGCCTAAGACACTCGTTATAGAACGCTTTTTCAAAACCGAAAAAGAAACACTACAAGACTTAGAAGCGCAACGAGAAACAGCACTTTCAGAAATTACCGAATTAGAAGAAGAACACAATACTGAAGATGGTCTTTTTTATGATTACGATAAAATCAGTAAAAAGAATGTAGAAACGCATCTTAAAAAACTCAATAAATTAGACAGTAAAGAACAAGATAAAGAAGAGATTGTCATTTTAGAAAACTACCTTAAATTACAAGGAAAGGTATCAAAACTAAATGCTCAAATCAAAACCAAAGAGGCTTCTTTAGATGGAAAGGCTCTTTTGAAATACCCAGAGCTGACTGAGCAAGACATAAAACAGCTTATTGTAGAAGACAAATGGATAGGTGTACTAGAAAAAAATATAAAATCTGAAATGGAACGCATTAGCCAACGCCTTACCCAGCGCATACGTGAACTGGCAGAGCGTTATCAAAGCACACTCCCAGAGCTACAAGCCAAACAGCAAGAAATGGAAAGTAAAGTAATTGCTCACCTTCAAACTATGGGATTTTAATGGAAAAACAACTAAAAAACGGATATAAAAGTACGGAGGTTGGAGTGATTCCTAAAGAGTGGCAGGTTAAAACTATCAAAGAAATTGCACCATTACAAAGAGGGTTTGATTTACCAAATAGAGAATTAGTAACAGGAATTTACCCAGTAGTTTATTCAAATGGGATTGTAAATTATCATAATAAGTTTCAAGCGCAAAGCCCAGGTATAGTTACAGGTAGGTCGGGAACTATAGGCAAGGTAACTTATGTGGAAGAGAATTATTGGCCTCACAATACTGCTTTGTGGGTAACTAATTTTAATAATAATGATTCAAAATATATCTACTACTTATTTCTTAAAATTAAACTTGAACGTTTTGCAACTGGTTCAGGTGTTCCAACTTTAAATAGAAATGATGTACACGATTTTCAAATCCCTATCCCTCCCCTAAAAGAACAAAAAGCCATAGCCAATGCCTTGAGTGATGCCGATGTATATATTTCTTCTTTGGAAGAACTCATACAGAAAAAACAAAATATCAAACAGGCTACTATGCAAAAACTTCTAAAGCCGAAAAAGGATTGGGAAGTGAAGACTTTGGGGGAAGTTGCAGATATTAAAAAAGGGCAAATGATTACAGAAAGCCAAACTGTTTTGGGGAATATTCCTGTTATTGCTGGAGGAATGAAACCATCTTGTTATCACAACAAATCAAATAGGAAAAAGAATACTATTACAATTAGTGCATCAGGTGCAAATGCAGGATATGTTGCTTTTCATAAAAATGAAATTTTTGCTTCTGACTGTTCTACAATAGAAAATAGTAATCAATATAATATAAAATTTATTTATTTTCTTGTCTTGAGCAAACAAAGATTTATTTATAAACTGCAAGTAGGAGGAGCGCAACCTCATATTTACCCTGAACAAATTAAGAAAATAGAAATTTCACTCCCTCCTATTTCCGAACAAACCCAAATAGCCACCATTCTATCCGATATGGATAATGAGCTAGAAATCTTAGAAGAAAAGCTCCAAAAAGCAGAGCAGCTTAAACAAGGTATGATGCAAAATTTACTCACTGGAAAAATACGACTACTATGAGCAAAAGAACCGTTTCACCAGAGCGTGAAGTACAAAACCGTGTACTCAAGGTATTTCAAAACGAATTAGATTATCGTTACATTGGCGATTTGTCAAAAGAAGATAATCATAATCTTCGTCGAAATGATATAGAGGCTTTTCTAAAAAAGCAAAACTATACACCTGTTTTGATTCAAAAGGCTCTCTATGAATTAGAAAAAGCCGTTTCTATCAGCGCACAGGATAGCCTCTATGTAGTAAATAAAGATGTCTATTCTTTATTGCGTTATGGTGTTTCGGTCAAAGAATCAGCAGGAGAGCAGTATCAAACTGTCTATTTTATAGATTGGAAAAATATCCATCAAAATGATTTTGCTGTTGCTGAAGAAGTCAGTACAAAAGGCGCAAATCATACACGTCGTCCAGATATTGTCCTTTATATCAATGGAATTGCTATTGGAGTTTTAGAACTCAAAAAGTCAAGTGTATCAGTAAGTCAAGGTATTCGTCAAAATATATCTTGTCAAGATCATTTATTTGTAAAGCCTTTTTTTACAACGGTTCAGCTCGTTATGGCAGGTAATGATAGTGGAGGCTTGTATTATGGCACAACAGGAACAAGTGAAAAATTCTTTTTGAAATGGAAAGAAGAAGAAAGTACCTACCAGCCTGATAGTTTTCCATTAGATAAAGAAATAAAGGAGTTTTTGAATAAGGAGCGAGTTATGGATATTCTCTATAACTTTATCATTTTTGACTTTGGAACAAAAAAATTATGCCGTCCAAATCAATACTTTGGTGTAAAAGCAGCACAAAAAAGCCTTTCTAATAAAGAAGGTGGTATTATTTGGCACACACAAGGAAGTGGAAAAAGTCTAACAATGGTTTGGCTTGCCAAATGGGTACTAGAAAACAAACCACTCGGAGATAGTCAAAGAGTGCTTATTGTTACTGACCGTACCGAATTAGATGACCAAATTGAAGGCGTTTTTTCAGGTGTAGGAGAAACTATTGCACGTTCAAAAAGTAGTGCCGATTTGCTCACACAACTCAATGATGTTGGTAATCGTCTGATGTGTACGCTAGTGCATAAATTTGGAGAACGCACTACTGACGATGACGAATTAAAAGCATTTCTCAAAGACTTAGCACGTCCTAAAAATTTCAGTCCAAAAGGAGAGTTTGTTGTTTTTATAGATGAATGTCATCGTACTCAAAGTGGTTCATTGCACGATGCTATGAAAGCCTTACTTCCTGAAGGTAGTCGTATTTTGATAGGTTTTACTGGAACTCCTCTACTCAAAAAAGATAAAAAAACGAGTTTAGAGAAATTTGGTTCTTATATTCATACCTACAAATTTAATGATGCTGTAAAGGATAATGTTGTTTTGGATTTACTTTATGAAGCTCGTGATGTGGATCAGCATATTGTCGATCAAACAGGTATTGATGACTGGTTTGATGCTCACACCGAAGGAATGAATGATTTACCCAAGGCACAACTCAAACAGCAATGGGGAACAATGCAAAAACTACTTAGTTCTAAAAGTCGTTTAGAGCGAATTGTAGCCGATATTAAAATGGATTTTGCCAAAAAACCACGTTTGAAAGCCAAACGAGGAAATGCCATACTTGTTGCTCGTAGTATTTACGAAGCCTGTCGCTATTACAAAATTTTTACCGATTACGGATTCAAACGATGTGCCGTAGTAAGTAGTTTCGAACCCAATGCACAAAGTACAAAACAAGAAGAAACAGGAGACGGCACAACAGAGAAAAAAGAGCAATATGAGATTTATCAAAAAATGCTCAAAGATTATAATTTTGAAACTTCTCAAGCTGATAAGTTTGAAGATTTTGTTAAAAAGCAATTCAAAGAAAATCCTAGTCAGATGCAGCTTTTGATAGTTGTAGATAAATTATTGACAGGTTTTGATGCTATCCATTGTACCTATCTTTACATTGACAAAAAGATGCAAGACCACGGTCTTTTTCAAGCTATTTGTCGCACCAACCGTTTGGGTAAAGAAGAGGTAGATCAAGATTTTTATAAAGATTTTGGATACATCGTAGATTATCAAAGTTTGTTCGGCAAACTAGAAGATTCTATTACTACATATACTTCTGATGCCTTTGACTCATTTGACGAAGCTGATATAAAAGGTTTGCTTTCTAGTCGTCAAGAAAAAAACAAGGAGCAATTAGATGATGCCATCGAAACACTACATCATCTTTGTGAGCCTGTCGCTCCTCCAAAAGAATTACCTCAATATTATAATTATTTTTGTGGCGATCCTTCCAAACCAGAAGATTTAAAAGAACGAGAACAAAAGCGTTTGACTTTCTATAAAGCTGTTGTTTCTTTGATTCGTTCTTACAATAATATCGCTTCCGAAATTTTGCAATCCTATTCTAAAGAAGAGGCTGATAAGATAAAAAAGCTAGTCAATGAATACACAGAGTTGCGAAATAGTATCAAAGAGCATAGTGGCGATTATATAGATTTGAAAAAATATGAGCCAGAGATGCGTCAATTATTGGATATGTATCTAACGGCTGACCCTAGTCGTATGCTTTCCAATTTGGGAGAAAAAAGCCTTTTACAACTCATTATTGAAAATGGAATTGAAGATGCTACGGAACATTTATCTCCTCAAATAAAGAAAAGCAAAGAGTCTATTTCGGAAGCTGTAGAAAATAATATTCGTAAAATCATCATTCAAGAAATGCCTATCAATCCTATTTTTTATGGAAAGATGAGTGAGTTATTGAGTGATTTGATAGAGCAGCGAAAAACAAATGCGATTAGCTACGAAGAATTATTGAAAAAATACGAAGAGTTAGCTAAAGACATGCAGCCAGATGGAAAAAAACAAGATTATCCTGCTGATATAAATACACCAGCCAAACGAGCTTTGTATGATAATTTAGAAAAAAATGAAGCGATTGCACTTGCTTTGAATGAATCTATTTTACTCAACAAATACGATAATTGGATAGGGCATTTTAATAAGGAAAGAAACTTGAAAATACAGGTTGTTCTCCCTATCTTAGTGGAACATAAGAGAGAAGATAAATTAGAATCTATCTTTGAAATTATCAAACAGCAAACGGAGTACAAGTAAGAATGGAAAATAATACATTACAAATAGCCGAAAATTTGAACATTGATGTCATTCGAAAAAGCATCAAAAATGTTCATTTATCAGTACATCCTCCTGAAGGTCGTATTCGCTTGGCAGCTCCTTTGAGTGTTAGTGATGATACATTGAGATTATTTGTAGTTTCCAAAATTGGTTGGATAAGAAGACAACAACGTAGTTTTCAAAAACAAGAACGTCAGTCTGAAAGAGAATATAAAGAAAAAGAAAGCCATTATTTTCAAGGTCATCGTTATCTCCTTCGGATTACAGAAAAAGACGAAAACCCAAAAGTAACTCTGCAATCTAAAACTCACTTAGATTTACAAATACGTCCTAATTCTACCCAAGAGCAAAAAGATAAAGTAATGAGTGATTGGTATCGCTCTGAACTCAAAAAACACATTCCTAGTCTTATAGAAAAGTGGGAAACTAAAATGGGTGTAAAATGTAACGATTGGCGCATCAAACAAATGAAGACTAAATGGGGAACTTGCACCATTGAAGAAAAAAGAATTTGGCTTAATTTAGAATTAGCTAAAAAACCTTTGCATTGTTTAGAATATGTTATTGTCCACGAACTTACCCATCTTCTAGAACGCCATCACAACGAGCGTTTCTATGCTTACATGAATCACCACCTTCCCCAATGGAAACAAATCAAAAAAGAATTGAATGAGTTTGTTTTTTGATATACTACCACATAAAAATCTAAAAAGTATAACATTTTAGTTATGTTGTAATAAAAAAACACAGAGGATTTATCAAACTCTCTGTGTTTTTTTATTGTTACTTGTTTAATAATTAGTCCGTTACTAACTGAATACTTTTACCTCCATACTTAAAAGTAGCTTTGTAGTTTGCATCAGGTAAAGAAATTGCAGGTTCTATTACTTTTTGTAACAAAATACTGATATTTTCATAAGCATCCAAAGGTAATTTTTGCATTTTACTTTTAATTTCTTCCTCGTCAGGTTTGTGCTTCTCAAAAATTGCTTGGAATGCTGAATTAGCAACTACAACTTTGGCAATTTTTTTTGTTTCTTTCTTTTTTGCATCATAGATTTTTTCCTCTCCTTTTATGATTGGTTTTAAACCTACTACAGTTTTTTCTACATCCTTAGTTTCTGTGTACTCTTTCTTAGTTACAACTTTTAATACGACACCCTCTTGCTGTACAATATTGAGCAGCCTAGGAGTTCTAGATACTTGGACATTTACGTTTTGTTTCTTGTGGTCAATATCTACACTTATTTCATCCAGTTCAAAACCGATCGTATAAAGGCTTGTAATCTTCATTGTAACTTGAGCAGACTCCCCTTCACTAAGCTCTACAGTTTCCGTAACTATCTTCTCATGTTTTTGAACTTCTGCAACAAAATTAGTTAATGATTGCTGAACCCCACTTTGCATTTGAGGGGCAACACGGTTTAAATCATTCCCAAAAGCAACCTTGAGTAAGTTGTAATAGATAGTTTGAAGGTAATCTTCCTTTAAAACCCAGCAAACATTTCCTGTTTCAAGACCTATTATAGAGGCGTATTGAGAATTCTCCTTGCTGTAGGTTAGAACAACGTCAGCTACTGAACATAAATCCCAAGCAATAATATCAATCAAACTATGTGTTGTATGATAAGAGTGATAATTATAAAAGCTAGATTTTGCATCTGCTTCAATTCCCCATACTCTATAAATCGACAAATACTTCTCATAATACTGACTAGCTAAAGCAGGGTGAATTCTTTCATATTGCAAAATAGCATCCTCTCTTTCAATAGCAGAAAGTTCTAATCGTAGAGAAAGATAGTCAATCATATCAAGATGTATTTTTTTAATCAGAGCACTAAAAGTACTTGCATCTTCATAAATAGACTTTCCTTGTATAGTATGAATGTCTTCCACTAATTGAACATAATCTAAGGTGGATGGTAAATCAACCTCTTTTAATGTTATATTTTGCCCTTTTTTAAGTAGAATATTATAGGCGTTTTGATATCCATCTCTCCAACCCATGTTATACACCTTAGCTCGTATTTCTTTATACTTGCTTGAAGTGCTATCATAGGCTTCTTCTAAAATATTTCTTCTAACACTTTCTCTATACAAATCTATTTGCGCTTTTGCGTTTCCACTTCTTTTGAAAGCTCCCCAAAAGGCATCTGCAAGATATTGTAAGTTATAGTATTTAGCTGCGTCTTTCTCATTCATAGCTCGTAAATTTCCAATTTTACTAGAGTCGGAACTTGTGGGAGTCATCACTATGGGGATGGCATATTTTAACCACGAAGAATCCATGTTTACTAACTTTTCGTTAAAACCTAGTTCATACCCTTCGTCTTGCCCTTTTTTTATTCCTTTAGCATAACCTTCAGAATAACCTTCCTCATGTCCTTGCTTGTAACCCATAGAAATCCAATACTCTCTATCTTTTTTATGAGAAGTATTTTCTCCTGCATTTTTTGCAGCATCAATTATAGTCTGAGGGTTCTCATTTTGACTAAATACAGGAAAGAGAATACCACAAAAGACAATTACTAATAAAATTAGTGTGCGAGTTCTTCTAATATTTTGCATAGTTCATTTGGTTTGTGATAACCTAAAATAATTTTATTTAAAATAGTGTTTGTAGTGATTTGTCCATTACTATCTCCACTAACTTTAAAAATTAAAATTTGTGGATAAGTCACTAGCTGAGGGTCAAAAGCTATTATCAAAGAATCTTGAAGACGGTTTGACAACCCATCTTGACCTATTCCTCCTGGCATACGGTCTCTAACTTCTTCTGCATTAAAAGATTTGACATCGTATAAGCAAGTCGTATATTGACTAAACAATTCAGCTAATTTTTTATTTTCTCGAATATCATTTAGCAAAAGATTACACCATTGGATGCTATCATTGATAACAAGAAATATTACGCCTTTATCTTTTTTTCTTATACTTTTTAAAGCTAGAGAAGAAAATCTAGCACTCTCATCTCTTACAAAAATATTATCGTTTGTTGTTTTGTTTTTTATGAGGTACTCTCTACGATTTTGTATGACGCTCTTCATCATAGAGTATTGACCTGATGTGAACTTACTTCTCACGTCATAGTACGACATAAAATTATCAAAAGGAAGTTCTGTAAAACGATTGCCGTAACGATCCACATAAAACCCTTTATTTTTAATTTGCGCCTCAATTTTAAACTGAGTGATTGTTGTGTCAACCTCTGTTTCTTTGAGAAGGTTGATGTCAGGTGGAGTGTCACAGATGTAGTCTCCAGTTCTTTTGCAATCTCCATTCGGAAAAGGTTTACTATTCACGCTACCGAAAGTGTGCAAAAGCCCAAAGTAATGTCCCATTTCGTGAATCAATACTTGATTATTGCTACTAGCTTTAAAGTCATTTGCCACAATAAAGATATAATCTTGTTTATCAGTTGGTAAACTAGCATATCCATCAATATGATTCTTGTCACTTAGGATATCATCAAAAACATCTATTGCCAAAACATCATCCATTGTTGCATTCTCTAGCTTGTCAATATTCAGTTTTGAACTTGAGTTTTCGATAATTAAAGCAGGTGCCATACTGAATTGAACCTTAATTGGTGCAAACACTTCGTTAAGATTCTTAAGGGCAATATTTAAATCTTTATTATCGATTTTAGAGGTGTTACCTTCCTTTGAAGCATGAATACGGAACTGTAGCTCCATTTTGATACTGCCATTTATATCTTTGAATAATTCTTTTCTTTGTTTCTGTCCTTCCAACAATTTCTTCTCCACCTTTTTAGTAATGAATTCTGGAGTATTTTCAGGTACACTAGCTCTATCTAGACCATGAAAGCGTTTATGAAAAGATGGATTGTATTTTCTTTCTACCCCACAGTTGGATTGGGCGTAGGTTGAAAATGCAAACAAAAAAAAGTAAAAAGTAGTAATATATTTAAACATAGTTTTATTTTGGATAAAAATAAATGCTTTGCGTGAGCAAAGCATTTATTTAATTTTACAACTTATTTCATTACTTCAATTCTTGGCAAGCCACCTGTCCGTTGCTAATGTAAAAACGATAACGATAAGTTTGTCGTACTCTAATTGTTCCTGAAGCTCTTCCTATAGTAACTTTTACATTAGTAGAAGCTTGACCTTGAGGTAAATAATATTCTTCGGCTCGATTAGCTAAAGTATAAGAGCCGTATTGGATAGAGAGGTTTAAACTTGTATTCGTTCGATTCTCAATTGCAAACTTTCCTAAAGGAATGAGAGAACCATCATCGGAACTGGCAGAACAGCCTGAGCAAGAAATAAAATTGATTTTATCATTTTGCAAACTAGAAGTTTTTACAAAATAATTTGACTTATCTTCTTTTTTCTGAGGCATCGTACTCGCACAAGAGAAAAGAGATATAAAGAAAACAGTAAAATATAAAATTTTAGATGTCATAATTATTATTTGTTTTAAAAGTTAATTAATTATTATTTGGATTGGTATTTTCTGGCTGTTGGTTGTCTTTTGCTTCCTTAGCACATTTGTTTACTTCTGCACTACCTTGTCTTCCTAAAACATACCCTGCAACTGTTGAAAAGAGAGCTAACACAATAGAGATTTGTTCGATGCTGTAACCCATAATAACCAATATAACTGTGGGAATAATAAGCATAAACAAAGTCAAAAATTGAGAAACACTTGTGTCAATTTTCTTTTCTTTATTGAGATGAGTAAAACCCAAAACCAACCCCAACAATATAAGGCTGAAAATCATTATTGCAGCACCTCTCCAAACTTCTGCTGAAGTTATAGATTGAGGTTGCATTAAATATTCATCTTCAGATAGTTTAGATTTGAACGGTTCAGTTTCTATGGTATCCGCAGAAATAAAAATTATGGACTCTGTTTCAGTTGTGCCTTGTGCTTGAGTAAATGCAACAACTTGAAAAAATAAAATAAGACAAAATAGTATCTTTTTCATAAAATTGATATTTAATTTAAATACAGATTGAGAATGACAAATAAGTGGTTTGTAAAAAAGTATAATCTTAAAGAAAAGAGCTAACCGATATCTAAGTAGTGTAATATTTAAAAGTAAAATATACTCTCTTATAAACATAGTTGATAAATCATATTAAAAGTCACATAAAATTTTGTTTTTTTTATTACACCCTTCCTGCATGATATCTTCGTAAGTATAAAAGCCTAATTGAATAGCCTTGTGAAGTAGTAAAATAGAACAGTCTGAAGTTTCAAGAGTTTCCTTAATACGCTTCAAATGACTTTCAACTGTACGACTACTAATGCTTAACTCACGAGATATTTCATCGTATGTCATTCCATCACATCGAAACTTTAATACTTGTTTTTGTCTTTTAGTCAATAAGTTAGGATTCATACTATTAGTGATTATTCGGTTCAATCAGATAGGTATTCTAACTTAGAAAAAGTCACAAAAAAGTTAAAAATTTGATGATTTTTCAAAATTTAAAATTCCTATCATCATTTGTTAAGTGTTGCTAATTATATAGGAGGTCTAAGCTGTAAAAAGTCATTTTTAATAAAAAAAATGCAATCACTAGTGGATGTATTTATTTTTTAATATATTTGTTTAAATCACATAAATAAATAAAATGAACAGATTGATTACTTGCCTTGTATTATTATTACTTACGTTTGGTTGCTATCAAAACAAAATAGATAATAGTTTTAATGAGGACTCAAGAAAAATTATTCACTTCATAGAGTTATCAGATTTTAATGTTGCAGATAGTTTATTAGCGATTTATGAAAAAAAAATAGAGGCTTTTACAGAGGAGGAAATGGTTACCTTTTATCTATTAAATATGAGGTTAGCTATAAAACAAGCTGATAGAAAAAGATATAAAATAGCAGTAGATTATATCAAAAATAAATTAGATGACATTGATCCTTTATTGAAGGGACAGTTTTATATTTTAGAGAGTGAATATTTATATGATGTTGAGCAAATGTATAATTATTCAATTCTATCTTCATACAAAGCAATTAATATTTTTCAAAAAGAAAATAAAGATATTTTTTCTGATTCTATTTTGAGAGAAGTCTATTATCCAATGCTCTATTCTATCTTTCAAACACGAGAGACTGATTCAATGAAAAGCTCTATTGAGCTAACAAAGCATCTAATAGAAAAAACAAAAAAACCTAAAACCTTCAATGACTCATTGCATTTGTCTAAATTATATCGCTTGTACTATATTCAGAGCCAATGGCAGTACAATGATAGAGCTAGTTTTTTTTTGACTGAGAGAATTAATAGCATACGCAAATACGACACTCAGACTCCTGATACAACTTTAACACGAAAGATTCAGCAACAGTATGAACACCCATCAAAGATTGATAGTATCGCAAACAACTTTTTAGAAAAAGCATTTACATTTTGCCCATCTTCAATTCTTGATAAACCTACCTTGCATGGTGCTATGCTTTCTCATAATAAAGGAAATTACCATTTGTATCTGTATAGAGCAAAGCATGTAAATAACTTTCCTCGCCAAGAATGTCTTTACCATTTGGATTCGTCAGATAATTACTTCTATGAAGCTATAGAAAAAGTAGAACGTTTAACACCTACAAACTCTTTATACCCTCAACTATCATATCATTACTGGGTAGTTTCCTATAATAATTATCAGCGTAAAAATAAAAGCAGTAATTATAGTCTAATGAAGTCTTTACAGAAATCTAGTAAATACTATGACACTCTAGAGTATAAAACCTTATCAAATAATCCATTGCAGTATGTAGCAGAACTTAACTCTCTTGCCATGCTCTTGAATAGCTCTTTACAAGAAAAAAGAAAAACTCACACAAATATTCCAAGGCGACTGCGAAACTTATTAATTGAACACATAAGTAAACAGAATTTTGAGTATAATTACTTACCTAAGAGATTTGCTAGAACGAGTATATTAGAAAATTTGAAATACAATGTAGAAAAGAAATCTTTTTCAGTAGAAGATATAGACGAAATAATTGCTGAATTACAGTATGTAGATGATTGGCAATTATTTTTATATCAAACAAAAAATCAAGTAATAGGGCAATCACTAGATAGAGAGGAGTGGATTAATTTGTCGAATCAGTTTGAAAAAATAAAACGAGAGCAAAAGTCACTTTTCAGACAATCAGGTTTGCAAAATTGGGCTGAAATTGTGAATTTAGGAGCTGTTTTATATGACAATAAAGCAAAGCAAGATATTATTATAAAAAAATATAAGAAAAAAATAGAAAATAGTGTTAAATTTCAAACAAATGAGACAATAAAAAGTAAAATCCCTGATTCCACAGCAATAATTACAATCATTCCCAAATTGAAAAATTATACAGATACATATATCAAATATAGGAGGGATACATCTGAAATTTTAACTATTCTATTATCACAAGATACAATATTATTAAAAAACAAAACTGTTTTATACTCTGTAAATAAAAAATATCAAGAATATAAAAAAATAAATACTGAAATAAATAATATAATTATTAATTCTCAAAATTATCAATCTAATGAAAATTATAAAATCAAAAAACAACAATTTGATTCTTTACAAAATTTATTTTTCAACATATTTATTGGTAGTATAGAAGAAGATATTAAGCCGTATAAAAGACTCTGTTTTATATTTGCATCTGGAGAACTTTCGTATGACGAAATAGATTTTGCTGTTTTGAAAGACGCAAATGATAAATTATTATTAGATTCTTACGCAATTCAGCAGTATAGCTCTTTTAAAAGTGTAGTTAACTTATATAATGAATCCAACAAAGTTATTAGAGTAACACCTAATGATATCATAGCAATTGCGCCTTATTCAAGTTTTAATGAAAACTCTAGGAAAAAACCTGCGTATTCAATGTATAAACGTAACTCAGAAAGTAAGATTCCTCACTCTATTACCGAGTCTAAGCTAGATTTACTAGGTGTGAAGGTAATTTGGGAGCAAGAAAAATTAAATGCTGATTCATTTTTTGAATCACTACAAGAGAAAAAAATTGTCCATATTAATACCCATGCTTCCGAAGGGAATTTATTACTAAATGGAAGTCAAATTTCTATCTCTGACATTTACTTACAAAACCTATCTCACGTAGAGCTTATTGTGTTAGCTGCCTGCGATATTAACTATGAAGATAAAAACAATAAGGTAACAGGAGAAGCAAGTAAAAACCTTGCTAATGCATTTCTTGCTGCAGGTGTAAAATCCGTTATTTATACTACAACAAGCATCAATTCAAACTCTACAGATATGATATTAAAATTTTTTTATGAAAATTTACTACAAAAAGCAATGCACAAAGATCAAGCATTGCGTGCTGCACAAATAGAGTATTGTGCCAACACAAAGTCTGATTATCTTAAACACCCCTATTACTTTTCTAGCATAAAATTGGTAGGGAACCCTAGAGCTATTGTTCAGAAATAGCTTTTTTAAGCATATCACCTTCTTCTTTGACTAATGGCTCAGAGTAATCGTGTTTAATAAGTTTGTTTAGTTCTGTTTGATTATTTGTTTTCATATACTCCAATGTATATAAATAAGCAGATACATCAGAAGAAATTAGATTGCTTTCTTTTGCATTACTTATCAGAGGTAAAGCATTTTTACTTTTTGTAAATACTGAGCTATATAATAATATTAGATAACTAGAGGTATCTTGCAAACTTATATTCTCCTCTTCTGCTAAAATATTATTGTACTCCCTATTATAAAATTTACTTAATAGAGAACTCTTTTTTTTCATGTTGTTATTCGTTGCACTACGAGTAGATTTATCATAACCTATATGGTGAGGGTGAAATTTAGATAAAATATTAGGATCTGCATAGACCTTAAAATTATTTTGATTTTCATTACTAAGAAGAGGTATAAATTTTAGAACAACAAGCAATACTATTGCTGCAACCCCTAATGAAGCATAAATATATTTTTTAGTTTTTTGTTTTTTTATTTCTTCTATTTCATCAATCATAAGATGAGTAGATTCTACAGAATCTTTGTACGTTTTATACTTAATTCTGAAAGACGAACTATCTCTCATCCTCTTATCAAATTCTTTCTGAGCTTCTTCTGATAATTGCTCAAGGTAAGCTAGGCGAAATAATAAAAAATTATCATCACTAGTTTCTACTTTATTTAATAGAGTTTGAAAATATTCTTGAGATAAATCATTTGCTTCCATGGTATTGAATTTTAATTGTTTTGATATGCCTTATAAAATTAAGTTTTAGCTTTAATGTGATTTTAAATAAACGATTACTAATGAAGAATTAGTTTAAACATCAATCAATAAAAAACTGCTAACTAAATTTAATAGTTAGCAGTTTAAACATTTTTTGTGATAAAAAAAACAGTATTTTTACTCAATCAATAAAAGCCTCTGTAAAGTCACCTCCATAATTATTTTTTAAAAAATCCAAAGCTATTTCCTTTGCTATGTAATGCTTTTGTTTTATAGCCCCATATGTATACGGTTTGTTTAGTTTCTCTGCAATTTCTCCTAAAGAATAACCACAATAAGACTTTAGGTATAAAATATTCCACAGTTCATTTTTTCTTTTTTTTAAAAAATGTTTTTTTAAACCATTGATAGCTTCTTTCATATAAAGTAATGCAGGACTAGGAGTTCTAAGCTTATCTGATACTGTATCCTCATCTAAAGAAGATGAACTATGCTTCATATAATATCTAGTAAGCTCTCGCTCTTCTGCTTTTGACAGGTGATATAACCAACTCTTTATATACTGTTCTAGACTTTTTGTTATTTCTTTACTAGGATCTTCTAAAGCAGGAAGAATACATTTACCATGTATCTCATGAAGTAAAGCAGCTAGTACCTCTTTCTTAAAGATGAGTCGTTCTTTTTTATCTTTAGGAATTTCATAAGCTTTCATGTGAAACTCTAATTCAGAAGAAAACTTTTTTATATTGGTAACAATAATTCTTGTAAACTCAATAGGATTCTTAGCTAGATAAACAAGCTCTTCATTACTTAAAGGTCGATCAATTGTAATTCGTGTTTTTTTGGACATAGGATAAGGATTTAAGGAGATGGAAGAGAAGGGAAAAGAATTCATTAACAAAGTACAAAAGGTTTTTAAATTAATCAAATATTTTGTAAATTTATTTGAGCAAATTTTTCAAAACTTTCAATTTTTCATATAAAATTGACAAAAAATTTCAAAATATAACAAATAAACTAGTTAAAGTTATGGATTACAATGAATCAGACGGCTACACGCTTCAAGAGAGTATTACTATTATAGACTCCATGAAATCAAGTATTAGGAGTTCAGGGGGGGCGAAAGAACTCTTTCTATATATGTCCAAAGACAAAAAGTATAAGGAAAGCATGTTTATTAGTGGTAAAACACAAGCTAGTTTTGCCAGTTACTTAGCTAAAATGCAACCCGATAAGGCAAATGAACACTCTTTCATTAAAAGAGCTGGTAAGCTAGAGCTTAATTTATTATTAGAAGCAATAAGTCATTTTACGCAACAAACTGCTTTAGACGAAGACTGGCTTTATTTTATTATATACTTCATTGAGGTAGAAAGGATGGACAATAAATTACAAAGAGAAAAAAAAATGATAATAGGCTTAGATCCTAATGGTGACTCAGCTCAACTGCGATTCTTTAAAACATCCACTCAAGATGTAGAGTTGCACCCAAATGGTAAATATAGGTTTGAGCCAAATACATTAGTGATAGATACTGAACACAATACAAAAAGAACTGCACAAATAAGGATATACTGCCCCAAACCAAACATTTATGATATAAAGTGTTCATCATTAATGATGTTATACACAAGCAGGTACGGTGATCAAATAGCTGTAAAGGGAATTATAGAACCAAAGGACTCTAAAAAGGCAGCTCTTGATGAAATAGAAAATAGGAGTAACAGACTTCACATACCTGCAAACATAGGTTATCATTTATCAAGTAGTTTAGGTTTGATAGAGTTAAAAGGAGATAAAAATGCTGAATATACAAATATCATTGATATAGGGTTTCCTAAATCACATCAAATACGTAGTATAGCTGGAGTCTATAACGCTTATTATTTATCTCAAAATGATTTCTCAATAGATATGCTTATTATTGTGATTTTAAGTAATGGTAAGACACTTCTTATTGGAGATGATACTATATATGCTGGGGGTTTTGTATATATTGATGATGTGAATATTAGTGGACAATTTCATAATAATGATAATAATAAAAGTGGAGGTTCTTTTAGATTTCAGATAAACATTAATGAGAAGGAAATAAATACAGGGTATTTAAAGGGAACATACTCTGGTAGAGGAGCTACATCATTTGAACCAATGGCTGGCAGAATTATACTTCATAAAAGGAAAGATACAAACGATGAGATAAATAAAATTATTAAAACCCCCTCAGTAGATTATGAATTAGAAAACAAGATGGTGAACCACATACAACCAGAAAAAAGTATACGAAATTACAGGTTAAAAAATACCATTCAACAAACAGGAAATAATAAAAACTTTTACCCTGTAGAGCAACTGAAAAAAGATTTAGGAGATCAAGATATATTTAATACTATTATATCCTTCTTTTTGGGGAAGGATAATAATTTTATTGAAAGTTATGACTTTATGCACAAATACCTACAACCCTTGCTGCCCAAGTCACAAGAAATAAAAAGTGTTGAGGGATTATACTACCTTTATTCTTTTGAAAAAGAAAGAAGTCGTAGTTTCATTACCCTAAATCCAGTACAAATACTTTCAAGTGGAATAGCAAAGATGAAAAAAATGTCCTCTGATAAAGAATACTATATTGGAGAGGTATTAGTAAAAGGCGATAGATTAAGCATTGTTTTTAGCAAATTAGATGATATAGAAATACCTCCTATGTTTTTTTCTTTTATGTGTGGGGGAAAGTATAAGACAGCCAAATTTTATCCAGGTTTGTCACTAACAGCTATAAATAGACCAAATCCACAATCTAAAAGAGATTTTCTTGTTAAATCTAATTGTGAGGCTCAAATAGATAATATGCAAACAGAAAAGTTAGATTGGAGAAGATACATGAAAAATTCTGAAGAAGAGGAACAACAAAACATGTTAAGTAGTCTAGGAGTAGAACAATCAGTTCACGAAGACATTATTAAATTTATATTCGGAGAGTATAACAACATACTCAAAGCTACAAAAGATACTTCAACCAACTTACCTAAACGGACTGTAGAACCTTGGAAAATATTTTTTATTAACGCTTTATTTTATGCTGAGAAAGGAGATAAAAGCTCAACTATACAATTTTTGACATATTCTTACGAACATGGATTCAACTATTATTATAAACAAGATAATGATTTGAAAGAGCTTGTTGAAAGTAAAAAAGACGTGTTTGGGAGTTTAGGTATAGATCTAACAAATGCTTTAGAGCTTAATGAATTTACACATATAAGTAATTCAATATAGTATTTTAGGCAAATATTATGTAAAATTTTATGTTTTAAAAAAAAAATGACTTCTCTAAGTTTATGGCTATACTAGAAAAAGCAAAGGGATGACCACTTGCCTTTTGTCTATGAAATATAAGAAATAGAAAGCACTTAGTTTGATAGCATACTAAGCGTTTTTTGAAATCTTACCTTAATCTACCAAGAAAAAGACATCACAAGAAAAACTGATTTAGTTTACAACCACCTCAAAAACCAGTATTTTGGTGGTGGGTGGAGTCGGTATGGTGCTTATTAGTATCTGATGAATTAGGTATTAGTAAGCCTCTATTCTTGTACTATTTTACTAGTTACTTTCAGTTTGTTCTAGATTTCAATATGGAGCTAACAAGTTAATGCTTACAAATAAAAAGATAGTCAAGCCAAATTCCCAGACTGGAGCAAACGAGAAGACATAAAATCTGCCTTAAAAGTCGGACTTATTTTACTTTTGGACGAACATGGCTATCCCCCTGTAGAAAGAGATGAAGTGTATAAAGATATTTTCACACAAGCAGAGAATTATAAGAAGAATAAGGGTGGTTTATAACCACCTTAAAATCAATGTTTTGATTGTAATGAGTCACACTCATAAATTTTGGACATTACTAAAATTATTTCTTCTATGAACTCAATCCTAAAAAATTAACAAGAGATAGACCGTTTGGAAAAGGAAATAGCTCAACTAAAATCTGTCATCTCAAGAAGTAACCAGTTCAATGAAAAAGTGGAATTAAATCTAAAATTGAAGGGGGTGGAGAGGGAGTTAAGGAGTTTGGATTAGGCTTCTTCAAGATGATTTGAAGAAGGTAGGTAGTTTATTAATATATTTTAATAAAGCCCATAGAAATACAACTTCACAACTCCCTAAAAGTCAATCATTTAAAAAATAATTTACTTTTTTTTGTGAAAATACTGTCATTTTTCGGCAGTTTTTGACATTAAGTAGTAATACATCATTACTCTCTTCGCATCAAGTGCTATTTTTTTATAAAATCTCAGTAAATTAAATATGAAAATCACAGGTTTAGTCTTACAAGGTGGTGGAGCTCTTGGAGCTTATCAATATGGAGCATTAAAAGGCTTCTATGAAATAAATCCTAATTTTAGTCCTGAAATTGTAACAGGAACTTCTATTGGAGCTGTCAATGGAGCTGTTATGCTGGGAGGAAAGTATGGAGCATTAGAATCATTAGATAAATTATGGAATACACTTAAAATTCCATCTAACCCTTTTGTACCTCAAGAATGGCAAGCTAAAGCTTCTAAATTTGGCAATCCAAATATGTACTATATCAATCCTAACTTAATGCTTTCTCCTTTAACAGCTGATAGTGTTTATGATATTAGTCCTTTTCGTAAATTATTATTAGACCTCATTGATTTTGATAAACTCAATGATAAAAAAACAACGAAATTGGTCATAGAGGCAGTAAATGTAGAGAGTGGGGAGTTGAAGCAATTCTCTAATCATGATAAAGAAGGGTTAGACATTGATAAAATTATTTCTTGTGTGAGTATTCCTCCCAACTTTCCTGCTATGAAAGTAGAGAATGGTTATTATTGGGATGGAGGATTATATGCAAATATGCCTTTAAGTCCTGCAATCAACTTTTTAGAAAAATATAGACCTACCGAAGCAGAACAAAAAAAGGGAGTTACAATTACTGAAAGAGAAGTAATTGTAGTCAGTTTATTTAGAAAAGGTGCTGTGTTACCTACTAATATTTCAGAAATTACTGAGCGTGTAAAAGAGATTATCTTTGAAAGTAAACTTAAACTTGACTATAAGACTTTTGAGCAAATGAATGATACGATTGATTTGATGCGAGAAATCGATCAAGTTTTAGATCAAAATAGTCCTATTCGTAATAATGAAACTTTCAAAAAATTATTAGACCACGAAAAAATAAATCCACCTGTTCTACTTCAGTATGAAGCAGAAGGTGTAGAAGGTACTGATAATTTTACTCCTGAAGCAATGGATTTTAGAATAAGACAAGGATACCGAGACGCAATAAATTCTTTTAAAGAAGTAGTCAATAATTAATATTCACATTTTCACTTACATAACAAATAATCTATTATTATGCTATTTTACGATAAAAAATGGTGCAAAATCTACTATTACGAAGAACTTTCTTGTGTTCATCTTGATTGGTGTGGTTTTGCAAAAAGTGATCAATTTAAGGAAGCATGCGATTTTTCTTTAGAATTGCTTAGAGATAAGAAAGTAAACAAAATGATTGCAGATAATACAAAATCAAAAGTAGTGTCTGTTGAAGATCAAAAATGGTTGATGGAAGATTGGTTTCCTAGAGCTTATGAAGCAGGTTATCGCACTTCAGCAGTCGTTGTATCTACAGATGTATTCAACAAAGTAGCAGTAAAAAACATTGTGAATAAAATGGATAAAGGTAAATTTGTTGTTCAATATTTTGAAAAATTAGACAATGCTAAAATATGGATTAAGAAGTTAAAAAATTGACAAAACAGATGAAATTATAAACTCACAACTCCCTAAAAGTCAATCATTTAAAAAATAATTTACTTTTTTAATATTTTTTTGTCATTTTTAGGTGGTTTTTGACATTAAGTATATATAAAGGACAAGTGATAGAGTTGCGTTTATTTCTATCTTTGGGAGGGATTACGCAAGTTTTTTTTAAATAATTTAACGCAGTTGCGTTTATATATAAGTTGTGGGGCATTTGAAAAAAGCGTTTATGAAAGAACGAATAATAATAATTTCAGATTTGTGGGGAAGGGAAAAATCTGAATGGTTAATTAATTATACTCGAATTTTAGAGACAGAATTTGATATTTTGTTCTACGATAGTTGTGAACTTGGACAAATTGATGTAGGAAATTATTCTCAAGAGAACTTACACAAACAGTTTATAAGTGGTGGAATAGAAAAAGCGATAGACAAACTAGTAAAGAGTGAAAAACAAAAGGTGAATATTCTAGCATTTAGCATTGGTGGAACAATTGCTTGGAATTTCGGTCTTAAAACTGATAATATTAAGTCATTAGTCTGTGTTTCATCAACAAGACTTAGAAATGAAACTGAAAGACCTAAAGGAAATTTAGAACTTTACTTTGGAAAAAATGACGAAAATAAACCTACGGTAGAATGGCTTGAAAATATGGAACTTGAATATGAAATCCTATCAGATAAAGGACATCAAGTCTATTGCGAAACTCA
This sequence comes from Bernardetia aquimarina, assembly GCF_042180575.1. NCBI lineage: Bacteria > Pseudomonadati > Bacteroidota > Cytophagia > Cytophagales > Bernardetiaceae > Bernardetia > Bernardetia aquimarina. Next base: position 4,929,637 of record NZ_CP170094.1, on the reverse strand, counting down.
ATTCGCTGAACATTTAAGCGAAATAATAATAAAACGACACCACAACAATGTATATAAAAAATAGGCGAAATAGTAATAAAATCAAGGCTTTCAGCTCGTATTAAAATATGTGCTTAACCGAATGTTTAGTGCTTCGAAATCGCCTACTTTTCATATACTAAACGTTACCACACATTAAAAAAAACATCGTACTTCAATGATAAAACTGATATTTATTTTAATAATTGCTTTGAATTTCTCTTGTGTTCAGTCCCAAGAAAATCAAATCGACAGGACAAAAATCAAAGAAGATTTGAACGAAATTTTGACTGATATTTCCCAAAACTATATTTATCTCGATGAGAAAAATGTGGATTTGGATTGTATCCGAGAACATTATGAAAGCCAAATCGAAAACCTTAATACAGAAGAAGAAACGGTACTTTTTTTCGAATATTTATTAGATGAGTTTTACGATAGTCATTTGATTTTAAATACAAACCGTAGCTCATCATTTCGTTTATTTTCGCCAATCTACATTAAAATTGAGAACGGAAAAGCAGTAATCTCAAATATTTGGCAAACCCAAATTCAAAATATTGACCAAAATCTAATTGGAGCGGAAGTCCAAAAAATCAATGGATTAACTTTCGACAAAGCAATTGAGCAATTTCCAACGCATTGTAATGACAAAAAATCTAAAATAGTTCGAGAATGGATTGCAAACAAAATTTTAGCAGGTCGTTATAATGAACCAAGAGTTTTGAGCCTAAAATTGACCGATAATAAAAATATCGAATTTGATTTAGATAAAGTCAAAATCAAAAAAAATGACGGACTTTTAAACACAACGACACAAAACGGAATTGGAATTATTAGATTAAACAATTCGTTAGGAAATAACGGATTGATAAACGATTTTGATAAATCGCTCGACCAATTGGAAAACACAAAAGGACTGATAATAGATTTGAGAAATACAGTTGATGGTGGAAATTCTTATGTTGCTCGTGGAATTTTAAGTAGATTTATCACAGAACAAAAACCATATCAAAAACATTGGACAATTGAACAATATGATGGAAAAACGAAAGTCGAGAGAAGTTGGGTTGAGTACGTAAGTCCGAGAGAAAGCCAATATAAAAAGCCAGTTGTTATTTTAGTTGGTCGTTGGACAGGAAGTATGGGCGAAGGACTTGCAATCGGATTTGAAGGTATGGAAAGAGTCGAAGTCGTAGGTTCGGAAATGGAGAGATTGGCTGGCGAAATGAACGGATTTTCATTTATAAATCAAAAATTTGGCTATCGATTATCGACAGCAAAACTTTATCATATAAATGGAACGCCAAGAGAAAAATATGTACCGACAAATTATGTAACGCAAACGACAACAGAAAATGACGAAACCCTTGCAAAAGGGATTGAACTGATTAACAAAATTGCGAAATAAAAACGTATGGTAACAATGTATATAGGTAATAGTGGTTTCTGTGGGGTGCGAACAGTGGCGATGCGAATCAACCTCGCCAAATCTACCGATTTGACTATTTAATTTTTGTGTAGCTTTGGCTACTTAACAGCTTGATACGAAACCACATTTAAATCCACTACATGCTCATATACTCAACGTTGTAAGCCATTAAAAAAACTGTGGGAGTTCAAATATTAAAGTAATAATAATGAAAAAACATAATTACGAAGTAAAAGTTGAATGGACTGGAAACGAAGGAAACGGCACTTTGAATTATAAGTCTTATAACAGAAACCATACAATCATAGCTAACGGAAAATATAGTATGATTAATGGTTCATCTGACCCTTCTTTTTTAGGAGATAAAACAAGATACAATCCAGAAGACCTATTTTTATCTTCTTTGTCTGCTTGTCATATGCTTTGGTATTTACATTTATGTTCGGTACATAAAATTATAGTAACTGAATATTTGGACAACGCTACAGGAATTATGGAAGAAACAAAAAATGGAAGTGGAAAATTTACTGAAGTTACACTTAATCCGAAAGTGAAAGTTACAGATGAAAATATGATTGAAAAAGCAAATGAATTACACGAAGAAGCTAATAAAATGTGCTTTATCGCAAATTCTTGTAACTTCAAAATTGGACATAAACCGAATACAACAACTGAATAAAAACGGCTTACAACAATGGCTATAAGTAATTGCTTGTTCTCGCCTACTTCTGAAAATCCTTGCGCCAAATCTTTTGATTTGGCTTTAAAACAGAAAAAGATAAAACAAAATAAAAAGTTTTGGCTAAGTGCTTAATCGAAAGTTAACTACTTTTAATTTCCGTACTAACCATAGCCGAGACGTTAGCAAATACTAAATACACCAAGTTTGAAATAGGACAAGAGGTAACTTTAAAAAGCAACCATCAGTCTTTTAGTGAAGTAACTTTAATAGTACACACTGAAAATGATGCTGATACTGCACCTAGTTTACAATGTCTCTGCGTTGCAAAAGATGGTTCTGTAACAACAGTGAAAATACACAAGAATTTATTACAGGTTAAAGAAAAACCTAGTAATTATACTATGCCCATTGTTTAGTCGCTTCTTGTCGTTTTTTATTTATAGAATCAACAACTCCTTTTACAGTATAATAGCTTCCATCGCTCATTATTACGTTATTGAATGCTTTTAAAATTGTAAGACCAAAAACTTTGTAGGTTTTCTGCTCTGTATAGGTACTGAGTCCTACATATGCACGAATTGTGGTTATTGTAATCATATTAATACTATTTTTATGGTTTTATATTTATCATTATCGTTCTATGACAAATATACGGATTATGAAAATAAAACTTTGAAAGTCTATTTCTAAATAAATTTTTTACTAAAAAATTAAACCCATGACTTTAGAAGAATTTGAATCTTATTGTGATGATTTGATAAAGCAAGAAATTCGGGATAAGCCTAAGATTGGAAGGAATCAAAACTTTCAATCTGAAAATACGGTATGGGTAAATGATACAAGAATAAAACTAAGAAAATATTTTATTGAATATAGCCAGTATGTAGAACATACCGACTATAAAATGGTAGAAGAGGTTATTGATAAAAAGATAAAGAGTTTCGTAAACAGGTATTTGTAGTAAAATTAATCTTCACGAGTGTAAAAATTAGCCATATCAGGATATTCTTCTTTCCACTTTTGATAAATAGATTTTTGTTTTTCATTAAGGTAGTCATTCATGTGTTTTTCATATTCATCAATATCTACTGTCGGATGATGATAAACATAAAAGCCAATGCTGTCCAACTCTTGTATTTTTCTTTGCGCTTTTAATATAATTTCGTGCTGTTCTTTTGCTTGCAAAAATCGCTTTTCAGTATCTGTAATTTTTTGATTATTCAATTTTGTATTCATAATTATTCTATCATTTAAGTTATCATTATACTATCAAACAAATATACGGATTATAAAAATGCAAAAATACCTTATCACTTCCATTATCCTATTGGTTGGCTTAACTAGCTACCTAGGTTATCAAAATTCTATCAAAAATCCTGTTCTTGAATTTACTGTAAATGAAAACACAACTGTTTTTATTGATGGTAAATTTTATGATATAATAGAAGAAAATACTACTATATCAAATGCTCCTATCGGACACTATGAAATGGATTATGAAAATTTTGAAGTTACTCAGCCGAATACAACTGTACAAATTAACTATCAATAGTTAATAATTGTTAATGAAATTTAGAAGATTAAAAAAAATATTTCATTGATAATCAGATAGTTGTGAATTATTTTTGAGGTTTGTTGTCATTTTTTGGTGGTTTTTGTCCCTAAGTAGCAGGATGATTTAGACATTTAAGTAAAAAATCTCAAAAGTAAAGTATAGTAAAAACCCTAATAGAAACTTATAAGTAAATTAATACCTTTGGATTTTAGACATTTAAAAATAATCCAAAAAAAATAATTATTATGCACAAAGTAACTGATTTAAATGCATTTCCTTATAGTTCAGTAGGTTTACTTGTATTTAAAATGAAATATGAAGATGGTAGAACTGAAGACTATACAGGAACAGCTTTCATTGTTTCTTCTAAAGGAATATTTACTGCTGCTCATAATCTGTATGATCCAGATGAAAAATCAATAACTATTGAAGCATACTTTCATCTAAATTACCAAGGTGAGGTGAAAGTATGGAATTTAATGCTAGGAAAAGATGGTGTTACTCTTCCAGATCAATGGTTAGATGATGAAGATGAAAATTATGATATGGCTGTGTGTGTAATAGAACATTCATCTTTCAGAGAAATTGCTTCATCATTAATTTTACCAGTTTATGATAAATTAATAAAAGCAGGACAAAAGTTTAATGCAAAAGCTATCGGTTTTCAAGAAGCTGAGGAAGGAATGTACTATGATGATGGAGAAGCTATAGCTCTTGAAGAAGGCATTGTTCTTTCTAGCAATATGGTAGTAGGAGCTAGTGGAGGGCCTTGGTTGAATACATCTAATAATATCGTTTACGGTTCTACTAGAACTGCTGAAGGTGAAGATATAGCATCTCCTAATAATGGAGTTAGTGCAAAAGAACTAATAGAATGGTTGAATAAACAACCCTAGGTAAAGACAAAATTGAATTGATTTTTTACCTCGCAAGTAAAATGGCTATCGCTCACATTTTGCGAGTGAATAATATGTATTTGGCTTCAAGCCAATGATGTTATTGAATTTCTGTATCCCAACCCAAACACCAACCAAAAAAAAGTTGGTGTTTTTTTACATCAAAAAAATAATTTGCGTAGCACTCCATAAATTCGTTACTTGCTTATACACAAGTTTTTGAAAATAATTAATAAACGCAATTGCGTTTATATACAAGTTCTCATCAATTTTCACAAAAAAAATAAACGTATGAAAAAAGTTTTTGAAAACCCTCACGCCGAAATTTATGATATTAGCCGAGAAATTCCAAACACAGTATTTGCTTATTGGAAGGGCTACCTTATGAAAGAATTTGAAGATGCTACTACTGCTTGTGAAGAATCTTTAAAATATTTCAAAGAAGCAAATATTTTGGTAATGATTTCAGACCATAGCCATTTAGAAGGGGCATCATTAGAATTTTTAGATTGGCTACACGATTATTACTTTCCTACTTGTGTCAAAAATGGATTAAAAGCAGAATTAATCTTAGATTCAACACATAGTATGGGAAACATTGTCTTAGATTTGATGTACTATGAAGAAGATAAAAATCGTAACTTAAACGATGCGGGACTTTATACACCCAAAGTTGATACATTAGAAAATGCCAAAATACTTGCAAAAAATATAGTAGAACAAAATAAAGAATAGAAGAAAACTGATGACAACATTATGTTTGCCAAAAGGTGGGCTAATGTGCTAATTTAGGCTTTTGTACTTTTTATAAACTTTATGCGTAGTATAAGGAAAGTGCTATTAATCTCGCCCATTCGCAAACATTTTTTCGTTGTAGGGCAAGCAACAAACAAATAACAAATGACCATTTTAGAAAAGGAAAATCGAATTGCACCGTTTATTAAAGAGATTATTCTTTTGGAAAGCGATAGTCATTCCCAACATAATCTTCCTTTCTATGCGGACGGCTATCCAGGAATTATGTACTCCGAAACAGAAAAAGGAGTTAAGCTTCTTCCTGTCAACAAAATTTTACCCAAGTTTTTCCTTTACGGTCAAACCATTGAACCAATTGAATTACTAATTGAAGGAACGTACAAACTCATTGTTTTTCAACTTTACCCCTTTGCCACTCGATTATTGTTAGGTATTGACCCGAAAGATATTAATGATGAGTGCTACGATTTATCCCAAGTCAAGAATATTGAAACCACAAAAATTGTCTCTTTAATTGAGCCTGCGAATACGAAAAAACAAGTTGAAATAATATCAAACTATGTTCTCAAATTGGTTAAAAACTCTTCAATAGACTCTGATAATTCAATAAAACTTGCAGTCTCAACTATAATCAACACAAAAGGAACACTACCAATTAAAGAACTGAGAGATCAACTATTTATAACCGAAAGAACATTTGAAAGACGATTTTTAAAAGAGATTGGAGTTACACCAAAGCAATTTGCCAAAATCATTCAATTCAGTTTTTCTCTCAATCAAATTCAAGAGTCTAACTACACTAAGCTCACCAATGTTGCTTACGAAAATGGGTTTGCCGACCAATCTCATTTCATACGAACGTTTAAAAAATACACAGGAGCAACCCCTAAAGAATTATTGCAAAAAATCGTATAGATAGCATTTGTCGGTTTTGTTCAATTTTTAACTCCTAAATCTCTCCACCTTTGCTTCATAAAATTATTCGATATGAAGTATATAATCATTTTCCTAATTGTCATAAGCACTTTTGTTTCAATTCCAAAAAGTGATAGCACCAAAGTACATTCCAGTTCTATTGGACAAAAAGAAGCATTTAAGGTATTAACCCAAAAATGCAATGTCTGTCATAAAAAACAAAACCCAAGAAGAATATTTACTATTGAAAAATATGAATGGGTTTGCTCGAAAAATTAATAGACAGGTATTTGTATGGAAACGAATGCCAAAAGGAAAGGAAATATAGCTTTCAGAATCAGAAAAAGAGACACTTAAAAACTGGTTAAATATTAAACTAAATAAATAAAAAATGAAAAAAAGAATCCTAATATTTGGGGCAACAGGTGGCACAGGAAAAGAACTTGTAAAACAAGCATTAGCATCTGGAAATAACGTCACTTCATTTGCACGAACACCTGAAAATTTAAAAGTATCACATAATAATTTACGTATTATTAAAGGAGATGTGTTGAATTATGGAGATGTCCTTAAAGCTATGGACAATCAAGATGTTGTCTACTGTAATCTTGGAATGCCTGCTTCTGACAAATCCACTTTACGAGCAGATGGAACTACCAATATCATTAAAGCAATGCAAGAAAAAGGGGTGAAGAGATTTGTCTGCCAAACCTCACTTGGGTTTGGGGATAGTAAAGAAGTATTGCCTTGGTATATGAAGTACATAATCGTTCCATTTATTCTAAAAAACGCCTTCAAAGATCACGAATTGCAAGAAGTGGTTATTGAAAAATCAAATCTTGATTGGACAATCGTTAGACCTGGGAATATGACAAATGGTAAATTAACTGAAATCTATAAACACGGATTTAGTCCTGCCGAAAAAATAAAACTCAAAGTATCAAGAGCGGACGTTGCACATTTTATGCTTAGTCAAATAGACAATAATAAGTATCTTCGTAAGAAGGTTGGAATTTCTTATTAGGAAGAAAAGAAAGCCAGCCCATAACACTGTATATGAAATCATAGCATCCTTCGGGATGCTACACTTCATATACTTACCGTTGGCAACAATTTGAAAAAAACTGTAACATAATAGAAAACAAGTGGACTTATTCATTATCAATCAATCAAACAGCAATAAAATGAATTTAACTATTAAAGTACTAATTATAGTTTATTTAACTATTTCATCTTCAAACTCTTTTTCTCAGAATACTAATAAAGAGCTCTTCAATAGAATTGACTCATATTTGGAGTCAAGCGTAACAAATGGCTTTTCTGGAGTTATTTTAGTTTCCCAAAAGGGTGAAATTATTTTATCTAAAGGATATGGATGGGCAGATAGGGAAAATAAAATACCCAACTCACCATCAACAGTTTTTAATATTGGTTCTGTAACTAAACAATTTACAGCATCGGCTATTTTAAAACTTGTAGAACAAGGAAAAATTAAAACATCAGATAAAATAAGTTCATATTTTGCCCAGACACCTATTGACAAAAGAGATATAACTATCCATCAATTATTAACGCATACATCAGGAATTTCCAATAGAACTGGTGGTTTTAGATATGATGAGGCAAGTAAACAACAGTTTCTAAAAGAATTCTTTGAATCAGAATTACAATCTAAACCAGGCGCAAAGTATCAATATGCAAATGCCAACTACATCATGTTAACGGTTATATTGGAGTTCGTCTCAGGGCAAACGTATAGTTCTTTTCTAAATGACTATTTATTTGAACCTACTCAAATGAAAAGCACAGGATATAAAAGCATCAACTTTAGTACAGAACGACTCGCACATGGATACTACTATAACAGAAATGATGAGCAATGGGCAGATTGGGGAACAACCCAACAACACCTACCATACAACGATAAACATTGGTATAGTATAGGTAAGGGAGACATTCATTCCACCATTGAAGATTTATATAAATGGCATGTTGCTTTAAAAAACAACATTGTTTTAGCATCAAAAACAAGGACAATCCAAGAAACACCGTATGTAGCCGAAAATGATAAAATGACATCATTTTATGGTTATGGTTGGGCAATATCTCAAAGTAATAGAGACACGAAAATTGTTGCTCATAATGGAAGTAATGGATTGTATTTTGCAGATTTTGTTAGATTTATAGATGATGATGTAGTTGTTATATACATAACAAATGCGTTTTTAGGTAGTGAATCAGAAAATGTTGCTCGAGAAATTGGCAAAATGATTTTTGATTCCAATTATACTGCAACACCAATTTCAAGGAACATGTATGAATTAGTTCAAGAATTTATGAAAATCAATCCATCTTCAAATGCAGAAAAATTACCTGATTTTTTAAAGAAAGAACTTAATAATGAATTTAACGACCATGCAATACTAAATCGACTAGGATATAGCAGATTGAAAAAAGAAGACAAACCTGATTGGGCGTTGGAACTATTTAAACTTAATGTGAAATTATTCCCTGAAGATGGTAATTTATGGGATTCACTTGGTGAAGCTTACTTAAAATATGACAAAGAAGAAGAAGCTATAAAGAGTTACACAAAGGCAGTGGAATTAGGAAGTGAAGGCTCAAAGAAAAGATTGAATGAATTGTTAAAAAAAGACTAGAGTAAAAAACTGTTGCCAACAATAAGTATACGTAACGGTTTGATAGTGAAGTGTCTTGAAATCCAGCACTACGCATATTCGAGCCGTTGCTATGTCATAACTTCGCTCCGTTACGACATAGTCTACGCACATTACCCAACATTAAAAAACAACCTAATAAAAATAATTTATGCCACATTTTGTAATTGATTGTTCTGAAAATATTATAAAAATTAAATCACCTAATGAAATTATTCAAAAAGTGTATGATACAGCGAAATCAACTGACCTTTTTGACAAAGGAGATATTAAAGTAAGAATTAACCCTTTTGAATATTATAATATCGGAAATACTAAAAATGACTTCATTCATATTTTCGCCAATATAATGGAAGGACGAACTACTTCTCAAAAAAAGAACCTATCAGAAAAAATTATTACTGAATTGAAATCAATGTTCCCTAATGTTCCAATTATTTCTATAAATATTAGAGATTTTGAAAAAGCTACTTATTGTAACAAATCGATGATATAATAATAGAAAATGATGAATGTGGATTTAAAAAATAATGAGTGATTTATCATTTAAATACATCATAAGGAGAAGAAGAGCTAAAAAAAAGTAGTTGATAAATCTGATGACATAATATGTGGAAAAATTAATATAACCGATTTAAAATCTGAATAATAACGTTGGGCAACACCGTATATAATTTATTGCTAGTTCTAGCTTACTTACGAAAGTCCTCGTGGACTTTCTTGGTCGGTAATTATTTACTAAATTAGTTGCTTGAAACACGCAACAAACCATATACATAAATGTTAGGCAGTAATTTAAGAAACACTCGAAAAACAGATGGAATTACCAAAATTTAAATATAGTCCGAATGCTTACGAGTTAGATTTGTTTGATAAAGTTGAAGGAATTTGCTCTGTTTGTGAGGAGAAAAGAAATTTGAAATATAACAGTTCTTTTTACAGCATTGACAAGCCAGAATATATTTGTCCTTGGTGTATCGCAAACGGAAAAGCCTCTGAAAAATATGACGGAGAATTTAATGACTATTGTGGAATTGAAGGAGTTTCGCCAGACCCGAATGAACCAAAACCGACAATTCCGAAAGAGCCGTTATTAGAGGTGTGTTGTAAAACACCAAGTTACTCTTCTTGGCAGCAAGAACAATGGTTATCACATTGTAATGAGCCTTGTGCGTTTATTGGGTATGCTGATACTAAAACTATAGAACCAATACTTGATGAACTTAAAGATGATATAGAAAATAATATAGGTTTTGACCCTAATTCGATTAAAGAATATCTTTCTAAAGATGGACATTTAGTTGGTTATTTATTTAAGTGTGTGAAGTGCAATAAACATAGGTTACACGCAGATTGTGATTAAAAAAAACTACTGACAACAATAAATATACGTAATGTGGGTAGATTTGGTAAATTTGAGCTTTAGAGCTTTTAATAAATAATTCAGTGGTTAGAGTCTTGAAATTCCACACTATGCATATTTGAAGCGTTACTTTCAGCAAATACTATCAAAGCCCAAACCACCAACCCAAAAAAGTTGTTGTTTTTTTACATCAAAAAATAATTTGCGTAGCACTTCATAAATTCGTTACTTGCTTATACACAAGTTTTTGGAAATAATTTAACGCAGTTGCGTTTAGTATACAAGTTGTGCTTAATGTGAAAAAAAAATGGAATATAATGAAATTAAGAGATAATAATCCTGCTCTCATATTAGTCGATGTACAAAAAGCATTTATGGATGAAGAATATTGGGGAGGAAATAGAAACAATAAAAGTGCTGAGATTGTCTGTGGTAAAATTTTGGACAAATGGCGAGAATTAGATTTACCTATATTTCATATTAGACACAGTTCAACAAATCTAAAATCCAAATTAAACCCATCCAATAAAGGATTTGAATTCAATGAAAATGTAACACCTTTGGAAAAAGAGCCAATTATTACAAAAGAAGTTAATAGTGCATTTATTGGAACTGACTTAAAAGAGCAACTGGACAAATTAAGCATTGATACTCTTGTAATTGTGGGAATAACAACAAATCATTGTGTATCAACAACAACACGAATGGCTGGTAATTTTGGATACGAAACCTATCTAATTTCTGATGCGACTGCTACATTTGACAGAATTGGGATTAACGGAGAAAAATACGATTCGGAAACAATACATTTAACAACCCTTGCTAATTTGAATGATGAGTTTGCAACTGTTTGGAATTTTAAAAAATTAATATCCAAGATATAACAAAATGAAAAAAAACACTAAGCACAACACGGTGTATAAAACATAGCTAATAAGTGCTAAACCCAAAGGTTTGTGCTTATTTACAAAGACTGCCAAATTTTTAAATTTGGCTTTTAAGATTGATAAGTTAAAAACAAAATATAAAAATTTGGCTCTGTGTTAATCCGAAAAGTTAGCGTTTATTTATACGCTACGTTTCATACACAGAACCGTTGTATGTAATGCCCAAAACGCAACAATGAGAATTAAAAAACCGAATGAAATTGAGCAAATGGACAAAAATCTTAACCAAATAAAAACGGAAATTTACGACAAATGCTCATTTGAGATTTCGGATTTCAAAACTGAACCTGAAGGCAAAGAATATAATGCTTGTCATTATAAACTGAATGGAATGAATGTTTTGTGTAGAAACGCCAAGACAACACCAAAAAAAATCGGACAGTTTCTTACGTGTTGGAAACGTAATAAAAGTGGAATTACGAAGCCATTTAGCGAAAACGACCAAATTGATTTTTATGTGATAATCGCAAGGACTGAAAAAGAATTTGGACAATTTGTTTTCCCTAAGTCTATACTTATTAAAAAGGGAATTATGTCAACTGAAAATAAAGACGGGAAAAGAGGGTTTAGAATTTATCCGAATTGGGACACTGTGACAAATAAACAAGCTGAACGAACTCAAAAATGGCAACTAAATTATTTTTATCAAATAAATAGTTCGACTGACTTAAAAAAAGTAACTGAATTGTATAATGAAAAATAAAGCACTACATACAACAAGGTATAAAAAACATAGGGTGTTTGTGCTTACCCAAAGGTCTGTGTGTTTTTGTTAGGTCGACAAATATAAAATTTGGCATTTACGAAAAAAGATAAAAGCAAAATATTTATATTTAGCTAAGTAAGTAGTTAGACATAATTATCGTAACAATTTTCCTTTATATATAGTAAAATCAATTTTATACTTTTTACTATTGTATTTTTTTAGAATATTTTTTACAGCTTGATGTAAGTCTTCTTTACTCGTGAAATCTTGAGGTCTTAACCACTCTATTTTGATTTTTCTCCATAGTGTTTCTATGGGATTCAAATGTGGACTGTAAGAAGGTAAGTAGAAAATAAGTACTCCTTTCTCTTCCCATTCCTCTATTTTCTCTTCTATTTCTTTAGAAATATGCCAAGGTCCATTATCTAACACTAGAACAGTCGTTTTTTCAATTGTTTCTACAAACTGATCTATACAATCAATGATAACTTTAGAATTAATGTTTTGGGTGCTTACAAAACTGCTTAGTTCTCCACGCAAGTTAAGCAATCCAAATACATTTAAATTACCTCCCTTACTACTTTTAATGCCTACTTGTTCTCCTATTCTACACCAACCATAAGGAACATTGGGTTCTAAATTGAAGGAAGACTCATCACAAAAACGCAAATCTATACAGCCTGCTAAAAATAAAAGAATGAGAAATTCTAAACTACGTTTTTTTTCTTCATATACAACAGGGTCAGGTTTCTTAACAGTTACTTTTCTGAAGCGTTTCCAACACCATTTTTTTTTTAAGCAACCTTTTTAAAGTCTTGACTGACATAGATTTACCCAATTCCTCTTCCAATTGAGAAACAACTACTTTCAAACTTTGAGGACTGGCTTCAACTAGAGATTCTACTTTATTCATTTCTTCTTCATTATCTATACGAAGAATAGGGCGACGACCTTGTCCTTTACTCGTCTCTAATCCTGCTATGCCCTCTTTTTCATACCGATTAAACCAACGAATAACTAATTGGCGAGTAACTTGATAAAAATCCATTATCTCACTAACCTTTTTTCCTTGATGGCTTAAAAGAATGTAATGACAACGAGTACGGAAAGTTGATGATTTACCTTCTTTCCAACCTTGCTCTAAGGAAGATACTTCCTCTATACTCAAACTAATAAAACGTTTTTTTCCTCTCATAAAACAAAGATAAAAAAAATATTTAATAATTTTGTCTAACTACTTAATAAACCGAAACGATAGTGCTTATCACCTGCCCTACGTTTCATACACAGAACCGGTATAAGCAATAGCGAGTTCAGTTGCTTAACCCAAAGGTAGTACATTTTAACCCACCAAACCTTATTTCTAATTTTTTCGTAAATTTGAAAAATCAAAACAAGGTTTGGCTAAGTGCAGTGCTGAAATTAAAGTTTTCGTTTTTTTTATCCGCTACTGCTCATACACTAGACCGTTATATACAAATTTGAAAAATATCAATTAAATAAACAAAAAATGAGTACAATTAGACTAGGAGATGAGGCTCCAAACTTTACAGCGCAATCAACGGAAGGTGAAATTAATTTTCATACTTGGTTAGGTAATGGTTGGGGAATATTATTTTCTCATCCAGCAGATTACACACCAGTCTGCACAACAGAACTTGGAACTGTTGCAAAATACAAAGCTGAATTTGATAAAAGAAATGTTAAAGTAGCAGCACTAAGTGTTGATGGATTAGAATCTCATCATGGTTGGATTAATGATATTAACGAAACACAAAATACTACTGTTAACTTTCCAATTATAGCTGATGAAGATAAAAAAGTGGCAACACTCTATGATATGATTCATCCTAACGCAGATAACAAACTGACAGTTAGATCTGTATTTGTAATTGGATCAGACAAAAAAGTAAAATTAACAATTACTTATCCTGCATCAACAGGTAGAAATTTTGATGAATTACTACGAGTAATTGATTCATTACAATTAACTGCTTATCACAAAGTTGCAACGCCTGCCAACTGGAAAAATGGTGATGACTGTGTGATTGTTCCTGCAGTTTCAAATGATGAGATACCAAATTTATTCCCGAAAGGACATACAGAGATTAAGCCTTATTTAAGACTAACTCCTCAGCCAAACTTGAACTAATATTAGTATATAACATTGTATAAAGGGCATTGAAACGCCCTTTATACTTATCCATTATGGGTAATTTTAGAACAACACTACTCAACATTCAAAACAAAGTTCAAGCAAACCACATCTTGAACTCAATCAAAACAGAAAACCTTGAATTGAAAGTTAATTTTGATTTCAACGAGACTGAAAAAGCATATCCTTGTGAAACACATTTTGACAAGTGTAAAGAATTTAAGCTATAGTTACGAAATATTGCAAGACAAAGTTTGCATCTAAAAAATAATGGCAATGACAGAATTTTGGGAAGAAGCATTTAAGGACAAGCAAGAAATGTGGGGTTTAGAACCCACAAAATCTACCGTTTTGACAAAAGATTTTTTTGTTGAGCATAAAATTAAAAACATTCTAATTCCAGGAATTGGCTACGGAAGAAATGCACAAATTTTTATAGACAGTAGAATGAACGTAACAGGAATTGAAATTTCACAGACTGCCATTGATTTAGCTCAAAAACATTTTGGAAACGACCTGAACATTTTCCACGGTTCTGTAACTGAAATGCCTTTTGACAACAAATTCTATGACGGAATATTTTGTTATGGATTGGTTTACTTACTGAACAGAGACGCAAGAAAGAAACTCATTCAAGACTGTTTTAACCAACTCTCAGAAAATGGATATATGGTTTTTACGGCTATAACAAAAGATGCCCAAACTTATGGACAAGGAACACAGATAAGTAAAGACCGATTTGAAATGTTTGGTGGTGTTAAAATTTTCTTTTACGACCAAGAAACCATAGAAGAAGAATTTGGGAACAGTGGACTTTTTGAAGTAACGGAAGTGAGGGAGAATTACCCATTTCATTTAATTAAGTGTAAAAAAAATGTGTAGGAATTTGCTAAAAATCCGTAGATGAGAATATCTACTCAATAGAGTTAAAAGAAGAAAAAGGTTTATTGCAATCAAGTGATTATAAAGAAGTTTGGGATACTATTATTCCTTTACTGGCATAATATTAAATTATAATAAAAATATGGACAAGAATAAAAGTACAGATATATCTCCTGTTGATAAGGAGGTTTCAGAAATGAGTAATTTAGAAAAGTTAGAAGTAATGCAAAATTTTGTGGCTAACCTCACACAAAATAATGTTGGGTTGGATGCAGATATAGCAGAGATGGTTGATACTCATTTTCATGAATTATTTTAATTATGCCCACTTGGCTACGATTAATTTAATACTCTTCATTTTTTGCTTTATAGCAAAGTTATAGTCAGCTTCAAAACACTACTTCATCTCACTCACCTTCTAGAACGCCATCACAACGAGCGTTTCTACGCCTAAATGAACCACCTTCCTCAATGGAAACAAATCAAAAAGGAATTGAATGAATTTGTTTTTTGAAGCCTCTCATTAACACCCCTTAACAAACTCTAAAAAATATAATAATTCTAAGTTTTTGAAAAACAATAGCTTATAAAGTAATTGATTTTTTTAATGTAAAATCTGTAATTACGAAGTGTTTTTTGTCATTAAGTATATAAGGAAAATATAATTTACCAAGACTACTTAAATAATTTAAGTAGTCTTTTCCTATTGTATTTCTATCTACCAAATCACTAACTCTCCGAACTTAGAATACTTTTTATTTTTATGAAAGCATTTTTACGACATTGGAAAACTTAAATAATAAAAAAACATCTCCAATACAACAAACTATTGTATTTTTGCAAGCTGACAGCATTTTTGATAATTATAAAACTAAAAATAATGTTGTAAATGGCAATCATCATAACATTATTAATCAATCAAAAAAATTAAGTGATATTTATCAGAGCAATCATTCTGTAGAATTGGAAGTAATAAAAAAAGAGAATGAATTTCTTAGGGATGAAGTAGAATTTTTAAAGTACCAATTGGAGGTTACTCAAAATCTACTAGACAAGGCTCTAAATAAAAAGTAAATTTTCTGAGTTCTAAAGGATAAACTAATAAGGTTTTTGTATATTCCTATTCCCTTACACAACCCTTTATTCAAAATGAGAAAATTGTTTATCCTTTTGCTTGTGTTTTTTTGCTTTACCATTATTTCAAAGGCACAAACCTTAAACGAGCAAATTCGAACTTTTAAGCAAGAGCAAAAAAACTTAGAGCAAAAACTAAGCACTACAAAAAGCCACTTAGACAGTCTCAAACTTCTCAAAATTGTTTCAGACTTAAATAGCGTTGGTCTACCAAAATCTGAATTTAAAGATGAAGTAATTACACATTCAGCAATGATACTCGCTTATACTGAAGAATATGAACAGGCGAGATGGGTAACACACATCATTACTCCAGATATTGTTCAAACAAGTTTTGGTAGAAGTAATGATTTTAGAGAAGACGAAAAAGTTAGTACAGGTTCTGCCAAGCAAGAAGATTATTTTTTAGTAGATACTTTAGAGAATGGAAAACTAGAATACGATGGTTTTGGATATGACAGAGGGCATTTAGCTCCATCTGCTGACTTTAGATGGTCAGAAAAAGCACTTTCTGAATCATTTTTATATTCCAATATGAGTCCTCAAAAAGCCGAATTTAATAGAGAAATTTGGGCGCATTTAGAAGATGCTTTGAGAGGGTATGTTATCAAAAATAATACTCCACTCTATGTAGTTACTCTTCCTATTCTCAATAAAAATTTATCAAAAATAGAACGAGGAGTTAATAAGGTAGCTATCCCAAAACAGTATGCTAAAATAGCTATTGATCTAAAAAATAAGCGTGGTATTGCTTTTTTACTTCCCAATGCTGCTTCCACATCATTACTAACCACATTCACAACTTCCATTAACGAGATAGAAAAACTAACACAGATAGATTTCTTTTCAAGTATTGATGATGAATTAGAAAATAAACTGGAATCAATGACTGAAGGCAAAGATTGGATACCGAGTGATGAACAACAAGATGTAGAGTCAATAGCTGTTATGTCTTTACCGAAAGGTTATTTCAATACGAATCAAGCGAAGTACAAGACAAAATCCAATAAGAAAGTGACTATCTGTGGAACAGTTGTCAGTACCAAATTATCAAGCAAAGGAAATATTTTTATCAATTTAGATAGAGCCTTTCCCAATCAAGTTTTTACAGTTTCTATTTTTGCAAAAAACGTCAAAAACTTTCCATACAAACCTGAAGAATATTTGAAAGGAAAAACGATTTGTGTTACTGGAAAAGTTTCAGAATTTAATGGCACGCCAAGTATGAGTGTTGAGAATGGGAAAAGTATTTTTTTATATGAAGAGGAAGAAGAGTAAATTTGTAGCTCATCTTTACTAAAAAACAATATGTCTTCAATTTCTACAGAAAAACTATTTGCAAATACCATTGCTTCGAATGCTTCTATTCAGGCGCACCTTGAAATTATTTTAAAGAACCAAGCCGAGATTCTTTCAAAAATGACAGGAGAAGATGAGCAGGTCTTATTAAGTGCTTTCCAATTTGACGTGAGCAATAGAACACAGCAGATTAAGAATGAAATGTTGAGGAAGTTGACTAATGAAGAAGAATGAATATTTTTCATACCTATACTTGTTTTTCATTTTATAAATTTTATTTTATATGGGTATTTTTTAGTTAGAAAAGGATTTGAACTGTCTAACTGAAGGTATATTGATAAATATTTCTTATTTAACTTTTGCACCCTATACTGCCCCCTTATTTCAATACACCTTACTTAACACCCTGTTAATCAAGTATTTACATTAAAATATATTAATCCTGAAGGAATCACTAAACCAAAGGCATATACAGCAGTATATGCCTTTTTTTTGCTTTAAAGCGTGTTTTTCTAGCAATCTAAAGCTATATAACTTTAGATTGCTAGAAAAACACCTTTTTTAATCACTGACACCAATGACAAATGTTGTTATGAACCAAGCAAAAACAAATATTACTAGTAACTCTGTCCTTTCTGATAGAAGATACAAATTAATGTTATCTTTTTCATACAAAAAGAAAAGGTTAAGAATGGATACAAAGTCGTTGAAAACTATGGTAAAACCAAGCCGAAACTAAAGACTAACAACAGCTTTTTTACTTTTTTATCAAATAGGAAGGCCAACAAAAACGCAAAAATAAAATACACAAAAATATCATAAAAAAAGACTTCAACTGAACTATGTCAATTAAAGTCTTTTTGTATTCAAAATCTCACTACTAAAATCTAATTTCTATTTTTTTTACTCTTCAATAGAATTAAAATCAAAAGTTTCTAAGAATTTGGTTGTAAAATCTCCTTCTTTAAATTTTGGATGATCCATGAGTTTCAAATGAAATGGAATTGTTGTTTTTATTCCTTCAATTACAAACTCTTCTAACGCTCTTTTCATTCTTACGATGGCTTCTTCTCTTGTCTGTCCGACAGAAATAAGTTTTGCAATCATTGAATCATAATGAGGAGGAATTGTATAACCAGCATAGACATGAGAATCAACACGAATACCATGCCCTCCTGGGATATGAAGATGTGTAATTTTACCTGGGGAAGGACGGAAACCTTTTCTTGGGTCTTCAGCATTAATTCTACATTCAATACTGAATGATTTTGGATAATAATTTCTACCCGAAAGAGGCATTCCAGCAGCAAGTTTTATTTGTTCTTTTACCAAATCAAAACTTGTAACTTCCTCTGTAATAGGGTGTTCTACTTGAATACGGGTATTCATTTCCATAAAATAGAATTTCTTGTATTTATCTACCAAAAATTCTACTGTTCCTGCGCCTTCATAATTGATAGCCTTTGCAATCGCTACGGCAGCATCTCCCATTTCATCACGCAATTCTTGTGTCATGATAGGCGAAGGAGTTTCTTCTACCAATTTCTGATGACGACGTTGAATAGAACAATCTCTTTCAGACAAATGGCAGGCATCACCTTTTCCATCTCCAAAAATTTGTATTTCTACGTGTTTTGGCTCTACTACAAATTTTTCTAAGTACATCGCACCATTTCCAAAAGCAGCTTCAGCTTCTTGAGTTGCAGAATCCCACGCTTTCTGAAATTCAGACTCTTCATTGATGATGCGCATTCCTTTTCCACCACCACCAGCAGTTGCTTTGATGATGACAGGATAACCCACTTCTTTAGCTTCTTTCATTCCTTGTTCGATGGATTTCAAAAGTCCTTCAGACCCTGGAACAGTCGGAACACCAGCAGCTTTTACAGTTGCTTTTGCAGTCGCTTTATCACCCATTCGGTCAATCATATCTGCACTTGCTCCGATAAATTTTATATCGTGTTCGGCACAGATAGCAGAAAATTCAGCATTTTCAGATAAAAAACCATAACCAGGATGAATTGCATCTGCGTTTGTAATTTCGGCAGCAGCAATTATATGAGGAATTTTGAGATAAGAATCTTTACTAGGGGCAGCACCAATACAAACAGCTTCATCGGCAAAACGAACATGTAGGCTTTCTTTATCAGCAACTGAATAGACAGCAACTGTTTTGATTCCTAATTCTTTACACGTTCGAATAATACGAAGGGCAATTTCTCCTCTATTGGCAATTAATATTTTGTTAAAAAGTTTCACGCTTTAATCAGTTATCCTCATCAGTTATCAGTTACCAGTTATCAGTTACCAGTTAAATACAAAAATTGATTTATTAGTTTTGATAAAATGATAATAATGAACTAAAGACGGTTTATGAATGAAAAAATTAAAATGATTTTCTGTGATACTTATAAATTGTGAATATTTAATTATAAACTAATAATTTGATGATAAAAAATGTATTTGCATTCATTTATCACTAACAACTTATAACTTATCACTAAAAATTAGTTTGGTTCGATTAAGAATAAAGGTTGGTCATATTCTACTGGAGTAGCATTTTCTACGAGTACCTTTACAATCTTACCCGAAACATCAGATTCGATTTCATTAAATAATTTCATTGCTTCGATAATACAAATTGTTTCACCTTCTTTAATAGAATCGCCTACATTTACAAAAGGAGGAGTTTCTGGATTAGAAGAACGATAGAATGTTCCTATCATTGGAGACTTGACAGTAATGTAATTTCCTGTATTTGCTGGTTGTGCTTCTTCTTTTTTTGCTTCTACTTGTGGTGTAGTGGTAGGAGCTTGTGTTTGTTGTGCAACTTGTTGTTGAACTGGAGCAGGGATTTGCTGTGTATATTGTTGAACAGGCTGTGTAGAAACTACATTTTCTGCACTTCTTTTTACACTAACCTTAAATTTATCAGTTTCTATTTTTACTTCTTCTAATCCTGTTTGATTAATAAATTCGATAAGTTCTTGAAGTTCTTTTGGTTTCATGCTCATAAAATATGGCTTTTAGTGTGAGTAAAATCGTGTTAGGTCAAAATGAATACTTTTTTATTCATTTTTTGTTTAATGCCCTAAAAATAGAAATAAAAAACGGTTTTTGAGAAGTATCTTATCAAAATACTTTCAAAAACCATTTATTGAATCTATAATAGGCTTATTTATTACGAATACGTTCCATATAAGAACGCTCTGCTGTATTTATTTTTATCAAATCGCCTTCACCAATAAATAAAGGAACTTGAATTTCTGCACCTGTTTCCAAAGTAGCTGGTTTGGTAGCATTGGTAGCTGTATCTCCTTTTACTCCTGGTTCGCTATAAGTAACCAAAAGCTCTACATAACCTGGAACTTCACAAGTCAAAATTTCCTCTGTTTCGGCGTGTACCATCATTTCTACAATCATTCCCTCCTTCAAAAACTCTGAACGCTCTATCATATCAGCAGCGACGAAAGTTTGTTCATACGTATCTTTGTGCATAAAGTGAAAACTATTATCATCTTGATACAAATATTGATACGGACGACGCTCTACACGTACAGTAGTAATTTTGTGTCCTGCCGAAAATGTATTATCAAGTACACGTCCTGTAACTACATTTCTCATTTTGGTACGTACAAACGCAGGACCTTTACCTGGTTTTACGTGTAAAAACTCGGTGATTATATAAAGTCCATTATTGAATTCAATACAAAGACCATTTCTAATATCTGAAGTACTTGCCATAATTTTTTTAATAAATCTTCCTTAGCTATATTTTTAGTCAAAGAAGATAGTAAAGACAAACTGAAAATTTATAAAGTGCAAAATTAAGAAAAGTAGTTGAGAGTTTGGTAATTATGAGATAAAAAAAATAGTTTGAAAATTTAACTATATATAAAATGACTCACTTTATGAAACAGTATCTATTCTTTGCATAAAATCACATAAAAACCTCTACTTCTCGTTATTCCTTCCCAATTTCCCATTCTTTATCTCGTCAAAACAATATAATCTTGCAAAACGGTATGTAAAAACTGTTTTGTTTGTTGTGGGCTAGTAAATTTTTCCCCTGAAATATCTAGTCTTTTGGCTGCTAAAGTAGCTGTCTGTTGAAGTAATTTATATGTTTCCTTTTGTTTTGGAAAACGACTAGCACGATTTAGAATAGTTTTGATAGAGAGCATTTCTTCCTCTGAAAAAGAAATAACTCGCTCATAGGTAGGTTCATAATTTCTGAAAGAACGAATATTTAGAAGCTCTTTCATATTTACATGCTGCGTAGATTTTACTTTTATTATTGTTGTTCCTGCCAAAATATCTCCCAAACGTTGTCCTTTTTCAGTTCCTGTTATTAAAAGCACAGCCAAAGCTCCCGAAGAAAACATAATATCGACCATTCTGAATGCCCAACGCATAAAATAATCTGAAAGTGACGGAATATCGCCATTGAGTTTGACTACACGAATTCCCATCGCTCTTTTTCCTATACTTTGTCCATTAAAAACAATCTCACAAAAAAGAGAATAAAAAAACCATAAAGGTAAAATAACAAGAAAACTAAAGAAAGTATAGGCTAAATCTGACCAACCCACAGCATAAATCAACCAACTAAATAGCAGGTATAAAATAATGTTAGCAAGAATAAGAATAGCTAAATCTAAAACCCAAGCAATAATACGTTGAACCGTAGAAGGTAATTCGTATTCAATAGTTACGTTTTGAGAAGTGCGAATAGAAATGGTTTTCATATATTTACGAAATAATTAATAGTTATCAACAAGTAGTGGTTAATTATTTAACCTATTTTTTTGAAATTAGTTAAGTCTTAATTTTATAAATAAAGACAAGACAGAATTTAGTTATCTAATAAAAAATCTTGTTTTTTGTGATTTTTGCTCTAAATGAAAGATTTTAGTTTACAAATTAGTAAATTAATTAGTATTTTGTAGTTTATACG
Organism: Bernardetia aquimarina; assembly: GCF_042180575.1. Lineage (NCBI taxonomy): Bacteria > Pseudomonadati > Bacteroidota > Cytophagia > Cytophagales > Bernardetiaceae > Bernardetia > Bernardetia aquimarina. The sequence goes on along the minus strand of NZ_CP170094.1, from coordinate 4,907,262 downwards.
CAAAAATGATAAGAAAAAAGTAGAGTAGAGCAAGAAAAAAATATTTTTTCTTAGCTATATCATTCACTCGCCGTTGTTGGTATATCCACCAATGACAAAATATATAAAATAATGAGAGAAAATATTTTTATAGAACAAAATAAAGAAAAATGGCAAGACTTTGAGCAATTACTCAAAGACGACCAGCGTAATCCAGACAAACTTAGTGAATCTTTTGTCGAAATTACAGATGACCTTTCTTATGCACGTACATTTTATCCTAATCGTTCGGTGCGTTTGTATCTAAATGGTATTGCACAACAAATATTTAGAGATGTTTATAAAAATAAGCGTGTCAGATGGCAAAAACTAATAGATTTTTGGACAACTGATTTGCCTGCAACTATGTATATGATTCGAAAAGACCTTTTAGTTTCTTTTCTTATTTTCTTTGGTGCTTTGTTGATTGGTGTTTTTTCTACAGTACAAGATATTGACTTTGTAAGGGTTATTTTGGGAGATGGTTATGTCGATATGACTGAAAGAAATATTGCTAATGGCGACCCTATGGCTGTTTATAAAAGTAGTAATGAGATAACCATGTTTTTTGAGATTACTTTTAATAACCTACGAGTAGCCTTGATGAGTTTTGTGATGGGGGTATTTTTCTGTGTAGGAAGTATTTTTGTTTCAATTTATAATGGAATAATGCTGGGTTCGTTTCAGTATTTTTTCTATGCTAAAGATGTGATGATAGATTCTCTTTTTGCTGTTTGGCTACACGGAACACTTGAGATTTCGGCGATTGTTATTTCTACGGCAGCAGGCATTACGATGGGAAAAGGGTTGCTTTTCCCCAAAACACTTAGTCGTTTGGAGTCCTTTCAGATTAGTGCAAGGCGTGGAATGAAAGTAATGGTAGGACTTGTTCCTGTGATTATTTTGGCAGGATTTATTGAGAGTTTTCTTACTCGTTATACAGAGATGCCTTTGGTTATTCGTGGGACACTAATTTTGGTTTCGCTTCTCTTTATGGTGGGTTATTTTGTTGTTTATCCTTATGTTTTGGTAAAGACGAAGAAGATAACACTCCCTGTTCAAAAATTACCTGAAACGAGTGAAGACAGTGAATTTGAGCTTTTTCAGATACGTAGTCTTGGAAATATCTTGACAGAATCAATGATGATTCATAGAAGACATTTTGTTCCAATTTTTAATATTTGTGCTGTTTTATTATTTCCACTAGCTATTTTGATGTATCTTTTAGTATTTAAGGATATTGCAAATTTTGATTTTCCTCGTGATATAAAATACAAAGTGACAGAGTATTATTTACTTATAATTACAGGAAATTATATTTCAAGTATTCCATTTATGGTAGCTCATGCGCTTATTTGGACAGTTGGTTTAACAGCTCCTTTCTATTTTTTCTCTGAAACTATAACACAAGAATCTAGAAAAATAGAGTGGTCAGTTAGAAACTTTGGTTTGTTTTTGCTCAAACATGGCTATAAATCACTGCTTGTGGTACTATTACTAAAAGCGATTGTTTTTTCTAGTCCTTATATGATATTTGCAGCTCTTTTAGTTGTTCCATTGATGTTATTTTGGTTATACACTTGGACTACTCAAACAAAGAATCCTTTTAAAGCCTTTGGTAGAGCTTTAAAATTATTCTTTTTTCAACCTATGGATAGTTTTATGATGCTTGCCATTGCGCTTTCAGTAGGTTTTGTTTATTTTGTTCTTCTCAACTCTGGTTTGAGTGGATTTTTTATTGGAGTTTTGGAAATGCACTTTTTAAAAGGCGAAACTTTTGTTCTCAAAATAGCACAGGTAGTGTACTTTTCGGGTCTGATGACGGTAACATTTATTATTGTTCCTTTATTCGTTTATTCTATCGGAATACAATATTTTAGTATAATGGAGCGTGCCGAAAATACTACACTCAAGAAACGTATTGAATCATTAGAAGTAGAAGAGTAATTTTTTATAAAATGTATGTCTCAAAAAATGCTTACAAAAATCTAATAATTTGATTTTTGTAAGCATTTTTTCACCCTAGAAAGAATATTTTTAAGCACCAATAAGTGTCATTCCACCATCAATGTTATACTCTGAACCTGTAATATAAGAAGCGTCATCAGAAGCCAAAAAGCTAACTAACTTAGCAACTCCTTCTGACGTACCAATTCTTTTGAGTGGAATTCCATCCACTACTGAAGCCTTAAAACCAGCTACTTGTTCGTCATTCATTCCTGTTTTATTGAAAATTGGAGTTTCGGTAACACCTGGATTTACAGCATTGACACGAATGTTTTTAGAAGCTAATTCGGCTGCTGCTGTTCTTGTAAATGAATTTAGAGCTGCTTTCGTGGCTGCATAAATGATAGTAGAAGGCATTCCTGTATAAGCATTTACCGAAGAAAGATTAATAACTGATGCACCTTCACTCAGAATAGGCAAAAACTTTTGAAGTGTAAAAACAGCTCCTTTGAAGTTGATATCCATTTGGTTATCATAGACTTCTTCTGTAATCTGTCCTAAATAAGAGGGAATAAAAATGCCTGCATTGACAAACAAAATATCTACTTTTCCATGTAATTCCTTTACTTTTTCTACTAAAGAATCAAGATGAGAAAGATTTGCTTGGTCAGCTATAATTCCTTCTACTCCTAATGTTTGTGCAGCTTTTTCTACTTTTTCGGTATTTCTACCTGTAATGATTACTTTTGCTCCTTGTTTTAAAAACTCCTCTGCTGTGGCATAGCCTATCCCACTATTTCCACCTGTAACAACGGCAATTTTCCCTGCTAATGAATTACTCATAAAATAAATGAATTTAAAAATTGAATAAAAAATGAAATAAATATCTTGTGTAGATATATTTTAGAACGAACGTTCCAAAACAAGGTTTTTGTTTTTATCTACTTTAGTATTTATTAACAAAAAAGTGTAATTTTATTCTTCAATTAAATGACTCATTTACTTTATTAATGCAGCACTTTTACAAAATGCTGCGTACAGATAAATAGAAAGAATAGATTCAATAAAATTTCTTTTTACCCTTTTATTTTTTAGTATTTACCTTTCAGAATTTCCCCAAATTCTAAATTTATTAATTGTTATATACCATTCATTTATTCCTCACACTTTTTGTATTAAAGTTATGTATCGAAAATTTACTTTACCTTATTTCAATTTATCTAGTTTGCTTTGTTTTCTAGTTATTTTTTCAGTCCTGTTTTTCTCTAGTTGTGAAAAAGATGATTGTAGTTATTCTTATATTTCTTATGAGCCAGTTTTTATGAGTTATGACGAATTTCGAAGTATTCCTGTGGAGCTTCAAAATCCACGTCCTTTAAAAAATGTAGGCAAAATTTATTTTTATAATAGATATTTATTTATTAATGAAATCAATAAAGGAATTCATATCATTAATAATTCTAATCCAGCAAATCCTATTCAAGTAGGTTTTCTGAATATTACGGGTAATGTAGATATGGCAATTACTGGAAATATTTTGTATGCTGATAGTTATACTGATTTATTAGTAATTGACTTGACAGTTGTTACAAACCCTCAACTTCTTCAACGCATAAATAATACTTTTAATAAACAAATTTTTGGAGATAATGGCTATGCAGACCCAAACTATGGTGTTGTAGTAGCTTGGGAAGAAAAAGAAGTTGTTGTTACAAATGATTGTACAGGAAATGACCTTGTTTATGAAGACCAAAACGGATTTCCACAAGGAAGTGGCAACCCAAATGCAGGTGTTGCAGGTTCGATGGCTCGTTTTGCTATTACTCAAAATTATCTTTATACACTGAATGGCGATAATTTAAAACCATATTCTATTATTAATCCTATTTTTCCAGAAGCTAAACAAGAGATAGAATTAGGATGGGGAATTGAAACACTATTTCCTTATACTAATAATTTATTTATTGGTTCTCAAAGAGGAATGCACATTTATAATTTGGATCTACCAAGTCAGCCAAGGTTTGTTTCTACTTACGAACACATAACAAGTTGCGACCCTGTGGTAGTTTCTGAAAATACAGCTTATGTAACTCTTCGTAATGGAACAAATTGTAGAAGTGGAGTGAATGAACTTCATTTGATAGATATTTCCGATTTAGAAAATCCATCTTTAATCAATACACAACCCATGACAAACCCCTATGGTTTGGGTGTAGATTCAAAATATAGAAACAAAACACTTTTTGTTTGTGATGGAGATGCAGGTTTGAAGGTTTTGAATGTTACTAATCCATTGAATGTCCAACAAATTGGTGCAGATGCTTCAATAAATGGATATGATGTAATTGCTCACAATGATATTTTGATGATGATAGGGAAAGATGGTTTGTATCAATACGATTACCAAAACCCAGAAAATTTGCACCTTTTGAGTATTATTCCAACAGAATAAAGTTAGAAGTAGAAAAACTTTAGAACTTTTTTAACGTTCCTATATTGATTACACCAATTGATATAGGAATTTTTTCTATAAAATAAAATAGAATTAAATTATGGCACGAAAAAAACAATTTGAAGAGCAGGAGATATTAGAAAAAGCAACCAATTTATTTTGGAAACAAGGATTTCATGCTACTTCTATTCAAGATTTAGTGAATCATTTAAAGATAAATAGAGCAAGTTTGTATGATACTTTTGGAGGAAAAGAAGAGTTGTTTAATAAAGCATTAGAAAATTATAGAAATCAAAATAAAAAAGCAATAAAAACTTTTTTAGATAATCAACCATCTGTAAAAGAAGGCTTGAAAAATTTGTTTTTGCTTGCAATAACAAGCGAAAAAGAAATTCAAGAAAATGGTTGTTTTGTTATTAATTGTATGACAGAACTTATTCCAAATAATGATAATATGTTAGAAATAGCCATTCAAAATAAAGAGGAATTTGAATTTTTTGTTGTTGAATATTTGAAAAAAGGTATAAAAAATGGAGAAATTTCTTCCCAAAAAAATATAGAATCAATTGCTTCTTTTCTGTTTATGTTTTATAGTGGATTAAAAGTAGTCGGAAAAATAAATCCTAGCAAAAAAGAATTAGAAAAAACGATTGAAGTGGGGTTATCTGTTTTGTAATTTTTCAAAAATTATCAATACGATTTTCTGGTGCAATATCGTAAAAAACGGTAAAAATCATCTAAGAATAAACAGAAGTATCTTTGTAAAGCTTGTTCAAATTTATCTGTAATTAACATGACCTCGGTATTAAAAATGTTCTAAAATCCTTCTCTATGCACTATGAAAGCTACTTTCGATCTGCTCTAACGAGACTGACCTTGACCTACTTTTAATCAAGGTAAGCCCGAAAGGGCAGTACCGATGATTGAAAAAATAGCATAACTAATTGACAGTCAGTAAGTATAATACCAAGTTCACGTTAATTATAAAGATTATCTAATCTAAATACAAAGATTTTTTAGAAAAATACATGCTTTTTCAAAGAAAGAATAAAATTACATTAAGTATTTTGAATTAATTGACAAACTATTTATCATATTTTTTACAACCTGACAACATTTTACACAAAAAAAAGCCTTTATAACTACTTAGTTACAAAGGCTTGTAATTTTTGTTTCCAACACAAATACATTTTATTATGTATCTGTCCATATAAGGACGGGCGATGACCTACTCTCCCACGAATAGCGCAGTACCATCGGCGCAATAGGGCTTAACGGCTCTGTTCGGAATGGAAAGACGTGTACCCCTATGCTATAATCACCCTTTTTCTTCTGTAAATACATACAGTCGTATGTATCTACCAATTTCTTAAAAAGTTCTTTAACAAAGTAAGGTGTATAGTACATTCTAAAAACTACGACTGCTTGTTTGCATATCAAACAGCCTACACTAACAAAAGACTACTGAGAAATTAGTATTGCTCAGCTCCATTTATTTCTAAACTTCCACCTGCAACCTATCTACGTCATCATCTATAACGTCTCTTAAGGGAAATCTCATCTTGAAGTCAGTTTCGCACTTAGATGCTTTCAGTGCTTATCTGTTCCAAACGTGGCTACTCAGCTATGCAGTTAGCACCACAACTGATATACCAGAGGTTTGTCCAACTCGGTCCTCTCGTACTAAAGTCAGATCTTCGCAAATTTCCTACGCCCACAACAGATAGAGACCGAACTGTCTCACGACGTTCTGAACCCAGCTCGCGTGCCACTTTAATGGGCGAACAGCCCAACCCTTGGGACCTTCTCCAGCCCCAGGATGTGACGAGCCGACATCGAGGTGCCAAACCTCCCCGTCGATATGAGCTCTTGGGGGAGATCAGCCTGTTATCCCCGGAGTACCTTTTATCCTTTGAGCGACGGCCTTTCCACACAGAACCGCCGGATCACTATGCCCTACTTTCGTACCTGCTCGACCTGTTTGTCTTGCAGTCAAGCTTCCTTATGCCATTACACGCTACATACGATTACCAACCGTATTGAGGAAACCTTGGGAAGCCTCCGTTACACTTTCGGAGGCGACCACCCCAGTCAAACTACCCACCACGCACCGTCCCTTTATTCAAGGTTAGATGACAAATACAGAAAGGGTGGTATTTCAACAATGACTCCAACACGCCTAGCGACGCACCTTCAAAGTCTCCCACCTATCCTACACATTCTGTATTCAACAACTATGCGAAGCTATAGTAAAGGTTCACGGGGTCTTTTCGTCCCGTTGCGGGTAATCGGCATCTTCACCGATACTTCAATTTCACCGGAATCATGGTTGAGACAGTGTCCAAGTCGTTACACCATTCGTGCAGGTCGGAACTTACCCGACAAGGAATTTCGCTACCTTAGGACCGTTATAGTTACGGCCGCCGTTTACTTGGGCTTCGATTCAAACCTTCGGATTACTCCTAAGCTCCCCTCTTAACCTTCAAGCACCGGGCAGGTGTCAGGCATTATACTTCATCTTACGATTTCGCAATGCCCTGTGTTTTTGTTAAACAGTCGCTTGGACCTTTTTATTGCAGCCGCTTATATCGCTATAAGACGGCACCCCTTCTCCCGAAGTTACAGGGTAAATTTGCCTAGTTCCTTAACCATGAATCTTCCGAGCGCCTCAGGATTCTCTCCTTGACTACCTGTGTCGGTTTGCGGTACGGGCTACTTAAATTAACGCTAACGAGGATTTTCTTGGAAGCTATTATGTAGATTATCAACGCCCCCGAAGGTTTGTCGTACTATTGCCTAATCCAATCTCTAGCGGATTTACCTACTAAAAACCTTTGCGTTTCGG
>NZ_CP170094.1:2970000-4895000 GCF_042180575.1 Bernardetia aquimarina | reverse complement strand
TTTCTTCTGTAGATTTTATTTCACTTTCCAAAATATAGATATAGAAGAAGTCTTTTTAGCGAGTGATTTTATAGACTTTCAAATATCCCATACAAGTTTCATAAGAAAAAATGTAGAGTTCTTTCTCTCCATCTTTATTTACATCATGTTCTATGAAATGAAATTTTACTAGTAGTGTTCTTTATAATGATGGATTCTTTTCAATAGTTTTGTTGTAGTTTAACTAAAAAATATTTGATTGAGTTATAGTGATTATCCCATTTAAAAAAGAAAACCTCACTAACCTACGATTTCTTGTCTAATTGTATTATTCAAAACGCTCAATTTTAGTTGTCTCTTTTTTTACCTTCTTGTCAGAGTTGTTTTTTAGAAAATACAGTTCCATACAAAACAAAACTGTCAGCATAAACAATAGCTTTTTCCTTTATATTGCTTGTCTATCTCAAATAAAGCCCTAATATCCTCTCTTCATCTCTAACTCCACTATGAAAACCAACTACTAATCCTGTATGTCTTTCAATAACTAATCATATCTATGTTAGGACAATCTTCTTTAGTATTTGTTCATAACAACGTTTTAGGAGAGTAGTTACCCAACTTACACTTTTTTAAAAAAGATGACCAATACCTCGTAAAGCAATCTGTTCTAATTAAAAGTTGAGCAACTAACTCTTCACTCTTCTTGATAAGAACTAATAATGGTTTCTTTAATTAGCCATAAATAATCTTAATATGTTTTTATACTTCATAGCTTTTACGTATCAAAGCCACACCATTTGGAGGGATATATAACTTTCATTTGTTCTGTTTGCAAGTTATACTTAATAACTTTGCTTATTATATAATAAAGCAATGAGAACAAATGTGAGTTTCTTTAGTTGGTATTTTACAAATTAAAAAGCATCTGTCATATATGTAAGAATCGATTAATAATGTTTCTTTCCTTAGCAGTGTTTGTTCCCAGCAGATAACGACACATTAGATAGAAGAAAAAATAACTCTTGCTTTATAACTCTCTAATAAAATGATTATTTTTCTTCTCAAAACCAATCATGGTAGGATTTCCGTGTCCACAATAGATTTTTGTGTCGTCTGGTAATTTGTACATTACATTCTGAATTGTATCTCTCAAAACATCCATACTACCTCCAGGTAAATCGGTTCTTCCAATACTTTGAAGAAAAAGAACATCACCATTGACACAAAATTTTTGCTCTACTGAATAAAAAGCCAAATGACCTGGGGAATGACCTGGTACGAAAAGTGTTTTTAGTGTGGAATTCCCAAAAGTAATATCTGTTTTTTCGTCTATAAAAACATCAACAATAGTCGCATCATAACCACCAAAACCATACGAAGGGGCATATAAAGGAACTTGGTTGAGCTGTTCAGATTCAATTTTGTGAGCTTCTAATTTTACATCATACATATCTTTTACAAATTTATTTCCCAAAACATGATCAATATGACAATGTGTATTGATAAGACGAACTATCTTTAAATCATTTTGCTTAATAAAAGCCTTTAACACTTCTTTTTCTTGTGGCGAATAACAACCTGGATCAATGATAATAGCCTCTTTAGTCTCATCAAAAAGAATAAAGGTATTTTCTTGAAACTGATTAAATGTAAATTGTTGTATAGAGATCATATTTTTAGTGATTAGTGAGAAATTACCTTGCTGTTTAATTATTTTGAATTTCTTGTAAGAAAAATAAATTCGTAATTAATTGTAACTTTTTCTATCTTGTTTTTTTATTATTCACAAAATAAACGCTTCTACTATGAAATTCAAATTTTTACTTATTCTTTCTGCCTTATCCTTGTTTTTTGTTATTGGTTTTTCTTCTTGTAAGCCGAATCAAACTACTATCAAAAAAACACCCCAAACTCCTTTACTTGGCTCTTGGGAAATGGTAGAAGTACATTGGAAAACAAAAGATACTGTTTATTCTATTCCCAAAGCCCAATATGGATTATTTATTTTTGAAAAAAATCGTTATTCTATTATGTGGACTCCGATAGATAAAGCAAGAACACCATTTGTAAACCTTTCGAAGCCTACTGATGAAGAAAAAATGGCTGGGTTTAGTTCTGTTGTTTTTAATGGAGGCACTTATACAATGACAGATTCAACGGTTACAACAACAGCACTTATTGCAAAAGTACCTGGGTTTGAGGGAGGAGAACAGTTTTATAGATACACTATTAAAGATGATTTGTTACGCTTAGTTTTCTTTGATGAAACCTATCCAAATGGACAAAAACCTGAATGGTATGGAAAATATATAACTGAATTTGTGATGAGAAGAGCAAAATAAGGTTAGAAGTATGAAGTCAGACAAAGAGGTTATCATTACTTACCTTCTGACTTCATAGTTCTGAAACCTAACTTTTACTTTATAATTTGTTCTGTGTGTTCTTTTGTTTTTACCTTTTTGATAATCTCTTCAACTTTTCCTTCTGCATCAATTACAAAAGTAGTACGTTGTGTTCCCATATACTTTTTACCAAACATATTTTTTTCCTTCCAAACACCATACGCTTCATTTATAGAATGATCTTCATCAACTAAAAGAGGAAAAGGCAAATCATATTTTTCAGCAAATTTTTTGTGCGAAGCAACACCATCCTTACTCACTCCCAAAACCTCATACCCCTTTTCTTTAAGGTCTGTATAATTATCTCTTAAATTACAAGCCTGTGCAGTACATCCTGGAGTATCATCTTTTGGATAAAAATAAAGAATTACTTTCTTTCCTTTGAGTTGAGAAAGTTTGACTTCATGTCCATTTTGGTCGTGTGCTGTAAATTCAGGTGCTTTATCGCCTTTTTTGAGTTCCATAATAAAATCTTTTTTAGTGAAAAAATTAAAACTATCGAACTAAAAAATATGAAGTAAAGTTTTGATAAAAAAAATAAAATCATAATTCACTGACTTACAACAAATTAAATACAAAAATCTTTTTTTTATAAAAAAAACCATTTTTTTTCTTTAAAATGTTGGTAAAATAAAAAAAACGTTTTACCTTTGCACTCGCAATAAGGGACAAAAACCCAACTTATAATAGAGTAAGAAAAAATAAAATATGGCGAGGTAGCTCAGTTGGTTAGAGCGCAGCACTCATAATGCTGAGGTCGAGAGTTCGAATCTCTCCTTCGCTACAAGTATTAAATATCAAAGGTCTTTATTCATTTTTTGAGTAAAGACTTTTTTATTGCTTACTATTGTAATTTCTTATTGAAATAGTATATTTACTTTTTCAAAAAAACTCAAAATCAAATGGCAAAAATCTCTCGTTACCCAAACTTAGATTTACTTAGAGCATTAGCAGTTATGATGGTGGTTTTTTATCACTGTTGTAATTTAATAGGAGTTCCTTTATGGCTTTGGAAATGGTTGGAAGTATTAGGTTCTAGTAGTGTAGAGTTATTTTGTATTTTGAGTGGTTTTTTGATCGGAAGTATTTATTGGGAAGAGAATGATAGAGTTGGAGAAGTCAATATAAGAGTTTTTATTCTTAGGAGGATTTATCGTACTGTTCCGATGTATTACCTTTTTATGGTCTTAGCATATATTGCTGTTTATGTAGTACGAGAGCAAGAATTTTCTTGGACATATTTGTTTTTTTTACAAAATTATGAAACAGAAATGCCCTTTTATGTCATCAGTTGGACACTTTGTGTAGAAGAACATTTTTATCTATTAATGCCTTTTTTGGTTTGGTTATTTTTACGAATTCCAAAAAAACTAACCATCATTTCTCTCATTGTTTTGTTTATTATCCCCATACTACTTAGGCTTTCATTTTATGATGAAACAATAGGGTTAAAATTTGGCTATGATGTTGTTGCTTCTCATTTTAGATATGAGAGCTTATTACTAGGAGTTGTTATTTCTCAAATATTACGTTATCACGAAACTTTTTTTGATAGATTAATACCTTATAGATATTTTATTTATGCAGCTACATTTATCATTATTTCATCGTATGTATTTCTACCTACTCTATTAAAAGCAGAAATTTCTATAACAATTAGTGGTATATTATATGGGCTTTGTTTGATAGTTGCTGTGCGAGGCAAACCTATTGCATTAGCAACTAAACCACTCACTTATAAAATAGCAACTTCTTCTTATAGCACCTATTTAGCTCATTCCTTATGGTTACATGTTTGGATTTATATCTTTGATTATGTAGGAGCTACATCTGTTTGGATAAAAGTACCTATTATGTTTCTTTGGTCTTTTACAATAGGGTATATTGTTTTTAGACTTTTAGAAAAACCAATTATTAGACTTAGAAATAGACATGTTCCTGCAAGATAAAGCAAATGAAAATTTATTTAAACCATTTTTTTGATAATAGAAGTCAAGTTATAAATAATAGAACATTATTTATATCAGTAGTTATTTTTATAATAAGTTTATTTTTCTTTTACTTAGTGATTTTTTTTGGTATTACTACTGATATCCAAGCACATTCTAATATTCTAAAAGAGTCTGTTTATTATTACAATTTTCCAATTCCTCCTCTCTATTATTTATCTATATACATTATTTCAGGATTTAATAGAATATTTTCTATAAATAATGCCTCTATTTTTGTTCTTTCTCTTGCTATGGTAGGTAAATATTTGGCTTCATTACAATTAGCTAATCATATTTATCCAAATACTTTACACTCTTTTAAGAATACTTACCTGTTTCTTGGTTTTATTGCTTGTATTCTATTTTTGAATCCTATTTTTTATGATTTTCAAGATTATAAATTTTATTTAGGTCGTATAGCTATTTCAGCTTGGCACAACTCAACTATAATATTTCTTATGCCTTTTGCTGTTTTGCTATTTTGTTATTCATTGGAATTTATAGAGAGCAATACTATTCATAGAAAAAATATTTGTTATATAATTATACTGGGGACTATAAATTTACTTATCAAACCAAGTTTTCTATTTATTTTTATTCCTTCTTTTCCATTAATGATTCTCTTATGGGAAAAGAAATTCAATAAAAAAGTAACTATTGGTTTTTCTATAAGCTCAGCATTATTCATAGGAATCATCATATTATACTGTATAATATATCTCTTCAATAATTCTACTTCAGTAGATTCTGAGCAAAGTAATATAGGTATTGCTCCTTTTTTACTTTTTAATAGTTATAGTACCAATTTTTTTGTCGACTTCATTATTAGTACACTATTTCCTATCATAAGCTTATTAATCATAAAAGAATTAAAAAATATATTCTTAATAAGATATTCTATATTACTATATATTTTTGCTTTTTTAATTGCAGCTTTTATTGTAGAAACAGGACCAAGACTTTATCATGGAAATTTTGGATGGCAACTCATTGTAGCGAACTATATGCTATTCTTAGTGATAAGTATCTTTGTTTTTAAGAAAATACAACAAAGAAAAATCAAAATTTGGAAAACGATACTACTTAGCAGTATATTTCTTCTTCATTTCATTAGTGGTATTGGTTACTTATTTAAAATTATTATTGTAGGAAATATTGGATGATATTTTTGGATTCTAAATTAAAAACACTACTTTTGCAGTTCTATTACAAACTGTATTCTATCTAAAAATACTAATTTAGTTAATGTCTAAAGTTATTTCTTCTGCTCCTTCTCGCACTCTTTTCATGACTTGCTTTATGCTAGTGCTAGTTGTCTTTTCGACAACAATGCGTTTTGCTGGTGTAGAAGCAAATGCTAGATGGATAGAAAATAATTTTATTAACCTTACAGAAAATGCAAGACTTGACTATTCATCAGTCAATAATCTTGATACAGATATAGATACAAAAAAAATATCTAACTCTGACAATCAACCAGAAAAAGAACCTCTTACACTCAAAACAGCATCTTCTTCGGAAGCTCTTTTGCAAGGATTTGTTACTACTGAGTTTTTTCAAAATATAATTCTTGCTCCTAGTATAGAGTTTAGTTTTCTTTCTTTTTCTACTCAAAAAATAAATAGTGTAAGTTATTACTTTTCTAGTTCTACATTCTTCAAAACACTATTTAGGTGCTTTATTTCCCCAAATGCACCGTAGTCAGTTATCAGTAAACAGTTATCAGTTAATATTCTTTTAAGTCTTCGACTTTATTATTGATTATATGGTATGACTGTTTTCTTCCAATCGCATCGCAATTTCATTTCACACATTTATATATTTCAATTCTTAACATTGGGTTTCGTTTTGTTTATTATGAAGTTTTATGCTTTGTAATCCGTAATTAGCTACGCTGATTATTTCATAATTCGTAATCCGTAATTCTTATATTCTCATGCAAAATAGAGGTTTTATTATATTCCTTGCTATTCTCTTTGCAGTTTTGTGTCTGTTTTCATTATCATTCACACTTGTATCTCGCAACGTAGAAAGCAACGCAGTAGCTTATGCAACAGAAAAAGCACAAGGCGACTCAGAAGTCCAAGCAAAACTCAAAAAACAGTATTTGGACTCTATGTGGTCACAGCCTGTTTATGACATCCTAATCGCTAACTTCACCTATCAAGAAGTAAAAGAAAAAGAGCTTAATCTTGGTCTTGACCTTCAAGGTGGTATGCACGTAACACTTGAAGTTTCTCCAATAGACATCTTGAAAGCATTGTCTAATGAAAGCCAAAATGAAGACTTTCAAGCTGCACTTGCAGAAGCAAACAAACAACAGGCTTCTAGCCAAGACCGTTATGTAGAGCTTTTCTTTGATGCTTATCAAGAAAAAGCAGGCGAAGGCAAATTGAAAGACGTTTTTGCTACTTCTGCAAATAGTGGAAAAATCAATTTCCGTTCTTCTGACAAAGAAGTAGAAGATTTTATTCGTGCAGAAGTAGATGGTTCTGTTCAAAGAGCTTTCGAAATTATCCGTACTCGTGTAGATAAATTTGGTGTAACACAGCCAAATGTTCAGCTTATTGAAGGAACTAGCCGTATTCAGGTAGAACTTCCAGGGGTAAGTAATGCAGAACGTGTTCGTGATTTATTACAAGGTGTTGCAAAACTAGAGTTTTGGGAAGTTTATCAGCCACAAGAATACCAAGAAGTTTTGACACAAATCAATACATTTTGGGTAGAAAATCGTATGGAAAAAGTAGAAACTGAAAAAACAGACGATTTGACACTTCCTGATACAACAGTTACGGCTGATACAGGAAATGATTTGATAATGAATGATGATGATACACAAACAGATAGTACAACACTTGCTGCAAATGATTCTTCTGCAAAAGCTGATGATTTATTAGCTGATGCAGATACTACTCAAAATCAAACTGTTTCTCCTCTTTTTTCAAAACTCACTCCTCTTAGTCAAACTTATTTTACATTGACGTATGAAGCCTTAGATACTTCTTCTATCAATAAAATATTGAATGACCCAATGGTAAAAAGTATCATTCCTAAAGACATGAAATTCTTTTGGGGTGTAAAACCAGATGCAGAAAACGAAGGAAAGTCATTTTATACACTTCATGTCATCAAAACAGCAGCAGGTGGCAAATCTCCAATGACAGGGGATGTAGTTACTGATGCTCGTCAAGACATCAATCCAAACGGACAAGTAGAGGTTTCTCTAGCTATGAATGGAGAAGGCGCACGTCTTTGGAAAGACCTCACAGGAAAAAATGTAGGTCGTCAGATTGCAATCGTTCTTGATGATTATGTATATTCTGCTCCAAATGTAAACGAAGAAATTGGTGGTGGTCGTTCTTCTATCTCTGGTAGCTTTACTATTGAAGAAGCAACAGACTTAGCAAATATCTTGAAAGCTGGTAAACTTCCTGCTCCTACTCGTATTGTAGAAGAAGCAGTAGTAGGACCTTCTTTGGGAGCTGCTGCACAAAATCAAGGTATCTATTCTATTCTTGTTGGACTTAGTTTAGTAGTTATATTTATGATTGTTTATTATGCAAAAGCTGGTATTGTAGCAAACGTAGCTCTTCTTGCAAATATCTTCTTTATCTTCGGACTTTTGGCTCAACTTGGAGCTGCACTTACACTTCCAGGTATTGCAGGTATTGTACTTACAATCGGTATGTCGGTAGATGCAAACGTTTTGATTTTTGAAAGAATTAGAGAAGAACTTGCACTAGGAAAAGGTTTGATGGTTTCGATTGAAGATGGTTTCCAACGAGCTTTAATTACAATTATTGATGCCAACGTAACAACACTTATCACTTCGGTTGTACTTTATGTATTGGGCGCAGGTCCTATCAAAGGTTTTGCCGTTACTTTGATGATTGGTATTGTTTGTTCATTCTTTACAGCAGTTTATGTAAGTCGTTTGATTATCTATTGGATGAGCCGTAAAGGAGATGAGAGCAATATGTCTTTCTCTACTCCATTTACTAAAAGTATGTTGGCTAACACTAACTTCAACTTTATGGGCAAACGCAAGATTGGCTATATTGTTTCTGGTGTTGTGATTGTTATTGGTGCTGCCATTTTATTTACAAATGGCTTAAATATGGGTGTTGATTTCACAGGTGGACGCTCGTATGTAGTTGCTTTTTCACAAGATGTAACTCCTTCGCAAATTGAAGCAAGTATCGAACAAAAACTTCAAACAAGTGTAGAAGTAAAAAGCTATGATGGAAATGATAAAGTAAAAATCACAACAAGCTATCGTTCGGAAGAAGAATCTACTGATGTAGATGTTGCTATTCAGAACGAAATTATGGCTAGTTTGGGAGAAAAATATGTAGCTCTTAATCCAGAAGTAGTAAGCACTTCGAAAGTAGGTGCAACTATCGCTGATGATATTGCTGACTCAGCTCGTACTGCTGTAATTGTAGCCTTGATTTTGATGTTTGGTTATATTTCAGTTCGTTTTAGCAACTGGCGTTTTGGTGCTGGTGCTGTGGCTGCCCTTACACACGATAGTTTGATTGTACTTTCTCTTTTTGCAATCGCTTACCTTTTAGGATTTGCTGTTGAGATTGACCAAGTATTTATTGCAGCCATTCTTACTGTAATTGGTTATTCATTGAATGATACAGTAGTTGTGTTTGACCGTATTCGTGAAGCTCTCAATGATAGAGTAGATGAAGATTTACAAGAAACAATCAATGGAGCTGTCAATGCTACACTTAGTAGAACATTAATTACTTCTGTTACTACACTTTTGGTAGTCTTGATTTTGTTTATTTTCGGTGGAGAAGCTCTTAAAGGATTCTCTTTTGCTCTTCTTATTGGTGTAATTGTAGGTACATATTCTTCTGTTTTTGTTGCAACTCCTTTAGTATTAGATTTGTATTCTAAAAATGCTATTGAAAATGAGCGTGCATTACTAGAAAAGAAGAAAGAAAAATATGCTCAACAATATTCTGATAAAGAAGAAATGGCTGAATATATGAAAGCCATGGAAGAGGAAGCAAATAATCCTCAAGAGCAACAAGAAGCTCAACCTCTTGTAAGACCTAAAAAACCTAAGAAATACTAATATAGTGATTAGTGATTAACTATAAATGATTAGTTAATTACTTCTTAGAAATTCAAAATCCCTTCTGACTTGGTTGTTAGAAGGGATTTTTTGTTAGACGAAATCGAAAAGTAGTTTCTAAATTGCACTTTGATTAAAATCACAAATTATAAATCAGAGGAATCAAGTAAAAGTATTTTTGTACTATCATTTAAGTAATCAGCATTCTCTATGATTTTCTTACAAGAATCATTTAGTATTTCAGCATTTTCTTTTATCAAAAATAATTTTCTTCCGTCTTTAAATTCTATTTGAGTAAAATTTCCTCCTTCTGGTAGCGTAGTAATAGATTTGATTTGATAATCAATAATTGTATTAGCTATTTCAGCCATGGCTAATGCAAAATCTTCTGCTTCTGTATGATGTATGTGAAATTCTTTAAAGAAAGCAGTAGGTTCTTTAGAAGATGAATCTGCTTTTTCTTCTATGTGTTTGAATGAAATTATGCCATTATAAATTCTGTATCTTGATAAGGAGAAATCTTTATATAATCTACACATTTCGTCTTTTCCTAATATTTCAATTAATGTAGAATCTCTAAAAGGATTAAATTCTGTAAAGCTTAGCTCTCTATAGATTTTCATGTATGTTCTATTTTCCTCTAAATTTATTGTTACAGAATCTGTATGTATATTTTCTAGCTTCCAAAAGTTTGCTAAATCATTCTCTGTAAAAGATCTATTGTAACTGACTTCTAATGTATCTTCTAGTATTGCTTCAACCGTTGCTTTTTCTATTTCTTCTGTCGGTTCTTCAGAAAAGAAATTTATAAAAACAGTAAAACCAACAATTCCAGTTAGTAAAAGGAAACCTATTATTGATGAGACTTTATTTGATGATGGACTTTGTGGCATACGATTTAATTACTATAAAGTAGTTTTGTACTATCATTTAATGATTGTGCATTTCCTAAAATTCTTTTATACTCCTCTTCAAGTTTTGCATTCTTTTTTACTAAAAAAATACTTCTACCATCTTTGAAATTTATATGAGTAAAATCTCCTAACTCTGTTGTGGTATGGATAGATTGAATCTGATATTTTACAAATAAACTCCCTATATCCGTTAGTTTTTTATGATTTACAGAACCTTTTAGCAAAAAATCTTCAAATGTCATTATATGTTTTCCATTATAAGAGTGTCTAAAATCTATCTTTCCATAATTAATTATTGTTATTAACGTTCTTTTTTTATCATAATCAATTTTGATAGAATCAGTTTGTAAGTTTTCTAGCTTCCAAAGTTTAGCTAAATCATTTGACTGAAAGGCTTCCAACTTACTATTTGCTAATTTGACTTCCCAAGCATGTTCTTTTCTTGCTTCGGCTTCTGTTTTCTGTACAAAGATATTTGTAACAACAGTAAAACCAACAATTCCAGCTAGTAAAAGGAAACCTATGATTGATGAAAATTTATTTGTTAATGTATTTTGTGGCATGTTGAATATTCTTTTAGAATAATAATTTTACTCTACTTTAGGTAAATATAATTTTGTGCTATCATTTAGAAATTTAGCTTCTTTTATAAACTCCTTATAGTAAGTGTTTTTTATGCTCTCGTTGTCTTTTATCAAAAATACTTTTGAGCTATCATTAAAATTAATACAAGTAAAATAATTATTTTTTGGTAAAAAATCTATAGAGCTTATTTGAAATTTTGCAATCAGATGCCCCACATGTGAGGCAACTGAATTCATATCATAATATAAAAGTTCAAAACTTTCCATTTGCATTCTTTCATTTCTATTAAACTTCAATATTCCATAATGAATATATGAACTATCCTTTGAAAGGAAATCTCTTTCATACTCATCTATATCATTCAAAAAAGTAAAACCAAAACATTTCCTTCTTTTATTAACTGACATGTACAGTTCCTTTTCTTTGTTTGGTATAACTACCCTTTTAGATTCAACACCCTCTAATTGCCAAAGCTGTCCAATTTCTATTTTAGTAAAATCTTTATGTAAAGGTGTTTTTTCTACCTCCTCATCTGTCTTAACTTCTACTACTTCTTCACTTGTTTTTTCAACAAAAAAACTTATAAAAACAGTAAAACCAACAATTCCAGCTAATAAAAGAAAACCTATGATTGATGAGACTTTATTTGATGATTGATTTTGTGGCATATTTTAATAAGGGTAAATAACTTTTGTGCTGTCATTTATAAACTCTGCTCGTTCGATGAGTTTTTTGGAATATTCCGTTTTTATTTTTGCATTTTGTTTTATCAAAAATAATTGTCTTCCATCTTTTAATTCAATTTTGGTAAAATCTCCTGCCTTTGATTCAGTAAAAATAGATTCTATCTGATAGTTTAAGATTATATTTCCTATTTCCTTGAGTTTAATAGAATCGGAGCGACTAAGGTCTGAGGGAATTGCTTTAAAATTTTCAAATATTATTTTATCATTATTCTTATCAAAATCACTATGTTTGAAAGCTAATATTCCATAATTCACAACAAACTCTTTTTTGGAACTACTATTATATATTTTTTCTAATAGTTGCTTTACAGAATCAGATGCTTCATTATAATTAGCACCTCCTAAAGGGTTATGATTTAAAATACCTTTTATTTCATTGATAGACATGAAGGTTTTTTGACGATTTTCGTAAGTATGTCCTTCTGCCTGAAAATATCTTAATTCCCAAAGATTAGCCAAATCAATCGAATCTAAAATACTAAATTCTGGTTCTTCTACTTCTACTATATCTACTTCCTCTTTTATTTCTTCAACGGGTTTTTCAGTAAAGAAATTTATAAAAACAGTAAAACCAACAATTCCAGCTAATAAAAGAAAGCCTATTATTGATGAAAATTTGTTTGATGATGTATTTTGTGGCATATTTTATTTTTAATAAGGATACATTATTCTTGTGCTATCATTCAAACAATCAGCACTTTCTATCACTCTTTTATATTCCTCCGTAACCTTTGATTTTGCTCTTACTAAGAATATTTCTCTACCATCTTTCAGCATAACACGAGTAAATTCCCCATGCATTGTCTCAGTGCTAATAGATTGAACTTGATACTGTGAATATATATTTCCTATTTCTTTCAATGTAGTCGAATCAGTAACAGACTTTTTAAGATGTTCTATTTTGATATTATCAATAATTACTTTATCAGTTCCTAAATGTTCGAAGGATAGTATTCCATAATCGACAATAAATTTTTGTTTGAAGTTCTTAAACTCATCAGGATTTTCACTATTTATAATATCCCTAAAATCTTCAATGCTTATTATTTTATCAATTTCCACAACAGTCTTTTCTCCATTCTTACTTTCTGTTATTAACCCTGTATGTAATTTCTCTAGTTTCCAAAGATTAGCTAAATCTGTAGAATCCAAAGCTCTAAACTTTGGCTCTTCTACCTCTATTATTACTTCTTCCTCTTCTTCAAACTCTTCCTCAATTGGCTGTCCTACAAAAAAATTTATAAAAACAGTAAAGCCAATAATTCCAGCTAGTAAAAGGAAACCTATGATTGATGACAGTTTATTTGATGATTGATTTTGTGGCATACGATTTTAAAAATTAATAATTTCTTTATTGATCTTCTAATCGCTGCATAATTTGCAACGAATATACGATTTATTCGCCTTATTTAGTTTTTTCTGAAGGGAAAATAATTCTTGTACTGTCATTTATATATGCTGCTTTTAGTAGTAATTTTTCAAAAAACTCTGCTTTTACTTTTGTATTTTCTTTTATCAAAAATATTTCTTTTCCATCTGTTAGAACAATTATAGTAAAATCTCCTACTTCTGGGTCATTGTAAATAGCTCTTATTTGATATTTTATAAAAATATCTCCTATTTCAGTTAGATTAAATAACTTTTTGTTTGAATCATCAATTTTAAATTTTTCAAATACCTTGCTACCATAACGGTCATTATCTTGATTTTGATAGTTAAATTCTAATTTGCCATAATAAACAAGATGTGTCTTTATAGATGGAATACTAGGATTGGTAGTAGAAAAACCCTCTTTTCTATAATTTTCACCATACTTTTTTTGAAAAACTATCTCTAAAGAATCATTTAATTTATTGAAAGAAACCTCATCTTTTCCATAATAGTACATTTTCATTTTCGTTGTAAGGAGTATCTTTTTTAATTGTATGGACGTGATATTTTTATCTTTTTCAACTTGCATAGAATCTGTTTTGAAGTTTTCTAATTTCCAAAAATTTTCTACATCTTCTTTATTAAAAGCATTAAAATATGACTTTACAAGTATCTTATCTTTAGTAGAATCTTGAGTAATTATTTCTTTATTCTCTTCTTTTTTGGTATGCTCTACTTCTTTTTCTACAAAGAAATTCACAAAAACCGTAAAACCAATAATTGCAATCAGTAAAAGAAAGCCTATAATTGCTGAAAATTTATTTGATGATTGATTTTGTGGCATATTTTATTTCTGGTAAGGGTAGATAACTTTGGTACTATCATTTAGCGATTCAGCATTTTCTATCAGCTCTTTATAATAATCCTCTATTATTTCAGCATCTTTCTTTATCAAAAAGATTTGTCTTCCATCTTTTAAAATTATACAGGTAAAATCACCATGTTCTGTATTGGTATTAATTGAATTAATTTGATAATCTAAAAATATTTCTCCTATCTCCTTCAACAAGTCGGTGGTTGTTATATTAAAATGATTAACCTTCACTTTTCTTATTGTGTCTTTATCCTGTTTAATATTTACATCCGTATCATATTTAAAATTATAATAATAATGTTCTAATATCAACCTTCCATAAGCAGTAATAAAAACTTTTCTTGAATCAGCATTTGGTTGATTATTAAGTTGATTATTAATAAAATCCTTTTCGGTAAGATTCCGATATTCTTCTTGGAAATGCCTCTTTAAAGAATCATTCATTTTTTTAAATTCAAAATCATACATAGGATCATATGTTTTGGTCACAGCTAGTATTTTATTAATTTTTAGTTCTGTTTGTCTATTATCATATCTTTTCGATTTGATTTGAATTGTTTGTATGTCTTTTAGTTTCCACAGTTTGACTAAATCAAGAGAATCAAAATTTCTAAGATGTCTTTTTTCTCGTATTAATGTATTAGTTGCTTCTTTTTGAGTTTCTGACATCTGCTTTGCAGTCTCTACTTTCTTCTTACCAAAAAAAATTAATAGAAATTGTAAAACCTATTACTAAAAGAAGCAAAGTGACTCCAATAAAAGAAGATAGTTTAGTTGTTGGGTTTTGTGGCATAATAGAATAAGATTTATTTAAAAAGTCGCTGTCCAAAAATAATGAAATGCTGCCATACTGCACCTATGAAACCAATATGTTTTTGAAAGATTTGGAAACGCTCTTGAAGTGATTTTTTCTTTTGAGAAGTCGAAATTCCTCCTGCCAAAAAGTGAGCAATCGTTATTTCTACTTGTTTTACTCTTATTTCTTGCTCATTATTTTTGCGTTTTTCTATTTCTCTAAAAAGACGAATAGACCAATCTATATCTCCAGCTAATCTAAAATCCAAATCATACAAAGGCGCAATTTCTCTACGAACTAGCATCGCTTGATGACAAATTACCATTCCTTCCAAGAAATTTTTGTAGCCTTTTTTTGCTAATTCCTTTTCTGGAGGAGCAGTTTTGTGATAATCTGTGAAGGTATTATCTAAGTATTTAATCTTTACTTTTCCATAAATAAAATCTATATTCTCAAAAATACTATTTTCACTTTGAATTTCAGAATTATTTTTATTCAAGACTTTATTTATTACATTTTCTACCGTTTGAGGAGTTGGAATTGTATCTCCTGCGTGTAAAAACCATACAAAATCGCCTGTACTGAGTTTCAATCCTTTATTCATTGCATCATAAAGACTTTTATCTTTTTCACTTATCCAAGTGTTGATGAATTTTTGATTTTGTTCTATGATTTCTTTTGTTCCGTCCGTAGAATTTCCATCAATGACTACATATTCTATATTTTGATACGTTTGATTTTTGACCGATTCAAGTGTTTGAAGGAAAAGTTCTTTTGCATTTCGGACGACGGTAATAATGCTTAATTTCAATATTTCTAGTGATTAATGTTTAGTGATAAGTGATTAGTTTTGAGTAGTTAATTAATCACTAATAATTTATAACTAATCACTATTTTAATCAATTTTGACTTCAATTTTACGGTGCATATCCAATTTTACCAAGATAAAAAGTAATAGTGTAAAACCCCAAAGCGACGAGCCACCATAACTAAAAAACGGCAATGGAATACCAATTACAGGAAAAAGCCCGATTGTCATTCCGATATTTACTACAAAATGATAGAATAAAATCGAAACTACACCATAGGCATAGACCCTAGAAAATTTTGATTTTTGCCGTTCTGCTACGTGAATGAGCCTAAAAAACAGCAAAACAAACAACACCAAGACACCAAAACTTCCTACCCAGCCTTGCTCTTCTCCAATGGTACAATAAATAAAGTCGGTGCTTTGGTCAGGCACATAATTGAGTTTTGTGTGTGTTCCTTCTAAAAATCCTTTTCCTGTTAGTCCTCCCGAACTAATGGCACTTTTTGAGTTATAGACTTGCCACCCAAAATCTTGTTTTCCTTGCGTTGGGTCGACCAAAACTTCTAATCTTTTGCGTTGATATTCTTTCAAAACATCTTTTACAAAAAAGTCTAATCCTCCCACAATCGCCACAGCAGCCATTACGATAAAGCCAACAAGCCAAATTGGTTTGTATTTTTTGTCTATTGTAAGTGAAAAAATTCCTTTTATAAATAACCAAACAGCAAAAATACCACTTAGCCACATCAAATTTTGTTTGAAAGATTCAGATTTGATAAGTGCAATATCTTCTGATTGATATTCTTGAATAGGAAGCCACCAAGGAATTGTCAAAAGAATAACATTCAAACCAATTTCTATCATAAAAACAAACCATTTTGGACGGTCTTCAGCTCGTCTTCTGAAAAAATCTATGAGTTGAATAAAAAGCAAAATAGCTCCTCCAATGACAATAATTCGCTGCATCAATCCCCACAAATCGGAGAGCATAACGAGTGTAGCTACCAAAAGCAAAATAGCAGAAAGCCCAGCCACCATAATAAAAGAAGGCAATCCTTCACGGTAAAAAACAATGAAAAAACTAGCAAAAACCATCGCAGAACCCGTATCTCCTTGTAAAATTGTAAGAACAGCAGGAATACCAATAATGACCATCAAAACACCAATATACTTCCATTTTTCGGCACTTACTCGTTTGTTTCCTAAAAAAAAGGCTATCATCAGAGCCGTTCCTACTTTGGCAAGTTCGGCAGGTTGGAAGCGAATTCCTCCAAAATCAAACCACGACTTTGAGCCTGCGACTTCCCTTCCAAAAAGTAAAACTCCGACCAGTAAAGCCATTGTTCCGATATAAAAAAAGGGAGAAACAGAAGCAAAAAGCCGAACATCTAAAAGCATCAAAACAAGAGCAAGCATTGTTGCCAGCCCAATCCACATGATTTGTTTTCCTGCGTTGGTCTTAAACAAAAATTGAGTAACAGTATAAGTTTTTTCAGCGTCATAAATGGCTGCATAAATACTAATCCAACCCCAAGTAAGAAGTCCAAAAAACAATAAAATTGTCATCCAGTCTAACTGAGAGAAAGGCGAACGAGAAGAGGAAGAAGAACCGTACATTTTTAGTGATTAATGATTTATTAACTATTCGTGATATGTGTATTTAAATCCTAAGGGTCTTGGAGACCCTTAGGGTTTTACAAAGAAGAAAAAGATTCTAACCATTCAAAATTATCTTCTTTTAAATTTTCTAATTTTTCTATATTTTTTTGAGGAATAGATTCTACTTGACTAAAATTTTCGATCGCTTTTTCTACGCTTTCTTCTCGCAAAATATGCAAGATTGGATAAGGACTGCGATTGGTAAAATGACTTTTTGAGCTTTTGTCTTCGCCTGCAAAAATATAATTTGGATGAAAAGCGACAAGTTGAAATTTACCCTCTAAACTATTTTGTTCCAAATATAAATCCAATAAAGCTACAAAATCTAAAAAATCGTTGAATGGCTGATTTTCTTCGTTTTCATTAGCCTTATCAATGTTTAAAAAAATATTTGGAAAAACTAAAAGTGTTGTGTCTATATAATTTTGATTTTCAGAATTATTATTTTCTTCTAAAAGTTCAATTTCAGAAACAGCTTTCTGTACGCATTTTTCAAAACTATTGCTTTCTTCTATTTCAAAACGAATTTGCTTTTTTGCATAAACAGAATGAGCAAATGGACAAAGATTTAATTTCAAAATCCAGTCTTCAAACCATTTTTTTGTGTTGTTTTTTATTTCGTTCATATTATTTTATGCTACACTTTTTCGCATCTTAAAAACTACGCTACCTATTGTTTTTTAAAAAATCTATCAATCTATATTTATCCAAAGAAATTGCAATTCCTTCTGTAATAGAATTTTCATACAAAGCTATCACTTTGTCATTCAAATTTATTTCGTTTTGTTCAATATTTAGAGAATACTGAAACAACAAATCAGCTAAAATATGTAATTGATTTGGGTTTAACTCATACTTTTCTTTTAGATTTTTCAAGAAGTTTTCTTCCTCCATTTCTAAAAGAATATCAACCGTTAGATTTTTTTCTTCTAATAAAACTTTATCAAATTCTACGAAAAACTCTTCTTTTGTGAAAGCAACATCTGTTTTGGTTACTTTTGCTAGAAGTTCTGCCAAAACTACGGCAAGTTTGTCTATTTTTTTCTTTAGATAATCTTTTTCTCTTTGCATCGTGCTTTATTTTAGTCAAAAATATATATTGCAAAATTACTAAATTTGTAATCAAAAAAATAATTTTACAACTATTCATAAACAAATATGGAACGCATAGAACAGCTATTAGAGTTCTTAGAAAAAGAACCCAATGATACGTTTTTATTATACGCAGTGGCGACCGAATATCTCAAAACAGATACCCAAAAAGCCTTAACCTATTACGAAAATTTACTTCAAAATCATTCTAATTATGTTCCGACCTATTATCATGCAGCCGAATTATACACCAATTTAGATAATTACGAAAAAGCAAATGCTATTTATTTGAAGGGAATTGAAGTTTGTGAAACAACAATTCAAAAAGCTCAAAAGCAAAATATAGAAATCGATAAAGTAACTTTAAAATCACTTCAAGAATTAAAATCTGCTTATGAGCTTTTTTTGATGGAATTTGAAGATGAGTTTTGAGATATATCAAAACATAAAAAAGGAATATATCAGATTAATAGAAAGCATAAAACTAAGTGTCATTACATAGAGAAATGAAATTATGTACGCTTTGATAGTTGTTTTGAAAAACCCTTGTTTATAGACTTTCTTAAACGCAAACCATACATAAACAATTAAACCCAAAAATAGAATAATACTAATTGGTATCAAGTTCCAGTGAAAGAATATAGCTGCTAGAGTCAGAACAATAAATGTAAATCCTTGTAAATGAAGCGTAAAAATAAGATGGTCTATGTAGTATTTTTTTCGTCTTATATAAAAAGGTTTAAAAAAAAGAGCCAATATAGGAAGCGTAAAAAACATCAGTGTACCAATATTATTGATGATATTTGCTAAGAAAATAGCAGGGTCATTACGTCCTATTTTCAATAATTGTTCGGCAAACTGAATATTTATTGCATTTTTTTCCTTAGTCTTAAGAGAATCTAATAAGGCTTTTGGTGTCATTTCTCTATCTTTAATCAAACGAAAAAACCTACGCAGTGTTCCCTGTTTCTCTTTTACTTTTTTATCAAAAAGTATAATTGATTCTGCCAAAACTGCACTATCTTTAACTAGAATTTCTAACGAATCAATATTAATTGTAGAATCATTTAGCTTTCCTTGTTTAAAAGCATCAATTACTTTGATGAGAGAGTCTTTTATGATGGTTTGTTTTTCAGATATTTGAGCTAATAGTTTGTTGTTTACAGAATCTGATCGAACACTATCTTCTGATTCATAATTATTAAATCCTTGTTCTACACCACCCAAAAAATCATCTTTAAGGTTATTATTTACCACCGTAGAATCATCTAAACTCAGATTCACATTCAAATCTTCTGTTTTTTTATCAATGCTTCTAATAGCCGTTTCGATGGCAGGAGTAAATAACTTAATTACAACAAAGAAAAACAAAATACTAGAAAGTAAATAAATCTTGAAAGGGTGCATATAACGCACTCGTTTGCCGTCCAAAAATTCATTGGTTAGCTTTCCTGGATAAAAGAGAAAATAAGGAATGGTTTTGAAAACCCTTGACTCAAAATTGAATGCAGTAGCAACAGCATCTTTCAATAAAAGGTGTAAAGAAATACGTTTATCAGCATTTTCTTGTCCACAATTTGGACAATATTTGTTTTTTGTTTTAACCTCGTAATCACAATTAAGACAAACTGTTTTGGTAGGAAGTTGAGTAGGCATAGAGTAAGTTAATGAAAAAATAGTTTCAGTAGTTGGTATTACCTAGTACGTAAATAGTCTTGAAAATGTTAAATTTATTTCTGTCTTCTCTTAAAAATGAAAAAAAAAGAGCAATTCTAAAAAGAATCCTTCTTTTTACTATTTACAGTTTTCTTCAATAAACTCATTTGCTTGCTCAAAACCAAGCTCAACGGCTTTTTTCCAATCTTTACAAGCTCCTTTTTTGTCATTTAATGTTTGTTTTGCAAAACCACGACTTACATAAGCATTAACAAAATTGGCATCTATCTTAATTACCATATCAAGGTCTTTGATACCTTCTTTTGTTTTATGTTGTTTTAGTTTTACGATAGCTCTGTTATTATAGGCTTCTACATAATCCTTATTTTCTTCTATTGCCTTTGTATAATCAGTCAATGCTTTTTTCAATTCATTCATTTGCTCATGGCAATATCCCCTTTCGTAATAAGATTGAGCTAAATTATAATCTAATTCTATTGTTTTATTATAGTCTTCGATTGCACCTTCAAAATTTCCTAACAAACTCCTAGCAAAGCCTCTATTGAAATAAATAAGAGGTACAGATTCGATTTCTAGTGCCTTACTAAAATCGTCTATTCCACCTTCTAAATCCCTCTTTTTAATTTTTTCTAAAGCTCTTGCATTATAGTCGGCTGCTGAACTTAATACTTCATCAGAACTAGAAAGTTTGATAATCAACTCATCGCCCCAAGAACCTTTTGTGTTTAGATTGTCTGTATTCAGATTCATTTTCCCATCTTCAAACGACATAATAGATGGATCACCCATTGCATAAATAGTAAATGATTTTTTTACAAGAAGATTCATATCCAATGAATCATTTTTTTCTTGAAATGCTTTAAGAAATTCTACAACTTTTTTCTTATTCTTTGGGTACAAATTGATATAAAACCATATTGCTTTATCTGTTTCCCCTTTTTCTAAAAACTCATTTGCTTTTTCGAAACTATAAGTGATTGGATAAAGCTCTTGATTTTCATCTTCCTTTTCTGTCGTTTGAGCAAAAACTAGAGTTGTCAGAAATAAAAAAATAGCTGTGAGGATATGTGCTTTTTTCATAAATTTTGTTAGTTGTTTCAAAGATTAAAAACGAATCAGAAAACTAAAATATTTCAAATTATTTTACTCTTTTATCGCCATCATCAGCCCATCACGTAAAGGCAGCAGCATATTAAAAGTACGATTGTCTTGATAGTTTTTTTGATTATATGCTAATAATGCTGGTGTATCTTTATCGTTTTTCTTGAGTTCTTTTGGATCAATTAATACTTTTCCACTCCAAAGAACATTATCAGCAATGATAATTCCTCCTTTTCTGACTTTATCAAAAACCAAATCATAATACAAGCTATAATTTGATTTGTCAGCATCGATAAAAACCAAATCCCATTTTTCTTCTTCAGTTAGAATAGTCGAAATAATATCAGCAGCATTTCCTAAATGTAATTTAACTTTGTCTTCCAAACCTGCTTTTTCTAAAAACTCTCTTGTAATACTTTCTTGTTCTACATTATTATCAATCGTATGCAAAACGCCATTTTCTTGTAAGCCTTGTGCCAAACAAATAGCTGAATATCCTGTATAAGTTCCTATTTCAAGAATGCGTTTTGGCTGCATCAATCTTGAAATCATTTGAAGGAAATTTCCTTGTAAATGTCCAGAAAGCATACGAGGTTTGTTGGCTCTCAAATGTGTTTGTCGGTCTAATTCTTTCAAAACTGGCAATTCGTCTTGAGAATGTGCCAAGGCGTAGTTTTCTAAGGCTGGTAATAAATCTGTTGGTAAATAATCCATAGTTTAGTGATTAGTGATTAGTGATTAGTGATTAGTGATTAGTGATTAGTGATTAGTGATTAATTACTTTTTGGTCTTGATTGTTTTATTTATTTTTACAAAAAATTAAAATTATGAGTAAAGGAATTTTAAAAAAAAGTTTTTGTTTCGCTGTTCGAATAGTAAATTTATACAAATATTTGACTACTACCCAAAAGGAATATGTTTTATCTAAACAAATACTACGAAGTGGTACATCAGTGGGAGCAAATATCAGAGAAGCTGAATTTGCACAAAGTAATTTAGATTTTATACATAAACTGTCTATTTCACAAAAAGAAATCAATGAAACTCTTTACTGGCTAGAACTTTTAAAGGAAACTAACTTTATTAAAAATGAAGAATTTGAAAGTTTACATCAGAATGCAATAGAACTTTTAAAAATTATTACAAGTAGTATCAAAACAATGAAATCAAAAATTAAATAGTATTTCATTTATCACTAATAGTTAATCACTAATCACTAAAAGCTATCAAATGAAATTCGAACTCCATACCACCGATAAAGAAACATCTGCACGAGCAGGAACAATCACGACAGCACACGGAAAAATTCAAACGCCTATTTTTATGCCTGTTGGAACGCTAGGCACTGTAAAAGGTGTTCCACCAGAAGCACTAAAAGACCAAGTAAAAGCACAAATTATTTTAGGAAACACCTATCATTTGTATTTGCGCCCAAATACAGAAGTTTTGGAAGCAGCAGGTGGACTGCATAAATTTATGAACTGGGACAGACCTATTTTGACCGATAGTGGTGGTTATCAAGTCTATTCATTAGGACAAATCCGTAAAATAAAAGAAGAAGGTGTCGTTTTTAGCTCACATATTGATGGCTCAAAACTCAATTTTACACCTGAATACGTAATGGATATTCAGCGCAGTATTGGTGCAGATATTATTATGGCTTTTGATGAATGTCCTCCTTATCCTTCTGATTACGATTATGCCAAAAAATCAATGGAAATGACGCATCGTTGGCTGACACGTTGTATCAATCGTTTTGATTCGACAGAGGGAAAATATGGATATAAACAAACACTTTTTCCAATCGTTCAAGGAAGTACTTACAAAGATTTGCGTAGAGCTTCTGCCGAATTTGTAGCCGAACAAAACAGAGATGGAAATGCAATCGGTGGACTTTCAGTAGGCGAACCTGCCGAAAAAATGTATGAATTTACGGAGCTTGTTTGCAATATTCTGCCAAAAGACAAACCTCGTTATTTGATGGGAGTAGGAACGCCTGCTAATATTTTGGAAGGAATTGCGCTTGGTGTAGATATGTTTGATTGTGTAATGCCTACTCGTAATGCACGAAATGGAATGCTTTTTACTACAAAAGGAATCATCAATATCAAAAATAAAAAATGGGAAAAAGATTTTAGTGTTTTAGATGATGGCTTGGAATGTCATGTTAGTAATACCTATTCAAAATCTTATTTAAGACATTTGAATAAAGCCAATGAAATTTTGGGAGCTTATATTGCTTCTACTCATAATTTAGCTTTTTATCTTCATTTGGTAGGAGAAGCTAGAAAACATATTTTGGCTGGCGATTTTGCAAGTTGGAAAAAAGAACAACTGGAGATTTTGATGCAGAGATTGTAGTATTTTTTAGTTATGTTGTCGTCAGTGGAGACACCATAGCCGTAAGGTTAAAATTTTTATTGTAATTCTCTTTCGTAGGAACTTCATATTGGTAGAAAAAATGAGAATAAATAATTGTTCCTTGTTCCGTAGAAACTATATATTGGTAGAATTTATGACATTTAAAGACAAAATGCTACCATGATGAAACTCCTACGGAGTAAATGAGGATGTAGCTTTCTCATTTTTTCTACCAATATACAACTCCTAAAGGAGTAAATAACTCTACTTCTATAACCTTACGGCTATGGTGGAGACACCGACAAGGGCATAGAAATTATTTAGTTCAAGCGTCGAAACTTGAACTAAATAATAAAAAAAGTTTAGTCATCATAAAGTATAGATTTTGCAAAATCTATTTGTCCATTTACAGCAGCGATAGTTATCGTAGCAGCTAAAGCAAAATCATAATCCCAATTTTTATTCATATATGCTAAAAGCATAACATTCCTTATTTCACATTCATAATCTGTTAGATACTTTTGGGGGATTTGAAAGCTATCTTCATAACGAGCAATTTCTATTACTCCTATAAGATAAATCATCTCTACATCAGAAAATTTGCACTTTAAAGCTAAACGAATTAATAAAGAAAGAGTCAAGAAAGAAACTAAGTCAACACTTCCTTGATGATAAAGATTATCACAAAACTCATTTAAAATTTCTTTGCGTAGCTCTTCATTATTACTATTCTCTTCCAGTAGTTTTAATTTTGGAATCGGATTATAGCTTCCGTAACAACCTCTGAGATTTTTGAAAATAGGGTCTTCTACTAAAATCATTTTATTTTTTTGATTTACTTTACTACACAAAAAAAGCATTTCCCTACCAAATCTAAATTTAGTAAGAAAATGCTTTTTAATATATAATTTGTCGTTTTCAGTATTTCTACCAATGACAAGTTAATAAAATTTAGTCTAATGTAATTTCAAGAGCAAGACCACGAAGTTCGTGTATCAATACATTGAAAGATTCTGGGATATTTGGCTCTGGCATGTTTTCTCCTTTTACGATACACTCATACGCCTTAGCACGTCCGAGAACATCATCCGACTTGATTGTCAAGATTTCTCTCAAAATATGCGACGCTCCAAATGCCTCTAATGCCCAAACTTCCATCTCACCAAAACGCTGACCACCAAACTGAGCTTTACCACCCAAAGGCTGTTGTGTAATGAGTGAGTAAGGTCCGATAGAACGAGCATGCATCTTGTCATCAACTAAGTGACCAAGTTTTAGCATATACATAATTCCTACCGTAACAGTTTGCTCAAATTTTTCTCCAGTACGTCCATCAAAAACTTCCATCTTACACCATCTTGGTAAGCCTGCTTTTTCGATTTCTGCTTCTACTTCTGCTTCTGTTGCACCATCAAAGATTGGAGTAGCATATTTAGTTCCCATTTTAAGACCTGCGTGTCCTAAGATAGTTTCATAAATTTGCCCCAAGTTCATACGAGAAGGTACACCTAGAGGATTCAAGACAATATCAACAGGAACACCATCGGCAAGGAAAGGCATATCTTCTTCACGAACGATACGAGCCACAACTCCTTTATTACCATGACGACCTGCCATCTTATCACCTACTTTAAGTTTACGTTTCTTAGCAACATATACTTTGGCAAGTTTAACGATTCCTGCTGGAAGTTCATCTCCAACTTCTAAAGCAAAACGCTGACGTTTGAACTCTGCTGTAATTTCATTACGTTTTTGATTGTAATTTTTCACAAGTTCTGCCAAAAGTTCGTTTGTATCTTCATCTTCTGTAAAGTCTTTCAAGATTACATCAGCAATAAAGTTCACTTCTTCTGGTACGTTGTAGTTACTCTCATCACGATATGCATTTTTGCTAGGGAAGAATGCTTGCTCAATATTTTGTTTATTGAAACCTGAATCTTTTGCCAATACAACATCGCCGTATTTATGAACAATTCCTTGAGAAGTTTTGTCTTCTAAAAGTTCTGCCATTTTGCTTATCATCTGCGAACGCATTCCGACAAGGTCACGGCTATATTCTTTCTTCAATGTATCTACTTGCTTACGCACTTTTGCACGCATATCTTTATCCTTTTTAGGACGAGAGAAAAGCTGAGTATTGATTACAACACCTTGAAGCGAAGCCGAAGCACGCATCGAAGCATCTTTTACATCACCTGCTTTATCTCCAAAGATTGCACGAAGAAGTTTTTCTTCTGGTGTAGGATCAGTTTCTCCTTTAGGAGTAATTTTACCTACCAAAATATCTTGTTCTTTTACTTTTGCACCAATACGGATAATACCGTTTTCGTCCAAATCTTTAACTGCATCTTCACTTACGTTTGGAATTTCAGAAGTCAATTCTTCTTCTCCTCGTTTTGTATCACGCACTTCAAGTTCGAACTGGTCAATGTGGATTGAAGTATAAATATCATCTCTTACTACTCTTTCAGAAATAACAATCGCATCCTCAAAGTTATAACCCTGCCAAGGCATGAAAGCAACCATAAGGTTACGACCAAGTGCAAGTTCGCCTTTTTCAGTTGCATATCCTTCACAAAGAACATCTCCTTTTTTGACTTTTTCGCCTTTCAATACAATAGGACGTAAGTTGATACACGTATCCTGATTCGTTCTACGGAATTTAGTAAGTTGATAAGTAGTATATTCATTATCAAAGTTTACTAATTTTTGTTCTTTTGTCCAATTATATTTTACTACAATTTTCTTAGCATCTACATAATCAATAACTCCGTCGTCTTCTGCTACTACTAATGCTCTAGAATCCATTGCTACACGTCTTTCAAGACCTGTACCTACGATTGGAGCTTGTGGACGCAAAAGAGGAACTGCTTGACGCTGCATATTCGAACCCATCAAGGCACGGTTGGCATCATCATGCTCTAAGAACGGAATAAGAGAGGCTGCTACCGAAACGATTTGGTTTGGTGCAACATCCATATACGTAATATTTTCTGGAGCTTCCAAAGGAAAATCTCCTTCCAAACGACATTTTACAAGGTCAGACGTAAATTTATTTTTATTGTCTAATGTTGCATTTGCCTGTGCAATGATTTGCTCATCTTCTTCTTCTGCTGTCAAGAACTTAACTTCGTCAGTTGCTTTTTGATTCTTAACAATACGGTAAGGCGTTTCGATAAAGCCCATACCGTTTACAGTTGCGTGAACACAAAGAGAAGAGATAAGACCAATATTTGGACCTTCAGGAGTTTCGATAGTACACAAACGACCATAGTGCGTATAGTGAACATCACGAACCTCAAAACCTGCACGTTCACGAGAAAGACCACCAGGTCCTAGAGCAGACATTCTACGTTTGTGCGTAATCTCTGCTAATGGATTAGTTTGATCCATAAACTGCGAAAGCTGATTTGTACCAAAGAATGAATTAATAACCGACGATAAAGTACGAGCATTAATCAAATCAACTGGCTTAAAGTCTTCATTATCACGAACGTTCATACGCTCTTTGATAGTACGAGCCATACGAGCCAAACCTACACCAAACTGGCTATAAAGTTGCTCTCCTACAGTACGTACACGACGATTAGAAAGGTGGTCAATATCATCAACTACTGCTCTTGAATTAATAAGAGTAATCAAATGTCTGATGATACGAATGATGTCTTCTTTTGTAAGGACACGAACACTCATTTCTAAATCCAAACCTAGTTTTCTGTTGATTCTATAACGACCAACTTCTCCTAAGTCATAACGCTTTTCACTAAAGAAAAGACTTTGAATTACATCACGAGCTGTTTGTTCGTCTGGTGCTTCTGTATTACGAAGCTGACGATAAATTTGCTCTACGGCTTCTTTTTCTGAGTTTGAATTATCTTTTTGTAATGTATTATAGACAATCGCAAAATCATTAATATTAATATCTTCTCTATGAAGAATGATTGATTCTGTATTCGAATCAATGATAGTTTGGATATGCTCTTCTTCAATTTCAGAATCACGCTCCAAAAGCACCTCATTACGAGTAATACTTACAACTTCTCCTGTATCTTCATCTACAAAGTCTTCTGTCCAAGTACGAAGAACACGAGCAGCTAATTTTCTACCTACTACTTTCTGAATGTTTGCTTTTGTAGCTTTTACTTCCTCAGAAAGACCAAAAAGTTCCAAAATTTCTCTATCTGTACCATATCCAATAGCACGCAAAAGCGTAGTAACAGGGAATTTTTTCTTACGGTCGATATAAGCGTACATGATATTATTTACGTCAGTCGCAAATTCAATCCAAGAACCTTTGAATGGAATAATACGTGCTGAATATAATTTTGTACCGTTTGTGTGCTTACTTTGAGCAAAGAAAACCCCTGGTGAACGGTGAAGTTGGGAAACGATTACACGTTCTGCACCATTGATAACAAAAGAGCCACGCTCAGTCATTACAGGAACATTTCCTAAAAATACTTCTTGTTCGATGGTTTCGAAATCTTCATTGTCCTCGTCATTACAAAGTAAACGTAGCTTTGCTTTTAAAGGCACTGCATAAGTAAGACCTCTATCAACACATTCTTGTACTGAATATTTTGGTGGGTCTATGATATAATCGACAAATTCCAAAACAAAGTTATCTCTTGAATCAGAAATTGGGAAGTTCTCCATAAATACTTTATAGAGTCCGTCTGCTGTTCTTTTTTCAGGAGGAGTACCTAGTTGGAAGAAATCTTGAAACGACTTTACCTGCACATCTAGGAAGTGTGGGTATTCTAAAATGGAGGTCGTTTTGCGAAAGTTTATTCTGCCGTGTTTTAATGTAGCCAAGGCTCGTATAGGTTTGAGTGAACGAAATGGAATGCTTATATTCTTGTCAATTACGAACTGTAAATCAGCATAGCTAATTACGAATTAAAAATTACGAAATGAATGTAAAAATTAATTCTGTTCGTTTTATGGTGTCTTTATTATTTAACTTTTATAGTTCTTATAACTATCCTTTTAGCACTATTTTTTAATCTGAATATATTCAAGTCAGAAAAAGCCCTAAAATTAGGTAAAGAGTTATTTTAATTAGGTTTTAATTAATGATTAGCTCTCTATTAAATTTTACGGTTTAGTTCCTTAATTAAAGAATTGTGAATTGTAGTAGTTTCAAATAATTTGGAATACTTTATATTTCTGATGTACTTTAAATAAATCTGAATAAAATGCAGATAAAAATATAAAAAATGCTATATTTCGACAATCCAAGTTTGATTTAGTCTTGATTCTGCATAAAATTAGAACCAAAGCTAGGCATTTGTAGCCAAAATATCCTGCAAAGATAGTTTTTTTTTACTAGATTCAAAAATAACTGTATAGTTTTTCTTTAATTTCTTGTGAGTTTTTTAAAGTGCTTCTAATTTCATTTCAAAGATTAGTGTTGCCAAAGGGGGAATAATTTCTCTTCCTCCTGATGTAATTCCTGATCCTTTATAGGCGTAGCGAGAAGGAATAAAAAATAGTGTTCTTTCATTTAACTTCATTTGTTTGACAGCTTCTTCAAACCCTATGACTACTGAATTTGTACCTAATTTAAAAGTCAAAGGTTGTCCTGTTTCATAAGAGTTATCAAATTGTCTTCCATACAGCACTTTTCCTATGTAATTTACTGTAACAGAACTAGCAGTAGTTGGCATTTCTGTTCCTTCTCCTTCTTCTAAGACAATATAATAGATTCCTAAATCTGTTTTTTGAGCTGTTAGATTATTCTCTTCTAAATATTGTTGAATAATTTGGTCTTCTCGTTCTGCTTGAACTGTTTCATCTATTAGAGGCTCTATTTCATCATTATTACATGAAGAAAACAGTGAAAATAAAGGAAAAAGCAAGAAAATATATTTTGATAATTTCATTCTAGGATTTAATTTTTACTTAAATTAATTATTATTTTAACTATTTAAGGAAGGGGTTTTCTATTTTTTAGGTTCTCTGACAATTTTTGTACTATGTCGTTGGTGGAGACACCAATATTCAAAATTCGAAAAAATCTAAGGTGCAAAAATTGTCAAACAACCTATTTTTTTATTCTAATTAAATACTTCTACTCTAAAAACTAAAATAGAATAAGGTGCAATACTTCCTGACCCTCTTGCTCCATATCCTAAATGTGAAGGTAGATATAATGTTCCTTTTCCACCTTTTCCAATGAGAGGAATTCCTTCATCCCAACCTTGAATAACTTGTCCTGCTCCAAGAGGAAAAGAAAAGGGAGTTCCTCTATCAAAAGAAGAATCAAATTTTTCACCTGACAGGAGTGTACCTTCGTAATTTACCGTAATTGTTTCGCCAGTTTGGATAGCTGTTCCTTGCTGATCAACAACATAATATAGACCAGATTCTGTTTTTTGAGGAGTAATATTATTTTCAGTAAAATAATCTTGAAGAATTTGGTCTTGTTCTGCTTTACTTGATGGGTTTGTGGTTTCATTATCTTTCTTACAAGAAGTAAATAAAACAAATCCAATGAAAAGCAATGAGATGTATTTTGATAATTTCATTTTGATTTAAAAATTAAATGGTAAAGGTAAAATTATACTTATTCATTAGTCTAATACTTCCACTCTAAAAACAAGTGTCGAATTTGGTTTAATTATTCCACCAGCACCACGCTCACCATATCCTAGATGAGAAGGAATATACAATGTTCCTTTTCCTCCTTTTCCAATGAGAGGAATTCCTTCATCCCAACCTTGAATAACTTGACCTACACCAATTGGAAATTCAATCGGACTATTTCTATCAAAAGAAGAATCAAATTTTTGACCATTAAGCAATGTTCCTTCGTAATGAACTTTTATAGTTTTTCCTTTTTCGATAGGAGTTCCTTGTTGTTCAATAACATAATAAAGTCCAGATTCTGTTTTTTGAAAATTTGTAATTCCTTTTTCTACAAAATAAGTATTTTCTAAATAATCTATTTGGTTTTGTACTTTTATTTTTGCTTCCATTTCTAGTTTTTGTTTTTCTTGTTGTTGTTTTTTAGCCATTTCTTCCATGTATTTTTGTTGCATGACTTCTAACTTAGTGGCATATTCTTGAGCTGTATAGTTTTTTAATAACTTTATTTCGTGTCTTAATGCGCTTCCTTCTGGAATAAAAATAGGACGTATTTGACCATTTTTAAAAACAGAGTCTGAATGAATAAATAAAGTAAGACTATCACCAACTCTACCATCATTCATCAGAATTTCTACAATAGGAATCTGTCTGGTTGTACTATCTCTCAAATCTAAAATAAGAGGGTAATCTTCATCTTCTGTACTTCTCAATAAAGAGTCAGTAGCATTGAAAATCTTCATACTTAGTTCTACAATACTAGAATCTGTAATTGTGAGTGCATTTTTACGCTCTTTTTTCTTAGTATGTAATTGATAACGAATACCTTTGAACTCCTTTTCGTCTTTATTTTTTTTACTCTTATTTTGAGCATTTGCAGTAAATGAAATGCAGCCAATAAGAAAAATGAGAATAAATCTAGATAAAAACATAAAATTCTTTTTTAGATGAGAGTTTGTTTTTTATAAAAAACATCAGACACTTTTTATTCTTACTATAAAGAGTGTCTGATGATTTAATTATTCTGCTTATTTAGGTTTTTTATTTTCCTCCACCTTGCATCATATTTTGTCCTTCTTGTTTTTCACCTTTTGTAACTTCTTCCATTACTTCTACTTTAAAAACAAGCATTGCATTTGGAGGAATTGCACCTGGTGATCCTTGCACTCCGTATCCTAAATTAGAAGGAATATACAAAGTTCCTTTTCCACCACGACCAATAAGTGGAATACCTTCGTCCCATCCTTTTATCACTTGTCCTACACCGATAGGAAACTCAATCGGTTCTCCTCTATCAAAAGAAGAATCAAACTTTTGTCCTGTTTCTAATAGAGTTCCTTCATAATTAACTTTTACCTTGTCTCCAGCTTCAATATCTGTTTTTCCTTGTTTATCTAGGGTGTAGAAAAGACCTGATTCCGTTTTTTTGAAATCTGTAATACCTTTTTCTGGAAAGTATGTATTTTCAATATATTCTACTTGGTCTGCTGATATTTTTGCTGACTCTGCTTGTGCTTCTGCTTGTTTTTTCATCATTTTCTCCATATACTCTTGTTGAAGAGCTTTTTGCTTTGCTTCAGCTTCTGTTGGAGTAAAATGTTTTACTAACTTAATTTCTTGACGTACTGAGCTTCCCTCTTCGATAAAAGGAGGACGAGGTTGTCCTTGTACAAAAATAGAATCCGAATGTATAAACATAGTTACACTATCTCCTTCTTTTCCTTTTTCCATTAAAATTTTGATGATACCCATCTCTTTAGTAGCTGAGTCACTTAAATCTACCATAATAGGCATATCTTCAGTATAAGTATCACGCAATAATGAATCTTTACTGTTATAAATTTTCATAGAAATCTGAACAACACTAGAATCTGTCAATGCTGGACCTTCTCCACGCTGACGAACCATATAACGAATTCCGTCCAGTTCTTTTTCTTTATTGAGTGAATCACAAGACCACGCAGTAAGACCAATAAAAGCAAATAGTATAAAACGATATAAAAAAAGAGATTTCATTTTTTGTTTTTTAGATAAAATAACGATTGGAATAACTAAATTAAATAAGATTTTTAAAATAGACTACATTGAGATTAGCCTGCAAAGGTCTAATATAAAAACCAAAGTAGAAAAGATTTATAGAAAATTAATTTTTTTGATAATAATTAATGAATAGTTGTAAGCTCTGAACGATGCTCTTCGATAAGCTCTTCAAAACGCTCTACCACTTTTTTGAGTGGCTCTGTACTTCTTCCTCCTGCTGCGTTGTGATGTCCTCCTCCTCCAAAGTAATTACGAGCAAAATCAGCGACTGAAAATGTTCCGACTGAACGAAAAGACATTCTGACTTCATTTCCATAATCGATTAGGATAGCTGCAAAATCAATTCCTTCGATAGAAAGGGCATAATTAACAATACCTTCTGTGTCACCTGATTGTGTGTTGTATTTACGAGTGTCTTTTTGTTTTAAGACAAAATAAGCCGTTTTCAAATCATGTCTGACTGTCAAACAATCTGAAAGAGCATGACCTAAAAGACGAACTCTGTTTTCAGTATTGCTATCATAAATCATACGCTGCACATAAGAAGAATCTAATCCCATATCTATCAAATCGGCTGCAATACGGTGTATTTTTCCTGTTGTGTTGGGATGTTTGAAAGAAGCTGTATCTGTCATTATTCCTGCATACAAACATTGTGCTGTCGGAATATCTATCAGATGTCTGTCATTCATCAATAAAATAAGGTCATAAACTAGCTCTGCTGTTGCTGCTGCTGTAATATCCCACAACTCAAAATGAGCAAAATCTGCTTTGCCTCTATGATGATCAACCATCAAAATAGGTGTATCTGGATTTTTTTCTATAAAAGAATCTAAAGGAGCTGTTCGGTTGGGACTAGAAAAATCTAAACAACAAATTAAGGTTGATTCTGCAACTAAACTTTCGACTTCTTTGTGTGTTTTGTCTGAATAAACAACTACTTTATCATTCTCAGACATCCAATTAAGAAAACTAGGGTATTCAGTAGGAGAAATAACTGTCGTTTGATGATTTTTCTTTTGTAAGTAAAGAGATAAAGCCAAACAAGAGCCTAAAGCATCAGCATCAGGGCGTTGATGTGGAAAAATAACCACTTTTTGAGGTGTGCTTAAAAGTTCTGAAAGACCTGCTAAATTTTGCATTCAAATACGCTTAATTGATAAATATTGAAAATCAAAACACTTCATTTTTTATTAATTCTATTAGTAAGAAATAACAATAATAAAACTGATTGATAGATGAATTGAAAATAAACTGTTTCGGCTTCATTGGAAAAACGTTACAAAGATACCAAAACTTTTGAGTTATTTATACTTGGAAAGGATTACGAATTAAATAAATACAAATACGAACTGTTTGAAATCAATAATCGCAAATGTAAAGGTTATCGCTTTATTTATTTTTTGTCTTTAAATATTGTTGTCATCACAACAGTTTTGAGTGATTATTCTTACTCCTATCCTTTTTTTTATTTTGATTTTAAAATTTTAGATTTTTGCTAGTTTGGAGATAATACACAGCCTTTAGGTTTGTAGTAGATAAAATAGATGTAATTTCTTATCTTGTATTTAAGAATTCATCTAGCAGATAGAGAACCTATATCCACGGCAAGATTTTGAAATCTATATCCTGAATCAGCCTCTATCTGCTTTTATTCAATCTCAAACTCAAATAGTTTTCGGAGTATTTTTATTGACCTAAAAATAAACTCATTAGATAAGGTTTTAAGTCTGATTGAATACGATGAATCACTTTAAATTAGTCACCCTAAATTAACTTTTTTATGCCAACTTACCAAAATTTTATAGGTATTGATGTGAGTAAAAACCATTTAGATATAGCTCTTTTTCAAGAAGGCAAACCCATCAAATACAAACATATTGTGAATAATTTAGAAAGTATAACTTCTTACCTTTCTTCTT
Organism: Bernardetia aquimarina; assembly: GCF_042180575.1. Classification (NCBI taxonomy): domain Bacteria; kingdom Pseudomonadati; phylum Bacteroidota; class Cytophagia; order Cytophagales; family Bernardetiaceae; genus Bernardetia; species Bernardetia aquimarina. The sequence continues at coordinate 4,860,999 of NZ_CP170094.1, read as the reverse complement.
TTCAAGACAAGCATGAAATTAAAGAAAGTTTGTTTTGTATGGAACATACAGGTGTTTACATTAACTGGCTTTTGGTTGCTTTTAGTGATTTTAAGTGTTCTATTTGGGTAGAAAATGCTCTTCAAGTAAAGCGTTCTGGAGGAGCTAATAGAGGTAAAAATGATAAAGTTGATGCTGGGCGTATTGCTACTTATGCGTTTCGTTTTCAAGACAAAGCAAATCTATATTGTCCACCCAGTGAACAGCTAGAAGACTTAAAAACACTTCAAAAACTACGTAAAACGCTAGTCAATCATAAACAAGAGTTAGAAACGTATGTCAATGAACAAAGTCAATTTAGTAAATCTTCTACTCAAAAACTGCTTGAAGAAAACTCTAAAGCTACTTTAGAGCATTTGACACAAAGGATAAAAGAGCTTGAAGAAGAAATGAACCAAATTATAAAAAACGACCCACATCTTAAAGAACTCTATCAATTAGCTACTTCCGTGACAGGAGTAGGAAAAGTAACTGCTATTCAGTTATTAGTAGCTACTGATGGATTTACTAAGTTTGATACAGCTAAACAATTAGCTTGTTATTGTGGTGTTGTTCCCTTTGAAAATTCTTCTGGAAAATTCAAAGGAAAAGCTAGAGTTTCAAAAATGGCTAATAAGCAACTTAAAACGGCTCTACATATGTGTGCTTTATCAGCTTTACAAGTGGAAGGAGAATTAAGAGCTTATTATTTAAGAAAAGTAGCAGAAGGTAAGAATAAAATGAGTGTCATTAATGCCTTGCGAAATAAAATTATTCAACGCATTTTCGCTTGTGTAAAAAACAAAGTTTTATACGATAGAAATGGAATAAATTTTAACAATTTTTCTAAAGGTTAGACTTGGTTTTACCATAGTTTTCAGGATGCCGAATACATAGTCCTCACTTGCTAGGAAGTAAAGTGAACACTTTTTTTGTATCTTGCGAGGTACAGTGGGGAACTTTTACATTAAAATAGTATAACTATGAATTTGCCTTTATTAAATCCTCGGAAAAAGCTTATTAATTGGTTATTTGACTGGACAATGATTTTATATTGTAAATTCAAGACAAAAGCAGCTTGGGGCATAACTACCAATCAATTACTTGAAATGCCATCTCATAGTTTAGGCTTTCATTTAGGACAACTACTTCATAAAAACAAATTTGAACTCATCCCTAAAGTAGAACGACACGATATATACCATCTAATTACTGGCTATGGCACAACTGTAGAAGAAGAAATCGCCTTGCAATATTGTTGCTTCGGAAATGGGAAGCGTACCCTTTATCTGTATGGAGTTTTGTTAGTAGGGACATTTCTACTGCCAGAATATATTTCAGAGTATATTAAAGCCTATCAATTAGGTCGTAATATCAATAGTTTTCATCACTTTGATTACAAAAAACTCCTTTCTGTAAATTATAAGGATTTTAGAAATAACATATTTACCAAAAGTCATTTTTCTGTTGTTCTTCACAATAAATAAGAAAAACAACTGTTGGGCGTTGTCTTTAGCGCAGCGATGACTACGACCTATCAGTATGGCAAATCTTAGATTTGCGAGTATAAAGTTATTTTAAACCCAAAAAAGATTTACATTTCTTTCAAAAAAAATGAATTTGATTTTACTTCTATTCTCTTAAAAATTAATTCTTATTTTTGTAAAAAATAAAATTAACACCTTTCAAAAAGCAATACCATTGAATAGTTCAGATATAAATACCCAACTCTCAAACGATTTTACAGAACACAAAACCCAAATCTCAACTTGGTTTCAAGGATTACAAAGTCGAATTTGTGAAGCCTTAGAAGAAGCTGATGGAAAATCAAAATTTCAAATCGATACTTGGGAGCGAAAAGGAGGTGGTGGAGGAACTTCTCGTGTTATAGAAAATGGGAATCTGATTGAAAAAGGAGGCGTTAATTTTTCGGCAGTTTTTGGAGAATCTCCTGCTCAAATGCTCAAACTGATGAAACTAGAACCTGCTGATTTTTTTGCAACAGGCGTTTCGATAGTTTTACACCCAAAAAATCCACTTGTTCCGATTATTCACATGAATGTTCGTTATTTTGAAATGAGTAACGGAATTTATTGGTTTGGTGGTGGAATTGACCTTACTCCTCATTATATTTTTGATGAAGATGCAACGTTTTTTCATCAATCTTTAAAAACAGCCTGCGACAAACATCACAAAAGTTATTATTCAGAGTTTAAGAAAAAAGCAGATGATTATTTTTACATTCCTCACAGAGAAGAAACACGAGGAATAGGAGGAATCTTTTTTGACCATCTAAAAGATACAAGTATAGAAAATGAAGAAATTACAAAACAAGACCGTTGGGATTTTGTACGAGAAATAGGAGAAGCCTTTGCACCTATTTACACACAGATAGCAAACAAAAATAAAATTCTTCCTTTCACAAAAGAACAAACAGAATGGCAACGCATCCGAAGAGGACGTTATGTAGAATTTAATTTGGTTTATGACAGAGGAACAAAATTTGGCTTAGAAACCAATGGCAGAACAGAATCTATCTTGATGAGTCTTCCACCAGAAGCAAACTGGCAATACGCACACGAGCCAAAAAAAGGAAGCGAAGAAGAAAGAACAATAAAACTTTTGAAAAAGGGAATTGATTGGGTTTAGAATAAAAATACAACTCCAATGAACGCCCCAGTTTGTCGCAAAATTCCCATCTTATCTCTATTATTTCAGTAAGCATATTCTGACAAAAGAACCAATACAAGATAGAATCTTGCAATAGAATAATATAGTTTTCGTATTTTTGCAATAATCATTTATCAAAATACACAAACTCTATTCAATTCTATGAAAACCAAATCAACCTTATTCCTAAATATCAAATCATTAGTTCAAGTAGAAACACAAAATCAAAAAACACCTTTATTTCGTGCAGGAAAAGAGATGCAAGATTTGCCAAGCATAGAAAATGCGTTTTTGCTAGTAGAAAATGGAAAAATAAAGGAGTTTGGTAAAATGGAAGATTTAGAAAAAATGAACAATGAGCAAAAAACGCTTTGGCTTAATTCATCAGAAATAGAAAAAATAGATGCCACAGGCAAATTTATCTTACCTTCCTTTGTAGATTCTCATACACATATCGTCTATGCAGGAAGCCGAGAAAAAGAATTTGAAGACAGAATACACGGTTTGACCTACGAAGAAATAGCCAAACGAGGAGGAGGAATCTTAAATTCTGCCAAAAGATTACAACAAACTTCCGAAGAAGAACTATACGAAGCTGCACATCAACGACTTTTCGAAATGATAGGATTCGGAACAGGTGCAGCCGAAATAAAAAGTGGTTATGGACTTACTTTAGAAGACGAACTCAAAATGTTGCGAGTAATCAGAAAACTAAAAGAAGTTTCTCCCATAGAAATAAAATCAACTTTTTTGGGCGCACATGCTTTTCCAAAAGAAATTTCAAGAAAAAGTTATATGGATTTGCTTACTCAAAAAATGATTCCACAAGTTGCTGAAGAAAATCTAGCTGATTATTGTGATGTTTTTTGTGATAGAGGTTTTTTTACAGTAGAAGAAACTGATAGAATATTAAATGTAGCCACAAAATACGGCTTAAAAGCAAAACTACACGCAAACGAACTGGATACTTCTGGAGGCGTTCAGATAGGAGTAAAACATGGCGCAAGAAGTGTCGATCATTTGGAACACATGGGAGAAGACGAAATAAACTCATTATTAAACTCTGCCAAAGTCAATAATCAAACTATGCCGACGCTTTTGCCAAGTACAGCGTTTTTCTTGCGTTTGGAGTATGCGCCTGCTAGAAAATTGATTGAAAGTGGTTTGCCTGTTTCATTGGCTACGGATTACAATCCAGGTAGTTCGCCATCTGGAAATATGCCTTTTGTGCTTTCGCTTGCCTGTATTCACATGCAAATGACACCCGAAGAAGTGATTAATGCAGCGACTTTAAACGCAGCTTATGCCATTGAATTAGAAAAAACACATGGTGTTATTCGTAAAAATACAGATGCAAATTTGATTCTTACTAAAAAGATTCCGTCACTTGCTTTTATTCCTTATTCGTTTGGTAGTAATTTGATTGAACAAGTTTTTGTTAAGGGAGTTTAGGGAGTAGATATTAGAACATGGAGAATGGAAATTAGGAATTTCAAGTTTAATTTTATTCTTATTTTCGTTCTCTGTGTTTTCTTCAACTTCTATACTTTAAAACATATTTGAAAATTGTATTTTTGTAATCTACTTCAAATTTCTTACCTCATACCTTATTAAAATGAAACTAATACGATTTGACTGGGCAGTAAAAAAAATCCTTCGCCATAAAGCTAATTTTGGGATTTTAGAAGGTTTTTTGACCGAACTTTTAAAGTTTGATTTGACAATAGAAACTATCCTAGAAAGTGAAGGAAACAAAGAAGACGAATATGACAAATTTAATAGAGTTGATATTCTAGTCCGAACTACAAGTGGCGAACTCGTTTTGGTAGAACTTCAAAATACTGCCGAGCAAGATTATTTTCAACGTATGCTTTATGGTGTTTCCAAACTTGTTACTGAATACATAAAAGAGGGAGAAGTATATGGAGAAATCAAAAAGGTTTATTCTATTAATATTATTTATTTTCAACTTGGACAAGGAAATGATTATATTTATAAGTATGTAGGTAATTTTGTTGGAGAGCATTTGGGCGATACACTTCAAGCCAGTAAAAACCAAAAAGAAAAATTTGATGTTGAAGAAGTATCTGATATTTTTCCTAAATATTATATTTTGAAAGTAAATAACTTTGATGATGTTGCCAAAAATACATTAGACGAATGGATTTATTTCTTAAAAAATAGCGAAGTGAAAAAAGATTTTAAAGCAAAAGGATTAGAACTTGTAGAAGAAAAACTAAAATATGAAAAATTAAATGAAGTAGATAAAAAAGTCTATCAACGTTTTCAAGAAAATAGAAGAATAGAAAAAAGTGTGATGCAAACAGCAATAGAAGAAGGTAGAAAAGAGGGCATAGAACAAGGTAGAGAGCAGGGCAGAGAAGAAGGTGTAAAACAAGGAGCATTACAAGCAAAAGAAGAAGTTGTGAAAAATGCTATTTCAAAAGGACTTGATAATCAAACAATTAGTTCTATTACTGATTTTTCTGAAAAAGAAGTTGAAGAAATAAGACAGAAAATGAATGGGTAAAGATTGCTTTTTTGATTTATTCATTTTCTATATTTTATTTAGCTTTGCTGCTTTGGTAATTCGTAATTTTTAATTGAATGCAAGACACTTTTTTAACAATAAAAAATCCTTCTAAAGGAGAATACAAAGAAAAAGGAAGCAAGTTTATAGCCTTTGCTTTCCAAGTCAAAACAGAAGACGAAGTAAAAGAACGTTTAGACGAAACAAGAAAAAAATACTACGACGCTCGCCATCATTGTTACGCTTATCAACTTGGGCAAGATGGCGAACTTTGGCGAGCCAACGACGACGGAGAACCTAATCACTCGGCAGGAACTCCCATTCTAAATCAAATAAAATCCTTTAATATTACTGATGTTTTGGTTGTCGTTATTCGTTATTTTGGTGGCACAAAATTGGGTGTGAGTGGACTTATCAATGCGTACAAAACTTCCACACAAGAAGCCTTACAAAATGCAGAAATTGAAGAAAAAATTATCACAAAAATTATTTCTTTTTCCTTTGATTATTTAGGAATGAATGATGTTATGAAACTAATAAAAGATTACGAGTTAGAAATCGTAGAACAAGAGTTTACAAATACCTGTCAGATTAAACTCTCTGTTCGTTTGGCTATTTTGGAAGAGATTGAAGCAAAATTACAGAATATAAAAGAAGTAAAAATGGGTTAAATCAAAACTATATTCCATTTTATTAAGTTTTTTCAGAAACTAATTTGCTCGCATCCAAACAATCAATTATATTTATAAGTCTTGAAACTTATGAAATACGATTATATGATGCGATATTTTTTTTTAATTAACTTCTTCCTCACTCTATTTTTTATTATTAATTTTGGATTTGCACAACAAACTCAAAATGACAACATCCTAAAAGTAGAGGCTCTTAATATTCAAAACGGTCTATCACAAAGTACAGTGAATGATGTTTTGGAAGATAGAGATGGCTTTGTGTGGATTGCTACCGACGATGGACTAAATCGTTATGATGGACAAAAATTTACAATCTACAAACATATCCGTAGCGATTCGACAACTATTCCAGATAATGAAGTTAAAAAGTTATATGAAGATAAAACAGGCAAAATTTGGATAGGAACAGTAAGTGGTTTATGTGTTTATGATAAAAATACAAATCAGTTTAAGAGTTATCGCAACCATGAAAAAAACTCAACTTCTCTTATCAATAATTATATAACTGCTATTGAACAAGACAAAGATTTTCTTTGGGTAGGAACGCTAAAAGGATTGAGTAAATTTGATACAAAAAAAGAAATTTTCACAAATTATTTTGTCAAAGAAAAAGACAGTTTAATCTTGGGAAATAATGAAATTACAAGTCTTCTTATTGATAATCAAAATCAGCTTTGGATAGGAACTGCAAAAGGCTTGAATGTTTGGACGGCTGATAGAAAACCAAAAGATTTATTTCGTTATACAATTTGGAAAGATTCTACAACTATTTTAGGAAGCCGAATTAGCTCTCTTTATCAAGATACAAAAAAGCGAATTTGGGTAGGAACAAATAACTGTGTTCATCTATATAATCTATCTTCAAATGATTTTCAGCGTTTTTTACTTCCTAATGAAGGAGTTTATACAGTTTATAAAATTAGAGAAACTCAGAATGGCGAAATTTGGGCTGCTTCTGACGAACTAATCTATAAAATAAACCCTCAATCTATTTCTGTATCTATTTATCGTACTTCTGTTAGTCCAATAGGAAATGTTCAAACGATGTACTCTTCCAAAAATGGAACAATGTGGCTAGGAACAAGAGATGTTGGTTTGATAAAATATAACCCTTCTGCCAATCGCTTTCGACTATACAAGGCTGAAAAAGGAAATAAAAACTCTTTAGTTGATAGAAATATATGGGCAATTTTGAAAGATAATAAAGGAATAGTTTGGGTAGGAACAGATGAAGCTGTTTCAAGAATAAATCGTAATGATACAACTTCAAAGAATCAAGTTTCTTATCATAATTTTTTAAAAGGGAATAAAAACACTGATTATCAAGGAGAAGGAGCGTATTCTATTGCAGAAACAGATAGTGGTAAAATGTGGTTTGTAGTTGGAACTACCATTATTAGAATGGACAGTTTTTCAAAAGAAAAAGGAGGAGTGTTTACTTCTCTTGTAGCTAAGGAAGATTCTAATTCTGTTCAAAGCACACTTTTATACATCCATGAAGACTCCAAAAACACGCTTTGGGCAGCTAGTTTTAATGGAATTTACCAACTTATTCCCACTCCTATTACTAAAGAAAACAAACTAGGCTATACTACAAAAGTCTATTTGAAAGATACCGAAGTTTGGCATATTTTTGAAGATTTTGAAAATACACTTTGGCTGAGTACAAATAAAGGATTAGTCAAAATGATAAGAAATGAGGAAAATGAACCTACAGATTTCGTGCATTATTCCTCTGATTTACAAGATATTGCTTCTATAAGTAGCAATACAGTTCGTTCGGTTACAGAAGATTCAAAAGGAAACCTGTGGATAGGAACAAATAACGGTCTTAATAAAATGGACAAAAAAACAAATACTTTTGAACATTGGGGAGAGCGTAATGAACTGGCAAACTATGCTATCTACGGGATTTTGGCAGATAAAAATGATAATTTATGGATAAGCACAAATAGAGGACTTTTTAAATTTTTGAATGATGAAGAAAGTCAAAATATAGCTGATGACAGGCGAATAATTGTCTATGATACCAGAGATGGTTTACAGAGTTTAGAATTTAATACAGGAGCATTTTATAAAGCAAAAGACGGAGAGATGTTTTTTGGAGGAATAGAAGGACTAAACTCATTCTATCCAAAAGATATTCAAGCCAATCAAGAAAAACGAAGAGTAATTTTGACAGGGCTAAAGGTTTTCGGAGAAAAAATAAAAGTAAATCAAGAAAAAGAAGGGCGTATTTTACTTCCCAAAGCATTAAATAACCTTGAAAAGCTCTATCTTACTTATGAAGACAAAATTATTACCTTCGAATTTGTTTCTCCTAATTTTAATAAACCTGAATATGATACTTATTTATACAAATTAGAAGGGTTTGATGAAGAATGGAACAAAACGACTAACATTAGACAAGCTACTTATACAAATCTTCCAGCAAAAAATTATACCTTTAGAGTAAAAGTAATCAATGGAGATAACATAGAAAGTGAAGAAACTACCCTCAAACTAAGTGTTTCACCTCCGTTTTGGAGAAGTTGGTGGTTTATTTGTCTTTGTGGACTGCTTGTTTTGGGAGCTTCAATAGGATTTTATAAACACAGAATGAAGACTGTAAGAGTTCAAAATGAAAAACTAGAAAATCTAGTTCAACAAAGAACCTCTCAGTTAAAAGAAAAAAATGAAGAAGTAAATCAGCAAAATGAGGAAATTTTACAACAAAACGAACAACTAGAACAACAACAAAAACTCGTCGAAACAGCATATCAAAATGTCAATCTTTTGAGTGAAGTCGGAAAGCAAATTACTTCTAATCTTTCCGTAGAAATGATTATCGAAATGGTGTATGATTCGGTCAATAAACTTTTAGATGCTTCTGTTTTTAGTATCGGTATTTATAATGAAGAAAAAAATGCCTTAGATTTTATAAATGCTAAAGAAAAAAGAAAAACACTTCCCTTTCATCAAACTTTTCTAAACGAGAATAATCTACCTGCTTATTGTTTCAATAAAAATGCAGAAATTAAGATTGATGACTTACAAAAAGAATATGATAATTATATTCCAAATCATAAAATAGAAATAATAGAGGGCGAAATTCCAGAATCACTTATCTATGTTCCTATTATTTATAAAAATGAAACGATTGGAGTACTTACTGTTCAGAGTTTTGATAGATATACATATAACGATAATCACTTAAATATAATCCGAAATATTGCTGTTTATGCTGCGATTGCTCTTGTTAATGCAAAATCATATCAACAAATTGCAGAGCAAAGCAAAGCCATCAATATTCAAAATAAAAATATTACAGCAAGTATTAATTATGCCAGTCGTATTCAACGTGCAATGCTACCACCTATTAAAGAAATCAAAAATGCTTTTGAAGAGGCATTTGTTTTTTGGCTTCCTCGTGATGTAGTAAGTGGAGATTTTTATTGGTTTGCTAAAGTTGAAAATAAAATTTGTATTGCTGCTGTTGATTGTACAGGACATGGCGTTCCAGGGGCGTGTATGTCTATGATTGGAAATGATATGCTCAATCATATTGTACTTGGAAAGAAAATTACTGACCCTGCACTTATTTTATTACATCTTCATGAACAAGTTTCATTAGCTTTGCGCCAATCAGAAACACAAAATCAAGACGGAATGGATATGGCACTTTGTGTCTATGATGAAGATTTGAAAACGATGGCTTTTGCTGGAGCTAAAAATCCAATATATTATGTTCAAGATAAAAAGCTAAAGCAAATAGCAGGCGCAAAATCTCCTATTGGTGGACGATGGAGTAGGAAAGAAGAAGATAGAACCTTTGAAACTCATACAATACAAGTAGATAAACCCACTACTTTTTTCCTTTGTACAGATGGCTATCAAGACCAATTTGGAGGAAAAAAAGACCGAAAACTCATGAAGAAAAAAATGAAATCTCTTTTTGTTGAAATAGCAGAATTAGAAGATATAAAACAAAAAGAAAAACTAGAAAATTACTTCTTCAAATGGAAAAAAGAAGAAGAACAAGTAGATGATGTGCTGGTAATGGGTTTTAAAGTGGGGTAGTTTTTTTTATAGAAAATGAAGTTAAAAAAAGTGTAAATAATAAAAAAATTATTATATTGAAAAAAAATAGAATATAAATCTATTTCACAAAATACTTATATTACCTATCATTACTAGAAATAATGAATCTACATTTTTTCCTTATAAAGAAAATAATTTCTTCCACATTATTTATTTTTCTAATTATACTTTTCTATTTTAATACTCCTTTAGTATATGCTCAATCAGATATAAGTGATAATGCAGCTCCCTTTATTCGCAACTATTCTCCTAAAGAATACCAAGCTAATATAATAAATATGAATGTCAAAAAAGATAACAATGGCATTCTATATTTTACTAATGTATCAGGAATTTTACAGTTTGATGGAAAAACATGGCGTACTATTGATATTCCTAAGGTAGCATTTACACGTAGCCTAGATATTGATAACGAAGAAACTGTTTTTATAGGAGCAATAAATACTATAGGAATGCTAGAGACAGGTTCTACAGGAGAGAAAGAGTTTGTTCCTTTAATGGATTTAATAGATAAAGGTAAAAGAAATTTTGGGGAAGTATGGAAAGTAAAAGCTACTACAAAAGGAGTGTTTTTTGTTACTGATAAGTATCTTTTTCGCTATTATCAAGGCAAAATAACTACTTGGGAAGCTAGAGGAAAATATTTTTATTCAGCCTATGAGGTATATAAAGAAACTTATGTGTTAGATAGTTATTTTGGATTATTGAAAGTAGAAGGAGATTCTCTAAATATGTTATATGATAAAGAAGATATTACTTCACTAGGTGTTTACTTTATTTTACCTTATACACAAGAAGGAAAAAAGGAAATTCTTATTGGAAGAAATAAAGATAATTTTCTTATTTATAATCTTGAAACAAATACAACCAGACCTTTTGAAAGTGAATTAACACAAGATGAAGTAAATTCTATTTATCATGGGATACTAGGTCAGGATGGAAATTATTATATTTCTACAATACGTAACGGAGTGATTTGTCTAAATCCAAAAGGAAAAAAAATATTTCATATCACAAGTCAGAATGGGCTATCAACAGATAAAGTCTATGCAGCAGAATTAGATGAACAAGGAAATTTGTGGTTGGCACTTGTAGAAGGCATAGGAAAAATAGAAACAGGTTCTCCTTTTAAAAAATATAATGAAGAAGATGACTTAGTAGGAATTGTAACAGCGATAAAGTTGTCCAATAACACAACTCTACTAAACATATATTAAACATTATTACGGTTAATTCAGTAATGTTCATTTTTAAATTAACCGTAATAATGTTTAATATTCAAGTGTTTAAGATTTGAGATAATTTTGAAATCTCTCTTCTTTTTTCTAACTCAGTCGCTGCTGGTCAGGTGGAATTGCTTCTTTTTTTTTGCGATCTACTATTCCACCTGTAATTGTAGTCTGTTGCTTTGCAGAAAGTTTTGATGCTGCAAATTTTGTGAATTGTGATAATTTTTTTGAAGTTTTCATTCTAAAAGAATTAAGTTGATTAAAAATAAATTTATTTGTAGAAATTTTCTACATGCAATACTAAGTATTATTTTTTTTAAAAAAAATATTTAAGTACTAAATTTAAAAAAAAGTATTTTTTTTTAAATTTGATGTACTATATAAAACTTTAGAAATAATAAAACAACTAGCTATCGGAACATCAGAAGGCTTATATTACTTAGATATTGATTCAAAAAACTATGCTACTACAAAATTCAATGTGTATATACGAAAAATACTCCAAGAAAATGATACTTTATTTATAGAGAATTATATAGAAAAAAACGTAAATCCAATATTAAATTATGAGCAAAACTCTCTTACTTTTTTCTATAGCTCAAATAATGCTTTTGATGAACAAAATACACTTTTTAGATATAGTAAATGGTTATGATGAGAAATGGTCAGAATGGACAACAGAAACAAAAAAGGAATATACCAATCTTGATGCAGGAAAATACTCTTTTGAAGTAGAAGCAAAAAATATCTATGACACAAAAAGTCAGATTACGAAGTATGATTTTAGAATTAAACCTCCTATTTACAGAACTTGGGGAGCTTATATTGCTTATTTTATTCTTCTAGGGCTTTTTGTATGGGGAGTAGTAAAGCTCAACCTAAAACGTCTGCAACTAAAAAACAAACAATTAGAGGAAGTTGTAAATATAAGAACAGCAGAGCTAAGTGAAAAAAACACAGAAATTACTCAGCAAAATCAACAATTAGAAACACAACAAAAACTGGTAGAGTCAGCCTACCAAAATGTAAGTCTTTTGAGTGACATAGGAAAACAAATTACTTCTCATCTTTCTGTTGAGATGATTATAGAAATGGTTTATGAATCAGTAAATAAACTTTTAGATGCATCTATTTTTATTATAGGGGTTTATAATGAGAAGGAACAAACTTTAGATTTTATCAATTCAAAAGAAAACAGAAAAACACTCCCTTTTCATCAAACTTTTCTGAATACAAATAATTTTCCTTCTTATTGTTTTAATAAAAATGCTGAGATTATTATCAACGATGTACAGAAAGAATATCATGATTTCTTTCCAAATAAAGAACTAAAAGCCTTAGAAGGTGAAATGCCTGAATCACTTATTTATGTTCCTATTATTTATAAAAATGAAACCATAGGAGTTTTGACAGTTCAGAGTTTTGAGAAAAATTCTTATACCAAAAACCACCTTAATTTAGTAAGAAATATTGCTGTCTATGCTGCCATTGCTCTCATTAATGCAAAATCTTATCAACAAATAGAAGAACAAAGTAAAGCTATCAGCATTCAAAATAATAATATTACCTCAAGTATAAATTATGCCAGTCGTATTCAAAAAGCGATGCTTCCTCCAGTAGAGGATATAAAAAATGCGTTTGTTCTGTGGCTTCCTCGTGATGTTGTGAGTGGAGATTTTTATTGGTTTGCAGAAATAGAAAACAAAATTTGTATTGCTGCCGTCGATTGTACAGGACACGGAGTTCCAGGAGCTTTTATGTCTATGATTGGAAATGATATGCTCAATAATATTGTCTTAGAAAAAAGAATTACCAACCCTGCCGAAATTCTTACTCATCTGCACGAGCAAGTTTCGACGGCTCTTCGCCAATCTGAAACACAAAATCGTGATGGAATGGATATGACTTTGTGTGTCTATGACCCAATTACAAAAGAATTACAATTTGCAGGTGCAAAAAACCCATTGTATTATATTCAAAAAGGAGAACTAAAAGATATTGCAGGAAGTAAGTTTCCGATTGGTGGAAAGTGGGGAAATGAAAGAGAGCGAACGTATGAAAATCACACCCTAAAAATAGATAAAGAAACAACCATTTTCCTTTGTACAGACGGCTATCAAGACCAGTTTGGAGGAGATAAAGGAAAAAAACTCATGAAGAAAAAAATGAAATCTCTTTTTGTTGAAATAGCAGAATTAGAAGATATAAAACAAAAAGAAAAACTAGAAAATTACTTCTTCAAATGGAAAAAAGAAGAAGAACAAGTAGATGATGTGCTGGTAATGGGTTTTAAAGTCGGAAATAGTAATATATAGTTAAGAATTGACTATTTTTGTGCAAAATTAATACACTAATTCTATATCAAGAAGGGACGTAATGAAATATTTTTTAGTAATTATATTACTATTTGCACATCATTTTGGATTTTCACAAGAAATTAATGAACAAGAACTCACTTTTGAAACAAAATCATTAGATATAGAAAATGGTCTTTCTCAAAATACAGTTAATGCTTTGTTGGAAGACAAAGATGGTTTTTTGTGGATAGGTACAGATGATGGACTGAATCGTTATGATGGGCAGAGTATTGTTGTTTATAAACATATTCGTAGTGATACTACCTCTATTCCTGACAATCAAATTCAGTCTTTGTATCAAGACAAACAAGAACGTATTTGGATTGGAACAGTTGCAGGACTAGCTCTTTATGATAATAATACCAATCAGTTTATTTCTTTTAGAAATAATGAAAAAAATAGTAATTCTTTAATAAATAATACTGTTCAAGCTATTGTAGAGGACAAAGATGGTTTTTTGTGGATAGGTACGAAAGAAGGATTATCAAAATTAGACACAAAAAATAATACTTTCACAAATTATACAGCTACTCAAAAAGATTCCTTGCTTTTGGGTGGAAATGATATAAAATCACTAGCCATTGATGCTGATAATAACCTTTGGATAGGAACATTCAAAAAGGGAATAAATAAATGGAGTGCCGATAGAAAACAGCACAAATTACATCGTTACAATCAAACTGATTCTACTTCTTTATTTGGATATACAGTTAATGATATTCTAATAGACAAAGAAAATCAAGTTTGGATAGCAACAGATAGAGGTTTTAATAAATACAATCCAAAGGCAGATAATTTCCAGCATTTTACACACAATGGCTATTTCTATAATTTACAAGCCATTACCCAAACTCAAAATGGAGTTTTGTATGGAATCAGTACAGATTATATTTATACATTAAATCCTTCTACTCAAAAATTAAGTCGTTTCAAAACTAATTTTGGTTCTATCGGAACAACGGCTGCAGTTATCGAAACACAAGAAAATACAATTTGGATTGCTACACTAAATTTGGGTGTTGTTTATTTTAACCCTTCCAAAACTAATTTTCAGCTTTATACCAAAGAAAAAAATAATCCAAATTCATTACCTAACACAAATATTTGGGGCATTACCAAAACAAAAAATGGTATTATTTGGGTAGGTACAGAAGCAGGAATTACTCGTATAGACATGGAGAAAAATAAGTACATCAATATTTTTAAAGGAAATAAAAAAAATGACTTTAAAATAAGTGGTGTTACAAGCCTTTATGGAACTAAAAACAAAAATATATGGGTAATGGGAAATTTTACCATTTGTCGTTTAGTAGATTTTTCTGAAGAGGGAGAAACAGTTAAAAGTAAATTTTTAAGTTTAGAAAGTAGCCTTACAGACACAGCAACACTTCAATCAACAAGTTTGGCTGTTTTAGAAGACAAAACCGAAACTTTTTGGATAGCTACTTTTAATGGAATCTATAAATTAGAACCAACAACAGAGTATGAGTTTGGCTATAAAACAAAACGTTTTTTGAAAGAACTAACCATTTGGTCAGTGTATGAAGATAAAAAGGGCATTTTATGGTTAGGAACAAATGATGGGTTGGTCAAAACGAAAAGAGATAACCAAAATAATATCATAGGAACTACTTTTTATACTTCTTCTCAAGATTTAAAATCTATTAGTAGCAATGTAGTTCGTACAATAGCTGAAGATTCACAAGGAAATTTATGGCTAGGTACAACCAATGGACTTAATAAAATGGACAGTAAAACCCAAACTTTTGAGTACTGGGGAGATAGAAATGAACTTGCAAACAATGCCATTTATTCTATTTTGATAGATGAAAGTGATAATTTATGGATAAGCACAAATAGAGGAATTTTTAAATTTTTGAATGATAAAGAAAGTCAAAATTTAGATGATGATAGACGAATAATTGTCTATGATACTAGAGATAATTTGCAAAGTTTAGAGTTTAATTCGGGTGCATTTTTTAAAGCTGATGATGGAGAAATGTTCTTTGGAGGAATAAATGGCTTTAATTCATTTTACCCAAAAGAGATTCAACCCAATACAACAAAAAGAAAGGTAATTCTGACAGAACTCAAACTTTTTGGAAAGACTGTAAAAGTAAATCAAGAAGAAAAAGGTAGGGTTTTATTATCCAAAGCTCTACAAAATACAGACAAACTAAATTTGACGTATGAAGATAAAATCATAACCATAGAATTTGCCTCTCCTAACTTTAATAAACCTGAATATGACACCTATCTCTACAAACTAGAAGGATTTGATGAAGATTGGAACAAAACAAAAACGATCAGACAGGCTACTTATACCAGTCTTCCAGCAGGAAATTATACATTCAAAGTAAAAGTAATTAATAGTGATAACATAGAAAGTGAAGAAACGACACTAAAAATAAGTGTTTCACCTCCTTTTTGGAAAACTTGGTGGTTTATTTCTCTTTTTGCATTGCTACTAATTGGGGTTTCATTCGGATTTTATAAGCAAAAAGTAAATTCTATAAAAGCTCAAAATACTAAACTTGAGAATTTGGTTGATGAAAGAACGTTTCAACTCAAAGAAAAAAACGATGAGGTGAATCAACGTAATGAAGAAATAAACCAACAAAATGAAGAAATATTACAGCATAATCAACAATTAGAAACACAACAAAAATTAGTAGAAACGGCTTACCAAAACGTAAGTCTTTTGAGTGAAGTTGGAAAACAAATTACTTCACATCTTTCTGTTGAGATGATTATCGAAATGGTCTATGAATCTGTCAATCAGCTTTTAGATGCGTCTGTTTTTGCTATCGGAATTTATAATGATAAAGACAATTCATTAGAGTTTATTAATTCAAAAGAACATGGACAAACACTCCCTTTTCATAAAAGGTCTTTAAATGAGTCTAATTTACCAACCTATTGCTTTAATAAAAATATAGAAATTAATATCAAAGACTTACAAAAAGAATTTCATGAGTATATTCCAAATCAAAAAATAACAACAATAGAAGGAGAAATTCCTGAATCATTGATTTATGTTCCTATCAATTACAAAAATCAAACTATTGGAGTTTTGACAGTTCAGAGTTTTGAAAAAAATAGCTATACCCAAAATCATCTCAATTTAGTTCAAAATATTGCTGTCTATGCTGCTATTGCTCTTGTAAATGCAAAATCTTATGAACAAATAACACAACAAAGCAAAGCAATTAATCTTCAAAATGAAAATATAAAAGCAAGTATAAACTATGCCAGTCGTATTCAACAAGCCATGTTGCCTCCTATCGAAGAAATAAAAGACACTTTTCAGTCAGCTTTTGTACTTTGGTTTCCTCGCAATGTAGTCAGTGGTGATTTTTATTGGTTTGCAAAGACAGAACAAAAAATATTTATTGCTGCTATTGATTGTACAGGTCATGGCGTTCCAGGGGCATTTATGTCTATGATTGGAAATGATATGCTAAATAATATCGTTTTAGAGAAAAAAATAACAAATCCAGCCAGTATCTTAACGCATTTGCATGGGCAAGTTTCGACAGCTCTCCGTCAATCCGAAACTCAAAACCGTGATGGAATGGATATGGCTTTGTGTGTTTATGATGAAGAAACAAAGGAGTTAGTTTTTGCTGGAGCAAAAAGTCCGTTATACTACATTCAAAATGGAAAATTAAAAGATATTGCAGGAAGTAAATTTCCTATTGCAGGAAAATGGGGAGTCGAAAGAGAGAGAGTCTATGAGAATCATACTTTAAAAATAGATCAAGCAACAACGTTTTTTTTATGTACAGACGGCTATCAAGACCAGTTTGGAGGGGATAAAGGAAAGAAACTAATGAAGAAAAAAATGAAAGTTCTATTTGAAGAAATAGCAAACCTAGAAGATGATAAACAAAAAGAAAAACTAGAAAACTACTTTTTGGATTGGAAAAGAAATGAAGAGCAGGTAGATGATGTTTTGGTAATGGGTTTTAAGATTGGATAATTTTTTACTCATTTGTAAGAAAATAGCTTGCCCTTTCCTAAACTACTGTATTTATAAAAATAACTATTTTTATTTATTAGAAAGAATAGTTATTTTTAGGTATAATTAAAAAAATGATACAAGTAGAGCATTTACTTCTGACTTCATAATTCTTACTTCTGATTTTACTCATTTATGCCTGATAATCCGAATTTAATTGAAATAAATAATTTGTCTGTTCTCTTCAAAGGAGAAAATGGACACCATAAAGCCGTACAAAATGTAAATCTCAAACTAAAAAAAGGAGAAACAGTCGGAATTGTGGGAGAATCTGGTTCGGGTAAAACTGTTACTTCACTTTCTATGATGCGACTTTTGCCTGATGCACCTTATTGTGATACAGAAGGCGAAATTTTATTCAATTCAAGACAATATGGAGAGGTAAACTTACTCAAAATGCCTTTCAATCAACTTCGTCAGCTTAGAGGGAATGAAATTTCAATGATTTTTCAAGAACCTATGACTTCTCTAAACCCTGTTTTTACATGTGGAAATCAAGTTTTGGAATCTATTGTAAGACACGAAGAAATCACAACAAAATCAGCTAAAGCAAGAGTCATTCAACTTTTTGAAAAAGTACATCTTAGCAATCCTGAACGTATTTATAACGCTTATCCTCACGAAATTTCAGGAGGACAAAAACAGCGTGTTATGATAGCAATGGCTCTCGCTTGTAATCCTCTTTTGCTTATCGCAGATGAACCCACAACGGCCCTTGATGTAACCGTACAGGCTGCTATTTTGGAAATTTTGAGAGAACTTAGAGAAACTGAAGACATGTCAGTTGTTTTTATTACCCATGACTTGGGAGTTGTGGCAGAATTTGCTGACCGAATTATTGTCATGTATCAAGGACAAATAGTGGAAGAAGGAGCTGTTTGGGATATTTTTTCGAATCCTCAACATCCTTATACAAAAGGTCTTTTGGCGTGTCGTCCTCGTTTGGATTTAAAGTTACGTGTCTTGCCAGTCGTTTCTGATTTTATGGCAACTGACGAACATGGACATATTTCAGAAATTACAGAAGCAAAATTTCAATCTGTTGGTCAAGCCTTAATGCTTAACTTTCAGAGTGAAGCCGAACTAAGAAAACATCACGAAAAATTAGTACAACAAACACCATTACTTCAAATAAAAAATCTGACTAAAGAATTTATCAAAACAAAAGGTTTTTTTTCAAATAAAAAAGAAACAGTAAGAGCTGTAAATGATGTTTCTTTTGATGTTTATCCAGGAGAAATTTTGGGTTTGGTAGGAGAATCTGGATGTGGAAAATCTACTTTAGGCAGAAGTCTTTTAAGATTAGTAGAGCCAACATCTGGAGAAGTAATTTTTGAAGGAAAGAATGTTTTGGGATTAAATCAGAAAGAAATGCGTGCTATCAGAAAAGACATGCAAATCATTTTTCAAGACCCGTATGGCTCACTCAATCCTAGAATGACCATTGGGGAAATTATCATGGAACCGATGCGAATTCATTCTATTATGAGTAATGATAAAGAAAGAAGAGCTTATGTCATCGAACTTTTAGAAACCGTAAATCTAAATGCGTATCATTTTAATCGTTATCCTCATGAGTTTTCGGGTGGGCAGCGTCAGCGTATCTGTATTGCTCGTGCGCTTGCTTTGCAGCCTAAATTTATTATTTGTGATGAATCAGTTTCTGCTCTTGATGTTTCGGTACAAGCACAGGTTTTGAATCTTTTGAATGAACTAAAAGAAAAATTTAATCTTACGTATATTTTTATTTCTCACGATTTGGCTGTTGTAAAATTTATTGCTGACCGTATTTTGGTCATGAAAGACGGGCAAATTGTAGAAACTGGTTTTTCAGAAGATATTTACGACAAACCAAAACGAACTTATACTAGAGAACTAATAAAAGCCATTCCTAGAGGAGATTTGGATACAATTAGAAGAATTATGCTAAAAAGAAAATTGCAAAAGTCTAGTTGATGGTTTCCCTTATTTTAGAAAAAGTCAAAAAAAGACCTTATCAAATGTAATGATAAGGTCTTTTTACGTTGTAAAAAATTATTTTTAATAAATAATCGTAACTGTTCCTGTTTGTTTTATAGTTTTACTTTTATCACTTGGACTTGTATAAGTTACTTCGTAGTAATAAACACCAGCAGGAACTTTTTTACCTTTATATGTTCCATCCCAAAATGTAATTTCATCATCATTTCGTTTTTGAAGAGCTGAATAAACTTCCATTCCCCAACGGTCAAGAACTTTGATGCGAAGATTTGAATAAAAACGTCCAAAGATTTCCCATTCTTCATTCAATCTGTCTTGATTAGGAGTGAAAGCCTGTGGAATAAAAATCTGAGGGTCGCAATTTGCTTCTACTTCTAAACTTGTGATGGCACTACAAGAATTTGCATATTCAACCGTTACTCGTGCTAGATAAACGCCTCCAAATTCAACATTTAAGAGAGAATCTTGTCCGACCAAATTTTCATTTTCATCAAACCATTGATAACGATAACGAGCCGTAGAATCATAGTTATCTATTTCTACTCCTATTTGATGGAAAATACGGTCTTGGTTTTCATCTTCAAAACATAGAATTGTATCTTTTGCACTTAAAACAGGTGGCTCAATAAAATTAATCTGAACACTATCTGTATAACTACATTCATTGATGCTCACTTCTACATAATACAAACCACTTCTACGAATACGAATAGAATCCGAAGTTTCTCCTGTATTCCATAAATAAGTTGCTCCATAAGGACGAGGCGCACCAATACTAGCCGTATCTCCTTCACAAAGCTGCTGTTCTTGACCTAAATCTATTTGAGGTTGAACCAAAACAACGGTTGTATCTGTAGAAGAGCAGCCCAAAGTGTCAAAGCCTGTAACTACGTAAGTAGTTGTATCTGTTGGATAAACAACAACCGTATCGCCACTATCTGCTGGCGACTGCGACCAAGAATAAGTAAACCCACCATTTGCAATAAATTGAACAGAATCGCCTGCACAAATACTGATTGTATCTGGCTTGTTTAAAGTAATTTTTGGAATGTCTTTAAACTGAACCAAAATACTTGTTCCTGTGCTATCACACACATTTTGATTGGTGTCATCTCCATAACTTCCAATTACTGTATATCTAAAAACACCTGCCGAATCAGAAGAAATAGTTATTTCTTGTGTTGTTTCGCCAGTATTCCATCTAAAATTAGTTGCTCCTGTTGCACGAAGCGTAATTTCTTCGCCTATACAAACAAGCGTATCAGAAGCTGTAATTTCTGTAATCGAAGTTCTATTAAAAGTAACTGTAATCAGACTTTCTGCACCACAACGACCACCACCAAGTGTATCATAAACACCCACTCGGTACGTTTGAGGTTCGTAATTGATGTTAGCAGAATCTTGTTTGAAAACGTGAATTGCTAAAGTATCGATGATTTCTCCTGTGTTTTCATTAATCCATTCATAAATATAACGAGGCTCATGAGAAGGCAAGAAAGCATTTACTTCAACTGAATCATTCTCACAAATAACTAGACTTTCTGGAATATCAATTTCAGGAACAGGAACAACTCTAAACTTAATAGTATCAGCACTTGCACCACACAAATTAGGAGTAGAGAAAATCCCATTTACAATAAATGTATAAAAACCTGCTTCAGTTGGTGTTACTTCAATCGTTGAGGTGGTTTCTCCATTACTCCATTGATATGAATCTGCTCCAACGGCTGAAAGCGTTTGTGTTTGTCCTAAACATAATGTTTTGATGAAAGTAGAATCAATCTGAACACCTGATTTTCTGTCAAAACGAACATTAATTGTATCTAAAACACTACAATTTCCTCCACCTGTTAAATTTGGGTCAGTTACTTTTACTTCAAAACGATTGGCTACATAATTATCAACCATGCTATATGTAATAGCAATTTTTGAATTTGTAGAGACTGTCTGATTACTTTCAATTACTCGCCATTGATACGTAAAATTATTGTTGTGTTCTGGTCTGAAGGCATCCAAAACTAAAGAATCTCCTTCACAAAGACGAATGGTATCACTTGCTGCTGATGTACTTATTCCTAAATCAATATTCGGACGAACAAAAACTTCAACAGATTGCGTATAACTACAATTTGCTGTTGTGCTGGTGTCGGTTACGGTTGCTGTATAAATTCCACTTACATTAACGATAGCAACTTTATTAGAATCTGAAACAGAAACAATTCCATCTCCAAACCAATTAATTATCATTCCTCTTACATTTGTTCTTTCAATTCTGAGCGTATCAAACGTGGAACAATTTGGATTTTCAGCTCCAGTAATGACAAAATCAGGAGTAGGTGCAAAATTAATCCGAACAGTATCGCTAATTCTACATCCTCTAGGGTCTTGAATAACGACACTATACATATTTTCTGCTGTTACATCCAAAACAGAATCGCTTCCAATAATCGTATTTTCTCCTGTTACATACCATTCATACGTTGTTCCGTTGAGGTGTGATAAATCACTTCCTACCAATCTATAAGGCAAATCAGATGGATCACAAACCGTTTTATCTTCTCCCAAATCTACAACTACTTCATCATCAAAATTAAAGATTTTTACTCGGTTACTTATCGTAGAACAGCCTGTAATCGTATTTTCTAAACGAATAAAATACGTTCCTGTGTCCAAAGCAAAAAGTGTATCATTGCCATTTCCTACTGAAATTATAGAACCATCCACATCCAGTTTTTTCCAATCGTAAGCAAAATCACCTTCTGGAGCAACCAGTAAAGCTGTATCAGTTTTACATTTGTACCTATCAACTCCCAAATCTACAACAGGAAGAGGATAAACAATCATTGTCATAACACGGCTAGTATTAGGACAGCCGTTATTTGCTCCTCCAATAACCCAAACACGATCTCCGTTTTGAAAAGTACCAACTGGAGGAGTATATTCATTTACTGGACTTGGAGAAGTCATTGCTACTCCATTTTTATAAAAAACATAACTTGTTGCTCCTTCTGCTCTAAAAGTAGTCGTTTCGTTTGTACAAATTACTGTATCAGGTGATGAAATGGTTACTCCTACAAAGGCTGGATCACGAGTTACATTTACAGTTTGTGTTTTGGTTACAGTATTTCCTGCTTCATCAGTTGCTCTCCAAGTTACGATTGTTGTACCTATTAGGAAATTTGTTGGAGCATCACTTGTAACACTTGCAATCGCACAGTTGTCACTTGTTGCTGGTACTGTGAGGTTATTTGTAGCTGTACATGCTCCTATATCTATAAGTAAATTTACAGAAACAGGGTCTGCCATAATTGGATCGACTGTGTCTAAAATAGTTACAGATTGTATTGCTGTGGCTACATTTCCTGAATTATCTGTTGCTGTCCAAGTTACAGTAGTTATTCCTGATGGAAAAATAGTCGGTGCATTATTAGTTACAGTTACAACACCACAATCATCTGACGTTGTAGGGTTTCCTAAAATTACATCAGCAGGACAATTAGCACTTACATTAGGGGGGGCTATAATAGTTGGGTTTTGACCATCTCTAACTGTTACAATTTGTGTAGCTGAAGATGTATTTCCTGCTCCATCTGTTGCTGTCCAAATTACGGTAGTATTTCCAATAGGAAAGAGAACAGGGGCATTATTTGTAATAGTTGGAGTACCACAATTATCAGTTGCAGTAGGCGTTACCAAAAACCCAGAAGCTGTACAAAGTCCTATATCTGTATTAGCTGTAATTGTTGCAGGAATTGTAATGATTGGATTTTCATTGTCTGTAACTGTTACAATTTGTGTAGCCGAAGATGTATTTCCCGAATCATCTGTTGCTGTCCAAACTACGGTGGTATTTCCAATAGGAAAGAGAGCAGGAGCATCATTTGTAATAGTCGGAATACCACAGTTATCAGTTGCAATAGCCGTTCCTAGAATCACAGAAGCTGTACAACGTCCTACATCTGTATTAGTTCTTACTGTTGCAGGAGCTGTAATTGTTGGGTTTTGAATTTCTGCTAATCCATTTCCACTTACACGAAATGTATATGCTCCTTCATCGGAATCATCATTCAAAATTTTAATTATAGCTTCTCTGTTTCCTACCCCAGAAGGACTAAAGGTAACTGTAAATGTTTCACTTCCACCTACTGCTACAGTTGTAGGAACAGAACTTATCACAAAATCACTTGCATTTGTTCCTGTGCTAGTAATTCCAGTAATGTTCAATACAGCATCACCTGTATTTTGAATAGTGAAACTAGCTACTACAGTAGCGTTTAAACATCCTATCACATCTCCAAAATTGGTATTATTAGTTATACTTGTAGATAAAGTTCCACTAAAGATAGTATTTCCATTTCCTACTAGGTTTATTTCTGCTCCAGAAGGACACAAAAGTGCATCACCTGTAATTGTCCAATTATTTGGTGCAGAAATCAGTGCATTCCTTTCTGTTTGGGCATTACAATATCTTAGTCCTAATGCTCCTAAATTTATATTTGGTTGTACAGTTTGTGAGTTCCAACCTATTAAAGTGGCATCGTAGTTAGCAATACTTAGACCTGAATTACGCAACATCGCTGTCATATCTGTTACTGCCTCTGTATTCCATCCACCAATATTTTGATTAAAAGAGGTAGCTCCATAAAACATACTGTTCATTACGATTACTGCCTCTGTATTCCATCCACCAATATTTTGATTAAAAGAGGTAGCTCCAGAAAACATGCCCCCCATATAAGTTACTGCACCTGTGTTCCATCCACTAATATCTTGATTAAAAGAGTTATCATTAGAAAACATGGCACCCATACCAGTCACTGCCTCTGTATTCCATCCACCAATATCTTGATTAAAAGAGTTAGCTCCAGAAAACATATAACTCATATTAATTACTGCCTCTGTATTCCATCCACCAATATCTTTATTGAAAGAAATTGCATAACTAAACATTCTAAACATGTTAGTAACTGTTGCTGTATTCCATCCCCCAATATTTCCATTAAAAGAAGTGCAATTTTCGAACATTCTTGATAAATCTGTTACTCCAGTAAGATTAGGATTGTCAGTAGCAGTATAAGTAAGGTTTGAACAACCATAAAAAGCAGATGCCATGCTACTCCATTCTATATCTCCCCATTCTTCTATAGTCCATAATTTTGTTTTCTCTATGGCATTATCATTCATATAAAAACGAGGAAAATCTCCTGTAATAGCTACTTCATACGTATCGCCATTTGTTAAGCCATTAATAATATAACTTCCTGTTTGTGCTATTGCAGAACCATTTCCTACTCCTGCATTAGTTAGGTTTGTCCAAGAAATGTCATAGTTGTATCCCCCTCCATTAGTGGGGATAGTAATTGTTCCGTCTGTAGTTATCCACGTAGTACGGAAGGCTTGAGCATTTACTGTCTGTTTGCTTAGTCCTGCAAAGAATAAAATAAGAAGCAGTAAAGAAGTGAAAAAGATTGAGGTTTTGATAGTATTCAAAGGCGATATAGAAATATGTTTCATTAGAATTAAAGGAGAGTAAGGCTATAAAGGGAATTCTTTATCAGAAATTCTCTTTTTGTAGTTATTGATGTTAGCAAATATTTTTTTAAATATTCAGAATCTGTCGTTATTGTATCTTCTTACATTTAACATTGTCTATTCAAAATAAAAATAGATTGCTTTCATTTGATTTTTTAGTGGTTGAAAGTACAAATGTACTGATTATTTATATAAATTATATTAGCTAAAAAGAATAAACAATTTGTAAATATAAATTGTAATAAAGCCACTATGAAGGCTACTTATAATGAAAACAAGACAAATTTTATTCTAGTCAAATCTGTAAAAAAATAGTAACTTATGAATTTTTCTTTGTGGTTAGAAAGTCTTTCAATGGCGTTGAGAGCATTAAAAAGCAATTTATTACGAACTCTCCTTTCGCTTTTGGGTGTAACAATCGGTATTTTTGCCATTATTGGCGTTCTTACTTTTGTCGATGCATTGGAAAAGGGAATAAAAGGCAGTTTGTCATTTTTGGGAGAAAGTGTGATTTATGTTCAAAAAATGCCTTGGATTTTTGCTTCTGATTATCCGTGGTGGAAATACATCAACCGTCCAGATCCAAGTATGGAAGAGTTTCGCTTCTTAGAAAAAAATCTAACTCAAGCACAAGCTGTTTCTGTTTTTGCTATCCGTGGTGGTTTTACAGCAAAGTATAAAAAAAATAGTCTTTCGGGTTTGGTAGTCCAAGGAATCACATTTCAACATAATGTTGTAAGTGATATTCCTATCGAATATGGTCGTTATTTTACTCAAATTGAGATTGATAGAGCCGTCGAAGTGGTTATTTTAGGAAATACAGTAGCAAAAGATTTGTTTGGAGAAGAAAATATAGAAAGTGCAATTGATAAAGTAATTAAACTCAAAGGAAGAAAGTTTAGAATCATAGGAATTCTTAAAAAACAAGGCGATAATCTCTTGGATGCTCCCAGTAATGATAATATTACAATTATGCCATATTATACCTTAGCCAAAATGATTCCTGAAGGAAAAACAGGCATTCAACCTTCTATTTCTATAAAGGGATTTGAGGAGGATAAAGATTTGCAAAACATACAAGGAGAAATTACAGGACTTTTACGAATAAAGCGAGGACTACGACCAAAAGAAGAAGAAAATTTTGCTCTAAATAGACCTGAGCAGTTTGCCGTTTTTTTGGATGGTGTAATCGGAGTTCTGACAGTTGCAGGGTGGATAATTGGTAGTTTTTCAATAGTAGTAGGAGGTTTTGGGATTGCAAATATCATGTTTGTTTCTGTCAAAGAACGCACTTCTTTGATTGGAGTTCAAAAAGCTTTAGGAGCAAAACGAGCTTTTATTTTGTGGCAGTTTTTGTTGGAAGCTATTTTACTTTGTATTATTGGAGGAATTGGAGGACTTATTTTGGTTTCTCTTCTATCCTTTTTTTCTAGTGATACCTTTGTGATTTCACTTTCAGTTAGCAATATGATTTTGGGAGTAAGTGTAGCAACTGTTATTGGAGTTGGGGCTGGAATTATTCCTGCTATTTTAGCTGCTATTTTAGACCCTGTCGAAGCGATGCGTTCGGTTTAATTCTTTTTAATATAATTAATGACAAATGAGAAATTTACTTTTTGTGCCAATTATTCTTTTTCTACTTATTGTTATTTCTTGTACAAAAGAAACTGAAATTTATGAAAATAGTATAGAAAAAGCACGATTTTCCCGTATTGTTGTGCGTAATAAAATAGATAACTCTAAAGAGTTTTATGATAAATCTAATGAAAAAAGATTTGTTCCAATGGGATATAATTATACACATGTACGCCAGTTTGTCTATGACGGCATTGAATTGACAGGGCATTGTACATTCAATATCGATATGTATGATTCGGAAGAAGCGCAACAAATGCTTGCTAAACTTCATACAGCAGGTTATAATACAGTTAGAGTTTTTCTAAATCCTTTATCTATGGCTGATAATGAAGGAAAGTTAGAATTGCAATATGTGGCAAATGTTGCTGATTTTTTAACTCAAGCTGAAAAACAAGGAATGAGTATAATCATTACTTTGGATATGATTCCTTTGAAATTGTATGGAACACCTCTAGAAAGTGAAGCAGATATTTGGTGGTGGAATCAACAATATATGGATGAAAATCAAATAGTTCTTGAAGTCAATTTTTGGACATCTTTCATTCAATCTCTCAAACAAGCAAATGCACCCTTAAATGCCATTCTTTCTTACGAACTTCGCAACGAATTCTTCTTTCACTCTGAACATGCTCCATTGAATCAAAGTGATGGACAAATAATTCATCCAAATGGAAAAATATATGATATGAGTAAAGAAGATGATAAGACAAAACTCATTGAGGATAGTTTTGTGTATTGGTCTTCTTCGGTAAGAAATGCCATTTTAGTTCAAGATATTGATGCGTTGGTTAGTGTAGGTTTTTATGCACCAGAACCTTATGGTAAGCCTTCAATAATTGCCATAGAAAAATCAGAATTAGATTTTGTAGATGTGCATTTGTACCCTAATAGTTATCAGAAAAATCAGTATGCTGATTATTTTAAATTATCTCAAAATAGCAATAAATTGATTATTATGGGCGAATTTGGAATCATAGAAGAAAATAATCATTCAACAAAAGAAATTGCTAATCAATTATTTGCTTGGAAAAATGATTTTGTAGAAGAATATAAAATTGATGGATGGTTGCTGTGGACATGGGAAACAAAAAATAGTGCAAAAATTAGTATTTCAGATACAGAACAGTTTATTTTTAAAAAGATGAGTCCAAAAAACTAATTTTTGTTTTTTACCATCTGTTGAGAAGATATAAGTAATATGTTTGCTTTAAACTGTGTATTTTCCATAAAAAACTCATGTCATTTTTCCTCGCCGTTGAAAACTATGGTAAAACCAAGTCTAACCTTTAGAAAAATTGTTAAAATTTATTCCCTTTCTATCGTATAAAGTTTTGTTTTTTACACAGGCAAAAATGCGTTGTATAATTTTATTTCGTAAGGCATTAATCACACTCATTTTGTTCTTTCCTTCGGCTACTTTTCTTAGGTAGTAATCTCTCATCTCCCCCTCTACTTTCATAGCAGATAAAGCACACATGTGCAAAGCTGTTTTGAGGGTTTTGTTCGCCATTTTTGACACTCTTGCCCTTCCTTTAAATTTTCCAGATGAATTTTCAAAAGGCACAACACCACAATAAGAAGCTAGTTGTTTGGCAGTATCAAATTTGGTAAACCCGTCGGTAGCTACTAGTAACTGAATCGCTGTTACTTTTCCAACACCTACTACAGAAGTGGTGAGCCGATAGAGTTCTTTAAGCTCAGGGTCATCTTTGATAATTTGATGCATTTGTTTTTCTATTTCTTCTATGCGAAGACTCAAGTGTTCCAACGTTGTTTTAGAGCTTTCCTCTAGAAGCTGCTGAATAGACGCTTTGCTAAATTGACTCTGCTCACTAACGTAGGTTTCTAGCTCCTGTCTATGAGTAACTAGCTTTTTTCGTAGTGTCTGCAAGGTTTTTAGGGTTTCTAGCTCTTGAGTAGGAGGAGTATATAAGTTCGCTTTGTCTTGAAAACGAAAGGCATAAGCTGCGATATTTTCAGCATCAACTTTGTCGCTTTTGAGCTTTTTGACACCCATAGAACGTTTAATTTGAATAGCATTTTCTACCCAAATGGCACAATCAAATTTCATCAAAGCGATAACAAGCCAGTTGATATACATACCTGTATGTTCCATACAAAACAAACTTTTCTCTAGCTCATAAAGGTCTTGAAAAGAAAAAAGATAGGTCTGTATTGTCTTTAAATTATTTGCAATACGCTGGTGATCTACTAACTTTCCTTCTTGAAGAATAGCAATATCTAAATGTTCTTTACTCACATCGATGCCTATAAAATTTTGGTAAGTCTGCATAAAAAGTTAATTTAGGGTTACCTAATTTAAAAAATGATTCATCATATTCAATCGGACTTAAAACCTTATCTAATGAGTTTATTTTTAGGTCAATAAAAATACTCCGAAAACTATTTGAGTTTGAGATTGAATAAAGGTAGGAAGAGGCTGTTTCGAGAGATAGATTTTTATAGTCTGGCTCGTTTCATAGGTTCTCTTCCTACTAGATGAATTCTTAAATACAAGATAAGAAATTACATCTATTTTATCTACTACAAACCTAAAGGTTGGTTTTTAGTTTCAGTTTGCCGTTACGATGACAAACATACACGCACACACTCCAGTTGGGCTTAGAATAGATCGAAAATAAAAACAACAACTGTTGGGCGTTGTCTTTAGCGCAGCGATGACTACGACCTATCATTTCAGCAAATCTAAGATTTGCAAGTCAAGTACTGGGAACTACGGAAAACTCAAAAAACTGATTATACAACATATAAATATTGTTTACCAAAAGAATAAAATTTGGATTTGAACTATAAAAGTTATTATTCGAATACTTTTTGACTGAAAAACAGAATTTTATTTTTTTAAGACTTATTTGTAAGTTATTGATAATCAATTAGTTAATAACTACTCCGTAGTTCTCAGCAAGTAGGTATTTTTGTAATTACTTTGTCACATAAATCTGAAGATTTATATAACTGATAGATCTTTGTTATAAACTAAGCTCAACAACTAAACAAGTATTTTAATACTTGTTTAGTTGTTGAGCTTAGTTTATCTACAAAAAACTGTATCTTTCCAATAAAAAAATATGAGCGAAAGAGCATAGAGTATCAATAATCCTGATGGTATTTATTTTATTACTTTTTCGGTTGTAAACTGGATAGATATTTTTGTTCGGCAACGATATAAGGATATTGTTGTGGATAGCTTGAAGTATTGTCAAGAAAACAAAGGATTAGAGATTTTTGGGTGGTTGAGTAGCCATATTCATTTGATTATACGAGCAAAGGAAGACTATAATCTGTCTAATATTCTACGTGATTTTAAAAAATTTACTTCTTCTCGTCTTATCAAATCTATTTCTGATAGGGATCAACCAGAAAGCAGAAGAGAATGGATGTTGTGAATGTTCGAAAGAGCAGCCAAGAAAAATAGTAGAAATACAAATTATCAACTTTGGCAGCAAAATAACCACGCAGAAGAGCTTTTTAGTGATAAATTTTTGCATCAGAAACTAGATTATATTCATAATAATCCAGTTGTTGAAGGCATTGTAGAGGAAGCAGACCAGTATTTTTTTTATAAAGAATCAATTTCATTTTTCTACTTTTGTAACTTTATATCTACCTTTAAATCTTTAGGTTTAAAATAAAGTCAGAAAAACACACAAATTACGTCATTCTATGCTTCATCAAATATCAAATCAAACTATTTCTATTCAAGAAATTTATCAAATAGCTAAAAATCACACAAAAATAGAGCTTTCAGAAGAAAGTAAAGCACAAATAATAAAAGCGCAAGCCTATCTAGAAAATCTTATTACACAGAGTGAAGAAGCCGTTTATGGTGTCAATACAGGTTTTGGTTATTTGTGTAATTACAAAATCCCTAGAGAACAGATTAGTGAATTACAAGAAAATTTGGTTATGTCGCATGCCTGTGGAATGGGTGATGAAGTACCTACTTTTATAGTTCGTTTGATGCTCCTTCTCAAAATTCAATCTCTTTCTTACGGACATTCAGGCGTTCAGTTACAGACTGTTCAACGACTTGTTGATTTTTATAATGAAGATATTTTACCTGTTGTGTATGAATTAGGTTCTTTGGGTGCATCTGGCGATTTAGCTCCTTTGGCTCATCTTGCCTTACCTGTTATTGGAATGGGAGTTGTTCAGATTAAAAATAAAGATGGAGTTTATCAAAAACACCAAGCAGAAGATATTTTAAAACAAAATAACTGGAATCCAATAAAATTAAAGGCAAAAGAAGGCTTGGCAATGCTCAACGGAACTCAGTTTATGAGTGCTTATGGCGTTGCGTGCATGGTAGAAGCTGAAAATCTAAATACTATTGGCGATACCATCGGTGCGCTTTCAGCAGATGCTTTTTTATGCCGTTCTGAACCTTTTGATGAGCTTACACACAAAATTCGTCCACACAAAGGACAAATTGCCACAGCAAAAACAATTAGAGAGCTTTTGGAAGGAAGTGAAATTATGGCGCAGCCCAAAGCACACGTTCAAGACCCTTATTCTTTCCGTTGTATGCCACAAGTACAGGGAGCAAGTAAAGATGCTTTTACGTATATCAATTCTGTTTTTGAGTGTGAAATTAATTCTGTTACAGACAATCCAAATGTTTTTCCTGATGAAGACAAAATTCTTTCAGGAGGAAATTTTCACGGACAACCTTTAGCTATTTCATTAGATTTTGCTGCGATTGCACTAGCAGAATTAGGAAGTATTTCGGAACGAAGAACCTATTTATTGATGGCAGGAGAACGAAACTTACCTCCTTTTTTGGTGCGTGATTCGGGCTTGCATTCAGGAATGATGATAGCGCAATATACAGCAGCTTCGATAGTTAGTCAAAATAAACAACTTTGCAGCCCTGCAAGTGTGGACAGTATTATTTCCTCAAAAGGACAAGAAGACCACGTAAGTATGGGAGCAAATGCAGCAACAAAACTCTATAAAATTCTTCAAAATGTAAAACGAATTTTGGGAATAGAACTCATGGCTGCAGCACAAGCAATAGAATTTAGAAGACCTTTAAAAACATCAGAAAAACTAGAAGAATTTTTATCAAATTATAGAAATTACGTAGAACCTTTACAAAAGGACAGAGTTCTGCATGATGATATGATAAAAAGTGTCGTTTTCTTGGAAGAATATGAACTTTAATTTTTATCTTTATGAGATAATTATATTACAAAATAGATTAAAGTAAGATGTTTTATTTATTGAAACAATTTTTTGGGCATTCTCAACTTCGTTTAAAAGTAAGTCTAGTTGTCATTTTGTGGCTAGGCTTATTTTTGTATGGAGTAAAAACGATGGCTCAAAACCTGTCTATTGAGCAAATGATAGAACAAGTATATCAACTTCCAGAGAATAAAAAGAAAGTCGATATGTTGAATGACATTGCTAAAAAATATTATACTTCTGACTTAGAAAATACACAAAAATATGCTCAAGAAGCTATCAGTTTAGCACAAAAAATAAAATATTGGAAAGGAGAAGGTTTGTCAAATAGTCATATAGGTATAGCTTATTATTATTTAGGAAAGTACGAGGAGTCAAAAAAGCTTTGGTTAAAATCACTTGAACTCTATCAAAATTGTGATTGTGAGGTAGATAAAGCAGGTATGTACAATAAATTAGGAAATTTATCCAAAAATCAAGGCAATTATTCTTTGGCTTTTGAGTATTTTGATAAATCTCTAAAAATTCGTCAAGCTAAAAGCACCTATGAAGATGTTTATGCAACTTACAATAACATAGGGAATGTACATTTCTACTTAGGTGATTATCCCAAAACCATAGAAGTTTATCTAAAATCACTCAAAATAGCAGAAGACAACGACTATAAATTTGGAATAGGAACTTCTCTATCTAATCTAGGAGTCGTTTATGAAAGAATGGGAGAGAATCAAATGGCTTTAGATTATTACAAGAGGTCTTTAAAAATCAAAAAAGAAATTGATGATAAACGAGGAATGGCTATTTCGTATAGTAATATTGGATTGATAGAACTAGATTTAAAAAATAAAAAAGATGCTTTAATAGCCTTTCAAGATGCTCTCAAAATCTTAACAAAGGATGTCAATGATGCTCGTACAGAGGCGTATGTTCATAATAATATAGCTGAATTGTATCTTGCCGATTCTACAACGAACAGCATCAAAATAGCAAAAGAACATTTAAAAACAGCAAAAAGTATTAGTCAAGATATTGGAGACCAATATACCTTAGCAAGTTCGTATATTATATTTGCGAGAGCTTATCAGCTAGAAAATAAATATGATTCGGCTGAATATTCTGCCAAAGAATGTTTGAAGATAGCAAAAGAAATTCAAGCACCAGATTTAGAAATGACAGCGTATGAAAATCTTAGTACTTTGTATGAAAAACAAAATAAATATGATGAAGCCTATACCTATTATAAACTATATGCAAAAACAAAAAATGATTTGCTTGATGAAGAAAAATCAAGTCAAATAACTAAACTGAATGCTATCTATG
The DNA here is from genome assembly GCF_042180575.1 of Bernardetia aquimarina. Classification (NCBI taxonomy): domain Bacteria; kingdom Pseudomonadati; phylum Bacteroidota; class Cytophagia; order Cytophagales; family Bernardetiaceae; genus Bernardetia; species Bernardetia aquimarina. Next base: position 4,827,727 of record NZ_CP170094.1, on the reverse strand, counting down.
ATACACAAAAAAAGGAAAAAGAAATTTTAGAACTCAATCAAAAAAATATTCTCAATCAATTAGAAATTCAAAGGCAAAGAAACACAGCACAAGAAAGACAAGCCAAACTTAGTCTTATCGAAAAAGAAAATGAACTACAACAACTTGAGTTTTTGAAAAAACAAGCTCTAAAACAAGCCCAATATAACCTACTCAAAAAAGAAAAAGAACTAGAAAGAAATATTAGTGAACAAGAAAAAGTCAAACAAGATGCTCTTTTAGAACTTAAAGAAACACAACTCAATCAAAAAAATTATTTGATTTGGGGGCTTTCTCTGATTGCAATTTTACTTGTTGGTGCTGGAATTTTAGCATACCGAAATATTTTATTCAAAAGAAGAACAAATAACCTTCTTCTTCTCAAAAACCAAGAAATAAATCAACAAAAAGAAGAATTAGAAACTATTACTGAAAATTTACAACAAGCAAACGAAGAAATTACTGTAAATAGTACTGCTTTAGAACAAGCCTTTACAGCCATAGCGAGCAAAAATACCCATATTACAGCAAGTATTAATTATGCTCAACGCATACAACAAGCTCTTTTACCTCTTGAGCAACAGTTTAAGCAACTTTTACAAAGTCATTTTGTGTTTTTTAAACCTCGTGATATTGTAAGTGGAGATTTTTATTGGATAAAAGAAGTAGAAAACAAAATTTGGTTAGCTGTTAGTGATTGTACAGGACATGGCGTACCAGGAGCTTTTATGTCTATGTTGGGAACAAGTGCATTAAATAATTTAGTTTTGCATAATTCAAATGTTACACCAGCCAATATTTTGAAATTATTAGATAAAGAAATATCTGAAAGTTTGCATCAAGCTACCACAAAGAATCGTGACGGAATGGATATAGCTCTTTGTTGCATAGATAAAGAAAAAAACGTGCTTACGTTTGCAGGTGCAAATTCACCAATTATTTATATTCAAAATGGAAATTTAAACGAAATTAAAGGAGTAAAACAGGCAATTGCAGGCTACTATAAAAAGAAAACCATTATAGAATTTGAAGATGTAATCATTCCTATTCAAAAAGACACCACTTTTTATCTATTTTCAGACGGATATAAAGACCAATTTGGAGGAGAGCATCAAAAAAAGGTAATGAGTAAGCGATTTAAAAATCTATTATTAGAAAATCACAATCAAGAATTAGACACTCAAAAAGAAATTTTAGAAGACTTTTTGGAGGATTGGAAAGGCAATGAAGACCAAATAGATGATATTTTAGTAGTCGGATTTAAAGTATAAATATGATTTATTCTCATAAATTATCAAGCAAAAATAAAAGACATAAAAGTTTTTTAGAAGAAAAACGAAATGACCCAATTACTGGAGATAAAATTATCGAAGGAAATGAGATTGTACTTTGTGGAGCTTGTAAATCTGCTTTTTTGTTGGATTCTTGGAATTATATGGCTCATAGTCATTGTAATCAACCTTTTACGTTGAAAGAAATTCCTACCAAGCAGCATGTTGTAAAAGAAATAAAAGTACAGAAAGAGAAAGAAAGAAAATATAAATTTATACTCAAAAAGCAAAATGAGTTACTTAAGACTCTTTTAATAGTTCCAAATTTATTATTTTCATTCCCTATATTTCTTATGTCTGTTATTGAATTTAATTTTTTTATTCAATCCCCAGACTTAAGCTTGACTGCTATTGTTTTAGCATCTATCTTTACTCACTTGTTTGTTAAAAAAGCTAAAGTAAAAATCAGTAAAAATAAATTGGTACTTTCTCTACATTTTAACATAAAAACAATCTACCTATCAGAAATAGAAAAATTAGACTTTTTTAGTTCTTCAGAAGATAGAAATATATTTTTCTTAGTGATTTTTTTAGAAAGTGGAAGAACTAAAAGATTGAAGTTAATAAAAAATAAAAATCTTATTTCAGAACTAAAAGAACTACAAGAATACTTTGAAGAAAATAATCTGAGTGATAAACTTTCTGTTAGCCAACAGGCATTATAAAAATCAGCTATAAAAAATGATTTATTCTCATAAATTATCAAGCAAAAATAAAAGACACAAGAAATTTTTAGAAGAAGAACGAAATGACCCAATTACTGGAGATAAAATTATCGAAGGAAATGAGATTGTACTTTGTGGAGCTTGTAAATCTGCTTTTTTGCTGGACTCTTGGAATTATATGGCTCGTAGTCATTGTAATCAACCTTTTACGTTGAAAGAAATTCCTACCAAGCAGCACGTTGTAAAGGAGCTAGAGCCAGAGAAGGAGTATTTCTTTGATAAAGCAACAAAAACAACAATTATAGAAGAGAGAATAATTTTTAACATAGCGATGGGAGTCCTATTGTTTCCAGTTATAGTTTTTTTATCAATGAAGTTTTTGGATATGATGACTGCAAAAAAACCAAAAATAGAAGACATAAACCAACAATCAACTATTTGGCTATGGATAGTTTACATGGTTTTTATTCTTATTGTTTATTTTATACTTTATTTTTCAAAAGAATTGAGATTTGTAAAAATTACTACATCAGAACTAAGTTTTTGTAAAAAAAAGAAAAAGGCTGTACGTGAATATTATCTTTCTCAAATCGAACTCATTCGCTTTTTTATTCCACAAGAAAATTCAGCAGAAATAGAAATAACTTTATTTTTACTAGAGGAAAAGACTAAAAGTATAATCATAAAAAATTCACCTCAAGCAATTTTGGATATAAAAGAACTACAGAAGCTATTTGAGGTAGAAAATAAGATTTCATTTGTTCAAGCATATTGATTGCTACTTCCCTTTGTCGCTCACAAAAAAGAACTCTCGCTTATATCTTGTGGGGAAGCAATATTCGACTTCCAGTCGTGCATTTGTATTTGAAATTCGGATATAACTATAAATTTGTGTTCTAGTTGGTGTTCTAAACCTTTAATTCACTATTTTTTACTCAAAACTTTTGAGATACGAATAATAAATACTACTTTTGCAGTTAAATTAAATACGCTTCTAATCTATTCTAATTGAGTTTGAGTAAGAAGCTATCAAGAAAAAACTAAAACGTTTAATTGATTTAATCATCATAACGAATGGATTACGCTATTTTGAATTATTTGCTTAGTTTGTAATTCTCAATTAGCTTCGCTGAATATTCATTTCGTAATTCGTAATTAATAAATATGGCAACAACAGGCAAAATCGTTCAAGTAATTGGTCCCGTAGTGGACGTGAGTTTCGTAGATGGTACTTTACCTCATATCTTAGACGCTCTTCAAGTAACAAAAGAAGACGGTACACTCGTTGTACTAGAATGTCAGCAACACTTAGGCGAAGACCGTGTACGTACTATCTCTATGGAAGGTACTGAAGGGCTTAGACGTGGAATGGTTGTTACAAATACAGGTCAGCCAATTTCTATGCCTGTTGGAGAAGATATAAAAGGACGTTTGTTCAACGTAGTTGGAGAAGCTATTGATGGCATTCCTCAACCAAAAGGCGAACAAAGGTTACCTATTCACCGTGACCCTCCTGCTTTTGAAAACCTTTCTACTTCAACAGAAGTACTTTTTACAGGTATCAAAGTAATTGACCTTTTAGAGCCATATTCAAAAGGTGGTAAAATTGGTCTTTTTGGTGGTGCAGGTGTAGGTAAAACAGTACTTATTCAAGAGCTTATCAACAACATTGCAAAGGCTTATGCTGGTCTTTCTGTATTTGCAGGTGTGGGTGAGCGTACTCGTGAAGGAAATGACCTTCTTCGTGAGATGTTAGAATCTGGTATTGTAGATTATGGTAAAGACTTCTTACATTCTATGGAAGAAGGTGGATGGGATTTGTCTAAAGTAGATCAAGAAAAAATGAAAGACTCTAAAGCTACTTTCGTTTTTGGTCAAATGAATGAGCCTCCAGGGGCAAGAGCTAGAGTGGCTTTGTCTGGTCTTACACTTGCAGAATACTATCGTGATGGTGATGGACAAGGAAAAGGACGTGATATTCTTTTCTTTATCGACAACATTTTCCGTTTTACACAAGCAGGTTCGGAAGTATCAGCACTTTTAGGTCGTATGCCTTCTGCCGTAGGTTATCAACCAACATTAGCAACTGAAATGGGTGTAATGCAAGAGCGTATTACTTCTACTAAGCGTGGTTCAATTACATCTGTACAAGCTGTTTATGTACCTGCGGATGACTTGACTGACCCAGCTCCAGCAACGACTTTCTCTCACTTGGACGCAACAACAGTACTTTCTCGTAAGATTTCAGAGCTTGGTATTTATCCTGCCGTAGATCCATTGGATTCTACTTCACGTATTTTGAGTGCCGAAATTGTAGGTGATGAGCATTATGACACAGCACAACGTGTTAAAAACATGCTTCAACGTTACAACGAACTTCAAGATATTATTGCTATCTTGGGTATGGACGAACTTTCTGAAGAAGATAAATTAGTTGTTACTCGTGCAAGACGTGTTCAACGTTTCTTATCTCAACCGTTCCACGTAGCAGAGCAGTTTACAGGTCTTCAAGGACAATTAGTTGATATTAAAGATACTATTCGTGGATTTAATATGATTATGGATGGTGAGCTTGACCAATATCCTGAAAAAGCATTCCTTTTGAAAGGAACTATCGAACAAGTAATCGAAGCTGGTGAAAAACTTCTTAAAGAAGCAAACGCTTAAATAAAGTTAGAATTAAGAAGTCAGAATTAAGACTATAACCTCTTGATTCTGACTTTACATAAATATATAAAATTATGTTTTTGGAAATTATCACTCCAGACGATAAAGTATTTTCAGGACAAGCAACAGGTGTTTTAGTGCCAGGGTCGGAAGCAAAAGGTTCTTTCGAAGTTTTGGACAATCATGCTGCTCTTGTTAGTTCTTTGCAAGAAGGAAAAGTAAAAATACGTACCCAAGAAGGAAAAGAAGTTTTCTATACTATTAGTGGTGGCGTAATAGAAGTACTTAACAATCACGTTATTATTTTGGCAGAATCTTCTAAATTAGATGAGTTTGCTAAATAAATAATTACAACAAGAAAAAATATAAAAAAAGCCGTTTTATTCATTTTTGAGTAAAACGGTTTTCTTATTTGTAAAAAATAATTAAAAATTAAAGTTATGTTTAAAATAAAATCAAGAGTCTATTTAAAAGCCTGTTTCGTTATATTATCTATTTTTATGTTTGGTTGTGCATCAAATAACCAAACAAATAATCAAAAAACACTCAAAAAAGAAGGTGCATTTGATTATGGAGAAGTGAAAAATGGAAAATATACTAATTCTTATTTTGGACTTCAAATAGATATTCCTAAAGATTGGGCTGTTCAAAGTAAAGAACAAATAGAGCTTGTTAGGAATCTAGGCAAAGAAGTGGTAGCAGGAGATAATGAAATGATGAAAGCAATTATCAAAGCATCAGAAGTAAATTCAGCTACTTTATTACAAGTCTTTCAATACGAATTAGGTACTCCAGTAGATTATAATTCTAATTTTACTATTGTTGTTGAGAATGTAAAATTATTTCCAGCTATCAAAACAGGAGAGGATTATCTTAAAAATGTGAGCAAATTACTTCGTCAGTCACAAGTAAAATACAATCATATAGATGAAGAATTTGAAAAAGTAACTTTCTCTGGACAAGAATTTTATCTTATGAATACCAATGTAGAGTATGCAGATAAATCTATTCGTCAAAAGTACTATTCTACCATATTGAAAGGTTTTTCAGTAGGTATAGTTGCATCGTATATCACACCAGAACAAGAAAAAGAGCTTGATAATGTTATGGAGAGTTTGAAATTTAAAAATTAATAAAAAAAATAACACAAATGAATTCAAAATTATTTTCAAAAACACACTTGATTTCACCTATTATTTTTTTGTTCTTTATTTGGAGTTGCGCCCCACGTCCAAAAACAGAAGAAAAAGAAATACCTATTGCAAAAATAGAAGGGTTTAATGTAGAAAATGGCAAGTATTACAACTCAGAACTTGGCTTAGACATAGATATTCCTAAAGATTGGTTTGTACTTAGCCAACAAGGGTTAGATAGTATGATTGCCAAAATGAAAGAAGAAGCAATCAAAAAAGACCCAAGTAGAAAAGAAATTATTGAGGCTTCTGATATTGGAATGAATTATTTACTTCAAACTTTTAAATACCCACTTGAAACTTCTGAAAAATACAATCCTAGTATAGCTATTTTTGTAGAAGACGTTACAGCTGCACCTGATATTCATAGAGGAACTGATTATTTGGCTTATCTACGTAGAAGTAGGTCAAACTCAGCAGTATTAGATTTTATGCAAGATGGATTTACTTTAAAAACCTTTTCAAATAGAGATTTTTATTTTATGAATGCTTCACAAAAGTTATCTGACTATACGATTTATCAAAAGTATTATGCTGTGGTTATAAATAGGTCTGCATTAGCAATGGTTGTTTCCTATTCCACAGAAGAAGAGGGAAAAGAAATTGATAAAATTTTGGAAACTATAAATTTTGAGAAGTAATAACTAAAAATAAAAAACCATTTTAATCACTTTTTGACTAAAATGTTTTTTTATGAAAAGAGATGAAAAGTAATTTATTCCATCAAATGAATTTCTATTGTTTTTCCACCCGAAAAAATACCTGTTGGTTCTAATGTGGTAATGAATTTTATTCTATTGTAAGGAAGGTAAAGTGTAGTTTTATTTCTTTTATTTTCAATAATTACATAACTTTCCTTAAAAATAAAACCCAAAAAAGGCGAAAGAAGACAAACAGCAGGTTTTTGTACGCTAGAATCTGTTGTCAGAATATGAGTAATAATAGAAATTTGTCTAAAATCACTTATTTCCAAACTTCCCAATATTTCTTCACAAGAGTTTTTATCTAATTGAGCAAAACTAGAAACAGAACAAAAAAATAGCAAAAAAGAACAAGTAAAAAAAATAAAAACCGATTTAACAATTTTCATAAACGATAGATTATTTAAAGGATAAGTTGAAATAAATATATAATCAAGATGCAATCTCAAACTTTTGGTTGCATAATGATTAAACTTTCTTATTTCCTGTATTTTTATTCCCATTCCTAAAATGTCTTTAATTTTATTATCAAATATTCTTGTTACAGCTTTTTTGGTTGGTTTGATTTGGTTTGTGCAAATTGTTCATTACCCTATTTTTAAGGAAGTAGGCAAACAAAATTTTTATGAGTTCCACCTTGCTCATACTACAAAGTAGTAATTTTGCCAATGCTTTTAGAACTTGGACTTTCTTTTTGGCTTGTTTGGGAAGGATATGAAATAAATTATGCACTAACTACAAACGATGTGAGTAAAGAGATGATGATGAGAATGGGTAATTTCTATTTTTCTTCAATTATAGCTTTACTCCTTACTATTTCCCTTTGGATTCTGACAGCTTGGGTTTTTGTTCCTTTACATGGAAAGCTAGGGGATATAACTAAAGGCTATGATTTAGAAATAATAAAGAAATTAGTGTTTAGAAATTGGTTCAGAACTGTTTTTTGGTCGCTTCGTTTAGCTATTTTAGTTTATATATTGGTCAGAATGACAAGTGATATGTAACCAAAGTATCAAAATATTATATCTTATAGTTCTTCTAGTCAATTTATGGCTTAATTTCTACCTTAATTTTTTTATATTTGTATAAAATAATAGTAAGTGAATTTTAGAGTAGATTTCAAAGTAAATCAGAAATAGATTTTATAGGATAGAAAAGAATTTTAATCAATTTTATATTATGGCACTCAACGAAGAAATTTATAACGAAGTAAAAAAAATATTTACAGCATATTTAGAAAACAAATCATTACGCAAAACACCAGAGCGTTTTGCAATTTTAGAAGAAATTTATACACGAGGAGGACATTTTGATGTAGAATCACTTTATATTAGCATGAAAAATAAAAATTATAGAGTAAGTCGTGCGACAGTCTATAATACATTAGATTTGCTAGTAGATTGTGATTTGGTAAGCAAACATCAATTTGGTAAAAACATGGCACAGTACGAAAAGTGTTATGGCTACCGTCAGCACGATCATTTGATTTGTACCGATTGTCATAAAGTAATTGAATTTTGCGACCCACGTATTCATAATATTCAGACAATGGTAGGTGAACTTCTGAATTTTAAAGTGATGCACCATTCTTTAAATTTATATGGAGTTTGTGCTGATTGTCAAGCCAAAACACAACACGAAAACGACCAAAAAGAAAAACTCAAAGAAACAGAGAAAAATCAACCACAGAAAATCAACTAGAGAAAAAGAACTAATTAATCTTAATCATACATTTTTCATTAATTTACTCAAAAATGAATTTTACACACACGCTCAAAGACAAAGTTCTTTTCTTAGAATTAGAAGGCGATTTGTTGGGAGCAAATAAGGAAAGCGAAGTATTGGAAGTTGTCAAAGACCAAATTGAAGAGAAAGTTGCTTCTTGTGTCATCGATATCTCAAAAGTGGGATACATGAATAGTACAGGACTAAGTTTTCTTATTCGTTTGCTTACTCGTTTTAGAAATGCAGGTGGAGATTTGGTGCTTTTGAAGCCATCAGAACAAGCCAAAAAATTACTTGTTATTACAAAACTCAACAATATTTTTTCTGTTGCTCAAACAGAAGAAGAAGCTGTAAAACTATTTGACTAATACTAATCACGAACTCTTTTGCTTTTTTGTAAAAGAGTTTTTTCATGCATAAAACTAAATTTGATTTATCAAATTATTATCTTTAAATGAAGTAGAGGTTTAATTGATTAAACCAAAATACTGTTGTTCGTTTCTTTCATAGAGCAACATTCAATATAAATAACTAAAATGGATATTCTACTCGGCTTACAATGGGGTGATGAAGGCAAAGGCAAAATTGTCGATTTTTTAGCTCCTAAATATGATGTTGTGGCTCGCTTTCAAGGAGGCCCAAATGCTGGACATACACTTTTCTTCGATGGACTAAAACATGTCTTACATCAAATTCCATCTGGTATTTTTCGTCCTACAATCCAAAATGTAGTTGGAAACGGTGTTGTTTTAGATGCTGTAATTTTAAAAAGAGAAATCGAAGCTCTACAAAAATTAGATGTAGATGTAAAGAAATCATTGTTTTTCTCTAAGAAAGCACAGCTTATCTTGCCTACTCACAGAATTTTAGATGCTGCTCAAGAAAAAGCAAAAGGAAATAATAAAATCGGTTCTACATTAAAAGGAATTAGTCCTACTTATCAAGACAAAATTGGTCGTTCTGGACTTCGTTTGGGAGATACTCTATATGCTAATTTCAAAGAGCGTTATGAAGCTACTAAAACAAAACATGTAGAAAGACTTAGAGATTTGAATAATGAGGGAACAAATGAAAGTATCTTACCTTCAGATTTTCCTCACATCGAACAAGAGTTTTTTGATGCGATTGAGTTTTTGAAAGAATTCAAGATGATTGAAAGCGAGTACTTTATCGATGATGCTATCAAAGAAAAAAAGAAAGTATTAGCAGAAGGCGCACAAGGAACACTTTTAGATATTGATTTTGGTTCATACCCTTTCGTTACAAGTTCAAATACAGTTTCGGCAGGTGCTTGTACTGGTTTGGGAGTTGCACCGAGTAAAGTAAAAGAAGTATTTGGAATTTTTAAAGCCTATTGTACACGAGTAGGTAGTGGTCCTTTCCCAACAGAGTTAGAAGATGAAACAGGAGAAGCTCTTCGAAAATTTGGAGGCGAGTTTGGAGCAACAACAGGAAGACCTCGTCGTTGTGGTTGGTTAGATTTGCCTTCCTTAAACTATGCTGTTATGATAAATGGAGTTACTCAACTTTTTATGATGAAAACGGATGTTCTTACGCCATTTGATGAAATAAAAGTATGTACACATTACAAATTAGAAGATGGAACAATTACAGATAGAATTCCCCACGATATTGTAAATCAAAAAATAGAACCAATTTACAAAACATTTAAAGGTTGGGAAGATATTAGAGAAGGAATTACTTCTTTTGAGCAACTTCCTGAAAATTTACAAACTTACATTCAGTTTATAGAAGAAAATGTAGGCGCACCAATTACGCTTGTTTCTTTTGGTCCTGAAAGAAATGCAACACTTATGAAAGATGAGTTGCAAGTAGTTTAGAATTTTTTAGTAAAAAAACAGCACACTTCTTATAAAAAGTAATTGCTGATAGATTGAATAGAAAAGCCACTTTTATGTTATTATAAAAGTGGCTTTTATTAAAATAATCAAGTGTGTTTTTGTTGGTCATCACAACAGAAAAGCAAAATTAAAGACCAATAAAGACTACGATAAAAAAGTTAAATGAAATTAGAGATGAGTTTCAAAATTGGAATATTAAGTTCGATTAAATCAAAAACACAAGCAAGCTTGGAAAAATCGATAAAAAAGAATATTTTTAAGAAAAAATCGTCAATTAAGTAACTGAGCAAAATAAAACATATCTAAAAAAGAATTAGAAAATGGAAATTTAAACTGTCAAGACATTTTTGAGGTGTCTGACAATTTAGCCCAACATAGCTGTCTGACACTCTGAAGTGTCTGACAGGGAATTACCACAATTTAGGTATATGTATGAAAGTTTATTTTGTTTATAAATAAGTTGTATTTAATTTCCCCAAAAATGAAAAAAATCATTTTACTATTTATCCTTTCTCTTGTTTTTAATCAATTATTGGCACAAGAAGGTAATATTCATAACAGAGCTTCTAATACGTTAGTGGAGTTTAACGAAATAATTGACTTCTATAATAATGAAAACAAAAAAGGAGGTCAAGATTCTGATGTAAATACTTATGCTTCAACTTTTGGATACTTAAGTTTAATTGAAGGTAATGGAGAAATAAGACAAATATCTGATACAAAATTAAATTGGTTAAATTCAATTTTTAAGTCGTTGAGTATCCCTCAAAAAGCTAGTGACTTATTTCAAGAGGAAGTATTGATTGAATCAAATAATAAAAAGTATTGGTTGCCATTACAAAAAGGACTAGTTGGTTACTGGAGAGAGGAAGTAAAACCGAATACTAAAATATTAATCTATTTAAGAACTTTTGGTTCAATAAAAGATTTAGATGAAAACAAATGGTTATTTACCATTAATTCATTTACTACTAATTACTATGATGTACTTTGGGAAGAGGTACTTAATAGCTTTGATACTAATGATTCGACAAATGCTTTAAACTGTATAGATAAATTAATAGAACTAAATCCTAAAGATGGAAGGAACTTTTCAATGCTGGGGTTTTATTACTATGATAAAGCCTATCCTTCAAATACAGAATTATTAAAAAAAGCTGACTTATGTTATTCAAAAGCAATTGAATTAACTCCAAATGATAGTTATGTGTATTATCAAAGAGCATTAGTGAAAATGCAACTATCTGAATACTTTAAAGCTTGGGATAATATTGAAATTGCTAGAAAATTAGGAGAAGAAAATATCGAAGAGAATAAATTGGCAGAATTGGAAAATAAACTTGCTTATACAGAATATTTGAAGTCAAAAGACTAAACACAATACAGTATATCCAAACAATTTTTGTAAAATTTTGATTTTTACTCCGTAGGAGTTGTATAGCATTTTTTACTACCTATTCTAAATACTACCAATGTGTAGTTCCTAACGGAACAGAATACAGTTTCTAGCTTCTTAACTTTGCTACCAATATCAAGTTTCTACGGAACAGAAAGGCAAATAAGTCTATTAATGAGCTGTAATTTAACTACCCATGTTACACGCTCCACAAAAATTGTCAGATAACAAAAAAATACTGCTTTCTGAATAAATCAAAAAGCAGTATTTTACTATAAATTTATAAATCTAAGATTTTATTTAAACTTCTTGATTTCTCCAGATTTGATTTTCCTAAAATATTCTCTCAAATCCTTCCGTACCTCTGGTGACAAGATTATTAGACCTAAAATATTTGGAAATGCCATTCCCAAAATCATCATATCTGAAAAATCTACTACTGCACCTAGTTCGATAGAAGCTCCAATTACAACGAAAACTAAGAAAACACCTTTATAAACAAGACTTGCTATTTTGCCTTGTCCGAAAAGATAAGCCCAAGCTCTCTCTCCATAATAAGACCAAGAAATCATGGTAGAAAAAGCAAACAAAACAATAGCAATCGTCAATACATAAGGAAACCAAGGAATTGATTTTCCAAAGGCTTTTGAAGTCAAGATTGCACCTGATAAACCTTCTGTATTTGCATATTCTCCTGTAAAAATAATAACAAGTGCCGTCATTGTACAAACAATAACTGTATCAATAAATGGTTCTAAAAGAGCTACAATTCCTTCACTTACAGGCTCATCTGTTTTGGCAGCCGAGTGAGCAATAGAAGCCGAACCTACACCAGCTTCATTAGAGAAAGCAGCACGACGGAAACCTTGAATCAAAACACCAATAAAACCACCAGCAGCAGCTTCAGCATTGAAAGCACCATCAAAAATAAGCATAAAGGCATCTCCAACAGAAGCAATATTTATTACAATTACGATAAGAGCAGCCAAAACATAAATACCACACATAAACGGAACAATCTTATCCGTTACTTTAGCAATACTCTTGATTCCTCCAATAATTACAATTCCTACTAAGACAGCAAAACCAACTCCAAACCAAACTCCATTACCTACTAAAGCAGGAATTTGTCCTTCAAGTTGTGCAAAGGCTTGGTTTACTTGGAACATATTTCCACCACCAAAAGAACCTCCAATACAAAGAACTGCAAAAGTAACAGCTAGAATTTTACCTAATGTTCCTAGACGTTTTTTGGCAAGTCCTTGACTCAAATAATACATAGGGCCTCCAAAAACAGTCCCTTCTTTATCAATAATTCTATATTTTACACCGAGTGTACATTCTACAAACTTAGAAGACATTCCTAAAAAGCCTGCTGTAATCATCCAAAAAGTAGCACCAGGTCCTCCGATAGAAATTGCAATAGCTACACTAGCAATATTTCCCAAACCAACTGTTGCAGAAAGTGCCGTAGTAAGTGCTTGAAAGTGAGAAACTTCTCCTGCATCGTGATTAGGGTCATCAAATTTTCCACTTACCAAATCAATAGCATGTTTGAAACCTCTAAAATTGATAAAGTTCATTTTGAAAGTAAAATAAATTGCTCCCAAAACAAGCCAAAAAACAACTAAAGGAATTGATTTTGTTTGAGGTGTGCCGTTAGGGTGTAAAAGAGCTTGTACTTGGTCATAATCTATAATTCCTAAAACGCCACCATTTGTACGTACAACATCTCTAGCATCTTTATTTTGATTGACATCATAAACAGTCATTCCTTCTTTAAGAGCAATATTTACTGTGCCATCAAATTGTGCATAAATTTCTCTATCTCCTTTATTTGAACTTACAGTAGCAATCAAATCACCTTTTTTTACTTTTGCTTTATCTGCAACAAGCCATTTTTTGACAGTAATTTTAGTAAGCGACTTATCCATAATAAAAGGAGGTTTTATTTTTCCTTCTTTTACTTCAATTTTTGGGTCATAGATTCCTATGGCAGCAAAAGGGTCAAAAAATAAGACCGTTGCCATTGCATTTACTAGAGGCGTAAAAGTTGCGTTTAGATTTTCACCACCCGACTCGGCTTCTACAATAATACTAAAGGTTGCTTCTTGGTCGGCTGCATCAATTACTTTCAACGAAACTGTTGCGCCTTCAGTATTTCCTTTACAGGTATCAGCTACAATTGGAGTGGCTGTATTTGACCATTGATAACGATAGGGAGGTGTTCCTCCTTCTATTTTTGCAACTACGATTCCGTCATTTATACTAGGACTTGGATTGATAGTTTCTAATCTTCCTGTGGGTTTGTCTTGTGAGAAAGCAGAAAAGGAAAAAAGAACAGAAAAAAGTAGGGTAAATAAAAAAATACTACTCTTTTGTAATAGCTTTTTTGGTGGAAATTTCTTTTGTACGGAATAAATCATAAGGAAATACAATTATATTTTGATAAACTTGAGTTAATTGAAATAATGTTTGTGAAATACTACAAACCTATTAGATATGCAAATTAAGGCAAAATTTACTTTATATAACATAAAAGTTACTAAAAAAGGTGTATTTTAAGAATTGAATGACTTTATTTTGGACAAAATACAATCTATTCGAACAAAAAAGTAGAATTATCAAACTGTTTTCTTAAAATATCTTTTTTCAAAAAACCTAATTTGATAAGTTAGATTGTTATACTTTAAACACATCATAGAGCTTTAATTATTTAAGTAGGAATATAATTTTATTGAGCAGAAAAGCACTCTAGAATATAAGTTTTTTGGTTCTTTATGAATTCGGTTGCAAATACACTTTATCACTAAAAATAAATCGTATCATTTTCTTGAAATTATGAGTGTATCTAAATCCTCTAGCTACTCTTTTAATTACCTGTATAGTTGAATTAATTCCCTCTAAAATACCATTTGTTAGTTTAGAAGAAAAGTAATTTATAATACCTTCAAAATGACGATATATTGTCTTTGTGAATGGATTTTTGGGTTTTATTTCTTCTGCAAAATCAGCCATAAACAGTAATTGTGCTTTGGCTTCTTCTATTGATTTGTTCTCGTAAAAACTTTCAAGTTTTTCCATACTAAGTACTAGACTATCATAAATTGGTGTTTTCTTTAACTTTTCTAAGTGTTTGTATAATAACTTAATTACATGCCATTTATCAAAAGTAAGAGCTGCATTTGGAAAATATTCATTGGCTGCACTAATGAAAGCAGGAGACATATCAATAGAAATCTCCTTTACTGTATTAGGATTAGGATGGTGTAGAGCTAATTGCTCAAAAGTAGCCCCTGATTTCCCATCTTCTATTGCAATTATTTTTGAAGTTTCCATATCTATAAAAGAAGTGATATAATCATGTCCTTTTTTAGTAGAAGTTTCATCTGCTCCTATTTTTCTAACTGCTCCTAGAGGTGGATTTTCATTTAAGTCTTGCGTATAATAGTGATAAATGTGTTCCACTCGCTGTGTATAAATACCTAGTTGTTTAGCTACTTTTTGAAAACAATGATATATTTTTAGTAAATCCATTACTTTTTGCTCATAAAGTAGAGTAAAACGAGAAAACTCTCTAGAAAAATCTACTTTAAGTTGAGAAGTTTCTTTAGTAATTTTGTTTTGATAAATAGGTAGTTTACAATGAATAAAACAGCGATATTCAAAAATATTTAAATGCTCCCACTCTCTATCTTTATAGCTATGAATACGCCAGTCTTCAAAAGCAGAAGGACGGTAAGTAGAACAAACTTCAACATAAACATGAACCTTTTTGGCTAATTCATCTTTATCAATTTGACGAATATGAAAAGGAGCGACAATATGTAATAATTCATCAAAAACAATTACACTATCCATAAAAATGATATTTGTAATAAAGAGAAAATAAATGCTAATTTAAACATTTGCAACTAAAATCATAAAGAACCAGTTTTTTTTAGTTTCTTTTAAAGAAATATTTTACCTTTGATTCCTAATTTGAAAAAACTTAATTTAGTGTAAAATGACTTTAAAAGATAGTTTATATCGTGATAAAAATAGTATTGGTTTTCTAAGAATTCTTTTAGCAACATTTGTAGTAATAGAACATGCTTATGTTTTTTCTCCTTTAGCAGAAGAGCCTATGGGTAAAATAATAAAAGGGCTTAGCTTTGGAAACTTAGGAGTTTATGGTTTTTTTGTAATTAGTGGTTATCTCATAACTGCTAGTTTTATTCATTCTAAATCACTTACTGGTTTTTTTTGGCGTAGAGTGCTACGTATTTTTCCAGCTTTTTGGGTTTGTCTTTTGCTTACAGTTTTCTTATTTGCTCCTATTATTTATTATACCCTAAACTCAACACTAGAAGGGTATTGGTTTGGAAGTCCAGAAAACTCTCCTTTTGGTTACTTATACAAAAACATGTTGTTATCTATTTATCAGCTAGATATTAATAATATGATGACAAACAATGCAGAAAATGGTATCTTGGCTGCAACATGTTTAAATGTTTCTCTTTGGACTCTTATTCATGAATTTAGGTTATATATTTTAACTGGGGTTATAGGTTTTTTCTTACTCAAAAATCCTAAAAGACACTGGATATTTTTTGTAATTTTTGTTTTATATACACTACACCATTTTTTAGACCCTTTAAAAAGTAGGATTTTATATAAATTATATACAAATAACGCAACTGTACTTTTACCTGTTTATTTTTTTATAGGCTCTTGTTTTTATCTACTTCGTGATAAAATAAGAATAAATACACTCGGAATCGTAATAGCAATTTTAATAACAGTTATTAGTGTTTATTTTAAATTTAATTATTATATATTTCCTTTTACTTATGCCTATATTTTACTTTGGTTGGCTGTAAAATTACCTTTTAAAGACTGGGAGAGAAAATATGGAGATTATTCTTATGGGATTTATATTTATTCTTTTGTTATTCAGCAAATTTTTATATTAAAAGGCTGGATCATTAATATGCACCCTTTAGTTTTTAGTCTCATTTCATTACTTGCCACACTG
The DNA here is from genome assembly GCF_042180575.1 of Bernardetia aquimarina. NCBI lineage: Bacteria > Pseudomonadati > Bacteroidota > Cytophagia > Cytophagales > Bernardetiaceae > Bernardetia > Bernardetia aquimarina. Next base: position 4,811,152 of record NZ_CP170094.1, on the reverse strand, counting down.
CCTTTTGCTTTCTTAAGTTGGAAATTGATAGAAAAACCTGTATTACGTTTAAAGGATTGGAATATGAGAAAAGAGTATAGTAATTTTTTTGATAAGAAAGCTCAATCAGATATAGTATAAAACTCTATCTTAATCAAAAATTAAACTTGTAAATTTTAATACAAAATGACTTTAAAGGACAGTTTACATCGTGATAAAAATAGTATTGGTTTTCTAAGAGTTCTTTTAGCAACATTTGTAGTAATACAACATGCTTATGTTCTTCGTCCTTTAGGAAAAGAACCTGTTGGTAAAATAGTAGAGGGACTTAGCTTTGGAAATTTGGGAGTTTATGGTTTTTTTATAATTAGTGGTTATCTCATAACTGCTAGTTTTATTCATTCTAAATCACTTACTGGTTTTTTTTGGCGTAGAGTGCTACGTATTTTTCCAGCTTTTTGGGTTTGTCTTTTACTTACAGTTTTTTTATTTGCTCCTATTATTTATTATACCCTAAACTCAACACTAGAAGGGTATTGGTTTGGAAGTCCAGAAAATTCTCCTTTTGGTTATTTATATAAAAATATTCTGTTGTCTATTTATCAGTTAGATATTAATAATATGATGGCAAATAATACAGAAAAAGGTATATTAGCTGCAAATAGTTTGAATGGCTCACTATGGACTCTTATTCATGAGTTTCGATTATATATTTTAACTGGAATTATAGGTTTTTTCTTATTCAAAAATCCTAAAAGACACTGGATATTTTTTGTAATTTTTGTTTTATATACACTACATCATTTTTTAGATCCTTTAAAAAGTAGAATTTTATACAAACTATATACAAGTAACGGAACCGTCCTTTTGCCTGTTTATTTTTTTATAGGTGCTTGTTTTTATCTACTGCGTGATAAAATAAAAATTAATACAATAGGAATTGTGATAGCAATTTTAATAACAGCTATTAGTGTTTATTTTAAATTTAATTATTATATATTTCCTTTTACTTATGCCTATATTTTACTTTGGTTGGCAGTAAAACTACCTTTTACAGATTGGGAGAGAAGGTATGGAGATTATTCTTATGGGATTTATATTTATTCTTTTGTTATTCAGCAAATTTTTATAGTAAAAGGTTGGACAACTAATATGCACCCTTTAGTCTTTAGTGTAGTATCATTAGTTATTACTCTTCCTTTTGCTTTCTTGAGTTGGAAGTTGATAGAAAAACCTGTATTACGTTTGAAAGATTGGAATATGAGAAAGGAGTATAGTAAATTTTTTGATAAGAAAGCTCAATCAGACATAGTATAATATATAGGAGTTATGCACCTTAACCCTTACGTAATTTTAACTTTAGTTTCTAGTTATCTAATATTGAACTAAAATTACACAATAAAACTATTAGAATAAACCCCACGTAACATTAGAGTATTTAACTTCTTCTATGTTTTTTATCATAGCAACTCTTATTTTCTTTTTAAGTAGTTAGCTAATACAAATTTGTTAATTTGAATTTATAGTACAATTTTTCAAAAATGAGCTTTTCCCTTGACAATCGTCGTTTTCCAAAGAAAAACAGACGTTGGCAATGGGAATTGTGACTGTAAAATTGTACGATCCAACTACTTAATTCGATATTTGATAAGAAAAAAAGTATAAATAAATATTTATCAAAAAAAATAATTTGTTTTCATTATCACAAATCTCCTTTTATGTTTAATTTAATTGCTTCTTCGTTTGGTGGAGATATTCCTATCGATTTGCTTATAGATTTTATCCTTCCTCTTGGGATAGTTTTTTTATTTTATGTTGTTCGTGGTGTTTGTTTGTGGGTAATCTTCAAAAAAGCAGACAAAACACCTTGGACTGGGCTTATTCCTATTCTTAATTTTGTCATTTTACTAGACATTACTGAAAAGCCTAAAGGTTGGATATTTGGTTTGTTTTTCCCTCTCCTAAACTATATTTTATACTTTTATATATATATAGAACTTGCCAAAAAATTTGATAAAAATGCTTGGTTTGGTGTTGGAATGGTTCTTTTGCCATTTATTTTTCTTCCAATGCTTGCCTTTGGTGATGCAAAAATCAAAGGAAAAAAAGAGGTCTTTTATGACGATGATATTTTAGATAGAGGGTAATTTTTTATTGTTTTTGTTCTACCTTTGCCAAATGAACGAACAAACTTTCTATTTTTTTTCTTGGCAAGACATAAATTTCCTCAAATCAGAATTACTTTTAGTAGTGGCTTGGTTGGCTGCTTTTTGTGGTCTTCTTTTACCTAAAAAAACATCTTCTTTTTTTGTTCCTTTTATTTGTATTTTGGTTCTTTTAGGAAATATTGGTTTGCTTATTTTTTCCTTAGATGAAATAAAACAACTGACCAATACAACTACTTTTTTTTGGAACGATTTATTGTATCAAAATAGATTCACTCATTATCTCAAAATCCTGACTTCAGTTTCAGCACTTTTTAGTATTTGGATTCAATATTCTTATAACAAATCAAATCAAAATACTATTTCAGAATGGTTTGTTATTCTTTTGGGAGGAGTTTTGAGTACACAATTTTTACTTATTTCAGCTAATTTTTTTGGAATTTATGTGAGTTTAGAAATGCTTTCTATTTGTGGTTATTTGTTGGTTGCTTTTTATGATAAGAATTTAATTAATGATAAATCTAATTTTAAAAAAGGAAAACTGATTGCTTCTTCCTTCAATTATCTTGTTTTTGGTGCTGTTAGTTCTGCTTCTTTACTTTACGGTTTTTCTTGGTGGTATAGTTTGAATGGCTCTTTTTCTATTCCTATTATTTTTCATGCTAGTTTTAATATTTCTGATATTTTTCTTCATGTTTCTTCAACAGAATCAAATCAAATTACTTTTCTGATTGGTTTTCTTTTAATAGGAATTGGTTTTTTATTCAAGCTGGCTGCCGTTCCTCTTCATTTTTGGATAAGTGAAATCTATAAGAATGCTTCTTCTGGAACTATTTTTTTCTTGGCTACTATTCCAAAAATTGCTGTAAGTGGAGTTTTATTTTTTATTCTGAATTATTTAATAAGTATTCCTTCAAATCTTCAAGAAATTATTTTTTCTAGTCTATCTGTTTTGGGAGTTTTGTCAGCTATTTTTGGAGGCTTTTTGGCTATTCAACAAACAAATTTCAAACGATTTTTTGCTTATTCAGGAGTTTCTCAAATGGGATTTTTGATTCTTCTTTTAGTTTATAATTTCAAATATCCTGTTATTTCTACGAATGGAATTCTTATTTTTTGGATTTTTTATGTTTTATCAAATGTGATTGTATGGAAGTTTTGTGCAGAATTAGAAGGTAATAATATTGATTTATCAATTAGAAACTTAAAAAATCTTCCTTTTCTACCAAAAATAGTCATTTCTATTGCTTCTCTTTCTTTGGCTGGTTTTCCTCCTTTGGGTGGTTTTTTGGTAAAAATGATTGTGCTTTTTGTGGTTTTTCAAAATTATCAAACTCAAAGTTTAATACATTCAGAAAATTCTATCTACCTTTTTTCTCTTATCGGAATTGGAATAGCTACTCTAATCGGCTTCTTTTATTATCTCAAAATTCCTTATTATTTGTTTTTGAAGTCATTCGTGGAGACACCAAAAATGGCAGTGTCTGAAGTAAAAGAAAATACAAGTTATAAATTTTCTAATCTGACACTTTTTTATTCTATTTTATTAATTATAATAAATGTAGTTTTGGCTATTTATGCAATTCGTTTTTTATAATTACACTTCAAAACCAATCACAAGTACATCATCTATTTGTTTTTCACTTCCTTTCCATTCAATAAAATTGCGTTCTACTTCGTGTTGAAGTTCAAAAATATGAAAGACTTTTAGTTTCTCTATAAATAACTGAAAACGTTTTGAAGAGTATTTTTTACTGTGTTTTCCTCCAAATTGGTCTAAATAACCATCTGTAAGTAAATAAAAACGAGTTCCTTTTTGAGGTTTTATTGTATGTGCTGTAAAATCTCTTTCTATTTGTCTTGCAACACCTCCCACATGATGACGGTCACCTTTAATTTGATTTACTTTTCCATCTGGAGTAATAAAAAGTAATGAGTTTTTTGCACCTGAATATTCTATTTCGTTTGTTGTTGTGTTCAATACACACAAGGAAATATCCATTCCATCACGGTTTTCTGTTTCTTCTTGTTTGAGTGTTTGTACAATTCCATTATGAAGTTCATTCAAAATCAAATTACTCTCTGTAATTCCTCTCCAAACAACAATTTGAGTGAGCAAATCATTTCCAATGACAGACATAAATGCCCCTGGAACACCGTGTCCAGTACAATCAACAGCAGCAATTACAATTTTATCATCTTTTTCTGCAAAGAAATAAAAATCACCACTTACAATATCTCTAGGATTGAAATAAACAAATGATTTTGGTAAAATTTCTTCTAAAAGGTTTTGACTAGGAAGCATTGCCTTCTGAATGCGTTTTGCATAATTAATACTTGCCGTAATATTTTTATGTTGAAGTTGAATTTTTTCTTGTTGCTCTTCTAAGTATTCATTTTGTGCATAAATAGATTGATTTTGAGATTCTACCAAATCACGTTGAGCGAGTATTTCTTCGGTTTGTTGTTCTAATTCAGCTTTTTGAGCTTGTAATTCTTCATTTTGTTGAAATACTTCTGCTGTTCGTTCCAAAATCCGACTAACAAGTAAGTTTACATCTTTTGAAAGTCTTCCTATTTCGTCTTTGTGTTGTATCGGAATTGGTTTCCATTCTACCGAAAAATCACTTTCAATTACATTATGAATTGTTTCTGAGATTCGTTTTATAGGTGTTCCTAGTTTTCGTATCATCCATAATCCCAAAATTAGATTTAAAAGAATACTTGCTGTTACTACCCAAATGAGCCTTTGGCGACTTTGTGTTCTAAAATTTTCACTTTCTTTATGTACTTCTCTATTTATCTCTTCAATCGCTATTTCTATTTGATTGGATAATTGATTGAGTTTTCCTTTTAAGCCTAATTTACTTCTATAACCAATTTTACGTTCAGTTCCTGCTAATCTTCGCCATAAGGTTTCATATTTATTGGCGAGTTCTTTCCACTCTGTGCGTTTTTCGGTTCTGATAGCTATATTTTGATATTTTTTTTGGGTAAAACTCTCAATATGACTTTGAAGCTCTATCAAAAGTGCATTTACTTGTTCGATTTGAGATTCTTCTTTGTATAAAAGAAAACGCTGCTCGGCTTGTCGAATTTTATAGAGTAAAAGTTTGTCTAAAGGTGTTTTGAGAAGTGAATCCAAATGTTCACTCATTTTACCTTCATAGCCTTGATTTTTAAATCCTCTTTGATAAATTTTGGTAACCAAATCATCAAATGTAACTTCATATTTGATAACCGAACGACGAAGTGTATCGATACGATGACGCAAATTTGTAGAAGGAATAAGTGGATGTGTTCGTAGGTCTAAAAGGTCTTTACGTAGTTTTGAAGTCAAATCTCTATGTTGTAAGACATAATAACTATCTCCTGTTTCATAAAAATCTAAATTGAGGGCTTCTGAGCTAAAAAAATCACGTTCTAACTTATCGGTTTGGCGAATATCCAAATCAATTTGAGAAAGTGTTGCCGTCAGTTTTTCTATTCGGTGCATCTGTGCATCATACCAAAAAAGCATTGCTGCAAGTGTGGTAGTTGCGAAAAGAAACACCAAAAAGGAGAGTAACAATTTGGATTTTATGGTAAAAAGAAACTTCAAAAGGGGAGTATTAGCTTAGTTTGTAGTGATAGGATTTTAACTTAAAAATACGCATTAAAATAGATTAGCGCAAATTTCAAAATTAAGTAATCAATAATTTATTCATTGACCTATTTAAAACGTTAGTTTAGCTAGATAAATTATGTAAAGAGCAAATAAGTTGAAATAAAACAAAAATTACTTGTATTTAACCCAAATCACTTATTTTCCGTTATATTGCCTAAACAATCAATTAAAATTACCTCTCATTAATCAATAAAAAATCAACTATTTATGGCTAATTCAAGAAATAAACCTTCAATATCTCCAAAAACAGTATTTTTTGGAATCGGAACTTTTGCAGTTATTATAATAGCTCTAGTATTTTTGTTCAGAACCTTTGTCGTTGTCGAATCTGGACAAGTGGGCGTTGTGGCTAATTTTGGAGCAGTTCAAGACATTTTGCTTCCAGAAGGCATGCACGCTGTTAATCCTTTTGTTTCTACGGTCATTCAACTTGATGTTCGTGTTCAGAAAATGGAAGCCTCTGCTTCTGCCTCTTCGAAAGATTTGCAACCTGTTACTTCGAAAGTGGCTCTCAATTTCTTTTTATCTAAGGAAAAAGCAAATGTTATTTATAGAGATTTGGGACTAGATTACAAACGAACTATTATCGAACCTGTCGTTCAAGAATCTATTAAATCGGCTGCTGCTCGTTATACGGCTGAAGAATTGATTACAAAAAGACCTGCCGTAAAAGAAGATGTTTATGAGTATATCAAAAAACGATTGGCTCAAAATAATATCATTGTTACTGATTTTTCTATCATAGATTTTAATTTTTCGCCAGAGTTTAATTCAGCTATTGAGTTAAAACAAATTGCAGAACAAAAAGCCTTAACTGCTTTAAACGATTTAGATCGTATCAAAACAGAAGGTGAACAAGAAAGAGTAAGAGCGCAAGCACAATCTGACGCACAAAAATTACTTCAATTATCTTTAGATGATGAGCTTTTAAGATTGAAGGCTATCGAAAAATGGGATGGAAAACTGCCTGTTATTTCGGGTGGTGGAGAAACATTTGTCGATGTAGCAGATATTTTGAAGTCTAATCGAAAATAAATAAGTCTTTTTTGATAGGTTAATCACACCACATTGGGGTATTTTGTAGGGAGAAGACACATCTTTGCCTGTTTAGTTAGGAAATTGTATGAGATAAATGAATAACCATTTTTGGAAAAGGCCTGCCTTTTCCCTACAAATTATCAAAAACATCTAATAGAAATGAATTTAGAAAAAGATTTTACCAGCCAAACTCTACATCTAAAAGACGATTACGAAGGAAAAGTAATTGCGACACTTATTTCGTGCAATGCAAATACAGGAAATCGAAAAAGTATAATTTATATCCACGGCTATATTGATTATTTTTTTCATCCTCATGTAGCTAAAAAATTCATCGAAAATGATTTTGATTTTTATGCACTTGACCTTCGAAAATATGGGCGTTCGTGGCTTCCTCATCAAAAAGAAAATTATTGCAAATCCATTACTGAATATTTTGAGGAAATAACAATGGCTATTAATCAGATTTATGAAAAAAATCAATCTGATATTTATCTCTTAGGACACTCAACAGGTGGACTTACAGCTTCTAATTATGCCAATTTTGGAGAACAAAAAAGCAAAATAAGTGGTCTTATCTTGAATTCTCCTTTTTTAGATTTCTATGATAGTGAGTTTAGAAAGCATATTACTTTGGCTGCTTGTAATGTCTTTACGCTTTTTTCTGATTTTGCGTATATCAAAAACACACTTTCGCCTGTCTATGTTCAGAGTATCCATAAAGACTTTAAAGGAGAGTGGGATTTTAATTTAAAATGGAAATACACAGAAGGTTTTCCTACCTATTTTAAATGGGTTTTGGCTGTGTATGATGGACATGAGAAATTACGCAATTATTCTAATCTTCAAATTCCTATTTTGGTTATGCACTCTTCGTCTTCTACCAAACTTTTTAGATTTTCGGAAGAGGCTATGAGGAATGATATTGTTTTAGATGTAAAAGATATAAAAAAACGAGGAACAAAATTAGGCTTAAAAGTTACTTCTCTGGAAATAGAAAATGCTATGCACGATATATTTTTATCTCCAAAAATAGTTAGGGAAAAGGCTTTTGAAGGAATGTTTGAATGGTTAAAGGAGATTGAAAAACAATAAAATTAATAACTAGAAAATACTTCAACTCTTTATCACTAAAGCGAAATTAGTTTTCAATTTTTTCAATACTGTCAGTACAGTTAAGAAACAAAATTAATTGAGTATATGAAGTGCATTTTCGAAATGTTACAAAATAAAAAAATAGTATTTTGAGTTTATCTGTATTTTCAAATTCTATTAATTCTACCAACCCTTAACTAAAAATCAGTTACAAAATAGGTTTACATAAATTTTATTCTTTCAAATCACACATTTTTGACTAATTTAGTGTTAAAGTCAGAAATTACAGTTTTATAAAAATATATAAACCATTTTATGAGTACAGTTGATAATAAAGTTATATTTTCGATGGCAGGTGTGAGCAAAACATATCCTCCTCAAAAACAAGTATTAAAAGATATTTATCTTTCATTTTTTTATGGTGCTAAAATCGGTGTCATTGGTCTGAATGGTGCAGGTAAATCTACCATTCTCAAAATTATTGCAGGTTTGGAAACAGAATATCAAGGAGAAGTTGTTTTTTCTCCTGGTTATTCTGTGGGTTATTTAGAGCAAGAACCAAAACTTGACCCAACCAAAACAGTAAAAGATATTGTACAAGAAGGCGCACAAGAAACGGTTGATTTACTCAAAGAATTTGAAGAAATCAATCTAAAATTTGGTGACCCAGAAATTTTGGACGACCCAGATAAAATGGACAAACTCATCGAAAAACAAGCAAAAGTTCAAGAAAAATTAGATGCTTTGGATGCTTGGAGTTTGGATACAAAATTAGAAAAAGCAATGGACGCACTTCGCACACCTCCAGAAGATGCCATTATTGGTAATCTTTCGGGTGGAGAAAAAAGACGTGTTGCCCTTTGTCGTTTGCTCTTGAAAGAACCTGATGTTTTGCTTTTGGATGAGCCTACCAACCACTTGGACGCAGAGTCGGTACACTGGTTAGAGCATCATTTGAGAGAATATAAAGGAACAGTAATTATTGTTACTCACGACCGTTATTTCTTGGATAATGTAACTGAATGGATTTTGGAATTGGATAATGGAAAAGGTATTCCGTGGAAAGCAAATTATTCAGATTGGTTAGACCAAAAGCAGAAAAAAATGTCTGAAAACGAAAAAACTGCTTCTCGTTATCAAAAGGCATTACAAAAAGAGTTGGAATGGTCAAGAATGAACTCAAAAGGCAAACAAGCAAAATCGAAAGCTCGTATGTCTTCGTATGACAAGATGATGAGTGAAGACCAATCTCAAAAAGAAGAAAAACTAGAAATTTTTATTCCTGCAAGTGAGCGTTTGGGAGATGTGGTTATTGAAGCAAATGAAGTTTCAAAGGCATTTGGAGATAAATTATTATTCGAAAATCTTAACTTCTCATTGCCTAAAGGTGGCATAGTTGGAGTAATAGGACCAAATGGAGCAGGAAAAACAACTCTTTTCAAAATGATTATGGGAACTGAAAATCCTGATGGTGGAACATTTAAAGTAGGCGAAACCGTACAAGTAGGTTATGCAGACCAAGAACACATACACATAGACAATGAAAAATCTATCTTCGAAACTATCACAGGAGGAAGTGAACTGATGATGCTCGGAGGAAAAGAAACAAATTCTCGTGCTTATGTAAGTCGTTTTAATTTTGGAGGTTCAGACCAACAGAAAAAACTAAAAGAGCTTTCGGGTGGAGAGCGTAACCGAGTGCATTTAGCCTTGACATTGAAAGAAGGAGCAAACTTACTTCTACTAGATGAACCTACCAATGATTTGGACGTAAAAACTCTGCGTGCTTTAGAGGAAGGTTTGGATAATTTTGCAGGTTGTGCTGTTGTTATTTCTCACGATAGATGGTTTTTGGATAGAGTAGCAACACATATTTTAGCATTTGAAGGAGATTCACAAGTTCGTTTTTATGAAGGAAACTTTAGCGAATATATGGAAGACCGTCAGAAAAGATTAGGAGATGAAATCCCTAAACGTCTGAAGTACAAAAAGTTAGTTTAAGGTGATTATTAGTGAATTACTTTTTCTAAAAACTGTTTCAAATTTTTATATTTGAAACAGTTTTTTTTATTTAGAAATAATTTTCTAAAAAATTGATGATAAATTCGAAACGCTGCTCATCAGTTTTGTTTTCTAGGTTTTATGGTAATGTTGTTGGGCGAAACAACATTACCATAAAACCTCTTCAAAATTACCTTTTCTACTGAAAAGCATTCTTATTAGAGCTTGAAAAATATTAGCTTTCTACTATTGGAGTGACAGAAGATTTGCTATATAAACAGAAACAAAACTATACAATGAGTATGAAATGCCTTCACATAAAACACTAAATAAAAGCAAAAAATACAAATAGCTTCATAGTCAAAAATCTAACGGAATAGTATCTTGCGCTGCTGTACAAACTCTTGATGATACACTCGTAGTACATAAAACCCTTTTAAATCTCCTAACCCATCCCAAACAACACTACCTCCCGAAAATTCAGTTACATTTTTAGTGGTAATGACATTTCCAAACAAGTCAACCAACTCAAATTTAACTTGCTGAAGTTTTGTGTTAAGTACGATTGTCAAATGATCTTGTACTGGGTTTGGATAGACGTATAATTCTACTTCTTCTTGACTGTAATAGTGTTTTTTGTATCTTACCATTGAGATACTGTAATTACCATCAGAATCCACTTGCCTCAGTCGATAATAAGTGCCTCCATCTAAGGGAGCTGGATCTGTCCATTCGTAGTTTTGTGCTTTGTTAGTTGTTCCTTGCCCTGCTACACTTCCAATAATCTGAAAATCATCTCCTTTGGAAGAGCGTTCTATGAAGAAGTGAGAGTTATTATATTCAGAGCTTGTTTCCCATCGAAGTACAACATCACTCTCTTTTGATTCTATATTAAAGAATGTAAGAAAAACTGGGAGTAAATTATTGCAGTTTGCAGGACATCCTTCGGTAGCTGAACCAGCATAAGAACCATCCCCACCACCAAGTGGCTGTCCACTACTTCCTGAGATAAAACTTCCACCTTGATAACAGAATAATAATTCACTATCGTCAGATATAGGATTATTAATTTGTGCAGAATTATTTATAGTAAAACCACCACAGGTATTAGTACAAAAGCTATTATCTTCATTATTAGCTGCCAAAATGCCTACATTAAGATTTCCATTACTTTCCACACTAACAGAATTATTACCTGAATTAACAGTCAGAGTTGTAATATCAACCTGACCTAGTACATTTAGTGTATGCCCTGGGTTAGCAGCTGTACCATTCATTGATAGTGAATTAATAGATAATACAGAACCTGTAGAAGTATTTATGGTATTATTTCCATTTTGCATATTATAACTTCCTGACATATCTAAAGTACCATAAACGTTTATCTCAGCATTCCCATTCATATCAAAGCTGTTCGTAATATCAAAACTACTTCCTGTAAGTACATTTAATGTTCCTGAACCAAAGTTTAAATTTCCTTGTACAAAACCACTACAAATTTGAAGTTCTCCTCCATTAAGATTGATGTTAGTGAGTGATACTGGACTACCGACAGTTCCTCCTTGCACACAGACTACATCTCCTGCATTGATATTAAGCCCACCAGTAGATGAGTTAATAGTAGAAGTACAAGTAGTACAGGCTGGTTCACCAGGAATACGATAACCATTACATAGAATTGGATTTCTCAATGTTTCACAATCTGTAGGACTACCTGCCCCTGCATCACTTGGATCTCCAGGACAAACAACACACCATGTTAAGTCACCTGTAACTTGACCAGCACCACCACTACCTGAAAAGCAACCCTCTACAAGAAGGTCTCCATCGCCATTTATATCGATGTTACCTCCGTTATTACTAATGTCCAAATCTCCATTCACAACAAGAGAAGCATCATTGATTGTTAATGTGCTATTGTTATTGACTTCTAAATCACCATTTATTGTTAGAGAAAAATCGCCATTTATTGTTACATTATGTGGAGATCCTCCTGTTCCTTGACATATCCTGAATCCATCAATCGTAACGTCAGCAGTCAGTGTTATTGTTAGTGCATCATCTACACACACCACACCTGCTGTTGGAGTAGGAGGCCAAGTTACAGAACCAGTAACAGAGGTTGTACAATCTCCACCACACTGCCCAAAAACCTCAAAACTTGCAGTCAATAAAAATAATACAAAGCACCCTAAAGTAATAAAACGGAAGTAACTTTTTTCTTTCATGTATCACAGGTAGTTGATAATAAACACTTTTTTATTAAACGATGAAAATTAAGTTTAATTGTAATATAAACTATGAATTGATTATACTTTAGTACTTTAGGATTAAAAGTAAAAATATAAAAATAAGATATATTTGAAGGTTCTAAGTGAGTAGAAAAAACAAGTAAGGGCTACACTTACATAACTTTGTAGTGCATATCTACATCTAATTTGTAAATTAGACAAACTAATTATTATCGATCTAAACTAGACTACAGGGTCAAAAACACTTCTACAGTTTGAATCAAACTTTGCCTTCTTTGTAGCTAGAGCAAATTTATGACATTGAAATTACCAAATCAAATCGAACTTAGAAGAGCTTTCTACAACATGATTTTTTAATGTAAAAGATACAAAAAAATGGCTATTTCCCATAAAATAGAGCTTATAAACCATGTTTTTCTGTATTTTGTCTGATTCAAAACCTGCCAAAAATCATCTTTCCTACTGAAAAGCATTCTGTTTTTAGGCGTTTGAGTGCCGTAAATTTGTAGTATAGAAAATCAAAAAAGAGTTTTCAAAATTAATCTACTCTTACAGGGCATGTTCATAAAAAATAATTGAGCTTGTGAATATGTTTAATCAAATAAGTTATAGCATTTTTTTAACTTTGACAGTCCTTTCAGAAGACTGTCAATAGTTGGAAAAATAAGCTCGTCTGTACCTAAACTATTGTCAGAGTTATTTTGGATTACCAAAAACTACTGACAAAGTTTTTATGAACATGCCCTGTCTACTCTTATGAGTTTCAATTATTCAATTCAAAATTACACTCAAAATTATATACAAGATGAAAAATACAATCGTTTCTTTATTCGCAAAATCTTCTAGCCAAGTAACTAAAAAAATAAGCAAAATTGTTGGTGTCTTTTTCTTTATGCTAACAATGCTATTTTCTAACTCCACTTTTGCTCAATCTGCAAGTGGTAAGGCAACTATTACCTTACAAGAAATCGGACTTCTTTCACTTGGAGCAATAACTGTTTTTATAGGTGTATTGTTGGTTATGGCTGCTTTCACAATTTATAGCAATAGCCGTACAATGTTCAGAGGAAAATAAAATCTACTTCCACGCACACTCACTTACTATTTTACAAACACCTTTTAAGGAAACAAGGAAGGTGTTTTTTTATGCTTTTTATCAAATACAAAAACCTGTCAAAAGTCATATTTACTACTGAACACTCTCCTATTTATTGGAGGTAAAGCAGCCTAAATTTGTAGTATAGAAAATCAGAACGAAAGCATTTATCAGTTTCTATTCTCAAAAAATAAAAAATATGCAGGTTTTAATTGTCCTAGTTGTATGTAGTTTAATTGTCGCTCTTGGTTTTTTGGCTGCCTTTTTTTGGTCAGTCAATGACAATCAATACGACGATACTTATACACCAAGTATGCGAATTTTATTTGATGACAATGAAATTGCCCAAGAGACAGATTCAAAAGAAATTCAAAAATAGAATCTTTGAAAAAAATATATCAATTGTACAGGGTTTTAACCCTGTCTGATAGATAAAAATAGAAATTCAATCAAGAACAAAATCTAAAATTCTATACATCAATTCATATAAATAATCTATGGAAAATCAAACCTCCAATCCAATTACACCCGAAAGCCCTCCTCAAAAAAAAGGAAAATGGGAAGGCTTACAACTAGAGCATTTTTCTTATGATAATACTATCGTAAGAAATTTCGCTTATGCAACGACCTTTTGGGGACTTGTCGGAATGCTAGTCGGCTTACTGGCTGCACTTCAAATGGCACATCCAATGTTTAATTTTACTGAATATTTTACCTTTGGGCGTGTTCGCTCTGTTCATACCAACGCTGTTATTTTTGCTTTTGTAGGAAATGGAATTTTTACGGGTGTTTATTATTCACTTCAACGTCTGTGTAAGGCTCGTATGTTTAGTGATGTGCTTAGTAAAGTGCATTTTTGGGCGTGGCAACTTATCATCGTTTTTGCTGCTATTACTTTGTTTATGGGATATACAACCACTAAAGAATATGCAGAATTAGAATGGCCTTTAGATATTGCGATTGCAGTAGTTTGGGTTATTTTTGGTATTAATATGATGGGAACAATCATCAAGCGCAGAGAACAACATTTGTACGTAGCGATTTGGTTTTATATTGCGACTTTTGTTACTGTTGCTGTCTTACACATTGTAAACTCAATGGCTCTTCCTGTTTCTTTTATGAAAAGTTATTCATTGTATGCAGGCGTGCAGGATGCACTTGTTCAATGGTGGTATGGTCATAATGCTGTTGCATTTTTCTTGACAACTCCTTATTTGGGACTGATGTATTATTTTGTTCCAAAGGCTGCTAATCGTCCTGTTTATTCGTATCGTCTTTCAATTATTCACTATTGGGCATTGATTTTTATTTATATCTGGGCTGGTCCTCACCACTTGCTTTATACAGCTTTACCAGATTGGGCGCAATGGCTAGGAACTGTTTTTTCATTGATGCTAATTGCTCCATCTTGGGGTGGAATGCTCAACGGACTTCTTACTTTGCGTGGTGCTTGGGATAAAGTTCGTGAAAATCCTGTATTGAAGTTCATGGTTGTTGCCTTGACATCTTATGGTATGGCTACGTTTGAAGGTCCAATGCTTTCTTTCAAAAATGTAAATGCAATTAGTCATTATACAGACTGGACAATCGCTCACGTACATGTAGGCGCATTAGGTTGGAATGGATTCTTGACTTTTGGAATGCTTTACTGGCTTATGCCTCGTCTTTTCAGTACAAAATTATTCTCTACCAAATTGGCGAATGTTCATTTTTGGATAGGTACTTTAGGAATTTTATTCTATGTAATTCCGATTTACTGGGCAGGTTGGACACAAAGTTTAATGTGGAAAGAATTTACTCCTGCTGGCTTCTTGAAATATGAATTTTTAGAAACAGTTACACAGATTTTGCCAATGTATTATATGCGTGCATTTGGTGGTACTTTATATATCATTGGTGCATTAATTATGGTTTATAATATCTTCAAAACTATCCAACAAGGAAGATTTGTACCAGAAGAAAAAGCATCTGCACCAGCTATCAAAGTTCAGAAAAAAGAAAAAGGTGGACACTGGCACTCTTGGATTGAAAAACGTCCATTACAACTTTTATTTTGGAGTACAATCGCTATTCTTATTGGGGGAGTTATCGAATTTGTGCCTACATTCTTGATTCGCTCAAATGTTCCTACTATTGCAGCCGTCAAACCTTATACGCCTTTAGAATTAGAAGGACGTGATTTGTATATCCGTGAGAACTGTGCCGTTTGTCACTCTCAAATGATACGACCTTTTAGAGATGAAACCGAACGCTACGGAGATTATTCTAAAGCAGGAGAGTTTGTCTATGACCGTCCGTTCTTATGGGGTTCGAAACGAACAGGTCCCGATTTGCAACGTGAAGGTGGAAAAATGCCTGATTCGTGGCACTTCAATCACATGTACGACCCACAATCTACTTCTCCTGGTTCGATTATGCCTCCTTATTATTGGCTTATCGAAAATCAATTAAATACTTCTTTGACAGAACGAAAAATTGAAGCAATGCAAAGTTTGGGAGTTCCTTATCCAAAAGGATTTGAGAAACAAGTACATGAAGATATGGCAAAACAAGCAAAAGGCATTCAAGAAAATTTAGCTAAAGATAATATTGAAGTAAAGGCAGACCGAGAAATTATTGCCCTCATTGCCTATCTACAACGATTAGGTACAGATGTGAAAAAGGTCGACCCTCAATATTTGCCTAAAAAATAAACTAGATATTAACTAGACCCTAAGGGTTTTCAGAAACCCTTAGGGTCTAAATAAAAAACATAAAAACTATGTACAAAGACGTAGCTAGAGCTATCGAAGGCATTGATATTTATCCAATGATAGGAGTGATTATTTTCTTTTCTGTCTTTGTGATAATGATTGTCAATGTGTATTCAGCCAAAAAATCAAATGTAGCACATTGGGAAAAATTGCCCTTAGAAGATGCTACTGAAAATACTTATTCTAATTCATTTACTCAAAATACAATTAAAAATGAAACAGAAATTATATAATGTTTTAAATCTAAGAGAAAAGAAAAAAGCAATTCTTTTGCTAGTACTTGCTCTTTTTATTTCTCAAAATAGTTTTGCTTTATCTATTACAGAACCTACAAAATTATCTACCGATTTTACTCCTTTAGAATTAGGTGTTTTGATACTCGTTGCACTTACTTTTTTTGTAGTGATTTTGGTTCTTATTGCCAGTCTTTCTATTTATAATCATAGTATTTCTGTTTTGAAAAAAGATAGAATTGCTAGAGGAGAAGAAGTAGAAGCTGATACAGAATCTTTTTCAGAATGGTTTTGGAAGAAATTTAATGCTGCCAAACCTGAAAGAGCCGTTTTGATGCACCACGATTACGATGGCATCGAAGAATTAGATAATGACCTTCCACCTTGGTGGAAATATGGTTTTTATCTATGTATCATAGCAGGAATTATTTATTTGTATGTCTATGCCAACGGAATTGCTCCCGATTCGACACAAGAATATCAAGTAGCTATGGCAGAAGGAAATGTATTAAAAGCGCAATATTTGGCAGACATGGCAAATTCTATTAATGAAGAAAACGTAACTCTAGCCAATGTAGCAGGAGTAACAAAAGGAAAAACCATTTTTGTAAAGAAATGTAAAACCTGTCATGGTGAAAATGCAGAAGGACTTTCAGGTCCTAACTTGACAGACGAATATTGGCTACACGGAGGCGATATAAAATCAATTTTCAAAACTGTAAAATATGGCGTTCCTGCAAAAGGTATGATTTCTTGGAAAGACCAATTATCTCCTCAAGAAATGCAAGAAGTAGCCAGTTTTATTTTGTCTTTGAAAGGAACGAATCCTCCAAATGCAAAAGACCCACAAGGAGAAAAATATGAGCCGATAAAAGAGTAAATCAGCAAAAAAAGACCCTAAGGGTTTTGAAAACCCTTAGGGTCTAAATAAAGATAAAATACCAAAGCTATGAAACCAGAAAAACCAACCAAAAAGAAGAGGTATAAAGTTAGCGATTATGATAAAGACGAATTTAGGGATAGTATTTCTACCATAGATTCTTCTGGTAAGCGTGCTTGGATTTATCCAAAATCTCCAAGTGGGAGGTATCATTTTTATCGAAAAATTGTAGCTGCTTTTTTGTTAGTATTTTTATTTGGTGCGCCTTTTATCAAAATAAATGGAAATCCATTATTACTTTTTGATGTACTTTCAAGGCGTTTTGTGATTTTGGGACAACTTTTTACACCCCAAGATTTTCACTTGTTTGTTTTGGGAATGTTATTGTTTGTGGTTTTTGTAGTGATTTTTACGGTAGTTTTTGGTAGAGTTTTTTGTGGTTGGGTGTGTCCTCAAACAATTTTTATGGAAATGGTTTTTCGTAAAATTGAATATTTCATTGAAGGAGATGCAGCAGCACAAAAGAAACTCAACAAACAAGAATGGGACACCGAAAAAATTGGAAAAAAGACTGCCAAACATCTGATTTTCTTAGGAATTTCATTTTTGATAAGTCATACTTTTTTGGCGTATATCGTTGGTGTAGATAGGCTTTGGGTTTTGTTTGAAGATACACCTACTACTCACATGTCTTTATTTATTGCTTTGATTGTCTTTACATTTTTGTTTTATGGTGTTTTTGCTTTTTTGAGAGAACAGGTTTGCACTACAATTTGTCCGTATGGTCGTTTGCAAGGTGTTTTATTAGATAATGATTCGATTGTTGTGGCGTATGATGATGTGCGTGGCGAACCAAGAGGAAAAGGAAAACGAGAAAGTGACCCAATAGAACGAGCAGCAGACCCAAGGGGAGATTGTGTAGATTGTCATTTGTGCGTAGATGTATGTCCGACAGGAATTGACATCCGAAATGGAACACAGCTAGAATGTATAAATTGTACGGCGTGTATTGATGCGTGTGATTCGATTATGACTAAATTTGATTTGCCTACTGGGCTTGTTCGTTATGCTTCAAGAAATGAAATTGAGAAAAAACAAAAATTTAAGTTTACAACTCGCATGACAGCTTATTCGGTTGTTTTGATGTTACTAATGATTGCAATGGTCGGACTTTTGGCAGTTCGTACACAAGTAGAAACGATTGTTTTGAGAGCGCAAGGAACAACGTATCAAACCACTGAAAAAGGAGATATTCGAAATATGTTTACGCTTCTTTTAATCAATAAAACAAGTGATACACTAAATATTAATGTAAAATTAGAAGAGAAAAACGGAACTATTCAGATGATTGGAACAGACAAATACATTTTGCTTCCAGAACAAACTGTCAAAGAAGTAATCTTGATAGATTTTCCAAAAGATAAATTACCTCCAAAGCGTTCAGATATTCATTTACAAATATTTTCTAATGGAGAACAAATAGAAACTGTAAATACTAAATTCTTATCGCCTTTTGTTGCTAATTAAAACCTAAAAAACTATGAATACTTTAACATCACTTTGGTCAAAGTTTAATTGGGGAACAGGTATTTTTCTGTTCTACTCTGCTTTTGTAATTTTTATGTTGTCGCTTGTTGTTATGTCAATGCAACAGAAAATTGAGTTGGTAACAGAAAATTATTATACAAAAGGAGTAGATTTTCAAAGTCAAATAAACGAGCAATCCAATGTGGCTGCACTCGTAGAAAAACCAACCATAAAGCAATTAGAAAATGGAAATGTAGAAATAAAATTTCCCAATTCTGATAATTCAGAAACTTCTAAAATAATGGGTGAAATTTCTTTTTTTCGTCCTTCTGATAAAGATTTGGATTTTACTGTTCCTATTCAATTAGAAAAAACAAAAAATCAAATCATTACTCAAAAAATAGAACAAGGACTTTGGAAAGTAAAATTATCATGGACGCAACAAGACAAAATAGGAAATGATAAAAAATTCTTTCAAGAAACGACTTTGGTAGCTTCGAACTAAAAAAAGTATAACAGACTTTTGCCGTTGTCGGTGTTTTATCATAGCGACACCAACAACTTAAAATACAAAACAATTATGAAAAACTCATTTCACACTTTTTATATTACTCACAGAGAGGCAAATGTACCAATTAGAGAGCGTTTTTCTTTATCCGAACGAGAAACCGAAACGCTTTTACTTGCTCTACAAAGTTCAGAATCTATAAAAGAAGTTTTTGTACTTTCTACTTGTAACCGTACCGAAATTTATTGTTATGGAACAGAAGATTCTCTATCTATCATAAAGGAAAAATTTGCTCAATTAAAATCTATTTCTAGTGAAAAATTGATAGAAATGGGTTTCAAATCAAATAGCAATTCAGAAGAAGTAGTCAAACGTTTTTTTCAGATTAGTGTAGGTGTAGATTCTCAAATTGTAGGTGATTGGCAAATTACGCATCAAATAAAACAAGCCTATCAACTTGCTGACGAACTAGGAACAATCGGAAAATATTTTCATAAACTAATAAGTTTTGTTTTGCAGACAAGTAAGAAAATTACTACTCAAACAGTCTTTAGAAGTGGAGCTGCATCAGTTTCTTTTGCTACGGCTGATTTGATTCGTCAGTTATCACAAAAACAAAATAAAGAACTAGAAATATTAGTAGTTGGAGTCGGAAAAATAGGCTCAGATACGGTTCGTAATTTGAGAAAAATGGGCATCAAAAATGTCAAGATTACAAATAGAACTATTGGGAAATCAGCGATGCTTGCCACCGAAAATGCCTATGAAATTGTAGAGTTTGAAGATGTTTTTCAAGAAGTTCAAAAAGCTGATATTATAATTAGTTCGGTTTCTCAACCCAATTTTTTCAATATTTCTAATATTGACGCACGAAAAATGCGTCCTAATCAATGTTTTATAGATTTATCGATGCCTAGAAGTATTGAAAACAAACTCACTAATTTTGTCAAAATTTATAATATTGATGACCTAAAAGAACAAACAAAAGCTGTTAGAGAAGAACGAATGGCATCTTTGCCGTTAGTTCATGAGATTTTAGAAAAAGGAATACAAGATTTCGAACAATGGAAAATTGAAAATGAATATATTTCTGTTCTACAACCTTTCAAAATGGCATTGGAAGAATTAAAAAATAACATTTCGAATAAATACAGTTCTGAATTAGATGACAAAAATAAAGATTTGATGATACAAATGCTGACTGATTTTGAACAAAAAGCAATGCGTATTCCTGTCGTTAATCTCAAAACACAACTCAATAATTCATCAAATTCGGATAATCCAAAACCATTTTTAGATACACTTCAACAATTATTTTCATAAAGTATAACAGACTTCCAGTCTGTGTAAAAATATTTTTTCCGACAGACTAGGAAGTCTGTCATACATAAACAATCATGTTTTTTCCAGCTTTACTTCTCGGTCTTACAGGTAGTTTGCATTGTGTGGGAATGTGCGCTCCTCTCACATTTGCGTTTATGCAAGGCAAAAATTTTGTTCAAAAACTTTTTTTCTATCAGTTAGGCAGAATTCTAATGTATGCCATTTTAGGAATGGGAGTTGGTTTTGTCGGACAGGCTTTATTTTTTTCCAACTGGCAAAGTTATGCAGCTTTTTTGTTGGGTGGAACGCTGATTTTGTCTGGTGTCTTTAGCTTTAATTTGGATAAAATAACCAATCAAATTTCTGTTTTGAAATGGATTTCTTTAAAAATAACACCTTTGATGGGAGATTATTTATTTGATAAAACACCCTACAAATTATTTTTTGCAGGACTTTTAAATGGTCTTTTGCCTTGTGGTTTGGTTTATTTTGCACTTTTGGGAGCAGTTGCAGCAGGAACAAGTCTTGAAGGTGGAATTTTTATGACTGGTTTTGGATTAGGAACACTTCCTTTACTTCTTACTTCCTTATTTTTTTCAAAATATTTCTCTCAAAAAATAAATACAAAAAACATCATTTTTCAAAAATTAAAAATCATTTATCCCTATGCTTTTATTCTTATGGGTATTTGGTTTATTGGAATGGGAGTTGTTTCTTGGCAAAGTGGTATAGTTAATTGTCATTAGCTTGATTTTGATTAGATTGTTGTTTAATTTTATAAAAAATACAACCAATCAATAAATGAGAAAGTAATATCACTATGAGAAAGAAAAAAGTTGAATTCCCAAAATGTGAAACCTGTCCTAAGCGTGCTTCTTCTGTATTTTGTGATTTATCAGAAACAGAAGTAGTTAATATGTCAGCTAATAAAGGCTGTAATTTTTACAAACGAGGTCAAAATCTATTTTATGAAGGTTCTCGTGCTATTGGCGTACATTGTATTTATGAAGGAAAAGTAAAACTAACAAAATTAGGAATTGATGGAAAAGAACAGATTGTCAAAATAGCTTCTGATGGTGAAGTTTTGGGCTACAATTCTGTACTAAGTCAGATGCCTTATAATGTTTCTGCTGAGGCATTGGATGATGCTGTGGTGTGTTTTGTGCCAAGTTCTACTTTTTCAGAACTCATTGATGATAATAAAAATTTTCCTCGTAAAATGATGCAATTAATGGCAAAAGACACCCAAGATATGGAACAACGTCTTACAAATTGGATGCAAAAATCAGTGAGAGAACGCCTTGCAGAAGTACTTTTACTTTTACATAATCGCTACCAAGATAAGGAAAAACCTCAAGTTATTGATGTTCGATTGAGCAGAGAAGAAATTGCAAATCTTGTAGGAACTGCTACTGAAAGTGCTATTCGTTACCTTTCCGAACTCAATACAGATAAAATTATAGAATTAAAAGGAAAAGAAATTATTATCTTGGATAAAGAAAAACTCATTAAAACTGCAAACTTAGGAGAATAAAGTTTAGTACTGTACCCTATATTTTTGTATTACTAGAGTTAAGATTCGTTGAACAAAATCACAAATTCAAAATAATACGATAATTCAATCTATACTCTTCAAAAGAATGTTCGAAGGCTTGCATTTGTTCGGCTACATCTGAGTCAATATTATCTTTTAACATCGCATCAATTTCAGTGGCTATTGTTGCCATTCTATCAACTCCCAAAGTAGCAGCACTTCCTTTTATGGTATGAACATGAAGTTTAAGAGTCTGTCTATCATTTTGATTATGTGCCATAATTGCCTCAATCAAAAGTCCTGTTGTTTCTGTTTCGAAAAGCTCATAGGATTCATCGACAAGTTCTCTTCCTCCCCATTTTTGAAGCTGTTGAGCTGTTTGTGTATTTACAATAGGTAAATATTTTAAAGACTCTGGTGAAGATTGACTGGCTAAACTCGCTTGATTTGCAGATTCTTGCCCCTCGCTTTCTGTATTCTCCTTTGAGTTTTTATCATTCAAATTGTGAAACTTAACATCTATCCATTGTTTTGTTTTTTGAATAAGAGTTTCTGCTTTTACAGGCTTAGGAAGATAATCATCCATTCCTGCACTAATAAAGCGTTCTTTTTCATCTGCAACTGTAAAAGCTGTCAAAGCAATAATAGGAGGTACAGATATTTTGAGCCTTTTTATAAAACGAGTAGCTGTTACGCCGTCCATTTCAGGCATCTGAATATCCATATAGACGAGTTCGAAATTATTATTTTTTATTTTTTGAATCGCTTCTTTTCCATTTACTGCCGTAATTATCTGACAACCAGATTTTTCTAGTATTTTTTTAGCTACCGTTAGATTAGTTGTATTATCATCAACAACTAAAATTAGAGGATTATTTATAAATGAATTTTCCCACTTTGATTTTGTCTCAGAAGTTATTTTATTGCTTTGGCTTTCACTTTGAGTTTCAGAATTATTTATCAAATCCGTTTCTGTACTTTTCAGAGCCTCAAAAGAAAAATGAAATGTACTTCCTTCTTGTTCTTTTGACCAAACCTGCATTGTTCCTCCCATTATTTCTACGAGTTGTTTGGCTATTGTCAATCCCAGTCCTGTTCCACTTACTGTTTTTTGATAATGATGTTGTAGCTTAGAAAAAGAATCAAATAAAAACTCTTGATTTTCTTCTGAAATCCCAATTCCTGTATCTTTTACTTCGCCTTGCAAAAGCAGTTTGCCTTCTTCTTCCTTTATTGTATCTACTGAAATAGCTATTTTTCCGTGCTGAACATTATATTTAATGGCATTCGAAAGTAAATAACTAAAAATTTGTAACAAACGACTTTTATCAGCAATAATTCTGCTAGGAGTTTTATCTGTAATCTTGATAGAAAACTGTAATGACTTTGCCTTAATTTCCTTTGTAAAGAGTAATGAGAGTTGTTCTAAAAGAGGTTTCAACTCAAATGCTTCAGGTTTTAAAAGCATTTTATTAGCTTCAATTTTAGATAAGTCTAATACATTATTCAGAATAACTAATAAATCATTTGAAGAAGATTCAATCGTATTTAAAAAATGATTTTGTTCTTCATCTAGTTTTGTGGTACGCAGCAAATCAATCATTCCAATAATTCCATTCATGGGCGTTCGAATTTCGTGTCCCATGTCAGCTAAAAATTGTTTTTTACTCTCCAAAATTCGCTCTATATTCTGTTTTGATTTTTGTGCTTCTTGATTTATTTTTTTGTTTTCGTTTATTTCTCGTGCAATACCTTCTATTGCTACTATATTTTTAGTTGCCTTATCTTCTATCACTTGAAAATTACAAAGCAATGTTTTTGATGTTCCTAGTTTTGATACAACAGTTACCTCATAATTTTTGATTTTTTTGCGTTCTTTCAATATAAAAAGAAGATTTTCTAATTTTTCTTTTGATAGAAGAAAAGAATGAATTTCTTTATTGATAAGCTCTTTTGGTTCATATTCCAAAATAGCTTTTATAGATGGACTAATAGTCGTTATAATTCCATTTGGAGTAGCTTGAAAATAAATATCTTGAAAAGAATCAAAGATAGTTTTGAATTTTATATCATTTTCTTGTTTGTCTAATCGTACCAAAGCCGACAAAATCATTTGATAAAAACAATCCAAAAAACTGATTGTCTGATTATCTAGAGTTTGATAACTATTTTGAGAAAGGCAAACAAAAATATTCAATAATTGATTAGACTTCTGAATTGGAATGTACAAAAAATGACTATTTATTTCATTTTGAGTAAAAACGAGCTTTTGTAGTTTACTCTTTTTTTCTAGCCTATTTACTTCTTCTTCACTCAAAAAAAATGTTGCTTCTGAATATTTATTTGAATAAATAATCTGATTAGAGGCAATCACAATGCTAAAATTTATTTCAAAAACTTTATTCAAATGCTCAAAAATAGAATCATAAAGGGCATCAAAAGAAATACAAGTATTTGCTGATTTGAGAAAAGAAAATAAAGCCTCTGCTTGATTTTGAGAAGGCACAGAAAAACTGGAAGATGTTGTAGTAGTGGTAGGAGATAAAACTTCAATATTTATCATATAAAATCTGTTTTTACTTTTTTTATCCTTTAAGTCTATCTTAAATTTATTTGAATGACTATCTTTGCACTTTGCTTCAATTTAAGAAATTATTGCATAGTCTAACAAGCTATTTTGAAAAAAATGTAACTAATCCATTTATTTTTTCTAAAAAACTTTGCCAATTCATATACAATTTACACCCAACTAAATAACTATATTTTTTTTATGTCATCTAATCGCTATCAAACACTAAAAATAAAAGAAATTGTCAGAGAAACTCCTGATACTATTACTATTCATCTCAAACAACCTCTTTTTAGAAAGATACCTTATTATGCAGGTCAGTTTTTGACACTTATTGTCAAAGATTCAACTGGTAAAAAATACCGTCGTGCTTACTCGTTGTGTTCTGCGCCTCACTTGGATAGCACACTTGCTGTAACTGTAAAACGAGTAGAGGGTGGAGTAGTTTCGAATCTCTTGAATGATACTTTGAAAGCAAATGAGAAGCTAGAAATAATGGAACCAATGGGTAATTTTGTGTTAAGAACACACCCAGATAACAATCGTCATATTGTTCTTTTTGGTGGAGGAAGTGGAATTACGCCTTTGATGTCAATGCTAAAAGTCGCTTTGAGTTATGAGCAAAATAGTGTTGTTTCTTTGATTTATACATGTAGAGATGAAGAAAGTGTTATTTTCAAAAATCAATTAGATAAACTAAAAGAAAAACATGGAGATAGATTTAATTTGATTTATGTTCTGACACAACCAAAGACCGATTTATCAAATCAAGAAAATCATTTTAAAGGTCGTATTACAAAAGAATTCATCCAAACAACTTTAGAAAAACTCCCAAATATTAAAGACCGAATTTTCTACCTCTGTGGTCCTGAAGGCATGATGGATACAATACAAGAAACTTTATCAGGATTGAATGTACCAAGTGATACTGTTCATAAAGAAAACTTTTTTGCTCCTGTTAATACTGATGATGAAAATGGAGAAATTGTTCCTGATGGCAGAAAAACAGTCAAAGTTATTTTGAATGGAGAAGAATCAGAAGTAGCTGTTGATGCCAAAAAGACAATTTTAGAAGCTGCTTTAGATGATGAAATTGATATGCCGTATTCGTGTCAGAGTGGACTTTGTACAGCCTGTCGTGGTCTTTGTTTGTCTGGAAAAGTAACGATGGATTCGAATGAAGCTCTTAGTGAAGCCGAAATTACAGAAGGTTATATTCTGACTTGTCAAGCGCATCCACTTACGGATGATGTGAAAGTGGATATGGATGCTTAATTTTCAATTACGGGTTACGAATTACGATACGGCTTGCTTTTTAGTGAGCCGTTTTATTTAACTATAAATTTATAAAAAATGATAGATAAAAATTGGTTTAATCTTGAAAAATGTAGAATTGTAGATGAATATATAGAAGAAGGTAGGCAAGAATTTAATATAAAATGTAAAAAACGAAACTTTCAGCTTTATATAAACGAACATAAAAATCACTTTAAAGATAGAGAAAGCCTTATTTTCATAAATACAGATGTTTTTTTATTAGAAAACGACATACATATAGCTTCTTATCGTTATGATGTTCCTTTATCTGAAGAATATAATATTCCTCTCAAAGAAATAAAGATTCTTTTTCAAAAATGGTTGTTAGAGGAAGTTTCATTAGAAGAATTGAAATTAAAAATTCCAGTCTTAGAATTTCTAGAAGTCTATCCCTATTATTTGCAGGGAAAAGAAGGAGTAAATGAATATAAACTAAAACAAGTTCGTAAACATCTAAATCATCAACCCACAAATGAACAAACTATAGCGACCTTAAAGCTATTTGATATATACAAAGAATCCAAAATACTCAAATCCCTTTTTCCTTATACAAGTGTAGGAAGATTGTGTTTGTCTTTAGGGGAAGATGCAGGCAATGACAATGATTATTGTTCTTTTTACTGCACAAAAGAAAAATTTTGGCTTTCTATGAATAAAGATGGTAGCGAATATTGTTTCAATTCAGCAGAAGAAACGATTAATTTCCTTGAAAAAAAATTTCAAAATCTTTAAAGAATAATCAATATTACGACTTTCCAAACTCAAAACTAGGTAAAAACAAAGATTCTAACTTTGAAAAACTTTTTTGAGTAATATAATAATTTTGAATAATCATTTGCACAAGACGATGAGCAGAATATTCAAATTGAATGGGTGCTGGGCTTTCTTTTTTCAGCCATTTTTCTACTTTTTCATACCTTTTTGATTTGATATTTTTCAAAACAGTTGCTCCAACGGCTTCTAATCCTGCTGCGTTATAATGCTGTTCATATTGATTTTTCATTGGAATAATCAATAGTTTTTTACCTAAAAAAAGTGCTTCTGCTGGTGCTTCAAAACCTGCCCCACACACAAAACCTTTACACGTCCTCAAACTTTCTGTAAAACTTTCTTTATTGACAGGACGAATATATGCGTTTTCATCTCGGTATTCTGTATCTGTATGTTTTGAAAATATTTCCCAATCAATATAAAAAAAGTGCTTACAAAACCTCAAAAGCTGTTTTTGGTCGTAAGCAGGTAGATAAATTGTATAATGTTCTTTCGTTGCAACTACTGCATTACGAATTTCAGAACGCACCAAAGGAGGAAAAACAGTTTTAGCTAATGGCAAAAAATGAAAACCATACCCTTCTGAAGTCGGTGCATAATTTTTGATTACAAAATCGCCTATTTTGTCGCTGTGTTTTGGTTTGGGAATATTGGGCAATTTTATGGCTTCTTGATTACTAATTCCGATACATTTTTTTCCTTTAAGTTTGCACGCCCAAGCCGAAACAGGTTCAAAATCAGAAATTATAATATCATATTTTTCAACAGGTAGAGAAGTTACGGCTTTGATAAATGGCTTAAATTTTACTTTTCGAAATGTATCTATAAAATCTATCCCTCCATTTTTCCCAAAAGTAAAACTCAGTCCTTTAAAATTATAATCTACATCAAAAGGTAATTTTAGTTCGGCAGAAGTTCCACTAATCAAAACATCTACATCAGCATATTTTTGAAAAATCGGAATTAGTTCGCAAGCACGACTAATATGTCCGTTTCCTGTTGCTTGAAGTGCATAAAGTAAGCGAGGTTTTGAGTGATTATTTTTCATAATTTTATTTTTTTTCTATTCAAATTCTTTCAAAAGCTGTTCGAATAAATATTCATTGGTCAATGGATTTTCGGAAACCATTTTTATATCTTCTTCTGTCAGATTCTCATCTATTTTATGAACATAAAGTGTCCATTTTTTGTCATTATATTCTAAAGCCGTCATATTTTCTACCCAATCACCAGAATTAAGGTAACAAACTTTATCATTTTCTATTTCTATATCTTTTATGATGGGTTGATGAATGTGTCCACAAATCACATAGTCATAACCATTTTGGATAGCAATCTCGGCAGCCGTCGTTTCAAAATTATTTTTAGATTTAACTGCTGATTTTACACTATTTTTGATTTGTTTTGAAAGTGAAATTTTACCTTTTCCTACTTTTTTGAGTACAGAATTTACAGCTTTGTTGAGCAGAATCAAAAAACCATACCCATCTGCACCCATTTTGGCAATCCATTTTGAGTGACGCATCGTAACATCAAACACATCTCCATGAAAAATCCAAGCAAGTTTTCCATCAAGAGATAAAACAACTTTATTTACAATTTTAGCATTCGAAACTCCAAAACCGACAAATTTTCGCATCATTTCATCATGGTTTCCTGTAACATAATAAAGCTGAACACCTTTACTTACCCAATCCAAAATCTTTTTGACCACCTCTACATGAGAAGTAGGAAAATATTTTCTACTAAATTGCCAGCCATCTATAATATCGCCATTCAAAACGACTATTTTGGGTTCGATACTATTCAAATAATCTAAAAGAGGAAGAGCTTTTGAACCATACGTTCCCAAATGCACATCTGAAATAACAACGACTTCTACTTTGCGTTTCATAGTTTTTATGATTAATGTAAATCTGTTTTGTTGGATTGTATGATTTATCTATGTGCAAATTACACAAAGCAAATCAACTCTATTTTATAGAAAAATGAAGTTGTAATAAATATTTTGCACTAAAAACAAGTGAATATGAACAAACTATATATTTGAAAATCAACCCCTTACCAAAAAAACCTTTTCTAAATCCTAAAAAAAACCACAAAAATCAATTTTAGTGTAAGTTTTGATTGCCTTAAACAACTTACTTGTAGAAACGTTAATTCATTTTATAAATCGTCAAAGGCAAGCCTTTAACCTACAAATATATTTTATTGTATTTATTAAATTTCTAACTTCATACTTCTAACTTTGTATTTTATATGTCTAATAAAAATCTTTTTATCATTATTGGTGCTGTCGTCTTACTTGTTGTTTTGGGTGTTACAGGAAAAAAAATGGGTTGGTTTGGTGCTGAAGATGGAATTGAAGTAGAGTTTTCTCCAGTCAAACGCATTCAAATTGTCGAAAGAGTAAGTGCATCAGGAAAAATTTATCCCGAAGTAGAAGTAAAATTATCTCCAGATGTTTCGGGAGAAATTACTGAATTATTGGTAAAAGAAGGTGATTCGGTAAAAGAAGGACAATTACTTCTAAAAATCCGTCCTGATACATATCAAACTGCCGTCGACCGAACTCGTGCTTCTCTAGGTTCGCAAGGAGCAAATATCGAACAAGCCAATGCACGCTTACAACAAGCAAAAGCACAATATTTTAGAGCAAAGGCAGATTTTGGAAGACAACAAAAACTCTTTGATGATAAAATAATCTCATTACAAGATTTTCAAGCAGCAGAATCTACTTTCAAAGTAGCTGAAGCAGAACTCCAAGCTGCCGAAAAAACAGTAGAATCTGCAAGATATTCTCTCCAAAGTGCTAGAGCAACATTAGAAGAAGCACAAGCAAACTTATCACTTACTACTATTTTTGCTCCTCAAAGTGGAATTATTTCTTCTTTGAATGTCGAACAAGGTGAGCGTGTCGTGGGAACTGTACAAATGACAGGAACAGAACTTTTGCGTATTGCAGAATTCAAAAATATGGAAGTCAGAGTAAACGTAAATGAAAATGATATTATTCGTATCGAAATGAATGATACGGCGTATGTAGAAGTTGATGCTTATCCAGACCAAAAATTTATAGGAATTGTTACTTATATTTCAAGGTCTGCCAATAATTTACAGACTGTTACGGCTGATGCTGTTACTGAGTTTGAAGTAAAAATTAGAATGAGTAGAGATTCGTATAAAGAATTATTAGAAAAAAGAAATTTTCCTTTTCTTCCAGGGATGACGGCAAGTGTTGAGATTATAACAAACAGAAAAAATAATGCGTTAGCTGTTCCACTAGCAGCCGTTACAGTAAGAAACAGTAAATATAATAATGAAGAGGAAAAAGAAGATTCGCCTAGAGGAAAACCTAAAAAAGAAACAACTAAAAATGAAAAATTAGAAGAAGATAAAATGAAAGAAGTAATTTTTGTCAGAGATGGCGAAAATCAAGTAAAGATGGTAGAAGTAAAAACAGGACTTAGTGATTTTGATAATATCGAAATTTTGAGTGGTGTAGAAGAAGGAAAAGAAGTAGTTGTTGCTCCTTACAATGCAATTTCTAAAACTTTAGAAGATGAAAGTACTGTCAAAATTGCAAAAGACAAAAAAGCAAAGTAACTTGTAGGTTAATTCATTAACACAAAACTTAATAGCTTACTAAGCTATGTTTTTTGTTGAAAAAAGATTTCCTTTTAATAGAACTGCTTTATACCAAATAGCCTATTTTTTTACTTCATAATACAATTATGACTTTAGCTAACATTGACTTTTATAGAAATATTCAGATAGAAAAATTTAAAGAACTCGCAGGAGTTACAGGATTTGATACAGGAGTAGATATTGATGAGATTTATCCCCAAATAAAAAATGCAAAAGCCATTGCAGAATTAGGAGTAGGATATGGAAGGGTCGTCGATGAACTTTTAAAACGTGGTTTTGAAGGTAAAATTTATGGTGTCGAACGAGTAGAGTCTTTTGTCAATTATATGGAAAAAGAGCATAAAAATGAAAATGTCTTTATGCTCCATCAAGATATAGAAGAACTAAACTTACCTGAAAAAGTAGATGCCGTTTTATGGCTTTGGTCTGGAATACTAGAGCAAAACCTAGAACAACAACGAGATTCTATTTGTAAAATAAGAAAATACCTCAAAACAGGTGGCAAATTATTTATAGAAGCTCCTCAAGACAAAATTAAGTTTGTCGGAATGAAAATAAACAAACATTATATCCGTGTAGAAATGGATTGGGGAACACTAGATGCCTATATGCCTTACGAGGAAGATATGCACCTTATCAAAGAATCTTGTCATTACAAATCTTTAGAAATGATTAAATACCAATCTCTTACTGGTTTGGATAGAGTTTTTTATGTTTTTGAAAATTAAGTTTTTTCATTTTCCAATATCTAATTTCCAATCCCTAATTCCCAGTCATTGATTACAACAAAACTTCCAAAAGTAGGCACAACTATTTTTACGGTCATGTCTGCGCTTGCCCAAAAACATAATGCTATCAACCTTTCACAAGGTTTTCCAGACTTTAAAGTCAATGAAAATTTAGTAAAAGAAGTAACCAAGGCAATGAATAGCAACTTTAATCAGTATGCTCCAATGGCTGGTTTTATGCCTCTGCGTGAACAAATTGCTCAAAAAATTGAAAAAATATATGGTGTTACTTCTGACCCAGATACAGAAATAACGGTTCTTTCGGGTGCTTCAGAAGGAATTTTTACTGCCATTGCTGCCACAGTCCGAGAAGACGATGAAGTAATTATTTTTGAGCCTGCTTATGATTTGTATGTTCCTGCTATCGAACTTCAAGGAGGAATTGTAAGACATATTTCTTTGTCTGCTCCTAGTTTTAGACCTGATTTTGAACAGTTAAAACGCCTTATTTCTCCAAAAACTCGTTTGATTATCTTCAATACGCCACATAATCCAACAGGAACAACTTGGACAAAAGATGATTTGAAAATGTTGGATTCGCTTTTAGAAGGAAGTAGTATTTTGGTAATTAGTGATGAAGTCTATGAACATCTTATTTTTGATAATCAGAAACATCAAAGCGTGCTTTCTTATCCAAACTTGCGAGAACGTTCGTTTGCTGTCTTTTCGTTTGGCAAAACTTTTCATGCAACAGGTTGGAAAGTGGGGTATGTAGTTGCACCAAAAAAATTGACTGCCGAGCTTCGTAAAATTCATCAATATATTACTTTCA
Organism: Bernardetia aquimarina; assembly: GCF_042180575.1. Lineage (NCBI taxonomy): Bacteria > Pseudomonadati > Bacteroidota > Cytophagia > Cytophagales > Bernardetiaceae > Bernardetia > Bernardetia aquimarina. The sequence goes on along the minus strand of NZ_CP170094.1, from coordinate 4,779,236 downwards.
GTACTGTTACACCAATTCAAGTTGCGTTATCAGAGTTTTTGAAAGATGAAGAAAATTATATTCATTTAGCCGATTTTTATCAACAAAAAAGAGATTATTTGTGTAGTCTTTTAGGGCAAACTAATTTTACTTTTACACCCACACAAGGAACATACTTTCAACTCGTAGATTATTCCAAAATATCTGACCAAAAAGACACTGATTTTGCTATTTGGCTGACTGAAAAAATAGGTGTGGCAAGTATTCCAATTTCTCCTTTTTATCAAAATGAAAATGACAATTCAGCTAAAATCCTACGCCTTTGTTTTGCGAAAAATAATGAAACCTTGGAGAAAGCTGTGGAAAAATTGAGTAAACTTTAGCATTTAAAACTTATAAAAAATCATGATAGAAATTAAGGAGTGGACAAAATATAAAAAGTTAGAGTTTAAGGACCAAAAGTTGGGAGATATTGATTTGAGCTTGTTAGATTCTATTGATAATAATTTTTTTGATTTTGATACAGAATTAGTATTTGAAAATTGTGAAATAAAATTATTTAATGCTGTCTGTATATGTTTAGAAAAATCTATAACTTTTATAAACTGTAGAATAGACGAGTTATACTGTCATGCAACTTATTTCTGTGGGGGATTTAGTATGACAAACACCATAATTTCCAAACATTCTACATTTGATTGTGGAGGACATAATATTGCTCCAAATGAATTTATTATTGATAATTGTGTGTTTAATGGATACTGTGATTTTTTTGATGTTTATTTTGATGGAAAAGTAAAAATAACTGATAATTTTTTCAATAGAGGAACTAATTTAGAAATGTATTTAGCTTCTCCTTATGGTATAAAGGAAGGAATGCCTTTAATATTAGAAAATAATAAAGGCAATCTAAATCAAGTTGCTGAATAATAAAACAGTTTAGTTTTTAGCCGTTGTTAGTGTTTTAGTAGGTTAATCGCACCAAATAATGATGTTTTTTATACTTATTCAATGAATTTTAGCTACAGAGTAGCGTAATATTGGTAGAAAAAATAGTTCTTCTTCTATCAAAAGCTGCGTAACTGCGTAATTTTGTTTTTTCGTGCTTTCCAAAACATCAAGCTGCAATATTACGCAGCTACGCAGCTAAAAGTCAGAAAAACGTCCAAATTAGATGCGATTAACCTAGTGTTTTAGCGAAACGACACCAACAATATAAAACTACTCCTTCCCCAATTCCTTCCAAACTTGAAAGTATCCTTTTTGGAAATTTTTATTGAGTGCTGGGTCTAGCAAAACATATTTTGTAATAATTTCTTCAGGGTTTGCAGTCGGTTGAAGATAATAATCTTTCTTTCCGATGTCTTGACCAAGCTGTTGCCATTCATTCTTAGAAATATCTGTTTGAGTAAGACGTTTTAAAAGAGAATTTGTCAAAGGTAAATTGAGTTGAGAATAACGAGCTGTTGCATAAATCAATAAATCTTTATGATTTTGTTGTTGGTCTAATGTCTGAATTTTTTGTCCTACTTCCTTCCAAAACAGACTAGAATCAGAATAGGTAAGTCCTGTTTTCAATCCTACATTTAGTTCAAGAGCTTCCAGTGCTTCCTCCCAATTTTGAATAATTATGGCATCATTAGTACGCTTTTCTAGTTTCTGTGTTAGTAGTTCAGTATGTTTTTTTAGCTCTCCTTCGGGTTCTTGTTTTCCTATTATACTTTTTGATTTAACTACAAAACCAACAGCTTCTGATAAATTATTTTCATACAAAGAATTTCTAATTTGTGCATCTAAGTATTCTAACTGGTCTTTTTTTGCATTGGTAAGTCGTGGAGCTAACTGCTCAGTACAGTTAGGCAAAAATGGATTTTGTTCACAAATTTCTTCTGCTTGAGAAAAGAAATTGAAAGCCTCATCAAATTCTAAATTTTTGGAAGCATAATCTCCTTTTCGGATAAAAAAAGCAAATAAATCAAAATAAACACTTTCTATGGCAGTCTGCAAATCACTTTCTTCTTTTAATGCCGTTGTTAGCTCTTCTCCTTTTGGAAGATGGGAAAGGTCTTGACGAGCATTATCAAATTTTCCTTCTTGATAAAATAATTGCGCCCTACGAATCAAAGAAGGAACATGAGTAGGACATCTTGCCAAAACAGAAGTAAAGGAAAGTTGTGCAGAGTTTGCTTTTCCATTTTCTAAATATTGTTTTCCTTGCTGGTACTCATCTTGACAGGCTTTTTCAGATTCTGCTGTTGCAGTAAAAAGCATCGAACGAGTTTGTGTATAAGACGTTTTGAGTTTACTGAGTTGCTGACGAAGCTTTACAGGGTCTTCTTCGTCTGTAATAAGTTCGCTTGCATAAGCATCTAACTTACGAATAGCACTTTCGATGGGTTGTAATTTTTGCTTTGCTTCCAATTCCTTTTTAGAATTTGGTTCAAATCCTTTTTCTTTTTGAATAGCATTCAAATCAGTCAAAAAACTTTCAATTTTCTGTGATTCGTTATAATATTCATCAATCAGTTTGATACGAGAAGTTAGTCCTTTTTCTTGTAAGTCGCCATAATGAAAAACTATCTTTTCTATCAAAATAGGGCGATAATCTGCTGTAAGAGGAAATGAAACATCAACACTTACTTTGTGATTAATATCAAATTCTACTTTAGAAAATTCTTTTTTTATTGTTTTATTATCTTTTTTATCATCTTTTGTTTTGTGTCCCCAAGTTACATCAAAACTAACTTGTTCTGGCAACAAATAATCTGCTATCGAAAAATTACGATACATTCCTCCGATTACTTCCTTAGAAATAAAAGTAATTGTATAATTATCTTCACTTTCAGAATTGAGTGCAATTTCTACATCATACTTTAACTTATAAGAAGTGGTTGTTTCATGTTTGGATAAAATTTGTATCGCTTTTTGAGGAAACTCATCTTCCTTTAGTGTTGGAGATTTATCTTTCTCAAAAACAAATTCCATTATACTTATTTCATTATCACTTGCTTCATTTTGGTCTTCCGATTGAGCAAAAGTCAGTGAAAAAAATGAGTGAAAAATCACAAGAAATAGAGTTGGAAACAATCTTGAACTAACAAAATGGTTTTTATTATAAAAAAAATAGTTCATAAGTTTTGAAGAGTATTATAGATAAATTTTTCTGTCCTTCTGATTTAGTTTTTCAGAATTTTATAGCTTTATAACGGAAATATACGCAAAACCTTATAAAAACACACAAAGAGTAAAACTAAGAGATTAAGTTACTTCTGTTAGCTTAACCTTATCAACAAGCTATTTTTGCATTTTTTTTCAGCTTATCTGAATTCTATCAATAAAATTTCTCAAAACATTTCTCAAAAAAAAGTATTTATTCATTTTGATAAGTAACTTTGTGCCTTTGATTTGTAGATTTTCACTTACTTCGCCGTTGTTAGTGTTTTAGCAAAGCGACACCAACAACATTTATTACCTTCATAACTCATGAATTTTTCTGTAACCGACAACGTTTTTTTTAAGGAGACTTCTCTTCTACAAAAAGAAGACAAAAAAGGAACAATTACTCATAAAAGTCCTTCAAATATTGCACTCATAAAATATTGGGGAAAACATGGAGTTCAACTTCCAAATAATCCGTCGCTTAGTTTCACACTTACCAATGCCTTTACAGAAACAAAATTGGAGTATAAAAGCAAAACAGAAGGCGAATCAAAAGCTGAAATTTCTTTAGAATTTTGGTTTGAAAATAAGAAAAATGAAAAATTCGAACAAAAAATACGCAAGTTTTTAGAAAGTCTTTTGCCTAATCAACCCTATTTAGGTTTTGTTCATCTCAAAATCTATTCTCAAAACTCCTTTCCTCATTCGGCAGGAATTGCTTCGTCAGCTTCTAGTATGGCTGCTTTAGCGTTGTGTTTGTGTGATTTGGAAAGGCAACTTTTGAATACTTTAGAGAATAAAAAAGAATTTTATCAAAAAGCATCTTATTTGGCTCGTTTGGGTTCTGGAAGTGCTGCTCGTTCGGTTTATTCCAACATTCCAATCACAACTTGGGGGCAAACAGAAAGTATAAAAAATACTTCTGACCTTTTTGCAAGTCCATATTCTCTACCCATTCATGCTATTTTTCAAAATTATCAAGATACAATTTTGATAGTTTCGGCAGAAGAAAAAAGTGTTTCTAGTCGTGCTGGTCATGCACTTATGGAAGATAATCCATTTGCAGAAACTCGTTATAATTTAGCTCATTCGAATCTCAAAAAATTAATTGATGCTTTATCAACAGGCGATACAGGAACTTTTATTGAAGTTGTGGAAAATGAGGCTTTTGTCTTGCATGCACTCATGATGTGTAGCTCACCTCCTTTTATTTTGATGGAAACAGGAACGCTTACCATTATCAAAAAAATACAGAAGTTCCGTCAAGAAAAAAACATTCCTATCTGTTTTACACTTGATGCTGGTGCAAATGTACACGTCTTATATCCAAAAAAATACGAAAAAGAATGCTTAGACTTTATAGAAAGAAAGCTAAAACCATTTTGTTTTGAAGGAAAGTATCTAAAAGACCATGTCAGTTACCAGTCATCAGTAAAATAAAGTTAGAAGTCAGATTTAAAAAGTCAGAAGTAAAATACAATTCTGTATTTGAAAATGTTTTTTTATTATCCTGCCTTTCATCATAAAAATCATATAAATCATTTACCAATCCTACCCCATTTGTAATTAGCTATGCTGATTATTTCATAATTCGTAATTAATAAAAATGAAATCTCCTTTTTTTAACTCAAAAATTCTACTTTTTGGCGAGTACGGCATCATTCACGAGGCAATGGGACTTGCTCTTCCTTACGATTTATTTCAAGGAAGGTTAATATTTAAAAATGTAACGCAAGTTTCTTCTAAGATTCTTCAATCCAATAATGAACTTCGCACCTTTGCTGATTATCTTAGAAGGCTTGTAAAAGAAGATGATTTTCCGATTGATTTTGATTTTACTTCACTAGATTTTGATTTGGAGCAAGGACTGTTTTTTGAATCTACCATTCCACAAGGTTTTGGTGTGGGAAGTTCGGGTTCACTTACGGCTGCGATGTATCAACGTTATGCACGCAGAAAATTACCGATTGCAAACGGAGTTCCGACCACAGAAGAAATTAGTAATTTGAAAAAAGTTTTTGCTAGAATGGAAAGTCATTTTCACGGTTCTAGTTCTGGTTTTGACCCTTTGATTTGTTATTTGAATATGCCTTTGCTTATAAAAAGTAAAAAGGAAATTGAAGTAACTCAAATTCCAGACTTTGAAGAAAATAAAGAAAATAGTACAGAACTCAATAAAGGAGCAGTTTTTTTATTAAATACAGGAAGACCACGCAGAACCGAGCCTTTAGTAAACCTTTTTTTAGAGAAATGTAAAAATAAAGACTTTGCAGATGCCTGTCAGAATGAGTTTATTCCTTTGAATAATGCTTGTATAGAAACATTTTTAGCCAATGATTTAGAAGCAATGTTCAAAAACTTGAGTGACTTATCTCATTTTCAATATAAGAATTTTCAGCCTATGATTCCGTCTTTATACCGTCCACTTTGGAAATACGGATTACAAACCGATGATTATTATTTGAAACTCTGTGGCGCAGGTGGTGGAGGTTTTATCTTAGGTTTTGCAAAAGATTTTGATAAAGTAAAACATCATTTTTCACAGTATCAAGTTAGAGTGGTTTATGAGATTTGATTGTTTTTTTTGGAACACAAAATACACGGCTACAAGCTGAATACATATTATTCACTCGTTAAAAACGAGCGAGAATCATTTTTTTTGCGAGCGATAGCTGGGGATTTAGTATTAGAAATATTATAGCTTCTGATAGTAAGAATTAAAAAACATAAAAATAGCCTTAAAAGTATTTCCCATATTTCTAAGGCTAATTCAATGTAAAAAAGTGATTTTTACTCTTTTATTAATTTAATGTGAATTTGGTATTTTTTCTCCTTTTTTGTCAAATTTTAGTTATTAATTTCAACGTTTTCAAGTCATAAATACCAATTTCATTCTTGTCAGTCTTATCGTACTTGCCGTTATTGTTTGTGTCATAGTGTCCAGTAATTATGATAGTTCCTGTTTTTCTATTTACTACCCAAGTACGAACAAATAATTTGCTATCAGTTAGTTGAGTTCTCTCTTTTCCATCTGTTGATAAAATAATTATTTGCTTAGGATCGTTCCAGTCAATCCCTTTCTTTCCATCTAAATCAACTGTCTGAGCAGATACAATAATTTTGTTTATTCCTAATTCGTCGATTTTTACTTGCTCAATTTTTTCAAAATATCCGTCTTTGGGAATATCAACTTGATTTGTCTCTCCACTCTTTGTGTCAATAAAAAGCAAATAACGACTTTTGGTATCTATTTTTCCTCGGTTTTCAATAGTCGCAATGACATAGTCGGTTCCTTCAATTTCTGTCAATTTATTGAATTGTGTGTAGTTGTGCTTGTCTTGTGCATAAGATGTGAAGGTTAGCAAAATCAATGCAAGAGTGATAAGTTGTTTCATATTTAGTGATTATTTTAAATATATGTTTCTCAAATGTAAAAAATTCCATCAAAAGGCAAAAACTGTCAAACAGCTTTTTAATTAAAAATAAGAAAAGTCTTAACTCCTATTTTCTGTATATTTCTGTTATTACTACTTCAAAATTGATAGACTGTTCCTTTCATTGAGAAACAATACAAAATTTTATTTCCTATCTGCATAGACTTCAATAGTTTTCCTTAAATTTGTCGATACTCATCTTTTTAGAAAAAATAGACATTAATTTACGAATGAAAAAAATACTTATTGCAGGTGCAGCAGGATTCTTGGGTTCACATCTTTGCGACCGTTTTATTGCAGAAGGTTATTATGTTATCGGAATGGATAACCTTCTGACAGGAAATATCAAAAATATCGAACATCTTTTTGAACTTCCTAACTTCAAATTTTATCATCACGACATTACTACTTTTGTGCATGTTCCTGATGATTTGGATTATATTTTACACTTCGCTTCTCCAGCTTCTCCGATTGATTATCTCAAAATGCCTATCCAAACCTTGAAAGTAGGCGCATTGGGAACTCATAATCTTTTAGGACTTGCAAAAGCAAAAAAAGCTAGAATTTTGGTGGCTTCTACTTCCGAAATTTATGGCGACCCAGAAGTTCATCCTCAAACAGAAGAATATTGGGGACATGTAAATTCTGTTGGTCCTCGTGGTGTTTATGACGAAGCAAAACGCTTTTTGGAATCAATCACAATGGCATATCACAATGCACACGCAGTAGAAACTCGTATGATTCGTATCTTCAACACGTATGGTCCTCGTATGCGATTGGATGACGGACGTGTTTTGCCTACTTTTATGCGTCAAGCGATTGAAGGAGAAGATTTGACAATTTTTGGCGATGGTTCTCAAACTCGTTCTTTTTGTTATGTAGATGATTTGGTAGAAGGAATTTATCAACTTCTTTTGAGTGATTATCATTTGCCAATGAATATTGGAAATCCTAGTGAGATTTCTATGTCTGATTTTGCAGAAGAGATTATCAAACTAACAGGAACTTCTCAAAAAGTAGTTTATCAAGACCTTCCAGTAGATGACCCAAAACAACGCTGTCCAGATATTACAAAGGCAAAAAATATTTTAGGTTGGACTCCAAAAATTGATCGTGCAGAAGGATTGAAGCGTACTTATAAATTCTTTAAAGAAATATTAGATAAAAAAGCTGCTGATAATTCAGTAAAAGCATAATTTTTATAAAATAGATAGACATTTAATCTAACATTTTTACTGCAACGCATGTTTTGATTCTTTCGTCTTAGGAATAAAATGCACAAATTTGATTTATCATTTTCTAGCATCTTTACTTATTTCTAAAAGGCGAAAGAATCATTTTTTTATAGTCTATTTTAGAAGAAAAAACACAAAATAATAAATCAATAATTATGATAAATAAAAAAATAATTGATAGTTTAAGTATCAAAATTGCAGCTTTTCTTTTTGTAGGGTTATTTTTTCTTACAGGTTGTTTTGCAGAACCTGATTACCCAAACACACCTCAAATTGAATTTGTAAGTTTACAAAACCTAGCAAGTAAATCAAGAACAAATGTTGATTCTGTAGTAATTACTCTATTTTTTCAAGATGGCGATGGCGATTTGGGACTTACCTCAACAGATACTTTACCTCCTTTTTCTGATAGAAATTCAGATGGAACAGTCAATCGTTTTAGACATAATTTTTTTGCTGATGTAGAGCGTTTGAATGAAGATGGAGAATTCGAACCTGTTACTTTTGCTTCTCAAAACTTTAATCTAAACTCTCGTTTTCCAGTTCTCAATACACTAGAAAAAGAAACAGCTCTAGAAGGCGACCTTAGATATTCTCTTACTTTATTTGCTACTAGCTTTTCTCCTGTTCAGAATGGCGATGTTTTGAGATACAAAATAAGTATTGCTGACAGAAATCTTAATGAAAGCAATGTTATTGTAACCGATCCAATGACAGTAGGTGTTTATGATGAATAAAGTAAAACAAATTTAGATTTTAGAGGCTAGGTTTTAGAACTAAATACCTTATATTTGAGTTCTAAGTTTATTACAATGTCAATTCGTTCAGAATGTTAATTTCTAATTTATGTTATTACTTCTGAATTCATACTTCTAACTTCTAATTTTATTTAATTTGGTAGAAAAAATAATACCTTTAAAAGATATTTCTTTAGTTGATTTTTTGGGCGTAGAAAACAGAAATATCAAAGAAATTTCACTCTCTTTTCCCAATAGTAAGATAGTGGCTCGTGGAAACGAACTTCGCATACAAGGTAATCGCCCCGAACTTTTGCACATTAACGAAATTATAAATCTCCTTTTGGAACATTATAATCGTTATGGCTTAGTTTCTGTCGAAGATGTTCGTAGTTATATTGAGCAAGATGCTGATATGATTTCGCAAGCTCGTCAAAAAGACGAAAATTTGGTTTATGGCATACAAGGCACACCTATCAGAGCCAAAACTCCTAATCAAAGAGAACTTGTAGAAGCTGCATCAAGTAACGATGTTATCTTTGCACTTGGACCAGCAGGAACAGGAAAAACTTATATTGCTGTTGCTTTGGCTGTTCGTGCATTGAAAAACAAACAGGTCAAAAAAATTATTATTACTCGCCCTGCTGTCGAAGCTGGAGAAAGTTTAGGCTTTTTACCAGGGGATATGAAAGAAAAAATTGACCCTTATTTGCGTCCGATTTATGATGCTTTGGCTGATATGATTGCACCCGAAAAGCTCAAATTTTATCAAGATACTAATGTCATTGAAATTGCTCCGATTGCTTATATGCGTGGTCGTACACTTTCAAATGCTTTTGTCCTATTAGATGAAGCTCAAAATACGACAACGATGCAACTCAAAATGTTTCTTACTCGTTTGGGATTGGATTCGAAGATGATAATTACAGGAGATATGACACAGGTAGATTTGCCTAGAAATGTTTCTTCTGGACTGGCACAGACTGTCAAAATCCTCAGAGATATTGATGGAATTTCGATCATAGAACTTTCTGGAAAAGATGTCGTTCGTCATAAACTTGTTCGTCATATTATTTCAGCGTATGAGTCTTTAGAAGACCAAATTGCCCAAAAATCAGAAGAACGAAGAGAAGCAATTATCAAGGAAAGTAGAGAAAGTAGAGCAAAAAAACAAGAAGGTAGAGAAAATGCTTTTGATAAATTGAAACGTCAAGATAACTCAGAAGAAGAGTAATTTTTGAAATATCTATTTTCTCAGAGCAAATTCAAAAAGCTACTTTAAAGCTATTTTGAAGAGTTAATGTCGTCCAAGTCTTCAAAAATTACCTTTTAAATTTTGCAAAACTGCTTATTTAACCGTAAAAACCTTATAATCAACAAGTTAAGCGTGTCGTCGTACCCTAGGAGTTTTCTTATTACTGGAGAGCGACGACAAGCAAGTTATTTTTATAAATAAAAAAGTTGGTTTCTATTGCAGAAATCAACTTTTTTTCTCATATTACAACGGAATTAATCGTAGCCATTTTGGTATTGAAACAAAAAATACTAATTGCTAACTGCTTTCTTTGCTGTTAATTAATCGTAGCCATTTTGGTATTGAAACGGAACAATAAAGGTTTACAACTCTTTTCGTAATGTTAATTAATCGTAGCCATTTTGGTATTGAAACGTGATAGCCAGTAGCCATTTTTTTTCTGCTTCTTCGATTCTTCGAATTAATCGTAGCCATTTTGGTATTGAAACAAATAAATGAATATTTAGCTAAAGCATTAAAAGATTAATTAATCGTAGCCATTTTGGTATTGAAACTTAGACCTTTCAAAAAATAGCTATTTAAAAATTACCAATTAATCGTAGCCATTTTGGTATTGAAACATTTTCATAGGTCAGTTATTTTGTTGTAAAAATGATAATTAATCGTAGCCATTTTGGTATTGAAACACCCACAAACTAAAAGTTTTGATTTTCTTGAAATTCTCAATTAATCGTAGCCATTTTGGTATTGAAACGAGGTTTAGGAGATACCTTTCTAATTTCATAAAACTACTTTCCTTCTTTTTCTTCCTCCCTTTTTTAAAAAACTCTTCATATTTTCTCTTCTGTTCTTTGTACTCTATGTAACCTCCAACGCAACTATAAAAATAGAATAGCTAAGGATTATCTTTGCAATAATAACCAGAATACCAAATCGTTTTCCAATAAGAGATTTTATGGCTCAGTATATGTATTTTGTGTAGCAACAAAAGGAGTTATAAAGATGAAAACTAACATAGAAAAATACTTTTTATAAAAAACTTCGTTACTAGATTGAACAGACTTAAACAAAAATTAAGTGTTTTATCTGTTAGAATATTGAATTTACCGAAAAATGAATCAAAAAAACACAATGTAATTTTTTTTCTAAAATAAAACCATTAGATTTGCATTAACAATCTACTTACATACCCAAGGATTATTGATTATTATTTTGCTTGATTTTAACATTCTATTTTTTTAGACAAACAGAATTTTATAAAACAACTGAAATATTACAAAAACATACAACTAACTACATTAAAATGGATTCAGCTCATTCTAACCTCAAGAAGAAGTTCAAATTTACAGCCCTGCAATGGTCGGCTCTTGTTATCTTGCCCCTGTTTATATTTGCTCTTGTTATCAAGGTACAAGAAAGACAAGAAAGTGAAAATACTGTTGATAAGGTAGTTAACACACAAAACTCTCAAACAGAAAGCTATATGATTCAGACAGTTTCTCAACCTGTAGTTCATGATTCTGAACGTTCTAAAAACTCTGATTCTGCTAAATAAATACTACCTCCACAGCTATTTTTTGTTGCTCCTGTAACTGAAGCTAATGTATTGGTTTCTTCTCTAAGTCTTAAAACTCCCAAAAAGGCAAAAATTAGAGCTTCTTTGTAGGCGATAAGTGTTTCATCTCCTTTTTCTACTTCAATTTCTGGTAATAGTTCACTCAAATAATTGATTAACAAATCGTTATGCACTCCTCCTCCTGTAACTAATATTTTCCTTTTTATTTCTTTTTTTGGTAAAGTCAATTCAACTTTCTTGATACTTTCAGCCATCTGAAAAGCCGAATGATACGTACAAGTGTGTAATAAATCCTTAATGACTGATTTTTCTTGATTGGGTTGTTGGGTTTCTAACAAAGGAAACACAAATTCTTCTACCCATTCTCTGCCTAAAGATTTGGGATAATCTTGCTTATAAAAACCTAAATCATTCAACTTTTGAAGTAATTTGTCATTGATTTTTCCTTCTTTTGCTAACTTTCCTCCTTCATCATACTTAAAACCTATTTTGTTGGATAAGTAATTCAAAACCATATTACAAGGACAGATATCAAAGGCAAAACGAGAATTTATACTTTTTTTATTTTTGGTAAAAGAGATATTTGCTATACCTCCCAAGTTCAAACAAAAATCATAGTCAGAAAAAAGAAGCTCGTCTCCTATCGGAACAAGTGGCGCACCTTGTCCACCTAAAGCAACATCTACTTGACGAAAATCACAAACAACTTTAAAACCTGTCTGTGCTGAGAGCATTGCACCATTTCCAATTTGAAGTGTAAAACCACCTCCTTTGTTATTTCCTTCCTTTTTTGAATAAGGTTGATGAAAAATAGTATGCCCATGTGAAGAAAGACAATCTAAAGAGGAAAAATCAAACAACTCACTTTGCAAAACAAACTTATTTACCTCATCTACTAAAAATTTTGTCCATTCTGTTTCTAATTCTTTGAGTTTGAAGGCTGACAAAAAATGTGCGTTTTGCAATTTTTGCTTCCAAATTTTATCATATTCTACAAATTTAGTGTTGATGATTTTATACTTCCATAATGACGAATTTTTTTTTTTATTTTCTTCGTTATAATTTTCAAATTTACAAAGTGCAATGTCTAATCCATCTAATGAAGTTCCTGACATAAGTCCGATACTATAATAAATATTTTTCATAATTTGCTTTAAAATAGGAATAAGTCTATTTGATAAATATAAAATGATATTCAACGTAAAAATTAAGGATTAAAATCTCAATAAAGTTGTTTGTTTGAGAGAATCTAAGTAATTTTTGGTACTAATTACAAAATAAGATGCTATTCTTTGTACTAACTTCTTTTATCTGTATTTTTGTCTATTAATTTTAATACAGAATTATGATGTTAGCTAAAAGATTAACCAACAAATAAATGGAATCAACCTATCTCTTGCAAAATTTTTTTCAAATTTTAGCTTTAAATCATATAGAAAAAATAATTAGCTCAAAAAAATTATTTTTTGTAATTATTTTGTCATTTTTAACCTCTACTACTGTTTTTTCACAAGAGCTAACTTCTTATGGAGTAACAGGAAGGGGGGGAGTAGCCACTACTTTTGCAACTGATTATCAAGCCATTGGAGTCAATCCTGCTAATTTAGCTATTCGAAAAAGTTTTAGAGACCCCAAAATTACATTCGGTTTCTTAGAAGGCAATATTGGTTTTTTTACAGAAAATGTAACATTTGGTCAGATTCTCAACAGTTATTTTCCAAAAGCTTTTAATAGTGGAAATAATTACCAACTTACTTATGCTGAAAAGCAAAAAGCAGCAAGAGACCTTACCAATACACCTCTTTCTGCTACCATCAATGCAACTTTATTTGGTTTTCATGTAAGCTCCGAAAAATTTGGTGGTTTGGCTTTTAGTGTTCGTGATAGACTAGATTTTTATAGCAAAACCAACTCTACACTTAGTGAAATTTTATTTTTAGGACAGAATGCTTCTTACTTTACTAATCTTTTACTTTCAAATGGAAATATCATTCCTAATAATTCAGATGTATCCCAAACTCAAAGGGATCAAGTAGTTTTTGGATTTCGCAATGAGAGTGATAGTCTTTTTAATTATGGAACAGTTATGAATAACTCTTCTATTCAGATGCTTTGGACAAGAGAATATAATGTTGCTTATGGAGCAAAAATAGTGGATAGTTATGATGTACAAGTATTTGCAGGAGTAGGTGTTCGCTATATTAGTGGTATTTCATTAATAGATTTAGAAGCACAAAACAATGAATTTGTGGGAAAAACAATCGCTCTGTCGCCTTCTTTCCCAGTAGAAGGCTTTGATATTGATAGTCCTACTAATGAAGGGTATCAGCCAAAAAATGGTTTTGCTCGTTTTGCACTTCCCAAACCTATTGGAAATGGTTATGGAATTGATGTTGGAATAAATATAGTAATTAAGAGAAATTTATATCTAGGTGCTTCTCTCGTCAATTATGGAAAAATGTCTTGGACAGGAAATGTATATAATATATCTGACGGAGTTTTGGCGCAAACACAAGGTTCGGGATTTGATAACTATAATTTTATTGAGTTTTCTCCAGAAACCTTTCAATTAGGTGGTGAGGGTTCGGCTCTATCTTGGGAAGGAAGTTCACAATTTGATGATGATTTGCCTGCTATGGTTCGTATGGGAGCAAGTTATGAATTTTTCAAAACAGCTCATTTGGGTTTTGATGTCCTTGTACCTCTTAATATAGATGCCCCAGGTAGTCTAGCAAGTAATTTATATGCTATCGGTGGCGATCTTCGTCTAACCAAATTATTAACGATTTCTTCTGGGATTAGTACAGGAGGGAATCAAGATTTTAATATTAATATTCCTTTTGGTTTAACTTATCACGCACGAAGAGGGCATTATGAAGCAGGTTTTAGTACGCAAGATGTTTCTTCGTTTATTGGAGATATAGAAGGTGGAGGAAATAATATTTCTTTTGCGCTTGGTTTTCTCAGATTCAAATTCTAACATTAGTGGTTAGTGCCAAATGACATTTTGATTTTTATTAGTATAAATCAGTACGTTTTTTTAGTGCAAAAAATTCGTAATTCGTAATTCGTAATTAAACATTTATTTTTTCTTGACTAATCGTATTCCTAAAAGTTTATCAAACTACGAGTACTTTTTTTCTAAATTTTCCTTTACATAATAAATATTTATAATAAAGATTATTGCCCCCATAAAGAATAAAGATACATCTCCAAGTTGATCATTTAAAACACCTATAATTAGATATAATAACGTAAAAACACCATTCATTACCCAATAAAGCAAATTTCTACCTAAAGTTTGCCAAGCTGTAGCTGGTAGATTTGTAGCCACATCAATAAAATACATTCGTTGAAGAGCTTTACCTATACTTTTATTTATCAAAATGCTATCTCTAAAAGTAAATAAGATAAAACTCAAAATGGCATAAAAATAAGGAGAAATAGAAACGTGCATTCTGATAAAAATAGCTGCCATGGCAATACAAATTCCTACCAAAATCAGTATATCAACAAAAAATGCAGCACTTCGATTGTCTGTATCTACAAAGACAAAAGGTAATTCGATAGGTTTTTGAAGAGTTAATTTTTTAGTTTTTGGAAAAATAGGCAAGGTAGCACGTTGGTCACAATGTTTATTTCCCATATACACCCAAGAATCTTTCAAAAAAGCAGATTTACAGACACTACAAAAAACCACCTCATCACCTTCTGAAAAACTATCACCCGTAACTGGGTCGTTTCGCTCTTCTAATAAAAAATGTTGATGTTTTTCTTCCCTAATCTGATAAGAATTAATTGACCTAAAACGCATTTTGGAACAAATTGTGAAGTAAAATAAACTAGCTTTGCCTATTGAATAAATAACTGAATAATCAAAATTCTAATTATACCTATAAATCCTTTCTCAAAATCTACTTATGAATATTATACCTACCTATTCACTTTCGAATCTATTATCTGCATTACTATTCTTAGTATTTACGCAGTTTATCTTTATCAGTTCTGTTTTTTCTCAAAATTTTTCTTCTGACACTTCTAATAAAACAAAATACTGGGTTTTCTTTTCTGAAAAAGACACAACAAATTATGATTATACGACTGCTATTTCTGCACAAACTATCGAAAATAGAATGTTGCAAAACCTTTCTTTGTGGCAATATAGTGATATTTCAGTTTCTGAAAAATTTATACATAAAGTAGAAAACTCTGCAACAGATAAATCAATCGTAAAATCAAAATGGCTGAATGCTATTTCTATTTACTTGAATGAAGAAGAAGTCAAAAAAGTTCAGAATTTACCATTCGTTACGCACCTACAAGCCTTGACTACAAAATGGAAACCTCTCTTTTATACCAAAACACAAAAAGCAGAAGAAATGAAAAGAGAAATGGGAAAAGCCATGGAACAACTAGAACTCTCTGCTTTTCAAAAAGAAAATCTAACAGGAAAAGGTGTTATAATTGGTGTTATTGATGCAGGTTTTTATGGAAGTGATAAAAGTAATTATTTGAAGCACTTAGATACAAGTCGTGTGTTGGGAATGCGTGATTTTGTAAACCCAAAACAAAAAGACCTTTTTAGAGAAAAAGAAACTTCTGATGATTCGCATGGAAAAACTGTTTTGGAAATGATAGGAGGATATAATGATGACAAAGATGATTCAAATCAAGTCGGTGCAGCTTCTGAAGCACAATTTTATTTGGCAAGAACTGACCATGGCGTAACAGAAACTCGTTCGGAAGAAGATTTTTGGGTGGCAGCTATGGAATGGATGGATAGCTTAGGCGTAAAACTCATCAATACTTCGCTTGGTTATTCTGTTGGTTTTGATGATAATAACGATAATTATGACATTTCTCAAATGGATGGCAAAACAAGTGTAGTCAGTAAGGCAGTCAATACAGCTTTCAATGAAAAAGGAATTTTGATTGTCGTTTCGGCAGGAAATGAAGGCTGGGACGATTGGAAAATTGTTTCTACCCCCGGAGATAGTCCATTTGCGCTTTCTGTTGGAGCAACCAATGGAGCAGGTCTGAAAATGGGTTATAGTAGTATTGGAGCAGATTTTGTAGAATTTTTGAAGCCAAATGTTGCTTGTTATTCGCTTACAGGAACATCATTTTCTGCACCAAATATCACAGGTTTTGCAGCATGTTTATGGCAAAAAAATCCAAAAGCAACAAATAAAGAAATCTTTGCAACGATAGAAAAATCAGCTTCTTTATATCCTTTTGGAAATAATTTTATAGGTTATGGAATTCCCAAAGCATCAATGGCAATCAAAATTTTGGAAGGTAAAAAAGTAAAAACTACAATCAAAGAAGTAGAAGAAAAAGGAAATTCTTTTAAATTTGATTTGCCAGCAGGGAAGCGTTATGTTGTTTTTCATAAGCAAGACAAACGAATTGTAGTAGAGCAAGATTCTGAAAAAGCTGCCAACAAAAAAGACATCAAAATTACTATTAAAAGACCTAAGGATACCAATTTTAGTACAATTTATATAGATGATTTGGGTGGTTTTGAAATTGAATGGAAGTAGAAATAAAGTATGAGGTAAGAAGTCAGAGGTAAGAAGTAAATACAAAAGCAAAAGTATCTGACTTCTAAATTCATACATCTGACATCTTACTTTGTATTCACTTCTTACTTTATTTTTCCAATCTCTTCATCTGTAAAGCTGATTTTTTATAATAATTACTCGTTTGTAGTTGTTGTTGATTTTTCCAAAAGGCTGCTAGATTTTCATAACGTTTTGATAAAGGAAGATTAAGATTAGAAATAATTTTGGCATCACAGACAGGACAAAAATAGGAAGGATGCCCATCAATTTCTTTCAAATTATTTGCTCCCTGCATAGCACAACGGTAAAAAATACAATGTTGCAGCGTAAAAATATGACCAATTTCATGAACAGCCGTTTTGCATGTTCGTTGTAGAGCCAAATTGAAAGCATCAACATCTTTATGTATCAAATCAGCATCTCCAAAACGAGCCATCGACCAAACTCCTACTCGGTCATGCAATCGTGCTTGCCCAAAAACATAATTCCATTTTTTACTTGGATATAAATCGGCTGTGGTAAAACTCACTAACAAAACACCATCATTAGGCAAGTTTTTTTCTAAAGAATCCAATATAAAACCTGTCTTTACTTGAAAACCATTTCGTGTATGTACTCGCCAGTTTGCAGTATCTAGGCTGGTAGAATCAAGGCTTTGTTGTTCCAATCTCTCAATCGGTAATTCATAAAAAATAGACAAAAAATGCTGCACCGAATCCATCAAACGAAGTTGTGTTTCATCAAAATTTCCATATAATTGAAGATAGATTTTTTTTCTTTGTTCTGTGGGCTGAACAGGTTGAATAGTGCTGTTTTTATTCCAATATTGTGTAAAAGTTTGTCCTCGTTCTTTATTTCGTTCTAGCCATTCTCCAGACTTTGGTTCTTCTATATAAAACTGATTTTTTTGTAATACAAATTCCATGGAGTCAGCCAAATTACCTAAGCCTTCTTCTGGAAATGGTTTTGGTTTTGGGCTACAAGAAAAAATTAGGAAAAGTAAAATGATATAGAAATAACTTTTTTTCATCTCAAAATAGGTTAGGTAAAAAATCCTTGAAAATTTTGTAAATTTAGAAACATTGTTTCGTTCAAAATAAAAATACACTTATGAAAACTACGAGTTCATTATTCCTAATTCTAATTTCTTCTTTACTTTTTTGTTCTTGTAAACAGGAAACTTCATTTAGTTTTAATAAAAAAATGATTGAAGAGACCTACAAGAAATTTCCCAACTTTGAATGTTCAAGCCTGACAAGCTACTGGAAAATGGATTTTGAAGGATTACAAAAAGGGGTTTTAAACCCACAAAAAAATACTTTTGACCAAAGTTATAAACTTATTTTTGAAAAACGATGGATTAATAATTTGGCGCAATGGGTACCAACTACCTTTAATGTGGGTGGAAGTGGTGAATCTATGATTGATTTTACTAAAATTCCTGTCTATCCATCTTGCCATTTTTATTTAGAAAACCCTAACAGTAATTATGTGAGTTATGATATAGAATTTGAGATTTTAGTAGCTGAAGATGAGAGAATGATTAGTTTTCCATTTCCTCCAGAATATAAATTTGTAAATTACAACAGAGATATAAAACAAATTGATAATTTTAAAATTGCTCATCAAGATATTTATGAAACTAGCGATTTAGAAGAAGAAAATTATGTTTCTATAAAAAGTAAATTACGTTTTCAGAATACCATAGAAGGATTAAAATTTATCGAATCATCAGGATTAGAAGAATCTACAAAATCAATTATTGGTTTCAAGGATTTTTATGATGTAAAAGTTACCGAATATCTTGATACGACTCTTTTTATAAAAACAGAACATCCAAATAGTGCTTCTTTTGGAAGAGCAGGAATTTGTATTTATTTAGATGAATTAGATTCGATGATAAACTCCATAAACATAACAGAACAAAAATAACCATTTTATGAACAAGTTACTTTTAAAATCTATTTTACTGATTCTCACATTTATCTTTAGTCATTCTCTACTGGCTCAAATAGATTCTACCAAAACAAGTTTGTATCTAAAATGTGCAAACGAAATTCTTATTCATTATCCAAAAGATATAGATACGACAAAGATTACTTTTGAGGTAAAGGGAGGAGATATTTATCAACTAATTTCTAAGAAAAAAATCGTTGTTGTTCCTTCTTCATCTACTTTAAGTCTTGATGTTTTTTATAATGAGAAACTATTTTCTAGTAGAAAGTACACTATAAGATTCGTTGGAAAACCAGATTTTATAATCATAACTGATAAGACAGATAAGAAAAAATTTCCTAGGAAATTGAGAGCAGAAATAGTGGCATCAGATAGTTCTTTTATTCGTAACTGTCCTTTAGACTCTCATTACAAGATTTCTTATTGGGTTAGCTTATCTAATGGTAAAGGATTCAGAATGTCAAATATATTTACTAACGAAAAAACAGAGATAGATGACAAAACTTGGTTGGAAATCAAAAAAGCTGTAGAAAAAGAACCTAATGCAGACTGGAAAATAATAATAGAAGAAGGTGGAGCAGCAAGACAAAATTACAAAGGAGAATGGGAATATGGAGGGTGTGGTTTTATGAGGAGTTATCATTACACCTTAGAATCTTTTGAAGAATAGAATTTATACTTTCTAAAAAAGTCTATTAACACTTTTATTTTTTATCTTGTAAGAATAATAATTTTCTCAACTAACTATATTTTCATGAAACATATCAATTTGTATTCTCTATTTTGTCTATTGCTGCTTACTTTTTCTAGTGGCTTGTTATTCTCTTGTGGAGAAACTAATCAAAAAGAAACAACAACTAATGAAGCTGATTCTGTAACTCTAAAAACTGAAACAGTTGTTGAAACAACTAATCCATCAGAAGAATATCAAACTTTTGTATCTAGCTTGGACACAACACAAATGAGTTCTTCCAAAAAAGCAGCCGAAAAATATA
This sequence comes from Bernardetia aquimarina, assembly GCF_042180575.1. Taxonomy (NCBI): domain Bacteria; kingdom Pseudomonadati; phylum Bacteroidota; class Cytophagia; order Cytophagales; family Bernardetiaceae; genus Bernardetia; species Bernardetia aquimarina. The sequence continues at coordinate 4,759,346 of NZ_CP170094.1, read as the reverse complement.
AAGAATTATATACCTCTGCGACACCAGAACAAGCCGATGAAGGTTTTTTGATTTTTGATAAATTATATAACTCTCTTGCTTTTAATTTAGATGAACAGCATTATAAAAATAGCTCTAAAAGTGGTGAGTATGATAAATATGACCAAATTGCAGGAATATACAATGGATATAATGATGGAAAAGATGCACCACCCGAAATGATGTCTTATCATAATGAACTTGCCAGTCACGGTTTTGGAATCGGTATGACAGAAGGTTCTACCTTTATTCTTCAAAATAGGGATTTTTTGAAAGATGTTTTTTATGACAAAGTTTCTGAATCAATGAAAAAATATTTGGTTCAAAAAAATAAAGAAGCAAAAGAAGTATTTTCAAGTGATGGTGGCTTGATGATTTCTCCTACTCGTTTGGCAGAACGTGTTATTTGGGCAGAGAATTTTATGAAAGAAAATCCTACTTTTCATTCTAAATTAATGGAAGAGGTAAAATGGTCTAAAAAATCTTATCTAACCTATCTTTTGGAAGGAATGGATAATACACCACTTTTTGATTATCAAACAAATCAATTAAGTTCAGATTTTGAAGATGCTTATCAGACAGTTACAAGTAGTTATTCAGATACTGAAACGGCAGCTATTGTAAAACCTTATTATGAAGCTATCAAAAACAAAAACACCAAAAAACAAGAAGAATTGATGGCAAAATATCAAGCCGAAGGTAAGATTTATAAAAATGAATATTAATTTTGAAATTTATGTAATAGGGACAAAGTAAGCTTTGTCCCTTATTATTTTTGCTTTAAGAAATACTCTTTTTGAAGGCTTCAAAAAGTTCTAAAAGACGAATATCTCCACTTGTAGAAGCCAACGGTTCGGCAGCTACATCTCTTGAAAAAGTTGGGCGATACAAATAACCTCCAGTAACATTATCTTTTCGCTCATAAAAATAAATACTAGGAATATTATTAGTATATGTATTTTTATCAAAAAATAAAGGCGAAAGATTCAGTATTTCTTCTTCTAAATTGGTTTGTTTGGTAATACAAACCGAATGACTATCTGTATAAAAATTCAGAGGTTCTTTTTTGATTTGTCCTGATTGATTAGTGTCAGCGTAAAGATGATTTAAGGAATGAACAAAGTTAGCTTTACTATTTTTAAGTTTGATAACACGAATACTTCGGATAGAAATAAGTTCGTATTTGGTCAGAAAAGCTAATTGTTCTAAAATAATAGTTAGATTATTTTCAGCTTCTTCGCAATGCTCTTCTATTTTTGCTTCATTCCAAGTTGCTGCTTGTGTACGCCAGTTTTGATACAGACTTTCTAAAGAATAATAAGCAGTTGCAAATTTTTCTTCCTCTAATTCTTTTTTCCACTCACTAAGTTCTGAAATATAAGGTGTTCTATTATTCTTTAAAAATAATTCCAAAATTTCTTCTATCAATGGCAAATAAAGTGAAGGAGTAGGATTGTCTATTTCCTTAAAAAGAGAACCAAAATTCGTAGAAATTGAAATTTGACTTTTCACTTTTTCGTCCCAAAGCTCTGCCAAAAGAAGATATGCCACATAACGCATCGTAGAAAAATAGGTACGCAAAATTTGATTTATTCGTCCTAAATTTCGCTCTTGTTCGGAAGGAGAAGGCGCAAAAAGGCGTTTTAGTTCTTCAGCAATAAATAAAGGAAAATAACGCACCACTTGATTGGCTCGCTGTGTAAGTTGAAGGTTTTCGGTATAATCTGTATCTCCTTCGTCATCTTCAAAATAAGAACTCAATTCATCGTCAGCAAAGGGATTTTCGATTTCTAAATCTCCCTCTTCTACCACCGTTCCGATTTGCAGGTTTCTATATTTAGCAACAGCATAAAAAACAGGTAAAATAATATTTCGGTTGAGTTGTGTAGAAGGGACAACTGTATTCGAATTATTTTTGGCAAAAATCAATTCTTGAACCAAATTTGTATTTACTTGGCGAGGCTGAGGAAAACCTTTTGAAGTTAGATTTTTTTCTAATTGAAGATAAATATCACGTAATGCAAGTTCAGTTTTGCGAATATTAATTCCATTTTCTAAGATATTAATAAACTCATTTGTAAAGGCTGAATATTCTTCTGCTGGAGGATATTTTGACGGTGTGTTTTTCTTAGAAGAAGCCAAAACATAAAAGTTTGTCTTTCGAAACTGCTCAAAGGCTTTTTCACTAAAACAAGCATCCAACACCAAAACAACTAATAATCTTTCTTTCTGAATTACTCTATTAATTGCATCTATCGAAACACCAGTAAAGAAAATATCTTCTACTTTGCTCTCACTTGTACTCAAATAAAGATTAAAATCATCATCCAAAATTCCGTGTCCAGAATAATAAATTACCAAACTTTTTTGTGCATTTTGGGCTGCTGTTTTGATTACTCGTAGTATTTCTTGTGGTTGAGCTGCATTATGAAGTGTCGTTATATTTTCTTTATTAATTCCAACTGTGGGAGAGGTCAATACCTTTTCAAGTTTGTCGACATTCGTTTTGGCAGCAACAAGGTCGTGCAGCGAATCATCAGCAGTATAACTGCTAATGCCTATCAAAACGGCTTGTGTTTTTGCTGCGTCGATTAACCTCATGTGATAAATTACGAATTAAAAATTACGGATTACGAATGGGAAAAAGTGGGGAAAAGGCACACCTTTTCCTAACATAAATATTATTTTAGAAGGGAAGAAAGTTCTCTAATAAGGTCTGCCGATTGGTCATTGAGTTGTTTTGCATTTACTTTTAGTTTTGTTCCATCTGGTTTTTCTAGTTCTACAGTTATTTCTTCTCCTCTTTTGGTTTGTCCTTTTTGTGTAAACCAAGTTTGAAGAGCTTTTACAAGCTGCACAACAGCAGGCGCACCCAAAACGACAGCTAAAGTGGCTTCCATTACTCCTCCTGCTTCGTCTTCTTTGAGTGCTGCACGTTCTTGATTTATTTTTTGATAATCTAAATCTTCGTCATTCTCTAACCAATTTTTTAGGTTTTTGGCTTCCTTGCTACTTTCTTCGTCTGCCAAAACATGTATTTTTAATGTGTTCATAAAAGTTTTTTTTAGATAAAACATAGGATAAAAGATAAAAAATGAGTTTTGTAAATCAATTTCTAATTTAGAAAAAGGATTTAAAACGCAATATATAAAAAAAATGAGTGTGGTGGTAAGCTATTTTTGATAAACTCATCTGCTTATAATTTGTTAGGATTAGAAAAAATATATTTAAACTTATACTTGTTGAGCAACCATTTTTTTCAAAATACGTTATTTTGCTGAATTATTTAATTAGAAAACCCTTATTATGCGTCTAAAAGCTGGTCAAACTGCTCCCTTATTTTCTCTAACTGATGTCTATGACAGAGAAATTGACTTATCTTCTTATAAAAATAAAAACAAAAAAATTCTCGTTTCTTTTTTCAGAAATGTCGCTTGTCCATTTTGTAATTTCAGAATTCATCAACTGACAAAGAAAAATGAAAAGTGGAAAGATAAATTAGAAATGATTTTTTTCTTAGAATCCAAAAAAGCAGTTGTTTTGCGTAGCACTTTTCATCAAGATGTTTCTCCCATTCCAATTATTAGTGACGAAGAAAAAATTATGTATCAAAAATATGGAATAGAAAAATCTACTCTTAAATTTTTTGGAACTATGCTTTCATCTAAACACCGAACTACCTACAATACAGCCAAAAAAATGGGATTGGATGTGGATTCAGGCGAAGGTTTAATCACTACTCTTCCTGCTGATTTTTTGTTAGATGAAAATCTAAATATTATCGAAGCCTATTATGGAAATAGTGCAGCCGATCATTTGCCTTTTGAAAAAATAGAAGCTGTTTTGTAGAAAAGTTAGACCAAAATTTATGATTCTTTTTAGATAAAACAATTCCCTTGATTGATTTGTATTTGTTTTTTAATTTACCCTTTTATTATTTAATAATTCCTCCTTATGTCCCAACGATTAGAAACTGGTCAGTCAGCTCCCCTATTTTCTCTGACTGATATTTATGATAGAGAAATTGATTTATCTGCTTATAAAAATAAAGGCAAAAAAATCTTGATTTCTTTTTTTAGAAATGTCGCTTGTCCCTTTTGTAATTTCCGTATTCATCAACTGACAACCAAAAATGACCAATGGAAAGATGATTTGGAAATGATTTTCTTTTTAGAAGCAAAAAAGGAAGTTGTTTTGAAGAGTTCTTTTCATCAAGGCGTTTCTCCAATTCCAATTATTGCAGATTTTGGAAGAACAACTTATCGAAAATATGGAACAGAAGTTTCTTCTGAAAAATTTAATGCTACCATCAATTCGGAAGCACAAATGGCTATTCACTCCAAATTAGTAGAAAAAGGTTATGAAATAGATTCTGGCGAAACTCAAATCCATTCTATTCCTGCCGATTTTTTATTAGATGAAAATCTCAATATCATAAAGGCACATTATGGAAAAGATATTCCAGACCATTTGCCATTTGACCAAATAGAAGAAGCTGTTTTTGGTAAAAAATAAGTTTTCTACATTTAAGAAAAAACAAAGCTATTGATTGAGTTTATCAAGTGAGTAATATGTATTTGGGATTCATGTATAAGTTACAAACTACATTAAAAATTCTTTCAAAACTTCAAACTCTTTGTAGGTATGTTGTGGAAAGTTAGCAATTCTGAATGTATTTTGTTTCCAATGTCCATAACCATTTCCCAAAACAATATTTGCTTGATTAGCTTTTTGTTTTAAAAAATTAAGTTTTGGTTCATTTAGTTCTACTGACAGAACAGTTTGTGAACGAACAGCTTTGTTGTGTATCAAAACTTCATACCCATTTTCTTCCAAAGAATCGTATAAATCAGTAGCTCTTTTTTCTATGATTTGTGAAGTAATAGAAATACTTGGAATAAATCCCATTACTTTGAAAAGCAAATATATCCCCAAAACATTGGGAGTGTAAGTAGTTTGAAAGTCTTTTGCTTTTTCTAGTAAAAATGATAATTCGTTATATTTTTTTGGTTTGTATTTATTATTGGTAGAGACAACTACAAGATTATTTTTATAATAATCAATCAAATTAGGAGATAGAGCCATAACTCCAAGCCCAGCAGGAAGCCCAAAACATTTTTGAACAGACACAAACCACGCATCAGCATCAGAAAAGCTTAGGTTTTGTCCTCCCCAAGAAGAAGTTGCATCTACGAAAATAAAATCATTTTGTCTATTCTGACGAATTTCTGAAAGTATCTTTTGAGAAATTTGAGTAGCATTTGAGGTTTCATTCTGACAAAGACAAATTACATTCGCTAAATAATCATTTTGTGGGATTTGTTGAAAAACCTCATCTTCTAACTCTTCATTTATTCCAAATTCAATCTCAAAACTTGTCTTTGGATAATTTGCTTTTCTGTATTCGAACCATTTTTTACCAAAAGCACCATTATAAAAATGATAACTATTTATTTCAGAAAAATTATCATTGAGAATGTGCCAACATTCTGTAGCCGAAGAAGTAAAAATGATTGTATAATCTTTCGGAATATTATGTTTCTCTTTCAGGTTTTTGACTATACTCTCATATAGTTGCATAAATTTTTGGCTACGATGCTGAATGCTCAAAATATCATCATCATAAGCCTCATTGAGCCAATCTTTTACTTGTGGATATACTTTTGAAGGTCCAGGGTAGAAATTCATTTTTTAATTTAGTTTTTTAAAATTCTGAAACAAATATAATTATTTCTATTCAGTTCTTTGATTAACGTGAATTTGGTATTATATCCTTGCTTTTATGCCTCTATCAGACACTTCAGAGTGTCAGTACAACTAACAGATAAATTATCTGACACCTTTGAGGTGTACTGATAATGAAGCTGTACATAAATTTATTTGTAAAGCAGCTAAAAACAAATAAAAGAGAGGTTTAAATACTGATTTCACGCTAAGATAGCAACTAAAAAACTTTTGTAGCATTCCAAACTTTCGTACCTTTGCGCTTTCAAATTCTAAAAAAAACAGGTATTTATAATAAACAAGAAAAATAGATTATGGGATTACGTTGTGGAATCGTTGGTTTGCCAAATGTAGGTAAATCTACTCTTTTTAATGCTCTATCTTCTAAAAAAGCAGAATCGGCTAATTATCCATTTTGTACGATTGAGCCAAATATAGGTATCGTAACTGTTCCAGATGAACGAATTGCATCTTTGGAAGATTTAGTAAATCCAGAACGAACTGTTCCAGCTATTATTGAGTTTGTCGATATTGCAGGTCTTGTACGTGGTGCAAGTAAAGGCGAAGGCTTAGGAAATCAGTTTTTGGCAAATATTAGAGAAGTAGATGCGATTGCTCACGTAATTCGTTGTTTTGAAGATGACAATATTATTCATGTGGATGGAAAAATAAATCCTGTTTCAGATAAAGAAACGATTGATATTGAATTACAACTTAAAGATTTGGAAACCGTAGAAAAACGTTTGGTTCGAATCGGAAAAGCTGCTCGCACAGGCGATAAAACGGCTAAAAAAGAATTTGAGGCTTTCGAAAAAGTAAGATTGCATTTAGAACAAGGAAAAAACCTTCGTTCTTTAGTTTTAGAAAAAGACGAAAAAGAAATTGTTGATGAAGCATTTTTGCTTACTCAAAAACCTGTTATTTATGTAGCCAATGTAGATGAAAAATCTATTCATACAGGAAATGCCCTTGTAGAAAAGCTCAAAGAATCTGTAAAAGATGAAAATGCAGAAGTAGTGATGGTGTGTGCTTCTATCGAATCTCAAATTGCAGAACTAGAAGACCAAGAAGAAAAAGAAATGTTTTTGGAAGAGTATGCTCTTAAAGAATCAGGACTCAACAAACTGATTCGTAGTGCATATTCTATCTTAAATCTAATTACTTATTTTACGGCTGGTGTAAAAGAAGTTAGAGCTTGGACAATCGAAAGAGGTTGGAAAGCTCCAAAAGCTGCAAGTGTTATCCATACTGATTTTGAACGTGGGTTTATTCGTGCAGAAGTAATTAAATTAGACGATTATACAAAATACAGAACAGAAGTAGCATTAAAAGAAGCAGGAAAATTAGCCGTAGAAGGAAAAGAATATGTAGTAGAAGATGGTGATGTGATGCACTTTAGATTTAATGTGTAGAAAAATCACGCTAAGTAACAGAGCAAAATAAAACATATCTAAAAAAGAATTAAAAAATGGAAATTTAAACTGTCAAGACACCTTTGAGGTGTCAGACAGATTTCATTAACCTATAAATAATTTTGCCCAGTTACTTATTTTATTCAAAATACAACGAACAGTTCGCTTAAAGTGAACTGTTCGTTTTTTTAATGGGGAGTATCTCACAAAGTGTGTCATCAAAAATAACTTACCATAATTTATTTCTTCTACAAAATCTGTATTCCCATAACGACAACATCATCTACTTGTTCGTAGTCATTTTTCCATTCTTCAAAATGAGTTTCTATGTTTTCTTTTTGCTGCTCAGTAGGCTTTGAAGCTATTTTTTGCAATAAATTCCTAAAATTCTTTACCATTAATTTTTTTCCTTTTTTTCCTCCAAACTGGTCTTGATACCCATCACTAGAAAGATAAAATTGAGTAGAAATCGTTGTATTATTTTCATCAAGAAGGGAAATAGTATGATTTTGAAAAACAGAAGAAAGAGTGTCTATATTTGTTTTTTTAGTATAAATTGTTCCTCCAATCGATTTTTTGGTTGCTTTAATGACTTTAAATTCATTGTTCTGTTGATAATACAAAGGATTCATTGCACCTGCATATTCTACTGAAACAAATCTATTTTTTTCTTTTTTGAAAGCCAGTACAATAGCATCCATTCCGTCTTGTTCGTGTGTGTCTTTTTGGTGTAATAAGCTATTTATTTGAGTATGCAAATTTTCCAAAATCAAAGCTGGTGAAACAATGTTTTGACTGGTTATTTTGTGTAAAGATTCTATTCCTAACATAGACATAAAAGCTCCAGAAACGCCATGTCCTGTACAATCAGCCACACAAACAATCGTTATATTTTCTATTTCTTTTACAAAATAAAAATCTCCACTTACAATGTCTTTAGGCTTGTACACCACAAAAAAATTGTTGCCCAAAATATTTTTCATTTCTTCCTGAGTAGGCAAAATAGCATCTTGAATACGTTTTGCATACTTAATGCTTGCCGTAATATTTTCATTTTGTTCATTTACAATATCTAATGTACTCTGAATCTCTTCATTTAATTTATTCGCATATTCTGTTTTTATTTCTATTTCTTCTTTTTGTTGTTCGATTTCTACATTTTTTTGTTTGAGCAAAATATTAGCTTTATTTTTTATTATTCGCTGGCGATTGAGTACAAAAGCCAAACCCAAAAGTAAAAAAAGAAAGAATACAGAAGCAATAATAAAATTTTTGTGCGTATTTAGAGATTGTTCCTGTAACTGATTTTGAGTAAGTAATAACTGATTTTCTTTATCTTTTTTATCTGTTTCATATTTTGTATTAAGTTCTGTAATCTGTTTTTCTGCCTGTTCTGTAAAAATACTATCATTGTATTGATATGATTTTTTCATTGCCTCAAAGGCATTTTTATAGTCTTTTTTAGCTTCATAAACTTGTGTAAGTGTAGAATAAATAGTTAAAAGTAAACGATTCGAATTTACTTCTTTTGCTATCTCTACTGCTTTTTTTACATAAAAAACAGCTAGAGTATGATTTTCTAACTTCGAATACATAAGCCCTATTTTACCATAATCATCAGCCAAAACATATTTATAATCTAATTTTTCATCAATTTCTGCAGCTTTTTTAAACTCCTCTAATGCTCTTTTATATTTCTCTTGAGATTCATAAACTTGTCCTAACCCATAATAAACTCCTGCTTCTCCTTCTTTATCTCCAATTTCTTTTTTTATAACTAATACTTCTTCAAACATCTCAATAGATTTATTAAGATTTCCTAGTTGTTGATGAATAAGTGCAATATTTCCTAAAGAATTTGAGATAGCACGCTTTTCTCCTATTTTTCTCTTAAAAACTAGAGATTGTTCATAATATTCTAATGCTTCTATTAACTTATTTCGTTCTACAAATATATTTCCTATACTATTCAGAATATTTCCTTGTAATTTTTTGTCGTTTAGTTTTTGAGCAAACTCTAACGCTTCTAAAAAATATTTAGTTGCTTTATCATATTGAGCTTTATGTCTATAAATTACGCCTATTTTTTCTAATATAATTGCTCTTTGTATTGTTTGGTTATTTGTTTTTTTAATCAGACGATATGCCTCTTTAAAATAGATAAAAGCAGAGTCATATTCTCCACGAATCTCATAAGAACTTCCCAAACTACTCAAAACAGGTATTTTAAATGAGATTTTTTTTTGTTTTTCTGCTAAAACAAGTGCCTTACGAGCATACTCTTCTGCTTTTTGGGGTTCAGAATAAAGATATTCATTTGATAAACCAGAAAGTAAGAGTATCGGAATTGTATCGTTTTGAACTCTTTCTTGAGAATAATTTTGTATTTCCTTCAACAAACTATCTATTTTATTCTGTGAAAAAACATATTGAATACCAAAACACAAGTAAAATAAAAGTGTAAGAAAAAAAACACAACAATTTTTACTTTTAGATATAAAATAGTAGTAAAAAATAATTTTCATAAAATATATTTAGTTCGCAGTAATAGGAAGAGGATATTTTTCATACAAAATACGATAAACGATATAAATTAGCAAACTATGTTGAATAGAAGTTAAAGCAAGTTAAAGATAATTTATTTCTGTAAACTAAATAGGGGAAAGTAAACTTATACCTCGTCAAGAAAACATAATGACGCAGAGTAGAAATTAATTTTTAACGTGAACTCAGTACTATATTCTTGCTTTTATGTCCCTGTCAGACACTTCAGAGTGTCAGACAGCTATGTTGGGCTAAATTGTCTGACACCTTGAAGGTGTACTGACAAGATAGTTCGCAAAGCAGCTAATAAAGAAGCATAGACTGATAAATACATAAATTATAATACCGAGTTCACGTTTTTTATTGACTTAAGTTAATAAATTAGATGGAAAAGCAACTTTTCCAAACAAAATAACGTCTTTGCACTTTGTAGAACAGCAACTTCCGAAACAAAAATAAATATACAAACTATTCGCTAAATCAATTACCTTTCTCAACTTACTATTTAATTTTATGAAACGAATGAATACGCATTTTTTATGCGTTTTGTCCACCCTACTTTTAACCTTTGTTTTTTCTGTTTTTTATCAAAATACAGTTTTTGCACAAGAAAATACCTATACACTTAGTGGAAAAATTAGAGATGCAGCCAATGGAGAAGAACTCATTGGAGCAACCGTTTTGGTAGAAAAAATGCCTGGAACTGGTGCAGTAGCTAATGAATATGGTTTTTACTCTCTTACACTTCCAGCAGCAAAATATAAAATTTTGGTTTCTTATATTGGCTTCGAAAATCAGATTTTTGAAGTAGATTTGACCAAAAATATAACACTCAATATCGAAATGAGTGAAGCTCAAAACCTAAAAGAAGTCGTCATTACTGGTGAGCGAGAAGCTGATGCCAACGTAACCGAAGTACAAATGAGTACACAGGTTTTGGAAGTCGAACAAGTCAAAAAACTACCTGCTCTTTTGGGAGAAGTAGATGTTTTGCGTACCCTTACACTTCTACCAGGGGTGCAAAGTGCAGGAGAAGGAACAGGAGGAATTTTTGTTCGTGGTGGTGCAAATGACCAAAATCTGATTCTTTTAGATGATGCACCAGTTTATAATGCATCTCATTTGCTTGGTTTCTTTTCTGTTTTCAATTCGGATGCTATCAAAAGTGTAAAACTTTACAAAGGAGGAATTCCTGCACAATATGGTGGACGTTTGTCGTCTATTATTGATATTCGAATGAAGAATGGTAATAATAAAAAATTTAATGCTTCTGGTGGAGTAGGAACAGTTTCTAGTCGCTTGACAGTTGAAGCTCCTATTAATGATAAAAGTTCGTTCATTTTGTCTGGGCGAAGAACGTATGCTGACCAATTTTTGAGATTTGCGAAAGATACAGCATTGAGAAAAAATAAGTTATATTTCTATGATTTTAATGCCAAAGCAAATTATGAAATTTCAGACAAAGACCGTATTTATTTATCGGGTTATTTTGGTAGAGATGTTTTTAAGTTTGGAGAAGGCTTTGGTTTGAACTGGGGAAACTCTACGGCTACTTTGCGTTGGAATCATATTTTTAATCAGAAATTATTTTTAAATACAACAGTGGTTTATAGTAATTTTAATTATGGATTTGAAATAAATGATGATGTACAAAACTTTAACTGGGATTCTGGAATTACAGATTATTCTGTCAAATTAGATTTTGACTATTTTATTAATCCTAAAAACACAATGACCTTCGGAACAGAAAATATTTATCATCATTTCAACCCTACTGAGATAGTTCCTCAAAACGATGAATCTATTTTTAATTCATTCAAGCTTAGTGATAAATTTGCATTCGAAAATGCTTTTTATGTAGCTAATGAACAAAAAATAAGTGATAAAATTATTCTTCAATATGGATTGCGTTTTTCTATGTTTCAAAATGTAGGCAAAACCGAAGAATATGAATACACAGAAGGAGAGCCAAAAACAGATGCAAATATTACCGATACATTGCGTTATGACAAACTTGAACCATATAGTTTTTATGCAGGTTTTGAACCTCGTTTGGCTATAAATTATAAAATCAATGATGCTTCAGCCATAAAAGCATCTTACAATCGTACTCGTCAGTATTTACAAACGGTTTCTACCAATACAGCAGCTCTTCCTTTTGATCGTTGGATTCCGACAAACAAACATATTGATCCACAGCTTTCTGACCAAGTAGCACTCGGGTATTTTCAAAACTTTGCAGACAACAAGTGGGAAGCCTCAATAGAAGGCTATTACAAATACATGCAAAACCAAATTGATGTCAGAGATGGCGAAGATTTATTATTGAATGATAATATCGAAGAAGCTCTAGCAGCAGGAAATGCATGGTCGTATGGTTTAGAGTTTTATATAAAGAAAAATTATGGCAAAACAACAGGTTGGATTAGCTATACACTTTCTACTACTCAACGTCAAATTGATGAAATAAACCTTGGAAATGCGTACAGTCCTCGTTACAATCGTCCTCATAATTTGGCTGTTGTTGTTGCTCATCAATTTTCTCCTAGAGTTACACTAGCAGGTAATTTTATTTTTACTTCTGGTGCTGCCGTTACTTTTCCTGTTGGAAGATATAGAGTAGGAAATCAAGTTGTAGATTATTATGAATCAGGAAAACGAAATAATAGCCGTCTGCCTGATTACCATAGAGCTGATATTTCACTTACTATTGATGGAAAACAGAAAAAGAATTGGAAAGGAAGTTGGAACTTTTCTATCTATAATTTCTATAATCGTAAAAATGCGTTTTCTATTTATTTTAGAGAAAAACAAGACGAAAACGAAGAAGGAACAGGTGAGTATGAAGCCGTCAAAACTACTCTTTTTGGAATCATTCCTTCTATTACTTACAATTTTAAATTTTCTTTTGATAAAAAATAGGTAATAGCTTCCAAGCTATCATTATAAAAAATACTTGTAATTTACGATAGCTTGGAAGCTATCTACTACATTAATATAAAATTATTCTATGAAAAATATATCATTTTTAAATAAAGCATTTATATTGCTTTTCATTCTAATTTCTTTTTCTTCTTGTGAAGAAGTAATTGATTTACCACTTACAGGGGCAGAGTCTCCTGCTCTAATTGTAGAAGCCGAAGTAGTGGATGTAAAAGGATACTCTTTTGTTAGATTGGGAGAAACATTAGATTATTACGAACCAACCGAAGAACCAAAAGCATCTGGAGCAATAATTTCAGTTACTGACCAAGATGGAAATAAAATGAATTTTTTGGAAAGTAGTGAAGAAGCTGGTTATTACCTACCACAAGACCCAGAATACAAAGGTATAGTAGGAAATACGTATAAATTATCTATTGAATATAAAGGAAATATATTTACTTCAGAGAGTAAAATATATCGTGTGGCTAATATAGATTCATTACAAATCCGTTTTGTTCCTGAAAGTAGTTTTCAAGATGAAGGGTATTATTTGTATTTTTATGCTAAAGAACCACAAGATACACAAGACTATTATTTTTGGAGAAATTATCAAAATGATACACTCAATTATGAAGATGCAGGCGACCTCACTTTTGCTAATGATCAAGGAATTGGAGAGGATATAGATGGATTACAATTTCCATTTATTTATAATGCTGGAGATACAGTTCGTTTAGAGCAATATTCTATGACTAAAGAGGCGTATGATTATTACAATGACCTTACAACAGTTGTATTTAATGATGGTGGTCTTTTTAGTCCTCCTCCTGTTAATCCAAGAACGAATATTAAAGGAACAAATGTATTAGGTGTTTTTATGACTTCTTCTATGGTTTCAGAAATAATTTATGTTCCTAACGAGTAAGGAATAGGAAATGAAAAAGACCTTAGTTTAGGGAAAAGGGGTGTCTTTTCCCTGCATAAAACTATAAACTGTAATTTAACTGGTTACTGATGACTGGTAACTGATAACTGATTAAAAGATGCGTTTCAAACCTTACCCTCATAAAAGTGGCAAAATTGTTCGGTGGCTTTTCCCACGTTTGTTGTGGTTTAAGCCATCTGAAAAGCCTACAATTTATTTGACTTTTGATGATGGTCCTATTCCAGAGATTACAGAAAATGTACTCACAATTTTAGAAAAATTTGATGCAAAGGCTACATTTTTTTGTATTGGAGATAATGTCGCCAAACATCCTCATATTTTTAAAAAAGTAGTAGAAGCTGGTCATTCGGTAGGCAATCACACTCAAAATCATTTGAACGGTTGGAAGAATGAGAATGAAGTTTATTTTGAAAATATCAACGAATGTAAAAAGACAATTTTGGAAGAATATTCTAAGTTAGAAATGTTCGAACAGGTTTCTTTATACCGTCCTCCGTATGGAAAACTTACCCCAGAGCAGTTTCATAGAATTTCTACGGAATATCAAGTTGTCATGTGGGACGTTCTGACAGGCGATTTTGATAAATTTCTTTCTCGTAAAACTTGCCTTCAAAAATCTATTGAGTGTACTGAATCGGGTTCGATTGTTACATTTCACGACAGCATAAAAGCTGCAAAAAACATGCTTTATACATTACCTCGTTTTTTAGAACATTTTTCAGAAAAAGGATTTGTTTTTGAAAGACTTTGATAAAAGGATATACAAACCCTGCCAACTCCTAAATTTTATAAATGGCTACACTCAAAAGGAAAATTAGGAGGACAACACAAAACACCACGCCTTTCGAATGATAGAGAATATGTCGATGCGATTTTGGAAGTGATGGAGAGGTAAAAAATAAAAACTTTGTCAGTAGTTGTTTTGGTAATCCAAAATAACTCTGACAATAGTTGTCTAAAAAACCTTATTTGGGTATATATTTTTATTGCTAATTTATTAGATTTGTGATTTTTGTTGTAGAACAGCGAAATACAAATACACGGCTGGAAGCCGAATACATATTGCTCACTCGGCAAAGCCAAGCGAGAGCCATTTTAATCTTGCGAGGAACAGCCTTTAGGTTTGTAGTAGATAAAATAGATGTAATTTCTTATCTTGTATTTAAGAATTCATCTAGTAGGAAGAGAACCTATGAAACGAGCCAGACTATAAAAATCTATCTCTCGAAACAGCCTCTTCCTACCTTTATTCAATCTCAAACTCAAATAGTTTTCGGAGTATTTTTATTGACCTAAAAATAAACTCATTAGATAAGGTTTTAAGTCCGATTGAATACGATGAATCATTTTTTAAATTAGGTAACCCTAAATTAACTTTTTATGCAGACTTACCAAAATTTTATAGGCATCGATGTGAGTAAAGAACATTTAGATATTGCTATTCTTCAAGAAGGAAAAGTAGTAAATCACGAACGAATTACAAATAATTTAAAGGCTATACAAGAGTATCTTTTTTCTTTTCAAGACCTTTATAAAATCGAAGAAAGCTTGTTTTGTATGGAACATACAGGTATGTATATCAACTGGCTTGTTATCGCTTTGATGGAATTTGATTGTACCATTTGGGTAGAAAATGCCATTCAAATTAAACGTTCTATGGGGGTCAAAAAGCTCAAAAACGACAAAGTTGATGCTGAAAATATCGCAACTTATGCCTTTCGTTTTCAAGACAAAGTGAACTTATATACTCCTCCTACTCAAGAGCTAGAAACCCTAAAAACCTTGCAGACACTACGAAAAAAGCTAGTTACTCATAGACAGGAGCTAGAAACTTATGTCAATGAACAGAGCCAATTTAGCAAAATATCTATTCAAAAACTTCTAGAGGAAAGCTCTAAAACAACCTTGGAACACTTGAGTCTTCGCATAGAAGAAATAGAAAAACAAATGCATCAAATTATCAAAGATGACCCTGAGCTTAAAGAACTCTATCGGCTCACCACTTCTGTAGTAGGTGTTGGAAAAGTGACAGCGATTCAGTTACTGGTAGCTACCGACGGGTTTACCAAATTTGATACTGCCAAACAACTAGCTTCTTATTGTGGCGTTGTGCCTTTTGAAAATTCATCTGGAAAATTTAAAGGAAGGGCAAGAGTATCAAAAATGGCGAAAAAAACCCTCAAAACAGCTTTGCACATGTGTGCTTTATCTGCTATGAAAGTAGAGGGGGAGATGAGAGATTACTACCTAAGAAAAGTAGCCGAAGGAAAGAACAAAATGAGTGTGATTAATGCCTTACGAAATAAAATTATACAACGCATTTTTGCCTGTGTAAAAAACAAAACTTTATACGATAGAAAGGGAATAAATTTTAACAATTTTTCTAAAGGTTAGACTTGGTTTTACCATAGTTTTCGAGGGCCTGTGGTTTTACTATAGTTTTCAGGTAGGAGCTGGTATTTAATATTAATTCTGTTCACAATCCAAAATTTTAGCTAGACCACAATGTCCTATATTAAATTTGAACTCTCTATAAAGAGGTAACACTCTCAGAAGTTTATTCCTTTTATCTTCAGAAATAACAGTTTTATTAATAAGCTCTTCTACATCTTTTAAACTATTTCCTCTATTTGAACAGCTGACAGCTTCAAAAAAAAATGTTTTTCCTCTTTGATCTACGTACATTAAATTACTTGTGCTGAATGCATACTCCCATGCGTAAATATGATATAAATGATTTGGTATTATTTTAAATTTTCCCCTATTATACTGTATATAGTTAGTAGTATCTAACATATCATGAATATTGAATCCATAGACCTCTTCTTCTCCACAGTTTACCAAAAAAGGTTTTAGAGCGTCCTTCTCATAATTTGGAATTGCTTTTTTAAGATGCAAAACAGTTTCTTGCAAAATATCACAAGTAGTTGCTTTATTAGAGCGTATTTTTGAGAAGTTTTTAGGGGTTGCTATAAAAAAAGATAAAAACAGCAAATATAAAAGTAGAGTTTTCATTGAATTACGAAATTTTGAGAGGAATAGTAAATTTTCTTAGTTAAACAAGGAGCAAAGTATATCTTTATATTAATACCCCCAATCAGAATCCCATTCTGCTTCTTCTATTATTATCTTTTCAATTTTCATTTTAGGGGCTTTCATATCTTTTAATATTTGTTCTGTAAGTGGATCCGTTTGTGTTTCAGTATCATAATTACTTTCTCTCCCATTTTGTAGGTCATAGGCACGTTGAATGCCTTCTTCATCCATATCATGAAATATTTCATGACCTAGCCAAGCAATATATGCTTGCTCTAGGGAAACAAGTGTTTCGTTTGCTTTGATCTCTCCAATAGCCTTAATTTGAGAATCTATTTTATCTTCATGGATAGTAATAGTAGCTCCTTTATATATCCTATTTTCATCTTCAATAAAAGCAATTTCTTCAAATGTTTTTGCTGGTTCTCCACTGCTATTGTGAGGGTGGTGTAATCCATATAGTCCAAGCTCTTCATTATTGATTTCTACACTCATTTCACTACTGACTTTCAAATGTAGTTCTGTTTTACTGGCAGTAGCATCCATAAGAGCCTGTTCGAGTTTAGTTTAAAAAAAAAGAACATCAGATTTTTTTATTAGTTAAGTAATTGATTTTCAGTTACTAATTAAAATATCAATTTCTATGTTTACTAATGAATATTTATCTGATGCTCTTTGGCAATATATGAAAAAATTTATACCTTCTTCGTATTTGAAAAGAAAACGCAAACACAGTTTGTATAATTTATTTTCTGGTCTATTCTATCTTACTCGTTCAGGTAGCAGTTGGCGTTTGCTTCCTAGTAGTTATGGTGTTCCTTGGAGTAGCTTGTATGATTATTTCAGTAAGTGGCAGCAGACAGGTTGGTATAAAAAGCTGTTAGATAAGCTTGTTAGAAGGGAACGTATAGCACAAGGTAGAAATCCAAGACCTTCTTTGGGTTGTATAGACTCTCAAAGTGTTCAGAGTGTTTATGGAGGAGAGGCGATAGGAGTGGACGGCTATAAGCTCAAAAAAGGACGGAAACGGCATATTTTAGTAGATACGCAAGGAAATTTACTAGAATTAGAGATTAGTCCAGCCAATCAAGCCGATGTAAATCAACTTGCTTATTTGTCGTATTTAGCTCAGTTTAGAGGCAGACCATTTTTCAAAATTCTTGCTGATGCAGGGTATAGAAGTGGGGCTTTGGCTACTGAAATATTTAGTCAAACAGGAGTGCAAGTGGAAATTGTCAATAGTCCAAGAAGAGAAAAAAAAGATGATAAAGCATTTGTTCCACAACCCAAAAGATGGGTTGTAGAAAGAACATTTGCGTGGCTCAATCAGAACCGAAGACTAAAAGTAGATTATGAAAAAACAAGAAAATCTGCAAAGGCATTTGTGTATTTAGCTATGATTTTGAATCTCATAAACAAAGGAGCTAAAAGAAATAAAAAATAAAAACTCGAACAGGCTCTTAGCAAAAGAAATAGTAAAAAAACAATATATAAAAACAAAGATAACATTATTTTTCATAGGCTTCGAATATTTTTTCTATAGAGTTTATTTGTGTTCAAAAGTCTGTGTCCAAACGTTAAGCTCATTTTTTCCTAAGATTACTGCCAACTGATTAATAAACGCAACTGCATTCAATTATTTTACAAATTTTCTTTTTTGACAGAGTTTATAATAAATGGCAAATGAAATTTTATGTATTTCATTTACCATTCACAATTCTAAAGAATTACGCTTTTTTCAAACCTAATTCTATCAAACGCTCATTCAAAAATTCTCCTGCTGTGATGTCTTCAAAACGTTTTGGATTTTCTGAACTAACACAATTATCCAAACACGTCAAATCCATTTCTGAACGTGGGTGCATAAAAAATGGAATCGAATAACGAGAAGTATTCATTTTGTCTTTTGGAGGATTAACCACTCTGTGAATAGTAGATTTGAGTTTGTTGTTTGTCAAACGAGAAAGCATATCGCCAACATTTACAACCACTTGCTCAGGAAGCGCAGTAATCGGAATCCATTTGTCATCACGACGCAAAACCTGCAAACCGTCAGCACTTGCACCCATCAAAAGGGTAATCAAATTGATGTCGCCATGTGCAGCAGCACGAACAGCATCAGGAGCTAATTCTTCTGGGTTAGGAATTGGGAAGTAATGGATAGCTCTCAAAATACTATTTCCATTATGAATTTTATTATCAAAATAATGTTCTTCTAAACCCAAATACAAAGCAGCAGCTTGTAAAAGTTCTTTACCCGAATTTTCTAAAGTTTGGTAAGCGTGAGTTGTATATTTTTCAAACTCAGGTGTTTCATTTGGAAAAATATTATCAGGATATTCGTTTAAAGCCGAATCAGTAGCTTTATCTTTTTCTTCAAAAATTTGTCCGACGTGATAAAATTCTTTCAAATCAGGAGTTTTGAAACCCTTTGCTGTTTCTCGTCCTTTACTGATATAACCACGCTGACCTGCAAGAGCCAAGTTTTCATATTTGCGTTTAGTATCTTCTTCTAACTGGAAAAAATCTTGTACCGAACTGTACAATTTATCTCTATTTTCATCTGCCAAACCGTGATTTTTGACGGCTACAAAACCGATATTTTCCCACGCTTTGCCCAGTTCTTGTACAAATTTTGCTTTGCGCTCGCCACCTGCTCTAAAGTCTGCCAAATCTACTGAAGGCACTTCATCATATAAAATATCGCTCATAGTATTTTCTAGTTTATTGATTTAAAAAGGAAATTTTTAGTAAAATAATGAAATCTTTGTGCATTTTCAAAGTGAGTTGAAAATATTGGTGCTAACTTCTATTTTTTTCTATAAAGATAAATATTTTTCTCTGTGAGATTAATTTTTACAATTCCACCTCTTATGCCTACAAAAATATTTTCCTCATCAAATACAGCTATTGAATTTGGGTATAAACTAGCCCAAAACATATCCTTAAATATAAGGGTTGATTTGAAGTTCTCAATAACATAAAAGTTTTGATAAGATGCTATAAATATTTTGTCATTGAAAATTGTAAATGCTTGAGGTGCATCTTCAAAATCGATTATTTTTTTATATGAAAATGTATTGTCTGTAATGTCAAGTTCGAATAACGCACCTTCATTTATTCCCATGTGAGCAAGTCCTTCAATAAAATAGACTTTACCATTAAACTCAAAAATGAATTTAATATTGCCGAATTTTATTTGAATATTTGTTTGAGTGGTGTCAGAAAAAATATCTAATAGTGGCATTTTTTCTTTTTGTTTTATTTCAACACCTGTTTTAGAGGTATCAGAAGGAACAAAGATGAGCTTTCCACCCCATTCTCCTCTATCTATTCCTACAAGTTTTCCATTTGATAATTCAAATTCCGTGTCTTCGTATCTTTTTATTTTATTGGCTTGAAGTATATTATTTTCAATTTTGACACTAAATTCTTCAATAGAATGATTCATTTTTTGCCATTTTTTACTTCCTGTTTTGGGAATTGGAACTTCTATAAAGTTTGAAGGCAAAATAATGTTTGTTTGACCACAAGCTGGAAAAGTAATTAATACAAATAGCATATATAAAAGATAACGAAGGTTGTTTTTCATTTTATGTTTTTTTATTTAAAGGTCGGAAATCAAACTCTTAGTAAAATAATGAAATCTTTGTGCATTTTCAAAATTGAAAAAGTATAAAAAACATTTCAATAAATAAGGAAACCAACTAAAGGATGCGTATTTTTGCAAATCTATTCTATTGTAGCTGATAGCTTCCAAGCTGTCAGAAATTATATTTTATATAAAAAATGAAAAATCCTTTTTGGAAATATGCTTTTATGACGGCTGCAACAATGGCTGTTGGTGTTCTTTTGCTCAATGTTACGTTTCATGCATTTGGAAAAAATCCATTTAGAGAATACGAATTTATGTTTATGCCAATTTATTTTGGACTTTTAGTGTGGGGACTTTTTAATTATAGAAGAAAAGTTTTGAAGGGCTATTTGGAAGGTTGGCGAGCGATTAGTTTTGGACTTGTGGCTAATTTTGCAGCCATTATTTTATACTGTGGATTGCTCTATGGTTTTTTGAGAACTGTTCCTGCTGCTTTAGAAAAACATCAAATTGAAGTGGATGCGTATAGTAAAGCCTTGAAAGAAGGGGCAGAAGCTCACATGGAAGAATCAGAAGAATTGAGTAGTGTTCTTTTGGAAGCGACAAAAAATAATGACAGAATAACACCTGCTGGAATGGCTGTCGATAAATTTTTTAAAATGGGAACGATTGGTTTTGTAATCGTAATGGTAGCAGGGCTTTTTATGATGAAGAGAAAACCTGAATCAATTACGGATTAAAGATTACGGATTACGACTTTTTTTTACAAAAAATGAAACAATAATTTATGAAGGAGAATTAATCACTAATTTCCCATCACCCAGTTCAATTACATTATCAATAATTGAGTGATTTTTGAGCCATTCATCGTGTGTGGTTAGGATTATGGTTTGTCCGTTTGCTTTTAGTTTTTCAAAAACCTCAAAAACTTCTATGGCATTTTTTCTGTCTAAATGTGAGGTCGGTTCATCAGCAAATAAAATGGCAGGTTTACGGATTAAAGCTCGTGCAATGGCTGTGCGTTGAAGTTCTCCACCAGAAAGAATATCTATTTTTTGATTTAATTTATGAGATATTTGAGCTAAAGTCGCAGCTTCTTTACTCATCATTTCCATTTTTTTGGAAGAATAATTTAAGGGAAGAAGAGGAAGAATAATATTTTGTTCAACAGTAAGTCCTTGAATAAGATTGAAATGTTGAAAAACAATGCCTATGTGTTCTCTTCTAAACTGTGTCAAAAATTTCTCCGACCAGTGTGAAACATTTTCTTCCAAACAAATATAACTCCCCGAAGTAGGTTTTGTAAGTCCAGCCAAAATACTAATCAGCGTTGTTTTTCCAGAACCTGATGAGCCTTTCAAAAGTGTACAACTTCCTTTTTTTATAGACAAAGAAATATCCGATAAAGCGACAAATTCATTGCTTTTTCCTTTATTGAATATTTTATTGAGATTTTGGGTTTGGAGAGTGAGCATTTTTGTTTTTATCTTGTAATGTTATAGTTCTAATTTGTATTTTTTAATTGTAAATTAGCTGCTCACAAAAATACTCTTTAATTCATGAACAAAATAATATGCTTCCTTTTTTTCTGTTTGATTTTTAGCTGTAAATCATCTTCGCCACCTCCTTTACCTCACGAAATAAAAATACCTTTATCAGTTTGGGAATTAGAAACAAAAAATCTAATTGATAATAAATTATCAGAATCTACTAGATTGATTGTACAAAAAATGACAGAATATAATATAATTACAACTTCTCATATTTCCTATGGTGCAATATCTTCTGAACAATGGAAAAACTTTGAAGAGTTGAAAAAACAAGCGAGTAATGAAGAATTAATTTTGCTTATGGATTATCCAAACTCGGCTGTTAAAGGTTATAGTTTTTTGTGTTTGTTGGAGAGAAAAGAACTTGATGTTTATCCTATCCTAAAAAAACATTATTATGATACTAATTTGGTTACTATGCAGGAGGGTTGCATAATTTATAGGGATAGAATAGGAAATTTTTTTGTGGAAAATTCTATTTCTAGTAAGCGAATTAAAGAAAATGAAGTAGATTCTCTAAAGAAAATTGCTTTATATGACAAAAAATACCAAATGAGCTATAAAAATGAATTGCTTACTCAAATAGAACCTAATGAAACAGATTATGAAAGAATAAGAGAAATTGCTGTAGTAGAAAGAAACCCTATTGCTGTTTTAGCTTTATCAAAATATAAAAAAGACCAAGATAAAGAACTTATAAAAAGTCTTATCAATAATGAACAAACAAAGTATTTTGGTATTCGTTGTGTAATACATTTTCCAGATGCTGAATTTTTTCCTCTTTTAGAATCTTATCATGATGAAGAAATAAAAAAAAGAACAGGTTTTAGTTATACTACATACAGAGTTTTATACAAAGCGATTGTTCAATATCAAAATCAAGAATCTATTTATTTATTGAAAAAAACGCTTACAAAAGCTACAAATAGTGCAAGTGAGTATCATAAAAAATACATTTGGATAGCATTAACTAAATATCCTAACTCAATTTACAATGAAATTTTCAATCAATTAGATGCTGAAATAAAACAAGATTCTTTATCTAAATTATATTTGCAAGAAATACAAATAGACTAATTTGTTCCTGTAAATCATCAATCATACAAAATTACTAAAATGAAAAAATGGCTTTCTCCTGTTACTTTAGAAGGAAATTTAGTAAAATTAATTCCTCTTTTACCTTCTCATAAAAACGAGCTTTTAGAAGCTGCATCAGATGGAGAGTTATGGAACTTGTGGTTTACTTCTGTTCCTTCTCAAGAAAAAATTGATACTTATTTAGACTTTGCTTTTTCAGAACAAGAAGCCAATAGAGCTTTGCCTTTTGCTATTATTGACAAAAAAACGGATAAAATTATCGGTTCTACTCGTTTTTGTAATGTTGTAGAATCAAATAAAAGGGTGGAAATTGGTTATACGTGGTATTCAAAAAGCTATCAACGAACAGGAATAAATACTGAATGCAAATATTTATTGTTGCAATATGCTTTTGAAAACTTAGAATGTATTGCTGTAGAATTTAGGACAAGTTGGTACAATCAAGCATCAAGAAAAGCTATTTTGAGGTTGGGAGCAAAACAAGATGGAATTTTGAGAAATCATCAAATTGATTCAAATGGAATACTTAGAGATACAGTTGTTTTTTCGATTATCAATATCGAATGGCAAGGCGTGAAAAAACTATTGGAATTTGAGATGAGTAGGAAGAGGTAGTTTTTTAGCAGTAACTAACGATAATTTTCAACATCAATTCTAATAACAGGAATAAAAACAGTATTTAAATGATCAAAATCTTTATCTGTTGTGATTAAAGTTGATGAAGTTACGGCTGCTGTTGCTGCAATCCAAAGGTCGTTCTTTCCCATATTTTTTGCTGAAAAATTTGGAGGATAAATTCTAGTTTTATCTTTTCCTTGACTGTATGCATCCATTTCTACGTATTTTTGAACTACTGATTCGTTGAGTGTCAATAAGGCAAAATTTTTCAATAACTCTTCTAGTTTTTGAATTTTATTGTTTCCCCAATCTCTTTTCTTTGCTATTGATAAAATTTCTGCTCTTGAAGTAATAGAAATTGACACTTGATGTTGAGAATTAAGAATTCCAAAATCTTGATTTATCTTAACTCCTAAATTACTATTTCTTACTAAACTAAGTAAGATATTTGTATCTAAAACGTATCGCATAATTTTTATTTAGTAAGCATTTGTAAAAGTTCTTCTAACGTTTCTTCTGTTTCTAATGACCCTATAACGCTTTTATCTTGTTCTCTTATAGGCATCTTTTCCAAATCAAACTCCTCTATTCTCATCAAATCATTAATTTCTTTATTAACTTGAATATCAAATATATCTAATTTTTCTTTTATCAAATCTGCATATTTCTCTACTTGAGAATAGATTTTATCAAAATCAGATAACATGCTTTTTACTGCCCAAGATAAATCATAGTTAGAAATTTTATCAATATGATTTTTATGATTTTCTACCATTTTACGCAAGGCTTTTTCTCTTTCTTTATAAAGATTATAATTCAGATTATTTATTTCAAAATCTTGACTTAAAGATTGATTCAAATTTTTAGAAATAGGTTTTATCGTCAAATAAGAAATTGATTTACCTGCGATATAAATTTTTATATCAGAAAGAAGAACAGGAAAAAAACTAGAAATACGTTTTTTATACGAATAAATCCACTCATTATAGGCATCTAAAAGTTGTATTGATTTTAGAAAAGAATCATTGAGCGCATCATTTTGGGAAATTAAATTATCATTCATTGCTATTTTATTTTTTTTGGTTTAAACTTATTCTTTTTTACTAAACGCAATACGAACAAAAAACGTTTTTTTTATAAATCGAACCGTTCCCCAAAAAAGGAAACGGTTCGATAAAATATATAATTTTACATTTCGCTAATAGACTTTTCAACAAGTTCTAAAACGACTTTCTCGCCTTTTTTTACTAGTTTATCATATTTCTCGGCTTTCTTTAATGTTTCTTCAATAAATGCTTTATCATCAAAAGAAGCGATATTAATTTTTACGTTTAAATAAGCACCACGCAATGCAGCACGTACACAAATTGCGCCTACACCTGTATCAGAAGCCGAATTTGGATTACCTGTTTTAGCTAATTTTTCCAACCAGTCAAACATAGAAGCACAGATTTCCATTACTCTCAACGGAACTTCAATTGCATTTTTTGTAGCATCAGAAATAGCTTGTTTTCTTGCAGTAATATCTGTTTCAGTTTCTTTTGGCAAACCAAAAGCATTCATAATGGCATTGAAAGCGTGCGTATCTTCATCAACTAAAGCCAAAAGTTGATTTTTATATTGTTGTCCTTCTTCTGCTAAATCTGAAAATTCCTTCCAACGACTGTCCCAACCTCTTTTGTGTGAAGAAAGATTGGCTACCATTGTTCCAAGTGCTGCCCCCAAACTTCCCACATAAGCCGAAATAGAACCTCCCCCTGGTGCTGGAGATTCAGAAGCTGTCTCTTCTGCAAATTCAGTTAAGTTTTTTTGGAGTAATGGCGTATTGTTAGTATCTGCAATCTTGTATTCAATAATTTTTTCTTGTGGATGAAATGGTTTCAAATCATCTAATCCCATTGATTTAATGGCAATTTTGATAAGTTCTGCATCTGAAACTCCTATCGAACGCTCTTGTTGTTCTAAGAAATATTTACCTGCCGAAGTCATCATTTTCAAAGGAAGTAAACCTACTATTTCTGTTCCTGTTACACGCATTCCACGAGATTCTGCACTTTTGCGTGTTTCTTCAAAAGCAATATGCAAAGGTGTTGCATTTACATCAGTTATGTTCATCGAAACTTGTGCAATTCCATATTCTTCGATAAACCAACCAATTCCTTTTGTTCCTTTACATTTTCCTTCTTGTCTTAATGGTTCGCCAGTTTTATCTTCTTTTATTTTTCCTGTAATCGGATTTCCTTCTCTCAAAACTCGTCCAGCTTCACGCACATCAAAGGCAACAGAGTTGGCACGTCTTGAAGAAGTCGTATTTAGATTGAAATTAACAGCGATTAAAAAATCTCTTGCACTTATAGCTGTTGCACCTGTTTTTGGACGAAATTCTGCTTTTCCGTAGTCTGGTTTTTCTGTTTTGATGCGTTCTTTTAATCCTTCATATTCTCCCATTCTTACAAAAGCTAAGTTTTTTCGCTCTTTTTTTGTAGCTGCACTTTCATACAAATAAACAGGATAATCTAATTCTGTTCCTACTCTTCTAGCTAATTTATGCGCTAGTTTTGCTGTTTCTTCCATCGAAATATTAGCAATCGGAATAAGTGGACAAACGTCTGTCGCACCAAAACGAGGATGTTCGCCTGTGTGTTTGCTCATGTCTATGAGTTCTTTTGCTTTTTTCATAGCCAAAAAAGCAGCTTCCAAAACAGGTTCTGGTTCGCCTACAAAAGTTACAACAGTTCTATTGGTTGCCTTTCCTGGATCGACATCTAAAAGTGAAACACCTTCAACACTTTCGATTTCTTTAGTAATTTGATTGATAATGTCCATATTGCGTCCTTCCGAAAAATTAGGAACGCATTCTATTAGTTGTTTCATGTGTTTGGTTTTCTGATATAAAATTGACAAATACGATTTTGATTTTAAAGGAATAAAGGTATAAAATAATGAGTAATTTTTGGTACTTATCAAAAAACGATTTATTTTTAGAAAAGAATTTTAACCAATCCTATAAATTACAAATATATGCTACTTTTGCCTTATGAAGAATTGACTTATAAAACTCATTTATCCAAAGACGAAATACTAAAAAGACTAAGTAATGAAACTGAATCAAAACAATTAATTCGTATAGGAAGTATTTTTGGAGGACACAAAGAATATGAAGGAACAATAAATGAAAATTCTTTTGAGATAAGTCGCATTATTAGCTACCGAAATTCTTTTTTACCAAGGATAAAAGGCGAAATTGAGGAGCGTAAAGAAGCAACATTTGTGCATATAAAAATGAGTTTGAGTACTTGGGTTATGATTTTCTTGCCTATTGTGGCAGTTATTCTTTTTACAATAAATTCTATTACTTCATTTCTGCGCTCCCCTTTTGCTCAAGTAGAAAGTGAATTCATTACTGGTTTGTCTTCTTATATGCCTTTTTTAATAGGAGTTCTTTTTTATGTAATTATAACCTTCTCTTTCAAACTTGAAAGTTTTGGCTCTAAAAGATTTTTTAAAGGACTCCTTGAAGCAGAAAAATTAAACGATAAAAAAATATGAAGTATCTACCCTATGAAAACCTGACTTATAAAACTCATTTATCTAAAGATGAGATAATAAAACGATTGAGTGAAGAAATACAACCTAGTCATTGGTTGCTAAAGAGGAGGTTTTCTTTCAATGGAAAATATAAATCGTATGAAGGTCTTATAAATGAAGATTCTTTCAAAATAAGCCGTGTTATTATTGATTACCAAAATTCATTTGCACCCCAAATAAAAGGAAAAATTGAAGAAGTAAATGATTCTCATAACTCTAAAAAGACACTTATTCATATCAAAATGAGGTTGTATCCTCTCATAGTTATTTTTTTTGGGGTATTTATGACATTAGGAGGGCTTATCTTTATGACAATTTTTGCACGAGAAATACAAAACCCATCTATATCAAATCTACCTTTTTTTGTATCTCCTTTGCTAATCATTATTTTTCTTGTTGCTGTTTGTAGAGCTTTTCATTCTGAAGCAAATAAGTCAAAGGAGTTTTTTGAGAAAATATTTGAAATAAAAAAAATAAACAATAAAAAAATATGAAGTATCTACCCTATGAAAAAATCAGTTATACCACACACCTTTCTAGTGAACAAATAAAAAAGCGATTAGAACAGATAACTGAACCAAAGAAAATATTCCGTTGGAAGGGAATTTTTGCGAGGAGTAATCATGCGCCTTATGAAGGGGAAATTAATTTAGATTCTTTTAAAATCAGTCGTATTTTACATCGTAAAATGGGTTTCTTGCCACTCATTGAAGGTAAAATTCAAAGTGAAAAATTTGAGGGCAAAGAAAAAACAACAGTTCACCTTACAATGCGACTAAGTAATTTTATTTTGGCTTATTTAGTTATATGGTTATTTTGGATGATAATTCTACTTCTTCCAAACTCTTTCATAAATGTAAACTTAGATAATAATTCTAGAATTTTTATTCTGATAGCAATAGTAATCTTTTATGTAATTTCGATAGTAAAATTTAATCAAGAAGTCAGTAATTCAAAAGAAGAATTAAAGAGAGTTTTGGATTTATAAATTAATCTATTTCCATGAAAAATACCATTACAGAGTTTTTAAACTTCATAATGGCATTTTAGATTTTAGAAGAGATTATAAAAAATTCTTTTTTACTTCATTTACCAATTTTAAGCCTGTTGGGTCAGCTTGCGTTTTGAGATGACAGAATTCATCTGCCCATTGAGAAGTTCTTATTCTTAATGGAGGGTTTTCATTCTTAGCAACTTCTACAATTACTTGAGCTACTTCTTTTCCTGTTTGATAGACAGGGATATTACTTTCGGAAGCTCTTTTTTGTGAACCTGCCATATATTTTTCAAAAATAGGTAAGTATTCTCCTTTTGCAAGCTCACCCTCAACTGTTGTTTTTTCAACAGCTGATTTCATAAATTCGGTTGCTATTCCTCCAGGTTCTACCAAAGAAAACTTTATATTAAAAGCATCTCCTACATAACTAGCCAAACTTTCTGTGAAACCTTCTACTGCAAATTTTGCAGCACAGTACAATTCATTAAATGGTTGTCCGACCAAACCACCTACTGAAGTTACATTGATGATATGACCAGATTTTTGTTTTCTCATAAATGGAATTACTGCTTTTGTGCAACGAACAACGCCTAAATAATTTACATCTGTTACCCAGTTGATTTCTTCTTCACTTGCTTCTTCAAGTGTTTTTGCAAAACCTGCTCCTGCATTGTTGAGCAAAATATCTATTTTACCCTCTTTTTCGATAACTGTATTAATAGCTTTATCAATCGAATCTTGATTAGCAACATCAAGTTCTAAGATTTCAATGTCCAAATTTTGTTCTAACATTTGCTTTCTCAATTCTTCTGCTTTTTTTAGATTACGCATAGTAGCATAAACTTTAAAACCATTTTGAGCAAATAGAATAGAACTTTCAAATCCTACTCCAGAAGAAGTACCTGTAATGACTATATTTTTTTTCATTTTGAAATTAATTTATAAAATTGATTTTGTGTAAATAAATATTAGAAACAATAAGTAAAATAACTAGAACTCCATTTATTAGAGTTATAATTATAGGATCTTTGTGAGCGATATGAGCAACAATAGCTGTCAAGAAAAATAATCCAATACCTGAATATGCCCATTCTTTTGCTTGCATCGGAATTTGTGGGATAAGAATTATCAAAACAGCAACTATCTTCAAAACAGCCAACTGTACTCTAAAGAAATCAGGGAAACCTAATTCTTTTACCCCTTCGATAGTAGCTTTGCTATACAGATAAGTATATGCACTCCATAGTAAGAAAAGAACTAATAGCGTAGTGCTTGTCCAATAAATCAGTTTTATTTGCATAATTATTTGATACTTTCGTAAATTGATTTAATAATACGAGGTGTTCTAGCATCTCCTACTGTGTCAGGACCCATTTGATTACAAACATACCCGACAGCAATATTATTTTCACGATCTGCATATCCAAAAGAGCCTCCCCAACCACTATGTCCAAATGCTTTTTTATTTGGTCCATAAAGATTTAAATCTAATGTATTTATAGTCATGCCATGAGCCCAATCTACAGGTGTACCTATCATGGCATCTAAACGAGAACTAACCACTGTTGTCATTTTATCAATAGTTTCTGAAGATAAATAATTTACTGTATTAGATTTACCATTTTCAGCTAGTGGGTGATAAAGTTTGGCAATACCTAAAGCAGAAGCATGACCATTTAAGGCAGGCATTTCTGCCATTTTCCATTCCTCCCTATTTGGACTTTCAGCATCTAAAATAGGGTTGCCAACAGCAGATGCCAAAAAATCTGGTAATGTAGATAGATTGGGTAATTGATGTTGTTGTTTGGGTTTGTATAATGTAGCAGCTGTATCAATCTTGTCTTTATTCATACCAATATACACATCTGCTTCTAAAGGAATTGCTATTTCATCTTGTAAAAATTGTCCTACTGTTTTTCCAGAAACACGTCTAATAATTTCTCCTGCTAGATAACCAACAGTCCAACCATGATAGGATGTAAATTCGCCAGGAGTCCAATATGGAGCTTGACGAGCAAGACGATCACAAATCAAATCCCAATTCATTAGCTCGTCTAATAATGTAAATTCACGTAAACCTGGATTACCTGATTGATGTGACATTATATGAGAAATAGTGGTATTTTCTTTTCCATTTTGTCCAAACTCAGACCAATGTTTCGAAACTAAATCAGAATAATTAATTAATCCTTTTTCTACCAAGACAGCCATACACAAACCTGTTATGCCTTTTGTAGCAGAGTACAAAGCTATAGTAGTGTCTTCCTCCCACAATTTTGTTTTTTCTTGGTTTTGATAGCCTGCCCATAAATTAACAACCTGCTCTCCTTGATGAAATACACACAAGGAAGATCCTAGTTCTTCATAAATATCTCCTCTATAAAAGTTTGATTCGTATGCCTCTTTTACCTTTTCAAAGCCCTTAACAACATGACCCGAGATTTTAATTTTGTTCATTTTTCTGTTTTTAAGTGAAAAAAAAGTCATCTTTGATTTTAAAAATTAGACTATTTATTAAAATAGCCTACTTTCTGTTTTTCTGTATTTTTTATATAATTGTCTTATTTTCTGATTCCATGCCAATAGATTTCAAAACTCTCTTCTATTAGTTTTGGAGTGTAATCCAGCTTTTTTTGAGTAATTTGAAAACCAATCTGATTAGCCATTCCTTGAAATACGCTAATCAATAATTCAATATCTAAATCTTTGATGTCTGATGAATCAATTCCCTTTTGAAAAAATGATTTTGTCTTTTTCATAAATGAATCTGAAATACTTTTATTCGAATCATCTAAGATATTAGAACTTGCACATTGACTCATAAAATGTATTTCTGTCTGATTATGAGCCAAATAATGTAAATAATTTTGCCAAACAAGCTGCATTCCTTCCTTAATAGAATACTCTTCAATATTCTCTGGAAGAAGTTCTGCACTTACCCTACTTTTGATTTTCTTGTAAAGTTGATTGATAAGTTCTTTTTTATTTTTGAAATAAATATAAAGTGTTCCGTGTGCTAAATCAGCTTCTTTTGCAATATCTGAAATACGCAAACCTGCCAATCCTACTTGTTGAGTAAGCTGCAAAACAACTTCATAAATACGCTCTTCTTTTTCTACCGATTTTATTTTCATAACTTGATTATATCACAAATATAAATGACTTTTTTGTCATTTTAAAGTTTACTCTGATCTTTTTTAGTTTTTAACCTTTAATAAGACAAATTTAGTCAAATCAACTTTCTAAAAGTTCAAATTATAATTTAGAGTAGAACAAATATTGGCTAAAATAACAATATTAAGACAAATTTGTTTCTTATCTAGTATTGGATCTAAGATCTAAATGTATTAATAATTTTCAACTCTTTTTTTTAATAACTAAAAATATGATAGTAAAACAAACCCCTTTTATAACACTCAGTTATTTTCCTGAAACAGAACTAGTAGAAGTAGAATGGTTGGCAGCAACTTCTGATATGACAGATAAAGAGTTTCAAGAGAATGTTGGTTTGCAAAATGAAGTAGTCTTAAAGCACAGACCAAAAAAGATTCTAGCTAAAACTCTTGAGATGGAATATACAATCTCACCTAAGGAGCAAGAAAAGCACAATGATGTGATGTTACCGACTTTTAAAGCTGTTGAACTTGAAAAACTAGCCATAGTAGTGAGTCATGATATATTTACTCAAGTATCAATTAGCCAATTATTAGATGATGATACTGCTGCTAGTTATCAATCAAATTATTTTGAAGATATTACTTCAGCTATGGAGTGGCTTAACAAATAATTCTTATGTAACTAAATTGATTATACTTTTTAAAAGGTTGTTTAATAAAAATTAAATAACCTTTTTCTATTCGTGTTGTGTGACTATAGAGTACAAAAAAACCGTGTTCTGTGTGTCACAGAATACGGTTTGTAGTTTTTATTCTCAATGCTTTTTTTGATTACTTTAATTTTCTAAAAGTCAAACTCATACGAGGATTTTCTGTGTTTGACTTTGGAATAGAATGCTGCCAATTATTTTGAGTTTCTTGATTCATATAAAGAAGACTTCCAGAAGGTAGTTCAAATTCCTTGAAAATAGTTTTGTCTTCTATGTTTCTAAACTTCAAAATTCTAGTTTCTCCTAAAGAAATAATTACGATTCCTGTACCTTCGGCTAAAATACCGATTTGGTCAGAATGATAACCCATTTTTGCTTTTCCATTTTCATAATAATTTATCAAACAATTATTTGGCTCAAAATTCAATTCTAGTTTTATATTCTGACAAATTTCTTCCAAAAAATCAGGAAATTTTTGAAAAGGATAGCTCATCTGAGAATAATTATAAGCCTTTCCAAAACTGGCTGTTTTGCGTGTTTTCATTCTATTGTCCCAATTTATAGAAGTATCAATCAATTCAAATAGACTTTGTGGGTTTTGTATGAAGTTTGGTTTTAGGAGAATGTCGTTCATTAGAATTTAATTTTCATAAAAAAATAATTCAGAACTGCAAGTCAGCGTAGCTAAATTACTTTGAAAATAAAGCAGTTTCTGAACTATTAAGTTCATTTTTTAAATGATAGAAAATTAGATTTTATAGGTTTGCATCTAAAATATCATCATCTTTTATGAAAGTTTTACGGTCGTCTATGTGTTTCCAAGTATTTTTTAGAATCATATAAAATCCCCAGCATGCCAAAATTCCAAAAGGAACAGCCATTAAAGTAATAGCAAAATCTGGATAATAGGTTAGTTCTATATCAAATAAAACGGCAAAAAGCCCTATGATAACTCCTCCAATGAACGTTCCTGCGTAATAAGAAACAACTCCTAAAACAGCAAAAAGCCACATTATTGATTTTGTTTTGTTAGCCTTTTGAGCAAGTTCATAGAAATACTTGCCGATAAAATACATGAATAAAAATCCTAACATATAGATTTTGAATTAAATTATGAATAACTATTAAAAAATCAGAACACTATTTCATCTTTTCTAATTCTTGTTCTATCAAAGCACTTGCAACTTTAGGGTCGGCTTTTCCTTTCGATTTTTTCATAACCTGTCCCATAAACATTCCTAAAAGACCAACTTTCCCACCGTTATATTCGGCTACTTTATCAGGAAATTGAGCCAAAACTTCTTTCACGATTGGCAAAATAGAATCTTCATCACTACTCTGAATCATATCCAATTCTTTCGCTTTTTCTTCTGGCGATTTGGTAGTGTCTTCTATTAGTGCAGGAAAAAGTTTTTGAGCAGCTAAGGCAAAACTTACTTTATTCGAATCGACAAGTTCGATAAGCTGTGCCATTTTATCTGTGTTTATTTTTGAAGCAAAATCAGAAAAAGAGATTTTATTTTCATTCAAATACGATTTTACAATATTAGTAATCCAGTTGGAAGCAGCTTTGTAATTTTTTGTTTTTTGACATAATTCATCAAAATATAAAGCAGTTTCTTTATCATCAATCAAAATATTTGTGTCATATTCTGAAAGCTCATAGTCTTTCATAAAACGTGCTTTTAGCTCACGAGGAAGCGCAGGAAGTGAGGCTTTCACTGTCTTTAAATATTCCTCTGTAACTACCAAAGGCTGCAAATCTGGCTCTGGAAAATAACGATAATCATTCAACGTTTCCTTTGCACGAAGGCTGTATGTATTGCCTGTATTTGCATCAAACATACGTGTTTCTCCATAAATTTCGCCTGTTGTAGCTGGGTCTTCATAGAAATCTACTTGACGAATTACTTCAAAATCAATCGCTCGTTGTACATTTCTAAACGAGTTCATATTTTTTACTTCTACACGAGTACGATAGGCTTTTTCGCCTTTAAGTCGTACTGAAATATTGGCATCACAACGCATCGAACCTTCTTCCATGTTTCCATCACAAATTTCTAAGTAACGCAAAAGACGACGCACTTCTTGCAAATAATAATAGGCTTCTTCACTAGAACGCAAACAAGGCTCAGAAACAATCTCAATCAAAGGAACACCTGCACGATTCAAATCAACAAGTGTATCAACTTCGGCAGCCAAGTGCATTGATTTTCCTGCATCTTCTTCCATGTGAATGCGTGTCAGTTCAAGACTTTTTTCTTCGCCACTTGGAAGCGTTATTTTGATAAAACCACCTCTACAAATTGGCGTTTTGTCTTGTGTAATTTGATAGCCTTTTGGCAAATCGGGATAAAAATAATTTTTTCTATCAAAAATATTGTATTCTGTAATATCACAACCACAAGCAACACCCATTTTGATAGCATATTCCAATACTTTTTTGTTGCATTTTGGAAGCGTACCAGGATGAGCGAGCGTAATAACACTTACATTTGTGTTTGGCAAACTGCCGTATTCATTTGGGTCGGAAGAATAGGCTTTTGTATGTGTAAGAAGTTGAGCATGGACTTCAAGACCAATTACGATTTCGTATTTTTCTAATGCTTTATCTAGCTTTTCTTGTAATTCTTGTGCTGTCATTTGTAGAGAACGTATATTTTCAATTATTTATAACTATGTTATTGGTGAGGACACCAACAACCGCAGGAGCAAAAGTAAGATGCAAAGATAGTTTTTTTCTTTGTAAAAGTTTTGGGTTTTTGGAAACTATCATTCTAAAGTGAAAAAACTCTTTTGATAATATTATTTTATTCTTCAAAACATTTTTCTTTAAAAAATGGGCTTAATGTTTTGACACAGACTTTTGAACATAAAATAAACTTTTAGAGCTTTAGGGAAGGAGCTAAAAAATCCCACTTTCGCCAAGCCACACTATTAAACTAGGGCAAACGCACGAAATTTTTCTGTGTCTATTTAAAACAAATCAAGCTAGTTTTTGACTTTGTATTTTAATATTACTCTGATAAATAAAGTCTGTTTTTGAGCTATTACAACCATATTAAAAATTTCGTGTGTTTGCCCTAGTTTATTGAAGAGGAATTAAAAAAATAATGAAAAATAAGCTATTTTGAACTATTTTTTTTGTTTTAGACTTGTAGATATACAAATTCTTTCTTAGATTTGCATTCCCTTTCAAACGAAGGGTTCTCATTTGTTGAAAAAATAAATAGAGAATGGGTCTATAGCTCAGTTGGTTAGAGCACCTGACTCATAATCAGGTGGTCCCAGGTTCGAGCCCTGGTGGACCCACAAAAGTCGTAACAGGCATACAAAAAAGCGAATTCCGAATTAATTTTCTATAAAACTAGAAGTTAATTTAGAAATCGCTTTTTTTATTTAACTTTTTTAGAATATATTTTGAAAAATACGATTTACTTGATTTTGACTTGCAAACCTCTCAATCCCATATCAACCACCTGTTCAGTTACTTGATTTCCTACATTAATATCCCATTTTCCATTTGAATTGGTGTCTTTCCATTCAAAACTATCTTGGATAGAAAAAGAAAGAACAACCGTAATATCTTCTGTTTCTTTTCCTGTAATGGTCAGCGCATTTTCGAAAGAACCTGTAATCACACAAGAACCCACAGGAACAGGCGAAGTAGCAGCCAAAGGATTGACAACCGTAGTTCCAGCCGATTGTCCCATACTTACACCAGTAGAAGTATAACCGTATTGAGGAATAGAAACCGTAGTTTCGAAAGCCCAAAAACCTTGCTTTCTGTCATCATTAATAGAAAGATTCTCATTTTTTACTGTAAAATCATTAATTCTTGTATTGTAGCCAATAAAACTAGCAAGCGTTCCTTCTTGGTTTGGTAAATCTATTGTTTCACTTCCAACAATAGGAATATTATTCAAATCATAATTGATAGACAAATTTTGATAAGCTACCGAAGCTCGCACCCACTCATATTTTCCTGCTGCAATATCCTTGATAGGAACTTCTAAAAACACTTCTCCTTCTGGACTTACAATCGCTTTCGAAAAATCAATCGCTGTGGTAAAACCATTCTTAGTAGAGCTTACTTCTTCATTTTTATATAAAATTTGTCCTTGTCCAAGCTGTGTAAGTGCAGAAGGTGCAAATTCAATATAATGAATACTCATCGAATTGAAAGTAGGAGTTTGTGCTGCATTTCCTATTGCAACTCCCACAGGTTGAGCTAAATTATTAAGACGTGGTTGATTAGGGTCAAACTTAAACTCAAAACGAACTTTTGCATTGCTTTCTGAAGGATTCAAATCATCTATTTTTTCTTCACAGGATGATAAAAAGACTGTACTTACTAAAAATAAGAAAGCAATTAATTTATTTTTTGATAGATAATTCATAAGGTTAAAATAGATTTTATAGGAATGATTAATTTACTTATCTAAATAATAATTACAAATTTCTAACCTAATTTTAGGTTAGCTTAAAATTTATTAAAAATCACAATTATTAGGAAGAAGTGAAATTTATTTATCGTAATATTGCAATGAGTCAATGATTAAAAACTAAAAACTAGATTCAATGAATAATTTTGAACGTTATCTAACACTTTGGGTAAGCATTTGTATTGTAGTAGGAGTTCTTTTGGGAATTTTTTTTGGAAGTGATATTTCTGTAATTAGTAACTTAACGATTGCTACTATTAATATTCCTGTTGCTATTTTGGTTTGGCTGATGATTTATCCAATGATGGTACAAATAGATTTTACTTCTATCAAAAATGTCAAAAAAAATCTAAATGGCTTATGGCTCACTCTCATAATTAATTGGTTAGTAAAACCTTTTACAATGGCATTTTTTGCTTGGATATTTTTTGATAATGTCTATCAAGCCTATATTACACCTCAAGAAGCAAGTGAGTATTTTGCAGGTGCAGTTCTTTTGGGTGCTGCTCCTTGTACAGCAATGGTTTTTGTTTGGTCATATCTTACTCGTGGTGATGCAAATTATACACTTGTACAGGTTTCGGTTAATGACTTGATTTTATTGGTACTTTTTATTCCGATTGTGCGTTTTTTATTAGGAATTAATAATATTGAAATTCCTTATGATGTTTTGATTACTTCTGTTATTGTTTTTGTAGTTGTGCCTTTGAGTGCTGGTTATTTGTCAAATAAATATCTAATTAAAAGCAAAGGAGTAGAATGGTTTAAAGATGTTTTTTTGGCTAAGCTAAAGCCTGTATCAGTTGTAGCTTTATTAACAACTCTAATTTTATTATTTGCTTTTCAAGGAGAAAAAATCATTGAAAATCCATTTGCTATTTTTCTGATTGCTATTCCTCTAACTATACAAACCTATTTCATATTTTTTGTGTCTTGGAATATAGGGAAATGGATAAAATTACCATACACAATTTGTGCGCCTGCTGCTATGATTGGAGCAAGTAATTTCTTTGAACTCTCAGTAGCAATAGCAATTTCTATTTTTGGGTTGGATTCTGGAGCATCTTTGGCAACTGTCGTAGGAGTATTGATAGAAGTTCCGATTATGCTATCTTTGGTAAGAATGGCTAATAAATGGAGTTATTGATAAAAAACTGATAAACTATAAAATCAGATTTGGATATGAAATTTATTTATCGTAATATTGCAATATAAAGATTAACCAAAAATCAATTTTACTCAAAATGGGACTTACCAAATCTGATATTTTTACTGAAAAACAAAACGAACTTGCAAACCTTGCAAAAGTATTGGGACATCCTGCACGAATAGCAATTTTGCAACACTTGATAAAAGTAAATGCATGTATTGGGGGAGATTTGGTAAATGAAATTGGATTGGCACAACCTACTATTTCACAACACCTCAAAGAACTCAAACGAGTAGGAATCATACAAGGAACTATTGAAGGAACAAGTATTTGTTATTGTATAAATCCTCAAAACTGGAAAACTATACAGGCTCTTTTTGATACTTTCTTTACTGACTTTACTTCAAAAATTGATTCTGATTCGTGCTGTTAGTCTATAAAATTAATCTTCTCACTTATTTTTTATATTAATTAATCGTTAAATTGCAATAAACAAATGAAAAATCAAAATTTAATTCAAACAGAAAATAAAAGCGAACAAGAAATCAAAAATATGGTTCGTGAGCGTTACGAAAAAGTCGCTTTACAAGATAAAGCTCTTAATGCTTCTTCGTGTTGTGGAACTACAGATTCTTCGACAGAGGTTTACAATATTATGTCAGAAAAATATGATACTCTAAATGGTTATAATTCTGATGCAGATTTGGGCTTAGGTTGTGGACTTCCTACACAGTTTGCTCAAATCAAAAAAGGAGATATTGTACTTGATTTGGGTTCAGGAGCAGGAAATGACTGTTTTGTAGCACGAGCAGAAACAGGCAAAACAGGAAAAGTAATTGGAGTAGATTTTTCTCCTACAATGCTCAAAAAAGCTCGTCAGAATGCTGAAAATTTAGGTTTTAATAACGTGGAGTTTAGAGAAGGAGATATAGAAAATATGCCTGTTTCGGATAATTCTGTTGGTGTAATTGTGAGTAATTGTGTTCTGAATCTTGTACCCAATAAAAAAGCTGTTTTTACAGAAATGTATCGTGTTTTGAAAGATAACGGACATTTTAGTATTTCTGATATTGTACTTTTGGGAGAACTTCCAGAGGCATTACAAAAAGATGCTGAAATGTATGCAGGTTGCGTTTCGGGAGCAATTCAGAAAGAGGATTATCTAGCTTTTATCAAAGAAGTAGGTTTTGAGAATATTACTTTACAAAAAGAAAAAGCTATTTTTATTCCTGATGATATTCTTCAAAAATACCTTTCTGAAAGCGAAATAAAAGAGTTTAGAAATGGAAGTACAGGAATTTTTAGTATTACTGTTTTTGCTCAAAAAAATCCTTCTCTTCAATCTAATATTTCTGAAAAAGCTGTTACACAAGAAGAAAAAGCAATTTGTTGTCCTGATAGTGGCTGTTGTTAATTTTATTCTTTTATTTTTATCCTAGTAGTGACAATCATGAATTGTCACTACACATATAACGTTTTTGAACAAGAAAATTTGTTTAATTATTTATTTTATCATTTTTCATTCAATATCATATAATGAAAACTTCAAATTTATTTGTGCTACTATTTTTATTCTTTTCTCTATTTTTTAGTTTTTCATCCTTCAAATCTTCTTCTGAAATGCAAAAAAATAAGCTATATCCTAAACTTCAAAGTTACTCTGAAAACTTAGCTTCTAATTTTGCAACTATTGATGAAGAACGTAAATTGAAATTACAAGAAATTGGAGACTACATAATTAAGCAAAAAGAATCGTCAAAAAAAGTAGATGTTACCATAATCTGTACACATAATTCACGTAGAAGTCATTTTGGACAAGTTTGGTTACAAATTGCTGCTTATTATTATGGAATAGAAGGAATCAATACTTTTTCAGGAGGAACAGAATCAACAGCTTTCAATCCTAGAGCTGTTGCAGCGTTAGAAAGGGTAGGTGTAAAATTAGAAAAAACAACTGCTTTTGAAGGAGATGAAAATCCTGTTTATTCTATGTCAGTAGGTAAAAAGTATTCAAAAACAGTTATGTTTTCGAAGAAATATTCACATAAACAGAATCCTCAAAAAGATTTTGCTGCTATTATGGTGTGTAGCGATGCTGACAAAAAATGTCCTTTAGTTATGGGCGCAGATGCTCGTTTTGCTATTCCATTTGAAGACCCAAAAGTTTCGGATAATACGCCTAGCGAAGAACAAACCTACGATGAAAGATGCAAACAAATAGGAACGGAGTTTTTCTTTGTGATGAATTATGTCAAGACAAAATTGAATAGAGAGTAATTTTTTAAATGAATTAGAAAGCATTTTATTTCTTCAATTAGTTAGAGATAAAATGCTTTTTTGATTAAAAAAAACGTAACTTTCGAAACTGTCCCTTCCAATAAAAACAAAACTATATTATTTCTTTCTTGTAAATTCTGATTTACGATGACTTTTCTTTGGACAGATATTATTCTTTTTCCTGCTATTTTTCAAGGATTTTTGATTGCTTTGGTTCTTATTACTATTAAAAAAGCAAATCAACAAAATAGCCAAAAAATTAACAGAACAGCCAATTATTTTTTAGCTGCTTTAATACTTTGTTGTACGGTTACACTTTTGGGCAAAATTCTTTATTCAAGAGTTTCATTTCAAGGAATGCCTCAAATAGGAATGTTATTTGATTCGCTTATTTTCCTGTTTTGTCCCTTTATTTATCTTTTTCTACGCAAACTATTTTTCTATGAAAAGCCTACAACTTGGTTTCTTCATTTTATTCCAGTCTGTATTTATTTACTTATCGTTTTTTATTTTCTGACTATCGGAACTGCTCGTTTTTATTCTTTAAGACAAACAGGAGGAATTTGGATTTTTTATTATTTTATAGAAGGTGCAGGACTTATCACAAACCTAGTTTATCTTTACAAAAGTTATAGAGTTATTCGTATTTATTCACGTCAAAGTACTACTATTCTTTCATTCAATCAAAATGTATTTTTATTCCTACGTATTGTTATTCTTGTTGCTTTTCTTTGCATGATTTGTTGGCTTGTTAGTTTTTTATCTCTTGGTATTTTACACAAACAATTAGCTTACATCAATTATGATACGATGTGGTTTTTTGTTCCATTTCTGACCTATATTGTGGGTTATTATATGCTTGCAAAACCTACTATTTTCAGAATTGACTTAAAAGAAAATCAAAATTATAGCTATTCAAAACAGGAAAATTCGTTTGAAGAAATAATTGACTCAATGGAATTACTATCAGAAAATAACGAAAAAAATAATCAAAATAAAACTAGAAAAAGATTAACTCATCAAGAAATTGAAAATCTAAAGCAGAAATTAGAAATAGAATTTAATCTAAAAACAGATTTTCTTAGAAGAGAATTTAACACTCTACGTTTTGGCTAAAAAACTAGATTCTTCTACCCATGATTTGTCATGGCTTTTGAACACTGTTTATCAAAAAACGTTTTATGATTTTGTAAACGAATTTCGTTTGAAAGAATTTTTATCAAAAATTGAGAGTCAAGAATATAAGCAAAAAACAATTTTAGCCTTAGCACTAGAAGCAGGTTTTAACTCAAAATCTACCTTTAATAAAGTTTTTAAATCTACTATGCAGACTACACCAAGTTTGTATATAAAAAATTATTCTTCCTTGAAGCTACAAACTCAATCTTAAATCAACTATAAAATTTACTTTTAGAGTAAAAATAAGTGCGATGCTATCCAAATAGTCGCTAAAGACACTTTGAACGCCTACTTTTGGTCATCTTTTCATTTAAACCCAATTAAAGATGATGACTTCAAAAAGTATATTTAATAATCAAAAAATTAAAAAAAACAGTTTAAAAATTTGGTTGAGCTTACTTATTTGCGCCCTTATTTTTATCAGTTTTACAGCTTGTAAAAAAGATTCTGACCCAGAGCCAGAGGTAATCGAAGAGCCTGACACACCTGATGTTCCTGACACACCAACAGAACCGACACCATTAGATAGTTCTACTTTCATAGCAGCTATTTCAAAGTTAGAAGACGTTTCAGATAATGGAAATGCCAGTGATATTTCTATTGCTTTTTCGATTCCAAATGCTTTAGATTCTATTGATTTATTTAGAGTGATTATTGTCAAATCT
This sequence comes from Bernardetia aquimarina, assembly GCF_042180575.1. NCBI lineage: Bacteria > Pseudomonadati > Bacteroidota > Cytophagia > Cytophagales > Bernardetiaceae > Bernardetia > Bernardetia aquimarina. The sequence continues at coordinate 4,717,753 of NZ_CP170094.1, read as the reverse complement.
GAAAATACAAATCAAGTAACTCTTAATAGTATCAAAAATTTGAATGCAGGTTCGTATTTTGAAATTGACAATACAGGAAAAGAATATAGCTTGACTTTGCCTGCTACTCTCAAGACTTTTGGAGGACAAGTTATTGAAGAAGGGCAGAATTACAAGGCAGTTGTTCTATCAAAAGGTGCTTTCAATAATGAAGAAGTAGAATTATTATCTGATTTCTCAGAAGAATTTATACTTTCTAGTCCCCCACAAATACAAGTGACTACTTTAGTAAATAGAATCAATGCAAATGATGGTGTTTCTGTCGATGCAGAGGGAAATATTTATACTTCAAATTATGGGCAAAATGCAGGAAGAGAAGTACTAAAAATAACACCAAGTGGAGATGTAAGTACTTTTGTAGATGGTCTTCAAGGACCTTTAGGAAATGCAATGGATTCGCAGGGAAATTTTTATGTAGCTCATAAAAATACATTTGCAGAAGGAACAATCACTAAAATAGCTCCTAATGGTACTCGCACAGATGTAGCTGTGCTATCTGGTTATATTGCAGGCATAAAACTAGATGCAGATGACAATCTCTATGTTACTAATTATTTACAGGGCAGAATCGACAAAATTACACCTGAAGGAGCAGTTTCTGTATTTGTTTCAGACCCACTACTTGCTGGAGGAGTAGGAATTGATTTTGATGAAGATGGAAATATTTGGGTAGGAAATTATATCAATGGCGATATTTTGAAAGTTACGCCTGCTGGAGAAGTGACCAAAATTGCAACCATTCCAACAACAGTAAACAATAATGTAATTGGATATATTACCTATTTGAATGGTTTTGTATATGCAACAGCTTTGGGTGAAAATAGAATCTATAAAGTTAGCCCCAACGGAATGCTTGAACAGTTTGCAGGGAATGGAACCCAACAAACAAAAGATGGTGACTTGTTAGAAGCTGCTTTTGCTGCTGCCAATGGAATTGCATCAGATAAAGTAAACAATATTCTTTACATCACGCAAGCTACTACTAATAAGTTTGCTCTACGAAAAATTCAACTGTAAAAAATCTCGTTTTATTTTGAAAACATTAAAGCATTTTGTTTTTTAGAAAGCAAAATGCTTTTTTTATAGAATTATTTTTTTTCTACCAAAATCAATTTCAATCTATGCAACTTACCACAAAAAGAACAATTTTAACTCTCATCAAAAAAGAAGATTTTAAAGAAGTCATAAACTCTTTTAGAGAAGAAAACGCTGTAAAATATATAAAACACCTTCAAAATTTATCAAATAGTGAATACACAGATTTTTTAGAAAACAAAAGAATACTTTCTGACAATCAACATCTTTACTATTGGGTAGTCAGAGAAAAAGAAACTCAAAAGTATATCGGAACAATGGGAGTAATGCCTTATTTGGGTTCTGATGCTACTTTTCATATTGGTTTCCGTATTTCAAAAGAGTATCAAGGAAAAGGATTTGCTACCGAACTAGGTAAAAAAGTCATTGATTTTGTCAAAAATGAACTGAAACATCAACAAATTTTTGGATTAATAATGGAAGGAAATATCGCTTCACAAACGCTACTCAAAAAACTCGGTTTTCAGTTTGAAGGAAGCCATTTCAATACTGATTATCAAATTCAGTTAGAAACATATAGATTAAACTTTTGAGAGAGCAAAACATCTATTTCTTGATTTCAAATTCTTTTACAAGTGAAGTAAATGGAATAGCTTTTACTTTTTCACCTTCTAAAAGAAAAATTACTTGTTTTGTATTGCCTATAATAACTCCTTTTTTAATTTCATTATCAATAAATCGTAACGAAATAGGAGTTTGTTGTTTCGTTTTCTGTGAAGCTAATCTGCCATAAAAAACAGCTACAGAATGTAGAAAGAGAAAAAATATTGTTATAAATAATACATATCTATTGGAGTTGTACCATGCTTTTTTGTCCCAACCAAGAGTAATTATACTATAAAATTTTGGATGTTTTTTCATCAACCACACATCAAATCTAAAAAATAGATATATCAATACACAAGATCCAATAGTAAAAAATAAAATCATTATATCAGAAAAAGGAGCTACCAAAAACTCAAATATATCAGCATAATCAAATATATTGATTCCAAACTCAGAATATTTTTGATAATTAAAAAGCATTCCAATAGCTACAGCAAGAATATAGAAGATGGAAATAATACTTTGTGCTTCTTTTAATAAAGACTCATATTTGTCTTTAATCAAACCTTCATCTTGAGTTTGTAATTTTGAATTAGGTTTGGGATTTGATTCTGAGGGCATATAATTATTTTGATATTTTTAAATAGACTTTTATACAATGTAGAGTGTACAATGAGTATATTAAATCAACTAATTATTACACATTCCAAATAAATTATTCTAAAACGTACTATTTCTCCAACCCCTTATTTTACTCTAAAACCCATTTTTTGCATATCTTCCCAAAAGTTAGGATATGATTTTTGTACCACCTCTGGACTATCAATCGTAACTGGAAAAAGAAGAGCCAAAGGAGCAAAAGCCATTGCCATACGGTGGTCATGATAAGTTTGTAAAGGTTCGGTAGGTGCATGAAGTTCACAAACAGGAATATGAAGTGCATTATCATTGATGATTTCTACTTCTGCCCCAAATTTAGCCAATTCGATTTTTAGAGCTGTTAGTCGGTCTGTTTCTTTTATTTTCAAACTATGTAATCCTGTCATGTGTGCTTCTACGCCTAATGCTGCACACAAAACAGCCATTGTTTGTGCCAAATCTGGACAAGGTGTAAAATCATATTTAAAAGGAGAACGCCTAGAAGATGTTTTTTGCAAGCGAACCCCATCTTTTTCGTAATGTGTTCTAATTCCTAAGCCTTTCATCATCTTCACAATTCTATTATCTCCTTGCCACGATTTTTCTCTAAGTCCTTTTAAGAATAATTCTGATTTACTACAAATCGCAGCCATACTATACCAATAACTTGCAGCCGACCAATCTGATTCTATCTTATATTTATTTGCACTATATTGTTGATGAGGAATAATAATTCTGTTTTCTGTCCACGAATGCAAAATACCAAAATGTTGCATAAGTTCTAAAGTCATTTTGATATAAGGCTCAGACGAAACAGGAGGAATAATCTGTAATAAAATTCCTTTTGGTAAAAGAGGAGCAATCATCAAAACAGCCGAAATATACTGACTGCTTATATTTCCTTGAATAGAAATAGCTTGTTTTTGAGATTCAGGACTAAAACCGTGTATAAAAAGGGGAGGAAAGCCATCTTCTTTTTCGTAGGTGATTTGTGCGCCTAATTCACGAAGAGCCAAAACAAGTTCTTTTATTGGTCTTTGGTGCATTCTGTCTGTTCCCTTCAAAAGGGTAGGATGATTTTTGATAGTAGAAAAGGCTGTCAAAAATCGCATAGTTGTTCCTGCATCTTGCACATCTAAAGTCAAATCTAACGAAATATTATCAGCACTTCTTCCTTTTGAGTTACTTCGAATATACTCTTCTTGTTCTTCAATCTCTCTAAATTGAGCTAATAATCGCTGAAGAATTTTTGTATCTCTAGCTGCTGAAAGGTTCATTAAATTGCATTTTTTTTCACATAAGGCTTCTATTATCAAAGCTCGGTTGCTTTCACTTTTAGAAGAAGGTAAAAATATTTCTCCTTCAAGATTAATTTTGGGAGCAGAAATATGTAAAGAAGGCGAAACAAGAAAAGGAGAGGGAGAAACAGACATATAATTAATGATTGTTTTTATATAAGCAAGTCAATTTTTTTAGATTTATGAGATTTGATAATTAGCTTCTATTACTTATGAGTTATATTTTTTGAGAAGATATTCAAGAATTTACTTCAAAACTTAATTCTCTTTTATACGAATACTAATTATAAAATCGTTTTTAATGGTTTGGTTAGGATTGTTTTATATTGTTATACAAATAAAGTTCCTAAATTTCAGAGAAACAACAACTCTTATTTTTTTAGTGTATTTTGATAGAAAACTTCTAGCTTATTTTTGCTGGATTTATTAAAAATTGACTTCTATTTTAAATTGTTTGAAAACAACTTGGCTCGTTTTGTGTTTTATAAGAATATGATTTTACAGAAATTAAATGACTATTTTTTATCATTGTTTCAAAAATCATCACTTTTTTAAACTATTTTTTTTACCCTCATTTTTATTATCATGAAAAATATCAGAACAAAATATCAGACAAAATTTCAATCTCTTTTAATTTATACACTCATTTTAGCGATTGCTTCATTTACACTTCCTTCTTGTGCTTCTTGGAGTAATGCTGGTAAAGGTGCAGCCATTGGTGGTGCAGCAGGTGGTACAATCGGTGGTGTAGCTTCTAAGAAAAACCCAGCAGCAGGTGTAATCATTGGTGCTGTTGTGGGTGGTGCAGCAGGAGCAGCTATTGGTGCATACATGGACAAACAAGCAAAAGAAATTGATAAAGAAGTAGAAGGTGCAAAAGTAGAACGTGTGGAAGAAGGCATAGATGTTACTTTTGATTCAGGAATTTTATTTGGTTTTGATAAATCTGATTTGAATAGCAACGCAAAACAAAATATAGCCAAATTAGCTAGAATTCTGAATGAATATCCAGATACTCGTCTTACTATTCAAGGACATACAGACAGCAAAGGAGACGACAACTACAACAGACAACTTTCTGCAAAAAGAGCTGATGCAGTCAGAGATTATTTGATTGCTAATGGTGTAAAAGGAGGTAGATTAAATACAACTGCCTACGGAGAAACTGCACCTATTGCAAGCAATGATACAGAAGCAGGAAGAGCACAAAATCGTCGTGTTGAAGTGGTTATTGTAGCAAATGATGAATTGAAACGCAAAGCTGAAAAAGGAGAAATCAAAAACTAATTTCCTTTCTCTGTCTTAAAAATATAAAGCCATTCTATCAAAAATTATATTAGATAATAAATGAGTAGAATGGCTTTTTTTGTGCTTTATAGATTATTCAAGTATTATTTTATCTTAATATTTTAATTAATTATCAAAATTTTTAACAAAATTAATTCTATTTAAACTTTGATAGTTACAATAATTAGAGATTGTAAGCTACATTTGGGTTCAAATCAATTTATAATTTAACCCAACTTATTTTTATGACACGTATTAATTTAAACTTTGCCTTTTTTGTTTTTGTCTTTCTGTCAGTATTTACTTACTCATCTTCTTTTGCACAGTTGAAAGAAGGGACTTTTGTAATCAATGAGCGTTTTGATTTTTATACTGATGCTTATGAAAGTAGTCAAGATGATTATTCCTCAGAACGTAAAGTTACAAGGTATAATTTGACGACTTCATTTGGCTACTTATTTAAAGAAAATCAAGAAATAGGAATGTCAGTTTCCTTTGGCAGAGACAAACAAACTCAAACAAATGTCTTTCAAGGAGGTAGTACAAACAGTGATTACACATACAAAAATTATGGTTTTGGTATTTACTACAAAAAATATGTAAATATAGTAGAAAAGTTGTCATTTTTTGTATCTCCTCAATTATCTTATTCAAATGGCAAAGTTGATAGAGAAGTAAATCCATCTACTAAAAACCAAATAGGCGCAAATATTTATACAGGGCTTTTATATCATCCAACCAAACGATTTGGATTAAGCATGAATCTGCTTGGTGCTGGAATAAATTATTCATCTCGCAAAGAAGAAGATGTGAGTAATGTAAAACAAACTTCATTTTTTACGTCTGATTTTGGAGGTCTTAATTTAGCTCTTCAATTTATGTTATAAGACAGGATTTAAAATTAAATAGTATTTAATTATATTAATTATTTTAGATGAAAAATTAATTTTATTTAATATATTATGCTTGCAATTATCATACATATAAAGATTACATTTGCAGGCTAAATAATTTACCATCTAACTTAACTTATATTTATGACACATATTAATTTAAACTGTGCCTTTTTTGCTTTTCTATTTTTGTCGATATTTACTTACTCATCTTCTTTTGCACAACTAGAGCAAGGAACTTTTGTAATCAATGAACGCTTAGACTTTTCTACTACTACTACTGAAAATAATGGTAGTGGTTATGAGAACAAAGAAACAAGACTTTACACAACCACTTCGTTTGGTTATCTCTTAAAAGAAAATCAAGAAATAGGCATATCATTGCTTTATGGAAGAGATAAAATTTCTTCTCAAGATAATTTTGGAAATAATGATGTTACTAGACAAAATTATGGTTTTGGTATTTATTACAAACGATATGTACCTATAGTAGATAAGCTTTCATTTTTTGTGACTCCTCAGTTAGATTATTTGACTACTAGTGAAGAAAATGTTAATTCTAACCGAAATCAAATAGGAGCAAATATCTATACTGGATTATTATATCATCCAACAAAAAGATTTGGTTTGAGTATGAACTTGGTTGGAGCAGGAATTAATTATTCTTATCACAACCAAACAATGTTGAAACAGAATACTTTTTCATTTTCTAATGTTGGAGGTCTTAATTTAGCTCTTCAATTTATGTTCTAAAATTAGAGACATAAAATAGCATTTCAGAAAGCCTTTTCATTTATTTGAGAAGGCTTTTTTGATAAAAAAACATTTCAAAACTATATTTTTACATTTTCTCAAAAAAAATAGGAACTTAATTAAACGAATTTCTATTTTTGTACTATGGAAAAACAAATACCCAACCTCATAGAAGAACTTCGCTGGCGTGGAATGTTACAAGACAGTACGCCAGACACAGAAAAACATTTGCTAGAAAACAAAATTTCTGGCTACATCGGTTTTGACCCTACTGCTGATTCGTTGCATATCGGAAACCTTGCAACAATTATGCTTTTGGTCCATTTGCAGCGTGCAGGACACACACCTTATGCACTTGTCGGTGGTGCAACTGGAATGGTAGGTGACCCATCTGGAAAGTCTTCTGAAAGAAACCTTTTAGATGAAAAAACGCTTCGCCATAATGAAAAATGTATTGGCGAACAATTACAAAAATTCTTAGATTTTGAAGGAGAAAATGCAGCCGTTTTAGTTAATAATTACGATTGGTTTAAAGATTTTAGTTTTTTGGATGTTTTGAGAGATGTCGGAAAGCATTTGTCAGTCAATTATATGATGGCAAAAGATTCTGTCAAAACAAGATTAGAAACAGGAATTTCTTTTACAGAGTTTTCTTACCAATTACTCCAAGCCTACGATTTTTATCATTTATACAAAAATCATGGTGTCAAACTTCAAATGGGAGGTTCTGACCAATGGGGAAATATTACCTCTGGAACTGAACTTATTCGAAGAATTAGTAATGCAGAAAGCGAAACCAATGACGATACTCATGATCAAACAAGGGAACATGCCTTTGCTGTTACCTGTCCGTTAGTTACAAAAGCAGACGGTTCGAAGTTTGGAAAGTCTGAAAGTGGAAATGTTTGGCTAGATCCGAATCTCACTTCACCTTACAAATTTTACCAGTTTTGGCTCAATGCAGATGATGCTGTTGCACCACGCTTAATTCGTGTTTTCACGCTTTTAGATAAAGAAACGATTGAGAGCTTAGAAATCGAACACGAAAAAAATAAAGGTTTACGTACTCTTCAAAAAGCATTAGCTGAAGATGTTACAAAACGAGTGCATGGAGAAGAAGCCTATAATAATGCTGTCGAAGCCTCTGGAATTTTGTTTTCAAAAGATGTATTAAAGCAGTTGCAACAAACAGATGAAAAAACTCTTTTAGAAATCTTTGAAGATGTTCCACAAATTCATATTTCTTTAGACGAATATCATCAAGCAGGAAATGTAACTGAACTATTGACTACTTTAGCTAAAGATGAAATTTTTAGCTCAAAAAGTGAAGCCAAGAAAATGATAAAAGCAGGAGGAGTAAGTATTAATAAAGCAAAAATTGCTGACCCAGTTATGGAAGTTGATTTTGCGCTTTTACAAGATAAATATTTGTTGGTGCAACGAGGAAAGAAAAATTATTATTTGATTTGCGTGAATAAGTAATTTCTAAATCATTCATTCAACCCTAAGGGTCTTCATAGTCCCTTAGGGTTTTGTTATATAAAACTAAATTTGCTTTTCATTCTTCATTTGTATTTATCCTGCCTTTCATCATAAAACTGACAGTTCGGCGAAGCCAAATCATACGAATTACTCGTTAATCAGTTACAGTATTTTATCAAACCAACCTAAGCAAAGGATTTTCTTTCAACTGCCAAAAGAAATTATGGCTTTGATAATTTTCTGGAAAAGCAACTAATTCTACGACTGTTTCTTTATTTCGCTCTGAAATAGAAGTCAAGAATTTTTTAATTAATGTAGTTTGTAATTCTGTTTTGACTACAACTCCGTCTTTGTCTTTTATTTCAATACTTGATTTGTCTTCTGATTGATAGATAACAATTACTTTTTCTACTTGCTTATAACTAATGAAAGCCTTTTGTTTTTTTTCTGAAAAATAAATGACAAATTCACTTTCTCCCACTCCTAACATTGCTTTATCTTTATTAGAAGAATAAACTAATTTGATATAATAACGAGCCAAAAGTGCCAAAATAGGTGAACTTATCAAACCAAACATACCCACTGAAGATCCAAAATAAAACATAAAAACGATATACAAAACCATTCCTAAAAGAGGAATAAGTCCTGTACCTTCTCTTTCGTTATAGACTTGAAGATTATTTTTTATTGACTCATGTTCACTTTTCCAGTATCCATTTTTTGTTTTTTTACTAAATTTTTTGAATGAATTTGCACCTTCTAATGGAATAAAAATAGTTTCTTGTTTTGCTTTTGCAAGAATAAGACTCTGTCCGAAAACTGGTTTTTTGATTGTTTTGCTTTGGTTGCAATGTTTTTTACCCAAATACAGCCACGTATCTTTCAAAAAAGCAGATTTACAATTTGCACAGAAAACAACTTCATCGCCTTCTTCTATCAAATCTCCAGTAATTGGGTCTTGACGGTTTTCTTTCAAAAATTCTGAATGTTTGTCAATATTTATTTTATGAATGTGCATACATTTAATTTTATCAAATGGACTGTTTTTAGAGTAAACTTAATTTTGAATTATATAGTTTTGATTCTGTACAGCAATATAGTTGTCAAACTGTTGGTTAGTATTTACCTTTGTGAAAATATAAATTAATTAATTTCATTTATGACTCCAGACCAATTACGTGCCTTGCAAAATCGAACAGAAGATTTGCGAGGCTATCTTTGACTACGAAACCAAAAAATCCGAAATCGAAGAAGAACAAGCCCAAACCTTAAAACCCGATTTTTGGAATAACCCAGACGAAGCCGAAAAGCTCCTAAGAAATATTAAAGCAAAAAAAATATGGACAGATAGATTCGAAAAACTCTTTACTCAATTAGGAGATTTAGAAGTTTTGTATGAATTCTATCAAGCCGAAGAAGCTACTGAAAAAGAAATTAATAAAGAAGCTGCAAAAGTGACTAAAACTTTAGAAAACTTAGAATTTCAAAAAATGCTAAGTGGAGAAGAAGACAAACTAGATGCAATCTTAGAAATAAATTCAGGAGCAGGAGGAACAGAAAGCCAAGATTGGTCTGAAATGCTACTTCGAATGTACAGAATGTGGGCAGAAAAAAATGACTACAAATACCAACTCCTTGACCTCGTTAATGGTGATGTAGCTGGTATAAAGTCGGTTTCTATTCGTATAAGTGGTGATTTTGCGTATGGATATTTGAAATCTGAAAACGGCGTTCATCGCTTGGTGCGTATTTCTCCCTTCAATTCAGCTGGCAAACGTCAAACTTCTTTTGCTTCTATTTATGTCTATCCAGTAGTTGATGATTCTATCGAAATTGAAATTAATCCTGCTGATATTGAGCGTCAAACGTTCCGTTCGGGTGGTGCTGGTGGACAAAATGTAAATAAGGTAGAAACGGCTGTTCGCTTGAAACATATTCCGACAGGAATTGTAGCCGAATGTCAGCAAGAGCGTTCTCAACTTCAAAATGGAGAATTGGCTATGGAAATGCTAAAAGCAAAACTCTACCAAATCGAAATAGAAAAACGAAATGCTGCACGAGATGAAATAGAAAGTTCGAAGAAAAGTATTGATTTTGGTTCGCAGATTCGAAACTATGTTTTGCATCCTTACAAACTCATCAAAGATGTGCGTACAGGTTATGAAAGAACCGATATTCAAGCTGTTTTAGATGGCGATTTGACAGAATATATGAAAGCATTTTTGATGGAAAATTAGATTCTATCATTTTTGAATAAAAATAAAAAGACGTATTGCAGTTTTTGTAATACGTTTTTTTGTGAGCTAATTTTGAATTAAATAAATAAAAAAATAATTTTATTAAACTAAATTTTAATTTTATTAAACTTTTGCTAAATTTATTTCGTTAAAAATACTAAACTAATAATGTAATGCAAGAAAATTTACCTTCACTTCCTGTAAGTTGTCCTAGTTGTCAGTCTGTCTTGGTAGTCAGTCAACTTAGTTGTCCGAATTGTGAAACAGTTATTTCGGGAAAATATGGGTTGCCGATTCTGCTTCAACTCTCAAAAGAAGAACAAGAGTTTGTCATCGAATTTTTTATGAGTAGTGGAAGTCTTAAAAAAATGGCTGCACAATTAGGTATCAGTTATCCAACAATCAGAAATAAACTTGATGATACGATTGAGAAAATTGAAAAATTGACTAAAAAACAGACTTAAAACTCTGTTCAATTGAATTTTTACTAGAAAAATAATCTTAAAACAATGCTACAAAAACTAACTACACTTTTATTTAATCCTTTTAAAAAATATTCTGAAACAATTTTGCTTGCTTTTGGAATTGCGTTTACCATTTTGGGAACACTTTTAGGATTTTATTTCAATGCTCGTTTTGATGGTGTTTTGGATATGCACTTTGTCAAAAAGGCTTTTTTAGAAACAGTTGCTTTAGATAATCTGATAAATATTGCTTGTCTTTTTGTTTTTCTTTTTGGCGTAGCAAAGTTTACCAATACAAAAACTCGCTTTATTGATATTCTAAATACGATTTTGATAAGTCGGATTGCTGTTTATTTGCTTGTTTTTATTCCGACTCCTAGTGAAGAACTTATTCAAAATCTAATGCGAGGAAATATAAATCAAGTAAGTAGTTTGGACATTTTTTTATTAGCGACAGGAAGTATTTTAGCTCTTATTGGTATTGTATGGCATATTACTTTACTTTATAATGGTTTCAAAACGGCTTCAAATGCTAAGAAAATTCTACCTGTTGTTTTATTTGCTGTATCCATTTTTTTTGCCGAAATTTTATCTAAAACCTTAATTTCTTATTTCAATTAAATTATACAATTATGGAAAATCACAATGAAAAAATTGAAGAATCAATTTTTGAAGAAAAGCAATATTTATACAAAAATAAAGTGATGGCTTTTATTTGTTTTGTTGTCTTTTTAGTAACACTTGCTAGTTTGATGCAAGGAAAATTAAATACCATAAATCTAGCTACTGCTTTTTCTACTTTAGGAGTTTTGATTCTAATAACAGTTTTACTTAGCCTAAAAATCAAAGTTTTTTCAGAATCTATTCAAATTACAATGTTGCCTTTTGTGATAAATAAAACGATTAAAAAAAGTGATATTTTGAAGGCTGAAGATGTAAAATATAATCCTATTTTAGACTGGGGAGGCTGGGGAATCCGTCTGAATTTCAAAGGAATAGCTTATAATATGTACGGAAATAGAGGGGTAAAACTGACAATGAAAAGTGGTAGAATTATTCTTTTAGGCTCTCAAAAGTCTTATTTATTATATGATGCTATTTTAAGAAAAAATTAAATTATTATGGAATCAACTTTTTTATTTAAAGAACAACAATTTGGTTGGAAAAACTGGATTTTATCAGTTGTAGTGCCAATTACACTAATTCCTGTGTCTGTATATTTGGGGTTTGAAATAATTGGAAAATCAAGTTTGGAGCAAATTATTCTTTTCTGCATCTTAATTTTTAATAGTGTTCTTTGCCTATTTCTTATTTTTATTAAATTAGAGATAAAAGTAACCAAAGACGAAATATATTATCGTGTATTTCCTTTTCATTTTTCTACTCAAACGCTTTCAAAAAGTGAAGTTTTAGAAGTAGAAAGTGTAATTTATAATCCAATTGGAGAATGGGGAGGTTGGGGAATACGCAAAAATTCTAAAGGAAAAGCCTATAATATGTACGGAAATAAAGGAGTGGAAGTAACTCTGAAAAATGGAAAAATAATATTGTTTGGTTCTCAAAAACCAGATGAATTATATGATGCAATTAGAAAGTAATAGAATTACAAAACCCTAAAAATATTTGAGATTCTTAGGGTTTAATGACACAAAAATGTAAGTTTTAATCCGTAATCGAATTCTAACTTCTCTGAATAACCATATCTTCCAACGATTCAATCCAAAGTGGATGCGAGTTCAGACTATCTACCATATCCCAGCGTTCTCCACCAAGTGCCAAGAAATCTTCGTGATATGTTTCGGCAACTTCCACAGTTGTTTCCAAACAATCAGCTACAAAAGAAGGAACAAAAACGATTAATTTTCTATATCCTTTTTCATACATTTCCTTTATTACATCGTCTGTATAAGGTGGAATCCAAGGGTCAGAACCCAAACGAGATTGAAAACAAACCGTATAATCTTTTTCTGTAATCCCTAATTCTTTTGCCAAATGACGTGAAGTTTCATAACATTGCGCTCTATAACAAAGGCGATTTACTGCACCAAAATTTTCACAACAGTTTCCAATTTTACAATGTGAACTCGCTTTTTTGAGTTGGCGTTGTGGCAAACCGTGATATGAAAAAACATAATGGTCGTAGTCATGTTTTTTCAAAAGTTCTTCAGCTTGAAGTGCAAATGCTTTTATCATTTTTTCATCTGTTGGATAAGAATCAACAAAAGAAACTTCTGGAATAAGCAGCCATTTAGAAACAAGTTGCATGACACGTTCCAAAACCGAACCCGTAGAAGCCGAAGCATATTGAGGAAACATCGGAATAACAATAATTTTCTTTGGATTCATTTCCTGTAATTCCTTCAATACATCAGGAAGAGCAGGGCTTTGATAACGCATTGCCAAACGAACAATATATTTTTCTCTTTTCGTTTTATCGGTTTGCTTACTTGAATATTCATCTAAAGAATGTTGTAGTTTTTCGGCTACATCTACTCCATGATATAAAAGTGGCGAGCCTCTATCTGTCCATAATTTTTTATACTCTGCTGCTGATTTTGGAGAACGAAAAGGCGCAATAATTCCGTTTACAAGTCCGTAACGAAGAGGGGCTGGAATATCAATTACTCGTCCATCAAGCAAAAATTCACGTAAATATTTTCTAACATCAGGTGTTTTGGGAGAGTCTGGCGTTCCTAAATTGACAAGCAAAACTGCAATAGGGGCATTTTTCATAGCGTTATTTCTATATCTTTTGTTGTAATTCTGTATTTCTTTAGTTTACTAAACTCGGTACTAACTTGGTGTTAGAGAAAAGAGTTTTTAAATTATAATGCAAAAGTAAGGAAAAATTATTTTCTCTTTTGTTGCCAAAGCATAATCAGCAAACCAAAGATGATAGCTAGAGAAATATAGAAGGCTATTTTGAAATTTTTATGAAGTTATTAATTACTGTAAGGACTTTTTTTACAACTTCTTATTTCTTAACCAAGTTCCCCATTTTATCATATCCAATTATTCCAATAGCTACCATTTCTTGAACGGTTTTACCTAAAGTTTTTCCATCAATATTTTGAAAATGACTATTTAATTTATGAACAGGAATAGAATCAGAAGCTAATTTTTCTAAGATTTGAGTTTTTAAATCTTCGCTTTTTTGATTTTGATTAGAAAAATTGGAAGCCTTTTTATTTTGAATGCAGTTATCACAAACACCACAAATTTCATCTGTTTTTTCTCCAAAATAATGAAGTAAAATCTGCGTTCGGCAGCGCATATCATTACTGACATAATTAATAACTGAAAAGGCTTTTTGTAATGCCTCTTTTTTTCGTGTTTCCAAAAGCTCCAAATCTAAAGGCAAATCATTTGCATTGTGCCGAGCAGTAAGGAAAGAAAGTTGAGGAATATCTTTTTGAGGTTGGTAATCGATGATATTTTGTTGAGCTAAATAATTGAGTTGTGCTGTAACATCCATTTTTGACATATTCAAAAACTTAGCTAAATTTTGTTCTGAAATAGAAATAAACTGCTGAAAAGCTCCTCCATACGCTCTCAAAATTGCTTTTATGACTTTATCCGATTTTTCATTTGCAATTTGAAAATTATAAAGTGTGGCATTATCTACTTTTATCCAAATTTTGGAAGGCGTATAAAAACTCTCTGAAAGCTGCAAAAAACCTTGTTCTTCCAAGATTTTGATAGAATTATAGGTTTCTATATAAGGAATTGAAAAACGCCTATAAAATTCGTCCATATCAAAATCAAAACTTTCCATCGGAAAACTTCCCACAGCAATTTTGAAATAATTGGCTAAGGCTTGATAGACTTTTTTAATAACTTGTGGTTCTGGGTGTGCTTGACGAGTGCGTTTTTCTAAAGTTATCAAATCATTAGTATCAAAAAGAGCAATTCCATACGCTTTTTTTTCATCTCTTCCTGCTCTTCCTGCTTCTTGATAATAGGCTTCTAATGAGTCTGGCAAATCGGTATGAATAACTGTTCGGACATTAGGTTTATCGATTCCCATTCCAAAAGCATTTGTCGCTGCAATGACACGAATTTTATTATTTATCCAAGATTCTTGTACGTGGTTTCGCTGTGAATGTGTAAGTCCTGCATGATAAAAATCGGCAGAAATTTTTTGGCTACGCAACCAAAGCGCAATTTCTTTGCATTTTTTTCTATTTCTGACATAAATAATTCCAGTTCCTTTTACATTATTCAATATTTGTAGCATTTTTTGGTTTTTGTTTTCCTCCAAAAAAGCCGAATAAGACAGGTTTTCTCTTGAAAAACTCTTTGTGAAAACTTTAGCTCCTTCTCTAAACTCTAATTTATCTTGAATATCCTGTCGAACTTGTAAAGTAGCCGTAGCTGTAAGGGCAATACAAGGAACATTCGGAATACGTTCTCTAATGGCTGCAATTTCTAAATAAGCAGGACGAAAATTATAGCCCCATTGAGAAATACAATGTGCCTCATCAATCGCCAAAAGACAAACATTCATTCTACTTACTCGCTCTTGAAATAAATCTGTTTTGAGCCGTTCGGGAGAAAGATAAAGGAATTTTATGTTTTTATTATAGACACAATTATCTAAAGTAATATCAATTTCTCGTTTTGACATTCCCGAATAAATCGCTTTTGCCGAAATTCCACGTCTAGAAAGCTGCTCTACTTGGTCTTTCATTAGTGCAATAAGTGGCGTAACAACTACACAAACACCTTCCAAAGCCATTGCAGGAACTTGAAAACAAACTGACTTTCCCCCACCTGTTGGCAAAAGTGCAAGTGTATCATTTCCTTCCATAACAGAATTTATAATCTCTTCTTGCATCGAACGAAAAGTATCATATCCCCAATGTTTTTTTAGAATTTGTTGTGGTAGAGTGGGCATTTTTTGTGAAATTGTTTTAGTTTTTATTCTACAAAATTACCATTTTTCTACTTAAAATTCTCCTTCATATAAATCTTAGGAACAAATTTTTGTTCATCTATTGGCGTTTTAGCATAATGATTTGTTTCATCAATATCTAGAGTTTCTATTGGATTTGGTAAACCATTTTCATATTCTATTTTACAATATGAGTGATATTTTGTAGGATGAAAAAAGGAAGCAAAAAAGGTTGTATATTTAATTGGTTTAGAAATAATCTTAGACCTAATTTTAATTGATTAAACAAGACTAATTTATGCCTAACGACTTTATAAATATCACTCATTAAAGTAGTAAACACAAAAAAAGCAACAATTTCTTGTTGCTTTTTTTGATATATAGCTAAATATATGTTTTTCTTATCTCATAGATTCTCTAGATCCACCTGCTGCAAAGATAGAACGCATTCTTGATTTTTGTCCTTCAGAGAACATATACATACAATCATCATTTACATAATCCATATAGTTCATTGTCATATCAGTGCTTCTACAATTTACAGTAGGGTAACTAGGACAACCATAATTAGGACCGTCAGAAGAAGGTGTGTCAGATACAAAGTCATCTTGACGACAACGACCATCACCCCAAATATGACGTAAGTTTAAGTAATGACCAACTTCGTGAGTAAGTGTTCTTCCTCCATCAAAAGGAGCTGCAACATAACCAGTAGTTCCGAAATACTGAGGACCTACAACTACACCATCAGTAGAAGATGAACCACCAGGGAATTGAGCATAACCCAAGATTCCACCACCTATTTCACAAACCCAAATATTCAAATGTGTTGAAGGAGTAATTGGATTTACACCACCAGCACTAGCTCTTTTCATATCATCATTAGTACCCCAAGAAGTACGACTAGAAGCTTTACGAGTAACACCAGCAAGTGTGTACTGAATTTCTGAATCTGCTGCAAGACCTGCGAATTCAGAAGGAACTTGATTTATATCGTTATTATTTTTTCTAAAATCAGCATTCAAAACAGCAATTTGTGAGTTGATTTGTGCATCACTAATGTTTTCTTGATTATTGCTATAAATTACGTGAACATATACTGGAATTGTAATTGTTCCTAATCCATCATCAACTGGAGTGTCTCCTCCACCTCCTCCAGTGCCACCACCACCATTTCCACCACCATTTCCACCTTTTTTGGCTAGGATGTTTTTACGTGTGTGTAATTCTATATCAAACATTTTTTTCTCAAGACCTGGATTTTGCTTTAGTTTTTCATTCAAAACTCGCATACTATAACAAAGACGATCATCTTTTTTCGCAGTTGTTTTGTGAGAGTGATTGTCGTGGTCATCTGTATAAACATAGAAGTCGTTCATGTCTATACTTTGCTCTGTGATTGACTTAACTTCTTGAGTTTCGTTACAAGCACCAAATGCTAAGCCTATCAAGGCAAGGAGGAATAATGACTGCTTTTTCATATTTTATAAATAAAAGGGGAAATAATTGTTTATGTAATAATTATCAGTTAAGAGTATAAGTATTTAACATTAAATTAGAAATTGTAATGGATTGTTAAACTCTCTTGCTATGTTACAAAGGTAGTATAATTAGTCTCATAAATCAAAATTTAAAACTAAAAAATACAGATATTTTAATTTTTATCCTTGATTATTGGGTTTTTATCGGTTTTTTGTTCTGTTTATTGCTTATTTTTCAAAATTTTTGAAAGGTGTTTTTGCTTTGTGTTTGTGAAATTGAAATAGCTTCCATTGATGTCTATATGAATGTTTTATTAAATTATATGCGAGTAAGTTTTTTAGGCAATTAGAATAATTATAATTTATAACCTAAATAATGCAATTTTTTAGTCATGTGTAAGCCTAAAAGTTTGCACAGATGCGCCAAAAAAAATGAATTGGTGCTGATGTTAAGTATTTTTAGATTATTTAGTCAGTTTTTTATGGATAAATTATCTTTTGAGCATCTTCTAGTAAAGAGTTATTTATGTTTTGCAGCATTTTTATCTTGCTCTGCGTTATTTAAAAATAAAATTTACTCAAAGAAATTGAATAAAATGAAAATACAGATACCAAAGCCGTGTCATGAAGACTTAAATACTATGAGTCCAGTAGAAAGAGGACTTTTTTGTGGTTCTTGTCAGAAAGTAGTTATTGATTTTTCGTCTATGACAGATGCTGAGATTGTTGATTATTTCAAAAAAATAGGAAGTCAAAAAACGTGTGGTTTATTCTCTACAACACAAGTAAACCGAACATTACAACCTCAAAAAGAAAAAACAGAAACTCCAAGACGAAGATTTTTCTTTAAAGAATTGGCAGCAGCTTCAGTTGCTTTTTTTCTAACTTCTACGACTGCCAAATCACAAAATGACACAACACAAGTAGAATACAATCAAAAGATTGAAACGGATTCATTAGAAAGTATAGCTCCATCTTTTGCTATCAATGGAAAAGTAGTTAATGGAAATGAGGTTTTATCAGAAGCTATCATTTCTATAAAAGGCACAGAACATAAAACAATTTCTTTAGAAAATGGAATTTTTTCATTTCTGATTCCTCAAGATACCCTTCAACAGCAAGACAGTATTATTTTAGTAGCAGAGTATGAAGGTCTTGAAGCAAAAGAAATTGAGGTCGTTATTTCTTCAAGTAATAATCAATTTGTATTTATAGATTTTGCTGAATCTATGGAAGTAGTTGTAGAAGAGAAAGAGCTTAAGGAAGAAGCTAAAAAAGAAAATAATACAAAGACTAAAGAAGAATGGGAATTTGAAATAGATCATATTTACTGGGCTGGTAATGTTTATACAGAACCTAAACAGTTTGTAGATAAAACTAGCCATTATGTTAATTGGTTTTTAAATCCAATTAAAAAAGAGATGTTTTCAGTAAATATCAAAGAACAAGACACAAATAATCCATCAAAAGAAACAACTTTAATTCCTCATGTTTCTAAGTGGTACACGAGAGGTAGATTATATCAACGCCTTAAAGGTTTGATGAGAAGGAGACTTATTTAATTGAATAAAAAGAACAAAAAAATTATCAAAACCATTCTATGACAATGTTCGTTTAGATTACATTAGACTTAAAATTAAACCAAAAAAATAGTTTATTATAAATGGAAAATACCACCACAGCAAAAGAACAAATCAAAAACGCATTTATTCAATATATCAGACAACATGGAAAAGCTCCTGCAACACCTTACAATCTAATGGCAGAGTTGGGAGAAGATGAAAAGTTTTTTTATGATAATTATTCTAGCTTTAATAATATAGAACAAGAAATTTGGGGAGAGTATTTGACTGAAACAGTTCAGCGTTTGCGCTCTGAATCAGTTTATGCAGAATATATGGTACGTGAAAAGTTGCTTGCTTTTTATTTTACATTGATAGAAGTGTTGAAAGAAAATCGCAGTTTTGTAACTAATGAACTTAGCGCAAGAAATGGAGGGTTTAGAAGAAAAGTGTTGTCAGACTTCAAAAATGGCTTTTATGAATATATAAATGTTCTTTTAGAAGAAGGAATGGATACTGGCGAAGTAGAACAACGTATGTTTGTAGGAAGCAAATATGATAAACTTCTTTGGGCAGAAACTGAATTTTTGATTCGTTTTTGGGTAAAAGATGATAGCAAAAACTTTGAAAGAACTGACGCAGCCGTAGAAAAAACAGTCAATTTTGCAATGGATTTGATTGGTAGAAATTTAGCTGACTCGGCTTTTGATTTTGTAAAGTTTTTGTTTCAACGTAAATAAGCGAAAGAATTACGACCTGCTAAAGCAGCAAAGCTAATTACGAATTTGATTTTTATAAAAGACTAAAGGAGTTTGAGTAAAATCAAATTCCTTTTTATTTATTGAGTTATGTTCAGTTTTTCAGCAAAAAGCCTTTGCTGTGAAAAAAAAACATTGTTAGAATTGTATTTATTTCCACCTCACTTGGTAGGGATAGCGTTCATAAATGGCGTTGTCTTCATTTATAGTGTAACCTTGTTTTCCATAACTTTTTGCTTCTTCAACCAATCTTATTGCTTCATCTTTATTTCCCAATCTTCCTTCGCAATGAGCCTTGTAATACAATACTTCTGAAAACTGTGGGTATTTTTTTAATGCTCTATCAAATGCTGTTATTGCTTCTTGGTACTTACCTTGTTCATATCTTGAAATCCCTAAATAAAACAAATCAAGGTGGTGAACCGAAGCCTCTCCTTTATTTTTTAACTGTTGATTGACCTCTTGCTCTAGTAATTCTTCTGCTTGGGAAAACTCGTTCAGTTGGATTTTACTCAGTGCAATATAAAAATTATAGGTATGATCCATAACATAACTATTACCGTTTTTCTTCTTACAATCTTCAAAGTCAGTTATAGCATCTTTATAGGTTTTGGCGAAAATACATTTTATAAATGCTCTATATTCTTGCCAACGATTTTCTTTATCAAATTTTACAGCTTTATCTATATAATTCATTCCAAGCTCATATTTGCCTTGTTTGAATAATGGCATTGCCTTTTGTTGCCATAAATAAGCAATCGTGGAATCCTTTGCTAAACCTTTATCGATTTCTTCCTGCCGTTCTCTTGAATACAAACCCATTTTCTTAGCTCTAACTAAATGCTCCTTTATTATTGAGTCCTGTTGTTCTTTTGATGTAATCTGGTAATTTATTTCACTTTCTGAATCAACTCTTTTTTCTGTTTCTTTCTGTTTGCAAGAAACAGCTATTAAAACTAGGATTCCAATTTTAAAAAATATTTTCATTTTTCTAATTATTTAATGTTTTTAGATAATCCAATATTTCATCCGAAACTTCAATCATTTTGGTTTCTATTTGTTCAGACAACACGTTTAAGTTATTGAAATCAGGATTTTCAACCAAAGTAGTTTCAAGAATGGAATATTTTGGCATTTCTGTTTTGTCTTTGTTCCATTTTGTCATTTTCAATAGTTCCCAATATTTTTTTTGATTTGGTATTGTATTTCCCAAAAGCCAAATCTCAAACCTCATTTCCAAGTGATTTAAAACAAGTCCAAGTTTTAACTTTTTACTTTTCAAAAAATTGTTCGAATAGTAGAAGTATGTATAATCCATATATCCATGAAGAATTCCAGCAAAAGAATATTGGTCAGAAAAATTCTTAATGAAATCAGTTCTCAATTTCATAACAAATTTTACTAATTCGTTATAGGCTATTAATATGTCCCCTTTCTTTAGGTGTTCTTTATAAATAGAAATATATTTGTTTAAATCCTCCATTTCTGTAAAATTTTGCTTCGTACATGGTCTTTTAAGGTTAGGCATAACGGTTTGTGTAAGTTTCACTTTCTGTGTTGCACTTGTGGCAGAAAGTTAAATTTACACTTTGTTATGCAATGTTTTATCTTTTACTTTAATCAGTAAATCGTATCATCCAATATTTTGAATTTAGAACTTATAAATTCTGATTTTCATTTATATAATTTAGCTCTAATAACAATTTACATAAAAATCAGATTGATCTAAACTGTACGAAGATTTAAGTATTGTCTATAGTTTACATTTTAACATAATCATTAGGATAAAAAGTTTGACCATCATATAAGGGAGGACCTGAACCTGATAATGAATCTAAAAAATACCCAATTTTTTCCATTTTCAACCATTCTTCCTGTAAATCATAATTGATATTGAAAATGTTATAAAAAAACCAGCAAGTTGAAATTTTCAGAACTCCTAATTGATTCCAATACAATTCTGAAAACAACCAGCTTCTCCAATGATGTATATCATCACTTATTGAAAATTCTTGTGTTCCTATTTCTATCATACTATTCCACGCTTCACTATTTTTAAAAAAAATATTTGCTGGGATATTTAAAGATTCAGCGATAAGATAGTTTATACTAAGAATGTAATTTACATCAATTATTTGCTCCATTTCCTTTTTTTCTTTTCGCAAAGATTCCCAAACCCTATTCAAAACTTTACAAATATCATAAGTTGATAAATCTACAGTATTTTCTTGCATTAATAAATGATGTTCAATAACTGCGATTGGGTATAAACCAAATTTATCTTTAAACATTCTTTTTTGATTATTTTTTTTAGTGTCGCCTAACTTATTAATAAATGCAACTGCATTCAGTTTTTTATTTTTTGCAAAGATACAAAAAACAAAAAAGCAAGTTCTTGTTTTTGAACTTGCTTTGAGAAGTTTTATTTATCTGATAGGAAAAAAGACTACTTGAATAAAAAACACAAAAATCACGGCTACAAGCCGAATACATAGTAGTCACTCGGCAAAGCCAAGCGACAGCAATCTTACGAGAGACGGCAGGAGAACTTTGTTAATATATACCAACTCTGGGTTAGGCATTTAACCCTTATTATTTTTATATATTGTTGGCAGTAATTATTCTTATTCATAGCTATATTCAGCAATCTTAAATTTCTTTTCATTTATAATCCGATAAAATATCTTAATTCGACCTTTAGAATCAAGTTTGTATTCATAAAACTCATCATCGCTTCCTGAACCTCCTACATATACCGATTCTTCTTCCATTTCAGGAATTCTCTCAATTAATCTTCTTTTTAATCTGCC
Source organism: Bernardetia aquimarina (assembly GCF_042180575.1). Classification (NCBI taxonomy): domain Bacteria; kingdom Pseudomonadati; phylum Bacteroidota; class Cytophagia; order Cytophagales; family Bernardetiaceae; genus Bernardetia; species Bernardetia aquimarina. The sequence goes on along the minus strand of NZ_CP170094.1, from coordinate 4,695,515 downwards.
GTTTTCGAAATACTCATACATTTTTATTTCTGTTGAGTTTTGTTCTTTATCAAATTTCTTTATACTAATTAATAATCCATCCTTGTATTTTAAAGTATAAACAGTTTCATAAACATCGGTCTTTTGGGTCTTTGGTCTGCAATAAAAAGCTTGTTCTTGATATATTAGAAGTGTGTCTCCTCTATTTTCAATCATTTTAATTACAGTCGAATCATTCTTAGAAAGCTTACGAAATTGATATATTATCCGATTATCAGCGTATTTATATTCAAATCTGTTTGTGTCAATTCGCTCAGGATTATTAAAATCAAAAGTCTGGATGTCAAAAATCTTATTATTGTTGTCGTCGTATATAATTTTACTCCTTGACATCAGTTGCCTTTTATGATAACTCTCTTTACTAATTATTCTTCCAATTGAATCCACATATTCCAATGACCAATATCCACCACCTCCTGTTCCGTTAAAATATTTTCCTTTTATCGTTTTGGTATTTGGATATAATTCATTGGTCTCAAACAATTGAGCATTAATTGCTGATGAAGTCATCATTATTAAAAATCCAATTATAGCTAAATCCTGAAATAATCTTCTCATTTTATCTAAGTTATTCATTGGTCGCTCGGTCTGTTTTTAAATTTTTGCTAACGTGCGTAGGCTATGCGTATTTTTTTGTTTTAAGTTTTCGTAGAAAGCTTAAAGATAAAAAATTATCGCATAGCCTGTGTTGTGTGGCGTAACGAAGTGGAGTGTCCCCACACAAGTAATTAGCCTACGCACGTTGCTATGTCGTAACGGAGCGAAGCGGAGTTATGACATAGCAACGTGCGTATAAACTCAATACTACAAAAACAATATAAATTTTACAAGAAATATCCACATAACCAACCAAATCAGTAGTTATTATAGATATTTAACTGCAATTACATATATCCAGCTAAAAAGTAGTTATTATAGAGGAGGTAAAACAGTTTACTTGAAACTAAACTCTACTTTTTAACTATTTTTAGAAGAATGAGTAATTAAATATAATCAATATTTAGTTCAAAGTCATGATTTTTTCTGTTGTTGGTCATCGTAACGGCAAGCCGAATACATATAAATCACTCGTTAAAAACTAGTGATAGCCTGTGGGTTTACGAGCGACAGTAGGATTACTTCCAATTTTATTCTATTTTGTACAAAATTCCTTTTACGAATTTTTTATCTATGATAATATCTTTGCTTGGTTGATGACCTGCTCCCATTACTTCTATATTAAGATAGAGATAATTTTCATCTACTGCTGTTAATATAATATGCCTTATTTCCATAAATGAAGTTTCATTTATTCCTTTGAGATATTGGTCATTAATGTTATTAAAATTCCATTGCTCAGTAAATATGTCAACACTATCAAAAACAGCTATGGCAATAGTATCGTTTGAAAGAAGGCTCATTTTATTTATACTATACAAATCCATTGGTTTTAATGTATCTCCTATATTCTTTCTAAAATCTATTCTAACTTCTTCATTTTTAAGAAAGTCTAAAGAATCTATTAATTGTATTGGTAGATAGCTAATAGTAGGAGGATCTGAGCTGTAGAATGTAGAATCTGGATAGCCATTATTTTTATACAGTATTCCTTTTACCAACTTTTTTTCTATTATGACATCTGTATTTGACCGAAATCCTGTACCTATTACTTCCATATTAAGATAGATATTATTTTTATCTAGACCAGTTAAAGTGATACGCCTTATTTCTACAAAATGAGTTTCATTTATTCCTTTTAAATATTGTTTTTTAAAATAACCTTGATCGACGTAAAGTTCCCACTTCTCCACAAATATATTAGTACTATCAAAAATTCTTATAGAAACTGTATCATTATATGAAATAGGCATTATACTATTTCTAGAGTTTGCTATTATTTTTACTGTATCTTCTAAGTTTCTTCTAAAGTCTAATTTAATTTCTTTGCCTTTGAAAAAATTATACATAGAATCTAAATGCTGTATTGGAAAATAGTCAATATTCCAGCCACCTTGTGCTAAAGATATTTTTGGAAAAAAATAAATTGAACATAATAATAAAAAAATTAATAATAAACGTAATTTCATTTTCCTTTATTGTTATTATCCATTTCCTCCCAGATCTTAATTTCTTTCTCATTTATATTATCATGATCCCCCATATAATAAGGTATTGGAGGAGGAATTCTAGGATTGTTATATTCAAAGGATTTCTCTCTTTTATTTCTAAGATACTCTATATACTCCTTATCTAAATCGTGCTGTATTTCATGTGCAAATGCAGAAGCTATGCCTTCATCTTCCGATAAAACAATATCACTTTTTGTAAAAGCTTTAGAGCCTGTTCGAGTTTAAGAAAAAAAAGTGAACATCAGATTTTCTTTATTAGTTAAGTAATTGATTTTCAGTTACTAATTAAAACTCAATGACTATGTTTACTAATGAATACTTATCTGATGCTCTTTGGCAATATATGAAAAAATTTATACCTTCTTCTTATTTAAAAAGAAAACGTAAACACAGTTTGTATAATTTATTTTCAGGTCTATTCTATCTTACTCGTTCAGGCAGTAGTTGGCGTTTGCTTCCTAGTAGTTATGGTGTTCCTTGGAGTAGTTTGTATGATTATTTCAGTAAGTGGCAGCAGATAGGTTGGTATAAACAACTGTTAGACAAACTTGTTAGAAGGGAACGTATAGCGCAAGGTAGAAATCCAAAACCTTCTTTGGGTTGTATAGATTCTCAAAGTGTTCAGAGTGTTTATGGAGGAGAGGCGATAGGAGTAGATGGCTATAAGCTCAAAAAAGGACGAAAACGGCATATTTTAGTAGATACGCAAGGAAATTTACTAGAATTAGAGATTAGTCCAGCCAATCAAGCCGATGTAAATCAACTTGCTTATTTGTCTTATTTAGCTCAGTTTAGAGGCAGACCATTTTTCAAAATTCTTGCTGATGCAGGGTACAGAAGTGGGGCTTTGACTGCTGAAATATTTAGTCAAATAGGAGTACAAGTTGAAATTGTCAATAGTCCAAGAAGAGAAAAAAAAGATGATAAAGCGTTTGTTCCACAACCCAAAAGATGGGTCGTAGAAAGAACATTTGCGTGGCTCAATCAGAACCGAAGACTAAAAGTAGATTATGAGAAAACAAGAAAATCTGCCAAGGCATTTGTGTACTTAGCTATGATTTTAAATCTCATAAACAAAGGAGCTAAAAGAAATAAAAAATAAAAACTCGAACAGGCTCTTAAAGTATCTGCCTTCATCTAATTGACTATTTATTTTTTTTGTATATATAGTAATTGTAGCCTCTTTATAAACACCACTTTCTACATAAGCAGGTGTACCTTTATAATTCTCATTTTCCTCATCCCATTCTAAAATACTCCCATTCCTATCATGTTGCTTGATGTAAACCATACAGACCAACAATTTCGTCAGATGTTTTTACATGAATCATTGTAGAATTGTTTGCTGCTTCAAAAACTTGCTCTATAGCTGTTTCGCTACCACTTTCATTAACCAAACCTACTAGAAATCCTAAATCAGATTTAACTTTATTTCCATCTTTATCTCTGCCATTAAATCTACCATTTCTACTAATCCATAGAGTTCCATCTCGTTTTTTTCTAAATTTGACTTTTTTTCCATTTGCATCAACAAAATACCTTCCGTCTACTTCTTTATTTTCTACTGGATTATCAGCAACAAAAGCATACGGCGAAAGACTAGGATATTCAGCAGCTAAAGGATCTACGCTTAGCCAAACCATAATATTATCTCCCTCAAAACTATCTGTTTCAAGAATACTATCATTTTCATTAAGATAATAAACAAACTTTCTCTCAAAATCAAAAGCTATCTTTTTATGAATAGAGTTTGTATCTGCATTATGAACTGTAAGCAAACTAGAAATATTAGTTTCGTACTTTACTTTGGATTCATAGCCAAAAGAAGCGTAAGGATTATCTTGTGCTTTCAGTACAAAGCAAACAAAAAATATAAAGAGTGTTAGTTGTGTTTTCATGTCTAATTTTTTTGTGATTGTTTTTCTTTTTCTACAGATTCTACCCATTTGCGATACAGTTCTGGTGGCATTTCTTTATGTCCAAGAGGATTTATTTTTTCAAGCATGGCTGTTTGTAAATCGTAATAATATTTTAACTTTTTTGGATCTGGAGATGTTTTTTTCTGTTCTTTTTGTCCCAATCCTCCATAATAATTTGATTTACACATCAAAAGAGGAATACAGGTTGGAAAGTAACTCAAAGCAGTTTCTACTATTTCAAAATAAAACTCATCTTCTCCAAACTGAAAGTCATATCCACAGGCTAAGTCAAACATTGTCATGGCGATGCTTTCTTTTTGTGTAAGAGGTTTCATATATACATTATTTTTTATAGCTTCTACGGATATTGACATCTGTTGAATCATCCATTGGTCTCTAGGAAAACCTCCGTTTGTTAGTTCTATGTTTGTCCATTTTCCTTCTTCATCAATATGTTTGATGTAGATATGATTTGGAGCAAGATCCAAACTCGCTTTAGCTCCTATTTCTTCGCATAGTATTTTATAGTAATAAGGTAAAGAATGACAATTACCTCCTTTTGTATCCATAAGTTTGGTAACAAACATTTTAGTCCAATCTTTCCTTCCCATAAAATCATCAAAATCATAAGAACAAACTCTGTTATCATTCAAAGAAGAAGGTTGCATCATGTAATTAAAAACAGCATAGTTTCCTCCTGTTTTATAATTGGACAAATTCTTTTCTTTAATAAAACTCTTCAACTGATTACCTTGATTTGTAATTCTATTGCAAAAGTTAAAGTAACTCAATGTATTTTTATGGAATACATTTTCTGTAATAAAAACCGATCTTTTAAAGTCAATAGGCTTTTCACTTTTTATCATTTGAGATTGTTCTTCAAATGCTTTCTTATACATTTCTTTATGTTCATTTGCATTAGCAAAAGAAATAGTAAAAAAACAATATATAAAAACAAAGATAACATTATTTTTCATAGGCTTCGAATATTTTTTCTATAGAGTTTATTTGTGTTCAAAAGTCTGTGTCCAAACGTTATGCCCATCTTTGCTAAGCCAATGTTAGCAGTAGTGCTTTTTCTTATTTGCTTTTTAATTTGTCTATCTTCTTTAAAAGTGATTCTCTATTCTTTTTTGATATCATCCATTTAGGAAGTCAGCTACCTAAACTTTTATTAGAAAGTTCTTGTCCGTTATATTCTCTTAGTTTTGCTTCAAGATGTCTACCAAGAAAGTCAAGATATTCTAAATTGTATGCCCATAAAATTCTGTCTTTAATCATAAAGGTAGGGAAAAAAATGGGTCAGCCACACCACTAATAATATAATCTCGTCGTATAGTCATATTCTTGTTAGAAGAGTATAAAAGGCTTTAAAACGTAAATTATATTAGTGGTTATTTTATCTTTACTTTATGATTGATTTACCTAACTTACGTAAAAAAGAAAAGCCTTTTGTGGCTCTTACTAACTTGACTATCAAAGAGTTTGATGAGTTATTAGCTACTTTTTCTCCACTTTGGGAAAAACATTATATGTATTATGACCTCAAAGGAAAAGCTAGAAATAAGCCCATCTTCCGAGAACATGCAAAAGTACAACTGAAAGGTAGTGAAATGAAACTTTTTTTTATCCTTTACTACTTGAAAAATAACCCTTTACAGGAATCTTTAGCTCTTACTTTTGATGTTTCTCAAGGAAAAGTTAATCAATGGATTAACAGCCTTCTTCCCATTTTAAAAGAAAGTTTAAGAAAAATTAATGTATTGCCTGCAAGAAATGAATCGGAATGGACAATAAAACTTGCAGATCGTGTTGAAGAAGCAGGTAAAGCCTTAGAGTTATGGGTAGATGGAAGCGAACGTGAAATTCCTCGTCCCTCCGATTACAAAGCTCAAAAAGAAGTATATAGTGGAAAAAAAAAGCACACTATAAAAAATACTTTAGTTACAGATAAACATCAAGAGGTAGTCTTTTTAGGAGATACAGAAACAGGAAAAGTACACGATAAACGTTTATTAGAAGAAGATGATATTACCTTTCCTGAGGGAACTATTCTTCATCAAGATACTGGTTATCAAGGTCATAGACCTAAAGGTGTCCTTATTGAGCAACCCAAAAAAAAGCCTAGAGGAAAAGAATTATCGGAGCAGGACAAGGCTGAAAATAGTAAAAAGTCTAGTCGTAGAGTACGTGCAGAACACAGCATAGCAGGAGTAAAAAGACTTAGAATTGTCTTAGATGAAATCCGATTGTGGGGAGAAGAGGTAAGAGACCAAGTCATGGAAATTGCGTGTGGTATTCATAATTTAAGGGTAAAGAGAAGAATAACCTATCAAAACTTATCGTAATAAAGTCTAAAGAGTAACAGGGTTTGTCTATAAGTTTTTTGTTATGCCCACAAGATAAACAAATTATTTTTGCTCAACATTCCCAATTAAAAAACTGTCTGGTTTCACAATGGCTTTTTTTAAACAATTCGGACAATCTACTAAAATATCAGACTTAATAAAGTCACGAAGAAATTGCTGATAGCTATCTTTTGCCCTTAGTTTAATTTTTATTAGTTCCTGCCAATTATTAATAAACGCTAGGGCAAACGCACGAAATTTTCTTATCTTGTTTTCATTTTCTTTATTTTTTTATGAGTATTGTTGCTTATTTTGAATCTATAACTGATTTTAGGATGATTAATAAATGTTACCATAAACTATCTGATATACTTTTAATAGGACTTTTTACTTACCTAAGTAATGGACAAGATTATGAAGACATGGTTTTATTTGGAAAAACTCATATAAATTTTTTGAAAGAATTTATAGAACTACCTAACGAAATCCCCTCTCACGATACTTTTAATAGAGTTTTTACATTATTAGAGCCTTCTTTGCTTAGAGGGTTTTTAACTGATTATGGAAAAGAATTAATTGATGTATTAAGTGAACGTCAAATTTGTTTGGATGGAAAAAAACTAAAAGGAGTTTATCCCACAAAAAAAGGAAATAAAGGACTTTATATTGTCAATGCTTGGGTATGTGAAAATCGCCTTTGTATTGGTCAGAAAAAAGTAATGAATTAACAGCTATTCCTGCTTTGATAGAAGAAATTGATGTTACTAATGCACTTGTTAGTATTGATGCCATAGGTTGTCAAACACATATTGCTTCTCAAATCGTAGATAAAAAAGGACATTATTTATTAACTGTAAAGAAAAATCAAAATAACTTATTGGAAGATATAGTTTGTAGTTTTAAAGCTACTAAATCAGTAGATTTATCAGAAGAATGGAAATATGAGTGAGGACGTTTTGAAACTAGACAATGCAGTTTATTGTCTGCACAAGAAGTACTCTTGGGTGAAACTCTCCAGCAATGGAAAAACATAAAAACGCTTATACGCATAGAATCTAAGCGAATTATTGGAGATAAAGAAACCCTTCAAATACGTTATTATATTAGTGATAAAGAAGGAAATGCAGCTTATTTTAATCGTTTAGTAAGAGAAAGGTGGGGAATAGAAAATGGACTTCATTGGCATTTAGATGTTACTTTTGGTGAAGATGCTTGTCGTGTTAGAACTGGAAATGCTCCTGAAAATTTAGCTACGTTGAGGAAAATTACCTTGCAAATAATTGAACAATAAGATGATAAATTAAGTCTAAAAAAAAGACGTGTAAAAGCTGCTTATGATGTAGAATATCTTAGAAAATTAGTAGAATAAATTTTGTGCGTTTGCCCTATCAATAAACTCAAAAAAATGAATATAGATTTGGTAGAACGAAAGATTATTTTTTTCTTTGAATAAATTTATATAGATTGTATCATAATCTTTATGTTCATCGCTTTTATTTTTTATAAGGAATATTTCATCAAAGAATAAAATCCATTATAAATGAATTTACTGAGTAATTTATTACTCAATAAGTTCAATCTTTATATATCGTTATTGACAAAAAAACTATTCAATTAATTATAAGTAGCTTTGTTTGTTTAATTATTTAGCACCTTAATCAGAATTAAATTTATTCGTATGGCAGATAAAAAATATTATGCAGTAATGCTGATTGACGACAATGAAATCGACAATCTTATCAATCAGAAAATGATTCAGACAGCAGAAATTTGTGATAAAATTTATACACATTCAGGTGCAAAAAGTGCTATTGAATTTTTACGTAATGTAGAAAAAATTGCACAAGATATGCCTGATAATAAGGTTCTTCCACAAATTATTTTCTTAGATATTGACATGCCTCTAATGGATGGTTTTCAGTTCTTAGACCAGTTTAATACACTTTCAGATTTTACTCAAAATTATTGTAAAATTGTGATGCTTACTTCTTCTATTAATCCAAAAGATATGAGCAAAGCCAAAAATTATAACTTTGTACGTAAGTATATTAATAAACCTCTTACTCATGAAACCTTGCGTGAATTGGAAATATAAGTAAAATAATATTTGAAAATTATTTAATGAACTGTTCTTTAGGATTACTTTTATATAGTAGTCAGAAGAACAGTTTTTGTTATTTTGTCATCTTTATCACACCAATTTTTCATGCATATACAATTATTTACAGGTGACGCTATACAACCTTATATTCGAAATTTAGCAGGACTTAGAATTGAGGTATTTAAAGAATATCCTTATTTATATGATGGAGATTTTGACTATGAACAGGTTTATTTATATTCTTATATCCACGCCAAAAATGCAGCTGTAGTACTTGCTTTTGATGGAAAGGATGTTATTGGAGCTTCTACTTGTATTGCCTTACATGAATCAGATACATTTATTCAGTTTCCGTTTATTGCAAAAGGATATGATATAGACAAAGGGGTTTACTTTGAAGAATCTGTTCTTAAAAAAGAATATAGAAAGCAAGGAATTGGAGTTCGTTTTTTTGAAGAGAGAGAAAAATGGGCAAATAATTATTTTAAGAAAAAAAATATATCTGAAGGACAGTTCACTACTTTTTGTGGAATTAATCACACAAACAATCATCCTCTTTGTCCTAAAAATTACCAAAACTTAGAAGAATTTTGGAAACACAGAAAATATGAAAAGCAACCTAGTTTACAAACTCAAATTGCTTGGAAAGAAATTGGTAAAGAAAAAGAAGAGTTTCATAATCTAACTTTTTGGCTCAGAGAATGGTAAAGCATAACAGTAGATAAATTTACTTTCAATAAAGAACACCATATAAAACCCCCTTTCTAAATATTTAATATATTTTAGAAAGGGGGTTTTATGTATTTAAAGAAATCTAATTAAAGATGTGCAAATATTATTCTCCATCTGTATCAGCACCTTCTACAACATCTTCTAGTTTTTCTTCTTCGATGTCCTCATCATTTTTCTTGAATTTTTCTAACTCCTCATAAGCAGCATATTTATACGAGCCATATTTTGCACGAGTAAAAGCAGCAGCAGCTTGGTCAGATTGATTTAGTTTTTGATAAAACATTCCAAGAGCAAAATTATACTGTGCTTTTGTTTCAGAATCTATACCTGGGAATTGTAATAAATCTTCTAATGTTTTGATAGCATCTTGTGTACTTCCCATTTTGTGCTGTGCAATAGCTTTAATAAATACAACAGCATAATTTTTAGGTTGTGAAGCCAAACATTCGTCTGCTGATTTGATAGCATCTTCATACTTACGAGATTCTAATTGAAGCTCTGCAAGGTCAGCAAATTTTTGAGAACGTTTTACAGCATTTGGTTCTGTTTGAATAGAAGAGAGTTGGTGTTCGATAACAGCAGATTTGTCTGTTGCAGAAGCAGCAATCTTTACTAAAAGGTCATGTGCTTGAGGAAAATCTTTACGCATTTCTAATGCTTTCTCTACTAATTCTTTACTTTTATCCAAGTCATATACTTTAAAATAAGAAAGAGCAATAGCATGATAATATTGAGGTCTCAATTTTGTGATACGAGCCATAAAAGGACCAATATTAGCATTATCAAATGCTTTTTCTTTCTCCTCATACATTTTTAAGTGATGATAAGCAAAACCGAGTTCATAAAAATAACGAGCTTTTTCTTTTGGATTATCAGTAGCCAAAGCATTTGTAGCTTTTAACATAGCCTCTTTTGCTTGTTCATATTTTCCTGTTGCATTACTATATTTTGCTTCATAGTAAAGAACATTCAAATCATCTGGAGCAAGTTTTTTAAGGTCAGCAACATGTGCGCCTGCTTCTTCTAAGCGTTTTGTTCTGTCCAAAATCAAAACAATATTGAGTTTATAATCTGTTTTTCTTTTTGGATCTGTATCATACTTAAAAGCATTTTGATAAGATGCTACTGATTGGTCATATTTTCCAGTAATTTTGTAAAGACGTGCCAAACGCTCATGAGCATCTACAAAATCTTTTTTGATAGAAACTGTTTGTTCTAAAGCAGCAATAGCAGGGTCAGCTTCACGAAGCACTAAATGACAAAGTGCTTTATTGTAATGATACTTATAAATAGAAGGGTCTTTTGCTACTGCAATATCAAACTGCTCAAGAGCTGTTTTCCATTGTTTTTGCTTGCGAAAATTTTCTCCTTTTACAAAAGCATCAAGTGCCTCTCCTTCAGATTGTGCATAAGCACCATTTGTAAAAAAGAAACCTATAAATAAAATAGGAACTAAGAGTAATTTAAATTTCATATTGATACCGTTTTATGTAACGAAATAGAATAGGTAATATTTTTAATATAAAACAGCAATCTATTTGTTTGTTTTTTTATACTAAAATAAAAAACAACTCTGAATTACTGATTTCATATTTAACTAAATTTATTACCAATATAGTAAAGGACTGTAAATTAGCCAAATACAAGACCTTTTATTTGAAAATTATTTTAAAAATTATTTATTAACTTAGTGTAAGTTCTAAATCAATTTGGATAAAGAAAAACTTTAGTAAATTAAATATCTGAAATTTGATATATAACTCCATTTTTGGATTTTGCCTAATTTTTTTAGATTACACAATTAACTTTTGTTTTGCAAACCATGTGCCACGAAAGCAATTTGAATAAGAATTAAGTGTGTAATAAACTTAACCTAATTCAACTTATATGTAAAACGCTATACTCCTGTTTTTCTTATAAATAATATGTTAAACCATTAAATTCTTTTGGTTGAATATCAAACTCATCCTCTATAACTAGAAAAATATGTACATTTGCAAATGCACTACGTTTTTACAGAGTTTTTATTTCAATGCCGTAAAGTTACTAATTTTTTGTAACAAAAAACTTTATTTTGTACTAAAAAAAGGAATTATAAGATTTTAATTCTAAAAAAAATATTGAATAGTCTGAAAAACAACTTAACACATTTGTTTTTTCCAATCTGTGAAGTTATTATTTTAAAAATTTGATGAAGTTACTCAAACTACTTTTTATAGCTCTATTTTCTACATTTTTATTCTTTGCGAATACTAATGCTAGTTTTTCCCAACGTAAAAAACAACTTGAAAAAGAACGCTCTACTATTTTGAGTAGAATAACAAACACCAACCGAATACTAAAACGAACTCAAAAAGAGAAAAAAACGACAATGAGTTCGCTTTCAGCCATCAATGGACAAATAAATCAACGAAAACAGCTCGTTCAAGTAATTGGAAAGGAACTCAAATTATTGGATGAATCCATAAGAGAAAATCAGAATATTGTAGAATCATTAGAGAAAGATTTAGCAGAACTCAAACACGAATATGGCATTATGCTCTATCTTGCTTATAAAAATAATAGTCGTTATGAAAAACTTTCTCTTCTTTTAGCTTCTAGTTCTATTAATGAATTATTGGCTCGTTTGCGTTATTTTCAAAAATACAATTTACTTCGTAGAGAACAAATCAAGCAAATAGAGTACGTTAAGCAAAATCTAAGCAAACGAACTTCTCAACTTCAACAAAATAAAACAGAAAAACAATCTCTTTTGAAAGTTCAAACCAAAGAAGAAAAAGAACTTGCAGCCTTGAAAAGTAAACAAAAACAAATTCTCAAAACCTTTAAAGTAAAAGAATCAAAACTACTCGCAAACCTAAGTAAAGAAAGAAAAATATTAAAAGAAGTTGATAATCTGATTAGTAAAACGATTAATAATTCAGAATTTTCGGCAAGTCTTTCGACAAGTGAAAAAATGACTTCTACTTCTTTTGCCAAATCTAAAGGAAGAATTGTTTGGCCTGTAAAAAATGGCTTTATCTCAGCTCACTTTGGTATTCAGCCTTATTTGCCAGAAGAAGAAGGGAAGCCTGTTGTAAAAATAGAAAAACTAGGTATTGACATTCAAACGCAACCTAACGAACCTGTACGCTCTGTTTTCGCAGGAAAAGTAGTTGATGTAAGTGAAATTGCTGGGCGAGGTTATTTAGTAATCATTCAACATGGAGATTATTTTACGGTGTATTCTCGTCTAAAAACTGTCAAAATAAAAACAGGCGACAAAATAAGTGCAAAACAGCCTATCGGAACAGCAGGAAGTTATAAAGACGACACCTACGAAATTGAATTTCAAATTTGGAGGCATCAAGAAAAACTTAATCCTGAACATTGGATAAGTAAATAACATTTTAACAATTACAAGCTATTTATTTTTTTAAACACAGAGTTCACAAAGTTACAGAGGAATACAAATTTCTTTTATATAATGAAATTGAAATTCACTGGTAACTGATAACTAATTACTGATAACTGATTTATGCAAAATCCAATTTTATGGTATTTGAAAGGAATGGCAATGGGTGCAGCCGATGTAGTACCAGGGGTTTCTGGTGGAACGATTGCTTTTTTGATGGGAATTTATGAACGCCTTTTAGAAGCGATTGGAAGTTTTTCTCTTCCTGTATTACGTCTTCTTTTTAAAGGAAAATTTAAAGAGTTTGCTCAAAAAACAGATTTAATTTTCTTGATTGCTCTTTTTGCTGGAATAGCAACCAGTTTTATTACGCTTGCAAAATTATTCAAGTATTTATTAGCAAATCACGAAATTTTGACAATGTCTTTTTTCTTCGGACTTATCATAGCAACCGTTTGGGTAGTAGGCAGACGAATAAAAGAATGGAATATTTCTACTATTATTTGGTTTTTGATTGGCGCAGCTTTAGCAATCGGAATTTCTTTTAGTGGACAAGTAGAAGGTAGTTCAAATCCTTTTTATCTGTTTTTTTGTGGTTTTATTGCTATTTGTAGTATGATTTTACCTGGAGTTTCAGGTTCTTTTGTACTTTTACTTTTGGGAAATTATGCTCTTGTTATTGGTGCACTTAGTGATTTACCTTCGGCTATTCTTAGTTTGGATGTTACTGCTATTATGGCTTGTCTTTGGATTATTATTCCTTTTGCTTTAGGAGCAATTACAGGAATTTTGTCTTTTGCAAAAGTACTTTCTTGGCTTTTTCATCATTATGAAAACTCTCTTTTAGCTATTCTAACAGGTTTTGTTTTGGGTTCGCTTTCTATTATTTATCCTTGGAAAAAAGTTTTGAGAAGCGAAATTATTCATGGAAAAGTAAAAGTATTGGAAACTATGCGCTACATTCCAGAAATAGACACTCATTTTTTTATGGCTCTTGGTCTGATGCTTATTGGTGCTATTTTGGTGGCTTCTATTGAGTATTTTGGGAATAAGGAATTGAGATAAGATATTATCGATTAATATCTCTTGTATTTTTATTTTTATAAATATTTCTCAATAATTCTTTTTCTTTTTCGTCAGTTGTGCTAATTCCTCTAAGAGTTATATATGCTAACTGCTTTATTTGTGATATTTTTTTACTATCAACCTGTATTGTTTTCTGATAGTCATAGTACTTTATTCTTTTTTTCTTTAGACCAATTTGAAAAGCATAATTTTCATTTCCATATATTCTCAAGAAGTGGTGATTATATTTGGTATAAATAAAATTTGCTCCTTTTTCTGTTACACCTTTTTCCCATTCAGACGAATTAATAAATCTACTTATACTTTTATATATCTTAATTATATCTTGACTCAATTTCTGCTCTTCATCTGTTAAATATTCAACACAAGTACTACCAACAGTTAAATAACCCCAATTAGCATGGTAAATAATATTTTCATGTCTTATGCTTGTATCACAATTCCTCCGTTCACATATCCCACTCAAATCTCCTAAATCATGAGTTTCAATCAGAGTCCAATCTTCATTTGGTTCTATAATTCTGTGTTCCCTTGCATGACAACCTTTACAAAGAGTAACACAGTCATTTAACTCATATTCCCAAGGAGATTTCCCATTTACATACCTTTTATGATGTACTTGTAGAATAACATTTGGTTCAGGTCTATTGCATTTTGTACATAATAAGTTATCTCTTTCTTTAACCTGTTTAGCAAAATTGCACCATTTTACATTACGATATGATTTTCTAATAGCCTTTGTTTGCATAATATGAGTATTTTGTATTCAAACACTAAATATGTTGAAATTTGAAATTTAGTTTTTATGTCCTTTCAGATTAATTTCTCCAAAATTCAAAAAACATTTCTCTTCTAGTTAGTTATCTTTGTTTAGATTAATTCAGAAGTTTTGAATAAATCATTTCGAAGAAATGAAAAGAGATTTACTGGTACAAACACACAGTTGTGTGTTTCAAAAAAATAACTGAAATATGAATTTCCGTATAGATTCTCCCTACAAACCAACAGGCGACCAACCAAAAGCTATTGCTTCTTTAGTAAAAGGAATTGAAGAAGGCGAAGATTTTCAAGTGCTTTTGGGTGTAACAGGTTCTGGAAAGACGTTTACGATGGCAAATGTCATTGAAAAATTAAACCGTCCGACGCTAATTATTAGTCATAATAAAACCTTAGCAGCACAACTTTATGGAGAATTTAAACAGTTTTTTCCTGATAATGCTGTCGAATACTTCATTTCGTATTACGATTATTACCAGCCAGAAGCCTATATTTCGGCATCGGATACGTATATCGAAAAAGATTTAGCCATCAATCAAGATATTGAAAAGCTTCGATTGAGTACGACAGCTTCGTTACTTTCTGGGCGAAAAGATGTAGTTGTGGTAGCTTCTGTTTCGTGTATTTATGGTTTGGGAAATCCAAATGAATTTGCAGAAAATAGCCTTAAAATAAGTACAGGAGATATGATTTCTCTCAATGCTTTTTTATTAGATTTGGTAGCCATAATGTACAGCCGAAGTGAAGAAGAATTTGCACGAGGAACATTCAGAGTAAAAGGAGATACTGTCGATATTTATCCTGCATATGCTGATATTGCATATAGAATTTATTTTTGGGGAGATGAAATTGAGGCAATCCAACGCATAGATCCAATTTCAGGAAAGAAAATAAATGATGAAGATTATATGCTTTTGTTTGCTGCAAGTCTTTTTGTAACGAGCAAAGACACAATTACAAGAGCAATGGAAGAAATAGAGTTTGATATGGAAGACCGAATCCGTTTTTATGAAAATGAAGGGCGTTTTGAGGAAGCTGCACGTATAAAAGAACGCACCGAATCGGATTTAGAGATGATGAAAGAGTTAGGTTATTGTTCTGGAATTGAGAATTATTCACGTTATTTTGATAATAGAAAAGCTGGCGAACGTTCATTTTGTTTGTTAGATTATTTCCCAAAAGATTTTTTATTGATAATTGATGAGAGCCACGTAACTGTTCCACAAATTCGTGCGATGTGGGGAGGCGACCGTTCTCGTAAAATTTCGCTTGTTGATCACGGTTTCCGTTTACCTGCTGCGCTTGATAATCGTCCACTTACTTTCAATGAATTTGAATCGATGATTGACCAAGCTGTTTTTGTTACGGCTACGCCTGCTGATTATGAATTGCAAAAAAGTGAAGGCGTTATTGTAGAACAGATTATCCGACCTACTGGACTTCTTGATCCACTTATTGAGGTTCGTCCGACACGCACACAAATCGACGACCTTTTGAATGAAATTGATAAAACGATTGCCAATGGAGAACGTGCTTTGATTACCACAATTACGAAGCGAATGGCAGAGGAATTGAGTAAATATTTCGAACAGCTACAAATAAAAGTACGCTATATTCACTCTGACGTAAAGATTTTGGATAGAATAGAAATTATTCGTGAACTTCGTTTGGGAGTAATTGATGTTTTGATTGGTGTAAATATGCTGCGTGAAGGATTGGATTTACCAGAAGTTTCTTTAGTGGCTATTTTAGATGCAGATAAAGAAGGGTTTTTGAGAAATGAACGTTCGCTTATCCAAACTATCGGACGTGCTGCTCGTAACTCAAATGGTCATGTGGTTATGTATGCTGACAAAATTACGCCTTCGATGCGCCTTTCGATTGATGAAACAAACCGTCGTCGTAAAATTCAGCAAGAATATAATAAAGCCAACGGAATTACGCCAACAACTGTATTTAAGTCAAAAGAAGCCATTATGAAACAAACTTCGGTTGCTGATTCCAAGTCATTGCCAAAAGAATTTTACGAAGAATCTAAAATGACTATTGTTATTGACCCAGTTATTAAGGGAATGAATATTAAGGAACTCTCAAAAGTGATTGACCAAACTAAACGAAAAATGGAAAAAGCAGCCAAGGAACTCAATTTTATGGAAGCTGCACGCCTGCGTGATGAATGGCAAGAATTACAGAATCTGAGAGAGGAAAAAGTGAAGGCAGAGTAGTTATTTTATTTTTATCCAAAGATGATATAGAGTTATAATACTACCATCTTTTCTTGTATGATTTGAAATATGACTATCAAAATTACCTTGTTTAATACTTTGGAGTAATTCAGTATTATCCCAAGTAAGTCCAAATTCACAAATAGTTGGTGGTAGTAGAGATTGAATTTTACTATTTATTTTTTTTTGCGTTGTTTGAAAATTCTGTTTTAACTCATGATAACCTATTACAGCACTTTCTTTAACATATTTATAAGGATAATTAGGGTTTGTGTTGTTTATCCCGTGATCTAAATTTTTAAATCTTTTTATAGCTCCAGTATTTGAATAAACATAATCTGGAGCATTTGTCCATTTAGCTTCAATAAAGAAAATATAATCTCCATTTGTTCCCTTTAATTGAACAGCAATATCAGAACTACGTCTATTACCTTGTGGGGATTGTGTTTCAAAAGCAAATGATAAACCTTTATTAGAACATTCACCATCTAAATGAAATCTCAATGCAGATGTTAAATCATCTTCACCGATTCCATCATGATAACGATCTTTAAAAACTTGAGAAGTTTTAAAAGTTACTAAAGCAGCTTCTAAAGTTGTTAACAATAATTGTATTGTGGTTTGTTTTTTATGTCTTATTTTAGGTTTCGCCATATCATTTTTCAGTTTGATAATAGTCAGAAATAGTATCATCTGCATCACGTATAGCAATAGAATCTAGCCAATAACGAGTTGCAACAGGTTTTATCAAAATCAAATAATCAAAATCATCATCACTTTCGTAAAAACGCACTAACCTAGTAAATATAGCAGATTGATTTTCTTGTGAATTAAAAATAAGCTCACTGAATTTTATATCCTTAAAAGATTGATTTTTATTTATAGAAAAAGAATTATTATCAATAGGCAAACCGAAAACAAATTGATAAATAATAAAATCTCTATTTAGTGTTTGACTGACTTCTCCTATCTGCCATTTCATTCCTCTTTCTTCATGCATCGGATTTATTGTTTGACAGAATATTTCGCCATAGCTTTTTAGTTGTTCTTTAGAAACATCATTATAAAAAATCTCTCCTGCAAAACCTTTATTGATTGATTTTCCTAGATGTCTGTAATAACTAACAATATCGTTTATTACTATTTTTTCTAAGTTAGAAGGTAATAAATATTTGTTATCCTTAGGATAAGGCAAATCATCTATATCATCTTTTACAATAGATGTTTCATGATATACTAAGGCTTTAGAACTTGTAGCTAATATAAATGCACGATATAGATTAGATGTTGTTTCATTAACATGTAATCTATCATAAACTTCATAAAGTTTTTCTTTATCTTCTTCTGGTGCAGAAATACCCACAAAACTACTATTAAAGCATAAATATTTATCACTAAAAGTCATAGGTATTTTTGAATATTCAACAACTAATTTAAAAATTATATGAGGAGGAGTGTAAAGTTCTTTCTCTCTAGTTTCTACAAATGTCTTTTCCTTTTCAACTACTGTCAAAAACAGCCCTTTCTCATTAAAAGATTTAGGTTTTATTGTATGTTGATTGGTAATAAAATCAGCAGCTATCCCTTTTTTGTTTTTATGTCTAGTTATGTAACCTAAATTATAAAGCCATTTTTTATGATTTGAAATAAACTTATCTAAGTTATCTAATAAACTTAATCTCTTAATCAAATAAAACAAACGCCCACCACCTAAAAGATTTGTTTTCCAAATAAAATGTTTGCTACCATCTATGGCATCTTGAAAACGAATAAAATGACAATCATAGTAATCTATTTCAAATCTTATTTTCTTTTCAGACTTTGCAGTCTTCTTGACTACAATATGTTCTATTGATTGATTTTCAGATGGTTTATTTTGAGCTATAATAGCACAAGTTGGTACTCTTCCTTTTTTCTTTTCTTCTCCTTTTCTTACAAAAAGGCTTTCTCTCAAATGAGTAAAATCAAAAATTTTATTAACTGTAAAATCTGTAAAAATATTTTTTCTATATCCCTTTGCTACATCACTTTTATTATAAAGTAGAACACTTGAAGGAATTATTAAACAAACTCTGCTACCAAGTGTCATTGCGCCTTCAAAGAATTGTAAAGCAAAATGATTTTTTGTAACCTTTGTGTGTTTAACACCAACGTCTTTCAATACTTTTTGAGTAACTTTTACGGTCAAAGAGTGGTCATTGTTAAAAGGGGGATTTCCAATTACTAAGTCAAAATTCTTATTTTCTGTATGAGTTGACCAAGTAAAAAAATTTTCATTGTGAATATTCTCTTTTAAGTCGTCAAATTTTAGATTATTCCAAATTTCTTTAGGAGAAAGTTTGTCTAATAAAGCAATTGTAAGACTAAAAACAGTAATTAATGTAGCTGTTCCTGTTTCTTCTATATCAGTACCAAAAATATTTTTTTGTAAAATTTCTTGACAAACTTCTTTATTAGGTTGTTCTATTTTTCCTGTTTCTCTATATTTATTTATAGTCCACCATTGAAGAAGTCTTTTATATGCAGCCACTAAAAAAACGCCTGAACCACAAGATGGATCTAAAACTTTAAACTGGTTATTTTGCAAAAGTTTTGGCTTAGAAATAGGCATTACTTCATCTACCAAGAAATTAACTAAAAAAGGAGGTGTGTAAACTACAGCTTTTTGTACAGGCAAGAATTTTTCATAAATGGCACTAATAAGTTCGACAGGAATAAAATTAAAATCGTATTGTTTCCAAATTACATACTGTCCTGTTTTTATATTTACATCTGCACTTAAAAAATAAGATAAATCTTCCAGAAAGCTCTTTCTGACCTCTGTATTAACTGTTTCCAATCTATCTTCTATAGGGATTTTTTCTGAAATATCAAATATTTTTCCGTTAAATTCAGTTCCTAGCTCTTCTAATATTTCTAAAGCAACATTTCCATTTTTTAATGCTTCTTCAAAAGAAGATATATTTTTATCCTTATAAATTTCTTTTAGTGTGTGTTTGCTATTTCCATAACCTGTATCTTCTGCGATTCCTTCAAGAAATTTTACTAACAAACAAATAATAATAAATCTATCTCTGACTATCGAAGAAATGGTATTTCCAAAATTTACTTCGAATTTCTGTCTAGTTTCTAAGAGTTCATTAAGTAACTTATAAGAAGCTGAATTTTCCTCTTTTAGTTGATTATTAAAAAATGCAGGTTTTTCCTTATTAGAGAAATCATTTTGTTCCCAAAATACTCCTTTGGTAAATAAAAAAGCAGAAAAACGATAATCATCGAATTTTTTTATACTCTCACTTGCAAGACGTAAATTTGCTAAAGGGAAGTCTTTTTTACTCTTACCTTCTTCAACAGGACGATGAGCGTTAAAAATATCTATCCTTTTATTATCTAAGATTATATAAACATCAATTTCTCCAGCACTCCATATCTTAGAATGTAATTTTTTATGTTCTGGTGTATTTACAAAGTTGTCTTTCTCTATAATATAAACAGCAGGTTTTGAATCAATTATTTCTTCTTGTTGATTATAATATCTACGAAACAAGACAGCAGAAATAATATACTCTTCTTTTCCAAATAAATCTTTAGTAGTTCCAAATTTCTTAACCCTTTCTTCAATATGCAGTATTTCTCCATCGTGCTTAGTTTTCTTGATATAATTTTCATCAATGATAACTAAACCTGTTTGTTCGGAAAACCCAATATTTTTAAGATTGTCTAACATAATGAAATGATATAAACCAAAAGAGAGTTGAAAAATTGCTCTTATATTTAGCAATATTGCGAAAAAAATTGCAAACTTACAATTTTATTTTCAGAATTACGGAATAATTTTAAAAAATGTAGGGTAAACGCACGAAACTTTTTATACTACTTTAAGTGTGTTTAAACACACTTAAATTATCAGAGTATATTTAATTTACAAAGTTAAAAACTAGCTTGATTTGCTTTAAACAAGTACAATTTTTTTCATGCGTTTACCCTAAAAAAATGTATAAAGCTACCTATAAAAAAATAATTAACAAGATTTAAAGGAATCAAAACGTAGGGTAAGTACGATTTAGATGCGTCGTTTGGGTAAAGAATATTTTTCAACTCAAAAAATCTAAATCGCAACAATGAACACACAACGAAATCACACCGTTTTAAGCAAATTTATACTACTCACTATTTTTTCTTTATTTTTAATTGGTAATGCAAATAGCCAAACACTTACACAAACCATTAGTGGTAAAGTATTGGAAGAAGGAACTGGACAACCTGTACCTTTTGCTAATGTAATTATTTTGAATACTGAACCTCTAATGGGCGTTACTACGGATAGCGTAGGAAATTTCAAAATCAAAAATGTTCCTATTGGTCGTCATATTTTGCAGGTAAGTTATGTCAGTTTTCAAACTAGGCAGATGGAAGTGATTGTTAATTCGCTCAATGAAACTGTTGTCGAAATGCGTTTGAAAGATGGTGGTATTGATTTGGAAGGCGTTGTAATTACAGCTCAAGAAGAACACGGAACACCAAAAAATGTAATGGTTTTGTCAGGAGGAAGAACATTGAGTATGGAAGAAGCTCGTCGTTATGCAGGTGGTTTTGATGACCCTGCTCGTTTGGCTTCTGCTTTTGCAGGTGTCGCAACTAGCGAAATAGACAATAATGGTGTCGTTGTTCGTGGAAATAGCCCAAAGGGAATGCTTTGGCGCATAGAAGGCGTAGAAATTCCAAATCCAAATCATTTTGCTGACTTAGAAACTTTTGGAGGTGGAGGCTTGACAGCTTTGAGTAGTCATTTACTTGCCAATTCAGATTTTCTTTTGAGTGCTTTTCCTGCTGAATATGGAAATGCTCTATCAGGTGTTTTTGATATGAAAATTCGAAATGGAAAAACAGACAAACGTAGTCATGCCGTTCAGATTGGAGCTTTAGGAGTTGATTTTGCTTCAGAAGGAGCTTTCAAACAAGGAAAAGAAGCCTCTTATATTTTCAATTATAGATATTCTATGTTGGGGTTGATTTCTCCTTTATTGCCAGAAGAAGCAGGTGGAACAAGTTATCAAGATTTTACTTTTAAGATTAATTTGCCCACCAAAAAAGCAGGTACATTTTCAATTTGGGGAATTAGTGCGCTAGATAAATCAGGTCAATTAGCTCAAACAGATTCCACAGAACGTGAGTATGAAAGTGATTTTGAAGAAGCTGACAACAAACAATATATGGGTGCAGTAGGACTAAATCATCGCATTCATTTAGGAAAAATAGGGTATCTGAATACTAATTTTACAAGTTCTGGAAGTGGAATTTCTATCAAAACAAGTCGCTTAAATACAGAAAATAATAGTTTACAGCCTTCTAATCAAATCAAAAATAACCTTCTCAAACATACTTTTTCTAGTTATTTGAATGTTCAGTTAGGAAAAAAACATATCAATCGCACAGGAATTATTACAAACCTTTTGCAATATGATATAGAATTAAAGCAAAAACAAGAAACTAATAATTTGGAAACATTAGTAAAATCGAATGACCAAGCTCTTCACTTTCAAGCCTATACACAGTCTTTGATAGATGTAAGTCCTAATTTTACAATGAATATTGGAAGTCATTTTCAATATTTAGCTATTACAGAAAAATTTAGTATTGAGCCTCGTTTGTCTTTTGAATATAGATTACCCAAAAAACAAACACTGACTTTTGGATATGGACTTCATAGCCGAGTTGAGCCAATTTATATTTATTTGGTAAAAGATAGAAATACATCAGAGTATTTGAATAAAGATTTAGATTTTACAAAGGCGCATCATCTTACTTTGGGTTATCAAAAAATGCTTTCTTCTACCTTGCGCTTGAAAGTAGAAACCTATTATCAAGAACTATTTAATGTTCCTGTGATTGCAAATACTTCGTCTTCTCTAATTAATTTAACTCAAAGTTGGTTTATCAATGATGCTTTTGTTAATGAAGGAAAAGGACGAAATTATGGTTTAGATATTACAGCAGAAAAGTTTTTGGATAAAGGTTTTTTCTATCTATTTACACTTTCTTTATTCAATTCTACGTATCAAGGAGGAGATAAAATTTGGCGTGATACTCGTTTTAATCAGCAGTTTATTGCTAATGCACTCATTGGAAAAGAATGGAATGTTGGTAAAAAAGATAATAATGTACTAGGACTTAGTTTAAGATTTGCCTATCAAGGAGGACAGCGTATTATGCCTGTGGATTATGCAGCTTCAATTTCGAATCAAGAAATTATCTTTGATGAAAGTCGTGCTTTTGAAGAACAAAAACCAAATCCATTCCTTACACATTTATCATTTAATTATCAAAAAAATAAATCAAAACACCATAGTATATGGTCTTTACAAGTCTTGAATGCCCTTGCAGCAAAAGAATTTTATGGCTATCAATATAATTTCAGAACAAACACAATCGATAAAGACAAACAAACTTTAGTCATTCCAAATATTACTTATAAAATAGAATTTTGATATTTTTTTAAGGAAGGGATAGAATTTGAAAATCTATTTCATTTCTATCTCTTCGTAATCAAAAGCCCCTAACTTCTTTCCTTGCTGTGGTTTGATTTGATAGCGCTTTCTTATGGTGTCTGTTTTTGTGTACTCATTGGTTTGAAAAATGATTGGTTTTGTAGCATTTTTATCAAAAGATAGCTTCCAATAGCCATCTATCTTTATATTTTTATCAACAGATTGGATTGTAAATATAGGTTCTTTCGTGTAATTAAGAAATGGAAAACCTGTTGGCTGTAATGCTAAAGTTGTATCACTTGACTTCCTTATTAGGTTTATACTAAAGCCACACGAAATTCCACCATATATCAAATCGTAACGATTATATAAGTGCTTATAATAAAACTGATAATCTGCTAATGGATGAATCTGTTTCAAAATTTCATTTGTTCCTTTATACTTTTCTAATGGTTTTACAGAATGTTGTAATGCATATTGATTCCACTTATCTTGAAAACTTTTATACAAAAAAGGCATTATAATTTCAGTTTGTATTCCTCCATTTTCAAACATAGAATCTATTAAAATCTTTCCCATCTCTACTGTATCTTGTACTTTTCTATCTCTAGGGTTGTTTCTCATATCATTGATAGACTCTTCAGTATCGCTTAATTTCTTTTCATAATATTCCTTGTGAGTATTTAATATGATTGTTTTTGTAGTTTCAATCGCTTTGAGTTCTTTCTCTTGATTTTTCAAAGAATAAGAAACTACTAAGATTGTAAGAACTAACCACAAGAAAATTGATGTATATAATTTAGTTTTCATATTCTTCTTTGTAATGATAAGTGGTGTCTGATGTTGAGCAATTAATTCTAACTCCTATTTCGGCAGTTGAATTTCTCAATGAAGAAGGAATTATCAAATGTCCATTTTCATCAAATTGAGTAGGTACTCCCTTTGGAAAAGCTATTTTTGTATGCAGCGTATCGAAAGGCAAAGTTACATGCATATATACTTCTCCTGTCTTATCTACTATGTAAGGAGCAATATGAGGCTTACTTGTTCTTTCTTTTATTACGTTTTCAATACGGTATTTTAGTAATAGTTTAATATCATCGTGATACATTTTCGCTAACTGCATTTTGAACCTAGCCAAGTGATACATGCTTTGTACACTATCGTGAGAAAAATAAACTTGATTAAGTTCTTTATCTGAAAGTCCATTTTCTAATTCAAAATTTTCATATTTTTCTGCTAAAAGAATATCTAATTTTTTAGCTTCTTCAATATAAGCTTCAAATATGTGGCTAATATTTATTTCTTCTGAAAAATCAATACCATAAAAATTTTCTGCAACAAGTTTACTAACAAAATCGCCTAGCTTTCCTGCTTCTCCTCTTCTTCCAAATTTTATATAAGTCCCCCTCAAACAATACTCATAGTCAAACCCCCAACTTATATTCATCATTTTATCAGTATCGTTACGATATTTATAGTATAAACTTTCAATTTCTCCAATAGCAGCACCAAAATATATTTTCTCCTCCTCACTATATTTCTCTCTAAAAAAACTATCATATCCCACCCAAGCAAAAGCAATCAACAAACAAAGTGCTGGTAAAATTGGATTGAATGGATTGAATTTTCTGATTAATTTCATCGTTTTATCTTTTTGATAATTGTATCAAGATAAGAATAAAAATTTGTATTTATAAAAAAAGCCTTCCCAAATAAATGAAAAGGCTTTTTGTTTTATAATGTAAATCCCATAACTAGAATATCATCTATTTGATTATGACCACTTCGCCAATTTTCTAATGTATCAGCTAAAACTTCTTTTTGTTTTGGCATAGATAGATGCCTATTCTTACTAATCAATTCTTTTAGATTTTTTCGCATAAATTTTTGTCCATTATGCCCTCCAAACTGGTCTTGATAACCATCTGAAAAAAGATAAATCTGTGTTCCCTCTATCCAATCAAATTCATGAGCTGTAAATTCTTTCGAAAAAAGTTGCTTTCCTCCAATGCTCATTCTATCTCCTTTTATCCAATATTCTTTTCCATTTTGAATCAAAAACACTGGGTTTTTTGCTCCTGCAACATAAATTTTCCTTTGTTTTTTATTAAGTGTTACAATCGCCATATCCATTCCATCTCTGTTATTAGTAAAGTTTTGTTGCAAAAGTTGTGCAATTTGTTCTTGCATTTCTTTAAGAATATGAGCTGGATTAGTAATATTTTTTGTTTTAATGGTTTCATCTAATAGTGTACTTCCAATCATAGACATAAATGCCCCTGGTACACCATGACCTGTGCAATCTACGGCAGCTATAAACCAACAATCTGTTATTTCATTGTGATGCCACCAATAAAAATCTCCACTTACTACATCTTTTGGCTGAAAAAAGATAAAATATTCTTTTAAAGTTTTAGGTAAAAGTTCTTCTTTTGGTAAAATAGAATCTTGAATACGCTTGGCATAATTGATACTTTTCTGAATGTATCTATTTTTTGCTTCTAATTTTTCATTTTGTTGGATAGTTTCTTCATTTATTTCTTTCAATAACTCTGTTTTCTGACTTAATTCTTGGGTGCGTTCTTCTACTAATTTTTCTAATCCTTGTGTATAATTTACTATTTCAGCTTCTAATTTCTTTCTTTCTGTAATCTCAAATCGAATAGCTTGATAACGATAAGGACGATTATTTTCATTCATATAAGGAATAATCGTAGTATAAACCCAGTAAATATTTCCTTCTTTATTAATATTACAAACTTCTCCTCTCCAAACTTTTCCAGAAGAAATTACCTTCCACATATTTATAAAAAACTCGTCGGAGTGATGGTCAGATTTTAGAAGTCTATGATTTTGTCCTAACAACTCACTTCTTTCATACTTCGAAATCTCACAAAATTTATCATTAACATAAATAATATCTCCTTTTACATCTGTGGCTGCTACAATCGCCGATTCGTCAATCGCTAGTTTTTGATATTCTAATTCTACTTGTGTATATTTCATCTTAGAAATATCTCTCAAAACTACCGAAGTACATAAAAAACGTCCCTCTTCATCATATTGATTAATAGCTGAAAGTATGACAATCAATTTTGTACCATCTCCACACAAAAGCAAATACTCGGTTCGTATAGTTGGTTCTTTGATTTGTAGGGCATCACGCTGAGAAATTTTGAGATTAATTTTCAAAAACTCTCTTACATGTTCTGTAACCAACTGACTTTCATCAAATTTAGATTTTCTATAAAATTGCTGATTTGCCCATATCACTTCTCCTTGCTCATTTAGATAAAGCAACATCACAGGCATACGCTCATGAAATGCTGTAGAAATATTATCTTCCTTATAAATAGAAACCCAAACACCTACTTGAGAATTTTCTAATGGCATAGCTTGCATTTTGATAGAAAAAGGCAAGTCAGTATGTAGCATTTGATTAAGTGTCAGAGAATTGATGCTATGAGAGTTTGCAGTCTTAAAAACTAATTCATTGATATGTATTTCTATATCACTTGGAAAATAACTTAATAAACTAGAATCTATTAACTCTTCAAAAGACTTAAACTCTGACTTTGAAAATGAAGAAATTCTCCCTTCATCTGATGTTATTTGCTGGATAAGCCCACCTCTATTTATTTTAAAAAAAAGAGCATTTTTTAATTTTAGTAACTTAAAAAATTTATTGGGGTGAGGCATTATGAAAAAACTTATTACTTAAGAAAATGAAAATATCGTTGATAATTGGAGTATAGAGGGTTGCAATTACACTTTATGCTCAACAAAGGTATAAAGTAAGTAACAAAAAAAAGTTACTATAGTAATAGAATCACATCAAAGTAAGAAATGTTTTATCTTTTATACTTTTTATTAAAATCGAATACCAATAATCAAAATATCATCTACTTGGTCTTTATCGCCTTTCCATTCTGTAAGTTCTCGTTGTAAGGCTCTGCGTTGTTGGGTCATAGAAAGATGTTGATGATTTTGTAAAAACTCTCTCAAACGACGACGCAAATATTTTCTGTCTTGAAGTCCTCCAAACTGGTCTTGAAAACCATCCGTCAATAAATAGACTGTATCATTTTTTTGAATCTGAATTTGATGTGATTTGAATTCAAAATCGCCATCCATTTTTCCTCCAATAGATTGTCTGTCAGCTTCTATTTCAAGCACCCTTTCTTTGTCTTGTGTATTAAAAAGATACATTTGGTTTCTTGCAGCAGCAATTTCTAAGATATTTGTTTCTTCATTCCAAACACAAAGTGTCATATCCATTCCATCTTGTGTAAATGTTTGTTCTTGTCTAAGTCCCTTTGAAATTCCATCATGCAAAGCATCTAGTATTTTGGCAGGTTCTGTGATGTGCCTAGCCAAAATAATTTCATTCAAAAGCTCATAGCCTATCATTGACATAAATGCCCCTGGTACACCATGACCTGTACAATCAATGGCACTAATGATAGATTTTCCATTTATTTTATTAAAATAATAAAAATCACCACTTACAATATCACGAGGTAAAAACAAGACAAAACTATCTTCAAATTCTTCTTGAATTGTGTCCAATGGAGGAAGAATGGCATTTTGAATGCGCTTGGCATAATTTATACTTGAAATGAGTTGTTTGTTTTTGTCTTCAATAATATGTTTTTGCTCATTGATTTGATGATAGGAGTTTGCATTTTCAATAGCAATTCCTGTATAGACAGCCAAACTACGAAGCAAATTGAGATGATAATCATTATAAGCATTTTTCTCAAAACTTTGCACCGTAATTACACCAATTACTTTTTTCTTAATTTTTAATGGAAGATAAATAAGTGATGGTGCAGTCTTTCCAACAGTTGTTTTTGGACGCTGCGACATGTACAATTCGTAATCAACTTCACTATCATTAATAAATAAATCTTGTTCATTTAAGAAACACCAAACAGCAAAACGTCCTGTGTCATCTAACCTTTCGAAATGAAAAGGTAATTTTTCTCCATTTTCTATTGCAACAGGAAACTCTAATGTTTCATCTTCTTCATTATGAATACCAATAGCAAAAACAGAAGCATCCATTAGTTTACTGACATGTTGATAAATCATATCTGTAATCTCATCAATCGAACGGGTAGAAGTAATTTCTTGTCCTAATTTACTCAAAACACGAGTATTAAAATAGGCTTGACGCATATCTTCTGTTCGCTCTCTGACTGTGTTTTCTAAAAGATTTTTCTCTGATTTTAGTCGTTTTGTGTAAGTCTTGACACCATACTGAATCAAAAAACCTAACACCAAAACAATAAAAAGATAAAATAAAGGATGTCTAAACCAAGGCGTTTTGATAGTAAATTTGAAAGTTACTTCTTCACTTTCTACACCGTATAAATTTTTTGCCCTCAAATGAAATATATAATCTCCTTCTGAAAGATTTGTAAATTTATCTTGCGTTTCAGTACTCCAAGCTGACCAATTTTTATCACTCTCCCAAGATAACCAGTTTTTATCTAATTGCTCTAGCTTTGTTTGATAATAAACTTCACTACGCTGCTCAAAAAACGAACTTCCAAAACTAAAGCGAAGTGAATTAAGCTCATAAGGTAGTTTTACTTTTTTATCATTTGATAAATTACTCTGTTGATTAAGAATAAAATCTGTTGCAAAAAGTAATGAATCTTTTGCGCTGCTGTGTTCTATCTGTGTAATAAAAACAGAAAAGGGTTGTTTGTCAGCTATTGTATTGAGAGGGTTATATGAAATAAGTCCTTCATTTGTTCCAATCAAAACCAAGTTTTCATCAATCGGACGAACTGCCTGAACGATTTGTTTGATTTTATAAAAAGGGGCATCATAACGCTGATAAGTAGAATCTGTTTTTTTGAGTTGAACTAAAAGGGTCTGAGAACTACTAAATTTATTTTGTTCGTTTTGAGTTACTACCCATAAATTATCTTTTTTATCTTTTTCAAAAATAGTAATTGCCTTTTTTTCTATCAATTTTTCAAATGCAGGATGAGGTGCAAATGTATTTTCACTAAAATCATAAATTCCTTCTAATGTACCAAAAATAGCCTTTCCATTAAACTCAAAAACGTGATTTCCTTGATTTTTAGGAAGTCCGTTGAGCTGACCAAAAAACTCAGAATGAGTAACAGTTAGGAAATCAGAACTTAGCTTAAATCTAAAAATACCTCTATTATAATCACTTACCCAAAAATCATGGTTTTCATCTTGAATAATTTTGGTCGCTGCTCCTGCAAATCCTTTTATTTTATCTACAAAAATCCAATGATTATTTTGCCATTTCAAAAGCAGAAGTCCTTCAACAGAAGCTGCAATCAAGTGAGAAGTATCACTTTTTATTAAAGAAAAATCTTGAATAAATGGATTACTGGCAGCCAAAAGCTCTTCAACGCCTCGCTTTCCTATCCAAGCAATACCTGGATTTTGCGCTCCCAAAAGAATATTTTTATAAACACCTAATTTCCAAGTTTCTCGTTCTGAATAAGGCAAAAGGTTGAATTCTTTTATCGTTTTTGCTTTATCAGAATTTGATTTAAAAATTCCTTGAACTGTTCCGATATAAAGACTTTGATTAAAAGAAGGCGAAATACTCAAAATATTTCTATTTATGTCTGTATTTTTATCAAAATAACGAAACGATGAAGCAACATCAATGTAAGAAATTCCATTGCTGAGTGCTGCCCAAAGTTGTTTGTTCGAATCTTCATAAAGATAAGCAACCCTATCATCTTTTAGACCATTTTTTGAAGATATTTTGTAGAGAAATTGAAAATTAGCATCAAAAACTAAAACTCCTGCAAGGCGTGTACCGATAGCATAATTTCCGTCTGCAAGCTGAATTCCACAATAGACTTGACTGGATTTTAAGAGAGAATCTGACGAAGTAGAAAAAGGCAAAAAACCTGTGTTTTGATTATAAGTATAAACACCTTTTTGTTCTGTAACCACAAAATGAGAAGAAGCTGTTTGTGGCAAAATAGAATAAATCTTTTCATCTGCAAAGATTTCACTTCCTGCAATAAACTCTAAACCTTTGGAAGTAAGATGATGTAACCCTTTACCCCACTCTCTGACAAATAGTTGGCTGTTTTTATTTTCTTTTGTTTTAATCTGAAAAGCCAAATGAAAAGCTGAGTTAGGAGAAATAACTTTGAATTTGTCATTTTTATACCAAAATATTTTTTCAAATGACTGAAAAACAATTCCATCCGAAGTAGAAAATACTTTCCAAATCGTAGAGAATTTTTTGTCTTGTTCATTCATTTTATCAACTATCGAAACATAGATTTTATTTCCTATTGAATCGGTATCTAAATATCCTATTTCTGATGTTGCTCCTACATAAATTTTTCCATCTGTTCCTTTTGTGAGTGCTGTTACACCTGCCAAATTAGGTAACTCTATCAAACTCCATGTATTTCCGTCATACTCTAAAACTCCTTTTGTATTAGCTACATAAATTCTACCTATATCATCTTGGACGACAGACCAGTTTTGAGGATGAGCATGATAATCATAAATGGTATAATGTTCGGCTGTCGGAATGGCTTGTGCTTGTACCTTGTTATGAATAATAAAAGAAAACAGAATAAAAAACACACACAAAAATGCCGTAACAGAATTACGAAAATCAAGAACGAAATAATATAAAGAAGAAAGAATATAATTCATTGTGCTAAAGATGCAACTAGAACGAAATAATTTTGAAATGAAGGTACGAGTATTTTTGGTATGAAGACACCAAATTATTCGGCAAGATAGCTTTTAAAACAATCAGATAACAAAAACTAAGCGAAATAATCTATTTTTCTAAAAAAATATCAATTTATTTCAAAACTTTTTATTTCATTATTTCGTATAAGCATTTTTTGTTCAAAACAGAAATAAAAAACCACCTAAAAAATCAGTTGTTTTGATTTAACAGGTGGTTTTTAGTTTTTACAAGAGGAATAATAAGTCCTGTTTTTACACCTTTAGAAACTTTTACATTCAAAATATTTTCTACTGGATTTTGGATAAACATTTAAAGTCCTTTAGCTTCAATAGAAATAGATTTATATCTATTTGAAGTAGATAAGTTATGGAGCTTTGCAAATGTTAAAGGTTGTTCCCCAATATCCATTCTTAATCTTTTTCCATTGATAAGAGACTTTTTTTTAGACGCAATATTTATTTTGCTTCACTATTTTTTGGTTAAAACAGTTGCTTTTTTAGGTCTCAAAACTTAGCAACAAATAACCGTTTATATGTTACTAAGTTTCTAATATACCTAAAAACCCTCTTTAAAGCAAAATAGCAACATATACGAATGTATATGTTGCTATATATGTACTAGAAGTGGGAATCGAACCCACACGCCGATTAAGGCACAGGATTTTAAGTCCTGCGTGTCTACCAGTTCCACCATTCCAGCATTTGATGATTTAATCTTTACTTTTAGAGATTAAACACTCCCTCATTTTTACAGGTTTTATTTAAAGTTTAATTTTTGATTAAAACCAAAGAATTAATGCTCCATATAAAGTCCGTAAAAATTGAGCGAAAGACGAGGCTCGAACTCGCGACCTCAACCTTGGCAAGGTTGCGCTCTACCAACTGAGCTACTTTCGCTTATTATTAGTACTCGAAGATTTTTTTTTGATTATTCACTAATTTTAATTATTAGTTTTAGTAAGTAGCTTTTCTGATTACTAAATGAACAAATTATTAAACCTTCTTTCCCTTAATTGTGATGCAAAGATACTACTGTTTTTTTAATAGTCAATAGCCTAAGACACTTTTTTTTGCAAATAATTTATTATTGATTGATTTTCAATAGCTTAACACAAAAAGTTTTTTTTGAGATTTGGTATTCCTTTATCTGACTTAGTAGATTAACAAATACAACTTACTCTATTTGTCTTTTTAGATTGCGTTTCTGTTTCTAAATTAACACTATCAAAACTATTCAACTCAATATTTAGTTCATTATTTTTTGTGTTATTTTTTGTCTGTATTTTTTTACCTAAACGTTGGTTCAAAAAATGAAAAATAATCAGTAAAGCAGAGGCTAAATAAGCTAAATATTCTATTCCATTAACATACTCTTCTAATAAAATAGAAACTACAAAAAGACTTGCTGCACTCCAAAGTCCTGTCGTAATCCAAGAAAGAACACTTCTACGAGTAGCAAAAAAGACTGCTATCATCGTAATTACAATGAAAAAATAGTCTAAAGCATGCCAGTGCGAACCTTCAAAAAGACTAAAAAAATCTAAAGAAGAATGTGAATGTTCAGTATGTGAAGTAGAAGTCAGCGCACCTCCAGCATAATAAAAAGAGTGAACTCCCATCAGAATGGGTACAATAGCACAATGAATGATACATAAAAAGGCACTCATTGCTCCTATAAAGTCAGAATTGATATATTTTATTCTATTTTTCAAAGACAAGTAATTGTTCATAGCGTTGTTATTGCAGAATTTTGATATGCAAATATAGTAAATGCAACTCAGTTGCAAAAACAAAACGCTAAAAATAGATTAAAAGTTTTCTAAAAAAAAAAATTCTAAAAAAATAGTATCAAAAAATTAGTTTTGGAATTTATTTTTGCTTGAGCCAAACATCTTTAACAGCATTTAGGGCATCTTCAGTAAGAGGTTTGGTTGTAAATTTAATTACATATTCATTTCCTACAATTCTATCAATATCACGCTTATTATCAGAGCTAGAAAGAACCGAAATACGACACTTTTTGTGTACAGATTCGGGCATTTGACCAAATTCATATAAGAAAATAAAACCATCTACGATAGGCATATTTATATCTAAAAATATTAAATCTGGGAGTTTTGACTCATCATCTTTATTTTCTTTGAGATATTCTAAGGCACTTTTTCCTGAGTTTTTTGTAACTACTTCGTTTGCAAAGCCTGTTAGTTCGATGATGCGTTTACTAATAAAGTTATCAGTATCGTTGTCATCTACAAGCATAACTAAGCTGATTTTGTCTGTATTTTGAGTTGAGTTTGCCATAAGTAAGTCAATGTCTATCTTGAATGGAACTATTTGTTATGAGTAGTATTTTTATATCCAATTATCATTTTAACACAATAATACGGATTTTTCAAAGAATTTTTGAATGAAAATAGGATTATTTTTAAAATAAATTCCATATAAGGCTATAGATTTTTTAAATCGCTATTTTTTTTTCAATTTTAAGTAAAAATTAGAATAGACCAAAATAAGAAAACCTAATTTGTTAAACAAACTTTACCAATAGGAAATTACGAATTAAAAATTATCAATTACGAATATATTATTTTTATTGCTGATTAACCACCAATAAAAATTAGTAATTTATCTAAATTATTCCTTTCAATAAAGAAAAGTTTATAAGAATAAAAAAAATACTCATCAAACAACAGTTAAAAACTGCCAGCTACACATATATGGATTTTAAAAACATTACTCTTCAAGACCTAAAAAATCGTGCTGCAAAAAAAGCAGAACAATCTACTCAAGAACTTCCAAAAGAATTTCCTGTTTGGGAAACACCTGAAAAAATTGCTGTAAAACCTTTTTACACAAAAGAAGATTCTCAAAAATTACCTCATTTAGAGTATCAAGCAGGAATTCCACCTTTTTTGCGTGGTCCTTACCCAACTATGTATGCTGTTCGTCCTTGGACAGTTAGACAATATGCAGGTTTTTCGACAGCAGAAGAATCAAATGCTTTTTATCGTCGGAATTTGGCAGCAGGACAAAAAGGACTTTCAGTAGCATTTGACCTTGCAACACATAGAGGTTATGATTCTGATCATCCTCGTGTGGTGGGAGATGTAGGAAAGGCAGGTGTAGCGATTGATTCGGTGGAAGATATGAAGATTTTGTTTGATAAAATTCCTCTTGATAAAATGTCAGTTTCGATGACAATGAATGGGGCAGTTTTGCCGATTATGGCATTTTATATTGTGGCAGCAGAAGAACAAGGCGTAGCGACAGAAAAACTAAGTGGAACGATTCAGAATGATATTTTGAAAGAATTTATGGTGCGTAATACTTATATCTATCCACCAGAGCCAAGTATGCGAATTATTGCTAATATTTTTGAATATACGGCTGACAAAATGCCAAAATTTAATTCGATTAGTATTAGTGGTTATCACATGCAAGAAGCAGGTGCGACGGCTGATATTGAGCTTGCTTACACACTTGCAGACGGTTTGGAATATGTCAAAAAAGGAATTGAGGCAGGACTTGATATTGATGGATTTGCACCTCGTTTGTCATTCTTTTGGGCAATTGGAATGAATACGTTTATGGAAGTTGCCAAAATGCGTGCAGGGCGTTGGCTTTGGGCAAATATGATAAAAGAATTTAATCCGAAAAGCGAGAAATCAATGGCTCTTCGTACACATTGCCAAACTTCGGGTTGGTCTTTGACAGAACAAGACCCTTTTAATAATGTAACTCGTACAACGATTGAGGCTTTGGCTGCTGTTTTTGGTGGTACACAGTCTTTACATACCAATTCTCTTGATGAAGCGATTGCACTTCCGACCGATTTTTCGGCTCGTATTGCAAGAAATACACAATTATTTATTCAAAACAATACAGATATTACAAAGGCGATTGACCCTTTTGCAGGTTCGGATTATGTAGAAAATCTGACTTACGAATTAGCAAATCGTGCTTGGGAACTGATTGAAGAAGTGGAATCTTTAGGAGGAATGACAAAGGCGATTGAGGCAGGAATTCCGAAACTACGAATAGAAGAAGCTGCTGCACGAAAACAAGCACGCATAGATGGACAAAAAGACACTATTATAGGGGTAAATAAATATAGAGTTGATGAAAATGAAGAGGACAAAGTAGAAATTGATGTTTTGGATGTCGATAATGTGGCTGTGAGAGAATCTCAACTCAAGAGGTTGAAAGAAGTAAAAGAAAAACGCAATGACGAAAAAGTCAAAACGGCTCTTCAAAAACTGACAGATGCAGCACAAAACAAAACAGGCAATTTGTTAGAACTTGCCGTAGATGCTGCACGAGAACGAGCTACTTTAGGCGAAATTTCGCAAGCGATGGAAACTGTTTTTGGTCGTTATCAAGCACAAACCAAACTTATTGCAGGAATGTACTCTAATGAAATGGATAAAGGAAATGAAAATGGAACGAATGTAAATAGTGATTTTGCATTGGCTCAAAAACGCTCTGATGAGTTTGCAGAAATTGAAGGTCGTCGCCCACGTATTTTGATTGCCAAAATGGGGCAAGATGGACACGATAGAGGTGCGAAAGTAATTGCGACCAGTTTTGCAGATTTGGGTTTTGATGTGGATATAAGTCCACTTTTTCAAACGCCTGAAGAAGTAGCCAAACAAGCTGCCGAAAATGATGTGCATATTGTAGGTGCGTCTTCGCTTGCTGCTGGACACAAAACGCTTGTTCCTGCGCTTATTGAAGAACTCAAAAAGATTGGTAGAGAAGATATTATGGTTGTGGCTGGTGGTGTGATTCCTCCGAAAGACTATGATTTCTTGTATGAAAAAGGTGTTTCGGCTGTTTTTGGTCCAGGAACGGTCATTGCAAAGGCTGCTATGAAAATTTTGGATGAGCTTTTGGAGGAATGAGAAAAACAAATCAATTAAAAACACATATTATGCAATTTAACCACTTATATATTGACGGCATATTAGATTTCAAAAAAGCAGAGTTTGAACTTAATGATATTAATATATTTTTAGGTGCAAATAATACAGGGAAAAGTTCTGTATTTAGAGTTTTGGAACTTTTACAAAACAGTTTAAATATTTATAAACAATATGGTATCGATCTGAACTTTGAAAGAACAAAACTTTCCAATATAAAAAATGTAAATACTGATGAATTGATTACATTTAAATTACCTTTTTTATTTTTAGGAGCGAAAACATTAGAATTACAATATCAGAAACAAGGAGCATTAATGCTGCTAAACTTGAAAGATAAAGATGTTTCTATTATTAGAATGGAAGGTTCTAGTTGCATGATTAATTTTGAAAAAATTATACAATATTTAGATGATGAGTTTATTCTTAAAAAAGCTGGTGGTGCTGAAAGTCAAAATCGCTTTAATTTTATCGAATCTAATACTGAAAGAGAAAACCCAAATAGAAGTGCATCAACACTTGTAGAAAAAGATTTAAAAAGCAAGAAAGAGCTATTAGAGAAAAATTGGAAAAATAGTTTTCTTCAAATTGGAAATAAAAATAAAATCAATGATTACTTATTTTCTATCTCTAGTCATGAAACGAAACTAATGCAAAGTTTATCTACCTTTTTAGATGGAAAGGAAGATTTTAATTACCAAATTGATTCAAATAGTAGAAGATATTCTCATTCAATAGTTAATATTTTTATTTTCCTATCAGCATTAGAGGTTTTAACTGATAAAAAACAGTTATCTTATAGTTATGACGATAACGAATTTGATGAAAATGGTGAGTGGATAGACTGTGAAACTAGAACAGTTGATTTTTTGGCAGGTAACAGAGATATTCCTATTTTTTCTGAAAGGTTTCGTTATTTATTAGATGTTATTAGATTGTCTTTTGAAAAGGGATTTTTGGATTTGATTGAGTTACTTGATAATATTTCATACTTATCTGCCATTCGTTTAAATACCATTTCGCCATACATCGTCGATACAAATAATGAAATATTAAATGAATTAAGTCAATTATTTTCTAATGCTGCTAAAGAGCAAAAAGAATTTATAAATTATTGGTTACAAAAACTCCAGTTAGGAAAAATAGATATAGAAAAAGCAACATTAGTAGGTTTAGAAATTAAGGTATTAGTTTTTTATAAATTTGAGAATCATAATATAAATACTAAAAAGGCATTTACATTAAATAAGTTAAGTACTGGTACTCTACAAGTCATTATGTTATTGATGAAAATTAGTTTATCTAAAAGCCAGAGTATTATCTGTATTGAAGAACCAGAGGTAAACTTACATCCACGTCTACAAACTATAATAGCAGATATATTGCAAGATGCTAATAAGAAATTTAAAATGAAGTTTATCATCGAAACTCATAATGAATATATGCTTAGTCGTTTTCAAAATTTGATAGCAGAAGAAAAAATAAATATTGAAAAACTAAGTATACATTATTTTCAAACTTCTACTAATTTAAAGCCACAAGTTGTACATATACCTATAACAGAAGGTGGTATTATAGATTACAGCATAATATACGATGATGAATATTATCCTCAAGGTTATAATCTACACTTATCACTACTAAACAAACGCAGAGAAAGATTTTTTGAAACATTTGAAAGAACGAAAAATTTAGTAGTTAATGGAACTGAAACAGATGAGGAAATTATTTATCAAAAAATAGACGAATATTTAATAAATCAAGATTATTCAACATACGAAACCGTTTTAACTGAAAAGAACATTGATATATCAAAACTACATTCTGATATTATAAACCTTTTGACTAGTGGATTATTTTTGCAAAATAATTTAGCCAATAATCCTTCAAGTGATTTTTCTCCTGTTGTTATGCAATTAGGAAAAGCTATGGAAAATACTATTAAGTCTGCTTGTAAAGATATATTTACCACAAATAACTTTAGTCAAACGAAAATCAATAATATTAAAACAGTAGAGGGTTGGCTATTCGGAAGTTTTAGTCAGTTTAAGATTTCATCTATTAATAGTTTTCAGTCTCAACATTTATTGTATTCTTTGGCAGAACCGACCACAAGAATTGAACTCAATAATTCTTATGGCAATATTATCAATGTAATAAATTTGAATAAATTAGAAACTAATAAAAGTAAGTTTGGAGAGAATGACGTAGTAAGTAAAATAAGAGATTTACGTAACAATGCTGCTCATAAATCTGAAAAAATAAGCCTAACAGAATCATCTGAACATTTAGATAGAGTTATAGAGTTTTTCAAAATGTGGATTGAAATTAAAAAATAAAAACAATGCAAAATTTAGAACACAGAAAAGACAGACTATTTAGAGTCATAAAAGAAATCAAACAAGAGGAATTATTTAATTCTTTGGAGAAAATGATTTATGATTTGGTAGAATATTCAAATCCTGCTTTGAAATATGTAAAAACAATCAAAGAAAAATTTGATGTAAACTTATTTATCTCTGAACACCATTTTTCTATGCAAAACATAAAAAATATGCAGGGGAAATTAGCTGATGAAGATTCTTTTGAAAGCCTTTTAAATGATTTGAATTGATGAATTACGTACTAGACACCAATATATTGTTAGGTTATTTTAGAGGAGAACCAACAATTACTAAGAAATTAGAAGATTTGAACCTATTTTCAGATTCTAATTTTTTATTTATTTCTATTGTTACTTCTGCTGAACTTATGTCTTTGGCA
Source organism: Bernardetia aquimarina (assembly GCF_042180575.1). NCBI lineage: Bacteria > Pseudomonadati > Bacteroidota > Cytophagia > Cytophagales > Bernardetiaceae > Bernardetia > Bernardetia aquimarina. The sequence continues at coordinate 4,656,888 of NZ_CP170094.1, read as the reverse complement.
AAACAACGTCATTGGTCTGATACAAAATTTCAGAATATGATAGATTTTTTGGATGAATTTTTAGTCATTCCAATTGATACAAAGGACATTCAATATATTTATTCAGATATAGATGCGTACAGTCAAGGAAAACTAAAAAATAAACCTTTACCTATTGGAATGGCAGCACGTAATATGGGTAAAAATGATATTTGGATTGCTGCAACAACTATTTTGACAGATTCTACTTTGCTAACAATGGATAAAGATTTTTCACATTTGGATAGTGTATTTTGTCCTGTTATTGTAATGGACAGAAATTAAAAAATTTTCAAAAAAATGAAACCTCAACAATACCATATTCTAAACGGAGATTCTTTAAAAGAGCAGTTTCCAAAAACTATAAAAGGCAAAATTATCATTGCTAGAGAGGCTTTGGTAGATGGAAATGTAGAAGGAGAGAGTTTGGAGGAGTTTTATGAAACGAGAGCTACATTTATTAGTAGCCATTACGCAGGATATAGCAAAGAAGATTATTTTGAAAAAACGGTTTCTGAATTTGAGAAAATACAGGCTCTTCCTAGTGAGGTAGCTATTAATCTATGGTTTGAAGATGATTTGTTTTGCCAAGTAAATTTTTGGTTTGTAGTGCATCTTTTGAATAAAAATGGTCAGAAAAATTCTATTTTTTTAGTTCGTCCGAAAGAACATACACAATACGGTTTTGGTGGTCTTGATGAATCTGAATTGATTTCTATTTATGAAAATCGTTTGTCTATTGGTCAGAATGAGCTACATAAAATTGCTCTACTTTGGGAACATTACAAAAATAATGACACCGAAAAATTACTACAAACAGCTAAAGAACTGGGTGAAAATTATGCTTTTATTCTTCCTGCCATAGATGCACATCTTCAACGCTTTCCAACAAATGAAGAAAAATTAGGAAGACCCAAAACGTCACTCCTTCAAATAATGAAAGATTTAGATACGAAAGAATTTGCGCCTGTTTTTAGAGAGTTTTGCAAAAGAGAATCTATTTATGGTCTTGGAGATTTGCAGGTAAAACGGCTTTTTGATGCGATAAATAAAACTTCTATATAAATAAACAACACAAAATATTTCCATGAAATTGAAAATCAATATTTTACTCGTTCTATCTTTTCTATCTTTTTCTTGTCAAGCTCAAAATTTAGAAAACAGTAGAGATAAAATTGATAAAGCAGAAAAAGAATTATCGGATTCTTTTACCACTTTTTTCTCAACATGCCTTTCAGAAACAGATTGTAAAAAGTGTGTTGATGAACTGGCTAATCAAGCGACAGATGAATACAAAATGTATTTGATTGGAACAGCTTTATACAATATTGATGAAGAAAAGTCTTTTGAATTGCACAAAAAAGCGATTGAACTCAAACCAAATGAACTTAATTTTTCGCTTGAATATGCGATGCAATTACACAGAAAAGGATTGTATAAAGAAGCTATTCCGTATTATTTGGCGTATCAAAAGCAAGCAGAAACAGATTATAGAATTGATTTGTGGTTGTCTGAATGTTATTTGAACAGTGGAGAAAAAGATAAAGCTATAAAGAGTTGGAATGCTTGTAATCATGCAAAAAATCATGTCGGAATTGATAAAGCTATTTATCTCATTCATGGCAGAACAGACCAAATCAAAAAGCGTTCTGAATTACGATTAAAAATGCAAGAAAAGAATGAAAAAAGCACTTATGATTTGATTTTCTTAGACTTAAACTGGGAAATAGATTGGTGGAATACACTTGTTCAAGAGTTTTTCTTAGAAAAAGATTTAGAATTGATAGCTCAAACGTATGGAAAGTCTAGTGAAATATATCTTGATTTGAATGCGTATAGTTCTATCAAAAAAATGTCAAAAGGATATGGAAAATCTGATTCTATAAAAACTCTTTTATCTCAATCAGAAATGATTATTGACAACAATAGATTTTTTCCAAATGGAAATATTACTTCTGATTTGCTTAATATAGCTTTTACTAATAAAATACTAGATGAAAAAACATTTTTTGATTCAAGAAAAGATGAAATAATATCTTTGGCAGATTCTACAAAAGACATTGAACTACTGAATATTTATGCCTATCTGGAAGCAACTGTAAATGGAAAAGTTTCAGAAGAAACAGATAAAAAAGGTTGGAATGAATACAAAGATGAACGATTTGCAATGAGTTATTTTATGGGATTGGCAGAAAAAAATACTTATGACAATCCAGATTTAGAGAAAGCATTGTCAGATTTCCCAAATTCTGCTCTTATGCAATTTGTAAAAATGAATTGTGCTTATATTGAAGATAGAGAGTTTGAAGAGGATTTGATAGAGCTTATAAAGAAGGAATTTAGAACACTAGCGACAGACCCAACTAGATATTCTTATAGGTTGAAAGGTTATTTTCATTTGTTAGAAAATGGAAAGTAAAATTAAAATAGTATTTTTGTTTTTTACAAAAAACTAAAGCCTATAAAATTCTATTTCATAAAATGAAAAAATATAATTTCGTTATTTACATATTGCTACTGTTCGTCTGTTTATTTGCTTTTTCGGCTAAAGCACAACAGGCAAGTAAAACTATGCAGGAAGGACAAAACTACTTTGCCAATAAAGAATATGATAAAGCATTAAAGAAGTTTCAGAAAGAATACAAAAAAAATCCTTCCATACAAGTAAAATTTTGGATGGCTCATGCTTATGCAGAGATGAAGGAAGTGTTAGAAGCAAAACCACTTTTTTTAGAAATTGTAAAGACAGATGCACCAGAACTAGGTATGGCATTGGTAAACCTTGCTAATTGTTATGCTTCATTAAGACAAGCTGATAGTGCTCATTTCTATTACGACAGAGTAATTAAAGAGTTTCCTAAAATGGCAAGTGGTTATTTCAATAAGGGACAACTTCTTTATTCTCAAAGCAAGTTTGAAGAAGCTAAAAATAATTTTGATAAAGCTATCGAAAACGAAACTAATAACTGGTGGTATTACCAAAAAAGACTTGAGGTGTGTTTTGCATCACAAAATTTTGAATGTGCTTTGCAAGATTTGATAAAAGTTAAAGAGTTAAATCCAAAAGCTCCGAATGAAATGAATTTGGCTTATTGCTATTCTATGTTAAAAAGATATGAAGAAGCCGATTCAGTTTTTCAATCGATTTATGATGATAAAGACGCTTTATTTCTAAATAATTATGGATTAAATAAACATAATATGGGTAAAAGTGAAGAAGCAAAAAAGATTATTAATAAATCCTTAGCTATCAAACCTACTAACTCCTACGCATATCGTAATCTTGCCATAATTGCCATTGATGAAAAAAATATGGAGAAGGTATGTGAATATTTGAATAAAGCCAAATCATTAAATTTTGAGAAAAACTATGGAAAAGAAGTAAATCAATTATTAATCAAATACTGCAATTAAATTTAAAGAAAAATGAAAAGTATTTTATCAGTTTTATTTGTTTTTATTACCATTACAACGTTTGCTCAAGACAAAGAAAGTGTCGATTTGAGATGGAAAATTCAAGAAAATGAAGACCTCAATTATATGACAGCTATGAAAGAAATTGATAGCTCTTATATGGAAATGGATCTTGGAAGTCTTTTCAATGCTCTTTCTACTAATAAGAAAGAAGGATTGTCAGAATCACAAAAATTCTTTAATCAATTAAATAAAGTTGTATATGACATGGATTATATCACAACTTTACACAAAAAAGAGGACGGAGTTGTAGATATTCAGATGAAAATGTATGATGGAGAATCTGATTCAGAAATGGAAAATGATACTATCAGAGGAACTAAGACTATTCTTAGAATGATGAGTGCGATGAATGAAGGCATTGTATTGCGTGGTTCTGTACTTGAAACAGGAGAAGTTCATAGTTTTTGGCTTCAAAGCAGACAAAAGAATTTAATCTCAGTTTTTTTTGAATTACCAAATAAACCTGTAAGTATAGGAGATACATGGGAATTGGATGTAAATTTTATTACTAACGACCAAAATTTTGAATGTGATAGTTCTTATAAGATAAACGAAGTTACTTTAGTAGATATAAAAGTAATAGATGGGGAAAGAATTGCAGTGCTAAAATATAACTTAGATGAATATGTACATGGAACTTTTAACTCTCCTGCTCTTTTTGAAACTGGAGGAAAAAAAGACTCAATGATGAGATTTAGCCATCAAGCGATTGCTGAATTTTCGATAGATAAAGGAAGATGGATTTCGTATAATGGAATTATGTCTTTAGAAGCAAAAGGAGTTATGAATGCCAACAAAAAAACAAAATTTACATTACTCCCTAAGTAAAAAGCAGATATTTAAAAAAATAACTGAGACGACCCAAGAAACACCAAAATTCTTAGGTCGTTTTTTATTTCCTTAAAGTAAGTTATAACATTGAAACTACTATCTATAATTTTACTACTTTTACAATAGCTATTTGTAGTAACATTCTAAGAAAAAAAAATGCTACTTAATTCTAGTTTGTTGAAAATGAATAAACTAGCAAGAATAGTAAAAATAACCAATAAACACACAAATAATTAAGAAATGAAATTAGACAACTATTTACGTCGAATAGATTATCGGCAAACACCAAAAAACAACCTACAAACGCTCAACGAATTACACAAAAAACATGTCTTTGCTATTCCTTTTGAAGATTTAGATATTCATCTAAAAAAACCTTTGAAAATTGATTTAGATTCACTGTATGAAAAAATTATTGTAGAAAAACGAGGAGGATTTTGCTACGAACTCAACTTTCTATTTTATAACCTTCTCAAAGAAATTGGATTTGACTGTCATATTGTATCTGCAAGCATGTATGACAAAAGAGAAAATTTGGCTGGACAATTTGACCATTTAGCAATCATCGTAAAACTAGAAGAAAACTGGCTTGTCGATGTAGGTTATGGCAACCTTTTTACAGAACCTATGAAAATCCCCTCCAAAATTGATAATTATGTTTATAAAGATAGAGATGCAATTTATAAAATAATTCAAGTGAATAAATCAAATTACATTTTATCTGAATCAAGAAAAGGCTATAAATTCAAAAAAATATATACTTTTGAAACCATTTCTAGAAAAATAGAAGAGTTTTACGAGCAAATCAACTTCAAACAGTATTCAGAAGACTCTTATTTTGTAAAAAATAGAATCTGTACACTTCCAACAGAAGAAGGCAGAATTACATTATTCAATAATAAGTTTATCAAAACAATAGGAGAAGAAAAACAAGAACGCACTATCCAAAATGATGAAGAGTTTTATCAAATTGTTAGAGAAGAATTTGGTATGAATATCTTAGAGGAAAATCTTTGTTAAGAATTAAAAAAATACAATAACTCAACTTGATAAATCAAGCTGCTACATAATTTTGAGGTCGTAATTTGATTTATCAAGTTGTATTTTTAGAGTTGATTTTTTGCCCATTCAAAATATCCTTCATTTACTTCTATTTCCCAAAAAGCAATACAAGGTGTATCATAAGAATGACTTTGTTCTAAAAAATGAGTAACACTCTTGGCTTTTTCAGGTAATGTCTTAACAATCAAAGCTTGTTCGGTATCATTTTCAATTTTCCCCTGCCAAAAATAACAACTTTTTATAGGCATAGAATTAGTACAGGCTACTAATTTTTCATCTAAAAGCAGCTTCGATAAATGCAAAGTTTCATCTTCGTCTTTACAGGGAATATAAAAAAAAGTAAGTTTAGGCAAAATAGAAAATAGGGATTAAGAGTTAGAAAATTACTAAAAAGATACTTTTTATTATCTGTATTTATTTCTACAATATGAGTAATATTTAAGAAACGTTTATAAGATAATAAGGCATTAATTAAGCTAGTCTTCATTTTAACATCAAAAGCAAAGTAGAGGTTTTGAGTTTTTTAAATTTGATGGAATATTTATTAAAAAAATAATTTATTTTCACAAAGACAAATTAAAAACAACAATTAAAATGTATTTCAATAAAAAAGAAAATTTTGAAACGTATTTAGTAGAAAAAAAAGAATTACAAGTTGTTGATTTATTTTTAGAGAATCTCAAATTGACAAACTTGGATTTATACGGAGTTTCAACTAAGACAATTATCAAAAATTGTGAATTTACAAACTGTGACTTACAAGGTTTAGAGATTAGTGATTCTATAATTTCCTCATCTAAGTTTTTAAATTGCAACTTTTATAAGGTAATTTTTTCAAGTTCTACTATAAATAAAACTGTTTTTGATAACTGTGATTTAACTAGAGCATGCTTTACAAACTCTATTTTGAATACATGTATCATTTCAAATTGTACTTTACGATCTACAGAATTTCCAGAAATAGTCTTGAAAAATGTAAATTTTGATAAAAATAAAGAAGTCAAAATATACAAACCCAATTGGGTAATAAAAGATTGCTTCATAAACTCACAAAATCTTGTTGATAATTTCCCAACAGATGAATGGTATTTGTCCTAAAACTGATAACTTATAATTTTCCTACCGTTTTTGATATCCTCATCAACGACAAGAAAAAATCTATTATATAGTGAGTAAAATCTATAAGTTGATTAAATTTGAATGTTTTAAAACAACTCTTACCAAAAAATAAAAACATGAACAATCAAGATTTTGAAAACCAAATCAAACCTTTCTTTTGGACAGACCACGAAAAAAGTGCTTCTGTTTGTTTATCAGCTATAGAATATAAAGCTGAGATTTTTGAAGCACGAGCAGAAGAAGGATTTGAAGGAAATGGTTACGACTGGGCTTCATTAGCACGAGTATTTTTAGAAGAAAAACAACCTCAACTAACTGAGGTAATAAATTTTGATCCTGAAGGAAGTATGTATTGTGCCTATTCCTCTGATAAAGAAGCATTGAAAGAATTTAGTATCAAATTTAAAGAAGCCTGTGAAAATGAAACATTAATCAATGATTTGTTTTCACGAGCAGAATTAGATTAAAAAAAAATATTGTAACTTTTTATACAGTGAAGCTGTTTAAGAATGTTATTTTTCCATAGAATTGGGTTTGCAAACCCAATTCTATGGAAAAATAACATTGCCTTTTTGTTGGTGTTTTAGCATAGCGACACCAACAAAAAATACGTACAAAACTCATTCTTAAACAACCTCATCAATAAGCTACAGCATTTCAAATTCGTAAAATTCATAAAATCTGTGTTCTACAATCAGTAATTCAGTACTTTTACAAAAAAACAGAAATTAACTGATGACTAAAAAACTGATAACTGAACAAAACATTTGGCATCCCTTCACACCTCTTGCCGAAGGCTACGACCCTTTAGAAATTGTAAAAGCAGATGGAATTTATATTTACACAAAAGATGAGCGCAAAATCCTTGATGCTGTTTCTTCGTGGTGGGTAAATATTCACGGACACGCCAACAAAAAAATTGCAGGTGCTATTTCAGAGCAAGCACATAGTTTGGAACACGTTATTTTTGCAGGTTTTACACACCAGCCAGCCGAAAAATTAGCTAAAAGTTTGATTCAGCTTTTGCCTTCCATGAACAAAGTATTTTTTTCAGATGATGGCTCAACGGCTATTGAAGTGGCTTTAAAGATTTGTTTGCAGCATTTTCACAACAGAAATAAAGACGCAAACAGAACAAAAATAATTGCCATAGAAGGAGCTTATCACGGAGATACTTTTGGAGCAATGGCAGTTTGCGACAGAACGCCATTCAATGCCCCTTTCAATCCTTTACTTTTTGAGGTAGAATTTATTCCAAGACCAACAAAAAAAAATTGGCAAAATGTAAAAGAAAAATTTACACAGATTTTGGAAAGTGAAGAAGTAGCAGCTTTTATTTTTGAACCCATCATTCAAGGAGCAGGAGGAATGCAAACCTATTCTCCCATACATTTGGACGAACTTATAAAACTAGCTCACAACAAAAATACATTTTGTATTGCTGATGAAATAATGACAGGTTTTGGCAGAACTGACCATCTTTTTGCATCTGAATATTTAGAAGAAAAACCAGATTTAATTTGCCTTTCAAAAGGAATAACTGGAGGTTTTTTGCCTTTAGCTGTTACGCTCTGTACAAAAGAAGTAGTACAACCATTTTACGATAATGATATTTTAAAAACTTTTTTTCACGGACATTCTTATACAGGAAACCCAATTGCATGTGCTGCTGCAAATGCTAGTCTGGAAATTTTATTAAGTGATGAATGTTTTCAAAATAGAAAAAGAATTGCAGAAAAACATCTTCACTTTGCAAAACAAATAAATTTTAATAAAAAATTAGAATGCAAAATTTTAGAAGTCAGAACTTGTGGGACAATTTTCGCTTTAGAACTCAAAACAGAAGAACAAACGTCCTACTTTAATGAATGGCGAAAAAATATTTATAATTACTTTTTGGATAGAAATATCCTGCTTCGTCCTTTGGGAAATGTAATCTATATGATTCCTCCCTATCTTATTACTGATAAAGAATTAGATTTGGTTTATGATGAAATTTTGAGATTCTTGGAAGTGTAAAGTTTTGTAAAATACAAAAAAAACATCGGTAAAAAATTACCGATGTTTTTGAATCACCAAATTTACCTATCACTAACTTAAAAATAAGCAGTATCTTAAGTATTTATAAAAATACTTTTTGTTACTCTTTTAGTTAGTAGGTATGCAAAATTAAGTATTTTTCAACTCAAATATGCACTACTACTACTATTTAGTAACTGTTTTTGTTTAAATATTGCTAAATTATTAACAATTCTAAGTATTTAATTCTTTTCAACTTGTTTGCGTAGTGCCTGCAATTCTTTCATTTTCGCTTGCATCAATTTTTCTTCTTGTGCTTCTATCCAAGCTGTCTTTGAGTATTTTCCATCTGGATGTGCTTCTTTATAAGAAACATATTTTAAACCTTGCTCTTCGAAAGACTCCAAATATAAATCTTCCAAAAGGGCAAAATTTGCATCTACATTCTGACGCATTTCTTGTATTTCCGAACCTGTACTCATCACTACGTCTTCCAAATTTTGCCAATCTCCTACCTGCATATCTCTCAAAATATCTTCATCATCAGCATCTGTATCAGCTTTCGAAGTAATAATCACATCTGCATGTTCAGACTGCAAAACCATTAATTGTTCTTGCCAAGTGGCTACTTTATCATTATCTTCATCTGTAAAATCTTGTATCTTTTTACCTAAATAACTTTCCCATAGAGTTTGGTCATTTGGATTATGCTTGAGTTTTTCCCATACATCTGGCTTATTCATTGGGTCTTTTGTATCTTGGGCATACACTGTTCCTGCCAACAACAATACAAATGCAAAAGAAAATATAAACTTTGAAAAAAAATTCAACTCAAAAGTAAATTTAGATATAGGCATAATAGTAAAAGTAAAAAGTAATAAATTTAGGATAGATTAATTTGTTTATATAGACAAACACAGAATATTTGTCTATACAATTATAAAAGTACAGAATGTTTTTGACAAAACAATAAAGAGGAGAAAAAGGCTCATGTGAGAAAATAGAGGGAAAAGTCGGACAAATAGATAATTCGATAGCAAATTCTGTTTTGCTACTCTATTTTACACATTTGCATTATTTACATGTAATAATCAACAAAAAACCTAAATTACTATAAAACAACACATTAACTCTATTTTCAGGCTGTAAATTATTTCAAAAATCACTTATTTCAATAAAAAATTGCATTATTTTTGTCAGTTTGGTGTAGTCTAATTGATTTGTCGTTCTAAGAAAGCCTGCTTCATTTCTTCGAGTTTTTGAGTTTTGAGTTTTCTTAATTCTTGCTCCTTTTCCATCATCCAACGAGATTCGCTATAATTTCCCTTGGGATATTTTTTCTTATAAAAAACATACTCAGCTCCCAAAACTTCAAACTCGTCTGCCAATACAGCTTCCAAAATAAAGAAATTTTCATACAAATTTTCTTTTAATTCTTCCATCTCTGTAGATTCTGCCAAAAATGACTCTTCCAAATCTTTTAAAAAGCTTTTTACCTCAGGTTTGGCAAGTAACTCATTTATCTTTTGAGATTTATTCAATGATTTTGTAGAAGTTACTATTTCTTTTACCTCATCTTTAGAAGTTATTGTGGTAGTTAGAGTTTTATCTTTCACTTTTTCATCTTTTTTTGCAACAACTGTATTATCAGTCTTCGTAACTTGAGTTGTAGTTGTATTCTCTATTTTTTCACTTTTAACCTTTTCATTTTTTTCGTCTTTTTTTACCGTTGTACTTGCTAACTGTTCAGTATTTCCATTCAGTTGATTAAGCCACATTTCTTGAATCCATAACTTTACTTGCAAACGCTCCTTCAAAGGCATTTCTGTCCATTGTTTATGAGTATATTTTTGCCACAATAAAGAATCCAATGGTTTTTGTTGAAGCTGCGCCCAAATAGCAGGATTATTATAAGGGTCGTAAGGAAGTTTTACATGTAGATTATTTTGAGCAAATACAGAATTTCCTCCTACACCCAAAAACACACAACAGGCAAGTGTACCTATAATTTTTTTTGGTGTTTTAGTTTTAAAAAAAGAAGAAAATGGAAATGTTTTCATAGACGTAAAAATTAAATGCTATAAATAATCTAACTGTTCAAAATCACACAAAAATACAAAACGAACAACATTAGTAGGTTGAAATACTAATTTGATAGTCAATAAAAATACTACTTGATTTTTTATGAAATTGTATTTATATAAACGTATAAAATCCCTAAATGATTTGATTTTTACCATTTTTTTATTTGTCATGACTATACTTGACACAAATAAACACAAAAAAAATGAGTCCTTAACTCAATCAAAAAACTGATTATCAACAAATTAATTCGTTTTCAAAATTAATTATTGCTTATTTCAATAAATATGCTTTTATTTGTGTAAAAAATACACGAAGCTGCTTTTTTTACACTATTTTTTTCATCAAAAACCTTAATTATAAAGTGTACAATTACCTCACAACCGAATCTTTAGACCACTTCATAACACTTGCACTCAAAGAAGATATTGCAGATGGCGACCATTCTACACTCTCTTCTGTTCCTGCAACAGCACAAAAAAAGGCACATTTGCTTATTAAAGGTAATGGAGTTTTGGCAGGAATAGAACTCGCAAAACTTATTTTTGCTAAGGTGGATAAAAATCTAAAATTAAATATTTTCTTAAATGACGGTGATAAAATAAAACATGGAGACATTGCTTTTATTGTAGAAGGAAATGCACAATCGATTCTAACAGCCGAGCGTTTAGTTTTGAATTGTATGCAAAGAATGAGTGGAATAGCAACACTTACAAATCAATTTGTAGAAGCTGTAAAGGGTACAGAAACCAAAATTTTAGACACTCGCAAAACTACTCCTAATGCTAGAATTACAGAAAAATGGGCAGTCAAAATTGGAGGTGGAACAAATCATCGTTACGGACTTTTTGATATGATAATGCTCAAAGACAACCATGTGGATTATGCAGGTGGAATCGAAAAAGCAATAAAATCAGCACAAAATTACTGTAAAACCAATAATAAAGATTTAAAAATAGAAGTTGAAACCAGAAACTTAGAAGAAGTAAAACAGGTTTTAGAAGTCAGTCAAAAAGGAGAACCAATAGACTTTTTGATGTTAGATAATATGACCAATGAAATGATGCAAGAAGCCGTTTCATTAATTAAAGATTTTAATCTTGCCTCTTCTAAAAAAATAATGAGTGAAGCTTCTGGTGGAATAACTTTAGAAACAGTAGGCAATATTTCGAAAACAGGTGTAAATTCTATTTCTGTTGGTGCACTTACACATTCTTACCAAAGTTTGGATATGAGTTTAAAAGCAATTTAATAGCTACCTCATAGTTTATTCTTATAGAGTGAAAAAAAATAAAAAAATATCACCTCATAAATTACTGATTGTCAAATATTTAATAAAAACCCATCTTAACTCATCAAAAAAAACACCTTTTTTTATAGTAATCACTTGTAAAATCAAAAATACTGTCTTACCTTTGCATCGCACTTCTGAAAAAGACAGAGGTGTTTTTGACAACTTTTGAAAGAAAATCACTAAAGATTTAAAAAAAATATTTTTAATTTAATTTCAAAACGAACTTTTTTTTTCAAAATCAAGTTTGTATCTTTGAACTCTCAATTAAAACTTAAATTGAAAATCAGTTTTAAAACATTCTGAAAAGCAAACACAAACGGTTTGGTAGTTCAGTTGGTTAGAATACATGCCTGTCACGCATGGGGTCGCGGGTTCGAGTCCCGTCCAGACCGCTAATTCAGAATAGTTTTATAGCAATAGTTTTTATTTTCTTTAAATACTTCAAATTAGTTAAATCAGAAAGTAAAGTCAAAAAAAATGGTTTGGTAGTTCAGTTGGTTAGAATACATGCCTGTCACGCATGGGGTCGCGGGTTCGAGTCCCGTCCAGACCGCCATTTATAAAAAAAGTCTTGTGGAGTTTTCTACAAGACTTTTTTTTTGTCATTTTCTCAATATCTTCTCAATTATTTTATAGATAAGCTATTTGAGTAAATAACATTCCTTAAATCTCAGTTTTTTTTATAGTTTTGTGCTTTCAAAAACAAACAAAAAATAATTCTATCCGTAACCATTAGAATATAAGTGATTGCACTTTTGCACCAGTATTCATTTGCTCATTTTAGTTCATCAACTCAAAACGACTTAATTAAATAACTTCGTATTGTTTATACTTTACACTCGTTTGTACTTCTATTTTTTATGATTCAAATTGCTATTTTTGCTTCAGGTAATGGCTCAAATGCTGCAAAAATTATCGAACATTTTAAATTACAAAAAGATGTTTCTTTTGTAGTTTTGTCTAATAATGCAAATGCTTTTGTTATCGAAAGAGCCAAACGATTAGGAGTAGAAGTAGCTATTTTTGAAAAAAATGAACTCTATAAAACAAAAAATGTTCTTCAGTTTTTAGAATACAAAGAAATTGATTTAATTGTCTTGGCAGGTTTTATGTGGCTTATTCCCTCTAACTTTGTAACTACTTTTCCTAATAAAATAGTCAATATTCATCCTGCGCTTTTGCCAAAATATGGAGGAAAGGGAATGTATGGAGATAATGTACATAAAGCAGTTATAGAAAATAAAGAAACTCAATCAGGGATTACAATTCATTTTGTCAATGAAAAATATGATGAAGGACAAATTATCTTTCAAGAAAAAGTAAACATAGAACCCAAAGACACAGCCGAAATACTTGCTCACAAAATCCACGCCTTAGAGCATTTGTACTATCCTCTCATTATAGAAGAACTTGTCGATGATATTCGTCAGAAAAAGACACAGAAGGAAGAAATAACAGAAGAAGAATAAAAATAAAATAAGACGTTAGATTTATGAAATCAGAATAGGTTAATCGCATCTAATTTAGGCATTTTGTAGGGAAAAGACATGTCTTTTCCTATCCAGCAAGAAATTTTATGATGTGAAATCAACGACCATCTTAGGAAAAGGCGTGCCTTTTAGCTTTGCTTACTCGCTGACTTCCAGTTCCCTACTAATTTCAAAACTTCGTTTTTAGGTGTAATTAACCTAAAATCAGACTCAAATAAAAGTAGTTAGAAATTGTATAGTTAAATTGATTTTTTAGTTAGTTAAGCAAAATAATTATCCTAAATACTTCTTTAATTATCCGAAATTTCGTATTATTGGAAAATTACTCTTATTTTAATTTTCTCTAATTAACTCCTCATTTTTCTACTTTATTTATAATGAGATACTTATTTTTTTCTATACTTTTATTTTCTTATTTCTCTCTATCTGCTTTTGCTCAAAATCAAGAAGTGCAAGATATTGGCAACCCTTTTTTGACTTCTTTTTCTCCTAAATCCTATGATGGACATCCTCAAATATGGGCTGTGGAACAAGATAATAATGGAGTAATGTATTTTTCTGGTGGTAGAGTTTACACCTATGATGGAGTAAGCTGGGGAAATATTTCGATTCCTGAAGCAATAGTTATCCGTTCTTTAGGCAAAGATGAAAAAGGTAGAATATATGCAGGAACAAAAGGAAACTTTGGATATTTAAAAGCTGATTCTTTGGGAGAAATGAAATTTGTGAGCCTAGCAAAAAATTTATTTGATTCTTTAAAAAAAATAGAAGAGTGGAAAGATATAAATGATTTGGGAGATACTTGGGGAATTTACCCTGATAAAAATTTTATTTATTTTCACACCTCTGTTGGAGTGTTTAGATATGATTGGAATACAAAAAAGTTTGCGAGTTGGAAAATAACAAATACACAAATACGAGCTATAATAAATGATGGATATTTTTACTTTGTCAAACAAAAACAGGGTTTGATGAAACTCAAAGAAGAAGGAAAACAACCTGAATCTATAAATGGAACAGAAGCCTTGAAAGCAAATGCTATAGTAGGAACAGCTCATCTAGATGAGAATACCATCTTGCTAATTACTCAAAAAAGCGATTTATTTACTTTCACTATTTCCACTCAAACACTTCAACCTTTTCAGACCAATAGCCAAATAGCCACCGAAATCAAAACAGGTACAACTACCTTACCCTATCATCTCACAACACTAAAAGATGGAACTTTTTTTCTTTCTACCATTTTCAAAGGTGGTTATTTATTCTCTAAGGAAGGAAAAATAATTAAGCATATTGATAAGACTAAAGGACTTTCTACCTCTACTGTTCCATTTTCTTTTCAAGATAAAGATGAAAATATTTGGCTGGCTACCGACAACGGAATTGTAAAGGTAGAATTTCAAACTCCTTTTAGATTTTGGTCAAATAAAGAATTAGAAGGAAGCATTTTGTCGTTGCAAGAATATAAAGATAGATTATATGTTGGAACAGCAAAAGGACTTTATACAAAGAATAAAAATGAAGATAATTTTACTTTAGTAAAAGGTTTTGAAGGATTTTGTTGGGACATAAAACCTATAACTATATCAGAAAAAATTGGTTTGTATGCTGTTTCTCAAAATAAACTTTATAAAATTGAAGATTCAGTAGCCATTTTTTTATCTGAATCTAACTCAGCAAATGTTATTCATCAATTCCATGAAAATAAAATTATTTTAGCAGGCAAAGGAGCAATTTCTGTATTGGAATTGAAGCCTAATAATAAAGCAGGTTTTATAACTACTTTTCCTATAAAAGGATTAGAAATCAGAACTATTATAAAAAATAAAGATAAGTTTTGGTTTGGCAGTATTCAAGATGGTATCTATTACATTCCTTTTTCAAAAGACTCCCTAATCTTTTCTAAATTGACTAAAATAGACACCATCAGGGGATTGCCTGAAATGAATGAAAATCAAGTTTTTTATTACAATAACAAACAAGAATTTATAATAACTACTAGAGATGGAGTGTATAAATGGAATGACCAAAAAGGTAAAGCAGAACCCTATTCTATATTTAGAAATGATAACGAAAAAAAATCTCAAATTTTTCGATTCTTTTCTGTAAAGCCAAATCAAGCTTATGTTTTAGAAATCAATTCTGCACAAATGGCTAGTAGAATAGATCTAGAAAATGGAAAGTTTACCAAAACTACCCAACCTTTTTTAAGACTACCTTCTATGTCTCCACAAGCCTTATTTGTAGATGAGCAAAATACAGTTTGGATGGGAGGAAGTGAAGGTTTGTATCGTTTTTATCCTCAAAAAGCAAAAAACTATGATTATAATCAAATTCCAAAACCAATTATAAGAAAGGTGTTTTTTGGAGAAGATTCGTTATTTTTTGGAGGAAATTATACTGATAAAGAAGATTTATCATTAGACAAACAACCTAAAAATGCTATTCCTATTTTTATTTATGAAAATAATTCTTTGACCTTTCATTTTGCTGCTACTATTTTTCAAGAGGGGGTTCAGTACAGTTATAAATTAGAAGGTTATGATAAAGAATTTTCGAATTGGACAAGTGAAAGCAAAAAACCTTATACCAATTTGTATGAAGGAGATTATAAATTTAAAGTAAAAACAAAAAATATTTATGAAACAGAAAGCGAAATAACAACTTATTCTTTCAAAATTCTTCCTCCTTGGTACAGAACGTGGTGGGCATATTTAATTTATGTTATTTTAGCAGCTTTATTTGTTTGGGGATTAGTTTGGATAAATACACAACGACTCAAAAAGGCAAATCAAAAGTTAGAAGATACAGTAAAAGAGCGTACAGCCGAATTAATGGAAAGCAATGAAGAGATTGTTCAACAAAACTTTCAACTCAACCAACAAAAAGAAGAAATAGAGGCACAAAATGAAAATCAAACACAACTAAATACAAGTCTAAGTATTCAAAAAGCAGAAGTCGAAAAAGCTTACAAAAATGTTCAATTATTATCTGAAATTGGACAAGAAATAACAGCTATTCTAAATTTTGAAGATCTCATACAATCAGTTTATCAAAATGTCAATGCACTTATGCCTGCTGATGGTTTTGGTATCGGAATTTTTGATGAGTCTAAGCATCGCATTGACTTTCAAGGCTTTATAGAAAAAGGAGAAAAGTTACCTTATCATTTTAATTCTTTAAAAGAAAATACCTTTTCTGTTCGCTGTCTTACTAATTTGGAAGAGATTATCATTAATGATTTAGAAATAGAAGAAGCAAATTATGAATATCAAACAGCAGAAGTACAAGAAGGTAATATTCCTTTATCATTTATTTATTTACCTCTTCAGTTAGAAAACAAATCGTTGGGTGTAATTACGGTACAATCATTCAAGAAAAATTCGTACTCAGAGCGTGAACTAACTTTCTTACGTTCTTTGGCTTCTTATGTTTCGATTGCCTTGGACAACTCTTCAGCCTATCAACTTATCAACGAAAAAAATCAAAAAATTACGGATTCCATTCGTTATGCTCAAACCATTCAACAAGCAATTTTGCCAAGTGAGAAAAAAATAGAAAAGCCATTCCGTCTTTCAAATGAGGATTATCAAATTATTTTCAGACCAAAAGATATTGTAAGTGGCGATTTTTATTGGACAAGTCAAACTACAGATTATTTCTTTATTGCTGCTGTCGATTGTACAGGACATGGCGTACCAGGGGCGTTTATGTCTATGATAGGAAGTTCATTATTGACAGAAATTGTAGAAATACAAAAAATCTATGAACCTTCACTTATTTTGGATAAATTCAATGAGCAATTTATAGAAGCATTGCGTCAAGACGAAAATGCAAATAGTGATGGAATGGATGTTTGTTTGTGTAGAATAAATTTTGATAATCAAAAAACAGAAGTAGTTTTTGCTGGAGCAAAACGCCCTTTATTTTACGTAGATTATAATGAAAATCAAGAAAATAAAATAGAACGTTTGCAAGGAACACGGAAATCAGTAGGAGGAAAACAACGCAATCAAAACAATTTTGAACAACACATTTTATCACTCAATAAAAAATCAAGAATTTACCTAAGTACAGATGGGTTACCTGACCAAAACAATCCACAAGGAGATAAATTTGGAACTACACAAGTAGCTGAATTTATTCAAAGAACACTATCTCTTACAATTAAAGAACAAATAACAACATTGGAAAATGAGCTAATTAATCATCAACAAAATGCTGAACAACGAGATGATATTACTTTTATTGGAATAGAAGTATAATAAATTTAGAAGTTAGATTTCAGAAGTTAGAAGTAATACAAGTTTATCAGAAACTAAGTCTGTGTTGAATGATATGTCCAAAATTATTCTATTTTCTAATCTTTAATATCCAATTACTAATTCCCAATATCTAATCCTTCTTTCCTACCTTCTCAAAAAAGTAATTCAATTCTTCATCAAAAATAGAAAACGGAATTTGGTGTGCTAAATCATTTCGAAGGTGAATAGATAAGGGTTCATTTTCATTCATATCGCTCATCAAAATTGGCAATGTATCAAAAGGATTAATAGTATCATCATGCCTTCCCAAAATAACACGCAAATATTCTCTACGTAGATTTTTTTCATTATTTATGGTAATAGGCAAAGCAGGTAACTCTTGAATCGTACTTCTATAAGGCAGTGCAGGATTGAACGCCAAACACGGAATTTGCCAAAACCACGATAAATAATAAGCCGTTAGACCTCCCATACTACTACCAATGACAAGCTCTATTTTTTCATTTTCGTATTCACTTTTATAACGCTCTAATAAAGTCTGAATCGTATAAGGGTCTTTGCGATAATCTATTGATGGAGCTACAAGATTGTTTGTATATTTTTCTAAAATAACTCGTTTTTCATCTGTCAAAAAACTATCTAAACCGTGTAAATAAAGCGTTTTCATTTTATTTGAATAAATTTAAAGAGGTGTACTAAATGATTAGTAGGAAGAAGAATTGATAAAGATTTTTCACAAAGGTAAGTCAATATCGAATTAATTACGTTATTTTTAGTAAATTTAGCTTTGAAATTATAATTAGAGAGATAAAAATAAGATTTTAAATTAGAATATAAACATAGCCTTTCTGTTTAGAAATCAACAAATTAGACTCATGGAAAAAAGAACCTTCACAAATATTATTATCACTTTAGGTGTTTTGGCATTGATTCCTATTGGGTTTTTCTTGTATGCCTACTTACAAAACCAATACATAAACTGGGATGAAGATTATGAGACACAAAGTAAAGAACCCTACAATAATTATATGGTCATTAATTTATTGAAGGGGTATAAAACAGATAAAGAATTTGTGTTTGTAGAAAATTTATTAACTGAAAAACTTGCAGAAGATGAAATAAAAGATAAAAAATCTCCAATGTCTTATGTTTTTTTTGGAAACCAACCTAATTTGTTAGATGATGAAGTAAATTCTTTAATGGAGTTTGTAGAGAAAGGAAATACAGCTTTTTTTATGGCAAAACGTGTTCCTGATACTTTATTTACATTATTGGATTTGGAATATCAAGGTTATGATTATGTGTATGATTCGATTATCTCTACTAATTTTATAAACTCTAATCTTCAAAACCAATCTAATTTTAAATTTAATTATAGAAGAAGAAATGAATCCGTAGGTACTTCGTGGAATTATTTTAATGAGAATGATTTGGTGGAAACAAATAAGTATGAAATACTGGGTTTTTTGAAGAAAGAATCTATTATAGAAGAATACAACAACTATGAAGGTTATACTGACGAAGAAAGTTATGAAGAAGAAAATCAAAATCAGACTAATTTCATTCGTGTAAAACATGGAAAAGGATATTTTTATTTTCATAAAAACCCTGTTCTTTTTACTAATTATTATCTTATTCAAGAAGATGGAAAAAAATATGTAGAAAGAGCTTTATCTTACCTTCCAGAAGGAGATATTTTGTGGGACGAACGCTCTCATGGCTACAAACGAGGCAAGCCAAGAGAATATACAGGGCGAGATATTTCTCCTAGTCCGTTGAGTTATATTCTTGCACAAGAATCCTTTGCATGGGGGTATTATACATTGCTCGTAACTGCCTTTTTGTTTGTCATTTTTAGAGGAAAAAGAATGCAACGTATTATTCCAATTTTGCGAAAAGAAGAAAATACTTCTTTAGAATTTACAAAAACAGTGGGACAACTTTATTATCTACAAAAAGACCATAAACGCCTTTCACAACTCAAAATTCGTCTTTTCTTTGATTATATACGTACTCATTATCACATGAATACACAACATATAGACGAAGACTTTAGAAAAAAACTTTCTGAACGCTCAAGTATTAATAGAGAACTTATAGATTTACTTTTGAGTGATATTCAAAAAGTAAACGGGCAACATGAGGTTTCAGAATGGCTTTTACGAAAAATACATACACAAATTCAAGAATTTTATACTAATTGTAAATAAAATATTCAATTAAAAATTACGAAGTTATTTTCACTTTATTTCTAACTTCTAAAATCTAACTTCTAACTTTATTTATGCAAGATTATTCAGAAAACTCATCCGAAAATCAGTTTGGAAATACAGATTTCCAATCAGCAGAAACAACTCAACAAACAAATGATAACTTTAACCCAGAATCTGGGCAAGAATCTAGTTTTACATCTTCTTCCAACCAACAGTTAGATTTTATTTATCAATCTGTTTCAAAAGTAAAATCTGAAATTCATAAAGTAATTATTGGTCAAGATGAAATGATTGATTTGCTTTTGGTAAGTTTGTTTGCTGATGGACACGTACTTTTAGAAGGTGTTCCAGGAGTTGCCAAAACGATTACAGCCAAATTATTAGCTCGTACTTTGTCGATTGATTTTTCAAGAATTCAGTTTACACCTGATATGATGCCGACTGATATTTTGGGTACAACTATTTATAGTCTTCAAGAAGCCGAATTTAATTTTACACCAGGTCCTATTTTTTCTCAAATCGTTTTAATTGATGAAATAAACCGTGCGCCAGCCAAAACACAGGCAGCACTTTTTGAGGTAATGGAAGAACGCCAAGTAACCATTGATGGAACGACACACAAAATGAAACTTCCATTCTTTGTCATTGCTACTCAAAACCCTATTGAACAAGAAGGAACATACCGTTTGCCTGAGGCGCAGTTAGACCGTTTTTTGTTCCGTATTAGCTTGGATTATCCAACACTAAGTGAAGAAAAACAGATTCTATATAGATTTAAAAATCAACTTCAAAATGATATTTCAGTTGTAAATCCTGTTTTGAAAGGTGAAGATATTTTGGCGTGTCGTAAGATTGTAGAAGAGGTTCATATCAAAGACGAACTCTTAGATTATATTGCCGAAATTACATACCAAACTAGAAATCATGGCTCACTTTATTTAGGAGCTTCTCCTCGTGCATCACTTGCTATTATGCGTGCTTCGAAGGCAATGGCTGTTTTACGTGGTCGTATGTTTGTAACACCTGAGGATATTCAAGAAGTAGCTTATCCAGTTTTAGGGCATCGTATTATGATAACACCAGAGCGAGAAATGGAAGGACTTACAGGCGAAGATTTGGTAAAAGAAATGATACAGAAATTAGATGTGCCTAGGTAAATTTCAAAATTCATATGTCTAGTCCTGAAATAGTGTTACAGGTTTTTAGATAAATTAAATATAGATCAGGCAGTCTTTAGATTGTCTGATTTTTCTTTTTTATACGTTCTTATTCGAATGTTTTCCTCTTGATGTGTTTGTTGTGGTGTTTGCATGTAGAGCGACCAATGAGGTCTTTCTGTATTATAAATTTCCACACTTTGTTTTACCACTTTTTGTAAAAACTTCAAATAAGTTATTTGTGAGTCCAATAAAAACTCTTGTTTTAAGTAGTTGCTCATAACAATTTTGTTATTTTTGATTTTCTCTTATTAATAATGCTATTTTAATTAAGAGGGTGCAAAATTTATAGTATATTCTTTTTCTTTTCCAAACTGAGCTAATATATCTAAAACAGCCTTTTGGAGCGTTTTCACATTTGTCCAAGCTGCTATATCTAACCAATAATGCTTAATATGTTTCCACAACATTTCAATATAATTTAAGTCTGAACAATAAGAAGGAAGGAATTGAATAAATACATTTTTTTCTTTCCACTTTTTTATTGCTTTATCTACTTTATGATTGCTGTGAGAGGTCGCTCTATCTAAAATCAAGAGTATTTTCTGCCCTTTTGCTCGTTTTTCAATAAAATTATTTACACAAGCAATAAACGTATCTGCATCCATAGATTGATAGAATTCATAAAATTCGCTTTCATTATTAGTTCGCATAAATCCTAAGATATTTGCTCCTCTAGCACGGTTGGCAGGTAAAAATACTTTTTTAAGCGTCTCCAAAGTCTTTTCTTGCCAACCATACATACTATTAGGATTTAGATGAAAACTACTCTCATCACTAAACCACACTTCTACCTCTCCCTTTTCTTCTTCTTTTAACCACCAGTCAAGCTCTTTCTTAAAAAAGTCGTGCATCCACTCATCTCGTTGAGATTTTAGCGATTTTTGTATTCGTCTCCAACTCCACTTTTTTTTTTAAGAAAACGTTTTAGAATAGAAGGATTAGTTTCAATTTGATGTTCTTTTTTCAATAAAACAACGGTTCTTTTTAAATTTTGAGGTGTTTGTTTTACAGCTTCTAAAATAATTTCTGCATTTTCAGTAGCTAAACTACTTTGAGAATGAGCCATGTTTTTATCTAAAAGCCCCAAACAGCCCATTGATTCGTACCTATCAAACCAACTTTTTATACTATTTTCACTCACATCAAATTGTGCTGAAAGCTCCTTAATAGTAAACTTATGTTTGGAACTCAAACAAATTGAACTAAATCGTTTACGTTCTCTTGGTAAGAGTTTTACATCACTACTAGATAAATAACGACGAAGTTCCTGTTCTTGAAAAATACTTAGGGGAGCTATAAAACGCATCAGAAATATAAAATTGTGTTTTTTGAAATAAAAAATCAAATCTAACAAAATTGTAGCATATAACTACTTAAAATTCCATTCACACGTTCTGCAACAGCATTTTCGTATGGGTCATAGCATTCTGTCATACTACAACGAACACGGTTTTTAATTAAAATAGTTTGATATTCATCACTACAATATTGAACCCCTCTATCTGAATGATGAATTAGTTCTCGTAAAGGATAGTTTCTGTTTTTCAATGCCATTTTCAAAGCATTTGAACAACCAACTGTTTCTAAACTATTAGAAACATCATAACCCACTATTTTTTTTGAATACGCATCTGTAACCAATGCTAAATACATCGGATTCTCCCTTGTTCCAACATAAGTAATATCACTTACCCAAACTTGCTCTGCTCGTTCAATTTTCAAATTTGCTATCAAATTTCTATGCTTTTTGAAACGATGAAGTGAGTTTGTAGTAACATGATACCTCCGTTTAGGTAAAATAAGAAGATGGTTAGCTTTTAAAATAAAAAATAGTTTATCTCGTCCCACTTTCAAGGCTTTCAAAGGAGCTTCTAAAATATGATAGAGTTTACGAGTACCAACTCTTGGCATTTGCGCTCTAACCTTTTTTACTAAATCAACTACTTTTTGAGCCAACTCTTTACATTTTTTCGTTCGCAATAAAGAGTAATAATACACCCGTCTAGTTATCCCAAGCAATTTACAGGTTTTACTTATACTTGTTGCATGCTGTTCACTAAATGAACTAATTACTTGGGTTTGGAGTTTTTTCGTATCTGAATTTTATATTCCTTTTCTGCTAAATCAATCATCATATCAAACAAAATAGCCTTTTTATCTAAAGTAGATAGCTCTTCTTGTAAAGTAGCATTTTGCTTTTTTAGATGACGAATTTCCTGTTCTTGTTCTATTAAACGTTGTTCTGCTGTTTTCATAGGACGAATTACTTTATAAGAATGATCAAAATTACCATATTTATCAAGCCAATTCACAACTGTTTTTCGGCTCTGAATACCATAATTCCGTTGGGCTTGAGTGACTGTAAAAAGACCTTGTTCAATTTCCTTAACTACTTGAAGTTTGAATTGCATGGTGTAGTCTTTCTGTGTACGTTTAACATATTTACGTTCCATAATAAAATTAGTTGTGTAACACTATATTAGGACGACACACCTGCTAAAAATAAAAGAATGAGAAATTCTAAACTACGTTTTTTTTCTTCATATACAACAGGGTCAGGTTTCTTAACAGTTACTTTTCTGAAGCGTTTCCAACACCATTTTTTTTTTAAGCAACCTTTTTAAAGTCTTGACTGACATAGATTTACCCAATTCCTCTTCCAATTGAGAAACAACTACTTTCAAACTTTGAGGACTGGCTTCAACTAGAGATTCTACTTTATTCATTTCTTCTTCATTATCTATACGAAGAATAGGGCGACGACCTTGTCCTTTACTCGTCTCTAATCCTGCTATGCCCTCTTTTTCATACCGATTAAACCAACGAATAACTAATTGGCGAGTAACTTGATAAAAATCCATTATCTCACTAACCTTTTTTCCTTGATGGCTTAAAAGAATGTAATGACAACGAGTACGGAAAGTTGATGATTTACCTTCTTTCCAACCTTGCTCTAAGGAAGATACTTCCTCTATACTCAAACTAATAAAACGTTTTTTTCCTCTCATAAAACAAAGATAAAAAAAATATTTAATAATTTTGTCTAACTACTTATATAAATAAATTTAATAAAAATATATTTTACTAAAAAACAAAACTTGTTTAATTTTCTAAAAATAGGATTAAAACTCTGTTCAATCAATATAAAATCATCAAAAGCAAATAAAATTCCCATAAAATTTTATTTTTACGAAAATCCTATATTTATAGGTCATCACAATCTGTCTGCCTCCTCAAAAGGTATCTTAGAAATGATTACGACCTGCTAAAGCAGCGAAGCTAATTAAAGATTAAAAATATAATACACTGAATGCCAATGACTTACTACTTCTAAATGAGTACTTTATTTAATTTCTATTCCTTAACAGTTTAAACTTACTCTTTCTATTTTTTTAGATATGTTTTATTTTGATCATTGTTATTTCATAAAAAATGCCTTCAAAATATAAATATTTTAAAGGCATTTTTTAATTAACTATGCTGCTTTTGCAGGTCATAATTTTTAATTGATTTTTACTCCTCATAAGCCCAATCAATCCTGTCTTTCATATCTTTAAAGACAATACCGATTTCTTTTGCTTTGCTTCTCAAATAATCTACTTTTTCGTAGTTTCTAGCTTCTTTTGCTTCTTTATACATTTCTACTAAAGTAGCTATCATTTCTTTGAGCAGTTGCTCGCCTTGTGGCAACTCTTCTTTTATTCCCAAAACCTGTTCTGTAAAATCAATCAATGTACTTTTCAGTTTATCAAAAGATTCCTTAGAGATTTGAGAAAAATCAAGTTGTCCAGCGTGAAGCATATTTATTTTCTTGACAAGATTAAACAAAGCTGCAATAGATTTGGCTGTATTAAAATCATCATTGATTCCTCTAAAAACAGAAGTTATAGATTTTTGAATATCGCTTTCTTGTTTTTCATCAATATTTAATTCAATTTCACTAGGATAGTCTAGACTTTTTGCATTTTTAATTCCATTCATTAGCTTAAAATAGCCTTTTTTGGCTGCCTTCAAAGCATCGTCGGTAATATCCATCGTACTACGGTAATGCGTTTGAAACATAAAAAAGCGAAAAACCATTGGTGAATAGGCTTCTGTCAAAAGCTCTGAATTTCCTGTAAAAAGCTCTTCTGGCATAATTACATTTCCCAAAGATTTTGACATTTTTGTACCGTTCATAGTGAGCATATTCGAATGCAACCAATATTTTACTGGCTCTTTTCCTGTTGTGGCAACAGCTTGTGCAATTTCACATTCATGATGAGGAAACTGCAAATCCATTCCCCCACCGTGAATATCAAACTCATCACCCAAATATTTTGTACTCATTACAGAACATTCCAAATGCCACCCTGGAAATCCTTTTCCCCATTGTGTATCCCATTGCATCAAATGTGAAGGGTCTGCATTTTTCCAAATGGCAAAATCTACATTATTTTTCTTTTCTTCTTGTCCGTCTAATTTTCGTGTTCCTTGTCCTTCTAGTTGCTCTTCGATATTTCTGCCAGAGAGTTTTCCATAATTGTGGGATTCGTTATACTTTACGACATCAAAATAAACAGAACCATTCGACTCATACGCAAATCCATTTTCAAGGATTTGTTTTACCATCTCAATCTGTTCTATCAAATGCCCTGTTGCAGTAGGTTCAATGCTTGGTGGAATATTTCCCAACTCCAACATCACATCATGAAAGCCATTAGTATAACGCTGAACAACTTCCATCGGCTCAACCTGTTCCAAACGAGCTTGTTTAGAGATTTTATCATCGCCTTCATCACTATCACCAGTCAGATGACCTACATCGGTAATATTACGAACATACCTCACTTTGTATCCCAAATAACTCAAATATCTATAAACGACATCGAAAAACGTAAATGTACGACAGTTTCCCAAATGCACATCATTATAAACCGTAGGACCACAAACGTACATGCCGACAAATGGCGCACTAATAGGTTCGAATTTTTCTCGTTTGCGAGTAAGTGTATTATAGAGTAGAAGGTCTTTTTCAGGATTCATTGACAAGATATTAATATAATTAACCGTCGTTGAGGCGTTGCCGTCAACGAGGATTTGAGTTTATTACCTCAACGACGGCTTTATGCCTCGTTGACGGTTCAAAAATAATTTACAATAACAAAGTTACCAAAAAACACCAAGTAGTAACAAAAAAATTCCAGTTGCAGAAATATTTTTGCAGCGTTTTGAGGTTAAAGTTGCGTAATCTAGGAAAACTATTAATAAATCTTAACTTTCAAACCTATAAGGTTTCTGAAAACCTTATAGGTTTAGTACACTAAACTATGAAAAAATCTATACTTTTTATGCTCTTACTTTTCTCAATTTGTTATTCTGTTTTTGGGCAGATTAGTGTAAAGGGTAAAATAGTTGATGCACTAGGAAGACCTATTTTACGTCCAGTAGCTATCAAAAATTCTGATTCTACCTATTCAACTACTACTAATACTGGAAGTTTTGAGATAGAAGTAAAGAGCAAAAATGATTCTCTTATATTTTCTTCTGCTGGTCGTGATTCTCAAAAATTTATTGCAAATAAAATTATAAATGACTCAACAATTACATTAAAATCAAGAAATGTCTGTACATATAGAGGCGTGGGAGTTGTGAGAGTTGTCTATGTCTCACCTTTAAAAATAAACTCTTGGAATGGAATTTTTTATAATCCTTATGGAATTATAATAAGTAAAGGTTTCTACTTGAATAAGGAACAAGAGAATAGAACATATTTTTTATTCCGAGCAGGATATAGTACTAATTTTAAAAATAATGTAGATTTTTATGGTAGTGCAGGAACAGACCTATTAGGACAACATATTTATTATACTTTTCAACAAACAACTATCAATAAAGCAGAAACAGAAAGTAGCATTACTACACACCTGCTAGAAAGTAGTAGTGGAGTTAAATATTTTGGCATTATGTACGGAATAGGTTATCAACAATTTCAAAGAAAAGGTATAGAAAATAACTTGAAAAAAAACTGGGGGGCAAATATAGGAATTGCAAAATCTATAAAATATGTAGGTACTCTTTACTTTAAATCTCTCTATTGGCAAGACTACTGGGCGTGGGATATTCGTCTGAATAAGAAATTTCGTTATAAAAGACGATTAAGATTTAACACGGATATAAACTATCGCCAAACCACACAAAATTTTAAAGAAGTCAATCTAACTTTAGGATATATTTTTTAACCAAAAACTTATGAAAAAATCTATACTTTTTATGCTCTTTCTTTTGTCAATTTCTTATTCTGTTTTTGGGCAGATTACTGTGAGTGGGAGAGTAATTGATAATTATGGAGAACCTGTGATAGGAATAATAATTAAAGTAAAAGATACTTTACAAGGAACAGTAACAGATATTGATGGAAAATTTATAATTGAAGTTAAAGACGAAAATACTATTTTAATTTTTGAACGTCATAATATGACCCCATTAGAGTTGAAGGCTTCTGTAATACTTGCAATAAAGGGCGAAGTTTTTTTATTTTCTGACATGGATTGCATACTTACAACAAAAACCATTGCTGTTTATGAAGGATCTTTAGATATAAATTATTGGAGTGGAATTTTTTATAATCCTTATGGAATTATGATAAGCAAAGGTTTCTACTCAAAGAAAGAACAGGAGAATAGAAAATACTTTTTATTAGGAGCTGGATATAGTACCAACTTTAAAAGTAATTCCGATTTTTATGGAGGATTTGGAACAGATGCAATAGGGCGATATATGTATTATATTTTTCAACAAACTACTTTCAATAAATCAGAAACAGAAAATAGAATAACTACTCACTTTATAGGAAGTAGTAGTAATTTGAAATTTATAAAAACTTCTCTTTCTTATGGAATAGGTCATCAAATATTTTCTAAAACAGGAATAGAAAACAACAAAACAGATAACTATGGGATTCGCTTAGGTTTATCAAAAAGAATAAAATACATAGGGGCAATTTCTGCAAAATCATTCTACTGGCAAGACTACTGGGCGTGGGAAGCAAATATAACTAAAGACTTCAAAAGAAAAATTCATACTTCCATTTCCTATCGCCAAACCACACAAGATTTTAAAGAAATTAATCTGACTTTAGGTTATATATTTTAACCAAAACCTCAAAAATTTATGAAAAAATCTATATTTTTTATACTCTTACTTTTCTCAATTTCTTATTCTGTTTTTGGGCAGATTAGTGTGAAAGGAAAAGTTGTTGATGAAAATGGAGAATCTCTGCCTAATGCTACTATTCAAATAAAAGGAACAGAAAGAAGCACACAAACTGATATTAGTGGAAATTTTGAAATAGAAGTAAAAAGCCACAATGATATTTTGATTTTTAGCTTTGTGGGTTTTACACCAAAAGAAATAAAAGTTTTTGAAGTACCCTCAGAAATTATATTAGAAACAGGAGAACTTCAAATTGTATATTGTGGTAATGTAAATATGCACCATACACCTTTAAAAATCAATTATTGGAGTGGTCTTTTTTATAATCCGTATGGAATTACAATTAGTAAAGGGTGGCATTATTTACCTATTCTAAACTCTACTTATTTGAGTGCAGGATATAGTACAAACTTTCAACACAATCAAGATTTTTATGGACGAGTAGGAACAGAAATATTTAAAAGAAATATTTACTATAAATTTCAGCAAACTACTTTTGAAGAATCAGGGAGTAAACACAATATAACAACCCACCTTATAGAAAGTAGCAGTAATATAAAAATTGCAAGACTAGTATATGGATTAGGCTATCAAAAATTTACCAAAGTTGGGCTAGAAAACGGTAAAAAAGAAAACTACGGAGTTCAATTAGGACTTTCAAAATATCTCCGTTTTGCAAAAACAAGTATCTCAGCAAAATCCTTCTACTGGCAAGACTACTGGGCGTGGGAAGCAAATCTGAATAAGTCAATTTATTACAGAAAACTAAGACTAAATACAGCTATTTCCTATCGCCAAACCACACACCATTTTAAAGAAATTAATCTGACTTTAGGATATATATTTTAACTGAACCAAGCTTATTTCAGTTAAGTTTGCAAATTAAAAGTCCTACCTGTTTTAATTAAAAAAATCTCTACCAAAAAAATGAATTTCTGATAGAGATTTTCTTTAAATTATTGCAGAATTATTATTCAATAATAACTTGTCTTGAATAAACTTTATTGTTATGATTGAAGTGAATCAAATACATTCCTTTTGATAGGTTGTGGCTATTTTTTACATCAATTACAAATTCTTGATTTCCTTTTTCAAAAACTTGTGTATGTATTTTTCTACCAATTCCATCAAAAATAGTTACTTCTGTATTTTCTAGTAAAACAGTTTCGAACTGTACTTTGAAAATTCCATTATTTGGATTTGGATAGATTTTGAAAGAAGCTGTTTTTGTCTCTTCTTCTCCTGTAACCAAATTAAGAGGGAAATAAACAATATCAGTTTGATAGCTACAACCATTTTGATTAGTAACAATAGCATAATAATTACCTTCTTGTGCTGGACTAATTTGAGTTTCTGAACCTAGATTTGTAGCTAGTTCTCCTTCAAAATACCACTCTATATTTGTGATTTGATTTTGACCTATTTGAGTTTCTAAATAAAGACTTCTTTGTTCTTCATTTAATCTCAAATCAGTAGGAATGATTTCGAAGGTATTGATTTGAAAGGTTTCAGAAACAGTTGTACACGAGTTTTCTATATCAGAAATTGCTTCAACAGTATAAATACCTGCTGCATCTGCTGTAATAGAACTTCCTGTTTCATTTATTTCATTTCCGTTTCTTAACCATTTATAAATAACTCCATTTTCTCTATTTTGGACAGAAAAAGTTACTTCTGCATCTGCACAAACAGAATCTTGATTAGCTGTCAAAACAGGTATTTGTGGTCTTGTCGCAACTGCTACATTTATTGATGTACTTACTTGACAATCACCTTTAGCCACCAAAAGTGTATAAATTCCTGATTGAGAAACAGCTACATTTTGTTCTTCTCCTACGAGATTTCCATTCAAAGACCATTTGTAAGTGGCATCTTGTCCTGCAGAAACAGCATTCAAAGTTCCATTCTCACAGAAAGTAATTGAATTTTGAGTAGTAGTATTTTCTTCTATCTGTGCTGTTATTACTTGATTGAGCAAAACTTGTACAGGTTCAGAAATCGATTCACAAACTATTTTATTGATATGTACCTCATAGCTTCCTTCACTGGTAGCTGTAAATGTTTGTCCTCTTCCTACTTCGTTTCCATCTAAAAACCAAGTATAAGAGTTTGCATTTGCTATGTACTCAGCTTGTAAAACTAAAGAATTGGTACAGCTATATTGCATACTTCCTCTTAAAATAACTGCATCAAAAGTAGGTTGAACACGTACAGTTATTTTTCTGCGTTCGCCTTCTTTTCCACTTTCTGCACCTATTGCACTAATATAAAAATCAGTTTGAGTATTTACAGAAGGTAGGTTGAATGTTGTATTATTGCTTGCAGCAACTGGACTTCCTCCGTTTTCTTCTGAATATACTCTGTATGTACTTCCTGTTCCATTTTCTGCTGATGAAAGTGTTACAGAAGCTATTCCTTCTCCACAAACATCAGTTACTAAAGCAACACTAGGAGGATTTGGAGCAGTCCAAAATTCAAATACAGAAGGTTCTGAACCTACGCCATTAATGATAGCAACAAGTTCGTATCTATACAATGTATTTGCAGCAAGGTTTGCATCAGAATAATTAATAATTGAATTTGAAAATGTGCGAATAAGAACGCCATTTCTGTACAAACAGAATGTAGAAATAGTGTTATAAGTAGTCCAAGATAAATCTACACGATTAACATTATATGTATTTGGAGTTCCTGTAAAAGCTAAATCTGGATTTGGATCTACAGATCCTCCACCTGTGCTTCCTCCTGTACCTGTTCCTCCTCCTGATGGTGGTGGTGGCGTTGTACTTACTTTTGTTGCTTGAATAGCAAAATCATAACTAGCTTCATCACAATCATTATTATTTACTGTAATATTTGCAGAAGATAATCCTAAAGATGCCGATGAAAACGTAACATCAAATGTAGAAGTAGAACCTGCCAAAACAGTTGTAGGAATAGTAGAAACAACAAAATCTGTATTATCACTTGTGATTGAAGAAATAAGCAAAGGCTGTGTTCCTGTGTTTTCAATGGTATAAGTTACTGTTCTGTCAGTTGTTACATCTCCAAAATCGGTATTATTATTTGTGCTAGGAGCTGTGCTTCCATCTGTAATAGAAACTGAATTTCCTGTTACATTTATTTCTACTGGAGCAGTAATCGTAACTGTTTGAATAGCTGTGACAGTATTTCCATTTCCATCGTCTGCTGTCCAAGTTACATTTGTCAGACCAACAGGGAAAACAGTTGGAGCATCGTTTGTAAATGTTGGTATTCCACAATTATCTGTTCCTGTTGCAGTTCCTAGTGTTAGATTTGAAGCTGTACAAACTCCTATATCTGTATTTGCTGTAATGTTTGTAGGTGCTATAATTGTTGGAGCTTCTGTATCTATGATGATTACATTTTGATTGACAGTGGCAATATTTCCATTTCCATCATCAAATGTCCAAGTTACAACTGTTGTTCCTTGTGTTATAATTGGAAATACTTGTCCCGTTGTTCCTGTAAGTGTTCCTGCACAATTATCAGTTGTGGTTGGAGGTGTTAGAGAAACAATTTCGCATTGTGCTGTTTCATCGGTTAGTATTGGAATAACAGGATTTATATTATCTACTGTTCCTGTTCCTTGAATAGCAAATATATAAGGGTTTTCATCAGCATCATCGTTAGATATTTCAATAGTAGCTGCTCTAGTTCCAGTTGCAGAAGGGTTGAAAGTAACTATAAATGTTTCACTACCACTTGTAGCAACTGTTGTAGGAATTGAACTAACTACAAAATCTGCTGCATTTGTTCCTGTAACAGTAATATCAGTAATACTCAATAATCCTGCACCACTATTTTGAACTGTAAATATTTTGGTAATTTCATTTGTTCCACATTCTGTTACACTTCCAAAATCTGTATCAGCAGTTGTGCTTGTAGAAGTTGTTCCACTTGTAATATCTACCCCATTTCCTTGTACATTTATTTCTGGACATGTTCCTCCTTGCGTATCTCCAGATATTGTCCAATTATAAGTATTTATAAGTATATCACGAGCATCTGCACCTGCACAATAGGTAAGGTCATATGCTCCTAAATCAACTCCCAAATTTACGTTTTGAGTTGCCCAACCTATGAGAGTTGCATCGTAATTTGCTATAGTTAAATTTCCATTTAAAAACATCCAACTCATATTGGTTACATTTTCTATATTCCAGTTTCCAATATCTTGATTGAAAGCATAAGCATGAAAAAACATATAACTCATGTTAGTTACATTTTGCGTATTCCAGTTTCCAATATCTTGATTGAAAGCATAATTTTCAAAAAACATACCACTCATATCTGTCACATTTTCTGTATTCCAATTTCCAATATCTTGATTAAAATTACTAGGATAGAAGGGTAAAAATTCAAACATATAACTCATGTTAGTTACGTTTTGTGTATTCCAGTTTCCTATAGGTTGATTGAAAGCAGGGGTATATTGAAACATTTGACTCATATTCGTGACATTTTCTGTGTTCCAATTTCCAATAGGTTGATTAAATCTAACGGCATTACGAAACATACTACTCATATCTGTCACATTTTCTGTATTCCAATTTCCAATAGGTTGATTAAAATTACCTGCAGACTCAAATATATTATTCATCAACATAACTGTTTGAGTATTCCAATTGCCAATATTACCGTTAAAAACATTACAATTAGCAAACATAAATGACATATCTGTTACTGCACTAAGATTTGGAACATCAGTAGCATTATAATTAAGACTAGAACAACCATAAAAAGCACTATTCATACTCGCCCAAACTTGTGTTCCCCATTCTTCAATAGTTTTGAGTTTATCTATATTTGGAAAATTATTATTCATATAAAAATGAGGGAAATCTCCACTAATAGCAATTTCATACGTACTATTATTTTCTAACCCTGTAATGGTATAATTTCCTGTTTGTGCTGTTGCAGAACCATCTCCTACTCCTGCATTGGTAAGATTTGTCCAAGTAACTGTATAATTATAACCTGTTCCATTGGTAGGAATAGTGATTGTTCCATCAGTGGTTATCCATGTGGTACGGAAAGCTTGTTCAACACCTGTACCTTGCACTACAAATGTATAAGGGGAATTAGTTACATCGCTATTTTCAATAGAAATAGTTGCTGTTTGTATTCCTACTGTATTTGCTGTATAAGTAACAGTAAAAGTAGCACTACTAAGTGGAGCTATTGAGGTAACTGTAAAATTACTGACTGCAAAGTCAGCAGAACCACTAATAGAAATAATTGGTGTTCCTGTTAAACCCAAAACTCCACAACCATTATTTTTGATTGTAAAAGATTTTGTAATTAAACTATTAATAGATATAATTCCAAAATCTGTATTGTTTGCCGTTTGAACAGTTGTAGAACCGTTTTGTATTTCTGTGTTGTTTGATGTGATACTTATACTACTTCCTGTTATGGCTTCTTTCATATAAACAGCACCAGAAGCGATTCCGTTTGTTCCATTACTTGTTGCACCTACAATATAATCTGTATCAAGAGCAACAGAATAACCAAAATGAATAGGGGAAAGAGGGTTTGTATTTTCTGCTTCTAATCTATTATCTAATTGCCAAGTTGAGCCATTAAAACTATAATCATATACAATTCCAAAATTACCCACACTTGTAGGTTGATGATTTGCACCTACTAAAATACGATTATTTGACATTGTTACTGCAAAACCATAATGCCCTCCTCCATCAGGTGAGGTAAGTTTTTGTTCTTCTTGCCAAGTAGAGGTTGCATCATCACGTTTGATAACATATACTGAATTTGAAATTGATGCAGCACTTACTCCAACAACAGCTCTATCGTTAGAAATAGATATATCTTTACCAAATCCAGATACATTAGGTGCATCAGAAGAAATTACTTTTGATTCTCTTATCCAATTCGTACCATTCCTTTTAAAGAAATAAACAGCACCAGTCGGAGTTTCAAACATATCAGTAATAGCAAGATAATCTCCATCAATATCTAAATGAATACCAAAACTATTACTTGTTGTGGTATTATCTCCCATCAAAGTTGCATTATTATTCCAAAGTATTCCATCGTATTCTAAAACATAAGAAACTCCAACATTTGTAGAAGTATTTCCACCAATAAGAAGCATGTTACTTGAAATAGCTGCTGTTTTGAAATCTCCTGAAAAACCAAAATCGGCTGCCATAAATCGGTTTAGGAAAGTCCAAACTGTTCCACTTCTCTGATAAATATAAATAGCAGATTCGGAAGGCGAACTCACTACTGCAAAATTATCTGTTATATCTACTTTTGTTCCGAAGTTGTTCCAAGTGGTTGGATTAAGAGTAGTAAAGACAGCATTTTGTATCCAACTACCATTTACTTTTTGATAAATATAAGCCTCTCCTGCTTGTGCAGAGGGAGTAACGATTCCGTAAGGAACAGGCTTTCCAATAATAGCATATTCTCCAAAAATGGCTACATCTTGTCCAAAATGGTCATCTAAGTTTACATTCGAACCTATAAAAGCTGTTTGTTGGGTAGGCTGTATTAATTCTCCTCTTACCATAAAAGTATAAATAGAATTAGTTACATCACTACTTTCAATAGAAATTATAGCATTTTGAGTTCCTATTTGATTTGGTGTATAAGTAACTGTAAATGTTTCACTACTAAAAGGAGCGATAGAAGTAACTGTAAAATTACCAACTGCAAAATCTGAAGAGCCACTGATAGTAATGAGTGGACTCCCAGTCAAATCTAAATTTGCACTCCCATTATTTGTAATAGTAAATGATTTAGTAATTAGAATTGGACTACAAGCATCTGCACTTCCAAAGTCTGTATTGTTTGCTACGTTCGTAGTCGTAGTTCCATTTGCTATGTCTGTACTATTTCCTTGTAGGTTTATTTGTGGAGTACATAATAAATTATCTCCTGTAATAATCCAGTTATTAGGTGCTGATGTAAGTGTATTTCGTGCTGTTTCAGCGTTACAGTAATTTAGTCCAGCAGCTCCTAATTTTATTTCTGTATTCACGTTTTGAGCTGCCCAGCTTGTAAGAGTTGCGTCGTAGTTTGCTGTACTTAGAGCCGTTTGATTCAGCATAGCACCCATTCCGTCAAGAAAATCTACCTGCGTAACTCCTGTTATATCCCAACTAGCAAGGCTTTGATTAAATGCAAGAGCCATTTCAAAAGTACTAAACATACTAGTTACATTTGAGGTATTCCAATTATCAAGTGATTGATTAAAAGCTCTTGCACCACTAAACATCCATCTCATATCAATTACACTTGAGGTATTCCAATTATTAAGAGGTTGGTTAAATACAAAAGCATGATCAAACATAGATGAAGTAAATATAACATTTGCAGTATTCCAGTTTCCAATAGGTTGATTGAAAGCATAAGCAGCACTAAACATGGAACTCATATCTGTTACACTTTCTGTATTCCAATTTCCGATAGGTTGATTGAATACAAAAGCGTGGTCAAACATACGATGCATAATTTGCACATTTGAAGTATTCCAGTTATTCATTGTTTGATTACCGTCAAACGCATTGCAACTAGCAAACATAGCTGACATATTTGTAACGACTGATAAATTAGGAACATCGGTCGCATTATAAGTAAGCTCAGAACAGCCTACAAATGCTGCTTCCATTGAAGTCCAAGCAATATCTCCCCATTGCTCAATAGTTTTGAGTTTTATCCTTTCTGTTATTACACTATTACCCATATAAAAATGAGGAAAATCTCCACTAATAGCCACTTCATACGTGCTATTATTCTCTAAGCCTGTAATGGTATAGTTTCCTGTTTGACTTGATGCAGAACCATCTCCAACTCCTGTATTAGTTAAATTTGTCCAAGTAACTGTATAATTATAACCTGTTCCATTGGTAGGGATAGTGATTGTTCCGTCTGTGGTTATCCATGTAGTACGGAAAGGATTAATTGGAAAAGGTGGTTGGCTATAAGTCATATTGATACCCAAGCCAATGAAAAGAAAGGTAAGAATAAGAAAAGAAGTTAAACTTCTTGTAACTTTTTCATTACTTAAAAATAAATATCGTAAGTTATTCATAAAATATATGAGAATGATAAGAACAATAAAATGAAAAAAAGAAATATTTTCCATGAGATAAAAGCTGACATCCTATTAACAACTGAAAATAAACTTTTATTTAAGAATACAAAGGTATGACTTTCAAATTTATAACACAAAATACTTACATGTACAAATTAAGTTTAGTCTAAAAAGTATACCATTATTCAATATATACAACATTCATAAAAATATATTATTAATATAATTAATTTTTGTTGTTTATTGGTGTACATAGTATTTTAGTATGAAAACTATTTTCAAAGTTTCTTTCGAAAATTTGTTTAGTATTCTACATAATACAATTATCAAGTAATACAAGAAACTTGATTAATTAAAAGAATAAGAAATGACAAATATATAGTGAGCCATTCAATAACTTGAAATAATCAACATCACGAAGATAAGTGTATGTAGCCATACTTAAAAGTTGCTTTTAGTATTTGTATAACTATTCACAAAAACCGTTATTGATAAAAAAGTATTTGTCTTATTTACTTATAACTGTTGTTCTCTACCCTAGAGTAAATACACCTATATCAATATTTATTTCTTTGCTCTTATCAGATTTATTATTGTAAACTGATTAAAAAAACCTCTCTAAAATGTTATATTTCAAAGAGGTTGTATTATATTTATTTTTTGTATAGTCTTTTTCTGTGATTTACGTCCTATTTATTCCAAATTATGATATACTTCTTGAACGTCATCTTCTTCTTCTAATCTGTCGATGAGCTTCATTACTTCTTCCTCTTGCTCGTCATCTAGCTTTTGTGTTGTTTTTGGAATGCGCTGAATATTTGATTTTTTTGGTTCAATTCCTTTTTCATCTAAGAATTTTTGCATCTGCCCAAAATCTTCAAATTTTGTATGAATGACAATGATTTCTTGTTCTACCCCTTCTTCTACTTCGATAGTTTCTGTTGAGATGTCTTCTGCACCAGCATCGATAAAATCAAGTTCTAGCTCGTCCATATCTACTTTGTCAGCTTCTAGTTCGAAAACTCCTGTTCTGTCAAACATAAATTCTAATGAACCTGTTTTTCCTAAAGCTCCTCCACAACGATTGAAGTGCATTCTTACCATAGCAACTGTTCTGTTTGAGTTGTTGGTAGCACATTCTACCACTACAGGAATTCCGTGCATAGCATATCCTTCATATACAATTTCTTCAAAATCGCCATCTTCTTTTGAAGAAGCTCTTTTAATAGCAGCTTCTACTCTATCTTTTGGCATATTGAAGCCTTTTGCATTTTGCATTGCCGTTCTGAGGCGTGGATTCGTGTCTGGGTCTGCTCCTCCCTCTTTTACTGCAATGGCAATTTCTCTTCCTACTTTTGTAAAGTTACGAGCCATTGCGCCCCAACGTGCAAATTTGGCTTTCTTACGATATTCAAATGCTCTTCCCATTTCTATATTGATTTATAAAATTCTGTTTTGTTCTAAATTGACTAATATTCCACAAAATTAAAAAAAATAGTTGAAGGCTGCTTATTTCTTAGAAATCTTTGTTGTAGAAAAAATATAAATTATTCCTCAACCACCCTCAACTTAGCAAAACTCAAAATAAGTGTTTTATCGCCTTCTGTATCAAAACCAATAATGGCACGTTTTCCACTTGTCGAAGAGTCAATTTTTTTGACTGTTCCAAAACCAAATTTTGGATGTTCTACTCGGATTCCTTCTACAATATCTTCTGATTTGCTAGAGACAAAAGGAGAATTATTATTTACAGACTTTAAAGGTTTGAGTTTACTTCCCGTTTTGGTAGTTTCTGTGTCTTTATTATTGTCTTGAACTGCACGATGACGCATAAAATTGGTCATGTGATTCGGATTATTTTTTTGGATAGAACGAGAACGAGCATTGAATAATTCTTGGTCAATCTCAAATAGAAAACGAGAAGGTTCGCACGAGTTGAAACTCCCATAACGATAACGCTGCAAGGCATACGAAAGCGTCAGACGTTCTTTTGCACGAGTAACGGCAACATAAAACAAACGGCGTTCCTCCTCCAAATCTTGCTGCGATGCAATCATTCTTGATGAAGGAAAAAGTTCTTCCTCCATTCCAACCAAATAAACATATTCAAACTCTAGTCCTTTGGCTGCGTGAATGGTCATCATCGTAACGGCATCTTCGTCTTCACTAGCTTGGTCGACAGAAGATAAAAGTGCAACTTCTTGTAAAAATAATGAAAGCGAAGTATCTGGTTCTTCTGTTGTGGCTTCACTTATTTTATTCTGTACAAATTCTTGTGTTGCATTCAAAAGTTCTTGAATATTCTCATATCTTGCTCTTCCTTCTAGGCTTTCATCATCAAAAAGTGCTTTTACAATTCCTGAATGTTGAGCTATATATTTTGCTGCTGTAAAAGCATCATTTTCGGAAGCAATTAATTGAAAGGCTTTTGCTAATTCTCCAAACTTTTCTACACTTGTTCCTGCTCTTCCTTTTAGATAGGCTGATGCGTGGCGAGTTACTTTCGAAATTGGAACATTATTTTCTCTTGAAGCCAAAAATACTTTCAAAACGGTTGTATTTCCGATTCCTCTTTTTGGGTTATTGATTGACCTTCTCAATGCTTCTTCGTCCTCTGGATTGACTGCCAAACGGAAATAAGCTAATAAATCTTTAATTTCTTTTCGTTGATAAAATGAAAGTCCACCAATGATTCTGTATTTTATATTTAGCCTTCGAAGAGCTTCCTCCATTGACCTAGATTGTGCATTGGTACGATATAAAATGGCAAAATCGTTTAATCTAGCATTTTTTTGCGCTCTTGTTTCAAAAACATTTCCTGCTATTATTCGTCCTTCTTCTTGGTCTGATGTAGCTCTAATTAATTCTATTTTTTCTCCTGCAATATTTTCTGTCCAAACGTTTTTAGGAATCTGATTTTTATTGTTTTTAATAATTTTGTTGGCAGCTTCGACAATCGTTTGGGTAGAACGATAATTTTGTTCTAATTTAATAATTTCTAAATCGGGATAATCTCTTTCAAAATTCAGAATATTACGAATATCTGCACCACGAAAGGCATAAATACTTTGTGCATCATCTCCCACGACACAAATATTGAGATTTACGGCAGCTAATTTTTTGATAATTTTGTATTGAGCAATATTTGTATCTTGAAACTCATCAATCAAAATATACTTAAAACGATGCTGATATTTGTGTAGAATATCTTTATGGTCACGAAAAAGCACAAACGTTTGATACAATAAATCATCAAAATCCATTGCATTGGCTTGAAAACAACGAGCTGCGTAGGTTTGATAAATCTTTCCAAAATGTGGACGTTTTGCCATGGCATCTTCCGACAAAAATTCTGCATTCTGATTGTATTCTTGTGGAGAAATAAGCGAGTTTTTCAAACTACTAATTCGATTATAAATTCCTGCTGCTGCATAAATTTTGTCATCTACTCCCATTTCTTTGACGATATTTTTTATCAAAGATTTCGAATCATCGGTATCGTAAATACTAAAACCTGAACGGTAGCCCAATCTATCGCCATCAAAACGCAAAATACGAGCAAACATAGAGTGAAAAGTTCCCATCCATAAATCTCTGCCTGTACTTCCTGCCAAATCTTCAATACGACCACGCATTTCTTTGGCTGCTTTGTTGGTAAAAGTAAGAGCCAAGATTTGCCAAGGAGAAGTTCCATTTTCTAATAAATTAGCTATTCTATACGTCAAGACACGAGTTTTTCCCGAACCTGCTCCTGCAATCAATAGACAAGCCCCTTCCGTTTTGAGTACGCCTAATTGCTGTTTTTCGTTTAAGTCTTTTATGAAATCTATCATTTTCTATATGTTTTTTTTAACCGTCGTTGAGGCTTCGCCGTCAAACGAGGTTTTATTTTTTCGTTTCTATTCTACTAAGCAAAGTTACTGAAAAATTAGCAAGGGAAATAATTATGAAAGAGAACTGGTTTTTAGTTTATCCAAACATTTGCAGATGAACCAATATCACTTTCTAAACTATTTTTGATTGAATGGTTATCTTGTGTTACAATGAAGTTTATTACTGTCGTAGGAGAATTTGAATGGATTGTTTTTATAGCTTTTTTCAAAATATCTACCTCATCACTATCATATTTCTCTTTTTTCAACTTGATAGAATTTCCATTTTTTGTAGTTATAGTTATATCATCTAAGTCATCTGAATAACGAGATAAGTAACGAAAACTAATTTTACTAATATTTTTATAATCTGTAAAATAATTTACCTTTTCACTATCAAAATAAATAGATAGAGATGATTTGTCAAAAAACAAAAATGGTTGTTCTTTTAGTTGATTACCTATTTTATTTTGTTTAGGTTTTAATAATGGATAAATAACTGAAAGTAAAAAACGTATAAATAATACCACAAGTACAACTAAAAAAATGACTCCCTCTTCATTTTTACTAAAGCTTCCTATTGTTATTAGTGCAAAGAAAATCAAAAGTACAAGTAAAGTAACTGTGGTAAGCAAAATAGAGTTCTTTTCTAAATTTAAAACTTTTCTTGTTTTAGTGATAAAACCAATACTTTCAGGCAGACGAATAAACGTTGATTCTCCTTGCCATAAATTATCTAAATTTCTTTGAAGAAACTTTTTCTTTTTTGAAGCAGAACCTGCTAATATAAAATACAAGTTGTTTCTATTGGCTCTATACTTTAAAGCAAAATCTTTGTTTCTAGGAAATTTAGAAAGTGTTTTGTCAGATTCACAATGCTGTTTTCCAATATATTCCCAACTAGACTTAAAAAAAGCGGATTTACATTCTGCACAAAAAACCACTTCATTTCCTTCAACAATCAAATCTCCTGTAATTGGGTCTTTGCGTTCTTCTTTTAGAAAATGAATGTGTTTTTGATTGGATATTTTGTGAATGTGCATGCTTTACCTAACTATTTTCTTTAGATTGTTTTTCACTTTCAAGAGGTTTTTCAAATTCTATTCTATCATAAATTCTACGAAGTGGAATAGAAAGCGTTTAAGTTTCAGAAATTTCTAACTCAAGTGCATTTTCCAAACTAGACAAAAAACGAATATCCCAAAGTGAAGTCGGACTTTTCCTAGAATAAATATCAATTTGTATTTTGTTTTGTTCTATCAAAACATAATGACGAAGAGAAGGGGTTTGTGTGTTAAGAACGAAATTGCATTTCCACACAATAAAATTGGCTCTTCCAACTTTTTAGCAATTTTAATTTGATATGCACTAGAGGTCTGAGCAAGTTAAAATAAACATTCGCAGTTCGGAAAGGCTTATGTTTGTTTAAGTCAGACCTTCAGTACAGACTTAAACAAAATACAAAATATTCTTTTTTGTGTGTAAAATGTCGGAAGAACCATAAAATTTTGAGTTATTTTAATTTTGCAAAAATTCTAATAATTCAAAGTTGTACGCATTATATCCCTGTAAAAAGACTGAAATATGATACAATATTAAAATTAAATACCTTAAATCTTAGATTTTTTAATTATTTTTTGCATATTTGAAATAATTTAGCTTAACTTATCGTAGCTTAATCAAACTATTTTTGTTTCTTTGTACTTGAATAACATATCATTAGACAAAGTAAAGCCAAAAAGTTAAATAAGCCATAAAAAATACCAGATATAAAAGCAAAAACAACAAACTAAAATAGATTTTTGGTAGTTGAAAAA
Organism: Bernardetia aquimarina; assembly: GCF_042180575.1. Classification (NCBI taxonomy): domain Bacteria; kingdom Pseudomonadati; phylum Bacteroidota; class Cytophagia; order Cytophagales; family Bernardetiaceae; genus Bernardetia; species Bernardetia aquimarina. Next base: position 4,614,829 of record NZ_CP170094.1, on the reverse strand, counting down.
AATAATTAACTTAAAGACTATAAATCTGCTAAAATTACATTATATTGTAAGCTACATTCAGTACTACACATTTTTAGAGTAAAATAATTTTAGTATAATTAAAAATATAAATTATAAAAATAAGAGTAAAATCTTGAAACGAGCATTCAAAATAATCATTCAATGATGTCAGACGTTACAAATTATAATTTCGGAACAGAGCCTTCAATCATCAAAGTAATTGGTGTTGGTGGTGGTGGTGGCAACGCTGTTGCACACATGTATTTGCATGGAATAAAAGGAGTAGATTTTTATATCTGTAATACAGATATACAAGCTCTTGACTTGAGTCCTGTTCCCAATAAAGTACAAATAGGAAAAACACTTACACAAGGATTAGGTGCAGGAGCAAACCCTGAACGTGGTAGAAGTGCTGCCATTGAAAGTAAAGAAGAAATAAAGAAAATATTAGGCGAAAATACCAAAATGCTTTTTATTACTGCTGGAATGGGTGGTGGTACAGGTACAGGTGCAGCCCCAGTAATTGCAGAAATTGCTCAAGAATTAGGAGTTTTGACTGTCGGAATCGTAACTGCTCCATTTAGTTTTGAAGGAAGACCTAAAAGAGTACGAGCGCAAGAAGGTGTAAATGCACTTCGTGAGCATTGTGATACAGTTTTGGTAATCTTAAACGACCGTTTGAGAGATGTCTATGGAAAGGCTTCTATGCGTGAGGCTTTTCGTCAAGCAGATAATGTCCTTTTAAAAGGAGCAAAATCTATTGCTGAAATTATTACTGTTTCTGGTACAATCAACGTCGATTTTGAAGATGTTCGTACAGTTATGCAAGGTGCAGGAGCAGCCGTTATGGGTTCATCTACTGCTGAAGGCGAAAACAGAGCAAGACGTGCAGCCGAAGGAGCAATTTCTTCTCCTCTTCTTAATAATACCAATATTTTTGGAGCAAAATATATCTTGCTTTCTATTGTTATTGGAAATGAAGAAGAATTCCAAATGGATGAGCTTGAAGAAGTTACAGATTATGTACAAGAGCAAGCTGGAGATGATGCAGAGATTATCTTTGGTCAAGCTACCGACGAAACACTTGGAGATAGTATTAGTGTTACTATTATTGCAACTGGTTTTGAGCATTCAGAAGATTTGCCACCAGAAAGACCAGAACGCAAAGTATATGACCTTACAAGTAATAAAAGAATCAAAAATAGAATCGAAGTAAAAGACTACGAGAAAAAAGATTTTTTTGAAGAAAAACAAGAAACAACTCAACACAACAGAGTAGAACCACAAGTTGAAAAGCAACAACCTGTGGAAGAAACAAAACCTGTTTATACAGAACCTAAAAAGAATGAAAAAATAATCTTTAGTTTAGAAGATGATTATTTTAATGAAGACGATTCAAAAAAAAAAATAACTAACCAAGCACCACAAAATACGCCTGCTGTAAGTAGTTATGGCTTTATGAATCAGAATTCTCAAAACACTCACAATCAACAAAATACAAGTTCTGTGGAGAGCAATGGAAATTATTCTTCTCAAAATCAAAATACAGTTACTCAAAATCAAGTCGCAGAAAAAAGAGTCGAACAGCAAAAACCAATTTCTGTTCCTACAAAAAGTCTTTCAGATTTGAGTGATGAAGAATTACAAGAACGTAGAGATGTTCCTGCTTATCTTCGTAGAAATATAAAATTAAAAGAAATGCCTCATTCGTCAGAGTCTTCAAGTTCTCGTTATAAAGTAGATGAAGATAATGAGCTTTTGGGAGGAAATCGTTTTTTACATGATAATGTAGATTAACTCTTAATTTTGAATCTAAAATGTAAAACGCCTTTTTTAAATGAGGCGTTTTTTTATGAACAAAACTAAGTACAATAATAAAAACTCTTGTATGAAATATTTAGTATTGAAAAAAATATCGCAATTATAGAAAAAGAAGAAAAAATAACCTACCCATCTATTATTATTCATAGTACAGATATAAAAGGTTTGGTTCTTTTCCACGAAGAACATGAAAACCTTTTGACAATAAAAGATGCCACAAAAGCTGTTTCAAAAAGCAAAACTCAAAACATCTTAGAACTATCTTTATTTTCAGATGAATATAATTAAATTAGCCAAACCATTAAATGAATTCACAAAGAAAGATTATATAAAAATTTTGGAATATATAGTAAGTTTGAAAAGTGAAATTAAGTTGTATGTAGAAAAAAAGCTGTTTTTTACTACAAAAATCAATTAAATAGTCAAAAAGAAACATGAATAACAAAAATATAGACCTTCGCAGCGATACTTTTACACTTCCTTCTCAAGCTATGAAAGAAGCTATAATGAATGCAAAAGTAGGCGATGATGTTTGGGACGAAGACCCAACCGTGAAAGAATTAGAAGCAAAAACAGCCGATTTATTTGGACATGAAGCTGCTCTTTTTTGTCCTTCAGGAACAATGACAAATCAGATAGCTTTAAAAATACTAACACAACCACAAGATGATATTATTTGTGATATTCGTTCGCATATTTATCAGTATGAAGGAGGGGGAATTGCTTATAATTCGTTTTGTTCAGTTAGGCTTTTACAAGGCGAAAAAGGAATTCTGACTCCCAAAATGATTGAAGAGGTTATTTTGCCTGATGATATTCATTTTCCTCGTTCAAGAGTTGTTGCATTAGAAAATACCGTCAATAAAGCAGGAGGAAGTTCATACCAAATGGACGAAATAAAAGCTATTTCAGAGCTTTGTAAGAAAAATGGTTTGAAACTCCACTTAGATGGAGCAAGAGTTTTTAATGCTTTGGTATATCGTAATCAATCAGCCAAAGAATTAGGACAGTATTTTGATACTATTTCGGTTTGTCTTTCGAAGGGATTGGGTGCTCCTGTGGGTTCTGTTTTGGTGGCAAATAAAAAACTTATTCATCAAGCAAAACGAGTACGAAAAGTTTTGGGAGGAGGAATGCGTCAGTCTGGTTTTTTGGCAGCAGCAGGAGTTTATGCCCTTGACAACAACATAGAAAAATTAAAAGAAGACAATCAGAATGCTGGAAAAATTACTGAACCTTTAAAGCAAAATAAGCTAGTAGAAGAAGTTATTTTTGAAGGAACAAATATTGTGTTGTTTCGAATTGAATCAAATTATTCGTCCGAAAAATTCAAAAATGAATTAGCTAAAAAAGGTGTTCTAGTTTCTAATTTTGGAAAAGAATGGCTAAGAATTGTTACACACTTGGATATTTCTAAAGAAATGATTGAAAGGGTTTGTAATGAAATTTTGGAGATTAAAAGAGAAGGAGTTTCAGTTTAGTTGAGATTTTCGATAGCATATAAATCAACTTATTTTTCTAACTACAAAAACCTAAACAAAAATGCCAAACTTTCAAGACAGAACAGATGCAAGTCAAAAATTAGCTCACAAACTCATCGACTATCAAAAAAATAGTGACACTATTATTATTGGTGTTGTAAGAGGAGGTTTAGTAGTAGCTAGTGAGGTAGCCAAATTTTTAGAGTTGCCATTAGATTTTATTGTTGTTAGAAAAATTGGTTGTCCAAATAATAGAGAATTGGGCGCAGGAGCAATAACACAAATGGGAGAAATAGTATTTAAGGAAGCAATTTTGAAAAAACAAGGATTAGTTGCAGATGATTTTAAAGAAATTATAGAGGAAGAGTTGGCTGAACTGCAAAGACGAAAAGATACCTTTAGAGAATATCAAAAAGAGCAAAGTATCAAAGGAAAAACGTATACTACTAGACATTTTCAAATAAATAGGTCAGCCTCGTAGGGCAGACCGTCTATATAAAACTAAAAATAAGTAAAATTGACTACTGGGTAGGAAAAGACGTGTCTTTTCCCTACAATTCTCAAAATATCAAATGATAGACGAAAACGAGTAGGTGCAAAAATTGTCAAAGAACCTATTATTTTAAAGAAATGCAATTAATAGGCATATAGAGATGAGTTAGAATTAATAATTTAAACCTTCTGTCAGAGTATTCTATAGATTCTGCTGTGGACAATAATCAAAATCAAATAAAAAATGAACCTCCTAAAAATTGTTCAAAACCTAGAAAATAAAACTGATGAAGAACGTTTTGATTTTATCATCCATTTTTTGGAAAAACACCAAATAAAGTATCAAATTCATCACTATAAAACAGGCAAAAATATAATTATCAGAATAACCCACAATACAGAAACAAATAAACCTTTTATCGGAATAAGCTCGCATTTTGATGTTGTTCCTAATTCTGGTGGTGCAAATGATAATGCTACTTCAATAGCTGTTTGTTTGGATATTTTGATTAGAATAAAGGAAGAAGTAAAACTAAACCCTTCTTTTTTAGAGAACCTAGCTTCTGATATAACTGTTTTTATTTTTGATGAAGAAGAGAAAAATCTTCTAGGTTCAAGAGCTTACATAATGGAATTTGGAAGACAAGAAATACGAAAAGAAAAACTAATCGGACTTATAAATCTTGAAATGTTGGGACAGGGAGATAAACTTGCACTTTGGAATTTGGAAGAGAATTTTGAGGCTGGGAAACTGCTACAAACACTAGAAAAAACAGCAAAAGAAAAAGGTGTTTTTACAAAGCGTTTTGATAAAATTGTTACAAATTCGGCTGACCATGTGAGTTTCAGACATGCAAAACTTCAAGATGCGTTTACAATTACGTGTATTTCCCAAAAAGATATAGAGATTTCTTATCAGTATTACGAAGCACAAGAAAATGGAGAGAGTTTTTTTAGGTTATCAGAAATTATAAATCAAGCTCCTATTTTTCAGCATTATCACAAACCAAGTGATTTGAGTAAACATTTGAATGAAGAAAGTATGAAAAGAGTGTCCAATTTGATTTGGGAAACATTACTCAAAATATAGCTTCTTTTTTTGAATTAGAGAGCTTTGAAAAACGAGAAATTAATTTAGGATAATTCAAAAGAAGTAAAATTTACATGAATAATTATCAAAGAATGAAAAAACTTAGGGCAAACGCACGAAATTTTATTTTTTAAGAATTGGTTCAAGCGAGGACGCTTAAATCAGTTTTTGTCTAATTCAAGCGTCCTCGCTTGAATTTTAAAACTAAAAAAATAGGTCAAAAAGAGTATAAAATTACACATTTTATTTTCGTGCGTTTGCCCTGAAAAAAACTAGATAAATCTAATTTTAATAATAAATGATTTTACGATACGTTTCTGATGTTATTTTATAATTTTCATCTGTTTTTACATTATTTTTGTCAATAGTACTAGAATGAGTTTTTTCTTGAGTATGAGGATTTATGTCATATGAAGTAGAAGTTAAGAGTTGCACTTTTCCTTTTAAATTAAAATCTGCCAAAGTATAACGAGGCAGTAAAGGATTTTTGAATGATGAAATCAAAAAAATAAGCAGAATTAATAAAAGACACTTTTTCATACAAATATGTTTTTGATTAGATATTTTATGGATGTGCATTATTTTTTTTGCAATGATTTATTTATCATATTCTATTCTATCATAAATTCTGCTAAGTGGAATAGTAAGCGTTTCGGTTTTAGAAAGTTCTAACTCAAGTATATTTTCTAAGCTAGATAAAAAACGAATATCCCAAAGTGATGTATGACTTTTCCTAGAATAAATATCGATTTGTATTTTGTCTTGTTCTATCAAAACATAATGACGAAGAGAAGGGATTTGTGTATAAGCACGAAATTTATCACCTCTGTCATAGCCTTCTGTAGATTTTGATAAAACTTCTATAATGACAACAGGGTTTTTAAAAGCATCTTTTAGGTTTTCAGATTCTTCTGGCTTTCCACAAAAAACCATTGCATCAGGATAAACATAAGTATTCTTGTTTTCTAGCCATAATTTTGTGTCATTATTTTTTATTTGGCAAGACTTATCTAGTAATGCTAAATGAATTCTAGCCGAAATATTCATTGTAATTGTATTATGATTATCTGTTCCTCCTGCCATAGCATAGACATAGCCATCGTGATATTCATATTTTTGATGGTTTTCTTGTTCTAATTTTAGATATTCTTCTAATGTTAGTTTTTCATTTAATGGATAATTTACTTGTGGTTGCATGATTTTTTGATTTACGTTTTTGTTGTTTTTACAAGTTAATCAATTCTACTAAAATTAAAGAATAGAGATAAATAAAACTGTTTATACATTTCCAAACTTCAAAAAAGCAGATTTACAAGTTTTACAAAAAACTACTTCATCTCCTTCTACAATCAAATCTCCAGTAATTGGGTCTTTACGTTCTTCTTTTAGAAAATGAATGTGTTTTTGATTGGATATTTTGTGGGTGTGCATGTTTTAAATTTTAATGTATATACCAAATAAAATCCATCTTTTCACAAAAGTAAAAAGATGGATTTTAAGTAAATCAATTATGAAAGGCTGATTATTTTACTTCCATTAATTGGTCGCCTCTATATATTTCTGTACGGATAAGTTTTCCATCTTTATCATAGATTTTGGCTTCCCCATGTTTCTCATCATTAACATACGTATATTCTTCAGCTAATTTACCATTTGGATGGTATCGTTTCAGAGAACCTTCTAATCTTCCAAACTTATATTGTTTTTCTTCCATTGTGTTTCCGTCTGGATAATATTGTTTCCATTCGCCTGAATTGATTCCATTTTCGAATTCTACTTCCCAAAAAGCTTGTCCATTTTGGTAATAATGTGTACGTTTTCCATTAAGAACACCTGATTTATAGGTTTCTCTGACAGAAGGCTTTCCATTTTTAAAGTTAGCTTCCAATTCTATATTTTCGCCACTTTTTACTTTTACAGATGTAAGAGGAGTTCCTTCTGATTCAAAAGAAATAATCTCATCATGTTTGTTGTAATTGCGTTCATAAAGTAGCTCTCCTGCATAATTGTACCAACGTAATTTGTAGGCTTCATTGTCTTGGTAATCAGAATAGGCTTTATAGTATTGTTCTGTTTCTTTTTTGCCATTAGGAAAATAATTTATGAACAATCCATCTTTTTTCCCTCTGACGTATGTACCAACAAAACTAAGTTTTCCATTTGGGAAATACCATTTCCATTCTCCGTGCTGTTCTCCATATTCATAAGTTCCCTCTACACGAAGTTTTCCATCAGGATAATATCCAATTGCTTTTCCATCTCTTTCCCCTCCTTTAAATGGAATTATGATTTCTTCTTGTCCATTTCCATAGAAAAATGTTTGTTTGCCAACAGATTCTCCACATTCGTTGAATGTTTGTAATCTAATTTGTTGGTTAGGATATTTCAATAAAAATGTATCTTTTTTACTCACATTTAAAGGTTTGTGAAATATTTGTTTTCCTTCATTATCATAAGAAGTAACAAATTTATTAACACCTCCATAAGTATAAGTAAGGTAGTCTAATTCTCCATCTGGGGCATAATTATTTTTATATCCAAAAGGTGTTCCTCCAAAATAGAAAATACTAGATTCTTTTTTTCCTGTTGGTGAATAATCAACCCATTCTCCTTCAAGCTCTCCATTTATGTACCAGCCTGTTTGAGAAACTTGTCCATTTTTATAAAACTCATTATAAAGTCCGTCTATTTCATCGTCTTTATAAGAATACTCTTTTATCTTTTGACCCAACAAGTTATAGACTGTTTTTGTGCCTACATCCATTCCATTTTTGTAAGAATACTCTACACTTTTTGCTCCTGTATGATGATATTCTACCCAGTCTCCATTTACTTTACCTTCTTTGAAAGCTCCTTCTCTAAATAAATTACCATCTATATAATAGTACTTCACTTTTTGTTCTTTTTTCGAATCTAAGTCTTTGTAAGTAGCTATGCTATTTCCTTTTTCATCAAAAAACTCTAAACTTAGTGCTGTATCATAGCTTTCACTTCCTTTGCTTTTTGTAAGAATAAAAATAGCTTGAGGCTTGCCGTCTTCATAATTAGTTTGTTTGAAAAGTTGATTTTTTCCTTCTGTGATGTACTCAGTCTTTTCAGTTTGTACTCCTTGACGGTCGTAGCTTTGCCAAATACCTGTAGGCTCTCCGTCCTTAAAAGTACGTGTTTGTTTTACTTGTCCATTAATAAAATAGCTAGTCGAATTGCCTTCTGGCTTGCCTTCTTTGAAATTACTCTCTTCTTCTAGCTTTCCATTATCAAAATAGCTCAAAAACTTTCCATCTCTTTCTCCTGCTTTAAAGTTTGTGATATAACTTTTAGCTCCAGTAAGAAAATAAGAAATTGTTTCTCCTTCTAGGTCGCCATTTTCGAAGTTTTCAGTTTGTTTTAATTCTCCTGAAGGATAATAACTTTTAGCTACTCCTTCTTTTTTTTCATCCTTAAAACTGACTTCGTAACTAAGTTGTCCACAAGCATAATAACTTTTGAGCAAGCCATTTAAGACATCTTTCTTATACATTCTTTCTTCTGATGGCTGCTCTCCATCTTGATAATAAAAAACTACTTTTCCATCGACCACTCCATCTTTAAAATACTGAATGCTGGCTAGTTTTCCATTTTTACGATAAAACTTCCAATTTCCTTCACGTTTATTGTTTTTATCAAACATACCAATAGACCTAACTTGTCCATTCTCATAATAATAACGCCACATTCCATAAGGAAAATCTGAATTACCATTTTTTGCATTTCCTACTACCACGACAACACCACCGTCATACCAAACAGTATATTCTTTTCCTTTGTCTTCTGAATATTCAGATTCTGGAAAAGATATTTGGTCTAGGCGTTCGGATACCAAAAGTGTTGCTGCATTGGTTATAAACTCATCTCTCTTCTTTTTCTTTTTAGTTATATATTTTACTGCTTTAGGCACGTTTGCAGTAGCTGCACCAAAGTAAGATAGAATAACTAATTGGTCAGCAGCTATAAATTTTTGGAATAACTTTCCATAATAATTCATATAAAAATCATCCGTATTAGGTTGATAATTAAATTTTTCAAAAATTACTTGCCATTGTTTTAAGATAGCTCCATTTATTTTGACTTTTGCTTTATACTTTCTATCTAATGCAATTTTTGATTCTATGATGGCATCCAATTCAGAAAATAATGTGTTATCTAATACAGGTTGAAGTTCTTCTCCTTCATTTACCACAGAAGTTCCATTAGAGATACTTTCCAATACAGCTAAATATCCTTGTGCTTTTTCACTACCAATCTGACTGACCAAAAGAGCCGTAGTATATGCCATAATTGCACGAGTTTCATAGCCTTGCATAATGGCTAGATTACCCAAAAGACCGTGAGCAGAGGCATAAGTAGGCGACAAACGAACAGCTTTTTCACATGCATCAATCGCTTCATTTGTTTTTCCTTTCTTTGAATAGGTAACAGCTATATTATAGAAAGTACTTGTTGAAAAAGGATTTCGCTCTATGATTCCTTGGTAGAGTTCGATTGCTTTGTCGTACTGGTCTAGTTCATCATAACAACTTGCAAGTATATTTTCTAAATAATTTTGATTATCTCCATCATCTAAAAGCATGGCTTGTTCAACAGCTTCAATCGCTTCCTCATACTTCTTGTCGTACATCAGTGAGAGAGCTTTCTCTGAGAGAACGGTTACATAATTGGTATCACTTGGATTTATAGATTCGTATATTTCAACAGCTTTTGTATAATCTCCTTTATCATGAGCTATAATAGCTTTTGCCATTACTTTTTTTGAATCTTTAGGGGCTTTTGCATTCTGAGCAAAGCAGTAGGAAGGAATAAGTAATGTAAGTAATACTAATCCTTTGATAAAATTGAAATTCATTTTTCTTAATTAATAGATGTATATGGAACAATAAGTTTCTTTATAGAATACTATATTACTATTAAGGTAACTTAATAAATCACAAAATTAAGATAATATTTCGTAGTAGAACAATAAGATAATAAAATACCCAAATTAAATGCACTATTATAGGAGTATTTTTTCAAAAAGTTGCTCTGCATAGCTTGTCTTGGGTGCATAACAAATTGTCGCATAAACAGGGTTTTAACCCTGTTTATGCGACAATTTGTTATGCACCCCTTGTCTTCCACGTATTTACTTTTATTAAAGTTACTAAACCTACCCAAATTAGCTAGATTTTCTATCCATTTACAGTTGAAACTTACCTTTACTTTGTATTCTACCATTTGATTAGCACCTGCCGACCAATTTTGTGAATATCTCATCAGCCTTTTCTACTCAAACCCAGTTCACTAGTAACAGCACTAAATACTCATTTTACTATTCTGACAAACTTTTTCATCTACATTAATTTGTTGATAAATATAAGTACTTGGACAAAATTAAGTATAAGTAATGACTGATTAGCGAGTGATCTTTATGATTACTATGATAATTACAAGATAATGCAAAATTATATAATAGAATAACAAATTAAATTTGAAATTGCATTTATCTTCATTTTATCTTAAAAATCATATAAATCATTTACCAATAAGTTACGGTATTTTTAGTTATATTTAATTCTACTCATTTACTTAAACCTTATAATGCAAGCTAAAACTAATCCATAAAACGGCTATATAAAAAAAGCACATACACTTAAAAGTTAAGAGTGAGAGGTAAGAACGAAAATCAACTCTTTTTTATTAATTTTATAGTATGTTTAGGGTTTATTTAGAGATTATGATTAAATTATGAAATCAACTACTTTTAGAAATTTAGTTTTGGGGTTTTATGCCTCTGTGGGGTGTTTGTTATTTTATATTGTTCACTTTACAGTAAAGCAACAAATCAAGAATTTAGATATGTATTTTATAGATGCAAATTTTTCTCAACACGAAATACTATCATTTTTTATTCTACTTCCTTTTTTTATGATGATTTTGATAGGTCTTTTTTATAGAAAGATAATGATAATAAATGCTGTTTATTTTACAGGTATATTTTCTCTCTGTTTGATTTTCAAAGACAATTTACTTAGTGGAGATTCTATTGTGAGCCTTACTCTTTTTTTTACTATCTCTGTTTTTCTTCTTTCTTTTAGTCAGCATTCTAGCTTTTCTGAACCGAATTTATTGACACAAAATAATGAGACGATTTTAGATAAATTTGAAGAAAATAATCAAAATCAAATAGAACAGAAACCTTATTTTTTACGCATTCATAGAATTTTTTCATTTGCTTTTATAAGCATAGGAATAGGAGTTATTTCTCTTTCTACACAAACAGGAGGGCATATTTCAGTTAGTGAAGGTCTAGGGCTTACTTTTTTAGGTTTTGTACTGCTTGGAGTTGCTGGTCTTTTATGGAAATTTCCTAAAGTAATGAGTTGGATTGTAGCTTTAGTTTGTTTGTGTTGTTTTATTTTTGGTGAAATACTTTTTTTTGAGGTAAATGTAAGTACAAATGCAGATACTGATAATGACTTAAATTGGGTGAAAATAACTTTTATAGTATTATTCGGATTCAGTTTTCTATTTCTAGCTCTGATAGCCGTTTCAAAAACAGCACGAGAAGAATGGAAAATGAAATCCGAATAATCAACACTATTTAGAAGAAACACAACTGAACCTAAAAGAAAAAATGTTATTTTGAAGTTGATATATCAAACTTAATAAACATGCATAAAAATTTAGAAAATAATGTTTTAGTAGCCTTAATGAACAACAAAAAAGATTTTCTGATTGCTCAAGAAAAGGGTTGGTATAGGATTCCTGTTAAATCTGCGCCCAAAAATATACGTGATACTACGATTGTAAAGTATTTGGCTTTTTACCAAACCAAAGTATTTGGAGCAGAAAAATATACTATAAAGTGGTATGCCGAAATAAAAAATATAAAAAGAGTTTTGAGAAAAGAACTTTTTGAAGACGAACCACAAAATAGTAAATCAAACAAAGAATATTATAAAATAGAATTTGATGGCGACCAGTATCACACAAAAGTAAATGATGTCAAATACGACAAAATCCGAAATAATGAAATTAGTAGCTTAGGCTGGAATATTCTACGTTTTACTACATACCAAATAGAATCAGAATTGGAACAATCCATTTCTCTAGTAAAAGATACTATCAATAAACTAGGAGGAGTTGTTTATACAGAAAATCCCCAAAGAACTAAGCATTTTCCTAAAGATGATGGTGGGCTTTTTGGGTAGAAAGCGTAATTTTTCACTAAAAAACTTTGTAAGTAGTTTTCGGTAATCCGAAATAACTCTGACAATAGTTGAGAAATATAAGTTATGGAAGTTTTGGTAAGTATTTTTCTAAAGCATTAGTTATTTCTTGCTTTTTATTCCCTTGCAAAAGCCTTATAATTAAATTGGTATAATCATTTTTCAACGAAAAAAACTTATCTATTTCTTTTGATATTCCTTTGTTATTATAAAATTGGTTCTTTATGATTTTAGTTGCAAATGTTTAAATTAGCATTTATTTTCTCTTTATTACAAATATCATTTTTATGGATAGTGTAATTGTTTTTGATGAATTATTACATATTGTCGCTCCTTTTCATATTCGTCAAATTGATAAAGATGAATTAGCCAAAAAGGTTCATGTTTATGTTGAAGTTTGTTCTACTTACCGTCCTTCTGCTTTTGAAGACTGGCGTATTCATAGCTATAAAGATAGAGAGTGGGAGCATTTAAATATTTTTGAATATCGCTGTTTTATTCATTGTAAACTACCTATTTATCAAAACAAAATTACTAAAGAAACTTCTCAACTTAAAGTAGATTTTTCTAGAGAGTTTTCTCGTTTTACTCTACTTTATGAGCAAAAAGTAATGGATTTACTAAAAATATATCATTGTTTTCAAAAAGTAGCTAAACAACTAGGTATTTATACACAGCGAGTGGAACACATTTATCACTATTATACGCAAGACTTAAATGAAAATCCACCTCTAGGAGCAGTTAGAAAAATAGGAGCAGATGAAACTTCTACTAAAAAAGGACATGATTATATCACTTCTTTTATAGATATGGAAACTTCAAAAATAATTGCAATAGAAGATGGGAAATCAGGGGCTACTTTTGAGCAATTAGCTCTACACCATCCTAATCCTAATACAGTAAAGGAGATTTCTATTGATATGTCTCCTGCTTTCATTAGTGCAGCCAATGAATATTTTCCAAATGCAGCTCTTACTTTTGATAAATGGCATGTAATTAAGTTATTATACAAACACTTAGAAAAGTTAAAGAAAACACCAATTTATGATAGTCTAGTACTTAGTATGGAAAAACTTGAAAGTTTTTACGAGAACAAATCAATAGAAGAAGCCAAAGCACAATTACTGTTTATGGCTGATTTTGCAGAAGAAATAAAACCCAAAAATCCATTCACAAAGACAATATATCGTCATTTTGAAGGTATTATAAATTACTTTTCTTCTAAACTAACAAATGGTATTTTAGAGGGAATTAATTCAACTATACAGGTAATTAAAAGAGTAGCTAGAGGATTTAGATACACTCATAATTTCAAGAAAATGATACGATTTATTTTTAGTGATAAAGTGTATTTGCAACCGAATTCATAAAGAACCATAAAATTTTAATGCTTTTGTATAATCCCTGTTTTCTATAATATTACTATATAATGTTTGGTTTTTTTTATAGATTTCATCTAATTCATTTGAAAGGTTTCTTGTAACTTTATCAAATTCATTCTTCATATTTTCCTTACCTTGAATTTTTTGGTTTGACAAGGTATTTAAACGATAACCAATTTCTGATGCAGTACGCTTTGATACTTGTTCTTCTAAGTTACCTTCTAACTTTTTAATTACGAAATCTGTAATTTGTTCTAAGACTTCATTTTTATCTTTTCCTTGATTATCTGCAATTATTTCAATTAGTTCGATGATACAAAAAAGATTTTCTATTTCTGCTAAATCAAGAGTATATATTCCATTGTTTTTTAAGCTTTCCACTTCATCGTCAGAACGATAATCTCTATCTACTATTCCAAATACTTTGTTAAAATGTAGTGATGGGTTGTCCTTAAAAGTTTTTGTTGCTTCTATTACTTTATCACAACCATCTCTAGCAATGACAGTATAATCTGTGTATATAGCTTCATAAATTTTAAGATCTAAACTTTTATTTTTAACTCCTTCTACGAATAAAATAGGCTTACGATTTCCTAATAATTTTAGAGTTAATTCCTCTGGGATATTATCAGTTTGATTTAAAAACTCCCAATCCCATATTTGAATATTATTTGTTGAATTCTTATTGTAACTTTTGACCCATATTTTTTGAGAGTTATTTCTAGAAAGAGCGAAATCTAAATCATGAGTTATATATATAAATAAACAATTAGGTTTTTTAGCTTCTATTTGATTCCATAAATAAGCAAGTATGGATTTATTTATGTGAATTTCTGGCTCATCAATTATTAAAATAGAATTATCAGGAACAAGTAAACATTGACCAATCAAATAGAGCATTACTTTTTCTCCATCACTCATTTCATTTATGTTATATGCTATACCTGTGTTAGTTTCAACTTTGACTTTTAAATCCTTTAACGATATTTTTCTATTTGGTATTAGTTGTTTCCAAATGTCTTCTAACATATCTATATTAGACTCTGTAATTTCTACTTTATTGTTACTACTCCGACTAGCATCAACATACAATTGATTGTGACTAGATTGTTCTGCAAATAATAATTGGATAACCATTTCAGAAGCATTTTGCATAGAAGAAACCCCTCCTTGTTGCAGTCTTTGTTTTAAAACTTTCTCACCTCCATCAAATGAACTTAATATGCTACTTGAAGGAACATCTAAATGTTTTCTAGCTGCTATCCTATAAACATTTTTGTTTATTTGTTCAATACAATTACCAAAGCGACTTTTTCCAGAGCCATTTGCCCCAATTATTACAATATCTGAATTAATAGAATATATTTCGTTTTTAGACGATCCATTTTTTGGCAAAGAAATATCCATATTTATGTTTATTTTGAATGTTATGAAAATATTTAAAACCTACTAGCCACCACAACTCTCATCTTCAAATACTGCACATCACCATTGAGATTGTGTTTTTCTAAAAGCAGCGTATTTTCATTAAATTCATAATTTTTCATTAAATTAGCTACAAATATATTCCAAACCAAATAATACTAATATGTTGATAGAACAGTGAAAAAGTAGAATTACAGCTTTATTGGATAAGATAAAATATTAGCTTATTTTGAAGATTTATTGAATAAAATCGTAAAAGAAAGTGTCATTTTACGTTATGCAAAACCTTTAAAAGATAAGATAAATCTTTCTTCACTTATTCAATCTCAAAATTACAAAACTGAAAATGTTTTGGCTTTGCATGGCGTTTTAGATGACGATGAGCCTTTTGAAGAATTATTGAAAGAACTTTAAAATCAAAAAATATGAAAAAAGAAGGTTCAAAAATCGTTTTTAGAAAACGATTAGAACAGTACAAAAATATAAATATGTTCCCTGAAAAATTAGCAAAAGTAAAAGAAATAATCGCTAAACACGGACTTCCTAAAATTGAAAAAGAATAATCAATTTAATGTATGTCAGACTTCCTAGTCTGACGAATAGGAATTTCATTAGTTCAACAGACTAGGAAGTCTGTTATACAGAATAATATCACATAAATTCATTGTAGTCTTCCTTTATGTAACTCCACTTCCAATCTTTTCTGTCTTCTACTAATCCTGCTTTTACAGGATTGTCTAGTATATAATCAACTATTCTATTCCAAGAATTTTTATGTCTAACCCAATGGTCGTAGCTTTCTGCTTGCCATAACGTACCTGTTCGTTTTAGTTTATAATTGATTTCACTACCACTAAAGCTTTTTATAGAGTGCATTATTTTTGACAAAGTGATAGGTTTATCTAATTTATCTTTTTCAAATAATCTAAACATCACATGAACGTGATTTGACATAATGCAGTAGCTAATAAGTTCTAATCTACTATCATCAAAATAATGTAGTGAATTTTTTACAATTTCTGCTATTTCAGGTTTTTTCAAATACTGCTCTCCATATCCTTTATTCAAACATTCATCATATTTTGCAAATTGCTTTTTATGCAAATCACTAAGCATAGAAGGGGTAAAATTTGGCTCTTTTTTTAATTGATTTACTTGCATTATAAATTCTTCAGCCATTTTTTCTAACATAGCTTGTGGAATTGCATCAGCCAAACAGTAGGTAACAAAAAAAGTTGCTCTTAGTGGTGTCCAATGAGGCAAATTGCGTCTATAAAATTCTTTTATCATGAATGTAATTTAGTATGTCAGACTTCCCAGTCTGACGTATAGTTTTTTAATTCAATAGACTAGGAAGCCTGTTATACAATTTAGTATGTTAGACTTCCCAGTCTGACGTATAGTTTTTTTAATTCAATAGACTAGGAAGTCTATTATACAATTTGGTATGTTAGACTTCCTAGTCTGATGTATAGTTTTTTTAATTCAACAGACTAGGAAGTCTGTTATACAATTTAGTATGTTAGACTTCCCAGTCTGACGTATAGTTTTTTTAATTCAATAGACTAGGAAGTCTGTTATACAATTTAGT
This sequence comes from Bernardetia aquimarina, assembly GCF_042180575.1. Lineage (NCBI taxonomy): Bacteria > Pseudomonadati > Bacteroidota > Cytophagia > Cytophagales > Bernardetiaceae > Bernardetia > Bernardetia aquimarina. Next base: position 4,598,303 of record NZ_CP170094.1, on the reverse strand, counting down.
ATGTCAGACTTCCCAGTCTGACGTATAGTTTTTTTAATTCAATAGACTAGGAAGCCTGTTATACAATTTAGTATGTTAGACTTCCCAGTCTGACGTATAGTTTTTTTAATTCAATAGACTAGGAAGTCTGTTATACAATTTGGTATGTTAGACTTCCTAGTCTGATGTATAGGTATTTTCTAATTCAACAGACTAGGAAGCCTGTTATACTTTAAAACCTACTAGCCACCACCACACGCATCTTCAAATACTGCACATCGCCATTGAGATTATACTTTTCTACTAACAAAATATAATGTCCGATACGTACTTTTCTACCGTCGTCGGCTGTTCCGTCCCAACGAATAAAGGTGTTTTCTAAGGCTACCGACTGGTTTTGAACCAAATCACGAACTTTCCTTCCTTGCGTATCATAAATTTTGATAGTGATAAGGTCGCCTATGTCGGCACAGTCTAAATAGATTTGTGTGAAATCTTCAAAACCGTCGTTGTCTGGCGAAAAAACTTGTGGTTCTGCTCTCAAACATTCATCAGAACTTGGTGTAGAGTTCGATTTGCTTTGTGAGTTTTTGTAGGCAGGTGTTCCAAAACCTACACTTTGCGCTGCCGAATGCCAATTATTTGCGTCTTGTGTTGGTGCGTCTGTGCTGATTCGTTCCAAAGAAACGCCTTCATCATCTTTCAAAAGTCCTAAATGAAAATCTTCATCGTAAGCAAAACGGTCTAGCTCGGTATTCTGATTATCAAATAAAATTACTGTTCCTTCTGTATCGGAATAAGTTGGTAATTTTGCCTCAAAAAATCCTTCTTCGTTTCCATTTGGATATTGAATCAAAAGCTGTTCGTTTGAAGTAGAAATAGCAATGTATTCAAACGGTTTTAAAATCAAAACTTCTTCTGAAATGGTTTCTTGCGTTCGGATTGTTCCGTCAGTATTTAGATTGGCTAAACTGAAATTTTGTAGGTTGATGTACTTATCCGAATTATTGAAAAGTTCGACAAAATCCGTTCCGTCAGTAGGTGGATTAAACAAAATTTCATTCAAAATAATATCTCCAATTTCGGCAGCTTCAGGCAAAATAACTTGTGCTGTTGTGTTTTGAGCAATTAAATTTCCTGCACAGTCTGTAATCGCTTCTACTTCTAAGGTATAAACCGTTTTGAGTTCTAAAGGACTTGAAAGCGTAAGTGTCAAGATTTTACGAGTTGCATCTAGGTTTTTATCTGTGATGGTAATGTTGCTATTTTGAATCAAAATTCTTGACTGAACGGCTTGTAAACTATCCAATTTTTCATCAAAAACAATGCGTATCGTTGTTTCATTTACGGCTTCTGCTCTGATTATTTTTGGCGCAACATTATCGCCACTTGTTCCATTTACAGAATTAACTTGCGCTGGCGTTCCTCCCAAATTCGAAGTTGAAGAAGTCCAATTTTCACGTTCCAAACAAAAACTAGACATATCAATCATTTCTAACGAATAACCTCCGTCTTTTTTGTCATTATCCGAATGCCACGCATCATCGTAAGTAATTTCAAAAAGTAATTTTCCTTCATTATTTCTCAAAATCAAAGGTTCGCCACCATTATCTAGCGTTCTAAAACTGCTCATTCCAATCGTTTTTCCAAATCTTGCAAAAGCTGTTACCGAACTTGTCGGACACAAAATAATTCTTTCATTTGGCAATAATTGAAAAATAGGAAGCGCAGAAGTTCCTGTTGCATCAGTCAAAGTAACGCCATTTATACTCAAAATTTGGTCTGTATTATTGGTCAGTTCTAAAAACTCACTTTCTGGAAGACCAACAACTGGCGCAGGGTCAGCCATTATTTCAGTAATCAAAAGTTCTCCAAATTGTGGATTTGTGCCTTGTCCAAACGGTAAACGAAGATTTGAAACTGCATTTCCAGAACAATCCGTAATTCCATTTACCAAAATTTCATACAAAGTAGCCGTTTGAAGTGCATTTTGTAGATTGATTTGAATGGATTTTGAAGTGATAAATTCTATACTTTCAATCTGAATAGAAGGCGAAATAACATAATTTGAAACCGTAACAGCCGAAAGTGAATCTACTTTTTCATCAAAAACTAAAATCAAAGTCTGACTATTCACAACCTGTAAATTGGTAACTTGTGGACTTTGCGTATCTGGATTTACTCCAAAAACAGAATTTTGTGCGCTTGGTGTTCCTCCTCGTGGGTCATCCGAAGAAGTCCAATTATTTGCTTCTGCACACGGATTATTTGTATCAACCATTTCTAAGGAATACCCACCATCTGCTTTTTGATTATCCTCGTGCCAATTATTTTCATAATTTATTTCAAAAACTAACTGCCCATTTGTGTTTTTCAAAATCAACGGCTCGCCTTCATTTCCTAAACTTGGAAAGCTCGTTACACCCAAAACAGAAATTCCTTGATTTCTAAATTCTGTTGCTGCTGTTGTACTCGTTAAAGTCAAATATTCATTGGGTTGTAATATTTTTGAAGGCAAAGAAATTGTATTTGTAGCATCTGTCAAAGTCATTTTTGATAAATCCAAACGCTTATCCGAATTATTAAAAACCTCAATGTATTCACGATTTGGAAGTCCAACGGCTGGGTCTGGGTCTGACATTATTTCTGTTATCAAAACTTCAAAACGCAAAGGCATTGCACCAATTCCTAACTCAAAAACTTGACTTTCTGAAAGCGTATTTCCTGCACAATCTTCTATATTGCTTATCGATAAAATTATGACTTGATTTGGTTCTAAATTTGGTAAAAATTCAATTTCTAGTTGGTTATTTTCTTGCCAAATTATGTTTTCAATACTTGCATTTTGTAGCGTATAATTTGAAGGGTTTACAATAGATGCGCTATCCATTTTTTCAGAATAAAGAACTGAAATTCTATTTATTCCGATTAAAGAAACATTCGTAATTGTAGGGTTTTCGTTATCTGGATTTGGTGCAGCAACAGAGTTTTCTTGGCTTGGCGTTCCTCCTCTTGGGTCGTCACTACCTTTCCAATTTTGGGCTTCTCCACACAAATTATCAGTATCAATCATTTCAAGCGAATAACCTCCATTTGATTTATTAGAATCTCTGTACCAAGAAGTTGAATAATTTACTTCGTGTAAAAGTATTCCGTCTGTATTTCGAAGTTGTAAAAGTTCTCCTCCATTATTCAAACTTACCATTGAAGGAACGCCCAAAACTTCTATATTTTGAACTAAAAAAGAATCTACTTTTGAAGTCGTCGTTAAAGTCAAATAACTATTTGGAGCAATCGCAACTTCTGGCAAACGAACGCTATTTGTAGCATCAAAAAGCCTAACTGTTCCCAAATTCAGAAAGTCATTTGTCTTGTTATAAATTTCTAAATATTCAGCATCTGGCAAACCTACTTGAGGGTCTTCATCTGCCATTATTTCAGTAATTAAAAGTTCTCCATAAATAGGCATTCTTCCAATTCCGATAGTTTTTGTAGTTGAAATAATTATGTTTCCTGCACAATCTTTTACATTCTGAACAGTCAAAGAATAACTATTTGCAGGATTAAGAGGAGTAGAAGTAAATAATCTAACTTCTTTATTTGTAGATAAACTATCTGAATGCGAAATGGTAGCAATTCCAATTCCTGTGACTGAGTAATTTGAAGCGTTACGAGCAGAAGCAGCATCTAATTTTTCCGAAAAAGTAAGTAAAAGTTCTGTCGAAGTTGCCGTATTATTTATTATTCTGACACTCAACAAAATAGGTTTTTCAGTATCAGGATTAGATGCAAAAACAGAATTTTGAGTTGCTGGAGTTCCTCCTCGTGGGTCGTTTGAAGCTATCCAGTTGCTTTCTTCTCCACAAAAATTAGTTGGGTCAATCATTTCTAAAGAATAACCTCCGTTTGCTTTTGCAGCGTCCCCATACCAAGAAGTTTTAAAATCTACGCTATGAATTTCTGCATTTGTAGAATCTCTCAAAACTAATTTTTCGCCTGTATTATTCAGCGATGGAAAAGAAGTAACTCCCAAAACATTCTGAATACCACCCGAAACAGTCGTCAAACTATCTACTTTTGAAGTAGCTGTCAAAACTAAATATTTATTTGGTGCAAGAAGATAAGAAGGTAAATCAATCGTGTTTGTCGCATCAGACAGTTTTACAGTTCCTAAGTTTAAAGGTGAACTTGTGGTATTAAAAATCTCAATATATTCGGCCTTTGGTAGTCCAACTTGTGGATCTTCATCAGCCATTATTTCGGTTATCAAAAGCTCAAAACGATTCGGCATCCTTCCAATTCCAAAAGTGGCTGTATTTCTTCCAGTAGTGATATTATTTCCTGCACAGTCTTCCAAACCTTGAACTGTCAAAGTATAAATTGCCGTTGATTGAATGGCAGAAGAGAAAAACAGAATTACTTTTGTATCATTTTGATAAACAATTCTTAAAATAGAAAGCCCATTATCAACAGAATAAAAAGACGTATTTACTAAGTCTAAACTATCTAAAGATTCAGAAAAATTGACTTCTAAACTATCTGTATTTCCGTTTCTTCCTAATAAAATTGTTGTAATACTTGGTGGAATGGTGTCATTTACTGTTCCGATAACTGAATTTTCGGCTGCTGGGCTTCCTCCTCGTGGGGCATTTGAAGCCTTCCAATTTGCAGGACTTTCACAATCCGAATTTATATCAACTCTTTCTAATGTATAACCTCCGTCGTCTTTTTGTGGGTCTTGATACCACGAAGACGAATAAGTAAGTTTTGTAATTTCTACATCATCAGCACCTACTAAACGCAGCGTTTCGCCAGTATTTGAAAGCGAAGGAAAAGACGTAACGGCAAGCGTATTTCCAAACTGTGAAAGACTATCAAAAGCCGAATTTCCACACAAAATCAAATATTCTCCTGCTGGTAAACTATAACTTCCAAGTGTTGCAAAATTGGAAAAACCTGTTCCGTCGTATAGTTTTGTTCCCTGTAATTGCTGTGTAGTATTCGAAGAGTTATAAATTTCAATAAACTCATAAGCAGGAAGTCCGACTTGTGGGTCTTCATCAATCATCAATTCTGTAATTACTAATGAATTTGGAGCAGGAGGAGTAGGTAAAGAAAATGAAACCGTTTGAGAAGTAAGTGTATTTCCCAACAAATCTTGAATAGAGTTTACAGTTAAAGAATAAGTTGTAGAAGGCTGAAAATCAGAATTAAATTCTAGTTCAACTTTTGTAGGAGAAGTTAGGTTTGCATCAATCGGCTGTCCAAAGCCTGTAAGGTTGTAATGATTTAATGCTTCTGCTGTCAGTTCTGTAATTGCTTCTGAGAAAGTCAATTCAATTTCATTATTATCCAAAACGACAACACTCAAAACGCTTGGTGGCTGTGTATCTCTACGAAAAATGTGTTCAGAAACTGGCGCAATTTCTTCATTTTGTAGATTAAAAAATCCTGCTGTAAGTGTATAATCAGTATTTGGAACGAAAACAGAAGAAAAAGATAAACGCACTTTTGTAGGTTCTCCACTTACACCTTGAGCTGAAACAGGATTGCCAATCGAATTATTGACAGAATATTTTGCTACATTTTGAGCATCGGCAGCCGTTGGTTCGTAATCAAAAGTAACTTCTACAACGGTAGGCGAAAGAACTAAAACAGTTGTAATTCTTGGACGATACGTAAAATTTTGAGTTGCTGAAACGATTGCATTTGTAGCCAAATCTTGAACATTTTGGACAGAAAGTGTGTAGTTCGTATTTTCATTTAGATTGTTTCCAAAAGTCAAAGTAACAGTATTTCCACCACTCAAAACGGCACTTGTTGGATTTCCAATTGCATTGTTTACGGTATAATTTGCTGTATTTTGTGCTGTTGCTGTTTGTATATTTTCTGAAAAAATGACTTGAATTTCTGTTTTTGAAAGAACATTTATTTTAGAAATAGAAGGAGCTAGAGTATTAAAATTAAAGGTTTGGAGAGCCGAAGTATTTCCTTGTAAATCTCTAACATTTTGAACAGATAAAGTAAGGTTTGAAATATCATTTAAAGAACTTCCAAAAGTTAATCTTACTCGCTTTGTATCAAAAGGTAATAAAATGGCAGAAGTAGGATTTCCAATTCCATTATTGAGAGAATAATTTGCTGTATTTTGGCTTGATGAACTCTCTACCATTTCTGAAAAAGTAAGTTCAATTTGATTATTAGGCAATAAAAGGGCAGAAACAACCGAAGGCGCAAGAGGGTCAAAAGAAAAATCTCTTGTACGGGTTGTCATTCCATTATTTTGTAAATCTTTTACATTTCGGATGCGAAGTTCATAGATTTGTTGAGGAATAAACGAAGCAGCAAAATTAATTAAAACTGTACTTGAAGTTTCTAAAACTATACTTGTAGGATTTCCAATCGTTCCCAAAACTTCATAATTCCCTAAAATTCCAGCCGAAATTGGGTCTATTGGTTCATCAAAAATTACTCGTAATTGATTTGCAGAAAGAGCTTGTACACAACCTAAGAAACAAACATCTGGACGGTCGGTGTCGTAATTGAAAGTTAGCGTTTGAGTAACTGGCATTACGTTTCCTGCTAGGTCTGCAATATTCGAAATGTCTAAAGAAGAAATCGTATTATCATCAAATTCATCTAAAAAAGTAAGATAAACACGCTTTAAATCTGTATTATCACGCACAGCAGACAAAACCGTATTTCCTGCAAGAGCATAATTTGCACTATTTTGAACTGTTGCTATGGTTACTTCTTCTGTAAAATCTAATTGTAAAGTCGTCGGACTAAGTACGGTCAGTGTTTGTCCTAAAGGAGCAGCATTATCAGCAAAAACAAAAGGTGTAGAAGAAGGAACGATTACATTTGAAAAACGGTCTTCGACAGTTTGAACATTCAAGGAGTAAGAAGTTCCGACAACAAAATTATTTACAAAAGTAAGTCTAAAGTTTTGTGCTTGGTTGGGTTCGGTTGTTATTTGTGTTGGATTGCCAAAACCTGCAACCGTAAAATCTGTATTTTGAAGTGAAGTTGTATTCAAAGGTTCATCAAAAGTAACTTGGATTTGATTTGGCGCAGCACCAAAAACGCCTGTTACAGTCGGAGGTGTATTATCTATATAAGGAGCGATAGTTACGTTATCAAAAATGAAATTATCTCTTCTTGTATTGGCAGAATAATTATACAAAACACCAAAGTGATTTGCTGCAAAAGTAGCCGTTTCGGTGGCTTCTCCCTGCAAAATGCCATTTACAAAAACTAACCAAGAACCTCCAGAACCTGTGTCAGTAATATAAATCACACGAACGGAAACATTGACTGGGCTAGAAATAGGTGTCGTTGTTCCATTTTGAAGTGGAATAATCGTTTCGGTAGTTCCTGTTTTTCTTTGCAGCGTAACCACATCTTGAATTTCGATAAAATATCCATTCAAAGAATTTGATAAATCGTTTTGGTCAGAAAGTAAAAATACCTTTGCTTTGTTGGTGTTATTTGGTGGATCTGGACTTGTGAAAGTGAGTTGTACATCAAAATTCCATTCGTAATTTGTAGTCGTTAAATCTAATGTAATGGGAGTCGATAAATAGGCAAAACGAGTTCCCGAACCTCCACTAGGCAAATCAGTCTGAAGGCGATTGCTTCCATTTACGACAAAACCAGTAGCAGTATTGACAGAATTTGCACCAGTCCAAGTAGGGTTGTTGGTAAAGTCTCCATCTGAAAAATCATCAGTCAGTTGAGAAAAAGCAGGAAGTAAAAAAGTAAAATAAAGAGAAAAACTGAATAAAAGGGAAAGTAGAAACTGTTTCATTTTCTTATAAAATTGAGAGTGTTTTTTGTTTTCTCTAAATTACAAGATTTTTTTAGATTTTGTGTTGCTTTCGGAAGTAATTTGTTTTATGACTTTTAGTAAACTGACAACTACGGATTTTCTTCTTTGATTTGCTTCATAAATTCATCAATTTGGTGTTGGTTGATATTTTCTTTGGTTGATTTAACAATTTTTACACCTAGTTAATTTTTGTATGCCAAAATTCTGCATTTTTTAGTTTACATAAGGTAAATCAAATATAAAGCTTGTTCCTTTTCCTTCTTCACTTTCCACTCTTATTTTACCTCCATTTGCCTCTACAAAATCTCTACACATAATAAGCCCTAACCCTGTTCCTGCTTCATTATTTGTTCCTTGTGTGGTAAAATGTTCATCTTTTTTGAAGAGTTTATTTAGGTTTTCTTTGTTCATTCCGATTCCTGTATCAGTTACAGAAACAATAACAGAATCATTTTTTGTCTCTGATGAAATAGTAACTTTTCCTTCATTTTGTGTAAACTTTAAGGCATTACCTACTAAGTTTCTCAAAATTACATCTATTTGATTAGGGTCAGCAAAAACTTTTGTTTTTTCATTGATATTGTTTGCAATTTCTATTTCTTTGCTTTCTGCTAAAGATTTAAAGAATTTTTGTTGGTCTTGGGCAATTTTAGTCAAACTAACTTTTTCTGGTACAGGTCTGATTCCTTGCATTTGCGCCTTTGACCATTCCAAAACATTATTGAGTGTTTCTAAATGATGGTCGACTGAAATCTTGACTTCTGTTGCAAGCGTACCTACTTCTTCTAAACTCAATGCGCCATACTTAATAAGAGTCAAATAACCATTGACAGAAGTAAAGGGCGTTCTGAGGTCGTGTGAAATAATAGAAAATAATTTATCCTTCACTCCATTACTTGCCTTCAATTTATCTCTTTGTTTTTCTAAAATTGACTTTTGAGTTTCTAATTGCTCCTGTTGTTCTTCTAATAAAACAGCCTGTTCTTGTAATTGATTGCGCTGTGCTGCCAAACTTTTGTTTTTTTCTCGTGTTCGGATGTAAAAATAAAATAAAAGTCCACTAACTATCAAAATAAAAAATGCAACTAAAATAGCTGTTCTTGTAATTGCTTTTTGTTCTTGAATTCTACTTTCATTTTCTATACGTTCTACATTTGCTTTTTCTTTGAGAAGTTGAATAGCAAGTTCTTGCTTTGTATGTTTTTCTGTCAAATCACCTAAGCTATCTTTTTGACTTTCAACAATTTCTATTTTTTTTTGTAACTCTAAACCTTGATTCATCAACTCTAAATCTAATTTTTGTTTTTGAAGAGCTAATACTTCTGCCTTTAGTTTTTCTTTATCAAGGTCTGTTTCTACTTTTTCTATTTTTCGTTTTTGTAGAAGCTCATTAAAACTTTTATAGAGATTAAAATAATATGTTTTTTGTTCGTCATTTCCTGATTTTTGATAGGTTTCGGCAAGCATTCCATAACAACTTCTCATCTGTGCTATATCATTCATTTCTTGTGCTATTTCTAAAGCCTCTTTCAAAAACTTAGCAGATTCATCGTATCTTTTTAGATTATTTAGAACCACAGAAATATTGATAAGAGAGGAAATAATAGTTACATTTTCGGACTTTTTACGTCTTCCTGCTAGTGTTTTTTGAAAGAAATAAAGTGAAGAATCATATTTTGCCAAATCAGCATAAATCATAGCCAAATTGCTGTAAATACCATACATTCCACTTTGATTATCTACTTTTTCATTGAATTTCAAAGATTGATGAAAATAATTAATGGCAGGACGTAAATCCTTTGCTTCCCATGTTACAAGTGCAGCTTTATTCAAATAATCACTTGCTCCCCTATAATCACCTTCATTTTCCTTTTCTTTAGACATAGAAAGGTATTTTTCAACACTTATTTTTTTTCCATCAGTTGTATATTCATCTTGTGCAAAGGAATAATTAGAAAAAAAAAGGAAAGAAAAAAAAACTAGAAAGTGTAAATAATTTCTCATTAAGTAGATGTAAAAGGGAGTACTAAAGCAGGATTAAAGAATAAATTTTTGTATCGGATTTATTGGTAAAATTATGCTATTTTTCCATATTCTTTAATACACAAAACACAATTTTTCTATTCTCAAACAACTTCAAAATCAAATAGCTAATTATCAAGAAACTAACCATCTACTAAAGATAAGAGTTTACTTACAAAAACACAAAATTGCTTAGTTTTACTTCAGACTAAAGGCACTATTACAGGAATGTTTTTCAAAAATTTGCTCTGCATAGCTTGTATGCCAAGTAGTTATTTATAAATTGTATCCCCCAATAAATTATGGTTTAAAACAAACGATTGTACATTTTTATCCAACGTTCTGGCATTTCTCCTCTATTAGCTTGTTGATAATCATTATAACTACACGGAATAATAGAAGGACGTTGATATGGATTTTCATCTAATTCATTATCAGAATGAGTATCAAAATGAGGCGCAGGGACTTCTAACCACCATTTATCAGTCAGTTTACTTTTATAGAAAACCATCATAAAGTCAGTTCTTCCACCCATTGCAACAAGATATTTAATATAAAAAGGACTTCCAAAATCATATTCAGCTTGGCGATTATAAAATCCTTCTACAAAATACCAAATCATTGTCGAAATAATGCTTGCCGTATGTCCATATATGTCCAAATCGGGATTATATTCATAAAAACCAATCGAAGTCATTTGTACATTATTCCCTGCATACCAACAAATGCGTGTTGCTTCTTCTGCCGAAAGTCCAAAAGGTTGGGCAAGTTTATTTGCTGCTGCATCGGCTGCACGAATGGCACTCAAATCAAAACTAAGTAAATCTGATGTTCTTACAAGTGGTTCTATTTCTTTAGGTTTATCTCTAATTTTGCCCACTCCAACAATATCAAAATTGAGCTTTTGATATAATTTTATAAAATCTAATGGAATCAAATATTCTTGACTTGCCAAATGTGTAATAGTAAATAAATAATTAGGCTGTAATTTCAAGATTTTATCCATAAAACTATCTGCCAACGATTTACTATTTGTATCCAAATCAATCTTAGCATCGACACACAAAAGCGAAAGCATTTTATCTAAAGGTTTGTAGGCTTCATATTGTGCCAAAGTCAAATCATGACTTCCTCCAATAATAATAGGCAACACATTTTTTTGCAAAAGTCTATAACAAACCTCACTCAAACGTTCTTTAGTATCATTTTCTGTATCACCTAAACGCAAATTCCCCAAATCTACTATATTGTATTTATGCGCTCTACCTTTTTGCAAACGATATAATTTTTGACGAACAGCATCAGCAGCATTGAGCATAGATTTATTTTCTGAGCCGTTTTTATCATCGACTCCAATAATTGCAATTTCGGCATTTTGCCACGAAAAATCTGCCGAAAAATCACCAGTCAAAATTTCAAACCATGTATTTTTATGGTTTTGTCCATCAAAATTGGATAAGGATGGTTTATCAAAAAATAGTTCTAAGTTCATAGATTAAGGCATAAAATAATGGAGTTTTTAAATTTTAAAGTCGATTGAATAGCTTAATGACATCTAATTTGAGTATTTTTCTAAGTTTTAGTAGTATTAAAGCATTGTCGATTCAGATTAAATAACAATATAGAAAAAAGTTTGGTTTATTTGTATAGGTTAGTTTTCCCAAAATACCAATAATGATATTATTTAATTTGAGTTTGGATAAGCAAATGGAGTAATTTAGAACAAAATATTCGTCTTGACTAAACTTTTTTTTCAAAAAAAATAGTTTTATGTTTGGATTTTAAAATAAAAATAGTACTTTTGTAACCGATTTGAAACAGAAAGGTGTTAAGAAATTACTTTTAGACACTTTATCAAATCATTTGAATTATTGCTTGCCCTGTAGTTTAATTGGCAGAACACCGGTTTTTGGTACCGATAGTTGAGGTTCGAGTCCTTGCGGGGCAACTTTTATTTTTTTCTATTTTTTTAAAAAAATAGTTGTTTTAGAATTTAGTTTATGATACTTTTGTATTCGCTTAATTTATAAGCTAATTTGTGCTTTAGTTATTTGCTTGCCCTGTAGTTTAATTGGCAGAACACCGGTTTTTGGTACCGATAGTTGAGGTTCGAGTCCTTGCGGGGCAACTTTTATATTCTTCATATAAGAAGAAAGAAAAACATAAACCTTTATTTCATTTACTTGAAATGAAGGTTTTTTTATGTAAATTTATTTTTAGTTTGATTATTATACTAAAAAGTAGCAATTTATGATTATCTGTATTTTATCATACAATCATAAAGAGTAATTATTAATTTTAGTAAGAATAAACCATTCTATCAACTTGAATAAAATTCTAAAAAAAGGAATTATTTTTGAATTATTTTGAAATAAAATAAGTTGAGTAGTTGAATTTGAAAGAGTTATCTAATGAAAAACAATTTTTAAAAAACACTACTCTTAAACAAAACCTTCAAAAATTGATTTATATAAAAAGACCGTTATGACGAATCACACTACATATAAGACAAATAATTACCTAAATGGTAGATTTAGCTTTAGTTTTACAGGCTTTATTTCTCTTGGTGTAGTCGCTTTTTTGTTGTTACAATCTTTATTCACTACTCTGTTTTCAATAAAAACGCTTCAAATTCAATTTTATAATCTTCAAGGGAAAGGCATACAAAACCAAAATCAACTACATACTCAGCAGGATGCTGTTTTATTTGTAGAAGATTCTACTCGTTTTGATAATGTTCTGTTTCCGAGAGATTTTAAAACTTATATATGATATTTTGTAGCCTTGAGAGCAAACTTTATAGAGTTAGCTGTTGAGGTTTTTTATTTGCCAATTTTTTGAAAATTTAATTGTATAGAATTTTTATCAAAAAAGGCAGTATCAGTAGTTAAATTATTATTTTCAAAACCCATTTATCCCACATTTATTATGAGCAAACTAAATAAACTTCCAGTATTCAAAGAAACGGTATATTTAATATTAGACGGAGAAACTTCGCATAAAGAAGAAGCAGAATTTATGAAATTTATAGCCACTTCGACATGGCACCGAGAATACTTTGAAAACGAAAAACAACTGCATACGCTCATCAAAAAAAGCATCGAAAGACAACCTGCACCATTCAACCTACAAGAACTCATACAAGGCAAACTCCACGAAGAAATGGCAGCCAACAAAGGCACAGAAAGCGAAAAAGAAAAAATTCGAAATAAATAGAATTATAAAAAATACAACAGACAAATTAAAAACATCAAAAAACTCTTGATTCAAAATTATATAAAATTAGAATCAAGAGTTTTTTTATTTGTAAAAATAGAATTAAAATCCTGTTTGTAGTTATTTCTCTACTCTTTTCAACTCATCTTCTTTAATTGTAAGTGAATACAAATCTTTTCCGTCTTTATCTTTATAGGTAATTGTCAGAACTCGTTCTTTGCGTTTTCCTTCAATTTCAATAACTGCGTAATTGTGTTTTCCTACAATAAAAGAATCTTTTATAGCTGTTGGATTTTCATCGGTTTTTGGTGTAGATGAACCTGCTGTAAGTGAAGAGGACGTAAAGTCATACAAAGGATAATCATTTTCACGTTCCATTTTAGTAATTACGCTATGATGACGGTCGCCTGTAAGAAAGATTACCCCCGAAATATTTTGTTTTTTAATGGCATCTAGTACTTTTTGACGCTCTTCTTTATAGGTTGCATAATTTTCAAAAATAGCACTTTCATTCAAAATTTGTCCACCAGCTACTACAAACTTAAAAGGAGCTTTACTAGATACTAAGGATTCGATAAGCCATTGAACCTGTGCTTCTCCAAAATAATTTTTATTCTCAGCTTCATAATCTTGTGCTTGTCTGAAAGTACGATTGTCTAACATAAAAAATTGAGCATCTCCCCATACAAAAGTACTCACAACATTATTTGCTCCTTCTATAATGCTTGTATTCAGACTGTGCCAAAAAAGCTGAAAAACCTCAGCAGTAATATCTTTATTCCAAAATGTATAATCAGAATCATTTGGACCAAAATCGTGGTCATCCCAAGTAGCATAATTATGAACATTAGCTAAAAGAGGCTGCATTTCTGGAAGCGAACGAGTATGTGTATAACGGTGCAAAATACCCGAACGACTACCAAAATCTGGTTCACGCAAATAGGTATTATCTCCTCCCCAAACCATAAAATCAACATTTTCCTTATAAAGAGAAGTAAAAATTTCATATTCACTTCCGTAGCCTTTCCCCAGTCTGTCGTCTTTAGGTTCGTTTACATAGACACAAGAACCAAAAGCAAATTTTATTTTTGGAGGGTCAGTTCTATATTGCCAAAGTAGTTGAGTTTGGCATTTCAAATCATATTCAAAAGGAATTTCTTTATTATCTATAAATACTTTGTATTCGTATTTTGTCGAATGTTCAAGGTTTCTCAAAACTGGTTTTGCAACAAAAGCAGTCAGAGAATTAGTTTGAATAGGTTCTGTAAATTGAAAAGGAGCATCTGAAATAGATTTTTCTGTTGCTATTTCTAATTTTGGACGGTATGCAATTTGTACTTTTGCTGATTTTTTAGTTTGTATCCAAAGCCCTATTTCACTCATTTCGGAATAACCAACCATCGGACCTGATTGTACTAATTCGGCTTTTAGATTTGCTTGAGCAAAAGACGATGTGGAAAATAATAGAAACAGGAAAGTATAAACTAAAGAAAAAAGTCTTTTTTGAGGTGTTTTTTTACAAAAATTCATTAGATAAGGGATTTGTTGTATCAAATAATTATTTTTTTTTGTAAAAATACATATCTTTTTAAAAATAGAGTATGAATTTATTATTACTTCACTTTATTTGTTTAATATTCCTCATTTGTAACAGCGACTATTTTACAGATAATTTTATCAAGCAAATCTACTTCGTGTTGTAGATAACTTAGATAGAGTAATATATTTTCTTGATTGTTTTCTATTTTTATCAAATTCATCAATCCCAAAATTGTAGCAACAGGTCTTCTCACTTCGTGGGATTGTTGCCAAGCAATTTCTTTCAAACGTTCGTTTTGCTTTTGTATCCTAATTTCTTTTTGTTTTTGATCTGTAATATCTGTTACTGCCAATACAAAGCTTTCTGTATTATTATTTTCATCTTTGATAGGAGATATTTTGGTCAAAAATATTTGCCCTTTATAATCTACTTCATACGAAACAGTAAACCCTCTCCAAATTTTGGGAATAACTTCTTGTAACTTACGGTATAATTTAGGATTAAGCATATCACTTGCATGTTTACCAAAAAAAATAGTTGGGTCGATATTATATGTTTTGTAGCCTTGCCCTCCAGTATATAAGACTTTCATATTTTTATCTATTAAAGAAATAGAACCATCAGGAAAGTTTTGTGCAAGAATATCTAAGTCGTGTTGTAATTTTTTTGCCTTCTTTGTAATATTCTTATATTGAGTGATGTCTTCTAAACTATGTGCTATACCAATAATAGTCGAGTTTTTATCGTAAACAGGAAGCATCCTAAATTTCCACCAATTTTTACCTTCACTTTTTTCTGTCTCAATAGTTTCTCCAGCTAATACTTTTTTATACAACTGCTTAAATTCTGACTGATATATAGGTAGTATAAAATCTAGTAATAAATCTCCTTTTTTTGGTTCTTTTCCAAAAATTGCCTTACATATATCTTTTGTAATTTGATTAGTATGAATGATTCTCAAATCTTTATCAATGAAACTTTTTGAATAATTGCTACTCTCATAGAGAGCTTCCATCATATCAAGTGTATGTTCTTGTGTTTGTATTGCTTTTTTAGCTAATAAATGATGTTCAAGCTGCTCAATTACCAAATTTGCTAAAGATTTAAAGATTTCTTTCTCTTTATCACTAAGCACACGAGGTTTTTTATCCATAATACAGAGTGTACCCACATTATATTTACCTTCAACTTTTAGAGGAACAGAAGCGTAAAAACGTAGTTCAAGTTCTTTACAAATTGAGAAAGTACTAGAGGTCATAGAGTGTTTGGTAATATCTTGTATTTCTAAAATATCATCTAGAAGAATAACTGCCCCACAAAACCCTTGTGCTTTTGGTATTTCTGTTATATCTAATCCTTCTACTGATTTAAACCATACCCTATCTTCATCAACCAAAGATATGAGAGATATAGGGACATTAAATATTTGAGCAGTAAGTTTAGTAATTCTGTCAAAAGCACTGTCAGAGGGTGTATCTACTATTTGATATTTTTTCAAAATATTCAAACGTTCTTTCTCAGAATAGGCATCGAACATAAGAATAATAATATTTTAAAATGTTCTATTTTTATACGTATTGAGATTCAACGGATAGAATCAATGTTTTGTTTTGTGTTTTTCCACGATTTAGTATTTATGTTTGTTCTGTATAAGCTCTCAATCTATAAAAACACCCTTATATAAATAGTTTTACTATTGTTTCCCTAAGCGAACCAACCTTTATAGATACTTAAAATTCATTGGTATCAATTCCGACCTACCAAAACTGTGAAGTTAATCACAAAAAAACATAACTTATTGATTACAAACACTTTACTAATCAAATACAGTCTTTTGATTAATTTCTAATCATTAGTCGTTATACTCTCTTCAAAATTGCAAATTCCCTTTCAGATTCGTAACTTTGTATGTTATTACAAATCAATAGACTCTGCCATTTTGTCGGTTTTGATACCATTGATTATGCTTTTTCATTCATTTTAAATAAATTTTGAGCAAAAAAACGTCTTTGCTTAATTTTTGACTTAAAGATAAAAGCAACTATAAAACCTTCAAAATCAAAAAAATAAAAGGTAGCTATTTAAGCAATCAATACGAACTATATAAAATATTATGTTTAATTCAATCACAAGCGTGGTCGCTAAAGTATTCGGTACAAAATCGGAACGAGATCGCAAGAAACTTATACCTTACGTAGAACAAGTAAATTTAGAATACAAACAACTTCACGGCTTGACAGATGATCAGTTGAGAGAAAAAACTCGTGATGTAAGAGATGAAATAAATCAACATGTTGCTCAAATAGATACAAATATTGCAGATTTTAAAAAGCAAATTGCCGAAGACCCAGAAATGGACATCAATGCAAAAGAAAAAATATTTGTACAGATAGATAAATTAGAAAAAGATAGAAACGTAAAACTAGATGAAGTATTAGATAAAGTATTGCCTGTCGTTTTTGCCATCGTAAAAGATACAGCAAGACGTTTGACAGAAAACAAAAAACTTACGGTAAAAGCAACTGACCACGACCGTAGAATTATTCAAAAAAGACAACAAGAAGGACGTTACCACAACGAAATTGAAATTGTAGGTGAAGGAGATAACGCAACAGTAACATGGCACAACAAATGGACAGCCATGGGACAAGAAATTGAGTGGAATATGATTCATTACGACGTTCAGATTATGGGTGGTGTAGTGCTTTATGAAGGTAAAATTTCAGAAATGGCAACTGGAGAAGGTAAAACATTAGTGGCTACTCTTCCTGCTTTCTTACGTGCTTTGTCAGGAAAAGGTGTTCATGTAATTACGGTAAATGACTACCTTGCAAAACGAGATTCAGAATGGGTTGCTCCTATTTTTGAATTTCATGAAATGATGGTTGATTGTATCGATAAGCATCAGCCAAATACAGAAGCAAGACGAAAAGCCTATGCTGCTGATATTACTTATGGAACAAACAACGAATTTGGTTTTGATTATTTGCGTGATAATATGGCTCGTGAAACCGAAGAACTTGTTCAGCGTGGTCATTATTTTGCCATGATTGATGAGGTAGATTCTGTTTTGATTGATGATGCTCGTACACCACTTATTATTTCTGGTCCTGTACAGGATGCAGGAGCGCAAGAATATGATATTTTCAAGCCTCGTATTGAAAAATTAGTAGCACTTCAACGCAAATTATCACAAGATTTCTTACAAGAAGCCAAACAAAAAATAAAAGCTGGAAACGAAAAAGAAGCAGGCTTGCCACTTTTTAGAGCTTTTAGAGGGCTTCCAGAATACAAACCTTTGATTAAGTTTTTGAGTGAGCCAGGAATGAAGGCGTTACTTCAAAAAACGGAAAACGAATATTTAGCAGACAATGCCCGTCGCATGCCTGAGGCTGACGAACCTTTGTACTTCTTTATAGAGAAAAAACAAAATAAGGTTCAGCTTACAGAAAAAGGAACAGCAGCCATTACTAAAGATGGAGAAGATCCTCGCTTCTTTATTCTTCCTGATGTAGCAACACAAATTGCTCGTATAGATAATGACAAAGATTTAGAAGACAAACAAAAGTTAGAAACAAAGGAAAAACTTCTGACAGACTACTCTATCAAAACATCACGTATTCATACTGTAACTCAGCTTTTGAAAGCCTATACGCTTTTCGAAAAAGATACTGATTATGTAGTGATGGAAGATAAAGTAAAAATTGTAGATGAAAAAACAGGACGTATTATGGATGGTCGTCGTTATTCTGACGGTCTGCACCAAGCCTTAGAAGCCAAAGAAAGCGTAGAAATTGAAGATGCAACCCAAACGTATGCAACCGTTACTCTTCAAAATTATTTCCGTATGTACTATCGTCTTTCTGGTATGACAGGTACAGCCGAAACAGAAGCAACAGAGTTTTGGGAAATTTACAAACTTGATGTTGTGATTGTTCCTACTAATCGTCCGATTCAGAGAGATGACAGACAAGACAAAATTTTCCGTTCAGTTCGTGAAAAATACAATGCTGTAGCTGACGAAATTCAACATTCTGTACAAGAAGGAAGACCTGTTTTGGTTGGTACAACTACAGTAGAAAATTCAGAGATTTTGAGTAGAATGTTACAAATGCGTAAAATTCCACACGAAGTATTAAATGCAAAACAACACCAAAAAGAATCTGAAATTGTAGCAAAAGCAGGAGTTTCGGGAAGTGTTACGATTGCAACCAACATGGCAGGACGTGGAACAGATATTAAACTTTCTCCTGAATCTAAAAAAGCAGGTGGACTTGCAATTATCGGAACAGAGCGTCATGATTCTCGTCGTGTTGATAGACAGTTGCGTGGTCGTGCTGGTCGTCAAGGTGATGTGGGTATTTCACAATTCTTTGTTTCTTTGGAAGACCCATTGATGCGTATGTTTGGTTCTGACAGAATTGCTAAGATTATGGATAGATTGGGATTAGAAGAAGGCGAAGTAATTCAGCATTCTATGATTACAAAATCTATCGAAAATGCACAACGTAAAGTAGAAGAAAACCACTTTGGTTCTCGTAAAAACCTTCTTGAATACGATGATGTAATGAATCAGCAGAGAGAAGTTATTTATAAACGTCGTCGTAATGCACTTTTTGGAGAGCGTTTGGAATTGGATATTATGCTTATTTTTGCAAAGGTATCTGACCAATTAGTACAGATTTATAAAGGAGATTTTGAGTCTTTCCATTTAGAAGTATTTTCTCTTTTAGGAATCCAGACAGAAATTACAAAATCTGAGTTCCAATCACTTGGCGACCAAACTATTTCTCAACGTCTTTATGAAGAAGCCTACAACGCTTATCGTCAGAAAAATAAAGATATTGCTGCAAAGGTAGTTCCTACTTTAGAAAATATTCATGCAGAACGTGGAGGGAGCGCAAGAGAAATAATCATTCCTATCACTGACCAGCGTAGAATGGTTCAGATGCCTGTCAATATTGAAGAAACGATTGAAAAAAGAGGAGCAAATCTTGTTGCAACTTTAGAACAAACAATGGTACTTTCTATTATTGATAATCTTTGGAAAGAACATTTAAGAAACATGGACGATTTGAGACAACAAGTTCAGATGGCTCGTTTCGAACAAAAAGACCCATTGGTTATCTATAAAATGGAAGCATTTCAATTATTTAGATCGCTTTTAGATGAGATTAATCAAGAAATTACCTCGTTCCTTTCTCGTGCAAGACTTCATGAGCCTGATCCAGAAGAATTACAAGCTCTTCAAAATGCTCAACGTCGTCAGTTAGAA
Source organism: Bernardetia aquimarina (assembly GCF_042180575.1). Lineage (NCBI taxonomy): Bacteria > Pseudomonadati > Bacteroidota > Cytophagia > Cytophagales > Bernardetiaceae > Bernardetia > Bernardetia aquimarina. Next base: position 4,578,440 of record NZ_CP170094.1, on the reverse strand, counting down.
CAGCGAATGCGTAGAGAGCAAGAAGCTAAACAACAAATGGAAGTAAATCGTGCTGAGGAAGTCGACACAACAAGCGACAATCAAAGAGCGCACGGAACTCAGCAAAATATTGCTCCAACTGCTCCAAGAACAGTTTCACAAGAACCTGGAAGAAATGACGTTGTTACGGTTCGTTATAAAAATGGACAAGTAAAACAAGCAAAATATAAAAGTGTAATGAGTGATGTACGCAATGGAGAATGTGTAGTAATCTAAAACAGACTTTTTATTAATTTACAAAAAAGCAACTTCATTTATTTGAAGTTGCCTTTTTTGATTATTTGAAGATAGTTCACTTTATTAACTGACACTTATGAACGGTTTTAGCCCTCAACAAAGTTAAAGTGTCTGACAGGTTTTATTTTTTCGAAAAGTAAAAGCGTATGAGTATGCCAAATATGATACGACAGAACATACAAAAGAGAAAATGGTAACTATTCATTATACAGACATTACTTCTGATAAAGATGATAACACTGTTATAGATACTTTTTACAGAACATATACACTAAATGCACACATACTTTTTGAATCTATGATGTTGCCACAAACAGGGAATCAATTAAATGCTCGTGGAGTAGGTTTATGGAATGGAACATTAAATGTAGAGGAATGTATCAGTACTAAAACAGAAGGAAAAAGCAACAAATTTCTTGATATTTCTGAAAATGATACTACTTTAAACATTACTTGGCAAATAATAGATAATTGTTGTTTTTCTTTTTTGGGAGATTTTGAAATGGTTAATGATTCTACTCTAAATTGTATTTATCATTCGTATGGAAAAACTCATTGTGCTTGCGATTGTGAAAATAAGATAACTTACCAACTAAATAAGGTAAAAGGTTATGAAGAAGATTACAAAAAACTAAAATATATTTCACTAAATGGAACATTATTATCAAAGTTTCCAAAAAATAAAAAAAGCCTATCCAATTAAAACTGAATAGACTTCTAATTCAAAATTATTTCAAAAAACTATTCTCCTTCAGGGTTTATCTTAAAAAATAGAGATTTCAGTTCTGTTGCTTCTTCTGGTTTCATTCTTCCTGCCAAAACCAAACGCAACTGACGACGACGCAAAGCACCATCAAAAAGCATAATTTCTTTTTCTGTTTCAGGTTCTAGCTCAGGAACATTAATAGGGTTTCCCATTTGATCAACAGCTACAAAAGTCAAAAAGGCTTTATAGGCTAATTTTCGTCCAGAACCTTCCAAAATATTCTCTCCATACGCTTCTACATAAACTTCCATAGAAGAATTGAAAGCACGACTTACATGAGATTGCAATGTAACCACACCACCCAAAGGAACAGAAGCCTCAAATGAAACATTATCAACAGAAGCCGTAACAACGACACGATTACAATGTTTTTGAGCTGAAATAGCTGCTGCAACATCCATCAAATGCATAAGCCTTCCACCCATTAAGTTATTGAGAGGATTAGTATCATTTGGCAAAACCATTTCGGTCATCGTAACATACGATTCACTCGCTTTTTTTGACTTAGGGGGCATAAAATTTTAATTATTAATGGTAAATTATAAATGTATGAGCTACATTTAATCTTATTCTACTACAAAAGTAAGCAACAATAGTTGTTATGAGGCGTTAAAAAAAATAAATTCTTAAATAACAAATCATTTATTTAAAAAATAAGTCGTGTTTTTGTGTAAATTTATAAAATGAGGTTGTTTAAGAATAAGTTTTGTACGTATTTTTTGTTGGTGTCGCTACGCTAAAACACCAACAAAGGCAGTGGTGTATTATGTAGTGTACACTTTAGTATGTAAAAATGTATTTATAGACCTTGAATCTTTAAGATAAAAAAATGAATAAACTATCTATGAAAAAATATAACTCTATCAAACTATTTCTATCTGTATTATTAATTACTTTTTTCTCTTTCTCTCTAACTGTTTTTGCTCAAAATACACAAGATTTGGCGTTGGCAGATGAATATTATGAACAAGGAGAGTATGAAAAAGCTGTTCAATATTATGAAAAAATAGCGAAGAAAAATCCATCAGCTTCTTATATCTATACTAATTATTTGGATGCTATGTTGCGTTTGGAACAGCTAAAAGATGCCGAAAAATACATTGAAAAGTGTTTGAAAGATAGACCTTTAGACCCAAAAATGAATATTGACTATGCTAAACTTCTGTTACAAAAAAGAGAAGATAAAAAAGCAGATAAGCATTTTAATGATTATATAACTTCGATTAAATCAAATTCTCATTTGGCTCGTGTGGCTGCCCGTGTCTTGGCACATGAAGGATTTTATGAATACGCCGAAAAAATGTATTTACAAGCACAAAAAAATACACAAGAAAACTATGACATGGACTTGGGGTTACTTTATTTAGCCATGGGAAAACCAAAAAAAATGGTTGAGCAGTTCTTGATTTTGCTAGAAAAACAGCCAAATGATGCACCTTATGTTCAGCATCTGTTACAATCTCGTCTTTCAGAAGATGAAGAATGGGATATGGTAGAACCAATGTTGTACGAAGCTATACAAAAACATCCAAGCGATGAGGTTTTTAGTGAAATGTTGGTTTGGTATTTTCTTCAAAGAAAGAATTTTATGATGGCTTTTACACAAGCAAAAGCATTGGATAGAAGAAATAAATCAGAAGGTGTAAAAATTATGGAAATCGGAATGTTGGCTTATAATAATGAAGAATGGAAAAGTGCTACGACTATTTTTGAACATTTGACAGACAATTATAAAGGCAGATTAATTTATTCTCAAGCCAAACATTTTTTGATGGCTTCGAAAGAAGAATACATCAAACATCAATTTCCTATTGATAAAGAACAAATAAAATCACTTGTCAATGATTACGAACAAACACTTACAGAAATAGGCTGGAATCCAAGTACAGCAAAATCAGCTCGTAATATGGCTCTTTTGCAGGCTTTTTATCTCAATCAGAAAGATATTGCCATAAATACACTCAACAAAATCACAGAAATTAGAGGTGTTCCTCATCAGCTTCTAAGTCAAGTAAAATTAGATTTGGGAGATATTTATGTATTAAAAAATGAACCTTGGGAAGCTACTTTATTATATTCGCAAGTGGAAAAAACAGAAAAAGAAACGCCCTTAGGCTATTCTGCCAAACTCAAAAATGCTAAACTTTCCTACTTTAATGGAGATTTTAAATTAGCAAAAGCACATTTGGATATTCTCAAACTTGCCACTTCAAGAGAAATTGCCAATGATGCAATGGATTTGTCTATTTTGATTCAAGATAATACAGGCTTGGATTCTTCTGAAACAGCAATGAAAGAATATGCAGCTATTGATTTATTGATTTTTCAACAACAATATGAAGATGCTTTGAGAGAGTACAAAAAAATGCGTTCTCATTTTGAAGACCATTCTCTGACAGATGAAATTTACTGGAAAGAAGCCACTATCTTACAAAAAATGGGTCGTTTTGAAGAAGCAGCCGAAAAGCTAAAACTGGTTTTAAAACTCAATCCAACAGATATTTTTGGTGATGATGCAAATTTTCTTTTAGGAAAAATCTATGAAGAAAATCTAAAAGACCAAGAAAAAGCAGAAGAATATTACAAAAGACAACTTATAGATTATGCAGGAAGTGTTTATGTAGTAGAAGCTAGAAAACGCATCCGAAGACTAAGGGGAGAAATTGTAAATTAGAAAGAACATAAAATGATTGAGATAAAAAAATATTTTCAAAAGCAGGTAGATATTTCTGAAAAAGATTGGACTATTTTTTCTTCAAAATTAATAAAAAGAGAATTTCCAAAAAAAACGAACTTACTCAAAGTTGGACAAACTGAAAAATTTCTTTCTTTTATAGAAACTGGAATTATTCGTTTTTATATTCCAAAAGAAACAGAAGACTTTACATTTGGATTTGCATTCGAAGCTAATTTTATAAGTGCTTATGATTCTTTTATAACTCAAGAGCCTTCTAGTTATGAGTTAGAAACACTTTCAAATACAATTCTTTGGAGTTTGACGTATCAAGATTTACAACAAATTTATAGTCAAACTCAAATTGGAAACGAAATTGGAAGGCTGGCAAGTGAAGAATTATTTTTGAAAAAATCTAAACGAGAATTGTCTTTATTGAATCAGAGTGCAGAACAACGTTATCTAAATCTATTTACCGAACAACCTCATTTATTACAATTTATTCCTCTAAAATACATAGCTTCTTATATCGGAATTACGCCACAAGCCCTCAGCCGAATTCGTAAACGCATTTCTTAACTTAGGTTCATTGTCTTAGCTATCTTAGATAGTGATATTTGTCAAAACTTAAACATTTATCATAATCTAAATACTATTTCTATGAAACCATTGGTTGTTCTGCTTGTCGTTTTTGTGCTTTCAATTTTTGTTTTACGATTTTTTAATCAAAAATATGATGTTATTTTAGCAGCACGAATAGCAATGTGCGCCATGTTGTGTTTTACTGCAATCGGACACTTTGCTTTTACAAAAGGAATGACAATGATGCTCCCATCAATAATTCCATTCAAAACAGAATTAGTCTATTTTACAGGAATATTGGAAATTATTTTAGGCATTGGATTATTAATTCCTAACTGGAAAATATATTCAGCATGGATTCTTATTGTCTTTTTTGTAATTTTACTTCCTGCAAATATTTATGCAGCCATAAAACAGGTTGATTTACAAAAAGCTACTTTTGATGGCTATGGACTATCTTATTTATGGTTCAGAATTCCATTACAGTTATTATTTATTGCTTGGACATATCTGAGTTCTATAAAATTTTAACTATTCTATGCTTTTTATGAAAATATCTTGATAATCTCAAAACGTAATTCGTAATTTTGGTTCTTTGATAAAATAAATCTTTTCAAAGTTTATATACTTTGTGTGTTCAACTCCTCAGAGTTGAACGAAACGCTTCCTCAGAAGCGTGATTTATATAAACCTAATGCTTCTGAGGAAGCAAAACATTCAGTTCTGAGAACGACGTAGTCCTCAGCGTAGCTAAACTGAATGCACAATAAAATAGGTTGAAATTTATTAAACAGTGTAATAGTTTTTAGCAAAAAAAACAAAAAAATTGTCAGAGAACTGTAATTTTTAATCCGTAATCCGTAATTGAACATGTTACACCTTCAACTCCCAACTGACCCACGCTGGACAGAATTAGCACAAGAAAGTATCGAAGCTATCTTGACAGACCACGCTTATTGCGAACAAAAAGCAGCTTCATCTTGTATTTCTTTGATTGTAACCTATAATCATTTGCCAAAACTTGTCGATACACTTGCACCAATCGTGGCTGAAGAATGGACACATTTTGAGATGGTATTGGAACAGCTTCGAAAACGTAATTTGACTTTTGGAGGAAAAAGAAAAGATGAATATGCTCTTAAATTACGCAACTTTATGGTAAAAGGAGGAAGTGAAGAAATGCGTCTTTTGGATAACCTTTTGGTAAATGCACTTATTGAAGCACGAAGTTGTGAGCGTTTCAAAATGCTTTCAAATACAATAGAAGACGAAGAATTAAAGAAGTTTTATCGTGAACTAATGGTTTCGGAAGCTCGTCATTATACAGTTTTTATTGGTTTGGCTAAAGAATACTTACCAAAAGAAAAAGTAGATAAACGCTGGCAAGAATTTTTGAATTATGAATCTGAAATTATGAAAAGTTTGGAACTTCGTGGAGATAGAATGCACTAATCTGGAATAGTAACTAATAAAGCAAAAAACCTATTCAGTCGTAATAAATGAATAGGTTTTTCGTATTTAAGGATATAACAACTTTTGAAATCTGATTTTATTTCTACTGACAATTTATACATTCTTCAACTGTTGTGGTATGAGGAGTACGGTCAATTTTTCCCCACACAATACGCTCCCAAGCACGCTCATGAAAATAATAAAGTGATAATTTGGTAATTACTTCGAAGGCTGCAATCTGTGAAGCTGCAAAAGGAGTTCCTGTAAAAAAGAACGCAATCATAAAAGTATCTATTGTTCCGAAGATTCTCCAACTAATACCTTTTAAAAAACTTTTGCCGTGAGAAATAAAACGATTATCACTTGCACTAATTCGATTCCAAGCTCTTTCGTGTAAAAAATAAAGAATCGTTTTTGTAAAAACCTCTCCCAAACCTATCTTTAGCGCATCTCCAAAATGACCTGTAATAAGCCAAGACAGTAAAATAGTATCTATGGTAGCAAATACTCGCCAACTAATTCCTTTTACAATGCTTCTATATATAGTTTCTTTCACAATTTTACGTTTTTTTAATGAATGTTTGTTGAGTAGTTGTTGAATAAATTTACTCAAATTTTTCTTATCTTTTTAATAACTTACTAAATTAAAGCTATCTTGTAACAGAATTGTTTTAATTAAAAAATCCTATAAATAAGTCTTAAAGGATAATAGTAAAGCTATCAATACATTTACTTAACGTGTTCTTTCTAAGAGTGTTTCGTTTATACATTGTTTTATTTTATTTAATTCTATGTCAAGAAATTGAATTTTATAAATTCCCTTAAAAATCATTTAAAATCATTCTTTTTTTAGCTAAATCAGTGTTTTTTTCGTTAGTTTATTTACTTAGCCCCTTTTATTTAGCATTCACTTCAAAATTTATATATAATGGTATTTTCAGTTTCTTTAGCTATTTTAGTTATCACAATTATTATCAGTGTTTTAGGATTTAATAACCCAGAGTTACAAGCTAAGTTATTACATAATCCTTTTTTGGCTAATAAAAATAAACAGTATTATCGTCTTCTTTCATCAGGTTTTATTCATAATGGTTTGTCACATTTGGGTTTTAATATGCTTACTTTTTTCTTTTTTGGAGGTGTTGTAGAACAAGTTTATGTGAAAAATTATGGAGATATTTTGGGTTCAGCTATCTTTTTAGGAGTTTATTTAGTAGCAATTATTATTTCTGATTTGCCTTCTTTTTTCAAATACAAAGATATGCCTGCATATAGTTCTTTGGGTGCTTCTGGAGGAGTTTCAGCGATTGTTTTTGCTTCTATTTTGTTTCAACCTACTGAAAGAATATTTTTATTATTAATTCCGATTCCAATTCCTGCTTTTATTTTAGGAGCTTTATATGTGATTTATTCGTATTATCAAAGCAAAAACTCATCTGATAATATTAATCATTCGGCTCACTTATACGGTGCTATTACTGGTTTTGTGGTTAGTGCAACACTTATTCCGAGTGCTATCCCTAATTTTTTCGAACAATTATCTCATTATCGTTTGCCTTTTTAGAATAGAAATTCTTGTTTTATAATTTATTTCATCAACATAAAAAGCAAAATTTAGTTATCTGATTAGACTTTGCTTTTTTTGAGTAAATTCTTATTTTTATGTTACCTTTTTAGGAATATCATTTTTTAACCTTTATTTTTTTATGGACAATAATCTACAATTTACTAAACTTCCATTTTCGGTAAAGACAGCATTTTATATTATTGCTTTCTTGGTACTTTTTGTTTTTGCCATTGTAGAAGCTAAAGGTCTTTTAATTCCTTTTACATATTCGGTCTTGATTTCTTTTATTCTGTATCCAATGTGTCGCTTTTTTGAGAGAAAGGGAGTGCCTCGTATTTTTAGTATTTTACTTTGCTTTTTTATTGTTGTGGCAGGTTTGTTTGGTTTATTTTATTTCTTTTCTACTCAAGTGGTCAGTATTGTAAGTGAATTTGAGAATTTTAGAGAAAAGTTATTAAATTTAGTTCATCAAGGCATTGAGCAATACAATAAAGTTGTTCCCAATGCAAAACTAGATGACGAGAGTCTTCTCAATCAATCTAAAAAATGGCTCTCTAGTTCTGGTAGTTCTCTTCTTTCGGGTACACTCAACCAAACGAGTAATTTTTTCTCAGGATTAATACTTATTCCTATTTATGTTTTCTTGTTGTTATTATATCGTACAGGCATTCAAAAAGTAGCATTGCGTTTTGTGCATCAAGATTATCGTCTTGCATTCAGACATTTATTACAAGATGTACAACAGGTAGGACAAAAATATATTGGAGGATTGATTACTATTATTTTTATTATTGGTCTGTTGGATAGTGTTGCTCTTTGGATTATTGGTCTTGATTCTCCTTTCTTTTTTGGTTTTTTGGCTGCTTGTTTGGCAATTATTCCTTATATCGGAACAGGAATTGGTGCGCTTTTGCCTGCCTTGTATGCACTAATGAATCATAGTCCAACAACAGCTTTGTATGTATTGATTGCTTTTTGGGCAGTTCAGTTTTTGGAAGGAAATTTTCTTACTCCCAAAATTATTGGTGGAGAGGTAAGTCTGAATCCTTTAGCTGCTATTTTATCTTTGATTGCAGGTGGTTTTGTTTGGGGATTATCTGGAATGGTTTTGTTTATTCCTTTAGCTGCAATTATGAAAATTGTTTGTCAGAATTATAAAGAACTAGAACCTATTGCTGGATTGATGGGCGATGAGATTACGCAAGGAAATGAAACTGTAAGTAATGAACCTAAGACTCCTTTTTGGAAAAAATTGTTTAGATAATTTTATTCTTACAAACCAGTTATACTCATACGCTTTTGGTTTTCGAATAAAGTAAACCTGTCGTACACTTTAACTTTGAAGGTGTACTGATAGGAGACAGTTTCGAAATCTAATTACGGAGGAGTATAAAAACACTCTACAAAATATTTCTGCAATAAATTAGGTTTATAAAAAAACAATTCTTACCTTTGCAACTCGTTAAAGAAAGCCATAGGAAAAAGCCTAAGCTACTGCGTTTGTTTGAGTTTTAAATAATGAGAATTATAAATTTTATACTATAAGTTTATTAATACTATCATTAAAATCAAAACTTAAATATTGAAATATAGAAAACTTTGATTTAAAAGTACGTTTGAGAATTGTGAATTATTAATGGTAAATTATTAATTTGTAGTTTGAAAAAATACGTACCTCTTTTCTGTTCACTACATACGAAGCCTTTGTTGAGTTAGCTTGCGTTGTGAAATTTAGTTGTATTATCATAAAATGATTAAACTAAATTTCAAATCACAAAACAAACCGTTCAACGCCTCCCACAAAAGCTTCTCACTTAGCACAAGCCTCAAAGTCATCTAGGTTTCGTCTTTTTGCTCTTATCAACACTTGATACACTACCGTATTTGTTTACTAAAAATAGAATCTTAAAATAAATTTTGATAAAATAAAATTCTGCATACATACCATTGTAGCTTTTATTTATTGTCTTTTGTTTTCTAATTTTTTATCTAATTAGTTTTGCAAATCATTTTGATTATCTAAATTGATACACACTCTGACCGTCTGCTTATTAGTTTTTCTGAGTTGCTTTCTAAAATTATTTTATACCCTATAATTTATATATTTTCTATATGGAAAATTTGAAAGAAACAACAAAGACAACTGAATCAACTGAAGTAACATTGAAGTTTTCAGACATGAATCTGTCTGATGAAGTAAAACGTGCCGTTGAAACAATGGGATTTGAATCTCCATCACCAATTCAAGCAGAAGCAATTCCTCATTTATTAGAAGGAAAAGATGTAATCGGACAAGCACAAACAGGAACAGGAAAAACGGCTGCATTTGGTATTCCTCTTATTGAAAGAATCATCAAAGCAAACGAAAACAGCGAATTTGACAGAAACTCAAGATTACCAAAAGGCATCATTTTGTGTCCTACTCGTGAACTTGCTGTTCAGGTAGCAGGAGAATTAGAAAAATTAGCAAAATACCGTAAAGATATTTTTGTAACAGCTATTTATGGTGGCGAATCTATCGAAAAACAAATTCGTAACCTTAAAAGAGGCGTTCAAATTGTAGTAGGAACACCAGGAAGAACGATTGACCATATCAAAAGAGGAACTTTAAAGCTAGAAGAAATTACAAATATAATTTTGGATGAAGCTGATGAGATGCTTAATATGGGCTTTAAAGAAGATATTGAATTGATTTTGGAGCAAATCACAACAGAACACCAAACCGTTCTTTTCTCAGCTACAATGCCAAAACCAATTCTTCAAATTGCTAAAAAATACCAAAACAATCCAGAAATTGTAAAAGTAATAAGCAAGGAACTTACAAGTGATAATATCGAACAATCATTCTTACCAATCAATCCAAATTATAAAACTGATGTTTTAGTTCGTTTGTTGGCTTATAATGGCTGGGAATCAATGCTTATTTTCTGTAATACAAAACAAAGAACTGATGAAGTAGCCGAAACGCTTATTCAAAAAGGATATGCAGCAGAAGCATTGCACGGAGATTTGGCACAACACCAACGTAATTTGGTAATGAATAAATTCCGTCATGGTCGTGTTCAGATTTTGGTAGCGACAGATGTTGCAGCCCGTGGAATTGATGTTGATAATGTAGAAGCTGTTATTAATTATGATGTGCCTTTAGACCCAGAATATTATGTTCACCGTATTGGTCGTACAGGTCGTGCTGGTAATAAAGGTGTTTCGATTACATTTATTTCTGGTCGTAGAGAAGTATATCGTTTGAATGATATTGAGCGTTATTCTAAGTCTAAAATTTCTCAAGGAACAATTCCTACTCAACAAGAAGTGTTGGCTAAGAAACAATTACGTTTCATGGAAAACCTAAAAGCAACTATCAATGATGAGAAAAAAGCTGAAGAGTTAGAAAGCTATACAGCTCTTATTGAAATGTTGGAAATAGAAGGAATTACTCCAAAACAAGTAGCTGCTGCTGTTTTGAGCCTTCAATTATCAAACAAACCAACTGATCGTCTTACAGAAGCTGAAATCTGGGATACTAGAGATAGAAGAAGAGATGGACGTGGTGGACGTGATAGAGGAGGAAGAAATGACCGTAGAGGTGGACGTAATGATAGAGGAAGTCGTAACTCTTCTCGTCGTGATGATAGAGGTGGAAGAGACAGAGGAAGCCGTCCTTCTTACAAAGACCGTGGCGACCGTGGTACTATGATTCGTTTGCGTATTGATTTAGGAGCAACTGAAAATGTACGTAAAGGTGATATTTTGGGAGCTATTGCAGGAGAAACAGGAATGCGTGGCGACAAAATTGGTGCTATTCGTGTAAATGAAAAAGAATCTTTTGTAGAAGTACCACAATCTGATGTTGATAATGTAATCAGAGTAATGAACAAATCTAAAATAAAAGGTAAAAAAGTTGAGTTTGAAAAAGCATAAACTTTAGTTTTAAAGTCGTTGGTAAGGACATCATAGCCGTAAGGCTATTGAGAAATTTTGTTCTCTACTCCGTTAGGAGTTTCATATTGGTAGATAAAAACAGAAAAATTAAAAATCATTTACTCCGTAGGAGTTGTATATTGGTCGCATTTTATATTAAAAATCTTGAAATCCTACCAATATGTAGTTCCTAACGGAACAGAATACACTCTTTCTTTCTTATTTTTACTACCAATATAAAGTTCCTACGGAACAGAAAGACAAATAAATTTGTAACCTTACGGCTATGGTGAGGACACTGACAATGGCTAGACCTTTATAATATATTAAAAATCCATTTTTCTAATGGTTCTTTATGATTTTAGTTGCAAATGTTTAAATTAGCATTTATTTTCTCTTTATTACAAATATCATTTTTATGGATAGTGTAATTGTTTTTGATGAATTATTACATATTGTCGCTCCTTTTCATATTCGTCAAATTGATAAAGATGAATTAGCCAAAAAGGTTCATGTTTATGTTGAAGTTTGTTCTACTTACCGTCCTTCTGCTTTTGAAGACTGGCGTATTCATAGCTATAAAGATAGAGAGTGGGAGCATTTAAATATTTTTGAATATCGCTGTTTTATTCATTGTAAACTACCTATTTATCAAAACAAAATTACTAAAGAAACTTCTCAACTTAAAGTAGATTTTTCTAGAGAGTTTTCTCGTTTTACTCTACTTTATGAGCAAAAAGTAATGGATTTACTAAAAATATATCATTGTTTTCAAAAAGTAGCTAAACAACTAGGTATTTATACACAGCGAGTGGAACACATTTATCACTATTATACGCAAGACTTAAATGAAAATCCACCTCTAGGAGCAGTTAGAAAAATAGGAGCAGATGAAACTTCTACTAAAAAAGGACATGATTATATCACTTCTTTTATAGATATGGAAACTTCAAAAATAATTGCAATAGAAGATGGGAAATCAGGGGCTACTTTTGAGCAATTAGCTCTACACCATCCTAATCCTAATACAGTAAAGGAGATTTCTATTGATATGTCTCCTGCTTTCATTAGTGCAGCCAATGAATATTTTCCAAATGCAGCTCTTACTTTTGATAAATGGCATGTAATTAAGTTATTATACAAACACTTAGAAAAGTTAAAGAAAACACCAATTTATGATAGTCTAGTACTTAGTATGGAAAAACTTGAAAGTTTTTACGAGAACAAATCAATAGAAGAAGCCAAAGCACAATTACTGTTTATGGCTGATTTTGCAGAAGAAATAAAACCCAAAAATCCATTCACAAAGACAATATATCGTCATTTTGAAGGTATTATAAATTACTTTTCTTCTAAACTAACAAATGGTATTTTAGAGGGAATTAATTCAACTATACAGGTAATTAAAAGAGTAGCTAGAGGATTTAGATACACTCATAATTTCAAGAAAATGATACGATTTATTTTTAGTGATAAAGTGTATTTGCAACCGAATTCATAAAGAACCTTTCTAATTTAGTTTAGAGAAGTGGATTTTTTGTTTTATTAAATGTAAAGCAAAAAAATAAGTGACACAAAAAAATGTATCACTTACTTAAAGTTTTTTTCAAATAGAATAGACTTTCTTTTGGCTACTTATTCAGCTTGAATACTTTTCATAATTTCGATAGCTGCATCAGCATTATTATGAACAATCGTAACAATAAAATTAAGTTCGCCATTTGGGTCTAACATACAAGCAAAAAAAGTAGGTACTCCTTCAATTTCACCTTCTGCATACAAACCAGAAAAGCCATTGAACTCAATCTCATCAGCATCTTCTACATCCATTCCAGATGCAGCAGCCATTTCGATAAGAGCTTCTTTCAAGTTGTCTTCTGTAAGACTTGCATCATTAATTGGATAGATTCCAAAAAGATGAATTTGAGCTTTATCAGATTTTCCTTCAAATTTTTCATCTGTATTTGCAGTTTCAGAAAAACCAGCAGGAACAGTGAATGAAAGACCATAACTTTCCCAACTATAATCAGTTTGCGCTTGTGCAGTACCAAAAATAAATAAAGAAAGTACAAAAAATACAGCCGTAGAAAAAACGTTTTTTGACATAAATTTAGTAAAATTAAAAGGTTAAAGCACCTTACTTTTCTAGTCAAATTATATGCTAATTTTTTGTAAAATAGAGTTATGCACATTATTTATTTTTTAGCGTTCATTTTCCATTCTTCTCGTGCTGTTTTTGAAATAAGTATTAAAGCAATAAACAGAGGTATAAAAGCTAAACCTATAATAGAAGTTGATTCTAACCAACTTATTATACGATAATTTGTATAGTCTTCATTCAATAGGTCAGTACATACAAAAAGCTCTATTACTATAAAAGCTACTATTAAAGTTAAAGCTATAATCCAACTGGCGACTTTAGGAAATTTCCACAGAACAACAGCAAATATGAGAATGACAAAACCAAAAAGCAAAAATATTAAACTTATATCTTTGTAATGATTAAGATTTGCATTAATAGAAGAAATAATAGCTGTTATGGTTATAATCATAAAAGCCAATGAAAAAACTCTATGAATGCGTAAAAAATAGGATTCACTTTCTTTAGTTTTTGCACCAATTTCAAATTCATCTAAGATAGTATTATTATCTTTTTTTAAGAAAGAGAACTCAGAAAAATGAGGGTGTATTCCAAGGCAAATTAAAGTAAATAAAATAACAAAAATACCTGTTATACTTAAAATAATATCCATATTAGAATGAAAAGGATCAAGTAACACATAGACAAAAGCAGCAAACACATAATAAATTATACATAATATCCATGTTTTTCTATAAAATAAGCAGGATACTACACTTATAAAAAAAGGTAAAGTGACTAAAAAGACATATTTATTGTTATTTATTATCAAATCTTCTGCTACTATCTTGCTTTGATTCCAAGTATTCCAGAGAGTTATAAAACTTCTCTCATTGAGAAGTAACAAGAAAAATCCCACACAAAAGTAAAACCCCAAAACTAAATTTCTAAAAGTAATTGATTTCATAGTTTACTTAAATTTAAAATATGATTTTTAGTAAGAATTCTTCTACTGTTCACAAGGCAAAGGCGTATCCGAAACAGGGTATTTTATTTTAAAATTATAATGCCACCATTCATTTGAGATAGATGAAAAGCCTACACTTGCCATAATCGTTTTGAGTAATTGTCTGTTTTTTAAGATTTCCTCTTTTGTGTCACTAGAAAAATCTGTAAAAGTATGATGGGCTTCTTTTCCAAAAAAATCATAACCTGTTCCCATATTTAATTCATTTCCATCTGCATCAACCAATGTCATATCAACGGCACATCCTTTATTATGATTTGAGCCTTTTCTTGGATTAGCAACATAATTTTTATTTGTTGTTGTATTCCACAAAATCCATTGAACAGACAGAGGACGATAACCATCATAGATTTTGATTCTATATCCTTTTTCTTTAAATTTTTGGTGTGCTTCAAAAAGTGCTTCTGCTGCTACTTTTCTCAAAAGAGCTTTCGCACAAGGATAAACTTTTTGCTTCATAAAATTATCTTCAGTAGCGTACCTAATATCTAAAACTAAACTAGAGTCATATTTGATAAGTTCGACCATTGCAGAATCTTCTAGTTTCTCAAAATAGGCTTTTTTCTCTGCTTCTTGTTTTGCTTGTAATTGCTTTTGAAGTTCTATTTGTTTCAAAGAATCTTTTATAAATTCTGTTTTTTCATCTTCTACTTTTTTGATAGAATCTTGAACTAATTTTTCAGCTTGTTCACTAGCTTCTAATTTTTTAGAATCTTGATTAGAACAACTAGACAGCCAAAAAGTAAATAAAACAGATAGAATAAAATAAGAGATATTTTTCATTTTATTTGTGAAGTAATTTTGAATAAGTTTTTTTTGATTGATAATGGAAAATTACAAAAAATAATAGTAAATATAATTCAAAAAGGCATTATCAATCGATTGCACAAAAAAACCTATACCATTTCTAGTATAGGTTTTTTTATTTCATTTTTTGAGAATTTAGTAAAACTCAATCAAAAAAAGAAAGAATAATTTATGCTTCGGCAGTTTCTGTTTTAGGAACTACTGAAACGAAAGAACGTTTTTTGTATCCTTTATTAAACTGTACTTCTCCATCAATAAGAGCAAAAATAGTATGGTCTTTACCAATTCCTACATTATTTCCTGGGTGGAATTTTGTTCCACGCTGACGGATGATGATGCTACCTGGTTTGGCAATTTGCCCTCCCCAAATTTTTACACCAAGACGTTTACTTTCCGAATCACGTCCATTTCGTGAACTACCGACACCTTTCTTGTGAGCCATATCTGTATTGTTTTAAAGTTTTGGATTTTATTTTTTCTTAAAAGCCTATTCTAATAAAAGCTAATTAGACAAAATAAAAAAAATGTGAATAAATAAATTAAAACTAAATTAGAATGTCTTTAATCAAGACTTTAGTGAATTGCTGACGGTGTCCGTTTTTTGTTTTATAGCCTTTACGACGTTTTTTCTTAAAAACGATTACTTTGTCGCCTTTTACTTGAGCAAGAACTTCTCCACTCACTGAAGCCCCAGAGATTTGAGGCTCGCCAATACTAACAGTGCCGTTATCTTCCACCAAAAGAACTTTGTCAAAAGTTACTTCATCACCTTCATTACCTTGAAGACGGTGTGTATAGATAAAACGATCTTTTTCAACCTTGAACTGTTGTCCGGCTATTTCTACGATTGCGTACATGAGATAAACTTTGTTTAAATTACAAATAGAGTGCAAACCTAAGTCTTTTTATTGACAATTCCAAAGATAACAAGGTAAATATCACAATAAAAAACAAAATTTGTATTGAACAAATACCTATCTTATTTTAGCATAAAAATAAAACAATTAGCCCTCAAAAAACCTTTTTAAATAAAACTTGTTTGAATAAACTATCCTCTTTTACAATTTAACTTTAATTCTCTAATTAGTTTATTATTTTTAGCTACAAAGGCAATTCAAACTTGTTTTTGTGCCTTTTTTTTGGTTAAATTGTGAACTTATTCAAAAAACTGTAAAAACAACTTATTTTATCTTACTTAAAAAAATATTTTGTACGACAAACAAACTTAAATTAAGTAAGAATATTTTTAGAACACAACTTTCAGAACAAACCCTATATTACGCATGTCACAGAACGGAAAGACAATTAAGCTCAACTACGAAGGAAAAGAATTTGAATTACCTCTTATTGAAGGAACAGAAGGAGAAGTAGGTATAGATATTGGTACATTGAGATCTGCAACAGGACTCGTTACGCTTGACCCAGGTTATAAAAATACAGGCTCAACGACAAGTGCAATTACGTTTTTAGATGGTGAGAAAGGTATTTTGCGTTATCGTGGTTATAATATTGAAGAATTAGCAGAAAAAGCAAGTTTCTTAGAAGTGGCTTATCTTATCATTTTTGGAGAACTTCCAGATCAAGCTTCACTCACAAAATTCCAAAATGATGTAACTAATCATACGCTTATTCATGAAGATATGCGTAAAATATTTGATGGCTTCCCAACGACTTCGCATCCGATGGTTGTTTTGTCTTCACTTATTTCGGTTTTGAGTACTTTCTATCCTGAATCAATGAAATCGAATCGTTCGCAGGAAGAAGTATATATGTCTATCGTTCGTTTGATTGCTAAAGTTCCAACTATTGCTGCTTGGTCTTACAAAAACGAGATGGGACACCCAGTAAATTACCCAGATAATAGCTTAAATTATGGCGCACGTTTCTTAAAAATGATGTTTGCTTTACCTACACAAGAGTACGAAATTGACCCTGTAATGGTAAGCGCATTGAACAAGATTTTGATTCTTCATGCAGATCACGAGCAGAACTGTTCTACTTCAACAATTCGTATTGTAGGTTCTTCATTAGCTAATATTTATGCTTCTGTTGCTTCTGCTACCAATGCTTTGAGTGGACCTTTGCATGGTGGAGCAAATCAACAAGTAATCGAAATGTTGGAAGCTATTCATAGTAGTGGTGCAACGATTGAAGATTTTATGGACAAAGTTAAAAATCGTGAAATGCGTTTGATGGGATTCGGACACCGTGTTTATAAGAATTTTGACCCAAGAGCTAAAATCTTGAAAAAAGCATGTGATGAGATTTTGGGTAAAATGGGAATTGAAGATCCATTATTAGAAATAGCTAAGAAATTAGAAAAAATTGCATTGGAAGATGAGTTCTTTATTGAAAGAAAATTATATCCAAATGTAGATTTTTATTCTGGAATTATTTATCGTGCCATGAATTTACCTACTGATATGTTTACAGTAATGTTTGCCATGGGACGTTTGCCAGGTTGGATTGCTCAATGGAAAGAAATGTTGGAAATGAAACACCCTATCGGTCGCCCTCGTCAGATTTATGTTGGTGAAAATGAAAGAAGTTTTGTACCTATGTCTGACCGTAAAAAGGTAGATCACGCTGATATTATTCAAGAAGATTTTGTTTAATCTCTAATATAATTTCAAACAGAACATAGTCATTCTGATAATCCATTTTTCTAAAATAAATTTAGAAAAATGGATTTTTTTTATTTCTCTATTTTGCTATAATATTGAAGTTGTTTAAGAATGAGTTTTGTGTGTACTTTTATTGGTGTCACTACGCTAAAACACCAATAAAGGCTGGGTTATCCAACGTACTAACAAATGAGATTACACCAACTCATTTGCAGAGCAGTTATAAAAAGAATGTTTTCAGTTCACGTTATTTTTATGTAACAACATAATTTTGAACAACAAAAAGCCTATTCAATCATTACGAATGAATAGGCTTTTAATTTTTATACGTTATTTATGAATAATCATTATCTAACAATCATAAACGAACCTGTTTTTTGAATTTGCTTCGTAGAACCACTAAATGGATCTGTATAACGAATAATCCAAATATAAGCTCCTGTTGGAACATTTTTGCCTTTGTGTGTTCCATCCCAAAAATCTTGAGGTTCTAAATCTTCCATATCTTCTGCACGAACTTCATAAATTACCTCACTCCAACGATTGAAGATTTGCATTTCGAAATTTTTGATGTGCTTACCAAATATCTCAAAATTATCATTCAAGTTATCATTATTTGGTGTAAAGGCTTCAGGAATGAAAATACGTGGCTGACAAAGTTCGGCTACAAAAGTGCTATCATTGGTTTCACATTCTGTATCATAACGAGCAATGACACGCAAACGATAATTTCCACCAGCATCAATTTCTAAAGAATCTCTATTTCCTAGATATTGTCCTGTCGAATCTGTCCAAACATATAAATAAGTTGTTGTAGAATCTTTATTCAAGAGTTTAGAACGTAAGATATGCGTTTCTCCTCTCTCAAAACGGTCTTCTACACCAAGCTCAAAACAAAGTGTTGTGTCAGAAACTAACTCTAATACTGGTTTTTCTTTGACTTGTACTTCAGTCGTTCTTGTAAAGAAACAATCATCGATATTTACCTCTACTGTATATGTTCCAGATTCTCCAACAGTAATAAACGATGTTGTATCACCAGTTTCTGTCCAGAAATAACTTACACGAGTATTAGCAGCCGAATCAGCAAAATTTAGAGTATCTCCAATCATTACTGTTTCATTTTCACAGACTTGTAAAAGCTCTGGTAACTCAAATGTTGGTGTTACATAAACATGAACTGTATCTACATTCTGACAACCATTCGAATCTGTACCCATCACAATATAATTAGTCGGAACTTTCGGACTAACTGTAATTGTATCAAAAGCAGTTGGGTCATTCAACCAAACATAACTTTCACCACCAGAAGGGTAAAGCGTAATTGAATCATCAGCACAAATACTGACTGTATCAACTGTGTGTGCTTTAATGGTTGGTAATGGATTTACATAAATAATAGCTGTATCTCCTGTATTTTGACATTCATTCAAATATCCACCTGTTACAATAAAGGTATGATAACCAACTGTGTCTAGTTTTACAGTAATCTGACTTATGCTATCCAATGCAGTAGTATCTCCTACTTTTCTCCAAAGATATGAAGTTGCGCCTCTTGCATTCAACGTAACAGAATCTCCAAGACAAACCTCAGTTCGGTAAGTAGAATCAATCGTAATAGCAGAAGAACGATTAAACTTAACCAATACTCTATCCGTAGAATCACAACCTGTAAGCGAATCATAAACTGTCAAGACAATATGGAAAGGCTCATACGAAATAGGTTGAATTTCATTGAATGAAATACTCAAAATAGAATCATTCGAAAGAACTAAATTATTTTCTTCGTGTGTCCAAATATATCTTGTCAAAGCAGGATTATCAGGTAAGAAAGCATTTATTTCTAATTGCTCATTTTCACACAAACGAATTTCATCTTCCTCTATATTTGCAACTGCTTTTCTATTGACACGAATTCGTATTGTATCACTAATTGCTCCACACGGAGTAGAAGAATCAAAATAGGCTTTAAGTACATATACAAATTCGCCTACTGAATCAGGTGTTACAGTTACGTTTGTAGTTGTTGCAAAAGAAGCTGTTTCAGGCAGTCTTATCCATTCAAATTGATTTCCAAAACTTTCTCCTCCTTGTAACACAACACTTTCTCCGATACAAATAACTGAATCAGAAGCTGTTATTCTAGCGATTGGTTTTCTTCTAAAACGAACATTTACAGTATCAGTAGAAAAACACTCACCATCCGGGTCTGTTACTTTTACTTCAAAACGTTGAGAAGTAAAACTCTCTGTTGTATTATAAGTAATATTAATTTTTGAATTTGTCGTAATCACTTGATTTCCTTCTAACCAACTCCAACGATAGGTATAATCATCGTCGTGGATTGGGTCAAAGGCATCTAACACCAAAGAATCTCCTTGACAAAGTGTTGTTGTATCACCTGTTCCTGTGTTTGGAAGAGTAAGAGAAATAGCAGGACGAACAAATACTTCTACTGATTTGGTTACAGAACAGTTTGCTATGGTGCTTGTGTCTGTTACAGTTACAGTATAAATACCACTTACATCAACGATAGCTCTTCGGTTAGAATCACTTAAGGTAACAATTCCGTTTCCTTGCCAATCGATAATCATATTTCGAAGATTTGTTGCTTCTATTCGCAATGTATCTTGTTCTCCACAAGCATAATTATCATGTCCTAAGATTTGGAAATCAGGGTCGGCTGTGAAGTTTACACGAATAGTATCTCTAGCTTCACATCCTCTTGGGTCTATGGCAGTTACTCGGTAAATACCCTCTTCTGTTGCATCATAAACAGAATCTGTTCCTATGATAGTTGCATTATCATTTTCTCTGTACCATTCATACGTAGTTCCATTTTGATGAGAAATATCAGAACCAACTAAACGATATGGCAAACTTGAAGGATTACAAACAAATACATCAGGACCTAAATCTACATCAAGTGTATCATAATTAGTAACAGAAACAATATTACTAGAATCACTACAACCAGTAGCAAGATTAGTAACAATTACAAAATACGTTCCTTGCATAGAAACATATAATGAGTCATTTCCATTTCCTACCGTAACAATATCGCCATCATCTTTTATTCTTCTCCAATCATAAATAAATGACCCATCTAAAGTAGCTACCAAAGGTGTAATATCATCAACACATTTAATTCTATCTACTCCCAAATCAACAACTGGTAGAGGATGAACAATAAAAGTAATGGTATCACTATTTGCAGCACAACCATTGGCAGTAGCAAAACCTTTTGCATAGATTTCATACGTACCTGCGTCAAGTGTATTTGCTTGAATAGTATAAGGATTAGATGTAGAAACAGGCAAACCATTAATATAATATTGATGATTTAATCCTCCTACTACTTCAAAAGTAGCAGGTTCATCAATACAAAAAGCTGTATCATACTCTACCCACTGTACTACTGGAGGATGCACCGTCGTAACAACTGCTTCATCTGTTGTAACTGTTCCACTACAATATCTATCTGTGATAGAAAGAGCTTGATAAGTATTTGTATTGGTATTAATTGTAAATGTTTGAGGACTTGCACTTCCAATAGCTCCTACAATTTCAGTTTCTACTCGTGAAACATTGAATGTATCTGTTACTTGGTAAGTAAGCGTTGCTGGGAAGTTTCCTGTAATGGTAAAAGTTACATCGGTAGGTTCGTTTGCACAAACTGTCGCTGTTCCTGCTACTGTTGCTGTTGGTTCAGGATAAATAATTACAGTAGCTGTATCTTCTAATGTTTGTGTACAACGTCTGCCAAAACCTTCTATTCGTGTAGCTTGAATGCCATAAATAAAAGTACTTTGTCCTGTGCTAAGTGTTGTTGTTTCAGTTACATCAAAAGTGATTGTAGATAAATCGACTGTTGGAGTTTGAATTTCGCTAGCAACAGGAGTTCCATTTCTTGTTAATTGATATTCAACATCCTGTTCTGTATTCGTTACTGAAATACTAGAAGTTCCTGTTACACAATGAGTCACTGGAGAAGCAGAAACTACTAAAGTAGCCTCATCAATTTCAGGCTCTGCATAAAAACTTACTTCTATTGAGCTTTGAGCTGGACAAGTAGCTCTCGTATCTGTAACCACAACAGTATAAATAGCCGTATTTGTATCTCCTCCTTGAGTAGCAAAATTATCTACATTTTGAGTTTTATTTGTTCCTAATGTAGTTTGTAAAGGATTTGCAGTTGTACCTCTATACCATTGATAAGCATAAAAAGGAGAAGCAGGAGCAGTAACTGTCTGTGCGCCTTCACTTGTACAAAAGCCAAGTTCTGTTACTACATTTCCAGCAAAACTGATATTTGTATCTGGAGAAGGGAAAAATTCTATCGTAATTTCATCAGTTCTACTACAAAGATTAGGATTATCATTACTAATAACCTCTAATATATAAGTAGCTGAACTAGAGAAGTTTGAAACTGGTGTAACAAATGTACTTGTATTACCTACAACACCTACACCTACTTGTGTCCAAACATAAGAAACAGAACCAAAATCAGCATGGGAAGGTAAAGCTCCTTCTAAAGTACGTGCGCCTTCTGAATCACAAAAAGCTAAGTCATTAGGGGCTGGACTTCCAGCAAACTGAATTTCAGCAACTGGATTAGCTGGGAAGTTTACTGTAATTGTTGTCGTACTTTGACAAACTGTTGGATTACTCTCATCCCTAACAATTAATTCATAATCAATAGAAGCAGCAATATTTGTAGGATTAGAAACACTTATTTGAGGAGTATTTCCTAATGGAACTCCATTTGTAATATCTGTCCATTCATAAGTTGCTGTTCCTAGACCTGCATGACTTGGATGAACACCATCTAAAGTTTGTGCGCCATCATCAAAACAGAAATCTAAACTTCCTCCATTTGGAACGGCTATTCCGTCGTGAGAAATTTCTGCAACTGGATTTTCAATAAACTGAATCGTTATTTGTGCTGTTCGTTCACACGAAGAAGTCAAATCATCACTTACCAAAAGTTCATACGTAGTAGTTTGTCCAAAATTATCCACATCAAGTGCAGCATTTGTTCCCACAACTGTATTGGTAGTTAAATCTGTCCATTGATAAGTAACTGTCGGAACATCAGCAAGATTTGGAATTGTTCCATCGATAGTCTGAACTCCATCAGAATCACAGAATTGTAAGGTATTTCCTGTTTCAATATTTCCATTAAACGTAATTTCTGCTTTTGGGTTTGGATAGAAATCAACTGTCATTGTTGCTATTTGCTCACAAAAAACAGGGTTTGATTCATCCCTAACAATTAATTCATAATCAATAGAGGCAGCAATATTTGTAGGGTTAGAAATACTTATTTGAGGAGTATTTCCTAATGGAATACCATTTGTAACATCATTCCATTTATAAGTAACTGTTCCTAGACCTGCATGACTTGGATGAACACCATCTAAAATTTGTGCGCCATCATCAAAACAGAAATCTAAACTTCCTCCATTTGGAATGGCTGTTCCGTCGTGAGAAATTTCTGCAACTGGATTTTCAATAAACTGAATCGTTATTTGTGCTGTTCGTTCACACGAAGAAGTCAAATCATCACTTACCAAAAGTTCATACGTAGTAGTTTGTCCAAAATTATCCACATCAAGTGCAGCATTTGTTCCCACAACTGTATTGGTAGTTAAATCTGTCCATTGATAAGTAACTGTCGGAACATCAGCAAGATTTGGAATTGTTCCATCGATAGTCTGAACTCCATCAGAATCACAGAATTGTAAGGTATTTCCTGTTTCAATATTTCCATTAAACGTAATTTCTGCTTTTGGGTTTGGATAGAAATCAACTGTCATTGTTGCTATTTGCTCACAAAAAACAGGGTTTGATTCATCCCTAACAATTAATTCATAATCAATAGAGGCAGCAATATTTGTAGGGTTAGAAATACTTATTTGAGGAGTATTTCCTAATGGAATACCATTTGTAACATCATTCCATTTATAAGTAACTGTTCCTAGACCTGCATGACTTGGATGAACACCATCTAAAATTTGTGCGCCATCATCAAAACAGAAATCTAAACTTCCTCCATTTGGAATGGCTGTTCCGTCGTGAGAAATTTCTGCAACTGGATTTTCAATAAACTGAATCGTTATTTGTGCTGTTCGTTCACACGAAGAAGTCAAATCATCACTTACCAAAAGTTCATACGTAGTAGTTTGTCCAAAATTATCCACATCAAGTGCAGCATTTGTTCCCACAACTGTATTGGTAGTTAAATCTGTCCATTGATAAGTAACTGTCGGAACATCAGCAAGATTTGGAATTGCTCCATCAATGGTCTGAACTCCATCAGAATCACAGAATTGTAAGGTATTTCCTGTTTCAATATTTCCATTAAACGTAATTTCTGCTTCTGGGTTTGGATAGAAATCAACTGTCATTGTTGCAGTTCGTTCACAAAAAACACTATTTGATTCATCTCTGACAATCAACTCATAATCAATAGAAGAAAATGTATTGGTAGGGTTTGAAATATCAATTTGAGGAGTATTTCCTAATGGAATTCCATTTGTAATATCATTCCATTCATAAGTAATTGTCGTGATTCCTGCATGGCTTGGATCTACCCCATCTAAAGTCTGAGTTCCTTCATCAAAACAGAAATCTAAACTTCCTCCATTTGGAACGGCTGTTCCGTCATGAGAAATTGTTGCAACTGGATTTTGAATAAACTTAACTGTTACTGTAGCTAGGTTTTCACACAAAGGAGTTGTTCCTCCATCTGTTACTAAAAGTTCATAATCAGTTGTTGCGTTAAAATTAGCAACACTAAGCGTTGCATTTGTTCCTACAACTGTATTTGTTCCTAAATCTGTCCATTGATAGGTAATATTTGGAAAACTAGCATGGTCAGGCATAATTCCACTTAATATTTGTACACCTAATGTATCACAAAAATCTAAAGTAGTTCCTGTTACATCATTTCCACCAAAATTAACTTGAGCAACTGGATTTGGCGTAAACGTAACTAAGATGGTATCTAATGTCACACAATTTGTTGTATTTGTAGCTTCATTATTAGTTACTTCTAAAATGTATTCATACGTAGTTGCTGCCAAACCCACAGAATTTTCAGTAGTTACTAATGTATTTGTGGATGCACTAAGGATTTGAACTCCATCCCTATACCACTTGAAAGTAGGATTAGTAAAATCTATTGGGTTACGAGGTGTAAGTGTCAGAGGAGCTTCACTATCACAAAGTGTTGTATCTGCTCCAAGACTAAACTTAGGATTTGGATTTACATTTACTCTAGTTGTAGTTGTATTTACAAAATTCTCACAGAAGAAATCTTGTATTTTAGTTACTCTATAAATTCCTGCTGTATCCGTGAAAAATGTGTAAGTATTTGAGTTTATGTTATTTATAGTTGTTATCTGTGGCTGCCCATCCCTACGATAAGTAATTGTGAAAGGCTGTGTTCCAGTCATTGTAACAGTAAGCTCCACACTATCACCAACACAAAGGTTTGCTCCTCCACTAAACTCAGCTGTTGGAAGTGGATGTACAATAACTTCTGGTTCTATATCTAAGAATACTTCACAAGGAGCATCTGCTAATATATTTTTTACTTCTATAAAATATTTCGTAGTTGTATTTATATTAGGAGTAAAAAACGTAATAGGATTACCACTAACACTAAATTTTGGTACGCCAATATTTGCCCCTGGTACACCTGCATTATTTTGACGAAGTTGGTATCTGTATTTTGCTCCTATTTCTGGATTTACTATTTTGACTCTTCCTTGTCCAAAGTTACAAACAGAATCTACTTCAATGGTAAGATTTGTAATTGGCAGAGGTTCGTAAATAATTTTTACGCTATCTGTAAAAACACATATAGAACTAGGGATTCTTATTTCTAATTTATAGAATACCTCAAAAGGAGTTTGGGGAGTGGGAAGTGTTTCAGAAGCTGTATAGGTGGGACTTGTAGCTAATGGAATTGGTGTGTAACTTATTCCATCATCTATACTTCGTAGCCATTGATAGGTTGCATTGGCTGGCTGAGAAATGTCAGAACCATCTAAATCAATAGTAGCATCTTCACAGATTACTTCTTCATCATTTCCTAAATCTACATCAATATCACTCAATACAGTAAGTTGTGCCTGCTCAGTCAAAGTAACTGTACAGGTAGGAGCATTTGTATATCTAGCACGAACTTGTATTATCGAAACTCCTGATGCAAGTCCTGTAAGAGGAAGTTGAATTGTATTTCCATTACCTGCTACCAAGCCACCAAAAGGAGTTCCATCTTGAAGAATCTGATAACTAATATTTGGCTGTGAGTTAACGACTCTAACAAAAGCATTTCCAGTAGAACAAAGTGTACTATCATTTGGAAAAACGGTAAGGTTTGTAGCTGGAGTAGGTTTGATAATAACTTCTATCTCATCTTCATTTTCATTACAACCATTTGCACCCGCAGAAACACTTGTTACAACTACTTTATATACATGAGGAGTAAAAGAAGGTGTATGAGCTTGTACTGTAAAAGTAGCAGTTGTAGAGGCAGCTCCTTGAGAAGCTCCATCTATAAACCACTCATAGCGAGTATCTGCATCATGAGAAGGACGAGTTGCATCAAGTGTAGGAAGTGGATCTGTTTCACAAAGGTCTATGTCTGCTCCTAGATTTACTTCACAGTCATCATTGATAATAGCACAATCTGTTGTACCTGTTCCTGTACCTCCTGGTAAATTTTGTATTGTTAAATCAGCAGGCTGATTACTATAGTTTGTAACTATCATGATATATACTTCACCTGTAGTAGCACCTATTATTTCTGGTAGTTCATTACTTGTAGCGGAGTAACTACAGTCATGAGGATTTAAATTTCCTTGAAAAATCTCATCACAAGCTTCTGTAGGGGTAGTACCAGGAGGAAAAGGTCCCCAAATAGCATAATCTATATCTTCAGAAGGAGTAGAAAAAAGTTGAAGTTGAATATCTCCTCCATTATCTATTTGAAAATAAAACCAAGCTGGGCTAGGAACATCTGCAAGACAACCGTATTCAGGGCCATCAGGTGCTTGTACTCCACCACCAGAAGGAGCTCCAGGAGTAAAACCTGCAGGATAAGTTACTCCCGAAGCTGTACAAAAAGGAGTGGAGTTGGAACATTCAGTGCCTTGTCCATACAAGGAATTACAAGAAGATGTGGTATAAAAGAATGCTGTCATTAAAGCAGCACAAATTAGGTATAAATACTTTTTCATTATATTAAATTAGTTAGCTGGTTATTTTTTGGTAAAGTCTATAAAAGTTCCAAATTGTTCTCTTTGAGTAGATACTTTGTTTTTGAGATAATTTGCCCAATCTTGTGTTGTCCAATTTTGTTTTTCAGCATTAGGAATAAGTGTAATAATTACTTTTTGAGTAATGATATTTGTTTCAAACTGAACACTAGGGTCATTAAAAAATCCGAAAAAACGATTGGCTTGTTCTATCGTAGCAAGGTGTAACTCCAAAATATCAGCTTCGAATACTTTTGCATCTTGTGGAGCATCTCCATCAAGCCTAACATAAAGTTCGTTTGTAATATAAGCCTTTGGAAGTTGAGTATTTTGAGCTAGTACAAAACTAGAGGACACAAAAAAAGCAACCATACAAAAAAATAGGCTGCAAAAGAGGAAAATATTTTTCATTGTTTTATATAAATTGTTAGTAGCAGATATGATTTGAATATGTAAATAAAAATTTTGTTATTGATTTTTGTGTAAATTCAGTTAATTTAATGTAGAATTAAAAATCAAAAAAACAAATTTCTTAATCTTTCGTTAAAATAAGATTGCGCTAAATTTACGTATAATAGTATTCTTTCGCAAAATTCAATCCTATATGAATCATTGTTGAAAGTCAGTTTTAACCAAATAAGATTCTAAAGTATTGCAAATTTACAAAAAATGATATAATTAATCTAATTATCTACTTTTGTTAAAAATTCTTACAAATGACACTCAAATAAACTTGCTATTAAATTAGCATAACTAATTTATTGCTATTTTGGTATGCGTTCCTACCTTTGTTTTATAATAACAAGATAATTTTGTATTTATTTTACACTTGCTTTTTTACCTAATTTCCTTCTCAATTTAATACTTTTCTTTTTTACTAATGAATTCTATATTATTACATCAAAAAACAGAACGTTTCAAGAATCTAGCGTTCGAAACAGGTTTTTTACATTGTGGAATAAGTAAAGCTGCATTTTTAGAAAAAGAAGTCAAAGATTTAGAAAAATGGCTCACACAAGGCAAAAATGGGCAAATGCAATGGATTGAAAACTATTTTGATATTCGTCTTGACCCTCGTCTTTTGGTGGATAATGCAAAATCAGTTCTTACATTTGCTTATAATTATTACCCTCCAGTATTATTAGAACGAGAAAATAACTATAAAATTTCAAAATATGCTTATGGAAGAGATTATCATAAAGTCATCAAAAAGAAATTAAAACATCTTATCAATCACTTAAAGGAAGAATTTGGTGATTTTAATGGGCGTGCTTTTGTAGATTCTGCACCGATTATGGAAAAAGTTTGGGCAAAAAAAAGTGGAATTACGTGGCAAGGAAAACACACCAATGCAATTAATCCTAAAACAGGAAGTTTCTTTTTTTTGGCTACTTTAGTTTTGGATATTGAATTGGAATATGATTATCCTACAAAAGACCGTTGTGGAAACTGTACACTGTGTTTGGATGCTTGTCCGACTGATGCGCTTTCAATAGAAAATCCGTATCAAATTGATGGAAGTAAATGTATTTCTTATTTTACGATAGAATTGAAGGACAAAATTCCGTCAGACATGCAGGGAAAATTCGAAGATTGGATTTTTGGTTGTGATATTTGTCAAGATGTTTGCCCTTGGAACAAACGAAAATCAGCACAAATTCCTCATATTGAAAACGATTTTTTACCTTCTGAGTTATTACAACAAATGACAAAAAAAGACTGGGAGGAACTAACCCACGAGCTTTTTGATGAGCTATTTGTAGGAAGTGCAGTCAAAAGAACTAAATTTGAGGGATTAAAACGAAATATAGATTTTATAAAACTCAAAAAGTAACTACTTTAGCTTCATTAATTTAAAATTACCAAGTTATTTTATACTACACAAATCAAAAAAAATAACTTTTCCTTATTTTTGAATAAGAAAAAGTTATTACGATTTATTATATATTTGCTAAAGGAGTTATTAAAAAATAAATGAGCAACTTGAACATTAAGCGACTACTCTTGAACTGGCAAAACATCGTTGTAAAATATCAGAATATAGTTGTCCGAATTGAGAAATAGCCCAGTTACGAAGTTCAAAAACCTCATTTGAAGTAAGAAGAGCTATTGTTTTGCGTAATTCTTTTTCAAAAAGTGTTTTAGAAAAACTAACTTTCTGAATAATCATTTTTTGATACTCTAACATAAGCGAAAAAAATTAATAGTGAGTGTTTATTATTTGTGTGTATAGTTTATCAAAAATTACGTTGTTTTTAAGTAAAAAATTTAGCAAAAAATTGACTAAGTCATTCTGACTTATTAAATAGTCTAAAAATTTATTAACTTGATCATAATTGATAATTATTGTGATTACTAGCTATTAAACACAAAAGAAATAGTTTCGGTTTGATAGAATAGTGATAATTCAAGTTAAAAATTGAATAAATTGTGTTAAAACAATATATTCTATCCCGTAAAATTTGATATGTACCAAAAATACATTTTTTTTACCTAAAAAACAAATCTAAATTTGGATTAGTTAGTATTTTTGGAGGGTTTGTAGTTAAATAATCTCTAGCTATAATCTATTAAAAATAATCAGATTAAAAAATTAATATCAATAAAATGATTAATAAAAAAAATATGAACCAATTGATTTTCAGCAGATTATCCTTTAAGCTATTTTGGCTTTTGTTTTTTATTGTGAGTGTTGCAGTTCCTAAAACGGCTCTTTGTCAAGAAATAACTGTTCAAGTCGGAACAACAACCATAGGCTTAAACGAAGATTTTGAAGTTACGGTTACAGTAAAAGATGGCGAATTGAAAAAATACTCCGAATTTCCTACAATAAATGGAATGGATAAGGCTGAAATATACACATCACAATCAATAAATTTTGTAAATGGACAAGTTTCCAAAACGCAGGCTGTTACACAACGTTACCGAGCTTCTAGGCAAGGTACTTACTTTTTACGTCCTTTTGATATGACTGTAAATGGTGAGAAAGTACGCCATGCAGGCGCAAGTATTGATGTAAAAGGACGTTCTACCACTACCAATCCATTTGATAGTTTTTGGGGTAAAACCGAAAATACAGAATATATTTCGGTAAAAGATGATGCTTTTTTTGCTATTACTACCAACAAACAAAACCCTTATGTAGGTGAAGGCTTCACAATTACGATGTCTTTTTATGTTGCTGTTTCGAATCAAGCTACTCTTAATTTTTATGAGTTAGGAGAACAAAAAGCAGATATATTAAAACAAATCAGACCTAAAAATACGTTGGAAGAAAATTTTAATATCATTCAGCCTGTTCCTGAAATGATAAAAATAAATGGAAAAGACTATCGCCAATATAAAGTGTATCAAGGCGTTTTTTATTCATTGAGTCCTCAAAAAATATCTATTCCTATTATTCCTTTCAAAATGGTAAAATACGATGTCGCTGTCAATTCGCAAAGTATTTTTAATCAAATGAAAGAAAATATAAAGACTTATTATAGTGAACCTATCTCTATTACTATCAAAGATTTACCTCCTCATCCACTCAAAGACCAAGTACCAGTAGGAAATTATATTTTGAAAGAACAAATTGTAAGCAACAATCTTAAAACAGGGCAAAGTGTAGAATATCAATTTCGTATCGAAGGAGAGGGAAATCTATCAGTAATTGAAAAGCCAAAACTTCCAAAAACAGGAAATTTTGATTTTTATGAACCTACTATTTCTGAAATGTTAAGACGAAATAATAATACCGTTTATGGCACAAAAGACTTTAATTATTATATTATCCCTAACGAACCAGGGCTGTATCCCATGAAAGATTATTTTAGTTATATATTTTTCAATACTAAAAAAGAAGAGTATGATACACTTGCTTCAAAAATCACGTTGAGCGTAACAGGAGAAAGTAGAAAAAATGCTTCTATTGGAAATGCTGATTTAGGTTCTTTTTATGATAGAATCAATGAAGAAAGTAATAATTTGAGAAGTAGAAATGAAATAACATGGGAAAAATATGGAATCAATGGAATTGCTGTGCTGCTGGCTTTAGTTTTGGGATTGAGTATTTTGGTAGGAAAAAAAATACGACAAAGAGATGTAGATAGAGAAGAATAAATACAAGGTTATTGGTTTTCTAGTTTCTTTGAGATATGAAACAGCATTATAAATAAAAGAGGAACAAGAGGTGAAAAATAAAAACGAAGAAGGTTTTCAGAGAGATTAAATAAAAATGTTGTTTCAAAGAATTTATAAATCAAAGTCAGTAACACAACAATTACATAAATCAAACTGTGAATCATTACTGTTTTTTTTAGAGTAGAAATAGACGAGAATGAAAGCCAAATAATAATTGCATTCAGAAAAATAAATAATAAGCTCACTATTCCTGTATCCAAAATGGTAATAAAAGGAATAGTGGGAAAAGAGTTAGAAATAAAATCTGTTAGTTTTATACGATTCATTCCTAAGAAAAACCATATCACAAAAACTATAATTATTCCAAAAATTCGTAATAATTGAAGGGAGTTTTTTTTCAAAATAACTGTATTATTTATTGCTATAAAATTAGTTTTGATTTTGCTTTAGGCTTGGAATCATAAATTTATTTACCCAAATCATCCAAATCCAAAATGTGACACCATATACTATAAAAGTAAATAAATAATGATGGTTGAAATCTACACTTTCAGGATAGTATTTTACATTCAGAGTAAGGGCAGCAATACGAATTACATTTAATAGAAAAATCACAATAATACCTAAAGGAATAAACACAAGTTTGGGCTTAAATGATACAGGTGTAGCCAAAATAAAAGAAGCAAAGAGAGCAAAAAGAGCAAGTCCATTACAAGGCGCACCTACCGAAACACAACTTATAGAATCAAGAGAAACCGTATGAGGAAGAACTTGATAAGAAGCCTCAAACCCAAACCAAGTCAATAACTCTGTACTGCTTTTTCCTACCCATTCTATCAAAATTCTATCAATAGGCGTATTTTGAGCTAGATAAAGCTCATACAACAAATACCAACTTCCATAAATAACTATAAATAAAATTACAAAACGAATAACTGGATTCTTCATACTATTTTCTGAGTGAATAATTTTTGGAGTAAAAATACACAAAATAAAATAGCCATTTAATGTCTCTTGTTATACTTTTTTGTAATTATGAGAGTAATTAAACAGCTATTTTGATTAGAAATTGACAGAAAATTACTTCATTTCATCTTCCTGCTCTTGTCCATCCTTATTTCTAAAATCATAGACTTTTTTAGCTCCATAAGCTGCTCCTGCTGCTAAAAGTAGAGAAAGACCTCCGTCTATGGGTACACCTATGGCATTTGAGGTAGGAAAAGGAGGTTGTGATAAAGCGATGCCTACTATAAAAAATAAAGAAAGTGTTAGAATTATTTTTTGATACATGATTTATATTATAAGTTTAATTTTTTGAGAAAGTCGTTACCAAAAGTATAATTTGATAACGACTATTTTTGAATTTTATGCAAAATATAAAAGTAATAATTTAAAATTATTCTTTTACAATACGAACATTCGTTGTATTCTTTGAGTCTGAAATTTGTAATAAATACAAACCAGAAGCCTCTTTTTCTAGATTGATTGTTCCTTCTAAGAATGCACCTTGTTTGTCTTGTGTTCTTTCCAAAATCAATTTACCTGTTGCATCAAAAAGACGAATCGTATGTACTCCTTCTCTATCATTTTTCAAACTGTATGAAAACTGATTTGGAGTTGGATTAGGATAGGCTACAACATAATCTTTTTGTGTAAAATTCTTATCTGTTTTGAATAAAATTACAAAACGCTTAACTTCTTTGCTTGCTTGAGCTACAAATTCATATTCTGGATTTGCTTTCAAATCGTGCAACGTTTCTGTCAAAGAATCATACAAATAAACATTACTTAGTGAATGGAAATACTTGATTTCACGAACGACAATTTTGTGCTTACCACTCTTGACAATATTCATGGCTAAAGGTAAAATCATATCTTCATTAAATTCTTTCAATCCATTGATAGAAAAATAAGTATTTTGTCCATTTTCTTCTATTCCTTCATTATAAGAGTATAAAGTTGGCGTACTTCCATTTATTTTATGAATCTTCAAAGCATCAAATTTTCCATCGAATTTTTGAGTAGCTCCTGATTCAAAATAAATAGCTGTTTCATCCAATTTTCCATTTTGTTCAATAGCCAGTTTGATTAAACCTTCTTTTAAGCCTTGTTCACCTGTTTCGCCATTTGTTTTGTAAAAACGACTGTCTGTATAAGTAGTTGGACGAACTGCATTCGTTATGTTTAAATTTCCTGCTGCTATCGCCTGAACAAAAAATCCTTGGAAAGGTGCAATATCTGCTTTTCCACCATTAACAGATGCTCCATTAATGAAAGTAGCATACGTAGCTCCATACTGGCTTGTCGGAATGTCGATATAAACAGCATCATTAACTAACGCATTATTTCCAGCTAAACCAATCAAAGTAGTCCAATTTATTGGAGAGGGATATGGATTACCAATCAAATTAAAACCCTCATTAGCATAACTCAAACCTTGATGTGTAATAGGAATAGAAATATTGCCATTATTAAGTGTTCCATTCAAATCAACTGTAACTCCTGTCGCAATATTTGCTTCATAGCCTTTTCCAACCCCAAGATTGACAGTCGTTGGAACTTTATAACCAATCGTAAAAGCATTGAAAATACCTGACGGACTTGGTGTTCCTGCACTTGTTTCGTCATATTCATAAAAAGTAGGGAAAGGATTTGTATATGTTGGTTCAGTTGCTGTATTATAAGCCGTATTCAAAACCAAATTCATATCATCGCCAAATTGTGAAATAGCTGCATCAGAGAAAGGTGAAGAAAACATGTGATATCCTTGAGCATCATAGCCACTCGCTAAATCAGAAACAGAAGGTAAATAACGCTCTGCAATGACATTACCATTTACCGTATTTGTGCCATTGTTGATAATCATTGCTGTGCCTGTGGCAGAAGAAAGTAAAGCAAAATCTGTAGTTGATCCTGTAACTTCTACTTCTGCAGTCACTTCCATATACAACATTTCAACAATACTCATATCGCCTGTAATGGTCAGTTTATTTCCATCTTCCACTAAAATCTGATTAATATTTACGTTTTTATAATCTGTAAAATCAGAAGTAAAGCTAAGAGTTTTATCCACTACTACATTTTCAGGATAGTTTCTATTACTTGTTGGTTTGATAACATCATTTGCTATCGCTGCATCAACAGCTTGTTGAATAGTTGGGTAGAAAATACCTGTACGAACCAAAAGAACATCACCAGAAGAAGTATTTGCTCCCTCTACTACAAAATCATAAGCTGTTTCATCACAATCATTGTTATTTATTGTAATCGTTGCTGTATTTGTTCCTGTTGAAACGGCTGTAAAAGTAACATCAAAAGTAGCACTTCCACCTGCTGGAACAGAAGTAGGAATAGAACCTACTGTAAAGTCAGTCATATTACTTGATGTAATTGAAGAAACATCTAAATCTTCTGTGCCTGTATTTTCGATAGTATAAGTTACTGTTTTAGCAATGGCTGTATTTCCAAAATCAGTTTCGTCTGTTACATCTGGGGTAACATCTCCATCAACAATAGAAACTGAATTTCCTTGTACATTGATTTCTCGTGTAGAGTTTACAGTCACTATTTGCGTAGCTGTTTGTGTATTTCCATTTCCATCATCTGCTGTCCAAGTTACTGTTGTATTTCCGATAGGAAAAGTAGCAGGTGCATCATTTGTAAAAGTAGGTGTTCCACAATTATCTGTTCCTGTTGATGTTCCTAAAGCAACTCCAGAAGCTGTACAAAGTCCTGCATCTGTGTTTATAGTTACGTTTGTTGGTGCTGTGATAGTTGGATCAGTTGTATCATTAATAATTACATCTTGGTCGGCTGTAATAGAATTTCCATTTCCATCATCAAATGTCCAAGTTACTACTGTTGTGCCTTGTGCTGTGATGGGAAAAGTTGTTGGTGTAGTTCCTGTGATTGTTCCTGCACAATTATCTGTTGTGGTTGGAGCAGTTGGCGTAGAACTACATTCTTCATTGATATCGGCTAAAACTGGAATTACTGGGTCGGTAGTATCATCAATAATTACATTTTGGTCGGCTGTAACAGAATTTCCATTTCCATCATCAAATGTCCAAGTTACTACTGTTGTGCCTTGTGCTGTGATGGGAAATGTTGTCCCTGTCGTTCCTGTGATTGTTCCTCCACAATTATCTGTTGTGGTTGGAGCAGTTGGCGTAGAACTACATTCTTCATTGATATCGGCTAAAACTGGAATTACTGGGTCGGTAGTATCATCAATAATGACATTTTGATCGGCTGTTACAGAGTTTCCATTTCCATCATCAAATGTCCAAGTTACTACTGTTGTGCCTTGTGCTGTGATGGGAAAAGTTGTTGGTGTAGTTCCTGTGATTGTTCCTGCACAATTATCTGTTGTGGTTGGAGCAGTTGGCGTAGAACTACATTCTTCATTGATATCGGCTAAAACTGGAATTACTGGGTCGGTAGTATCATCAATAATTACATTTTGGTCGGCTGTAACAGAATTTCCATTTCCATCATCAAATGTCCAAGTTACTACTGTTGTGCCTTGTGTTGTGATGGGAAAAGTTGTTGGTGTAGTTCCTGTGATTGTTCCTGCACAATTATCTGTTGTGGTTGAAGCAGTTGGTGTAGAACTACATTCTTCATTGATATCAGCTAACACTGGAATTATTGGATCAATATTATCTGCTGTACCATTTCCATTAATAGCAAATGTATAAGGGTTTTCATCTGAATCGTCATTAGTTACTGTAACTAAAGCTACTCTATTTCCTATTGCAGAAGGATTGAAAGTAACTGTAAAAGTTTGTGTTCCTGTTGTAGCTGCTACTGTTGCAGGGAAAGCAGGAAGCCCACTTAAAGTAAAATCAGCAGCATCTGCACCTGTAATAGTAATATTACTTACTGTTAAGGCTGTTCCACCTGTATTTTGAATAGCGTATGTCTTAGCAAGATTGTTCGTTCCACATTCAGCTACATCTCCAAAATCTGTATCATTGGTTAGACTTGTAGTTCCTGCACCACTTACAATATTATTTCCATTGCCTTGAAGATTAATTTCTGGAGAAGCTGTTCCTGTTCCTCTCATAGAAAAGTTATAAACACCTTCATCACAATCATTATTATTTATTGTGATTGTAGCATTTCTTATCCCAACTGCAGCAGGTGTAAAAATAACATCAAAGGTTGTTGTTCCAGCAGCAGCTATTGAGGTAGGAAGTGTGATACCACTCAATACAAAATCAGCAGCATTTGCTCCTGTTATAGCAATAGAAGTAATATCTAAAGCTAATGAACCTGTATTTTCAATAGTATATGTTACCGTTCTATTAGTAGCAACATTGCCAAAATCTGTATCATCTGCCAAAACAGGAGTAACATCTCCATCAGCAATATCTGTACTATTTCCTTGAATGTTAATTTCAGGATTTCCTCCAATTCCTTGTACTACAAAATTATAGATTGCCTCATCACAATCATTTGTGTTTACAACAATAGTTGCATTATTATCTCCACACGGAATAGGTGTAAAAGTTACATCAAATGTTGCTGTACCTCCAGCAGTAACACTTGTAGGAATATTACTTACGGTATATTCAGCAGTATTACTTGACAAAATAGAAGAAATACTTAAAACTGCACCTCCTGTGTTACGAATTGTATAAGTAATGGTTCTAGTAACTGGCACTAATCCAAAATCTGTATTATTACTTACTAATATATCAGGGATTCCTGCTCCATCCAAAATATCATTCCCATTACCTTGTACATTAATTTCGGCTGAAGTAGGAGGGCAAGTTTCAAAAGCTCCTAAATCTACTGTTGTAGCTCTTACACGAGGACTATTTCCTGCATCTAAAGTAATATCTGTAGGAATAACTGCGTTATTTCCAATATTAATCATTGGAGAAGTCGTTTGTAAATTTAGATTACCAATGGCTGCATTTACAAAAAGTGGATCTTGATTAAATAGATTATTTCCATTATTTGTAGTTCCAGCAGGAAATGCTGCTTCTTCAACTAAAGTATAAGAAGCAGTTACAGCTCCTCCACTTGCATTAAACCAAGATTTTCTAGTGCCAGCATTTTCCCAAAAAATACTATTTGTAACTGTAGCTCTAGCTCCACCACCAGCAACACCTTCATTGTATATTCCACCACCTTGATTAGTTGCTCTATTTTGAGAAAAACTACAATTGGTAACTGTTGTGTTTGCTCGTCCACCACAACAAGCATCATTGTATATTGCTCCACCTTTAGCAGCTTGATTTTGAGTAAAACTACAATTAATTATCGTTGCATTTGCATTACCTCCACAACATCCAAAATTAGTCATTGCTCCTCCTTCGCTACCTATATTTCTTGTAAAAATACAGTTTGCGACAGTAGGTTGTGAAACACCTCCAGTACTACCATTATTATACCATCCCCCAGCTCTTATACCATAATCAAACGAAGCACTACCATCATTTGCATTACCTCCTTTTATGGTAAATCCATCTAAACGTGTGGCATTAGAAACATTTCTGGTATATATTAAGTGAACAGAATTATCAGCATAATTTCCATAAACAAGTGTAGGGAATGTGCCTGTTACATTATCATCTCCATTCAAATCACCACTTAGGATAGTTTCATTAGCAACAAAATCACGAGCATCAAGAAGAACTTGATTGATTCTAGTTTCTTTACCAGAAAATCCTCCATATATTTCTACTCCACTAGGGATTTGAAAGGTGGCATTGCGATTTGTTCCATTAGTAGGCTTATATGTTCCTTTAGCAACATATATTTGTGTACCTGCAGTAGCTCCACTTATAGCAGATTGTAAACTTGTATAAGCATCTGCCCACGAAGTACCGTTATTAGCTCCAGTAGCAGAAGCATCTACATACCTTTGTGCGTGAGCTTGTGTGTAAAAAAGTATTCCTATAAATAAAAGGAGATACTTAAAAATTTTGTGTTGATGTTTCATTGAAAGTTAAAATTTAGTGAATTGTTATAAAGCAGCACTTGCAATTAATTAACAATGAAAGTACGGATAATAATAGAAATAGGACTAAAACGAGGTGTTGATTTTTTGTTGATTAATCTACAAAAGACTACTCAAAGAGAAGAATTCTTTAAATAATGATATAAAAAATAATTTTTTTGCAACTAATTTAACTTGTAAAATTGAAAAATCAAGTTTTTTATGGAATTATATCAAGTCTATTTTATAGACACAAAACTAAATAAGTCTTCTACTCTTATCTTCAAATTACTTGAAAAAAAGCTCATTTTTACCTACCTTTATATTTTTTGATTATCTAACTAAAACATCAGTTCATGTCTATTTCAATAAAAAAACTTATTCCTTCTTCTACTTTTGATACTTCATTAGTTGAAACAATAAATGAATTTCTCTTCAAACACTTAGAACAATACGGCGATCCAAAAGCTGACATCAGAAAAGCTATGGATTATTCGCTCTCAAAAGAAACTGGAAAAGGAGGATATATTTTTTATGCAGTTGAAAATGAAGAAGGTAAAGAAAAAATTGTTGGTGCAACTGTCATCAATGAAACAGGAATGAAAGATTATATCCCAGAAAATATCTTGGTTTATATTGCTGTTGATGGTTCACAGCGTGGAAAAGGAATTGGTAAGAAAATAATGCAAGAAGCAATGAGCAGTGTGAATGGTTCGGTTGCTCTTCATGTAGAACCTGATAATCCAGCCAAAAAGCTCTATGAAAAATTAGGGTTTACGAATAAGTATTTAGAAATGAGATGGAAAAAATAAAGTCAGAAATTAGATTTTAGAAGTCAGAAGTAAATACAGAATTAGAAACTCAAATACTGCATTTTCATTCTCTTGGTTTTCCTTTTCATTCTCTGTGTTTAAAAAGCATTTGTATTTAAAATTGTATTTTTAATTCTCTGTGTTCTCCATAACTCTGTGTTTAATAAAATGTATTCTTAATGTTATCTATTCGTCAAAATCTTCATAAAATAGCTGAACTTTCTAATCAAGAATACAAAACTGCTGAGTTTGTAAATGATTTTTTACACAAAAATAATCCTACTTTTATTCATACAAATATAGGAAATACAGGGATTATAGCTATTTGGGAATGTAAAAATTTTGATGCAACTAAACACAAAACGATTGCTTTTCGTGCCGAACTTGATGCGTTGCCTATTCCAGAACCAAATGATTTTGAATATAAATCAGTTCACAATGGAGTTTCGCATAAATGTGGACACGATGGACACATGACAATTTTGCTTGGCGTTGCTCAGTATTTGAAAGATAATTTTGATAAAATCTCTCAAGAAAATAATAAACGAATAATCTTACTTTTTCAACCTGCCGAAGAAACAGGAGAAGGAGCTTTGCAGATGCTTCAAGATGAGCAACTGCAAAAACTTAATCTTAAAATTGATTACTTTTTTGCGCTTCATAATATTCCTTCTTACAAAAAAAATCTGATTGTTTGTAGAGAAAATACCTTTGCAGCAGCTTCTACTGGAATAATTGTAGAATTTGAAGGTTTGACTTCTCACGCTGCCGAGCCTCAAAACGGAAAAAATCCTGCTTTAGCTTTAAGCGAACTAACTACCTTTCTGTATTTTTTATCAGAAAAAGTTATAGAACAAAAAGAAAATAAAGATTTTGTATTGGTAACAGTTGTAGATGCCATTTTGGGAGAAACTTCAAGAAAATCATTTGATGATATTGCTTTTGGTGTTTCTCCTGCAAAAGCTCGGGTTTGTGCTACTCTGCGAAGTTATTTAGATGAAGATTTAGCATTACTATCTAAGAAAACAGAACTAAAAGCACAAGAATTAGCCAAAAAATATGATTTAAGACTAAAAATCAGTTATTCAGAGAAATTTGCAGCTACCACCAATACACCAAAAAGTGTAGAACTAATTAGAAAATCAGCCCAAAAACTAGGTTTGGATTATCAAAATAAAGAAAAACCATTTAACTGGTCGGAAGATTTTGGACAATTTACCAATCGTTTTGAGGGGGCAATGTTTGGTTTGGGTTCGGGTACAAACACACCAGAACTTCATCATTCTAATTATGATTTTCCTGATGAAATTACACAAACTGGAATCAATATGTTTATAGAACTTCTAAACCTATAAGGTTTTCAAAAACCTTATAGGTTTGAACACACATTATTCTATGACTTTCGGTGTTCTGAAATAATCAGAATCTTTCTTAGGCGCATTTCTCAAGGCTTTATCGTGTGGAAGAACATTTGCTATCTCATCATTTCTTAGGACATTTATTTCTTCTGAAATATGTGTAAGTGGTAATGTTTTTTCAGTATCAATTTCGTTAAGCTGTTCTACCCAACCCAAAATTTCATTCAAATCATCAGCCATTGCTGTTTTGTCTTCCTCTGAAAACTCCAAACGAGAAAGATGAGAAATATCTTCAATGAGTTTTTTATCTACGGTTACTTTCATTTTTTTCTAGTGATTAGTCTTTTAAATAGCATTAATTCTAATTAGTAAAACAAAATTACAATTTTTTTTTATAGTACTTTGCCATACGACTAGACATTTTTAATAATCGTTGATATTTTTCTATTTCTTATCTGCCAAATAATTGCCAAAATAAGCCCTAAAACACCTCCTAAATAACTGAAATTGTGCATAGAACCGACCATAATAAAACTGTTAAAATCGACAACCGAATCTGGGATTCTCCAATTTGGTAAATTTTCTCTTGTGACACTTCCCCATTTAATATATCCATATAAAAGTCCTGTTAACCCAATAAAAAGAGCTATAACAAGATTTATAAAAATAGCCTGCATGCTCACTAAAAACATTCGTTTTGATGTCTTGTGAACAAAACCAACTGCACCAATTACTATTCCCAAAATAAGTCCAAACCACCAAGTTGCCATAAAACCTACAATAGAAGCTCCAAATCTATCCCAAAAATAATCTGCTATTCCAAACTGAATAAACTTGAATTCTGTATAATACTCCTCGGAAATAGAGTAAGTAATTTGGTCGTGTAAAACTCCATACATTCCAGCGATAAGTGGACTTAGAATGACAATTAATAAGAAAATAAGTGTTTTTTTCAAAGTTATATTTTTAAATGTTAATTTTGAAGACGAGAAATTAATTTAGGATAATTCAAAAGAACTAACACAAAAATTATAAAAAATGAAAAAAGTTGTACTGTTTTTCTCCAGTTAGTATCCATTTTATTATAAGAATCAGAATGTTCTACCGAATTGCTCCAAGCAGCAAAAGCATCTACCATAACAAGCTGACCAAAAATATATTTCTTTTCTTGATTGTAAGTATAAGTTGCTCCAAAAGTTTCTATACAGTTTCTAAGTTCGTGATAAAGTGTCCAATCGTTGTTTTTTGCAGCAGCTCACTGTCCAACTATTGAAGCTGCTCCTCCAATTCCCAAGACAATCAAACCCGAATCTATATCGCCATCTCCTTCTGTATTTTTTGGATATTCTCTCACTCCATTTAGTCCAAAATGTTCTTCTACAAATAATGCTTTATAGATTTTATATTGAGATTTGGCAAAAACTGAATCTATTTTCGGTAAAAAATTGAGTGTAAGACTTTGAGAAGAACCACGAGCTGTTTCATCTGTAAATCCTTGACTTTCTTCACACGCATGAGGAATTAATCCTGTTGTAGAGTCCAAACGAGTCTTTACTTTTTCAACCCATGCTTTGGTAACTTTATCATATTCTTCAATTTTAGTCTCATGTTCAATTCCATATTCTTGTGATTTTTCTTTCTCAAAAACTTCCTTATAAAGATTTAGGGAAGCCATACAAACCACCATATCAGCAGCCCAAGTTTGTTTACGATAGCTTTCCAAATAAGGAGAAACCGATTTTTGAGTAGCCAAAGAAATCTGGCTACACTTATCCTTGAATAAATTAAGTTGAGTAGAATCAGAAATAATTCCTTTTTTAGCTTCTAAAAGTAATTTCTTTCCTAAAACATAATTACTCCAACCACTATAAAAAGCACCATATTCTAAAGTCAAAGAATTATTAAAAATACGTTTGGCTTCTTTTGAGTAAATTTCTTTTACTGTCCAATTGATTTCCTGTATTCCTTCTTTATAAAGTTCTGAATTTGGCTTTACTTCTTCTAAAAAATTAATCCAGCTAAGTGCATAAAGTGAATTGATAAACATAAAGCCTTCTGGAAAAATATCTTGCATTTGTTTTCCTGCTTGTTTATTGTGTAATTCATTTTTCAAAAATTGAAGTTGATGATATAAATCTTCATTATAAATCCCTTTTTCATTTTCTATAAAAGTTGGATTGTAATAAAGAGAATAATTGAAGAATAGAATGAAGAAAACAAGAACAAAAGATAAAACCTTAAAAGTGATTTTGAAGAACTTTTTCATAAACATAAAGTATAACGGACTTTCCAGTCTGTTTAAGCATATTTTTCAACAGACTAGGAAGTCTATTATAAATAAAAAGCCTTCATTTCAAATCTTTCAATCTAAAATAAAGGCTTCATAATTTTAAAATAAGTTGTAAAAATAGGTCTATAAGCCGAGTCCTGTCCAGTTTAATTTTTTCATTCTAATTAAAAATTAAAGCAAAAAAGCAAACCTGTCCTATCATTTATCTACGCTGCCTTTCGCAAAACAGCTTTAACGACCTACCCGTCTGCTCCAGCGAGCAACTTTTTTGTATTTATTCTCATAATTAAATAAGAATAAAAACATTTGCAGACTTATTTGGTCTTTCAGTACATGGGGTTTATTCGCCCAAAAAAGTTACCTTTTCTGTCGGTGCGCTCTTACCACACCTTTTCACCCTTTCCTAATTAGTAAACTAAAAAGGTGGTTATTTTCTGTAACACTTTCCGTCTATACTTACAACTTGTTTTGACTTGGTATAGCCTTCCCGTTAGGAAGCATGTTGCTCTGTACTGCTCGGACTTTCCTCTTTCGTTTCTCTATTCTAAAAACTTTTAAAAGTTCATAAATAAGAAATATGAAAGCGATAAGATGACCTATTAAGTTAAAATTATTCAAAATAATCTATAAATAGTCTATATTTTAAACAAATTTTTCACTACATTTGTTCAATAATGTACTATCGTTTAGCAAATATCAAAATATTTTATCAATTTTATGGTATTATTTTTTGATAATAGCCAAAATATAAGTCAAAAGAAGAATAAAAAAATTTGTAAAGCAAGTTTTAGTAGAATTTAGATACAAATTTCTCTTCCCCTTTAGTAGTAAACTGTGTCTGTTTTTATTCTAAATAGTTCATACAAATAACTAATTGCTGACTTTTATTTTATTTGATGTTTTCCCCTTAATAATTTAAAAATGATTCACTCTTTTAAGACTATACACAAAGAAGAATACGCCTCAAAAAAACAAGTGTTTGATGATGCTCATGCTGCTTATAGAAAGAATTTAGAAACAAAAAATGTTCAAATACCTCTTGAAAATACTGTTCTTTTCGAAGTTCCTTTTGCCAGAATTAATTACATTCCCAAAGACAAAACCAATAAAGAAGCTATTAGAGTTGGTATTTTATCTTTAGAATGGAGAGGTGATATTACTGATGAGCAGTATAAAGAAGTAATGAACAAGTTACTTGAATTCAGTTACCTTTACGAAACGTCAGGATTGTTGATTGATGCTATGGAGTTAGGATATGTAAGTATGTTTGCTCGTGCTTGGCTCATGTTAGATTGGATGCCTCGTATGCAACAACGAGAAGTTGAATCAGCTAAATTAGCCATTTTACGTACAAATGCACCTATGCACAAAGTAGGAATTGATTATGTAGTTAGTTATTTACAACAGATGATGCCGTATGAATGTAGGTTTTATGTAAGCAAAGAAAATGCGATTAACTGGATTTTTAGAAAATAATTATATCCATCAATTATATCATTTTAGATTCTTTTTAATACACGTTTTTTGTGCAAATTTACACAAAGAGCGTGTTTTATTTTTTACATCAAATGTACAGGCAGATAATAAATATTACTTTCTTTATTAGCAGAAGGTAATTTATTTTCAGAAGGAGTTTTTTTCACAGTTTTTTCTTTGGAAGGTCTCTTTTTATCTTTTTTTGTCGTAGAAGTAAAGTTAGTTTTTTTCGAAACTAAAGACAATAAAGAAGAAAAGATATTAATTTTGAGTGTGTACATGATGATAGTAGTAAGTAGTGCTAATAA
Source organism: Bernardetia aquimarina (assembly GCF_042180575.1). NCBI lineage: Bacteria > Pseudomonadati > Bacteroidota > Cytophagia > Cytophagales > Bernardetiaceae > Bernardetia > Bernardetia aquimarina. The sequence goes on along the minus strand of NZ_CP170094.1, from coordinate 4,534,074 downwards.
TTTACTTGTTGATTAAGTTTGAGTAAATAAGAAGATTAATTTTTCTTATTTTAATACTGCAAAGTTAAGTCCACGAGCTTATATAAAAAGTTGAATATCAGTACTTTTATCACTTTGGCAAGTCTTGAGGCTGTATTTCTTTAAATTAAAGATAAGCGTGTTTTTTATGAATTTGCTGTAATTTTTACGTACTTATTAGTTGGCATTTTGTATAAAACTCAAAATCATTAGATATTTATGATTAAATGATAAAACTCAAATATCCTCGTCAGCGTATTTTTATCGCTTTTCTGGTTTACACCTTACTCTCCTTTGCTGTGGCTACACTTAGTTTTTGGCTTTTTAGGCGTGTAGAATCAATTAATCTTTTAGCCGATGATGTTCATGCATTGCATAATCGTATTCATAATTTATCCAAACTAAGAAGTGATTTCTTATTAAACGAACCTGTAAATGAAGATTTTTATAAAACAGGAAACAGTCGTTTTTTGAAAGAATACGTAATTAGCCAAGCTCAAATACTTGCTACTATTGATTCTATCAAAAATTCTTCTCAAGCAAAAAAATGGAAAATGATCCAAAATTTGGATTCATTACAGCTTGAAGTCAAATCTAGTACAGATATGATGAAAGAACTCGCTCGTAAAATAAGATTGAGAGGATATAAAAATTATGGCTTAGAGGGTGTTATGAGAGAATATATAAGACAGTTAGAAACGCAACCTAATATAAATAAAGTATTAGTATTACAGTTACGAAGACATGAAAAAGACTTCATAAATAGATTAGACAGTGTTTCAATTAATAAATGGAAGGAAAATTTTGAAAAATTGATTGAAGATATTGTAAATAATAAAAAACAAAAGGTAGAAGAGAAATATAAATATTTACCTCTATTGCGTGCATATAAAGATGCTTTTGAGCATTTTGTAGAAGTAGATTATGATATTGGCTATCGACAAGAAAATGGTTATACTGCCAAAACCAATCTAAAAGACCAAGATATTCTAAGACATATCGATACATTGGATACTTATACCCAAGAAAAAAAAGATTCTATCTTGATTCAACTTCGCTTTATTACTGTTGTTTTGGTTACAGCTTCTGTGATTGCTTCAATGCTGCTTAGTCTAGCCTTTCCTTATATTATGAAAATATAAAAATATCATTTTTTACCTCAGAAAACATCCCCAAATACACCCCATAAGAACACCTATTATAATTGCAATAGATGCGTTTTTTTCGTATATTTGTATAATCATTTTTGGAATGAATTATGTCTTTTATAAACTGTAAAAATTAATTTATAAGAGATAACAAATAGTGTAAAATCAAAGCACTAAACCAAAAATATAACGCATTAAATAATTAGCAATACTAAAAAATGGCAGAAAATAATAAAGAAGAAAATCCAATAGTAGAAACAGATATCGAAAATGTAGTTTCTCCTAATTTAAGAGGTAACTACGAGGCAGATAATATTCAAGTTCTTGAAGGATTAGAAGCCGTCCGTAAACGACCAGCCATGTATATTGGAGATGTAGGTGTTAAAGGTTTGCATCACTTGATTTGGGAAGTTGTGGATAACTCTATCGATGAGGCTCTTGCTGGGCATTGTGATACGATACAAGTAACCATAAACGAAGGAAATACAATCACAGTTAAAGATAATGGTCGTGGTATTCCAACAGATATTCATACAAAAGAAAATCGTTCTGCTTTAGAAGTCGTCATGACAGTTCTTCATGCAGGAGGGAAATTTGATAAAGATACGTATAAAGTTTCTGGTGGTCTTCACGGTGTAGGTGTTTCGTGTGTAAATGCCTTATCGGATGATTTGAGAGTAGAAGTACACAGAAATGGAAAAATTTATGAACAAGAATATTCGTGTGGTGCGCCTCAATATTCAGTTCGTGAAATAGGAACTACTGATATTTCGGGAACGCAAGTTACTTTTCATCCAGATGCAAGTATTTTTACGCATTCTGTTTTTAAATATGAAATGGTTGCGAATCGTCTTCGTGAACTTTCTTACCTCAATGCAGGTGTAAAAATTACTCTTTCAGATGTTAGAGAAGAATTTGGAGAAAAAGACGAACAAGGAAATTTTGTTACTGAAACATTTTTATCAGAAGGTGGACTACGTGAGTTTGTAGAATATTTAGATAAAAGTCGTACAGCTATTATTCCAAATGCAATCTATGTAGAAGGCGACAAAAATGATGTTCCCGTACAGGTAGCTATTCTTTATAATACTTCTTATGCTGAAAATGTATTCTCTTATGTAAATAATATAAATACAATAGAAGGAGGAACACATATTACAGGTTTTTATCGTGCCTTGACCAGAACTTTGAAAAGTTATGCTGATAAAAATGGCTTGACAGACAAAAAAGTTGAACTCTCAGGAGGTGATTTTAGAGAAGGAATGACTGCTGTTATTTCAGTAAAAGTAATGGAGCCTCAATTTGAAGGACAAACCAAAACCAAACTAGGAAACTCTGAAGTTTCGGGTGCAGTAGAAACTTGTGTAGCCGATGCACTGTATAGTTATTTAGAAGAAAATCCGAAAGAAGCCAAAATTATCATTCAAAAGGTTACTTTAGCTGCACAAGCTAGAATGGCTGCACGAAAAGCTCGTGAAATGGTACAACGAAAAACGGCTCTTAGTGGAACAGGACTACCTGGTAAATTAGCCGATTGTTCGGAAAAAGACCCTCAAAAGTGTGAAATTTACCTCGTAGAGGGTGATTCTGCTGGTGGCTCTGCCAAACAAGGAAGAGATAGACAATCACAAGCCATCTTGCCATTGCGTGGTAAAATCTTGAACGTAGAAAAAGCACAAGAACACCGTATTTATGATAATGAAGAAATAAAAAATATCATTACAGCTTTAGGTATTCGTTTTGGAGAAAATGAAAACGGCGAAAAATATTTAAATCTTGACAAACTTCGCTATCACAAAATTGTAATCATGACCGATGCAGACGTTGATGGAAGCCATATCAGAACACTAATTTTGACTCTTTTCTTCCGTTATATGAAAGATTTAGTTGAAAAAGGCTATGTTTATATTGCTCAACCTCCTTTATACCTCGTCAAGAAAGGAAAACAACAAGTGTATTGTTGGGACGAACCTCAGCGTGAACAAGCAATGAGAGAACTCGGTGGAGGAAGCCTAAACGGAGTAGGCGTACAACGTTACAAAGGTTTGGGAGAAATGAACCCAGAACAACTTTGGGAAACAACTATGAATCCTGAAACAAGAAGTATGAAGCGTGTAGATGTAGAATCTGCTGCTGCTGCTGACCAACTTTTCTCTATGCTTATGGGCGATGAAGTTGCGCCACGTAGAGAGTTTATTGAGAAAAATGCTCGTTATGCTCGTGTTGATACTTGATAAAATGAGTAATAGATAAAAATAAAAGCCATAGAGATTATCTAAATCTTTATGGCTTTTTTGCACTTTAAAAATATAGCCAGAAGCTGAATAACATATTACTCATTTCTTCTTCTAAATGTGAAAGTTAGTTTTTTGATTTTACTTTTATTAGACAGAAACTTATTTTTATAGATTATCGATTAAAATAACTTCTAATTCTGTTACACTTTTTAGTTTATCATCATTAGTTAAGAATTTTTCGCAGTTTTCCTCCAAGGCAACTGCCATTTGTAATGCGTCCATTCCTTTCAAAAAACTATATTTTGCTCTTAATTTATAAGCTCTAACAGATATTTGTTCATTTATAGAAATGACAGATATGTCCATTGAATCTAAAAAATCTCTAAATTTTAAAATAGTTTCTTGTTTGCCTTGTCTTTCTGGCATTACGCCAAACTCCATAACTGTAATTACGCTAGTTACTAATTTTTCTTGATTCAAAATTACTTCTATGAAATAGTTTTTAACCTTTTCTACAAAAATTGGATTAGCTTCTATTAGGTAGATAAAAGGAGCAGTATCAATAAATATTCTCATAATTTTGGCTTTATCTATCTTCTTCTCTCAAAGAATTTACATATTCTTGTGCATCTAAATTCCATATTCCTTTTCCAGTTCCGATAAAGTTATCCAAAGCAAGTGTGATTCTTTTTTTGCGTTCGACGCTTTCAAAAACTTCTTTTAGTATCAGTTCTAATTCGTCAGTATTTAGCTTTCGAATTTGTTCGATGATAGATTGTACGGTTGATGTATTCATAATTTATGACTTTTGAAAATTATAACTTAACTTATAAACTCTCTAACGCAAAAATGACTTGAAAAGATTGAAATTGCAAATCTTATATTTTATACTAAAGATTCCCTTGAAGGCTTTTTACTTTTGAGGGAATTTTTTATATTAGATTTTATTAAAAAAAAAATTAAAATCTATGTCAAAAACTAAAGCTGTTGTAAAGTACTTCAATCCTCAACATAATCATGGAAAAGCATACACAGATGATGGTAAAGAAGTATATATTCATGTTGATAAAATTTCAGATGAAGCAAAAATTCTTATTGAAAAAGAAGAGGTAGAGTTTGATATAGTTGAAGGTGAAAGAAGAGGTAAAATAGAATATTCTGCAAATAATGTAAAACGTATTACTCCTAGATATACAGGTGTAATCGTGGATTTTGCTGATGGTATAGGAAGAGTTCGTTGTAAAGAAGATAGGGAATATTATGATATTCACTATAGAGAGTTCATAGATACTAGAGGTAATACAATTTATGAGAATACGATGGTAAAAATGATAGAGGGAGATGATATTGAATTTGATAAGACTAAACATAGGGGTAACAATGCTGCTGGTAGAATTTATTATGACTCAAGATTACCTCTATATAAGTTCGCTCAAATTCCTAATATGGATCGGAAGTTTTCAGACTTAGCTTTGTTATCTCCTGAACCATGGAATTATTTAAATAGTGACCCTGAGAATAAGTTTTTACCTGTTTTAAAAAATTATATTTTATATACTTTTGCTCGTTTAAAAAAGGAAGAGGCAAAGTATGATATTATGAGAATATCATATTCAACTACTGAATATATCTGGAAGGGTAAAAAACGAGATATACAATGTGCTTGTTTTAACACAGGTCTTGCTAATCAAAGACAAGAAGGTATTTATGCTTTTTTTGTTGAAAATTTAAATCGTAAATCTGTTTTAGAGCCTAAATGGGTATTGTCTAAATTTTGTAAAAGTAGTGATCGTGATATGAGTGTTTTTAAAGAAAAACCAGAAAGTCCAGACTATTTTAGAGAAATTACAGATATTTCTGAGATAATATATAACCCGTCATTAGATCATGAATTAAACTACGAACATATTCTCAAAGATAGAAATAAAAGGTTTCAAGACTTAGCTAACATGTCTGATTATATGCTACAAAGTCTTTTGGAACAGGGATTGAAAACTGCAAGAGAGAGAGTAAGACGTAATTATAAAGCTGCTGTTCCTCAATACTATAATGGCAAAATTCAATTACTTTTACCTTTATCACTAAAACAACCAGACAAAACAGAATTAGCATTAGTAGTAGAGAGAGAAGGGGAAAGATATTTTAGTTCAACAGTACTAGAATTAGAATGGGCATATAGTAATGCGAGATTAATAGCAAAACCTGATAGAGAATGGTTAGATCCAGTAGCAGAAATTGATGAGAATGAGTTAGAAAATATAAAGATCACTGAAGCTGAAATGTAACCCAACCTGCCCAGCTCTAGCTTACCTCAAGCCAAGTAAGGACTATATATCCAGTTTCCAGCCGTGACTTTTGCATTTATAAAAACTAGCTTTTCTATCAAAACGCTCTTAGCCTTACAAAAGTAATTCTAAGGCTATTTTTTTTGTATCTTACAATGAACCAAAATTATTTTGTATTTTGTGTAACCTTTCTTCATCAATTAGAGTTGTATAAATAGACAGACACTTTAAGTAGTTTCGCTAAGTAATTAAATTTACAAAGCCATTTTTTCTGACAAGGGAACAATCATTTTTTTAAATTTTCCTTCTCAAACTATATTCCACTAAATAAAGTGTTTTAAAAATCACAAAAAGTATTTAACAAAAACATCTTTATTCAAGCAAATTAGTAAAACTAAGATTTTCTAATTGCCACTTTTTCACCTCGTCTTATATTTATTTGATATAGACATAAATTTTTTCAGCTATGAATTTTAAAGCAATAATCAGCATTTTCCTTATCCTTATGGGCATTATCGGATTAGTAATAGGTGTATTCGGTATTTTCGGACAAAACCTTTCTGATCAAAACCCTTGGATTTTTGCTATACTTGGTCTTATATTTTTTATCTCAGGAATGGGACTTTTCAAAACTACAAGTGGTAAAGTAGAAGGTTAAATATGCTACAAGAAAGTTTTTTTGAATTTTTTCAAACAAACATCTTTTAAAAATGTTATTATATTGAGTATTTATTAGATATTTAGTGTAAAAAAGCCTAATAAATGCTATTATTTATTTTTTAATCTTAATTTTTTAAATTTTATTATTATGGACAAGCTAGAATATAAAGGAACTTGGAACGAAGTAAAAGGTCGTTTAAAACAATCGTATGGCTCACTTACCGACAATGATTTGACGTATCAAGAAGGGAAAGAAGACGAGATACTTGGTAACCTTCAACAAAAGCTAGGTAAAACTAGAGATGAGGTAGTCGACATGATTAAGTCTATCTAGTCAAAGAACGTTTTTAAATTAAAAGGGAATTTATATTTATTTTCCCTTTTAATTATTTTTTAAATAAAAAAATCAATCTTAATAGAAGATAATCACATCTTCCACTTTTTAATCTTAACTTTTTAATCTTTTTATTATGGGTAATTTATTATATATCGTCGCTGTTGTTCTTGTTATTTTATGGGCTGTAAGTTTCTTTAGTGGAGCTTATACAGGTGGAATCATTCATGTACTTTTAGTTATTGCTATTGTTGCCGTTTTACTTCGTGTTATTCGTGGTGGCAAAATTATATAGAACCTAATTCATTAGGAAATCAATAAAACACTATATAAACCCTCTTTATTTAATTATAATGAGGGTTTAATTTTGTCTAAAAAAAAGTGGATTGTATCTTTGACAGATGAAATTATACACAAATCTAAAAGCATCATTAAACAAGCCTATTGATATCGCACCTTTGATTTATGCAAGAATCATTTTGGGATTATTGATGACTATCGAACTCTGTGGAGGAGCTTTATCGCCTTATGTCAAAACTCTTTTGACAGGAGATTTGCATTTTTCGTATTCCTTCGCTCCTTTTATCAAACCTTGGTCAGAACCACTGCTAATGTACACTCATTTTGGAGTAAATTTTATTTTGGGTTTGATGGTGGTGGTTGGTTTTAAGTATCGTTTTGCTTGTATTGCTATGTTTTTTTCGGCTACTTCTATTTTTTTAATGGAAAAAACACTGTATATCAATCACGTTTATTTGTATTGTATTCTGTTTTTAGTCTTTGCTTTTCTTCCTGCAAACCGAGCTTTTTCAGTAGATGCTCATCAAAACCCAACTATAAAATCTTCTGAAATTCCTGCTTGGACAGTCTATTGTATCATTTTTCAACTTAGTATAGTTTATATTTATGCAGGAATTGCAAAACTGAATATTGACTGGCTACACGCTCAACCGATGCAAATTTGGTTGGCTGCCAAAAAAAATCATCCTGTTCCTTATTTAGGAATTTTACTTGCTCACAAGTACCATGCTTTTTTGGTGGCTTATGGTGGAATTATCTTTGATTTGTTTGTTGTTCCTCTTATGCTTTGGAAAAAAACGAGGAAAGTAACCTTTATTTTAGCTATCTTTTTTCATGCTACCAATGCAATTACGTTCGGAATTGGTACTTTTCCTTGGTTTTCTATCGCTGCAACAGCTTTATTTTTCCCTCCTTCTGTTTTTCGAAATTGGTGGGTTTTTAAGTATTTTGATAAAAAACTGCCTAAAAAAAACACTCACTTTTTTCAGTATTCTGATACTTCAAAATTATATCAAAACTTCGTTTATTCTTTCTTTATTTTATTTTTTGTGATTCAATTTTTTCTTCCTTGGAGGGCATTTTTGTATGGAGAAGACCCTAGCTGGACAGAACAAGGACACTTTTTTTCGTGGAGAATGATGCTCAGAACCAAACGAGGGATTACCACTTTCAAAGTCAGTGATGCTAAGTCAGATAAACAAGAAATTGCTTACCCTAGCAAACATTTACCCTATCGCCAAAGACAAAAAATGCAAAAAGACCCAGATATGATGCTTCAATACATTCATTTTTTGGAAGATTATTATAAAAAAGAAAAAGGCTATATCGAACCTATCATAAAAGTAGAATCTGAAATGTCGTTGAATGGAAGAAAAAAACAATCTTTTATTGATTCTACTGTTGATTTGACGAAAGAAAAACGAAGTTGGAGATTGTATAAATGGGTAATTCCACTTACTGAAACAGAATATATAGAAGCAGAAGGTGAAAATGAAGGGCTAAACGACTAAAGTTTACTTTTTTTGAGAGAATGCCTATTTTTAAAATCACTATTATCGTTTAACTTTGTATGAATATATTTTTAAGCCCTAAGGGTTTTGAAAACCCTTAGGGTTTCGAAACTAAGCTGACGACTTTTAACAAATAGCTATGAATAATTTATTTAGAGGAACAGGAATTGCCCTAGTTACTCCTTTCGATGAAAATAAAAATGTAGATTTTGATGCACTCAAAAATTTACTTGTACATACACAAGACCATGTAGAATTTTGGGTCGTTCATGGCACAACTGGCGAGGCTGCCACCACAACACGCCAAGAAAAACGAGAGATTTTTGATTTTATTACTGAAAATAATCCAAAAAAATTACCTTTGGTGTATGGGTTAGCTTGGAATGACACCAAACAACTCATTGAATTGATTGGAAAATCTAACTTAGAAGGTGTTTCAGCAATTCTTTCGGCATCTCCTTCTTACAACAAACCAACACAAGAAGGAATTTATAGACATTATATGGAAATGGCTGATGCTAGTCCCAAACCAATTATTTTGTATAATGTACCGAGCAGAACAGCATCCAATATTGAAGCAAAGACAACACTAAGACTAGCAGAACACCCAAATATAATTGGAACAAAAGAAGCATCTGGTGATATTACTCAATGTATCGAAATTTTGAGAAATAAGCCAAAAGATTTTATGGTATTTTCTGGAGATGATGCCCTTACACTTCCTTTGATTTCTTTGGGTGCAGATGGTGTAATTGGAGTTATTCCGAATGCCTATCCAAAAGAATTTGGAAACCTTACTCGTGCAGCCCTTAAAGGAGATTATAAAACAGCAAATGAATATTTACACCAGCTTTTTCCTTTATTCGAACATTTATTTGTAGAAAGTAACCCTGTTGGAATCAAAGAAATTTTGTCTTTAATGGGAATTATGAAACCTGATGTAAGACTTCCTCTCCTAAACGCATCAGAAGAACTAAGTCAGAAGTTTGATAACGAAATGAAACTAATCAATACTTTTGTTTCAGCATAAAACCAATCATTTTCTGATGATATGATTACTAATTTGATATCGTAAAATAGCTTACACTATTCTAATGTGATTTACAAAATTGCTGGCTCTTCCAACTTTTTAGCGACAGATAATGTATTCAGATGTAGCTTAAAATACTTCTGAGAAAATATTTCATTTGTTTTGAGCAAATGAATATACTCCTTTTATATTTTGTTTAACTGTTGGTAGAGCCATTATATTTGTATTTTTTTGTCTATTTTTTAGAAAAAATATAGTTTATTGATACAAGAATTAATAAATTTACGTGAACTCGGTATTAGAATTATATGTATTCATCAGTCTATGCTTCTTTATTAACTGATTTACAAACTATCTTGTCAGTACACCTTCAAGATGTCAGACAAGATAGCCCAACATAGCTGTCTGACACTCTGAAGTGTCTGACAGAGACATAAAGCAAGAATATAATACCGAGTTCACGTTAAATTTGAGCTTTAATTCTTTCTCTTTTTTTGATTCTCTTTTTTAATTTTGCACAGACTAGAGAGTCTGTTATACTTAATTTATTCTAGTCAAATTGTCTGATTTTATTCCTCCTTTTACTTCTCATTCCTCTCAAAAGAAATCTTCTACATCTAATTTATACAATTTGTTTTCTGTGTGGTTAGTCGTTTTGTGTGTAATTTTGGGTTTGTATGCAATGGATAGTTATGAAAAGCCTGTAAATTTTGATTTGTCTATCAAAAAACCAACTGCCAAAGAATTATTTACTCCTCCTTCAACAGATTTTTTGTATCAACAGTTAGCCAAACAAACCTATTTTATAGTAGATTCTTTAGAACTAGCTCGCAAAAATAGCATTGATACTTCTGCACAGCGTATTTTATTGACTGGAGATTCTATGTCAGAAGGCTTGTATCTTGCTTTCCGAAGCTATGCAAAACATAATAATCACTTTTTGAAAGGGCGAATTTGGTATAGTTCTCTAACTATTCAATGGAGTAAAACTGATAGTTTGGAACGTTTGATAGAAATTTATAAACCTACGATTGTGATTTTTACGCTAGGAGCAAATGAACTTTTCAGAACTGATATTTACGAACGAGAAAAAGATATTCAAGATATTATTGCACAAGCTGGCGATACACCTTTTATTTGGGTAGGTCCTCCAAACTGGAAAGATGATACGGGAATTAATGAAATCATTGAACGAAATATGCCTTCAAATACTTTTTTCTTGTCTAAAGATTTGGAGTTTGATAGAGAAAGAGATGGCGCACACCCTACACGAGAATCATCAAAATATTGGGCAGATACTATTGCAAATTGGATTATGAATAAATCTCGTCATAAAATTTTATTGGAAAAACCTGTTTCGGAAGGTTCGGATAATAAATAGAACGTAATAAAAAACTAAGAAAATGGCTGTCTTTTTTACTTCTATGACAGTTAAATGCAACTTACTCCTCAATCCGAATTTCATTATCCTGCACAAAAGGAACTTTCTTTTTCTTCTTCTTGAATTTAAAAAGGTCTTTAAAATTATCAAAAGTAAAGACTTTTAATAGACTTGCTCCTGCTGTCGAATTGTTTTGAAGGGCTGTATTGAATGTGTTTACATTATTTTTATGATAGACTTTCATACGCAGTTTTCCATCTGGCAAAATCAAATATTCGACTGTCCAATCACCTGCAATACTAGCTAAATTAGCTTGATTCTGAACATTGGTAAACGAGCCTTCCCGAGTTACACGTATTCTTCCCTCAAAAAATGAATATGACAAACGAAGTTGTAACGTATTCAATGCTTGTGCATCTAACCCTTGTACATTCAAATCTATTTCTAAATTTTCATCTACTTGCGAAATGAGATTACTAAGCTGATTGGATAAAAGCTCACTTACACTACTTCCTGCTGACCTATTAATTCCCTCAAAGGCATTTTGGGTAGATAAACGTCTCAATAAAATTAAACTAAAGACCTGTTTATTCATTTCTTGGTCGTCATTCTGAATACGAGTTTTGAAAGCTGCTATATATGATTCTAACGAAATTGGTGTTCCTCCTGCTAGTATCAAAGCTGGATATTGAGTTATATTTATGTCAAAAGAAATATCTGGAGTAAGCAAATCACCTTTCAAAAACAAATCCACCACAACAGGATAACGCCTTTTTATCTCTGGACTAGCCAAAACACTACTATCCGAAACTGTAATCAAAGGAGCAAGAGAAGCCATTTGTTGATACGTCGCTGTCAAATCTACTTGTGCAGCAAAAGGATCACCACTCCACGTAATATGACTTCCTCTATCTACATTAAATTCTTTATTTATGACATTCATAAAGGTAAAATTATATGCTCCCTTTACAATTTCTACATCGCCATACATATTAAAATCGCCTTTTGTATCGACAATCATTTTGAGTCTTCCTTTTCCATTTCCACGAATAACATCCCCTACTTTTTTATCAAAAATAAGTTCCATGTATGCATCAGGTGTAATATCTAAATTGAATTCCATTTTTAGACTAGACAAATCTTCTTTTTTCAAACGGCTTTGAAGAGAATCTAATTTTGTAGAATCGGTATGATTGACAAAACGAATGAAAGACTGTGTCGAAGAAACATCTTCAGGATTTGAGAGAGGCATATAAATACGTGTCCCAGCTTCACTTTTTGCATTAATCGTAATTCCTAATTGCTCTAAAGCTCCAAAAAGCTCAAAATCTCCTGTCGCAAAAGCAGTTCCATAAAAAAGGTCATTATGATGTGGTTTTGTATCTAAAACCTTCATTTTTTTCATTTCTCCACGAAGTTGCATCACAAAATCCTTAAAACCATCGTGAAAAATACCACCATCCAAAAACGCAATATTGTCAGCATCGTCATACAAACGCAATCTATCCACACCAATTTGATTTTCTGTAAAAGTTACTTTATCATCAAAATGATAAACTGTATTGAGATAATCTACTCTAAAACTGCCCCCACTTACAAAGGCTTCTCCAATCAATTTAATCTGATTTGGCTTTCCTTTTATCTTGACAGCACCATATACATCTCCCTTAAAATTATCTGCTACTACATTCAGAAAAGGTTCAATAATATTGAGTTTCATTCCGATAATTTTGGCATCCAAATTCAATGGATTTTCTTTGTCTTTTGGCGAATAATATCCCGAAATATCAACGACTTCTCTACGTCCATACGCTAAATAAGATTCAATATTTAGTTTTTGTTCTTCATTATTCCAAACAGACTCTGTATGCAAGTTTCCAATCGGAATACCTGCCATTACTACTTTTTGAAGATTGAGATTATTTTCTAATTTTAATGTATCATAAACACCACTAATAAAGGCTTCTCCACTTGCTCGCCCTTCCACATCCTGCCCCAAAAATATTCCAAAAGGTTCTAAATCTACATTGACCAAACCCACATTCAGAACCGAGTTTGGGTCTTTCGAAACTTTGCCCATTACTTCTACTCGTTGGCTATCACTTTGCAATACAAATCTATCTTCAAAACGAATTTCATCTTTACGAATTCCTATTCTAACAGAGGAATCACTTTTCCATTTTTTATCTAAGACTAAAAATTCTGGTTTGATAAGATTAAGTGCATAAAGTGAATCTGTAATATTTAAAGAACCTTTCAAAGAAACATTATCTTCGTGTTCTTGTCTTTTGAGATATGTGTCAAATAAAATTTCTCTTCCAAACCATTGAGCATCTATACGCAAATTTTCAGCAGAAACAGCACTTGTATAATACTGTCTTTCAGAAAATATATTCGTCTGAACATCCACTCCCAATGAATCTAAAGACTTAATGGCATTGATTTTCAAATCTGTTTTGTAGAGAGCCAAATCTTGATAAGAAAGTGAATCTATATAAGAATCTAATGTAAATTTTACTTGATTTTTTTCTAAATTTCGCTCAAAAACCCCATCAAATCTTGAATCAGCAGCAATAAAAAAACTGGGTTCGAAAAGACGAATTAGTGGATTTATTTTTTTTATATCCATCGAATAATCAATCTTGTAGGGTTCTTTTTCAGCAGGATTTTTTTCTAAACTCTCTTTCTTTTTATCATAATAAGCTACTTGTGAAGCCGAATCATTCAGAAATTCTAATTGATATTCTTCAAATGTATTTATGGCATCATCAATGGCATCTTGTAATTGAAATTCTCCTTTTATATCAAAATCAACATAATCAGATTCTAAATGAATATCACGAACCCCATTTTCTAAGGTAGAATTAAGAGAAATTACGCTTAAAGCTAGTTTATTTTTGTTGTAATCAATTTGTGCTTGACGAATTTCGGCTGTTCCTGTAATAGAATTTAGAGTAAGCCCTTTTAGATTAAAATTACCATTTCCTTGTAGGTTTGCAATTTTTCTTGAAAGACCTAAGTTTTGCAAATCCGACTTTATAATACGAACTCTTCCATTTATAACACTATCTTGTAAATCAATTTTCCCACGCACATCAGCTACTAAATTTACATCATTGACTGTCATTTCTCCATCAAAAGAAGGGTATTTCAAACGTCCATCTACCAAAATATTTTTATACGAGTAATACTTAAATGTATTTTTTAATGTGATGCTATCGACAGTAGCCTTGATTTCTAAATTAGCTTCTTTTTGATTAAAACCTTTTCCTTTTATCTGTCCTTTAGCTGTTATTTGTCCTAGAAAACTACTTTTGGCGAGTTTTCCAGCATTGAATTTTGTCAAATTTAATTTACCTTCATACGTTTTATTTGTTGTATTCAAATGAATATCAGTTACTGCATTTCCTATGGAGGTTTTGAATTTTGCATTGGCTACAAAATCAGAAGGAAACCCTAAAAACTCACCTGAAAAATTAACCATTCCTAAAGGCAAAACAGTTTGATAATCAGATGGAGAAATATATTGTTTTATATCAGAAATAGTAACTCGTGCATCTTTAAAACGCAAATCAAAAAAAGAGTTTTCATAATCAGGCAGCCCCCGAATAGCAAATTTTCCATCAACAAAACTCTGATTCGCAAAATCAATTCGTAAACCTTTCGAACGCAAATCATCCACTGTTCCACGCACCACTCCTGTAGCTACTACTCGTTCTTTGTAGGCTTTTAAAGAAGGTGCAAAACGAGCCAAATCAGCAAAATCAATTTGGGCATTTTGAAGGTTTGCATAAATATCTACTTTTTCTATAAAATTCTCTGAAAGATAAGCCGTACTATCATATCTAAAAATAAGTGTGTCTTTGAGATAACTATTTCCAATTTGTGCATCCAGATTGAGAAATTCTAATGAATTGTTGGTATAACGAAAAAATACATCCAAGTTACTGACAGGAAAATCTACAAAAGGCTCAATCAAACTTCCATTTTTGACATTTAATTCAACTGTATCTTTAAACAATCTAAAATAATCTAACTCACCATAAATATTATTGATAGTAAAATGATTGTAATCAAAAAGTCCTGTTGCTAATGAATCTCTAGTTGGATTATGAAGAGAAAATTGTACATTATGCAAACTTGCCTTACTAATTCTGAAAGGAATTGCTTTTGTTTTTTTGGTAGTGTCAGTGGTAGAAGAAAGAGCAGAAATAGCTCGTACAAGCTCATTGATATTCCAAGATTCTGTTGCAGGATTCATGGTCATATTAAACTGTGTTCCACGCAATTCTACATTATCAATCTGAATAACTTCTCCTCCAAAAATCTTACGCCATCCCAAATCTGCATTAAGTGTATCTGAATCTATAAAAAGACGGTCTGTATGGTCAATGACACGCAAATTAATTAATGTAACTTTATCAATATCAGAAAAATATAATCTTTCGATAGTAATTGGAAACCCCAAACGCTCACTCAAATAAGTCGCTCCAATTTTGGCAGCCCACGTTTGAGTACCTGAATATTGAGCTACCAACGTAATCAAAAGTCCAAATATAAGCACACCCACCATAAACTTTAGCGTAAAGCGTATCGTTTTGCCTATCCGTATCATAAACCAACGGAGATAAATAGCAAGATTGTGATATATTTTTTTGAGTTTTTGCACGTCAATAAAGTTAGAAATCAGATTTATGAAGTCAGAAGTAGATGCAGAATACTTTTTTAGCTTAATGGTTTAGCATTGTCTATTCTTTCAATGTAAAATTATAGAAATAAAGCTAGACTTCCTTTTAAACAGTTCTAAATAAGATATGTTTTGCAAAAAGAAAACCATTGATTTTTTTAAAATTAAAAGACAGAAGTATTCTTTAAAATCAAGTCAGAGGTCAGATTTATAAAGTTAAAAGTGAATATAGTTTTCAATAAAAAAAACGGAAAGCCAATTAAGGCTTTCCGTTTTTGATTTTTATAAAAAAGATTTGAAATAATGATTATTCTATTATCAATTTTTTGATAACCATTCCTTTTTCTGTTTGGATTTTAATAGTATAAATTCCTGAAGAATATTCTGTCAAGCTCAAGCTATATAAACTTGCTCCAAGTGGAATCTTTTCTGTTTTGATAAAACGTCCTAGTGCATCTGTTACTGTAATAGTAATTTGCTCTTGGATTTCGCCCAGTTCAATTTTGAAAGTTCCAGTACTAGGGTTTGGATAAATACGCAATGCGTTAGCTAATTTTTCATCTTCTCCAGTAACAATAACAGGAACAAAAAGTCTAAAATAAGCAGAACGAGTTTTGTAAGTACAACCTGTTGAGTAAGTAACTACTGCATAATAGTTTCCACTTTCGGTTGGCGTAATCGTTTCTCCACTAAAAGTAGTACTTTCTTCTCCTTCTAAGAACCAAGTTACATTTGTAATTTGTGTTGAAGTGTTTTTAGGTTCTACAAAAAGTGTATTTTCAGTACTACGTAAATAAGTAATTTCTTCATTAATACGCTCTACACTTATAGATGTTGAAGAACTTGTACAGTTGTTTTGAGAAATAGTAACACTATATTCACCTCCTGAAGTTACTTCAATCGTATTTCCTGCATTTCTACGAATAACTCTTCCATTTCTACTCCAATCGTAACGAACACTATTTACATTATCTGTTGAAAGTGTAACTCTTTCGCCTGCACAGAAGGTCGAAGATGAAGCTGATACAGAAACAGAAGGTAAAGAAGTTATTGTTACTTGGATGTCATCAGTAGCCGAACACCCATCTTCTGTAACTGTAAGTGTATATAACCCAGAACTAGAAACAGAAAGTTGTCTGTCTGAGCCTACTACTGCACCATTCAAAGTCCATTCATAAGTTGCATTGGTTGCTTCACTTGCACTAATAGTTCCACTTTCACAGAAATTAGTAGCTATACCTTGGGAAATATTTGCTGTTGGTGCATAATTAAGTGTTACTCTAGTAAACGAAGAGGTAACAGTACAACTTCCTCTAGTAATTCGTACTTGATAAGATGAGGTACGAGTAACTTCTAATGTATTTGCAGTTGCTCCACTAATCACAATTCCATTAACTAACCATGTATAAGTTGCTCCATCTACCACATTAGCTGTGAGAGTAGTAGTAGCTCCACAACTACGAAGAGAAGAACCTTCTGTAATTGTTGCTATAATTGGTGTAGCTACAACAGCTTCTACTTGTGTACGTGTGCTTTCATTTCCATTACTAACTGTACTAATAAAATAAGTCGTAGATTGTGTAAGAATAGGGGTTGTATAAGTAGCAGTATTTATTTCAGCTACTAATGTTCCTGCTGTTGCTGCATCATAAATACGATACGTAGAACCTGTTCCAGTAAGAACAATACTTACACTACCCTCTCCACAACTTTCCATAACAGAAACAACAGTTGGGGCATTTGGCAATGTACGACCTGTTGCTTGTACAGCATTAGAACGAACAGAACCGTTTATTGCAACCAAACTATAAGGATATGAAGTATCAGCCGTAAGTCCAGTATGCTCAAAAGAAGTTGTCCCTGTTGGGAGTGTCGCTACTTGTGTATTTCCAGAAGTAATTATATAACTTGTTGCACCATTTACGGCAGTCCAAGTCAAATCAATCTGTGAAGTTGAAGTTCCTACTGCTCTAAAGTTAGTAGGACTTGCTACTGTTGTAGTAGTGCCTCCACCACCTCCACCAGTTGTACCTGTAACAGTAACTGTTACCGTATTCAATGTACGAGTACAAGTAGTGGTTGCATGAGTAGCAACTACTCTAAAACTTGTACTTACTGTAAGGTTTCCTGTTGGAAGGCTTATTGTTCCTCCAGTTCCTGCTACGACTGCTCCTACATTAACATTACCTGCTGTATTTTGTAACTGATAATTTACACCTATTTGAGATGTAGGAACTTCAATAGTACTACCATTTCCACTTGTAACACTTGTAGGATTGGCTACTATGGTAATATTATTTGGTAAAGCATTTACTGTAATATCAGCAGAAAGGTTACTTGTTGTAGCTGGATTAGAAGCTCTAACTCGTACTTTATAGCCTGTACCTGCTGTCGTTGGTGCAGTTAATGAAATCGGACTTGTACCAGTTTGTGTAGCTGTGATTGTTCCAAAATTTCCTGCTGCATCTGATAATTCTGCTGTAAAAGTATTTCCTCCAACAAATGTTCCTGTTGTTGTAAAAGGAACACTAATAGTAGATCCTGAACAGAAACTTGTACCTAATGTACCCAAAGTAATCGTTGGGGCTGCTCCTGTAACGGTAACTGTTACCGTATTCAATGTACGAGTACAAGTAGTGGTTGCATGAGTAGCAACTACTCTAAAACTTGTACTTACTGTAAGGTTTCCTGTTGGAAGGCTTATTGTTCCTCCAGTTCCTGCTACGACTGCTCCTACATTAACATTACCTGCTGTATTTTGTAACTGATAATTTACACCTATTTGAGATGTAGGAACTTCAATAGTACTACCATTTCCACTTGTAACACTTGTAGGATTGGCTACTATGGTAATATTATTTGGTAAAGCATTTACTGTAATATCAGCAGAAAGGTTACTTGTTGTAGCTGGATTAGAAGCTCTAACTCGTACTTTATAGCCTGTACCTGCTGTCGTTGGTGCAGTTAATGAAATCGGACTTGTACCAGTTTGTGTAGCTGTGATTGTTCCAAAATTTCCTGCTGCATCTGATAATTCTGCTGTAAAAGTATTTCCTCCAACAAATGTTCCTGTTGTTGTAAAAGGAACACTAATAGTAGATCCTGAACAGAAACTTGTACCTAATGTACCCAAAGTAATCGTTGGGGCTGCTCCTGTAACGGTAACTGTTACCGTATTCAATGTACGAGTACAAGTAGTGGTTGCATGAGTAGCAACTACTCTAAAACTTGTACTTACTGTAAGGTTTCCTGTTGGAAGGCTTATTGTTCCTCCAGTTCCTGCTACGACTGCTCCTACATTAACATTACCTGCTGTATTTTGTAACTGATAATTTACACCTATTTGAGATGTAGGAACTTCAATAGTACTACCATTTCCACTTGTAACACTTGTAGGATTGGCTACTATGGTAATATTATTTGGTAAAGCATTTACTGTAATATCAGCAGAAAGGTTACTTGTTGTAGCTGGATTAGAAGCTCTAACTCGTACTTTATAGCCTGTACCTGCTGTCGTTGGTGCAGTTAATGAAATCGGACTTGTACCAGTTTGTGTAGCTGTGATTGTGCCAAAATTTCCAGTTGCATCTGATAATTCTGCTGTAAAAGTATTTCCTCCAACAAATGTTCCTGTTGTTGTAAAAGGAACACTAATAGTAGATCCTGAACAGAAACTTGTACCTAATGTACCCAAAGTAATTGTTGGGACTGCTGCTGATTGAATGGTAATAGAATAATCTTCTGCTTGCCCTCTAAATACAGCACAAGAAGTAGCCGTTCCATCCCCAACAAACGAAGAGACTACACGCAAACGTAACGCCTCATTAAATATAACTCCAGCAGTACCAGCAGCAGGAGCTGTATAGTTAGTTGTATAAGTAAAAGTTCCTGCAACATTTGTAGATGTACCTGTGGCTACCTCTTCTCCTGCATCTAAGAAATCTCCGTCTTTATTATAATCTATATATACCTTCACGTTATGTGAATTGACAGATGTTTCTATTTTCAAGGGATGAGTTGTACCTGCATTTACAGTTGTTCCTTGTGTACATACACGGTTTACATAGTTTCCTTCTGAGTCAGAACGTCCAGAGGTAAGATTAAGCGTATTCATATTAAATCGTGTAATCCCAAAACCACTAAAAGTACCAGTCGCAGTAGGTGTACAAGCTAGTGGAGGAAGTGTCCCTGAAAGAGCTGTTGCACCCAAAGAAGAAATCAGCCCTCCTCGTTGTGTTTCCAAAGCTGTACGCATTCGTGTTACTTGATTTGGAGAAAATCTATCTTGTGCATTACAATAAGACATATAATTAGCTAATGTCGCTGCACTAACTCCACCACAGTTAGTAGTAGCACAAGTACCTAACATATATGCATGAGGGTCGGTATCACAAATTAAATCTCCTTGAGTAGCACAATCAGTATTGGCAGGACAGTCAGTAGCATTTGCACTATCATTTCCTGTTTCTGCTTTATGAAAAGTATGTTGTAGTGCAAAAGCATGACCGAGTTCGTGTGTCATCGTTGCGCTTGTTCCGTTTACTTGAGTTGCCAAAATTACAGTACCATCTACTGCAGGACTTGCGCCTGGAAAAAAAGCATACCCTGCCGTGAAAGACCCTGAAGTTCCGTCATTGCCATCAATTTTATTGACAATCCAAATATTATAATAATCTGTGTTAGGCCAAATACTCAATGCTTTTACCGTTGCATCTGTTGCACCTCCTGTACCTATTCCTCCTGCCGTGTAATTGGTCAGTCCAGAACCATTAACTCTATTAATACCTGTACTGGCATTACAACTAGGATCTCGTTTTGCATAAATAAATTCAATTTCTACATCTGATCCAGCACCTCCCCCATTTCTAAAATCGCTATTGATTTTAGTAAGCATTTCATTAATCCTTGTATCAGTAGGATTATAGATAGTACCTACTGCACCTCCTGTATGAATAACATGTACTACAAGAGGAATTTGATAAACTGTAGCATTTTCTCTCTGTGAAGCTGAATTTGCCATTTTTTCAGCTATGTGTACTTGTAAATCAGCTTGTATCCTTTCAAAGGTAGCCCTATAATCAGGGTCTGCTAAATTCTGTTGATGAATAGTATTTGTGGCACAAGGTTCTACTTGAGCTTGTGTAACTTCTGCTATTAGTGTAAAAAATAATAGCAGTAGCCCTATGAAATAATTCTTTTTCATAAAAGTTGTAAAAGTAAGAGTGTAATAAATGATTATTTTAAATTAAAAATAATGATGGATAAAATAGATGGTTCAACTTAAAGTAAGAATCCTTTTTTTATTCAACCCATCATTAACCTAACATTTTTTTGTAGCAATTTTATCTAAGATATTAAAAGTATTTAATTTTAGCCCTTTTTTTCAATAAGAATTTAACCCCTTTTTTTTAAAAAATAGCCTTACGGTTATGTAAGGCTATACTTTGTTAGAGAAAATATTTTTATTTTCTACTTTTTAATTTTCCTCTTCAATAAAAGAATATTTTTTCTGAATAATAACACTTTCGCTATATGGATAAGGTGCAGCCATCATGGTCTTTTCTCGTTGTTTTGTAATAAGTTTATTTACTTCTTGCAATCCATATTTAAGTTCACTTACCCAAATTTCTGGATTTGGTTGTGAGGTTTCGACATCTATGACAGCACCCGAATCAGGCAATGCCCAAATACTTATTGTTTTAAAATATTTATCAGCATCAACTAAGGGAATTCTGATGGTATCACTCCAAATGGCTTCCAAAACAGAACTATGAACCTGTATCCATTCACCTTGACGAGCTGGTTTGATAGAAAACTGATAGCGATAAGTAGTATCATTTATCATTGAATCAAAAACTAAAGAAAGCAAAGGAGCTTCAAAATTGAATGAAGAATCTAGCTCTATTGTTTTACTTTCCTGCAAGAAATTCCAATTTCCACTTAGATTTTTTGTTCTTCTTGGGTAAATTCCTTTTGGAATAGAATCAAAGACAGCCGAATCACTCAAAAACTGGTTTGTAAACTCATCTGTTTCTTCATCATAAGAAATCCAAGTTTGTTTATTTTCATCAAGATTATACAGATAAAAAATACTATTCGGTTTTGGTTTTTCTTTTGTAAAATTAGCTTCTAAAGCTCCCCAAAATAAAATTCCTATTCCTACCAACATAAAAAACAACGAAAGTGACCAACGCCAACTTTGAGTTAGAAGTTGCATCACAGGAACTAAAAGACCTCCCAAAAGAGCAATCAAAAGAGCCATTAAAGTAAACCCATACAAAACAAAACCTCCTACATTTACAGCTTCAAGAGCTTCTGGAACGATAGCCAAAACAGGGTAGAAAATATAAATAGTAGGAACAGAAAGAAGCAATAAGAAAATTGCATCAAATGGATTGAGGTAACTCGCATTATTACGAAGCAATAAATAAAGCCAAGCAACAAGCATCGATAAAGTAGGAATAACAAAAAGATAGGCAGCAGGACGCAAATCCATTCCTATCCAATCTTGACTAAAAACAGTCAAAGCACTCAATCCAATCCAAAAAGGCAAAACACCCAACAGAACCGAAGCAGGTTTTTTACTTCTAAAAAATATAGAATATGCAAGCAAAGAAATACCTACAAAAATAAGTGCAAATGCTATTTGATACCAAAAAGCAAAATAAGTGGTGTTATAAGGCATCCAAGTATAAGCTGAATGTGTCATCAAAATTCCTTTCCAAAGAAGAGTTGCAAGCCCTCCAATAGCAATAACAATAATCAAATATCCAAACAAACTACCTGCAACCAGTTTCCAAGACCAATAACGCAAACCAGACAAAAATAATAATACAAAAAAGATAAGCATTCCATAAATTGTCCATTCCAAATGTTCATCATTAATATCTATAGCTATAATTTCTCCAAAGCTCTCCCCCAAAGGAACTCCCAAAAAAGTAACATTTTCCTCAGAAGTAATTTCGGTTTTGAGGTTTTTTAAGTCACCAAAATAACGAATCAGAGCAAGCATATAATCGCCATGTTGTTGAAGCGAACGTTTATCTAAGTTTTCTGGTGTGTCTAATGGTGTGTGATAATGTGTATGTTTGCCTATAAAAGCAAAGTTTAGAAATGGGATATTATTTTCTCCAAAAACAGCAGCATCTGTTCCGTTTGGCATATTTTGATAGACAATATTTGCAAAGGAAGTACCGAAAGCTCGCAATTTACCTGTTTTATTCGCTTTTTTGAAAGCTGTTTGTGTATGATGAAGAAGATTTTGATTTTTATCAGAGGTTTCGAAAAGGATTGACATTCCTCCTGCTCCTCGTGCTTCAAAATTAAAAGCAACACCAATTTCTTTTGCCCAAGGGTGTTGTTCCATAAATGCCTGCGCTCCCAAAAGGTCTATTTCTTCGCCATCAGAAAAGAGAAAAATAATATCATTTTCGAAAGGAGAGTTATTTACTTGTGTTTTGAGCATATCCATTATTTCCAAAATTGCTCCTACGGCTGCTCCATCATCGGCTGCTCCTGCTGCATTGCTGCGTGAATCGTAATGACAGGCTATCAGAATCGTGTTTTTTGGCGTTGCGACATCGACTAAATTGATGGTAGAATCTACTGTCGTGGAATCTAATAATATAGAATCTGATAAAACAGTATTTTCTATTTGCTCAATAGAGTTTTTACCTTTTACTCGCACCAAAATATTTTCTAAGAAAGAAATTTGAGGTACTTTTCCATCATTTACAAAACTTGTCGCCTGAACTTCAACTTGATAACCCATTGCTCTAGCCTGTGAAACAATGTAATTACGAACGCTGTCGTGTGCTGCCGAGCCTGTGGGGTGAGGAATTTTGGCTATTTTTTGAACGTAGGTAAAAGCTCTATCAGCCGAAAAATTTACCTCTGTATTTTGGGGTTGAACAGGAATAATTTGAACAGCCGAAATAATCAAAACGGCTGTCAAGACACAAAAAGTAATAAAAGTAGAAACTGATTTCATAGATAAGAAACAATTATGAATTATGAAATAATCAGCGAAGCTAATTAAAAATTACGAACTGAAAGACAACACAGTTAATTATGATTATAATCTGTTAGATATTAAAATTACAATCTAAAGCTATTTGCTTTAATAAAACTATTATCTTAGGCAAAGAATAAATATAGATTATTTTGGTAGGTTAAATGTATTCATTTTTTGCACGAATTAAAAATTATTCTTTGCTTATCCTTTCATTATTCTATTTCTTCATAATCAAAAGGCTTTAATTCTTGTCCTTCTTTTGGTAATGTTCTGTATTTTTTTGTAATTTTTGTTTGATTTCTACCTAGTCTTTTTATTGAGATTTCGAACTCAAAATCTTTTTTATCCATTTGAGAAATTGTGAAGGGATATTTTTTATAGACAACATTTTTGAGAGCAAATCTACTCTTATCGCCTTGTATTCCAATTCTGTTTTCATCTATAATAGTCAATTTAGAAAATAGTTTATCAAATCCACATGATTCAAAAAATCTTACTCTTACACTAATTCTTTCTTTTCTAAACTTCTGGAGCAAAGCATTTTTATACAAAGTACTTGTAAAATTAGATTTTAAATATAATTCTTCATTAGAAATAAGTTGATTAATTTGTTCTGTAAAGAACTTATTCAGAAACAAGATATCATTAGAAAATGAATCTTTAATATCGTTTAAAATAACTTTATTAGAATTTTTATAAAAACTAATAACATAATTAGAATTTTTCAAAAATTTTATTATTTCTCTATCCCTTGGGTTTGTAGTAGCAAAAGAAATATCTCTTGCGCTTTTTCTCTCCCACCATTTTTCATTGATAGCAAACAAATTTTGATGTTTTTTTTCTAATTTTTGAGCTGATTCTATGATATTCTGCTCTGTATTGTCTAATTCTCTTTTATTCACATCAAAAATAAAGTACGCAAAAAAAGCTACTCCAAGCCACAAAAAAGCAGAGATAAAATAAAGTTTGAAAGAAGTACTATTATTTTTCATTCTATTTCTTCGTAATCAAAAGGCTTTAATTCTTGTCCTTCCTTTGGTAATGTTCTGTATTTTTTAATTATTGTTTTTGGGTTTCTACCTAAGGTTTTGACAGTCATTTCAAATTCAAAAGCTTTATTAGCATTTGTAAATATTCCTCTCTCAATATTTTTAGGAAAAGTAAAATAACCTATTGTGTAATTATCAAAAATATCAAAACAGATTCCGAATTTATTTCCTTCAATTACTTTGAATTCTGTTTTAGGATAAGTCCCACATTGTGTCCCAAATCTATGTGACTCCCTTTGTATTCCGTTTCTAAAAATTTGAAGGAAAATTTTATTATATAATTTTCTACTTAGTTCTGACTTAACATATAACTCTTTATTCGCAACTATTTTTGTATTTTGTAGAGGGTGCATTTTTTCAAAAATCGAATCTACTTCTGTAAAACATGTAATCATATCTAAAAAAGTTAGATTTTCAGAGTTACTAAATTTATCTAAACCTTCATGCAAACTTTCTATATAAGCTAATGACTCTAAATCTCTTTCAAAGAAATAAAGTAGGTTTGCTAATTCCGTTCGTTCCCACCATTTATTAGATAAGTCATAAAAATCTTGATGCAAATCATCTATTTTAGTAGAAGATTCTACAATCATTTCTATTTCTTGCTCATCTGAATTTTGATAAATAAAGTACGCAAAAAAAGCTACTCCAAGCCACAAAAAAGCAGAGGTAAAATAAAATTTGAAAGAATTACTATTATTTTTCATTTTATTTCTTCGTAATCAAAAGGCTTTAATTTTTGTCCTTCTTTGGGTAATGTTCTGTATTTTTTGGTTATCGTTTTTGGGTTTCTGCCTAGTATTTTAGTGGTCATTTCAAATTCAAAAGCTTTATTATTTTCATTAAAAACACCATGTTGTGCGTTTTTAGGAAAACTAAAATATCCTATTGTGTAATTATTAAAAACACTATTAATATACAGAGCTATTTTATGATTTTCAAACTTATTTAATCTAACCTCAGAATCAACAAACAATATACAACCCTCATAAATTTTATAATCTCTTTCTCTATTCCATTCCTCTCTTATAATTTGAAAAAGAATATTTTTATATAACTTATTTATTGATTCAAAAGCTAAATAAAACTTTTCATTTTCAACAAAGCCATCTATCCAATACTCATAACTTCTTCCATTATAATATGCACCTTCACCCAAAACAGGAAGTTGTTTTTCAATTTCTAAAAAAGTAATTTTATCAGACTTTTTAAATGTTTTAATAGCTTGTTTTGAGTTTTCTAAATTATGGACTGTTTCTACATCTCTCTTATTTATAGAAACAAATCTTGCTAATTTATTTCTCTCCCACCAAGTATATTCTAAATCATAAAATTCTTGATGCAAATCATCTATTTTGGTAGAAGATTCTACAATCGTTTTTATTTCTTGCTCATCTGAATTTTGATAAATAAAGTACGCAAAAAAAGCTACTCCAAGCCACAAAAAAGCAGAGGTAAAATAAAATTTGAAAGAATTACTATTATTTTTCATTTTATTTCTTCGTAATCAAAAGGCTTTAATTTTTGCCCTTCTTTGGGTAATGTTCTGTATTTTTTGGTTATCGTTTTTGGGTTTCTGCCTAATAATTTGGTAGTCATTTCGAATTCAAAACTCTTATTAGTTCCAGTAAAGATATTACTTTCCATTTTTTTAGGAAAAGCAAAGTAACCAACTTTGTAAGGAGCAAAATCATTCATACTCAAACCTACTTTTTTATTTGAAAATATTTTTAAGTTTAATTTAGCTCCTCCCCAATAACATTCTGGATAGATTTCATAGTTTCGCATCCACTTCCATTCATTTCTAAATACTTGTAGAAGACTATTTTTATATAACTTTCTAGTTAATTCAGACTCCAAATAAGTTTCTTCATAAGAAATCAAATCTTTAACAAATTCTTTTCTTCCATTCGTATCTAACACTGGAAGTTTTAGTTCAATATCCGAAAATTTAAGTATGTCATAACTCTCAAATACTCCAATATTTTCTCTTGACTTTTCTAAATCATCAAGTGTTTTTATCAGACTAAACGCACTATTAAATGAACATTTTGGTAAAAAGTTGTTCAGCATAGCTTGTATTCCAATTAATTTTATTCATCATTTTTTTAGTGCTAAGTTTAGTTTCATACATTTTAGCAGCATTTAGTATTATTTTTCTGACTAGTGCTAAATTATGAACTGAATTGTCTTTTCGGTTTCTTTTTTCGTCTTCTTTTAAAATAACGTCTAGTTGCCAATGTAATTTATTTTCTATTGCCCAATGCCCTCTAGCTAATTTATAGGCTTGTTTTGCACTCAAATTTTTAATACTTGAGATATAATAGCGTATATGTTCTCCTCGTAATGAGCTATTTGTAGTTAATTTTATTAAAGTTACTAAACCTAACCAATTAGCTAGATTTTCTATCCATTTACAGTTTGAACTTACCTCTACTTTATATTCTACTACTTGATTAGCACTTGCTGACCAATCTTGTGTCTCAAATATATCATCAGCCTTTTCTACTTTAAAAGTAAGCTCTGTTTGCTCTAAAAGATGTTTTTGGTTTCCTTTTAGGGCTAAAAAATAATCTCCTTCTTTCTCTATAATCTGTTGAGCAATCGCTTGTTGTGTTCCCATAGCATCTAAAGAAACAACATATCCTTTCAAATAAAGCATTCCTAAAAGAGCTGGAATAGCCGTAATTTCATTACTTTTTTCTTCTACTTGAACCTGTCCTAAACTCAAACCTAGTTCACTAGCAACAGCACTAACTAAATAAATCCCCGTTTTACTACCCCGAAGAGCTTTTCCATCCACACTAATTTGCTGATAAGGTAAACCTAAATCTTTAATGCAAGCTGAAATCCAATCCATAAAACAACTATTAAAAAAAGCACTATCTAAGTGTAAAAAAACTCTACGTATAGTATCATGGGAAGGAATTCCGTTAGGCAAACGTAGAAAATTTTGTAAAAATTCCTTTTTCTCAATACCAAAATCGGCTATTTCTTCATAACCATCTGCACCATGAAAAATAGCACATACACTTAAAAGCAAAATATCCTGCAAATTGTGCAAGTAATTTTTATTTTGCCTACGAAAATCAGGAACTTCTGATAAATAAGAGCTTAAACTGACCATAAAAGAGAAAAAATTAAAAGTGAGAACGAAAATTAACTCTTTTTTATTAATTTTATAGTGCGTTTAGTCTGGTGTTTTTATATTTCTACTATCTATTGAAAAAATTGCTAACAATTTAGTTCTCTCCCACCAAGTATATTCTAAGTCATAATATTCTTGATGCAAACCATCTATTTTAGTAGAAGATTCTACAATCGTTTCTATTTCTTGCTCATATGAACTTTGATAAATAGAAAATGAGAAAAAAGCTACTCCAAGCCAAAGCAATGCAGAAGTAAAATAAAGAATAGTTTTATTTTTCATATTGTAAATCCTCCTTTCCATATTCTAAATATGTTTCTTTCATAATACTATTTTCATGTTTGTAAAGTTTCCATTTTAGTTTTAGATTTTTGATGTTAAAATTCTTTTCATCAATTACTAAAAATCCCTTTTTATCAAAATAATAATTTACATTGGTTTCGATTTGATTTCGCAATTCTGTTGTATCTCTATATACAATTAAAGGCAGGATTTCCTGTACTTCAATTTCATAGCAATCTTGACAATCTGAATAAGACGTTTTTTCTATGATAGGACGAAATATAGCATTTTCATATTTGTCAGTTTCTGGAAAATAAACATATTCTTCTACCAAGGTATCAACAGCTTGTACATAAATCTGCGCTAATTCTGCCTTAAAACGAGCTAAATGAATCAAAACTTCTATTTTTCTTCCTTTTAGATATTTGTTTTCTAATTCCTTATCTGTTTGGTTTTCTTCAAAAACATAGTCTTTGTATTTATCTGATAGAAAGCTATCAAACTGTTTTATTTCCGTCAAATAATTTGTAAAAAGAGTTTGTAAGTTTAGGTTTTGAATGGAATAATTTTGATTGGCGAATTTATTAAAATCATTTTCTGTAAGATTTTTATTTCGCTGCTCATAAAGGGTTTTTAGGTCTTTTGTCGAATCAAATTGCTGTTCGTACTTTTTATAGATTGCTTCCAAACTATCTAATTTTGGAAAAATAGTTAATAGCTTTTTAGGATTTCCCTGTTCTGCAATTTGATTTTTAGCACTTCGCTCAATCTTCTCTTCTAAATATAAATAACCACTAGAAACATTTTCTCCTCCTCCTGCTGTTGCAGCTAAAAGGTCAAGTGTTTTTTCATCATATTTCTCAGAGAAAAAAGTATCATAGCTGTATTTTCCTGCTAACAAAAGCAAGACAAACAAAGGAATAAGAGGATGGAATAGCTTTTTCATTACAATTTGAAAGAATAAATTATTGAATTGTATTTATTTGATATTCAATTTACTTAAAAACGAAGGAATCACAAAATAGTATTTACCGTAGCTGACACTTTCCAAAATGTCAGAAGTTTATAAAGAAAAAAATCCGAAAACTACTGTTGTAATTTTCGGATTCTGTTTTGATTATTTTGGTTCAATTTTTATACATACAATCCAACGGCAAGAAAATGACAAGCACTTCCTCCCAAAACAAATAAATGCCAAATTGCATGATTAAATGGAAGTCTTTCCCAAACAAAAAACACAACTCCTAGCGAGTACGAAAGTCCTCCAATTCCAAGTAACACAAGTCCTCCTGTATGCAGATTTTCGAAGAAAGGTTGTACTGCCACTACTGCCATCCATCCCATAGAAACATAAAGAATAACAGAAAAGCGTTTCCATCTCCCTAAAAAGAACATTTTATAAATAATTCCTAAAAGAGCAATTCCCCATATTATACCAAAAAGCGTCCAGCCCCAAGCACCACGCAAAGTAACAAGTGTAAAAGGAGTATAAGAACCTGCAATCAAAAGATAGATTGCCATGTGGTCTATTTTTTCAAAAAACTTTTTTAGTTTAGCTGTTCTTGCTCCATGATAAAGCGTAGAGGCTGTATAAAGTAAAACAAGTGTAGTCCCAAAAATAGAAAAGCTGATTATTTTCCACATATCTTGTGCTTCACTTGCCCAAATAACAAGCAGCGTAAGAGCAACAATACTCAAAACAATGCCTAATCCGTGTGTGATTGTATTGGCAAGTTCTTGGTGCTTATTGCTAAATTTTTGTAATTTTTCTAAAGTTGTCAAGGTATTTTTAAATGTTTTTATTGGTAAAGGGTTAATTTAAGTTAGGTTCTGATTGTTTACTTATTTAATCCACATCAAAACCAAATTGTTTGGCATATTCAATGAGTTTTTCCTTCAAAACGCCTCTCGCTCTATGCAAACGAGAACGAACTGTTCCGATAGGAATATCCAAAATAACAGCCATTTCTTCATACGTAAATCCTTCCAAATCGCAAAGAATAATTACAGTACGAAAATCAACAGGCAAAGAATTTAAAGCTCCTGTAACCTCATCACCAATTTTGTTTTGCATCGTTGAGGTACGCAAATCTACGGTATGATTCATTTCAGCCGTTTCTACTGAAGCCGAATTGTAATAATTTTCTACGTCTTGGTAATCTACTTTTGAAGGTTCTTTTGTCTTTTTCCTGTAATTATTGATAAAACTGTTTTTCAAAATACGGAAAAGCCACGCCTTTGCATTTGTACCCACTTCATACGAGCCTGCAAAACGATACGCTTTCATGTAAGCATCTTGTACCAAATCTTTGGCATCGTCTTCATCAAAGGTAAGTTTGTAAGCAAAGTTGTACATGGCATCTGCATGAGGCATAAATTCAGTATTGAAAATATGTAGTTTTTCTTTTTCTGGAAGTGATTTAGCCATAAAGTGTTAGTTGTTTTATTATTGGTTTTTATCGCTCATGAGGACACGAGCAATGGATAGGGTAAATTTGGGAAATGTGTGAGTTCATTTTTTAAAGTAAGACTGTAAATGATTTTATGATGAATAAAGACAAATGCAATTACTTTTTTATAGTTATGTATTTATTCTAACTTCATTCAAAACTGGTAACTGATTACTACTTACTGATTACTAAAATTAGCCATTTTCAGCAACTACTTCTTTTACTTCAGGCATCATATTTTTGAAAAGATTTTCAATTCCAGCCTTTAATGTAATTGAAGAAGAAGGGCAACCACTACAAGAACCTTGAAGAAGAACGCTCAGTTTTCCTGTTTCTTTATCAAATTGAGAAAAAGAAATTGCTCCTCCATCCATTTCAACAGCAGGACGAATATATTGGTCTAAAATATCTTTTATTCTTGCAATCGTTGGGTCGTCGTTGAGTTCTACTTTTGAGTCGGGCAAGTTTTCTGAAAAAACAGGTTTTTGTGCCTCAAAATAATCTTTCAAATAATTACGAATAATAGAATTGATTTCTACCCATTCTACATTTTCTGTTTTGGTAACTGTAATGAAATTTTTACTCAAAAATACACGCTCTACAAAATCAAATTCATTGAAAAGAGCAGCAGCTAAAGGAGAATCATGGGTATCTTCTTTGCTTGCATAATCCTTCACAATTCCATCTGCCATAAGCATAAAGCTCATCACAAACTTCATTGAATTTGGATTTGGATTTTCTTCTACATATATGTGTACGTGAGGCGCACGATTGTTATCTGTGATTACTGCCATAATGATTTAGTCTAAAGTTTTAGTCTATTATTGATTAAACTGGTTATTGATTCTAGTTGAGTTTAGAACAATAAAGAAGCCTTAAAGTTCTGTTAAAACCCTTTTTTCACAAAGATACCATAAAATAAAACCAAAATTAAATACACAATTATAATCTATCTAAAAAATAATAAAAAGATACTCTGAGTAAATAAAGTCAAATAACCTAAACAATTTTAATACTTTTATGTTATATAAGTAGATTACAATAAAACAATATTAAATCTATTTTTTTAACTAAAAACATTATTTTTATGGAAACTTACCAAGAATCAATACAAGAAGCACAAGCAAAATTAAAAAATATACCAGCCAATGAAGTAAAACCTCGTAATGAAGTTGCACCTGCATTTATTATGCGTGTAATGCTTACAAGTTTAGCTGTTTTTTTTCTAGCCATTGGCGTAGAAGTAGCTATTCTTCATTCAATCATCGGAAATCCAGAAGTAGAATTAGGACGTAGAATTATCTTTTTTGCTGTTGGTGGTGGACTTTTGGGAGCTACAATCGGAATGATTACCTCTTTTGCATTTATTCTAAAAAAGAAATTTGATTACAAAAATGCGATGTCAATAATGGCAGTAGTATTAGTTCTTTTAATGATAGGGGTTGCTATTTTGGGCGATTATCCCATATAGAATCTAAAATTACCATTTGATTCACTCAAAAATTATTAAACAAGGAAGCCTTTTTTCTTATGAAAAAAGGCTTCCTTGTTTGTTAGAAATTAAAACAATCCACTACTTATTAAGCAACGTGAATTCTGTCAGACACCTCAAAGCTGTCAGTACAGTCAAAACACAAATTATCCGACATCTTTGAGGTGTACTGATAATGAGTAATATAAATTCATTTGTAGAACAAACAAAAAGGCTATTTTCAATTCCAAGTTCACATATAAAACAATAACTTCCAGATAATTCGTAATTATTTAAAAAAAGATATTTCCCTCAATTTAATCTACATCACATCAACAATTTTTGCATATACATCATCCCATAAAAAGGCTTTTATCTCTCCTGTATGCAACCTTAAAATAAGTAAATTATATTTATCAGTATGGTCACCAATACCTAAACGATAGCCTGTTGCTCGTGTGTGTGGATGAAAACCAAATTGCTGACAGTTGGGAAGCACTGTTCCAAGTGCTACTGAATTAAAATCAGCAAACTTTGAACTATAAAAAATATTCTCCTTTAAAATATTTATTAATTCTGGATTATTAAATTTTAGTGTTTCTTTATCATACATTTGTTCTGGGTCGGTATTCAATAAATCTTTAATAGCCAAATCAGCACGTCGTTTGCGTTCTTCTTTTGCATTTATTTCTGCAAAAGCCATTGCTATTCGCAGTTTATTCATCAAATTATTTTCACCTTGTAAGTCTTCCTCTGTTGCTCCATAAGCCGACCTCCAACGAATATTCAAACGCAAATGGCTACGAACTTCCTTGAGAGCCAAAAAACGAGCTTCTAGCTCTTCAGGTTCAAAATTACCTACATTTGCAGCAGTTATGGCATAAGGTGCGTATTCACCTTCAAGCTGTGCCAAACTTTTGGTAGGACGAATGAGCTTACGTGTAGAGTCTGTTGGTGAAACAGTGGAATCTACAATAACAATAGCCTTATTCGAATCACCGACATTTATACTAGAATCTTGTTCATAATTATCTTCTGTGATTACAATTTCTAAATTAGTAGAGTCATTTTGGGCAAATGAAAAGTGTATTGCTACAAAAAATATACATATTGAAAAAAAAAATTTACTAGTAAAGTTCAAGTTTTTCATTAGGATTGAATTATTTTATCTAAATCATCTAAAAATTAGATCTTTAGAAATTGGATAGGTGTTTATTAGAAAATTTACGTCTAATTTTGAAATAGTTTTCAAAATGTAGAATTAGCTACAAAGTTAATAGTATTTTTAATGCCTTATTATAGTCAGTCTCTATCAGATTATTTAAAAAGATATAAAATACTATTTTTATACTATTTAAAATATTTTTTTTTATCTGCTTGACAAGATACAAAATTAGCAGCTTGACTTAAAACTATAAAAGTAAATTAATTAGTCTTTATGTTAAATTCTGATATAAAATAAGACAAATTTAGTGCAAATCAATTTGTAGTTATTATTTTAACTGCTTAATCGAAAAATTATTTTTCTAAAAAACCTAAAATTAAGATAAAATTACTTTCCTTTCTTTAAAAAAAGAAGTTGTATTTTTGTAATCCCATTTTACCTTTTATGTCCATTACTTTCTATATGAATACTGTTTTTTACTCCTCCTATTTTTCTGTTCGAAAAAGATTTTTGTCTTATGACTCTTTTGTAGTCAAACTATTTTTATGTTTTAGCTTTTTATTCATTGGTCTATCTGCTTTTGCTCAAAAAACCATCGTTACAGGAAAAGTAACTGATGCAGAAACAGGAGACGGTGTTCCTTTTGCAAATGTTTATTTTGATGGAACAACCATAGGAACATCTACGGATTTTGATGGGTTTTATAAAATTGAAACCGATAAAGCCAGTGATTCACTTGTCGTCTCGTATGTAAGTTATCAAACTAGAAAAAAAGCTGTCAAAAAAGGAGTTACTCAAAATATTGATTATCAACTTGCCTCATCTGATGAAACACTAAAGGCCATTGTAGTTACATCTGGGAAAAGAGAAAATCCTGCTTGGGAATATTTACGAGGTTTATTAGACCATAAATCTGAAAATGATAAACGCCGTCTTTCTGCTTATGAATATGATTCTTATTCCAAAGTAGAATTAGATGTTGATAATATTTCTGACAAATTCAAAGAAAAAAAACTTGTCAAGCAGATTATTGGAGTAGTCGATAGTGTTGAAAGTTTGGCAGGAGAAGATGGAAAGCCTGTTTTGCCTCTCTTTATTTCTGAAACTATTTCGAAATATTATTATAGAGATAGTCCTATCAAAAGAAAAGAAGAAATTGAGAAAACACGTATCAAAGGAGTTGGGGTGGATGATGGAAGCATTGTTTCACAGCTTGTTGGTTCATCTTTTCAAGATTATAATTTTTATGAAAGTTGGATTCAGATTGCAGGAAAAGATTTTGTTTCTCCTATTTCTGAAAGCTGGCGATTATTTTATGATTATGAATTACAAGAACGTACCGAAATTGATGATATTTGGTGTTACCGTATTGATTTTCAGCCCAAACGAAAAGAAGATTTAGCTTTTACAGGCACAATGTGGGTTACCGATGATTCGACTTTTGCTTTAAAACGTATAGATGTAACAGTTCCAAAAACAGCTAATCTTAATTTTATTGAGAAAATAAAAATTCAACAAGATTTAAAACGAATCGAAGATGAAAAAGAAATGGCTTGGCTTCCTGTCAAAACACGTATTTTAGTTGATGTAGGACAAATAAATGACCAATGGGCAGGAATGCTTTTAAAATCATATAGTTCGGCAGAAAATATTGTAATCAATAAACCAAGAGAACTTAAATTCTACAAAGATGCGATTGTTGTAGATGAAGAAGCTACAAATTCGTCGGATGAATTTTGGCAAGAAAACAGACATGATTCACTTACGGCAAGCGAACAAACGGTTTATGCAATGATTGATACCATTAGTAATTTGCCTATGGTAAAAAGTTATATCGAAATTGCTGATTTGCTTATCAATGGCTATAAAGATATTGGAAAAGTAGATGTAGGACAACTTCTTACACTTTATTCAAATAATAATATTGAAGGAAGTCGTGCCATGCTTAATGTACGTACAAATGGAGATTTTAGTAAAAAAATTCAGATTTCGACAGGAATAGCGTATGGTTTTGGAGATAAAAAATGGAAATATAAAGGACAAATACGAACTATTCTTTCTCGTCGTCCTTGGACAGTATTGGGCATTCAACATCAATACGATCTTCAACAGGTAGCTTTATTTAATGAGGATTTTCGTTCTAGTGGAAACATTCTTTTTTCATCTTTCAGTCGTGTGGGAAATTTGGATAGAAACCGTCCTTTTTATCACAGACAAAGTAGCATTTATCTTCAAACTGATATTGTAAAAGGAATTACACCAAGAATAACATATCGTAATCAAAACTATAATCCCTTATTTGTATTTGAATTTTTTGATCCAGAAAACCTAGAAATTCGTCGTCGTGATTTTACAGTTTCTGAAATAATGGCAGAAGTCAGAATTGGTTTTAAAGAACGTTTTATAAATGCTGACCTTACTCGTGCTAATTTGGGAAGTAAATATCCTATTTTTAAATTTCGTTACATTAGAGGTTTAGGAGATTTTTTGGGAGGAGACTTGGAATATCACAAATTTTCTACTCGTTTGGAGCATTCATTTCGTTTAGGAATTTTCGGACGTACAGATTATTTTATTAGTGCAGGTTTTACGCCTTCTACCCTTCCTTACCCACTTTTAGAGTCACATTTGGGCAATGAAACTCCTTTTTATAATCAACTTTCATTCAACCTTATGAATTATTTTGAATTTGTGAGTGATAAATATGCTTCACTCAATATAATTCACGACTTCAATGGATTTTTATTAAACAGAATTCCACTTATGAGAAGGCTTAAATGGAGAAGTTTTGTAGAAGGAAATATGCTCATCGGAAATGTGAGTCAGAAAAATATTGATTTAATCCCTGATGTAAATTCAAATGGAATCCCAGTTCCTAAATTTGGCAGTTTGGGAGCTACTCCTTATGCAGAAGTAAGCTACGGAATTAGTAATATTTTTAGATTTGTGAGGGTACAAGCTGTTCATCGTCTCACTTATTTGGATAAAGATGATGTTAGTCCGTGGGGGATTCGTGTTTCAGCTCAGTTTAGATTGTAATAGAATTTCAAATAAACAGATAAAAGCCTTTTTATTCAATTTAGAATAAAAAGGCTTTTATATCGTGAACTCGGTATTCTATTCTTGCTTTATGTCCCGTCAGACACTTCAGAGTGTCAGACAGCTATGTTGGACTAAATTGTCTGACACCTTGAAGGTGTACTGACAAGATAGTTGGCAAATCAGCTAATAAAGAAGCATAGACTGATAAATACATAAATTATAATACCGAGTTCACGTTTTTATATTAAAAACTTATTCTTGTTGATGTTTCTATCAACGAGAGTTTTAATCTACTCATTTTCTTTAGCACGACGAGAAATAAGCTGAACTACTTTCATAGCCATTTCCATATCTCCGTTTACTTTTACTTTTCCAGTCATATAAGCAGCCATTAA
This sequence comes from Bernardetia aquimarina, assembly GCF_042180575.1. Classification (NCBI taxonomy): domain Bacteria; kingdom Pseudomonadati; phylum Bacteroidota; class Cytophagia; order Cytophagales; family Bernardetiaceae; genus Bernardetia; species Bernardetia aquimarina. The sequence goes on along the minus strand of NZ_CP170094.1, from coordinate 4,497,467 downwards.
GTTTAAAGAACCATCAAGCATTTTATTTGCATTTTCTTCTGAAATTTTAACTGTACAGTCTGCATCTTTATCTTCGTGAGAAACTACATTAGGAACTTGTGTAGCATCTACATAAACAACTCCGTCGCCTTTAAGGTCAAACTTTACTGATTTTCCTAGTCCACTATCAGTTCCAACTACTGTTTTTACACGTTCTGTGAAAGATTCTAAGCTCATATTTTTTTACTTTTGGGGTGAGTAATTTAATAATAATTACGAATTACGAGTGTAATCCATTGATTTTATAGTTTGAAGTTATTTACTTCTTTATTTTTATACTGCAATTTAACATAAAAAACTCGGCTTGCAGCGTTTTTTATTCTCTTAGCATTGTTTTTTTTAATTAATTTTGAAGTTTTCTATACAAATCTGCGTGTGCAGGGTCAAGTTGAAGCAAAATCTCAGCAGCTTTGAGTTTTTCTTCTTTTTCTGCATTCGAAAATAGTTGATAGAGTTCTTCTCCTTTTGCATCAAAGAGTGTTTGAATCAGTAAAGCATTCAATCGAATTTCACTTACTTCTCTCCATTTTTTCAACACTTCCATTGTTTTTGTGCGTGATTCTTCTGGTTTTTCTAACATAATATCAAGCCCCAAACGATGATAATCATATAAGCCTTTTCGCAAATCAACAAATTGAGGACTATTCAAGTTTTCGGCAAGCCAGTATCTCGAACGAACATCATTATTTTGCCAACCTGTATTTGCAACTCCTGTACTTTGTGCATTATTGATGATATTTTGGGCTTTTTCAATATAAGGACTTCCACCCAAAGAAGAAAAAGAATCATAATCTAAAGCCAAAATAATATAAGAATAATACGCCAACATCAAGGTCAGATTATTATTGGTAGAATTAGGAATATAAATAAGTGGCTCACTAGGTTTATAGGAAAAATCAAAATTTTTGTCAAAATAATTGAGCATAGGAGAAGTATAAACCGTTCCATATATAGGACGATTGTATTGAATTTGTGCATCTCCAGAATAAATACCTTGAGCAAAATCTGTATTTTTATCTAGCGTAATCAAAATATTACACTCTATGCGTTCCCATTCTTCGTAACGGTCTTCTGTCCATTGTGTCGTGTTCATAAACTTTGTTAGAGCTTTGGTAAGCTGTCCAACAATTTGTTTGTTTTGATTTTCAACACGAGAATCATTAATAATTACATTGCAACGAAATTCTTGTGCAAAAACTTGACTAGCAAACGACACAAAAAGAAGACTAAAAACTAAAAAAAGATATTTTTTCATTGATGATGATTTTTATAAAATTCAAAAAAACGCTATAAAGAAATTCTGATTTTTCTTTATAGCGTTTCATGCTAACTAAAACTAATTTTAAAGTAAACTATTTATCACGTTTACTATGTTTACTTGTTCTATATTTTCAGTGTCCTGTGGAATTTGCATAGAACTAGGACGAGGAGCATCTTGATTAACTACTTTTCCAGTTTTATCTACAAGCATATAGCGAGGAATTCCTGTGATTCCATATTTTGAAGAAACAGCTTGATTTGCATCAGCAGCAGGATAAAAATGCACTCCTTGAATATCCATTTTCTCAATTCCATTTTTCCATGCAGCAGCAGCTCTATCAAAGGAAACGTACAAGAAAACTACATCTTTTCCTTCAAACTGACTGTGTAATTTTTGAGAACTAGGCATTTCTGCACGACACGGAGGACACCAAGAAGCCCAAAAATCAACATAAATTACTTTCCCTTTGTACTCAGCTAATACATCTTCAAACATTTTTACGCTACCATCAGCATTATTTTGCTCCAAGAATACTTTATCTGTTTTTGCTACAGTTGTTGTATGAGTTGTTTCTGTTTTAGCCCCACCAATTACTACATGAGAAGTAGAGCCATTGCCATTTCCTTCAGAAGCATTGGCTTGTTTTTTTTCACTTGCACAAGAAGCTGCCGAAGCAATAAGAGCAATAAATAAGATGAATTTTTTCATAATAGTATATTATTTTAAATGAGTTGATTTTTTTATATATAAATTAAAATGCTGTAAAATCTTTCCTAAAATTTGGTTTTGGATTATTTCAGAATAACAAAAATACTAAAAATTTTAGATTTTATTTCCTCTCAAAAATTCTTCTGTTTTCATTCTTCGTTTTCCTTGAGGCTGTAATTCATTGATTTTGATATAACCATCTAGTGTCTTAACGTAAAGATATGTCTTTTGGTCTGTGAGAGGTTCGCCAATCAAAAGTTCATTTACTTCATCATAATCAGCAATTTCTATATCAAAAACCTTATACATTGTATCATAAAGGCTCATTCTTGCAGCAGGATAAGGCGTAAGTCCACGCACAAAGTTTAGTATTTTTTCACTTTCATTGTTGAAGTTTATGAAGGTATCCTCTGTAAAAATCTTTGGAGCGTGTGGTGTTTTTTCTTCCAAATTCTGTTTTTTGACTGCATAATCATTGTCTTGAATAGCTTTTACTGTTTTCAAAACAAGTCTTGCACCTTTATTTTTTAGTCTTTCATACAGCGTTCCGACATTATCATTGTCATAAATTTCTTCTTCTTCTTGAAAAAGAATATCGCCTGTATCGATTTTATGTTGTAGAAAAAAGGTTGTTACTCCTGTCTTTTTTTCTCCATTGATAATTGCCCAGTTGATAGGTGCAGCACCACGATAATTAGGCAACAGCGAAGCATGAAGATTAAAAGTTCCTATTTCTGGCATCTGCCAAACAACTTCTGGAAGCATTCTGAAAGCCACTACAATTTGAAGATTTGCATTATAACTTTTGAGTTCTTCTAAAAAACTCTCATCTTTTAAATTCGTGGGTTGGAGAATAGGCAAATTATGTTTTAAAGCTGCTTTTTTTACATCAGATTCATTTATTTTCTGACCTCGCCCTGCTTTTTTGTCAGGCGCAGTAATAACAGCAACTACATTGTAGCTATTTTCTACTAAAATATCTAAGGAGGAAACGGCAAATTCGGGCGTTCCCATAAAAACAATACGTAATTGGGGCATATATTATTGATTATAATCATTTATAACCGTCAAACGAGGCTTGCCGTCGTTGAGGTAAAATACTTTGATTTTTTATTTGTAGCTCATTATTGGCTAAAATTCATTTATTTGTAGACCAAAAATACAAAAAAGTGAGCTACAAAATGACTAAAAACAGTATAAAGTGAGCTAGAAAATATTCTATATTCTTATATTAATAACAGTTATCATTTAATATCAAGGGAATATAAAAGTAATTTTCTTTCTTATTCTTGAAAACAGTAATTCCTAAATAATTTCCAGTGTGAGAAATCATTAATAATTCTTCTAAATCATTAACATAACGATTATTATTATTAACTTCAATATTTACCCCTACTGGATTACATAAAAAATTAGCTATAATTCTATCTTTTCTAAGAATACTAAATTTTATTGAATCTATTGTTTCACCAATGTATTTAATCGAATTAATATTATTTTTATTAGGTTTGCAATCTACTTTTAAAAATTTCATTTGTAATATATCCACATTATTGATAAATAATGTGTTACATTTTTGAGCCTTATAAGAAAATTGAACAAAACATAAAATAATGATTGACAATAATCCTAACCACTTGTTTTTCAATATCTGCGTTCTTGTTGGTTTCCTCATTTTTTTTTATAGTCTTATTGAAGCTGCATAAAAGCAAAAAGAACCAAATTTGCACCCATTTTTAAAGCAGCTTGACGTTTTTCTTCTGGGTCGTTGTGGATAGAAGAATCTTCCCAGCCGTTTCCTAAATCTGATTCATACGAGTAAAAACAAACTAAACGACCTTCGTAAAGCAAACCAAAACCCTGTGCTGGTTTTCCGTCGTGTTCGTGGATTTTTGGGAGTCCGTCTGGAAATTTATAATTGATAGTGTAAACGTCGTGAGAATAAGGCAGTTCGATAAAATCTAACTCTGGAAATACTTTTTTCATTTCTAAGCGAACAAATTTATCCATTCCATAATTATCATCAATATGCAAAAAACCTCCTCCAATCAAATAATTACGAAGATTTTGAGCTTCCTGTGCTGAAAAAATAACGTTTCCGTGTCCTGTCATGTGTACAAATGGATAACTAAAAAGCTCTGCGCTTCCTACCTCTACTACTTCTTCTTCTTTATCAATTTGTGTTTTTAAATTTTCATTACAAAATTCTATTAAATTTGGTAAAGAGGTTTTATTAGAATACCAATCTCCACCACCATTATATTTCAACTTAGCTATTTTGTAAGTAGCAGTTGGTTTTAGAATGGATTTATTAGGAATGAACGAAAATAAAGCTAGAGTAAGGACAATTAGTATATATTTCATATTTGATAAGATTTTGCAATACAAATACATAGATAGGATTGGTAAATGATTTGTATGATTTATAGGATGAAAAGCAGAATAAATACTTTTTCAGAAAATACGAATACAAGGTTACAAAGAGTACAATATATTTTTAACCACAGAGTTTGAAGAGAATAAAAGAGGAATGAATAGTAGTTGAAACTCCCTAATCTCTCGCCCCTATCCCTAAATTCTATTTAAGCTATTAAGAGCCATACACGAATAAAGAGCAGCCGTTTCAGTTCTGAGTCTATATGCTCCCAAACTCACACATTCGAAACCTGATATTTGAGCTTGATGTGCTTCTTCTGGACTAAACCCACCTTCACTTCCTATCAAAACCAAATAATAAGCATTTTTGGTAGCGCAACTTTCCAAAACAGCATTTGTATCAGTAGGCGTATAAGCAATAAAGCGTTGAATTTCTAACGTTTCTTCTCCGTGTTTCGTTTGATTTTTTCTATCAGAATGGTATTTTTTTATAAATTCTTTAAATTCTTTAGGAGCATTTATTTTTGGAAGTGTGGCACGTAAAGATTGTTTGATTGCTGCAATACTTTTCTTTACTAATCGGTCAGATTTGAGGTGGTTGTATTCACTTCTACTTGTTTCGATAAATGAAATTTCATCAATTCCAATTTCGATAGCTTTTTCTAAAAACCATTCTATTCTATCCGAACTTTTTGTAGCAGCAACAGCAATATGAATATAAAAAGGACGTTTTGGCTCTGTATCAAAAATTTGTGTAATCTCTATCAAAGAGTTTTTGACATTTGGAGAAAGCACCTTTCCTTTAGCTAATATTCCTTTTCCATTTACAATATCTATAAAATCGCCTTCTTTTACTCTAAGTGTTTTGAGGTGTTTGGCTTCTTCTTCTGGAAGTGTAATTTGTTGTCCGAGTTCTAAATCAGGATAGAAAAAATAAGTATCCATATATTACAGTTATCTGTTACCAGTTTTCAGTTACCAGTGAATGCAAAATGATATATTTGCTTTTTTAATTAATACACATAGGCAAACTGTTTTTGTTAAAAAAATAATTTCACAAGCTATAAAAAAATCTAGTCTTTCACAATCATTCCAGCACATTCTACGGCTTCATTGCCTACAAAAGACTTCCAAATTTGTTTGTGAGGATTGAAAATGATAGCGTATTGCCAGTCATTAGAGAAAAAACGTTGTTGTGTTCCCATATCTGTTCCTGACATAAAAACAGAAAGATTATTTGGGTGAGTATGATACCAACCTATCATTTGCCATTGTTTGTTTTCATCTTTATCTAAGATTGCATCAAACTCATCTAGCATTTCTTTCCATACTTCGTGATCCATTTCTAAATAGGCAGAACTTCCTTTGGCTTGTTTTCCTGCTAGAGCTTCCTCTACTACGCCATACATAAGTTTCTTTTTTTCATCAAAAAACACTTTTCCTAATAGAACTCCACCTTGTTCGACAACGTTTTCTTTTGTTGTTTCTCCCCAAGAAATATGTTCAAAAATTTGTTTTATAGCCTTTGGCTTGATGTAGAGTTTTGTGTTTTTGGCATCGTCTTTACTTTTTGAATTGAGTGAAGGCTCAATCAAAAAAGACGGTTCAGTCTGATTTTCAGGCTTGTAGGCTTCTGAAACGGTATTTATTTTGAATTTTGACAAAATTGAAATCGTTTTTGGTCTTTGTATAGTTGAAACTAAAAAAATAACATATCTATTAACAATACAGTTAAAAGTAAGCAAATTTATTGAAAATGCCGTATGTTTGTATCAAAATTTTTAAAATAGTCCTTTTGCATATAGGTTGTCGCTCGTGGGGACACGAGCAACGGATAAATAGGTTATTAGAATAACTATATCTCTAAACTATTTTCTATTGTATTCATTCATTTACATAAAACACTCTGCTGTTACTTGTGTCCCCACAAGCAACGTAATAAATAAACACATTAAAAAATGAAAATTCATAAAGAAGGTTATCCAAGTTTACTCCTCGTTATTATTTTTGCCTCTATTGTTATTGGTTCAGGTTATTATTTTTCCAGTTCTTTTTCTAATCCTCAATTAATAGAATCCATAGCTGTTGTTATTGGTGTTGCTTTTTTCTTGATTATTCTTCAGTTTTTTAGAAGTCCTGTGGTAGTAACAGAACGAAATGAAAAACATATCATTGCACCTGCCAACGGAAAAGTAGTGGTTATTGAAGAAGTAGAAGAAACAGAATATTTTAAAGACAAACGTCGTCAGATTTCAATTTTTATGTCACCTATTGATGTTCATGTAAATCGTAATCCTTTATCTGGTATTGTATCTTACTTCAAATACCACCCTGGTAAATATCTTGTTGCTTGGCATCCGAAAGCAAGTACAGATAATGAACGCACAACGATTGTAGTAAAACAACCTAATACCAATACAGAGGTATTGTTTCGTCAGATTGCTGGTGCGCTTGCTCGTCGTATCTGTTGGTATGTAAAAGAAGGACAGCCTGTTATGCAAGGAGAGGAATTTGGTTTTATAAAGTTTGGTTCTCGTGTAGATATTTTTGTTCCTCTTGATACAGAAATAAATGTAAACTTAGACCAAAAAACAAAAGCAGGAAGAACTGTCATTGCTACTTTGAAATAACAATAAAAGCTTTGTTTAGCTTTCATAGAAAATCCTTTTTACTGTTTTGTAGTAAAAAGGATTTTTTAGCTAAGGAATAGAAATTAAATAAAGCACTCATTTATAAAAAATAAGTCATTGTTATTCAATACATTATATTCGCAATTAGCTTCACTGCCATACTACTAGACATTTTCAAATAAATAGGTCAGTCCCAGAGGGCAAACCATCTATAAAACTTAAAAACAAGCAAGATTGACTATAAACGGTCTGCTATACGAGGCTGACCTATACAGTAATTAATAAAATGTCTAATTGTAATCTTTAAATCGTTCCTAAATGATGTGTCGTGTTACTTAAACTAAAATATTACTTTGCAGCCTCAAAAGATTTATAAGCCTTTACTATTTCACTTACTACTTCAAAAGCTAAATCTCCAGCCTCTTCCATATTAGAATTTATCAAGACAATCGAACCTGATTGAGTAGCTGGGTCAAACCCAAAAAAAGCAGTTGTTCCTATGTCTCCCCCTGTGTGTCCGATACGACCATTTGTAGACCAGAGCCAAAAAACACCATAATTATCCTCTTTTGAAGGCATTTCTTTTGGTCTAGCTTCTAGTTTCTTATCAAAAAGAAGTTGGTATGATTCTTTTGAAAGCAATAAAGAAGATTGTCCTGTCTTTGCTTTTATCATTTCTTGCATAAACACTGTCATATCTTCAATTGAGGTAAGCAAAGAGCCATCAGGATAAGTTGTCATTGTATAAGCAGGAAGAGGAGTATCTTTGTCAAAAAATTGTGTAGAAACTAATGCAGCATTCAATTCTGATTTTCTCCAAGCTGTATGATTCATCTGTAAAGGTTCAAAAATTACTTGTTTTGAATAAATATCGAAAGGAGTTTGAGTTGCAATTTCTATGAGATAAGCAGCCAAAGCAGAACCAATATTACTATAAGAATACTCTGTTCCAGTCGGTGCATTCAAAAAATTAGCTGAATTATAAAGGCTTCCTATTGTAGAAAGATAAGACTGTGTAAAATTAGCAAGTGAGAGAATATTTCCATTCGTTTTTATTCCCAGTTCATTTATCATTAGTTGCGCTCCTTTTGTAGATGTATTTTCACCTTCCAAAATACTATAATTTTGAAAATAAATTGCTTCATCATCCTTAATTCCAGAAGTATGAGTAACCAAATGTTTGATTAAAATAGGTTCATTTGGAAAATTTGGATTGTTTACTTCGAAAGGTAAAATCGAATTAATAGGTGTTTCTAACGTAAAATACCCATCTTCAATCGCTTTAACAAGTGAAATCCCAATAAAAACTTTACTAATAGAAGCAATATTCATCGACATTTCATTGGTCAAGTCTATATTCTTTTCAATATCAGCCTTACCATAACTTTTCTGAAAAGCAACTTCTCCATTTTTGATAACAGCTACCGAAAATCCTCCAAAATTAGATTTTTCATAACTTTTTTGAAGAGAAGCATCAAGTTGTTGGGGAGTATTTATTTGAGGAACAACCTCTTTCGAACAGCTTAAAATTAGAGAAGATAAGGTAATTAATAATAGCACTTTAAAAGAGTTTTTCATAGATGATAGTGTTTTAGTGAGAAAATCTAAAAATTAGGTTATAAAAATAATTTCCTCAAAGATAAAACACCTCTTTTCCTTAATCTTGTAAAATATTGAAACTTTGTTGATAGTTTCTAGGAGTTACACCTACATAATTTTTGAAATAATTAGTAAAATTACTTTGGTCATAAAATCCTGCATCCAAAGCCGTTTCTGTAATTGAGTTTCCTTCTTGAAGCAATTGTTTGGTAAGTGCTATTCTACTCAAAAGAATGTATTGAAAGGGTGTAAGTCCGACATGCTTTTTAAAGGTTCTAATAAATTGAAACTTATCTAGTTTTGTCTGATTAGCTAGAGTTTCTAAACTTATTTTTTGGTCTAAATTAGCATTTAAATATTGTTTTATTTCGGTCAACCAAGTAGGTTTTTGTATTATATTAATATTTAATTTTTTATTTTTTTCAATGGATTTAAACTTCCCAATTTCTTGAATAAATTGTATAAATTCTTTTTCAAAATTAATATCAAAGCTGTTTTTAGAAGCTATAATTTGATTAGATAATTGATTGAGTTTGTCAAAAAGAAAACTATCAGTAATGAGATTTTGTAATATAAAATCATCATTTACTTCATTTTTTCCTAAAGCGAACCGAAAAATATCTTTACTGATATATAAAGTCTTGATAGAATAATCAAGATTTTGAAAAGCACTATTTTTATGTATTTCTAAAGGATTCGAAATCAGTAAAGAGTTTTGTAAAGCAACTTTATTATTCTCTACAAAAGCTCCTTTTTCTATAATCGAAATACAAAATGTTTCGTGATAATGCAAAGGAAAATCTTGACTTGAATTATATGCAGAAAATAACTCTAAACTATCCAAACGCTGTAATTTAATTCGTTCAATTTTTGAAACATTCATTAGCAAATAAATCTAATCATAAATTCTATCAATAACCTGCATATTTTGAGGCATACGAGGCTCTATTTTATACAAATTTTCTTGAAGCCCTGTAAAAAAAGCCTTTTCAAAATATCCTACCAAATAAATAGCTGCAAGTGGCATTCCCTTGAAATAATATTTCCCTCTCCAACGCAGATTACAACCTCGTTTTGTTGGTGTAATCTCTACAATCGCTCGTCCTTTGAGTGGATGTTCGGCAACAGGCTCATAGACAAAATATTTTCCATAACTAGCCTCAGTTATATAATAATGATGTACTTTGGCAAAAAGAGGTGTTTTATAAATTGCCATTACTTTGTTTCCAGCTTCTATTCCTGTAGTTTCTAACTCTTCCAAATGCTGAATCCAAAGCTCACTTTCTTTTGAATTTCTGAATGCTTCTTCTATATATGTCCAAAGTACGGTAGGCGAAAAATTGGTCTTAAATGTATAATCAAAACTAATTTCTTTTGGCTTTTTCCACCAATATGAAATACCTGCTGCCAGTGCAGCTCCAAGCAAAAGAGTTCTTTTTTTCATAACTGAATCTATAATCTATATAATTAGGGTAGATGAATACTTCTTAAAATCAAACGATACTACTATTTGTTTGTAAAATACTATTCTCACTTTCAAAATTACTATTTATTTATTAGAATGGAAGGATAAATAGTTGGATAGTAAAGATTTATGCAAAATTTAATTTAGTATTAAACGATATAATTGTTGGTTTTTTAAAAAAAATCCAAATAATTTGCTATTTCATTAAGAAATAAGTTGTAATATCAATGGTTTTTTATAATATTAGCTTAATTTTTAATTCAATCAATTTTTACACACACCTTACTGCAAAACTTATGCAAATACCTAGCTTAATACTCAAACAACTTTATTCAAGAGGAAGTTTGAAAAATACTGACCAAGGAGTACAATTTACTATCAAGAATCGTTTGAGTGATGCCAAATTTAGCGAGCTTGTTAGTGTTGAGATAAATGGAAAAGAGGTGCCGATGAGTGATATTCAAATTGACATGGGAGATGGAAATGTAATCAACCCTTCTGCCATGGATTCTAATAGTCCTATTGATTTTCCATTAAGTAAAAGCTTTAATGTACTGGCTAATATTGACAAACTTCCAGAAGCAAAACACGATATTCAGATTTCCTTTGTAGCAAATCCATTTGGTAAGCTCAAATTCAAGGTACAAGATGCTATTTCAGGTTTCGGAGATTCAGAAGTCAAAATCCCTAGAGATAAAAATGATGATTATGCAGAAAGTGCTATCAAAACTAGACAAGAATTTGTTGAAAAAGTTACTGGTAAAAAATTAGACCACGTAACAAAATATTCTTTTGACCCACATATCGCAGCAGGAAATTGTGAACATTTTGTAGGTGTTGCACAAATTCCGATTGGTATTGCAGGACCTATTACAGTAGATGGAGAACATGCAAAAGGTGATTTTTTAGTTCCGATGGCAACAGCAGAAGGAACATTAGTAGCTTCTTATAATCGTGGTATGAAGGTGCTTAACCTTAGTGGTGGCGTAAAATGTACCGTTATTGGAGATGCTATGCAGCGTGCGCCTGTCTTTGTATTTAAAGATGCTCGTGGAGCTAGAGATTTTGTGGAGTGGACAAAGAAAAAAGAGATTTATGCTAAAATTACAGAAGAAGCAGAAGCTACTTCAAGTGTTGCCAAACTTAGTGATATTGATTGTTACCTATCAAATAAGTTTGCTTATCTACGTTTCAATTACAAAACAGGTGATGCAGCAGGTCAGAATATGGTTGGGCGTGCTACTTTTGCAGCTTGTAGTTGGATTTTGGATAATTACGACGAAAACAAATTAGAGCATTTTTATTTAGAGTCTAATTTTGCCACAGATAAAAAAGCATCTCAAATCAATGTAATGCGTACTCGTGGTAAGCGTGTGGTAGCAGAATGTACAATTCCTAGAGATGTACTTATTCAAAATATGCGTGTAGAGCCAGAGTCTTTAGCTTATCACGGACAAGTAGCCACTATTGGTGCATTTCTTTCAGGCGCAAACAACAATGGAGCGCACTCTGCCAATGGTATTACAGCTATGTTTATTGCTACAGGTCAAGATGTAGCAAACGTTTCAGAATCTTCTGCTGGTATTCTTTATTCAGAACTTACTCCAGAAAGAGACCTTTATATTTCAATTACTATTCCTTCTCTAATTATTGCTACTTATGGTGGTGGTGTTGGTTTGGCTACTCAAAAAGAGTGTCTTGAAATGATGGACTGTTTTGGTAGAGATAGAGTAAACAAACTTGCTGAAATTATCGCAGCTGTTGTACTTGCTGGAGAAATTTCTCTTGGTTCGGCTATTTCTTCTTCTGACTGGGTATCTAGTCATGAACAATATGGTAGAAACAGATAATTAAATAAAGTCAGAAGTATGATTTTAGAAGTCAGAAGTGAATGCAATTTTTCTAAAAGACAAAAAAAACCTAAGTTTTTCAACTTAGGTTTTTTGTTTAAGACTAATAAATCTTAATAAAAACTATCAATATTTTCTTCTGTATCAGTAAGTTGTTTGATAGCACGAATAATTCCACCTGAATTATAAGGCTGTTGACGGTCTTCTTCTAATGGAGCTTTGTATTTAGCGTAATCGGCTACTTCTCCAGCTTCAGTACGTTTTTCTACTTTCATTATCAAAACACCTGATTCGTCTGTTATAGGTTTAGAAGTTTCTCCTTCTTCCATTCCAAAAGCCATACCTACTGCCTTTGGAGCAAAACCTACCCCATTAAGTGCATTAGTGATATATGTATAGTTTTGTTGGTCAAGTACACGAGCTTGGTCGCCAAATGCTGTTGCCAATTCTGCTAATGTACCTGTCTTACCTTCTAATTTAGCTAAGATTTCTTTTTGCTTAACTTCTTTGATTACTTCACGACGAACTTGCTCATATACTTTAGAAAGAGGCTGAATTCCTTTTTGAGTACGAGATTTCAATACCATAACAATATATTGATTATCCACATCAAATACTTCATTAGAAACAGAACCTATTTTTGTATTTTCTTCAAATCCCCAACGAATAGCTTGACGAATAGAAGCATCATAAATATTATTCAAAGAACGAGCATTTTGTTTTACATCATTTGCTTGCAAACTGAGTAAATTATATTGTTTAACACGGTCTTCGTATTCAGTCATATTTTTACTAGAAGCCAAATCGCCAGCTTGACGGTAAAGAGCCTCACGAGTAGATTCACTTGGGTCTAACAAGCGACTAACAGAGGCAAGTAAATACTTGTTTTTCTTTGTCAAACCAGTAACCTCTATGATGTGATAGCCAAAACGACTTTCAACTAATTCTGGTAAAACACCATTGCCAGTAGCTCCAAAGGTAGCATCTTCAAATGGTTTTACCATCGCACCACGACCAAACCAGCTCAAATCTCCTCCTTTGTCTTTACTGCCATCTTCACTATATTCTTTTGCAAGTTCTGCAAAGTTTCCACCACTTTTTGCTTTTGCTAATATTTCTTTTGCTTTAGTTTCGATAGCTAATTTTTCTTCAGGACTTTTTCCGTCTGTTTTAAACAAAATATGACTTGCTTTTACAGAATCAACTGCTAATCCTAATTCTTTTACTACTTTAAACATTTTGTATGTTCCATTTGAAGCAACAGGATTGGCTACAAAACCAACAACGACTTCTTCTCCCATTTGATTTTTGATGGCATTAGGGAAATTAGAAGTAGAAAGTTCTGCAAAGTTAGCCTCTATCTGTGAGTGTTCTGCTATAAAAGATGTGTCATTTTGTGTTGTTGCAAACTTATCTTTAATATTTGTCAAATAACGTTTAGTATCTGCACTATCTGATTTTGAAGGTACAATCGGAATAGTAACATATTCTACCGAGATTGAAGCTACATCATCGTACTCTTCTTTGTGAGAATTATAATACTCTTTGATTTGGTCTTCTGTAACAGTTACAGTAGAATCAGGAATATTTGCATAAGGAACATACAAATATTTCAAATCTAATTTCATTGTTTCGTCTTCATAACGACGTTTTGCCTCTGCTTTAGTAACATAAACAGATTTACGAAGTAAATTCTCATACTTCTCATTTCTACGAGATTTAGGAAGCTCTTGCTCAAAAGCATTAAAAGCACGGTGCATTTGAATAGTTTGTTCTGTTGGTGGATTTTTTAGAAACGCAATTAATTGGTCTTTATCAAAAACACCTGTTTTTGGGTCAGTAAAGGCTTGTTTGATTTGAGGAGAAACATTATTTCCTTGTACCATATCCACAACTTCTTCTTTTGTGATGATGATACCCAATTTTTCCCATTCTGGTTTGAGTGCATACTCTGTAACCAATTCATTCCACGTCTGATTACGAACGATTGGCATTTGAGATTCATTTATTTTTGTCTGTTGGCTTGCTTCCATTCTATCACGCATGATTTGAAGCTGATTATTAAAATCTTGGTATTTGATTTCTGTTCCATCAATTTCTCCAATGATTTGATCGCTACCCATTCTACTTGCACTGCCAATAAAGTCAGTAAGAACAAAGGCTGCAAGTGCGCCCAAAATAACTACAAGAAGTAGTCCTGTGCGTTTCTGAATTGCTGTAATTATAGACATAATCTATCTGTGTAATTTTTTAAAAATGATTAATGTGAAATTGAATTCCAAATTTTTAATAGAATTTTTCTAATTATCTTCTACCTAAAAATAAGTGTTCAGTATCATTGAAATAAGTACTGATAAATTTGTGAACCAGATTGACAAACTAGACTTCTGTACTTACTTTGATACACAACCCTTCACAAAATTTTAGTCTGCAAAGGTAGCTAGTTTTATTAAAAAATCAAATTTCCTTTTACATAGAATTAGCCAGAAATAGACTTATATTACTAAAAAAAAAATATTTTCTCAACTATACCCTATTTTATAGGTTCATATTGAAGTTGTTTAAGAATAAGTTTTGTGTATTTATTTGTTGGTGTCGCTACGCTAAAACACCAACAAAAACTGTATTTTTTCCATAAAAAAGTATTTAAAATTTCTCCTTTATGAAAAAACAAAACTATTTTTAAGCATACAGACTTCTATTCTTTTGTATCATTTAATGGTTGTAACTGTGGTAGGTGAATATGAAATCTCACTACTATCAATCGTACAACAATCACAGTCAAAGCAGCAATGACTTCTATTACTCCAGTCAAAAGATTAAAATAACTACAAATGAAATACATTCCACCTCCAGCAATACAAGATAAAGCATAAATATCTTTACGAAATAGTAAAGGAACTTCATTTAGTAGTACATCCCTAACAATACCACCGACAGAACCAGTAATAGTTCCCATCACAATACACACCCAAATAGGAAGGTCAGCATCAATACTTTTGGTAATACCAACTATAGTGAATAAGCCAAGTCCAATTGTATCAAACATAAATAAAGTACTTCCCCATTTGAATAATTTACCTTTAAATAATAAGACAGTAATAAGAGCAACTCCTGTGGTTAGAAAATACTTTGCATCCAATATCCAAAAAGGAGTTACACCAAGTAGCAGGTCTCTTAATGTTCCACCACCAATTGCAGTTACCAGTCCAATAATGTATGCTCCAAACCAATCCATTTGTTTTTTTGATGCCAATCTAATACCACTAATAGCAAAGGCAAATGTGCCAAAAAGGTCTAGTACTACAGTAAAATCAATTTGTGAAATGTTTTCCATTTATCGTTTTAATTCTGTTTTTGACAGCCATAAGGATATGCAACCCAGTTATAGCTTTGTTATTAAAATATTTGGTCTCAAAATTATCTCAAATATAACTTCTCTCCAAAAGCAAAATATATTTTTAATAGAAAATTGAAAATTACTTTTCACTACTTTTTTTGTACTTTTGTAAAAACTTAAATCAATACTTTAAAACTATGACAATCTTATATACAATCCTTCTTGCAATAGGCGTTCTTATGATTTATTTTGTAGGAATGGGGGTCAGAATGTTTTTTCAAAAACAAGGACAATTTAGAGGAACATGTGCTAGTCAAAGTCCATTCTTAAAAACTGATGATGGCTCATGTAGCTATTGTGGAAAATCGGCTGAAGAAGCTTGCCCAAATAAATAAAGTAATAAAAACCTATACGATTCTTAAAATCATATAGGTTTTTTGTTTAGGAATAGAAATTAAATAAAACACTTATTTAGAAACAATAAATCATTGGCATTCAATGTATTACATTCGTAATCTTTAATTAACTTCGTCGTCTTTCAGTTCGTAATTGTTCCTTAGATAGAATTATTCTGTTCCAAAATAGTAACAGGAAACTCTTTTTGTAGAAATTGATAAAACTCTTTTTCTTCTTGTGTTTTCTGTAAAGCAAAATCTATGACTTCAAGAGAAGTATATTTTGCACCCATTTTTTTGCTCAAAAAATCTGCTTTTGCTTCATTATATCCTTCTTTGATTTTATCCAAAACTTCAATATAAAAATTATAATCTGTTTGGCGTTGGCTGCTCAAAACAACAATAGCTTTTTGTGGATTTTGTGAGTAATTAGCATCTTTTCCATAATTCATCAAATGCGTCTTGACAAGTTTTTTGATTTCTGAAACAGTTGCATCTTTATCTGATTCAATCAAAATTTTGTTTTCAGAATTAATACTAACTCGCAAAACATCTCTATCCAAAGCTGGCGTAGGCTTTACCTCCTGTTCTTGCTTTTGAGGAAGAGACATTGCAAGTCCTTTTTCAGATGCTATTCGTGTACTGACCAAAAAAAAGATGAGTAACAAAAAGGCAATATCTGCCATCGAACTCGCATTTACAGTCGCTTTTTCTCTCTTAGAATTCATAAAATTGAAAAGTTTAAATAATTTAAAAATTGATATGTTCTAAGCTGTTTTATATTTAATTTGGTATAAAATCTAAAACCTCGCTTTATTTTTGAATCCTTTTTTATCAAATTAGTAACAATTCAATTTTAAAAATCTTATAAGACTACAAACAACGCAACGTTAAAAAACTGCGTTTATGAATTAAATATGTAATTGTACTACACCAAAAAATTCTACCTATTCTATTATTAAAAAGAAAAAAATTATGAAAAGTCATAGCAAAAACCTGTGGGTTTGTATTTTATCTTTATTCATAACTCTCTGCTTATCAAATTATACGTTTGCTCAAGATTTGAATCAACCCAATAATGCAACTTCAGTTTCAGACAAACCCTTTGTCGATTACAAACCAGTTTATAAAAAATGGCAGAATAATTATATTTTAGATAAAATTGATTATACAAAAGACCGAACAATTTTTCATTTTCGTTATGTTTCTCATTACGAACAAGGAACAGCAACCTATTACGGACCAGGAGAAGATTTAGCTTGGTTCTTAAAAAATGATGCAAACCCATCAGAAGTTTTTAAAATGATAGAAATAAAAAATATTGCTCGTAATGGAAAAGTGGAAATTCCTGTTCTCAATACTAAAAAACCTGTTCAACTTATTACACATAATAATGATGTTTTTACGTGTGAAGTACATTTTGAAAGGTTGCCAAATCATGTAAAAGTAGCTGATTTTATTGAGGGAATTGGGGCAGAATTAAAAACAAATCATTTCAACTGTCTTGATGTAGAGATGAAAACTTTTGATAGTAAAGATTTGGGTTCGCAGCAGGATATGATTACCAATATTACAGATTTTCAGAAACAAGAAGGCGTAACGAATAATCCAATTCCAGAGATAACAGACGAACGCATAGAAGAAGACCAAAAAGTAGATGGTGTTTTTGCACAGCGTTTTTTGGAGCTTACCAATGAACTTCGTACTAAAGGTTGTCATTGTGGGGGAAGTTATTTTGCACCTGTTGAAGAGGTCGAATGGAGTGATACAGTAGCTTATGCAACAAAAGAACTTGTAGTAAATTTGTGGAAAACAAAAGGAATGACAACCGATGTGGGTGGAAAAAATACTGTTCAACGTCTTTCAGACTTTGGAATAAAAACAGAAAGAGCCTATGAAAATATGTCATATAGTTTTACCGAAATAGAACAGGCTTTTCGTGGCTGGAAACTCACCCCTCCACAATGTAAACGCTTAATGGATGCACGAGTAAAACGAATTGGTGCAGCAAGAAAAGATAAATATTGGTCAATGATTCTGATTTATTAATAAAATTACCTTTGAATACTCACAAAATAAATTCCTATTCACATTCAGATTTTTTGAATGAACGAAGGCAAGACCCAATTACAGGCGATTTGATTGTAGAAGGCGATGAAATCGTGTTTTGTAAGGAATGTAAATCAGCTTTTTTGAAAAGCTCGTGGGAATATCTGAATGAAAAGCATTGTAATCAGAAAAGAACTTTAGCTACTTTTCCAGTAAAGAAAACACTCAATTTAAAATCGAAGAGGCAGTATTTTAAGGCATATTTGCATAGTATTTCGGATTGGAAACAATTTGATACACAACTCAAAACTTTGCCTTGGGTGCTTTCTAGTTTGGATATGAAGGAATATAAAAGAGAAAGAGGCGATATAAGTTTCACACTTGGAAAAGTAGTTTCAATTTCAGTCTTATCAATTTTTGTATTTATAGAAGCAGTAAAAAACGATTTTATAGATGATGATTTAGCTATGATAGGTTTTATAATTCTTATGATTTTTTCGGTTGCAGCTATCGTATTTTTTTGGTCTAAAATAGCATCAAAAGATACTGATTTTGTATTGGATAAAAATAGTGCGCCAGCCATAAGCATAGAAAAAGACCAAATCATTATTTTTATGCCTTACAAAGAACAAAAAGTAACTCTAGCAAAATATAAAGTAGAGGAAATTGAGCTTATTCCAAAGGAAGAAAATAATTACAAATTGCGTATTTCATACAAAGGTGGAACGATATTTTTCTCTATGAACCTAAATCAAAACTCACTTAGTAGTTTGATAGAAACCCTTTATGATTGGTCAAATGCAGTTAGAATTGACTTGACAAAATTAAAATTTGCAGTAAGTGGAATGACTGATTATAGTTATTTGTATGCTTCTTTGGATGAAGAAGAGGAAAATCCAAATTTACTTTTACCGTAGTATTGTATTTGTAGGTTAAAGACTTGTCTTTGACTGTATTTTGTGTCGTTACAATTCTTCTTGTTAAAGGCAAGCCTTTAACCTACTAATTTCAAAATCAACTTACCAAACAACCCAAAAAATCCCTTTGCAGCTTTATAATTTTTATACTTCAATGATTCTTTAAAATGATATAGTACAGAAATTGAAAGCGATTTATATTCTTCTTTATTCTGACATAAATAAAATCCTTTTTGGCAGACTTTGAAGGTAGAGTACAAATGAGGATTATTTTTTTTCTTGAATGTAGAAGAATGAGAATGATTTGTTTTTCTATAAAAAGTCAGGTTTTCATTAAGAAAAACATATTTCCAATTTCTACTACTTCGCACCCAAAAATCATAATCTTCATAAGAAAGAGATTCATCATATCCTCCCAATTCTTCCAAAACCTCTCTTTTAATAAGCATAGTAGGCGAACAAATCATTCCTCCAGCTCTAATAAGTTCTTTAAAAATAAATCCGTCTTTTGGTGTTTTTTTGTACCAATCAAAATAATAATTTCCTATTTCATTACTTTCTTCATCAACCTCTGCATTTATTAGGGTAGCATTTGTAAAACAAATTCCTGTCTTGCTATCAGCATTTTCTAAAACTCTTACTTGCTTTTCTAATTTATCAACTTCAAATTTATCATCAGCAGCCAAATCTATAATATATTGTCCTTCCGAAATCTTGAAACCTTCATTGAAAGCTGCACAATTTCCTTTATTATGTTCTAAATGAATAGTTTGAATAGTATAAGAATGATTGTCTTTTTTTTGGTAAAAATCACTTATTATTTTATCAATAACTTCTTTGCTATTATCTGTACTGGCATCATTGACAATAATGAGTTCCCAGTTTTTGTAGGTTTGATTAAAGACAGAATACAAAGCCTCTTCGATAAAATTTGCGTGATTGTAGCACAGACAGATGATTGAAACCATTTTTTGATAGAATTATTAATTACTCAAAGCTTGGAGTTTTTCTAAAATAAATTCTATTTCATCTATAGAACATCCATAAGGCAAAATAGCTTCTACTGATTCTCTATAATTTTTATTTTCTAAAATTTTATGAAATTGTAATTTTAAATATTTATTCACTTCTGAATCTGCTGATTGTATTGTGTTAATTAAATTTTCATTATTCTGTACTACATATATAATATCTTCGAAATCGTGGCTAATTCTCAAATCTGTTCCTCCTCTTCCTAAAAGAGCTTCAAATTTTGTAGCTAAATAATATTCAACTGGCAAAATATAGATAGTTGTTTGTTTTGTAAGTTGATATAAAATTCTATTTTCAAATCCCGATTTATACCATTTATTTGAAAATCCTAATATACTTGTATCAGTAGGCATAACATCGACAATTATTCCTTCATATATAAATCTACAAATTAAAGGTTTTTCTGAATAAATATCATTTTTAAAACCTTTTTTCTTAATTTTTCCTCTAAATCAGAATAAACCATTTTAGAATGAACCTCAATAATGCAATCGACATCTTTTTAGGACGAATATCCGATAAAGAAGCATCATCAGCATAAATAAATGTAACCATTCCACCAAGAAAAACAACTTCATCTTTTAATTCTTCAAATCCTTTTGCTACAAATTCAATCAAATTTATATTCTCTATATTCATTTTAAAATAATTTTTAATTAATCAAAAAAAACGTTTATCTAATTCTTTAATTTCAATTTCTCTATTTTTTCCTATACGCAACGTATCTGTAATTACAGTACTGGACATGTGTTAATTTAGGTTGTATTTTGAGTTTTAGATTTTTGCACTAATTGGGTTATTATTTTTAATATTTTGTCTATAGAAGTAGCATAAAATACTACTTTTCCATATCCGATTCTAAAAACAGACTCGTAAAAGGATTCATTGTCTTTTTTTACTCTTTGTTTTGTTTTTACTCCTTCTAAGATACAGAGTAAAAAAGATGCAATTACTAATGCCATTAGAACACGAATTTTTCTTGGGTTTACCATTCCTAACTCCTCTAAATGAAATCCATTTGTTTTCAAATGTCTAAATAAACACTCTATTTTCCATCTGAGATAATAGATAGCACTAATTTTCTCCTTTGTTAAACGATATTTGTTGGTTAATAAAATGACAAACTTTTCACTTTCTTTTGCTGCTTGAGCATTATAAGAAATCACTATTTTTAGTTTTTTTGCAAAGTCAGTTTCAAATTCTTGGCTTACTAGTTTGCCTGATTTAGCTTTTTTAAGTAAGCTGTGGTATTTTTTAACTTCTAATTGATAATCTCCCTTACAAAGACGAATAATGTAAGTATATCCTTGTTCTTCTAAATACCTAAACCAAACTCTACCTTTATACTCTCTATCAGCTAAAATTGTAAATCTTTTTAAAAAAGGATATAACAATAAAGCCGATGCTAATAAACTTTTACGATGAGCAACAGTAGAACTACCTTTTCGTTCTAAATTGATCCAAAAAATAGGAATAGCCATTTTTCTATAAATAACACTTAAGACCAAAACATGATAGGTATATTCCCCTAATTGCCAAACACTACCATCCATAGCTAGATAGAAAATTTCTTTTTTTATGTCTTTTCTATTCAAAAAAGAGCCTATACTAAAAACTAGAATCAGCTTCCATAGTGTTTTTTGAACATAGACATCCAAAAAATAACGAGTAAGCCGTTTATAATGAGAATCAATTTGAACAGTAGGAGAATTTAAAAAAATACCTACTTGATTTTTTAATTTGTTTAGATTAACAGTTTCTTTTATCAGAATACAGCTAATAAGCAACAAAGTAGCGTGAACATAATGGATAGGAATATCTGAAAATTCCTTTGTATATTTGTTCAGCAGGACGGAATAGAGTTTTTTGGTTTTCACACTTCTAAATTAACTCTTTCTGTCCTTTTTTTGTCAAAAATTTAACTCATGTCCAGTACTATAATCTGTAATAGCCATAAGTTCATAAAATAGCAAATCATTTTCTACTACTTTTGGAAGAGATTTGTAAAGTGGTTTTATTGTTTGTCCCTTTACAGTCCCTTTAAAGTATGCCCAAACCAACTTTTCTCCATTAGAAACAATCGAATTATTAATAGGAGAGGCAGAATGAGCTGTCGGGATTCCTTTTACAATCGCCCCTAACTCTACAGGAAAGACATATTTTAACCCATACACTAAAAATTCTTTTAATGAATTTTTGGCTACTTGTCTTTTACTTGAATCTATTAATTTAGCAATCTTTGAACGATTCAAAGAAGTTGATATTTCAGCAGGACTAATTTTTAATGACGTTGCTAAGTCTATATTTCTCCACTTATTATTTACCTCTTCATTTTTTTCCAAAGAGATAATTTTTAAAAGAATAGCTATGTCTTGGGGACGCATATTATTAAGTTTTTACATAGTAAAAAATCTTCAATTCACGATTTGCGAATCGCAAATCACAAATATATAAAATTTTATTTAAAAACATTTACCAGCCAAAATCCAATAGCAATTCCCAAAAAACCTAGAATTACATTAGAAAAAATATATAAAAAAGCAATTTGATAACTCTGATTTTGAATAAGTTTGAAAGTTTCAAGATTGAGAGTAGAAAATGTACTAAACCCACCACAAAAACCTGTTATAAATAAAGCTGCCATTATTCTTTCACTTTCTTGTTTTGCTTCTCCCAAGTAATTAGCTAATGCTCCCAAAATAATACACGCCAAAAAATTAGTAACAAAAGTAGCTGTTGGAAAATCTGTAGAAGGAGTAATAATCCATTTAGAAAATAAAAAGCGAGTTACTGAACCCAGTCCACCACCAATAAAAACTAAAAATAATGATAATGTAGAGATATTCATGAGAGTAAATTCTATTTTGATGCTGTAAGTATAAATGGAAAAGCTTTTTTAATAATTCTATACTGATTATCATCTTTATCTACTTGATAAAGTATGGCTTTATCTCCTTGTCCTTTTCTGATTAATAGGACATTAGATTCAATTATACGACCTATTTTAGTTCTGTCTAATTTTATGATACTATCCTGTTTTGAGTATTTTCCTCTATAAATGTCTATAGAGTTATTTTGTGTGAATAAATATGTGCTGTCTTGTCTTAGCTCTAAGCGTAGATTGAACCCACTACTAACGTGAGAAAACTCCATAAAGACAGAAGAGCTATCAACTTTTTTAATCTCTGAATAGTTGATGGCAGTATAGATACAAATACCCATTATTGAAAGTATTATGAAAATATAATATAAGCTTCCTCTATTTCTTTTTGTAATACCTTCATAAATAATTACACCTACCATTGAGCCAAAACACAAGCCTAACGAGATTAAACCCAAACTGTCAAAAATACTTGTTTCGTCAAGAGTATCAGATAAAAATTCATTAAAAGTAGAACCTAAAAAAAATAGTAGAGTAAACTCTATTATCGTTTGATAAATATTATCTATTTTGTTCATATTTGAAAAGCTGAGGTTTATTCAAAAAAAAGTCATCTGAAATATAATTAATTTCAGATGACTTTTATAATTTACAATTAATCACTAAAAAGATTAACTCTGCTCTAATGCTTCTGCACCACCAACAATTTCCAAAATTTCTTTTGTAATGTTAGCTTGTCTAGCTCGGTTATAACTCAATTTCAATTCTTTAAGAAGCTCTCCTGCATTTTCAGTCGCTTTATCCATAGCTGTCATACGTGCGCCTTGTTCGGCTGCGTTTGATTCTAAGATTTTGCTATAAAACTGTGTTTTGAGAGATTGAGGAATAAGGTCTGCTAAAATTTCTTTTTTATCTGGTTCAAAGATATAATCTACACTTGCCGTAAATTCTTCTTTTTTGAGTAAAGATGGCTTACTTGATACTTTTTCTTCCACTTTTTCAGTAGGAGGAGCAATCGGTAAAAATTGTTCTACACGTACAATCTGTGTAGCAACATTTTTGAATTCATTGTAAACAATTTCTACTTTATCGTAATTTCCTTTTACAAATTCGTCCATAGCATACTCTGCTGCAACACGAACATAATCAAAAGTAATTTCTTTTTGAGAAAATACGGCTGAATAGTCATTCACAGATTTTAGATTACGACGACGAACATAATCCAAAGCACGCTTTCCGATAGGCATAACTGTTACGTTTCCTAAAGAATTTTGACGGCTATATTTTTTGTTAATCAAACCTTGCATTGCACGAAGAACATACGTATTAAAAGCTCCACAAAGTCCTTTGTCTGATGTAATAGTTACAACTAAGATTTTTTCTTCTGCACGAACCTCACTATACTCACTTTCAAAATCATCTCCAACAAGAGAAGCCGTTACATTTTGCAAAATTTGACTCAACTTTTGAGCGTACGGACGCATTTGCATCATACGATTTTGAGCTCGGCGCAACTTTGCAGCAGCTACCATTTTCATTGCTTTTGTAATCTGTTGGGTGGATTTTACAGATACAATCCTTCCACGAACTTCTTTTAAATTTGCCATAGTATATTTTGAAGGCTATTCTTAAAGTAATACAGACTTCCTAGTCTGTACAAAAACCATTTTTTTATTTGAAAACTATGTTCTGTATATAATTTATACAGAACATAGCAATTAATA
Source organism: Bernardetia aquimarina (assembly GCF_042180575.1). Classification (NCBI taxonomy): domain Bacteria; kingdom Pseudomonadati; phylum Bacteroidota; class Cytophagia; order Cytophagales; family Bernardetiaceae; genus Bernardetia; species Bernardetia aquimarina. The sequence goes on along the minus strand of NZ_CP170094.1, from coordinate 4,473,201 downwards.
ACATTTTACTATTTCCAAACAGACTTGGAAGTCTGTTATACAAGAGTTATGCTTTTGCAGTTGCAACATTATACGTTTTAGCTACTTCTTTAGCTACTTTTGCAAGCACGTCAGTTTGTTCTGGCGTATATTTTCCTGCACGAAGTTCGTCTAATGTTTTTCTGTGATTCTGCTCCAAAATGCTTAGATAATTTTGCTCATAATCTTTCATTTTCTCAGTAGGAACATTATCAGTAATACCATTTGTAGTAGCATAAATGATAGCAACTTGTTTTTCTACTTCTACTGGAGAGAATTGTTTTTGTTTCAACATTTCTGTATTTCTACGTCCACGCTCAATAACAAGTTTGGTAGCTGCATCAAGGTCAGAACCAAATTTTGCAAATGCTTCTAGTTCTCTAAATTGTGCTTGGTCTAATTTCAAAGTACCAGATACTTTTTTCATAGACTTAATTTGAGCCGAACCACCTACACGAGATACCGAAATACCTACGTTAATCGCTGGACGAATACCAGAGTTAAATAAGTTAGTCTCTAAGAATATCTGACCATCTGTAATCGAAATTACATTAGTTGGAATATAGGCAGAAACGTCACCTGCTTGTGTTTCAATGATTGGAAGGGCTGTAAGTGAACCACCACCTCTTACGATACCTGCCTCTTTTAAAGAAGCTGGAATATCATTCATTTCTTGTGCAATTTTATCATCATTGATAACTTTTGCAGCACGCTCCAAAAGACGAGAGTGAAGATAAAATACATCCCCTGGATATGCTTCACGCCCTGGAGGACGACGAAGAAGAAGAGAAACCTCACGATAAGCAACAGCTTGTTTTGACAAATCATCATAAACTACCAAAGCAGGACGACCTGTATCACGGAAAAACTCTCCGATTGCAGCACCAGCAAATGGCGCAAAAAATTGCATTGGAGCAGGGTCAGCAGCCGAAGCCGAAACAATAACTGTATAAGCCATAGCTCCGTAACGCTCTAATGAAGCAACGATACCAGCAACCGTAGATGCTTTTTGACCGATAGCTACATAGATACAGAAAACTGGCTCTCCTTTATCATAGAATTCTTTTTGATTGATAATCGCATCAATCGCTACAGCAGTTTTACCTGTCTGACGGTCGCCAATGATAAGCTCACGCTGACCACGACCGATTGGAATCATTGCATCAATCGCCTTGATACCTGTTTGAAGAGGTTCTGTTACTGGCTCACGATAAATTACACCTGGTGCTTTGCGCTCAAGTGGCATTTCGTAAAGGTCTCCTGCAATAGGTCCTTTTCCATCAATAGGATTTCCTAGTGTATCAACTACACGCCCTACCATTCCATTACCTACTTTTAGAGATGCAATACGTCCAGTAGTTTTGACAGAATCGCCTTCACCTACGTTTGTATAATCTCCAAAGAGTACAGCTCCTACATTATCTTCTTCAAGGTTCAAGACCATTCCAGTCAAGCCATTATTGAATTCGATAAGCTCACCAGCACGAGCATTTGAGAGTCCGTAGATACGAGCAACACCATCACCTACTTGAAGTACAGTTCCTACTTCTTCGAGTTGAGCGTCTGTTTTTGCATTAGAGAGTTGTTCTCTTAGAATTGCTGAAACTTCATCAGGTCTGACCATTTATTCGTGAATTTAACAGTTACGATTGAATTTTATTTTTTGAATAGATTGCAAAGGTACAAAATTTTTCTATTAATTACCTTTCATCATCTAACCATCAACGAGGCTTTGCCTTCGTTTAGGATTTTATATTTATTTTACTAGAGACTGTTCTATTTTTTGAAGGCGAGTTTTGACAGAATCATCAATTTGTTTTCCTTCAATATTAAGGATAAAACCTCCAATAAGGCTTTTATCTATTTTTTCCGTAAGCTCTACTCCATCTTTTCCAGAAAGCTGACGTACTTTGTCTTTGAAAGAGTTACGTAAATTATCTGTAAGTTCAAAAGGAGTAATTACTTCTGCCATTTCCACTCCTTTTTTAGAATTGTAAAGCAAATGAAATTGTTTTGCAGTTTCAAAAAGGTCTGCTTCACGTCCTTTTTTTACTACAAGTGTAAAAAATTTCTTTGTCAAATCATTGCTATTTCCAAAAAGGGCATTTAAGATAGATAATTTTTTTGATGAATTGACAATTGGACTTTTTAAAAGAACTTCCAATTCTCTACTTCCTTCAACAGTATCTTTGATATTTACCATATCATTATGCACCTCTTCCAAAGTAGAGTATTCATTGGCTAAATCAAAAACTGATTTGGCATAACGAGAAGCAACACGAATATCTGACATATTTTTATACGATTACGAATTATGAAATAATCAGCATAGCTAATTATGAATTAGAAATTACGAATTTAATGATAATAAGCAGTTTAAAAATTATCACTTTATTCAATTTTCATTTTCAATAAACAAATTTTGAAAAACAGTTATTAATTAACTTTTATATCACTTAAATAATTTTCTACAAGTTGTTTTTGTGCAGAATCATCAGCTAATTGTTGTTTTACTAATCTTTCAGCAATTTGTAATGAAAGTTTTGCAACTTGATTCTTGACATCAGCCATAGCATTTTGCTTTTGTGTATCAATTTCACGTTTTGCATCTTCCAAAATACGGTTATATTCTTTTGTTGCACGCTCACGAGCATCTTCTTCCATTTTAGAAGCCACTACACGAGTTTCTTTCATCATTTGCTCACGCTCAACACGTCCTTCTTGACGAATTTTTTCAATTTCATTTTCTAAATCTGCCTTTGCCATACGTGCAGCCTCAGCAGCTTTAAGTGCCTCTTCGATAGAACGCTCACGGTCTGAAAGTGCTTTTGTAATTGTAGGCCAAACAAATTTACCTAATACAACTACGAGTAAAAGGAAGATAATAAGTGTCCAAATTATCAGACCAAGATTGGGAGTTACTAATTCCATAATTTAAACTAAAATTTTATGATTATTTTTTTTTTATTTCTTGAGAATATAGTTTTACAACTTTCTTTAAGTTCTTTTTATCAAAAAACTAAGTAGTAATAAAATTTAGTTATTACTACTTAATCTTTTTAGTTTCTTATTATTTCCAAAGACCAATAATAAGTGAAACTACAATAGCAAAAAGAGCTGCGCCTTCAATAAGGGCTGCTGCAATAATCATTGCAGTTTGGATTTGACCTAATTTTTCAGGCTGACGAGCCATTGCTTCCATAGCACGACCACCAACTTGACCAATACCAAGACCAGCACCCAAAACAGCTAAACCAGCACCAAGACCACCACCAATTGCAGCGTAAGGAGCAGCTTCTGCAACAACTTGTAATAACATTGCGATAAATGCGAACATAAATTCTAAAATTTAAAAGAAAATGAAAAGAAAATTAACTATATAAAGTGAATACAGATTTTTAAATAAAACCTACCGTTTTGAAATAACTATCTTATATTCTGAAATTTATCCGAAAATAAAGTTAGAAGTATGAAATTAGAATTAAGAAGTAATACAATACATAATTACATTTCCTATTCTAATCTTTTCCTTCTAATTGAAAACTAGCTTTTCAGTATTGTATTTAACTGGTAACTACATTACTGATAACTGGTAAGTGATTCTTAATGATGGTCATCTGCAATAGCTTGACCAATAAAGAGTGCTGTAAGAAGCGTAAAGATATAAGCCTGCAAAAGAGCAACAAATAATTCTAAACACATCATAGCAAAAACAAAAGGAACAACTGGAATACCCAAAAGAGCTTGTTTGAATATAAAGATAATTCCAATCAAGGCTAAAATAATTGTATGTCCTGCTGTAATATTAGCAAAAAGACGAATCATAAGAGCGATTGGCTTTGTAAAAATACCAATAAGCTCTACTACTATCATAATAGGCAATAAAGGAATTGGCACACCAGGCATAGCAAAGATATGCTTCCAATAATGTTTGTTTCCTGATATGTTAGTAATGATAAGTGTAAGAGCTGCTAAAGCCATTGTAAAAGCAATATTTCCAGAGGTATTTGCACCTGTTGGCATAAGACCTAAAAGGTTATTAAACCAAATAAAGAAAAACAATGTCAATAGATAAGGAAAATATTTTTTGTATTTATGCTCGCCAATATTTGGAATAGCCAAATCATCACGAAGATAAACGATAATAGGTTCAAAGAAAGACTGCATTCCTTTTGGTGCTTGTCCTTCACGTTTTTTGTATGCTCCTCTAATACTAAAACCAATAATTAAAAGTAAAAATGCTGCAATCATCATTGAAGCTACATTTTTTGTAATAGACAAATCTAATGGATGAATATCACTTTGCACATTCCCTTGTGCATCTACTACTTTTACATGCTCATGTTCTAGTTTGTAGGTATAATCTCCTTTTGTAACAATGTTATTTTCAGAATGATAAAATTCTCCAGATGAAAACACATCAATTTGCCCATTTGTATAAAGAATAATAGGTAAAGGAAGCGAAACATGATGTTCAACTCCAGCCTCATCCGTAGTGGTATAAAAATGCCATTCATGAGCATCAAGAATGTGATGGTTAATCATTTGAGAAACATCAAATGGTTTTCCATCATCTCCTCCAGAAGCTGTTGCAGTTGTAAGTGCAAAAAATGAAAGCATTATACTTAAAAAAGTAACTTTTAAGTAGTTGAATTTGACAGAAGGTAAAATGTTATTCTTCACTTGATTCCGTATTAGTGTAATTTATAATTTACGCTGAAAATTAATTTCTTTTTGTCTAAACCTAAATTGAACTAGAAACGTATAAAGAACGTTGGCTAGTAATGGTTTATTTACGATTTCTCTGAGTCTTGTTCTGAATTGCGCTGCAAGTTAGGTAACAATGCACGAATTTCAAACAATAAATAACCAAAATATAAAAAAAGCATCACAAAAGCGAGTTGAATAAACCCTTCATCACCCAAAAGCACATAAGCAAGTGCTACACTGGCACAAAAGAGTAAACGTACTGTCTTAAAAATCATTATCGCATAACCAAAGTTAATTGTTCCCAAAAAACGTAGCGTAATCATTCCTGTAATCCAGTATAAAAGTGTAATTCCAACATAAACACCCCAAACTTGAGGTAAATAATATTGAGGCGCAAAAAACTGAAATATCAGCATACATAGAAGCATCACAAGTGCAAAACCTCCAAATTGAAGATGATACGAACGAGCAATTTTTTTCTTTGTAGAATCAGATAATTGGTTCTCAGACACTTTTATAGGAGCTTTTTAGGTACTTTTAAAGAGATTGAATCTTTAAGGCTTATCCTTAATTTGGGTGCAAAAGTACAGACTATAATCTTTAAAAACAAGGAATTTTTGAATTTAATTCGATGAGTTTGCTATTTTTTGTATTTCTTCAAAATAGGATGTTGCATTGAAATCTTTTTCTACACAAAACCTTTGCAGTAGCTTCTTTAGAAAAACTCAAAACGTTTTTCAAAATTTAGAGTTAAGTAAAATATTAAATCATTTTTATAAGTACATTTTTTGTTTTACATTTTATGAAAAAAATATTGATTACAGGAGGTTCTGGGCTTGTTGGAACTCGTCTTACCGAACTTTTATTAGCAACTGGAAATTATGAAGTAATGCACCTTAGCCGTTCGGGAAGTCATATTCCAGGGGTTACGGTGTATGAGTGGGATGTAGAAGCTGGCGAAATGGAAGAAGAAGCCATACAAAAAGCCGATTGTGTCATTCATTTGGCAGGAACTGGTATTATGGAAAAAGCGTGGATAGATTCTCAAAAAGAAAAAATAATGGAAAGTCGAACCCTCTCAACGGCTCTTTTAGTAGAAAAACTGACTGTTCTTGACCATCATGTCAAAACGTATATTGGAGCATCTGCGATTGGTTATTATGGAATCGAAGAGAGTGATAAAACATCTCTAAAACACGAAGATGATGCAGCAGGAAATGATTTTTTGGCACACGTTTGTGTCGAATGGGAAAAAGCACACGCTGAAGTTCCTTCCAATATTCGTTCTACTATTATTCGTATCGGAATTGTTTTGAGTGATAAAGGTGGCGCACTTGTAGAAATGGCAAAACCTGTAAAAGCGTGGGCTGGTGCAGCTTTGGGAGATGGAAATCAAGTCGTTTCTTGGATTCATATCGACGACCTTTGTAGAATTTTTATAAAGGCGATTGAAGATAATAAAATGACAGGAATTTATAATGCTGTTGCTCCAAATTCTGTAACTAATGCAGAATTGACACGCATTATTGCAGACTCTTTGGATAAACCATTATTTTTACCAAATGTCCCCGAACCTGCTATGTATTTGCTTTTAGGGCAACAAGCCGAATCAGTTTTGAGAAGTATAAAAGCAAGTGAGGATAAAATAGTAAAAGCAGGTTTTGAGTTTGATTTTATAGATGCTCAGAAGGCTGTGGAGGATTTTTATTCTTAAAATTTTTATCAAAAAAAACACTTAAAATTAATAATTTTAGATTTAAAAAAGTGAAATGATATACTTTAAAATCAGTTCATTTTTTATATCTCATCATATCGTTATATATTTTGGTTGTCCGACAATTTTTGCACCTACTCGTTTTATCTGTAATTTGATATTTTGAAAATTGTAGGGAAAAGACGTGTCTTTTCCTACCCAATAGGTAATTGTATAGTTCATAATTAAACTATAAATGGCTATTTTAGGAAAAAACATGCTTTTTCCCTACAAATAAAAATTGCTAGTATTACAGAATAATATCTTCCCAAGTACCACATATTTCTTGAGTTTGACACTTGTAGTAGTCAAAATACCTAAATTGAATCGTATTGGCACTTTTTTTTTTAAAAATGTAGTGCGAAAAGATGTTGTAAATGTCCTTTTTTTATGCTAAACTTGCCTTTTTGTTTTCGACACCTAATTTTAGTATTCCTATGGCATTTTTATGAAAAGACAAAAAAGGCAATGAGTATTACCTGCGTATCTGCAAAAATGTACGTAGTGGTAAAAAAGTACACCAAGAAACACTCTACAGTTTGGGTAAAGTGTCAGACTATAGTGCTGAGAGTTTGCAGCGAATAGGGACACAACTTTACGTTTTGGGAGAAGGCAATTTAGAAGATTTGGCTCACAGTTTAGCCAAAGAAGTGGGTCGTTATAACTATGGTTATCCGTTGGTTGTCAAACACTTACTTCGTACTTTTGGTATAGATACTTTTTTGGAAACGATACAATCTAAGCATCATTTGAAGTATAATTTATGGGAAATGGTCGTCTTAATGCTTTGCAATCGTTGGTCATCTCCCCTATCCAAGTTGGGAACTTACCATACACAGAGCGATTTTTTTGGGTTTAGAAAAGTTAGAACTTCAACATTTTTATCGGACATTGGACAAGTTGAGTCAGTATAGTGATGCTTTGCAGCGTTTGATTTATGAAAAAAATAAATCTTTTGAGTCCTATTGCTTAGATGTTGTTTTTTATGATGTAACCACTTTTTACTTTGATTCAGAACTTGTTGTAGAAGGTGCTTTACGTCAAAAAGGATTTAGTAAAGATGGCAAAATAGATCAGACACAGATAGTTTTGGGCTTATTGTTAGACAAAAATGGGCTGCCTGTAGGCTATGGTTTATATGCAGGAAATCAATATGAAGGACATACTTTAGTGAGTGAAATAGAAAAATTAAAGAAGAGCTATCCGATTGATAAAGTGATGGTGGTGACTGATAGTGGCATGTTGAATACTTCAAATTGTGAACAAATTAAAGAAGTATTGGGCTACGATTTTTTACTAGGAGGTCGTCTAAAAAGTTTGCCTAAAGCTATCAAAAAGCAACTTTTAGATAAAACAAGTTACCAAGTTTTGGAGCTAGATGATACTGAAGAAGAAGCTAAAAAAATATACATTCAGTACAAAGCTATCTTACACAAAGAACAAAAACTACTTTGTACATACAGTCCACAGCGAGCAAAAAAAGATAAAATCAAACGAGAAGAACGCATTGCAAAAGCTACTCAATTACTCAAAAATCCTTCTCAGTTAGAAAAAAAGGCAGCTCTTTATTTTTTGAAAAAAGAAGGGCAAAATAGCTATCGGCTAGATGAACAAAAAATAGCAGAGCAAGCCCTCTACGATGGTTTAAAAGTCATCACTTGTAGTGTCCCCCTACTACCTCAGAAGAAACAATGTTAGTGCAATACAAACACTTATATAAAATAGAGCAAAGTTTCCGAACCTTCAAGAGTTTTTTAGAAACTAGACCGATGTTTCATTGGACTGATGAGCGTATCAAAGGACATTTTGCTTTCTGTTATTTATCTTTTGCACTATTGCGTAACTTGCAATATCAACTCAAAAAAGCAGCTTTGCCTTATACTGAAAATGAACTTAGAAGACTACTCAATGCGATGCAAGTAAGTCATCTAAAACAAAATAAAGAGGATTTTTATGTTCGTTCAGCGATGAATCAAGAAACGGAAAGCATACTAAAGAAAATCAAACTTAAAAAACTACCTAATATGACAACTAAAAACTTGATAGACAAATACTTAACCTAAAAATGTAGTGCAACTAAAAAAACACAAAACATTGACTATCAGATACTTAAAAGCAAAAGCTGTCAAAGTCAAGAAAAAACAGAAAAAGAAGAAGACAAACAAAATTGGAAACAAGCTAAAGAGGACAAGCAACAATTTGAATCTAGCTTTGAAAATTATAAGCAAAAAGCCGTTCATAATCACAAAAAAGAAAAATACACTTCTCTCAAAAAGCTATACAAAGAAATAGTCAAACATTGCCACCCAGATAAAGTAAAACCTAAAAACGAAAAAGCAGCCGAAGAACTTTTCAAACAAGCTCAAAAAGCCTTTGAAGAAGGAAATGAAGAACGGCTCAATGAAATTTTGGAAAAACTAGAAAAAGGAATTGCCTTTGATTATGATATTGAAACGATAAATGATATTGAGTTTTTAGAGCAACTACTTTATAAATTACAACATAGGGAAAGCAAAATTTTAAGAGAAATTGAAAATCTTCAAAATCAAACAGAATGGAAAATAATCACAACCTACGACGATGTAGAAGTGTATTTTTCAGAACAAGACGTTTTGTTGAATGAGCAGATTAAAAGTAATTCTAATTTGTAGAAATATAATTTTCATCTCAAAAAAATTTAATTTTCAGCCAAATATTTATGTACAAAACTGATTGCCATTGCACCCTCTCCTACTGCTGAAGCAACACGATTCATAGCTGTTGCACGTACATCGCCTGCTGCAAAAATTCCTTTTACAGAAGTTTCTAAGGTAAAAGGTTCTCGTTTGTGTTTCCAAATTTTCTTTATTTCATCATAAGCCAAGAGGTTTCTACCTGTTTCTACAAATCCTTTTTCATCTTTTATTATATCCAAATCAATCCATTCGGTATGAGGTTTTGTGCCTATAAAAATAAACATAGCATCAGCTTCTACTTCTTTTGTAGAATTGTCTTGCGTACTTTGTAAAACTACATTTTGTAAATGTCCGTCGCCTTTTGCTTCTATAATTTCAGTAAATGGCAAAACTTCAATGTTTTCTGTTCCATTGATTTGGTCAATCAAATACTGTGACATAGACGAAGACAAATCTTCTCTTCTGACTACAATATTTACTTTTTTGGCATACCGAGAAAGATACATTGCTCCTTGTCCTGCCGAATTTCCACCACCGACAACAAAAACACTTTTTTCTGAACAAGAAAGAGCCTCAGTAGTGGCAGCTCCGTAATAAATTCCTGCCCCTGTAAAATCATCCATTCCTTTATTATTGAGTTTGCGATAAGAAACTCCAGAACTAATGACGACACTTTTAGCAATGATTTCTTTATCATCAGCTAGTTTCAAAATTTTATATTTGCCTTTTAGAGTAATTCCTGTTACTTCTTGTGGAACTAAAAACTCTACGCCAAAACGCTGCGCTTGTGTAGTTGCTCGTTTGGCAAGTTCAGAACCACTCAAACCCGTAGGAAAACCTAAATAATTTTCTATTCGTGAACTCGTTCCTGCTTGTCCTCCAGGGGCGTGTTTTTCTATCAAAAGTGTTTTTAATCCTTCCGAACCACCATAAACGGCTGCTGCAAGTCCAGCAGGTCCTCCTCCAATAATTACAACATCATAAATATCTTCTGATGCTGTGGTAGAAAGCCCTAATTTTTCTGCAAGCTCATTTTTAGTTGGCTTTTTGAGTATTTCTCCTTCTTCAAAAACCACAACAGGCAAATCATTTTCATTAAAACTATGAAGTTCTGAAAGCTCTTTTGCTTTTTGGTTTTGTTGAAAATCTAGCCATTGATAGGGAAAAAGATTCCCTGCTAAAAAGTCTTTTAGCTCGTGAGATTGTGGCGAAAATTGATAACCAATAACCCTAAGTCCATCAAAATCTGGTTGATAAGATATTTTCCAACTCTCCAATAATTCATATAAAACAGGATATAATTTGTCTTGAGGAGGATTCCAAGGTTTGTGTAAATAATAATCTAACTGAACATCATTGATTGCTTTTATAGCTGCTTCAATATCAGAATAAGCTGTCAGTAAAACACGCTTTGCACTTGGATAAATAGGCTTTGCCTTTTCCAAAAACTCTACCCCCAACATATCAGGCATACGCTGATCGACAAGAAAAAGAGCAATTTCTTCGTTTTGTTTTTTAAATTCTTCTAAACTTTCTAATGCTTCATTGGCTGAAGTCGTACTGATAATTTTGTACTCTTTGCGAAACTCACTACGCAAATCCCTTTCGATAGCTCGTGCTACTTGTGGGTCGTCGTCTATAGAAAAAATGATAGGCTTTTTCATCGTGAAACAATTAAAAATTACAGATTACGAAATAAATATTCAGTATAGATACACTGTTTAATAAGTCATCTTATATTTTGTGAGTGAATTTTTGTGCATTTAGTTCTGAGGAAGCGTTTCATTCAACTCTGAGGAGTTGAATGAACAAAAAACATCAAATAATTTATTAAACACTGTATTAACAAGATTATTTTGAGGAAGATACAAAATCATTCGTAATTTTTAATCCGTAATCCGTAATCAACTTTAAAAATACTGTTGAATTTCTTCTTTCATAAATTGAAGTGCAGCCTCATTTTGAGAAATTTCTTTATCTCCTTGAAGCTCAAAGATGCGTCTTGAAAGATCAAAGCCTGTTGCTCCTTCTGGAAGCTCTCGGTAGGCTTGATTAATAATTGAAATAAACTCTTCTACTGCGCTTTTTATATACTCCCAAGCTGGTTGGCTAATATAAATTTGTTGTGCAACATTATGATTAAACTCTTCACGAATTGTAAATAATAAAACTTGATGCAATTCGACAGCCGACTGTCCTCCTTCTGTAAGACGAGGAATTAGATTATTGACAGAGTTTCTTTCTAAAAAAATAGCCATTCTTTCATACGCCTGTAAACGAATAGGAAGAGCAATTTCACTATTTTTAGATTTTAGTTGAAGCAGAGATTGGTTCATTTCTCGTCCGATAAACGATTTGACAACCAAAAACATGCCGTATAAAACTGCACCTGCAGGCAGTGTAATAATCAAAAGGTCTTTGAGTAAAGAGCCGTAATCCATAAAAAACGTATTGAATAGGTAATTTTTATCTTAAAAAAATCGTATTGTGATTTTGTATAGTTACAAAGGTAAATATTTTTTTGTTCTTTAAATAGGGTTTTCTAATCTAAATTCAATAGTCCAATCATTTAGGTCATCTCCATCTCTTCTCAAACGAAGTTGAATTTTGCGTCCTTCTTTGCTTCGAAAAAGTTCATGAATCTGATGAATTGTAAATTTATTGATATTTGTACCATTTATGCTTATTATTTGGTCATTTACCTTAATATTCAATTTCGAAACAGGAGAATCTTTTTCTATATTAGAAATCAAATAAACTGCTGTTCCTGGAACTGGTGTAGATAATTCTATCCCAGCCATATTATAATTAAACTCATCTTTAAAATTTCGATTTGGTCTAAGAATCATTCTATTTTGTGAATAATCGAAGATAACATGAAAACGCCTCAAAATCTCTGAACCCAAACTTCCATTTCGTTCTCCCTGTCCTCTTACTGTTGCTATAGAAGTGGAATCTGGAAAAGCTGTTGTTATATTTTCTAATTCAATATCTTTCAAAATAAGTTTGGACGAACGTCCCAAATAACCTGTAATATCCCCTCGCATTCCTTTTCCCAAATACGCTTCTTTTTTTTTGGTCGGAATATATAATCTTTCATCCGAAGAAATATCTAACCAAATTGCGTGTCCTCCTCCTGTATCAATCAATAATTTTGTAGGAATTGTAGTGGTATCATTTTGAATAGAATCAGTAGCATGCACATCAACTGAATTTTGTTGAATATTTGCCCAAATATAAGGTTTCAAATTAATAATTTCTATTGGAATAATCACGTCTTTTTTATGTGGTTTGTATTTGTATTTTTTCTTATTATAAAAAGTAATTGTTTTACTTTCATAATTCACTTTTACTACAAAATCTGCAAAAATACCATATCCCATAATTCCATGAATACGCATTCCAAAACGAGAAGACAAATGAAAAATATCCTCTTTCAGAATGAGCAAATCTTGATGATGTCCTATAATTCCTGAAATATCAAAATTATTATTAGGAGAAGCATAAGCAACTAATTTCTCGCCAGCCCCCAAACCAGAGAGTTCTATTTCTTTGATATAATCTACCTTCAATCCATCACCTACCCCCAACTCTGTGATAAGCATATTCTGCACTCCACTATCCAAAATAAAATGAAGAGTATCCGAACCATTTATCTTAACAGGAATAATAATAAGATTATTTATTAACTTGAATTTCATAATCAAAGCACGTTTATTAGGTCTTTTGAAGCTAAAACCATTAAATTTATCTCCTTGATAATTTTTGGAAGAACTACAAGAGCTTAAAGAAAAGACTAAAAAACTTAGAGAAAAAACAAATAGTAAATAATAATATATTTTTTTATTACGTAGTAGAAGTATATTTTTTTTCATAAAAAGGTGTAAAATAAGTTTGTGTTTTATATGAAGTAAGAGTTTTTGAGTCAAAATACTATTTTAACTTCTAGAAAACAAAATTTAAAATTGCTTTTTGCTTTAATTAAGAAATTTGATAATGATGAATAATTAGCTCTAAATGAATAATTAATAAAACTTTATTTTAGAAAACTCATTATGAAAAATACAGATTATAGGTTAGAATATGAAATTTTTGAAAAGCCAAACAAAAATAAAAAAGATAAAATAACACCTCAAATTTGGCTTGCCTTTCACGGAATCGGACAAAATATAGAGGCTTTTAAACACTTTGCAAATCAAAATAATTTTAAAACTTACAGCTTTGGGTTATTTTACCACGAAAAAAATCAAGATAATTTAATAAATCCAAGAGAAACGAATCTTCATCACTGGATTATCTTGATTCAGCAGTTTTTAGAAACTGAATTTGAAAATAAAGAAGAGTTTATAAATATTATTGGTTTTTCTTTGGGTGTTCGTCCTGCCTTACAGCTTATTTCTAATTTTTCAAAATTCAATCTCAAATCTATTCTTATAAATAAAATTATCTTAATTGCTCCTGAAACTTTAGCTGTTAGTAAATGGTATAGGTTTGGCACACAGACATTTTTAGGGAAATTATTACTCAAAAAAGTAGTTTCTTCAATTTTTTTTAAGGACAAAATTATTTTGATTTCGTCTTTACTTTTTTCAAAAAATGCACAAAAACTGATTCGTTATCAAATCTATCATGGAATAAATTCGCTTGCTTCTGCATGGCTGGCTTATTCTAGTTTTGAAATTTATGGAAAGGATTGGAAAGAAATTTCTGAAAACTATGAAGGAAAAATTACGATTGTGGTAAGTCAGAATGATAATTTTGTCAAATTCAAAAAAATAAAGTGCTTTATTGCAAAAAATAGTTTTGATAAGGGAAAATCTATAAAATGGATTATTTCAAAATCTGCTCACGCTCGTTTGTTGAAAGAATTTAAACTATAAAAATGAGAAAGCATAAAAAAAGGAAAAAGGCAAGCCTTTTTCCTATAATACTTTTTATATTTCTAATTTTATTTTTCGTATTCTGTTACATCTACCTCAACACCACCAATAAACATATCTGCTCTAATTTTGAGAGGAATTCGGTCTTCATCGGCTGACATCCAAATTTTGATAGATTCTTTTCCACTAAAAAGACCATTTTCTGGCATAATTGGAGTCATTACAAAGGTTTCTTTTTTACCAATTTTGGTTTTGATGGTTTCCTTTCCAATGTAGCGCACCTTAAAATCATAAACAGAATCTTCAAAGAAAGCATCCATTCGGATAATTTCATTTTTAGTTAGTTTTTCATAATCCACTCTACGCAAAAAATAATATCCACTAATCATATCTTGCACATTTGTTGGAATTGGATATTCTTTTCGTGTCCAGTTTTTATCATCTCTTTTTTTATATTTTACATTTGCTTGTCTGCCATTATGGTCAAACATCACAGTTTCTTCTTTTCTATATTTATTTTCTTTTATTTTTCTATAAAATTTGCGTGGAATATGTTTTTGTCTGTCAATATATGAACTCCATTTGTCATCTATATTAGTTGTCCAACCAAAAACACCTACTGACTTTCCTTCTACATCTACCTTATAACAGCTATTTCCATTGATAGTATGAAAATCATTATCCACTTTTACAACAGCTTCACCAGCATTGATAAAACCATAATGCACCAAATAAGATATTTTTTCTCCTTTTGTAAAAGTAACATCAGAAAGCATTGCTACTCGGTTTCCGTTTTGGTAAGTCATAAACGCAGAAGTCGAAAAAATTAAAAAACCAATAGAAGCTGCCAAAATGACAAGCATTCGCAAAGGAGAATTTTTTAGACTCTTCAAAAATAAAAAATGAGAAAATAAGAATGTATGTATTTTTTTCATGATAGAATGATAGTAAGAAATTTAGGAATACAAAGTTTTCTTATAAAAAATATTTGTAGTTGTTGGTGTCACTATCGCTAAAACACCAACAACGGCATTTTTCTTTTTCTATAAGAAAACCCTATTTAGGAATAGATTTTAGACTTATTTTAAAGACGTTTTTAGGGTAAAAAACCCTCATTAGTATCTATAAAAATGCAGCAACTAAAACGCATTATAGTAGTAATTTTGCAATAACTATTCCTAAATTTTGAACGAAATAAATAGGCAAAAGTTTAGTTCAACTCGCCATATTCAAACTTAGGAGCTGGTTTTATCTTTACAAATTGCTCTCCCAAAGTAGGAATTTCATCTTTTTTAACCATCAAAAGTTCATTCAACTGACTTGCATAATCAGTATAATTTTTACGCAACAAAAAGTCTGTATTATCCAATTCTGAAAAATAGGTAATAACAGAATAAGGAATTGGATAACGCTCAAGTTCTGGATTATTTTCTTTGATTTGTTTGACTAGCTTCTGAATTTCTGCTAATTTTTTATCATAGGCATCCATTGTTTTTGCATTTTGCATAGTATTCTCATCATAACGCAATTTCAACAGTGCTTTTCTTTCTATTTCTAATTTATCTATCATTTCTTTGTCATTAAATCCTTCTACAAAACGAGCTTCACGAACAAATTTTTGCAACATATCATCTTTTTCACGCTCGGCAGATAGTAGTCTATTCCAAGTTACTGCAACACTATCATTAAGCATAGTAAGTTTATCAGGTAAGGCAAGCGTATCAGCATCAGGCATATTTTGGGTAGCTTCTTCCCAAAGAGCTTCATCTTGTGCTTTTTGTTGTTCCTCTTCTGAGATAGTTTCTATGTTTTCTTCTTTCGTTTTTTTGTCATTACAAGAAGATAAAAAAAACATATTGCCTAGTAAAGCAACTAGCACAACAAACGAGAAATAATTTATTTTTTTCATACGAGTTAAGATTTTGGTGGTGTTGTTGGTGTTGTTGGCAAAGAAACCACTAACAGCAATTATTATTTTAAAATTTATACAAAGATAATCAAAGAAAAACAGTTTTTGTTTGTCTTGAAAACTGGCAAAGTACAAAATTATTGTTGTAAAGTAATAATCAATTTTATAAAACTAGCTAGATTGATTTAGAGTTTGTAATTTTACGGATTATAGCCAAAGAAAAACTTACTATTCAAACTTACTATTCAATCGAAAATAAAATTATAATGAAAGTAATTATAAGTGGAGGAGGAACAGGTGGACATATCTATCCTGGAATTGCTATTGCTGATGCCCTCAAAGAAATAAATCCAAATACAGAAATTTTGTTTGTGGGTGCAGAAGGAAAAATGGAAATGGAAAAAGTACCCAAGGCAGGTTATCGTGTCATTGGTTTGCCTATTCGTGGTTTGCAGCGCAGTTTTTCACCAAAAAACATTTTAGAAAACCTTAAATTTCCTGTTCGTCTTTTTGGAAGTCTGAATCAAGCACGAAATGTAATTAAAGAATTTAAGCCTAATGTAGTGGTCGGAACAGGTGGTTATGCAAGTGGAGCAGTTTTGCAAGTTGCTACCACAATGGGTATTCCTACACTTATTCAAGAGCAAAATGGACATGCAGGACTCACAAACAAGATTCTTTCTCGCCAAGTAGATGCAATTTGTGTCGCTTATCCAAATATGGAGAGTTATTTTCCTAAAAATAAAATACAGTTTACTGGGAATCCTGTTCGTTCGGATTTGAAAAAACTACCTCATGCTGTTCAATCTGATTTTGATTATTTTAATCTTATTAAAGGCAAAAAAACAATTTTGGTAATGGGTGGAAGTGGTGGCGCAAAAGTTATCAATGAAGCTATTCTGAATGGAATTGAAACGATTTTGGAGAGTGGATTTCAGCTTATTTGGCAAACAGGAAAATTTTATATTGATTCTATAAAAAAACAATTAGCTGCAAAAAATCTCTTAAATCATCCTTCTCTTTTTGTAAATGATTTTATCTACGATATGAAAAAAGCCTATCAATGTGCTGATATTGTAGTTGGTCGTGCTGGTGCTTTGACAATTTCCGAACTTACTTTGGTTGAAAAACCTGCAATTTTGATTCCTTCTCCCAATGTAGCCGAAGACCACCAAACCAAAAATGCAATGGCATTAGCAAAAGAAGATGCAGCTATGCTTATAAAAGATAATGAAGCAAATGAAAGACTTATTCCTACTTTAATTTATGTTTTGAATGATGAAAATCAACAAGGAAAATTGAAGAATAATATTAAAACTTTTGCTCGCCCTGATGCAGCCAAAGATATTGCTAGGCGTGTGATGGAGTTGGGGAAGTAAATTTTCATTTCCTCTTGAAAATATAAAACTGCCCTACTGGATTAAATTCAATAGAGCAGTTCTACATTTACTATATCAAATCTTGTATCACAGATTTTCTAGTCTGTGTAAAAATAGTTTTTTTCTTTCTTTTTTTGTGCCTTTGCCACCAAATCATAAAACCTGTAACGGGCAAGGATGCACAGATAAGAGAAACTAAAAAAGCTAAGATTTTTCCTCCTAATCCTAAAATTGCACCTACATGAATATCATAATTGGCTGCAATTACTTTTTCTCCAAAGTTTTTCTCTTTATGAGGACGATTATAAAGCATCTCACCTGAATTTTCATCAAAGAAAACTTCATTATTGATATAATAAACGCCTTTTTTCTGTTGAATATAAATTGAAAAAGCTGGATGTGAATGTTCGTCTAAATGCTCATGTCCTAAGTCAATACTATATCCATAGGCTTCAGGGTATAATAGTTCTACTTGTTTTGCTATTTTATCTGGAGTGCTTGCTGTTCGTTCTGTTTTTGGAGAGGTTGTTTTGTATTCTGAGAAATCAGGATATTGTGTAAGTCCACCCGAAAAGACAAGATATATCAAAGCTCTAACAAAGAAAAAGGCATAAAAAGAGCCTGTAATCGCAATTATGATTCCGACAAAAGAAGCATAAAATCCTAAAATATTATGCAAATCATAATTAAATTTTTTCCAATTCTTTAGATTTTTTTTAGGAAACCAAAAACGCTGTTTTCTAGCTTTTTTATTTTTTGGCCACCAAATTATAATTCCTGAAATAAGCATTCCAATAAATAACAAAGTAGTAATTCCGACTACCCAACTTCCAATAGGACGTGACAGTAATAAAGAAAAATGTATGCCTAAAACAACTCCAAAAAAACCATTTTTCTCATCATAAATGCCCAAAACTTCTCCTGTATAAGGATTAATATAGACCGACTTATAGATAATAAATTCATCGAAATAATTCCAAGTAGTTTCAGGATTTTTTTCGTAATAGTAAAACCGATAGCTTTCATTTCTATCAATTGGAATATTTACCCAGTGTACAGGATATTTTTCTTGTGTATATTCATTTACCTTTTTTTCTAGTATATGAATAGGTAATACTTGTTTTTTATCTATGTCAGGCTCATTATGAAACATAGCATCTTTTCGCAAAATGTCTTGAATTTCATCTTTGAATACATACAAACAACCTGTAACAGAGATAATAAAAATAATACTGCCAATACCCAAGCCAGCCCACAAATGAAATTTTCTTACCCACTGTTTGAATATCTTTTTTCTATTTAATGCCATAATTAGTTAAATTAAAGAACTAAACTACCCAAAGTTTTTGCTTTGGATAGTTTAGAAATATTAGGATAGAAAAGATTAAAATTTGTAGGCAAGAGCTAAACGCCAATTTCTTGGAGCTTCAGCTTGATAATAGTAGAAAGTTCCATAAGGTGCGCCGCTGTATAAATATTCATCAAGTAGATTGTAGATATTGAGTGTAACTTGTACATCATCATTTCCCCAAAAAATACCTGCATCTACTTTTTTGTAATCTCCAAGAGATTGTTGATTTGGAGTAGAAGCCCATCCCCATGTAGTTCTGTCAGCAAGTATAGTTGCGCCTAAAGACAATCCTGCGCCTTTCAAAAATCCTGTTTGCTGTGTGTAAGCAATCCATGTATTTGCTGTATGTTTTGCATATCCTGGAACAAGGTCGCCTTCTTGTAGAGCTTCTACATTTGATTTTGTAATTAGGTTTTCAGTTAGAGCATAGTTTAGAGTAAGATTCAAACCTTTAATGATTTCTCCTCTCAAATCAAATTCAATTCCTTTTGATTCTGATTCTCCTTTTATGATAGAATATTGTTCGGTTGGAGCATTGTTAGGGTCACTTATCAACTCATTTTTCTTAGTAATTTGGTAAATAGATAATGTAGTTGTCCATTTTTTATCGAACCAATCTCTTTTTATTCCTACTTCCAAATTATTTCCTGTAATAGGTTTAATTTTATCTCCATTTCTCAAAATTCCAGATTGAGGAACAAAACTTTGGTCATATAAAGCATAAACAGAAGTATGTTTATCTACCGAACCACTAATACCAATTCTTGGAGTCCATTTACTAGCTTTTTGTATTGCTCCACCATAACTAGATTGAGAAATATCTGTAAAACGAGTAGCCAAAGTAAGACGGATTTTATCATCTAAAAATCCTAATTCATCTTGAAGATATATTCCTGAATATTGTAAATTAATTCTTCCATAAGGATTCGAACGTATTTCTAATGGTTGTGATAAATCAAAATCAGGATAGCCATTTGTTACAGGTTGGTAGCCATCTGCTGTCATTGAAAAATAATTATCACCTGTTTCCAATTGATGCGACTGATTCCAGTCTGCCATATACTCTTTTGTTCCCACGTCTAAAGCACCAACTAATTTATGACTTACACCACCTGTCATAACTTTACCATTAACATAAACTTGTGCAAATTTCATGATATTGCTAGATTCAAATAAGCTCACATTACGCTGAATCAAATCTTTTTGTACATCACCAGCCCACATACTTTGTCCGATTTGATAGCTATTTATATAGGTAGTTTGTGCTGTGATTTTCCAATCTTTTTTAAATTCATGTTGGAAATTTACATTGAAAGTTTGGTCATCAACAAGACTTGGTTCTAGTCCAGAATCTCCCAAAGTGGTCTCAGTAGGATATGTTGCATAGCCTTCTGTACTGAAAATATAAGATGCTCCAATGTTAGACATTTTTGCTTTCTGATAAATATATTCAGCAGTAAGTTTTGTTTTGGAATTGAAATCATAACGTAATGAAGGAGCAACAATATATCTGTCATTGTATTCATAATCTCTAAATGAATTTTTATTTTGTCCCATTACATTGAGCCTTGCAGATAATTTGTTAGTAATTTTTGTATCTACATCAGCTTCAGCACGAAATAAATTATAACTACCTGTTGTAAAACGCACAGACCCATTAAAATCATCGCCTGTTGGTTTTTTGGTAACGATATTATAAATACCACTTGGTTCGCCACTTGACATCATAAAACCAGCAGGTCCTTTTACAAACTCTACTCGTTCGACATAGCTCATATCTTCCGTCAAAGGTCCCCAACTTGAAGTAATATTTACGCCATTGAAAAAGGCAGAAGCACGGCTACCTCTCATATTTACACGAGCATAAACATCGCCCCAATGCTCCAAACGCATAGTTCCACTCACATTACGTAACAAACCATCACTGAGACTTAATACAATTTGATTGTCTAAATCTTTTCTTTGAATGACTTGAATGTTTTGAGGAAGTTTTTCGATTTCTGTTTGTAGTCGCAATGAAGTAGAAACTTTTGACTTTGATTTTTCAGAAGATGCTCGTACTGATACTTCATTGAGATTGCCTGTAGATTCTTCAACAGTAAAATTTAAAGTGATTGTTTGATTAGCTTCTACTGAGATTATTTTTGAAATAGGTTTGATTGTAATCCCTGCAATTTTTAAAGTGTGATTGCCAGCTTCCACATTTTTAATTTCATAGAATCCGACAGCATTGGTAATTGTTCCAATACTTGTGCCTTCTAAATAGACATTGACTGCTACGGCAGGTGTTCCATTATTAAGTTGGATAGTGCCGTTTATAGAACTTTGTGCAAAGAGCAAAGTATTTAAAATAAATGTGAATAAAATGGTAAGAATAATTTTCATGGTTTTTTGTTTTTATTTAGACTGAATAAAAATAACAACACAAAAGTAGTAAATAATTCTGCACACACAAAAAAAGCTATACTAATTTTACAGTATTCTTTTGTTTATTGAAGTAAAAATGTTGATTATAAGCTATTTAATAAGCATTTATTTCAAATAATTCAAAAATGTCTAATTTTTGAGAAGAGGGAAAAAATAAAAAAATAGAAGGACTATTTGGTCAAAATTCAAATCAGTTTTTCTGTAAAAGTCTTGTATTCTAATTTCATTAGACTTAATTTTTAACTTCTGAATTAAAGAGGGGGACTTATACTACTAGACATTTTTTGGATAAATAGGTCAGTCTTAAAGGGCAGACTGTCTATAACAGACTATAAACGGTCTGCTCTACGAGACTGACCTATATAAAAACACAAGGATAATACTTTTGTTAGTAGTATAGAGGGGACACAAAATTGTACATTTCTGCTATTAATTAAAGCAAAATGTACTTTATTCTCTGTGTTCTCTGTAACTCTGTGTTTAATAAAAGTAGGGTACAGTACTTTCTATTCTAATTTTTTCTGCTTAGAAAAATAAATTCGTAATTCTAAAGCTATTCTTTTTCAAAAGCACCAATATCAGGATTAGAACCCCTAACTTTGCCTTCCAAATCTATCTCTAAACCAATATCAAGACCAGCATTTATGGCAGGACTAAGCGAATCTAATTGATAGTTACCATTAAAAGCATCTACAAAATTAGGATTTTCATTCAAAATATTTGGTAATGAAGCATCTAAAAGTTTTGTTTTAAGCAAATTAGAGTTCCAAAAAGTTTGAAATTCAGCTTCTGGAGTGGCAAACAAAATCAGTTCTTCGTCGATACTTCCCCAAATAATATTATTGATAAAATAGGCTTTTAAATCTTCTCTAATAACTTGCTGATTTCCTAATGTATCAACAAATGCCAACACATTGGAAAGCTCAAAAGAAGGTTCTTCTCTAAAAAAATTAAATCCAAAATTGGCAAACGTATTATTATAAAAATAATAATTACCTCCTGCTCCTGCCGAAAAAGTTCGGTTCAAACAGTTGTGAATAAGTGTATTTTGAATCAAAACATCAGAATTTAGACAAAAAACACCTGCATCAGCCATATTTCTAATTTCTGTATTTTCGATAATCAAATCTGGAATAGTATCATTATCAGGTGTACCAAAACGAATACCTACCGTAGCATTTTCGATAATGGTGTATGAAATTCTATTATTTTTACTGTTTTCGCCAAACAAAACACCAAACCATTGTCCTAAAGCTCCTTCAAAACTTCCATCATTTCTAAAACTTCCTAGTTTTACATTTTCTGTTGCATTTCCATTGATTTCCAACGAACCAGCCACCAAAAGAGCTGCATCTGTCAGAAAAGCAACTTTTACACCTGCATCTATCGTAAGTTTGCAATTTTCTTCTACCAAAACACTTCCTTTAATAATATATGGCTTTTTTCCACTCCAAACCGTCTGACAATCCAAAACAGAATCTTCTAATAAAATTCCATCTTGCAACCAAACAATCAAAGGCAACTTTTCAATATTTCCATTACTTTCTACTACCAAAAAATCTTCTAGTTTAGTTATTTCATCAGTATTCAAAGTAGGGGGAAGAATATCTAAAAAAACACGCAAACTATCATTTCCTCTCAAAAAAATATCAGTCGCTTCTTGCTGTTTTATTCCATTTATAGTCAGACGAAAAGGCGAATTTTCTCCAGTTTGAAGATACAGACGTGAAATGTTGAGGGCTTCATTATTAAAATTCTTGATACTAACACGTTGTACAGGCGACTCAAAACCAGTAAAAAGCGTATCAAAAAAAACGGTGTCAGGCGAAAAGCTGATTTTGTTGCTTTTATCTGTGCTAATCATTTCATCTTTTGGCTCACAAGAGAAAAGAGAAATTGATAAAATACTAAAGAGTATAAAATAAAAGCTATTTTTTTTAGGAAATAATTTGACTGATTGGATTATAGGATTCATTCTTTAAGAGCGTATTTTGATTGTTTTTTGTGGACAGCAAAGATACAAAATATAAAGACTAGAAAACTTTTGATGAAAAGTTAAAAGGCACAAAAAAACCGATTCAATCTAAATTGATTTAGTTTGAATTGGGAACTACTTAAAGTGGCTAATTTCTAATCCAATCAGGTACAGAAGAAAATTTAGAAGGAGCTTTAATAGGTATTCCTCCCTCCATATTCAATGAAATTACTTCATAATTACCAAAAATATCATCGTAAACAAATACTTTATAAGTAGGAATAATTTCCAAATTAAAAAGAATACATAAAAGCTCTACATAACTTGAATATCTAATATGCTCTACATACAAACTTAGTCCATTATTTTCTGCAATATGACCTAACCAACTCCAACTCTGTTCATTAAATCTACTTATGAATATATCTAGTTCTAACAAATAATAGTTAGAATTTTTATCAGAATCTGACCAAGATTCAATCTTTTTTAAAAATTTTGAAGGTAAAGCCTTAGTAATTTCCAAGTCTGTTTGTTTTCTATGAAGTTTTATAAGGATTAATATATATTTAAGGTCAGTTAAAAACTCATCAACGTGTATAATATTTGATATGTGTATCTTAATTATTTTTTTAGTGTATTGCTTTTGAAATACATTTTGAAATATATTTTTTTGTTCAATATCCATATTTATGTTTGATATTATTATATTCCTGTTGATGTTTCAAAATAAAAAAAGTTGTTATTAGTCTATAAACTTCGGTAATGCAATTGTGATAAACAATAAGAAAAGCCATAGCACAAATCTACTAACTTAACTTCAAAACTAAAAGACATAAAAAAAACCGATTCAATCTAAATAAATTTAGTCTGAATCGGGATTTATTTTTTTGTGTAGTTTATCACTCTTACACTTCAGTATCTTTCAATACTATTGAGCCTTCTAACGGGATCGAACCGTTGACCTATTGATTACAAATCAATTGCTCTACCAGCTGAGCTAAGAAGGCTTTTTATTCTGATATTACAATAAGGTTATTTTTAATAACTTTTTAAAATCTAAAAAACTATTTTATTGGTATTTTTTAGTTTATTTTGTTACTATCTTTTCCCTTAATGCAATGCAAAGGTAAGACGGTTTTTTTGATTCTGCAAATAAATCTTTAAAAAAAATTAGAAAAAATTTATCTTTTTTTAATCTAGTAGAATAAACTACTGATTTTCAGAAAATTACATTTTAAAAATAAATGTCAAAAAAAACAAAAAACAACCTATTATGCTACTTTCAAAACCCCAAGGCATATATTTTAGTTTCATTATCCTATAACAATGTATTTGCTTAAAAAAAATCAAACCACAAAAAAATGACTTCTATAAAACAGATTCATAAAGCTGCATTTCACCCTATTGCAGATTTAATTACTTATTCTCCCTTGCCAAATAATAAGATACAACAAATAGACCCGTTTTTATTTCTAAACCATCATGGTCATCAAGTTTATCCTGCTAATAATAATGGTTTGCCTTTTGGTCCTCATCCACATAGGGGAATGCAAACTGTTACTTTTATCATAAAAGGCGATATTATGCACAAAGATTCTCAAGGATATAAAAGTATAATCAACGAAGGAGGTGTACAGTGGATGGTAGCAGGAAGTGGACTTTTGCACTCTGAAATATCTTCTGATAAATTCAAAAAAGAAGGTGGAGAATTAGAAATTTTGCAACTTTGGGTAAATCTACCTGCCAAGCTCAAAATGACTGCTCCTACATATATAGGTTTGCAAAAAGAAGATATTCCTAGTATTAAAATCAATGAAAAAACTATACTCAATCTTATTTCTGGCACTTATACATCTGAAAATAAAGAACAAAAAGGAGCTTTTAAAAGTCCGACAGAGCTTTTTTTATCAACCTTAGAATTGAAAAAGGATGCAAAATGGGAAACTAATGTTCCAAAAGGCAATACTATTTTTTGTTATCTGATAAAGGGAAAATTAATTATTAATGAAAAAGAAATACAGGAAAGGCAATTAGTAGAGTTTGAGCTAAATTCAAATAACCCAACTCTAGTTAATTTTGAGGCATTAGAAAATAGTTTATTAATTTGGGGCTACGCTGTACCATTTAATGAACCTTTGGTAGCAAAAGGTCCTTTTGTAATGAATACCGAACAAGAAATTATGGAAGCCTTTCAAGATTATCAATTAGGAAAATTTGGCATTTGGAAGGAATAAAGTCAATTACGGATTACGAAATGTAAATAACTTGATTACAGAACATATTCATAAAACTTTGTCAGTAGTTTTTTGGTAACCCAAAATAACTCTGACAATAGTTTGTTACAAAAAATGAGATAATTTCTTTGACTATTTTTTTCGTAATTTTCAGTTTTCAATCCTATTAATTTTACTGGTAATTTTAACTAGATAAATGAATATTTTCAAAGACTTAAAAGTAATAGAATTAGCAAGTGTTTTGGCTGCACCTTCGGTCGGACAATTTTTTGCTGAATGTGGTGCAAGCGTCCTTAAAATAGAAAATCCTCTGACAAATGGCGATGTTACACGCTCTTGGAAACTACCTTCTGAAAACCCTCAAAATAGTGTTTCTGCTTATTTTTCGGCTGTAAATTGGGGCAAAACATCGCTTGCTCTCAATATTTATGATAAAGAAGACAAAGAGAAATTATATCAAGAAATAAAAAATACTGATATTATTTTGGCAAGTTATAAAAAAGGAGATGCCGAAAAATTAGGCGTAGATTACAAAACGCTCAAAAAAATTAATCCAAAACTTATCTACGGACACATTACAGGTTATGGAACGGAAAGTTCGAAAGTTGGTTATGATGCGCTCATTCAAGCCGAAACTGGTTTTGTGTTTATGAATGGCGAAAAAGAAGAAATAGGAACTACAAAAAAACTAGAAGGAACAAAAATGCCTGTTGCCTTAGTCGATATTTTGGCAGCGCATCAACTCAAAGAAGGTTTGTTGATAGCTCTTTTGAAAAGAGAACGAGAAGATAATAATTTTGAAGGAAGTTACGTAACCGTTTCGCTTTATGAATCTGCACTTTCTTCACTTGCCAATCAAGCTACCAACTGGCTCAATGCAGGACATTCTCCTCAAAAAATGGGAAGCGAACATCCAAATATTTTTCCGTATGGAACAATTTTTCAGACCAAAACAGATAGTTTGATGCTTGTGGTAGGAAGTGATAAGCAATTTTCTATTTTGTGTGAAGTGTTAAAAACAAACTCTATTTCAGAAGATGAACGTTTCAAGACAAATGCAAACCGAGTTCGGAATAGAGAAATTTTACGACCTATTTTAGAAAAAGCTTTTTTACAAACAGAGAGTAAAGAAATTTTACAGACTTTGGAAAACAACAATGTCCCTGCTGGAAGTGTAAATGATATTCCAAAGGCTTTTGAAAATGAAGCAGCTCAAAAATTACTTTTCAAGGATAAAGAAACAGGACTAAGAGGCGTAAAAAATTTTGTTGCTTGTTTTGATAATGAAGTTCATAATTTGGAATTGAGTGTGCCTCCTAAATTTGATAAAAGGCTTTAAAAAATTAGACAGATTTATTATTATTTTTAAATTTGTTTATGCTTGCAAGCTAAAAATGGCTATTATTAGACTAAATTTTAAACTATATACTCTATTTTTAGGCAAAAAAATACGCATTTACTTTTCTATGATTAGCTATGCCAAAAATTACATAAAGTTTATTTTTATGAAAATAGAGTATTTTTTGGCAATAGTTTTTTGTAGCTTGCAACAATTTCTAATTGTATTCTAATTATGGTATAATTTCATTTTATGTTATTAATTTTCATCCTTAAATTGATTAAATTAGAGAAATTGAAAGCTATTATATAAAACCTTTTCTTCCTGTTAGTTATATGAACCTTGCTCTGCCTAAAAAAGGCTATAAAACAATATTACTGTTCCTGACGATGCTTTCGTGGGTTCTCTTGACTGCTTATGGCATGATAGAGCAGTATTTGTTGGTGCAAGGCTATCAAGAAATTCAGCAAAACTTGCCTATTTGGATTAAAGGTCTTTTATTTAATACGTTTCTTCTGTGTACATTTTTTACTATTCGCAGGATTGATGTTCAGAAAGATGATAATGAAGATTTTTATGGTTTTCTATGGAAAGCATTTGGTTCAAGTATTGTTTCGGTTGCACTTTCCTTGATGCTGAACATTTTTATTAATGTTGCATCAAATTATCTTTTAGAGCATACGATGCTTTATAATTTTATCTATCACGTAGATTTTGGACTCTTTGTAGGTTTTTTACTGACAGCATATCACAAATGGAAACATTTGATAACCTATCAAGCAAATAAGTTTATGCTAACTTTAATGAAAACGTTTGAATATACGCTTTTCGTTACCCTATTTTTTCATTTTTTTGGGTTTGATTTTTTTACCCCTTATTCGCAAATAATTCTTTTGTTTTTGGTCTTGATGAGTTTTGTCTTATCCATAAATATTCGTTGGATTGCTTACTTAAATTTCAATCAAAAGATTCGTTCTATCCTTCTTTTATTGATTACTTTGGGCGTTCAAGTTTATTTTCTATTTGAATTTTTGTGGTATAATAATATGGCAGGTCAAAATACAGAGGTACAAGCAATTACAAATTTGGTCATTGATTTACAAAACTCTGTTTTTTTTGTAGCTACATTTGTCTTTACTGGAATTTATTCTGTTTCAAGTGCATTACTTTTGCTTTTTAATCTTCCTACATCTTCTGTTTTTGAGAAAAAAATTGGAGAGTTAGCTAGTTTTCAGAAACTTTCTGAATCTCTTTTGAGTGGAGATAATGAAAAAGAAGTCTATAAAGTTTTATTAGAAAGTGCTATTCAAACGCTTCATGCTGATGCTGCGTGGCTAGAAATTTGGAACACACAGCGAGACTTTATCACAAAAGATATTTCGAATACAGAAGCTGTCAAACTCAAAAAAGTAATTTATGAAAAGGGATTGGATAGAAGCAAACCACGCAAATATTCAGCCATGCAACTTTTTGAAACAGATTACGAAGAACAACCTTATCAATCTATTTTATCGTTGCCTTTGATTGCTAATAAAAGTTATTTGGGTTCGCTTGTTCTATTAAAAGAAGTCGATAATGCCTTTGATAATGTAGTAATGACGACACTGACTTCATTTGTAACACAGGCAAGTTTGGCAATTTATAATTTTAGATTAATCACAACAGCAGTAGAAACGCAGCGTTATCAAAACGAACTAAAAATTGCTCACAGAGTACAAGAAAGCCTTTTACCGAATGTTATTGATGTAGATAATCAATTTGAAATCTGTGTAAAAGCAGGTTCTGCTGATGAAGTGGGTGGAGATTATTATGATTATTTTCAAGTTGCACCTCATCGTTTTGCCGTTATTATTGCTGATGTAGCTGGGAATGGAACTTCTGCAGCCTTTTATATGGCACAAATGAAAGGTATTTTTCATAGTTTGGTACGCTTAGATTTGAGTCCAGATTTATTTATGGAATATGCCAATAATGCACTTAGTTCGTGTTTAGAACCTCGTCTTTTTATTACGGCTACCTATTTGATTATTGATACCGAAAAAAGAAAAATTTATTCTTCTCGTGCAGGTCATTGTCCGACTTTATATTACAATGCTAGGGAAGAAAAGGCAGATTTTTTGGAAGAAAAAGGAATTGGTTTGGGTATTATCCGAAATGGAACGTATGGAAAACATACACAGGTTTCTATTTTTGATTATGAAGAAGGAGATACTTTTTTCCTTTATACAGATGGAATAAATGAAGCTCGTCATCCTGTTTCGAAAGAAGAATATGGGTATGACAGAATCAAAAACTTTTTGGAAGAAAATGCACATTGCAACGTCGCACAAATAGCTGAGTTAGTTATCGATGATATTTATCAATTTATTGAAGGCGATGATTTGAGAGATGATTATACGGTTATGGTCATGCGATTTGATTAGATGACTTTTTGTAAAAATATACTGTACCCTACTTTTATTAAACACAGAGTTACAGAGGACACAGAATGCAAAACACAAATAATTGCATCTTAAAATGACTTATTCAAATAAAAAATAGCATAATATAAAACAAACCTTTCTGCTTTTTATTAAAATATTATTAAAAAAATCTGTGTTAATCTATATAATTCGTAAAAT
Source organism: Bernardetia aquimarina (assembly GCF_042180575.1). Classification (NCBI taxonomy): domain Bacteria; kingdom Pseudomonadati; phylum Bacteroidota; class Cytophagia; order Cytophagales; family Bernardetiaceae; genus Bernardetia; species Bernardetia aquimarina. Next base: position 4,443,930 of record NZ_CP170094.1, on the reverse strand, counting down.
CCGTGTCCTATAAAAAAGTAGGGACAATAGCAAAAACAAAAAACTCCTTACTCAAATAAAATGAATAAGGAGTTGTAGGAATTTTATAATAAATACACTCTCATCTCACGCTAAAGCGTAAGCTACAGTTTACTTACCAAATTTATTTTTGAGGGCAGCCAATTTATCAGCCATTGTTCCTCCTGTTTCAGCTTCTTCTTCTTTTGATTTTTCTTGTCTTTTCTTAAAAGAATCAGCTTTTTTGTAGGATGACTTTCTGACTTTACCTTCTTTTGGGTTTTCTTCTAGTGAACTTCCTCTAGCAAATTTAGAATCATTTTTACGTTCCTTGCCCATTTCTGAAATCGTTTCTTTTTCTACTTTCGTAGTTGGTTTTCTTGCTGCTATTTGTGGTCTAGAGCTAGACAAATGTGCTTCTCCTCCTTTTTTTCCTTCTGAACTTGCTCCAAAAGGTTCAGATTTTAGACTTAAAGCAATTCTTTTTCTACCCAAATCTACATCCATAACTGTTACTTCTACTTTCTGATGAACTTTTACAGCTTCTGTTGGGTGTTTGATAAATTTATCTGAAAGCTGACTAATATGAGCCAATCCGTCTTGATGAACTCCTACATCGATAAAAGCACCAAAATCTGTAATATTTGTTACGATACCTGAAAGTTTCATTCCTACTTTCAAATCTTCCATTTTTTCAACTCCTTCTACAAACGAAAAGGCTTCAAACTGCTCACGAGGGTCACGTCCTGGTTTGGCAAGTTCAGAAACAATATCTTCAAGTGTTGGAAGTCCTACTGTATCGGTAACATAATTTTTCAGATTGATTTGTTTGCGAAGTTCTTCATTTTTGATAAGCTCTTCGACTGTTGTATTCAAGTCTTTTGCCATTTTCTCTACAATCGGATAACTTTCTGGATGAACAGCACTTGCATCTAACAAATTTTTGGCATCACGAATACGAAGAAAACCTGCTGCTTGTTCGAAGGCTTTATCTCCCAAACGAGGTACTTTTTTGAGTTGCGCTCTACTTTTAAACGCTCCATTTTCATTTCTAAATGTTACGATATTTTTGGCAAGAGAAGCACCCAAACCAGAAACATAACTCAATAATTCTTTACTCGCCGTATTTACTTCTACACCAACAGCATTTACACAGCTCATAACTGTATCATCAAGGCTATTTTTGAGTTGTTTTTGATCGACATCGTGCTGATACTGACCTACACCAATAGATTTTGGATCAAGTTTTACGAGTTCTGCCAATGGATCCATTAAACGACGACCAATCGAAACTGCCCCACGAACAGTCAAATCATAGTCTGCAAATTCTTCACGAGCTACATCAGAAGCTGAATAAATTGATGCACCACTTTCACTTACCACAACAATCTGAATAGACTTTGGCAAACTTGGAATTGCTTTAATGAAACGCTCCGTTTCTCTACTTGCTGTTCCGTTTCCGATTGCAATAGCTTCAATATTATATTTTTCTGCTAAAGCTAAAATTATATTTCCTGCTTTTAGGGTATCTTTTTGAGGTTCATTTGGATAAATTGTATCATTATAGACTAATTTTCCTTGTTTGTCCAATACCACCAATTTACAACCTGTTCTAAAGCCAGGGTCTAAGGCAAGTGTATTTTTTTGTCCTAGAGGTGCAGAAAGCAAAAGTTGTCTAAGGTTTTCTGCAAAAATAGTAATTGCTTCTTCGTCGGCTCTCTGTTTGGAAAGCATACGAATTTCTGTTTCCATTGATGGTTTTAGAAGTCTTTTGTAGGCATCTTTTACAGCTATTTGCACTTGTTCGGAAGATTTTGTGTTGCTATGAACAAAATTATCTTCCAATAAAGTAATTGCTCGTTCTTCATTTGGCTGCAAATCTAAAAGTAAGATACCTTCTTTTTCTGCTCTACGTAAAGCCAAAACACGATGTGAAGGAGCTTCAATCAATGGCTCTTCCCATTCAAAATAATCTCTATATTTTTCGCCTTCTTTTTCTTTTCCTGTAATTACCCTAGCTGAAATCCTACCTTCTTTTTCAAAAACGTTACGCATTTTTGCACGAGTTTCTGCGTGTTCGTTGATATGTTCGGCAATAATATCTCTTGCTCCTGCTAATGCTTCTTCAAGTGTTTTTACTCCTTTTTCTTCATCAATAAATTGTTTAGCTGTTTTTTCTAAATCCAACCTTCCTTGTTCCAAAATCTGCAAAGCTAAAGGTTCTAAGCCTTTTTCTTTTGCCATCGAAGCACGAGTTTTTCGTTTTGGTTTATAAGGCAAATACAAATCTTCTAAAGCAGAAAGTGTCTGTACAGCATTTATTTTTTCTTCTAATTCAGGAGTGAGTTTTTCTTGCTCACTAATTGATTTTAAGATTGCCTCACGTCTTTTATCCAGTTCACGAAGTTGTAAGAGTCTATCACGAACACTTGCCACTTGTACCTCATCTAGTGTACCCGTAACTTCTTTTCGATAGCGAGAAATAAAAGGAACGGTTGCCCCTTCATCTAAAAGTTGTGCAGTTGCTTCTACTTGTTTGACTCGCACACCCAATTCGGCAGCGATTTGAACGATATGTTGAGCATCTAAAAGAGCCTGATCCATAGTCTTTTCTTATTCTTGTCGTAGGAAAAAATGAAAATAGTTTGCTAATTAAGTAAGCAAAAATACGAAAAAAATATGAATAATTTATGCAAACCAAACAGAGCATTTTTTAATGTTACAAATTTTAAAATTAGCAAAAATAAAGACTAGGTTATTTCTCTATTTTGGAATAACTCTATGAAATAGTCAAAACTACCTTTTTTCATCATTTACTTTTGAGATTTATGTCGCTTTATTCATTTAAACGACTTCTTTTTATAACAAAAATGAGGGCATAATAATATCATCTCAAGAAATGTAATTTCTTAGAAGGCACAACTATTCTAGTACTGTCATTGAGATATTCTGCTTTTTCCAACAATTTTTGATAAAAATCGCCTTTTACTTCTGTGCCTTCTTTTATTAAAAATAGTTGTCTTCTGTCCTTTAAATAGATAGACGTAAAATCGCCATATTCTGGACTTGTTACAATAGAGTTAATTTGATACTCTAAAAATAGACTTCCTATTTCCAATAGTTTAGCTGAATCAGCCGAAGTCTTATTCAGTTTTTTTATTTCAACCTCTTCAAATGTAATTGTATTATCTGAATCGTAAGAATTATTAAATTCTAATGTTCCATAATTGATAATAAATTCTTTATCCGAATTATTAGTATATGATTTCTTAAAATATTGTTTTACAGAATCAGGTATTTCATCATAAAAAATATCTTTTGATGGATTATAATTTACAATCCCAAAGTTTTTGTCAATAAATATATATGTTTTTTTTAGTGCTTGATGAGTAGCTGTTTTTGTTTGTAGCTTTTCCAATTTCCAAAAATTAACCAAATCTGTACTATCAAAAGGTTCAAAATATATTTTTTCTTCTTCTACTTGTGTTATGTTTTTTATTTGTTCTTCATCAAAAAAATTTATAAAAATAGTAAAGCCAATAATTCCAATTAATAAAAGGAATCCAATAAAAGAGGAAAATTTACTTGTGTTTAAGTTTTGGGGCATTACGTTTTTAAAATTAGTGAATTTATAACTTATTCTTTTTTCTAAATTTATAAAAAACTCTCTATTAAACCTCAAAATAGAAATTAATAAAAATAAAACATTCATTAAACCAAAAACAATAATTATAAAAATAGGTTGTTATTTGAGGCACTCAATTATAAATTGATAAAATTTATTTATATTTGCCTTATATTTAAAGGTCATTTTTTCAAAAAATCAATTTTATTTTCAGAATTGACATCAAAAATCAATTCTATCAAAGTTTTATTTAACACCTTATTCTCTCAAAATTTCTATTTATGTCACATATTCGTTTTGAAGCATTAAAAGATGCCAAAAATCGCCCAGAAGTAAACGTAACTCCACCTTCTAATCGTATTTCTGATTATTTTGGAGTAAATGTTTTCAATGACAAAGCAATGCAACGCTATTTGTCTTCTACAACCTACAAAAACCTAAAAATAGCCGTCGAAAAAAGTCAGAAAATAGACACTCGTCTTGCTGATGCTGTGGCTTCTGGAATGAAAGCATGGGCCATCGAAAATGGTGTTACGCATTATACACACTGGTTTCAGCCATTGCGTGGTACGAGTGCAGAAAAACATGATTCATTTTTTCGCCCAAATGCAGAAGGAACTCCTTTGGAAGAATTTAAAGGCTCAACACTCGTTCAGCAAGAACCAGATGCTTCTTCTTTTCCTAGTGGTGGACTTCGTGTAACTTTCGAAGCTCGTGGTTATACAGCTTGGGATCCTTCTTCTCCTGCTTTTATTGTAGAGAGTGGAGGAGGCAAAACGCTTTGTATTCCGTCACTTTTTGTTTCTTACACAGGCGAGGCACTAGACCACAAAACACCTTTGATTCGCTCAATAGATTTATTAAATCGTGCTGCAACAGATGTTTGTCGTCTTTTTGATAGAAATGTAAATAAAGTTACGATTACTTTAGGTGTTGAGCAAGAATTTTTTGTAATTGATAAAGCTCTATTTTATGCTCGTCATGATTTGGTTTTGGGTGGTCGTACTGTTTTGAGTCATGCACCAGCTCGTGGTCAGCAATTAGACGACCATTATTTTGGTTCGATTCCTTCAAGAGTAAAAGCATTTATGCAGGACTTCGAAATTGAATCATTGAAATTAGGAATTCCGATTACTACTCGTCATAATGAAGTTGCACCTGCACAGTTTGAATGTGCGCCTCAATTTGAAGAAGTAAACGTAGCTGTTGACCACAATATGGTTTTGATGGATGTAATGAGTAGAGTTGCAGAACGTCATAACCTAAAAGTTCTTTTCCACGAAAAACCATTTCAAGGTGTAAACGGAAGTGGAAAGCACAACAACTGGGCATTAAGCACAGATACAGGAAAAAATTTATTAGCTCCTTCTAATAAACCAAAAGAAAATTTACAGTTTTTAGCCTTTTTTGTAAATACAATTAAAGCTGTTCACGAACATGCCGATTTGCTTCGTGCTAGTATTGCATCAGATTCGAATGATTATCGTTTGGGTGCAAATGAAGCTCCACCAGCAATTATTTCTGTTTTTGTAGGTTCACAACTTGATAAAGTTTTGAATGAATTGGAAGAAAATGCAAAAGTAGAGGTTGGTAAAGGAGACAATATGTATATCAAGTTAGGAATTGATAAAATTCCACCAATTTTGTTAGACAATACAGACAGAAACCGTACTTCGCCTTTTGCCTTTACAGGAAATAAATTTGAATTCCGTGCTGTTGGTTCTACTGCCAACTGTTCGCTTCCAATGATGGTTTTGAATACGGCAGTTGCTGACCAACTTACAAAGTTTCATGCAGAAGTAGAGAAATTAGAAAAAGATGGCGAGAAAAGAGAATTAGCCATTGTTAATGTTCTTCGTCGTTATATTAAAGAATCCAAAGCTGTTCGTTTTGAAGGAAATAATTATAGTGAAGAATGGGAAAAAGAAGCCAAAAAGCGTGGTCTTTCAAATCTTCGTACTACTCCAGAAGCTCTTACTGCAAATATTACTAAAAAAGGAAGAAAGTTATTTACAGATAATAAAATTCTTACAGAACAAGAAATTGACGCACGTCAAGAAATTCATTTAGAAAATTATTTACATCAAGTTCAGATTGAATCTCGTTTAATAGGTGATTTGACAATAAATCATGTCATTCCTTCGGCTATGAAATATCTAGGAGAATTGACTGAAACTATCCACAAGATGCAAAAAATTGGATTAGATGATGACTTAGAAATGATAACCGACACAGCTCGTAGAATTGCCAAACATATAAATAAGGCAACTAAACTTGTCAAAGAAATGATAAACGAACGCAAAAAAGCAAACCTACTAGAGCCAACAGAAGGAGCAGAGGCTTATTGCAATAAAATCAAGCCTTATTTTGATAAGATTCGTTACGAGACTGATAAGCTAGAACAATTTGTTGATGACGAAATGTGGCAAATGCCTAAGTATCGTGAGCTTTTGTTTGTGAGATAATTATATTTTTCTTTTTATAATAAAAAAAGGATTTTGATATATTTTATCAAAATCCTTTTTTTATTCAATAGTATTTCAAATTCTATATTTTATTTGTAGTTTAGAAATTATATTATCAAAAATCATTTATTCAAATTACTTATAATTTATGCAACCTTTAGTTTCTGCCAGTCGAGAAGAATTAGATATCGAACTTTTAGTAAAAAAAGGACAAATTCCTACTGATATATATGGTCATGTATTTGTCAATTCTTCTGTGGGTTCTGTTAATTCTAATGGACTTCCTTATCCAAAAACAACAGATGAAGGAAAAGCAAACCAAGAATATAGTAGTCCTGTAATGAATGGAGATAGCATGGTTTTTAGATTTGATTTTGATGAAATAGGTAAAGTAAAACTCAAATCTCGCATCTTGAAAACGCCTTCTTATTATGCAGATTTGGCGACCAAACAAGGAGAAGATATACACAAGATTTTTGGCTTTCGAAATATGGGTATCTCTCGCCTCTCGTTTGCTCTTGGTGCAAGAGATATGCTTAGTACAGCTTTGATTCCTTTTCGTATGAAAGACGATACAAATTCTAGGATAGTTGCTACATCAGATTTAGGAAGACCTTTTGAAATTGATGTCAATACATTGGAAGTCATTACTCCAATTGGAACAAATAAAGAATGGAAACCTGCAACACCTCCTTTTATACACTGGGTTTTTCCACTTTATCAAAGTACAGCACACCCAAGTTTTGGTGCCAAAACACAAGAGCTTTTTATGGTTAATTTTATCAAAGATTCTAAAAATATAACTTCTTCACTTCGATTAGTAGAACTACTTACTAAAAAAGAAGATATTGTGAAAGAGGAACTTCATCAAACCATAAAAGAATGTGAAGGAATGGATAGAAAAGAGGCAATTGAACACTTACAGCATTTTTATTCTAGACCAGAAGTGGATGAAAAAGGAAAAAGCACTATTTTTCAGAATATTCTTTTTTGGATAAAAGAACAGATTCAGAAACTCATTAAGAAAGAAACACAAACAGAAGCAGCCGTTTTTTTATTGAAATGGAATGGCTCACAAGAACTGCAAAAATGGGAACTCATAAACGAAGATGGAACTCCTATTAATATTATTCAATGTATGCACCAAACGGGATTGAGCAAAGATTATATTATTTTAATTGATGCTTCTTTCAAAATTGCATTGGATATTCTCCTTAATAATCCTTTTCCAAACGAACCAGAAATAGATAAAGTTATTCGTTTTCTGACAGCAGGCGAACAACTTCCTTATACAAATATGTATATAGTAAAAAGAGCAGATTTGAAAGAAGGAGCAAGTAAAGTAAAAGTAAAAACAGTTCAGATTCCGATAGAAACGATACACTTTTCACCTCAATATCCTAATCCAAACGGACAAATAACACTTTTTACAGCCAATAACGCAGCAGCTTGTTTGGCAGAATGGGTTCGTTATTATGATAAAATTGTAGATTCTCCAAAAGACCGTCCCATTGATAAAGGAACAGCAGGTATTTTAGCAGTTGGAGAAATGGATGTTTCAAGAATGGGAAAATTAGTTATTGATGTAAAGCAAGAGAAATTTGTAGAAGAAAAAATAATTTATAAGTTAGGAAATAATGTAGCAGGAGAAAAAACAGGTGTACATACTTGGGGAGTAGGTCTGCATACGTATAGAGATATAATCTCCGATACAGAAACAAATGATTCTATAAAAAACATTTACTGGCAGTGTTCGGGACTAGAAAATAGGAGGCTTACTCGTTTTATTTATAATTTATATAAAGATTATCAAAATAGAGTTGTTTCTTTAGATGATTTAAAAAAATATACTGAACAAGAGATTCCTCTAACACTTACTCGCCTAGATACAGAAAAAATGGAGTTAGTAGATTTTTATGAGTTTCCTAGAAATTGTGAGTTACGTTCCCTTCAATTTATTCCAAGAAAAAGAGAACCTAATGAAGATGTATCAAATATAGACCTTTCTACTGATGGGTATATTCTTTGTACAATGATAAATGGACAAGAAGTAAAACCAGACACAAATTATGAACGTGAAATATGGATTTTTGATGCTGCTGATTTACAAAAGGGAGCTGTTTGTGTTCTTGATCACCCTTCTCTTATTTATTTCTTTACTTTACATTCAGTTTGGTTACCTAAACTTGGAGAAAATACGTCCTCTTATAAAATTTCAGTCAGAGAGGATTATGAAAAACAAGTAGAAAAAACAATTTTCAAACATAAAAGAGAACGTTTAGATGAGTTTATGGAAGAAAAAGTATATCCCTACTTCGAATAATAACAAATAAAATATCCTTCACTAAAATAAATTAGTGAAGGATATTTTTATGAATAAGTAATTTTATTTAATGGAAACTACCTTGCTAATGGTTCTAATTGATACTCTATATTCTTCAACCAATCTTGTGCAGCGTCTATATCTTTAAAATACTCAAAAGTAACAGCAATAGAGTTTGTAGAATTTTGCCCTACAATGTTTTGGGAAATAGATTTAGCTGATATCTCAGTAAATACTCCTTTATCTAACACAATTGCTGTATAAGTATCCTTAGAGACAAGATTACGAACTCTTGGCGACCAATCTTCCGAAAACCATTGTTGATCTTCTGGACTAATAACAGCCATTTTGCGAGAGTCAGAAACCCATTTATTTACTTGGTATTTTTCAGCTACCTCAGCTGCTTTATTCCATGCTTCTCTAAAAGCTTCTGATGTACCAAATTTTTTGTATTCAAATAAGATGTAGTTTCCATCTTCATGATAAGTCACTTTTGCAAATTTATTATCAAGGATAGTCATAATAAAGGTAGTTTTATAGTAGTAAATTAAAATTTATAGAAAAATAATGATTTAATTCAGAAACTCAAAATTAAAACTTATCATTAACAACAAATTTATATTTTACCTAAACCCTAAATTTAGTTACCAACTAACTTTCTCTTTATTCAAAAATGCTCCAATTCCTTTTTTACAATCTTCGGTCATTCTTGCTTTAGCATTGAGTTCGGCAGCATAACGAAGGGCATCTGGAATTGTCTTTTCTTGCACATCCAAAATAGCTTGTTTTGTTAATTTCATTGCTTCTCCAGAATTTGTATCACAGATATTCTGACAAAAATCTAAAACGGTTTGTTCTAAGTTTTCAGCTTCTACAATTTCGGTAACAATACCATACTGCTCGGCTTTTTCAGCTTTAATAAGATTTCCAGAAATAAGTAAATGTCTTGCACGAGCTTCCCCAATTTTACGAATCAGAAAATACATCACAATCGCAGGAACAAAACCAATTTTTACTTCTGTATATCCATATTTTGCCTTCGGAACAGAAAAAACAAAATCACAAACTGACACTAAACCACAACCACCAGCCAGCGCATGACCTTGCACCTGTGCAACAGTAGGTTTTGAAAGCATATAAATCTGCTCATACAAATCTTTCAAAGAAGAAGAATCTCCTAAATTTTCTTGATAAGAATTTGTTTGGAGTGTCTGTAAATATCCCAAATCTGCACCTGCACAAAAAACATCACCATTTGCCTTCAAAACTACAACTTTTACGTTTTTATCATTTTCTGCTTTCGAAAAGTTAGTTTTTAGTTCTTCTACTAATTCATCACTAAAGGCATTTCTTTTTTCTGGACGATTGAGCGTAATAAAAGCAATTCGGTTTTTGACTTCGTAGTTTGTGTACATGTTTTTTGAAATATGTGTGTTTTTGAAATTATTGAAGGATTAAAGATAAAATGAATTTTAGTTTTATCAAAAAGTTTGCATCAAAAAACCCTAAGGGTCTTCGAAGTCACTTAGGGTTTGATATTATGAATTACAGAAAATTTAAACAGTTTCTAAATCACCTTGAACAGTAACTTCAATTTTATTTCCCTCTTCATCTTCAACTGCATCTTTTTCTACTTTCAAGTTATCGATAATAAACTCTTGACGTTCACGAGTATTTTTGCCCATATAATAAGTCAAAAGGTCAGAAATAGAAGTCGATTTATTCAAAATAACAGGTTGAAGTTTCATGTTTTCATCTATAAACTGTCCAAATTCATCAGGAGAAATCTCTCCCAAACCTTTGAATCGTGTAATTTCGGCTTGTTTGCCTAACTTATTTGTTGCTGTTTGTTTTTCTTCTTCTGAATAGCAATAGATAGTTTCTTTTTTATTTCGAACTCTAAATAATGGCGTTTCCAAAATATGTAAATGTCCTTTTTTGACCAAATCAGGAAAGAAGTGCAAAAAGAAAGTCATCATCAAAAGACGAATGTGCATTCCATCAATATCAGCATCTGTCGCCAAAACAATTCTATTAAAACGAAGTCCGTCTAATCCATCTTCAATATTTAAGGCGTGAAAAAGAAGATTAAATTCTTCATTTTCATAAACTACTTTCTTCGTCTGACTAAAACAGTTGAGAGGCTTTCCACGAAGTGAAAAAACAGCTTGTGTCTGTACATTTCTAGCTTTGGTAAGACTTCCACTTGCCGAATCTCCCTCTGTAATAAAAATAGTTGTCTGTCTTTTTATTTCCTCATCGCCTTTGTTGTCATCAAAATGAACACGACAATCACGCAGTTTTTTATTGTGAACACTTGCTTTTTTTGCTCTTTCGTTGGCAATTTTTTTGATGCCCGAAATTTCTTTACGCTCTCTTTCTGATTGCAAGATTCGCTTTAAAATAGCATCAGCAACCGTTGGATTTTTATGTAAATAATTATCTAGTTCTTTTCTAAGAAAGTCATTAATGAAATGACGTACACTAGGTGAGTTTGAATCTGGAGAAATATTTTGAGAGCCTAATTTTGTCTTGGTTTGAGATTCAAAAACAGGTTCTTGGACTTTTATTGCAATCGCACCAGCGATTGACTGACGAATATCAGCAGCATCAAAACTTTTTCCATAAAAATCACGAATTGTCTTGACCATTGCTTCTCTAAAAGCTGCTAAATGCGTTCCTCCTTGAGTAGTATATTGTCCGTTTACAAACGAATAATAATCTTCTCCATAATCGTTGGTATGACTAAAAGCAACTTCAATGTCTTCTCCTTTCAAATGAATAATTGGATAACGCAATGACTCTTCATTTACTTTTCTCATCAAAAGGTCATACAAACCTTTGTTAGAATAGAAATTTTTGCCATTATAATTTATTGTCAGTCCTGCATTCAGAAAGGCATAATTCCAAATTTGTTCTTCCAAATATTCAGGAATAAAACGATAATTTTTGAAAATAGAATTATCAGGTTCGAAGAGTACAAACGTTCCATTTTTTGCATCTTCATCTACAATAGGTAAATCATTTTTCAAAACTCCTTGATGAAATTCAGCCACTTTTGACTTTCCTTCTCGTGTGGATTTGACACTAAAATGTGTAGAAAGTGCATTGACAGCCTTCGTACCAACACCATTCAAACCAACTGATTTTTTGAAGGCTTCTGAATCATATTTTGCACCTGTATTAATTTTGGAGACACAATCAATGACTTTTCCGAGTGGAATACCACGTCCAAAATCACGAACTGAAACTCTATGATCTTCAATTTTGATTTCAATTCGCTTTCCATGTCCCATCACAAACTCGTCAATACAGTTATCGACTACTTCTTTTACAAGAACATAAATTCCATCATCTTGTGCCGAACCGTCGCCGAGTTTACCAATATACATACCTGGACGTAACCGAATATGTTCACGCCAATCTAGTGAGCGTATGCTATCTTCATTATAAGTTGAATTACCAGTAGAGGAAGTATCTTGAGCCATATCTATTATAAATTTCTATATTTTCAGACAAATATTTTTTTCTAATTTTTTATATTTGATTTTGTAATGGAGAATTAATTTCTTTTTATTAAGAATCAAATATTTTGCAAAGATGACTAATTTTTTGAGTAAAGTTAATTATTTATCAAAAATTTATCCTAATTGCTCTACAAAAATGCTAATTAATTTAGCAAAAACCAAATTTATTTTCAGTATTTTTATTTCAATCAAGGAGATTATTTTTTTGTATATTTTAAAAAAAGATTAAACGTAAGCCATTTTTCTCTAAAAATCAATAAATTATAAATATCTCTAGTATATCTACTCATTAATCCTCAAAAGTCCATAAAAAGAATGTATTTTTGTGCCTTGATTAAAATTATTCTAATTCTATCATTAGGAATTAATTTATATTTTATGGCTTATTATTCGCTTGTATTAATTTTGCCTTTTTTAATAAAAAATTGAAATTTATTTATTTACATCAATTTAATCATTGATAGATATACTGTTATTTAATGAGAAATACTATTATTTTTTCAGCAAAAATTATTTTTTCTTTTCTTCTTTTATCATCCTTATTTTCTTGTGCAGGTTATCAGAACAACATTCTTTTTCGTACAGGCGAAGATTTTGATAATAATGCTTTTGATAAAGTAAAAGTAGAAGCAGAACAAAATTATAGACTTGCACCTTTTGATTATATTACTATTCAAGTTTTTACCAACGATGGCGAAATTATGATTGACCCTTCTGGAGATTTTGGTGAGGAAGTTACAGATGGAGGTGGGGTTATTGGGCGCAATCAAAATCAATTTGAAACAGATGTATCAGGTATTCCTACTACAACTGGCAATACAGGTGCAAATGGCAGAGGTGGTTTGTTACGTAGGTATTTGATACAAGAAACAGGAACAGTTATTTTACCTATGATTGGAAAAACTCAGCTTGCAGGGCTTACTCTTTATGAAGCAGATAGTTTGTTAGCAGAAAAATTTAGCAAATTTTATGAAGAGCCTTATATTATTACTCGTTATATCAATAAACGTGTTATGGTAATGGGAGCTATGGGAAATAAAGTCATTACACTTACCAATGAAAACATGACACTATTAGAAGTACTTACATTAGCAGGGAATTTTGATAACAATACTAGGGCAAACAAAATTCGTTTGATTCGTAATGCCAATACAGGCAATCCTATCATGAAAAACATTGATTTGAGTACGTGGCAAGGCTTGAAAAATGCAGAGTTAATTATTCAACCTAATGACGTAGTATATGTAGAACCTCGCCGTCGTGTAGGTTCAGAATTTTTGGCTGATTTTGCTCAAGTAGCTTCTGCTATAGGCAGTTCAGTAACTCTTATTCTTACTGTTCTTTTATTACAAGATAGATTTGGAGGTAATTAGAAATAAATTATATTTCATTTCATTCTAAATACAGGGCATGTTCATAAAAAATAATTGAGCTTGTGAATATGTTTAATCAAATAAGTTATAGCATTTTTTTAACTTTAACTTTGACAGTCCTTTTAGAAGGCTGTCAATAGTTGGAAAAATAAGCTCGTCTGTACCTAAACTATTGTCAGAGTTATTTTGGATTACCAAAAACTGCTGACAAAGTTTTTATGAACATGCCCTGATTCTAAATATTATATAGATAAAAAGTTATTTTAATAGATTAAATGAGCGACTTCGACGAAAATCCATTCATAAATCCTGCACAAGCAGCCGACGCATCCTCTAATGAAGATAATTTTTTAGCTGACTTTGATGTTTCTAAACTCATTAGGGTCTTCAAAAAGAAGCTAATTTATATTATCCTTTTATTTATTATTTGTGTAGCATCTTCTTGGGTAGTATTACGATATACAAAACGTATATATCGCTCCTCTTCTACTTTAAAGTTAGAAATGAAAGGAACTTCTGAACTATTAGGAAGAGGAATTTTTGCTAACGATGAAAATGTAACCAATTTTTTGGTTGGAGAAATTGAACTTATTCTTTCTCGCTCTGTATATGAAGAAGCAGTAACCAAACTTGATTTGGATATAAGTTATTTTGTAAAAGGGCGTTGGTGGTTTAACTACTTCGAACGTTTCCAAGATAGTCCTTTTGAAGTTAGTGAATATGAAGTTTATAATTCTGCTTTTTATAATCGTCCTTTGGACATACAAATTATAGATGAAGAGGAATTCGTCCTCAGTTATCAAACCCCAACAGGAGATAATTTCAGTAAAATATATAGGTTCAATACTCGCATCAAAAATCAATATTTTACGCTCATTATTTCTACAACAAATACGTTTGATAAATTAAAATCATCTTCAGATAATTATTTTTTCACAATAAATAGCCGTGAATCTCAGATAAATTATGTTGCTTCTTCTTTGACATCAAATATAGTAAACCCCAAAGCATATACTATACAAGTTTCATTTACAGATAATAATCCCTATAAAGCTGCTATCATAACAAATACAGTAGTAGATATATACTTTGACAAAACACTAGAAAATAAAAATAAAGTATATAGACAAACCATAAATTATTTAGAAGATCAAGTACGAATTGTACAAGACAGTTTAGAAAAGGTTGAAAAAGGAATTGATGACTACAAACAAGAAAATGGAATTAGTAATCAAAACCCTGAAGAATATCAAAGTTTGATACAAAATATCCTAAATGATATTAGAGGTTTACAAGAAAAAAGATTAGAGATAGATAATGAACTAAAAATCTATAGAGAGATATCTACATTATTAGAAGATGACTCTACACTTTTGGTAGCCCTTACTTACTCTACTATCCTTAAAGACCCTACTTTAAAAACTAGATTAGAGAAGGTGTATGAGGAAGAGAAAGAGAAAAAATTTATGCTTGATAGAATTACAAAACAAACAGCAGCCTATCAACAAAAGGAAAAAAAAATAGAATTACTAAAAAAAGAAGTTGATAAATTTATTACACTCAATCAACGCATTATTTATGAACAGCTTAGTGAAATAGCTATAAACATATATAAATTACAAAATTCCATTCCCTCCTCAGCTAGTGAAATAGATTTAGAGCTCAAAAAAATGATGCGTTATCAAAATTCTTATCAACAAAACTATAGTATTTTGTTGGGAAAATTGATAGAAACGAGTATCACTATGGCAGGTACAGTTACCAATTATCAACGTCTGGCTACTGCAATTCCTAGTACAAGCCCAATTTATCCAGAACCTCAGCTTTTTTATATTTATGGATTAGGTGTTTGGTTGGCTCTGTCTGTTTTGCTTATTGGACTTACCTATATAAGACAAAATAAAGTTGATTCACTTATTGAACTCGAAAAATTATCTAATGTCCCTATCTTAGGAATGGTACCTAAATATAATAAGCCAATGGATTATTCTCAACTGATTATCCATAAAAAACCAAAATCAGCAATTAGTGAGTCTTTCCGTTCGCTACGTACTAACTTAGATTTTATGGGCAATATTTCTAATGATACCATTATATCTGTTACCTCAACAACCAGTGGAGAAGGAAAAACATTTATTGCCGTTAATTTAGGTGGAATTATTGCTCTATCTCAAACAAAAGTTGTACTCTTAGATTTAGATCTCAGAAAGCCAAAAGTACATTTAGCTTTTGGTGTAGAAAATACAAGAGGAATGAGTACCCTTTTAATAGGAAAAACTTCTATTGATGAAGCTATAAATAACAGTGAAATTCCTAACTTTGACTTTATTACAGCAGGAGCACAGCCTCCTAATCCATCAGAACTTATTATGAGTGAGGAATTTAAAGATTTACTCAAGCAACTAAAATTACGTTATGATGTAATCGTATTTGATATGCCTCCAGTAGGTCTTGTTACCGATGGAATTATTGCTATGCGTTTAGCTGATTTGCCTATTTATGTTGTGCGAACTGAGTATTCTCAACGTTCTTATATAAAAGGTATAAACCGTTTGCATCAAGTACAAAATTTCAAGAAACTATCTATCATTCTCAATGCAGCAACTAAAAGCACAGGAGGAGGATATGGGTACGGTTATGGATATGGATACGGATACGGATATGGATACGGGTATTATGACGATGATAATGATGAAAAGTCTTTACTAGATAAAGCTAAAATTTGGTGGATTAAAACAAAACAAAAACTAAGTAGAAAATAAAATGATTTCATTATTTAGAAAAAAAGCCAAATCGTATGGCAACATACTGCCAATTACAGTAGATATGCACTCACATCTCTTACCAGGTATAGATGATGGTTGTAAATCTTTTGATGAATCCATCGAACTCATTAAAGAACTAATACTTTTAGGATATAAAAAACTTATCTGTACACCTCATATTATGGGGGATTTTTATCGTAACACACCTGAAATTATTTTAGGAAAATTAGACCAACTTAATGATATTATCCAACAACTTGGATTGAATATAGAATTAGGTGCAGCAGCAGAGTATTATTTAGATGAATCCTTTATGGAGCGAATAAATAAAGCAGAAAAGTTACTTTGTTTTGGTAAAGAGAAATATGTTCTTTTCGAAACTTCTTATATGAATGCCTCTCCTCATATAGAAAATACAATTTTTATGTTGCAGTCCTTAGGTTATACTCCTGTACTTGCACATCCAGAACGTTATGTATATCTATTCGAAAATTATAATGAACAACTTCATAAACTACATGAAAAAGGAGTTTTATTTCAAGTAAATATAAACTCTCTGTCAGGATATTACTCTCGCCCTTCCAAGAAAATAGCTGAATATTTAATTGATGAAGACTTAGTTAGTTTTTTAGGAACAGATATGCACGGAAAACGTCATTTTCAATCTTTATTAAAAAGTAGAGAAACAAATCATTATAAAAAAGCAATCTCCCAAAAATTATTAAATAATAAATTATTAGAACTCTAAAATTAGTAACACTTAACTAATTTTGCCCTTCATTTATTGTATTATCACTTATCAAAAGATGAATTTCATAATTCATAATTCGTAATTGCTTACAGTTTGCGTATATTTGTACCTAACTTGGTTCTTTTAAAAAGATTCCTATCAAAAAATTATTTCACACAATTATTAAAATAGAACATTTTTTATGAGCGAAAATATTATCACCATCGAAAACGGCAATCTAAATGTACCTGAAAACCCAACACTTCCTTTTATTGAAGGAGATGGAATTGGTGCAGATATTTGGAAAGCATCACAAGCTGTTTTTGATGCTGCAGTTGAGAAAGCCTATAATGGCAAAAGAAAAATTGACTGGAAAGAAGTATTAGCTGGAGAGAAAGCATTCAATGCAACAGGAAGCTGGTTACCTACTGAAACTCTAGACGCATTTAGAAAGTATTTAGTAGGAATCAAAGGTCCTTTGACTACACCTGTAGGTGGTGGTATTCGCTCTCTTAATGTTGCACTTCGTCAAGAATTAGACTTATATGCTTGTTTACGTCCTGTTCGTTACTTTGATGGTGTTCCTTCTCCAGTAAAACACCCAGAACGTACAAACATGGTTATTTTCCGTGAAAATACAGAAGATATTTATGCAGGTATTGAATATATGGCAGGAACAGCAGAGGCTGATAAAGTGAAAAAATTCTTGATAGAAGAAATGGGCACTACTAATATTCGTTTCCCAGAATCATCTTCTATTGGTATCAAACCAGTTTCTAAAGAAGGTACAGAACGTCTTGTTCGTTCTGCTATCAAATATGCAATCGCTCAAAAACTTCCTTCTGTAACACTTGTACATAAAGGAAATATCATGAAATTTACGGAAGGTGCATTCAAAACTTGGGGCTACGAATTAGCCGAAAAAGAATTTGGTAATGAAACTTACACTTGGACGCAATACGATCGTACAAAAGAAGCTAAAGGAGAAGATGCTGCAAATGCAGAACAAAAAGCAGCTTTGGATAGTGGAAAAATTCTAGTAAAAGACTCTATTGCAGATGCCTTTTTACAACAAATTTTGCTTCGTCCGTCTGAATATTCAGTAGTGGCGACACTTAACCTTAATGGTGATTATATTTCTGATGCTTTAGCTGCTATTGTTGGTGGTATTGGTATTGCTCCAGGGGCAAATATAAATTATGTAGAGGGTTCTGCAATCTTTGAAGCAACTCACGGAACAGCTCCTAAATATGCAGGTTTGGATAAAGTAAATCCGTCTTCTGTAATTCTTTCAGGTGTTATGATGTTCGAATATATGGGATGGCAAGAAGCTGCTGACCTTATTACTCAAGGTTTGGAAGGTGCTATCAATTCTAAACGTGTTACTTATGACTTCGAAAGACAAATGGAAGGAGCAACACTTGTTTCTTGTTCTGGTTTTGGAGAAGAAATCATCAAGAATATGAAGCCTGTTATGGCATAAATACCTTTGTTTTTATAAATCAGAAATTTACTCAATATCTAACTTGATAATTTTGATACAATTTCTGTAACTTTATAGCGATACATTTTACCAACTAATTATACTATTTAGTAAAAGGCAAAATGTATCGCTATTTTTTTATAAATTAGACTTTTCTACCTTGTCTTTATCAAAAAGATACTAAATTATAGTGATTAGAAGAAAATAATTTTATTCATTGATCACTAATCATTAACCACTAATCATTAAATTTTATGCGTTTTTCATTTTTAAATATCCTTGCTGTTGCACTACTTATCTGTCTTTTTTCTTGTAATTCTTCTACAAAAGATAGTTCAGAAACAAATGCAGACTCTGTAACTACAACAGAAAACTCAACGAATTCATCAGAAACAAATACAAATACAGAAACAGTAGTAGAGTTTTCTCCTGAAGATGCCAACAAAGAAGGTGGTTTTTTTAATGTTTCTTTAGGCGAAGAAAAATCAACTGTAAAGACTAATTTTTCGGATAATGGTCTTTCAATGGATAAAGACAATGGCGTAACTTATATCATGGCTGGAAATACTGAAAACAATATCAGTATCGATCTCAAAGGTGGAACTTCTGGAGAGTTTCCAATTGGTAGTGATGAGAAACGTTCTGCAAATGTAGCTATAAACTTAACAACAACATCTGGAACAATGGGTGGTTCGCTCACAAAAGGAACAGTAACAATTACAGAACTAGACGAAACAGCAGGAACAGCAGCAGGAGAATTTAAAGGAACTACAGCAGATGGAAAAGAAGCAACAGGAGAATTTAAACTCAATCTAAAGAAAATGTAAGGTATAGGGGACGCTAAAGCGTCCCTTTTTTATTTGAAACTATTGAAAACTCATAATACAAGAAAAAGTGTGCCTTTTCACTACGATGATTGTTTATGATTTTTCACTTCGCATTTACTTATAACTTCTCAATTCATACTTCTTACTTTATTTTGGAAACTGCATGGTCAAACAATGCAAAGAACCATGCTGACGAATAATAGGCAAACAGTTTATTCCAATAATTTCTCTATTTGGAAAAGCTTTTTTAATTTGAGAAAGTGCTAAATTATCTAAATCTCTATTTTCTTGGTCATTTTCATAAGTAGGAACTAAAACAGCTCCATTAATTATCAAAAAGTTTGCATAGGTGGCAGGTAATCGACGATTATCTTCCTCGTGATATGCAACAGGCGCAAAAGGCAAAGGGAGTAATTTATAGGAATTGTTATCAACTGTTTTTAGATTTTTGAGTTCTTCTTCCATTTTTTGTAAAGATTCATAATGAGAATCTGATTTATCTGTGGGAGGAGCAACATAACAAATTGTTTCATTCGGACACAAACGAGCCAACGTATCAATATGTGCATCTGTATCATCTCCTTCTAATGCACCATGTTCTAACCACAAAATACGTTCAGCCCCAAAATATTTTTTGACTTTTGTTTCTATTTCTTCTCTTGAAAAATTAGGATTTCGCTCTTTTGAAAGCAAACATTCAGAAGTCGTCAAGATTGTACCTTCTCCATCAGATTCTATCGAACCACCTTCTAATACAAAATCTATCTCTTCAACTTTGCCTTTCAAATAATTTTCTTTCTTTAAATTTTGAGTAATCAAATTATCTTTAGATGCTTCAAATTTATTTCCCCAGCCATTAAAAGTAAAATTTAAATGGATTTTTTCTCCATTCTCTAAAACAGTAATTGCGCCATGGTCTCTTGCCCACGTATCATTCGAATCTATTTCTACAAAGGTTATTTTATCAAACTGTTTTTTACTATTGTTTAGTAATGAGTTCTGAAATAGTTTTTCAGTTTCTGATTTGTTTTGGCAAACCAAAAGTACATTTTCAAAACGTGTAATTTGAATTACAATTTCTACAAAAACAGGCGTTACAAGCTCCAAATCATTTTTCCAATCCGAATTTTGATGTGGAAAAGTAAGTTGAACATAAGATTGTTCTTCCCATTCAGCAGGAAGACGACGAGAAATAGACGAATTTTCAGACATAATTTATATAAGTAAAACAGACATCCCTGTCTATTGGAAAGATATTTTTATTTTTTTATTGGCACAAACTCGGAAGTCTGTGATACTCGTACAAAATAAAACAATTTTTGGAATATATTTTTATGCTGCACTTTGTTAAAAAACTTCAAATTTAGATTTTCTTCAAAAAATGAGTAGGGGAACTCTTTTGATTTGTTCGTCATAGTTGCAAATCAAAAATTCAATTTCAAAACCAAATTTAACTATGACACATTCTAAATTTTACACGCTTTCATTTTCTGCCTTTATTTTATTTTTCTTGATTTCATTTTCATCCTTCTCACAAGATTCTACTTCACAAGTTATAAATGAGAAAAGTACTACTGACCCAATTACTATTTTTGGAAAAAATTCTACACAAAGAAGTGGTTTTTTTATGGCGTGGGACACAAAAGCAACTAAACTTATTGGCGAACCAGCTATTCTAACTGGTGGTAGAGTGGGTTGGAATGTAAATGGAGTAATGAATATGGGGTTTATGGGACAAGGACTTGTTCCGACTGTTCAAAAGACATTTTCTAGTGATGTATTTCAAAATCAAAATGCTCGTTTGTTGATGGGTTATGGTGGAATTACACTTGAACCTATCATTGGTTCTCGTTTGCCTATTCACGTTACTTTTCCAACTACGATTGGTGCTGGCTGGGTAGGTTACGTAAAAGATTGGAAACATGAAACAGCTTATACCAATCATGAAGACGATTTATTAGATGATGAAATTTTCTTTGTTCTTGAGCCAAGTGCGATGGTAGAAATGAATCTGACCAAAATTTTGAGAGTTTCGATGGGAGGAAGTTATCGTTTTACGGATGATGTAAAACTTTTAGAAACTTCAAAAAATGGACTAGAAGGTTTTGCATTTCAGTTTTCCATCAAATTAGGTAGATTTTAATTTGATTAATTAAAAATTAGTTTCATTAAACAAACAAAAACAATCTACAAACCAAAAAAACCTTTTGATATTTATTCAAAAGGTTTTTTTTATATATTAGCATTAAATAATTTACTCATACTGTAAAGACTTTTTGCAAAAAACCTAAACAATTTATATATTTGTAGTGTTAATAAAGTGTATTAAGAAATTGACACAGTTCTATTCCATTCTTTCTTATTTCAAGTACAAAAACTTGAAACTTTTTTTGAAAGAATCAAATAGAGAAAAAATAGTAAAGATTCATTGTTTTCCTGATTGAATAGAAAAAGGCTCTTACATTTTGTAAGGGTCTTTTTGTTTTTTTATAATTTTCGTTCCATAATTCGTAAAAACCTTCCTTCAATAGAAGTTTTTAATTTTGCAACAGTAATGAAATCTAGTTTTTTATAAAATAGTTCTGCATTAGGGTCAGCATCTAAAACTATTTTTTTAGCTTGAATTGCTTTTACTTTTTTCATAAAATCATTTACAAGTAGCTTTCCATATCCTTTTCCAATAAAACTAGGCAGCAAAAATAAATTATCTAACTTAATTGTATCAGTATCTACTTTGAAGAAGGAATAATATGCAATTACTGTTTCTTTTTCCATCAATATATAAACTTCATTCTCCTCAATATACCTCTCCGTAATGGTAAGTTCTTCATCCCATTTTTGTAGCTGTTCTTCGCTATAATTCCAATATGCTTTTGATTTTTTGGTTATTTCTGTTAGAATAATATGGTTTTTGGGTGTAGCCAGACTAAACGCACTATTAAACGAACATTTTGGTAAAAAGTTGTTCAGCATAGCTTGTATTCCAATTAATTTTATTCATCATTTTTTTAGTGCTAAGTTTAGTTTCATACATTTTAGCAGCATTTAGTATTATTTTTCTGACTAGTGCTAAATTATGAACTGAATTGTCTTTTCGGTTTCTTTTTTCGTCTTCTTTTAAAATAACGTCTAGTTGCCAATGTAATTTATTTTCTATTGCCCAATGCCCTCTAGCTAATTTATAGGCTTGTTTTGCACTCAAATTTTTAATACTTGAGATATAATAGCGTATATGTTCTCCTCGTAATGAGCTATTTGTAGTTAATTTTATTAAAGTTACTAAACCTAACCAATTAGCTAGATTTTCTATCCATTTACAGTTTGAACTTACCTCTACTTTATATTCTACTACTTGATTAGCACTTGCTGACCAATCTTGTGTCTCAAATATATCATCAGCCTTTTCTACTTTAAAAGTAAGCTCTGTTTGCTCTAAAAGATGTTTTTGGTTTCCTTTTAGGGCTAAAAAATAATCTCCTTCTTTCTCTATAATCTGTTGAGCAATCGCTTGTTGTGTTCCCATAGCATCTAAAGAAACAACATATCCTTTCAAATAAAGCATTCCTAAAAGAGCTGGAATAGCCGTAATTTCATTACTTTTTTCTTCTACTTGAACCTGTCCTAAACTCAAACCTAGTTCACTAGCAACAGCACTAACTAAATAAATCCCCGTTTTACTACCCCGAAGAGCTTTTCCATCCACACTAATTTGCTGATAAGGTAAACCTAAATCTTTAATGCAAGCTGAAATCCAATCCATAAAACAACTATTAAAAAAAGCACTATCTAAGTGTAAAAAAACTCTACGTATAGTATCATGGGAAGGAATTCCGTTAGGCAAACGTAGAAAATTTTGTAAAAATTCCTTTTTCTCAATACCAAAATCGGCTATTTCTTCATAACCATCTGCACCATGAAAAATAGCACATACACTTAAAAGCAAAATATCCTGCAAATTGTGCAAGTAATTTTTATTTTGCCTACGAAAATCAGGAACTTCTGATAAATAAGAGCTTAAACTGACCATAAAAGAGAAAAAATTAAAAGTGAGAACGAAAATTAACTCTTTTTTATTAATTTTATAGTGCGTTTAGTCTGGGGTGTAGCTTTTTGGATTTTCATTTTTAAATATCATTTTTTCTTAGGCAATGATTCACAAACTTCTCTTACTTTATCAATGAAACTGCTAAGAATATCAGAAACTTTTTCTATATCTTCTTTTATCATTCTACTTGCTATAATTCTATATACTCTTTCATCTTTTCTAAAACCTTCTACTTTTTTCTCTAACTGAAATAAATTTTTATCGTCGTTTAGGCATTCTTCAAAACCATCTGCTAACACATATTGACTATTTTCATCATAGTATGTTTTTACAATCTCTGCATTCAAATAATTTTCTATTCCATATCCTTTTAATTCACAATGAATAATTTTATCATTATTGGCAGCCATTTTTCTAATTTTATTTACTGACTTTTTACTTTGTTTATTATTATCTCCATCTGTAACAATAATAATTTTATTATAATTTCCATAAAGTGATTCATATTTAGTACTCTCTAATACAGATATTCCTCCTATTGCTAGAAACTTTATATCATACTCTTCAAATAAATTATATTTACGCAGAAATTCCTCTAAAACAGGAATATCTGTTTTCCCTTCTGTCAGAATAATAACATCAGAAAGTAGATTATCAGAAGACAAATAACCTAATTCACTAAGTGCATCTGCTTTATCTGTACTTTCTCTGACATTTATTTTATCATCATAAAATACTGTATAGATTTTATCTACATAACTCATATCTAAAAAAATATTTGAATGAGTAGAAATAAAAAATTGCTTATCAGTTTGTTGAGATAGAAAACGTAATAACTCTCTTTGCATTTCTGGATGCAAATGATTTTCAGGCTCTTCTATTAGAACTATATCATAATCTGGAAATACAGCATATATCAATATTGTGAGAACATCTCGTAAACCCAAACCCATATCCTCTGCTGATATCGATGGCTTATCTTTATACGCAAACTCTAGATATGTTGTATCTCTATCTAAAACTATATCAAAACTATATCCTTTAGAAATCTTTTTAAACCCCTGTTTTATTGTATTGTAATAACTAAATTCTTGACTTACCTTTCTAGCGTTTTGACATTGATATAAATATTTTATTACTTCTATCATATCTTTTTCTAAATACTTATTTTCTTTTTCATCATGACTTAAATTTAAATGAGAACTATTTTCTACATTTATTCTTCTTTTTGCTTCTACGTATTTTATGTTGGGATTAGGGTTTAAAATTTGAATAAGAGTTGATAATGTTCTTTTCTTATTGTCTTGAGGATAAATAATATCATCTAACTCTATAAAGTGACTTATTAACTGTTTTGCAGAATAAGAAAATACTTTACCTTCTACTGTTGTATTTTCTGATAACTTCTTTAAATCACTAAAAATTGCCTCTTTATATATTATGTAATTTTCTAAAAATTGGTTTACATTTTCGATAGATGTAAATTTATCTGTTAAATTAGCAAGTGTAAACTTATCAGCTTCATTCTTAAACTCGCTAACTTCTTTATCATTTAAAGTTGTCTTGGCTATTGTTTTTTTTGCTTCAATTGTTTTCAATAAAGTAGTTTTACCAGCATTATTTTTCCCACACAAAATATTTATCCTACCTAGATTAAGTAGTTCACAATCAATATTTTTTTCTTTATCTACTATCTGAATCCCTTGAAAAAATTTCATTTTCTATGATTTTAATTAATTGAAAATCTAAACTCACATTTAGGAAAAGGCAAGCCATTTTCCCTACAAAAATCTAAATTCAGAATTTATTTATTAAACTCCCTCCAAATCGTAGGCAACCACCCCACCACAGGCACATACATCAACAAAACTTCTGGATTATCTACTACCAAATCAACAGTTTCTTTTACCATATCCATTACATCTTTATCTTCTTCTAGCTCCTCTTCTACTTCATTTGTTCGTGCAATTTGTTGAGCTTGAACTACTTTTTCTTCTAATGAAGGAGCAATATTTGAAAAATTATTAAGCTCAAATAATCGATTTTGAAATTGTTTTTCGTGGTCGATAAAACGAAATGCCCACGTAAAAGGCAGGTATTCAGGTAGTTTTTTCCATTTCCAAAGTGCTGTTAATAAAAATTCTTTCCAGTTGTACGGACTTTCGCCATATCTTTCTACAGCTTCATTGAGTTCTCGCTGCATAATGGCGTGAATAGCATCACGAAGTGCAAAAATTTCTTCTTCGGTAGCTTCTTCTACTGGTTTTCCTAAAATCTTGTAGGGTTTTATACGCCTTCCACGCACAAAAATCAGTTTTGCAGGAAAAGCAAAATAAAATAACCAAGGTTGCAAAGGAATCAAAGCAGTCATGACACCGATAGGCAAAAATGGAATTCCTAGTTTCTGAACCAAATTATCCAAAACCTCTATGCTATAACTAAACGGATTGATGTATTCGGCATTCACAGTCGCAAAAGGAATAATATCAGCTTTGTGTTTCAAACTCATTCGCAGAGTTGATGTAGAAAGCCGTTGCAATTCATATTTTTTATCAAATCCTTTTCCAATTCCTCCTACTCCTTCTGGATAAATCAAAACATTAAATTTACCTTCTTCCATCATCGTTTCGAAGTTGAGCGAAGTAGCATCTACTCCACCTGCTCGTTTCCAAAAATTCTCTATCGCAAACGGACTCATCAAATTACTCTGTGAAAGCATCGGCGCAGTAAGTGGACGAGCAACTTTTGTCATGTCGTAATTATGGATTTTCAAAAGCATCGACGAAAAAACAATAGCATCCCACGGAAAAGCCATTCCAGAGTGGTTACTTGCAAAAATCAAAGGTGCATCCGTTTTTCTTTCAGGGTAATCTTCGCCCTCAAAACCTATAAATTCGGTTCGGAAGTAATACAAACTAAGTGGCTCTAAAATCTTTGTAATCAAACTTGCTGCATAACGAGGGTCAAAAGGCGCATTGATTTTGATGCCATTATCTTTGATTATTTTTTTATAGGTTTCTAATTTTTGTGCTAGAGTTTGGCTTTTTGTAAAAGTGTCGTTGGTGGAGACACCAACAATGGCAGGATTAGAATTTGCAAAAGAGGCAGAATTTTGATTTTCCATAATTGCAGTTTAGTTTTTTAGTGAAACTTGAAACGTATCAGTTCCACAATGAACAAATAAAACTATATTTACTACAAAATACGTAAAAAAATAGATTCTTTTAAACTATTTCACGTCCATTTATGACTAATTCAATTACAATTCTTTCAAACAGTTCTATTTTACAAGAAAATCGTCAAGATCCAATTACTGGCGATTTGATAAAAGAAGGCGATAACGTAGTGATTTGTGCCAGTTGTAAGTCTGCTTTTTTGGAAGGAAGTTGGAAGTATTTAGGAGAAAAACATTGTAACCAAACAGAAACATTAAACCAAGTTCCTGCAAAACAAAATTTTAAATTTGTAAAGAAATTAAAGAAACTAGAACAGGTTATTTTTTCGGCTGAAATGGCTGTAGGAAATACAACTCTAGTTTTATCAATCATTTTTGGGATGATTAGTTTTATTTTTTCTATGTTGGTATTGGCAGATATTCTCCCTCAAGAATTTCTATATGCTATCGGAGTTTTTATACTTATTACGCTACTTAATAATATATTTGAAAATAAAGGAGTTGAGGTAAAAGAAACAGCTATTTATGTAAAAAAGGGATTTGGTAGAAAGAAACGATATCCAATTTCTAAACTAAAAAAACTAGATATTGTGTACTATAATGGTTTTCATCATGAAGTAGATCATAATAATCCCCTTTTTCAAGGACAAACAATGGCAAGCGAACTTACCATTTCTGTGTCTCCTACCATTCGTCTTAGAGGAGGTTGGTTTCCATTAGATTTGAATCTTAGTGAATATGACTTTAATAAAAACAGAGATAAATTTGCTGAGTTTTTGAGAAAAATCAGCTACGTCTTGCCTGTCAATTTATCAACTGATGATGATGAGTTGATAAATCTAATTAGAGAAAAAGAAAGTAAATTAATCATAAGGAAAGATTTGGAAGGGTTGCGTCATTTTTTTGGAAAATATTATCGTGGAAAAATTCCTCTCAGCTAATTTTCATTTTCATAATTCTCTACAAAAAAATCTTATTTTCCGTACCTTTGTCATTATTTTCATTCTCAAAAAACAAAATCTGAAATTATGATTCGTCCGATATACGTATATGGTCATACTGTGCTTCGCAAAAAAGCAACTGATATAAAACAAGATGGTTCGATTGATGTAAAAGAACTAGCAAATGATATGTTCGAAACGATGTATTCGGCAAGTGGTGTCGGTCTAGCAGGACCTCAAATTGGTCTTGGAAAACGTATTTTTGTTGTCGATGGTGGCGCAATGGACGAAGAACTAGACGGCTTTAAAAAAGTATTTATCAATGCTGAAATCCTAGAAGAAGAAGGCGAAGAATGGACTTTCGAAGAAGGCTGTTTGTCTATTCCACAGATAAGAGGAGATGTTTCTCGTAAACCAAACATCAGAATTAAATATTATGATGAAAACTGGGAACTTCATGAAGAATCTTTTGATGGAATTGCTGCCCGAATCATTCAGCACGAATATGACCACATTGAAGGCATTTTGTTTACTGATTATCTTTCTCCACTCCGAAAACAACTTTTGAAAGGAAAATTAGATAAAATAAGCAAAGGAAAAATAGCTGCTGATTATAGAGTTACGTTGCCTAAGAAGTAGATACAATAGTTTTAAGTAGTCGTGCAAAATTAATAATACATATAACTGATTAGTGAGTGATTTATATGATTTTTAAGATAAAATACAAGATTAATACAATAAAACACTAAATTTATTTTTATATATAATTAAAATGTATTTATGTACTATCCTGCAATTATCATAGTAATCATAAAAATCACTCGCTAATTATGTCTAACTACTTACTGAACTGTTGGCTTCAAACGAACCGTTCAGTATAAAAATTATTAGAAAAAAATTTATTTTTTACGAAATACAAAACCTACAAAACTTCTATCACTTGCCCAAAACTCTTGTATTTTATCAAATTTTTGAGGATTTTCTAAGAAATATTTATAATTGAGCATAGCTTTGTTTTGTTCTGGACGATACGAATAATGCGAATCCCAAAAGATAAGCGCATTTTTTGGAAGCTCTGCAACTGTTGTCGAATCTATTGATTTTGGAGTAATTTCAAATGTTTCAGGCGTTTCATCTAAATAATAATAGAAAAGTTGATGATTTACCAAAATAGGTGTTTGTCCATATTTTTCCGTAAAATTTTCATACCATTTTGCCATATTTTTCACACTAGAATCTTCTTCTGATAATGGTTTTGGTTTGAGTGTAATAAGTGCCATAAAAATAGCAAAAACAGCAAAAGCAGTTCTAGCTTGAGAAAATGAAAGCCCAATAATAAGAATAACAATCGTTCCTGATACAGCCATCAAAGGCGCAAAATAGCGTTCTATTTGAAACTCTCGTCCTGCTTGTGCCATTCGTGCAGCATAATCTTCATCTAAAAGCATAATCTGATTATCAGGATAAGTCATATAAATACCTACCAAAAGAGCCATCGGAATAAGTGCATAAATTACTTTCCAACCCTCTTTTGTATTTCTGTATTCCTCCACAGCCAACGCACCCAAAACACTAAAAAGTGGAGCAATGATAATCAAATAACGTAAATTTCCAGCCGTTGCAGGACCAATCGGAACAGACTGAATATTAAAAACACAATACATCAAAAAGTAAAGCGTCGGCAAAATAGCAACTGTAACGTGTGGTATTTTCTTTTGAAATGCCTTCAATGTAAAATAAGCAACTATCAACGTAATCACAATTCCACCATAAACCGTTGCAGACATCAGAAAATAATGCTCAAAACCTTGTCTAGGATATTGGTCGCCTATTTCGCTACTTGTCTTTAATACTTGATTTAATAAATAAAGGAAATCGCCTGTAATGGCAGCACCCCAAAAGTTATGAACTAGAGGAAAAACACCTGTCAGAAGTGCAGGAAGCCATTGTTTTTTGTAAAGCAAGAAGAAAAAATAAAGAGCTAAAAAAGGATAAAATTCTTGTCGAATAAAGACAATATAAGAAGCAGCCAAAGCAGCAAACGCATATTTTTTGTCTTCATTGAGATAAACAGCCAAAATCAAAATAAAGGCAGCAAGCAGCTCAGAATAATTACGAAAAGAAAGACCAATCCAAAACGGTTGAGTAAGCAAGAAAATAAGAGCTAAAACAGGAATCTTGACATTAATTTTTTGAGCTAATTTAAAAGCAAAAAAACCAGAAAAAGCAGCCAAAAGACAATTTAAAAAAGTAACAAAATGTACTCCCAAAAGAGAAGGCAACGCATAAACGAGCTTAAATCCAGGTTTTTCCCAGTTGCTAAGAATTCGATTTGGATTAAACCAAAAACGCTTCATAGAAACATAATGAACAGCTTCATCTTGCTGATAAAATCCTTCTGAAACAAATGAAAAAGCAAAATACAAACACGCTGCAACAAGTGTCAGAATAAGAGCTATTTTTGTAGAAATGGGAGAAAAAAGAGATTCAGAATCTAATCTTTTATATTGATTTTGAGAAGACATTTTAAGTAAATTTGGTAATTAATATGATTTTATTTTTTCACAAAGGTCTATATTCTCTTTCAAAATTGCTATAAAAAATAACTTTAATTTTATTTTACATAAAAAAACACACCTTTTAAAAGCAATGTAAAACACTGATTTACAACAATATACACTTGTAAAAAGATTGTAAATTAAAAATTAATTAAAAAAATACTGAACCACTAAGCAGCATAATTATAGAAGGTTCACTCTTTATAGACAGAACATCAAACCTTTTAATTTTTACATTATGCAAACATTCAAAAAGTGCTATTCGCAATTATTTTTAATTGTATTTCTACTTATCAGTTCATTGTATCTTACAGCT
The DNA here is from genome assembly GCF_042180575.1 of Bernardetia aquimarina. Taxonomy (NCBI): domain Bacteria; kingdom Pseudomonadati; phylum Bacteroidota; class Cytophagia; order Cytophagales; family Bernardetiaceae; genus Bernardetia; species Bernardetia aquimarina. Next base: position 4,413,780 of record NZ_CP170094.1, on the reverse strand, counting down.
TGTGATACATCGGAAGATGATGTTATTGTAAACCCTGAACTTCCTAAAGATCATACAGGAGAAACTAGAGATAATGTAACAACAGTTTCAACAGCTTCTAATATGGGTGCATATATCATAGATTTTCCACGTTTGTTTGATATCTCACAAGAAATTGAACTAGAACTAACCACAGTTCCTAGATATGGAAGAGCTGATATTGTTAATCAAGGGACTATACTCTATCGTGCATTTGATAAAACTACTCCAAGAACAGACGAGTTTGGCTATCGAATGAATGGTAAAGATGGAATTTTAAAAATTGCATATAGACCTGACTCTACCATTTGTGAGGCTGTTAGTGATTATTTTTATGTTACAGAAAATACTCCACTTTATGATTTAGACTTATTTAGTAATGATAATTTATGTGGTGATGTTGATAGATGGGTTACACAAAGAATTTCTATAGAACCTGAAAGAAGAGAGCCCACTTTTATATATCAACAGGCTACTACTACAATGAATTACTATCCACCTAGCGACTTTGTTGGTATTGAAATACGTGATTTTCGTATTGAAACATCAAACGGTAACTCATATATAAGTAGTATAATATTCGAAGTAGTAGAAAATACGGATAGTCTGTGTACATCTTTTTCAAACAATGACACATTTAATCATACCAATCTACCAATATTTGAAGGTATTCACTCCGATATAGTAGTATTAAAAACTGATACAACATTGATGGATAGAAGCAACATACATGTAGCCACTCACTTTGAACTAGATATACTAAGCTCATTAAGTACATTTAATACATTTATAGAAGGTCAAGAGTATTATTATATCCCTTATTTAGATAACGATAGCATCTGTACTTACTTGATTAATGATTGGGATGTAAGTGTTGATTGGAATGGAATCAGTAATGGTAGTCATGGTTTAGGATATTACCCCTTTTACAACCCTGTTTTTCTTGTGCCAGTAGATACGCCCAAGCCATTTAATTTTATTTATACTATTAAAAATAGTGTTACAGGAGAAGAGCATACTGCTGAAGTGGTTGTGAATTAAAAACTATTTCCTTTTTCCTAAAAACAGCATTACTTTGTAGTGCTGTTATTGTCGTTTGTAAAGGTTTGATGTTCTACCAATGTTCTACAAAAAAGAATCTACCAAAAATACCTATGTCAGAGAAAGAAATTTTTTCAGGTTGTTTAAAAGGCTCTCGTCCTGCTCAAGAAGCTCTGTACAAGCTCTATGCAGGAAAAGTCATGGCAACCTGTACACGCTATGCAAAAAGCAGGGAAGAAGCAGAAGACATGCTACAGGAAGTTTTTCTAATCATTTTCAAGAAAATCAATCAAGTAAAAAAGATGGATTCTCTTGGAGGTTGGATAAGACAAGTAGCTGTCCATAAGGCGATTGATATTTATCACAAACAAAAAAAACATTTTGGACATCTCTCTGATGAAGCACTTATGTATGAATCTGATACACAAGATACTGCACTTGATATGCTTTCTGTTGAAGAACTTATAAAACTTGTTCAAGAATTACCTGAAGGATACCGACTAGTATTTAATTTGTATATCATTGAAGGATACAAACATGAAGATATTGCCAAACTATTAGGAATATCAGATAGTACTTCTCGTTCACAACTTACCAAAGCCAAACAAGCATTGCGAAAAATGTTGGCAACCAACTATCAAATTACTCAATACATACGCTAAAAACATTTTTGTTTTATGGACAACAATATACAAAATTCTCAAAATGATTCGGAATGGAAAAATAGCTTTTCCAAACTAAATGACTGGGACTCTCTGCCTCCTCTTGATGGATGGGAAAAAATTTCTGAACAACTAGACAAGCCTTCAAGACCAAAGTTGCTCTATTGGTTTGTAGCTTTAGGATTCATTTTATTTTCTGGTATTGGAAGTGGAATTTATCTTAATCAGTCTGAAAAGAATAATAAATCTTCTGAATTTGTTTCAGTTAATACACCTCAAATTGTAAAAGAAGAAAAGAATCAAGTTTTAGAAATAGAAAAATTAGATAATAGTTCTGCAAAAGAAAATTCAGTAATTAAATCTAATTCAGAAAAGTCAATATCAGACAAATTTTTTTCCTCTAAAGCTATTAAGTCTTCTAAGCATTCTGATAAAATAGCTATTACACAAGAAAAAAAGAGCAATATTGTTTTGTCAAATGACCTAAACAATAACAAAGGAGAAAAAAGAGTGGTAAATAAAAATCAAAAAAATCTCCCACAAAAAGACGCAGAAATGGCTACTAATACTGATGAGGATAAAAAAATACGATTTGTGTTAGAAGAAATACCTCTTGGGAAAATAAAACTAAATGCAGACCCATTTTTTGAGATGCAAATAGATTCTATCAAACTTGTATCAAATAATGATAAAATAGATAGTTTGAGTAAAGTCAATTCTAGTTTACCTAAAAAATCAGATGCAATTTCAACATGGAAAATTGCTTCTTATACAGGTGTTGGACTGACCTACAAACACTTTACAGCAAATCCAAATGACAACCATTATGTCAAAATGCTCAATGAAAAACAGACTATTAATGAACGTCAAAATCTTACCTTTGGATTTACTGTTGAAAAAGAATTATCTAAAAAATGGAATTTACACGCTGACATAGGCATTTTGAAGTGGAAAAATACTATTGAATATAAATTTGTTGGAAATTATTATTCTGCACCTACCAAATATACAGCTACCAAAATTTCCACAAATCATGTATCTATTCAGCCTATTTATGAAGATAGAGAAAGCATACAAATACAGACTCTAAACTATGAAACAACTTACTTTAAAACTGATTTAGGTATTTCCTATTCTTTATTTCAATCTAAAAAATGGAAACATCAAATGGGATTAAAAACAGGTCTTTTATTACTTACAAATGAAACTACAAACTATACAGCTTATCAAAGCACAACACAGTTTCCAAGTGCAAAAAAAGCAATCCCATTTCTAGCAGGTTTTCATCAGACTCATTATCAACTAAATAATCATTGGGGAATTTTTGGTGAAAGTTCATTAAAATATCTACCTAATTCGGTAGGAGATAAAAATACAATTTGGCAAATACGTTTTTATCAAATAAACCTACACGTAGGAATTTCTTATAAATTCTAAATTCCATTGTCATAAAAAAAGCCTTTTTCTTGCGAAAAAGGCTTTTTTTTATAATAGAATCTTAAAGTGAGAGGGGGCATTCTGACAAGATTTATTTTTTGTACTTTTATTCTCTACTAAAATCAAGTGTATCTATTCTGTAACCATTTGCAGTTGATTTTACCAAAATATAAACTCTAAATGTATTTCCGTTTGTAGCTGTATATTTTCCAATTACATATTTCAATCCTTCTTTTGACGCTCCTTTATGAATATATTCGAATTGTTTGGCTGGGTTTTTTGTAAAGAAATCTTTCAATACAAATTCGGCTTGAGATTGACTATAAGTTGCTTTTTGGTCGCCAAGTCCTATTTCGATAGCATCGTGGCAAAGTTTTACTAATTCTTTTGTAGAAGCAGCTCCAATAGCTGTTTTGGCTGTATTTATGACTTCGTCTTCTGTTTGTGCAAAGGTTGGAGAGGCTGAAAAAATCCCCCAAACTAAACCGAATGTTATCCAAAGAAAAAATAATGATTTCATAATTGTAAAAGTTTTAACAGATTTTTGTAGATAGAATAAATTTGTATAATTATTTTAAGGTGTGTTCTATTAAATTGGAACAACAAAGATACCATTTATAAATTCTAATGGGATAGTTCTTTTTGGGTATAAATAAAAAAGAATTATTTTACTTTTCCACTCTTAATACAAAGATTTGCCAAAATAGTGCCAATAAAAGAATAACCTATTTCTGTTGTCTGTATTCTTACATTCTGTAAAACGTATTTTCAGTTTGAAATATGGCTATTTTTCTCAGTTTGAAGTCTCAATTTTATTTTTAACGCCTTTTATTAGTTTTTCACTCTTGTTTAGCTATAAGTTTTGTGTAAATTAGCCACTTCTAAATCCTATTTTCATTTGGATTATTTTTTTATAGGTCTTATTTGGTATTTAATTTTACTCATTAATTATGAAAAAAGTTTTGATTGCTTCATTTGCTCTTTTACTTATCGCTATGGGCATTTTTGTTGTTTATTATTTTATTAATCAAGAAGAAGATGTACAAGAAGATATAGAGTTAGTTTCTCCAAAAATGGGTTCAATTATCAAAAAAACAGTAGCGACAGGTTCGATTGTTCCTCTAAAAGAAGTTGCTGTAAAGCCTGCTGTTTCGGGAATTATAGACAAAATTTTTTTTGAAGCAGGACAAGAAGTAAAGGTGGGAGATGTAATCGCCAAAATAAAAGTAATTCCGAATATGACCAACCTTACTAATGTTCAGAATAATCTAGAACAAGCTCGGCTTACTTTAGGTATGCGTGAGCGTGAAATGAAAAGACAAAAACAACTTTTTGATGATGGCGTAATTGCAGAACGTGAGTATATGTCAGCAAAAGATGATTATGATTTAGCCAAAAATCAAGTCAGTGCAGCAGCCGAAAGTCTGATTATTGTTAGAGAGGGAACTTCTAGCCGTTCTTCTAGTACCTTGACACTTATAAAAGCTACAACAAGTGGAGTAATTTTGGATATTCCTGTAAAAGAGGGCGCAAATGTAATTGAAAGTAATACATTTAATGAAGGAACAACCATTGCAACCATTGCAGATTTGAATAATATGATTTTTGAAGGAACAGTAGATGAAGCCGAAGTAGGAAAACTCAAAAAAGGAATGGATTTGGTCTTGACAATCGGAGCAATAGACAATGAAAAGTTTGGTGCAAAACTAGATTTTATTGCACCAAAAGGAATAGAAGAAGAAGGAGCAATCAAATTTCCTATAAAAGCTGATGTAGAACTGAAGGAAAATCAATTTGTTCGTGCTGGATATAGTGCCAATGCAGATATTGTTTTAGAACGAAAAGATAATGTCTTAGTCATTGAAGAAGCATGGCTACAATCAGCTAATAAAAATCAAGAAAAAGGCGAAAAATCAGATAAAAACAAGAAAAATGAGCAAGATTCTACAAAAACCAAAGAGTCAAGTCAAAAACCTGATGCACTTTATGTAGAAATACAAACTGGAGATAATACTTTCGAAAAACGTTATCTTACCTTAGGACTTTCAGATGGAATAAATATTGAAGTATTGAAAGGACTAAAATTAGGAGCTAAAATCAAAAAACCAAATTAATTTTTAAATCTATTTGGTTGTTGGTGTCGCTTCGCTAAAATACCAACAACGGCATTTTGGGCAAATTAATTTTTAAATGCCTTTTTTATAAAAAACAAAGTTTTTATTTACTTCTTAGGGCAAATGCACGAAAATAAAATGTGTGATTTTACACTCTTTTTGACCTATTTTTTTAGTTTTAAAACTCAAGCGAGGACGCTTGAATTTAGACAAAAACTGGTTTAAGCGTCCTCGCTTGAACTAATTCTTAAAAAATAAAATTTCGTGCGTTTGCCCTATTTACTTCTAGCTTTTCAATTAACAATTAGTCATTTTTTTGTAGTAATTTGGTGGTTTAATGATTTTTAAGACTTTTGTTGTTTGAAAAAAAATCATGGTTCTCTGACAATGTTTGCACTATGTTGTTGGTGTCTCCACCATAGCCGTAAGGTTAAAAATTTATTTGATTTTTTAGCTTCGCTGCTTTCGTTACACTTCAGGTGTTCCGTTAGGAACTTTATATTGGTAGAAAAAAGGCGTAAAAAAAATGTATTCTGTTCCATTAGGAACTACATATTGGTAGTATTCTAAGATGTTCAACACAAAAAATGCTACCAATATCAAACTCCTACGGAGTAAATGAATCTAATTTTTCATATTTTACTACCAACATACAACTCCTAACGGAGTAAAAATCAAAATTTCTCAATAACCTTACGGCTAGGGTGTCTCCACCGACGACCACCAATATTCAAAATTCGAAAAGATCAATAAGGTGCAAAAATTGTCAAAAAACCAAAATCATTAACCACTTAAAAAAACTTAACCTCGTTTTTTATCCTTTTAACCTACATATCCTCCCACTTACGACATTTTCGAAAAATAAAGTTTAATATTAATCAAATTTGTTTCTATGGATAAAGGAAATTAAAACTACCTTTATCTACTTCAACTTTATAGATAAGTTACTTACCACCTAAATCAATCAAAAAATAATGTTTAAAATTCTTGAAAATGACTTTTTTCAACAAGTTATACTCAATAACACACTTGCAAAATGGGTCACTACCTCTTTGTTAATTATTTTAACTATTGTAGGAGCATTCATTATCTCATGGATTACTCGTAAATGGGTTTCCAAACTAATAAAAAATTTAGAATCAGAGCATAAAAATCTAATAGCCAGCAGTATATCCAAACCTTTGTTTGTTGTTCTCTTTATGACTGGCTTGAATACCAGTATCAAAATATTGACTTTACCCCTTCCTATAATAAATGTTATTAATAGTTTATACCATGTCAGTTTGACGCTAGTAATAGCTTGGATGATTGTAAGACTCTATAATGCATTACATCATAGTTATTTGATTCCCTTATTTAATAAGAAAGAAGGACTTGATGAACAAATATTACCGATTCTTAGTATCATAGTTAAACTACTTACTTGGATTTTAGCCATAGTAATAGGCTTAAGTAATGCTGGATACAATGTGGGAGCTATCCTAACAGGTTTGGGAATTGGAGGGCTTGCCTTTGCTTTAGCAGCACAAGATGTCATTGCCAATATATTTGGAGGAATTACTATTTTTATACAACGTCCATTCAAGGTAGGTGAACGAATTATAGTGGGAGACATTGATGGCTGGGTAGATGAAATAGGATTACGCTCTTCTGTTATTACCAATTTTTGGGGGGAGCGAATTACTATTCCTAACAAGACATTTACTGATAGTTCAGTAAAAAACATGGATGCTCGTGGACGTTATTTTATCAACTCTTCTATTCGTTTGAGATATGATACCACTCATGCACAATTAGAAAAAGCCATGAGTTTACTAAAAGAAATCCCCACAAAATTTGATGTACTGGAAGATACCACCTGGACTACTTATAGCATAGGTACTTATTCACATGATATTGACTATTGGTATGCAGTAAAGGTTTGGAGTCCAGCAGATATAGAAACTGTAGGCAAAGAATTCGATAAGTATAGTTTGGGTAAGACTCAAGCAAATATGGAAATATTAAAGCAGTTCGAAGCCCATGACATTAAATTAGCAATGCCAATAGAACTAAAAGTAGAAAGGGAAGCAAATGTACCTAACCTTTTTATATAATAAACGTGCTCTCAAAAATTCACTTAACTACATATTTATTATGGATTTTAAAATTAACTTTACAATTACACATCAATTTGATGATATTGACCTTTCAGATAAAGAGCTACAACAAATATTAGGCTTTATTGGATGGAATGAAACTCCACCTTTTGAGCAACCTGGGCGAGGAGCATGGTATGTATTGACGCAAGAAGCTAATACAGATTTGATACCTAATCAACCATTAAAAGCTGCCAAAATTAAAGGAGTAGGGTTTTGGAATCCTCAATCACAAGGCAAAATTCATTCGGGAGTACTAGCTAATCTAAACAGTGAAAAACCTACACCTCCTACTACTGATACTTTAGAAAGCATGCTTACTTTTCCTCATATTGGCTTCAACCAACAAGGTGAATACATGATTGCTTATAGTTCAGCAAGTCCTATTGGAGGTATTTTACACGAAAGAGCTTTGTTAGAGTATAACAGTGCTTGTATATTGTTGAAAAATGGTGTACCTTCTATGATACCATTAATGGTTGTAAAATATGAAGATAAGTATCAGTTTGATGGTAAACCTATGGGAGTAGTAATAAATTTATCACCAGAAGCAGCTACCATGCGTTTATCTTCTATTCAATATGGAGCAGCCGTACACAGAGGAAAAGATGCAGAAGCTGATGCGTTTTATGATAAATTGCGAGTTTCTTTAGGGATAAACGGATTGCCCGAATTAGAAACTACCCGATTACAAACTATCAACCTACTTTCTCGCCAAATAGGCAAATTAGTACATGATTTTTCAAAGGCTGGTTTATATCGCTATTCATCTGAATGGAGTAATTTTGAATACAATTTTACTACTAACGAGGTATTTCTAACTGACCTAGATTCAACTCTTGAATTAAAAAACCAACCAGTTTCTATGCGTGCTTTACAGGTACTCAGAGATCTTGGAACAGCAATTTATCGTTTGGTAGCCAAATTTGGTTACCCAGACATACTAAATGATTATACTCTAGATAACGTTCTAAAATTTAATCCGTTAGTTGAGCTATTAGTAGGATATTTTCCAGAAACTCCTTATGATGAAATAGAAAGTATAAGCAATCGTTTGTGGCAATGTTTTGTTCCCCATTGGATGCTGCTGAAGAAGCACAAAAAGTCTATTATGACAGATTGGACTCGTACACAACGTCAAAGCTATAAAATGGATCATGATTTATTTTATGTGTTGGCAATAACTATGGTGTTTCCCTTATTCAAGAAATCAGATCTATCCAGTTTATATCCCTGTGAACTTACTACAGAAGACATGCTTCAAAAAGCTGAACACTTTTTAGGTGAACGTTATGAGTACTTTTTATTTTTGTTAAATGGTGGTAAAGTTCCTTTGAATACCCAAGAAGAAGAAGAAGGATATATGTTAGGTGTTACAAAAAGCAAAGGTGAAGGCATGATAACCACTAAATCTTTTGAAAAAGGCGAGATAGTAATGATAGGCAAAATTGCCAAATTATTGGGGGGTAACCACTCTCATGCCTCTCAGATGGGAGAAAACACATGGGCAATTCATGAAGGGATTATTCATAAAATAAATCATTCGTGTGCATCCAATTGTGGTATCCGTCTAAATAAAACAGGAGCGCATGACATTATTGCTATTAAACAAATAGCAAAAGGAGAAGAACTTACTCTAGACTATGCCATGAGAAACTATCAGATTGACCACTTTCCGTATGAATGTAAGTGTGGAGCAGTTGAATGTCGTACTCATATCACAGGATGGAAAGATTTACCACAACACACCAAAAAATTGTATGCTCCTTGGGCAGCTCCTTATTTATTAGAACTGGATAAAAAACATGCTGGTAAGAAAGAAACTGCTGTACTACAATCATAAACTGAATATCAATTTTTGAATTAAAAAAATCTATATTAAGACACTATTTTCTGTAAACCTTTAAATAAATTTTGTAAACTTAAACAAGCCAAAACGATGAAAGTAATTAGATCTACAACCTTTTTTTTGTTATTTATTTTTGTTCAAATATCATTGAGTATTGGACAAAACACATTGGTACTTGATGGAAAAAGTCTTACACCTAAACAAGTATTACAAGTTGCTAAAAATGAAGTAAAGGTGGAAGTTAGTCCTGCTGCTCAAGAAAAAGTAGAAAGAGCTCAAGAGTTTTTGATGTTAGCAGCAAGAAAAGGTCATAAAATTTATGGGCTTACAGTTGGTGTAGGGCAAAACAAAGACAAAAAAATGCTTGACGCTCAAGGCAACCTTACCAAAGAAGTAATTGAAGCTTCTCAAAAGTTTAATAATGGATTGATTCGGGCACACTCAGCAGGAGCAGGCACTCCTATTCCAGAAGAAACAGTAAGAGCAATGTTAGTTATAAGATTGAATGCTATTTTGTTTGGTTCTACAGGTGTGCAACCTAGAACTGTTAATTTATTTTGCGATTTTTTAAATAAAAATATCATTCCTGTTATTCCATCTCAAGGCTCTTTAGGTGAAGCTGATATAACCATTAATGCACATATTGCTCAAGCAATGATTGGTGAAGGTTATGTCTATTACAATGGAGAAAAGATATTAGCAAGCGAAGCATTAAAACAAAATGGAATAGAAAAACTAATCCCTTTTGGAAAAGATGCTTTGTCTATTTTTAGTTCAAATACCTATTCAGCTGCATTGGGTGCGCTTGCTATTAACGAATTATCACAGTCAATTGAAGTATCCAAGCTTATTTTTGCTTTAAGTTTAGAGGGATTTAATGGTAATATAGAACCTTTTCTGGAGCATAATAATACTATTAGACCTTTTAAGATGGTAAATAACATGGCAATGGATTTCAGAACAATATTGCAAGGAAGTTACTTATGGGATGAGTCAGACGAACGTGCTTTGCAAGACCCTCTTAGTTATCGTACAAGTGCTTATACATTGGGTTCTTTAGAAGAAGCAAAACAAGAACTTGTTCAAATGTTTGCAATACAGCTTAACTCTTCAGATGATAACCCTGGAATTGCATTAGATGTTGATGCTCCTTCAAAAAATTACGAAGAATTTTCGCATTATGCCAGTGAAAAAGATCTAAAGGGGGCAGTAATTCCTTCAGCAAACTTTTCGCCTTTACCTTGGGTTATTTCTTTTGAAAAGGCTAGTATTGCCATTGCACATGTTTCTGCTGCCTCAACACAACGTACCATCAAACTAGCTGATCCACATTTTACTCATTTAAGTAGATTTTTGGGAACTGACAAAACAGTTCATGCTTATGGAGCTATCCAAAAAGTTTTTGTTTCACTTAATAGTCAAAACCAAGAATTGGCCTTGCCAGTATCTTTCAATACGTATGCTGTTGCAGGAAATATTGAAGATGTAGCTACTAATGCACCAAGAGTAGTACACAGAGTACGTCAGTCAGTAGATAATATGTATTATATTCTTGCAATAGAACTCATGCATGCTGCTCAAGCTATTGATTTACGTTTGCAAAAAAATCCTGACTTAAAACTCTCACCTACAACTCAAAAATTTTGGAAAGCTTTTAGAGAAAAAGTTCCTTTTATGGAAGTGGACAGAGCTTTAACTCCAGATATCAAGAATGCCTATGATTTTGTAAAATCTTATAAATAATTTTTGAAAGTAATTTGTCTAGTCCTGAAATAGTGTTACAGTTTTTTAGATAAATTAAATATATATCAGGCAGTCTTTAGATTGTCTGATTTTTCTTTTTTATAGGTTCTTATTTGAATATTTTCCTCTTTATGGGTTTGTTGTGGTGTTTGCATGTAGAGTGACCAATGAGGTCTTTCTGTGTTATAAATTTCCACACTTTCTTTTACCACTTTTTGCAAAAACTTCAAATAAGTTATTTGTGAGTCCAATAAAAACTCTTGTTTTAAAATTCCATTTACACGTTCTGCAACGGCATTTTCATACGGATCATAGCATTCTGTCATACTACAACGAATATGGTTTTTAGTTAAAATAGTTTGATATTCATCACTACAATATTGAACTCCTCTGTCTGAATGATGAGTTAGTTCTCGTAAAGGATAGTTTCTGTTTTTCAATGCCATTTTCAAAGCATTTGAACAACCAATTGTCTCTAAGCTATTAGAAACATCATAACCCACTATTTTTTTTGAATACGCATCTGTAACCAATGCTAAATACATCGGATTCTCTCTTGTTCCAACATAAGTAATATCACTTACCCAAACTTGCTCTGCTCGTTCAATTTTTAAATTTGCTATCAAATTTCTATGCTTTTTGAAACGATGAAATGAATCCGTAGTAATGTGATACCTCCGTTTGGGTAAAATAAGAAGATGGTTAGCTTGTCTAGTCCTGAAATAGTGTTACAGGTTTTTAGATAAATTAAATATAGATCAGGCAGTCTTTAGATTGTCTGATTTTTCTTTTTTATACGTTCTTATTCGAATGTTTTCCTCTTGATGTGTTTGTTGTGGTGTTTGCATGTAGAGCGACCAATGAGGTCTTTCTGTATTATAAATTTCCACACTTTGTTTTACCACTTTTTGTAAAAACTTCAAATAAGTTATTTGTGAGTCCAATAAAAACTCTTGTTTTAAAATTCCATTCACACGTTCTGCAACAGCATTTTCGTATGGGTCATAGCATTCTGTCATACTACAACGAACACGGTTTTTAATTAAAATAGTTTGATATTCATCACTACAATATTGAACCCCTCTATCTGAATGATGAATTAGTTCTCGTAAAGGATAGTTTCTGTTTTTCAATGCCATTTTCAAAGCATTTGAACAACCAACTGTTTCTAAACTATTAGAAACATCATAACCCACTATTTTTTTTGAATACGCATCTGTAACCAATGCTAAATACATCGGATTCTCCCTTGTTCCAACATAAGTAATATCACTTACCCAAACTTGCTCTGCTCGTTCAATTTTCAAATTTGCTATCAAATTTCTATGCTTTTTGAAACGATGAAGTGAGTTTGTAGTAACATGATACCTCCGTTTAGGTAAAATAAGAAGATGGTTAGCTTTTAAAATAAAAAATAGTTTATCTCGTCCCACTTTCAAGGCTTTCAAAGGAGCTTCTAAAATATGATAGAGTTTACGAGTACCAACTCTTGGCATTTGCGCTCTAACCTTTTTTACTAAATCAACTACTTTTTGAGCCAACTCTTTACATTTTTTCGTTCGCAATAAAGAGTAATAATACACCCGTCTAGTTATCCCAAGCAATTTACAGGTTTTACTTATACTTGTTGCATGCTGTTCACTAAATGAACTAATTACTTGGGTTTGGAGTTTTTTCGTATCTGAATTTTATATTCCTTTTCTGCTAAATCAATCATCATATCAAACAAAATAGCCTTTTTATCTAAAGTAGATAGCTCTTCTTGTAAAGTAGCATTTTGCTTTTTTAGATGACGAATTTCCTGTTCTTGTTCTATTAAACGTTGTTCTGCTGTTTTCATAGGACGAATTACTTTATAAGAATGATCAAAATTACCATATTTATCAAGCCAATTCACAACTGTTTTTCGGCTCTGAATACCATAATTCCGTTGGGCTTGAGTGACTGTAAAAAGACCTTGTTCAATTTCCTTAACTACTTGAAGTTTGAATTGCATGGTGTAGTCTTTCTGTGTACGTTTAACATATTTACGTTCCATAATAAAATTAGTTGTGTAACACTATATTAGGACGACACAATTTGAAATAAAGAAAGCCTCATAATAACTATATTTTGAGGTTTTTTTTGCTTTCTTTGAAATTTTTCAAATGTGTGTTTGTTGATGTCTTTACATTGTACCAATCCTTTTATTTGGACGTTCTTTTTGTCAGTATATTTTGACTAAATAGGTAGGTACAAAATGAGATCTTACACTAGTAAAAATTTTAGTGAATTTTAATCAGCAATTCCCAATATAACACGGTTTCAATCTCAAAGCTATAATTTAGTCATTTTTTGCTAATTTAATTTAACATTGGGAACTGCTAAATTTTAATATTTATTTTGGTATTACCATAGTTTTAAAGGCAGTATTATTTGCCCATAGAATTGGATTTGCAAATCCAAATTTATAGAAAAAACGATAGCTGCACAAAATAAAATTTGGTAATATTGCATAATATTTATTACCAGTCCAACTTAGATAAGAGCCTATTTTATAGCACACTACAACAAGCAAATTATTGTAAAAATTCATTCTTATAAAAAGAACTCTACCCAATTAACAATTAATCATTTTTTTATAGTAATTTAGTAGTATTAGTTGTTTTTGGTCATTTTTAAAAAAATAACCAACAAAATACGCAATAATTCATTTTTTATCTTGAACCTTTTATTTTGAAAAAAGTAGCCATACACAGTAAAGACATAGCAGAGAGTAAACTTTTTTTTGTAAAACAAATTTTTACAGAATTAGAGAATTATGGAGTAGAAATTGTCATTTCAAAAGACTTTGATAGATTACTTCATTCTATTAATTTTCGTCCGAATATTGTCGGCACTTTTTCAGCCCCTCATCATCTTTCTGGTGTAGATTTGATGCTTAGTGTGGGTGGAGATGGTACTTTTTTGGAAGCTGCCACGATTGTTCAACATCAAAACGTTCCTATTTTGGGAATAAATACAGGTCGTTTGGGTTTTTTGGCTACGACTTCAAAAGAACAAATTCATAGCGCATTAGAAAGTCTTATGGCTGGTCATTATACCTTAGATGAACGTATTTTGTTAGAGTTAGAAGCCGATAGAGATTTGTTTAAAGGTGTCAATATTGCGCTTAACGAATTTGCAATTATGAAGCGAGACTCTTCTTCTATGATTGTTGTTCATACCTATATTGATGGAGAGTATTTGAATTCATATTGGGCTGATGGTTTGATTGTCGCTACTCCGACAGGTTCGACAGGTTATTCATTAAGTGTTGGAGGACCTGTGGTTGTTCCTCAATCAAATAATTTTGTAATTGCTCCTGTTAGTCCTCATAATTTGAATGTACGTCCTTTGATTGTTCCGACAGAAAGTGTAATTGCTTTTGAAATAGAAGGACGCAGCAAAAACTTTTTGGTTTCTTTGGATTCTCGTTCTCGTAAAGTAGATAGTAATGTTCAGTTAGCTGTCCGAAAATGTAATTATACCTGCAAAATGATTCGCTTAGATGGCGATAGCTTCCTAAAAACCCTTCGTGAAAAACTCAACTGGGGAATGGATATTCGTAATTATTTGAACAGATATTAATTAAACACTAAATGATTCCTACTTCACATATTTTTTACTACTATTTATATAGTCTAGTATTTATCACTCTAAATTATTTTATAGGTCATTTTATTTTTTGGGTATTGTCGCTTCGTATCTCTTCTAAAAGTGGCTCAATAGATATTTTGAGTAAAACACTGACAGGGGTAATAAGTAGTGTTATTGTCTTCTCACTCATAATTACAAAAGGTATTTCATATAGCTTGGCTGCTCTTCCTATTATTATTTTTTTGATTTATTATCTAAAAAATTATTCAGATTTAGTACAAACTAAAAGACCTTCCTTCCTAAATTTTCAAAACCTCTCTCTGAAAGAACTACTCTATATTTTTGCTTCTTTTAATTTACTTGTCATAGTACGTTGTATTAGTTTCATAAATTTAGATTATGATTTTTTGATAGGAGGAGGAAATGATTCTACTTATTTATTTTATACTCGTATATCAGATTATTTATTAGTTACAGGAGAAGAAAACCTAAATACAGCAGCTAATTTGTTAGATTCTAGCTACAATGGTTCGGCTATTTACCATTATTTTGAGTTGTGGCTTGGTTCTTTACACTCTTTTTTATTCAATTCTGCTTCTAGCTTTTCATTCAAGATAAGTATTCATACACTATTTCTAACCTTAATTTATTGTGGATATTGCGCCTTGGCAGAACATTTTATAGGAAAACTAAAGTACTATCATTATTTATTAATTCTTCCTTTTCTTTTTTCATCTTCTATTTACAGTCAGTTCTTATTGAGTTTAGACCAAACTCTATCTAGCTATTCTATTTATCATTTTATATATGGTAATGAAGCTGTTGCATTTTTGCGTCATAAGATTGCTATTGTTGAATTAGTTTTATTATCTAGTATTCTTCTTTTTTTGAAGAAAAGAATTCAAATTGCTTTTTGTTTTTTGCTTTATTTTGCTTTAAGTTATACAGTTATTGCTCCTGCTACTTTTTCTGCTATTTTTATTTTTTGTTTTGCTTATCTATTCATTAAAAATAAAATTAATTTTCTTCCTAAAGCTACTCTTTTTCTCTGTTGTATCGTTCCTCTCATTATTATCGGTTTAAGTGTCCTAAATAAACCTAATTTAGATATTGCACTAAGTAAAGATGATTTTTCAGCACGAATAGGAATTATGTATTCTCTCAAAACAATAGGTGTATTCGTTACACAACAACCTTTACTGTATTTTCCTTTTAGCATCTTTTTTATAGTTTTATTTTATTATTTCAGAAAAAAAATAGATATTAACTTATACTTTTTTTTACTATTATGTCTCTGTGGAATTCTTTTTGGTAGTTTAGTGGATGATTTTAACTGGAAGCAGTTTTATAATGGAATTGCATACCCATTGAGTAAGATTGTATTTACGTTTGGATGTTTTGTAGGTGCTATTTATATTTTAGAACAAAGAAAAAATTACAATAAAATTTGGATTGGTTTTTCTCTTATTATTTTACTAACAACAAGTTGGCTTTTTTTTAGAACATTTAGAAATATACAACTGGCTACCCACACACCTACACTTACTCATTCTATTGATTTTTTAAATGAAATACATCAAAACCTTGATTACCAATCTATCAATGACCCTACCATTGGTGTATTTTTATTGGAAAGAAAAAAATTTGAAGAGGACTGTAAAATGTCATCTGGTGCATACACTCACGCTAACATGATAAATGCAGCTACTCTATTAGCTGAATTGAAAAATACAGTTGATTTTTTTAATTTATCTTGGGGAGATATTAGTATAGAGAAAGGGAATTATCTTGTTCAATCATTTATAGAAAATTCTATTTTTATGAATTTTGTTCAAAAACAGAAACAAAACAATACTTTTGTCTCAATGGAAAAGTCTAAAGTAGATTTTATAAATAAACATAAAATTCGTTATCTAATTGCAGAAAAAAATGTTTTTCTATCTAAATCATTAGAAAACAAAATAATAAAAAGAATTATTGACTCAAAAACAGGATTACAATTTTGTGTTTTGAAAGAAGGAGAATAAAATAAATACTTTTTGGTTATAGAAGTTTTGCAAAAAAAATAGTTGTTTTCTATATTCAATTTATCAGACTGCCCAAGCATCCCAACTCCTCAAATTTCAAAGGTTTTCAATACTTTACGTTCATAACCAGTTTCCCATTCTATTTTAGAGAAAACTGATTTTTGTTTTTCTATTGGAGCAATTAGATTTTGATGATACCATTCAAACCATTCAGATTCATTTTCCTCTCTTCCAATATCTAAATCAAAACAAATTGAATTGTTATCCATATTAATAGTTACACCTTTTTCTATCTGTTTATTGAAGATTGAAAAACCTATATATTCGTTATGTTCGATTTTATATCTTAAAATATTTGTGTATTCTTCTCTGCCTTCTTGATTATCTTCTAAGCTAATCCAATCAAAATCATTTCCTTTATCTATAAGAAATAGTTGAATTATCCAAGAAGTTGATTGCAATAATTCAATCAAATCAAGAGCATTAAAATCCAAAAACTCTTGTTTTTTGTAGCAGTTTATCTCTTTTGTGTAGCCCATTTTTTTCGATTTATGATTAAAAAACAATTTTTCATAGTAAATTTGTCAAAAAGTATATCATCTCTAAAACGCAAATCTAGTGAATTACCTTAGCACAAGAAAAAACGGAACAAACAATGAGGAAAAAGTTTCTTTCAAAGAAGCTGTCATCAATGGACTTACAAAAAATAGTGGTCTTTATTTTCCTGAAACTATTCCTTCTTTACCGACTTCTTTTTTTGAGAATATCGAAAATTTAGAAGACCATCAAATTGCATTTGAGGTTTTGAAGCCTTTTGTAAAAGATTCTTTAAATGATGAGCAGTTAAAACAAGTCATTGCAGAAACTCTCAATTTTCCTATTCCTGTTGTGAAGGTAGAAAATAACATTTTTTCGTTAGAGCTTTATCACGGCAATACACAGGCTTTTAAAGATGTTGGCGCACGTTTTATGTCTAGGTGTTTGTCGCATTTTTATAGTAAAAATGATAGAGAAGATACTACTAATAATCAGAATGTAATTATTCTAGTTGCTACTTCTGGCGATACAGGAAGCGCAGTCGCAAATGGTTTTTTTGATGTAAAAGGAATTGATGTAAAGATTTTGTTTCCAAAAGGAAAAGTAAGTCCGTATCAAGAATTTCAAATGACTACTTTAGGCAAAAATATTCAAGCCATAGAAGTAGAAGGAACTTTTGATGATTGCCAAAAATTGGTAAAAGAAGCCTTTAATGATACAGAATTGAGAGAAAAAGTAACGCTAAGTAGTGCAAATTCTATCAATGTAGCTCGTCTTTTGCCTCAAATGTTGTATTACTTTTTGGCGTACAAACAATTAAAAAAACAAGATAATTTAGGAGATAAAAAGCTAGTTGTTTCTGTTCCTTCTGGAAATTTAGGAAATATTTCGGCAGGACTAATCGCAAAAAAAATAGGTTTGCCGATTGAGCGTTTTATAGCTGCACACAACGTAAACGATACATTTTATAATTATCTCCAAACAGGAAAGTATGAACAAAAGTCATCAGTTTTAACCTATTCAAATGCAATGGACGTAGGCAATCCAAGTAATTTTGAACGAATAGAATATTTATACAAAGGCGATTTAGAAGCCACTAAAAAAGATATTTCAGCTTTTACGGTTGATGATAACTCTACTATAAAAGAGATTTCGGATTGTTTTGAGAAAAATAATTACCTTTTAGACCCACATGGCGCAGTCGGAAAATTAGCTTTGCATAATAGCTTGAAAGAAAATGAAATTGGTTTGTTTTTAGAAACAGCCCACCCACAAAAATTCTCAGAAATTATACAAAAAGCCATTCCAAATTATGAATCTGAAAAGGTAGATTTGTCGAAGGCAAAGAAACTTTCTATTGAGAATAATTATGATAAATTGGTGGAAATTATTTTGAAGTAAGCATTTAAACCCTAAGGGTCTTCATAGTCCCTTAGGGTTTTGAAATTATTTTTTCCAATCTTGAAGTCTATCCAAATAAAGATACGATTCTACAAATTTTCTATGTTCTTTGCTGCTTAGTTTCTCCAAAAGTTCTAAAGAAGAAATATAAGAAGCCAAATTTCCATTTGAAGACAAAAATTTTCCGTCTTCTATGTAACTCACTTTTCCATCATCTTGTACTTTCAGATTAGGATAATTTTTCTGTAAATCTTTACCTCCACCAATCCAAGTAACAATTTTTTTGCCGTCTGCTATTCCTGATTCTCCAATCAAAGTCGCACCAGCACAGTTACTGACTGTATAATCTGTATTTTGATTTTGATTTTTTATAAATTCTACCAAATTTTTATTCTTGACTTGCAAACTCATATCATAAGCACTTGGCACGATCAGAATATCTAATTTTGGAGCATTCTCTAAAATATAATCAGGAAATATTTTCAGTCCTTCTTCACTTGTAATGACTTCATATTTTTCAGCAATGGTAATGACATTAAAAAGCTGTTTTCCATCTTCACTTTGTTTTGTAAAAACGTCCATTGGTGCAGTCAGTTCAGTAGTCAAAACATCATCGTACATCAACAAACCAATAATAGGCAAGTCAGGATTTAATGATTTTAGATTTTGAGCTAATGAATTTTTAGAACTTTCATCTAATGAAGAAGATTCATTTTGAGTATTCTTGTTTTTAGCATTTGGACTACAACTTGCCAAAGAATCCAATCTTATAGAATCTAATTCTGCTTGGGTAAAATTATTTTTTTGAGTATTTTTAGAAGTACAACTAAATAAAATAAAAGTTGCAAATAAAATAGTGAGTAATTTCATTGTTTAATAATTTAATGTAATTGAGATTTTTCACAAAGCTACTTGCTTTCTCTTACAAAAAACTTAAACTGGTTTAAGAAAAATAATTGCTATTTCTGTATTCTCTTTCTATGTCCTTTTATTTCTCAACTGACTCAAATATTCGGGTGTTAAGCCTAGATAAGTAGCCAATAAATACTGTGGCACTCGTTTTACAAAATCAGGAAACTGCCTTCTAAATTCAAAGAAAATTTCTTCTTTTGAATAATCAAACATGTATTTTACTCTCATTAAAGAAGCACCATAAGATTTTTGATAAACCATTCGAAAATAAGTTTCTAGTTTGGGAAAAGCTACAAATAATTCTTGTTGATTTTGATAATCAATAGCCAATACTTCAGCATTTTCGACGGCTTGAATACAAAAATCAGTAGTGCTTTGCTGCTCAAAAGCCAAATAATCAGTAAGCCACCAGTTTTCGATAGCAAACTGAATAGTTTGTTCTGTACCTTTTTCGTTCACAAAAAACATGTGAATACAACCTTTAGCAATAAAATAATTTGAAGTACATTTTTCACCAATTTCCAATAAAATTTCTTTCTTTTTTAGGGTTTTATATTCAAAATAAGAAAGGATTTTAGGCATTTCTTTTTTATCTACACTAATAAATTTATTGAAGTGATTATATAATTCTTCTTTCATTTTGAATAGAAATATTTTTTATTCTAATTCTCCTTTATAAATTTAATTATTTCATCATAACGATTATTCCAAGGAAAGAAATATTGAACCATCATCGGAATGTGCGATTTATTAAGTAAAATCGGTTCTACATTCGGCTGAAATTGATGCAAAGAATCTACAAAATCTCTATTTGAAACTTTGATAGATTCGTAGGTTTTCTTTCCCAAATAAAGCATAATCGGTGACGTTTGTTCATCAATATAATAAATGGGCGATGCTTTTTTCCATGTTTCTGGGTCTTTTGTCCAAGTTGTATCGTAGTTACTATTGCTTGTTGGTGGGTCTTTTTGGAGATAATTGTACATATCTAATCCTGCTGCATCATTCAAAATCAGCCCCGAAATAGTATTATCTTTTACTTCATATTTTGGATTCATGGTAGAAAGAGCAATCAAATGCCCTCCTGCTGAATGTCCTGTCAGAAAGATTTTATCTGGGTTTCCATTGTATTCTGCAATGTTTTCTTTTGTCCAATTTATAGCTGCTGCAATTTGTTTTGCCATATCGTCATAGTTTGCCTTTGGGCTTAATGTATAACCAACTACAACAGTTACAATTCCTTTTTTGGCGAAATTTCTACCAAAAAAATTATAAGTTTCTTTATCTCCACTATTCCAATTTCCACCATGTACAAAAACCAAAACAGGTAATTTTTCATTTTTTGAATTAAATTTTTTGAGATTCTTTTTGAGTTTTTTAGGCGAAAAAATATTTAATGTTGGTAAAGGCTCTTTGACTGTTTTTTCCGAAACAGCTTTATCTAAATAAGCTACATTTTCATATTTTTTGGAAGCACAGTTTGAAAACATGAAAGTGATGGTAAGAAGAGAAAGGATTAAAAATGAAGTTAAAAAAGTGTTTTTCATAATATGGCTCACTCTTCAGAGCGAAAAAGGAAAGGTTTATGGTTAATTTTTGATACAATTCTAACCATTTCTACAAAGTAAAGTTATCAGATTTAATAAACGATAAGCTCATCACTTATTTCTGACTTGTTTTTGAACAATATTTTTTTGTATTTTGAATATGTATAACAGACTTCCCAGTCTGTTTCAGAACAAAATGCACACTTCTAAACAGACTAGGAAGTCTGTTATACTTAATAAAATTTTATGCGATACACAAAGGAAACATTAGATAAATTAGAAAATATTTTTGAGTTGGGAGGTTATAAAGTTCGTTATGAAAAAGGTAATTTTCGTTCGGGTGCTTGTTTAGTAAAAGGAACTCCTATTATTATTGTCAATAAAATGTTTACCAATGAAGGAAAAATCAATTCGTTGATAGAAATTTTGAAAGAAGTTGATGAAAACATAGAATTTAAAAACTTCATGACAGATGAGCTACAAAACGATTTTGAGAAATTTTTAAAACACGAGCCTAATTAGACCTCAATACAATTAATCACTAAAAACTAATCATTCATCACTAACTATATGATAGACTTTTCACATTTCACACTTGATAATGGCTTACGTGTTTTTGTTCACCAAGACAAAACAGTTTCGATTGCTACGGTAAATATTATGTACGATGTTGGTTCTAGAGATGAATCACCTAATCGTACAGGTTTTGCACATTTATTCGAACATTTAATGTTTAGTGGCTCTGCAAATATTCCCAATTTTGATACGATTGTACAGCAAGTTGGAGGTTCGAATAATGCTTATACTTCGCCTGATGTAACGAATTATTACACTATTGTTCCTGCGCCAAATGTTGAGACTGCCTTGTGGTTAGAAGCTGATAGAATGTTGTCGCTTTCTATTAATGACAATTCGTTGGAAGTTCAGAGAAAAGTAGTTATTGAAGAGTTCAAACAGCGTTATTTGAATCAGCCTTATGGCGATATTTGGCTGCATTTACGTCCTTTAGTTTATCAAAAACACTCTTATAATTGGGCTACAATAGGCAAAGAAATTAGTCATATTGAAGATGCAACCTTAGAAGAAGTAAAGGCTTTTTTCTTCAAACATTACAGACCAGATAATGCCGTTTTGGTAGTAGCAGGAAATGTAGAAAAAGACGACGTGGAGAAAATGGCAAAAAAGTGGTTTGGAGATATTCCAAAAGGAAACCGACCAATGCGTAACCTTGAAAAAGAACCACCACAAACCGAAGCAAGACACAAAAAAGTAGAAGCAAAAGTTCCTCTAAATGCCATTTATAAAGCCTACCGAATGGGAAATCGAAAAGCTGCTGATTATTATGCAACTGACCTTGTAAGTGATGTTTTGGGAAGAGATAAATCGGCTCGTTTGTATCAAGAACTTATCAAAGAAAAAGAAATATTTAATTCTGTTGGTGCATATATTATGGGTTCGGTAGATGAAGGTTTGCTTGTTATTTCGGGAAAACTAAACCCTGCTTACACACTAGAACAAGGAGAAGAAGCCATTCAAAGCATTATTGATGACTTTTTAGAAAATGGAATTTCTGATGATGAGCTTACAAAAGTAAAAAATCAAGCAGAAGCCTCACATATTTTTTCAGAAGTGGAAGTACTAAATCGTGCTATGAATATTGCCTATTATGCTATTTTGGGAGATGTAAATATGGTAAATACGATTGCCGACGATATGGCAAAAGTAACAAAAGAAGAATTGATGACTACTGCTAAAAAAATATTGAGAAAAGAAAATTGTAGTACGCTTTATTATTATTCTAAAGAATTGAGTGCTGTTACAAATTAATTTGAAGTGTTTAATTTGATAAATCAAATGGCTGCATGTTAGTTATGTAACCACTTGATTTATCAAGTCAAAATCTTTCAATCGACACAAAGTTAGGTTTTATCTAAATTAGTATAGTATTAAATCTAATTTTGTTTTACTTTTGATTTTAAGGCAAAACTATTGCAGCTAGTTTATTTCTATAATTGAATTTATGGTACTCTTTAACTTTTTAATTAAGATTAGAAATAATCGTAATTTTTAATCCGTAATCCGTAATTGTTGTTTATGTTTAAGTTTCTCAATCATGTTTCTATAAAGACAAAAGTAGTCGGTTCGATTATGATAGCGACTATTATTGCCTTAATAACTGCTTTTACAGCATTTATTATTTATGATTTGATTGATTATAGAACAGAATTAGAAACTGGTTTGCGTGATAGAGCACAAATTATCTCTAGGGATGCTTATATTTCGGTTAGTTTTGCAGACCCTTCAGCTACCGAGAATCAGTTGAAAGATTTGTTTGCTTCTGACCCTAATATTTTGGCTGCACAAGTATATGATACACTCGGCAGACCTTTTGCAAAATACGAGCGTTTGGGAATGCCCAAAAGTCCTAAATATGAAGAGCCTCCTCATTTAGAATTTGATTTATTGAATAATCAAATGTCAGTTCATCATCGAAGAGAAGTAGAATTAGCCAGTTTTAATAGTGATAATACAACAGGACTTTCGATAGATAATCGCCCCCCAACTTATCCTACAGTTTATCTTTTATCTAATCTTGACCGTTTTTATGACCGTCTTCAACGTTATGCACTCATTACAGGGCTTATTTTACTGACTGTTTCTTTACTGACTTATTTTATTGCTATTCGCCTGCAAAGACTTGTGTCGAAACCTATTTTGGAACTGACAGCCCAAACCAAACAAATTGCACAAGAAAAAGTATATTCAACACGGATAAGTAGAGGAGATAGAAGGGACGAAATCGGAACACTGACAGAAAGTTTTGATGATATGCTTGCTCAAATCGAACAGCAAAATTTAGCTTTAGTTTTGGCAAAAGAACAAGCCGAACAATCAGCAAAGGCAAAAGAGCAGTTTTTGGCAAATATGAGCCACGAAATCCGAACGCCTATGAATGGAGTCTATGGAATGTCAGAGCTTTTATTAGATACTTCACTCAATAATGTTCAGTTGAAGTACGTAAATGCAATTAAATCTTCGGCTGACCATTTACTTGTTATTATTAATGATATTTTGGATTTATCAAAAATTGAATCTGGAAAAATTTCTTTTGAGGAAAGCCCTATTGATTTTTATCCCATCGTAGAAGGATTGATAAGTAGCATAAAAGTAAAAGCAGATACCAAAAAAGTAACTCTAAAAAGTAATATCAGCCGAGATATTCCTGCTCGTTTTGTGGGTGATGAAGTACGTTTACGACAAGTTTTACTCAATCTTTTGGGAAATGCTGTAAAATTTACACACAAAGGAGAAATTGTAATTGGTGCTAATTTAGTAGATGAAGACAAAAATTTTGTAACCCTTCATTTTTATGTAAGTGATACAGGAATCGGAATTTCAGAAGAAAAAATAGATGATATTTTTACGATGTTTACACAAGCAAGTAGCGACACAACACGCAAATATGGAGGAACAGGACTAGGACTTGCCATCTGTAAACAATTAGTAGAACTTCAAGGAGGAGAAATTTATGCAAAAAGTAAAGTAGGACAAGGCTCTACATTTGCCTTCCAGCTTCGATACAAAAAATATACAGAAGTAAGTGAACCCATTGTACAACGAGACAGAACCAATCAAATTCCTGATTTTCTTCGCAATGCAATCAATTCTGAAAACCTTGCTCAAAAAGATAATATAGATAGTACAAGTATTGCAACTCCCAAACCAATTACAAATAAGATTTTGCTTGCAGAAGACAACGAAATAAATCAGCTTTTAGTAGTAACCATGCTCAAAAATTGGAATTATGATATTCATGTAGCTTTCAATGGAAAAGAAGCTGTCGAAAAACTACAACAAGAAGAGTTTAATTTGGTCTTAATGGATGTTCACATGCCAGAAATGGACGGCTACCAAGCCACAAAAATCATAAGAGAAACCATTTCAAAAGACCTAACAATCATCGCCATGACAGCCTCTGCACTAAAAGGAGAAGCCGAAAAATGTATTGCAGCAGGAATGAACGACTACATCGCCAAACCATTCAATAAAGAAGCATTCAAACAAAAACTGGCAAGTTACCTAAGGAAATAAAAATTGGGAATTGGGAAATGGAAAAAAATTCATTCTCTTGTATTTCCTCTTCAACCTCTGTGGTTAAAATGTATTTCCTACTTAATTTTTACTTTTTTCAAAAACTCTGTCTTGAAAGATTGATTTTCAAAAACTTCTATCAAAGGAATTTTCAAGCCATCTCCCAAACAAATCATCGCTTCTGAGTTTTCTGACAGTAAATTTTGTACTAACTCTTGATAACTAAAGGCACAAATCAACTGTCCTTTTTCAGAATAAATACTAATTGCAATTACTTCGTGAGAAAAAATTTCATCAACTTGATAATTCACTTTGCTTTTCAAAATTATCTTGTTAAAAATGTTATTTTTATTTACTCTATATTCAAAGACTTGTTGAGCTAACCTCATCTGTAAATCATCATTTGTATAAGGTCGTATAATTCCTAGCCGTACACTTTCTAAAAGTAGATTTATAAAATTACAATCTTGATACATAAACCCTGTATTTTCTACTTGCTGCAAATCCAAAACTTCCCACACAAAAAAAGTATCTGTTTTCAAAACCTCTTCTTTGTTTAGAGTTTGAGAAAAACTGATACTTTGACAAATGAAAAATAATAGTACAAATAAAGTAGTTTTCATAGGATTTAATTTTTAGTGATGTTCTAAAAACTTGGATTCAACTCATAAACGCAGTTTTGCACAGTAAATTATAGACAAAAAAAAGCAACTCCAAATGAAGCTGCTTTTCTGAATTTATGAAGAGATAGAACCTTACTTAGCAAAAGAAATTTACTAAAATGAATTACTTCAAACATAAATTACTTGTATTCAGCAATTTACATTCGTAATTCGTAATTGATACTTACTTTACTTGATAGGTTTCATAAGTTGCCTTATCTTCTCCTATTACTTGCAAAAAGTAAGTTCCTTTTGGTAGATTTTCAAGACTGATTGTATATTTTATATTTTTCGATGTAATTGTTCTTTCCTGTAAAATATTTCCCTGTTCGTTGGTAAGTGTTACGACAACAGTTCCTTTATTATTTGTGATGCTTGCTGTTGCTTTATTATCTGTCTTTGGTGAAAAAGTAGCTGTAAATTCGTTTTTTACTTTGTCTGTTATATCTGTTGTTGATGTATTAGTAGCAAAAGAATTGAATGAAAAAGTAAGTGTAAAAACGACTGCGAAGATTAATTTTGAGATGTTCATAGTTAATTGTGATTTGTATTTTGGTGTAACTAAAGAATAATTATTTTGTAATAAAATAAGTTTTAAATATGTATTACAAAGACAACTAAAATAGTTTCGTTTTTTGTTTCCTTATTTTTCGTTGTTGTTACTGTACCTAACGGCTTCTTTCAGTATAGGTTACAGGTTTGAAAATTGTATTTCTGAAAATCACTTTTAACTAAAAAACGTGCAACCCAAACAAAAAACATATTTTAATATAAAAATCAAAATTTTATTCTGCTAATTAACAAGACAAAATATTTTAATTCTGACATTTCATAATTTTAAGTTAAAAGTAATACTATCAAAAAAAATAAATCCTAATAAATCATAACAAAATAAGAGTTTGCAACCCCTACTTAAAATCAGAATTATATTTTGAAAAATAAATAAATACAGAATTATATACTGATTATTATTATTAACAGAGTATTAGAAAATCTTTATTTTTTATTTACTAAAAAAAGTTAAAACATATAAATAAAAAAAAGCGACACTATTTTGTGTCGCTTTGCTATTCAATAAATTATTTTCTTTACTCAATTTCTAAGAAGCAATTCTGATTTTATGATTTTTATCTGCTGCAAAAGCCAAACAAGCTCTAATTTGAGCAGTAGAAAGTTCTGGGAAATCCTCTATAATTTCTTCTTCACTCATTCCATTTGCAAACCAATTCAGAACATCATATACTGAAATACGAGTTCCGATAATGCACGGCTTCCCAAAACGTTGATTTGGATTTATAGTTATATATTTTTTGTAATCAATCATAGTTTTATAATTTTAATCTCAATTCTTTTTTAATTATACGAAAATCAAGATAATCAAGTTCAAATTACTTCTGAATAACCAATTTCTTAACTGTCATAAAGTTTTTATACTGACATCTTACCAAATACATTCCATTTTTCATAAAGGAAGGTAAAATAATTTCTTTGTCTGTTTCAAAAGAAGAATACGGATTGAGTTTATACTCTTCCAAAACTTTTCCTGTCAAATCTATAATCTGTACATTTTCTACTTTTGTTGTAAAACGAATTTTGTCTTGTGCTGGATTTGGATATAAAACCAAATTTTGTTGCCACATCTCAAACTGATTTTCTTCGGTTATATCATCAATTCCTGTAACAATATCATCTTTTGCAAAAACAGGACGCAACATCAAACTTCCATCAACAAACTCATTTTGTTCCCAATAATTACGAACATTAAAAAACATTTTACTTTTCGAATCTGTCTGAACATCAAGACCAATCGGCAACATATTATCTCCCAACTGCTGAATGCCAATATAAATCGTATCTGAAACATCAAGCGAACGAGAAAGCTTAATTCTTCTAAACTGATTTATTCCATCAGAATATTTCAAAATAGAATTCTGAGTAAGCATAACCGAATCTTCAATATCTGTTTTTGATAAATCAATCTTTTGCCAAACTTTTAGATTAAAGGTCTGATTTTCTACACTTGCTCCAATTCTTGAAAAATAAATATCAATATGGGTCAGTTTATCAGGCTGCGAAATATAATATTGATAGGCAAGTTGTCCGAAACGCTGATTAATTCCTGCTGCATATTCTGCTGTTCCGTCATCATACGCATAAAAATCCTTGAAAACAGAAGTCTGACTAATCGTATCGTTATCTCGTGTATAAACTCCTCCAAAATTATCATCAGGTTCTCTAGTATTTACTTGAAACTGATGTGTAATTGTCATAGAATCTTGTCCTTGTGGCAAAATACTAGCATTCGGAATCGCTACAATTTCTTTGTTTCGTTCAAATCCTTCTACCAAATCAGACGAAGAAGCATTATCGGAATCCAATCCATACCAGTACCCCAAAATTTGTTGAGTTTCTTCATTTCTAACTTCACACAAATACGAAATGACATTGAAAGTTTCATCTAAATTATTAACCGATGAAAAAATAGAATCCGTCAAAAATTGAGTAGTATCATTCCAAAAATGTTCATAAGGAACAGCAGAATAAGGTTTGATAAAATGTGAAGGTGTTTTGCTTGTCGCAACATCAAGAAAAACAGTGTCTGTTGGGATTCTACTTGTATTGAAATAAATATAATCTACATTCCAAACATCAAAAGCTCCCGAAAGACGATTGAAAGACATAAAACGAAACTGCAAACTATCGTGCAAAAATTTTTCTTCTTGGATTTTCAAAATGACATGTTCGAAACCTTTTGTATCAATTCTGCCTCCTCGCTTTTCCCACTTTTGCTCCCAATTCCCTTCATTATCCAAAAACTCTACTTTCAGAAAATCAGTTGTATCAGGCGTTTCTCCATTTCCACGAGCCTGTAGCATAAAAGAAAAATACAATCCATCGCCTGCATCTGTTCCTGTCAAATCTATTCGTTGAGAAGTAAGTGTATCTCCCAAACCTTGGCGAGTAGGAAAAAGTTGGTCGTAAGGTCTTCCATTGGCAGCCACACCGTCAAAAGTCGCTACATTTTTTGTAGGAGGATTGAGAGGAATTCCATTATTAACAAAAACACCACTTCCTTTTATCCATTTGGTAGTATCGGGCGCACCAATAGGTGTAGTAGAAAAATCTTCAAAAAACGGCAAAGTCAGAACGATTGTATCTACTGCAATACTATCTATTTTTTGAATTTTGTTTAATCTAACAGAATTAGAGTTGTCTGTTTTGCTATTTTTTAATTGCTCTGAATTAATTTGTTTGTGGTTTTGAGTTGGAAAAACCAAAATTTGAGCAACTGCCTGTGTATAAATTCCTAAACTTATAAATATAAGGAGGAAAAGAGTCATTATCGTTTTATTCATAACTACAAAAATAAGGAAAAATAAGAGTTTTTATCAATTTAGATTGACTGAAACTGAATTTAGAGAATGTTAAAGTTTAATTTTTGTAGAAGTTTTGCGATAGGGGAGTTTTTGAGTTTGTTGAAATCAATATTTATTTGCTCAAATATTAAGTAATCTATCTAATGAAATAATATCTGTATCATTGTAAAAAGCTACTTTCATCTTATCATTATCTCCAAAAATAGTTTTACAATCTATAATATTATTTCTAGCAGTTAATCTCAGAATAGGATATAGTTGAGTATTGTCATTTCTAGTTGTATTATCATTTATATAACAAATCACTCCTTTAAAATTTAATATTATACTGACACTATAATTTGGGTCATTATTATGTTCATTTAATGACAATAACATATACATTCTATTCATAGCAGCAGTAAACTTTTCTTCACAACTTTTTAATGTACTTTGTTTATATGTCCGTCCTTCTTCTTTACTATCTTGTAAAGATTTCTTCAACTCAATAAATACCACATGTAATATGGAAGTACTATGTCCTTCTTGATGAGTAAGAATCAACAGAGCAATTTCAGGAGTTCTAAAATAATTTTTAGTTGATATTCCATCAATTTCTTGTTCTAAATTTACTCTCCAAATAGCTTTTATATTTGTGCTAAGAGATAAATCAATTTTAAGTTTTTGTACAATTTCGCCGTCATCCTTAATTTCCTCAACTACTGTTTCATCGTCTCCATATATATCTTCAATAAATTTTGAGCGAGTCAAAAACTTTTGAAACTCATTACGAATAATAAAACTATTCTTCCCAGCTACATTGTGTAATAAATATTTTTTAGCCATTACTCTCTGTAGTTTCTTGTTTTTGTAAGTAAATATAGTCTGTCAGTATTTTGCTATTGTTTTCCATTGATGTTTCGATTTCTCTAAAATTATCAAAAGAAATACCATACTCATTATCATCATAATGTATAATTTTTTTTCCATCAAAAAAATATACTCCTACATCTTCTTTAGCGATAGATGTATTACTGTTTATATGTTTTAATTTATTTTCCTTAATTATCTCTTTAACATCTAACTTTAGTTCGTTCTTTAAAATATCTAAATAGGAATAATTATTTATAGATTCTGCAATTATGGGGCTATGCGTAGTTATGAGTACTTTATTATTACTTTCGTTTGCAAAATCAATCAATATTTCAAGTAATTTGATTTGATTTTTAGGATTTAGATTTTCTTCTGGTTCGTCTATCAAAAGAAAATTATCTTCTTTATCTGCCCAATACTTCAAATATAAATAAATAAGTGTTAGTTGATTGACAGATGATGAAGACAAATACATAGGCAAACTTTTATCTGTATCTTTTATTTTGAGAGCGAAATCAATCATTGAAACTCCCTCTAAACTATTCATAGAAATATCACCTCCCATAAGTTCAGAAATTCTGTTTACTAAACTAGGGTAGTTTTCTGTTTCTTTCGCATTTTTATTAAAATCATATAATTTTTCAAATAAATCATTGACAGGGGCAGTATAAGGTCTTTTAAAAAAATTGAAATTTGCTAAATCTAAACTATTACCTTTTTTATCCAATAAACCTCTTAATTCTGCTATCTCTTTCTCTCTTTTTTCTCTTTCTATTTCATAAATATATGGATAAAATGTAGCGTAAAAAGAACGATTAGCTGGTAAAAATAATGTATTTGTATCATCTAAAAGAGTTTTAATGATTGATGATAAGAAAGTGTATTTTTTCATTTCACTTTTACTTAACGAGTTTTTCGGCAAATCAAAAGGTAATTTATCAATATCAATATTAGTAATTGATATTTGTGAAGAGTTTTCCTTCTTATGAAATTTAAAGACACTTGCACTTCCAACCTCTTTTTCGCTAATGTCTAAGGTAGCTTCAAAACCTTCTTCTATTACTTCATTTATATCATATACAAACTCTAATTGAAAATTGCTTAGAATAGTATTTTTGTAAGGGGTATTTTCTATATTATATGTTGTTGCCAATTCTTTCTCTATAAAAACCAAATATTTATTTAAAACCTCATCTACAAGTTCCTTCGTTATTTCAAAGCTATCTACTTCAAAATCAAAATCTATGTCAGTTTGCCGAGAAAACCTCTCTTGTATTTGGTAATTATATAATGTCCAAATAAGTTGTGAAACATACGTTTTTCCACTATTATTATCTCCTACAAAAACATA
The DNA here is from genome assembly GCF_042180575.1 of Bernardetia aquimarina. Lineage (NCBI taxonomy): Bacteria > Pseudomonadati > Bacteroidota > Cytophagia > Cytophagales > Bernardetiaceae > Bernardetia > Bernardetia aquimarina. The sequence goes on along the minus strand of NZ_CP170094.1, from coordinate 4,382,402 downwards.
TAATTTTTTACTTAAATCAATCGTCTGTTTATTGTTCTTTATAGAACCTAAATTTTTAATAAGAATTTCCATATTTAATAGCTTTAATGGCTTATATTTTTAATGTAAAGATACAAAAAGTTAGGAATAGCGAAATTAAAATCTCAATCACTTCAAAATCTTCTCTACCAGTTCTTCAAAAGGCAGTGCATCAAGGAAAAGTCTATCCGAATAAATATTTGCTAAAAGACGAATAAAACTAGGCTCTCCGTCAATCTGAATATATTCTATCAAAATATTTCCATAAAATTGAGGTAATTGTCTTTCTTTTTTGAGTTCATTTTCTACTTGATTATTTGTTCCATAGACAGGTTTTAGATAATGTTTTTCTATGGTTTCTACATAATTGGTTCGCTCATAATGTGCTCTATCAGATGTATAAATTTTGTAAGGATAAGGAAGTCCAAGAACAGAATCTTTCAATTTATCAAAAATAAAACGAAACTGTTTGCTACTCATCGCATTGGTATAAGTAATTGCAATTCCATTTGAAGCAGCCGAAGCAAACAAATGAACTTCAATATCTTGTGAAAGTTGTCCTTGTCTTTTTAGATGATAGGATTCATAAATCCTTGCAAACCAATACCTTGCATCTCCACTTGAAGACCAAACTTGAAATTCTAGCTCTTCTTTTTCTGACCTTTTTAGATTTTCTTTTATCAAAGGAATTGTTTTATTTCGCTTGGGAAAGAGTTTTTTGAATATATCGTCGAAAAAATCCATAAATTGAAAACCTTTTTAATAAAAGTAAAGTTAGAAAATTCTATTTTGTTTAACTATTTATCATTTTAACTTAAACACATTGATTAAGATTTGTTTAAAAAATAAAACCTAAAATATGAAGTTAGAACAAGAGAGTAAAACGTAAACTATCAAAATTGCGTATTTTTTTTATAAAAATAGTTGTTTTTCAAACAAATTACATAAAAACTTATTTAAGATTCATGATGTTGTTGGTGTCGTTTTGCCAAAGTACCAATAACAGCAGTAAAATTATTAAGTAAATAAGATTAGTCCTTTAGATTTTAATTTATCATTCCTATACAAAACTATGCGTGTTTCCGTTTTCAGAAAAGAACATTTCAATGCAGCCCATCGTTTAAATAATCCAAACTGGTCAGCCGAAAAAAATCAAGAAATTTTTGGCAAATGTAATAACGAATATTATCACGGTCATAATTACAACCTTATCGTACAAGTAACTGGCGAAATTGACCCAGAAACAGGTTATGTGGTTGATATGAAGTGGCTTAGTGATTTGATAAAAGAACATATTGCAGACCGTTTTGACCACAAAAACCTTAATTTAGAGATTCCAGAATTCAAAGAATTAAACCCAAGTGCTGAAAACATTGCAGTTGTAATTTATAATATATTGCGTCCAAAACTTAATTCAAACTTAGACTTAAAAATCAAACTTTATGAAACTGAACGGAACTTCGTCGAATGTCCAGCCTAAAAAGGTAAATGGCATTCATAATCATGACAAACAAGACAGTCAAGACTTTACTACTTCCACCAACAATAAAAAACAAGTGAAAAAAACACAAGAAAAATTACAAATCAACAAACAAGAAGATTTAGAAATAATTGGAGAAAATCATATTGCGACTTCCATAGAAACTCCTTTACGAAAAGATGCCTTTGAGCTTGATGATGCTACAAAAATAGAAAAAATAGCAGACCATTTTAAAGAAATAATGGATATTTTGGGACTAGACTTAACAGATGACAGTCTGCAAGGAACACCAAAGCGAGTTGCCAAAATGTATGTACAAGAAATTTTTAAAGGCTTAAATCCAGAAAACAAGCCAGCAACTAGAATGTTTGAGAATAAATTTGGTTACAATCAACTTCTAGTAGAAAAAAATATTAGTTTTCACTCTCATTGCGAACATCATTTTGTTCCAATTCACGGAAAGGCGCATATTGCCTATATTTCGAATAATGGTGTTGTGGGACTCTCAAAATTACATAGAATTGTGGATTATTTTGCTCGCCGTCCACAAGTACAAGAACGATTGACGAATCAAATAGGCGAAGAATTAAAGAAAATGTTAGATACAGAAGATATCGCTGTCGTTTTAGATGCTGCTCACATGTGCGTGTCTATGCGAGGCATACAAGACCAGACCAGTACCACAATTACAAGTTTTTATAGTGGCAAATTTAATGAAGAAGCTACTCGTAATGAATTTTTGAGATATATTCAGTAAATTCAATTACGAATTACGTTTTTCATTTGGTCGTTTCTTTATTGAAACGACCATTTTTTGTATTATTATTTTTTGATAGAATTTGTATTTTTTGCTTTGAGAAGTTATTTTTATAACATTTTTAGCATACTAACGACTCCCAAAATTTATTTTTTATGACCAGTATTCGCATACGTCCTCACTTTCAACAACATATTACTCGTAACCCAGAATCGCTGACGTTAGAGGATTAGATTACCTACTCAAAAAATAGGTTCTAAATTTTTCAAATTCTTCTAGTTCTTGTTTTACAAATCGTGCAAAAAGTTTTTCTCCTACCTGTTCTTGGAGTGCCGAAATACCTGTATCAATCAAACGAATACCTTTTTGAGTCAGTAAAATATTATCAAAGGGTTGTCCACCAATGTTAGAAGGACGTAATAAATCTCTGTGAGCAAAACCTGCCTTGTGCAGTTGTATCAATTCATCTTCAAAAACCTCTGACCACAAAATACGTTTTTCTTGTTCGTAAGCACGAAAATCCATTGGATAAACTCGTTCCATTACCAAAATTTCTGTTTCTTCATTGAGTTCATCCAAACGAATAAATTTTACAACTAATTCATTTATAGAATTAGCAAACTTCATTTTCTGCGCCTCCGAACCAATATCTGAACGAGTATCTCCAGCAAATATTTTTCCCACTTCTGTTTCAGAAATAGCAATAACCGTATTATTTGCACCAGAAGAAAGTGTACGAGGATAACGTTTTTTCATTGAAATTGAATTTAATATTTCTTTTGGAATGAGGTCTAAAACACAATTTACAAAAATATTTCTTTCGGATATTCTACATCTACCAAAAAAAGTCCAGTTGAAGGAACAGAAAAACCTGCTGATTTTCTGTTTTTATCTAAAATTATTTTTTCAAAATCATTGATTTCTATTTTTCCTTCTCCCACCAAAAAAAGCGAACCCACAACAGCACGAACCATTCCTCTCAAAAAACGATTTGCTGAAATAGTAAAACGCCAATAATCAGACTGACTTCCATCTTCTTTTGTCCAAATTGCCTTAGTAATATCACATTCAAAATGATTGACCTGTGTTTTTACTCTACTAAAAGATTCAAAATTTTTGTGTTTTAAAAGATATTTTGCAGCTTCGTTCATTTTTTCAAAACTCTCATCATTCAATCCTTTTCTATGAAAATGAGCGTGATTTATCAAAAAAGGACTTTTTTCAAGAATTACATGATAATGATACGTCCTAAGAAAAGCATCATAACGAGCATGCGCCGTTTCTACAACAGGATAAACTTTTGAAATAGCAATTTGAGGAGGTAAAAAGCTATTCATTCGATACTTCAATTCATTTGTATCTATATTAGTTGATATGTCAAAATGAGCAAATTGTTTTTTGCAATGAACACCTGTATCTGTTCTGCCACTTCCCATAATAAGAGTAGGAGTTCTCAAAATTTTTGATAATCCATCTTCAATAATAGCTTGAATAGTCTTTGGAGTATTATTTTGAGCCTGCCAACCGTGATAATTTGTGCCTTCGTAAGCCACTTCTAAAAAATAACGCATAAAATAAATAAGTTGTTGGTCTTGCTGTCGCTAAAACACCAACGAGAGCAAGTAAATAGTTACCAGTTTTTAGGATTAACTTTTTCTCCATGTAGAACGGATTTTATCTATTTTTTTTCTGATTTAATAAGTCATTTGGATTTATATATTCTTCCAAATAGCCACATTCAAGACAAACTACTGTACCCTACTTTTTTAAAACATAAAGTTCACAGAGAACTGAAAGTCGGCGAAGCCAAATCCTTAACTATCATACACGACAAAAAAATAATAGGGTACAGTAAGGACAAACATCTTTCTCGTACAAAAAATAACAGAAATTTTGTTTTTAATTTTTATATTCCCCTATCCCATTTAGTAAGCACTTTTTCAATTTTCTTTTTATCTAGTAAATCTTTTTCTGATATGTATTCTTCTATGTATCCACAATCAAGGCAGATATGTAAATCTATAACAAAATAATTTAAAGTGGACAACGAAATAGCACTTCTAGGGTCATTTGTAGACGTTTTTTTATATATTTCTAATGACGTACATTTTGGACAAATACCTGTTTGTTTCATAAAAATTAAGAGTTTACTAAAAAATTTTCCTTCAAGATAGGAACATTTTTGAATTTATCAATTTCTAAACAAAAATCCATGTCATTTTCTACTCCATGTTCTTTAAGTCGCTTATAATGAGAAGAATATTTGAGCATTTTGGGTAAATTATTTTTGACAGAACTATAAGAATGAGAAGCAAAAAGAGTTTCGTCGCCTTCCCACCAAAAATCACCCTTAAGCTTCAATGCCAATGCACCAGCAAAAAGAGAATCTTCTGCATTAAAACGACCTTTCCAACCTGCACAGACAATAACAACATCTTTATTTTGAGTTTTTAAATAATTAGTTATTGCTCTTAGATTCAGAAAAGACCCAATTACTACTTGTTCGGCAGTACTTTTTACGGCTTCAATGGCTTGTGTTCCGTTGGTGGTTGTCATAACAATTTTTTTAAATTCTTGTGCCATGTGTTCGAAAGGGGAGTTTCCGATGTCAAAACCTTCTACTTTTTCTCCATTTCTTTCGCCTGCCGTTACGTAGTCCTCATCTTTTAACGATTTATAATGCAGCGCATCGGCAATATCAGCAACAGGAACAACATGAGTTACACCACATGCCAAACCTGCTACCATGCACGAAGTGGCACGAAAAATATCTACTACAACGGCTATTTTTCCTGTTAAATCTACAAATGAAACTGCATCAGGAGTAAGGCAAATTTCTAATGTTGGTTTTGTATTTTGATTCATATAAATAGTTTGAATTAACTTTTGTTTTTTGCGTTTTCTAAATCTCTAATTACTGATTTTACCATGTTTAGTTTAGATAAATTTCCATTGGAGAGTATTCTGACAAACCAATTTTCTTTTAAATTTAATTTTTTGAATATCTGACTCGCTGAATAACCTTTTTCGTAAAGAGAAGAAATATCATTAAAAGCTGATTCTAAGAAGTTTAGTTTTTTAATTAGTTTCTCTTTTGGATTTTTCAGTTGAGGCTTATGTCCACAAAACATCACTTCAAAATCTAGCTTCAAAACTCTTTTGATAGAATTTATTTGTTCCAAAATACTTTCATTCTCCAAAAAGTAATCAATATAGGAATTAATATATAAATCTGCTGAAAACAACCATTTTTTTGAAGGCTCATACAAAGCAACCATATCGGTAGCATGTCCAGCTATTGGAATGACTTGAAAAGAAAAATTATCTGTTTCTATACTTTCAGCTATTGGGATTAAATAATTTTGAGAAGGACGGTTTCCCCACGTTATTTTTTGAGCAAGGCTAATTTTAGGTGGATTTTTCATCATCTGACAACATAAATTTGAAGCAAATACTTTACAATTATGTTGTTTTTGAAGCTCTGTGATATTTCCAGTATGGTCTTCATGATGATGTGTAACAAATATTTGCTTTACATCTAGCTTTTTAGTTTCTGCTAGTACCTTCTCTTTTGCATTGCTTTGTCCTGTGTCTATCAATAAGCCATCTACAAAATAAATATGCGTAAATAAAGTAGGCATTCCAAGAAATTGATAGCCAAACTTGATTCCTAAAACTTTTTCATGTTGGAATGAATTTGAAATGACCATTTATAACTTTGTTTTTGAACTAAAAATAGAGAATAACTCTACAAAGCTATTCTCTATTCTATAAATATCCTAATTCTCATATTTTAGCTCTTATCTCAACCTCTCAATAACCATTTCAAGTGTTTCTGCAAAGGTATCAATTTCCTCTTTAGTATTATAAAGCGCAAAAGAAGCACGAGCTGTTCCCTCCAAATTCATTCTTTTCATCAAAGGTTGTGTACAATGATGCCCCGTTCGGATAGCAATTCCGTTTGCATCAAGCATCAAACCCATATCGTAATGATGAACACCATCGACAACAAACGAAATTACACTTGCCTTTTCTTTGGCTGTTCCGATTATTTTTAGACCTTTTATAGCAGAAAGTTGTTTTGTTCCATACTCCAAAAGCATTTGTTCGTGAGCAATAATATCATTTTTGGTAAGATTATTTACAAACTCAAAAGCCAAACGCAAAGCAACTGTATCAGCAATATTTGGTGTTCCTGCCTCAAATTTATAAGGCAAAACATTATACGTCGAAACGTCAAAAGAAACATCTTTTATCATTTCGCCTCCTCCCATGTAAGGTGGCATCGCTTCCAAAAGCTCTTTTTTTCCATATAAAAAGCCAATTCCTGTTGGCGCATACACTTTATGACCCGACATAGCATAAAAATCTACATCCAAATCTTGCACATCAATTTCTAAATGTGGACAGGCTTGCGCTCCATCAATAACTACTTTTGCACCTACTTCATGTGCTTTTTGAATAATTTCTTTTACTGGATTAATTGTTCCTAGTGCATTCGAAACGTGAACAACAGCTACAATTTTTGTTTTTTCTGAAAGTAAGTTTTGATAGGCTTCCATATCTAATTCGCCATTATCAAAAACAGGAATTACTTTGATTTTTGCGCCTGTTTGTGCAGCTACAATTTGCCAAGGAACAATATTAGAATGATGCTCTAAACTAGAAATAATAATTTCATCGCCTTCTTTTAAAAATGTCCTGCCATACGATTGAGCAACTAAATTGATACTTTCAGTTGTTCCACGAGTAAAAATGACCTGCTCTTCAGAAGGAGAGTTGATAAATTTTTGTGCAGATTTTCTTGTTTGCTCAAAGGCTTCTGTTGCACGTTCGGCGAGTGTATGCGCTCCACGATGAACATTTGAATTTATCTTTAAATAATAATTTGAAAGTGCATCAATGACTGATTTTGGTTTTTGTGTTGTGGCTGCATTGTCAAAATAAATCAATGGTTTGCCTTGTATATCTTGATTGAGAATTGGAAACTCTTCTCTAATTTTCTTTATATCAAATTTGGTTGCAGTAAGCATAATAGTCTAGTTTTTCTTATGTTAAAACAGACATCCCTGTCTGTTAAATTTCATTCGTTTTTGCACAGACTAGGAAGTCTGTGATACTATAATACAAATATAGCTAATTTAGATTGATTTTAAACAAGCTAGTTTGATATTGAACTAAGAAAGTGAATAAGGGTTTTGTTTTGGACAAAATCAAAATTACTAAAAACCTTGCACCTTGTTGTAAGTTGTAGTAAGTAATCATAAATTTGAATAAACTATTTCTCACTTCAAATTATTTACTGTGTGAATTTTACACTTACCCAAGATTATTTAGACTTATTTTCAGAAGCTGTACAAAATCAAAATGCAGATTTCATAACATCTCAAACTACTATTCTTCACTCGGCTGATATTTCGGCTATTTTGGACGAACTAGAAACTGATGAGTGTCATTATATTTTGAGCCTTTTGCCTGAACAAGTGCGAGCTGATATTATTAGTGACTTGGATACTGATATTCGTTCTGATTTTTTACAGACGTATGCACCTGCCCAAGTGGCAGGAATATTAGATTATACTGATTCTGATGACGCAGCCGATATTTTGAATGAACTTCCTATCAAGATGAGAGAGGAGGTTATTTCTCATGTAGAAGAGCCACAGGATGTAATGGATTTATTGCATTATGACGAGGATTGCGCTGGTGGTTTGATGGCAAAAGAGTTAGTTACAGCAAATATAAATTGGACAGTTGTAGAATGTATAGAAGAAATAAGAAGACAAGCCGAAAATGTAGAAAAGATTTATTCGATTTATGTAATTGATGATAATGATGTTCTTTTGGGAAGAGTTGGAATAAAAAAATTAGTTTTAAATCGTAGTAATACAAAGGTTGCAGATATTTATGAGTCTGATGTTATTTCGGTTTATTCGTATCAAGATGAAGAGGAAGTAGCTAATATTATGCAAAAATATGACTTAGAAGCTATTCCTGTTATAAATGTGAATAGGCAACTTTTGGGTAGAATTACGATTGATGATATTTTGGATGTAATAACCGAACAAGCTGAACAAGACATACAAGCAATGGCTGGTATCTCGGAAGATGTAGAAGAAGATGATAGCGTTTGGGTGCTTTCTCGTGCTAGATTGCCTTGGCTTTTGATTGGAATGGTAGGAGGAATGATAGGTGCAAAATTCATAGGACTTTTTGAAGGGCAATTAATAGCTGTTCCTGCTATGGCATTTTTTATTCCTCTCATTACTGCAACAGGTGGAAATGTAGGAATTCAATCTTCTACTTTGGTCGTACAGGCTCTTGCAGATACAGGAGGCTTACAGGAAAGTTTATGGAAAAGACTTTTTAAATCCTTTCTAGTAGCTCTTATCAATGGTTTTGTGATTGGTGTTTTTGTTTTGGGTGCTAATGTTCTTTTGACTGGAGGAGAGATTATTCTTTCTTTAGTAGTTTCTTTTGCTCTTTTCTGTGTTGTAATTATTGCTTCTATAATGGGAACGATAACACCACTTATTTTGAATAAATTTGATGTAAATCCTGCCGTAGCTTCGGGACCTTTTATTACAACTGCAAACGACCTTTTGGGGTTAGCTATTTATTTTTCGGTGGCGAAGTTGCTTTTTTCTATGGCTGTTTAATAAATAAAAATACCATAAATTATTGGTAAATGATATTTATGATTTATATGATGAAAGGCAGGATAAATATTTTTTTGACCATTTTTCTATTGATTAAACAAGTTTATAACTCAATAAGATTTTTCTTATCAAAATCAATTTCTAAATCTTTATCTTCTAATTCATTATTAAACCATTTTTTTATCCATTCAAAAGCAATTTTTGATGATTTTCTACTAAGTTCCAAAGAAATAACTAATTTAGGAGTTTCTTCTTTTGGATAAAATCCCTTTTGCATCCAAGCACTTATTTCAATAGAATTTTCATTATTTTCATCTTCTATTTCTTCTTGAATGATACGAACTAACTTTTTTTGTTTTATAGAAAAAACGGTAAAAATAGGATTACCATCTCTTACTTCTTTTTTGTTATTAAAATTATGATTGTGCCAGTTAAAAATCCATTCTAAATTTTCTTTTTCAAATTCTGAATTATTTCCTATTATTTTCTTATAAAATTCTCTCTTCCACCAATTTTTTGTTAGGGAATAAATACGATTATTTTTAAGAAAGTTTTTATATAAAATTTTATTCTTCATAAGTTATAAAAACTTTGTCAGTAGTTTTTTGGTAATCCGAAATAACTCTGACAATAGTTAAGCACACTCAGCAATTCCCAATGTAACACGAATTCAATCTCAAAACTATGATTTAGTCATTTTTTTGCTAAAAAAATCAACATTTAAGAGAGTTTAAAGCTACTTTTTCAAATTTTTGAATCCTAGAAAGACGTTTTATTGCTAATTTAATTTACATTGGGAATTGCTGAAGCACACTATTTTCAACTATTGACAGCCTTCTGAAAAGACTGTCAAAGTCAAAAAAAACACTCTGTTTTTTTACTTACTCCACCAAAATCCCCTTCAAATCCACAGGCAAAACTTTCGAAACACCAATTTCAGGCATCGTAACGCCATAAACGACATCAGTACTTACCATTGTGCGCTTGTTGTGGGTAACGATAATAAACTGTACTTCTTCTGCAAATTTCTTAATAATTCGATTGAATTTATCAATATTTGCATCATCTAAAGGCGCATCTACTTCATCAAAAATACAGAAAGGCGCAGGTCGTAACAGATAAAGAGCAAACAAAAGTGCCACGGCTGTAAGTGTTTTTTCGCCACCCGAAAGTTGCTTGATAGTAAGAGGTCGCTTTCCTTTTGGCTGTGCAATAATTTCAATTTTTGAAGAAAGTGGGTCTTCAGGATTTGTTAAAGTCAAATCACAATTATCCTCCTCTGAAAAAAGAGAACGGAAAACACGAATGAAATTCTCACGAATTTGATTAAACGCATCTAAAAAGGCTGTTTTGGCAGCATCATCCAGCTCTGCGATTGTATCTTCTAAAAGTTTTTGAGCATCGAAAAGGTCGCTTCTTTGTTCTGTAATAAAATCGTGGCGTTCTTTTATTTCGTCATACGCCTCTTTTGCTGTGGCATTTATTGTTCCTATGCGCTGCAAACGACGTTTTGCAGCTTCTATTTCATCGATTAATGTTTCGTCTGGAAGCTCATCTTCTTCCGTTTTGGCTTCTAAAAGCTCGTCTGTCAGTTCGATTTCAAATTCGGCTGAAAGACGTTCTCTTGTCGCTGTTAGTTTTAATTTTGTTTCATTGAGTTTATTTTGAAAAGACATCGTTCTTGTATCGCAGTTTTCTCGCTGTCTTTGTAGTTCTTTGATTACCTTTTCTACTCTCGTTATTTCTTCACGCAATTTGTAAAACTGACTTTCAATTTCTGACAAATCGTGTTGCAAATCACCTTTTATTTCTTCTAAAGAAGTTATTTCCTCAATCTGAGTAGCTATTTTTTCTTTAAGTTGATTTACTTCTTCTGCAATTTCTTGAAGTTGTTGCTGACTTTGTGTAATTCGTTCTTTTCCTGTCAGAAGAGAAGTTTGTTTGAATTTTATTTCTTGTTTGAGGTTTTCTAATTTACTTTCAAACTGAATAAAAGACATATTTTTTTCCTGTAATTCTTCTGCAATTCCTTGAAAACGCTCATTTTGAGTAGAATATTTATCATTCAAATCATAATAAGTTCGTTCTGCTTCAATAGCTTCTTCTTTTTTCTGACTTACTTTTGGCTTTAATTTTTCAATTTGTTCTGCCAAAATACTCAAACGTTCTTGTGCTGCTTGTTTTCGCTCTTCACTTCGCCTAACATTTTCTTGCATCTGTTCGGCTTTTGCTTGAAGAGATATTTTTTGCTGTGAAACGTGATTAGTTTCGTTTTTTAAACTTCGTAATTCTTCAAATTTAGATTGTTCTTGTAGGTTTTCTATCTGACTTAAAAAATCATTTCTTTGGTTTTCTAAAACAGAAATTTCTTCTTCTAAAGTGATAATTTCTTTATTCAATTCTTCCAAACGCTGTTTTCTCCCTAATTGAGAATTCTGATTTGAATTTTCCTTTCCTTTTCCACCTGTCCAATTTCCACCAGTACGAGCTACAAATTCGCCATTTTTGAGTGCAATCGTAAAACCTTCAACATCATTTGAATTGTCGTTTTCACTAAAATAAACATTATGAAATAACGAATACGCCAGTTTTTTATAGGATTCATCAAACTGAATAACTGCCAAAGCAGCAACAGCATTATCAATCGGAGGAAGATTTGGAATAACGTTTTCTAATTTTTCCAACACAAAAAAGTTTGCTTTTCCTTTTTCATTTTCTGTCAATAAAGAAATTGCTTTTCGTACTTCTTCTTCTGTCTGAACGACATAAAAATTGAGATACGGCTCTAAAATCGAAAAAAGTGCATCGTTATATTCTTCTTGTGCTGTAAAAATGTCAGCCAATAAAACTGCTTTTTCAGACCAAGATTCATCCGTATTTTGATAATCATTTAAGAATTTCAAGGCACTTGAAAAACCTTCCATATTTTCTACTAGAGATTTGGTAAGATTTTGTTCGGCTTTTAGACTGCTTTCTTTTCGTTGTTTTGTTCCTATTTGTTCTTTTAAAGATTCAATTTGAGTAGTGAGCGAATTTATTTTTTGCGTTCTTTCACTTTCTAGTTGCTCTAACTCAGAAATTTCATTATTTCTATTCTTTAGCTCATTCTCAATTTCTTGAACTTTCTTTAATGTAATTTGGAGTTCGTCAGCTTGTCCAGAAAAATCTAGTGCAATTTGGTCATTTTCTTGTTTTGAGCCACTTTGTTGATTTTCTTTTAATTCAATTTCCTTTTGCAGCATCAACACATCATTTTGAAGCATCTTGAATTTTTCTTGTGCTGCTTGCATTGCCGAACGCAAATTCTCAGTTCTTACTTTTTCTTCTGAATGAGATTTTTTAAAATTCTCTAAAATGCTTTGTGTTTCCAAAAACTGCTTCTCTTGACTTTCTAAGTTTTGTTGCAAACTCTCTAGGCTGCTTCCTGCTTGTTTTGTGCCTGTTTCATCTTCTAATAACTGCTCCTCAATTTGATTTCTATTTTTACTTAAAAACTGTGTTCTATCTTCATTCCTAACTTTTTCATTTTGAAGATGATTTATTTTTTCTATTTGAGAAGACAAATAACGTTTCTTTTCAGAAATAATTTTTTCTTGTTCTGTTGCTGTATTTTTTTGGTCTTCAATAGACTTTTCTAGGTTTTCTTGTTCATTTGTAAGCGTTTCTTTTTGTGCTAAAATCTCATTAATTTGCGTATTTAATTCTACAAAATCATCAGAGTTACTTTTTACTTGACGTTTTGCAAGCGCAATACTAAACTTTTCGTAGGCTTCTTTAGTAGAAAAATATTTTTCGGCTTGTTTGGCTTGGCGTTCCAAACCTTTCATATTTTTATCAATTTCGTGCATCAAATCCTCTACACGTTCCAAATCAGATAAAGTAGCCTCTAGTTTTGCCAATGTTTCTTTTTTACGTTGTTTGAATTGCGCCACTCCAGCAGCTTCTTCGAACATTACTTTTCGTGCGTCTTCTCTATCAGTCAGAATATCATCAACCATTTTTAGCTCAATAATGGCGTAACTATTTGAAGTTGCACCTGTATTCATGAGCAAATTGGTAATATCTTTTCGACGGCAAGGCGTACCATTCAAAAAATATTCACTAGAACCCGAACGAGTATAACGCCTCGTGATACAAACTTCTTTGTATTCTGGTGGCAAAAGTTGTCTATTATTATCAAAATATAGCGAAACTTCGGCAGCATCGGCAGCCTTTCTTTTTGCTGTTCCGTTAAATATAATATTCGACATTTTGTCGGAGCGCAAATGACGAGTTCGGTGTTCGCCCAAAACCCAACGCATGGCATCAATAATATTTGATTTTCCACAGCCATTTGGCCCTACGACACCTGTAATACCTTCGTCAAAACGAACGACTACTTTATCCCCAAAACTTTTAAATCCTTTTATTTCTAATCGAAGAAGTTGCATATATTATTTTCCTGTAACCGACTTTCAAATATATTAAACTAGAAAAGGCAAGCCTTTTCCCTACAAATACAGAATACGATTGTAAAATTACGAAAACCATTTAATACAACAAGCCTAATTCTTTATAGGCTTCTCTAACATTATTTTTAAAATCTTGATACGATTCAAAATTTTCTAACTTTTCCAAATCAATTGCTTCTCCAATAGATTGATAAAGCTCTGAAATTGTAAGTTCATTTCGACGATGTTTTGTAATATCCTTTCTAGCTATTCGAATGGCTTCTTGTATTACTTCTTTTGGATTTGCGATTGTTTCGGCATTACGATGTATTCCTAGCTCTGTATCTGTTTTATTTGTTCCAATTTGTTTTTTGAATAATTCCTTATCTGCTAAAAGCCAACTTTCAGTTTCTTGAATAGGAACAATAGCCACCATTATTTTACAATATTCTATTTCATCTTGTTGTTGTAGAGCTTCTTTTGCAGGATTAATTTTATATTGATAGGTTTCCTTTAGTGTTTTTGTGTCTGCATCTGAATGAATACACAGAATAGTGATTCCGAATTCATCACGTCCTCTTTTTGATGCTTCTAAAACTTTATCTACAAATTTTAACTCTTCCAAGTTGTTTATGAAATTTATACTATAAACCTCAACCATTGTATGACATTCAAAAGAAATTTCATAAAAAGCTCTTTTTATAATACTTTCTAAAAAACGCCAATCTGTTGTTCCTTCAGTCATTAATCCAATAAGTAATTGTTGCATGTTCTAACGATTTTTTTGGTGTTTAGTAGTATTCTCTTCTATTTTTTTTAATTTATCCTCTATATCAAAACTACTTGCAGCAAGATATTTTTTAATATTGTAAATAGCCTGTTTCCTCATGTTTTCTTGTTCAATTTGTGTAAACATTCCTCCATAACCTTTTTCTTCATATCCTAAAAAAGGACTTTCCATTTTAGTTTGAGAAATACCTATCCTTTTATTGTTTATAGTTGTTACAAGTTTGGTCATACGAGATAAATTGACACTTATATTTTTTGCATTATTATCATTGATTATGTAATCAATAATTTTCCCTACAAAAATAGGTGAATGAGTATTTACGATTACTTGACGTAATGGCATTTGTATATCTGTAAAATCTACACTTAAATTTCTTAATAACTCTACCATGTCTTTAATATGATCAGGATGTATTCCATTTTCGGGTTCTTCAAAACATAGTAAACCTGTATGCTGACTATCATATTCTAAAATACATAAAGCTAAAATACGAAGAGTACCTTCTGATAGAACTCTTGAAGAATATTCCTTCTTATCATTATCTTTTAATTTTATAATATATTGTTTATTTTCTTTATCGTCAACTACGATTACTTCAATAAAATGAGGTAAAAATCGCTGCAAGTTTCTTGAAATTTCAATCAAGTTATATTCATCTTCTTGTTTTATCCTATATAAAACGGCAGCTAAATTTTTTCCACTTTGAGAAATGGTGTCTGTTCCATCTTCTTTACTTGTTGGTTGTCGTAAATCTTCTGGATTAAGTTGTAAGAACTTCCAACTTTTCATCTCTTCTTTAGCAGCTAAAACATGTGGAAAGTCTGCTATATCAAAACTGCTTAACACAGTTCGTGTGGCATTATTATTTAGAGGAAAACGAAAAACTCTTTTATTTCCTATTGTTCCGTCTTGTGGCACTTCTACTATCATAATCCCCTTGTCTTCAACTGTTCGCATATAAGGTATTCCCCTCTTTCCAGTACCTACTTTGGGTAGCCAATTTTTAAGCAACTTTTTAGGAATATTATTAATCCACCTATCTTCGTTGTGTTTAAAATTTTCTAAATATTCATAAACTACTGATAAATCTTCTATACCTAAAGAATTAGTAAATCGTTTTATATGAAGTTGATACTTTAGACGTGTATATTTTAATTTAGCTTCGTTTCCCCACGCATCTTTTACTTCTTTATTAATCAACATTTCTACACAAAACTGCATTTCAGTAGCATATTCAGTTTCAGTATATTGTGTGAAAAGTTCTATAAATTCTCCTCGTTGTTCTTTAAATGCTTTTTTTAGATTATCTGTTTCTGCAAGTCTAGCCAAAAGCATAAGTGCATCAAATAAATTACTTTTTCCAGAAGCATTTGCACCAGCTATAACCGTAAAAGGAGCAAATTCCATTTCAAAATTTTGAAAGGACTTAAATCCGTTAATCTTTATATTCGTTATCATATTTTTACTTTCTAAATATTCTATTAAAAATCCGTTGGGCAGATAAACAAATTTACAAAAAATTACCTTTCCAAACGTCTAAAAAAGATAGACTTTTGAAAAGGTAATAGCTCTTTGTCGTTGGTGCGACACCAACAACGGCAATTTTTTATTTTAAAAACAGTTTTAAATTTTATCAATCGCTTCTGCCAGTTTTCGGTCTTTTGTTGTAATTGTGTTTCCTTCATCGTGCGTAGTGAGTTCAATCTCTACTTTATTATAAACATTACTCCAATTTGGATGATGTCCTTGCTGTTCTGCTAAAAAAGCAACACGAGTCATGAAGGCAAAGGCTTCTTGAAAATCGTTGAATTCGAATGTTTTTGTTAGTTTGTTGTTTTTTTCTTGCCACATATTTTTTCTGTTCAAGACCCTAAGGGTTTTTAGAAACCCTTAGGGTCTAATTTATAATAATTTATTTTGTCAAAGAAGCTACAATCATTTTGAGAATACTTCTCGTTCTTGGTGACCACCATTGTTTTAACATTGGCTCTAATATTTCATCTAAATTATCCATATTCATTCCTGCAAGCATTCCTCCACGAAGATTAGTTTTGCTCAATGACCATGTTTTCCCATCAAAATTAGCATAATCTTCCATTTTTTCTTCTGCGTGTGCTAAAACTTTATCAGCAGCTACCACTTCATCAACCAAACCAACTTCTTTTGCTTCACTTGGACTAATCAACTTTCCTTCTAAAAGATATTGATAAGCTGTTTTGTTTCCTATCCAAAAAGAATATAAATCAAAAATTACTTTTGGCACAACGATTCCAACAGGAATTTCATTGAGTCCAATAATATAATTTCCTTCTGCCATCACACGATAATCTGCACAAACTGCCAATACACAACCACCAGCAGGACTATGACCTGTAATAGCTGCAATAAATGGTTTAGGAAAAGAAGCAATGACTTTGGTCATTTTCATGAAAGCAACCCAAAATTCTTTTACATCTTCTTCGTTCATATCATAGAGTTCTTTCAAATCTAATCCTGAAGAGAAAAAATGTTGTTTTCCTGTCATGATTACACCATTTACGTTCTCATCGTTTGTTGCTTGTTCGAAAAAGGCGTGTAAATCACTAATCATTTGACGATTAATCGGATTTGCTTTTCCTCTATTTAATTGTAGAGTTACAATATTATCTTTTGTTGAAACGGCTAAAGTTTCAAAATTGGTTTGTATGGTTTCGTTTGTCATTTTTTCGATTATATAATTGTCTATACTATTTGATACAAGATTAAAAAGTAATACTACTAAAAAAAACGCAAAAACAGAAATTCGTCTTGCATACTATTCTAGTCATTTCAAAGATTTATATTTTTTTTTGTAAAGACTAAACGAAAGCCAAAAATCCGAATATACTTATTCCAATAGATAAAACGAGTACTCCAATTAGTGCCACAATTTTTACAATCGTTTTTTTGGATTCTGAAAAATGATGTCCTACAAAACCAATCAACATTCCAAAAGCTCCCAATACAATCGTAAAGAGTGGAATTACGTCTTTATATTCGTCTATTTTCAAACCTACATTTGCTAGTATTGCAAAAGGTAAAATGATTGTGAGGAGTTTGAATAGTTTGTTCATTTGGTTTTTGATGTTTTGTTATTTTATTGCCTATTTTATGAAAATTCAAAAGGCTTTTTTTTGTAATTTTACAGAAATTAAATCGTAAAAAATAGTTTGATGAAAATGAAAAAGAATTTATTGTCCCTTTTTTCAGGTTGTGGTGGAATGGATATTGGTTTTGAAGGAGGTTTTAAAATTCCCAAATCAGTTTTAAATATAAAAATAAATCAAGATTGGATTGAGAAAGAAGATGAAATTTATTATTATCTCAAAGAAACCATTTTTGAAACAAAATTTGCAAACGATATAAACAAATATGCTAAAATAGCTTGGAATGACTATTTCCTAAAAAAAAGAAGCTCAGAAAATGATGAAACAGCAGATAAAGAAATCTTCAAAGTTGGAAGTATTGTAGATATTGTAAAAGAATATCAAAATGGAAATAAAGCCGTTTTTCCTCAAGATATAGAAATTGTTACAGGAGGTTTTCCTTGTCAAGATTTTAGTGTTTCTGGAAAGCGAAAAGGTTTTGATTCGCACAAAGACCACAACGGAAAACGTATTGAAAATAATCCAAAAAATAATGAAACTCTAAAAACTACCATTCCTTCTGAAGAAACACGAGGAAAATTGTATATGTGGATGAAAGAAGTAATAGAAATTACAAAGCCTAAAATTTTCATTGCTGAAAATGTAAAAGGACTGACAAATCTAGGAGAAGTAGAAAAAATTATACAAACTGATTTTTCTGATATTGATTCAAAAGAAGACAAAAAAGACGGTTATTTAGTTCTTACAAAAGTTTTGCATTCGGGTATGTATGGCGTTCCACAGTCAAGAGAACGTATATTTTTTATTGGTTTCAAAAAATCTGCCTTGACACAAGAAGCATTAAAAGAATTAAACAAGACTACTATATCTGAAAAATTTTCTCCTTATCCAATTCCTACACATAAATTAAATGGCGAAATTCATACTTCTTCTTTGAAAGATTTGATGATAAATTTCACCAAAAGTGCAGCCGTTTTGAAGGATTTAGAAGAGCCTGAAAAAAGCGATGATTTTTCACAAAAATATTATTCAAAAGCTAAATTTATGGGCGCACATTGTCAAGGACAAAAAGAAATCGATTTAGAAAAACTTGCGCCTACCATTCGTGCAGAACATCATGGAAATATTGAATACAGAAGATTAAGCAAAGAAAATGGAGGGAAAATAAATGAAGAGTTAGAAAAAGGCTATCAAGAAAGACGTTTGACACTTAGAGAATGCGCCAGAATACAGACCTTTCCAGATGATTATAATTTTGTTATTCCAAAAAAAGGAATGAAAAATAGATTTGAAGTAAGTGCATCTGTTGGTTATAAATTAGTTGGAAATGCTGTTCCTCCTCTTCTAGCCTATCATTTGGCTAAAAAAATTGAAAATAACTGGGAATTATATTTTGGAAAAAATCAAAAAGAACAGTCAGAAAACATCTAATATTATGAAATCACAACCTAACTTACTAAACTGTTTTCTCTCTGTTTATTTTTACGAAATAGAGCAAAAATTAAATTCTACTAAAAATGAACTTGAACTGATAAAGTTTCAATCGGAAGAAGCCAATACTGACGAATTTTTGAAACGTTATTTCAAAGAGTTTCTATCAATTCATAATTCGATAAAAGAAACAAAGATTGAAAAATTGGAGTTACAAGTTGATTCAGAAACGCATCAAATTGATACAAAAGATCTTTTCAATTATCAAGTAACAACTGTTTTCTTGCCAGAAGAATTAACTGTAAGTCAAAAACAAGAAATTACAAAGACTAAAAACTCAGTTTATACAAACCCCGATTTATATTTAGAAATAAGCGACGGAACAACTCTTTTTTATGAATCAGTAGAATTAAAATCTACTAAAAATGATGTAATTCCTGGCTCAAGTGTTCAACAAGTTTCGCCTTTTGAATGGGTTATTTTTATAAAAAGAAATACAACTTCTGTTTCTGTTGCAACAGGTTTTTACATCAATAGCATTACAGAAAAACTACCTTTTCCAGATAGAAGTCCAAGACCACAAGTAGGTTTTAAAAATTTAGTAGATTGGAATAAAAAATATAGAAAAGAAACTAATAAGATTTTATCTATTGAAAATAAAAGCGAACTCAATAGCGAAAAAATAAAATTACTAACTGATTGGCAAGACTATTTAGCTTCTGAATGGTTAGAAATAATTTCATCAGATTCTTCAAAAAAGAATGAAAAATGGTTTAATAATGCGCTAAGAAAATTCTCTTTGAAGTTTTTAGAATATACAGAAAATCTAACAGAAGAAGAGAAAATTAAATTAAAGGAGAAATTGAAAAATCTTATTAAATAGTTGATTAATTAGACTTTTCTCAAAAAAACTCTCCAAATCTCAAAATATTTTTGCACTTTTGATACATTCAAAAAAACAAAATAGTTATATAATTATTTTATGAAATACCTAAAAAATCCATTATTTCCTCTGTTTATTCTATCCGTTATCTTATCAGTTTTTGGATATAATTATTTCTTTTATGATTATACCGAAATAGAAAAAAGTGTTTTTAGTCATAATTATCAACAAAATATAGACTTAAAATATGAGTATATCAATCTAGCTGAAAGAACGAAAAAAGAAGCAGAGAATAAATTCTTGGAGGAAGGGAGAAAAGAGAATGAGTTTTCTGAAAAAACATACAAATCATTAAAAACGAAAATGGATAGTTTAGGTAAAATTTATTCCGATATTCATCTCAACTATTTTGAAAAACCTAGACTTGAATTAAGAGAAGAAACGCTCCCAAATACAAAAGAAGTAATTCCAAAGTTCCCTCCAAAAGTTCCAAACATAAAAATAGTAAGTGTTTTTAATGAATACATAAAGAAAGTATCAGAGCTAGATTCTTCACTTGCTAGTAGTTATAAAAATTTTGTTTTTGAAGAGGGAATGACTGATGAGCAGTTGCATGATTTTTATTTTGATGCTGATGATTATTTGAGAGCATTTCATTATTCTCGTTTTGAGGCGCAACTTGCCAACATGTATTATGAAGATTCAAAACAACTCACACAAAGCTATTTTCTTTATCCTCTTGACTTAAAAATAGAAGATGCAAAAGTAGTTCCTTATATAGAACACCATTCAAATCTAGGAAAATATAGCATTGCAGCAATGAGTGTTTTTCCATTCAACAAACAGAAATCTACTCTTATTTATTCAGAAAATATAGAAACCAAATTTGATGAAAATGGATTTATTATTTTCCCTAAAGAATTTCAGAAAGGAATGCAACAGTTTGGAGTAAGGATTCCATTGTTAAACGGAAATGATACGACCCTTACAATGAAAATTGATTTTGATTATAAAAAAGAATAGTACAAAAATGAAAAACAAAACACTTTTATCGGTTTCTGTATGGCTTTTAGTGGTGTTTCTGAGTGTGTTTTATTTTACTTCTCAAAAAAATAAGCAAGAAAAAAATAATATTGCTCTTGATAAAAGTATCCATTTTATAGAAAATCAAATAGCACATAAACAAGCAAAAATTCTAAAAGAACACTTTATTAGTGTGGAAGAATCGGGGTTTCATCCAAGAGATACGGCTGTTTATAATCCTATTGAAAGAAATTTAGCCTTTTCAGATTCTCTTTACAGAACAGCTAATTATGAATGGAAATATTTAAAAAATCATACCGTAGATAGTTTTTATAATTATGTCCAAATAAAAGAAGATGATATATTTTTAGATTATCAAAATTATAGTTCATTATTCGTTAATAAGCTGCATAAATTAGCTTTATATAGACTTTATAGTAAAAATCATTTGCTAGATTTCAATAAATTTGGTTGTGGATTTGGCTATTATGATAAATTTCAGATTAATTTTCTACTAAGTCAGTCAGTTATCGTTTTGGAATACACAAGAAATGGAGAATTACAATCTTCTACAATTTATCAAGGCAAAAAATCAATACAAAACTTATATTTTGATGTAGAAAAAGATACAACTATTTACTTTGAAATTGAGACAGATTATTTTGAAAGAAGTGTAAACCGTAATAGAAAAAAATATCAACTAAAAATAAAAGCAGGACAGAAAAATGATTTTGAAATAAAAGAAGTCAAACAATAAACACTTTTCTCAAAAAAAACTCTCCAAATCTCAAAATATTTTTGCAATTTTGATACACTTAAAAAATCAAATTGCCAATAAAAATAGCCATAAAAAATATTCTCATGAGCAAGAAATCAACTTCAAGAACAAGTACAACAGATACCAAGAAGACAAAACAAACCCCTTTGATGAAACAATACAATCAAATCAAAGGAAAACATCCAGATGCTATTTTGCTTTTTCGTGTTGGCGATTTTTACGAAACTTTTGGAGAAGATGCTGTTCGTGCTGCCAAGATTCTAGATATTACACTTACCAAACGTGCCAATGGTGCAGCTTCTCAAATTGCATTGGCTGGTTTTCCTCATCATTCCTTAGATAATTATTTGCCTAAATTAGTTCGTGCAGGACTTCGTGTGGCTATTTGCGACCAACTAGAAGACCCAAAAGCTGCAAAAGGAATTGTAAAACGGGGCGTTACCGAGCTTGTTACCCCTGGATTAGTTTTGGGAGATAATGTTTTGGAGAATAAAAAGAATAATTATTTGGCTTCTATTTATTTCTATAAAAATAAAAAATATGAAGCTGTTGGTGCAGCTTTTTTAGATTTATCGACAGGAGAATTTTTGGTAGCAGAAGGAGAATATACTTATATCGAACAACTTTTAGAGCGTTTTGCGCCTTCGGAGATTATTTATAGCAAATCCAATAAAAAAGAATTTGAAACGCAGGTAGTCAGACAGGAAAGTAATTTTTCACAATTTGCTATCGAAGAGTGGATTTACACGACTAATTTTGCCTACGAAAAACTAACAAAACATTTTGGAACGGCATCATTAAAAGGTTTTGGTGTTGAGTCTATGCACGCTGCCACGATTGCAGCAGGAGCAGTTTTGTATTATTTGGAAACGACAGAACACCACGAAAAAAATCATATTATTTCTCTCAGCCGAGTCGAACAAGATAAATATGTTTGGTTAGATTCTTTCACAACTCGCAATTTGGAATTACTTGTTCCAATGCACGGAAATGGTAGTTCATTGATTGAAATTTTGGATAAAACGGTTACTCCAATGGGCGCAAGGCTTTTGAGAAAATGGGTAGCTTTTCCACTTAAAGACGCAAAACCAATTCAGAACCGACTTAGAAATGTTGCTATTTTAGTAGAAAAAGATGCTTTACAAGGCGAATTGCGTTCGTATTTGAAGGAAGTAGGAGATTTAGAACGCTTGATTTCAAAAGTTGCAGTAGGTAGAATTAATCCGAAAGAATTAGTAAAACTTCGTGATTCTTTAGAAGCAATTCCGACAATTAAAGATATTTTATTAAAAAGTAAAACCAATGAATTAGAAGCCATTGGAGAAAAAATTATTCTCAATACTGAAATTCTTCAAAAACTTCAAAAAGAATTAGAAGACAATCCACCTCTGAATGTTCAGCAAGGCGACACCATAAAAAAAGGAGTTCATAAAGAGCTTGATGAGCTTCGGAATATTGCCACCTCGGCAAAAGATTTTTTAGAAAAAGTACGCCAAAGAGAAATTATTGCTACTGGAATTACTTCATTAAAAATTAGTTATAATAAAGTTTTTGGGTATTATATTGAGGTCAGTAATGCTCATAAAAACAAAGTTCCGACGGCTTGGATTCGTAAGCAAACACTCGTTAATGCAGAGCGTTACATTACGCCAGAACTAAAAGAATGGGAAGAAAAAATTCTGACAGCAGAAGAAAAAATTTCTAGTATTGAATATACTTTATATCATAATTTGGTTTCGGAAGTGGCGCAATATGTAAAAGTAATTCAACAAAATGCCAAGTTTTTGTCGATGTTAGATGCTCTTTGTGGACTTGCAGAAGTGGCGATGCAAAACGGTTATTCCGAACCCGAAATTACAGACGATAATATTTTAGAAATTAGAGAAGGAAAGCACCCCGTTATTGAAAAATTATTACCTCTTGGAGAGCAGTATGTTCCGAATGATGTAATTATGAATCCTGAAAGTGAACAGATTTTTATCATTACAGGGCCTAATATGGCTGGTAAATCTGCACTTTTGCGTCAGACGGCTTTGATTGTTTTGATGGCTCAAATTGGAAGTTTTGTTCCTGCTAAAAGTGCCAAAATTGGTGTTGTAGATAAAGTTTTTACTAGAGTTGGAGCTTCTGATAATATTGCAAAAGGAGAATCTACTTTTATGGTGGAAATGTCTGAAACGGCTAGTATTCTGAATAATCTCAGTGATAGAAGTCTTGTTTTGATGGACGAAATAGGTCGTGGAACAAGTACGTATGACGGAATTTCGATTGCGTGGGCGATTGTAGAATATTTACATTCATTGCCAAATGCAAAGCCTAAAACGCTTTTTGCTACTCATTATCACGAACTCAACGAACTCAAAAATGATTTTGATAGAATAAAAAATTATAATGTTTCGGTAAAAGAAGTGGGAGGAAAAATTATTTTCCTTAGAAAGCTAAAAGAAGGAGGAAGTGAACACAGTTTTGGAATAAATGTAGCTTCACTTGCAGGAATGCCAAAAGAAGTAGTTTTGAGAGCTTCGGAAATGATGCATCATTTTGAAACCAATAAATTTGCAGAAAAAGACAAAGAAACATTACAATCTGCACCTAAAAATACATTTTACCAAAATACTTTGTTTGGAGAAAATCAAGGAAGTGATCCAATTTTAGAAAAACTAAAAGATGAATTATTAAGTCTTGACATTAATCGTCTTTCGCCTGTGGAAGCTCTTTTGAAATTAAATGAGTTTAAAATTAGAGTGGGGAAATAATATGAAAACTAAAAATCAAAAACCTTTATCTTTAAGAATTGAAAGTAAACTGCATTATCTGTTTATCATTTTTGGTACATTATTAATAATCATTTTATTTATTGGTATAAATTATAGAAATTATACATATAATGAAGGGTTCAACTTTTTATTTTTTTGTATTGCTTTATTTATTATAGGATTGATATATTTTCTATTTCGTACAATAATCAAAACTGATTTTTCTATAAAGTTTAATGAAGAAAGTCTAACTATAAAACGACCTTTTAATAGAAGCATTACTGTAGTATATAATGAAATAAATAAGATAGATATTACTTATGGCTCTCCACTTGACATAATTAGTGGTACACCTTTGGAAATGATTATAATTAGTAGAAAGTCCAACAAATCTCTTGGAGTTATCTTAGAAAGATGGAAAATAGATTTAAGAGAACATTCGAACTTCCAAAAATGTATGTGTTTTCTATCAGATAAGGCTTCTGTAACTATTCATGTTCATAATCTTAATAAAAAGGCTTTCAGTACAGTAAAAACTAAAGCGAGGTTAGAGTGGTCAGATAATCCTAATGATTTTTACAAAAAGTATAATCAACAATAACCTATGCAAACACTAGAAAAAAAATTAGCGACTACAATTTCTGCTTTAAAAGAAGAAAAACAAAAATATCTTTTAGAGTTGGTTGATAAAATGATTTTGGAAGAATTGGAAGAGCAGAAAAAATTTACAGATTCATTAGAAAAGCCTTTGTATGAAGAAAAATCATCGTACAATGCTGATGATATTTTGGCTATTGTAGATAAATTTCCAAAAGATAAATTATGGACGTTTGAGGATTTGGATAACGAGCTTATTTTTCCGAGTGACTTAATGGTAAAAATCGAAATTCTTGATTATAAAATTTATGTTACGCCAGACCCAACTACAAAACACCAACTTATCTTAGGAAATATTCATACATTTTTGAATATGTATGTGCTGCAAAACAAATTAGGAAATGTTTATCCTGCGCCTATTAGTATGCAAATGAATAATGGCAAAACAGTAAAACCTGATATTTTTTTTATAGTAAAAAAGAATGTAGAAAAAGTAACTGATAAAGGAATTGACTTTGTGCCTGATTTAGTCATTGAAGTCATTTCTCCTGCTAACTATAAAAAACTAAGAGAAAAAAAGAAACAAGAATATGCAGATTTTGGCATTTTAGAATACTGGGAAGTTTATCCAAACAAGCAGAAAATAAATATAGATACTCTTTCAAAAGACGAAGAAGGAAAACCTACTTATACACTTTTTTCTTCTGCTACAAAAAAAGGAATTGTAAAATCTAATGTTTTGGAAGGTTTTGAATTGGACTTGGAAAATGTATTTTAAGTAAAACAGACTTCCTAGTCTGTTTAAAAAAGTTTTCAATTTCTCATAACAAAATCAATTCTATACGATTGTGTATATTTGCAGTATAGTAACTTTTTAACCTTGCCTTTGTTGGTGTTTTAGCATAGCGACACCAGCAAAATAAACTAAAATAAATACACATTTCATGTCAGCACACACATTCAAAGCTAATAATCCAGCCTTAAAATCTTTTGTAGAAGTTGCGAAAGATTCAGACTTTCCAATTCAGAACTTACCATTTGGTATTTTTTCTACTGACAACCAAGATGCTCGTGTAGGCGTTCGTATTGGAGATTTTGTATTAGATTTGGCAGAACTTTCTGATTCAAATTTATTAAATGATTTAGATTTTGACCACAGCGTTTTTTATGAAAGTGTTCTTAATCCTTTTATAGAATTAGGTCAAGAAAATTGGAGAACAACACGAGAAAAAATTTCAGAATTATTGCAAGAGGGTTCTGATTTGGAAAAACAAAAAGACAAAGTTCTCTTTCCTGTTGCAAACGTAACGATGCACATGCCTGTACAAGTAGGCGATTATACTGATTTTTATTCTAGCATCGAACACGCTACCAATTTAGGAAAACTTTTCAGACCTAATGCAGAGGCATTGATGCCAAATTGGAAACATATTCCTGTTGGTTATCACGGACGAGCTTCTTCGATTGTTATTTCAGGAACAGAAATCCATAGACCAAAAGGACAAATAAAACCAAATCCAGAAGAGCCACCTATTTTTTCTCCTTGTAAAACATTAGATTTTGAATTAGAAATGGCTTTTATTGTCGGAAAATCTACAAAATTAGGAGAATCTGTAACGATTGATACAGCAGAAGACCATATTTTTGGAATGGTTGTCTTTAATGATTGGTCGGCTAGAGATATTCAAAAATGGGAATATGTGCCATTAGGACCTTTCTTGGGAAAAAGTTTTGCTTCTTCTATTTCGCCTTGGATAGTTACGCTTGATGCTTTAGAGCCGTTCAGAGTAGAAAGTCCAAAGCAAGATCCAGAAGTTTTGGATTATTTGAAATACACAGGAAAACATAATTTTAATATTAGCTTAGAAGTCGATTTTATTCCTGAAAATGGAGAAGCGACTACAATTAGTCATTCAAGTTTCAAATATTTGTACTGGAATATGGCACAACAGCTTACACACCATACCGTAAATGGTTGTAATATCAATGTTGGCGATATGTGTGCTTCGGGAACAATTAGTGGAAAAGATGAAAATTCGTATGGTTCACTTATTGAACTTACACAAGGAGGCAAAAAAATGATTCCATTGAAAAATGGCGTAGAACGCAAATTTATTCAAGACAATGATACGATTGTAATGCGTGGCTTTTGTCAGAATGATTCTGTAAGAATTGGTTTTGGAGAAGTAAGTGGAAAAATTCTTCCTGCTAAATAAAACATTGAAATTTGATTTTCACAAAAAATGCTTGCAACTTAAATGAGTTTGTAAGCATTTTTTGATTTAAAAACACTACTTTTAAATTATTCTATTTCTTTTTTTGGAATAAAAATTAAATAAATTACCATTTTCGGATTTATAATTAATAATTTACATTCGTAATCCGTAATTCGTAATTAATTCTTTGATTGCTATTCAATGAATAATTGGCTTAAAATATTATTTCTTTTTCTGCTTATTAGCTTTATATCTCAAAAAAGTTATGCTCAAAACTATGTTCTAAATTATCAACATCTTCAAACAAAAGATGGTCTAGCCAATGCTTTTGTAAACTGTGCATTGCAAGATAAAGAGGGTTTTATGTGGTTTGGAACAAATGATGGATTATCTAGATATGACGGCAAAAATTTTATTACACTTCGAAATGATGAAGAAAACAGTATATTTTTGGGTTCAAATTCAGTGCAAGCGATTGTACAATTAGATGAACATTATCTTTTACTTGGTACAACGGCAGGACTTAGTAAGCTAGATTTATACACTCAAAAAATTTCTACGATTGATTTTTTTAATCAGAAAAATATTCTATCTATTTTGATTGATTCTGAAAAAACAATATGGATTATTGCTAACGAGCAACTATTTTTCAAGAAAGTAAATCATCACAAGTGGCAAAATTATTCAGATGAATTCCCAAGTTTTTCCCAAAAAAAAATAACAGGTATTTATGAACGTATTTTAAAAAATAAAAATCAAGAAGACGAAAAATATCTACTTATTACTGAGGAGTTAATTGATAAAAATATCACATTAACAAAAATTTTATACAAAAAAAAGACAAATCAAGAGTGGAAAGATATAGCATTATTCCCCTTTTATAGCGACTATTTTGACAAAAAAAATGAATTATGGTTTTCATATAATTTAGATACTAAAAATTATAGTCACTTATATAAAGTCTATGACACAACAGTATTCAAAATAAATATTTTGCCTAATTTTTTTAATACTTGTGACAAACTAGGACTTCCTTTTTCTTCTGAAGTTCAAGAAAATGATAATTTGTATAGTTACAACTCACAAGGCATTTTGATAATTGATAAAAGTAAAAAAAGAATCTCAAACTATATTGATTTTACAAATTCTCCTCTCAACACAAGCAAATATTCTATTGTATTTATCTACAAAGACAGAACAGATAATTTATGGATTTGTACCTATGGAGCTGGTATTGCAGTTGTTCCCCTGTACACCCTTTTTAGTTTGAGAGAATATAAATTAGGAGCAAGTGTGCGTACTATTTTTCAAGAACCCACTACTAAAAATATGTGGATTGGAACATATAATAAAGAAAATAAAATAGATATTTTTTTGGGGGATTCAATCAAAAAAATGTGGGCTTATAACTCGTATCCAAATTTATTTAAACAACAAATCTATACACAATCTTCTTTTTCACCTCCTCTATGGTTTGCAACCAACCAAGGAATTATAAAAATCAATCTAACAACATTTCAAAAATCCATTGAGTACAACACTAAAGAAAATTGCACTGCTCTTTTGCCACTCAATGACTCTACAGTTTGGTTTGCAGAAGGAGATATACTTCAAAAATACAATCCCATTACAAAACAGATGCTTTCCTCTACAGAATATGGAAAAGTAACTTGTTTGTATTATACAAAACAAAATGAAATTTGGGTAGGCTCTCAAAATAATGGTATTGCTTTACTTAAAAGTACACACAAAAAACCCGTTTTTTATAATCCAAACTCAAAATCTAAAAATACAACTTGCTATGTTTTATCTATTCATCAAGATAAAAAAGGAGTAATTTGGTTAGGCACTAAAGATGGATTTTATCGTTTTGATACTCTTACTAAAATTTTCAAAAAATATACTGTTAGTGATGGATTGCCTAATGAGGTTATTTATGCTATTTTGGAAGATGAAAATTATAATCTTTGGCTAAGTACAAATTATGGCATTTCAAAATTTAATAAAGAAACAGAAATATTTGAAAATTATGATGAGTCAGATGGATTACAAAATAATGAATTTAATACGAAAGCCCATTTCAAAAGTGAAGAAGGAGAACTTTTTTTTGGTGGAATAAATGGACTCAATGCTTTTTTTCCTAATCAAATGAAACGAAATAATTTTGTACCTCCTTTATATTTTACTAAAATCACCAAACAAGATTCTATAATTAAATTTGATAAACCATTAAATCAAGTCAAAAAATTAGAATTACCGATTAAGGAAGCACAGATTCTGAGTTTTGACTTTGTGGCTCTCAATTATTACCGTCCAGAAAAAAATCAATATGCCTACAAAATAGATGAACTTCAAAGTGATTGGATTAATCTAGGAAATGAAGGTAAACTGACTCTTACAGGACTTGCACACGGAAAATATACTCTTCGAATAAAAGCTGCCAATAATCACGGCATCTGGAATGACAAAGGAATTACTCTAAAACTAATTCTTGTTGCACCTTTTTATCTTCAACCTTGGTTTTTATTTAGTTTACTTATCTTATTTTTAGTGTTGGTTTATCTTATCTATAAATGGAGATTATATCAAATCGGATTAGGCAAAAAACTTTTAGAAGAACAAATCCAAAAAGCTACTCAAGCATTAGCCAACAAAAATATTCTTTTTGAGAAGCAAAATAAAGCCTTAGAAAAATCAAATGCGACTCAAAATCAGCTTTTTGCCATTATTGCCCACGATTTACGGAGTCCTTTAATAGCTTTTCAAGATATTTCCAAACAAATAGATTATTTTTTAAAAAAGAATAATTCTGAAGGATTGCACCAACTAGGAGAATACATTGATAATTCAGTTCAAAACCTGAATACATTACTTAATAATTTATTGAATTGGGCTTTAACTCAACAACATCAAATAAAATACAGCCCACAAATAATTGACTTACAAAGCGTTACAAAAGAAACTATCAATATTTATCACAATCTTGCTCAAAGTCTGCACATAGAAATTGATGTACAAATCAATACAGATTTGTTTATCTATGTAGATAAAAATTCGTTTCAGACCATTATCAGAAACCTTATATCTAATGCTTTAAAATTTACTCCCAACGAAGGCAAAATCAACATTTTGGCATATCAAGAAGCAAATCAAAATGAAATTATCTTGCAACTAACAGATACAGGAATTGGAATGAGTAATGATGCTCAAAAAGAAATATTTGAGCTTAATTTGGCTCATACTAGAAAAGGATTACGAGGAGAAAAAAGTACAGGTTTGGGACTGGTTTTGTGTTATGAATTTGCTCAAATGAACGGTATTACTATCGATATAGAAAGCAAAAAAAATGAAGGAACTACTTTTACTCTTGTTATTCCAACTATTTCTCCAACGGAGTAAAAACCATTCATTCATCAAAAACAACCGTTTAATTTAAAAAATCTACCTTTTAGAATTATTTTACTTGACCATTGGATTGTAATTTTTATATTTACTAAAAAACAAAAAAATGTATGAGGATTATTGCAGTAGAAGATGAACCAATTTTTGCGACTACTATTAGAAGAATTATTGAAGATGATTTGGGTTATGAATTGGTCGGAATGACAGATAATTCAGAAGAAATGCTTCGTTTTTTTGTGAGCATGAAACCTGATTTGGCTCTGATGGATATTCATATCAATGGCTCAATGAATGGAATTGAGGTTGCCAAAAAAATTTCTAATTCAGAGTTTTCTGTACCTATTATTTTTATTACTTCGTATGAGGATAGAGCGATTTTTGATTCGGCAAAAGAAGCAAACCCTTATGCCTATATCACAAAACCTATTGATGCTGATTTATTACAACGCACCATCGAATTAGCTATTTCTCGTTATTCAAAACCCAATCATAATGAAGATGGTAAAGAATGGAAAAGCGATATTTTGATTCGTGACCATTTTTTTATCAAAACAGAAACTAATCAACTACAAAAAGTAGCCATTAAAGATATTTTGGTAGTCGAAATAATAGATAAAGCCTGTCAGATTACAACAAAAGAAAAAACATTTACTGTCAAAATGCCTCTCAAAGAAATTGAAGAGCGTTTGCCAATTACAGATTTTGTACAAATACACAGAAACACCATTGTCAATGCTTATTTTATAGATAATATTGATTTGCAAGACAATGTACTTACCATAGGTAAAAATCATTATGATATTAGCCGAAGACACAAAGAAAACTTACTTAGTAGGCTCAATATGCTCAAATAGATAAAAATTAACAAAAAGTTAAAAACGCTTAACTCTTAAAATCAACCACTCAGTGCCAAATTTCAACCACTGAAGTACTTTGTTAAGTTTCACATAGAGAGAGTGAGTATTTTTGAAGTAAAATTTACTAAAAAAACTTTTACCTCATGAAAAAGCTACTACTTTTCCTCAAAAATAGCATTTTACTTTTTATACTACTTGCAATTTCCTATCAAGTAAAAGCACAAGATACCACACCTCCTGTTTTTGCAATGCCTGAAAATGCCTCTTTTGATTGTGTATTAAATGGACAAACTAGAGTATTAAACTATAATATTGGAGCTGGTGATGAGTTTGATGATACTATTTTGCAAGCCACTACTACTGGGGGACTATTGGGGGGAGCTTTTGCACAAGGTGGAGGTATTACATTCGACATAACCCCAACCAACTCAATAGTCATTACTTCTTTTGATTTATATCTTTATACAAATGGAGTAGCCACTTCATTTAATGTAGATGTATTTTATAAAAGGGGGTCAAGAGTAGGCTTTGAAAATAATGCTTCTGCTTGGACATTAGCAGGAACTGCAACTATTCCATTTAATGGAAGTACTTCACTTAAAAATGTAGATTTTGGAGCATTAGGACTCTTAGAAGGAGAAACGTATGCTATTTGGATTAGAGGTTATGCTGGTGTGAGTGCTATGGTTCCAGTTACTAATAATGCAGTAAATATTGGAGATGCTAATTTTACTACTGCCAATCATCACGCCGTAACAGGAGCTTTCCAAGGAGCAAACATAGGTGGTGGTCCTTATTATTTTAGAGGAAATATAAATTATGTCTTAGCTCCTTTTAGTAATGTAACACAAATAGCAGGTTTACCTTCTGGGAGTGCCTTTCCTATTGGTGTTACTACCAATACTTTTACTGCGACGGATGTAGCAGGGAATGTAGCCACAAAATCATTTACAGTTACAGTAAATGAAGACACACAAAAACCAACACTTACGGCAAAAACAGATTATACAAGAAATACAGATACAGGAAATTGTACTTTCACAAATACAGATATTCCAAATGGAATAGCAGCAGATAATTGTTCCGTTGCTTCTTATTCGTATGTTTTGACAGGAGCAACAACTGGAACAGTTACAACTCTTGTAAATCAAGCATTTAATGTCGGAATTACGACAGTTACTTGGACTGCAACTGATACAAATGGTAATATTTCCAATTCTGATGATTTTACGGTTACCGTTTCTGACACTCAATTACCAACGCTCACAGCAAAAACAGATTATACAAGAAATGCTGATACAGGAAATTGTAATTTTACAAATACAGATATTCCAAATGGTGTAGCAACTGATAATTGTTCTGTTGCTTCCTATTCGTATGTTCTGACAGGTGCAACAACAGGAACAGTTACTACACTTGTAAATCAAGTTTTCAACCTTGGAGTTACAACAGTTACTTGGACAGCAACAGATACAAATGGTAATGTTTCATTAAGTGATGATTTTACAGTTACAGTTTCGGATAATCAATTACCAACACTTACAGCAAAACCAAATTATACAAGAAATGCTGATACAGGAAATTGTAGTTTTATTAATACAGATATTCCAAATGGTGTAGCAACTGATAATTGTTCAGTTGCTTCTTATTCGTATGTTCTAACAGGAGCAACAACTGGAACAGTTACAACACTTACAAATCAAGTTTTCAACCTTGGCGTTACAACCGTTACTTGGACAGCAACTGATGGAAGTGGAAATATTTCATTAAGTGATGATTTTACAGTTACAGTTTCGGATAATCAATTACCAACACTTACAGCACAAGCAGACTTTACAAGAAATGCTGATACAGGAAATTGTAGTTTTATTAATACAGATATTCCAAATGGAACTGCAACAGATAATTGTTCAGTAGCTTCCTATTTGTATGTTCTGACAGGTGCAACAACTGGAACAATTACAACTTTAGCAAATCAAGTTTTCAATGTAGGAACTACGACAGTTACTTGGACTGCAACTGATACAAATGGTAATATTTCCAATTCTGATGATTTTACGGTTACCGTTTCTGACACTCAATTACCAACGCTCACAGCAAAAACAGATTATACAAGAAATGCTGATACAGGAAATTGTAATTTTACAAATACAGATATTCCAAATGGAACTGCAACAGATAATTGTACTGTAGCTTCTTACTCGTATGTTCTGACTGGCGCAACAACTGGAACAGTTACTACTTTAGCAAATCAAGTTTTCAACGTAGGAATAACGACAGTTACTTGGACAGCAACTGATGTGAATGGAAATATTTCCAATTCTGATGATTTTACAGTTACAGTTTCGGATAATCAATTACCACTTCTAACAGCACAAGCAGACTTTACAAGAAATGCTGATACAGGAAATTGTAGTTTTATTAATACAGATATTCCAAATGGAACTGCAACAGATAATTGTACTGTAGCTTCTTACTCGTATGTTCTGACTGGCGCAACAACTGGAACAGTTACTACTTTAGCAAATCAAGTTTTCAATGTAGGAACTACAACAGTTACTTGGACAGCAACAGATGCAAATGGAAATATTTCCAATTCTGATGATTTTACAGTTACAGTTTCGGATAATCAATTACCACTTCTAACAGCACAAACAGACTTTACAAGAAATGCTGATACAGGAAATTGTAGTTTTATTAATACAGATATTCCAAATGGAACTGCAACAGATAATTGTTCAGTAGCTTCCTATTCGTATGTTCTGACAGGTGCAACAACTGGAACAATTACAACTTTAGCAAATCAAGTTTTCAATGTAGGAACTACAACAGTTACTTGGACAGCAACAGATGCAGCAGGTAATACTTCTGCAAGTGATGATTTTACAATTACAGTAAATGATACTCAGTTACCAATTCTAACAGCAAAACCAAATTATACAAGAAATGCAGATAATGGAGTTTGTTCTTTTACAAATACAGATATTCCAAATGGAGTTGCAGCAGATAATTGTTCTGTTGCTTCCTATTCGTATGTTCTGACTGGTGCAACAACAGGAACAGTTACAACTCTAGCAAATCAAGTATTTAATTTAGGAACAACAACAGTTACTTGGACAGCAATAGATGTAAATGGTAATACTTCTGCAAGTGATGAATTTACTGTTACTGTAAATGATACACAGTTACCAACTTTGACAGCACAAACAGATTTTACAAGAAATGCTGATACAGGAAATTGTAATTTTATCAATCTAATAGGTGCAACCAATATTCCAAACGGAATTGCTACTGATAATTGTTCAGTTGCTTCCTACTCATACATTTTGACTGGGGCAACTACTGGAACAGTTACAACATTAGCAAATCAAGTATTCAATGTCGGAATTACAATAATTACTTGGACTGCAACAGATGTAAATGGAAATATTTCATTAAGTGATGATTTTACAGTTACAGTTTCTGATACACAAAACCCTACTATTACTTGTCCTACAAATATAATTGTCAATAATGACCCTAATATTTGTGGTGCAATCGTAACTTTTGCTCTGCCAACTGTGTCAGATAATTGTACGATTGCTTCACTCAATCAAACAGCAGGAATTGCTTCTGGAGATTTATATCCTGTCGGAACAACTACAAATACATTTCTTGTAACTGATAATAATGGAAATACAGCGACTTGTTCGTTTGATGTAACCGTAAATCAGCGTTATGAGCTTTTGTATTCGACTGCTGGTTTTTCTGAAATTTATCCAACCACTTCAGGAGTTTTGGGAAATACAATTTCTATAAAAAGCTATGCCTGTGATATTTTTACAGGAACAAACGGAGAAAACTTTATTGCCACAGGAAAAGTAACAGTTTCAAACATTCCTGCTGGTCTGACAGCCTCAATTATTAAAATTTCAGATACAGAATTAGCTTTTAGATTAGAAGGTTCAGCAATAAATAATGCCGTTGTTGATGAAATTGAAAACCTAACAGTAATTTTCAATGATGCTGCTTTTGTGGGTGTAACGGCTGCAAATGTAATCACTTCTATCAAAACTGATTTAGTGATTCGTTTCTTAGATTTCATTCCTCTTAATCTTCGTGCAACTGCTATTTCTACTTCTCAAATAAATCTAACGTGGGAAAGAAATAGTCAAGTTCATAGAGCTTATAGATTGTACCGAAATAACCGTTTTGTAAGAGAGTTTCCAACTACAATTACAAGTTATTCTGATGAAAATCTAAATCCAGATACTCGTTACAGCTATAAATTAGTCGGAGTTGTAAATCAAAACATAGAATCTGATGCTTCTCGTGCTAACGAATGGACGTTCCCAGAAAAACCTATTTTACTTTCTATTTCTACTATTTGTGGAGAAGGGAAAGCAAATCTAAAAATCGAAGGTTCGGGAACAATATTTAGAGTTTATGCACAAGAAACAAATGGAAATTTACTTTTAGAAAGTAGCAATGGAAGTTTTGAATTACCTTCTATTTCTGAAACTACCACGTTTTATGCTTCTGTTATCGGAAGAGGTGGAACGGAAAGCGAAAGAATACCTATTTTGGTAAATGTACAACCTACTTTTGAAGCAAAAATTGTAGGAGAAAATAACCGAGAAAGTTGCGAAAATTCTATTGAACTAACAGCCCAAGAGGTAGAAAACGCAACTTATACGTGGTTTTTGAATGGAACTAATTTGGGAACAAATGGACAAACTATTACAGCAAATTATTCGGGCAATTATCAAGTATTCGTGCAAAAAGGAGTTTGTAGTTTTATGTCTGAAAAAGTAAAAGTAAAATTAAATCAAAATCCAGTCGCTAAAATTCAACAATCAAATAGCACAAAATTCTGTCAAAATGGAACTATCAATGCCGTTTCAACAGGAGAAAATATCAATTATGAATGGATTTTGAATAATGTAATTGTAGGAAACAATCAAAGTTTGAATGTTACTCAATCAGGGATTTATACATTACAAATAACAAATGCAACTGGTTGCCAAGCAAGTAGTGAAATTGAAATAATTGTTACAGATATTCCTCAAACACCTATTTTAGAAGCAAGTGAGAGTATTATTTGTCCAAATACAGAAACTACAATTTCTATTCAGAATCCTCAAAACGATGTGATTTATCAATGGTTTAGAAATGGAGGAAATTTAAGAAAAAATGGAAATTCGATTTCTACTTCTATAAAAGGAAGCTATGAAGTTCGTGCAATTTCTAATCAAAATAATGCTTGTAACTCCCTTTCAAATGAACTAGAAATTAACCACTTTGAAGTATTGCCAATTTATTTGAGAATTAGTGAAGATAAAACGTCTCTTTTTGTAGAAGATGTAAATTTATCTCAATCTGAAATTGCAAATATAGAATGGTATTTTGAAGGAGAATTAGAGACTGATTTAGGTTCTACTTTTGAAATTAGCCCAACAGTAAATGGTAATTATTCTGCCAAAATCACAAATCAAAATGGGTGTTTAATCCAAACTAGAACAGTTTATTTCTCTGTTCCCAAAACTCCAGTTATTACAGGTAAAGAAGATTTGAAAAATGATTTATTCAAAATTTATCCAAATCCAAGTAGTGGGCTATTCAATATTCATTTTGGAAATTCTCTAACAGAAGATATTCAAATCACTGTTTTTGATGGAATTGGTAGAAAAATTTACACAAAAACGCTTGAAAAAGGAAGTCAAGATTTCAAAATAAGTCTTCAAAATAAGCCAAGTGGAATGTATATGATTCGTTTTAATCAAACTAACTCAGTCTATTCAAAACAAATTATTATCGAATAAAAATTAGAATAAAGATAATCCAATGGATTAAAGTAACAGATAAAACCATTCTTCATTGAGGAATGGTTTTTTTACTTTTTATTATCATTTTGTTTTTAGTTTAAAACTATACAAATGATTTTTTGATAAAATTATGGCAGAAATAGATAAGTTAAAAAAAGAAAGATTTGTGTATATTCTTAAACATACAGAACAGTTATACTCATCCATAATTAGATTTCGAAAATAGTTAGCATTTGATTATCTTTAGATTATGATTTTTCAACTTAGTGATTCTGATAGAGAAATTTTAGCAACTTATCGTAGTAGGTAAGAAGAACTATATTCGTTGTACTGTGCTTTTGAGTTTAGACCAAGGTAAATCAGCAAAAGAACTCTCTGAAATTTTAGGCATTGACTTGAGCAGTATTTATAATTATGTAAAAAGTTATGAACATTCTGGTGTTTCTAGCTTTATTTCTTCTAATTATTTGGGTTTTTGGGGCAAACTAGACAACTTTGAGTTAGCTGCATTAGATAAAGAACTTCGTTCTCACTTGCATAAAAATTGTCAATCTATTGCTTATTGGATAAAAGAAAATTTAGGTATCGATTATGCTCTTAAAAGTCTTCCTAGCTTAATGAAACGTCTGGGTTTCTCCTATAAAAAGACAAAAACAGTTCCTGCTAAGGCAGATAAGGAGCTTCAAACTCACTTTTTAGAAGATATAGAGGCTTTGATAGAACGTTTAGATTCAGAAAATGCCGTCCTACTTTATTCAGATGCTGTTCATCCTCAGTGGAATACACGAAGTAATTATGGTTAGATTCCAACAGGAGAGGAGCATGAAATCAAAAGTATAAGTGGTAGAAAACGTATAAACTTGACAGGCACAGTAAATGTCCAAAACCCAAGTGATATACTCATTAGTGAATCAAAAACAGTTGATTCAGATAGTGTAAGAGAGTTTTTAGATAAAGTAGAAGTAGCGTATTCAGATAAAAGTAAGGTTTACATTGTCTTAGACCAAGCCTCTTATTTCAAATCTTATTTGGTTCAAGATTGGATATATGACTCTAAAATAGAACTCATTTATTTACCCACTTACTCACCTAATTTAAACTTAATTGAAAGGCTTTGGAAGTTCATGAGAAAGAAAGTAATTGATTACGAATACTACGACACATTTAAAAAATTTAGGACTAATGTCCTTACATTTTTCGAATATATCGTTGATTATAAAGATGAGCTAGAAGAACTTTTAGCTCCGAATTTTCACGTCCAATTTTCGAAAACCAATTTCTATTGAGTATATATTATAATCAGCAATTCCCAATGTGAATTAAATTAGCAATATTGCTGATATATGATTAGCTAAAAAATACCCCAAATGCCCTATTTTTACTTATTTTCTAATCCAATACTTTTGTAATTCATTATGAGAGAGCATTTCTCTCTTACATCTGCAAAGATATGTAGCAAACTATAAATGAGCTATTTAAATACAGCAGATGATATTATTTCATTTTATAATATAAATTAATAATGTTACAAAAGTTTTACAGTTTTCAAATTAATTACTGGCAAAGCCTTTTGATTAAAAGTGTTTTTCTATTCATCATTTGCTGCTCTATTCAGCAAGTCATGGCACAACCTACTACAGAAATAGCAAAGCTATTATCTACAGACATAGAAAGTTATGATTATTTTGGTGCATCGGTTTCTATTTCAGGCGATTATGCCATTGTAGGAGCTTTGGAAGAAGATACAGGAGGAGCTGACGCAGGAGCAGCTTATATTTTTAAGCGTGATGGCTCTAACTGGATACAGGAAACCAAGATACAAGCAAATGATATACAAGCAAATGATTACTTTGGGCAATCGGTTTCTATTTCAGGCGATTATGCTATTGTGGGTGCTTATGGGGAAGATACAGGAGGAAGTTTTGCTGGGGCAGCTTATGTTTTTAAACGCAACGGATCTACTTGGACTCAAGAAGCCAAAATACAGGCAAGCGATGTGCAAACTCTTAGTATATTCGGTTGGGCAGTTTCTATTTCAGGAGACTATGCTATTGTAGGTGCTCATGGAAGTGATGGTGCAACAGCCGACGCAGGAGCAGCTTATATTTTCAAACGTAATGGCTCTAACTGGGTAGAGGAAGCTAAGGTATTTGCTAGTGATGGAGATTTCAATGATAATTTTGCTCGTTCAGTTGCCATTTCAAATGATTATGCTGTTGTAGGAGCTAGAGCAGAAGATACACAAGAAGAGAATTCTGGTGCTGTTTATATTTTTGAACGTAATGGCACTTCTTGGACACAAGAAACAAAAATAAAGGCAAATGATGTACAAGGTGTTGGACTTTTTGGTCATTCTGTGTCTGTTTCTGGAGAATATATTTTAGTAGGAGCGCATGGTTATCGTGATAGTGCACTAGGTGGAAACGTAGGAGCAGCTTACATGCTTAAGCATACAGGTACAACTTGGGTGCAAGAAACTAAAATACAAGCAAGCGATGCACAAAGTGGAGAATTATTTGGTTACTCTGTGTCTATACAAGATGATAAGGCAATTATAGGAGCAACTCAAGGCGTTTTAGGTGGAGGTTCTGGCTCTGCTTATATGTTTAAGAGAGTAGGTACAAGTTGGGTAGAAGAACAAAAAGTACAGGCTAGTGATGCTGAAAATGGAGATTATTTTGGTTTTTCTGTTTCTACTTCAATAGATTATGCTATTGTAGGAGCACCTAGAGAAACTACAGGAGGCAGTTTTGCTGGAGCAGCCTACATATTTGGAAATTCTCCCACGCCTACCCCAGACTCTTTCCGTACTACTTGGATAACCACTGATGGAACAATCATGATTCCAACAGAAACAACAGAGACATATAATTATGACATTACTTGGACAAACCTTAGCAACACAGGTGTAGGAGATGGCTCTGCTACAGGACAAACTGGAGATTATACCATCACAGGTTTAGAAAATGGGAGTAGTTATGAAATAGCTATCACTGGAGATTTCCCAAGGTTTTATATGAATAATAATTTAGCAGAGAAAACAAAAATAAGAACCATAGAAGCATGGGGGAATATAGCTTGGACTTCGATGGCAAAGGCTTTTTATGGTTGCAACAACCTTACTTATAATGCCACTGATACTCCCAACTTAACAGGAGTCACAGACCTATCTTTCATGTTTCGTAGATGCACCATATTTGATGGTAACACAACTATGAATACTTGGGATACAGACAATATTACAGACATGTCTAGTATGTTTTATGCTGCAATAGCTTTTAATCAAGATATTGGAGGGTGGAATACAAGTAATGTTACAGATATGACTAGTATGTTTAATCTTGCAATAGCTTTCAATCAAGATATTGGAGGGTGGAATACAAGTAACGTCACATTAATGACTGAGATGTTTAGTGCTGCACAGGCTTTCAATCAAGACATTGGAGGGTGGAATACAAGTAATGTTACAAGTATGTATGGTTTGTTTCGAGGTGCAAGAGCTTTCAATCAAGATATTGGAGGGTGGAATACAAGCAATGTTACAAGTATGCCTGTTTTGTTTCAAGGTGCAAGGGCTTTCAATCAAGATATTGGAGGGTGGAATACAAGCAATGTTACAGGTATGCATGCTATATTTGAAGGTGCAATAGCTTTCAATCAAGATATTGGAGGATGGAATACAAGTAATGTTATATATATGTCTGAGATGTTTTTGGGTGCAACGGCTTTTAATCAAGATATTGGTGGGTGGAATACAAGTAATGTTATATATATGTTTGGGATGTTTAGTAATGCAATAGCTTTCAATCAAGATATTGGAGGGTGGAATACAGGTAATGTTACAGATATGTCTGCTATGTTTTTAGGTGCAACGGCTTTCAATCAAGATATTGGAGGATGGGATATATCTAGTGTTGTGGATATGCCAGACATGCTTAATAACTCAGGATTAAATACAACTAACTATGATGCTACACTCATAGACTGGGCTGGACAGACTCTACGACCTAATGTAACTTTAGGAGCTACTGCCTTAACTTACTGTACGGCAGTAACTGAAAGAAATACTCTTACTTCTGCTCCTAATAATTGGACAATTACAGGAGATGCTCTTTTGTGTGCTGCAAATGCGAATATTAATGTCCAAGGTAATGGTAATGATATTGCTGATGGAGATATGACTCCAAGCACAACAGACAATACAGATTTTGGTAGTGTAACAACAAGTAGAAGAGTAACCTACATTATTGAAAACACAGGAACAGCAGATTTAGATATTTCATCTATCAATGTGAGTGGTGCAAATAGCTCTGACTTCTCGTTAGGTATATCATTTCCAGTAACTATTCTACCAGGAGGGTTAGGCATTCGCATGGATCTTATATTTACACCTTCTGCTGCTGGGTTGCGTACTGCAACGATTACTATTAATAGTAATGACCCTGATGAAGCTGCTTTTGATTTTGCTGTACAAGGTACAGGGGATATAGCTTCAAATAACAATGCCTTAAGTTTAGATGGAGTTGATGACTATGTTGATATTGGTTTTATTCCTGTTACCTCAGCATATACTTATGAAATGTGGTTTAAGGCAGATACACCTAATACTATGTTATTAGATGGAACAGATGCTGCTGGTAGTCTTCAAAGTTATAGTTTTCTTGGTTTTGGGAGAGGAGGAGAATTACGATTTGGACAACGTGTTCCAGCTGCAGATTTAGGAGGAGATGAGGTTACTACAACAGGAGTAAATTATATTGATAATCAGTGGCATCACATAGCTGCTGTTAAAACCAATACACAACTCTTACTTTACTTCGATGGTGTTTTAGTTGGAAGCACTGCATCAACAACCTCTATAAACAATAACGTTTATTATTATTTAGGTCATTTAGGAAGTGGTAATAGAAGACTTAGTGGTGCTTTAGACGAAGTTCGTATTTGGAATGTAGCTCGTAGTTGTTCAGAAATTAATGCGAATATAAATAATGAACTA
Organism: Bernardetia aquimarina; assembly: GCF_042180575.1. Lineage (NCBI taxonomy): Bacteria > Pseudomonadati > Bacteroidota > Cytophagia > Cytophagales > Bernardetiaceae > Bernardetia > Bernardetia aquimarina. The sequence goes on along the minus strand of NZ_CP170094.1, from coordinate 4,340,400 downwards.
GTTGGAAATGAAACAGGTTTACTCGCTTATTACAACTTTAACCAAGGGGTTGCAGGAGGAAATAATACAACAGTTACGACCTTGAATGACTTGACAAGCAACAATAATGATGGAACGCTCACTAATTTTGCTCTGACAGGAGCTTCTTCAAACTGGATCGACGGCTCTTCAAATGGTGTTAGTGGTACTGCGCCAAGCAATATAGCTGAAATAAACGTACAAGGAAATGCTACTTCTATTGTTTCTGGTGATGTTACCCCAAGTATTGCTGATAATACAGATTTTGGAAATGTAACAACAAGCAGAACCATTACTTATACTATTCAGAACACAGTAACAAACTCTAGCTTAACTATTTCTTCCATTAATGTAACAGGAACAAATGCAACAGATTTTGCAGTAAGTAATTTTACAAATAATACTACTATTGCTGGAAATACCACGACTACATTTGATGTTACTTTCACTCCAAGTGGGACAGGAACCAGAACTGCAACAATTACCATCAATAATAACGATTGTGATGAGAGAGATTATTATTTTTCCGTACAAGGAACAAATATAAGTCCTCCAGAAATAAACCTTCAAGGAAATGGCAATGATATTCTAAATGGAGCTACATTTGTCAGTACAGGTAATAGTACAGATTTTGGTACAGGTTGTTCAATAGTTACACATAGATTTACTATACAAAACACAGGTACAGGAACATTAAACTTGACAGGAACACCGTTAGTAGCTATTTCAGGATCATCTGATTTTGATGTTAGCACACAACCAACAGCAAATTCAATTCTTGCAAATGGAAGTCTGATATTTGATATTACTTATACACCAACCAACACAGGTACACAGACAGCCACAATTTCTATTGCTAATAATGATAGTAATGAAAACCCTTATACTTTTATAGTTAGTGGGACAAAATTAGCTGATACTCAAGTTCCAAGTCTTACTCTTCCTACTGATATAACAATTCCTGTTGATGCAGCAAGTTGTACAGCAGTGGTAAACTATTTCATCTCAGTAAACGATAATTGTGAGATAGCCACTAACAACCAAACGGCAGGATTATCTTCAGGCTCTGCATTTCCTATTGGTGTTACTACAAATACTTTCGTAGTAACTGATGCAGCAGGAAATACTACAACAGAATCATTCACAGTAACGGTTAATCCTACAAGGGAAATTGATGTTATTGGCAACTCTGTTAGTATCGTAAATGGAGATATTACACCAAATACAGCAGACGACACAGATTTTGGAAATGTAATTACAGATAACACCAAAACCTATGTACTGTCTAATACAGGAAGCGAAGTAATATCTATAGCTTCAATTACAAGTGATAATGCCGAGTTTGTAGTATCTAATATTCCGACAACAATAGCAGCAGGAGCAACAGAAACATTTGATGTTACTTTTACTCCAACTACCTATCTAGTACAAACAGCTACAATTACGATAAATAATAATGATTGTGATGATGTAGTATATGAATTTATGGTGCAAGGAAAAAAGGTAGTTCCTACTCCACCTTTACCAACACCTGCTACGCCTATTAACCTTGTGGCAACAGCTATCAGTACAACACAGATTAATCTTGAATGGCAACCGATTACACAGAATATAACTTCATACAGACTTTTTCAAAACAATGTTCTGATTGCAACTCTACCAAGTAATGCATCAAGTTATGAAGCAATAGATTTGAACCCTGATACTTTTTATTCTTTTAGTTTAGTTTCTATAAATGAAAGAGTTGGAGAGACAAAACTTTCAGCTCCTGTAGCTGATAATGAGTGGACATTCCCAGAAATACCTAGCGTAATTTCAGTTTCTACAGTTTGTGGAGAAGGAAAAGCTACACTAAAAATCACTGCTCCATCAGGAACGATTTATAGAGTTTATGACCAACAAACAGATGGAAATTTATTGGTAGAAAGTGATGATTCTGATTTTGAATTGCCTTCTATTTCTCAGCAAACTACATTTTATGTTTCTGTTGTTGGAAGGAGTGAAAAAGAAAGTGAAAGAATACCTATTTTGGTAGAAGCCCAACCTACTTTTGAAGCCAAAATAATGGGAGGAAATCTGCAAACAAGCTGCGAAAACTCTATTGAACTAACTGCTCAAGAAGTAGAAAACGCAACTTATGTTTGGTATCTGAACGGAAATAAAACAGAACTGACAGCACAAACTATCAGTGCAACTAGCCAAGGATACTACCAAGTGATTGTACAAAAAGGAGTTTGTAGTATTATCTCTAATAAGGTAACTGTAAAACTAAACCAGAATCCTGTTGCCAAAATACAAGAAAAAAATGGCATAATTTTCTGTGAGAACGGAATACTCAATGCTATTTCAGCAGGACAAAATATGAGTTACGAATGGTTACTAAACAATGAAATTATTGGTAATAGCAAAAGCCAAGAGGTTACACAGTCTGGAGTCTATAGACTCCAAGTAACAAATGAAAATACTTGTCAGTCAAGTACAGAAATTGAGGTAACAGTAACAAACACTCCTCAAAATCCTATTTTGGAGGTAGCTGAAAGCAATATTTGTCCAAATATAGAAGTAATACTTTCTATTCAAAATCCACAGAATGATGTTATTTATGAGTGGTTTAGAAATGGTAGAAAGATAGCAAAAACAGGAAGTGCAGTTTCTACTTCTATACAAGGAAAGTATTTTGTTCGTGCAGCTTCCAATCAAAGTAATGCTTGTTATTCAATATCAAATGAAATAGCCATTAATCGTTTTGAAGTTCTTCCAGTTTATTTGAGACTAAGTGAAGATGAAAAATCTCTTTTCTTAGAAGATATAAACGGTTCTCAAAATGATATTGTAAGTGTTGATTGGTATTTTGAAGAAGAACTAAAAACTGATTTAGGTTCTACTTTTGAAATTAGCCCAACAGTAAATGGTAATTATTCTGCCAAAATCACAAATCAAAATGGGTGTTTAATCCAAACTAGAACAGTTTATTTCTCTGTTCCCAAAACTCCAGTTATTACAGGTGAAGAAGATTTGAAAAATGATTTATTCAAAATTTACCCAAACCCAAGTAATGGAACTTTCAATATTCATTTTGAAAAAGCTGTCTTAGAAGATATAAAAATCACTATTTTTGATGGAATTGGTAGAAGGGTTTATACAAAAACGCTTGAAAAAGGAAGTCAAGAGTTCAAAATAAACCTTCAAAAACAGCCAAGTGGAATGTATATGATTCGTTTTAATCAAAATAATTCATTTTATTCTAAACAAATTATTATTGAATAATATCTAAATAAGAAAAGTTAACAGATTAAAGTAGTAAATAGGAAAACCACTCTTCGCTGAAGAGTGGTTTTTTTTATTGATTTAGAAGCCAATTAGATTTGTTTTATTTATTTTTTCTAAAAAAAATTAGATAGTTTTCGTAATTTTAGGTATATTTTCTATCAAATTTATTTCTTGTCAATTTTTAACGTGCCTAACAAAATCCTATCAAAAAATATCTCTTCATCATCTGAATTTAATGCTCGCAAACTTTCTTTTGTTTCGAATCGCATTCAGATTTTCTATATAGATGAAAAAGGATTTATTATGAAAACATGTGATGGAATTTGGCAAATCAAACAAAATCAAGACGTTAATTTTTTTGATACTTTTGAAACCTTTAAATTTCATAAAGAAGCCATTGATTTTCTTTTAAAAAACACAGAAAAAAACACCAACAGAGAACAAAAAAATTTAGCTATCAACAACTTAGAAATCTTTTTTGAAGAAGAGTTTTTTTATGTAGATGTTTTATTTACAGTCAAAAAAAACTCAGAAACAGCGAAAGAGCTTTTTTTAGAATGTCTGATAGAAGACAAAACAGCCTATTATCAATCTTTAAAAAATTTAGAGGAAAGTCATAAACTACAAGAAATTGAGTTTTTGAATGAAAAATGGCAACTTACTAAAGATGCCGAACTTTCGGAAGTAAAACATCAAGAAGCACTTACTACACTTAACGAACAGTTACGAGTAGATTGGACAAACTTACTTGCTGATAATCTCAAAAGAACAACTACACAAAACTTTATTCAGTATAATTCTGAGTCTGATTCTAAAAACAAACAAAGCATTGAAAATTTAATTAAATTATCGGCTTCTTTTGAAAAAATAAGTGGCATTCGTCTTTTTCCTCCAAAAATTAAAGCCTTTATTTCTACTCAAAAAACATTTACCTATCTAGGTGATAATGAAACTCATCAGTTACTTATTGAGAAAATGATTCAATTAGCAGGAGGAAAGTTTGTAATTTATTCTGATGCTACCCAAAAAGAATTTGATTTCTCTGAAATAGATTTTATTTTTATAGAACAACACTTTATAAAAAAAGAATTAGAAAACAAAAAACAATCTTGTTTGCTTGTCGAACCTAGTTTTTTAGAAAATGAGCAGCATTTGATAAACAATGAAACAAATTTATTGATTTATCCTTTGTATCCTTTTCAGATTTGGCAACAACTACTATCCTTTACAAACACCAATACTATGAGCTACCACGAAAAAATTGACCTTTCTCAAATCTATGAAATTGTAGATAACGAGCCGATGCTTGTTCAGAATATGCTACAAATTTTGGATAAAAACCTAAGAGACTATCCAGCACAACTACAACAGGAATTTAAAAATGGAGAACTAGACACACTTCGCCAAACTGTGCATAAATTCAAATCGTGTACAGCTTATACAGGTTTGACACAATTCAATACCACCCTTTCAGAAATAGAAGCTAGTAAAGAAAACGGCTGGACAATAGCACAAATTAAAGATAAATTAGAATTTGTCTTGCAAGCTATTCCTGTTATTAAAGTGCAGGTAGAAGAGAAATTGAGTGATTTAGAGAAGAAGATGTCTTGATTATTATGAATGTAAAAATATTTTTTTTCTATGCCTTGATAGCCATTTTTCTATTATTTTCTTGTCGTTCTCTAATAGAAGATGATGATAAAACGAAATGTATTTATTCATCTGTTTTTGAAGGAAGTATGAGTATAGACTTATTTGAAGTAAAAGAAGATAATACGTTTCGATATTATTCTGTAGATTTTGGCAACTCTCAAAACACAGAAGGAAGATGGTATTACAAAGGAGATACTATAGTTTTGCATAAATATAGAGACAGCACAACTACTTATGGAGATCTTTTTATAAGATATGAAACTGTTCCTTATTTTAGATTAAATGGAAAAGATACTTTGTCTTTGAAAGACTTGACTTACCCAAATGTTCGAAAGCGTTTGAGATATCACAACCCACCCAAAAATGTTTTTTTTAGAGTAAATAGAACAAAAGCAAATATGAAAATCAAGAAAAAGCAACCATAACTTGCCGTTGTCGGTGTCCCCACCGACGACACAAAATCTAAAAAAACGTTTTCTTAAATTCATCACTCACTATTTTCCAAATTTGAGAGAATGAAGCATAAGGAGTTCCATCTTTTTTATTCTGAAAACTAATCACTTGAATAATTTTCATGTGCCAAAAAATATCTTTATACGCCTTCAAAATGGGAGTTTTTGGGTCATAAATATGAGCAGGTTCGGAAGCTACGCCATTTACTTCCATTATTTTTATTCCTTTTCCTTGTTTAAAATCCTCTATTGAAGGCACTTTTATATCAAAACGTCCATAATAATAATTCTCTAAGGACTTCATTATTTCATCAAAAGCAGCTAGGTTTTCTTTTGTAATTAAATCATTTCCATCTAAAAATTTTGTTCCTCTACAATGGTTTCCGATGTGTTCTAAAACGATTTTTTCATTTGTGGGAATTGTTACATTCCATTCTTGTTCAAATTCCTTTTCTAGTCTTTTCTTTTGAAACCTTGCTCTATCAGAATCTTCAATAAGCTGGGCTACTGTTTTTTTTCCATCTCCTTTTACAGTCAAAAATTCTTTTTGTACAATAGAAGTAATAGCAGAATCTCTGAATTTCTTTAATCTTCTATTATTTCGTTCTTTTTTTACTTTGTTTTTCAAATTATTTGGCAATCTATAATACAAAACACCTAATTCAATTGGCTCTGTCAGAAATTCTTGAATAATAAAATCAGACTTATTTTCTTTTGTATATTCATTCAAATAATCTTGTAATTCTTCGAAAGAATCCATTTTTTCTACTCCTTTTCCACGTTCGCCTACCTCTGGTTTTATAATAAATGGAAAGTTAATTTCTTTTTTCTCAATTTCTGATTTTACAAATTCGAATGCTGAATTATGCTTAAAATAAAGCGATTTAGGAAGATACTTTTCATCCAAGAGTTTGAGAATATCTTGTTTGGGCTGTCCTTGCATTCCACTCAAAGGCACAGCAGGATTAACTGATGTAAAATAAGCCAGCGAACCCGAACGCAAAGCCAAATACAAACCATAAGGAACAGTCGGCAAATAGAAAAACCACATAGACCAATATTCAAAATTGGTCAGTTTTATCCACCACAAAGGTTTTTTCATATAAAAATATGTCGTTGGTGGAGACACCAACAACGGCTAAGTCGTTGAGGTCTGAAGCATCAACGAGGATTTTAATTTAGTTTTTAATTGTTTCTTCTTGATGTTGAAGTGTGGCATAAGCTACTCCAAATTCATCAGCAACTTTTACCTGAGGAAATTCATTTTTAACAGCAATTTTGATAATTGCAAAATGATGAATGGTGTGTTCCAAAACGTATAAAAGTTCTCTTTCAACAGTAGAAGTCAATTTTATTCTATCGTGTGGAAGTGTTGCAAAAAGTTCTAATTCTGTTTTTTTATCTAAATTTAATAACGTTTCAGCAATAAAATTTGAAGTTTCGCCTGCTTTCCCAGTATAATTTTCTAGCTCAAGATTGCGTTTTCGTGCGTCGTAATCAACTGATTTATTTTCTATTCCTTCTAAAAGACACGTATAAAATTCTAAAATATGTCTAACGTGTTTTCCTATTGTATTTTTAGAAATGATAGGTAAGGGTTTTGCATATTCTGCATCTGAAAGTTGATGTAAAAGGTCATTAAGCTGCTTCAAAACAGCAATATTAGAATGATTCATAAAAGAAATTTTTGAGATAAAAGTGTAGTTTTATTATTACATTTCCCAATGTTTGTGCAGTTTTTTAAACACCGTATAAACTACGATAAACCCTTTTTAAAATTGATTATAAAAATCAAATTAATTAAAAAGGGTAATTATGTTTTGGTAAAAATACGTAAAGTCTAAGAATTAATAGTGTTTTGAAAACTAATCTAGTTAAAAAGTAGGCTAAATGAATAGTATTACTTTAAAAACTCTTGAAATTGTTCTTAGTGAGTGTTAGTTTTTTACTTCTAAGCTAATAAATACATTTACATCATCTGAAAGAATCCAACTAGAACCTCCTACACCAAAATCTCTCCTATCTATTTCAAAAGAGCCATTGAGTTTGTAACCTGTACTTGTCTTTTCATAAGAAAAAGGAAAAGAAACTGATTTGGTTTTGCCTTTTATGGTAAGGTCAAAGGTAGCTTTATATTTGCCGTCACTTACTTTTGAGATGCTTGTCGATTTCATAGAAATTTTTGGGTGCTTTTCTACACCAAAATATTCGTCTTCTCTCAAATGATTGTCTCTTGCATTATTGTCTGTATCAACTGTTTTGGATGCTACACTTACATCAAACTTGCTACTTGCAAGGTCATCAGGACTAAAATCTACTGTTCCTTGAAAGCCTTTAAAACTTCCATCAACACCAATTCCAGCATTTTTGATTTTGAAAGTAATAGATGAAATAATGGTTTGCTTTACTTGATTTGTACTATTGATAGTTTCTTCGAAAGAATTTGAAGAGATAGAAGACGTAAATCCGAACATAAAAAAAAGGATAACAGGGAGAAATAAAAAATTAAGTTTCATAATAAAATGTGAATTGAGCTAAAAAAATGATTAAAAGTATTGTTTTGAATTATCTGAGTTATTTAGATTATCTATCGAAACAAATGTTAGTTTGCTTCTTATTTCCCCTTTTTTGTTGTTTAATAAGATAATTTACCATTATTGTACCTAAAATACAATTTTAGCTTTATTTTTTCACAAAAACTTTAATAGATAGATTTTTTAAATACTTACTTAATAAGATGGAGATGTTACACAAAGTATGATATTTCTTCATGCTCTTTCTATGGGTTAAATTATTGTTGATGTCTCCACCGACAATGGCAAAAAATAGCTGTTGTTGGTGTCCCCACCAACGACAAAAACATGTATGATTAGCTTTTTATATTACTCTTCAACCCTGAAAAAATCAACTGCATTTCTAAAAACTCCGTAAATGAACTTACTTCTATCCAATCGTTATTCTTATTTCCCTCTGAAAAATAATAAACAGTTGGATTGGGAGAATCATCAACTAAAAAATAAGCCATTTGATATCCTTGATGCATCCAAAAAGTAAAAGCATTTTTAGGTAATTCAGACATATTATTTTCATCAGTTAATTCTTTAGCCCAGTCTTTTAACTCTAGTAGTTCTGGATAAAAAACAGACGAACCTCTCATAAACCTACTTGCACCTTTACCCATTACAGTTAAAAACTCAATATAAGCTATAGGAAGATTGATATCATATAATCTCTGTAAACTATCTATCTTCTTTTGACTTAAAGGAGTAAAAACTTCTCCACTTAACTTCAAAAAATCTACTAGCGAACTTAAATATATAAAACTTGGCCTATTTTGCTTCAAAATTCTCTTTGTTAGATATTTTATCAATATTTTTCTAAAACTCTATCCCTTCTTATTAGCAAGTTGTCCACAAGCTGCATCAATATCTTTTCCTCGGCTTCTTCTGACAGTTGTTCTGACACCTCTTTTAATGAGATAACCAGCAAATTTTTCTATTCGGTCTTCAGTTGGTTTTTTATACTCAGCTTCTTCTATTGGATTATATTCGATGATATTTACCCTACAAGGAACGTATTTACAGAAACGATACAACTCATCAGCATCTTTCAATGAATCATTAAAATCATCAAACAAGATATATTCATACGTAATTCTGTTTCCTGTCTTATCATAAAAATACTTTAAGGCTTCTGCCAAAACTTCCAACGAATTACTCTCATTAATATCCATAATTTCATTACGCTTTTCATCATTTGCAGCGTGTAGAGATAAAGCTAGATTGAATTTTACATTATCATCAGCCAGCATTTTGATAAACTTTGCTATTCCAGCCGTCGAAACAGTTATACGTTTTGGCGACATACCAAGTCCATCTGGAGAAGTAAGCCTATCAATCGATTGTAATACATTTTTATAGTTCATCAACGGCTCACCCATTCCCATATAGACAATATTCGAAAGCGACTGACCATAATTTTCTTCAGCTTGACGAGAAATAGCCACTACTTGGTCATAAATTTCGGCTGCTTCTATGTTTCGTTTTTTGCCCATATAACCTGTTGCACAAAACTTACAAGAAAGCGAACAACCTACTTGTGAAGAAATACAAGCTGTCATTCTATCTGTTGTCGGAATCAAAACTCCTTCTACAATCTTTCCATCATAAAGGCGAAAAGAAGATTTTATAGTTCTGTCATTACTTTTTTGCTCTTCTGCAATCGTCAAAGGATTTATAGCAAAATTTTCTTTTAAAATATCTCTTAGCTTTTGAGAAAGATTTGTCATTTCGTCAAATGAAGTCGTCGATTTTTCCCACAACCATTGCCAAATCTGTTTGGCTCTAAATTTTGGTTCTCCTAATTTTTTGAGTTCTTCTGATATTTCGGCTAAGGTCAGTTTGCGAATATCTGTTTTTTTATTCTCTATCTCTTTTAATGATAATTTTATAGTAGGCGTATCCATAATGTAGTTTTATTCTTCTTTATTAGTTTGATTTTACAAAAATACGAAATTATTAGGGCATTAATTATAAAACGATGCTCTTGAATATAATTTTCAGTTTTTTCATCACAAAACTCCTTATACAAACCACAACATAAAAAACATTTTTTCAAATTTAATACCTTAATTATCAACACTTAACAAAAATAGTTAATTAAATTACTTACAATTTTTATAAAAAAAACTCTTTTTATTATCGAAAATTCAAAATTGCATCTTTTATCAATAGAAATTTGATAAATAACGTACAAATTCTAAAAAAGTAGTAATTTTTAAAAAAACTAACTCTGTAAATTATTTACGATTTTTTTGTTAAAAATTTGGAATTGTAAAATTAACCTGCTTAATTTGTTTAATAATTAACAAAGATAACTACTTTAAAACATTAGCTAATTATCTACAAAACAGCTTAATAATTTAAGCTACACAAAAAAGTATATTGATTGCTTTTTTATTTTTATTAATAGTATGCAAACATACTATAAAGTTAATTAACTTTATTAAATTCCCCTAACACACAATTCATAGATTATGAAAATATTAAAATTAAATTTATCTTACATTGCATTTCTCTTAGTAATTGCAATCGGATTCACTTCTTGTCAAGAAGAAGATATTTTAGAACAGGCTAAACTAAAAAATCAAGAAGTAGAATCAACAGATCCTGCTATTGCTGCTACCTCTAATAAAAAGAACAAATCTGGTCAAGAAACGCATACGGCTTCTAGTACAGTACGAGTGCTTGTCAATGGTAATCCTCTTACTTGGCCTAACTATAGAGCAAACCCTGTCAATCTCAATGGCTATGTAATGGTTCATATGAATACTATTTTCACACGTTTGGGTTATTCTGTTCAATGGATACAAAGTGATCCTAATCGATCTGGTCTTTCTAGTGTAATTGCTACCAAACCAGGAAGAACTATTCAGATTTGGGTAGGCGACACATGGGCAAAAGTAAATGGAAACTGGATACAGTCTACTGCTGCTCCTTATAATAATAATGGGTATGTTATGGTACACTCTCGTTTTGTAGCTGACCATTCAGGAGCGCAAACTGAATGGGATCAGCAAACTACTTCGGTTCAGATTTATTATTATGATGAATTAGATTACGGATTCTATTTCTTTGATTCTCAACCAACTAACAATCCAGGTGGTGATGCTGTGGGTTGTCAGAAATATGTACCAGGTGTTGCAAATCCATTTTTTGATCCTTCTAAACCAACTATTATTTATGTACATGGTAATGCTCCTGAAAGTGTAGTAAACAAATCTCGTGAAGACTTTTTACTTACTGATGGTGGTCTAAACGTTCAAAGTCATAATATTTGGAAACAACAAGGTTGGAATGTAGCTATTTTTTATTGGATTCAGTTTGCAGATGAAGGTATTGCTCACTCTGCTCCTCCTATTCGTGTAGAAAAGAAAATCTATGACCATAATACAGATGTAGGTATGCGTTGGAAAGGTTCGAATGGTAATTTTTATGTTACTACAGGTGTTACAAACCGTCCTATCAAAAATTTATTTGAAGAAAAATACAGAGAAATATTTTATAATGGATATAGTGGAGAAATAAGAATTGTAGGTAATTCTCTTGGAGGAAACTTAACAATGGCAGGTCTTTTAGAAGTCTATAGAAACGGTGGACGTTTGCCTTCTCGTGTTACTTTAATGGATCCTTTTTGGACACCAGCAAGAAGTGATGTTGATCCTGCAAATGTACGAAAAGTAAATTTTGATGAAAATGTAAACTCTTCTGATGAATATGCAGGACTTTCAGCAGAACTACTTGCAGGTAGAGGCGTAGCTATTGAATATTTCCGTACAAGTCTTCTAGGTGCAGGTGGACTTTCTGCACGAGTAGGGCGTACTGCTGCTGTTACTCATTTTGGCGCAGAGTTTTTAGGGAATAATCATTTTAGAAAACATACTGTTCCTGTTCGTCAGTATTTTCATTCTCGTAGTGTAGCACCTCCTTTAGAAATTTTCCGTCCTAACCCTTGGACTGATTGGGCATTAACAGGTTTACAAGCTGGTTCGGCTTCTACATCTACAGCAAGAATCAAACAAATGATGCGTTCGGACAAACACTGGAATCAAATCTTTGGTAGAGGTACAGCTTCTATGGCAGATGACCAAATGGAAATCCGTAATGGTCTTTGGTAGAAAATAAAACAAGATATTAAAGAACAAAGCATCTTTAATGAAATAGGAATAATTCTTATTCTTCAACATTAAAGATTGTGTTTTGGTAGTAAAATAGTATTGAAAGAGGTTATCTTAATTTTAGGATAACCTCTTTTTTTCGATTATAAACTTTCAATCATCATCAATCGCTCATAAATTTTGTAATTCTCTTCATCAAAACAAACAAAAACTATTTCTTCTAAGATAGAACTCTTACTTTGTTTTACAAACTCATTTACTGTGTTTAATGCAATTTCGGCTGCTTCTTCTTTTGGAAATTTATAAACCCCTGTACTGATGTTTGGAAATGAAATTGTTTTGAGTTGTAATTCTTGAGCAATTTTGAGAGAATTTTGATAACAGTTTGCTAAAAGTTCTCTTTCTCCATGTTCTCCATCTTGCCAAACCGAGCCTACTGTATGAATAACATATTTTGCTGGTAGGTTTCCTGCTGTTGTATAAACGGCTTCTCCTGTCTTGCAACCTCCTTGTTTGTTGCGTATTTTAATACATTCTTCCAAAATTTCTTTTCCTCCTGCTCTATGAATTGCTCCATCCACGCCTCCACCTCCCAAAAGTGATGTATTTGCAGCGTTTACGATAACATTAACAGGTATTTTGGTAATATCGCCTTTTTGTAATGAAAGTTTAATTGACATATAATCTGGGATTAATAATTATTTTTTTATGTACTTTTCTACTATTTTTTTGTCAGAAATAATGTTTTTTAATAAAAAATGATTATGTTTGAGACATCATAAGGAAAGCAAATACAATTTTAAGAAAATTGTTTTGGAGAGATGCTAAAGAAATCAGTTCAGAGCAGTTTTTATTTCTTTCTATAAAGCCAAAAATATATTTTTGATGCTACTTTTAGAGAAAGTAACAAAAACTAAAAGCTATTTTTTTAACTCCCACTTTTTTCACAACAACTACTTTTTGCCCTTTTTACTCTTGCAGTAAAAAGGGTTTTTTATGGTTCTTACTTTTTAGACCTCGTTTTATAATTTTATTTTCAAACATATTTTAACATAAACTTTTCTAATTTCGAATGATAATTTGTACATTGAGGTAAATATTCAGAGTAATTAGAAAAATTGACATAGAACCAAATATAAATTTCTATTTCTTGTTTTTGATAATTTTCTATATTTTAAAGTTCATTTTATCACTAAATTTTACCTTACGTTATGCACATGCAAAAATTTCGTATTTCGTTATTTGCCTTATTATTAAGTTCTGTTTTCCTTTTTAGTTGTGGAGGAAAGAAAAAAACAAATACAGAAACTACGACAACCACAACAACAACAACTGATAATAGTTCAACAGCTACTGAAACGATGCCTGAAGAAGTAGAAGGTGGTGCACTCAACAAATTTTTCCCAAAAGAAGAAGGAGCATATAAAGTAGTTTATAATCAAGAAAAAGATGGTTTTGTACAAGCAAGCCTAGAACAAGACGGAAAAGAAGTTGCTACTCTTGCAGTTAGTGATTTGAGTACCAATATGGATACAAAAGCTAAATATACTGAATCAACAATGAAAGTAGGAGCTTATCCTGCACTCACAAAAGGTTCGAAAGGAACGACTATCTTGGTAGGTGACCGTTATCAAGTCAGTATTCGTTCAAAAGATGATAGTTTTAATGAAGATATGCGTAAAGCGTGGTTTGAAAAATTTGACCTTGCTGGACTAGCTAACCTTAAATAATCAATCAATCTTTTTGACACTTTGGATGTCTTAAAATTCTAAGTAAAAAATTTTCAACTACTTAAATATACAACTATATGTTTTTTGGTTCTGATGACAAACCTGCTTCTATTGTAGAAGCTATAAATGATCTGCCTGAATCGGGCGTTACTATCTATGCACTTAAAGCCCTAGATTTTGTAGTTCCAGGAGAATGGAACAATCCAACTGACTTTGATACGCTGATGCGTGAAGTTACAGGTGAAACTGACGATGATTTTTTAGAAGAAGTAAAGGCAAAAGCAGAAGAACTTTATGCTGACGAATCTGAAGGTTACCAAACAGCCATCAAAATTTTTAAGATGGTAGATACGGCTGATACAGCTTTGGGTGCTGCTGCAATGGCTGATAAACTAGCTGATAGTGTTGGATTTCTTTCTTTTATGAAAGACCTTACTCCAAAAGCTGATACTGTTCAAAGTATTGATTTAGCTATCAAAATTACGGCTGAACTTCTTGCTTTTACAAAAATAAATGGAATACCAGGAGATAGTTTTGGCGATTTCGTAGGTGCTTTAGGCAACTATGCAGGGGAAAGCAAAATGCGTATGGCAGGAATTATAGCCTTTGATGGTGTACTTCCTCTAGGTCCTGATTTTGCTGAACTTGTAATGGATAAGTTGCAATCTATAAGTGTCGATAAAGTAGAAGATAATTCTGTGTTCAAAAAGATGGCAGAGTATATTCCAGGAATTGGTGCTGCTGATAAACTAAATTTTGTCAAACAAGCATTTAGCCATACAAAAGGCTGGATTAGTAATTTCCAATCTGAAAATAATATAAATTCAGAAAAAGTAATTGCAAGCCTTTCAGAATATATTTCATTAGCTGACACCAAATTAGATTATGTAGCTGCATTCTTAGATGCTTCGACAAACTACTTTGAGCATACAGGAACACAAACAGTAGCTGCTCGTTTGATTGAACGTGCTGTCAATGAAGTTTAATTTTTAGTTTATTATAAAACAAGAGAATCCATTTCTACAAAAAATAGAAATGGATTTTTGATGGATTTTTGTTTGTCTATAAGTTTTCATGTATTCTATAACTACATTTTTTCATATAAATCGTTCGTCAAAGCCAAGCAAAAACTAACAAATAGCAATATTTTTTTCACTTCATTATACCTTTGTCCTAATTTATTTTTTTCATCTTATTATTGTTTTTCTACTGCTTCTTGTTTTATTTCTGCTTCTCGGATGGCTTTCTTTTTTTCGGTAACGAAATGCTCAACTTGTTTTTTTAAGACAGGAAGAGGAATATGTCCATTTTTTAATAATAGTTCATGAAATTCTTTAAGATTAAAATTTTCCTCTAACGCATCTTCTGTGTATTCTCTTAGATTTTTGAAATAAATTTTACCAATTTTATAAATCGTTGCTTGTGCAGGACGAACGACAATTTTATCCACTTCATCAGTCATATCTTCTCTGGGAAGTCCTGTATTTTCTACCAAAAAATTGATGGATTCTTCTCTTGTCCATTGTTTGAGATGAATTCCTGTATCGGCTACCAAAAGTGACGTAATGAAAAGTTCGTGCTGAATTTTGCCAATTCTAGTATATAAATCTTTGTAATAATCAATAGAATTTCTGTTTTCATCCTTTAATAAATCTGCAAAATAACCTTCCCAACCTTCATAATAGACATCAAATTGCAAAACCCTTCTAAAAGTAGGAATATCTGTAAGTTGTTGCTCGTACCACGATTGAATATAACGTCCTCCTGCCTTTTCATAAATCCAAACAGGCATTTTATTTTGAGGAATATTTTGAGCTTTTTTTAAATTAATATAAAGTAATTGAGATGTATCACTTTTTCCAATATGAAACTTTAATAAAGGCGAACTATTCTGTAAAGGAATCTCAACTTGAAGTAATTTTAGTGGCTCTTTGGGCTGATGCAAGAAGAAATGACTAAATGATTGAAAGGCAGAATCTGAATAACGTTGGTAAGCATCTAAGTAATTTTTGTAATTATCATTAATTTCAAAATCACTAGGCAAATGATTATTTATGCGAGCCAAGTTTTTTGAAATAGAATCTTTTTGTGGAAATTTTAATGAATCAAAAATACCTGTCAGTTCTTCTCTCAAATCACTAATTTCGCCCAAACCTCTATAATGATATTCTTCGGCTGACTCTTCTTGTGAAATATGAGCATGAACCATAAGCATTGTATTATAATACATAATAGCTGTGGCACTATCATAACCCAATTTCCAAACTCCAGCATCATTATTTGATAATTCAAGTTCATTTTTTAAATAATTCAATAGTTTGCGATAAGCAGGGTACACATCCTTTTCCATAATTGCTTTAGCTTCTGCTTTTAAATCACGCTTAGGACCTCTAACATCTATTAGTTGCTTATTTAGCGAATCAAAATGATTAGGATGTTTTAATATTCGATTATCTGGGTCTTCTACTTTACGAGCAAAATCTCGGTACAGTAAATTATATTTTACATCTCTTGAAATAAAATCTTCAATCTCTTCAATTACTCTTTCTAAAATGAAACGAGGAGGAATTACATTAGCTTCTTTTCTGGATTCTAAAAGCTGAATGAGTTGGTCAAATTTATCATCAAATTTGGACAATCGCTCCAAGTAATCTTCAGCATCGCCAAGCGTTTCGATTTGATGTACTTCCATCATAAAACGAGGCAATTCTACTTGAATTCCATTAATATGATTTACTGGATATTCGTACTGACGAAAAGCATTTCTATAAATTTCTAGCTCTAAATACCAATCTAGTATTTCAGTAGATAAAATTTCTTCTTCGGTTTGTTGTGAGCGTTTGTAGGTTCTGAGCATTTCAAAATTACGAACAATACTTTCTTCATATCGTCTATCACGTTCTGCATCAGAAATATCTGTTAGTTGGCTATTATGATAGGTAATTCCGTATTTCTCTAAAAGATGCAAACGGCTCATCAGTTCTGGGTCATCTTGACCATATTCTATAAACATGCGTTCATAAAACAGTTCGATACTAAAAGGCTTAAACCAAATTAGATTACAGACCCAAATACTAAAAATAATAAATACAAAAATAAATAAACGCAAAATAACATTTCCTACTTTTAGCTGTTCTAAATAAGAAATTGTTTTATGACTTATATGTATCCACAACCTACGCCACGCAAATTTGCTATGAATGACATCTCCTCTACTCGCCATATTAAGCGTAGTATTTCTGCTGGGAATATTATGTTGAATATCTTCTTTGACCTCGACCATACATTATGGGATTTTGAGCAAAATTCTAAACAAACTTTGTTTAGTTTGTATCAAAAGTATGAATTATCTGATAAAGTTATTAATAATGAAACAATAAGTTTTGATGATTTTTTAATTGCCTTCCAAACTACAACTAAATTTCTTTGGAAACAACATCATGAAGGCTTGGTAGATAAAGTAAAGATAAGACAACGTCGTTTTATGCTTATCTTCGAAGAGCTACATACAATGAAACATAAAAGAGAACAATTTGATAAAACGTCTTATCAGAGTGCTACTTATAACCTTTTAGAAGAATTAGAAAATGAGTATCAGTATAATTGTCCTCGTCAGCCCAATCTTTTACCTTTTGTCTTAGAAATGCTTACTTATTTGCAATCTAAAGGTTATCAACTTCATATTCTTACTAATGGTTTTGAAGAAAGCCAAAAACTAAAACTAGAGTATTCAGGTATTTTACATTTCTTCAAAAATATTATTACATCAGATTGTACAGGGTTTACCAAACCAAATCCTATTATTTTCAATCATGCACTTGCTATCTCTAACGCTACACCTCAAAACTCTATTATGATTGGCGATAGTTTTGATGCTGATATTTTGGGCGCACGCTCACTAGGAATAAAAACTATTTTTTATAATCCTTACCAAAAAACACCTCAACATTCGGTGGCAAGTTATGATATTTCGTGTTGGAGGGAGATTGAAGGGATTTTGTAGAAAATTATGAATTTTATTTTTTATCTAAACTCTAAAGCCCAAAACAGTAATATCATCACGTTGTTCTATTTTACCTTGATGAATATCTAAAGCCTCTTCGATTTTACTTTCCTGTTCTTGCATAGATAGGGATAGATTTTTCTCTACTAATTCTATTAACTTATGTGTTCCGAATTTTGCTCCTTTTGGATTGGATTGGTCAGCAAAACCATCTGTTGTTAGATAAATACTTGTTCCTTTTTCTAAAAGCAGCTCGTTGTTTTCAAAGACTTTTCCTTTTACACGATGTGAACCTATCGAACGTCTTGTTCCAGATATATTCTCTAAGGTAGAAGAGTTGGGTAAAGCATACCAAAATGGACGTTTTGCACCCGAAAAACTCACTTTTACTTTCTCATCAGTGTTTGTCTGTTCGAAGACACAAATAGCTGCATCCATTCCATCTTTATTAGTTTGCTCTCCTTTTTGAAGTGAATTTTTGAGTATTACATCCAAATCTTCAAGAATTTGAGCTGGATTTGTGATGTGTTTTTCGTTGATTATTTCATGCAAAAAAGTATTTCCAATCAACGACATAAATGCCCCTGGAACACCATGTCCTGTACAATCTACGGCAGCAATAACTATTTTATTAGTATTGGTTTCTTTATCAAAAACAGTTGTGAACCAATAAAAATCACCTGAAACAATATCTTTTGGACGATATAGAATAAAAAACTCGTCTATATTTTTTTTGATAAGTTCTTTTGATGGTAAAACGGCTGCTTGTATCGTTCTTGCATATCGAATAGAATCGGTAATATGTTGATTTTTTTCGTTTATGGTTGCATAAGATTGAGCATTCGAAACAGCAATGGCTGCATAAGAAGCTAATGAACGCAAAATAGTAAAATGATTATTCTGATAAGAATCCTTAGCAAAACTCTGAACAGTCAAAACGCCAATAGCTTTTTCTTGCACAACTAAAGGAAGATAAATCAGTGATTGTGGAAGTTCTCCTACTTCTAATTCTTTGGTGTGATAGGCAGGAAAATCTTTCTCAAAATTATTTGTAGAAATTTCTTTTTGATGTATGAAAGATTGAACAGCTAGTTTTTGTTTGTCTTCCAATGAATCAGAATTGAAAGGGAGTATTTGTCCATTTTCCACAAACCCCCTAAAATCAATTTGTTGTCGATAAGGATTGAAAACGCCTATTCCAAATCCTTCTGCTGGCATAAGACTATTTACACTTTCATAGAGCATTCCGATTAGTTCGGTCAAATCTAGTGTAGCCGTAATTTGCTGACCTATATCTGCAAGTGTTTGAATATTTTGATAAGACTTTTCTATTTCTTCTTTTTGTTGTTCAATATTTTGTTTTTGCATCAAAACCTCCTCTTTTTGCTGTTCTAGTTCACCATTAGCAAGACGAAGTTCTGATGTTCTTTCTTTTACTGTTTCTTCTAGTTTTTGATTTTTGTATTTAAGCCTTCTTACATTATAACGAATACCCGAATAGGTCAGAATAGAAACAAGCAAAATTCCAACTACAAAATATAAGATATAAGCTAAAGGTGTTTTATAAAAAGGAGGTTCTATCTTGAAATCATATTTTGTAATTTTACTTTTTGTATCATAGACATTTTTAGCTTCTACTTCAAACGAATATCTTCTAGCATTTAGGTTAGTGTATTCCTTTTTTGTTTCAGTTGTCCATTCTGACCATTTTTTGTCATAGCCATTTAATTTATATCTAAAAACTGTATTTTGCTCGTCCAAAGAGTTATTTGAGCTATAAAAAAAAGTAAGTGAGTTTTGCTCATAATTCAGTATTGGATTATTATTTTGTTCTGTATAGTTTTCATAAAAAAGCACAGAGTCAGCTTGCATTATCTTACGAATAAAGACATTAAACTCTGCTTTTTGATAATTTTCATCTTCTAAATCTAAGTAAAAAAGACCTTCAGAAGTACCAAGAGCAATCTTACCTATTCGTTTTATTGTACCTCCTGCATTCAAAAATTTATAAATAGAAATAGAATTATCAGTAAGTCTAGTGGTAGGTAACTTTTTTGATGTATTATTTTTGGTATTGAATAAGTAATAATCTGTTTTATCAGTTGCACCTATTCGCAGTACAATATTTTCATCATCTATATCATTAATTTCTACCACATATTGATTTTCTTGTATCAATTTGCTGATAGATTGTTGTACCTCAAAACCATTATTTTTCCAAATATATACCAATGAATCTGCTGCTATATAAATTTGATTGTTATGCTTTTCTAAATTACGTGTAGTATGATTAAATTCTATACCTTGTTTCTCTAAAGTATCTTTCTCTTGATAGAGATGTAGTTTTTCTTCTCCGTCAATTACAAATAATAAGTTATCCTGCATCTCCAATCCTAATATAGTTAGGTCAGAGATAACTTGTTTAAAGTCATTTTTAGTGCTGTTGATGTAATCCAATTGATAGATTCCTTTTCTATTTGAAAGTCCTACATATAATCTATCAGAAGTATTTGACGATTCAATGAGATGATTTATAGAACTTTCTACTCCTTCAAAAGTAGTCCAAGAGTTGTTTGTGATTTTATTAATTCCTGTATTAGTAGCTGCAAAAAATAAAGAATCTTTGCCTAAAGCAACTGTTTTCATTATCCATGTTTGAAATGAACTTCCTTGTAAAGGTAGAAAGTTATTTTGGTCATTATCATAATAAAAAACGCCATTTGTTGTACTGACATAAAATTGTTTTTTATATTTACTTGCATCAGTTATAATACCAGAAAGTCCTCTACCTTCACCATATTTAGTAAAAGGAGAGCCAGTTTCTATTTTAGCTACTCCTTTTGCAAGAGCGACCCATAAATTTTGTTGATTATCAAATTCTACTTCATATACTTTGTCTGTTAAACCTTCTGTTTGAGTAAACTGAAAAAGTTTTTTACCTGCTGGGTTTATACAAATAAGACCATAACGAAGTGTAGAAATATAATAATTACCATCTTTTCCTAGAACTGCATTATACATAGACTTAATTTCATCTACTGTCAGTTCGGTTTCAAAAACTCTAAATTGCTTATTATTAGGGGTATAAATAAGGAGGGATGATGTGTTTCTTCCTACCAAAATCTCATTATTTTTTGTTTGTCTTGTTGGGTCAGAATAAGGAAGTAAAAAATAAATGCCACTATTATCTATTAGGTCATCATTTGTAATAAATTTTAATTTATCATCTTCTAGTTTTCTCAAGCCAAATCCCCTATCTAATGCATATAACTCATCATTTACATAATATATAGAGTAAAAATATTTCCCCTCTGCTGTCCATTTATCAACTTTTCCATTTTGATAGCGAAATATATATTTATCTGTACTAAAAAATGCCCCTTGAGGTGTAGATTTTACTTTCCATACTTCTCCAAAATTTCTATCTGCTGAATCCAACAAATCCATGAAAGAAATAAACTCTAATTTTCCAGTAGAATCAGACTCTAACTTTCCTATCTGATTGACTGCACCTATAAACACAGTATTTTTTTCATCAATATCTAATGTGCGTATATAACTTACTTTTGGTACTTCTATGGTACGCCAATTTTTTCCATCAAATTGTAAAACTCCTTTTGTATTAGCAAAATAAATAATTCCTCTGTTATCTATTTTTACAGACATATTTACAATACCAGCTTGATATTCTTTGGGAGAATAAAGGCGAGTAAAAGGCATTGCATCAAAACCTATGTCAGTTTGAGCATAGGTTTTTGTATAATTTAAGGTAGCTAAAAGAGGAACTACACCTGTAATAAATCCAAGAAAAAAACGAAATAATATTATTTTTATCATATAGAGTAAAGGGAATGTAAAAAGGGGAATTTACATGTTCACAAACTACACAAAATCACTCAGTTTTCCAATTTCTTTTGGCATAATTCCTCTGTCAGTTTTTTGTAATGTACAACATTGATTTATTGGGTCGTGTTCGAAAAATAAAATATAATCATTTTCGACAGCTTCATTTAGTAACTCTTCTTTTTCAGTAAGTGTCTTTAAAGGTCTCATATCATACGCCATAATATAAGGCAAACGCACATGATGAACCGATGGAATAAGGTCCGCACAAAAAACAATCGTTCTGTCTTTGTATTTTAGTTGAGGCAACATTTGTTTTTCGGTATGTCCATCCACAAAACGCAAATCAAAAGGCAAGGAATCATTTTTTTGATTACTAGAAAGAAGTTTTAATTGTCCACTTTCTTTTATGGGAAGAATATTTTCTTTCAAAAATGACGCTTTTTCTCGTGGGTTTGGTTCAATAGCCCAGTTCCAATGTTCTGTATTTGACCAATAAGTAGCCTCATCAAAAACAGGAATGAGTTTGTCTTTTTTTCTTTTTATTGCTCCTCCACAGTGGTCAAAATGCAAATGAGTAAGAAAAACGTCTGTAATATCAGAAGTAGAAAAGCCTTTTTGTTTTAATGAATTTTCTAAAGAATCCTCGCCATGCAAATGAAAATGACCAGTAAATTTTTCGTCTTGCTTATTACCTATTCCTGTATCGATAAGAATAAGTTTATTTGAATCTTCTATCAAAAGACAACGCATTGCCCACGTACACATATTGTTTTGGTCAGCAGGATTGAGTTTTTGCCACATTACCTTCGGTACAACGCCAAACATTGCTCCACCATCTAATTTAAAAAGTCCTGTATCTATTGTATGTAATGTCATTTTTTTTGAGATTGGTTTGAAAAAATAAAAAAATCCTATAATAGCATAAGAACTAAAATAGGAGTTTTGTTTTTGACTCTTAATAGATTTTGGACTGATAGCAATAAAAACTTATTACAGGATAAAATTTGATACATACGAAGTCTAATTTATTACCAGTCCAATATTAGATAAGAGCTAATTCTTTTCTTTTTTCCTAATACTTCCAAGCCTTAACAGTATCAATAAAATGCTTGACTTTATTAAAATCTAAATCTGGATAAACGCCATGACCAAGATTGGCAATATGTTTTCCTTTTCCAAAAGAAGTAAGCATTTTCTTCGTTTCTGCTTCTATAGTTTCATACGAACCATACAAAACACAAGGGTCAAGATTTCCTTGCAAAACTTTGTCGTTTCCTATCAATTTTCTTGATTCTTCAATCGGCATTGTCCAGTCCATTCCAACTACATGACAATTTAGTTTTCCAAAATCGGCTCTAGCTGCATGTTGGTCTTTTCCAAAAACAATAGTAGGCACTTCATCAATCGCTTCTACAATTTGCTGAATGTATTTCAAACTAAATTCTTTGTACTGTTCCAGTCCCAAAACACCAGCCCACGAATCAAAAACCTGTACAATATCTGCACCTGCTCTTATTTGAGCTTTTAGATAAATGATTGTCGAATCTGTAATTTTTTGGAGTAATTGATGCGCTAATTTTGGATTCTCATAAAGTAATCCACGAGGTTTTGAAAAAGTCTTTGAGCCTTTTCCTTCTATCATATAACAAAAAAGCGTGAAAGGCGCACCAGCAAAACCAATGAGGGGAACACGTCCATTCAATTCTTTTTTAGTAATAGAAATGGCTTCGGTTACATAACTCAATTTCTCTTCAATTCCATCCGTAGTCATTTTTTTGACATCACTTTCTGTTTTGATAGTTTGAGGAAAGCGAGGTCCTACTTTTTCTACCATTTCGTAAGGCAAACCCATTGCTTCGGGAATTACCAAAATATCCGAAAAAATAATGGCTGCATCTACTCCCAGTCTATCGACAGGCTGAATAGTTACTTCGGCTGCCAAATGTGGCGTAGTAACAAGCTCAATAAATCCACTTAATTTTGCTCTTAGTTCTCTATATTCAGGCAAGATTCTACCAGCTTGGCGCATTGTCCAGACAGGCGCACGTTCTGTTTGTTCTCCTCTTGCTGTTCTTAAAAGTAAATCGTTTTGTAGGGTCGTCATAATTGGAACATAATCCTCAACGACGGTTTTAACCTCGTTGACGGTTAATAAAAAATAAAAAACTCCATTTCGATACAAAAGTAAGCAAAAGGGAGTTTATAAAGTTAGGTTATTCGTTCAATTTAATGATTAATATTCATCTTCATTAAAAAAGAAGTCGTCTTTAGTTGGATAATCAGGCCAAATCTCTTCGATATTTTCGTAAGGCTCGCCATCATCTTCTAAATCTTGTAGATTTTCCACTACTTCCATAGGCGCACCTGTACGTGTCCCATAATCAATTAATTCATCTTTAGTGGCTGGCCAAGGAGCATCTTCTAAATAAGATGCAAGTTCTAGTGTCCAATACATAGGCTTATATTTGTATTTTTTTTGTAATAATTTAAAATTTTAATCAGTAATTTATCTCAGCATAAGCTAGATTTATATAGGTTTACTCATAAGACTGATTTTTTAATAAGGCTGCAAAGGTAATAAGTTATTCATTCTAAACAAGTTAGTTGTCGTATTTTTTTGAGATAACTTTTAGGTTTACTTTTTAATTCTAAACCTTTACTTCTTCTCGTCTTACAGCAAATAATTAAACCTTATAAAGCATTTTAAAAGTGTAACGCAAGGCTTTATTTTTTGTTTTATTTCCTCTATTTACTTTTAAAAAACTTTTACAAATTTGTATCCAAAAATACTGATTACTATTCATAGAGAGTTTATAAAATAGTAACACAAAAAACTTTTTTATAAAAAATACCTTAATTTTTTAGTAAAATAATACAAATAACCCTTTGCAGTAAAGCAGTATTGATTTATTAAAACACTTGAAAATCAGCTTTATAAGGATAATTTAAAAAAATATTGCAAAAAAATCAACTTTTTCCACTAATGAGTTGCTTTTGTTATAAAATAGTAGTATTTTTAGAATATCAAGTTAAGAGAATTTTTGAGTACTTAACAAAGAAACTTCAGAGAAGACTTAGAAATAAACTCATAATAAACTTTTTTTACTAAAGATTTTCATTTAGTTATTTTCGGAGAGGGGGCTTTCTGACAAAACTAAAATTCTACCGTTGCAATATCGGAATGATTTGCAACGGCTTTTTTATGCCTTTTTTTATAAACTTTTAGCCTTTCTTTTCTATCCTATTTTTGTTCTTTGGTGTTTTGAGTTGTAATTTTGCAGAATATTATTTTCACACTCTAAATGGTAGGCTACAAAATAAAATGAATTTACTCAAAAAACATTGGTGGAAAATTGCTTGTGTAATAATCCTTTTTTATACCATTATTGGAGGGCTTTTAGTTGAAGTTCCACGACTAAATATTCTTAACGAAAGTATCAGAAATCTATTTTTCCATGTTCCTATGTGGTTTGGAATGGTTTTGATGTTACTTGCTTCCGTTATTTATTCCATTACTTACCTCAAAACTTCAAACCCAAAACATGATGATTGGGCAGTAGAACTCGCAAATTCTGGAATTGCTTTTGGTGTTTTGGGAATTTTGACAGGAATGTGGTGGGCAAGATTTACGTGGGGACAATTTTGGAGTGGCGACCCAAAACAAAATGCTTCTGCTATTGCTCTTTTGATTTATTTTGGGTATTTACTTTTGCGTAGTGCCTTGCCAGATGATGAAAAACGAGGCAGAATAAGTGCTGTTTTCAATATTTTTGCCTTTGCTACCTATATTCCACTCATTTATATTTTACCTAGAATGGTAAACTCATTGCACCCTGGGGCAGAAGGAAATCCTGCTTTTAGTGCGTATGATTACGACAATGACTTGAAAAAAGTCTTTTACATTGCCATTATCGGATGGACACTTTTAGGTGTTTGGGTGGCACAGCTTCGTGTCAGAATGCGAAGAATTGAATATAAAACTCTTTTTGATTAAAAATAATACAAAACAAACCGTCGTTGAGGCTTCGCCGTCAACGAGGATAAAATAAAACAAATGAAAAATATATATTTACTTTTGCTTCTTTTCTCTTTTACTTTCTCGCCTTTGCTTCTTGTTGCTCAAAATGAAGACACAAGTACAGAACAAACCACTGAAGTAAATAAAAATGGAAAAATTCCTGTTACGCAGCGAGATTACGAAAATACAGAAGTTTCGATGGCTGATACATTTAGAGAAGACGGAAAAATTTATGTAGTAGTAGCTGTTTTAGCGACTATTTTTGCAGGAATTGTAGTCTTTTTGGTAGTTACAGAATCTAAACTCAAAAAACTAGAAGACTTAGTTTATTCTGATAAAAACCTTAAAAAAGAAGTTTAAAAACAACGCTTCAAGGCTATTTTTCGTTAAAAATTAAGAATCAAATTAACCAAAATTCATAAATAAACTATGAAAATTTCACATATAATTGTACTCGTTATTATAGCTGTTGGTATCGGAATTTTTGTCAGTTCTAGCGAAAATGCTAGTCAGTATGTAGATTTTGATAAAGCTCTTTCTATTGCTAAAGATGGCGATGACAACAAAATTCACGTCGTGGGCGAGCTTCCTAGAAATGCAAGTGGCGAAGTAATCGGAATTGAATATAATCCAATAGCAGACGCTAATTTTATGGCATTTCAGCTTATCGATGAAAAAGGAAAAAAACAGCGTGTAATTACAAGCACTCCCCCTCCTTCAATGACAGATTTCAAACGCTCTGAAAAAGTCGTTGTGATTGGAAAATATGAAATTAAAGATGAAAAGGAACAGTTTGTCGTAACTGATATTCTTTTGAAATGTCCTTCTAAGTATGAAGAAAATACGGTAGCTGTAAAATAGTATTGATTTCTAATCAACAAAAAGCCCTTTTGTTTTACAATGAAAGGACTTTTTGATTTTATTCATACTCATAAAGTAAAAATTTTCTTTGTCTGCCTAAAGTTTCGCCTTTTTTTACTTTCACATTTTTCACAGAAATACATTTATAGTATTTGTCTATCAACTTTTCGGCTTTTAGTTTTATAACGACCTTTTGCTTATTGTCAATCAATTCTTTATGTCTAAATTTTGTAAACTGTTCGTATTGAGGTTTTTCCATGTAAATAGTTACTACCTCACCATTTTTTCTTCTTAGAAAAATGTATGGACTATTCTTTAAATTTCTATTTATTATGATCGATAATAACGTATCTTTTGCAATGGTTGAGTCAGGTAAGGATTTATAACGCAATTCGATACGTTCAACTACACTATCTGGTAAATTATAAAGACTTCTCTTAGCAAGGAAAGTTAGATAATGTAAATTACCAGTTAATTTTTCACTTTTTATATTTGATTTACAGGAAACTAAAGTAACTCCAAATAAAAGAGTTAAAAGATACAGCTTGTATTTAATCATTTTGAAATCGATAAAATAAAAAATAGCTCAAGAAAAAACCTACAAAAAAAGAAGTCTTGTAGGTTTAGCAATTTCTTAAATCACATCACGCTTATTCTTCACTAAATCGTACATCAACTCTCTTGCTCGGTGTAATTGAGCTTTTACAGTTCCTAGAGGTGCATCAAGTTCAGTTGCTATTTCATCATAAGAAAGTTCATCAAAATAGCGTAATTCTACTAGCTTTTTATATTTTGGAGGAAGCTGGTCGACAAAATTTCTAATAATTTCTATTTTTTGTGTTCGGATAGCCTCTTCCTGTGGAGTTAAATTTTGGTCTGGCACATCCATCTGAATTTGTTCGCCCGAATCATTTTTGTAAGGTGTGTGCAAGCTAAGAGTTTCTAATTTTTTCTTACGAATAAAATCGATACAGTTATTGGTTGCAATACGAAAAAGCCACGTACTAAATGTATATTCTTTCTTAAATTTCTTGAGGCTTTTAAAGGCTTTTGTAAATGCTTCGACAGTCAAATCTTCGGCATCATCTGTATTTTTCACCATTTTGAGAAGCATAAAATACACCGAATTTTTATAGCGATTCATTAGTTCGGCGTATGCTTGTTGGTCACCTTTTACTGCCAAATCAATTAAATCAAAATCTTTTAGAGCTTTGTCTGAAAATTCTTTATCATCAGCATTCGATAAAGGATTTTTATTTTTTTTTTCTTCTGAATTTTCGGAGTTTTTTTTATTGTCTTTCATCAATAGAGGTGTAATAAATACTTTTTTTTGTAATGAGTTGTTGTTTTATTTAATAAAACAACTTTTATTTTATCTACTTCTAATTTTTATTAAAATTAGTCGTTTTTTTATTTCTTTACTGTTGTTGGTGTTTCCACAAACTACATATAGCTATTTTTAATCCATAAATCAAAGTTAAGTCAAACTGGGTAAGAAATGGTCATTTTGACACACTTTTTAAAATCTACTGTATTATGAAGTTATTTCTGTTCTGTTTTCCAAGTTTGGGGAGGAAAAAAAACTGCTCCTATTCCGACCACGAAATAATAAAAAATAAATACGAATTCAAAACCGAAAAAGGTAGTAAAAAATCCCTTAACAACGTTTTTATAATCAAAACGCCTTGAAACGTAATTATTTTGCATTTGGTTGTAGAATATATGCAAAATAGCAAAAAAAAGCAACTGACGAAAGAATTCAATACCTAAAACTTCATAAAAGCCATTTATCAAGAACCCTATCAAAGCAACATACCAAAAAAAGATACTCAATGGATAAATACTAGAAATGATTTTTTGACGAAAAGAATAGTGTGTTCCAACAGCCAAATGTCGTCGTTTTTGATGTATCCATTCTCTAAAATTTTGAGGTGCTTTACTCTCTGTTTGTCCATCCAAACAAATACTTACATTTTTATAAAATCGCTTTTCCGAAAAAATTAAATCATCATCCCCTCCTAATTGAGAAGCGATTGTTTCAAAACTGCTTTTTTTTGTCATTGGTGTGTCCACCGATGAGCTTTCTAAAAAAACGTTTTTTTTATATGCCAAATTTCTCCCAACTCCCATATATGCCATTCCAAAATTAGCAAAAGAAATATATTGAAGAGCTGTAATTAGTGTTTCATTTTGAATAAACCAATTTAAAATAGAATGAGGAAAATTAGTCTTTTCATTTTTATACAATGAAATTCCAACAACTGTATTTATTTCTTTATCAGAGTTTTCATTATGAAACGAGTTTGCCATTTTTTCTATCCAAAACTCATCTTTTGGCAAGCAGTCTGCATCTATCAGTAAAATAATTTCATTTTTAGCAGCTTTTATTCCTGTTTGTAACGCATATTTTTTCCCGTTCCAGTTGTGAGGTTTTTCTATGATAGAAATAAAATGAAAATTTTTAGCCGAGTTTTCTAGTTTAAATTTTTCTAAAATTTCTAGAGAATTATCTTCCGAACGGTCATTGACTAGAATTACTTCAAAATTACTATAACTTTGATTGAAAACAGAAAAAAGTAATTGCTCTAAATTATGAGCTTCATTTCTTGCTGCAATAACAACAGAAACAGTTTTTTGAGTATTGTTTTTAGGAAATTCTTTTTTATTATTTCTAGTAAGAAGTAATTTAAAAATTACGACAAAAAAACTACCTTGTAGAACAAGACTGATTCCTAAAATAATCCAAAAAATATAAATTTGATTCATATTTTTTATTCTTCAGCAACTAAGCAAAATTATTTATATGTTAATAAAATCTGTCTGACAATTCAAAAGTGTCTTGACTGTTTAAATTTCCACTTTCTAATTCTTTTTTAGATATTTTTTTTGCTCAGTTACTTATATTATTACTGTCTTTCCAAATGCACATAAATAGGAAAATGATCACTTGTTCCTCCTAAATACTTTGTACCCACATAAGTTCTGAATGGATTTCCTTTGTATTTTCCTGATGCTTCTTTCAAAAAATCTTGATCATAAATATTTCCATCAATAAAACGCCAACCTTTTGCATTATTTTTGGTTACAAAAAATCCTTTATTAATAATCATTTGGTCAAGCATATTCCAATCGCCTTTGTAATTATATGTTCCTTTTCCTGATTTTTCTAAAGATGCAAATACATTAAAGAGTTGTTTTCCTTTAATATCAGGCGTTTCGATGGCTTCTAATCCTTTTGTAATGCTTTCATTAAAAGGTTCATCATTAAAATCTCCCATTAAAAGAATTTTTGCATTTGGATTTTTGGCTTCCAAATCATCCACAATCTGACGAGCTACCAAAGCAGAAGTCATACGCTTAGGACGACTTTTTTCTTCTCCTCCACCTCGTGAAGACCAATGATTGACAATCAGATGAATTTCTTCACCTTCTAGTGTTCCAGCAACCCATAGAACATCTCTTGTTTTGTCGTCTTTTAATTTAGTTTCATAATTTTTTGATGCTGTAACTTTAAAAACAGGTTCTTTATAAAGAAGTGCTACATCAATTCCACGCTCATCAGGCGAATCATAATGTATATAATTGTAGCCATATTTCTTTAGTTGTGGGTCATTGATTAAGTCTTTTAATACGCTTTCATTTTCAATTTCACAAAGTCCGATAAGTTCTGCACCATCTTCATCTCCTATCATACTAATTACTTTGGCTATTTTTTTGATTTTTTGTTTGTAGCGTTCGGTTGTCCATTTTTGTTTTCCGTTTGGCGTAAAATCGTCGTCAAAGGTATTTGGGTCATCTTCTGTATCAAATAAATTTTCTACATTATAAAAAGCTACTGTATGAACAGAAGGGTTTGGATTATAAACAGGCATATTTTCGATAGCTTCGATTGCAGAATCAGCTTCTGTTTTTGGTTTAGCATCATCAGCTAAAATTTTGTTTTCTTCTTCTGTTGCATTTTTGGAAGGCGAGCAAGAAAATAGAATAAAAGAACTAATTGAAGCAAGTAGTATATAAAATGACACGTTTTTTTTCATTAGAATTTATGATTTTGAGTTAGTTTGATTTTTTTAGGGCGTAACCTTTAGACCAATTAATAAAACATCATCTACTTGGTCTTCATTTTCTTTCCATTTGTTAAAAGTATGACTAAATAATTTATGTTGCTCATCCATTGGTTTTTGGTGGTTCTCAAAAAGAAGTTTTTTAAATTTAGATTTCATAAATTTTCGCCCACTTTCTCCTCCAAATTGGTCTTGATAACCATCAGAATAAATATAAATTGTGGTTGGTTTGCTGACATCAATCGTATGTTTTTCAAAATTAACTTTTTTGTTTTTGTAAAATGCTCCACCTACACTTGCATTTGTTCCCTTTATTTCATGTAGCTCATCATCTTGAATGTAGATAAGAGGATTTTTTGCACCTACAAAATCAACCGTTTGTTTGTCTGAATCATAAACACAAACAGATAAATCCATTCCATCTCGGTTTGCTGTGTGTTCTTGTTGGAGTGATTTAATAACGCCATTATGTAACTTCTCAACTAATAGATGAGGCTCTTCTAAGGTAGCTTGATTTGAAAATTGATTCAATAAATTATAACCAATCATAGACATAATCGCCCCTGGTACGCCGTGTCCTGTACAATCTACGGCAGCAATGGCAATACGCATATTTCCATTTTCATTGACTTTTCTATCAATCCAATAAAAATCTCCTGAAACGACATCTTTTGGTTTGTAAAAAATAAAAGATTCAGGAAAAAGAGCTTTTACTATCATTTTAGGAGGTAAAATAGCATTTTGAATGTGTTTTGCGTAATTAATACTTTGATGTAAAGTTCTAGTCTTAGATTCTAAAGCAAGATAAGAATGTTCTAAAGCCTTGTTTTGCGCTCCAATTTGCTGTGTTCTTCGCTTAACCTCTGCTTCTAATCGTTGTTCGGAGGCTTGTAACTCGGCATTGATTCGGTTGGTTTCCTCCATTGCTTGTTTCATAATAGCTTCTTGAGCTTGCATTTGTTCTGTTTGCTCTTGCAATTCTTCAAACGAATTACGCATCAATTCTTCTTGTTGTTCTATTTGATAAAGTTGAAGTTTATTTTCTTCTACCTTTAATCGCAGTTTTTCCTCTTGCTTGGTTATTTGTTCATTTACACTTGTTAGTTCTTCAACAGTTTGTCGCATTTCTTCTTCTTGTGATTGCAACTCATTGTTTTTTAGTGCAAGTGTTTTTTTATCTTCTTCTAGAAGTTTTAAAGCATCTTGCAGCGATTTCTCGGTTGTGGCTAACTCTTCGTTTTGTTCATTTGTTGTGGCTTGCAGTTCTTCTGCCTCTTTGAGTGTTTCTAAAAGCTCTATTTCTGATTCTTGATTATTAACTGCAAAAGTTCCTACTAACATACAGATAACCATAAATACAGTAATGACCATAAGGACAAATAAGTAATTTTGTTGGGTTTCATCCAGTACTACAAATTTTTCTAAGTCATAAAATAATCGTATTACATAAAAAGAAAAGAAAGAAAGTGCTGCTATCAATACAAGAATAGCAATTTTTATTTTTTCTCTAATAGAATAAATAACAAAAGGCAGTAGTGCTAATAAATAATAGGTATGTGTAATTCCTGATTTTTCGCCTAAAAACACGCAAAATAAACTTACTGTTATCCAAAACCAAATATAAGTACCTGTACGAGCAAGAGAAAATCTTTGAAGTTTATTAAATAATAAATTAGATAAAAAACCACAACCAATTAAAAACAAGATTAATGAAAGCCATTTGTTTGTGAAAAAATGAACAATCGTAAATACAAATGTTTCTAAAAAGAGAAAACTGCTTATTTGATTAATTATTCGTACACGTTTTCGCTCGCTCCTTTCCATAGATGTATCTATGCCAAGTGCAGAAATCTGTCGCCAAACTTTTTTGATAAAGTCCATTTATCTAAATTAGCTTTGAAAAAGTAGTCGTTAAGTATATAATATTTTCTGTATGACTTAGAAGTTATTTAACGTGAACTCGGTATTAGAATTTATGTATTTATCAGTCTATGCTTCTTTATCAACTGATTTGCGAACTATCTTGTCAGTACACCTTCAAGGTGTCAGACAATTTAGCCCAACATAGCTGTCTGACACTCTGAAGTGTCTGACAGGAGCATAAAGCAAGAATAGAATACCAAGTTCACGTTATTTAAGAATGTATCATATATTTGTTAGTATCGCTACGCTAAAATATCAACAAAAGCTATGCTGTTTTCCTTAAAGTTGATTTTCTAAACCCAATTTGAAGGAAAAATCAATATTCATTAAATAACTTCTTAATGAATCAGAAATTTACCATAATTTATTGAATCTAAAAAATTTAAAAAAACAATAAAAAAACTCTTTCTCAGAGAGAAAGAGTTTTCGACCTAACACACAAACACAAACAATAGAGAAGTTATATCTCAAAAGAGAATAAAAACTCTATATGTTACGCTATTTGATAGCAGGAATTTCCTGCTCTTGGGTTGCGCTTCCCAAGTCTTTTGAATGCTTTTGAGTAGAAGAAACTTCATTTCTTCCTGTAAATTTGCTCATTGAGTTATATACATTAAAAATATTTCCTGCTAGGAAATCGTAAGCTCTTGCTGGCAATACTCCTCTTAACAAAGGCAATAATTTTACCATAAATGGTTCTTGAACCAAAATTTCGTTTGCTTTTACAGCTTTGATAATTTCTGATGCAATTTCTTCTGGAACTAAAAGTGGCGTAAGAAGTGGTGCAGAAGCTCCATTGAACATTCCTGTATCAATATACCCTGGCATTACTGTTGTTACGTGCAAATCTGTTTTCTGACTCTCATTGATTTGTTCCATTTCCAAACGAAGTGATTCAGACCAGCCCAAAACAGCCCATTTGCTACCTGCATACACAGACATACGAGGATTTGGTGTAAATGCTGAAGCCGAAGAAATATTAACAATATGTCCTGCTCCTTTTTTAATCATTCCAGCTACAAATGCTCTAGCAATGTGCATTACACCCAAAACATTGATACGGATTGTTTTTTCAATATCTTCATAAGAATGGTCTTCAAAGTGCTTTCCTACTACGATTCCAGCATTATTGAATAAAATATCTATCGTTCCTACTTCGGTTGCTACTTTTGAAGCAGCAGCTTGAATGCTTTCTAAATCAGAAACATCAACTTTGTAGGTATGAACTTTATATCCTTTATTTCCAAATTCTAAAGCTACTTCATCAAGTCCTTTTTGATTAATATCCCAAATTACAAGTTCGGAAGCACCTTCTTCCATACACTTACGCCCCATAATCTTACCGATTCCACTTGCTCCTCCTGTAATAAGTATAATTTTGTTGGTTATTCTTGACATAATAGTAATATAAGTTTAATTTAGAATTCCTTTTTTTTATTATTTCCTAACTGGCTGAATATTTTTTTTAGAATATGCTTTAAAAAATACTCGGCTTGCAGAGTATTTACATAAAACGATTTTGTTAGAGATAAGTTGCACAAAATTGAAAAATATTTTAGAAATTGTTATTTCTCAACCTCTAGTTGTGAAGTTTTCATTCTCCAATTCCTAATATCTAATTCCCAATTTCTATTTTAGCATTCTTTCGACCATTTTCCAATGTGTAATGAGCAAATCTTCTTTTGTAAGAGAAAAATAATGTTCTATAATATTTATTTTTCGCTTCATGACTTGCAAAACACCTGTAAACTGACTCCAAAGTACAAAAGCTGTTTCGAATGGATTCCCCTGTTCGGTAATACTTCCATCTTTTACGCCTTCTCTAATTGCTTTTACCAAAATTGTAATCACAGCATTTCCTTCTTCTAAGGCTTGCAAAGATTCTGCTTCGGCAGAGGCAAGGTTGAATGTATCGTTTTGGTAATCCAAAATAGTTGTGAAATAATTTGGATATTTTTCTGAAAACTCTACATACGTCTTTCCTACAATAATCACTTTATCATATCCTGAATTTCCTTCTTTGATAGCTTCACGAAGCATCTTTTTTAGAATAATAAAACCTCTCAAAATGATAGCTCTATATAATTCTTCTTTGCTTTTGAAGTAAAGATATAAAGTTCCTTTGCTAAGTTCGGCAGCTTTGGCTACTTGTGCCATTGTTGCGACTGAAAAACCATGCTTGAAAATTACATCTTCGGCTGCATCAACGATTGCATTTCTTCTATGCACTCGTTCTCGTGCTTTTCGTTCTGCTATTCCCATTTACTACTTCTGAAATTTAGATACTGACTAAGTGATGTGTGTATTGTTTTTTGATTGAATGCTGAACTCTTAAAATGACCAGCAGTCATTATATGAACATAAAGGTAACATAAAGGTTTGGAATTGCAAACATTTTCTATAAAAAAAGTAGAAATAATTTAAAATTTAACATTTGTAAATCGCTTTTTATCAGTTGTTTAAATGCTTTTTGCATTTTTAAGAGTATAATTTATATTTTTTCTCTAATTCTAAATTTTACTATAAAAATGACCGAGTGTTCAATATATTTAAATAAAACAACAATAGATAAAATTGAATTATTCAAATACTAAACTAAAAAAAAACATCGTTTTAAAGAAAGTATTTTGCTTTATAAATTTACTCTATCTACATTTGCGCTGTCAAAAACAACTTATCAAAACTAAATATATTCATATCTTAACTCAACTGTAAATCTATTTCAATCATGAAGCAAAAAACGTTCACATTCTTAACTCTATTACTTTGGTTGCTACTTCAAAGTAATTTTATCTATGCTCAAGACAATTTTATCGAAGCAATACACAATAAATCTATAAAATTCTCTAAAGAAGGACAAGAAAAACTAAATCGTGTAAAGAATCAAAAACTCTATCAAGAACCTCAAATAGTTCATTTTAGAGATATTGAGAAAGTAATCAAGGAAAACAAACTTGAATTTGTGCTACCTAATTATTCTTGTAAATTATCTTTTACCTATCAAAGTGGAGAATATGAAGATAATAATAACTATCATTGGTACGGAACTCTTTTTAATGAAAAACAAAAGAACTGTTATGATGGTAGCATTTTGTTTGTGAAAAAAGACGGAGAAATCTTTGGTACAATAAACATAGACGAAAATTCGTATGAGTTTATAGAAATTGAAAATGGCTATCAAGTTCTTTATAAAATCAATCCTGAAATACGATGGTGTATGTGGAAATTCAAAAGATAATACTGCTAACCCTATAAAAAAGAAACATAAAATAGAAAAAGTCATAGATGAGAATACTATGCAGCGTATAGAGTGTATAGAACTTAGCAAAGTACGTATCCTAGTTTTATACACTCCTGCTGCTGTACCTAGCATTACGACCACTACAAATCTAGCCATGCAGCAAATGCGAACAGCTTTGAGTAACTCTAGTGTAGATAGGAATGATTTGCAAATAGAAGTAGCAGGGATTATTCCTTTTAATTTTACAGAAACCTCTGATATAGATGCTGATGTAAATAGACTATCTTTAACTTCTTCTGCCCAATCTTTACGAAATACCTATCAAGCTGATTTAGTTGTTTTGATGTCAGGTAATTATGTAGGAAACCTTTCAGGTTATACAAAATCTTTGAATCAAGATTTTGAAGGTGCTTATTCTATTGTAGCAGCACCTTATGCAGCTTCTTCAAATCTTGCTTTTATACATGAAGTAGGGCATTTAATGGGAGGAAGACATGAAGAGAATAACGATCCTAGAGGTACAATAGAACATGGATACTGTTTCAGACCGACTCTTTTTTCGGCTAAAAAAAGTACAGTCATGTCAGTGGTTGTAGATAATCACATTTTACATTATAGTAATCCTAATAGATATTATGCAGGCTGTCCGACAGGAACAAGTAATTCAAACAATGTAGCTCAGCATTTCAGAAACGCAGGAAGAAAAATAGCAGCCCATTTTCCAAATACACCTGGAAATTTTTACACTTCTATTATAGGTTCGCAAACTCCCTGCCCTTGGCAAGACAACTGGTATGAAGCTGATGTTAGATGCGGAACTCCTCCTTTTACTATTCAATGGCATACTTCTACAAATGGAGTGAATTATATATATAGAGCTTCTGGAGAATTTTATTTATTCCAAGCACCTATGCAAAATGGAACAGCAACTACCATTCGTATGACGGTAAGAGGTTCTAATGGAATTACACAAACTCGTTATATCCAAACTACAAGCTACTCTCCTTCTAATTCTCTATCTTGTGATGGAAGTACAGGAAACGGATTCAGAACAGAAAAGGAAAATAATATAATTACTAAAGTAAGCCCCAATCCAGTAGAGGGAAAAGCAAAATTGTATGTTGAATTACCAAAAGAAGACACACAAATACAAATTTTGATTGTAGATTCTTTTAGAAAAACAATACAAATTTTAGATACTTCAAAATTCATCCAAAAAGGTGAATTTGATATTAGTGGACTTTCTACTGGTTTGTATTATATAAGTATTCACTCTCAAATAAATGGATTACATTCCATTACTATTCATGTTAAATAAATTATTTATGAAAAAGCAAATTCTAGTTTTGTTTGTCCTTATGAGTTGTTTCTTGAGTAGTTGTAATGATGAAAAAATTCAACTTAGTAAAAATTATTTTGGAACTATTAATGTCTTCAAGAACGGAGAAAATTGGCAACCTCTTATATATGCTTCACAAAATAGAAAAGAAAAGGAGTATATTGTTTTACATATAGAAAAACCTGATAGACAAAATATAATAAGAGAAAGTCTATATCTGCATGCTATTTCCAAAAGAAAAGGATATAACTTAATAAAAAGTAAAGAAGAGATAGACGATTTTCCTTATGAAAATAATATCCGACGTTATGCTAGTTACTATACTCATATTGCAGATGGTGATGTGGGTTGTGCTTCCTACCAAGTAGATGACTCTGTTGAGATAGCAGGGTATGTGAACGTAACTACCTATGATGAGAGTAGTGGGAGAATAGAAGGTACGTTTGAAGTAACTTTAGTAAAAGAGAGAAG
Source organism: Bernardetia aquimarina (assembly GCF_042180575.1). NCBI lineage: Bacteria > Pseudomonadati > Bacteroidota > Cytophagia > Cytophagales > Bernardetiaceae > Bernardetia > Bernardetia aquimarina. Next base: position 4,302,835 of record NZ_CP170094.1, on the reverse strand, counting down.
TTGTGAAGAAAATGCACCTGATACACTTCATTTTACAGAAGGTTTTTTTTCTACTAAAATACAAGATTAGTTTTTTTGTATTTTTCCTTCTTCTATGCTTGTTTTTTAGAATAGAAGAAGGATTTTTTATTTAAATCTATACAAAAATGAAATATTCAAAATTCATTCAAGTCAGTATTCACTCACAAATTAATGGATTACATTCGATTACTATTCACGTTAAATAAAACACACTTATGAAAAAGCAAATTATAACGCTACTGGCTATTATAAGTGTTTTAGCGAGTAGTTGTGATAAAGAGGAAATTCCATTAGGTCAAGATTATTTTGGCGTTGCCCAAGCCATTAAAAATGGAGAAAAGTGGAAGCCCTATATCTATGCGACATCTAGTAGAAGAGACCCAGAATATATTGCTATTGAGATGAAGGTCTATAACAGATATAATATAGCTAGAGAAGCTCTATTTTTTACTAGAGTCAAGAAAAAAGAAGGAAGCAATGCTATAAAGACCTTTCTTTATGATGCTAGTTACTTTGGTTATGTATCAGATGGAGATGTAATCTGTGCTTCCTATCAAGTGGGTGATTCTACAGAAGTAGCAGGTCATATTAATGTAACCAAGTATAATGAAGAGAATGGTGCTTTAGAAGGTAATTTTGAAGTTACTTTGGTAAAGAATTATAATTGCGATGAGAGTGCTCCTGATACACTTCACTTCACAGAAGGTGCTTTTTCTACTAGAGTACAAGATTAATAACTCTTATTTTCCTTCTTTTAAATTTGTTTTTGTAAGTTTAAAAGAAGGATTTTTTGGTTTAATTTTAAAGATTATGATTTATTCAAAATTCACTCAAAAAGGAGAGTTTGATATTAGTGGACTTTCTACTGGTTTGTATTATATAAGTATTCGCTCTCAAATAAATGGATTACATTCCATTACTATTCACGTTAAATAAATTATTTATGAAAAAGCAAATTATAATCCTACTTGCTATATTAAGTATGCTAGTGAGTAGTTGTAGTAAAGATGAAATTCAACTTAGTAAAAACTATTTTGGAACAGTAGAAGTTTTGAAAAGTGGGCAGAAATGGAAACCACTTATATATGCCTCTGTTAATGTACAAGAGTCACAGTATATACAACTAGAAATGGCTATTTATGATAAAAAAAATATTGCGAGAGAAAGACTACGCTTTTATATAATTTCAAAAAAAGAAGGTTATAATGCTGTTAAGAGTAATGAAATAATACCAGATGCTGATAATGAGAATAATATCAGATTTTATTCTAGTTATTATACATATGCTGCTGATGGAGATGTAGGTTGTGACATTTATTCTGTGGCTGATTCTACTGAAAATGCAGGGAATGTTACCGTTACTAAGTATGATGATGAAAGTGGTATTATAGAAGGCACATTTGAAGTCACTTTAGTAAAAGAAAGTAGTTGTAATCCTAATGCCCCTGATACACTTCATTTTACAGAAGGCGTTTTTTCTACTAAAATACAAGATTAGTTTTTTGTGTTTGTCCTTCTTCTATCTTTTTTTTAGGGTAGAAGAAGGATTTTTCTTAAAAATATACAAAAATGAAATATTCAAAACTCATTCAAGTCAGTATTCATTCTCAAATAAATGGATTGCACTCTATTACTATTCATGTTAAATAAAAAAAAATGAAAAATCTAATTTTAATGCTGCTCTCTATTTTAGGTATCTTATTGAGTAGTTGTAGTAAAGAAGAAATCCAACTTAACAGGGATTATTTTGGAACTATAAAAGTTCTAAAAATTGGGAAAGAATGGAAACCTCTAATATATGCTTCACACAATACAAAGGAAAAGGAGTATGTTGTTTTACACATAGAGAAACTTGATGAACGAAATTTCGTCAGAGAAGGTTTATATCTACATAGAATTGCTAAAAAAATAGGATATAATGTTATTAAAAGCCAAGAAAAGATAGAAGATTTTCCATATGTAAATAATATCAGACGTTCTTCTAGCTACTATGTAACTAATATAGATGTAATTTGCAGTTCTTATCAAGTAGCTGATTCTACTGAAATGGCAGGATTTGTAAATGTGATTAATTATGATGAAAGTAGTGGTAAAATAGAAGGTACATTTGAAGTAACTCTAATAAAAAAAGAAAGTTGCGACACAAATGCACCTGATACACTTCACTTTACAGAGGGTGTTTTTTCTACTAAGATACAGGATTAGTTTTTTGAGTTTTTCCTTATTCTATGCTTGTTTTTGAGAGTAGAAGAAGATTTTTTACTTCATAAGCTACATTGAGTAGAACTCTAAAACAAAAATGTCAGTTCAATTTTTTATGATTGAACTGACATTGTGTTTTTATTCTTCCTCATCTTGATTATCAATTATTCCATAATCTTCTTTATCAAAATCTTTTGCTTCAGCATAATAATTTGGACGAACATAATTAGGATAAATCTGAAAATGACGAGCTGCAATAAGTTCGATTAATTTTTCTTTTAGTTCTTCAATATTTTCATTATTTGCAGCCGAAACAAAAACAGTGTTCTTTGTATCACTTCCCAAATAAGAATCTTTGAGTTCTTCCAAGGTTGGAGGACAAACTAAATAATTCTGTCCAACAGTAACATCATGTTTGTAAGCATCAATTTTATTGAAGACCAAAAGTGTAGGTTTGTCGGATGCTCCTAATTCTTTGAGTGTTTCTTGTACAACCTTAATATGCTCTTCGAAAGCTGGATGAGAAATATCGACCACATGAATCAAAACATCAGCTTCTACAATTTCTTTTAAAGTAGATTTAAAACTTTCGATAAGCATGGTAGGTAGTTTTCGAATAAAACCAACCGTATCAGAAAGTAAAAACGGAATTCCTTCCCAAAAAACTTTACGAACTGTAGAATCAACAGTAGCAAAAAGTTTGTTTTCAGCAAAAACATCAGAACCACTCAAAATTTGCATCAAAGTAGATTTTCCAACATTGGTATAACCCACCAAAGAAACACGTACCACTTTATGACGCTGTTTGCGACGAGTTTCGTCTTGTTTCTCTATTTTTTTGAGTCGCTCTTTCAAAAGCGTAATTCTATCTCTAACAATACGACGGTCAGTTTCGATTTCTTTTTCACCTGCTCCACGCTGTCCTACACCACCACGCTGACGAGAAAGGTGAGTCCACATATTAGTTAATCTAGGCAAAAGGTATTGATAACGAGCCAGTTCTACTTGTGTACTTGCTTGTGAAGTTTGCGCTCTATGCTTGAAAATTTCTAAAATAAGTGTACTTCTATCAAAAACTTGTTTGTTTTCGAATTCTTTACCTATATTTCTAACGTGGCGAGGCGAAAGTTCGTCATCAAAAATAACAGTATCAATATCTTTTGCAGCCATATAGTCTTGAATTTCTTCAATCTTTCCCTTTCGTACAAAAGTAGTTGTATCAGGAGTGTCTAGTCGCTGCGTAAAACGATGCACGCATTGAATGCCCAGCGTTTCGGCTAAAAATTCTAATTCATCTAAATATTCTTGTGATTTTTGTAAGGTTTGTGTTTGATTTACAATTCCTACCAAAACGGCCGTTTCGGGTTTTATAGTTGAGGTTTCTAACATATATATATTGTGAAGGCTAGTGTATGCGTTTTAATCTTATTAAATAATGAAACTTGTTTTTTTTGAGTTTTGTTTGCTTTTACAAAAAAATGATAATTCATATAAAACTAAAACTTAATAAATTTAGTTTCATTTTACGAATTTTTGGAGAAATAAAGTTTGAGTTTCTATATTTTTTTGAATCAAGACAAAAAAAAACCTTAGCTAAAATTATTCTAGCAAAGGTTTTTTGATTTTGATGGATAAGTTTTTATGTCAGAGGATCTAAATTTCCTTCCAAAACATCATCAAATCCATTTTTTGTATGTTTTTCGTAATTTGTTGGTTTATCAAATGGACGTTTGCCAATCAATTTTTCCAAATCACTTTGAAATAATACTTCTTTTTCTAAAAGCTCTTTTGCAATTACTTCTAGTTCGTTTCTATGTTCGGTTAGTAATTCTTTAGTAAAAATATAAGCTCTTTCTACCATTTCTTTTACCTCTTCATCAATAACTTGGGCTGTTGCATCCGAATACGGTTTGCCTGCAAAATCCGAACGCTGTGCATCATAAAAAGAAACATTACCTACTTTAGCATTCATTCCATAAACAGAAACCATACTATAAGCCATTTTTGTAATTCTTTCAAGGTCAGATAAAGCTCCTGTTGAGATTCTACCAAAAATAATATCTTCGGCTGCACGTCCACCTAAAGCCATACACATTTCGTCGGTAAGCTGTTCGGTTGTGTAAAGGAATTGTTCTTTTGGTAAATATTGAGCATATCCTAAAGCTGCAATTCCACGAGGAACAATCGAAACTTTAACCAATGGATCAGCGTGTTCTAAGAACCAACCTGCCACTGCATGTCCTGCTTCATGGTAAGCAACAATTTTCTTTTCTTCTGGAGAAATGATTTTATTTTTCTTTTCTAATCCACCAATAACTCTATCGATAGCATTTTCAAAGTCAATCATTCCTATTTCTTTTTTGTTTTCACGAGCAGCAATCAAAGCAGCTTCGTTACACACATTGGCAATCTCAGCACCTGCAAATCCAGGAGTTTGAGCAGCTAATTTTTTTGCATCTATTTCAGGGGCAGTTTTTAAAGGTTCTAAATGAACTTTGAAGATTGCCTCTCTTCCTTTAATATCTGGCTTATCAATACTGATTTGTCTATCAAAACGACCGGGACGCATCAAAGCACTATCCAAAACATCTGGACGGTTGGTAGCTCCTAAAATAATAACACCTGCATCGGTAGAAAATCCATCCATTTCTACTAAAAGAGAGTTCAATGTATTTTCACGTTCATCATTCGACCCTGGTTGTTTTCCACCACCACGAGAACGACCAATCGCATCAATTTCATCAATAAAAATAATACAAGGAGCTTTTTCTTTTGCTTGTTTGAACAAATCACGTACACGAGCAGCACCAACACCCACAAACATTTCTACAAAATCAGAACCCGAAAGTGAGAAAAACGGAACACCAGCTTCTCCTGCCACAGCTTTTGCAAGCAATGTTTTACCAGTACCAGGAGGACCTACAAGCAGAACACCTTTAGGAATTTTGCCACCAAGCTCTGTATATTTTGTTGGCTGACGAAGAAAATCTACTACTTCTTCTACTTCTTGTTTTGCTTCATCTAATCCTGCAACATCTTCAAACGTAATTTTGACTTTACTTTCACTATCAAATAAAGAAACTTTTGCTTTTCCGATATTAAATATCTGTCCACCAGCTCCTCCACCTGTCATGCGACGCATCAAGAACCAAAAAGCTACCAAAATAAGAATCAAAAATCCCCAAGTAAAGATTACACCACTAAAATCAGCATCTTGACCTACATCATATTTTATACGTTTGTCAGCAGGCAAATCAGCTTGAAGTTTATCAAAATCTTCTTTAAAACTTTCTCCACTCGTTATATTTAAAAAATAGTGAGGAGGTTTTTCTACTATTGCGCCAAAAGGATTTTTTTGCTTTAGTTCGTTTGCATATTTTTCTTTTTTGAGGGCTTCTTCGGTAAGTGTAAGTTCTACAATATTTTTATTTGTAATTAATTTTACACTTTCTATATCCCCAGCACGAGCCATTTTATCAAAATCCTGTTCGTAAGTTTTGACTGTCGTACTTTGGTTGAGATACCATGCTCCTAATATCAATGCAATCAAAAGACCTGACAACCAAATTTGGTAGTTGCCTCCAGTTCCTTTTGGGATATTGTTACGCATCGAATTTTTTGGATTTTTGGTATCCTTTGTTTCTTTACTGTCTTTTTCTGTAGCCATTATAAAAAAGTATATAAGTAGTATAATTATAAGGAACAATTACGAATTAAAAATTACGAATTGAAAACCAGTAGGGTTTGTATAGAAAATACACAAATACGTAATTTAAAAATCTTTTGTATAATAAAGTTTGCTCCTAAGACTTATTTTTATTAAAAAATAAGTCTATTTTATATTTCGTTTGCTAATCTATGAATCTAAATTATCGGTTGTTAAACCAAAAGTTAGTTCTATTGTTTGTAATCGTTTTGTCAAAAATCTATTATTTGGGATATTTTAAAATAAATAAAATTGATTTTTGATAAATAATATTTCTTTAATTCATCAATTTTAATCCAAATCAGGAATTTGAGTAATTTTGGCATCTCCCCACAGTTCTTCTAAACCAAAACGCTCTCTTTTTTCACCTTGGAATATATGAACCACCACATCTACATAATCCATCAAAATCCATTGACGATTTTCTCTACCCTCTACGTGCCAAGGGTCTTGTTTGTATTGTTTATAGGTTTCTATTTCTACTGAACCTTTTAGTGCATCGACGTGTGTATCAGAAGTACCTGTACAAATAATAAAAAAATCTGCGATAGAATTTTTGACATCACGTAAGTCAAGAAGTGTAATTGATTTTCCTTTTCGGTCTTGAAGACCAGCCACGATAGCTTGAGAAAGCATTTGTGAAGTAACCGACTGTTTTTGAGTCATAGTGTAGATTTATGTATTTATTTAAAAAAATTAGAGGAAAGTAATTAACTTTTGATTAGCTTTCATAATTTTGGTTTTATTTTAAGTTAGATTTGAGTTTTTGATTTACAAATTGGATGAAGATTTTGTTCCAATTTTAAAATAAAAAGCAGAATCAAATTAGATTCTATCAAAAAAATTATCAAAAATTCACTTGCAAAGATAAGATATTATCAAGTAAAATTATCAAATGAATTAAATATAAATGACCAATTACAAAATTCATACAAAGGGACTCTTTATAGGACAAAACCAAATTTATCTGCCAAGCTGTCAGTCCACCAACGAAAGTTTGGCAAAACGAGTTTCAGAAAGCAAAAAAGATGTAGAAAAAAATGCACCAAATTCGATTTTTGAAGGTACACTCCTTTGGACAAACCACCAAACACAAGGAAAAGGACAACGAGGAAACCATTGGGTGGCTCAAGAAAATCAAAATCTGACTTTTTCTATTTTGCTCAACCCTACTTTTTTGTCTCCAAAAGAATCTTTTTGGATTACGATTGCTGTTTCGTTGGGTGTTCGTGATGCGTTGGAAGAAGTTTTGAAGGTTGATTATTTAGAAATGGCTGATGAGTTGATGATAAAATGGACAAATGATATTTTTGTAAATTATGAAGAAGAAGATAGAAAAATAGGAGGAATTTTGATAGAAAATCAAATTAGTTCGCAAAAAATAAATCAAAGTATTATAGGAATTGGAATTAATATCAATCAAATTTTTGATAAAATTAATACAGAAAACCGAGCTATTTCACTAAAAGAACTTACAAATAAAGATTGGAATAAAGAAGAAATTTTGACCGAAATTCTTTTTTTTATAGAAAAACATTATTTACAATTACGAGCAGGAAAAAAAGATAGTTTGAGAGCTGATTACCTTTCGCATCTTTTTCGTTATCAAGAATGGCATTATTACAAAGACAAACTAAAAAATCAAAAAATTACGGGACAAATTTTGGGAATAAACCCAGAAGGTAAACTAGCTCTAGAAATAGCAGGACAAAATGGAAAAATTACCTATTTTGAAAATAAAGAAATTGAGTTTGTGTATTAGAATTATACTTCTGTATATATTTGGTAGTGAGTAAATGAGCAAAATAAAATATATCTAAAAACAGGTGGCGTTGTAAAAAGTATGATAGGTTTATTTGTCATTGGTGGGGACACCAACCTTTAGTTTTGTAGTAGATAAAATAGATGTAATTTCTTATCTTGTATTTAAGAATTCATCTAGTAGGAAGAGAACCTATAACACCAACAAGAACTTAGATTCTATCCGTTGAATTAGTCTCTTCCTACCTTTATTCAATCTTAAACTCAAATAGTTTTCGGAGCATTTTTATTGATATAAAAATAAACTCATTAGATACGGTTTTAAGTCTGATTGAATACGATGAATTACTTTTTTACTAGCAACTTCTAAACTAACTTATTATGCATAATTATCAAAATTTTATAGGCATCGATGTGAGCAAAGACCATCTAGATATTGCTATTCTCAGAGAAGGAGAAATAGTAAATCACGAACGAATTGCTAACAACTTGAAGACACTACGAGCGTATATTCTTTCTTTTCAAGAGACGTATAAACTAGAGGAAAGTTTATTTTGTATGGAACATACAGGTATGTATATCAACTGGTTGGTACTTGCTTTGACGGAGTTTAGTTGTAATAGTTGGGTAGAAAACCCACTTCAAATCAAACGTTCTATGGGGGTCAAAAAGCTCAAAAATGACAAAGTTGATTCTAAAAATATTGCTTTTTATACGTTTCGTTTTCAAGATAAAGCTAATTTATATACTCCTTCTACTGAGGAGCTAGAAGTTTTAAAAACATTGCAAACACTACGAAGAAAGCTAGTTACTCATAGACAAGAGCTAGAAACATACGTTACTGAAAAAAGTCAATTTAGCAAAACTTCTATTCAACAACTACTGGAAGAGAGTGCTAAAACAACGTTGGAACACTTGACCCTTCGTATAGAAGAAATAGAAAAATAAATGAATCAAATTATAAAAGATGACTCTGAGCTTAAAGAACTCTATCGGCTTATACAGTACTGGACATGTGTTAATTTAGGTTGTATTTTGAGTTTTAGATTTTTGCACTAATTGGGTTATTATTTTTAATATTTTGTCTATAGAAGTAGCATAAAATACTACTTTTCCATATCCGATTCTAAAAACAGACTCGTAAAAGGATTCATTGTCTTTTTTTACTCTTTGTTTTGTTTTTACTCCTTCTAAGATACAGAGTAAAAAAGATGCAATTACTAATGCCATTAGAACACGAATTTTTCTTGGGTTTACCATTCCTAACTCCTCTAAATGAAATCCATTTGTTTTCAAATGTCTAAATAAACACTCTATTTTCCATCTGAGATAATAGATAGCACTAATTTTCTCCTTTGTTAAACGATATTTGTTGGTTAATAAAATGACAAACTTTTCACTTTCTTTTGCTGCTTGAGCATTATAAGAAATCACTATTTTTAGTTTTTTTGCAAAGTCAGTTTCAAATTCTTGGCTTACTAGTTTGCCTGATTTAGCTTTTTTAAGTAAGCTGTGGTATTTTTTAACTTCTAATTGATAATCTCCCTTACAAAGACGAATAATGTAAGTATATCCTTGTTCTTCTAAATACCTAAACCAAACTCTACCTTTATACTCTCTATCAGCTAAAATTGTAAATCTTTTTAAAAAAGGATATAACAATAAAGCCGATGCTAATAAACTTTTACGATGAGCAACAGTAGAACTACCTTTTCGTTCTAAATTGATCCAAAAAATAGGAATAGCCATTTTTCTATAAATAACACTTAAGACCAAAACATGATAGGTATATTCCCCTAATTGCCAAACACTACCATCCATAGCTAGATAGAAAATTTCTTTTTTTATGTCTTTTCTATTCAAAAAAGAGCCTATACTAAAAACTAGAATCAGCTTCCATAGTGTTTTTTGAACATAGACATCCAAAAAATAACGAGTAAGCCGTTTATAATGAGAATCAATTTGAACAGTAGGAGAATTTAAAAAAATACCTACTTGATTTTTTAATTTGTTTAGATTAACAGTTTCTTTTATCAGAATACAGCTAATAAGCAACAAAGTAGCGTGAACATAATGGATAGGAATATCTGAAAATTCCTTTGTATATTTGTTCAGCAGGACGGAATAGAGTTTTTTGGTTTTCACACTTCTAAATTAACTCTTTCTGTCCTTTTTTTGTCAAAAATTTAACTCATGTCCAGTACTATAGTGGAACAAATAAATCAACTAACACATCAAACTCCAAAAAAATGAATACACTATTCGAAATTGCAATCAACCAATCCAAAGAAGGACAGCATCAAAACTTTTTAGACACACGAGCTAAATTTGTGGACGTTTTGGGAAAAGAAAAAGCAGCTTTAAATGAAGGAAAATGGCAACCATTTTTTACAGTAATTCCCGATTTGAATGTTGAACAGGTATTAATCGGAATGACAGAGTGGAATTCTATGCAAGGATTTGGGGAAGCTGCAACACGTCTTATGCCCCAAAAAGAAGCAAAAGATTATTTTGCTAGTTTTAATCCTTTAGCTTACGCAGTCTTAGAAACTCTTGATGGAAAATCATTTGATATGGAAAGCATCAAAAAAGAAGGTTTGGTAGTAGAATTTGCTATTCGTAAGGGCAAAACTGATGATGCTTTTGGCGAAAACAGAGAAGTATTTTTTAATTCTTTGAAAAGCCATGACGGTTATAAATTTGCTCGTGAGTTTAAAGTACACAAACTCAATGAACAAGGCGTTCCGAGTTTAGCAGAAAATACACAAGCTGTTATTATTGTTTGGGAAAATCCTCTTAAATTTCAAGCAGCAGCACAACCTATTTTTGGAACTAAAGAATATCAAAATTTTGCAGCTAATTTAGATGTAGAAACCTATTTTGCTAGTTCTCCAACAAAATAAAATCCTTCCTCAAAGAGAAAGGATTTAGAATATTATTTTGAAGACGTTGCTAATGGTCGGTAATCCGACCTTAGCAATCGTCAAATCTATTTAGACAAAATTCTATATAATTCATTGTTTAGATAATAATATTTACCATCAACTACTTTTTTTTCTAAAACTTGTAAATCTGATAAATCATTTAGATATTTTCTTGATGTATTTTCAGAATAAATTCCTGCCTCTACCAAATGCGATACTTTGATAAATGGTTGTGTAAATAAAAATTCGATAAGTTTTTCTACATCTTTAAATTTTTTCTTTTTACTGATATATTCTACTATCGAACTTTTAGCTGAAACAATATCATTTACTTTGTAAAAGGTATCATTTGAAGTATATTCTATTGCCCGTAGCATAAAAAGTATCCAGTTTTTCCAACTTCCTCGCTGTGAAACTCCCATTATACCTTCATAGTAATCATTTTTGTGTGCAAGAATATATTTACTTAAAAATAATATAGGAAAATCTAATAATCCTTTATTTGTTAGATAATGAATATTAAAAATTCGTCCTGTCCGTCCATTTCCATCAGCAAATGGATGAATTGCTTCAAATTGAAAATGTGCAATAGCCATTTTTAGTAAATGGTCTATATTATACTTTTCATCATCATTAACAAAATCAATCAGATTTTCTAGTTTTTCCTCAATTATTTTCTCTCCACGAGGTGGAGTATAGATTACCTGTCCAGCATTAAGGTCTGTTCCACCTTGGCGAATTACTGTAGTTACAAAGGGTGGTCTTATCCGAGTTGTAGTCTGTTTGATTTGTTGATATAAGTAGTTAGACATAATTATCGTAACAATTTTCCTTTATATATAGTAAAATCAATTTTATACTTTTTACTATTGTATTTTTTTAGAATATTTTTTACAGCTTGATGTAAGTCTTCTTTACTCGTGAAATCTTGAGGTCTTAACCACTCTATTTTGATTTTTCTCCATAGTGTTTCTATGGGATTCAAATGTGGACTGTAAGAAGGTAAGTAGAAAATAAGTACTCCTTTCTCTTCCCATTCCTCTATTTTCTCTTCTATTTCTTTAGAAATATGCCAAGGTCCATTATCTAACACTAGAACAGTCGTTTTTTCAATTGTTTCTACAAACTGATCTATACAATCAATGATAACTTTAGAATTAATGTTTTGGGTGCTTACAAAACTGCTTAGTTCTCCACGCAAGTTAAGCAATCCAAATACATTTAAATTACCTCCCTTACTACTTTTAATGCCTACTTGTTCTCCTATTCTACACCAACCATAAGGAACATTGGGTTCTAAATTGAAGGAAGACTCATCACAAAAACGCAAATCTATACAGCCTGCTAAAAATAAAAGAATGAGAAATTCTAAACTACGTTTTTTTTCTTCATATACAACAGGGTCAGGTTTCTTAACAGTTACTTTTCTGAAGCGTTTCCAACACCATTTTTTTTTTAAGCAACCTTTTTAAAGTCTTGACTGACATAGATTTACCCAATTCCTCTTCCAATTGAGAAACAACTACTTTCAAACTTTGAGGACTGGCTTCAACTAGAGATTCTACTTTATTCATTTCTTCTTCATTATCTATACGAAGAATAGGGCGACGACCTTGTCCTTTACTCGTCTCTAATCCTGCTATGCCCTCTTTTTCATACCGATTAAACCAACGAATAACTAATTGGCGAGTAACTTGATAAAAATCCATTATCTCACTAACCTTTTTTCCTTGATGGCTTAAAAGAATGTAATGACAACGAGTACGGAAAGTTGATGATTTACCTTCTTTCCAACCTTGCTCTAAGGAAGATACTTCCTCTATACTCAAACTAATAAAACGTTTTTTTCCTCTCATAAAACAAAGATAAAAAAAATATTTAATAATTTTGTCTAACTACTTACTTGAATAAAATAGTCTTTTGTAAATGCTTTTTCTTTTTGCAAATAACCATAACCAGACCATAGAGCTTCTCTATATCTCAATACTTCTTTAGATGATGGTGTCGTTTCTGTTTCACTATTTTTTTCGCTATATGCTTTATATAGTTCATCATCGGTAGTAAAAATATTTTCAATAGCAGTAGAAGTTTTGGCTTCTTGCAGACTTATCGTATTGATGAGTAATCCTTGATTAGGTATAACGGCACTTCTTCCGTGAAGTCTTGCTAGAGCAGCCTTCGCATTTCCTAGTTTTTCAATAATTTCGACGGTCTTATAAATTTCCTCTTTTATTGGCAATAAGGGTAATCCATTCCAAGGAATATTTCTATCTGGATTTATAGAATAGAGTGGTTCTGGCATTAAAATAATTGATTTTTACCATTTGGTAGGTTTATTTAGCTCAAAGATAATCATTTTTTTAGACCAAACATTAAAAAAGCGATATTTTAATGTTTAGTCTGCTTTTTGCCTCAAACATAGTCATTTTTTACTGTAAACATCAAAAAGTCTATTTTTTTAATGTTTGCTTGATATCCAACCTTAAAAGAAAGTGGAAAATGTAAGCAAACAGCAAAATCTCATTATTTTTAGACAGAAAAAAAACCTATAAGGACTAATCAATCCTCATAGGTTTAAAAAAATACTATTTTGAAGACGTTGTTAATGGTCGGTAATCCGACCTTAGCAAGCGTCGATTATTTACTTATATATCAAACTTAATTCCTTGAGCTAAAGGAAGTTCTGTTCCATAATTGATTGTATTTGTCTGACGACGCATATATACTTTCCAAGCATCAGAACCCGATTCACGTCCTCCTCCAGTATCTTTTTCGCCACCGAAAGCACCACCAATTTCTGCACCTGATGTTCCGATATTTACGTTAGCGATTCCACAATCAGAACCCCAATGCGCTAAAAATCCTTCTGCTTCTAACATATTTTTAGTGAAAATAGAAGAAGAAAGTCCTTGACGAACATCGTTTTGCATAGCGATTGCATTTTCTACTTCGCCAGAATATTTCAATAAATATAAAATTGGTGCAAATGTTTCTTCCTGTACCATTTTGTATTCATTTTTCGCTTCTACGATTGCAGGAGTTACATAAGTTCCTGATGCGTACTTTTCGCCTTCTAATACTTCGCCACCACAGATAAGTTTTCCACCTTCTGCTTGTACTTCTTTAAGTGCATTTTCAAAACCTTTAACAGCATCTTTGTCGATAAGTGGCCCTACTAAAGTTCCTTGTTCTAATGGATTTCCGATAGGAAGTTTTGCATACGCATTTACTAAACGCTCTTTGATTGTATCATAAACAGAATCATGCAAAATCAAACGACGAGTAGAAGTACAACGCTGTCCACACGTTCCAACTGAACCAAAAATAATAGCACGAATTGCCATTTCTAAATCAGCTTCTGGAGTAACAATAATTGCATTGTTTCCACCTAATTCCAATAAAGAACGACCCAAACGCTGTCCAACTGCTGCGCCAACTGATTTACCCATACGAGTAGAACCTGTTGCCGAAACTAGAGGAAGACGCTCATCTTCTGCCATTGCTTTTCCAATAGTTGCATCGCCAATGATTACAGAGAAAATTCCTTCTGGAACGTCATTTTCTTTCAAAACATCAGTAATAATATTCTGACAAGCCAAAGCTGTAAAAGGAGTTTTTTCAGATGGTTTCCAAACTGAAGCATCGCCACAAGTAGAAGCCAACATCGAATTCCAAGCCCAAACAGCTACTGGAAAATTGAATGCTGAAATAATTCCGACTACACCAAGTGGGTGATATTGGTCATACATACGGTGCTTCGGACGCTCAGAGTGCATCGTAAAGCCATGAAGCTGGCGAGAAAGTCCGACAGCAAAATCACAAATATCAATCATTTCTTGAACTTCGCCCAAGCCTTCTTGATAGATTTTACCCATTTCATAACTTACCAATTTGCCTAAATTATCTTTGTGCTTACGAAGAGCCTCTCCTATTTGACGAACAATTTCGCCACGTTGAGGTGCAGGAAGTGTACGCCATTTTTTGAATCCTTCTTGTGCCGTTTTGATTACTGTATCGTAATCTTCTTGAGTTGCCATATCAACCGAAGCGATAAGTTTTCCGTCAGCAGGAGAGTAGATTTTTTTAGTTTCTCTATTTGAGCCAGTAGAAGCCCATTTTGAACCTGTTGAATAACAAGCATTGTGTTCTTTTATTCCTAATTCGTTCAATACATTTTGTATTGTCGATGTTTCTGTCATTGTTGTCATACTGTTTGTCTATTGGTTTTGAATGTGTAGTTTATTCTAATTTTTTACAAAGAAACAAAAACCATTTTTGATTTAGAAATTACAGTACGTTTTCTACCAAAACATTATACTTTTTCATCGTCATTTCGTCAAAAAACATACTGACATGGTTAATCATAAAACAAGTTTGATTTTCTTCTATCTCAATAGCTGAAACCCAAATACTTTCGTTACTTTCTAGTAAATAAGCAGTACGAATTTCTATACACTTATATTAGTGTAAAAGAAAAAAGGCTAGTAAAATGAATTACTAGCCTTTTAGTTGCTGTTTATTATGAGTTAAATTTCTATCCTGTGGAGAAGCAATAGCTATCCAACGTGGAACAAAATCAGAAAAAACAATACGCAATCATATCAAAAAAATGTGTAAAGCAGGTTTTATGTTCAAGCCAAAAAAAGAACAAGACATTTACCGTAAATGGTTTAACTTCTCTATTTTCTTAGATATTGAACACCTAAAAACGTATGAGGGAATTACCATCGTAGAAGCTACTACAAAACTATTACCTCAAGCGCACAAGTACCAAACTCTCAAAAATGACCTTATGAGCATTGAAGGAGTTACACAGGAGCATAAAGAGCTGCTACAAAAATTCTCTTTTGATTCCTATCTATATGGTACAAACAAACTGACTATTAAGTGTCCAAAAGATGCCTTTGATAGTATCAAAAACAGTTCTATTTGTACTATCTATACTCGTTTACTAACTTCTTATTTTGGCGAAAAAGTGTCCGTACAACACGTTTTTAACGCTTAAAAAAGAATCCTTCCTTTCTCTATTTTTCCAAAAAAAATAAAAGTTGCTCCAAAAGCAACCCTATAAAGAACACCCTAAAAAAAGCATCAAAAATGAATAATACGGAAAAAATTACCACTATTATAGTATTTATATGTAATGTTTCTCTGTATATATAAATACTTAAAAATACATGTAAAGTCGGTAAATTTTTCCGAATTGTGGGAGTGGGTCAAAAACAGAAAAAAAAATACACTGTGGAATCTGAATATCTGTATAAAAAAATTACAGAAAAAGAGTTTGCTCCTCTGGCTAATTGTAGGAAACAAAGAAAAACAGAAAAAGAAAAAAGGCAAAATAAAACGAAGAAAGAAGGTGCTGCGCTTTGAAGTACAGAGGAAAAAACAACCGATGTATTCCGAAAAATTAGACAAAAAAAATCTTGCTAACGTATCAGCAAGATTGTCCCAACTAAAATGCAAAAAAATGCAAAATTAGCCTTGAGTTTGAGGTTGCTCTCCAGCAGAGCCTCAATACAAATATACAACAAAACTATGAATACAGCAACAAAATCACGCATTCCAAATAATAAATTAAGAGTTCCATGTCGTTACAAACTTGTTTTGTATTTCAATGAACAGGAACAGAATAATGAGGGTGCATTTGTAGATAAAAAACGAGCATTATACGCTCAATACTATGACCATGACAGTCAAAAAGTTTTAGCTTATTTTAAAGACTTTGTAGATAAAATCATTAAAAATCCTATCCAGTACAAAGTCAAATACGGTACTACTCTCAAAACGGCTATCATCGTGGATAGAGTAGAAAATACAACCATTTGGAAGCATACCGTACCAAAGTCAAACCCTACTTATTTTCCACAGGTTAGTGCAACAAGTGAAGCCTACGAAGAGCCAAAAGAAGAGTTTGCAAGTGAACAGGAAATCAAAATAGCACTTGACCAAATAGAGGAGTGTTATATCTCAAATGGTATGGAAATAACAGATACCGAATATGAGAAAGTCAGAGCAGAGTTTGAGCGATGTAATTCTGAATTTCTTGAAAGTATGCTTAATTTTCGTTTAAAAATGGTTCATCATATTGCTAATCCAAAACAATGAGAAAATCAACCTCATTAACTCTAAACAGTCAATCAAAATATAATCCTGCAACTCAAAAATGGACGGTTTACGTACCAAATACACAAATTTGGTATATGTTACGGCTACTAGAAGACAAACTATTTAAGTTTAATAATAGCGTTTCACACAACGCTGTTACCGATGATACATTTGTGTTTTTTATGCAAATATATCTATATGAGCAAGTAGTCAAGCATTTGAGAAGTGCAGCACAATCAAACAAAAATGTTTTAAAACTAAATAAAACAGAAGCTAAAGCACTAGCCAAATTGGGTGAAAATTGCAATGCCTATCTGAATAAAATTATTTAAACCCACAAAAAAAGCCTTCAAAACTAAAAAATTGAAGGCTTTTTTAATTTTCTCTTTTTTTTGATTGTAATTAGTGTGTATTTAGTCTATTTTTATCTGTACTCTATCTGTTTTTGTTTGTATTTAATCTGTACCTTATCATAACTAATTCGTGTTTTATCTTTTTTTTAAAAGCACACAGGGCATGTGCATAAAAACTTTGTCAGTAGTTTTTTGGTAATCCAAAATAGCTCTGACAATAGTTTTGGATATTTTTTTACTATTGACAGCCTTCTGAAAGAACTATCAAAGTTAAAAAAAAGCTCAGACCCTAACAATTTGGTTAGGGAAAAAGTATAACTTATGTTTAAAGTTGTAATTTATTAGAAAGAGTTTTTTTTACTAATTAGAGGGACGTAAGATAAAATAGCAGTATATTTTTTGTTTGTAGCACTTTGAAAGGAGTTAAAAATGTAATGAGATATATAAATATGGAATTTATTTTTGTTTAAATGATTGAAAAGTTACTTTTTTTCTAAAATAATTTAATTTAAAACAGATAAAATGCAATTATTAAAAAAGTAATAGAACAATAATATTGTGGAAAACAATCAATTAACAGGGTTTTATTCTGATTTTTAACCAAAAAATGATTTTTTATGTGTTAAAAATTGTTTGTTTAGATTTTTTATATGTTTTTTGCTCTATCTGTTTGAGTTTATTTTTTAATGTAATACATTTGCGTCTTGAATAATCACATTATCATTCGCAAAGGCATTACCATGAAATCATTTCAATTTTATACGCTCTCTCTTATTGTATTTTTACTGTGTTTGTACAGTTCTGCAAATGGACAATCAATACCAAATCAATATTCTGCAGATCTAAGTATTTTACCTCCTTCTCCTAATGCAGCTTCATTGGCTAAGTATGCAGAGATACCTGTAAATATGCACACAGGAACTCCTCAGATTTCTATTCCTGTAACCTCACTTTTAGGATATCAATTATCTACTGATGTATCTATCAGTTATCATAGTGGAGGGATTAAAGTAGCTGATTTTGGTTCTTGGGTAGGGTTAGGTTGGAGCTTGAATGCAGGTGGTATTATTACTCGTTCTGTAAGAGGATTACCTGATGAGATTAGAAATAGTAATACTCCAAGAGGTTATTTACATTTACCTTTTCATCCAGAAAATTTATGGGATATAAATAATAATCAGGATGAAACTCAACAAAAGGTAGCAGCTGGTAAGTATGATGGACAGCCTGATGAGTTTTCTTTTAATTTTGGAGGCTATGCAGGCAGTTTTGTTATGAGGAGAAATAAGGGTACTGGTGAAGTAGAGCCTATACTATTATCTTATCAAGAGCTAAAAATAAAACGTATTCCTCCTGTTTTTAGAGAAGGTGCTGGATATTACGGAGATGGAAATGCAAACTGGGCAGATCAAAAATGGGAGATTATTACTCCAAACGGAACACGTTATATATTTGGCATAGGAAAGAATTTTGAAAAAACACAAAGTCATACCACTTATTACAGTACTGGACATGTGTTAATTTAGGTTGTATTTTGAGTTTTAGATTTTTGCACTAATTGGGTTATTATTTTTAATATTTTGTCTATAGAAGTAGCATAAAATACTACTTTTCCATATCCGATTCTAAAAACAGACTCGTAAAAGGATTCATTGTCTTTTTTTACTCTTTGTTTTGTTTTTACTCCTTCTAAGATACAGAGTAAAAAAGATGCAATTACTAATGCCATTAGAACACGAATTTTTCTTGGGTTTACCATTCCTAACTCCTCTAAATGAAATCCATTTGTTTTCAAATGTCTAAATAAACACTCTATTTTCCATCTGAGATAATAGATAGCACTAATTTTCTCCTTTGTTAAACGATATTTGTTGGTTAATAAAATGACAAACTTTTCACTTTCTTTTGCTGCTTGAGCATTATAAGAAATCACTATTTTTAGTTTTTTTGCAAAGTCAGTTTCAAATTCTTGGCTTACTAGTTTGCCTGATTTAGCTTTTTTAAGTAAGCTGTGGTATTTTTTAACTTCTAATTGATAATCTCCCTTACAAAGACGAATAATGTAAGTATATCCTTGTTCTTCTAAATACCTAAACCAAACTCTACCTTTATACTCTCTATCAGCTAAAATTGTAAATCTTTTTAAAAAAGGATATAACAATAAAGCCGATGCTAATAAACTTTTACGATGAGCAACAGTAGAACTACCTTTTCGTTCTAAATTGATCCAAAAAATAGGAATAGCCATTTTTCTATAAATAACACTTAAGACCAAAACATGATAGGTATATTCCCCTAATTGCCAAACACTACCATCCATAGCTAGATAGAAAATTTCTTTTTTTATGTCTTTTCTATTCAAAAAAGAGCCTATACTAAAAACTAGAATCAGCTTCCATAGTGTTTTTTGAACATAGACATCCAAAAAATAACGAGTAAGCCGTTTATAATGAGAATCAATTTGAACAGTAGGAGAATTTAAAAAAATACCTACTTGATTTTTTAATTTGTTTAGATTAACAGTTTCTTTTATCAGAATACAGCTAATAAGCAACAAAGTAGCGTGAACATAATGGATAGGAATATCTGAAAATTCCTTTGTATATTTGTTCAGCAGGACGGAATAGAGTTTTTTGGTTTTCACACTTCTAAATTAACTCTTTCTGTCCTTTTTTTGTCAAAAATTTAACTCATGTCCAGTACTATACTCGAGAATGTAAATAACAGTAATTCCTTTTAACTTGCATATTTCTAATTTTTTTTTGTCGTTTTGAGTAGTGTTTTCTTTTATAAATCTTTGATTGGTTTTTTTACTATAATGTTGCCTTCCTTGATGCTCAAATGCAAGTTTCAATTCTTTATTATATCCATCAAGTTCCATTATAAAACCCCGTTTATTTCTTAACCAACTGGGTCTAACTTTATTAAATGGCTTATTAAATATTTTTTCAAAAACTAATCGACAAACTCTTTCTCCAATGCCTGAATTACAAATTGGACACCATTTTCCACGCTTCATATTATTAGGTGATATATCCCAAATATGATTTTCTGCACACTGACATGTTACTTTAGTCATATCGTTTTTGTATTCCGTCGATAAAAGTTTCCCACCTCTATCTTCAACTACTTTTCTTACATCTTCAAGTGTATGAGGAGCTGAACCATTACACTTTCTACACCATATTCCTTTTATGATATGACCAGGGTAAGTTATCCATTTATGCCCTTTGTTACATTCAACTGATAACTTAGTTTCAGCAGAATTTTTATATTCCTTTGTATGAAGTTTTCCTCCCTTTTTCTCAACTATTTCTCTATAAGTATCAATAGTATTACGCTTCCAATCATTTGCTTTGCTTGACGCACAGTATGTACTTGATGAAGTCGTGAGTGCAAATAAAATCAAATTACGCTACCAAGATAAACCCTCTCCAAGCAATCCGACGACAAGCGTAAATTATCCAGTTACATTAATAGTTCGCTACGAAACAGCATAGAATATGAAACCTAAATATATTGTTCACGAGGTAAAAATGGATTTGAACAAAGTAATAAAAAGTTCTTTTCGTATGCCCACCGATGCAACAAAAATTATAGGTATTGCAGCCGTATGTAACGAAACAAACGAGTATTACAAAGTTGATTTGAGAACGATTGCAGAAGTGAGTGTAAATCTAAATACAGATGTTTCCTCTTTTTTTAGGATTAATGTCAAACTTCCTCAAGCACGAATCAAACGAAAACAAGAATTAGATGCGCTTTTATTGCCTGTCAAAGCAGGAGATATAATAGAAGTTATCAGCATAGACAAACTCAACACAAAATATTATTGTCAAGACAGTTTTTCTAGTGGTTTTTCTACTGCCTTTGGTTCTACACCGAAATTTTGCCCTAATCCAAATTATACAATTACGCTCGTTTTGATGTATGCGTAAACGAATATCAAAATTATGCTTGATTATATAGAAAGACGTTGCAAAGAGCTAAAATGGACAAATTACGCTATCAAAATTAGATTAGTCATTTTAGAATCCGAAGAAATTAAGACTGAAAACATGCACTATGGCGAGTTTTGGGTCATTGATAATCCGAATACTGACTTTGGTATTTTGGTACAATTCGATAGAGGTTATTTTGGAGAATTTGGAAAGCAAACCAATGATAATACTTTAGAACATAGTGGTAGCACACAAATAGAAAACATTACTTACAACCGTCAGACCTTACAGTTTTGGCAAGTAATTAATTTAGAACCTCAATAAATTTACTCAAAAGAAATTCCCTATTTCACAAAAAACAACAACTCATGGCAAGTACCTATATAGAAAAACCATATTCAGATAGCGCAATAGATATTTTACTCAAATTCGTAGAACAAGGAGATAAAGATTATGATATTGAAATTGATGAACAACCTATTGTTAGCCGTACTGATAATGTAGAGCATTTTTACGATTTTGTAAATTATATAAATCCTTCTACTCAATTTGTTTCTATCCGAATTTATAAAGGAAAAAGCAGAAATTATGACCGTACTGTTCTATTTCGTAAAAGTAATGGATTGAATGGAACACCGTCAGAAGCAGCAAAAAACGCCTACGACAACAAACCCAAGTTTGATATTTTGAAAGAAAAATCAGATTGGGAAAAAGATAGAAAAATTGAAGATTTGACAGAAGAAGTCGCTTATCTGACCGAACAAAACCGAATCATTAAAGAAGAAGCAAAAAGCAAAATTGAAGAAACAAAGAACGCAAATAGTTCTTTAAGTGGAATCTTAGAAGCTATTGCACCAGCAGCCATTCAAGTTTTAGCAAATTCAAAACTCTCTAAAACGTATCCAACATTGGGAATGCTCAGTAGTTTGTATGAAGAAGAACCACAAGAGCCAAATGCTCCCAGTTATAATCCTTCACAAAGCACAAATGAAGTGAAATTTTCAAGTAGTTCGACTACTGAAAACGGACTTACAGAACTTCAAAAAAAGGAACTCCATTTTTTTGAGCAACTCAAAAAGAGCTTTCAAGATTTTGAACTCGCTACCATTTTTGATTTTCTCAAACGTGCAGCTCACGACAAACAACTTTTAGAAAATCTTATTCCTCTCACAGAAACAGAAAACGAATTTTAAATGTACAGACGTACCGTTGTACGTCTTGTAGTACCCAAAAAAGCCTATGCCTACTTATAATTTTAACAATTTTGATGCAGCTTTTAAAGCTGAGAATGACGAACAAGCACTAGAATTAATGAAGGCTTTTAGTCAGATGCTCAATAAAAACACGGATAATTTAGACGGACTTCTGACCATTGCAAATCATATCAATAGTGAATCTAAGCAGTTCAAGATGATAAAAAGCCTTGCCATGAAAGCCGTAAAACCTAAGAAATAAAACGTTTTTATGAATCCATTATTAGCCGTTAAAGCAGCCGAAATACTACCCAAGTTAGCTACTCTAGCCTTTGTTATTGCTGTTCCTGTAACGACTGTTATTCTAGTCAAAAAAACGGTTCGTAAGGCACAAGAAAATAACAATTTTGGACAGGCTACAAATGCAGAAAAACCAGAATTTTATGCTGTTCAATTTTTTAGTGCGCTTGAAACTTCGTGGTACGATTGGAATGTGGACGAAGAAGAATGTCAGCGTTTAATCAAATTGATGCCCTCAAAACGCTTTTTTTCAGATGTAAATCAATCGTATCAAAAAATGACAAAAGGAACTCCTTTAACAAAAGACCTTTTGAAAGTAGGTAGCGATGATTATAAAATGATTTCACAATTAATTGAGCAAATACCAAATTAGAAAAAATGAATACAGGATATATTCTATTAGCAACTGCCGTAGTTGCAGGAGGAGCAGGACTTTTTGTAGCAAATACTGAAAACGAAAAAATCAAAAAACTGATAGGAAAGGGAAAGAAAACAGAACCTATAAAAGCAGTTCCAGTAAAAACAAATACAGGTAGTGGTTCTTATTCCAGTTCAAATACAGGCTATAATACAGCAAACGGTATTTCTTCACGAAGTCCAAAAAGTGATATTATTAGACTTCAAAATGCCCTCATTTCAGCAGGACATTTAGCACCTACACAGCGTACAAGAACAGGTAAAACGGTTTCTAGTGCAGACGGTATTTGGGGAAATGATACAAATATAGCCGTTTCAAAAGCAGGTTTATCTGTTCCAGTTTCAGAGCTGCAATTAAATTCTCTTACTAGAAATAGTGGCTCTAGTTCTTCATCAGCTACTCAAATTCAATCTAATGCAGACATTACAAAATACATCGCAGACGAATTGAAAAGTGTTTGGTCTATTGATTATAGCACCATTCATGACACCCTCAAACCCCTAAAAAAGAGTGATATTAAAGAAATTGATACCATTTATAGAAGAGAATACAATGAAAAAGGATTGAAACAAATGTTTCAAAGTACCGATAAAGGAGGGAAAGTTTCAGTTTCTACATTTAGCTCACGAGCTATTCTTGAATTATTTGCAGATGCAGGATTGAGTGGTTTGGGAGAATTAGCAGAAGTCAGAACAAGACATAATTGTACGGTTGTGGACGAGAAAAAAGGACATATTGTAGTAGGAAAAAATTTGATTTTAGGAACAGTTTTAAAATCTAATTCAGAAAAAACACTTATCCAAACCATAGACGGAAAACAAGTTCTTGCCAATACAGACGACCTTGTAAATCATAATTAACTTTTGATTATGAAAGCGAAAAAAACAACAAGTATAGCCTTAGAAGTCTTGTCTTATGTTATTCCAATAGGATTAGCAATACGATTAATTTTTATTGCCTTTTCAAAATCTAAAAAATAATTTACTGATAACTGATAACTGAATTATGTTGCTCCCTACTTTTTTAAAGAACTCAAAATGGAAAGTTCATGAACGAGCCTATGAAATAAACATGGTCGGTTTTCGTGCAAATCGTACAAAGGCAAATTCTTTTGATGATACGTTTGTAGTTTTTTTTAAAAACAAGTATGGTTTTTTGGAAATGCAACGCTACGAATGTACTACCGATGCAGGAACTTTTTGGCTAGAAAGTCCAATGATGCCACAAGGAACAGCCATTTTACAAGCAGGACAATATGTAAATGCCTATCAACTCGGTTTTCACAGAGGAAAATACAAAGCATTTGTTCAGCGTGGACAAGTCAAAATCCGAAGAGATTATGATAGAAATGCAAAACTAGATTTTCTCAATGGAGAAGTCATGAACGGAAATTATGGCATCAATATTCACAGAGCAACAAGCAACGGAACATCAAAAACAGTTGATAAATATTCAGCAGGTTGTCAAGTTTTAGCCAATTCCTCAGACTTTGCAGAGCTTATCAGTTTTGGAGAAAAACATGAAAATCTATACGGTAATACATTCACTTACGGACTGATTGACAACCGAAGCCAACAACGTACAATCCTCAGAAGAACAGCAGTAGTTACAGGACTTTGTGCAGCAGCGTATGGAGGTCTTAAAGTTTACGAAAATCAAAAAAAACACACCTTAAAATAGTAAAATTATGGCATATCTGAACGGAGGAAAAATAGCACCAAAAGACAACACATGGATTAAACCAGTTGCAGCTCTCGCAGTAGTGGGAACGGTTATAGGAATAGGAGTTTGGAAGAAAGATGATATTATGAAAGCCGTAAAAGGCAAAAAATCACAATCTGTAAATGGTTTGAACGGAAGAAAAAGGAGAAAGCCAAAAAAAAAAGGCTTAGGAAAAGTTCAAAATAAAGGACTTCAAAAAATGATAGCTATCAATAAATCAGCGAAGTCTTTACAGCATCAATCAGGCTATGAAATGCGAAATGTAAAAGAAGTAGAAGTAAAAACGGTTCGTAAATCAATGCCTAAACTCTCTTGGAAAGCAGCTATCCCCCACAAGATATAAAAAAGCTCTCACTTGTCTTTACCGAGCAAGTTATATAAAATCCTCAAAAACGTGCTAAAAATCTATACAAATAAACCTCAAAAACTATCATGGCTAAGAAAAAAACTACCTCAAAAGGCAAGTCAAAAAGCAACAAAGGCACTCAAAAATTAAAAGCGATTGTTGCACGAGCGCACAAAATTCGTGAAGCCAGTCCACGCAAAAAATGGACAGCTTGTATCAGTCAAGCTGCAAAGGAATTGAGATAATCAACAATTAAAATACACGTACTTATTCTATTATGCCTACTACTCTAAAAAGAAAAAAAACTACACGTACTAAAAAAATGAACAGGAAAAGTGTCAGTTTAGGACGTGCCTATGATGATGTAAGAACAAAAGGCATTTTATTAAAAGACGGTATCACTTACAATCGTCAAAAACCTATTACAAAAATGCTTAAAGGCAAAGAGATAACTATTTCCTTTGCTTTTAATCGCATTGTAAAAGGTTTTTATGGCATTATTGAAGCTGAAAATTTACAGCCTTCTCACAGTACAGGCGTTCAAAATCCTTTTCATTTTCTACCAGAAGCACAGCCAAGAAACCGTAGCACTTCACAAAGTGGAAGAGAAACACCTCAATTAATTGCACGTAATTTAAGACCAGCCGAAATTATAGAAGGTGCAAATGCTTATACAGGCGCACCAATAGCCAATTTGAGAGGGGAAGTAATACAAGGAAATGGACGAGCTGACACACTCAAAATTTATTACTCCTTAGAACCCAATGGCGAAGTCTATAAAAACTATTTTGTTGATGGTTGTAATGCTAACTTTTTGGGTTTTTCTGCACGTACAATAAAGTCAGAATTAGCCAAATTCAAGAAGCCAATTTTAGGACGTTTTTGTGATGTTTCCGATGAAGAATTTATACAATTAGGACAGTTTCAAGCTAAAGATTTAGAAGCTGTTAGTTCAGAATCTTCTGACACAAAGGCACGAGTAAATCGTATTTCAGAAACGGATTTAGCCAAAATGATTGATGCTCTTTTGAGATATGACAAAGGCGACGATTCTCTGACTGAAATTATACGCAATTCCAATGCACTTGCTTATTTTGTAAAAGCTAAAGTTCTACGAGCTGATGAGCTAGAAAAGTACACCAAAAATGGACAAGCAAATGCACAGGGAACTGAGTTTGTAAGACAATTTTTATTGCAATTTCTCTTTGAGCAAGGCAAGGACACCAAGACGAGCCAAAAGTTCGAAAACCTTCCACACCACACACAAAAGGGCGTTGAAAAATCATTACTCTATGTTTTGAAAGTTCATTGTTACGCTGATTGTGATAGTACAGACCATTCTATTACAAAAGAAGTAAGTAATGCGATTGGTGCAGCATACGATTTTTTACAACAATCTACCTTTAATTTTCCTGCATGGGTAAAGCAAACACCAGTATTTGAGCCGTCGCCAAAAGACCGTTTTTCTCCTTTAGAATTGGAGTTAGCAAAGGTTTTTAGTGAAGGCAAAACACAAAAAGATATTGTAGATAAGTTTAAAAAATACGCTTATTATGCAACAGATAGACCTGCTACAATGCTTGAAAAAGAAGAAAAAGCACTCTCTAAAAATGAAGCCTTACAAAAGGCTTTTAGTATTTCTTTGAGTGGTTTGGGTTGTACTTCGTCGTGTGCTTGTCAGAAGAAAAAAGTTTTGAATGGTTGTGAGTGTGATAATGAAAAACCTACTTCTACACCAAAAACAGAAGATATTTCTTTTAATACAAAGGACTATAAATATCAATTAGTCAATGAATCTAATCCTAAGAAGTTACGACTTCAATCAATAGGCTTAGTTGCTGGAAGAGCTGCTGGAGAGATAAAGCAAGGCGATTATTTGATGTGGAATTTTGGAGAAATAGAGTATGTAAGCGACATAAAAAGTGAAACGCCAAAAATGCTAGTTATCCAAACAGTAAGTAAAAAAGGATATACTGGAGAAAGAAAATTATTGAAAAGTAGATTGGTTTGTATTTTAGAAAAGAAAATTACCTCTACACCAAATGAAGTAGAAAAAGAACCTTATCAAATGACTTTTAATACCTATATGCACTTAGATAAAGGCTATAAAAAGGATTTTAATCGTTTTATTAATGTAGAAAAAGAAGTAGAGAAAGAACGTATTTTTGATAAAGAAAAAAGAGCAAAGGCAATAAGTTGGAGAGAAAAACAGTATAAAATCCTCTTGAATACTACTAGAGAATTATTAAGGGAAAGGCATAAACACGAAGTAGAAAAAGCACTTTCAGAAGGTAAAACAGTACCTAGTGAAGTATTAAAAGACTATCCAGACTTACAACAAAAACCTACTTCTATACCAAACGAAACAGAAGACTTTGAATTACAACTTGCTATTGCAAAAATGAAAATGTTAAAACTAAAAGCAAAGGCTTTACAACTTGATGATTTAGATGGTTTGTATGGTCTTGAATGTATCTATGATGATACCGAACTTGGAGGTCTTGATGGTCTTGATGGAAAAGATGTTTACGAAATTGTCAATGAGAAAATTTTAGAAACAATTCAGCAAGGCAATTTATCATGGCGACAAACATGGAAAGTGAAAAGTAGGGGAGGAGCTGCTGCAAATTATGACAGTAAGAGAGCTTACACAGGTGCAAACTTCTTTCTCTTAAACTTCATTTTGCCTTTGATGGGAGAAGATTTTGAATACCCTTATTTCCTTACTTTCAAGCAGATTCAAGCACGAAAAGGAAAAATCAAAAAAGGCTCAAAAGGCTATCCAATTTTCTATTACAATATAGTCAGAAAACACAACGGTAAAAAAATATCAGAAGACGAATACAAACGCCTTAAAGCAATGGGTGTAAAAAGTTTTGAAGAAATGCGTTTTCTGAAATATTATACAGTATTCAATATTGCAGCCGTTGAAGATGTTGAGTTTGATTTGAGCAATTTAGAAAAAAGCGAAAAAGTAAATTATGAGTATGAAGCGATTGAAGCTGCTGAAAAGATTTACTACAATATGCCCAACAAACCCAAGTTAAAAGTAGATACAAAAGCCTATTATTCTCCGAGTGGCGATTATGTAGGAATGCCCCCAGTCGTAACCTTTGAGAGTCCACAGAATTTTTATAGTGTTCTTTACCACGAAATTGTCCACAGTACCAAACACGCCAGTAGGCTCAATGACAAGACAAGAGGAGGGAAGAAGTTTGGAGATAAAGAGTACGCATTAGAGGAGCTAGTCGCAGAGTTAGGAGCGTGTTATTTATGCGCTGAAAGTGGTATTTTATTTCACACCATAGACAATTCGGCTGCTTATCTAAGTAGTTGGAATGCAAAACTAACTAAGTCTATTCAAGAAGACAAAACTTTTTTCTTGAAAGCTGCTGCAAGAGCGCAAAGAGCATCAAATTATATTCTTGATTATGATAAAAATGGAGTTCCAGCTTATCAACGAAATGAACATTATGAGCCTATTCCATTAGAAGCAAGTACCGTCAAAACACCTACCAAAGTTATTAAATCTACTGAAAACGAAGAGATAGAAATAGCGATTGCAAAAATGAAAATGTTAAAACTAAAAGCGACAGCCTTACAATTATGATACAAAAACTAACTTATACAGAAATAAATTCTCTTCCTCCTAAACTCCGTCATTTATACGATGAAGCAAAGGAAATTACAAGTAACTTCAAACCAATGTTTTTGGCAAATAAAGACATTGCCGATTCACTTGAAGTTATTTATGGGAAAATTACAGACTATTTAGATAAAAATAAACCAAGTGAACCTAAAACGGTAAAACTTCCTACTCAAAAAAAAACGAATAATTCAAAAGCTAAAACTGTAAAGTCAGACCGTCGTCTGACTGAAAAGCAACCAAGGCACTTGCCAATGGTTATTCGTACCCCACAACATCCAAAAGACAAAGAAGTAAAAGCGAATGAACTTGAAAGTCAGTACTCCCTAACTTTTGTAAAATCGTTTTTACTGATGATTGGAAAAAAGAAGGTTCGTAAAAATTTACAAAGTCTTCTTAATCGTATCAATAAAGCAGCCGATAAAAAGGAAATTAGAAAAAAATCTATTCATGCAGAAGCTGTCAAATATGTAGCTGAAAGCCTTGTAGCTGCACTAAATACGGATTATGCCACTTTTGTTTTTAAACTGGATAAAATAGGAAGCGAAGTTTTAGAGCCGTATATGAATGTAAAAGAAGCATTACCAAATGTTTTACTTCGTTCATTCTATAATTCTCAAAATAAGAAGTTTACTAAAACACATGCTAATCTTCTCAAACGCTTAGAGAAAATAGAAAATCAAGATAACCCTTTTAGTATTGAAATTTCAGAAGCTATAAAAGTTCTCAAA
Organism: Bernardetia aquimarina; assembly: GCF_042180575.1. Lineage (NCBI taxonomy): Bacteria > Pseudomonadati > Bacteroidota > Cytophagia > Cytophagales > Bernardetiaceae > Bernardetia > Bernardetia aquimarina. The sequence continues at coordinate 4,273,463 of NZ_CP170094.1, read as the reverse complement.
CAAGCACAGAAAAGTAACTCTACTATCAAGGCTACAAAACCAACTTTACGAGGTTTAGCAGGTCTTTGTAAAAAAAAAAGTAGTCTAAACGGTTTTGAAAATGTAAGTAGAAAAGCTGTTATGGCTGGAGCTGCGAGTGGTGCAATCGGTGGAATGATAGGAACGGTTTTACAACAATCTTTAAGTGGTGTTGAACTCTTAGAAGTGGATTATGAAACAATGGATTTGAGCTTTGATTTTTCAAAAATTGGTCTTGATGATATGCCTAAAAACGCATCAATTTTGGTCTATGGAAAACCAAAACATGGCAAATCTACCTTTGCTCTTCAACTAGCAAACGAGCTGTCCAAAAAAGGTTCTTTACTCTATGTCGCAAATGAAGAAATGATGTCAGACGGCAAACCATCAAAATCATTACAGGATAGAGTGAAGCGCATCGGTTACACTCATTCAATGCGTTTTTCTAAAAATTTGAATGTTCCATTACAAAACTTTCAATTTATTGTCATTGATTCAATCAATGCCTTAGGTTTGGATATTCACGCTTGGAGAGATTTGAGAAACCAATATCCAAATAGTTTTTTTGTTTTAGTCAGTCAAGTAACAAAGTCTGGAGTATTCAGAGGTTCGCAAGAATGGGCGCATGATGTTGATGTAATTGTTGATGTGAAAAATGGAAAAGCTGATATTATGGGACGTTTTGGAAGTGGAGAATATGAAATTTTTAATCAAAACATACTATGAAAATCTATCAAAAAAACGGTTTAGTCATCGTAGAAGACAAAGGAAAAATTATTGATTCTCTCCCTGCTGCTGATATTCGAATAACAGCTTCAAAATTGGGAACATTGATAACCTCAATACAGCATAATTTTTATAGAAATGTAGAAAAAGTACAGGACGAACAAGGCAATGAATATACTACTGTAAACGATGTTATAGGCTATTTGACAGAAAATTTAGGGTTATCAAAAACAGAAGACATACGAGAATTTTCAGATGATTTTTCAGATGAATTTGCTTAAATCACTTATTAAAAAAATAGAAATACTATGAGCGCAATTACAAATCTTTCAACGACTTCTTTTTTAGACAATGTTAAAAAAGGAATTACAGCTCAAAAACTAAGAGCCGTACACGAACTCATTGATACAGAAATTACTACAAAAACAAGTGAAATTTTAAGACCTATTTCAGTTGTCGGAACTTCTACAAGTTCTATTTTGAATGTAAATAATCCCTACCCAGCAAACACACTTTCCAACATAGTTATTTACAAGCAAATCTATGTAGTAGGAAATGATACGGAAGTAGGCTATCAACAAATAATCCCCACAAAAATCACGAAAAACGTAGCCTTTCAAAACGATAGCTATAAAATTGAAGGACTTGAAGATGGAAAATATCATATTGTTTTCAGTCCAAGTGCAGTATTCACACCTCATACGGTTTAGGAATTATGATAACTTAAAAAACACTTACTTATAAATAATTGAAAAATGGGAGTAATAAAAAATATATCAGATGAGGTTATTATCAATAACGAAAGCGAACTCATCACACCTGCAATAGTACGACAAGTAAATGACGTTATTGATGCACAGGTAGAAGCTGCAAAAACTTCTATTTCTACATTAGAACAAAATATAACTACTTTGAATAGTGGCACAATTCCGAACGGTGGAACAACAGGGCAAGTTTTATCCAAAAAAACGAATACTGATAAAGATGTACATTGGATAGATTCTGCTGGTGGAGGAAATGCTACTGGGGATTATTTGCCTTTGAGTGGTGGTACGATGCAAGGCAATATAGATGGAGGAAGTGTAGAAACTATTGCGTTTGATGATAACATTATAGCAACCTACAAGCCTACATTAGATTTTGAAAATGCCGAAGTAAAAGGCTTTAGTGTCAATTATGCTCGTCAAATTCAAGGTATTCCACAGTTTTTAAAAAATGGCACACAGGCAACTAAACGAATTGATTTAATTCAAGGTAGAGCGTATTTGATTAGTCAATTTAATATTTCACAAGATGGTATATTAGATTTAGAAACAGGACACTATCGTAACTTTCAAAAGAAACCTCTAAAATATATAAAATTCAATATCGAGGATTCTTTGCCTAGCATTGTTGAAGATGGAGATATTCCTCACAAAGCCTATGTAGATAATGCAATTCAAAAGGCAGGTAGTGGTAATTATTTGCCTTTAACTGGAGGAATAATGACTGGAGATATTGACATGAGTGGTGGTTATATTTCAAGAGTAAATGGAATCTCAACGAATGATGAAACACAAGATGCCGTAGCTATTAATTTACAACAGCGTTTTTTTTATTGTCCTAATGGTATTCCTTTTAGTTATCATAGTGATTACTCTGCAAATTTTACAGCTAGAAGCCTTGTAGATAAGAAATATGTAGATGCTCAAAAGCCTAAAAAATTTAAACAAACTTTTGGTGCAACAGGAGCAGACCCAATAGAGCAGCTTGTAACGCATAATTTAGGTACGACAGAAGTATTAGCGATTGTAAGAACAACAGAAGGCTTCATAGAAGTTTATTATCCACATTTGAAGAGCGTAACACCTAATTCTTTTATATTTACAAGACAAGCTGATGCGTCAAGTACCGAGATTACAGTTGTTACATTTACTGATTAGTTTCTATAAAAAGGCTATGTTTGAAAAAATGTAGCTTTTTTTTGTGTATAAGTAAAGGTTACACACAAAATTAAAAAATGGAGCTTAAAAAATATTGCTTAACTATTTGTTACGAAATACTCTATCAAATTCGTCTTTTACTCGCCATTTATCCACAATTTTAGCATAGTGTTTTTCAGTCATTTTATAGGAACGATGACCCATAACTCTACTCACTACATTAATATCAATTCCACTATTTAGGAAAAATGCACCTGATGTAGTTCTCCCTAAATGAGAGTGTAAATGTTTGTCTATTTTGGCTCGGTATGCACAAATACGTATATTTTGGTTATATCTATGATTTACGGTTACTTGTAAATCAAAATTGTATTTTTCCAAAATAGCCATTGGTTGAGGTAAAATAGGTATTTGTTGCAATACATTTGTTTTACCTCGTCTTATGTTTATCCAGTTCCAGTCTTCGCCAAATTCTATATTTTCAGCAAAGTCTAAATTTAAAATTTCATTATAGGCAAGACTTGTATAACATTGCAAAAGGAAAAAATCCCTATCCCTTTCTAAATGTAGCTCATTTTCTGTAAAGGTCAGAGTTGCAAGCTGTTCCATTTCCTCCATTTCTAGATAAACATACTCTTTTACGGAATTGGAATAATGAAAAAATTTATAATTGTCTAAATAATTTTTGTGTACTTTTTCTAAAGAAAAGTCTAAAAAAAATGCTGTTTTTATCTTTGCAATAAATTTTCTTACAAACTCTTCTTTGCAGCGTTCACGCATTTTAGTAGATAAATTTTCTAAGTGCTTAGGTCGGAACGATTCAGCATAAAAAGGTTCACCTATACTTTTACAATACGGAATGAGCCAAACATTACGAAAAGATTTATAAACCTTCATTGTGGCTATACTCCAGTTTTCAGTTTTTTTTCTTTCCACTAATAAATCATAGAGTTCGATAACCGTAATTTTATCAAATCCTTGATTATAAATATTTGCAATATCTTGAATGTGGCTGATACTATCCTAATATTGATTAAACTTACTCGTCAAGTCTGCTCTTAGATTATCTAAGGCATCATTTACAGGCTTTGCATTGATTCCAGTTGCATATTTTCGTTTCCAAAATTTGTCTATTATTCGTATGCCAGTAGAGTATTTTTTGGAACGCATACCATTGTGGGAAATATACCAGTAAATTACTGTTAATCCGTTTTTGGCTTTTTGGTCTTTTCTGAGAGAAAAAACAACATTCATAAATCTGTTTTTTTAAACATATATTATTTTAGGTTTTTATAAAAAAAATGAGTTGCAAATTAACAGTAACCAATATTTTTTTACAGTACACCTAATAGTGTATAACATACATTAGTAGTAATAAAAAGAAAAAGCTAGTAAATAATCATTTACTAGCCTTTATCGCTACTTTTAAGAAGTTGTTTTTGTGTTCTGTGGAGAAAACCAATCCTAACCTTTAGAAAAATTGTTAAAATTTATTCCGTTTCTATCGTAGAGGGTTTTGTTTTTGACACAGGCAAAAATGCGTTGAATAATCTTGTTTCGTAAAGCATTAATGACACTCATTTTATTCTTACCTTCTTCTATTTTTCTTAGGTAATAAGCACTCAATTCTCCTTCTGCTCTGATAGCAGCTAAGGCACACATATGTAAAGCAGTTTTGAGAACTTTATTAGCCATTTTTGATACTCTAGATTTCCCTTTGAATTTTCCAGAAGAGTTTTCAAAAGGCACAACGCCACAATAAGAAGCGAGTTGTTTGGCAGTATCGAATTTAGTAAACCCATCGGTAGCTACTAACAACTGAATGGCTGTTACTTTTCCTACCCCCACTACAGAAGTGGTAAGCCGATTATAGTACTGGACATGAGTTAAATTTTTGACAAAAAAAGGACAGAAAGAGTTAATTTAGAAGTGTGAAAACCAAAAAACTCTATTCCGTCCTGCTGAACAAATATACAAAGGAATTTTCAGATATTCCTATCCATTATGTTCACGCTACTTTGTTGCTTATTAGCTGTATTCTGATAAAAGAAACTGTTAATCTAAACAAATTAAAAAATCAAGTAGGTATTTTTTTAAATTCTCCTACTGTTCAAATTGATTCTCATTATAAACGGCTTACTCGTTATTTTTTGGATGTCTATGTTCAAAAAACACTATGGAAGCTGATTCTAGTTTTTAGTATAGGCTCTTTTTTGAATAGAAAAGACATAAAAAAAGAAATTTTCTATCTAGCTATGGATGGTAGTGTTTGGCAATTAGGGGAATATACCTATCATGTTTTGGTCTTAAGTGTTATTTATAGAAAAATGGCTATTCCTATTTTTTGGATCAATTTAGAACGAAAAGGTAGTTCTACTGTTGCTCATCGTAAAAGTTTATTAGCATCGGCTTTATTGTTATATCCTTTTTTAAAAAGATTTACAATTTTAGCTGATAGAGAGTATAAAGGTAGAGTTTGGTTTAGGTATTTAGAAGAACAAGGATATACTTACATTATTCGTCTTTGTAAGGGAGATTATCAATTAGAAGTTAAAAAATACCACAGCTTACTTAAAAAAGCTAAATCAGGCAAACTAGTAAGCCAAGAATTTGAAACTGACTTTGCAAAAAAACTAAAAATAGTGATTTCTTATAATGCTCAAGCAGCAAAAGAAAGTGAAAAGTTTGTCATTTTATTAACCAACAAATATCGTTTAACAAAGGAGAAAATTAGTGCTATCTATTATCTCAGATGGAAAATAGAGTGTTTATTTAGACATTTGAAAACAAATGGATTTCATTTAGAGGAGTTAGGAATGGTAAACCCAAGAAAAATTCGTGTTCTAATGGCATTAGTAATTGCATCTTTTTTACTCTGTATCTTAGAAGGAGTAAAAACAAAACAAAGAGTAAAAAAAGACAATGAATCCTTTTACGAGTCTGTTTTTAGAATCGGATATGGAAAAGTAGTATTTTATGCTACTTCTATAGACAAAATATTAAAAATAATAACCCAATTAGTGCAAAAATCTAAAACTCAAAATACAACCTAAATTAACACATGTCCAGTACTGTATTGTTCCACAGCTTGTTAATAAAGCCCAACAAGCAAAGACTATAAAAAGATATTTCATATAGTTTTTAGATAGAATTTTACTTCAAAACAGTATTTAATGTTCCGAAAACAGAAGGAGGATAATTTCCGATAAAAGTTTGTGTTGCAGAGCTTCCAGTAAAAGCAGCATCTGAATTTATAGCAATAACTGCTTGTTGGCTTTCATAAACAGTCATTCCTACTACGATATTCGGATTCAAAACAGATTTCCATTGAATTTCTTTTACAAAACCATCTTGTTGAGAAAGTTTTGTAAGAAAAGCATCACGAGCCGTTTCATAATCAGCTTGATTAAAACTTGAATAGGTTGATAAATCTCTGACAGCAATTTCTAGTACTTGTCCTGTTCCTAAAGGTGCTACTGTACCTAAATCTACAGGTTTATACTCGTCAAGTGGTTGAAGAGCTTCAAAAATAATTGGAGTAAATGTAGCAAAAAAGGTCTGTGCTTCTGTGCTGCTAGATAAAGATTGACCCAAAGAATTATAGGTTGCTTCATCTTCATACTGTGTCAGTCCAATATAAACACTATCTAATGACAAATCAGAGCCTAAATAATTAAAGAATGGCTGCACTTCTCTGTCGTTTGAAGTACCTTTTTCTGTCATTAGTTTAGCTACAAAAGTATCTCTTGCAGAAGTGAATTCTGAAATACTCACACCTGTATTGACTCTTCGAATAGCTAATTCAAAAACATCATCGTTTTTGTCGTTTTGAGGAGTGGAATCGTCATCGTCTTTACAACTAGATAATACTAAAAGAGGTAACACAAAAAATAGTGTTAGGACAAAAAAATTACATTTTCTAATCATGAGGAATTTTGTTTTTGGTTTGATTTTATAGTGTAAATTTCTACATTAGTGTTTGCTTTTACAAGTAGTTACATTTTTGTTTTATAGTATAAAAAAAGTAACCATTACTGATAATCAAGTAGTTACAATATGAAAAAAGTTGACATAAATTCAGAACGCTTCGATAATATGGTCGAACAAATTCAAAAATATGGTGGCTGTCCAGTAAGTGCTACCTTAAAAGTGATTGGGGGAAAATGGAAACCTATCATTCTTTATTTTATTTCGGTTGATGTAAATCGGTTCGGACAACTACAAAGAATGATACCCGATTGTAGTAAAAGAATGATGACAACTCAACTAAGAGAACTGGAAAAAGACGGTATCATTCACAGAGAGATTTTTGCAGAAATACCTCCAAAAGTAATATATACTTTGACTGAAAGAGGAGAAAGTTTAAGACCTCTTTTTAGAGAGCTTAGTAAATGGGGAGTTGAAAATGTTTTAATTCCAAAACAAAATGCAGAACAAAACATAAAGGCATAAAAATAGCGCAGACTTTCTAGTCTGCGCTACAATTTTGAATAGAAATACAAAACATCTATTTTACATTCCTTTAAATCCTTTTTCTTTGAGGAAAGATTTTACTTTTTCTAATAATTCGCCTTGAATGATTATTTCTCCGTCTTTAGCAGAACCACCCACGCCACAATGATTTTTGAGTTGTTTGGCTAAATCTTCCAAATCTTCTTTTTTTCCTTCAAAATTTTCTATCAAAACAACACTTTTGCCTTTTCGTTTTTTACGGTCTAGGCTTACTTTAAGTCTTTGTTCTTCGTTGGGAAGTGTTTCAGTTTCCTCTTGTTCTTTAAACTCAAAATCTGGATTTGTGGAAAATACCATTCCTCCACTACTTCCATCTGTTGAAATTCTTTTTTTCTTTTTTTTATCTCTTGCCATAGTTTTTATTAAGTTATGTTCTGACACTTTGGAAATTGTCAGCTACTTTGAAAACAAATTACTTCAATTCCAACAAAACCACATTTTCTACATGATGCGTTTGTGGAAACATATCGACAGGTTGAATTGCTTTTACGCTGTATTTCTCATCTAAAAGTTGCAAATCTCGTGCTTGTGTGGCTGGATTACAACTTACATAAACAATGCGTTTTGCTCCAATTCTCAAAAGCATATTGATTACGTCTGGGTGCATTCCTGCTCTTGGTGGGTCAGTCAAAATTACATCTGGACGAGCGTGTTTATTCAAAAATTCTTCATTCAAAACATCTTTCATATCTCCTGCATAGAAAAGTGTGTTGTCAATTCCATTTAGTTTCGAATTGATTTTTGCATCTTCAATCGCTGGTTCAATATATTCTACTCCAATTACTTGTTTGGCTTGTTTTGCTACAAAATTAGCTATTGTTCCTGTTCCTGTATAAAGGTCATAAACCACTTCTTCGCCTGTAAGCCCAGCAAAATCTCTAGTAATTTTGTATAAATTATAGGCTTGAATAGAATTAGTTTGATAGAATGATTTGGCTTGAATCCTAAACTCTAAGCCTTCCATTGTTTCAGTAATATAATCCTTTCCATCAAAACAAATAATATCCAAATCTTGAAATGTATCATTTCTTTTTGTGTTTACGACATATTGTAAAGACGTAATTTGAGGGAAAGAGTCTTTAATAAATTGCATTAGCTTTTCTACTTCTTCATTGAATGCTGTGGTCTGTAACATAATCATCAAATCATCTGTCGTTTGAGAGTTTCGAATCATCAAATTTCTCAAAAGACCTTCGCAAGCCATTACATTATAAAATTCCAAATCGTGTTCTTTTGCATATTTATTAACAGCCAAACGAATAGAATTTGAAGGCTCGGCTTGTAAATAACACTCATTCAAATCGACAAGTTTGTCATAACGCCCTGGTATATGAAAACCCAATGCACGATTATCAAAATCTTGTCCTGTTGCTATCTGCTCGCTAGTAAGCCAACGACGAGAAGAAAACGTAAACTCTAATTTATTTCTATAAAAAGTAGTATGTTCTGATGCTAAAATAGGAGTTATTTCTGGTAATTCTATTTTTGCTAATCGTTCTAAATTATCTTTGACTTGTTTTTCCTTATAAAAAAGTTGTCTTTCATAGCTCAAATGTTGCCACTTACAACCTCCACAGATTCCAAAATGCTCACAAAAAGGTTCTACTCTTTCATCAGAATAAGAATGGAATTTTACAACTGTTCCTTCCCAGTAGCTTTTTCTTTGTTTGGTAATTCGTAAATCAACTACGTCTTTTGGCACTACACCTGTAACGAAAACAACTCTTCCTTCAGCTTCTTCTGGTCTTGCAATACATTTTCCTTCTGCACCTGCATCAAGAATGACTACGTTTTCTACAATTCGATTTTTATTTTTTCTTCTTCCCATGATTTACTATTCTGATAATATTTTACCTGTATTGCATTGCTGCTAATCAGTACATTTTGGCTATTTTGAATTAATATACAAAGTTAGGAAAAATAAAATAGGTGCATAGTATTCAAATAAAAAAACCATAACTGAGTTAGAGTAAAACTCTCTCAATTATGGAAATTTAAGTAAAAATAGAGTTGAAATATTATTCTGTTTCTTCCTCTTTTTTGTTTTCTATTTTTGAAAAATTAATTATTGTGTATTTATTATCTATTTCTTTAGGCTGTTCATTACTATTAAAATTATGACAAATCGTAATTTGATTGGTATCATTAATTCTAAAAACTCCTTTAATTTCTCTATCTCTATTATAGAAAATCAATCTATATGGACTTTGAGAAGCATCAATTTCGTAATAAAATTGTGTATGCTCTCTACCAGATGCAGATGGAATATTCGAAAACACAGAAGTATTAAGAATTACTGTTTTATTTTCTTTAAAAGTTATATAAGCTCCTCTTCCTCCATAAAATCCTTCCCAATTTCCTACTAATGTTTCCATAAGGATTTCATTTGGAGATTTTATTTTATTGGTTTCTTTTGATTGTTCATTTTCATAAATTATAACAGAAGACTCAGAAGGGTGTTCTGCATCCCACTTTTCCCAACCTAACTCTGTTTGTTTGGCAAGTTCTTTTTCTTCTTGAGTAAGCCCGTTATTGTCTTTCTCCTCTACATTCCATTCTAAATCTTCTGCTGCTACTTCATTAGACTGCGCTTTAACAGAATTGATTTGAAAGAAAGAAAAGAAAGCTACTACAATTAATAAACTAGAGTAATTTAATGATTTAGATAACTTTATTTGTTCTGTTGTTTTATTTGAAGACTTCATAAGATAGTTGATTTTAGTGAAAATAGTTGAAAAAATGCCTGCTAAACTACTATATTATTTTATGATTAGCTGGTACTACTATTAACGGAAAACTATCTGTATAGGTTGCCTTTTTTTATAAAAGACTAAAACGACATCTTTAAATTATGCAATTAATTCCAATAGGATTCACGTCGTAAAATGTTTTTTTAATCCTTTTTATAGTGTTATAATTTGTTGTTTTTTAGCTTATTGATTATATTACGTCGTATTTACTATTTTGAGAACACCTCTTTTTCATCAAAATACAAAATACTTTTGAACTAAATTAGAACCAAATTAAACTATAATTACTTTTGAATACGCCTACTATACTCAAAAAAACAGGGAATTTTACGAATCCCAAAACGTGTCCGAGTTGTCAGCATACTAATTATGTATGGGATGAAGAGGTTCGTTATATGTATTGTTATGACTGTGGAGTAACTTCAGATTTGGCTTTTAATCGTACTCTGAATGAAAGTCTTAAAATAGAGGATTTTCCTTATTATAGTTTTCTTAGAGTAGGACAAATTATTTTTTTAGAAGAAAAAGAGTTCATAATTACGGCACGTTTGCGTTATCGTTCGGTATATAAAGAATATTATACCAGTGATGATGGTTCTGGGTACAGCAATGAAATATGGTATTTTGATACTTATATTTTACGAAATACAAAAGAGGGAAAAGATGAAGTGTATTATTTGAGTGAAGATAAAGAAGGATATTCATTAGGAATGCCTGTTACAGTAGATAAAACAGATGCAGACCCTACTAATTTGGAACTTTTCACTAATTTCTATGAAGGAAGAGCTGATTATAGAGTTACTGAATATGGTTCTTCATTTTTAGAGTTTTTTGAAGGAGAAACAGAAAAAGAAGACCCTTATGCAGTTGGAACACAAATTCATTTTGCTACCTATCAAGAAGGAACATGGAGTTATACTGTTGAACAAGGTGATGGTTGGAAAGAATTTTCGGCAGAAAAGAAAATTTCTAAAGAAGCACTATATAAAGCACTTGAAGGAAATCCCTACATTGATACGTATCAAGAGAGAGATAAAGGTTTTTCTACTATCAGAAAGACAATGGGTGCAGCAGCCGTATTCGCTTTTTTGGTATTTTTAGTTTCTCTTTTTTCTGATGGAACACCTATTTCTACAACAAGAGTAGATACAAAAGATATAGACAAAAAAGAAGGTTATTTATCCAAACCTATCAAAATAGATGATACAGGTACAAACTACAATATTGAATGGAGTGTAAACTTCAAAAGTCCACAAAATCAAGGAATGATGGTGGTTGTAGAGCTTTTAGATAAAGAAAAGAATGTAATCAATGCCGTAGAAAGTGATTTTTGGTACGAAACAGGAGTAGATTCAGAAGGAAGTTGGACAGAATCTGCCACTTCCGAATCTAAATATTTTAAGTTTTTAGAAGAAGGAGATTATTTTGCTCGTATTTATGCCAAAACAGACTCTACCTATTTCACTAAAGTAAATGGTTCTCAAGCTATCGTAAACTTTACAGTCAATGAAGGAGCATTACTTAGTAGATATTTCTTGATGTTAAGTGGTTTTATTACTGTTGTGGCTTTGCTTATTAGCTTTGGCAAAACAGGAAGACAAAGTAAAGAAAAATATATTTATGCAGGAATAAAAGATGAAGAATAATTAATATTCTAATCAAATAAATTATTGCTTGATTCAATTAGTAAAAAACTTATAAAAATTATGTCAATACTTACGAAACTTATCGTTTTTGGTGGATTATTTTTTCTACTTGTTACTACGTATGCAGCCTCAAAAAGCAGTTTAGGATTAAGTACAGCACACGATAAAGACCTCATAAAAGACCTAAACGAAAACTGTCCTGAAAACATGCGTGACCAATGGGGAAATTGTCGTGATAGAACCTATCGCAGTACTTATTATGGAGTATATGTTTTTGGCACAGGAAGATATGGAGGAGGTGCAGGAGGAAAATGATATTCCATACCAATTTACATCAACTAAACTATTACCTATTTGTTGTTACTCAAAACAACGATAAAAGCATCTTAATTTATAAATAATCTTCTAAAAATGTTCAAAATAAAATATCTTTTCATTTTATTATTCGTTACACTCTGCTATTCCTTACAAGCTAAAAATAGTACAACAGATACACTCCAAATAGAAGTAAATAATGCAGCTCCTCGTGTGGGAGATAAAGTAGAAATTATATTTGATATAACATTTCTCAATGACAAAATTGAAGAGCAGTTGCCAAAAGAAGCACAACTTGAAGGAACATCTTCGACTTTTGGAGAAGCAACTGGCAAACTCAAAAAAATAATTACATTCAAAAAAAGTGGCAAATATATAATTGGTCCTTTTCATTTTGAGTTTGAAGGACGAAAAATAATTACAGATTCCATCGAAGTCCAAGTAGCCGAAGCCCTGCCTTTTGAAGCTGGTGTTTGGGTAAGATATGTAGAAACAAAAACTGAAAAATATATTATTGTCGAACAATTATTAGGCAATAAATCAGATTATAAAAAAACAGATAATGGCTTTTCTTATACTGTTGGAGGTGTAAGTGATGAAAATGAACTGGTAGATATTACTCCAAACCCTGCCACAGGATTAGAAATAAGAATGAGAAATGGTATCAGAAATACAAGAAATAAAGATGGAGATGTATTTGCGCCTGGAATGACGTACTCTTTCAAAAAATACTTAATCACTACTACTGATGATTTTAAAGGAACATTCAAACTAAAAGAAAAACACTTAAAAAATGTTCCTAAGAAAACAAAAGTAGAAATAGATGATGTTGAAATAAGTAACTGATAATACAGACTTAAACCTTTCCCACGATGAAAATCATTTTTTTTTATTTAACATTTTTTAGTCTGTTATACAAAATTTGAGTTGATTACTCTTTTTCTGCTTCTCTTTCCCTCTCAAAAATTTGCGCTAACTCAATAAAATCTTGTACAGAAAGCTGTTCGGCTCGTTTACTAAGCATTTCGTTAAGTTCTTCTTTTTCTTTGAAAGCATTTGGGATTCCTAGAGGTTTTAATGCACTTCTCAACATTTTTCGTCGTTGATTAAAACCAAACTTTACAAGTTGAAAAAATAGTTTTTCATTACAATCTAAACTTTCAGTTTCATTTCTTTTTAGACGGATAACGGCAGATTTTACTCGTGGGGGAGGATTAAAAACCTGTTCACTTACCGTAAAACAATATTCAATATCATAATACGCCTGCAATAAAACGCTCAAAATTCCATAGGTTTTATTTCCATGTGGTGATGCAATGCGTTCGGCTACTTCTTTCTGAATCATTCCGACGACTTCAGGAATTTGATTTTTATACTCCAGTACTTTAAAAAAAATCTGTGAAGAAATATTATACGGAAAGTTTCCAATAATTCCGAATTTTCCTTCAAAGAGAGTTTCTAAATCCATCTTCAAAAAATCTTCATTCAGAAGTGTTTTGTCTGTAAAACCTAGATTTTCTTTTAGATATTCTACTGATTCATCATCAATTTCTACTACTGTCAAATCATACTTTTTATCAGTCAAAATAAATTTTGTCAAAACACCTGTTCCTGCACCAATTTCTAACAGGTCTTGATAACTATTGTCTTGCATCTGATTAACAATTTTACGAGCAATATTTTCATCTTTTAAAAAATGTTGCCCTAAATGTTTTTTTGGTTTTACAGGAGAATTTTTTGCCATGCTAGAAGAAATCTATTTGTCTATTTATTTTGATTTAAGTACAAAGATAACAAACATTAAATTAGTTTTTGGATAAATAGCAGTCTAAATAGGGCAGGTTCATAAAAATAAAAACTGTGTGTTCAGTTTAGCTTCGCTGAGGACTACGTCGTACTCAGAACTGAATAAAACGCTTCCTCAGAAGCGTGATTCATACAAATATCACGCTTCTGAGGAAGCGTAAGGTTCGTTTGCTCACAAACGAACACACAAATATTTTTTGAACATACCTAAGCAGTCTCAAGGCTATTTTACATTTTTTCACTCTGAAGAGCAAGCTAGATTTGTAATTAATTAACTATCTTAAATGTACTTGTTTTTGAGAAAGATTTTAGAAATTTGCAGCTTATATATTTTACTACTCTTTTCATTTATTCTTCTTATGAAAACATTAGATTCTACTGTTTCTCCTGCTTCAGTTTTAGATTATTTCAAACTGCATTTTATTGTACTTATATGGGGTTTTACGGCTATTTTGGGCAAATGGCTTACTATTCCTGCTGTCGAAACGGTTTTATATAGGACACTTATTGCAGCAATTATTTTGGCTTTTGTCGTAAAGCGAAGTGAATGGAAAATTTCCGGAAAATTTATTTTTCAATTACTTTTTACAGGAATGATTGTAGGAGCGCATTGGATTACATTTTTTGCAGCAGCAAAAGTAGCCAATGTTTCTATTTGTTTGATCGGACTTTCTACGGCTTCACTTTGGACGGCTTTTATCGAACCTCTTTTTAATAAGAAAAAAATAAAATTATATGAAGTGGCTTTAGGACTTGTCATTATTTTTGGCTTGTATATAATTATGAGAGCTGATTTGGATAGTGATATGACTTTGGGACTTATTTTAGGAATCATTTCTGCTGTTTTGGCTGCTCTTTTTTCTACTATTAATGGAAAATTTACTCATCTTGCCGAACCCAACACCATTACTGTTTTGGAAATGAGTGGTGCAGCTATCGGAATTATTTTCTTTCTACCTTTTTATTCTACTTATTTTACTGGAGGGGAGGGAATTGATATGGTTTTGAAAAATAATACTCTGTATTTTAAGGAAGGAAGTTGGTTTTTTGATGTTGTAAACTCAATACATCTTACTACTGACATAGTAATGGTTTTTGTTCTTGCTATTATTTGTACTGTATATACATATTCTGTAAGTATCGAACTTTTGCGAAGAATGACTGTTTTTGTAACCAATCTTACTATCAATTTAGAACCTGTCTATGGAATAGTTTTGGCAGCCATTTTCTTTAATGAACACGAAAAAATGGATTCTAATTTTTATATTGGTGCAGCAATTATCTTGCTTTCTGTTCTTTCCTACCCTGTTTTTAATTATGTAAATAAGAGAATGAAGAAGAAAAAACAAATATTAGTTTAACCAAATAGTATTGTAATCTATTAGGTTAATTGCACCTAAAAAATTAACCCAATAAGCTAAAAGAAATGCTTGTTTGACAATTTTTGCACCTTATTGATTTTATTCGAATTTTGAATATTGACGGTCGTCAGTGGGGATACCATAGCCGTAAGGCTATTGAGAAATTTTGATGTTTACTCCGTTAGGAGTTGTATGTTGGTAGCATTTTTTGTGTTGGACATCTTAGAATACTACCAATATGTAGTTCCTAACAGAACAGAATACATTTTTTCACTTCTTTTTTCTACCAATATAAAGTTCCTAACGGAACACCTGAAGTGTAACGAAAACAGCGAAGCTAAAAAATTATGATTTTGAAATATATACTGAAAACAAGAGAAATTGACTACAAATGGTCTGCTCTACAAGACTGACCTATACATATTATATTCGCCAAGGTGGATTTAGTCTGTTTTCTCCTCCATAAAATAGAATAATCTGATTTCCATCTACATCTTGTAGGCGAGCTTCTTTCCACAACCATCTTTTTTCAGTAGGTAATTCATCAAATTGAATTCCTTTTTTGAGTAATGATTCTACATGTTCATCAAGGTTTTGACATTCAAAATAAACATAAATACCTTCTCCAATGGGAAGTTTTTCTGTTTGATGAATAGAAAAGGTTGATTTTCCGTCTGGACATTCGAATCTTGCATAATGAGGCAAAGATTCCACAATTAGTTTTAATCCTAATTTTTGATAAAATGGAACAGATTTACTCAAATCCAATGAAGGAATTGTAACTTGATTTAGATTCATAAATAACTATTTTATAGCTAGTAGATTTTTCACAATCTGATTCCTAAAAGAGTAATATCATCACGTTGAGGAGCTGTACGCTGATGTTGCTCTAATAAAAGCTCTAACTCTTGTTTTTGTTTGTCTGTTGGAAGGTCGGCTACTTTTTCTAGTTGTTCTATTATTGTATTCGAACCCACCTTTTGTCCTTGTAAATCGGCTTGGTCTGCAAAACCATCACTCATCATATAAATCATAGATTTATTAGATAGTATAAATGTTGTTTCTTTGAAGGTATTACTACGTTGCTTGCTTCTACGTCCACCAATAGACATTCTATCACCTTTTAATTTGATAATTTGATGATTTTCCACGTAATACATAGCTTGTTTAGCTCCTGCAAATGTTATTTTGTTTCCTTCTTCTGTTTTATCCAAACAAAAAATAGAAATATCCATTCCATCATCATTTTTTGCTTTTTCTTGTTGAAGGGCAGCACGCACATCTTCATGTAATTTTTCTAAAATAGCAGCAGGAGAAAAAATACGTTCGATAGTAACAATTTCATTCAAGAGTGCATTTCCTATCATAGACATAAATCCACCTGGTACGCCATGTCCTGTACAATCGACAATAGCTACAAATGTTTTTCCTTTATAGTTTACTGTCCAATAAAAATCTCCACTTACAATATCTTTTGGTTTAAAGATTACAAAATATTCATCAAAAAGCCTGTTCATTGCTTCTGGTGTAGGCAAAACAGCTTGTTGAATAGTGAGTGCATAACGAATTGAATCAGTAATATTTCTATTTTTTTCTTGAATAATTTCATACGATTTGGCATTGCTTTGTGCAATAGAAATATAGGCTGCTAGAGCTTCTAAAATTACAATATCTTCTTTTGTATAAGCATTTTTTTTGAATGACTGTACAGTAATTACCCCAACCGTTTTTTCATCAATGACTAAAGGAACATAAATAAGTGATTTGGGCATTTTGCCTATATCTAAATATTTTAGTTGTTCATTTTGAGCAAAATACTCTTCTA
The DNA here is from genome assembly GCF_042180575.1 of Bernardetia aquimarina. Taxonomy (NCBI): domain Bacteria; kingdom Pseudomonadati; phylum Bacteroidota; class Cytophagia; order Cytophagales; family Bernardetiaceae; genus Bernardetia; species Bernardetia aquimarina. The sequence continues at coordinate 4,256,582 of NZ_CP170094.1, read as the reverse complement.
AGTCATTTATCAAAATAGATTTTTTCTTAGTAAAACTCTGTATAGAAAGACGATTGACTTGAGAAAGAGAATCACTGTGAGCAGGAAGTAATTCTCCATGTTCTATATAATTTCTAAATTCAATTTTATTATCTTCTTCTTTGTGCATTCCTATTCCAAAACCTTCTGCTGGCATAATGGCCAAAATATTTTGATAAATAGTTTGTACAAGTGTATCTGTTTGAAGTTTGGCAGTAATTTTTTGTCCGATTTCTCCTACCTTATGAATTTGTTGATAAGATTCTGTAATCGCTTGACGTTGCTCTTCGATTCTATCTCTTTGTGATTCTATCTCTTCTTTTTGTTGATTAATTTCTGCTGTACGTTGCTGTACTGTTTCTTCTAATTTAAAATTTTGTCTTTTGATTCTTCCTACTTGATAGCGATACGCCAACCATACCAAAATCAAAAATAAGGCAACCAAAGCTATCCAAAAATAAACTGTTTGATAAAAAAGAGGTTTTATTTTAAATTTAACGGTCGCTATTTCTTCACTCCAAACGCCATCATTATTAGCAGCCATTACCTCAAAAGTATATTCTTTTGGAGCAAGTCCTGTGTAAAGTGCATCTCGTTCATTGATTACCTCTATCCAGTCATCATCAAAACCTTTCAAACGGTATTTGAAGTGCATATCAGAAGGCGAAATTAGGCTAAGTCCTGTAAAATGAAATGTAATACGTCTTACTCCTGCTTTTACAGCTATTTTTTCATCTTTTAAAGATGGAAAGTTATAATTGATACTATCTACTGCCATATTGAGAATATAAACAGGAGGAGGAATCGAATTTTTAGATATTTTTTCAGGGTTAATCATCGATAGACCTCCAATAGTTGGAAACCACATTCTTCCTTGACTATCTTTTAAAAAATGTACAGCTCCTGTACACTCTTCTTCTTTCATTCCATCACTTCTATCAAACATCTCTGTTTTTAAGTCTGTTCTTTTTCCTTCAAAATATTCTGTAACAGAACTTCTATCTATTCGTACAACACCTGAAGAAGAAGAAAGCCATAAATCAGTAGCATTATCTTCACGAATATCAAAAACGGCATCGACAGGAAATCCAGAAGAAGGGCTAAAAATATGTATTTTGTTTACATCAGTAGGTGAAATAGCTACTAATCCAGAATTTGCACATATCCAAAGTATTTTTTTTGAATCATAGCGAGCAGAAAAAGCTAAATTAGAGGGCAAACCTTCTGTTTGTGTATAAATTTTACTTACTTTTCTAGTTTTTAGATTAATAATATTTACACCAGCATCATTCATAGAAACAATCAGTTTACCATCTTGAGTTGGTTCTATTCCCATTATGAAATTAGAAGTCAGTCCATCTTCTTTTGTAAAAGGTATCCATTTTTGGTCAGAGGGTAAGTATTCATTGAGTCCACCACCACGAGTTCCTACCCAAATACTTCCATTTATAGTTTGTGTAATTATTCGTACTTGATTATCTGTAAGCCCATCAGCAGTTGTAAAAAGCCTTTCTGTTCCATCAGAAGAAATTCGTAATATTCCTGCATACGAACCTACCCAAATATTTCCTTCTCTATCTTTAAAAATATTTCTTAAACGATCGGTTGAAAGTGTTTTATTGAGTGAGTATATGCCTACATTTTGATTTTTGATAGTGTTAATAATTCCTGCGTCTGAGCCTACCCAATACGTATTTTTTTCTATTTCTTGTACTGAACTAACCGAAACAGAAGCCAACCCCTGTTGAACAGTATAATTAACAAACTTTCCATCTTTCAGACGAATAAGTCCTGCTCTATACATCGCCAGCCACAGATTTCCTTCTCTATCTATGCTGATATTCATTACATTATTGTGAGGTAATCCATTTTCAGTATTCAAAACTTCATACTGCTTAGTTATGGGATTCCTTCTATACAATCCTGTGCTGGTAGCAAACCAAATACTACCCTCTTTATCTTCTATAATATCATTAATGGTAACTCCTTCTAATTCTTTTATAATTTCAGACTTTCCATTTTGGATACGATTTACTCCATTAATTGTACCTACCCAAAGTGTCTTGTTTTTGTCTAGTAAAAGTCCTGTAATTACATCATTTACCAACAAACCATTTTCTACATTGTATCTTTCTACAATTTCGTTTTGATAAGAAAATAAGCCTTTTCCTTCTGTTCCTATCCATACAGTACTATTAGCTCCACTTTCTCCATATTGAAGTTCATTAATAGAAATAGAGTTGATTTCAGAAATAGTTTTAAAAGGCGTAAACACCCCCTCTTTATAAATCATTATTCCATTCCCTCTTGTTCCTATCCACAAGCCTTCTTCTCTAACTTTTAAAATAGATTCAATAGAATAATCTGGAAAATTTCCTTTTGTCGTTTCAGATGTATAAAAATTAAAATTATGGTCTTTTTGTACCATCAATCCACTTCCATGTGTACCTATCCAAAGCGAATCGTCTTTAGTTTGATATAGACAAGAAATTGAACTATTAGTAAGATACGGAAGATTCTTTTTATCAAAAATTTTGAATTCTGCGCCATCAAAACGTATTAGACCATTATAAGTACTAGCCCAAATAAATCCATCTTTTGATTGATAAACATAGTTGAGTGTATTGGTAGGAAGTCCATTTCTAGTTGTCCATTGGTCTAATATATATTGCGAAATTTGCTTTTTTGGGTCTAAAGCAAAACCAATAGTTGAGGAAAGGGCATAAAAAAACAAACCTAAAAATAATGTAATGGGGAGTACAAAATTAGTAGAGCTATAAAACCATTTGGGGAAATAGATATAGTTAAAAGGTTTTTTTGATATCACTTTGGAATTATTCAACTGACAAATTCAAAGAAGAAATAATAATTTTGTTGTAATTTAAAACTAAGTTAATAAAATCTAATCAATTTTAGTAACCTTTTCGATTAAAAATCATAAAACCCTGTAAATAAGTGAGAATAAGAAAAAACAGATAACTTTTTAGGTACTTTATCAATCGTTTTTATTTCAAACGCAATCCCATGACAAGAATATCGTCGGTTTGTTCTATGCTTCCTTTCCAATTATCAATGGTAGATTCTATGGTACGTTTTTGTAATGGACTATCATAAGTTATGATTTCGGTAAGCAATTCTCGTACTCGTTTTTTCATAAATTTTTTATTATTTTTTTCTCCAAATTGGTCTTGCAAACCATCAGAAAGCATATAAAAATCAGTTTGTTCTCTAATTTCTAATGTATGTAGCAAAAAATTTACGTCTTCTTGATATGTATTACCTCCAATACTTTTTCGCTCTCCTTTTATTTCTTTAAACCCCTTACTATCAAATAGATATACTGAATTTCTTGCACTTGCAATTTGTACAGTATAATTTTTATTTTCAATATCATTTCCTTTTTTTTCTATACACATCAAACTTCCATCGATGCTATCTTGATTTTTTGTTTCATTTTGTTTGAGTGAATACTGAATAGATTTATGAAGTTCTGCTAAAATTTTTTCTGGAGAAATAATTTTTTTATGGACTACAATTTCATTCAGTAATTCATTTGCTACTAATGCCATAAATGCTCCTGGCACACCATGTCCTGTACAATCAAAAGCACCTAAGAAGCGTTTTTCTCCTAATTCTAAAAACCAATAAAAATCTCCTGAAACAACTTGTAATGGACGAAAAACAACAAAACTATCTAAAAATGAAGTTCTAATTTCATCTAAACTTGGCAAAGTAGCTTGTTGAATGCGCTGTGCATACGCAATACTGGATGTAATTTGTGTATTTTGTTCTTCTACTCTATTTATGGTATAACGCAGGGTTTCGTTAGTGGTATCTAGCTCTTCGACGATTTGCTCTAACTCTGTATTTTTTTCTGAAATCTCGGCTGTTCTTTGCTTTACTTTGCCTTCTAATTCTTTATTTTTTTGTTCTATCACATATTTTATTTCTTCTGCTTTTATACGTTCTAGTCTTTCTTTATCAATAGATTGTTCGGTTACTTGTTTTCTTAATAAATTAATTCTTGAAGCTAAAGCCAATGAAAACAAAATAATTTGTGCAGCCACTCCTATTTCTAATGAAGAATTAGTAAACCAGTTAGAAGGTACAAGGTGAAATATATCTGCAATATTAATGATTGCAAAAACACATAAGACAAGATTAGCTACAAAAAACTGTTTGGCTAATAACTTTTTCCTAAAAAACACAATCGTTGAAAAGAAAAGAAGAGAAAGAGTAGTGATTAAATGCAGTGTAGTAGCATACATATAAACGCTTTGTTCAATAAAAATAATGTACAAAACAGCAGCTATGACATTCAAAATTATGACACCAATAAAATATCTATTCCATTTTGGAAAATTTTTATCCATTGAAAAATAACTTTGCGTAAATTTTATCCAAAAAATAGCAGTTATGAAAGCTGAAGTATAATTGACAATACGATTCAATTCAGAGTCATAACTCAACTGTCCCCAAAAGGCAACTGATTTTAATGTTGGAAGTGTATAAAAATAAATACCTACAAAAAAAATAGCAATACAATAATAGAGATATGACCTATCTTTTATCAAAAAGAATAAAATTAGATTATAAATACACATTGATAAAATAATGGTATAAATAATACTATTGGTGGCTAGATTTTTAGCAAAAAAATTGTGTGCTGCGTCCTTTCGAAAGATTATAAAAGTCTGTTTGTAACCTCCGTGTTCGACAGAGTTATCAGAAGGAATTACACGTACATATAAAATACTTTCTCCTTTTCGTAGTGAAAAAGTCGTAGAATAATAATTAGGAACAGAATTTTGTAAAGAGTCTTTGTAATATAAGCCGAATCGTTTTTCTCTGTACGAATCATCTACTTGAGGGATATAAAGTTTGATTTGAAAACCATTTTCAACTTGCAAAAACCACTCACTAATTTCTTTATATTCACTTTTGAGAGGAATTCGAAACCATGTAGCTTTATGAGGAGGCAAAAGTATCTTCTTACCATCGACAAGATAAGGAAGAAAAGCAGATTTATGTTGAATAGAATCACCAAATGTAATATTCAAATCTGTGGTACAATAGGTTATGGCTTCATCAAAACGATAGGTAGTTTTGTGTTGTTCAAGAATTAATATATTTGTAGTATCTTTTTTTGTTTTCTCTTCTTGATTTTTATTTTGAGCATAGCTTTCAGATGGTTTGAGTATAACTATCAAACCCATTAATAACGTAATAAATAAACAAAAAAACTTAAATATATCCTTTTTCATAAAGTAGATAATTGTATTTTCATTCAAATATAGTGTTTATTGTTCAAAATAAATAAACTTAAAAAGCATACTACTAGACATTTTTCAAATAAATAGATCAATCTCAACGTATAGCTTCTCTACTAAAACTAAAAACAGGAAAAATTACAAATGGTCTGCTCTATTAGACTAACCTATACTGCAATTATTAAAAATATCGGCTCTTCCGACTTTTTAGCGATTATATGAATTTGACTATCATTCTCAATCTAAAATTTTGAAAGTTTCTAAACCCATACCCACTCCTTTTGAGGGTCTTAATTTTATTATTAATTCCCTCTACTATTCCGTTAGAATATCTATCTTTGAAGAAATTAATAATATCATTTTTCCAAGAATTAAACGTATTTATAAATCTATTTAGAGCCTTATGATTTATTTTTTGAGCTTCTTCTATCCATTGGTCTAGTAGTTTTTTAGCTTCTTGTTTACTCAAATCAGTATTAAATATATTTTGTAATTCCACTTTCATAAAATACACCTGTCTAAGCGTTGAGCTAAACCTAAACGCTTTAAGTAAAACTCGTCTTTCTTTATAAGTAAGGTCTTTCCATGCCTTGTATAAAAGCCATTTTATTTGCTTGAAATGAACGTTTTTATCATCTTTTCGTCGTAATTCTTTACGAATGCTATCTAGCACTTTATTACAATGCTGAAAAAAATGAAAGCGATCTATTACTACATCAGCGTTAGGAAATACTTCTTTTGCTGTATTTGAAAATCCCTCCCACATATCACAAGAAAATACTTCTATACTAGTACAAAAAACTTCGCCTTTGGATAAAAAATAGGCTTTTAAATACTCTTTATTACGGTATTCTAAAATATCCCAAACTTGACCTGTATCTAAATCTACTAAAACAACAGCATATTCCTTTTTTCCTTTTTTGTAAGCAAATTCATCAATACCTAAACGTCGAGGAAAATAATCTAGGTGTTTTTTTATCTCACGTTTACTATAGGTTTTAAAAATACCATCTAAAACATCCCAAAGTATGTTTTCTCGGATAGCTACTTCTTTGAAACTGCTATCTTTCAAACATAAATAAAGATATTTTTCCAAACGATGAGTTTGATTTTTTTGCTTAGAAACAAAACTAAAAACTTCTTGAAAGTAACGAGTACAATCTTGACAATGAAATTGACGAGAAGTTAAGTGTAAATAAACCTCTTTGTCTAAAATATTTCGGTCACGAACAATACGTTCTGAAGTAGAAGTCACTTTATTGCACTTTTTCAAGCAATTAGGACAAATAGAATCGGCTAAATTACTTTCTCCATAAATAGTTAAGCGAAGTGGAGAAGATTCTATTTTCGTTACTGAAAAATCTGAAAAACCTAATAAAATTGCTATTGTGTTAGTATCCATAGAAAGGCTAAATTAAGAAATTATCGCTAAATTGTCGGAAGAACCAAAATATCTAAGACACTTAAAATTACTTAGTTCCAAAAAATAATCTCAAAATGCAATGACAAAAGCAAATATATTTCTCAAATAAAATAAATCCAGTATATTAGGCACTTATTCACTATTAGTCTCCAATTAGAAAAAAATAAACTGACATCTTTAAAATACTCCACAATAACAATACAACCTAATAAAAATGAGTAAATTCGAATATAACGCTGAATATGAAATACGTGCTGCTGTCAAAATGATTTATCCTTTTATTGCCTCTCCACAGGGTTTGGAAGAATGGTTTGCTGACAGAGTAGAAGTTTTAAATGATAAATTTTTAAATATCCACTGGGACAACGAACAACACATGGCAAAGATAGTTTCACAGAGAACTAACTCTATGATTCGTTATCAGTTTGTAGAAAACATGGAAGAAGACAAAATTAGAAAAAAGAAAAAAGATGCTAATTTCTTAGAACTCAAACTCAATTATAGCGAACTAACAGACACGACTTATTTATTAATTACAGATTATTCAGAAATGAATGATGAAGAAGTGTTGGAAGAACTTTGGGATGGACTTGTAGAAACGCTTAGAGAAAAACTAGGAGCTTAAAAAAGTTTAAAATTTAATAAACCCAATCCAACCTATAAAAATTATTGTTTTTTCCCACGAATAAAATCGTGGGTTTTATTATTTACCCTACTTAAATAATTTGTATTACTGCTTACCTTTAATTTTTCTTAAATCTCTAAACTACTCTTAACATAAGAAAAAACTCTTTTAGGAGATATTGTCTTAATACTTTTTTGGTAATGGGCAACAATAGTAGAAGAGTTTTCTCTTGACAAAAACCATTCTCCAATACGTTGATAAGGATGTTGTTTTTCCCATCCCCAAACACTAATATAGTTTCCTTCCAACATTTGTGCAGCATGTGAAGGACCACAATCATTAGCAACTGTTACTTGACATTGTTTCAAAATAGAAATAAGTTGGGGTATTTCTGCATTTTTAAAAACCTGAAACTGATTTGATGAAAGTTCTTTTTCGATAAATGGTAAATCTTCATCTTCTGCCGAACCTACCAAAAAAACAAAATTAGTAGATGGTTTTTCTTTCAAAATAAGTTTTGCTAAAGCGATAAAGTTTTGAATTCCCCAGCGTTTGTGTTCTCCTTCTCCTCCTCCAATAAGCAAACAAATTTGGTTTTCTGCTTCATTGAGTTTAATTTTTGAGATTGAAAAAAGTGTATTCTCCTCTTCATTCTCTTTCTTACTGATAGACAAACTGCTATCTAAGTTTTTGAAGTCTTCAAATTTTATTTCTGGTATTTCATACAAATTTTGTTTTTCCAAAAGTTCTTCCAAAACTCTCAAATACAACAAAGCACGATAACAAGAAGTATCATTAAAAATAGAATGTTGATAAACAGATTTTTGCCACTTACTAGAAACAACTCCTATTCTAAATTTTGCACCACTTGCAGCCGATAATAAATGTGTGACTTCGGATTGATGACGCAAATTAATTAATAAATCAGGCGAAAAAGAGCGCAAACTTCGAAGCGTTCTTGTGTAGGATTTTGATTTATGATATAACTCTATTTCATCAGCTAGATTATTATTTAAAATAAGATTACTTGTTCCTGTTGGCGACCATATTTTTATTTTTGCGTGAGGAAAAACTTCCCTAAGTAATAAAAAAAATGGAAACTGAACCAGTATTGCACCAAAAAATGGCTTATTAGGCGCAAAAATGGCTATTTTTTGAATTGTTGTAGGATTTATTTTTTTCATAACAAATAATTAAAACAGAAACTTAGAATGCAACAAAGGTAAAAAATTGCTTCTAAAATTACGTATCTATTTGATAACAGGATAAATAAAAAAATAAAAAGCAAACAGCGAAAGAGTAATAAAAAAAAGTCTTAATTGTTGAAATGATTTAAAAATCTTTTTTTCTTTATACAAAAACCTTGTCAATGCTTGAATATCAATCAAATTTATAATTCCATTAAAAATAAATAAGTGTTATCTTTGTAATTGTACAATTCAGACTTTGGCAAATACTATTATTAGCAAAATATCATTCTGTTTTTTTCAAAAAAAATAAAAACACTTTTATTTTACCTCTTATTTTTCAAACTAACATAAAATCATCTATGAAATTAAAAATATCAAAAAAACCATTATTTATAATATTACTTATTCTTTTTAGTACAGGCTTTTCTTATACAAGTTTTGCTCAAACTACCGAACGTGTAGTTTATTTTAAAGATAAAAATGGAACAACTTTTTCTATCAGTCGTCCTTTAGAATTCCTTACTCAAAAATCAGTTGATAGAAGAACTAAACAAGGAATTGCCATAACAGAGCAAGATTTGCCTGTCAATACTGATTATCTTTCTCAAATAAAAAATTTGGGGGCAGAAGTACCATATTCTATAAAATGGTTTAATGCAGCCATTGTAAAAGCAGATGATGCTACATTTATAGAAATCGAAAACCTCTCTTTTGTAGATAGAGTAACTAAAGTAGCTACACACTCTGACCCAAATCGAATAGCTAGAATTTCAGCTACCTGTGATATAGATACAGAAGAAGAAATTTGCCAAGAGTTTGATATAAATAAAGTTACTGATATAGAAAATACAGATGACAACGAAGAAAACTTTGATTATGGAAATTCTTTAGCTCAAATTCAAATGCTTGGAGTGGATAGAATGCACGAACAAGGTTATTTAGGACAAGGTATTCATATTGCTGTTTTGGATGGTGGTTTTATTAATGCAAATACACTTTCTGCATTTTCTCATGCTGATATTCCGTTTGTGTATGATGTAGTTGGAAATGGACAAAATGTATATCAAGGATCTAATCACGGTACAAAAGTACTTTCTACTATGCTCTCAAAAGCAGAAGGAGAAATTATTGGAACGGCTCCAGAAGCAACATATTATTTATTTAGAACTGAAGATACAACACGAGAGTTTCCTATCGAAGAAGCATTTTGGGTAGTAGGTGCAGAAAAAGCAGATAGTTTGGGAGTAGATATTATTCAAACTTCATTAGGCTATTCTAATTTTGAGAATCCTATTTATGATTATTCAATCGCAGATTTGGATGGAAATACGGCTATGATTTCTAAGGCTGCTGAGTTTTCGGCACAAAAAGGAATTGTGGTTGTTACAAGTGCTGGCAATAGTGGAAACTCATCTTGGAGAAAAATATCATTTCCTGCTGATGCACCTTCTGTTTTGGCTGTTGGTGCTGTGGACAGAAATAAACAAGTAGGTAATTTTTCTTCTCGTGGAAATACGGCTGATGGAAGAGTAAAACCTGATGTAATGGCAATGGGAGTAGGAACAACACTTTGGACTGACCAAAATAGACTCGGTGCTGGAAACGGAACTTCGTATGCAGCTCCTTTAATGGCTGGTTTAGTGGCTGGTTTTATGCAAAAAAATCCTAACTTATCTCAAGCTGAAGTAGTTGATGCATTTCGTAGTGCTGGTGATAATTATACTACTCCGAATGTAGATTATGGCTACGGAATCCCTACTTTTCAAGTTCTTACAGGTGAGGTCGTTTTAGGAATAAATGAAGATTTGACTAATCAAGATACTCAAATTCGTATTTTTCCTAATCCAGTAGCAGATATTTTGCATATAGAAATTGATGAGAAATTATTTATCAATAACGAAATACTCAATCTTCATATCTATAATTTACAAGGACAATTAATTTTAACAGAAGCATTGAAGTCTAATAAAAAAGAAATTGCTTTTCCTGCTGCTCCAAAAGGAATTTATATTGTACATATAGAAGGAGAAAATTATCAAGGAACAATCAAGATTTTGAAAGATTAATCTTTGGTTTTATCTATCATTGTGATAATAAAAAAGACACTTCAATTTTTTGAAGTGTCTTTTTTATTATTTCAGAAATGAGTAAAGTATATGACCATTTTTTAGAATTTAGCAAAATACTTTAATTTGGTCAGTTTCAATACAAACCAAGTTTATATCAATATTTTTATTTATTAAAAAGCAAGAAAATTATGACTTCTTATTTTCTTCTGTTACACCATATTTTCCATAAGATTGTGTACGTTGTGTAGGGTCGCTATGGGCAAAGTCTAGCATTCCAAATCCATAATCAGTATATTCTCCCAAACCACAATTACAAATAAAATTCTGAACTTGTGGGTGTGCATACAACACAAAAGGAAATGTATAACCCCTTACCTCTACTTCACTTCCCTGTCCTTCAAGTGGATAAATACGAGCAAATTTCTTTTCTTCTTGCTGTATTTTTTCCAAATAACGACGGTCAGGAACAAGCTGAAACTTATAAAACTCTGCCATTTCGGTATCTGTGTAGTGTCCAGATTCTTCCATACGAGTAAGTGTGGAATCATAAAGAAGGTCAGAAAATTTGTCCATACTTGGTACAATAAATTCTTTTGTATCTCTATGAAAACGAGGACTAGAAACCACCAACGGAGAAATACAAATATACTTTGTCATCTCTCGCTGTTCGGGCATAAGCTCTTGCTCTACTGCTTCAGGAACTAATTCTAATTCCCCAATTTGTATATGTTCTCTACTAAAAAGACTATCCAAAAGTTCATCAATTACTTCAGTACGAAGTGCAGACAAAACCAGTGTAACTTTTCTAGAACAGTAATGCAAACCTTTTCGGCTCACTCGTGTCTGCCCTTTCAATCCAGAAAAATTATAAAAAAGATTATCATCTACTCCAAAAGAAGTATCTGTAAGTAAGTCTTTTATAAATCCCGAAAAAAGGTGTTGGTGATAGAAGGGCAATACTGCGCCTCTATTCCGTAAATCAAATATTATTCGAACTCTCAAAATCCAACAGTTTAAAAAATGGTTGAAATAAAAAAATAAAGTAAGTCTGTATAGTGAACTTTATGTAAGCATTTTTGTTTGACAAAAATTTGCTTTCTAATTTACAATTAAAATTTATTTATCATAATAAATAAAATTCACATTGATAATACAACTAAAAAATAAAATAATTATATAAAAATACGTAGATTTAAAATTCACAGTTTTTCTGTAATTACATAATCTTTGCTATTTTTTAATATTATCTTGAAATTTTTGCCATGAAGCAGCAATCAATTTGTCAGTCATTTGTTCACAATAATATGAACCTGAAATTGGGTCAGCAGTTGCATCTATAAAAGATTCTTCACAAAGCATAATCGAAACATTACGAGCGATACGGTTTGCCCAAATTTTTGAATTTTGATTTTGATGTGAAACTACACTTAGTGCATTTGTTCCACCCAAAATACACGAAAAAGCCTGTGTCGTATTTCTGATTAAATTCCAGTTTTCATCTTGCAAACTCTTCTCATCTGTCCCTTGTGTAGTAACAGAATGAATATAAGGTTTTGAATCTACTTCATACAAATCGTACATTTGATTCAAAAGCCAAGTCAAAGCACGTATTTTTGCAATCGTAACGAAAAAACTATCTGTAGCTTCGACTACAAATTCAATGTTTTGTAGTATAGATTTGTTTGATTTATCAACTAAAGTCTTTACTTCAAAAAGAATATCAGCAATATTTTGAGCTTCATCTTTCTCATTTTTCACATACAATGAAATAGGATGAAATTTACATTTAATATCTGTATCCAAAATAAAATCTAATGTTTCTTTAGAAAACTCTATATTTTTATTGTGTAAAACTCCTCCAGTAAGTAAGCTAATATCAAACCCTTTTTGACGAGCATAGTCTGTATATTGCTTCGAAAAATCCTTTATATCTTTTTCATTCTTTATATTTATTTGAAAACTTACAGCACAATAAGGCAAAGCTACTTCAAAGAGTAAGTTTTCAAATACTTTCTCATCAAAACTACTCCATTCTATACTTTGTAAATCCAAACAAACACCTTCTGCTCCACTCATCAAAGTTTGACGAATTTCTTTATTTACTCGTTCTACTTCTTTTTTTTCTAAAGAATTAATCTTTATAAAAGGCTGATTGTACCAAAAACGAGGCTTGGAAACAGGTTCGTTTAAAGCAATTTGATTATTTTGAAGAATCTCTAAATATGAAAAGTCAGAATTATTCTCTTCATTTTTGGTATAATAAGGTTCAACAGAAATTCCTTCTGAAAACTCCCACTCCAAATCTTGATATGGTTTTCCTTTCAAAAACTTAGTAGCCGTTTCTAGCCATTGTTTTTTTAAAGATTCTGAATTCTCTTTTTTACTTTGATTTTCAAAATTATCTACAAACATACTTAGTGATTAGTTTTTCAATGATTAGTGATTAATGAATACAAAATACTATAGTACTGGACTGGGTGCTAAATCGTCGGTGGGGACACCGACAATGGCGAGGGTTTTATTTAAAAAGCTCTTTTTTGCCGTTGTTGGTGTCCTCACCAACGACAATATTTTTCATGTCCAGTACTTTAAAAAAATACTCAATTCCTATTAATTTGCTTCTACAAATTTCTTCAAATCTTGGTTCATTACCTCAAATCCTTTTCCTACCAAAGTAGGCAACATAAACTTTATAAATGGAATGATAAAACCTTCATATTCTTCTCTATGAATAAAAAGAACTTCACTTTCAGATTTTTCTTCTATCTCAAAAATATGTGTGGGAGCAAAAAACCATTGAGCAACCATGTAGCCATTCCAAGCAAGTGTTTTATGAGGAATATTTCGACAAATTGTACCATCAAAAGTAATTGGTAAACCTGCAGGAGGAAACATTTTGGCTTCTACTTTCCCACCTACAGTCGAACTTCCTTCTATTTTTTTGATAAAAGTATTCCAAGAAGGATATTTTTGAAAATCTAAAAGTGCATTCCAAATCTTTTCTTTAGAAGCATTTATCGTGATTTCTGTATAAACTTGAGGTAATTTTTTAGACATTTTATAGTAGTATTAAACTTGCCCAACAAGCTGTAAAATAGATTCAAAAATTACTCTTCCATCTGTATTTCCCAAGATAGCATCGGCTGCACGTTCTGGATGAGGCATCATTCCAAAAACATTTCTTTCTTTATTGCAAATACCTGCAATATTCATTGCCGAACCATTCGGACAACTATCATCGGTAACTCTAGCATCCCCATCACAATAACGAAATAAAATTTGGTCATTAGCAATCAAGCTATTTAAGTCTTTATCAGATGCATAATAACGTCCTTCTGCATGAGCAATCGGAATTTTATAGGCTTTTGCTGGATCTGTATTTTGAGTAATCAAACTATTTTGAGAAGTAGCTTGAAGGAATACATTTTTACAGTTAAATTTCTGATTATTGTTGCGTAATAATGCTCCTGGTAATAAATGTGCTTCTGTCAGAATCTGGAAACCATTACAAATTCCTAAAACATACCCTCCATTTTCAGCGTGTTTTATCACTTCATTCATGATAGGTGAAAAACGGGCAATCGCACCCGAACGCAAATAATCTCCATACGAAAATCCTCCTGGAACAACAATAAAATCACAACCTTCAAGGTCGGTACTTTTGTGCCAAAGTTTGACAGTTTCTTGTTTGAAAGTATCTTTAAGAACAGAATATACGTCGTGGTCGCAATTTGAACCTGGGAAAACAATAACTCCGAATTTCATAGAAAAAATGGATAAAATGATGTGGATTTTATTTTGCTAGTGTGTTTGTTGGTGTCGCTACGCTAAAATACCAACAAAGGCTGTGAACTACTACAACAAAACAGGGTTAAAACCCTGTTCAATTAAAAAGAAATTATTTTGCAAAAATTCTTTTTCACAAAAATACATATTTTATCAAGGATTGCCAATGTGTTTTTATTCTTTCGAAAAAGAAAAGGGATTTGATGAATCCCTCCCTATGTTTTTATATTTTTCCTAGAAGAAAATTAATTTTCTAATTGCTCAATTATTTGATAGATTGCTTTTTGAGTATTCAAGTCAGTAAAAAATTCTAAAATATAATTTTTATCTTCTGGTGCTATCAAAATAGCATTTTCAAGAGCCATAACAGCAGCTTTATATTTTCCTCCTCCCATCAAATAGGCAACATAACGATACAATAGTTCAGCAGAATCTGGAATAATTTCTAGTGCTTCTTCTGCAATCGCAATGGCTTTTTCAAACCACTCTTCTTTGTAATAAACATGTGACCATTCTAACCAAACATCTATATTTTCACTCATTAGGCGTGAAGCATGGTCATAGGCTTCCATGCACGAAATCATATTTCCGAGTTGGTACTCACAACGACCTTTTCCAAACCATGCACGTCCAAAATTTTTGTTATTTCGAAGTGATTTCTGATAAAAATGTACGGCTTCTTTCCAGCGTTCTTGCTCTTCCATGCACTCAGCCACACCAAAAGCAGCCATTTCGTACTCTTGGTCAAGCTCTAAGGCTTTTCTATAAAAATTGAGAGCTTCGGCAAATCTATCTAGTTTTTGATAAGCAGCTCCAATATGTGTGTATAGTTCGGCTGTTGGACGTTCTAATTTTGAGGTTTCGATAAAACAATCTAATGCTTCTCCATATTGCCCTAAATTCATGTGGCAATTTCCTTTATTAAAAAAAGCAGAAGAAAAGCCCTCTTCAATAAGTGAAGCATAATCATACGACACAATAGCATCTCTATAAAGAGACAAACGAGTTTGAATAAGAGCTAAATTATACCACGCTTCAGCAGAATAAGGATCGTTATCGATGAATTGCTTATAAAAAACAATACTTCCTTCTAAATCATCTAATTCATCATAACAGAAAGCTAATTCGTATAAAGCCTCTTTATGTCCTTTATTTTGGAGTAAAGTTTCTTTATAAAACTCAATAGCTTTTTTGAGGTCGTTTTTGGCTTGATAGCAACTTGCTATTTGATACAAAACTTCGTCTTTTTCATCTGTAAAAGGCAATATTTTATGATAAATCTTGGCAGCTTCATCAAATTTAAAGCATTCTTGAAAAATCCATGCTTTTGTTACCTGCACCTCAATTTCTGAAGGCTGTAATGCTTCGGCTTCTTCGATGGTAGATTGAGCCTTATCAAAATCATTATTGATAAGATGCGCTCGTGCTTCTTCGACAATAAAATTGACTGAAAAAGGATGTTGAGAACGTGCAATATCACACACTGAAAATAACCTTTCGATATTTCCTGTCTTGCGATAATGTTCTAAAAGAAATTCATACGTATCGATTTCAAAGAAAAAAGTTTCTCCTTCTGCCATCAAACGTTCAAATTCTAGTATCGAAATGCTTGGTTCTTCTCTTCTTGAGTTGCTTATCATTTTATTCAATTACGAATTAAAAATTACGGATTATGGTAAATTCAATTACAGATTAGAAATAGTGTAAATTAAACATTACACCTTCGTTTGCATTAAATATATACAATTACAAATTACAAAAAAAATCGTTTACAAAAAATAAAATTCGTAATTAGAGTTATGCAACAACTAATCCTTTTTGCAAAACTATTTCTCTATCTGCCATTTTTGCCAGTTCAGGGTTATGTGTAACAATAACGAACGTTTGGCTAAATTCTTCTCTTAATGTAAAAAAAAGTTTGTGCAGTTCATCTGCATTTTTACTATCAAGGTTTCCACTAGGTTCGTCTGCAAAAACTAAGGCTGGGGAATTTATCAATGCTCTTGCGACGGCTACACGCTGCTGTTCACCTCCTGAAAGCTCAGAAGGTTTGTGGTCTTTTCTATCCAAAATTCCGAAACGGTCTAAGAGTTCAGCAGCTTTTTTTTCAGCTTCTTTGACAGATTTTTTACCAATAAAAGCAGGCATACAGACATTTTCTAAAGCTGAAAACTCGGGTAGTAAATTATGAAATTGAAAAATAAATCCGATTTCTTGATTTCTGAAAGTAGCTAATTTATTCGATTTTAGTTTCTGAATTTCTACTCCATTGATGATTATTTCGCCTCCATCTGGGGCATCTAGCGTTCCCAAAATATGCAAAAGTGTAGATTTTCCTGCTCCCGAAGAACCTGTAATTGCTACTACTTCTTTTTTGGCAATCGATAAATCAATTCCTTGCAAGACTTCCAATGAACCGTATTTTTTGACTATGTTTTTGGCGATGAGCATAGATGTATTTTTTCTAGTTTTTGTTTTGCAAAGATACAATTACAAAAAAGTGTAAACAAAATTGTTCACACTTTTTTCATTCCCCTTAAATAACTTGTGTTTTTTGGACACAAACTTTTAATTTATCGTTTGAAAGCAATTTCAACATTTTTAGTTTCTGTTCCTTCTTTTTCCATATTAAAATAATAGATTGCCGTTTCTGAAATCGTAAACACTTTAGTCTTTTCATTTGAAGTAGAAGTGAAATCGAAGAGTACTTTGTCTTTATCTTCATTTACTAATTGAGCTTTCATATTTCCCTCTGCAAAAGTAAGTTTATAGCTTGTTCCAGCAGAAAAAACACATGTGTATTCTTCTTTATTTTTCTTGAGGTCATAGACTTTTACTCTTGTAAATCCTTCTGCATCTATTTTAGGTTTTTCGTCTTCTGTTAGCTCACGAGAAGCAATTACTACAGAAATATTCTTTTTATCTTCTGGTAATGTTATTTCTAATTTATATTTTCCAGAAGTAGTACTAAACGATAAATCTCTATCATAGTACTCTTCTTCTTCAGCATAATGATTACGTCCAAATTCTTTACCTTTTTCATCAATCAATTTCATTTCAACTCCTTCATAATTATCAGCAGGAAAAAGACGAATTACATAATTTTTATCCTCTTCTATATTTATATCTAAAGTAGTTGATTTACGAATTTGATACGACTTTTTTGTGGTATATTCTTTTGGAAAAGAACCTGCAAAATCATTATTAGAAACTTCTGAACGCTCCGAAATATCAACATATTCTTTCAAACAACTGGTCATAAAGACACACAAGAAAAGAGCAGGAACGGCAAGCATAATTTTGAGCTTTGCGATTTGGCGAGAAGGCGATTTAGTAATCATAGTTACACGTTTTTTAAGTAATGAATACTGATGAAACTTGGTAACAAAAGGCAGGTTTCTACCTATAAAATGTTGGTTGATTAGAAGATTGAGATACTGCTTTTTATCAGAAAAATGAGTAATCGTTTCTTTATCAGCAAGATACTCATGTGTATCTCTCAATGCTTTTTTGTAGAAATAAATAAGAGGATTGAACCACAAAAGAAGTCCCAAAAACTCAATCAAAAGCAAATCTAATGCGTGTTTTTGTCTGACATGTGCTTTTTCGTGAGCAATAATTTCATTTTGCTCTGACTCTGAGAAATCATTAGTGGCAGAAATAAAAACCCAATTAAAGAAAGAAAAAGGTTCGGTTTCTGATGTCGTTTCTATGAGTGTAAAATGTTGTTTTTTGCTTCTTTTTCCTGTAAAATACAGTTTCAAAATCATTGATAAGCCTAATAAAATTCTAATAAAAATTACCAAAACTCCCAAAGTATAAATCAGAAAAACCCACGTAAAAGGTTCAGAAAAAATACTTGTCGTGGTTTCTGTTGTTGCATTATTTATTGCATCTCCATACGCTAAAAAAATATCAATTTCTGGAACAGTTACAGCTTCTGGATTTTGAAAAAACAATCCTAAAAATTTAGAAATGTTTGAAATATTAAGTGGAAAAAAAGGTAAAATCAACGTCAGTAGCAATGCCAAAACCAAGTATTTTCTATTCAAACCAAAGAAGGTTTCATTTTTCAAGAACAGAAAATAAGGAATATAAAGCAGAACCAAAAACAAACTACATTGCAATAGATAATCAAAAAATAGTAGTTTCATGTAAACAGTGATTAGTGATAAATTATTAGTTAAATTCAGTGTTTTTTTGTTTCACTAAATTATCAGACACTTTGAAGTGTCTGATAATTTGTTTTTCAATTATTTTTTGTTGTCTTTTCTCTCTTCTTCTTTTTCCATCATTTTCATAATGTCGTCTAGCTCGTCAATATCTATTTCTTCTTTTTTGGCAAAAAAGGAAACTAGCTTTTTGAATGAACCATCAAAATATCTATCCAAAACGCTTCTAGTCGCAAATTTTGCATACTCTTCTCGGCTTACTAATGGAAAATACTGATGTGTATTTCCGTAGGCTTTATGTCCGACAAACTTTTTGGTTTCTAATATTCTGATAATTGTCGAAACGGTAGTATAACTTGGCTTTTTGCCTTCAATTTTTTCTATTAATTCTTTTACAAATGCTTTTTCTGCATCCCAAAGGAGTTGCATAATTTTTTCTTCGGCTTTTGTGAGTTCTTGCATAGTGGGTAATTTTATGTCATTGGTAAGGACACCAACAACGGCAGAGGGGAATAAAGATTAAAAATTGAGAAATATTTTTTAAAAAACTGAGTCGCTTTAAAAACAACTAATTCTTTAGTTGATACAAACCTACGATATTAAAACTAAAGAAACAAACTTTACAACTAATCTTTTAGTTATTGTTAAATAATAAAAAACTGAAAGACTAAAAATAGACTTTCAGTTACAATTAAACCGTCGTTGAGGCTTTACCGTCAACGAGGTAAAATAGAAAATTATCTACGCAAAATAATCCCAAAAGAAGCATTCACAAGAGAAGGTTCTTCTTCACTAATAAGTTCTGTTGTTTGGTTCAAAATGCTTTCTGTATTTGGCGAATAAAAATAAGGGGCATAGCCGACATCTACAAAAGGAGATAAAAATAATTTATCACTAAGCGCAAATTCGTAGCCTGTTCTTAGCCCTATATGTCCTCCAATTCCATAAACTCGTGCCATTTCTCCATCAAACTCAAAAGCTTCATCATTAATTTGTCTTCCCAACATTCCACCAATACCAGACAGTTGTAACTCTATATAAAAAGGACTTTCATTTTGTTGATAGTGAAAAATATAACCTAATTTGGCAAAACTTTGATTAAAACTAGAATTAAGTCCATCATTTTCTGCGCTACTTCCAAAACGAGAATAAGACAAACCTATACCGTGAGAAAAATCAGAAGACGAGCCAAAAAGATAAGATAAAGAAAAACCAAAACCGTGAGTAAGTAAAGGCTGTTTTTTCTCCAAAAAAGGACGACTAAAGTTATAGGTTTGAATATTTTGATTCAATAATTTGGAATACAAATAGGTATAACTTACACCAAAACGAAGCTGTTGAGCCATTGATTTTTGGGCTAGAAAAGTAAGGCAAAAAGCAATCAAGAAGATTGATAAACAGGAAAAAACGAATTTATTTTTCATATAATTATTTTTACCTCAACGACGGCAAAGCCTCGTTGACGGTTAGAAAAAGATTTAAAAGTAGAATAAAATAAACCGTCGTTGAGGCGTTGCCGTCAACGAGGATTAGAGAAATATTATTTTTTGACCGTATTTAAAAGATTGATTACTTCTCTATAACCCGTTTCGACTGCACCTTGTACCGATTGATAACCTGTTGCTGCCATCGCCTCTCCTGCAAAAAATAATTTATCGTTTACTGGTTTGGCTGCTTCTTTTCTTGCATCGCCTATGCCTACGCTGCTGTACGAATATGCACCTTTTACAAACGGATTGGTTGTCCAGTTTTCGACGTGAGAATCTATAAAACTTGCTGTTGCTTGTCCTTCATACATCGTGTCTAGTTCTGCTAAAAGTGCATTTACAATCGCTTCATCACTTCCTAAAGCTGTAAGTTCTTCGGCTTGTATGCCCATTACAAACCCTAAAAGCACGTTGTCATTAGCAGATTTTCCTACGCTATCATCTGCATAAGCTGCACAAACTTCTCCTCCGATGATATTTTGTTCGTAAAATCTTGAACTAAATTTCATAAATACTTTCATTCCTGCATCCATTCCAATTTTATTAAAAGCTGCCGTTTGTGCGCTCGGTAAAACAGGAGAAAACTCAATATCTCCGTCTTGTAAAATGGTAATAGGAACGGTAATAATTACTTTATCAGTCGTATAAACGCTATTATTGCTATCTGTAATAGAAATTTTATCAGAAGAATAATCTATTTTTTTGACAATAGTATTCAACTGAATTTTGTCTTTTACATGAACAGCAATTTCTCTATCAATAAAATCAAAAAAGGTTTCTTCAAACTTCAAATCATCATCGCCCGAATTGAGTTTTTCTTCATCAATACCATTGTATTTGGCTGAAAGTCTTGCTGCTGCTGCTCCTTGGTCACCTGCAATATTTTCTACAATATATTTGTATTCTTCTCCAAAGCCTTTTTGAGAGGCATATTCTTGATAAGAAACATCAGGCAAATCTTCGCCACTAAAAATAGAAATATCTTTTGGCAAAGATTCTACAAGCTGATTCTGAAACCAAAAAACAGCTTCGGATTCATCAACCGTAATTTTTGTTTTTGATTTAAGAGCAATATCTCCTAAAATAGTATTTGTTCCGTGCATCCATTGCGCTCCCAAATCAATTGGAAAATTAGCAAATGTATCTAGCTTTCCGACACGTCCACCGTATTTGTTACTTGCCTCCAAAATCTCAAAATCAATTCCTTTTGACTTTAAAACATAAGCTGCATAAAGACCTGCTGCACCTGCGCCAATAATGGTAACTTTTCCATCATAATCTGTTTCTTCAAAAAGCGTATCCTTACTACAAGAAGATAAAAAAGTAGAAGGTAAAAGTAATCCACCTAGAGAAACTAAAGCAGATTGTTTTAAAAAATTTCGTCTGTCCATAAGTTCAAAAATTTGATTGTAAAGTAACGTGGCATATAGATTCTATTTTTAAAAATAATAATGTAATAAAGAATTTTTAATCATAATTAACAAAAAAGACATATAGACAATAGATAGACAGCAGAAAAAAAGTGTGTTTTTTATCAAAAAATCTTATTTTAGTGTAAAATATTCTTTGTTAAATTAAATTACAAAAATCAAATTCTAATTTTAAAAAAGATGAAATCACAATCTCGTTATTTTCAGAAAGAAGCGTTTTTTATCATTTTGATTTTTTTGATAGCTAATTATGTTAGAAGTTGGATTGAAAAACTAACTGGATTTTCTAGCCAAAACTTAGATGAATTATGGCAAAAATTACTCTATGTTTATGGTTGGGAAATTGGAATTATTTTGATTGTCTGTTTGGTTTGGTTTAGGAAAAAGCTGACTACCGAAATTGGATTGAACAACGGATTTTTGAAAGGAATTGAAATTGCTTTTTTGTGTACACTTCCTATGCTTGTAGGCTATTTTTTGATAGGTAATTTCTTACCTCAAAACTTTACTTTTCTCAAAGCCTTATCTAGTTCTGTTTTACCTGCTTTTAGTGAAGAACTGGTATTTCGTGCTTTTTTGTTTGGGCTTTTATTTCGTCGTTTGGAATGGGGGTTTATTCCTGCTGCTTTTGTAAGTGCTTTTGTTTTTGGAATTGGACATCTTTGGCAAGGCAATGATGTATTAGATACATTGGGCGTAATGGCAGTTACTTCGGTTGGTGGAATTTGGTTTGCGTGGCTTTTTACTGAATGGAATTACAATTTATGGTTAGTTATTTTCCTCCATTTATTAATGAATTTGTATTGGGGGATTTTTGAAATAACGAATAACAATGCGCTTGGAGGAATAGATAGCAATATCTTTAGAATTATGACAATCCTAATTTCTATCATTTGGACAATCAGAATGGCTAAAAAACGAAGTCATTTTGAAGTAAATAAACAACGATTATTGTAAAATTGAAGTAGCAAAAAAGCACAATTAGTCAAACAATAATTGTGCTTTGCGTTTTATTATATTTATTTCTATTCTCTATCTAAAAGGATTACTAAACTTTTCATCTTCTACAAATTTCTCATCTGTTAGTGTTTTCAAAAAGGCTACTAATGCATCTTTTTCTTCTTGTGAAAGATTCATTCTTCTTGGGTTTCCTTCTGGGTCTTTTAAAATTATTTCTAAGTTTGGATGTGCTTGTACTCCCGAATTATAATGTTCGATAACCTCTGCCAAAGTAGCAAAACGTCCATCGTGCATGTAAGGCGCACGCAACGCAACATTTCTTAACGAAGGAGTTTTGAAAGTTCCAATATCTTGTGGTCTTCCTGTTGATTCATATACTCCTAAATCTGTTGTCGATTCGGCATCCAAACCATTGTTTGTTGATTTTTGAGGCGTAATAAATGCTTCTGTTCCGTGGCACGTAGTACAACCCAAACCACGCAAAGGAAAAGCATCTAAAAACAACATTTTACCTAAATTTTCTTCTTCCGTAAAGTTACTAAAAGGCTCTGTCGCTCTATTTACACCAGCTCTTCCAATATCGTATTTGCTCTCATAACTGACCAAACTTCTAACAAACTGTGCTAATGATTTCGAAATTCTATCTGTCGTTACTGTTTTATCACCAAAAGCATCTTCAAAAAGTGGCTCATAGTAATCAGCATCTTCAATTCTTGCAATAAGTGTATCCAAAGTAAGTCCCATTTCCACCTCATCTTGGATAGGAAGTAAAACCTGTTCTTCTAAAGTAGCTGCTCTCTCATCCCAAAAAAAAGTTCCTTTTCCATAAAAACGAGCATTTGTAAGTCCCATCGAATGCCTACGAGTATTTCCTCCCTCAAAACCTTTACTCAAAACTCGTGGGTCTGAAAATCCTTTATCTTGTACATGACATGAGGCACACGACACTCTACCATTTTTACTTAAATTTTTATCATAAAACAAAACCCTTCCGAGTGTTGCACCTGCATCAGTAATTTGATTTGTAGTTGGTGTATTATCACTATTTAATATCGAATTTTGAGGACCTCCATGTAAATCTGGAGCTGAGAAATGAGCAGGAAAATCAATATTTGAATAATTGAATGGCTCATCAGGGAGATTTAATACTGTATTTTGAGAGTTTGGACTGACCGTTTCTTTTTCTTTACAAGAATAAATCCCTAAAGAAAATAAAAGCAATAAGACGATAGAAACTTTAATTGTTAATTTTTGCATTGAGTAAGTAAATTAGTTGTGCTTGAATTATTTTTACTTTAGATACTGGAAAAGTAAAAAGGTTTAATATAAACGCAAAAATCGGAGATATTTTATAGTTTTTCAAAATAGCTCTAAAGCTCTTTCTAAAATCTCATCACCTACAAAGTCATTTTGTGTTACATAAATATCTGGAGGAATCCCCATGCCATCATAATTAATTCCATCTTTGTCAAAGCATTTTTCAAAAGTAAGCGTATATTTCCAACCATTGAGCATTTCTCTTCCCATTACAGAACCCTGCGAGCCAGCCGTAGTATCTCCAACCACCCAAACTTGATTCAAATTTCTTGCTCCCATTACAAAGCGTTCAGCAGCACTAATACTAAAACGACTTGTCAAGACAACCACAGGCTTTAAAAAGTTTGTTTTTTCATTAGGCTCAATATACCACGTATAAGGCTCATCTAGCTCTGTTTCAGAGATTTTGTTTTGTGTGATATGCCAAATTTGGCTTTCAGAAGTAAGCATACCAAGTAATTTTCCTGCAATGATAGCATTTCCACCATCATTTCCTCTCAAATCAATGATTAAGCCGTCTTTTTCTGAAATACTTTCTATGTATTTTCCAAAAATGGTAGGTAAATTACTGTTTTTATCTCCTTTAAAATTAGAAATATAGAGATAAGCAATGTTTTCTCTATTTTTTATATCTGCCGAAAAAATTTGATTAGAATCCGTTATCAAATTAGAAAGATAAAGCGTTTGAGTGGTTTGTAAATCTATGTTTGATTCATAGCCCAAATTATCTAAAGTATAAAATTCTTTTGAAGGAGAAATAAGTGTGATATGTGGGTCTTGAATAGAAAAAAGTGTTTGTTTACACACTTCAAAAAACTCCTCATCTGTAATTGAATTATTTACTTGAGAAGAATAAATTGTATAGATACTATCCCAGTTTACACCACGATTGTCCAAATTAGCAGCATAAAGCTCTACACTTTGCCAAAGCTCATCAAAAACAGCCTTTTTATCTGTCGGTGATGGTGCAGAATCAATACAACTTATCAAACCTAGTGAGCCAAATAAAACCCACATAAAACCACGAAAAACCTTTAAAATTGATATTCTATTCCACATAATATAGTTGTACTTCGGTTTTTGACTTGTCTAGGAAAGCTTATTTGATAGTAATTTGTATTTGCTTCCACAGACAGAATTATTTTTTTATTTAATTTGAAACGATTAGAAATATTCCAGTTGATACTCTGCCATTCTGAAAAAACAGGTTTGAATTTTCCATATTTTAGTAAAAAATTTCCTTCATAAAAATCTTCCAATAAATTTTCATCTAATGTAATTTCTGTTTTTCGATGAATGAAAGCCAAAAGAGGTAAAGCTATTTGAAGCCTTAATTCTTGATTAGGAAATAAATTAAATTGTGTCATTGCCTTGACATTGAGTGAAGAAAGAAACTCCCAGTTTTGTCCATCTAAGAAGTCATAATTTCTTTCAAAATATGTTGTTTGTAGAGATGTTCCTACATAAAATTTAGTTTTTGGGGTTTGGTATTTATTTAAGTGATATAAAAAATGATAATTAAAATCTACTTTTGTCCAGTTTTCTAAAGAAGTATTAACATCTGATGTAATCGGGTAATTATTTGTAATAGCAGGAAGAATAAGATTACTTTCCAAATAATGAAATGTCTTTGAGCTTTGACGAGAAAAAGAAAAACCAACAGGCAATCCAAAACCAGAATAGACTAAAGGGGAAGCAGCCAAATCTTTATTTTTGATAAAATCAATACCTGCCTTTATTCCTACTGAATAGTTTTTAGAGTCATTTTGTCCGAACGAAAGACTACTACTAAATAGTAGAAATATAATAGTTTGAAGTAAGACTCTCATGATGTCCTTTTTTTTACCTCTGAATGTTGCTAAAAATATCTTCATGTCTTTCTACTTCAAAAATTGGTTTACATCTACTACTTCAAACTCAGTATTATCTTCTAGCATTTGTTGCAAGTAACGAATATGTCCACTTCCAAAAATGATAAGTACTTGTTCATTTTCTTCCGTATTTTCCAAAATATTTCTATAAATAAACAAATTACGTTTATACCATTCTGTGACAAGTTCGACTCCGATATTATTAAAATCAAAAGAACGCATCAAATAAGGCACACCCTCAATTTCTTGTTCTTGTTCTTGATAACCAAACATAATAGTAGCTGTATCTTTTACTTGAACAGCAATATTGTTATAATAGGTATGATTTTCTAAAATCTGTTCCCACTGATTGAGATATATCAAATTCTGCCTTACAGTATTTAATAAAAATGCCTCTTGTTGTTTTTTATTTTGAGCAGCTTTTTCAGCATAATCTTTTTGATAATATTCTAAAGATAATGTATCAGCAATAAAATCAGCATAGGGAGCTAACCAATTTCCATTATGATCAATAGCCTTAATAGGTATTCCTCCCAGTTTTTTACCAAGTCTAAAACCAAGTTGATATATTTCATTTTTTCCATTTTTTATATCATCCAAAGTAATTTTGTCTTGTAAATAAAGCTCATACAAACTGTCTAAAGTAGCTTGTTGGGAAGGAAGAGCTTCAACCATAATTTTAGTAGGTTTGTAGTTTTCTAAACTATCGGCTACTTCTTGTATTTGATTTTGTCTTTTTACTGAGAGATAATCATCCACTTTCATATTATATGTATCTCTATTTGGATTATCAAAGTGATACATTCCTAACAAAAGGGCTGATTTTTTTTGAGTGTTATTTGCTTCTTGTCCGTATGTATGAACTTGTAAAAACAAATAAAAAGTGATTAAGAAAAAATATTTGAGCATAATTTTATAAGTTATTTTTTATCCCAGAAACGTGTGAAAGCACAGCCTTCCATTCTGTTCCTCTTTTTACTAAAATATTGCTAGATTGATAGGTAGATTTATAATTCTGTCCCCCCATTATCATTTTTTATTCCACTCGGTTGAGTTTCATTTCAAAAAAATTAAACCAGTTTTTCCCATCAAAAGAATATTCACCTTTTTCTACCCATAGCCCATCTTCGGAAAAATCTTCGGAAAATCTGATAGTTCCTCCTCTCTCATCTTTAAAAGACCACTGTAATTTGCCTTCCCCTAAAAATAGGATGGGTGTTTCCATTTTTCCATTGGCTTTAGAGAAGGAAAGCATTTCTATCAATTTTGATTCAGCATTAAGAGAAATTACACCAAATGCTTCATGAATAATTTTTGTAGTATCTTTTTTATCATGTCCTAACCCATCTATAATTAAGATGGTACTATCAAGACTAGGGCGTATGGTTTCTTTTTGTATAAACTCTTGTTTTGTTTTACTTTTCATAATCCAACCCTCTCCTTCCCAAGTTCCTATCATAAAAGTTAAGTCTTTGACAGAAATGTGAGAGGTAGAGTCTGTTTTTTTGGTGTCATTTTGGGCAAATGAAAGGCTCAAAATAAAAAATGCAATAAGTGTGAATGTCGTTTTCATATTTTTTGTTTTTTGTAAAAATTATTTGTTTGTTTTTGAAAAGTAGCACGAATAGATAATTTGATTAGGATTGATTTTTTGAGTGTTATCTAACAAAACAGTATCATGTGTGGAATAAGTCTTTGCCCATTCTACTTCTTCGATGTGTCAATGATTAATTGAGGGTTTCTCTTTTAGCTGATATGGTTGTGGGTTCGCCATAGTCTGCCTCATCTTGGATAGAGAAAATAGCCTTATTTTCATCAAAACGTATGTTGATATTATATTTATGTGCATTCGAAAACTCATTGTAATCTATAAAAATAGACTTTTCATCTGTCCATAATGCACGTGCTGCCATAAAGGTCTGAAAACGAGTAGCTTTTGATACTTTATATGTTCCATCTATGGCTAGAGGAATTTCTCTTGTTTCAATTTTCCCATTATCTGTCTTTAAAGCGATAGTAAATTGATTTAGTGCATTTTCTTTACTGTTCAATATAAAATGAGTAAGTCCAGCTTCGTTTTTTTGAAAAATATATTTCTTTCCATACACCTCGTTAGCTAGTGCAGGAATAGGTTTGGGAGTAAGTAAATTATATGGTTTTTGAATACTTTTGAGTTCTTCTTTTAAAGACGTATACCCTTTTGGATTGTTTGGTATTTTGGTATCTGATTTTAAAGCCTTGGCTATGTACCCTCCTACTTTATCATTAGAAAACCCTGTTCCAAACATAACTACTACCAATTTTTTCTTTG
This sequence comes from Bernardetia aquimarina, assembly GCF_042180575.1. NCBI lineage: Bacteria > Pseudomonadati > Bacteroidota > Cytophagia > Cytophagales > Bernardetiaceae > Bernardetia > Bernardetia aquimarina. The sequence goes on along the minus strand of NZ_CP170094.1, from coordinate 4,228,653 downwards.
GTAGGATAATAAGGCGTTGTCCTCCTCTTCCCTGTCCTTCTATAAGTCCTCCCAAATCTTCTCTCAACCACCACAAAAAACCATACAATTCTTCTTGACTTAATTTTATTTGAGGAGATGTAGATTTTTGTATCCAATCTTTAGAAATAACTTGCTTTCCATTATATTTTCCTTCATTTAAAATTAATACTCCTATTTTATTGAGCGATTCTGCTGTCAGAAATATATCTCCAGAAGCATTTGTATCTCCATTTTGGTCTGTTGCAAATCTATAATCAGTTATGTTTAAAGGTTTGAATAACTTTTTAATAGTATATTCTTCCAGTGTCATTCCTGTTGCTTTTGATATAATCATTGAAAGTATTTGTACGCCAACAGAACAATAAACGAACTTCTCATTCTGTGAGCTACTCAAATTTGCGAGTGCTTCTTTAAGTGGTTCATCTTTGGTTTTCATTTTTTCTCTTAGCGTTTCTCCCTGTCTGAAATCTGAGCAAATGCTTGAAGACATGGTTAAAAGCTGTTCTATAGTAATCTGTTTTGCAGATATATTTTCAAATAAATGAGCATCTTTTGGAAAAAAATCTACTATATTTTGCTTTTCACTTTGGATATGTCCTTCATCTATTGCAACACCTATCATGAGAGAGGTAATACTTTTGCTTACCGAAGCAACATCATGTAGATAACTAGGTTTTTGAGGATAAAAATTAGCATTCAAGACAGTTTGTCCATCTTTAGTAATCAAAATACTATTTACATTTAACTTTTCCTTTTTTATTGTCTGTATCATTTGGACAAATACATCAGAACTAAAACCAAAGTCTTCTGGAGTATTGGTGTTTCTAGTACCTGATTTTATTGTTTGTACCGTAGTCGTACAAGAAGTTAGAAGTATCAACGTAATAAAAAGTAGCTTTTTCATAAAGTATTTTTTTAGTAAAAAATGAAAGAAAATATATCAAAAAATATTTTGCACCGTGTAATAAAAGTTATTTAATGTTTATTTTTTGTGTTCAACTACTTAGAGTTGAACACAAAAAAATAATGCAAAACTTGTTAAACACTGTCTTAGGGTTTATAAAACTATTCAAAAATGGCTTTTAAGGTTTCATTATAAATAAATAATCGTTCTGCATTTTCATACGAACCACTATTTACCAAAAGAATAAAAGTAACATCTTCTTCTGGGAAATATTGAGCAATACTAAGAAATCCATCTATACCTCCTGTATGCCCTACGGAATTGCCGTAAGGGGTACGGTTGTACTCTAAACCCAAACCATTTTGAAAATGCCCAAAGTCTTCATCTACCCAATCACTAGGTAGGTTTGCCCAGTTGGTCATCTGTTCTAAAGATTCAGTCGAAATTAAATTACCTTTCATCAAACCTTCAAAGAAAACACCTAAGTCATAAGCATTTATAGCAATACCGCCATCTGCTGTATTGAGTTCATCTTTATACAAAAACTCACTTTCTACATACTTTCCATCGCCATAAAAATCTACATAGCCTTTTACTACGTCTTTTGGTAAAGGGTTATCAGTATCATAATAAGCACTTGTCAGATTTAGAGGAGTAAAGATTTCTTGCTCATAAACTTGCTCTAGTTTCAAGCCTGATGCTTTTTCAAGTATCATTCCTAATAAAAGATAATTAGAATTAGCATAATAATACGTTTCGCCTACTGCATTAGTAGCAGGTTTGTTATAAGCATATTTTAGTATGTCTTCTTGTTTCCAATTATTATGAATTGTATTGATTCTATCTAACTCATATTGTGTACTAAAGTAGTCGGCAAGTCCACTTGTATGGTTTAATAAATGTTTGATAGATGCTTTATCTGCATTTTCTAATTTGGAAATAATATCTTCATCTATCCATTTACTGACAGGGTCTTCTATGCTCAAAATCCCCTTATCTACATACGCAAATATGGCTGTTGCTGTAAAAGTTTTGCTAATACTGGCTATCAAAAAACGATTGCAAGGCATTACATCTACTTTTGATGCAATATCAGCTTTTCCACTTGCACCTACCCAAACTCCATCTTTATCTTTTACAAGAAGAGAAGCTCCAATGATTCCATTTTTTCTACCTTCATCTAATATTTGTTGATATTTGGCAGCCTTTATATGTAAAGAACTAGAATCTTGAAAATCAAATTGACAAGAGTATGTTTCTGGAGGCAAGACTTCATTTTTTTCACAACTACTTAAAAATATTAAGAGTGTTAGTGCTATAAAATAAATTATTTTTTTCATTAGAATATTAAAGTTTAATGTGAGTACCTATTTTGATAAAAGAATGAAGAATAAAAGGAATCCCATTGGCAAAAGGTGTTTCGATACCACTTTCTACTCTAAAAAAAGGTTGAATTTTAGGGTTCTTGATATATGAAAAACCTATTCCTACTTGTGCAATGGCTCTAGCCTTTCCTGTCTGTGTGATTTCTTCGAATTCTCCTGTTGAAGAATTTAATTCATAGACTTCACTTGGATAAAAGGTATGCATGTAGCCAAGCCCTCCAATCATATCAAAAGTAAAAGAAGACTTGATTTTGAGACGATGTGTATAATCTCCTCTTAAATAAAAAGCATTTTGAACTCTCTTGTGATGATAAAAACCTAAAAAAGCATTCCACTCTCTGAAAGATTTTGTTTTTTCAGTTTGCTTTAATAGAAGCCCTACCTCTCCTCCTAAATGAAGAGGGAAGGTGCGAATAATAGGAGGCGAAATACTTTCTGTTTGCAGAGCAACTGAAATTCTCTTAGAAGTCTGTGCATGTGAAATTGTATGTAAACAAAGGAAACACACCAACACAAAAAAACTGTGTCTTAGAAATAGGGTCATTTTCATGAAAATTTTTAGTTTTGAAATTAAAGAGTAAACAAAAGATTAAGATTTTTTCTTACGTTTTTTCTTCTTTTTAAGCGCCCTATCTAATGCAGCTACGGCAGCAATCAGTTCGGCATTTGCTTCTTTGACTACTTCTTGCGCTTCGGTTTTGGTAGCTACTTTTTGAGACAAAATTGTCTTTGCTTTAGCTACTTTTTCATTCGCACTTTTGATAGCATCTTCAGCTTGTTCTGCCTTCGTACTGCTAAGATTTTTGGAATGTATTTTTTGCTTTTTCTCTTCTACTTTTTCCATTCTACTTTTAGCTGAATAGAGTTGAGAAATATAATCTCCAAAAATAATATCGTTAGCTTCGCTCATTTTTTGAGCTTTTTGTTCTGCTTCTGATATTTTTTCGGCTTCACTCCACTTGGTTTGTGCTTCCTTCAAATCTCCTTCTAAGAGACTAGCAAAAGTGGGAAATGCTTTCATTAAATCATTGACATTAGCTGTGTTATGTTTCCACTTTTTTTGTTCGTTTTCTGCTGAGGGACTACAAGCACTTATACAGAAAAGAAGAAGTAAGGCGATGGAATAAAACTTTGATGTGTACATAAGAATATAAATTTGATGATTCAAAAATTGTCCAACTAAATAAACTTTAGGCTTGTCGGACATTGATATCACAAAGTACGTTCATAGAGGATTCAAAGGCTAACTTCAAGGCACTACAAAAGCACTACACTACATAAAAAAGTGCGTTTTTGACACTACAAAAAGGATACAGCAAGGTTTTAGAAGATTTTTATTAGGCTATTTCTTGAATAATTTTGGTTAAATCGTCTTCTGTTTCAAGATTCATTTTTTTCTTCAAACGATATTTTGCTACTTGAATACTTCTTGGATTTACGTTGAGAAGACTGGCAATTTCTTTATTACTCAAACCCATTTTGATATATGCACAAAGTTTAGAGTCATTCTGTGTAAGGGAGGAATATTTTTTAGCAATCCAACTAAAAAAATTGGGATGTACCTCATCAAAGTGAAGTTTAAACCTGTCCCAGTCTTCATCCATATTTTGGCTACTTTGTAGGCTTTTTCTTATGCTTTTTACTTCTTTTTTAGCTTCTGTTTGTAACTGTGATTCTAGCTTTTCTAATTTATTTTTTAAGTTTTCTAATAATTCATTTTTCTGATAAATATACATTGTTGTCGAACTTAGTTCTCTTTGTTTGTGGTCTAACTCTACCAAAATTCGTTTTTGCTCTTGTTCTAATAATTTTTGTTCTGCCTTTAGTTTTGCTTGTTCAGTAATGCCTTTTTGTTTTTGTTGTTCTAAAAGCTCAATTTCATTTTTTGCTAATTTTTCTTTTAGTTTGTTTCTTTTATTATAAGAAATACCTAATGCAATAAGTAATAAAATAGCTGCAATAAGCCCCGTAATTGCCCAGTAGGCTCTAAAAGTAAGTTGTTTTTGATAGTTATTTTCTTCTGTTAGATTTTGTATGTCTTGTTCTTTGAGTTTGGTCTGAAAACGCACCTGCATTTCTTGTATCGTTTTTTCTTTTTCTTGATTGAATAAAGAATCTCTTGTTTGTGCATATTTTTTATGATAAAAAATAGCTTTTTTCTCATTTCCACTTTCTTCATGAGCTTGAGCTAAGACTTGATATGCCATTTCTAACTCTAATAAAGAAGGGTGTTTTTCTAAAGAATCAAGTATTTTGGAAGCATTAGTGATAGCTTTTTCATATTCTTTCTGTTCTACATAAACTTGTGTTTGATTAAGTCCTATAATTGTTACATTAATGACATTATCTGTTTCTTGACAGTTCTTTTTTGCCTTCTCAAACCATTCTAGACTTTCATCATATTTACCTTGTAAACGATATATATCTCCTATATTTTGAAAAGCATAACAGAGTGTCTTGGGCGTAAATTGATTATTTTGCTTTAGCATTTCTAAATATTTATCTTGAAACTCTAATGCTTTAGAGTAATCTTTTAGATATTTATAGAGGCGTGAAATATTACCATAAGAAGTTGTTATATTAGATATATTATTCTGTTTAATATCTATTTTTAACGCTTTTTCTGCTACGCTTAAAGCTTTTGAATATTCTTGTTCTCTCGCATAAATACCTGCAATATTACTATAAATATGAGCAAGATTATCATACTCTTGGAGTTGATAAGCAAGTTGTTCTGCATTTAGAAGGTATTGTAATGCTTCTTGATAATCACCTTGTATAGCATACATAATCCCTAAACTATTATTACATAGCATAATACGTCGTGTATTTTCTATTTTTTTTGCTAACTGAAGAGCATTTTTTCCATAAACCATAGCCTGTGCGACATCAGTATATTGCAATTTTTCGCTAAGCTGATTCCAAACATCTATTTTAGTAGTGTCTTGAATATAATCATTTTCTAAAATCAATTTTAAACTATCAACTTGAGCAAATAGTGAAAAAATAGATAAGTAAAGAAAAATAAAAAATAATAATATAAATTTCATTTTTTTGTCAGTTAAAATTAGATAGAGGGTAATTTCTGTAAATTAAAACAGCTTCAATACTAAAAATTATTATCTCAAAATTTCTTTCTCTCAAAACGCCAAGTAAGCAAAATTGAAGATGTTATCAAACCCAAACACAAGCCCCACCAAATACCAGTAACTCCCATTTCTAAAGGGAAAGCTAAAATATATCCACCACCAATTCCGATTATCCAATATGCAAAAAGACTAATCGCTGTCGGAACTTTAATATCTTCTAAACCTCTAAGGTTTCCTGCAGAAACCACTTGTATCCCATCTGTCATCTGAAAAACAGCTACAATAATAAGGAGTTGCATGGTTATTTGGATAATTTGTGCTGCATTTGGTTCGGCTTCATTGATGTACCAAAGTGGTATTTGTCCTTTGAATAAAAATATCAATCCTGCCATTGCAGCCATAAACACCACAATCAAATAAACGGCACTTCTACCTGTGATTTTGATTTCTGAAAGATTATTTTTTCCTACTAAATTAGCTATCGCAACAGTAGTTCCTTGTGAAAGACCAACAGCCACCATAAAAGTAGTAAAGGCAATATTTAGGGCAATTTGATGTGCAGCTAAAGCTTCTTTGCTAATCCAACCTGTCATAATTGCAGCGACACCAAACGCACCACTTTCAAAAACCATTTGCATACCAATAGGAACTCCAATATTGAGTAATTTCTTAAAAATTTCTTTCGAAAAGACTGAAAAAGAAAATGTAAAATCAATAAACTGTCTAAAAAATGGCAACCCAAAAAAGATAACTAACATTACAACTAACATCAAAATACGAGATACAAGAGTAGCTATTCCTGCACCAACAAGTCCTAATTCGGGAAAACCAAACTTGCCAAAAATGAGTAAATAATTAAGAATAATATTGACTACACAAGATAAAATATTAACACTCATCGGTACTTTTGTCTTTGTTAGAGCCTCTGAAAACTGCTGTAACGCCAAAAATAAAAACCAAGGAATAATAGAAAGAGCCACCAAACGATAATATGGAATTGCCAAAACAACAACTGCAGGAGGTTGATCAAGATAATCCAAAAATGGAATTGCCATCTCAAAACCGAGCCACATGAGCGTACTTATAAGGGCATAAAGTACCATTCCATTTTGTAAATATTTGGCACAAAGGGGGAAGTTTTGAGCTGCATAAGCATTTGCCACAGGAGGTTTCAAACCATAAGTGAGACCAATTCCGAAAGTAGCAAAAGTAAAAATGGCACTATTTGCAAAAGCTGCCGAAGCAAGCGCAACCGTATCATAATTCCCCACCATTATTGTATCTGAAAGCGCAATCAAGACTGTCGTAATTTGCCCTAGAATGATTGGTGAAGATAAGCGAATATGTTTTTTGAAGTAGAAAAGGTAGTTTTTCATCATTGAAAAATTTTATTGTTGATGTCGCTACGCTAAAACACCAAAAATGAAGAGGACAAAATTAATAAAAACAAAGACCCTAAAGATTTTTTGGAAACCCTTAGGGTCTAACTTAATAAGACAAAGATATTTTATAAAAGGTTCAAATCAAATCTGTAATATCTTTTACTCCAAGTTGTGCTGTTTTGATAAATCCTTCTCCATAATTTACTTGAATGGCTTGTCCAAATTCTTTTGCTCGTGCTTCTAAAAACTGAACAAAACGAGGCGAAGAAATAAAGGTTTCTTCTTCATCAGACTGATAATTTGGATTATGAAATTGAGATTCAAAAGCCATAACAGATTTCATTTTTTGTTCCCAAAACGGAGTTACATCCACCACAAAATCAGGAACAAGCATATTACTTTGAATATAATGATAGACATGTTTTGGTCGCCAATGTTCTTGCTTTTTGCCTTCCCATTCAGTTTCTATTTTGATAAGTCCACTCAAAAAGCATGATGTTTTTGAGAGTTCTGCGCCTTTTCCGTGGTCAGGGTGTCGGTCTGAAGGTGCATTTATCAAAACCATTTCTGGTCTGAATCGTCGGATAGCTTGAATTACTTTCATTCTATGTTCGTTGTCATCATAAAAAAAGCCATCTCTAAAAGCTAAATTTTCTCGTATATCAAGTCCTAATATTTTTCCAGAGTTTTGAGCCTCTACATCACGAATTTCTGCGCTTCCTCTTGAACCTAATTCGCCTCGTGTAAAATCTACAATTCCTATTTTTTTTCCTTTTGCTGCTGCTGCTAAAAGTGTTCCCGAACAGCTAAGTTCTACATCGTCTGGATGGGCAGCAAGGGCAAGAATGTCTAATTTTATATCTTGATTACTCATAAATCAGTTTTGTTTTAGTTTTTGTGTTTATTGGCTATTTCTAACGATTTACAAAGATAGAAATTTGAAAGTATTTGTAGGTACAATTATCTAGCAAAATCCTAAAGGTTTAATTTTACTAGACTTATTTGTCAGATTTTAACAAAAAATTTTACCCTTGATGCAACGTATTGCCAAACTTTTGCATCTAATAAGTAACAGAAGCATCATTTTTGAGTTAATTAAGCAGAAAGGTTACCTAAAAATCAGAAATTAGTCCTTAATGGCAGCTTTTTCAAATAAATTAAGCCAACAATTAGTATATTACTAAATATCAAATACATTCAAACTATACCTATAATATTATGAAAAATACAAGCAAAAATAAAACAAAGTCGCACCAAATCATTGGTTCGATTATCGGTTCACCTCCCTTACCTATATCTTCTATCATAGGCATTTTGGTAGCATTTGTTCTCTTTTCTTCAAATGCTGTAGCTCAAGATTATGATTATGATGATGTTTATGGTTCGAAAAAAGACCGTGTAGCCTTATCTAATAAAAAAGAAAAAGAAGCAGCTCTAGCTCAACAACGTGCTGATGAAGCTCGTGCAAGAGCAGAAGCAGAATATGCACAACAAGCCGAAATAAGAGCAAAATTAGATGCTCAAGAAGCACAAACTTCTACTTTTACACCCACATACACACCTTACCAGCAACAAAATTGTAATGATTGTGGACAGTTTAATCAATTCAACAATCCGTGTGGAGCAAATCCTTGTGGTAATGTAATTGTTACAAATCCTTGTGGCTATTCTAATCCTTGTGGTGGTGGTTATAATAACAACTGGAACAGAGGAGGTTTTAATAATGGCTGGGGAAATAACTGGAATAACGGTTGGAATTCGGGTTGGTCAGTAGGTTGGTCTTCTCGTTATGGCTGGAACTCTGGCTGGTCGTATGGATATGGAAATAACTGGAATCGTTGGAATGACCCTTATTGGAGTAGAGGCTGGGGAAATGGTTATTATGGCTATGGAAACTCTTGGAATAATGGTTGGAGAAACAATAACTGGAACAACAATGTATGGAATGCTTGTGACAGAGAATATAGAGGAGATACACGTAGCCAAAGCGTTACAGCAGCACGCCAACGTAGAGGTGGAGGAGTAATAATTCCTACAAAGATAGACAATAACAACAATCGCACAGGAGGAACTCTTGGAGGAAGTGCTAATGGTCAGAATACAAGAAGTGACCGTAACAACAGAAATAATTACAGCACTCAAGGAGGAAGCAACACCAATACAGGTGGAAACACAAGAACAAACACTCGTACCAATACAAACCAAAATCGCAGAAATAACACAAGCACAAGTGGAAGTTCAAACACTCGTTCGAATAACAGAAGTGGAAGTTCTACTCGTAGTTCTGGTGGAAACTCTAGAAGCAAATCTGGAGGAGGACGCAGTGGAGGTGGAAGCAGCCGTTCACGTAGAGGTGGAGGAGAATAATTTTTCTCTTTAAAAGAATCAAAATAGGTTCTTTGACAATTTTTGCACCTACTCATTTTCGTCTATCATTTGATATTTTGAGAATTGTAGGGAAAAGACACGTCTTTTCCTACCCAGTAGGAAATTTTATACTCCAAATTAAACTATAAACGGCTATTTTAGGAAAAGGCGTGCCTTTTCCCTACAAATAAAAATCACTAGATATAACAAAATGAATAACATTCAAATATCTCATAATTAGAACAAAGTGCAAAAATTGTCAGAGAACCTCAAAATATAAAAAAAAGACTTTTTACAGCAATGTAGAAAGTCTTTTTTTATTTTAAAACAGACATTATCTAAAAGCAAAAAAATATTTTTGAATCTAAAAACTATTCAATCCATTTTTGGTTTTTCTGTACAAGAAACAGAATTTCGTGTTTATTAATTATTAATAAAAAATGGGTTTTATAAAAGAATTTAAAGATTTTTCAGTCAAAGGAAATGTCATTGATTTGGCTGTCGGTGTAATTATTGGAGGTGCTTTTGGTAAAATTGTTACTTCTCTTGTAAATGATATTATTATGCCTCCTATTGGAGTTTTGACAGGAGGAATTGATTTTGCTAATCTAAAATTTGTACTCAAAGATGCTGTTTTAGATAAAGCAGGAAAAGTAATTGAAGAAGCTGTAAGTATCAATTATGGTAATTTTATCAATATCATAATCCAATTTTTGATAATTGCTCTTTGTATTTTCACAGTCGTAAAAGCCTTTAATTCACTCAAAAAGAAATCTGAAGACACAGAAAACACAGAGACACCAACACCTCAAGATATTTTACTTTTGACAGAAATTAGAGATTTATTGAAAAAAGAAACACCAAATAAAATAGAAGAAGAACAAAATTCTGCAAATGAAGATTGAAAGTTATTTTTTATCTAAAAAGCTCATAATAAACATATTCTTTATGGATATAATCTCCTTCACTTTTCTGAAAACCTGCTCGTTGAAGCAATTCTATGGTTGCAATATTTTCTTTTGTAGTATAAGAAAGAATATTATTTTTGTCTAATTGAGTAAAAATAGCTTCTTTAAATGTTTCGATAGCTTCCAACGTATAATATTGTTCTCGGTGTTTTTCGGTTGTGGCAAAACCTATTGTACAGCGTTTGTGATTGTCATTTAGCTTTTCTTTACTCAAATCATAAAGATTAAAAACACCAATATACTCGCCTGTTTTCTTGCTTTTATAAAACCAATCTGCTGCACCTCTTTTGAAAGAATATTGAGCAAAATTAAGTTGATAATCTATATACTCTTCTAATTGGTCTATTGTTTTATAATCATTCATAACAAAAATACTTCTATCTTTTTCAAACATAGAGAGTAATTTTCGGTAATTATGCCAGTCTATCTGTTCGTATTCTAACCGTTCTGAATCTTCTAAAACTGGAAGGGTAATAGGAATAGAGCTTATCATTTTTCTGTCTTCTTTTTAGTCATTTTTGCAAAAATATACGAACACGAAAATATACGGTACGTATTTGCACCTATAAAAGGTACACTACACTATTTCGAAGATAACAAATTTTAGATAAAATTGTCTTATTCTTCTGCAATTTTTTTGACAAGCCAATTTATAGCCAAAATACTTCCTACAAAAATCACAAGAGAAATTCCAAAAAGTGTCCATTTAGAAAAAATAGCATATCCAATTCCAAACAAAAAGCTATATCCTAAAGCAATTCCGACAAACCAAGCTGCAATCATATATGGTAACTGATTTTTTGGTTTCGGAAGATTCAATGAAATACGAATTGGTTTCCAGCTTCCTTGAGGGCGAACTCGCTCATAAAATTTTTGTAAGGTTTGCTCGTCAGTAGGTTTTGTCAAAAATGTAATCAACACCCAACTAACTGTCGTAAATCCTAAAATAAAAAATAAGGAATAAGGAGATTCTAAATGTAAAACAGTTCTATTCAAAAGAATTCCAATCATTGGCGCAATCGTAGCAGCAAGTTCACTAAAAACATTTATTCTCCACCAATACCAACGCAAAATCAAAACTGCTCCTAGTCCTGCTCCTGCTTCTATCAAAAATTCAAAGGCATCTTTTAGCGAAGTTACTTGTGTAGTGGCAAAAAGTCCGACAAGCATAATTACAAGTGTAGCAATTCTTGAAGCTGTTACCAATTCTTTCGAACTTGCCTTTGGTTTGTAAAAACGCTGATACAAATCATTGATTACATAACTTGCTCCCCAGTTTAATTGTGTAGAAATCGTACTCATATAAGCAGCAAAAAAAGCAACCAATAAAAGCCCACGCCAGCCAGCAGGCAAAAACTCTTTCATTGCCATTACATAACCTAAACCTTCTTTTCCTTCAGCAGGATTTGGATATAAAATAATAGCCGAAAGTGCCACCAAAATCCAAACCCAAGGACGCAAACCATAATGAGCTAATTGAAAAAACAATGTTGCTTTAAAAGCATGTTCTTCATCTTTGGCAGACATCATGCGCTGCACCACATATCCACCTCCCCCTGGTTCTGCCCCTGGATACCAACTTGCCCACCATTGAATCCCAACATAAGCAAAAAAAGTAGCCAAACTAATAGTAAGCATCTGAACACTATTTTGTAGTAATCCATTACCACTTTCGCCACCAATTTGAGGGAAAAAATTAAGTGTATTTGCTGGTAATTTTTCTACCAAACCTGCCATACCACCAATTTTTGGACTATCCAAAACCAAATAAGTAAGAACAATACACCCTGTCATTGCCAAAACAAACTGCAAAACATCCGTAATAGCAACACCCAAAAGACCCGAAAGACTAGAATAAATAACTACAATAACCATTGCAGCAGCAACATAAAAAATGGTCTGTTCTTCTGGAATATCAAAAAATACATGCAAAAGGGCAGCTAAGGCAAAATTTACCCACGCAATAATAACAGCATTAAAAAAAAGCCCTAAATAAACGGCACGAAAACCACGCAAAAACTCAGCAGCTTTTCCAGAATAGCGCAATTCTATAAATTCTAAATCAGTAATAACTTTTGCTTTTCGCCATAATTTTGCAAAAAGAAAAGTAGTGAGCATTCCTCCAATTAGTCCGTTCCACCAAAGCCAGTTTCCACTAATTCCATTTTTTACAACCAGTTCAGTTACCAAAAGAGGTGTATCGGCTGCAAAAGTAGTAGCCACCATCGAAGTACCAGCCACCCACCAAGGAAGATTACGACCACCGAGAAAAAAATCTTCGGTTGAGCCACTTGCTTTTTTGGTGTAGTAAATTCCGATTCCTAAAGTAAGAAGTAGAAAAGAAACGATGATGAGCCAGTCGGCAAGTTCAAGTATCATATTAGAAAAAGTAGGGAAAAGGCACGCCTTTTCCTAAAGTAAGTAAAGGTTATAAAAATAATCTGAAAGATACGTATTTTAACCAAACCTATAAGGTTTTTGAAAACCTTATAGGTTTAAAGGTTACTTCAATTTCTCAATAAACGATTTCCCTATTAAAATTTTCACTCCCAAAATAATTGTATTTTTATTATAACCTAAATAAGAAACCATTTTTTTCCAAAAATCAAAGGCTTGTTTTCTGTTTTTATCGATATAGGAATGAACAGCACAAAACTGATAGGAGTGACCTTTTAAAATAATCAGTTCAGCATCTGAAAGGGATAATTCATTTTTTAAAAAAGTAGTCGCTTCTAATCTCGCTGAAATTACCTTTTGATTATCTGCCATCGAACGATTGGGGTGGTCATTTACTGTAATTGTCGTTTTATCGATTACATAAATTGGAATATTATGAGCATACAGATTACGAAACAAAAAAATCCAATCTTCACAGATATTAAATTCGGTTGGAAATGGTTTTAAGCCTTCTTTAGTTTCAATTAATTTTCTATCAAAACAAACCAACGTACCAAAATAAGAACCTTCTAAAATCAATTTATAATCATAAAAACCTTCTTTGAGATGCGAAATGTGAGAAGGAAATATTTTTTTCTCTTTATTTCTACCGTTATTTACTTCTGCTTCAAACTCAAACTTTGTAGATAAAAACTGTACTTTTGGATTTTCTTTAATGGCTCTATAAAGCGTCTGTAAATGATGCGATTGCATAAAGTCATCAGAATCAAAGAAAAGAATATAATCTCCTTTTGCCTCCGAAATACCAAAATTTCGTGCTGCCGAACGCTCTTCATTTTCTTTTTGAAAGTATCTTAAATGGCTTTCAAATTTAGTAGAATTTTCATCTAAAAAAGTTTTTTCGATAACTTCTTTTGTATTGTCTGTACTTCCGTCATCTACTACGATTACTTCATACGAAATAGTTTTGTCTTCTAGTTCTGAATCAAAAACTTGATTAAAAATAGAATCTAAAGTAGCTACAATCAAATTTGCACGATTGTAGGTAGGAATTATGACGGAGAAAAAGGGAGTTTTGATAAATTCAAAAATTAGAATTGAAAATAAGAACTTAACACATCACTACCTGTGCAGGTAAAAGAATAGCCAACAAGATAATAACTAAAATGAGAGGAACAAAAATCAAACCTCCTACAAGCAGTAAAATACCAAGTAAAGTTTCTCCTAAAGCCAGCGCAACAATACCTCCTATAAGTCCTCCCAAAATAAGTAAAACCGAAAGTAAAATAGAAACTACAATTCCATCTCCATCAGCTTTTGTAGATTTTATATTTTTTGCCTGTTTTTTCTGTGCTTTTTTGATTTTTCTTTTGATAAGTTTTAAGGCTAACCTTTCTTTAAAATTTAGTTTTTGTTTTTTAGTCTGGGATAAATTGTTTTTGTTAGAAACAACTTTAACTTTTGAAGTTTCTTTTTCAAAAGAAGTTACTGAATTATTCTCACTTACAAATGAAGTAAAAAACAAGATAGAAAAAAGTAAGCAAGACGATATAATTTTTGATTTCATAGTTTTTTTTAATTTAGCACAGAGACACGTCTGTATTAAAAATCAAACCTAACAGAATGAGAGCTAAAATGAGAGGAACAAAAATCAAACCTCCAACAAGTAATAAAACTCCAAGCAGAGTTTCTCCAAAAGCAAGCGCAATAATTCCTCCTATAAGTCCTCCTAGAATAAGGAAAATCGATATTAAGGTAACAATGACAACTCCATCTCCATCTTCTTTAATAGACTTTTTATTTTTTGCCTGTTTTTTCTGTGCTTTTTTGATTTTTCTTTTGATAAATTTTAAGGCTACTCGTTCTTTGAAATTGAGTTTTTTCTGTTTTTTTATTGTCATAGCTTTTGATTTTTTGGAAAGCTTTTGTTTTGTATTAATTGTTTTTTGAGTTGAGTTTTTAGAATCGCTTTCACTTGCAAAAGAACAGAATGAGAAAAAGAAAAATAGAAGAGTGATAAAGTAAGTAGTTTTCATAATTTGGTAGTTTTTGAGTAACATAAAAAATTGTATTTGACTTTTTAGATGTTGCTTTTTCTCAAAACGTTGCATTACTCAATAAAGTAGTCTATCATAGTTTGCCATGATTTGCATTAGTATTTCCAAGATAGATAACCATTCCACTTGCTAATCTAAAAATTCTTATCGTTTTTTGTATAAAAAATAGCCTAATAAATAATAGAAATAATGAACTCTCCAAACATACAATTAGAAAATATAAAATACGTTTATTTCATCGGAGTTGGTGGAATTGGAATGAGTGCGATTGCTCGTTGGTTTGCTCATAATCAAAAAATAGTCGCAGGATACGACAAAACCAAAACGCCTCTCACTCAAAACCTAGAAAATGAAGGCATCAATATTCATTTTGAAGATAATGTCGACAAAATTCCATCAGAAATAAGAGAATTTCCAAACGAAACGCTCATAGTTATTACTCCTGCAGTTCCTTCTTCACATTCTGAACTCTTATTTTTTCAACGAAATGGCTATACAATTCTCAAACGTGCTGCTGTTTTGGGACTTCTTACACATTCTTTAAAAACAGTTGCCGTAGCAGGAACACATGGAAAAACAACCACTTCGACAATGGTAGCACATCTTTTGAAAGAAGGAGGGATAAATTGTACTGCTTTTTTGGGTGGAATTTCGGCTAACTTTAATTCAAATTTGGTAGTCAATGATATAAATAATACAGATGAAGTTTGGGCAGTTGTGGAAGCTGATGAATTTGACCGTTCGTTTTTGCATTTACATCCAACGATTGCCGTAGTTACTTCGACAGATGCAGACCATTTGGATATTTATGGAGAAAAAAAGGAACTTGAAAAATCATTTGGTGATTTTGTCAGTCAGATAAAAGAAGATGGTCTTTTGTTTTCTCAAAATAATATTGCTGATTCGGTCAAGGATTCTATTGCAGAAAATGAAAATATAGAATTGATAAATTATAGTTCGCTTCAAAACACTGATAATACAGTACAAATTTATGCTACAAATATTCGTTTGGATGAGCTTCAAAAAGATTCGTGTCGTTTTGACTTTATAGATACTCTAAAAAATGAAAGAATAGAAAATCTACAACTTTTCATGCCAGGGTTTCATAATGTGGAAAATATGTGTGCAGCGATTGCAGTTGCTAGAAAGCTGAATATTTCAGATAATAAAATTAGAAATGCAGTAGCTAGTTTCAAAGGTGTAAAAAGGCGTTTTGAGTATGTTTTTAGAAGCAAAAAAATTACCTACATTGATGATTATGCACATCATCCAACCGAAATTTCGGCTTTACTTTCTTCTATCAAACACTTATATCCAAATAAGAAAATAACAGCTATTTTTCAACCTCATTTGTTTTCAAGAACAAGAGATTTTCAAGAGGGTTTTGCAGAAAGTTTGAGTTTAGAAAATGAAAAAGACGAACTTATTTTACTTAATATTTATCCAGCAAGAGAATTACCAATAGAAGGAATTACGTCAGATATTATTTTGCAACAAACCAAAGCTAAAAACAAAACATTACTACCTGACAATAAACTACTTAGCTATATTGAAGCTAAAATTAATAACGAAGAAATAGAAATTCTTTTGACACTTGGTGCAGGAGATATTGACCGTTTTGTCAAACCTATTTTTGATTTTTTACATAAAAAAACAACTTTATAAACTTAGAAAAACAGCTTAGAATTTTAAAAAAATCAGACAACTATTTTTGATTTTATCAAACCTTTTTAAAGAATTATCGTTTATTATACAAGCAATGGCTTTTACAAGAAAGCCGTTTTTTTATTGCTTCATTTTTTTAAACTATAATTTTTACAAATAATTCCTATGAAATTCCAAGAAAACATTAAAGACGCTAAAAGCAAAGTTCAAGATAGAGTTAATAATATTGATTTTGATGCACTAAAAAGTGATGCAAAACATTTTGCTCATGATGCACAAGATTTTGCTAGAAATAAAGCAGAATACGCAAAAGAAACTTTATCTGATAGTGTAGAAAAATTTGTTCCTTTAGCTCTTGCAGCCTACGGTGGAATCAAAGCATTCTACAGTAATCAAAAAGAAAAGTATGCAGAAACAACAACTAACGATGATGGCTCAAATGCAGCAGCCACTGGTGTTCTGTTATTTGTAGCAGGTGCAGCCATTGGTGCAACAGTTGGTATTTTACTTGCCCCAGCAAAAGGCTCTGAAACTCGTGAGCGTATTTCTGGAGAAACAAAAAGAGTAGTAGCAAATGCAGAAGCAAAAGGCAAAAGACTTGCTAATGAAGCTCAAGACATTATCAACAAAAATACAGAAGTAGCTAAAGCCAAATTTCAAGAAGGAAAACAAAAAGCTACAGCTTTAGCTAATGATGCAAAAAAGAAAGTAAATTCAAATGTAAACTAATAATAGCTGGATTACTCAAATTTGAGTTATAACTAAAAGCCAAGATTTAAAAAAGTCTTGGCTTTTTTCATGTAACAAAATTATATTTTTTTGTCTTAGTAAAGAATCTGATAATTTAGTATATTGATAGAGTGTTGATAATATCACTTTTTTTACCTTTTAAAGCCTTCTTAAAATTATGGTTTGATTTTGGTGGATTATAACATAAAACTATCCTATTCACACAATTATTTAACTTTATGAAAGATAAAAACTTACTCTTTTTACTTCCTCTTTTGTGTATTATTTTATCTTCATTCAATTTTTATTATTCAGAGTTCAGTAACAGAAAGAATGAAGCATTTTTAAATTCCATTCCTAGAAAAGATAGAGATTGTATTGTAGAAAACTATCAAAAAATAGAGCTTTGTCTGATAGAAACATTTAGTAAAGAATGGTATGATGATTTGTGTGAGCAAGATAAAGCCAGCAACCATCGTTTTTATTTTCATATTATTACCAACTCTCAAGGAAAAATATTGAGCATAGAAAAAGATAAACTTTTCAAAGGAATGACTCAATACGAGTTTGAGCAGTTTGCTCTTAGCTTCAAAAGGAATTATGATATTTGTATTTTTCCCCCTCGTGGAAGCACTTTATCAGAATTTAAAGCAAAACATGGTAATCGTCTCCCGTTTAGTTTTCTTTATTTTCCTAGTAAAACACGTACTTTTTTAGAAACGTGGAGATTAAATAATGGGTAGCAAAAAAATGATGAATGGTAAATTATAAGTGTTAATGAAAAACTGTATCACTTTTTTTGAAACTATGAAAGAAAATTTTAATCCTCTTTTCAATTTATTAGATTCTTTCTATCTTCTTCACCAAGATACAAAACTAGCTTTATCAGATGCTATCCAAACAAAAGAATATAAAAATGGAGAAATTATTTTGTCACAAGGCGATACAAATAAACATCTTTATTTTTTAGAAAAAGGATTAGTCAGAGCTTTTTATTATAAAGATGAAAAAGAACTCACATCTTGGATTTTTCCAGAAAATACATTGTTTATTTCTGTGTATAGTTTTCTTACCCAAACTCCTAGTTTCGAAACCATTGAAGCGATAGAAGATTGTCATTTGTTTTCTATTTCACACTCCAAACTTCAAAAATTATACAATCAACATCTTGATTTGAATGTCGTAGGCAGAAAACTAACCGAAATGTATTATATCCAAATGGCAGAACGAGCAACCAACCTCAGAATGGTTGATTCAAAAACTCGTTATGAAAACTTTATACAAAACTACCCAAACCTTATCAACCGAATCCCTCTCGGTTATGTGGCTTCTTATTTAGGAATGAGCCAAGAAACACTAAGTAGAATTAGAAAGCAGTCGTAGCAGCAACTGTGGCGACGATGCCAACAGCGCATAAGCGAACAGACTGAGAAATCTTTTATACATTTTTTGAATTGAAAATACTTTTTTGATATATGTCAAATGGATTGGGATATGAATGTCCTAATTTTGAAGAAGTTACGAATCAATTATTCATCAAACTTCTTTTCACTTATGACACTACTAATCATTTTTGCTGTTTTTATTTTCTGTTTTATTCTTGAAAGACTCATTCCAGGATGGAAACTCCCAAAAGTACCGACTTGGACATTTAGAGTTTTGGCTGTCAATTTTATTCAACTTCTGATTGTTGTTTTGGCTGGCTATACGTGGGAAAAATGGCTTTCTTCGGCTTCTGTTTTTGAACTTTCTGCTCATGTTCCTTCTTGGCTTGGAGGAATTATCGCTTACGTAATTGCAACTTTTATTTTTTATTGGTGGCATCGTTGGAGACACGAATATGACTTTTTGTGGCTTCATTTTCATCAAATCCATCACAGTCCTCAACGCTTAGAAGTCATTACTTCTTTCTACAAACACCCTTTAGAAATGACTATCAATTCTATTATTGGAAGTCTTTTAGTCTTTACTTTTTTGGGCTTGAGTGTAGAAGCAGGTGCATTTTATACACTCTGTACAGCTTTAGGCGAGTTTTTTTATCATACCAACGTCAAAACACCTCAATGGATTGGTTATATTTTTCAACGTCCAGAAATGCACCGTATTCATCACGAATATCAAAAACACAAATATAATTACGGAGATATAGTTTGGTGGGATATGCTTTTCGGAACATACCGAAACCCAAAACATTGGGAAGAAACTTGTGGATTTGAAACTGAAAGAGAAGAAAATTTAAAAGATATGTTGCTTTTTAAGGATATACATAAACAAGAGTTGGTTTCTCCTCCAATTGTAGAAAATGATAATACAGCAAACCAGTAATACAAAATCAAATTTTTATTCATTTAATTCCCTATAACTATGTTTAAGAAACTTAAAACCTCCTTATTGGGTTGGTTTGGGTTTTTACCTCCTTGCAGTTTTCATACATCTCATTTTCGTTTCTCATATGAAGGAATATTTGGTAGTCTTTTTTATCTATGCCTTATGCTGTTTGCTTTTTTTATAGCAATATTTGGAAGGCTTCCAGACGAAAAGAAAGTCACAAATTTATTCGTTGTGGAAAATGAACATCATCAAATTAAATTTAAAACAGATGGAAATTGTGTATTGAGAGAAACTTGCTGTCATCACGAAAAACATTCCTATGCTTACGGAGAATACGAACTTATGGGAGATACAATTATAATACAAAGCAAACAGCTTAATAGAAAAAACTTCAATAGACTTTCCATAATGGGTAAAAAAGTTAAGTTGATTTCATCAGATAAAAAGAGAAACGATTACTTTACTTTTGATATTGTTGAAGATAATAGAAATGAAGAGCCTTAAATATTTCAATTCTTCCTCCAATTATCACAAATGATAATCAATAATACAGAATCAAATTTTTATTCAATAAATTATCAAAACTATGAGTAGTAAGAGTGATGGCTTTATGTATCTAGTGGAAGTAATAACCGAAATTTTCAAAGCTAGAGCAAAAGGTTTAGAAACTAGAACAATACAATCATTAGGTAGTATAAAAGGGGCATTATGTCTAACAATACTATTACTTCTTTTTGACCAAGTGGTAATAGTATTTCAAAAACCTACCATATCTCTTGCAAACTCTGTGGATATGGCAAAAAAGACTAATTCATATCTTGGTAAGTGCAAAGTAGCTGAAATCAATCTAATAGATGGATATACTTTACCAAAAGAATTTGATATTGAAAATCATAAATTTCATTTAATAAGTAAATTTCAAAAGAGAAGAATTTTCTTGTCTTGGTATGTTCATGAAAGTTTAGATAAAAAATATATTTTCTATGATGAGTTTCCTATGTATAATTGCTCAAACCCAACGTATAAGAAACTTAACCTAGCAGTTATCGGAGGTCAAATACCCTATATAAAACTTAATACAGAACATGAGGAAAAAAGAAAAACTATCCCTTTCTATCCTTATTTACATTTAGAACTTGATGACTATAAAGTTGGAAACTCTTTGAAAGTAGATATTGTAGAAACTTTTTGGAATAAAAGAAAGGTCAAAGTAGTTGGTAAATTAACTTTCTCTTGTCATTGTAATTCTTAACTTTAAAAATATATCAATGAATTTATTTAGTTTGGGGACACTCTTCTTTCCTTTTTTACTGATTTTCATAGTTTTCAATTTTATTTATGGAATACTCAAAGACAAACTAAGTTCCTTTGTATTGCTTGTTTTAGCTCTTTTATCATTCTACAAAGCATTCGAAGCAGGCTTGGCTTTAAAAAATACTGAAATATATTTTGTTCAAAATGGTAGTGGACAATATGCCAACTATACTGAACACCAAAAATATATTAAAATCAAAGAATTAGAAGAAAAACAAAAGAGTAGAAAAGTAAACTTTATAACTTTTTCTATTCTATATTGGATATCATCATTTGGAGTAATTTCTATTACCCTAAAAATTTTGAGAAAGCACAGAAAGGATAAGAAAAAAATCAATTTCTCCTCCAATTATCACAAATAATAGCTGTAGCGATGGCAGCATTTAAAGATTCTGCGCTCTGATTATTTTCTAAGTCTTTCGCAAAACTAGGAATCGTAACTTTATTCATAATTTCTTTTCCTAGTTTTTCTGATATTCCGTGTGATTCACTTCCAATAACTAACATTCCAGCTTGTGGAAATTTGGTTTGATGTACATTTTTTCCATCTAAAAAAGCTCCAAAAGTATTTCCTTCTGCTAGTTTTAAAAACTCAAATTCGTTTCCATAATGCACACGTACACGCAGAAAAGACCCCATTGTAGAAGAAAGCGTTTTTGAATTGTATAAATCAACGGTTTGTTCGGAGCAAAAAATATCCTCTATTCCATACCAATCTGCAATTCGGATAATTGTTCCCAAATTACCAGGGTCATTGATATTTTCTAAAAGTAAAGCTACGTTTTCTAGTTTTTTGGGAGTTTCTAAAGTTGGAATTTCTACCACAGCAATCGCAGCATTATTTGATTTTAAAGAACCTGCTTCACTAAGCTGCTTTGAAGTAGATAGAATAATTTCAAAATTAGTATTTACTTTGTCATCCAAAATATTCTGACTTTCTAAATTATCTAAAAAGTCTTGTGTCGCAAAAAGTTGTTTTATTTTATAGTCTGAATTTGTGGCTTGAAGTGTTTCTGTAGTTATTTTTGCACCTTCTATCAGAAAGCAATTTTCAGCTTTTCTTACTTTTTTCTGCCCAAGAGAACGTAGAAATTTTCTTTGTGTGTTTGTCATAATTATTTCTTAAATCTGAACATAAAGTATTTTTTTGGTCTCAAAAAATTCTTCTTCAAACAAATCACTCAAATTATATAATCTAAAAAAATGCTTAAAATCAGCTAATTCTTCTTTCAAATCTCCTCCTTTTAGTGCCAAAATTCCGTGTTTGAACTCATCTTTTTCTACCAAAGAAGGTTTATTTTTTCGCAGCGCAGGTTTTATCCAATGATAGAGTTTTGAAGTTTGGGCGACAGCACGAGTAACAGCAAAATCATAGTTGTTTTTCTTTGCTTTTTCTACTCGCATTTGTTCTGCCACTACATTATCCAAACCAATTTCTTTGGCTACTTCATTTACTACTCTAATTTTTTTTCCGATAGAATCCATTAAATGAAATTGCGTTTCTGGAAATAAAATAGCCAAAGGAATACCTGGGAAACCTCCACCTGTTCCGATATCAATAACATTATCATTAGGGTCAAATTCAACAATTTTTCCGATACTCATCGAATGTAAAACATGTCTTTCATAAAGGTTTTCTACATCTTTTCTTGAAATAACATTTATTTTTTCGTTCCATTCAGCATACAAATTTTGTAAAGCTGCATACTGCTCAAGTTGTTTTTCCGTAAGATTTGGAAAATAACGGGTAATGATTTCCATTAAAATAAGATTGATTTTTGAAGTGATTGATGTCGTTTTCTAACCGTCAACGAGACGTTGCCGTCGTTGAGGAAAGTAGTATTTATTCGTTTTCTTCTACTCTTTTTTTGTATTCTTTGTAATGTTCTGTTGCTTTATATTCTTCTCTCAAAATTCCTTTGGTAACATACATATTCCAAATTCCTTTTTGCTTTGTTCTTGCCTTTTCTTGTAGTTTTTCAAACTCCTTTCCAAATTTTATGTCAAAAGCATGATTTCTTATCCAACCATAACCTTCTTTCAAAAGTGTCGCATTCAAACATTCACCAGAAGGAAAATAAATATACGCCAAATGCTTTTCAAATTTATCAAACAGTTGCTCATCAAAAACTAAAATTATATTTTTATTTTTTTTCAGTCTTTCTTCTGTGTAAGCTAAGGCTTCTTTGCCAAAAGGAGATTCATCAATATACAAGGAAGCACGACTTTCAGGCGTATCGACACCAATCAAACGAACTGTCCAGCTAGTTTCATTTTCATCATTTACAGAAAGAGATTTTGAGGTTTTATTTGGTTGATTTTTATCCTTAGGAATTTCTACAATAATTGTATCTCCTTCTAATACTTCCAAAACTGTTGTTTTGACAGCTTTATCAGAAAAATTAGTTAGTAAAAAAAGCATGATTTTTTTAAAAAACACAAGCAAAATTATCACTACAATAAGTAATACACCTAAAACACCTCCATATAACACATAATTTATTGATTCTTCCATTTTAAAATTGAGGATAAAAGCAGATAACATAAGACAAAACAGATTTGTACAATTTTGTCAAAAATAAGCATTTCGTTATAGATTAAGTAATTAATTTTAAATTAAATCCTAAAATCCTATTCTTTTATTCTCTTACTTTCATTTTCTGCATTTGTTTCTGCCACAAAATAAAGAGGACGATTCTTGACATCTGTATTAATCCTGCTTATATATTCACCAATAATTCCCAAACTAATAAGCTGCACACCACCCAAAAACATAATACTAACCATAATTGAAGACCATCCACTTGCATAACCAGTAACAATAAAATATTTAGCAATAAAGGAATAAATTATCATCAAAAAGGCAATAGCAGACACTACAAATCCAGAAATAGTAACAAATTTAATTGGAACATTCGAAAAAGCTGTAATTCCATTGAGTGCTAGATTTATCATTTTTTTATATGAATATCCTGTAACTCCTGCATTTCGTTCGGCTCTGTCGTATTCAACATACGTTTGATTATAGCCAATCCAAGCAATTTGTCCACGCAAAAATTTATGATTTTCTTTCATCTGGCGAAGTCCATCTACCACTCTTTTATCCATAATCCTAAAATCGCCTGTATCGACAGGAATAGGAAAAGAGGTAATTTTGGAAAGCAGACGATAAAACGTTTTGGCAGTCAGTTTTTTCAAATATCCTTCTCCTGCTCTTGCTCTTCGCTTGGCATAAACAACTTGATAACCTTCTTTGAGCTTTTGCCACATCGGTTCGATAAGCTCTGGTGGGTCTTGCAAATCAGCATCAATAATAACAACCGTTTCTCCCTTGCAATAATCCAAACCTGCCGAAACAGCAATCTGATGACCAAAATTTCGGCTCAAATCAATGAATTTTACATTTTTATCTGTTAGAGAAAGTTCTTTTACCAGTTCTAAAGAATTGTCTTTACTTCCATCATTTATAAAAATAAGTTCATACGTTGTTGTCAAATGACAAACTACATTGGTAAGTCTTTCATGAAGCAAATGAATATTGAGAGATTCGTTATAGATAGGAATAATGACAGAAAGCTCAATCATAAATAAAATTAGAAGTTAGAAGTCAGAATGTAGAATTTTGTAATGCAAAAATACGGATTGTTTTTTATTAGAATCAACTAAATTTATTTCTTACTAATCATGGAACACAGCTAATGGCTTTTATCTATGTATATTTACATTTATTTTGAACCAAATTAGTAGAAATGACACTAAAAAAAACGTTTACACTTTCATTGCTTTTTATCTCTAGTCTATTGCTCTTGTCTTCTTGTATTAAGGAAGGTGCAGATAGAAAAAAGGAATTGAATGAAATTTTGACTATTGCTCGTAGTTTCAAACATACTAAAGCCATACAAAGTGAAGAATTAAACAAATATACTGGTAGATACAATATAAACTATGATTCTCTTTACCCCTTTAATAGAAATGCCGTTTGTGTTTCTTGTAGGGAAAAAGAACTCAACAAAATAATTTCAGAAGTAGAAGGTATTGAAAATATATCTTCTAAACTTTATTTGACAGAGTTTGTAAAAATGGTCTATTACGAAAAAGAAAAGGATTATCTGACAGTTGTATTCTATAAATTTCCATTTCTTGAAAAAAACACAAAAGGAATAAAATGGCAAGATGGAAGATGGAGAGAGTACGTGTACATGGCTGAAAGTGGTGAAGTCATCTATCAAGAATAAAACCATCTACAAAAATTGCCTGCTCTGTTGTTGGGCTTAGTTTGTAACTAAGACCTATCAGTTATATAAATCTTCAGATTTATGTTGTCAAGTAATTACAAAAATACCTACTTGACTTGCAAGTCTAAGACTTGCTGAACTGATAGGTCGTAGTCAATAGACAACGCCCAACATTTATTTTTTTTATTTTTTCGTTGATGGAAGACTACGAGGAACGGGAATTTATAAAAAAACAATTCTATTCTTATCCTTTATAAAACTCTCTACAAAATCAAAAAATTATGTAGAGAGTTTTTTTTTGAGTAAATTTTGGGTAAAATAAATCTTCATAGAAAAATAATATGGTTACTCAAAAACCAGACTAAACGCACTATAAAATTAATAAAAAAGAGTTAATTTTCGTTCTCACTTTTAATTTTTTCTCTTTTATGGTCAGTTTAAGCTCTTATTTATCAGAAGTTCCTGATTTTCGTAGGCAAAATAAAAATTACTTGCACAATTTGCAGGATATTTTGCTTTTAAGTGTATGTGCTATTTTTCATGGTGCAGATGGTTATGAAGAAATAGCCGATTTTGGTATTGAGAAAAAGGAATTTTTACAAAATTTTCTACGTTTGCCTAACGGAATTCCTTCCCATGATACTATACGTAGAGTTTTTTTACACTTAGATAGTGCTTTTTTTAATAGTTGTTTTATGGATTGGATTTCAGCTTGCATTAAAGATTTAGGTTTACCTTATCAGCAAATTAGTGTGGATGGAAAAGCTCTTCGGGGTAGTAAAACGGGGATTTATTTAGTTAGTGCTGTTGCTAGTGAACTAGGTTTGAGTTTAGGACAGGTTCAAGTAGAAGAAAAAAGTAATGAAATTACGGCTATTCCAGCTCTTTTAGGAATGCTTTATTTGAAAGGATATGTTGTTTCTTTAGATGCTATGGGAACACAACAAGCGATTGCTCAACAGATTATAGAGAAAGAAGGAGATTATTTTTTAGCCCTAAAAGGAAACCAAAAACATCTTTTAGAGCAAACAGAGCTTACTTTTAAAGTAGAAAAGGCTGATGATATATTTGAGACACAAGATTGGTCAGCAAGTGCTAATCAAGTAGTAGAATATAAAGTAGAGGTAAGTTCAAACTGTAAATGGATAGAAAATCTAGCTAATTGGTTAGGTTTAGTAACTTTAATAAAATTAACTACAAATAGCTCATTACGAGGAGAACATATACGCTATTATATCTCAAGTATTAAAAATTTGAGTGCAAAACAAGCCTATAAATTAGCTAGAGGGCATTGGGCAATAGAAAATAAATTACATTGGCAACTAGACGTTATTTTAAAAGAAGACGAAAAAAGAAACCGAAAAGACAATTCAGTTCATAATTTAGCACTAGTCAGAAAAATAATACTAAATGCTGCTAAAATGTATGAAACTAAACTTAGCACTAAAAAAATGATGAATAAAATTAATTGGAATACAAGCTATGCTGAACAACTTTTTACCAAAATGTTCATTTAATAGTGCGTTTAGTCTGACTCAAAAACAAGATATGGCAGATGTTTTTTCTGTCCTTCATGATGGAATGATAGAAGAATATAAAATAGAAGACGACAATCTTGTTTTAAAAATATACTGTCAATATTTAGCAAAGGATATAAATATTTCTCATGAATACTTTTCGATTAAATTGAATCAGTTAAAATCAATTTCTTTAATGCCTTGGTTAAAAAATTCTCAAGAAGAAATATTTTGGAAGGATACAGAATTGATATTTCAGAAAGGTTTAGAAATATTGAATGCTGAAGTAATATCAGAAAATATAATTAGAGTGGTTTGTGATTGTAATTATGAATTTGATAGTAGTCTAAATTATGTAGGAGGCACACTAGAATTTGATTGTAATTCGATTCGTATCTTTGATGAAGCTAAAAATGAGATAAGTTTAGATTATCTTAAAGAAATTGCTACAAAATATTGGAATAAGTTCACTGAATAGTTTTTGTCTAAGCCGTTGTTGGTCTCCCCACCAATGACATTATTTTAAAAACACAAATCTATTTTTTACGTTCTTACTAAATAGATTTTTTTTTTACTTTCAGAAAAACAGCTAAATTGCCGTTGTCGGTGTCCCCACCGACGACACAAAATACAATAACCTTTTTATGGTCGGACTTACTTACGCAGCAAAAGCACTCACAGGCGCATTTGTGGGATATATCACAAATGATTTGGCAATTCAAATGCTTTTTAGAAAACGTTTTGGTTTGGGAGGAATTTTCCTAAAAACGCATCACGAATTTGTATTGAATATCAGTAAACTCGTCGAACGTGATATTTTGAATCATAAAACGCTGCTGCCACAAGTAGAAAATGAAGACTTTAAAAAAGCACTTCAAAAAACAGTTCAAACCTATATAGAAACCAAACTAGCAAGTTCTGTTTCTGAAAATTTTACGCTGCAAGACATTCCTAAATTTAAGGAAACAACAAACGTAATTAGAGAACAAGCAAAAAGTAATTTGCCTCAAACCTTAGAACCATTTTTGCTTCACCTTTCAAAAGAAACGACTTTAGGTGATGCCATTTCGGACGAGCAATGGCAAAGTGTAAGTAAAAATATTGTCAGCGAATTGATGGCTGGCGTTTCAGAATGGAAAAGTTTGGAAAAATTGGTGCGTGATTTTGCCGATGAGATTGGAAATGAATCTATTTCGTCTTTTATTCATCAAGATTTACAAAAAACAATTAAAGATGAATTGCATTTTCTGACTGCCGATTTACATCTTTTATTAGAAGCACAGCACAAAAAACCAATAGAAAACCTTATCAATCAAACTTTTGAAGAATTAGAAATTGAAGAACTGGTTACCAATCTAGCTGAACGAATTTCTAAAAAGCGTTTACTAGATATTTTAGGAGAAGAAAAAGCACAGCATTTGGTAAAAGAAATTTTGCAGCGTTTGCAAGCCATTTTAGAAACAGAAGAAGGAATAAAAATCATTGATGTCTTTTCTGATTTCTTGATAAATACATTAGAAAAAGAAGAAAAAACGATTTTCGAACTCCTAGATAAAAACACAAAAACAACTTTAGAAAAATTCTTTGCTCATCAATTTCCTGCCATTTTGGTAAAAGTAATTGGTTGGTTGTATTCTCGTCAAAGAGAATTAGAAATTTTGATTGACCAAACCTTTACAAGTAATGTAGAATCGGGTTTTAAAAACTGGTTGGTTCAAGTTTTTGTGGGAAGTATCAGTCAATCGACTGATATTATTGGAAAAGTAACTGGAATTATTGACTCCTACCGTCGTAATCCTCAAGAAGTTTCGAAAGAACTCACGCAGCAAGTCGTCGAATATTTGGAAAGCAAAAGTATAGGCGAAATTGTATCTGGACTCAAAACCCAAAATACAGTTGTTTCTCTGACCAAAATTTTGCGTAAAAATGTAGGTGATGCACTCAATCGTATGGATGTAATGCCACTCGCCAAAATATTTTTAGAAAAAGAAATTGGAGAATTTATTCCTATTGAAAAGCTAATTCCGTTTTTACTGGCTAACCTGAATAAATTTAGAAAAGATTCTGTTCAGACTCTTATTTTTAATCCTAGATTTTCAGAACGTCTGACTAAAGAATTAAACAAACGGTTAGATAAAACCCTTGAAACACCTTTAAATGAACTTATTGCAGCCGAACAGCGCAAAAAACTAGCTATCAATTTTGAAAAGTGGGCAGTCAATAAATCTCAAAATCATCATACCGAAATAGCTGAATTTCTTTCAAAACATATTTCTGCAAGGGTAAATGAGCAGCCAATTAGTCGCCTTATTTCGGCAGACCAAATCGAAGAGTTAGCCATTGCACTTACCGAAAGAGCAGATTCATATACTATAGAGTTTCTGAAAAATGTAGAAAATGATGAGGTCAAAAATTATTTAACTTCTTTAAAACAGTTTCCTAGTATTTCGGAAGATTTATCCAAAACGCTACACAAATTTTTAGTTCAAAATTTGGATACACTTGTTGAGGGGAGAATAGAAGAGGTTGTTCAGCTTAATTTGAGCCAACAATCGCCTGAAACTATCCGAACGATGGTAGAAAAATTTATGGGAAAAGAACTCAAACCAATTACAGCTTTGGGTGCACTTTGGGGTGGAATTGCTGGTGGTGCTTTGGCTGGAATGCCTGAAATTAATCATTTAGCATTGAAATATACTGTTCCTGCACTTGCGTATGGCGCAACTGGTTTGGGTACAAATTGGATTGCACTACAAATGATTTTTAAACCTTACGAAAAAAAATATTTTCCTCTGACTGGAAAAACTGTTTCTGTTCCTCTTACTCCAGGGATTGTCATCAAAAATAGAGGTCGTTTTGCTGAGAATATGGGAAATTTTGTGGGTAATAAATTGATGAATGAAGAAGGTTTGAGAACTTCCTTTGATACAAATAAAGATAAAATTCTAAACGGTGCTAAAAATTGGATTCAGTCTGATAATTATGCCAAAATTTATGAATATACAGAAGATTATAAGGCTTTCATTGCTCAAAAAGGGGCTGGTTTGGGTTGGAATTTGGTAGAAAACTTCACAAAAGAAAATGATGAAAATACGACAAATCAAGAAAGCTCAGAAAGTAAACTATCTTCTTTACTCAAAAAAGGAATTCAGCCTTACCAAAAATTTACTTTAGAAGACATTGATACTTCTTCTTTTGAAAGTACAGTTTTGAAATATATTCAAGATGACTCACTTTCTAGTTTGGTTTCAGAAACGGCTTTTGAGCAAATTGAAAGTTATTTAAAAAGCCACGAAACATTAGGCGATGCGCTGCCACAATCTGTAAGAACAGTTTTGTATGACAAAATCAAAAACTGGATTAGCTTAGAAATGGATTCATTTTTTGAAAAAATTGATAGTGATGAACAAATCAATTTTTTAATAAAACAGCTTAATTCAGAGTTTGCAGAAAAAGCAACTGAAAGAACAATTCAGAGTTATATCAGCAAAAAGCAAACTCGTAATTTAGAAATAAAATTATCTGATTATTTAGTCCAACAGCTTCAAAATACCAAAACACAAGCAAAAGTATTTGAATTTATTGATAAACATATTTCGACAGAAATTGCTGATGAGAAAAAAATAGGAGAATTATTTGATGGCTCTTTACTTAGTCTTCTTACAAATAATATTGATTTTATCATTCAAAAAATGATAGAAACAGGCGCAGAATGGCTCACTTCAAATAGCGAAGAAGTAGCTAATCAAGTTTATGAAAAAGCCTATTCTGAGCAAAAAGCAGCTTTTATTTATAAAAAAGCAATCAAAAAAACAGCGAAAGAACTCGCCACAGAAGGAATTCCAAAATTTTTATTAAAGGAAATTGAAAGTGTACATCGTTTGGTTCATAACGAAGTAGAACGAATTGGAGAAGTTTCATTAGGAGAAGTAGGCGTAAAACTCAATAATTCGTATTTAGAAAAAACGGTTTCGAATCTTTTAGGAAATGAAACGACACAAAAAGCAGTCAGAGACTTGACAAATCAACTTTTGAATACACTTTTTCAGACCAAAGTTTCGACATTTATTTCTGTTACTGATATTCATTCTTTAGAAGATTTACAAAACTTACTTCAAACAGAATTAAAACTAGCAGGAAAACATCTCAGAACGCATTATTTTTCTCACAGAACACAGTTACAAGAAAAGCCAAATGAACTTATTATTGGTGTAATTGAATCTATCTTACAGAAAAATAGCTTCGAAAATCAAGAAAATAATTTGAGTTCGAATACGGCTTTATGGGAAAGAATCAATAAGCCAGCTCTCAGACAAACCATTGAAAAAGTAAGTAAGCAAATTTTGAATTCAGCTGCGCTAGATGCACAAGGACGAAGAGTGATAGCACTTTTATTTGAGCGAATAAAGAAAATTCCTGTTGATGAATTTGTAGATTGGCAGATTTTGGAAAACGACCTCGCAAAAGCCATTCAAAAACAACTAGACGAACCTAAAAACAAAGAACTTTTTGAGGAAGCCTTATCTCATTTTATCCAAAAAAATCTCCTCCCAACACTCAAAAATATTCCAAACGAAAGTAAGGGTTTTGTAGTTGAGCTTTTATTGAATGCAGGTTTGGAGGCTTTACAAGAAGAATTGCCTCATATTTTAGCTTCTATTCCGATAAAAGATATTGTTATTGCCGAAGTTTCGCAGATGCCACCAAAAGAAATAGAAGCCTTATTTAATTCTTTTGCTAAGAAATATTTTGACAGACTTGTTCAGTATGGTTTTGGTTTTGGGATGGTGTTTGGTTTTATGTTGGATTTTCTTTTAGAACTTGGATTGGATTATGTGGAGTAAATAATTAATTAGCGAGTGATTTTTATGATTTATATGATGAAATACAGGATAATACAAAATGCAATTCTTGAAGAACTATTATAATATAAATATTGAATTACCCTTTTACTGGCGCAAGATTCTATCTTGTGTCTACCTATTCTGTCAGCATATGCTGACAAAAAAGAGCGTCCAAGCAAAATGCTTGAACGAGAAATACGTAAATGGAAAAATAACTTTTATTTTGGTATAATTTCTAATTAAATCACTCTCTATCCTTCAAATATTTAAGCAAATCCACCAAATGCTGTTCAGAATGAATACGCATCAGTAATTCAAAATACCACAGAGCTTTTTTTTCAGTTGTATTTTCAAAACGCCATTTTATTTCTAATAAATCATTAATTATATCTGTCAAATCATCAATAGCATCTCCTATTGCTAAATTACTTTCTTTCCACGTTTCATTTATTTCTAGGGTAGTGCTATACCAACCCAAATCTGGAAAGTTACTTTCTACAATTTTTCTTGTTTCGTTATAATCAAAATTAGGTGGGTCAATTTCATCATCATCTTTTTTATCATCTTCTAATTGAGAAGAATCACTATTTAGAAAATGAGCATAAATTTCTACTAATAATATTTTGAGTTCAAGAATTTTATCTTCATATTCTACTTTTGGGCTTGTTCCAAATTCTGTGAGTTTATTGATTAAATTTGTAAGGTTATTTAGATTCATGTTTATTATTGTTTTCTACAAAAATGTATTCTATAAAATTAAAGGACAAGCTAATCGGCACGACTAAATTAGAATATGCTGATGTTTCTATGGGAATGGTTTATGGAGAAATAAACTTTGAAAATATTCTTTCTCCTTACTCATTTTTCAAGTCATTTTGTCAAGATTTTAATATTGAACTAGCTACTGATTACCCAGATGATAAATTATTAACAACGAGAATTATTCCACAACTAAAAATATATAATTCTAAACAAGAAGTAATAAAAGGACAAGGATATATTACAGGAATGGATAATAGTGATTTCCAAATAGTATTTAGGGTTTTAGATTCTGATTTAATGGAAAAGGAATTCTGCCACCATTTTTGAAGAAAAAAACATGAAATATACAGAACTCAATATTTATTTTAACAGTGTATAATTCATCAAATGAAGTATTAATAGGGCATTGAAATGCAATATTGAATTAAATTTGCAATCTTTGTAAAATAAAATTTTAACAAAAAGATTCAGATTTTTCTATTAAAAAATTCAATCCATGATAAACTTATTTGTAAATGATGAGACCTCCCCTCTAAAAGCTGTAATTTTAGGAGCTGCTAGGGGTGTTGGGCGTACTCCTCATTTTGATGAAGCTTATGACCCAAAGTCAAAAGAACATATTGTTGCTGGTACTTACCCCAAAGAGGAGGATATGGTAGCTGAAATAAAAGCATTTGTAACT
The DNA here is from genome assembly GCF_042180575.1 of Bernardetia aquimarina. Taxonomy (NCBI): domain Bacteria; kingdom Pseudomonadati; phylum Bacteroidota; class Cytophagia; order Cytophagales; family Bernardetiaceae; genus Bernardetia; species Bernardetia aquimarina. The sequence goes on along the minus strand of NZ_CP170094.1, from coordinate 4,196,004 downwards.
ATTTTAGAAAAATATAATGTAAAAGTATATCGCCCAGAAATTATTGAAGATTATAACCAAATTTTTGCTAGAGATATTGGTTTTGTAATTGAAGATAAATTCATAAAACCAACAATTCTTAAAGACAGAAAAGAAGAAATAAAAGGAATTCAGTATATTTTAGATAAAATTAAGCCTACACATATTATTTCAGTTCCCGAAGGTGTAAGAATTGAAGGAGGAGATGTGATGCCTTGGAAAGACCATATTTTTGTGGGTTATTCAGAAAAAGAAGACTTTGACAAATACGTAGTTGCCAGAACCAACAAAGCAGGTTTAGATTTTTTAGCTACCGAATTTCCTAATAAAACTGTAAAAGGATTTCAACTCAACAAATCAGATAAAGTAGCCAAAGACAATGCTTTGCATTTAGATTGTTGTTTTCAGCCTATTGGAGATAATCAAGCAATTATTTATAAAGAAGGATTTAAATTTGAAGAAGATTATAATTACTTGAAAGCATATTTTGGAGAAGAGAATTTAATTCATATTAGCCGAGATGAGATGTATGAAATGAATTCAAATGTTTTTTCTATTAGTCCGAAAGTAGTAGTTTTGGAGAAAAACTTCACTCGTCTAGCTACTATTTTAGAAGACAAAGGATTTATAGTAGAGAAAGTTCCGTATTCCGAAATTTCCAAGATGGAAGGATTGTTAAGATGCTCAACTTTACCATTAGAAAGAGCCAAATAAAATTATTACCTCATAAAATCCGTAAAAAATAATCAGATGACAAACCAACAAAGCACCTCTACACTAATGATGATTCGTCCTGTTCAATTTAGATTCAATGAACAAACAGCAGTAAATAATTATTATCAAACTGCCATAGAAGGATTGAGTGCATCTGAAATTCAATTAAAAGCAGCTAAAGAATTTAGTGATTTTGTAGAAAAATTAAGAAGTAAGACAATAAATGTCATTGTAATAGAAGATACACCTGAGCCAAGCACACCTGATTCTATTTTTCCAAATAATTGGGTTTCCTTTCATTCGGATGGGAAAGTCGGTTTATATCCTATGTTTGCAGAAAACAGAAGACTAGAAAGACGAGCAGATATTTTAGAGAAATTACAAACTACCGAAGGATTAAAAATTAGTGAAGTTATTGATTTTTCAAGCCACGAAAAAGACGAGCATTTTTTGGAAGGTACAGGAAGTATGATTTTAGACAGACCTAATAAAATTGTTTATGCTGCAATTTCTATCCGAACAGATGAAAAAGTTTTGGCTGATTTTTGTGATAAATTTGGTTATAAAGCTGTCAAGTTTACGGCTAATCAAACCGTAGATGGAAAAAGATTGCCTATCTATCATACCAATGTAATGATGTGTGTAGCAGATAAAATAGCAATTTTATGTACTGCATCTATCGATGACAAACTAGAAAGAAAAACTGTAATTGAGAATTTGGAAAACACAGGAAAAGAAATAATCGAAATCAGTGAAGACCAAAAACATCACTTTGCAGGTAATATGTTACAGGTAAACGGAACAGATGGAAAACCTTATTTAGTGATGTCAGCAGCAGCCCATCAATCATTAAATGATAATCAGAAAGAGCAAATTGAAAAATACTGTGAAATTTTGAGTAGCTCATTAGATACTATTGAAGCCCTAGGTGGTGGAAGTGCTAGATGTATGATGGCAGAAGTATTTTTACCAAAAGTCTAGACATTTTGAATTACACCAATAATTGTATCAGTAATGCCCACAAAATAAAGTTAGTTTTGTAGAGCAGAGGTAAAGTATAATTAGAATTAGAAAAATTCAATTTTGAGGATATATATTTCTTTCTTATAAAAAAAATGTTTCAAAATTATATTAATATAATTTTGAAGCATTTTGAAAATAGTTTTTCTAATTCCTTAAATTAAATGACTTAGTTTAAAGGGAAAGTAAGACCTAAATTTACAGATAACACACCATTACGACCTTCTATATTTCCAGCATCAAAAATATTTGAAAGACCTAAGTTATAACGTACATCAGGTACTAACCACATTCTTTCTCCTACTCTCAAATGAAGCCCTGCACCAAATGCAGCACCAAAATCTGTACTTTTATAGTTGTCTTTTACATCATTATAATCTCCGTCTTCAAACTTACTTTGACCATTTAATAAAAAACCAAGATAAGGTCCTGCAAATAATTCTGGGCGAATATCCATTTCGCTAGTTCCCATGTAATAATTGAAAAGAAGTGTTGTTCTTAAATAATCTAATTTTGTTGTGTACTCTCCTGTATTAACTCCTAAAATACTACCATCATATTTTGCTCCCATTGAAGCATAGTCTGCTTCTAAAGAAATCCCTGCTTTTTCTGCAACGCTATAATTAAGGACTAAACCAAGATTAAATGCTGTTCTACTATCAAAATCTTCCACATCTTCACCTCTAAAGTTGGCTATATTTACACCACCTTTTAGACCCAAGGAAGTAGTAGATTGTGCATAAGAAGAGAAGCTAATAGATAATGTAATAGTTGCCACAAGAATAAGGGCAAAGAAAAGTTTAGAGGGTGATTTGCTGAATGTGTTCATAAAAATAAAGTTTAAAAAATTTGAATAAAAAAAATGATTCAGTAATAAGAACGTTTTTAAGCTATTTTTGTTTCATTTTTGAAAATTGCATATTAATATCTGTAAGAGTATAAAAAATATAAATTCAAAAAAAATGTCCTATTCTATAAGAATAAGACATTTTTAATTATTTATAAATAGAATCTAAAAAGACTAATTATTTAATGATTAGCGTTTTTGTTCCTACTGTTTTTCCATTATTAAATCTCAAAATATACTGTCCTGCTGGAAGCGTATCTACTTTAAGCGTAGTTTGCCCTTGAGTAAGTGTAGTTTTAAGAATTTGTTGTCCTAAGATATTGAGTACCGTAAATTCAATAGGCTCATTGCTATTTAAAGCACTAATATCAATATTTACTTCATTAGATGTAGGGTTAGGGAATACACGAATTGCTTTTGCAAGCTCATTTTCATATTCAATTCCTGTTATATCATCATCGTCGTCGTCATCATCATCGTCATCATCGTCGTCGTCATCGTCGTCGTCATCATTTACTTGAATTGAAGGAGTATATAGTTCATTTGCTTTTGTAAATGCTGATTCAATAGTTGCTTCATCATTTCCTGCTGCTAATATAAATGCAATTACAATTTTTTCTCCTGCTGGGATAGTATAAGGACCTGCCGAAACAGTTGCGCTTACATCAGTTCCTTCAAGTAAACCAATTGTCTGAACATCATCACCTTTAAGTGCTTGTATTTTTTCTGTGTCTGTAAATCCATCATACACACCATAGGGAGTTCCTGAAAATGTTTCATCATTAGATATTAATGAATGTGTTATTTTGTCAATAAATAAATCTACAAGAGTAACTCCAATACTAGGCATCCCATTTACTTTTGATGTTATAATAGCAGCATTCAAATCATCTTTCCATTGTACCTCATTATCGCCTGACTCATCACCAATATCCCAATCTCCATACAGACCTGCATAAAAATCTGTAATATCTTGATTTTTTGTGTTTTCAAAAACGTATTCTACGATTACAAAATCTTCTGCACCTTCATCTGTCCAAACTTGTATTGTCTGTGTTGTATTTACAGAAAGTTTTGTACTTACTGCACCATCATCATTGAATTTTGTTTGCCATAGTTGTTTTGTAGGCTCATCTTCTTCTGCTGGAATCACAGCAATAGGTGTAATAATTCTGAAATCATCATTGTAATTTCCATTTGTAGAACGAACTGCATTTGATAATTTGTTTCCAGAAGAAGTAAACATTAATCCTAACTCATAAAGTGTTTGGACTCCATTATATATAAATCCTTCTCCAATAGTTGATTCGTCATGTCTTCCAACCGTTCCTCTACTATCCATAGAAGTTCTTATATCATTTTTCTCAATAATAAGAAAAGTAGGGTTTACAGAAACTGAAGCAAATTCTTGGGTTTGATAGCCATCTTGTGTATAAGTAATACGTAATGTAACAACTCCAAAGTTTTCTAAATCAGGATTTATTTGTAGTCTAATTTGATTCTCGCTAGTAACTGTTTGGTTTGTATTCATTACTCCTTCAAAAATAACATCATTACCATTAACAGATAAACTATTATCAATCGTTTCTACTTTAATTTGAAAACCTGATTCACTAGGAGCTAAATAACTAACAAATTCAGCATTAAAGAATGCATCATCTCCTGCATAAGGAATACCACCATCAGCAGCACTTACAAACTCAAATTTTGTCATGCGAACGGAAACAGGAAACTCAGTAAGTGCACGTTCCATATTCAAACGCCCATGTCCAACTTTTCCTGCATATTTTGGAGCTAAAGCACCCTCAATAGGATCAGCTGTAATACGTAAAAGTTCTCCAACTTGAATTGGAGTAAGTTCTGGACGGTATGACCAAGTAAGAGCTGCTGCACCTGCTACAATCGGTGAAGCAAAAGAAGTACCCGAAGTGCTTTCATATTGTCCACCACTAGCTGTATTATGTACAGTAGTATAAATACCAGAACCTGGTGCAATAATATCAACACTATAATCATAATTTGTAAACCCTGAAGCAGCATCAATTGAAGTACTTGAAGCAACTGACATTACACCCTCATAACTAGCTGGAAATTGAGCCAAATTTTGCCCATCATTTCCTGCTGCTACAATTACCAAACAACCAAAGTCATCAATTACTCGCTTTACAATATCTCTTCCTATTTGGCTTGGAAAAGAACCTCCCCAAGAACAGTTAATGATTTTTACACCTGTTTCAGCCATAAATACAATTCCTGAATACCCATCTACGATACTCAAACTTCCTGGTGAGTCATCTGCAGAGTGTTTTGTATTTACTAATTTTACATTAAAACCAGTACCAGCAATACCTAAGTCATTATCTGTAGAAGCTGCTGCACAACCTGCTACCGAAATACCGTGGTCAATTCCTGCTGTTGGTAACTGAGGATTATTGTCTTGTACTAATTGAAAATCATCAGGAATAGTTTCTCCAGCAAAATCCCAACCGTAGTGATTATCAATGTATCCATCATTATCATTATCAACACCATCAATAGGGTCATTTTGATTGTAATATACTTTATCTATTAAATCTGGATGATTAAAATCAAAACCTGAATCTACAATACCTACCAAAACAGTAGAATCTCCCTTTGAGATTTCCCATGCTTCGAAGGCTTTGATAGTAGTAAGGTAATTTTGTCTTGAAATTTCTGTATCATTTGGTGTGTAATACATTTTATTGGCAGGTACAGGTTCTGCTATTGCAACCATTCCTGTTGCCATCAACTCATCAATCATTTGAAAGATGCTTACATTTTCTTGTAAACTGACTTTATAAATCAATGACAAATCTACACCTGAAATATTTTTATCTTTCTTTGTTTTTCTAAACTGCTTTCTTGCTTCAGTTTGAGGAAAAGGCTGGTTTATTGGTGTGCTTGAACGCTGACTAATAAGCCTAGAAAGAGCATTACTACTCTGAAAAGCATTTCTATATTCTGGCTTGAGTGTAAACCAAACACGACCTGCTTCGATATCATCTGTAGTGATACCTTTTGGAAGTTTGTAATTTGATTTTTTTGAAAATTGTGTTTGTGCTTCTGCTATGTTGGTAAATACGTTCAGGGAGAACATAAATAAACCTACCAAGCAAAATGCACTTAGATAAGTATTAATCTTATTATGCATTATGGTTTTTAGTTAATTTGAAGTTAATAAATAGAAGAGCAGTATATTTAATATCCTGATAATTGAATGTAGTGGTTTATTTAGTTGTAAAACTAAATTGCATGATACAGTTCTATGTTTGAGGTAAAATAGCCCACTTTACAAATATATTAACTTTATACCTTGAAAAAGAATAAATATTGAATTTTTTCAATATTGAATTTAACTCTTATGGTTTTTTCTGAAAAATTAACATTTCACAATCAAAGGAAATTATTATTTAAGTTTTTAGAAACTAATTTATTTTTCAGACCTTTGAGCAATTTTGTAATTTATATAACATTCATCATTCCTAATGGATAAAAATAAACCTCGTTCTCCCTTTCTTTCATTTAATTCTTTTTGGACTCCTTCTCGTACACTTAAAGTCGCTCTCTTTGCCACAGGGCTTTCAGGGATTGTAGCTGAATATATTCTTTCTACTTTAGCTACTTATTTTCTAGGTGATTCTGTCAAACAATTTACACTTATTGTTTCGGTAATGCTTTTCTCGATGGGTTTGGGTAGTCGTTTGAGTCAGTTTTTTAAGAAAAACCTTATTGAGCTTTTTATTGCCTGTGAGCTTATTTTATCTGTCCTTGTTTCTTTTTGTTCACTTCTGACCTACGGAATTGCTTCAATAAGTGAGTGGATAGGTATTGTAATTTACACATTAAGTATTCTAATTGGTCTTTTGATTGGTTTTGAAATTCCTCTTGTTACTCGTATTAATGAAAACTATGAAGAGTTGCGTTTTAATATCTCCTCTGTCATGGAAAAGGATTATTATGGTTCTTTGCTCGGAGGTGTATTTTTTGCTTTTATTGGACTGCCTTTTATTGGTCTGACTTATACTCCTTTTATTCTTGGAATAATTAATTTTTTAGTTGGTGTTTTGGTTCTTTTTACGTTAAAACCTCTTTTTGCAGGAAATTGGCAAGCAAACTTGAAGGGAATTAGTTTAGCTGTTTTAGGGGTTATTATTTTTGGACTCATAAGTGCAAAACCTGTTGTTCGTTATGGCGAACAAAAACGCTATAAAGACAAAATTGTTTTTGAAGAGCAAAGTCGCTACCAAAAAATAGTCATGACACAATACAAAAACGATTATTGGTTGTACCTCAATTCTCATCTTCAATTTAGTACTTTTGATGAATGGCTTTATCACGAACCACTTGTACACCCAGTTATGCAACTTGCTACACAATCAGAAACTCAAAATAATACAGGATATAGAAAAGAAGGTAAAATTGATGTTTTGATTCTAGGAGGTGGAGATGGTTGTGCTGCAAGAGAAGTTTTGAAATATTCAACTATCAATAGCATTACACTTGTAGATTTAGACCCTTCGATGACAAAATTAGGAAAAGAAAATCCTATTGTTAAGAAAGTAAACAAAAATTCATTGAATAATGAGCGTGTAAAAATCTATAATAATGATGCCTTTACATTTTTGGCTGATAGTATGGTTTTTTATGATGTCATGATTGTAGATTTTCCAGACCCCAAAACGATTGAAGTAAATCGTCTTTATACCTTAGAGTTTTATCAACTTTGTTATCAACATTTGCGACCACAAGGAATTATTGTTACTCAAGCAGGAAGTCCTTATTATGCAGCAAAGGCTTTTGATTGTATCGACAAAACAATGCAAGCAGCAGGATTCGAAACTCTTCCTATGCACAATCAAGTGCTAACAATGGGAGAATGGGGCTGGGTAGTTGGAAATAAAAACCTCAAAAGTCAAGACCTTAAAAAAGCCATGCAAAGCCTTCAAATAAAAAATATACAAACAAAATGGCTTAATCATGATGCCATGTTACAAATTACCTCGTTTGGTAAAAAATGGAAAACAAATGGCGAAGAGGTAAAACAGTTAGAAATAAACACTATTCATAACCCTGTTTTGTATCGTTATTATCACGATGGAAATTGGTACATGTATTAGAATAAATGAAGGAGTACAATGCACCAAAAACACATCAAAATAACAGAAAAACCAAAGGGAAGAAGGTTTGTAATCAGTGATATTCATGGTTGTAGCAAGACTTTTAAAGCGTTGGTAGAGAATAAAATACAACTGACAAAAGATGATTATTTATTTCTTTTGGGAGATTATATCGATAAAGGAGTGGATAGTGCAGGAGTGCTTGATTACATCTTGTATTTGCAAGACAATGGTTATCCCATTTTTCCATTAATGGGAAATCATGAACTCAATCTTTTAGAAGCCAGTCAAGAGTATAATGAACGTATGTTTCGACTTTTCCTAAAAATCAATAAGTGTAAAGGAATAGTAGATGAGCAATCAAAAATAAAACCACAGTATTTAGCCTTTTTAAAATCGCTGCCTTATTATTATGAATTAGACGATTATTATTTAGTCCATGCAGGTTTTGATTTTTGCAACAAAAAACCTTTTCAAAACTATAAAGCGATGCTAGAAATTCGGCGTTTTCAAGTGATAGAAGAACTTTTGAAAGGCAAAAAAATCATACACGGTCATCAGCCAACCAATCTTATAGATATTCAAAAAAGTCTATTTACTAATGCTTCTGTTATTCCCTTAGATAATGGTGGTGTATATACAAAACCTCACAAAGTGTTGGATTATAAGCAACTTGGTAATCTTTGTAGCTTAAATTTGGACAACTTAGAGCTTATTTTACAAAAAAATATTGAGTAAAAGTTAGTATCTTTAAACGTATAATAGAAAAAAACATTCCAAACATACATTAAGGATTTATGAGGTGTGATTGAAAGCTAACAAAAATTACATTTGTTTGAATTAAATAATAAAGATATTTTTTTATATCTTAGCTGCTATAAAAATCAATCTATTTTTATATTCTGTAAATAGAATAAATAACCAGCTTTAAATAGTTTTTATTTTTCATAATTTAACTTAAACAAAAAAGATGACATACGACTTATCTGATGTAGAAGTGCATGGGCAAGATATTCTCAGTTTTATGGATGCACTTTCTTTAGTTCCTCTTGTAGGAAAAGCGATTCTAAAAGAAAGACAAATAGGTGTTTTAGTTGATGGTAATTATCAAATAATGCCTAATGACTGGTATTTATTGTCTGATAAAATTACTATTCTAAAGGATGTTTTAAAACGAATTGGACCAGCAAGTCTAAAAAAAGTTGGAAAAAAAATTCCTGAAAATGCTAATTTCCCTCCTGAAATTGATGATATACACAAGGCAATTAGCTCCATCAATATAGCTTACCACATGAATCACAGAAAAAATGGTAAACTAATGTTTGATGAAAAAACAGGACAAATAACTGAAGGGATAGGTTACTATGGTTATGAAGCTGTTAAAGGTGAAAACAAAATTATTAGTGTTTGTGAAAACCCAAATGTAAGTGAGTACGATGAAGGTATTTTGGAGGCAATGGCAAGACGCTTTGAGTCAAGAGCAAAGGTTGTATTAGATACTACTAAACCTACTCGTCGAACAGGTGGAGATTCTTGTACTTTTATAATTACATGGTAGATGATTATAGTTTGTGGAGATACCAAAAATAGTAAAAAAGTAATTTTCGGTATCTTTATCAACAACAAACCCACTTTGGCTCTACCTTGTGTCTACTATTTCAGCAAGTATATGCTTGCGAAAGAACAAGTAACTTCCTCATTCCAATCAAAAAAGGAGTGAGGATTTTTTTATAAAAACTTTGTCAATAGTCTGTAATCAGACTTTGACAATAGTTGCAAAAATAGTGGTTGTACTTCAACTATTGTCAGAGTTTGCTTAGACGAACTACTTACAAAGTTGTAATATAATTTGTATCTTTTAGTTCACTCCATTAGCAAAATGCTAAAAAATAATGTAATTTTAATTCACCATTCATAATTCATCATTCACAACTCAAATAAGATGCTTTTCTCCATCTATCGTTCGTCAGCAGGTTCTGGCAAGACTTATACGCTTACTAAAGAATATATAAAGATTGCTTTAGCCAGTCCGAACCCAGAACTTTTGGGCGAATTTGATGTGCATTATTACCGTCATATTTTGGCTGTAACTTTTACCAATGATGCTGCAAAGGAAATGAAACAGCGTATTGTGTCAAAATTGGATGCTTTTTCGGTCTTGGAAACGGCAGAAGAAGATTCTATGTTTCATGATATTTTGAAGGAATTGAAAGAAGAATATCCACAAATAGAGATTACAAAAGAAGAAATTGTAAGACGTTCGAAGGCATTGCATCAAACTATTTTGCATCACTATTCTGATTTTGCAGTTTCTACGATTGATTCCTTTTCTAAGCGAATTGTACAGGCTTTTACCAAAGATTTGGATTTACCACCCAATTTTGAGATTCAATTAGACATTGAAGAAGCCTTAGAAGAAGCCGTTAGCCGAATGTACTACAAAATCGGAGAGCGAGGCGACAATCATTTGAGCGAAGTAATGAAAGAATTTGTCTTGAAAGAAACCCAAGATGAGAAAAGCTGGAATGTAGATAGAGGACTTTTAGATTTTGGAAAAATCATTTTTGAAGAAGCTAAAAAATACTCCGTAGATAAAATAAAAGCCTTGACCCAAACACAGCTAAAAATGGTCAAAGCTGATTATCTGACGTATATCGAAAAGGTAGAAAATGAGGTTATTCCACAAGCAGGAGATTTTGGCAGAATTTTATTGAGTTCTTTTGAAGAAAACGGATTAGTAGCTAAGGATTTTCATTATTCCACACGAGGAATTTATAATTATGTCTTGACTTACGCCAAAGATGAAGAAAAAGTAAAAGACGAATGGAACAAACACAAACCTCTCAACTCCTACATTGCAAATGATGGTTTAAAATTAGATAAGTGGGCAGCCAAAGCGACAAAAGGCTCTAGTTTGGAAGCCATAAAAGAACTCTCGCCAAGAATAAAAGAGATGGTTTTGAAAATCGAAGCCTTAAAAACAGAGTTTCAAGAAAAATATGCATACAGCCGAATGATGCGCCGTTTTATTTTTCAGATGATGTTTTTAGAAGAAATAGGAAATCAAATTGAATATTTAAAAGAAAAAAAGAATCATGTTTATTTGAGTGAGTTCAATGAAAAAATCAATAAAATAGTTGAAAATGAGCCTGTTCCTTATATTTTTGAGCGTATTGGAGAAAAATTTAAGCATATTTTGATAGATGAATTTCAAGATACCTCAAAGATGCAATGGCATAATTTGATTCCACTCGTTTCGAATAGTTTGGCAAATGGAATGCGTAGTATGGTCGTTGGAGATGCAAAACAGGCAATTTATCGTTGGCGAAGTGGCGATGCTGATTTGCTGGTAAATCTTCCAAATGTACCAAGTGCAGACCCAGATTCTATGATTGCCGAACATACTGATATTTTTAAAGAACACGCAAATCAGCAAATTTTGGGAATAAACCGTCGTAGTGACCCAAACATTGTGGATTTTAATAACAAATTATTTCATTTCATACGAAAACGTTTTGATTCGGTTTGCCCAGATTTATCTTCTCATTATGCTGAAGTTATCCAAAAAACAGTCTTTGAAGCAGGTGGACATGTATCCCTTCGTTTTGTAGAAAAAAGTAGTAAAGAAAGTACAAAAGTGTATCAAGAACGTACCTTTGAATATTGTTTGGATTTGGTAAAAAGTTTAGAAAAACAAGATTACAAGCTAGAAGACATTACCATCTTGGTCAGAACAAATGGAATGGGCGCATATTTGGCAGAAAAATTTATCGAACAAAAAATCCCTGTCATTTCAGGCGATTCTTTGCTTTTGGTTTCTTCAAAAGTAGTTCAGACAATTATCAATTTTATGTTTTTGTTGCAACAACCCGACGATGCGCCACGAAAACTAGAAATTATTGAGTTTTTGGAGAATCACTTAGAACAAAAATACCAATCTGAAAATCCTCCTTTTGATTTGGCAGATGAAATAAATAATGTTGATGAAGAGAATTTTACCAAAATAATAAAAGAACAGTTCAAAAAAACACTTTCGATGCCTGTTCTTCGTCATCTTTCGTTGTATGAAATTGCCGAAGAACTGATTAGAGAACTAGAACTCTATCGCCATCATACCGAACAGCTTTATATTCAAAAACTGCTTGATGTTTTGTTTGAATTTAGTAGAAACAAGAATGATAATTTATTGGACTTTTTGGAACATTGGGAACGCAAAAAAGGACGTATTTCGATTTCTTCGCCTGAAGGTGGTAACGCATTGCGTGTCATGACGATTCATAAAAGTAAAGGGTTAGAGTTTCCTGTCGTGATTATGCCGTTTGCAGATTGGAAAGTTACGCCACGAGGAACGAGTCAGCTTTGGGTAGAATGGGAAGATAATCCGATCGCACCAGACCTCTCAACAATGATTTTGTCGATGCGTGATTCGATGAAGGATGGTATTTTTTCAGAGAATTATAAAAAAGAATGGTCTCTAAATTTTATTGATGCAATTAATAATTTGTATGTTGGACTGACACGCCCAACTGAAAAACTATTTATTCTGACAAAAGAGGTTTCCAAATTAGAAAATAAAAAGCCTGTCAAAACAAAAGCAAATGATACCACAAAAGAAGATAGTTTTAATATCGATAAAGTAAAAGATATTGCAGATTTATTAGGTTTTTTTCTTTTGAGAGAGGCTGATAATATTCAAAAAATCAAACCCCAAGAATACATAATTCACGAAGATAAATCAAACAAAAAGCATAAAACGAAGGTTAGTGATAAAGAATCGCTCAATATAAAAGAACTCGTCAGTACAGAAGCTAGAAATAAAATCAGAGTCAGAAAGAATAATTTGCGTTATGACGAAAGTTATCTGACAGTAGAAGATTTCTATGATTCTAGGAAGGATGGTCTTTTGATGCACTATGCTTTTGAAAAAATATTTACCATAGATGACACTTCAAAAGCAGTTCAAAGTCTTATCAATGAAGGACTTATTGCACAAGATGAGCGAAACAGTTTAGAAACCAAAATGAAAAATGTCATGATGCTGCCACAGATTGCAGAATTTTTTCGTCCTGATAGTGATATTTCCAAAAAAGAAAACGCAAACAATCCGAATGCGTATAAAATCTTAAACGAACAAGAAATTATTCAAAAAGGAAATCGCAGAGTTTTACGCCCTGACCGTATGATGATAAAAGGCAATACAGCCATTCTTATCGATTACAAAACGGGACAAATAGACCCAAAACACCAACAACAAATCAACGGCTATGCAACTGCTCTTTATCAAATGGGCAAACGCAACGTCAGACGTTTTTTGGTTTATACTGAAAGAATGAAGGTAGTGGAAGTGGATTAATTTTAGGTTAATAAAAAAATATTAATCAATGACATTTTCGACTAACTTTTAAAATCTTTCGGCAAACTTGGCAATACTTTTGATTAACATCTATTTTGGTAATTAAACAGATGCTATTTTATCAAAACAGAATTATCAAATTTATACCCAACAATTTTTTAACTCAACTTTTTATAAAGTTATTATTTTTATTCAATTCAAACTTTTCTCAAAAATGAAAAAATCAATCTTTTCGTATTTCTCGTATTTAGTTCTTTTGCTTTTAGCAGTAGGAACACTTTCTTCTTGTGATGGAACTACAGATGGTGTAGATCCAGCTCCAACAATTACTATCAACCCAACAAGTGCAACTATTGATGTAGGACAACAAGCAGATTTTACTTATACAGTAATTTCTGAAAAAAACTTAGACGAAATCCGTATCATTTCTCGTAATGTAACACAACAAACCATTACAGATTTCACTAATAATGATTCTCACAATGGTAGCTTTTCTTTTATAGGTGATATTGCTGATGCTGGTACAACTGTTACAGTTACTATTGAAGCAGTTGATAGAGATGGAAATCGTTCTAGCAAATCTGCTGATATTTCAATCAATGAAGCTACTGTTCCAGTTGATCCAATTGCTATTGATGCTTTCCCTGCTGTTCTTTTGGGAGCGCAAGATAATGCTAGTACAGGAAGTTTCTTAGATGCTAACACAGGTATTGTTTATACAATTGCAAATGCAAGAGCTAATGCTGCTAAAGTAGATATGGCTTATCTTCAGGGTAGTGCATCTAATAATCAAGGTGCTGTAATTGGTTCATTGAGTGATGCTTCTGTAGAATCAGTATTTTCTACTAATGATGGCTCTTGGAGTACAAGAAACAACACTCGTTTCAAAAATACAAGTCTTTCAGAAGCAAACTTTAATGCCATTACTGATGGTTCTGAACTTACTGCTGCTTATGCTGCTGGTACTGAGCCTGATGTTGTTAATGGTAATCAGAGTGAAGGTTCTGCTTCTCGTGTAAATCAACTGACTGCTGGTAAAGTATTTGCTTTCAGAACAACTGCTGGAAAAGATGGTTTAGCTTATGTAGTAAGTGTTGATGCTGGTAATACAGGAACTATTACACTTAATGTCAAAATTGTAGAATAATCTTATCACTTTAGATAAAACTTATTTTTAAAATAAAAAGTCAATCTAGAATATCAAAAATGATATTTTGGATTGACTTTTTTATCTTGTAACCAAAACTCAGGTAAAAATAGAGACTTTTTTGCTATTACAGATGGAAAGAGAATTAGAGGAGAATATGCACAAGGAGGTACACTAAAAAGAACAAATACGCAAGAAAACTTTGCATACAAGTAAATAATCTACAACAAGGTTATATATTTATTTTTTCAAACTGTAGAAGGAAAAGAAGGTTTAATTTATATTAGTGAAATAGCAGGAGAAGCAGCAGGCAGAATAACTATTTCTATTAAAATAATAGAGTAATATTTAAGGTTTATTATTTCACAATAAAAAGTTAAAATTATATAATACACAAATAATCTAATTTTAACTTTTTATATTTATTGCTATTTTAATTACAACTATTTAATTTTATATAAGCCATGAAAAAAACTACTTTTAATTCTTTCTTACTATGTTGTAGCTTTCTGTTTTTCTCCATACTTCTTTTCTCTTGTAATAATGATGAGCCATCCCCAGCAGCTAAAATTCTTATTACACCCTCAAGTAAAACTATTGAAATAGGGCAAGTAGCTGCTTTTGAATATAGTGTAGATTCAAAAATAGATTTGAGAGAAATTAAAATTTCAACAGAAAATGATATTATTAAAAGTATAAAAACAGATTTTTTGACTTCTAAAAAACATGACGGTAATTTTGATATAACAGGCAAAAGAGCTGATGTAGGCAAAATTTTAACCATAACAATAGAAGCAATAGATGTAGAAAGTAATAGTTCAAAAGAAACTGTAATTGTAAAGGTAGATGAATCTAATATCACTCTTTTACTCAAGACATATTCTGTTACTTTAGGAGCGCAAGGAAATATAGAAAAGGGAAATTTTTTGGATGTAATGGCACAAGAAGTCTATAACTTAGAAGATGCAAAAGTAAATGCGAGCAAATTACAGTTAGTTTATGCATATAGTGGAAGCAAAAGGTCTGTAATTGGTTCTCCAAATGATGAAACTATCAATTCTATTTTTACAGATACAGAAAACGGTCTACAAACTTGGACACTAAAAAATAGAACTCGTTTTAAATTAACACCACTCACAAAAACAGATTTTGATGAAATAACGGATGGACGCATTATTAGAGAAGCCTATTCAGAAGGACTAAAGCCTACAAATACAGATGAAACAACAGAATATGCCTCACAAGTAAATAATTTAACAGAAGGAAGTATTTTTATTTTCCAAACCACAGCAGGAAAAGAAGGATTAGTTTATGTATCTGAATTAGTACAAGGTCAAGCAGGTTCAATTAAATTAGATATAAAGGTTCTGCGCTAAGAATCTATAATATTTTGTGCATTTTTTCATTTAAAAATCATTCCCAAAAAGGCGAGAACTAATCGGACTGGTTTTAGACTTTTGTAAATCAATATGCAAATTAATTGCACCATAAGGAACAGTAGAAGCTCCAAAATCTATTTGATTGTCAGAAGTGCGTAAAAAAGAAAGAGAACGAGCCGTCGAAACACCTAATTCACTACTCAAGAAAATACCATTTTTGATTTTTAATTCGGCAACTGAAGTAATTTTGAGTTCTGTATAATTAAGATTCAAATTTCCTTTTCCTCCTAAATTAGGTAAAATAATAGTTGTAGAAGGATTCACACCAGCACGAAAACTTCCCAATCCTACCAAAACACCAGCTTTAAACTTTTTACTAAACTGATAACGCATTGCACCTTGTGCTGGTAAAAGTAATTCTAAAAACCATTTTTTATTGTATCTACGATTGATTCCCAAAATAGGCACAGGCAAAAAACGCTCATATTGATAAAGCAAAGCTACACCATAAATATTGTGTTTATAAATTCCTTTTACACGAATATATGCACCAGCAGCCGTAAAAAATGGACTGGATTCATTCAGTTTTTGGACATCTTGAACAATACCACCATTAAGTGTATAAAACCAAACACCACTACGAATATTTGCATGAACGCCTGTAATTCCTGCCGAAAAATTATAAATTTTGGTATTTTCTTCTACTAAATTTCCTTGAGGTAATCTTAAACCTGTATTGACAGTCAAAAAATGTTGTGTAAAAGAAGCATTGATATTTTTCAAATCTAACTTCAACTTTCCACTCAAAGGCACAACTAAATTTGCATAAAAACGATTCATTCCAAACTTCAAACTATCATCTACATTTTGAGTAGGAACAATAGCCGTTCCGAGTGTAATATTAGGACGAAATAAAAAACCAAGACCAATATTTTGTGAATGACTTTTGAAAGAAATTAGAAGTAAAGAGACTATAAATAGAGGATAAAATATTTTTTTCATAACTTGATTTGTGTGGTTTAGCTTTACAAATAGTCTATAATCAACCTTTTGAGAATAATTGGAATTGATATGATAAATTTACATACTTTATGGGATATTTCTAGTTTATAATTCTTCTACCTTCTCCAAAATATCTGATATTTCATCAAAATCTGTATAGCCACCCATTCCAACTTCTGTTTCGGTTTGTCCTTTGAAAGCTATTCCTTTTACTTGTGTTTGAGAAAGCAAATCAATTACATTTTCATTTGTAATTCCAAAGCCTAAAATAATAGGAAGTTCTTTAGTTATGTTTTTCAATGTTTGAATATCTTTTTCAGATAAATTTTCTTGATTTGATTCTATTAAAAAATATTCTATTCCAAAGTCTGTTTTTAATTTTTCATACATAATAGATAGAGCTTTCAAATCTTGTTTTTTTTCTAACTTATCAGTATAAATAATAGGCAATTCGAACTCCTTCATTTTTAGTTCTAGTAGAAGAGCTAAATCAGAAACTTGAATAAAATCAATCGTATAATCTTTATTTGAAAGAATTTTTTGAGCTTCATCGCTTATGGTATCACCCTCTATTTCTACCACAGTTTTACAACCTGTTATCCAGCCCGAAATCTGCACAAAATCTTGTTCTGATACATAATTTTCACTCTTTGGGTTCAATGAAAAACCAATCATCACTTCTAAAAGAGTTCCCATTCCCGCACCAAAACGAGCGTCATGAAGATTTGTAATACTACTTAATTTTATAATTGGAGGCATAAAAATGTACTGGTGATAGTGTTGTTTGTGGGGACACAAACAACAGTAAGTTTATTTCTTAATAGCGATAAAAAATAAATTTACCTTAATTATAAATTAGAAAAGCTACCGTTGCTCGTGTCCCCACAAGCGACTTGCAAAATAAAAAAAAACCTCTTTTCAGAAATTAGAAAAGAGGTTTAAAAGTACCCAGAGCCGGGGTCGAACCGGCACGGATTGCTCCACTGGTGTTTGAGACCAGCGCGTCTACCGATTCCGCCATCTGGGCAAGATGTAATCCCTTTTTAGGGCTGGTAGTTTCTCGTTTTGAGATTACAAATGTACGACTTATTTTTTATTGTACAAGCAATTATTTCAGAAAAATGAAATTATTTTATAAAATTAATCAATATCATCATTTTTAGTTCCTCCTGACTGTACCATTTCTTGATCTTCGGCAGACAAAACACTTTCTATTTGGACACGAACACCATCTTTATACGAAACAATCCACGCATCATTGACACCCATTTCACGCAAATATTTTTTGAATAAATCAGCTTCCCAATAATCTCTAAAAGCTGCAATCGTATATTTTTTCACTCCGTCTTGGTCTTCTTCTGCATGAAAACGCCTGTGTCCGACAAACTTCATTAAATCCTTATTTCTAAATGCACCAACTTGAACTCTATAAACTGTTCCTTTTGAATAATCATCTGCTCCATTAGAAGAAGATGCGTCGGAGTTTTCGGTTGTTGATGAATCATTAGCTCCACCAGTTGCTGCTGTTAAGGCTTGTTCCAAACTATCAATTTGTTGCTCTCTTTCTGCTAGGGCTTGACTTGTCGAAACTACCTGTTTTTCTAACTTATAGGCTTCGTCAGTAGCTGTTTCGTATCCTTCCACTTTTTTCTTAAATTCTTCTACTGACATAGATTTTTGTCTTTTTTTCCATACTTTTTGTTGTTCTTTACTCATTGACTGGGCAAAAACAAGGTTTGTAGAGAATAAACAGACAACACAAATACTTGCTAAAATAAAACGAAACATAACTTTATATTTTTTTTGTAAACGGTAAATGTTGATGATTTGATGTTTTTGGAAGAATCTAAGTAGAAATACAACCGAAAATATCGGCTAAAATTACTCCAATTATAAGGCAAATTCTAAACCTAAAAGTTATATTTTATTCAATTATTGAGTTTCTTCGATAATTCTATTGTAAAGTATAGTTAAGCATTCTATTTTTATAGACTAATATTTTTTTGATTTTACTTACTTTTTTAGCAAATCAATTCTAATTCTAAAAATTTATTTATTCATAAATTTTCTTTATTTTATCACAAAAAAATAGTAATTTGATAAAACAACTTTCAAACTGTACTCTACTTCATTTTACTAACCATGAAAAAATCATTTTTCCAAAGAATCAAACTTCCTTTATTTATTTCTCTTTTGGTTTCGTTATCTTTTTTTTCTTTTTCTCAAGAAAAACCTATCGATATATGGATACAAGCGATAGTAAATGATATGATTGAAATGAATGACCTATCTAAATATAGTGATAGAGAAATTTCTTCTGATGTAACTATTAATTTTTTTCTTGTAGAGTCTGTAAAAGATATTAGAATTGAAGGAGATACAATCAATATGCTAATCAGTAGTGATGGTCAAAAATACTGCAATGAACTGAAATTTAGATATATACAAAAAGAGCAAAAATATTATTTAGTATTTGCTCCTGTAAATAATAGAGTGATTTTGAATAAAGAAAAGAAGTTTATTACTCCTTGGATAGAAAAAAAGAATCTTTGTGAGTAAAAACTCATTCCACCTTCAAAATATCTCTAATCTCTAGTTGTAAATAACTTTTATCTCTAAAATGATTTTCACTAATCAGAAAAGCAATATCATATCTACTTCTAGAAGAAATTTGATTTAAAAAATGACCTTTTCCGAATGAAATAGCCGAAAAAAGTGAAGTTCCTTGTCTGACTTGTACCTTTAAATGGGTTTCTTTGATGATTTTTGGGGAAAGAAGTTGGACATTACGAGCCACAAAAACAGGGCGCATATTTTGAGGACCAAAAGGCGACATTTGTTTGACAACAGCAAACATTTTTTGAGTAATATTAGAAAAATCAATTTCCATATCGACACGCACAGGAGGAATGAGTTGTTCTTTTTCTAAGGAATGAGTAACTGTGTTTTCAAAACGCTCTTGAAATTTTTCTACATTTTCGATGGGCATAGACATTCCAGAAGCAAATTTATGTCCTCCAAACTGTGTCAGTAAATCCGAACAACTCTCAACAGCTTTATAAATATCAAAATCTGAAATCGAACGAGCCGAACCAACAGCCAAATCTCCATTTTCAGATTCAGAATGAGTTAAAATAACAGTCGGACGATAGGTTTTTTCTACGCATTTTGCTGCTGCAATTCCTACTAATCCTTTATGCCAGTTTTTGCTAAAAAGAACGTTTGTTTTGCGTGTAGGAATAGAGCTTTTTAAGATTTCATCAATCTCAATCATCATTTTTTGTTCCATCTCACGACGCTTATCATTTTTTTGATTGAGTGTTCTTGCTAGTTCATTTGCCTCTTTTTCAGAAGAAGCCAAAAGCAAATTCAATGAATTATAGGCATCTGTAATTCGTCCTGCTGCATTCAGACGAGGAGCAACCGAAAAAACAATATCACGAACACCTATTTTTCGTCCATAACCATTGATTAAATTTAAGAGAGCTTTTACCCCTGGTAATGGGTCAATATTTATTTTTTCTAATCCAAAATAACTCAAAATCCTGTTTTCGCCTACCATCGGCACTAAATCGGCAGCAATACTCAAGGCTACCAAATCTAAATAATAATGTAAATTTCGTTCAGAAGTTCCTGTTCTGATACAAAATCCTTGTAGAAACTTATAACCAATGGCACATGCAGAAAGGTCTTTGAAGGGATAATTACAGCCTTTTTGTTTTGGATTGAGCATTGCAAAACTAGCAGGAAGTTCTTCATCAGGTAAGTGATGGTCACAAACTATAAAATCAATTCCCCAGTCTTTGGCTTGCTGAATCTCTTCGTTTGCTTTTACGCCACAATCCAAACAAATAATCAATTTTATGTCTTCTTTTTTGGCAAAAGCTAATCCTTCTTTTGTAATTCCGTAGCCTTCTGTATTTCGGTTTGGAATGTAGAATTGAACATTTTTTTCATCAGTAACATCAGCATACAATTTTTTCAAAAAACCATAAACGATAGCTACCGACGTAATTCCGTCGACATCATAATCTCCATAAACTAATATTTTTTCTTTATTTTCTATCGCCTCTTTTAGTCTATTTATGGCTGTGTCCATTCCTTTCATCAAAAAAGGAGAATGCAAATGCTCCAAAGAAGGACGAAAAAATGACTTTGCACTTTCAAAATCGCTTACTCCACGCTGTAAAAGTAAGGTAGCAGGGATTTTGCTGACATTAATTTCTTTCGAAAGTGATAAAATTTGTTCATCAGAAGGTAAAGTTTCGAAGAGCCAGCGTTTGGGTTGCATAATAGACAATTACGAATTATAAAATAATCAGCGTAGCTAATTACAAATTAAAAATCACAAAATTAAACTGCTTATAACAGGTAATTTAAGTTTTGTGTAATTTTTATTTTCTAAAGTAGAATAAAAAAAACAGGTTTAATCAAGACAAAATATTTGTTTGATTAAACCTACTAAATAAAATTCATACAATCAATTTTTGAGAAAAATTATAATTCCAATTATTACCCAAGGCTGAATAGCTTCAATAGACTTTAAAACGTAAATTTTATTATATTAGTGGTCATTTTATCCTTACTTTATGATTGATTTATCTAACTTACGTAAAAAAGAAAAGCCTTTTATGGCTCTTACTAGCTTGACTATCAAAGAATTTGATGAGTTATTAGCTACTTTTTCTCCACTTTGGGAAAAACATTATATGTATTATGACCTCAAAGGAAAGGCTAGAAATAAGCCCACCTTCCGAGAACACGCAAAAATACAACTAAAAGGTAGTGAAATGAAACTTTTTTTTATCCTTTACTACTTGAAAAACAACCCTTTACAGGAATCTTTAGCTCTTACTTTTGATGTTTCTCAAGGAAAAGTTAATCAATGGATTAACAGCCTTCTTCCCATTTTAAAAGAAAGTTTAAGAAAAATTAATGTATTGCCTGCAAGAAATGAATCGGAATGGACAATAAAACTTGCAGATCGTGTTGAAGAAGCAGGTAAAGCCTTAGAGTTATGGGTAGATGGAAGCGAACGTGAAATTCCTCGTCCCTCCGATTACAAAGCTCAAAAAGAAGTATATAGTGGAAAAAAAAAAGCACACTATAAAAAATACTTTAGTTACAGATAAACATCAAGAGGTAGTCTTTTTAGGAGATACAGAAACAGGAAAAGTACACGATAAACGTTTATTAGAAGAAGATGATATTACCTTTCCTGAGGGAACTATTCTTCATCAAGATACTGGCTATCAAGGGCATAGACCTAAAGGTGTCCTTATTGAGCAACCAAAAAAAAAACCTAGAGGAAAAGAATTATCGGAGCAGGACAAGGCAGAAAATAGTAAAAAGTCTAGTCGTAGAGTACGTGCAGAACACAGCATAGCAGGAGTAAAAAGACTTAGAATTGTCTTAGATGAAATCCGATTGTGGGGAGAAGAGATAAGAGACCAAGTCATGGAAATTGCGTGTGGTATTCATAATTTAAGGGTAAAGAGAAGAATAACCTATCAAAACTTATCGTAATAAAGTCTATTATTTTACAATAGAAAAAAAGACATCCATTCCTTCCCCATGATGATTAACAGGTTCTTGATTAATAAATGTTTTGATAGAAGAGTAATTAATTTTCTCATCTTTATATTCTTTTTTTGGCAAATCAGCTAAAACAGTTTGAGTTTCTTCTGTTCCTAAGTGAGCAATGACTAATTTTACTTTTTTTGTTTCATAAATTCGAATAGAACTAATCGTAAAGTAACGAGCAGGGTATTCTAAATAATCATCATTCAGATAATAATTGTTCTTATCCTTAAAAACGGCTAAATCATATTTTTGCTTTGCGTAATCTAGGCTTATTGTTTTTGTAAGTGTATCATATTGCATACTTAGATAATTACATTCTTTTTGAAAATCACAAAAGGACAGGTACTTTACTTCAAAAAGTTCGATAGTAGGATATTTTTTTAAAATAGCTTTCAAGGCTTTTCCGTGACTTTTACTCAACTCCTTTAAATAACTTCTTCCAATAGCATAAGTAGAATCAATTATTTTTGAAGAAATAAGTTTTTGATTCAAATCATAAACCGATAAGCGAGTTTTTAATAAAAAACCTGAATGGTGTTCAATACTATCAGAAATAGTTAAATTATATTTATCTGCAACTTCTCTAGCAAATCTTCTCGTAATTTCTACATCAATAGAAATAACTGTATTATTATAAATTCCGATAGGAAATAATTTTAGTTGATTGGTATTCAGACAGGCAAAAGAAGACGCAATAAATGCAAAAAAGAAAACTGTCAGAGCAAATATGTTTTTCATTTTTTTTTAGATAAAATTGCAATAAAAAAATCGTTCAAGTTATTACTCAAACGATTTTTTAAAAATTCTATTTTACTATTGATATTTGTACCAATAATTACAAATTAGTTATTTCTACGAGGTGGACGAGAATCTCTTCCTCCTCCTCTGCTATCTCTACTTCCATTGCTACGGCTTCCTCCTCTGTCGTTACTTCTATTATCACGAGGTGGACGCTCTTGGTAACCTTCTGGTTTAGGCAATAATACTTTTCTTGATAAACGGAATTTACCAGAACGTTGGTCAACTTCCATTAGTTTTACTTGCACTTCTTCGCCTTCCTCTAAAACGCCTTCCATTGATGGCAAACGCTCCCAAGTAATTTCAGAAATATGAAGTAAACCTTCTTTCCCTTTCATAAATTCTACAAAAGCACCAAATTCAGTAATTTTCTTAACTGTTCCTTCGTAAACTTTTCCTTCTTCTGGTGGAGTTACAATTTCTTCAACGATAGATTTTGCTTTGTTGAGTACATCTTTATCCGTTGCAAAAATAGAAACACGTCCTGCATTATCTACTTCTTCAATCGTAATTGTTGCACCTGTTTCACGCTGAATTTCTTGTACAATTTTTCCTCCAGGTCCGATAACAGCACCAATAAGCTCACGAGGAATAATGATTTGATGAATACGTGGAGCGTGGTCTTTTACTTCTACACGAGCATCTGTAATCGTTTTGCTCATCTCGCCCAAGATATGCAAACGACCTTCTTTAGCTTGTAATAAGGCTTTATGCAGAATCTCATACGAAAGTCCATCAATTTTGATGTCCATTTGGTAGGCTGTAATTCCGTTTGCTGTTCCTGTCAATTTAAAATCCATATCTCCTAGATGGTCTTCATCACCCAAAATATCAGAAAGAATGGCAAATTTACCAGTTTCGCTATCCGAAATCATTCCCATAGCAATACCAGAAACAGGAGATTTAAGGCTTACACCTGCATCCATAAGAGCCATAGAACCTGCACAAACAGTAGCCATTGAAGACGAACCGTTTGATTCCAAAATATCAGAAACTACACGAACTGTATAAGGATTGTCTTCATAAGAAGGCAAAATATTTTTCAAGGCACGCATAGCCAAATTTCCATGTCCTACTTCACGACGACCAGGTCCACGATTCGGACGAGCCTCGCCAGTAGAGAATGCAGGAAAATTATAGTGTAAAATAAAACGATTGTAGCCAGAGTTCATCGCTCCATCAATCATTTGTTCATCTAGTTTTGTACCTAGAGTAACTGTTGTTAGTGATTGAGTTTCTCCACGAGTAAAGACAGCCGAACCGTGAGCAGAAGGTAAATAATCAATTTCTGACCAAATAGGACGTACTTCGTTTGTTTTTCTTCCGTCTAAACGTGTTCCTTCTTCTAAAACAAAATTACGAGCTGCTTTTTTGTACATAGATTTGAAATACGTACTAACCAATTTCATATCTACTTGCTCATCTTCTGTTGGTTCTTCTGGAAGAGTGTCGATATATGATTGTTTGATGGCACTAATCGCTTCTCCCCTTTCTGATTTGCTGCGTGAAGTTCCTGCTTTTACAGAATCATAAATTGCTTGATAATACTTTTCATGAAGCATTTTTTCTAATTCAGCATCGCCTTCTGGTTGTAAATGCTCTCTTTTTTCTGTACTTCCAACAGCTTCTGCCATTTCTCTTTGCAATGTACATTGTAGCTTGATTGTTTCGTGGGCTACTTGAATTGCTTTTAATAAATCTTCTTCTGTTACTTCTTTAGATTCTCCTTCTACCATCATAATATTGTCGAAAGTTGCAGCGACAATACACTCCAAACTTGCTTCTTCCATTTGAGCAGGTGTTGGATTGATGATATATTCTTCTCCTAATTTAATTACTCGTACTTCTGACATTGGCTCAAGCATTGGCAAATCAGAAACTGCGATTGCAGCCGAAGCAGCAAAACCAGCCAAAGCATCAGGCAAAACTTCCTCATCAGCAGAGATAAGCGAAATCATAATCTGAGTTTCGTTGTGGTAATTATCAGGGAAAAGGGGACGTACAGCTCTGTCTATAATTCTTGAAACAAGAATTTCGTGGTCAGATAATCTTCCTTCACGCTTCAAAAAGCCACCTGGAATACGACCATTAGCAGCAAATTTTTCTTGATAATCAACTGAAAGAGGGAAAAAATTCATTCCTTCACGAGCTTCTTTTGCACCTACTACGGTAGCTAAAAGCATTGTATTGCCCATTCTAACAACTACTGCACCACTTGCTTGTTTGGCAAGTACGCCTGTTTCTACACTTATTTCTCGTCCGTCGGGGAGAGAAACCGTTTTGATAATCGGATTTGGTTTCATTTACGTTTTTAATTTTTTGTGTTTATTTGTTACGAAGATACAGTTTTTTTTAGTATTTCAATTATTTTTTTACACCAAAAAACCCTAAGGGTCTTTGAAGACCCTTAGGGTTTAGAAAAAAGAATACAGTAAAAAGATTATTTACGAATACCTAATTCTTTGATGATAGCACGGTAACGCAATACGTCAGTTTTGATAAGATAATCTAACAAACTACGACGTTTACCTACCAATTTCAAAAGACCTAAACGACTTGCGTGGTCTTTTTTGTGAACTTTTAAGTGTTCTGTAAGATAGTTGATACGGTGTGTAAAAAGAGCAATTTGAGATTCTGAAGAACCTGTATCTTTTTTACTTTTAGAAAGACTATTTTTTTCAAAAATTTCTTCTTTTGCTGCTGGGTCTAAATATGCAACTCTTGCCATTTCTTATTATTTGTTTTTGTACAATGTGTACCGTTTGATTAAATGCTAAGGTCAATTCTTTATCACACCATTCAGTCTTAGATTTATATTTTGTGATTTAAAAGCAAATTATTCATTTACTTTTAATTAAATCCAACCTCGGCAATCATCCTTTATAGATAACTGAAGGGAGCGCAAAAGTACGCTATTTTTCTGAATTTTGCAATTTAATTAATCAGTAATCTATTATTACTTCTTCATATTCAGATTCGTCTTCTTTATCGTTTAATTTAAAAACAATGGGATAAGTCATTCTTACTTTCACAATTCTGCCTTCATGAAAACCAGGAATCCATTTTGGAGATTCTCTTAGTAATCTTATCGCTTCTTCATCACACTCTTTATCAAGAGATTTTACAACTTCTATATTTGTCAGATGTCCGTCTTTATTTACAATAAATTCTAAAGACACAAATCCCTCTACCCCTCTTTTACGAGCTGACTCTGGATAAACCAAATTACTATCTACATATTCATGAAATTTACTCATTCCTCCTTCAAAGCTAGGGGGAACATCCAAAAGTGTAACCTCATGTCTCTTTTTAGAAGTATCTTGTAAAACAAAATTAGTTTGAAATGGACTATTTTTGCCAAAATCACTACTTGAAGGAGTAGAAAAAATAAATCCTGTGCTTATAAAAAAAGCAAGGAACAACACAGAAGCACAAAGAAAATTAGATTTCATATTTCTTATTTTAAATTAATTTTGAAGTTTTTTTTACAAAAGATTAGACTTCTTTATAAGGTTTAAACTTTAATTATCCTTTCTTCTTCTTTTGAGCCTTTTTATATTTCTTGACTTCTTTTGGGTCTAGTTTGAACATGATTGGGATATTCATTCTTACTTTCACTTTTTTTCCTTTTTGTTCGGCAGGAATCCACTGTTTAGATTCTTCTAACAAACGCACAGCTTCTGCATCACAATCTGGCGAAAGGGATTGAACAGCTTTTACATTTTCAATATTTCCTTCTTGATTTACTACAAACTGAACATATACCCTTCCTTCAATTTCGTTTTCAAGTGCAGATTCGGGATATTTCATGTTTTGATGAACATACTTATAAAAAGCATCCATTCCCCCTTCATAACTTGCAGATTTTTCCACAATGCTAAAAATAGATTCTTTTTCTGAAGTCTTGTCTAAAGTAAAAACAATAGGAATATTCATTCTTACTTTTACATTTTTTCCTCTTTGTTTTCCTGCAATCCATTTTGGAGAATTTTGGATTACTCGTAATGCTTCTGCATCAAGTTCTTTATCAACAGACTTTACTACTTTGGCATCAATAATACTTCCGTCTTTATCAACTACAAACTGTATAAATACTTTTCCTGTAATATTTTTTTCTTTTGCGTTTGGTGGATAGGTAAGGTTTTCAGAAATATATTTATAAAACTCGTTCATGCCTCCCTCATAGGTTGGAGACTGTTCGACAATAGTAAAAATTCGTTCTATGTCTTCTTCTTTAGAAGTGTCTTGTAAAACAAAATTAGTTTGAAATGGACTATTTTTGCCAAAATCACTACTTGAAGGAGTAGAAAAAATAAATCCTGTGCTTATAAAAAAAGCAAGGAACAACATAGAAGCACAAAGAAAATTAGATTTCATATATTTTTTATTTAAACGTTTTTTTTGACAAAGATAGGCATAAAATAAAAAAGTCAGAAAACTCAAATTTGAGATTTTTGACTTTTCTATATTACCTATACATTTCGCAGACTAAAGTTCACGCTACAGTTAATACTCTACATTAATTACAATTTATAAGCAAGAGCAAGCATCAAACCCAAACTTTTCTTTCTAAACCTATCATTATCAAAGGCAAATTTATCGTCTGTTGTATATTCTGAAAACAGAAAACTAGCTCCTGCACAAAGGGCAATTTTATCACTGGCATCATAATGAGCATAAATTTCAGAATTGAGACTTCCAATATCATAATCGCCTGTCAAGAGTAAATTGAAATTAGTAACCGAAGCATTTGAAGTAGTAGGTGGAATATTTTCACTGTACGAATAAAAAACACTTTCTTGGTCTTTGCCAAAACTAAAACCAATCGCATCTATATTAAAACCTACACTAAACTTTTTAGAGAATTTATACATCAAAAAAATGGAAGCGTTCAGAGAATTAGTTTGTGCATTGGGCATAAATAAAGTATCTAGTTTTACTTCATTTTGAGGTTTAAAAAAATTACCTTCCGAAACATCAGCAGGAGCAGTTACATAATCAACATCTTTACCAAAATAAGAAGTAAGATGCGCTCCATAACCAATATAAAATCGCTTTTTGAAAGCTACTGGATGCAGACGAGAATACGCAAAAGCTCCTGAAAAGCCTTCTTGATAAACGCCTACTGAAAGGTTAAAATCAGAATAAATCTGACTTGTATTGATAGTTTCTGTTTCATCTTGGGAATAACTGTACTTAGGAAATAATACCAAAGCAAGCATAAAAATAAAGAGTCCGAAAAATTGATTTCTTTTCATAAAAGAGGTTTCTAAAATTTAAAATAAATAAGTAGTAATTAGATTATCTTTTCCCTTTTTTCTAAAAATACACATTTATTCTGACACTGATAAAATAATCTTTCCTTTATTCTGATTATCTTCCATGTGTTTGTGTGCTTGTTCTGCCAACGACCAATCAAAAATAGAATCAATGACAGGTTTTAATGTTTTGTTTTGAAATAATGGCAAAGCAAATTCTGAAAACTGTTTTGTTAGTTCTCTTTGATAATTCAAAGAACGAGAACGCAATGTCGAACCTGTAATCTGAATTCTTTTTATCAAGATTTTTGAAAGATTTGCATTTTCTAATTTTGCACCACTCATAACTGCCAAAACCACCATTTTTCCATCAATAGCAATACAATCAATATTTTGTTTCCAATAATCTTTACCAATAAAATCAATGATATAATTTACTCCTTTTCCTTCGGTTTGTTCTGAAATTACGTTTGCAAAATCTTCATTTTTATAATCAATGACTACATCAGCACCTAGATTTTCACAAAATTCATGTTTGGATTTTGAAGCTGTTATAAAAACTCTCATTCCCAAAACCTTACAAATCTGAATTGCTGCCGAACCAACACCACTAGCACCAGCATGAATCAAAATTGTTTTTTGAGTTTTATCATTCTCATTCCCTGTATTTTTCCCATTTCCTAATAACGTCCAAAAAATAGTCTGAAAAGCTGTTAAAAATACTTCTGGAATTGCAGTTGCTTCTTCGAAAGAAAAATCTTTTGGTTTTGAGATTGCCATTTGTGCATCAATCGTAGCATACTGGGCATAACCTCCTCCTCCAATAAGTCCGAAAATTTCATCTCCGACTTTATGATGGATTACTTTTTCTCCAATTTCTACGACTTCTCCTGCTATTTCTAAACCTAAAATTGGAGATGCTCCTTTTGGGGGTGGATATTTTCCTGCTCGTTGCAAAAGGTCAGCTCTATTCAAAGCTGTTGCTTTTACCTTTATCAAGATTTCATTTTCTGACGGAGTTGTTTTTTCCGTTTCTCCTATATATAAAGGTTCATTTGGCTTTTCAGAGTTATATAAAATGGATTTCAAGATTATTTGTGTTATAAGTGTCAATTTATTTTTCTGACACTTGGAAAGTGTCAGCTACTAATGAAAAAAACCTATTTATTTTCTGTATAAATAGGTTTTTTTTAATATTTCAGAAAGTATTATTCTAGCTTTCTGGAGTTGGTGGAGGTGTTGAAGCATCCTCATCTGTGCTAGGAGAAGCATTTTGAGCCAAACCTAATTTTGCTTTCAACTCCAAAAGAGAAGCCGAAGAAGAAGCAGCCGAACCTGCACCAAGTGCTTTTTCAACATCATCATCAACAGATGTATTCATCGAAGCGATTTCGCCATACGATTCTGCCAAAGCTTCTTCTTGTGCTACTTTTTCTTTCATGCGTTCAAGCATAGAAACTGTACCACTAGAGTCGATTTGCGACATTTGTTTGTTGATTTTCTTTGTAGCCGAACTCACTTTTGAGCGTGCTTTCAGAGTACGAAGTTCATTTTCATACGAGCTTACTTTTGACTTCAATGTCTGAATGTTTTGATTCATTTTCGAAACATGCTGCTCGTGAGTAGCCATTTCTTTTCCTGTACGGTCAGCTTGTTGTTGAGCTTCTTCTTTTTTACGAAGCATTTCAGAAGCCAAACGGTCAGCCTCAGAAGGGTCTAACTCGCCAGTTTGTGCTTTTTGAAGTAACAAAACTGCTTTCTGCTCATAATTTTTAGATTGAGAAAGAAATTGTTGGTGATCACGTTTTGCACGAATAGCTAATGCTTTGAGTTCTGCTAGTCCTTGAAGACTTTCATTAAGGTTTCCTTTCAAATCACGAATTCCTTGTTCGGTCATCTTGATTGGGTCTTCTAATTTATCTATTGCACTATGGGCTTCAGCTTTTCCCATACTAAAAAGTCGTTTGAATATAGACATATTTATAGTTCTTTAAGGTTCTGTTTAATTTTTTGAATTCTTGTTTATTTGATACTAAAAATTGAAATAGTATAAATAAATTGGTAATTATGCGATGCTAAATATTTAATAACGCTTAGCTAATAAAAAATTAACTTTTTGTTATGCTAAAAAGTTAATTTTTTTGTATCAATTATGAATTAATACATTTCTTTTACTGCGTTTGCGTCTGCTTTTGCGAACTCTAAAAGATGTTCTGAATATTCTGCCATCAATAATTTGAGTGAATTAATAGAACCTTCAAGTTCGTTTAAATCTAAGTTTTCGATTTGAAGTGTATCTCTAAAGAGTAATTTTTTTCCTGTTTCGTCTAGTGAAAAAGCTCCGTGTACGATTTCTCTATTTTTTTGAAGCAAACGAGTAAGCGTTTTTTCGTCGACGTGTTTGAGTTCTAAAATATACTGCTCAATAATTAGAATAGGGTCTTCACAATCGACTACTAAATTACGAATGCCTTCTTCTTCGTGATTGATGATAAAAAGTTGTTCTTCAGCATCTTCTGCTGTGATGTCGTAGCCGAGTTCTAGCAAGTAATCTTTTACAATCTGAAAGTGGTCTTTCATACAGTTGATAAGTTAAATTTGATTGAATGTTAAGTCTAATGTTAGTATAACAACGACTTTGATATAAGTCTTATGAAATAATCCTTTAAAATAAGATTTTTTTATGGAAAAAGTAGAATTACAAGCATTTTTTTCTAAATTTTCTTGATTTCTGTTCTTATTGTGTGATAAAAGTTGTTGGTAAGGACACCGAAAATGGCATCTATTTTTTTTATATACGAAAAAAAACGGTTTATGTTTGTGTTTTTTTGGTAACGAAAATTTGATGAGCATCACTCAATCTATCTCTATTTCATTTTCCACTTCTATTATTTCTTCTTTTACCTTTTTAATTTTATCTTTTGGAGATTTCAAAATCTTGATTTTCAATTCATGTTTTTCTTTGCTCTCAAAATCTCCGTGTGTAAATTCATTTTCAAGTTGTTCTCTAGTCATTAAATCTTCACTCACAATATTCACATAACCATTTTTGACAAAAAAAGTCTTTTTATAATTATCAAAATTAGGAAAAATACCCATTGGATGAAATTCATTTATTATTTTATCTTTTTCAAAAATCCAATGATTACCATTATAAAAAACTCTATTTTCATTATAGTGAACACATTCTATTGAGAAATTTACACTTTCACATACTGTATTAGAGTCATATAATGGTTCTTTCTCCATAAAACTATATTTAGGCGCAATTCCTATTAGAGTATCATATTTATAAATCAAATCATATAAGACAGTATCACTTTCTTGAATCTTGCTTACAACTCTTTCTCCTTCATAAAGATATAATGTTTTTTCTCCTTTGTCATTATTTATTTGTACTAATTTTCCCTCCTCAAAAAATAAGTGTAAATCTATAGGAGGCTGGTATAAATGAAGCGTATCACTTCCACTTTCCAAAAGCAAAGAATACGGATATAAATCGCCATAAATAATAACCTTCGCTTTTTCATTCGCAGACATTTTGGAATAATCTTGAGAGAAAGCAGCTTGAGGGAAAAATAGCAGCAATAACAGTAGTAAATAAGTTGATTTCATAGAATGTTTATTTAGTAGCCTTCTTCTTCCCATTTTTTTCTAGGCTTATCTTTTGGAGATTTGATAATTTTAAGTTTGATTTCGTGTTTCTCTTCCATTATGAAGTCATATGACCATGAATGGCTATCTATGTAGTCTTGTGTATGATAGTTTTCAATTAAAATATGAACATATCCGTCTTTGATAAAAAACATTTTCACTAAATTTTGTACTTCGAAGTCTTCTCCTATTAAATATGCTTTACGTATAATCTTATCCTTTTGGAAAACCCATATATATTCAATCGCAAAAATACTATCTTTAGTATAATAAAAGCAGGTTCTATCAGAGCTATCATTGGTAGTACAATCATCCTCTTGATAGTAAAATTGCCCCGAATGATATTCTCCCTCAAACATATGAACATCAGATATACCTATCAAACTATCATTTCTGTATTTAGGAAAATATACTGAATTACTATTCTTTCCTCCCCAATAACGTCTTACTACTCTATCTTCTTCATAAAAAAATATCGTCGTATCATTACGTGATGCTGCTTTCATCAACTTTCCCTCTTCAAAAAATAGATTAATACTCTTTCTCTTTACAGATTGATACATACGAAGCGTATCAGTCCCACTTTCCAAAAGCAAAGAAAAAGGATATAAATCTCCATAAATAATAACCTTCGCTTTTTCATTAGCAGACATTTTAGAATAATCTTGAGAAAAAGCAGTTTGAGAGAAAAATGTAAGTAAAAACAGTAGTGGAAAAGTGAATTTCATAATCTTGTTTATTTAAGTTGGTGGATTTTTATCTATAAAAACGAGTTTTCCTTTTTTTATTTCCTCTGTCATTTCATCAAAAGGATTATAAACATCAAAAATCCATTTGTTTTCTCTATAAATAAAAGGCATAATTTCACTGTTCCAGTTTTTTGTTTCTATTTCAATTACTAAATAATCTCCTTCTTTTGGAGAATATTCAAAATCAAAACAGTTTTTACTATTGAGTTGATGAATTACATAATCTAATGAGAGTTCTTGCTTTCCTATTTTATCACTTGGAAGTGCCATCATTCCGTCCATAAAACTTTCTAACTTTCCCTTGTATGTATAAAGCGTCCAAACAAAAGTATCTTTGTTTTGATTTTCCTTTTTATATTTACGAGTATTTTTTCTGTGTTGTGTTTCCTGATTTTCACAAGTACAGAGCTTAAATTCTTTATCAAAATCACACATATTTTTTTTTTAGTTTACGAATGCAACAGACAGGGATGTCTGTTTTACAGTTTCACAATCGGATAGGGATAATTTCCACCTAAAGAAATCTCATACTTTTCTAATTCTTTTGGAGTGAGTTTATTGAGTGTATGAACCAAATTATTCGGAACATCCATAAGTTGTGGCAACCAATATTTGACAAAATCGCCATTTGTATCGTAATCTCTTGCTTGTTTGAGAATATTAAAATAACGATTTTCTCGTGGGTCATTTCCTACGCCAGTAATGTATGCCCAGTTTGACCAGTTGCTCGTAACATCATAATCTATCAGTTTTGTTTCGAAATAAGAAGCTCCCCAACGCCAATCTAGTTTTAAATCTTTAACTAAAAATGAAGCTACATTTTGCCTTCCACGATTAGACATAAAACCTGTTTCATTGAGTTCTTTCATATTTGCATCAATAAAAGGAATTCCTGTTTTTGCGCTTTTCCATTTATCAAATAGCTTTTTATTCTGCTCATTTTCAAAATGCTTTTCTAGCGTTTCTCTATCTTTTCCATAAATTCGTTCTAAATTTTCATTGTCTTTCATTCCTTCTAAAAGGAAAATCTTGTTTCCATATTTGGCTGCAATAAATTTAAAATATTCTCTCCACAAGAGTTCAAATTTTAGCCAATATGTAGATTTATTACTTGTTACTTCATTTTCATAACGTTCTACTTCTGCCCAAATCATTTTTGGAGAAATAGAACCGTTTGCCAGCCAAGCCGAAAATTTAGAGGAGTAATCGCCTCCCAAAAGTCCGTTACGTGTTTCTTTGTAGATTTGAAGTAAATTAGATTCAAACAAATAATAATTTAATCGCTGTAAAGCTGCCGTTTCTCCTCCTTCAAACTTCAAAACTCCTTTCGGATTGTGTAACGATTTTATTTCTAGTTCGGTAAAACCAAAATCCTGTAATGTTGGAATCTCTGTTTTTTCTACTTGATTCAGAAACTCATTTTTATTTGATTGCTTCAACTCCTCTAATTCTTTAGGAATAGAAATTGGCTTTGAAACAGTTGATTCTTTTTCTACTTTCTTTCTAAACTCTGTAAAAATATTTGGCAAATCATTCAATTCAAAAGGTAAATCTTCAAAATCAAAAAGGGTTTGTTGGAATGTTAAATCTAAACTGATAGTTGATTTTGATAACTCTTCTTTTGCTTTGTTTTCCAAATTTATTTCTTCATACGTTGTCTCTTTCGAACTGAAAACGGTTTCTACATCTAGCTTTTTGGCAAGATTTGATAAAATTTCGTCAGCTTTTCCTTTATAGATAAATAAGTCTGAATTGTAGCTTTGAAGTTGTTTTTTGAGGTCTTTTACAGATTCTAATAGAAAGTTAGCTCTAAAAACACCTGTTTTTAGTAAATCTAGTTCTGTTTTCTCAAAATTTTGTTCATCAAAAATATAAACTACAAATACATTATTTCCAGTTTGAAAAGCCTTTTTTAAAGCTGGATTATCCTTTAATCGTAAATCATTGCGAAGCCAAACGAGTGTGTTTTTCATGCTTTTTATTTAACCGTAAACGAGGTTAGAACCATCGTTTAGGATGACAAATTATTTTTATATCAAACTCCAACAACTGAAAAACTGTTTATTCAATTTTAAAAAACTACCCCAAAACCAAAACCAGCTCTAGGTAAAACTCCTTGATAGGTTCTATTAAAGATTCCATTGTGCCAACGGATAATTTTTTCATGCTGTGTTTTGTCTGTATTCTGAATTTCTGTTTGTGTTTCTACACTTGCTCCTCTATACCCTCCACCCACATACAAATCAATAAAAAAATGCCCAGCAAAAGTCTGTTGAAAACCAAATTGTATTCCTCCACTTAATGCCTCTATATTTCTTTTTCCTTTGTAAGTCAAAATTATTTCTCTTCCTCTATCATCAAAATAAGAAACATTTTCATAGTCATAATTTTGCTCAAACTGCTCTCCTCTTGCCCAAATTCCAACATAAATTCCTTGTTGATAGTTTTTTTCATTGAAATTTGTCCGAATCTTAAAACGCTTTACATAAAAACGATATTGTGCTTCTGCTGTATAGCCATTTTCTTTCAAAAATTCATTGCTAAGTCCTGTAATTCCTCCATACAAACCAAAACTTCGGTCTTGGTATTTATTAAAACGCTGAATTCCAATTTGTAAAGTAGAGCGAAAAATATAACTCGGAACAAATGAAATAGCTGTTTTTTTGGCTGGCAAAACTTGTTTTTGATTTATCGTTTGATTTTGTTGTGCCTTTGAAAAGTTAGAATGTGAATAAATGGATAGAAATAATAAAAAAATTACTATCTGAAAAAATAGTTTTGACAAAAAAATCTGTTTCATAAAGTCGGTTTTTAACACAAAAAACTTTTTAAACTATAATTATCACTAATTTAAAGAGTTTTATTGTAATTATTATATTTTTTAATAAAGTCAGTTTTTTAATTTTATCACTCAACGTATTTTGTAGGTTGGCGTTAAGTCTAATATATCACAAAATTTAGAAATACTAAACATACAAAAATACATTATTATGGACAATACAGAATTACATCAAAAAAACACATCAGCTTGGAGAATCCAAACTTGGATTTCATTTTTGTTTGCTTTCATAGGCACAAGTGCAGGAATTGCTTATTTACCAGCCGATTGGTGGATAAAAGGATTTTTATTAATGGGAATGTTCTTTACAGTTGGTTCTGCCTTCACACTTTCCAAAACGATTAGAGATGACCACGAAAGCACAAAAATTATTAACCGAATCAAAAATGCTAAAACCGAACGAGTTTTGAAAGACTATGAAGCATAATAGAGATTAGCGAAAGATACAGAATTAGAAAATTGCACTTATGAAAATCTATTATTTTTTACCAACTGTTTGGCTCTTTAAAAGGAGCTAAACAGTTATTTATTATTTAATAATTTACCTTTACTTTACACTCATGAAAAAATCATCATCAGACGTTGGCTCATCTTTAGTAGGTATTACTTTTTTTACTTTAATTGTCTTTGGAGTTTTGAAATGGCTGGATATTCCAACAGGCGATTTTATAGATTGGGCAATCGGAATAGGTTGTTTTTGGTGGCTTTTGCTTATCACAACTGTTCCTTGGAATATGCACTTTAAGGCAAAAGAAATTTTATCAGACGTAAAAGAATCTCAAAAAACAGGTATTTCAGTCGAAAATATTGACATTGATTATGCTCAAAAAATCTCTAAAACGTATCTTTTTGTAGCTATCTTGTTACATATTTTATCGGCTGTTGGGCTTTATATTTTAGCAAAAACAGGTATTAGTATTGTTGGTTATATCGGTGCTGGTTTTGCACTTGCTCTGACGGCTCTTCGTCCTTCTGTCAGAATGTATGAGTATATTTCATATCGTCTTTCGAATATGCAACAACGAATAAAATATCCTAGAGAAGATATTAATAAAGTTACTGCTGATTTGGAACAATTAAAATATGAAGTTTTGGCATTGACTGAAAAACTAGATACAGAAAATTCAAATTCTTGGGTAAATAGAAAGGAAAATGAAATACAAGAACTTAGAGAATCAATGCGACAAATTCGTCAAAACTTTGAAAGTCTGAATGTTCAAACACAATCCAATCATCAAGCACTTGTCAAACAAACAGAAACAAAAATAGCGTCGCTTTCAGAAGATGCACAGTTTTTAAATCAAGCTAGGCAGTTAGTTCGATTTATAAAAGAAGCTTAAATCAGTTATCAGGAAGTTGATTTTTGAAATGATTGTTTTGATTTTTTGAAAATAAAAAAACCTTATAAAATTTCTAAAAAGAAACTTTATAAGGCTTTTTTATTTATATAGAATTACAAACTAATTTATAATTGAATTATGACCAAAGTTTGTACGCATAATCATTTTTCTCAATCATCATATCAGCAATTTCGTGACGAAGTTCACGCTGATTGATTGGTTCGTGCTTAGTAAAACGTTTTAAGCCCATCAAAAGAACACGCATTTCGTCTCCTTTTACAAAACAAGAAATTGCTTCACGTCCTTTTGCTTCCAATTTATTTACTGCTAATTGAAGATAAAGAGTCGCTAATTTTGCTTTCATTCCATCAACACTTTCTCCATGATGCTTAACTAATTTTTCAGCACGCATAATAGCTGTTTCTGCTGCATATACTTCAATAATCATATCAGCAACTGCCATAAGAAGGATTTGCTCATCATTAAGTTTTGCACCAAATGTTTGAGCAGCTTTTCCAGCTACCATCAAAACAGCTTTTTTCATACGAGCGATAAGCTCTTTTTCTGTTGCAAAAGGTTGAGTACGGTCGATATTTGCAGGAGCAGGCATTTGAAGAAGTTCTTTTCCTACTGCTTTTGCATGAGAAAGAATATCCAAATCACCTTTCATTGCACGTTTCAAAATCATACCTACCAAAAGCATACGATTAATTTCGTTTGTACCTTCATAGATACGTGCAATACGTGCATCACGATACGCACGAGACATTGGAGCATCTTCTGAAAAGCCCATACCACCATAAATCTGAACACCTTCGTCCACACAATAATCAAGCGTTTCTGAACCATGAACCTTAGCAATAGCACATTCGATAGCAAATTCTTCTACACCTTTAAGTTTAGATTCTGCTGCATCTACACCAGATTTACGTAAATAAGTAATACGGTCATCAATATCTTGACCTGCTGCATAACACAATGATTCCGTGGCATAATTACGAGCTGTCATTTCTGCTAATTTGTATTTAATTGCTCCAAAAGAAGAAATAGGAGTATTAAATTGCTTACGCTCATTACCATAACGAACTGAATGACGAATTACTGCACGGCAACCATTAAGAACACCAGCACCTAATTTGATACGACCAATATTCAAGATATTAACAGCAATTTTGAAACCGTTGCCACGCTCAGAAAGCATATTTTCAACAGGCACAACTGTATCATTAAAGAATACTTGACGAGTAGAAGAACCTTTAATACCTAATTTTTGCTCTTCTTCATTCATTGTAATTCCACCAAAACCACTCTCAACAATAAATGCAGAAAGATTTTTGTCATCTTCAATACGAGCAAAAACAATCATTACATCTGCAAAACCTGCATTTGTTATCCACATTTTTTGTCCTGTGATAGAGTATGATTTTCCATCTGCTGACAAAACAGCTTTTGTTTTTCCAGAGTTTGCATCCGAACCTGCATCAGGCTCAGTCAAACAATATGATGCTTTCCACTCACCACTAGCAAGTTTAGGAATATATTTTTTCTTTTGCTCTTCATTACCATAATACAAAATTGGAAGTGTTCCGATTCCTGTATGCGCTCCATATGCAGTAGAAAATGAACCTGCCGAACCCACAACATCAGCGATAAGCATGGTTGTATTAAAATCCATTCCAAGACCTCCCAAAGCCTCAGGAACACCAATTCCTAAAAGACCTAATTCTCCTGCTTTATCCAAAAGAGAAGGCATAAGTTTTGGATCTTCCATTTTATCAATTTTCTGTGCAATAGGAGTAATTTCCATGTCCACAAAATCATCAGTAGCTTTTGCCATCATTTGCTGCTCTTCTGAAAACTCTTCAGGAATAAAAATATCTTCTGCTTTTGTTTCTTTAATTAAAAACTCTCCACCTCTCAAGGCTTCTTTCAATGCTTCTTGTTCTGCTACGTTTGACATATATTGTTTTGTTTAGGTAGTAAAAACTCCTCTATCTGTCTTAGCTTTATTTGGTAAGCGAACAGAATGAATTTTTAATACAGTTTATAGTATATTTTTTTGAGTATGAATTTGCTTACAGTTTTGGTAATTTTTTATTTCTAATTTATTTTTTTACCTCTCATTCAAACTGTGTGTGAGTTTGTTTGTAAATACAAAACAGAAATCAATTACGCCTTCTTTGTATGCTTGCATACTATTCTGACAAATTTACTAAAATAAACGTATGCACGACGAATAATGTTAGAAAAAAATGAAAAAAAATCGACTTTTTTTTAAAATTTTATGAATTAATTCTGCAAAAGGCTTTTTTGAACGAATAAATCTTTTGTTAAGCTCTGTTTATTTGATAGAATAAAATGAAATTTAGAGAAATAGTTGAATAACTTTAGGTCAGTTTGAATCCAAGATTCATAAATTCTAGTATATTTAAGAATATATCTCATACAAACCAAAAGCAATGTTAAAACGTCTAAAACGATTCTTACTCCGATTATTCCTAAAACTTTCTATTGTAGTTATTATTTTGGCTGCAATAGGTTTTTATCTTTCTCCTTATAAATACCAAACTCCGTTTTATCATTGGTATTATTCTCATTCTGATTACAAAATTTTACTTTCAGAAATTAAAATCAAACAAGATTTACTCAAAAAAGAATATCAAGCTGCCAAAACAGAGTCAGAAAAAGAAAAAGTTTTAGACAAAGCACAAAAAACCTTTGAAAATAGCTTTGAAGAAGTTTGTAAATATTGGTACGGAACAAAATGGAGCTATTCAGGAACAACACAAATTCCAGGAAAAGGAAAAATCGCCTGTGGATATTTTGTAACTACAATTTTGAGAGATTTGGGTTATCCCATCGATAGAATAAAAATGGCTCAAGCAGCTTCTGAAACACTTATCCGAAAAACAGTTGATAAAAAATTCATAAAAGTGAGAGTCAAAAAAGATTTTGGTGATTTTATGGAAGAAATAGAAGAAATGGGAGATGGAATTTATATTTTAGGATTAGATACACATACAGGTTTTTTGTTTGCTGATGGTGGTTCTACACATTTTATTCATTCTTCAAACGGAATTTTGAAAGGAGTCAGAAATCAACTGGCTTTTAGTTCCAGTACAATCAGAAAATCAAAATATAGAGTAGCAGGACAAATACAGGTAGAGAAATGGCTAGAATAGGAATTAGAGAATAAAGGTTGGGACATGTGAGAATAAAAATATAAAGTTTTTGAGACACCGTTTCCCCTAATCCCTAATTGATTTGTATCTCCCTAATATCTATTTCCCAATTCCCTGTCATTCGTATTTACCCAATATCCATGTCCTAATCCCTATTCCCCAAATCATTAGCATTTTACTTCAAAACCCTTTATCTTTGTATTAATAAATAGATTCTTCTTCTTATTTCTATCATTTCACTCCTTGTTTTAAGAACATGAAAAAATATACTTTCGAAAAGAAAAACGATACTCGTTCAGGTTTTGGCGACGGACTTACAGAGCTAGGCAAAACAAACCCTAAAGTAGTTGCGCTTTGTGCTGACCTTATTGGTTCACTCAAAATGGGTGATTTTCAAAAGCAATTTCCAGAGCGTTTCTATCAAGTTGGTATTGCAGAAGCCAATATGATGGGGATTGCAGCAGGTCTTACTATCGGTGGTTGGATTCCTTTTACAGGAACTTTTGCCAATTTTTCAACAGGTAGAGTATATGACCAAATTCGTCAGTCGATTGCTTATTCAGGTAAAAATGTCAAAATTTGTGCTTCTCATGCAGGTATCACGCTTGGAGAAGATGGAGCAACACACCAAATTTTGGAAGATATTGGAATGATGCAAATGCTTCCTCACATGACAGTTATCAATCCTTGTGATTATAACCAAACAAAAGCAGCTACTTTAGCTATTGCAGACCATCAAGGAGCTGTTTATTTGCGTTTTGGTCGTCCGAAAGTTCCTGTTTTTATGCCAACTGATGTAAAGTTTGAAATCGGAAAAGCAATTACTTTACAAGAAGGAACAGATGTTACTATTTTTGCAACTGGACACTTAGTTTGGGAAGCTCTTTTGGCTCACGAAGAATTATTAAAAGAAGGAATTTCTGCCGAAATCATCAATATTCATACAATTAAACCATTAGATAGAGAAGCTATTTTGAAGTCAGTTGCTAAAACACAATGTGCTGTTTCTGCCGAAGAGCATCAAATTATGGGTGGTTTGGGAAGTAGTATTGCACAAACTTTAGTGATGAATAATCCTGTTCCGATGGAATTTGTGGGTGTAAATGATAGCTTTGGAGAAAGTGGAACACCTGAAGAATTGATGATAAAATACGGACTTACTTCAACTGATATTATCAAAAAAGCAAAAGCTGTTTTAGAACGTAAAGCTAAATTTGCAAACGCCTAAAAATCTTGTTATCTACAAAGTATCAACTATAGTTGATAAAAAAGGCAATTTGAAATAAATTGCCTTTTTTTGTAAATTTTAGTTTTTATTTTTACCAAACACACAACATGAAAAACGAATTTCCAAATTATCATAAAGATATTGTTATTGATGGAGTTTCAGTAGCTGTAGGCGAACACAAACAAATCAATCTCAATATTGCTAAACTTCCTTCACGTACTTCGATTGATACACCTGTTTTCGTTTATCGTTCTGAAAAACCTGGAAAAACACTACTTCTTATTGCAGGAATGCACGGTGATGAAATAAATGGAGTAGAGATAATAAGACAATTAATTTCTAAAGAATTGGTAATTCCTAAACGTGGAACTGTCATTGCAATTCCTCTTTTAAATATTTATGGATTCCTAAACTTTTCTAGGGAAGTTCCTGATGGAAAAGATATTAATAGAAGTTTTCCAGGGAGTAAAGAAGGTTCACTTGCTAGTCGTGTGGCTCACGCTTTCACTACCGAAATTTTGCCTCATATAGATTTAGGTTTAGATTTTCATACAGGAGGAGGAAGAATAAACAATTTTTCGCAGCTTCGTTGTCTTTTATCAGAAGGAAAAAATGAAGAATATGCTCGTGCTTTTGCTCCTCATTTTATTATAAATGCAAAACTGAGAGACAAATCGCTTCGTAATGTCGCTCAACAGAAGGGAAAATCTATTATGGTTTATGAAGGAGGAGAATCTCAACGCTTAAATCGTGCACCAGTAAAAGAGGGAATGCGTGGTGCTGTTCGTTTGATGCATTATTTAAATATGATAGACAAAGAAGATATGCTAAAAATGCGTGGAGCAGACAGAATTACAGAACCTATAATATTAGAACGAACCTCTTGGATGCGAGCTAAGTTTTCTGGTCTTTTTAGGTCTTTTGTTAGAAATGGTTCAATGATAGAGGAAGGACAAGTGATTGGAAGCCTTACAGACCCTTTTGGCGAACTTCATCATGATATTATTTGTAAACAACGCTCTCATATTGTGGCAATTAACCACCAAGCAGTCGTAAATCAAGGTGATGCTATATTTCATTTAGGGAGAACAAATTAGAATATTATTATCGCTATTTTTTGAATAAAAAAGGTATTTGGTACAAGGAAGTTTCACAAAGTTCTTTTTTTGTTTAGTATTTTCGTAAGTATATTAAACAAATTTTATATTTTTGCGTTGTTATATAAATTATTTCACAACTAAGGAAAACACAGAATAGTATCTTTTTATTTTGAATAAGAGTTACTTATATATCAATAATTTCCTCTACTTACTTTTAAATTTATTCTATCGTGCGAGATACCAATACTTATTCTATACGAGATTTAGAAAATCTAACAGGCATTAGAGCGCATACCATTAGAATGTGGGAACAACGTTATGAACTTGTTACACCCAAAAGAACAGATACAAATATTCGTTATTACGATTCGGAAGACTTGAAATATATGCTCAATGTAGCCTTGCTCAATAATAATGGAGTTCGTATTTCGAAGATTGCCAAAATGTCCCAAGATGAAGTCTATGTAAAAGTAAGAGAAACTCTTTCAAGAACTTCAGATTATCAATCTCAAATTAGTGCTTTGACAGCAGCAACTATCGATATTAATGAAGAACAGTTTGAAAGAATAATGTCGACAAGTATTTTGCAATTTGGCTTCGAAAAAACAATGCTCAATATTGTCTATCCTTTTTTGAGTAGAATAGGAATGCTTTGGACAACCAATGCAATCAATCCTGCACAAGAACATTTTATTAGTGGACTTATTCGTCAGAAAATAATTGTAGCCATAGACGGACAATACAGAGATAAATCAGCAGGAACAGGAAAAAAATACATTCTATTCTTGCCAAGTGGAGAACTTCACGAAATTTCACTTTTATTTTCTTA
The DNA here is from genome assembly GCF_042180575.1 of Bernardetia aquimarina. Lineage (NCBI taxonomy): Bacteria > Pseudomonadati > Bacteroidota > Cytophagia > Cytophagales > Bernardetiaceae > Bernardetia > Bernardetia aquimarina. Next base: position 4,152,826 of record NZ_CP170094.1, on the reverse strand, counting down.
TTACCTTCTCAAAGTGAGAGGAAATCAAGTTATTTATTTAGGACAAAACCTTCCTTTAAAAGACTTACAAGAAGTCTATGCTACTCACAAACCTGCTACTTTGATAACCATTATTACTTCTTCGCCGAGTGCAAATGCCGTAGAAGAATATTTATTTGAAATTGGAGAGCGTTTTCCAGATGCTGATGTTTTGGTTTCTGGTTTTCAAGTAATGGGACAGGATTATAAGACTTCTAAAAATGTTCATATTCTACAAAAACCACAAGATTTGATTGCTTATTCAGAAGATAAAGCTGCTGAATAAATCAACAGAATATATAACTTTAATAATCTAATGAAGAAGAGTTTGAGATAATCAAACTCTTTTTTGTTCGAAATACTCTTAAAACAGATATAAACCTACTTTTCACAGAAGCACTAAAATTATTTTTATGAACAATTTGATTTATATAATTATTTCAAGTAACATTGCAGTATGTTCTGTCGCAATATAATGTTTCCCCCTTCTATAATCTGTATCAAAAACGATAAAATTATAGAAATTAATTGTAAGAATAAAATAAAAAATGTGCTTTTATCCCTTTTAAGCGCATTTAATAGAGTATTTGTTTTGTAGCCCTTTATCAAAACAAATTTCTAACAACGTAATTTCTTGTAGTATTTGCATAATTTATTTTAGATAATGCAAGCCTACTCATTTATATTTTATTTAGTTTTAAATCGTGCTGTTAATCTAACAATTAGTTTCTATGAAACACCTATGTCAATTTCAAGTCTTACTGCGATTTTTTGTAGTAATGGCACTATTCAACACAACTACCCTAACCTCTTTTGGACAACAAGGGGGTAGTAAAGATGATTCTTCTATGGAAGAACCACTACAACCCTACGAAATATTAGCTACTGATGCTATCGGAAATCCTACTTTTATCGATTTTATTTCAACGAAAGTAAAATCAGATGACAAATCAGTCTATGAGTTTCTCAAAACTGTTTATGGTTTTGATGAAAATACTACTTTTGTAGAAAAACCTAATTCTTATGTTTTACAAAATGAAATTCATTCTAAAAAATTATTCCAACACTATAAAGGAATAAAAGTAGAATGGGGGCAGATTGTTATTACTTACAAAGATGGTTTTTTACGCAGTGTAAACGGACACTTTACGCCTACTGAAAATAACAGTATTGTTCCTCTAACACCAGTAGATAATGCAATCAAAAATACTATTCAAAAAATAGGAGCAGAAGAATATGCTTGGGAAAATATGTATTTGCAAAAAATGCTTAGAGAGGAAACTCAAAATCCAAAAGCAACTTATTATCCTACTGCCGATCTTCTTTTGATGGATAAAAACATTACTAAAAAAGATACAGATGTTCGTTTGGTCTATAAATTTGATATTTATGCTCTTTCTCCTGAAAGTCATAAAGAATACTTTGTAGATGCTTCTACTGGAGAAATAATTTATGAAGAATCATTGATTATGCATGCTACTGGTGGTGGAGAGACTCGTTACTCTGGAAAACAAACATTTGAAAATCAATTCTTTAATGGTTCGTATCGCTTGCATGATTATACTCGTGGAAATGGTATAATTACCTATGATTTGAGAGGAAATGACGGATACTCTCCTTTTTGGGATTTTACAGATAATGACAATCATTGGACAAGTGCAGAACATGCAAATGCAGCACGAGATGATGCAGCCTTAGATGCACACTGGGGAGCAGAAATGACTTATGATTATTTCTTAGAAAAGCATGGACGAAATAGCTGGGATGGAACTGGCAAAGCTATTATAAACTATGTTCATTCCAGTATAGATAATAACTGGGTAGCTGTTTGGAGAGGTAATGGTCATATGGAGTATGGTGATAATAATGGTAATAATCCTTGGACATCAATAGATATTGTAGGTCATGAGTTTGCTCATGGCTTAGAAAACGCTACATCTTCATTGTCAAGTTTTGAAGAAGGAGGATCATTACAAGAGGGACTTAGTGATATTTGGGGAGCTATGGTAACACATTATGCCAAACCTAATGATCCCAATACTTATATTAATGGTGGTGATATATCATTAATTAGAGATTTGTCAAATCCTCATAATTCAGGAACTCCCTCGACATATCTGAATGACGCATTATGGTTAGATTATTCTGAACGTGGAGCAAGACACGTAAATAGTACTATTCTATCTCACTGGTTCTACATTTTAGCAGAAGGAAAAACAGGAACAAATGATAATGAACATTCTTATGACGTTCAAGGGATAGGAAAAGAAAAAGCTGCTAGAATTGTGTATCGTGCAGAAACAGTACACTTTACATCTGAGCCTACTTTTGGATATAAAGATGCCAGAATAGAAACCATTAAAGCAGCCAATGATATATTCGGAGCAGGTTCTATCGAAGCAAAAACAGTTTGTCAAGCATGGTATGCTGTTGGTGTAGGAGGAAATGAATGTTCTACTCGTATAATAAGTGGCAATGGAGGTTTTGGTGGAGGCAATGACCCTACTAATCAACCTAGCAAGGTAGATGTTATTTGTGATAGAGGAAACAAAACTTACTCTTTATTATTTGTAGATGCTACTTCTACCGTTGTTTGGGAAGTTTCTCCTAATTTAGAAAAAATGAATGAAACGTCCCTTTCTGTTACGGTTCGTGGAAGATTAAATGGTACATTAGCTAATACGCTTGGTCATGCTTATGTTATTGCAATCGTAGATGGTGTTGCTTACCGTCAAGATATTTGGATTGGAGAACCTCAGGTAGAAATGCGTTATGAACAAACCATTCCTTATCAAGTCTATGTACATCTTGAAGGAGCAAATGGAACAGATGTTACTAAACAAGGAATATCAAATATAGATTGGCAACTAGTCAATCCAACAGGAAACTGTACCCCCACTTTAGATATTTATAATCCTAATGTTTTTGTTGCTTTAGTGCAAGCTAACTGCTATAACTGGGCTGCACAAATGCAAGTAGGAGTTACTAATGAATGTGGTACAATACCATTTGTTAGAAATATAACTTCTGATGGCTATCTCGGAGGAGGAGGTGGTGTTGGTCTTCCTTGTTATGATATAATTACTGATCTAAATGGAAATAGTTATATTATACCTTGTAAATGGGACTGGGATATATATCCAACTGGTAGAAATCAAATTCAAATCCAACAATTTACTATCCACGATTATATGGGTGTCAATTATGGTACTTACGAAAACACCAATGTTTTACCTAACTCAAAACTTCCTTTTGGTCTTTATTTCATTAAAGGAATAGACAAAGAAGGAAATTTATTCACTCTAAAATACCTAAAAAAATGAAAAATTTAATTTTGTGTGCTGTTGCTAGTCTATTTTTATTTACTTCTTGTTTTGAGAAAGAAGAAGAGGTTACTGTTGTTTCTGAACCACCTATCGAAGAAGGGAATGTTATGGAGTGTAAACAAGCACAAGATTTTATTACTGAGGTTCAATCTATTTCTCCTCCTGATAATTCACAAGATCCTAGAGCTGCTATCAAAAAGTACAACTATAATGGGAAAATAGTATATCACTTTTTCTATGCTGCTTATTGGGAAGATGCAATAGGAATAGTAGTAGATAGTAATTGTAATGTAATTTGTAAAAACTCTCAAGTTTATGCAGAAAGAGATTGTTTAGATTGGGGAGAAAAGGCAGTATTTGTAGAGGATGTTTGGAGAGATAATAGATAATCTAATCAAAAACCAGCATAGATTTTCAGTAATCTGTGCCAGTTTTATTCACTCAACAACTACCTAAAAAAATGAAAAATTTAATTTTAATTCTTAGTTTATGTTTTGTTCTTTTCTCTTGTTTTGAGAAAGAAGAAGAGATTACTGTTGTTCCAGTTGAAGAGCCTGTTGATGTAAATATTTTGGAATGCCAAGATGTTCAAGAATTCATTCAACTTATAGAAAATGAACCTCCTAGAGAACCTCGTGCTACTATAGAAAAATATAAAAAGGGTTCTACTTTTATATTTGCAACAAATACAGGAGGAGAACCTTATTATGATGAACTTGTAGGAACTATTTATAGAAATACAGAATGTGAAATAATTTGCAGAGCAAACTATGGAGTAACAGGGGGAGATTGTACTCAAGAATTTTATACGGATCTAGTTCTTATAGACACAGTATGGGTAGATAATAGATAAGCCAAACAAAAAAACTTAGCATAGATTTTCAGTAATCTATGCTAGGTTTTCACTTGAAAATACCTAAAAAAATGAAAAATTTAATTTTAATTCTTAGCTTATGTTTTATTCTTTTTTCTTGTTTTGAGAAAGAAGAAGAAGTTACTGTTGTTCCAGATGAACCTATTGAAGGAGATATAAAAGTATGTGAAAGGTATCGTAATTTTATAGAAATTGTTGAGAACGAACCTCCACGCACTCTTAGAGCTTATGTAAAGGAATATTCATATAAAAATAGTAATGTATATTTATTTTATCTAGGAGATGATGAAAATATAGATGATGAAGTAACAACTTATGTAGTTAATGCCCAATGCGAAGTAATTTGTGTATTTTCTCAACTTCCTGAGGAAAGATGTGAAAATTGGCAAGACGCAAAATTAGTAAAAACCATTTGGCAAGACAACAGATAAACCCCAACCAAAAACCTAGCATAGATTTTCAGTAATCTGTACTAGGTTTTCACTTTAAAATACATCAAAAAATGAAAAATTTAATTTTAATTCTTAGCTTATGTTTTGTTCTTTTTTCTTGTTTTGAGAAAGAAGAAGAAATTACTGTTGTGCCAGAGGAAGAGCCTACAGGAGATTTTGACGTTATGAAATGTGATGAGGTTACAGACTTTATTGAATATGTGGCAAACAATGAACCTCGTGAACCTCGTCCAACTTTGAAAAAATATAATAAGAATGGTAACTTTTTCTATAGACTAGACAAAGGGGGAAAACCTTTTGTAGATGAATATGTAGAGATATTATATTACAATATTAATTGTGAAGTTGTCTGTAGTAGTAACCATGGTACAATGGGTGGAATTTGTCCTGATGATTTCAATGACGGTTTAGTTTTTATAGAAACTGTATGGCAAGACGAAAGATAAACCCAAACAAAAAACCAGCATAGATTTTCAGTAATTTATGCTGGTTTTTACTCTACAACTACCTAAAAAAATGAAAAATTTAATTTTTTTCGCCATCGCTTTTTTATTCATATTTACCTCTTGTTTTGAAACTACCAATGAGGTTACTGTTGTTTCTGAAATTCCTCCTACTGAAGAAAGAAATATTATGGAATGTGAGTTAGTAATAGATTTTATTGAACGGGTTAATTCTTGCTCTATAAAATATATAGGAGAAAATAGGGCATCTATCAGAAAGTTTAAATTTAGAAATGAAACTGTTTTTTTATTAAATGATACAGATAATTATGAATGTTCTAAATATCCTAATGCTGTTGTCCTAGATTCAAAATGCAATATAGTATGTACCTTTTCTATGATTCCATCAGAAAATAGTTGTCCAGATTGGAATAGTAGTAATGTTGAGTTTATAGAAACGATTTGGCAAGACAACCGATAACCCAAACAACAAAAACCAGCATAGATTTTCAGTAATCTGTGTTGGTTTTATTTATTTAAGACCAAGTTCTACCCAAATAGGGATATGGTCAGAAATATAACGAGCATCTTTTAGGCTATTGTAATCTTTATAAAAATGAATTACATCTGCTTTCTTAATAACAAAAGCTCTTGTTTCTACGAAAATATTATCATATTCTTCATTTAATGGATTTCCGTCTTTTTCTTTCATTCGAAGACTTGTTTTTTGTCCTTTAAAAGCTGCTACAAAAGAACGATTACGTAGCACATCAAATGCTTCATGTTTTCCATCCAAATTAAAATCTCCCAAAATCAAAATATTATCCGTCTTGTATCGATTTGGAATTTCTTCTAAGAAAACAACTTCTTTTTCAGGGTCTTTGCTTTTTGGTACAGCATGAAAACTTCCAATCAATACTGTATTTGTTGTTTTATCTTTTTTATAATTAATTTCAAACCTTCCCATATAAGGTTCTCTATCTACTTTGGCTTCGATACTTTCTTCTAACCAGTCTTTTTTGAGAGAAATTTTAGCATTTTTTGTAGCCGTTTTCCATACGTAGGCATAGCGTTCTTTGCCATTTCCCGAAGTAGGTTCGCTTATTTTATATTCCCATTTACTTCCTGTTCTATTAAGTTCATTGGCTAATTTTCCAACAGCACGAATACCATACAACGAAGTCGAAACTTCTTGAATAGCTACAATATCATAATCCTTTAGTTTTTTAGCAATATATTCAATCTCTTTTGCATCTTTTGATTTTCCAAAATTGTATAAATTCCAAGACAAAACCTTTATAGTTTCTCCTTTAAAGTTAATGTTTTGAGTATTCTCCTCTTTTTTATTTTCTCCAACAGAATTATCAGAAAGAATAGAAGTATTAGGATAATTATCCTGTGTTTTGTTCTCTAAAGAATCACAAGAAGTATTTGATGAAAATAAAACAAAAAAGGCTAAAAGTAAAAGTATATTTTTTTTCATTAGATAAGCTTTATTGTAAAAACACAGATTCGAAGTGTTATGCTTAAACCTGTCTTCAATTATTTAATTACAATGATACTAATTTTCTAGCTTATATCAGAAAAGACTTTAACTTTGCAAATCAAATTTATTTACAATTACTCAATAAAAAATGTAATTCCTACTTGAAAGGTAAGCATATCTGTTCTTGTTCTTTTGATATCATAAATAAATTCATCTGGAAATAAAGGGTCAGGATAAATAGAATTTTTAGTCAAATATTTTGCTTTACTTCCTTGTGTATAAACAGCACGAATATCTAATTTTATTTCTTCTGAAAGCGAAAGAAGAACTCCTCCAGCACCACCATACGCAAAAGAAAATCCATCTTGTTCTATAAATGAATTTATATCTTCTCCATCTTCTTCTTCGGTCGTTCTTGTATAAATATATCGTCCTCCCAAAAGTCCATCTACATACGGATAAATAAAAGAATCTACCCAACGAGGCTTAAAACGAACCATTGCAAAACTCTCAAAAATATTATTATTTGTATTCAGAGTATAATCAAAACCATTATTATCTGTATAATCTTCTGACTTCATTCCATAAATCATATAACCAGCATCCAAACCTAAAGAAACCACAGACTCATCTTCAGTAAGAGGAACAAGCAGCATTCCACCAATTCCAAAAGCAATAGATTCATTATTTTGAGCAAACTCCTCTATTGGAAAACCTGTTTGTAATCTCAAATTAAATTCTACTTGAGCAAATGTTTTTTGAGAAAAAATAAAAACACTCAAAATAAGAAAAGCAAAATAAAAGCGAAGCGAGAATAAATTATGTAATTTTGTAGCGCATTTATAGATTGATAGAGATAGATTTTTCATAAATTGGTAATTAGTTTGTAGTTATAGTAATGATAGATGTGTGAGATGCAACTCTTTTTGAATTTTTGAACTCTATTTAGTGATTTTGTATTACTCTATAAAACATAAGAGTTATAAATGATTTTACTCCTTAATTGATTTTTGAATAAGAATGTTTGTCAAATTATTTTCCAAAAAAAGTCCTCGTTCGGATTTAGAACTTATAGAAGCCTATAAAGACACCCGAGATAATAAATTCGTGGGAGAGCTTTTTGAGCGTTATACCCACTTGGTATATGGTGTTTGCCTGAAATATCTCAAAGATGAGCAAGACAGTAAAGATGCTGTTTTGCTTATTTTTGAAAAGCTATTGACTGACCTTCTACGTTTTGAGATACAAAATTTCCCTCCTTGGTTGCATCGTCTTACTCAAAATTATTGTTTGATGTATCTGCGCCAACGCCAAAGAGAATTTAAGCGAAGTGAAGATTATTTTACTAATCAAGACGATGAGCGTATGGATTCTGACCCAGATTGGCATCTATCTAATAAAAGCGAAAAACATGAGAAGGAAGAACGACTAACTAGCATTGAAGACGCATTAGAAATGCTTAACCCTGAACAAAAACAATGTGTAGAACTTTTCTTTTTGGAAGAAAAAAGTTATCAAGAAATTGTAGAGCTTACAGGTTTTTCACTTTCTAAAGTAAAAAGTTTTCTTCAAAATGGAAAACGAAATATCAAAAAACAGTTAGGAATCTTAACTTTAGTTTTTTGGATGTTGTTTATGCAATAAAATGTAGCGTACCTTTTAAGGTGCGAAAATGTACCGAATGCTTTAGCTTTCGGAAAGTATAAGTTTCTAAAATGAAATGATAAAATCATGAGTCAAAGCAATACCAATAAAGAAAAAAAAATAAGGAGCATTTTAGAACGCTCTTCAAATATTGATGTCAAAACTTTACAAAAATATATAGATAAAAAACTCACGAAAGAAGAGTTACACGAAGTAGAAAAACAACTTCTAAATTCAGATTTTGCTACCGAAGCCTCAGAAGGTTTTGCCAATGCTGATTTTAAAGTAAATATTGCTGCCAGTACAAACTGGCTCAATAAAGAAATCAAAAACTATAATAAAGAGCGAGGTTTTTATAAGAAAGACTATAGAGTTTTTTATGCAGCAGCTTCAGTGGCTTTAGTTTTTGTAGTTCTATTTGGTCTAATGAAAGGACTCGGAGATTTACAGCGAGATGAATTTACAGAACAAGATGCTTTTGATGTCTCACAAGCTAAACAGGATGCAATAGAGGCAAAAAAAGATAGTAAAAATTCGCTTGCTTTGAATGAAGAACAAGATATGAGTGATAATGTAGAAGAAAAATTAATAGAAAAACTTAAATATGAAGAAATAACACAAACACAATCAAATAGTAATTCAAATCAAAATAATGAAAAAATTGATAACAATTTAGCTTTAAATCAAGATGAATCAAGAACAGAGCAAGACTTTTCTACTTCTGATATTTGGATAAGAAAAAAGGAAAAGATAGAAAACGAAGATGATGAAGTTGTCTTAGCTAATTCGGAGCAAATTGTAGCTTCTTCTCCTATTGTAAGTTCAAATAGAAATAAACAAATGAATTATGATTCTTCTAATGCAACAAATACAAATCAGTTAGCTGATGATGATTATGACTTTTTTTCTAATATAGACAACAAAAATAATTTAGGAAGAAATCAAAAATCTCCAAAAGAAATACTATTTGATGCAATGCAGTCTTATGAAAATAAAAAATATACTGAAGCAATTCTTCTTTTTGATTCTTATTTAGTTACTAATCCAAATGATGCACAAGCTTTGTATTTTGGAGGAATGTCATATTATGAAAATCACAATTATACAAAATCAATTCCTTTATTAGAAAAATTCTTGAAGCAAAAATCTGATATTGTTTATCAAAAAAATAATCAAGATGCTGAATGGTATTTAGCTAATTCTTATTTAAAAATAAAGCAAAAGCAGAAAGCAAAAACTATTTTACAGAAAATAGCTAACTCTGGTAGTAAATATGCTAGTCAAGCCAAATCATTATTGAAGAAGTAATTTAATATAACTTTAGCTTCTTAACTTAACTTGAAAAATTATACTGACAAGATTCTATCCTGTATCCATCCATTTCATCAGCATATACTGACAGAAAAGAGCGTCTAAGTCGTCTAAGTAAGAACGAAAAATATAAAGTAAAAAATAGTTTTTGTAAAAAAAAGTAATTTTAGCACACTATCTTCTTCTATAAGATTAAGAACATTTAAAAATCATTTCCCTAACCACCAAACACAAAAACTCCCTATCCTTAATTAAAAGAATAGGGAATTTTTGTGTTTATATATTAGATAATTTGTTTAAACATTATCTTCATCTTTATCTACTGTCTTAATTTCAGGTTCTTTCTGAATTTTGATTCCTGCTTTTTGTTCTTCCTTCTCCAATTCTGCTAACTTTTCTTCAAAAGGCAAGTTAGATTCAGGAGTTTCAGAATAAGGAATATGTTGAGGAATAAAATCATCCTTTGCACCTGGCTTACTATAATCATAAGGCCAACGGAATACGTGAGGAATTGCTCCCACCCAGTTACCGTGTCCAGGGAAGCGAGGAGTTGTCCATTCTAAAGTATTTGATTTCCAAGGATTTGCAGGAGCTAAACGCCCTTTAAACATAGAGTAAACAAAGTTGAAAACGAATACAAATTGTGCAAGGAATGTCAAAATAGCTGCCGTACTAATAAACATATTCAAATCTGTAAACAAACCAAACGGTTCAAATGCAGTATGTGAATAATAACGACGAGGGAATCCAGCTACACCAATAAAGTGCATTGGGAAGAATATTGCATACACTCCGATAAATGTTGTCCAAAAGTGGAAATAACCCATTTTAGCATCCATCATACGACCAAACATTTTTGGAAACCAGTGATAAATACCAGCAAGCATACCAAAGAATGAAGCAGAACCCATTACAAGGTGAAAGTGAGCTACTACAAAATACGTATCGTGTAATTGAATATCAATGGCTGCACTTGCCAAGTGAATACCTGTAAGACCACCAACAATAAAGAGTGAAACTAAACCAATAGAGAATAGCATAGCTGGCGTAAATACCAAGTTACCTTTCCAAAGTGTAGTAATATAGTTAAATGCTTTTACTGCTGAAGGAACTGCAATAATTAATGTCAAGAACATAAATATAGTTCCTAAGAAAGGGTCCATACCTGTTACAAACATGTGGTGTGCCCAAACAATAAATGAAAGAACTGCAATACCAATGATAGACAAAATCATGGCATGATAACCAAAGATAGGTTTTCTTGAATTTGTAGCAATTACTTCTGATGAAATTCCAAGAGCAGGTAAAAGTACGATATATACCTCTGGGTGTCCTAAGAACCAAAATAAGTGTTGGAACAAAATTGCACTACCACCTTGATTTGGAAGAGCTTCTCCACCAATATAAATATCAGATAAGAAGAAACTTGTACCAAAACTACGGTCAAAAATCAAAAGTAATGCTGCTGAGAACAATACTGGGAACGACAAAAGACCAATGATTGCAGTAATAAAAAATGCCCAAATGGTAAGTGGAAGACGATTGAATGACATACCACGAGTACGCATATTGATTACTGTAGAAATATAGTTGATACCACCCAATAGAGTTGAGATGATAAACAATGCCATACTAGATAACCAAAGAGTCATACCTAATCCAGAACCAGGCATAGCTTGTGGCAATGCACTAAGTGGTGGATAAATTACCCAACCTCCAGATGCAGGACCTGTTTCAATGAATAATGAATAAAACATAATTAGTCCTGCTGCTGCAAAGAACCAATAAGAAAGCATATTCATAAAACCAGAAGCCATATCTACAGCTCCAATTTGTAAAGGAATAAGATAATTACTGAATGTTCCACTAAGACCTGCTGTAAGTACGAAAAAAACCATTATCGTACCGTGCATGGTCACAAGTGCTAAGTAAAATTCTTTATCTAATTTTCCACTTGCATCTATCCATTTACCCAAAATAGGTTTTAAGAAAGATAAATCTGCGTCAGGAAAACCAAGTTGCAGACGGAAAATTACAGACATACCTACTCCTATCATTGCCCAAAATATTGCTGTAAACAAAAATTGTTTTGCAATTACCTTATGGTCAGTTGAAAAGATATAGTTTGTCCAAAAATTTCCGTGATGCTCATGGTCATGATGATCATCATGGTGAGTTGTATCAGACATAATTATATTTGGTATTTATAATAAATAGATGTATTAAAGTTAATTTATAGTTCAATTAGTATTGTTGTCCTAATGTTAGATTATTTATACTTGACTTATTTAGAAGCAAGATTAGAAGGAATATTCTTGATTCCTTGTTTTTTTAAATAATCTACATTTTTAGAAGCCCACGCTTCTTCAGAGTCATACCATTTTTGAAATTCATCTGCTTCTAAAACAGAAACTTTCATAAACATAGCAAAATGACTTCCTCCACAGATTTCAGTACAAGCTAATTTGTATTCAAAAGCATCCCAATTTGGATCACCTTTTTCTTTTAATTCTACTTTGACATCTTCTGCTGTTTTTGTTGGAGTGAACCAAAACTGTGTTGGCATTCCAGGTACTGCATCCATTTTTACTCTAAAATGAGGTAAAAACACACTATGCAATACATCACGAGAACGAATTTTCAAAAGAACAGGACGATTTTTAGGAAGACGTAATTCATTGTACATAAAATCATCATAATTAGACTCATCAGCTTCAAAATCCATTCCCATAGAATTTGTTCCATCAGTCTTCATATAATTGAATTTACCAATTTTACCATCTTTGCCTCCGTAACGTACTTGCCAGTTAAACTGTTTTCCCATTACTTCAATATGTAAAGCATCCTCAGGAGCTGGGTCAGTAATATCAGACCAAACTGTCCAACCTGTAACAACAAGAGCAGTCAAAACAATAGCAGGAACGATAGTCCAAGCAATCTCTAACTGATTGTTATGAGGAATAAAAGTAGCTCTTTTGTGTTCTTGATAACGATACATATAAGGAAAAAAGAACAACAAAATATGTGTTATTATAAAGACAAAGAATACAACGGCTGTAGTAAGCCAAAATAGAAAGTCAATTTCTATTCCGTGTATAGATGATGATTCAGGTAAAATATATTTTACTTTAGCCGAAAAGCCATAAGCAAAAATAGATGCAAAAAGCACAAAAAAGAATACGATAAATAAAATCGAATTCACTTTATTCGACATTCCCACTCTGCTATCTCTAGCATTTGGTTCTTTAACATCTTTGGCTACACGCACAAGCATGAAAACACGATAGATGAGAGCCATTAAGACGAGGAACAGAACGCCGACGGCAGCAATAAGTAATCCGTTCATTTGTATAGGTCAGTTAAAAGTTTTATTAAAATTTTATATAATTCTTAATACTATATAGTAATTATATACTGTTAGTGAAATTGTTTTGTTAAAATTTATTAATCAAATAGAATATAAATTTCAACCTAATTTTTCCAATACTGCATATAAAGTTATGTAAGTCTTTGATAGATAAGCAATTTGTAATAGAAAAAAGTTTTCAAAACTTTCAATTATTCTTGAAAGTTATTTATTCTTCTTTTATTTACTCTCTATGTGATACAAAAATAAGGTTTTCAAACCAATTTAAAAACCTTATTTCAGTTTAATTCTTACTTTGATTCAATTTATATTGAATCTTTATTTTATATTCAATCCTAAGTTTCGTGATTGTAAGCCTCTTCTAAAAGTGGGTGGTTCTTTGCAACTAGAGGAGCTTTAGCTAAAGACATTCCTACTAAATAAGCAAATACACCAACAAATATAAATGGCATTCCGATTTCTAAGAAACCAAATGAACCATGCTCACGAAGCGTACCTGGAGTAATCATTTGGTAAAAATCAAACCAGTGTCCGATAATTACAGCAATACAGATTACTTTCAAGATAGTCATCTTACGTTTTGCATTACGTGTCATCAATCCAAAGAATGGAATAATGAAGTTTACAAGCAAAATGATAAGAATATATTTTCTATAAATTGGGCTAGAAAGACGTTCTATATAATAAGCTGTTTCTTCGGGAATATTTGCATAATAAATAAGCAAAAACTGACTAAACCAGATGTAAGTCCAAAAAATACTAAATGCAAATACAAATTTACCTAAATCGTGTAAATGATTTTCATTGATGAATTTCAAATAACCTGCTTCTCTAAGCATCACAACAGTAAGCGTAATGGCTGCAATACCAGCTACCCACCAACTTGCAAAGTGATACCAACCAAACATAGTACTAAACCAGTGTGTATCAATAGAAAGTGTCCACCACCAAGCAGCAACTGAAGAAGTAACTCCAAAGAATACTACAAATGCAGCAGATAATTTTACCATATTACGGTAATGTTTTCTGATTTGTGCTTTATCTGTTGCTTTATCTTCTGCTAGTGAGTTCTTACGAATAAAGAAATGGAACAAAAACCAACCTCCAATAATTACAATAGAGCCTCCAATGAAAAATTTGATATCCAAGAATCCACTTTTTCCTGCAATGATAGAATCATAAGCAGCAGTTCCCTCTTCATATAATGAAGTATCTGTCCAGTGGAAAATTTCATGGTATCCCCATCCAAAAGCAATAAGGAATAAAATCAAACCAACAGGTAAGAAAGATGCAAATGCCTCAGGAACACGTTTGAAACCTGCTGACCAACCTGCCATAGAAATATATTGGATAGCTACCCAAAAAACTCCAATTACAGAAAGACCTACAAAGAAGATAACATTTATCCAAAGGTTTACCTTTACTCTTTTTGTCCAGTGATAGGCATGATGTCCTCCTTCTTCTGCATGAACAGTTTCATTACCATCAACCACTCCAACAGTAGTAGGAGCATTTTCTGGAAGTTCTTGTTGAAGAGCAGAAAGTTGATTCCCTGTCGTTTCGATAGCAGCATGTGCTTCCTCATGATGACCAGAATCAGTAGCCATAAAAAATAGCCCTAGTAGAGAAAGAATTACACCTATCCCTATGATAATAAATATCGTTTTTTTAGCTTTTGCTGAGAAGATAAACTGTTCGTTTAGTGCTTCTCTATCAAAATGATGATCTTTGTGTGCAGCCATTGCGATTGATAAAGTTTATGTATAGTCTGCGAAATAATTTCTAAAGACAGTTAAGTAATTTTCTTATTAATTGAGTAGATTTCCTTACTTATAAAACAAAAATCAAATGAACTCCTAATCTTTATAATTAAACTATGCAGATTTTCAGTTCGTAATTGATAATTCGTAATTCGTAATTGTTTCTACGGTTTTCCTTGTTGTAATTGTTGTACATAACGCACTACTTTCCAACGCTCTTCTGGATTAAGCTGAACTTTTACAGGCCACATACGACCTTTTCCATACGTAATTACATGGAAAATCCAACCTTCATTCAAAGTTTTATAACGACCTGCTGTATAGTTAGGAACACCATTATAAACTGCTCCTACTTTACCATCACCTTTTCCTTCTGCACCATGACAAGCTGCACAATACGTCAAGAAAAGATGCTTTCCGTCTGCTAATACTTGTTCGTCGTCTTTTGGTAAAGGATTTGTCCAAGTTTTTGAAGCAAGCTCTACACTATCTCTGTGCATCTCATAAAACAGCGATTTACCTTCTAACTCTTCAGTTTGATATTTCTGACGTTTTACTGTACCCACAGGAGGCATAAGCATGTTGGTAACCTTTTTTCTTAAATCAGGATTTTCAGCCAATTCTTCTTTTGTATAGTATCCATAAATAGATGCTGGAGAAGTATTGAAATAATCATCAAACACAGAGTACCAATGATTTTCGTTTTCCACTACTTGGCTAAGTGGTTCGTAAGGAACAGAATGATACATTTGAGGTGCATATTCAACTCCTGGATAATTTTCTTCTGCTCCACAACTAGCCAATAGAGTCATCATTGCAACTCCCAAGACAGCGTATAAAGTAGAAAATGTAAATGTATTAAATAGCTTCATTGCTTTTATTTTTAATTAATCTGTATAATCAGATAGGTAATAAATTATTTAGGACGGCTCGTAGAACGAACACCATGCTTGAATAAATCACCCAAATATTTGAAGAACGAAGGGTTATTTTCTTCTTCTGTAAAATCTTTACGATTTACTTCTTCTGCACCTGCTTCTTCCAAAACAGTTTTGATTTCTGCTTCTGACAAGCTATTTTTTGCTAAATCAATAGCTACAATATGCTTATCATCTGTACTACGACGATCGAAAATGCGAGGAACTTTATAAGGCTTCAAGTCTTGAGAAACCAAAAATGAACCTACCATTCCGAAGGCAGAAAAAAGAACAGTCATCTCAAAAGATACAGGAACAAAATCAGGAATAGAAATAAAAGGCTTTCCACCAATAATCATAGGCCAAAGTGCGCCCATCATACCTGTTTGCATCGTAATTGCACAAGTAGTTCCTAATGCTCCAAACATAAAGGCTGCTTTTGGAAGCCAAGAATGTCCGTACCCTAAATTTTTCTCCAGTCCATGAACTGGGTATGGATTAAATACTTCATAGATAGAAACTCCTTTTTCACGGATATGATCAACACCGTGTTTGAGGTCATCTTCATCACTATATACTCCTAATATATAGTGTTTATCTACTTCCATTGTATTTGATGTATGTGCCATAATTATAATCTATTTTATATCAGTTATCTAAATTCTCTTTTAATTTAATTGAATAATTAGTAGAGAATTAAACAACATTATGAGGATCTTTAATGGTATCTCTATTTTTATAAACGTGGTGGTTAGATGATTTCAATACAGCTTTTACTTCTGCCATGTTTATCACAGGGAAAAACTTAGCAAACAAGAAGAATAATGTAAAGAACAATCCGAAAGTAAATACATAACACATTACATCCCATGCCGTTGGACTGAAATACGTCCAAGAAGAAGGAAGATAATCATTATGAAGTGAAGTAACAATAATTACAAAACGCTCAAACCACATTCCGATATTTACAATAATAGAAAGGATAAATGTAAATACGATACTTGTACGAAGTTTCTTAAACCAAAATACTTGTGGAGAAATCACGTTACAAGTCATCATTGACCAATATGCCCACCAATAATCTCCTGTCGAACGGTTGATAAAACAGTACTGCTCATAAGGAACACCTGAATACCAAGCCATAAATAATTCTGTAATATAAGCAATACCTACGATTGAACCAGTTACCATGATAATAATGTTCATCAGTTCGATATGCTCTAAAGTAATATAATGCTCTAGTTTATACACTTTACGAGTGATAATCATAAGCGTAAGTACCATCGCAAATCCTGAGAAAATTGCTCCTGCAACAAAGTAAGGAGGAAAGATTGTTGTGTGCCACCCTGGAATTACTGAGGTTGCAAAGTCCATACTTACAATCGTATGTACTGAAAGTACAAGAGGTGTAGAAAGACCTGCCAAAATCAATGACATAGATTCGTAATGAACCCAAGCCTTTGCACCACCTACCCAGCCAAGACTAAGCGCACCATAAAAAATACGACCAAAACGAGTAACAGCACGGTCACGGATGGTCGCAAAGTCAGGTACAAGTCCCATAAACCAGAAAACAAGTGATACAGAGAAGTATGTTGAAATGGCAAAAACGTCCCAAAGAAGTGGAGAATTGAAGTTTACCCACAGAGAACCAAATGTATTTGGAATAGGTAATACCCAATAAGCCCCTAACCAAGGACGACCCATGTGAACAATAGGCCAAACGGCTGCACAAATAACGGCAAAAATTGTCATTGCTTCTGCTGCACGGTTAATAGCTGTACGCCATTTTTGACGGAAAAGTAAAAGTACGGCAGAAATAAGTGTTCCTGCGTGACCGATACCTACCCACCAAACAAAGTTGGTAATATCCCAAGCCCATTGTACGGTTTTATTCAAACCCCAACGACCAATTCCGTTCCAAAGCATATCTCCTAAGAATGCTCCTCCTGCTACAAGCAGAACTAAAGCAAAAGCAAAAGCCCCCCACCATAATGGAGCTGGACTATCTTCTACTCTTCCTGCAATATCCTTTGTAATATCGTGATAGGTCTTATCACCAGTTACTAAGGGTTCTCGTACATCTGATATTATTTGCATGATGATGTAATAATGTTGTGATGATTATCTAATTATTTTCTTTAATATATTTTTTAAAGTAAGGTTTATAAAGAATTACAAACCTTACTCTTTTTTTATTTTTATGACTGTGCAGCCTCTTTCATATCTTCAACTGATTGAGGAGTTACACCAGAAGGAACAAATGCTTCTTCTTGGTTACGAACCTTAGTCAAGTACCAAACATTCGGACGAGTATTAATCTCGTGAAGAACATTATAAGCACGCTTGTCTAATTCTGGCTCTAATAACTTCACAATTTCGCTGTCTCGGTTATTCAAATCTCCAAAAGTGATTGCATTTGTAGGACATGCACTAGCACAAGCAGTAACTACTTCGCCATCACGCACCTTACGGCTTTCACGTTTTGCAGCTAATTTACCTTCTTGGATTCTTTGTACACAAAGTGAACATTTTTCCATTACACCACGAGAACGAACTGTAACATCAGGATTCAAGACCATTTTACCAAGAGCATTATTCATGTTATAATCAAACTCTGAGTTATTGTGGTATTTGAACCAGTTGAAACGACGAACTTTGTAAGGACAGTTATTTGCACAATATTTTGTACCTACACAACGGTTGTATGTCATTTGGTTAAGACCCTCTGAACTGTGTGTAGTTGCAGCAACTGGACAAACAGTTTCACAAGGAGCATTATTACAATGCTGACACATCATGGGTTGGAATACAACTTCTGGATTTTCCGAAACTGCTTTCAACTTAGGATAATCAGAAGCTCCTGGACTTTCACCTGGTGCTAATTTAGTTGATGAAGTATAATAACGGTCAATACGCATCCAGTGCATTTCACGACGATTTTCTACTTCTGTCTTTCCAACAACAGGAACGTTGTTTTCCATACTACAAGCTACCAAACAAGCCGAACAACCTGTACAAGTGTTCAAGTCGATAACCATTCCCCAGTGATGGAGATTATATTCAAAAGTATCTGCTGCATACTCATCACGCTCACGCTGACGAATAAGCCAGTTATCTTCTGTACCTGGTTTTACAGTATCTTTTTTATCGTATTGAGAAATCTCATCTTTATCAGAACCATAACCATCACTATCAATATCCCAAATTGAAATATCAGTAGGTTCGGTTTTCTTACCATCCATTGTAACTTTAGGGTCGTATTTTTTAGCTATCAAATTATCAACATCTTGATAATCTTTCAAGATAGCCTCTTGAATAATCGTTTCACGACCTAAATATGTTTGGTGAGTTTGAGTACGAGCAATTTTTTCAGTTTCACCTGCTTTTTTAATAGTTACACCTTTTGTACGTGCATACTGGATAAATCCATCACGCATAGAAAGCATTTTGTAAGCATTTTCTCCTTTTGCTTCAACAGAAACTTTTCCTAAGTTATTGTTTTTGTTGTTTTCGTCATCTTCTTTATGTCCATAACCTAACGAAATAGCAATCGTATTGGCTGGCATACCTGGTTGAATAATCACAGGAAGAAAATATTCTAATTTATCAACTGTAATTTTTGCTTTAGAAGTTTTTACTTCAACTGTCTCAAAACCAAGCTCTGCTGCTTTTTGCATAGAAACAAGAACAGCATGTCCCCAAGTCAATTTTGTAATTGGGTCTGGTGTTTCTTGAATCCAAGGATTATTTGCCATTGAACCTGTTCCCATTACAGGAGAAGGATAAACAACTAATTCTACTTCTTCTCCTTGAGTAGGAACAGTAGTAGTATAATTCTTTTTGATATTTGCATCTATGCTAGACCAATCAGCATCTGCATAAACTAATTCTTTTGACATTTCTGTCACTGGAACACCTACAATTTCTTGTGCTGTAACTGTTTCTTGATCTACTACAAAATCATTTTGAGAAAACTCTGTATCTACAATAGCAACCCCATTCGCAAGGCTATCAGTTGTAACAGTAGTTTCTGATACTAAAGGAGTAGATTCTATTTCAGATGCAGAAGCAGAAGCATTCATTTTACGAGTATAAACTCCATCATGAAGTACTTTTTTCCAAAAGTTTTCAAAGTTCATTCCTTTCATAGAAAGACCTTTGTTTTTCCATGTCTTACGTAAATAGGTGTAATAATCACCTTCCATTCCTGCCCAAGCCATCAAGCTATCTTGAAACTGACGAGTATCAAAAATTGGATTGATAGTAGGTTGAATAAGACTTAAATGACCAGCTTTTGGCTCTGCATCATTCCAAGATTCTAAATAGTGACGGTCTGGAGTAAGATATGTACAGAAATTTGCTGTTGCATCAACTCTGTCTGAAGTAGAAACTGACAACTTAGCTTTAGGAAGAGCTGCTGCAATATCGCCTCCTCTTGGGTGGTCATAAACAGGGTTACAATTATAGAAAATTACACTTGCACCACCTTGTAAATCTTTTATAAAATCTGTCATTTGCTTATCATCACCTTTGCGCTGATAAGAAGGGTTTTGCATATCAATCGTTTTGCCGTAGCTTCCTAATTTCTGATTGATTGCATTGACAAGTTGCTGAACGTCTGGGTCATTTGAGCCAGAAACTACAAGAGCTTTTCCGTTTGCAGCTTTAAGGTCTTTGAGAAGTTGTTGATAATTTTTCTCTAAAACAGCATTTTCAAATTTGAAAGCACCACCAGCGTTTCCACCAAGTGCTTTATACAAAGCTGCTACAATCGCACCTTCTTGTGAAGGAGAAATTGGCAAACGATAATCTGCCGAAGCACCTGTATTTGAATAAACAGATTCAATTTGATAATGACGAGACATCGTTTTCTTCTTATCTGAAATCTTACGAGTCTTTGCATATTGTACTGAATGCTCTACTTGTGAAAGCCAAAAGCCTAAAAAGTCAGCATTGATAGAAACAATAAGCTCTGCTTTATCAAAATTATATGAAGGAACTACTTTTCTTCCAAAACTACGGAAGTTAGCTTCCATCATACCCGAAACAGAAACAGGGTCATACGACACATGTTTTGCTCCCGTTTTAGCACAAAATTCATTTATAAGTTTTTGAGTAGTCGGACTTACAACAGTCTGGCTAACTAAACGAAGATCAGAACCAATTTTTGAAGAGATTTCAGCATCAACTGTTTTCCAATCTGTTTTTTCGTTGTTTTTTAAAGGATGTTTTGCTTTTTCGTTGTCATACAATCCTAAAACAGATGCACTAATACGAGCATTTACTTTTCCTTTTGAAAGAGGAGAAAATGCGTTTCCATCTGCAAAAATAGGACGACCTTCACGAGTTTTGATAACTACTGGACTAGCTTCACCACCATCTACAAACGTAGAAGCGTAATAATTTGGAATAGTAGGAACAATTTCCTCAGGTGCAGTAAGATACGGAATAGCATTTCTGACAGGAGCTTCACAGGCAGTCAAAGAAACGGCTGCTACACTAAATCCCATCACTTTTAAGAAATCACGACGAGAGCTTTTAGTAATATCATCGTCTTCTTCCTCAGTATTATCTCCATAAGCATCCTTTATTTTAAGGTCTTGTGGAAATTCTTTTTCAGCGTTTTGGATAAATTCAGGCTCGTTTTTTAATTGTTCGATGCCCTTCCAATATATGCGTTCACTTAATTTCATTATAGTAGGTTTAAGTAGTTGAGCGATAAATTAATAGTGACATTTAGAACATTCAAGCCCACCAATATCTTCAACTTTTAATGGTTCTTTAGAAGTAGAATTATGCAATTTGATAAGATTATCATAATAATCATTTCCTTTTGCATTTACATCCCATTCACGGTGGCAGTTGACACACCAACCCATAGTAAGTAGCGACACTTGTTGTACTACTTCCATTTCTTGTATTTCACCATGACACGTCTGACATTCAATACCACCCACTTTTACGTGTTGAGAGTGATTGAAGTAAGAAAGGTCTGGTAAGTTATGTACACGAACCCACTGAATAGGCTCATTTTTTTCAATAGCGTTATAAATTTTTTGAATCTCTGGAGAACCACGACGAAGTTCGCCATGACAGTTCATACAAACATTTGCAGAAGGAATAACGGCAGACTTGCCTTTTTCTACTCCTGAGTGACAGAATTTACAATCAATTTCGTAAAAACCTGCGTGAAGTTTGTGAGAGAATTTAATCGGTTGAGTAGGAGCATATCCTTGCTGTACACCGATTGTCCAAAGTCCTGCAAAAAGTTCTTTTGCTCCAACAGCTACTAGTACGAATAATACGACACCAATAAAACCAGGGCTTGTAAAGAAGGCTTTGAAATCAAATATAGATTGAGTAACTACTGTATTTTCGTCTTCTTCTAGTTTTTCACGCTTCAAATAGTTAGAAAGAACTGAAGTAAGAACAACTAATACTAAAGCTACTACCAATAAGATAGCAATAAGAGCAATTACAATTCCTAATAAAAGACCTGAGTTTGCAGTTCCACTTTCTTGAGGAAGTTCAGGATTCTCAGGTCCTACAACAGTAGTAGGAACAGGAACAGTTTTGATATAGTCTAAGATAGAAGCAACTTGAGCATCTTCAAAGAAATCGTGATTTGGCATCATCTGCCCATACTCTTTATAGAGTTTGGCTGCATATTCATTTCCTTCTGTAATTGTCTTTTCAGGGTATTTAATGAAGTTGATGATAGCTGCACGGTCAGGCCAACGGCCTTCTGCACCATTCAATGCAGGACCTACCACTTTCTTGTGGACAGCATGACATTGAGCACAGTTTCCGTCAAAAAGTTCTTTTCCTTGTGCAATTACTTCAGGACTTGCTCCAGCAGTAGCATCTGCACCATCTGTGGCAGCCATGTCAGTTGTTTGTGCTGTTGAATCTGTATCGCCTTGAGCATAACACTGTGTAGAGAATGTCATTACAGTAGAGAAGACCAAAAGCATCAAGACAAAAGCAAAAGCACTTCCTGTAACATTTCTTTTAAGGCTTCGTTTGAATGAACGTACCCTATCAGAATATGACTTTTGTATTAGTAGTTGTTTGAATAACATATTTTTTAAATAATATAGGTGGCAAGCACAAAATAATATGAAGATAAATGATATGAATAGCCTTCTTTCTTTCAAAAAATTGGCTGGTATATTTAGCTATTATGAGACTGTGCTGTTTTCGTTTACAAAATTAGTATCCGTATTCGTTTTTATCAATGTTTATTTCAAATTCTCTCAAATTTTGTTTTTCACTAAAAAACAATAACTCACTGATTTACAACATTTTATGTTTTTTTAAAAAATTTCAACATCTAATTTAAAATGATTCTAAATAATTTTAAGTTCTTTTTTCACTTGTTTTTCTAAAAAAAAGAAAATTTGATTTTAAACAATGTACAAATGAAAATAGAAGAGGTATTGAAAGTTTATTCAAAAACAACTTGCTTCAATCTACTTGTCAAAGTTATTTAAAATCTCATTAGCTGATAACTAATAGAAAAGATTAAAAAAAATAGAACTACATATAAGCAAAAACTATATTTTACTCATCTTATTTTTTATTGCTCATATTTGCACTTCCTTTTGAGATGAAATTGAATTACCATTCAAAATTATTTCTTTTGTCATTAAAAACAAAATCTATTTCACTACTATTTAATAAAGAGTTTTGAAAAGACACAACAAATTCCTTTTTTTTCAAAAAAATAGAAAAATATGTTATTATAGCTTTTTTTGATAAAATTTTTGATTACCTTTGTGTCTTAGTTTTCGAAAACGCTAAACCATAAAATTATGTCAGTTACTAGATTAGAACGCAAATTGAAGCGTCGTCGTCGTGCCTCAGTTGCACGTGACAAGATGCTTAAAAACAACAACTTTGTTCCTCCAATGCTTAATGTAGATGTTGAGGCAATCAAAGCAGAATTTGAAAAAAACAAAAAAGCGTAGGTCTATCTATAAAGACCAAAACATATAAAAAACCTTCACTCTGATTTTAGAATGAAGGTTTTTTTTATGGATTAGAATTTCTAGTAAATGGAAAGTATCTAACATTTATTTTCAATTCTAAAAATCAAATTTTATGCTTCTAACTCTATTCTAACCAACTATATGCATAGTTTGTATCTACATAATCTAATGCTTGTTTGGTAAGATAAAGAGGACGAAATGTGTCCACCATAACAGCATATTCGTGTGTATCTTTTTTACCAATACTTGCCTCATACGTTCCAGGGTGAGGACCATGAACAATTCCTCCAGGGTGAATCGTAAAAGAACCTCTATCAATTCCTTTTCTACTCATAAAATCCCCTTCTGCATAGAAAAGAACTTCATCAGAATCAATATTTGAGTGATTGTAAGGCGCAGGAATAGAGTCTGGATGATAATCAAAAAGACGTGGAACAAAGGAACAAATCACAAAACCACCTTCTGATTGAAAGGTCTGATGAACAGGTGGTGGCTGATGAATGCGTCCAGTAATCGGTTCAAAATCATAAATAGAAAGTGTATAAGGATACAAACAACCATCCCAACCTACAACATCTAATGGAGAGAAATCATAGACATGTTGGTGCAAAAAGTTTCCTTTTTTTGTTTTGATGAGGGTTTCTTTTGATTCATTCTCTGTAATTAATTCTTGTGGTCCATGAATATCACGCTCACAATAAGGAGAATGTTCTAAGAGTTGTCCCATTCGATTACGATAACGATTTACTGTTTCGATAGGCGCACGAGATTCAGTAATCATCATTCTGACCTCTACTTTATTTCCATTTTCGTCCACTTGATTTTCATCAAATTCCATTTTATAAACTGTTGTTCTTGGAATGACTACATAATCTCCTTTTTTCACTCTTAATTTTCCTTGTGGACAATATAAATAGCCATTTCCATCATGCATATAAATCACTTCATCGTGTTCGCCATTTTTGTAAAAATAATCCATTGTGTTTTTACTTGGATTACAGATAGACAAAACACACTCATTATTGGCAAGCAAAGGAACACGAGCATCTAAAAAATCTCCTCCTGTACGCTTCGAAAGAGAAGTTTTGAGGTGCATTGGTTGAAGAGGATAATCTGTAAGCAATTCTGTTTTTACAGGAATTGGCTCAAGCATTTTTTTTATTTTGGTGGGTGGATTTATATGATAAAGTATTGTATAAATACCATCAAATCCACGAGAACTGACAAGCTGTTCGTGATACAGACTACCATCTTCTTGTCGAAATTGTGTATGTCTTTTGGGTGGAATCTGACCCATTTTTTGGTAATAACTCATTGTTTTGTGTTACTTTATGGTTGGATTGTGTGATTTAGTTGCTATTTTTCTATAAAAAAAGAACTCTAATAGAGTGTTTTAGTTTAACAGACAAACAGTTCAATTTTTTCATTAAAAATATAGTATTCAAAAATAGAAAAGTGTAATCTATTCTCAAAATGGAAATTTACGTAAAATTAGCGCAATTTCTTTACTACCTAGGTATTTTTTTGTGTTATCTTTGTAGGTAATTTTAGCTACTCTTTCTGATATTGCTTTTACACACAAGCCATTTTTTAGTTTTCTTAAGAAAGATTTTTTGTAAAATGTTAATTAAAAAAATAGAAATAAACAACAATGTCTTCTACTTCCAATCCTAAAACTGACCCAAACTCTAAACCGAATCCTAACAAGGTAACTGCTAAAGTTCCTGATGAAAAAGAAGCATTCAAAACACTCAATACAAACAAAATTTATATTCCTGTTTTGATTGGACTTGGTGTTGCTGTTTATTTTTTTGTAGAAAAAGTTGATATTCCTATTTTTTTAGATGCGCTAAGCAAATCAAATTGGATTTGGTTTTTTGCTGCTTTGATAATGCTTTTGGCTAGAGATGCTGGCTATGCTTATCGTATCAGAATGATTAGTGATGAGGAGCTTTCTTGGCAATCCAGTATTTATATAATTTTGCTGTGGGAATTTGCTTCTGCTGTTACACCTTCTGTTGTGGGAGGAACGGCTGTTGCTATTTTTATCTTGAATAGAGAAGGATTATCTTTTGGAAAATCGATGGCGTATGTTATGATGACGGCATTATTAGATAATTTCTTTTTTATTGTTTTTTCTCCTTTGGCTATTTTTGTATCTAATTATTATGACTTTATGGTTTTTCCTGCTATTTCAGCAGACATGTTTAATGAATTTGTGCAAAAACAAGGTTTGAAAGGAGCTTTTTATATTAGTTATGGTTTGACGGTTATTTATGCTGCTTTTTTTGCGTATGGTTTACTCATCAATCCTCGTGGTTTTAAATGGCTTTTGGTAAAAGCAACATCAATCAAATTTCTTAGGCGATTTAAAGAAGGCGCAACCAATACAGGAAATGAAATGATAATTGCAGCCAAAACATTGCGTGGGAGTGGAATTTCATTATGGATAAAAGCTGTTTTTCTCACTTTCTTTATTTGGATTGCTCGTTATTTGATGCTTAACTGTTTAATATCTGCATTTACACCTCTTGAATTAATAGACCATCTTTTTGTATTTTCTCGTCAGATAGCAATGTGGATTGTGATGTTACTTTCTCCAACACCAGGAAGTAGTGGCACTGCAGAAGCCGTTTTTTGTACATTTTATGCCGAATATTTAAGAACAGAATTTTGTGATGCCGTAGGAATTTTGTGGCGACTTTTCTATTATTATCCTTATCTTTTTATTGGTGCTTTGTTTTTGCCTCGTTGGATAACAAGAGTTAATAAAAACAGAAATAATAGAAAACAGAAAAAATAAAATATGGACAACCAGTTTGGATTATTTTTGATTAATCCTTCTTATTCTCAAAGGCTTTTAGCTCTGCTTGAGCTTCTTTGCTTAGAAGTATTAAGATTAAACCTAAAATTAACATACATATTCCTAAAACAGCCAAAAGACCCTCTGTTCTTAAAGCTGCATAACCAAAAGTAAATGCTAAGATTAAAATTATTCCTAAAACTAATGCTATACTAGAGAGTACTATAAATATCATTCTTGCCCATTTAGGCTTCAACCAAAACAAGACTGTAAACACATTTGCAAACAAAGAAGGAACTTCCCAATAAGATATTGTTGTGCTAAAATTCGAAGAATACATAGCCATCAACAAAAATGGAAGAGAAAAAGTAGCTAATGTAATGCAATAAATTTTATTAATCGTCCAAAAATAAAAAAGTTTTTTATTTTTGCCTGCACTTTCGAAAAGCATGTCAGAATCTAATGTTTCAATTTCTTCATGTTTCTGTTTTTTATCTACAAAAGCTATCTTAGAATAAGAGAAAAGTGATGAAAATGCAATTATACTAAGGAGAAAAGGAATTATCTTTAAATCTTCAAATCCGTAACCAAATTTGTTATTAAAGAATATCCCAAAAAAAATCATTACAAGAAAACAAAAGGAAACAAGATAACCTAAATATCTGGTTATCAATAAATCAGTAATTATCCATAGTATAAAAGATAAAAAACAAAGGAAAGAACAAATCACAAGAACTACAAATAATGGCATAAATGGACTTGAAGCAAATGTTTCTATTGCTTTGCTTAGTGAAAATGCTGAAAATACAGATAAAAAACTCAACCCTAAATAACAAAGACCAATGGCTTTTCGAATAGATATATTTTTCATAATTTATTTACGTTACAAAATAATTCTAGCACCATTCCCTTCACAAACAGGATTGATATAGGTTTGAATTGGAATATCTACATTTTGATAGACTTTTTCTAAAGCATTTTTGATAATTTCTGCATTTTCTTTTCCTCTTGCCATTGCAAAAACAGAAGGACCTGAACCCGAAATTCCGAAAGCTAGAGCCTTATTTTCTAAAGCTGCTTGTTTCATTTCTTTGAATTTTGGAATCAAAAGACTACGCATTGGCTCAATGACTAAATCTTGTAACGAATCTGAAAACAAATCATAATCTTTTTCATACAAACTAACCACAAAAGCACCCATAAGTCCCATCTGCTGACTAAAAGTAGCTACTGAAAGTGTGGATTTTAAAATCTTACGAGAGTCAGAAGTATTGAGCTTTACATGTGGATAAAGCGTAACAGCAAATAAATCTTCCAAAACAGGAAGCTCTAAAATATCATTTTGTTTGTTTCCTTTTGAAAGAATAATTCCACCCAAAATAGAAGGCGCAACATTATCTACATGTGCGCTTCCACAGGCTACACGTTCGCCTTCGGCAGCAAAAACAACCAATTCTTTATTAGAATATGGCTTTCCGATAAGCTCATTATATCCAAAAGCTGCTGCTGCACTACTTGCGCTACTAGAACCCAAACCACTTCCAGAAGAAAAGCCTTTTTTCAAGATAATATCAACTCCAATAAACTCATTTTGTGCTTCTTGCATTTTACGAATTACGACAGAAGAACAGTTTTTATCGGCTTCTAAAGGCAAATTATCGCCATTTATGATTTGAAGGATTTTATTTTCCGTTGTTCCGTTGGGAGTAAGCGTAATTTCATCGCCCATATTTCCCAAAGAAAGTCCTAAAATATCAAAACCAACATTAAAATTGGCTATCGTGGCTGGTGCAAAGGCTGTTATTTTTTTCATATATTTTCTCGTTCAAGCATATGCTTGGACGCTCTTTTTTGCAAGCATATGCTTGCGAAGTGGTAAGCACAAGATAGAATCTTGCGCTAGATAAAAAAGGTTATATTTTAGTTATTCATAATAAACATCAAATCAGCAAAAACACCACTTGCTGTTACGGCTGCTCCTGCTCCTGCTCCCTTGATTACCAAAGGCTCATCAACATAACGATTTGTATTTATTGCCACTACATTATCTTTTCCTTCCAAATTATAAAACGGACTATTCGACGGAATTTCTTGTAATGCAACTGATAAATTTCCCTTTTCCATTTTGGCAACAACCTTCAATTTATTGCCGTTTTTGTGTGCATTTTGATAAAGAGTTTTGAAATGACTTTCACTCATTTTTAGGTTTTCAAAGAGTTCTTCTACGCTTTTTGAGTTGGTACATTCGTTTGGTAAAAAGCTATTGAAAGTAATATCTGACATTTCTCTATCTAACCCTGACTCTCTTGAAAGAATTAAGATTTTTCGCATTACATCTAGTCCTGAAAGGTCAATTAATGGATTTGGTTCTGTATAACCTTCTTCTTTTGCTTGTAAAACAACGTCAGCAAACTGATTTTCAGCATTATAATTATTAAAAATAAAATTCAGACTTCCCGAAATTACAGCTTCTATTTGATTGATTTTATCGCCACTAATTCGGAGGTCATAAATCGTTTTCAAAATTGGAAGGGCTGCACCGACAGAAGTTTCATATTTGAAATAAATATTTCTTTCTTTAGCTAATTTATTCAATTTCAAATAGGTAGCATATTCACTACTACACGCAATTTTATTACACGTAACTACCGAAATGCTATTTTTTATCAAAAATTCATAGCCTTCACTTACAATATCCGAAGCTGTATTGTCAATAAAAACGCTATTGCGAAGATTGAGTTTTTTGATAGTTTCAAAATATTCATTTAAAGAAGAATAGGCTTTTACATTCTCACTCTTTTTACTACTTTCTTTACCTTGCTTGAATTTCAAAATTTCCTCTTTTGTCAGTTCTTCTACCTTTTCGAAAGTTTCAGAAGAGTGATTGAAAAGCATCTTTTTACTGTTTGCAACTCCTATTATTTTGAGATTGATTTGATATTCTTCAATGAGTTTTTGTTTTTGAGCAAAGAGAATATTTATAAATTCTGTGCCTACATTTCCAATTCCTGCAATAAAAACGTGAACATTTTTGACTGCTGAAGCAAAGAATTTTTCGTGAATTACATTTAATGCTTTTTCTTCGTCTTTTTTATCAATTACGATAGAGATATTTCTTTCTGACGCACCTTGTGCTATTGCTGTTACATTAATTCCATTTTCTCCTATTGCTCCAAAAATTTTACCAGCCAAGCCAATCGCATTTTTCATATTATCGCCTACTAGAGCTATAATACATTGATTTTCTGTTGCTTTTACTTCATTCATCAATCCTCTTCGAATATCCTTTTCGAAAGCAGAATTAAGTGCATTTTTTGCAGCCAAAAGTTCTGATTGATTGATTCCAATACCAATACTTTGTTCAGAACAGCTTTGAGTAATCAGAATAATATTGATATTTGCTTCTTCCAAAATCTGAAAAACTCGTCTTGCACTTCCTTTTTGCTTGGCAAGTCCAACTCCTGAAACGGTAATAATTGCAATTTCATCTAGCGAACAAATACCTTGAATTTTATTGTCTGTCAGTTGATTTTCACTACTGATAAATGTTCCTTCTTGTTCTGGAAAAAATGTATTTTTCAGATACAATGGAATATTTTTATCCATTACTGGCAAAATAGAAGGGGGATACAAAACTTTTGCACCAAAATACGCCATTTCAAAAGCCTCAGCATAACTCAATTTTTGTAAGGAATGCGTTGCCTGTACTTTTCTAGGGTTTGCCGTTTGCATTCCATTTACATCACTCCAAATTTCCAAACATGTAGCATCAACAGCATTTGCATAAATAGAAGCTGAAAAATCCGAACCTCCACGTCCTAAAGTAACAGTTTCGCCTTTTTGATTATGTGCTACAAAACCTGCAGCAATATAATTTTTATTTTTTATGTCATTGGTGGGGACACCAACAACGGCAGAGGATGAAGAACCAACAACAGCTAAAATATTTCTTGTCGTTTTTTCTAAATCTAAAATAGCATTTAGATAATCTTTTGATTCATAAGTATTTGTCGAAATCAACTTTTTACTGTCTAATAAATCAACTTGAATAGACTTTTTTGTATTTACAGAAAGGTATTTTTGTACAATGATAGAAGAAAGTCTTTCTCCAAAGCTCAAAATAGTTGCTCTTGTTCGGTCAGAGAGTTCTTTGAGTGTTCCTACACTTTCACAGATAGCTTCTAGCTGATTGCATTTTTGCTGAACTTCTACAAAAAGGTCTATTTGATGCGATTCTGAAACGAGCTGTTTGATAAATTCGAAATGAAAACTTCTAAACTCCTCTAACAAAATGGTATGTTTTGATTCTAAAGAAAGACTTGCAATTTGTTCTAATTTATTGGTAATTCCTGAAAAAGCAGAAACTACAACAATATAGTTTTCAGTTTTTGAAGAAAGAATAGTTGCTATTTTTTCAAGGTTGGATTTTGAGGAAACACTTGTTCCTCCAAATTTTAGGACGAGCATTTGAGATTTATTTGTGTCATTGATAAAAATACCAATAACGGCGAAAACAGTAGATTTTAAAAGAATGTCAAATTTACGATTTAATTTTTGATAGCATAATTCTATTAAAAAAATAGTCTCAAGGTTTTTGCAAAAGTCGTGAATAAGCCAAATTTTATTTTAGATTTTAAATCTACTTCAACAAAAAAAGTTTGCCAAACAGTTTTTGATATAAAAACTGGATTAACAAACTCATTCAAACTAAAAATAATACCTCAAAAAATTAGGACATCATTTCTACTGATTTATAAATTTTGTCGATAAGGTCTTTTTTATCCCAAGGTTTAGATAAGAAAAACTGCATATTTCCTTCTTTAAATGCGTGTTGGATGGCTTCATCTTCTGCCTGTCCAGAAAGCATTATTTTTCCTACTTTAGGAAATTGTTTGTGTATCTCTACCAAGAGTTCGTCGCCTTTCATTTCAGGCATCAACCAATCTGTAATAACAACTAATGTATTAATACTTCTTTCTGTCAGAAAATCAAGTATTTCTAATGCTTCATCCCCACTTTCTGCTGTTTCGATAATAAAATCATCATTAAATTCTTGCATTAATTGTATTTTGAGACTTCCTAAAATAATATGATCGTCATCTACACAGAGTATTGCTTTTGTTTTTTTTGCTTTTGCCATAAAATAAAATAATTTTGGGTGGTTTAGTATAGTTACTTATAAGATATTTTTCAAAGATAGTTAAACTGCTTATTTATCTTGCAAAAATTAAATTACATAGTGGTAAAATTATATATTTTGCAGTAATTGGTAATATCACAAAAACAATAATTGCTTGATTAGTTAGCAGTTATATAGAAATATTACTAAAATAGTTCTATTTTGCTGATATATTTTAAGATAAAAAAAACATTTTGAATTTGTTTAAATTGGTAATTCAACAAAAAAGGTAGTTCCTTTATTTAGTTCTGTTTCAAACCAAATTTTACCCTTGTGTTTTTCTACAATTTTTTTTGTAATATCTAAACCCAAACCACTTCCTTCTCCTTCTCTTTTAGTTGTAAAAAAAGCATCAAAAACTTTATCTTGTATATCTATTGGAATGCCATCCCCTGTATCTGTTACGGAAATAAAAACTTTTTGGTTGTCAAGCCTTGTCGTGATGCTCAAATCCCCTTTGTTTTTCATAACCTGTATAGCGTTATAAATAAGGTTTGTCCATACTTGTATCAGTTCATCTGGATAACCTAAAAAGTCAGGAATTTTTTCAAAATGAAGTTGTAAGTCTATTCCATTTTTAAATTGATTTTCATAAAGAGTAAGTGTATTTTCAATACTATCATTAATATTTACGATTGCTTTCTCTCCTGTTTGACTTTGACGGGAAAAGTTTTTGAGTGCAAAAATAATCTTAGATGCCTTATCAGTAGCTAATTTTATTGTTTTGTTGTTTTTAGCAATTCTAGAAAGTTGGTGAGCCACCTTAAAAGTATAACAAGGGTCTTCTGTTTCTAATAAAGGTTCATATAATTCTGGATTATTATAAATTTCTAATTCTACTATAAAACTGGCTATTGTATCTGTATTATCAACTTGTAGTTTTTCAAGTTTCTCTATCAAATTATATTTTATTACTCTTTTTTCCCTAGAAGAAAAGTTATTTTTGGCACTTACTGAATATTCTATCAATTTATTAAAGACAAGTGATTTTTCAGTAGATAATCCCTGTAAAAATGCTGCAAGACGAGGCAAAATTTCGTCCATCGTAATGACTGAATTATCAGCCAAAGAACGAATTGCTCCCAAAGGAGTATTTATTTCATGTGCTACATTGGCAGCAAGCTGTCCTAAAGTAGCCATTTTTTCTGTTTCTATAAGTTGTCTTTGAGCAGTTTGTACTTTACGCATTTCATCTTGTAAATCTCTGAACTTCAAACGAAGTTCTAACTGTGTCATTACTTGATTGCCCAAGGTTTTGAGTGCAAATTTTTGTGCTTCGGTTAGTTTTTTGGGTTTATTATCGATGACACAAAGTGTTCCTAGATTGAGTCCCTCTGGATTTTTGAGAGGCATTCCAGCATAAAAACGAATATTCAAACCATCTTTGTCTGCTACAAGAGGATTATCATGAAAACGCTCATCTTCAAGGGCATTTTCTACTTCAAAGACATCATCTTGAAGAATAGCATGAGCGCAAAAAGCCATATCTCTATGTGTTTCAAGAGCATCTAAGCCTACTTTTGCTTTAAACCATTGGCGTTCAGAATCAATTAAAGAAACCAAAGAAATTTCAGATTCACAGATTTGAGAAGCTAATTTTACCAAATCATCAAATTCTTTTTCGGATTCTGTATCCATTATTTCATAGTTCAACAAAGCTTTTAAGCGTTCGTTTTCATTAGTGGGTAAAGGTGCTGAAATCATAAGTTAAAAAAATAATTATACAGAATAATTTGGTCTCAAAACAACAAAAAGACCAACTTTTGTTTAGAAAAATTGGTTTTTATTTTATGTAGTTAATTTTTTTTGATTATACAGGTTTGTAAAAAAATATCGAATGCTTTTATTTAGTTGTTAATGCTTTTTTAAGATTCATCTGACAAACTTTCTGAGCTTTCTTCACTTTCATCTTCCTCTATTTCATTCTCATCAATTGGGTCATCCTCCAACTCACTATCTTGAAGTTCATTAGCCAAAATAGCCCCTACACCTACTGCCGTAGCTATTGCAGCAGCATCTTCTATATCACTTCCTTCATCATCATATTCTGTATCATCTTCATCATCATCGTAGTCGTCATCATAATCATCATCAAAAAAATCTTCATCATCAAACTCATCTCCACCAACAGACTTTGAGCGTTTGTACATTTTTCTTACCCTTTCAATATCTCCTTTTATCTTCAAAGAATCAGCAACACCAAGTTGAAGGTCAATTTCTATTTGTTCGATAAAATCCATCTCTTCTTCAGTAACAATATTATCTTCCATTACCCTATCAATGAGATTTTGTAATACTTGGATTTTGATGCTGTTTAGTTCTGCATCAGACATTCCTAATCTAGATTGTAATGCTCTCACATCAGACATTTCATCGGTGGTAATAATACCATCATCACAGGCTTCTAAAATAGCTACAAAAAGCTGTTGTCTTGCTTGAATAGCTCTACCTGAGTCTGGACTTGGGGCAGCCGAGCCACTAAAAAGTTGTTGAAATTTATTAATAAGATTTTTAAGCAAACTCATAATTACACTATTTTTTATACAAAAATTGAAAGTAGAAATTCAATAAAAATTATTTTTGAACCTTATCACAAAGTAACATTTTTTTTTAAATTTTCTAGTATTCCTTTGGTTTTTATTAAAGTTATAAAGTATTTATTGCTATAAAAAGTCTTTTTCTTCTAATTTATCTAAAATAAGTGCTATACATTCTTGAATTGTAATTTGGCTACTATCGATAATTAAATCTATTTCGTTAGACAATGGTTTCTCAAAAGGGCTACTAATTCCTGTAAATTCTTTTATTTCTCCTGTCCTTGCTTTTTTGTAAAGTCCTTTCACATCTCTTTTTTCGCAAGTTTCTAAAGGACAATCAATAAATACTTTGAATAAATTAGTAGTAAGGTCATTATTCTTTTGAAAAATATCGGTAAGCAGTTTTTGATTTTGATGAGTAGGTGTAATAAAAGAAGCCAACACCACAAAACCCGTTTCGTAGAAAAGTTTGGCTACCTCAGCCGAACGACGAATATTTTCATTTCTATCTTCTAATGAAAAACCTAGATTGTTATTAAGTCCGTTTCGAAGCAAATCACCATCCAATTTTTTGATTAAAGTAGAAGGGTAGTTGTGTTTTAATTTTTCAAAAAGGGCATCTGAAAGTGTTGTTTTGCCAGAGCCTGAAAGACCTATAAACCAAATTACGAAAGGACGAAGAGATTGAGACATGAGAATTGGGATATCCAAAAGTTAGAATATGAGAATAATAAAGAATATTTTTTCAAACTTTCTGTTTATACACTTTCTTAAAAAAAGAATCATGAATTCTGTTACATCAAATTTAATTAAATAAGTTGTAAATCGTATATTTGTAGTCCATTAAAAATATAGCAAACGCATTTTAATTATACCAAACATAAATTTATAAGATTTTTATATTCTTTTGATTTATATTCTCTATCGTCTTACTCTAAAATAGAACAGCATTGAAAGTCATTGAACATTTAAACACAAATAAAGGTAAAACTCTTTTTTCATTCGAACTTATACCACCACTAAAAGGCGAAAGCATTCAATCTATTTTTGATGCTATGAATCCTTTAATGGAATTTAAACCTCCTTTTGTTGATGTTACTTATCACAGAGAAGAATATGTGTATAAAATACGTGGTGGGGGATTATTAGAACGAAAAGTAACTCGCAAACGCCCTGGAACAGTAGGTATTTGTGCTGCTATCATGAATCGCTATCAAGTAGATGCAGTTCCTCATATTATTTGTGGAGGGTTTTCAAAGGAAGAAACTGAAAACGCACTGATAGATTTATCTTTTTTAGGAATTGAAAATGTGCTTGCACTTCGTGGGGATGCTGTTAAATCAGAAGGTTCTTTTATTCCAGAAAAAGATGGACATAATTATGCTGTTGATTTGATTGGTCAGATTGTAGATATGAATAAGGGAAATTATATTGATGATGATTTGCATCATCCCATTCCAACTAACTTTTGTATTGGTGTCGCAGGTTATCCAGAAAAGCATTTTGAAGCTCCTAATCTAAATAGTGATATGAATGCTTTAAAAGCAAAAGTAGATGCAGGTGCAGAATATATTGTTACACAAATGTTTTTTGATAATTCAAAGTATTTTGAGTTTGTAGAAAAATGTAAAGAGTTTGGAATCAATGTTCCTATTATTCCAGGACTCAAACCTTTTACCACTCAAAAACAACTTAGTGTTTTGCCTCGTATTTTTCATATTGATATTCCAGATGATTTGGTAATGGCTGTTTCAGCTTGTAAGGATAATAAGGCTGTTGTACAAGTAGGAATAGAATGGGCTGTCCAACAATCAAAAGAATTGATGGAAAAAGGTGTTCCATGTCTTCATTATTATACAATGGGACGTTCGGGAGCAACTGAAAAAATTGCAGCACAGTTATTTTAAAAACCTACTATTGGACAAATTCATTTTTTGTTATAATTTTTTTCAAAATAACCTTTCTAAAAAAGATAAATATTTTTTTTAGAAAGGTTATTTTGTATATTGAAGCCGTATTCTTTTTAAGAAAATATTTATATATTTATTTGCTTTTTCAAAAAGCTGTTATACCTTTTAATATACACACAATCAAGAAAATTTATTATGACAAATTTATCATCTTCACAAAGTACATGTACTGACCCTATCAGTGAATCGCAATATCCACAATTAAAACCTTTTTCAGGTTCTCAGCCTACACTTCCTTCCTATTGGAAATGTACGGCAGTACTTCATCCTTTTAGTCCAGTACAAAGCAATAGTACACCTACTGACAAGGATAGTCCTTTTTTTGAGATTTGTACTGCTTCTATATCTTATGCAGAAGGAGTGGGACTAAATGCTCTATTAGTTGGAAGTTCAGGTAGAAAATGGTGGTATAAAGTTACTCCAACTGGAACATTGGTTTCCACTGATGGGGTAAATTTCTCTCCTGTAAACCTTGGTTGGTCTATACCAACAACCAACTGGTTTGGAAATAAGAGTTCCCAAGCTGAATGTGCAGGTACAAGCTATTTGAATTGGATGGAAGCACAAGAGGTAGATTGGTGGAAAATTCCAGTTGGAGACAGTACTCCTCCTCCTGCGACTTGGATGTGGTTCAATCATGATACTACTCTACCTGTTCGTCTCATGTTTGGACAAGGTCCTATTGCTCCTACTATGGGAAGTACAGACCAGTTGGCTTTATTTCAAATGTTTTCTTTTACTTACTTTCCAAGCTTTGAAGGGCTTTCTAGTAATCCTTTGAATGAGCCTTTACAAGCTCCTGACATCACAGGTTTTAAGTTTGGTAATCCAAATAACTATCAGATTTTTGAATGGAATACAAATTTTGGAATGACTGTGTTTATGACACCAGTAAATGAATTATTCAATCCATTACCTACTAGAGTATTATATGAATGGAAATCAGATAGTGAGTATAAAGTAACATCAGACCGTAGCCAAAGTACCTTGATGAAATATACCTATAATCCTACTAATCCATTTACCTCACAAATAGCACTTCTGACAGGAAGAGCACCTAGTGGAGTAACCCCTCCTAGAAACAGTGGAACAGGATTTTTAACTGATTATGAAGGAGATATAGCTGTACATAATATAGGTTTTAGTAATTTTCCTTTTGCACAAGAAGATCCTGGATGGGCACAAATACCTGAGGTAGAGGGAACAATTCAAGCTACTGTAACCAATAACCCTGTACTTTCCCCTAATAATACAACAACCATTATATCTGTATTATTTCCACCTTCAGGTTCAAATTATCCAGATTCTACTTATTTATGGACATGGTATAGTCCTCTGAATGCTTCGGGTTCGAGTAGTCGTCCTGTTACCTTTATGCAATCACAGTCGGGAGTAGGATTAGGAACAAGTTTAGCTTTAGCAGATTACTTTGATTATGAAGAATACACTAGCCCTATTGATCCTTGTAACTTTGATGTCCCTCCTTTTATCAGTATATTAGCCAATAAAAAATGGCAAACTACAGGAGTAAAACTTGATGCAGAAACACAAGCGCATATTTCCTATGTAAATGGATTATGGACTGCCAATCCGAATGATAATGGTGGAAAATTATACAATGCTGAAGGAAATCCTTACTATATAAATGCTAAAGAAGGTTATACAATGCCTAATGAAAATGAAGGTGCGCTTATTGGAAGAGTAGGTGATACTATTTTTTTAGTAGGAATGGGAGCAACTACACCAAAAGGAGCTAGTGGAATATTAGCACTCTGTATTAATGATGATTTGCATGGTCAATATGGACCTGGTTTTACAGACAATGAAGGTTTTATTAATGTTCAAGTAACTATTGAACCTAATGAGTAAATAATTTGAATATCTAGTTCTAAAGTGTTACAGGTTTTTAGATAAATTATATATAAATCAGACAGCTTCAAAACTGTCTGATTTTTCTTTCTATGAGTGTTTGTATGAATATACTTTAAGTGAAGAATTGAATTATCCTAAATACTGGTTTGAGACAAGTTAAGTAGTTATATGCTACAATTTTGTTAGATTTGATTTTTTATTTCAAAAAACACAATTTTATATTTCTGATGCGTTTTATAGCTCCCCTAAGTATTTTTCAAGAACAGGAACTTCGTCGTTATTTATCTAGTAGTGATGTAAAACTCTTACCAAGAGAACGTAAACGATTTAGTTCAATTTGTTTGAGTTCCAAACATAAGTTTACTATTAAGGAGCTTTCAGCACAATTTGATGTGAGTGAAAATAGTATAAAAAGTTGGTTTGATAGGTACGAATCAATGGGCTGTTTGGGGCTTTTAGATAAAAACATGGCTCATTCTCAAAGTAGTTTAGCTACTGAAAATGCAGAAATTATTTTAGAAGCTGTAAAACAAACACCTCAAAATTTAAAAAGAACCGTTGTTTTATTGAAAAAAGAACATCAAATTGAAACTAATCCTTCTATTCTAAAACGTTTTCTTAAAAAAAAAAGTGGAGTTGGAGACGAATACAAAAATCGCTAAAATCTCAACGAGATGAGTGGATGCACGACTTTTTTAAGAAAGAGCTTGACTGGTGGTTAAAAGAAGAAGAAAAGGGAGAGGTAGAAGTGTGGTTTAGTGATGAGAGTAGTTTTCATCTAAATCCTAATAGTATGTATGGTTGGCAAGAAAAGACTTTGGAGACGCTTAAAAAAGTATTTTTACCTGCCAACCGTGCTAGAGGAGCAAATATCTTAGGATTTATGCGAACTAATAATGAAAGCGAATTTTATGAATTCTATCAATCTATGGATGCAGATACGTTTATTGCTTGTGTAAATAATTTTATTGAAAAACGAGCAAAAGGGCAGAAAATACTCTTGATTTTAGATAGAGCGACCTCTCACAGCAATCATAAAGTAGATAAAGCAATAAAAAAGTGGAAAGAAAAAAATGTATTTATTCAATTCCTTCCTTCTTATTGTTCAGACTTAAATTATATTGAAATGTTGTGGAAACATATTAAGCATTATTGGTTAGATATAGCAGCTTGGACAAATGTGAAAACGCTCCAAAAGGCTGTTTTAGATATATTAGCTCAGTTTGGAAAAGAAAAAGAATATACTATAAATTTTGCACCCTCTTAATTAAAATAGCATTATTAATAAGAGAAAATCAAAAATAACAAAATTGTTATGAGTAACTACTTAATTACAACTCTAATAAAATAGTAAGTTATTGCCATCATACCATTTACTTTGTCCAGTTTTCCATTTTTAGTTCTTCTATTCTATCAAAATGTTTTTCATTATTTGTAATCAAAACAAGGTTTTCTACAATAGCCGTCGCAGCAATCAAAATATCATTGTGAGCAATTAGATTTCCTTCACTTCTCAGTCTTGTATAAATCTGTGATGCCTTTTGTGCAATAGATTTGCTGATTGGTAAAATTGTGTGTTGATTCAAAAACAACTCAATTTCGGTTGTTCGTTCTTTTGTATCTCCAAAATAAAGTCCATTCAAAAGCTCATAATAAGTAATACTGCTAATCATGAACTTGTGATGTTCTTTTAAATAATCATTTACTTTTTGGCTTGCTTTTATTTCATTTTCTTTCTCGTTTCTAAGAAAAAAAGAAAGTATATCGGTATCTAATAAAATAGGTTTCATTTATTTATTCAAATAACCCTCCGTAGTATAAATTGCCTTAATAATTATATTTGTATTTTCTTTTATTACAAATTCACTCAACCCAACGTGTGATTTGTTTTTAGGATTCCAATCATACGTATATCCCAGTTGTGTCCAAGGGTACTTTTCATCTATTTGGCATTGATAATAACGACTAACTCTATTCTCGTTTATCCAACTCATATACGAAGTATCTGTATTTTCAGGGAAACACAAATCACATTTATTATCTGTAATTTCACTATCAGGACAAGGACGAAATAAATCTTGAGGCTTTACCCAAAACTCAATAAAGTAACTATAGATTGCATTTGGAGGCAATCCTAGTAGTTGTTTGAGGCGTAAATTTACATCTTTAGCTTTTTCTTTTTGCATTCTTTGAGCCAACTCTGGTGCTGTTGTTACCCATATTGGATAGCTTCCAGTATTATAATGAGCAGAATCTAAGTATTTTTCATAGTATGAAATATTTTGTTTCCAAGTAACCATTAAGATATAATCTTCCCCATTGATTCTTTTTCGTATCAAATTAGTATTCTCAGGCGTAATAGAAACCAAATTAGGATAAACTTTTTGAGGAGAAGGCGACATAGAACTTTCTATGGATTTTTGATACAATGCAAATTCTTTACTATAACTCTCTTTTGTATCAACTTTTTTTACCGACTGACAAGCTCCCAAAAATAGAAATGCAATAAAAAAGAGTAGCTTAAAATTTTTCATAGTAAAACAATTAAGTGTGAATAGATAGCAATCTAATTAGAAAAATAATAAGTTCAAAACTAAAAATATAGATTAATCGCATCTAATTTAGACCTTTTTTGATTTCAAGCTGCGTAGCTTTTGATAGAAGAGAAACTATTTTTCTACCAATATTACGCTACTCTGTGGCTAAAAGTTCATTGAACTAAATGCAAAAAGCCTATTCAGAGTAATCTAAATAGGCTTTTTGGGTTTATAAAATACAAATTGCTTCTTATTCTGAAGAATAATCTACATTTATTATGGTTTCAAAAAGCTATAGTTTTCACTAAAGTTCATCATTTGTTCAGCAAAAGAAGTTGCATAACGAATCTTTACATCTTTGATTTCTTCTCCATCCATAACAGGCTCAAGAACAGGCTGCAAAAACCCAGAATAAGGTGCAATATCAAACTGTGCATAACGCTCTTTTACTTCTTTGAGCATTTCTGCATCTACTTTCACACCATAACCTTCTACTAATTTTTCGGCTGCTGCATAATCGCCTTCTGACTTCAAACGCTGAATTTCTCTCAAAAGCTCTCCAAAAATAACACGTAATTTGTCATAATCATTGACTAAGAAATACGTCTTTCCGTCGATTACTTTTTTCTCAATTACATTTTCAGCTTGTCCTTTTTCGAATGCCCATTTTGCAACTAACTGACGATTACGCATGTGGTCTTCTTCAATGTCAGCACCTTCATCAAGACGACGAAGTTGTAACATCATTCCATTCATAATATAAGAATCATACTCTGCTTTTCCAGCTTCTACGGAAGGCAAAAGACCTAATTCTACTAATTTTGGGTCTAAAAGATAATACAAAGCCACCAAATCAGCACGAGCTTCTTCCAAAGTAGAAGAGTAGTTTTTGAGTGTTTCTTTTGGTGTTCCTACTCCTTTATTGATTTGTCCAGAAGCGTGTCCGATTACTTCGTGAAGTGCTGTGTGCATTTTTCCACCTACATCTCCATATTCTTTCTGACGATTTTGAAGTTCTTCGGTTGGATAAAATTCGGCAGTCGTTTTTCCTCCTGATGCATGATTATACGCATCTTCAATATTTCCCAAAGAAACTGACTTCGAACCATACTGTTTTCTAATCCAGTTTGCATTCGGAAGATTGATTCCGATAGGTGTAGAAGGTGCAGCATCGCCAGCTTCATTGACAACTGTAATAATTCTATATGTAACACCTTTTACTTCTTTCTTTTTGTGTTCGTCCATTATAGAAGAATTATCTTCAAAATACTGTGCATTTTCTGATAAAACAGCCATACGTTTTGAGGCTTCTTTATCATCCATAAAAATTACAGATTCGTAATTGGCACGATAACCAAGTGGGTCACCATAGACTTCTATAAATCCATTAATAAAATCAATATTTGTGTCTGTTGTTCCTACCCAAGCAATCGACATTTCATCAAAAGTCTTCAAATCGCCTGTTTTGTAATACTGAACAAGCAAATCAATGACTTTTTTCTGTCCTGCTGATTCTGCAGCTGTTGAAGCTTTTTCTAACCAATAGACCATTTTTTCTAACGCTGCTGCATATTGTCCACGCTTTTCAGCATTTCCAATACCATATTTATATTCATAAATACCGTCTTTTTGAAGTCCTACAAGTGCATCATCTGGAGCTTCTCCTTTTATGAGTTGAGAATTTAGACCATACGAAATAGGTGTTTCATCATTCGGATTAGCAAAACTTTTATAGAAATTTTCTACTTCTTTTTGAGAAAGGTTTTCATAAAAATTAGCTGTCGAAGTTTTGACTAAATCTTGTCCTTTTGTTTTGTTTACTTTCTTTCCATCAACATTTGCATCAAAGATAATAGGCTTTAGCATAGCTAAAAATGCTGTTACATCTTGTCCTTCTGCCATTGAAAAACTAGTTTGGTCAGAATTAGTAACTAAATTTTCAAAAAATTCATAAGAAAATTCAGGCATTAATTTCTTTTCTGAATAATGATGATGGATTCCATTAGAAAACCAAACTCGTTTCAAATAGGTTTCGAATTGTTGCCATTCTTCGCCAGATTTATCTCCATTGTAGGTTTTATAGATATTTTCTAGTGTCTTTCTGACTAAAATATTGTGTTTGTAGTTTTGGTCGTAGGTAATATCACGTCCACTACGCCCTGCTTCTGACAAGTAATAAAGAAGTTTCTTTTGAGAAAGAGGAAGCTCATCAAATCCTTTTACTTCGTAACGCAAGATGCGTAAATCTGCAAAACGCTCACCATCATAAGGAGGAATTTCTTCTTTTTCGGTAGTTGTAGCCACCGAATCAGTTTTTACTGCTGTTGTTGTATCTGTTGTTTTTTTGTCTCCACAAGCAGGCAAAAACACTACGCCTGTACAAAAGGCTGCCAAAAGTCCGTAATAAGTAACTTTTGATTTTAATTGAATTAAATTCATTTTCTAAAAGGGTTAGTTTAAGCTTCGCTGAGGGCTAAAGCTGTTGTGTATTCATTTATTAAGCTAAATGAGTTTTTAAATTTGAGGTAAGTTAGTATTTTTCTGTATTTTATTAAAATGATTGATGGTTGAGAATACTTCAAAATACTTTAATTCAAAATTTCTGTTTGCAACAAAAAATATTTAGATTTACTAATCTTGATAAGTTTATACATTACTTTATTTCAATTATGAACACAAAAACTACTATTTTATTACTATTAAAT
Source organism: Bernardetia aquimarina (assembly GCF_042180575.1). Classification (NCBI taxonomy): domain Bacteria; kingdom Pseudomonadati; phylum Bacteroidota; class Cytophagia; order Cytophagales; family Bernardetiaceae; genus Bernardetia; species Bernardetia aquimarina. The sequence goes on along the minus strand of NZ_CP170094.1, from coordinate 4,109,631 downwards.
TTCTTGTTTTTTGGATTAATTTCTCTAACTTCTTGTGAAAAAGAAGAAGAAATAAAAAAGACAGAATTAGGAGAAGCTGTAAGTGAAATCAAACCAAATGAAGAAGAGGAACAAGACCCAACAGAGTGTGAACGTATCGATTATACCACAGAAATTATTACTTCAAATTGGGAAATACAACAAAATTTGTATAACAAAGAAGGAACTGACATAGATTTTTTTGATGAAGATTTTGGAGTAGTTGCTAGTAAAGAAAATGCTTTAGTTACTACTGATGGAGGTAAGAGTTGGGTATCTAGACCTACTTCCATGACACATACAAACAACGTTCAAACGCTAGGAAAGAATAAATTTTGTATTGCTGGTAACGGACTTTATGAAAGCAGTAATGGAGGAATGAGTTTTTCAGTATTTGGAGATGAGAGTAATGCGAACACACGCTCTTTTTTTGGTCTATATATTTTTGACACTGCTCATTTTATGGCATATCATAGAAGTGTAGAGGTTACACGTAATGGAGGAAAAGATTGGATAAGACATGATTCTCTTTTTCAAAGCAAGGTGCAGTTTTTTGGTAATGAATTGGGCTATGCTGCTGGTGGTTATGTAAGTGGAGGAACTACAGAAGGTTTTTTTTCTGAAGGATATGTTCACAAAACATTAAATGGTGGAGATACGTGGAAGCTATTAAACTTGAAGGTAGAAAGAATAACAGCTATGTATTTTACCGACGAAAATACAGGAATTGTAGCAGAAAATATAGGTATTTTACATAAAACCACTGATGGAGGAAATACTTGGAATGTTTTAAGTCAAGATTTGTGTGGTTATTATGCTTGGGATATGATCTTTACTGATGATAATAAAGGTTATATAGCCTCTTCTTATGGAATAATCTTTAAAACAGAAGACGGAGGACAAACTTGGAAAGTGGATTACTACTCTGGTCACAATTCTTCTGGCTATGAAAGAGACTTTACAGCATTAGCCAAAACACCAAATAATACAGTTTATGTTACAGGACATGCAACCATGAAACGTAAATAATTACAAACAAAATAGACAAAAAAAACGCTTTATTCTATTGCAAAATAAAGCGTTTTCAAATTTACTTTAATCCCACTTCAAATGACTTCTGACTTCTTCATCTTCTAAAGGATTTTTTTTAGGAGATTCATCTGTTTGATTGTCAAATCCATCTTCATATTCTCTGTCAAACTGCGTAAAATCATAGTTTGGCATCAAATCGCTCTTTACGTGTTCGATGACTTCGGTCAGTCCTGTCAAAATTTTATTAAAATCTTCTTTGTATAAAAAGACTTTGTGCTTTTCGAAAAAATGACTTCCATTATTACGAAATACTTTTTTGCTCTCCGTTAGTGTAATATAATAATCTTCTTCCCAACGAGTAGGTTTTACATCTATGAAATAGGTACGTTTTCCTGCACGTACTTTTTTCGAAAAAATAGTTTCGTTATGATAATTAGGTTTAGAATAATCGTTTTTTCTTTCTTGCTCGTCGTCAAAATACTCGCTCATTTTTATTTATTTTTAGAGGGTTATAAAACTCGTATTAGTTTAAATGTTAATTCAATTTTTGAAGTAAAAATTTCCTTTAGAACTCCAAATATATCAAAAACTATTTCTTTTTGAAAAATCAAAGCCTGAAAAATGATACTTTAATTGTTTAGTAATTGATTTTTCAAGTAAAGATTTATTATATTTACACCTAAATTTTACAATAAATAGAATAGCATTTTGAAGTTTTTGTAGAATTTTCCCAACTAGCAAACAGCATAAAGAACATATAAAATACGATTAAAATTGGAACAAATAGAAAATTCAGACGGTACACAAAGTTCAATCAAACTAAAAAATTTAGATTATAATACGCAACGAGACGACCTTGTTTTGAGGGAATATGGAAGAAATATGCAAAATATGGTTCGCCATCTCAAAACGATTGAAGATATTGAAGAGCGTACTCGTGCAGCCGAAACACTCATCAATTTGATGAAGCAACTCAACCCAAGTGTTAGAGAAAACAGTGATAATGTACACCGTATTTGGGATCATTTATATATCATGGCTGATGGAGAAATTGAATTTAACAATGAATTTTTGCCACAGACAGAAGAAGAACGCACCAAAAAGCCTGACCATATTGGTTATACAGAAACTCCTGTCAAATACCGTCATTATGGTAGAAATGTCGAATTAGTAATTGCAAAAGCAGCCGAATTAGAAGACGAACAAGAAATTATTGATGCTGTTGCTGATATTGGAAAACTAATGAAGTCTTTTTATCTGACTTGGAATAGAGATAGTGTAGAAGATGAAGTGATTTTGAAAGACATAAAACGCCTTTCGGGTGGAAAAATAGATATTGATATAGAAATAATTAAAGAAGAAAACCTTTTCGAACTTGGTAGCGCACCAAGACAACGTCCTCAAAGACAAAGTTCTAGCACTAATAATCGCTCTCGTTCGAATCGTTCTAATTCTCCACGTTCTTCTACCAACAATGCAAGCAATAGAAGAAGAACACAAGGCACAAAGAAAAATAGAAGAAATAAAAAGAGACGAAAATAAAACTCTTCAAAAAAATAAAAATCACTATCAAACCTTTGGTTCAAGTAGTGATTTTATTTTAAAAAAGTTAAAAGTAAAGCTATTAAAAAAGTTAGTAAACCTTTTTCAACTTTATTAGTTAGTAGTTTTGTCAAAAAGTAGCAAATATATAGTTTAGGCTTTAGCTTACGAGAAGTTCAAAAAGAAATTATCACTTATGCAATACGAAATCGCCCGCAATATTGTTTTTCAGATTATAAAGCGTTGGAAACCAGATGAAGCTCATTACAAATTTTCTCCTGTTGCGACCTCAGAAGGTATTTTTAGCAGAAGAGAAATGCGTCAATGGGTTGGGCATTTGCAAGATGTAGGGCGTGAGGCACACTTACACTTTATCGAAAAAGAAATCTCTAGGGACGAATTAGATGAAGTTCTTTCCGTTACTACACTGCCTTTGGTTCTTTTTCAGTCTATTGAAGGAAGTGCCAATCCTGTTTTGGCATGGCATGGAAAAAGAGATACCATCCATACCATGCAAGAAGAGGGCGAAAACTGGAAAGAAAACGATATTGTTGACCACAATGAACTCATCAGTACACTAGCTTGTAAAGCAGATTTATATGGTGATAGTGAACTTTGTCAGCCCAATACTATTTACTGTCTTGTTCCAATGCTCATTGACCCTATCGCTACTCCAGACGATGTAAAAGACATAGAACGCACTCCTTCACAACGTTTGTGGCATTTGCTTTTGACTGAAAAGCGTGATATTTCTTATACCTATATCTATGCAATGATTGTTGGTTTGCTTAGTCTTACCTTACCTCTAGGTGTACAAGCAATTATTGGGCTTATTTCAGGTGGACTTATCATTAATTCCATTGTTGTTTTGATTGCTTTTGTGGTAGCAGGTACACTTATCAGTGGAATTATGCAGATTATGCAAATGAGTATTGTAGAAACACTCCAACAACGACTTTTTACTCGTGCTGCTTTTGAATTTGCCTATCGAATTCCTCGTATTCGTTTAGAATCTATCCTAACACAGTATGCGCCAGAGCTTGCCAACCGATTTTTTGATATTCTGACCCTTCAAAAAGGACTCGCAAAACTACTTACAAGTGTCATTACAGCACTATTACAAGTTCTTTTTGGCTTGATGCTTTTAGCCTTTTATCACCCATTTTTTGTATTTTTTGGTTTGTTTTTGGTGGCAGTCTTAGGTTTGATATTTTATTTTACAGGAAAAATAGGTTTAGATACAAGTTTGCACGAATCAAAGTATAAATATAAAGTAGCTTATTGGTTGGAAGAACTAGGTAGAAATCAAAGTGTATTCAAAATTGCAGGAAATACACTTCTTCCTCTAAAAAAGATGCAAAAACTACTTACAGGATATTTGTACAAACGAAAATCACATTTTCGTATTTTAGTCATTCAATATTCAGCCTTTGTAGCCTTCAAAACAATTATTACAGGTGGTGTTTTGATTTTGGGAAGTCTTTTAGTTATTGAAAGAAATATTACTCTAGGTCAATTTGTGGCCTCTGAAATCGTTATTATTTCGGTTATTACAGCCGTAGAAAAAATGATTCTGAACTTAGATGTAATTTATGATACACTAACAGCAGTAGAAAAAATAGGTAATGTAACTGACTTAAAACTAGAAAGAACGAATACTTTTGATAACTTTAATAGACAAGGGTTTCATATTAGAGTACACGGAGTTTCTTATACTTATCAAGGCAACAGTACTCCAACACTAAAAAACATTGATTTGGAAATAAAACCCCAAGAATATGTCGGAATTATTGGAAATGAAGGAGCAGGTAAATCAACACTCATGAAAATAATTACAGGACTTTATGATGAATATAAAGGACACATTACTTTTAATGGGTTTACATTACGAGATTTGAATATCAAAAACCTACAAGATTATATTGGAGACAACCTTTCTCATGAAGATGTTTTTGAAGGAACTCTCTTAGAAAACATTACTGTTGGAAGAGAAGGTTTTAATATGGAATATCTAAATCATGTTTTGGAAATAGTAGAACTAATAGAAGATATTCAATCTCTTAAAGATGGCTTACAGACACAAATGTTGCCTTCTGGTCAAGGATTTTCTTCTACTTTTCAAAAGAAAGTTGTTTTTGCAAGAAGTATGCTTACTCATCCAAATTTAATTGTTTTTGATGATTTTTTCTATAATTTAGAGGGTAGTTATAAGCGCAGAGTATTGGATAAAATATTACATAAAAATAAGTATCCATGGTCTATTTTTGCAGCTAGTCATGATCCTATTTTATTAGAAAAAATGGATAAAATTTATTTAATGAAAGACGGAACAATCATTAAACAAGGTACTTTTAAAGAACTTTTGAAAGATGAATATTTTGATGATTTGATTGCTGGAGTATTTGAAAACTAGATTTATTTTTATTATATAAAACAGAAAATATACTAGCCTACAAACTACTATCGTTCATTGTATTGGTAACACTAAATACAAGATTATAAAATAATTAACATTTTAAATACTAGAATAATTTGATTTTTTATTGTATTTTTGAATCTTACTGAAAATGTTTACTTATTTTCAGTAGGAGTTATGCAAATTCATAACACAAAGAATTATCACAAACAACAAAATAATAGTAATTTATTATCTATCGCCAGTACTAAATGCAATACAGAATACTAAATAACTTTTTTAGAGGTTTATTTTTATGTGCAATACTCTTACTTTTTATGGTAGGCAGTATTGATGTTGCATTTGCTCAAGATGATGAAAAGTTACTGCTTCCTAAATTAAGAGTAGAGCAACTTGCCATCGAACAAGGTTTATCTCAAAATACTGTAAATACTATGATACAAGATAGTGAAGGGTATTTGTGGATAGGTACTGATGATGGTCTAAATAGATATAATGCTTATGATGTTACTATCTTTCGTCACAACAGAGAAGATTCACTTTCTATTGTTGATAATCAAATAAATGCTATCTATGAAGATACAAATCATAATATATGGATAGGTACAATAGCAGGAGTTTCTATTTTTGACAGAAAAACACAAACTTTTAAATCTTTTTATAAAAAAGAAGGTAAAAAGAATACTCTAGTTAACAATAATGTCAAAGCTATTGCAGAAGATAAAGAAGGTTTTATTTGGCTAGGAACAGAAAACGGTTTAAGTAAATATGACTATAATAATAATTCATTTGAAAATTATGTAGTTACAGAAGCTGACTCAACAACTCTTGGAGAAAATCACATAGTATCATTAGCAGTAGATAATAGTAATAATTTATGGATAGGAACAACTAGGAAAGGGGTAAATAAATGGAATAGCACTCGTGATGAGAAAAAACTATACCGATATAATCCATCAGATACTACTACATTGTGGGGTTATGGAGGACAAGATATACAAGTAGATAAAGAAGGTAAGGTTTGGATAGCTTCATTAGGAGGCTTCAACCGTTATAATCCTGAAATAGATGGATTTGATCGTTTTCGTTATCAAGGACGTTCTTATGCTCTTGAATCTATAACAGAAGCAAATGATGGTAGCTTATGGGGAGCTGGTTCAGATTATATCTATAAATTAACCCCCCAAACAAAAGAAGTCATCAGATATAGAACTTCTTTTGATGGTTTGGGCGCAATGCCTGCTATTGTCAGAACCAAAGAAAATATAATATGGGTCGCTTCTCGTAATTTAGGAGCTATCAAATATGACCCACTTACAAGTCAATTTAATTATTATTATAATGAAATAGGAAATCAGAACTCTCTTCCTCATAGAAATATATGGTCTGTTCTAAAAGATCGAGAAGGCATTGTATGGGTAGGTACAGATGAAGGACTTTCTCGTATTGATAGAACTGGAGTTATTCCAAACTATTATCATATTTCAAGAGGAGAAAATACTTATGATTTAAGACAAAGAAGTGTTGGAGATTTATTAGAAACACAGAGTGGGGAGCTTTGGGCAGTTACTACTGCTGATATATCACGTATGATAAGTTTTTCTGAAAAAGAGGGTGCCAAATTTGTTACTTTAGTTTCAGACTTAGAAGATTCTACAACCATTCAAGGTAAAGCAATAAGTACATTTCAAGATAAACAAGGAACTATTTGGATAGGAACTTTTAATGGGTTATATAAAATGAACCCATCAAATAGACACAAGTTTGGTTATGAAGGACAAAAATTTCTTATTGATATTGCTATCTGGACAATGTATGAAGATAGAAGTGGTATTCTTTGGTTAGGAACAAATCAAGGATTAATTAAAGTAATTAGAGATGAAAATAATACTCCAATAGATTATAAGTATTACAAGCATGACCCTGAAAATTTAAAATCTATTAGTCATAATACAAGCAGAACTCTTGCAGAAGATTCTAAAGGGAATTTTTGGGTAGGAACTACAAATGGTCTAAACTTAATGAATCGTGAAACAGGAGAGTTTGAACACTGGGGAGAACGCAATCCATTAGCTAACTATGCTATTTATGGAATTTTGGTAGATGAAAAAGATAATCTTTGGATAAGCACAAACTTTGGAATTATGCGTCTTTTAGGAGACGATAGTATTGATGACTCCAAGCGAATGACTAACTACAATCCAAAAGATGGTTTGCAGAGTAGTGAATTTAATTCGGGTGCATTTTTTAAGGCAGAAGATGGAGAAATGTTTTTTGGAGGTATTCAAGGGCTAAATTCTTTCTATCCACAAGATATAAGACCTAGTATTTATGTTCCTCCTGTTGTAATGACAGACTTCAAGATTCTTAACCGTTCGGTAGGCATTCAAAGTTTGGGTAATCCTGAATCACCATTAACAGTTGATATTTCTCAAACCAAAGAAATGACTCTTACTTATGAAGATAGGGTAATCACTTTTGAATTTGCATCTATTAATTATAGAAGACCTGAAAAAACAAATTATTCATATCTTTTAGAAGGCTTTGATAAAGAATGGAATGAAGTAGGAAATCGTCGTTTTGCTACTTATAGTAATCTTCCTGCAGGAGACTATACATTTAGAGTAAAGGCTTCTAATAGTGATGGAATAGAAAATAATGAAGAAATAGTTATAAAAATAAAAGTTCTTCCTCCTTGGTGGAAATCCTGGTGGTTCTTGACTATTGCAACATTTTCAGTATTAGGTTTATCAGTTGCTTTTTATACAAATAGAATGAATGCTGTTAAACGTCAAAATGACAAACTAGAACGTTTAGTAGGAGAAAGAACAGCAGAAATAGGACAACAAAATGTACTACTAGAAAATCAAAAAACAGAAATTGAACGCTCATACAGTAATATTCGTGTTCTTAGTGAAATAGGACAAAAAATAACATCTATCCTTGACTTGGATGCAGTTATTAGTGCTGTTTATGAATATGTAAATGAACTTACTGATGCAACAGCTTTTGGTATTGGAATCTATAATGCTGAAAAAGAACGAATAGATTTTAGAGGGTTTATAGAAAATGGTCAGCGTATTTCAGATAGCTTTGATAATATTACTGATGAAAACAAACTTTCTGTAGTTTGTCTTACTCGCAATGAAGATATTATCATCAATGATTTTGCAAAGGATCATGCTCAGTACATTAACGAAGTTTCTTTGGATAGAGTAGGAGATAGTTATCAATCTATTATCTATTTACCTTTATTATTGGAAGGGAAAATTGTAGGTGTTTTGACAGTTCAAAGTCATCAAACAAATGCCTATTCAAGAAATGATCTTACTATTTTGCGAACTTTAGCATCTTATATTTCTATTGCCTTAGATAATGCTCGTACTTATACACAGTTAGAAGGAGCAAACGAAGTTATCAAAACAAAGAATCAATCTATTATGGATAGTATTCGTTATGGAGAAACAATTCAACATGCTATACTTCCAGACCCTCAAGATTTTATTAGAAATTTTGAAGACCATTTTATTATCTTCAAACCTCAAGCTGTAGTTTCAGGAGATTTTTATTGGTCTATTCGCACAGGAAATAAAACTTTTGTTGCTGTGGTAGATTGTACAGGACATGGTGTACCAGGAGCTTTTATGTCAATGATAGGAAATACAATCTTAAATGAGATTGTTACATTACAAAATATAACAGAACCAGCACAAATTTTAGAAAACTTAAATCAAGGTATTTGGGAAGCTCTCCATCAAGAAGATTATCAAAACTTAGATGGAATGGATCTTTGTTTATGTGTAATAGAGGATGCTGATGAGTTAAATATGCGTGTGGTAAACTTTGCAGGAGCAAAAAGACCTTTGTTTATTCTCAAAAATGACAAATTAATAGAAGTAAAAGGAAGTAGAAAATCTATTGGAGGAAGACAAAAAACAGATGCAGAATACGAACAACGTCAGCTTTTGTTACACCCTGGAGATATTCTCTACTTGACAACAGATGGTTATGTTGATCAAAATGATTTTGAGCGTATAAAATATGGAACACTTCGTTTCAAAAAAGTTTTAGCATCTTTTACAGGAATGTCTTTACACGATCAAAAAGAAGTATTATTAGAAGAAATGAGAAATCACATGGGAGAAGAAGAACAACGTGATGATATAACTCTTATTGGTCTGAAAATGTAATATTGCTCAACAAGTTACAAATTGCTATTGCAAATGTGCTGACTATAAACAGCTTAATTTAAAAAGATTTCATCTGAATTAATTCTTATTTCTAAGCTCCCTAAGCAGACTTTTCTTATAAAAAAGACTACTCCTTTACTATATTTTATTGACTCTTCGATACAATTCAGCTAAAATACAAACACTCTGTATTCAGTTCTGAGGAACTAACTTCTAGCTTTTCAGACTGAAATACGATATTTTGCTAAAAACTTGGAAGAGCCATAGTTTTTCTAAGAAAGAAAAACTCAAGGTAATCTCCAAAAATAAATAACTAATTTGTGTGCTTGGATTCTAAACAGTAACACGTTACTTTGATGATTTTTTCACCTTATTAGCAATTCTTTTCCACCAAGGTAAATCAGCATCATTCACCTCATAATAGCCATATCCTCCATAAGAACCATATCCATACACACCAACTGCTTGCGTTTTAACATCATTGAAAAGGATACCTACATTTTTGAGCATTTGATCATTATAAATACGTTCTAACCCTTTCAGTTTTTCTATTGGAGTTCTATCTTGACGTACAATATACACTGTTGCATCAGCATATTTACCCAAAATGAGAGCATCACTAACTAATCCTAAAGGAGGGGTATCTATTATAATATAATCATATTGTTTTTTTAATTCATCTATCAGTTCGTCCATGGTAGTTCCCATCAAAAGCTCTGCTGGATTTGGAGGAACTGCACCTGAATGAATTACATCCAAATTCTCTACTGAAGTAGGTTGAATAACCTCATCTAAATTCTTACTTCCTATCAAGTAAGTACTTAAACCATCTTTTTTATACTCATCATTTGGCATGGGTATATACATTTGAGGCTTTCTCATATCAGCTACAATAAGAACAGTACTTTTTCCTGTGGAAGCTAAAGAAATAGATATATTTGCAGAACAAAATGATTTTCCTTCTCCTGATATAGAGGAACTAATCATAAGAGTACTTGTTTTCTCTACACGTCCTATCAGAAATAATAAATTGGAGCGTATAGAACGAAATGCCTCTGCAAGTGCTGATTTAGGTTGCTCATGCACTAAAGGAGTATTTTTCCCCTGTTTTCTTTTTTTAGAGTGCATTACTACTCCTAATATAGGAACACTAGAAATACTTTTTACTTCATCTAAGGTTTCTATTGTATTTCTAAAATAATTTCTAAGATAAATCAAGCCAATAGGAGTTATTAATCCTAATAATAATGCAATCAAATAATTTTGGTTTGCGTTGGGAGATATAGCTCCATAATTAAATGGTGGTTCTAATATTTGACTTTCTTCCCTAGCAGCAGCCTGTGCTATACTAGCTTCCATACGTTTGTTTAGTAGTAAAATATAAATCTCTTCATTAATAGTATAAAGACGATTTATATTGACTAATTTACGTTCTGCACTCGGTAAAGAGTTCATTTGATTATTAAGTGTATTAATACGACTTTTTATGTCTTCAGCAGCTATTCTATCATTTAACTTTGTATTATTTAGATGTTCTAATAAAGATTCTCTAACTTTATCTATTTCTATATTTTTTTCTAATAAAAATGGATTTTTACTACTTCCTTTTTCTAAAAAGACTTCCCTTTGTATTTGCAAATCCACTAATCTCCCTATTAATGTATTAGCAATACCATCTTCTACCCCAACTGCTGAAGGAGTTGTAATTCCTTTATAATTGTCATTTTCTTTAATATAAGTTATCAAATAATCAAGATACTTACCTTTCATTTGTAACTTTCTATTCTCCTCTTCTAAAGCAGTATATTGCTCTAAATTGCGACCTATTGCATCTTCTCCTACTATAAATTTATTATTAGATTTAAAGTTTTGTATTTTATCTTCTATTAAGAATAAAGAATCTCTAATCTGAGATAATTGTTCATCAATAAAATTAATAGTACGAACAGCCTCTAAATTTTTATCTTCTAATCCATAGGCAATATATTCCTCCATTGCGGTAATAATAAAATCTTTTGCTCGTTCAGGTACAGAAGAAATTAAATTTAATCGAATTAAGGAAGCATCCTCCTCAGCATATCCAGATAAGCGTGCTAAAAAATCACGAGCTAAGGAAGAAGGATTTGTAAAATGAAACCCATAAACAGTTCCTTTTATTAAGTTTTTATTCAATACCTTAAAAGAAGTACTACTTTCAGATATAGTTTCTCCAAATTTGTAAGAGCGAGCATTATCCCATTCTTCTTGAGAGTTTATAAGGAGAAAAGTTTTCTCATCTTGAAATTTAACTTTATAATTTGGAAGTTCTACTAGATTACTATCAGCATCAATATTTATAATTACTTCAAAAGGTGCATTTTGAACAGGATAAATCTCAGTTGTACGAATATTACCTTCTTGATAGTAATAGACACGCATATCCATTTTCTCACAAACTCTTTTTATAAATGGATAAGAACGTATAAACTTTATTTCAGCAGACAAACGCTTACTACCTCCAAACATATCTTGTGAATAGAGTAAGTTTGCAGGAGAAGCTCCTTTTCGATTATCCTTTAATTGGAGTGATGCCCCTACTGTATAAATAGGAGTTGCATAATATGTTTTCCACCAAGCAACGGCAAATGCAATACCAATACAAAAAACAATAAAAAACTTATTTTTCCAAAGAGTATATATTATTTTCTTAGGATTAAAAGCATCATTATCAGTGTTTGAAAGTATAGACTGGGAGTTTTGTCTATGTGGTGTAGACTGCCCATTAAACTGTTTACTTGCATTACTATCTGACGAAATAGTAATGACATCTTGTTGAATATCCAATTTATAAAGAAATTTACTTTAATCGTATAATTAGTTGCTCACTTTTTATTACAGATTCTTACCTATGAGCATTTTAACTACAAAAATACAAATTTTTGATAAAAGCCTCTCTATAATATAAATAAATATTTTATAAAAATATAGTTGAGCATTTACTAAAAAGTAATTTTGTATATAAAAAAGACTCCTTTCTTTACGTAATAAAAGAAAGGAGTCTTTTTTTATTTTGAATGCTAAGTATATTAAGTTAGCTTTTGAAGTGTTTTACAGTGTAATTCCCATAAAAGACATAAAAGCAAGTCCCATAAGTCCTGTAATGATAAATGTAATACCAAGACCACGCAAAGGCGCAGGAACATTTGAATATCTCATTTTCTCACGAATAGCAGCTAATGCAATAATTGCAATCCACCAACCTACACCAGAACCGATACCATATACAACAGATTGAGCAAAATCGTATTCTTTCTGAACCATAAAGAGTGAGCCACCCAAAATAGCACAGTTTACAGCAATAAGTGGTAAGAAAATACCTAATGCACCATACAGAGCAGGAGAAAAACGTTCAATTACCATTTCTACAAGCTGTACTATAGAAGCAATTACGGCAATAAAGGTAATGAATTGTAAGAAACTCAAATCTACTTTTGCAAATTCTTCACCTAATCCAGGAATACGAGCTAATGCTCCTTCTGCAAGCAAATATTTTTGAATCAAATAGTTGGCAGGACAAGTAACACCCAAAACGAAAACTACTGCAAGACCAAGTCCCATTGCTGTCGATACTTTTTTAGAAACGGCTAGATACGAACACATTCCCAAAAAGTAAGCAAAGACCATGTTTTCGATAAAAACCGAACGAATAAATATATTGATTAAATCCATTTTTAGTAATTGATGAATTGTTGGTTTAGATAAAAAACACAACAACGACAAGATTTTATTTTATAAAAAATTTAAAGCAATAAATTAATGGTCTTCTACATAACCATTGAAATAGCGTTGTACCCAAATGATAATACCGATAACGATAAATGCACCAACTGGATTAGTCATAAGTCCATTGTTAGGGATAGTTACTCCTAATGCTTCATTCAAAGGAGCTATAATTGGAATATCTAGTAATGTTCCAGAACCGAAAAGCTCTCTAAAAAAGGCAACTACTAAAATAACCCAAGCATAACCTAAGCCACTTCCTAAGCCGTCAAGAGCAGAATCATACGGTTTGTTACCCATTGCAAAGGCTTCCAAACGTCCCATAATAATACAGTTTGTAATGATAAGTCCTACATAAACCCCAACAATTTTGGCTAGGTCATAAAAATAGGCTTTCAGAACTTGATCCACCAAAATTACAAGCATTGCCACAATAGCAAGCTGTGCAATAATACGGATACGCCCTGGAATTACATTACGTAAAAGTGATACAATAACGTTTGAACCAATTACGACAATCATTACAGCAGTAGCCATAACAAGAGTAGGAGCAATTTTGGCAGTAACGGCAAGAGCCGAACAAATACCCAAAACTTGTACTGTAATTGGATTAGAATCGTCTAATGGATCTGCTACCAAACGACGACGGCGTTTTGAGAATAAATCTTCCGACTTTTTCTTGACTACGGTAGCCTCCATAGATTTAGCTGTTTCTGTTGCCATAGAATTTTATAGTTGCAATTTATTGAAAAATTTTCCAATAAATTTTATAGTGTTTTATATTAAGCCTAAATTTTCTGTTTTCTGTTCTATTTTACTAGAGCTATATTTTCTAAAGAAGTAGAATTAGATGAGGTAGTTTTTTTTACTTTCTGCATATAATTTTCATATAAAGTAAAATAATTTTTCAACATGTCATTCACTCCACGTCCTGTGATAGTTGCTCCTGACATGCCATCTACTTTATATTTAGGTAAAGAACCTGGTTCTACATTTCCTTCGCCTTTAATCATTTCGATACCTAGTTCGCCTTCGTCATTGTAAATAGTTTTACCTGCATAACGGCTTTCGATATCATCATCAGCGATACGTGCGCCTAGTCCAGGAGTTTCTCCTTTGTGGTCAAAGACAGCACCTTTTACAGTTTTCATATCTGGCTCAAGAGCAATATAGCCCCAAATATTATCCCAAAGACCATTTCCATAAACAGGCAAGATATAAGCAGTTACTTTTCCTGCGTCATCTTTAAATTTAAAAACAGGAAGAATTTTTTCGGCTTTATCCTTTTTCTTAAATTCTTTACGGATACTTACTTTTTCAGGGACGATTTGTTCGCCATCTTGATTCATTTTTTTCTCATCGCCATTTACATCTACTGCAATGGATTCGATATGTTTGGCGTAATAGGTATTTACTTCTTGAGCTGTTGGAGCTTCCTTCTTAGATTTACTAATATCTGTAAGTGGAACAATAGCACTCAAAATTTGTTTTTGAGTATCTAATTCTACGGCTTGTTTTTGTGAATCTTTTAAAAACTCTTTAGCGAAGCCGAGTGTTGCAGCAATAACGACAATCATTATTACAGCAAAGGTTACGATATATGCGTTGGATTCTTTAGACATGGATTCTTTTTAATCTACGGTTTTTATTAGCATTAATTACATAAAAATCTATCAGAGGAGCAAAGACATTCATAAGAAGAATGGCAAGCATAATTCCTTCTGGATAAGCAGGGTTAAATACACGGATAAGAACAGTAAGAAGTCCTATAAAAAATCCATATATCCATTTACCTCTTTCAGTTTGTGCAGCCGATACTGGGTCAGTTGCCATAAAGACAATTCCAAATGCAAAACCACCCATAATCAAGTGATAATGAGGCATCATTTGCATAAAAGGAGTAGAACCAGCAGCATTAAAGATAAGCCCCATCACTAAAGCTCCAACTACACCACTTACCATAATTTTCCAACTAGCTACACCAGCAACAATAAGAATAATTGCTCCCAAAAGAGCCATCAAAGCAGATGTTTCTCCAATAGACCCTGGAATTATGCCGATAAGCATATTATTAAAACTAAATAAACTTTCTGCGCCTGCCCAAGAGCTTGTAGCTGACTGCAAAGCTGCATCAACACTTGTTCCAACTGGGGCTTCTGCTGCAATAGATAATGCTGTTGCACCTGTATAACCATCAACTGCATTTTTTGCTCCTCCATCTCCTAAATATGTCCAAACTGTACCAGAAATATCAGTAGGATAAGCAAAATAAAGAAAAGCACGAGCTGTAAGGGCTACATTCAAAATATTCATTCCTGTTCCTCCAAAGGCTTCTTTTGCAATCACAACTGCAAAAACAGTAGCTAAAGCAACTTGCCAAAGAGGAATATCAGGTGGCATAACGAGTGGAATAAGCATTCCTGTTACTAAAAATCCTTCATTGATGGGGTGTTTTCGAATTATTCCAAAAATAACTTCTACAATACCACCAGCCGTATAAGCAACAATAACAATAGGCAATACTTGAATAGCACCCACCATTATAATTTCTAAAAGAGTTGCGTCAGTATTTCCTGTTGCTAAGAAATGTTGATAACCTACATTCCAAATACCAAACAACAAAGCAGGAACCATAGCGATAACTACTGTCATCATCATACGTTTCAAGTCAATGGCATCACGAATATGTGCACCCTTTGCAGGAGTTGTGGTAGGAGGAGTAAAGGCAAACGATTCACCAGCTTCAAAAAGGTAATAAAACTTTTCAAGTTTTCCTCCTTTTTCAAACATTGGTTTTTGTTTTTCTAAAATATCATGTAAGAACTTCATACTTACGAATTTATAAGGTATATATGAACCAAATTAGTTGTTTATTTTTAATTGGTTTGAACATTATTTTTAGTAGAAAAATAATTCAAACTCTATTTATCAGAACAATTATGAGCTTGCTAGATTTTAGCCCTCACGTAAAAGTTCAATGCCTTGACGGACAATATTTTGAATACGATGCTTAGAAACATCTACAAACTCACAAAGAGCAACATCCTCTTCAATGACTTCATAAATACCTAAACTCTCCATTCCATCATAATCTTCTGCCATAATAGATTTTACAAGTTGTAGAGGAAGAATATCCATCGGAACTACTTGTTCCATTACACCTGTTTCTACAAAAGCTCTTTCTTCTCCATTCAAACTTGTATCAATGACACGTTCTTTTTTAGGATTGAGGAAAGATAAAAGACCCAAAGCACGGTGGAAACTCAAACGAGAAGTAGGAGCTAACCAACCATCACTCAAGAAAAAGCGAGGTTTGTCTCCTTCTGGAAGAACAGTAACTACATTATCATAAAACCCAACATAGTTGTCTTTTTCGATCGCTGTTCCTGTCAAAATATTTCCAGAAATTACTCTTACGTGATCTTGTTTTAGGTTATTCTTCAAAAACTTGCCTACACTAGCACCAATATAAGTTTCATAATATTGTGGAGTAGTTACTTCTGAACCTACAACAGCAATTTTTTTAGAAGCATCATAACGACCTTCTAAAAACAACTTTCCTATCTGAATCACTCCGTAAGGGTGGATTGTCCAAACCACTTCACCTCTATTGATAGGTTCAATGTGATGAATCTGAACGCCTACATTTCCTGCTGGGTGAGGTCCTGAAATAGTGTGTTGTTCTACATTACGTACATTTTGGAAAATAGCCGAAACCTCAGCCTTTCCATTTGTAGTAAGATGAACAGGAACATCAACCATTTTCTTTAGTGCATCAATACCTGCTTGAAAATACTGTCCATCATTTTTGTAGAGGAAGTCATAGTCAGGTGCTAAAGGATTTGAATCAAAAGCTGAAATAAAAATTGCACGAGGAGTTTCATCAGGATTAGCAACAACTCCATAAGGACGTTGAATAATGTTTATCCAAGCACCACTTTTTAAAAGTGATTCTTTTACTTCTTCTCCTTTCAGATTTGCCATATCAGATACGCTGTACTTCGTAAAGTTTTCGTATTCGATTTGCTTGTCTGCCAAAATTTTGATTTCTAGGAGTTTTCGTTTGTCTCCACGCTTTACCTCTACCACTTCACCACTTACAGGTGAGGTATAAAGAGCCTTTTCTAATTTTTTATCAAAGAAAAGAGGTGTTCCAGCTTTTACTACGTCGCCTTCACGTACTACTACTTTTGGGCGATGCATACCTACAAAATCGGTAGGTTTTATGGCAAATGTTTCGGATTGATCAGCAGTTCCTATTTGTAAGGCAGCTTTGCCTACGAGGTTGATGTCGAATCCTTTACTAGTTTTTATGTTCATTGTGCTTGGCTGTAGCTAATGATTCTTATATTTCTAATTTTAGGCAAACTGAATAGTAGTTTGCAGAATATCTTTGAAGTAGTCAAGAAAATAATTGAGGGCAAAATTAAAAAATATATCAAGACTTTACACATATAAATTCAATTATATTCGATAAAAGTAAAGATAATTTTAAAAAATGCCATATTTTTTCAGAAATAGTTCCCTAAAATCACTAAAAATCAAATTAGAATTCGATAAAAAGCTATTTTTGACTTACAAATCAATGTAAAAGAAATTTGTTTTGAGAAATCTTAAAAAGGTTGTGGTTTTACATTTTGTATGTGTGCTTAACCATTTTTACATTCAACAAGATTTGCAAACTGAAGTTATGTTTATTGATTCCTTGAAATTTTTTATTTGTTACTGCGAAATTGTATCCATAAATAAATCTAAAAAAATACGTTCCAACTCCTATTTCTGGTCTAATCCGAAGCGTACTTTCATTGAAATTTGTATAATGAATTGCATTTAAACCCATATTCATTCCTACGATTCCTCCAAAGTATATCCCTGTTTTCAATCCCCAAATAAAATCATTTGACAATTTGAGTTCGTTTGATATTCCATACATCAACATATTTCCATGGATTCCAAAAGATTCAATTCTTGTTACTCCAATTCCAATTTCAGCAAAATGATTTTTTTGTAATTGATAACCTGTAATTAGAGATATGTCTTTTTAGATATAAAAGCGACGATTTATATTGTTGTTTTTTAGGGAGTCTGACTGTGCAAAACTAGCAGAAAAAGACAAACAATAAATTAAAAGAGGTGCTATTAAAGATAATAGTTTTTTCATGGTGCTACTTAAACTTGCTTCAGTTATGAAATAATTTCTACGAGGAGATGTTTTTTAATTTAGAATTCCATAAAGCTCACATTTTTTTGAAACTCATTATAAGTACATTCTGAAGTTTTACTGTTCAACCATCTACCTTAAAGCAAAAAGATGGATTGCAGGTTCTTAAATTAGATCAATCAAAATTTATTTGCTTTTATTGCACTTTTTATATAAATTTTTTAACTTTTCAAACAAAGACAACTTTTTGGTTAAAAATTTGGTTTAAATAAATAAAATAGACATGTAATTCTGTTAAAATTAAAATTATAAAAATATTCCACTAAAATATCAACCAATTATGAAACAAGACAATAAAATACTTGACCGACTTTTTACCCAGCTACAAACGGCACGTTCGACGGCACGTATAGAAGCCATTCTAACACAAATTTGGAATATTTGGCTCAATACAGGGAATATAGAAATGAATACTTTAGTTAGATTAGGAACTGAGAGCCTGTCAAAAGGAGATTATAATGACGCTATCAATGTTTTTACACAAGTAGTCGATAAAAACCCAAGTTTTGCTGAAGGCTGGAACAAGCGAGCAACAGCTTTTTATTTACGAGGCAACTATAAAGCTGCTATTGATGATATTCATCAGACATTGAGTTTGGAAAATCGTCATTTTGGAGCTTTAGCAGGACTTGCTACCATCTACTCTGAAATTGGTGATGAACATGGTGTACTTAATACACTTGAAAAACTCTATCAAATCCACCCTTTTCAGCCAAAACTAAAAGATCAAATTGAAGAGCTTCGCTCAAGGTTAAATTAAAAATTGTGTGTAAGTCTCAAAACAAATAATATATATGTTCCTTTATTACTAGTCTTGCAGTTATAAAATTTTATAACTGCTTTTTTTTGTCGTATTTTTCGAAAAATTATTACTAATCAATCGTTATCGTATAAAATAATGGAAGTTCTTATCATTCAAGGAAGTGCAAGAAAAAATGGCAATACAAATAAAATTGCAAATTACATTCAAGAAAAAACAGACTGTGATTTTATAGACTTAAAAAATTATACTATTTCAAATTATGATTATGATTCACGCAACAAAAATGATGATTTTTTGCCTTTGATGAGAGAAATAGTAGAATATGATTTGATTATTTTTGCCACTCCTATTTACTGGTATTCTATGTCAGGAATTATGAAAACTTTTTTTGATAGAATTACGGATTGTTTGAAAATAGACAAAGATACAGGACGAAAACTAAGAGGTAAATCAATGGCAATGGTAAGTTGTGGTTCGGACGAAGAAATAAAAGACGGATTCGAAATGCCATTTAGAGAGAGTGCAAATTACTTAGGCATGACCTATAAAGGCAGTGTACATACGTGGTCAGACGGTGAAATTTCAGAAGAAGTAACCAAAAAATTAGATATATTTATAGATAAAATAACTAAATAGAATAAATAAAGTAGGTTTTATGCTAATTTCAGATACAATATTTGGATTTAACGCACTTGCTTCTTACATTTAGTTTCTTAAATCTAACTTAATGTTGATTTACTCGTTCAATTACGCTCAATGGATGTTATCCTGTTTTTAGGAAAATTTTATCTTTTTTTCTTGAATAATATTGAATGGATAGCATTTTGTTTTTAAAAGATAGCTCAATTTCATCATTAATAGCTATTCCAATGCTATATTTGAGTTTTGTAAATGAATAATTTTATAAAAAATACACTATAAAACACCTTATAAAATAGTCAAACTATGCTAAATTTAGTTTTATTCGGCCCTCCTGGTGCAGGAAAAGGAACACAGAGCCAACATCTTGTAGAGCATTATAATTTGATACATATTTCTACTGGCGATTTGCTACGTGCAGAGCGAAAAGCAGGAACACCACTCGGAAAAAAAGCCGAAGAGTATATGACAAAAGGAAATTTAGTTCCTGATGAAGTGGTAATTGGAATGATAGAAAACAAACTCAAAGAAAATAAAGGTGCAAAAGGAATTATTTTTGATGGCTTTCCTCGCACAACAAACCAAGCAGAAGCATTAGATACTCTTCTCAACTCTCATAATGAAAGTATTGACGCTGTTCTTTCTCTTCATGTAGATGAAGAAGAATTAGTAACACGTCTTTTGGAAAGAGGAAAAACTTCTGGTAGAGTAGATGACCAAAAAGAAGAACTTATTCGAAATCGTGTACAAGTTTATCGTAACGAAACAGAAGTAGTCGCAGATTATTACAAAAAACAAGACAAACTTCATGTCATTGAAGGAGTTGGAGAAATTAGTGAAATAACGGCTGCTATTCGTGGTGCTGTTGAACAAGTAAAAGCTAGTTAATTTTTTGGTGGTTTTAAACTAAAACACTTTCAAAGACACTTTTTCATTCCAATAAAAAAAAGGTATCCAAATTTTATAAAATAGTTTATAAAACTTAGATGCCTTTTTTAGCAACCTAGAAATAATTATGACAGTATATTTGTCTTTGTATTACTTCTACAACTTAAAAGAAACTTGTTTTAGAAAGGATAGCTAAATATTTAGTTTCCCAAAATTTCTCAGAATTAGTAATTTCTAAATATACATTTCCACCTCTTTCTTCAATTCTGAACGAACCAGAAGGACGAGAAGGTAATAATTTTACTTTTTTGGCCTTCACATCACTTGCACTTCCAATTACAATCGAATTTACAGTACGAATATCGATAGCTGTAAACTTACTTTTTGCACGTCCGTCAGGCTCAAATCCTTTTTTATCATTGATGATAATATCCTTGTCTTTGAGTTCTTTTTCTGTACCTACTACATAATATGCTGTATTTGCTACTGTACGAGTATCTTCCAATACTACATTTGTAGAGTCCAGTTCATCAATTTTTCCAGAATAACGAGACTTCCAACCTTCTACTTCACCTTCTAGGTCAGCAATTCGTCCTCTCATTTGTGTGATTTCAGCTTCTTTGTCTTCCAAAGAACGTTTCAACATAGCAACGGTATTGGCAAGTGCTGAATTTTGTTGCCCTGACTCTTTTAGTTTACGTTCCAATTCAGCTACTTTAGCACGGTTGGCTTGCATCTGACGCTCAATTTGTTGCATGCCTTGATCGATACTCATACCTGTTGTGGCAGCATCTGCCCCACCACGCATATCTGAAGTCAGTTTACGTATTTTGTCTTCTACTTGGCGCATAGAATCCAAACGAACATAAATAACATTCATTTCTTGCTGCAAGTCAGCTTGATATAAACTATCTTTTTCTCTAGCACGACGTAGGTCTTCTACTTCCATAGCTAGTTTTTTCTCATTTTCACTAGGTCCTTTATCACACGAAGAGATAAAAAGAACACTAAAAAAGAGTGTAGCACAAAGTACTACATTATTAACATTTGATTTAAACATAATTCAAAGTTTTTTAGGGTTGATAATTGTTCTATCTTAAAGAAACAATAAAAAAAATTCCAAACAAAATTAACATAAAATTAGATTAAAAAAATTTTTCATAACCTATTTTTTTGATAGCTTGGAAAAATAAATACAAAAAACAAAACCAAATGAAATTTCATTTGGTTTTGATTAATTCATTAAAATTGCGTTTGTTTTTATAAGGCTTCTTGTTCTTGCTCTTGTTGTTGTACATTTAGGAGAGAGTCACGTTTACGCATCTTCCCAGCAGGAATACCAAACATCATTTTGAAACGACGGCAAAAGTAAGCTGTATCTTTATAACCAACCTCAACACCAATGCTACGAACACTCTTTTTAGAAGTACGAAGCAGTTCGACAGCTTTATCCATACGTTGATATTCGATATAATCTTGTGGATTGATTCCTGTCAAAAGTTTGAAATATTGCCCTACATAATCTTCTGAAACATTGGCAATACTAGCCAAAACTTTATTTGAAAGGTCTGTATCTAAATTTTCTCTGATATAGGTAAATAAATGAATAAGACGAGGATCTTTGAAATAAGTACTGTTTGTAGCTAATTTTTCTACAAACAAACGCTCTTCCAAAACAAAACGAATCATTTCTACGACTAATTTCTCTGTATTCAAGACAAGCATTCTTGAGCTACCAATTTTTTCTTTTGCTTCCTCTTCTACAATTTCTTGAATAAGGTCATTGATTTTTTTTGCATTCTTGAGAACAAAAGGAGGCAAATCTAGTGAAGTAAAGAAACTAACCGAACCAAAAACACGAGCATCTAAAACAACTTGAGAAAAAAGAGCTTCTCCGTCTTGGTCGTGATAGGTTTGAAGATGAACAGCATTTTTTTGAAGAAGGTCATCAGGAGAAATAATATCATATTTTTCGGCTTCTCCAAATGTTATTGTCGTATAATTACCTGCTGGTAAAAAGAGCGTTTCGCCTTCTTTTACTAATTCGTTTTTAGCACCAAAACGCATAATTCCTTTATGAAGAAAGATAAGTGAGTTATCAATATCATAAAAATGCTTGATACGCATTGGAATAGTAGCAACGGTTTGTTTGGCTCGCACAAATCGAATACTAAGCGATTCGATAATCTTATTGTAATCTTCCATAAATTAAGTAGATATTTCGTAAATGTTAGTCCATTAAATTAAAGAAACTAAGCTATAATGGGAATAATAAAAGGTATTTATGATTAACTATTTTTTGATTGAATTTATAAAAAAGCTATGATATAATGATATAATTTGAAGTAATTTTAATCTAATTCAGTAACTAAAAATAGTACTTTACTTTCTAAAAATAGGAATAAATCAGTAGCTTTCAAAATTTCATACTGCAATATAGTATAATTTTTCTAAAAATAATCAAATTTCAAGACTAAAAATTGGATTTTTCTGTGAGTATGTACGTTGTTTAATTATTTTTCTTGTTTTTCGACAAAACTATCTAATTCTCCTATTTATGACTAAGTTTCTTAGAGCCTTTTGATTTAGGTAGATTTAGTAGTATTTTTATCAAAAAATTTATGTGGAACTATTTTTATTTTATCGCATGATAGAATTTAGATACATCAACTAACCTTATATTTTATAAAACTATGGACAACCCATCAAACAAAAACAACCAAGAACAACAAATAAATATAGAATTAACAGAAGAAATGGCAGAGGGAACGTATGCTAATTTGGTTATGATAGCACATTCTCAAAGTGAATTTTTCTTAGATTTTGTAAGACTTGTACCAGGTGCGCCAAAAGCAAAAGTTCAGTCAAGAATTATCCTTACTCCTGACCATGCAAAACGCTTATTGCACGTTCTGAAAGATAGTGTTGATAAATTTGAGGCAAGTGTTGGCAAAATTTCAGTTCAAGAAGAAGCTAATCAATTTCCCTTAAACTTTGGGGGAACAGTAGGAGAAGCATAAAACAAAGTAAGAAGTATGAAGTCAGAAATACTAAAGTAAGAAGTCAGATTTTAGTAGTTAAAAGTAACTATAACTGCTTAATTTTGATTTTCTAATTCCCATTTCCCATTTTCTAAACCCTATTTTCCAATAAACTGTGCTTCAATTTTTTCGTACTTACGACCCTTTTCGTCTTCTGACGGTACTGCTTTTATTGCTTGGGCTTCGCTTGCCTCTACTTTTGAATATCTTTTTCGCTGATATTCCACTTCTGAGTCCTATTTTAGATTTTATGTTGGTCGGTGAGCGTGTAGCTGAAGGAAATAGTATTTATAAAGAAGTTTTTGCAGGCATTGCACCTTTTTCAGCTTGGTTTTATGCAAGTTTGGATGTGCTTTTTGGGCGTTCTGTGTTTGGGTATGCTCTCATCGGAACAGCACTTTTATTTCTACAAGCAATTATCTTCAATACACTGCTTGTACGAAGGGATTTTTTATTGGATAGGGGTTACGTTCCTGCTATGCTGTATGTCTTTTTTGGTTCGATTAGTTTTGATTATTTCAATGTTTCGCCTGTGCTTTTATCGCTTACTTTTTTGCTTTTGGTACTGCGTGAAATATTTACTCTTACTGAAAATACAGCCGACCAAACTCTTTTTACGATTGGTTTTTATTTGGGAATAGCTACTCTTTTTCACTTGCCTTCTAGCATTTTTCTATTTTGGGTAAGTGTTGGGTTGGGAGTTTTTCGTTCTACTTCATTTCGTCAGCATTTACTTGTTTTATTTGGTTTTGCCTTTCCTATTCTATTATTGGCTTTATATTTCTTTTGGAATGATAGTTTGATTGATTTTATAGTACAGTATATTAGTTCGATTTCATTTGCTCCAAAGTTTTATCTTTCTATTCAAGATTTTGTTATCATTTTGGCTTTTCCAACATTGTTTTTAGTGTTAGCTATTTTGAATATGTTCTCTGGTCGTAGTCTTACCAATTATCAGTCGTATTGTCGTCAGATGATGATTTTTTGGCTAATTGCTTCTGTGTTTAGTTTATTGCTTTGCAAATACTGGCTTCCTTTTCAGTTTGCTTTTTTCTTGCCTCCGATTGCTTTTTTTGGAACATATTATTTGTTTTCAATTCAAAGGAGATGGATTTCAGAGCTTCTTTTTTTGTCTATCTTGAGTGGAATTGGTCTTCAGCTTTGGGCTACTCGTACTACTATTTTTTACCCATTAGATTATTCAGAAGCTATTATTAAAAAATCTTCGGATTTTGATTTGAAAAATGAAAAAATATGGGTTTTTGGAGAAAACCACAGTTATTACCTTGATAATAAACCTGTTACGCCCTACTTAGATTGGAAACTAACACAAAAACGAATTGAGGAATTAAATGATTATCAAGCACTTTTATTATTTTATAATCAAATCGAAAAAGAAAAACCTCAATTTATTATCGATAACGAAAAACAACTCCCACCTCTTTTTGAGCGTATTCCATTATTATCTCAAAAATATTCTACCAAAGATTCTTTGATTTATGAATTGAAAAAATAAATTTGAATTTTAAACTCTACAATTTAAAAATGGATTCACAAAAATTTGAAATTGATTTTTTAGACCATGTAGCCATTCGTGTAAAGGATATAGAAGCCTCTGCTGACTGGTATAACAAAGTATTGGGCTTGAAGAAATGTCAATTAAAAGAATGGGGTAATTTCCCTGTTTTTATGTTGACTAATAAATTTGGCATAGCTCTATTTCCTGCCAATACAAAAGATGTTGTACTAGATTCTCAATCAAAAAATATTAAAATAGACCATTTTGCATTTAATGTAACTCATGAAAATTTTGAAAGAGCCAAAGTTAGATACCAAGAATTAGGTTTAGAGTTTACAGTTCAAGACCATCATTATTTTCATTCTATTTATACGAAAGATATTGATGGACATACCGTTGAACTAACAACGCTTGTTGTAAATACTAAAGAATTTTATCACAAACTCACAAATAATGAAAACCTCTAGAAAAGTAATTTTATTCATAAGTATGAGTCTTGATGGTTTTATTGCCACAAAAGAAGATGATATTTCTTGGCTTTCAATGGTAGAAAAAGAAGGTGAAGATTATGGTTATGATGAACTACAAAGTAAAGTAGATACATATATTGTTGGAAGCAATACTTACCAAACCATTCTTAAACTAACAAATGGCATATTTCCACAAGCAGAAATGTATGATTGTTATGTCATCACAAGACAAGAAATAACTAATGAAGGAAGAATTACATTTTATAATGGAGATATTGAAAAGTTAATTCAAAAACTCAAAAAAGAAGATGGAAAAGATATTTATTGTGATGGTGGAGGACAAATTGTAAAATTACTACAAGAAAAAAATCTGATTGATGAATATGTCATTTCGATAATACCAATACTTTTGGGAGATGGAAAAAGACTTTTTATTGGTGATATTGAAAAAAGAATTAGTTTAAAGCTAGAAGAAGCTAAAAGTTTTGATACTGGATTGGTGCAAATAAGATACAGGAAAAAATAATTTTTGTTATTTATTTAATAGATAGAATAATATCTTCTTCTATTATTTTTATTTTAGCAGGGAAAATGCCTGATGCACTTTCCCTACTAATCATATCGTTTGTAAAATTATAAAAGTTCATTATTAAACGTCTAACAAATGTCACAACTCACCCCCAAACTAGAAATAGAAATAATCAACCTCATCAAACAAAACAGAATAATAGAAGCTGTAAAACGTGTAAAGGAAATTACGGGTTTAAGTTTAAAAGATTCAAAAGAATATGTTGATAGCATAAAAAACAAATTATAAAAACTCAAAAAACTCCCACCAAACGATAACAATCCATTAGTGTAATACCATTGAGTTTGTGAGTTTTTTCTAAAAAATTCTACTTTTTATTTATAAGAAACTCCTTTTTTGCCTATCTTTGATTATAAAATTAGAAGTTAGAAAAGAATACTAGCATTTTTCATTCTTTCATAATTTATCACTCATCATTCATAATTCTGATTCATGTTTGCCTATCTCAACGGAAAAATAACGAAAAGAGAACCTTCCTTAGCTGTTTTGGATATTAATGGCGTGGGTTACGAACTCAAAATCTCACTTCAAACTTATTCTATCATCCAAGAAGGACAACCTTGTAAACTCTTTACTTATTTGAGTGTAACTCAAGATTCGCAAGAGCTTTTTGGATTTGCGACAGAAAGTGAGAAAAAAATGTTTTTACAGCTTATTAGTGTTTCGGGTGTGGGACGAAATACAGCTTTAGTAATGCTTTCGGCAATGAATGTTTCCGAACTTGCAAACGCAATTATTAATAATCAAACTTCTGTTATTCAAAAAATAAAAGGAATTGGCAAGAAAACCTCTGAACGTTTGGTTTTAGATTTGAGAGATAAATTAGCAAAAGAAGGATTCCAATTAGAAGACGAAAATGGAATGAGTAGCGCACTCAAAGAACAAGCATCAAATGCACTTACCAGTTTAGGATTATCAAAATTAGTAGCTGACCGAACTATAAATGCTATTTTGAAAAAATACGGCACAGATCTTTCTTTAGAAGAATTGATAACATATAGTTTGCAAGAAGGATAATTTTTCAGTTATCAGCAACCAGTTGTAATTCCTTGTATTTGTATTTCTCTTCAATCTCTTTCTACTCTGTGGTTCAAAAATTGCATTTTTATTCTCAGTGTTCAAAACTGTATTTCCATTCTCCAATCTCTAAAACCCAACCTCTAGAAATTAATGAAATTTTTTATCCTATTTATTACTTTTTTTCTTATTCATTTTTCATCCAATGCTTTCTCTTCTTTTATATCAAAAAAAGATTCCATTGGCTTAGAGCGAAAAGGAAACCATCTATATATCAAACACAAAGTAACGATTGGAGAAGATATTTATAAAATTGCTAGAAAATATGGCGTAAATAAAGAAACATTGATTACACTCAATCCAATTGCTCGTTATCCATTAAAAGTAGGTCAAATTATATATATTCCACACACTCAAACGACATACAGAATCTCACAACTCAAAGGCTATAAAGTTCGTCCAAACGAAACTCTTTTTTCTATTGCTGCAAAGTTTCAAACCGACGTAAAAACACTCAAAGAACTCAATGAGCTTTACTCTGCTCAAATCCAAACAGGACAAGAACTTTTGATTCCCTATCCAAGTAATCATCAAGATTTATATGCCATTCCTGCCAATGCGTATAGTGCAGCTAAAGACCCAAATAAAAAAAATGAGACTCAACATAAATATCACACAGTAGTAAATGGAGAAACTCTTTATTCTATTTCTCAAAAGTATAAAGTAAGTGTCGATAGTTTGAAAAAAATGAATGATAATCCTTCTGGACAAATAAAGGCAGGACAAAAAATAATTGTAGGAAAAGGTGAGAAAACAGAAGAGGTTTTGATTGTTGCCAGTGCTTCAAGTAATCAAGCAAAAAAAGGAAAAGCTCATTCAGAATCAGGAGTTTGTCATGTTACACTTGACACTGATAGACTAATAGGCTTACACCGAACAGTTCCGAAAGGAACATTAATCAAGGTACATAATGAAAGTACAGGACGTAGCGTAACAGTTGAAATTAGAGGTAAAATTAAGAATCTTGATAGAAATAAAAATGTTGTTATCATTATTAGCCATGAGGCTGGACGACGATTAGGTACAATGAGTAAAGAACTGCCTGTTTATTTAGATTGGTCAGAATAAATATACCTTAACCTTCTTATCAGAAAAAGATTTCTATAAAATTTGTGTAATTTTGAGCAGTAGAAAACAACCTATGAGTCGTTTCTACTGTTTTTTATGCCTACCCTTACTTTTCCATCAAATAATACATAGCAAATAGTTTAACAAATCATATTTTTATAAATGAAAAAATCCTTATTATCTAGTTTAGTCTTACTTATATTATTCTTCGGAAGTTTCATTCCAAGTAATAAGAATGATATAAAAGACGGTTCTAAAATTGAGTTTACGGAGTTTACACTCAAAAATGGCTTACACGTAATTTTACATGAAGACCATTCTGTTCCACTTGTGGCTGTTACGGTTCTTTATCATGTGGGTTCGAAAAATGAAGAACCTAATCGCACAGGTTTTGCTCACTTTTTCGAACATTTACTTTTTGAAGGTTCTAAAAATATCAAGCGTGGAGAATTTGATGATTATATCGAAAACTCGGGTGGAATGAATAACGCAAATACCACTTATGACCGTACTTTTTATTATGAAGTAATGCCTTCTAATCAATTAGAATTAGCTCTTTGGTTGGAATCTGAACGTATGTTACATGCACGAGTAGATAGTACAGGAATCGAAACACAAAGGCAAGTTGTAAAAGAAGAACGTCGTCAGCGTATCGATAATCGTCCTTATGGCTCTCTTTTAGAAGAAACATTAAAAAGAGTTTATACTAAGCATCCTTATAAATCTTCTGTAATTGGTTCGATGGAACATTTAGATGCTGCCGAAGAAATTGATTACAAAAGTTTTTATGAGAAATATTATGTTCCAAATAATGCCGTAGTGAGTATTGCTGGAGATATTGATATTAAAACAGCGACAGCATTAGTAGAAAAGTATTTTGAAGGAATTCCGAAAGGAAAAAAAGTTATCCAACCTCAAATTGTTGAACCTCCTCAAGTGGAAGAAGTGCGTGATACTGTTTATGATAACATTCAACTTCCTGCCGTGATTCAAGCATTTAAAGTTCCTGCTCGTGGACAAAGTGATTATTATGCTACCAAAATGTTATTTACACTCCTTTCTGATGGCGAAAGCTCAAGACTTTCAAAATCTGTAAAAGATGAACAACAAAAAGCTGTTTTTGTAGGAGCTTTTCCTTTAGACTTAGAACAAAACCCAAGTGTTGCTCTTGCTTTTGGAATTGCCTCAATGGGAGTAAATCCATTAGATTTGGAAGCTGCTATGGATGGGGAATACGAAAAAGTAAAAAATGAATTGATTGAAGAAAGAGAATTGCAAAAACTCAAAAATCAATTCGAAGCAAATTTTTATACTCAAAATAGCACTATTGCAGGAATTACTGAAACATTGGCTGATAATCACGTTTATGGAGGAAATGCAAATCTTATCAATACCGAAATTGAAAATTATATGAAGGTAACAAGAGAAGAAATACAAGAAGCTGCCAAAAAATATTTAGTTAAAGAAAACAGAGTTACACTTCATTATTTACCCAAAACAAAGTAAGAAGTATGAATGCAGAAGTAAGAAATAATACAATTATATTAAAAGTATATTCTGTGTTTCCTCCGTGTTCTCTTTAAACTCTGTGTTTAATAAAATAAAATATAGCCGTTGTTGGTGTCCTCACCAATAACATAAATATAAAAAAATGAAAAATAAATTTATTCTAAGTATTGCTCTCCTAATGGCATTCTTATTTACTCAATGTACACCTGTTCCTTCGGGTTCTACTGGAAAATTAGACCGAAGTAAAGCTCCAAAAGCTGCTCCAGCTCGCAAAGTAGAAATTACAAAATCTAAATCATTTACATTAGATAATGGTTTGCAAGTATTTGTCGTCGAAAATCATAAACTTCCACAGATTTCTTATTCTTTAGTTGTCGATTATGACCCAATTATGGAAGGAAAGCGTGTCGGAATGCTCAACATGTTTGGTTCTATGCTTCGTCGTGGGACAGAAACACG
This sequence comes from Bernardetia aquimarina, assembly GCF_042180575.1. Taxonomy (NCBI): domain Bacteria; kingdom Pseudomonadati; phylum Bacteroidota; class Cytophagia; order Cytophagales; family Bernardetiaceae; genus Bernardetia; species Bernardetia aquimarina. Next base: position 4,079,431 of record NZ_CP170094.1, on the reverse strand, counting down.
CAGCAAAGAAAAGTTAGATGAAGAAATTGATTTTATGGGAGCAAACCTAATTACCTATTCAAGAGGAATTTATGCTTCTTCTTTAAAACGCCATTCAGATAACTTACTTTCTATATTTTCTGATGTTCTTTATAATCCTTCTTTTTCTGATGAAGAATTGACAAAAGTAAAAAATGAAGCCTTATCAAATCTTCAATCTTTACCTTCTAGTCCAGAACAAATTGCAAGTAATGTAGTGGCAAAAGTAAACTATGGAAATAATCATCCTTACGGAGAAGTAGAAACAGAAACTACATTGAATGCCGTCAAAAATGAAGATTTAACAGACTTTCATCAAACCTATTTTCGTCCAAATGTTTCTTATTTAGCTATTGTAGGTGATATTACATTGGAAGAAGCCAAACAACAAGCTGAAAAATATTTTGCTAAATGGGAGAAAAAAGAAGTTCCTACCACAAAATTTGACTCACCAAAAGCAGCCGAAAAACCACAAGTAGCTATTTCGAATCGTGCTGGAGCAGTTCAAACAGTTATTAATATTACTTATCCTGTTTTTTATCCATTAGATAACGAAGACTATGTAGCTGCAAAACTAATGAATGGTATTTTGGGAAATAGTGGTTTTGGTGCAAGACTTATTCAAAACCTTCGTGAAGATAAAGCCTATACGTATGGAGCATATTCTTCATTAAGCCCTGATGAACTTTCTTCTTCTTTTAGAATGTCAGCAAGTGTCAGAAATGACGTTACAGATAGCGCAGTTGTTCAATTTCTTTATGAATTGAAACGTATAAAAGACGAACCTGTTTCTCAAAAAGAATTAGATAGAGTAAAAGCAAGTGCTATTGGTTCTTTTGTTCGTTCTTTAGAAAGTCCTCAAACAGTAGCTAATTTTGCCATTGATATTGCTAGATATGATTTATCGTCTGACTTTTATAGTAATTATATTCAAAAAATAAATGCTGTAACAGTAGAAGATATTCAAAATGCAGCTAAAAAGTATATCAAACCAGAAAATATTACGATTGTAGCTGTAGGTGACCAAAGTATTCTTATAGAAAAACTTGCTCCTTTCGGAAATATTCAAATCTATGATGCCTTTGGAGAAATGGCAGCACAAGCCGACCAACGTATTTTGATAGGCATGACTGCTGACAAAGTAATCCAAAATTACTTAGATAAAATTGGAGGTAAAAAATGGAATGAGGTTACTTCAATGGAAAAAGAACAAACAATGAGTATTGCAGGAATGCAAATGGAACAAAAAATTTATGTTCAAAATCAACAAAAGGTTGCTTTGGAAGTTGCTAAAATGGGAATGAAACAAATTTATAATGGAAAAAAAGCCTATTTAGTAATGCAAGGAAATACACAAGAACTTCCAGCAGAACAAACAAATAGCATCAAAGAACAAACTTTTATCAATCCTTATGCTCAATATGACAAATCAAATGGCTATACCATTGAGTTAGTAGGAGCGCAAGTAGTGGAAGACAAATCTGTATTTGAAGTCAAAATTACACACAAAGATTATGGAGAGCGTTTACAATATTTTGACCCAAAAACAGGATTATTGATTAAAGAAGTTTCGGCAGAAGGTGAAATGATGATAAAAGACTATCGTAAAGTAGGAAGTACAAATCTCTTAGTGCCTTACAAAATGGAAGGAAACTCTCCACAAGGTGCATATAAAATTGAAGTAAAAGAGGTAAAGTTTAATCCTACTCTTGATGCTAAAATATTCATGGTAGAATAGGTTTTTATCTAATAACCCTACAAGAAAAGTTCTAGGAGAGTAGTTTTGAACTACTCTTTTAGAGCTTTATTTTTTTGAAATACTTATTGTACTCTGTGTTTTAGCACTTTTTAGATAGTTCAAAACATTTCGACGAATGCTATTCAAAGGGAACAATAATTGTAACACATATCTGAATGTGTTTAGAAAGAACACCCAAACTCATAAAGAAACTTTAGACAAGTATTTTTATTAAAGTCTACTTTAGAAACAAAAAATTCCTAATAAAATCCTATCTTTACTTAGCAATAGCAAAAATAGCAATCCCACAAACTTAATTTACTTTGTAGATTATAGAGTTAGGTTTTGATAATTTATTCAAACTCTGTTCGTTTGTTGTGTGGTATTTTTTATTTTTTTCTGTATTTTCAAGATACTATTCAATATGCTATTCAATAGAATCGTTAATTAGTAAAAAATGAATCCGAAAAAAGAGATTCATTTTATTATACAGTCTTTATTATTTTTACAATTAAACTGGATAGATTATTCATTTCCTTATTTTAATCTAAATTGTATCTAATTTTTGATATTATTTTTTGCAATTCCTGTCTATCTGAATAATCTGTACTACTGAATTTATAAATAAGTTAAAATAGTAATTAAAATATAATTTGATTATATATTATGCGTAACATACAAGTTTTACTCCTTTCGTTTTTTATTTTTATTGGTCTTACCCTCGTCAGTCATTCTTCGTATGCACAACTTCTACAAGGTATTGTTACGGTAAATAATGGAGCATCTATTAGCAATGACCCAGAAGGACGAGTTATTTTGAAAATTTTTGCTAAAGGAGCAAGTGAAATGCGTGTTAGTAATAATGCCAGTTTTATTGGCGCACGTTGGGAAGCCTTTGAAGGACAAAAAAGTTGGCGTTTAGATGCTCGTGAAGATGGAATCAAGACAGTCTATGTACAATTTAGAGATGGTTCGGGTTCTCTCGTTTCAGACCCAACTGTTGCACAATTAGAACTTGACCGTAGTCCTCCTACCAATCCATCTATTAATATTAATTCGGGAGCAGAATATACAAATGCTAGAGATAGAAAAGTATATTTGCAGTTATATTGCGATGAAGCCTACGAAATGCAGATTAGTAATAGAAGTGATTTTCAAGATGCTCCTCGTTGGTATCCTTACAAAGAAACAATACAAGGATGGCCTCTTACAGGAGGAGAAGGTACTAAGCATGTGTATGCTCGTTATAGAGATTATGCAGGAAATATTTCTGCAAGTGCAATTGATACCATTATCGTTGATCAAACTCCTCCCAAAGGCAAGTTTGAAATAAACGATGGTGCTAAGTTTACTACGTCTCGTAATGTAAAATTACAATTCAATGCTGAGGGAGCAAGTGATATATCTATTCAATCGCTAGGAACATGGGTTCCTTATCAAAAAGAAATGGACCTTGAGTTACCTGCCGAACAAGGTCCTCAAGTAGTAGCTGTAAAATTTAGAGATAAAATGGGTAATCAATCCAAACCTGCTTTTGCACGCATTATTTTAGATTTAGAAGCTCCTTCTATGCCTAGAATATTAGTCAATGGAGGAAATCGTTATACAAAAAGTCATAATGTAAATATTCGTCTTTCTGCCATTGGTGCATCTGAGATGATGGTAAGTAATGACCCTAATTTGCATGGTGCAGAATGGCAACCCTATCGTTATCTACTTCCTAGTTGGACATTTGATGTAATAGATGGTGAAAAAATAGTATATGTGAAGTTTAGAGATGAAGCTGGCAATGAAACGGATATAAAATCAGATAAAATTATCCTTGACCAAGGGCAACCAACAGGAGGAAAAATCAAAATTGTTTCGAAAGAAGGTATAAAAGGAATAACTAACAATAAAGAAGGATTAGTAAATCTTGAGCTTTCTGTAGAAGGAGATGATGCTCGTTATATGATGGTTAGTAACACTGAAAACTTCTTTGAAGGGCGTTGGGAAATTTATAGGAATAAAGTAGAAGATTGGAAACTTGCAGTAGGAGATGGAGAAAAAGCAGTCTATGTAAAATTTAGAGATAGAGCAGGAAATGTTTCTACACCTGTTTCTGATAGAGTAATTTTAGACCTTACACCTCCTATTGATACACGTATAGCCGTTGAAAAAAACTCAAAATATGTACAAAGCACTTCGGTGGCTGTTAATTTATTTGCTCGTGGAGCAAGTGAAGTCATGTTGGGTAAATCAGAACAGTTTACAGGAGGAACTTGGCAAAAATATGCAGAAGAAATAAAAGGATGGCAGCTAGAAGGAGAAGACGGAAAAAAAGTAGTCTATGCTCAATTTAAAGATGAAGCTGGAAATATAACTCCTCCCATTAGCACAGAAATTATTTTGGATAGAGTAGCTCCTCAAAACCCACAAATCAGAATCAATAAAGGAGATAGTGTTACCAATAATCCTAATAAGGTTGTTTTACTACAAGCAAAAGCTGATGGAGCTATAATGATGCAAATAGGAATGGATGCAGCCTTTAGTGGTAGCCGTTGGATTAATTATCAAGCAGGAAAAAATGTTCCCTTTGCATTACCAGGGGATGATGGAATGAAAGAAATTTTTGCTCGTTTTAAGGATGAAGCAGGAAATATCTCGGAAGTTGTTTCTCAAAAAATTCTTCTTGACCGTACTCCTCCTATTGTTGGAGAAGTAAAAATCAATGAAGGAGATAATGGAACAAATATACAAACAGTAGATCTTATATTAAATGCACAAGGAGCAACACACATGATGTTATCCAATCGTATTGATTTTCCAGATGCTCAATGGGAATCTTACAATACCTCTAAAAAGTTTACCTTAGTAGGAGAAGACGGAATCAAATTTGTTTTTGTGCGTTATAGAGATGGAGTAGGTAATATTTCAGAAATTGCTTATGACAGAATTGGTCTTGACCGTACAGCACCAACAGGAGGAGAAATTAAAATTAATAAAGGTGCAAAATATACAACCAATATCAATAAATATGTAACACTTCAACTGCGTGCAAAAGGAGCAAATGAAATGCGTATTGGTAAAAGTGAATCTATGGATAGTGCGTCTTGGCAACCTTTCAAACCTATTATAATGAATCATATTTTAGCAGGAGAAGATGGCGAAAATAAAGTATGGGTACAATTTGGAGATAAATCTGGTAATCAGACCGAGCCAATTAGTGCAAGTATTATTTTAGATAGACAAGCACCATTTGGCGAAGAAATTATCATTAATGGAAGTGAGCCTTACACCAACAAACACCAAGTCAAACTAGATATAATGGCAGAAGAGGCTTCACACATGATGATTAGTAATATGAGAGGATTTCCACCTCCTGCACGTTGGGAGGAATACAAAACATCTACTAATTGGACAATATCAGGGGCAGATGGTTATAAAACGGTCTATATAAAGTTTAGAGATGAGGCAGGTAATCAATCTTTTGTGGCTAGTTCTCAAATTTTATTAGATACTCAACCACCACAACCTGGAATTATTAGAATCGAAGGAGGAGAAACTCGTGTCAAAGACAATCAAGTAACACTTCTTTTCAATGCTCGTCAAGCCAATTATATAATGGTTTCGAATTCAGCAAAATTTGATGATGGAGCATATTGGCAAGAATATACAGATAAATTAGATTGGGTACTCACTGGTGGCGAAGGCTACAAAAGAGTATATGCTAAGTTTAAAGACACAAGTGAAAACGAAACAGGAATTATCTTTGCTGAAATAACAGTAGAAGGTTTTTAGAAAATAAAATGCCTAGTTTGTATTTTCATAACTAATATTTACCCTACAAAAAGGACTGTTTTTTTATTAATTCAGTCCTTTTTTCTGTTTGTAATATTTGTTTTTTATGTATATTTGAAAACGCTATTCGTTCTTTTTTTTGAATTGGTGGTGTTTTTTGTCTAATTACAAAACTATAAATATCTAAATGAGTGGATTTCAAAATGAGAATGATATAATGGAAAGAAAAAGAATTACAGCATCAGAAATTTATGATTTATTGCTCAATCAATTTAAAATAAAAGAACAGATTGGAAGTATTGAGATAAAATTAGGAGGAATTTCTGCAAAATATAATGGGAAAGATGCGATAGGCGATCTTTTACAAGAATGGTTGCGTGAGTGGCTTGTATTGAATAATTTTTATTTTAGACAAGCTAAAAATACACAAGCGTTTCCAGATTTTTTACTTTCAGAGAGCGACAATTCAGATTTTTTAGAATTAAAAACTTTTCATGCAGGAGCTAGTCCAGCTTTTGACATTGCTAATTTTGATAGTTATTGTACTTCACTTTTATTGATTCCAGAACGCATAGAAGCTGATTATTTAATTTTTAGTTATAAAATGGTAGATTCAGTTTTGAGTATAGATAATATTTGGCTCAAAAAGGTTTGGGAAATAACAAGTCCTTCAGGAAAAGACCCTATAAAAATGCAAGTAAAACGAGGTCAAATTTATAATATTCGTCCTTGCACTTGGTATTCTAGTCGTTTGAAAAATTTACCTTTTCAAGACAAAAAAGAGTTTGTCAATGCTCTTGCTGAAACCTTTAAATTTTATCCTCAATGTGATAAGTACAAAGAAAATTGGTTAGAAAAAGTATCTACAAGCTATTTTGCAAATACAGGATTTAAACTTTAATCCTATCTTTATTAAAATCAGATAATTTTTCTGAAACTTCGTTTTTACTTTGTAAACTATCCAAAATACGTTCAGAAACAGCTTTAACAACAGAAACAACAACTGTATTTCCTAATAAATCAAAAGCTAATGTTTTTTTCAATGGAATTTCATAATTTTCAGGATAACCAAACATTCTTAATCCTTCTCTAATCGTCAATTTTCGTATTCCTTTTCCATCAACAACAGCAATTTTTATCATATCTGTTGCTACTAAAGTAGGTGCAATTTCTAAAGGATTCAAAATTTTATTGACCTCAAAACTTAGCTTCCCTGTTACAATATTATATCCTTTCTGTTTTGTTTCATCATAAACACGAGAAGAAATAATTCCATTTTCTGTAACTTCCTTAACTAGCTTTTTTGGATATTCAAATTTCAAATATCCTTTTTCTACCAAATCATCTAGCATTTCTTCAAGCTGCTCACTATTATTTTCTTGCTTGTTCGTATTAAACAACTCAAGTTTGGAAGTAAGATAAAAAGATTCTATTTGCTGCAAAGTAAGAGGCATTCCGTCCATCCAATCAATTCCAATTTCGGCAGCCCATTGTTTTCTTCTGCGTTCTTTAAATAAGCGATTCAATAAATTGATTTGTTCTTTTGTACATTCTCCTTTCAAACCAATATCCCAACTATGAATATTATTTTCGCCTCCTCGTTTGTCTTTTATAGATTTTCCATATAATTCTTCAACTTTAAAGTGAGAAAGTAATTTTTTGGTAAAATCTGTTTCTAATAAAGGTTTATTTGTTTCTAAAATATCATTTAAAATAGCGTGTTTTTCTTCAAAATTATCTAAAGAAATTTGACAATTCTTTGTACCCACTATAAAAATTCGTTTTCTTGATTGTGGAACTCCAAAATTAAGACTATCCAAAACTTTCCACGACACTTGATAACCTAATTCTTCTAATTTGTATAAAATGGTTTTTAATGTTCTGCCTATTTCATCATGTTTGTTTTCTAAATCGTGCTTTACCAAACCTTCTACATTTTCCAAAATAAATCCTTGTGGTTTGTGATACTCTAAAATCCGTTCAATTTCAAAAAATAACGTCCCTCTAGTATCAGCAAAACCCTGACGTTTTCCACTAGAACTAAAAGGCTGACAAGGAAAACCTGCAAACAAAAAATCAAAAGAAGGAATATCCTCATTTTTTACATTAAAAATATCGCCTACAAAATTCTCTTCATTTTCATAATGATGATTGTGTTTTAAAGTTTGGATAGCGTAAGGCTTTATTTCAGAAGTCAAAACACATTCTGTTTTTATTCCTTTTTCCCTACAAGCTTCTTCGAAACCCAAACGAATTCCTCCTAATCCTGCAAATAAATCTATAAATTTCATGCAAATAATTTTAACTGTTCTACTTTTTCTATTAGTTCTGTTTTTGTAGTGTCTTTTTGTTCTACAATTTTTCTGTTGTTGCTAACTTCAAGAGGTTGTTTATTGATTCCTTTCAAAAAATGTTCAATACAAAGAGGTTATTTTAATGCGTTTGGCTACACAAATTTACTAAATTTTTGATAAAAAATTAGCTTTTTGTTGGTTTTATTAGCAAGAAATAGCTAAAGCAATAATTTTAATTTTTACTGCTTCTTTTTGTATATTGTAAACACTATTAGTTCTTTTTTGAATTGGTGGTGTTTTTGTGATTATTCAAATACGAATTGAGTTCAATTCAATAGGGCAATCAAGTTATTATTAACTAACAGTAAAATTGTATGAAAGGTCTAGAAAGTTTCGTGCTAATAGCTTCACTTATTTTTATTTCTTTAATAGTTCTATGGGTTTACTATAAGAATAAAGAAGCTGAACGAAAAAAGAAAGAACTTGAAGAGGCTAGAATTGAACTAGAAAGAAAGAACCTTTTCGATTATTTTGAAAGTAAAATTGATAAAATTAAAAATGCAAATATAGAATTTTCAAAACATATAAATTTTGAAACTGGTTATTTTGCAAATTATCAATTAACAGTTTGGCAAGATAAACAAAGGTCTTTACTGAGTGAAATAAAAGGAAAACGTTTTGAGGATATTAAGCTCTCAACAGAAAATGTAAAATCAATAGAAACATTCATAAATTATTTTACTAACTCTAATAAATTACGAGACAATTTCAATAGAGATTTTGTAAAACAAGAATTAAATAATTATAGCGAATTTTTTGATGATATAGAAGGTAGGAAACTTGATATTCAGCAAAGAACGTCAGTTGTAACAGATGAAGATAATAATATAGTTATAGCTGGTGCAGGTTCTGGTAAAACAACTACTATTGTAGGCAAAGTGAACTATGTTATTAATCGTTACAAAGTTAATCCAGATGAGATATTATTGATTTCTTATACTAAGAAGTCAGCGAGTGATCTTTCGGATAGAATTAATAATGAAGAAGTAGAGGTAAAAACATTTCACAAATTTGGTAAAGATATTATAGTACAAGCAGAGAGTAAACAGCCAAGTATATTTGAAGAACAGCAATTTAGATTACTACTTGAAAAATATTTTAATGATTTAATAAAAGATACAAACTATCTTGAAAAATTAACAAATTATTTTGTCAATTTTTTAAAACCTATAAAACTTCAATCTGACTTTGCTAACAAAGGAGAATACATTCAGTATATAAAAGACCAGAATTTTAAAAGTTACAAAGCAAAAGCAATTTGGTCTAATGGTAAAAAAACATTTAGAATGGAAGCTGTAAAAAGTATTGAAGAATGTAAAATTGCTAATTTCCTTCTGTTCAACGGTATTGATTATGAATATGAATTTCCTTACGAATATGACACAGCAAACAAGTCATATAGACAGTATAAACCAGATTTTACAGTAAAGCAGGATAATAAAAAGATTTATATTGAACATTTTGGTATTTCAAGAGATGGAAGTGTTCCAAATTGGTTTACTGGCGATGATTATCTCTCAGCAACTGAAAAATATCAAGAGGGCATGGAATGGAAAAGAGAACTTCATGAAGAAAAGGGAACTATATTAATTGAAAGTTACAGTTATGAAATGAATGAAGGCACTTTATTTGATAATCTCGCAAAAAATCTTTCTGATGTAGGAGTAATTTTTAAACCTAAATCTCCAGAAGAGATTTGGGAAATTATTTCTCAAAATGCAGATAATGAAGTAAAAAATCTTATCGCTCTGTTTGGAACTTTCATAACACTTATGAAGTCTAATAATTATTATATTACTGATGTGAGAAACAAAAATAATAGAGATAAGGATAATTTAATTAGGCAAAGAAATTCATTGTTTATTGAAATCATAACACCAATATTTGAACGATATGAGGATCATCTGAAAGAAAGAAACGAAATTGATTTTAGTGATATGATTAATAAGGCTTCTGAACATATAATAAATGGCACTTACGATAAAAAATTTAGTTATATAATAATTGATGAATTTCAAGATATTTCTATAGGAAGATACCAACTTATAAAAGCTCTTAAAGAAAAAAATCCTTCTTGTAAAGTGTTTTGTGTAGGAGATGATTGGCAGTCAATTTATCGCTTTAGTGGTAGTGATATTTCTTTGTTTAAAGAGTTTGAAAACTATTTTGGTTATACAGTAAAATCAAAGATTGAAACAACGTACCGTTTTCGTGAACCATTAATATCGTTTTCAAGCAATTTTATACAAAAAAATCCAAATCAAGCTCAAAAAGAACTCAAAGGTTTATTAAATCAAGGAAATACTGAATACAACATTCGTTATTCTACTACCAGCAATCAAGATGATACAATAGTACTGAAAAATATATTTGATGACCTATTAATGTTGGATGAGAATATAGGAGAAAAGGAAATTATTATTCTTGGAAGATATAGATTTGATATAGATAGAATTAAAAATGAAAAAAATATTTTTCAGATTGATAAGAATGATTCAACTATTTCTTACACGACAAAAATTTTTGAAGGAAAGAATAAAAATATTCAAGCTAAATTCATGACAGTTCATAAAGCGAAAGGACTGGAAGGAGATATAGTTATTGTACTAAATTGTAATTCAGGTAAGTATGGTTTTCCTTCTGAAATGTCAGATGATTTGGTTTTGAATCTTTTATTAAGTGAAGCAGACCAATTCGAAAATGGAGAAGAAAGACGTTTATTCTATGTCGCTATGACTAGAGCAAAAGAGAAAATTTATTTTGTTGCAGATAGCTCTTTTAAGTCAAAATTTATTTCAGAGTTAGAAGTTGAAAGTGGCAAATCTTCGGAACGTAAATGTCCAGAGTGTATAACAGCGGATGTTTTACTAAGACGTTCAACTGTTGCCTCAAATGGAAATACTCGTAATTTTTATGGTTGTTCTAATTATTTGTATGGTTGTGAATATAACAATGTAGAATGGATAAATGATGTAGAAACCTTTGAATAAATTACTAAAATAAATGATTCTCTTCCACTTGTTCGTAGTATGATGCTAAGAACAGAAATAAAAGTATAACGTGTAAAGAAAAAGCTATATTCTTTACATGTTACGCTTTTATGTAAAAAAATTGAGGATTGTTTTACATAAGCAAATAGTTATCTCAAAACCTACCTCCCAAAAACCAATTTCTGACATTCTTTATCCAATGTTCTGTAAAGCGTAAAAAGGCTTGTTTGTTCTGAATAAAAAAGCGCAATCGTTGTGTTACTTTGTATTGGTTTTCCTCCTACCATTGTTCCGTTGGTGTAATAGAGATAGGTTTTTTGGGCGTGCATATCCGTAACGGCAATGACTTCTATACTTGCACCAAAATTGAAATATTGAATTAGTTTTGTGCCGTCATTATCATAGGTTTTAGAAAATAATAGTTCTTCTTCCGAAGAATAAAGCGTTAGTTTTTTGCTGTCTTGTCGTGCAATGACAAAATTTTGTTCACGCTGTTTGTCGGCTGCTAATGTAAAAATTGCGCCTTGTTCTCCTTTTTCAAAGAACTTTCTATCTATTATTTTTCCCTCCAAATTAAAACGAATGAGTTCGCCTGCTTCAGTAAGCATACTTATTTCTGTTGTAGAAAGGGTATTTCCATAATCAACATGAAAATCATTTGTAATATCAGAATTGAAATTGAGTGGGAAATTAGAATAACTTTGAGAGTTTCGTTTCAGTAAATTGACAATTCCGTTTTGTTCAATCGCAATCATCGCATCTCTACTTCCTGCACGAACGTGTTCCAAAGGTGCAGAAAGAGCCATTCCTACCTTGCGAGGCTGCCAACCGGGGAGACTTTTTCCTGTTTTGTCGTACAAATAAACATTTCCTGTACTTGTAGCTACTCCAATTCTATAATTTTTTGAGTTATCGTAATCAATCACAGAAAGATGTGTAATAAATGTGTTTTCTGGAAACCAAATTGGAAAACCTGAAACTGCTCTTCCCAAACGGTCAATCAAATAAACCTTTGTAGGAGTGGCAATTAGATATTGTAATTTTCCATTTTTATAGGCATCAATTTGATAAACTTGTGGGCGCATTGTTCCATTGAGATAATAATTCCAAAGTATTTTTCCTTCTTTCGAAATTAAATACAACATATCTTTATCATCTTGGACTAATACTTCCTGACTTCTATCCAAATGATTTCTGACCAAATAAGGAGGACTTTCTAATTTGTTTTTAAAAACTGTTTTGGCTTCTTCTTTTTTGCTTTGAGCGACCAATTCAGCCGTTTTTTGTTGTTGAAAAATAAGAGAACTTGCAAAACGTTTTTCTTCTCCTTCTGCTTGCCACGCCAAAAATTCTACTTTCAAAAGATCGTATTTATAGGCTTCAAACGTCTTTTGCCATTCAGGAGAAACATTTGTCATGAGCCAGTTCCAAGAACGAGGCAAATCTACAATTACGCTCACTGTCGAACGAGTTCCAATTTGCTCAAAAAACTGTCTTTGTCGTACCAATTTCCCCCAAACACGTTCATTTTTATAATCATCAATCAGCGTTTGAATGGCTTGAAAACTACTTCCAATCACAATATATTTACTTTCCAAAACGGTAAAATAAGACTGAGAAAAACCACTAAAACCTTCTCCAAACATTTTTAGAGGAAAATCAGCTACTTCAATTCGTGTAATCGGTAACTCTTCATAAATCTCTGTCAGAGGTTTGGTTTCTGATTCTGCTGAGTCTTCACTTTTTACTTCTACACGAGAATTTTCGGCAAGTTGAGTAAGTAAAGCAATCGCTTTTTGTTCGTATTTTTCAGTTTGTCCGTCTTCTGATTTTATTTTTAAGAAGGCTAGTTTTTCTGGACTTTTTCTATTTTCTGGCATTTCTAAAACAGCCACAGCAATTTCATTTCCTATATTATCCAAAAAACGAGTAGGCGAAAAACTGTAATAATCTATAAGTGATTCTCTTTGTTCTATCTGTTTGGGCAAATATTCCTTTCTATATTCGTCTAAATCACTAAAATATTTTTGAGGTTCTGAAAAACCAATTCGATACAAAAGAGCCGTTTCTTGAGGGATAAATTGTTGTAAATCAATAAAATCAATCGCTTTTTGATTTTCTAAAATGGATAAATAATCTCTTTCTGCGCCTTCTTCTTGGGTAAGAAGATAGCCATTTAATAAAAGTAAATGCTCTTTCAAAGAAACATCTAGCATAGCAGATTTTGCCCAGTTTTCGAAAGTAGCAAGCAAAGCCGTATTTTCTTCTCCTGTAAAAAGTGAAAACAGTTTTGGAATCTGTGAAGCCGAAACATACAAATTTGCATCATCATCTTCTATTTTTGTAAGTTTTAAAAGGTCTTGATTTTCTTTGAAAAAGGGTGTTCCCTCATTATTTGCTATTTTACGAACAGCATCTTCTACCAAAAAAGGCGTATAACTTCCTATAAAAAAATTTTTATAAATGACATAAGTAAAGATTACACTTTCAGTTTCGTTTTTTCTATTTGAGTTTTTTCTTGCTTCTATATTTCCATTTTCGTCTGTTTTTTCATATTCATATTTCAATTCGTGAACTGTAATATCATTGTACAAACGCTCTGAATGCGTAAAAGGAATGTCTTTTTTTAATTTTTTGGTCAGACTATTTATAATTCTTGACTGTAAAGACATCGGAACAAAAAACATAATATCAGCACTTGTACGAGAAGTTTGGTGCAGCGAAACATATATTTTTCGTCCTTTTAGATAATTCATAATATCTAAAGAATCTCTACCAATCGAATCCAAAACAGTCTTACGAGAATGATAGGCTTGTAAATAAGGCAAGTTTTTGAAAGGCTGCCAAAAAGGAAGCGAATCAATTTTTTCTCTCATGCGCTGTGCTTCTGTTGTTTCCAAAACCAAAATAGCATCATTAGGCACAAGTTCCCACACAGAAGCCTCTCTATTATTGTCCCAAATAACAAAAGCAACTGCAAAAACAAGTAAAACCCCTAAAATACCAGCAATTCCGACGGTATATTTTTCTTTTTGAGAACGGCTTTTCCATTGATTTTCTAACCACACACGAAAGCGTAAAAAACGCATTTTCCATCTTGTCATTTTTAGATTTCCTTTATTTTTCTTATCTGTTTTTCCTAAACTTTCTATTTTGTTTATTTTGATAGAATACATACAAAAATGCTTATAGTTATTCAGAAAGACAAGAAAAACTAAATTTTGTTTTGTGATTTTCAATAAAATACTTTTGAAAATGAAAAAACCGAAATTCAATAGGTTTGAATTTCGGTTTTTGATGGTAGAAACTATTTCAAGACTTGATGTTAGTTACGAATTAGGTTTGATTATTCACTAAAAAACTCACTCATCATAGAAAAATCAAATGGAGAAGGCTCAATAAGATTTTCATAGTTTTCTTCTACAAACATTTTGAGATACTTTTTATCTTTAGCTTGTATTTTTTCTATTTGGGAATTTACATTTTTTATTACTTCTTTTATCTCTTGTTGATTTTCTTTTATGACACGCTTTGATAGGTTATCAAACTCTTTTTTACCTAATGTTTTTATTAAAATAGTAGGTAAGTTTGCCTCATGTCCTAGGCTTTCTTTCTGTTCTTCCAACTCACGAGCTTGATTGAGAAGCATTGTATTAAAATAATTGATTTTCTCTTCACTCAATTTTGTGTTATCGGTTTCATCAAGTTGTGCTAGTTGTATAGACAATAGAGTAAAAAGGTCATCATTGCGATAGGCTTCTGTAATTTCTTGAACGAGCTGTGTTTTTTCTAATTGTTTGATTTCATCAGGTTCTTTATCAGGGTGCAACTCTTTCATGAGTTCTTTGTACACTTGCTTTACAGTTTTGCTAATATTTTCTAATTCTTTATTTCTTTTTTCTTCTTTTTCTAGTTGCTTTTGACTTTTCTTTCGCTCTCCAAATCCAAAATCTCCAAAAAAAGAATTTTTAGCATTTTCTAAATTTTCACTAGAGAATTTCTTTTCAAATTCTTCCATAAACTCTTCATCTTCTTCATCACTGAGTAGTTTTTCTTTTTCTTCTTCAGTAATTTCAAATCCAAACATATCCATCACTCGTAATAACTTTTCTTTTTCTTCTTTAACAGCTTCAGCTTCTGTTTCTTCTATGGTTTTTTCTGCAAAACGTTCATAGAGTTCGTCTAATCCTTCTTGTTCTTTCTCAAAGATTAAATCCTCAATAAGAAACAATATTAATGCCTTAAATTTTTCATTTTGTTTTTTTCCTTTCAGTATTTTTTCATCAAAAATAGTTACTAATTCTTTAATCAAAACAACTTGTCTTTCGTTTATTTTATTAGTGGCAGGAATAACTTTAGACATCATTTCTTGACGAAAAGACTGAACCTGTGTAGAGGCTAAATTTATATTGTCTTTTAATCTTTTGACACGCTTGATACGGTAATTAAATAGATTCTCTAGTTTGGAGAGTTCTTTCTTCTTTTTATCAATAACTGGAATAATCTGTTTGTCTTTGGAAGCCTCTTTCATAGAAAAATATAATTAATTTCAAAAAAATATAAGCTATAATTACAACAAAAGTACAGATAAAAAAAATATTTTACACATTTTGAGTGATGTAGTGTGCTTTTTTACAAAAAAAACCGAAATTCAATAGATTTGAATTTCGGTTTTTTTTATTAACCGTCGTTGAGGTCTGAACTGTCAACGAGGATTTTACAAAAATCTAAAAATCTTCATCTAAAGAAAACTTTGGAGAATCATCATTATTATTCATAACTCCAGCTTTTTGATATTCTGCTACACGTTTTTCAAAGAAATTTGTCTTTCCTTGCAAACTAATCATTTCCATAAACGGAAAAGGATTATGACTTCCATACTGCTTTTCACAATTTAGTTCGCCTAATAATCTATCAGCTACAAATTCAATATATTGATTCATCAAATCAGCATTCATTCCGATAAGACTTACAGGAATGGCATCAGTTACAAACTCTTGTTCAATTTTTACAGCATCTGTAATAATTTCTATAATACGTTCTTTTGGAAGTTTGTTTTGTATGTAATTGTTGTATAAAAGACAGGCAAAATCACAATGCAAACCTTCATCACGAGAAATAAGCTCGTTAGAGAAAGAAAGCCCTGGCATTAAGCCACGTTTTTTAAGCCAAAAAATAGAACAGAAAGAACCACTAAAAAAGATTCCTTCCACAGCAGCAAAAGCTACCAAACGCTCTGCAAAATTATCACTTTCAATCCATTTCAATGCCCAATCGCCTTTTTTTGCAACACAATCTAAGTTATCTAAGGCATTGAATAAATAATCTTTTTCTTTTGTTCCTTTTATATAGCTATCAATAAGAAGTGAATAGGTTTCGGCATGAACATTTTCCATCATTACTTGGAAACCATAAAAACAACGAGCTTCTGGAAGCTGCACTTCCTTCATAAAATTGACAACCAAATTTTCATTCACAATTCCGTCAGAAGCTGCAAAAAATGCAAGAACATGTTTTACAAAGTGGCGTTCGTTGTCACTCATATTTTCCCAATCCTTCATGTCATTAGAAAGGTCTATTTCTTCGGCAGTCCAAAAACTAGCTTCTGCTTGTTTGTACATTTGCCAAATATCGTCGTGTTTGATAGGAAAAAGGACAAAACGATTTGGGTTTTCGGCAAGTAAAGGTTCGTGTAAAAGTTCTTTCGATGGTGTATTTGACATATAAAAATGATTTTGATATTTATATAAAAGGGCGTAAAAAACAACCCTGTATTTGTTTAAAAAACGTTTTCAGATTTTATTAGACTTTTTTAGTCTGTATTTAAAGTAAATGAATAGTGTACCAACAAATTGTAAAACGAAAAGGGTTGCAAAACTACAACATTATTTTTCTTTCCTTTACCATTATTCGTTTGTTTTGTTGATTTTTAGTTTTTGGAATTGGACAGATAGCTATTTTACTAACGATAAATTTCTCTACATATTCCCTCCACATTCTCACAATCTCATATATCTTTACAATAGTTCGTGTGTTTTTACAAAGGTCGATATTTTGAATTTATTTAAAGAGTTTTTTTGAAATAAATCTCAAATTAAATTTTTTGTTTCTACTCAAACCTGTATGTTTCTCAAAATCTTGTAAGTTTAAATTCTGATTAACCTATTTTTTTACGCCTTCTATGAAATCATTTGTTTACAGCTTTCTGATTCTATTTTTCTCAATTATTCTTTTTTCTTGCAATCCTGATAAAAAAAAACGAGTTTCTCCTACTGAACCAAGAAATTCTACTACACAGAGTTCTGTTTTGTTTTTTAAGAATATGCGAAGTTTGGATTATGATAAAATAGATGAACCCAAACTCAAACGAGAAATTTATGTACACGAAGATGCTAATAAAGATACTTTAGCACCTGTTTTGAATCTGACTATTGTTTATTTGTGGGATAAAGATAAAGCCTATATCATTACAGACCCAAACAAATACATAGAGGATTATTTTGATACATCTGAAAATGATACGCTCAAAATCCGATGGAAAAACCCAAAAACAAAGGCACAGGGAACGCTTTTTTATATTGCAGGACACGTCGATACACAATATGAATTTGCAACACGCATGTATAACAGCCTTTTGGATAAACACGAATTTTATATGCTACCTAATGAAATACCAATTCTGAATACTGAAAAAGAACGAGAAACTTTTCGTATTACAATGATGGATTATTATCGTTTGGTGGGAGTTTTTAGGTAGATTATTTGTTTTTATCGTTGACGTTTTAAATCTATTTACACAAAAGCCTCTTATAAAAACTAATAGTTTTTTATGAAAAAACATCCATTTAGGAAATATATTTCTTGAATGGATGTTTGAATAATTTAGAATAGAATTTTATTTTTAATCTAAAATTTCTTGTAGTTCTATTCCTTTCAAATTTGAATGAGTTGAAATAACTTCATGGATAAGTGTCACATGACTTGAACCTAACAAAATCATAACTTTTTCATCTTCATTTGTGACTTGTCTCTGCATAATAGAAAGCATGTACAAATTTCTTCTATACCATTCTGATGCTAAATAAGCACCCACAAAATTATCTATACTACCTATTTCATTTATTGTTTGAGTATAAAGTGCAATATCTTTTTGACGTAAAGATGAACTATTAAGAAAATATAAAATTTCTTTAAGAGATTTATCAGCATCTATTTGATCATCAAAGCGTGCTGAAAATTCTTCAATAGTTTGCATAATTTCATTTTGTAATGCTGATTGATTATTTTTTTGAGCTACTTCCATCAAACTATCAAAAGGGAAATTTACATCTGTATAATCCATTGCATACACTTTATTATGACCTAACTTTTTAGCTGCACGAAAAGCAAGTTGAAAAATTTCATTTTTTTTATAAAAATCAGATAATTCTGGATTCTCAAAATATGTTCCTTTTAAATATAGGTCATACAAAGAATCTAACTCTTCCTGTTCATTGTATTCCCACTCTACAAAAATTTTGGAAGGATTATAACCCTTTATTTTGTCTGTAATCTCATCTAACTCTGCTTGACTTTTCTCGCTTTCAATATTAAAACTTTTTGTTTTAGCTGCGTCAAGACCTGGGTTATTAAAATGAAAAGTGCCAAAAAGAAGAACTTCAGTAGGTTTACTTTGTTCAGAGTTTTGAGCGATTACTGAAAATGAAATACACAATAGAAATACGAAGCAACATATTTTTCTCATAACTTATAAAATTTGAATAATGATTAATGAATTAGAATACTTTTTTTGAATGAGATACGACTACTAGATTTCAATATGTCAAAAAAGGTTGCAAGTTACCTAAGAAAAAAACTACACAAGTAAAAAGCCCATTCTAATTTTTAATCAGAATGGGCTTTTATTTTTTTATAATTTAGAGACCTTTACTTCAAAATTGCTCTTGAGATAACGAGTTTCTGAATTTCAGAAGTTCCTTCTCCAATCGTACATAATTTAGAATCTCTGTAATACTTTTCTACTGGAAAGTCTTTTGTATAACCATAACCTCCAAAGATTTGTACTGCCTCAGAAGCTACTTTTACACACACTTCAGAAGCTACATATTTTGCCATGGCAGATTCTTTATTTACACTTTTTCCTTTATTTTTTAGGTCGGCTGCTTGACGAGTAAGAAGTTCGGCAGTTTCTACATCAGTAGCCATTTCTGCTAGTTTGAAGGCAATCGCTTGGAAATTTGCAATCGGTTGATTAAACTGCTCACGCTCTTTTGAATATACAATAGAATGACGCAAAGCTCCTTTTGCAATCCCAAGGCTAAGAGCTGCAATCGAAATACGTCCACCATCCAATACTTTCAATGACTGTACAAATCCTTCGCCTACTTTTCCTAAAATATTATCTTTATGAACTCTACAATTATCAAAAACGAGTTCGGCAGTTTCAGAAAGACGCATTCCTAATTTGTCTTCTTTACGTCCACCAGAAAACCCTTCTGTCGTTTTTTCGATAACGAAAGCAGTCATTCCATGAGAATCACCTACTTCACCAGTACGAACAATTACAACAGCAATATCGCCACTTTTTCCGTGTGTAATGAAATTTTTTGTTCCATTTATTACCCAATAATCTCCATCTTGAACGGCAGTTGTACGCATATTTCCTGCATCCGAACCTGTATTTGCTTCTGTAAGTCCCCACGCACCAATCCATTCAGCCGTTGCTAGTTTTGGTAACCAACGTTTTTTCTGTTCTTCGTTTCCAAACTGCAAAATATGACCTGTACAAAGTGAGTTATGAGCAGCCATTGAAAGCCCAATGGAAGGGTCAATAACAGCAAGTTCTGAAATAGCAGTTACGTATTCTTGATAACCAAAACCACTTCCACCATACTCTTCAGGAACTAAAACGCCCATTAAGCCCAAATTACCTAATTCTTTCATTACATCAACAGGAAAATGTTGGTCGTCATCCCATTTATTACGGTTTGGTGTGATTGCACGTTCTCCAAAGTCTTGTACCATTTTGGCAATCATTTGAAGGGTTTCTTCTGTGTTTGTTTGTGTAGGTGTTACTACTGACATATATTTTATTTTTTATGGTTGTTTTTTATTGATTATTCTAGCTCTAAAGTTACGAATTTTTTATGAATTTTTATCTGATAATAAAATTCAGATTGCTTGTTTTTACTACTAAATGAGGAATTAATTTGTTTATCTAAAAAGCAAACCCTAGAGTAATTCCTAAACGCAAATCATTTTTATAACCTTCACTTAATTTTACTTCTTTTCCAAAAGAATCAAAAAATATAAAATCTCGTTTTTCTCGGCTTGAAATTAAAAATCCATACCCTGCAAAAGCAGAAAGAGCAAGGCGTTTGTAATTATATCTATATCCTAGATTTAGTCCTGCAAAAAAATTATTATAACTGTGTGAGTAGTTTATATTGTCAAGTGTTATAATTTTAGTTTCTTTTCCTGTTCTATATTTTACATAAAGTCCTCCAAACAAACCATTACTAAATTTATAAGATTTGTTAGCAAAAAAATAATAACGATATTCTGCTGCAACAGAGAACATATTTCTGTCTTCTTCTTTCAAAAGACCATTCAAATGATAATTAAAACCTAGCCAAATAGCTTTATTTTTAAAGGCTCGCTCATAGCTCATTACTAAGTTTGCTGAAGGAAGTCCTAAAAGATTGAGTGAAACTCTATTTTTGTATTGAGGATACATAGTTTGAGAATCAGAATTTTCAATATCCTGTCCTTTTACCAAACTGATAGACAAAATAAATAGAGCAAAAGATAAAAAGCAGAAAATAATAATTTTCATAAAAATATCTATTTGTGATTTTGTAAAATGTGATTAGAAGCAAAATAGTCTTTATTTTTTTAGAATCATATTTTGGAGAGCTATTTATTATCCAAAAATAATAGATGAGAAAGAAAATAATTTTGTATCTTAAATCTTACAAAAACCAACAACACACTACTAATTTTAAAATATTGAGCTATGAAAACACTTTTTTATTTTTCAACCTATTTATTTATAGCTTGTTGTTTATTTATTTCGCCTTTTGCTTTTGCTCAAAACGAAATACAAAAAGAAACAATTGGACAAATTGGACAAATAGATTTGGCAGGTGTTGCTTTACTTTCTGTGCCCAAAGGTTTTGTTTTTATGGAAGGAAATTCTGCACAATCTCCTTATCGAATAGCTTGTGATAGTATCGAATATTTAGGTTGTTTGGTAGCCATTCCAACTAAAAACACTCCTGATTCGATTACTGAACCTCCTTTTATTATAGAGTTGGTTTATATAGAAACAGGTTATATTCCTGATACGACTATTTTCAAAACACCTGAAGATTTTTTTTGGAAAGATATTATTCAAACGAACCATAAAAAAAACAAATACATTCAAAAACAAGGTTGTGATACTCTCGCTATTCAATCTTGGGCAATGAAACCCTACTTTTTAGAGAATCAACATCAGTTGCAATGGGCTGTTTCTTGTTCTTCTAATAAGAAAAATTATATTCGTCATAGCACACACAAACTGGGTAGATATGGAGTTTTGGAAATGAATATTAGCACTTCGCCTAGCCATCTTTTAGAAGTCAATTCTCAAATTCCTTTACTGACTTCTAGTGTAGAATTCTATAACGGATTCAGACATGAAGATTTTGACCCTAATTTTGATAATCTAGCAGCTTTTGGATTTGCTGGTATTTTGGCTGGAAAAGTTCTGACAAAAGTAAAAGTTGTTCCTTTTATTTTTAAATGGCTCAAATGGGTAATTATTGCATTACTTGGTGCTTTTACATTCTTTAAAAGAAAATTAATAAAAAGAGATTTGGAAAACAATTTAGAAATAAACTATCTTGAATCAGAATTAGAAAATGAGGAATAAAAGTTCATTTTTAATAAAAAAAACCAATACTTAACCATTAATCACTAATTAAGACGTGAAAAAAATTGGAGTTTTTACATCTGGAGGAGATTCTCCTGGAATGAATGCGTGCTTGAGAGCCGTTGTAAGAGGTGCGTTATATTACGGTGTCGAAGTCTATGGAATTCATAGAGGGTATCGTGGAATGATAGAAAATGACATTCACACTATGACTTCTAGAGATGTCAGTAATATTATTCAGCGTGGAGGAACAATTTTAAAAACAGCTCGTAGCCAACGTTTTATGACAAAAGAAGGGCGAGCAAAAGCCTATCAAAATCTCAAAAATTTAGAAATTGACGGACTTGTTGCCATTGGTGGAAACGGAACACTAGCAGGAATGCAAGCCTTTTCAGCAGAACACAAAATGCCATTCGTGGGTGCACCAGGGACAATCGATAACGACCTCAACGGAACAGATTACACCATCGGATTTGATACAGCCATCAACACAGCTTTAGAAGCCATCGACAAAATAAGAGATACAGCCGATTCATTAGAAAGAGGTTTTTTTATCGAAGTAATGGGCAGACATTGTGGAGATATTGCACTCTTGACAGGAATTGGAGGAGGAGCAGAAATAGTCATGCTTCCCGAAATTGTAGATTCTTTAGATGAAATAGTTGTTTCTATCAAAGAGATGTTAGCCAATAAAAAAACATCTTTGATTGTAGTGGTAGCAGAAGGCGACGAACTAGGAAATGCCGAAGAACTGGGTAAAAAAGTAAGAGAGCAAATACCAAAATTCAAATTTAGGGTTACTAATCTAGGACATATTCAGCGTGGAGGTTCGCCAACAGCAGCCGATAGAGTTTTAGCTAGTCAGTTAGGGTTAGCAGCAGTAGAAGGGCTTTTATCTGGAAAAACCAATGTTATGGTCGGACAACTGAAACGAAAACTAACTTATACTCCCATTGAAGAGTGCTTGAAACCTAGAAAGATTGATAATGACCTTGTAAGAATGCTCCGTATTTTGAGTACCTAGAATTATCATCACTTTTATTAGAAAATAATGCCAAAAGATTATTACGATAAGCCAGAAGATTTTGAAAATATGCAAGTGTATATTGACAAAATAGAAGAAGGTAAAAAAACAGGAGTGCCTGTCGCTATTCAAGCTTTATGGGATGGAGATACACAAGGTTGGTGTATTTATATGGAAGTCATTATTGATACTAAAAATAGATTTTCTAAATACTCAATTTTCCATTTATGTACGATGCGTTTTGCATCCGATTTACGGATTTTTAATGGACAACCTACACCTTGGGAAGAAACAATCGTAGCAAAAAAAATTGGAAACCTCATCAGTAAAAAATATAATATTCCTTTTTGGTTTCCTGCTTCAGAAGCTCCAGACGATGATTGCCCTTCTTGGCTTCAAAGAGATAAAGGAATACATTGTGCTGATTGTAATAAACTTATTATTCCTACTGATAGCTCGTATTTGCCAAAAGATATTTGTTATAGTTGTCATTTGAGAAGAGAAGCAAAAAAAAATTTCAGTAATGATATTTCTACAAATGACGAATTGACTATTTATACAATAAAGTATGATTTAGATAAAAATGATTTTAATTCTTATCAAGGATGGATGATGATGCAAGGAAAAGGAGATATTTATGCAATGATTGATACTATTTTGGATGAAAAAAATATAAAGATAGAAGAGATAGAGAGCTACAGTTTCTTTGAGAAAGATTTGAAAAAATTAATCACACTTTATGAAAAGCAAATAGAGAATTACTTTGAAAAATACTATGAAGATTTGAGAGAAGATTTTGAAGATGATGATGAGGAAGAGTTTATAAAATTTGTCCATAATGGTAAAGCATACTTTATCCATCACTTTTTTGACCACGATGTAATAAGTGATACTGACACCATAAAATCTCTTCAATCCATAATTGACGAAAACCAATACCTTTATCTCTTCTTTTCTAGAAATAAAACAAAACAGCTTGATACCATAATGGGGTTCATGAAGGGAGAAAAAAACACAACTCTACAAAAAATCACAGATTACTACTCTAAGGCTGAAAATGAAAAATATAGAACAACTTTAAGTAAAGAACAAATCAACAAAAATATTCAGAGATTGATAGAAAGAGATTATATTTCTATTGATGAAAATGAAGTGACTTCACTTACTTTCAAAGGAAATTTTTATTAGAGTTTCATCACAAAAAAACTCATTTTACACGATGTGTAAAATGAGTTTTTGATATTTTTTTTCTACAAACGATTACTGAATTGTAATTGTCTCTAATGTTTTTACTTCTCCATCACTAATTACTACATCAGAAATTGTAACAGGAGAGTATGCTAAAGGAGGCTCAACTCTTACTTGATACGTTCCTGCTGGAAGTCCTTTGATTAAGAAACATCCATCATTTGTATAAGCACTTGCTACAAACACACCATTTTGAGAAACAGTAACTAAAGACTGAACAGAAGAAGGCGAAGTACAACCTTTCAGAGAACCACCATCGCTTTCTACAAAAGTACGAATAACTGGTTTTAGATTATAATTTCCAGAATTTCCTGCTTTTACAATAGAACGAGCAGCATCAAAGTCTAGCATAATCACATATTTCAAATCAGCTTCTAAAGTAGTATTGATTTTCAACTTTAAACCTGATTGTTGTGCGCTAGGTGTTTTGAGGTCGTGAGTTTCTCCATCTTCTACAAGTGTATTGTTTTCTCCCAAAACCAGACGAATTTGAGATACTTTACCAGCAGGAAGTTCTTCGCTTGCCAAAAGAGCATCAATACCGTTAGTAAGTTCTAAAAGATTATATATTCCTTGATTGGTTGAAAGTGTTGTCCAGCCTTGGTCTTCATCAGCAGCCGTTTCAGAAGTATGGATTCTGACTTCTCTAACATCAATATAAACAGCATCATACTCAGCAGGTGCATCTACAAGGCGTACTTCTAATTTGGCATTTCCATTTTTATCCTTATCATTACAGGAAAAAAGAGAGATTGAGAGTAGCAAAAAAAATAAATAATGAATTTTCATAATATGTTCTTTAGTTTCAAGATAAAAAAATACAGTTCCTATTGAAAGAACTGTATAACTATAACAAAAATAATACTACGTTGTTTTAACAAAAATTGTACTCATTTATTTTTAGAAAAACAAAATCAACTTTGACTTTCAGAATCATCTGAACACTCATCTTTTGTTTTATATTTAGATTCTATGTTTTGTATATGATTTTCTAAATCCTCAAAATCTGAAAAGACTTGAATTTGAGAAAGTCTATTATCATCTTCTTCATCTATTTCTTCTTCCTCTTCTTCAAAGTCATTTTGTGTTTCCTGTTCTGTTATTTCTTGTTCCAAATTAAAGTGTTGAAGTTCTGTTTCTGTATCAAATTTTGAAATCGGTGTTGTCATTTCTGTTTCAACTATCTCCTTCTCTTCTTTGGTTATTTCTTCTTTATCAATTTCAGTATTGAAGCTAGGCTTTGGTGTTTTTTCAATTTTTTCAGTTTCTGCAACTATATTATTTTTGTCATAATCTGTTGTTGGATTTTCATATTCTTCCATCACTTCCTCCAATTCGTCATCACTATAAACAGGACTTTCAGGATGTGTATATTGTCTTAACCATACTTCTCCTTCTTCTATCGTCTTAAAAACGGCACAATTAACAAGCGACATGAGCTTTTCTCCCATTCCATATTTTAAAGAAAAAACAGCAAAAATATCTTTATCCGAAACCACAGTAGCAAAATGTTTCAAACCTGCGTCATGCACCATTTGCGACCAAACTTCATTTGCCCAGCGAGGAATATTTGGATTTGTTCCTTTGAATTTTTGAGCATCTAAAAAAAGACATGTTACTTTTGTGTGCCGAATCATAGCCACTTCTCTCAAAAGCACTTCACGAACTTTGTCCTCACTCACAAACTGTTTCCAAATTACATCAATACGACGTTTTTCTGGAAGCCATTTCATAGAAATATAATCTGTTTCGAAATGAGTGGGTGTATCAATGAAATTTTTGTGTGTCGTTTGTGCCAAAGGTTGATCTACAGCAGGACGCTTGACAGAAGGAAAAATAGGCTTTAAACTAGACGATTTTTTGACAGAATTATTCTCTGAATTCGTATTTATATTATTCTGTATATTATTATTTATGTTCATATCCGTTGCTACAAAGTAAATAGAATAGAAAGTTATGACAAGGAAAAAAATTACAAACTACTTTTTTTTATTTAGTAATAGCAGTTTATAGCTTTGTCTTGTGTATTTTTTATTGAATTATTTATAGAATAGGATTTGTTATTGTAACACTAATAAGTTCAAATAGTTAGCCATCAATACTTTGTTGATAGAGGAATAATGGGTTTTTGTCGAATAGAAAAAGCTATTCTATTTCTTCATACAGCTCTAAAATTTTCTTTGCTAGGTTTTCCCATGAATACTTTTCTTTAAAAACACGTAGGTTTTCGCCATAATCTATGTCTTTCTTTTTATCAAAAAGCTCTTCTATTGCATTCTGAATGGCTTTTGGTGTCGCATTTTCGGCTATTGTACCTGCATCGTAAGGCTCTATCAAATCACGAAGTCCTCCTACATCTGTAACAACAGACGGAACTTCAAAATGAAAAGCGATTGCTGTAACTCCACTTTGAGTAGCGTGTCTGTAAGGCAAAACATTAGCATCAGCAGCCGAAAAAAGTAGATTTACTTCACTATCCGAAACATAACGCAGACGAGTATCAATATTTTGTTTTTTTGGATGATTATCTAAAAGATTTTGAAGCTCTTTATTTTCGTTATCTGATAAATATGATTCTCCTGCAATAATCAAAAAATAATCATTATCTAATTCTTTAAAGGCTTCTAAAAGTAAATCCAAGCCTTTATATTTTCTGACAAAACCAAAATAAAGTAATATTTTTTTATCTTCAATTTTATCAATTCCTTCTATTTCTGAAAGTCCTAGTTTTTCTAATGCTTCTTTTCGTTCTACTTTTTCTCCAAAATGCTCATAAATTGGATGTGGATGAAAGATATATTTTGCATTTGGTTTTCGTTCTAAAAGATCTTTCTCCACAGATTTGCTCATCACAATATACGCATCTGTATTTTTGAGAAAATATTTTGTAAAAATCTCATCAAAAAAACGTTTTTCGTGGGGAATCATATTATCTACAATGACAATCGATTTTGTTCCTTTTTTCTTCAATTTCTTAGAAACTGTTGCTAAAGCTGGCGCAAAAAAAGGCAACCAGTAGCGCATCAAAAGCAAATTAGGTTCTTCTTTTGAGATTTTGGAAGTCGTTTGTAGATAGGAAATTGGATTTATACTACTGATGATTCGTTGTGTCGGAATTTGGTCTGCATTGTCTTCCGAAGTAGAGTATTGTGTCTGCCCTGGAAAGAGAAATTCGGGATATTGCGTAGTAAAATTATAAGCAGAAACAGAAATATTTAATTTCTCAAAATTGCGATACAAAAGCGCATTAAACTGTGCAATTCCTCCACGAAAAGGATAAAAAGTAGATAAATAAGCTATTTTCATCATATATTATTTTGTTGATGTTGCTATGCTAAAATATCAATAAAGGCATTTTTTTAGTTTGCGAAATGTAATAAAAACAAAAACCACCAATTAGTAGATTCTAATTGATGGTTTAAAGGACGGTATTTTTTTTAGTAAAGTAAAGTTTTATTTGTGCTATTTGTTTTTTCTAACAAAATAAACTCTAAAATTATAATGCAGGTATTAGATGAGGTACTTCTGTTTGATTAGGTGTGCTTACTCTTGCTTTGCTTGTTGTAGCATTCGGATATTCTGAATTTTGTGCTGTTTTTTTATATTGAAAATGCATCATCACAAAAGCCATAATTATCAATACTGTCAAAGCCCAAATCGTCAAATTTTCTTTTTGCTGAAAAAAAACATAGTTTTTCATTGGGTTATAAGTTATTTAAAGTAAAGTAGTTATTGTTATTTTGTCCAAACTATCTTTTGAGTGCATAGATTTTTTGATAGTTTTACTATTGTGATTTATTATACGGAAATAAAGAATAGTTGTTGCCATAAATACTTATTTAAAAAAAATAATTCTTTAAAAAATGATAAAATAGCTTAACAACTTTAGTATTTCCTTTTAATCTTCCCTTGTTTTACACAAAGTAACTACTTATCTATTATTGATGGATTACAACAATATTAATTTATTGATGAATTTTAAAATGGTAGGCTAGAAAAATACAAGCCTTTTAGCCTATAAATGAGCTAGACTAAAAACCTAACTCAAGCCTTCTATAAATCCATCTTTTATATCAATTTGTAATGCTTGTGGTTCTTTTGGCAATCCTGGCATTCTCATAATTGCACCTGCAACAGCCACAATAAATTCAGCACCACTATTGATAACCAAATCTTCAACATTGAGTGTAAAATCTTTAGCTACACCCAATCTTTTGGCATCATCAGAAAAAGAATATTGTGTTTTGGCAATACAAATAGGAAAATGAGAAAAACCTAAATTATTTATCTTAGTAAGCATTTTTTGAGCTTTATCAGATAACGAAATAGTATTTGCTCCATAAATTTTTTGAGCTACTTTTTTGATTTTGGTTTCTATATCGTCTTCATTTTGATATGTAAATGCTAAAGGCTTTGAAGGATTATCTTGACACATTTCTACAACCGTTTGGGCTAGTTGTTCTGCTCCTTTTCCACCTTCCAAAAAGCCATTATTGATAGCAAATTTTACATTTTTCGAATGACAAAACTCTTTCAAAAATTCAATCTCTTCATCTGTATCAAAACTAAATTTATTAAAAGCCACAACCACCGATTGTCCAAAAGACTGCATATTTTCGATATGCTTTTCTAGGTTTTTTGTTCCTTCTTTTATTCCTTCCAAATTCGGTTTCTTGATTTCCGATTCTGCTATATTTCCATGAAGTTTTAGAGCTTGAGAAGTAGCTACGATAACAGTAATTTTTGGAGAAAGTCCAGACTTACGACACTTTATATTCATAAATTTTTCAGCTCCCAAATCTGCTCCAAAACCAGCTTCCGTAACTACATAATCAGCAAAATGAAGAGCCATTTTGGTAGCCAAAACTGAATTACAACCATGAGCAATATTTGCAAAAGGTCCTCCATGAATAATTGAAGCTGTATTTTCAGTTGTCTGAACTAAATTTGGTTGAATAGCATCTTTCAAAAGTACTGTAATTGCGCCTTCAAAGCCTAAATCTTTTACAAAAACTGGTTCTTGTTTTACTCTATATCCTAATAAAATATTTCCGATTCTAGCTTTCAAGTCTTCCAAATCATTCGAAAGACACAAAATCGCCATAATTTCGGAAGCAGGCGTAATATCAAAACCTGTTTCGGTCGGCACTCCATTACTAATACTTCCCAACCCTGTAACTACATTTCTAAGCGAACGGTCATTGACATCCAAAACTCGTTTCCAAAGAACTTGACGAAGCTGATTTTCAGAACCTCTATTTTGAAACTGATAATTATCCAAAAGAGCAGCAATCATATTATTTGCCGAAGTAATAGCATGAAAATCGCCTGTAAAATGCAAATTGATATTTTCCATTGGCAAAACCTGTGCATAACCTCCACCTGCTGCGCCTCCTTTCATTCCAAAACAAGGTCCTAGAGAAGGCTCACGGAGTGCTACAATCGCCTTTTTTCCAATCTTTGCAAGTCCTAATCCCAAACCTACCGAAGTGGTTGTTTTTCCTACTCCAGCTTTTGTGGGTGTAATAGAAGTTACTAAAATTAAACTTGACTTTTGACTTTGTTTTTCAGAATTATTCTTAAAATCAAGTAATTCTAAAGGTAATTTTGCAATATATTTTCCATAAGGAATTAATTCTTCTGTTGGAATAGTTACTTTTTTTGCTATTTCTGCAATAGGTAATAGTTTGGTTTGGCGAGAGATTTCTATATCAGATTTCATGGTAAGTTATTTTTTGTAGTTTGTTAAGGATTTACAGGATTGATGGAATTTTAAATAAAAAATTATCTACTTTATAATTTATTGAATTACCAAATTTTGTTTTGAATCCTTGTTATCAACTATTTTACTTCTGATAATTATGTCGCTATCCATTGTAAAAAGATTGTGTTTTTGTAGTATTTCTGGAGCTTCTATCCCATGTTGTAAAAAAGCATTCAATGCAATGGTATGAATAAGACCTTCAAAAACTTCCATTTCAGAGTAGTTAGGAAAACAAGTAATACACTGTTTGACCATCACACCATCTGGAAAACCTAGAGCAGGCAAACCATTGACATCAAAAAAGCGCAAAGTTCCCTCTTTATCCAATCTGCCATCAATACGAGTAATACCTTGTACGTTTAGGGCTTTTGCTATGGGTGCAATATGTGTTTTCAGTTGGCTCAGAATAGCTTCATCTGAAATATAGGGTTGTATTTTATCGTCTTTATCCCACGAACGAAGTCTTTCCTGACGATTAAGAATATTATTTTTACCTGGTACGCTTTTTACAATATAAGCCGTCGGTAAAAGCAAAACATCATTACCTAGCTGAAGATAACCACACGTAATATCATCACTCGGTAAAAACTCTTCGATAATTACATCGCTATGTGGAAAGTCATTTAAAATTTGAGAGGTGTATTCTTTTACTTCTTCTTGATTTTTTGCCAAGCAAACACCAATACTACCCGATTCGGCAGTAGGTTTTAATACAAGTGGGTACGGATAATCAGAAAATTGAGAAATTAAAGTATCAATTTCATGTATATTTTCACGAGTAATAAGAGTAAAAAAAGGAATTGGCGATTGATTTTCTTTCAATATTGCTTGACAAACATCTTTTTTTAGAACGCTTTGAAGTGTCTTAGAATCAGAACCCACAAAAGGCAAATTGCGATTTTCTAGGTATTCATTTAACCAAACAACCTTATTATTTTCATCATCGACAAAATAAGCATTTGACCAAACTAAAGTATCCGAAGAAAGCTCATCTAAGGTTTTTTCTAATTGCACAATGTTTTCTACTTCTGTTGTTGTTACTTCTATGCCTGCTTTATGCAAAACATTTATTGCAGTTTTTAAGTCGGAAGGAGAAGTAAACCATCCATGAGTCCAATGATTTTTGCTATTGATAAGTAGTATTTTCATGAGTAAGTTGTTTTTTGTTTAAAATTATAGTACAATGTGATATACAATAAATTATATTTTTATTGATTTCGTTTCACTAAAACACCAATAAAGGCAGGTACATAACCCTTGTTTTTTCTAAAATTCTTGGATGTATGCTTACCATTATAATCAACTCACGTTTTGTGGTATAAGTATTTTAGACTTCCTAGTCTGAATAAAGTCATTTTTTTTACTTTCATAATAGACTGGGAAGTCTGTTATACACAACTTGAGTTGATTACCAAAAGAGCCTTTTCCAAATATATAAATTTCTTCCAAAAAAGATTACTACTTTCAAAACAAAAAGCATTATTTTATCTAAGTCTTTGGTTTATGTCAAAATAAAGGTAAAACAGTAAGTGTATGGAAAGTTATTTCAGGTTTATTCTTTTAATTTGAAAGGATCTACTTCTCGAATTAATGCTCTTGCTAATATTAGGTTAGGGTCTATTATTGGCTTTGATGAATCTATATTTTTGATAATCAAGGGTAGTTCAGTACAAGCAAATAAAATAGCATCAACATTTTCAAACTTATTTATTTCGGTTTCAATATTTTTTTTTGCCTTTTGAGAAAGCTTTCCATTGTATTTTATGCCCCAATGTTCATTATATAGAGCTTCGTGAATCGCATTTCTTCCACTTTTATCTAGAAATTTTAGATGGATTGGAACATCTTTAAAAGTATCTTGATAAATATTTGCCTCAAAAGTTCCTAATGATGACAAAACTCCAATAGTAGTATGATTAAATTTTCTAAGAGCTACTTTTTTCACTTCGTTTGGCAAGTGTACAATTTGGACTCTTTTATTTGATATTCCCATTTCAGATTTGAATACCTCAAAAATAGATGGCGCATGAAATGTATTGCAGGCAATTCCAATAACGTCTAATTTGTATGTCTTAACTTTTTCAGTAATGTATAAAGCAGGGTTTTTAGAAGTTTTGCCCAAAAGAAACTCCGACCTGTCAGGTATATTTTGGCAAAATGATAGACACACTACATCTAAATGGTGTTTATCTTGGGATGCGATAGTATTATCATAAATTTTTTTATTGACATCTAGCCCAGCATAAGGTCCTATGCCTCCAATAATACCTATTACTTTTGATTGCATAATTTAATTGAATCTCTCAAAATTATTGAATTATTGTTAGGACAAAATATCTTAACTTCTATACTTTTGCCTTATCGTCTTCTTCCTGAATAACTCATTGCTTCTCCTTTCCCAAAGGCATAACTTACACCAAAGGTTATGAAACGTCCACGTTGTCTAAAATTATATATTTCGAAGGTAGGTTGGTTTACAAAATTTTCTTGAATCCTAGATGCAAATACATCTCTAACTCCTAAATTTGCTACTACTTTACCTTTGATAAACTTTTTGCGAATACCTAGATTCATAAAAGCAAAACCACTTTGATTGCCCTGTACAGTTTCGAAACTAGAGCGATAATTTCCAGTTATTTCGAAATCAATATCAGCAGGTAATTTTATTTTTGAGTCTAAACGAGCTGACCACTGATTGCCTGTAAAATCAAAGTTTTGATTCTCAAAAACTCCTTTACGGTCAAAATAAGTATAATTAAAATTACCATTAAAAGTAAGCCACTTTACAGGACTGTATTTTCCATTTGTTTCAAAACCAAAAAGAGAATTTGTTCCAATATTTTGAGGTGTAGTAACCGTAACATTATCAGAAAAAGTAGAAACTCGCTCTACTACATCGGTCGTATATCTATGATAAAAACTAGAACTCATTGAGGCTTCTCCAATATCATAAATACTTGTCAGTTCATACGAATCTGTAAATTCAGGTTGAAGGTTTGGATTACCTGCACGAATATTAAAATTGTTTCTAATATTAAAAAAAGGATTCAAATCCCATAATCTTGGTCTGAAAACACGCCTAGAATATCCTGCTTGAAGTGCAAGATTTTCTGATACTTTATAGGAAGTATGTAGAGAAGGAAAAAGATTAGTAAAGTTTTGAGAATTTGCCTCATCGGTAGTGGTTAGTAAAGTTTGAAGGTCTGTATTTTCTACACGCAAACCTGCTTTTATTCCCCAAATTTTATTTTCAAAAGCACCAGTCGCATAAACACCCAATACTTTTTGATTCCATTCAAAATTATTAGTAAAATCTAGGTTGGTTATGTACTCGCCATTTTCAAAATTTTGCACTTCAAAATCATTTCCTACATCATTAATTACATACAGTGTACCTGTTTCGATAGTATAATTTTCTGATAATGGATTGACATAATCTGCTTTGAATGTATAATCTGCTTTCTGAAAAGTAGTCGCTGTACGCTGATTAGTATCTATATTTTCGCCCTCTAAAGTTCTATCAACAAACTGAGAGGAAAGATCTTTTCCAAAAAAACTTCCCAAAGCACTCACTTGAAAAGTATGGTCTTCGTTGTTTTTGAAAGTTTTTGTCCAGTTAAATTCATATTGCCATTTTGGATTAGTAGCTTCGGTTGTTTCATTACGTCTCCACTTAGAAACAAGCCTATTCTCTTCCAAAAAGCTAAAATTGGTTTCGGAAGGTTGGTCTTCTATTTCGTAGGCAAAATTTCCTGAGAGCGTAAAGACATTGTATTTATTCAAATGATAATCTGTTCCGAGTGTAATATTAAAAAAAGTTTCGTTTCTGAATTCTTTTCCATCACTTAAAATAACTTCTCCATTAAGTAAATTCTGACTTCGTGATTCAGTTATTCTAGGAATTGAACGATAGCCAGCCCCAAACTGAGTAAACAAATTGAATTTTTCGGTACGACGATTTATACTTCCTCCAAGACTATGATTATCAGGAATACCTGTATTGGCAGAAATAGAACCATTCCAACCTTCTTTCGATTCTTTTTTAAGAATAATATTCAAAATCCCTGCTGTACCAGAGGCTTCATATTTAGCAGAAGGATTCGTAATTACCTCAATACTTTCTATCATATCTGCTGTAATGCTACCGAGTGCATTACCCGAACCATCAGCCAAAATAGAAGGTTTTCCATTGATGAGAATTTGTACGCCACCACTTCCACGCAAACTAATTTCGCCTTCAATATTTACATTGACAGAAGGAACATTATTCAAGACTTCAAGCGCACTTGCTCCTGTTGTGCTAAGGTCTTTACCTACATTAAAAACACGTTTGTCTAATTGAAAAGTCATTTTAGAAGTTTCGCCTTCTACTACAATCGCATCTAGCAGTTGAGTATCTGGAGCAAGTGATACCATTCCTAAATCTATTTTATTATCAATTATCTCAAAGTCTGTTATAGTTTTAGTTTGATACCCCATAAAACTAATTTTGACATAAAAATCAGTAGAAGTAGTAGAAATAGAGAACTGTCCTTCCTCATCTGATGTCATTCCTGTAATGAGTTCTTTGGTATTGGTAGCGTAGAGAGCGACAGTAGCGTAGGGAACAGGTTGTGATGTTTCTTCTTCTACTAAATTACCAACAACTTTAATTATCTGTTTTTGACCTTGTTCTTGAGCAGTAGCCAAACCACTCCAAATAAAAAATGAGAATAAGCAAATGACTTGTAGTAGATAGTGTTTCATGTTGATTTTTTTGATAGTTAAATTATATTATTTCCAACTTTATGTTTTTAAAGGTTGTTTAGATTTTGACTTTTTTTGTGAAACAAAACATTTTTAAAACAGTCAAATCAAGACATAAAAAAACTCTTCAAATAATAAATAAGGTTCTCTGATAATTTTTGCACTATGTCGTTGGTGGGACACCAACCTTTAGGTTTGTAGTAGATAAAATAGATGTAATTTCTTATCTTGTATTTAAGAATTCATCTAGTAGGAAGAGAACCTATGAAACGAGCCAGACTATAAAAATCTATCTCTCGAAACAGCCTCTTCCTACCTTTATTCAATCTCAAACTCAAATAGTTTTCGGAGTATTTTTATTGACCTAAAAATAAACTCATTAGATAAGGTTTTAAGTCCGATTGAATATGATGAATCATTTTTTAAATTAGGTAACCCTAAATTAACTTTTTATGCAGACTTACCAAAATTTTATAGGCATCGATGTGAGTAAAGAACATTTAGATATTGCTATTCTTCAAGAAGGAAAGTTAGTAGATCACCAGCGTATTGCAAATAATTTAAAGACAATACAGACCTATCTTTTTTCTTTTCAAGACCTTTATGAGCTAGAGAAAAGTTTGTTTTGTATGGAACATACAGGTATGTATATCAACTGGCTTGTTATCGCTTTGATGAAATTTGATTGTGCCATTTGGGTAGAAAATGCTATTCAAATTAAACGTTCTATGGGTGTCAAAAAGCTCAAAAGCGACAAAGTTGATGCTGAAAATATCGCAGCTTATGCCTTTCGTTTTCAAGACAAAGCGAACTTATATACTCCTCCTACTCAAGAGCTAGAAACCCTAAAAACCTTGCAGACACTACGAAAAAAGCTAGTTACTCATAGACAGGAGCTAGAAACCTACGTTAGTGAGCAGAGTCAATTTAGCAAAGCGTCTATTCAGCAGCTTCTAGAGGAAAGCTCTAAAACAACGTTGGAACACTTGAGTCTTCGCATAGAAGAAATAGAAAAACAAATGCATCAAATTATCAAAGATGACCCTGAGCTTAAAGAACTCTATCGGCTCACCACTTCTGTAGTAGGTGTTGGAAAAGTAACAGCGATTCAGTTACTAGTAGCTACCGACGGGTTTACCAAATTTGATACTGCCAAACAACTAGCTTCTTATTGTGGTGTTGTGCCTTTTGAAAATTCATCTGGAAAATTTAAAGGAAGGGCAAGAGTGTCAAAAATGGCGAACAAAACCCTCAAAACAGCTTTGCACATGTGTGCTTTATCTGCTATGAAAGTAGAGGGGGAGATGAGAGATTACTACCTAAGAAAAGTAGCCGAAGGAAAGAACAAAATGAGTGTGATTAATGCTTTACGAAATAAGATTATACAACGCATTTTTGCTTGTGTAAAAAACAAAACACTATATGATAGAAACGGAATAAATTTTAACAATTTTTCTAAAGGTTAGGCTTGGTTTTACCATAGTTTTCAACGGCAGGTTATAGCCGTTGTCGGTGTCTCCACCGACGACCATCAATGTTCAAAATTCGAAAAAATCAATAAGGTGCAAAAATTGTCAAACAACCATAAATTATTCAAAGAAAGTTATAACGATAATCGTTTTATGAGCTAGGGCTGGGAGTTTACTATCCAATTTTACTTCTGACGAAAAAACTTATAATAAAGACTAGGAAGTATAAGGGCTAATATAAAAAGAAGGGTAAGCACAACTCCTAAATAAGGTACGTTTATGTGTTTGCTGTCTGTTCCAATCATTATCAAAAACATGACAGCACTTGCATAAGAATGAAGGAGTAAACGAAAAGGGTAGAAACGCTTCTTCTTAGTTTTATTACTGCCACCTGCCATTAATATATACAATACAAATACAGCTACACCTCCTTCAAAAATATATTCCGTCTTACTCAATGAATATTCACCCTCATAAATTTCAATAAACGGAGGCAAGTTTTCCCAGTTGAATAACGCATATAAATAAGGAGCTAGAAAAATAACAAGAATTAAGGCTTCCTTACTAAACTCTCCTAAATCTATTTTCCCTGTTTTCATAATTTGAGTTTTACTTTACATATAGTCTTTAAAATCTTCTAAAGGCTCATCAAAATCATCTGACATATAAGTTACAAGTCCTTTCATTGCTCCAAACTTTCGTTCTTTTAGAGGTGGCGAAACACTTTTTTTAGCAATAAAATTATCTACTCCTTTTTGAAGGTCTTGCAATACATCATCGGAAAGCATATCTATACGACGAAATAAATTGAGTTTTATATCTGAATTGTTCATAATTTAATTTTCAAAAACTATTCTATCATAAATATCAACGAAAGGAACATTTAACGTTTCGGTTTCAGAAATGACCAACTCAAGCGAATTTTCCAAACCTTCAATAGTCTGAATATTCCATAATGAAGTTGGACTCTGACGAGAATAAATCTGAATTTTTGCTTCATCTTGTTTTACCAAAACATAATGACGAAGTGAGAAAAGTTGTCTGTATAAATCAAATTTATCTCCTCTATCGAATGCTTCGGTAGATTTTGACAATACTTCTATAATCACAACAGGATTTTTGAAAGCATCTTTATAGTTTTCAGCTCGTTCTTTTTCTCCACAAAAAATCATCGCATCAGGATAAAGATAACTATTGCTGTTTTCTAAGTAAAGTTTTGTATCACTATTCATTATTTGGCATGATTTGCCTTTTAGCTTCATATTTATTTCTGACAAAATATTTGTAGTAATCGTATTATGTTCATACGTTCCTCCTGCCATCGCTTCTACATAGCCGTTGTAGTATTCATATTTTTGATGCGTTTCTTCTTCTAGTTGTATATAATCTTCTAATGAAAGTCTGCTTTGTTTTTGTTGTTGCATGGCTTTTGAGAATTAATGGTAAATGCTTTCTTAAATATACGCATTAAATGGTTTTGATGTTCTACTATGAAAAGTAGTGTCCTAGAATTTTAAATCTTTCGGTTCTAAATCAAAGAAAGTTTCACGCCCTAGATACTGTCCATAATCTCGTGCAACATCTTCAATCAGTCCTATTTCGCCCACAGGGTGAAAATCATGTCCATACAAACTCAAATAAACTGTACGTTCTGTTTGAAATAATCTTTCTTTTTTATCAATTAACTTAAATCTCAATGAGGTAAAGAATTTCATCCATCGTTCAATAGTATCTCCAAAAACCTCCTTTGCTTCTTCTCTGCTCAAATTATCTTCTTGACCTGCTGTATAATTGAACTGAGAATGGTAAACATAAATATATTCTTCCTCAGCATGTATAAAGAAGTCATTAATAGCTGAAAACTCTTCTATTGCATCATGTGTAACTTCTATTTCTTCACGAGTTATGATTACTGGCTTTTTCTTACGAATGACCACTCTAGCATCTTCGGGCAATTCAGCAATTTCATAATCTAAAGGAACAGCTTCTATTAAATCAGGGAATTTGTCTGAGGTAGTAACATAATAGCGATATCCACCTTTTTTGGTTTCAACTTGCTTAAAATAATGGACTTTACCTTGTCGGTTTGTATAAGAATAGGGCATAATTTATATTGTTTCGAATGAAAAGTGACTTTACAAATATAAGAATTTATTAATTTTGAAAATAGGTCAAAAAAAACCTTCTTCAAATAATAAATTATTCAAAGAAGGTTCTATAAAACGCCTTACCTTTTCCTAAACGCTCCTTCCTGTTTGCAAACTATTTTAGAATGAAAATCTAATTCCCACTTGCAACAGAAATACAAAAACCACGGCAAGGATTTTCTAAATTCTAGAGATTGGTAAATTTTATTTTTTACATTTGTAAACTATATTAAATTGTACCAAAAAATGAATATAAAAGAGTCTATTGAAAAGTTTGTTGAGGAAATACTAGCGAATGAAGATAATGAATTAAAAATAATTGATTTAGGAAAAATAGAAACCGAATTTTCTCAAAAAATAATAGAAGAAACAGAAGAAGATTTGAATAACTTTTTAGTTTCAATAGATTCATACAGTATTCGTCATAGTTTAAACCGACACGGAAAAGATAAAGAATTAAATACTTCACAACTGCCTATCGAAGAATCTGACTTTCCAAAACTTATAGAAGTAGTTTTTGAAGCTGATTTAATTTTGAAAGATGAGAAAAAAGGCAAAAAATCTATTTTATTTCATAAAAATACAGAAACTACTCTAATAGCTATTTTTGAGATTAGACGAATTACCAGTAAGAAAAAGAAAAAAGTAAGTCGAATAATGCTGCAAACACTTTACAAGAAAAAGCCTTCCACTAAATAATAAATTATTCAAAGAAGGCTATATAAAAAACCTCACCGACGTAATTATGTTCTAAAACCCAATTACTCACGCCTAAAAACGACTTCGGTTACTATTTTTATACAAATATACGAAATTGATAGTATAAAAGTTGTATTATCTCAAAATCTACAGACTAAACGCACTATAAAATTAATAAAAAAGAGTTAATTTTCGTTCTCACTTTTAATTTTTTCTCTTTTATGGTCAGTTTAAGCTCTTATTTATCAGAAGTTCCTGATTTTCGTAGGCAAAATAAAAATTACTTGCACAATTTGCAGGATATTTTGCTTTTAAGTGTATGTGCTATTTTTCATGGTGCAGATGGTTATGAAGAAATAGCCGATTTTGGTATTGAGAAAAAGGAATTTTTACAAAATTTTCTACGTTTGCCTAACGGAATTCCTTCCCATGATACTATACGTAGAGTTTTTTTACACTTAGATAGTGCTTTTTTTAATAGTTGTTTTATGGATTGGATTTCAGCTTGCATTAAAGATTTAGGTTTACCTTATCAGCAAATTAGTGTGGATGGAAAAGCTCTTCGGGGTAGTAAAACGGGGATTTATTTAGTTAGTGCTGTTGCTAGTGAACTAGGTTTGAGTTTAGGACAGGTTCAAGTAGAAGAAAAAAGTAATGAAATTACGGCTATTCCAGCTCTTTTAGGAATGCTTTATTTGAAAGGATATGTTGTTTCTTTAGATGCTATGGGAACACAACAAGCGATTGCTCAACAGATTATAGAGAAAGAAGGAGATTATTTTTTAGCCCTAAAAGGAAACCAAAAACATCTTTTAGAGCAAACAGAGCTTACTTTTAAAGTAGAAAAGGCTGATGATATATTTGAGACACAAGATTGGTCAGCAAGTGCTAATCAAGTAGTAGAATATAAAGTAGAGGTAAGTTCAAACTGTAAATGGATAGAAAATCTAGCTAATTGGTTAGGTTTAGTAACTTTAATAAAATTAACTACAAATAGCTCATTACGAGGAGAACATATACGCTATTATATCTCAAGTATTAAAAATTTGAGTGCAAAACAAGCCTATAAATTAGCTAGAGGGCATTGGGCAATAGAAAATAAATTACATTGGCAACTAGACGTTATTTTAAAAGAAGACGAAAAAAGAAACCGAAAAGACAATTCAGTTCATAATTTAGCACTAGTCAGAAAAATAATACTAAATGCTGCTAAAATGTATGAAACTAAACTTAGCACTAAAAAAATGATGAATAAAATTAATTGGAATACAAGCTATGCTGAACAACTTTTTACCAAAATGTTCATTTAATAGTGCGTTTAGTCTGATAAATCTAATTCCCACTTGCAACAGAAATACAAAAACCACGGCAAGATGCCGAATACATAGAACTCACTCGGCAAAGTCAAGCGAGAGCCGTTTTACGAGCGACAGCAGGAGAATTAATGACAATTATCGTTTACTATTAATGGAATGTAAATATATATTTTTTCTTTCTTTTTGAATATAGTAAAACTAAGTAAATCCATATTTGAAGCAATACTTATTAGAATTTCCAAGTCATTAACATAAGTATCGTCTATATCAATATTTACTCCTACATCATTACATAAAAAACTCTCTGCCACCATTCCATTAGATCTAATGATACTTATTTTCATTGAATCTATTGTACTATCAGTATAACTGATTGATTCAATTACTTTTTTATTAGATGGGCAATTTATTTTTAAAAATTGAATTTTAGACACTTCTATGTCATTAATAAATAATGTATTACAGTTTTGTGCCTTACAAGAAAATTGAGTGAAAAATAAAATGTTTGATATGATAACTAGTATCAAAACAGATAAAATATTTTTTATTTTTTTATATTTCATAATATTTTTTAATTGCCTTTAGGGCTAAAAGGATTTATTGGATTTGTTGGTTTTACATCTTTAAATAATTGTATATTAGGCTTTGGAATGTCTTTTAGTACATCACTTAA
Organism: Bernardetia aquimarina; assembly: GCF_042180575.1. Taxonomy (NCBI): domain Bacteria; kingdom Pseudomonadati; phylum Bacteroidota; class Cytophagia; order Cytophagales; family Bernardetiaceae; genus Bernardetia; species Bernardetia aquimarina. The sequence goes on along the minus strand of NZ_CP170094.1, from coordinate 4,038,550 downwards.
CTGAGTTCTTGCGACAGTTCTCTCGCCTTTGTTGGTCTTTAACTTCGGCAATGCCGTTGTGATGACCAACAAAAAACACACCGACCAATTTGCAAACCTACCTCCAAAACTAGTGCTAATTAAAAACAAAAAACAAATCTTTTGTCTTACTGCTGTTCGTTTGTCTGTTGTTGGTCATCGTAACGGCAAGCCGAAACTAAAGACCAACAACGGCTTTTTTTATTCTTTCCTTAAATGGGAACACCAACAAGAACATAGAACTCACTCGGCAAAGCCAAGCGAGAGCCGTTTTACGAGCGACAGCAGGGGGAATTTGTGAAATGATTTGGGCTTGGATACCAAAAAGTAAAAGATGATTTCCTAGTAAATCACTTTACTTCGCCTTTGTTGGTCTTTAACTTCGGCAATGCCGTTGTGATGACCAATAAAAAACACACCGACCAATTTGCAAACCTACCTCCAAAACTAGTGCGAATTAAAAACAAAAAACAAATCTTTTGTCTTACTGCTGTTCGTCTGTCTGTTGTTGGTCATCGTAACGGCAAGCCGAAACTAAAGACCAACAACGGCTTCTGAATTTTTATAAATTAATTTGGATAAGCATCAAAATATTTCTTTTTATCAAAGTCATAAATCAATATTAGAAAATTTGTTTCAAAAGTCAATTTCCACATCTTTTTGAATACTTCTATTCTATAATCATCGTTGAAAACATTTATAAAATAAGGACTGTAATCTTTTTTATCAATGCTTGGTTTATATTCTATTGGCAATTCAATTTTAGTTACTTTTAATCCGTTGTCGTCTTCAAATTTTGGTTTCTTCTTAGAAATTTCATTAAATACAGATGAAATAACAGAAGTAAAATTACTATTTAAACCTCCAATTATTATTTCACAATTATCAAATTGAAATTTGAGCTTTCGAACTTTCAATCCTCCAAATACAGAATTATCCTTATTCAGTTTTTCAAGTTTTTCAAATAGTGGTTTTAATAGATATTTTTTTCCTCCAGCCTTTATTGTATCCCATAAAAAACCACCTGCCATTGCTCCAACTAGAAAGTCTTTTAGTTCAGAGTTTATAAAGATAGTCATCCAAAACTCACCTCCTTCTGCTGCTGCTGGAATCCACTTCGGTCTTATTTGATAATTGAAATGCTCATCTAAAGAAGTTTTGAACTCTTCTATATTTGCAAACTCCCTTTCGTTATATTCTATAGATAAAAATAAATCGTTCATATTTAGAATTGGTTTAATAAAATACTTATTATGCTCTTGAAGGAACTGGTCTATCAATTTGGTTGCATCTCAGTACAAACTTCTTAATAGTAACTCCATCTGATGTATTTTCAGCTATAGCTTTATCAATTTTTTCTTCATAATCACTTGTGTCATCTGCCCATGCTAAAATCAAAACAAGACCATGTTTTATTGAACATGAATCCATATAACGTTTTAATTGCTCTACTCCTGTTCTTTGATGCCCATGTTTTTTTACTTCAATTAAGCATTGTGTAGAGATATTTTTAGCGAATGATAAATCACAAAGACCTCCTTCTAGCTTTGGTTCTCTATTTATAATAATGTCTTTTAAATTACAGTAACTCATCATCATAAATTTTACTATTGGATGTAAATCTACTTCACTTTTACTTTCATCATAATACTTATACATCTCGTTATTAGAGATTTGATTTTGTACTTCATTTAAAACAATTTCTATATACTCAACCAAATCTTGAGAATTAAGTATGGTTTTGTTGTGAATAGTTTGTTTTGCTTGGCTATCACTAAAAAAATTTCCGACATCTTCTACAACACCAAATAAATTATTATAAAAATTATCAACTACTTGGTTATAATTTTCACCTAAGAAATCTTGGCTAAAGCACTTTTCTATAGTACTCCTTCTTGTAGCTGCTGAACAAGTAGCTATTTCTACTTGTGATGTAACTACATTTATTTCCTCCAGTCTATCTCTTATGTCAGAAAGTACAGTATTTGTATTTTGTTTTATGCCTTCTCTTGCTCCTTCATTATAGAAATCTGATATTTTAATAATTTTTTCTGTTGTAGTCATTATTTTGAATTTGTAATGTTAAGATACGAAAATACTAAAAAAACCTATAAGATTTTTAAAATCTTATAGGCTTGCATAAAATTAAAATTACATATTCCTCCTATACTGCCCACCAACCTCAAACAACGCTCTAGTAATCTGTCCTAACGAACAGGTTTTAGTAGCTGTCATTAAGTGTTCAAACATATTTTCGTGTTTGATGGCTGCTTTTTGAAGGTCTTTGAGTATTTGCTGATTTTTTTGTTCGTCAAAAGAATGTAGCGATTTGAGCATATTTATTTGATACTCTTTTTCTTCTTCTGTCGAACGAATTACTTCGGCAGGAATAACGGTAGGCGAACCCTTCGAAGACAAAAATGTATTTACACCCACAATCGGATATTCGCCTGTGTGTTTTTGCATTTCGTAATACATACTTTCTTCCTGTATTTGTGTACGCTGAAACTGTCTTTCCATCGCTCCCAAAACACCACCACGCTCTGTAATTTGGTCAAAAATCTTCAAAACAGCTTCTTCTACCAAATCAGTCAGTTCTTCAATAATAAACGAACCTTGCAACGGATTTTCATTTTTTGCTAGTCCTAATTCTTTATTGATGATAAGCTGAATCGCCACAGCACGACGAACAGAATCTTCCGTTGGTGTCGTTATGGCTTCGTCGTAAGCGTTGGTATGCAGCGAGTTACAGTTGTCGTAAATGGCATACAAGGCTTGCAGAGTAGTACGAATATCATTAAAATCAATTTCTTGTGCGTGAAGTGAACGCCCCGAAGTTTGGATATGATATTTTAGTTTTTGCGCTCTATCGTTTGCTCCATACTTATTTTTCATCGCCTTTGCCCAAATACGACGAGCGACACGACCAATAACAGAATATTCTGGGTCAATTCCATTCGAAAAGAAAAACGAGAAATTCGGTGCAAAATCATTAATATCCATTCCTCTACTCAAATAATATTCGGCAAACGTAAAACCATTACTCAATGTAAAGGCAAGTTGCGTAATCGGATTTGCGCCTGCTTCTGCAATATGATAACCCGAAATAGAAACCGAATAGAAATTTTGAACGTGATGGTCGATAAAATACTGTTGAATATCTCCCATTAGTTTTAGCGAAAATTCGGTACTAAAAATACACGTATTTTGCGCTTGGTCTTCCTTCAAAATATCAGCTTGAACTGTTCCACGTACTTGTGTGAGTGTTTTTGCTTTTATTTTATCATAAACTTCTTTATCCAAAACTTCATCGCCTGTTGCTCCCAAAAGCATCAGACCTAAACCGTTATTTCCTTCTGGCAAATCTCCATTATACGTAGGACGAGTTTTGCCTTCGTATTTTTTCTTGATTTTTTGTTCAACCTCTTCCTCTAATTCGTTTTCTTTGATATAAACTTCACATTGTTGGTCAATGGCTGCATTCATAAAAAAGGCACAAACCGTCGCAGCAGGTCCATTAATGGTCATTGAAACCGAAGTCGTTGGGTCAGCCAAATTAAATCCTGAATAGAGTTTTTTTGCATCGTCCAAACAACATACATTTACACCAGAGTTACCTACTTTTCCGTAAATATCTGGACGATAGGCTGGGTCTTCTCCATACAATGTAACCGAATCAAAAGCCGTCGAAAGTCGTGCAGCAGGCATTCCTTTTGAAAGATAATGAAAACGTCTGTTGGTGCGTTCGGGTCCTCCTTCTCCTGCAAACATACGAGTAGGGTCTTCGCCAGTACGCTTAAATGGAAAAACACCTGCCGTATAAGGAAATTCCCCTGGTACATTTTCTTGCAAATTCCATTTCAAAATATCTCCCCACGCTTTGTATTTTGGTAGAGAAATTTTAGGAATTTTGGATTGAGAAAGGGAAACGGTATAGGTTTTAAGGCTAAATTCTTTATTACGAACTTTATAAACAAAATCATCTGCCGTATAAGTAGCAACTTTTTGCTGCCAATCTTCAATGATTTTCCAGTTTGTGCCTTCTAAAGAAAGTTTTATTTGTTCGAAAGTATCTTTTAAGCCGTTGATGATAGAATCTTTCAAATCTTTTTCCATTTCTTCATTTTCAGAAATAGAATTAATAGAAAGTTCTAAACCGTATAATTTCTGTGCAATTTCGGCTTGTTGCTCTACATTTTCATCATAACGATGGTTATTTTCACTAATTTCTGACAGATAACGAACTCTTGAAGGAGGAATAATATATTGCTTTTCAGACGTAGAAGCTGAAATTTCGAAAGAAGAATCAAACTTCGTAGGCGATGTTTCATTGATTTTATTAATCAAAGTACGATACAAAGTATTCATTCCAACATCATTAAATTGCGATGCAATCGTACCAAAAACAGGAATATCCGTATCTGGCGTATCCCACAAATTACGGTTTCTTTTGTACTGTTTTTTGACATCACGAAGGGCATCTAAAGCACCACGTTTATCAAATTTATTGAGTGCAATAATATCAGCAAAATCAATCATGTCGATTTTTTCTAATTGCGAAGCTGCACCATATTCAGGTGTCATTACATAAAGTGATGCATCAGAATGGTCTGTAATAGCTGTGTCGGATTGTCCAATACCAGAAGTTTCGACGATAATTAAATCAAATTCGGCTGCACGAAGAATATCAATCGCATCTTGAACGTATTTTGAAAGAGCTAAATTTGACTGACGAGTAGCCAAAGAACGCATATAGACACGCTCATTTGTAATCGAATTCATACGAATACGGTCGCCCAAAAGTGCGCCACCAGTACGACGACGAGAAGGATCGACAGAAACAATAGCAATCGTTTTGTCTTCAAAATCCATCAAATAACGTCTTACAAGCTCATCGACAAGGGAAGATTTACCAGCACCACCTGTTCCCGTAATTCCCAAAACGGGAGCTACTTTTTCAGGTATTAATTCTTTTATTTTCTTTAGAATTTCTTTATTTTTTTCTGGATAATTTTCTACTGCTGAAATTATTCTTCCCAAATTTTTAGAATTTCTTTCTTTCACTTTTTCTACTTCACTTATTTCTACGTCGTGTCCTGTTGGAAAATCCGTTTGTTCAAGTAAATCATTTATCATTCCCTGCAATCCCATCGAACGACCATCATCTGGATGATAAATTTTTGTAATGCCGTAGTTGTGTAACTCTTCGATTTCGGTAGGCAAAATTACACCACCACCACCACCAAAAAGTTTTATGTGTCCTGCACCTCTTTCTTTCAAAAGGTCGTGCATATATTTGAAAAATTCTACGTGTCCACCTTGATAAGAAGTAATGGCAATCGCTTGAGCATCTTCTTGAATGGCACAATTTACAATTTCTTCTACCGAACGGTTGTGTCCTAAATGAATCACTTCTGCACCCGAAGATTGAATAATTCGGCGCATTATATTTATAGCTGCATCGTGTCCATCAAAAAGAGCTGCTGCCGTAACGACACGCAGTTTGTTTTTGGAAATATAAGGGGCTTGAACTGGAGGATTGGTACTCATTTTTATAGTCTGTTTTATTTTTGTGTTGTATTCTTTGGGTTTGAAAATGGTTATTGTCAGTTACATTACAAAAATAGTAAGAAAAAGCGAAGTTTTTTGTTTTGGGTAATTTAGAAAATAATGAATGTCCATAAAATTTTATGTCTTTACCATTTATGAAATAAAACTAGCTGTTTATGAAAAATCATTTTTTCTCTAGTCAGTACAATGTTAGTTTTGCACAATCTTTAAATAATAACATTTATGTATCACTTTAAATTATTTATTTTATTATGAATTATTCAAAACTACGATTAAAAAGCTTACTTTTTCTAGGGTTATTTTTTACTTTATCTCCCTTATACTCAGCAACTATCTATGTAGATAAAGCAGCTACTGGGAGTTCTAATGGCAGCAGTTGGACTAATGCTTTTATAGACCTTCAAGTTGCTATCAATACTTCAAACTTTGGGGATATCATCAGAGTAGCAGAAGGAAATTACAATGCTCCTGCTATTTCTTACAGATTAAAAGATGGCGTGGATATTTATGGAGGTTATCCTAGTGCAACTAGAGGTATTTCTGTTTTTCTTATTGAGGCTTTAAGAAACATACGTACTTTTCCTACAACTCTCACACGTAATAGGATAGGTGCTATCAATCCAATTATATTAATTAACAACTCTCTAAACAGTACTAGTAATTTAGGAATAACTACATTAGATGGCATTAATATTAAAGGAATAAACTGTGTAGAAGTTAACATAAATACTTTACCTCTTAATAATATCATTGGTATTAGGTTTAGAGACTGTATTTTTGAAGGGGCAGGAGCATTAAATAATAGAGGAGAACATGGTTTTTTAATAACAAGTGGGGTAAATAGTTATATAACTCCTCAATTTACAAATTGTGAGTTCAAAAACTTTAATTCTGCTTGTTTTAAGCTTAAAAAAAGAATTTCTAATGGGTTGTACATGCTAAACCCATCATTTCGTAATTGTAGATTTTATGATTCTAGTTCTGGAATAAATATATATGATTTGATAAATGCAGCATTAGGTGGTGGAATTTCGATTAGTATCCGTGATTGTATGTTTTATAACCTCAAGAATACAACTTTGAAAGGAACTACAGGGGGAGCTTTAGTAATTAGTGGTCATAACTCACGAATTATTCACACAAGGGTCAATAATAGTATTTTTTATAATAATGATGCCGTTATGACTGCTAATTTTTCTAATTTAAGTAGAATATCTACTGGATTTAATTCTTGCCAAAATACATTTCGTAACTGTACTTTTTACAAAAATAATCGTAAGAGAGCATTTTCATTATATGACAAAGACCAAGAACTTGCAGACTGGCAACAACATCCTGTTCTATTTTTAGATAATTGTATCTCATGGGATAACATAAATGCAGCAGGTAAATGGATAGAATTGGATGAAGGAATGCATGTAGAAGTAGAAAATAGTCTTTTAGAAATGACTAATGCTAATTCTAACGGACAATCTACAAACTCTGCTGTTAGTCTTCTTAATCCACACCCAATTATTAACAGGATTAAAGTTAATACCCAAACCATTTTTGCACAAAACCCACAGTTTGTAAACCCTTCTTTATCTGCTATTAATTTGAGAGTTCAAGGCTCTTCTCCTGTTATCAATGCAGGTTATAATTTATACTCATATAGAAATGAGAAAGATTTAGGAGGAGTTAATCTTAGACTTTTAGATAATATCATAGATATGGGAGCTTATGAGTTCTGTGAATTTGGTGAGGGCAGATGTAATCCTATTACAATAGATCCACATGATGATCATCATACACCAATGGGTAAAATAGCTATAAAAGATAATAGTATTTCAAATCAAATAACTATTTATCCAAATCCTGCGACAAATCAAATAAATCTGAAAACGGTAACTCCTATTGTTTCAATAGAGTTGATTGATACTAAAGGACAATTACTTCGTAGTTGGGCAAATCAACAACAATTAAACATTCGAAATTTGCCAAAAGGATTGTATATTCTAAAAATAACTACTACAGGAAATACACAGTCCATCCGTTTTGTAAAAGAATAAATTAAAAATAGTGTTTTATCTTAGCCTTCTATTCGTATATGAAATATGTTTAGAAGGTTTTTTTTACATAAACATTGGAATTATGCTCATTGATTATCAGTTAGCTATCCTAGTTTATCTGCCCTTCATAAAACTAGGATTATTGCTATTAGGTCAAATTAAAAGACATTTTAAAGTATCAGACAATTAGAGGGAAATTTATTATCTTGAAATAAAAAACACTAAGAAAATGAAAGAAATAGAAAAAAAGGCTATTAAACTTATAAAAAAAGGGCGTAGAGTAGATGCTGTTAAGTTTATAAGAGATAATACCAATTTAGATTTGAAAAAGTCGAAGGAATATATGGAAAGTTTGATAGATAAAATTATTGAAGAGAATCTATAATATTTTGCAAACTTTACAACTAGGGAATACAATTTTAAAAATAAAAAAGCCATTTCTAATAAATTAGAAATAGCTTTTGGATAAATAGATAAATTTGGAATTATTTTAGTTTTTCATAAGTGCATTTTGTCTTTTTTTATTCTGCCTTTATTGGTGTTTTAGTGTAGCGAAACCAACAAAAATATCTTACTTAGCCCCTATTATTTAGACATAAGCTGACAGCTTTCTACCAATTTCAAAAACTCCAAACGGTAGCCTTCTGTATCTTTTCCTTTTGCAGCTTTAGCAAGACTAATAACTTGATTGTAACTTGCATTCGACTTAAATTCTGAATTTCTCAAAATCATTCCAAATTCTGCTACGGCAGCCGAAAAACGGAAGTTATCAGATGTTTTTTCTAGCTTGATATTCTCATCTTTTAAAGGGCTTACAATTAAATTACTGGTATTTTCATCAGGTTTTTTATAACGCAGTTTTAAATTCAATAATTCATCAGAAGAAGCTGCTGCTGTATAAGACTCTTTAATTTTGCTATCCTCTTTTTGATAACGCAAATCATCTACCGAAGGAAAAAACTCACTTTTTACACCCACTGGAATAATTTCATACAATGCCGTTACAGTATGTCCTGCACCAAGTTCACCAGCATCTTTTTTGTCATCATTAAAATCTTCTTTTGCAAGCATTCTATTTTCGTAACCAATCAAACGATAGGCTGCTACTTTTGCAGGGTTAAACTCAATCTGAATCTTGACATCTTTTGCAATCGTAAAAAGTGTAGCTCTCATCTGTGTTACAAAAACCTTTTTTGCTTCTTGAATATTATCGATATAAAAATAATTTCCATTTCCTGCATTACTCAACTCTTCCATTTGGTGGTCTTTGTAATTTCCCATTCCAAAACCACAAAGTGTCAAATAAATTCCGTCATTACGTTTAGTTTCAATCATCGTTACTAAATCTTTTGCAGAATTTACACCTACATTAAAATCGCCATCGGTACACAAAATAACTCGGTTGTTTCCTTCTTTTATCAAATTATCCTTAGCTAAAGAATAAGCAAGTTGTATTCCTGCTCCTCCTGCTGTACTTCCACCAGAAGAAACTGCATCTAGTGCCTTTATGATTTTGTCTGTTTCTGTCGCTGGAGTAGATTCCAAAACCAAACCTGCTGCACCTGCATAAGCTACAATCGCAATACGGTCTTTGCTAGAAAGTTGAGTTAGAAGAAGTTTGAGCGAAGAACGAAGAAGAGGTAATTTATTTTGAGCTTCCATCGAACCCGAAGCATCAATCAAAAAAACAAGATTTGAAGGCGCAAGATTATCATAATCCAAATCTTTTCCTTGTATTCCTACGTGAACCAGTTTATGCTTTTCATTCCAAGGTGCAGTAGAAATTTCTGTACTGACTGAAAAAGGATGTTTTCCTGTTGGTTTCTTATAATCGTAATCAAAATAATTTATAAACTCTTCAATACGAACAGCATCAGGGTTGGGAAGTTGCCCAGACTGAATAAAACGACGAGCATTTGAATAAGAAGCATTATCAACATCAATCGAAAAAGTAGATAGAGGCTCTTTAAGAGATTGAATAAATTTATTTTCTATCTGTTTTTGGTATTCTTCTGTGTTTTGAGAAATTTGGTCATCAACTGAATAATATTCTTCTTCTGAGGCAGCATAGTCATAGTTTGCATTATTCTTTGAGTCTTTTTTGTCTTGATTTCTGCTTATTCTGTTAGTAGAAGAAGCTACTCTGTGGTCTTGTTCAGTTGCAACTTCTGTCATACCCATAGAGTCCTGTTCTGTAAATTCTTTTTTAGAAGCACAAGCCACAAAAAATAAAGTAGAGCTGGCTACTAAAGCAACTTTTGAGAGAGATGAAAAATTTAATAATGATTTTTTTAGAGATTTTCTAAGAGATTCCATAATTATAAAAATTAGAGTGAGGTAAATTTGTTTGTTTGGTAAGTAGATGCACGACTTCACAAAATTCCACACAAAAATTTTTATTTTTTTTGAAATACTATTTCCATACAACCGTTAACGAGCTTGGCAGCGTCGTTGAGGATTATTTTTCTTAATACCATTTTCCAAAAATTATTTTGACACCAAAATGATTTGTCGTTTCATTTTCTCCTACTTTATACACAAATTGAGTTTTGCCGTATTGTAAGCTAAATGAAAGCCCAAATTTTTCATCAATTAATAAATTATAACCAACTTCTCCCCAATATCCATAATTCATTTTTGATTGTGAGGGTGAATTTGTAAGACTAAAAACAGGAGCTACAAAAAAGCCTTTTGAAGGAAGATAACGTTCTTCTTTTTTTAAAATAAAAATAGGCAAAGCAGCTTCAAAACCGATATGGCTAAACTCATTAAAATCTTGGCGTATTCCCAAATTAAGAATTGGATTTATTCTAAAATCTACTCGCTTTGAAAATGAGGTTTGATAGACAATAGGCAAAATATTGATGTCAAACTCGCCTTTTTCATAAAAAGGTTCAACAGTAATAAAAGGATTTATTCCCCACAGATGCGTAGATTTTTTTTCTTTAATTTTCTTTGTTTTGATTCTATTTTCTGTACTATCTATTTGAGCAAAAAGTGAGGAGCTAAACAGAAAAAAAGTAGTGCAGGATAATAAAAAAACGAATGTGCAAAAATGTAATTTCATTGTAGTCTGATTTAGTTTACTTAATTAATCAATTAAACCAAAAAGCTACGCAAAAATTTAGACAAAAAAAATACCCTTTCTATATCTCAAGTTTCCTGTACTTAAACGAAAACTGTCAGCGATTAGAAAAGGTATTTTTTTGCAAGTAATGAGAAAGGTGTAAATTTAAAGTACGCTATTATAACGGATTTGAGTTTGAAAAAGTTTCTTTTTTTGTTTTTTTTGTAAAAATTGCTCGTGAAGACACGAGTAACCTAAAAAATTACTTCTTCAATTTCCTAAAAGTTCGATATTCTACCAAAATAGTAACCACTAAAAACAAAACTAGCAATCCATTTTGAATCAAATGTTTTTGCCAAAAGCCTGTCCATTCTATATTCAAACAAATAAAAATAAGTGTTGTAGAAATTCCTAAATACAAAATCATTTTCAGAATTGGATAAGGAATCGGTTGATATTTTCTACCCAAAAGATAACACAAAGCTGCCATCAAAAAATAACAAGAAAGTGTCGCAATCGCACTTCCAAAATAACCATAAAAAGGAATCAAAATAAAATTGAAGCTAATCGTAATTATTGCACCTGCAAGGCTTATCCAAAGTCCAAAATGGGTTCGGTCAGAAACTTTGAACCAAACTGAAAAATTATAATACAATCCCAAACAAATATTTGCCAAAAGCAAAATTGGAACAATAAAAAGTCCTTCGTGATATTCCTTATTTCGAATAAAAATATTCGCTATCCATTCCATATTCAAACTCACACCAAGCATCATCAAAACACAAACAATCGTAAAAAAATGAGTAATTGTGGCAAACGTTTTTGGTGAATCTTTCTGACTAGCCTGTGAGAAGAAAAACGGTTCTGCACCATATTTAAAGGCTTGAACAGCCAAAGTAATAAAAATAGAAAGTTTGTAACACGCCGAATAAATTCCGACAGCATCCATTGGAGATTTATTTGGATAAAAATTATCAGGAAGCCATTTTTGTAATAAACTTCTATCCATTACTTCATTTATTGAGGCAGCAATACCTGCAAAAATCAAAGGATAGGCATATAAAAGCATAGGCTTAAAACTCTGCCATTCTTTTTTCCAATTAAAAGCAAAACTAAAGTCTTTAAATTCTTTCCAAAGTAGTGGAATTACAGAAGAGTTTGCAATTAAGTTAGCTAAGAAAACATATCCCAAACCAATTTTTGGGTCATAAATCAGTTTTGCATACTCTTGAAAAAATAAAAACTGCGTTCCTTCTGCGCTATGTTTGCAAAAATAGAGAAAGAAAAAGTTTAGAAAAACGGTCAGAACAATAACAGTCATTCGAAGAGAGGCGAATTTTATTGCCTTTCCTTCTGCTCTAAGCCGTGCATAAGGAATGGCTACCACAGCATCAATGGCAATAATACAAGCAAACCATTTTACAAATTGAGCATTGTTGGGATATTCTAAAAAGGTAGCAATCGGTTGGGCAAAAGTCCACATCAAACTGCTCAAAACAAGCGAAGTAAACAAAACAGAATTCAAAGAAAGATTATAAGGTGTTCCATTTTTAGCTGATGGATTATTTTCATTCTCTGTTTCTTTCTCATCATTTTTAGTTATAAAACGAAAATAAGTCGTTTCCATTCCATGTGTATAAATCACATTCAGAAGTGCAGCATACGCATAAAAAACAGAAACACCTCCATATTCATCAGGTAAAAAAATATCTGTATGAAAAGGAGTTAGCAAATAATTTAGTAAGCGACCAATTATTCCAGTAAGTCCGTAGATGGCTGTTTGAGAGAGAAATTTTTTATACAACTTATTTTCTGTTTGATTTTAAAATCAAAATTACTTCAAAATAAAGGATTATCAAATTTTATTGTACTTAAACCCTAAGGGTCTTCAGAGACACTTAGGGTTTTATAATTACGTTTTTAATTAACTATTTTTACAAAAATCAATCTGTAATTATTCTGTATATTATCAAACAGATTATAAAATTTATACCTTTTATAAAATAAACAGACACACTCAATGAAAAAACTCATTTTACCTTTATCCATTGCTGCAACTTTACTTTCAGCTTGTGGAACAGAAAAAAAAGCAAATGCAGAAGAAGAAACTCCTGTTACTTTTGAATATCCCGAAACAAAAAAAGGAACAGTTGAAGATACCTATTTCGAAACAAGTGTAAAAGACCCATATCGTTGGTTAGAAGATGACCGAAGTGCAGAAACAGAAAACTGGGTAAAAGCTCAAAATAAAGTTACTTTCGATTATCTCAAAACAATTCCGTATCGTGAAGAATTGAAAAGCAAACTAGAGAAAGTATGGAATTATGAGAAAATATCTAGTCCTTTTAAAGAAGGAGATTATACTTATTTTTATAAAAATGATGGATTGCAAAATCAATATGTTGTTTATAGAAAAAAAGAAGGCGAAGAAACCGACAATGTATTCTTAGACCCAAATACATTTTCAGAAGATGGAACTGTTTCGATGGCAGGACTTAATTTTTCGAAAGATGGTTCTCGTGCAGCCTATCAAATTTCAGAAGGTGGAAGCGATTGGCGAAAAGTAATTGTCATTGATACAGAAAGCAAAGAAGCGATTGAAGACACACTCAAAAATATAAAATTTAGTGGTGTAAGTTGGAAGGGAAATGACGGTTTTTATTATTCTAGTTACGACAAGCCAGAAGGAAGCGAACTTTCAGCCAAAACAGACCAACACAAACTCTATTTTCACAAAGTAGGAACTCCTCAAAGTGAAGATAAAGTAATTTATGGAGCAACAGCCGAACAAAAACACAGGTACGTAGGTGGATATTTGACAGAAGACGAAAATTATCTATTGATTTCGGCTAGTAATTCTACTTCTGGAAATAAACTTTTTATGAAGGATTTATCTAAAAATAATTCTCCACTTGTTACCATTGTTGATAATGAAGATAGCGATACGTATGTAATGGATAATGAAGGCTCAAAACTTTATCTAGTTACAAACTTAGATGCGCCAAATAAAAAAGTAGTTATGACAGATGCTTCAAAACCAACTCCTGAAAACTGGAAAGATGTAATTCCTCATACTGAAAATGTTTTGAGTGCTTCTTCGGGTGGTGGATATTTGTTTGCTGAATATATGGTAGATGCCATTTCTAAAGTGATTCAGTATGATATGGATGGAAAGGAAATCAGAGAAATAAAATTACCAGGGGTAGGAAGTGCTGGTGGTTTTGGTGGAAAAAAGGAGGATAAAGAAATGTATTTTTCTTTTACCAATTATAATACACCGAGCAGCATTTATAAATTTGATGCAGAAACAGGAGAGTATGAATCGTACTGGAAACCTGCTATTGATTTTAATTCAGAAAATTACGAATCAAAACAAGTTTTTTATAATTCAAAAGATGGAACTAAAATTCCAATGATTATTACCTATAAAAAAGGAACAGAACTAAACGGTAAAAATCCAACTATTTTATATGGTTATGGTGGTTTTGATGTTAGTCTTACGCCTAGTTTTAGTGTTGTAAATTCGGTTTGGTTGGAGCAAGGAGGCGTTTATGCTGTTGCAAACCTTAGAGGTGGAGGAGAGTATGGAAAAGAATGGCACGACGCAGGAACACAGTTGAAAAAACAAAATGTTTTTGATGATTTTATTGCTGCTGCTGAGTTCTTAATCAAAGAAAACTATACTTCTAGTGAGTATTTAGCTGTAAAAGGAGGTTCGAATGGTGGACTTTTGGTAGGTGCAGTTATGACTCAACGTCCAGAGCTTATGAAAGTAGCTATTCCTGCTGTTGGTGTTTTGGATATGCTTCGTTATCACACCTTTACGGCTGGCGCAGGTTGGGCGTATGATTACGGAACGGCAGAGGATAACAAAGAAATGTTTGAGTATTTGAAAGGATATTCTCCTGTTCATAATGTGAAAGAAGGTGTTTCTTATCCTGCAACACTTGTTATTACTGGCGACCATGACGATAGAGTTGTTCCTGCTCACTCCTTTAAATTTGCTGCTGAATTGCAAGACAAACACCAAGGAAATAACCCTGTTATGATTCGTATTGAAACCGATGCAGGTCATGGCGCAGGCAAACCAACTAGCAAAATCATTGAAGAAAATGCTGATGTTTTTGCTTTTACACTTTATAATATGGGATTCAAAACGCTTCCTAAAAAGTAACTAAAAATCAAATTTGATTAGTTAAAAACGGTTTCAAGTAGAAGTAATTGAAACCGTTTTTTTGTGCTATTTTTTGAGGGAGTTGGCTATTTCTTTTAGCTTTTGAATAGAAAGTTCAGTAATATCCACAATTTCTTCTAAATCCAAACCTTTTAAGATTAGTTTTGTCGCAATTTCTATATTTCTTTCTTCCTTTCCGATTTCTTTGCCAATTTCTTTTCCCTCCTCTTTACCTTCCTCTTTTGCTGTATCCACTACATTTTTAATATCTCTGTACGTTTTTAAACTATCCTCATAAGCTATTCTTTCTTTTTTATTGAATTTGGCACTTTCAGCAGTATTGAAATCAGTAAAAGGATTTAAGTATTTTTCTTTTGTCGACATAATTGAAATTCTTTAGGATGAAAAATAAATCTACTCTAAATTTACGAATTAAATAACAGATTTTTTCCTTCGTTTAATTCTTTATTGCTACATAAGGATTATCAACAATTTTCTTTACCAAATACAAATAACTAATCACTGCATGAACAGCCAAAGCCCCAAAGGTATGCCATAAAAAATGTGTTCCCATTGGAAAAAAATCATTAGACATTTCTGTATTATCCATCGTCCGAAAGAAAATAGCTATACAAAAAAGTAACAATCCTATCAAAATTCGTCCTTTAAAAAGCCAATTCGTTTTTCGTAGATAAGAAAAAATAGGAAGTAAAATAACAAGAGCTAAAGAAGTATATTCTATCAAATTACGCATCGAACGAGGAATAAAATCCATTGATTTTAACATAAACATCAACAAAAAAGGAAATAATACAAGCACAACCATAATAAGCCAATGAACACCTAGCTTTCTAAAAAAATAAACGACTCCACTCACACTCAAAATAAAAATAGGTACCCAGTCCATCAATAGCCATACTTCATGGCTGCGTGTCGCATGATAAATCGTACCTCCAATATATCCAATAGATAAAGTAATAATTACATAGGTCATAAAACGATACTTACGAAAGTTTGGATAAATTTTGATTGTCCAATAAATAATAACAAATAGAAATATCAAATTACTAGCTGTATTGAAGGGTTCGACAGGCAAACGACCTAAAACAGTTTCTTGATAAATAGGACCTGAATCGCCAACTGAAATTCTACCTAGATGTTGAAGGAGCATAAATAATAAAAAAGGGAAAGTTCGAAAATAACACAAAAAAAATAAACACTACCAATAAGATAGTGTTTAACGTAAAATTAAATAAATGTAGTATAAATGAACAAATTTTTAATAACTACAACATTTTTATTCTTCTGAGAACAAATCTAAAGCAGACTGTACCATTACTTTCACACCTGTTTGAATAGAAGGTTTCGGAACTGGTGCATAAAAAGGAGAGTGCAAAGAAGGCAAAGGCTTTCCTGTTTTTTTGCTTTCCTCAATTTTTTCAGGTTCTACCACTCCCAACCAAAACAAACTAATTGGCACATTTTCAGCAGTACGACCAAAACGACTAAAATCTTCTCCTCCCATTACTGGATCTACTTCCACTACATTTTCTTCTCCTAAAATTTTCTTAGCAGAGTTTGCTACTTTTTCTGTTAGTTTTGGGTCATTGATTGTTGCAGGTGTTGGATTTCCATCAATTTCTATAATAGGCATTTTTTCTACTCCTGCTGCCATCGCATAGCCTTTTGCCATTCTTTCAATCGCTTCTAAAGTATGATTTCTGACTTTATCATTATAAGAGCGAAGGGTTAGCTGTAATTCTGCACGGTCTGAAATAATATTGTGTTTTGTCCCTGCATGAAAAGAACCGACCGTTACGACGGCTGCATCAGTAGGCGAAGTTTCTCTACTTACAATCGTCTGAAAACCAAGTATCATTTGAGAAGCCAAAACGATGGGGTCTTTTGTTGTATGTGGATATGCACCGTGTCCCCCTTCTCCAAAAACAGTAATATTTACCATATCTACATTAGCAAGTGCTGCATTTTTACAATACCCAATCGTCCCGTGAGGTAGATTTGCATTTGTGTGCAGAGCAAGTGCATAATTAGGTGTTCCAAATTTCTTATATAACTCTGCTTCTACCATTGCTTTTGCACCACTTCCAACTTCTTCGGCTGGCTGTGCTACCAAAATCAATGTTCCTTTCCACGTATCTTTTAAGTTTGCCATAGTTTGCGCTACTCCTACCAAAACAGTCATGTGCATATCGTGTCCACAGGCATGCATGGCTGATACTTCATTTCCATCTTTGTCTGTTCTTTTCATTGTACTCGCATAAGGCAAACCTGTTTTTTCTTCTACTGGTAAAGCATCCATATCTGCACGAATAAGGATAGTTTTTCCCTTTCCATTTTTCAAAACTCCTACTACTCCATAATCTCCAAACTTTTCAGTTACTTCATAACCTAACTTTCTAAGTTCAGAAGCCATTTTTTTTGATGTTTCTTCTTCTTGTTCTGATAACTCTGGATTTTGATGAAGATAAGTATATAAATCAATAAGAGAAGGTGTATTTTTTTCTAATTGAGAATTTATTTGTTTTTCTGTATTTTCTAAAGTTTGAGTTTGCATAGTATTGGTATTTGTTTGAGCCAGTAAGTTAAATGAGTTACAAGAAAAGTAAATCAATAAACTAAGTATAACTAAAGTAGAACGAATCATGAAATAATATTTTGAGTAATTGAATGAAAGTGAATATAATGTACAATTTAATCAAAAATAGTTTGAATAATCAATGCTCAAATACATAACCACAAAAAAAACAGAACACTTTTGATGTTCTGTTTTTCTATATATGAAAGAAATATATAACTCTCTACGACTTATTAGTTAATAGAATAAGTAATAATTTCTTGTCCCATACTTACATTTTCTACTTGATTTTTAAAGTTCATAC
Source organism: Bernardetia aquimarina (assembly GCF_042180575.1). Classification (NCBI taxonomy): domain Bacteria; kingdom Pseudomonadati; phylum Bacteroidota; class Cytophagia; order Cytophagales; family Bernardetiaceae; genus Bernardetia; species Bernardetia aquimarina. The sequence continues at coordinate 4,020,772 of NZ_CP170094.1, read as the reverse complement.
GTTGAACACCACCTAATTCAATAACTAAGCGATCTCCTGGTTTAGCTTTACCACCTAAATCAGAAATATTAGCAGTAGGACCATTTGCTTTTGTAGTACCAATTACACGTTTTCCTCTCGCAAGAGTAACAGTAAATCCTGCTACACGATAACGAGCATCCTTAGGTAATTGATCTTTAAAACTAGCATCTGGAATAGCATCTAATGTAACACTACGAGGACATGCACCTCCTTGTTTTAAGTTCAAACCTCTTGCTTTGACAGTGGGCTTAGGAACAAGTTTTACACTAAATTTCTTAGTACCAATAGTATTTCCTCCACTAGAAACAGTAAGAGCCATACTAGCAGAGGTCGGAACAAGAGTTACTTTACTTCCACCTCCTGATATAGCTTGCCCACCAGTTGCAGAGAAAGATGGCTTGTATTCTACACCAAGTGCAGGAACTTTTACTTTCAGTTCATTACCACACTTTAAGTAGAGTGAGTTTACAGTACCAGATTCAATTTCAATTACTGGAGAAACTACTGTATATTCAATAGGGTCTGTAGTAAGTGTAGTATCTTGTCCAGCAGAGTTTTTAATGGTAATAGAGCCTTTCCATGTTTTCTTAGCTCCTTCTGTAGTACCACCTGAGGCAGTAAACTCTACAATACCAACACCATTAGATTCTGGACGTACACCACCTGTAGTAGCTGTCATCTTTGGTTTTATAGTACTAGATGTTGCTGATATAAATAGCTTTGCTTTGTATTTAGTTCCTGCTGCAACTACATTTGATTCAGCAGAAGCCATAGCAACCACTTGATCAAATTTAATTTGGAACTCTCCAATACGACCACGCATAGCATCAATAGCAGTTGTTTCTACTTTTACTACATCATTTTCCATTTGAGAAAGTACAGCAAGAGATGCAACCATTGGAGTATTTTGGAAATTAATATGTTCCCATTCCATTCCGTCATATTTAGATGCCTTGTAGCGTTCTACATCACCTTTTTCAGGAGCTAGAGGAACTAGCTTTTTATTTTCCAATACACCTCCTAAGCTATCATCAATAGCAATAATCTTATTCACATAAGCATTTAGCTCTGTTTGAAGTTTTGCAGCTTCTCCAGATTCTAAATCCTCATTAAGACCAAGCATAATACGATTAATGTCATCATATTTATCACCCATTGGATAAGCTCCTGTTTCAGGATCCATTGCACCCATTTCGGTAATAATACGCTCACGTATTTTTGTGATATAAGTGATCATTTTACCTGTTTCAGCTTGGATATCTTGAGCTTTCTTGTAGATAGCTCTATCTCTTGGATTATTTCCAGCTTCCGTAATCTGGTCATCCATAGATTTTATAATTTTCTCATTGGTACTTCTACCAACTTCTTTAGCACTTTGAAGACTATCATCTATAAAATAGAATTTTTCAAGTACTTCATTTTGAACCTGCAAGGCGAGAAGGGCAGTCAGTACTAGGTACATCATACCAATCATCCGTTGCCTTGGGGTTTCTTGTCCTCCACCTGCCATACTTTTTTATGGTTTTTGGTTAATAATTATTTAAAATTTAAAGAATGAAATAGAATTTCAGTTGTATTTTTATATACAGAACTAAAATTAGCCTTTCATTGCAGTAAGCATATTGCCATATACCTTATTAAGGGTAGTGATATTAGTCGTCAATTTAGACATTTGCTCTTTGAATACTTGAGATTCTTTGCTTGCATCTGCCATACTTTCCATAGCTTGAGTAAGATTGCTATAGAATTTGTTCATTGCTTTCAAGTGACTGTTAGCATCTTTCAATTCCATTTCATATACAGCATTCAACCCAGCAAGGTTTTTAGTGATTGCTTGTACTTGAACGTGATATTCTTTCGCATCTTTAGCAGCATTAGACATTTCGCCCATTGCAGATACAGTAGAAGAATAAGCAGAATTAAGACTTGTAAGCGACTTAGAAGCCTGCTTTAAGTTATTAGAATAGTCATTTGTAGAATTTACTGCTTCTGTAATACTTTTCATACGAGTAGCTGTATCGTTCAAAGACTGAATGCCTTGTCCGAAACGCTTGAATGAATCAGCAGAAAGATTAGCTTCTCCTAACATTTTGTCAAGACCAGCCATAAGAGCAACGTCTTTGTTTGGATCATCTTTCTTAGCTACAACAGCTTTTACATTTGCATCTACTAAGCCTGGATACACACGTTCCCACTCATAGTGAGGATTTGGTGGTTGAGCTGGCTCAAAAAGACCAAATAAGAAGATAACTGCTTCTGTTGAAAGACCGACGATAAGCATGAAACTTGCACCCGGCCAGTGCATGATTTTAAATAAAGCACCTAATACTACAACGGCAGCACCTACACTGGTTGCCTTAGGAATTATTGTACGATAAAAACGTTGAAGTCCTGTTTCTTGAGCCATAGTTCAAACGATTGTTAGAGTTGAGAGTTGATTTATTAAAAAGAAGTTAAAATTTCAATGGATTAAATATACATAAATAGATTTATATAAAAAAGATTTTTCTTCATATTTATTATAACCTTCCTATAATTTTCATTACTGTTTGGTAATTCTAAAATAGTGTTATGGAAAGCTATTTCTATTGTATGTATTTTATTAGTTACTCAAATTATTGATAGACAAGAGTTTAATAATACTTTAATACTAAATTTATTGGTAATAAGTTATTAAAACCTCTTATTTCTCAATTTGAATAGCCTAAATAAGTCATTTATTTGGAATGTTCCAAAGATTTTGCAAAAAAAATAGGCTTAAATTGAATAATTTAGAATGATTCATAAGTATAATCAACAAATATTCAACATTCAAATAGATATTTATCCTCCATTACAAATAAAAGAGTTTGAAAAATAAATATTTAAGCTGATATAACTCAGAGTTTGTACCTTATTAGAATTGATTTAAGTTGATTAGGTTCATTTCTCTTTCTTTCAAAATAAATAGAACCCCATTTTGCTTTAAAAACTATTCTTAGACAAAATCTAAACAGATACATAACTGAATCATAAATTTCTAATAAAAAAATAGATTATACAAGTGTTTTACACAAAAAATACAATTATTTTATAAAAACCATTCGTAAATTTTATATTAGCTTTTTACTTTTAAAAAGATATTATCTTCTATCACAAATATCATAGCTAATTTCTATTTTTTTTTTGGAATGAACTCCCCTTTCGTCCAATATATATATCAAACAAATTAATGGTCGTTTATTATCGATAAGATTACAAACTGTTTTGTATAAAAAAAACTCATCTTTCAAAAAACACCATATAAATTGAGTTTTAGTAAAAAAGATAAGTTTTTTAGTAGTTATATAATCTGACAAATCAAATTATTACTATTTATTTTTTTAGAATTCCATTCCAGAAGAACGACCTAAATAAGTCATTACACAACGGAAACCTGTATAAGCAGTTACTGAATCTTGGTATTGATAGTTACGAGTACCTGTTTCTATAAAGAAAGCAATATCTTTCCAAGAACCACCACGAACCAATTTACGAGGCTCACTATCATCAATAAAAGTAGGATTCAAATCCCAAATAAGTGGCATTGCATTAGGCGCATACGCATCGTTACACCATTCAGAAACGTTTCCAGCCATGTCATAAAGACCAAAATCATTAGGGAAATATGCACCTACTGGGTTTGTATATTGGAAACCATCATCATAATAGTTACCACGCCCTGGTTTGAAGTTGGCAAGCGCACAACCTTTAGCATTTCTTGTATAAGGACCACCCCAAGGGTATTTTGCAACATCACGACCACCACGAGAAGCATATTCCCATTCAGCTTCTGAAGGCAAACGGAACATAGGAACTGGGAATTTACCAGCAGATTCTCTAGCCTCATTCATAAACTTAGTTCTCCAACCACAAAATGCTTTAGAAGCAAACCAGCTTACACCTACCACAGGATAATCATCATAAGCAGGGTGAGCATAATAATTTTCAGTCATTGGATCGCCGTAGTGATGCGTAAAGTTTGTCATCCAAACGGTAGTATCAGGATAAAAGCGTTCTTTAATTTCTTCTTCTGACAAAATTTCGCCATCTACTGAATCTGGGTTTTCAGTCATTTCATCAATAAACTGACGATATTCGTTGTTTGTAATTTCTGTTTGATCCATATAAAAACCACCAATCGTAATCTGACGGTTCATATTGATTTTTGAAGAAAGGATGTCTTGGTCTGCTTGTCCCATGTGAAATGTACCAGCAGGAACGACAATCATTCCATAAGGCACTTCTTGTCTCCAGCCTTCACGCCCTAAAGCTCCTGTAAGTTCTCCACTTTCTTGTAGTTTGGCTAAATTGCTTCCACCACCACAGCTTTGAAGAAAAAGGGCAGCAGTTACACCTAAAAGGACAGCCCAAATTGTACGAGTTGTAAGGATTTTTTGTATCATGTTCGTAGTCATGTTCGGTTTTCTTGTTATAAAGGTCAAGAACGCATCTATTTTTAAACTATCATTTTTTAAAATGTGAATAAGCAGTGTATAGATTTGTTTTGTTATGAGTTTCTTAAAAATTAAGTAGTATGTCTTAAATACTTGAGAGTAAATTTTTAAATCAGATTTTTGATCAGATTAATTTCTAGTTTGTCTTATTATGGTAAACATAAAATAATAATGCCACAATTAGTCTATTTATTGTCTGCCCAATCGTTTAGATATTAATTTTCAAATTAATTTGATTGGTTAATAGTCCAGTTTAGATACTACCATTCTTTGTTACTGTTATACTAATAACTACATTTTTTAGAGATTAGTATAGTTTTACCGAAATATTTATCAAATTTATCGAATTTTTTTGTGTATTCGTCGAATCCAAGCAACTTTTTTTATGTGTTTTATCAAAAAAGTGAATTCTAGCGCAAAAATAGCTTTTCTCAAAATATTATTTGGTCAAAAGTCTTATTTTTCTGTAAAATAATTTTACAATATATTTTGAGTATTCTTTTTGGGCAGTTTACTTAACTACTTATACACTATTAGAAACGAAAACGAGGCGTTCGTATTGTAGGAAGTACCTTAGGTTTTGGAGAAGGAAGGCGATATCCAATTGATATTTCATGCGAAGTAGGTTGTTTGGCATCTCTTCCACTGGTTACCAAGTCTAATGAATAAGTAATTCTGAGGTCTTTGTTTTCCAACATATTTACACCCAAAATCAAAATTCCTGCATCAAGTGCATTCGAAGCTCTTGCCGAAATACCTCCAAAATAAGTTTCATCATAATTTAATAGGATACTCCCTTCATACGATAAAGCTCCCGAGGTAAACTTCAAAATTGCTGAAGGTTGTAACATAAGAGAAGGAGAAACATCAAAACTACTTCCACCCATCAAATAAACATGAGGCTTTAAAGAAGTAATATCAACTCCTGTGCTATAATCAAAAGTAGATTGCAACAAATGATTTGTGCTTACTCCTACATAATATCCTTTTACAGATTGATAATACAAACCTACTGCCAAATCAGGTTGAAATTGATTTTCTACTCCTGTACTTGGAATCCTTGGGTCATTTTCTTGATTTGGACGATATACACTAAAATCAATGCGTTGATTATACATTCCTCCACGAAATCCTAAAGAAATACGATCTTTATTTTTTAAATTAAAATGATAAGCATAAGAAATCTGAATTTCGGTGCTACTCAAAGGACCTATTCTGTCATTAGCAAAATGAAGCCCTACTCCACTATTAATACGATTGAGAGGCATACTTACAAAACCAACTTGCGAACTAGGCGCACCACCATCATCAAAAGTAGGCGAATAATTTATCCATTGACTTCTATGAAAAACTCCCATTGTTGTATAATCTGCATTACTTCCTGCTGTTGCTGGGTTGAAATAAAGACTATTGAACATATACTGGCTAAACTGTGCATCTTGTTGTGCTAAAAGTGTTGTGCTAGTAAGAAAAAATATGGCACAGAAGAAAAAAAGGCTAAAAAATAAACTAAAAAGAGTAGAGAGAAAATATTTTTTCATGATTTTGATTACATTATATAGGATAAATGGCAGTAAATTAAACTGTATATAAATGAAGTTAAAAGTATTCAGAAGGTCTTTATATAGAAAATTCTTTTGTATTTCTATATTTTCATTCAATTTTCAATTCTAAATGTAGAATAAATTATAGAATGGATATGCTAAGTTAGTAAACTTTTGAAAAAATAAACTCAAAGTACAAACAAATCCATAAAAAATTCCACTCTTTAACAATTTAATTGGTTAAAAAGTGGAATTTGAAGCAAAATAGAATTATAAAAGTGTTTTGCTTGCGATATATTATTGCTTTGAGATATTTAATTACTCCTAACTATGTTACTTTATTTCTAATTCAAATCTTTATTTTTTCTATTTGATTATATTAAAATTCTTTAGGCATTACGAGAGCCAAAATAAGATAAAGAAGAATAGGCGAACCTACTCCAAAAAATGTAAATAGAACAAACGCTATACGAATCAAATTGCTATCCCAGCCAAAAGCATCTGCAATTCCTCCACAAACACCTGCTATAACTGAATCATAAGTAGATTTTGTAAGTTTCATAAAGAAGATAGATTATTTTAATAGTGAGTAATTTATTTAAAAAAATGTGGTTTTTGCATTACACACACTTCTACATTATAAGCTACGAATAAATGACTTATAAGGTTACAAAAAAAGATAAATTTCTTTAAATTGTGATACGGCTTTTATAAAAAAAGCTAATCTAATGGAATAACAACTTTACTATTGGCTTTTATTTTCACATTTCCATTTCCTGAATCATCCATCAAAAGCAAATCCCCCTTACTTATTAAAGCAGGAAACCATTCTTTATCAAGTCTTTTTAGAGTTTCTTCAATTATTTTTTTCGTTTTTTTATTGCCTGTAAACTCTATGTCGTGTACTTTTCCATTAATCAAAACTATAAAAGAAACTGTATCTTTTGCTACATCAATTCCTGTGAGTTGGTCTTTAATTTCTTGTTTCACAAACTCAATACTTTCTTTGCTTCTCTTAAATTCTCTATGATTATAGATAGCCAAATTAGTCATACTATCTACTACAAAAGGACTCCAAACTTGGTCTTGATGGGGCATTGTGTAATCTTTACGGTATCTTTTGAGGTCGTGGTCTGCTAATTTTGGTTCTTGTTCGCAAACAGCCCAAGAAATAAGAGGCTCTAAAGACTTATCTGGATATTGTTTGATAGCAAAAAAACCAGCATAAAGATTCAGTTTTTTAGTTTCATTTTTTAATTGATTGTTCCAAGTTATATCAACTTTTACAATACTAGAAGGAAAATCAGATGTAGATAAGGTAGAAAGTAGATATTTGTTGCCTTCTATAAATTTATTTTTGATAAAAATCTTTTCATACTTCATATCCATTTTTACAGTATCCATACCAATTCTTTTACCTATGGCAGGCAAATAGGGGAAAAATTTTATAATCCAACCCGAACTATACGCATGCCCATAAGAAAGTATATTTTTATAAATATCTTTCCAAAAAACAGTATTTTTTTTATCATCAAAAACATTGATAAACTCTTGAATGATAGGTTCTAATTCTATTCTCCAATATTTTAGTCCTAATTTGTCTAGCTCTTTTAGTCTTGAATAAATCAATTCCCAGTCTTCTTTTGTTCCTGTAATTGTAATATAAGGAATCCCACAACCACTCTCTCCAACATACTCGAAAGCTTTTTTATACGAATTAAGTAAAGTTACTTGATAAGCTGTAGTTTGAGTTTTAGTAGTGGTAGAAAATTTGGGGACGAAGAAAGAATAAAAATCTGAATTGGTATATTTTGTAGTTTCATTAGACAAAGAAGTCACAAGTTCTTGCCAGTGTTTGCCATCATATTCTAAACTATCATTTCTAATTATCAATTTCTTAGATTTATTTTTTTTGAATATAATTTTCTCTAAAGACTTAAAATTTTCGTTGATATGAATGGAAGTTCCTTGTGTAATGGCAAGCCAAATAATATCAGGTGACAAAACCAAAGGACGATGTTCATCAAAAGATGTATGAATAGTTTGTATCAAAATATTAGACTTTAAAACGTAAATTTTATTATATTAGCGGTCATTTTATCCTTACTTTATGATTGATTTACCTAACTTACGTAAAAAAGAAAAGCCTTTTATGGCTCTTACTAGCTTGACTATCAAAGAGTTTGATGAGTTATTAGCTACTTTTTCTCCACTTTGGGAAAAACATTATATGTATTATGACCTCAAAGGAAAGGCTAGAAATAAGCCCACCTTCCGAGAACACGCAAAAATACAACTAAAAGGTAGTGAAATGAAACTTTTTTTTATCCTTTACTACTTGAAAAACAACCCTTTACAGGAATCTTTAGCTCTTACTTTTGATGTTTCTCAAGGAAAAGTTAATCAATGGATTAACAGCCTTCTTCCCATTTTAAAAGAAAGTTTAAGAAAAATTAATGTATTGCCTGCAAGAAATGAATCGGAATGGACAATAAAACTTGCAGATCGTGTTGAAGAAGCAGGTAAAGCCTTAGAGTTATGGGTAGATGGAAGCGAACGTGAAATTCCTCGTCCCTCCGATTACAAAGCTCAAAAAGAAGTATATAGTGGAAAAAAAAAAGCACACTATAAAAAATACTTTAGTTACAGATAAACATCAAGAGGTAGTTTTTTTAGGAGATACAGAAACAGGAAAAGTACACGATAAACGTTTATTAGAAGAAGATGATATTACCTTTCCTGAGGGAACTATTCTTCATCAAGATACTGGTTATCAAGGTCATAGACCTAAAGGTGTCCTTATTGAGCAACCCAAAAAAAAGCCTAGAGGAAAAGAATTATCGGAGCAGGACAAGGCTGAAAATAGTAAAAAGTCTAGTCGTAGAGTACGTGCAGAACACAGCATAGCAGGAGTAAAAAGACTTAGAATTGTCTTAGATGAAATCCGATTGTGGGGAGAAGAGGTAAGAGACCAAGTCATGGAAATTGCGTGTGGTATTCATAATTTAAGGGTAAAGACAAGAATAACCTATCAAAAATTATCGTAATAAAGTCTATTATTGTATGCACTTACTAAATCAGCATTTTGATGCTCTTTTGGCATAAAGATAAGCTCTCTATTTAATTGATTTTCAAAAACTTTTTTACCTTCATTAATAGCTAAAAACTCTTTTGCTATTTGTACATTATCTACATCAAATCGTTTGCTGCTTGGGATACGAAAAGAAGTATCGCCTAGTTCAAAACTCTCTTGCATTATTTTTTTTAAAGAGTCTTGAGTAATTTTTTGAGCAACTACCTGTAAGCTATCTGGATTAGAAACTTCTTTTACTTGCTTGTCAGAATTACAAGCACTAAAAAATAATAGCAAAAGCGAGAAGATTATAAGAATTGTGTTTTTCATTTTTTTCTATTTGCAAATAACTCATTTTTTAAACAAACATTCTACAAAACAAAAATACCATTTTTAACTTCATTTTGAATGATAAAAATGGTATTCTTATAAAATTACTTTTCTAATGCTAAAGTGTAAGCTACATTAATCTATCAAAATAGTAAGCCAGTTTTTGTAAGTTTTATTTCTGTATTTGATTAAGAAATAATACTGACCAGAAGTAGCATTTTTTCCGTCCCATTCAAAATTACGGTCTTTACTTTCGAAGAGTAATGTTCCCCAACGATTATAGATTTCTACACCTTGAAACTGGTCATTACAATCGTCTTCTGGAAGATTTGGAATATAGAAAGTATCATTTTTTCCGTCATTATTCGGAGTAAAGACATTAGCAGGTGTAAAATCAAGATTTACAGAAGCATCTTCTACAATAATTGTCAGCGTTTTTGGGGTAGAAGCACGAAGTCCACAACGAGTAGTATCCGAAGCCGTAAAAATGACTTTAAATTCTTTGCTAAACTCGCCTCCCAAAATATCACATTGAGGAGTCCAAGAAAAATCACTTTCAAGAATAGGGAAACCTTGTTTGTTTTCGTATTGCATTCCCAAATCTGAAAGAATAAAACCAACTCCACGAGCCGACAAATCCAACCTATCTCCATCTGCATCATTGGCAAGGGAAGGAATAATTAGTTCTTGTCCTATCGATATACGAACAACACATTCATTCGGATTAGAAGTAGAAATCGAATCTACATTTTGAAGTTCCAAAGTAGGAGGTGTGTTTCTTGGATCGACAGTCAAATCAAAACGAACTTTAATTGTGTCAGTATAAATAATATCACAGTTGGCAATATCAGTAACAATAAATTCTGCAAAATAAGAAGTATCTGCATTCTGAAAACCGAGATTCGAACACGAAGGCTGCCACGTAAACTCACTTATAAGACTAGGAAAACCAAATACATCTTCAAAATTCATATTCAAATCAGCAAAATTAAATCCTATTCCTCTTCCTATTAAAGAAAGCGAACTATTATCTACATCTTCTCCTGTTACATCAAAACGAACAGACTCATCTACACGAACTGAACGAATATATAAATCTTGTGCAGCATCAAAAGTCAAATCTGCCGAAAGCTCAGGCGAACGATTTGGATTTCTTTCGTACAATAAAATCAATTTTACTCTTACTGTATCACCTAACGATTCTTGACACTCATTAAAATCTTTAATAATAAAATCAATCAAAAATTCTCTTCTAGGGTTTGCAACAGGGTCATTTCCTAAATATTCACACAATGTTTGCCAGTCAAAGGTACTTTCAATAGGAGCAAAACCACTTACTTGTGGAAAACTCATATTAAAATCAGAAAGCTCAAAACCTACTCCTTGTGCATACAAAAGAACACTATCGTTTTGAGCATCAAGTCCCAAAACATCAAATGAAATTGCATCACCTACAAAAACGGTGTCCACAAAAACCTGTTCACGAGTATCAAAAGTTATTATTTCTGGTCTTGCTTCTGGTGCTGTATTATTTGGGTCTGGAGGAAGAACAACTAATTTTACATCAATTTCTTCTTCTAATGAACTTTCACACTCATTAAAATCTCTTACTCTGAATTTCAAATTTATTGCTTCTCCAATAGGAATATTTGTTTGATCACAATTTGTATTCCATACAAAATCAGTTGTCAAGATTGGTCTTCCTTGTACTGGTGTAAATTGCATTTGATAGTCAGCAAAAGTAAATCCTATTCCATTTCCTGTAATTTGAATGCTATCTCCATTTGGGTCATCGCCTGTGAGTGTAAAACGATAAGGTTCTCCCAAAGTAAGTGTATCACAATATGCCATCATTGTCGAATCATAGACAAGCGAAGCACGAATGGTCGGTTTTATATTCGGACGAGGAAGCAAAACAACACGTACTTGTATTTGGTCTGTCGAATCAGCATTTCCACAAGCATCATAATCAGCTACATTAAAGTTCATGATAAAAGTCTGTGGATTGCGTGGATTGTCCAAATCTTCACAAGTTGTTTGCCATAAGAAATCAGAATTTATACTTCCAATTCCTTGTAAAGGCGAATAAGTAATACTTCTTCCAGTAGTTGTAAAATTTTGAGGAACAAACTCAACAGTCAGACTATCTCCATCTGGATCAGTAGCAAGTGTATTAAAATCAATTATTTCTCCTACAAAAATACTATCATAGACATATTGATTTGTTGCAGCATCAAAAGTAAGATTTGCAGAAATTTCGGGTGCACGATTTTGTGTAGTATCTCTTACTACTTTGATTTGCAAACAAGTTTCTACACTTTCTGTTCTATCACACTTTCTTGTGTCTGTTGTGGTAAAACTAACATCAAAGGTTTTTTCGGTTTCGTTGGGTGCAAGAGTATTACAATCAGGTGTCCAAAGGACTTGCCCATTCAAAACAGGAGTTCCTTGCGTTTCACCCGTAAAACTTGCCCCTGCTGGCAGTCCTCTCACATCAATATTCAGAGGGTCGCCATTTACATCGTCGGCTGTTGTATTTATTGTTAGTTGTTCTCCTACTACGACTTCCTTTATATAGCAATTTGTGGCTGCATCAAAAGTAGCATCAGTAACGAAAGTAGGTGGGTCATTTGGAGGATTTCGAATAAGTACATTTACACGAATAGTGTCCAAAAGAGGAACAGCACAACTATTATCCAAAACAATAAAATCCATAATATACGGTTCGGTAGGGTCATTTGGATTGAGAGGACATTCAGGAAAACAAACATTCAAAGAAAGTTCATCGCCTCTTCCACTAATATTTCCACCATTTTGCAATAATATTCCATCTCCATCTGTAAAATTAATAGGTTTTACCCTAGCAGAAATTACTGTATTTGGGTCAGAATCTGTAACGAAAAGATTTCCACATCTAGGATCATTTGGGTCAAGAATAATGGTTGTTCCTTCTCTATAACGAGTTGGTTCTGCATCGGCTTGGAAGGCTACATTTGGCTTTGTCGCTGTTGGACAATCAATTACCAAAAGCTGATAATCTCTTCTTACTTCTCCTATTTTCACTCCATTTCGATATTCATCTACGGCAATAGCAAATACATAAAGCCCTGTTTGTGAAGCTGTAAGAGAAATAATTCCATTTTGGTCTATCCGAAGAGGGACACTCCCTGGTACCATATTATTCAAGTTTATTCCAGGGGAAAATTCTACTGTTGTATAAGGTCCTGAGAGTGGGTCTGGGCGTGGGTCATTTGCTGTACTGAATCCATTAATAGGAACAGTCAGACGATAACGAAGCTCATCTCCATCTGGGTCAGAACCACTAAAATCAAAGAAAAAAGGTTGATTTACACATACATAATCACTCAAAGGAGGAAAAATTTCAGGTTCAGAATTGATGAATGGTCTTCCATTTCTATCTACCAAAGCAGGAAATTCTAGATACATAGTCAGTCCAGCATCTTGAGGATTAATGATATTACTAATCACATTATTTCTACAACATCTTTCCCAAACCATATAATAGCCCTCTGGTTCATTAAAAAGGCTTCTATTTAGTGTAATTTCTTGTGCATAATAAATACGACGCACCAAAAGATTTCCAATAGCACAATCGGGGTCTGTATATTCTACTGGGTCATCTGAGATACGAGCAATGTCCAAAAGCAAAACTTGTTGATTTGTCCTTTTTGAAAAAATACCAACAAGAGCTGTATCATCAATAGCTCCTGGATTTCCATTTACAGCATCAAAATAGGTTACGACTCCTATTCGGTAAACATCTCCTCTTATATGATTAAATTCTAACTCTCCCCCTACAATATGTGTAGCAAAAGTCGAAAAGTGTATGAGTAAAGAAAATAACAAAAACGATAAAAAAGGAATTCGTTTTTTGAACAAGTTTGTATAAATTAAATTTTTCAAAATTTTATGAAGTTATGTAAATACGCTAAATAATCTCAGAAGGAAGCAAATTTGCAATTATTTTTAAATAATTCTTTATTTTTTCCTAAAAATACAACAAAAAAACCTTACAAGACTAGCCTATAAGGTTTTTAACAATTCGAAAATACATTTTACTATTAATTTTGCTATAAAATTAAGATTTGAAAATGCTATAAAGAAGGTAAATGCCTCCAATAATTACAGCAGCTGTAAAAGCCATTGATAAAGTTGCTGCAAAAAATCCAACGATAAGTTTGATAGCTACAATAGCTACCACTACTAAAACGCCTATTTTAACGGCTTTCATGATATTCATATTTTTTTAAATTTAGTTAGAGTGTGAAAAGGTAAAATAATGTTAGTTTGAACTATTTTTGTAAATCTTTATGATTAAAATTCAAGATACAAAAAATGAGTGAATTACAGAAATATTTTTGTCTGTACGTTGTTTAGCTTGTTATACGTAAAAACGTAATAAAAAGATAAGTTAAATTTTATTTAATACAAAGTCTAGGTTATTTCTTGTCTAAGTGATGTTCCTTATTCTTGAAAAAACATTCCTTTTTTAAAGCTTTTTTTAAACAAAACCCCTTTCGTATTAGATATGATATAGAACTCTTTAAGGGTTATTTTTTTATCTAAACCACTTTTTTCACCTTTCAAATTTTTACCAACTATGTTAGAGATGCAAACAGAAAACGAATACTTACAATTACCTTATAAGGTAGAAGTTCTACAACAAAACGAGATAGCAAATATCTATTGGATTCCTAAAGCAAATACAATGGTTTGTGAAGCCGTACACGAATATATGCCAGAAGAAGATTTCAAAGTTTTATTTACAGAAATCTCAAATTATGTTGCTAAACATCGCCCTGAAAATTTTGTTTTTGATAAAAGAGCTTTAAAGGCCTTTCATCAGCCTTCTATGGAATGGTATTTCACAGAATGGAAAAACGATATGTCTAAATTATATGGTTTGAAAAAACACCGAAAACTTCTTCCTGCTATTACTTGGTTTGCACTTGCTGTAAGAGCAGGACGAGCAGAATTAACCAAAAAATATCCAGATGCCGAATTTCACAATCTTGATATTCAATATAAAGACTCTGTTTTAGAAGCTATTAATTCATAAATTTTATATTATGAAGAAAGTTTTACAAACAAAAATAGTCTTGATTTTTTTGATAAAAATCAAGACTATTTTTTGTTTACATAATATTAAACAAAAAATTATTTTTTTTGCATTTTCTTTTTCTCTTTTTTGAGTTCTCGTTTTTCTCTATGTTTTTTGATTCTTCTAACAGCCATTTCTACCTGTTTTTCTAAATGAATCTTTTCCCTTCTATTTTTTTGAATCTTTTTTTGTAATGCTCTAAGTTGTGATTCTGGGTTTGGATACATAATTCGTTGTACCAAGTCAGCCAAAACTAATGCCTCTCTTACTTTTGTTATTACACCTCTAAAACGATACGCTCTAGCCAGTTGATTTACTCTAGCAATTCCTTGAATAGCTCTAAAAGTTCTTAGAAAGGAAACTAAAGGCAATAAAATAATAAATAAATCAATCCAATTTGCCTTACAATAATCTAGCTTATCTCTTGTAACAGAAAACATTAAGATAAACTCAAAAGTAAAAGCAATCCAAATAAAAGCTTGTACAGCTTCTAAATACAAACTAATATCAGGAATACGAGCAGCTACCTGTTCGCCAACTGTTTTATTCAAGTCAATAAATAAAATAGGAATAATCAACAAAGCAATCCCAATCATGGGCATACTAAACTTTCTTTTTAACTCCTCCAAAAGCACATCATTACACTTACTCCACCTCCAAAACGGAATCCACAACCAATCATTATCTGACAAACGTCTTGCTCCCATTCGTAAAGGCATCAGAGGAATAGCCACAACTCTAAAAATAAGTTGATTAGTAGAAACTTTTATTCCTTCTTTATTTTTCAAATGAAATACATATAGCAACTCTGCTAAAGGCACAACCATCAAAATACCATACAAAATTGTCATTTGCCACAGCACTAATGGAGTAACTAAAAAACGAGCTTCGCTAGAAAAACTGAACATAATAATAAAACCCATCAGCATCAACATAACAATGCTAAACCAAAACATCAAAGGTGCAAAACGATTTTCGAACATCTGTAATTTGCTAATCGATGGCAATTCTTGACGTATCAAAAGAGGTTCATCTTTCTGTTTGTAAATAGCCAAAACCTCATCAATCATCTTGCTATACTCATCTACGCCTTCTTCTGTTTCTTCTTCATTGATGACCTCATCATCAAAAAAAACACGCAGACGCAGTAGTTCAGAAGGATTATCAATTTGATTGATTCTTTCAATTAATTCTTCTTTGGTGGGTAAATTATTGGTTCTCGTTGTATTTGATGACATTTTTTATTTTTTCTAATCTAGTTTTTCTGTTTGTGTAAAGATACAAAAAAGGCTTTGTTTCAAAAAAATGAATCAAAGCCTTTTTATATTCTAGCGAGTTACTCTAATTTCTACTCTTCTATTGATTTCCCTATTTTTTTTCAAAAATTCTCCTTTTACTGTTTCGGGAACACAAAGTTGTTCATATCCATATCCTTTTACCATAATTTGTTCTTCTATTTTATAAACGTCTGACATTCTTTCTATCAAATAATCTTTACAAACTTGTGTCCTTTTCAAACTCAATTCCATTGCTTCTTCTTTGTTCAAAACTTCTGCTTGGTCTGTATATCCTTCAAATATAATCTTAAATTGGGGATATGTTTTTAGAAAAGAATATACAGCAAAAAGTTCTTTTCCTCCCTCTTCATTTATTTCTGTAGAGCCTATTTCAAAATAAACTCTATGAATAAGATAACTACATGGATTAAAACTAGAACAAATTAATAGAATACAGAAGATGAATATGTTTTTTTTCATAAAATTTATTTTTTAGAAGTTTGCTTTCCTATAAAATTACAAAATAGTACTCAATAAAAAGACTTTGCATCAAAAAAATGATACAAAGCCTTTTTTAATCCTAAATTCGGATTTCTTTATTAGCTAGTTTCACTTTTAGTTTGTAAATTTATAAACACATTTCTTCATCTTGAAAATATAGAATTATGTCCACACAAGAAAAGTATTTGAACCCATTTACTGATTTTGGTTTTAAAAAACTATTTGGTTCTGATGTAAATAAAGATTTATTGATTCATTTCCTAAATTCTGTTTTACCAAAAGAAGCTACTATTACTGACCTCAAATATCTCAAAACAGAATATCTTGGACAGGCTAAAATGGATAGAAAAGTAATTTATGATTTGTATTGTGAGAATGAAAAAGGAGAGAAATTTATAGTAGAATTACAAAAAGCAAGACAAGAATTTTTCAAAGAACAAACCATTTTTTATTCTACCTTTCCTCTTCAAGAACAAGCAATAACAGGAGATTGGAATTTTAAATTAAAGGCAGTTTATACCGTTTCTATCTTAGATTTTTTGATTGATGATAATTCGTATTCAGCAAAAAAACGGGAGATAGAAGATAAAGAACCCGTAAAAATAAATGTAAAATTACTAAATACTGATACACACGAAGTTTTTTATGACAAACTGACTTATATATACATTCAAATTCCTTTATTTGATAAACAAGAAGAAGAGTTGGAAACGTATGAGGACAAATGGTTTTATATCATAAAAAATCTACAAAAATTTAAAAATAGACCACAAAAATTACAAGAACGAATTTTTGATAAGGTTTTCCAAACTGCTGAATTAGCCAAATTTGATAAAAAACAAAGAATGGCGTATGAAGATAGTTTGAAGTATTATAGGGATATAAAAAATGTAATTGATACAGCAAAAAAAGAATCCTTGAAAGAAGGAGAAGAAAAAGGGCTAAAAAAGGGGATAAAAGAAGGTAGAGAAATTAATCAAATAGAAAATGCTAAAAATGCTCTTCTTGAGGGGTTGTCTATTGAAGTTACATCTAAAATAACTAAACTTTCTATTGAAGAAATACAGAAAATAGCAGATTCATTAAATAAATGATTTTTACTAGCTACTTAACTGAATATTTTATATCGAAAGAATAAAATAAAGCCTTTTGTTCTATCAGTAACTCCTAATTATATATCCACTCTCTTCGCTCCAAGTGATAGTAGGTTTAGATTTATTGTATTGTATTAAACGAATAATTTTTGTAGAATCACCTTCCAAACCTTCCCAAAAAATATGAGCTTTTAGTGTGTCAAAGTTAATTCTATGAATGATTCTAATTTCATCTCTATATTCACCACTAATTTTATCTAAATAAGAGTATCCAAATTCACTCAATGCCTTATTAAATTCTTTTTTATTAATAGGTAGATTCATTATCGAGTCTAAAAAAATAGTGTCATTATAAGGAATGGAAATCGTATCTCCTGTATATACAAAACCTTTTCCATCTATATCTCCAAGAAAAACTGTGTAAAAAACTTTTAAACGTTTATCAGTTTTTGGTTGGACATTAAAATAACCACAACTTCCAATAATAGTATCACATTCTGTGAGTTGATTTGTATCAATGTCAAATACATCATCAAATGGATTATATGTAGGAGTTTGTTTGTAAAGAATAATTCCAAGACAGAAAAGCAGGGCAGAGCAAAGGTAAAATAAGTGTTTCATATTTTTATTTTTAGAAGTTCAAATTAAAGATAAGAAAAAAGGCTTTCTATCAAAAAAAATGATACAAAGCCTTTTTGTTGTTTACGACACTTGGAAAGTATCGGCTGCTTACGGTTTTCCACTATCTGTTTTCTTCTCTGCAATTTGCTTCAATAAAATTTCAACAGATTTTTGTAACTGCTCGTCTTCATTATTTGCTTTTGCATTCGGAGAGTTTTCTACAAGTACATCAGGCTGCGCTCCGTTATTTTCCATATTCATTCCAGAGCCTTTCACATACCAACCTCTGAATGGCAAACGAACAAAAGAACCATCTACCAAAGATGCACCACCAGTAGAAATCACAGCTCCAAAAGTAGGTTGACCAACAAGAGTACCCAAACCTAACGTTTTGTAAGCATGAGAGAAAATCTCAGCATTCGAATAACTATTGGCATTACAAAGAGCGATAGAAGGTTTTGTCCAAACAGGGAAAGGCAAACGCTCACCATACGGATAATAACCTGCAAAATCTTTTTGGTTTTTCAAGTCTTCCGTTGCACCTCTAGGAACAGTATAAGCGTGTTGTTTGGTCGTCAAAATTGCCATCAAATAATCAGTAGTCCAGCCACCACCATTAAAACGAACATCAATAACTAAACCTTCTTTTCCTTCGCCTTGTGCAGCCAATTCTCTTTCAAAACGCTCAAAACTCTGCCAGTTCATACCTTCAATATGAATATAACCGAGCTTGCCATTTGAATACTTTTCGGTTAATTTTTGGCGTTCTCTTACCCATTCTTCATACAATTCATCATTCAAAGAAGACACAGGACGAATAACAACTTCTCTCGTTTCTCCTTTGGCATTCTTGACACCCAAAACAGTACGAATATCAGACTTATCAGCAAAAAGGTTATAGAAATTTTCATTCATTTTTACCTCTTGTCCATCTACCGAAGTAATAACATCGCCTACCATTATTTTACTAAATTCTTTATCAGCAGGACTATTTGGAATGACACGCATTACTTTTGCACCATCTTTTGTCATGACAATTTCAGTTCCTAAAAGACCTGTACGTTCTTTTTGTGTATCCGCCCTATCTCCTGCATAATATCCCATGTGACTTGCATTGAGTTCTCCCAACATCAAATTCATAATTTCTTGAAAATCACGTTCAGAAGATGCTTTTTGAGTCCAGTCTTTATATTTTTTGCCTAATGCTTCCCAGTTTTCGCCGTGAAAGTTAGGGTCATAAAAACGCTCGTTTATCAAACTCCAAACTTCATTAAAGATTCCTTCTCTTTCTTTTTCGTAATCAATTTCCATACGAGCAGAAAAAGGCAATCCTTCAGGTTTTCCACTTGCAACAGGAACTTTGAAAAGCGAACCACCACGAGCAACATAAAATAATTCCTTTCCATCAGGCGACATACTCACACCGTAAGGCGTTGTTCCTCCTTGTGTAATTGATTTACGCTCATCGCCATTCCATTTTACAGAATATAAATCTTGGTCGTCAGTAGAAGCAGACCAACCACCACGATTAGTAACAAAATAAAACGTTTCGCCATCATCAGAAATTACTAAATCAGACTCATTTCCGTTCATCATGGTTACTTGTACAAGGCGTTCGTGGATTCTATCAAAATCAATTTGGATAGGTTCTACTTCTTTTTTCTTCTCCTTATCTTTGTCTTTGTCCTTTTTATCGTCGTCTTTTTTCTCTTCTTCCTTTGGCTCATCGCCATAATTTACCTTTTCTTCCCAGTCGCTTTTTGTTTTTTGCCAGTCTGTTTTATTCAACCAAACAAACCAAACATCAGCATCTCCATTATTACGCTCTGAAATAAAACCTAATTTGCTTCCATCTTTACTCCAAAAAGGTTCGCTATCAATACGAGGATGATAACTAATATTTACTGGTTTTTTGCTTCCATCTGCTGCTGCAATATAGACTTCTGCATTAAAATTCAAATCTTCTTGACTGTATGCAATCCATTTACTATCAGGCGACCATTGCAATCCACTAGCCGAATTCCAACCTTCTAAAATAACTTTTTCATTTGCTATTTTGCCTGTTTTTCCATCAATATCAGCAATAATGAGTTTATTCGAACGAGTAAAAGAAATCTTTTTTCCATTAGGCGAAACGGTCAAATTATCTTCGTGTGCAGGAGTTTCTGTAAGTCGTGTAGTTTTGTATTTTAGAGTTTCGAAAAGACCATTTTTCTTTGCATCGGCAGAATTTACCATAAAAATGTCTTTTTGTCCTTCTCTATCAGAAACTAACAAAACAGTAGAATCATTCAGAAAAGCAACTTCTTGCTCACGAAAAGCACTGTTTGTAAGTCTTACCGTTCTTTTGTTTTCTTTGTCATTTTCCATCAAAAATACTTCTCCACGAACTGCAAAAGTTACTAATTTTCCATTCGGAGAAACAGAATATTCTTGCAAACGATTACTATATGTTTTTCTTTCTATTGGGTCAAAACGATAATCGTAGGTTACATTTACATTTAATGGTTCAATTTTTTTAGAATCGACATCTAATTTGAAAACACCTGTTCCTTGCTCCAAAACAATAGTTTTTCCGTCTTTACTAACATCAAAATGACGAACTCCATCATCTTTGAAAGTAGTAAGTTGTTGAGTAGTTCCATTTATTGCTCCTTCATCTGTCAGATTAATTTTATATAAATTATAACTTTCATCAGCTTCACTTACAAAAAATAAAGTACGACTATCTGACCAATCTGGGTGCATATCATTCCCTTGAAAAGTCGTAAGTTGTGTGTATTTTTTGGTTTTGGTATCGTATAAATATATATCACGATTGGCAGCACCACGATAATTTTTTCTGTGTGGCTTGTTATAACCATCTACATACGCCACAAAACGCCCATCTGGCGACATCGAAGGCGTATAACCAAGCGCATCAAAATAGCGTTCTGGTGTTCCTCCTGTTGCAGAAACTTTCTGAATTTCGTGCGCCCATTCTGCTTGTGCAAAATCACGACGAGCAGTAAATAAAAGCGAATTATCATTTGTCCAACCTGCTAAATTATCTCCTGAAGAACGGTAAGTAAGTCGCATTGGCATTGAACCAACAGTTTCCATTACAAAAACATCATCATTTCCATAACGGTCGCCTTGAAAGGCAATCATCTTTCCATCTGGACTAAAATGAGGATTAAATTCGTAGGCTTCATGAATTGTTAGGCGAGTAGCATTTCCACCCGAAACAGGTACAGACCAAATATCGCCTTGAAACGAAAAAGCAACCGTCTGTCCATCTGGACTAATGGCAGGATAACGCAAAAAAGGTTTTTCGGCTTGTTGTGCAAAAGCAGTTACAAAACCAGTAGAAGCAATAGCCAAGGCTAAACCTATTTTTTTGGTTTTATGTATAAAATTTGAGATTTGTAAAAAGGACATAGTTTGAAGTTAAAGTTATGTCGTCAGTGGGGACACCGACAACGGCATAGATTTTTTTCTTAAAAATTCTTTTATTTGTTTACAAATTACGATACAAAAAGTAAAGGCACAAATAATTACCTCAATACGTTGTTATGTCTTGAATTAGGTTACATTTTTTAAAGAAAAACTAGATTTATTGTGATTTTTTAAGGCGAAAAAGTTAGTTTCTATTTTCCGACAACCTTTTAAAAAAACACTATTTACCGTGCTTTGACTCCTTTTGCCTTTAAAAATACAGCACTATCAAAAAAGGGGTCTCCAAAATCTGCAATGGCAATTTTTATATGATATTTTTTACCTCTCTCCAACAGAATTTTGGCTTCCAAGAGAGTTGAAAAGCCATCATATTGCCATGCTTTGAATAAGTACAAATCTTTGTCCCACGAGTTGGCAATGTAGTAGTCATTGTTGGTAATATGATTGATATTTCCTACCGAAACAGGTAAAGTGCTATTGGGTACGAACGCTATATTTTTTGCATTTTTGCTGCCTTCTTGACTAATATAAATACCAAATATATCGTGATAATCTAAAAACTCAGGATATTCCTCTGAGGCAAAAACATACTCTACTATTAGTGTATCAGCATTAATTTCAATATCAAATTCCATAATACAAGGGTCAAATAAAAGAGCATCTTTGCCTGCACTCTTCATTAAATCTTTATCTGCTGTAGTGTCGTTGCTCCATACGTGGGTAATAGAAGGCGAGTTGTTTGGTCCTATGGCATTTTCAGCATGTCCAGTAGTCATGACTACTCCTTCTATTATTTCTATGGTATTTTTCTTTTCTTCAAAGTCCATGTGATTATACACCATACTGGCTTTGTTGTTCATCTTTAAATTAGAAATTTTGACATTCTTTCCTTCTAAAATATTCTTTATACGTGTATCTAGTGTGTTTTTATTACCTGCTTCTACTTTTACTTTTATTTTTTCTAACTTCTTGATAACTTCTTTAGGTAACTGAACAATAGCATTTGGAGGACTTCCACTTTTTAAATGTATCACAAATCCATGAAAATGAGAGTGGGCAGCAGAAATATTATTTATTCCAGTTTGTTTTACAAAAACCCATTCAATCCAAGGTTTATCAAATAATTCTGGCATCAACAAATACAGATGTGCAAGGCGTTTTTTTGTAAGTAAAGTTAGGTCTTTCCCTTTTGGAAAATCAGTATATATCATCTCCACTTTAGATATAATATTATTTTTTATCTGATTTGTAGAGGCTGCATTCACTATCTTATACCCTCCATAATTAGTCCGTAGATATATCTTATTTTTCTCCCATTTGATATTATACTTCTCTACTTCAATGGTATCAAGTTTTAAATCCCAACTCATTGGAATTTGTGCATACAAAGGTCTTGCACTTAGAAAAATAAACAAAACCAATAAATATACTTTTTGTGTCATAAAGATTTGAATGAAGTTGTTTGAGAAAACAGAATTAAATAAATTACCATTTTCAAATTTGTAATTTACTGATATTCACTATTTTTAATTAAACTCGCTACTTTAGCAGTTCGTAATTATTCATTAAATTACGTTTTTTTAAAAAGAAAAAGTAGATTTAGAGCGTGTTTAAATTTTATTTTGCCAAAATTTGCAATTTCACTAATATCACTTTACAAAGTTAAATAAAATGAGAATTTGTAGAAGAAGTAGTACTTTTGTTAAATGAAAGAACAAAAAACAACAACTTCTAGGCAACAACGTCGCTTCCTACAGCGCAGTTTTAAACCCTTGACAAATTCTCAATGGGAAATTATAAAAAATCTTTTAGATAAACCAAGAAAACGTAAGCATTCTTTGCGAAATGTTCTTGATGGAATCTTAAAAATAACTCGTACAGGAACTCAATGGCGTAATTTAGACTCTTGTTTTCCACCTTGGGAACTAGTCTATTATTACTTTCGTAAATGGCAAAAAAAGGGAGTTCTAACATTTATTTTAAATCATCTTGTTGGTTTAGAACGAGTTAGGCAAGAGCGTAATGTTTCTCCTACCACTTGTGCAGTAGACAGTCAAAGTGTTAAAATAGCTGCTTTTATAAATGAAGAAGTAGGCATAGACGGTTTTAAAAAAATTAATGGGCGTAAGCGTCATATTGCAGTAGATAGCTTAGGATTACCTCTTGCTATTCACGTATCAGCAGCAAATACTTATGATGGAAATGAAGGTATTGAACTATTTTCTCAATTAGAAGAAGTAGCTTCAGAGCTAGAAATTATTTTCGCAGATAGTGCTTACAAAGGATATTTCAAAGAATGTGCAGCATGGTACAAATGGAAGGTTGAAATTACACAACGTCCACCTAATGAGAAAGGATTTGTTCCTCAAAAGGGAAGGTGGCAAGTGGAAAGGTCGTTTGGATGGTTCAATTTTTTCCGTAGATTAGCCAAAGATTACGAAAAAACAATACAATCTTCTGTAGCTTTTATACAAAGTGTATTTATTACTATAATTTTAGCTAGATTAGATAGAGAAAATTTTTAAACACGCTCTTATTGTGGTTTTTTGAGCAAAATTACTTCTGATAGCTAATTTTATAAACTGCTCCTGCATAATCATCAGAAACCAATAGCACACCTTCATGATTGACAATGACATCGACAGGTCTTCCCCAATTTTCTTCTCCTTCTAACCACCCTGTTGCGAAAGGTTCATAACTAATAGCTTTATTCCCTTCTAGTTTTACTAAAGTAACACGGTAACCTACTTTATTAGAGCGATTCCAAGAACCATGTTCGGCAATAAAAATCTGATTTTTATATTCTTGTGGAAACTGATTTCCTGTATAAAAACGCATTCCTAAAGCTGCCGTATGAGCCACTAATTTCTGAACTGGTGGCACAAACTCATCACAACTTCTTTTATCTCCAAATTTTGGGTCTTTCACATCGCCTGCATGACAATAGGGATAGCCAAAATGAAGTCCTTTTTTGGGAGCAAAATTGAGTTCGTCGGCTGGCGTGGTGTCATTCATTCTATCTCTTCCGTTGTCAGTAAACCAAAGTTCGCCTGTCTGTGGATGCCAATCAAAACCAACAGTATTACGTATTCCTTCTGCAAAAATTTCAAAATCCGAACCATTAGGATTTATTCTTGTAATGGAGGCATAAATCGACTTTTCACTCTCACAAATATTACAAGGCGCACCCACAGGAACATAGAGTTTTCCTTCTGGAGAAAAAGCAATAAATTTCCAACCATGATGCTTGTCTGTTGGGAATTTATCAGTAATCAAAATAGGTTTGGGAGGACTTTCTAAGTTTTGCTCTATGTTTTCAAACTTCCAAATTTTGTCTATTTCTGCAACATACAAATCGCCGTTTTTGAAAGCTACACCATTTGGCGTATTCATATTTTCAGCAATCACAAAAACTTTATCAGCTTTTCCATCCTTATTTTTATCTGTAATGGCATAGACTTTATCTTCACTTCTGTTTCCCACAAAAAGAGTTCCGTCAGGAGAAAGTGCCAACGAACGAGCATTCGGAATGTCTGCATAGAGTTCTATCTTGAATCCTTTGGGTAGTTTTATTTTATCTAATGGCAAACGGCTTGTAGTAGTGTCATCGGGTTTTTGTGCGTTTCCGATTGTATTTGTGTCTTTTGCTCTTGCTTGTCTTCCTTTATCGTTGCAAGAAGTAAAAACAAAAAATGGTAAAATGACAAGGATTAGTAGATATGCCACTACTGATTTTGATGGTCTAATTTTGTTCTGTTTCATAGTTTAAAAAATCGTGTTTTTGTTGGTGTCGCTACGCTAAAACACCAACAAAGGCTGTTACAAAAAATGATTATAGAATAATGAAACAGTAACTTTACAATTATATGATTGGTTTAGAAAATAATAGATTTGTATTTATTTACTTTGAGTATCAAATATATTTTTATTTTTCAAGATAAAAAAACTCCTCATTCCTTTTTTTGATTGGAATGAGGAATTTTTGATTAAAAGTAAAACTGCAATTATACCAAATTAAGATTTCCATTCGTGAGTTCAATTTTAAAGCTAATTTTAGAATTTAGAGCCTTAAAAACTTTAAGTACAAGCTCAAAACTAACACCTTTCAAATCACTTTCAAGTATAGAAATTTGAGATTTTTGAACGCCTATCAATTCTCCTAATTGTTCTTGTGTTAGATTACTTTCTTCTCTAGCTTGTTTTATGGCGTATGCAATTGTATCAAGTCGCAACTCTGTTTCAAACTGTTCTCTTTTTGGAGTTCCTTTTTTTCCGATGTATATGTCTGTTACTTCTTCTAATGTATAGGTTTTCATAGTTTTTTATTTTTTAGCTTCAAAATAATCTTTCATAATTTTTTCTGTCTTCGCTATTTCTTTGGTTGGTGTTTTTGCTGTTTTTTTGATAATGGCGTGAGTAGAAATAACGACTGTATTTGCTTTATCTGTCTTATTCCAAAACGCAAAAAGTCTGTATTTAGTTTTATTGTGAAGTGTTCTGAATTCCCAAACGGTATCATTTAACTTTTTAAAAAGCTCACTATCATTTACTAATTGTGCTTTTCTAAGGTTATAAATGATTTTATCTCTTGCCTTTTCATCTAGTTCATTCAAAAATTCTACAACCTCTTCTAATAATTCTACCTTAAATTTTTCGTTCATTAATCATATTTTTAGTTTGTACTTTATCAAAATCTAATTTAAGAAAATAATCATCAACTAGACAAAAAATTCCTCACTCCTTTTTTTGATGGGAATGAAAAGATAAAAGTGTGATACTTGAATATAGTTATAGATTCTTGGTAAGATAATTATGAATGGGTGGTATTAGAAGTAAATTTCAAATAAAAACTCTCTCCTAAAAATATCAAATAAGGAATAATAAGCAACGCCCAAAGATAATATTCAAGAAGCAGAGCCATAATTAGATTTCCTATTACTCCCAAAACAACAAATAACCAAGTGTTTTTATAATTTGCTTTTTTAGAGGATATTGAGAGAACATAAACAAGAGTAACAGATGACCATGAAATATTCAAAAAAAGCAGAAACCAACCTGCAATCATAGCAAGTCCCATTCCACAAGCTCCAACTTTTATTGCCCAAGTATTTAGGAAATGATAAACAATACTATGAAAGATGACTACTATCAAAACATTGATAAAAGTGATATGAATTGATTTCATTTTGATTTTTTAGGGTAAAAATGAGAATTATTATTTCAACTTGGTCAGACTTTCTGAACAAACCAAGTTGAAATATAAGCTATAATCAAAACGAAATGATTTATAAAAAGATACAATAACATTTCCTATTTCCTAAATCTCCAATTACTTCATCGAAACCACTAATTTCCCAAATCCTTCTCCGTCTTTCATTGTATCAAAAGCCGAAATTATATCAGAAAACGGAGTTACAGAACCAATAATCGGTTTTATCTTGTGTTTTTCTACGAAGTTTACCATTTCTACAAATTCTTTATCACTTCCCATAGTTGAGCCTTGAATTCGGATTTGATTAAAAAACATTCTATACAAATCAATTTTTTGAGGCAAACCTAAAGTCGCTCCATAAAAAACAATCCTTCCAGAACGTCCTAAAAGTTTGATTATTTCGGCAAACGTTTCTCCTCCTGCGCTATCAATGGCACAATCAAAACTTCCTGCTTTGTCTTTTAATTGTTTGTTCCAATCTGGGTCTTTGTAATTTACTATTCCTGCTGCACCCATTTCTTCTAAAGTTTCTAATTTTTCGTCATCTCCAGAAGTTACAAAAACTTTTGCTCCTGCTGCAACTGCAAACTGAAAAGCAAATTGAGCTACTCCACCACCAGCACCCGAAATCAAGACTTTACTTCCTTTTTGGATTCCTCCATGATAAAAAGCAGAACGAAATGCTGTTAGTCCTGCAAGTGGCAAAGCAGCAGCTTCTTCTAAAGAAAGTGATTTTGGTTTTTCGACTAATCTATCTTGATTGACACACAAAAATTCGGCAAATGTTCCGTCTGTTGGCATTCCCAAAATATGATAATCTGCTGATTGATGTCTTTCATCGTCTCCCCAGTTATTATTTGGATTGACAATTACTGTTTTTGATTCCCATTTTTTTGTGTTTTCTCCTGTCTTTACTACAATTCCACAACCATCAGAACCTAATGTAGAAGGACGAATTCCAGGATAAAGTCCTTCTCTTATCCATTGGTCTCGCCTATTTAGAGCTGCCGTTTGCATTTGAATAAGAACTTCATTTTCCTTTGGTTCAGGAGTTTTGATGTCTTGTAATTGGATTCTGTCTGTGTGTGAAGAGTCTTTTTCAAGAAGGCGTAAGGCAAGCATAAAAAAATAGAGTTTGTGTAAAAATTAATAACTAAGTTTTTGATAAATAGTTAATTTTGAAACAAGTCATTTTGTTTTAAAATTCATCAAATTTATTTTTTGGTTGCACTTATGATATAATACGAAAAATGATTTCTTGCTAGTCCTAAAAACATCGTCATGAGAGGTGCAAAAATATTATTTTTTCGTTCTTGATTTAGGTTTTTGAGAGATTTTAATTTGATTTGTTTGAGCAAAAATTTGAGGGTAATATAAGGAACATGAGCCACCGAAGGCGCAACTTTCCAAGAAATATCTTCTATTTTTATATCTATAAAACCGACTTTTTTCATTGCTTCTACAAATGGATTTATTTGTCCCATTTCTGGTAATGCCCAACACTGACAGGTTTTTTGATAGGCTTTTTCTACTAAAAAAGGAAGTTGGTTTCCGTGTTTTAAAAAACCGTCTGCAATTACTAACCTCCCTCCACTTTTAAGTAATCGGCTGGCTTCTTCTAAGAATGCGAACTTATCTTTTCCATTTCCATAACAACTACTTTCGATGGCATAAGCAGAAGTAAAACTACCATCTAAAAAAGGGGTATTTTCATAATTTGTACAAATAAACTTTATATTGCCTTCTATATTTTGGTTTCTGATTTCGCCATTTTCTAGTTGCTGCTTTAATAAAAATTTTCCTAATTCAATTTGCTCTTTTACTAATGTAATAGCTGTTATTTTAGCAAAAGGATACATTTGAGCAAAATACCTTGCACTTGTTCCTACTCCACATCCCAAATCAATGGCTTTTATTTCTTGATTTGATTTTTTGATATGTTCATAAATTTCCAAACGTCCAAAAACTTCTTTTGTCATTTGAAGAAGCATTTTTTCTAAATCAAGAGGATTCATTCCCTTTTTATAAAAACCAAAATGCATGTGATAGTTTTGACTCCAAAATTTATAATCCTCGGTAGCTTTTTGATAATATAAAATAAGGTCTTGATAGTTTTTGGTAAATGAATTTTCTGCTATCAATTTTTTAGATTTTTTTCTGATGGAACTAAACGAATTTTCAGTTTGGTTTTGCTGAAAAGAAAGTGATTCGAAAGGAGAAATAAGTGTGTTTTTCATAAGTTTCATTTTAAATTGAAAGTTTTGAAATTATAACGTAGAATATTACCTTTTGAGTTACGTTTTTTTACACTATTTTTTTCAAGAACTGACTTTTTAAAAACAACAATCTATTAATCAACAACTTACAACCTTAAAAAAATAAAAATTATGACTTATATTATGGTAGATATTGAAGCTGATGGCGCAATTCCGTCAGATTATTCTATGATTTCGTTGGGTGCAATCGTAGTTGATGAAGCTCTTGACAAAACATTTTATCGATGTTTGCAACCTATTTCAGAAAATTATAATCCAAAAGCATTAGCCGTTTCGGGTTTTAGCAGAGAAGAAACAATGAATTTTGAGAAACCCAAAATTGTGATGCAAGATTTCAAAGATTGGATAAAGGAAGTTTGTAAAGACCGACCAATTTTTATTAGTGATAATAATGGCTTTGATTGGATGTTTGTGTGTTGGTATTTTCATCATTTTTTGGGAGAAAATCCGTTTGGTTTTAGTTCACAAAACTTGGGAAGTCTTTACAAAGGCATTGTTAAAGATACTTTCAAGAATTTTAAGCATTTGCGCCAAACCAAACACACACACAATGCACTTGAAGATGCAACAGGAAATGCAGAAGCCTTATTAACTATCAAAAAAGAGTTTGGATTGAAAATTAAACTTTAAAAAATCACTATTCTTATTCATTTTATTACAGCAATACAATTTTAAGGAATAGCTATTTTGCTTATAAACAATGCGTTTGGCTTGAAATATGTTAGATTTTTATAAAAAATGGAACTTATTTTATTTGTAATTATACAATATCAAATAAATTTGAGTTAAGAGGAAGCGATTATTCAAAATATTGATTATGTTATGTTTGTTTCCATCATTTTATAAAAAAGAATATCCTATCATTTCTAATCCTTAAATCTACTATTATTTTGAAAATAAATTTATTTATACTGCTTTTTACAGGTCTTTTGCTAAGTTTATTGGGTTGCGCTTCTGTTACTCCTGTGGCTGCCCAAACTATTGACCCAGACAAACCCAATATAGAATTACTCTCTAAAGAGCAAATTCAAGAATGGAACTCAAAACCGATAAAAGAATGGAATGAGTTTTTTGGCTCAGAAGCCGAAACATGGAATCCATTTCAAATGAAATTTTATGAAGATGTATCTGTAAAAGCTCTTTCAGAAGAAGAAAAAAATGAACTAATGAAATACGAAGATGCAGACTGGGAGAAAAGATTTGGAGGAACAATGGATACTTGGAAAATCCACCAACTTCTTTTTTACTCTGCTATTCTCAATTTGTCTGTCAATTAGAAAAAATTACAAATTTAATTTATTTAATGTCTTTTTATTAGAAGTCTAATCTTGTTTTTGAGGTTAGACTTTTTTGTTTCATAAAATACAAATACTGTAACTGATTAGCGAGTGAACTATATGATTTTTATGATAGAATAAAGATAAATACAAATTCTTTTTTTCAATAAAAGGAGGTTTCTCATTGCATTTTTCTTCATTCATCATAAAAATCATTTACCAATAAGTTATGTTTGTTATTACCCAGCCACCAGTTTGATACTACTTCCTTCTGTTTGATTTTTTTGAATATGAAGGTGCGTTCTGATTTCTTGTTGCAAACTTTCTACATGTGAAATGATTCCGACTACTTTGTTTTCCTTTTGCAGACTTTGAAGTGTATTAAGCACAATTTGAAGTGAATCATTATCCAAAGAACCAAAACCCTCATCGATAAAAAAGAATTCTTGTTGTTTTCGCATACTCTCCGAAAGTGCAAGCGCAACACACAAAGAAGCCTGAAAAAGTTGTCCTCCCGAAAGCGTTTTGATAGCCCTTGTTTTTCCTTCACTCAAAAAATCACGTACTTCAAACTCATTGTTTTCATTCAAGATAAGCTCTAAAGAATGATGTGTAAGTTCTCTAAAACGAACATTAGCCAGCCTGCACAAATTCCTCAAATATTCTGTCGAAGCAAAATCAACAAAACCACCACTTCCACCTTTAAAAAGTTTGGTAAGCGTTTGTAAATTGTCTTGTCGTTGCAAAAGTTTGGATAATGCTTTCTCCTGTTCTGCTTTTTCTAAAGTATCTTTTTCTGCTTTTTTGATTTCTTGATTGATGATAGTTTGCTGTGAATTATCTTGTTTTTGTTTGGTTGTGAGTTCTTTTATTTCTTTTACTAATTTTTCATAAGAATCATTTTCATAATTTTTCCCTGTCGTTTGTTGTTCTAATTTTTGATAATCTTCTAAAGTAGTTTTTAGGTTAGTAAAAAAAGTAGTTATTTCTTTTCGCTCGTTATCTGTATTGAGTTTTTGATTTAGAATTTTTCCAATATCATTTTGAGAAAAGTCTTTTTGTAAATCTTGATTTACTTTTTCTATTTTTTGTAAAATCTGTTTTTGATTACTTTCTAGTTCTTCATTGAGATTCTCAACTTGAGAAAGAATGGATTTTAGCGTTCCTTCTAATTCACTTTTTTGGTGGAAAAACTGTTTTTCTTGTTCTTGATTCTTTAAAAACTCTTGATCTGATTTTTCGGCATTCTTCTTTATTTCTACACTCATTTTTTCTAATTCTGAAATAGAATAATTTTCATAAAACGAACTTACTTTTTCAGAATTTCGCTCTAATTCTTTTATTTGTCCTGTCTGTGAAGCGTGTTCTTGTTTTAGTTTTTCTAATCCTAGTTTATATTTTTCTATTTCTTGATTGAGATTTTCTACTTCTTTTTCTAGCTCAGAAAGTTGAGTATCAGATTTTTTGATTTGATTTTGAATGCTTTTTTGTTCTTTCTGAATTTTCAAGATTTCATTTTTAGATAAACTTTTCCATTCTTCTAAAAATGCTTTTTGATGAGCTTCAAATTCTGTCTTTATTTTTAATTGCTTTTGAAGGATTTTATCTAAATTTTGCTTCTTTTCTGTAATTTTTTCTACAAGACGATTTGCTTCTGTTTCTTCTTTTTGTAGTGTTTTGAGATTTTGTTCGTCTTCTTTTTTCTGTTTTTTGAGCGATTTTAGATTGCTATCAATATTTTCTACATCTAAAATATCTGGGTGAGATTGTGAACCACAAACAGGACATGGCTGTCCGTCTTCCAAACTATGCACAGCTTGATGAAGCCCTTTTTGCATCGTCAATTTTTCAATTTCTTGACTCGTCTTTTCTATATTTCCAGTCAATTCTTTTTCAGAGACTTTCAGTCTACTACTTTCAAAGTCCTTTTTTTCTACTTCAATTTTACTGATTTCTGCTTTTACGTTTTCTGCTTCTGTATTTATTTCAGATTGATTTTTTGTTAGTGTTTCACTTTTATCAAACCAAATAAACGCATTTTGTAGATTTTCGGTATCAGTAATTTTGCTTTTAAGTTCTGAAAGATTATTTTTTTCTTTGACAAATTCAGATTTTTTGAGTTGATTTTTTTCTTGACTCTCTAAAATCACTTTTGTTCCTTTTTCTATTCTTGCAGTTCTTTTGCTGTATTCTTCCTCTGACTCTTTAAGTTTTATAAGTTGATTAATTGGTTCAATTTGCTCTAGTTTTTTTAAGTTTTCTTCTTTTTGGATAGAAATTTCTTTTTGTAACTCAACTGTTTTATCATATTTTTTTTGAATTTTTTGACAATTCTGTTCTGTTTCTTTTTGCTTTTCTTGGACAGAATTCAAGTTGGTAGTTATTCTTTTTTGGTCTTTCAAATCCTGCTCAAATTCATTTTTCATCAAAATAAATTGATTCAAATTAATTTCTCTTTCTTTTATTGTTTCTTCTTGTAATTGTAGTTTTTGAAGTTGAATATATTTTTTATTTTTTTCTTCAAAAATCGTTTTGATGATTTCTAACTGGCTCTTTTGTTCTGTTTTTTGATTGATTTGTTTTTCTTGTTCTGAAATTAATTTAGTTAAACTCTCTAATTCTGTTTTTTTATTTTCGATAAAATCTTCTGTCAAATATTCAAATTGATGCAAAATTCTGTCTTCTATCTTTTCAATATCGTTTTTAGTTTGTTTGAGTAGATTTCGTGTATTATCTGCCAAATCATATTCGTGCAGCGAAAAAATATCTTTTATCATGTCAATTCTAGCAGCAGGTTTTAACTGCAAAAATTCGGCAAACTGACCTTGTGGAATAATAACCGTTCTTTTAAAATTATCATAAGAAAGTCCGATTGCCGTTTCTACTTCTTCAAATTCGATAGTTTGCCACTCATTACCATTTGTTTTTTTGGCTGCTCTTCGGGTATAATTAGTAACTGTATCAAATTTTTTAGAATTTCGTTTGGCTATAAATTCGCATACAAAATGTTCTTTTTCTTTTCCTGCCAAAAACTCAAAACTAATTTCTACCACATCAGAATCCAAATTCATCATGTTGTAATATCTATTATCACCACTAATATTTAACTTATCAGTTTTGCCAAAAACAGCAAAGGTAATTGCTTCCAAAATACTAGATTTTCCACTTCCTACTTTTCCAAAAATACCAAAAATGCCAGCTTCTGAGAGTGTATCAAATTTGATAGTATGCTTTTTTTTGTATGAATAAAGACCGTTGATAGATAATGAAAGTGGAAACATGAGAATAAAGTATGAAGTTAGAAGTATGAAACAAGAAGTAAATACAGGAAATTATGTAGAAAAAAAGCTCGCCTTTTTCTAGATTGAAGTTCTTTTTTAATTATTCAGCTTTTTCCAAATCAAGGCTGACCGTAGAAATAAAATTCATTTCCATGTTTCCAAAGTCCATTTTGAAAGGCATTTTTTCTTGGATTGAATCTGGAATAACATTTTGTTTTTTATCATCATCTTTCTGCAAATCACTTATTTTCATCTTGATTTTCATTTCTACTTCTGTTTTGGTAAAATATCCTTTTTCTATATCAAAAATATATTCTCCTTTTCCTTTTATTTCGTGTTGGTGTTTTTGCTGTACATCTTCTGGAATATCATATTCATTAATCAAAATATCATTCTCGAAGATATATAGATTTTCTTCAATGGATTTGAGCGTAAGGGTCTGATAACCTTTTACCATAATTTGAGAACCAAAAGCATTCATAGGCATTTGAGCAGGTATTTTTATAGATTCTCCAATTTTCAAATCCTGTGTAGGAATAGGCAAAATTCCTGTATAAAATAATTGCATTCCTTCACTAATTTCGCCCTCTATTGTTCCATCACTTTTTAAGCCTCTGACAAACATATCGGGAAATTGTCCACCTTCTTTTTTGAGATTTTGCATAAACAAATCTCCCAAGTCTCCTATATTCAAATCTTTGACAACAATATCGGCTTTTCCATCTGAGGTAGGTGTAATAGTTAGTTTTCCAGTTGCAGTATTGGTCATTCCAAAACCTGAAAAAATTCCTCCCATCGGACTAACTTCTGTTTTTTGAGTAAAATTGTAAGTGAGTTTATCAAAGTTTTTAAACTTCCACCTAATTACTCGTTCATTTTTAGAATCAGAACAACCTGTCAGTAGAATAAAACTGAAAGCAACAGCAATACTAAGAGTAGAATAAAAAATACGATTTATTGATATTTTTTTCATGGTAATTTGTAAAATAATGAGGATATGAAAGAATGTAAATTTATAAAAAATAGTCATTAGAATTTATAGGATATAATTCTAATGACTATTTTGTACGTATTTTAGATACTATTTGTTAGGAATAGATTTGAAAAATTAGTCCCAATCTTGAGTTTCTCCTAATTTTACTTTTTGAGCATTCAAAACAGAAGGTCTGCTACCGTCTTTTATCAAAACAGCTACTACATACGATTCTGCTAAATTATCATTACGAGTAAGATTGATTTGAAATTCTTTTTTGAATTTTTTGAACTCTCCTACATTCTCAGCACTGATTTCTTCTCCATCTAATACTGTAAAAGCACGTTTGGCTACATGATTATGTACATAGTCATCAATCACAGCAGGAGCTTCATAATATTTATTATATACTCCACCACTAAAACGTGAATCTCCAGATAAATAATTTTGTTGTGGCGATACAATACCATCTTCTATTAAATAAATAAGAATTCGGTAGTTAGTAGAAGTACTTACATCTTGACCAAAACCCACATGAGCTTGAACAGTAGCGATTGCATCAGCTTCATTAATATTTGTTTCTAAAGCCATTCCAACAGAAGTAGTCGTTTTTTCTAATAGTTTGTCTATTGATTCTGCCCATTCTTCTGGGTGCATAAATACATCTCCTGAGCTTGGAGAAGGCAAACGATTCACTAAGCCAGAAGGAAAACCTGCTAGATTATAAACTCTATCTAAAGCACTTAATATCCCATCATTTTTCATTGGTTCAGTAGGGCTTCCTCCATGAACAGCTACACCATACACACGGTTTGGATATTCTGCTACATATTTATCCATCATTGCAGTTCCCATTGGACACCAGCCACACCATGTACCTGTTGCTTCTTCAATTACTACCTTATGTGTAAATGATGCAGGAATTGGACTAATTGCTCCATCTTGTGGATTTGGGTCTGTGTTTGTGTCATCATCGTCGTCATCAGTATTATCATCATCATCGGTGTTGTCGTCATCAGTGTCGTCATCTGTACCTCCATCGTCTGTACCTCCTCCAGTATTATCTACTGGGTCTGGTGTAGGTTGTGCAGCCTCATCCCCACCACCACAAGATGCTAAGGCGAAACAAAATAGGAAAATAAGTAAAAAGTTGAAAATGTACTTCATAGTATTAATTTTTTAAAGATGTATTGTGATTTAGTAGTAAGATTTTATATTTTCTTAATTGAATAACTAATTTGACTAATTCTTTAATTAAAAAAGTATAATTTTATACTGGTTATTCACAAAAATACGGCTATTTATTTAAAAAACGAAATAGAATTTTGCATTTATTCAAAAAAATAGAATTCTCTGTAAGCATTAGATTCTACATACAAAAAGACATTTCAAAATACTATTAATAATATTCTGAAATGTCTTTTTTGTTTAAAATAGAATGAATAAAAAGTATAAGTCTAATTTAATATGAACTCGTTTTTTCTTTAAATTTTTTAATTTGACGACGCAATGCCTCTACAGTTTCGTCTGTAGCAAACTCAAACGTTTCACCTGCTTCTTTTGCAAAAAGACTTGTACCAGGTACATTTAAACGAATCTCTACTACTTTTTCTTTTTTTGGATCTCCTTTTTCGGTACGAATATATACCTCTCCGTTAATGATTCCGTCGTAGAAAGTTTCTAGTTTGTTTACTTTTGTTTGGATAAAGTCGCTTAGTGTCTCACTTTTGTCATTATCGACATAATACATTTCTAACTTCATAAAAATCGAGGTTAAGGTTAAAAAAATAAAATATTATACTTTTCGTAATAAATTCTTTATTGTAGATTGATTTAAAAAAATATCTTAGTTTGTACAGAATTATATTTTTCATTCTATATCATTTTTAATATTGAATTTGATATTAAATTCGTGTTACATTCTAATTTCAATCTACATAAATCAAAGAATAAAAACAAGCATTAGAGCAGAAAGTTTAATAATTTTTGTTTTTGTTTTTTCCTCCTTTTTATTTTGCTTTGGTAGGCAATGAAAATGAGAATATTGTACCTTTTCCTTCTTCACTATCAATCCATATTTTGCCTCCATTTCCTTCAATAAACTCTTTACAGAGTTTGAGTCCGATTCCTGTTCCTTTTTCTTTATGCGTTCCTAGTGTAGTAAAGTTTTCTTCATTAAATATCTTCTTCTTGTTTTGTACAGAAATTCCAATTCCTGTATCTACTACTCTTACAATCAAAAAATCATTTGCTGTTTCTTCAGATTTTACCAAGATAGTATCTGTTTTTCTACAAAATTTTATAGCATTAGCTACCAAGTTTCGGATGACCAAATCTATCATATTTTTATCAGCATAAACGATTGTTTCTTGTACTACTTGATTGGTAAAAGACAAATCTTTACCTTTTATTTCTTTATCAAACAAATTTTCTTTGTTGGCTACTAATTTATAAATATTAAATTCTTCTGGGTCGGCATGCAAACCACTCATTTGACTTTTTGCCCAATAGACTAAATTATTAAGTAAATCAGATGTATAATTTACATTTTTGATAATTTCGGGAAGAAAATACTTGAGTTCTGCTTCTGATATTCCTCCTTTTTCGAACAAATCCAAAATTCCTTTCAGTTGAGCAAATGGACTACGCAAATCATGTGAAATAATAGAAAACAGTTTATCTTTTGTATCATTAAGACGTTGAAGTTCCAGTTCTTTATTCTTCAAATCACTTACATCTGTTACAAAAACAGTCGCATATTTTAGCTTTTTATTTTCGTCAAAAACAGGAAAATATTTTCCGTAGGAATGCAATATTTGTCCGTTAGGCAAACGAAGTGGGTCGGCAAATTCTACTATATTTCCTTGTATTACTTTCTCAAAATAGGGGGCATGAATAGCTGCTATATTGTTGGGTAATACTTTACTGTGGTGTGTTCCTTCTATACTTGAAGTAGGCAAAAAGAAATTATCTTCATACATTTTATTAGCAATAATATAGTTTCCATCTGTATCTATCATTGCCACAAAAATAGGCAGATTATCAATAATTGCTCTCAAAATCATTCGTTCTTGATTGGCTATTTCTAACTTTAATGTATTGGTATTTGCTTCTTCCAACTGCTTTTGATTATCAATAATTTGATTTCTCATTTCAATTTCTTTTTCAGCCTTTAGAAGTAAATTCTGAACCACTCGTTTGTTTTCTTTTCGTAAAGCACGAATATGGTCGCTCAAGGCAAGTGAAAAAAGCCAAATTTCTAGTATTACACCAAAATACACAGCATTACGAGTATAAATAAAATAAGGAATGATTCCATTGATAGTAGCCAAATAAATTAATACTGATGCTAAAAAACATGACCAACCTAGAGAATAAAAAAGACCATTCTTTTTACCTTTAAAAGTAACCCAGTATGAAATAATTAGGTTTGTAATAGCATTTAGTGCAAGAAAAGATTGATGAAGAAATTGAATTTTTTGTAGTGGAACAAATAAATTAGACAAGCCTATAAGAAAAATTATAAAAAGAAGTATAATCAAAAAATAATAAGCCTTTTTATTATTATTTTTTAAATCAAGATAAAAAATAGATATTACACCCACTATGATCTGTATAGGTGTAACCCAAACAGCAATATGTGTATGAATCCAAATATAAAAATCTTCTTTCCCAAAAATATCAACCCAAAAAGTATAATTATTAGCAAAAGTAACCGAAAAAGTAATTCCGAAAAGATAGCAAACATATAATAAATAGAGTTTTTTTCGAGTAGCAAAAAACAAAAAGCTATTGTATAAAAACATCACTAGCAGTGCTCCCACAAAACCTGCTGCCATAAAATCTTCTTTGTCTTTTTCTTTTTCTAGGGTCTGCAAACTTCCTATTAATAGAGGTAGTTCAAGAGAACGTCCTGTTTTTATTTTTATATAAAATGTTTGAGTTTGTCGGTTATCTGATTTTTGAAGGGGCAACCAAAATGTATTAGAGGGATATATTTCAGTTTGCTCTGTGCGTAATACACCTGTTTTGAAAGGAGAGGGATAGTTTCCTAATGGGTCAGGAATATAAAAATCAATTTCCCATAAATAGGTAGTATTTATATTAAGCCAACTATCTACATTTGATTTATTTTGTGTTAGAAACTTAAACCAAAACACATTTCCAGATGCTTTTTTAGAAAAAATATCTTTATTATAAAGTTCGAATTTGCCTTCCTTTTCTAATTCTTGAATCTGCTCAAATGATAAGTTATTTGTTTCATCTTCCAAAAAATAGACTTGTTTTCCTATTTTAAGTAAATCTGTCGAATGATTCATCGTTATCACATTATTTTGCCCAAAAGACAATGTAACAAGTAAATAAAAATAAAACAACAGAATAAATCTAGACATAAATAATAAAGAAAGGGTATTTTTATGTTGTAATAATAACAAATATTTATTTTTGAGTAATATAAAATATCTATGTATCTAAATGTCAATATAGAGAATTTAATAAAGTATTGATAGAATAAGGATTAATTTTATCCAAACTTTATATTTAGACTCTGCAAATCTATATATTTCAATCAATTTTTTATCCATTTATCCAGTAAACTTAAACAAAAAATGCAGAAATTATATTTAATCTCTGCATTTCAAAAAATAATAGGGTAAAATATCAAGTAACTATGCTTTCTGTTTACTTAGATGCTTTTTGATAAGTTTCATCAAAATAGTATAATCTACTGGTTTTGTCATATAATCATTTGCTCCTACTTCAAGACATTTTTTTCGGTCTTCATCAAGAGCTTTTGCTGTTACGGCAATGATAGGCAAATCTTTCCATTTGTCTTGCTTTCTGATATTTTCGATAGTTTCAAAACCATTCATAATTGGCATCATAATATCCATTAGTACCAAATCCACAGGTTCTTCTTCTAGTGCTTCTAATGCTTCTTTCCCATTAAATGCCTCTATAATATCAGCATCATGATTTTCTAAAGCAGAAGTCATTACAAAAACATTCCGAATATCATCATCAACAATCAAAATTCTTTTCCCTCTCAAATCATCGCTATTTGCTTCATCAGCTTCATCAGCTAGATAAGACTCTAAACTTTTATTAACAATGGAATCAAAATCTTCTGATTTATCTTTATTAAAGTGGTCGTTACTATTATCTCTGTCTGCAAAAGTAGTTGTTGCTATTTCAGCTTCGGAATTTTTAATTTCTTCTTTGCTTTCTGAATTAGTTTCAATTTCTTCTTTTTTTGCAGCCTCTTTTACCGACCCTTTTGTTGGATTTTTTTCGTGTACTTGATGCAAAAACATTTTTGCTTTCTCCAAAAGTTGTGTATAGGCTTGTGGATGTTTTATGATTACACTAACTGAATACAAGCGCATTTCCTCTTTTTCAGAAGTCGTCAAGTCTTTTCCAGTATAAATAATTACAGGGATATTGAGATTATGTTCTTTTATAAATCTACAAAGTCCCATTCCTGTTCCTTTTTCTAGTTTCAAATCAGCAATTACGATGTCATAATTTCCTGTTTCTAATTCTTGAATAGCTGCTGTTTCGGTAGTAACACCTTTACAAACTACGCCTTCTTTATCAAACAATTCTAACAAATAATTTTGTTGAAACTCATCATCTTCCACAACCAGCATTTGTTTTGTTGATTTGTGAGAAATCCCTGTCAAACGCAATACCTCATCACGAACAGCCTTTGCTTCAATAGGTTTTTGAAGATAACCCACTGCACCTTTTTCTAGTAA
This sequence comes from Bernardetia aquimarina, assembly GCF_042180575.1. Taxonomy (NCBI): domain Bacteria; kingdom Pseudomonadati; phylum Bacteroidota; class Cytophagia; order Cytophagales; family Bernardetiaceae; genus Bernardetia; species Bernardetia aquimarina. The sequence continues at coordinate 3,980,498 of NZ_CP170094.1, read as the reverse complement.
TTCGATATTTCTATCTCTAGCCGAAACAATCGTAATTGGAATATGACGGTATTTTGGTTTTGTCTTTATTTGTTCTAAAAGTTCTGCGCCTGTAATATCTGGCAATCCCAAATCCAAAAGAACACCCAATGGATTGAAATATTCTACATCTTGCCAAAATTCTTTTCCAGAAACAGCAATCACACTTTTGAAACCTAACCCACGACTAATTTCAACCAAACTATTAGCATAATCTACATTATCTTCTACAATCAGAATAATATCATCACCTTGATTGACATTTTCTCTGTCATCTTCTACAGCAAGTTGAGATACTCGTTTGTACTTTCTTAGTGCAGCTTGCTCTTTTACTTGTGCCACATCATCAGCATTTGAGCGAAGCTCTACTCTTTTCTTTTTATCATAGACAACATCTAATTTACGCTTCTTGGCATCTTCTTCTGCAATATGGTTTTCGATCGGAAGAAGCATATAAAACTCACTTCCTTTTCCATGTTCAGAACTCAAATGAACTTCTCCACCGAGCATATTGGTAAGTTCACGAGCAATAGAAAGTCCTAGACCTGTCCCACCAAATTCTCTTGACACCGAACCATCTACTTGTTGGAAGGCTTCAAAAATAACTTTTTGTTTATTGCTAGGAATACCGATACCAGAATCAATAACAGAAATCTTGACAGGTAATTTTTCATGATTACTTTTCGAAACACGAATCGTTACACTTCCTTTTTTGGTAAACTTAAAGGCATTAGACAAGAAATTTTTCAATACTTGACTAATTTTGTCTCTGTCATTAAACAGTTCAATTCCTAGTTGGTCATCGACAACAAAATCTAGTTTTTTCTGTCTTGCCAGTTCGTCAAACAAAGGTTTGAGATGAGAAAGTAATTCACTTGTATGGAAGTGATAAATATTGACACTCATTTTTCCAGCCTCAATCTTCGAAATATCAAGAATATCATTGATAAGATTGAGTAAATCATTACCTGATTGATAAACGATGCTACATTTTTGCACTTCTTTTTCAGATAAATTCTTAGATGAATTTCGACGAAGCATATCAGAAAGCAAAATAATAGAATTGAGAGGTGTTCTGAGTTCGTGCGACATATTTGCCAAAAACTCTGACTTATATTTACTTGCTCTTCCTAGCTCATCAGCTTTTTCTTCTAAATCCGTTTGAATGACTGTAAGCTGTTCATTACGAATCTGTAATTCTGTACGTTGTCTTTCTAGTTGGTCTTGCTGCTGTTGAAGCTCTTCATTAGTTTGTTGTAGCTCTTCGGCTTGTTGCTGCATTTCCTCATTTTGCTGTTGCAGTTCTTCAGATTGCTGCTGCACATGTAACTGTTCTTCTTTCAAAAGAACATTTGCTTTTTCTATTTCTTTTGATTTTTGTTGTGCTTCTCTTTTGGCTGCTTGTGCGACCTCAAAAAGATTTTTGATACGCTCACTCTGTAAAGCAGAATACAAATGTGAAGAAACAAGCTCTGCCGAGCTGCCAATAAGTTGTTTTTTAAGCTCTGTAAATGGCTCAAAACTAGCTAATTCTATTACACCACAAAGTTCATTTTCATATAAAAGTGGAAATGTATAAGTAGATGAAGGGCTACGACTTACTGTTCCTGTTGTTATATTTTGAGAATTATCAGGAATGTTTTTTAGCATAATTGGCTTTTTCTCATAAGCTACCTGTCCGACTACGCCTTCTCCTAAATGATACTCACTAGATAACCTGTCTCTATCTGTAAAGGCATACGAACTATACAGTTTTAGTTTTCTATCTTCTTCATCATAAATATAAAGAACTGCACAACCGACTTGCAAAAACTCACCTAAGAAACTAATACTTTTCTGCCCCACTTCTTTTGAGGTAAAATGTCCAGAAAGTAATGCGTTTAGTTTATTTGCACCTTCTTTCAGATAATGTTGATTACGCAAAGAATGTGTCATTTCATTGAGTGCAATACTCAAATCATCCTTTTCTCCTCGTACATTAAGTTGGACATCATAATTTCCTTGCGAAATAGCATTTGCTTTTTCTACAATCAGCCCAAGACTTCTTATAATTTCATTAAAGCTTTGTCCTAACTTTCCTATTTCGTCATTTCGTCCTCTAAGTTTGAATTCTATATTTTCCAAATTTCCTAAAGCTACTTGTTCGGCTTTTTCTTCCATTATTTCGATAGGACGACTTACTTCTCTTTTTATCCAAAATGGAATAGCAATAGTAATTACAAGTACAATAAAACCAAAGCCAAGTAAGGTTACATAAGCTTCCCCTACCACTTGGTCATTGTCTTTTTGTACTTGTTCAGCAATTTCTTCTTTTGTTTTGATTAAATTATCTAATGTGCTTTTTAGATCTTTTGATTGTATTTCTAGTTTTCCATAAATCATTTCTCTTGAACGCTGTAAATCTTCATCATCAATAGCATAAACTAACGTAGCACGCCTAAGAATTTTGAATTCTTTGAGTGATTCTGTAAACTTATCATAGAGTTCTTTTTCTTTTTGAGAAGTCATTTTATTTCCTAATGCCTTTGTCCAATCTTTTATTTTCTCCTCTTCATCTTCTATTTCATCCCGATATGTTTTTCTCTGAGCTAATGAATCGGACAGAATCACATCTCTAGTCTTGACTAAAATCATTGGATAGGCTTCTGCAATATGAGTAAGCAAACGAAGACCTTCAAAGTGAACTTCGGAAACTTCTTGAGAGCGTTTACGCAAATCTTCAACAGAAGTTAACGTAAAGAAAGACATAATCCCTACTACAACCGTAATAATAAGAAAACTAAGTGTTATTTTGAGAGATAATTTTAAACTATTAAACCATTTCATAAAGTATAAGGCTTTTAAATTGGACTTTTTAAGACAAGGAGAAAACGAACTATATTTTGAATTTTTATCTGTCTGATTTTTTAGATAATCTTTAAATAACAGAATTTGATTCAAAAATCCTGCTTGTTTAGCTAAAATAAACCTTTTTTTCGACGAATACTAACTCTAAAAAAGAATTACGAATTAAAAATTAAAAATTACGGATAGAACCCGTTTTTAATAGCTCATTTCTAACTTAGAATTCGTACTCCTTTATTATAATTTTCAAAAAATAATAATTGAAATAGAGTAATTCCTTTTTGGAGGATATGATTTATTTATTATTTTATCTTACTTTTGTTTAAGACAGATGAATTTGGAGGACTTTAAATTCATTTATCACTAATCATTTATCACTAATCACTAAAAAGGCTTGTTTTTCTGTTTCAATATTGGATTTTTGGAGGTAAAATGGGTAGATATTTTTGATATTCTACTGGTTGGACTTTTAATTTATAATTTTTATAAGCTCGTCAGAGGAACGGTTGCACTACGTGTGTTTATTGGTTTTTTGTCGCTCTATTTTTTATACCTTATTGTGCAGGCTACCGAAATGGAGCTTTTGTCTTCTATTTTGGGGCAATTTATGGGTGTGGGTGTAGTAGCTGCTGTGGTTTTGTTTCAAGATGAATTGCGTCGTTTTTTGCTTCTGATTGGAAAAGCTCCTGCCTTTAATTCTGATTTTTGGAATAGTCTTTTTGGAAAAGATACAGCAAATATAATTTGGAATATCGATGCCATAGTAGATTCGACAAAGGAAATGGCTCGTACAAGTACAGGCGCACTTATCGTAATTTCTCGTTTTGATGATATGGAAAAATATGCTGAAACAGGTGATATTATTGATGCCAAAATTTCAAAACGAATTATTTCATCTATATTTTTCAAAAATAGCCCTTTGCATGATGGTGCAGCTATTTTTTATAAGGGTCGTATAATGGCTGCTCGTTGTAGGTTACCTCTTTCGACCAACGAACAAATCCCTGCTTCTTTAGGAATGCGACATCGTGCAGCTATCGGAATGAGTGAAGGAACAAGTACGCTAGTTTTGATAGTTTCTGAAGAAACAGGGCAAATTTCTATCGTAAAAAATGGAAAAATCACAAAAAATCTATCTCCACAACAGACTCGTCAAATGCTCAATGAATATTTGTCTGCTGAAGAAAAAGAAATTGACGCTGTGCCTTTGCCAAACTAAATTCTGTAGATAGTATTACAAATAATTTTTATTTCTTAGCCAACAAAAGCCCTAAAAAAGTAAGTCCACCATTTATCAAAATAGCTTCGTAACCGATTTTATAACCTCCAAAAATTTCAGGCGAATTATTGATAAATGAAACCAAAGAAAATGTAATAATAGGCGCAATCACACAAATAAAAGGTGTAAAATTATCTTTTATTTGAATTTTGGTAAACATTCCAAAGGCATACAAACCCAATAAAGGACCATAAGTATAACCTGCTGCCGTAAAAATTCCATCAATAACTGATCTATCATTGATATAATGAAGTGCCACAATTACAAAAAATAAAACGGCTGCAAAACCGACTTGTACTTTCAAGCGAGTAGATTTTTTTTCTTGTTCGTTTAAAACTTGTTTTTGGGGTAAATCAATGATTTTAGTTTCTGTATTTTTATCTGTCAAAATCGAATTTGAAGAGTCTTTATCATTAAAACCTAAAAAATCCACACAAAAAGAAGTCGTAAGAGCTGTAAGAGCCGAATCTGCACTAGAATAAGCTGCTGCAATAATTCCGATTAAAAATAAAATTCCTGCAAGAGCTGGCAAATGATTTTTGGCAATAATTGGATAAAGCATATCTGTTGCTTCTGGAATTTCTATTCCTTTTGCGCCTGCATACATATATAAAAGCGCACCCATAGCAAGGAACAATAAATTGACAAAAACTAAGACGATACTAAACCAAAATATATTTTTTTGAGATTCTTTGAGCGTTTTGCAAGACAAGTTTTTTTGCATCATATCTTGGTCTAATCCTGTCATTGTGATAGCAATAAAAGCACCTCCCAAAAACTGTTTATAGAAATTTTTTGGTGTATTCATATCCCAAAAGAAGGTTTTGCTCATAGAATTATCCGAAACAGAAGCATAAATTTCTGAAATAGAATTTAATCCTAGTTCTTTTCCTATCATTACAATCGTAATTCCGACAGCTAAAAGCATAAAAAGAGTTTGCAGGGTGTCTGTCCAAACAATCGTCTTGATTCCTCCTTGAAAAGTATAAAGCAAAACCAAAATAATCGTAACAAAAACAGCTATTTCAAACGGAATTCCTAATGGCTCAAAAAGAAAAATCTGCAATACACCAGCAGCCAAAAACAAACGAAAAGCAGAGCCTACAATCCGAGATAAAATAAAAAAACTAGCTCCTGTTTTGTACGACCAAAAACCAAAACGAGTATTTAGGTATTCATAAATGGAAGTTAGATTGTGTTTGTAATATAGAGGAAGCAAAACGGTTGCGATGACCAAATAACCCAATAAATAGCCAAAAACGATTTGCATATAACTAAAGGCATTCGCTCCCACCTGCCCTGGAACAGAGATAAAAGTAACACCAGAAAGTGATGCACCAATCATTCCGAAAGCCACCAAATACCAAGGTGCATTTCGATTGGCAGTGAAAAAAGTTTCGGTAGTTGCGCCTCTTGATGTGCGCCAAGAAATAAAGAATAAAACTCCGAAATAAGCGATAAGAACGAAAAGGGTAGTTTGTGGGGACATGTTTAAAATACTGGAACTTATTGGTTAATGATCTATATGATTTTTATGATGAGTGAAGATAAATACAAATTTATTTTTTTATAAGTCTTGTTCTTCTTTTAAATACAGGCTCTACTCCAAAATTCAATAATAAGCCAACATCCAAACCAGTCGCTTTTAAATAATTTTGTAATTGTGCTTCATGTTCGGCTAAAAGGTTTTTGATAGCCTTTAATTCTAAAATAACTTTATCCTCTACTAATATATCAGCAAAATAATGTCATACTTCAAACTCATTATAATATACTTTTATAGGAATTTGGGTTTGTGCTTTCAATCCTATTTTAGTCAGTTCTATACATAATGCTTTTTCATACACAGCTTCCAAAAAACCATGACCTAGCGTGTTATAAACAGTAAAAAATGCTCCTATAATTTTTTTCGTTAGGTCACTATGTTGATAGTTTGCTTTTTGCATGAAATTATTTTTTATGGTAAAAAAAGAGAATCCTAATGTATATTAGTCAATGTTTTTTATGAATTAAAATAAATAGGAATGCAATTTTACTGAATAAAAACCAATAATAACAACTTCTAAAATAAAAAAGCGAGTCCTTCATTGTATTTAATCTTCATTCATCATATAGATCATAAAAATCATCAACCAATAAGGCTAAGTAGTTCAAAATTATAGCAAAGTATCAAGATAAATTGAGTGCAATTTTGATAAATTACACTAAAAAATTCCTATAAATCACAGTTTTTGCTTACTTTCACTCAATTATTTTAATTAAAAAACACGCCTTTGTTGGTATTTTCGTGATAGCAACACCAACAAATACCTAGACTTTTTATTATATTATGATTTGGAACAACGATTTAGGAATTCTTGAAACTGTATTTATTCTTATTTTTTTACTTTTATATGGACTTTATATTTTTAGAACGCATAAAAAGGCAACCTACCTTCGGACTTCTTCGAAATATGTTTGGTTAAAATTTGCACTCCGAAGTAGCTATTTTACTTTACTTATTTTGGCTCTTTTAGGACCTTCTTTTGGTGAAACAAAACAAGAAGTAAAAAGTGTAGGTAAAGATATTTTTTATTTGGTAGATTTATCTCGTTCGATGGATGCCATAGATATTCAACCTTCAAGAATGGAGCGAATAAAACACGAACTCAAAGGAATTACGGCAGCATTTCCGTCGGATAGACAAGGGATTATAATTTTCTCATCGGAAGCATTCTTACAATGTCCACTTACAAGCGACCAAAGTGCATTGAGACTAATCTTAGAATCATTGAATACTGGACTTGTACCAAGTGGAGGAACTGATTTTGCACCACCTTTGAAAATGGCTTTAGAAAAATTTGAAAGTGATAAAGAAACCAAAACAAATTCAAAAATTATCATTATGATAAGTGATGGAGAAGATTTTGGAGAAGAAACTGGCGATGCTATCGATGAAATTGAAGATTTGGGCATCAAACTTTTTGCTTTAGGAATCGGAACAGAACAAGGAGGGAAAATACCTAGTGGAAGTGGTTTCAAAAAAGACCAACGCAATGGAGAAACGATTATTACAAAATTAAATCCATCTGATTTGCAAGACTTAGCAAGTCAAACAGGAGGTAAATATTTTGAAATTGGAGAAACAAAAAATGATGTTCAACGACTAATAAACTCTATTCAATCTATTCAAGGAGAAGTAAGAGGTGTAAAGCAAATTGATACAACGACAAATAAATATTATTATTTCTTGTATGCAGCCTTGTTTTTGGCAATTATTGACGTTTTATTTACCATCAAAGTAATTAAAATTTAATTTTTTTATTAAAAAGGTTTCCAAAAATTGAAACTGCTAAATTCTTTTTGTATCTTTTGATTCTACTATTTTTTTCTGAATAGTTTTGATAATTATTCCTTATTATTTATGAATTTCCAACATCTAAAAATTAGTCAAAAATTAGCTATTCTGTTTTCAGGATTGTTTGTGATGCTTTTACTTCACTATTTTTTAGTTTTTCGACTAGATTCTAATATTTTAGATGATGGAACAAAGTTAGATATTGCCCAGCGCAATGGAATGGCAATTCAACAAGCTATTTTTTATCTCCGAAATGTAGTAGATGGCAACCAACAAACTGACCTTAATGACCTTAGTAACCGAGTAAGTTCGATTAATTCTCATTTAGATATTTTGCAAAATGGAGGAATATATAAAGCTCGTTTTGATGAAGAAATAGAAGTAGAGCCTGTCGGAGAAGATATTACTAACCAATTAATAGCCTTTCAACGCCTTTGGAAAGAATTTGACAAACGATTTACCAAAATAAGAACGACTACTCAGTTGCATCATGATAGTGTTCTTGTCTATTATATCCCTGAAAAAACAAGTACAACAACACAACTTCCAGTAGAAGAAGATTTATTTTCTTTGGGGAATTTAGGAGGTTTGAGTGGTTTGGATGATTTATCATATTCATTTGATGAAACAACAACATCTACCAACTTTTCTACCAATTATAGAAAAATGGAATATCGGTTTGATAATGTCTTAAATGGAAATATTGTTCCAGATGTAAATTTCATTATCAGAAATGCTGAAAAACTCATTTTACTTAATAAAAATTTAGAAAATTCCCTTTCTACTCGTTTGCATTATGACCAAATTCGTTTGCGTTATTGGATGGTTGCACTTTTCTTAATTAATGCTATCGTTATTGGTTTAGGATATTGGTTTGTTGTCAAGACCTCTCTACATCCACTTCTCAAAATTCGTCAGCTTATCAATCGTTTGGCAGCAGGTGATATTTCTCGTAATCTTTTGGCTCGTTCTCACGATGAAGTAGGTAATTTGATTCAAGATTTGAGTCGTTTTTCACAAGGATTAGAGCATATTACAGATTTTGCAACCCAAGTAGGAAAAGGGAATTTTGATGAGGCATTTGAAGTCAGAAGCAAAAAAGATACATTGGGATACGCTCTTTTGGAGATGCGAAATGACCTAAAACAAAATTCTGAAGAAGACAAACGAAGAAACTGGGCGAATGAAGGAACAGCAAAATTTTCAGATATTTTGCGCCAACATGCACAAGATATGCAAGCCCTTTCTTATCAACTTATCTCTAATTTAGTTCATTATTTAGATGCCAATCAAGGTGGAATTTATAGTTTAGAAAAAGAAGGAGATGATAAAGATGCAAAAGCAAATCTAGTCTTAAAAGCTGCTTATGCCTACAACAAACAGAAATTCATAAAACAATCTATTCCTGTCGAACAAGGGCTTTTAGGTCAGGCAGTTATGGAAAAAGGACATTTGTACTTTAATCAAATATCTTCTGATTATATTCGTCTTACTTCTGGTCTAGGAGAAGCAACACCTAGTTATCTATTAATTGTTCCTTTGATTTCGAATGATGAAGTACACGGTGTTATTGAAATTGCTTCTTTCAAACCCATTGAAGAATATCAGCTTGCTTTTGTCATTAAATTATCTGAAAGTGTGGCTGCAACTCTTTCCAATGTACGAAGTAATGAACGCACAAAATTACTTTTAGAAGAATCTCAAATGTATGCCGAACAGATGCGAGCGCAAGAAGAGGAAATGCGTCAAAGTATGGAAGAGCTTACCACTACCCAAGAAGAACTAGAACGCATTCAAGGAGATTTGAGAGAACGCTTAACTAACTACGAAGCTGTTGTAAATAGCACAAAAAGTATGATTTTGGCTCTTGATCAACACTATAACATTAAGGTTCTGAATCGTTCGTATGCTGCAATGCTTCGAAGATTAAAAGGTACAGAAGTTCCGAATGGCTCAAATATTTTAGAAATCTTAACACAAGAACAACTTGAATACTGGAAGCCTTATTATGAACGTGCTTTGGGTGGCGAATCATTTACAATGGTTTCGAATATCAAAAACTCTGAATTTGAAGATATGTATTATGAATTAGAATTCTTCCCTCTTATTGCTACCAATGGAGTAATTACTGGTTTTGCTATTGTGAATAGAGACGTAACTTCGCTTAACCCTGTTCGTTTTACAGAGTATGAAGATATTGAGCCAATTATATAAAAAGATAAATTATGCAACCAGTGGCTGCACAACTGAAAAATTAAAATTCTAATCCAAAACCTTTACTTCAATTCTGCGATTTAGTTCTCGTCCTTCTTTCTCGTCGTCATTACTAGCGATTGGTCTTTCTTGTCCATAGCCATTTGCTTTCAATCTTGTTTTTTCTACTCCTTTTTCTATCAAAAAATCAATTATACTTTGCGCTCTTTCTTTAGATAAAATAAGATTTTGAGAGGCAGTTCCCACATTATCTGTATGCCCAATTATCTCCAAAGAAATTGATTGATTTTCATTTAAAAAACCTGCTACCTCTTCTAACATTTGATAAGATTCTGGTTTCAAAGTAGCATTTCCATTTTCAAAATAAATATTTTTTAGTGTTATACTTTTACCTTTATTTATAGATGAGTTATTAATCAGTTTTTGTAATAATTTCTTATTTTCTGACTGACTTTCATTTGTAACAATTTTTTCTTCTACATACAAATACGCATTGATTACATAATTTTTAGAATTCCGTTGAGCAAGCATATAAGGATTTAATGAAATTTGGTCTTGATAAGCTAATCTATTTTGATAACGTATTTCTATATTAAAAACAGTTTCATTATTTGGTTTCATTTGATAATTAGAATTTACTTGCTTTTCAACTTTGCTTTTCAAATATATTGGAATATTAATTTCATAAAACCCTTCTTCATCTGTTTTAGTTTGAAAAGTTGCGCTATCTACTGCATAATTTATACTTTTGAATATAATATCAGCATTTTGGACTGGTTTTTTTTCTAGTGTTCGTTCTCTAAATTGTCCTTTTACCTCTACTGAATCAAAAAAGAACACTTCATAAATATCATCTCCTCCTTGTCCATTTATTCTATTAGAAACAAAATAACCTAATTGATTCGTTTGATTTTTAGAGTTATCAATGCTAAAATATAAATCATCAGCGACACTATTGACTGGATAAGGAAGAATTACTGGTTCTTTCCACAGCTTTGAAGTAGTATCAAACTCTGCCTTAAAAACATCAAAGCCTCCTGCCGAATTTTCTCTATTCGAACTAAAATAAAGTATATTATTTCTATCTAAAAAAGGGGTTACTTCACTTGATTTAGAATTTATTTTATCTAAAACTTGAGGCTTCTCAAAATCTTTTTCTACATTTTCTCTTATGGCAACAAAAAGTTCATAATTTCCTTTTGATTTATAATCAGAAGCGAAAACAAGCATTTTTTTATCATAAGAAAGACAGGCATATTCTTGAATTCCCTTTTCTTCACTTAATATCTCTGAGAATGATTGAGGTGTTTGCCAAACTCCTTTTTCACGTTTGAGTGTTTTCAAATCTCCATTTTGAGAAATAAGAAAAGTTTTATCGCTGCTAGTAAGTTCATATTTCAAAATCTGCAAAACACTAAATTGAGAATCCAAAGACTCTGATTTATTCCATTGCTCAATTTCTTCTATTGTTCCATTTTTTTCTATTTTGGCATTGTAGAGCGTAAGTATTTCGGTATCATAACGGTCAGTAATTTTTTCTTTAAAACTCAGTCTATTACTACTATAAATCAGATTATCAGAATACGGAATTTTACTCACTCCAAAATCATGAAAAGGCGAATTGACGTGTTGCCCCATATTTTTCACCAAATAATTTGCAGGTCTTTGATAGATTTCTAATGCCGTTCTGAGATGAGAAAGAAGTTTGTCGTAGGTTTCTATTCTATTTTTTTGATTATGGTCAGCATAGATTTTAAGCATTTCAAGAGCATTTCCAAACTCTTCATTGAGAAAATATGCCTCTGCTAACCAATAAAAATAATGAGTATTTTCTTTGAGATGTGTTACATTTACAGCCTTCAATTCGCTCAGAGCCTGTTCTTGTAAATGCAAATGTAACTTACAAATAGCAGCATAATATTTTGCATCTTGATGGAGAGAGTTTTCGGATTTTATTTCATCAAAATAATAGAGTGCACTTCGATATTTTTCATTTTTAAGGTCTTCTTTTCCATTCAGAAAATATTCCTTTTCATTATAACCAATTTGTGAAAAACAAAGAGGGATTTTCAAAAAAACCAATAAAATTATAACTATTCTTTTTTTCATATTTCATTAAATAAGTGCTTTCTTATAACTATCAAAAATAACTAAAAAGGCTTTGCTTCAAAAATGATGCAAAGCCTTTTTATCATAACATTCATATTTATTAACGGTCAAAATACTATTTTTCTTCTTTTTTTAAACCAATACTTCTATAAATATCTTTCATAGCTATTTTACAATTTCTTATTTTTATTCAATTTCTATTTCCAAAATAACAACAGGTTTCCAGTCTTCTTTTGGTTTGTTTTCTCTGTCATAATTTCCCCATTGGCTATTAGCAATATATAAAAATTTATTTTCATACAAAACACCATTTGTAGGTTCTCCAAAATGATTATTTCCTTGTTCCAAAATTTTTCCTTTTGTTACTTTTTGCTTTTCCATATCTAGCTCAAAACTTGAAATTCGCATCGGAACTGTTCCATTTTGAATTGTAATAAGTTTGTTTTTATAGAGATAAAGTCCGTCAGTAGTTTTGAATGAAAAGCCTTTTGGAGCTTCTAAAGCTGTCATTTTCCCTGTCTGAATATTTATTTGATAAATGGTAGAAGAATAATCTGCCACAAAAGCCCATTTTCCATTATCTGAAAAAGCAATTCCTTGCAATGAACGCCATTTTGGATTTGTCCATTTTACATCTAGTTTTTGAGTTTCTTCATTCCAAACATAAATAATCGGATTTTGGCTATCTGTACAATACATTTTTCCATCTTTTCCCTGCTTTATTTCTCCCAAAACATGGTCTAAAGAATCTGAAAGTTCGTATTCAAAAAGCACTTCGTTTGTATTTCCGTCCATACAAAAAATGGTTGCTTTTCCTTTGTTTTCTTCTTTGTAAAGCGACGAGTTTTGCATTTCGCTGGTTACTCCCCATAATTTTTGAGTTTCTTTTACATAAAAAAGGTTCATTACTGGCATTTTCATTTCTATATATGAAGTGTCTTGTCCTTCTAAAAACCCAATAGCAGGTTTATTGATACAAGCAAAAGCCATTTTTTCTTTATCTATAAAAGTGATTCCTTCAATGTGTCTTGCAGGAAGTAAAAATGCTTTTTTGCTATTTTCTACTTTTTCATTTTGTTTGTTCCAAAGTTTTTGAAGGTTTTTGAGTTGAGATTTTTTGAGCGAACTAATAAGTTCTTCATTATTTAAAATAGAAGTATCAGCATTAATGAGAGCTAATTTTTGAAGAGTTTTCTCTGTTTGTTTTGAATCTTTATTTAATGAATAAGACAATGCTAAGTAATTGAGAACAGTTGGATGATTTGGCCGAAGGGTATCCAAAATTTGAGCATAATAAAGCATCGAATCATACTTTTTTTGAGTGTACGAAGTCTGTAAATCATTGAAATACTCTGTTACTGTTTTTTGACTAAAAGCAGAATTTGAAAAAAATAGAGAACTTAAAAAGAATAAGCCAATAAAAATGTTTTTTTTGTAGAAGTTTGTTTTCATGATTGGTTTGTGGTAAGAGTGAATATTTTGATTGGTAATAAGTTAAATTACTTTTTTGTATGGTAATTTACTTTCGATTAAACTTTGTATTTCTTCATAAATAGGTTCGTCCTTTGTGTCAAATACCATAAAATCATTATTTATCCAAATCAACAAAAATTCTTTGTAATTGGAATAATATGAAACAGCTTCCCATTTAAGCTCTGTTTGCCTTATATCATCATAATATCTAATCGATTGATTTGAAAACTCATAACAACAACCTGTTATATTTTTACCAAAATCATCAACTATTTTCGTTACTATTTTTTTATATTTAAAACGACTATAAATAACAACAGAAACTGCAATCAATAAAATACCCCCAATAATTATAACAAAAAGAGTATAAGGATTGTAAGGCTCAGATTTTGTATATGTAACAAAATGTAAAGTTATAAAAGTAAGTAATACAAAGAATGAAATTTTTATACTTTTTATAGTTTTTAAATGAGCTATGTTCCATTTTATCAAAAGTAGGCGCATAGATTTTTCTTTGTCATATTTTTCTTCTAATTTAATTATATTCATAATCGTCAAAGTTTATTTTTTAATTTCTTTCCTTCCTCCAAAAATTTTAGTCTTCATTTTTTCCATTTTCTCAAAAAAAGAAGTAGGTAAGACATTACGCAAAGTTTCTACAAAATACGTCCAAACGATAAGTTTCCAAAATGAGAAAGCCGTTTTAACACTTTTATCATGTTTTTGCACAATTTCTTTAGATTCAAAACGAACTTTGAGTTTATTTTTACTACTCAATCCATCTGTTTTGAAGTTGGCTATTGATTTTGGGAAATAATAAAATGAAATTCCTGTTTTATAGAGTTCATAAACTTGCTCAAAATCTGAAGTGATATACTTTCCAGAAAAAAGCTGTTTTTTGGCTAAACTCGTTTTTAAAAGCATACTTTGATGACAAAATTTCATTCCTCTCCACGTTTTTTCTAATGATTCTGCTTTTACTGTTTCTGAAAAGGTTTGATTAATGACTTTATAATCTCCATAAATAAGGTCTGGAAAATCTGTTTTAGAATCAAAATTTTGATAGATTTCTGTAAAAACTTCTTCAATAATTTTATCATTTACAAAAGTATCTCCAGCATTCATAAACAGAATATAATCACTTCTCTTGCTTTCACTAGCCAAATTTATGGCTTTATTCATCGCATCATAAATTCCATTGTCTTTTTCACTTATGTAATTTGAAATATTCTCTTCATATTTCTTTATAACCTCTAAAGTATTGTCTTTTGAGTTTCCATCAATGATAATATATTCAATATTTGGGTAGGTTTGATTTGCTACATTTTGGATTGTTTTTTCTAGCTCTTCGGCTGCATTGTAACAAACGGTAGCGATTGTGAGTGTTGAGAATTTTATTTTTTTCATTTTTATTTGTTGTCTTGTAAGATAGTATCATAAACATCTATTACCTTAGAAACATAATTTTCTGTACTAAAATTTTCTTTCACAAACTCAAACGAATTTTGTCTTATTTCATTACATAACTCTTGATTTTCTATTGAAAAAGCCATTTTTTTTGCTAAGTTTTGATAATCCGAATTATATAAAAAACCTGTTTTCTTTTCATCTATTTTATCTTCAATAAGTTCGCTTGTCGCACCACTGTTTTTTCCTATCAAGACACAACCACACGCCATTCCCTCAATCGTTACTCGTCCCATTCCTTCGGCTTCCGAACACATCAAAAGAACATCACTTTCCAAAAGTTTTGAGATAGGATTTGAAATATACCCTTCAAAAATTACTTTTCCTTCTAAAGAATATTCTTTCACCAAATTTTCTAACTCTTCTTGATAGCCTTTAAAATTTGATTTTCCGATAATCTGTAAAACTGTATTTGAGTATTTTTTTTGAATTTCTGCAAAGGCTTTTATAGCTTCGCTTTGTCCTTTAGCTGGATGTAAAAGTCCTAAAATGCTAAAAATAAATGGTTTTTGCGTAGTTTGATTATTGGTTTTTATTTGTTCGAACTGTTTTTTCAAATCTTCAAAAACTTGCTTTTCAAAAATTCCATTATAAATTAGAAATGTATTTTGTTTATCTTCTTCATTTTTTCGACTATTTTCAGTTGGGAAATGATGATTCTGAATAGCTTTTGAAATAACAATTTTGGCATCTAATTTTTGCCATTCTTGACGGACATTTTGCCACGATGTATAAGGAACAAGAAAATAATCTTTATCGCCAAACTCTCTAAAGTGCTGAATATGTGGAATATATAAGACGTTCGCTACAAGCTGCCCCACATCAAAAACAGAGGAGTTTGAATGAATAATATCAATATTTTTTTGCTCTACCCATTTCAAAATCTTTAAAATAGCTTTTTCATTTTTCATTTTTGATTGAATGGCAGAATACTTGAAAAATAAAGAGCGAAGTAGCTTTTTTAGTCCTTTTTCTTTGGGAGAAATAACTTGCATATTGAGCAAAAAGGGAATAATCTTAAATTCAATATCATTTTTTTGTAACTCCTCTGTAAACTCTCCTTCCCCAGCTACGATAACAAAAGGTTTTATATTTTTAGTAGTATGATTTTTTAAGCCTTTTAATAGGCTAAGTAAGGAACGATTTGCACCAAGCAACTCTCCATAATGTGAAAGAAAAAGTAGTTTCATTTTTTTAAAGTATTTTTGCCTACAAATCTACAAAGTTAATTCAAACTCTATCTTTATTTTATAAATTATGGCTACAAAATGGCTTCCCAAATCAGTAAAAGAATTTATTTTAAAAAAAACGCTCAAAGGAAATTATGTTTTTTGTCCTTGTTGTCAGAATAATTTAGCTACGTTTTTTCCGTATGGAACTATTCCTCGTTCGAATGCCTATTGTCCGATTTGTAGCTCTTTGGAAAGACACCGTTTGACGTGGCTTTTTTTGGAACAAGAGAATTTATTACAAAATGAAAATAGTAAAGAAGGAAAATTAAAGGTTTTACATGTTGCTCCTGAACCTGCCCTTTTTCGTCGTTTGATAGAATTAGATAAAAAAAATATAATCGATTATACGCCTTGTGATAAGTTTGAAGAAGGTTATGAATATCCAAAAATCACTAAAAATTATGATTTAACAGAATTGCCAGAAAAAGATAATTCATTTGATGTGGTGCTTTGTTCTCATGTTTTGGAACATATTCCAGATGATACAAAAGCCTTAGAAGAAATTTATAGAGTTTTGAAACCAAATGGAAAAGCTATTTTATTAGTTCCCCTTGACCAAAAATTAGAAAAAACGTATGAAGATTGGTCGCTTACCTCTCCAGAAGAACGCCTAAAAGCATTCGGACAAACTGACCATGTGCGTATGTACGGAACTGATTTTGATGCTAAAATCAAAAATGTAGGATTTGAAGTAGAGCAATTTAGCTCAAAAAACTTCGATTCTGATGAGCAATTCAAGTATGGGTTATTAGATGAAGATATTTTATTTTGTGCTACCAAAATTTGAATTGTTTATGTTCTAACTATCCAGCATAGATACTTCTGTTTTCCTATTCCTTCTAACATATCTCTAAAAATTGGTCTTTCTTGAGTTATAAATTTTGGTAGATTTTCTCCTTCTAAATAATGCAGCATAGTGTATTCATTTATTTTTTTTGCCGTTTTCTCATCTAAAGACTCATAATCAAAGCCTTTTTGTAAATACTCATTTCTACCTAAAAACGATGTTGTATTCAAAATCTTATTGAGTTCACTACTACCTTCTTTCGCTGCTGATAGCATATGATGTGTAAACATAATTTTAGGCTTACAAAACCATATATTTTTCAAATAAGCACTTGACTGGAAAAAGATATAATAGTCATTTAAATTCTCATACATCATCATCGAAGAATCGTATCTGTCTAACTCATCAAAATATTTTAAAACTAATTGAGCCTGTCTGTAATCATATCTAATTAAATCTTCAGACAAAATTTTATTATCGACAAAATAACTAATTTGTTTGTTCTTAAATATGCTTTCCATATCAACAACTTCTAGGGCTTTTTTCAAAATTAAATATTTATTCTTTACAGATATATCTTTATTAATAGCTGTATTGTATGCTTCTTTGTCAAAAAGCACAAATGATACATTCCATCTATTTGCATAATACATAGATTCTCTAGTTTTTTTATGTATAAAAAAAATTACAAAAAGTAAAAGTCATAGTTATCTCTCAAGACGTTGTCAGCATCTCACCGACAACTTTTACTATTTTTTCTCAATCGTAGTAATAAACTGAAAAGTAATCAAGTCTTTAAAAAGAGGTAATTTATTCAAAACTGGAATAAAGATTCCATCTAAAGGTGTTTTTCCTGTTTCTTTCAAACGGTAATTTCGTGCTGCAATTTTGAATGTTGCATTTTTTGGAGCAAGAGAAGGCAGATTTTTACGCATAAAAAAACGAAGGTGCGTATCGTCATAAATTCCTCTATCTCTCATTGGTAATTTTTGATTGAGCAAATGAAAAAAAGATTCCCAAAAACCAAAATTAGGCAGAGAAATAATAATTTTCCCGTTTTCAGAAAGATGATTATAAAGCTCTTCGACAACTTTCCAAGGAAAACGAATATGTTCCAAAACATCAGCACAGATAATAGTATCAAATTCTTTATTTTCTAAAAAATTAGGCAAGGCGTTTTGATTCTCTAAGTCAATTGTATAGGCTTCATCCAATCTATTTTTGGCTATTTCTATGGCTTCCGAATTATAATCAATTCCTGTTACATGACTTTCTGAAAAAAGTGCTTTTATAGATTCGCCCAATGCACCCTCATTACAACCTACATCTAAGACTTTTTTTGGTGTAGAAAGCTGTTTTATAATATCTGGGCGTGTACCTGTGTAGGCTTTTACGTTTTTTACTTTTTTGTTGTTCATTTTTAATGAGTTTGTAAGGTCTATTAATCACGCTTTTGAGAAAGCATTTTGTTTAGTTCTGGGGAACTGAACACACAGTTTAATTATTCTAAAAAATGAGGAGCTTCTTCTTGACAAATTAATCGTTGTTTTTTGATAACCTCTAGGTTTTTTAAGATACGAAAGTAAGCATTCCATTCTGCCCAAAACTCTACTATTTCATTTTTTTGTAAATGTCTCAATGCTCTTTTTGCTGTATGAGAAAAACTTTTTACTTTTCTATTTTTGAATGAATAATTGATATTTTTAAAAAATGCGATTTGGTCGGAATAAAAGCGAGTCGTAAGTTGCTTTTTTCGTTCTGAAAATGACTTTTTTTGTTGTGTATGTCCTTTATAACGAGCGTGATGAACGATGCTATTTGTAACAACTCCCATTTTTAATTGATGAAAAGTTCGTCTATTATTCAAATCATTATCTTCTCCATACAAGAAAAAAAGAGGGTCAAATCCTCCTATTTTTTGTAAAAATTCTTTTGAAATTAGCCAAGCGGCTGCATTTGTAAAAGGAAGCTCTATTAATTCTATATCAAAATCTTTATTTGGATTATTCTCTAAACTGGGAACTACTTCTTTTAAATGTAAATAATGATTTGGGTCAAAATAATTTCCTTCTGTATTGACTTGTAGAGGCGACAAAATTCCGTATTCAGGATTTTGAATTGCTTTTTCTACCAAAACAGGAATAGAGTTTTGAGTAAACCAAGCATCTTGATTCAATAAAAAAACAAAATCATAATCGTTTTCTAAAGCGTATTTCATCCCCAAATTATTTCCTTTTCCGAAGCCTACATTTTTATCTAAGAAAATAAGTTGATGTATTTTTGAAGTGTTTTTTTCTAAATATGTTTTAGATTCATCTGTCGAAGCATTATCAACTACAAATAAATCTACTTTACAGGAATTATCTGTACTGCTTTTTTCTATACTTTCGATACACTCTGAAAGTAAAGGCATTCCATTATAAACCACCACTACGACAAGCACTTTTGTAGGCATTTTTTATTGTTTTTGTGTCGTCAGTGGAGACACCGACAACGGCAAGAAGTATCAGTTACTTATTTTTTTCTTTTTTCCTCCAAATAAGTTTGTATGAATTGATTTATTCGGAAAGGAAACGTAAAAATACGAATTTGAAAGAGAACCAACTTAATTAATTTTTCATGAAATAAATTACTAATCGTATAAACCAATAAATAAGAAATGACAGTTGCCCAAGCTGCACCTTTTATTCCATAGATAGGCAAAAAATACCAATTCAGAATAATATTAACGATTGCACCTAACAGTGTTCTGAAAAAGACAATTTTTTCCAGTTTTTCGGCGTAAATCCATTTTCCACTTACTGCACCAATAGATATAAAAAAGCCTCCTATAATATGAATTGTCAAAATTTCAGCAGAAGGAACATATTCTTTTCCATACGCCAATAAAATAATCCAATCACTGAACAAAAAACAAAACAAAGCTACCAAAATAGCAAACCAACCCAAGACATCAAATAGTTGTTGTAGGCGCATTTGATACCGTTTTTCATCACTTGCCTTTGCATGAAGAATAGCAGGAAAAACAGAAGCACAAATAGAAAGAGGAACAAAATACCACATTTCACTAAGTCGAACAGCAGCAGCATAATAGCCATTTTGAGCATCATCTTGGAGTATCTTTTCTATCATTACTTGGTCTATTCGCATATAAATACTCATCAAGCCATTGCTGATTAATAGAGGTAAAGCAGTTAGAATAAGTCTTTTGGCAACAATTTTATCAAATCTCCATTTAAAAAGGTCTTTTGATTCAAGTTGATAACCTACAAGCAAAGCAATAACTAAAATTATATTTTCAGCAGCCAAAGCAATAGCAAAATAAATCAAAGGAAGTTCAAGAAATATAAAAACTAATTTCAGAATTGCGCCTATTGAAAGCGAAATTAAAAAGGCTTTTACTTTTCGGTCTGAAATTACTTTTGCTTGAAAATAATAGATGACAATATCAAAAGAATTGAAAAAATAACCAAAAGAAATAATGCCAATAAGCCAACGAGTTTCTATATTCTGTTCATAAAAAAAAATATACACAAGCATTGAAAGCAAAAACAATCCACCACCAACTAGGCGAAGGATTAAAGCAGTTCCTAGTATTTTTTGTTGAAGTTTGAAGTCAGTTATTAATTCTCTCGTAATTACTTCTGTAATTCCTAAAAAAGTAAGTGTATTAAATAAAACAACTGCACTTTGAGCATAATTAAGAGTACCAAAACGTTCTGCACCCAAATAACGAGCAACATACAAGCCGACAAATACTCCAGAAACTATTTGTAGTAATTTTTCTAAAATTAACCAATTCGTATTTTTGGCATATTTCAGAAAGTGTGTTTTATCAAATATTTTAGCCATTTATCAAATTTCTATTTTATTTCCTATATTCTTGCTCATTTTAATCCTTTATAACATGAATCCATAATTTGATTTCACTATCCGAACACACATCATAAGCAATTACAAAATACATTCCACTAGGCAAGTTATCAGCATTCCAATCGTGCTTATAATCATCAGATTGATATACTTTTTCTTCCCAACGAGAATAAATAGACAGCTTTGCATTATCAGTTGGAAATACAAATGTGTCATTAAACCCATCGTTATTTGGAGTAATTACATTAGTAACATCTTGTTCTATAAGAGTTGGGTTTCTACCTTTTACTTCTGTCATATCTTCAAACTGACAACCAAACTCATCAACTACAATTATTTTATAGATTCCTTCTTGATTAACTAAAACTATCTCGTCAGTGGAAGTTTCTCCATTAGGAAATATCCATAAATAGCTTGTAAAAGCTTGGGAAAAATTCTCACTCAAAGATAATTCAATAGATTGATTGATACAGTTTAATTCAAAGTTCTCCTTGATTAAATCTTGCTCTGTTTGGTTAAATTGAACGTTTACAGTATCTGTAAAATTACAACCTGCTGAATTTTGAACTTGTAATGTATAAACTCCTGCTGCACTTGCTGTAATGGTTTGATTGGTAGAAGTTGTTCCATTTGGTAATGTCCACAAATAAGAAGTATAACCATTTGGTGCTGATAAAGTCGTTGTTCCACCACAAGGAAAAGAAAAACTATCAACTACTAAATCGGTAGGAGTAGAGTTTCCATCAATAATTACAGTTGTTGTATCTGTAAAATTACAACCTGCTGAATTTTGAACTTGTAATGTATAAACTCCTGCTGCACTTGCTGTAATGGTTTGATTGGTAGAAGTTGTTCCATTTGGTAATGTCCACAAATAAGAAGTATAACCATTTGGTGCTGATAAAGTCGTTGTTCCACCACAAGGAAAAGAAAAACTATCAACTACTAAATCGGTAGGAGTAGAGTTTCCATCAATAATTACAGTTGTTGTATCTGTAAAATTACAACCTGCTGAATTTTGAACTTGTAATGTATAAACTCCTGCTGCACTTGCTGTAATGGTTTGATTGGTAGAAGTTGTTCCATTTGGTAATGTCCACAAATAAGAAGTATAGCCATTTGGTGCTGATAAAGTCGTTGTTCCACCACAAGGAAAAGAAAAACTATCAACTACTAAATCGGTAGGAGTAGAGTTTCCATCAATAATTACAGTTGTTGTATCTGTAAAATTACAACCTGCTGAATTTTGAACTTGTAATGTATAAACTCCTGCTGCACTTGCTGTAATGGTTTGATTGGTAGAAGTTGTTCCATTTGGTAATGTCCACAAATAAGAAGTATAGCCATTTGGTGCTGATAAAGTCGTTGTTCCACCACAAGGAAAAGAAAAACTATCAACTACTAAATCGGTAGGAGTAGAGTTTCCATCAATAATTACAGTTGTTGTATCTGTAAAATTACAACCTGCTGAATTTTGAACTTGTAATGTATAAACTCCTGCTGCACTTGCTGTAATGGTTTGATTGGTAGAAGTTGTTCCATTTGGTAATGTCCATAAATAAGAAGCATAACCATTTGGTGCTGATAAAGTCGTTGTTCCACCACAAGGAAAAGATGATGAAGTCGGAACTAAATCAGGTGATGCAGGAGCTGCTAAAGTTATAGTAGTTTGTGCAAAAAAATCACAATTACTTGCATTTCTTGCTCTCAATGAATGCACTCCTACTTGTGAAGTTGTGATGGTTCGGCTTGTAGAAGTAGTTCCGTCAGGGAAAGTCCACAAATAAGAAGCATACCCTGTAGGTGCTGAAAGAGTTGTACTTGTTGCAGAACAAGGAATAGTGGTAACTCCTGAAATACTGACTGAACCTACACAACAAGTAGAATTTTTAGTTAAACTAATGCTACCTGTATTTATGGCATTTCCATTTCCTAGAGTTATTGGGGTTGTATTAAAAGTAATATTATTTATTGTTCCTGTGATGTCTTCAACAGGGTCTGTAAAATTAGTTTGATTACATTGCGTACTTGTGGCATTGTGCATTTTTACTACATAAACATCATTTTGTCCTGCTCCAAAACTAGCTGTTCTTCCAATAATTACAATTCCATTTCCATCATTAGTAAGCACTACACTTCTAGCTTCTTCAAATCCTGTTCCTCCAAATGCTTTACTCCAAAGATAACTTCCATTTATATCAGTACATAACACTAACATATCTCTATCTCCTCCTCCAACAGAAGAAGTATAACCTACAAAATAAAGTTTACTTCTATCAGCCGTAGCAGTCGCATAAAAAACTCGTTCTAATTGGTTTCTTCCAAATTTTTTCCTTTGTGTAATTGTTCCATCTTGTTGCACTTTACAAAAAGCCATTTCCAAATCAGAAGACATGTTTCTATAACTTCCTGCTACAATCGTTTCAGTAGCCGAAAAAGGCAAAATCACTCTAAATTCATCATTATCAGATCCTCCAAAACGTTTTCCCCAAACTTGGTCTCCATTTCCATCTATACAAGTAATTGCATTATCATACCTTCCACTTGGCGTTCCAGAGCTATTTCCACCATACGCTGTTGGCAAAATAAAATTTCCATTTTGAGTTTGTCTAATTCCTATGAAATATTGATTTACACTTCCTCCACTCAAACCTCCACCATGATAGGCTTTACACCAAATTATATTTCCTGTTGAAGAAAGATGCATTACCATGCCACTTCTATCATTTCTGTTTGAATCGAATGCAAAATATCCTGTTACCATATATTCTCCATTTGCTAACTCTAAAATATGTGTTGGAGCTACGTAATTAGAATAAGTATATATTTTCTGCCATTGCACTACTCCACTATCATCTGTTTTGATAAACAAAACTCTTTCGGCAGAGCTAGAACTTCTTGTAGTAGTGGCAGCTATAAGAAAACCATTATCACTTGTCTTGATAAGATGCCAAGCACTCTCATCTGTATTTGAATCTCCATAAGTACGTTGCCAAACTAACTCTCCATTTTCATCGATTTTTGAAAGATATAAATCTTTTCTACTTCCTGCTTGTATATCTCCTAAGATTACATACCCATCTCCAACAGCTAAAGCTGCAATTCCCTCTTGGTTTCCAGTTAATCCATACGTATTTTGAAAAGATTGAGCAAAAATATTAGAATAAGGAAGTAATAAAGTATAAAAAAGGAAAGTGAAGAAGAAAGCTCTCATATATTTTAGCATAGAAATTTAGCTCAGTAAAAAATATAAATAATCCACAAAATTACTAAAACATTCTCTAATGCTGACTATTTACACATCAAAACTTATTTCCTTACATCTACCCAAAATTTCATTTTCTGCCCCGTACATAAAATAATCAGAGTAGCATAATATGTTCCACTTGAAAGCTTTTTAGCATTCCAATCATTTTGATAATTCTCTGATTTGAAAACCATCTTACCCCATCTATCATAGATTACTAATGAAGCTCTTGAACCTTCTTGAAGAGGCAAAACTAAGTAATCATTTTTGCCATCACCATTTGGAGTAATTATGTTGGGTAAACTTGTTTCATCTATTGATTCTTGTACACAACATAAATTTTCACTCTCAAATTTAATTTCATTTTGCATCATCAAATTGCCATTGCCAAAAGAAGGAGTATATTCACTAAATGAAAATTCTTTTACTTCTAAATCTAGTGGAGTAAGAGTGTTTTTAACCTCATTAGCATTACAGTTCTTTTGAATAGTTTCTTTTTTATCATCAAAGTTCATTCGCACTACATAAACATCTTCTCCACCAAAACCAAAACTCTTTGTTTTGCCTACTAAAATAAACCCACTCTCATCGTTGGTAGCAATTACACAATTCAAAACATCATCCTCTTTTCCTCCAAAAGTTTGACTAGTAATATAATTTCCTTTTGAATCAATGATTAAAGCTAATCCATCTTTATTTCCATTACCAAAAGAAGTGGTCATTCCTGCCAAAATATGATATTTTTCTTTTTTTGTAGAAGCAATACCGAAAACACGTTCTACTCCTTGTTTTCCAAAATAATTAACCTTTTCAAACTTTCCTTTTTGATTTAAGAATGCAAAAACCATATTATAATTATTTGCTGATGTACGGTAATGTCCTGCTGCAATAAATTTATTTCCTTTTGAGGAAATAATAGCTTCAAAAGAATCATTATATCCCTCTCCAAAATGTTTTGCCCAAACTTGTTTTCCATTGCCATCTATACATGTAATGGCATGATCATAAAGCCCGTTAGATGTATATTTTCGATTTCCTATTGGTGTGGTAATCAAATAATTTCCATTTTTTGTAGCTGTTGCTTGTAAAAAATATTCATTTCCTCCAGATCCAGAACCACTATCATACGACTTTGACCAAATGATTTCTCCTTTTTCTGACAAACGCATTGCCATAGCATCTCTAGTATTTGTACTGACATCAAAAGCAAAATACCCAGTAATCAAAAAATCACCATTATCTAAAAGCAAAGCACTTGTCGGAACATTATAGACCTGATGTGTATATGTTTTTTGCCAAATTATATTACCTTCTTGATTGACTTTCAAAAATAAACTTTGCTGATTAGTAGGGTTATTTGATGTTGGGATTTCAGTAGTGGCACAAATCAATATATTATTATCTTTTGTTTTAATCATATCCCAAGCCACTTCATTTTGCTCATTTCCGTATTTTTGAGTCCAAAGCAAATGTCCACTTTCATCAATTTTCATTAAAAAAAGACTTGAGTTATTATCAAAGCTAGTCGTTGTTCCTAAGATAAGATATTCATCTTCAATAGCCACAACTTTTTTTGCTTCTTCATTTCCTCTCATACCATATACATACTCAAAAGAAGATAATTTTTCTGTCTGCGAGAATACATAATTACAAAAGCTATAGAATGATAAAAGCATAAATACAAGTAGTATTTTGCCTATTTTTAAAACTTCTCTCTTTAGAAAATTAATCGATTTCATCTAATTTGTTTTTTTTGAAAAGAAAACTACTAAAAATAAAACTCTCTTACAATTTTTTTCAAAGATTTTTAGAATAGAAGCTTTTTTTTATTAAAAATAATTTGTTTGAAATAACTAATCAAGTATTAATTTTTAAACACTTAAATTCAAATTTTTGGCATACAAAGATTAGTAAAAAAGTAGAATACAGTAATCAAAACCTATTCTCATTCATTCATTTCAACCTCAAAAAAACTTCCCCACTTTTTTTATCCTGTATTTGAAACTTAATTTTTGATTGAAGTTGAGTAGGAATAGATACATTTTGTCCCAAAATCAGAAAATCTAAATTATACTCTTTTATAAAAATAGTTTTTAAAGAATCTGTACAAACAATTTCTTTTTTAGGATTGTTTTCACGCAGCCAAATAGCAAAAACATCAGCTTCAATGGTCATAAAGGAAGGCTCTTTTTCAGTTTCGACACAAGCCATATTTAGATTATAGATACGTTTTATACCTGTTTTGAAAGCCAAATATTCCCCCTCTATTTCAAAACTTTCAATTCTATTAAAGACCAATCTAGCTTCATAGTCTTCTTTTTCATACCAAACTGCTCCTATTTCTAGATTTTCTTGTTTTCCGATTTCATTGAGATATTCTTGACTGTGTTCTTGTTGAAGGTATGTTTCTCTCCAAAACCAATGCAGCGTAAAAACGAATTGATACAAAAGCAAAAAACTGAAAAGCACTTTTACTTTGTTATTCAAATTATTTTTTAATTTAATAAAAAAATAAATTAATCCTACTTGTACAAATGGTAAAATAAAATTTCTGAGAAACTGAAACTTTTCTATGTGAAAAGGCAAGAGTAAATAAAAGAATATTGCTCCCAAAGTTGCTCCTACAAAAAATAAAAAGATAATTTGAATAGGTTGAAAAGTAATTTTATTGTTCTTAATTGGTTTGATTATTTTTTTAGTTACTTGTAAAAATTCGTTATAAAAAATAAAAACAAAAGGAATAAAAATGAGTACAAAATTAAAGGCATACAAAGTTACTTGTTTGAAAAAACGAAAAAACGTAGAACTGCTCTGACTAAGAAGCAAAACTGAAATGCTTTCATCAGCTACATTTTGCTCTGATTTGGTAAAATGATAAAAGCCCAAATAACATAGAGGAAGAAGGAAAAAAAGAACACTTTCTAATTTATATTTTTTCAAAAATTCTATTTTTTTTTGATAAAATAAAACAACTCCAACTACAAAAAGTCCTGCCCAACACGAAGCCCAAAGTGTTGGTGAAACAAAAACAAGGGTAAAAACCACCCAAATTATAGCCCGATAATTTTTATAAGAATAAAAGATAAAAGCTGCCACCCAAAAAAAATAATGTTCGGAAAGTCCTGTAAAAATGGTATTAGAAAGCCAATAAGTTGCTGAAAAAAGACTACTGTATTGATAAAAAGGAAAATAAATCCCACCCAAAAATAGCAAAGCAACACACCAAGCAAAAGCAGAAAAAGAAGGTTGAGAAGTATTTTTTTCTAAATTAAAACGCTCATAAATAGATAAAAACCCCACCCAAACACAAATTTGTAAAAGAGGTAAAGTAATTAGTGAATAAGCTAAATAACCTGAAATAGCAAAGAGTTTAGAAAAAAATGCAGTCAGCCACAATTCAAAAAAATGATAGGGAGAAGTTCCCAAAACAGCAGGTGTATCATTATGAAAAGCAAAAAAACTTTCATATTCAGAAGTCAATAATCTTTCAGACAAACGAGCGTAAAAAACAGAATCTTTTGAAGGAATACGAAATGGAAAAGTGCTAGTCAGTTCGAAAATATTAAAAACAAAAACAGCATTTAAGAGCCAAATCAATATACTTCCCAGAATCAGCAATAAAAATTTCTTCAAGTTATTTTTCTGAAATAATAAAAAACCATTCTTCACATAATTACTTTGAATCACAAAATACAATACCCCACATAGTATAGGAAATAAAAATACTTGAATACTTTCTCCATTCTTTGAGAGAAGAGAAGTCAAGACACTCAAAAAAGAAATCGTAAAAAAGAGAAACCAAAAAAGAAAAGTCATATTTTAGAAAGAAATTAGCTAGTTTTGTAGTGTAGTGCATCCTTTAGGGTGCGAAATAAAAAAAATCTGAAATTAGTGTGAAAAGTCTTAGCCATTCTCTAATAACTTCTATTTCTCTCTTTATCTTATTTTTTACAGTTTTTTTGAGTGTTCAAAATTCTGTGATGGCTTTGCCTGCCCTGCCTACGGTGGAATCTAGCTCAATTTATCAAACTTTGAGTGAAAAATGGCTAATTTATGATGAAGATTTGGAAAGTTATGTTCCTTACTTACCAACGGTTCATAGTCAGTACAGAGCCTTACATTTGATTTTTGATTTCAATAAAAACCTAGTTGATTATGAGAATAATTATTTAGGAATTGCGTTGCCCAAAGATGCAAAACTATTTTGGAATACTCGTTTTTCGTCCATTGTTACAGAAAAAGAATATGTAGAAATTTCGTTTGATAGTTTGATAAATTTATATTCTGATAAAGAAAAACATGAGAATTTTAATGGCTTTTTGATGCTGACTGTTTACCAAGAAAAACCTCAAAATCAAATTCTTGAGCCTTATTCTACTTATATCCTTACTCAGAAAAATAGTTTTAAGAAAATAGAAACAACTAAAAAAATAGAAATAAATCCTATTACATTACAAAAACCAAAATCTCCTGTACCTGATTGGATTTTGATGATAAACTGGTTTATGGTCGGAATTGTCGTTGTTTTTTCAGTAGTTGTGCATCCAATTATAGGAACAGAAGCCTTTGGAGAATCGTGGAGTTATTTTTTCAGACCAGCCAAAACATTCAAAAGAACTGAACTATTACCTCAAATTGGTTATGTTATTTATTTTAGTTTGGTAATGGGTTTTGTATGGATTTTCTATTACTATGTAGAACTCTACGGAACAACTACAAATAGCTATTTTCTTATCAAAAACAACTTGTTTTCTTTTGTTTTAAATTGGCTTTATGCTGCTTTTTGGTGTTTGTGTATTGCTGCTTTTAGATTATTTTGGATTCAACTAATGGGCAAACTCTTTTTCAAAAGCAGTCAGATTAGTGAGCAACATATACAAGCTATTACTTTAGGAAATACATTTGTGATGAGTGTAATTTTTGCAACAACAGTATTATTTTCTTTCTTAATTAATTCTTTTTATAGCCCTTCTTCAGATGCAATACTAACAGCTACAAATAGTTCTTTTCTCTATTATTTTGTTCTATTAGTAGTTCTTTCTATCCTAACTCACAGTTTATTAGTCAGTTATTATTTGTTTACACGAACAAATGCTGGTAAGTTGTATCTTTTTTCGTACCTTTGCGCCACCGAAATAATTCCCCTTTTGATAGTCTCAAAATGGATTATCTCAGTTTCTTAGTTTATTCTCAATTAAATCAGTCAATTTTAACAGTTTTTTAGATTAAATACAATTTTAAATTAAATTAATCAAATTACTTAGTTAGTAGTAGGCTTTTAATTAGGTTAGATGAACTTTTCTAGATTTTAGACTAATCTCTAAATCTGTATTTATAGTTTGCGTAAATATAAATTATTTTCTGAATAAATCACTCTTTAATGACTGATTTATTAACAAAATGAAAATGTTTAGTTTATGACAAACAGTTTTAGTCGTAGTTTTTAACAAACCAATTTTTGCAACGATATGGCAAACGAAGCGAATGCCTCACACCCAACACCTGCACCTAAGCAAATTCGTAGTGTATTGATTTCTCAACCTGCTCCTTTGACTGACAAATCTCCTTATCACGACCTTTCACAGAGGTACAATGTAAAGGTAGATTTTAGACAGTTTATTGAAGTGCAGCCAGTTTCTTTACGTGATTTTAGAAAGCAGCGTATCAATATTTTAGACCATACGGCAGTAATTTTCACAAGTAGAAATGCAGTAGACCATTTTTTTACGCTTTGTAAAGGGCTAAAAATCACTATTCCTGATGACATGAAATATTTTTGTGTCTCAGAACAAACAGCCATCTATCTTCCTAAATATATCAATCTTCGTAAGCGCAAACTTTTTGTAGGTGAGCGTACAGCAGAAGATTTAAACAAAGTCATTGCGAAACACAAGAAAGAAAAATTCTTATTTCCATGTTCAGATATTCGTAGAGATGATATTCCTTCTTTCTTGAGAGAAAATAATATTGAACACTCAGAAGCCGTCATTTATGCTACTGTTTCTAGTGATTTATCAGATTTGGAGAATGTAAATTATGATGTAATTGCATTTTTTAGTCCATCAGGAATCAAATCTTTATTTGATAATTTCCCTAAATTCAAACAAAAAACTACTCGTATTGCTGCCTTTGGTCCTACGACTGCACAAGCAGTTAGAGACCACAATTTGCGTTTGGATATTGAAGCACCTCTTCCGAATGCACCGTCTATGACAGGAGCAATCGAACAATATATTCGTAAAATGAAAGAAGAATTAGGGATTGAATAAGACAAAACAGGATTAAAATCCTGTTCAATTAATTAAAACCAAATTCTATTATATTAAAAACTCTCTTCTCAACATTCAATTTATTTGACTTTTTGAGAAGAGAGTTTTTTGTTTCTATTTAGGAAGTTGTTTTAATTTTTTCTCCAAATAATAGATTTTGACTTGACAAAAAGGCATTAATTTTCCTTTTTTTGAGGTATTTGCTTTGTCTATTTCATTCTCAATAAAGGATTTTTTCATTGGTTCTTTACTAAATTTCTGCTTAATCATCATTACTACAGCATCTATAACGCTTTTCCTTAAAACTTTTAATGGTTCTTCCGACAATTTAGCGATAATTTCTTAATTTAGCCTTTCTATGGATACTAACACAATAGCAATTTTATTAGGTTTTTCAGATTTTTCAGTAACGAAAATAGAATCTTCTCCACTTCGCTTAACTATTTATGGAGAAAGTAATTTAGCCGATTCTATTTGTCCTAATTGCTTGAAAAAGTGCAATAAAGTGACTTCTACTTCAGAACGTATTGTTCGTGACCGAAATATTTTAGACAAAGAGGTTTATTTACACTTAACTTCTCGTCAATTTCATTGTCAAGATTGTACTCGTTACTTTCAAGAAGTTTTTAGTTTTGTTTCTAAGCAAAAAAATCAAACTCATCGTTTGGAAAAATATCTTTATTTATGTTTGAAAGATAGCAGTTTCAAAGAAGTAGCTATCCGAGAAAACATACTTTGGGATGTTTTAGATGGTATTTTTAAAACCTATAGTAAACGTGAGATAAAAAAACACCTAGATTATTTTCCTCGACGTTTAGGTATTGATGAATTTGCTTACAAAAAAGGAAAAAAGGAATATGCTGTTGTTTTAGTAGATTTAGATACAGGTCAAGTTTGGGATATTTTAGAATACCGTAATAAAGAGTATTTAAAAGCCTATTTTTTATCCAAAGGCGAAGTTTTTTGTACTAGTATAGAAGTATTTTCTTGTGATATGTGGGAGGGATTTTCAAATACAGCAAAAGAAGTATTTCCTAACGCTGATGTAGTAATAGATCGCTTTCATTTTTTTCAGCATTGTAATAAAGTGCTAGATAGCATTCGTAAAGAATTACGACGAAAAGATGATAAAAACGTTCATTTCAAGCAAATAAAATGGCTTTTATACAAGGCATGGAAAGACCTTACTTATAAAGAAAGACGAGTTTTACTTAAAGCGTTTAGGTTTAGCTCAACGCTTAGACAGGTGTATTTTATGAAAGTGGAATTACAAAATATATTTAATACTGATTTGAGTAAACAAGAAGCTAAAAAACTACTAGACCAATGGATAGAAGAAGCTCAAAAAATAAATCATAAGGCTCTAAATAGATTTATAAATACGTTTAATTCTTGGAAAAATGATATTATTAATTTCTTCAAAGATAGATATTCTAACGGAATAGTAGAGGGAATTAATAATAAAATTAAGACCCTCAAAAGGAGTGGGTATGGGTTTAGAAACTTTCAAAATTTTAGATTGAGAATGATAGTCAAATTCATATAATCGCTAAAAAGTCGGAAGAGCCCTTTTAATTCTTCAACATTTAGATTTAAAATGTCTTCTAATTCATCTCGTACTTCCTCACTTTCAGAGGTCATTTCTCCACTTGCTGTATATTTGAGTTTTTGTAAAATATGTTTTCTTGAATTTTCATGTGGAGCAAGAAATTTTAATTCTTCATTTTTTTTCAATGTATCACAATGAGAAATATTTTCATTAGTTTTTCCTTTACAAACACCCAACAAGTTATCATAGTCTAATTGAAGTTCAGGATATTTATTTTTGTCTTTTGGCTTATAATGTTCAATCTGCATTCCATCAAAGTCAATTCTTTGCATACAATAACAACAAATATGACCTTGTTCTTCTAATAAACTATGTTTTAAATCATCCATAACATGTTTATCCAAATCGACATATTTTGGTAACGGAACTGTTTTTTTTGTTTCAATTAATGATTGTGGCTGTTGTTTCTTTTTTATAAAACGCATTCTTTCAGTCTAGTTTTTTAGTTCTAAAATTTAATCTTCTATAAAATCTATCATTGTTTGCGCTCTCAAAATCTCTGGGTCATTTTCTCCAAAATCCTT
Source organism: Bernardetia aquimarina (assembly GCF_042180575.1). NCBI lineage: Bacteria > Pseudomonadati > Bacteroidota > Cytophagia > Cytophagales > Bernardetiaceae > Bernardetia > Bernardetia aquimarina. The sequence goes on along the minus strand of NZ_CP170094.1, from coordinate 3,948,216 downwards.
TATAAGTTCAGCTAGTTTTTTATTTGCTTCTTCTATATTTTCATCATCAATCAATCTATACAAATCATCTAATTTTTGAGCATATTCTTTCGGACGTTCAGCAACATTCATAAAATCTAATAGAATACTTTGATAACTTCTACCCTTCGTATGAATATGTGCATTACTCACTTGTCCGTTTTCGGTAAGCATAAATACGTTTTCTTTTTCCAAATAAGGAATAATAAGTGGCGAATGAGTGCTAAAAACAAAAAGCGTATTAGGAAAATACTTATTCAAAACATTCATCAAATTAGCCTGTACTTGTGGGTGTAAATGAGGGTCAAGTTCGTCAATCAAACAAAAAGCTGGATAAGTTTGAAAGTCTTTTTTTCTACCCAAAGCATGTAAACCATAAACTTCCTGCATACGCTGCAAAAGTCCACCAATCCAACCAATAATGGTATTAAAACCTTGACTTACCAAAGAAATAGGAATTCCATTTTCAGCAAGTTCTGTGCAAACCCAAACTTCACTATTTTCTCTCACTTCTTTAAACTTAATTTTTTGGTCTAAAAGCTGTGAAACAATCTCAAAGACTAAATTAATGGTTGTTCTTTCAAGAATTTCAGTTTCTTTTTTGGTAGAATTTTCCTGCCTATTTATACGAACTTCTTTTTCATTTGCCTTTGCATACAAATCAATAATCCAACGAGAAAAATTACTCAAACGTCCGTCGACTTCATTATGAACCAAAGGAAGTAAATCAGAAACGTGTGGACGAAGTTGTCTATTTGTTTCTTTGTTTCCATTTGTTCCTCGTTCTCCACGAAGCTGCGAAAAACCAATAATCAAAGATTCTAAAAATGACTCATCAAGAAGCGCAAAATCTCCTTCCTCTTTCCATTCTAATTTGCCGTCTTTAGCAACAAGACAAGAAACTTTATTATATTCTTTTTTATTGTCGATTAAATAATGGAGTTCTATAAAAGCATTTTCTCGCTGAATAATTCCATTTTCTAAACCATATATTTTTACCAAACTATTCAGTTTGTCTAGTTCTAGTGATTTTGAAGAAATTCCAATTAATCCTAAAATGATAGCTCTTAAAATAGAAGTTTTTCCTGTTCCATTTGTTCCAATAAAACAATAGGCATTCTGATTGCTTTCTTCGAAATCAATTTTTAAATCGGAGAAATGACCTATATTTTTCAAAACTAATTTTTCTAGCGTAACATTCGGAAAATTGGTCTGCAAACGCTGATAAATAATTTCTTCTAATTGTTCTGTATTTTCATAAAACGATACATTTTCTTCTTCTCTTAGTTTGTTATGCGTTTCCAAAACCTGTGGCATTTTGGCAATGTTCATTTTATCGCCTGTATGCTTTTTAATATCTGCTAGAAAAATAAAAATCTGTTTTTTCTGTTTTTTTGCTTCCTCCAAAATCTCAAAAATTTCATTATCATTTTCTGATTTATCCACAGGAGAAACCAAAACCAATGTAGAAATAGCTTTTTGTTCTTGTAATTCTTTTACTGAATGAATAGAAATGATATTTTTTATTTCTGATTCTTTTTTGAGTTTTTGTATGAAGTTTTCGAATTCTTTTTTGAATAGGGAAGTGTCTGTGTAGATTAGAATTTCTTTCGTTGAAAGTCTTGGTTTATGAGTTTGGTTTTCTACTTCATTATCCATAAAGAATAATATTGTTTCTTCCGATGCTCCGAAACCTTTATAACGTGGGTCTTCTATTCTGTAATCTCTTTCTTCTTGATTTTTGAATGAGAACTCTGTTTGAAGAATATTTGTATCTACTGTTGACATGTTGAAGAACACACTCTCACCTCTATCATCTACTTTTTTTATATTTCTTTCAAAAACAATTTTTTTATTCTCAAATAGAAAAAATAACACATCTCTAACAGTCTCAATAGGTGTATTGACTAACTCAAATAAATAGCTTACTTCGACAATAATATTCTTTGATAATAATATTTTAGAAAAACTATGTTCTTTTTCTATTGATACAATTTTGTCTGTACTTATTATAGTATTATTCATCAAAAAAATCGTCTTAGACTTTTTCAATTTTAGTAAGCTAGTAATAGCTTCAAGTTGAAATACACAATCCGTTATACTTATTACTGAAACATTATTTACTTGAATCGCAGCATTTAATGATAATTTATTTTTAAATATACATTTGTGTATTCCAATTCCTCTATCACTTTCAATATGTATAAAATTTTTCAAAACTGATCGCTCTTCAAAACGTATGTTACTTATATTAAGAACACCACTTTTTATTGAAATTACACTAAAACTATTACTTTTTAGGTTAGAAAAAACTACGCCTTTTTCACCTATTATATGGGTAACCCCTACTCTGTTTACAATTATTTCAACTTTATAATAACCCTTTTCTACTAAAATAGTAAGGTCTTGTTGTGATTCTTCGAAAAATAAAGCCTGTTCAATACTCTCATAATCGCCACTTCCATCTTGTGCGACGACAACAGTTTTAAATTTTTCAGTATTTTCTATATTGTTATCTTCTTCGTTCATTAGTTTTATTTTTTTATTTAATCAAAAATACACAAATTCATCAAAAAAAATAGGCAGCTTTCAAAAAAACTACCTAAGAACAATTACGAATTAAAAATTACGGATTACGAATTTAATTCATTGATTATCAGATAATTGAATGTTTTAAAATAGCAGTTTATTTAATTCTTATTCCCTACTTCAAAATTGTTTTACAAAAACAATTAAGAAACAGAATTTTATTTACATTCGTAATTTTTAATTCGTAATCCGTAATCCGTAATCCGTAATTGATTCTTACGCCGAAGGATTCATAACCACACTATAAACGGTAATAGAGTTCAATTCTCTACCAAAATAAAGTTTGTCTAGTGCTTCGTACATATTTCTTGCACGAAAATACGAAGTTTGTAATTCTCGCTGCCCACTATCTTCCTTCGAAACCCACTGAATAGTATAAGAACTATCACGCTCACGGTAGTTGCGAACGTACTCAAACATTTTTTTGAGTGCATCTAATTTGTCTGTTCCATGTTCGGTATGAAACAAAAAAGATTGATTGTGGCGAGGATTAACTGTAATTAAATTTAATTTTACAGTTGTACCTTCTTGTGAATAATCAAAAATAAGACTTCCATCAATTCCCAAATGGTCTTCTATGCCTTTCTGAATGCGTGCAGATTCTACGTGTATGTCGTTTGGTGTCATTTTTTTATGCTTTTATTTAACCTTGATTTTTTACGAATATGTAAAATTAAGAAAATCAATGAATAGTTTCTTTGCAGTTATCAAATTAAGTTCTACGTTTATCAATTATCTTATCGTAAAAAAACTAAAAAGTTGTATTTTGTAGTCTATCTAAAACTTAATTTATTATTTTTTTACCCAAATGAACGAATTACCAATATCTATTTTAGAAAATAAAAACCTTGAAAGCCTCATTTTGGGAGATAATTTTGAAGCTGATAAAGAATTTGGGCAAAGTCAAGAGTTTTATGACGGAAATTGGGAACACGAAAATCAACTTGAAAAAGTAGATGTATCTGATTTCAAAAAGCTAAAACAGTTAGATTTGAGAGGAAATAGACTAAAAAAAATTGAAATACACGACCTGCCTTTTCTTGAATCTATTAATTTAGAAAGAAACTGGTTGAGTGAAATTTCATTGAAAAATTTACCTCAATTAAAATACCTCAATTTGGTTTCCAATCGTTTTGTAGAACTCCAAATTAGAGATTTACCTGCTTTAGAAGAACTTAATTTGAGTAAAGGAAGACTAGAAACAATTTATTTAGAAAATTTACCTCAATTAAAATTACTCAAGCTAAATACTAATCGTCTTTCAAAATTAGAACTCAATGATTTGCCTAGTTTACAAAAATTAGAAGCAACTTACAACCTTCTAAAACATTGGAAAGGATATAATTTGCCTTCATTAGAAGAGGTTAATTTTGATAACAATCGTTTTCACAAGATAGAATTTAAGAACCTAGAAAACCTACGACAAGTAAATATTTCTTACAATTTACTGGAGGAACTTAGCCTAAAGAACCTTGTTCGTTTGACTAATTTTTATGCCTTTAGAGCTGATATAATTGATTTTGAAGTTGAATCTTCTCAACTACCCCAACTTTCCACTCTTGGACTTTCAAGGAATAAACTCAAAAAACTTGAATTGAAGAATTTACCTCATTTAGCTGTAATTTTTGCTGATAAAAACAGAATAGAAGAACTAAATTTGGAAAACTTACCCAGTCTGCAAAGAATTTCAATAGAGAGAAATAAATTAAAAAATGATTCTTGGAAAGAAAAATTATCTTCTCAAATAAAAGTTTTTGAATAAAAAATAAAGGTTCTCTGACAATTTTTGTCTTTTTGATAATTTTAAACGTAAAATTAATTCTATTTTGTATTTTGTTCAAGTCTGTACCAAAGGTCTGACTTGGACAAAATAAGCCTTTTCAGAGCTTTAAATAATTATTTTAAACTGGTCAGACCTTCGGTACAGACCAATTTAAAATACAAAATAGTTTTTAAATAAGAAAGGAAGGTGCAAAAATTGTCAGAGAACCAAAATAAATTGGTTCTTTATGATTTTAGTTGCAAATGTTTAAATTAGCATTTATTTTCTCTTTATTACAAATATCATTTTTATGGATAGTGTAATTGTTTTTGATGAATTATTACATATTGTCGCTCCTTTTCATATTCGTCAAATTGATAAAGATGAATTAGCCAAAAAGGTTCATGTTTATGTTGAAGTTTGTTCTACTTACCGTCCTTCTGCTTTTGAAGACTGGCGTATTCATAGCTATAAAGATAGAGAGTGGGAGCATTTAAATATTTTTGAATATCGCTGTTTTATTCATTGTAAACTACCTATTTATCAAAACAAAATTACTAAAGAAACTTCTCAACTTAAAGTAGATTTTTCTAGAGAGTTTTCTCGTTTTACTCTACTTTATGAGCAAAAAGTAATGGATTTACTAAAAATATATCATTGTTTTCAAAAAGTAGCTAAACAACTAGGTATTTATACACAGCGAGTGGAACACATTTATCACTATTATACGCAAGACTTAAATGAAAATCCACCTCTAGGAGCAGTTAGAAAAATAGGAGCAGATGAAACTTCTACTAAAAAAGGACATGATTATATCACTTCTTTTATAGATATGGAAACTTCAAAAATAATTGCAATAGAAGATGGGAAATCAGGGGCTACTTTTGAGCAATTAGCTCTACACCATCCTAATCCTAATACAGTAAAGGAGATTTCTATTGATATGTCTCCTGCTTTCATTAGTGCAGCCAATGAATATTTTCCAAATGCAGCTCTTACTTTTGATAAATGGCATGTAATTAAGTTATTATACAAACACTTAGAAAAGTTAAAGAAAACACCAATTTATGATAGTCTAGTACTTAGTATGGAAAAACTTGAAAGTTTTTACGAGAACAAATCAATAGAAGAAGCCAAAGCACAATTACTGTTTATGGCTGATTTTGCAGAAGAAATAAAACCCAAAAATCCATTCACAAAGACAATATATCGTCATTTTGAAGGTATTATAAATTACTTTTCTTCTAAACTAACAAATGGTATTTTAGAGGGAATTAATTCAACTATACAGGTAATTAAAAGAGTAGCTAGAGGATTTAGATACACTCATAATTTCAAGAAAATGATACGATTTATTTTTAGTGATAAAGTGTATTTGCAACCGAATTCATAAAGAACCAATAAATTCATTTTTTATGAAAAATCAAGACGAAGCCGAGCGAAGAATACAAGAAAATAAATCTACATTGAATACCCATTTAGATTTATCTGAATTAGAATTAAAAGAACTTCCAACATCTATTTCAGAATTAAAACACTTGATTTTTCTGAATGTAGAAGGAAATAAACTGGAAGAATTGCATTTAAGAGATTTCCCCTTTCTATCCAAAGTAGTAGTTTATGATAATCCTATCAAAAAACTAATTGTAGAGAATTTACCTAATTTACTGGAGCTTGAAGCAGATGAATTAGAAAAATTGGAAATGATTAATCTACCTTCTTTAAACTCATTACAGTTAACGAGAACAAAACTAGACACACTCAACCTTTCAAGTTTTGAAAATCTGAATTATGTCAATTTAGAACATTCTACTATCAAAAATTTAATTTTGAATGATTTGCCTAATTTATGGTTTATCAATGTAAAACAAACTCTTCTCAAAGAACTCATTTGTAAAGACTTATCTCATTTACAAGTTATTGAAGGTTATAAATCAACACTAGAAAAAGTAGAAATACAAAATCTACCCAATTTAGAACATTTGTATCTTCCAGAAATGCAACTCAAGGAATTGAGTATTGAAAATGCACCTCATTTGAGATGGCTCAATTTAGCTAAAAATCAGCTTACTCATTTCAAATTACAAAATCAAGATTATTTAGAAACGCTTAATTTATCAAAAAATCGCCTTACAAAGCTGGATATTTCGCACCTAAAATCATTGGAAAAATTAAATTTAGATAATAATCATCTGACTTCCCTTTCAATTACTGATTTTCCGTTCTTAGATTTCTTGACAGCAGAACACAATCAAATCAAAAAATTAGAACTCAAGAATCTTCCTCGTGCAAATTATGTACGTATGTGTTACAATCAAATTGAAAATGTAGAAGCCTTTTCATGTGATTATTTAAGTCACCTCAATCTTGCTAGAAACTCTGTTAAAGATTTTCGTTTTTTTGAGTATTTACCTCATTTGGAACATATTACAACAGGAAATGATGTTTGGGGATATGTAAAAGTTGAAGACTTTAAGGAGGAACTTAGAAATAAATAAAGCTATAAAGAATGACACAAAACGAACTTACCAAAGTTATTTTTTGGCAATTAATCGCCTTTGCAAAACTAGAAGAAAACCCACAAACTGAATTTTCTACTTCTCCTATTTTATTTGAATTTGCTAAAACACAAGGAATAAAAAATACAATAAGCGTTTTCAGAACTTTAGAAATGTATAATTTTCTGTCCACAGAATCGCCTACTTTCCAAACTATTTCCCTCACTCAAAAAGCAATTTCTTTGAAACAACAAGAAGATGTAAAGGATAAAATAGATAAAAATAATTGGGCTATTTTTTTAGCAGAAGAAGATGAAAAACACCAAGTTGCAAAAGAGTTGAGAAATGAAAATGAGTTCTTAAAAATTTTGATAAAATAAAGTTGATTTGTAGGCTTTCAGAGGGCTTTTTTACGTTATTATACTATCCATATTGAACCACAAAAAATATTGCCAAATTACCTATTTTTTCGTAACTTGCAGAGTTGTTTTTTAGGGAAAAAATATCAAAAAAAACAACTTGCAAATAAGTAACTGATAACACGTATTTTGAATGATTACAAACGAGTTTACACGCATTTTAAATTAGTTGCACCGAGCTTTCGGTTAGTTAAGCTGATTTTCCAATTCGTAATTCGTAATTCGTAATTGTTCATTCATTTACACTAAAAATATATGGCAGATATAGAAAATGGTTCAGAAGACCTTTTGGATGATGGAAACAGTAATATCATTCCTGTAAGTATTGAGGACGAAATGCGAACGGCATACATTGATTATTCGATGTCCGTTATTGTTTCTCGTGCTTTACCTGATGTACGTGATGGCTTAAAGCCTGTACACCGTAGAGTTTTGTACGGAATGTCAGATTTGGGAGTTTATCACAATAAAGCATACAAAAAATCAGCTCGTATTGTGGGTGAGGTTTTGGGTAAGTACCACCCTCATGGCGATTCGTCAGTTTACGAAACAATGGTTCGTATGGCGCAGGAATGGTCGCTTCGTTATATGCTCGTTGATGGACAAGGAAACTTTGGCTCTATTGATGGCGATAATGCAGCTGCAATGCGTTATACAGAGGCTAGAATGCAGCGTTTGGCAGAAGAAATGTTAGCAGATTTGAATAAAGAAGTAGTGGATTTTATTCCAAACTTTGATGATTCATTGACAGAGCCTTCTGTTTTACCTGGGAAATTACCTAACCTTTTGGTAAATGGTTCGGCTGGTATTGCTGTCGGAATGGCAACAAATATGGCTCCTCACAACCTTACAGAAGTCATTGATGGAATTATTGAATACATCAAAAATCCAGAAATTACGGTTGAAGAACTCACAAAATTTGTAATTGCACCTGACTTTCCAACAGGAGGAATTATTTATGGCTACACAGGTGTAAAAAAAGCATTAGAAACAGGTCGTGGAAGAATTGTGATGCGTGCCGTTGCAAACATCCATACTGACAAAAATAATCGTGAGCAGATTATCGTAACCGAAGTTCCTTATCAAACCAATAAAGCAACGCTGATTGAAAAAACGGCTGCTATGGTCAATGAAAAGCGTATTGAAGGAATTTCTGCTATTCGTGATGAGTCAGATAGAAATGGTTTGCGTATCGTTTATGATATTAAGCGTGATTCGATGGCAAATGTAGTCTTGAATCAACTTTTCAAATATACAGGTCTTCAAACTTCGTTTAGCGTAAATAATGTTGCCCTTGTAAAAGGTCGTCCAAGAATCTGTAATCTTAGAGATTTAATTAGTTATTACGTCGAACACAGACACGAAATAGTTGTTCGTAGAACAGAATATGACCTTAGAGAAGCTAAAAAACGTCTTCATATCTTAGAAGGTCTTTTGAAAGCTCTTGATGTAATTGATTTAGTCATTGCAACTATTCGTAGCTCAAAAGATGCCGAAGAAGCAAGAAATGTTCTGACAGGCGAAGGACAAATGAATACAGATAGTCGTTTCTTCAAAGATATTACTGTTCCTAGTGGATTTATTTTTGACTTTTCAGAAATTCAAGCCAAAGAAATTTTGGGAATGCGCCTTCAACGCCTTACAGGATTAGAACGCAATAAAATCCAAAACGAACATGATACTCTTGTTTTGACAGTAGAAGATTATGAAGATATTTTAGCTAAGGTAGAACGTCGTATGCAAATTATTACAGACGAACTATTGGAGCTTAAAGAAAAGTATGGCGATGAGCGTCGTACTCAAATCGTTCATAGTGCAGAAGATATTGATATCGAAGATTTGATTATCGAACAAGAAATGGTAATTACTATTTCAAATGAAGGCTATATCAAACGTACTTCTTTATCAGAATATAAATCACAAGCTCGTGGTGGAAAAGGCTCAAAAGGTGCAACTACAAAAGCTGATGATTTTGCAGAACATTTGTTTATAGCTTCTACACATAATTATTTACTGATTTTTACAGACCACGGAAAAGTATATTGGCAAAAAGTATATGCCATTCCAGAAGGCTCAAAAACTTCAAAAGGTCGTCCTCTTCAAAACCTTATTTCAATAGAATCAGGTGAAAAAGTACAGGCTGTTATCAATGTAAAGAACTTCAAAGATGAAGATTATATCAATAATAATAATCTAATTTTCTGTACAAAGAAAGGACAAATCAAGAAAACAGTTTTGGAAGCCTACTCTCGTCCTCGCCAAAATGGAATTAATGCCATTACGATTAATGAAGGCGATGCACTTTTAGATGTTCGTTTGACAGATGGAAGCAACGAAATTATTATGGCTGTTGGTTCGGGTCGTGCAATTCGTTTTAATGAAACACAAGTTCGTCCAATGGGAAGAACAGCATCAGGAGTTCGTGGTATTTCTGTAAAAGAAGGCGATGAAGTAATTGGAATGGTTTGTCTGAACCGTCCAGATTCAAATCTTTTAGTTGTTTCTGAAAAAGGATACGGAAAACGCTCTGACATAGAAGATTATAGAGTTATCAAACGTGGTGGAAAAGGAGTTACTACACTCAAAATCACAGAGAAAACAGGTAGTTTGATTGCTATAAAAGAAGTAATCGATACCGACCATTTGATGATTAGTAGAAAATCGGGTGTTATGATTCGTTTTGCTGTTTCCGAACTTCGTACTATGGGACGTGCTACACAAGGTGTTCGTTTGATAAACTTAGCAGAAGGAGATGAGATTGCTTCAGTCGCTAAAATCGAACATATAGAAGAAGAACTAGAAGAGATTTTGTTGGAAGAAGGAATGGAAAACCTAGATACAGATGTAAATGGAGAAATTTCTGCAAATCTTGCTGATGAAGCCAATAATTCTGAGAATGGAATTCATCCTAAAAATGAGGATACAGAAACTGATAAAAATTCAGAAGAGTAACAAAATGTAAAATCTTTTTTTTTGCATTATAGTTGCATTAAGTTTAGAAGTTCTATTTTTGTAGCATATTTTTGCAGAACAAAATAGAACTTCTATTTTTTTGTAAAAAAATAATTTAACCTTAATTAATTTAAAACTCATTCACTAATAAAATGACAAAATCAATATTCAAATCAATTCTTGCAGGAGCTGCTTTTGTAGCTAGTTCATTGCTTACAAGTACGGCTATTGCACAAAATGGAGCTGTCAATAGTGCAGAATTTTTCATATTACCAGAAAATGCTAATTATGAAAAAGCATTAGACAAAATTCGTCAAGCTACTTTTCACGACAAAACAAAAGACAAAGCAAAAACGTGGTATGTACGTGCTAAAGTTTTTACAGCTATTTTAGAAGTTGGTGCAGAAAACCCCGAAGTAGCTGCCCTTGTAGAAAACCCAATAGATAGTGCGTTTGTTTCTATGAATAAAGCATTAGAAATAGAAAAAGCAGAAGGAGATGACAAATATACTAAGTATATAGAAGAGCCAGCTTTTCAAAGTTCACTTGGAATGGAAACTGGTTTACAAGTTCGTTTGAAAGGTGCAGTTCTAAACCAAGTACAAAAATATCAAGATGCTGAGGACTTTGCAATGGCTTACGAAACTATGATTCCTATCGTTACTTATCTTCCTAAAGATACAACGAACTTAACTTATATTGGTTATTTTGCTGATAAAGCAGAAAAACTAGACAAAGCAGCTATGTATTACGAACAGCTTGCAGATATGGAAGAATATCAAGGAGCTATGGAAGCCTATCAATCGGCTGCCTATGCTTATTATAAAGCAGAAGATAGCGTTAATTTTCTTAGAGTATTAGAAAAAGGAAGTGAACGTTTTCCAAAAGAAACGTATTTCCTTACTAATATTGCTGATACATATATCAGACGTAAGGATTATCCTAAGGCTATTGAAATACTTGAAAAAGTAGCTGAAATAAAGCCAGATACAAAAACACTGACAAATATTGCTATCATGTATCAAGGAGAAGATCAACCTGAAAAAGCAGTAGAGTATTACAAAAAAGTATTGGAGTTAGATGCTCAAGATTACGATGCTACTTTTGCATTAGCTATTCATTATTACAGACAAGCTGCAGATGAATACAATACCTTAGAAGGAAATGACCAAGATCCTACAAATCCAAAGATGAAACCTATTCTTGAAGATGCTGAGCAATCTATTAATTATGCAAAAAAAGCCATCGCAATAAATGATGATGATATCACACTTTATAATATTTTAAAAGATTTATATACAATGAAAGATGATACAAAAAATGCAGAATTAATGAGCAAGAAGATAGAAGAAAAAAAATAATTTGATTTTTATTTTATAGCTAAAAACCTATTTGTCTCAAAGACAAATAGGTTTTTTTTATCGATTATTTCTTCGAAAATAAAGCACAAAAAAAAGATGATACTTCCAAAGGCTGCATCATCTCCCACTACTCACTAACTATGGCTACTGCAATTTCTTCCGTAGAAAAAATGACATAGCCAACAAAAGATTTTTATATATAATAATCTACTTCAGAGAATTAAAATCAAAAAATAGATATTGGTTTGTCAAATTTAGATTCTTACACCTTTTTCTTTCAATTTTTGAAAAACAAACTTCCCAAATCTATCATTTAGGAAGTTGTTAGGAATTGTTAGGTTGTAAGTTAGAAGGTTTCAAAACATAATAGTTTTGGTCTTCTGTTTCTATGACCCACTAAGTAGGCAATAAGGTTGCACCAATTTTTTATTTTTTTAAAAAAAATTGAAATAAACTTACTATTTACTCAAAAAATGTTCAAAGATTAGCCTCAAACTCACTATTATCTCGTTAAGTGGATTTATAAAACTGCATGCAAGCAGAATAGTATTTGGGTTTTCACAATAAAATCAAAATAATTTTCATTAAAATCTTGCAACACACAAAGAAATTATGTATTATTGGATAGAGTAAGAAATAAAGCAGCTATTTTTATCAAATTTAAAAGTAAAGATTCTAAATTGAGAATATTTTATTTATTTTTCAAGAACTGATTTTTATCCTATTTTACTCCTTATTCAATAAAAGATTTAAAGCCTAATTAAAGCCAAAGAAGATTAAATAATTTTTATTTTTAATACAATAAAAATATACTTATATTTCAAAACTTCTTAAATATTTTCACTAAAAATAAAAGAAGTTTATTTTTTACTAAAAAGTTATTAACATAGTATGGCAGAACTCCTAAAAATACACCCAGATAATCCACAAGAAAGCAAAATTCAGAAAGTGGTCGAAACGCTAAAAAATGGTGGTGTAATTATTTATCCTACTGATACAGTTTATGGAATAGGTTGTGATTTTACAAATGCAAAAGCAGTAGAAAAAGTATGTAAAATTAAGGGAATTGACCCAAAAAAAATGCATCTTTCTTTTATATGTTATGATTTGAGTGATATTAGTTTGTATGCTCATAGAGTAAGCAATCACGTTTTTAAAGTAATGAAAAAAGCTCTACCAGGCGCATTTACTTTTATCTTAGATTCAAGTAATAAAGTACCAAAAGTAGGTGGAGTAAAGAAAAATCAAGTCGGTATTCGTGTTCCTGACCACAAAATTCCTAGAATGATTGTACAAGAACTAGGAAATCCCATCGTAACAACTTCTGTTTATGATAAAGAAGGAAAACCAATGACAGATCCTTCACTCATGAAAGAAGAATACGAACATTTAGTTGATATTGTTATTGATGCAGGAATGGGCGAAATTCAAGCCTCAACTGTTATTCGTTGTATAGAAGATAATATTATTTTACTCCGTCAAGGACTAGGAGATATAGAAAAATTTGCTGATGTTCTTTCAAAAGAAGAAGCCGAATCACTTCTAGTAGAAGAAGAATAAATAAAAGAAATTATAAGATTAGATTTTTCATTTTTGATTTTGTTTTAGTGAATAGAAAAACCACTACTTTTTTGAGGTAGTGGTTTTTTTGTCTCCTAATTCTATAGAAATCATATAATATAAATATTAAACTTTCCTATTACTGATTCTATCTTGTGTCTATCTATTCTGTCAGCATATACTGGCGAAAAAGAGTGTCCAAGCAAGATGCTTGAACGATATATGTTTAGGAAAAAATAGCTTTTATTTTGGCATAAAGATATTTTTTGTAGAGCAGATCGAAAAAAGAAAAAAATTTTTATTTTGATATAATGATTTTGCAAAAAATGTAATTTATCGTAACTTAAGCAACAAATAAATAGAATCATCTATTCAAATCACAATTTTAATAAAAAACAAAAATGGTAGATAAATTTCTGAAAGCAAAACATTGGCAATTATTTTTCCTTTTAGTAGGAGTTCCTATTGGTTTATTCCTTACCATAGGAGTGATTATATCATCCATACTAAAAGGAGGAACACCACCAGAACCAGAAGATTTTTTCAAGCTCATCAGTATAGCAAAGTTTTTTCCATTAGTAATCGTTCTTTTTGCATCATTGCTTTTTAGTTGGTTTTGGTCAGTTGCCAACGGACTTCAAAACAATATGCCAAGTAGTGTAGAAATGAAAACGACAAAATTTAGAATATTCTCTATTGTTCCTTTGCTTTATATTAGTGGATTTTGTGTTTTTATCTTCATTACACTTGCTAAAATAAAACCTCAAATATTGCTACAAGACTTACCTCAAATTCCTATGGAATGGCTAACACCAATTCTTTTTATTTTACATATTTTGTCTATTTTTGGAATATTTTATTCTATGTATTTTACTGCAAAGGCACTCAAAACAGCCGAATTGCAAAGAGAAGTAACTTTTAAAGATTTTGTGAGTGAGTTTTTTATGTTTTTGTTTTTTCCTGTTGGAGTTTGGATATTGCAGCCTAGAATTAATGAGATGGCTGAGAAAAATACCAATGAGAGTTATGAGGATATGTAAAAAATGAATTATGTTTTTTTTTTTTAATGGGTTTATTATAAATAAGTATTTATAGTAATTACAAAGTTCTATTATAATTAAAATGAAAAAATATCATTTTTTACTATTTATTCCTTTTGGACTATTTTGTCTTTATATTTTGAGTATTTTGATACTAAATATTGATTATTCTAGAGAATCATTTGAAAGAGACCATTACAAATGGAAAATAGAAGGCATGAAAGAATTTAGTTGCTTATGTGATTTGTTTGAGAACAATCAATTTTCAGGAACAGTAGTCTTATATAAAAATCCATTAGGAGCTGGAGAAAATGACATAATTTCTATCAAAATTGATTCTCTGTCAGATTCTGCTTTTATTAAAGATGTTGAAATACAAAATTTTCTAGGTGTTAGCAATTATTTAATTAAAGATAATAATTTAGTCTTGAAAGTAGGACCTAATCAAGGACCTCAAAATTTAAAAAAAGGGGATAAGGTTAGTAAGTCAAGAAAGGAAAGACTTATATCTTTCAAAGGTAATTATGGAGTTAAGACATTTGATCCATATTATAGATTTGAAGATATATTTATTAACTGTACCAATTTAGATACTATGGATGTACTTTATAATCTACAACAACATATTAAATACGATAAGTTAAGTAGAGTAAGTCACCCGATAGATTATAGAACAGTAGAATATATGGCTGATAAAATAGAAGAGCAAAATAAAAAATGACTCAAAAAATCTTCCCAAAATCTCTAACCCAAGAAATTCCAAAAAACAAAAACAGCCATTTTGCTACAAAACAAATGGGTTAAAAAAAACTCTTTTTTCTCATTCCAACCAAGCTAAAACAAGTGTCAAAAAAATCACCAGAAGTTAAGGAAGTGTGGAAAACAATAACACTATTTTTAATTTTACTTACCACTTTAAGTTCAATAGCCTACTATGCAATTTTAAAATTAAACCCAACAAGTATTTATGTTGGGGCTTTAATGATTTCACCAGCAATAGCAGCATTTATTACCCTAAAAATTAGAAAAAGGTCTATTTCAAGTTTGCCTTGGAGTTTAAAAGAATTGAAATACCTAAAATTCGCATATATAACACCTTTATTATATGTTTCAATTGCTTATGTACTAATTTGGCTTTTTGGTTTCGGAGAGTTTATCAATACTGAAACTATCTTAAAATGGAGTGATGAGTTAGGTATTAATAGTTCTAATCACACATTAGTTGTCGCAGTAATGATTTTTCTATTATTAACTGTTGGGGTCATCAAAAATTTAGGTTCTACTTTAGGAGAGGAAATTGGTTGGCGTGGTTTTCTACTTTTCGAATTGAGAAAAGTCATGTCTTTTAGAGCTGTAAGTATCACAAGTGGATTAATTTGGGCAATATGGCATTTTCCTGTAATTCATTTGATGTATGGCAGAGGCGAAAACTTGTTTTTACATTTAGGAGCTTTTACAATTATGATACTTGGAATATCTGTAATTTTGGCTTATTACACCTTTAAATCAAATAGTTTGTGGGTGGCAGCTATTTATCATTCTATTCATAATATTTATATTCAAAAAATAGCTACACCTTTGACTATTTCAAATGATAATACTGTATTTTGGAGCGATGAATATGGGTTTATGATTCCAATTATAACAACCCTTTTTGCTATTTATTTTTGGAGAAAAGCTGAAAAAGAAGAATTGTAATACTTAAAATACAAACATGCGTTTTGCCATAAATGATATTTACCGTTACAACAAAATATTTATTGGGGGTTTCTTTATTATTATCAGTCCAAAATCTCTTAAGAGCCATAAAATTTTAATAGCTTCTATCTAGATCTGTTTTTTTTAGTAGAACACTATCAGGAATATAAAATGAAACAAAAAATCTTCCCAAAATCTCTAACCCAAGAAATTCCAAAAAATACAGGCAGACGTTTTGCTATTAGCGATATTCATGGGTGTGGCAAAACGTTTATTTATTTGGTAGAAGAAGTTCTAAAACTCACAAAAGACGATCAACTTTTCGTTTTGGGAGATTTGATTGATAGAGGAAAAAATGCAATTCTTTTGATAGATTATATTCTTGAAAAGCAAAAAGAAGGCTATCCCATTTTTGTTTTGATGGGAAATCACGAACAAATGCTTTTAGATTTTTATGAGCAAAATGGAAATCAAATTTCTAAAAAAACAGTAGCCCACAATCATTTAGAAGAATTAATCAATAAAGACAGAGAAATCAAACCAAAATATGCAGCCTTTTTCGAAAGTATGCTTTTTTATATTGAGTTAGAAAATTGCCTTTTGGTTCACGCAGGTTTTGATATAAATTACGAACCTCTAAATGGAGAAAACCTTTTTACAAATGCCTACGCAATGCTTTGGACAAGAAAATTTAAAGGAAATCTATACAAAACCAATCAAAAACCTGTTGTACACGGACATGTAGTTCATAATTTGGAAGAAATAAAAGAGAATTTAGAACTAGCAAAAGAAAACCGAACAGCTATCGTTCCGATTGACAACGGTTGTGTATATGTGAGCCTAGGAAAATACAGAAAGTACAAAGGCGAAGTAGGAAATCTTTGTGCAATAGAACTAACAGAAAAAAATAATATGTGGGAACTTTTTTATACGCCTTTTCGTGATAAAAATTAAATGTTTTGTAGGTTAAAGGCTTGCCTTTGACTGTATTTGATTGATTTCCCAAGCTACTGAAACGACGACATAATAAGTCAAAGGCAAGCCTTTGCCCTAGCAATTTTTGCCACGAACAAAATTTATTTACTTTTCCTCCAATTCATAAATCCCCAAACCTGCCGAAATACACGCCCAAATAGGAGCAAATAAAATTCCCAAAAAAGGTATAAAAATCATAAAATACATAGTCATTCCGACACCAATAGCAAAAGGACGGTGTTTTTTTACGGTGGCTCTGCTTTCTTTTACACCTAATTTCATAAACTCATTTCTCAAATCTATCATTCCAAAACCTAAAAAATAAGATTCTACCAAAATAATCAGAATCGTAGTAAATGGAGAAAGAAACGACACAAAAAGTCCTATCAAAATTAGAGGAATCGTAATTGATAGTTCGATGGCTAAATTTGTAAGGTTGATAGTCAGACCACGTTTGAGGTCGTGTAAAAATTGAGGAAAATGAAAATCTTCATTCGGACGTTCTGGGTGTAGAATTTCTTGAACCTTTGCAGCTACAATAGAAAGAGCAGGCGAAAGCAAAATCAACATCAAGTATTTATAGGATTTGAAATAAATCAAAAAAGCAATCAAGCCTACAATAATAGCAACAATATAAGAAAGTGTTTTTTGCCACCAAGTAATTGGATTATCTAATCTAAAAAGACCTTCAAGCCATTCTATTGTATCTCCTACAAAAAAATATCCTACAACTCCGACCGAAACAAAAATAATAACATTCAGAAGCGCAGGTAAAAAATAATATTTCCACAGATTATGTTCACGAGTAAAAGCCAATGCCTTGCCATACAAACGAACACCTAACCAAAATTTTGTAAATGGATTCATAAAGATTTATTTTCCTAATTGATTTTCTATTTCTAATTTCTGACTTCTTACCTCATACTTCTGACTTTATTTACAAATCACTCAAATCAAAAATAATTCCCCTAGAATTAGAACTAGATTGAGAAGATGAACTTTCTTTTTCTTGTTGTTTTTGCTGCTCTGCTTTCTCTTGTTGTCTCATTTTTTGAGCAAACTCTTGTCTTTCTCGTTGTTCTTGTTCTTCTATTTCTCTTCTGATACGTTCTTGTTGTCGTTGTGTTTGTTCTAATTCTTGTCGTATTTTTTCTTGTTCCTCTCTGCTTTTTACTTCTGCTTCATGTTTTACTTCTTGACGAATTTCGGGAACAGTCTTACGAGGTGTTTCTTTATCATAATTAGTAGATGAAGAATAATCTGAATAAGCAGAATCACTTTGATTATATAATTCTTGATAATTTCCTCCTTCAAGTTGCTTCAACTGTTCTCTAATAATCTGACTGTGATGTTGGTGCATTCTTTCGGCACGTTCCAAAGCCTGTTCGGAAGTATGTTCCACATCTAATT
Source organism: Bernardetia aquimarina (assembly GCF_042180575.1). Classification (NCBI taxonomy): domain Bacteria; kingdom Pseudomonadati; phylum Bacteroidota; class Cytophagia; order Cytophagales; family Bernardetiaceae; genus Bernardetia; species Bernardetia aquimarina. The sequence continues at coordinate 3,929,934 of NZ_CP170094.1, read as the reverse complement.
TAGACAAACGCTCAATTTTTGAAAGAGCTGTTTCCATAAAACTTTGTAACTCTTGCATCATCTGTGCTTTTTGCTGTGCGCTATATTCGTAGGCGTAATTCAAAAGTTTTATCTCTCGTTTCATTTCTGTAAGCGTTTGGTCAGCAAGCTGTTGAGTGCTTAAAAGAATACTTTTTGCATTTGATTTGGCATTTTGCAGAAGTGCATCGGCTTGCATTTTTCCTTCTAAAATCATCAAATCAGCTCGTTTTTGAGCTTGCTCTAGGTTTAAGCGATTTGCTTCCTGTGCATGTGAAAGCGATTCTAAAAGCGTGCGCTCAATTTCTTTGAGTTTGGCAAGTTCGGTATGCAAATAACCTACTTGTCTTTCTAATTCTTCGTTGCGATGAGACACCGAACTCATATTTTCGGCAACATCAGAAAGATACTCACTTACATCTTCTTTTCGATAGCCACCAAAAGTAACCTGCTTAAAAGAATGTTTGCGAATTTGTGTAGGGGCAATAGGCGTTTTATTGTTGTTTGTGTCTGCCATAACTCGTTATGCACGATTATTTTTTGAGAAACTGTTTTTAGTAATAGGAAAGTTCTGCTAAAATAACATTTTTTTTATTCTTTTATTGGAATAACTTGAAAGAATTAATTTATCTTGTTTACTTTCTACTAAATTATGTAAAATTTGAACAGCCAAGTTTATGAAAACAACTCACTTACTAAGCAATAGAATCATAACTATAAAGAATTTCTTTACACCTCAAGAATGCAAAAAGTATATTGATTTGAGTGAAAATTTAGGCTATGAAGCTGCAAAACTAGATACAGGAAAAGTAGTTTCAGAAATTAGAAATAATAAAAGAGCATTTTATGAAAATCAAGAATTAGCTGATTTAATTTTTGAAAGAGGAAAAGATTTATTTGTTCCCAAAATTGGAAATAGTGAGGTAGTTGGAGTAAACGAACTTTTTAGATTTTACAAATACGAAAAAGGACATCAGTTTAAAGGACATCAAGACGGAAATTTTATCAGAAATGAATCTGAAGCGAGTTATTTTACGTTTATGATTTACTTGAATGAAGGTTACAAAGGAGGCGAAACTACTTTTTTAAAACACAGAATTATTCCCCAAGAAGGAATGGCACTCATTTTTTTACACAAACTCTACCACGAAGGAAGCGAAGTTTTGGAAGGTCGAAAATATGTTTTGAGAAGTGATATTATGTATAAATTGACTGAAAATGAATAAAAAACTCTTATTCATTTCCAAAACTAGAAATAAATAAGAGTTGAGATAGCTGTTTTTCTAAAAAGAATTACGGTAATGTAATAACTCTAGTTTGATTTCCTGCTGTGAGTGTTGCTTCTTTATCACAAATACCGTTTCCATAATCTAAAGTTACGTTTGGAATAGCTCTTCCTGTACTTCTGGTAAATTGAATATCCAAAATTCCACTTACAGGGTAGATAATTTGTTGTGTCCAACAAATTGATTTTTTGGTCAATGGATTTGTAATAGTAGAAGTAAAAGCAATTCCATTAGCTGTTGTTCCTGCCGAGTTTCCTGTGATGGTAAAAACATCATCAGTATAATCTAATGAACCAAATCCTTCTGTCCATGTATAAACTCTGTCAAAAGTAAGTTGAATAGTTCTATCAGGAAAGACAACTGTTCCGTTTTCTAATTTCAAATTATACTGCCATTGGTCAGACGAATTTCTAGCAATTCCATTTGTATGTAAAGTTCCTGTTAATCCATAATTATTGACTGCATAGTTTTGGAAAGTAATGGTTAGCTCATCTCTTGTCATTAGATTTCTATCTCTATAATTGATGATGACCTTTCCACTACGAGTACGTCCATCTTGTCCGACACAACTCGTCCCAAAATCAACTGTAATTGTTCTTGTTGTTTCATTGTGTGTAAGTGTTGCACAGGCTTCTACACGCCCAGAACGAGAACCTTCTAATTCTCCATCTAAGCCATCAAGGGCTGTATTATAGGCATCATAAAACTGAATTTCGGCTGTTTCAGCATCTTTTGAAGTTTCAAATGCTTCTTCGTTGTCTTCGGCTGGTGTGTCTGTATCAGCTTCTTGACAGGCTGTAAAACCAATCATCGAAACGATAATCATGATTGAAAAAAAATGAAGTAATTTGCTTTTTGTGAAGTTCATAATTGAATAAATTTAAAGGTAAATAAATGAAAAGTTTATTAGAGGATTTAAGTCAAAATATGTGCTAGTTTTTTTCCAAAACGTTTTTCTTGAATTTTATCAAACTCTGCTACATAATTAGGGTTTTCTGTCTTCATTATTCTGTCCCAAACTCTAAAATAAAGTCCATAATTTCCTTTAAATTTGGAATGATGAAGGTTGTGATACACCGAAGTATTCATAATATCAAAAAGCCATGAGTTTCTAAACCATTTTGGCGTAATTTCGAATCCTAAATGTCCGTAAACACTAAACCAAAACGCAATAAAAGTAACAGCCAAAATAGCCACAGGATGAGCAGGAACAATAAAAATCGTTATTGGAATAATGATAGCTTCAAGAATAGCTTCCAAAAAGTGAAATGAATAAGCAGCCCAAGGCGACGGATTAGTAGATTGATGATGAATGCGATGAATATGCTTAAATAATTTGGGCGAATGAATAGTCTTGTGCATCCAATAAAAATAAGTATCTTGAATAACAAGAATCAAAAAAACACTCACAGGAAGCCACCACAACGGAAAATCAGACGTATTTGTATAAATCTGTGAATAACTACCCAACGAAGAATAAATAAAACCAAAACCAATAATCCCGAAAATAAGGGTAGAGAAAATAGAGTTTTTTATTTCTCTCAAAAAATCTTTGTTTTTGGCAAAACGAGTTTGAATTTTGTTATTCAAAAATTGATTATAAAATAATTTATAGACAATAAGAAAAGCAACTCCTGCAAAAACAAAATATCGAATTAGATTACTAATAAGAGGTAAATAAGGCGAAAAATGAAAAGAATAATTTTCCATAGTGGTATTTGTTTTAGTGTGTATAAAATTATCTAAATAGCTCAAAACCAAATCATAAAACATTGATTATGAACGATTTGATTTACACAAATATACTATACAAAACACCTCTTGGAGATTAACAAAAGATAAGTAATGAAAAAATATGCTTATTTTTTTTGTGCCTTTGTAGCAATTCTTTTCCTGATTCTTGAAAGGGAAACAGGTGTCATGCCCAAAATAGTAGCGATATATTTATCTGGAAGACGATTGACAATATTTGGTTTTGACTTGACGAATTCAATATAACGCTCTTCTGGCGAATAGAGAGTAAAGGATTCTATTCTTTCAAAGGCTTCTTGTAAAATGCTTAATAAAAAATGTCTTCTTCCTTGTTCTAATTTCGGATTTTTTTCTAAAATTTTTTGAGCGACATCATAATCTATCACTAAAATTTCCGTTTTTTCTAAGGCTTGATAATCAAAACGAGCAGGACGGTTATAAAGAATGACATCATAAGAAGCGATAAATTGGTCTTCCCAACGCACCAAAGTAGTAATTTCATCTCCTTTATAATTGACTATAAAAGCACGAATTAATCCTTTTCTGATGTAGGCAATTTGTCTTTTTTGTTCTCCTTCTTTTATAAAATAATCTGAAACATCAAGTTTTTTGAGCTTTGCATTTGCAAAAACTTCTTTAAGGTCTTGTAATCCTAAACCTTTAAAGATTCCGAAATAATGATTTAGTTTTTCTAATTCTATCATATCAAATAGGTGTTTAAAACTATTGTCAGAGTTATTTTGGATTGTCAAAACACTCTTGACAATGTTTTTAGAAAGAAAAAATTACAAAATTTCTACCCAAATATTCTTATCACAAACAGCTTTTCTGAGTGGTTTGAGTTCATTAAATGTTCCTGTTGTAATAGTCGCATGTCCTTTTGTATTGGCTTCTGTTACTACATCAAACGCATCTCCAGATGAAAGTTTGCAGACTTGAATAATTGTATTTATGATATAATCTAGCTCATTTTTTTCATCTTTAAAAAGCACCAATTCACGTTCTAGGGAAGCATCTAATTGTTCTTCTGACTCAGTAAGAGTTTCGATTAATGTTTCTGTAAGTTGTTTTCTTTGAGGGATTGATTTTTGGTTGGCATATATAGCTTTCATAAAATAGTAATTTATTTTGATTTTGTTGATTGATAGAAATTCTATTTATAAATAATGTTTGAGATAGAATAAAGTTTAAGCTATTTTTGTAAAACCCTAAAAGAAAGTAAGACAACAAAACATTTGAATTGTATTTACTTCATACCTCTAACTTCATACTTTTTACTTTATGTTGAGTGTCGTAATGCCTGTTTTTAATGGAGAAAAGTTTATCAAAATAGCTATTGAAAGTATTTTGAATCAAACTTATACAGACTTTGAATTAGTTATTGTAAATGATGGCTCAACTGATAAAAGTGCAGAAATAATAAAATTTTATCAAGATAATCGTATTCGTTTTTTAGAAAATGATGGCAATAAAGGAATTTTTTATACTCGTAACCGTCTTTTTGATGAAGCAAAAGGAAACTATATTGCTATTTTGGATTGTGATGATTATGCAGAACCAACACGATTAGAAAAGCAAATCCATTTTTTAGATAAAAATAAAGAATTTGGTTTAGTCGGTTCTTGGATTACGCTTATTGATGACGAGAATACAATAAAAGGAGCTTGGCAACTAGAACATCGCCCAGAACGAATTCCTGCAAAACTATTATTTTCTAATCAGTTTGCACAATCTGCTGTCATGATGCGAAAAGAATTTGCAGATTTGAAATATAGAGAAGAATATCCTCCAACAGAAGATTATGACCTTTGGGTACGTATTTCACACAAAACCCGAGTAATAAACCTAGCAGAATCTTTAGTAAAATACAGAATTCACAACCAAAATATTAGTCAGACACAAAGTGATAAAGCAGATAAAAATGTATTGAAGATTTATAAAAATCAATTAGAAGACTTAGGAATTTATGCCAATCAAGATGAATTACTGATTCATAAAAGAATAGGAAATATGGATTTTGAGCAAAATAATGAATTCTTTTTTGAAAAAGTAAAAGCTTGGTTAGAACTTTTACATAAAAAAAATGAAGAAATAGAAATTTATAATAAACTGGTTTTTAATGAGCTTTTAGGAGAGTTTTGGGCAGAGCTTTTATCTAAAACTATTGAGCTTCCTATTGCTAAAACAGAATTTCATCATTCTTCCTTGTCTTCTTGTCTCAATTCTACCAAAAAGAATAACCTTTCAAAAGCCTTTCAATTACGTTCCTTTCCTTTCAATTATACGCTCAAACCTGCTTTGAATGTCATAAAGAATTTGAAAGATTGGAAAAGTAAAAGAAAAAAATAAATTCAATTATTTTTTCTTCTGTAACTTCTGTTACCAAATCTATAAAAAAAAACCTCTAATTTTGTTATATTAAAATTTAGCTCTGAAGTTGTTTAAGAATGTTCATTTTTCCATAGAATTGGGTTTGCAAACCCAATTCTATGGAAAAATAACACTGCCTTTGTTGGTGTTTTAGCGTAGCGACACCAACAAAAATACGTACAAAACTCATTCTTAAACAACTTCATACACTCTAAAACGATATATAATTATGTTAGATGCAATTAAAAATTTATTCGGTGCAGCAGCTCCAACAGATTACAAAGCACTTTTGAAAGAAGGCGCAATTATTATTGATGTCCGTTCGAAAGGCGAATATGCAGGAGGACACATTCAAAACTCTAAAAATATTCCTTTAGATACTTTAGCAAATCAACTCGGACAATTTAAAGATAAAAATCAAATTATTATTACCTGTTGTGCTTCTGGCATGCGTAGTGGAAGTGCAAAAAGTTTGTTGCAATCAAAAGGCTACACCAATGTTTATAATGGTGGTGGTTGGTCTGGTTTGAATAATAAGATTTAATAAAAATGTAGGTTAAAGATTTATTTTTGAGAAATTTTGGTAAATCATAAAATGCCAATACAGTTAAAGGCAAGCCTTTAACCTACAAATATTATCTTTTTTTACTTCTCTTTTATCAAAATTTCTCCACTATCTGTAATTTCAATAATTCCTTCTGGAATATCTGTTTTGTTGAGGTTTTGAATGATTGGAATTACTTTTTTCTGTTTGTCAAGCGTAACTCCACCTCTTCCAAGCTGAATAATTGGTGTAATCTGACCAGAAATAAATTTGCCTTCATTATCAACTTTTAAGTTTACAATCGGAGCAAGCCCACTTTCTCCACGCAAACTAAAACGGTCATACGTACAAAAATTACCCAAACTATACGCAATAAATCTATTTTTATAAACTTCCATAGCACGAGTAACATGAGGTCCGTGTCCGAAAATAATATCTGCACCTGCATCAATCATGGCGTGAGAAAACGCATATACATTTCCTCTATTTTCTCCATAAAAAGTTTCTGTTTTGCGTGTAATGTGTTGTTTGCTTCTGCCTTCTGCTCCTCCATGAAAAGACACAATTACTACATCACAAGAATCATTTAGTTTTCTAACAATCGCTTCGGCTGCCTTTATATCTCTAATATCCATTGTGCCAGAATTTGGAGCAAAGGCTGCAAAACCATATTTTACACCTTCTTTTTCGAACATTGTATAAGGACAAGAAACCAAGCCAGCATATTCTACATCAATACTTTCTAAGAATTTTTTACCATTTTCCCTGCCTGAATTTCCAAAATCTCCTACATGATTGTTTGCAATACTGACTACATCAAAGCCTCCTTGTTTCAAAACACCTTCTACTAATTTTTCGGGCATTCTGAAGGCATAACAAACAGCAGGATTCGAACAGTGTTTTACTTGTCCTCCTTTATCCAAAACTACACCTTCCAAGTTTCCAAAAGTAATATCTGCACTTTGTAATAATGAATCTACATCTGAAATCAAGTCTTTTCCATCATTGGGTGGCAAATGTGCAACAGAAGGAAAATTTGTTCCAAACATCATATCGCCTACTCCAATAATTTGTAGAGTTTGTTTTTTGGTAGAATTATCTTTCACAGAAGAAAACGTACTATCATTTAATTTTAACTTTAAAGAGTCTGTTAAGTTATTAATAAGAGCTAAAGAATCGTTAGTTTCATTCAGAGTAGCTTTGTAATCTGTTTGGCTACAACTAAAATGAGAAATACTAATGGCAGGAAGAAGAAAAACGAAAAAAAGAAGTTTTTTGATTTGCATAGAAAATAGGGAATTTGAGGTTTTGTAAGGCGATATGAAAAGAATTGTTTTTGAAAATAAAAATAATAAAAAAGAATTGTTTTTGAAAAAACAAAAAACGTTAATTACAAATTAATAAGAATTTAATTTGGTTATAACTTGCAAAAACAAATAAAATTTCGTATATTGACTTTGTTGGTAACTTAACTGACAAAAGTAAGAAGTAATTACTTTATAGATACATTTTTTAGAGTACAAAATTTAATTATGCCTAATTATCAAAAGTAATACAAAATACCACTTACTCATTTGTGCTTCAATTTTTTTAAACACTAATTCAATGATTTTTATTGCCACTCAAGAACAAAAAGGAAAAATAACTGCATTTTTTGCAAAAAACAAAAAACAACTTAAAGAAAAAGGATTCAAATGGATTCGTAAATTTGATGACGAGCATCGTGCAATCCTTTGGGTAAACGAAAGCTATTTATTAAACAAGAAAGAATATCTTTATTAAAATATTTTGGCGAAGCTAAATTTAGTAATTCGCCTTTTTATTGATAACCAATTACTTCTTACTGGTAACTGTAAAATAGTCTTTTGCTATTATTTCTAAATAATCGTGATACGGACTTAGTTTGGGGAGCGCATTTTTTATTTTTAGATATAACTGCTCTGCATAGAGTTTGTCATTTTGTCCAATAGCTTGTGATAATTCGGTCAGATAATCATCCATAATGGGAGATATTTCTGTTACATTTCCTAATAAGCGAGCCAAAATTTCACTGATTGTCCAAGCCCAAGGCATTCCTTCCATCAACAGAGGATGAGCAATAATGCGCTCATCTTCCCATTCTAAAGAAATAACATTATTAGCTGCCATAGATTGAATCATAAACGGACTTTGTGTTCCTATCAAAAACTGTGTATTCGGAAATACTTCTGAAAGACGAGGAATGAGTGTACGCTGTAAATTAGGACTTAAATGAACATCAATTTCATCAATCAAAACAATGGCTTGAATACTTTCTGGGTGTTCTAAATCAAAAGGATGCTGAATAGCTCGTACACATAAATCCAAAATCCAACTAAAAACAGTCTGAAAACCATCTGACATAGCAGAAATAAGAGCTTCTCCAGCCGAAGTCTGAAAGATAAAATCTCCATCTTTATTTAGCCCTAAAAGTCCTTGTTCTAATTTTTCATCTTGTTCATTTTCTGCAATTTTTTGAGAGGGTGCAAGCAAGCGATTGACTATTTTTCGAATAGGTTCAATATTATTCTCTATATAAGAATAAGTACTATGGTCATCTTCACTTTTCAAGAAACCATTTTCTCCAAACAAAGATGCAATAGGCGCAAATGTACGATGCTGAAAATCATAATTTCGAAGTCCTCGTTTTCCTGTGCTATATCCCAAAATCAATAAATTTGCTCGTATCATTTCAAAATAACGGCGATGACTTCCAGTATTCATCACACCATTTCTATCAATTTTGAATTTAATATTTACTTCTTCCCCAAATCCTTGCAAACGTAGCACTAAATGTCCTGCATCTTTATTTCCATGAACAATATTTTCCCATCCATAATTCAGAGGAGGTTTGGGAATATTAGAAAGCCCAAGCGCAATAAGTTGAAGAATAGTCGATTTTCCTGTTCCGTTTGTTCCTACAATTAGCGTAATATTTTCTTTTGTATGAATATGAGGCAAATCAATAGAAAGTTTATCAAAGCAACGTATATTTTTGATAAACATGGATTCTAAAATAAGTGTATTATCTTCACTAGCTCGCTGTTCTTCTGGAAAATCAATAGCCAGAAAAGGAGTAATCGTTTCGATAAAATGCACTTGTACTTGCTCCAATACACGTAAAATCTCAAAATCTTCACACTCATTAATAAAAAAATACTCAAAATTAAAGAGCATGTTTTTTCCCAACATAGCATGAGGAGTTCGCTGTGCAGCCATCGCATTAAGCTCTGTTAGGATAGGTTCAAAATACTTTTGAAGGAGAGGATATGGAGCTGGATAACGAACAGTTTCTTCTAAAAGGCTCGTAGCAGCTTCATACAGTTTTTGAGTAATCTCACGAATAAGACGATGACGAGCTACTGCCGAAGACCCCATATTTATTTTATAGGCTGTAATGGTAGAAGCTGCACGCAAATTTCTTTTGATTGGTTGCAGATTCCCATCTCTATCAATGGCAAGATATTTTTCTGGAACGTCTAGTTCAGGGTTAATAATAAGTGGGTCTTCTGCCAAATGAATATCCGAATCAGCACGCCAAAGTGTTCTATCTTCTGGAGGAGTTTTTACTCGTTTGTGCTTATTCATTATCGGAAACTGACTGTCTTCGTAGAGTTTGCATTCTTCACAAACAGGCAAAAGATTTGTCCATTCATAAATAAGCCAATAATAAAGCTCTGGCGAACGATAATGCGTCAAAAAAGCCGTCGATTCTTCAATAGAAATACCTACTTCACAAAAAGCACATTTATGATAATGAATTTCAAGAAGTTTTCCCAAAACATCTTCGTGCATCAAAATATCCAAACGTGGATAACCCACAAACTTTCCTATCTCCAAAAGTGTCTGAATAACTTTTTCAGTCTCTGGAGATTGTAAAATAGCTGGAACATCATTTGGATTTTTTCGTACTGAAATCATAAAATTCTTGGCTTCTCAAACCCTAAAGGGTTTCTGAAAACCCTTAGGGTTTAAAATTTACTTTTCTGTATTTTGTTGGCTTTCTTTCAAATATAAAGCTAGTTTTTCACAAAGTTGATGAATTTCTTGTGCCATATATTCATCATTGGTAGCTCTAAGAAGAGTATCTGCCATTCCACCCAAAATATTGATACTAAAACCTTTCATTTCTTCGACAGGCATGTCTTTTGTCCAAAGATCTAAACGAAGGCAGTTTTTTTCGTGTCCATCCCAAATAGCCAAAGCGATTGCCTTTGCTTCTTCAAGTTGTTGTCCACTATCAGTCGCTTTCCAAAATATTTTTTCGGGTAGATTTTTATCATCTAATTCTATACTAAAACGGATTTCAGATTGTTTCATTTTGTGATTTTATGTGTCGTTGGTGGCGACACCAACAACGGCGTTTTTTTTATACTGTTGCTTATGTCTTGATAAGCAACAGCGAAATAAGAATACAAATTTACAAAAAAATAAATGGTATAATATAAACTATTATTTTGCAGATTTATCTAATACAAAAGTCAAAACAGAAGTCTTATCATTTATCACAATTTTTTAGTATTTTTGAAGTATATTTAAACTATTGTAGTCTATTTTGGATTTTATACAATAAATTCTTAATAAACCTAAGAAAACAACCAAAAAACCGTAACGACAAAACTCCTAATACGATATGGCAAAAGAAATGAAAATACCTACCGTTGGCGAATCTATCACAGAAGTAGTCATCGCAAACTGGCTTGTAGAAGATGGTGACCACGTAGAAATGGATGACCTTATCTGTGAATTAGAATCTGACAAAGCAACTTTTGAAGTTCCTGCTGAAGCTGACGGAATCATAAGATTCAAAGCAGAAGCTGGTGATACTTTAGAAATAGGCGCACTTCTTTGTGTTATTGAAGAAGGAGAAAATGGAAACGAACCACAAAAAGAAACTAAGACAGAAAACAAATCAGAGAAAAAAGAAGATTCTTCTCAAAAAGCAGAAGATTATATTATGAAAATTCCGACAGTAGGCGAATCTATTTCAGAAGTAGTCTTGGCAAACTGGCTTGTAGAAGATGGCGAAGAAGTAGAATTAGATGACCCAATCTGTGAATTAGAATCTGATAAAGCAAACTTTGAAGTTCCTGCTGAAAAAGCTGGAAAAGTATTTCACATGGTAGAAGCAGGTACTACACTTGCTATTGGAGATGATTTTGCCAAAATTGAAGTAGGTGGAAATGGTTCTTCTAGTTCGGATTCTTCTAGCTCTAAAACAGAAACAAGTAGCTCAACTAATGAAACGTACTCTAGTTCAGATTCTAGTTATGCAACAGGACATGCTTCTCCAGCAGCAGCAAAATTATTAGCTGAAAAAGGAATTGATGCCAAAGATGTAAAAGGAACAGGAAGAGATGGAAGAATAACAAAAGAAGATGCTCAAAATGCTCAAAAGTCAGCTTCTCAACCAAAAGCACCATCTTCCTCTAAGAAAGATAACAAAGCACCTGCATCTTCTGGAAATTCTACTCAAGGCGACCGTAGTACAAATACAGAACGTATGTCTTCACTTCGCAAGACGATTGCAAAACGTTTGGTCGCTGCCAAAAATCAAACGGCAATGCTTACTACTTTTAATGAAGTAGATATGTCGGCTGTTATGGAAATGCGTAAAAAATATAAAGATAAATTTAAAGAAACACACGAAATTGGTTTAGGTTTTATGTCTTTCTTTACAAAAGCTGTAACAATGGCACTTATGGAAATTCCAGGTGTAAATGCTCAAATTACAGGCGAAAAAGATGATGAGATCTTATATCATAATTATGCTGACGTTTCGATAGCAGTTTCTTCTCCTCGTGGTTTGGTTGTTCCTGTTATTCGTAATGCAGAGCAACTTTCATTTGCAGGAGTAGAAAAAGAAGTAGTTCGTTTGGCTGTAAAAGCGAGAGATGGCAAACTGACGATTGATGAGATGACTGGTGGAACTTTTACTATTACAAATGGTGGTATTTTTGGTTCTATGCTTTCTACTCCAATTATCAATGCTCCTCAATCAGCTATTTTAGGACTTCATAATATTGTCCAGCGTCCTGTTGCGATTGATGGAAAAGTAGAAATTCGTCCGATTATGTATGTTGCTCTTTCGTATGACCACAGAATTGTAGATGGAAAAGAATCTGTAACCTTCCTTTACAGAATCAAAGAACTTATAGAAGACCCTTCAAGATTACTTTTGGGAGTTTAAACTAATAAGTCGTTGGTCAAGACACCAACAATATTAAACCCTAAGGGTCTTCAAGGTCCTTAGGGTTTTTCTATGGTAAAAATTATTGAATTGGTAATTCTACGAAAAAAGTAGTTCCTGTATTTTCACCTATATTTTCAGTTTCGAACCAAATTTTGCCATTATGTTTTTCTACAATTTTTCTGACAATATTAAGTCCTAGCCCACTTCCTTCTCCTGCTGGTTTGGTAGTAAAGAAAGCATCAAATATTTTTTGCTGAATTTCATCAGAAATTCCTTGTCCTGTATCTTTTATAACTACTAAAATAGTATTTTCTTGTCTTTTAGTAGTGAGATAAACTTTACCTTTTTTATTTCTACTCATATCAATCGCTTGAATGGCATTGTGGAGTAGGTTTGTCCAAACTTGTGCTAATTCATCTTCATAGGCATTTATTAAAGGTAAGTCTTGCATTTGCTTGACTACCTCAATTCCGTATTTAAGTTTATTATGATATAAAATCAGAGTATTCTCTAGGCTCTCATTAATATTAGTAACTTGTTTTTCTCCTGTATGGTCTTGACGAGAAAAATTTTTGAGTGTTATAATAATTTTTGATGCTTTTTCTGTTGCTATTTGTATCGTATTATTGCTATTGGCAATAGTTGCAATTTGATAAGCAGCTTCTAAGATTTGTACGGCATTAGGCAATTTTATGAAGTGTTCATAAAGTTGCTCTTCTTGTGCAATTCCAATATCCACCAAAACATCAGCTATTCTATCAGATTGAGGTATTTTTTGGGTATCCAACTCATCAATTAATTTGTATTTTAGGTTTCTCTTTTCTCTTGAAGAATAAATAATATTCGCTTCAATGGATTTTTCTATCAATGAACTAAATTGTTCTAGTTCTTTTTCAGATAGAAGTCGCATAATTTTAGGAAGCTTTGAAAGAGTGCTTTTGAGCATTTTTTCTATACTTGCAGATGAAGAGTGAATAGCTCCTAAAGGTGTATTTATTTCATGAGCAATACTAGCAACAAGCTGTCCTAGTGTTGTCATTTTTTCATTATGAATAAGTTGAGATTGTGTTTCTCTTAATTCGGTTAAAGTTTCTTGAAGTTGTTTGTTTTGTTGTTGTATTTTAATTTCTGTTTTCTTTAACTGGTCAATGTTTTGCATAATTCCTGTCCATATAATTCCTCCATCATCTGTATGAGTTGGCTTAGAGGTTGCATGAATCCACACTTCTTTTCCATTCTTCAGAAGACGCAATTCAGATTCCCACTTTTGCATAGTATCAGTCGATTTTTGTACTGAAGATTGAAAACCTAATAAATCTTCTGGATGTATTGCTTCAAAAATATCGCTTGAAACATCATTCAGCATTTCTTCAGATTTAACTCCCAAAACCAATTCTGAACCTTTGCTCACAAGAGGAAAAGACACACTTCCTTCTTTATCTCTTTTAAATTGATAAATCAGAGCAGGAACAGCATCAAAAATTTGTTCTAACTGTTGTTTTTGACTTGTTAAATCTCTTTGAAGATGATACATTTTTCTGATTCCTTTTCTTAATTCTTGTTCAGAAACAGCTAAATCTTTATTTTGACTTTCAATGATTTGTTCATGTTCTTTTTGCTTTGTAATATCTTGTGTTACCCCAAAAACAGAAATCGGTATATCATTTTCATCTTTAATCAATACAGCTTTTGATTCATGATAACGAATTTTTCCATTAATAGGTACAGTTTTGTATATTGTATGATACTGTGAAATTTTTTGTTTGATTAAATCTACAAGCATTTCATTAACTTTTATAACATCATCAGCATTGACTCTTTTAGCTGCACTCTCACTATTTATTTTCGCATTCTCATCAACCCCAAACATTCTTTTGGTCTGTTTATCCCAATAAGGTTGGTTGGTTGTTAGGTCTAACTCCCACAATCCAATCCCTGTTTTTTCTAAAGTAGTAGAAAGCTTATTTTGAATGGTTTGAATTTTTCGCTGTGCTTTTTCTAACTCATCTACCTTTTCTTTGAGTTGTAATTCAGCACTTTTTTGGTTTGTAATATCTAGTACTGTACCTATAATTACCTTTTCATTTCTTTCTTCAATCAAGACTCCTTTAATATGATAATAATACATTTTATTATTATGATTCATTTTAGATTTTATATCCAAAATAGAAGATTGGCTTGTTGAAATCTCCTCAAGATTTTTAAAAAAATATCCTAAGTCTTCAGGATGAATTTTTTCTTGCCATCTTTCAGGAGCAAATTCTTCTTTTGTTTCATGAAAAATTGTATAACACTGGTCATCCCATTCTGTTTTCCCTGTTTTGAGGTTTAGCTCCCATAATCCTACTCCTGTTTTTTCCAATGTTATGGAAAGTTTATTTTGAATGACTTGAACTTCTTGTTGCACATTCTCTAATTCATTTACTTTTTCTTTTAGCTGTAACTCAGCATTTTTTTGATAGGTAATATCTTGTGTAATTCCTAGTATAGAGATAGGAGTTTCTGTTACATCTTTTATCAAAATAGCTTTTGATTCATGAAATTTTATTACTCCCTGTATAGGTATAGTTTGATAAACCATGTGATAGCTTGTGACTTTTCCAGAAATAAAGTCATTTAAGTGTTTGTTTATACGCTTTCCATCTTCCTCATTGATATAATTAAATTTATTTGTTCTGCTCAATGCTCCTTCTGGTAAATCAGTTGCCCCCAACATTTTTCTAAGTTGATTGTCCCAATATATTTCATTTTTTTGAAGGTCTATCTCCCAAAGTCCAATCCCCGTTTTTTCTAAGGTTGTAGAAAGTTTATTTTGAATTTTCTGAATTTCTTGTTGTGCATTTTCTAATTCATTTACCTTTTCTTTGAATTGTAATTCAGCTTGTTTTTGTTTTGTAATGTCTTGAAAAGTTCCATATAATTCAACACACCTTCCATTCTCCATTTGAGGAAGTCCTATAATGCGTACCCATTTATGCTTTCCTCTAAAATTAATAAGCTCTAACTCTTCGTCAAATGGAATGCCGTCTTCTCTTGCTTCTTGTAGTATTTTTATCACTTTTTCTCTACTATGTCCTTTTTTAAAGAAGTTTATTTTTGCAGGTGTATCTAATTCTATATCGATAGGCAGTTCATAAATATTATGTACAATAAGATCCCAAATAATATCTTTCGTATTTACATCATAATTCCATGTTCCGATAGTAGCACTTGCATTACAGGTTTCTAAAAGTTTGCTTGTAGATAAAAGGTGTCTTTGAGAAACTTCTAATTCTTCTAACTTTTGTTGAAGATTAATTTTGTTTCTTTTTTGTTTATCTATATTTTGAATTGTTCCATAAATTTCTACACATTTTCCATTTTTAAAAGTAGGTATGCCTATTGTTCTAACCCAAATTTCATTTCCTTTGGCTGTAATAAGTTTTAGCTGTTCATCGTAAGAGATACCTTCTTCTACTGCTTTTGTAAATGCTCTTGTGATTATCTGTCGGCTGTATCCAGCTTTAAAAAAGTTAATTGCATTTTGAGTATCAACCACAAAACTATCCTCTACCTCATGTATCTGTTTAGTAACTTTATTCCATTTTACATTAAGATTATTTAACTCAACCTCCCAAGTACCAATTTGTGCAGCTTCATTAGAAGCATCTAGTAGTTTTTGTGTATGAATAAGTTGGCTTTGTGTAGTTTCTAATTCTTCTACTTTTTCTTTTACCTCCAACTCTCTTTCTTTTTTTTCTGTTATATCTTGAAATGTACCATACATTTCGATACACTTTCCATTTTCAAATGTAGGTATTCCTATTGTTCTTATCCATTTTTCATTTCCCTTTGCTGTAATAATTTGTAGTTGTTCGTCAAAAGGAATGCCCTCTTCTAATGCATTTGTAAATATTCTAGTTATTGTTTCTCGGCTATATCCCTCTTTATAGAAAAGAATTCCATTTTGAGCATCAGACACAAAATCGTCTTCTACCTCATGAATATCTTTAATTACTTTGTCCCATTTGGTAGAGTAGTTCATTAGATTTAACTCCCAAACACCTATTTGTGCAGCTTCATTACAAGCTTCTAATAATTTTTGTGTATGTATTACTTCATATTGTGTTTCTTGTAGTTGTTCAAGGTTTAGACGTAATTCCTCTTCACTTACTTCTAATTCTTTCGCTTTTTCTTGAAAGGCTTGTTGAGCTAGTATTTTATCAGTTACTTCTATACCTACACATTGTATTTCTTTAATATTTCCTTGTTTGTCTAAAATAGCTCTATACTCCCAGTCTGTATAGATGATTTTTTTAGTAGTTTGATTTGTTTTTTCATCAAAAATAGGTTTTCTCAACTGAACAAATGCAGATTGATTTGGATTAGCAAAACACTCATAGACAGCATCTCTACATTTTTGATGGTCTTCTTGTATAATAATAGATATGGCACTTTTTCCTATTATATCATCTCTTTTAAGATTCAAACGCTCACAAAAGTGATTATTGACATACGAATAATTACCTAATAAGTCAGTTTGTATAATAAAAAGGGAATGATTATTTAGCATAGATTCATACCTCTCTAAAGTTTTTTCTAGTTGTTCTTCTTGTTTGTGTTGTTGAGTGATATTTGTGTGTGTAATTACTACTCTATGATTTTGGCTTTCTTTTTTACCAAATACAAGAGCTTTTAGTTTTAACCAAAACACTTTTCCTTCTTTATGTACAAATCGTATCTCATCTTCATGTACAGACTGAGTATTTTTGAGATATTTATTAAAAACCTCTTGAATTTTTGCTTGATCCTCTTGATGTACAATTTTTTGAATTTGATTGCCTTGTAACTCTTGATATTTATACCCTAACAGATTACAAAAATTGGGATTAATCCATTTGTCATCTGACTTTTCTAAATTCCAGAACCAAACACCATCAAAAGCATTCATTTGAATAAAATCAAAGAACTCTTCGTCAGATTTTAGAATTTTATAAAATTCTTTTTTCAAATAATTCATAAGGGGTAAGGGAGTTTATTTATTTATTATGTGTTTTGATTGTTGTGAGTCTATCTATTTTTGTCTAGGGGTAATTCTACAAAAAAAGTAGTTCCTGTGTTTTTACCTATATTTTCTGTTTCAAACCAGATTTTTCCTTCATGTTTTTCTATAATTTTTTTAACAATATTAAGTCCTAATCCACTTCCTTCTCCTACTGGTTTAGTCGTAAAGAAAGCATCAAAAATTCGTTTCTGCACTTTATCAGGAATTCCTTTTCCTGTGTCTCTTATGGAAACTAAAATGTTGTTTTCTTCTTTTTTGGTAGTAAGATAAATTATTCCTTTTTTATCTATGGCTTGAATAGCATTGTGAAGTAAATTTGTCCAAACTTGTGCTAACTCATCTTCATACGCATTTATTATAGGAATATCTTGCATATCTCTAACTACTTCTATACCGTGCTTTAATTTATTTTGATAAAGGATGAGTGTGTTTTCTAGGTTTTTATTAATATTTGTAGGTTTCTTTTCTCCTGTATGGTCTTGACGAGAAAAGTTTTTGAGTGTGATAATAATTTTTGCAGCTTTTTCAGTAGCTATTCTTACAGTTGAATTACTTTTCAGAATTGTTGAGACTTCATAAATAGAATCAAAAATTTGTACTGCTTGAGGTAATTTTAAGAATGGTTCATAAAGCTCAGATTCTGAGTGTAACCCAGTATCTACTAACATATCAGCAATTCTATCAGCTTGAGAAATATTTTTGGTTTCCAAATCAGCAATTAGGTTGTATTTGATAGCTCTTTTTTCTCTAGAAGAATAAATAGCATTTGTTTCCATTGATTTTTCTATCAAGGTATTAAAGTCTCCTAACTGCTCTTCAGAAAGCAACTTTATTACCTTAGGCAACTTAGATAGCGCATCTTTGAGTAATTTGAAAATAGTCCCAGCCGATGAACGAATAGCTCCTAAAGGTGTATTTATTTCATGAGCAATACTAGCAACAAGTTGTCCTAGTGTTGTCATTTTTTCATTATGAATGAGTTGAGATTGTGTTTCTCTTAATTCATCTAGCGTTTCTTGCAGTTGTTTATTTTGTTTTTGAATTTTTAACTCTGTTGCTTTTAGCTCATCAATATTTTGCATAATACCTGTCCATACAATTTCTCCATCCTCAATTAGAGTAGGTTTGGAAGTAGCATGAATCCAGACTTCTTTTCCTTCTTTCATCAGCCTTAATTCAGATTCCCATTGTTGCATCTTCTCTGCTGACTGTTGTACTGAATCCTCAAAATCTAGAAAATCATCTGGATGAATAGCTTCAAAAATCTCTTTGGAGGAGGTATTTCTAATTTGCTCTGACTCTACTCCTAAAATAATTTCTGAGCCTTTACTAACAAGAGGAAAAGAAACATCACCATTTTTATGCCTTTTAAATTGATAAATCATGGCAGGAACAGCATCAAAAATTTGTTCTAATTGTTGTTTTTGATTTTCTAAATCTTGTTGAAGATGATACATTTTTTTGAATCCTTTTTTTAGTACTTTTTCAGAATCAGCTAATTTTTTATTTTGTTTTTCAATGATTTGTTCATATTCTTTTTCCTTGGTAATGTCTTGGACAATTCCTATTATTTTCTGTTCCTTATCTTCTTCGACCAATACACCTTGAGAATGATAATAACATATTACATTATTCGTATGTATCATTCTATACTTGATATCAAAGGTAGGTAAGTTACCTTTCATAAATTCATCAACATTTTTCAAAACATATTCCAAATCCTCAGGATGAATTTTGTCTTGCCATTTTTGAGGTGTAAAATTTTCCTTTGTTTCTTTAAATAACTCATAGGCTTTTTCATCCCAAAAAGGTTTTCCTGTTGTAAGATTTAGATTCCATAACCCAACATTTGTTTTTTCTAACGTTAAGGTAAGATTTTTTTGAATTTTTTGAATTTTTTGTTGTGCTGCTTTTAGCTCTTCTAACTTTTGTTGAAGAGCAATTTCATTTCTTTTTTGTTTATCTATATTTTGGGTTGTTCCGTAGAGTTCCACACATTTTCCATTTTCAAATGTAGGCACACCAATTACTCTTACCCAAATTTTATTTCCTTTTGCTGTAATAATTTTGAGTTCTTTATCAAATGCAGTTCCTTCTTCTAAAGCTTTTTTAAATACTATTTGAATTGTATCTCGGCTGTACCCCTCTGTATAAAATTCTATTCCATTTTCAACTGTAGTAACAAAATTAGTATCTACTTCATGGATTGATTTAGTTACTTTATCCCAAATTACAGCATAATTATTTAGGTCAAGTTCCCAAGTTCCAATTTGTGCAGCCTCATTAGAAGCATCTAATAATTTTTTTATATGAATAAGTTGATGCTGCGTAATTTCTAGTTCTTCTACTTTTGCATTTATTTCTAGTTCAGCTTCTTTTTGAGGTGTTATGTCTTGAAATGTACCATATAGTTCGACACATTTTCCATTTTCAAATGTAGGAATTCCGATAGTTCGTATCCAAACTTCATTTCCTTTAGTAGTAACAATTTTAAGTTGTTCGTCATAAGGCACTCCTTCTTCGAAAGCTCTTTTAAATACCTTAGCAATTTTTTCTCGGCTATATCCTTCTTTGTAAAATAGAATCGCATTATCAACATTCCAAGTAAAGTCATCATCTACTTGATGAATTTGTCTAGTAACTTTATCAACATTTGTACTAAAATCATCTAAATTAAGTTCCCAAGTACCTATTTTTGC
This sequence comes from Bernardetia aquimarina, assembly GCF_042180575.1. Classification (NCBI taxonomy): domain Bacteria; kingdom Pseudomonadati; phylum Bacteroidota; class Cytophagia; order Cytophagales; family Bernardetiaceae; genus Bernardetia; species Bernardetia aquimarina. Next base: position 3,910,010 of record NZ_CP170094.1, on the reverse strand, counting down.
AGCCTCATTAGTAGTATCTAGTAACTTTTGAGTATGAATAAGTTGATTTTGTGTACTTTCAAGCTCTTCTATTTTTTCTTGGAACTGAATTTCTTTTTCTTTTTTATCTGTAATATCTTGAAAAGTACCATATAAAGCGACACAAACTCCATTTTTCATAGTAGGTACACCTGTCGCACGAACCCATCTGTTATTTCCTTTATTAGTAATAAATTGAAACTCATCATCATAGCTTATTCCATATTGGATAGCCAATGCAATATTTTTTTTAATTTTCTCTTGCTCTTGATTTTTATAAAAAGAAACTCCAATTTTAGTATCAACTATAAAATTCTCATCTACCTCGTGTATTTCTCTTATGATTTTATCCCATTTTATAAATTGTGTTTGTAAATCTAACTCCCATATTCCAACTCTTGAGTTTTCATTACAGGTTTCAAGAATTTGTTGGGTATATATTAAATCTTTTTGTGCTTTTTCTAATTCTTCTACTTTCTCTTTGAGTTCTAATTCAACATGTTTTTGAGAGGTAATATCTTGTATAGTGCCATAAAACTCTATACAAACCTCATTTTCCATAATAGGCACTCCGATTACTCTTATCCATTTTTTATTTCCTTTGTAAGTAATAATCTCAAATTGTTCATCAGGACTTTTGCCTTCTGTCATGGCTAACATGCCTACTTTTTCTATACGTAATTTATCTTTCTCTTGGTAGAATTCGATACCATTGTTATGTATTACAAAATTCTCATCTACCTCATGTATATCTCTAGCTATTTTATCCCATTGTACAATTCCTGTTTTTAAGTCTAAGTTCCAAACACCAATCTTAGCATGCGAATTACATGTATTGAGAAGTTTTTGTGTATGAACTAATTCTTTTGTTTGCTCTTCTTTCTGTTTTTCGGCAGCTATTCTTTCACTTACATCTACTCCTACACACTGAATTTCTGCTACTTGCCCATCTTGATTAGTAATTGCTCTATACTCCCATTCTGTATGAGCTATTTGGTTATTTGGAAGTGGTTTTTTGAGAAATATGAAATAAGGTTGGTTTGGGTTTTCAACACATTTTTGAGCTACTTCTATACATTTTTTATGATCTTCTACTAAGATAGAACTCATCGCATTTTTTCCTACTATATTTTGCTTATCCAATCCAAAACACTCGCAAAAATAATCATTGGCATACGTATAATTAGCATTCATATCTATACGAATAATAAAAGTAGAATGATTATTTAGAATAGACTCATATCTTTTTATTAAAGAATAAATATTTTTATGCGTAATTTCTTTGTACCCAATTACTACATGAGAAGACTCTTGATTTTTATTTTTTACCACTAAAAATGAAAAAGAGAAACAAATAATAGAACCATCTTTATGATAAAAACGGATGAGTTGTTCATCAAAAGTATTTTTTTGAGAAAAAGATTGAATTTGATTTAAAACATCTCTATCTTTTTCATAGACAATTTCTACTAAACTATCTGTATCAAGATAATTATCTTCATATCCTAAAGCATGATTAAAAGCAGGATTAATCCATTTTTTTTCTACATTTTCTATATTCCAAAACCATAATCCATTTATAGCTATTGACTGATTAAAATCAAAAAACTCTTCGTCAGATTTTAGAATTTGATAGAATTCTTTTTTTAAGTAATTCATAAATACGATAAGTTGCTAAGGAATAGAATTAAATAAAGCACTCATTTAGAAAAAAATAAGCCATTGATATTCAATACATTACATTCGTAATTAGCTTCGCTGCTTTGACAAGTTGTAATCATTCCTAATGATAAAGTAGTAATTATAAGTAAGTTATTATTGATAAATTCAAATGGTATATTGAACTTAATTGTTTTGACAAAAAGAATAGCATACTCTCTGACGATAAAATAACTCTATTTCAAGATTATTAAAATAGAGCTATTTTTCTTTCCATTATTCTATTTATTCTATGATAGGAATTTCTACAAAGAATGTTGTTCCTTTTCCTTCTTCACTTTCAAACCAAATTTTGCCATTGTGTTTTTCTACAATTTTCTTAACAATATCTAATCCTAATCCACTTCCTTCTCCTGCTTTTTTTGTTGTAAAGAATGCGTCAAAAACCCTTTCTTGAGCTTCTTTTGGAATCCCTGTTCCTGTATCTGAAATACTGACAAGAATTTTTGTTCCTTTTTCTTCACTTTTTAATGTAAGTGTGCCTTCATTTTTCATTGCCTGTATCGCATTATGGATAAGGTTTGTCCAAACTTGTATCAACTCATCTGGATATCCTTGAACTTTAGGAATGTTTGCAAGTTTTTTTTGTACCTCAACTCCATGTTTGATTTGATTGTGATATAAAATAAGTGTGTTTTCGATACCTTTATTGATATCCATTTTTTCTCTTATTCCATTTTGCTCTTGGCGTGAAAAGTTTTTGAGTGCAAAAATTATTTTTGATGCTCTTTCTGTTGCCATCTGAATGGTTTGGTTACTCCTAATGATTGATGAGATATGACTGATTGTCTGTAAGAGAGAATAAGGATTTTTGGTTTTGAGAATAGCATCAACCATTTCTTCGTCTTTGTAAATGCTACTATCTACAAGCAAATCAGCAAAACGATTCGCATATTGTACCTTTTTGTAAGCATCTAGTTTATCAATTAAGTCGTATTTTAAAGTCCTTTGTTCTCTAGAAGAGAGAGGGGTATGAGATTCAGCCGAAAATTTGACAGCTTTATTGAAAATTTTGAGTTCATCTTTAGGCAATGCACTCAAAAAATCAGGTAAAATAGGTAATGTTTCTGTAAGCGTTTGTTCGATTCCTCCTGCTGACGAACGAATAGCTCCCAAAGGTGTATTAATTTCGTGTGCAATATTTGCCACAAGTTGCCCCAATGTCGCCATTTTTTCACTATGAATAAGCTGACTTTGTGTACTTTTGAGTTCTCTGAGTGTTCTTTCTACTTCTATTTTTTGTCTTTGTAGTTCTTCTTGTGTGGTTTGAAGTTCTTCAAAGTTTTGACGCAATTCTTCTTCTGAAGTTTGAAGAGCTTTATTTTTTTCTAAAATAAGCTGTTCATCTTGCTTTCTGTCTGTAATATCCGTTTCTATTCCCACAAATTGTACGACTTCGCCTGTTTTTTCATCAAATACAGGGGTAATACTGAGTTCTAACCAATATGCTTTTCCATATTTGGTATAATTGAGTATTTCTTGTGTAAATGGCTTATGAGATTTTAATCCCTCACGGATTGCCAAAACATGGTCATAATTTGTATCTTTTCCTTGTAGAAGCGCACCTGGTTTTTTGCCTATCACTTCGGTAAGAGAATACTCTGTTACTTTCAAAAATCCTTCATTTACCCACGTAATATAACCTTGTGCATCTGTAATAACGACTGCATTACTGGTTTCACTAGCCACTACAGAAAGACGTTTCAAATCTTCTTCATCTTTTTTGCGCTTGGTAACATCAGTTTCAATACCAATAAATTGTGTTATTTCTCCTGAAAGTTTGTCTATAACAGGAGTAATATTGAGTTCTAACCAATATTCATTACCCTGTTTATCATAATTTAAAACTTCTTGAGTAAATGGTTTTTTAGATTTCAAACCTTCACGAATAGCCAAGACATGGTCAAAATTAGTACCTCTTCCTTGTAATAACTTCCCTGGTTTTTTACCTATAATTTCAGGAAGTGTATAACCTGTTGTTCTAGTAAAACCTTCATTTACCCACGTTGTATAACCTTGTGCATCCGTAATTACGATCGCATTACTGGTTTCTCTAGCCACCACAGAGAGTTTGTCAAGTTCTTTTTCAGCTTCCTTTCTCTCTGTAATATCTTGTGCCATCCCAAGGTAACCAATAGCTTCTCCTGTTTTATCATTTTTTATGATACTGACACGTAACTCTATTGAAATTTTGTTTCCATTTTTAGAAATATATGTCCACTCTTTTGCAGTTGGTAAATTTCGTTTTGCTTTTGTTGTAAGGACATCAAAACCAAGTGGAATCTCTTCTCCTAACTCTTCAGTGAGCTGTTTTGCATAGGATTTTACTTCTTCCATATCGTGAAATATAGCAGGAGAAACCTTTCCAACTACTTTTGTAGCATCATACTCCAATAACCTCTCAGCCTGTGAGTTAAAGCTAGTAATTGTACCATCCAAATCAGTTGCAATAAGCATCATAGGAGCATTTTCTAAAATAGCTTTTCTATAAAGACCTTCTTCTTCAATTTTGACTTTTTGTTCTTGAAGTTGTTCTTGGGTTGCATTTAGTTCTTCTAAGTTTTGTCTTAATTCCTCTTCTGTTGCTTGTAATTCTTCTTGTTGAGTTTGAATTTCATTTTCAGCTCTTTTCTGAGCATTGTAATTTGTAGCAATTTTGATTACTCTAATTACCTTCCCTTTTTCATTTTTTACAGGACAATACGCACCAAAAATCCATAAATCTTTATCTGATTTGGTTTTTCTTCTGAATACTCCACTTACTGTTTTGCCTTCTTCTAATTGTTTCCAAAGATTTTTGAAATAACTTTCGGTTTCTTCATCTTGAGGCAAAAGGTCTTTGTGTGAAAGTCCGATAAGCTCACTCTCCGAAAACTCTGTCCATTCAGTAAAAATTGGATTTACCTTAATTATTTTTCTTTCCAAATTGAATTCTACATATCCAAAACTGGTACTGATAGCATCTAACTGAGATTTATTTAATAAGAAAGTTTCTTGTAATTGTTCTTGTGTAGCATTTAGTTCTTCTAAGTTTTGTCTTAATTCTTCCTCTGTTGCTTGTAATTCTTCTTGTTGTGCTTGGATTTCAATTTCAGCCTGTTTTTGAAAATTATAATTAGAAGCAATTTTGATGACTCTAATTACCTTCCCTTTTTCATTTTTTACAGGACAATACGCACCAAAAATCCATAAATCTTTATCTGATTTGGTTTTTCTTCTGAATACTCCACTTACTGTTTTGCCTTCCTCTAACTGTTTCCAAAGATTTTTGAAATAACTTTCGGTCTCTTCATCTTGAGGCAAAAGGTCTTTGTGTGAAAGTCCGATAAGTTTACTATCAGAAAACTCTGTCCATTCTGCAAAAATTGGATTTACCTTAATTATTTTTCGCTCTAAATTAAATTCTACATACCCAAAACTTGTACTGATAGCATCTAACTGAGATTTATTTAATAAGAAAGTTTCTTGTAACTGTTCTTGGGTTGCGTTTAATTCTTCTAAGTTTTGTCTTAATTCTTCCTCTGTGGCTTGTAGTTCTTCTTGCTGTGCTTGTATTTCAATTTCAGCCTGTTTTTGAGAGTTATAATTAGAAGCAATTTTGACTACTCTAATTACTTTTCCTTTTTCATTTATTACAGGACAATATGCACCAAAAACCCACAAATCTTTATCTGATTTAGTTTTTCGTTTGAAAATTCCACTTACTGTTTTGCCTTCACTTAATTTTTTCCAAAGGTTTTTGAAATAACCTTCTGTTTCTTCATCTTGAGGCAAAAGATTTTTGTGAGAAAGTCCGATAAGCTCACTTTCTGAAAACTCTGTCCATTCAGCAAAAATAGAATTGGTTTTAATTATTTTTCGCTCTAAATTAAATTCTACATACCCAAAACTTGTACTGATAGCATCTAACTGAGATTTATTTAATAAGAAAGTTTCTTGTAACTGTTCTTGGGTTGCGTTTAATTCTTCTAAGTTTTGTCTTAATTCTTCCTCTGTTGCTTGTAACTCCTCATGTTGCTGTTGAATTTCAAACTCTTGTTCCTTTTTGGCTGTAATTAAATAACGAATAGATAAATAACTCGTAATTTTCTTATTCTCATCAAACATTGGATTAATTACTGTATCGACCCAATAATAAGAACCATCCTTGGCTTTATTTTTCACTTCTGCCCTCCATGTTTTTCCTCTAGAAATATCTCGCCACATTTCTTTCCAAAACTCTTTTGGATGATGTCCAGAGTTTACAATTCGGTGGTCTTTTCCTAAAAGTTCTTTTTCTGTATATTTAGAAATTCTACAAAACTCTTCATTGATTTTTGTGATTTTTCCTTCTTTATCAGCAATAGAAATAATGGCACTTCGGTCTAGTGCATCTACTAGAGATTGAAGTTGATTTTGACAGTTTTCTAATTCTTCGTAAGTAGTCATAAAAGTAGCTTTTGAGTATTAATTGTATTGTTTTCCCTAAATATTGTAGTATTTGCCTATTGAATTTGAGTGGAATGATTAGCTCCTTAATTCTCTATCTAACAAGTAATTATAAAGTAGTTCTGAATTTAAGGTATTATTTGTTGGGCTTATCACTTAAATTTTACATTTCTTATAATTCGCACCTTGTTTATGAAAAATATGATAAAACCATATAACAAAATATGACTTTTGACAGGTTTTTAGACTAAAAATAATTATTATTCTATTTTTCATTTAAGAAAAGTTCTTTTTTAAATAAAAAGCTCAACAAAGAGTTTGTGTATAAAATTTTACACGCATGTTATTATACCCTTTGATAGCTAATCTAGTATCATAGAATCATTTTTTTTATACGTAATATAACTTTTTTGTGTTTAAAAAGCTATATTTTTCGATAAATCCCTTATTTATTAGCCTTTTTAAATCTTTTCACCAAATAATATTCTTAATTTCTGCATTATGGTCTTTGTATCGATTCCACAAAAACTATACTGTTCTTGTTGGGTTGCGTGGGAAATAATTTGGTTTGGAATACCTAAAATTTCTACTTTATCAAGGTTTTTTGAATAATTATACTCATTCACAAATTCTAAAATAGCACTTCCAAATCCTCCTATTTTACTTCCGTCTTCTATTGTGATTATATTTTTAATATTCTGAAAACTCAAAATATGATGTAAAGCATCTTCATCTAAAGGCTTACAAAAACGCATATCGTAATGAGCTACCTTGTTTTGACATTCTTGATTCTTGTCTAATATATCAATCGCTTCTTTGGCAAAATTTCCTACAATTCCGTAAGAAAGAATAACGATTTGAGTTTCTGGGTTTACTTCTTTTATAATTCTGGCTTTACCTATTTTTATTTCTTCAAACTCATTTTTATTATTTAATTTTTGCTTGTTTTCTTCATTATTTTCCAATAAAAATCCTTCTCCACGAGGATAACGGATGGCAAAAGAAGTTTTATTTTTATCTAATTGAGCTGAAAAAAGCATATTTTGAAACTCTATTTCGTCCATTGGAGCAGCCAAAATAAGGTTGGGGATTGGACGAAGATAAGCAATATCATAAACGCCTTGATGAGTTGCACCATCAGCTCCTACAAGTCCAGCTCTATCAATACAGAAAATTACTTTGAGTTCTTGCACACAAACATCGTGTATAATTTGGTCATAACTTCGCTGCAAAAAAGTAGAATAAATGACACAAAAAGGAATCATCTTTTGAGTAGCCAACCCTGCCGAAAAAGTAACAGCGTGCTGCTCTGCAATTCCGACATCAAAAACTCTTTGAGGAAAAAGTTCTTGCATTTCTAAAAGCGAACTTCCAGAAGCCATAGCAGGAGTAATAGCAATAATTTTAGAGTTTTTCTTGGCTAGTTGTATGATTGTTTTAGCAAAAACATCTTGAAATTTGAAAAATGATTTTTTAGTTGAAGGTTCTGATGTTAGAAGTTGTCCTGTTTTGGTTTCAAATTTGGCTGGTGCGTGCCACGAATTATATTTTGATTCTATCTCTAAATTACTATCCTTAATTATTCCTTTTCCTTTTACAGTTTTGATATGAATAAAATGAACTTTATTTGAGTATAAATTTTTCTCTGTATTTTGTTTTAATTCTTCAAAAAAATCACGTAAAGTTTCTAAATTGTGTCCATCGATAGAACCATGAAAATTTCCTCCAAAAAACTCAAAAATAGAAGGAATAGTAAACCTTTCATTTAATTCTTTTTCTGACTGTATTTGAGAAGTCTTTTTTGTCCATTTCTGTTTTGAAAGGTCTTCAAAATGACTTTTGAGTGTTCCAACATTTTCATCAATAGACATTCCATTATCATTCAGAATTATCAAAATATTAGGTTTGATGTCATTTTCCGAATTATTCTGTAAATTATTAAGAGCTTCAAAAGGCAAACCAGCCGTAAAAGCTCCATCTCCAATAATGGCAATATGCCAACGGTTTTTTATGCTCTCATCTTGTGAAAATTGAGAAGCCACAGCCATTCCCAAAATAGCAGAAATAGACGTAGAAGAATGTCCTGTACCAAAATCATCAAACTTACTTTCTTTAATAGACGGAAATCCTGAAAGACCATTTTGCTTTCTGATAGTATGAAAATCATCTTTTCTACCTGTCAGAATTTTGTGTGCGTAGGCTTGATGCCCAACATCCCACACAAGTTTGTCAGATTGTTCTGTACCCAAAAAAATAAAGGCTTTGTGTAAAGCAACTGTAAGCTCAATTACTCCCAAAGTTGCGCCCAAATGTCCACCATTTTGTGCTACATGTTCGATAATAAAACGACGAAGTTCTTGGCACTTTCTTTCTAATTCTGTAAGAGTGAGATTTTTGATAGGCATTTTTACTACATTGAAACCTCGTTGACGGCTTCATTTGAGTCTCAACGACGGCTGATTTTATTAAAATATATCAACCGTCAACGAGCTTAAAAGCGTCGTTGAGGATTTTCAAATTAAAACAGAAAAAGGCAACTTTAATAAATTTAAAGTTGCCTTTTTTAATGAAATACTAAAATATGTACTACAACTTATGCAGACAAAGTGTTTACATATTTCATCAGCTTAGATTTTTTGTTAGCAGCATTTCTATCATGAATGATATTGCGTTTTGCTAATTTATCTACCATTGCTACTACTTTAGGAAGTAATTCTTTAGCTTCTGTTGCATCAGTAGTTGCACGAAGACGTTTGATATAAGTACGTGTCGTTTTTAATTGGTAACGGTTACGAAGACGTTTAGCTTCATTCGAACGAATACGCTTAAGGGCTGATTTATGATTTGCCATATACTGTTAAACTATTTTTGATGAAAATTTCTAACTTATTTTTTAGAATTTTTTCTTTAAAATTAGAAAAATCATCTGATTAAAAAGAATTCTTTATGTATTAATTAAATTACTAAAAAAATCTAATTTCAATCCTAAATTTAATAAAAATAGAGCAATCCGTTTATTAAATTACAGAACTTTGATTTTATGAGAGGAATAAAATTAAAGTCTGATGAAAAATAGTAGCTTTTATTTTTAGATAGTAAAATAGAAGCGTTATGCCTACTTTTCTTGATTATTCGTTTGATTCTTTGTTGTAAATCAACTGAACCTACGATTTTTTGAACTGATTTCTTTTGATGAAAACCTTATCTTATATAAAATTTAAGATAAGGACTTTTCTACTGTTCCTATCAAATAAGAACCTTGTAAAGAGCGCAAAATTACGACTTATCTACAACTTTCACAAACTATAAAGCAATAAAAGTAAATAAAAACTAAAAAATATTTTTGATAGAATAAAGAAAATTCTGATAAATCATAAATTAGGAAAGACTCGTAAACAAGATTCAAACAATAGAGAGATTTTGAGGTTTTTTTGTAACTTGCTAGACAAATAAACAATTTGATTTTTTAGATGTCATTAATTTTTTTGAAAATTACTTTGTATATTATTTCAAATCTATTTTCTGATTCCTACTCCATATTCAAAATTATAAAACTATACTATGAAATTTACACTCAACAAACAAGAACAATATACTGTATTTAAGTTGCAAGAAGAAAAATTAGATTCTTCGATTGCACCCAAATTAAAAACTGAATTTTTTACCTTGTATCAGTCTGGAATGATTAATCTTATTTTTGATATGGGAGACATCAAATATGTAGATTCATCTGGTCTTAGCTCTATTTTGGTAGCAAAACGCCTTTCTGAACAAATCAACGGTTATTTGGCTCTTGCTGCTGTCAGTGACCATGTTATGAAACTCATGACAATATCAAAATTAGATAGTGTTCTGAATATCATTCCAACAGTAGCAGAATCTGTCGATGCTGTTTTTATGGCAGAATTAGAGCGTGATATTAAAGAAGACGAAAAAAATAATTAGAATTTCGTATTTTTGTTGGTGTCGCTACGCTAAAACACCAACAAAGGCAGTGTTATTTTTCCATAGAGTTAAGCTCTATGGAAAAATGAGCTTTCTTATCTAATTCTGTTTATTCCACCTCCAGAATTTTCATTTCTACTCTTCTATTTTCAGCAGAATTAAACTTGACTAAAGGCTTTGTTCCTCCGAATGCTTTTTTCTCTATTCTTGAAGGGTCAATTCCTCTGTCTGTCAAATATCTATATACTGTTTCTACACGTTGTCTTGACAAATCTAATTGTTGTTTGGCTATACGTGCATAACTTGGGTGTGCAGGATGTGGGTCTTTGTCGGTATGTCCCGAAATTTCAATTCTGACTTTTGGATTTTCTTTCATAAAATCAACTAATGTTTGTACACCTTCTGCATTATTGAGAGAATAACTTTTGATATTAAATTCAATATTTTCTAAACTGATGGCTTCTCCTTTTTTGATTTCTTTTTTATTAAAAATCACTTTCGGAACTTCAATTTTTGCAATTTCAATCGTTGGTTTTACAATTTCTGTTTCGACTTCTATTTCAGGAGTTTCAACTTCTATTTCATCGATAATAGTAGGTTTAATTTCCTCCACCACAGCCACAATTTCGGCTTCTTTCGGAATTTTTATTGTCTTAAACTGCATCTTAAATAATCCTTCTTCTGGAGTTCCGAGCCAAATATCATTGTTGATGTCATACGCCAAAGCCGTAACAGCACTCACAACCAAACCCGAATCCTGATTATAAAAAATAGGATCTTCATCTCTTGAAAATTTAACAATACCTTCATTTCCTGCTATCCAAACACTTTCATTTGGTGTAACCAAGACATCATTAAATCTAAAATTTCTAGATTTTGTAACCCTTTTGGACATCTGAAACATCTCTTGATTACACACCAAAAACTGCTTTCCTTTACGATTAAGAGCTGTTACACACAAATTCCCATCAGGTTTCAAATCAATATGTAAAACATTGTCATAACCATAACCATCGTTAGTTACATTAAAAGCATCTTTGAATTTTCCATTTTTGATATTAAACATTCCTGCGCTTGTTCCCACCCAAACAACGTCATCATTATCTACCGTTACAGCATTAATCACATCACTAGGAATATTGGGTTCAATTTCTTGATTATAGATTGTCTTTTTATTGTTTGCTGCAATGTGCCAAAGTCCACCCTGTGCTGTAGCAATCCATTTTCCACCTTTCGAATCTACATCAATCGAATTGATATAAAAACTCTTATTACTAAAAGTCGGTATTTCGGTATGCCAAATATACTCTCCATAAGCATCTAAATTGACAACACTTACAATATCATTCGAAAAAGTACCCAGCCAAATTGTTCCTTTTTTATCGAAACGAATAGAACTTACTTTATCTATCAAAGAATCATATTTACCAGCTCTATTGAATGTTCGGACAGTAGAATCAGCATAAAAAGCAACCAAACCATTTTCAGTGGCAACCCATTTTGTGTCATTTTTGTCAATAGCAATAGAATTGATTTGTCCTTCTGGAAAACCTGTTCTGTTTTTGCTGATGTTTCTAAACTCTACTTTTTCTACTACTTCTGCATTTTGAGCAAACGAAGAAGCAAATGAGAAAAGGAGTAAAACTAAGATGAGAAGTAAACTATTTTGTTTCATTAAATTAATAAATTAGGGGTATTTATATTTTTTTGATAGAATATTCAAGATTCGTTCCTAACTATTCTGTGAAGTAATTTTACTATTGAACCAATAAACAACGAATTTGATTTGTAAAACGAATTGGAATATCATCAGTAGAAAGTTCATTTAACGTCCCTGCATCATAAATCCCATGTTTTTCTACGCTCATTCCTGTTTCTTCCTCTTCACAACTTCCATGATTGATAGCATATTGAGTTTCGCTTTCAGATGCATGTTTTGAAAAAATTAAATGATTATTAAAAAAATATACTCCACTCACTTGTTTTTTGAAAACAATACTTGCTTTTTCTTCTGAGTAAACTAACATTTCGAAAGAAGAATCTACTCCAGTTCCTTCCAAAACAATATATTTTCCTTGCAAACCAATTAAAGAAACATAACCTTCTAACTCAAAAGAAAAACCATCAAAAGGAGTCAGCATTCCAGAAATTGTTGTTTTATCGGTTGCTTCTTGATAATTGATTGTAATTTTTTTCTTTAACTCTTCTCCTTCAAAAGCACCAAAACTATATTCTTTTGAATTTCCATTTATACTCACACTTTTTGGAAGTTCTGAATTATAGATAAAATTAGATTCTCTTTGCATAAAAAAGGGTTTAAACAAATCTGTTTCTGTTACTAATCTTGGCTTTAAAAAAGCTATTACATCTGTTTTTGTGAGAAAATAAGGAAATTCTATTTCATCTTGTATTGCTCCTTTTCCTACTGATTGTGTTTCAAAATCTTTTGCATCTTTTTCTTTTTTACTGATTTTGTGATACCATTCTTTTCCTTCTTTTACAACTATTTCTTGTCTGAAATTAGCATACTCTTTATGATTTGTTTCATAATTTATATACACTAAATTTCCATCAAAATCCATGTAATAAATTACTTTCCAATTTGGTAATTTTCTTTCTTCTGAATACGGATAAATACTCACAGAAATAGGATTCTCAATTTCTTTTTGCTTGTCTTTCATTCTTTGAGAACGAAAATAAACTGTATATTTTTCGCCATATTCGTTTTGATAAACATACGATTTATTAGTTGAAGTACGCTCTTCTTCTGTATCAGCCTTCAAAATCCAGTCTTGAACTTCTTTAGGAAAATCTGATTGAGCAAAAAGAGAAGAAAAACAGAAAAAGAAAATAGGGATTAGAAAAATTTGTAATGATATTTTTTGAGTATTCATGTAGAGTTGACTTCTATGTATGTTCTGATTAAATTTAAAACCTAAATAACACTCATGATTTATGCCACTTTATTCTCAATAATAATAATTACAAGTTCTATTTCAACAACCATTTATTAATTCGGAGTATTTTATCTAATTCTTTTCCATTGAATAAATGTTCTACAAACTCATTGGCAAAATAAGGAATCATCGAAACACCTTTTGCACCAAAACCATTAAAAATACTCATTTGAGGATAATCTTTGTGTGTTCCCATAAGTGGATAACGAGTGCGTGTGGAGGGTCTGATACCAGCTTCATGATTTGTAACCTTATAAGGCAAATTCAAAACTGCTTGAAGTTTGGTTTCAATTTCTTCTCTTGCTTCTTGTGTTGGCTCTAATGTCAAATCATCATGATTATAAGTTGAGCCTGTACGAAAGGAACTTGTAAAAAGCTCTCTCACTTTGTCATTCAAATAATTATGAAAAGGAACAACCCAACAGCCTTTATTTAGGATAATTTGATTGAGTTTCCTAGCTGTTTGTTCATCTCTATCAAAATCAATATGCAAAATTTCACCTTTTGCTGGTGCGATAGGCAATTTATCAAAAAAGGGATTTGTTTTGTCTAATACTCCTCTACAAAAAATAATATGCTTGGCTTTAATATCTTGATAAACTACCTTCTCTTTTTCACTTTTATCATCCAAAATCAATTTATCAAACTCAAATAATTCTTCTCTGTATGCTTTTTTTTCTATCAGATATTTTTTGATTGCTTCTAAGAAAATATCCGTTCTCAGATGCCCTCCATTTTTTATTAAAAGTCCACCCAAAGGCTCATTTACATTTTCTTCAAACAACGGTTTTTTAGGATAAATTACTTCTTCGGTAGCTTTATTTTCTTGTGCCGACCAATCTTGTTGTTGCTCTAAGGTTTGAAAAGGGCGATAAATAGGTGTTTGGAAAAAGAAGTGGCAATTAAATTGTTTTTCTAATTTTGGGTAAAAATCATTTAGGAAAGTAAATAACTCTTTGCTTTTCCACGTTCTGACAAGATTTCGTCCTGTAATAGGATTACAAATTCCTGCTGCTATTTTCGAACAATTTTGAAATTTGGGTTCGTCCAAAATCATTATTTTTTTTCCTCTTTCAAGCAGCGTATAGCCTAAGATAGAACCAGCCAAACCTTGTCCGATAATTAAATAATCAAATTCGTTTTTCATTTTTTGGATACAATCAACAATTTAAAATTAATTTTATTTTTTCAATAAAAAATGTCTGACACTATGAAAACAGGTCAGACAAATTTCTGTTATTTTGAAACGTACTTATGTTTTCGATTTATTTTATCAAAAAAGAATTCAATTTTTCTATTGAATTGGTCTTATAGAGCATTTTTTGAGTGGAGTCTAAAACAATAAACAAAGGCAAACTTGTCAGATGATATGTAATAGCTGCATTTTGATTTGTTGAAAGGTCTATAAATTGTGTATGATTTTGAGGTAATTCTTTTATAGTTTGTTTCCAAGAGCTAATCTCTGAATCTAAAGAAATACCTACAAAGTGATATTCTTCCTTCATTTTGGCAGTTTCTAAAGATTGAATTTTCTGTACTTGTGATACAGTTTTTGGGTCAAAAGAAGCCCAAAAATAAAGTATTGTAGGTTTTTGTTCTAAACTAGAAATAGAAACAGAGTTGCCTTCTGTATTGTGGAGTGTAGTAATATCAGGTGCAGATTGTCCTATTGATATTTTTTTTATTTGTTTGATATATGAATTGATTTGATTTGTCCAAGTAGATTCTTTTCCATTTACCAAATTTTCCAAATCAGTCAGATAATCTTCATCTTCTAACATATAATTTACAGCCAAAAACGAACGCACAGCATAATCTAAAGAATCTTCTGTAATAAACTTTTTGTTATAATTTTTCCATTCTTCGTACTGCTTTTCATACTCTGTCATTGTATTTTGATAGCTTACTGTATCTCCAGTCTGTAAACTATTCATTGCTTTTACATTTAATTCTTTCATGTTTTTTTCATAGCCTATTGTTCCTTTTCTATACATATCAAAATGAGAATGTGAACGAGAACCTGTAATTTTCGCTTCTGAAAGTTTGCCAGCATCAGCTTGGATTTCCATTTTTGAAGGTTCAAAAAACACGACTAAATTATCCGAAGGAGAAAACGTACTATCTGATTCTCTGAGCAAAGTGAGGTAAAAAGGAGTTGGTTCGGTAATATTTCCTTTGAGTTCGAATTTGCCATCTTTTTTGACACTAACATCATAAAGAGGTACAATATCTTTTGTACTAATATCAGAAACTATCATTTTCATATCTTGCGATAAATTATTGATATTTCCCTCTACTAGATATTCGTTTTCAGATGTTTTTTTCTCAGAATTACAACTATAAAAAATAGAACAAGCAAAAAATAAAAGCGAAAAATAAATACTTTTTTTCATAAAAAAAGAAGAATTGATAATGAATAATAAAATTAAGTTTTAAAAACTGTCAAAAGTATATTTTGTTAGATGGAGATAATCAAAGCCCATTTATTTAATAATATAACGCTCTTCCAAAATCTGTAAATGATGAATTTCGTGTCCTGCAATCATATAAATAAGCGCACGAACTGACATTTCATTATGATTAGCTTCTCCTATTTTAGCAGTCTGTTTGGCATCAAAACTTTTGAAAAGTGCCACCGAACATTTACGAACAATCTCATACCTGTCCAACAAATCTGAATACGGAATTGCATCAAAATTTGCCTCTCTGACATATTCATTTTCATTAAAACCTGCTAAAGACTGCTTTTCGCCACGATAAAAAGACAAAGCACGGTACGACATAATTTGCTCTGTATCAATCATGTGTCCTAAAAGTTCTTTAATACTCCATTTACCCTCTGCATATTTGAATAAAGCCTCTTGTTCTGAGAATTTGGCAAAGCTTTTTTTGGTTTCTTCTCCTTGTTGGGATAAAACTTCTATAATATCTTGTATTTTATTTTCTTTCATATATTCGCCAATTAATCTGATATAATTAGCATAAAAAGAAGCATATTCACTTGAGCTTGGAAATAAAATCATTTTGAGAGTGTTTTTATTAAGAAAGTTAAGAGGAAATAAAAGTGCATAAAAAAACTACGCTTACAAAGAAACGTAGTTTTTTAGTATGTAGAAACTAAATGGTAAAAATTTTACTCATTTCAATTTATTTTATTTCTTTTTATAAATTTTCTTTGTGTCGTCGCCTTCTTTTGTCAAAACAAGTTTGTCATCTGTAAGCTCAACAATCGTATAAACTACTGGGTCTTTTTCTTTGCCTGCTTTTTTGTCCCATGCTGCCATAGAGATTGTTTTGCCATCTTCTGACATTGTCCAATAACCTACTGTAGAAGAAGACAAAAGACCTTCACCTATTTTCTTTTGATAAGACAATTTTGTTTTGTCAGACTTATCTCTGCCAAAAGTAAGTGTTTCGGCTACAAAATCAGCCATTGCACCAACATCGCCTTTGAGTTGAATATCCGAAGTTACACCTGTTGCATCTTCAGCAGTTTCTGAACCACCTTTAAGATTTGCATTTACATCATACTTCCAAGCTGATGCCATTAGTTTTTCGCCTGCTTCTGGCACTTTTGCTTCCTTACCACCTCCACAAGAAGTAAAGCCTATTGCTAAAAACAATAAAGCAACAAATAAAGACACTGAATTAAATTTAATATTCATTTTTTAATAATTTTGATAAATAAATTTGGTAAAAAAAATAAAGGTAAAATAATATTTTATTACTTGATAAATAGATAAAATACTAATAACACCTTTTGTAAATATAAGTTAAAATTATGTAATAATCAAAATTTATCTAAAATACTCCTCACTTTTAAAACACAAAAAAACCTTTCCTACAAAGCTGTAAGAAAGGTTTTGAATAAAATAAAAATCAATATTTAGTTTTCCCAAAGATGACTTTCATATTCTACTAATTGATGTTCGTATTGTTGAGCTGCAATAAGAGCAGAACGTTGGTCTTCGTAAATATCAACAATCATATTATCTCTAGCGTTGTCATATTTGATAACACGAGCATTGAATAAACGTAAATCAAATGCTTCTTCTAAATTTCTGTGATGACGGTTGTTGCGCTCATTGTACCAAATTGCTTGTGAATTGTCACGGAAAAGGTTTTGAACCAACTCTTTGTATGAAAATGCAGCTAATTTTTTCTCTAAACCTGTTGCAGGATTCATTTCAGCAGGAATAATAATTGTAATAGCTTGAATATCATGCTTCATACGAGAGTGCTTATTATCAAACAATAAATCTTCTTTGATTTCTAATAAGTGAAGTTGCTTAGGATAGAATTCGTTGGCTATTGTTTCAGCTTCGGCACTTCCTCCACTATCGCCACCCCAGTCTCCACCAGAACCCCAATCATCTCCGCCTCCACCAAAACCACCAAGGTCGTCTGCAGTAAAGCCCATCGCAATTTCTTCTTCTGTAAGTGTTACTTCATCTGAAGGGATAGTAAGGTTTTCTAAAAACTCTTCTTGTGACATACGAGTACGCAAAGAATCGTTTTTGTAAGGACGTATAATTCCTAATTTTACAGCATCAATAATTACTTTTGTAATTTCGTTTTCTACTGCAAAGAAAGGCAAGTTTTGTTTTTCTTTTAAAGACATTCTAAACCAAAGTGTCTTTTTGTACATAATATGCGATTCGTGCAATGGACGGATTGAGTTATGATTATAACCGTCTTGTGCATACTCCATTCCGAACTCTTGAGCATTAGCCGAAAAAGTAACTCCACATATAAGAGCTGCCATTCCGATAATTCCTTTGGTAAGAACGTTTAATAGATTTGTGTTTTGTTTCTTCATAGTTAATAAAAGTAATTCTAATTTATTATAGAGATGATAAAATAATTCTTGTTTTGAAAGATTAAAGTTAAACCTTTTTTCTGACTAAAATTGTGTCTTTAATTGCTTTCTTTGCTTATCTAACGTTGAATGTATTTCAAAATTGCATTGAAGTTAATATTTTTTTCGATAAACAGCTTGTTTTTTTAGACAAACAGTTGATTTTCTTCGATAAACAAGTTTATTTTTTCAACTATCTCTTTTATTTCATTACTTTCGGTAATATACATTGATAGTTAAAGGTAATTTTCCCAAAAGTTCTTCCCATTTATAAAAATATACTTTTCTGAGTTGTGCATTTATTTTTCTTTCTTTATAGATTCCATTTTTACTGAATCCTAGCGTTAGGCTCAAGTCACACATATCTTTATACCTTGAAGTATCTCCATCTACATAATTGAAAGAGTATTGAAATTTTGAAATTGTATCTAATGGAAGTTCCAATTCTTTAAAATCATTTCTAAATGTAAGCACTTGTTTTTTGTTATCTATGGCTAATTTGTGTCCTTTATCAAAAGGAAGGATATGTTTAGAAATTGAAGCAGGTAATTTTTTGATAATTTTCTTTAAATTAAAAAGCAAACCTATAGAACTCATTCCTACCAAAACCGACATAATAAATACATCTTGCCTACTCTTTGCTAAAGATACTAACCAAAATAATATAGAAAACCCAGAAAGAATTATCATTACAAGCTCTAAAAAACCATAAATTACGTTTTGATAATGAAACCCTGTATCAAATCCCTCAAAATCAAAAGGTAAAAACTCTAGTGGTTTTGCTTTTAACCAAAGCGTTTGAGCAACAGGAATAGTACTAAGGGTATTTGTTTGATTACAATGTTTTCCACCCAAATACTCCCAACTTTCCTCAAAAAAAGCAGATTTACAAGCCGAACAAATTACTATTTTATGTCCTGCTTCGATAAGCTCGCCTGTAATTGGGTCGACTCTTTGTTGTACTAAAAAATCTTGGTCTTTTTGTTTTTCTAAGTAATGGGAATGGTGCATTTTTTATATTCTTTGACTAATTATTTTTGTTTCGATATGAGAAGGTAATTTATTTATAAAATATTTCCATTGATTCAATTCTATTTTTGCTATTTCTGTAATCAATGTTTTTTGATTAAACTCTTCGTTATTGATAAAATCAAATGTTGCTTTTAATTGAAATACCTCTTTTTCATTCTGATTCTTCTTTATTGAATAAAAAAAATAATCTATTTTCACTATATTTTGCAAAGGAATCACAAAACTCTCTTCTTGATTTCTTATAGAAAGCACTTGATATTTTTCGTCTATTATCAATCTATATTTTAACTCTTCCTGTGAAATAGCAAGTCTTCTAAATTTCCTATATCTAGGGCTTTTACTCATTAATTTGATATGCAAATTATTAAAAAGTTGATATAAAATAAATAATACTGTCAAACAAGAAAGAGTACAAAGTAGTATAGGAGTAAAATAATTATTTTCGGTTATGAAAAAAGACAATAGATAAAGAAATCCTCCTACAATTACCATTGGAGTCAATAGAGAAAAAGCTACAAAAACAAAACTTATAACTGAAACTATCATTTGTTCTTTGGGCTTCAATAATTCAGTATCACTAAACTCAAAATCTAATTCTTTAAACTTGATTTGAATACTTTCAGCAATAGGAATTTTTGAAAGTGTCTTTGTTTGATTACAATGTTTCCCTCCCAAATATTGCCAGCTTTCCTCAAAAAAAGCAGATTTACAAGCCGAACAAATTACTATTTTATGTCCTGCTTCAATGCGCTCTCCTGTAATTGGGTCGTTTCGTTTTTCGTTTAGAAAACCTTTGTGTTTGCGTTTTTCTAGTTTATGGGAATAGTGCATTTATTTTATTATTTCAAAATTATGTTGTGTTATCCAAACTATTCAATAATAATTTTGAGTATTATTTCTTTGAAAAACTTTTAGATTCTTAGATAATTTATTTAAGAAAGTGTCTAGTTTGTGTCTTTCACTCTCCTTAAAAATAGATTCATAGTTGGTAGTTTCCTTTTTCGAAATAACACAAATCTGGAGAAGTAAAAGTCCATTTTTATCAAAAATTCTGTCAGCATTATAAATATAGACAATCTTCTCTATGTTAGAAAAACAAACTTCTTTTTCCCCTAACGCTGTTTTTGAAACAATACTTTTGTTTTTTAAATTGATGGCAAAATAATTTCCTTTAGAATAATTTTGACGCAGATTTTTGATAAGAAAACGATTTTTATTTTTCATTATCTGACCAAAAAAAGTAGTTTGATTGGAAGAGCTTTTGACTACAGAGATATAAAAAATAACACTTCCAATAGGCATTAAAATCATATTAAATAAAACCTTATAGCCTTCACTTTCAATAGAAGGAATAAAATACCAAATCAAAATAATAGCCACTAAAGGAACAATACTAAGAAAAGCATTTGTTGAAAACTGAAAAACCTTGTAGATAAGTTCACTAAAAAATGAACCTTCATTCTTCACATCAAAAGGCAAAAAAACTAAAGGTTCTCCATTGAAATAAATTTTTTCAGTTTTAGGAATTTTATTGAGAGTTCCGTACTGGTCGCAATGCTGTTGGCGCAGATAATTCCAACTTTCTTCCAAAAAAGCTGATTTGCAGGCAGCACAAATCACGACACAATCGCCTTCGTATATTTTGTCGCCTGTAATAGGGTCTATTCTATTTTGTGAGAGAAATTCGGAATGTTGGTCTTCATCTAAAAAATGGTAGTGAAACATAAGCAGTAGAGTTTTAGTAATTTTTTATGGCTATCTTTATGTACAATGTACTCTTTAAAATACGTTAAAACTACTTTTCTAGTTGCTCTTTTTGCTCAAAATCGGTCTGTTTTAGTTACCGATGTAACTATTTTTTATATTTTGAAGAATTGTTTTTGTTTGAAGTTTCTATCTCAATAATCTAGCAATTTGAACTGACAAATCCATAAAAATAATTTTAAAACCACTTATGAAAACAAACGATTTTTACATATTTTTAGGTTATTCTTTAACTCGCATTCCTCAATGGGGTCATTCTCGCACATTAATAAGTATTTTAGACCGATTTGAATTGACTGATTTATTAAATAGAAATTCTTTACCAAACGAAGATTTTGAAGTAGAAAAAAATTTTATAGTAGTAAAAAGAAAGTTTGAGTATAAAGATTGTGAAGGTTCTCTCAAAAGAATCAGAGAAGCTATTCCAAAAGAAAGAATAGATTTTTATAATTCTATTTTAGGGATGGAAGAAGAGTAAATGAGTAATTTTTATCAAAATACCTCCTCAATTTCAAAATCATTTCGCTGTCCAGCTTTTATATTGAGTTGGTAGTTTTTTGTATTTCCGAACGTATCATTTGTATAATAATCTGTTCGGATTTGAAAATGAAGTGTCGTGTCTTTTTCTACATCAAAATATAGTTTCTCTATGGGCTGGTTGTTTTGATAGAGTTGGTAGGAGAATAGCTTGGGATTATCAGAGTAATGCAAAAATATTGTTGGACTTAAAGTAATTAGGTTAAGCGAAAATTTATCAAAAGTAACCCAGCTACCACTTGTCATGCTAAACTCCACTATTTGAGCTTGATTGTGGATTCTGTACAAAGTCATTTTATGAAATGCTTGAAGCAATGAAGAGTTAGGATTTTCATAGTTTAGTAACTCTGTACTTTTGGTAGAAATAATATTCTGATAAGAACTATCTCTCAAATATTCTTTCAATACAGTCCATTTATAATTGTCAGTTTTGAATAAAGAATCTGAAAACTCATAGTTCTTCCGAAGTAAACCATATAAACTAACATCTCGTGGGTCATTTCCACTTTCTGACATTTGAGTTTCTCCTTCTAGTAATTTTTCTAAAAAAACTCTTTTACTTTTCTCTATCAAAAACTTACTACTTCTTTCAAGTGATTTGATATTTCTTTCCTCTTGCCTTTCTTCCCAAAAAAAGTATGCACAACAAAAAATCCCTATCAATACCCAAAGAGAAACAGAAAATATAGTTTTAGTTTTCATTTTAAATAATATTCAATAGATTTTGGATGGAAAATATCTGACTTTTTTATCTTATTTCCTCTATTTCAAAATCGTTTCGCTGCCCAGCTTTTATATTGAGTTTGTAGTTTTTAGTGCTTTTGAGTGTATCATTTGCATAATAATCTGTTTGGATTTGAAAATGAAGTGTCGTATCTTTTTCTACATCAAAATATAGATTCTCTATGGGATGGTTGTTTTGATAGAGTTGAGAAGAAAATGGTTTTTCATCAAAATTATCAAACTGATATTCTAATGCAATAGCTGAATTAAACGGCAAAACTTCTAAATAAAGAGGATCAAAACGTATTTCAAGACGACAACCAACATGATGAAGTCTTATCAAATTATACCTGCTATGGACTCTATACAATAACAATTTATGCAGCTTTGTAAGTTGTTTGGAATTTTCATTTCGATAATTCAAAAGTAGCTTGTCTTTTTCATTGTCTAGGTGTGAGTAGTTATAAAAATTACCTATCACATATTTTTTTAAAGTTTTCCAATTATAATTAGTAGTTGTATAAAGAGATTCCGAAAAATCTGTATTTCGTTTGAGTGAATCATAAATAGCTACATCTCTAGGATGAAACCCATACATTTTTAAGTCAAAATATTCTTTATCCAAAATGATGTGTTTTTTGAGTTTGATTTTTTCTACTAAAAAACGTTCACTTTTATCTAGTGCAACTTCATCTTTTCCTTTTCTCTCCTCTTGTTTCTCCTTCAAAAAAAAGCATAAACAACAAAAAACCCCTATTAATACCCAAAGAGAAACAGAAAATATGGTTTTATTTTTCATTTTAAATAGTATTCAATGGGTTCTGGATGGAAAATATCTGTCAGTCTAAGAGCTATTTTATCGTTTTCTATAACTTCAATATCAAACCTTCTATATTCTGCTCCACAATAAGATATGTCTGGGTAGATTTCATCATCTACAAAATTCATCAAGTCTTTGTATAAATAAAGTTTGTGTAATTTATTTACAAATTTATTTTCCTTAGATGAGCAATAATTAAAATCATTTTGAGAAATAATTTTATTAGAAAACTCATTTTTAGTCAGAGGATTTTTTCCCATATCATCTAGTGAAATAGTACCTTTTTCGTATCTGACTTCTGCTAGTTTATAAGCATTTTCTATGTTACGAAATGTATATTGTTCTCTTTTATTGTAAGGAATAACATCTCCTACGTGATACAAAAGTGTCAAATATCTGTCTTTGTGAGCCTGTTTTATTGAGTTTTTCAAGGTTTGGCTACTTTTTTCTACTGCAAGAACCTCATTTTCTTTCTTGTTCTTTTGAGAAACGAAATAAAAAACTCCTAGAAAAGCAATCAACACCCAAAGCGAAACAGAAAGTAGAATTTTACTTTTCATCTTTATAATAGGTATTGAGGTAGTTAAAATCTTGTACGATAACAAAAGAAGTATCACTTTGAAGAAGCGTTGGAATTTGTACTTGAAACTTCTGCATTCCTTTTCTAAATTCTTTTGGAACAATTATAAATCCATTCTCATCAAATTTGGTTTCTACATTTTCTGGGTAAACGAGACGAGTATTCTCTTTGTCAAAAGGAACAACACTCATTGTAGTAACATAATACGGTTTGTCTTTTCCTTTTTGGTAATGCACATAAGGCACAACTTTTATATCTTCTGCTTTCAAAGCAAGAGGAAAAAGAAAATATTTTCTTGAAAGTAGTTTTGCATCTTCGTAATACATAGTGGCGAGTTGTGCCTCAAAACGAGAATAATGAAAGGCTCTCAAATAATCGTCTGTATCAAAATAAAAATCGTCTAATTCTTCGTTGCTCATTCCTTCTTCAAACACAAAATCTTGATAACGCTTCGAAAGCGAGGAATCTAAAGCTGATACTTTTTGGACATATTCATTGAAAGCTGTAACAACTTTCAGATTAGGAAATTCGACGACAGTACGCTCTTCTGTATATTTGGGATTTGATTTTACTTTTTCTTTGACTAACTCAAATCTTGGCTCTTCAAAATAGGTATTATGAGTTTCTTGATAAATTTTTTGTAGTTCATCTCTTTGTTTTTTGAAACGAGCGTGTATTTTTTTTACATCATTATTTTCTTTAGTTCCATATGTTTCATCGATACTTTTTTTTGCACTTCCCAAAGCATTGGATGCTAAGTATTCATATTCCTGCTTTAAGCCTATATTTTGATGATAATTATAACCAAAAATTTCTTTTTCAGTTTGAGTATAACGTTCATCAAAAAAAGTCTTGTACCCAAAAAAAGTGAGTAGCAACAATAAAATAGTCGTAGGCAAATAAGGGTTTTTTAGATATTTCATAATTAAAGAACGAAAAAAGACTAGATTATTATCTGAACAGACTATAAACGGTCTGCTCTACGAGGCTAACCTATATAGAAATATTAAAAAGTTATCTCAAAACTCTGGCAATCTGTATCGATAAAAATTTAGGTGTAGTTTAGTTTTCATTTTGGTATTATTATCTTTTAGATAAAGAAAGGTAGGCTTCATCATAACCAATAGCATATTCTTTTGGCAAGAGTGTATTTATTTTTGCTGCCAAATCAAAAATAGGTTTTACTTTGACATCGTATATGTGAATTGATTTACTCTTTCCTTTGTAATTGACTGTGAAATCATATTCTACCATATCATCAATGGCATAATAGGAATAGCTTTTTCGAAGTTCGTCAAATTCTATTTTATCTAATAAATCAGTAATTATTTTTCTATCAGTTTTAGAAACTACTTTTGAATAGGATACATTTTTTATAGGTGGTGTTTGTAATCTTATATTAATACAATCTTGTGAGATTTTGTAATTATTGTGAATGAGCATTGCGCTTTCTTCAATTTCAATAGAAAAAACATCTTTATTTTCTATGATTGAACTTGAAGGAATATCAGTAAAAGAACAAGTTAAAAATATAATAGCAAATACAATTATTTCATAATATGAATGTTTAAAGTGTTGTTTTATCTCAATAATCTAGCAATCTACACCGACAAATCCATAAAAATAATACAAAAATCACATAAAAGTAAAGTGTTATTGTTGTCTCCAAGAGAGCAATAATAACACTTTACTTATGCCATACTTAATCAAGCAAACTATCTAGTTAGTAATTTAGTCTTGTATTATCATTCTTTTATTGAGAATATCGATAGTTAATTTACTGTTTTTGAAGAAAGAGCTTCCTATAAGTCCTTCATAGATTAACCCTTCTCTGAATACTACAGTTGGCTTTTCTATACTCCTTTTTTCATCTTTACAAAGGCTGATTGTATTTAGTTGAACAATTTTATCTTGTACCTCAGTTTGTGAAATAGGTCTTTTAAAAGGTCTAACTTTCACACTACTTGTGTCGATATTTAGATTTTTTTCGAAATAAGTATTTATAAGAAAAGTATTATAACCACTACCTGTGTCAAATTCAGCATTTATACTCACTTCGTCATTTAAGCAAACTCTTACAAAAATATCTAAAGAAGTGTCAGTATGACTAGATATAGAAATAGGGAGAATTCTATTATTTTCAGCAAGCTTATTGCACTCTTTTTCTTCCAAAAAACGAATTTTGTTATTTTGAAAGTCAATACTAAACGGTTTATCTTCAAAAAACTTCAAAGAAAGTAGCCCATCAACACCATAGTTATCCAAAGGTGGGTATACTGCAACTTTAACATCTTCTTTTATTTCTTCTCCTACTGCTATTGAAGATATAGAATATAATTCGCCATCTAGTCTATCCCCATCACTTCTAAAGCCTGTTATAAAACCAGCATTTTGAGATGACTCCTTTACCTTCTCAAACATCTTTGAAGAAAGAACGATAAGCCCTGCTCCTGTATCTAAAATAAAGTTACCTTTTACTGAGTCTTGTAACGTTACCTCAACGACAATATGTCCTTCTGGAGTAATCATTATTGGATACTCTTTAGCAAAAGAAGTGGTTATGGATAGTACAAAAAGTAGTGATAATAATAAGTGAGTTAGCTTAAATTTCATAATTATTATAAGTTTAATGTAAAGAAAAGTTTCGTATCTGTAGATGTAAGAGAAACTACCAAGGTTGCTTTAATGAAAAATTAAATTTACTTTCTACCTCAATAATCTAGCAATTTACACTGATAAATCAATAAAGATTTCTTATTATTTAATTTTGTAACTGCACCTCTATCCATTTATCAATAATAGGAATAAGACTTTCTGACTTTTTAGGACCCTTCCAATTGAAAGCATCTTTAGGAGAAGAGTAGGTGCTTAATAAATGTCCAGCTTTTGGAATGACAAAAAATTGTGCTGTATTAGGTTTATTTTGATTGACTAAATAAGTAATTTTATCGTGGTCATTTTTGCTCATAATCCAATCATATTCTCCATACAAAACTAAGGTAGGACTTTTGACTTTTGACCACGCTTCTTCAAAATTTTGTTCCTGTACTTGATGATAAAACTTAGCAGAACGACCGTATTGATGTGCATCTTCTTCATACCAAAGCTCGGAAAATTGAGGGTACTGATTGATTATTTCATAAGGAAGTTTCTTTTCGACATAATATTTTTGATAGAAAGGAATATAACCTTTCATTTTCTGATTAATTTGAGGGTAACTCTCTCCTACCAAAGACAACCTTCTTCGCTCCAATTCTATCATGTGTTCTAACCAAGTAACTGTACAACCTCCAGAAACAATATATCCTTTAATGTTTTGATTTTCGCCTACAAGTGGTGCAAGTGAAGTTCCCAAACTCAAACCTAGAATATAAATTTGTGTTGTATCTACATTTGGATTTTGTTTTAGAGCAGCAAGAGCCTTTTTATATCCCTCTAATTCTCTACTCAAATCACACTCTGAACAAGCAATACCTTCACTATCTCCTACACTTGGTTTTTCCACTCTCATAAATGCCATTTGAGAAGAGTTGGTAAAATAATCTAAAATATAATCGTAGCCATAGTAAGGTTTGCGATTATTTTCTATGCTAGAACACGAAAGCCATTGAACCAACAAAACAGCTGGGTATTTTTCTTTTTTCTGTTTGGGAATAGTTGTAATAGTACGCAGTTTGTCACCATATTCTGTAGCAACGTAATTATATAAAATTGTATTATTTTTATACGATTCTAAAGGTTGATTTTCAAATATTACTTCTTTTTTTAGAATGTCTTGATTTCTCAAAATAATCATTGCAATAGTTTTGTTTCCCTTTATTCCATACAAAATATCATTTGTCTTTGATTTCTGATTTAATGAAATATCATTTACTTGAGTAATAATATCTCCTACTTCAATTTCTTGTTTTGCTATATGACTTAGAGAATCTATTTTTGTTATTTGTGCTGCCCCAGAAGACAGAACTTTGAATGAGAAACCTAGTTTTGCTTTTCTTTCTAAACCTCCAATTAATTGTAAGTTTTGTTTATTTTTTTGAGCAAAAACAGAAAAGCTAGAGCTTTGACATAAGCAAAGTAAAACGAAAAAACAGAGTACATTTTTGATTAAAAAATACTTTTTGAGTTGCATAAAATTAGATAGTTAGATTAAAATTTGGATAAATAAATAATACCAACAAATCTATTTTTTTTAAAAACTAGTTCTGTTCTAATTTATAAAATTGTATATGCTAATTTAGAAATTAGAAGTCTGAATGACTCCTCCTGTATGTTTTTAGAGTATTTTCTGAATATTTCTTTTGAAATTCAAGAGGAGTTTGTTTGTGTTTTTTCTTGAATACGGTATAGAAATTAGAAGGTGAGTTGAAGCCACAATCAAATGCAATAGCTTCAATGCTAAGATGATTATCTGTAACCAATCGTTTCTCTACTTCATCAAGGCGATAAGACAACAAAAACTGTGGAAAGGTTTTTTGAAACTGGTTATTGATAGATTTCGAAACCAAATGAGTAGGCTGTTTTAATTTATCTGAAAGAGATTTCAAAGTCAATGAAGAATCTAAATAAAGCTTATCATTTTCAAAAGCAGCTTTTACTTTTTGGCTAATTCTAATCAAATTTTCATTCTGATTATGGGATGTTTTTTTAGGTTTTTCATTCTTATTTTTTTCGTGTTTATTACCTGTTTCAAACCAACTAATCCCATACAAACTACAACTTCCAAGAAATGTAATCAAGACATAAACAAATCTAGAATCTGTCAGAAGTTGAATACCAAAACTTACCCAAATAGCAAAAAAAGCTATAAAAATTAATTGTACTTTTTGATTAATGACTTTTTCTGAATAAGCTAAATAAAAACTATATAAGCCATATATCGCCAAATAAAATACGGCTATTGTATAGTACAAATAAACTGAATAAGCATCATCATAAAAAAACAGTAAAGCCAAAAGCAAAAATACAGGTATAAAATGAAAGGAAAATTGAGTATAATTTATTATTTCATTATTGAGTTGCTTGATATGCAAAAGCAAAAAAACACCTCCCAAGAACATTCCCAACAAACCTGAAAGAGGAATAATGAAAGGTATCGTCGGAAAAAAAATAATCAAAACTGATTTTGACAAACGAATAGCAAAAGAAATCAGTAAGCCTATTATACCACTAACTCCAAGGAAAGACGACGACTTTTTAGCAAATTTTAATGTCAAAAATAAAGTATGTACTAAAGCAATCGCACTAAAAGAGGAAATAATAAGATTTGTATAATCTGTGGTCATAATTTTAATATTTTTTTTTACCTCAATAATCTAGCAATCTGTACCGACAAATCCATAAAAATAATTTTAGAGTTTGCATTTCTTTCTAAGTGAAAATAGGCTTCATCAATCTTTTCTACTAACGAAAAAACATTTCTTTCGTCAATCACTTTAGCAAAACTCTGTACAAACTTTAACGTTTCGGATTCGGTACGAATAAGCTGTTCTGTTCCAAAATTAGAAATTAAAGATTCTCTCAAAATAGTCAAAGCATATTGCAAAAGCGTTTTTTGTCCTTCTTTTCCTAGACTATGAAATACATCAGCTTGATTTACAAAACCTGCATAATCGTGTTTGAAACAAAGGCGCATCCAATCTCTAAACCATTCTTGATTTTTGTTTTGAGTATGTTCACTAAGTTTCATGGCTTCATTCAAATTTCCATCAACTAAAGGTGCAATTTCGGCAGCTTCATCTTCTTTTATATTCTGACTTACCAAATATTCTTTTACTTCTTTATCTGAATAACGAGGAATCTGAATAAGCTGACAGCGTGATAGAATAGTCGCCAACATTTTATCCGTTTTTTCAGTTACCAAAAGGAAAATCGTCTTTTTTGGAGGTTCTTCTAGCCCTTTCAAAAGTGCGTTGGCTGCACTGGCATTCATATATTCAGGTAACCACAAAATCAAAATTTTATAGCCTCCTTCATAAGCCTTTAGAGATAAAATTTTTGAAATATAACGACTTTCTGCTACCGAAATACTAAACTGTTTGCCGTCCGTTTCCAAATAATCTGACCAATCTTGCAAAACAGGATATTTGTGTTTTGGTAAAAATTCTCTCCAACCTTTCATAAACTCCTCTCTTTCTTTGTAGGCTTTTGCCTTTGCTGTCGGAAAAACAAAATGTAAATCTGGATGAATCAGTTTTTTGTAACGAATACACGAACTACATTTTCCACACGCATCATTTTCTTGTTTGTTTTCACAATTCAAAAAGGTAGCATACGCCCACGCAAGAGAAAGTCCTGCACTTCCTTCATAGCCCAAAAAAAGCTGTGCGTGAGCTACATGGTTGTTGTGAACGGCAGAAGTAAGTGTTTTTTTGAGTTGGTCTAAGCCTAAAATATCAGAGAAAAGCATTTGTTTTTAGTGATTAGTGGTAAGTGAAATACAAAATACCGTTTATTAGTTTTATTCCATGTTTCGAACACAAAGATAACAAAACATTTTCCTTCATTATTTGATTTTATAGATTATGAAATTAACTGTCGAAACTCCAATTAACCGTTCTGCTGAAGAAGTATGGAATGGTTTTACAGAAAAATTATTTTTAAAATTGAGTCCTCCTTTTCCAAAATTAAAACTTAATCGTTTTGATGGCTGCAAAGTAGGTGATGAAGTACATTTAGAATTAGATTTTGGGATTTATAGCTCAAAATGGACTTCTTATATTATCGAACAAGCAAATACAGAAAGTGAAATTTATTTTATAGATACAGCCGAAAAAGATTTGCCTTTTCCTCTCAAAAAGTGGAAACATCATCACAGAATCAAAAAAGTAGATGAAAATAATTGCATTATTATCGATGATATAGATTATTATACTTCTTCAAAAGCATTAGATGCTATTATTTACCCTGCTATGTGGGCGCAATTTGCATACAGAAGTCCTGTTTATAAGAAGTTTTTTAAAGGAGAAAATTCGTAGTTTTGTGTTTTATTTGTAATTGGTAGGTCAAAAGGCTTGCCTTTGACTTTTTAAGTAGTGTTTTTCTAGTTTAGAAAAATCAAAATACAGTCAAAGGCAAGCCTTTAACCTACATATATTTCGTAATTTTTAATTCGTAATTATTTTAATATGTGTACGCTTACTTTCGTTCCCTTAGAAAACAAAAATTTCATTCTCACTTCTAGCCGAGATGAACAAAAAACTCGTAAAAATTCTGAATTACCTTCTTTTACAGAGATAAATAATACAAAAATTCTCCGTCCTGTGGATGGCGACGCTGGGGGTTCGTGGATTGGAATTACTGATAAAGGACGTACACTTTGTCTTCTGAATGGTGCTTTTCAAAAACATACTAGAAATACACCGTATCGAAAAAGTAGAGGAATTATTTTGATGGAACTTTTATCTTCCAACTCTGAAAGTGAAATTGAAAGCTATAATTTTGATAAAATAGAATCATTTACACTTATTTGGATAGAAAAGAAAGTGAGTTCTGTTTCGCTCACAGAATACCGTTGGGTAGAAGAGGAAAACAAATTACACACAAAAATCATAGATTCAAAATTCGCTTATATTTGGTCTTCTGCAACACTTTATACTTCTGAAATAGCCGAAAAACGAGAAGAATGGTTTGAAGAATGGACAGAATTTTATCTCAAAAAGGGACAAAGTTTGGATACCATTTCTCAAATTTTATGGCATTTTCATGTCAAAGGAGGAGAAAAACAAAATGCTTCGCCTAGAGAACAAATTTTGATGGACGACCCACACGGAGGAACAGTTAGTTTGACACAAATTATTTCTCATTTTGGCTCACAGGCTATCAAAAACAAACTTTCTATGAAACATTATAATTTGAATACCTTGAAAAATAGTGTGGATGAGGTTATTGTGAAGTAAGTTTCTACCAAACCTCTTCATTTTCTTCTTGCATTCCTTCTCTATATTTATTGAAAATAGTTGATTTAGAAACAAACCCTAGATACTTTCCATTTTTTATAACAGGCAAATTCCACGCTCCACTCGTTTCAAATTTTTTCATTACGGTATCCATTGTCTCACCATATTCTACCATTTCAGAAGGACGTTGCATTAAATCACGCAGAGTAATAGTGTCGTACTTTTCAGATTCAAACATCAATTTTCTAACATCATTGAGTTGAATCATTCCTACAAATTCTTTTTCTTCATTTAAGACAGGAAATAAATTACGATGACTAAGTTTGATTACATTTACAAGGTCTTGCAACGTTCCTTTTTCTGGAACAGGTTTAAAATCTTTTTCTATTAATTTATTGATTTTTAGCTTACTAAGTACTTTTTTGTCTTGGTCGCCTTTTATAATATCTCCTTTTTCTACAAGTTCACGAATATAAGGCGAATGAGGCTCAAAATAAGTAACTGTAATATAAGTAACTGCCGAAGTAAGCATCAAAGGAACAAATAACTCGTAGCTACCTGTCAGTTCGGCAATCAAAAATATGGCTGCCAAAGGTGCATACTGAACACCACATATAGCTGCACACATTCCAAAAAGAATAAAATTACTTTCAGATAAATTTTCCCAACCAATAATATTAATTATTCTAGCAAAAGTAAAACCCAAAACTCCTCCCAAAAATAGCGAAGGTGCAAAAGTACCACCACTTCCACCTGCTGCAATCGTGATAGCAGAAGCAACACATTTGAATAAAAGCATTACCAAAACATAACCTAAAAACAGATATTCAGGAGGTAATTCTTTAAAAATAATATTATTTGCAAAAATTATGATTTCACTACCACTCAAGAGAGATTTTAAAAGCATTGTTCCCTCTCCATAAACAGGAGGAAAAACGACAATCAAAGCAGAAAGAAAAAGCCCTCCAATAAGTGCTTTTAAATAGGGATTTGGAATTTTATTGGCTAATTGATTTATTTTTTTGACAACCTCCATAAAATAAAGAGATAAAAATCCACAAGCAATTCCCAAAACAATACAATAGGGAACATCAATCGTTTGAAAGGCATCTTTTAGTTTGAAAGTAAAAAGAGCATCATCACCACCCAAGACCAAAGCAGTAAGTTTGGCAGCCACAGAAGCAAGAAGAATAGGGACAATATTAGCAATACTAACATCAAATAAAATAACTTCGGCTGCAAAAATAACTCCTCCAATGGGTGCATCAAAAATAGCTGCAATCGTACCAGCTACCCCACAAGCAATCAATAAAATACGTTTTTTTTTGGCAAAAAGCATCGCACTACTCACATTTGAACCGATAGCACCACCCGACATCACAATAGGAGCTTCCAAACCTGCCGAACCACCAAAACCAACCGTAAAAATTGCTCCTAGCATGCGAGAATAAATATTACTAAAATCTATCTTTCCATCTTTTTTAGAAATAGAATAAAGAATATCTGTAAAACCATGTCCAAAATCAGTTTTGAATACTACATTAGATAAAAAAGCAGTAATCAGCAGTCCGATAGTCGGATAAAAAAGCAGACCATAGTTATAATTTTCAGAAAATTGACTAGAAGAAGCCAAATAATGTTCTACCCAAAGTACTGTTGTGCGTAAAAACATGGCAGCCATACCAGCCAAAATTCCTATAAAAATACTAACAACAAGTAAAAAGTTTTTATCAGAAAGATATTCACTTTTCCAAATCAAAAAACGAATAATATTTCCGTTTAGCTGTTTTGAATAGTGAGTAAATGAGGTATGTAGTTTGTCAGAATAAGTTTCGAAAAAATTAGGCAAAATTAGCGTAGGTTTCTAAGGTAATTGTCTGCTTTTGAGAAATAGACGATTTATTAATGTAATTTTAATAAATTATTTAGTTTAGCAAAAATAAGCTAAATATACTATACTTGTAGTCAATTAGTAATTAATAAATTAAAAATTATGAAAATAATATTTTAGAATCTAACTACTTATTTTTTATTCTCTATAAAATTTCAATTCTATGAAAAAAAATTACCTTATCTATTTATTTTTAGTTCTATCTCTATGTTTCTCTTGTGGAATGAATAAAGACGAAAAAGTAAATGATGCTTTTTTGAAAGATAGCTCACAATACGAACAAACCAAATTATTAAAACAATCTAATAAAAAAAGTGTAGAAATTGATACAGCTATGAATAATATAAACTCAGAAGATCCAGCCATTCCTATTTTTGATGATGAAGATTAATCAAATTAAAGCCTTAAAAAATCATTTTTTAAGGTTTTAATTTTGTGTCTGTGTCAGTTTTTCTTCTTCCCCAACAACTCATCCTATTTCCCTCTCCAATAAAGCTAACTTTTCTTTTAGTTTGAGTAGATACTATTGTAATTATAAAAAACCATTCCTATCTCGTCAGCATATGCTGACAAAAGAGCAAGTACAAGATAGAATCTTGCACTAGAAATTTATGATAAAAACACCTTCCAAAAAGCCGTCAAAAGCAATAAAGCAAGAGAAAAAGGAAGTAAATATTTCCAACACATGGTCATCAGTTGGTCGACACGTAAACGAGGAAAACTCCACCGAATCCACATCTGAATCAGCATAAAAACAATAGTTTTGCTCATCAACCAAAAGAAAGACCAAACAAAACTAGAGAAATGTCCTAACTCTCCACTTGTATAATTCGCTAACTCAAAACTTCCAATATTCGGAAAAGGCGTATTCCAACCTCCAAAAAACAAAATACTGGTCAGAAGTCCTATCAAAAGCATCATTCCATATTCTGAAAGCATCAAAAACGCCCAACGCATGCCTGAATATTCTGTTTGAAAACCTGCCACAAGTTCTGATTCTGCTTCTGGAATATCAAAAGGTGTTCGGTTGGCTTGTGCAAGACCAGAAATAAAGAAAATTAGAAAGACAATAAAGAAAAAAGGCATAGAAATAATATTCCAAGACAAAATTCCTCCTATATTTTGTGTTTCAATATTTAGAAATGAAATTCCGAATAAATACGTCGTTTTGTCTGTAAAAATGCCTTGCACTTGACTCATTTCCTGTAAATCTAAAGAGCCATTCCAAACCACGACACACAAAATAGAAAGCCCTAAAGGAAGTTCGTACGAAACCATTTGAGCCAACGAACGAACAGCACCATACAAAGAAAATTTATTGCTAGAAGCCCAACCAGCCATCAAAATTCCGATAACGTCTAAAGCTACAATTCCGAGCCAAATCAAAACACCCAATGGCATATTATTTTCAGAATTTGCAGAAAAAGGAACAATAGCAAAGCCTGCAAAAACAGCTATAAAAACCAAAATAGGGGCAAATTTGAATAAAAAATGATTTGTAGAAGCTGGAATAATATCCTCCTTGAAAAGTAACTTTACTACATCTGCAAAAGTCTGTAAAAGTCCAAACCTTCCTGTTTCAGTTGGACCAATACGGTCTTGAATAAATGCAGAAACTTTGCGTTCGACATAAACTCCGACAAGCGTATTAAATAAAATTAAAGAAAGTGTAAAAAATATTATGAAAATAATAGCCATACTATTATATTTGATAGTAAGATGTAGAAAATGAATTATTTTATCTATATTTAGGTCAGAATGATTTTTATTAAAATTTTATTTTCAAAACCTGTTATTTATCAAAATTAAATTTTATTTATTCGTTTTTTAAAGAAATGATACTATCTTAGTAATTCACTTATAAAATTATCAATTCTAAATTTTAGTTTTCCCTTAGGAACAGAAATTAATTAAGATATACATCTTCAAATGCAAACGGTTGATAATCAATGTATTGTATTCGTAATCCGTAATCTTTAATTCGTAATCGTTCCTTACTTATTTTAAGTAATTACAAAATTACACACAAACCTCAAAAAATCTTTATTTTATGAACAAAAGATACCGTTTATTTGCGTTCGCCTTCGTATTTTGCTTTTTTCTTTTTGGAAACTCCTTCTTTGCAAAAGCACAAGTAGATACAGGCGATGTTATCGAAACTGATGAAGAAGAGTTTAGTATGGATGGCTTTGAAGAAGCCGATGATACAGTCATCAAAAAATATTGTAACAACAAAATTACCAATCTAAACCCAACTACACTTATTGGATTGAGTTATGATTTTATGTTTGGAGCAGAATTAGAATCTACAAACCCAGATGATAGTGATAGTACTTTTAGTTACAAATCTCCAATCAGTCTGAATCATGGTGTTCGTTTAGATGCTAATATTCCTTTAGTTTCAAAAAGCAATATTATTTTCAATGCTACTTTTTCGTACTGGGAAAGTCGTTATAATTTTAATGAAAATGATGTAAACCAAAATGATCCTCTTGCAAGATCATTAAGTAATAATGACCTTCGTACAGCTACTTTGGGAATTCTAGCTTTCAAACCTCTTGATGAAAAACATTTTCTTATCTTTCAAGCAGCTACTTCACTCAATGGTAATTATAGCATCGGAACATATGATGCTGGAGAGGTTGAACCCGATTTTGGCAAAATGAAATATACTGCTTCTTTACTTTATGGTTGGAAAAAAAGTGACAATCAAAATATAGCTGTTGGTATTACTCGTACTTATCGTGGTGGTCGTCTGCTTCATATTCCTATTTTCCTTTGGAACAAAACATTCAATGATAAATGGGGAATGGAATTATTACTACCTGCTCGTGGTGGTCTTCGTTATAATTTTTCTGCAAAATCTTCTCTTAACTTTGGTTATGAGTTGGAAGGACAAAGTTATCTTCTTCAAAACTCACCTGGTAATGACCTTTTTGCTACCAACAACTACGAATTAAGTAAGTCTGAAATTCGTGGTCGTATTATGCTCAATCAAGCACTTTCTAGCTTTATTCGTTTGAATATTCAAGCTGGTGTTGCTCCTGCTTATCGTTTTGATTTGGCAGATGATGCAAGTAGTGATGCAAATGATGTTTCATTAGGAAGTTTAGGTTTACCAATGTATTTCCGTATTGGACTTAATTTTGTAAGTCCTTAATTTACAAACGATAAGCTCTTAAAAAATTCTTCTTTTATACAAAAGGCATAGTTTTTGGATTTTCAACACATAAATAGTAAAACTATTACTTTATGTAGCAAAACAATCTTAAAATCAAGTTTGTAATAAACATCACAGAAGATTGATTTGTAATTTTATTAAAACCTATTCAGACAACACTTTAATTTTAAAATCTCATTATGAAAACACTTCATATCTTATTTGTAGCTCTTTTTGCATCTTTATTCGTTTTGACAAGTTGGACAGCAGCAGAGTATTACTCTCCAACTCAAGATAACCCTGGAGATATTTTGATTGGAAACTGGCAACCAAGCGACAAACGCTCAGTTATTCGTATCTCAAAAGGAGATGCTAGTAAAGGACAAGATGAAAATAAATACTATGGGCGTATTGTATGGCTTATAGAAAAAAACAACCCAGACGGAACTCCTCGTTTGGACATCAATAATCCAGATGCTTCAAAACATTCTAATAAAATATTAGGAATGACTAATATGAGAGATTTGGAGTTTACAGGTACTGCAAATGACCTCACTTGGGGAAATGGAAATATTTATGACCCAAAAAATGGTTCTGATTATAGCTTTGAAATGACAATGGACAAGAAGAACACAAACCTTGTCGACGGACGTGGTTATATTGGTGTATCTATGTTTGGTCGTACTGATACATGGAAACGTCTTACCAAAAAAGGAGAATAATTTTTATTTTTCTCTACTATAAATTTCACAAAAAACTCTTTCTATTTGCTTAGAAAGAGTTTTTTTGTGTATTGAATTATTTTTATTAGTAAACAAATAAAATTCATTAGAAAATGTAAAATGGCTGTTGATGAGAAGAGAGTGCGAGGATTGAGTAGGTAATTAAAATTGTTGTAAAAATAGGTTCTCTGACAATTTTTGCACTTTGTTCTAATTATGAGATATTTGAATGTTATTCATTTTGTTAT
This sequence comes from Bernardetia aquimarina, assembly GCF_042180575.1. Lineage (NCBI taxonomy): Bacteria > Pseudomonadati > Bacteroidota > Cytophagia > Cytophagales > Bernardetiaceae > Bernardetia > Bernardetia aquimarina. The sequence continues at coordinate 3,872,710 of NZ_CP170094.1, read as the reverse complement.
ATCTAGTGATTTTTATTTGTAGGGAAAAGGCATGCCTTTTCTTAAAATAACGTGAACTCGGTATTTAACTACTTGATATTTAGCGTTTTATACTGTTTTTTAAGAGTTTTTTATCAAAAAAGGCTCAAAAAGGTTATTTTTGAATAGCATTAATCAACTTTAACCCTTTTTCGCCTTATGAATGACAAAAATATAAAATTTGATGAAGACCAACTAATCGGTATTTTTTATTTAGTAGATGAGTTCTGTTTACAAGCTCAATCCTATGTTTCTAGCCATTGGGTAGGTAGCAAAAGTCAATCTTCTTCTCATTCTCCAACTCGTATTCCTGAATTAAGCGCAAGTGAAATGATGACTATTTTGATTTATTATAACTACTCTGGTTACAAGAATTTTCAATACTATTATCAACGTCTTGTTAGTACAGATTTACTACCTTATTTTCCTAAACTTTGCTCCTACAATCGTTTTTTAGAACTCATAGAAAGAGTGAGCCTTCCCATGTATGTGTTAGCTAAATTACTCTGTGCTAAAAGTCAAAAAACAGGAACTTATTTTGTAGATTCTAAGAAAATAGTAGTTTCTGATAATCGTCGTATTCACTCGCATAAAGTGTTTAAAGACCTTGCAAAACGAGGAAAAGGCTCAATGGGCTGGTTTTTTGGTTTTAAACTTCATTTAGTTATCAATCAATTAGGAGAGGTGATGGCATTTGAAATCACAGCAGCTAACAAGGCTGACAATAACCACAATCTATTGAAAAAATTACTCAATAACTTAGAAGGAAGTTGCTTCGGAGACAAAGGCTACTTGACAAAATTATGGCAAGAACTCTATGAAAATGGACTTAAATTAATTACTAAAGTCAAAAAGAACATGAAGAATCAACTTATTACGTTGAAAGAAAAATACACCCTCAGAAAAAGAGCAGTTATTGAATCTGTAAATGACATTCTGACTTCTGTTTTTGACATAGAACACTCTAGACACAGAAAACCAATAAATGCTTTTACACATATGTCGGCTACCATAGTTGCATATCATTTATATCCAGAAAAACCTAGAATTTTTGTACCCAACTAATACCGAGTTCACGTTAAAATAGGTGTTTATAGTTTAATTTGGGCTATAAAATTTCCTACTGGGTAGGAAAAGACGTGTCTTTTCCCTACAATTCTCAAAATATCAAATGATAGACGAAAACGAGTAGGTGCAAAAATTGTCAAAGAACCTAAAAATATTGACAACAGCTAAATCTTTCTTCATATTCATTATGTTGCTTTCTACTTTTGAGAAATATTCAATAATCTCTCAATTTCTCCTTTTTCCCAATCCCATAAATGAGTATCATTTTCATCTGCCCAAAACCCTTCGAACTCTTCAATCTTATCGACTTGCTCTATATATTCTGTTTTTGTAACTGTAAAATAAAAAAAATCATCCCAACTTATTGCAAATAAAATTGAATTATCTTTTGAATAAATGTAGTAATCCTTAAATGTTATTTTATTTATAAACTCTTTTTTAGTGATGTTTTTGATATTTAATGTTCGTTCGTTTTCATATAGTTCATCTATTACTATAATTTCATTTTTACCTAATTTTTTGAGAAGATTGAAAATTCCAATTTTAGTAAAAACATCAAATGCTCCCTCTACTGGTAGCCATAATTCGTTTTTTTCTGTGTATTCTTCTAAATTATTCAATAATTCAAGTCTTTCTAAACGCTTTTTATAAGAGCCTATCGATGTTTTTAATGATCGGTTAATCTCTTTATAGTCATGTAATTCAGTATTGTCAATTAAATTGTTCCATTTTATTACTTTTCCATAGGCTAATATTTCTTCGTCTGTTGGATAATTTTTATTGGATTCATAGATTTCTATATTATCACTTTTTATATTTTCAAATATTTTATCTGTTTCTTTGAGTTCTTCTAAAGTGATTTTGTCTTTTCCTCTTCTTGATAAAGTTTTTGAATTAGTTTCAATTTGAAAAAATGGCAGAAAACAAATTTTTACGGCATCAAAACATTCTTTGTAATGTTCTAAAATAGGAGTGTCTTCTTTAGGATATATTTTTCTATCGTCAATTATTTTCATTTCTAGTAAATTTTGAAAACAGTGTTTTTGTTTATCAAAAATATCTATTTTTTTACTCAAATAAAAAAATCAGACAATCCAACGACCATCTGATTTTTTCTGTCAATTTTCAAGAAAACTAAAACCTACATCGCAATAGCAAAGAAACCTCTTCTACCTGTTGGGTGGAAACCTTCAATCAAAACGCCTCCTGTTTTTCCTTCTAAAAGTCGGATTACATCAGCAGAGCTATCTACTTTTTCTTTGTCTATATGTGTAATAATAAATCCTTCTGGCACTTGTGCTTCCTTGAATTTTCCATCTTTGATAGAAGCTATTTTTACTCCTGTCGTACCTATTTTGGTAGCATCTTCTGGAGAAATATTCTGAACTTCGATTCCTAAGGATTCAATTTTCATCATTTTTCCTGCTTGATTCGTAACCAGTTCAGTTGTTCCTAGACGGTTTTTGAGTTCTACATTTGTGTTTCGTTCTTTTCCATTTCTAAGATAAACTACTTTTACTTTATCCCCTGGACGTTTACGTGCAATACGTTCTTGAAGCTGTGCAGAAGTATTTACTTGTACGTCATCTACTTCAATGATTACATCGCCTTTTTCCAAGCCTGCTTCTATTGCACCACTATTTTCAGTTACGCCAGCAACATAGATTCCACGAACAACAGATAAATTAAGCTCTTTAGAAAGTTCTGCTGTTACATCTCTGATTTGTACTCCTAAAAGTCCACGCTGAACAATTCCATGTTCTCTCAAGTCAGTTACTACTTTTTTTACAATTTCGGTAGGAACGGCAAATGAATATCCAGCAAAAGAACCTGTTGTAGAAGCAATCGCTGTATTAATTCCTACTAATTCTCCTTTTACATTTACCAATGCGCCACCACTATTACCAGGGTTTACGGCTGCATCAGTTTGTATAAATGCTTCAATTCCTAATCCATCTTGACGACGCAAAATATTGATATTTCTTGCTTTTGCACTCACAATTCCTGCTGTTACGGTAGAAGTAAGGTCAAAAGGATTTCCTACGGCAAGAACCCATTCTCCTACTTGCAAATCATCTGAATTTCCAAAAGAAACTGGACTTAATGTTTCGTCAGCATCAATTTTCAAAAGAGCCAAATCTGTACTTGGGTCTGTTCCGATAAGTTCTGCTGTATAGCTTTTTTGATTATTCATAACTACATCAATACGAGTTGCATTTTCTACAACGTGATTATTGGTTACGATATAACCATCTTCTTTAATAATTACTCCCGAACCCGAACCCATTCTAACTTCATTTTGGTTCTGATTTCTGTCAGGCATTTGCTGTCCAAAAAAATCTCTAAAAAGGTCTTCCATTGAATTTTGCTGACGATTACTCATCAAAGCAGGGTTTCCGAAAGTCTGAATATGTACAACGGCTGGTGTAGCTCGTTTGGCAGCTTCCACAAAATTTAAGTTTTGAGGAGAGAGGTTTGGACTTACTGGGTCTGGGTTTCCAAAACCTGTCTGTACAAATGGCTGATTTGTATTTTGAAAATTACTTTGACTTTGTGGTATAAAAAAGTTGTGGTAAACGCCTAAGGCAATTCCTGCTCCCAAAATAGCAGAAAACAAGACGGTAAAAAATAATCCTAATCGTTTCATATAATGATAAATTTAATTGATGATTTTATAATTGAAATAAAGTACAGTCTAATATTTTGTTTATAAACTGCCTTCTATAAATTTAGTTCTGAATTTTATGCTAGTGAGTTACTAATTTTACTGTTTTGATTGCTAAAGTCGTACTAATTCTCATTACTGTCAATCTGATTAACAATTTCTAAGAAAAGCTAATAAAAATAAAGAAAAAATAGCATCATTTTAAGATTGATTATAAAATGGAGTGTTAAAATGACTTTTTCATAATGTCGTTTTGTCAGTTTTGATAAAACCTTCAATTCTTTTACTAGACTTACGTAAATGCGTTTTTCATCTTACCAGTCTGCTCTAATGAAACAGGGTTTATTTCATCATTTAAGACCACCTAACAAAGCAGTAGCAAAAGAATAAGTTCATTTCAAAAACTGAAGTGCTTTTATTGTTACTGAAAGTAGATAATCAATATAAATATAATACAACTATTTAACCCCTAATATAATTTTGTTTTATTCTATGATTAGTATAAAAAGATAAATTTCTATTTTATTTAAAAAATCGCTTTTGTTCCACCATAATACTTTGTTTTTTAACTAAAAATCAAAGGCATCTCTAGTAATATTTTTATCAAAAAATTGACAAAAATTATGTTTTTTGTAAAAAATTCATAACTTTGCTGACTACTATTAACACTATTATCAGACACAAATAAACTACAAAAAACACTAATTAACAATGAATTACCTAGATTATCACTCAAAAATAACTTATTTAAAGGAAAACATTCAAAAAGGCAGAATATGTTCTTTATCAGAGGTCGCTACAAAATTTGAATGTTCAGAACGCACAGTAAAAAGAATGTTATCAAATTTAAGAGAACAAGGCTTTAATGTACAATATTGCAGAAAATTAAATAAATTTTTAGAGAAAAAAGAGTTGAGGACAGATAATGTCCTCTAACCAAATTATATTTGCAATAGCTAAAGTTAATTATGAGTACTCAAAACAAACTTTAGCAAACTTTAATTATTCACATTTAATTTTTTATACTATGAAAATTTCAAAATTGTCAAAAAAGTCATTTAAACATGATTTGTTAGCTGCTGCTGGTTGTTGCAACTGTTGTTGTAACTGTTGTTGTTGTTGGGGTGCTGAAGAAGCTGTTGTTGCTAAGTAACAACAAACCACAAGGACATAAAATCCACACAAGGGTTTGGTAAAATTTATTACCAAACCCTTCTAATTCTTTCACAACTAATAAAAATAAGCAATGATAACCGATTACGATATATTCAAAGATGAAGAAAACGGTTGTTTTCAACTATCTACTCACTCAGTTTCTTATGCAATAGAGTTTGATAATGAGGAAAAAGAAAACATATTTTTAGAAGCTGTTTCTTTATTACAAGAGAAAGAAGATTTATCCCTTTCTCAGCTTACCAAAGCACTTACTAAGACGGCTAATAAAGACATGGTATTAGAAGTTTTGTCTAATCTAGCAGATTTTGACCTTCTACCTACTGAATGGGCTAAAGAATTAGGAGTTGATACTTCAAGTACCTATACAGATAAAAATTTTAGTGAATTAGATACCAAAACGATTGTAATTATTGGCGATAGCCCACTAAGCACACGCTTACACAAAGAATTATCAGATTCCTATTACAAACCTGTTTTACATCACAAAAAAACAAAAGACCTTACTATTGACAGTATTCAAAGCCTTATCAAACAAGCTGATTTGGTTGTTTTGGATTCTAATCAATGGTCGCCTTACCATATAGAACTTGTTAATAAAATTGCCTTAGATGAAAACAAACCTTGGTTATTTATTGGAGGAATAGATAGTGGACAATTAAAAATTGGACCTCTTTTTTATGGAAAAGAAACAGGTTGTTACAACTGTTTAATTAGCCGTGTGAAGAGTAATCATGAATATCCGACATTTTTTAATTCGTATGAACAACATTTGAAGGAAAACAAAAAAGCCTCTAAACCCGACAAATTTGTGCATGAAGAAACGATGTATAGCGTACTTGCTAACATGGCAATGCTAGAAATCTTTAAGTTTTTTGAATCTTGGGCAATTCCTAGCACCTTCAAAACACTGCTTACAATGGACATTTTTAACATGAATATTCAAAAACATAATTTACTCAAAAAACCATATTGCGAAGTGTGTCATCCAAAACTTGAATATAGTGCTTCGGCTTGGTTAGAATCTGTTACATTAAAATAAAAATAAAAATGTCTATATCTTCTTTAATAAATAGTAATAAAGCAATTTCTACCGAACTCGGCATTCTAAATTATGTAGTAAAATTTCCTAGAATGAACAATGACCCATTATTGATGGGATATGGAATATGGCCTTCTGATACAAGTTTTTTGGGTGGTGAAAAATATGGAGGACGTAGTAGTGGTTGTGGATACGAATGGCAAGAATCTCTTCTAGGAACGATTGGAGAAACAGTCGAACGTTATGCTCCTGCATTTTATGATGTAGAAGAACGTATTTTTTCTTCCTATGAAAATTTAGGTCAGAATGCAATCCACCCCAGCGAATATGCTCTTTTTCATGACAAACAACATGAAGATAGTCGATTTGGAATTAAAAAATTTGATGAAAATGTAGAAGTATCTTGGTTTCCAACTCACGACCTTACCTCTGGAGAAACAGTTTATTGCCCAGGGCAATTTATTTTTCTCCCTTTTACAATGGACAAAAATTGGATTAACTCTAATACTTCAACAGGACTTTCTGCACATACAAACTATTACAAAGCGTTATTAGGAGGGCTTTATGAAGTAATAGAAAGAGATAGTTTTGTAATGACTTGGATGCAAAATATTGTTCCACCAAAAATAATCATTGACCAAGAAATTCAAGATTATTTGGATACATATTTCCCAAAACATTATCAATGGCATTTCTTTGACATTAGTTATGATTTAGAAGTCCCAACTGTATTTGGTTTTTGTTTTGGAGAAACTGAATATGGAGAGTTTGTAGGTGTAGGTTCATCTACTCGCAGCACAATGGGCGATGCTCTAAAAAAAGTGATTCAAGAAATAGGACAAGCCATACCTTATTTTAGGTATTTATTGGGAGAGAAAAAAGACTGGCAACCGAGTGATGACTTTAATGAAATTCGTGATTTCGAACAACATTCTATTTTCTATCTAAAAAGAAAAGATTTGTGGCATGTTTTTGATAAATGGATAGATGCAGAACAAAACAGAAAAATTGATTTTCATGAATCTCAACAAAATACGCCTCAAGAAGAAATAAAAAGAATTGTAAAAATTCTAAAAGATAAAAACTATAATGTATTAGTAAAAGACCTTACTACTCCAGATATTCGTCAGATAGGTTTTTATAGTGTAAAAGTATTTGTTCCTCAACTCCTTCAAATGGCTGGGATTTACCCTTTCTATTTTAGTGGAGGCAAAAGATTGTATGAAGTACCTGCAAAATTAGGTTATGTAGCCAATGATTATGACAACTTGAATAAGTATCCTCATCCATTTCCTTGATTTACCATTTACCTATCAGTTACTTTTATATACATCAAATAAATACTAAAAAATGAATATTAGCACACTCAAAACTCAATTTAGTGAAAAAGATGGCTCTATGTATGGGCGTAAAAATGTAGAAGAATCTACTGCCATGCTTTATCACGAAAACTCAAAATTTAATTCTTACTCTATTCGTTCGCAAGGAGAAAAAATTGCAGCTTTCAACAATCCTTATGTCAATGAACGCTCTAGTCAGCCTTTCAAATGCTACCCAGGTTATCCAACAATAGATTTATCTGCTTATAAAGATATAGAGTTTGAATCTAACTTTCAATCTCTCATTACCAACAGACGTAGTGTAAGAGATTTCAAAACTTCTTATAAAGTATCTTTATATGAACTTTTTGTCAGTTTGTATCACTCGTATGGAGTAACAAAATGGGCAAAAATGCAAGGATTAGAAGAAGGTAAAGAAGGGCATCTAGGTTTAAGAAATGTTCCTTCTGGTGGTGGATTATATCCAATCGAAATGTATGTAGTTATTTTTAATGGACATATTCCTGCTGGATTATATCATTTTAGACCTGATACAGCTTCTTTAGAGGTTCTTAAAGAAGGAGATTTTGCAGAAGATTTACTAAAAATTGTTCAAGCAGAACCGTATGTAAACATGAAATCTGCTTCAGGAATCCTTATCACAACAGGAGTCATTGAAAGATTAATGATTAAATATGGAGAACGAAGCTATCGTTTTTTGATGCAGGAAGCTGGTTATGTAGGCTTTTTGTATAATTTACTTTGTGAATCGTTAGGTCTAGGCTGCTGCTGGTTGGGTGGTTATCACGATGATAATCTGAATGAATTTTTAGGAATAGATGGAGTATTCGAAACAGTAAATAATGTAATTGCTTTTGGTTCTCCAAACGAACAATGTAGTATATGAAAACTATCGAAGTAAATAAAGTAAGTTATACTTACAAAGGAAAAACTATATTATCAGATGTATCTCTCTTGGTCGAAGAGGGAGATACATTTGCTTTATTGGGTGAAAACGGCTCTGGAAAATCAACACTTATAGATGTTATTTTGGGAGACATAACTCTTTCTAGTGGAACAATACAGGTTTTTGGCAAAACTAAACCTAATTTTAAAAAAATAGGAGTCGTTTATGACCATTTACCTTTTTTTCCTTTATTAAAAGTAAAAGAAATCATAAGTTATTTTGCTGCCATTTATGGAGTTTCAGCTTCTGAAGTATATGAAAAATATAAAGTTGTCTTTCGTTTAGAAACTATTTATGAATCTCATATTCAGCAATTATCACAAGGAGAAAAAAAGCGTTTGGCTATTATGCTTTCTTTATTAGGTAATCCGAAATTATTGATTCTTGATGAACCTTTTTCTCATATTGACCCTACTATAATTAATTCTATTTGGTCAGTATTAAAAAGTGAAAACAGAACTATTTTATATACTACACATGACTGGGGAGCAATCGCCCAACAAGCAAATAAAGTAGCTTTTATCAGAGATGGCAAAATGACAGGAATTCCTTTAGATACTTCTACTTTCAAAGAGCAATTACCTGGTTCTAAAAAAATCGTAACTAGGTATGATGATAATGTAAAAAATATATTGACTGAATATAATTACTACACAACTTCTGATGAAAATGTACATATATTTTGTGATGATAAAGACAAATCTATCCTTAGTAATATAGCCAAACATACACACAACTTCAGCATTCAGGATACCGATATTCAAGATGCTTATCTATACAATACCAAAAACATTTAAAAGTATTTAATTATGGGACGTTATTTATACAATGCCGTTTTTTATCAACTCGTAATATTTTTGAGAATCAAACAAGCTGTTTTTTTCACATTGATATTTCCTGTATTCTTATTTGTAATATTTGGAAATATTTGGGGCAAATCAGACATTTGGTATGTAGAATTTATATTTTTTGGTGTTTTGGCAATGACAGTAACTAGCGATGGACTTTATGCTATTGGGCCTGTTATAAAAGAATATTATGCCAATGGACTTATAAAATATCTCAATAAAATGCCTCAAAGTGTCCTTACGCATTTTGTAGGATTGATTCTGAGTAGAATATTTGTCTTGGTAAGTATCTTTTTGGTACTTGCGATTACTGCTTTTTTAGTTTTTGGGTATGTTGTTACACTTACAAAAATACTTGCAGGATTGCTACTCATTGTTTTAGGATTATTTATATTTTCATTTATGGGTTTGGCTCTTTCATTTGCCAATATCAAACATAAAAATGATAAGGGAATAATAGGCTTTGTATATTATATATTTCTTTTTACAAGTGATGCTTTCTATCCAGTAGGAGAATTTAATTCTACTATCAAGATGATTGGTAATTTACTGCCTTTAAATCCTCTTTTACAGATAGCTCGTGAAGGCACATTTTCTCCTTTTGTATTAGCTTTTTGGCTAATTTTTCCTGTTTGTGTGTTTTATTATTTTTATAAAAAATCAGATATAACTAGATAATTTAATATTGTATTATGCTCATTCAACTATTATTAATATCTTTATCCATTAGTTTATTGATTGTTATTCATGAACTAGCACATATCATTGCTGCCAAAATATTAGGACTTACCATACAAAAAGTAGGAGTAGCTTATACACCTATGCCTCATGCCTACGTAAAAGTAGATTTTCCTCGTAAAGTCAAATCAAGACTTATCTATCTATTTGCTGGTGCATTCGCAACACAAGTCTTATTTTTTATTAGTTATGCAAACAATTTTTTTGAGCAAAAATACTTGTATTACGCATTCTTGATTCAGATTGCCATAGAATTTAACCCTTTTTATTCTGATTTTACAATAGCTTATGTTTCTCTTCAAAAGGTAGAACGAAATGCTAACTTTAAGCAAATACACAATAATTATTTGTATTCTCCACAATGGTATATTCATTTTGCTCTTTGGTTTTCAATATTATTCCTATTATCTAATTTAAAAACATATTAAAAAATACTAAAATGAAAAATTTATTTTTTATAGGTCTGTTATTTATTATTTATGCTTGTCAAGCTAATACATCACAAGCTATTAGTGCAGAAGTACAAGATTATGAAGTACAAAGTCAGTCTGTGTCTTCAGATTCTTTGATGGTTAATATTCAAAAGAAAATCTATGATACTTTTGTAAGTACAATGATGAGCCAAAAAAATCAAGCTCTCTTGGATTTGAACAAAGAACTTACAACTCTTCATAAAGAGAAAAAACAAAACTTGATTCTCTACTGGCAGGCTTATCTTCATTATTACAATTCTATTTATTATCTCAAAACACAAGATAAAGACAATGCCGAAACACAAATTGATAAAGGAATTGAACTCTTAGAAGACATGGATAATAAAAATTCGGAAGATTATGCTCTTTTAGCGATGCTTCAAAGTTTTTCTATGCAATTCAAATCAGGTGTTAAAGTTCCTTTTATTTCTAAAAATGTAGAAAGCAATGCTCAAAAAGCTGAAAAACTAGATGCTTCAAATATCCGTGCTTATTATGTACAAGCAAGTAATGACTTTTATACACCAGAGCAATATGGAGGAGGACAAAAAGCTGAAAAATTACTTTTAAAGGCTGTTTCTTTACCCGAACAATCCATAAAAAGTCCTTATTTGCCTTCTTGGGGAAAAGAAGAAGCCTATGAAATGATTACTAAACTCTATATAAAAGCTGAAAAATGGGAAGAAGCAAAAAAATATTATCAAGAAGGAATTGAAGCCTATCCAAACTCGTATGTTATCAGTCAATTAGCTACAAAATTAGTAGGGAAATAAATTAGTAGATAAAAAATCATTTATTACAAATAATAATAAAAAGGAACTTTATATTTTTCATAAGAATTTTATAAAGTTCCTTCTTTTTACTAAAATTTTCACACCAAAATGTATTTTAAAAAACTACTGGTCTTTTTTGCTTTATTTTTTATTTTTCAAATCACAACATTTGCTCAAACCAATTCTATAAAAGGAAAAGTAGTCGATTCTAATAATCAACCTATTTTTGCAGCTAATGTATATTCAAGTAGTTTTCCAAATAAAGGCACAACAACAGACTTTGATGGAAATTTTATTCTGTCTTCTTTTACATACCCTGATACATTATTAGTTTCTTATATTGGCTATGAAACCTATAAAATTTATTTGGAAAAATCACCATTAAAAGATAGCATTTTTATTGTTTTGGAAGGACAAGAAAACCTTCTTAATCAAATGATTATTACAGCCAAAAATCCTATTTCAGAAGAGTTTTCGGTCATAAAATTGGAAAAAATGGATATTTATACCAATCCAATTTCAGCAGGCGACCCATTGAAAGCAATTACAGCTTTACCTTCTTCTACTAATACTGACGAGTCTGCAAACCCTGTTTTGAGAGGAAGTAGTTCTGACCGTTCTCGGGTTATTTTGAATGGCGTACCCGTTTATAAACCTGTCAGAAATGGACAAATAAATGGTTTGGGGAATTTTAGTTTATTTAATGCTGAAATGATTGACAAACAGTATGTTTATGCCAGTAATCCACCTCTTACGTATGGAAATACAAGTGCAGGATTGATAGAAATTCAGACCAATGACCAATTAGACTATAATCATGTTCAAGCCTCTTTGAGTTTGGCAAATATTGGTGGATTAGTTTCTAGAAAATTAGGCGAAAATACATTTATTCAAGTCTATGGTAATTATCAGTTTCCAGATGCTTTTTTAAAACTCAATGAAAAACGCATCGAAAACTTAATTGACTTCACAACAAAAGATGCAGGACTTAATTTTCATTCTAATTTGACTGACAAAAGTTCAATAAATTCATTCAGTTATTTTATTGATGAATCCTATATTGCCACTAGAAATTCTTATTCTTATGAAGGGCAAAATGATGCTCAAAAAAACCGTTTTTTTTCTATCAACAATTATTCTTTAAAAGGCGAAAATTACAATTTCAAAATAAATACATTAGTAGATTTTAGCAAACAAGATTATAATTTTGGAAATCTAACTTCTCAAATAGAAAACAAACAAAGCTATATTTCTTTGGATTACAAGTACTTACTTCTCAAAACAACTTCTATCCAGACAGGAATTTCGTATGATTATTCTACATATAATTTTAATGACAGCCTACCAGAATATTATTATGCAAATGCTCCCACAGACCCTAATTATTTCTACAAACACCAATCTGAAAATAATAATATAGAAGCCTATATTTATTCAAATTGGAATATAAACGACAAATTAACAATGTCGTCAGGCTTTCGTTCAAATATCCCAACCCAAGAACAAGACTATTATTTGAGTACTCAAATGTCTTTTAATTATAAACCTAACAAGAAAAATAATTTTATTTTGAGTGGAGGGCGTTATCACAATTATACAACACCTTCTTTTATCGATGCAAATTATTTCTTGTTACAAAGCCTTCAATTTGCATTAGATTATTCATATTCTACAAAAAAAGTTTTGTTTACGACAGCAGTTTATCACAAATACGAAACAGGAAATTTTAAAGACTTGGAAACTATTACTTTTGATAAAGCCAAAATTACAGGGTTTGAAGTATTCATGAAGCATAATCTAACAAAAAAAATAGACTATTCTTTAAGTAACACCTTCATTAATCAACAAGTCAGAATCAATGAAAATTATCAAAAAGGAGCAAATCAATTAAATTATTTGATTAAAGCATCAATTACCTATTCAAACCCTAAGTTATTTACGGCTGCACTTTTTTATATAGACCGACCAGGTACTTATTTTACATCTATTGACAACGGAATTTTTAGGAATGAAACAAATACTTATGAACCTGTTTTTAGTTCTACCATTTATAACCAACAACTTAATTCTTACAAAAATTTGAATCTAAATATCAGTCGTTTTTTTCCCTTTGGAAAATATGCCTTAGTTCTTTATGCGTCTGTAAATAATATCTTGGATAGAAAAAATGAACAAAATGCTTTGTATTCTTTTGATTATCAGAATCAATATTTTAATAATTTCCAAGGAAGAACATTTTATATGGGATTGGTTTGGCAGCTCAATAAGTAATTTTTTATTTCAGATTCAACAAAAAAATCCCTATTCATTTTTGATAAAAATAGGGATTCAATTTTCTTGATAAAAAAATAAATTATGAAATGTAAATAAAGCAAATACGTTAAAATTATAACTTTCAATGTATTAAATTAATAATTTACCATTTATAATTATTTTTAGCTATTTACAGAACTCTGAACTGTCTTTGTAGTCTTTTTTGCATAAGTAGGACACGTTTTGTAAGAAGCACAAGAACTAGCTGTGATTACTAAAAGACATCCAATGATAGCTGATGCTCTGCGAATATTTTTGATTGAAGTAATTTTCATAGAAGTAGAATTTGAAGTATAAAATATCTTTAGGATAGTAGTATAAGAATACTAGATAAAATAAGTACAATTAAATTAATGGAGAGTAATAGTACAAAAGTACGAAAAATTCGATGATTTAGTTGCAGCTAACTTTGTTTAGATAACGTATTTTTATGTAAATTGGTATATATTCATTTTACAAACAAATTAGAGCAAATAACTTGCCTTTTTGATGTAATAACCTCAACTAAGACTCAACTAAGAGAGTAAGATACAAATAGTTAGAAACTTGGTTTTTTCGTCGAGTATTTCAGATTATTTACCGAGCATTTTGATTGTATAGCTGCTTTATGGTTACAAGTTTGAAAAGTATAGGCTAAAGTACAAAATAAAAATCCTATCTTCTCAAGTGTGCTTCTACAAGCCTATTTAATTTTTTGAATTATGAAATCGCTATCTTCTAAATTCTTATCTTCACAAAGCTCAACCTACAAAATTCAATTCTTTTGTAAAGGTCTTTTTTCGCTTCCCTTTTTTACATTGCCTTTCATTGGTTACTTAATTCTTCTTATTGTTTTGTTTTTCGGAAACAGTTTGTCTGTATCTGCTCAAAAAACTATCTCCAAACAAGTAGAAGCACAACAAAACCAACAGGCACAAGCAATAATGGGTTTGCGTTTCAAAAATTTCAATTCTGATGATGGATTAGCTCAAAATAATATTACTGCTATTTTACAAGATACTCGTGGTTTTTTGTGGATAGGAACAGGAGATGGATTGAGCCGTTATGATGGCTATGAATTTAAAAATTATACACACATAGTAGAAGACTCTTCGTCTCTTTCGGCTGGAATGGTAACAGCTCTACACCAAGATGATGAAGGTGTACTTTGGGTAGGAACAACAAACGGAATTAATAAATATAATTTTACACAAGACCGTTTTATTCAATATAGACTGAAAGAAAACAAAATTTCGAATCTAAATACTCGTACAGTAAGGAGTATTTTTCAAGACAGTCAAGAAACACTTTGGATAGGAACAGAAAACGGAATTAAGATTTATGATAAACTCAACAACAGTATCGAATATTCACAAGAATATAATGGTCTTTTAGATGTACCTGTTTTGGCATTGTATGAAGATGCTGATAGTACATTTTGGGTAGGTACAGAAAATGGTCTTTATAAATTAGACAGACAACGTAGGACTTTTACTCCTGTTTTTATAGACGAAACACAACTCACACAATTTCCTGTTTATACTTTTTTTGAAGATAAAAAACAAAACCTTTGGATAGGAACACAAGAAGGTGCTTTCAAATTAAATAGAGACAGAACACAACTAAAAAAATATTCGGCTACAAGTTTTCCTAATACACTCAGCAATGATATTGTCAAAACAATAGCACAAGACCAAAAAGGAGATATTTGGATAGGAACGTATGGAGGAGGAATTAATCGTTTCATAACCAAAACAGAACAAATAATATCTATTCGTCAGAACGATGCTGAACAATATTCTTTAAGTGATGACATTGTACAAACTATCTACCACGACAGAAGTGGGATTATGTGGATAGGAACGTATGATGGGCTTAATAAATATGATGAAGAAAAAGAGGTCTTTTATAATTATCCAATTCCCTTACAATATGTAGCTCACAATCTTCAAACAGAAGTATGGGCTTTAGAACAAGATTATTTAGGAAATACATGGTTAGGAACTGAAGATGGGTTGTATGTCTATATGCCAAAACCTGAATCTACGGAGTGGGAACTTATCAAAATTAGTGATAAAATTGGACTTCGTAATAAGCATATTTTGAGTCTTTTAGAAGACAAAAAAGGAAATCTTTGGATAGGTACACTACAAGATGGATTGTATAAATACCGTCTCAAATCACTTGGTTTTGCAGGAAACTCTACTTCTGAAGCTATTCCCTTTGACCTTACCAATTTAGCCAACAAACCTTCAAAAACAGACCCTCAACTTGCAGATAATAGCATCTGGACAATGATGCAAGATACATACAATGACATTTGGATAGGAACAAACAATGGACTTTATGCTATTAAAGAAGGAACAGAAAAAGCAAATAAATATACAGAAAGAGATGGCTCTGGATTGAGTGATAATTCTGTGTGGGCATTATTACAAGACCGTTATGGTATTTTGTGGGTAGGTACAAGCAATGGACTCAACCGTTTTAGAAAACAAAGCAATGATTTTATTACCTACAATCAAGCAAATGATGATTCGGGAGGATTGAGTAACGGTTATATTGTTACTCTTTTTGAAGATGAAACAGGCGTGCTTTGGGCAGGAACACACGGAGGAGGACTTAATCGTTTTCATAAAGAAGCTGATAACTTTACACATTATACCGAAAAAGATGGTTTGCCAGACGGTGTGATTTATGCCATCGAACAAGACAATAGCCGTCATTTATGGATTAGTACAAACAGAGGTTTGTCAAGGTTCAATATTGACACACAAGTTTTTAGAAATTACGATGTAAATGATGGACTTCCTAGCAATCGCTTCAATCACAATGCCGTAGAAAAAACAAAAAATGGAGAACTTATTTTTGGTACAGTTTACGGAATTACTGTTTTTCATCCAGATAGTATTAAAGATAATAGTTATATCCCTCCTGTTTATCTTACCAATCTTAAAATTTTGGGAAGAGATATTCGTGCAAATGACGGAACAGGTATTTTGAGTAGAAATATTGCTCAGACAGATATGATAACACTTTCTCATGGACAAAATAGTTTTTCAGTTGATTTTGTAGCTCTGAATTATCGTCTTCCTAAAAAAACAGTCTATATGTACAAGTTAGAAGGTTTTGATGATGAATGGCATTATACTTCTTACAGAAATCACACAGCTTCTTATACCAATTTGCCAGAAGGTAGAGAGTATATTTTGAGAGTAAAAGCTGCTAATAGTGATGGATATTGGAATGAAAGTGGTGCGACTTTACGCATTTATATCAACCCTCCTTATTGGGAGGCAATTTGGTTCAGAATTGCATTAGCTATGCTTTTGATTGGTGCTGGAGCTTCGTTTTGGTTTTGGAGAAATGGAGAAATGCAAAAGCAAAAAAGCCGTCTTTCTATGGAAGTTCATCAAAGAACAAACGAACTAGAAGAAGAAAAAGAAAAATTACAGATTGCTTACAATGAAATTTCTAGTCAAAGTCGTCAGATTTTGGATATGAATGCTGTTTTGAAACAAAAACAAGCCGAAGTAATGGCACAACGTGATGACCTTTCAAAACAAAGAAATGAAATCGAAAATTCGTATCAAAATGTACGTGTACTTTCAGATATTGGACAACAAGTAACTGCTACTTTAGATTTTGACCAAATGGTAGCTGTGCTTTATCAACATGTCAATAGTTTAATGAATGCCCCAGGGTTTGGAATTGGAGTATTGAATGAAAAAAGTAGCTTGATAGAATTTAGAGGGTATTCAGTAGAAAGAAATCAGTTAAATTATGATTTTAATGCAGCAAGAGACAAAACTCTACTTTCTGCTTGGGCAATTCGCAACCAAAAAGAAGTAAAAATAGGTGACCTTCAAAGTGAATATGCAAAATATGTCGCTGGAGAAGTGGTCGCAGTAGGAACTACGATTCCAAAATCACTTATCTATTTGCCTTTAGCCATAAAAGGTCGTCCTGTTGGAGTTCTGACAGTACAATCTTTAGAAAAAAATGCTTACTCTGACCGTCATTTGACATTATTAAAAGGATTAGCTTCTTATGTTTCGATTGCATTGGATAATATTCAAAACTATTCAGAATTAGGACAAGCAAAAAATACAATTCAAGAAAGTAGTGTTCGTATTATGGACAGTTTGCGTTATGCACAAACGATTCAACAAGCTATTTTACCTACTGATGATATGTTACAAAGTAGTTTTGATGATTCTTTTATGATTTTCAGACCAAAAGATGTTGTTTCAGGTGATTTTTATTGGCTTAGAGAAATAGAAGGACGTATATTTATTGCATCTGTCGATTGTACAGGACATGGTGTACCAGGGGCATTTATGTCTATGATTGGAAGTAGATTACTCAATGAAATTATCAATGAAGCAAATGTTCTTGAACCTGCCAAAATTTTAGATGAATTACATATTCGTTTGAAGACGGCTTTAAAACAAGAAGATTCTAAAAATGATGATGGAATGGACGTTTCTTTATGTAGAATTGATGCGCTAGAAGAAGATACACTAGAACGAGAAATTGTTTTTGCAGGTGCAAAACGTCATGCTGTTTGGGTAAGTAGAGGAGAATCTCATATCCTAAAAGGCGACAAAAAATCAATCGGAGGATGGAGAAAAAACAAAAAACGTCCGTTTATACAACTTCAAATGACTGCCAAAAAAGGAGATGCTCTTTATTTATTTACAGATGGAATAACTGACCAAAACAATATCGCAGGCGCAAAATATGGTTCGAAACGCTTGCATCAATTATTAAATCAGAATTCAGATTTTGATATGAGCGAACAAAAAACTATTTTAGAAGAAGATTTGGATCGTCATCAAGGAAATCAAAAACAACGTGATGACATTACCCTTATCGGAATTAGACTCTGATTCAATTAAAAATTAAAAATTACGAATTACGGTTAGTCAGCTTTAACTATCAAAGAGATATATTAAGGTATTTAACTGATAACTGGTAACTGATAACTGGTAACTGAATATGCTTGACTTATACCCTTCTTTAGCTCAAAAAGATGTTATTTTAATGTATCAAGGTGCAATGTCACAAACTATTTTGGCGACGATGGCAAAGCGATTGCGTGAAGCTGAAGAAGACTATTTAGTTAGCAAACGTCTTTTTGCCATCATTATCGAACTAGGTCAGAATATCAATCATTATTCTGAAAAAAGAGAATTTTCTGTTGCTGATAGAAGAGAAGTAGGCTATGGAATGTTTGTCATACAAAAAACAGAAACACATTATATTTTTACGGCTGCTAATAAAATAAAAACAAGTAAAATAAAAAAGATGAAAAGTCATTGCGAACACATCAATTCACTTAATGGAAAAGATTTGCGTGTTTTTTATCGCTCTCAAAGACGTGCTACTCGCCAAGATGGACACTACGGAGGAAATATTGGTTTTATAGAAATGGTCAGAAAATCGAATAACCCATTAGAAACTGAATTTACTATTTCTGAAAAAAATGAAAAAATGGCGTACTTTTCTATTCAAGTAAAAATGAATCGTCTTGAGGTTTTTTAGAGTTTATTTTCTTCTTTATTTTCTCCATACTCTTCTTTCATAATATTGTCCATTGTAGTTATTAATTCTAAATGTTCATAAACAAACCATTTATTTCCTCTTTTTTCAAAAGAACAACATAAAGAATAAATGGGGATTTCATTGGTGGAATCTAAACTAATCCCAATCATAGTAATATCGCTTGGATTGAAAAAACTATCAAATTTGATTTCTATTGGCATAAGTCTTTTCTTTTTAATATTCCCACCCACATAATTACTTTCTTGAATAAATTCTTCTGTATTGACAAACTCATTTAAAACTTCATAAACTCCTGTCTTTTGTATCAAAAAATAATATCTGATATGATAAAATGCAGTTATAAAAGGAATAAATATAGCAAAAAATAGCACAATTCCCCCAAGAATATAAAGAACTATCATAATCAAAATTTTATAAAACGAAAAATTCGTAATTAGCTACGCTGCTTTGGCAGGTCGTAATTTAAACTTTATAAATCATTTTGTAGTGCATAATTCCACTTTCTTCAAAAATATCTCCGTCTTTTTTGAAGCCACAACGCTCATATAATGAAACGGCAGCAAGTTGAGCGTGTAAATAAATTGTTTCTACGGTCTTGAACTCTTCCTTTTTTTGGATTTGTTGCAATGCAAACTCTACCATTTTTTGTCCTGCTTTTTTTCCTCTATCTTCTTCCAAAACAGCAAAACGTTCTAGTTTTATTTTTTTAGGAGAGTTATCTTTATGCTTTTCTGTTACTCTAAAACGAGCCGTTCCGATGGCTTTTTCATTATCATAATTACTTTCATCTATTGCTAGAATATGAGTTGCAATTTCATCTAACCCATCAAAATCATCTTCTTCAGGAACATTTTGTCCTTCTATAAAAACGATTCTACGAATAGCAAAAGCACGTTCTAAATCTTCTTTGACAGTCTGAAAAGCGTGAGTAGGATAATTTTCGATAAGGCGAACAGTCATAATAAAATAAGTAAAAAAGACACTTTTAATGATTAAATAACAAAGATTTTAGAATCTAGTACCACTTTTTGGACTAAGTTCTGTAATTTTGCACCCACAAAAATAATTTATTTAAAGTTTTAGACAAACTTTTGAGTTTTCTAATTCATTTAATTTATAATCAATTCATTTAATAAAATTATGATTCAGCGTATTCAAAGTATTTTTTTATTGATGGTTTCTATCTTGATGGGACTTACTATTTTTCTTCCTATTTGGGGGAAAGCAGATGGAGCAAACAAAATTGAAATGAACTCTATCGAAATGATACAAACTCTAGCAGGCGATTTAGTAATGGAACAAACAACCATTTATTTGGCTATTATTGCAGGTCTGACTGCTATTCTTGCTTTTTGGAATATCTTTAACTTCAAAAATCGTCGTTTTCAAATGAAGATTGGTCTTTTTTGTATGTTGCTTATTTCAGCTTTTATTGTTATTAGCGTTTTTATTACGTATCAAGCTCAAGATATTTTTTCTCCAGAAATAGGAGGAGTATTTGGAGTTGGATTTTTCTTGCCTGTTGCAGCTATTTTATTTAATTGGCTCTCTGTTCGTTTTATCAAAAAAGACGAAGATATGGTGCGTAGCGCAGACCGTTTGAGATAAGTTTTACGTAAAAGTAAAAATCAAAAAAGCCATTTCTATTTACTTAGAAATGGCTTTTTTTATAACTGGTTCAAGCGTTGACGCTTGAACCAGTTATAAAAACTACAAATTCTCTTTTTTAGAACCAAAAGAACAAATCAAAGAAAGTTGTACTGTACTATCATTTGGAGAATTGGTACTTCCTTTTGCAATAGAAGCATTCAAAGCAAGTGCCTTTCGTTCTACTCCCAAACCAAACGTAAAATAACTATTATTGCCCTTGTTTTCATTTTCATGATAATATCCACTTCTTATTTTGAATGTGTTTTTATACGAATATTCTACTCCTAGAGCCAAAATTAGTTCTTGCATCTCTTCACTAAAACCATTTGGCGCATCTGAAAAAGAATTAAAAATAGAAGAAGCTACACTTTTTTTAGGAATTAGATTACTTGAAGAATTTGGGGTAGGAACAAGTAATTTATTCACATCAAAAGCAATCGTAAACAAATTATCTTGATTAAAATGATGAATAAGAGCTGTTCCGATAGCTAAATTTGTAGGTAAATATTCTTCTATATTCGCTATGTATGAAATAGGACTTCCAATATTTGAAACATTTATTCCTAAATTCCAATCTACTTTTTTTTCATTGATTGAAAAATCTGTTTTGTAAAATGCTGATACATCTACTGCACCTACATTTTGAGTAGAATTGAAAGAATTTGAAGTATCATAAACTAATTGATTAGAACGAATAAACCTAAATGTACCTGCAATACTCAACTTTTCAGAAACTTTTTGAGCAAAAGTGGCATCTAAAGTAAAATCACTCCCTATTGGTTCACTTTTCAAATTGCCTTGTTGATTAGTAAATATAATATTTCCTTTATTAAAATAACGAGAAGAAATAGCAACTGCTTGTTTTTCGTTTAGCTTTTTGGCTGCTGAAAAATAAACAAACCACATACCATTAACCACTCTTCTAAAGACAGGAGAATAAGAAGCTCCAAAATTCCATTCTTTTTCAAGAAAAGTGAGTTTTGAAGGATTCCAAAACGTAGCATTTACATCTGAAGAAATTGCTGTTGCTGCATTTCCCATAGCACTACCACGAGCATCAGGCGAAAAACGTAAAACTGGAACGGCTGTTCGGATTGCTCTATTTATTGGTAAAGAATCTGCTGGAACTAATTGAGCAAAACAAAAATTAGAAAAACTACTTAAAATTAGAATTAAAAAAATAACACTACTACTTTTTACTGTTTGCATATTTTAAAAAAATCAAAGATAAAAATAGAATAAATAATTAGACGAAAGGGATTTACTTAAAATATTTAATTCGGAAGAATTTTATTTATAAAACAAGTAAACATTTAGTCATTCAGTATTTTTTTTGATTCTTTTTAAATATAGTATACTCATAAGCTTTTGGTTTTCGAAAAAGTAAGCCTGTCAGACACTTTCATAAGTGTCAGTACAGTTAAGAAAACAAACTATCTGACACCTTGAAGGTGTACTGATAGAAGAAAAGTTTTGAAATCCAATTACGAAGTAGTATAAACCTATAAGGTTTTCGAAACCTTATAGGTTTGGCTTAACAATTAGTTAGTTCCTTCTTCGGGAACATCTAATTTATCGCCTTTATTGATATTGAATAAAAGAGAAAAACGAATCGTATCAGCAAGTGGATGTTGTTGTTGATTTGGAATAAGATAAGCGAAATCAAAACCAAAAACTTGATAACGCAAGCCTAAACCTACTGTAAAATAACGACGGTTTCCTTTATCTTGGTTTTCGTGAAAATAACCACCACGAAGTGCAATCAAATCAGCATACCAATATTCTGCACCTACGGCAAAAATCATTTCTTTTACTTCCTCACTAAACCCATCAGGAGCATCTCCAAAAGACTTAAAGATAGAAGACAAAACAGGGTCATTTGCACCATTAGAAGCTGTATTTTCAGGAGTAGGAACAAGTAACTTACTCATATCCAAAGCAAGAGTCAATTTATTAAACTCATCAAATTCGGCATTAAAAGCTGTTCCGATACGCAAATTAGCAGGCAAATAGTCTTGTTGTTCGGCATCATTATAGGTTACTGGCGCACCAATATTTGAAATATTTGCACCCAATGCCCAATCACCTTCAAAACTCTTAAAATTCAATTTGCTTTTATAAAACATCGAAACATCTACTGCACCTGTATTAGCAGGACGTACATTTGTAGTTGGAGTGCCATTGGTTACATTTCCTGCCAAATTGGAGTGAATAAAACGAAATGTACCAGCAATACTCAATTTTGGAGACAACTGTTGAGCAAAAGTAGCATCAATAGCAGCTTCACGAGGATTAAAATCTTGTAAAGGCTGCCCTCTAGCATCTGTAAATTGAAGACTTCCCATATCAAAATAACGGAAAGAAACACCTACCGTTTGAGTCTTTGAAATTCGTTTTACACCACTTACATATCCAAGCCACATATCATTTACCAATCTTTGCAACCAAGGAGAATAAGAAACACCAAACGACCAATCATTTTCTATGAAAGCTAATTTTGAAGGATTCCAATGTGCAGAATTTGCATCAGGTGAAGTAGCAGCTCCCAAATCGCCCATACCAGCAGCACGAGAATCAGGTCCCACTAACAAAATAGGAACGGCAGTTGTGATAACTCTACGTCCAGTAGAATCAACACCGATTTGAGCTGAAACTGTATTAAAATTTGAGTAAAAAAAACTCCCTACTAAGCAACCCAAAACGGCTGCAAGAACTTTACGTATTTGCATACAATTATTTAATTTTTAAGAATATAAATTTCGAATATAATTTAGTTAAAAGCTGAAGGGATTAAGCCTCATTAATCTTTTTTTTGTTTATAAAAATACTATTTCTATCTTATTTGATAAGATGGAATTATATTTTTTTGAATAAACTAATTGTGACAAAATAAAAGACAAGTAAAATTTTTGTTCATAGGCTAAATCAGCACGTAAACTAAGGGAAATACCAAAGGATTTGGCAAAAGTGGATATTTAATGACCGTTTACAAAAATATAAAAAAAATCTATTAAACGATAGTAAAGAGAATTAAATCTATAAAAACATTGAAAAAATAGGAGAGAAACTTAAAATTATTTTCTTATAATTTATTTTATAGTACTTTTCTTTTAATAAACTGAATTATTTCTTGACTGAATTTTATGTAAACTGGTAATTGATTATAATCTACAACAAAAAAAGATTTTTCTTCACTCCCAAAACTTCTATAAAAACGAGCTACTTCCTTTTCTTGTGCCGATTCAAAATCTAAAATTGTTTCATAAGTTATGTCTTTACTTTGAATATCAAAATTATTTGTAATTATTTTTTCTTGAATAAATTTATCTAAAAACCATCTTCTGCTTTCGTCTTTTTTATTTTTTGGATTAGCTGCCTTATTCGTTGAATTAAATAAATAAATCCATTTGGTAATAGAACTTTCTTGAGTATTGATTGTATAAGATGATTCACTTTTTACAAAAAAAATTCCACTTACTATTTCTTGTTCTTTGTTTTTGATGTAATACAATTCTGCCAAATCTTTTTCTTTCAAGATTTTGAAAAGAGCTTTCAGAGTTGGTTTTGCTTGGTTTGAAATTCCATTTTCTAAAAAAACGCTTTCTTCAAAAAAATCATAAAGTAAATCTATATCATCATTTTCCGTTTTTTTTATGGATTCAAAATTTTGTTTTTGCGCTTGATTGATTCTATACTTTGTATCTCTTTTATAGTTTTGACGAATTTTAAGGTAATTGTGCTGCAAAGAAAGATGATGATTTTTGTATTTTTTTAAATTTTCTTCAAGTTTATTATCATTTTGATTAATAAATACCTCTTCAAATTCGGTTGAAAACTCTTCATAATTTGTAGTATTAAACGGATAATTTGAGACGAGCTTAAATTTCTTTTGAAGTAAAATCAAGAAGTTTTTAAATTCTAAAGTCGATAATTTTTGAGTAGAAAAAACTCCTAATTGTTGTGCAAATAAAGGAACTTGTAAAAACTGGATTCTATATTTTTTCTTGACAGGCAAAGGCATTACAGCTATATATTCATTATTTTCATCTTCTAAAATAAAACCTTCCCAATTCGGAGAAACACAATCCAAATACCACGAAAAGGCATAAATTATATTTTCTTTTGATAAAGAAATACATTTATCCCATTTTTTTTTATCGATTTGATGATGTTTGAAATGGTTTAACACAAAAACTTTTTAAGTAGAATGAGTAAATATTTTTTAGGGTTAGCTTTACTGAACTGTCGTTTGACAGGATTGAGAATACAGAGAATAAAATCACCTTTTTGTTAAAGTTAAATGCAAATACTCTATAAATGGTCTGTTCTACGAGACTGACCTATATTGCAATTATTTAATAATGTATAGTAGTCTGATTTTCATCACAAAAATAATCAACTTTTTTATCATCTCCATTTTGATTTTCACCTTCAAAGAAAGCTAAAATGGAGTTTAAAAACTATAACAACCTTGTAAAACTTTACAATTAAACACATTTATAGTATCAGCCATTTTTTATAAACATGTCTTGAATAGATTTATTTATAGCATGGGGATTCAAAAAATTTTATTATCTTTTGTCTTTAGTTTAGTATAAGATTATAAAGTCTTATTTTCTCAAAATTTAATTTTTAATTTTTCACTATGGGATTATTTTCATTTATTAAAGAAGCTGGGGCAAAAGTTTTTGGCAAAAAAGAAGAAAAACAACAAGCTCCTGACCCTCAAATTGCAGAACACATACAGAAAGAAGAACAAATTGAAAAATCACAGTTAGAAGCATTACGAGACGAAGTTCTTCGTCTAAATATTCCTATTGAAAATATGAATCTAGTTTTTGGACAATCTGTAACCGTAACAGGAAAAACAAAAACAAATGCAGAGCGTGAGAAAATCATTTTAGCTATTGGAAATGTAGAAGGTGTTTCTATTGTAGAAGACAAAATTGAGGTAGAACAAGCAGAACCAGAAGCTCAGTTTTACACTGTCAAAAAAGGAGATAGTTTATCCAAAATTGCAGGAGCATTTTATGATGATGTAAAAGCCTATCCAGTTATTTTTGAAGCTAACAAGCCTATGCTAAAAGACCCAAGTTTGATTTATCCAGGTCAAGTATTGCGTATTCCTTCTAAATAAGCTCTCATTATTTTGAGAAATATAAAAGACCTTTGTACCTTTGTTACAAAGGTCTTTTGTACAAAGGTCTTTTGGTGTTTTATAACCTTATTCTACTACTATCCAGCAAATTAATATCAGTAAAATAAGCTTGTTATTGTTGATATTCTAATTCTTTGATATTTATTACTTTATGATTTTCAACTCTTGGAGCTTTGCTGTATTTTTTCCTACAGTTATCATTATTTTCTTTTTGCTTCCTTTTCGGTATCGTTGGATATTGTTATTATTAGCAAGTTATTTATTTTATATGGTTTGGCGAGTAGAATATATAGCCTTACTTTTATTTTCTACTTTAGTAGATTATTGGTGTGGCTTGAAGATGAGTAGCCAAACAGAAAAAGAACAAAGAAAACCTTATCTCTACATAAGTTTATTATCTAACTTAGGGCTTTTATTTAGTTTCAAATATTTAGATTTTGTTACTACAAGTACTAATACACTACTTGATTTTGCAGGTATTTCTATTCAAATTCCCCTTGCTAATTTATTACTCCCAGTAGGTATTTCATTTTATACTTTTCAGACATTAAGTTATTCTATTGATTTGTATCACGGAAATATAAAAGCAGAAAAACATATAGGTATATTTGCTGTTTTTGTGTCTTTTTTTCCACAATTAGTAGCAGGCCCTATCGAAAGAGCGTCACATTTGTTACCTCAATTTAGACAAAATCATCGTTTTGATTATCAACGAGCTAAATTTGGACTACAACTAATGGCTTGGGGATTTTTCAAAAAATTAGTTATTGCTGATAGAATAGCTATTGTAGTAAATCAAGTTTATTCATCTCCAAACGATTTTTCTGGATTAAGTATATGTATCGCATCCATATTTTTTGCCTTCCAAATTTATTGTGACTTTTCGGCTTATTCTGATATAGCTATTGGGGCATCTTCTATAATGGGATATGATTTAATGAAAAACTTTAATAGTCCTTACTTTTCAAAATCTATTTCTGAATTTTGGCGTAGGTGGCATATTTCCTTATCTAGTTGGTTCAGAGATTATGTATATATTCCTTTAGGAGGAAATCGCACATTAAAATGGAGATGGTATTATAATCTATTTATTACTTTTTTGGTTAGTGGTATTTGGCATGGAGCAAACTGGACTTTTGTAATTTGGGGAGTTTTACATGGTTTTTATTTAATAGCAGCCTTGATGTTTCAACCTTTTACAGAAATAATATATTCCAAATTACACCTACCCCGAAAAGGATTTTTATATAAAATTACTCACATTGCTATTACTTTCTTTTTAGTTGTATTGGCTTGGGTATTTTTTAGAGCGAATACAGTAAGTGACGCATTTCTCTTATTAAAAAGAAGTATAAGTCCTGATTTTGTTTTGCAGGTAAGAGATTTACTTTGGGTATTTAAGTCTAGTCTGTTAGAGCCTCAAAATATAGTTTGGAATAACCCTATTAAATTAGGCAATGAAGTCTTAGATATTAGCTTCTACGAATTTAATGTAGCTATTTTTGCTATATTTAGTATGGAAATTATACATTTTTTACAATCTCGTTATTCGTTGAGAAAATCTATTGCAAAGTTTCATTGGACACTACGATGGTTTTTATATTACCTTCTGATTATCAGTATAATTTTATTTGGGACATTTAGCTCTCAATCTACCTTTATCTATTTTCAATTTTAAATTAATGATAAAATTTTTATTAAAAAATTTGTTGTTTAGTATTCCATTTATTATTCTCTTTATTAGTGGATTGTTTTTTTTGCCTACAACTTTAGAATCTAATAATATGTTGTATGCCAGTAAAGCAAAGCGAGAAAGGTTAAAAAGTATTACATCTCCCAAAATAGTTTTTATTGGTGGTTCTAGTATCGCTTTTGGATTAGATAGTAAAATTATAGAAGAACAACTTGGATATCCTGTGGTAAATATGGGACTTCACGCAGAAATAGGTTTACATTACATGGTTTTAGAAACATTACCTTATCTAAAAAAAGGAGATATTGTGATTATAGCAGCAGAGTATGAACAGTTTGATAATCAGACTTTTTACGGAGGAGAAGTACTTCCCCCTTTATTATTTGATATTCATAATGATTATGAAACTTTAGATTTGACAAGTACTATTCGCTTATTTCCAGATATTGCAAATTACAATCTAAAAAAAGTGCGAGGTTTTCTTTCCTACAACCAGCCAAATCAAAAAACAAGTGTAAATCTTGACAAGCCTACAGTATATGCAAAAAAATCGTTTAATAAATATGGCGATATGACGGCACATTGGAATCTTGAAAGTCCTAAACAAGAAATTTCTAACGCTAAACACAATAATAATAAAAAAATAAGCAATAATGTGATTACTTTTTTATTAGATTTCAAACAAAAAATGGACATCAAAGGTGTAAAAACGCTATTTGTACCTCCTCCATATAAAAAAACCTTATTTAATAAAGAAACAGAATATATAACAAATATAGATGCAAGGTTGAAAAAGGAAGGTTTAGGTTATATTACTACGCCAAGTAAATACACTTTTCCTGATTCTTTATTTTTTGATACCAGTTATCATCTAAATAAAAAAGGAGTCGATAAACGAACAAAATACCTCATAGAAGATATTTCAAACTATATAAATAACCAAAAATAGCAAAACTTAACACTAAAAATATAGCACTCAATGAGTAAAAAATTGTCCTCAAAAACAGTTAAAACATCAAAGTTATTTCTTCTCAAATCCACAAAATAAGAAATTTTGTTTTGTATCAAAAGGCGTAATATGGTCTTCTTGCAAACAAGATATTTTATTAAAACCATTAAATTGAGCAGTCAAACTTTCTGCATCGTACTGTGAAACCTCCAAACCACTACATTTTTTAGCTCCTTCTTTCGAAAAAGTAGCGATAACTAGACTTTTAGTTACACATTTTTCTACGGTTTGAATGTATTTTGCAATGTGATTGGGTTCAGTCAGAAAGTGAAAAGTAGCTCTATCGTGCCAAAGGTCAAAAGTTGTTTTGGGTTCGAATGCTGTAATATCACTTACTATCCAAGTTACAAACTTTGCTTTTGTTGGAAATCTTTCTTCTACTCGTTTTTTTGCTTTTTCTAAAGCGATGGATGAAATATCCAAAACGGTAATATCAGTAAATCCATCTTCTAATAAAAAATCTACAAGCAGACTTTCGCCACCACCAATATCAATAATTTTGGCATCTTTTTCTAAATTGAAAGCAGCAATAAAATCAAGTGAAGTTTGAGGTTTTGCCTGTGTCCAGCTTACTTCTTGTGGGGTTTTGGTTTCATAAACGGTTTCCCAGTGTTGTTTTTTTGAAGTCATTTTTGATAGGGTTTCATAATAAATTACATACTTAAAGTGATAACTCTGCCATTGTCCTTACTGACGACTAGGAAGCAGTTATTTTATATTTTTTTTACAATGTACATAACATAATTTGTTTCTGATTTATGCCCTGTTTCTTTGTCCTCATAGTTATAAATTAATGAAGAGTCATTTAATACTTTAAAATCTAGTTTCGTATTTTTAATTGTTTCTTTAAGAATTTTGACTTTTGAGCTTGTATCTTGAATACAGATACAAATTAGGCTTCCTTTTTTAATTTTGGTAGCTATTTTTACAACCAACTCTATTTCTTTTTTTCTGTCCCTTTTTTCAAAATGAAACATTGAATCAAGGAGTACAATATCAAAATTTTGATAGTCATCAAATTTGTAAATATCAGCAACAAAACCTGTCAAGTTTAATTTTTCATTGTTATTCAACATTTGGTCAATTCCAATTCTTGAATTATCAATTCCAGTAACATCATAACCCAATTTAGCTAAGGGAATTGCATCTCTGCCTTGTCCACATCCTACATCAATTAATTTACCTTTACTTTCATAGTTTTTAAAAAACTCAATCAACTCTGTATAAGGTTCTCCAAATAAGTTTTCTGTTGTATAAAAATTGTCGTAATCTGCCATGTTTTTTTATTAAAAAATGAATAATCTTTTTTTTACTAGAATTAGACTAAAACTCCTCTTCTTTATTGATTTCAAATTTCTTGTGAGCAATCGGTTTTTTGATTTCTTCTTTTACTTCTTCCTCTATTTTATCTAAAACAGGATTTTTTCTTAAATCTAATTTTTCAATAATCGTTTTTAGAATATCTTGTGCTACTTCGATTTTTGATTTTAGCTCAAAATCAGTTTTTCCTTTTGTATCAATGATGCTTATTTTGTTGGTGTCGTATCCAAAACCTGCTCCTTTTTCTTGTAGAGAATTAAGAACAATCATATCCAAATTTTTCTTTTTGAGTTTGGATTGAGCATTTTCTAGTTCGTTATTTGTTTCAAGAGCAAATCCTACCAAAAACTGACTACTTTGTTTTTTTGCACCAATGGTGGCAGCAATATCTGGATTTTTGGTAAGCTCTATTACCATTTTATCAACGCCTTCTTCCTTTTTTATTTTTTGAGTAGCAACTTCCAAAGGACGATAATCAGCAACGGCAGCAGCAAAAATAAAAATATCAGTTTCTTGAAAAACCGTTTCGACAGCCAAGAGCATTTCATCAGCCGAAGCAATTTTTACAACGTTTATATCTTTAGGGCTTTCAAGGCTAGAAGTAGAAATAAGCGTAACTTCTGCACCTAATTTTTGAGCTTCTGTTGCAATAGCATAACCCATTTTTCCAGAAGAATGATTACTCAGATAACGAACTGGGTCAATAGCTTCACGAGTTGCACCTGCTGTAAGGGTTAGTTTTTTTCCTTTTAGTGGTAAATAGGGAGGTTCAATTTCTTTTGTAATGGCTTCTTTTTCTTCATAATTCTCAAAAAAAACATTCAAAAATGTAATAATATTCTCAGGTTCTTCTAACCTTCCTTGTCCTATGAGTCCACTAGCAAGTTCGCCATGTGTCGCTTCAATTAGAATATTTCCATAACTTTTTAGATAGTCCAAATTTCTCAATGTTGAAGGGTGCTGATACATATCCAAATCCATTGCAGGAGCAACAAAAACAGGACAACGAGCTGATAAATAAGTAGCAGAAAGCAAATTATCACAAAGTCCATTCGCTAATTTTGCAATCGTATTTTCAGAAGCAGGAGCAATAATAAAAGCATCTGCCCAAAGTCCCAAATCGACATGATTATTCCAAACTCCTTCTTTATTTTTTATAAAATCAATCAAAACAGGCTTTTTTGAAAGTGTAGCCAAAGTAAGAGGCGTAATAAAATCAGATGCTGATTTTGTCATAATAACTTGTACCTCACAGCCTTGTTTGACTAACAAGCGTACCAAAAGAGCTGATTTGTAAGCCGAAATACTTCCACAGACACCCAAAAGTATTTTTTTGTTTTGTAAATGATTGATAGAGTTTTCAGAAGTTGGAGTAGTTGCCATAGTAAAAATAGATATTTGTTGTTGTTTTTGTACAACTGGTTCAAGCGTCGACGCTTGAACCAGTTGTACAAAAATAAGCGAAAAAGAACCTCAAACAAAAAATAAACGTTGCTATAAAAACAATCACTCAAACTTTATAAAAAATGAACGATTACGAAATAGATTATTCAAAATACCCAAACTTAGAACAAAACGAAGAAGTAGAAAAATGTGCCTTGTGTGAGCGAGAAAAAAGACTCGGCTTTCATCATTTGATTCCTAGAAAAATGCACCGAAGAAAGAATTTTCTAAGGAAATTTGGAAAAGAAGAAATGAAAAAACGAGGAATCAGAGTATGCAGACAATGCCACTCCACTATTCATAAATTTTGGGACGAAAAAACGCTAGGTGAAACCTACAATACCAAAGAAAAACTCATGGAAACCGAAGAAATGCAGAAATTTGTAATGTGGGTAAAAAAAGTAAAATAATTAGTAAATTGAGGTGTTTTATAGAAGTTCTATTTTCTATGTCGTTGTTGGTGTACTTACCATAGCCGTAAGATTAAAAGTTTATTTGTCTTTCTGTTCTGTAGGAACTTTATATTGGTAGAAAAATAAAAAGTAGAAATTGTATTCTGTTCTGTTAGGAACTACATATTGGTAGCATTTCAATAGTATTGAATAAAAAATGCTACCAATATCAAACTCCTACGGAGTAAATGAGGTATAATTTCGTTGTTTTTACTACCAAGATAAAACTCCTAACGGAGTAAAAATCAAAATTTATTAATAACCTTACGGCTATGGTGTACTTACCAACAACATTAAACCTACCAAAATTATGCTTACTAACTTCCAAAAAAAGAAAATGACTCATTTATTCCATTTCTTTGATAGAAATGAAGATGGTTTTATCGAACCCAAAGAATTAGACCAAATTGTTGATAATTTGGCTGTTTCGGAAGATGAAAACGAACAAGCACATCAAAAGCGTTTGCAACAAATGTTTCATCGTTTTTGGAAGCAGCTCATCGATGCAGCCGACGAAAATGGAGATGGAAAAATCAGTTTAGAAGAGTTTGTAGAAGTACACGAAGTTTTGATTGCAGACTCTGCTTCTTATCAGCGTTATGTTTACCCATTTATCGAAAGTTTGTTTCATTTGATAGATTTAGATAAAGATAAACGTTGGGATAAGAAAGAGTTTACGCATTTTTACAAACTTTGCAAACAAAGTCAAGAATATGCAGAAGAAGCATTTTCAAGGATGGATGCAAATAATGATGGTTATCTTTCTCACTTGGAAGTAATTTTTTGTTTTAGAGAGTTTTATCTTTCGAATGATAAAAATGCCACAGGAAATTATTTTTTTGGTAAAATGGAAAATTAATTACGAATTTTCAATTACGAATTACGAATGAAATACAATTCATTTTTTATTATGTAATTAAACTATCGCCGTTGAAAACTATGGTAAAACCAAGTCTAACCTTTAGAAAAATTGTTAAAATTTATTCCATTTCTATCGTATAAAACTTTGTTTTTTACACAAGCGAAAATGCGTTGAATAATTTTATTTCGCAAGGCATTAATGACACTCATTTTATTCTTACCTTCTGCTACTTTTCTTAAATAATAAGCTCTTAATTCTCCTTCCACTTGTAAAGCTGATAAAGCACACATATGTAGAGCCGTTTTAAGTTGCTTATTAGCCATTTTTGAAACTCTAGCTTTTCCTTTGAATTTTCCAGAAGAATTTTCAAAGGGAACAACACCACAATAACAAGCTAATTGTTTAGCTGTATCAAACTTAGTAAATCCATCAGTAGCTACTAATAACTGAATAGCAGTTACTTTTCCTACTCCTGTCACGGAAGTAGCTAATTGATAGAGTTCTTTAAGATGTGGGTCGTTTTTTATAATTTGGTTCATTTCTTCTTCAAGCTCTTTTATCCTTTGTGTCAAATGCTCTAAAGTAGCTTTAGAGTTTTCTTCAAGCAGTTTTTGAGTAGAAGATTTACTAAATTGACTTTGTTCATTGACATACGTTTCTAACTCTTGTTTATGATTGACTAGCGTTTTACGTAGTTTTTGAAGTGTTTTTAAGTCTTCTAGCTGTTCACTGGGTGGACAATATAGATTTGCTTTGTCTTGAAAACGAAACGCATAAGTAGCAATACGCCCAGCATCAACTTTATCATTTTTACCTCTATTAGCTCCTCCAGAACGCTTTACTTGAAGAGCATTTTCTACCCAAATAGAACACTTAAAATCACTAAAAGCAACCAAAAGCCAGTTAATGTAAACACCTGTATGTTCCATACAAAACAAACTTTCTTTAATTTCATGCTTGTCTTGAAAAGAAGAAAGGTAAGAAGTTATACTTTCTAAATTATTCACAATATGTTTGTATTTGATGGGTTTGCCTTCTTGAAAAAGAGCTATATCTAAATGGTTTTTACTCACATCAATACCTATAAAATTTTGGTAAGTTGGCATAAAAAAGTTAATTTAGGGTGACTAATTTAAAGTGATTCATCGTATTCAATCAGACTTAAAACCTTATCTAATGAGTTTATTTTTAGGTCAATAAAAATACTCCGAAAACTATTTGAGTTTGAGATTGAATAAAAGCAGATAGAGGCTGATTCAGGATATAGATTTCAAAATCTTGCCGTGGATATAGGTTCTCTATCTGCTAGATGAATTCT
Source organism: Bernardetia aquimarina (assembly GCF_042180575.1). Lineage (NCBI taxonomy): Bacteria > Pseudomonadati > Bacteroidota > Cytophagia > Cytophagales > Bernardetiaceae > Bernardetia > Bernardetia aquimarina. The sequence goes on along the minus strand of NZ_CP170094.1, from coordinate 3,838,861 downwards.
TAAATACAAGATAAGAAATTACATCTATTTTATCTACTACAAACCTAAAGGTTGGTGACCTCACCAACGACACATAACTAAAAACAATGAAATTAAAACTCCCAGACGGTCTTTCTATTTATTACGAACATTATTTTATTGATGAATCTAAATACACACTTGTTTTTTTGAATGGTCTTTCTCAATCGACACTTTCTTGGTTTCCGATTGTACAAGTTTTAAAAAATCAGTTTAATATTGTATTAATAGACCAAATTTTTCAAGGACAATCTGACCAAAAAGGTGAGTACAGAAGTTTTGAACAACATGCAGCCGATGTCAATCAAGTTTTGGAAAAAGTAAATGCAAAACGTATTGTTCCTGTCAGTATTTCGTATGGTGGTGCTATTGCGATGCGACTTTTGGTAAATTATCCTAAAAACATTGAAAAAGCCGTTTTGCTTTCTACCTTTGCAAACCGAACTCCGTATTTTGATTTTATCGGAACAAGTTGGAGACGTGCGCTTTTGGTGGGTGGTTATGAGCTAATGCTTGATGTGATGTTGCCTGCTGTTTTGGGGCAAGATTATTTTTTTAGTCCACTTATTCCCATTCAAGATATTCAGAATGCACGATTACTCAATAAAATTAGTTCAGATTCATTGATGAAACTAATGGATGCAACTGAAAATAGTAGTGATTATAGAGAGGAATTAAAATCTGTAACTGTTCAAGTAAAAGTAATTCATGGTTCGCAAGATATTCTGACAACTCCTCAAATGGGACAAAATATTGTTGATGCGCTTCCAAATGCAAGTCTTAAATTGTTACCAAAAAAAGGACATACACTTAATTTAGAAGCAATTCCAGAACTGATAACAGGAATTGAAAGTTTTTTGAAAGTATAAAACAAAAAGCAGAATGACAATCTATCAACTTTTACAGGATTTTTATGTAAAAAACACAATTCCTTTAGATGGAGGGGCAAATGATAATTTACTTCCTATAAATTTGGGTTTTGTTAAGTTTACTATTTATAATCCAACATGGCGAAGAAAAGTAGTCCATATTCATGATATAGAACATGTTTTGTGTGATTGTGATACAAGCTGGAAAGGAGAATCTTTTGTAGCAGGATATGAAATGGGGGTGGGTTTTTACAAAATTTTTCCTATTTGTTTATTTGTATTTTTTGCAATGGGATATAGTTTGTGGCTGTATCCAAAACGAGTTTGGGAAGGATTTGTAGAAGGATTAAAAAATAAAAACCTACTTGATTTGAATATGGAAAAAGAGGAATTAATGAATTTAGAAAAAACAGTGCTTCAAGCCAAAATAAGGAAGACAGAAAATAGTAATGTTACTCTTACTAGCCTATTAAAGTTTTTTGTATTAAGTCTAATAAGTCAAATTTTACTCTTTTCTCCTGTTTGGTTTTTTGTAATTTTGTGGACAACAATTAACTAAAACTCTTAGGGTTTAGAATTTAAAATAAATGAAAAGTTGGCTTTATGATGCTTCTCTGTGGGGGTATTGGCAGGGAATAAAAATAGCTGCACCCTTTCACGAAAAGGCAAATTTATTTAGAGAAGGACGAAAAAATTGGAAAACAGAACTGCAAACCAAGTTTGAAAAAATTAAGCAGCCTGTGGCGTGGTTTCATTGTGCTTCTTTGGGTGAATTCGAACAAGGAAGACCTATTATAGAAGCCTTCAAAGAACAATATCCTCATTATAAAATTCTATTGACTTTCTTTTCTCCAAGTGGTTACGAAATCCGTAAAAACTATGACAAAGCTGATGTAATTATGTATCTGCCAATGGATACACAACAAAATGCTAAGTTTTTTATTGAAACAACAAAACCAAAAATTGTCTTTTTTATAAAGTATGAATTTTGGCATCATTTCATTGAAGAAACTTCAAAACGTAATATTCCTCTTCTTTCAGTTTCTACGATTTTTAGGGATGACCAACATTTTTTTAACGGAAAAAATCAAAACAAAAGTAATTTTTCTACAAAAATGCTAGAGCGTTTTACATATTTTTTTGTACAAAATAAGCATTCAAAAGATTTATTGAGTCGTATAAATATCAAAAATGCAAGAGTTTCGGGTGATACTCGTTTTGATAGAGTAGCAATGATTGTTTCTCAACGGAAAGAATTACCCATTTTAGAAAAATTTATTGGACAAAATAAACTTTTAGTTGTCGGAAGTTCGTGGAAAGAAGATATTGAAATAATTGCACCTGCTTTTAAAAATGTGATTGAAAATTCTGATATAGAAAATGAAAAAATAAAATTGGTCATTGCTTCGCATAATATTGGAGAATCTGACCTTCAAAAGATAGAAAAAGCATTTGATTATCTTAAAATAGAACGTTATTCAAAAATAGATTTGAATGATAAAAAAAGCATTGAAAAATTGCAAAAAGCTGATTTGTTGCTTATTGATAATATCGGACTTTTGTCTTCCATTTATAGTTATGGCGATGTGGCATATATTGGTGGCGCATTCGGAAAAGGTTTGCATAATATTTTAGAAGCTGCAACTTTTGGAATGCCTATTATTTTTGGAAATAAAAATTATCAAAAATTTCAAGAGGCGATTGATTTGTTAGAAAAAAAAGGAGCTTTTTCTGTTTCGAATCAAAATGAATTAGAAACTTTATTAAAAAAACTTTTTAAAGACGATTATTTTAGAGAACAGATTAACGAAATCACACGAGAATACGTAATTCAGAATACAGGTGCAACAAAGCAAATTATGGATTATTGCAAAAAGATATTGAGTTAGAAGGAATATTAATTTTCAAAACAAAATACTTATTTTCAGGCTTTTAAAGTAATGTATTTATAAATTCGATACTTCATTCGTATTTTTGCAATTCCATTTATCACTACTAATTAAACGTTAATCACTATTTATCATGTTGAAGTTTTTTATTATTTCGGCTATTATTCTTTATGTATTATATGCCTTTTCTGGCAAAATAATGCAGTTTTTGGCTAAAATTTTATTGCGAAAAGTCCAAAAACAAGCACAAAAACAGTACGAAACACAAAATGATATTCGTCCAGAAGGAGAAATTAGAATTGAAACTCCTCCAACAAAAAATATTCACTCCAATCAAGAAGGAAAAAAATATGATTTTGATAATATAGGCGAATATGTAAATTTTGAAGAGATAAAACAGAGTTAGATTTATTTGTCAGACACTTCAAAGTGTCAGACAATCTAATGAATTAAAGCAAAAAAAGAAATTTGTATTCATCCTGCCTTTCATCATAAAAATCATATAAATCACTCGCTAATCAGTTACAGTATTTCAAAATGAATCAAAAAGCCTCCATAACCTTCGAAGTAGAAAAACTAAAACGAGCTAAAAAGCCATTAAAAGAAATTTCTTTTGAGCAGATTAGTAAGCAGTTTTCAGAAGAAACAATTATTGGTTCTGCTGATGGAAAAGAGTTTGTCAGTTTTGGAACGCACTCTTTTTTGAAGGGAATGCAGGTGGCGTATGCCGAACATCGTCCTTTTGTTTTGTCGCCTGATATGATTTGGTTATTGATTTGTCAAGGTTTTTCGAAGCATGTAGAAGTAAATGCTGAAAAACTCCGTCATTTGTTTGTTGATTTTGAAGGAAAAAAGGAATTGGTAATCCAAAATGATAATTTATTAAATCCAAACAAGACAATTTTAAAAGCAGAATGGGAAAAGTCTATTGATGAAATGAATGGCGAAGTAGCCAAACACGTAGGAGAGGATTTGATAAATAACTTGACAGCAGATTTTAGCACGACTTCACTCACTGAAAAAATTGTAAGTCAGATTACGGTTTTGAATGCGTTTCAGCCTTATTTTGAATATACATTTGTAACTTGTATTTGTGGAATTCCCCAAATTACATTAGAGGGAACAACAGAAGACTGGCAAAAGGTAATTGATAAATCTAAAAAAATAGCTATTTATGAGCTTGATTGGTGGATAAATGAACTATTACCTATTCTTGAGGAGATAAAAGAAACTGTAAATGGAAAAAGGAATAAACAGTTCTGGATGAATATGTTTAAACAGCATACTCTTAATGAATATGGCAGTCCTACAATATTAGATGGTTGGATTGTTCGTTTCTTTCCATATTATCAAAATGGATATAAAAAAGATTTATTTGAAATGGGTTTATCTGGTATTGACGACTTGCCTCCTCAAATCGTAAATGTTCCTTTTATTCATAGAGTTCTAGGAGGGATAGAAAGCATAGATATACCAAAAGAATTTTTAGCAGGTTTTTTTGGATTAGAACAGAATGCAACTGATTTGTCCTTACGTCCTGTTATAGAATGGAGTATTATTCGAAAGAGGAAAGAAATAACGCAATTACCAAAGAGAAATGAAGGGTGGAGTACTTTGTTTTATGGAAATATCGGAAATTTCCCTTCAGAAATACTAGAGTTTCAAAGTATTCATGCCTTGAGTTTACAATTTAGAGATACTATAAGATTGCCTAAAGAGTTGTCTAAGATAAAAATTGGATATATTCAATTAGAAGGAGATGTAGAAGAAGGCACTGAAAAGAAAATCTTGAAGATTATTAAGAATATAACTAGAGGTGAAATAAATGGGCAAAAGTTTGACACCAAACCAAAAGAAGGTTCTAAATTCATAAAAACTGAAAAAAAGACTCAAAATAAACAAACCTTTCTCTACAAACTCAAAAACTTATTCAATTAAGAAAAAAGAAGTTCGTATTAATCTGTATTCAAAATCCTACTAATCCTATAAATCCTTAACCAATCAGTTACAGCATTTTCGAAAAAAAGAAGTTCGTATTTATCTTCATTCATCATAAGAATCATATAAATCATTTACCAATAAGTTATAGTAGTCATTCAAAAAAATGAATCAAAAAGGAACATATATCGGAATTACAGTTATTACGCTTTGGCTTCTTAGCCTTGGTTTTTTGCTGAGTGTCTATGAAATAAACTGGTATAACCCTCTTACCTATCTGTTTTTTCTTGTTCAAACTCATCTTTATACAGGGATTTTCATTACGGCACACGATGCAATGCACCACACCGTTTCGAAAAACACAAAAGTAAATAATACCATCGGAACGATTGCAACAGGACTTTTTGCCTTCAATTATTACCCAAGATTATTAAAAAAACACCACGAACATCATCGTTTTGTAGCGACGGACAAAGACCCAGATTTTCATCATGGAAACTTTTGGATTTGGTATTTTAATTTTGCCAAAAACTACATTACCATTATTCAGATTGTTTTGATGGCAATTACTTATAATATTTTGAAACTCATTTTTCCGATAGAAAATGTTATTTTTTATTGGATGATTCCTTCTGTGGTAGCAACGTTTCAACTTTTTTATTTTGGAACGTATTTACCTCATCGGCACGCACCAGACAACAAACACCATTCTAGAAGTCAGGATAAAAACCACGTTTGGGCATTTATTTCGTGTTATTTTTTTGGTTATCACTACGAACACCACGACAGTCCGAATACGCCTTGGTGGAAACTTTATCAAAAAAAATAAAATTATTTGTAGGGAAAAGGCACGCCTTTTCCGAAATTACAATTTCGTAATTAGCACTAAAAAGTGTATATTTATTGAGTTGATGCTATTTTTATTCAAATAAAACTCTACCAATTATGCAACTTCAAACATTAAATTTCAAGACTGTTTTTATTGCTATTCTTTGGATGGTTATTGCTATTTGTGGAGTAACATCTCTGTACTATACAAGCTATGGTCAAACTTTTGGCTATACAGATTTGAAATTGTGGATTGATGTGGCATTTTATAGTACAATGGCACTTTCGGCTCTTTTTGTAGTTAAAGGATTTGATAAAAGAAAAGAACGCAAACGATTCTACAAAAAACAACTGGAAATTTTGAATTTATTTACACAAAATGAAGAAAATAATAGCTCTATTTCTTTACATCAAATTCTATCAAAAACTGCTTTTTCAGAAAGCGAAACAAAAGGACTTTTAGAATATTTGGTTGCAAAAAACATACTCATTCCTAGCTTTTCAGAAGAAAAAGAATTGATTTACAAACTAACTGATAGGCATTCTTTAGAGAAGTATTTGAAGAAAATCCATTAAAAACGTTTAAAAAACAACTTTCTCATATCTTATTCGAAAAATTAACCGTATCTTAATTATCACATTTTACTTCTTTCTACTCTAAAAATTACGGTTATGGGTTTCAAAAATAAATTTTTCAAAGTTGCTTCTGCTATTACTGGAGGCATTTCTTCTTTTGTTAGTATTGCAGTATTTTCTGAACTTATTGGTACAGGAGATTGGGATTTAGTTGTAGGTGTATTGAGTGCTGGAGGTATTGCTACGGCTGCTACTTATAATACACTTCGTCTTCATAAAAAAGAGAAAAAAGAGCTTTTCCAAAAGAAACAGTTAGATATTTTGTACTTAGCTGTTCAAAATCATGGACAACTCACTCCTACACAAGTTGCACTACAAACCAATACACCGATTGATGAAACAAAAGAACTTTTGGATTCTCTTTCTGATGCTGGTGCGATGGAATTGCAAGTTTCGAATAAAGGAAATTTAGTCTATACACTTATTGATGAAGTGTATTTGCAAGATTATATGGAGAAAATTGGATAAGATAGCTACTTTTTATGTTGCCCATAAAAAAAGAGTTTGAATTTTTTTTCAAACTCTTTTTTGTTTTTTAGGAACAGACTAGGAAGTCTGTACTAGTAGCCTTTGTTGGTATTTTAGCGTAGCCGAACCAACAAAAATAATTTTATTTATTGTACTTGATTCATAATACGAATAGCTTCTTGCAAGTGAACATCCTGTTTGAGTTCTTTTCCAAATTTCTCAAAACTAGCTTGTTTTACAGTATCAGCTTTATTTTCAGCCAAATCTTTCTTTAAAGCAATTATTTTGAGTGTTTCATCTGCTTTTGCTAAGTTTTCGTATTTCTTAGATTCTTCTTCTAAGGTACGTTGTAAAGCTCTGTATTCTTCTAAATTGAGTGAATAAAGAGTTTCATTTCTACGTTTGTTTAGTCGTTTAGCATTTTCATCAATAGAAGAGAAAGTAGCATTTTTCGAAACTCGTTTGTCTGTATCTTTCTGAACTTTATCTAATTTGTATTTAGGTGTCCATTCTTGGTATTTTGCTTTCTTTACTTCATCCCATTTCAAAGCATACGGTTCTTGTTCTTCGCCAAAATCTATATACGAATACATATCTGGAAGTATAATATCTGGAACTACTCCTTTGAGCTGTGTAGCACCTCCATTGATACGATAATATTTCTGAATAGTCAGTTTTAAAGCACCTAAAGGCTTTATATTATCGTATTCTTGTCCCAATACTCTATCCAAATCAAGGAAGTTTTGCACCGAACCTTTTCCAAAAGTAGGGCTTCCAACCACAATACCACGATTGTAATCTTGTACGGCAGCAGCAAAAATTTCAGAAGCCGAAGCACTAAATTCATTGACAAGGACAATCAAAGGCTTATCAAAAACTACTTCTTTGTCATTATCTTTATAGACTTGAGGCAAACTTCCACGAGCTTTTACTTGAACGACAGGACCAGTTTCGATAAACAAACCAACAATATCAATAACATCGCCCAAAGAACCACCACCATTATTTCTCAAATCTAAAATCAAACTTTCTACATTTTCATCATTGAGTTTGATGAGTTCTTCTTTCATATCTCTAGAAGAAGTACGACCATTTTTGTCTTGAAAGTTAGAGTAAAAGGAAGGAAGTTTTATATACCCTATTTTTTTCCCTTTTTGAGGTTCTAAAACAACAGATTTTGCATACGTTTCAGCCAAAACAACAACATCACGAATAATTGGAATTACTTTTATTATTCCATCTACCTTTTTGACTGTCAGACGAACTTCTGAACCTTTTTTACCACGAATAAGTTGAACAGCATCATCTAAAGGCATATCAATAATCGAAACAGGTTCGTCATCTCCTTGTGCTACCTTTTGAATAATATCTCCTTCTTTGAGTTCTCCTTGTTTCCAAGATGCACTACCTGGAACAATATTCATTACTTTTATTTCTCCTTCACGTTCTTGCAGAGTTGCTCCAATTCCCTCAAACTGACCCGAAAATTGAATATCAAAATTTTCTTTGTCTTTTGGTGGATAATATTCTGTATGTGGGTCGTAAGCACTTGTAATGCTATTTAGATACAGGTTTCTCCAATCTTTTTTGCTTAGACGATACATACGTTTGAAAAACTCATCTTGATTTTTTTGTACACGCTCACGAGCATCTTTTTCTAATTCAGTTATTGATTTTGCTTTATAGCCTTTTTCATCTTTTTCTTTTTTCTCCTCTGCTTGAAGCAAATCATCTAATCGAACCATTACTTGATATTTCAAAAGTTTACGCCAAACTTCTTTTTGCTGAGTCTCATCTTTTGCATAGTTTGCTTTATCGCCATCTAATTCGATAGTTTCATTTTTAGTAAAATCAAAAGGAGTTTTCAAAACTTCAGTACTTATTTCTTCTGACTCTTTTAGTCGTTTTTCGAAAATCTCATAAGCAGTATTGAAGAAAGTATAATCTCCTTGCATCGCTTGGTCATCAATCAGATTTTTTTGCGCTTCAATTTTCTTAAAGTCTTCTTGTGTAAAATAACGTTTATTATTATCCATTCGCTTCAAAAACAAATCAAATGTTTTGGCAGCAAAATCATCATCTAAAGCCAAAGGTTGATAATGTTGTTGAGTAAGAGCTTGTACCAATAGAGTAAGTAAAAAACGATTTTTTTCTTCGCTATCCTCATCTGGATCATCTAATGTAGTCAGACTTGGGTATTGTAGAGCTACATTTTGAGCCACCATTTCCATCGGAACTTGATTAGAATCTAATTCTTGTGCTTCAGCAGTAGTTTGATTTTGATTGCAAGAAGACAAGACAAGAAGTGCAAAAGCACTTAAATAGCCGAATTTAACAGTAGATTTAATTTTATTACTTATAGATTGCTTGGCTTGTTGAAAAAGTGTTCTCTCACTTTGTTCAGTATATATATTTTGAAGGTATGTTTTCATGTATAAATTAGTAAGGTTGGATAACTTAAATTAAAGCGAATAAAGACAATGTTATAGATATTACGCTTTCTAGTACTCTTATTTTTATTTTATCTTATTGCGAACTTAAATAAATTAGTCTAAAAAATTAAGCCAAAATACATACTATTTTTTAAAATAAGGTGTTTGGAGGCTTTAATTTGATTTATTTTTGATTTAACACATTAGAAATAACATTTGTTAGTTTTTCTTTCAAAATAATAGTTCATCGTTTAGAGTTATTCCCTTAATAAAACTATGAAATGAGCAGAGTTTCAGGGTCTAAAACCAGTAAATCATAAAAAGGATAGAAAATAAATCATATAGGCTTATTTTTTGCCCTTTAATTTTCTATTATCAATAGAATAGTAGAACTTTGTCGTTTCATTCTACAAACCTTACTACATGTTTTTCAAAAAAACCAAACTCTCTGAAAAAGAACCTCATCAAAAAGTGAGTTACTCACAATCTGGAGAAGATTTAATTATAGATTTTTTCTTTACTGCTCGTCAAATAGATAAGCCTTCTTATATTGATATTGGTGCATATCATCCTTACAAAATAAGTAATACAGCACTTTTTTATGAAAAAGGGGCAAGAGGGATAATTATCGAACCTAACCCTGATGGATTTGAAAAGTTTATGAAATATCGTCCTGAAGACACAAATTTAAATATTGGTGTTGGTAATGAAGCGTCTGTTCTTTCTTATTACTCAATGAATTCGGCTACACTAAATACTTTTTCAGAAGAAGAAGCTAAAAGGTATGAAGAGCAAGGTTCTGCACATATAGAAAAAGTAATTGAAGTAGAAGTGAAAACATTAATATCTATTCTTGAAAAATATAATAACGGTATGTTTCCAGATTTTCTCTCATTAGATGTAGAGGGTTGGGATTATCAGATTTTAGAATCTTTAAAGCAATTTCAAACCACACCCAAATTAATTTGTGTAGAAACATACAGTTATACTGAAGGTTATATTTATAAAGAAAAATTTGATAATCTAATGAAAGAATTAGGTTATGTAGTTTATGGAACTACGACAATTAATACTATTTATGTAAAAAATGAACTTTTATGAAAAATATAAAAAACCTAATTTATATTCTATTCTCTGTATCTGTGTTTACATCATGCATGCTAACAGATTTAGAATCTATACCTCCAAACTCTGTAAAAGTAGCACAGGGAGGAGTGACTATTCAAGACCAAAGTACAGTCATCGAATATGGAACATTGCGAGTTATCAAAGATTCTGTAACTAGAAATTATACACTTACTAACTCTAGTAATCAAATGCTTCGTTTTAGTGCTATTACAAGTGATAATCAAGATTTTTTTGTAAAACTAGAAAGAGATACACTTGCATTATTTCCTAGAGAAACGCTTAATTTTTCTGTTACTTTTTCTCCCCAATTAGGAGGAGAAACAATAGGAAAAATTAGCTTTTCTACCAATGACCCTGCTTTTCCTGTTTTTAGTTTTGGTGTAAAAGGGGAAGGAATTACGCCTCCCGAAATTGTAGGAAATAATTCGCCTCAATTTGATTCATTAAATGGTGTACCTTTGGGTTTTGGAGAACCTAATGGAACTCTTTTTACAGTAGAAATTTATATTGAAGATACCTACGATAGAATAGACCCTTCACAGCTTAGTGTGGAATTGCAAGCGATATTTAGCAATGGCGACCGACCTGCTCCTGTAATCAAAAATCCAAGTCAGATAACACTTAGTGAAGACAAAACACGTCTATCGTATAGTTTTGCTGTTCGTTTTGGACAAAGTAGCTTTGTAGATGTCGAAACCAAACTAATTTTAGGAAATGGAGATATTTCTAATGCTTTCAAAACACGTATAGAAAGACCAGGAGGAGCAAATTAATTCATTTTTCTACTCAAAAGAAAGACATTTACTTTTAACTAAGTGAATGTCTTTTTTTATCTCTCAAAAAATCAATACATTTGAAAGATAAATTATAATAAGACATTTTTCTTTTTTGTCAAAAGAATAGAAATCAAACCAATTACTATTTTTAAGTTTAACTATTTGGTAGTCAAGTGTCTAAATCCGTAATTTTTAATTCGTAATTGCTACTAAATGAATGCTTCTAAATGGCTTTGGCTTACTAGTCTTGCTCTTCTTCCTTTTTTATTTGCTAAAAATGGACAAACTCAAATTGATTCTGTACTTTTCAGAACTGCAATTTGGAGTGCTGCCAATTTTTTGATTTTGGCTCTTAGTTTTAAAGAAATTCCTTTTTCTATCTTCAAAAAAATAGGTATTTTTTCTTTTTTGGGATATGCAGCCATCGGAATTTTGAGTTATCTACTTGTTCATTTTTTATATGCACCTTTCCAACTTGAAGGAGTTTCTGAAATTGTACGTCTTATAAATTCCTTTTTTTCTATTATTTTTTCTATCCATTTTATCAAAAAAGAAGAGAAACTATTACTATTGCTTGCCAAAATTATTTCTATTCAAGCTGTTATTCTAGCAGGAATAGGAATTTTGCAAGTGATGGGAGTTTTAGAAAATTGTGCTGATGGAGTTGCTCCTTGTGGTTTTTTGGTCAATCGAAATCTTTTTGGTTCTTATTTGGTCTTAGGACTTCCTTTTGGGCTTTTGGGTTTTCAATACTCTATAAAAAGTAAAGAAGAAAATAACTTTATAAATGTCCTTTTTTATTTGGCAGGAATAATAATCATTCTAACAGGAATTTATCTTTCCCAAACTCGTAGTGCTTACGTTGCAACAGCTTTTATAGGTCTTTTTTATGTGCTTTATTTCTTACTCAATCTTCGCTTTCTGTATGTAGCTCTAACTGTTTTGGTTTTGGGAAGTGTTGGAGGATTTACTTTTTATCAATATTCTATCCTAAATCCTAATAATTTTAACCAAAATTCAAAGGAAAAAAGTTGGAGAGATTTAACACAAACTGATAGCCAAGCCGAACGTCTTTTGATGTGGGAAAAAACACTTTCGATGATAAAAGAAAACCCCATTTTAGGAGTAGGTTTTCAAAATTGGAAATACCAAATTCCTAAATATAGCTTGGAAGGACTTAGAAGTGAAAAAAATGAAGTTAATGCACAGCGTCCTCACAATGATTATTTATGGATAGCTGCTGAAAGTGGACTGCTTACACTTTTATTATATCTTTTTTTGATGGGATATTTGATTTATATAGGAATCAAACACAAATCTATTTTGGTACTTGTTGTTTTTGCTTTTTTGATTGATTCTGTTTTTTCTTTTCCAAAAGAACGAATTGTTCATACACTGATTTTGGCTACCAGCATTGGAATTATTTTGAAAGATGATAGAAAATTATTTCATAAAAATTCAAATCAAAAAGAAGAGATTTCAGAAATAAAACAAGAAGAAAAAATAATCGTAGAAACTCCTAAACCAACTAAAAAACAGAAGAAGAAAAATAGCCAAAAAATAGCTCAAAAACCTCAAATTATTCTGCCTTCTATCCAAACAATTCCTTCTTATTTAGCCTATTCAAGTTTATTTGTTTTGGGAATTTGTTTTTATGTTTCCTTCGTTCAGAACCGAGACAAAGCCAAAACGATTGATTTACTTATCAATAATCAAAGCCGAAATTTTAAGGCTGTTTTACCTTTATCCGACCAAATAAATAGTTATTTTGTACCTTCTGATTATTTCATTAACTCGGTGTATATGCACAAAGGCTATGCATACCTAAATTTACAAAATCCAAAAGCTGCAAAAGAAAATTATTTAAAAGGGTTACAACAAATGCCATATAGTATTGCTCTTTTGAAACAAATAGCCAACCTTTATCAGAATGAAAAGAAGTATGATAGTGCTATTTTTTATTATGATAAAATGCAAAAAGTCATTCCACACCTTCCAGAAACCTATCAACAAATGTATAATAATTACCTTTTGAAAGGAGATACTCTAAGCGCAAAGGAAATGATAGAAAAATGTCCTGCACCTTGTAAGTAGTATTTGTTGGTGGTGTCACTACACTAAAACGCATAATAAATAACCTATTTAACACATAATTTATAATGATTAGAAATTTTAGCAGTTCAAAAATTGCTAAAAAATGACTAAAAATTCATCAAAAATGCTTTTTAGTGAAACAAAAAATTGTCATTTGCGTTAATTCGTTCTAAAAACCTTTTAAAAATGAAAAAAAAATCACTTAAAGATTCTCAAAAAACCTTTAGACAAAAATTGAAAACATTTTTCAAACGAACTTTCTATACTTTTTTAGTCCTAATAATTATGCTTACAGTTGCTACAAATCTCATTTTAAGACAAGACAAATTTGGAAAACTTCCAGATGGTCAGCGTTTGGAACGCATCAAAAAATCGCCTAATTACAAGGATGGAGCTTTTCAAAATATTCATCATACACCTGACCTTAGTGAAGACGCAAGTTATTTTGGTATAATGAAAGAGTTTGCTTTTGGAGATAAAAGTCGTGTTTCTCCTGCTGACAAAATTCCTTCTACCAAAATTGATTTACATTCTTTAGATAAAAGTGAAAACATCTTAGTTTGGTTTGGGCATTCTTCTTATTTTATGCAGCTTGATGGAAAAACAATTTTGGTCGATCCTGTTTTTAGTGGTTCGGCTTCTCCTTTTTCGTTTACTGTAAAAGCTTTTGAAGGAACAGACGTTTACACTACTGATGATATTCCAGAAATAGATTATCTTTTCATTTCTCACGACCATTGGGATCATGTAGATTATGAAACACTTTTAAAACTGAAACCAAAAACCAAAAACATATTTTGTGGTTTAGGTGTGGGAGCGCATTTTGAGCATTGGGGATTTGACTTAGAGAAAATTCATGAGGAAGATTGGAATACAAGAATAGAATTAGAAGATAATTTTGAAGTTCATGTAACGCCTACTCGTCATTTTTCTGGACGTGGTTTTAAACGTAATCAAGCTCTTTGGGCTTCTTATGTTTTGAAAACTCCTACTATGCAGATTTATATCGGTGGAGATAGTGGATATGACACACATTTCAAAGAAATAGGTGATAAATTTGGTGTTTTTGATTTGGTAATTTTAGAAAATGGACAGTATGATAAAAGTTGGAAGTACATCCACATGATGCCTAAAGAAGTTTTGAAGGCAGCAAAAGATTTGAATGCCAAAAGGTTATTTCCTGTTCATTCTTCAAAGTTTGCTTTAGCCAATCACGCTTGGGATGAACCTCTCACAAAAGTTTCGAATCTCAATCAAAATTTAGAAAAGCCATTTTCTTTAGTAACTCCAATTATCGGAGAGAAGGTAGAAATTCAGAATATGAACGAATCGTTTGAAAATTGGTGGGAAGGTTTGAAGTAAAACTGTAAGATAGAATATTTAGAGTTTTATTTTTGTAGCAAAACAAATAAACTATTTTTTAAATATACAAACAAACTATTTTGGATTTCTATTCTGAACACGAACTAAAAAACGAATCTCGCTTTGTAAACAAACTATGGCGTTTGGATAATAGTCATCAAAAAATAGCCATTGATGATTTGAAAATTCTGCCTAATGGTTGTTTTAATATTGGCTTGTTGATAGGTAAAGGTGCTTTGGTTACATTTAAAGAGAAAAAATATAACCTTACTGAAGGTATTTATTTATGCTCTCAAGTTACTCAACCTGTAAACTTGACCCTTTTAGGACATTCTAAAGTTATTTTGATTCAATTACACGCTTGGAGTTTTTCATATCATTCAGAAAATGATTTTAGCAACTTTACAGATGATATTTCGCAGAGTGAATCTAATCAAGAGTTATTTGATAAACGTATAGATTTGGGTAGTACATCTATTTTAGAAGACACCATTAATTTAACTCAAAAATATTTTTCAGAAATTGATAAAAAACACACTCAAAAAAAAATCATTGAGCAACTTGCTTCAAAAATAGTGTCTCAACAAGGAGATTGTAATATTGCTGACCTTACTAAAGAATATGATTATTCTGAAAAATGGATACAAAAGAAGTTTAAAAAGGCTACAGGACTAACACCAAAACAGTTTGCCAAAATAATACAGTTTAGATATTCTGTTGATAAAATTGCTTATGGTAATGCAGATGACTCTCTCACGTCTATTGGTTATGAAGCTGGATTTAATGACCAATCTCATTTTATCAAAAATTTTCGGCAATTTGTAGGTACTACACCAAGTAAATTTGATCCAAAAAGTTTCGTATTATCCTTCAAAAAATAAGAGTTCGTTTTTTTACAATTTTCTTTATTGACTCTTGATTATTTTTGCATAAAATCCACTTAAAAAACCATACTCAAATTATGAAATCAGTATATTTTATTGCTCTATTTTACTTTTTATCTCTTTCTACTTTTGCTCAATCTTCTTCTAAATTTTCGAAACAAGAAGTTTTGGAAGACTTAGATTATCTTTATGAATCTTTGAACGATGCTCATTATAATCTATATGCTTATACTTCCAAAGAAACCTTTGACTCTGCCTATTTAGCTATAAAAAACTCTGTTCAAAAAGATTCTTTAGACTTGTTAGAAACTAGCAGTCTATTTCAAAAATTTGCAGCATTCGCCAAAAATGGACATACAGGAATTAGTTTTCCTATCCAATCGTATGGAGAATATGTCTATGCTGGAGGCACTCTTTTTCCATTAGAAATTGCTTTTGAAGACAATAAACCTCTAATCAGAAAAAACTGGTCAGACAATGAAAACATAAAAATTGGTTCAGAAGTTTTGAGTATCAATGGAAAATCTATGAGCGAAATTTTAGCCAAAATATATCCACAAATTTCAGCCGAACGTCCTTATTTTAAAAATGTCAAGATAGAATTATTTACCTTTCCAAGATTTTATTGGCAAATATTTGGAAAACAAGACAGTTTTGAAATTGAAATAAAAGAAAACAAGAAAACTCAAAAATACACAATCAAGTCAGTAGAAGCGATTGAAGGCTATGAAATGAAGCGAAATGACATCATTAATCCATCAAGAGAATTGAAATTTATTGATAATATAGCTTATCTTCATTCTGGTAATTTTTCAGGAGATGAAAAACTTTATGAGAACTTTATCGACTCAGCATTTGTGGAGATTAAAAAGCATAAAAGTAAAAATTTAATCATAGACCTTAGAAATCATGGAGGAGGACATGATTCATTTGGCGATTATTTGGTTTCTTATTTTGCAGATAAACCTTTCAAATGGAACTCAGAGTTTACACTCAAAATCAGTAAACCTGTGAAAGAACATGCACGAAAAAATTATGATACGACTAAAGTTTTTTGGCAAAAAGCTCTTGCTCACGAAAATGGAGAAGTTTATTCTTATGAGCAGGAAGAGTATCAGCCAAAACCTAAAAAGAAGCGATTTAAAGGAAAAGTTTATGTTTTGGTAAACAGACAATCACACTCACAGTCAGCCGTAACAGCAGCACAGATTCAAGATTATAAATTTGGGACTATTGTAGGCGAAGAAACAGGCGATTTTCCTTCTTTATATGCTTCTATATTTCAATATTCACTACTAAACACAAAAATTTCTATTGATATTTCAAAGGGTTATATTGTGCGTGTCAATGGTAGCAAAAAGCAAGAAGGTGTAATCCCAGATATTTTCATTAAGGATTATTTGTTGGATGAAGATGATGAGATTTTAAAGCAATTATTAAAGAAGATTGAATGAGAATAAAGTTTTTAACGTTGTCGGTGTCCCCCACCGACAGCTTATTCAAATCCTGTTAATATAATTGTCTCTGAAGATAGTTGAAAACTATAATCATTTATGCTCTAATTCTACCACAAAAAAAGCAACCGTTCCCTTCAATGAACTTGTAGAAAATTTGACTTCATTAGTAGAATAATTAACTTCATTAGGACTAACTAATTTATTCCCCAAAACTTGAATTAAACTTTCTTTTAATGTTCCTTTTCGTTGTCCTAGTTGCTGATAAATTTGATTTATATCTAAAGGATAACGAGAGTAAATAACACAAAACTCATCAGTTCCTGCTACATTATCCATCGTTAGATAATGTTTTTCATCTGGAAAAGCAATTTCGCCATTATGGTATGGCAAAAACGGACTTATATAGGCTTTATGAGGAAAAACAACTTGTACATTTTTTGTTTTATCGGTTGCAAAAGCATAAACGTAAGCAGGCTCAAAATTGGAAAGATAAAGACGAAAATTTGTACCTCCACTAAACGGTTGAGGTGTTTTGTAAGTCGCAACACCATTCTTTTTTAAGTCAATTTTATTTCCATTAGCAAGTTCAAATCGCAAACTTCCAGCTAATAAAGGACGTTCTTTTTTTGGTTTGTAATACGGAACAAGCTCGTAAGCAAAACGCACAAAATCAGTAAATGTATCGTATTCTATCCACGTAAAACCACCATTTGCCCAGCCTGTCCCCCAACTATTCATTATTTCGAAAGCTCCTTTTTCTCCTTTTTTATCATCAAAACCAATGACACAAATTGCGTGTCCTCCCCAACCTTGTCCTGCTTTTTCAGTAGGCTTCCAAAACTCTTTCGCATCATAAATAGAGGGTGGGGCTTCCATTCCAATTACAACAGGGTTTCCTTCTGTAAGACTTTTTTTGAGTGCCAAAATTCGTTCTTCTTGTGTAAAACCAATATTCCACAAACGCACATAATCTTTTAGTTTATAATCTTCGGCTTCTTTATAAGTTCTTTCAGGAACATAATCGACACATTGTTCTGGAAAGCTGCTTCGTTTTGCAACACCATGAACCTGCATTTTTTTGAGTGCATCAGTCATAATTGCACCATACGTGCAATCTTGGTCTTCGTCTTCTTTGACTAATTTATAAATAAATCCAGGAGAAAAAATGAGTTTATCAATCTCTGCTTGTGAGCGCAAATCTAATTGACGAGCTTCTAAAATTGTTCTTGCAGCATAAGCTGTTGTCCAACCTACACACGTTCCATAACTTCCTTGGTCACCAGGGGTAGGGCAGTATTGTTTTAGTGAAACAGCAGAAGGCAGACCACGATAACTTTCTTCTGTTTGCTGAGATTTTAATTGAATTTTTTCACTTGCTTTGGTTTCTTCTTCCAACAATAAACCTCTACCATGATTATCTAAACTTGGTTTTTGTTGAGCAAAAAGAGAAAAAGAAGTAAGCAAAAACACGCACAAAAAAGCGTATTTTGAACTATATTTATACAATGGAATTTTCATTTGGATAGAATTTATAAGTAAAACAGACTTCCTAGTCTGTTGGAAATACTATATTTTGCACAGACTAGGAAGTCTGTGATACATTTTATACCAAAACGCAAAAGTAATGCCTTCATTGTATAGAACTTTTCTACAACTTAAATGATAATTATTGTTTAGCTCCTATTTGAATTTTTTGGTAAGCTTTTCTTAGGTGTGTATATAAAACCAAATAAGGTCAAGAGCAAGAGATAAATAATTTCTAATTTAAAGGAACACCAAACCAAGTTACTTTATAAAACATAGACTTTCGTCCTAACTTGCCTTTACTAAAATATAATGTTAGCCAGTCTTGTTGTTCATTGAGTTGTTTTGAAATATCATCTATTGATTTAGTTAATTGCTTAATCATATTAGCTGTGTTTTCATCAGTGTTTGAAATTTGGCTTAATTTATTTCTTGCCTCTTCTATTTTATTACCTACACTATCAATTAGACTCTGTATTTCAGAATCAGTTTTCTTCGGTGTGAATTTTTTGTTTCTATAATTTATAAATTCATTTAAACCATTAATAGCATCATTATATTCAACAACTGCTGAATTATATAGGTTTACAATTTTTCTTCGGTGGTCATTCTCTATTTCTAATTTTAAATGTTGAAGTCTATCAAAAATCATTGAATTTTTTACTCCATTTTTTTCTATGCGATATGCTGTAGAAACTAATTGTTCAATATGATTTTGTTTTTCATAAACTTGGATTGTATCCTTGAAGTTAAAAAACGGCTTAGTTTTATCTTGTTCTATTTTACCTTCGTAAAATTCTTGGTTTGTTACTGGGTAATTTACAAACTGCCATAAATAATCGAAAGGTATGTGAGATTTGATGAGTCTTGTTGGATTAGCTTTGTAGTATTCGTTATTTATTCTCTTAAAAAACTTTCCACCATCTACATAACCAGAACCCCATGTTGGATCAAAAAGAACCCATGAGCTGTCAATTAGTGCTGCACTCCAAGCATGAGGGATATAGTCAGTAAAACCATTTTGCTTTGTATAGCCTTCAACAACGAAAGATTTAATACCTGACTTATTACAAATATCTGTAAATAATAAAGCATAATTTTCGCAAATTCCTTTTCTGGTTTTAAGTGGCTTTGCTATTTTTTCTTCTTTTTTTTCGTAGAAGTTCATTGCAAACATATTTTCAATGTCATATTCAATATTTGATGCAACCCAAATAAATATTGCTCGTGATTTGTCTTTATCAGTTGAAAAGTTAGAAGTAATATAATTTGCAATAAGATCAGTATTTTTTGTCAATGAGTCAGGAAGTTCCAATGCTTTTTTATCGATGGCTAAAAACTCATTGGCTATCGGTTTTTGAGCAAACACGGTCTGAGTTATCAAGATAAAAAGAATGGTAAATTTTATCAATCTCATATTATTATTGTCTTTTTTATGCGTTTGTATCCTAGTTTAGTTTCCTGTATGATATTTTTAGGATTTCCTAAAGTAGTGAAAATTAGAAGCGCAAATATACAATGAAATTCTAAATACTCAATTTCGCACTCTTGTTATACCTTTACTTCGGCTACCCAAATAGTCGTCTAAAATTATGGTAAAACCAAATCTAAAAAAAATAGCACCAGAAAAAGACTAGAAAATCTAAAACTGAACTTAAATTTACATTTATTTGCTTTGATGGGGTAATTTTCCTTATTCTTTAAAAAACATTATTACAACTTATGATAAACCTAGAAACACTAAAAGAAGAAAATTTAATCCTCCTAGAAGCACTTGCAGGAAGTAAAGCCTACGGAACAGATTTACCAACTTCAGATACAGACATCAAAGGAATTTTTATTCTACCAAAAGAAAAGTTTTATGGTTTGGAGTATGTTCCACAAGTGAGCGATGAGAAAAATGACGTTGTTTTTTATGAAATAAAACGGTTTATAGAACTTTTAGCTAAAAACAATCCATCTGCTATCGAAATTTTTCACACAAAAGATTATTTCCATAAAAACCTGATTCTTGACCTTATAAAATCAGAAGATATTTTATCAAAAATGTGTAGAGATACGTTTGCAGGTTATGCCCTTACACAAATCAAAAAAGCAAAAGGACTAAAGAAGAAAATTTTTAATCCAATGCCAAAAGAACGAAAAACGGTCTTAGATTTTTGTTATATCTTAGCTGATAATGGTAGTATTTCGCTTCAAAAATGGCTCAAAACAAACGATTACAAACAAGAAAACTGTGGGCTTTCATCAGTAAATCATATCAAAAATACGTATTTGCTTTTTTATCATAATCAAAATGAACAAAATGACTTTTATTATAAAGGAATTCTGAAAAATATAGATTCGAATGAAGTAAGTTTGAGTAGCATTCCGAAAGGAGAAAAACCAGTTGCTTATTTGTATTTCAATAAAGAAGGCTATGCAGCGCATTGTAAAGAATATAAACAGTATTGGGAATGGGTAGAAAAGCGAAATGACACACGCTACGAAAATACACTTGAACATGGCAAAAATTATGATGCAAAAAATATGATGCACACTTTTCGCCTTTTAGATATGGCGATTGAGATTTTAGAGAAAAAAGAAGTCATTGTAAAACGTCCAAATAGAGAAGAGTTATTAAAAATTAGAAGTGGTTTTTTTACGTATGAAGAATTAATAAAAAAAGCAGACCAAAAAATTGAAGAGTTAGAAAACGCCTATCAAAATTCTACTTTACCAGAATTTCCAAATGTAGAAAATTTAGAAAAGGCTTTGATTGAGATTAGAAGTAAATTTTATTCAGAATAAATTATTCTCTGTTCTGTTTTGTAAGCTATTTATTTTATCTGTATTTTGTGAAAAACTATATAAAACAAATCAAACTGCTTATCTTCTTCTATGTCCAACTTCAACAACGTTTTCATTTCTTATGGAAGAGCAGAGTCAAAAGCCTTTGCAGCCAAATTACATGATGATTTATGCAAACGAGGTTATGATGTTTGGTTTGACCAAAATGATATTCCTTTAGGCGTAGATTTTCAACATCAGATTGATAAAGGAATAGAAAAGGCAGATGTCTTTGTTTTTATTATTGCCCCTCATGCAGTAAAATCGGTGTATTGCAGAAAAGAAATTGATTTAGCTGTAAAAAGAGGCAAACGTATTATTCCGATTATTCAAATTGAACCTACAACAAAAGAAGTTTGGAATCAGCTTCACCCAAATATCGGAAAAATAAACTGGGTTTATATGCGTCAAGAGTGGCAAAAGGATATTCCACAAGAAGAATACAAGCCGATTGATAATTATGAAGAAGGCTTTGAAGGACTTTGGAATTTAGTAGAAAAAAATAAAGAATATGTCAGAAAACATACCGAAATATTAGAGAAAGCTCTCAACTGGGAGCATCATAATAAAGATTCTCATTTGCTTTTAGTAGGAAAAGAACGACAAGAAGCTGAAAAGTGGCTTTTGACAAAGTTTACAAGCGAACAAGCTCCCTGTCTTGCTTCCGAACTACATACAGAATTTCTTTGTGAGTCACGTAAAAATGCCGAAAATCTATTCACAGACTGTTTTATTTCTTATTCTTCACAAAATAAAGAGGAAAGAGAAGCTGTTCGTTTGGCACTAGCTAGACATTTAATTACTACTTGGACACACAACCGAGATATTGTAAAAGGAGAAGAGTTTGATAAAGCTATAGAAAGAGGAATTGAAGGAGCTGATAATTTTCTATTTTTTATTACAAAAGATTCTATTATTTCAGAATATTGTCTGTTTGAGTTGGCGTATGCTGAAAAGCTCAATAAACGAATTATTCCTTTGCTGATTGAAGAAGTTCCTTTAAAAGAATTTCCTTCTCAAATCCAAAATCTGCAATACATTGATTTTACAGATAATGTAATTACAGAAATTAGCTCAAAGAATGAAAAGACTGATTTTGAAAAAGATATTGATACATTATTAGAAGAAATCAAGCGAAATCAAGAGCATTATAGAAAACACAAAGTATTCTTAACCAATGCTTTAAAATGGGAAAGGCAGAATAACAACACCTCTGTTTTGCTACGAGGTCATAAATTAGATGAAGCAAAAGTTTGGCTCAAACGAGGACAAAAATTAAGTAAATATCAACCTTTGCCTTTGCACGAAAATTTTATTTTAGAAAGTGAAGCCAAAAGTGGAAATCTTGAAACCGAAATTTTTGTTTCCTATTCTCGTACTGATAGTGATTTTGCTAGAAAGCTAAACGAAGAGTTACAATTCAACGGAAAAACAACGTGGTTCGACCAAGAAAGTATCGCTTCTGGGGCAGACTTCCAACAAGAAATTTATAGGGGAATAGAAGGTGCAACTAATTTTTTATTTGTGATTTCTCCTGATGCTATTGAGTCACCTTATTGTGCTGATGAAGTAGAATATGCCCAAAAACTGGGAAAACGTTTTGTTACTGTTTTGCATAGAAAAACCGACCCAAGTACGCTTCCTACTGCGTTGGCTGCTGTTCAATGGATAGATTTTGTAGGCAAAGATTTTAATAAACAGTTTGGTGAAGTCATCAGAACTTTAGATACAGACAGAGAATATGTCAGAATGCACAATGTTTGGCAAAAAGAAGCTTTACAATGGCAACAGAGCAATAAAAACAAAGATTATTTACTTAGAGGAAGTAGTTTTGCTTTAGCAAATGAATGGTTAGAGTCTGCCGACAAAGAAAAAAAACAACCTCAACCAACCGAGCTACAAAGAGAATATTTAAAAGAAAGTGATGCTGCAATTTTTGCATTACAACGCAAAGAAAAAAATACAATTAAACGTCTTAGAGGACTTTTGGCTGTGGCTGTTGTGGCACTTATTGCATTTCTAGGCATCAGTTTCTATGTCTATTACCTTTATAATACCTCTAATCGTCTTCGTGTTTATGCTGAAGAATTGAACGTAAGAGCTAATCGAAATCGAATCAAGGCAGAAGAAGAAACTAAAAGAGCTAAAAATGCCTTAAAAGCTGCCGATAAAGCCAAACAAGAAACGAGCGAAGCATTAATACAACTAAAAGCAAATGAGGAAAATCTTAGAAAAGCACTATCAGATGCAATCAATTCTAAAAATTTTGCAGAAACAAAACGTATTCAAGCCGAACTAGCAGAAAACAAAGCTGAACAAGAAAAAGAAAAAGCTATCATTTCTCAAAAAATAGCTGACACAGAATCCAAATCAAGTGAAAAAATATCAACAGCCTTACAATTAACCGAAAAAGACCCAACGTATGCTCTATTTCTAGCCAAAGCAGCCTACAAAGAAAATCCAAAACCAGCAACTAAAGAAGTTGTATTTTCAATAAATCGTAATCATTCTTTTTATGAGAAAAAATATAAAGGACATAAGTATTCAGTAAATGAAATAGCAGTTTCACCATCAGGACTAATACTGACGGCAAGCAGTGACAAAACAGCACATCTTCTAAATAGCAAAGGGGAACTTATCAAGAAGATTACAGAACATGGTAATTATGATAATGGAGCTGGATTCTCTGCAGATAGTCAAGGAGAGGTTGTTAAAACACTTACAGAGAATGATAAGTCTGTTAATGCAGTTGCTTTCTCTGATGATGGAAAGTTATTTGCAACAGGGAGTAGTAAAAGCGTAACAGTTTGGACTAAAGAAGGAGAATTGATAAACACTTTTTCTCATGAAAATACAATTAGTAAAATAGCTTTCATGCCAGATAATAAAACTCTGATAGTTGGAGATTATGGTTCTTTTTTGAGAAAATGGGATATTGAATCTAAAGAACTAATACAAGAAAAAGAATTAAATGAAGGAGAAATTACAGATATAAAAATTACTTCTGATAGCAAAAAGATAATTGTATCTACACCTCAAGATGCAAATATTCTTGACCAAAACCTAGAAATAATAGATTACTGTTTTTCTTATGGAGAACACGTAGAAACTATTGATATTTCGTCTAATGATAGTTTACTTGTAACAGGAAGTTGGTCTGAAAGAAGAATAAATTTATGGAACTTATCCGATATTAGTGAGCCTGTTTTTACAGTGCCTACGGATTATGTAAAGAGCATTAGTTTTTCTCCTGATGGGAATTATGTTTTGGCTGGCTTACTCAATGGAACTATACAAAAGTATAATTTGAAAGGAAACTTAATAAAAACATTTAAAGGACATCAAGACCGTGTAAGTGGAATCAATTTTATCGACAACAAAATGGTTACTTCTTCTCACGATGCTACTGTCTTGATATGGCAAGATGAAGGTAATTTACTTCAAGAAAAGAAAATCCATGAAAAAACAATTACTGGTCTATCTCAAAATAAAATAAGTAATAATTTACTCACGTCTTCTTATGATAAATCTTGGAAATTGCATACAGAAAATGGAAAACTAATTAGAGAGAAACAGTATGATACAGAAGTAATATCATCAACATTCTCAAAAGATGGAACAAAAGCAGTCATAGGTCTAAGAAGTAAAGAGGTAGAGTTATGGAATAAAGATTTGACACAAAAAGAAGCTACCATAACTATTCCCAATCCTGTTAGAAAAGTAGCTATTTCTGATGACAACAAATATATTGCTATTGGTGCAGATAATACGGATGAAGGCAGAGGAAGAGTGTTTATATATAATACCAATGACTTAACTAGAAAATTAGTAATAAGTACACGTTCTAAAATATCAGCTATTAATTTTGATTCGAAAAATTCAAAGTATATAGGCATTGGGGATGAAAAAGGAACACTTCAAATATGGAATATAGAAACGGAAAGGATGTACAAAAGTCTTAACTCTCTATATCCTCATCACATATATCTTTTAGATTTATCAAAAGAAAAAGAACTAATTCTTGTAGGAGGGCGAAATGATAATGCTATTTTGAGTGATTGGAGTGGAAAAGTAAAAGCTAATTTGATAGGACATACCTCTTTTGTTTTAGGAGGAGGGTTTTCAAATAATCAAGAACAAATCATGACATCTAGTACCGACCGTTCTATTAAAATTTGGGATATAGAAGGCAATCTCATAAAAACTTTTACTGGACACCAAGCTAATGTAAATGAAGCTATATTTTCTAATGATAATAAAAAAATATATTCTGTTGATAATGATGGAAATATAAAAATTTGGAATACTGTAGTGTCTCCTTTTGAGAGTAATAATTTGTATTCTCCTGCTGCTCCTGATTTACTAAGTATAGGAGTAGAACCGAGTAAAGAAGATATAGAAAATGCAAGTTTGAATGAAATATTAGGATTAATAGACCAATACAATGAGAAACTAGATGAAGCTGGTTATAGCATAGAAAAATATCCGATTACAATGAAAATAGTTAGCTTATTTGATATTGCTTCTACAAAAAAAGGATTTTCAGATGATAATCAATTCTATTATGAAGTAGCTTATTCAAAAGCAATTAATAATGGATTGCATATAAATCAAAAAGAAGAAACCCTTCTGCTTGCACAAAAAGGAATTGATAAAGGATTTACAGAAGAACTATTTACACAAGGTGCTTTTGCTGCTTTTCTTGCTACTAATGATTTTGATAAAGCTGAAAAAATCTATCAAAAAAACTATACTAATTCAGATTGGTTAGAATGGTTAATAATAGATATAGATTTATTTTTAATAACTGAAGTAGTAACAGAAGAACAAGAGAAAAGATTTAATAAAATGATGACTGATAGTGGAATAGAAGTAAATGAGTAAAAAATAATATTTTTTTGGCAAAGTCCATTTAAAATGCGTTTTTTGTTAGAATTATGATTTGATATAAAAGTTGTTTCGTTTTTATGAATCATCAAATTAAAATTGTAATTAGCTACACTGATTATTTCATAATTCGTAATTTTTAATTCGTAATTGTTACCATGGCAGCTACCAAACTCGCTTTTTTTCGTTATTTGCTCATCGACCAAATGTTACGCAGCAAATTCAAACCTTTTCCTACTAAAGATGAATTGTTAGAGGCTTGTCGTGAGCGTTTTGGAGTTTCATCAGCTTCTACCATCGAAAAAGATTTGGCTGCTATGCGTGATGAATTTGATGCACCGATTGAGTACAGCAAAAAAATGAGAGGGTATTCGTATTCAGATACAAAGTACAAATTTTTGTCTGTCAATCTTTCTGATGATGAGCAACTGGCTATGGCTTTTGTAGAATCTCTTTTGGGAGAATTTAGAGAACTTCCTATTTTTAATGAGTTTTCAGGGGCAGTAGATAAAGTTTTGGATGGAATGGAAATTGCCAAAACTTCCGAAATACAGAAAAATGTACAACGAATTATTCAAGTCGAACAATCTATTTATAAAGGAAAAGGAACACACCAACTCAAAGATTTAATCTATCATATTTCTGAGCAAAATGTCATCAAAATATTCTATCAAAAACACAACGAACCACACACAAAACCATACAGTATTCATCCTTATTTGCTCAAAGAATACCGAAATATGTGGTATTTGATTGGTTGGGTACGAAAATACAATGAAGTCAGAACATTTGGTTTGGATAGAATAATGGACATAGAACCCTCCGATGAAACTCTTTTTATGACTCCAGAACAGGCACATTTTAATCCAGAAGAATTTTATCATTATTGTATTGGTGTTTCGGCTCTGAATCAAAAACCAGAAGATGTAATTTTGAGTTTTGATCCTTTTCAAGGAAAGTATATCAAATCGCAACCGATTCATCACACGCAAGAAGTTTTGATAGAAGACGATAATGAATACAGAATCCGTTTGCATTTGATTGTAAATTACGAACTAAAAATGTTGATTTTGGGCTACGGTTCATCGGTTCGTGTGATTAGTCCTTCTCCACTTGAACAACAAATTCGGGCAGAACTTCAAAATACATTGCAGCAGTATTAAATCTAATTGAGAATGGTCTAAAATACTTCTCTATACACTCTAAAAACTACTTTTGATTACTCTAACGAAACTGACCGACCTTTATCAAAGTCAGTCCGAAAAGGCAGTAGTGACAATAAAAAACACCATAATTCATTGATATCAAAAATATAATACCGAGTTAATTTATATGTAAAATACCAATGGTCTGCTCTGATATTCAATTTTGAAGGATGAAACGACTCAATAAAAGTTAGTTTTAATGTGTGTTTTTTACTAGAGATTAGAGTGTTTTCCATTGATTAGTATATATCAAATTATTGATTTAGATATTCTAAAAGTGTAGAACGTTTTATTTGTTGTATCGAATGAACTCAAAGATATGATATTGGTTTGGTTATCGTAAATGAGGAGGGTTTTTGAATATTGTGATTCAAATTTTATATTAAATCATCTATATTATCTTGAAACACATTTTGTCTATGATATTCTAAATATTTCTCTCTTTGTTCAGGATATATTCGTAATACATTTTTTGCATTTGGATTAATTCTTAATCTTTCCCAAGTATATGCAGTTAATTGTGTTCCACAAATTAATTCTCCTTTATCTGTGAAAGTTATATAGCCTTGGTCAAATAATTTATCATAAGTGGGGGATAATGCTAAACCATTTAGATAATCTATTGCTTCGTTTACCTTATCCTCATTTATGCAGGTTATATATGGTTTAATATGACTTGCTATTAATAATCTTTCATCTGAAATTTTTGTAAAAGGGCATTGTGGCATATGTTCAATAACAGACTTTCTGTATTTATGCTGTCCTTCTCTTGAAGGAGTCTTTTTAGTGACTCTTTTCTTAGTTTCTTTAGTAATTATTTCTGATGTTGAACTAGAAATTTTTGGATGTACAATTGATCTAAATTGATAATCTAATAAGATTCTGAAATAATATAAAGGAGTAGAGTTACTTCCTTGATTACTAACTGGTATTAACTTCAAAATAGATAAATAACTTATTTTTGGTAAAACAAGTCTTCGCCATATATCCCAAATCTTATCATCAGATCGAATATAGCCTCTGTTGAGTTTATTATCTTTAAAGTCTGAAACATCATAGATTGAAAAGAAGATTTTTTCTTTTTCTATTCCATTTACAGTTTCTATATGTTGATTGTAGTATTCGGAAATATCAAAGTTATAAATTTGTTCTTGTTTTTGATATTCAACCCTTGCATCATATAGGTACTTTAGTAAATTAGTTTTACTGAAAAAACATCTATCTTGAATAGTTGTATAAATTCTCTTACCATTCTCTTTACCTTCTCCCCATTTACTATATTCAAAAAAGTCGCTTAATCTGTTGCCATTTGAACCTATATAACTACCAACATATTTTCTTGATTCACCATTACCTTTAAACATTGAAAGTTTATTTTTCCGAAAAATGAAACTGTCCTCTGCTCTAAGGTTTTGAATTGAATCAATTATAAAGTATTCATTTTCGTCTATTTTTATTTTTTGAAAGTTACTCATTGTTTGGTTCTGCAAATTTAGTTATATCTATTTGTTTAAGTAAGGCAATCAAAACATCAACAACTATACTGTTTCCTGCTTGACGATACATTTGTGTATCACTGACTACCTGTTTAAAATCGTCTCTAAAGCCCATTAGTCTAAGACATTCTTTTGGTGTTAATTTTCTTATTCTTCCCTTGTTATGAGTTACATAATTATCAACACCAGCTCTATGCATTTTATGCATTGATTGTAGTAAAGGACGTGCAACTTCTAAATCTGTTTTTATTTTAGTTTTAAAATTTTTTGTTCCTTCTGAAAGCACATACTTTGTTACTTTTTCTGATAAATAATATTTTTCCTCAACATTATTCACATCAAATATAAATTCATCAAACTCTTGATTTTCTTGTGATTCAAATACGAAATCTCCGTGCCAATTGAATTGTTGATTTGCTTTTTGGCAAATAGCAACATCTCCATTTATTTGAGTATAACGTTTTTTTCTGTTTTTTGAGCTTGTAACAAATTTTACACCTTTTTCTTTTAGATAATATTTACTATCTGTATAATCTTCAAGAAAATCTTGCATTTTATATTCCAATTCAATTGGTTCAGGAAACTCAAAGCTTGTTTTTTTATTTTTAAACCCTAAGACAAAAATTCGTTCTCTATGTTGTGGAATTCCATAATCTTTTGCATTCATCACTTTATAAGAGTATTTATATCCTAATTCATCAAATGTAGCTTTTATGGTTTCAAAAGTATTACCTTTATCATGATTTATTAATCCTTTTACATTTTCAAAAATAAAAACTTTGGGTTGTGTAGCCTTAACAATTCTTGCAAATTCATAAAAAAGTGTTCCTCTAGTATCTTCAAGACCTCCACGTTTTCCTACCATAGAAAATGATTGACAAGGACTTCCACCAACTAGAATATCAATTTTTCCTTCGTATTGTTTTGCTTCTTCATTTGTTAAATCTAGAACATTATTATACCAGTTACTTTCGTTAATTTTATAATTTTCAAAATAGCTCTGTTTTACGAACTTATCTGTGTCACTTGCAAATACTATTTCAGTGTTTAAGTTTAACCTTTTGAAAGCATACTCAATTGCTCCAATGCCAGAGAAAAGAGTTGCAACCCTTGTTATTCTATTTGGAAACTCAAATTCTTTTTCAGTCCAAGGTTCTTGAAATTTTAGTTTTCCTTGTTTTCCTGCATGATGCTCAAGCTGTCTATTAACAATATTTAATACATCTTGATAGTTTGGATATTCTTTTAGCTCTTGAAAAAGCTTTGTTGAATGGTAATAGTTTAATAATTCTTCTTTTTGTGTTTGAAGAATTTCAGATAGAGAAACTATTTTTTCTGAAGATAATGAACGTTCTTCACGTTCAATTTTTCCTAGTGTAGAAGTATCAATATCTAAATAAGAGGCTACTTTTCTCATTGGGTAACCTAAGGCTTTTCTACGTTGTTTTATATATTCTCCAAAAGTAAGTGTCATATCGTTATTTACAAGGTTTTTTTAGGACAAAAATAGTCCAAAAATATGGAAATTCAAATTTTTTTATAATGAAATTTAAAGAATATGATTTTTTTCCATTAACTTGAATATAATATCTCAATATACAACATTCACTTTTATTTTAAAAAACAAAATCAGCAAAAAATCTCACTCCCCCTCCAAAAACCCCACTTCAAACTCCAAAAAATGACCTTCTAAATCCTTCCTTATTTTTTCCTTTTCTGATTGATTTAGAAATGAATATTTAATACTATTAAAAACCATTTTTTTGATGTCTTGATAGTTTATGGAAGGATAATCTCTTGTTAGTATCAAAAATTGCTGCGTCAAATCTGTTCGGAGTACGCCTGCATCGTCTGTCGAAATTACTATCGGTACATTATATGCCTTGTATAAAAGTATAGGATGTTTATTTCCACTCACACCCAAAATAAAATCATTACTAGAAAAACTAATTTCTATGGCGATTTCATTTTTAGCCATATAAGAAAGCAGTTCTTCTGATTTTTTCTCATAAGCAATATCGACACCGTGTCCGATTCGCTTTGCACCTGCAATAAATACAGCGTCATTGATATGATAAGTTAAATCTTCTGGTTTTACTAATCCTAGGGTAAGTTCGCCTGCGTGCATGGCAGTTTTTACGTTGGGATAAACTGATTTAAAATATTTAAAAAGCTGCATGTGTAACCAATAATCTCTCATCGATACAGCATTATTTTCTGGTGCTACAATGTTTACACCCACTATCAAATCGGATGTACTGGCAGAATGAAAAGCAATTAAAAAAGATTTGAAGGTAGTCGCAGGGTCTAACAAACGAATAAAATAATTTTGATAACGCATCGTAAATCTTTCGTCGTCTATTTTATTTTCTGTGTGCAGTTTTTCTATGAGTTTATTGTGTTTTTTTACTTTTGAAAGAAAAACAGCATCATCTACCTTTGTGTAGTAGGTGTAAAGCTCTGCTAGTTTTGTTTGTATAGCATTATCTTTGGTTTCTTGTAAGGCAAATAATTGGTTAGTAAATTCATTGTCTTTTTCAAATTTATCATAAAAACCTGTGCTTTTAAACATTGTTTCGATATAACTCACATTTTCAGAAATGGCTCTATTTTTTATTTCTCTAAGTCCTTCATTATAGGTTTGACTTTTGGGAATACTGAACTTGTCGAAGGTAGAAAAGAAGTGTTCATCAGTTGGGTTTGATACATAATTGAAGTAGAGTTTAGACCAAGATTCTATGATTTTGATTCTAATATCAGACCAATAGCCATCTTCCTTCAAAGAATTAACTTTCGACCATTCACTTATCTCATTTTTAGGTGCTTGTCTATCAGCAATAGCATACGAATTTCTATTAATCCATAAATTATTCTTTTCCACATATTCCAAATACGTTTCAGCATAGACCGAACCACTATAATGATGATGTAAATCTGCTCCTTTTGGAAGTTTAGCAAAAAACTGTCTCAACCGAGCTTCATCATTTCTAATGCTATCCAAATAGGTATCAATTTTATCTAAAGTTTCTGGATTTGTGTTTTGTGCAAAACTAAATTGAACAATAAAAAATAGTAGAAATAGGATTAGCGAATGTTTCATTTTGATAGTAGTGTATGTTGGTCTTTTTTTTATAAGGACACTAATATACGACATTCGTTTGTTTATCGTAATGAGAAGGTTATTTTTGATAAAACCTACAAAGAAATGAATTGTATTTTGCACAAACCCTATTATTTTCAGACTTTTGTAAACTAACTGGTTCAAGCGTCGACGCTTGAACCAGTTATATTAACCTCAACCCAATAAATATGACTTCTCGTTATGCACAACGTGGTGTTTCTTCACAAAAAGAAGATGTACACGCAGCCATCAAATCTGTCGATAAAGGAATTTTCCCGAAAGCCTTTTGTAAAATAATCCCTGATATTTTGGGAGGAGATGAAGACTATTGCAATATCATGCACGCAGATGGTGCAGGTACAAAATCGTCTTTGGCGTATCTTTACTGGAAAGAAACAGGCGATTTGTCGGTTTGGAAAGGAATTGCACAAGATGCTGTCATTATGAATATTGATGATTTGATTTGTGTAGGAGCAACAGATAATATTTTGCTTTCTTCTACCATTGGACGAAATAAAAACCTAATTACAGGCGAAGTAATAGCTAAAATTATCAACGGAACAGAAGAATTATTAGAAAACCTTAGAGAGCAAGGAATTACAATTTTCAGCACAGGAGGCGAAACGGCAGATGTAGGTGACCTTGTCCGTACAATTATCGTCGATAGCACCGTAACAGCACGAATGAAAAGAAGTGATGTAATCAGCACCGACAAAATAAGTGAAGGTGACGTAATTGTAGGTTTAGAATCGTTCGGACAAGCAACTTATGAAACTGAATACAACGGAGGAATGGGAAGTAATGGCTTAACCTCTGCAAGACACGATGTTTTAACTAAAAAATATGCCCAAAAATACCCAGAAAGTTTTGATAACTCTGTTCCTAGTGAACTCGTTTATAGTGGTTCTAGGAGTTTGACTGATATTTATGAAAAACTTCCAAAGGACATCAAAACAGATATTGGAAAACTGATTTTATCGCCTACACGCACGTATGCACCAGTAGTGAAAGAAATTTTAAGTAAAATCAGAGAGCATATACACGGAATGATTCATTGTTCTGGAGGAGCGCAAACCAAAATTCTTCATTTTGTTGATAATTCTCAAAACCTGCATATCATAAAAGATAGTTTGTTCGAAACGCCACCACTTTTTGAGTTGATTCAATCAGAAAGTAAAACGGATTGGAAAGAAATGTATCAAGTCTTTAATATGGGACACCGTTTAGAGATTTATCTTCCAAAAGAACATGCTCAAACAGTCATTGATATTTCAAAATCGTTTGGAATTGATGCAAAAATTATTGGTAGAGTAGAAAAGAATGAAAATGAAGGTAAAAAACTGACTATTTCTTCAGCTCATGGAGAGTTTATATACTAAGGAATAATTATGAATGTAATACATTGAATATCAACAATTTGCTATTTTTAAATAAGTATGTTATTTAATTTCAATTCCTAAGGTAAGAGTAAACATTATCACCGTTAATTATTTTTTTTCATAGCGACAGATTTGTAAACCTGTCGCTATGGAAAAATAAGTCTCTTTTGTTTATATCCAATTCAGAAAGTCAATATTAATAATACAATGACTTATCCAATCTACTTTCAAATAAATACTTTCAAATGTGTTTTGAAATAAATGAGAATATGAATCAGTATAAGCTAAGTTTCCAAAATCAGTTCCATCAAACAAATCAGCTCTTTTTTTACCACTTGTAAAATAGAAAAGTAAACCAAGTATTATCAACACAGCAATAACAGCTAGTGCAATTTTGATAACGCTATATGGACGTTCTCCTTGTACTTCACCTGTGCGAGCATTGACTAGAAAACGAAATGCCTTATCATTATAACGGTAAGCACTTATCCAAAGAGGCAGTAAAATATGTTTGAATGTAATATCATTATGATTGGTTTGGACACTTTGAATACGCTGCTCATCTCCTCCAATATCAGATGAAACCATGGTTCGTATTTGTGTTTCCATTTTATCTTTTGCCACCTCAAAACCACTTTTCAAATCCACTTGATAGGTTTCTGTTTGAAAACCAGACAAATAACGATCATCATAACCAGCAAGTTTTTCCAAATCCCAAGGTTCTAATTTATCTACATATTTTTGAGGCAATGAATGACTCGCCAAAACCAAAGTATCATCAAAAAAATGGTCAATACGTCCAGATACGTTTGTCCAACGAGTATGCCTGACTTGTCTCGTTTGAGCGTTTCCGTCGCTATCTGTATAGTTTTCTGTGGTGTAATAATAATCGCCTCTTGCTCCTTGATAACGAGAATTTGTATCACTATCAAAAGTCCAATAGGGAATATACATTCCTTTTAGTTTTTCGGTAAGTGCTGCACGTTTTTTCAAATCATTGGGAGCAAACCACAGACTAGAAACCCAATCTTTAAATAGCTTTCCAGCTTCTTTTTGGTCAATAGTAAAAGGTAATAATGATTTGGGTTGAAATACTTCTACTGTTTCGGGTGAAGAGGTTACCAAAGGAGTTCCACAAAAAGCACATTCATCAGAAACTACATTGGGCTTGAGTGTTGCTCTTGCTCCACAACCATCACATTGAACAGTTTGTAGTGTTTGTACTTGTGTTTTATCAGCCGTTTGTTCAAGAGCTTGATAAAAATCATATTCTTCAATCACTACTTCTTCTTCTGGAGCAATTTCGTTTTCTGCACCACAGTATTCACATTTCAAAACAGTTGTTCCAGGGGCATACGTAAGAGTTGCTCCACAATCTTTACAACTTAAATTTTTTGCTTTAGTATTTAAATCAGGTATTTCTCCATCAGGGCGACGAGGAGAATCTTCAGGTAAATCTGGCATAATTTGGTAATAATTATAAATTGGTGATTTTGTTTTCTTAAAAATAGAAAAATTAGAATCAAAACTCAAATTTCTCAATAACTAAAAATAAAATAAATTCTATGTTCGAAAATAAATGGATTTATTTCTGCTATAAAATTTGAGTTTTATAGGAATTAAATTTTTAATTATATTGACTAAATTTTTGAAACACTATAATTTTTAATTTCAATAAAACACACATGAAACAACCTTTAGTCCATCCAAAATCATCAGAAGACGATACTCAACTTCAAGAACTTATCGAATTTTATGAAGAAACACTCGGTTTTTGTCCTAATAGCGTCAAAACAATGCACATCCGTCCACGAATTGCGTATGCTTTTATCGAAATGAATAAAGCTGTTATGGAAAATCAAGGTAGAGTTACAAGTGCGTTAAAACGACTTATTGGCTATATTAGTAGCCATGCAGCAGGCTGTCGTTATTGTCAAGCACATACTATTCGTGCAGCTCAAAGGTATGGAGCAGAGCAAACACAACTAGAAAATATTTGGAGTTACAGAACTCACGAAGCCTTTTCAGAAGCCGAAAAAGCAGCCTTAGATTTTGCTTTAGCTAGTTCACAAATTCCTAATGCCGTAACTGACCAAGTAGCTGAAAATCTAAGAAAATACTGGAATGAAGGTGAGATTGTAGAAATGCTTGGTGTTATTGCCCTTTTCGGTTATCTCAATCGTTGGAATGATTCTATGGGAACAGAAATGGAAAGTCCAGCCGTAGAGTCAGGTGAGCAATTTTTGAAAAGTGATGGCTGGGAAGTAGGAAAGCACAAATACTAGAAAAAAGATATAGATTTGTAGGACAAAGACTTGTCTTTGACTTGTTAAGTAGGTTCTTTTTAGCTTAACCAAAATACAAATACAGTCAAAGGCAAGCCTTTAAACTACAAATACACTACTGTACCCTACTATTTTTTTGTAGGGTATGATAGTTAAGGATTTGTAGGATTGATAGGATTTAAAATGCAGATTAATACAAAATACTATTTGAATAAGTCAATTTTAAAGACATTTTCTAAAAAAACGTATTTTAATTCTCTGTGTTCCTCTGTGAACTTTGTGTTTTAAAAAAAGTAGGATACAGTACAAATACACTATACTCTGCTGTTTTTCATGTTTAAAAAAGTATGGGTTAAAACCCTGTTTGTGATAATGAAGACAAACAGGTTATTCAAACATTTATACAAAACAATATTCTATTTTGCCGAAACTTCATTTTTATATTCCTTAAATGCACGATAAATTCCTGATGCAATATAAGTTTGTCCGTTATCTGTTTTCAAATAACCTTCTTCTTTTGTGTTGGTCAAGAAACCAATTTCTATAAGAGCTGCTGGCATTGCTGTTTTCCACAATACTAAAAAACCACTTTGTTTTACACCTCTATTTTCTCTATTTACACGCTCTTCGAACTGTTTTTGTACTTTGGTCGCAAAGTCAATGCTTTTGGTTTGGTTTGCACTCTGAAAATTTGACATTTTGATATACGAAATAATGCTATATGGGTCAAATTGATACTTTTCTTTGTGATTTTCTTCTTTCAAGATAACAGCATTTTCACGCATGGCTACATCAAGGTTTCCGTCTGTTTTGTGCATTCCGATAGTATAAGTTTCTGCACCCAAAACAGCTTTATTTTTAGCTGCGTTACAATGAACAGAAATAAATAAATCAGCTTTATTACGATTTGCAATAGCTGTGCGCTCATCTAATTCTACAAAAACATCACTATCTCGTGTATAAACCACCTTTACATCTTTCATATTTTCTTTGATATAATTACCTACTTTCAAAGCGACAGCAAGAGCAACATCTTTTTCTTTTGTTTTACTACCCGAACAACCAGGGTCTTTTCCTCCATGTCCTGCATCAATAACAACTGTAAAATTAGTAGCATCTTTAGTCGTAAAACTAAAAAGAGTCAAGCCAAATAAGGCAATAAAAAATAAATAAGGAAGAGATTTTAAAAATTTATTCATAACAGATTGCTAATTTTTATTAAGTCTGATTTTTAGATAGAAATGAAATTATATATTCTATCTTCAAAATTAACAAAAAACTTTCCAATTTGGATATAGTATTGTTTTATACCTTTGACAATCAAATAATAGACTACTCCAATCATCGTTTGTAAAGTAGTAACACAACTAATTTGAGTTTTGTCTATTCACAAATTATTCTATGAAAAATAAATTATCATCTATCTACATTCTATTTCTAGCTTTTTTCTCTGTTTCTTCTGTTTTTGCACAAGATTCTACTTCTATCAAAATTACTTTACCTGATTCTGAAAAATGGAGTACGGATAGTGTCAAGATTTATAATTTTCTACACGACAAATGGACTTTTTTTGATAAAATAGATACTGCAACTAATTCTTATTTCATCAAATTTCCTTGTAAAAGAGCGATAGAACAGAATGTTTATTTAGGTAATAATAAAGGTTTTTACTTGCTTACTCTGCCAAATGATGCTATTGAAATAGTTATTGACGAAAAAGGTAAGCCTACTTTTTTGAAGGGGAAAACGTATAGAGAAAATCAAATTACTTATAATATGTATAGTTATCCCAAATTTGATATAGAATTTTATTTCAATAATTCTCCCTATATTCTAGATACAGATAGTTTAGAACTGACTATACATAAATATGATAGCACACTTCGAAGTATGATTGAAAGTTGTGATACAAGTCTCAAGCAAATAGGTGCTGATTCTACCTTTGACAAATACTTCCGAAACCAGTTATCTATTTATAAAATAGAGAAATATGATCAAACTTCTTTACAATACTCTGAAAATAAGTCTCTTTTTAAAAAAAACATAGATGGCAACTATCCTTATGCTAAGGATTATGTAGATTTATTATACGAACAAATACTAGAAGCAAATTGCACAAAAACAAAACGTGGAGGGGTTGATTATAATTACTATGTTTGTGCTTATCAACAAGTAAAAAAGATAGAGGATAAGCAAATAAGAAATTATTTAATTTTGAAAATACTTGATAGTAGAGGGTTTTCTACTGGAATGTTATATCAGACTAAATGGTGGAGTGAAGAGGAAAAGTTATTCAATGAGTTATTGAGTAAAGTTAAAGAAGCATTTCCTAATAATAAGCAAGTAGCAATTATAGAAGAAAAAGCTGCTCTTTTCAAACG
The DNA here is from genome assembly GCF_042180575.1 of Bernardetia aquimarina. Lineage (NCBI taxonomy): Bacteria > Pseudomonadati > Bacteroidota > Cytophagia > Cytophagales > Bernardetiaceae > Bernardetia > Bernardetia aquimarina. The sequence goes on along the minus strand of NZ_CP170094.1, from coordinate 3,800,975 downwards.
TAAGTCAGAAGACTTACCTGCTCCAAATTTTACATTAAAAGATAAAAATAATAAGAAGGTTTCTTTATCTGATTTTAGAGGAAAATATGTTTTTATTGCTTTTATAGATTCTGCTGCTAAAAATCTTGAAAATCATGCTTGGTATTCAGAGCGACTTTATAAAAAATACTCTAGTAAAAAAATTGCTTTTCTTTATATTTTTGTAAATGATAGTGAAGAGGACTGGAGAAATTTAATTTCTACACAAGAAGTTGAGGGAATACATCTTTTTGCAAATGAAGAACAAAGTAAAGAATTATATGAAAATTATGGTAAGAAGGATTATAAAATTAAATCAAGCAATAAAATCCAAATGACTAGGCGTGGTATAGATGCTAGGCAATATCTTGTAGTATTTATAAATAAAGAAGGATACCCCATAAGTAATAGTTTATATCTAGGTCATAATATGGATTGGGTAGCTAAGAAGATTTCAAATGGAGAATAATTCAGTATTCAAGTAAAATAAAAACATGGTTTCATTTTTGATTATCTCACTTTTGAATGCTTTATTTCCGTCGAAAAGATATAATAAATTATAGCTTTTTGTACTTTTGTTAGTATATTAGCCTATCTTTTAAAGATTTGCACAATACGCATTCTAAAAATATCCTAATTCTCTGTTTTAATTTTATAATTTCCCTTTTCTCCTTTTTCAATTTTGACTGTGGCAATACGTCCGAATTCTTATAAAATATTGGTAGCTGACGATTATGATAGCAATTTAGCTGTCATTGAAAGTATTTTCGAAGAATCTGGTCAAGTATTTGAAATTATTTATGCTCACGATGGGCTTTCAGCTTACGAACAAGGAATTTCAGAGTCACCCGATTTGATTATCATGGACTGGGAAATGCCTCAAATGACAGGCATCGAAGCTGTCAGAAAACTAAAAGCAAGACCAGATACACAACACATTCCAATAATCATGACGACAGCATTTACTTCGTCAGAACATTTGGAAACAGCTCTTCAAGCTGGAGCAATAGATTATGTCCGTAAGCCGATTGATGAAGTAGAGCTTTTGGCTCGTGTCAATTCTGCACTACAACTGGTTACTTCCTACAAACAAATCTTGGCTCAAAAAGATGAAATTCAAGAAAAAACAAAGAAATTAGAAGCTGCTTTTGACGAAATAGAAAAGAAAAACGATAAAATCATGAGTAGTATCAAATATGCAAAACGCATACAAGATGCTCTACTCCAACCTGCTGCCTCATTACAAAACTTAATCAAAGACTCATTTATTCTCTATAAACCTCGTGATGTAGTAAGTGGAGATTTTTATTGGTTTTCTGAGAAAGATGAGAAAATTGTTATTGCTGCTGTTGATTGTACAGGTCATGGCGTTCCAGGGGCATTCATGTCTATGCTTGGCGATACATATCTCAATCAAGTAGTGGGTGTAATGGGAATTATTGAGCCTAATGAAATTCTTAGTCAACTTCATGAATCTATCCGAATGGCTCTCAAACAAGACTCTACGCAGAATCGTGATGGAATGGATATTACTGTTTGTGTAATAGACAAAAAAGAAAGAACACTCAAATTTGCAGGAGCAAAAAATCCATTGGTTTATATTCGTGATGGTGAAGTTATTAGAGTAAAGGGAGATACAAGTTCTATTGGTGGAAAAAATGCAGAACTTACTTTTACAACACATACTATCGAATTGACTGACGAACCAACTCCATTTTATATTTATTCAGATGGTTATCAAGACCAATTTAGTAGTGGAATGCACAGTAAGTTTATGGCAAAACGCTTCCGAAAACTCCTTCATAAAGTCCACAAATACCCATTTGCAGAACAAAAAGACATCTTAAATCATATCCTCAAAGATTGGATGCGCCAAACTCGTCAAGTAGATGATATTTTGGTTATTGGGTTTGCTGTATAACTGAATTATTTTTCAAAAACTTCTCAAAAAAACATAAAGAAACACTATAATTTGCAGCCTACGAAAGAATTGCGTTATCTTTACATTCTTTAAAATAGCTGACACTTTAGCTTCGCTGATTTTCCAATTCCAAGTGTCAGTACTAAAATATTTTCGACAATCTGGAAACTGTCGGCTACCTATTTCAAAAACATGTTAGACTTTCTTAACTTAATTTCAGCTATTTCTTGGGACGTAAGCCCAGAAATTTGGCAATGGAAATTTATTAATCTCCGTTGGTACGGACTTTTATTTGCCACAGGTTTTATTGTTGGTTATTTTATTTTTTCCAAAATTTATAAAATAGAAGGCAAACCACAAGAAGACTTAGAAACATTGCTTACTTATATGGTCATTGCAACTGTTGTGGGTTCTCGTTTGGGGCATTGTTTGTTTTATGACCCTGTTTATTATTTATCCAATCCATTAGAGATTTTCAAAATTTGGAAAGGTGGTTTGGCTTCTCACGGTGGAACTATCGGACTTTTGGTAGCTCTATTTTTATATTCTAAAAACCACAAAGACCAACCTTATTTATGGCTTTTGGACAGAATTGTAATTCCGATTGCACTTGCTGGTGCTTTTATTCGTTTAGGAAACTTAATGAATTCTGAAATTTACGGAGGTGTTACAGATTTGCCTTGGGGCTTTATCTATCTTCAAAATGGAGAAACTCTAGCCAAACACCCAACCCAGCTTTATGAAGCAGGTTCATACATTCTGATTTTTATTTATTTGATGTTTTCTTATCTTCAAATGAAACGTTATACTCCAAGAGGAAGAATTTTTGGTCAGTTTTTGATGTTACTTTTTGGCGCACGTTTCCTTATCGAATTTGTAAAGAATACACAGGAAAACTGGGAAGTTGAGATGATAGCAACCTACGGAATCAATATGGGACAACTTTTGAGTATTCCTTTTATTATTGTTGGAAGTTACTTTTTTATTCGTTCGTTTTCTGAAAAAGCAAAAAAAGAAGCTATTGAATTTGCTGAAAAAGATACTACTAATACTGTCGGTAAAGTTGATTCTAAAGGTAAAAAGGTATAGTTTTGATTAGAATTAAATGCTATTTGCTAAAAAACTGATTTGAGTTTCGTTACTTGAATCAGTTTTTTTGACTATTTTATGCAAATAAGAAAAGGCTCAAAGTAAAATTTTGCTGATTATGAAATGGAACGAAGACAAAGACATCGAAACTGAATGGTTTAGATTATGTCGAAAATTACAAAGTCATTTTGATAAAAAACCTGACTTAAATGGAATTTTATTTTTGATGGGAATACAAGAACTCGGACAAGGAATCCGAACATTCAGCAAAGACGAAAAACAAGATTTGATGCACATGGCGACGTGTAAGGCGTTGAGTTACTCAGGTTATTATGAGTTAGAAGGAGAAGATGAAGACGGCTGGGTACATTGGAAACTCATCAAACCCTTGCCTATCTTGAAAATTGAAGACCAAGAAAAACTCCTCAAAATGAATATTATTACTTATTTTAAAGAGGAAGTCTTTAGAGATGAAGTGATATAAATAAGTAGCAGAAAATTACTAAAACAAACGCATATAATTGATGAGTGTTGTTTTTTTGCATTGGTTTTGAATAAAAAAATAGTGGCTTTTTAAATAGTACAGTTATGAAGTAGCAAAGTTATTTCGTAGCTGTTTTTTTTATTATCCTAATCAACTAACTCTAGTCTTTGTTGATAAAATGTTGATTTTAGGCTTGCTAACTTCTTAAACTTTAGTACTTTTATCTTATAAAAAATAATTCTACATTTAGGTAATCTTTCATTCCAATCTCCCTTTTTTTCATTTAAAATACTATTTATGACAATTCAATTAGGCATTTAATGACTTCTTTTACAAGAAATATCTTATTTATACTTATTTTTTATGCTTTATTTTTCTTACAAGTAAAGGCTCAAGATTATGTTCTTAATTATGAACAATTTACGACCAAAGAAGGATTAGCCAATAATTTTGTAAGTTGTATTATAGAAGACAAACAAGGATTTATGTGGTTTGGAACTCAAGATGGTTTGTGTCGTTATGATGGTCATTCGTATAAAGTCTATAAAACAGATATAGAAAAAAATCATATTCTTTTATCTAATAATATCCTTTCATTAGCTGTAATTAATGATTCTGTGATTTATGTAGGAACAAAAGCAGGTTTGCATCTTCTGAATACACATCAAAACACAATTACTTCAATAGAAGAATTTAAAAATAAAAATGTCAGTCAGATTCTTATTGATACAAAAAAGACTATTTGGGTAGTCAATCAATATGAAAGTATTTTTATAAAGAAATCTACGAACAAAAACTGGCAACCTGTTACAGACATATATACAAATTACAAACACAGACCAAGAGTACATATTACAGAACAAACTATTAATGGAGAACAAAAAATAATGTTGAGCATAGAGGATAGAATAGGTTCTGGTTCTCATGCGCTGTATCAATTTGATGACAATCAATGGAAACTTATTTTTGACGAAAAAAATATATATTTAGATGCTGCTCATAAAGGAAATTTGTTAGTTACTAAAGGTGCTATGATTCACGAATTTGACTTAGAAAAAACTTATAAAGATGATAAATTAAGTGTAAAATATATACAGGCAAGAAATAGGCAAAATGATAGAATAGCAAGTAATTTTAGTGCAAAATCATATCAAAACAACTTATATATCCCTTTGAGTACTTCTATTTTAGTAGTAAATTTGAGTACCTACAAAGTAATACAAGAACTCAAAATCCCGAATCAAAATAACGTAATCAAGAGTATCCATATTGATACAAGAGCCAATTTATGGGTTGCTACTTCTGGTAGTGGTGTGTATATATTTCCTACTCATGCACTCTACACAATTAGGGGATATAGACACAACGAAAATAATAATATAGATCTTATAGGTCTTAGTAAGACAAGTATTAGAGCAATTTATAGAGATACAACTACTAATACTACATGGATAGGCACATATTCCGAAAAAAGAATACTTGATATTTTTTGGAAAGATTCTATCAAAACAACATTACCTATCTATTCGTATGCTTTTGTAATAAAAGAAGATAAAAAAAATAAAAACACCCTTTGGATTGCTACTAATAACAGTGTTTTGAAGGTGCAAAAATATCCTCCTAAAGTAATAAAATCATATTTTATAGATTGGAAACCAAGGGCTTTAGAAGTAATTAGTGATTCGATACTGCTTTTTTCTGATGTAAAATATTTATATGTTTTTGATATAAAAAAGGAAAGAATAATAAAAAAAACACCTTTTAGTAAAATTACTTATTTGTATCAAGATAGAGCTAAAAAAATATGGATAGGAACAGAAACAGATGGTTTTGCCTGTTGGGATATAATTAATGATACCACTCATTATTATAATCCAGAAAAAAAATCAAGGGTATCTAGTTTGTGCGTCAAAAATATATACCAAGATACAAAAGGACTTTTTTGGATAGCAACCACCAAAGGAATTTATTCTTTCAATGAAAAAACAAAGTCTATCAAAAAATTTGATGAAGGAAATGGATTACCCAATAACGTAGTATATACAACATTAGAAGATGAAAATTATAACTTATGGCTAAGTACAAATAAAGGAATTTCGAAGTTTGATATAAGTAATGAAACCTTTACCAACTTTGATGTAAATGATGGGTTACAAGACGATGAATATAATACACATTCTTTTCATAAAAGTAGTGATGGAGAACTATTTTTTGGAGGAATAAAAGGAGTAGATGCTTTTTTTCCAGATGATTTAGCGAAAAATAGAAATAAAAATATTCCCAATCTTTTTTTCACAGGACTAAAACAACGAGGAGAAGACATAAAAATAAATATACCTATCGAAAAAATAAAAGAAATAACTCTTCCTAGTGATTCGGCTCAAATGCTGACTTTTGAGTTTGCTGCGCTTAATTTTTATCAAAGTAAAAAAAATCAATATGCTTATAAAATAAAAGAAATTGACACAAGTTGGGTTCAGTTAGGAAATAAAAATGAAATTATGCTTACCAACCTAGCAACAGGAAATTATACGCTTTGCATAAAAGGCTCAAATAATCATGGTGTTTGGAATGAAGAAGGAATAACTTTAAAAATTAAAATTATTCCTCCTTTTTGGCAGCAAAACTGGTTTTTGTTTAGTCTTATGATGTTATTTTTAATGGGTTTTTATGTTCTTTATAAAGTAAGAATATATCAATCTAGGCGCAGAGAAGAAAAATTAGAAATTCAGATAAAAGAGCGTACCAAAGAACTTGCAACAGCTAATAAAAGCAAAGACCAACTTTTTGCTATCATTGCTCACGACCTTAGAAGTCCTTTGACGGCTTTTGAAGATATTTCAAATCAAATAGAATATTTTCTTAGAAAAAACAAACCTGAACGCCTTTTAGAACTAGGAAAACATATTGATACTTCTATTCAAAACATGAATATTTTATTGAATAACCTTTTGGGCTGGGCATTAATTCAACAAAATCATAAAATTCAAATTAATCCTCAAACTATAGATTTGTCTGAAACGGTAGAACGAATGCTTTCTATTTATAAAAATGTAGCACAAAGTAATCAAATCAATCTCAAAAATTTTGTGAAAGGAAATATAGAAATAAGAGTAGATATAGATTCTTTTCAAACCATTTTGAGAAACCTAATTAGTAATGCTTTAAAATATACACCTGAAAATGGAACAGTAATTTTGCAAACTCTACAAGACAAGGAAAGTGTTACCTTAGTCATTCAAGACACAGGAGTAGGAATGAATGAAGAAATAATAAAAGCTATTTTTGAGCCTAATTCAATACAAAGTAATAGAGGAATTAGAGGTGAAAAAGGAACAGGATTAGGACTTGCTTTGTGTCAAGAATTTGCTCAAATTAATAATATCAAAATGGAAGTAGAAAGTCAGCCAAATGAAGGAACTATTTTCTATTTGACTATTCCCACTCCATAAATCGACCGTTTAAATCTAAAAATCACCCACTTACGACATTTTTGTAAGAGAAAGGAATAGTTTTTTTACTTTTATGAAAAATAACACGCTGCTTAAATGCAAATCTAAGTAACCTATTAATAACTGATAGTATGAGAATAATTGTAGTTGAAGATGAACCTATTTTTGCCAATGCCATCGAACGAATCATAGATGAGTTAGGATATGAATTGGTGGGAATGACAGATAATTCAGAAGAAATGCTACGTTTTTTTATGAGTATGAAACCTGACCTAGCTCTCATGGATATTCATATCAAAGGCACAATGACAGGAATTGAAGTAGCTAAGAAAATAGTTGATTCTGATTATTCTGTACCTATTATTTTTGTTACGTCTTACTCTGACAAACATATTTTTGAACAAGCAAAAGAAGCGAATCCGTATGCGTATATTGTAAAACCAATAGATACTAAATTATTACAACGAACCATAGAACTTGCCATTATGCGTTACTCTCAACCCAATCATTCTGAAGACAAACAGGTTTGGAAAAAAGATGTTTTGGTAAGAAAAAGTCTATTTATCAAAACTGATAACAAACTAGAAAAGGTAGATATTGAAGATATTTTATTTGTAGAAGTAGTAGATAAATATTGTGAAGTACAGACCTATAAAGAGAAATATTTAGTCAGAATGACACTTAAAGAAATAGATGAACGTTTGCCAGCTTCGGATTTTGTTCAGATTCATAGAAGTACTATCATAAACGCTAATTTTATAGAAGATATAGACTTAAAAGATAATCTGTTAACATTACATAATCGACAATTTGAAATAAGTAAGCGTTTTAAACCAAATTTATTGAGCAGACTAAACACATTCAAATAAATTTTTTAGTTTTTTAAATTAAAGGATAGGGAGGTCATAATTTAAAAGAAATTATATTCCTTTCGTTAAATGTCGATTTAGAAAGCCATTCTTCACTGAGGGATGGTTTTTTGTCGTTTTTTACAAAAAATGATATGATATAAATAACTCAAAAATTATTAGGTTCTATTTTTACCCTTTTAAACACCAAAACTTCCCACTTACGACATTTTTTAGATATGAAATATAAGATTAAGTAATTTTACTATTAAAAAGAGTGACAGAAACTACACTTGTTCTTTTGCCTCTATCTTTAAATTGTACTTAAATTTTGGTAGTATTTTACCACATTATCAAAAACGTATTTACCACATGAAACTACTGTACTTTATAAAATACAACAAAAAAATATTCTTACTACTATTATTTAATTTTATTGTTATACAACTATCTGCTCAAAACAAAGCCCTAGATTCTACTAATAGAGATACTACTAATTTTGAAGCACATATTTTAGGAGAATCTATACAAACAAGTTGTAAGGGTGTAATAGAGCTATTTGCTCAAGAAGTAGAAAATGTATCCTATTACAGATGGTATTTGAATGACCAACCTTTTGATGAAGGAAGAAACTTGATAACAACAGTAGCAGGGTGCTACACACTTTTGGTTGGAAAAGGAAACTACAATGCAATTTCTGAAGAGGTCATTGTTAAGTTAAATAAAAAACCTTTAGCTAAAATAGCACAACTCAATAAAACCCATTTTTGTGATAATGGAATTTTGAATGCTGATTTAATCAATCCAAATGCAGCTTATAAATGGATTTTAAATGATAGAGTAATAGGAGAGGAAACATTTGTTTTGGTTTCAGAATCTGGTATTTACACACTCCAAGTAACTCAAAATGGTTGTCAGGCAAGTACAGAAATTGAAGTTTTTGTTTCATCAACTTCTCCATTACATTCCCCTTTTTTAGACGTTTTTTTCACAACTTACCCAAATCCAAGTAAAGGTTTTTTCAATGTTAAGTTTCCAACTCCTTTGATAGAAGATATACAAATCTCTATTTTTGATTCAACAGGAAAAATAGTCAAAAAGCAAATTTTTGAGAAAAATAATCAAGAGTTTATTATTAATATTCAAGAGTTTTCAAAAGGAATGTATTTGATTCGTCTCAATCAAAATAATTCTACCTATTCTAAATCAATTATTTTAGAATAAGAGCTAACTACTTCGTTAAAAATTAAGCAGATGCCGAAAGCCTTCATTCTTTGAGTGAAGGTTTTTTTATATAAAAAATTTTAGCATATTTTGTGGTAAAATAAAATCTAGACGAAACAAACAAAAAAGGCGATGCCAGTAGCAACGCCTTTTTGACCTTAACCAATAAACAACACATAAAACACACGCCCTACTATATAGGGTCTGAATTAAGTTTTATTAGATACACTAAAATTCTTAATTCGTTATGCAAACATACTATTTTTTTTTGAATTCTAAAACTTTTGCAAAATATTTTGTAGATATTTAGGCAATTTGCAATATTTCTTGTATTTTTTAGGAAAATTATAATAACACAACAATAAAATGACTAAAAATTCTCAAATCGATAGTTGCGACCTTCGTATTTTGTCTGAACTGACAGATGACGCAAAATTGCCTTATACGGAAGTTGCTGATAGAGTATTTGTTTCGGGAGGAACTGTACACGTCAGAATGAAAAAAATGCAGGATTTAGGTATCGTAAAAGGTGCTGCCTTGACGATTGATTATGCCAAATTAGGGTATGATGTTACTGCTTTTTTGGGGATTTATTTGGAAAGAAGTTCTATGTATGATGAATCCGTCGAACAGTTATCTAAAATTCCAGAAATTTTGAGTTTGCATTATACAACAGGTGCATACAGTATTTTTGCCAAAATTATTTGTAGAGACACAAAACACTTGAGGGAAGTCTTACATGACAAAATTCAAAAAGTACCAGGCATAGTCAGAACAGAAACATTCATCTCTTTAGAAGAACGAGTAGAACGTGTACCACTTTTGAAACAATTAGCCGAAGAAAGTAAAAATGAAGAGGTCTAATTAATTTTGTTGAGAGCTTATGAAAACTGCAAAACTTATACAAACAGGACGAGCAATAGCTATTCTTTCTTTACTAATTGGAACAGCTATTTTTGTTGTGTATTATCTTACTTCTACTGATTTTCTTTTGCTTATTGGTTATGTTTTTATTGTCTTATCAGCAATTACCAACAGTATCTTTTTAATTTTAATCTTGATACAATATTCAAAGAAAGAGAGTCACAAATTCCCTCTTTTCATAACAGCAGGAATTATTTTACTCAATATTCCTGTATTATTATTTTATTCTTGGATTACATTTCTATTGATGGACATCATGAGAATCAATTTTATTAATTCTACAACAGAAACAATCACAGAAATTAAAATTAAAGGTTGTCAAAATAAAAATATCAAACAATTAGAAGCTGGACAAAGTGAAAGTGCTTGGGTAGTAATAAAGGGCGATTGTGAAATAGATATCGAATATTTAATAAAGGGAAAATTAGAAAAAGAAACTGTTGTACAATACGCTACGACAAGCATGGGACACAAAATGAACTATAAAATTGGAAAGAAGACAGAGTAATTGTATATGGAAAAGGCAAGCCATTTTCTATACTACAAACCTAAAGGTTCACGTTAAACTAATTTTCATTTGAATTTAGGTCTAACTTCTATTTCATACTTCTGACTTTATTTCTGTTGTGCAATCAAATTGCGTGCTTCCCAGTACGAACGAACAGCATGAGGACTTTTGCCAAAACTATTTTTCATCGTCTGAATAATTGGCATTGCTTCTACCATATATTTTGTCCAATTTGCAGCAGGAACACCCAATAAATCACAAACTCTATCGCCCAAAAGAAAACGCATATAACTATGAATATAACCTTTAGGAACAACAGAAGGCAAAATTTCCTCAAAATGAGAAAGTAGAGTTTGCATCAAAACAGTTCCTTCATGAGAAGATTTGAAATGACGCATTTCTGTATTTTGAGAAAGAAAAACAGCTTCTTTCATTGTTTGAGGAAGTATTTTTTTATCAATGCCTAAAAGCTGACCGACTACATACCAAAGATGTAAATAATCTTCGGCATCTTCATTTGTAAACTTCTTTCCTAGCTTTCGAAGTCCACGCAAAACAATAGACGAAAAAGCAATATTTGTTCCCATCAAATCCTCTTGATTGATAGGCAAACCCCATTTTATATCCCAATCTTTATGGTTTTTGACATGAAAACGAATTGCAGCATGTAATAATCTAACTTTCAAAATTGTCGTAAAAGCAAGTCCGTTTGGCTTTAAGCTATCTGTTTGATTGATTTCAAAAACAAAACGAGCCGTTTCTAAAAGCCTTTTTTGTGCATCATTTCTCATTCGTTCCGAAAAGTACAAAACCTGCGCTCCATCAGCAGCAGCATAACAATACGGCAAAGACATTGTACCTAAAAGACTCAAACAATCTTCTGCATTTTTTTGAAAAAACTCTTGTCCTTTTGCTATTTTTTCTAAATCAGAACCAACAGGCAAAACAGCATTTTCTACAAAATAATTTCTTATAAAATCAGGCAAATCAGTAGGCAAACTTTGGTTATCTCCCCACTGAATCGTAATTACTTTTCTAAGATGTTCCCACTCATTTTGTTCTTGTGTTTTGTGTATGATTTCATCAGCTACTTTATCGCCCTGAAGTCTATAATTGTCCCAATCTATTTGTGTTAGGGTTTGCATTTTTTTATTGCTTTAGTTATTTCAAATTAACCTTATAATTTTCTTAATTTTTTGGCTAACTCTATGTTATTTGAAATGGTTTTAATTCGTCTGCAAAATAACAATATCACTTTTATCTATATTATTATAAAAATTATCAATTTGATTGATTATTGTAAAATTCTGACCTTTGTGATGTACCAAAAAGGAAAAGTTCTACTTTAGTCTTTTAATTATGCAATTCTTTTCTTAAATTATTGGCTAATAAGGATTTATAAATCACTCTATACTCTTAAATATTCAAAAAAAATGGAACACAACACAAACCCTCACACATCAAACGGAAAAGGCAAAGTTTGGGACACCAACGAATCTAGCAAATGTCCATTTATACATGGAGGAGCTGCAAATTTTGTGGCAGGGCAAGGAACATCAAATTTAGACTGGTGGCCAAATATGCTAAAAACAAATATTCTTCGTCAAAACTCATCGCTTTCTAATCCAATGGATAAAGGCTTTAATTACGCAGAAGAATTTAAAAATCTTGATTTAAAAGCTATCAAAAAAGACCTTTTTGAATTAATGACAACTTCTCAAGATTGGTGGCCAGCTGATTATGGTCATTATGGTCCATTTTTTATTCGTATGGCGTGGCATAGTGCAGGTACATATCGCACGGCTGATGGTCGTGGTGGTGGTGGTTCAGGGACTCAACGTTTTGCTCCTCTCAACAGTTGGCCAGACAATACAAATCTTGATAAAGCTCGTCTATTACTTTGGTCAATCAAGAAAAAATATGGTAAAAAAATCTCTTGGGCAGACCTTATGATTTTGGCAGGAAACTGTGCTTTAGAATCAATGGGTTTAGAAACTTTTGGTTTTGCAGGTGGACGTGAGGATGTTTGGGAGCCAGAACAAGATATTTATTGGGGTTCGGAAGGTGAATGGCTAGGCGACAAGCGTTATTCAGGAGATAGAGAACTAGAAAATCCTTTAGCAGCCGTTCAGATGGGACTTATTTATGTAAACCCAGAAGGACCAAACGGAAATCCAGATCCATTAGCTTCAGCAAAAGATATTCGTGAAACCTTCGGAAGAATGGCAATGAATGATTATGAAACGGTTGCTTTGATTGCAGGTGGACATACATTCGGAAAAACACACGGAGCAGCAGACCCAAACAAATACGTAGGTGCAGAGCCAGCAGGCGCAACCATCGAAGAGCAAGGAACAGGTTGGAAAAATACATTAAATACAGGACACGGAGTAAATACAATTACGAGTGGTTTGGAAGGAGCTTGGACAACAACGCCAACAAAATGGAGTAATGATTATTTTGACCATTTATTCGGTTTTGAGTGGGAATTGACTAAAAGTCCAGCAGGAGCAAACCAATGGAAACCAAAAAACGGAGGAGGAGAAGGAACAATTCCTGATGCTCATGATTCATCAAAAAAACATGCTCCTTTTATGCTTACAAGTGATTTGGCATTGCGTGTAGATCCAGATTACGAACGAATTTCAAGACATTTTCATGAAAATCCAACTGAATTTGCTGATGCTTTTGCTCGTGCGTGGTACAAACTAACACACCGTGATATGGGACCTATTTCTCGTTATTTGGGAGAGGAAGTTCCGACAGAAGAGCTTATTTGGCAAGACCCAATTCCTGCTCGTGATTATGATTTGATTGATGCAAAAGATATTGATTCTTTAAAATCTAAAATCTTAAATTCTGGTTTATCAATTTCTGAATTAGTTTCTACAGCGTGGGCTTCGGCTTCTACTTTTCGTGGTTCGGATAAGCGTGGAGGTGCAAATGGTGGTCGTTTGCGTTTAGCTCCTCAAAAAGATTGGGAAGTAAACAATCCAAAACAACTAGCTAAAGTATTGAACGCTTTAGAAGAAATCAAAAAAGGATTTGATAATGGAAACAAGAAAGTTTCTATGGCTGATTTGATTGTCTTGGGTGGTTGTGCTGCGATTGAAAAGGCTTCTAAAAATGCAGGTCATGATATAAAAGTTCCTTTCACAGCAGGTCGTACTGATGCAACAGCCGAACAAACCGATGTAGATTCGTTCAAATTCTTAGAGCCACAAGCAGATGGTTTCCGTAATTATTCTAAAGCTGAATTTACAGTTTCAGAAGAAGAAATGTTAATTGATAAAGCTCAACTGATGACCTTGACTGCTCCAGAACTAACTGTTTTGGTAGGTGGAATGCGTGTTTTGGATACTAATTTTGATGGTTCTTCTCACGGAATTTTTACAGAAAACAAAGAATCACTAACCAATGATTTCTTTACTAATCTAATTGATTTTACAACTACTTGGAAAGCAACTTCTGATGACCAAAGAACATTTGAAGGAAGTGATAGAAGAACTGGAAAAGTAAAATGGACAGGTTCTCGTGTAGATTTAATCTTTGGCTCAAATTCAGAACTTCGTGCTTTGGCAGAACTTTATGCATGTGATGATGCAAAAGAAAAATTTGTACACGATTTTGTCGCTGCATGGAATAAAGTAATGAATTTGGATAGATTTGATTTGGCTTAGTTTTTAGATTTTATTGGAAAAATGAAAAGACAGTCTGATTTGATTAGACTGTCTTTTTTGTTGTTTTGACTTGAATATAAAAATATATTATTATAAAATAATTCTGTTTTACTAAGCCTTTACTTCCAATTCATCAATAGCCTTTTCAATTCTAGTAGAAACTTCTTCTTTTCCTAAAAGAACAGCTACTTCCATCAAATCAGGTCCCGAACCTGCACCTGTCAAAGCAAGTCTTAGAGGCAACATAACAACTCCCATTTTCACACCTGCATTGGTGGCAGCATCATAAACGAGTTGTTTTGTTTGTGCTTCATCTTCTAATGATTCTGTATTTTTCAATAGTTCTACAAAAGAATTTAAGCCTTTTACAGCATCAGCATTCCATTTTTTGGCTACTAATTGCTCATCATACTCAGATGGAGCTTGTAAAAAAACTTTAGAACCTTCCCAAAAATCACTCATAAATACAGCACGTTCTTTCAAGATTCCAGCTAATTTTTCTAAATAAGAAGTATCAGCCAAAGAATTAGAAACCATTTTTGAAGCTAAATAATCAGCAATTTCATTATTTGGTTTGTTGCGTAGATATTGTTGATTAAACCATTTTGCTTTATCAAAATCAAATCTTGCTCCTGCTTTATTTACTCTAGCAATATCAAAGGCTTCAATCAATTCTTCCATTGAGAAAATTTCTTCGTTATTTCCTGGATTCCAACCCAAAAGAGCTAAAAAGTTTACAACGGCAGCAGGTTCAAATCCCCATTCTCTAAAGCCCTCAAATTTTTCATCTCCTGTTCCTTTTCCATTCCATTCTAACGGAAAAACAGGCATATTAAATTTTGCGCCATCACGTTTTGAAAGTTTTCCATTTCCGTCTGGTTTCAAAATCAAAGGCAAGTGAGCAAATTTTGGCATTGTATCTTCCCAACCCAAATAACGATATAAAAGAACGTGTAAAGGAGCAGAAGGAAGCCATTCTTCGCCACGAATAACGTGAGTAATTTTCATCAAATGGTCATCAACAACATTCGCCAAGTGATAGGTAGGCATTCCGTCAGATTTCAACAAAACTTTATCATCAATGGCAGACGAATGAACAACTACCCAATTACGAATCATGTCATTGAGACGAACTTCTTCTTTACGTGGAACTTTCAAACGAACCACATATTTTTCGCCACTTTCCAAAAGACGTTTTGTTTCGTCTTCTGGCAGCGTCAAAGAATTACGCATTTGTGTACGAGTAATACTGTTGTATTGAGGAGAAGCAACACCTGCATTTTTCAAACGTTCTTTCATTGCTTCCAAATCTTCTGAAGTATCAAAAGCATAGTAAGCATGTCCGTTTTCGATAAGCTGCATCGCATAATCTTTGTACATATCTTTGCGCTCAGACTGGCGATAAGGCGCATATTGTCCTCCGTGTTTTGGACTTTCAGTAGGCACAATTCCAATCCATTCTAAGGCTTCCAAAATATAATCTTCTGCTCCTTCTACAAAACGAGTTTGGTCGGTATCTTCTACACGAATGATAAACTCGCCACCATGTTTTTTGGCAAATAAATAATTGAAAAGGGCAGTTCGGACTCCTCCGATATGCAATGCACCTGTTGGAGAAGGCGCAAAACGAACTCTTACTTTTGTGTCGTTACTCATAAAATTGATTCTATATAGTTTTTTTGATGTATTGCTATTTTAGGTTGTTTGACAATTTTTGCACCTTATTAATTTTTTCGAATTTTGAACATTGATGGTCGTCGGTGGAGACACCAGCAACGACATAGTGCAAAAATTATCAGAGAACCTTATTTTATTTCTGATTTAAAACACAAATTTACAAAAAATAATAATGCTTCTTAGTACACTTTTTATTTGGTTTTAAATTCTTAACTTGATGTTTGGATTTGTAGTGGGTGCATAACAATTATTTTGAAAAAATTTATGAAATTATATACAGAAAAATTAGTCAGAGGAGATTTTAGCAATGTTAGCTTTTATGCAGGAATTGAAGCCTTTTATAGTATGGGTTTTGAAATAATAGAGGTAGATAATCTTGAGAATTTAAAAATAGCTGAGGATAATGTATTCTTTGGAAGTATCAAATTTATTCAGAGTGCCTTAAAAAAGTTGAACATTAAAGTACCTGAACATAATGATTACCCAGAAAGTTTGAATAAATATTATGGAAGGAGAATTAGTGAATCGACGATAAATAAAATTTCGAATAATCCAGAATTATGGAATGTTTTTGTGAAACCTAAAGGGCAGCTCAAAAAATTTACTGGAAGACATGTCAAAAATACATTTGACCTTATAGGTTGTGGTGATAGAGAAAATGATGTTCCAATATGGATATCAGAACCTGTGGAATTTGTTAGTGAATGGCGAGTTTTTGTAAGATATAATAAAATTCTTGGTGTCAGACCTTATAAAGGAGATTGGAGGGGGCAATATGATTATAAAATAATAGAAGAAGTTGTCAGTTCTTATCAAAATGCTCCAGCAGGTTATGCAGTTGATTTTGGATTGACTAAAGAAGGCAAATTCTTAATTGTAGAAGTTAATGAAGGATATTCTATAGGAAACTATGGCTTGTTTTATACTGATTATGCAAAATTAATAGCTGCTCGTTGGGCAGAAATGACAAATCAACAAGATTGGTGTAATTTTTAATTGTAACGATATATTTATCAAAAATGCAAGTCTTTATGGATTAGAAAAAGTACACTGTTTATTTTGAGAAAGAAACACATAAAGTTATGATAAATGATTACAAAAAAGAGCTAGAAAAAGTTAATTTCAAATCAAATACAGTTTACTTCCCCCCAAAAAAGCAAATTAATCTATTTCATTTTTACAGAATTATTAAAATAAAAAAGAATAGATTTATGTATAACAAAGTGTTCAAACATAATTTGTATTTAATAAAAATAAAAATAATTTCAAAAATCTTGAAAAAATTTTACAAAATCTATTGTTATTAAAAAAACTTTGTTATTTTTGCCATACAAGAAAGTCATTTTATATACTATATTCTTGAATATCATTTTTATATAAAACATAAAAAGCGATATTCATTCAACTTCTAAAGTGAATAAAAGTAGCCCCTTATATATTTTGCAACTTTATAGAAGAAGAATATGTAAAAATAAAATAAAAAATAGATTTATAAAGTGAGCTTTAAAACTATATATATATTTAGATATTAATTTTAGCTAAGTATAGAATTCTCTATTAAATATTCCCTGTTTATTTTTTAGATAACGTATTTTTTTTACTTGTATTTACCCAAAGTAATTTTCACACAAATTTTTAATGTTATGACAAAATCTGTCAATTTTAGTGAACAACAACTTGCAGAAATTACTGCTCGTTATGAGCGTCGTTTAGCTGCAATTACCAAAGAATCAGAAGATATTCGTGCTGTTCTTGCACGCCTTAAAGGAGAAGAAAGACACAGTAGTCTTAGTGGTAGTGGCGATAGAGGAATGCGTCGTGGACGTATCCAATGGGAAAAATTTATCCTAGACAAATTGCAAGAAAAAAATGAGCTTTTATTCAAATATGAAATGCGTGATTTAGCTTTCGAAGATGACCGTATTGGCGATCGTAGCGCAATCCAAGTAGATAGAGCATTATCTGCTGCACTTTACAAACTTAAAGACCGTATTCAGAGCTATAACGTACCTGGTAAAAAAGGATATGCGTATGGCTTGCCAGAATGGTTTGATGCAAAAGGCAAAGCAAAAGAAGAATTTGCAGACAAAGAATGGGATTAATCCTATCATTGTACTACTTTTAATCAAAAAAGGCTTTCTACTATTCGTACTGGAAAGCCTTTTGCTATTTATAGTATTTTGTAACTTGTATTATTTTTGTACAAAACCAAACTGTTAAATAAACGCCTAATCACTTTCTATTGAAAATAAAATTTAATGATTTGTGTATCTTTGTATAATTTACACATAGTTAGCTAACTATTAAGTCATTAGTAGGTAAGTTCAGTTTTTTTATAAAAAAAGAAAAATGCCGTTGTTGGTGTTTTAGCGATAGCGACACCAACAACTACAAGTTGAAAGTAGAGGTCTAAAATACAAAAAGAGACCAAATATTTTTTATAAGAAAACCCTATAGGTAAGTCAAAATGGCTTTATGTTTACTTTTTTATTTTGTATATACTACTTCATCTTTATTTTAATCAATGAATTCTATTTTTTCTCTATACATAAAACTATTCAGTACTCTTCTGACTCTAATAGTAATGCTAGTGGTTTTCCCTTCATTATCAGTAGCTCAAACAGCTCCTAAATATAGTAATGAATTTTTAGCTATTGGAGTAGGAGCAAGAGGTTTGGCTATGTCAGGAACACCTGTTTCATTTACAGATGACGTAACGGCTGCCTATTGGAATCCAGCAGGGCTTTTGCGCTCAAAAGAACAGTATGAACTTTCATTGATGCACGTTTCATATTTTGGAGGAATTGCTAATTACGATTATGGAGGATTTTCTGCTGCTATTGATTCTACCAATCGAATAGCTTTTTCTGTTATTCGTTTTGGTATTGATGATATTCCTGATACTCGTTTTTTGATAGATGAAAATGGAAATGTAGATTATAATAATGTAGGCTCATTTGCAGAAGCATCGTATGCATTTATGTTTTCGTATGCTCGTGCCATGAGTTTAAAAATAAAAGAAAGAGAAGCCACAGAAGAAAAGGAATATAGAGCAGAAAAAAAATATCCTATTTATTTGGGCGCAAATGCAAAAATAGTTCATCGTTCGGCTGGTATTTTTGCTACTTCTTGGGGATTTGGAATTGATGTAGGAATGCAAACGCAAATTAAAAACTGGCAGATTGGAATAATGGGACGTGATATTACAGGAACATATAATGCCTATTCATTCAATAGTGATGCTGTCAGAGAAACTTTTTCAAGAACAGGTAATGAAATTCCGACCAACTCATTAGAAGTAACATTACCTCGTCTTACTTTGGGAGCTTCTTATCCTTGGCGCACCAAAAATCAACAGTTTGGAGTTATGGGAAGCATGGGACTAGAAACTACTTTTGATGGAAAGAGAAATACAGTCATTAAAACAGATTTTGCATCTGTTGCTCCTACTTTTGGGGTAGAGGTAGATTACAAAAACACTGTGTATCTACGTGGTGGAATAGGTAACTTTCAACAAGTTACAGATTTTGACCGTAGCAAATCTTGGACGTATCAACCAAACTTTGGTGTAGGTATTGTAGTTAAACAATTTGTGATTGATTATGCGATTACAAATGCTTTTGATCAATCTGTTGTTCCTTATTCACATGTATTTTCACTTCGTTTTTTATTCAATCAACAACAAATAAATTCGTTGAAAGCATCTAGTAAAAAAGGACAATAAATTACAATTCATTAGTAATTCATAAAAAAGGAAAGATAAATCACAGAAAATTATAAATTTACGGTTTACACAAAATATTCATTATGGCTATGAACAAACATATATATTCTTTTTTATTTGTGGTGGGAATGCTATTTTCCTTCTCAAATCAAACAAAAGCACAACTCTATTTTCCACCTGCTGATTTTAGTCAGTATATGGATTGGGTAGATTACGACAAAACATATTATAAAATTACCATTAGCGAAGATGGTATTTATAGACTTAATTTTCAAGAATTAGTAGATGCAGGCATTCCTTTGGGTATCCATCCTAATCGCCTTCAAATGTATTACCATGGGAAGGAAATCCCAATTCATGTAGAGGGGGAGTCAGATGGGCGTTTAGATTCATTAGATTATATTGAGTTTTATGGAAAAAGGAGAGATAGCGAACATGACAAACTACTCTTTCCAGACCCTACCAAACGTACCATAGAAAGCCATTCTTTGTATGGAGGAACATCAGTTTATTTTCTGACTTATACAAAGACCAATTTAGAACAGGGATTGCGTACACAACAATATTATGAGCAAAATACGCAAGGGTTTGAAAAAGAACGCTTTCATATTGAAGAAACAAGATTTTCGTTTCCTAATTTATTTACAAGTGGTCCTCTTTATCCTCTAAGTTTTCTTTCTACGAACGGAAGAGGAGCTTTGGTAAGTGACTGGCAAGAAGGAAAAGGTTTTGCAAGTATATTAATAAAAAATGGTAAGAACAATCCAATTACATTCCCTAACAATCCTATAGTAGATTATGTGGGAGATAGTTTGGTAGAAGCAGAAGTCGGAATGCGTATTGTAGGACGAGAAAACACATATAATAATGTCAGATTTTCATATACCATGGGAACTGCCAAAATATTGATTGATGAAGTGGAATTTGAAAACTATCAAGTAGTGAGCAGGTCAATAAAAATTCCTGATTCATTAGGTATATTTGGTAATGGACGTGGAGGATATTTAGTAGAGGATTTATATCAAGCAACAGGAAGTGGAAGATATAGTTATTGTGAAAGTTGGGCAAAATACCCACAAGCAACTCGTATGAATGGCGAAACAGACAAAAAATTTAACTTACAGGTAAATCTACAAGGCAAGTCATATCTTGAAATAGAAAATCCGACTTCACAGGTTCGTTTTTTTGATATTACGAATCCTCAAAACGTAATTGAAATTCAAGCAGATAGTGTACAAAATAAGCGTACCATGATTGTTCCTAATACAGGACAAAAACGAATTATTTATGCTTCCTCAGTTACTAAGTCTATTGATTTAACTTCAATAACAAAAGCTAACTTCAGACCTATCACAACATTAGATGCAGATTATATTATTCTTACATCTAAAAGTCTAAGAGAAGGATTTGGAGAAGACCTAGATGCAGCACAAGCGTATGCAAATTATCGTGCCAGCGAACAAGGAGGAAGTTATACTCCTCTTATTGTAGAAATAGACCAGCTTTATAATATCTTTTCGTATGGCGAAACTACTCCTCTTTCTATTCGTCGTTTTGCTAATTATATGCTTACCAATGGAAATCCTAAATTTCTATTTCTTTTGGGTAAAAGTGCAGGAATTCTTCATACCAATCCTAATGGTAGTAATATTCCTCCTTATGGTTACCCAGGTTCTGATCACATGCTTACAGCAGGGTTACTAAATAGTAGCTTAGAGCCTGCACTTGCTACTGCAAGACTATCAGCTAAAAGCCCCAAAGAAGTAATTGATTATCTCAATAAAGTAAAAGAACACGAAACTATTGAAGGTGATCAAAGTTGGCGTAAACAATTTTTACATTTAAGTGGAGGATATTCTCCTTCCGAACATGCCAGCTTTAAACGTTATGTGCAAGGTTTTGAAGATATTGTAAAGGGAAATTATTTGGGCGCAGAAGTAAAAACACTTTCCAAACAAACAACTGATTTTGTAGAGTTTATTGATATTTCGGAAGAATTAAATAAAGGACTTTCGTTTATTACTTTTTTTGGTCATTCTGGAATAAGTTTTACAGATATAGAAGTAGGCTTTGTCAGTAATTCTCTTCTTAATTATAACAACAAAGGACGCTATCCAATGATGATTATGAATGGCTGCGAAACAGGTGATATTTATAATGGTGGTGTTTCGTTTGGTGAAGATTGGTTAATTACACCAGATAAAGGAGCAATTTTGTTTCTTAGTCATAGTAAACTTGGTTTTAGTGGGCAGTTGCGTCTTTATACACAAACATTCTATGAAGAAGCCTTTACTAAAAGAGAAAATTTAAACCTTCCAATAGGAATCGTAATGCAGAAAATGCTTAGTACCTATATGGCAAGAAATGGAGTGCAAAATGAAATAGCAAGAGCTGCAGCACAACAAGTTATTCTGCAAGGAGATCCTGCTGTCCGTCTTATTCCGATTGATAAGCCTGACTATATGATAAATAATGCTCGTGTTAGTCTTGTTCCAGCACAAAATGAAACTTTTGTCAATGCAAACAGTGATAACTTTAGAGTAAAAATTGCTGCTCGTAACTTAGGAATTATGGACTTTCAGAACCGTAGAATAAGTGTCCGTGTAAAAAGAACATTCCCTGATGGAACAAGCGATTTTTATACAGTAAAAGATTATCCTTCTATTGCAAATGAAGATACACTCTATTATGATATTTCAGTAGGAGAAGCTGCAAAGGCAAAATCTATCGGATTAAATAAATTTGAAGTTTATTTAGATTATTTTGAAGAAATTGATGAATCTGATGAAACAAATAACTATGCTTCTTTTGAGTACTTTATGCAACGTGGAACAATGATTACACTTGCGCCAAAAGAATATAGCATCGTAAATACAACTACTCCAATTCTTATAGCTCAAAATAATAATCCATTTACAGAAGTAAGAAGCTACGAATATGAATTAGATACAACACACTTATTTAATAGTTCTACCAAAAAAACGATTGTATTACAAGACTATATCACAACAGAATGGCAAGTAAATCTACCTGTTTTGAGAGATAGTACTGTGTATTATTGGCGTGTTCGTTATGCAGAGCCTCAAGGAGAAGATGATGAGCAATGGGCTACTTCATCATTTATTTATATAAATAATAGTCCTGCTGGTTGGTCGCAAAGTCATGTTGCTCAATTTGAAAAAGCCGATTTCAAAGGAGTAATTTATCCAACTAATACTCGTAAGTGGGAGTTTCAACCCTACAATCTGAATTTTGAGGTACAAGCAGCAGGAACTCGTTCTACAGAAGCTGGAAATTATTATATCAAAATGGATGGAGTAGAATTAGTAAGCAGAGGATGTTCTGGTTTAATTGCCATTGCTATCGATGACCGTACAGGAACTATTTATAATCCATTTCCAGATACTTCTTGTGGAGCTTCATTAGTTGCAACGAGAGTACCTTCTTCTGTTGCTGGAATTGCCAATTATTTCAATAGCATAAGAGATGGAAGTTATGTGATTATGATGAATACAACAGCAGTTGGAGCTGGAAATTTACTAGGTGGACTTTCAATCTTAGGACTTTCAGATGAACAAGCTGCTAATCTTGGTAATATTGCTGCAAGGTCAGCATTCGTAATAGTAGGAAGAAAAGGCGCACCAAAAGGAACAGCACAAGTAGTTAATTTACAAACACCAACTGATGTAATCAATGAAAACTTTACCATTTTAGGAAGTTCTGACAAAGGCATCGTAACTTCTTCTTTAATAGGACCTGCTGCTGACTGGGGAAATATGTTTAGAAAAGTTCGTACAACAGGAAATGACGATTGGAAAATTGACATTGTAGGAGAAAACTTTACAGGTTCTCAAACTACACTTGTTGAGGATGTAACACAAGATAATTTTGCATTAAGTCAAATTGATGCGAATCAATATCCTTATTTGAGATTACGTGCCACACTTAGTGATTCGGTAGATAAAACTTCGCCACAATTAGATCGTTGGCAAGTCATTTATAGAGAAGTTCCTGAAGGAATTTTATTATATGATACACTTTCTTATCGTCAAAACACAAACCTTCAAGTTTCGGCTGGCGATTCGGTCGACATTCGTTTTCGTTTCCGTAATATTTCAGGTAATGACTTTGCAAGTCCTTTGATTGTACGTTATACAGTCAGAAATGCTCAAACAGGAGTTACAACAGAATCGTATGATACATTAAGTAGCTTGGCGAGAGGAGAAGAACTTTTGTTTGATGCAAAATTCTATTCCTTAGAGTATTTTGGAGATAATTTATTGACTGTCTTTATGAATCCAAGAATACAAGGCGAACAGCTTTATGAAAATAATATCTTGCAAGCTAATTTTACAGTAATACCTGATAATGTAAATCCTGTTTTGGATGTCGCTTTTGATGGAATAAAGATTATGGACGGAGATATTATTTCACCTACACCTCTTATTTCCATTCAATTACGAGATGAAAATAAGTTTTTGGTACGAGAAGATACTGTCGGAATAAATATGTACTTGAGTAAGTGTGATAGCTGCGAACGAATAAGATTGAATTATGATGGACAGAATGTACAATATTTTGCTTCACAGGATAATAATTTCCGTTTAGAGTATCGTCCAGAACGATTAGAAGATGGAAAATATACACTTTCAGTAGATGCTCAAGATAAAAGTGGAAACCGTGCAGGTGCAGAAGATTATAAAGTGAATTTTGAAGTAGTAAATAAATCAACTTTGACACATTTCTATCCGTATCCAAATCCATTTTCTACCAAAATGCACTTTGTCTTTACACTCACAGGGGCAGAAGTGCCTGATGATATACGTATTCAAATTATGACCATTACAGGAAAAATAGTCAGAACGATTACAAAAGACGAACTAGGAGCAATCCGAATTGGAGATAATGTTACTGATTTTACGTGGGACGGAACAGACGAATATGGTGATAAACTCGCCAACGGTGTTTACCTCTACAAAGTAGATATTCGTGATAATCAACTTAATTTCGAACACGCACAAACAGCCAAAGATAATCTCTTCAAGAAAAATATAGGTAAAATTTATATTATGAGATAAAACTCTGAAATTTAAGGTGTCAAGTAGTTTGATATAAATCAATAAAAAAGTACAAAGTCTAATTTTGTACTTTTTTATTGTCTTAAAATTATTTCTTTGAGTTACAAATGAGTAATTTGAGCCTACTCTACGTTATTTTTGAATGATTTACTTTTTTTGGATTGATTAAATAATTTTTAATGCGATTAAATAAAATACCCTTTTTTTTAGTGTGTTTATCACTTTTTGCTTGTACAAATGAAGAGCAACAAAATAAGGAGATAAAAGAAGTTATCATTCAAGAAGATTCTAAAAATTTGACAGATACATCTATTTTTTAAAGGATGATAAATCAAGCTATATTTTCTTCAAATTCCTCAAAAATAGTTCTTCCTTTTTCTGATAAATAAGGAAACATCAAATGATTGACATAACTGACATATTCATTCTTCAAGCTAAGTTTTTCAAATTCCTCATTTCGTAATTGCATAAAAAAGAAAGTTCGCATTGCTCCACTAAGTTCCATCAAATAGAGAATATTTTTTTGCTCAAAGTTCTTTCTGAATATCCCATTTTCTACAAGTTGCATCAAAATGGATTTCAACATAGATTTTCGCTGCTCATTTTCTTGATTGATTTTTTTTGCTAATTCTTCGTATTCCCTAATCAAAAAAACATAATCTTTAAAGAGAAATAAATAGGAAAGAGAAATATCAAACGTGTAAAAAGGAGCTTTCAGAATCGCTAAAAATAGATTTTCTTCTCCCAAAAAAGCCTGTGAAACTTGCTGCATTTCAGTTTTATATTCTTGATATAATTCTGCAATCAGTTTTTCTTTTGTAGGAAAATGATAGGTAATATTTCCATAACTTTTATTCATTGCCTTGGCTACTTCACGAAGCGTAACTGAAGGAATTCCTTTTTGATTGAATAAATCTCTTGCTATTTTTTTGATTTCTTGGCTAGTATTGGGTTTGTTTTTCATACTACAAATTTAGTAAAAAATATTTTTAGGTCAGATGGACTAATTTAAAAAATTATTGATTATCTTTGATAAAAATTAAATCATTTTGCTGTTGTTGGAGTCTCCATCAATGACATAAATTTTATTACAATGAAAACAGGAACAATCTATAAAAAGCCGATTTACAAACAAAATTTAATGAGTTTGTATGACCAAAAACTCAAATCATTTACAAGTAATGATTATGAAGAATTGAATATTGAAACCTTTGCAGGAAATACACACATCATTGTAAGAGGAGAAAAAAATTTACCATCTGTTGTAGTTTTTCATGGCATTCATGCAGGTGCGCCAGTTGCTTTGGAAGCCATGCAGGATTTATACAAAAAATACAGAATTTATGCGATTGATACAATTGGACAAGCCACAAAAAGCGATGAAACGACACTTGATTTTAAAAATCATGAATATGGAAAATGGGCAAGTGAGATTTTAGAAAAATTGAATCTTCAATGTATTCCTGTAATTGCTATTTCGTATGGTGCATTTATTTTGAATGAACTCATAATAGTGAGTCCACAAAAAATCCAAAAGGCTATTTATATTGTTCCTTCTGGTTTTGCAAATGGCGATTTTTTGCCTTCTTTTTCTCGTTTGAGTATTCCACTTTTTAAGTTTCATTTTACCCAAAAAGAGAAAGATTTAGTCAAATTTATGGATGCTTTTTTTACTACAAAAGACAAGCATTGGATAGAACTACAAAAAAACATTCTATTGGGTGTAAAAATGGATTATCGTCGTCCTCCCTTACTTTCTGAAAAGAATACACAAAATTTTGAATCACCTGTCTTTGGAATTATAGCAGAGAATGATGTCTTTTTTCCAAAAGAAAAAGCTATTCTGCGTATGAAAAAAGTTTTTTCTGATTTGAGAGAAATTCATATTATGAAAGATGCCAAACATATTCCTGACACAAGTCGCTATGATGAAATCACAAATAAAATTGAAGGATGGTTATCTATTTCTGATAAAAATAAAGAATAAAAACCAAGCATTGAAAGATTAGATAAAAACACTATTTTTGTGTAAAAATTATTCCAAAATTTAGATACCTCAACAATAGCGAAGTCTCATTGAGGGTTAAAAAACAAAAAAAGTGAACCGTACCAAACTCATTTCCCAAATAAAAGCTAAAGAATCCTATCTCTGTGTAGGCTTAGATAGCGATATTAAAAAAATTCCTTTTCATTTATTGAATGCAAAAGACCCTATTTTTGAATTTAATAAACGAATTATAGATGCAACAGAAAAGTATGCTGTTTCTTATAAAATCAATACTGCTTTTTATGAAGCTCTAGGAACAAAAGGTTGGGAAAGTCTTCAAAAAACGATTGAGTTTCTACCTCATGATGTCTTTATTATTGCTGATGCAAAACGTGGTGATATTGGAAATACATCGTCACAGTACGCAAAAGCATTTTTCGAAAATCTAAATTGTGATGCTGTTACAGTTGCACCATATATGGGTGAAGATTCGGTAAAACCTTTTTTAGAAATAAAAGATAAGTGGACAATTTTGTTGGCTCTAACTTCCAATTCTGGAGCGCAAGATTTTGAAATGCTAGAACTCAAAAATGGTAGAAAAGTCTATGAAGAAGTTTTAGAAAAAAGTCAAAACTGGGGAACAGAAGAAAACTTAATGTATGTAGTAGGTGCAACAAAAGCAGAATACATTGAAAATATTCGTAAAATAATTCCAAATCATTTTCTATTAGTTCCAGGAGTAGGAGCGCAAGGAGGAAATTTAGCAGAAGTTTCGAAAGCAGGAATGACAAAAGACTGTGGACTTTTAATAAATTCTTCTCGTCAGATTATTTATGCCAGCAAAAACAGAGATTTTACAGAAATGGCAGGAAAAAAAGCACAAGAAATCCAACAAGAAATGGCCTTGCTCTTATCTGCAATCAGTTAATTTAAACTTCCTTTTCCTTCTAGAGATACAATTTTAAGAGTTGAAAGTAACAAAATCAACTACTTATTTTCATAACTTCACTTATCTTGATTCATGGAAAACATTCTAGTATCTAGTAAAAAACACACTTTAAAACTAACTTTTGCCGATGCCTTTCATCCTTCAGAATTAAATATCAGGGCAGATCACTGGTATTTTACATACAAACTTAGTCTATTAGATGATTCTTTGACATTTGGAAAATGGTTTACTGGAAAGTTTTGGAAATTGAAGGAGGAGAATATAATTATATTTGAAGAATATGCCAATGAGAGTTTTGATGAAGAATCTATCAAGCATGATAATGATGTTGTATTAAGACTTTTTCTAATTGACTTTCAAAAAAATGCTACGGCAAGGTTTTCTCACTTTCAAGGAGGGCAATTTGATGTAACAGAATTGACAGAAGATGGTAGAATAATTTTTCAGAAAAAACTACATTATCAAACAAGTGAATTTGAGATTCGTCTTGATTCTTTAAAGTTTGAATTCTTTAGTAAAATTTAGAAAATAGATTCGAAATAGAGAAAATAAACGATTATTGTATCTTTGAGTTAATATTCAGAAAAACACTAACCAATCATTCAAAACTCAAAAAACATGATTATTGCAGAAGATAAAACACTCAATTATACAAAAGAAGTCCTAGAAAATATGCCAAACGACTGGCTAAAACTAACTACACACAGACTAGATATTTATAAGGAAGAACTAGCAAAAACAGAGTTTTTAGAAAAATTTGAAATTTTATTTGAAACAAATAACGCTGAAAAATCGGCTTTAAGCGAACTCCCTACAGCTTACGATTATATCCGTTTGGGACATCCGTTGTCTTCTATTTTGGAATGGGCAATCTCCAAAATGAATAATCTAAAATCAGAATGTATAATCAGTTTTTCATCACAAACAACTCCTATTTTAGCTGTTTTAAGAAAAAATTTATTAACTAATAAAGCTACTCAAATCGTTTATAGTAGCAAATTACCTTCTTTTTTTGATGCCGAAATTATTAGAAATATTTATGGTTATGAGTTTGAATTAAAAAAAATTGAGAAAATAGAAGATATAGAAAATTTTGAAGGAAGTACAGTTTATATTTCACAAAAAAATGAAATTGGAACGGCTAATCTAAATTCAAATATTGATTTTTACATTAATCTTCATACTGATTTAGGAAGTATTTTATTTGTAAATGGAAAAGAAAATGAAAATTACATTTCAGAAATTCAGCACGTCCGTAGAAGAGAAACGATTGCTATGACTCCAGCCGATTGTTTGACGGCTTTGCATACCCTTACAGAAAATACTTCTTTCGAAGCTAAAAAATTTGATACAGAAAAAAATAAAAATTCTGTTTTAGCATCCATCAAAAAAATTACACATTCCGATTCGAAGGCAGTTGTTGGTTCTAGTGGACTTTCGGTTCAGTATGCTATTATGATGGGGTTGGTGGAAAATGCGCTAGAAAACCATAAAGGAAAAGCGATTAAATTTCTTGTTCCTCCGAATTGTTATGGTGGTACAAACGACCAAGCGAGGAGAGTCGCAGCTTGTTTGGATAATGTGGAAGTGATGGATTTGCCTGTTGATGGCGATAATGATATGGTAAAAAGTATCAATACCGTTCTTAAAAAAGTGGCAGAATTAGATGCTGTTCCTTATATCATTGCCGAAATTCCGACCAACCCAAGAGTGGAAGTTCCGAATATGATTGAACTTGAAAAAGCATTGAGTGCAACACGCAAAACTCCAACTGGTCAAAAGGCTATCGAACCTGTTTTTATTTTAGACCAAACTTTTTGTCCGAATGTAAATTTTTTAGGCGAAAATCAAATTCTTTCTACGGTCAAAACGATTTCGTATGTCAGTGGTTCAAAATTTCCTAGTGGTGGAAAAGTAACGGTTGGTTATTGTGTAGCCAATCAAAAAGCTGATTATTTGATGGAAAAGACAGAAAAGAATATTATTCTTTGTGATAACGAAGCGACAGATTTACAAATGGAAATTTTGGCAGAGCAACTACCATCGATGAATGAGCGTATTGAAAAAGCCTATCAAAATACACGCAAATTTGTCAATTTTATCAAAGAGGTTTTACCAACAGCAAAAATTAATTTTGTGTCAGAAGAACTGGCTCAAGAAGGCTTTACACCATCTGTTTTTTCATTAGACTTACCAACAAAAGGAACTACTGCCGAAGAAAAAGAAGCGCACAAAAGGGAATTGAATAATAAATTAATCACGATGATGATTACTCAAATTCCAAACGAAAGTAAATATTGTGTAAGTTATGGACAACTGAAAGGCTGTTATTGGACAATTCCTGCCACTTCTACGCAAGGAACTACCAAAGAATCTGACAAAGATTATATTGCTCGTGTTTCGCTTTCTGCTGATATGGATTTAGAACTTCATAAGAAAGTATTTTTGGATTTTGTGGAACAGATTTAATTTTAGCATAAAACCCATGAAATAAATTCGTGGGTTTTATTTCAATCCACCTCCAAAAACTTAACAGCTTTTTTATAGTCTTGAAAAACTTTTGTATTTGTTTCTATTGATGTTTTTACTTCAATGATAGAAATTCGGCTTCGCTTTTCGGTATCTAACTCTAATTTTTCTAAGGCTTCTTGAAATTCAATTTTACTTTTATCTTCACAAAAAGTATATTCTAATTCAAATTCTTTGCTCAAACTTTCAGCATTCAGAGGTTGTTTGATTACAAAAAACTCGTCTGATTCGGGTTGTTTGGCTGCATCTGGAAGCATCTTAAAGATTCCTCCACCATGATTATTAAGTAGAATTACAATCAAATTTTTTGGTAAATAATTATTCCAAAACGCATTTCTATCATAGAAAAAAGCTACATCGCCAGTCAATAAAATATTCAAGGTTTCATCGTCTGCAAGAGCATGTCCAATGGCTGTACTTGTTGAGCCGTCAATTCCACTTGTACCACGATTAGAGAAAATTTCAATCTCTTTATTCGCATCTTTATCTAAGTTGAGATAGTTTGCATAACGCACACTCATACTGTTTGCCAAATGAAAATTAGAGCGTTGTGGTAAGTGTTCCATCAATATTTTGACAGCTTGAAACTCTGAAAAAGGTTGCTCTTCGAAAAACTGTGCATTTAATTTTTTAATTTCGGCATCTGTTCCACGCCAATTATCCACAAAAAATGATTGACGATACGACTCTGCAAAAGCTGTTTGCTTCTCCAAAACCTTTCTAAAAAAATAAGATGGATTGAGAGGAATTACTTTTGTGAGCGACTGAAAAGTATCGGCAGCAATTCCAGCAGGTTGAATGTGCCAATGTTCAATAGCAGGATATTCACGCAAGAATTTTTTAAGGTTTTTTGAAATGACTGATTTTCCAAATGTAATCAATAATTCTGGTCTGAGTTCTTCTAAACTTTCTCTATTCATCAAAAAAACATCTTGATGCTGGATACTATTTTTCACAATATGAAGATTTGAAATTACATCAGCCACAACAGTAACTTCCAAACCATTCAAAGCAGAAATCAAACGCTCATTATAACGCATTTGTCCACCCACAATTAGTTTTTTCTCTGTTCCATTCCAAACTTCCAAAAGTTCTTCCCAGTGTTGTGTTCTAATTTTTGGACGGCTATGAATTTGTTCTATAATCTTTACATCGACATCATACTTTATTTGATTTTCATAAAAATTATTTACACTTTCTTCTAAACTTGATTCCTCTTGATTTTCCACAGGAGGATAAAACGGCTCACGAAAAGGTGCATTGATATGAACAGGCGCAAAAGGATATGTTTTCGATAAATTTATGGCTTCTGAAATGGTGCGTTCGATATGCCAAACAGCATCTTCATGCGACAAATCAACTGGCAGCGTATAACTTTCTTTTACATGTTTTCCATAAATATTTGTTTGTCGGATTGTTTGTCCGTCAAATTGGTCTATCCACTCTGGAGGACGGTCAGCCGTCAAGACAAGCAACGGAATTTGTTGAAAATAGGCTTCTGCAATCGCTGGGGCATAATTATACGCTGCCGAACCCGAAGTACAAATCAAAACAACAGGTTTGTTTGTCTGTTGTGCAATTCCTAACGCAATAAAAGCAGCCGAACGCTCATCAGCTATCACTTTGCAATTCAAATTTTTATGCCTTACAAAAGCCAAAGTAAGAGGAGCAGACCGAGAACCGGGTGAAATAATTACGTTTTCGATGCCGTGTCGGTGGCAAATGTGAGCAATATTCCATATTGGTTGAAGAGTGTAAGACATAATTGAATTGACAATTAAAAATTAAAAATTACGAATTAATTCAAATATAGTATTTCTAAGGTAAATCCGTTTTATTCAACAAAAATAATCAATTAGAAATTATATATCTATACCTATTCAGAACTTAATCTTGTTTATTCTCTTGTTTATCGTCTGTTTTTATACTTTGGCATATTAATAGCTATTTAACTAATCGTGATTGCCACGAGATTGGTAATTTTTTCATGGCTATA
Organism: Bernardetia aquimarina; assembly: GCF_042180575.1. Taxonomy (NCBI): domain Bacteria; kingdom Pseudomonadati; phylum Bacteroidota; class Cytophagia; order Cytophagales; family Bernardetiaceae; genus Bernardetia; species Bernardetia aquimarina. Next base: position 3,768,887 of record NZ_CP170094.1, on the reverse strand, counting down.
AAAAAGAGGTTTCGGCATGTTCTGAAGCCTTTTTTTGTGGATTGATATTCTTTGAGTTAAAGGCAAGCCTTTAACCTACTAATTTCTTACTTCTCTTTTGGTTTCCATTCTTCCAAAAACTGTTCAATCGTATGTGCATCTTCAAGTTTAAACTCTCCAATTCTTGTTCTTTTAAGTCCAGACAAATGTGCGCCAGTTTCTAATTTTTGACCCAAATCATGAGCTAGACTTCTGATATATGTTCCTTTACTACAAACGATTCTCAAAGAAATAACTGCTTCACTTTGTGATAAATTAGATTCTACAATTTCTAATTCTGAAATGGTTACTTTTCTTGATTTGAGTTTTACTTCTTCACCTTCTCGTGCTGATTGATAAGCTCTTTTTCCTTCTACTTGTATAGCCGAAAAAATGGGTGGGATTTGGTCTATTTCTCCTTGAAAATCTTTCAAAGCAGTTTGTATTTTTTCTAAAGAAAGATTAGAAACGTTTTTTGCATTTTCCAAATCTGTTTCCAAATCATAAGAAGCAGTCGTAAAACCAAAGGTAATTTGAGCCACATATTCTTTTTCTTGCCCTTGAAACTGTTCGATTTGTTTGGTCATTTTGCCAGAACATAGAATTAATAAACCTGTTGCTAATGGGTCAAGCGTTCCTGCGTGTCCTACTTTTACTTTCTTTTTTTGTTCGTATTTTTTGATAGCATAACGAATTTTGTTCACGACATCAAAAGACGACCAAGTAAGAGGTTTGTCTATCAAAATTACTTTTCCTTGTGAGAATATTCCTTGTTCTTCCTGCATTTTTTATATGATTTTTTTGTAAATACTCTTACAGACTAGATATTTGTGCTGTTTGTTTATACGTTAATTTCAAATTCTCATCCTTTGTTTTTTCTCTTACAAAAGACATTTTCCAATTACTTTCTCCATCATTCATTTCTACAATTAGACTTTCATCCGTAAATTCTAGGACATTCCAATACCTATCTTTTTTATCAGGTTCGTACAAACGAATTTGGTTTTCTTCTTCCAAATATTGCCACAAAACTACTTCTTTGCTTGTATAAACATTGGTATATAAAATTCCTTTTGTGCCTTCATAGTTTTTCATTTCGAATTTGACATACATCGAATCTACCTTTAGCTGAATAGTAGAATCTTGTTGTTTTCGGACTACATCTCTGACACTTTCAGGAAAACTTTTGATACTTGTTTCTAAGATAGGCGAACTAAGACTTTTTCCTATCCATTTTCCTTCTAACTTTTTAGATGCATTTTCACAACTTGCCAAAGCAATTATTAAAATAGCAAGAATAATATAATTGTTTTTTAATAACATAATTTTTTCAGTTTATTTTTATAAATTAATTCTGAATAAAGATATTCTATTTATTTTCGTCTTCCTCTTTTTGTTTTTTTCTTATTTCTTTATAAAAAGTTTTTTCGATACGTTTGTCAGGAACAATCCAAATCAGAGCAACCCCAAAATAAATCAAAATAGAAAGCCATTGACTGACAAAAGAAAGAGGAATAGCACAAGCATACAAAATTAAGGAAATTTTGCCTTTATAATCATTTCCGATAGCTTTATATAAAATAGAACTCTCTCCATGAATTTTGAGAATCAAATATTGTAAGATAAAATATGCAATGGCACTCATCAGCAAAACGATACCATATAATGCCTGTGGCACAGCAGAAAAGCTAGTTCGCCCTATCCAACCCGAAGTAAACGGAATCAGAGAAAGCCAAAAAAGCAAATGAAGATTTGCCCATAATACTTTTCCGTTTACATATTTAGTAGCTTGAAAAAGATGATGGTGATTATTCCAATAAATCCCTAAATACAAAAAACTCAAAATATAACTCAGAAAAATAGTATATACTTCACCTAAATCATATAAACTCGCTCCTTTAGGAACTTTCATTTCCAAAACCATAATGGTAATAAGAATTGCCAAAACGCCATCACTAAATGCTTCTAATCTACTTGATTTCATCTCTATTTTGATAAAAAGAAAAAAGATAAATCTGAAAGTATCAAATTTATCTTTTTGTAGTGTAATAACCTAAAATTAGTTATATGCCATGTTGAGTTTCTGCTTTTACTTCTTTCCATGCATCCATTCCTCCATCTAGTTCGATAATGCGTTCGAAACCCATTTCTTTTGCTTTTTCTACTGCTTTTGCACTACGTCCACCTGATTTACAATAAATAAAAAGTGGTCTATATTTTTCTAGTTTGTCTAATTCTTCTTCGAAAGAGTCATTATTAAAATCAATATTTTTTGCTTTTGGAATACTTGACTGAGCAAATTCTTGTGGTGTTCTGACATCAATAAGATTATATAGTCTTAATTCAACCATTTTAACACGAAACTCTGGAGCTTCCAATTTCTCTACCTTTTGTTTTTCAGCATTGAGATTTCTACTATCACTTTCTGCTTCCAACTCTTCTTCCTTTTGATTTTCTTGAGTGCTATTTTCTGTATTCTCAACTTCCTTATTATTTTCTTTACAAGCCGAAAAACAAGTAATTAAGCTAAATAAAGAAAAGAGTAATAGTAACTTTTTCATAGTTTTTTATTAGAATTTTGAATGAATAATTTTTAACAGTTTTTTTTCTAAAAAATAACAGTCTTTCTTTTTTGTTTAGAAAGACTGTTTTTTATTAGCATCAAATTTAAGAAAATACTTTTTAAATTATATCTACCTAAATCATAATTTAGAGTAATTTATACATTTACATGTCTTTCGGCATGATATGAAGAACGAACTAATGCACCTGATTCAACATACTTCAAACCACGTTTTAAGCCTTCTTCTTTGTAAAAATCAAAAACTTCTGGATGTACATATTCTGTAACAGCAAGGTGCATTCTAGTAGGCTGCATATATTGCCCAATAGTTAGAATATCACAACCATTTTTTACAAGATCGTCCATTGTTTTCAAAACTTCCTCATTTGTTTCTCCCAAACCTACCATAATTCCTGTCTTAGTACGCTTTCCATATTCTTTTGTGCGCTTGATTTGTTCCAAACTACGTGCATAACGAGCTTGTGGACGAACACGTTTGTAGAGTTTTTCAACCGTTTCTATATTATGAGAAACAACTTCTTGTCCTGCTGAAATCATGATTTCTAAGGCTTCCCAATTTGCTTTTGTATCTGGAATAAGTGTTTCGATAGTTGTCGTTGGCGAAAGTTCTTTTGTAAACTTTACAGTATTATGCCAAATTTCTGCACCTCTATCTTTGAGTTCATCACGATTTACAGAAGTAATAACAGCATGTTTTACTTTCATAAGGCTAATCGCTTCAGCTACTCTTCTTGGCTCGTCAGTATCATATTCAGGTGGTCTTCCTGTCTGAACAGCACAAAAAGAACAACCCCGAGTACAAACATTCCCCAAAATCATAAAAGTAGCTGTACCAGCTCCCCAACATTCGCCCATATTCGGACAATTTCCACTTTGACAAATAGTGTGTAATTTATGCTTACTGACAAGTTCATTTACTTGTTTGTAATTTTCTCCAACAGGCAAACGGACACGCAACCAGTCTGGTTTTTTGCCATTGAGCTGCTCTGGAGTTTTATTTTTTTCGTTTATATTTATAACTGGTAATTCTATCATATATGTAGGTGTTTGTTGCTTGATAAAAATACAAACAACGGCTAAAATATATCTAATTTAATTTTGAACTATTTTATCCAAACAGATAATGATTCTGTTCTGCTTTTACACAAAGATACAAATTTTTTATGCCTTTGTATATTGATAATCTATCGTTTTACTTAGCGTTTCACCTTCGTAATGACGTTCTCTTATCAGTTTGGCATCTTTGAAAATAGAGATTTTTTTGGTAAAAGAACTGTTTAAAGGATTTGTTTTTATTTCAGATTTAGCAAACGGACTAACAAAGTTTTGATTAATTATTTGCCATAATGCTCCATCTTGATAAATATATTCTAAGCTAGAATAGGAAAGTAGATTTTCGCCTTTTCTCATTTCAGTTCTGACAAAAGTAGGTGTATTTGTTTTCTCTTGATACGAATAAAAAACAACTGTTTGAGCATTTGTTTCGTAATTGGTATAATGCGTTTTTTGAAGCAACATTTGATTATTAGCTCCTTTTGAATAGGTATAAACTTTATCTTCTAATGGCTTTTTATCATCTATAAAAACGACTTCTTTTTTGCGTTGGCGAGTTGTTTCATCAAAATAAGTAATGTATTTTTTATGAACTGGATTTTCTATTTTTTTATTTCCACTAAAAATAAAATCTAAAGTAGGTGTTATTTTTCCTTCTTTTGTAGGCTCATAAAAATTGACAACTTCTTTACCAAAAATACTATCAAAGGCTGTATAAGAATACAAAATTCGTCTTACAAGCTCTTTGTTATGATAGATTTTTTGCTCTGTAATTTTTCCTCTTTCATCTTTGTATGAAATACGCTTTTGTTCTCCCCAAACTGGGTGTGTGATGGTTGTTGTAGGCTCTGAACCATACGTATAATTTACCTTTACAACTCCTTCTGTTGTATAAACATCAAGTCTTTTTAGGCGAGCAAGTGTGTCATATATATAATCTGTTTTGAGGTCTTGCAGAGGCTCTTCAACACTCATGAGCCTTCCCTGTCCATCGTAATTATGAACACTATGTTTTTGGGAAACTTTATCAACAGTAGTAGTTTGCCAAGCAATAATTTGAGTTTGGGCAATCGTTTTTGTAGAAAATAAAACAAAAAAAGATATGAAGAATACAGCAAAAAATAAATTAAATGTACGCATAAGTTGATTAAAATTAATTTGGTATTTGTTTTTACTTAAACGTATAAAAAGGATATTTTGATATGTTTTTTTTAGATGTCTAAAAACAGGAAAAATAATTAGAACAAAAATTTCTCAAAATAAGTACATTTTTGTTCTAATCATTTATTTATAACTCTATCAAAAAACTCATTGTATCCACTCCATCAGCATAATCAGATACTTTTGGATGTTGTGCTTCTCCAAAATCAATACTATTTTCAAACCACCCATTTGCTGAAGCTACTACTTGTATCTGTTCTTCTTTTTCTTCTATGGTTTGTTTTACCCCTTCTATATCTTGATAAATTTCATAATACAAAACTCCAGTAGGCGACGAAATAGAAGTATCTTTTGTAAGTAAAACATTAAAAGCATCAAAATGGTGAATTTGTTCCATCAAATAAATTGCTTTGTAGTAATCATAATTATTAGCATATTTATTATGATTTTTCATAGAGTTCCATTGCAAATAAACTGTATCTAATAATTTTCCAAAATCATACTCTTCAGGAACATACAATTTTGAAACATTACGACATCCTAACCCAAAGTACTGAAAAATATCTATTGATAATCTTTCTAATTCTTCTTGTGTTTCGTCTCCTTTTATAACAGCTACCGATGAACGATTTTTACGAATAATACTTGGGAATTTTCCAAAGTAATACTCAAAATAACGTGCTGTGTTGTTACTTCCTGTGGCAATATAAGCATCAGCACCTTTTAAGTTTGGAAGAACATAAATATAATTTCTAAACTCAGGCTCTACTTCAAAAGCCCACTCTATTAGTTTTTCTATCAGAATTGTATCTTTTTGGCTAGGCTTTATCCATACTTTGTGTCCACTCAAAAGTACAGAAAGTATATCATGAAAACCTACAAAAGGAATATTCCCAGCAGGTATTAGTCCTATATTTTTTGTAGGAAAGTCTATTCCGATTTTATCTAACTTGTCTGTATTATAATTTTTTAGCCAATTTTCTAGACTTTCTTTTGTAAGCATGCTACGAATAGAGGCTAATGCAAACTCTGTATTTTCAGGTGTAAACCAATTATTATGAATATAGGCTTGATGAAAAATAGGCTGTTTTTCTTCATTTGAGAGAGAATCAATGAAATTACCTAGTGCAATTAATGCAGCTTTGCGATGAGAGAGTGTCATTACTAAAACAGAAAAATAGGTTGTATAAATTTGATATAGGCTGCAAAGATATAAAAATTATGCAGCATGATTTTTATATCTTCTTTTTAAACTCATTTTTGATTAAAACACAAAAAATCCTGTCTGATTAATCAAACAGGATTTTTAAAATTCTTATTGTTATATCAAAATGATATAAAATTGGTTAGATTATAGAGAAAAACCTAAACCTACCATAAGAGCTATATCACTGATACTTGAAGTATTGCTCAATGGAGTTACAGAGTTTACACCATTACCACGTGTTCTGATAGACTTCGATAAACCATGACGGTAACGAGCATCTACTAACAAGGTAGCAAATTTTACATCAAATTGTAAACCTGTACCTACTACAACACCAAAGTCGTGAGGAGAAAAGTCATTTGTTACTTCAAAAGTTTGGTCAAAGTTATAACCATAAGCAGAACCAGTTTGACGGCTATATACATACGCATTATAGTTGTAAGATGGTCCTATGTAAAGACGTGGGTGATATACAGAAAGAACTGGAATACGTACATTTACTAAAGCATTTGCTTGGAAGTTATTTGTACGATAAGTTGTTTGTGTAGTTGAATATGTAGTAAACGCATTCTGAACCCAGCCTAATTCTAACTCAGCACCTACCCATTTTGTAAAGTTATAACGACCAAATACATGGATTTGAGGAGAGAATTCTTTCCCATTTGCGTCATTTTGGATGAAATAACCTACTGCGCTACTAGTGCGCATGTCAGCAAGGTTAAAGCCAGACTTAAAGCCGACCATAAGTTTAGACTCAGCTTCACCTGCTCCATCTTGAGCAAAGGCTGCGCTTGAAGTTAATACAACTGCACATACAGCAGTAGCAATAGCACGGATTGAACGTTTCAAAGAGAATTCAATGTTAAAGGGTACTTTCATAATTTAAAAGGTTGTTGTTGTAAGATAACGGATTTTGTTCGAAAAAAGTAAATTTTCTCCAAAATAGAAAACTTTGCTGCAAAGGAAAGCATTTTTTTTTAATTTCTTGCAAATTTTATTCACTTATTTTTAATGAATACAGTTATTAAATTTTATTTTGGTTGTATATGTCTGCTAGTTTAGGTTATTTTCTGACTTAGAGCGTTAAAATAGCTAGTTAAGAACTATACTAGATTAGCAGGTTAATTTACATAAAAAAATAAAAAAATAAAAATTTGATTGAATAAAAAATGTTTGTTATTCCTTTAGAGTTGGTTTTAACTCTTAAAAAATTTTCAAGAAAACTTCATCAAAATGCAAAGAACCTAATTTTTAGTTCTATTATATAAAGAATGATTTTCCCAAAACATTTTGTTTCTTTTATTAAATTTCTATTAAAAATTGATTCAAAAATAAATTTGAACCCAAAATTACTAAAAATTATGAACAAAACTAATTCTATTGGATTAGAAAATTATTTTTTTTTATAAAAAACTCTATAACCAATATATTTATAAATTTCACTTTAGGTTTGAAGGTATAAATTTAATTATGTATAATAAGGGTTTAATAGTGTCGTTTTTTACTAAAAAAAATGGTCATTTCATATACGTATATACTATCTCTCTAGTTGCTTTGTTTGGTAAATTTTTAATTTTAAGTACTTCATTTTTATTAGTTTTGCTATTTTCTAATCAACCTTTGTATATTTGCAATCTTCTTTGAAATATTTTGTTCTAAGATTTCTTGAGATTTCTTAGTCAATTTTATATATACTATTTTTATTTACCTTTTTATTCTTGTGAAACAAAACGATTCATCAAATTACGATTTATTCATCAAAGCTGGTCAGACAGAGGGTAACTATTGGAAAGATCTTTGGCGTTATAAAGATCTTTTTTTCATTTTGACATGGCGAGACTTGAAAGTTCGTTACAAACAAACTGTTCTAGGTATTGCTTGGAGTGTTATTCGTCCATTCCTTACCATGGTTATTTTTACAGTTGTTTTTAGTGGTGTTGCTGGACTTCCCTCTGAAGGAAATGCACCTTATGCAGTTATGGTTTATGTAGGACTTTTGCCGTGGCAATTTTTTGCGAATGCACTTTCAGAAAGTAGTAGTAGTTTGGTTGGTAGTGCCAATCTAATATCCAAGGTTTATTTTCCTCGTTTGATTATTCCAACAGCTTCCATCATTACAGCGTGTGTAGATTTTTTGATTTCTTTTGTGTTACTGTTACTTTTGATGGCAGTTTATCAATATGTGCCTAGTTGGAAAATTGTTTTTTTACCTTTATTTCTGCTTGTTGCTTTTTTGGCAGCTTTTGGAGTAGGACTTTTGCTTACAGCCATGAATGTAAAATATAGAGATTTTCGATACATTATCCCTTTTATTATTCAATTTGGTGTTTATATTTCTCCTGTGGGCTTTAGTAGTAATATTGTATATGAAAAACTAGGTAATAAAATGATAGCAATGGATATGGCTTGGCTCACTGATTATTTGGTTGCTCTTTATGCTATCAATCCAATGGTAGGTGTTATTGATGGTTTTCGTTGGTCTATTATTGGCAATGCTGAAATGAACTGGAGTATGTTTGGAGTTTCGATTGTTATGTGTTTACTTATTTTGACTTATGCAATTTATTATTTCCGAAAAACAGAAAAAACATTTGCAGATGTTATTTAACAATATATATTATAAAAAAGAAATAAAATGAGTCAAAGTATTATTCGTGTAGAGAATTTAGGCAAAAAGTATATTATAGGTAATGAACAACAAGACCGTTATATATCTTTACGTGATGTCATCACCAACAAAGTAAAATCTGTTTTTTCCAAACAACAAGAAAAAGACGATTTTACAGAGTTTTGGGCATTAAAAGACATCAACTTTGATATACAGCAAGGTGATAGAGTAGGAATTATTGGGCGTAATGGTGCAGGCAAATCTACTCTTCTAAAAGTGCTCAGTAGAATTACAGAACCTACAACAGGTAGTATTGCCATAAAAGGACGTGTAGCCAGTCTTTTGGAGGTAGGAACAGGTTTTCATCCAGAGCTATCAGGCAGAGAAAATATATTTCTTAATGGTGCTATTTTGGGAATGGGACGTTCAGAAATCAAATCTAAGTTTGATGAAATTGTTGATTTTTCAGAAATAGAAAAGTTTTTAGATACACCTGTAAAACGTTACTCTTCGGGTATGTATGTCCGACTTGCTTTTGCTGTTGCAGCACATTTAGAACCTGAAATTTTGATTGTAGATGAAGTATTAGCAGTAGGGGATAGTAAGTTTCAGAAAAAATGTTTAGGTAAAATGGGAGAAGTATCTAGCCAAGGCAGGACTATTCTGTTTGTAAGTCATAATACTACTTTTGTTAGAAGTCTTTGTAACAAAGGCATTTGGTTAGATAAAGGTCAAGTCAAACAAACAGGTTCGACAGCAGAGGTAATCAATAGCTACCTGTCTTCTATGCATGACCGAGTCTTTGATGAAAATAGTGAATTACATAATAGCTTGAATAGAAGAGGAAGAGGAGATGCTAGATTTAGTAAAATAGCTCTTACAGACGCAAAAAATGCAGAACAATCAGCTTTTTTGAGTGGCGAAGACATTAAATTTAATTTTGAATTAAAAATAAACGAACCTTTATCTTTGCTATTTGCTTCAATTCTATTCAAATCTTCCACAGGAGAAATAATAACTAATACAGAGAAAAAAAACCTTTCTCATTTACTTCAACCAAATGAAAAAGGATATAATATTTCTTTTTCTATCCTCTTAAAAGACAATCCTTTTCGTGTAGGCGAATACGAAATGTATTTTTGGTTGGGAGAAAACCCAGAAAAGTTTTTTGATGTAGTGGATAATGTACTTCCTCCTCTTCAAATATCTACAAATAAAGATGAAGATGAGTTGGCCTATAATCCTGCTTCTCCACACGGTTTTTTTGATATTAACACACAAATTATTTCAGCACAATAACCTTCTAAGTTTTTAACTCATTTGCAAAATGAATTACAACCTTTCTCACCTTGACCAACTTGAAGCAGAAGCCATTTATATAATGCGTGAAGCAGTGGCACAATTTGAAAACATAGCGTTACTGTTTTCGGGTGGAAAAGATTCGATTACCCTTCTTCATCTAGCTCGCAAAGCATTTTATCCTGCTCAAATCCCTTTTCCATTATTGCATATTGATACAGGACATAATTTTGAAGAAGCCATTGAGTTTAGAGATTATTTAGTAGAAAAAACGAATACAAAGTTAATTGTTCGTTATGTTCAAGATTCTATAAATCAAGGAAAAGCCCTAGAAGAAACAGGTTATAATGCCAGCAGAAATAAATTACAAAGCATTACACTTCTAGATGCCATCGAAGAGCTAAAACTAGATGCTTGTTTTGGAGGTGGAAGACGAGATGAAGAAAAAGCAAGAGCAAAAGAACGTTTTTTTTCTCATAGAGATAGTTTTGGAGAATGGAATCCAAAAAATCAACGCCCTGAGTTATGGAATTTATTTAATGGAAAGAAACAATATGATGAGAACTTTAGAATATTTCCTCTCTCAAACTGGACAGAATTAGATGTTTGGCAATACATAGAACGAGAAAAATTAGAACTTCCATCAATTTATTTTACACATCAAAGAGAATGTTTTGTTAGAGATGGGGTAATTATGGGGGTTACAGATTTTATACAACTCAAAGCAGAAGAAGAAAAAAAAATGATGCAAGTACGTTTCAGAACTCTTGGAGATGCAACCTGTACAGGGGCAATAGAATCTCCTGCTTCTACGGTATCTGAAATTGTAAAAGAAGTCGCAGCTATGCGCTTGACTGAAAGAGCAGGGAGAGCAGATGATTTGCGTTCAGAAGCTGCCATGGAAGACCGTAAAAAAGAAGGGTATTTTTAAAAAAGACTCCTAAAATCACATAGTAAACATTATCACGGTTAATTTTTACTGGATATTCAGTTTCTCAAAACTAAATTTTATTTGGTTATCTGACAATTTTTGCACCTTGGTGGTCGTCGGTGGAGACACCGACAACATAGTGCAAAAATTGTCAGACAACCTTTTATTTTTTAAAACAAGAATAAATAAAGAAACGTTTGAGTAAAGAAAATCAAAAAATAACCATGAAAAATATACTTGCTTTACTTTTATTAATTCCTTTTTTTTCTTGTACAGAAAAAGAAAACCCAAAACCTTCTGAAGAATTAACAGGAGTTTTTCCTGTCGAAGAGTTACTTTATTTTGGAGATGCAAACCTTCCAACAGACAATATCACAACGTATGAAGGTGTAGAATTAGGTAGAAAATTATTTTATGATAAACGACTTTCTTCTGACAAAACGGTTTCTTGTGCTAGTTGCCACAAACAAGAACTAGCCTTTACAGATGGAAAAGCAAAAAGTATTGGTGTAAATAATGAAGAAATGCCAGTAAGTGCAATGTCTTTAGTAAATCTGACTTGGAATAGTCGTTTGACATGGGACGGAAAAAGTCAAACTTTAGAAGAACAGGCTATTTTACCAATGGAAAATCATAAAGAAATGAATCAAAATGCAGAAGTTACAGTTCAAATTCTCTCTGAAACAACTGAATATCCTACTCTTTTTGAAAAAGCATTTGGAACAAATGAAATCACACCACAAAAAATAACAAAAGCCTTAGCACAATTTCAGAGAACACTTATCAGCAACAATTCAAACTACGATAAATATTTGAGAGGAGAATATCAAGCCACCGAATCCGAACTTAGAGGCATTCAATTATTTTTTACCCATCCAGACGCAGAGCAAGGAATTAGAGGTGGAAATTGTGGAGATTGTCATTTGGGTTCGCTTACTTCTGGAAGTACTTTAGGTTTTGAAGGATTGCACAACAATGGTTTAGATACAGATGAAAACTTAGAAGAAGGATTATTTTCTGTTACTCAAAATCGTTTTGATAAAGGAAAATTCAGAACTCCATCACTCCGAAATATTGCCCTTACTGCGCCTTACATGCATGATGGAAGATTTCAAACTTTAGAAGAAGTCATCGAACATTACAACAATGACATCAAAAGAAGCCAAACTCTTTCTTCACTGATTACGGCTGCCAGTAATGATTTTATTACCGACCCAAATGGAGAAATTCGTTTGGCTCTCACAGAGCAAGAAAAGAAAGATATTATTGCCTTCTTAGAAATGCTGACTGACGAAGAATTTATTACAAATCCTAAGTTTAGTGAGCCAAAGTAAAATATAACTGTCGTTGAGGCTCAAATGCAGCCGTCAAACGGGGTTTTTGAAAATACATTTATCTTTTGCTAATTTTATTCATCGAAATTGTCTTTTGAAGACTACACCTAAAACGCTTTAAGTCTTCGGTTGCTTTTTTTGAGTGTTTGGTGCTTCTTCCTTGTACTCGTTTTCTCCACATTCTAAAAGAAGAAGATTTCATTTCTCTACGCATGAGGGTAATGGTTTCTTTTTCTGTTAAGTTAAATTGTGAAAGAATGGCATCAAAAGGTGTTCTGTCTTCCCACGCCATTTCTATTACTCGGTTTTTATCTCGTTCTGAAAGTTGTTGCAATTTTTTCATAGCTTTTGTTTTGTTGAAGGTAGCTTAAACGGTAAATATTTTGATACAAAAAAAGTTTGCATAAACTTTATACAAACTTCTCAAAACTAATATTTTGGAGTAATTTATTTCATTTTCTCATTAGCTGGACGGTTTGAATAAAGAGCCGTAATTTCATTACGTTGTTTGCACAAAACAGCTTTTTTATCAATGGCAGCAATAGGAAATTTTATCATCTTATAATCATTTACCAAAATGGTCAGCCAGTCCTTCATTTCATATTCTTTGTCTTTAATTTTTTCATCATAATTTTTATGATGTTCATCAAAAAGAACTTTAGGTTCTAGGTTGAGCCAATTTAAAAGAGTTTTCCACATGGTTGGAGTAAGGTCTTTTAGTTCCATTTCACGCACAAATTTGGCAATTCCTTTTGCTTCTGTGCGTCTTTCTTCCCAGTTTTTTTGGTCTTTATCATATATAAAAACCAGTTCTTGGGGTTTGATTGAGATACTTTCCATAATTTCGTCTTGAGTTTCGTTCTGTTCCATAATAGATTAAAAAATATAGGTTAAAAATAACATAACCTTATATAACAAGAAAAGTTATTACGAAAATAAAAAACTATCTTTCAAGTTCTATTTGCTCTAGTATTTCTTTTGGTTTCAGATAGGTATTTTTTTTGAATAATTTATAAGATTCAGAAGCATTAGATTGAAAAATAGCATAATATGACCAATCGTACATTTGCCATTTCAAACCTCTAGCAACTGTCATACTATCAATTTCTTTCTCATAAATAGCTTTTCTTTTTTTACTTGTATAAGCCCAAAGACGTTGCAACACTCCTCCAAAAGTTCGATTTTGATAATCTACAAAATGACTAAATTCATGTGCAAAAATTCCAATACTTGCATTAAAAGGAACTTCATCAATGGTTATCATTCCTTCTTTTTGGCTGTTATTAATACGAACTACATAGTTTCTTTTAGATTTATTTTTGAAACACAAAGAACCAATAGTAGGACGTGCATTGAGTGTTGTTTTGATAGCACATTCTTTGAATGTAATAGACGTTTCTATGAGTTCAGGATAGTAGGAAAGAGCTATCAAAATAGCTAGTTTATATTTTTCTGGAATCTTTTTATTTTTGCCATATATCGTTTCCAAACTATCAACAACCCTAGGCTGCTGCGAGCTGTCGATGCAATGTAAACTAAGGAGAGGAATAGAAACATGAGGAGGATTTTCTAAAATAAAACTTTTATCTTCAACAGTATTTTGAGAAAAAGAAAATGAGTAAAAGCAATAAAATATAAATTGAACTAAAAATAAAACAATTATTTTAAAAAACATATAAAGTAAGTAGGAATTGAATAGAAATAAATATCTATTTATTAAACTACAAAATTTAGGCTAGAAACGAAATTATATCTTGAATAAATTGATTTATTTGAAATAATATTTGTTTTGTATTCAAAACCCTAACAATAAAGTTAGATTTTTCTAACTTTGTGTATATGAATGAAATAATTGATTTTTTGTTATTGACTGAACCCAATACTCGGTATGTGGTCTTGGGTTCGATTCTTTTAGGGGCAAGTTCGGCTATTGTAGGCTGTTTTACATTTTTACAAAAACGAGCTTTAGTAGGCGATGCTGTGGCACATTCAGTTTTACCAGGGGTTTGTGGTGCTTTTTTGATGGCTGGAACGAAGAATCCACTTTTTTTGATTTTGGGTGCTTTTGTTTCGGGTTGGATTTCCATTATTTGTATGAATCTGATTACACGATATAGCAAACTCAAAGAAGATACGGCTGTTGCGCTTATTTTGTCTGTTTTTTTTGGTTTTGGTGTGATGCTACTTACGTATATTCAACAGTCTGGAAATGCTTCTCAGTCTGGGTTAGAGAGTTTTTTGTTTGGAAAAGCTGCTGCATTGGTGGGAAGTGATGTTTGGGTTTTTGGTGGTTTGGCTGCGCTGATGCTTCTTTTGGTTGGGCTTTTTTACAAAGAATTTATTATTGTTATTTTTCATAAAAGTTTTGCCCAAACGATTGGACTTCCCATTATTGCTATTGAAATTTTACTTACTACACTGACCGTTTTGGCTGTTGTGGTGGGCATTCAGTCAGTGGGAGTTGTTTTGATGGCTGCGATGCTTGTTACACCTGCTGCTGCTGCTCGTTTTTGGACAGACAAACTCCATTATATGCTTTTTATTGCTGCTGGTTTTGGTGCTTTGGCAGCTATTGGAGGAGCTTTTGTTTCTTATATTCAAACTCAAATGCCGACAGGTCCTTGGATTGTTTTGGTGGCTTCTGCGATTGCAATGTTTTCGTTTTTCTTTGCGCCAAAAAAAGGAATTGTGGCAAGAAGGCGACGACAATTTTTATATAAAAAACAGATTTTGGAAGAGAATATTTTAAAGGCAATTTATCATATTGCAGAAAAAGACACTACAAAAACTATTTCATCTTTTGAAGATATTGAGTTTCAACGTCATTTTAAGCCTGTTCTTCTAAAAAATTCATTAAAAAAACTAACTCGTAAAAAATTTATAGAAAAAACTCAAAACGGCTGGCAACTCACAGATAAAGGAAATATAAAAGCAAAAAGATTGGTAAAACTGCATCGTCTTTGGGAATTATACTTGACCGAATTTGTACGCCTTGCACCTGACCACGTACACGAAGCTGCCGAAGCCTTAGAGCATATTCTGACTCCAGAAATTGAAGCGCAATTAGAAGCTAGACTAAAATATCCACAAAAAGACCCACACGATAGAGATATTCCATATTGATTTATTTTTTGTTGCAATTTCATTTTTCTTTCTGTTCCTCAATCTTCTTAATCACACCACCAACAGGCAAAACACCTCTATCAAAAATATGAACTTCTTTATCTTTCATTTGGATATGAAGTTGATTAAAAAGAAGCATTACTTTTTGAGTAGCCATTGCATTAATGTCTTCTAAAGGAATCACAAAACCACCTTCAATAGCACTTACACTAAGATTTTCTATTTGAAAGTTTCCTTCAAAATAAAGATTTTTCTTTGTCAGATAAAGAATTCCATTGTATTTGTTTTGTGCTGGAGAAAGGTAATGAAAAGTCCATTTTCCTTGTAATGTTTCGTTTTTTGGGAGTTGGAAAGCCATTTTTATATATAATTTTTATTATGACACTTGGAAAGTCAGCTACATTTAATCCACAAAGATAACTTCTACTCTTCTATTTTCCTTCATTTGTTCTGGTTTTGTAGAAATTGGGCGAGTTCCTCCATAACCAATAGTTCTAATTCTATTCGGACTTATTCCTTTTGCAATTAAATAATTTCTTACCTCCACAGCTCTTTGTTCGGATAACTCTTGATTTTTTTGAGCATTTCCTATTGGTGCAGTATGCCCTTCTATCAAAATTCGGATTTCTGTATTCTTATTCATAAACGTAATAAGTTCATTCAGTTCATCTTCGTATTCTGGCAAAATATCAGCTTTTGCAGTTTTGAACTGAACTTTTAATCGTAACTTTTTTCCTTTTATGGCTTCTGTTTCTTCTGTTTTTAATAATTCTGCAAGGCTTTTCTCTTCTTTTAATTCTTCTAAATCAGAAACAGTTTCAATTTCTTGTTCAGTATTCTGTGTAATTTGATGATTATCTTTTTCTGTCAATTTTTCAGGATAAGTTACTCTCACAAAAAGCCCTCTTCCTTCTGTTCCTACCCAAATATTGTCATTTTTATCAACAGCTAGAGAAAGTGCCGAATTACTTTGAAAACCTTGCTTTTCTCCAAACTCAGTCCATTTTTTATTACCAAAAACATCAAACTTTGCCACTCTATCAGCAGCGACCCACAAATTTCCTTTACTATCAAATTCCATTATGTTCGGAACTTGATATTCAAAAGATTCTGAAAGAGAATAGGTTGTCCATTTTTTACCATCTTTTGTAGTTTTTAGTGTTCCTTTATCTTTTTTATCATATCCCAAAACCCACAACTGATTTTTATAGACTATCATTTTACTTCCTTTTGTAAAATCTGAAACAGATTTGAATTTGTGTTTTTTGTCAGTTACAGAACTATGTTTTGTATAAAAAAGTCCTGTTTCGGTTGCAACCCAAAGCACTCCATTAAAAAAAACAATATCATTTATATTTTCATCCCTTTTTTCTACTTCTACTTTTGTGGCTTTTGCGCTTGAATTTATCGATTTTTTCCACAGACCATTTCCTCTACTAGCTATCCAAACACTTTTCGAATCTACTGAGAAAATTAAATTACTGACTATTTTTCCTTTCAAGAAATCAAACTTCTGAGTTTCTTGTTCCTTTGTTTCTGTGTCTAAAATGGTTACTTCATTTGAGTAGGTTACAAACCAAATTTTATTATTTGGCATGTTTTTGATGTGCAAAATAGATGTTTTTGGCAAAAATTCGTTTGCATTGACAAGAGCTTCTTCGGTTACTTCTTCGATTTGATAGACTCCATTTTCTGTTCCTATCCATTTATGATTATCTTCACCTACAAAAATAGAATGAACAGGTAGTTTGTCGTCTGAATTATCTTCTGTCAAATCAACTGAGAGAAATACTTGTGAATAAACAGTGTTATATTTTGAAAAAGATTCTAAAATAAAGAAACTAATCAAAATCAGAATTTGTATATTTATTTTTTTTATCATTTTATTATTTTTTAGAAATTACTAGCGCAAGATTCTATCTTGTGCTTATTCTTTCGCAAGCATAATGCTTGCAGAAAAAGAACGTCCAAGCAACCTGCTTGAACGAGAAAAGATTTTGAGTATAAACAAACAAAAAACAATCCGAATGAAAAAACATATTCCTAATTTCTTGACATGTTGCAACTTATTTTTTGGCTGCATCGGTATTATTTTCAGTTTCAAAAACTCGCTTGATATTGCTGCTTATTGTATCGGAATTGCAGCAATTTTTGATTTTTTAGATGGTTTTGTAGCAAGAATGTTGAAAGTCAGTTCGCCTATTGGTAAAGAATTAGATTCATTGGCTGATTGTGTAACCTTTGGTGTTTTGCCTGCTTTTATTTTATACCAACTTATGATTTCAGCTAGTTTGGAGAAAGTAACACAAGGTTTAGTTGATGGACAAGTTCCAACAGCAATGGACTCTTATTTGCCTTATATAGCTCTTTTGATTGCCATTTTTTCAGCTTTGCGTTTGGCAAAATTCAATGTGGATACTCGTCAGTCGGATTCATTTATTGGTGTTCCCACTCCTGCAAATGCTATTTTGATTGGTTCAATTCCTCTTATTTTGCTGCACAATCCAACTTATTCTAGCATTATTCTAAATCCTATTTTGCTTTCTGTTTTGGCTATCGTGATGAGTTTACTTTTAGTGGCAGAGCTTCCACTTTTTGCATTAAAATTCAAATCTTTTGCTTTTAAAGGAAATGAAATTCGCTATACTTTTCTTCTCTCAAGTGTTCTTTTACTTGTTTTCTTGCAATTTTTGGGAATCCCTTTAGTGATTTTGCTTTATATTCTGCTTTCTGTAATTAGTAATATAGTTTCTGTAAAAGTGGCTGATGAAGATAATTTGATTGAGAAAAAATAACTTTGATTTTTTATTTGATGTAGGTAGGGAATGAAAAAATATTTGTGTAAAATGGATTACTTTTTATTCTCTAGCTCCTCTACTTTTTTCTGACAAGCTAGTAGTTTTTGTTCCATTTTGTCTTTTTCTTTCGATAAGGTTTCTATTGACTCATTCATAGACTCCATACTCATTGCCATCATTTCTTCTTGCGAATTCATTTGTTCGATATACTGTTCTTGTTCTTTATGTGCTTCTGCTAATAATTCTTCTCGTTTTTCGACTTCTTGTTGAGCTTCTTGCATTTGTTCCATAGCTTGTTGCATGACCTCTTCCTGCATACGCATCTGTTCGACGGTTTCTGCTTGTTCGTCCAACATGTCTTCTAAGCGCATTGCTTGTAATTTTTGGTCTGTAATATCAGTTGCAATATGAATAATGCGTTCTAAATTTTTATAGTTATCCATAACAGGATAATAAGTAGCTCTCAACCAAAAAGAAGATTTATCTTTTGCTTGGCGTTCGAACTCTCCTTCTACAATAATTCCTTGGGTTAGATTTTCCCAAAGTTGCATATATCTATTCGATGTTTCGTAGCCGTCTTTGAGTAAAATGGTATGTGGTTGTCCTTTAACTTCTTCTTCTGAATATTGAGATATTTTCAGATATAGCTCATTTACTTCAGTAATTATCCCTCTTGGATTGAGTTCTATCATGGCAGCAGCTTGATTTATTGCATTGAGTTGATTTTCTAACTCCTTACTCTTTCTTTCTACCATTTCTTGTGTCGCTTGTAGCTCTTCAACATTCTGACGCATTTCTTCCTCTTGCGCTCTCATTTGTTCGGTCATTTCTTGTGACTCTTTCAAAAGAACTTGAGTGCGTTGATTTACCCTAACAGAAGAAAGTGTAGAAGCAAAACTCTCAACAATTTTTTCTACAAACTCTATACGATACGATTCTGGTGGATTAAAGAAAGCTAACTCTACCACTCCATATAATTTTTGATTATACATCAAGGGAGCTAATAAAATGGAAGACGGATTTGTATTTCCAAGTCCTGAAGTAATATGAATATAATCATCAGGAACATAAGACAAAAATACAGTTTCGCCTTCTTGCCAAGCCTGCCCTGTAAGTCCTTCACCCTTTCGGATTTTTTTCTCTAAATACTTGGGTTTGTCCCATGCATAAGCAGCAGCCAAATACATATATTCTCCTTCAGAATCAGGTGTTTCAGAGATGACAAATATACCACCTTGATTAGCTTCTGTATATTTTACCAAACGTTGAACAATAGCAGCAGCAAATTCTTCTATATCAGCATAATTTGCTCGTAGAATATCTCCAAATTGTGCTATTCCTTCTGTTATCCAAGCTCTTCGACGGTCCTCCTCAGCTACTTTTGATAAGCTATTACGCATATCTAAAAGGGCATTTCCAAGAATATCATTTTCTCCCAATACATCAAAAGCACTATTGTAATTTCCATTCCCTATTTTACGAGCAAACTCAGATGTATTTTTAAGACTTTTGATGAGTTCTTGTAGAGAACGTGTCATTTGCCCTATTTCATGATTTCCTATTCGAATTCCGAAATCTGAATTAGGAATAGAACCTCTAGCCAGTCCAGCTAATACTTGATTGAGTTTTTGAATTGGTTTGGATACAATTCGTAAGGAGACAAGGCTTGCAATAGTACCAATAGTAAGAGTGGTAAGTCCCAAAACTAGAATAATCCTGTACAACCAATTTAATGAGCGTTCGACGGAATCTCCATCAGCTTGTTTTTCTTTGAGTTTGCTTGCTTCTAAGGCTTCTAAGTTTTTTATGAGTGTATTGCTATTGGGAATAATCATCTCACTGACTAATCGAATTGCCTTTTCTCGTTTGTTTCCATCGTTGTAATCTTCCGAACGATTAAGGATGGTCATTACCTCTTGTTCAGTTTGAAGAACATCATCAAAAGCAATAATAATAGAATCTACACGATGAACATTTTCTTTGTTTTGCCAATCTCTTTTAAGGGTACTTATTCTATCCTTTACTTCTGGGAATTGCTCATTATGCAACAAAATCAAATCTTCTTTATCATCAATATTATCAGGTAGATGAATCCAGTTGGTGATGTACATCTTTGAACGAGTAACCAACAAAAGCAAATCATTAATAGCCTCTACCGAAGGAGTAATGACGGAGAAGGATTGATGAAGCATACTTTGGCTACGGGTAAGCATAACCAAACTTAGTGTAGAACTAAGCAAAGCAACAATGATAATGATAAGATTACCAGCAAGTACACGCTTGCCAATAGTATTGAGTTTCCACATAAACACTTATAATAGTGATTAGTTTTTAGTGATTAATGAGTACAATGAAATTGTAATTTTTAATCTGGTAGTTTGTAATAGACCTAACTGAATTGGAAAGATAACCAAAAAGCTACTTAATAAAAAGAATTTTCGATAGGAATTTGGATAGATTAGCTTAAAATAGCTATACAATTTAGATAAAAAAATAATATTTATACAATTTAGATAAAATAAAACCCATCAAAAAACCCTTTCAGAAAAATTTCTGAAAGGGTTTTGAATTTATTTTTCCAAACTTAATTACGAGATTCTATCAATTATTATTTGAAGATATAACGTACACCAAGTTGCATTTGCCAACGTGAGCTGTAGAATCCAGTATCTACAATTTCAGATACTTCTTTAGCTGTTCCACCATCTTCAAAAGTAAATTGAGGAGTAAAATCGCCATTATCTTCGTCTACAAATCCTTCAAAGTCAATAGCAGCATAGCTATCAAAAGGCATTTCACGACGACGCCCCCATTCTTTATTCAAGAAATTAGAGAAGTTGAAGATATCAAAAGTAATTTGAAGTTGATTGCGACTTCCACTACCTGTAGTAATAAAGAAGTCTTGCACTAATTTCAAATCAAGAATAGACTGAAAAGGAAGACGTGCACCATTACGCTCTGCGTATTTACCACGATTTGCACTTAAGTAATCATCATTTTCGATAAAGGCATCAAGCTCAGTCCATTGTTGAGCAGCAGTAGCAACTAAATTACCATCTCTATCAATATTATCAATTAAATTGATTTGGCTTTGATTTTCAGGGATGAAAAGTAAGTTGTTGAAATCACGTCCTGAACGGTCATCACCTTGAATAGCACCAGCATAAACATAAGAGAATGGTGTTCCAGACTGTCCATTATAAAAAAGTGATATTGTAGTTGATGCAAAATCGCCATAAGTAGCTTTTCCAGAAACAAAAAGATTAATACGGTGTCCTGGGTCAAAGTTAGAACGACTAAGTTCTAAGTTATTTCTGTCAGTTACATACGTGTTTCTCCAGTTAGAAGAGTTCTGAGAAGAAGTTCCATCAAGAACTGAAGTAGAACGACCATACGTATAGGCTACGTTTGCAGACCAATCCATTTTGTTACCAGAGAATGGTTTTTGGATTTGAGCAGTAATGTTATAAGAATACCCTTCATTTGTATTAGTAGCCAAAAGTACACGGTCATAATCACGAGTAATTGCACCATCATAAACAGGACGATTATCAAATGACGTATTAACATTTCCTACTGGTGCTTTTACATTGATGTTGCGATACAAAATTTGATTGATATTTTTTGTATAAATCCCTTCTAAAGTACCTACTAAACCATAAGGAAGCTTTGTATCAACAGCTAAACTTGTACGGAATACTTGAGAATACTTAAAATCATCTGCAAAAAGGTCAATCTGACTTGCACCTTCCGAAACAGTTGAAATACTTCCATCTCTATTTGTAATAGCAATATCGCTACCTGTATATTGATCAAAAGGATCTGGATTAAATGGTAGTGCAGTTGTATCTCCATTTGCAAAAGCACTAGCAGAAAGAGGATCATTAGCAAAAACACTTGCTATATATACACCATTGTTTGTAAAAGCTCCACCAGGCCATACAAAAGGAATACGACCAGTAAATAAACCTAGACCACCACGAACTTGTACAGAACGATCTCCTTTTATATCATAATTGAAACCAAAACGAGGTGAGAAAAGAACGTTTCCTGAAGGAATAGTCCCTGAAGAAACACTTACATCAGGTGCCCAAGTTTGAAGCATTTCAGGAAGAGCATTCGCATTGAAACCTTCATTTGCAGTAGGCTCATCAAAGAATAAAGGAATGTCTATACGAAGACCACCTGTAAGAGTAAGTTTATCTGTTGCTGAATACTCATCTTGAACATAAAAACCTAGTTGAGCAGCCGAAAACTCTGCAGCTACAGCTTTAGCAGCATCACCTTGCTGTGCATCTACAGTAGGAAGAAGAGAGTAAGAACGTACATAACGATTTGGATTATCATTATAGAAATCCTCTAAACTACCATATCTATAAACACCATAGTTTTCACGTAGGAAAAGATTATAAATAGAATAGAATTCATTGTGAGTACCTAAAGTAATTGTATGTTTATCTTTAAAGATAGTGAAGTTATTCGTTAGGATAAATACATCTTGATTCAATTCATTACCAATAGAAAAAGGCTCTGAACCAAAATTGATATTGTTACGTCCATCTTGAATTTGTACTCTCGGAAATGGATCGCCTTCAAAGTTGCGGTCATCACGAACAGCAGTATAACCAACAATAAGTTTGTTAGACATATTAGCATTCAAATTACTCTTTAGTTCTAAAGTAGTAGAGTTAGTATTAGAAGGGAAAAGTTCTGAACCTCTCAAGAAATTGATATTACTAGGATCACTAGCTTGTCCTTCCAACTCTTCACCAAAAGAATAACTATGACGTAATGATAATTTGTGTTTTTGGCTAATATTCCAATCAATTTTAGCCAAGACTTTATTAGCATCTCTTGTACGACCATTGTCTAAATAACCACCTAAATCATAACCATAATTAGTTGAAACAAAGTTTACTAACTGATCAACGTCTGCTTGAGTAGCATCTCCACGGAATGATTCAAATGGAAATGGTTGTGATTGTTCTTCACGTTGCATCTCTGCATTCACAAAGAAAAATACTTTATTTTTAACAATTGGACCTCCTAAACGAAAACCAAATGTATTACTTTTAAAATCATTTAATTTTTGACGTTCTACACCTTCAGTATCTGTTGGAGTTTTTCCTGCAAAATTTTCATTACGAGTAAACCAATAAGCAGAACCTTCAATTTTATTTGTTCCACTACGAGTAACAGCATTGATACCACCACCAGTAAAATTACCTAAAGTAACATCATAAGGTGCTACAACTACTTCCATCTGCTCAATCGCATCAGGACTGATTGGAGAGATACCTGTTTGTCCACCGTTTGTACCACTAGCAGAAAGCCCAAAAACATCATTACTTACAGCTCCATCAATAAAAATAGAGTTAAAACGATTGTTTTGTCCTGCAATAGAAATTTCAGGACCATCATTTCCTTCTGTTACATTTGCTTGAGGAGTAACACGTAAATAATCAGCTAGATTACGAGAAGCTGTAGGCATGTTATCAATTGTTTCAGTAGAAATAACTGTAGATGCACCTGTTTTTTCACCATCAATAATTTCCCTTTCACTAGTTACTGTAACTACTGCTAGTTCACTTACTGTTTCTTCTAGTAAGAAATCAAGACTAAGTGTTTGACCTAAAGAAAGATATACATTTTCTTTTTTATTGTCTTCATATCCAATATATTGTACAGTAATAGTATAAGGACCACCAACATTCATATTACGGATAGAATAATTACCGTTTAGAGAAGTTACAGTTCCAAATTGAGAACCTGTTGGTGTGTGTACTGCCAAAACAGTTGCACCTGGAAGTTCTTCTCCATTTTTGTCTTTTACGACACCACTAAGGGATGCCGTCGTAGAGCCTTGTCCGAAGGAATTGAATGTTACCGAACAAGCAAATACGAAAGCGATAAGGCTTAAGATGTAATGCTTCATCATAAGATTGATAAAAGGGTTGCTAAATAGAAAATTAAGTAACTCTGACACAAGTGGTCAAGAGTTTTGATTTAAGTTTCCACAAAGGTAAGACAGACCTATCAATCTTTACGTTTCAGTATTATTAACAAATTAAGAATAATCGATATTCAAATTCTTGACTTTTAAGAAGATATACTATTTTCAGTTTATTTTTTAAACTGCCTCCAGTACAAATTAATTACTTACTAAAATATTTTCTTTGATATTCAAATGATATTCTTTTTCTGAAATAGAATCATTTTTTAATAATTCTTGCAAAGAAAGTTTGATTAATTTATAAAAAACTTCATTTTTTTCGAAATAAAAGGCATTTTTAGCCATTTTGAGGGATTTTCCAAATTTTCTTTGGTTAAAAAACAAAACTCCTTGATTAAAATAAAGTAAGGCAGAAGCATTTTCCAATGTTACCAAATTGTTAAATGTATTATTATCTGATACTAATACAATTTCATTTTGTACTACCTTTTCTACTTTTTTCGCTTGTTCTCCTAAGTAAAAATCAATTCCTTTTGGTGTAGCAATAAATCCTTTTTCTAAATTGGTACTCTCAAAGATAATTTCACTCTTATCTGATAATTCTATTTTTATAAAAACATGAATTGGAGTTTGGACAAGTTGATAGGTATAATTAAAGTTTCCTCTTTCCTTTATTTCTTCCAACAGTACAGCATACAAAACAGAACCAGTCAAGCAATCATATTTTCCACTATCAATCGTTTGAAAAAAACTAGAGTATAAAGTATATTCTTTTAAAAATGTTTCTTGTACAGCAAAAAACAAACGTCTTAATGTTTTTGCTTCGTTGGTGGGTACAATCTTAAATGTTGCATCAAAATCTATAATTTTCTTAATTGCTTTCTCCTTCATTTCTGGAGTAATAGAATCATGAGTATCTAAAAAATCAGAAACTTGGGAAGACATCTTCTGTTCGTTATGAGAGTTAGAAGACGAGTTGAGAGAATAAGTAGGCAGAGCAAAGCTAAAAGAAAAGCCACTCATCAAAATTGTCACTATGAACAAATGAAGAACAAAAAATAAAGCCTTTTTGCTTGAAAAAAGTAGAGTTTCTAATCTAAGTAAAATATTTATTCGATACGATAATATGTGTTTAGAGTGTTTCAAAATAATAAATGATTTAAAAGGTGGTCAGAATAATGAATAATCACGAAGAATTTAATAGGTTCTTTGATACAGATTCCAAAATAAATAGGGATTAAATGAATGAATCTATTAACAATTTAGTAACATTTGGTTAATATTAACGAAAATTTCTGAGAAAATGTTATTCTGATTGGTATAAATTTCAAATTCTCTACAAAACTCTTTTCCTTAGAATTGCTTTTTAGAAATACAATAAGGTAGGATTGGTAAATGATTTGTATGATTTATATGATGAATGAAGATAAATACAACTGTAAGTCAGCGAAGCTAAACTACTTTCTTTATAATTTAATTAAAAAATAAAATTCTATGCATTTCATATTTTCAAAATACCTTAATTTATTTTTTCTTCTTTCTTTAGTATTGTTTTTTAGCTTTTCTTTGGTCAGTTGTCAAGAAAATGAGGAACTTCTTTGTCCAGAGTTAGTAGTTTATTCGCTACAAAGTGAAATAGATAGTCCTGCAAAAAATGAAATAGCCGAAAATCAGATTTTGACTTATGAGGTAGAAGAACAACTAGGTTTTGAACTTTCTTTTTTGATAGAGAATAAAGGAGGAAATATCCTTAAAATAGGCGAAATACAATCAACAAGTACAGATTCTACACTCAATTTTGAAATTATTCAACCTCTAAAAAATAAGTTTGAAACAGGTGAAAATGATTCTTTTAGACTAGATTTTGAAGGGTTGGAAATAGGAGAGTATCAAATTCCGATTACGATTCTTTCGAATGATTGGAACGAACCTAGCTTTATTTTCTTCATCAAAATAATTGTAAACCCTCCACCTGCGCCAAAATTTCCAGATATAAAAGTGTATCAACAAACTACTTTTATTCCTTCCCAAACAGGAACTTATTTTTTGAATGATACAGAAGCAGGACAGCGTTATGAAACCATTTTTACTATCAAAAATGAAGGAGAATCAAAACTCATTATTTCAGATATTATTTCTACAACAACTGATTTTGAAGTGCAAGATGTAGCTCAAAACGAACTTTTGCCTAATCAAGAAACTACTTTTTTAGTCATCTTTGAACCTACTGAAGCAAGAAATTATTCTACTCAAATTCAGATTGAAAATAATGACCCCAATAATGAAGAAAACCCCTATATTTTCGAAATAATTGCTAATCCAAATCCTGCACCTGAGCCAGATATTGCCGTTTTTTATAGAGATGGAAATAGTACAGAGCTACAAAATGGCTTTGAGTTTATAGAAGGAGGAGATTTAGAAACGGATTTTCAAGAAATTTTTGAGTTTGAGATTGAAAATCAAGGAAATACAACGCTTAATCTTTCTAGCATTTCAAGTGATAATTCTGATTTTGATGTTTCGAATATAACTACAAATAGCTTAGAGCCAACTGAAAAAACTCGTTTCTTTGTTCGTTTTACAGCTACTACTTTAGGAGAAAATATAGGAACAATAAGCATTCAAAACAACGACCCAGACGAAAATCCATTTACATTCAAGATTCGTTTTACAGTAAAAGAACCTGCTTTTCGTATCAATTATCTGACAGTTACTATTCCAGATGGACTAAATACAGTTCCTTCAAATACAGGTGCAAATCGCACCCTTTTTCAGAAAGAATTTGAAGTGATTGACCCACAAAATATCGTTACTGGTGCTGCTGTATTGAGAGTAAGAGTAATTACAGATAGTGGAGGGAGTGATTCTTTTTCAGTAACTACTTTCGGAACAGATGGAAGACGAATTTTCTTTGAGAATGATTTTGATGAGCTTTTTTATAGACAAAGTATTCGTTTTGCAGAAGCTGACTATTTAGATTTTGAGGTGTATTTAGAACTTCCCACAGGACAGCGTAGTAATTTGGAAAAATATAGGCTTTTACGTCCTAATGGTGCAAACTAGAGTTTTTGATATAAATAGAAAAGTCCTTATTTCTGAAAATGAAATAAAGACTTTATTCAATGCTCAAAGTTATTAAAGAGCTTTTCTTTTTCTAATTTCCTTTGTGCTAAATAGATTTTCGTTTCTTTATTCAAAAACCCTCCTCGTTCAAGCCAAAATGTTTTGAATGGGTTATAAATAGGCTTTCCATAAAGAGGTGAAGGGTAAAATATAGCTGTCTTATTTTTTTTAAAATAATTCCAGTTTACTCTGTCAAAATGATAATGTCTATCTAACCAACTCTTTACTCCTTTAACGTGAACTCGGTATTTAACTACTTGATATTTAGTTAATTATGTATTAATTTGATTTATTTTTATCAAAAAAGGCTAAAAAAGATTATTTTTGAATAGCTCTACTCAACTTTAATCTCTTTAGCCTTATGTTTGACAAAACTATGAAATTCGACGAAGACCACCTCATAGGTATTTTCTATTTGGTAGATGAGTTCTGTTTACAAGCTCAATCTTATGTATCCAGTAACTGGGTAGGAACGAAAAGTAGTTCTACTTTTCCTTCTTTACCTACTCGTGTTCCACAATTATCAGCGAGTGAAATTATGACTATCTTGGTATATTATAATTACTCAGGTTATAAGAATTTTCAATACTATTATCAGCGTTTTGTTTGTACTGATTTAGCCCCTTATTTTCCTAAACTTTGCTCCTATAATCGTTTTTTAGAATTGATAGAAAGAGTAAGTTTACCGATGTATGTACTGGCTAAATTACTCTGTTCTAAAAGTCAAAAAACAGGGACTTATTTTGTAGATTCTAAGAAAATAGTGGTCTCTGATAATCGCCGTATTCATTCTCATAAAGTGTTTAAAGACAGCGCAAAGCGAGGAAAAGGCTCAATGGGTTGGTTTTTTGGTTTTAAACTTCATTTAGTTATCAATCAATTAGGAGAGGTAATGGCTTTTGAAATTACAGCAGCAAACAAAGCAGATAATAATCATAACTTACTCAAAAATTTATTGAAAAATCTAAAAGGAAACTCCTTCGGTGATAAAGGATATTTGACAAAAATATGGCAAAAACTATATGAAAATGGACTTAAAATGATAACCAAAACTAAAAAAAATATGAAGAATCAACTCATCACTTTGAAAGAAAAATATACCCTCAGAAAAAGAGCCGTTATTGAATCTGTAAATGATATTTTAACTTCCGTTTTTGACTTAGAACATTCTAGACACAGAAAACCAATAAATGCTTTTACTCATATGGCAGCTACAATAGTCGCATATCATGTATACCCAGAAAAACCTAGAGTTTTTGTTCCCAACTAATACCGAGTTCACGTTCCTTTATAATTTCTGATGCCAGAGAGATTGAAACAGTTCTTCTTTCCAAAAACGTCTAATACAGTTATTATATCTATTGCTTCTCCTGTTTTCTCATCAATATAAAAAGCCACTATTTCTATTTCAGAAATATACATTTTCCAATGTATTTCCTCCCTACCAATAAGGCAAATAGAATCTTCATTGATTTGTAAATATTCTCTTTCTACCTCCATAGCTTTTTACTCAAAAAACAGCATAAAAAATGGATAACTTCTTAATCATAAACTAAAAAATCATCCATTCTAAATTATTTTTATATATCTTTTAGGAATAGAAATTAATAAGTTAAATTCGTAATTTTTAATTCGTAATTGTTCCTTACACTTTATTAATAGCTACTTTCTGCAAAATTCCATCAATGATATTTCGTGTTGTGATTCCTTCAGCTTCGGCTTCAAAATTTAGAATAATACGGTGTCCGAAAATATCATAAATCACTTCTTTGATGTCTTCTGGAATTACATAATCTCTTCCTTCCATAAATGCCATCGCCTTTGCAGCACGATTAAGCGCAATACCAGCACGAGGAGAAACACCAAACTGAACATATTTTGCTTCTTCTTTCAAGCCATAATCTTTTGGAAAACGACTTGCAAAAATTAGTTCGACTACATATTCTTCAAGCTGCTCGTTCATTTTTACTTGATTGATGGCTTCACGAATAGCAAAAACTTCATTACTAGAAAGAACTGGATTTACTTCTTCTTTATAATTTGTATTTGCCATACGACGCATAATTTCTAATTCCGATTTTTTATCTGGATAAGTAATAAAAACTTTCATCATAAAACGATCGACTTGTGCTTCTGGAAGTGGATATGTTCCTTCTTGATCGACTGGATTCTGCGTTGCTAATACCAAAAAAGGCTTATCCAACTTAAAAGTAGTTTCTCCAATCGTAACTTGTCTTTCTTGCATGGCTTCCAAAAGAGCAGCCTGTACTTTGGCAGGAGAACGGTTGATTTCATCAGCAAGAATAATATTTGAAAAAATAGGTCCTTTCTTTACCTCAAATTCTCCTCTTGTTTGATTATAAATCATTGTTCCGATAAGGTCAGCAGGTAAAAGGTCTGGTGTAAACTGAATACGTTGGAAACCTAAATCCAATACTTTTGCAAGTGTATTTACTGTCAAAGTTTTGGCAAGTCCTGGAACACCTTCTAAAAGTACGTGTCCTTGTGTAAAAAGTCCAATCAAAAGACGATTGACCATATAACGCTGTCCGACGACAACTTTTCCCATTTCTGTATAAACCTGTTCTATTTTAGCTCTAAGCTCTTGATTATCAGCAGTCATATAATGATAAATTACGTTTTTTGAGGGTTTGATAAATCAAACTTCTACATAAATGATTTTGGTGTAAAAACTCTATGATTAATAAGTTGAACACAACATAAGACAAAGATTTGTTTAAAAATTGTATTTTGCAAATCTTAGCCATTTCTTTTAGTTTCTTTCTAAGAATTATTCTGAAAGATAAGTAATAATTAGCTATCTTTTGTCAATCCATTTTTTTTTAAGAAATTTGTAGAACCAATTACGAATTATTAATTACGAATTACGAATAAATTATATAGTTAAAGTATATTTTTAGAATTCGACTTCGCTTTCAACTTCACTTTTGCAAAAAACTAAATCAGAATCTCTTCTTGAAAGGGTAAAAGAAACCCAAACAGAACCAACAAAGGCTTTTCAAAGATTGCTTTTTGTGATGGAAGACCTTAGAGAAAATTGTCCTTGGGACAAAAAACAGACATTAGAATCGCTTCGATACCTTACGATTGAGGAAGTGTACGAGCTTTCTGATGCCATTTTATCACAAAAAGACAAGAAAGACAAAACAGAAATCAAAAAAGAACTAGGCGATTTGATGTTGCATTTAGTTTTTTATTCCAAAATTGCTTCTGAAACTAATGATTTTGATGTTACAGATGTTTTAAATTCTGTTTGCGAAAAACTTATTCATCGTCATCCTCATATTTATAGCAATGTTATTGCAGAAACAGAAGCAGAGGTAAAATTGAATTGGGAAAGAATTAAATTACAAGAAAAAGGTAATTCTGATTCTATTCAAAAACCAAAAAGTCTTTTTGAAGGTGTTCCTAAATCTATGCCTGCGCTTGTAAAAGCAATCCGAATTCAAGAAAAAGCTCGTGGAGTGGGTTTTGATTGGGATAAAGCAGTTGATGTTTGGGAGAAAGTCAAGGAAGAAGAAAGCGAATTA
Source organism: Bernardetia aquimarina (assembly GCF_042180575.1). Taxonomy (NCBI): domain Bacteria; kingdom Pseudomonadati; phylum Bacteroidota; class Cytophagia; order Cytophagales; family Bernardetiaceae; genus Bernardetia; species Bernardetia aquimarina. Next base: position 3,738,144 of record NZ_CP170094.1, on the reverse strand, counting down.
TTCGAACATATTGATACTTCTGACAACACTGTTCATAAAGTAACTAATCAAGAAGAAGCCGAACAAGAATTTGGAGATTTACTCTTTTCAATGATTAACTATGCTCGTTTTTTGGGTATAAATCCTGAAAATGCACTTGAAAAAACAAACAGAAAATTTATAGGTCGTTTTGAGTTTTTGGAAACAGAAGCACAAAAAGACGGAAAAAAATTAGAAGAAATGACCTTAGCTGAAATGGAAAATTACTGGCAAAAGGCAAAGAAAATATAACCAATAAATAATAATAAAACAGACCCTAAGGGTTTTCAGAAACCCTTAGGGTCTAAGAAAATAAAGGGAAATAATACATAACAAATGGAACTAACTACACAGGCTATCGCCAATTTGGTAGGTGGAAAAGTGGAAGGAGATGAGAAGGCAAAAATTAATACAGTTGCCAAAATACAAGAAGGTACAACAGGTGCGATTGCTTTTTTGGCAAATCCAAAATACGAAAATTTCATTTATGAAACCAAAGCAACGGCTGTTTTGGTAAGTGAAAATTTTGAAGCAAAAGAACCTATTTCTACTACACTTATTCGTGTTCCTGATGCTTATACAGCATTTGGAAAACTTCTTACAGCTTATCAACAAATGACATTGATGAAAAAAGTAGGCATCGAAAAACCTTCTTTTCAGTCTAGCACAAGCGATTTGGGCGAAGATGTTTATTTGGGAGCATTTAGTTATGTAGGTGAGAATACCAAAATAGGAAATAATGTCAAGATTTATCCTAATTCTTATATTGGAGATAATTGTAAAATAGATGATGATACTGTTATTTATGCAGGCGTAAAAATCTATTCAAACACTAAAATTGGTAAAAATTGCATTATTCATTCGGGTGCAGTCATCGGAAGTGATGGTTTTGGTTTTGCTCCTCAAAAAGATGGTTCATACCAAGCTATTCCTCAAATTGGAAATGTAGTTTTGGAAGATAATGTTAGTATTGGTGCAAATGCTGCTATTGATTGCGCTACAATGGGTTCGACACTCATCAAAAAAGGTGTCAAAATTGATAATTTAGTTCAGATTGCTCATAATGTTCAAGTAGGAAAAAATACCGTTATTGCTGCACAAAGTGGTGTTTCTGGTTCTTCTGAAATTGGAGAAAGCTGTATTTTAGCTGGACAAGTTGGAGTGGTTGGGCATATCAAAATTGCTGATAAAGTAACCATTGCTGCACAAAGTGGTGTTTCGAAAACCTATACAAAAAAAGGAGGAAATCTTTTGGGTTCTCCTGCCAACGAACACGGACAACAAATCAAAAACTTTGTCGTCATTAAAAACTTAGCTTCTTTGAAGAAAAAAGTTGATGAATTGGATAGGAAAGTGAATGGGTAAATGATTTTTTTAAAACTTTGACAGTCCTTTCACAAGGCTGTCAATAGTTTTTGCTCAACTATTGTCAGAGTTATTTTGGATTACCGAAAAACTACTGACAAAGTTTTACGAATATGTTACGTCACACAAACCTATTTCTCTACAATCGTTTCAATTTCTTCATAATCATACTTTCCTAAAAAATCTCCTTTAGGAGTCGTTTTGTAGCGTGTACGGATTGTTTGAGGATTTCTGCCTAGCTTTTCTACAACGGTTTCAAATTCAAAATTAGTAGAGTTTGTTTTTGGATAGTTACAGTAAAAAATATCAAAATAACCTCTATCTAATTGCAATCCTATCTTATTTTTTTCGAATAGATATAATTTTGGTAGTCTAAAAAAATGACAAAAGCATCCTATTTTGTGATATTTTTCGTTATTATCATCTCTAAGAGTAGTTAAGAGAGTATTTTTGTACAATAGTTTATACAAGTTAGATTTATTATAAAAATGTTCATTTTCAGTTATAGGCTTCAACATACTTATATATTCATTACCACCAGAGTAATCTACGTAATATAATGACTCTACATTTGCAAAATTGATTTTACCTTTCATTTCTAGAGAATCAACAATATCTTCTACTATAGATATACTATCCAATATTACTCTACCTCTTGGATTATCATATTCCATCATTATCATACCTCTTTTATCTCTTTTTCTCCAAATTTCTAGTTCATTAAATCCTAAATTATGCAACTTATGAATTTCATTTGCAGAAACAATAAGGTGTTTTTCAGTTTTGTTTTTATTGTTCTGAAGTAAATAAAGTTGATAAGAAATTAAGCCCACAAGAAGCCAAAGCAAAGCCGAAACTGTATAGTATGTTTTTTTATTTTTCATATTGGGTTCTGTCTATTCCGTATTCTAAATAGATTCTTTTATGATTATCATTGTGATTTATATCTGGAAACCATTTGAATTGTAAGTCTTTTATATCAAAATTTCCTTCATCTATTATGAAAAAACCTTTTTCGTTAATGTGATACTTGACATTGGTTTGAAAATGCTCTTTCGTTGCTATACTTTTTCTTGTAGAATCCATAAAAGGAGCTACTTCAACCATAAAGACATCATAATTTCCTTTTTCAGATTTATGTATTGTAGGAAAGAAAATATTATTAATAGATTTATCACTACACTTAAAATAGCCATATTCTTCAGCTAAAATAATAATAGATACAAAATTGATATACGCTAATTCTGCTTTAACTCTCGCTAAATGAATAAGAGTTTCTATAGTCTTTCCTTTTAAATATTTTTCAGTTAGTTTCTTATTAGATTGTCCATTCTGAAATGTATAGTTTTGATATTTTTGAGCAAGTAAAGTATCTATTTTGCTGATTTCTTGTACATACTCTTGAAATAATGTTTGAATTTCTAACTCTTCGATAGAAAAATACTTGTTATAGATTTTTGCTTTTTCTGCCTTGTGTGAAGATTTAATTTTATTTTCAAGCTCATAAACAGGTTTGTTTATTTTCTTTAAATATCTAGAATGAATACTTCGCAAACTATCAGATTTATCAATTAGAACTTTATAGAAAAACCTATCAAAATTACCCATTTCGGAAAAACAAGCATCTGCTGAATGAATACTTTTATCTGCTGTATGAGCAAATAGATTTGATAATCTATCCGTGTCTGCTTTGGTTTGTTCTAATAGTACAAGCTGTTTTTCATCGTATTTATCAATCCAAAATACATCATGGACATATTTCCCTCCCAAGATGAGCAGAATAAATAAAGGAATAAGAGGATGAAGTATTTTTTTCATAAAGAAAAATCTGATTTTGAAAAACTAAATGTTTGATACTTGTTAAAATAGGTAATTTATTTTAAAACATAAAACTCACTTGATTTATTTTAGCACGACATAAACAGTAAGACAAACAATGCTTTTATAAAGATGTCTTCTGATAATTAAGTAGTCTTAATTAATTCATTATTCAAAAGAAGTTTTTACCTTTGTAGAACTAATAAACTAAGTCTATTTCGTTATTTCTTTTAATTTATCTCAAAAATTGATACTAAGGTCATAACTGGCTCAACAACTTGCCTTTAAATCTGTCTTTATATATATGAAAACCAATCAACACACAATACAAAAATCCGTTACCGTTTCAGGAATCGGTCTGCATACAGGCGTAAAATCTACCATGACTTTTTTACCTGCCAAACCAAATCATGGAATAAAATTTTGCAGAATAGACATAGAAGGAAGACCTGTCGTAGATGCAGACGTAGATTTTGTAGTTGATGTGTCAAGAGGAACAACCATCGAAAAAGGAGAAGCACGAGTAAATACGGTAGAACATACACTAGCTGCTCTTGTCGGTTTGGAAATCGATAACGTAATGATTGAATTAGATGGACCCGAACCTCCAATTATGGATGGAAGCTCCATTGATTTTATTAATAAATTAAAAGAGGCTGGACTAGAAGAGCAAAATGTACCTCGTAATTTCTTTGAAATCGATACAAGTATTCATTATACAGATGCAGATAAAAATATAGAAATTGCAGCTCTTCCTTTGGATAATTATCGTCTTACTGTAATGGTAGATTATAATTCGCCTGTTTTGGGAAGTCAGTATGCAGCTTTAAATGATATTTCTGAGTTTGAAAAGGAAATTGCTTCTTGTCGCACTTTTTGTTTCTTACACGAATTGGAAACGCTTTATAATAATAATCTTATTCAAGGTGGCGATTTTGATAATGCTATCGTGATTGTAGATAGAGTTTTGTCGGATGAAGAAATGGCTCGTCTTGCCAAAATGTTTAATAAAGACAAAATAGAAGTAAAGAAAGAAGGAACATTAAATAATGTAGAACTTCGTTATAAAAACGAACCAGCAAGACATAAATTGTTAGATTTAGTGGGTGATTTGGCTCTAGTTGGTCGTCCGTTGAAAGCACAAATTTTGGCTGCAAGACCAGGACATGCTGCAAATGTTGCTTTTGCTAAAAAAATAAAGAAAAGAATTCAGAAAGCATCTGGTGTTCAGATTCCAAAGTATGACCCAAAAACACCTCCCGTTTTAGATGTAAATCAAATATCTAAAATTCTTCCTCATCGTTATCCGTTTATGCTCGTCGATAAAATCATTTATTTAGATGAAACGTCGGTTATTGGAGTAAAAAATGTAACAATGAATGAACCATTTTTTCAAGGACACTTTCCAGAAAACCCAGTAATGCCTGGTGTTTTACAAATAGAAGCGATGGCACAAACAGGTGGGATTTTGGTCTTGAACACAGTTGATGACCCAAATAATTATTGGTCATATTTTATCGGAATTGATAATTGTCGTTTCCGTCAGAAAGTCTTACCAGGAGATACAGTTATTTTCAAGTGTGAGCTTGTAGCACCTATTCGTAGAGGAATTGCTAAAATGAAAGGACAAGCTTATGTAGCAGGTAAGTTAGTTTGTGAAGCTGTCTTGACGGCTGGTATTGTAAAGAAAGACTAAAAGAATATTCAATAAATATACTATTTTTATGATACCTTTTAATGATTTACTTTTATTTGCACTAGCATCTTTAATAATGGTTTTGTCTCCAGGACCAAACATGATTTATCTAATTTCACGTTCATTATCACAAGGAAAAAATGCAGGTCTTATTTCCCTTTTGGGAGTAATTAGTGGATTTTTATTTCATGTTCTTATGGTTTCTTTTGGACTTACAGCTATATTTTTTGCTATTCCGTATGCCTTTATAGTTGTCAAATTTCTTGGAGTAGGGTATTTGTTATATTTGGCATACAAAACTCTTACCTCAAAAAACAAAGCTTTTGAAAGCAATAAAACACTAGAAAAAGATAGTTCATTAAGGCTCTTTAATATTGGGTTATTAACAAATATACTTAATCCTAAAATGGCTGTATTCTATTTATCTTTCTTCCCTCAATTTATAAAGGTAGAATACGGTTCAGTTTTGCTTCAAAGTTTTCAACTTGGTATCATTCAAATTATAATTAGTCTTACAGTTAATTTTTTAATCGTAATTTTTGCTGCAAAGATAGCCAACTGGTTTTCAAAAAAACCTCTTTGGTTGAAAATCCAAAAATGGTTTATGGCTTCTGTACTAACAGGACTTGCAGTTAAAATGGCTTTTACTAAAATCAAATAATTTTATCAGCAAACTTTAATACAAACTCAAAACGCATTTGCTTTTCTAGTAAATGCGTTTTTTACATAAAAAATAAAATGGGACAAAGCATAGCCTTATACGAAATCAGTAAAGAACAATTTGATATTTTAGCTCAAAATCCTTCTTGTTTTGATGAGAAAATGACGGAGGAATATCAAGTTTTTGAAAATAACTTTGAGGGCATTTTATTTGTTCTTCAAAAAACAATTTCTGATGAATACAAAGAAGTTATTCAAGAAGTTTTCTATTCTAAAGACCACATCGGAGACAGTATTATTGATTATTTTGACTCATTAGAAGGAGAATATGATGGCAATTCAGATTTTAAAGACAATGCTATTTCATACTTACCTCCAAAAAGAGTAAACCTACTAAATCAAATTCTGAACGAAATAGATAAAGAATACTTTCTATCTCAATATAATTCAGAAGAACTCAACAATAACAGAGTTTATCCCGAAATATGGCACGACCACGAAACTACGGATAAAGCGTACAATAAATTAGATATTGAGAACGGGTTTGATAAGCTAAAAATGATTTTTAATGAAGCCACTAAAAACAAAAATTATATTCTTTCCTTTTTGAGCTAAAAATAGGTAGGGAAAAGCAACTCCTTTCCCCACCTCAATAGAAAATCTTAAATCAATCCAGACACAACACCATTCACAACAACAAAACGCTTATTCGGATTTTTTATATTTTCAAAAACCAAATTAGGATTCTTTTCAAGGTCTATTTTTTCACTTTGCATGATAAGTTTGTAGTCCTCTAAATTATGCTCTTCGTGTCCGTAAAAGGTCGATAAATCTCCCATATCCACTATCTGACTTTTAAACAGATATTGATGTTCTTTTGTATCAAATTTAGAATGTCTTTCAAAAGCTATATCTGCTCTAAACTTTACAAACTGTGGATATTCAATTTCTACATTTCTAAGAATTACATCATAAAACTGTGTTCCATTTAAAGGTAATTTTTCGTAGGCTTCTATTGATTTATCTTTGTGTAAGTCATTAGCAATGCTTAAAAGTCCATTCAGAATAGAAACATAATTATATTTTCTGACTTCTTGCTTTTCCCAATCGTTTGGATAATGACCCGATTCTATCAAAATTGTTCCGTAGCCAAGTTTCTGAAAACCATCTCCAAAAGCACGAACTTCAAATTCATCATCAAATTTAGCCATCTTTCCTCCTAACTCTTCCTCCAATCCTTCTACCATCAAAGAAATTACTTGCATGGCTTCTAATCTTCGCATTCCTTCTTTTTTAATGGTCGTTTCCTTATCAAAAGCAGGAGCAAGAAAAGCAAGTGTAGTCGGAACAGGAGTTTTTCCTACTGAATACTTTGAACGTTGGTCGTGTAGATTAAAACTAAAAAGAGGTTGTATTTTGGCAGCCAAATCAATGAGTAAATTTGCTTCTGGTGTTTGTCTTTCTACGAAATCTCTATTCATATCAATTCCTTGTGCCGTTCTGCGTGTAAAAAGTGCTGTTCCATCAGGATTAAGAACAGGAACAAAATGCAGTGTAAAATGACCTTTTAGAATTTCTACTAATTTCTTATCTTCTTCTGTAAATGGATTTTCTAAAAAATGAAAAATATCTAAAAGTGCCATTGTTGCTGTTGGTTCGTTGCCATGCATCTGTGACCAAAGCAAAACAGGTGTTTTTCCATTCCCAAAAGTAAGATGATAAATAGGTCTTTTTTGAGCAGATTCTCCTAATTTGTTTTTAGTGAAATTAGAATTTTGTTTTTTTATTACATCCTCTAAAAGCTCATTAAATTCTTCAGGTTGAAAATGTCTATAAACTAATAATTTTTCTTTATAGAGTGAATAATTTTCTAAAAGTTGTGGCGTAAAATTCATTTTTATTTTTGATTTAATACAGGGATGCTATAAGGTAATTCTTCCAAAAATTTACTCCAGTTGGGGATTTTGTCTTGATGTAAAATAGTATGAAACTTTATTTTTTTTTCTTCTTTAGTCTTAATTTCTAAAGAAAGTATATAATTATCTTCTTTCCGACAAACTTGAGCCGACATATATTTAAGAGAATATTTCAACTCCTTAATTTGAGTAAAATTAATTTTATTTTCAATCTTCTTTTTTTTATAGTTTATAGATTGATTTTTCAAATCAAGAGCTACATAAGTAGCTTTCTTAGGGTTGTCTTTACCTATAAAAGACCTTTTTCTACGATTCAAGTTTACAGCTACGCCAATCATACTTAATGCAATCCCTAAAAAAATAACACCATAAATAGGAGATGTTTTAATTCCAATAAAAAAAACCATAAACATTACTGTAAATGTAAGTGCTATTGCTCCTAAACTAATTAGTATTGAACTTTTGATAAATTCTCTCTGTCCTTCTTTTCCTTCTTGGGAAAAATAACTTCCTCTTCGAAACAAAAAAGGCAAATACTCTAAAGGTTTTGCAACTAATTGTAATAATTTAGAAACAGGAATTTCAGATAAACTTTCTTTTTGATTACAATGTTCATTTCCCAAATACTCCCAACTTTCTATAAAAAAAGCAGATTTACAAGCAGCACAAATCACAATAGTATGCCCTTCTTCTATTTTTTCTCCTGTAATAGGGTCAATACGCTCTTGTTTTAAAAAATCTGAATGGGTAGTTCTGTCTAAATAGTGAGTGTGAAGCATTTTTTTTATTATTTTTGATTTAATTCAATCAAATTTCAATTAGTAAAATCTGATTTCTAACCTCATACTTCTGACTTTACTAACCCACCATTACGTGAGCATTCGGATAACGATAAGAATTTGTAACAACAGCATTACTAAGAGCAAGAGCAAGAGTAAGTGTTCCGACACGTCCCAAATACATAGACATAATAATAATTACTTTTCCCCAAAAAGAGAGTTCACCTGTTAAGTTCATACTAATTCCGACGGTTGCAAAGGCAGAAACCTGTTCGAAAATAATCTTTAATATAAATTTTGTATCGTTTGGAGAGGAGGGTTCTTGTACCAAAAGTAGAAGAAAAATAGCCAAAATATTATATGCAATCGCAAAAATAAAAATGGCAAATGCTTTTCTAATAAGCTCATCTGGAATAGTTCGGTTTGCAATTACGATGCGCTCCTGCCTTCTGATACTCGCCACAGCAGCCACAAAAACTAACACAAAAGTAGTAATTTTGATACCACCAGCCGTCGAACCCGAAGAAGCACCAATAAACATCAATACCAAACACATCATAATCGTAGCAGGATTCAATGCTTCAAAATCCATTGTATTAAAACCTGCCGTTCTTGTTGTCATGGACTGAAAAAGTGCCGTTACGAAGGCTTGAATAATAGTTCTGTCTGTTAATTTTTCTATTTCTAATAAAAGAAAACCAATCGTACCAATAACAAGCAACGTCATTGTAGTATAAACGTTGATTTTGGTTACTACATTCCATTGTTTCCAAGGTTTTACAAAACGCTCTTTTATGCTTCTGAATGAAAAAATATCTTCAATGGTTGTATAACCAAGTCCACCCAAAACGACAATCCAAACAATAATAAAATGTAGATTGTACATTCTATCAATTTTGTAATTTGTATCTGCCATTCCTCCAGAAAACAAACTAAAACCACCATTACAAAAAGCAGAAACTGAATGAAAAAAGGAAAAGAATATTTTTTGTCCTACATCTTCAAATTGCTGACTTTGTTCCCAAAGCTCTTCGTCCCACGCATAATAAATGCCGATTGTACCCAACAGCTCAATAAAAAGAGTAATCAAAACAACTTTACGAAGAAGTTTGGTAGCCGAAACAAGCGATTCACTACTCAAATAATCTTGAATAATAGATTGGTGTTTTATTCCTACTCCTTGTGTCAAGAAACTAGCAAAAAATGTAGCAAAAGATACCATTCCAATCCCTCCTAATTGTATCAGCACCAAAATTACAATCTGTCCCTTGAGCGTAAAAGCAGTAGCCGTATCCACTACAATAAGTCCAGTAACACAAGAAGCACTCGTAGAGGTAAAGATAGCGTCAATCAAATCCAAACTTGTTTTACCAGGAGTCATTGTCGGCAGCATCAAAAGACCTGCTCCCATCAAAATCAAAAGAACAAAACTAAGAAGGAAAGTTGTAGCAGGTTTATAGCTAATTTCTGAAAGGTGTGTCGTGATACGTGTCAAATCTAACCCTATCATCAAGAGCATATAAATTGACAGAAAATGCTGATTAGAGAGTTCTGGATTAGAAAATCCTAAAAGTTCAAAATAATAGTAGGTAATTCTGAAATTGAGAATATAATTTATTATTCCACAAAAAATAACAAAAGCAATCAGAAGAGCCTCAAACCAGTTTTTACGTAAAAAATCTATCCAATGAGAATCATAAATGACCCTAAAAATAAAAAATATTGCAAAAGCAAAAAAAATAATATCTAATGTACCAAAAATCACTCGTTCAATAGGAGCATCTACATGAAAACCATAACGATACACCAAAAAGCCAAGCGCAATAGCCGAACAGATTACTGAAAGTGTCTTTATCAGTAATAAAATTCTGTCCCGACTTTCAAACACATGGTTTTGAAATCGTTCCCGAAAAGTATTTCTATATGTAGAAAAACGAGTTTTAAAATTCTTCAAGCAGGATGTACAATTTTACTTTATTGGTATAAAAAATAACAAGTACTATTTTTTATACGAACACAAATTGAATTTTAGTTCAAAGAAACAAATTTTTTTGGCAAAATAATAATCAAATAAACTTGAAACTTAGTAGATTAAGTCTATTTTTATAAAAAAATGAACCTTAGAACGACTATTTTGTGTTTCAATTTTATATTTTGAAAAAAATGACGTTGTTTTGTACTACGTAGCTGTCAGCTTCCAAGCTGTCAGAAAAATACAAAGACTTTAATTTATGATACTTTAAACGATAGCTTGGAAGCTATTGGCTACATTATGAAAAGACAAGATATAAAAGACTTATTAGAGTCAAAAGAATTTGACCAACCTGTCCATACAAAAGGATGGATTCGTGGAGAACGTGGAAATGCGTATGTTCGTTTTTTAGGACTTAATGACGGTTCTAGCCTTGAAAATATTCAAGTAGTGGCTGATGCCGAAAAATTTGATGAAAATCTTAGAAAGCGTTTTAATGTTGGTGCTGCCGTTTCGGTTACAGGAACTTTAGTAGAATCAAAAGGAAAAGGTCAGAGCGTAGAAATTGTGGCTGATTCGATAGAGGTTTTGGGGGATGCTGATGCTGAAAAATATCCGATTCAACCAAAAGCACACTCTATGGAATTTTTGAGAGAAAATGCACACCTTAGAAGTCGTACTACTACTTTTGGCGCAATTTTCCGTTTACGTCATGCACTTTCATTCGCCATTCATAATTATTTCAATGAACGTCGTTTTTATTATTGGCATTCTCCAATCCTTACAGCATCTGATGCAGAAGGAGCAGGAGAAATTTTTAGAGTAACCAATTTTGACATTGATGATTTTGATTCAATTCCTAAAATTGCAGAAGGCGACCACAAAGGAAAAATAGATAACAAAGAAGATTTCTTCGGAAAACCAACCAACCTTACTGTTTCTGGACAGCTAGAAGCAGAACTAGGAGCTTTAGGACTGGGAAGAGTTTATACTTTTGGTCCTACTTTTAGAGCTGAAAACTCAAATACAGCTCGTCATTTAGCTGAATTTTGGATGGTAGAACCCGAAATGGCTTTCTATGATTTGAAAGATAATATGGATTTGGTAGAAGATTTCTTGAAGTATTTAATAAAATATGCCTTAGACAATTATAGAGAAGAAATTGAATTTTTAAATACAAAATTTGTAAAAGAAAATTCTCAAAAGAAAAAAGAAGAGCGTGCAGAAATGGGTCTAATTCAAAAATTGGAGTTTGTTTTGGCAAATGATTTCAAACGAATTACTTATACAGAAGCGATTGATGTTTTACTTAACTCTAAGCATTACAAAAAAGGTAAATTCCAGTATGATGTAAAATGGGGAGTTGATTTACAATCTGAACACGAACGTTTCTTAGTAGAAAAACACTTCAAAACGCCTGTTATTCTTTATAACTATCCGAAAGACATCAAAGCATTTTATATGCGTCAGAACGATGGAGAAGAAGCAGGAAAAGAAACCGTAGCAGCAATGGACGTACTTTTCCCTGGAATTGGAGAGATTGTAGGAGGTTCGCAGCGTGAAGAGCGTTTGGACAGATTACAAGCACGTACTGATGCAATGGGAATTACAGAAGAGCTTTGGTGGTACTTGGATACTCGTAAATTTGGAACGGTAGAACACTCTGGTTTCGGACTTGGTTTTGAGCGTTTGATATTGTTTATTACTGGAATGGGAAATATTAGAGATGTAATTCCTTTTCCTAGAACTCCTAAAAATGCTGAGTTTTAAGAAATTATGAAAATGCACGAAATAACAATAGAAATTGATTCTAATGAAGATATTTGGAAACTTATCGATAAAGAGTCAGACCATATTTTTATAAGTAATTTTAATCCAAATTCTTCTACTTCTTGGTGGAAAACTGATTTAAAAATTTCAGAGAATCAAAATTTAAGGAATATCTCTGTTCGGAATATGAGTGTAAATTTACAAGTAAATTTAGCTACTCTTAAAGAAATAATTGAATTAAATACACAAAGTTTGGTTATCTATCAGTTTGCTAAACCTATTCCAGACACACTTTTAGTAAATCAGTTAATGGAACAATCAAAAGAGAATATCCTAATTCAGAATGATTTAAAACATTGTTTTATTGTTAATTTTGAGTTCTTGACAATAAAATCTTTTGATGAAAATTTTATTAATGACATTCATAAAAATAGTATAATATGACTTACTTTTGTAGTGAATGTGGTATAGAACATGATGATTTTAATAGTTTAGCAATAGCTTTCGATGCGCCTATTTACTATACTAATCTTTCAAAAGAAGAAAGAAATAATAGAGCAAAATTAGGTGCTGATTTTTGTATCATTCACTATGAAGATCAAACTGATAGATTTATTCGCTGTGTCTTGTCGCAAAAAATTCTTAATAGTTGTCAAGAGCTTGAATATGGTCTTTGGGTTTCTGTAAGTGAGAAAAGCCATCAAGATTATTGGGATAACTTTAATAATGAAGAGGATTCTACAAATTATTTTGGTTGGATTAGTAATTCTATTTCAGAATACAAAGATATTATCAAAGTTCCTGTCAAAATATGTGTTTTAGAAGGCAATCAACGTCCAGAAATCATTCCTGATGAAAATTTTGAACATCCTTTTGTTGAAGATTATTATAATGGAATTACGGAAGAAGAAGCAAAACGAAGAATTAGTCATATAATATAAACCTCAAAAAGTCTTTTCTAACTAAGTTGGAAAAGACTTTTTTTATTACAAAAACACATACTTTATAAAACAGAAACTATCTTTGCAAATTATTTAAAATCAAAAAATAAACCCAACAAAAATGAACAAAATTTTAAAATTAGCCTTCTTATTTCTTTTCCTAACAAATATAGCTTGCGCTCAAAATTCAAACGAAAAAACACTACTTTGGAGAATTTCTGGAAACGGACTTTCAGAACCTTCTTATTTGTATGGGACAATTCATGTTCCAAATAACAAATTTATGAATTTTAGTGATTCGATGAAACGAGTTTTACGAACTGTAAATTCGATAATAGTAGAAGTACACGAAACCAATCCTTTTGCTGGATTATCAGGAATGTCAATGGAAGATGGAAAATCACTAAAAAAACTTCTTGGAGAAAAAGACTATGCAGAACTTGAAAAACGTGTAAAAGAAGATTCCAAACTAGCAAGTTTGTTACCTTTTTTAGATAAAATAAAACCTCTGATTATTAGTTCTCAACTTTCAATGCAGCATGCAGAAAAAAATATGGAACTTCCTATGGACTTTCTGTTTGGTTTAAAGGCAAAAGATAGAAATCAAAAAATGATAGGCTTAGAAACTACTGCCGAGCAGTACAAATCATTTGGAGATGTAAACATGGACGAACAATTAAGTATGTTGCGACATGTCATCTATAATGTTGAAGCTGATAAAGAAGAAATGGAAGAAGTAACGGCTGCCTATTTAGAACAAGATATTGATAAAAGTGCTAGTTTTATAGCAACTTATCAAGAAGAATACCCTGATTTTGTAGAGCAAATAATGACAAAAAGAAATATCAGAATGATTCAGCGTACTGATAGTTTATTGAAATTAGAATCGAATCGTCTTATTGCTATTGGTGCTGGTCATTTGGGAGCAGAAGATGGTTTTATTGCAGTCTTGCGCCAAAAAGGATATACTGTAGAAGCTGTGATGCCTACTTATACCGAAGAACCTAAAGTAAGAATTGATTATAATCCAAAATGGGTTTCTTTCAAAACAAAAGATTTTTCGTGTAAATTTCCAAATGAAAAACCTATTCAAAAAGACCCTTCTCAAGAACGTTATACATTAGAACAAACAATAAATGGCAATAAAAATGCTTTTATGGTTTATTCTCAAGAAATAAAAGCAGAAGGCAGAACGAGAGAACAATTTTACGAAGAAACAAAAACAAATATCAAAAACTCTCAATCAAGTTCAGTATTACATGAAATAAAAATTGATGGGCTTGATGCCGTAGAAACCCAGCTTAATATGATGGGACAAACGATGAGAGCTATTTATGTAATCAATAAAAAACTGGATAGAGTAATAATGATTATGGTAGTAGGAGAAGAACAAGTTATAAAAGCTGATTTTGCTGATAAATTTATCAATTCCTTTAAAATCAAATAAATTCTGGTCAGAACTAGGGCAAACGCACGAAATTTTATTTTTTAAGAATTGGTTCAAGCGAGGACGCTTAAACCTGTTTTTGTCTAATTCAAGCGTCCTCGCTTGAATTTTAAAACTAAAAAAATAGGTCAAAAAGAGTATAAAATTACAGCAATTCCCAATGTAACACGAATTCAATCTCAAAGCTATGATTTAGTCTTTTTTTTGCTAAAAAAATCAACATTTAAGAGAGTTTAAAGCTACTTTTTCAAATTTTTGAATCCTAGAAAGGCGTTTTATTGCTAATTTAATTTACATTGGGAACTGCTGATAAAATTACACATTTTATTTTCGTGCGTTTGCCCTGGACAAGAACTATTTCAAATCCTTTTTTAATTTCTCAAAATTAGAAGAGGATTTTTTCTTTTTCATCAATTTCTCTCTAAAAATAGCTAGAAAAAACAATCAAATTTCCTATATTGAGAAGTAAATATCAAAACTTATTACAAGATGTATGGAACAAATTACTCCTTTACTCATTACAGGTCTTTTGGCAATCTTAGGAACAGTCATTGGAAATATCGTCAATGGCTATTGGTCGACGCAACTTGCCAAGAAAAATGCACAATCGGCTCTCATTCAAAAAGCCATGGAATCGCCAGACCCAAAAGTAAGAGCCAAATCTTTAGAGTTTTTGATAAAAGTAAATTTGATAGAAGACAAAAAAATCACAGCAGGTGTAAATGAAATACTTAATTCAAAAGAATTAGACCTTTTGCCTCAATTCAATGCGCCTAGTATTGTCCAAACAGATAAAGTAGGTGTAACCGAAATGAAAAGCGCAAAAAGTCAGTTGGTAGATAAAGAAAAAAGTGAAGGAAATCCGATTGAGCAAGATAATTTCTTAGCTCTGACTGGTTTTGTGGTACGTAGTGGAGATATTATCGATGGTTTTACGCCTATTTTTAGTGAAATAGGAACAAAAGACAAATTATTTAAGTCCAAAAGAATGGGCAAACATTTTGGAGGAAATGATGGAGGTTCAACCGAAATTTATAAAGAAGGTTATCTTATTACAGGAATAGAGCTTATTCGTGGTTATTATTTTGGACGTGAAGAGGTAATTCACGTACAAGTTACTTGGCACAAACTCACTCCAAAAGGAATTGATTATAATGATAAAATTGTTTCAGAGAAACTAGGAAGTGGCAATTTTGCTGAGTTTAATGAACAAACACCTTCTAGCATTTTTCAAGCAAAAGCAAATCATTTTATTACTGATTTTGCAGCACAACAATCTTATCATTCTGATGGAAGTACATTTTTGCATGATATGAAAATCACAGAAGAAGCTTTGCCTGTTTAGATTTTATAATTAAACAACTAAAAGAGCTATTTCGAATACCAATTTCAAGTTAATCATAACATTCTCATAAAAATGTAGAGTTATTTTTCTATTCTTACATGAACTCGGTATTAGAATTTATGTATTAATCAGTCTATGCTTCTTTATTAGCTGATTTTGCGAACTATCTTGTCAGTACACCTTCAAGATGTCAGACAATTTAGTCCAACATCGCTGTCTGACACTCTGAAGTGTCTGACAGGGACATAAAGCCTACTGTTTACCCACATGTTTTTAAACGTAAAACACAGATAGTGTATTTGTAGGTTAAAGGCTTGCCTTTGACTGTATTTGTATTCTTTTCAAACTAAAAAATGACTACCTAACTTGTCAAAGGCAAGCCTTTGCCCTACAAATTTCAACATTTCCATTGGTTTGGAAACTATTTTATGCAAAAACAACCTATTTTAGACTTGTGGGTAATCGATAGGGACATAAAGCAAGAATATAATACCGAGTTCACGTTATTTTAAGTAAAAATAATCTAAATTTCATCTTCGGCTATCCATTGCAAATCCTCATCTAATCCTTCATTTTGTTTTTCTTCTTTATTTTTGGCATTAAACCTACGTATTATTGTTCGTCTTGTCTTTTTAGGTCTTTTTGATTTTCTCTTTTTTCTATTGAATAGTTTTGAATCTCTACTTAAATCTGAATAAGCCAAGAAAAACAATACTAAAAGTAGAGCTAAAGGAATTAGTGTTAAATAAAAGGCTGTATAATCTACAAAATACTTGTATGATTCAGAAGAAAGAGATGTCAAGAGTAGTTTTGCAAGCATTGTTACTCCTAATAAAAGCCCAATAACTAAAGGTTGCTGCCTTTCCGAAGCCTGTGTAATTACTACAACATAAATTAAAGGCAAAATAGGAGCTAAGAAAAAAGCAGTGGCAGGAAGAAGCAACGAATAAGGCGAAATATCATTAAAAACAGAAGCAGCATAAATAGTCTGACTACTTAAAATATCACCATTCCAAAGCACCAAAGACATAAGTCCGAGTACACAGAATACAAAAATCATAAAACGTCCTGCTCTTTGTAAAACAATTCCAATGAGCAAACGACTAATTGCCATAACTAAAAATAAAACTGCCAGAACACCTAAGTCATAGAACTGTCTATTTCTCAAATCTATAAGTTTGACTGCAAAAACATTTGCCCACTCCTCAAAATGAATATAAATAATAGAGGCAATAAAGACACAAAAAATAGAAAGTAGCAAGATAGAATTAACAAGTAATCCATTTAATGATTTACGAGCATGACGAAATTCGTTTTTCCAAGATTCTGGAATCGTTCGTGGTGGGTAATGATAATGTAAAAATTGAAAACCAATAGCAATAACTAAGAACGGCAAAAGAATCCAATAAGCATGTGTCCAAGAAGAATCAATATCTTGAATATAAGGCAAAAACAAAACATAACTAAATGCAACTCCCAACAAATACATTCCTTCTAAGTGCATAACTCGCCTTGCATGTTGCCCTTTATGCTTCGATTCCAAGCTAACAAGCCAATAAGCTGCCAAACGAACAAGGGCAAACGAACCTCCTGTCAAGAAAAATAAAAACTCTGCTAAAGCAAAATTATGTGTTTGGAAAGAAACAGCAATCGCACAAACAGCCATCAAAGACAAACAAGCAACAATTATATTACGAGCCGACCAACGAGGAACAATAATAGCTCCCACAATCGTAAAAATAATATAACTAATATCACGAATATTCATCAGAATAGTCGTTTCACTACTACTTCTGTCATACGAAAATACAGCTCCCAAAACAGCAAATGCAGCAGCATGATAAAGAACACCGTATATAAGAAAAGCACTACCCAAAACAGCTGTAATTGGAAGTTCGGGACGTTTGTAGACTCTTTTTGAGCCTTGCCCTCTTTTGGGAGAGGGTAAAGTAATCTTAATAGAATCTTCTGTGTTGTTTGTTTCTGTATTTAATGTATTATCCAATGTAGTTCTAGAAAGAGAAAATAAATAAAACTATTTTCTAATTTTGGTATATGTAAAGTAATTAAGCACAAAATACATGATTTTGATAGATTCTCAAACCTTATTCTTATCAATCCTAGTTGTGTGATAGTTTTTTTTGCTTTTAGCTCTTTTGAGAGTAAAAAAAATGCTTATACGGATATTATAAAAATAAGTTTTGTCAGATTAGCAAAAAAAATGAAATAAAATTTGCATACCGTGTTTTTTCTTAATTTATTTGTAGATAGATTAAAGAATAAAAGATACTTTATTCAAAATACATGAATTTTTAGAGAGGTGTCCGAGTGGCTTAAGGAGCTCGCTTGGAAAGCGAGTATGCCCCAAAAGGGTATCGGGGGTTCGAATCCCTTCCTCTCTGCAAAAAACAAAACTATAAAATTGATAGAAAATGGTAGAATTGTACTAGAAAAAAACTTTTTTTTGATTATCTCAAACTAAAATGTTACTTTTAGGACATAAAATGTATTCTTAATCTACTACTACTCTTTTAGATGAATTTGTGAAGCTACAAAAACACCTATGTGAAAGTAGTAAAATTTTATAGTTTGTGTTAATTCTAAAATAATTTTTTAGTAAAAAACTTTATTGATACTAGAAAGATTATTTTTTTTGATTGAAATTTTATTACTTTGTCAAATCTTATTTTAATTATAAGTTCGTTTTAAATTCATTTTCACAATTAAGTTAAAAATTAAACCCTTTGTTATTTTGTTAGGCAATAAGTTTAGTTTTGATTTAATCTATTGTCAATCTTAATTTTACAACCTTAGCCCAAACTGCTAAACCTAATATCTTAACCTATAAGATTATTTACTCCGTAAATCACTCAGACTAATATGAAAAAATTATTTTCTCTGCTTGCCCTAATCTGCTTCTTTGCTATTGGTACAACGCACGCTCAAGACGACAGCGAAATGATGGTAAATCAAGACTCACTAGATAGAGTTCAAGATTCAATAGCTACTGCTCAAGCTGAAGCTGATAAGGCTGCTGCTGAAGCGGCTGCTCTTAAAGAAAAAGAAAATGCAACCACTGAAGTTGTTCAAGAACAAACAACTCACGAAGCTATCAAAGAAAAATTTATTGAAGGTGGATGGCAGTTTATGTCATTGGTACTTATCTGTTTGATTATCGGTCTTGCAGTTGCTATTGAGCGTATCATTGTCCTTAACCTTGCTAGTACAAACAAAGACAAATTATTAGCTAAAGTAGAAGATGCTCTCCGTGAAGGTGGCGTTTCTAGAGCACAAGAAGTTTGTGCTGCTACTCGTGGTCCTATTGCAGATATATTCGCACAAGGCTTAATGAGTGCTAATCGTGGTATTGAAATCGTTGAAAAAACGGTTATGTCTGCTGGTTCAGTAGAAATGAGTAAGTTAGAAAAAGGACTTATTTGGATTTCGCTTTTTATTGCTCTTGCTCCAATGCTTGGGTTTATGGGTACAGTAATCGGTATGATTGGTGCATTTGATGCTATCCAAGCAGCAGGTGATATTCAACCTTCACTTGTAGCAGGTGGTATCAAGGTAGCCCTTCTTACAACAGTAGGTGGTCTTATCGTAGCAGTAATCCTTCAAATCTTTTATAATTATTGTGTGTCTAAAATTGACTCAATCGTTACAGATATGGAAGATGCTTCTATCTCTCTTGTAGATTTGCTTATGAAACATGACCTTTCTAAGTAATTAGTTAAGAACTGAAATAAAATAGGGTGTATTAGTTAAAAAGTAATACACCTATGCTATTTTTGAATTTCATAGTTCTTCAACAACTATAAAATCACTTAGAAAAAATCATTTACAAATTTATTTAGATACTCATAAATTAGATAAAAAGAATTATGAAAAAATATCTTTCTTTAATAATCTACGGTATTGTTGTCGTTTTATTCGTTGCTTTTGGTGTATATGGCTGTTCAGGCTATCCTGCTCAAAAGAAATTAGCATTGACACAAGCTGTAGAAGAAAAAGGTTATACAGACGTTACTGAAGACCTTATGGAAAAAGTACAACTACCTACAAAGGTAGAAGATCAAATAACAGGTAATGCAGTTGCAGATTGGTTTATTCCTCTCTCTTATGTGCTTGTAGCATTTGCAATGATTGCAGCTATTGTACTTCCTTTAGTTTATACGGTTACTCAAGACCCAAAAGCACTTGTCAAAATTGCCATTTCATTAGGTGTTTTACTTGTTGTCTTCTTTATTTGTTATGCTTTTGCTGATGCAACAGCCGTAAAAACAACAGACGAAGAAATGAGTGCAGAAGGTGCAAAATATATTGGAGGTGTACTCATTATGACCTATGTTATGATTGCAGTCGCTTTTGTAGGAGCTATTTTTGGTGAAGTAAGCCGTTCATTTAAATAAGAAATTTTTATTATGGGAAAGAAAAAACGTGACGATGTAGGCGTAAATGCCAGTTCGATGGCAGATATAGCCTTTCTATTACTTATCTTTTTCTTAGTAACTACACGTATTGCTTCCGAAAAAGGAGTTTATAGAGATTTAGCACCTAAGCCAGAAGGAGAAGTCCCTCCAGTCGAACTCAATAAGCGAAATGTATATAAAATTATCATTAACTCTAGTAATGAGTTGCTTATCGAAGGAGATGAAGGAAAAATGAGTCAGATAAAAAAAGAGGTAAAAGCACACGTAAATAATTATGGTGTTGATCCTGAGCTTTCTGTAAGTCCAAAAGATGCTATTATTTCAATCAAAACAGATAGAGGTACAGATTATACAACCTACTTGACTGTTTTAGATGAAATTCTACAAGGATACAACGAACTTAGAGCAGAATATCTGACTAGAGAATTAGGTGAAAAAATTACTGTTGAGGATTTCTTAGAAATTTCAAGACAGGATACACAAGTAAATAAAGACCGTTATAAATTAGCTAAAGACAAATATCCTCTCAATGTATCTGATGCAGAGCCAACAGGTAGTGGAGGAGCACAGTAATTAGCTTAAATAATAACCAAGATATAGATATATAGAAATACCATTTCTAAACCAGAAATAGCATGCCTTTTAAAAAGAAAGCCAAACCGAATCCTGAGATACCTACTTCTGCTTTGCCAGATATTATCTTTATGTTACTTTTCTTCTTTATGGTTTCGACTGTAATGAGGGAAAACACACTTAAAGTAAATGTACTTTTGCCACAAGCAAATCAAGTACAAAAAATGGAAAAAGCCAATTTGGTAGCCAATATTTATATTGGTAAACCAAAAGAAGCAGACCAATTTGGTAGCGCACCTCGTATTCAAGTAAATGATGTATTCATTACTTTAGACCAAATTCAACAGTTTGCAATAGAATCTATGGCAAATGTACCCGAAGTAGATAAAAATCGTTTTCGTGTAGCTATAAAAGGCGATGTTGGTTTGGATATGGGAGTTGTAATAGATATTCGTGAAGAACTTCGTGAAACAGAAGCTCTCAAAATCTATTATGCAGCCTCTAAAGGAGAAGGAGAATAGTATCATAAAAAACTAAGAAAAAGGAAAAAGCCATTTTCAATTTATTGAGAATGGCTTTTTTATGTCCAAAAAATAATTGTATATTATTGAACCAAACTAATTCTACTCTAAATTATTTGATTTTATGGAAAAACAACTACTCACAAAAATACAAAATGAAATGGGTGATAATTGCGCTTACTTTTATCAACTCAAAAAATACCCTCATATTCTTCTTCAAGAATGGAAAGGTTTCTGTTTGCCTGAAGAAATTAAAGAAGGACATACAAAAGTAATTGATTTAGTAACAGAACATCAGTTTACTCATCTTATTTCAGTCATCGTAGAATTAGAAGGTGCTTTTGATGAAGTAAATGAATGGTTTTTGAAAGAATTCAATCCTAAAATGGTAGATTTGGGAATGCAATATGAAGCTATCGTTCAAAGTAAAAATCTTTTCTCTCAACTCTCTGCTGAAGATTTAGTAGAAAATAGTGAACTTAAAGAAATTGGCTATCACATGCGTTTATTTGATTCTGTGGAAAAAGGTTTGAAGTGGTTTGAGGAGGAGAAAAAAGATATACCATAATACCAAAATAAAAACTATTTTACCTTTTACTACTTCTGTTCTACGAAACTGACCTTATTTGGTAAGTAAAAAAGACTATTTATTATCAGTCCAATATTAGATAAGGGTCAAAATTATAGTGCTTACTCGGCTTGATTTGGAAGCAAAATTTGGATGTAGTTTATAGGAAGTTGTTATTAGCACAAGTTTTTGTATTTAGATATATTTACTACTTTTTCTGAATCAGTTACTATTTCAACAAATGTGTATTCTTTTTGCTTTTCAATTTTAAACTCTAAAGTATTTTCTTTAATTTCTTCTGTACTTAAAAGTTTTATTAAAATGTTTTGTTCTATTATTTGTATTTCAAATTTTATTGGAAATGAATTTGTATTTACAACTCTCAAATCTTTATAACCATAAACCAATGTTGCATCTGTTCCTAATGGGCAGAATCGTGTTTCATCGTTGTAGATATCGACTGAATGATTATGTCTTTCTAAAATTTTTAATCCTGCTATCAGACTTATGTAATAAATAATTCCTGAAACTTGGCATAAGCCACCACCAACATCTTCAGTAATTTTTCCATTCTGAATTGTTCTTCCTTTTCTAAACTGTTTATTTGGATTGCCAATGATATTCCAAAATGAAAAAATCTCATTTGGCTGTATTAAATATTTATTGATTTTATGACTTGCAACTGAAAAATTATATAATTTACTTTCAAGTGTTGCACTTTGTTTTATTTCTTGACTCAATGATATAAAATACTCAAAACTGGCTTCTTTATCTACTTTTTGAGCAAATCTAAAGAAATCTCTTGTTATCAAGTCTGTTATAAATCTGATGATTAGTCTTCTATATAATTTGATTGCTTTCCAATGTTTCATTTTTTTACAAATTCAATTACTTGATAGGAACTGTACTCTTTTAGAAAAGAATTTGATAACAAACGATCTAGTTTAATAAATAATGGTCTCAACTTTTTTGGAAACCTGTGAATCGGAACAAATAAAATTCCAAATGAGTTTTTTAATTCAAAGTTTGAATTTATTTTTTTTAATTCTTGATTTGTTAAACTAAACGCACCATGCCAATTCTTACTTTTATAATTTAGTAATTTCCTTCTTTTAGAGGAAGGAATATCAAAAATAATTCTTCCATTTTTAGTTAATATCCTGTCACATTCTTGAAGAATTTTTTCCATTTTTTCTTTATTTAAGTGCATAAAAAAATGAAAACTTATAATTGTGTCAATTGAATTATCCTCAAAAGTTGTCTTTTCGGCATCTGACAAATAAATCTCTTTGTGAGGAAATTTTTGTTGAGAAATTTTGACCATTTCTTTACTAGCATCACTTCCATAATTTGCATAGTCCATAAATCGCCCACTTCCACAAGCTAAATCTAATATTATCTCATTGTCATTAGTCAATAATTTATTCAAAATATTTCGCTCTTGTTTGTCAATAAATTTTCCATACGAATTATCAAATCTATCATCATCATAAATTTTAGCTAGTTTATCGTAATAGCTTATAATTTCATCCATATTTTTTTTCTCATTTTATAAAAACTCTGATTTTATTGATAAATGCAACTGCATTCAATTATTAAAAAACACCACTAATTCAATACAGAACTAATTAGTGTTTACAATATACAAAAAATAAAATCTTGAAATACAAAATCACGGCTGGAAGTCGAATACATAGTGATTACTCAGCTTGAACTAAGAAAAGGGCTGGGGTCATAGCGTGTGACATATAGACCTTAATATAAAAATTTTGATTCTGCAGTTGAGCGACAATTAAGTTGATGTATAAATTACAACAGTAGATTTTTTTCACAAAATACTTGGTTTTGGAATAACCTTAGAAACAATTACGAATGTAATACACTGAATATCAATAATTTGTTATTTTTAAATGAGTATGTTATTTAATTTCAATTCCTTATTGTATTATACTTTCCTTTATTTATATTAAATAGCAAAATGGTCTAATTTATTACGTACCTTTCTTCATTTCTTATCTTAAGTCAATGCACATTTTTTTTTTGAGAGCGACCTTTGCTTAAAATAAACTAACAAAAAAATGATACTCTCAAAACTTCAAAATCAAGAAAAGGTATATTCAAAATTAGCTGGTCTTTTATATCTTATTATCGCCATAATAGGTGGATTTAGTATAGGATATATGCCGAGTGAAATTATTGTTGAAGGCAATTCAGCACTTACATTTCAGAATCTATTGAGTCATCAAGAATTATTTAGATGGGGTATTGCAGGAGATATTGCTGTAATGGTTTTGGAAATTCTGCTTACTGTGATGCTCTATCATCTTTTTAAATCATTTAGTGCCACAGGAATGATCATTGCTACTTATTCTAGGCTTGCTATGGCTATAGTAATGGGAGTGAATCTTATAAACTATATGATTCCTGCAATAATTATGAATCAACCTGAATATCTCAATTCATTTAGTTCTGCAGAGTTAGAATCCCTAACTCTTCTTTTTTTCAAGGCACATAGATATGGAGAGTTGGCTTGGCAGATTTTCTTTTCTATTCATCTTTTTATGCTTGGCTATGTCATTCGAAAATCAGACAAAACTCCCAAATGGTTAGATATTATAATGTTAATAGGAAGTATTGGTTATGCAGGAGATAGCTTCACTCAGCTTACTTTAATGAAAGTAGAACTACTTTCTGTATTTTTCTCATCTTTACTTATTTTGGCTGTAATCGCTGAATTTTGGTTTGCATTTTGGCTCTTGATCAAAGGAATAAGCAAAGAAGACACAGTTTAAAAAGTTATGATTTCTTCTGATAAGCTCTTTTTTTTATTCGACTAAGAGATTCAGGTGTTACGCCTAAGTAACTTGCGATTTGATGTTGTGGAACACGATTCATTAGACTTGGATTATTTTCCATTAAATCTGAAAATCGTTCTTCAGGAGAGGAGGTCATAAAAGTAGCCATTCTTTCTTGAAGAGTTCCTGCATCCTTTTCAACTTCGTTTTTTATAAATTCTGTTAGTCTTGGAATACGTTTGCACATTTGATTAACCAAAGATTGATTGCCAACTGTCAATAAGCAATCCTCAGAACATTCCAAAAAATGCTTAGAAGGAACTTGATTGGTATAGCTTGAAAAAGAATTGACAGATTGACCTTCTGTAAAAAATGCTGTGGTTTTCTCTAATCCATCTTTTATATAATATTCTCTGATGCAGCCTCTTATTACAGCATAACATTCTTTTGAGATATTTCCTTTTTTTAATAAGACAGTTCCTTTTTTAACCTCTCTTAGTATTGTGTTTTCAACAATAGTTTCAACTTCATCTGCATTTAAAAATGGGAAGTTGGATATAAATATTCTGAGTTCGTCTTTCATCATTTTTAATTTGAAGTTAAGTAACTGGGCAAAATTATTTATAGGTTAACAAAATCTGTCTGACACCTCAAAGGTGTCTTGACAGTTTAAATTTCCATTTTCTAATTCTTTTTTAGATGTGTTTTATTTTGCTCAGTTACTTATAATGTTTATAGCTTGGTATTAGTTATTTTTTGGAATACAAAGTAAATGCTAGAAGCTAAATATACCTCAATTAACCAATTGTTACAAATGAGTATGACACTTAAACTATGAACAGGTGTGTAACTTAGTTATTGTCTCCAATATTTTGAGGACATCAGTCTCAGAAGGTAATTTTAACACATTATTTAAGAAAAAACTTTCTGCATAAGGATAATTTGAATTTTGTATAAATTTGTTTAGTGGCTTCATCTAATTCATCATCTGTATGCTTAAAATTTATTGTACTATTATCAATAAGTAACCAATCAGCTCCAGTTTTTCCAAATGCCATTCCTACACTTCCTGCGTTAAAAATACAAATATCGCCCACATTGATATCAAATTGCATGTGTGTATGACCACAAATAGCTAATTGAACATCAATATTCTCAAATATTTGTATTTTTTTTCCTCTGTTCTTAGCACGCTAAGAACTATAAAACATAAAAGCGTCACACTTGTATTGTATTAAATACAAAGCTTGACGCTTTAATACATTTTAGGCTCGTAGTAAAATACTACGCACAAGTGTCTTTATACATTATTAGGTGCTTTTTTTCTTACTATCAATTGTCTAATACTAGCTAAGTGTGAAAACAAAACTATCGGAACTATGACTGTTGGAAGCCATACAAAAGGAAAGTAAGTTACTCCAATATTGGGTTGGTCAAATGCTAATTGTTGAAAGGGAGTTTGTGCACTTAATACAGCTATCACCAATATATTAATCAATAAACCTAAACATACGATATTCCATATTAGAAGACTTTTTCGTCCCATTGTTTTTTTAATAAACACGAAATAATAGAGTATTGGAGCTGTAATTCCTGATAGGATGTCATAATTATAGCCTTCAAAGGTCATTAAGTCTGGAATTAACCCACCTAAAAAGATATAATAAAGAACTATTTCCACAGGAATGCGTACAATATGCACTATGGTTAAATATTTTAGGCTAAGGCTATCAATAAACTTTTTGCTCTTTTTATTGGTAAAAAATATCAAAACAAATAACATAGTCGGAGCAACTAATAAAATAACCCTTGGTGGAAATGTTCCCAATTTTTGGTAAAATCCAGTTACTCCTAATACACCTACAATAAGCATCCATAAAATAATGCCGTAAAGAGTTTTTTTATGATTAGAAGCTTTAAAAAATACCCAAACAGAGATTAGGGTTGTTAGAATTAGTCCAAGAGATGTGAAAATTGAAATATCTGCCATTTTGTAATCTTTAATTGTGAATAATCTTTATTATGAAATTCAAAGTTAGGCAGTCAAAAATGTAATCCACTTGACAAAAGGCAAGAAAAAGCTAAAGTTATTTTTTCTTTCGTATTCTACTTAGTGTACTATCTGTAACTCCTATGTAGGAAGCTATATATTTTAAGGGTACATATTTTACTATTTCAGGTCTTGAAATCAGTAAGTGGTGGTAGCGTTGTTCGGCAGTTTGATTAATCATTGCATAGTTTCTCTTTTTGGAAGCGATGAATTCTTTAACTAAAATAGCTCTTCCAAAATCTCTAAATGCAGGTTTATGATGAAACAGCTTGTTTAATTCTTCGTAAGAAATACGATAACCTATACAATCAGTTAGAGCTTGAATATTTGTTTCAGATTTAACTCTATTAAAAAAAGAGGTAATTTCAAAAACGATATTATTTTCCGTGAAAATATCTGTAGTGATTTCATTTCCTTCTAAATCATAAAGAAAAACTCTCATTAATCCTTTTTGAAGAAAAAAATAGTCGTCACTAACTTTATTCTCTTCTAAAAAAAGTGAGTTCTTTTCAATTTTTGTAAAGTGAAATGCGTTGGCGATTTCTTCAGCCTCCATTTCATCTATTGGAATGATTTGTTTAATGAAATTTATTAATGAAGATCGATTTTTATCCATATTTTAAATTACCTCTAATATATTTATAAACGCAACTGCACTCTGTCATTAAAAAACACCATAAGCTCAAAAAAAGAACCAATGGTGTTCACAATATACAGAAGATAATGATTTTTCTACTAAGTTTAAATTTTAATTATGAATAAAATACTCTAACAACAAATACAAAAACCACGGCTACAAGCCGAATACATATAAATCACTCGTTAAAAACGAGCGATAGCCTTGTAGTTTTACGAGTGAGAGCAGGGGAACTTGTAAAAACTAAAAGCGTGACGCTTGTATTGTAAGGAATACAAAGCGTGACGCTTAAATACATTTAGGTTCGTAGTGTGGTGACATTACGAACAGGTGGGAATTATCTGAGCATTATTACTCTTCGTTCTTGTTTCTCTAGACTTTCATGATTTTCTATTACTCTTGAACCAAACCTAACAAACCTGTTTTCGTCTAACTCTTCTATAACTTCAAATTCAAATGGTTCTACACCAGTAAAGAAATTAAAATATACTTTGGTATTATTCTCTGCAAGATCCCAGCGTCCTTCATGTGTTTCTCCTAAAGAATTTGTCATAGAAAATGTACCATTTATATTAACCTCATAAACTGCTCTATCTTCATTAGGAATGACACTAGTTTGGTGATCTACTGTTCCATCTTTATAATATGAATAGTTATCTACTTGTGAATAATACCATGTTCCTTCTAATAAGGATTCAATTGTTGGTTCTTCTTCTTCTATTACGTCATCATCTTTTCCACAAGATGAGAGAGTTAGACCAATCAAAAGGAAAAAAAATAAATAAATCTTGGTGTTCATCAGTATTATAAATTTATGTGGAAAATGAAAGTACAAACTTACATTATTATTACGGAAAAATCAAGACGAATAGAAAAACTAAAAGCGTCACGCTTGTATTGTACGAAATACGAAGCGTGACGCTTAACTACATTTAGGTTCGTAGTGTGACACTACGAACCTTTAGGTTTGTACTGACAAAAATAGATGTAATTTCTTATCTTGTATTTAAGAATTCATCTAGCAGATAGAGAACCTAAACTGCGAACTAGATTTTAAAATCTAACATCTGAATAAGCCTCTATCTGCTTTTATTCAATCAGAAACTCAAATAGAATTCGGAGAGCCTTTATTTCCAGTAAAAGCCACCTCATTAGTTAAGGTTTTAAGTTGGATTGAATAGTGATGAATACTATTTATTTACCTACCACTAAATTAGTTTTTTATGCAGACTTACCAAAATTTTATAGGCATTGATGTAAGCAAAGCGCATTTGGATGTTGCTTTAATTCAAAATGCAAAACGTGTTTCTCATACACAAATCAAAAATAATATAGAAGCTATTTCAGCTTATTTAGAAGAACTAAAAGGACAAATAGATTTATCAGAAACTCTATTTTGTTTAGAATCAACAGGTCATTATATCAATTTTCTAGTAACTACTTTAGTTAGTTTTGATTGTTCTATTTGGGTAGAAAATGCTTTGCAAATCAAAAAATCAATGGGAGCAACCAGAGAAAAAAATGATGAAATTGATTCCGTAAGAATTGGTTTATATGCTTTTCGTTTTCAAGACCAAGTACGATTATATAGCCCTGTCAATGAAAAAATCACTGTTTTGAAGACTTTACAGACCTTGCGAAAAAAACATGTAGTTCATAGACAAGAGCTAGAAACCTATGCAAAAGAAACAAAAGCATTCAGTAAAAAAGCTATACATGAAGTCATCGATCAACATACACAAACCTTGTTAGAGTATTTAACTCTACAAATAGAAGCTATTGAAAAGCAAATGTTAGAAATTATTCAGAACGACCAAGAGCTAAAAGAAATCTATCAGCTTACTACTTCTGTAACAGGTGTTGGAAAAGTAACAGCTATTCATTTGATTGTGATGAGTGAAGGGTTTACAAAATTTGATACAGCCAAACAACTGGCTTGTTATGCAGGAGTAGTACCTTTCAAACGCTCCTCTGGAAGTTTTAAAGGAAAAGCAAGAGTATCAAACAGAGCAAACAAAACACTCAAAACAGCTTTACATATGTGTGCCTTATCTGCATCAAGAGCAAAAGGAGAATTGAACGACTACTTTATAAGAAAAGTAGCCGAAGGAAAAAATAAAATGAGTGTCATTAACGCCTTGCGAAATAAAATTATTCAACGTGTTTTTGCCTGTGTCAAAAACAAAATACCTTATGATAAAAATGGACTAAATTTTAACAATTTTTCTAAAGGATAGGATTGGTTATACCATAGAATTCAGATGGGGGGCTTAACGGAGTTGTTATTATTTGTCGTTTCATAATTAACCACCGTTTAAGCAACCTAAACACATTAAAGAATGGAGTCTGTAACCCCAAAAAGTCAAAGTCACAGCGAAAACCAAAAGTAAAATAAAAATTTTATAGTCTTTTTGCCGAACCAGTCCATTAAGACCAAACAAAAATATTAGTCCTGAAATGAAGTATAATATTGTCCCGAAAAAAGATCCACTGTTCATATGGCTATTCGCTGTCTTTTGTGCATAAGGTAATAGCAAAAAATAGGTCAATAAGTTAACCACTATAATTGTCGTCAATATGTATGTGTCCTTTTTTCTCACTTTATTTTAGTCTGTTGTTGTGTCGTTATGGGATGATGCATAACTTGTTTATAAACGCAATAGCGTTTAATTTTATAAAAAAACACCACCAATTCCCAAAAAAGAACCAATGGTGTTTACAATATACAAATAATAACGTATTAATAATTCAAATCAAAACTTTTATATCTGTCAGACACTTTCAGAAGTATCAGACAGTTTAGTTGATTTAATTGTCTGACATCCATGAAGATGTACTGACAATATTTGGAATATAATTTTTACTTTTCAGACAATTAGCTTAGTTGAATTATCTGATATTTATGAAAGCATCTGATAATAAGATTTTCAGAATATAAATTTTAGTTTTTCCTCTGGAATCATTTGATACGACTCTTTCAAAAAATTCTCTTTATCAAAGTCTATAAATTGATTTGTTAGTTCTTTGTTGCACAATGTTCCGTTTCTAAGTTTAGCATAGTCTTGAAAAGAGCAAAACTCCCAATCTTCTAATTTAGTTACTAAACCTGCTTTCAAAGGATTTTGATGAATGTAGTAAAAACATGTATCAGCATAATTTGCATCTCCATCTTCTAAACTTTTTGCTATTGTCTTTGGCTTAAAAAGTGCATTTTCTCTATTCTCTTGAACATTTACACCTTTTGCATAACTACTCAAAACAATTCGAAAAGCATTTGAAAGCCTATTCATGGTTAAACTTCCAACTCTAATTTCTTCTACTGAATATTCAGTTGTGGAAATCAAAAAGTGAAAATGATTAGGCATTAAACAATAATTTATTACCTCACAATAAGGAGCAACATGCTTTTTTACAAATCGTAAGAAATACAAATAGTTTTCTCTATTGAAAAATAACTGATGTTTGTTATTTCCTCTATTGTAAATATGGTAAAGTTGTTCAGATTGAAGATACATTTTTTATAGTTGTGTTTGTGTAATTGTCTGACACCTATGAAGGTGTACTGACAATATCTGAAAGTTTGTTTGAACTGTCAGACGCTTTCACAAGTGTCTGACAATTTTTAGATTGAATATATCTTTCAAATTTATATAATTGTCTGCCACCTATGAAGGTGTACTGACAATCTGAAGTTTGTTTGAACTGTCAGACACTTTCATAAGTGTCAGTACAGTTCTGTATTCAAAATCAATAATTCAAATTACTACCCAACCATCTTTCTATTTCCTCAACAGACATATTTTTACGTTTTGCATAATCTTCTATTTGGTCTTTGCTGATTCTTCCTACTCCAAAATAAATAGATTCGGGGTGTGAAAAATACAAACCTGAAACAGCTGCCGTTGGTAACATCGCTAGGCTTTCAGTAAGTTCAATTCCTGTTTTTTCGGTGGCTTTCAGTAAGTCAAATAAAAGTGTTTTTTCGGTATGGTCTGGATTTGCAGGATACCCTGGTGCTGGACGAATACCTACATATTTTTCTCTTACAATATCTTCTTTTGTGAGATTTTCGTCTTTTTGATAGCCCCAATATTGTGTACGAGTTTGTTTGTGCAATAACTCTGCAAAGGCTTCGGCTAATCTATCGGCTAAGGCTTGTAACATGATTTTGCTATAATCATCGTTTTTGGCTTCAAACTCGGCTAGTTTTTTCTCAATTCCGATGCCTGTCGTTACAGCAAAAAGACCGATATAATCCTTTAGACCTGTTTCTTTTGGTGCAACAAAATCAGAAATACAAAGATTTGGCGTTTTGCCTGTTTTTTCTTGTTGCTGACGAAGATTTCTAAAATAAGTCAAAACTTCGGTGCGCTCGTCATTCGTATAAATCTCAATATCATCATCATTGACAACATTTGCAGGATAAAAACCGATTGCTCCATTTGCAGTCAGCCAACGACCAGAAATGATTTTGTCTAGCATATTTTGAGCATCATCAAATAATTTTTTGGCTTCATTTCCATGTTTTTTGTGATTGAAAATACGTGGATATGCGCCTGTAAGCCCCCACGTCATGAAAAACGGACTCCAATCGATGTACTCTCTTAGCTCTACTATATTGAAATTATTAAAATAACGATTTCCTAAAAATGTCGGTTCTGTAATTGTTGTCGTGTTCCAATCAATTTTGAGTTTGTTGCGTCTTGCTTCTTGAATGGGAATATATTTCGCTTCCGACTGTCGTTTTTTGTGGTCTTCTGCAAGTAGGGTATATTCGTCTCTTACTGTTTTTGAATACTTCTCTTTTGCTTCGTCATTCAATAAATTTGACATCACAGGAACAGCCTTTGAAGCATCCACCACATGAACCACCGAACCCGAATAACTAGGCGCAACTTTTACAGCCGTATGAATACGTGAAGTAGTTGCTCCACCAATCAAGAGAGGAAGTTTTAAGCCTTGTTTTTCCATTTGCTGCGCCACAAAAACCATTTCATCAAGCGACGGCGTAATAAGTCCACTAAGACCAATCACATCAACGCCATGATTTACAGCTTCCTTCAAAATCTTATCGGCAGGAACCATTACACCCAAATCAACAACATCGTAATTATTACACGCCAAAACAACACCTACGATATTTTTTCCAATATCATGAACATCGCCTTTTACGGTAGCTAAAAGAATCTTTCCATTTTTCTTTACTTCCTGTCCAGAATCACGTAATTTTTGTTTTTCTGCCTCTAAAAATGGAAGTAAATGAGCTACGGCTTGTTTCATTACACGAGCCGATTTTACTACTTGTGGCAAAAACATTTTTCCTGCTCCAAACAAATCACCTACTACATTCATTCCGTCCATTAATGTACCTTCAATGACATGCAAAGGGTGTTCTGCTTTCTGTCTTGCTTCTTCTGTATCTTCAATGATATATTCTGTAATTCCGTTTACTAATGAATATTCAAGACGTTTTTCGACAGAATTTTCTCGCCATGTTTCGTCTTTTACTCGTTTTTTTCCTTCTCCTCGGTAGTTTTCAGCAATATCAACTAAAAGCTCTGTTCCATTTTCAGGATTTTTATTCAAAACTACATCTTCAACGTATTTTAGAAGTTCTTTATCAACATTATCATAAATTTCTAACATTCCTGCATTTACAATTCCCATATCCATTCCAGCTTTTACGGCATGATAAAGGAAGACAGCATGAATTGCTTCACGCACCACATCATTACCACGAAACGAAAACGAAACATTACTTACCCCACCACTTACTTTTGCGTGTGGCAAGTTTTCTTTAATCCATCTTGTTGCATTGATAAAATCGACAGCATAATTATTATGTTCGTCAATTCCTGTTGCGATAGCAAAAATATTAGGGTCAAAAATTACGTCTTCGGCAGGAAAACCAAGTTCGTTTACCCAAATATCATAACTGCGCTTACAGATTTCAATTTTTCGTTCATAGGTATCTGCTTGTCCGTCTTCATCAAAAGCCATAATAATAACGGCAGCACCATAACGACGAACGAGTTTTGCCTGTTCGATAAACTTCTCTTTACCTTCTTTGAGTGAAATTGAGTTTACAATTCCTTTTCCTTGTACACATTTCAAACCTGCTTCTATGATTTCCCATTTTGAGGAATCAATCATAATTGGAAGTTTGGAAATGTCTGGCTCTGAACCGACAAGATTGAGAAAATGAACCATTGCATTTTGAGAATCTAACATTCCCTCATCCATATTAATATCGATGACTTGCGCCCCACCTTCTACTTGTTGTTTGGCTACGTCTAAGGCTTCTTGAAATTTACCTTCTTTTATTAATCTTGAAAATTTCTTTGAACCAGTAACATTTGTTCGCTCTCCAACATTTATAAAATTAGTATTTTTATCTGCTGTAAAGGCTTCCAAACCTGACAAACGCATTGCTGTTTTGCGCTCTGGAATTTTGCGAGGTTCATGTTTTTCGGCTTCTTCGGCAATGGCTTGAATATGGTCTGGTGTAGTTCCACAACAACCACCGACAATATTAAAAAGACCTTCACTAGCAAAATCTTCTAACAGACGACTCATTTGTGAAGCTGTTTCGTCATACTGACCAAACTCATTTGGAAGTCCTGCATTTGGATAACACGAAACAAAGCAATTTGCCACTCTTGAAAGCTCACGCATATACGGCTTCATAAGCGCAGCACCCAAAGCACAATTCAGACCAATAGAAATAATATTTGCGTGTGCAATCGAATTATAAAATGCTTCTGTTGTTTGTCCAGAAAGAGTACGACCACTTGCATCTGTAATTGTTCCCGAAACCATAATTGGCAAACGGTCAGCTTGTGGAATATTTCTATCATCAAAGTATTTTTCAACAGCAAAAAGTGCAGCCTTACAGTTTAACGTATCAAAAACAGTTTCTATCAAAATTAAATCAACACCACCATCAACCAAACCACGAACTTGTTCGTAATAAGCCTCTACCAAATCATCAAAAGTTACGGCTCTATAAGCTGGGTCGTTTACATCTGGCGAAATAGATGCTGTTCTGTTAGTTGGACCCATTGCACCAGCCACAAAACGAGGTTTTGTTTCGTGATAAATTCCTCCAAATTCGGCTGCTGCTTCTTTGGCAAGTTTGGCAGACTCATAATTGAGTTCATAAGCTAATTCTTCCATTCCATAATCAGCCATTGCGATTGTGGTAGCACTAAAGGTATTGGTTTCTACAATATCTGAACCTGCTTCAAAGTATTTTTTGTGAATATCTCTAATAATATCAGGTTGAGTGATTGATAAAAGGTCATTATTTCCTTTTACATCTTGTTTCCAATCTTTAAAACGCTCACTTCTGAAATCTTCTTCTTCTAAAGTATGGCGTTGAATCATCGTTCCCATTGCACCGTCCAAAACTAAAATACGTTCTTGAAGGTGTTTGGTAATTAATTGATGGATATTTATGCTAGTTTCTGTATTCATATTTGTAGAAGGCAACTTCCAAGTTGTCCTATTATTTTTTATTGTTTTAGAAAAACAGTTTGGAAACTGTTTGCTACTTTTGAGGATGCAAAATTACGGAACTTCAAATCAAAAAAGGTAATTCATTGTTAATCAAAAGGGTTTGGCAAATGATTGACAAAATTTTATGTAGGTTAAAGGCTTGCCTTTAACTATATTATAATTTTACAATCTCTTAAAAATACTATGTTTTTGTCAAAGGCAAGCCATTTGACCTACTAATTATTTATAGCGAAATAGCCTTTGCAGGATTACCTAAAACGGTTTCTTTTGCTTTTATGTTACTCAAAACTACACTTCCTGCTCCTATTCTTGCGCCTTTTCCTATCGTAACACCTGCAATAATTGTTACTCCATTTCCTACAAAAACATCTTCTTCTATTTTTACGCCATTTCCTATATTTGTTCCAATTCCTATTTGCGTAAAATTTCCTAGTTCTACTTCATAATCTAGGGTAGCATTTGCACCAATAATACAGCTTGTTCCAATTTTCACATCTGCGCCTATCATTGTTCCCATTCCTATCATTGTTCCATAGCCCATTGTAGCATCATCAGCAATATGAGCAGTAGAATGAACAGCTACGGCAGGATATTTTTTTCTTTGTTTGTAGATTTTTTTGATAAGTCTTTTTCTATCAGCTACATTTTCTACGGCTACAAAATAATCACATTTATCATTGATAAGATTGAGCATATCATCATCATCAGAACTTCCCATTATAGAAACGTGATTGATTTCATTTGGAAAAATCGCCGATTCAGAAACAGCAGTTTCTTCTTTATAATCCTCATCAAGGAAGCAATAAATGATATTATCTGTACTTTGTAAAACCTCCAAGGCAACCTTTCCAAGACCCTTTGCGCCTACAATAATAAGTGGAAGAATTGGAGGAAGTTCGTTTGAATCAGTAGGAAGAGAATGAATAGAATCCATAAAAATAAAATGAGTTTTTTTGATAGAAAAATGAAATATGTTTAAACTACAAAGGTACTTTATTTTTTGTGAAATTAATGTAGCTGAAGAAACTGTATCCAGCCAACTTAAGGTTCAAAAAAATCAAGACATAAAATGCTCCTTAATTTGATTAGAAATCAAAAATCTTTTTTAAACACAAAAAAAACTTTTTTTAGTTCAAAAACTCCTCTTTTTACTGAATTTGAGGCTACATACGGTAATTCATCGAAAAAAGTTTTATGTTTTTTGGAACTTTTCTTATTTTTTTGCTTCTTTGCATTACTAATCTTTAGTTGGATACACTAAAAAGTTATGATTATCAATCATTTATCATTTCAATAAAAAATATTCAATTTATTATAAATCCTGTTTTGAGTTAATACAGAAAAGTATTTTTTTAAGTATAGAAATACATTCTAAATCAATTAAAAACAAATTAATAAACGTTCTTTAAATAAGTTTTAATCCAAGTTTTGGAGTCAGTTTTGAACTAAAACAAACTTGATTATTAGTTATTTTGTCTGACAAAGGTTAGCAACAAACACTAATTATATGGCAAAAGTAAAATACTATTATGACACCGAAACGTGTCGTTACGAAAAAGTAAAAGCGTCTAAAGCAGATATTGCATTTAATATTCTTGGACTCTTGGTAGTTTCAGCAGTACTAGCAGTCGGTTTTGCGACATTTTACACTCAAATGTTCCCTTCAAAGGAAGTGGCACAACTTAAAGAAGAAAAACAAGAGCTTTTGACTAAATATCAAGTTCTTGATAAAGAAATTAGTCAAGCAACTGATATGCTTTCACATCTTCAACAACGAGATAATAAATTATATCGTTCGATGTTTGAAGTAGAGCCTATTCCAATGGAAATGAGAAAAGGAGGAACAGGTGGTTCAGAAAAATACAAACATTTATTAGATGATAATCTTGTAAATGAAACGCTTATCGTAAATACACACGAAAAATTGGATAATCTAAAAAAACAGATGTATATCCAAACAAAATCGTATGATGAGCTTATGAAATTGGCGCAAAGCAAAAATGACATGATGGCTTCTATTCCAGCTATTCAGCCTCTTTCAAGAAAAGATCAAACAAGTTTTGCATCTGGTTATGGAATGCGTACACACCCTATCTATAAAGTTCGTAAAATGCATGCAGGTTGTGACCTTAGTGCAAGAACAGGAACAGCAGTACATGCAACAGGTGACGGTGTCGTGATAAAAGCAGATTGGTCTAGTGGTTATGGAAGATTAGTAGAAATAGACCATGGTTATGGATATATTACAAGATATGCACACCTTTCAGCTTTTGACTGTAAGAAAGGACAAAAAGTAAAACGTGGACAATTAGTAGGAAAAGTAGGTAGCACAGGACTTTCAGTAGCACCTCACCTGCATTACGAAGTACGTTATAACGGAAAACCTGTAAATCCGATTAATTACTTCTTTAATGATTTGTCGCCTGCAGAATATCAACAATTAGTAGAACTTTCTTCTCATGATGGACAATCACTTGGTGGTGGTTCGGATGAAGAAGACCACAATCATGTTCACTAATAATAAAAAAAATATTAGATTTTCATAGAAACACAAAAAAGCACTATAATTTTTTATAGTGCTTTTTTGTGTTTAATAGTTAGGACAAGTTTAGGACTAACAAATTATGTTCCTATAAATAAGAACACATATTCTAACGCAATTTGAAACGTTTGCTTTCTTTTACTTGACTTACTGTATTTTTGATACGAGTAATATCTTCCATAGAAGCTCCTGCTGTCAGAATATCTAAATCTGCACTTGAAACAATGACTTCTACATTTTCTAAACGTTGGCGCAATTCCTCATTTTCTTGCATTATCATATCAAGTTGTTGTTGTTCTTGTTGACTAAGACGACGAGCTACTTCTAGTTTTTTTACTTTATAGAAATAATTCGTAACAATGGCACTTGTAGCAATTCCAAATGTACTACCAAATATAATTAATAGCTCTAGCATAAATATTGGATTAAAGTTGATTCTAATGTTGTCCTAATGTACGAAAAAAAACTAAATCTAGTTATATCAAAATTTCTTGTATCAAAAAAAGCTATTCATTCTTTTTAGAAATGAATAGCTTTTTTTGATGTTTAAGCTTCTTTGACTATATATTTTTTTGCTTATTTCACTTTTTTAGTCCATTCAGCTAAACTAGTTTCAATACTTGCTTTGCGAGCATCATAAAAACCACCTCCATTTTTTGTACCCATCTCTTGTGCTTTCTTTGCAAGTGCAACAGCTTCTTTATAATTTCCTTGTTTTGCTTTTACTTGTGCCATAATCCATTGAGGGAAAAAGTGATTATCTCTCAATTTTATAGAAAGATCTGCCCAAGTAGCAGCTTTTTCTACATCTAAATCATTCTGAACATAATACTCAGCAGCCGAAGCATAATCATACCATGCTCTGCCATAAATACCCATTCCTTTATCAATTGAAGCCACTGCATTTGCTTTTGTATCTGTCGTGACTTTAATAGGAAGCATTGTTTTTTCCCAATTCATTACTAAATGTGCTTCATTATCAGATTGAGGTAAAATAGAATATGCTAAATATTCACGCATCTCAGCCTCTTTTGGAGTTACTTCTACACGAATAACATCATCTTCTTCCAAATAAGAAAAAACACCATTTCCTTTAGAGTCTTTATTCAAAATAACTGTCCATTTGTCCTCCGTTGGAATCGTAATCAATGTATAAGAACCAGCCTCAACTTTTTTGCCCTCTACCATAACATCAGTGCTAAAAGTAACTTTGGTAGGAGAGTTTGCGCCTGTACGCCACATTTCGCCATAAGGAATAAGTTCTCCCCAAATCTTACGTTCACGAACAGCTGGAGCAGAATAATCTACCGAAATTTTGGTAACCCCAATCACTTGTGAAACTGAAGCTGCAGGACTAGGAACAGGCATTTCTACTTGAGCGCAAGACTGTTGAATGGCAAGTAAAAAAAGCGCAATAATAATAGGAACAATTAAAAGTGTGTGTAAATGTTTCATAGAAAAAAATATGATAAAAAATAGATGAGTAGTGCGTATTGTCTTTAAATTACTCAAAATTTACGTAAAAAATTGCTTCAAAGATGCAATAAACCTTCATTTATGAAATGATTTAGTTTTTTTTAGGAAAAAGTAGTTGCCTTATTGCCAAACTCTCTTAATTTTGTGCCTTTAGATAGTAAAAAAATAACTCTTTGGTATAATAAAAAAAGAAATTATGGAATGGATTGAGGCTCTTATTTTGGGTATTTTGCAAGGATTGACAGAATTTTTACCTGTCAGTAGTAGTGGACATTTGGAGCTTGGGAAAGCACTTTTGAATATTAATCCATCTAACGACCTTCTTTTTTCGATTATTCTTCACGCTGCAACTGCCCTTAGTACTCTCGTCGTTTTCAGAAAAGAAATTGGTTTTATTCTGAAAGGAATGCTAAAATTCAAATGGAATGATGAATGGGAATTTGCTGTAAAAATCGTAATCTCTATGATTCCTGTGGGAATAATTGGTGTGTTTTTTAAGAAATGGGTCGAATCTTTTTTTGAAGGAAATATTCCTTTTGTAGGTGGAATGCTTTTAATTACAGGAGTTTTATTGATGATTACTCGTCTAAAACAAGAAAATGCCCTTCCTACAAGTGGACAAAAAGCAATTTTAGATGAAGAAACTACACCAAAAGAAACGCATAGCCAAACGGCTGCTCTTAATCAAAATATTTCTTATTTACAAGCTTTTGTTATCGGACTTGCTCAAGCCATTGCCGTTTTACCAGGTATTTCTCGTTCGGGAGCGACCATTGCAACGGCTCTTTTGATTGGTGTTCCACGTAGTGAGGCTGCTCGTTTTTCGTTTTTGATGGTTCTTGCACCTATTTTTGGAGCTACTCTTTTGGAAGTAAAAGATTATTTTGAAAGTCCAAATCCTGCTACTTTGGATATTTCTTTTCTCTCCATTGGATTTATTACGGCTTTTGTAGTGGGTCTGATTGCTTGTTATTGGATGGTGGAACTGGTCAAAAAACGTAAACTGATTTATTTTGCTGTCTATTGTTTGATTGTTGGACTGATTGCGCTTTTTGTGTAATTAAATACTATAAATTGATTGGCGAGTGATTTTTATGATAAATACAGGATAAATGCGAATTGCTATTTTTTTTGATGATTATCAGAATTAACATGTTCCATAATGCCAAACTCTTCTGTATTCTGTTCTTGTTATTTCTATAATCCAATTTGTATTAAACTCTGGACAACTTTTGTTTGGATATTCATTGAGGATAGCAAAAATTCTATTTCCGATTTTAAAAATTGATGTCACAACTGAATAATAATTATCAGAACATACATTATAATCATATCCTTCATGTGTTTTAAGATTTATATGTTCTGTTTGTTTTTCAGAATTTGAAATAAGAAGAGAAGAAAAATGATGTAGAATATCTGATTTAGTTGTACTTACATTTTTTTCAAGACCTTTTTCATATTTGAAGACGAGTTTTATTTGAGTAGTTTTTACATTTTCTCCTATCCAAATTCTCTCTATCAATTTACATTTTGCTTTACTTTCAAAAAGTATGTTGGGATATTCTGTATTGTTTTCAAAACTTGATGTAGAAACAGTATTGACTAGCCAAATACTCAAATAATTTTCTCTGTCTATCGAACAAAGTGTATCATTTACTTTCACTTGATAAATGTTTTTCTTTCCAATTTTATCCCACCAATTTGTTCCATTTTGACTAAAATTATACACACTTGCAGTAGAATCATAAAACTTTCCTTCGCCTACTAGCATTTTATCATATCCATTCCCCTCAAATCCAATTCCCAAAAAGAGGCAAGAAAACAGAATTAACACTTTGATTTTCATAGTTATTTTTAATTATTTATAAAGTTTCTTGTGTATAAAAAAACTCGTAAAGTACAATACCTCACGAGTTTCAAAATAAACTAAATATAAAAGCCTATTTCGCCAAAACAGGCGCATAAATTTCATTTACTTTTTCTACTACATAATCAATTTCTTCAACTGTATTGTATTTACTGAATGAAAAACGAACTGAAGGACGAGAAGGGTCATTTTTGAGAGCCGTCAAAACGTGTGAGCCAATTTCTGAACCACTAGAACAAGCACTTCCACCCGATGCAGAAATTCCTTGAATATCCAAATTAAATAAAAGCATATCGCCCATATCTGATTTTGGAAACTGAACGCTCAATACTTTTGGAAGTCCTGTTTCAAGATTTCCAGATTCTCCATTAAAACCTACATCTTCGCCAAAAATTGCTCTTAGTTTTTCTATCATTCTGCTTTTTAGAGAAAGAATATGTTTTTTGTGAGCATCTCTTTCTGAAATTGAAATCTCTAAGGCTTTTGCAAGTCCAATAATTCCAGCTACATTTTCTGTTCCACCACGCATATTACGTTCTTGCGCTCCTCCTGTTTGGAATGGACAAAAACCTGCATCGTGGCGAATGTATAAAAATCCAATTCCTTTTGCTCCATGAAATTTATGTGCAGAACCTACAATATACTGAACAGCCAATTCTTGCAAATCCATTGGATAATACCCCATCGTCTGAACAGTATCAGAATGAAACATAGCATTGTGTTTTTCGCAAATTTCGCCTGTTTGTTTCAAATCTAGAATTGTTCCTATTTCATTGTTTCCATGCATAAGTGAAACTAAAGCTCGTTCATTTTTAGTAGAAAGATTACTGAGAAGCTCGTCTAAATGATTCAAATCAATATTTCCTCTTTTATCAATATTTACCATACTTACTTTTGCTTCTCCTCGCTTTTCCAATTCCTCAACAGTATGCAAAACAGCGTGATGTTCCAAAGGTGAGGTAATAATATGTTTTAAATCATGCGAACGAACAGCACAACGAATTGTGGTATTATCAGCTTCTGTTCCTCCAGAAGTAAAAAATATTTCGGCAGGTGATGTGTTTAAAAGACTTGCAACTGTTTTGCGAGCCTTCTCAACGGCAGATTTTACAATTCTTCCTGTACTGTGTGTAGAAGATGGATTTCCAAAATGTTCTGTTAAATAAGGCATCATTTCATCTAAAACAGCTTTATCTAATTGTGTAGTCGCTGCATTGTCTAAATAAATGCGAGAGGAAGAAGAAATTGACATAAATGGTATATGGATTTAGTATGAACAGTAGTATTTTTCTGATTGATTTTTGACTAATTACTTAAAACTAAAAAATCTTTCCCAACTGTTCAATATATTAAATGTGTTTTTGGTAAATGTTAAGTTATTGATTATGAACTTGTTAATCAATAATTCAAGTTCACAAAGGTACAGAGATTTTATAAAAAATTCAATTCTATAGCAATTTTTTGGTTTATTGAATAAAAACTCTAAGAAATCATTAAATTTCGGCGTTACTAACTACTCTACAATAGAATTTCGAAAATATATTTGTCAGGACACCTCTTCAAGGTGTCAGACAATTCATTTTTTAACTGTACTGACACTTGAAAGTGTCTGACAGTTCTATCAGTTTCGAAATTATTTTTGACTGAGTATAACTATTACAAATCAAAACAATATGAAATTAAATTATTATTGCTTTTTCCTTCTCCTTTTATTTTTCTTGAAAATAGAAACTGGTTTTGCTCAAAATCAAATTGATTCTTTACAAAAAGAATTGAAAAACAGTCATCCAGATACTTCTAAAGTCAATTTGTACAACGAATTAGCTTTTCAGATGAGTATTCAGAATATAGACTCAGCTCTGATTTATGCAGAAAAAGGATTAGAGTTAGCTCAAAAGAATGATTTTAAAAAGGGAGTTTTTATAAATTATGAAAATACAGGAGTTATTTATGCTGAAAAAGGAGATGCAGATAAGGCAATGGAGTATTTTTTAAAAGCTATTGTTTATAAAGAAGAAAATTTACCTAGTACTTCTCTTGTAGAAATATATAGACAGATAGGAATTCTATTTTTCAAACAAAAAGAGTATCAAGAATCTGAAAAGTATTTTAAAGAAGCTTTAGTAGTAGCTCAAAAAGAAAATAATCCCATTATTTATGAAGTTTATTTCAATTTAGCAACACTTTACTCTAAACTCAAAAAATTTGAGGAATCTGAAAGTTATTTTGATAAATGTTTGGAGCAAAAAAATATATCTTATAGAGAAAAAGGAGGCGTTTATCTCAATAGAGGAAATATGTATCAACGAATGAAAAAATTGAAAGAGGCTGAAGAGTCCTATCAAAAAGCATTGGATATTTTACCAAAAGAGGAAACAAAAACGCTAGGAAAAATCTATAATAGTTTAACAGATGTAGCTCTCAAAACTGGAAGATATACGTTGGCAGAAAAATATGCACAAAAAGGATTAGAGTATGCAGAAAAAAGTCAAAATATTCGTTCAGCTATTTATGCTCGTCGGAATTTGAGTTATGCCTATTATTTGAGTGGAAGTTATAAAAATGCTTTTGAAGTATTGGAAGAGTACAGAAAATTAAGTGATAGTTTAATACAAATGACAAATACAGAAAACCTAAATGAGTTAGAAAAAAAATATCAAAACGAAAAAAAACAAAATGAAATAGAAAAATTAAAACAAGAGCAAATTCTTTATACAGAAAGAGAACAAGCAACCAAAACTAGAAATATTCTATTTTTGATAATTGCTATAATCACAACCATTGTTTTACTTCTTATTTTACAGCTTCAAAAAACTAGATATAAAAGAGATATTGCTACAAAAGAGAGAGAAAAGGAAAACCAAAAACAAATTCAACTCTTAGAGCTAAGAGAAAAAGAACTTCAAATACAACAATACAAAGAACAACTTCATAGGCATACTCATAATTTACTTCAAAAAAATCTTGTTTTGAGTGAATTAAGAGAAGAGCTAAATAGCTTAAAAGAATTTGAAGACGAAGAACAGAAATATAAAAAACAGAAAATTGAAGAATTGATTAATGGACGCATATTAACAGAAGAAGATTGGCAAAATTACAAACAGATTTTTTCGAATGTATATCCTCGTTTTTTTGAGAAGTTGAAAAATGATTTTCCAAAAATTTCGAAAGCTGAAAAACGAATCGCTACCCTTCTCAAACTAGGGCTTTCACAATATGACATGGCAACTATTTTAGGTATTTCAGAAGAGAGTGCAAGGAAAGGAAAATACCGTTTGCGTCAGCGTTTGGGAGTAGAATCAGACGAGGCAACTATCAAACTTCTTGAACAGATTAACTAACATTATCTAAAAAA
Organism: Bernardetia aquimarina; assembly: GCF_042180575.1. Classification (NCBI taxonomy): domain Bacteria; kingdom Pseudomonadati; phylum Bacteroidota; class Cytophagia; order Cytophagales; family Bernardetiaceae; genus Bernardetia; species Bernardetia aquimarina. The sequence goes on along the minus strand of NZ_CP170094.1, from coordinate 3,694,082 downwards.
CTAACTAAATAGTTGTCTTTATTACTCAACAACTAAAGATGCTTTTTGGTATATAAACACCTGTATAACAACACTTTACACTTTTGCCCCAGTTTTGTCCCAAGATTTTTTAGTCATTTTTGAGTGATTTGCGTACATTTGATTGTGCTGCTACTACAAAGGAGAGTACTATTTATTTTTAGTTTCTCTTTGAAGGAAATAGCACAACTAATATTACCAATTTTACCTTTTTACTTTCTTTTAAGTGAGCCTTAAAGCAAATTCAGAATGAAGAGAATATCTTAATTTTGAGTTTGCTTTTTTGTTTTATCTTTTTCAAACTAATATCATAAAATCCTTATTCTAAGTACAAAATTACCTCATCACCTTTTCTTAGACGAAGCTGTTTTTCGGCATTTTTTTCAGGAACAAATATTTCTACTCTTCCAAAAGAGCCATTTATTAGATTAGGCATTCTTTCATTTCCTTCTAAGAAAAAATCACAAAATTTTGCTTGTTGTTCTAGTATTTTACCATATTTTATCCCTTTTCTTGCTCTAAGGTTAGTTAGTGCATTACCATATTTATCAAAAGACAAAATTTCTCCTGTTACTGTTTTTTCTTCTTCATTGTAAGTGCTAAATGGAAAATTGAGAAACCAATCATACTGAATTTCTTCGCCCATATTTTCCATCGCAATTCCGTTAGCAAGATGTGCAGCCACAGGTGCAAAAATATCTCTTCCATGAAAACTATTAGCATCACTTTCAAGCATATACGTTTTGTTTGTGATTTCGACACATTGTTCTACATCTTCAAGAGCCGTTATTAAATCCAACATTCCGTTATGAGGAGCAACAAAATAATAACCACCACTTTTGACGATAATCGGTTGTCTATCACTTCCAACTCCAGGGTCAATGACACATAGAAAAATTGTTCCTTTTGGAAAATAACTATAATGAGCTTCTAGAAGTAAAGCTCCACGCAAAATATCATAATCTGGAACAGAATGTGCCAAATCTATCAAGTTTACATGAGGAGAAAGTGATTTGATAACACCTTTCATCACTCCTACGAAACCATCTTGATACCCAAAATCAGTAAGTAATACGATATTCATATTTAATCCTTTTGCCTGCATTTTATTTTTTCTTTCAATTCAAAAATTGAAAAGCAATATACATAAAGATTGTGATTTTTGCCTTATATATTTGTTTATTTTAATAACTTAATAGTTATTGCTTTTTAATTATAAAAAAAGCAGGGATAGTTCCTTAATTTAAAAATTTGATTATCAATGTTTTATTCTTAATTTTCTAATCAGAGTCAAAAAAAAGAAATAGACATAATTTATCTTGTCAAAGTACACTTACTAAACAGAATGAAAAATACAATTCGTGATTTTTTAGAGAATGAACCCAAACATCGAAGTAAAAACATAACTTTTTTAGTTTATTTTCTACTTGTTTCTATGACAATCAGTTTCATTCCTGATGTATATTTTGGTTTGTGGGAAAACTTATGGTTTTGGGTTTGTATCTCTGTATATTTAGTTAGTGTTTTAATTGTTAAGAGCTATTTAAGTATTAGTTGGGCTGCACATTGGTTTTTATTTGGATTTAATTTCGTGGCATTTTATTTTGCAAGTAGTATTGGAAAAGATAGCAATATTCATTTTCTGTTTTTCTTATCTATCCTTCTTATTCCCTCTGTCATAAATTTAAGCTCAAAAAGATATGTTCTTTTTCATATTATTTCTCCTTTATTTTTTTTATTGGTTTTAGTTCTTTTTGACTTTTCAGTTTTTTCTAAAATAAAAGGTGTTAATCCCATACACGAAGCTATTTTTGGAAAGGTAAATATGGTTTTGGTATTTGTTTTATTTCCTGTAGTAGCTTTAATTTTGGTAAAGTCGTATCAAGATATTTTTATAAAATTGATAGAGTCTGAAAAAGAAATTTTAGACAAAAATGCAGAGCTTTCAAAGACAAATCAAGAATTAGATAACTTTGTGTATAGTGTCAGTCATGATTTGCGTGCGCCTATTTCCTCTGTTTTGGGATTAATTGCTATTTCTAAACTAGAAAATGACCCTATTCAACTTAAACATTACGAAACTCTAAAGGAAAAAAGTCTTCTCAAGTTAGATTCTTTTATCAAAGATATTTTAGATTATTCTCGTAATTCTCGTGTAGAAATAACACCTCAAAAAATCAACTTGCAAGACTATTTGTTACAATTAATTCAAGAGTTTGAATATTTACCCAAAGCAAAAGATTTTGAAGTAGAAATTATTATTTCTCAAACAGATGATTTTCAGACAGATTTGTACCGAATAAGTATTATTTTTAATAATCTAATTTCAAATGCGTTTCGATATTCAGATGCACAAAAAGACAAACGTTTTTTGAAAATATATGGAGAAGTTAAGCAAGAAAAAGCCTGTATTTTTATTGAAGATAATGGAATTGGAATATCAGAAGAACACCAACAAAAAATATTTGAGATGTTTTATAGAGCCAGTGAAAATAGTCAAGGTTCGGGTTTGGGACTTTATATTTTGAAAGAAACACTAGAAAAAATACAGGGAACAATCAAAGTAAGTTCAGAAGTAGGAAAGGGAACTTCCTTTTACCTAGAATTTCCGAATCTAATAAAAAAGTAGGTTTTTATTTTGTTTACCCCTTAATCAACTTATCCCCCAAAGAATTTGCTTTGGAATCATTAAATTTCTTCAAAAACTGTCCTAATTCTGGGAAAGGTACTTTTTTAGGTTTATATTTTTTGGCAAGTTTTAGGTACGCTTTATTTCTAGTTTGAGAATAGAGAGCCACAGCACAAAACAAACGTACATCTGGGCGTTCCAAGCCTTTTACTAACTCTTGTTTTATCTCTTCATCTTTTTCTAATGCAGACAGAGCTAAAATAGCTCGCATCTGACGCACCTGCAATGCATAATAAGTTCTATTTTTCCATTTAGCAGACGTTTTTGGTAAAGGCAAATACAATTCTTTTATGAGTGCCGTTCTACTTCTTTCATCATTTAGTTTTGATAAATTCTTTGCAATATCCATTGACTCAGGTAAATAATCATATTCCAACAAATCAATCAAAACATCGTGCATATTAGGCGATTTTTTCCTTACCAAAGTAGTTGTTACATCTCTTGTTAGCTTTATTTCTTTTGTTTCTTGTAAAAGTTGTATCAAAAGCCATTGTCCGTAATGTGTGTTTGCCAGCGTATTAATTATATTTTTTCGTTCTCTAAATAAAGAATAATAATTATTAAAAGTACGCATCAATTCAGAATCTGAAGCATCAGCAGCCAACACAGTAATTAATAAGTTTTGTGTAGAAATGTCTTTCTCATTATTTTTATCAGAAATAGTATGTATTAAAGAATCTAGGAGTTTAGACCAATTTTTTTTCTGACTATAACTTTTTGTTAGTAGTTTATCCAAAATCAAGGCATTTTCCTTCGAAAACTCAAAGCGTGCAAATTTAGGAATAGAGGCATAAAAATCAGCTTTTTGTATCATTTCTAAAGAAGGTAAAGTTTCTACTTCCTCCTCCTTTTTATGGTTTTCATCATTTTCACCTTCTTGAGTGTTTTTCTCAATACTTTCTCTTTCTGTCAAGATGCGAGCTAATTCTCTATATGTATCAGGGTTTTGAGCATCAACTTTTAAAGAATAATTTAGTCTTTCTACTACTAAATTATCTAAAGAATCCTGTTCTTTTTGATTAGATGTTTTTATTTTAGCTTGATAAATAGCTGCATTTGTGAGATAATGACTATTTTCTGGATAAAGTTCTGCAAGTTGTTTATAATAAATAAATGTACTATCAAATCGTCTATTCATTTCATAAAATTCACCTAATCTTTCCAAAACGTACTCTTCATACGGATAAATTTTGTAGGCAGCTTGATAGGCATTAATTCCCTCTTGCCAATATTTCAAAAAAGAAGGAGAGGTGTTTTTGATAAAATCTTGTTCATAGAGTTCTGATTTTTCTTCTATTTCTGTCTCTGAATATGTTTTTAGATAAATAGAAGGTGCATTTTGCTCTGCTTTTTCAAAAAAAACATTTCCAATATTCATGTGAAAGACAAAATCGGACGGTTTGCCATTTAAACCTTCACTCCAAATATCAATAGCAGTTTTCCATTCTCCCAAATGATAATTCATTTTTCCCAATACAGAACGAGAATCCGAATCATCAGGGTCATGTTCTAAATTTTGGCGTAATAATGTTTTGGCTTCGTTGTGGTTTCCTGCATTAAAAAGAGAAATAGCCTCATCTAAAGAATGAGGAATGGAAGCCGTTTGTGCAATTACTGAAAAATTAACTAATAAGTAAAAGCTAGAAACAAGAAAGAAAAGAATATATTTTTTCATTATCGATATTCATCTAAATTAAAATAAGCCTTAAAAGGGCAATTACAAGATAGAGAAATAAAAGAAAATTCTAAAATTTGATATTTTTAATCTATTCGTTTCTCTAGTTCTTAATCTAAACGAAAATAAATTGATTCTAGTTGCAATGTCTTTTTCTACACAAAAAATTAATACAAGTCATCCAATCGCATATACAAATATTTGCTCACAGCAATATAAGCACTAATTGTATTGATACTAACTCCCAAGACCAAAATAATAAAACCAAGACCAAGAATAGAACTCATATAATCAAAAGCATTGAGTTCTGGAATCCATAAGGCAAAACCTTTGGCAAGAATAAGCACCAAAACATAAGCGATGACTCCTCCAATGATTCCATGAATAAAAGCACGACGAAGAAAAGGTTTTTTGATAAAAAATGGAGTTGCTCCGACAAGTTGCATACTTCGAATCAAAAAACGCTGAGAAAAAAGTGCAAGACGCACACCACTATCAATCAAAATAATTGCAGCAATAAAAAATACAACAGCAAAAGCTGAAAAAATATAACTAATTGTTTGTAGGTTTTTAGTAATCTCTTCAATATACTTATCTTTAAAATCTACTTCATAAACACCGTCTATGCTTTCAATTTGAGCTTTTAGAAGTGCCATTTTATTTTTTTGATAATAAGATTCTTCTACATTGATATAATAGGCATCAGGCAAACGATTTTCTCCTACCAAAAACTCTTCAAATTCTACTCCTGCTTCTTGTCGCATCATTTCGGCAGCTTCTTCACTTGCCATAAAACGAATACGAGGTTTTCCCTGTTCATCTTTCAAGACAAATTCTAATTGAGTGAGCTTTTTCTGAATACTCAAACGCTGATTTTCATTGACATCTCTACGCAAATACACTTCTACTTCTACATTTTGCTTTGTTCGAATAGAAAATTGATACGTATAAATCAAAATCAAACCCAAAAGTCCTGTAATAAAAAGTGCCAACGTAATATTAACTAGCACACCCATATATGGATAAGAGCCAATGCGTTTTTTGGAAAAAGGACGATTGATAGAAGGAAATTGCAATACTTTTAGTGATTAATGTTCAATGATTAGTGATTAATTAAATTTCAATTAATCTACAGTACAAAAATACTAAAAAGTAATTTAATTACATCAAATAAACTGTATTCCCTCCTCCAACTCTTTACTCTCTGTGATTCAAAAAGGGTGTTCTCAATTTTAATAAAAAAAGAATATTTCATTCAAATACTTGTAAATCCAAATAATTCCTTAATTTTGTATGGCAAATAGAAACATTACATTATTTGCACATGCCTGAAAATTCCACAACCCAAAACGGTGCAGCTACAACTAGCCACCCAAACCTACAAAGCCAGAATATTTCTGATGCTTTTGCTTCCAAATTCTTAATGGAAGCTCTCACTTACGATGACGTATTACTTGTTCCTGCCTATTCTGAAACACTTCCTAGAAATACGCAAACGAAGACTAAACTTACTAAAACAATTACATTGAATGTGCCGATTGTTTCGGCTGCAATGGATACGGTTAGTGAGGCTGAAATGGCGATTGCTATTGCTCAAGAAGGAGGAATGGCATTTATTCATAAAAATATGAGTATTGCACGCCAAGCCGAACAGGTAAGAAAAGTAAAACGTTCGGAAAGTGGAATGATTACTGACCCAGTAACTGTTTTTCCGAATCAAACCCTTGCAGATGCAAACCGATTGATGAAAGAATTCAAAATTGGTGGAATCCCTGTTATTAATGAAAATAAAAAATTAGTTGGAATTCTTACCAATAGAGATTTACGTTTTCAGAAAGACCTTTCTCTTCAAGTTTCGGATATAATGACTTCTAAAAATCTGATTACAGCAAAAGAAGGTGTTGATTTGCAGCAAGCAGAATCAATTTTAGATGCAAATAAAATCGAAAAGCTATTAATTATTGATAATGAAAACAATCTAGTAGGACTTATTACTTACAAAGATATTCTCAAAAATAGTGATAGACCAAATGCCTGTAAAGATGAATTAGGTCGTTTGCGTGTGGGTGCTGCCGTTGGTGTTACTGGCGATACTTTAGAAAGGGTAGCTGCACTTGTAAAGTCTGCTGTTGATGTTATCACGATTGATACAGCTCACGGACACTCAAAAGGTGTTATAGAAATGCTCAAAAAAGTAAAATCTAGTTATCCAAAACTTCAAGTTATTGTAGGAAATGTAGCCACAGGTGCAGGTGCAAAAGCTCTTGCAGATGCAGGTGCAGATGCTGTAAAAGTAGGTGTAGGTCCTGGAAGTATCTGTACAACAAGAATTATTGCAGGAGTAGGAATGCCTCAATTATCGGCTGTTTTTGAAGCTGCTGAGGCTGTAAAAGGAACAGGAGTTCCGATTATTGCAGATGGAGGAGTACGTTTTTCAGGAGATTTAGTCAAAGCGATTGCAGCAGGTGCATCTTGTATTATGATAGGTTCACTTTTAGCAGGGACAGACGAAGCACCAGGGGAAATGATAATTTATGAAGGTAGAAAATTCAAATATTATCGTGGAATGGGTTCGATTGAAGCAATGGAAGACGGCTCAAAAGACCGTTATTTCCAAGATACAGAAGATGATATTAAAAAACTTGTTCCAGAAGGAATTACTGGAAGAGTAGCTTACAAAGGAAAAGCTGCTGAAGTGATTTATCAACTTGTTGGTGGACTTAAAGCAGGAATGGGTTATTGTGGTGCAGCTTCTATTGAAGATTTGCAGAAAGCACAATTTGTCAAAATTACCAATGCAGGAATGAGAGAAAGCCACCCACACGACGTAATGATAACTCGTGAAGCTCCAAATTATAGTAGAAATTAAATTTTTTATTCGAAAGTAAATGAAACGCATAAAATTTATAAAGTTTTATGCGTTTTTTTATTGTCATTAATAGTAATTTTCAAATAGATAAAGAAGTTTAATTTTAGAGAATTAGATATAAAATTTTAATCAAAATTAGCTAGTTTTGTAATCTTATAAATTATTCAATTTACTTATTTCATTATATCAGTTATGCAACTTCCTCAACCCAAACACAAAATAAATCCTTTGTCAAGAACTGAATTTCTTGTTCGCTTTCAAGATTGCGACCCTTATGGACACTTGAATAATGGAAGGTATTTAGATTATTTTCTTGATGGAAGAGATAATCAAGTAACTTATGATTATGGGTGGAGATTGGTAGATTTTATAAATGAAGAAAAAAAAGGTTGGGTAGTTCAGAAACAAGAATTGGCATATTTGCGTTCGGCTGTTTATGGAGAAGAAATTGTAATCCGAACAGCAACTGTTTTTTATGATGACTCAAATTTGATGATTGAATGTAGGATGCTTAACAAAGACGAAACGCAATTAAAATCACTTCTTTGGATGAAACTTGTTTTTATTAATCTTACTAACGGACGAAGAACAAATCATACCGAAAATATTAAAGAATTTTTCTCAAAAGTAAATCTAAATGAATTTGATGCAGAAAAAATAACTTTTGATGAGCGTGTAAAAGAACTTACTACTTTTTATAAAAGTCAAAGGACAAAAAAGGAAAGTATCTAATTAAATTTAACCTAAATATATCTATTATAAATCATCAATTTAAAAATTTATGAAATCTGCCAAAAGACTATTTTTGTTTTTTTCTGTCCTTTTTACATATTTATTTTTCACTTCCTTTGTTCAAACAAATCAGCTCCAACTAACTCAAATTGATGTTTGGGAAGGACTAGAAGCATTTCATATGTCTATTGCTCTGACATTTCACCCTGCTGAGGATGGAGATTTTGAGCCTGTAAAAAATGACTCAGATGAACTTGTAGAAGCTGCCGAAAACCTTTTAAGCTCTAAATTACCAGTCTATTTTGAAAAATCTGAAAGTAAAAAATTAAAAAAAGATCTTCAAACTACACTACAAAAATTAGTAAAACAGAGTAAAGAATTGCATACTTTGGTAGAAACAAAAAAAGCAACTGACAAAGAATTATTGACAAAACTAAATAACTTACACAGTACTTATCATCATATTGAAGAGTTAAATAATCAAGCAAAGAAAAATTAAAGAATAAAGAAACAGAAAACAGTAGGTAATACGTTTTCTGTTTTTTATAATTTTAGCTAAATTGAACCTAAAATAAAGTTAGAAAAATACAAATAACATTTTTGGTTCGTATTTTGGATATATAATTTTGATGAGGAAAATCAAAACTGTCTTTCTAACTCCATTTTTTTAACTTTCCTCGTTATTTATTATTTAAAAAATGCTAGATTCTGATTCTCATTTGACTTTCATTTCAAGTGATGGCTTTCAAAATGTTCTCTATTATGAAAAAATATACGTTATTCTTATTCTCTGCTTTCGTTCTTTTAGCTTTCAGTCAAACAAGTAAAGCACAGGCTGTTTATACTTTTCCTATGCTTGTTCAAGAACAGGTAGAGGTAAAGTCACACCCCTTACCTTCAGGATTTGATGAAAAAGGAGATACCACACTGACGGTTTATTCTGGTTTGTATGGAGATTTTTCTGTTTATTTTGTCAATGGTCCTCAATACCATCACATTTTGAATCCTAACCCCACAGGACTTCTGATTAATGGAAAAGAATATAATTTTTATTGTGACTCAGAAAGAGGGAGTGAAAAAAATATCTCTAACTTTTTAGATATTTACGAATTTGAATATTTGGGAAGAAAATATCTTTGTTTTTTTAGTTTTAGAGAAGATTGTTTGCATAAAGGGTGTTTGTATCGTTGTTATAATTTATTTGATGTAACTGATCCCAACAATGTATCAGCCAATTCATTTGCAAGCGTATATGGAGAAACATTTACGTTTGGAGATTATAATAGTGATGGTGTAATGGATTTTATTCGTGTAGCTTCACAGCTTCCTCCTAATATTGAAGAAGACAAAATCCCAACAGAAGATAAGTCGCTTTACGGATTAGTTACTGTGTTTTCATTTGATAAAGAAGGAAAAGCAGTGGATATAAAACATGAAGGAAATAGCTATTATTTATTTATAAAAGGAACAGATGAAGAGTTTTCAGGGTTTGAGGTGGTACAAAATGATTGGTTTATTCCATTAAAAGATCAATCAGGAAAAATAGCTCCTATTACACCTTATTATGCTCCTTATGTTTCCTTTGACCCTAAAGAACCTTTTTTGTATGATGCAAAAGGCTACCGAGTTCCTCAAAATGTTTGGGCAGTACAAGTAGCTGAGTTTGATGAGATTGAAGGTGCTTTAGATTATTGTGAATACTTGATGCAAGGAGGGCTGGAAGATGTCTTTGTGTATATAGACCAATACAATAGAGATTTGCATTTTTTGGTTTTGGCAGGAAATTATCAAAACAAAGAAAAAATACAACAGTTACAGTTAGACTTAAAAAAAGCAGGTGTAAATGGTAGATTAATAAATATGAGAACAGAGTTTTAATCCTACTTTTTGAATTAATTTAATTCTTCATATTCTATTCCTTAATAAATATAACTTTTAGTAAAATCTAGCGTTTTGAAGATAAGAATAAAAAATCTTTAATTATACTATAAAGTCTGCTTATCTAATAAAAATGAAAAAAGCACAGTTTATGAAAAATATAATCGTATTTATCTTATTTATAGGTTCTTTTATGCTGTATGCATCTTCTGTTTTGGCACAAGATTATCAAATAGCACAACTTAGCCAAGAGCCAGTTACTATTACGATGCATCCTACACCTTCTCTTCCGAGAGAGAAGAGTGATACCAGTTTTACAGATTATCAAGGGTCAAGTATCCCGATTTCTTTATACGTACTCAATGGTCCTCAATACCATCCAATTATAAATCCAGCACCAACAGGAGTATATATAAATGGACAACATTTTAGGTTTTATTGTAGTATCGAACGCTCATTAGTTCAGTATTTAAGTATTTTTTTAGATGTTTATGAGTTTGATTTTTTAGGTAAAAAATACCTTTGTTTTTATACATTGAGTGAAGAATGTATGACTAAAGGGTGTCGTTTTAAGTGTTATAATCTTTTTGATATTACTAATCCAGATAAAGTTGTTGCTTATGCTTTTAATAGTATTCTTCCTGGTATAGAATCATTTGGAGATTTTAATTTTGATGGTAAAATGGATGTAATTACAGCACTTCCAAAAATGCCTGAGAGTTTTGTAGAGTCTCCAGAAGATGATCGTCGTTCAAATATACTTATTACTGTTTATACACCAACTATAAATGGCGACCTTGCAAGAATGGAAAAAGAAGAAGATGGAAATCCGTATTATTTGTATATCAAGCCTGTTGATGAAGATGTACAAGCATTTTCTGTATTGCAATATGATTGGTTTATGCCTTTCAAAAAAGATAACCAAGTATTAGAAATCAAAACATTTTATCCTCCTTATCAACCCTTTGACCCCAAAAATGATTTTATGTATGACCATAAAGGACATAGAATTGATAAACGAAGGTGGGTAATTCATTTGACAGATTTTCCAGAACAAGAAGGAGCGCAAGAGTTTTGTGAAATGCTTATTGAAGAAGGATATAGAGAAGCCTATATAAAAGTGGATCATTATGGTCCTGATTTTACTTTCAAAATTTTATATGGAAATTATTGGAGTAAAAAGAAAGCAGAACAAATACAACACATGCTTGTAGAAAAAGGAGTTGTTGATAGACAACAACCAGGAAAAGTAATTCCTTTAGACAAAAATTAATACATAATAAATAACGTGAACTTGGAACTCAAAATAGTCTTTTATAGCTCAATCGCATCTAAAAATAAAGGTTTTTAGATGCGATTGAGCTATTACATAACCTGTAATTCTAAACTTCCTCATTAATTTCATACTTTCAAATGCCCTTCTACACCACTATCCATTTTTTCACCTGTTAGAGCAGAGGCTACAATTTTGACCATCGAAACAATTTTTCCGTCTTTGGTATCCCAATAATAGGCATCGTCTGGAAAAACTTCAATGATTGTCAAATTAGGGTCATCTTTTCCGTTTGGAAACCATGCTTTTGCTAATGGCTCCCAAATTTTGTCAATTTTTTCTTTATTTTTTGAAATGGTTGCTTTTCCATACACACTCATAAATTCACTATCAGAAACATTTGAAAACATAAGCTGAACTCTTGAATCTAATAATATTTTTTCGTTGTGGTCGCTATCGGCTGCACTCAAAAACAAAATATGTCCATCTTCTGAAACTTCTTGTGCTGTCATTGGACAAACTGAAAAAGGCGTTTCTGATAAATTAGTAGCAAACATGCAAACTCGTTGTTCTTTTACCATATCTTGCATTTTGCTAATAGCTTTCTTGTCGATAAGGTTTTTTACTTCTCCCATAATATAGGTTTTCTGTATTTAGATTAAAAAAAATAGTTTAAAAAATATTCCTAAATAATTAGAATTTAGAAATAGTATTGAATATATCTCTTTTCTGTATTAAAAACAGTCAAAACAAAAAAAAGTTTTAACTTTTTCTAGTTCGTAGTTTGAAGATATATCAAAACCAATATTCCCTCATTGATTTTTGCAGACTTTTCAACTCTTCTTTTTGTGTATCTATTAGTAACTCTAATTTTTGAACCTCTTTGAAATAATAACACAAAACCTCTGTGTTGGTAGCTTTATTTTCTTTTTTGTCTATTATTTCCGTTATTTGAATATGAGTGACTTTTAAGATCCTTTCTAAATCTTTTGCCTTTGTTTCTATTTTATCCAAAAAATCAGCAAAATAAGCTGTGTAATAATTTGCTTTTCTAGTAAAATGAATTCTTTCAAAATGACTTTCTAGTTTTTGATAAATGCGTGAATAATCATTTTTGAGTTGCTGTGTTATTTTGTTCATTGAAACTTTAGTCAGCCGTAAGAAAAATATTTTTTTAAACACTTTTTAAGAGTTTTTGTTAAAAATAGATAGCAAATAACAAACCTTTCAAATTTATTTTTTAAGCTCTCACTTTTTTATCAAACCTGTCAGCAAATTTGCTACACAATTTAGCCATAAAAATACTATCACAATGTTTTTTTTGAATGTTTTTAATTATCAAAATTCAATTCTTTTAAAGAAAACAAGTATTTATTTAAGTTGTTTTAATTAAATTATTAGAACAATTTTTTATTTTCAATCAATTTTTTACTTAATCCGTATTTTTTAAATCACTTCAAACCCTATTTTTTGTTATGCAAAAGAACAAGTCAATTCGCAAATGGTATTTTCGTCTAAGTTTTTATCTCATTATTCTCTTAGGAATGGGAACTACCCTAACTACTACAAGTTGTAACAGTAAAAAGAAAGCTGCCGAAGCTGCAAAAGCACAAGCAGCAGCAGAAAAAAAACGTAAAGTTGAGAAAGCAACTGCTGACCTTCAAGCCGTTTTGAATGATACTTCCATGTCTGCCGATGAGCGTCAGAAAAGAATTGATGCTATCAAAGCAATGAATGTTGATGACCCAACTGTAAAAGACCTTATCGCTCAAGCAGAGCAAAGCGTAAGAGAGCAACGCATCAGAGAAGAAGAAGAAAAACGTCGTAAAGAAGCTGAAGAAGAAGCCAGTAAAAAGAGCAAAACTATCAAAGATTTCTTCTCAGAAATTGCTAATGCAAGTGATGCAAACACAGCAAATGCTTCTATTCAAAATGCACTTAAATTATTTACTTCTCCACAAGCTCCTGTTTTGATTATCATTGCAGAAGAAGGAGGAGAAAAAGATTATGACGAGCCTACAACAGCCGAAAAATACCTCAATTTCATCAAAGACCAAAAGAAAATGAATCACAAAGTAGTGAGCATTGGTACAGATGCAAATGGCAAAATCAAACTTTTAGAACTTAGTAATTAATACATGTTGATTAGTTAAAAAGCTAACAACAACTATTGAAAAATTGTGGTTGATGTAATTATCAGCCACAACTGAGTTTTGATTTTTGGCACAGTTTTTTGATTTCTAAGTTATTATTAGACATCATTCTCTAGTTATTATCATTCAATGAGTAACTGCATTTTCAGTTACAATGTCATTTTTTAAACTTTTTAAATCCACTATTTGAATTTCAGTTATTATGAAAAATATCAAAAAAATTCTTTTCTCATTTTTATTTGTTTTTGCTTTTATGGCAGTAGATTCTTCTGCTTCTGCTCAAACAAACGCTGACCTTAGTCCTACTCGTAAACGTGCTATTGATTCTCTTGCACTTGAAAAAGTAAAAGACTTGAGCCGTTATATTTCTATTATTGGCAACAAATCTACACAGTATTCGGAAGCAATGCGTGTCATTGACCGTGCTATGGAATTATTTTCTGATGGTGCAGAAATGGGCGTTTCTTCTGTAAACTCTAAAGCGATTCGTTATTATGGTGTTCGTAAATATTTTGACCGTTTGATGGCTCTTAATTACGACCAAGTAGAAATCGATTGGTTTAATATTCAGTATATTTCTGACCTAGAAAAACAACCAGATGGTCGTTATGTAGGTGTAATTACTATCTTCCAACGTTTTCAAGGTAAATCTGCCGATGGTTTGGTTCAGTATTCTGATGTAACTAAAAAGGACATTACAGTTTATGTAGAACGTAAAAAAACTACTATTGCTGGTCGTGAAATCGGCTTTTGGGATGTTATGTTAGGAGATGTTCGTGTAAGTGAAACAAAGAGAAACTAGACAAGTTCGATTACGAATTACGAATTACGGATTACGTTTTTTATTTTTTAAAGCATGTAATTGGTTTTCGTAATTCGTAATTTTTAATTGACTTCGTCGTCTTTCAGTTCGCAATTAATAAAGCAATTCGTAATTAATTTATGATGATAGTAAAAAATATTTTTTCAACTTTCCTTTTGGCATTAGTTTTTCTTTTGCCTTTTTCTGTTTCGGCTCAAATAGGTAATTATTTGGGAGACGAATCTGATTTGTATGCTGCAACAAAGCAAATGAATCAGTTTTTTAGGCGTTTTAATCATGAAGAGGACAAACTAGGAAATAAGTTTGACCCAACAAGTAAAGAATTTAGAAATAACTCAGATAGAAAAGATTATATTAATATTCTATTTGATGGACAAAATAAAGCTGTTCCTCAATCCGTAAAAAATGATTTTGTAAATCAAGTTACTAACTCAACTAACCCTACATTTTTAGAGTTTCATGGTGGAAATTGGTTTGCAGAGGTAACCACTCGTTTCGTTTATGAAGGTAGAGAACAAGACTTGACACTTTTTATGAAGCTCCAAGAAGAAAAAGTGGGTTCAAAATGGGTAATCAGTAATGTTTATTTTGCTCCTTTTGCCAAAATAATGGGAAAAGATATTCAAGACCCAAGCAAATTTTTACATCCCCTTAGCCACGAACTAGAGTTTATGAATCTAAGAAAGATATTCGATGAGCCTCAAGAACTCAAAGAAGTCAAAAATTATGTAGAAACAGGTCATAAAACAGATTATGTAAGTTTGTTTTTGTACGAAGTAGCTCGTAATGCACTACAATTCAAAACGGTTACAGATGTAAAATTTCACTTTTTCCAAATAGATAATTGGTATCTTGAAGTTTCTCGTTTTAATCGTGGAGGATACAATAATGGGTGGCTGATTTCGAATTTGGCTCGCCTTACTCCTGATAATAAAGATGTTTTGTTAAATTATATATATTCTAATGGTAATTAATTTCCGTTCTTATCTCTTATGCCTTTTATTGGCATTCACTACTACTACTCTTTTTGCCCAGACAACAAAAAACACAGGCAAGAATGATAAAGACAAAAAAACACAAGGCGAACAGATTTCAGCCGAAAAACTAGAAGAATACGAAGGACGTGTCCGTTCTTTGGTTTCTTTTATGCAATTTATGTACAATACATTAGGCGAAGAAGAATCGTCTGTTCGTGATAAAGAAACGATTGTCAATCAAAGTTTTCAAAAAATCTTTAAAGATAGAGATGTTCAGATAGAAGATGATTTGATTGAAAAACGTGATTTGTGGGTAAACAAAAATGTACAGTCTTATTTGAAAGACATTGACTTTTTCTACAAAAATGTAACTTTCAAATATGAAGTTTCTAGTATTGCTCATAGAGTTGCTCCCGATGGAATGATTTTTTTTACAGTTACTGCAAATCGTGCATTAGAAGGCACAAATTTTAAAAATGAAAAAGTAAAAAATAATCTTCCTCGTTATATAGACATGAGCTATGACCCAGAAAGTCAAGACATGAAGATTATTAGTATTTATACAAGTCAAGCGAACGAAACAGAAGTTTTACGTAGTTGGTGGAATGATTTACCAGCCGAGTGGTTAGCTGTTTTTAGTCAATACGTAACTATTCCTGTTGGAGATTCGATTAGTAATACTCAACTTCATTCTATTGTAGGAATGGAAGTTTTGGATATTAGTAATAACCCAACTGTAAAGGATATTCAGCCAGTAAGTCGTCTGATGAAACTAAAGACATTTAAGTGTGCAAACACATCGGTTGCAAACCTGTTTCCACTTCGAAGTATCACTAATTTAGAAGTTTTGGATGCTTCTAATACGCCAGTTCAAGATCTTTTAGCTCTTACTTATGCAACCAATTTGAGAGAACTCAATGTTTCAAACACAAAAGTAAGTGATATAAAAACACTTGAATACTTGACACATTTAGAGCGTTTGGATATGTCTATTACAGGTGTAAATTCTTTGGAAGCTCTTGGAATGGTAGATGGAAGTATTTTGAAAGAACTTAGAATTTCAAAAACGAAAGTAGCTAATCTTGATCCACTCAAAAACAGTTCTGATTTGCAATTTTTGGAAGCCTCTTTTACTCCAATTACTTCAATTTCGGCACTTTCAGAAACTAAAGAACTAGAGCGTTTGGATATTTCGAATACAAATGTAAGTAGCTTAGAACCTCTTTCTAAACTAGAAAAATTACGTTTACTTTATGCCAATAATACTAAAATTTCTAGCTTAAAACCTCTTGTTTCTGTTGCTGCTTTAGAGCGTGTTTATTGTGACAATACAGGTGTAAAACTAGGACAGGCACAAGAACTAACGAAATCAAAATCAAATATTTTGGTAGTTTATGAATCAGAAGCATTACAAAATTGGTGGAAAAATTTATCTCTTGAATGGAAAGAAGTTTTCAGAACAGCAAGCAAATTAACGCCATCAAATCCAACAAAAGAAGAATTAGCTACTCTTTCAAGAATTACAAAAATTGATGCAAAAGGACAGTCTATCAAAACGGTTGAGCCACTTCGTATTTTTGAAGGATTGAAGGAAATAAATATTAGCAGAACGCAGGTTACAGACATTACAGCTTTGCGTGATTTGATTGCTTTAGAAGTGTTGGAAGCAAATAATACCAAAATTTCAGATGTTTCTTCGTTGCAAAGTTTGGCTAGATTAAAAAAACTAGATATTGAAAATACATCTGTAAGTGATATTTCTACATTACAAAATCTGACTAATTTAGAGTTTATTTATGCTGATGGTTCGGCTCTCAAAGATGAGCTAGTTGCTACATTTTTAAATAAAAATCCTTCTACCATTGTAATTTACAAAACAGTTACACTCAATAATTGGTGGACAGGGTTATCTGCAAGTTGGAAAAAGGCAATGAAAAGTCATGTCAAAATAGAAACAGAGCCAAATAAGGAACAGTTACACGCCATGATTTATTTAGAATCAATTAATCTTGATGGAATAAGTGATATTCGTGATTTGCAGCCTTTACAAATGTCTGTTCGTTTGCGTGAACTTAGTTTTGTGCGTACAAGTGTAAGCAATCTTTCTCCTATCAAAAATATCCAAACGCTTCGTATTTTGCGCTTTTCAGAAACTCCAGTTTCTAATCTTGAGCCAATTACACCTCTTAGAGATTTGGAGCAATTAGTTTTTGAAAATACACCAGTAGAAAGCCTTGAGCCAATGGGAGCATTCAAAAACCTCAAACGCTTAAACTGTGCAGGCACACAAATCAAAACCATAAAATGCTTAGAACCTTTAAAAGAACTAACCGAACTTTCTTGTAATACTACAAAATTACGCAACCTTAAAGGCTTAGAAAATATGAGAAAATTAGAAATTCTGCGCTGTTACAATACCAAAATTTCTAGTAGAAAAGTAGATGATTTTAAGAAAGACCACCCACGTTGTGAAGTGATTTATTATTAGAATTATTTGATTCAAGCAATATTTGAAGTTGTCAAGAAAACAAATCCTTATTCAATTTTTATATTGAGTAAGGATTTTTTGTATTGGTCTTGTTCCATCTGCATGTACAGTATTATTTTCCACTTGTCTATATTTTGTCCATACACATTTTTTGGAATTTTGGTAACAATGCACTTTCTTGTTGATTCATAAAAATATACTGTGTGCTACTAAATTCTTAATTATGAAATTTACATTGTTACTTGTATTACTGTTTTTTGCTTTTAATTTTTCTGCATTTACTCAAAATTTAGAAAAACTAAGCTATCAAGAATTAGATAGTATTGGTTTAGATTTATTAAGGAATGAAGACTATAAAAAATCAGAGAAATATTTTCAAACAGCTTTGTCAAAAATTGAACTTGAATTTGGAAAAGAAGATACACTCTATGCTCAAACGACAATTCATTTGGCTTATGTTTATATGGAGGATTTGCGTTATCAAGAAGCCAAGCCTCTTTTAATAGAAGCTAGAGAGCTTACACAAAAAGCAGTAGGCAAAAATCACAAACACTATGCTCATTCATGCTATTTTTTGGCTAATTTTTACTTAGAAAATGCAGTCTATACAAAAACAGAGCCTCTTTTTTTGGAAGCAAAAACTATTTATGAAAAGTTAGGAGAAAAAGATAATGAATTTTACCTGCGTGTTTTGAGAGGACTTGCCGACATATATTACGAACAATCTTTATACGATAAAGCAGAACCTATTTATCTAGAGCTACAAGCAATTATTGAGAAGGAATTAGGCAAAAATCATTTGTGGTATGGCATAATCTGTGAAGATTTGGCAAATCTCTATTCAGATATAGGAAAAAATGACAAAGCTGAAAAACTATACTTTCAAGCAATGGAAATTTATGAAAAAGAAGAGGGGCAAGAAAGTGAAGGCTATTCTTCTATCTGTAATAATTTAGGAAATCTGTATTCAGATATAGAAATGTATGAAAAAGCAGAAACATATTATAATAAAGCTATTCAAATAGATATGAAAATTTTTGGTAAAAATAGTCCTTTACTTGCTGATGATATTAACAATATTGCCGAATTATATATCCTACAAGGCAATTATAAGAAAGCTAAAAAGTTTCATAAAAAAGCTCTTTCTACCTACCAAAATATATTTGGAGAAGACCACCCAGATTATGCACTTTCTTGTTTTAATTTAGCAAGTCTTTATAAAATTCAACAACGCTATCAAACAGCTGAAAACTATTATGAAGAAGCATTAAGAAACAAAAAAAAGCAAATTAATAGGTTGTTTCCTACACTTTCAGAAGAAGAAAAAACTCTTTATTATAACGATATATTAATGTTTTTTGAAGGCTTTATAGATTATGCAATAACTTATCATCCTCAAAAAAAACAAATGAGTGCAAGACTTTTTGATGAGCTTCTTTTCATGAAAGGAATTATTTTTTCTTCTACTCAAAAAATGAAAAAACAGATTTTAGGCAGCAATGATACAACTTTAATATCACAATATAAAAACTGGAAAAGACAAAAACAGAATTATATTAGCCTGTTACAAACTCCTATAGAAGAGCGAGATAAAGCTATTGATATTACGAAATTAAATTCTGATATAAATGAACTAGAACGAGAAATTTCGAAAAAATCAGCATCTTTTAAAGAAAATACAACAAAAAAAGACTACACATGGCAACAAGTAAGAGAAAGTCTTTCAGAAAAAGAAGCTGTTATCGAAATGTTTCATTTGATAAAGTACAATAAGAAAGGAAACGAAATAGATACAGTTTATATAGCCCTTATTCTGACCAAAGAAACAAAAGAAAATCCTGAACTTTTAGTCTTAAAAAATGGACAGGAACTAGAAAATGAAGCTCTATTTTTCTATCAAAATAATATTGACTTTCAATTAGAAAATAATGAATCTTACAATCAATATTGGAAACCAATACAAGACAAACTAGATAGCCTTTCTAATAAAAAAGGGTATTCTAAAATCTATTTTTCGCCTGATGGAGTTTATCACAAACTCAATTTGAATACATTCAAAAATCCAATAACAGAAAAATATCTCCTAGAAGAACAAAGTATCCAACTCATTACAAGTAGTAGAGATTTGATACAACTCAAAAATCAAGAAGATAAAAACTTAGATTTGAGTAAAAACTTTGCAGAATATAAAGCCTATTTATTGGGTTATCCTTCTTATAACTTAAATGGCAAAGATACTTTAAAGGTAAATGGAATTGATAGAAGTCTGAATGGTTTGCAACGTGTAGTAGGTCAACAAACTGTAATTCCTGTCTTGGAAGGAACAAAAATAGAAACCAATCGAATTAATAATTTGCTAAATCAGAAACATGTTTCTACAATTCTTTTACAAAATAATGAAGCCACAGAAGAAAATATAAAAGCACTAAAAAACCCTACTATTCTACATATTGCAACACATGGTTTTTTCATAAACGAAATCCCAAGTAGTAAAGTAACCACAATGCAAGAAGCTGAAGATAGAAGTTTGTTAGAAAATCCATTTCTTAGAAGTGGGCTTTTACTAGCAGGTTGCCAGAATCCACAACTAGGAGAAGAAGACGGAATTTTGTCAGCCGAAGAAGCCATGAATCTCAATCTTGACGGAACTGAACTTGTAATTCTTTCTGCTTGTGAAACAGGTTTGGGAGATGTTCATAATGGAGAAGGTGTGTATGGACTTCAACGAGCATTCCGACAAGCAGGAGCAAAAACACTTATTATGTCGCTTTGGAAAGTAAGTGATGAAGCTACACAACTTTTGATGGTTACTTTTTATGAAAGTCTTTTGAGTGGAAAATCAAAACGAGAAGCCTTCAAAATAGCTCAACTGAAACTTAAAGAAAAATACAACGAGCCTTATTATTGGGGAGCTTTTGTGATGGTAGGAGAGTAAAGCCAATGTAGAATTCTGATTTTAGAAAGTAGAAGTAGATGAAGTGAAGATTGAAATAGGAATTGGACTTAGCAAGGTGTCAAATAAGACTGTAAGACTTTTTTCTGTTTGTCTATATTTTGTCTATATGCTTTTTTTGGTTCTTGTTTGGGAATACGTTTTATTGTTGATTCAATTAACTAAAATACGTTACTAAAATCTACAATTATGAAATTTGCCTATTTAAGTATCTTACTTTTCCTTATTAGCTTTTCTTCTTATTCACAAAACAAAGAAAACCAAAATCGTTTGGATAGTATAAGCACTACATTAGAAAATCTATCTTGGAAAGAATTGGATAGCTTAGGAGACCAAGCTAGAGAAGCTCTCAATTATAAAGAAGCTGAAATTTATTTTAAAAAAAATATAGAAATAGCAAAATCTGATAGCCTTTTAGCTACTTCTTTACAGAAACTAGGCAATCTTTATCATCTAGCAAGGAGATTTAATGAGGCACTAACTGTTTTTTCAGAAACCAAAGAAGTACAAGAGAAATTAGGAAAACAAAGAGTTGATTATGCTTCAGCTTGTAGAAACTTAGCAGTAATTTATAAGGAATTAGGAAATTTGGAGGAAGCAGAAAAACTACAATTAGAAGCCAAAGATATTATAGAAAAAACAGTAGGCAAAAATAATAATGAGTATGCAAAGTCCTGCAATGAATTAGCTATTATTTATAATGATAAAGGAAAACCTATCAAAGCAGAAGAATATTACCTAGAGGCTCTAGCAATTAGAGAAAATTTTAAAGATAAACTTCCTCTTGAATACGCTGTTAGTTGTGGAAATCTAGCCATCGTTTATATCTACCAAGGACTTTATGATAAAGCAGAACCTTTATGTATAATCGCTAAAGAAACTTGCAAAAAAGAAGTTGGGGAAAAACACCCTTATTATTCAGCCTTTAGTGGAAACTTAGCTTATTTGTATTTGCAACAACAGAAGTATGATAAAGCTAAAGAAATCATGTTAGAAATAATAAAAATCAAAAAAGAAACTGTTGGTAAGAACCACCTAGATTATCTTAACTCTTATAGAAATCTAGGTTATTATTATAAAGCAGAAGGAGACTTTAAAGAAGCAGAAGTGATTTTTGCAGAACTAAGAGAAAAATATGAAAAATTATTAGGAAAAGACCATCTACTATACGCTATTAGTTGTAACGATTTGGGAACGGCTCATTATTGGCAAGGAGAGTACGAAAAGGCTGAACAGTTTTACTTAGAAAATAGAAAAATTATAGAAAAAATATTAGGAAAACAAAATAAAGACTATACAAGAACACAATCGAATCTAGCCATACTATACAGAGACGCAGAATTATATACAAAAGCAAAGCCTTATTTTGAAGAGGTAACAAACAGAGTAAATGCAGATGTTATTCTATACTTCCCTACTCTTTCGGAAAAAGAGAGGTTTAGTTACATGCAAAATGTAGAACACTTTTTTGATAAACTCACCCAGTTTGTTATCAAATCTTATCCTGCAAATAAAATTAATAGCGAAATGCTATTCAATCAACAATTATTTAGTAAAGGAATTGTATTTTCTTCTACTCAAAAGATGAAAGAACAGATTTTGAATAGTAAGGATTCTGTTTTGATAAATCAATATGAAGATTGGAAAACGGAAAAAGAAAACTATATTTCATTACTTCAACTACCTTTAAACGAACGAGATAGTTCTATTAATACAGAAAAAATAGCATCTCAAATCAATGAATTAGAAAAAGAAATTTCTAAAAAATCAAAATTGTTTGAATCAAATACTACTCAAAAAGAATATAAATGGCAAGATGTCCAAAAAACCTTATCAGAAAAAGAAGTTGCAATAGAAATAGTTCGTTTTAATAAAAAAAATCAGTATAACGAAGAATTTGACACTACATATATAGCTATGATTGTAACCAAAGAAACAATAGAAAGTCCAGAGCTTATACTCTTAGAAAATGGACACGAACTAGAAAATGGTGCTTTAAGTTTCTATCAAAATAATATTGAATTTCAATTAGAAGATACAGAATCGTACAATCAATACTGGAAACCAATTCAAGATAAATTAGATAGTCTTTCAAATAAAAAAGGCTATTCAAAAATCTACTTTTCACCTGATGGGATTTATCACAAAATCAATCTAAACACACTTCAAAATCCTAAAACAGGGAAATACTTAGTAGAACAGGAAACTATACAACTTATCACAAGTAGTAGAGATTTGATAGAAAGAGCAGAAAAAGGAATTACAAGTATTGATTTGAGTAAAAATTTTGAGAAATATCAAACCTTTTTGCTAGGTTATCCTTCTTATAATCTAAATGGAAAAGATACCCTAAAAGTAAATGGAAAAGACAGAAGTCTGAATGGTTTGCAACGTTTGATAGGTCAGCAAACAGTTGTTCCAGTTTTAGAAGGAACAAAAGTAGAAACTAATCAAATCAATGATTTATTTGATAAAAAAAATGTAAAAACGACACTTTTTCAAAACAAGGAAGCAACAGAAGAAAACATCAAAGCACTTCAAAATCCTACGATTTTACATATTGCTACACACGGTTTTTTTATCAATCAAATTCCAGATAGTGAGGTAAAAACAATGCAAGAAGTTGAAAATAAAAATCTTTTGAAAAATCCATTTTTACGAAGTGGACTTTTACTAGCAGGTTGCCAAAATCCACAAACGGGAGAAGAAGATGGAATATTATCAGCCGAAGAAGCTATGAATTTACATCTTGATGGAACTGAGTTGGTCGTTCTTTCAGCTTGTGAAACTGGTTTGGGAGATATTCAGAATGGAGAAGGTGTTTATGGACTTCAAAGAGCATTCCGTCAAGCAGGCGCAAAAACGCTTATTATGTCGCTTTGGAAAGTAAGTGATGATGCTACACAGCTTTTGATGGTTACTTTTTATGAAAACCTTTTGAGTGGAAAATCAAAACGAGAAGCCTTCAAAATAGCACAATTAAAACTCAAAGAAAAATACAACGAGCCGTATTACTGGGGTGCTTTTGTGATGGTGGGAGAGTAAAACCAAGTTAGAAGTATGATTTGAGAAGTTAGAAGTGAATAAAAATTGGAAAAATGAAATACAAAAAACACTTACTAAATTCAATAATTTGACCTTAGCAAGTGTTCATTTTTTTATTTGTTCAAGAATTATCCACCAACACGATTACTCTCATCTTCTGCACCTGTTTTTCTTCTACGAGCAGATTTTACTTGTTTATTTCCAAAGTTATAGCTTAAATTTACTCTAATCTGACGACTTTCCCAGCCTCCACTTCCTTGAATCAATACATCGCCAAACTGTGTATCTCCACGCCAAGGCGAAGTAAAAAAGACATCACTCATAGACATTCTGAAAGAGAGTTTATCTTCCAAAAATGATTTTTGAATTGCTAAATCCATTGCTCCCAAGCTCTTGGTTTGATATGTTCCTCCCCAAACGGAAGGCGAATTGTACCAACCCGAAACCTCAAATTTGTAGCCTTTTGGTAAAGAAAATGTATTTTGTCCATACAAACTAAGCGTATTTTGAGAAACAGAAACAAATTCTTCTGTTTTTCCTTTATACGAACTTGTATAGGCATTCACACTCAAAAAAGCATTCCACCATTTATTTATCTCAAAAGGATAGCTCAAATTAAAACTCCACGTTTCTTGTGTCGCAATATTTTGTTCTTGAATTATACTTCTTCGCTCATCTTGTGAAGTCGTAACTTGTGCAAAAAAATCATTGACATAGCTATAACTTATCGAAGTATTGAGTGTGTATTTATAGGTATGCGAAAACTTGATATTGTCAGTATATTGAGGCTGCAAAAAAGCATTTCCTTTTCTCAAAGTCAGCTCATCTAATTGCTGTTCGAATGGATTCAAGTTTTGATAATTTGGTCGCTCTATTCTACGGCTGTATGTCAGACCAAAAGAGTTATTTTTGTTTGCAGTATATGTCAGACCACCACTAGGAAAAAGATTTAAGTAATCTCGTTTTACTTGTTCATTATTTTCGTCTTGATTACTGTTTAGTTTTCCATCTGACTTTGTGTGTTCGGCACGTAAACCAAACTGAAGATTCATTTTTTTCCATCTTCTATTATAGTTGAAATAAGCTGCATTTACAATTTCTTCATATACAAAATTATTACTCTTATCTACATTAAGAACCTTTACTCCATCTATTTCATCATAAAAATCAAATGTATTATCTGTATTTACCATCGATGTTTTGATTCCAATTCCTAATTTTCCTTTCAAAAAATTCTGTTCATAATCAGTCTTAAAAGTAAAAATATCAATCGTAACAGGCATTACCATTTCATAAATAAATTGAGAAACTAAGTCTTGCTCATTTCCAGTATAATAATAATTTGGTTGATAGGTTTTTCCATCATTCTTGTACTGTCCATAATCCAAATCTACATTAAAAGTATGCCCTGTTGTATCTTCATAGCGATAATTTAGATTTCCAAGTAAATTATAAAAATCTCTTTGATTCAAACTTTCAGCTACCAAAACTTGAGAAACTTCTTTTGTAGATTGGCTGCTAATAGGTGTTCTTGTATCATTATCAAAATTCATTTTACTAAAATTTCCATTGAACAAAACTCCAAACGTACTTTTACTACTTGCAAAAATATCTGTTCCTAATTTAATATTATGACTACTTTCATCTATTAGACCTTCCGAACGAGCATCAAAAATCAAATTATTTTGAGTTCTGTAAAGATTGATAAAACGCCTAGTTTCTCCAAAACGATTGCTATACGTCAAAAATGTATTTGTTTTTTTAGTACGATTATTCAATGAAAGCGAACCATTATAACGCTGATTATCCCAAACTGAATACCCCAAACTTACTGTTCCATTTGTACCAAAATTCTTATTTTTCTTTAATTTAATGTTCAAAATACCTGCGCTTCCTGCTGCATCATATTTAGAAGAGGGTTGAGTAATAATTTCGATAGACTCAATATCAGAAGCCTGCAATGTATTCAGATAATTTGTCAAATCTTCGCCTTGCAAAACTGAGCGTTTGCCATCAATAAAAACTTGAACGCCACTTTTTCCTTCTAAAATAATTCCATTGTTATTATCCAAAATCACCCCTGGTGCTTTCCTCAAAACCTCTAAACCCGAGTTTCCAGAAGCTGCGATTGTTCCCTCTACATTAAAGACTGTTTTGTCTGCCAAAACTTCTACCATTGGTTTTTTGGCTACAATTTCGACAGCATCAAGTACATTATTACTTTGAATAACAAATTTATTTATATTAATTTCTTTTGAAGAATTTTCAGTAACTGAAATGGTTGCAGAAGTATATTTTTGATAACCTACACTGGTTACGATAATAAAATAGTCTCCATTTCTGACATCCACTAATCTAAAGTTTCCATCAGCATCAGCTACTGAGGCTTTAGCAAGTGAAGAATCAGAAAGATTCATTAATCCGACGGCTGCAAATGAAACAGCTTCTCCATTATCAGATTCGGCACTTCCTGTGATAGAATGAGAATTAGTTTGGGCAAAAACAGAAATAGAAAAAAGTGATAAAAAAGTTAGTAAAGTTAGTTTTCGGAAAGAAGTAATTAAATTTCCCATAGTTTGGTTATTGATAAATAATAAACAGTAGTTAGATTGAAATATTTGCACTAATAGTATAAAAGGACAGTCAGATATTACGAAGGTTGCATATCTTTAGGCTTTTTTGTGAAAAGGAAGTAGTTTGTTAATGTTTATTAGGAAATAAGAGTCTCAAAATCTTCTTAGAAAAATATTACTTTCTATTTTGTAAATTTGTAGTTCTAAAATGTTGATATTATGTTGATTTTTGGAAAAAGCAAAATTATGAAGCGACATTTATTATTTATTTATTGGCTAATTTTTTCTTGTCTTTTTTGTTCTGCACAAAAGACACAGGCACAAGACTATGACCTTGCTTACCAACATATTACAACAGAAGAGGGTCTTTCAAATAATTTTGCCACTACCATTATTCAAGACCAAAAAGGATTTATTTGGATTGGAACACAAGAAGGACTCAACAAATATGATGGTTATTCTTTTAAAATTTATAAATCCAATATCGAAAAAAAATATCATCTCAATAGCAATCATATTACATTTTTAACAGAAGCAGCAGAGAAGGATATAATCTGGATAGGAACAATAACAGGACTTAGCAAACTACATACGCAAAAAGATACAATAGAAAACATTGCTTTTTTTGATAAAAAACATATCAATTATATTTATCAAGACTTAAAAAAAGATACTTGGGTAGCCACTGACAAAGGGCTTTTTAAGGAAAAAAATAAAAAGTGGATTGATGTTTCTTTGAGTTCGAAACTAAGTCAGAGTTATAGTTTTATTGATGAAAAGTATATCAATGGAAGTAAAAAGCAAATTTTAGTAATTACTGAGCGTATTGACCCTGATAAAAATACCCTTTTTTGGAGAGAAAAAGATAATGATAAATGGCAAAAAATAATAACAACGACCCACCACTTCCAATACCTAGAAAAAAATGGAACAGTATGGACTTCTTATAAAGATGAGCAATTAGAAGATTATAATAAAATTTATAATTCAACTATAAAAGTAGATTCTATCTATTTTGATAAGTCTAAACACTCAAGAATGACAACACCATTTTTGGCTTTCAAAGATGCACCTAAAAACGACACAATAAATAATGTTTGGTTTTTTGAAAGCCGAGGAATTGCTTTAGTTGATTTGAACAAAAAAAAAATTCGCCAGTGGTACTACTGGAAATATTTTACAAAGACAATAGATCAATACGTTGTAGAAACTATTTTCAGAGATGCTTCCAAAAATTATTGGATTTGTACGCAAGGAATGGGTGTCTTTTTATTTGCTGATTATACAATCAATAATTTTCGTACTTATAAATACCATCTCGCACCCGAATACGCACTTAGTCAGCCTAGTACACGAGCTATTTATCAAGACCCTGTCAATAAAAATATGTGGATAGGAACATACAGCAATAAAAACACAGTTGATATCTTCTTAGGAGATTCTACTAAAAAAACACTTTATATCGATAGTTATGTTCATTTGATTAAAGAAGACCCTACTCATAAGAATATTCTTTGGTTTGCTACCTCATCAGGAATTAGAAAAATTGATAAAGAAAAATTTAAGGTTTTGGAAACCTATAAAATGGATAGGAATTATTTACAAGATATTTTGCCCCTCAATGATACCACTATTTGGGTAGCAGGACAAGACAATCTTTACCATTTCCATCCAACTACTAAAAATATTACTTCTTATCCTCATTTAGATAAAATATCACATATTTTTCAAGATTCTCAAGACAAAATTTGGTTAGGCTCTACCGAAAAAGGAATTGGTTTTTTGGCAAAATCTAAAAAATTAAATCAAGAAAATGCTCAACATACATTTGTTCAGTATTACAACCCAAATAAAGATAAAGAAAATACAGTATGTCATGTCAAACATATAGAAGAAAGTAGCACAGAAAAAGACATTTTTTGGATAGCCACAACAACAGGTTTTTATAAATTTGATAGCAAAAAAAGACAGTTTTTAGAATATTATACCGAAAAAGAAGGACTGCCAAATAATATCGTTTATGCTATCTTAGAAGACAATGAAGGGAATTTGTGGGGAAGTACCAATCACGGAATCTTTAAATTCAATCCAAAAACAAAAACCTTTACCAACTTTGACAAGCAAGATGGTTTGCAAGACAATGAATTTAATACCTTTTCTTACTTTAAAAGTAAAGAAGGAGAATTATTCTTTGGGGGAATTGATGGTGTAAATGCTTTTTTTCCAAAAAATATGAAGAAAAATGAGTTTGTTCCTCCTATTTACCTAACAGGTTTTGAAAAGTTAGGAAAGAAAGTAAATTTTAAAAAAAATATTTCAGAAATTACAGAAATTTCCTTGCCATTAGAAGAAGCTCAAATGCTTACTTTTCATTTTGCTGCACTTAGTTTTTATCAAAGCAACAAAAACAACTATGCTTACAAACTAGAACCTTTACAAAAAGAATGGATTAATTTAGGAGCAAAGAATGAACTCACTCTTACTAATCTTTCAGCAGGAAATTACACCCTTTACATAAAAGGCTCAAATAACCATGACATTTGGAATGAAAAAGGAATCAAAATAACAGTAAAAATTATTCCTCCTTTTTATCAAACTCTTTGGTTTCAGTTTTTATGTATTTTTGCTACTTTGGTTTTAGTTTATTTTTATTATAGATATAAAGTTAGAGAATCCAAACAGAGAGCTATTTTCTTAGAAATCCAAATAAAAGAACGCACACACGAAATAAAAGCACAAACAGAAGAGTTAAAAATCACAAATGAAAAACTCAAAGAACTTGATAATTTTAAGGAAAAAACCACCAATATGCTCGTTCATGACTTAAAAAATCCTTTGGGAACAATCATTTATGAAGCAAAAAATAATGTTCCAATACGAAAAGCTAGTCAGAGAATGATGAATTTGTTAATGGCTTTATTGGATTCTCAAAAAATACAATCGCCACAGTTTCAACTCAACTTGGAAAGAGTAAATTTTAATGTTATTTTAGAAAATGTTTTAGAAGAAGTAGAGGTATTTTTGACAGAAAGAAAAATACAAATAATCTATGAAGAAAATGCTATCTTTTGGCTAGAGGTAGATAAAGATTTGATTGGGCGAGTTCTTGTAAACCTACTGACCAATGCGATTAAATACAGTTCTAAACGTTCATATATCAAAGTTTCTATTCAAAAAAATCAAGATAATTTTGCTCAAATAACTGTTACAGATAATGGTTTGGGAATAGAAAAACATCAATTAGATACTATTTTTGATTCATATAGACAAGTGAATGCTCAAAAAGTGGGAAGTGTTTCCTCTACAGGTTTGGGACTTTCATTTTGTAAACTTGCCATAGAAGCACACACAAAAGAATTTAAAAATACATTCAAAAATGATAGTACAATTTGGGTCGATTCTATTCCAAATACTGAAACAAATTTTCATTTTATTGTTCCACTTTTGGAAATAGAAAAAATAAAACTCAGTCAAGAAAACAAATTAGAAGTTTTTTCAAATGATACCAAAAGCAAAACATTTTCTCCTAGCAATTCGTATCAATTCTCTAAAGCCGAGGTCAATTATTTACTTCCTATTATAGAAGAATTGAGAAATTTAGAAGTCTATCAAGTTACTCAAATTCGTAGTATCTTAAACTCTATAAACGACGAAAGTACAACGATTGCAGCTTGGAAAAATGATATTCAAGAAATTCTCTACCAAGTAGATGAAGAAAAATATCAGAAATTATTGAATATATAAACATATTGCTCGTGTCCTCACGAATGACCTTAATACTATTTTCCTTTTGAATACCTACACTATCCTAGTCGCTGACGACACTGAAGAAAACCTAAAGCTGATTACTGAATATTTAGAAAATGATGCAAAAGAAAGCCAAAGTAAAAATCTGTTACCTTTTGATTATCAAATTTTGCTCGCTCCAAATGGAGAAATAGCTTTAAAAATTGCTCAAAAAGCAGAAATTGACTTGCTCATTACCGACTGGGAAATGCCAAAAATGAATGGATTAGAACTTATTTCTGCGTTTCAATCTGATAAAAAACTACGTAAAATTCCTATTATAATGGTAACTGGAATGTATGTAGAAGCTAAAAACCTTAAACTCGCCTTAGAAAAAGGAGCGATTGATTTTATTAGCAAACCGATTCATCAAATGGAATTGGTAGCACGAGTAAAATCTGCCATAAAACTACAAGAATCCTTCAAAATTATCGAAGAGCAAAAGAATAAAGAACTTAGTGCAAAAGTTTTGCACATTCAAAGGCAAAATGAAATTTTGATAGAAATTGATAATCAGTTCAATGATTTCTTAAAAAGAATTAGAAGAGATAACAAACAAAATCAAGAAGAAAATGAAGATTCAATTACTGATTTGTCAAGTTATTTTTCCGAACTCCAAAGTATCAAAAAGAATCTCAAAAAAAATATAGATACAGAACACGACTGGGAAAACTTTCAACTTCGTTTGCAGCAAAACCACCCAGAATTTGTACAAAAATTAGCTGTCTATGAAGACTTAAAACCTCACGAATTACGTTTTTTGACGTATCTTTATATCAGAATGAACGACAAAGAAATTGCAAGAATCTTAAATATCAATTACCAAAGCGTAAGAGCCTACAAATCAAGAGTAAAGAAAAAACTAGATATTGAGGATGGAATTTCTTTGAATGATTGGATTGTGAGTCTTTGATGAAAGGAATTAGGGAATGGGAGTTGGGACATGGAAAATGAAAACTACTTTATAATTCCAAAACCTGCTAATCGAATTGGCATTTTTCTATAAAAATATGTATTTTTGGTAAAATTTAAAACAGAATTTTCATATCACACAAGGAATAATAATTTGATTAAATTTACGATTTTAAACTTTTAAATATTTGATAGTCAGTATTTTTAATTCGTAATTGTTCCTATAAATCCCATACAAAAATGAATTATTGGTTTCTCTGCAAAGTCAGTTATACAAAAGAATTAGAAGACGGAACGGTAAAGCGCATGAAAGATAATTATCTGACCGACGCAACCACACTCACAGAAGCAGAAGCACGTATGCACGAAGAAGTGGGTCGTTCGATGCGAGGAGAATTTTCGGTGGCAGCAGCCAACAGAATGAACTTTGTAGATGTTTTTACCTATCCAAATGTTGATAATTACTACAAATGTAAAATCCGTTATGTAACTATTGATGAAGCAAAAGGCAAAGAACGTGAAGTAAAAAATCAAGTTTTGATTGCTGCTGATGACTTATTAGATGCTCATACACGCCTTACAAAAGAGTTTTCGTCGATGCTTGTTCCTTACGAAATCATTGAGATTATCAAAACTCCTTTAGTGGAAGTATTCCGTTATAAGTCGCCTGACGAAAGAGTTACGCCAAATCTTCGCCCTATTTCTGAAATTGAAGAAATAGAAGAGTAAATGTAACTTACGCTTTAGCATGAGTAAAACGTACCGAATGCTTTAGCTTTCGAACGAAAAAGCTGCAAAAACAAAATTTGCAGCTTTTTTTGTTGCCTTTATTTTGATAAAATAAAATCCAAAACACAGCTACAAGCCAAATACATATTGCTCACTCGTTAAAAATGAGCGACGGATGGAGATTTAAGCCTCTTCATTTTAAACTTGATATTTGACCAAATAAAATGATTTATTTCTATCTTGCGTCTAAAGTTTTGTCAGCATGTAATGTAATAAAACATAAGAAAGAATCTAGCACCAAAATACCACAAAAAATCTCATTGTAGGCAATATGAAAAAAGACATTCCACACGTAAAATTTAATCCTTCAAGTGATGGCAATTTTGATTTTGAAGTTATTTCGGTTGAAAAAATAGCCAAGAGTAAAGAACAATATGAGCATAATCCTGAATTACCACATCAACTAAAGTTCTACAATTTAATTTTTTTTACGGAAGGCAAAGGCAGGCATTTTATTGATTTTGATTGGTATCCTGTGGAACAAAACAGTCTAATTTATCTTGCCAAAGAGCAAGTTAATGCCTTTGAGTTTTCAGAAAATCTAAAAGGTTTTTGTCTTATTTTTACAGAAAAATACTTTGTAGATTGTTTTTCGAATCTGTCTAGCGATTTTGTTTTTAGACTATTTAATCCTCAATTATTCTCGCCTGTCTTACAAATTCCGAAAGAATCTGATTTTGAAAATTATTTCAATTTACTCAGAAAAGAGTATGATAATCCTAACTCATTCAATCAAAAAACTATCATTGATGCGCTTTTTGTAATTCTTATTTCTAAAGCAGAGAGTATCAAAAAAAATCAAATCCTTCCTAGTAAGGATTTTTCAAAAATTAGTGTCTTTCAAAAATTCACTTCCTTGATTGAGCAAAATTTATCTAAAAGTAGAAACGCTGATTTTTACGCTAGTGAATTAGCAATAACCTACAAGCATCTGAATATAATTTGTAAAGAATTAGTAAATAAGACTGCTAAAAATGTAATTGATGATTTTGTAATTCTTCAAGCAAAAAGAAATCTAATTAATTCGGCTATAAAAAGTAACGAACTGGCTTTTAAATTAGGCTTCGAAGACCCTACAAATTTCACTAAATACTTCAAAAAACATACAGGTTTGACACCAAATTCATTCTTAAAATCGCTTTCAATCAGCTAAAACACATAAAGGTTCGACTTTAACCATATTTACTCCTACTTTCATCTTTCTTTCAGCTCATTTTTACCCCAACTTTGTATCAAATAAAATTTATCAATTAAATCAATTTGAACAAATGAGACAAATAACGCAACTGAAAGCATTAGCTTTTGTCCTAATTACAGTAGTATTCATATCATCATGTGGCAAAGATAGAAAAGATGATGAGCCAACAGTTTTACCTATAACTTTAGGAACAGAAGTAAGTGTAAAAAACACAATACAATTAGCAGCCGATCCATCTTCAGGTGGAACAGGGGGAGTTGAAACAGCAATAGAAACACTTTTTGGTTTGCCAGCAAATGCTCTTGTTGCTACAAATACAGTATCAAATAGTATTGAATTTGATAATTATTTGAATGGATTATATGACATTGATTTGTCTGAAAACGAAATTACTTTTGATTTAGTAGCTCCTGCTAATGACCCAACTTATAGCCCTATTTTTAGAACTATAGAAGCAGGTACTTTTGACCGTTATTACTTCACTTTCAACTCATCACACAATGTAAAAGGTTTTTCATCATCTAACTCATCTGTCAATCTTAGAATTGATTCAGATAAGGTTTTGGTTGTTGAAATTAGTGAAGGCTTTGATTTTAACTCGGGTGCAACATTTACCATAACATTAAATTAGCAGTTATATGAAACAAGTAATTGTAGCAGTCCTAATTGCTCTTGTAATAGCATCATGCAGTACAACAAATAAATCATCAAATATCAAAAATAGCACAAAAATGGACTCAAAAACAAAGTTATCCAACAAAGATAAAGTAGTAGCACTACTAAACAGTTTTAATACAGGCGACCAAACACCTATTTCTTATATTAACCCAAATAAATATACTCAGCATAATTTAGGTGTTGGAGATGGTTTGGCTGGATTTGGTCAAGTGATGCACCACGCACCAGAAGGTGGTTTTAAAGCTAAAGTCATACGAGTTTTTGAAGAAGGAAATTATGTTTTCACTCACACAGAATATGATTTTTTCGGTTCTAAAATTGGATTTGATATTTTTCGTTTTGAAGATGGTTTAATAGTAGAACATTGGGATAATTTTTCTGAGGTAACACTAGCAAACCCAAGTAATCACAATCAAACAGATGGAAACACTACCATTACAGATTTAGACAAAACCAATGCTAATAAAAAATTAGTAAAGGATTTTATAAATACAGTTTTGATAAAAGGTGAGTTTGATAAAATGCCTAATTATTTTGATGGAGACAACTATATCCAACATAATTCAATGATTGGAGATGGACTTTCTGGATTAGGTAAAGCATTTGAAGAAATGGCTAAAAACGGTGTAACAATGGTTTTTGAAAAGAATCACATCATTTTGGCAGAAGGCAATTTTGTACTTGCTGTAAGTGAAGGAAAATTTGCAGAAAAACCTACTTCATTCTATGATTTATTTAGAATTGAAAACGGAAAAATTGCTGAACATTGGGATACAATAGAAACTATTGCTCCTGAATCTGATAGAAAAAATAGTAATGGTAAATTTAACTTTCCAAACTAAATGAAAAATATAATAATCCTAATTTTAACTTGCATAACCCTTTTTGGTTGTCAACAACGTGAAATAAACATGAAACCATATATTATCGAAATTACGACCTTCAAATACAAAAACGCTGTAAACTCTGCTGATTTTTGGAAAGAAGACGCACAAATCCAAACTCAATATACAAGCCTACAATCTGGGTATATTAGTCGTGAAGCTGGTTATTCAGCAGAAAGTAACGAAGTTTTGGTTATGGTAAAATGGGAAACCAAAGAAGATGCTGATGCTTCTATGCAAAAATTTATGACAGATAAATCTGTTGCAAATTATGTAGAGATGATTGATGCCCCTACAATGAAAATGACACGTTATACTGTTGAGTAAAATGGTTTCAGAATAAGTAAACAGTAGTTCTAATTAAAAAATAGAGCTACTGTTTTTTGAATTTCAGATTTGTACATTTAAAAATAATAAAACTATGAGTCAAGTAACTACCTGTCCTACATGTGGCAGCAAATCAAAATTTAAAGAAAAAAATGGAGAGGTTTCTTATAAAGCTATTCAAGATGATGAAGCCTTCAAAAAAATAAGTCAGCTCAAAAAAATGATGGAGAAATTCAAAGAAAAAGCTGAAGATTTAGAAAAGGAGTTAGAATTGATTAAATCAAAAGAAGAATAACATGAAATTTATAAAAAAGAATTATGGTTGGATGCTTGTAGCTACTCTAGCTATATTGCCTTTATTTATCATATCTAATATGATTGTTGTAGATTTTTCAAATGGATTATCTATTACACCGATTGGAAATACAACAACAGAGGTCAAATCTACCTTAGCTATGTTATATCATATTTCTGGTGAGTTTGCAATTAGATGGATGACTGCTGTACTCACTTGTACTCCGTTTTTCATACTCTTTGGCGTTACTAATCTTTATGTACGACAAGCTATGGGGATTGCTACTGCTGTTTGGAGTTTTATACATTTTATCATTTTTATATTGGCTGAAGGTTTTACAGAAACATTTACCCAAGTAAATTATATACTAGGTTTTTTAGCTGTTTTGATACTTATTCCTTTATTTTTCACTTCAAATAGAAAATCAATGAAACGATTAAAATTAAAGTGGAAAAAATTACAGAGTTTTGCCTATGCAGCCATTTTTTTTAGTTTGCTTCATGTTGCCATTTTAGATAAAACTTGGATTATCTATGCTATACTTGTTGGAGTTGGATTTATATTGAGAATTCCGTTTATAAAAGATAGAATCATTGAATTTAGAAAAGGGAGAAAGATTACTACATCATAAAAATAATTTTTTTTTGATTTTAACTTGTAAAGCATAAAATTTTACGAGTTTTTTATTTTCAGTTATACCTCGCAAGATTGCTCCCACTCATTGTGTAACGAGTGAGCAATATGTATTCGGTATCTTGCCATGTATTTGTATTCCGTATTTTGCTATCATACAGTAACGATCACAAATGTAATACAATTAAAAAAAGCTGCAAAAGTAAAATTTGCAGCTTTTTTGTTGTCTTTATTTTGATAAACAAATTTCTGCTTCAAATCTTTTTATTGTAAAATTACGTAAACTAAAGATGTGCTAATTTTGTAAAAATACATTTATTCTACTCTTAAAACGATACATTTAATGCTCAAAAATAATTTTATAGTGCAGCCTATATTTCTATTCTTCTTTTTTTCGGCTTTTATAGCAAATTCATTTAGCCAAAGTCCAGAAGAAATTTATAATCAATACAAAAAAGAATTTCCTGATAAAATGGCTGTTTTGTTAGAAAAAAACGACGAAATAACTATTGATTTTGAAGACGATACCGTTTCAACAATTCATACCGAATATGAAGATTTATTATTCTTGACCGAGCGTGCAATTGGTCTTGCCAATCAAAAGGCGTATGAATCTTATTTTTCTAAAATTGAAGAAATTGATGCCATTACACTTGTTCCGAATGGAAAACGCTACAAAAAAATGAAAGTAGAATATTTCAAAAAGGAAAAAGAATCTTCTTCAGGAATATTTTATGATGATTTGGAATCAACCAATTTCATTATGCCTAACGTTTCTCCACAAGCTCGTACACAGGTTTCTATTACTCAAAACATCAAAGACCCACGTTTTTTGAGTTCTTTTTATTTGGATAGTTATGTTCCGATAAAGTCAGCAAAATTGACTTTGAAAGTTCATAAAAATATAGAAATTGCTTACAAATTATTCAATACAGAAGATATAAAACTAGATTTTCAAAAAACAGAAAAGGGAAATTATATCATTTATGAATGGATAGCCAAAGACTTAGAGGATTTTAAGTCAGAAGACAATGCACCACGTCGTAATTATTTTTCGCCTCATATTGTCTATTATGTTACACAAATAAATTACCCAAACCGAACGCAAAAAGTAGCTAAAAGTGTCGCTGATTTATACGATTGGTATGCAGGTTTGGCTTGTAAAGTAAATTTAGAAGATGATGCAGAATTATTTAAAACAGTTCAAGAATTAACAAAAGACGTAACTGGTGAGCAAGAAAAAGTAAAAAATATTTTTTATTGGGTACAAGATAATATCAAATACATTGCTTTTGAGGACGGAATGCAGGGTTTTGTTCCTAGTGAGGCGAGTTTTGTTTATTCCAAACGCTATGGAGATTGTAAAGGAATGTCTTCAATTATTCATAAGATGCTCAATATGGCAGGAATTGAAAATACATATCTAACTTGGATTGGTTCTAGGAGTTTGCCGTATAAATATTCTGAAATTCCTACTCCGATTGTGGATAATCACATGATTGTAACTTATCAACCAACAGAAGGTGAGTTTATTTTCTTAGATGCGACAGATTCTTATTCTCCTTTTGGCTTTCCTTCTTCGATGATACAAGGAAAAGAAGCTCTTTTAGGAATGGGAAGAGAGCAACATAAAGTTGCGTTAGTTCCTATTATTGATAAAGAAAAAAATTATTCAAAAGAATCTGTTTCTATTTCGATTTCAGATAAAAACTTAGTTGGTAAAGGACAATATTCAGCAGAAGGTTATCCAAAAGGCTACATGACACATTATATAGATGGACTTTCGAAAGAAAATGAAAAAATCTATATGAATCGTTATTTTACAA
This sequence comes from Bernardetia aquimarina, assembly GCF_042180575.1. Classification (NCBI taxonomy): domain Bacteria; kingdom Pseudomonadati; phylum Bacteroidota; class Cytophagia; order Cytophagales; family Bernardetiaceae; genus Bernardetia; species Bernardetia aquimarina. The sequence goes on along the minus strand of NZ_CP170094.1, from coordinate 3,656,608 downwards.
AAGGAAACAACAAGTTTTTTGTAGATGATTATACAATCAATAATCTAAATGAAAAAGATGAAGCTCTAAAGATTGAATACGATTTCAGAATTGAAGACTATGCAAAGTTTGTAGGTGATGAGATTTATATCAATATGAATATGGAAAAAGCCTTTAGCAATAATGAGATAGAAGAAGACAGAAAAGCTCCCATAGAAAATGATTATTTGTATGAAGCTAATAACAGTACTTTTTTAGAAATTCCAGAGGGATATGAGGTAGAATATTTGCCTGAAAATAGTAGTTTTGAGAATGATTTATTTGGTTATAAAATCGAATACACAAGAGAAGGCGACAAAATAAAGTTCGTTCATAATCATTACAAAAACTATTTACTTTTAAATAATGAGAGCTTTGAGGATTGGAACAAAATGATAAAAGAAGTCAATAAAGCCTATCGTGAAGTGATTATTTTGAAGAAAAAATAATTTTTTCAAGATTAGAAAACATAAAAGAACCATTTCTAAGCTAATTATTTTAGTTTGGAAATGGCTTTTTATTTTATGCAACCCACTAAAAAAAATATTGTCTTTGAAGTTGTTTAAGAATATTCTGAATATAAAATAACCAACAAAATCAATGAAAAAGCTACTATTTTTGACAACTTTACTAATCTTATCTTCCCTAACTTGTTTTGCTCAAGAAAACTTACCCATTCTAAAGAGTAATTCTTCAGTTGTAAATGTTAAAGAGGGAAATGTATTATATCTCAACTGTTGGACAATAGATTCAAATATTAAACTAGACAAGTATGTCGTTCATAAATTTGATAAAGAACAGGAAATAAGTTTCTATTCAGATATAGATACAATTACTTTTAAAGTAACACCAAATAAAAATTATGACTTTATTATACTTTTAGAGGGCAAAAAGGCATACACTAGAATTAGTACAGACTTTAATAAAAATCCTTCTACTCCAAATAAATTAAAATATTATCATCAAAATCCAAAACCATCTACAAAAACAGATACAATTCCTTTTTACATTGGAGAAGATAATCGTATTCACATAAAAGGCATAATAAATGGTAGTGATTCGCTAGATTTTTTATTTGATACAGGTGCTGATGCAGTTGTCATAACCTCTTCTCTTATTGAGGAAAAAGTTGAAATGGAGCTAGATGGTAAAGCTGAAAATGGAGGTAGTGATGGCTTTTCTGTCGCAGAAACAAGCTCTAACAATAAGTTAATAATCAAAAATTTGGTTTGGGATAATGTTAACATTATATCTATTGACTATAAAAACCCTTCTTTTGATGCTGTATTAGGTTGGGTTGCTTTTGAAGGAAAAGTCATAACAATCAACTATGATTTGAGAATGTTAATTTTGAATGACTCTCTTCCATCTACAGTAAAAGACTATTCGAAGATGGAAACAAAAATGATTAGAAATGTGCCTTATATAAAAACGACACTAACCATCGGACAAAAAGAATCAACAGACTGGATAGAATATGATAGTGGATCAGATGGAACTTTATCTCTCAGTCGAAAATATATAAAAGACAACAATATAGATACTGGTACTATGGATTTAATAGGTACTGCTTTTTCGTCTGGAAGTAGTGGAATAGAATGGAAAGAGACTAAACATACTTTACCAAAACTAAAATTTGGTGCGTTTGAAACCTATCAAATACCAATTTATGTTGCAGAAAAAGACCCAGAAGGAATTGAATTCAATGATATTTTGGGAAATAATCTTCTCAAAAGATTTAATGCAATAATTGATTTTAAAAACTATGAGATTTATCTAAAGCCAAATAAATTATTACATTCAGAGTATTAAAAATACTACCTCAGACAACCAAAACCCATTTTCAAACTAATTATACTGGTTTGGAAATGGGTTTTTATGACATAGGTTTTATGAAATTTTCTATCTACAATGGTATTGCCAGCAAACCAACGGCTTAAACATTAACATTTTTTAAATCTAAACTTTACAACTATTAGTTGACTATTCAACTAATAGTGGTAAATTTGCATTAGTTGAACTTTCAACCAAAAAAAATATGAACAAAGAAATATTAAGAGAAATTGGAAAAATCTATAGGTCATTAAATTCATTTTCTGACTTTTTGATGAAATCTATTAATCTAGAAAAAGGACAATATCAATTTTTGATGCGTGTCAAAGAAAATCAAGGTATTAACCAGCAAAATTTATCCTCCTTACTTTTAGTAGATAAAACAACTACAGCCAAGGCCATTAGTAAACTAATTACTAAAGGTTATATACTCAAAAAAGTGGATCAAGATGATAAACGCAATTCTAATCTTTATCTTACCTCAAAAGGAGAAGAAATTTGTGTTTTCTTAGAGAAGGAAGAACAATTTTCAACCAAAGTTGCACTAGAAAACCTTACTAACCAACAACAAGAAATTCTTTTAAATCAATTAAAGGAAATAAGCAAAAATACACAAAGTTTATATTCCAAATTAAAGAATGATGAAAAAGAATATTATTTAAAAATAATCAACCAAGAAAAATTATGAAAAAGCTACTATTTTTAACAATTTTACTAATCTTATCTTCTCTAACTTGTTTTGCTCAAGAAAACCTTCCCACCCTAAAGAGTAATTCTTCAGTTGTAAGTATTAGAGAGGGAAATGTATTATATCTTAATTGTTGGGGGATAGATTCAAGTGTCAAACTAGATGAGTATGTTGTTCATAAATTTGAAAAAGAAAAAGAGATTAGTTTCTATTCAGATATAGACACAATTACTTTTAAAGTAACACCAAATAAAAATTATGACTTTATTATCCTTTTAGAAGGAAAGAAAGTATATACTAGAATTAGCACAGAATTTAATAAAGAATCTTCTAATTCTCCTTTAAATATATTGAAATATTATCATCAAAATCCAAGACTATCTACAAAGACTGACACAATCCCTTTTGTTCTTGGTAAAGATCATCGAATTCACATCAAAGGAACAATAAATGGTAGTGATTCATTAGATTTTCTATTTGATACAGGTGCTAATGCAGTTGTACTAACTTCTTCATTGATTGGAACAAAGGTTAGTATGGATTTGGATGAAGAGGTCAAAAACACTGGTAGTGATGGAGTTTCCATAAAGCAAAAAAGTTCTAATAATCAGTTAGTAATTAAAAACTTAGTTTGGGATAGTGTTAGTATTACTGCTATTGATTATCAGAATCCTTCCTTTGATGCTGTATTAGGTTGGATTGCTTTTGGAGGAAAAACTGTAGAAATAAACTATGATAAAAGAATATTGATAATATATGAATCAATGCCAAACCTTTCAGAAAACTATTCAAAAATGGAGACTGTAATGTTAAAGGGAATTCCATATATGAGAGCAACTCTTACTACTAGAGAGAAAAACTCAACAGGTTGGTTTGAATACGATACAGGAGGAAGAAAAGCTTTTTACCTTAGTCAAAAATACGCAAAAGAGAATGAATTGGATGGTACAACAATGAATATTATATCAACCACTACTTTCTCAGGAAGTAAAGGAGTCAGAAGCAAAAGAACCATTTATAATTTACCAAAATTAAAATTTGGTGTGTTTGAAACCTATCAAATACCAATTTATGTTGCAGAAAAAGACCCAGAAGGAGTTAAATTCAATGATATTTTGGGAAATAATCTACTCAAAAGATTCAATGCAATAATTGATTTTAAAAACTATGAGATTTATCTAAAGCCAAATAAATTATTACATTCAGAGTATTAAAATGTAGCTCATTCTTTAGAATGAGAAAGGATAAAAAAACCATTTCTAAACTAAAATAATTAGCTTAGAGATGTTTTTTTTGATATTTAATTTCTAAATTTATTTTTCCATCACCGACTGAAAAACAGCCTCTAACATACGTGTACGAATCCCTTTAGTAACTAATTTTCTATTGGTTTCGTCTGGATACGTTCGGTTGGCTAAGAAAATAAAAACAATTCCTTTATCTGCATCTGCCCAAGCTGCCGTTCCTGTAAAACCTGTATGTCCAAAGGTATTTTCAGAAGCATAAATCGTTGCAGGTATCTTTTTTCCTTTCACAGATTTATCAAAACCAAGTCCTCTTCTTCCTCCGTTTATTTGCCTTTTAGTAAACTCATCTACGACTTCTTTATCAAAATATTGAATGCCTCCATAATTTCCACCTTGAAGGAAAGTTTGCATCAAAATAGCAACATCATTGGCATTTGCAAATGTTCCTGCGTGTCCACTTACACCACCCAAAATAGCCGTTGAATAATCGTGGACAATTCCACGAACCTCATCTTTTCTGAAAATATTATCTACCGAACTAGGCACAATCTGACTTTGGTCGTGCTTATAAAGAGGATGATAACTTGCCGTAGAAAGTCCAAGCGAATTATAAAAATTATTTTCTACCAAATAATCCAACGAAGTACCCGAAACACGAGCTACAAGCTGATTGAGCATATAAAAACCTCTATCACTATAACGATAACTGTATGAACCATCATCACGTTTTTGACGCATAGGAGATTCAATTACCCAGTTCCAAATACTATCTCTTATTCCTGCTTTTGCATAAAGATTTGGAGCAATTTCTTCACAATACTCTTCATCACACTGATTGCTATAAAATTTATTAAAGTTTGTTTCATTTGAAAAAGTTTCAAACCACCCTGGCATATTTCCGTGATAACCTCCTCGGTGCATCAAAACTTGACGAGCTGTAACTTCTCCTTTTTCTGAATCCTTTAATTCTGTCAAATAAGTAGAAATAGGAACATCTAAGTCAATTTTTTTCTCATTTACGAGTTGCATCATAGCAGGAACTGTCGCTACAATTTTGGTAAGAGAAGCCAAATCATAAATAGATTCATTTTCTACTTTTTGCTTTTTATCATACTTAAAATGTCCATACGATTTTTGAAAAATAACAGTTGAATCTTTTATAATAACAACTTGACATCCAGGAGTTGCTCTATATTTTATGGCTTCATTTGCCAACCAATCAATTCTTTTATTGAGGTAATCCGAATTCATTCCATGTCCTTCTGGATAATCTGAATACCTCAAACGCTCTAATGATTTGGTAGTAAATCCATCACCTTCTTTTATTTTATCTCCTGCCGAAACAGGAACTCGTCCTTGTGTCTTTACTGCACCAAAAAGAACTTGTGGAACAGATTTTTGCATCATTTCATTATCTATGTATGCAGCAACTAAATGTTTTTGGTCTTCAAATTTTTCTAAACTATAAGCGTGTCCAAAATCTACAACCACAACATTTTTACCCAAATCTTGTAATTCTTTTACAAACTTCTGTGTCGCTGCCGAAATTCCAAAAGTATTACTTACAGAATATTGATTGACACCAAAAACGCCTACAATAATTACTTTTTTATTAGATAATTTTGCTTTTGCAGATGAGAAGGCAGAAGTAGAAACAGCAGGAATAGCAATATGCTCAAAAGATGCATAATTGGAAAGCATTTTTTGAAAGGCGTTTCCTTCTTTTTCATTAATTACAATACTGCCAAAAGAAAGCGTATCTAATTTTTGAAAAGGAATCAAATTATTCTCATTTCTGACAATCGTAACAGCTTTTTGATGCAATTTTTCATTCAAGATATTTGCTTTTGCATTGTTCAAATCAGCATCTAATCCTTTTAATTCTATGGGTTTAAAATCATTTAAACCTACAAAATATTTTGCTCTCAATACTTTTCTTACTCTTTCTTCAATTTCTGCTTCTGATATTTTTCCTTCTTCTACTGCCTTTTTGATAAGTGCAATTCCTTTAGGAATACTTGCAGGATAAAGCAAAACATCATTTCCTGCCAAAATAGCTTGTACATTTCCTTCATCTGGAGTAAAATTAGAAGAAAGTCCTTTCATATTCATGGCATCCGTAAAAATCAATCCATTAAAACCAAGTTCATTTTTGAGTAAATCTGTAACTACATTTTTTGATAAGGTTGTAGGAATATTTTCAGTGCTATCATACGCAGGAACATTCAAATGAGCTACCATGACCGACAAAACCGAATCAGCAAAAAGACGTTTGAAAGGATATAATTCAATGTCAGATAAGCGATTTTTGTCGTGTTTGAGTTGTGGAAGTGTGTAGTGTGAATCCGAATCTGTATCGCCATGACCAGGGAAATGTTTTGCTGTTGCGATAATTCCACCGTCTTGCATTCCGTTTGTGTAAGCAATTCCATATTCTGCTACTCTGTATTTATTTTCTCCAAACGAACGAGTACCAATAACAGGATTTTTTGGGTTACTATTGACATCAATAACTGGCGCAAAATTGACATGAACGCCCAAGCGCAAACACTGACGAGCAACTTCTTTTCCCAAATCATAAACAGCAAGGGAATCATTCATTGCTCCCAAAACCATCTGACGAGGATAACTAATTGTGTTTTTTAGGCGCATTCCTAATCCCCATTCTGCATCCATTGCGATAAGAAGAGGAATATTTGCTTTTGCTTGATAACGGTTGGTAAGTTCGGCTTGTTTTTGAGGTGTTCCTTGAAAAAATATTAGTCCACCAATTTTGTATTTTGTAATAAAGTTATCAATTTCTTTATAGTGCTTTTCATCTCTATTTGAATAGGCAGCAATCATAAAAAGTTGAGCTATTTTTTGCTCTAAATCCAAATTAGAAAGTTTTTGATTGACCCACTTTTCTCGTTTTTCCCATTTAATACTATCAATTCGTTGTTTTTCTTCTACTACAGCTTTAGCTATAATTTGTGCGCTTGTGGTTTGTGCCATAAGAGGAGGAAGCAAAAAAGAAAATACAATACTAGAGAGAATAAAAACTTTGACTTTAAAATTATTTTTTATCATTATTCATTTTAAATTTATGGCATCACTTATCATTTTTACTAAGAAAATAAGGGAAATAAGTAATTACTGGTTGAAAATAGAGAGGAAATACAGAAAACTAAGGAATAAGAATAATTCAATAATTATTCCGAAATAAAAGTAGGCAAATCTATTAGAAATTGAAATAGCAAATCTGAATTAATTATCTTGGAAATGATAATCATTCGTTTCCAATTTTATCAAAAACCACTTATGAAAATTTTAGAAATTTTTACTCCTACACATCATTTTACACATCAAACTTCATTGCAAACTGAGAAAGTAAAAATCAATTTACAAAACAGCCTTACACCAAAGAATGCAAAATTACCTCGTTTTTCAGTTACCAATAAACGAAAATCGTATGAAGGAGAGGTTTTGGAAGAAGGTTTTATTATTTCAAGAAGAAAAAAAGGAAGTAAAAATAGTTTTCCTCCCATAGCAAAAGGAGTAATAAAAGAAAGCCAATTTGGAAGTGAAATTTTTGTAGAAATTCAACATCGTATATATGTTCAGATTATGATATTAGCTTTCTTTATCTTACTTATGATTGACATTAGTATTGCACTTCTATTTTGGCTTACTTCTGTGGGAACTGATTTTATTTACTTGACTCTTTTTTTTGGTATCACTTTTAGCTTTGGATTTATTTCAAATTATTATAACTCTAAAGAAGAAGTAAAAGACTTGAACAAAGATTTAATATTATTTATAGAAGGAGAAAAAAAATAACTACTTTTTTTTGCAATTATTTAAAACATATACTTATTATTTTACACAAAATAAGTATTCAAATCATTTCCATTTAGAATAGAAAAACTATTTACCTAATCACCAACTTTTTAATGCGTCCCTAAAAAAGACACCAAACGTCATTTTATTGAAACATAGAATGACGTTTTTGATGCAAATTTATATCTTAATCGCTTTTCTATTAATCTGTAAAAGCACAATCAGACCAATAACAAAGAAAATAGTAAGCGCAAAAATACCATTTCGCATCGATTCTGAATAATCTTCAATAAGCGCAAAAACACCCATTCCGATAGAAGTAGAAAGACGGTCAGCGACATTGAAAAAACTAAAATAAGAAGCTGTATCAGGTGTGTCTTTTGGTAAAAGTTTGGAATAAGTAGAACGAGAAAGCGACTGAATACCTCCCATTACAAGACCAACTAAAATAGCCAAACCGTAAAAATGTTCTGCCGTTTGGACAAAATAAGCCAAAATACAAATCAGAATCCAAAGAATAATCAAGATAGTAAGTGAAAATATATTTCCTTTTTGGTCAGATACTTTAGCAAAAAGATATGCTCCCAAAATTGCCACTACTTGAATAATCAAAATAATAGCAATTAGATTTTCTGTTTTAAGATGTAATTCTTTTTCTCCAAAAAGTGATGCCATAAACATAACTGTCTGAACACCCATATTAAAAAAGAAAAATGAAATCAAAAATTTGAGAAGGGAAGGCAATTTTTTGGCTTCATTCCAAACCATACTCAGCTCTTCAAAACCTTTTTTAAACCAGTTTATTTTTTCTTTGTGTGAAGGAGGATTATCTTTCAAAAAATAAAAAGGAATTTGAGCAAACACAATCCACCAAATACCAACAGAAAGAAAAGACCAACGAGAGCCTTCAGCAGCATCAGCAAAACCAAAAAACTCTGGTTTTAGAGTCATTCCAATATTAATAATTTGTAAAAGAACGCTTCCAATATATCCAAAAGCAAACCCCTTTGCACTAACAGAGTCAAATTTGTCTTCGGTTGCTATTTCAGGTAAAAAAGCATTATAAAAAATCATTCCACCAGCATAGCCAATACTTGCCACTCCTGCACAAATAATTCCTAATTCTACGTTAGTTCCATCAAAAAAGAACAAACACAAACAAGAACCTGCCCCCAAATAAGTAAAGAATTGCATAAAGCGTTTTTTCGTTCCTCCATAATCTGCCATTGCTGAAAGAGGAGGCGAAATAGCTGCAATTATAAGATAAGAAAGTGCAATAGCATACGAATACAAAACTGTATTTTCGATACTCATTCCAAAAAAATCTACTTTTTCACTTCCAAAAGCTGCTCGTGTGGCTTGATTAAAGAAAATAGGAAAAATAGTAGTGGTAATAACAAGGTTATAAACCGAATTTGCCCAGTCGTAAGTAGCCCACGCATTGATGATGCGAGAATTATTTTTGGGCATTGGAGGATTTTTTCTCATAATTGAATTGTGTTTTTTGTCGTTGGTGGGGACATCAATAGTGGCAAGAAATTATAATGACATTTTTAATCTTGCTTACAAAGATACAAAAAACAAAAAAGCATTATTCAAAAGAATAATGCTTTTTTCAGTAAGGGGAAAGATAATACAGTCTTGAATTTCTTTAAAGGCAGATAATAAAAATGTCTGTCTTTACTTCTTTATACCCAAAATTTGATTTAATCACCCTCTAATTTTGAAAAAAATTTATTAAAATATGTTAATTGCTGTTTTCTAAACAAATTCTTTGTCTTTTTCACTACTCAAAAATGAGAAAAGCAATTCCATTTTTTATTGTATCTTGTTTTCTATTTTAAAACGCTCCTCTTTACTCAAAAATCTACTATGGAACTCCTTTATCTTTGGATTGAAGATTATAAAAATATCAAACAACAAGGATTTAATTTTAGTCCCTTGTATGATTTTCATTTTGAGCCTGATAAACCAGATGAAAATGGAAAAATAATAAGTGGAACTTTGACAGATAATATAAAAGAAGAAGACCGAGCAAAGAAAAGAGATTTTTATAATGGCTTTTTTGGAGATGGAATAAGTAATGTTACGGCTATTGTGGGAGAAAATGGAGCTGGGAAGAGTTCAATTTTAGAAATGAATTATACTTTCTGTGTTTACTCTATTAATGATAATCTTTACTTCTCTCATATGTATGAATATAGTAGATTTACCATAAGAACAAATATAGATAATAGACAAATTCAGTTACACAAAGAAAAAGGCTTGATAGTATATTATAGTAATAGCTTTAGTTTCCCTAATGTAGATGTGTATGTAGAGAATATCTCTTCTGTAAATATAATAACAGAAAATTGGATAACAGCATATAAAGAAAGGAGTGAAGAAAAATTTAAAATATTTGATGCTATTTCACAATGTGAGTTTGTTAGTAAATTCAATAACAAGGAATTACCTTTTAAGTTACCACCTGCTATATTAATTACCATCCCTCTTGAGAGAGAAATGGCTAAACTCAATAGCTACATAGAAGAAATGGAAATAAATTCAAAAATAATAAAAAGATATTCAGAGCTTTATCATAAAGAACTCATTATTGCCCAATTCTTCAAGAAAAAATGTACAGAACAAATCAAAAATAATTTGGATAAAAATGTTATAAAAGAAGAGTTATTCCTATGCCTTTTACAATGGACAATCCTTCTCAATTTTTTCAACTCTAATTTATTGACAGAAGCAAGTCGTTTTGAGATGATAAAAGATACTTCATTATACGAACTAGCAATAAACAGATGGTTTGATACTTTTTTTGATGACCATGTTAAGTCATATTATAGTGAAAGTGGACTTTCAGAATGGGAAGGCATTTACAAAGGGTGGGCAGAGAATACTACCAAACTAGTTTCATTTATTGATAAAATGATAAAACAAAAAAAAATAGTATTTGATAATAGAAGATATCGTGGTGGAACTAGTTTTTTTGGTAGTGTTGATGATATTAACTTGAGCGAGTATTTAGCTCAAGAATGGGCTAATGAACCATATGTAGATATAGCTATTTCATTAAAAACCAGTAGTGATTTAGATATGAAAAACTTATCTATTTTTTTAGAAAAATACAAAAACCTAATTTGGTATAACAGAATCCTTTCAGATGGATTCTTCAATTTCACTTGGTGGAATATGAGTGCAGGAGAAATGTCTTTCCTTAGTTTACTGTCTCGTTTAAACTCTATTAACTTTACTATTGAGGGTATTAAAGATAAACCTAGTGCTGTTTATATGAATAGAGAAATTGATTCTCTAATTATTCTACTTGATGAACCCGAAATTGGTTGGCATCCTCAATGGCAAAAATTGTTATTAAATAATTTACTTGATACTCTACCAAAAATATTTCCAGATAAACAAATTCAACTTATTCTAACTTCTCACTCTCCTTTTTTGGTTTCTGATTTGCCAAAAGAGAATGTTATTTTTTTGGAGAAAGAAGAGAATACAGGTTTGTGTAAAGTGTCCAAACTAGAGAGTATGAAACACACATTTGGAGCGAATATTCATACGCTTCTGACAGATTCGTTTTTTATGAAAGGTGGTTTGGTGGGGGAGTTTGCTCAAACTAAGATTGATGAAGTGATTAAATTATTAGATAAGTCAAAACTAGAAAAAGAAGAAATAGAACATTGTGAAATGATTATTTCAATGATTGGAGAACCGATTGTAAAAACGATGTTGCAGAAACTTTTGGATAGCAAACGCCTTCGAAAAGTGGATAAACATAGTACAGAAATTGAAAAACTACGTAAAAGAATAGAAGAATTAGAGAAAAATAACAGTAATGACTCTTAAATACTAAAAATCCTCTATCAGTACACCTTTAAGGTGTCAGATAGTTAATTTTTGAACTGTACTGACACTTCTGAAAGTGTCTGACAGTTTTATCTTACAAAAGCTTTCAATAGTTACAACTCCAAAAAAAATGATTCCAATACAACATAGAGATTTAGAAAAACTGGCGCAAAGGCATTGGGAAGCTATAGAGAATTATATGACAGGTAAAAAAGTAAAATACAACATGAAATATTATGACAAAAAAGTAAAAAAATATTTTCCATTACTTTCATTCAAAGAAATTGTACTAGCAAATCCTAATTTAATTGATGATTTGGCTAGTTACTGGGATATTTTTGTCGTAAAAGATTATGCAGACTTTGAGCCACTAGCAGAAACTTCTTACAAAAGCTATTTAACAGGAGGTGAAACATTTTATAGTAAAGACAAGAAAGGAAACAAAATATACTATGGCTCTAAAAACCTTGTAGAAAGTTTAGGAGTTTCAGTTTGTCCGTATTGTAATCGAAATTATATCAAACTTGTTGAAGTAGAAAGAGAGGAAACAGTAAATAATAAGTTAATTCGAATTGATGAATTAGACCACTTCTACCCAAAAGGAAAATATCCTTTTTTAGCTGTATCATTTTATAATCTCATTCCAAGCTGTAAAACTTGTAACCAAACTTTCAAAAAAGAAGAGATGGTTTCAGTAAATCCATATTCTAAAATGGAAGAGTTTAGTTTTGGTCTGAGAATCAAAAATTCAAAATTCTATTATGATAAAAATGGATTTTGTATTTTTTATGAAAAAGCTAAAAAAGTATTAGGCAAAAATTTTGAAGTTTTTCATATAGATGAACTTTACAACCAACACAAAGACCAAATTTTAGAACTTATCCAAAAACAAATTACTTATCCAGATTCCTATATTGATGAGCTTTTTCAAAAATACGAAGGCACTTTTTTTAGGAATAAAGAAGACGTAATTCGGCATCTTTCCAACGGAATTATGGAAGAAGAAAATTTTCATCTTCGCCCTCTCTCCAAACTTACTCACGATATTGCTAAGGAATTGGGTTTGTTGGATTGATTTCAATTTTATTTGTAGGTTAAAGGCTTGCCTTTGTCCTACTCTGTTTCTTCCTCCTCCCAAATATCCACATCAATCACATCAGAAAACGGAATCGCTGCATCTAGCATATTTTCTACTACTTTCTGTAAAAAAGTTTCTACTTCTGACAGAAAACCATCTAAAGTCAAATCTTTTTCGGCTTTTAGAGTATAAGGCGTAAAATTAGAACTTAGCTTTCTAAAAAACCAAAAACCTGAAACAATTTGATATTCTTCTAAGCTAAAATCTGTTGGCAAATGATTTATTTGTCCTGCTTGATAGGTTTTGATAAACAAATATTTATACAAAACGAGTTGAATAATCTTGGCTTTTTCATCACTCAAAAGCTGTTCGAAAGTATCGGCTTTTAGTGCTGCTGCATCCATCTTTCCAGTTTTGTAATCGATAACTTGTAGCCTTTTTATTCCTTCTTTTGTTGTGATAATATCAATTCTATCAGCCGTTCCGATGAGTTTTAAAGGAATTTTACGGATTTTCCCATCAATTTTTATATCAAAAGTAATTGTATTTTTGAGTTGTTGTTCTAGGGCAATCAGACGAATAGGAGCTTCCTCTTTCTGCAAACGCATAAATTCGGGAATCAAAGACTGCGTAACTTCTTTCAATAAAAAATTCTTTCCTGTATCGTGCATCACACCACCAGCTAGTTTTGTGATGAGTTTTTCTACTAAAAGTTTCAAGTTTTCTTTGTCTTTTCGTGTTTTGTCTAGCCACTCTTCATTGATTTCTTTTCCTACCAATGGCTCAAAAAGTTCCTCCAATGCCTCGTGCATAACCTGTCCGTAGGTGTGCTGAAACAAATCTTCTTCCATCATCGGAGGTTCGTTTAGTTTCAAAACTTTCTTTTCATAAAAACGCATCGGCTCTTCCAAATAACGACTGATATAACTTGGCGACAAACCTTCTTCTGTCAAATATTTTTCTAGTCGTTGGATAATGGCAGGTGTTTTTTCTACCGTTCTTGTGCTGTTTTCGAAAGTAGGTAATTGAAGTTCCAAACGAGATTCATAAAAACTAATATTCTCTAAATGAGCCAGTTCACTCTTTATTTGATTGACATAACGGCTCGGTTCTCCTCCACGCATTCCCTCCATATCAGAAGCATAAATGAGCGTTATTTTTTTGCTGCGTTGTAAAAGTCTATAAAAATTATAAGAATAAGCAGCATCGTCTTCGGTGTGTGTGGGAAGATTAAATTGCAAACGAATATCAAACGGAATGCTAGAAGTAAGCACTTTTCCACGAGGAAAAATCCCTTCATTTGCCGAAATAATAATTACATTTTCAAAATCTAAGGCTCTACTTTCCAACATTCCCATAATCTGAATAGGCGCAATCGGTTCTCCAGTAAACGGAATTTTTCTATCACGCATCAACTCCAAAAGCAGTCTTTCGAAGGATTCTATCTTTAATGGAATTTTCAGCTTACTTTTTTCACTTTGACTTTCAGATAATTTTGATTTATTTTTGTTTAATTTCTGACTTAATTCTTCATCAATTTCTCCAAAAATAGAATTTCCAATATGTGTTTCTTTATTTGGTGCATAAGTAATTATCATTCTCTCAATCTGTTTTAAGAGCTTATAAAACTCAAACAAATATTCACTTTCCAAAGAATGTTCTTCTTGGGTAAAACGGTGCGCCAACGCCTCAATAATCTTAAAAAAAGAACGTAAAGCCTTATGGATATTTCCCGAATTATTTGTATCTGATTCTTTCGGATTACGTTCATTTTTGCCCCAATCTTCGAAGAGCTGTCCATATAACCAGCCATTTTTCTTATAATCAGATAATTCTTTTACAGAAAAATAAATGATATTTTCTTCGTGCATTCGCTGTAAAGGTGGATTTTCATCTTCATCAATCGGACGAATATACGGATGTTGCAATATTCTTTGTAAATCTTTATGATAAACGCTCAAAGGTTGGTCTTCATCACGCAACATATTTTCCTGTGCTTGAAAAAGATTTTTTATTAAAGAAAATAAAGGCGTATTTCGAAGCGAAACGCCCATTGTAATGTTGACCAGTTTTTGAATATTTACACCTTCACTACTTTTTGGGAGAGAATAAAGCATTGGCAAAAGCATTGTTTCGTCTGGCAACAAAACGGCTGTGTGATTTCTAGCTTCTGAAAACTTAAAAAATTCATTTTTATAAATCATCTTTTCAATCATTTCATTCAAAAGATGTCCTGCTGTTTTGGCTTGTGTAATCGTATTTACTACACTGATTACTTCAATTTCCTTTTTCTCTGTTTGGATAAGGTTTTCTATAAAACTAATTTCTTCTGGCTTTCCTTTTATGAATCCATTTTGAAGGAATTTTCTAAAATAATTTCCTGCTTCGTGCCATTTAGCATCGATATAAAATTTGTCCATATCCCAAAACGTTTTGGCTTTTCCTAGCTTTTCTAACTTTCGGATAATGAGTTCTTCTGCTTTATAAAGCTGATTAAAACCTATAAAAACGGCACATTTTATTCGTTGGTCTTCAATTACTTGTTCCAAATTTTCATAGACCCAACGAAAAGCCAAACCACTATATGCACGATTAGAGCTTTCTAATTTTTCTCTAAAATGATTGTAGGTCTTTTCTACATTCTGCCAAAAAAGATAATATTCTGTAATCCTACTTAGTGAACTAATGGCTTCTTCTTGTCCTTCTTCTCCAAACATATCTCCCCAACGTTCTAGCGTTTTTACCTCGTCCAAATATTCAAAAAGCTCATGTGATTTAACCAAATTTCTATCAATCAAATTAAAGTCTGATAACATCGTAATTGCCATCGGAGCAAAACGTTCCAACGAACCAGCCACAGCTTTATCAAAATTTTGGTAAGAATCGTACAATTCAAAAACAAGCGCACTTGTATCTTCAATTTCCAAACCCGAAGAACCCACAATAAAATCTTCTAAAGAAATTACTTTTGGCGAAAAAATGGTTTCTTCTGCTATTTCTGAAAGAAATGTTTTGAAATACAAACACGCTCTTCTCGTCGGAAGAACGATATGCAAGTCTGAAATATCAGTTTTCCATTCTCGGTATAATTCAGTGGCTACTTTGTGAAGGAAGGAAGGAGAATATAAAGACATATATTTATTTTTATAAAAAACTACTTTTTTTTGATTTGGAATTACAAATTACGCATATTTTTTAATTGAGTTCTAATTATTTTAAACTTCACTTTTAGTTCTATTTGAAAAAAAATATTCCTAAACAGTATTTTTATCAAAAAATTCTTATTTTTAAGCAAGTTTTAAGTAAACTTTCAATTTTGCCAAATTTATTTTATCATTTTAATTTAGAAAAATTATGAACTTAATTTCATTCAAATCAATTTTAATTGGAGCTTTTTTAGTAGGAACTTTTGCTTCTTGTGGAGGCGAAAAGAAAGAAGAAACTCAAGAGGAAACCGTAGAAACAGAAGTAGCTGGCGAAGTTACAGGAGAATTGAGTCTGACACAGACAAAATTTAAGACAGGAGAGCCAATTAATGTTACTTTTAAAGTCAATCAGAAATTAGATAAACATCCTTGGATTGGAATTATTCCGTCTGAAATACCTCATGGCGATGAATCTAAAAATGACCAACACGATGTTTCTTATAAATATTTTGATAATCAAGAAAGTGGAACATTAGAATTTTATACACCTAAAAAAGCAGGAAAGTATGATTTCAGAATGCACTCTAGTGATAATAATGGAGTAGAAATTACTTCTGTTTCGTTTGAAGTAGAAGATGCAAATACTTCTGAGATAACTGGCGAACTTAGTTTGGAAAGAACTACGTTTACACCTGGTGAAAAAATTATGCTTACTTTTAAGGTAAGTCAGAAATTAGACAAACGCCCTTGGATTGGAATTATTCCATCTGAAATAGAGCATGGCGATGAATCTAGAAACGACATGCACGATGTTTCTTACAAATATTTTGATAATCAAGAAAATGGTGTTATAGAATTTATGTCTCCTACAAAAGAAGGAAAATATGACTTCAGAATGCACTCTAGTGATAATAATGGAGTAGAAATTACTTCTGTTTCGTTTGAAGTAGCTCAATAGTTTATTCATTTTCTTGCTTTATATAAACAGCAAACCAATATTTTTTTATACAAGATAAAAAAATATTGGTTTTTTTTATGGAAACTTACAAATCAAGTTATTTTTTGTATTTTTGTGTTCTACTACTACTCAACTATTATTTTTACGATATTTATCCTTATCTAAATAATTAAACTCTTTTTAGATTACTAACAAATTAATTTTATTTTTTTGTGATATTTTGCTGCACTTTTAACTCTATCTTCGTACAATAAATGAGTTAATTTCTAATTATAATTAAATTTTTTAAAGTAAAAATCCACAAAAACTCATTATTGCATTGATAATCAGCAATTTACACATACTAATAAGCTAAACAAAGTTAGATTTTGTATGACAATAAAGCTGAAATAGGTAATTTTAATTTGAATCTAAAATATAATTTTTTAAAGAAAAAACTACTTGAAGCTTAAGTAAGCTAATTTATTTTGGCTTTTTATTTTTTTCGTGCAACCATTTTACAACAACTGTGGGTCTTCTATATGAGTGAATTTCCTTTTATGTCAAACATTTCTGCATATAACGGAAGTCAATCAATTGAAAAAGCTGAAGATGAAGAAGAAATAGATACAGATAATACGAACCAAGAAACTCGTACTTCTTATATTCCCTCTTCTGACGAAACTCAACTTATCAATGATTGCATTAAGGGCAAACGTCTGGCGCAACGTTCTTTATACGAACAGTTTGCTCCCAAGATGTATGCTATCGCAATGCGTTATGCCAAAACGACACTAGAAGCTGATGATATTTTGCAAGAATCTTTTATCAATGTTTTTAAACATATTGAAAGTTTTGCACAGGATTGTCCGATAGAGTTTTGGATTCGTAGGATTGTTATCAATCAGGCACTCAAATCAGGAAGAAGCAAATATGATAAAGCCTTCAAAGAAGAAGTAAGTGATATAAATTATAATTCGGAAGAAAATATAATTTTAGACCAATTTGACTTAGAAGAGCTTTTGCAAATCATTCGTAGGCTGCCTGATGGTTTTCAGCAAGTTTTTAGTTTGTATGCTATTGAAGGCTACAAACACAAAGAAATTGCAGAGCTATTAGGAATCAGCGTAGGAACATCGAAATCACAGTACGCACGAGCAAGAGCGCAATTACAAGAAATGCTCTTGAAAGAAGATGAAAGCTATGAACAACATCGGAAATAATAACCGAAAGCAGTTGGAAGAGCAATTTAAGAATAAGTTCGAAAATGCCCAATTTACACCACCTGCTCACTTATGGGAACAAATAGATGCAGCTTTGGATGCAAAGCCTTGGTACAAACGTCCTTTATTTTACTGGACTTCTGGACTTGTGGCAGCTCTTCTTTTGGTGGTTATGTTTTGGTTTACGATGTTTTATGAAGATACAAATACATCTTCAAACAATGATGTTGTTAATTCTGATAAAATTGAAAATACTCAAAATGGCATAAATAATATAGAAAACAATACAGAATTAAATAATACAATATCAAATTCAGTTCAAGAAAATAAACTGAATAATTCTGATACAAAAAGTTCTAACTCTAATTTTTCTAATGCAGATACTTCTGATAAAAATGTTCCTTCAATAGACAATAACCCTACAACCAATACAGATAAAAATTCTGATGTAGCCATTTCTATTATTCTAAATACCAAAGACAAGAACAAAAAAGATAAAAATATAGATTTACAAACAGATAGTAACTCTGATGAAACTATTATAGAAACAAACACAGATTTAGTCTTAATTGACTTTAAAGAAATTGATTGGTCAAAATATTTACCTATTGGAAATCCTTATTTTGAACAAGAAGAACTATTAATAAAAATAGATAGCACAAACGAAACTGTTGCAAACAACCAAAATAGTAAAAACCCAGCCGAAGATTCAAAAAAACCTTCTGGGATTGCTCTTACTGTTGGTATCAATCACACACAAGGAATTTATAAACCTAGTTTTAGAAGAGATTCTCTTTATTCTGGACTTACAGTTATTGAGGCATATAGTTCGAATTTGGCTGATACACTTCCACAAATGAATATTCAAGGAACATATCAACAAACAGGTTTTGATGTTGCTTTAGCCTTTGGAAAAAATAAACGTTGGAGCTTGAATACTGGCTTAGGAATGGGAAAAGCTAATTATTCTTTTGGTTCTACTAATTATGTTCGTATTAATGTAGATTTAACAGCTCCAATAAACTTGAGAGAATTTCCAAATAATCAAGTAGAAGTAAAATACGAATGGATACAAATTCCAATAGCTATTGGGTATCAGATTGGAGAAAGTAGAGCTAAAAAATTTAGTGGTTTTGCACAGCTCGGAACAGCAATAGAGTTTTTGAATAGTTATTCTTATACAAGTGCTGACCCTGACTTTACTTACGCAATAGGAACTCACAGAACTACAAATACACAAGTTTGGACACAAGCAGGAGTTAATTATCACATTACGAACCGTTGGACACTTTGGGGAGGGGGAACTTATAAATCCTCGCTTTCTTCACTCATAAATGAAAATGGAGTTACTTTTTCTTCACAGGCTTATGGCTGGCAAGTAGGAACTCGTTTTACGATTTTTAAGAGTGGTAAGTAATTGCTATTAAGTAACTGAGCAAAATAAAACATATCTAAAAAAGAATTAGAAAATGGAAACTTAAACTGTCAAGACACCTTTGAGGTGTCAGACAGATTTCATTAACCTATAAATAATTTTGCCCAGTTACTTACTAGACAAAAAACTCTCATTTACTCATAAATGAGAGTAATAAAACAATTTTTTTATTCTACTGCTAATTTAAATAGCTCAAAAGCATCTGCTTTGGGATTGTAGCCTACCTTACTTATAGATTCTGTTATGTCCATTCGTTTGTATCTATTATTTGAAATAGCATTTAGCACTTCATGTTTAATATTTTCAGTTTCTATACACCCAACCAATAATTGATTAAAATCATCAGGATGCAAAAACGCACTTAAGTCTCTTGCATTCATTTCAGAAAAATCTTTAGGAAACTCATACGCTCCAATACGCAAACAGATTGTAGATATGGTAGTAGTAACAGAATAATAAGCAGCTAAAGCCTCACCAAAACACTTAGAAACACCATAAATATTTTTAGGCTTTACAAGCATATCTTTGTTTATTTGAATATCAGTTGGATATCCCTCAATAGTTTGAGCACTACTTGCAAAAATCAACCTTTTGCACTTGGCTTTTGCAGCAGCTTTGAATATATTTTGCGTTGTTTTGATGTTTGTTTCCAAAATCTCATCTGAGTCTGAAATTGGATCGACTATTCCTGCTAGATGAATAACTGTATCCATTCCTTCACATATCCTTAAACAGGAAGAAAAATCCATTAAGTCAGCTTTTTCCACTCGTACTTTGTTTGTAAAAGTAACATCATCTGTCATAATATCCATAACAGTTATTTGATACTTTTTATCATAGTTTTGTACGAAGTGTTTAGCTATTTTTCCAAAACCTCCAGTTATTAAAATCCTTTTCATAGAAAATGTCTTTTTTTTTATATTCTGAAGTTGTTGAAGAATAAATATGTTCCTCTGAAGAATTTTTCTCTATTCTTAAAGCAACTTCTCTATTTTAAATAAATCAGCCTAATAATATAGCCTAAAAAGATACAAACATACTTATTAATCTATAAATTATCTAATAAAACCTAGAAGTAGTATAATTAAAACTTACTATTAATCAATGACATATTAAACAGGTTTTTCTTCTAAAAAAGAAAAATGCTGTTGTTGGTGCTTTTGATAGCTACACCAACAACAGTAATTCGTAATTGAATATTTAATACCAATTCTTTTTCAAAAACTTAACTGTTTTCTTACGAGCTTCTTTGGCTGCCGTTTCATTATAAGCTGGAGAACTTGGATTTGCAAAAGCGTGGTCAGCTTCATATCCCAAAATAGTAATTGTTTTATCAGCTTCTTTCATTGATTTTTCAAATTCTTTCATTACTTGTGGCGTAATCCATTTGTCTTTGTTAGCATAGATTCCCAAAACAGGAGATTTAATAGTCTTTATTCTTTCCATATCTTTTTCAGGCATTCCATAATACATAACCGTTGCTTTTGTATATTCATTGGAAATAATCGAACCTTGTAGTGACCAACCCCCACCAAAACACCAACCAATTGTAGCAATCTGTAATGGCTGACTAGCTTCTTCTATCGCTTTCACTTTTGCATATTTAGTTACAGCCTCAATGATTGCAGTAGCACGAGCATTATCCATTCCTTGCATGTATTTTTGTGCATCTTCTCGTGTTGTTGCTACATTTCCATCATACAAATCAATAGCTATTACATTGACTTTTTTTCCAAAATCTTGGTAATACTTTTCAACTTCCTTTTTCACATAGTCATTTAGTCCCCACCATTCGTGAAAAACAAATAAGTATTTTCCTGTTGGTTTATTAGGTTTTACCATAAAAACGTTAGCAACTTCTCCATCTTCTACAGCTATTTCCGACATTTCTCCATACTGAGGAGTAAAATCAAAAGCAATCGGATTGGGATGTTTGTTTACAAATTCTTTATCATTTGTAAACTTAGCAAACTCATCAACAGCACAGCATGCTTTATTTTCATTTTCTGAATCTGAAAAAACAAAATAAGAGCCTAACCCTGTAAAAAGAGCAATAAGCGATAAAAAGAGATAATTTTTTGAGAATATCATTTTGTAGTAGGGTTTAAAATACAATTACAAATTAAAAATGAAGTATTTTGTTTGAAATACCTATTCCGAACAATAAGTAAAGCTAAGTTGTTTTGAGGAAGAATCTAAATTGATTATTTTTTATAGAAATAAATTAGAATGAGCAAACACATCAAAAAATCAGATTTACCACAAAAAATATGTATTGTTTGTCAAAAACCCTTTACTTGGCGCAAAAAATGGAAGAAAGTATGGGATGAAGTAAAATACTGTAGTGAAAGGTGTCGAAGATCCAAATAAATTAACTCTGTTTTTAAATTTGTAATTTTGTTAAATTATGTACGTAAAAAATAGTTCGAACTTATAAGAACTAAAATAAGTTTAAGATAAATACACTCACTAAAAAATAAAAAAAAATATGTCAGGTAAGAAAAAAGAAATCCAAAAGTCAGTCAGTATCAGAAATCGTAAGGCTTCTCACGAATATCATTTTATAGATATTTATCAAGCTGGTGTAGTTTTACAGGGAACTGAAATCAAGTCTATCCGAATGGGAAAAGTTACGATAAGTGATGCTTTCTGTTTGTTTATTGGAAATGAATTATTTCTTCGTAATCTACATATTGCACAGTATGATAAAGGAAATATTCATAACCACGAAGAAAAAGCAGATAGAAAATTACTTTTGAAGCGAAAAGAACTCAAAAAACTTCAATACGATGCACAAGATGTCGGTCTGACAATCATTCCAACAAAAGTATATGTCAATGATAGAGGGCTTGCAAAAATAGAAGTTGTACTTGGAAAAGGTAAAAAACTATATGACAAACGCCAAGATTTGAAAGCAAAAGATGCAAAAAGAGAACTTGACCGTTTTTAAACAGTAATAAATAGTTATCAATTAACTTCCAATACTTTTTTTAGAATGAACAAACAACCCATTTTAGATTTACTACAAGATTATAAAACTTCATTTTCTGAAGAAATAGAATTTCGTAAGCAAATGATTGATTTTTTAGAACAAAATGATGACTTTGCTTTACGTTCTAATCTAACTGGACAACTTACAGGTTCGGCTTGGGTAGTCAATAAAGAGCATACAAAGGTACTTTTGATTCATCACAAAAAACTCAATAAATGGCTACAAATTGGTGGACATATAGAAAATAGTGATCAAACGATTGAAGAAACTATTTTGAGAGAAATAAAAGAAGAAAGTGGTCTTAAAAATTTAAAACTACTTTCTTCTAGTATTTATGATATTGATATTCATACCATTCCTCAAAAAAGAGAAATTGCAGAACACTTACATTTTGATATTCGTTTGATAATAGAAGTTGATGAAAATGAAAAATTAACTCCTCAAAATAAAGAAATTTTGGCTATCAAATGGTGTTCTAAAAATGAAGTTCAAGACTTAGCAGAATCAACTATTTCTATCAACCAATCTATGAAAAGGATGGTTGATAAAATGAAAAACTATACAGTTTCTCATTCTAAAGAATGAACTAACTTATCTCAAAATAGCCTGTATTTTCATTGTTCGAATAGGTTTTCTAGGGTCATTACAAATTACAGTTAGCGAACGAATATATGTTCCTTTATCTTCTGGCGATTGAAAAACAACTTTGACAATGGCGTTGCTGTGAGGTGAAATTTCATTCCATTCTGACTTTTCTGTAATCAATTTACAACCATATCCTTCTATTATTCTATGCACTCTCAAAGGCATATTACTTTCATTTTTTAACACAAAGGTAGCTTCTAAAGAATCCTTTCCTTCTAAATTTTTGAGATAATGACTTCCTAAGTTGATATAGTCATCTTCAATTTTTAACTCGGGGTAGGCTTCTAACATCTCAGCATCCAATGTAGGAAAATGTTCTTCTATATTGGCTGTTACTTTGAACTCTAGCTTTGTATTTTTTTTGTTTTGCTCTCCAAAAAGCAGTACAGAATCTTCTAAATAACCAAAATCATTTTTGAGAAGAGGGTCATAAATCACGTAAATAGCACTCGTTTCTCCTGCTTTCAGAATATGAGTAGAATCAAAACGTACTTGCAAATAATTTGGTAGTTCCATTTTTCCTGTAAAAATAAAATCTTCTTTACTTGAATTATAAAATTCAAATTTTTTCGTAATCGGAACTTTATTTAATAGATTTCCAAAATGCAAATATCTAGTACGTGTACGTATTTTTGGTGTTTTTTCTAAGGCATATTTAAAATCTCTTTCTTTGTCCAAAACAGGTTGCAACTGTCCTTTTAACATTAAAGTTTGTGTCCCTGCTTTGTCTGTCTTTACTGTAAAAACTTTAACAAAAGTGCCATAATTGTAGGGCAAAAACACCAATTCTACAAAACTACGTTCATCTTTTTTTATAGTTGTTTCTGTATTTTCGTTCGAAAAACTGCATGCACAATCCGTTGAAATTTCTAGTATTTTGATTTCATCTTCAGAACTATTATTGAAATAAAAACGATGAACAAGTGTATCTTGAAATTCTATTTTTCCAAAATCAAACTCTGTCTCCTCAAAATCTAAGCTAGAGTTTTGAGCAAAACTTATCGTTGAGATAGATATAAAAATGAAACTAAGAATAGATATAGAAAAGAGAGAAGAGAGAAATATCTTTTTTAATGCAAATTGTATTTTGTACATAGCTGATTACTTATTAACTTGTCTTTATTAAAATGAGTATAATTTTTTCTAAACGAACGAAGAGAAACATAAATAAAAAAAGATACTTAGAAATTATCTTTGTAAAGTATATTCTAGAAAACTAGTCCAAATCGTTTTCTTCCAAAGCAAAATTATGGATTCGAATACAAAAGTAACAAAAAACAACTTTGAAGGTGCTAATTTTTTATTAGTAAGTTGGTTAGATACAATAGCAAATTTTTCATTACCTAAAGATAAAGATGTAGAGATTTTTACACTTTTAGGCATTCAATACAAAGAAAATACTCGTTATTATCACAACTGGGAGCATATAAAAGCAATGATTAAGGGTTTGTATAATTATCCAGAAGAAATAAATGATACACTTTCTATCGAATTGGCAATTTGGTTTCATGATGCTATTTATGTACCACTCCGAAAAGATAACGAAAGTAGAAGCGCAAAATTTTTTCAAGAACAATTATCACTCTATTTACCTATCGAAAGAGTAAGAAAAGTAATGAATTATATAGAAGCTACAAAAAATCATTCTAAAACATCAGATAGAGATTTACAAGTACTTTTAGATTTAGATTTGGCTATTTTAGGTCAATCAAAAACAGTATATCAAAACTATTCTGAGCAAGTAAGGGAAGAATTTGGCTATGTACCAAACTTTTTATACAAACGAGGAAGAAAACTTGTTTTGAAAAATTTTTTAGACAGATCTACCATCTACCAAACTTCATTTTTCAAAGAACAGCTAGAAGAGCAAGCAAGAGAAAATATTAGAGAAGAATTAGAAAGTCTATAAGACGAAATACTCATGTAAAAATTTAAAATTCCTTAAGGAAAAGTATGTACTATCTAAAAATAGTGCATATTTTTTTTGTCAAATTTTATAGAGTAAATCTCTATTTTTCAAGTAATTAAAGCCATTTGTGAAGATTTTAAATCATTAAACTATTGACTTTAATTGAAGTATTCAAAGTTTTTATAAAACAATAAAAAGACATTTATTAGAAGTATCAAATAATTGGCAAAAATAGTATCTCCTTCGCTAAAAAAAGTATGTATTAAGTAACCTTTTGTTGGCATTTTCTCGTTTAACAAAGTAAAGACTTTAACTATCCTTAATTTCAAACAAACACCTATATAAAATACTACTACTAACGTTTTAATAAAAAACCAATAAATATATGAAAAAGACGATTTACTTTACACTTATTATCTTGGGTAGCGTCTTTAGTTTTGCTAACTTTACCAACTTCGTTTATGCCCAACACGAAGGTTTAGATTGGTTCGCTAACGGCGAACGCCACAAACAACAAGCTCGTTATGATTTGGCTTTACAAGAGTACGACAAAGCTGTACAGAGAGAGCCACGCAATCATCTTTACATTTTTTCAAAAGCACAATGTGAATACCAACTCAAAAAACCAAAAGAGGCTGCACAATCACTTAGTTATGTTATTCGTCTGAATAGTAATTATTCACCTGCTTATGCTTTACTTGCTAAAATTTATGCAGACCAAAACGATAATGCAAAAGCAGCTCAACTCTATGATATTGCAGCACGTTACGAAAAAGAAACGGATAAAAAACAGTTTTATCGTTTTTTTGTAATCAAACAAAACTTAGCTGAAAAAAACTGGACAACAGCATTTGAAAAAATTAAAGTTACAAAAACTGAATTTCCTGAAAATCTTGAACTTTATTATTTAGAGTCCCAAGTAGCTAATTATCTAGGTAAATATAGAGAGGCTGTTGAGGCTATCAAAACTGTTGAGCCAAAAATAGCAACCTTGCATCCTAGCGAAAATGCTCGCTATTACTATCAAATGGGCTATGCTTATTACCATTTAGATAATTTTGAAGAGGCTTTCAAAACATGGTCAAAAGCAAAGTATGGAAACTTTAAAAATAAAATTGAAGAGTTTTCTCCTGCTCGTTATGCGTATTTGGCAGAAGCGTATGTAGAAGTTCGTCAATTTAATGAAGCTCAAGCTTACGCACAAAAAGCCTTAAAAATAGACCCTAATAATGCGAGTGCTTATTTTACACTTGCTAACTTGCAAGATAGTAAGGCTACAGACAACGTAGATAAAACACTAGAGCTTTATTATAAATCGGCAAAATTTGAAAAAGATTTGAAACGTAGCGCACAGATTTATGAAGAAATTGCACGCTTAGAACTTTCTAAAAACAACTATGAAAATGCACTACAAGCAACAAAAAATGGCTTAACATTTAATTCAGCAAACAAAAATTTGCTTTATCTAAACGGACTTAGTCTTTTTCATCTTCATAAACACCAAGAAGCTGCCGATGCACTTCAAAAGGCTCTTGCTCAAATGAGAGACCCTGTTGAACATTCTCGTTGTATGTTTTTATTAGGATTAGTTTATCGCAATGGAGGAAAATTAGATATTGCACGTAGAGCATTTGCAAATGTACAAGCTCAACCTTTCAAAATTGCAGCTACCAATGAAACTAAACTGATACAACAAGCAACAGAAGGCGAAGAAGAGTTATAAAGATAAATTTCACTTATTACTATCTACCTAAAGCCATTTTTTATAATTGAATCAATTTGATTTTTTTGTAAAAAATGGCTTTTAAAATTATAATTTTAGGAATATTTTCTTTAATTCTAAATTTTTATTTTATGTATTTTACAAATCATTTTGCTCTATTAGTACTGTCTGTTTTTTTAATTTGTTCTTGCAGCTCTAAAAATAAGGATAAAGAAGAAAAGGATAAAGTTAAATTTGAAATAGAACTAGGCGCAATTAGTAATGAAAGGACAATAGGTAATTTGGATTTTCTTCCTACATCTGAAGAAAACATGAAGTTTGGATTTGATGTAAGTGGAAATTTAATTGCACTTCTTGAAAAAGGAACTCAATTAGAAAAAGAAACCTTTCAAGATATTTCTTATAAATTTCGTCAAGATTCTGAAGGAATGCGATTAATATTAGTTTGTAAAGGAAAAGCTATTGCTCATGCAGAAGAAATTGCAGCCGTTTTAGAGAAAGATTTTGAAGAGAAAAAATCAGAAAAATTAAACTCTCTTTAGAATCAAAAAACCTATCATTTTAAGTTAAAGTGATAGGTTTTTAAATTTTAGAAACAGACACAACAGACTAGGTAGTCTGTTATACTTTTTTACTCTCCAAACTCTTCCAATTTGAAAGTATAATCTTTTGGATCTAATTTGAAAGTTCCTTTGTTGAAACTAGAAATAAATTTAGCTACTGTATCATCAGTTACTTCTTTTACTTTCAAGCAAACATCTAAGCCTACACCGTATTCGACTGCTTCGTCAAAATCAATGTATTCACTTACTTGTATTTCTTGATTCTCTTCAATTTCGGCTACTTTTTCATCAAAGTACTCCATAGACTCAGACTCTTCATCTTCCATTTCAGATTCTAAATGAAAATCTGGAAATGTATCAGCTACACGTTCTTCTGCAAGAGCAAAAACCTGCATTTCGTACTCAACACGTAATGCAAACAAACATGCATCAAATATAACGGCGTTGCCTTTATACTCTCCAATAAAATAAAAACAAACTGATTCGGAAGTGCGTTCAATGTCTTCATTGATTACAAAATCACGTCCTTCTTTTAGAGCTTTATCTCTAATAGTTTTGATAGCTTCTGCTGAATATCCTTCGTTTTGCATAGGTTTTAGATTCAATTACGAATTACTTTAAACTCAATACAGTAAACTAATTAGAAATTGTAAAAGAGTTATGGTAAAACGCTAGGTTTGTATTATATATTTTTTATTAAAAAATGATTCAAAATTTTCCTACCAAACGCAAGAAGCCTTTGATTTGTTGTTAAAAACTAAAATTTATTTTTCCACATCATCGATTCTACTGGTTTTGTACTTCTTTCGTTGTACTTAGCAGAATTCTTTTTGTTGTAAGGTCTTTCAATTTGTCCATCCACTTTGAAGTAAATAAGCTGACCAATCGGCATTCCTGCATAAATACGAACAGCTTGCGTAACCGAAATTTCTAATGTCCACGCATTACAAAAACCGACATCGCCTTTTCCTGCCGTTGCATGAATATCAATTCCCAATCTGCCTACGCTAGATTTTCCTTCCAAAAAAGGAACGTGAGCCATTGTTTCGGTATATTCTTCTGTTACTCCCAAATAAAGCGTATTCGGTTGAAGAACAAAACCTTCTTCTGGAATCTCAAAAGTGGTAATTTTATTATGTGCCTTGGCATCTAAAATTTCGTCTTGATAGGTAGCCAAAAACTTACCCAAATGTACGTCGTAAGAGTTTGTACCCAAACATTCTCTATCAAAAGGCTCAACTAAAATAGTCCCTTTTTCAATTTCTGTTAGTATTTCTTTATCTGAAAGAATCATTTTAATAGGTTGCTTTTTGCCAAACCTATAAGGTTTCTGAAAACGTTATAGGTTTTTTATAAAAATTTCAAGTTTATTGTCTTCTATTATTTCTGTTTTTATAGGCAAAATAGAAAGTTTTGGAGCTTCAAATCCTTCATTAAAGAATACATTTGGAGCTGTAAAACGACGGATTTCATCATAAAATCCATTTTCTATCAAGGAATGTAAAATATTACTTCCTCCTTCTATAAAAACAGAATGAATATTTTTACGGTGCAAATCTTCAAATAACTCTTGCCAAAAATTAGCTTGACTTAGTTCTATGAGTTCTGTTTGTAAAAATTTATTTACAAAAGTAGTCTTTTTTGAGTTATCAAACTTATCATTATCAGAATAAGCATAAAAAATTGTAGGCTGCGAATCATCAAAAACCGAAAAGCTAGAGTTCAACTCATCAAAACCATTTCCTGCTAAGATAATTCGTGTCGGATTTTTGCCTGTCCATTCTCTTACATTTAACTTTGGATTGTCTTGCAAAACGGTATTTTTCCCTACCAGAATTCCATCTTCTTCGCTTCTCCATTTATGCACCAATTTTCTAGAAACAGCATTGCTAATCCATTTTGAAGTACCATCTTTTCGTGCAATAAATCCATCTGCCGTTTGCGCCCACTTCAAAATAATATACGGACATTTTTTCAGAAAAGCAGTCATAAAACGTCTATTTTGATACTTTGCTTCCTGCTCACAGATTCCTACCACAACTTCAATTCCTGAATTTTTTAGTTTTTGGATTCCTCTTCCTGCATCATTTTGAGCAACTAACGGATTTGGGTCAAGTGTGGCAACAACTACTTTTTTGACTTTTGCTTTAATGAGTGCATCAGCACAAGGAGGCGTTTTTCCAAAATGACTACAAGGTTCTAAAGTAACATAAACAGTCGCTTCTTTGAGTAAATATTTGTCTTCTTCTGAAATGCTATTAAGCGCATTTACTTCTGCATGTGCTTCTCCATATTTTTGATGATAGCCTTCTCCAATAATTCGGTTTTTGGCTACAATTACACAACCGACCAACGGATTTGGACTTACAGAACCTTTGCCTTTTTCGGCAAGTTGTAAGGCACGTTGCATGTATAGTTCTTCGTTCATTTTTCAAAATATAATAGTCAAAGGCAAGCCTTTGACCTACAAATAACAAAAATTATTTTTTTATTCTTCACAATATAATTTTAATGGAATAGAAACGAGTTGTTGTCCATTCCATTGCAAAACGTATTTTTTTCTAATGTTTATACTATTATTTGGTGGTACTAATGGATAAGAAATAAGATACAAACGTTGTTTTTTCTCATCAAAAATAGGAAAAGAACCCATCTTTGTATCTCTATGATAAACTTTTAGTTCTTCTCCTTCTATACAATCTTTACAAGGAATGGCTTTATTATCTTTTATTTCAATCGCTTGAAGAATGCCATATCTTTCTCCTCCCATTTCACCATTACGCTCATGTAAAATAATAAAAACTGGGTTTCCATTTTTTTCTACTTGAAAAACCTGTTTAGGAAATACTGGATTACAATAGACTTTATTACGATAATTTTTGATAGGTTATTCTTGTCTTTACCCTTAAATTATGAATACCACACGCAATTTCCATGACTTGGTCTCTTACCTCTTCTCCCCACAATCGGATTTCATCTAAGACAATTCTAAGTCTTTTTACTCCTGCTATGCTGTGTTCTGCACGTACTCTACGACTAGACTTTTTACTATTTTCAGCCTTGTCCTGCTCCGATAATTCTTTTCCTCTAGGCTTTTTTTTGGGTTGCTCAATAAGGACACCTTTAGGTCTATGACCTTGATAACCAGTATCTTGATGAAGAATAGTTCCCTCAGGAAAGGTAATATCATCTTCTTCTAATAAACGTTTATCGTGTACTTTTCCTGTTTCTGTATCTCCTAAAAAAACTACCTCTTGATGTTTATCTGTAACTAAAGTATTTTTTATAGTGTGCTTTTTTTTTTCCACTATATACTTCTTTTTGAGCTTTGTAATCGGAGGGACGAGGAATTTCACGTTCGCTTCCATCTACCCATAACTCTAAGGCTTTACCTGCTTCTTCAACACGATCTGCAAGTTTTATTGTCCATTCCGATTCATTTCTTGCAGGCAATACATTAATTTTTCTTAAACTTTCTTTTAAAATGGGAAGAAGGCTGTTAATCCATTGATTAACTTTTCCTTGAGAAACATCAAAAGTAAGAGCTAAAGATTCCTGTAAAGGGTTGTTTTTCAAGTAGTAAAGGATAAAAAAAAGTTTCATTTCACTACCTTTTAGTTGTATTTTTGCGTGTTCTCGGAAGGTGGGCTTATTTCTAGCCTTTCCTTTGAGGTCATAATACATATAATGTTTTTCCCAAAGTGGAGAAAAAGTAGCTAATAACTCATCAAACTCTTTGATAGTCAAGCTAGTAAGAGCCATAAAAGGCTTTTCTTTTTTACGTAAGTTAGGTAAATCAATCATAAAGTAAGGATAAAATGACCGCTAATATAATAAAATTTACGTTTTAAAGTCTAATAATTATGTTCGTTTACTTCTCTACATTCTATTTTATCAACAATCAATTTACTATTTTCAGATTCACGATATTGAATATATACATCAATATTATCTCCTCCTTCACTTAAGTCATACATTGGAAAATAGAATATTCTAAATCGTTTATTTGGAGAATATAAAATATGGAGTTTTCTATCTAATTTTGGAAGAACATAATCATAAGCAATAGGCTCTTTAAGAAGCTGAAATAATTTTTCAGAAGCTAATTTTCTAATTTTTTCCTGTTGTTTTTCTTTTTCATCAGAATCATCTA
The DNA here is from genome assembly GCF_042180575.1 of Bernardetia aquimarina. Lineage (NCBI taxonomy): Bacteria > Pseudomonadati > Bacteroidota > Cytophagia > Cytophagales > Bernardetiaceae > Bernardetia > Bernardetia aquimarina. The sequence goes on along the minus strand of NZ_CP170094.1, from coordinate 3,625,350 downwards.
ATTTTATATTTCTACTAGAATCTAATAATGATATAATTTCTTGTTCCTTATCTAGCAATTCTTTTGAAGGTGTAATTGTAGAAAGTTTTTCAGGATTATTATGTCTTCCTTTATAGTAATAACTAGGATAAGATTTTTCGCCTATATATAAAAAACTTGTATCTACAATTACATTTAAAGCTGCTTTAAAAACAGCCGTATCTTTTCTATAAAATGAAAGTAAATGATATGTTCTACTTCTTCCCTCACTTATATCACGATAAGTTTCTGCTTTCCAGCCATTAAACATTTTAATATCTACTTCACAATTAGCCAATTTCACTTGCATTTCTGACAAACTATCCTTTTCAGCAACAGAATAAGCCATAGAAATATATATTTTTTCAAGAACATCAATAGTTCGTTTTTTGGCTTTTTCATTTTTGATTTGAGAAAGCCATTTTGTTGGATTTACTGGTTTTTGTGCCGAAACAGAATTTGTTTTGTTTTTACAAGAAACAAATAGAGTCAGCAAGAGAAGTAAGAAAGCTAGATGTTTCATTTTTTGATAAATAAAATACTGATACTTATGAAAAGTTTTTTTACAGTAAAAATAGAAAAAACAATTCCTTTTTAAACACAAAAAAGTCTCTTTATTCTTTGTGAATGAAGAGACTTTTTTATTTTTTTTAAAGCAAAAGAGAATAGATTATTCTTCGATTACGTTTAATTTAATTTCTGGTTGTACTTCTTTGTGAAGATAAACAGAGATTGTATATTCTCCAAGCATTTTGAGGTCGTTTGGCATCGTGATATTTCTACGATCAACTTCAAAACCTTTTTCTTTAAGAGCTTCTGCAAGCTGAATAGGAGTAACTGCACCGAAGATTTTGCCAGATTCACCTGCTTTAGTACGAATTTCTAAAGTTACGGCTTCTAATTGGCTGCCCAATTCTTGAGCATCTTCTTTATGTTTGGCGAGCTTACGAGCTTGCTGGCGTTGTGTTTCGGCTACCGATTTACGGTTAGAAGCTGATGCTACCATTGCAAGTCCTTGTGGAATAAGATAATTACGAGCATAACCCGGTTTTACAGTTACGATATCGTTTTTATCTCCTAAGCCTTTAACGCCTTGTTTTAAGATAATATCCATAGTCTATTTTTGAATTATAGGTTTTGGGAATGAATAAATAAAATAGGAAAGAAGGCAGGCTTATTTTCCGTTGTCATCAACAAATGCCAATAGACCTAAGTGTCTAGCACGCTTAACAGCTTGCGCTACTTTACGTTGGAATTTGAGACTGTTACCTGTAATACGACGAGGTAATACTTTACCTTGGTCGTTTAAGAATTTTTTCAAAAACTCAGCATCTTTGTAATCAACATACTTGATACCTGATTTTTTGAAACGACAATATTTTTTGCGACGCTCTTGTCTTGAGCTGTGGATTGGTTCGTTGATTAAAGGCATAATCTATGAATAGTTTTTTTGTAAAAAAAAGGAAATTAGTTTGAGAAAGCGATAGAAAAATTATTTCTTTTTACCTTCTTCTTCTTTAGGAGTTTCTTTCTTTTTATTAAACTCTCCATTACGACGACGCTCATTAAAAAGCATAGAATGCTTGTCAAGAGCTACCACTAAATGGCGCATTACACGTTCTTCACGACGAAATTCTGTTTCCAAACCTTTTAAAAGTTGTGGATCAGCTTCGAATTCAAAGTAGTGATAATGTCCACTATGTTTCTTTTGCATCGGATAAGCGAGTTTTTTCAAACCCCAGTTCTCACGATTGTAAATGTTAGCACCGTTATTTGTCAAGTAGTTGTAGAACTTATCGCTAATTTCTTCCAACTGACTCTCGGACAATACGGGCGTGAGAATAAATGTTACTTCGTAATTTCTCATACCAAATCAGTTAATAGTGTAAAAAAAATGAAGTGCAAAGGTAAGACTTTATTTTTTTATTTGCAAAGAGAATACGCAGATTATTTTTCTTCAACATAAAACTCAATAATTTCGTATCTTTAGTTAAAAGGAAACAACTAAAACTTATAAAATAATGGGATTACCAAAAGAAGACCAAAAACCACAAAAACTAACTTTTCAAGAATATATCAATTTAGAGAGAGAAAATGACCAAAAATATGAATATCACGATGGTTTTGTTATTGCTATGGCTGGAGGAACAATCAATCATTCAAGGATTAGTGGAAATATATTTGGAAAGTTTTGGTCATTATTAGATGAAAAAGGAGGCAGCTGTGAAGTTTTCAATAGCGATACAAAACTAGCTTTTCAAGATAAAAAAAAGTATTTATATCCTGATGCAATGGTCGTTTGTGGAGAAGTAGAAGAATCAGAACACAAAAATCATGGCATTACAAATCCAATAATTATCATTGAAGTTTTATCAAAATCAACAGAAGAATTAGATAGAGAAGATAAGTTTAGTTTGTACAAACAAATTCCTAGTTTAGAATATTATGTTTTGATTTTACAGGACAAGCCACAACTAGAAATATATAGAAGAATGAAGCTAGAAAAACAAGACCCCAATAAATCCTTATGGCAAATCGAAACCATCACAGGAATAGAAAAAAGCTATATTTTCCTACTTTAGACTTAAAAATTCCATTTACTTATATTTACAGAAAAGTAGAGTTTTAGTTTTTTCTAGTGCAAGATTCTATCTTGTACTTGTAACTTCGCAAGCATATGCTTGCAGAAACGATAGACACAAGGTAGAACCTTACGTCAGAGTGGGGAAGTTTAAATCAAATTTTATTATATTTAAATTATAAACATTAACTTAAATTTAATAGCATGGAATATGTAGCATATGGTTTATTTATTTGTTCGTTCTTAGTTTTTCTGCTTTCATTTTTTACACTATTATCAGGAAGTAAAAGAGATAGGAGATATAAAACAGGATATAAAAACAATGTTCGTCCAGAAAAATTTAGTAATAGAATGTCAAATATGTTTCGTATGTGGCTACATGCTTTAGCAATACTTGGCGCAGGGGTAATAGTATTTTTTATTTCTACTATCATGGAGAGTGGCAATAATTCAAAAGAAGAATTTGAATTAACTGTAACAGCAAAGAAGGGACTACATTTAAGAAGTTCAATAAGCCTAGATGATAGCACAATTATAGAAACTATACCTTACAAAGAAAAAGTAAAAGGTATGCAGAAAAAAGATAGTCTAAATTTTGAATGGTATCAAATAGAATATAAGAGTCAAAAAGGTTGGGCTGTTAGTGAGTATTTATCTGAGTAAATTTCTAAACAACTAGCATTAATTTTGAGTAATTTATCATAGTGTTCTACAAAACAGAATCATCTAAAACACAAAATCTATATGCGTTTTTTTTTACTTGTATTTTCTTTCTGCTTATTTTTCCAACCTCTCGTATTTTCTCAAAATACGCTAAAAGAAGGATTACAAAATCTTCAATCCAAAAATTACCCAAAGGCAATTTCTATTTTTGATGAATTATTAATAAAAGAACCTCAAAATACAGCTTTGCTTTATAATCGTGCGTATGCTACGCTTTTACTTCACAACTCAAATAAAGTCGTCGAAACCAAAACCGAAGATTTGCGTTTCAAAAACTTTCAATCTCAACACGATACTCTAAAATACGCTTATAATTTGGCTTCTCAAGCCTTAGAAAATTATAGAAATCTGTCAGAATCAGACAAAAACAAACTCATTTCGGAAGGAATAGGCAATTTTAAAGATGTTTTTAATCTCAAAGAAGGCATTGCAACGGCTGCTTCAAATCTTATTGTAGATGCTTTTTATTATGTTCCTTTTCAGCGTTTGCCACTTACGCCACCTTACAATCGCCCAGAAAATGCAGATACGACACAGGCTTTGCGCCATATTTTGGTCTTGCAAGCAACTGACTTTTTGGAAACCTATCAAAAAACTCGTCCATACAACGGAATCAAAAATGCTCGTCGAAGTCTTTTGAAAGAGTTTATTACCATTCCAGATTTACGTGCTAGAGGAACAGGAAATGGCTATTTATATGAAAAATATTGTGATTGTATTTTAGAAGATTACACAGAAGACGAACTAAGAAATATTATTCCAGAGTTTTACGGTGCAGATTGGAATTTTCCTGAATATGGTTATAAAAACAAAGAAGAATACAAAAAATTAGAAGCCTTTGCCAAGACAAAAAACATGACCGTTTTGCAGCTTTTTTGTAAGCTCAATCTTCATTATAAAGGAGTAATTTATGAAAAAGACAAGTGTATTAATTGTGATTTGTATGAAGGTTTTATAAAAGAGTTTGCGCCTCATCAATTAGCTTTTGTTGCTGTTCAAAAATTGGCTAGTTCGTTTATTTTAGATAAAAAATGGAGTGAAGCAAGTGCAGTTTATCAGAAATTTAAGCCACTTTTTACAAATAAGGATTTTGGAAAGAAAGATGATTTTGATAAAATAATTGCGCTTCTAAATGCAAAAGAAGATAATCTAAACCTAAAGAATTTAGGACAGAATATTAATACAGAAGGTTATGAAACTGCGCCAGTTCCGTTTTTAGATGCTTACGGAAATGAAGGACTTTATTTTTGTAGAATGGATTTGGGAACAGGTCAAGATGTTTATTATTCAATGTTTGAAAATGGAAAATATACAAAAGCAATTCGTTTGCCCAATGGCGTAAACACAAATACACATGAAGTTCCTCAAAGTGTCAGTTTTGATGGAAATACGCTTGTTTTGTTTGGAAATTATGGAAGTCTTGATGCCTATAAAATTGAGTTACGACAACAAAATAACAAACTAGGAAACGGAGATTTGTTTTTTGCAGAGCGAAATATAAAAGACGGTTCTGATAAAAATAATACAAATAATCCGACTTGGGGACGTATAAAAGCCTTTCCCTTTCCTGTCAATACACCAAATTATGAAGCAGGTTTGAGTTTTTCAGTTGATGGAAATGCTGTTGTTTTTTCATCGGATAGAGAGGGTGTAGTAGGAAATCATTTACCCAAAGCTCCTAAAGACCGTTTGTATTTCCATGGAAGAGAAGAATTTAATATTGATATTTTTGTAAGTGAAAAAAATCAAGAAACTGGAGAATGGAATAAGCCTATAAATTTGGGCGAAATCATAAATACTCCTTTTGCCGAAACGCAGCCATTTTTACATCCAGATATGAAGACGCTTTATTTTGTTTCGGACGGACATTATGGACTTGGAAGTGGCGATATTTTTATGTCAAAACGCTTAAATCCGAATTCTTGGACAGAGTGGTCTGAACCTGTAAACCTAGGAAAATCTATCAATACACCATTTTTAGATGGTTTTTATATGGGAACTTCTGGAGAGTTTGCTTTTATTGTTTTGAAAAACACAGAAACAAATAATCAACAGAATCAAAATAATTCTTACAAGACCAATTATGACATTTATCGTTTTGAAGTGCCTGAGCGTTTTCGTCCAGATCCAGTTTTACCTCCTACAATCATCACAGGAAAAATTGTTGATAAAGATGGAAAAGGAATTCAGACACAAATTTTTATAGAAGATTTGACAACAGGAAAAATTATTTCTTCAACAAAAAGTAATGCAAAAGATGGTTCGTTTCAAATTCAAATTTCAAGTAATTTAATTTCTAACTCAAATTCCTCAAATTCTACTTCTTCAAAAATAGGAATGTATGCAAAACAAGAAGGCACGTTTTCTACTTCTCAAAACATTTCTATCAATCAGAATGGAAATGCAAGTCAAGGAAATAATGGAGAAAATAATGGAAAAAGTAAAACAGGAATGAAAGGCAATCCAACAATTATAAATACCAATCAAAACCTAGAAGTTTATGAAATATCCGAACTCATAAACAATCAAAAAACAGTTAGACTAAATAATCTGTTTTTTGATTTTGATAGTTATGCACTTCAAGAAGCTTCATTACCAGAAATAAAACGTCTTTTTGAAATTTTGAAAGAAAACCCAATGCTAAAAGTAAATATTGAAGGACATACTGATAATACAGGAAAAGCAGATTATAATCTACAACTCTCAAAAGACAGAGCAAAAGCTGTTTCTGAACAACTTATTTCTTTAGGAATTGATAAAAGCAGAGTGAGTTATGAAGGTTTTGGTTCTCAAAAACAGATTGCAGATAATTTTAATGAAGAAGGAAGATCAAAAAATAGAAGAGTTGAATTTAGATTGTCAACTATTTAAACCTATAAGGTTTCAAAAACCTTATAGGTTTGGACATTACAACTGCTTAAATGATTTTGCAATTTGAGTCATTTGTTTTTCAAATAAAGCTCTCTGATTTTTGGCAGTCCATTGAGCGATTTGATAATAATTATCTTTTCCTTTCACAACTGTAAAGCTATAATAGACAGCAACTTTATCTTGTGTTTGTCCTTGAATAGTAAAGTTTTTAGCAGGCAAATCATTGATTTCTAAATCTTCAATTTCGGTACGTGCGCTGATAGTTATTGTTTCACCAATAGAATGACTGATAATATCAGTATAACCTTTCAAATTTGGAGGATATACTTCTTCTGCATTGTTTTCTACTATTTTTCTAGTAAATTCTTTTCTGTCTTCTTCTATCACAATGACAAAAAGTTCTTTATCAAGGTTTTGATATTGTAGTGAAGCATTAGGATTGAGTGAATCAGTTGTACTCAAAAAATCAGGTAATTCTAACGAATAGTCATTATTGATTTCTATAACTTTGTTCATAATTCAGTATTTTTTTAGGTTTTAATAAAAGCAAAATTAATCAAATTATAATTCTGTTGTAAAGTATTATTAATTTAAAATTAAGTAGAAATTTCTTTTTTTATCTTTTCAATCCAACTTTTATCATTTGGCAGAATAATTATTGTCTTAAAATTTAGCTTTTGTCCTTCTATTTCTACACCTTTCAAATCATCAATATGTACATCAAAACCAAAGGCTGGAGGAAATTTTGAAGAATTTATATTCCTACTTTTCAATATTTTTTGATTGTGTTGTTGATTTATTATTCTATTTACTTTTATTCCATAATAAAAAAGCATCAACCAAACTTTGAATTTACTTCTAAAAGAAGTCGTATAAATATGAATAATATGACCTTCTTTTTGCAAATCAGAAATAAGTTTTGCAGTTCCCAAACGAATCGGCTCAATACCTAAAGTTTTAGCGAAAAAACTACGTTGTTCTGCTTCAAACTCATTTCCATGTGGAATAAGTGTACTGTCTAAATCAAAACTGATATTCATTTTTGGAATTAAGAAAGATTGTTTTGTTATTTTTTTGAAAAATCAACAAGTTCTGAAACATGTTCCATAATAAAGCTATTTTTGTGAAACTAATAATAACTTTATTTTTTATAAAAAACATGGAAAAAATTATAATTACTCTTTTCTTCACAATTTCATTTTGCTTTTTTACTAACGCACAAGTAGATAAAGTTAGAGAAGACTTAAATCAAATTATAAGCGATATATCTACTGATTATGCTTATTTAGATGAAAAAAGTATAGACTTAGAGTGTATCAAGAAATTTTACAACAAACAAATTGATAGTAGTAAAAACAGAACAGATATCGTTTTATTATTTGAAAATCTTTTAAACGAATTTTATGATAGTCATCTTATTCTGAATACCAATACAAATTCATCTTTTCGTTTGTATTCGCCTATTTATGCTACTTTTGAAAAGGAAAAAGCAGTTATTACAAGTGTATGGCAAACTGAATTAGAAAGCTTAGAAAGTAATATCATTGGTGCTGAAATACAGAAAATTAATGGAATAAATATAAAAGAAAACATCGAAAATTTTCCTACACATTGTCAAGATAAAAATTTGCCTCAAGTAAGAGAATGGATACTTAATAAACTATTAGCTGGGCAATATGATAAGTCTAGAATACTTACTCTAAAAACAAAAGATAATGCTGTAATAGAACTTGACTTAGATAAACTCAAATTGAAACAATATGAAGAGTTAGTAATTAGTAAAAAAGTAGATAATATTGGAATTATAGAAATACATAATTCACTTGGTAACAATAATCTTATTTCCAAACTTGATAGTGTATTGAATGACTTGATGGATACAGAAGGATTGATAATTGATTTGAGAAATACAGTAGATGGGGGAAATTCCTATGTAGCTCGTGCAATCATGGGACGGTTTATTAATGAATCTTTGCCATATCAAGTTCATACAGTAGAAGAACAATACGATGATAGTCCAAAAGTTGATAGAAAATGGATAGAATATGTAAACCCTAGAGCAGAGCAGTATAAAAAACCTTTAGTCATTTTGGTTGGTAGATGGACAGGTAGTATGGGGGAAGGCATTGCCATTGGTTTTGATGCTATGAAACGAGGAAAAGTTGTAGGCTCAGAAATGGAACGTTTAGCAGGAGAAATGTATTATTTTCCTTTCAAAAATCAAAGTTTTGGATATAGGGTGTCTGTGGCAAAACTATTTCATGTAAACGGCATACCAAGAGAAAAATATATCCCTAAATATTATATAAAACAAACTACGACACAACAAGATGAAGTCCTACAAAAAGGAATAAGTTTGATTAAAAATTATAAAGAAAACGAATAATACAACTTAAAATAAGTGAAAAGAGGCTTTCTAAACCTGCTTAAAAAGCCTTTTATATTGATAATGAATGTTTTAGGTCGTACCTTTGCAAAAAATTAAGGAGGTAAAGCTAATTTGTTGATTTACAAAATGATAACAAACAAATTTACTCACAATTTATTTCTTCTGTAAAGTAAAAAAGTAACTTACTCTTTAGAGTGAGAAAAAAGTACCGAATGCTTTTGCTTTCGGACAAACTATAAAATAGATATTATATTTTTGCCTTTGTTGGTGTTTTAGCGAAACGACATCGACAAAATCACATACATTTTGTTCCTCTATGAACTTACTGATTGGTCAGATAGGACATTTATTTGTCATCATTTCTTTTGTTTCTTCGATTGTGGCTGCAATTGCTTATTATTTTGCAAGCCAAAATACTGATTTAACTTCTCCTCAAAAACTCCAAGAAACTAATTCTTGGAAAAAAATGGCTCGCCTTGCTTTTGGTGTGCATGCATTTTCTGTAATTGGTGTAGTGGTGGTTCTTTTTTCGATTATTTACAATCATCAATACGAATATCATTATGCGTGGAGTCACTCTTCGAATAATTTGCCATATTATTATATGATTTCCTGTTTTTGGGAAGGACAAGAAGGAAGTTTCTTGCTTTGGATTTTTTGGCATGTCTGTATTGGTGCTGTGATTATTTTGCGTTCAATTTTTGTCAAGCACAAAAAAGATAATACGTGGGAAGCTCCTGTAATGATGGTTTTTGCTGCTGTACAGGCATTTTTGGCTTCTATGATTTTGGGTGTAATTGTGCCTTTTGCAGAACTTAAAATTGGTAGTTCGCCTTTTATTTTGCTTCGTGATGCAATGGATGCGCCTATTTTTCAATCTCAGCCAGATTATATTCCTGTCGATGGAACAGGTCTAAATCCACTTTTACAAAATTATTGGATGGTTATTCATCCTCCTACATTATTTTTGGGTTTTGCGCTTTGTCTTGTTCCTTTTGCTTTTGTGATTGCAGGATTATGGAAAAAAGAAACTACCAAATGGCTCAAACCTACTTTTGCTTGGTCGTTATTAGCTGCTGCTGTGTTGGGAATAGGAATTGTAATGGGTGCTTATTGGGCGTATGAAACACTTAATTTTGGTGGCTATTGGAATTGGGACCCTGTTGAAAACGCTGTTTTTATTCCTTGGCTTGTTCTGATTGCAGGAATACATGCTATGACAATGCAACAAAAACGACCTTCGATGGCAAAACTTTCTGCTATCTTGATGCTTTCCGTTTTTCTTTTGATTTTATATTCTACCTTTCTTACTCGTAGTGGAATTTTGGGAGATAGTTCAGTTCACTCTTTTACCGATTTAGGACTTTCGGGACAGTTACTTATTTATCTTTTGTTCTTTACTGTTGGAGCAAAAATTTTATTCTTTATGAATTGGAATAATTTTCCTAAATCAAAAGCAGAATCTAGTTTTTATTCAGGTGAATTTTGGGTTACGCTTGGTGTTGTCGTTTTAGGACTTTCAGCATTACAAGTTTTAGTTCCTACTTCTATTCCCGTTTATAATGCTATTTTAGATGCTTTAGGAATTGATTCGAATGTAGCTCCTCCAGCCGACCCAGAAAGTTTTTATACAAAATGGCAGCTTTGGTTTAGTGTCGGAATTGCTTTTTTATCAGCAACAGGACAAATATTTTGGTGGAAAAGAATTGAAAAATCAAACATCAAAGATAATTTTGTTATTCCTTTGGTCTTGACAGCTATTATTACTACCATTATTATTGCAGTTGCTCAAATAAAATTAACTTTACCATCGCAAGAAGAAACAACCTTTTATTCTATTGTTCTTGCAGTTATTAAAGCAAAAGAAATAGGGTATGTAGTTTTGGTTCTGACAGCTACTTATGCGCTTGTCAGTAATGGAATTTCTATTGCAAGAACCATTAAATTAAATCCAAAATTGGCAGGTGGTGCATTGGCTCATATTGGCGTTGCGCTTATGTTTTTTGGTATTTTGTCTTCTTCGGGATATGATGAAATTGTATCGATGAATATGTCAGGACTTTTGTATAATAAAGAATTTTCTGATGAAGTAAATAGAGAAAATGTTTTGCTTTTCCGTAGTCAGCCTACCAAAATGAGCAAATATACAGTTACTTACAAAGGGCAATATTGGGATTCTCCGAATTTCTCTCATTATGTAAACAAAGAAGACGTAAAAGGAACAGCCTACGCTCACAAAGTAGTCGCTCAAAAAGATTTGATTCATAACGACAAAGTAGAAGTAAAAGCAGGCGATACACTTCGAATTTTTGAAGAAAACACCTACTACAAAATTGATTATGTAGATACGCTTACAAAAGAAATGTTTACACTTTTTCCTCGTGTACAACAGAACCCTCAAATGGGTTTTGTGGTAAGTCCAGATATTTCACAGGGTATAAAAAGCGACCTTTATACGCATTTGAGTAGTCTTCCAGACCCAGCCGAAGAGCGTACATGGAGCAAACCAGAACAGAAAACTCTTTCTCCTTTAGATACTTTTATTGTCAATGATTTTGTGGCAGTTTTGGATGGTGTGCATCGTGGAAAACCGTTGGCAGATGAAGATTATATGATTTATGCCGAAATCAGAATTTTGGATAGAGAAGAAACTTATACTGCAAAACCTATTTTTCAGATAAAAGGAAATGAAGTGCGTGGAGTTCCCGAAATTATAGAATCAGCAGGAGTAGAGTTTACGATGATGAATATTGACCCAAAAACAGAAGAGTTTACATTCAATATCCGAACTACACAGCGTGATTGGATAATCATGAAAGCCTTAGAAAAACCGTATATTAGTTTACTTTGGCTAGGTGTAAATGTAATGACTTTGGGTATTTTGGTGGCAATGTGGAGAAGATATACAGAAGCTAAAAAAGTAATGACTTCTAAAAAATCAAATTCAAAAAAGCCAAAAAATGAAGTTGAATTGGTTTAAAAATTAGGTGCTTTAATAGTTATTGAGAATAAAAAATGAAGTCGTCATTGAGGTTCAAACCTTAATGGCGACTTTTCCATTCTTGTTTAGCTTCTTTGCTCAAAAGTAGCATTGCAAAACTAAAACACAATAAGAATAAACTCAAGATTACTACAGTTATAGAACCAATTATATATATTTTATCTGTTGTAATAGTAAGGGGTTCTGTAATCAATAAAGCAATAAAGATTCCCACCAAACCTGTACCTACAAGCAGACTTACCACTGAAAAAATCCAACTTCCTACTTTAGGAAATAGCCACAAGATAATACCAATTATTAAAAAGAAACAAGGAATAGAAATGCTCCAAGTAGGTACTCCCACAACTAATAAAGAAGGAAAAAGAAAAATAGAAAACACAACAGAACAAATAGAAACAATACGATTTGGCTTCCAAAAAATAGATAAATTCGTCTCTTCTTGAATTTCTAAAAAATCCGAATCTAAAGAATCATTATATTCTATAACTGTATTTTTTCGAATCTGTGTTATTTTCGAAAAAGCCAAAAGAAAAAAACAAATTGCAGGAGGAATGGTGGGAACGGTTATAACTAGCAACTCTTCTGATGTTGATTTAGCAATGCTAAAAAGAGCAATAAGTCCTATCAAAAAACACAATGAAACTAAATAACTAAGTAATTTAGAAAAACGCACAAAAGTAGTCTGCCAGCTCAAAGAAGCACAAAAAGAAAGAAAACTCAAACAGATGAGTAATAGAAAAAAAACAAATTGCCTCTTTTGGTAAAGCTCAATAGGAGAAAAATCTACTTCAGAAAAGAATAAGAAAAAAAGACTAAAACAAAACATCGCCACCGATAAATGTAATAGAGAAATAGAAATACGTATAGATGTATTAATGAGCATAGCTTTAAGAAAAATTATATAAAAAAAGCATTCTATTCTAAAGATAAGAATAAAATGCTTTTTTGCTGTTACTCATTCTTCAAAATAAGTAATTCTGAATTGATTATGTCAGAAAAATTCGTATATTTGCATCGCACACGATTTAATCGCAAAAAATAAAAACTCAAACGACTTAAAAATTCATAAAATGAAAACATCAACGGTACAAAATGTATTTAGAATCTTGTTAGCTTTATTTATGTTCTATGCAGGGGTTAGTCATCTTACTTTTAATAGAATTGATTTTCAGGCGCAAGTTCCTGATTGGATTCCTTTTTTTAGTAAAGACTTAGTTGTTATTCTGTCAGGAATTGTAGAAATAAGTTTAGCTCTTGGATTGGCTTTTTGGAAATCTAAACGAATTGAGTTTGGCTGGGCATTGGCAATCTTTTTTATCTTGATTTTCCCTGGAAATATTTCGCAATACTTGGAAGGAAGAGATGCTTTTGGCGCATTAAATTCGGATAAAGCAAGATTAATACGACTGTTTTTTCAACCTGTTTTGATAGCTTGGGCATTGTGGTCTAGTGGAGCTTGGCAAAACTGGAGAACAAAACAAAAGCAGAAAAACGAAGAGAACAAGAATTAAGAAAAAATAAAAGCAATGGAAGATTCAAAACTAAAACTAAACAATCAAATCTGTTTTCCTTTATACTCTGTTTCTCGTCTTATCACAAAGGCATACAAACCTTTTTTGGATAAAATAGGAATTACCTACCCTCAATATTTAGTATTGATTGTACTTTGGGAAAACGATACACTTACCGTAAATCAGATTACAGAAAAATTACTTCTCAATACAAATACACTTTCTCCAATGCTCAAACGTATGGAAAAAATGGAAATAATTGAGCGTAATCGTTCGAAAGAAGATGAAAGAAGTGTAATTATAAAACTGACAGAAAAAGGAAAAGAAATGAAAAAACAAGCCTCCTGCATTCCAGAAGAGCTTTCAAAAGTACTCATCACTGAAAATATAGAAATTTCAGATATTCAGAACTTAAAAAATGTTTTGAATGAATGGATAAACGTTTTATCAGAAAACAAAGACTAATTTATACTAAAACTCAATTAAAAACAACCAAAAATGGAATTATTAGACAGACTCAACTGGCGATATGCTGCCAAAGCAATGAATGGCGAAAAAGTAGCACAAGAAAAAATCGATAATATTATCGAAGCAATTTCTCTTGCGCCTACTTCAAGTGGATTACAACCTTTTGAGGTTTTTGTTGTTACAAATCAAGAAATTAAAGACAAAATCAAACCTATTGCTTGGAATCAATCTGTCGTTTCAGACTGTTCACATTTGTTTGTTTTTGCAGCTTGGGATACTTATACGGCTGACAGAATCAATAAAGCATTTGATTTGGTAAACGAAGTTCGTGGTTTCAAAAATGAAGGCTGGGAAAACTACCGTCAAATGTTATTGGGCAGTTATCCACAAAAAGATGCAGAAGAAAATTTTCAACATGCAGCCAGACAAGCCTATATTGCTTTTACAGAAGCCCTAACAGCGTGTGCTTTCGAAGAAGTAGATTGTACTCCAATGGAAGGCTTTGACCCAAATGCAGTAGATGAAATTTTAGGATTGAAAGACAAAGGACTTAGAAGTTGTGTTCTTCTTCCAGTAGGTTACAGAAAAACTGAAAATGACTGGTTGGTAAACTTAAAGAAAGTAAGAAAAAGCAAAGAAGATTTGGTTACTTTAGTTGACTAAACTTTTTATCATTTCATAAAAGTAAAAGGTCTTAACATCTCGTTATGACCTTTTTTATGTTTGAGGGATCAGACAGGTTTTGATAACATCTAAATAATTTTGTTCAATTAATACAGCTAAAAACGTATTTAATTCTAAATTTACATTATTCAACCTATTAGAAAAGACTAACTTCTAACCATTTATTCCAAAATAATGAAAACAATAAGAACTAATTCTGAAAACAACGATTTTATTGATTTAGTAAAACTACTTGATGCTGATTTGGCTCAAAGAGATGGAGATGAACATTTTTTTTATGCTCAGTTTAATAAAATAGATAAAATAAAGTACGTTATTATAGCTTATGAAAATGATGTTCCTTTAGGATGTGGAGCAATAAAAGAACTTAATAGCCATACAATGGAAGTCAAAAGAATGTACACTTTATCTCAAAGTCGTGGCAAAGGCATTGCTTCCAAAATTCTTTCAGAACTAGAAAAATGGGCAAAAGAATTATCTTATCAAAAATGTGTCTTAGAAACAGGAGTCAAACAATCTGAAGCCATAGCACTTTACAAAAAAAGTGGTTATAATATAATTCCAAATTATGGACAATATATTGGAGTGAAAAACAGTAGGTGTTTTGAAAAGACAATTTAGGTTTTATAGGTAATGCAATACAGATAAAAGATGCTCTCCCCCTTTTGTGTTTAAGTATTTTGATTCTTATCTTGTAAAGTGCTTTTTTATTACAAATACTTAACTCAATTATTTATGAAAAATCTACTTTATGTATTGCTCCTGTTTGTATTTATTTCTTGCAATGGAAATTCAGAAACCCAAACAGTTGAATCTTCTGATATAAAAGAAAATATTACTTCATCAGAAACAATTACAGAAAATACCCCAACGGATACAAATCAAGAAACACAGGCAGTCCAATCAAAAGAATTAAAAACAGTTGAAGATATTAGAGAAGAATATCAAACTATACAATCCAAAATAACTAAGGGAAAAATGGATTCGTCTTCTTTTAGATACCAATGTGATGGAGGAGGAGGACAAATCGTTTATTTTTCAGAAAATAAAGAACTTCGAAAAATAACATATAGTAGTGGATACGAACATGGAGGAGTTATAAAAGAATATTTTCTGAAAGACAATACTCCTTTTTTTGTATTTCATGATGCTTCTACATGGACTTTTGATGTAGGTTCAAAACAAGAAAATGCAACTAGAGATGATATGACAGAAAAACGTTTTTATATCATTGATAATCAACTCATAAAGTGTCTTGAAAAAGAGTTTACCATTCATTCGTCTATCAAAAATAACCCTACTTCTGCAACAGTTGCAAATAAAGAAGTTACTTGTTCTGATTTGACCGAATTATTGAAAGATTATGAATTAGTTTTGAAATATAAAAATCAAACAGCAGATATGGAGTGTTTAGAATAAAAAAAATCTTATCCCTATTTTGAGGTAAATTCCAAACAGCCTGTAAATTCAAAAATGAGTTACTTTCAGAATGTATAGGAAAATATCTTTTAAACTATTTTGGTTTTATTTCTATTTTTTTGCTTTTACACGAAACAGAAAAAACACTATAAAATACAATTTTTCAACTTTTTTTTAAAAAAAACTCATAAAAGCATATTCAAGCGTTACAACCTCTAGTTTTTTTTAAAAAAACTTAGCTTTTTAGATTAAAAACAAGGTTTTTTAGACTAAAAAAGTTTTTTTGGTGAAAATATTGTGATATTTAATATTGATAAAGTTAAGTTTTACTTTATTAAATTCAAAAAACACATAATTGAATAGTTATATCAATCACAACCTAGCACCATGAAAAATTTTATCAATTTGTTTAAAGCATTTTTTGTTGCTTTATCACTTCTACTACTAATTCCTTCTGTTCAAGCACAAACAGATACACGTTTTTGGTTTGCAGCTCCTGATATTACTACCGACCATGGTGATGCTCCTATTCGTATTGTAGTATCTGCTTTTGATGTACCAGCTATCGTTACAGTTACTCAACCAGCTAATTTAGCCTTTCCTACCTACATTGTAAATGTACCTGCTAATACATCTGAAATAATCAATATAGAACCAGATAGAGCATTAATAGAAACTCCTTATGATACTCCAACTCCTGCTACTCCTGAAGTTAGTACCACAGGCTTGTTAGTAGAATCTACTGCCAAAATTACAGCTTATTATGAAGTAAACAGAAGTAACAATCCTGATATTTTTGCACTCAAAGGAAATAATGGTTTAGGAAATGATTTTTATGTCCCCTTTCAAAATACATGGGATCACCGAACAGGTTATACACCACAAGGAAGAAGTGGTTTTTTAGTTGTTGCAACCGAAGACAATACTACTGTTACAATTACTCCCACTCGTGCATTAGAAGGAGGACAGGCTGCAAATGTTCCTTTTGTAGTGATACTTAACAGAGGAGAGACGTATGTAGGTTCTGTGAATGAACCTTTAGCAACTGGATTTCCTTCAGGTTCACGCATTCAATCTGATAAAGTGGTAGCTGTTACAAAATTTAGTGATTCTATATTTACTGGTGAGGGAGGATGCCATGATTTAGCAGGTGATCAACTTGTTCCTATTGATGTAATTGGAACAGACTATGTCGTATTAAGAGGACGTTTAGGCATTGGCAGTGGTACTCCTGCAGGAAATCCTGAATTAGTGGTAGTTACAGCTACACAAAATGCAACAAACGTTTCTATTGATGGAGTATTTATAACCACTCTTAATGCAGGAGAAACTTATACTCATACTTTACCCACAGCAGGTCAGCAGATTTTTGTGCAAACAAGTTTACCTTCTTATGTAGGACATTATGCTGGATATGGATGTGAGGTAGGTTTTGCTCTGTTGCCTCCTGTATCATGTACAGGTTCTCTCACAACACGTATAGTACGTTCAGATGGAGGTGGAGATTTTACTATCAACTTAATGACAAGAGGAAGACCAGTAGGAGGAGCATTTGATTATACAGATGATTTTACTATTAATGTAACCATAGGAGGTGTAACTACTGCTTTACCTACCCCTATATCTGCTAATTTTACACAAGTAGGAGGAAGTGATTATTATGGAGGACAATTTACTTATAATAATACAGATGTTCCAGCAGGAGCTGTTATAGAGGTAACCAATGCTAACGGACTTTTTCATCTAGGGTTTGTAAATGGAGGTGCTGGCACAGGAACTCGTTATGGGTATTTTTCTGATTTCAGAGCTTTAGATTTAGGAGAAGATGTAAATATAAATTATGGTACAAATACTACTGTTGTTGCAGATATTGACGCTACTACCTTTGAATGGTTTGTAGATGGAGCATCTGTACAAAATGGTGCAAGTAATAGTTATACAGTTACTAATATTCAACGCCGACAGACAGTAAGAGTAGAAGCAACAGTAGGGGATTGTATTATTAGTGATGAGATTTGTGTGGGTACAAATGAATATGTGTGGGATGGAAGTTTTCCTGGTGGAATTTCCAATGAACTAAATTGGAGTAAACCTTGTGGAGCGATAGGCATACCAGATTGCAGTATTGATATTATTATTCCTCCAACTCCCATCGCAAGTTCGGCACTAAATGTCGAAAATGGTGAAACATTAATTGTTCGCAATATTACTATACTAGATGGTGGAAATCTAAATGTAGCTACTGGAGGACAAGTAAATGTTTGTGGAAATATGATTCATGATGGTAATCTAAGTATGCAAATTAATTCTGATTTCAGATTTGTAGGAACTGGAAGACAAGATTATTCAAAAGCAGCTACTGGAAATGGAGAATTTGAAAATTTATTTATCGATAATACAATAGGAACTTCTACATTCAATAATATTGCTGGTGTTACTGTGCTTTCTTCTAGTAATCAAGATTTGACCATAAGTGCAACAGGAACACTAAATTTTGTACAAGGTTATATTGTCCCCGAAGGATTTCCTACTGCTAATGGAATAGATATTTCTCGCTCTGTTATTATAAACAACCCCAACCCAAATGCAATAACTGGATTTACAACTACTGCCACAGGTACTACTCTTCCAACTGATTATTTTGTAGCAGGAAACTTAAATAGAGCCAAAAACCCAACAGGTAATTATTCTTTTCCTGTTGGATTGGTCTTGCAAGAATCCTCTACTATTTTACCAGAGCCTAATAAAGATGGTGCAATGACTGCTGCATTTGAGAATAGTGATTGGCAGTTAGCTGCTTATGGAGGAGTAACTTGTAACCCAAATCCAAATGGAGTTCTAACAATGACAGCCAATAACAAATATGTTGATTTTGGAGCTAATACAGGGAATATAGGAATAGCTGGTAATAATTCTCGTACAGTAGAAATATGGGCAAATATTACAGACTTTAATGGTGCTGGTTTATTTCAGTTTGGTAATAGTACTGGAACTAATAATTCTCAAGACTTTGCCTTGGTAACAGGTACAACTGATAACTCTTGGTTTATACGCCTCAATAATGGATTTGATTTAGAACTTATAAATCTACCAAACAGTATAAATAACTGGCATCATTATGCTCTTACTTATGATGAAACAAACCAACAAGTAACTTTTTATTATGATGGATTACGCATCCGTACTTATGATTTGCCTGCTCCTTTAAATACAGTATTATCAAATGGCTATGTTGGAAGATGGAGTGGAAATGGGGGGGCTTCTACAAGAGGACAAGTCGATGAATTAAAGGTTTGGGGTGAAACACGCACAGAAGCACAAATACAAGCCTCTTTTGCTGAAGGTTGTGCAGCAAATGCTTTACAATGTCCACAGGCAGACAATCTTAGAGCCTATTACGACTTTAATGATGCTAGACCTCCTTTTGGAAACCCAAATACTAGAATTATACAATCACGTACCATACAATGTCCAGTTCCAACATTTACTTATCAACGAGCTGATGTTAATTTTAATGCAGCTAATACAGTAGATAATGTTACAGCTTCTTTTAAACAATTTGTTAGTGTGCCACCAGCAACAGGACAAACTAATATTTGTGCTGCTGACTTTGACACTGATCCTGCTTTGGACAATGGTTTTTGGAATTTTTCATCTTTTGATGCTACTAACAATCCTGTTCCAGTAAATGCAGCTTATCAGATGTATTTATTTAATAGAGATTATGGAAATGATGCAGGAGGTTCTACTACTGTAATGCAGTTAGACGAAAGTGAAAACCCGTATGGACTTACTCCTCCTTGGACTATTCCTGATGGATTTTGTATAACTAATACTCCCCAGTTCACAGGAAGAGGAGGGTTTACAGGAAATATGGGATTCTTTGCAACAGCTCAGTCTCAAGATATTACACTACTTCCTATCGAACTTCTATTTATCTCAGCTAAAGCTAAAGAAAATGCTATTTTAGTAGAATGGGCAACTCTACAAGAAAAAGATAATTATGGTTTTGAAGTCTTTAGAGCTGAAGAAGATGGCAAATTTGTCAAAATTGGTTTCATAAAAAGTAAAAAACAAGGACAAACAAGACAAGATTATAGTTTGTTAGATGTAGAAGTAAGACCAAATGTAACTTATTACTATAAACTAAAACAGATAGATAATAATGGTAAGTTTGCTTTTACAAAAATAGTTTCTGCTAAACTTTCTGCTATTGATTTTACAGAAGAACAAACTAATACACTTTTTCCTAATCCTACAGATGATGAATTTACGCTTTATTTAGGAGGAAAAGAGTTTGTAAGAGGAATGGAATTAGAAATTACTTTGGTAAATGCCATTGGAGAAATATTAGAACACAGAACTGTCGATACATCAATAGGTAATTATTTCACTTTCCAAATGGCAAAATATCCAAATGGATTATATTTCTTGAAAATTGTTGGACAAACTTCTTCTACAATTATGAAAGTAGTGAAGGAGTAAAATCAATTTAGATTTTTTACACCAAAAATGTCAGTTTTATGATACAGAGTTTTAAAAACTTAAATTCTAAACTGACATTTTTATTATTACTGTAATTGAGAAAACTTTTTCTATTTTTTTCAAAATAATATTCTGTTTCTTACTCTAAATAGTGAGCTATATGGAAGAATGAGTTACATTTTTATAAATTTCTAATGTTTTCTTTGCTGTATGTTCTTTTGTAAAATTTTGAAGATGAAGAATGGCATTTTCTATTAGTTTATTTCTTAGCTCATCATCATTCAAAACTTTTTCTACATTTTCAGCCAAAGAAGCAGAATCTTTGATTTTTGAAAGCAAACCTGTCTGATTATTAATTACAGATTCTGGAATTCCTCCTGCTGCCGTGGCTACCACAGGAACTTTACTTGCAAAAGCATCTAAAATACTTGTGCCTAACCCTTCTGTTTGGCTTGTAAAAAGAAAAATATCAAGTTCTTTCAAAATAATAGGAATATCATTTCTAAAACCTGTCAGTATAAAATAATCTTTTATTTCTTGGTTTTGATTGAGCCAGTCTTGAATTTCATTTTCCGAACCATCTTCTTTTCCAATTAATAAAAAACGTACTTTTTTATTACTTTCTTCTAACCTTGAAATCAAAATCTTTGCAGTTTCCAAAAAAGTAATATAATCTTTGTGAGGTGCAAGAGCTGCTACATTTCCTATCAAAACAATATCTTTTTCTAAATGATATTCTTGTCTTAAAATGAATGTTTCTTTATCTATTTCTCTAAATTTATTGAGGTCAATTCCACTATGAACCGTAACCAGTTTTGATTTGTCTTTGATAGATGGCGCAGTAATTTCTTTTATTTTATCCGAAACACAGACTATTTTTTTGATAGAAGAATGATTGTATTTGTACTTTGAAAAGAAATTATTTTTGACAGGAAAATCAACCCTTCTACTCAAAATAAATTTTGTTTTATTTTGAAAAAAAACGGCTGACAAAACGGCTATTGTATGTGCATGTGCATCGTGCAAATGAACAATATCTACTTTACTTTCTCTACAAAAAAAAGCTAAAAACTTTGCTTGTCCAAATTTTGAACTTCCTTCTAATTTTTTCACTTCCAAATCAGTAGTTGTATTTTTTTGATTATATTTTGAAATAAAATCAGATAGAGAAGAATTTTGAGGAGTTAAAACGGTTTGTTTAATCTTTTGCTTATCTAATTCAGTAGCTAAATAAGCAATTTGTTGTTCGCCTCCTCGCCAATTTTTGGGAGTAGAAAGATGAGCAATATGAAAATCCATTGACAAAATGATTAATATTTTATTCTCAAAACATAGAAGTGTTTAAGAATGTACATTTTTCCTTAGGTTTGCAAGCCCAATTCTAAGGAAAAATAACCCAGCCTTTATTGGTGTTTTAGCGTAGCGACACCAACAAAAATACACACAAAACTCATTCTTAAACAACTTCATAGTAAAATTATGAAACAAAGGTAAGTGATTTATTTATATCATTCTTTCATATAACTCCAAATACTGACGAGCAACTGTTTTTGGATTGAATCTTTTTATATTTTTTTGTCCATATTTGATGAGTTCATTTCTATAATTTTCTTCATTCATAATCTTCAAAATGCCTTCTTTTATTTCTTGTACAGAATATGGATTTACCAAACAAGCATTTTTTCCTGCCACCCAAGGCATAGAAGAAATATTACTTGTAACGACTGGTTTTTGTAAAGTCTGTGCTTCTATAATTGGCATTCCAAACCCCTCAATCGTAGAAACAAAGGAAACCAAATCACAATTTTTGTATGCCAAAATGAGTTCTTCAAAACTTACTTTGTCTTTGTGTTTGTAATCAATCTTAAATTTTTTGAGCAGTTTAAAATGATATTCTGAAAGTGGAGCTATGATATGAAGTTGGCAGTTAATACCTTCTAAAGATTCAAAAAGACGTTCTAAATTTTTATTGAAAGCTGCTCCTAATTGTAAAATAGTCGGTTTTTCTGAATTAAATTTCTTAGGAATATAATCTTGAGAGGCTTCTGCAAATTTGGGAGAAATAGTTGTCGGAATAACAATTATTTTATCAGGATTGCAATTTGTATGTTTTACAATTTCATTTTTTGTGGCTTCCGAAACGGCTGTAACAAACCTAGACTGCTTTACAGGAATATCTAACCAAAAAGTTTTTAGAAATTTCTTTTTTAGTTTGTCTTTTATAGAATCAGAATTTTGTTCTAAAAAAGCACAATCATGAATAGTCAAAACTGTTTTTTTAGGATTTAACCCCATTGTCAGAAAATGCACATCTCCTGTAATATGATTAATATCACTTTTTAGTTTTTGAGTTTGTCTTTTTGCATCACGAATATTTTTGATACGTGGCAAAATTCCATCACTAAAAAAAGGCGATTGATAAACAATAGGCTCTATTTTACTTGAAATGGAAGGTAAATAAGAACGAATATCTTCAAAATAAGATTCGATACTAAAATTTCCAAACTGACGAGGTTTTCGATGTAAATAAACGACTTTCAAAATTTATTTTATTTATTCCTTACCTCAACGACGGTCTTGACCTCGTTGACGGTTGAAAGGTGGCTTAAATGAACCGTCGTTGAACCTCAAATGAAGTCATCAACGAGGATTAAATAAGATAATTAAACCAAATTAGAATTTAAAGAAGAAATAATTGAAGTTGGAGAAGCCGAAATTTGATGTTCTTGTAACCAATTTTCTAGCACTACCAAATTCCAAACTCTTGCCCACGAAACTCTAGGGTCATTCTCTAAAAACTGTTTCCAAACTTTCATAATACCTTCTTCATTAAACTCTGGACGACTAGCTAAAGATTGAATTCTTTCATCACAAAAATCAAAAAGTTCGTTTTTGAGCCAAATTTGCCAAGGAAGAGTAAAACCCATTTTCTGACGATTGACAATTTCAGAAGGAAGTAAATCGCCTACCGAATCAACCAATAATTTTTTTGGAGAATGAGGAAATTTGAATGAATCTGGAACTTGAAGAACATATTCAATCAATTTATGGTCTAAAAAAGGAACACGAACTTCTAGTGTATGTGCCATACTCATTTGGTCAGAATCACGCAAAAGGATATTTTGTAAATAGGTAAAAAGTTCGGCTACCGAAATTTGAGATAAAAAAGGAAGTTTTTTAAAATCTTTTTGTCTTGCTAAACTTTTGAAAGCCGAACGCACTCTATTTTCAGTCAATTCATCTTTTCGTAAAAATGATTTTATACGTTCATCCAAAAATACTTGTCGTATTAAAGGATAGGTATAATCTAATTTCCAATCTTTTTGAGAAAGCAAACCAAAAAGTTTGTCAGAAGCTACTGAAGGACGGTATTTTTGTCGTAACCTTCCTACATGAGACTTCAAAAAAACAGGTAGTTTTCCTATCCATTTATTATTATTGAGCTTATTGAGCATCATAAAAAGTTCATAACCAGCAAAAAGCTCATCTCCTCCTAAGCCCGACAGAGCCATATCAATTCCTTTTTCTTTAGTTACTTTCGAAACGATATAGGTATTTATTCCATCTCCACTAGGGTGATCCATAGCTGAAAGAGCTTTTGGAATAATATCTAAAAAATCTTTTGGTTTCAGACGAATATCATGGTGTTCTGTATCAAAACGGTTTGCAATCAAACGAGCATATTTGGCTTCACTAAACTCACTCTCATCAAAAGAAACACAAAATGTTTTCACTTTTTGATTAGACATTCGGCTCATCAGTCCAACCACAATACTAGAATCTATTCCACCAGAAAGAAAAGCTCCAAAAGGAACATCAGCCACCAAACGCTTTTCGACGGCTTCATTTAATCTTTCATAAATATCTTTTTTGATTTGTTTGTAGTTTGTGGCTATTGTTTGCTCGGTATGATGAGCTTGCCAATAGCACTTCTCTATCCATTCGGTTTCAGAAATTTCCACATAATGAGCAGGCAAAAGCATACAAACATTCTCAATCATGGTGCGTGGAGCATGTACAGTTTGATAACGCAAAAAATCTTCTAAACCATGATGATCCAAATTTTTGGGAATATATCCCGAAGCCAAAAGTGAACGCATTTCAGATGAAAAAATATATTTATTCTCATCTCTATAATAATATAATGGCTTTATGCCAAGTCTATCTCTTACTAAAAATATTTTTTTTTCTAAATTATCCCAAATAGCGAAGGCAAACATACCTTCAAGTTTTTTGACACACGCTATTCCCCATTGGGCAAAAGCAGCCAAAATTACTTCCGAATCTGAATCTGATTTAAAAGGATAATCAAGCTGTTTTTTGAGTGCTTTGTAATTATAAATTTCACCATTAAAAACCATTACATAACGTCCGTCATGGGAATGCATAGGTTGATGTCCTGCATTCGAAAGGTCAATAATAGAAAGCCGTCTGTGTCCTAATGTTACACTATTTGTAGTTTCATCTTTCCAAATTCCTTCATCGTTTCGTCCTCGGTGTGCCATGGCTTTATTCATAGCAGCCACTCTGTGCATATTATTTTGTAACGAAAAATCTATAATTCCATTGATTCCACACATAAATTAGTCTTAATTATTTTTTTAATAAAGTAGAATAGAAGTGTTATTTCTTAGCTTTTAATAACTCTTCAATTTTAATATCTACAATAATTCTAAACCAAAAACCTTGTAGAAAGTGAAAAATCCGTCCCTCTTTTCCATCTAAAAAACCTAATTGAAAGAAGAAGCGATAGATAAAATAAATACAAGGTCGCCAATAAAGAGGGAGTTTCCACCAAATATTCTTTAAAAATGCAATTCTTTCATCAGGGTTGCCAGAAAGTTTGCGTGTAGTGTGTTGTGAACGCAACTTTTGAATTCGTTCTACCTCTTCTTGTGCTACAAGATTACTATATTTATTGTGTTTATCAAGCCAAAAAGAAATATCATTTTCCTTCGTATTTTCTTCAATTAAGAAACCTTTTTTCCAAATTTGAGTTTTACCTTCAATGACAAAACGATGATCCATATTTTCGTTAAGGTCAGAATGCCCATATCCTTTTCGAAACATTTTTAATAAATACTTCGGAAAATAGCCACCATGTTTTATCCAACGTCCTCTAAAATAATTTTTTCTATTAAAATAGATTCCATTTACTTCTTTAGAAACGGCATTTTCATCGAATAATGCTAATTTTTTTTGTAACTCTAATGTTACTATTTGGTCTGCATCCAATCCAATAATCCATTCTGTTTGAATATCAAAATTATTCAGAGCAAAATCCCATTGTTTTGGATGATTTTCAAACTTATTATATAAAACTTTGGCTTGATAGGCTTCTGCAATAGATAAAGTAGCATCTGTACTACCTGAATCTAATATAAAAATAGGTGCATCCAAATCTTTAATTGATTCTAATAAGCGAGGTAGGTGTACTTCTTCATTAAAAGTAAGAATAATAAACGAAAAATAAGGCATAAAATAGAGCAATTACAATTCAAACTAGAATGAGTAAAAGTACAAAAACACGGAAACCATAAAAACGATAGTGTAAATATAATTACAAAAGTATAATTTTTTTTTGACTTTGCAGTAATTAATAAGTATTCGTATCTTTCTATCTCGTACCAAGTTATTTTTTCAAACTTAGATGAACCTTTTCAAATTAATTCTTTCTAGCCTTTTTATTTTTACTTTTAGTTTTGCTTTTTCTCAAAGAGAGCAGATAGAAAAAGTAAATATAGCTCCTTCTTTCGATACAAATCCAAAGGCTGTTTTTGATATTAAAAATGAAAAAGTAACTCATGATAGTTTGCTCAACGATGCTTTTGTCTATGTAGATTGTACTCAAAAAAAGAATTTTCAGAATATTGTTGAGTTACAAAATGAATTTATAAAATATTCAGATACAGTAAGTTGGAATTCTAATTGTATTTATTGGGTCAAAATTACAATCAATAATACACTTCCACACGAACACGAATGGGTGTTGAATCTAGGAAAAGATTTGAACTTAGTAGATGTTTTTGATCCTCTGCCTGCACTTAATCAATATGCTCACAAACGCAATGGTATCTTTGTTTCTCCGTCTGAGAGAAATATTGATGAAATAGTTTCTCAAACTAAAGTAAGGGTCAGTTTCCTTCCAAAGTCTCAAAAAACAATATTTATTCGCTATCAAAATATTAATAATCGCCCAATAAAAGCTGATTTGAAATTGATAAAGAAAGATAAATTCGAACAAGATGTAAAATACCGTAATCTTTCTCAAGGTATTTTTCAAGGTCTGATTTGGATAATGGTTTTCTACAATTTTTTGATTTTTATTCTCAATAGAGAAAAGGTTTATCTTTATTATTCTTTGTATCTACTCGGAACTGGATTATTTCTGATGGTCATGAGTAGCTTGGCATTAGATGGAATAAATGGAGAAATGTTTCATTATATATGGTATTTTGCAGGACTTTGTGTGGCTTTTTATTTCTTGTTTATGCGTTCTTTTCTAAGAACAGACGAGCTTTTTCCTAAATTAGATAAAGCAATTAAAGTAGCTATTTATATTCAATTCATCGTTGTTGCTTTTGTGATGTTGTATCACTTTACGAAAGATATAAAATTGATTGCCATTCTTTATTTTCTTTCCATTGGTCTGCAAGCCTTATTTATTTTAATTCTTTTAGTATGGTTATTAATTATTCTAAATACTAAAAAGATGAAAGGTAAGATTAATAAAAAATTGATGTATTTTTTCATTGCTGGCTCGTTTGCACTCATTGCAGGAGCTGCTTCTGGAAATATAATGAACTTTTTAGACCTTGTACCAAGAACAGTTGGAGGAGCATTTGTACAAGTCGGAATTGTAGCCGAAATACTTCTTTTTTCAATGGGTTTGGGATATAGAATGAAGCTTAATGAAAAAGAAAAGCAGAATGTACAGGAAAAACTCATTATTCAACTTCAAGAAAACGAAACACTTCAGCGCACTCTAAATCAAGAACTTGAAGAAAAAGTAATCGAACGAACACAAGAAATAGAACAACAAAAAGAACAAATCAATAAGAAAAATCATCAGCTTGAAGAAACAAATAAAAAAATGACAGACAGCATTACGTATGCTGCACGAATACAAAGTGCTATTCTAGGAGATATAAATCAATTAGAAGAAGAATTAGGAAATGCTTTTATACTTTTTCGTCCTCGTGATATTGTAAGTGGAGATTTTTATTGGCTCAAAAAAATAGAAATAGAAGAAAAAAGTTATAAAATATTTGTTGTGGCAGACTGTACAGGACATGGAGTTCCAGGGGCATTTATGACAGTTATGGGAGTGGATTCTTTAGAAGAAATAGTTGGACATGAAAAAACATGGCAACCTCATGAAATTCTCTACAAATTAGATAAACGAATTACAGCAGCTACCACACAACGCCAAAGTACAGGAAGACAAATTCGTGATGGGATGGACATCGTAATTTTGGTGTTTGAAGAAGGAACAAATACAGCTTACTTTGCAGGAGCAAAAAACCCTCTTTTTCATATACGAGGAAACGAACATTTACTTACAAAAGGCTCTACTTCTGCGATTGGAGGAAGTACTAGAAAAGCCAAATCATTTTCTATGCACGAAATTACTTATCAAAAAGGAGATGTGTTTTATCTTTATTCTGATGGTTTTCAAGACCAGTTTGGAGGAAAAGATGGAATGAAATATATGAGTAAAATCTTTAGAGAAAAGTTAGTAGAAATTTCCAATTTCCCAATGAACACACAAAAAGAAATTTTAGATAAAGAATTTGTAGAATGGAAAGGAACACAGTCACAAACTGATGACGTGATTTTGGCAGGAATAAGAATGTAGCAGTTTCTATTAGATGAAAAAATAGAACTTGATAAGAATAACATTATTTCAAGACTATATATACCTTTACATAAAAAAACTCCTTCCGATTGAAAGGAGTTTTTTCTGTCCACTTACTTACTTTACTACTTAACTATTAGAAAACCTAGCTGAATAACTTAAAAGGTAAGTCGTTACAAAAAATTGATAGATTGCTCTATCACAAACGCCTTGTTATTCTTCTACTAATTTTCTTTTTCTGCTGCTTCAAAAAGTAAAAATTCTGTCAAAAGTTTTAGACAATTATCATTAATCTAATAACTATAAATTATCAATCAGAATTTTTGTGAAGCCAAGTTCTTGTTTTCTAATCTTTTATTAGAAATACGTCAAACATATATCAATCTATTTGCCAGTTTTGTGTTTTTCTAAAAAATAACACCAAATCGCTGTTTTTAGCTCAAAAAACCACTTTTTATTTTTTAAACGTATTTCTACACTATCTTTATTTTTTCATTTTGAAAGGGTATGTTTTTCATTTTGAAAAATTGCACTATTTATATTTATTTGATTACAAAAATAAAATTTATTTTAGATTAAAGCAAAAAAATAGTCTGTTAATTATTCTATTATTTCCTTCTTCGCATTCTTAAAGGTAACATTCAAAATCACTCCCAAAAGCATCAGACCAATTCCTATAGAAACATAAATATTAAACATCTCGTGAAAGAATAAAAACCCAAAACCAAGGGCATAAACAATTCCTGTATAACTCACACTAGCAACTCGTGCAGCTTCTTCAATTTGGTAGGCTTTTGTCATATATAACTGTGCAATTTGTGTCAAAACTCCAATCAAAAGCAAGTATAACCAATCCCAACCGACAGGCATTGTCCATTCATAAAAAATACAATACAGACTTGCAATAGGCAGCGTAACCAATGGAAAATAAAGAATTACCATAAGAGGATGTTCTGAGGTTTTGAGTTTTCGGATGCAATTATAGGCACAGCCAGCAAGAAAAGCTGATACAATTCCCATGACAAAATAAACCGTATCGACACGCTCATCAAAGCCTTTTACCATCGTTACTCCCACAAACGAAATCAAAAAAAATAGCCATTGCAGAAGCACCAAACGCTCACCCAAAATAAGCCAAGCAATAATTGCCGTAAAAATGGGAGCTAAATAATGCAGCGTAATTGCAGAAGCAAGAGGGATATTTTGAATCGTGGTAAAAAACAGAAAAAGAGACATTCCACCAAAAAGCCCACGCAGAAAAAGTACTTTTTTATTTGTTCCTAAGTCTTTTACTTTTTGCATTTTCAGACCGACCACACAAATAACAAAAGAAACCAAAGAACGAAAAAGAATAATTTCCATCGCAGGAATATGAGGCAACATTTTTACTATCAAATTCATTGTAGCAAATAATAATACAGCAAAAAGCATATACAAAATACCTTTTGTAACTCCGATTTTGGCAAGGAAATCATTGATTTTAGAAGGAGAAACGGAAGAGGAAGGAGTAGAATTTTCCAAAGAATATAGTTTTAATAAAAGTTCTGTACAGATTTTCCACAAAGGTAAGCAAGGCAAAATGAAGCAGAGCTATAAATAACTAAAATTAAGTATATTGTAGTGTGTAGCTCAAAGACTTGTCTTTAAATTATCAGAGAAGGCATATTTTTTTTCTATCTTAAAACCTATTTACTTTACAGGCGTTTATCCTTTATCAACTATTGTCAGAGTTATTTTTTTTACCAAAAAAACTACTTACAAAGTTTCAATTCAAGCAAAAAAACTTTGACAGTCCTTGTAAGGCTGTCAATAGTTTGAAAACAAAGAGACAAAACCGTTTCTTTGTTATTTCTATTCGAAAAAATTGTATCACAGACTTCCTAGTCTGTGCAAAAATATAATCCTAATTCACAGACTGGGAAGTCTGTGGTACTCTATTCTAAGATGAACCAGCTAGAAACGAACGAGCAAACAGAAGAAAAAATATTAAAACTCTCTCCTAGGGATTTTGTCAAAAAATATCAAAAGGATGGTATCATTCAGACCATTTCCTCAAAATTAGAAAACGAAAAAAACAAAACTGATTCGGTTCGTTTTCATTTGAAAGGACTTATGGGAAGTCAGGATGCTATTGTTTTGGCTGCTATTTATCGTTCGAATCCTGCACTTTCTCATTTTGTGGTGATGGACGATGCCGAAGAAGCTGCTTATTTTTATAATGATATTCAGCATTTTTTGGGAGAAACTTTGTCTAGTTCGAATCCTAATATTTTATTTTTTCCTACTTCGTATAAAAAGCCGTACAAATTTGAAAAGATAGATAACGCTAATATTTTGCAGCGTTCGGAGGTTTTGACAAGGCTCAATAATCATCATTCAGAAGAAAATGGAATTATTATAGTTACTTATCCGTCTGCACTAACCGAAAAGGTAATTAATAAACAGGTTTTGGCTGCCAATACGTTTGTGGTTAAGATTAATGAAATTGTAGAACCCAATTTTGTAATAGAAATATTAAACGAATACGGTTTTAAACGTGAAGAATATGTTTTTGAAGCAGGACAATATTCGGTTAGAGGTGGAATAATTGACGTTTTTTCCTATTCAAATGAATATCCATATCGAATAGAATTTTTTGGAAATGAAGTAGAAAGCATCCGAACTTTCAAACCAACTGACCAACTTTCCATCGAAAAAGTAAATCGTGCTGTTATCGTTCCGAACGTTACCGAAAAAGTACAGAAACAAACAAGAGAGAATTTTTTAGAATTTGTACCTTCAAAAACTCGTCTTTGGCTAAAAGATTATGCACTTACAGTCGATGTAGTAGAAAAATATTTTGAAAGAGCGACAGAAGATTTTGATACAATTTTGCAGGTTTCGAATTATACTCAAATTATTTCTGACCCAGAAGAATTATTTATTACCAAAAAAGAATTCAAAAATCAGATAGAAAAGTTTATTCAAATAGAATTTGGTAGAAAGTTCAGACGAGTTACCGAAAAAACAAAAGACAATCATTCTATTTTCGAATTTGATGCAAAGGCACAACCAACATTCCATAAAAACCTTCAAAATTTAGTTTTTGATATTGAAAGTTATAATCAAAAAGGCTATCAATGTATTATCGCTGCCGATTTGCCAAAACAGATTGATAGAATGCACACTATTTTTGAAGAAAAAGGCGTAGGTGTTCAGTTTTACGGTCTTAATATTGGTTTGCGTGGTGGTTTTATTGACAATAATTTGAATATTGTTTGTTATACTGACCATCAAATTTTTGAGCGTTATCACAGATATAGCACGCAGGAGCGTTTTACAAAATCGAAGGCTCTCACACTTAAAGAACTCAACACACTTCAAGCAGGCGATTATGTTACGCATATTGATTACGGAATTGGTCGTTTTGCAGGTTTGGAAAAATTGGATGTCAATGGAAATGAGCAAGAAGCCGTTCGTTTGATTTATAGAGATAATGACGTTTTGTATGTCAGTGTGCATTCATTACACAAAATTTCGAAGCATTCTAGTCAAGATGGAAGTTCGATGTCGCTTAGTAAACTCGGTTCGCAAGATTGGAACAATAAGAAAAAACGAGTAAAAAAGCATTTAAAAGATATTGGTACAGAATTAATAGCCTTGTATGCCAAACGCCAAACTGCGACAGGTTTTGCTTATCCAAAAGATAATTATATGCAAGCCGAAGTCGAATCTTCGTTTTTTTATCAAGATACACCAGACCAAGCCACAGCAACCAATGACGTAAAAGAAGACATGGAAAAACCTGTTCCGATGGATAGATTGGTTTGTGGAGATGTTGGTTTTGGTAAAACAGAAATTGCCGTTCGTGCTGCTTTTAAAGCCGTTTCGAATGGAAAACAAGTTGCTGTTTTAGTTCCTACGACGGTTTTGGCAGCGCAACATCATCGTACTTTTAGTGAGCGTCTTTCAAATTTTGGTGTAAATGTAGATTTTGTCAATCGTTTCAGAACGGCAAAAGATGTACGAGAAATTTTAAAGAAATTAGAAGAAGGACAAATTGATATTTTGGTAGGAACGCACAAAATTGTCAGTCAAAAAGTAAAATTTAAAGATTTGGGTCTTTTTATTATTGATGAAGAACAAAAATTTGGTGTCAAGACAAAAGACAAAATAAAGGAAATGCGTGTCAATGTAGATTGTCTTACTCTGACAGCAACGCCAATTCCTAGAACGCTGCAATTTTCACTTTTGGGAGCTAGAGATTTGTCGGTTATGCACACGCCACCACCGAATCGCCAGCCTGTAACTACGGAAGTGCATAGTTTTAATGAAGCCTTGGTTAGAGATGCCATCAGTTTGGAACTTCGCAGAGGTGGACAAGTATTTTTTGTTCATAACCGAGTGATTGATATTTATGAAGTTGCAGGGATTTTGACTCGTTTAGTTCCTGATGCGAAAGTCGTTGTCGGACATGGTCAAATGAAAAACGACCAGTTGGAAAAAACAATGATGACTTTTATAAATGGCGATGCTGATATTTTGGTTTCGACAAATATCATCGAATCGGGTTTGGATATTCCCAACGCAAATACGATTATTATCAATAATTCTCATTTGATTGGTCTTTCGGATTTGCACCAAATGCGTGGACGTGTGGGGCGTTCCAACAAAAAAGCCTTTTGTTATTTGCTCATTCCTTCGGCTGCCACGTTGCCAGCAGATTCAAGAAAACGTCTGAAAGCCTTAGAAGAATTTAATGAACTTGGCGATGGTTTTAAAATTGCGATGCGTGATTTGGATATTCGTGGTGCAGGAAATCTTTTGGGAGCAGAACAGAGTGGTTTTATCAATGATTTGGGATTAGATACCTATCATAAAATGCTAGAAGAAGCCATTTCAGAACTCAAAGAAGAAGAATTTAAAGAGCTTTTCCAAAACCCAAATGCAAAACCTCAACCTCTAAAAATTACGTGTTCGATAGAAACCGATTTAGAAATTTTGATTCCAGAGAGTTATATTTCCAATATTTCGGAACGCCTTCAACTCTACATTGAAGCCGATAGATTGAAAAATGAAGAGCAGTTAGAAAAATTCAAAGAAACTGTAAAAGACCGTTTCGGAACTCCTCCACCCGATTTTGATAATTTATTACAAGCTGTTCGTCTGCGTTGGATGGCAGAACAAATAGGCTTTGAAAAGCTGATTATCAAAAATGAAAAAATACGAGGTTATTTTATTGCAGGAAGAGAAGATTATTACAAATCGGATGCCTTCGGAAAAGTTTTGACTTACCTTCAAAAACGTCCAGACCGTTGCAAACTCAAAGAAAAAGACAATCGTGTTATTTTTATTATGGAACAAGTCAAAACCCTTGATGGTGTGATGAATGTTTTTAGGGGGATTTTGGAGTAGGGTAGGTTTTTTATTTCTAGTGCAAGGTTTTGCATTTCGCTACATTATTATGCAAGTTTCAATTCCATAACTCCCTCCATATTTTAAAGTTTTTTTCATACTTTTGTATTTCAATTAACAAAATCGTTTAAATGAATTTCTCTAAGCAAAACTGTATATTTTTTTTATTACTATTACTTAATTGTCAATCTTATGGGCAAGGTTCATCAGATAGTTTAGACTATTATTTTGATGATGAAGCCGAAAAACCAATAGGAGCTTTGAAGATAAATGTATCACAGATTATTTACGGAGATATTTCATTTTCTTACGAACAACACATAGGTAATAGAATAGGCTTAGAAGTTGGTTTAGGATATCTATTGCCTTATTATATTTCTTCATTATTGACTGATAAGGAAGATAGAATAAAGCTAAAAGATATAAAGAGTGGGTATAGCTACTTTGTAAGTCCTAAGTTTTATTTTGAGAAAAATAGAGAGTTTATGTATGGAGGTGTCAGAGTTCGAAAAAGAAAATTTATTCAGAGTGCAAATAGAACTACTACTATACTAGAATGTATTCCTCACGTAGGAGGAAACTATTATCTCATAGATAGTAAATGGTTTTTCGAGTTCAATATTGGTATAGGCTTTTCACATATAAAAACAAATTATTTTATCAATCCAGATATTCCTGAGAAAGAATACTTTCAAATTGTTGCTCCAATAAATTTAAAAATTGCTTATTTAATATATTAAAGATTATGAACAGATTATTATATCTACCCTTATTTCTTATTTCATTATTATTTATTCCTACCATTGCTTTTTCCCAAAGCCAGTATGCAAAAGCTTTTTGGAATAAGACACGTCAGAAAAGTGAAAAATCAGGACTTCGTACTGTAACACAAGGAGATATAGATGTAGTAGGAACTACAAAGGACGGAATTCGTATTATAAAGAGGGAGGAGTATATATTCGAGTTTAAAGAACGTACAAAGCATTTTATAGAAAACTATAGTGATAACTTTTCAAAAATAAAAGCAAGGGAGATACAATTAGATAATGAAGAAGAAGATTATAATAATATACTTTTGCATAACGACAAACTACTTCTATTTACTAGTTTTGAAAACAATAAACTGGAGAAAGCCTTTCTCTTTGTCCAAGAATTAGATAAGTCAACTTTATTATCAGTAGGAGAAAAGAAGAAGTTAGTAGAAGTCGATCTATCAAAAAATCCCCTTCCTTCTAAATCTTCGTTATTAGCTCGTACGGTAGATCGCATGGGAAAAGCAAACTCAGCTACTAGTAAAGAAGATTTGGCTATAAAGTTAGGATATGTTTTTAGGGTAACTACTAACAATGACTCTTCTGAGGTCATGATAACTTATCAGCTACCTGTAGCAAGAAATGAATATAAAAAAGTATATGTAGCTCTTCTTGATAAGAATCTAAAATTAAAACACCAAAAGGCATATGAATTACCTTATAAAGAATCAGAGTTTGAAATGGAAAAATTGGGAACATACTATTTAGATAGTATGGGAACTGCGTATATTAGTGGCACACATGAACTGTCAAGGAAGGAAAAAGTAAAAAAAATATTTAGTGTTTCTGATGACTTAGAGCTAAAAGAATACTCGTTTCCATTAATGAAGGAATTTGTAATTTATAAATATGCTCTTGACAATACAAATGAAATAAGAATGTATGGAGGTTATGTTAAAGATATAAATAGAAAAAAGAAAGAAAAAGGTGTCGTTTACCTTAGTGCAAATCGAGAGTCTGGCAAAGTTGAGAAAAATATAACTATTCCTCTAGAAGAAAAATATCAGAGAATCCTCAACGCTGAAAAATATACTCATAATTTTACTATTCTCCATAATCTCATAGAAAATAAGGATGGTAGTGTTCTCATAACCTTAGAAGATATATCAGGGTCATCAAAAGATATAACCGTTTTGAATTTGGATGAAAATGGAGTCGTAAAATGGTCTACTTTGGTATCAAAGAGACAATATGGTTCTACTTATACCTCCTTTTATGAACAAAAAGTAGGAGACAAACTATACCTCATTTTTCCAGAACATATAGATAACAAATCACTAGAATTATCAGTTAATGATAAAGTTGATGACTATGCTATCAATTCTAAGGAGGCAATGCTATCTGTTGTTGTCATAGACTTAGTTACAGGTAAAGCTATAAAAGAAAAAATATATAGATTCTTTCCAAAAAAGGATAAAGAATGGATAATACCTCGTAAAATGGCTAAAATAACTGAAACAGAAGCTCTTATATATGCAGAAGGAGATGATACTTTTAAAATAGGAAAAATTACTTTTAAGCCATAAATTTTATACAGTTAAAAAGCCTATCATTATTTGATAGGCTTTTTTTAATTGCCCCTCGTTCAACTTAGAATAAATCGTAGTTAAGCATTGTCTTAGACTACGATTTATCAGTTTGGCAAATCTTCAGATTTGCGAGTGATAGGTGTTTTTGTATTTACTTGACGACATAAATCTGAAGATTTATATAATTGATAGGTCTTAGTTACAAACTAAGCCCAACGAGGAGAAGATTGGGAAAAAAATAATTAACAAAAAGTTCAAAACGAAAGAATAGTTTTCAATTTGAAGCAGTAGATTATAAACCTACTAAAAAAAACACTAAAAGCTAATACTGTATATAATTATCATTAGCTTTTTGCTTACTGAAGAAAATATTTACGGACTTTTTTGGTAATTATTTACTAAATTAGTTGTTTGAAACACCCAAAAAAACATTATATACAATTTAAGAAAAGATAAACTTCGGTGCAATTACTGATGTTTAGAAAACTATTCTAATAATCAAAAACTCATTATGAAAAAACATATTTTAGCATTAATTATTTTAATATTTTCATTTGTTTCTTGCAATAATGATAGTGACGATTTCAACAACATCGATTCAGACACTAAATGGTGGATATTAACTCGTCCGAACCAGAATGGTGTTGGAGAATCTGAAATTATCCTTTACAATGAAACTAAATCCATAATTGAAAGAACAATTGATTTGCCTACTCAAGTCGATTCGCCTCACGCACTTGAATTCAACGGAGAGTTTCTGTGGCTTGGTGGAATGGGAGCAGATGAATCAATCTATAAATTAAACCCTGAAGATGGAACTGTGGTTTCTAAATTAACCAATATTAGAACCCAAGGAATTTCTTATTTAAATGGAAAACTTTATTATTCATTTTATGGTAGAATATATAAAATAAGCCAAGACGGAACGCTAATTCAAGAAATCATATTATCAACTGACAGCAATCCAACCGACATGGCAATAAACAATTCGTCACTTTACTATGTTTATAATGGAGCTATTGATCCAATTATTAAGATAAATCAAACAGGTTCAACAGAAGAAATAATCACAGAAACAGAAATTACTGGATTATATACTCTTGCAATTCAGAATGACAATTTAATTGTTACAACAAATTCCAACGCAATTCGTCGTTTTGACATCAATTCTGGCGAGAGAATATCTGATACAGAAACAATTATAGAAGGCTGGATTACTGCAATTGTGCCTTTTAATAAGTAATCTACCCCTGCTGTTGCTCGGCTGTCCAAAAATTGCCGTCGCTTGGCTTTGCCGAGTGACTGATATGTATTCGGCATCCTGAAAACTATGGTAAAACCAAGTCTAACCTTTAGAAAAATTGTTAAAATTTATTCCATTTCTATCGTATAAAACTTTGTTTTTTACACAAGCGAAAATGCGTTGAATAATTTTATTTCGCAAGGCATTAATGACACTCATTTTATTCTTACCTTCTGCTACTTTTCTTAAATAATAAGCTCTTAATTCTCCTTCCACTTGTAAAGCTGATAAAGCACACATATGTAGAGCCGTTTTAAGTTGCTTATTAGCCATTTTTGAAACTCTAGCTTTTCCTTTGAATTTTCCAGAAGAATTTTCAAAGGGAACAACACCACAATAACAAGCTAATTGTTTAGCTGTATCAAACTTAGTAAATCCATCAGTAGCTACTAATAACTGAATAGCAGTTACTTTTCCTACTCCTGTCACGGAAGTAGCTAATTGATAGAGTTCTTTAAGATGTGGGTCGTTTTTTATAATTTGGTTCATTTCTTCTTCAAGCTCTTTTATCCTTTGTGTCAAATGCTCTAAAGTAGCTTTAGAGTTTTCTTCAAGCAGTTTTTGAGTAGAAGATTTACTAAATTGACTTTGTTCATTGACATACGTTTCTAACTCTTGTTTATGATTGACTAGCGTTTTACGTAGTTTTTGAAGTGTTTTTAAGTCTTCTAGCTGTTCACTGGGTGGACAATATAGATTTGCTTTGTCTTGAAAACGAAACGCATAAGTAGCAATACGCCCAGCATCAACTTTATCATTTTTACCTCTATTAGCTCCTCCAGAACGCTTTACTTGAAGAGCATTTTCTACCCAAATAGAACACTTAAAATCACTAAAAGCAACCAAAAGCCAGTTAATGTAAACACCTGTATGTTCCATACAAAACAAACTTTCTTTAATTTCATGCTTGTCTTGAAAAGAAGAAAGGTAAGAAGTTATACTTTCTAAATTATTCACAATATGTTTGTATTTGATGGGTTTGCCTTCTTGAAAAAGAGCTATATCTAAATGGTTTTTACTCACATCAATACCTATAAAATTTTGGTAAGTTGGCATAAAAAAGTTAATTTAGGGTGACTAATTTAAAGTGATTCATCGTATTCAATCAGACTTAAAACCTTATCTAATGAGTTTATTTTTAGGTCAATAAAAATACTCCGAAAACTATTTGAGTTTGAGATTGAATAAAAGCAGATAGAGGCTGATTCAGGATATAGATTTCAAAATCTTGCCGTGGATATAGGTTCTCTATCTGCTAGATGAATTCTTAAATACAAGATAAGAAATTACATCTATTTTATCTACTACAAACCTAAAGGCCGTGTATCTGTATTTATTCCTTTTTCTTCATTCTGCGTTCTTACTGGTCTTATTAAAATCAAAGAATAAAAAAAGTGCTGCTGTTTCACACAGAGGCAATGAAAGGATAGCATTTTAAATGCTGTCAGATTTATATAGTTAAGCAAAGTAAATTCGAAATGTAGAAATCAACAGTCATCTTTTTTCAAACAAAGCTAAGAAGTTTTTGAATAGTACTAAATTTTTCCGTAGTTGTCAGCAGTTTATCATTTAGAAAATAAATACATGTTGCTTATTTATACTTATGATTCTTTAAAAGGATATTAATTTAGTAGTAAAAAACGTATTTATCCTGTATTTCATCATATAAATCACTCGCTAATCAGTTACAGTATTTTAATTTAAAAAAACTATGAATCTAATTTTGGCAATGATAAAATCATTATTTATTTTATTACTCTTCGTTTCTTGTACTACTAAAACCGATGATAAAAAAGAAAATAGAACAGAAGAAAAAAATATAAAAACGGCTGATACACTTTCAGAGCCTGTTCGAGTTTTTATTTTTTATTTCTTTTAGCTCCTTTGTTTATGAGATTCAAAATCATAGCTAAATACACAAATGCCTTTGCAGATTTTCTTGTTTTTTCATAATCTACTTTTAGTCTTCGGTTCTGATTGAGCCACGCAAATGTTCTTTCTACAACCCATCTTTTGGGTTGTGGAACAAATGCTTTATCATCTTTTTTTTCTCTTCTTGGACTATTGACAATTTCCACTTGCACTCCTGTTTGACTAAATATTTCAGTAGCCAAAGCCCCACTTCTATACCCTGCATCAGCAAGAATTTTGAAAAATGGTCTGCCTCTAAACTGAGCTAAATACGACAAATAAGCAAGTTGATTTACATCGGCTTGATTGGCTGGACTAATCTCTAATTCTAGTAAATTTCCTTGCGTATCTACTA
Organism: Bernardetia aquimarina; assembly: GCF_042180575.1. NCBI lineage: Bacteria > Pseudomonadati > Bacteroidota > Cytophagia > Cytophagales > Bernardetiaceae > Bernardetia > Bernardetia aquimarina. Next base: position 3,586,038 of record NZ_CP170094.1, on the reverse strand, counting down.
AAATATGCCGTTTCCGTCCTTTTTTGAGCTTATAGCCGTCCACTCCTATCGCCTCTCCTCCATAAACACTCTGAACACTTTGAGAGTCTATACAACCCAAAGAAGGTCTTGGATTTCTACCTTGTGCTATACGTTCCCTTCTAACAAGCTTATCTAACAGCTTTTTATACCAACCTGTCTGCTGCCACTTACTGAAATAATCATACAAGCTACTCCAAGGAACACCATAACTACTAGGAAGCAAACGCCAACTGCTACCTGAACGAGTAAGATAGAATAGACCAGAAAATAAATTATACAAACTGTGTTTGCGTTTTCTTTTCAAATACGAAGAAGGTATAAATTTTTTCATATATTGCCAAAGAGCATCAGATAAATATTCATTAGTAAACATAGAAATTGATATTTTAATTAGTAACTGAAAATCAATTACTTAACTAATAAAAAAATCTGATGTTCTTTTTTTTTAAACTAAACTCGAACAGGCTCTCATATAAAGAAGATGATAAAATTGTTGCTGAAAAAAGTATTGACTATCTGAAGATAGATACAGTATTTTTTCCTATTGACAACAAAAATTCTAACTTATTCGGATATAATAAATGGAGTAGTAGAGGTTGGGGGTATGCAGAGGTTATAAATGATTCTATTTTATTTGCTTTTGATGATTTGCATGATAATATGAAGTTGTTAAATGTTTATACAGGTAAAATAGACACAGTTGTTAATCACGATGTTGATTATTATTTTCAAGGGTTTAAAGAAGTTAGAGGAGAGTTATTTAGGCAAACCCACAATTTTTTGTATAGGTTTGATGCTAAACTCAATTTAAAAGATTCTATTTCAGTGAGTGAATATCTTTCTGACGATTATGCACAATGTGATTATGTGGATAAAAAAAGCGACAATCTTTTTTGTATCAATATTTTATATCAAAAAGGTTTTGAAAAAACCAAAATTAAGAAAGAAGAACTAACAAAAGTTCTTGATTTAGAAAGAATAAATGATTCTACTCTTCAATATGGAATCAATCTATACAAAGTGAAGCAATTACCAAAAAACACAACATTTACTTTTTATTCTAAAAATAAAATATATTCAGTTTATCACTTAGAAAATAAATACATGTTGCTTATTTATACTTATGATTCTTTAAAAGGATATTAATTTAGTAGTAAAAAATGTATTTATCATGCATTTCATCATATAAATCACTCGCTAATCAGTTACAGTATTTTAATTTAAAAAAACTATGAATCCAATTTTGGCAATGATAAAATCCCAAGAGGGAAAAAAACTAGGTGCTATGAATCCTCCTCTTTCTCAATGGCTTGATGGCAGACTTATTTCGGCAAATGAAGGCGAGATGGAAATGGAATATCAAGTACGTGAAGAAATGACAAATCCTGTCGGAATTTTGCATGGTGGAATTCATTCAGCTATCATGGATGACCTTATCGGAATGTCTTGTTTTTCGCTTGCTCTTCCACACGTTTATTTGTCTGTAAACTTGACTGTTGATTTTTTAGGACAAGCCAAAATAGGCGATAAAGTAATTGCAAAAACTATTTTGGTCAGAAAAGGAAAAACAATGATAAACTTTTCGGCAGAAATTCATCACGCAGAAACAGGGCAGCTTATCAGTCGTGCTACTTCGAATATGGTAAATTCGGGAATGCAATCAGCTTGGGCGAAGGAAGAAAAAGAGTAAGAATTAGTGTAGAAATAAAAAATGTAGCAGCTTGATTTATACTTATTTCAAGCTGTTTTTTGTATATTTATTTTGGTAGAAAAATCGATAACAACTTTCTGAATTAGAAAAGCGTTTTGAAATTAAAAACTAAACTCATTCTATTATGTCAATTACAAAAAAGGAAAAAGATAAATATAGAGCGACTAAAAGTAATTCTAAAAAAACTGATTTTATTTCTGAAGAGGAATATTTAGATAGAGAACTTTTAGCAGAAACAAAAAGTGAATATGATAATGGTAAAATTGTGGCGATGGCAGGAGCGCAACCTGAACACAATCAAATTGTAAGTAACTTACAAGGAGAGTTATATATTTGCTTGAGAGATTCAGATTGTACACTTTATCCAAGTGATATGCTTGTTCATTTGCCTGAATGCACAAAATATGTTTTTCCCGATTTGACTATTACTTGTGAAGAATTAGTATTTGCTCAAAAAAATAGGAATGGCTTGAAGGTTCTTACAAATCCTCAAATTGTGATAGAAGTTTCCTCAAAAAGCACAGAAGGATATGATTTAGGTGAAAAAATGAAATGTTATTTGAAACTAAAGAGTTTGAAAGAATACATTATTGTCAGCACAAAACAAAAGTTAATTATCATTTATACCAAAAAAATAAAAGGAGAAATAAGAACAAAAATTTATGATGAAAATGATAAAGAAGTGAAAATTGGGGAGTGTAAAATTTCGATGGATAGAATTTATGCAAAAGTAGGCTTTGAGCTAGAGAATGAAAGCGAAACGGAAGAAGAAAAATCATAATTTTGCTCAATGCTCCTATTTTTAATCAATACCTATGAAACCCTTTATAAAATTCATTCTTGTTCTATTATGTGCTTTTGTTTTGACGACTGTTTATAATATTCTGTTCAATGGCAATGTACCTGCACAAAAAATGTGTCTTATTTCAGTGTTTTTATTAGGAGGTCTTCTTGTATTTTCTCTCATTGTCAGTTCTTTGATTTCTATATTTTTTATCAAAAAAGGGAAATTCAAAGTTGTATTTAAAAAATCTATTTTCTCTGTATTCATACTTTCTTTTTTTTCATTATTCTTGTATGAGAGCTATTCAGAATTTGAATCTTACCAAAAGAATAAAAAATATAGAGAAGAAACTAGGAGAATTACAGCACTAAGTTTAGAAGAGAAATTAGAAGAAGAGTTTATCAAAAACCCAAAACAAACTTTTCTTCATATTACCGATTCAAAAGATTCCATTTTTCCTAAAAATATAGATAAATTTTCTCATATAGACTTTCTATTAATCAGTCAAACGAATATCAGAACATTACCAAAAGAGTTTGCTCAACTGATTAATTTGGAACTCCTCGTTTTACAAAGGAATAAGTTTGATACACTGCCAGAAATAATCTTTGAGTTACAAAAATTAGAGAGGTTGAATATAATGGGAAATAAAATCACTTATATATCTCCAAACATAAAAAAATTAGAAAATCTTAAAGAGTTAATATTTTATTCAAGTATGGGAGGAGAAAACTATTTAAAATCTATTCCAAAAGAAATGGGAGAGCTAAAAAACCTAGAGCATCTCACTTTACACAATATAGATTCATTTCCTTTAGAACTTGGGAATTTGGATTCACTTAGTTTTTTGATGTTAAATCAAACTAGCTTTGATAGTTTTCCAGCTTTTATGTTCAAACTCAAAAATATTGAACAGATAACTATTGCCTTTCGTCCTACCCAACCTTTTCCTCCTCACATTACCAAAGATTTTGAAAAACTCAAAACATTAAAGCATCTTCGTTTTATGTATATCTACCCTAGTGAAGAAGAAAAAAAGAAATTACAAGAACTTCTACCCAATACAGAAATCGAATACTAATAAAATTTCGTATTTTTGGAAAACCTAATCTTTGCTCTCAAAAACTCAGAATAAAACAAAAAAATACTATGCAACGAGATACTCAAATTTTTGATTTAATAGAAAAAGAACGTCAAAGACAAGAACATGGCATCGAACTAATCGCTTCTGAAAACTTTGTTTCTCCACAAGTAATGGAAGCAATGGGAAGTGTCTTGACAAATAAATACGCTGAAGGATTACCAAATAAAAGATATTATGGTGGCTGTCAGGTTGTTGACCAAGTAGAACAATTAGCTATCGACCGTTTGAAAGAACTTTTTGGTGCAGAATGGGCAAACGTACAACCTCACTCGGGCGCACAAGCAAATGCAGCCGTTATGTTAGCAGTCTTGAATGCTGGAGATAAAATTTTAGGCTTTGACCTTTCACATGGTGGACACCTTACACACGGTTCAACGGTTAATTTTTCAGGGAAATTATACGAACCTCATTTTTACGGAGTAGAAAAAGAAACTGGTCTTATCGATTGGGATAAAGTAGAACAAAAAGCAAAAGAAGTAAAACCAAAATTATTGATTTGTGGTGCTTCTGCGTATTCTCGTGAGTGGGATTATGCTCGTTTGCGTAAAATTGCTGATAGCGTTGGTGCGCTTTTATTGGCTGATATTGCTCACCCTGCTGGACTTATTGCAGGTGGTATTTTGGCTAATCCATTACCTCATTGTCATATCGTAACTTCTACCACTCACAAAACTTTGCGTGGTGCTAGAGGTGGAATTATTATGATGGGGAAAGATTTTGAAAATCCTTATGGTATCAAAAATCCAAAAGGAGAGTTAAGAATGATGTCTGCTTTATTGGATTCTGGAGTTTTTCCAGGTACGCAAGGAGGACCTTTAGAACATGTTATTGCAGCTAAAGCAGTAGCATTTGGCGAAGCTCTAAAACCAGAATTTAAAACCTACATCAAACAAGTTGCTAAAAATGCACAAGCCATGGCAAAAGCATTTGTAGATAGAGGGTACAAAATTATTTCTGGAGGTACAGATAATCACTTGATGCTTATTGACCTTCGTAATAAAGATATTACAGGAAAAAAAGCCGAAAATATACTTGTACAAGCTGATATTACACTCAACAAAAATATGGTTCCTTTTGATGACAAATCTCCTTTTGTTACTTCTGGAATGCGTATCGGAACGGCTGCCATTACTACTCGTGGAATGATGGAAAGTGACATGGAACGCATCGTCGAACTAATTGATAAAGTTTTGATGAATGCTGATGATGAGAAAGTAATCGCTGATGTTCGTACAGAAATAAATAACTGGATGAAAGATTTTCCTTTGTATAAAGAATTGGAAATGAGCGTTTAAGTAGTTATTAGTGATTAGTTAATTTCAATAAATCAAACTTCTATGCTTTTAGGAGTTTGATTTTTTTTATTAAAATCTGATTATTTAGAAGAATGCAAACGACTAAATGTTTCAGGAGTCATTCGAAGATAGGCAGCAATATATTTGTGAGGAATTTCTTGAAAAAGTTGTGGGCTTCGTTCATAAACACGTTTGTAACGCTCGGCAGGCGAATTATTCAATAAATCAACTTCTCTTTCTAATTGTTGTAAAACGAGTTCTTCTAACAAAATGCGCCAAAGGTTTGTATATTCTGCATTTGATAAAAGAAAGTTTTTAAAATCAGTTGCATTCATTCGAACTACTTTTGATTTTCGAATTGCCTCAATAGAATAAATAGTTGGAACACTTTTAAAAAAAGAATCCAAAACTGTAACAAGCGAACTACGATACGCAAAACGAGTAGTATGAATTTCATTTTCGCTCTCTACACAAATTCTAAGCGCACCACTTTCTACATAATAAATCCAATTATCAATACTGCCAGTCTGAACAAGCATTTCATTTCTTGACAAAACGATGTCTTTATCCCATAAATTAGGAGCAGTTTTGTCTATGGCTTCTTTAAGAATTTGTATTGGATTCATAGAAAAAAAATGATTGATGATAAATTAAGACTTGTACCAAATGATTTTTTGTCATTTTTTTAAAACAGGATAATGTATATCATTATTAAAGGTTCTATCATCAATAATTTATCCCACTTGAAAAGAGTTTGAATAAATATAGTACCATCTAATATTTAAATCAAATATTATTTGTAATCTTATGTGTAGAAGGTAGCACTTAGGTCATTAAACACAAAAAAGACTTGCCAATTTGACAAGTCTTTTTATACAAGTGTTTGAGGTTGCGAGCGTACACGCAATAATACCTTCAAGCTACGAATAAAGCCGTTTTTTTTGTAGTGTGTCCTATAATGTGAGCTACAAAAACGACTTTCCTTTTGGCAAGTAGTTTAGGCTACTTTTTCAATTTCTTTTTCAGTTTCTTCTGAAGCTGAATATGAGATAAATAGATTCGTTTCGATACTACTTGCCTTAGCCTTTCCCAAATCTATTTTTAGATTGTTTTGTATAATCATTTTATACAAGTCTTTCAACTCCCTTTCTGCATCAGCTAATTTTTTAGCTAGAGAATAATTTTCTTTTAATAAATCATTGGGTTGTTCTTTTTGAATTTCTAATTTTTGAGTTTTTTCCAGAATATTATAACCTTCTCCCATTATTTTAGAAACAGGTTCGCCAGTAATTTCGCTTAGTTTACTTACGTATTTAGTTTCTATACTATCTCTTTTATAGAAATTATACAGCGTTGAGGACGATATTTTCAACTTTTCGGCTATTTCGTCGTGTGAATATTCAGAATTATCTACCACCGACTTAAAAAAATTTCCAATCATAACGTGTTGATTTTCAGTTGTTTAAAAAAATAATTGCAATTTATTGGAATTTATTTTTACAATATTGTAGGATATTGAAAAAATAATTCTTATGTTTGTAACACAATGTAACACAAATATACAAAACATTCTAAAAAGATAGAAAAACAGTTTGTCGATTATCTACAAACTTTTTTTTAAAAGAAGACCTTCTATGAAAAACAAAAAAAATAAACCTAGATATTTTGGCTCTGCACGAGTAACTCAAAGCGAATATTCAAAAATCAAAGATTTTTTGGATAAGAAAAAACGTAAATGGTCGTGGATTGTAAGGGGTTTGATGCTTTTCAATGATGAAGAATGGCAAATATTTTACAATCAAATTGAGGAAAAATATGAAGAATCAGAAGCCAATTAATCAAATAACTGACTTACAAGAGTTGGAAAGGTTACACCGAAAAGAAAAATATAACCTTACAGTTGCTAAAAGTCTGCAAAACGGACAGAAAGCCGTTGATGAAATAACTTTGAGGATAAAATCCATAAAAAAACGAAAAATAGACTTGAAATAATGGAGTTCGAATATGCAGAATGGCAATACTGAACAGCAAGACTTAGGGAAGAAAAGCTCTCTAAGATTAAAGAATCTAAGCGTACTAAAAAACAAAAAGAATCTTTAAGATGTGCAAAGTTTTGCAGACAATTCTACTTAAAAATAATGCAAAAAAACTGACTCAAAATAGACTTGAAATGAACACTAAAAGACTACTTACTTATCTATCTTCTTTAAGATACTACTTTCTAATTCTTATTGCTTTTCATTTAGAATTTGGGGGTAGTTGGAGAGGAACATATAGAGAATGGTGTGCTTTAGGAATAGAGATAATCTTTGTTTTAGTATTGCTTTATTTTCCTTTTCAAAAAGAAGATTCGTACTAGAAAAACGCAATCAAAAAATCAAAATAGACTTGAAATAAATCTACTTATTCCAATATGCTAGAAGTAAAAGAACTCAAAACGAAAGAAGACTTTGAAGGACTGCAAATAGGCGATTTACTCTTATGTGAGTTCAAAAAGCCTTTCAAAGACGGTAGAACGTTTTATAGCTTTCCAGTTTGTGAGATAAATTCAGAGAATGAAATTATCCTAAATCGTAAGTTAAATTATTATTTCAGTTACGAATTGTATTTGCAAGGTGGTGGTTGGTTAAAGAGTGTTTCTCTAGTAGAGCAAAAAGCTGATATAAGGAAAGTTGTGAGATTAACACCTCAACAAGCTGACCACCACGATTTTAATTTTACAGATACTTACAAGGAGTGGATAGAAGCATTTATTAAAGACTGTAATCTTGATGTAAACTTGATTTTTATTAGAGCTAATAATTGCACCTCAAGATGCACCTCAATAGACATTGAATATACAGTTTTAGATGATATGCTTAGGTTGGTAGGTTTCTTAGGATATGCCTATGCTATGCAAGACAACGGTAGATAGAAAATATTTTTCACTCAAAACTGACCTAAAACAATCAAAATAAATCTACTTATTCCAAAATTGAAATAACATGACACCACAAGAACAAGAAAATAAAACCCAATCCTTTGAATTAGGAAACACGCAAATAGAGTGCGTTTCAGAAGTTATTGAGGGAGAACTTTTTGACACAAAAGTTTCTATTGGAAACGAAACGCTTTGTTTTGTTGCAGGTTCGGATTTAGAATATTTCATTTTAGAAATGGAGCAACTTATACAAAAGTATAGAATTTAAAAACTCAAAACTGACCTAAACACTAGCCTTATGCTTTTCAAAGACATTAAAGACATTTTTTATATCCTTTCAAGACTTGCCTACATTGTTTTTGTAGTTCCAATACTTTGGATATTGATGTATATAATTGGAGGTTTTAATTGGTTATGGTATTGGTTGTCTTTTGGTGTAAAGTACGAAATAGAAAGATATTTTCTTCTAAGAAGTGTCCGAAAATATGAGGCTAAAAAAGCCAAAAAGAAAGCTGAAAAGCCTGAAAAAGTTATTCACGCAATGAGAGTTGATTCTTAATTCACTAAAAAAACTAAACCCTATATGTTCAAATTATCAATAGTAACAGAAAACAATTTTGCAGTTTTGGGAATCACAGCAAAAACGGAATTTTTCAGAGTTATGGAAAATGAAAAGTTAGACACAGTTCAAGAAATTGACGATAACTTTTTAGAAAAAATAGCATCAATGAAAACTACGGACTTCTCTAAAAATGGCTTTACAGAGGAATTTAAGGCTGTTTTTTTTAGAAATGCTAAAAGAAGAAAAAGGGAAAAAGTGTTTTCTAACTGATTCGTGGCTTACTAAGCGTGAGAATATAGATACACAAATGTATATGAAAATTGTGTCCTTCTTGAATGAAGGTAAGACTTTGGAAGAAGCTATTAATTTGTATAAAGCAGAAACAGAAACTAAAGATTAAAAAAGATGCAAGAAACAACTATAAAGTGTCCAATCTGTGAAAGAAATGTGTTTGCTGATATTTATGAAGTAGATGCAGAAACAGATATACCGACTGAAACAGGCTTTCATGTTCATTGTTCCGACGATGCTTTGGAAACTAGCTTGTGTGATTTGGACTTTAATGATGCCGTAAACTTGCATCATACCGTTTTTCTCTATTTAAGACAAGAAAAAGTACTAGAGCATTTTTTAGTTCTAAAAAAACAAGTTTGGAACATATCTGATGTTCTAACTTTTTTGAAAAAAGTAGGGATTAATCCTAGCTTGATTCAATTTTTAGAAGAAAATAAAGATAAATAATTCTCAAACCCTATTATCAATTATGAGCAAAGAAAAACCACTCAAGAAATTCAAAAAAAATATCAATCACATGTTAGAATTAGACCAAATGATTGAGAGATATGCAACTGAAAATGACCTTACCTTAATAGTTATAACTTCACTTGCAAAACCAACTAAAAACGGTGCAGTTGTTACAGGAAGTTGGATTAACTACGGTAATAAAGAACTAGAAAAGCCACTTGTTAGAGGTGTACTAGAAATCGTAAAGTCAAGACTAGAATCTTAAAAAAAACGTGTTGTGCGTATGTCCTTTCATAAGGAAGTAAGTAGAATGAATATAAGGCAGAAACATTGTTTTTGCCTTATTTAAAGAAAAGGTAAGTGTAGTAGCATAATTGGTTAATGCGCTGAACGGTTAGTTCAGAGAGTGAGGGTTCGACTCCCTCCTACGCTTCATCTAGGCAGGTGTCCGAGAGGTTTATTAGCTCCTACAATGACGTGTAAATCCTGATTTCCCAAAGGATAAAAAAGCTAATTGGTATAAACATATCTGTAAAAGGCAAAAAACAGATATAGGCTTGTTTGTGGTAAGATTGAGAGCTAGTAACTCTTGATTTAGGGTTCGATTCCTTTACAAGCTACAAATTCATAGTTAATGAGGGTTAAACAGATTTAATTGTGATGTTTGGTAGGGACTGCGAAACTCCCTACCATTTTATAAAAATTATTCATTCTAAATTATTACAAAAATGGACGTTCTGAATTACGATTATCCTGATATAACACAAAACTTAGCACCCAAAACTGACCCTGTTTTACTAGAGGAAGCTAAAAAACGTGGTTTCTACAACGGAAATACAGAGTACAATAAGATGTTTTCAAGTATGTTTTTTTGACAAAGAAGGAAAACGACAGAAATTAAAAATAAAGGTTTTATGCTCAATTTTTCCTTTAAAAAAAATGCAAACCGAGTACGTATTTGTTTGAAATACGCTATCAGATATATATTCTAAAGTGAGTGTCATTGATGCTCACTTTATTCCAAAACAACAATTATATGGAAAAGCCAAAAAGTAATAGTTTAACAGGTGCATTGATGGGAATGGCACTAGCAGCACTTTCATCAGAAGGCGTTGAGTTGCCACCGATGGAAGAGAGAAAACCAAAACGTTTTATCGAACACAAGACACCACTAAACAAACAACAAAAAATCCGTCGTCGTCGTGCGAAAGCTGCACGAAAAGCAAGACAGAAAAATAGAAGTTAAACCTAAACCCTAGTATGAAAAATCAATCAGCTTACGAACGTTTCCTAGAGAAACAAAAACTCCAAAAAAGCAAGCAATTAGACCAAAATCAAATTGCTTTCCACGAGGACGAAAAACAAAATTTTCACAAGAGTAGCCTTGCATACAAATTGCATTCAGAAGCTACTCAAAAATTAAAAAGTGTATGAAAGACCCACAATTCCACCAAAAACTCAATCTATGGCAACGGATTGAGAGAATGTATCAACGAGAGTTAGATGCAGTCGTGCCAAAAAAGAAACCTATTAGAGAAAAGTGGCTTACCGAAACAGCTACCAAAATTCATTCTCTAAAATCACAGCTTTACCAAGCTGACAATCCAAATTGATTATGAAACAACCAGTAAAGTCCTTATCTGAAATGACAGACTTCAATAAAAAGGAGTATGCAAAAAAAATAAAGGATGCAAGAAAAAAGGTAACAGACCATTTACGATTAATGCAAGTATGTAAGCAGCAAGCTAAACCGATGCCTTCGTTTTCTGCATCAGTCAAAGTTTTTGAAAATATGCTTGAAGCCTTTGATATTTCACTAGACGCCTTACACGGCACACCTATTGAAATGTTCCCTGAAACAACAGAAACAAAGAAAAACACTTGATAAATTCATTTCTTTCAGCAGCTTCGTTTTTATTTATCACAGAAAAAAGAAAAAATCAATGGAAATCGCAGCATACATCACATTACCTAGTCTTATTCTTAGCCTTGCTTTCAACTTTTACTATGCTCGTAAAGCAGCAAGTGAAAAAATTGAAAATATAGATTTAAAGCAAAAGAATAGGTTTTTGCTAGACAATATTAATCGAAATTATTAAAAAACTATGGTAGGTTATATCTTATTTGCAATTACTCTACTCACTTGTCTTCCAATTATCATAATAGGTTTTTTTGAGAATAAAAAGCTCAAAGGTATAAATGATTTTTTGGATAGAGAGAATGAGGGTTTACACGGTAATCTGAAAACGCAATATTACCTTGAAGGCTGTGAGCGAGATGGAATCACACCAAGGATACAAGAACCCAAACAAATAGAAAAACTATGATTTACCTATATATTTCCCTCTACATCATTTACTCTATTGTAACCTTTTATTTAGGTTTTCGCCTCGCAGGATTCCTAATAAAATGGAAAGCGAAACAAAAACGGAAACAGAATCGCATTAAGAAACAAAAGCAGAAACAAAAACAAAGTGCCGTCAGAAACAACAGAAACGGTACTTTTCGTAAAAATGTTCACAACGGTAAGCGTATAAATATAAATCCAAATGGAAAAGCAAAGCCCAACAATACAAACTCCAATCGTACTAAATTACGAAGACACGCTAAGTAATGGCTTAGCTAATTTTATGTCAAGACAGTTGTCCAACATTTGCGTATTTGTTGGACTAATGATGAGGATAATCTTTGTGCTTATCATTGCTATTACCTTCGGTTATATTTTCGTAGAAATGTATAAGCAAGGACACGATTTTGTCGGTCTTTGTATTCAATACGCTATTCCTGCATTTTTAGAAATTGCCTTTACCTTGTTCTCTTTAGTATCAGCCAAAATGTACGGCTATGGAGATAACAGAAGTAAATACTTCTTTTTTGGGGCAATTTTAGGACTTGTTTACAACGGTACTCAATTATGGTTTCTTTCAGATGTATTGCCTTTCGGAGATATGAATTTTAAAGTCCAAATAACATTACAAGTAGCAAACTTTGTAGCATGGGGGCTTGTAGAAGGGGGCGCATTACTAACAAACCCTAGAAAAATAAATAACTCTGTAAATCAAATTGACTTACAGAAACAACAGTCAGAAACAACATCAGAAACACAAAACCCTGTTTCTGATTCAGAAACGGATGTTTCGGACGAAGAAATTGAGAACACACAAGACTTCACAAGTGTAGGTTCTATCTCTTACATAAAACCTACTTACTTTATTCCTAAAGAATTTCGTGTAGTTGGTAAGACAGAATGTATTGCTGATGGGAAACTTTGGAACTTAAAAACTGCCTACAAATTGTACCATATCTACAAAGATAGATTTGAACGAGCTAGTGGAAATGTTCAAGAGAACGAACGTAAATCTTATTATCTAGCGTATTTAATCCGTCATACGGAAAACGGCACACAAATAACATGGAATAATGAGTTTGAGAAAAAGCCTGATTATCCATTACCAAACGTGGTAAATAAAAAGCCTATAAATGGCAAAAAAATACTAAACGGTCAAGGTCAAGAAGTCTAAATTTTAAATATATGTACGACCCAACTTGTGATTATTGTGGAGGTTGTGAGTACGATTGCTACTATGGTAATCCAAAACAACCTCATTGTAAAACAACCTCAAAAACTAAAACTATGAGTACAGAAACAAAAATAAAAGAGCTACTAACTCCACTCCTAAAAGAACTCACAGAATTACATCAACCTGATGGCGTACAGGAGGAAATGGACTTTGAAACTAGCATTGATGTTTGTATTGATAGTCGTGCTAATAATGGATTCTACTTTGTTTTTCGCTCAAACTATGACTATCCAAATCATCTTTTATGTGATAAAACAGTTAAAGGACTGAAAAATCAAATCATAGCAATTAATTTGACAAAAGATGTTGAAAATATCAAGTCTGATAAATACCTAAATCCTCCACCAACATGACACGACAACGCCAAAAGGAAAAAAAACGACTGATACAAGAAATTGAAACACTAAAGCCTATAATTCTAAAATTCATTGCTTCAGATGAAAAGGAATTGATTCTCACAAAAGGAACTTATAAGCTGACTTTTTTAAAAGAAAGTTCAATAGAAAGTCAGTTAAATTCCTTCGGAATAAATATTCATAGACCAAAATAAGCCAGTAACGGAACTAAGAGGGTTCGACTCCCTCTATTGGTTCAACAAAAAGTAAAAAGTTGGAAAAGGGAAAAAAAAGAGTTATTTTTGAAGTCTTCAAGAATCCCTAAACCCACCAATTTTTCAATTTTTTACTTTTTGGATAATTAAATCAATTTTTAATTAATCAAAACAGAGAAACTATGGAGGGAAATAAAGTCTTAACACACAATCCGAATCACTTTAAGCTGCAAAACATTGTAGATAAAAAGTATTGGTGTGAACACCGTCCTTCACTAACCTATTTCACAAAATCTATTGAGCGTTACAATAAACGAACACTCAAAAAGACTGAAAAGTTACGTTTAAATGCACGTAATACGGCTATTTGTATGCTAGAATCAGCTATAAACGCATACAACAATGGTAACATAATAGAAGTGGAAAACGAAGAAGGACAAATGGAAAAAGTATTTAATTTGCTTGTAATAGAAAATGGTAAGATTTTCTATGAAACATCTAAGTTTTTAGCCAAACATCTTTACTTAGCTTCTTGTGAAGACCCACGAACAGCAGAGGAACATCTCAAACGAATCCAGTTAGCAATAGACAAAGGTTGTAATATCTTTCTTTCTTATCATAAGAACTTTGAAAAGAAACACCGTTTTGACTGCAACGCAAGATTTGAAATAAACCCTGAACTTTTAGAAATCACAGACCGTAGAGAACACTATACCAGTAAAAAACGAACTTAAACAGACAACTCCCTCCGACATACATACAGCTTTCATTTTTGAATCATCTAACGTGGATTGACTAAAATCTGAAAGAGTGAAAAACTTCACAGTTATTTTTGCGCCCAATTTTGAAAGGTTCAAAAATGAAGGTTGTACAGTACAGCCTTTGAAATCTAACATAAATACGTTTTTTGCGCCTATTTATAGTTAATTTCATTTATGGCAGTTGTGTGTCGTTACCTCAAAACCTAAATATTTGTATAGTATTGTTTGTATTACAATGTATTGTTATTTGTATAATTAAACATTATATAATTAAACAATTTTTAATTAATAAGAACCTTAAATTTTTGTCAAAAATGGCTCAACACGACACTAGCATTCAATTTGTTATCTATTTTAAGGAACTCCACGCATTCGCAACCGAACATGGAGAACTCAAAGAAATAAACCGTTCCTATCGTTTCCACCCTTTTGAAAACGGCTTTATAAATGCCTTATACCTCGTTAAAAAGGTGCTTTTGGGCAAGATGTATGGAGATTATACACCTCAAAAGGTTATTATCTATCAAGATAACAAGCCTATCTACCAACTTCCTAGAGTAAGTGGAACACCTATCTGTAATGACCGAAAAGAAGTAAAAAAAATAGCTTATGCTATCAATGAATTAAGCGAATACGAAAAGCAATATAAAAAACAACTTATTGCTTCTACTCCAAAAGTAACTCCAATAGTTCCTAAAAAAACACAAGAAGAAACCGATGCAGAACTAAACACTATCAAAAGAAGTGTTTACAACGGCATAAAAGCCAAAATTCTACTAGAAAAATTAGATTGGACACCTTCGGTAAATCAAATTATAATAGCAGAATTACAAGCTAGAAACGAAAAAACAACGATTGAAAGCTATTTTAAAGAGTATTTTGATACTCTAAAAGTAGAAACGAAAAAGCCTACTACTAATTTTTCAGATGAACGTTCTGGAGAGCCTACCCAAATAGGCGAAACATTCAAAAAAACTACAAAGGTTTTGACAAACTCTGTTCCTACACAAGTAGAAAAAACAGAATTGCCACCGATTTTAATAGAATCGTATGTTGATTTACTTTCAAAAGACTACGAAAAAACAGGTAGAAAAGCCACAGAACACGTAAAAAACACGTTTAAAAACGCTTTTTCTCGTTGCACAACAACAGAAAGACTAAATTCTGTTTATGCGAACTTTGTAACTCAAATTCATAACGGACAATTTTAGTATGAAAACAAAAAAAATAAACTCGTTTAAGGTCCTGATTGCTTGTGAGTATTCAGGAACAGTAAGAGATAC
This sequence comes from Bernardetia aquimarina, assembly GCF_042180575.1. NCBI lineage: Bacteria > Pseudomonadati > Bacteroidota > Cytophagia > Cytophagales > Bernardetiaceae > Bernardetia > Bernardetia aquimarina. Next base: position 3,570,682 of record NZ_CP170094.1, on the reverse strand, counting down.
CTTCACTAGAAAAGGTTTTGATGCTACCAGTTGCGACATTTTACCAACTGAAAGCAAAGGAAAGCATTATCAAGGAGATGTTTTTGATATTTTACACTCCCAAAAGTGGGATTTACTGATTGCGTTTCCACCTTGTACTTATGTTAGTTCAGCAGGTTTACATTTTTGCAATGTAGAACGACATGGACAGAAAGCAATACAAAGGATAAAAGATAGGCATAAAGCCATAGAGTTTTTCCTTGATTTGTACGATGCACCAGTAAAACATGTTTGTATTGAGAATCCAGTAGGGCATATATCCAGTACGATTTTGAAGCCTACACAAAAAATACACCCTTATTATTTTGGCGAGAAACAAATGAAAAGGACGTGTTTGTGGCTCAAAAACCTACCAATTTTGAAGCATAGCGAACAAGATACTTTGTTTTCCAAAAGAACGCATACAGAGAAACCTCAACCAATAGCCATTGATGCGACAACAGGAAAAAAGAGATATTTTACAGATGCTTTCAAAAAAAATGGAATGAAATCAGCTCACGAACGAAATAAAACTTTCCAATCAATAGCCGATGCAATGGCGAATCAATGGGGAAACTACCTTAAAAATCTATATCAATTATGACACAATCAACAAAAAGCCAAACATACAACATGGATTGTGTAATTGGAATGAAGGACTATCCTGATAATCATTTTGATTTAGCTATTCTTGATCCACCTTTCGGTATTAATGCGCCCAATATGTCAATGGGAACAAATAAAAACAGAAAAGACCAAAAAGGTGGAACATCAACAGCTACTAAGCTAAAAGGTAGATTGAATACAGGTAGTGGAAAGCTGAAAAATAGGATTTTGAATAAAAGTCTTATTGAGTGGGATAATGAAACTCCTTCTGAAGAATACTGGAAAGAAGTGTTTAGAGTTTCTAAACATCAAATTATTTTTGGAGGAAATTATTTTGATTTGCCACCAACACGAGGAATCATTTGTTGGGACAAAAAGCAACCTTGGGAAAACTTCTCACAATTTGAACTTGCGTGGACTTCCTACGATAAACCTGCAAAAGTTTTTCGTTTATCAAGTAGAGGAGGAAATAACAAAGATAAGAAGATACACCCCACTCAAAAACCGATTGAGTTATATGAGTGGTTGCTTCTCAAATATGCTAAAGAAGGCTATAAAATCCTTGATACGCATTTAGGAAGTGGGAGCAGTAGAATAGCGTGTTACAAACATGGTTTTGATTTTACTGGATTTGAGATAAGTAAAATCTATTTTGATGCTTCAGAAGAACGATTTAATCAATTCAAACAACATAACCCTATTTTACTACGATGACAGGATCAGAAGCCAAAAAACTAAGAGAAGCATACGGTTTTACACTCCAAGAGTTAGCCGATATTTTCGGCTACTCACAGCGAGGGAATATCCTAAGAGTTGAGGAAATGACAATCGTACCCAAACTCTACCGTTTTGCTTTACTTTCTCTAACTCACAACTGTAATTCAGTAGGAATATTTCTGCAAAATTACTTTCAAGAGCAGGAAAATAAAGGCAAAATGACAAAACAAGACTATCAAATAGTCTTCTGTAAAGCTAGAGTTCTTGAAGTCAGAATAAAGGAAGAGTTATCAGCTTATTTGATAAAAAACCTACCTTTTCCTAAAAAGAGAATGTTCTTTAACAAACCAATTTCTTTGTTATGTATTCAATTTGAATACAAAATCTAAAATAAATTTATAAAACCGTACTCATTTAGAGTACAAAACCCTAAACCCAAAATGAAAAAAGTAAAAATTGAATTAGAAGTATCTTTTTGTAATGATTGCCCTTTTGCTTCTAAACAAAGTAGGCAAGTAGGACTATCAACAGGCAGCGATTATGTTGTAGATTGGATATGTCAAAAAATAGAAAAAAAGATAACATGCTCTGATATTGGCGAAAAGGTAAAAATTCCAAACTTTTGTCCATTTATAGAAAACGACCCTAAAAATGAATAGAAAAAAAACAAAACTCTCTACTGGTTACAATCCAAAAACAAAAAAACATACTCTTTACTTAGGAGAAGCTGTTGTTTTAGGTATTTGTAGGTTATTGGAAGATTACATAAGAAATTTTGAGAAGCAAAACCACCCTCAAATGGCTAACGAACTCAATTATTTTGAATATGCAGAGATATACCTTTACAAATCCTTACTTAAAAAAATTCGCTCATCGGTGGCGAATGGAAAGGGAACACTTGTTTTATTCAAAATAGAAGCACAAGCATTGTCTAAAATAGATATGCGTTTAGAACCTTATTTTTCAAAAATTACTTAAATTATGAAAGAATCACAATTAAAAATCGTCCTTCAACTATTAGAAATAGACTGGAGTGAGTTTGTCAAGTTTATTGCTCATAAAACAATTTCAATGTTAGGTACAGAAACGTACTATTATCAATCAGATATAGACCATTTTCTACTACTTCAATTTGAAGCAAGAAGAGATAATTTACTCAAACATGAGAAACTTAATTTGTAAAAACACACAAAAAAAAGCCTTTCAAAAACTAATTTGAAAGGCTTTTTTATGCAAAATAAAAGCCTAAAATAAACAAAATACTTCAAATATTCGTATATTTGAGTTCACAAGGTTTCCTATTCCGTTGTTTTTTTATTCGAATAAAAATAATTTACAAATGAAAAACGTAAAAACGGAACATATCCTAATCGGAGTTGGTGCAGGTGTAGCCTTGTATTTTGGCTACAATCACATGCAAAAAATGCAAGAAGACAAAAGAAGATTGCAAGCACTTGAACAACAAAAGCAGAATCTAATGATGATGCAGCAAAACGGACAAACTCAACAAACAACTACTGGAACTGGATCAAAAGTAGAAAGTACTGTCCAAGATGCAAAAAGTATCTTAGATTTATTTGCATCAAGTGGTCTTCTTACCAACAATGCAAAACAAGATTGCATCAGCAAAGGTGGTAAATGGGATTCAAATGGTTTATTCAAAAAAGGTGTTTGTGTAGAAGGAGCAGAACAAGAACAAATTACTAGAGGTACAGAAGTAAATCATCGTGAGATTGCTTACTTTGATAAATCCCAACTGAAAGAAATAGCAGGTCTGAATATCAAAGGCGAACTGATATAAAAAGTCCTAACTTCTTCAAAACATAGAAAACTCTAACAAAATAAAAAAAAGCCTTCAGATTTAGTTCTGAAGGCTTTTTTTTATAAAGTAAAGAAACAACCATATAATCCATTACTTTTAACCTCTTTTTTGTCAGATAAGTAACTTTTTAAGGCGCAATTACCTTCATATTGATAATAACCATTAATGCGTGGCTCAAAAGTGTTTTTGTGAATTTCATTTTTGTTAAAGAGAGCTGCAAAAACTTTAGTAAAATCTTTGTCAGTTGCTAAAATATCAAACTTCATATTATTCCAATAACCACTTTTTACAAAAATTGCACTGGTTGTTGGAAACTTATTTTTTAAAGATTCAACTAAATAATAACTACCTGCACCTCCATTAGAAGCATTTACAAGATATGGTAAGGTAAGTTTATTATTGATACTCAATAACTTCATATACTGCTCTGCAATAGTTTCTTTCTGCGTTTCGCTGCTGTCAGTTATAGTAATTAATAGCTTTTCGCCAACTTTTTTAGTGTTTATCAAAGATTGGTTGAAAACCTCCATTTGAAATATTTTACCAACTCTATTCTTGTGTTTACTATTTTTTATCAACCAACAACAGTAAGGATTGTGTCCATGTAATAAAGTTTTATACCCTAAATACTGTAAAACATCCCCTTTTAGTAACGTGGTTTTATTATGTGCGCTACCAAAAGTTTCTTTTTGCACAAACTCTTCAACAGGAATGTCTATTTTATATATAGCAGAGCTATGATAAGAAGTATCTGTTAATACTTCAAGTAGGTTTTGATTGCTCATAGTTTTTTTTAGTTCTGAAGGCTTTTTTTATTTCTTTTTTTGCGTTTTGCCTTTCTGTTTTCTTTCCACTTCTTCGAAAAGCTGCAATTACATCTTTTTTATGTTGTGTTTTTTTTGGGGTATATTTAACTAAACCCTTTTTTTCTTGATAATTCCAATATCCGTCGGAAGGATTGTTTGGATTATTATTTTTATACTCTGTATCTTCATAAGATTCAAGACTATGTAGTCTTTTTACAAACTGTTTTCCTTTTTTACTGTATGGTTTCATTAGTTTTGAAGGCTTTTTTTATTGGTTAGTATTCTCTAATCTAATTAATTTCATTTCTAATATATCTATAAATCGTTCAGGACAGTGGTATAACGCATACCAATCTCTTGAGTGGTCATAGGTAAAGGTTTCTTTGTATTCTTTGTCATAGATAGTCTTTCCTTCCCACTTTTTTTTTGTTACTTCCTTTCTTTTAATAATTAGTTCACCAACTTCTTTAGATGATAGAATTTTCTCTTCATTTTGTAAGTGCTTTTTATCTACTAATTCCAATCTTTTTTGCTGTAAAAATACGATAATCTCATTTAAAGTATTAATCTGACCCAGTAAATAAGGATACATATCAGATTGTTTTTCTTCGGTGGTTAGGTTCTTTTGCTCATTCTCTAATAAAACCACTTTTTCAGTTAGAAGCCTAACCGTTTCTTTCAGTATTTGTTTTTCTTTATTCATTTTCTAAAAAAAATATATAGTCTTTAATGTCTTTATAAATTTTACTTCCTTGAGGATTTAGTAAAGTCCCTTTTTTTATATTTGTTCGTTTGTCTTCAAATGTAATTAAAGTGCTGCTTGAGTGAATATCTAAATAAGTCTTTAGTTTCTCTAGTATTTCTTTTTCTTTACTCATAATATTAATCTATTTTACAGTTATTACTTTTCATTTTCTGAAAAGTAAAGTTTAAATCTTCTAATCTGCAATATTCCAAGTCAAAACTAAAGTTACTTTCTCCTGCATTTCTTGTAAAATGTGAAAATTTAGCTTTAAAATTTGTATTATAATCCTTTTTTACAAACATACAATTATCTATCAAACAGTTATTTAATTTTACAGAAACACCATTAAATATACAACCCTCAATATCACAAAAAAAAGCCTTAAAAACACCATTAAACGTGCAATTTACAAACTTAGTGTGTTCAAAAATGCCTCCTTCAATACACTCTCCTGTACGAATGTTTGTTTTCTCCAGTATTTCTTTTTCTTTATTCATTCTTGAATTTTATTGTAAAATTGGAATATCTGTCATATCCACATATACCTTCACATTAGGCATTGATTTAAAGGATATTATTTCTTCTGCTGTAAGTTCTTTTCTGTCTTGCCTTACAATATCTTTTTCAGGAATATCATAAGGATTGATAAGCATAAAAGTATTTTTAGAAGTAGTATGCTCTATAATGCAATTAAATTTTAGCTTTTTACTCATTTTTAATCTAAAAAAGATAATCTGTAATTAAATATTTTCAAAGTCTTCTTGTATTTATTTCGTTCTGAAAAAGTCAAGGGACTTTTATTTGATTTTGCTATGATACCAGTTCCCAAAACACGAATCCAATATTGATTTGTTGATACAGAGAGTGTGGATATACTTTTTTTGAATAAAGTTAGAGTATATTGTTTGCTGTTTTTCAGTTCCAAAACACATATATCCATAATGCAATTAAATTTTAGCTTTTTACTCATAATCTTTCCAAGTTTTGATAAACGATAGAGGACCTTGTAAATAAAATGTAGCTTGAAGGTAATCATTAAATCCTCCGTTGTTGTGTCTTGCATTTACCATTTTGCAATCTTTTAACTGAAACTGTACATACGGAAATACATTTTTGAAATTAAATGCAGACACTTCACTTGTATTTGTTGCAGTTAATAGAATATGAAGGTTGCCCTCATTTACTGTAATAAGAATTTTTTTTAAATTCAAACCTTTAGCAGAATCATAAATAGCTTTTACAAAGTCCACGAGTTCGTAACCGTCGGCTACTTCTGTTAAATTGCTATCAATTTTAGTTATTTCTAGCAATCCTTTGTCTAGTTTGTAGTTTACATCTTCAAATTTGTACATTTTTATAGTGTTTTAGTCCCTGTAAATACATTTTAATCTCCTACAAAACTCTTTGAAGGATAAGTTTTGTGTCATGATTTTATTTTTACAGTTATTATCTAATAAAATCAATGTATAAATTATTTTCTCCTTTAAAAGCCAAGCAATCAGTACCAACAGTTGCTTCATAATATTCTAATGGAAACAAGATACCTTTATTTATAAAGAAATGATTGTTAAACTCTTCAATCAAAGAAATATGTAACTTCTTAAAATCGCCTTTATTTTTCAATATTTCTAATCTATCAGCATTTTTTATAATATAATAAAATACACCTATCGCATTGTGTTTATGAATAGTTGGTTTTTTGCTTGGCTCTTTAAAAGAAAAGTAGGCGTGAACTGAAAAAACGTATGCAAAACTTTCAACAAAATTATTTACAGGGTCAAAAACAAAATTTCTGTAATAATCTACTTTCGCTTTAACCTCCTCTATCGTAGGAGGTGGCTCTGAAATTAATCTAATATCTTGATTAAGATACCTTTCAGCACTAGCTTCAATTTCTTCTATTAAATATTGGTTCATTGATTTGTTAATTATAAGAGTGTAAAATTCAAATTTATATATATTTTTAGTCCTTATAAATTATTTTCAATCTTCTACGAAACTCCTTAAAAGACAAATCCTCTGCAAAAACAAAAATAAATAGTGCAAAAGTATCTATTATCTGTCTAAATTTTAGTTTTTTACTCATCTTCTAGTGTTTTTGGCGCAAAAACGCACTTTTTTTGATAAAATTCAACCTTTTTTAGCAATATTTTACGCAAAACATAACTCATTTTGCTAAAAACCTAACTAATTCTAACTAATTCTAACTCATTTTAGCCTTATTTTACGAAAAATGTAACTCATTCTACATTTTTGTTAAGGCAATTTGCGTTTTTTTGATGGTTTTCGTGGCACAATTTATCAACCTTATTAGCAAAAGAAACTTTTTTTCGCTCTAGCTTTAGTCCAAACTTGTAGTAAAGAATAATTGCAGAAACTTCAAAATAACTAAGAAAGCGTTTTTTGCTAAAATTTATGAGCGTTCCATCGTTTATAAGAGGTTGTATTTCTGTTGTTAGTTGATAAATATTTATACTCAACTTATCTAAAATTTGTGATTTGCTCATTGCACAAATCTCCTCCATTTCTTGATTAATTAAATTTTCTAATGTCATTGATATTAGATTAATAGTGTTACTGAATCAAAATATCTGAAAATATCTCAAAAGGAATCTAACTAGCTCTAAATATCCCTATATCGTCTATTTTCATTACCGTATCATTGTGTATCAAACAACATGAAAACGGCAAAAATGAACAGCAATACTAAATCAATTCTAGCTATTACAGGTGCAACTGTTGTAGGTGGAATTTTACTTACGAAGATACTAAAAACCAACAGTTTATACAAAAATTTTGAGGTTCTGCCTGATATTTCTGTACATAATATTGGTTTTGATGGTGTTGTTATCAATGCAAATGCAAAAATTGTCAATTCTTCAAACGGTTCTGTCAAATTACGAAAGCCAACTATCAAGTTGTGGAATGAAGACAAAACAAAATTATTAGGTATTTCAGATGCTTACCAAGATGTAGAAAGACTAGAATCATGGTCTTCCCTTTGGTTTAAAAATATCCGTATAAATATCCCTTTGCTTTCTCTTCCTTCAAATGTACTCACTCTTTTAAAAGATGGCTATCTCAAAATGATTGTCGAAACTATCCTTACAGTAGAAGGAGTAACAATTTCTAAAGAGGAAACGGTAGAATTAACTGCAAGGTTTTAATGATTAGTAACAGCCGAAATATCGCCCAAACTACTCAATTTGACCGTTTTTTTCCAAAATCTACTGGAAAAGATACAGTCATTATCAAAATGGCTGACGTTGATGATACCCTTGACTTAATGCAAAAAGTCATTGTAGAAACGCTTGACGATACAAAACTAATTGTCGAATTGTTAAAAAAGGATAGCATTAAAGCTACCTCCGAAGCAATTTGGAGTTTCGTTTACAAGCATATCAACTACAAAGAAGACGAGCAAGGAATTGAACAAGTCAGAAGACCGAGCAGAACGTGGAGAGATAGAAAAACTGGTGTCGATTGTGATTGCTACCTAGTTTTCATTTGTAGCATTTTGTCAAATTTAGGTATTGAAAGCATTATCAGGATTACTGACAACTATGGAAATGGTTGGAATCATGTTTATCCTGTTGCTATTGACGAAAACGGCAAAGAGATAGTAATAGATTGTGTTTTGCACGAATTTAACAAAGAACATTCTTATAAAAGAAAAAAAGATACACGTATGGAATTAGCAAGACTGGACGGTTTAAACGGTGGAGATTGTGGTTGTGGTTGTAGTGGAAACTGCGAACAAACAAACCGAGCAATCGTCGAACAACAAACTACTTACTTATCAGGATTATTTTCAAACTGGAACAACCCATTGGATTGGGTAAAAGAAAAAGCCGATGATTTTGGAGATACAAAAGTAGGTGGAGCAATAAAAGATGGTGTTCAAGCTGTAAAATCTGTTGTAGCTAGTCCTTTGCGAAATGGTTTGTTGCTGTATATGAAAGGTAATTTGTTCAAAGCAGCCGAAAGATTACGTTGGGGTTGGCTTACAGAAGAAGAAGCTGCAAAATATGGTATTCCTTCAGATAAATACCAAAAAATAGGCACTTTAGTAAATAAAGTAGCTCAAATTTACCTCAAAGCAGGTGGTAGTCGTTCAGCTTTACGAAGTGCAGTTTTTAATGGAAAGGGTAATCGTTCCCCAAAACTTGCAGAACCTACCAATTTACAATCTCCTATCGGTGGTTTAGGAAACTTACAGCCGTACAAAATAGAATATTATCAACCTTCATCAAATGAAGGTATTGCAAGACAAGGAAATCAAGAAGTTAGCATAGCAGCGCAAAGAAATAGCGCACTGCAAAGTATTTTAGCTCAAACTCGTTCTACTTGCCAACCTCAACAAATAGAAGCTATTGAAGGCTTATTTGGGTTGCAAGGTTTAGGAGTCGTCGACCCTGCAACAGTATCACTAATTGCAGTAGCAACAGGGGCAATGACAGCCGTAGTAGCAGCACTTGACAAAATGGGAATTATACACTCTTCACAAGCAGACGGTAGTAACGAATCGGATAGTACAGGAGATGCACAACTTGATGCACAACAAAGAGAACAACAAGAAGCTATGATGAGAGCAATGCAAGAGATTGATGCAGAAATTGACGCAATCGACAATCAAAATCAAAATCCTTCTTCCCCTATTGAGTGGGTAAAACAAAATCCTTTACCAAGTGCAGGAGTGGTTGCCGTTGTTTTAATTGGTGGTTATATGCTTTTAAAACCAAAAGACAAGCCTAAGCCTACACCAAAAAGCCAATTAACAGGCACTAGAAAGCGAAAATCTACACCAAGAAAAAAGACTACAAGCCGTAAAAAACCAAACGAAGAATTGCAGTTTTTAGGCATTTAGAGAGGTAGTAAAAAAAGCTATCAAAACATTACAAAACGATTTATTTACAAACAGATAATAAATAATCATCATGGACAAAAACTTAATAAAAGGTAAGGGACTAACCCAAGCGAAAGGTAATTATCAAGATACACTTTTACAACTGGCTGTTGTTTTAGGCTCAGGTGTAGTAGGAGGTGCTGCAAGTGCTTTTGTTGGAAAAGGCTCTGGAATTATTGGTATAGTAACGGCAGGTATAGGTGTCTATTTTGACTTAGTACCACTTACCGTAGCAGGTACAGCAATGACAGCAAACGGATTTTCAAGAAATGGCGCATTAGGTAGCCTAAACGGTGGAATGAATGGGGTAAAGGACGGAATTGCAAACCTAAAACAATACGCTACAAACCTCAAACACTCTGTATTCCTAGACAAAATTATTCCTGACGATGAACCTCAATTAAGTGGCTTCTCTCGTCATTTCATAGCTCCTTCCTCTTCTCATAATTTTAATGGAATAGGAAACCTGAAATTCATAGACAAAGAGGAAGAAGCTATGTATCGCTCAATGTTTTCAGATGCCGACGAAGTACAAACTTTAACAAGTGGCACAAATGCAAAAGGAGAATTGATTTAATCAAAAAATCACTATCAAAAAAAATCAAAATCTTTCAATTATAAAATCTACAAACAATTATATTTTTCAATTATGACTAATGAATATGGCAATTTAATGGGTTTAGGCGCAAAACCTTTTCCTTCGGATATTATGAACTCGCATGAGTGGTTTTTACACTACATGTACAACACAAACGAAATTCCTCAAGAGATTCAAGCTCGTTTAAAAGCTCAAATTGATGGCAGTGGAGTTTTGAAAATTCGTGAACACGTACTTTATACAAAAGTACAAGCAGGTACAGGTGTAACACGAATTGATTTGTTCAAAGAGGACTTACAAGTTCGTAAAGGTGTGCGTAACATTCGCAATGCACGTCCTGAAAAAAATCAAGTCATGTTGGTGCGTGGTATGAGAGTTCGTCTTGGGACACAAGGTGGAACTGTTACTGACGGTGGAACACCAGTAGCCTTGAGTACAAATGTCGCAACGGCAGAAACGCAAATGGCTGTTTTGAAATACGAAGGTATTGACAGAGATGATGATTACAACTGTTTCAAAAGTTCAGAATTTAGCTTAAAATCAGGTTCAAACATTTTGGTACACGAACTTTCTGCATGTGTTTTTGAATCAGGGCTAAAACAAGTCCAAGAAGGCTTCTTTATGTTTGATAAGCCAATCATACTACAACCTGACCAAAAGTTAGATAGTTATTTTGAATTTGGCGATGCTGCAATGAATGACCTTCCAGTAGGTACTGCTATTTCAGTAGAACTTATTGGTTCTCGTACTTACTAGAATGTCAAAAAGGTAAAATTTATCTTAAATGGGTTTAGGGTAAGTTGATTAAAAAAGGGGTTTTCACTTGAAAACTCCTTTTATTCTATCACATTCAAAAAGTAGCAAGTACAATGAAAATATTTAGAGAAAAAGTAGTCCGAAAGGTACTTAGACAACCTTTTGAACTAGAAATTGGAACAGATGGTGCAACCGTTTCAGAAACGTTCAGATTAGATCAAGATATAGTCTGTGTAACAGGTATATCCTTATCGTCTGACGACAATGAGCGATTAGTAGCTCGTACAAAAGTCAATGAATTACGAATTGACAATTTTGAAACCATACGAGATGTGTACGCAGATAGATTTTTCCATTCGGAAAATGTCGCTGCAAATAGTCGTATGTACGATATTTCTCAGTTAGACAAAGATTTAGAAGGAATCGGAACGCAAGGCACAAGAGAAGTAAACGTTTCTTATACAGATAATGGCGCAGCAGGTTTCGCAACTTATACTGTTCGTCTTTATTTAGAATGCTATGTATTAGCGTAACAAAAAACAAAATGAAATCAGTATCAAAAAAAATAACAATAGACTTGGAAGGCGATAAAAAGCAAATTTTACTTTCTATTCCTCCGAACAAAAAAATTGTTTCAATGGGTGCTAAATTGGTAGATGCAACGGATTTATACGATGATTTGAAACCAATATTAGGTACTCATGAAATAGCAAAAGTTGTTTTTACTGATTACAAAAACAAAGTTGTGTTAGCTCAATCTGTGAATATAGATTTTGAGAACACCACTTATTTAGGTAAAGAATCAATTTGTTTTGAGCCGTTTTATTCAAATTATCTTCTCGTAAGAGTAGATGATATTATCAATAAAAAAACAACCGTAGATACAACTTATCAAATAGAAGTATTTGCAGAATATCAATAAAAAAATGAATCCAAACATAGCCATATTACTTGCAAGTGCTTATGAACGTGAATTGTGCAACTCACAAATACGCCATTTACCTTGTACCATACAGCCAAATGAGGATTTAAAGATTGAAGAGCAAAGTAGATTCTATTTACTAGATACCCCTTCATCAATAGTTATTTCAGCAGCATCAGGTTTTTATGACCCTACTCAAAAAAGTTCTGTGGGTACGCATCAATTTGATGGTGGAATGACAATAGAAAACAATTCAGCAGTAGCAAAAACGATTGAGTTTTTAGTCGTTTCTGGTGATCCTATTTCTGAATCTGTTATCCAACAATTAGACTAACTAAACCCAAAAAAGTAAATGGAAAGTTTTGTAGAATCAACACAAAAAGCACTTAATAAAATAGCAGGATTACTTCTTTTAAGTAAAGAGAATAGTGCTACTCAAGATTACGATATTATTATTGATGATGTGCGTGTTGTGCCTAGAAATGATAATCCTGAACTTTTGAAGTTAATAGCTCAACAGATTGACGAAGACACCAAAAAGGTGCAAGTCAGAATGTACAATGGGAAGTCAAAGAATCACGAACCTAAAGAATTTGTAAAGTCTGACAAAGCCTTAAATGGATTTGGTCTTACAGAACAACAGATTAAAAACAAATTCAAAAAAGAGTACGAAGAAAAGGAGAAACTTGAAAAACTTGAAAAACAAGTAGAAGAATTAGAAGAGGAAAACGAATCTCTTCGAAAAGTAAATTTAGGTGGAATAAATGTTTCAGATGCCCTAGTAGGTGCATTAACTCCCTTGCTTCATCAAGGAATAGAGCATTTTGTGGGTTTGAAAAGTCAAGCCGTAGCACCTCAACAATTAGCAGGAACGCAAGATGAGTTTTTGATGCAACTAAACGAACTTATCCAAACAATGCCTGATAACCGAAAAGCTGCAATACTGCAAAGTTTCCAAGTTTTGGCACAAGTTCCTGACCAAAAATTTAATCAATTTCTAATGTTTATGAATGAAAATTTCACAGACAAAAACCCTGAACAAAATGGCTGATAAATTCAACTTAATTGGCGAAAAAACTACAATAGAAGTAGAAAAAGACAAAGAAGAATCATTGCTAGAATTAGCAAAACAATCAAAAGAGGATTTGGAAAAGCTCGTAAAAGCTATGAAAAAACCTTTTTATAAACAATTATTCAAAAACGCTAAAATCTAAGAAAACAAATGTTCGAAGAGATAGAAGATGTTGGAAAACTCGCTTTAATAGCCGTAGGTGCTATTTTGGTAGGCACACAATGGCATAAAATATCTAGTAAAATACAAGATAACAAAACCGATGCAGCCTATTCCGATGCAGCTATTTCTGAAAGTCCTTCGGAATTTGCCAAACTTTTTAATCGTGCATTTGAGAACTGTTCTTATATGATTTGTAGTGGTACAGATGAGGAAGCCGTAGAAGCATTGGTGGATAGAATACCAAGTAAAAAGTTTACTGGACTTATGGAAAAGGAATATTTCAATCTCTATAATGGCGAATCTTTCCAACAAAGATTATTCGACGAGTTTGGAGGTTGGGGTTCTACTTCATCAGATAATGAAATTTACGACAGACTAATCCTCAAACTTAACCAAAAACCGAACGCATAAAATGGAAGATAAAGATAAAAAATTACTCGTAGCAGGACTTTTATTAGGGGGGGGAATCTTTCTATATACCAAGTCAAAAAATGGTGGAACTGGCTTTAAGCCTTTGGATAATATGATTAATCCAAACTTAGACAATCCAACAACAACTGTTACAGATACTAGCGCAAACGGTGGACAAACAGTATCCGTAACTGGTTCTGTGAAGTTTGGCGACAAAGGTAATGCAGTAATTACATTACAACGCTACCTCAAAGAAATTAAAGGCGAATCTTTGCCACTTTCCACACGCTCAAACGGTACTTTGGACGGAGATTTTGGTAATGAAGTAAAAACATTAGTAACTAAATACAACATTCCTTACCCTGTCCCATTGAGCAAAATTGCCGAATTTGAAACTGCATTGAAGGCGCAAAGTAGTCTTAATAGTGGAGATAGTAGTGGAGGTTATTATAATCCAAATGCAATTACAAGTACAAGTACAAGTGGATTTAATGCTGCCCAAATTGGTAACGAAATTCATCAAGCTATTAGTGGTTTTGGTACAGATGAAGAAAGATTGCGTAAGGCATACCTTCGCATCAAAACAGCTAGTCAGTTTGAAGAAGTTTCAAAGTATTACAAAGACAAGTACTTGCCTTATTTTGCAAAGTTTGACACCATGGACGAAGTCATCAACGATGATCTGAACGATAGTGCGATGGAATGGAATCAATACAAAGAGTTCAAAATTTCTTTGGGTATTACTTCATCAAACTCTAGCAAATCAAATCAAGTAGCACCAAACGGTAGCGACAACGGTGGTTTTTTCTACAATGAAGATATGTGGGCAACACAAGGTAGTTGGGGAAGTACAAACGGATTGAACGGATTAGGAATGATTGATTGGTACAATGTAATCACTAAGAAAGATGTTACAATCTATCAAAAAGGAATGGCTACTTCTTATGCAAAACCAAACACTAATTTAGGTGTCATGATTGGCTATTCGCCTGATAAACAGTACGTAGAAGTCATAGACATCCAAGGCAATCAATTTGCTGTTCTGACAAGCTCTGTCGGATTATCAGCAGTATAAAAAACAGAAAATAAAGACAATTTTCAATAAAAAATCATTTACAAAAAAAATCAAAATCTTTCAATTATGGCTCTTCAACAACAACAACAACAATTACTTTTTCAAAAAGTAGCAAAAATTAAAATTGATTTAGCAAAAATCAATAATACAATAAAATGGATTCGTACTTTGCTTAAAAGTCAGTTTTTAGGCTTGTTTTTGTCAAAGAAAAAAGTACACGAAGCGTTGGAAATTACGCAAGAGGTGTCAGGTATAGCTGATATTTTGACAGAAACAGGTGGACTAGAAAGTGCTAGAGCAGTACTCAACAAATGTGTAGAATTAGGAGGTTTCGACGAAGCCTTGGACAAACTCAATGCAATAGAGATTCCTTCAGAGGATGTAACAGCGTCGTCAAAAAAAAAGACGACAACAAAGAAGAAGTAAAGCCTGTGGAAACTGCAAAACCTGTGATTGTTAAAGAAAGTCCAAAAGATAAGTATTTGATAATATTTGATGCAGGACATGGCATAAACACAAAAGGAAAAAGAACACCATTTTTTGAGGACGGTTCTTTCATGAAAGAATGGGAATTTAATATTGATGTTGCTCGTAGATGTGTAAAATTGTGTCAAGATGCAGGTTTTGAAACGGTTTTACTTAATCCTGAAGAAATGGATTTGCCTTTGTCTTCTCGTTCTAAAAGAGAAAATAGACTGTTTTTAGAAGCAAAAGAGAAAGGCAAAACTCCAATTTTTATAAGTATTCATGCAAATGGTCATGGAAATGATAATCAATGGAACAGCGCAAAAGGCGTTGTTACTCTTCATCAACCTATTACACCACGTTCAGAATTTATCAGAACTTTATCTAAAGAAATAAAAGGCAAAATTAAAGAATTGGATAAGGAAGATAAGTTTTACGCAGAAAAGTACGATGATATTATCAGACCAGAGATACATAGAAGAGTACAAGGAAAAGTTTTGGCAGGAGAAATACAAAAGGTTCTTGTCAGAGAAACGAAACTTCATGACAGAGCTTTCACAATGGCACGAGATACATCAGTACCTCAAAATCTACATATTACTAGAGAAACAAAATCTATTGCAGCACTTGTAGAATGTGGTTTTATGACAAATAAAGTAGAAGCTGCACTACAAAGAACGGACGATTTTAGACGTATTTGCGCTGAGAGTACCGTTGAAGGAACATTCAATTATATTAAAATTTTAGAAATATGAGCTACTACGGATATTCAAATAAAGGATTAGGATTTGTTTTTAACAGTTCTACTTTCGACGCTGTGAAGGACGTTCAAAATCGTATTGAGGAAAAACAAAGTCAAGCACTTAGATATAGCAAAGACCTCACGGAGCGTATTATAGAATTGCGTACTGCAATTACTCATTTGAAAGGTAAAAGCCGTACTAAAATAGAAGACGCTTACTTAGGCTTGTACCAAAATGAGTATAAAAAACTTACTAACGAGTCGCAAGACATAAAAAAACGTTGGACGTGGATAGGTAATTACAAGCGAAAAAGAACTGAAGCAGAAAACTGTATCAGAAATGGGAATATGTACAACACTACCGTAGAACAATGTTCTGTATTTAGCAATGGTGGTACAAATACAAACTTTCCAACACCAACAAATACAGGAGGGGGTGCAAATTCTAAAGGAGATATTTCTATCACCCCTTTACCTATACCAGTAACAACAACTAACGTTTCTAGTGGAGGTTATCCAATTAAATTACCAGTTACAACTACAACTACAAGTACAGAAGCTACCTCTAAAGCAAATCCACCTATTCCACTGGATAACAAAGGAGATACTTCTCCTGTAATGTCTTTCTATGAGAAAAATAAAACAGGTGTGTTAGTTACAGGTGGAGTATTAGCTGTTTTAGTTGTTGGAGGGGGGGTATGGTACGCAAACCGACCAAAAAAACGAGGTCAAAAGAAAAAAGATTCCTATAATCAAAAAAAGTAAATTATGAGTATTTTTTATCCTAAAAAAGGTATTGTTCTTCCTGACTTAAATATAAATACAATAGCTGATAGATTTATAATAAAAGGAATAAAAGAAAAACTACTACCATCATATTTTTCCGAGATAATCGGAAAAAACAATGCAGCTTTTAGATGGGAAAATGCTATTCAAAGAGCTAATTCGGAAGGGTTTCAATTTGTTAAAATTACAAATGAACCTACAATTTTGAAGGGGATTTCTGTAATAAATAATTTTTCGCAAAATCCATATTCGTTCTTTTATGAGCTAAGGTATTTGACTAAATCAACTTTAAGAGGTTCGTATGCTTATTTAGCATATACTTTTGCTGAGATAGCAAAAAGAATGATTCAAGATGATGAGGTTAATTTTTCAAAAACCGAAAAAGAAAATGTATCTATTGTACTAAATATGAATTTTGAAAAACCAAAACAAACAGAAGACATGGACATACTACTTCCAAACAAAGACCCAGTAGCAATAGCAAACGAAACCTCTAACCCAATAGGTGAGGAAGCTGTTGTAACAGCTATTGATATTTTTGAAGGTAATAATTCACTTTCTAAAACATCTTTGGATAAACTTATAGCACAAGAAAACGCTAAGAAAAGTAATTCAACAGCAACTTACTCTGATGTAGCACAAGCTCTTTCTTTAGAAGAAGCTACTTCCAATAAATCCAGTAAAAAATGGTGGATTGCAGGTGCAGTTGTGGGTATTGCTGCCGTTGGTGGTGGTGGTTATTACTATTATCAAAAGAAAAAAAAGAAACCAAAATCTAAAACAACCAAAAAATGAAAACAGGAACTAAAATAGCCGTTGGTGTTGGAGGAACTCTTCTTTTGGGAGTAGGTGGTTTTTTTGCTTACAAACACTTTTCAAAGGGGAAGGATGCTAATTCAAAAGCAAATTATGATGCTACATTATTTTCAGAAGAGTTTCCTGAAACAGACCCTTTATCTTCTGTACCTGAACAAGCTGCACAAGGAATTACACAAAAGCAAGCTAGAAATTACACACAAGTAAGTAACTTTTTTGAAACTCAAAGAAGAATTGCAGAAGAAAGTGGAGATTTTAACCGTGCTGCACAAATGACAGCATCATTAGAAAAACAAGCTCGCATAATTAAAAATACAGAAGACCCTGAAACCGTGTATAATAATTATTTAGCAAATCCTAATACTATGACTAATCTATTCATAGGAAAGAAAATAAAGGCTTGCCAAGCAAATCCTAGAGATGCAGAATGTCAAGCATGGAACACTCCTTTAAGAGATTATTTAGCTCGTAAAGGTGTGATTTAAAATAAAAAACTATGTACCTACCAACACCTCAAACACTAAAAAATTCAAAATGGAAAGTCTATACTAGACCTTTTGAATTGAATATAGTAGGCGTTCGTTCTCCGAGCTTACGACCTAATAAGTTTGATGACATAATGGTAGTCTTTTATTACGACGACAAAGGAAAGCTAGTTTATCTAAAATTCCCTTGTACGACTGACACAGGTACATATTGGCTTAAAAATCCAATGATGCCACAAGGAACGGCAATAGTACAGGAAGGTCAGTACATAGATGCGTATCAATTAGGTTTTCATCGTGGACAGTACAAAGCACTTGTTCAAGTCAAGCCAGTAAGTATAAGAAGAGATAACAACAGAGATGATGTTTTAGATTTTTTTGCAGGAAAGATATACAAAGACAATATAGGTGCAAATATCCACCATGCAAGTTCAAACGGAACTACCAAGTTTGTAGATAAATATTCGGCAGGTTGTCAAGTCTTTGCAAATATAGAAGACTATGATTATTTCATTTCTCTTTGTGATAAACATAAAAGTTTGTACGGAAATAGTTTTACTTATGGTTTGATTGATGCGAGAATGCAGCAAAGAACCGTAGCAAGAAGGACAATTACAGCTTTAGGTGCATTAGCACTTGCAGCCGTTTATAATAAAGAAATTACGGATTTTTTAGGCTTGAAAAATTAGCCAAATATAACTTACCATAAATTTATTTTTATGAGAATTGTTTAGAAAAAAATCGTTATTTTTACATTAAAAATTTCAACCAAAATGCCAACTAAAAGAAAGACACCAGTAAGAAGAAAAAAATCAAACTTAGGTTCTGTCAAAAATGAAGATAGACTAAGTGTTGGAGGTGCAATACTTTCTTTTGTTTTTCCAGTCGTAGGCGTTTATCATTTTGCAGCTAATCATACTGACAAACCAAAAAAGGCAAGTACAGCCTTAGCACTTGCAGCCGTTGGATTAGTTGGGAATCTTTTTGCTTATGCAAAAATGAATGAAAGAGCTTCTAAAAAATTTGTTGATGATGTTACTAATGTAGGTTCTCTTTCTAAATTTAGACAGAAGGAAGAAAAATATTTTGTGAAGTCAAAAGATAAAGTTTCTATTCTTGATGGCTCTTATGTAGGAGAGGTTAGTGGATGGACTTTGACAATATTATCACAACCCTATTATAATACAAAAATAGGATTAGAGTTCGGCATAAAAGGTATGCACATACCAACTAATGTAGTGGTAAAAAATGGAATTGCTTATTGCTGCAAATAATTTTTTATAAAACAAGTGCTATAATCTATAAACTTTCAACCAACATGGCTAAGAAAAAAACAACAAAACGCAAAACTTCAACAGGTCTTACAGCAGGTCAGAAAAAGATAAAAGCTATTTCTGCAAGAGCATCAATTATATACAAAAAAAATCCTAATAAAAAATGGACGGATTGTATCAAACAAGCTAGTAAAGAATTAAAGTAAAAACATAAAATAAAACTATGAACACTCAAAGAATCCTCAAAACTGAAAAGCAAGTCCTTCAATACATTAATGAATTGAAAGGGGTTGCTTTTTTGGGTTCTTTGAGTCATAGTAAAGCAGATTTTGAAACTCAAAAAGAAAATACTCTAAGAGCTATCCTTTGGATAAAAAACAACCTTTTTGTAGGGGGCGTTTTGAAAAGCTATTACGAAGCTGAATACAAAAAAGACAAAACTAAAAACTTTAGAGAGCGTGATATTACTCACTTGTTGGAAGATAAAATTCAAGAGTTTGAGCCTTATCCTCACTTTGAGTTAGGATTTAATTTTTCAATAAATAATGAGTTAATAATATCTATTAATATCGTTGATGATATTGATAAAATCAGAAAAATATCTTTTGATTTATTATACACTCCTGAGCAACAACGTATTTGGGAAAAACTAAAATTCAATGGCAAAATAAGACGTACTAATGGAAAACTAAAATACCACGATAGACAAAAAAGAGATGATTTAGTGTATTGGTATGGAGAGTTTTTACGTCGTGGAAATAAAAAACAAGCCTATGCAGTTCGTGATGTTTTGTTGTCTAATTATGCTTTTGGGAAAGACACAGACGGTTATTCAGGACAGCCATACAAGAGAAAAATATATGTAGATAAAGATAGAAAATTTGATGGAAACAATGACAAAGAAACGCTTTACACTATTGATAAAGCATACTTTGACAAAGTAGAAAAAGAAATTGATAAGGAACTAAACAAAAAAACTTCTACTAAAAAAACAGATACAGATATTCTTTTAGAAGTGATAAAGCATATAAAAGAAGAGTTTTTATTTTTAAATAAAGCGATTCAAGCGTATGATTTGAGATATGAAAAAGGAACTGATACTATTGAAGATAACGATAGTATTGAACGAATTTTATCAAATCATATTTACGATGTTATTAGATTTAGAAATTTGAGTAAAAAGTATGAAGTAAACTCAAAGGCACATTATTATTTTGCTTTCAATGAAGATAAAGCCGTAGTTGTTAAAATCCATTATGGAGAAGATAAAAAAATAGATTTTATTTTAGAAGATATTTATGATGAACAATTAGAGCTTGAAAGAAAAAAACTAACTGAAACAACTGTTAGAGCATTTTTACAAGATACACCTTTAAGCAAACCAAAATATGTATTTTCTTTTGGAGAAAATGGTAAAGAAGTAAATGCTTTTTTAAGTGGAGATACTAAAGATTTGTATATAAGTTTTTACGATTCTTATGGAAAATTCATTTCTAATAATCAAGTACCGAATGCTAAACTTGTTTATTTCATAGACAACATTAACCAGTATTACAGAGGTAAAGAAAAAGTAAATCCTAATCTAATAGCATTTCTTAAAAAGCCTATACTTAGCCAAAAAGAAAAAACTTCTACCTCCGAACCAAACGAATTAGAAGCACTTGACAAAAGAAAGCAAATGCTTTCAGAAAAAGTAAAGTCTTTATCTGCAAAAAAGAAAAAACTTTACTCTAATATGGATATTACAAGTCCAAAAAGTAAAGCAGAAAAAGAGTTGGAACAAGAAATAAGCACTATTTATTCAGAAATAAATAGCATTGTTGGGCAGAAAAGAAAAATCAATTCTTCTACCTCCGAACCAAAAAAGAAAATGAAAAAAGACTATTCCGAAGGCGAAAAACAAGGGAGAGAAATATTAAACGCATACTTCACTCCCTTAGAAATTTGCGAACAAATGTGGGAACTAGCAAAAGTACATGGCTACAATGGTGGACGTGTACTAGAACCTGCTTGTGGAACAGGGAATATGTTAGTTCATGCACCTGACCAGTCCAAGTGTGTAGGTCTGGAAACTTCGGAACGTTTCTTTTTAGAAGCTAAAGAAAGATTGCCAAAAGCAACCTTTCATAATATCTATTTTGAACAACTCTTTTTGCAGCCTGATAGATTTACAGATTATTACAAAGGTAAAGAGCGTACATGGCTTGAAGGTTATCCTTTTGATTTAGTTATTGGCAATCCTCCTTATGGAAAATTTACAGGTAAATATGCTTCTTACTTTTCAAGAAAACGAAAAGGAAACGTACCAATGAAACAGTATGAATTGTTCTTTGTCTATAAGGCTTTAGAACTCCTTAAAAAAGGTGGTTTAGTTGTTTACTTGACTACTCAAAACCTCCTTAGTACAGGCTTTAATGCCTACAAAGAACAAAAGAATGCTGTTTTAACAGAAGCTGATTTGGTATATAGTTGCCGAATAGGTAGTGTCTTTGAAAAAACAAAAGTGCCAGTAGATATACTAATCCTTCAAAAAAAATGACAACAGAAGACAAAGTAAGAATAGCAATCAAAAACGCACTTGACGAGTGCGATAGTGGAAAAACTCCACACGTTTGCAATACGAAAAGTACTACACAAGGCTATCAACGAATTGAAAGCCTTATTTTGAGCATTATGATTAAAAACAATCTAACACCGTCCGAAGCCATAGGACACATAGAAAACGAAGAACTCTAATGAACTACTATTCTAAACGTATAAGTCTGATTTGGCATATCTCTACTGATATGCAAAAACAAGGTTTGCATAAAGACAAAAAAGTTGATTATGCAGCTTTACAGAAAGGTTTTTTCTCAGACTTTGTACGTTCAGAATATGCAAAAGAAATAGAAGAATTAGAAAAATTAGACAAGTCCGTAGAGCCTACAAAAGAAGAATTATTTTCTTACTCTAATTATTTTATCAAATATCCTGATAGGTTAGCAGGACAGTTAAAAATGTCTTCTACTTACATTTTTCCAGTTTACTCAACGGCTAACCTCAACGAAAGTGTAGAGTTTTTGAAAAATCAAGTTGCTTTATTAAAAGGAAAGGGGAAATCTACTTCTGCTAAAAAACCAAAATTTGAAGTAGGGCAACACGTACAATTAAATGAAAAAGGATTAAATGAACACGCTGTTTATTTCAGAACAGATGGTAATAATAATTTTCAAATAACTGACTTTAGAGGAGAAACAACTGTAATTGTATTTTCTTTTATGGATAAATTAACAAGGTATTTTGATGTTGATGAAATAGAACCACTAGCTTCACATAAGATTAAGTGGGATAGAAATGATGAAGAAAATTTTGAGGAAAACACACCTATTACTATCTATTACGATGAGTATTTGCCAAAATTTTTATCAGAAAAGTTTGGTACAATGAAAGGCTACGAGTTTATTCGTCAAATTAAAGGCGATACAGATTTTCCAATTAAAAAAGAAGTAAAAGAATACGTTACACCAAATGGAAGACCTAGGACTCAAACCGAGTATTATTTTATTGAATTTGAAGGTCGTAAGATTATTTTAGACAAATATTTACATGATTTTTTTGCTCAACTTAGAAGTAGTTATCTAAAAGAAAATGGTTATAGATATACGCAAGATGAGTTTTTGAAAATGTTTGACAATATCAATATTGTTGGGAATCCTGTTTTTTACCATTATGAATCTATTAGTTCTGCTATCAAAAACAAAAAAGATGTAAATGCAGATGTATTAAAAGACTATCCTGACCTTATGGAAAAACAAGATACTTCTATCATTGATGTTACCGACCTAAAAAGTGATAAGATTATGGAAAACAAACAAGCTACTCAAGCCGAAAAAACAAAGGCATTAAAACAACATATTTTTGAAAAATTCAAGGATATTGTAAAAACGAGTATTAGGTATGAGAGCTTTTCAGGTGGTACAGCATATCGCATAGAGTATTTTGCTAAAAAATATAATTTAGAACTAGAAAGATACCTTCAAGACAAACTACAATATTTTGATGGTGTAGATAATTTTGATAGCCAACAATACAGAAAAGCTGAAGGGATTACTCACAATGGCGTATTTGTCAATGCAGTAAAATTTATAAGTGTTTCATTTACTGAAACTTCTCAAAAAAGAAAAGAGAAAAAAGCAGCTAGTAAATCAAATAGTACAAAAAGTGTAGTGTCACAAAACACTGATATACAACTGATTGACTATTCTGACAAATCTATTGCAGTTGTTGGAGATACCTATTCTATAAAAGACAAACTAAAAAATTTAGGGGGTCGCTTTAATCGTGGTCTTACAGTCAATGGAGAGCGTACAGCAGGTTGGATATTCAAAAAAGAACAAAAAACTGAATTAGAAAGGTTTGTGTCTAAATCTAGTCAGTCAGAAAAACCAAAAATAGACGAAGCTAAAATGAAAAGAATTAGAATCAATAAAGGCAAATTGAAACTATTAGCTTTAAAAAATCAATCCCTTGATGGATTTAGTGGTTTGTTTGGTTTGGGTTCATTGGGTAAATTGGATAAAAAAACAATTTCAGATAATGAAGAGCAACTAAACAAACTTATCACAACTGATAACTCTTCTACAAAAAAAATCAATTCATTTGAGGATAATTTCAATCGTTACAACAAAGGAATTACCGAAAATGAAATAAAAGCATGGGTTTGGTTTAAGCAATCGCAAGGTTCGCCCATGTACGGTTGGGAAAAGTGGTTTTTAAAATCAACTGGAAAGAATGAAGAGGTTTTAGTTACTAAGCAAGCTACTAAAATAAAAGACAATCATTTTAGAGATGAAGCAACTGTTCCAAGTGGTTCTGTTTTGGGAAAACCTACTCGTTTTTCAAATAAATATGCAAAAGAAATTTATCAAGTTTATACAGATAAAGAAGGAAATAAAAAATTTGTAAACAAAGCTCATACAAAACTTCAAAGGACAAGTGCAACGGCTGATAAAAAAGAAATTGATAAATTAGTAAATGAAGGTGTTTTATTCTTTGGAGAAGCTGATTTATTGCCTTTGCCTTTGTTTACTTTTGGCAATATCTATGATAAAATTTTGGCAGTAGAAAGTCAAAAAGATAGTATTATTAGTCAATATGGACAAGCTGTTTATGATAATCATATAGAGGCTTTAGATGCTGCAAAGCCTAGTCCTTTATCTGTTATCACACCTGATGCAAGCAAGCGTTTGAGAATCTTACCTTTTTCAGAATTTGCATCACAATTTATGATTTATACTGATGTTGATGGCAATGAAATTGGTTCTGAAGAAGGAATTAGTATTGCCGATTTTTTCAGAATATGGCTAAGCAAAAATGAAGAGCTTATAGAAACTCAAGGTATATCTGCTTACAATATAATAGATATTTACTTAGACGGTGGACGTAAATCAAAAGAAGAAAAAGAGTTTTTAGAAAAGTTTACTCGTTTAGAAGGGGATAGGCTTTTTGATATTTTCCTACATACTGGATTGTCAATCAATGATCAAAAGAGATTGGATATGTCTTGGAATAGACAATTTAATGGGTTTGCTGAATTAAATTATAAACGTGTGCCTATTGGTTTAAAAACATGTGCATTGTTCAAAGGTAGAAGTTTGGCTTTTCTTGAAGCTCAAAGAGAAGGCGTTGCTTATATAGATGCAGTTGGTAGTGGTTGTATTGCGTATGAAGTAGGTGTTGGAAAGACTATTACAGCTATTTTAATTGCTGCACAAAATATTCAAAACGGTACTTACAAACGCCCTGTTATTGTTGTTCCTGCTCCTACGTATGAAAAATGGAAAAATGAATTAGTAGGCTATACAGATAAAAAAGAAAACTTTATTGAAGGCGTTTTATCTCACTTAGGCGTTAAAATCAATGATTATAGCAATTTAGGTTCGCCTTTCTTGAAAAAGAATAAAAATATTAATAAGCAAGTTGAGGAAGGTTCTATTACACTTCTTACACATGAAGGACTGGAAAAAATTGGTTTTTCTCCTGCATTGGAAGAAGAGTTATTAACTGAATTATCTAAAATACTTCTTGTTGATAATGGCGAAAGCAATAGAGATTTAGAAAGCCAAAGAGAAAGTTTAAGAATGTTGATAGGTCGTATTGGTAAAAAAACCGTATGCGATATTGACATTTTGGGTTTTGATGCAATGATTATTGACGAAGCGCACAATTTCAGAAATGTTTTTTCGTTTGTGCCTGCTCAAGAAGGTACAAAACGATACAATGTTTCAGGAAGTGTAGCTGCAAAAGCACAAAAGGCTTTTATGTTGTGTAACTACATACAAAGGAAATTCGGTGGAAATGTAATCTTACTTACAGCAACACCATTTAACAATTCGCCTTTAGAAGTTTATTCTATGCTTTCTTTAATCGCTCTGAATAAAATGAGAAAGGTCGGTATAGATTCTCTTAGTCAATTTATGGAAACATTTATTCAAGAAATCTATGAAACAGTTGTTACTTCTACTAATAAATTGGCTCAAAAGGCTATTGTAAAATCCTACCAAAATAAAAAATCACTTCAAGCTCTTGTTTTTAATTACATTAATTTAAAGACTGGAGAAGATGCAGGAATACGTCGACCTAAGAAAATTAATCTTCCTAGATTATCATATAAAGATTCAGACGGCAATATAGTACAACTCAAACCAAGTGAGCAAATAACGACTTACTTAGAAATGAATGCTATGCAATTAGCTTTACAAGCTGAAGCTGTAAAACTTGCAGAAAGTGGTACTAATTTCAAAGAAAAAGGTAAAAATACCTTAATTGGATTAATGATGAGCCGTAATAATGCGTTCAGTCCTTTTTTGGTTCACAAGGAAAAACCTGTTGATTATATTGATTTTGTTGATAATTCTCCCAAAATAAAATACACAATGGAGTGTATCAAATCAGTAAGAAAACATCATCAAGATACTAAAACCCCTATTTCGGGTCAGATTATTTATTCAAATGTAGGTAAGGATTATTTTCCGTACATAAAAGAGTATTTAGAGAAAGAAATTGGTTACAAAACTGGAATAAAAGTAGGTAGAAAGTCATTTGATGAAGTAGAAATTATCACTAGCAAAGTAACAAAAAATAGAAAAGAAGGCATAAAAGAAGCATTTTTGTCAGGATCTGTAAAAATAGTAATTGGCTCAGGAACAATCCGTGAAGGGATTGATTTGCAGAAAAAAACAACCGTTCTTTACAACCTATATCCTGATTATAATCCTACGGATATAAAACAAATTGAAGGCAGATTTCACCGACAAGGAAATGAAAATGGGTTCGTGCGTTCAGTTATGCCTTTAACTCAAAATAGTTTGGACGTGTTTGTCTTTCAAAAATTGGAAGAGAAAACTGCACGTATCAATGATGTTTGGTCAAAAGCAACTGACGATTCAAATGTACTTGAGCAGGAAAGTTTGAACCCTGAAGCTATCAAATTTGCACTCTATACTGACATAAATAAATTGGTTGATTTGAGAGTAAGTGAGATAAGAATGGATATTAGTAAGTCAAGAAAGAAAATTGAAAATGAATTAAGTGTACTCAAAGAAGTAGAAGCTGCAAAGAAAATCTATAACTCTGCTAAAACCTACATTCATGAGAGATTTGTAGAGTTTAAGCGTTTGGCTACCAATTATATAGAAGAATATGACGGTTCTGATAAAGAAGTCATTATGAAAGCATTGGAGTACCAAAAAAGTGTGCTTCAAGAGCTTAATAGTTATAGTTATATTGATGACAAGCATTTAGTTAGAATTGGTATTAAGATACAAAGAGAGTATAAAAACTTCTTTAATAATAATTCTTATGGTTATAGCGACCAATTAGGCAACTTTAGAGGTGTTTTGACTAAAATCAATAAAACTGAATCTATCCTAGCAAAATATGATAATATCGAAGATGCTATCAAAAAAATCAATGAACAAATCATTGAGCAGGATGAAAAGTTAGAAGAATTAGGTACAAAAGAATACGAAGCTAAAATCTATAATGAAATTGTAGAGGAAAAAGCCAAGCTAAATATTGACGGTAGAACACCTGAAATGGCTGCAAAAGACTTTTCAGACCTCAACTATTTACTTGACTACAAAATGGCAGATGTGGACGGTATTGAAGGCAATTCTTTACCTACTGATAAGCCAAAAGAAACTAAACTTATTGCTAATAAAACGGCAAGTAATGATAAAGCCAAACGCATACGCATTAACAAAGGAAAGCTCAAGTTAATGAAATTAAAAATGAACGAGCTTAGTGGAATCTATGCCTAAAAAATCAATTATTAAAACTCATTAAAACTTTTCAATTATGATACAAAATATCACAACAGCGCAAATAAATAGTTTACCTCCTTCATATCAAAAACAATATGAAGAGTTTAAGGAACTTACTGAAAACTTTGATGCCGATTTTATGGCAGAACAAGAATACAAAGATTTTGGTAAAGACCTTTATCAAAAAATAATTAAGAAGTTGGCAAGTGAAAGTAAATCCACACCAACAAAAAAAACAACAATCCGTAAAGCACCGTCAAAGGCTAGAGCTACCGTTTCGGCACGTAAAAAAGCAAGAACAACACGCAAAGCTGCACCAAAGAAAACAGCAGCCAAAAAAGCAACACCAAAGGCAAAAACTACTACCACTAGAACAAGTACAAGTAGAAGCACTTTGAAGCCAAGTGAAAGTTCATACGCATCAAAATATATCTATTCATTTTTGCAGCTTGTAGGAAAGAAAAAAAGCCGTAATCAATTAGAAAATTTGGTTCGTGATATGAACAATGCAATTATCAATAAAAAGGTAAGAAAGACTTCAAGCTATAAAGAAGCCTTTAATTATATTGGGAAGTTTTTGCAGAATTTACTAAATGGTAGTCGTTCTCAATCATTTACGATAAAACTTCCTACCGACGGAGTAGAAAAAATGAAACGATTTGCACGTATGCACGAAACAAAAGGCGTTCGTGCCTTGCGTAGATTTGCAGCCGTACAAGGGGAGGACTATCTCAAAAAACACGATGCTTTAATGTCGTATTTGAAAAACGTACCGACTTCAGACCCATACAAAGCAGAAGCAAACCGAGCAATCAAAACATTACAAGCAGCCAAAAAGAAAAAAGGAACAATCAAGTTTACAACAGCACAATTACGTGGATTAAACGGAATTGATGGAGTAGAACAACCAAAAAAAAAAGGTAATACGCTAAATCCGTATGCACAAGGCGCAATCATTGGTGCTGCATCAGGCGTGGCTAGTGTAGCTATTCAAAAGGGAATGTCAAATGTTCTTTCAGGTGTAGATATGATGAGCGTGATGTATGATACTTTGGTTCTACCAAGTAAATATAAAGGTGTAGGTCTTGATGATATGCCATTGAATACGAGCATTCTTTTATTTGCAAAGCCAAAACTTGGAAAATCTACACTAGCCTTAGAGCTTGCAAAAGACTTGTCAGAAGTTGGCGAGGTTCTGTATGTTTCAGGCGAAGAAATGTTTGATAACCAAACACCGTCCAAGTCTTTGCAGAATAGGGCTGAAAAGGTAGGAGTTACTGATAATATGTTTTTCTCTAAAGAATTGATTGATTTAGAACCGTATCAATTCATTATCCTTGATTCTATTAACGCTATCGGATTAGATATTGAAGGTTGGAGAGCATTAAGAGCTAAATATCCTAATAAATTCTTTGTTCTTATTTCACAAGTTACAAAAAGTGGAGTGTTTCGTGGTAGTCAAGAGTGGTCGCACGAAGTTGATACTATTATAGATGTTTCTGAATTAGGAATTGCTACAATCGTAGGGCGTTTTGGTTCAGGAACTTACGAGTTTTTGAATCCAAAATACGCTTAAATTATGGAGAACCTAACTAAAGAAGAAATTGTAGAAATTGTTAAAGCAGCAATAACACATCAACCACCTATACCAGTTAAGAATGAAGAAAGAGGGTTTCTTTCTTCTGCAAAAAATGTAGTGATTACTCTTTTTGGGGCTGCTATAATCGGTGTTTTTAGCGTGCAGTACGCTAGAAATGATACTAGCCTTCGTTTTGAGGTAAAAATGGAAACGCAATATGAAAGTCTTGTAGATAAATTAGACAATCTATTGTCTAAATATGATGAGGTTCAAAAAGAGCTTCATGACAGAACTGCTGACCGAATTACAAATAGTGCTTTTAAAGAAGAAATTATGATTAGAGATAGTCGAATAAATTCTTTAGAAAACTCACTACATAGCGTTGAAAATAAATTTAGAGAATTAGAATTTATCATAAAATCTAAACACAAATGAGAATATACACAAATGAATTTAATGCTGTCATTTTTGCAAAAGATGATGGAACAATCATACGAGCCTTTCCAACAGGAAATTTTGAGGTTACTCTTCTTGAAAACAACAAAATAGAAATCAAAAACCCTATTTTTGGTTATCAAGAAGCATTTTTGTTTTCTGATATAAAAACCTTCGACGGAAGTTCTACTGGTGCAACGATAGCAGATACAATAAATTATTTATCTGAAAAGGTAAATTTTAGAAAAGGTGGTATTTCAGAAGAAGACCTAATAGCCGAAAATATCACCGAATTGCAAGGCGAGGAAGGAAGTGTTCAATACAAAAATGCACTAGGAAAGCTCTTTGGAGATGCTTTTTTGTTATGGAAAAGTAGGCTTTTGACTGTTTTAGGTTCACTTTATATTAAAAGTGAAAGCAACGTAACAGGAAATGCTGTTGAGGTAAGAAGTGAAAATAACACAGTATTGTGTCAAGTTACGAATAGTGGCGAGTTTCAAACTAATAAAATTACAGGAGTAGGAGGTAATAATGTAAATTACACAGTATATTATGACGCTGGTTATGCTAACACTAGAGGTATTTATGGTGTGAGATTGTGGAAAGGGCAAAATGCTTCAGCAGGTAATTTATACGCAGACTTTGGTTCAAATAACGTAATTTCTTTTTACAAAAGAACGCAAGCAGACACCATGTCCACAAAAGTCTTAACCGTAGGCGACCCCCTATTTGGTGTTACTTATGATTTAACAATACAAGGACAAGCTGCAAGTCCAATAAATGGTTATACAGGAGGAACGTCAAAAAGTGTCGTTATCGAAGATGGAAAACCTCGTCCAGATGACACAGGA
Organism: Bernardetia aquimarina; assembly: GCF_042180575.1. NCBI lineage: Bacteria > Pseudomonadati > Bacteroidota > Cytophagia > Cytophagales > Bernardetiaceae > Bernardetia > Bernardetia aquimarina. The sequence goes on along the minus strand of NZ_CP170094.1, from coordinate 3,540,330 downwards.
TTTGGTTACGATGGCTTGGGTGTAATTATCAAATCTTGGAGGAAAGAAACAGGCACAGACCCAGTTTTGGAAGAAGTGGCTAAATTTCAACATGAAAAAGTTAGTATTAAATTACCTGTATTTGCTGACAATGCAGCAGCTTTAGTTGAGTTGGACGTGAACGACTGGTACACAACAGCAGCAGGCGACATAAAACGAGTTATCTAATCTAAATAAATAAAAAACATGATAAAAATAAACCAAAATTTTGAATTTGATGTGGCAATGGATGCTGACACAAATGTACGAGGATATGTAAAAGAAATTGTGATACGCCCTAAAAACAACTCTGTTACGCCTAATGAGATATTTTTAGACATTCATGCAGAATGTTATCCTAGTGCTATGCCTGATTTCTTGAAAAAAGTTACTTTAGAACCGTTGAATGTATCACAAGAGAATTATGATACAATAATGACAGAAGTTTTTAATCAATTAGGTGATTTTATAAACATTGAATTAGGTGAAAAATTGAATCTTCTTATTCAACAACAAATGCAGAAAGCAGAATTGTAATAATCTTATTTCTCTTTGTAAATTATATACTTAAACAAAAATATATATGCTTTTTTTTCAAAACCAAAACCTAAAAAATGAATTAGGGTCATTTAATTTAGGCATTCCAACAGCATCGGATTTTTACATAGATCCAAATTCAAATTCTCCTTATCAATTAAATCTTGATTTGGATTTTTCAAAAATGAACTTGCCTAGCTTTACGACAACGGATAAAGCCTTGCCAAGCCTAACCCTATTGCAGCAGCAAGACGAATTAAAAAGGAGGGAAGAGGAACGATTGCGCCAAGAAGAAGAAAGATTACGTCAAGAAGAAGAGGATTTTCTCAAACAGTATTCTTCTCAAAACAACTTAGAACTGAAAAATGTAAAGCCTAACGAAAAACAATGGATAAAAGGTTTTACAAACAACGAAGTTTTAATAGGAAGTGGCGTTTTGGGGTTAGCCATTGTTGCTGTTGTTGTAATAAAAAACAGAAAATAAATGTGTGTATTAAGGGTACACACAAGAAACGAAGGGGAGTAATAAATCTATTGCTTAGTTGCTTCTATATCTGCAACTATTGTAACAGGGACACCATCACTCAAGTAACTTACTTGTTGTGCAGCATTTACCTTTTTTGAGTTGTAAAAGTATGCACCATGATAATCTACATTGTTTAAATTAATTTTATTAACACCAGTAATAGTAACGTTTTGACCTTCTACAATATCAGTGTCATTCACTAAGTCAAAAGCAATTCCGTCATTGTCTTCTTTAAATTTGACAGCCGTGAAAAGAAGTTCGCCTCCTTCTTTGAATTGTATCACTTCATTATCAATAGTACCTGTGCCTTTAGTTGCTATCATAGTTCCAGCAGCATCGTATTCAGAACCTAAGTAGCCAAAACCTTGTTGGGTTTCATAGAATTTTATACGATAGTTGTAAGTTCCAACAATATCATCTCTCAAATCTTTTGGGTCTTCATCTTTATCACAAGAAGACAAAAATAGAAAGCTAGAAATGAATAATAATAAATACAAAAAATTAAATTTTTTCATTTTGAAATGGGTTTGGATTTTAAAAAAAATAATTGAGTTATAAAGATAGTTCTTTTTTATTTATTACGAAATACTCTATCAAATTCATTCCTAACTAGCCATTCATCAATAACTTTTGCATAGACTTTTTCTGTGTATCGTACTGTTTTATGACCTAAAACACGACTTACTGTTTTTACAGTTATTCCACTATTTAAAAGTAATGCACCAAGTGTATTTCTTGAAATGTGTGAGGTTAAATATTTATTTATCCTTGCCATTTTACAGATAATACGCAAGTTTTTGTTATAGACATGTCCAGTAACAGGGACGGTGTCAAAGTTTACCTTTCTTAAAAACTTCATTCCATTTGGTAGGAGTGGAATTTGTTGGTAAATATCTGTTTTGCCACGCTTTTTAATTAGCCAGTTCCAGTCTGTTTCATTTTTTGCTATTCTAAAATGGTCTTCTTTGGTAAACTTTGCCAAATCTCCATACGCAAGACCAGTATAAGACTGTATCACAAACAAATCTCTTACTCTTTCCAATTTATGTTCTTGTGAAAGAAACTCTAAATCTTCTAATCGTTTGAGTTCATCAGGAGTGAGATAAATATATTCTTTTTCCTTTTTAGCAAGATACACCTCATATTTTGCTACTGCATCTTTTTCTATCTGTCCAGTTGTGTAGCCTAATTTGATAGCTGCTTTTATTCTGCTTATCGTTTTTGCTACATAATCTACACTATTTACATCTTTACTTTCTAACATTAGACTTTATTACGATAATTTTTGATAGGTTATTCTTGTCTTTACCCTTAAATTATGAATACCACACGCAATTTCCATGACTTGGTCTCTTACCTCTTCTCCCCACAATCGGATTTCATCTAAGACAATTCTAAGTCTTTTTACTCCTGCTATGCTGTGTTCTGCACGTACTCTACGACTAGACTTTTTACTATTTTCAGCCTTGTCCTGCTCCGATAATTCTTTTCCTCTAGGCTTTTTTTTGGGTTGCTCAATAAGGACACCTTTAGGTCTATGACCTTGATAACCAGTATCTTGATGAAGAATAGTTCCCTCAGGAAAGGTAATATCATCTTCTTCTAATAAACGTTTATCGTGTACTTTTCCTGTTTCTGTATCTCCTAAAAAAACTACCTCTTGATGTTTATCTGTAACTAAAGTATTTTTTATAGTGTGCTTTTTTTTTTCCACTATATACTTCTTTTTGAGCTTTGTAATCGGAGGGACGAGGAATTTCACGTTCGCTTCCATCTACCCATAACTCTAAGGCTTTACCTGCTTCTTCAACACGATCTGCAAGTTTTATTGTCCATTCCGATTCATTTCTTGCAGGCAATACATTAATTTTTCTTAAACTTTCTTTTAAAATGGGAAGAAGGCTGTTAATCCATTGATTAACTTTTCCTTGAGAAACATCAAAAGTAAGAGCTAAAGATTCCTGTAAAGGGTTGTTTTTCAAGTAGTAAAGGATAAAAAAAAGTTTCATTTCACTACCTTTTAGTTGTATTTTTGCGTGTTCTCGGAAGGTGGGCTTATTTCTAGCCTTTCCTTTGAGGTCATAATACATATAATGTTTTTCCCAAAGTGGAGAAAAAGTAGCTAATAACTCATCAAACTCTTTGATAGTCAAGCTAGTAAGAGCCATAAAAGGCTTTTCTTTTTTACGTAAGTTAGGTAAATCAATCATAAAGTAAGGATAAAATGACCGCTAATATAATAAAATTTACGTTTTAAAGTCTATTTTTTTTGCAATAGCTTCTAAATCTACGTGTGTTAGATTGTATGCTTCTAAATGTTCGTTTTTCTTATCATTTTTTAGATAAGGAATAAGCCAAATAGTGAGAGTAGTATTGTGTATTCGAAGAGTTTCTTTACTTCTTTTCTCAATAAACTCTTTTTTGTGCATCAACTGTTTGAACAGGTCCACAACCGTAACTTTTGGCTTTAATTTGCCTTCATATATATCTGAAACCTCCTGAATGTGTGAAATAGTATCTTTAGTATTAAAGTAGATACTCATTAAATCTGCTCTTATATCCTCTAAAATGATATTATAAGCATTTGCATTTCTGCCAGTAACTCTTGAACCGTTCCAGTCTTTAGGATAAACTTTAATTTTTGTGCTTAAAGCTGTGGAACGCTGACCATTCCAAGAAACATAATACTGTATTGTTCCTAATCCGTTTATTTTGTCTTTCTTATGCTTCCTATGTACAAAAACAACATTCATAAATCTTTTTTTTAAACATACATTTTAGTTTAGTTGGTAAATAATAAAAGACTTCAAAAATAGTGTGTCCTATAATTTATTTGTGTGTCCTAAAGTGTATGCTGCGTACAGAAGTCAGTAATTAAGGTGTTTAATTATTGAAACAAAAAAAAGGCTTGTAGAATGGTTCTACAAGCCTTTTAGTAAAAAGGAATAATCCGTATTTTGAGGTATTGAGGTTGCGAGCGGATTCGAACCGCTGTACACGCTTTTGCAGAGCGTTGCCTAGCCGCTCGGCCACGCAACCTTTTTATTTTGCACTCTCTAAAGTTTGTGTTTTAGAGAATGCAAACTTACGAATCTTAATTGATTTTGCAAAGAAAAAGTTCATTTTTATAGAAAAATCTAATAAAAATATTTCTTTCTTACTTATACCACCTCTCCAAACAAATCAAATTCTTCTGCTTTGTCTATCCTGATATTAGCAAAATCGCCTATTCTCAAATAGGTTTTTCTAGCATCTACCAAAACTTCGTTATCGACTTCTGGAGAATCAAATTCAGTTCTGCCAATAAAATAATTTCCTTCTTTTCTATCGATAAGCGTTTTGTAAATCTTACCAATTTTTTCTTGATTGAGTTCTAAAGAAATACCTTGTTGTATTTCCATTATTTCTGCAACACGCTCTTGTTTTTCTTCTTCTGTCAATGTATCAGGCATAGAATGAGAATGTGTGTCTTCTTCATGAGAATAAGAAAATACTCCTAATCTATCAAATCGCATCTTTTCTACAAAATCCAAGGTTTCTTCATGGTCTTCTTGCTCTTCGTGTGGGTGTCCTGCAATAAGCGTTGTACGAATAGCAATTTCAGGCAGTTTTTGGCGAATAGCATCAATTAATTCTTCTGTTTTTTCTCTTTTTATTCCTCTACGCATTGCCTTCAAAACTTTGTTTGAACCACTTTGTAACGGAATATCTAAGTAATTACAAATTTTATCATGCGCTTTCATTGTATCAATGATTTCTATCGGAAAGCCAGTTGGATAGGCATAGTGTAAACGAATCCATTCAATTCCTTCTACATCGGCTAGTTTTTCTAAAAGTTCTGATAAAACTCTTTTTCTATAAATATCAATTCCATAATAGGTCAATTCTTGTGCAATAAGCATTATTTCTTTTGTTCCTCTTGCAGCCAAATTTTTAGCTTCTTCTACTAATTCCTCCATCGGACGAGAAACATGTTTTCCACGCATCAAAGGAATAGCACAAAAAGAACACGCTCTATCACAGCCTTCCGAAATTTTGAGATAGGCATAATGTTGAGAGGTGGTTGTCAGACGTTGTCCTAAAAGCTCATGTTTGTAATCTACATTGAAACGATTAAGAATCAAAGGCATATCTAATGTACCAAACCAATCATCCACTTCTCCAATTTCGCTAGAAAGTTCGTCTTTATAACGGTGTGACAAACAGCCCATCACATATAATTTATCAATTTCGCCTCTGCTTTTTGCTGCTGAATAATCCAAAATCGTATTTATAGACTCTTCTTTTGCTTTTTCGATAAAACCACAAGTATTAATAATAATAACATTTGGCTGTTCGATTTTCTTTTTGACTTCTAACTGATGATGAGCATCAATTTCGTTGGCACGAAGCTGAGTAAGTATATTTTCAGAATCCACAAGGTTTTTTGAGCAACCTAGCGTAATTATATTGACTTTATCTTTTTTGATTGTACCCGTTTTCATTTACTTTTATATTTTGGAAGCTGACTTTCTAATTAAACATTTAATTAAAAACAGCTAATGGATTTTCTTTCTTTAAAAATAAGATTGCAAAATTACGCAAAAAATAATAGAAAACATAGAGTCGAAATTTAAAATAGAATAATAAAGGCTTGATTTTCAATAAGATAAATTTAAAAACGACATACAAAATTTCATTTCTTTTTAAAGTATAAGTTTTTACCTTAGAAATAATTTATTTTAGAAAATTTTTACATTTAGATAAGATTAGAGAGATCGATTTTGTTTGTAGGGTACAGAAACGGTTTACATCCTTAACAGTGATTCAAGGAAAATTAATATAAAAACTGTCATAAATTAAAACTATAAATTTATCTTGCGAAGATTTTTAAAAATCTATCACTAAAATAATTCAAAAATATTTCGCAATGAAAAAAATTACTTTATTCCTTTTAGCCTTGGTAATTAGTTTACCTTCTTTTGGACAAGATATTAGCAAAATCACTAAAATTGTTAGTCCGACAGCACAACCTGCTCCTATTTCTCTAAAAAGAAAAATCTCAAAAACTACTTCTCAAAATGGACAAAATGATGATTTACCTTTCGAAGAGCGTCTAAAACCTTTTTATCATGGCGTAGCTTCTGGCGACCCACTTTCTGACCGAGTGATTATTTGGACACGAGTAACTCCTGATACAGAAAATCAAACTAATGCTATTCCTGTAAAATGGTATATGACTTCTGATGTAGAACTTAAAAATGTAGTTGCAGAAGGAGAAGTTAGTACAAATGCAGACAAAGATTTTACAGTTAAAATAGATGTAGTGGGGTTACAACCTAACACAACTTATTACTATTATTTTTCTGCTTTAGAAACAAATTCACTTATTGGGCGCACCAAAACTGCTCCAAATGAAACTAATGCAGAACATTTGAAATTTGCTGTGGTTTCTTGTCAGAATTATGAAGCTGGTTATTTCAATGCTTTTGGAAGAATTGCAGACCGAAATGACCTTGATGCTGTGGTTCATTTAGGAGATTATATTTATGAATATGGAACAGGAGTATATGGTGCAAATCTTATCGAACGCTCACACCAACCCGAAACAGAAATTTTGACTGTGGCAGATTATCGTACTCGTTATTCATTGTATCGTTTAGACCATAATCTTCGAAGAGCGCATCAACAACATCCTTTTATTACCATTTGGGATGACCACGAATTTGCTAATGATTCGTATAAAGATGGAGCGCAAAATCATACAGACTCAACAGAAGGAAACTGGGCAGATAGAAAAACAATTTCTAAAAAAGTATATGATGAATGGATGCCTATCCGAACAGTCAATACAGGCATTTATAGAGTAATTAATTATGGAAATCTAATGGATCTGATAATGATTGATACTCGTATTGAAGGGCGTGATGAGCAAATTAATGATGTTACAAATCCTCTTATGTATGCACCAAACCGTACACTTTTAGGACAAACACAAAAAGAGTGGTTTTTGGATAAACTAGAAAACTCAACAGCAAAATGGAAAGTAATTGGAAATCAAGTTATTTTTTCAGAGTTTAATGTTGGTTGGGCTGCTGCTGCGCTTACTCCTCCTCAAACGCCTGAACAAGTAGAAAGTACGTTTACAGATATTTGGGATGGTTATCCAATAGAAAGAGATAATATTATTGATTTTATGTCAAGTAATTCTATTGATAATGTGGTTTGGCTGACAGGCGATTTTCATTCTACCTTTGCCTTTGATATTGCAAAACGTCCATCTATTTTTGGATTTGACCAAGCAACTCCTACCTATAATGCTGCAACTGGTGAAGGTTCTGTGGCTGTTGAGTTTGCAACTCCTAGTATTGCTTCTGCTAATTTTGATGAAAATGTAGGTGCAGCTACTTCGGCAGCTTTAGAATATCAAATTAATAAACCACTTCCTGCGCCATTAGAAGGTGTTAATCCAAATCCTCACATGAAATTTGTTGATTTGGATAGACATGGATATTTTATTTTAGATATTAAGGAAGAAGCTGTTCAGGCAGATTGGTTTTTTGTAGATAAAATTTTAGAACCTTCAGAAGGAGAAGGTTTTGGGGAAGGTTGGCTCACAACTGACGGAAGAAATCATTTGACAAAAGCTGATTCTCAAACTGCTCCCAAAACTACACAAGCAACAGCAGCACCAAATGAAGTTCCTGAATATGTAGATGAGGTTACAGGAATATTTTCTCCAAAAAATGAATTTACAGATATTGCTATTTTGAGTTTGTATCCAAATCCTTCTTCTACGATTGCACTTGTCAATTATGTGGTTGCTCGTCCGATGAATATAAATATCAAACTTATTGATTCACAAGGAAAAACTGTAAAAGTAATTGAAGAGCAAAAAAATGTAAGTGGAAATTTCGCCCTCCAATTTTCTGTAAAAAATCTTTCAGTAGGTGTTTATATTCTTCAGTTTGAAACTGACAAAGGACAAATTAGTCGTAGAATTGTAGTAGAAAATTAACATTTTTATATAAAATTGATTTTTTCTGATTCAAACACTTCTTTTTATTTTAAAAGGAAGTGTTTTTTGTTTTTTTATTCTAATTTTATCTAGCAAAAAAAACTTTGTCTTTTGTTTAACGTTCTCTTTTTTGCAGATTTATTGTGAAGCCTATTTTTTAAACTCTATTTTTATACCTGTCCTAAAACTCTATCTATTTTATGAAAAATATTCTATCTAAAAAACTTCTTATCATTATAGGAAGTATTCTCCTAGTGTTTGTTGTAGGAGGTTTTATAGCAGTCAATTACTTGGATAACTATTTAAAAGAACAAATTACCATTTCTATTAATGAAAATAAAAAATCTCCTTACAGAATAGAAATTGGAGAGGTTCATGTCAATTTATTGCCAACAAAAGTAACTTTAGAAAAAATAAAAATTCGAACAGATAGTATTTCAGCAAAAGAAAAAGGAAAACCGAATGCGAAAATTGATGTAGAAAAAGTAGTTTTTAAGGGTGCAAGTATTCGTAAATATATAATGAATGGAGAATGGCATGCTGATAAAATTACACTTCAAAATCCTATTATTGACATAAGATATATTGCTGACTCTACTCAAGGCGTTTCTCGTGCTGCTGACACAGTCGCTAATTTTGTGGTTGCGCCTCTATCGGTAGGTATTTTAGAAATAAAAAACCTGACAGGAAACTATCAATATAATTCAAACTCAACGATAGCACTCAAAAAACTAGATTTAGAAATTGAAGATGCCAAATGGCTCAAACCTCCTACTTTTCGTTTTAGTTCTGAAAAAATACAACTTTCTTTTGAACAATTAAATCATAAAACAACTGATTTTGTGCAAACAGTCGATACACTAAATGGAACGTTGAATAGGGTTAGTTTTGATACTTCATATATAGATGTCTTGCGTTTTTCGGATGTAAAATTACTCATAGATAATTATTCAATGGCACATCGAAATGGAACAGATTTTAAAATAGGTGAAATTAATTATCAAAATAAACTCGTAAAAGTAAAAAATGTAGAACTTTTACAAGACTTAGATGAAAAACGAGAAATGAAAGCAGAGCAGTTAGAAGCTCATAATTTGGATTGGCAAGCACTACAAAGACAACTCATAAAGGCTGACAAAATTTTGGTTTTTAATCCTACCATTTCCATTTTGAAAGATCGGAATCGTCATCCAGAACCTTCTGAAAAGAAAATGCCTTATCAATGGAAAATAGGTTTGGCAATAGATACTTTACAGATAGAAAAAGGAAATATTGTATATTCAGAGCGTGCAGAAGGATTGGATGGAATAGGAAGTCTTACCTTTGATAGTTTGAATATGATGGCTCTCAATTTTCATAATTTTGAAGAATCCAAACCTGCTATCATCAAAGCAAATATGTATTTTATGGAGGAAAGTAGAATCGAAATTACGATGGAAATGCCTCTCAATACAGATACATTTGAAGGAAGTATAAATGGTTTTTGTACAGAAATAGAAATCCCAACTCTCAATAAAATGCTTTCTCCTATTACTCGCTTTGAAGCAAATAAGGGAATAATAAAGAGAGCTGAATTTGATGCCAAAATTAATGATGGATATGCAACAGGAACATTTCGTATTACTTATAATAACTTAGAAATAACTCTCCTAAAAAAGAAGTCCAACAAAAAACGTAAATTTTTAAGTGGGCTTTTAAATACTGTTATTGATAAAAATGTAGAAGGAAAAGAAGGTAAAATAAAGTATCAAAGAGAGTATAATGATAGTTTGTTGAGGTATGTTTGGCGAACAATTCGTAGTGGGCTGATTACTTCTATGTTGCCCTAAACAAACTAAATTTCTCTTTTTAATGTCCAAAAAAGCCAGTTTGCTTCCGATGTACACGTTACAACTTCCCAACCTTGCGCTCCCAATTTGGAAAGTGTTTTGACAACTTCTGCGTATGAACCTGTGCTTTTTTCTTCACTTCCATTTGGTAAATTATAACGAAGACCATGCGAATCCCAAAGCCATTCTAAAGTAGCATATTCCCATTTTTTGTTCATAATTGATATTTTTATGTAAATTTGATTTGAATAATGAGTTTAAAAAATTGCTTTCTTTACAATTTAATAATTTTCTACTAAAAAACGAATACAAATGAAAAATATACTTTTTATACTTGGTTTCTTAATTTTCACTCTGCTTTCTGCTTGTAGCTCATCTAATGTTGAAAAAGAAAATACAGATACATTTGTAGTAAAAGAAGATGCAGAAACGACAAAAAATGAACTTCTCAAACAACCAAATAAATTATCAAATGAGGAACTCAAAAAAATGAAATATGATGATTTAGAGGAAGAGATGCAAGGAGGAATTGTTAATGTGAAGATTGATGATGAAGATTTTGCAGAAAAAGATTATATCTTCGAAACACTTCGAAATGAAAACACAGTAGAATATGATGCAGCATTAAAAACAGCAACTATAATGGTAGCCAACTATCAAAATACAAATACAAACTTAGTCATTACGGCAATAGGAGGTAAAAAAGGCGATTTTCCAATTATGTCAAGTCCTCAACGCTCTGCGACAGTAACTTTTTATTATAATAATGGACTTGCAAATATTGGAGGTTCTCTAAAAGAAGGAGTTGTAAATATTGATATTTTTGATGAAGAAAAAGGGTATGCTAGAGGTAGAATAGAGGGTAAAACAGAAGAAGGTAGCCCTATGAAAGCTACCTTCGAAATTCATGCTGAAAGACAAGTAAGTTCTATTCAAAATTAATTTTTGTAATAAAACTAAATTCATCTCAAATTTATTTACGCATTTACCATTGCTTCTTTTTCTACCAAGTAACGTTCTGCATCAAGAGCAGCCATACAACCTGTTCCTGCTGCAGTTACGGCTTGGCGATAAATTTTGTCTTGAGCATCTCCAGAAGCAAAAACCCCAGGAATATTAGTCAGTGTGCTATCATTTTGAGTAATCAAATAGTTACTTTCGTCCATGTCTAACTGTCCGATGAAAATATCTGTATTGGGTTTGTGTCCAATAGCTACAAAAAATCCATCAACAGCAATCTCATGACTTTCGTTCTTTAGATTATTGAGCAGACGAACTGAAGTTACATTTTCGCCATCTCCCAAAATTTGTTCTGTTTCTGTATTCCAAAGAATTTCTATATTTTCTTTTGTCATGACACGTTGCTGCATGATTTTGGAAGCACGAAGCTCATCACGACGAACAATCATATATACTTTTTTACATAATTTAGCTAAATAACTAGCTTCTTCACATGCCGTATCTCCACCACCTACAATAGCAACTGTTTGTCCTCTAAAGAAAAAACCATCACAAACAGCACAAGCAGAAACACCTTTTCCGTTGTATTCAGCTTCTGAAGGTAAGCCTAACCACTTTGCAGCAGCACCAGTAGAAATAATTATTGATTCGGCTTCAATTCTAATTCCAGAGTCATCATAAGCAACATGAGTTCCTCCAGTTTTGCTAAACTCTACTTTTTCGATAACACCATAACGCAAATCTGTTCCAAAACGTCCTGCTTGTTTATCCAAATCTTGCATCATTTGAGGTCCCATTACACCATCTGCATATCCAGGGAAGTTTTCTACATCATTTGTGATAGTAAGCTGTCCACCTGGTTGTTGCCCTTTGTATAAAATAGGCTCTAGTCCTGCTCTAGCTGCATAAATGGCTGCTGTATAACCTGCTGGTCCTGACCCAATGATAAGACATTTTGTTGTATGTATTTCTGACATAATTCTTTTTTTATTTTTTGGTTGTTAATATAAAAATGTTTTTAGTTGGTTATCTTTTCCCTTTAATCAACGTATCAACATAATTTCATATAAGTTACAAAATAAACGATTTTTTATGAGAAATGGTTTTGAAACTTAAAAATAAGCACATTTCAAATATCTAAACCTTGGCTTTTGATGTATTTTTTGAAGTTGTCAAGGTGTTTTTTGCATTCTATATAATCTAACTTTTTCAATTCTTCAAAAATTTCTCTATCCTCTATACCATCATACCTTGCTGTTAAAGAATACTGAAATAAATTTTTGTACTCTCTCCAAGCTCCAATACTAATTCTCATTGTAGGAATCCAACGGCTATTTGGATTAACATTTCTTTCTATGTCATTGTGGGTTTGTCCAATTTCAATACCCTTATAGTCTGCTAGAGCTTGTAAGTAATGGATAGCAATGTAAAAAGTAATTGTAATTTTCCAATCAAAAAACTTTTGAGGAAAGACAGTTTCCATTTCATTCAAAAGTTCTTGATTATGTTTAGCTTGTTCTAAATGGTTTTGCATCTAAATCTAATCTAAATTTATTTTTGGAAGGTGATTAAATTTATTTACAAAACTCAATGGTATAAACTGCACTAGGAAAGAATGTTGAGTTTCTTCTTCGTACTTTTCTAAAAAATCAAATACTATATTTCTGTTTTTGGTACAATCTTCCTTTAAAGCAATATAATAAGTCTGGGTTTTATCTCCTTTTTCCTTTGAAAAAACACAATCTATTAGCTCCTTATTTTTTTTAAAAAAAATAATTACTTTTTCTTCATTATAATATTTCGGTCTAACATAGAAACGACTTATTGGGCTTTTAGAACGATTTTTTATTTTATTATGAGAAGATATTCTTCTATTTGAAAGAGTTTTATACCGTGAAGTTCTGCGTTCTAATAATCGTCGAAAAACTTCATTATCAGAAATAAGATTTTTATCATCCTCTTCTAATAGATGGTTAATTTCCTCTTGAAACTCACTTAATAAAGTTTGTAAAAGTGGGGTAAATGCTTTAAGACGGTTTAAATTATCATTATGTGTTTTCATATTATAAATCTATTATTCTTAAAAAACGAGCGTAAAGTGAAAGTTAATCCTTTACATTTAAACGCTCATTTTTTAAGAATAGTTTTATTTCTTAGAATTTCAACTCTTCTCCCTCATAAAACTCTAAAACCTTAATTCTAAAGATAAACTCATATTTGGCTCTCAATAAATCAGCTTGTGCAACAGAGAGGTTATTTTTTACAACTGTATATTCTGTGCTATTGGCTGCACCTGCTTCAAGTCTTTTTTCCATTACTCTTACTGTTTCTTCTAATGCTTTTACTCGTGTTTGACTAGCTTCGAAAGATGCTTTTGCTGCACGAGCCGAAATATATGCCTGTTCGATGGTTTGATAAAGTTGTGTACGAACAAGTTTAGAGTTTAATTGTGCATTTTGAGTCTGAATTTTGGCTCTCTGAATACCATTATCTACTTGAAAACGATTAAAAATAGGAATTTGAAGATTTAATCCTAAATTATATCTAAATGATTCGTTGAGTTGATTGAAAAAACCAAAATTATCAGTCGGAAAAGTAAAATCTGGACTTACTACATAATCTGTAGGAATGCCATTATTTGCAATATATCCAATCGTATCAACTCCTGAAAGAGTAGGTTGTGTAAAATCAAACCGTTCTTTTTGATTACTTGTATAATTCGAACCTGCACCTGCTATCAAAGAAAGAGTAGGAATTCTTCCAGCTTCGGCAATATCAATTCCTTTTTTGGCTACTTCTATATTTATATCTGCCCCTTTGATATTAGGTTGTGTGGTTTCGGCAATTTGATAGATTTGATATGGATTTTTTGAATCTAAAATAGCTGAAGGGTCATCCACTTCTGGAGTAATAATATCAAAACTTTCAGTAGGTTCAAGTTGCATCAGTTGGCGAAGTTGAAGTTTTGCAAGCATCAAGTTATTTTCTCCCAAAATTATTTGTTGCTCATCGGCTGCTAATTGCGCTTCTAAGTCATATAGATTTGCTCTAGGCAAAACACCAGCTTCCACAAGTTGTTGTGTTCGGTCATATTGTGCCTGTGTACTTGTTTTCTGACGACGAGCATTTTCTGCAATTTCTTTATTCAAAACAACCTGTAAGTAATTACTGGCAATATTGAGCATCAAATCATTTTGGGCTTGTCCATAATTGAGCTTATCTGCTTCTACCTGTAACTCATTTTGGCTAATTGTATTTTTTAGGCGAGAACCATTATAAAGAGTTGTACTAGAGCTTAAAGATAAGTTATTCGTTTGGATACGCTGATTAACAAAACTATTCGAAAAAGGGTCAATCGAACGTCCCCAGTTGTAATTATGAGAAAAAGAAGCGTTTGCATTAGGCAATCTATCATCTTTAGACTGTTTTAAGGCAAGCTCAGAATTCTCAATACCTAATTCATTTATCTTTAATTGAATATTTTGACGCAAGGCATAAGCAATACAAGAATCTAACGACCATTTTGGAGTCGTGTTTGTGTCTTGAGCGATGGTTTTTTGAGCTAAAAAAAAGAAACAAATACTCAAAAAAAGGCTAGTAAAAGCAAATAAATTCTGTTTTCTATCAAATTGCATATCTTTCATAGTTGATTTAAAATTCTTGATAATAATGATTCCTTATATAATAGATAGCCAAAATAAACAAAACACTTCTATTTAGAGCTATTCGATGAATAATTGATTTGTTAAACTTTTTAAAAGAAAATTACAATTTTATCAATATTAATTTCTATAAGAATAGCTTGGTTTAGTTAAATGGTTGATTTATAACTAATTAATAAAATAATCAAGTGAATAATCAATATTGTTTATCAAAAAAAACACTCAATACACAACACGCTGCATTAAAAAGTAGTTTTTGCACTGATTACTGATTCTTTGAGTTTAGCTCTTCTATATATAGGAATAAAAAAACCAACTTGAAAAAGTAAATCTCTAGTTTGGATAGTTCGTTCTGGATTTGCTAAATATCTATTAAGTCTATAATCAAATGAATTGATATTGTTTAAGCCATATCTATATCTAACTGAGGTCTGAATACTTACATTTTTCAAATTAAAAGAAGGAGTGATTCCTACTATTGCTCCATAATTAAGTTTTTCAAACTGATTATCTGAGTTTACATCATAATTTAGTACTTCTACACGTGGATTAGGAGCGAGGACTTTGCCAAACGAATTATATAGACGAGCAGCCGAAACCCCTGCTTCTGCTGAGAGTGAAAACCAATCTGTAATTTGATACGAATAAATTCCGATAAGATTTACGTCAAAAGTAGAAATTGTATAATCTACTGTTCCTTCTAAAAGAGCTATTCTATAAGAGGTATTATTACTTCTATAACGTCCAATAACAAGCTCAGGTTGAATGCTAAAGTGGGAATTTAGTCTATAATTCGTAAAAAAAGTCAGAACTGAACCTGTACTAGGACTATTTTTATCATTTTCTTCTGGATTGCTTATTTCAAATTGTCCGTTAGTAATTCCACCACGAAAGCCAATACTAAATTTAGTTTTGATTTTCTTAGCTAATAAGACAGAATCTAAAGGGATAGAAGAATTTATTTGTGTGGAATCAGTACTCTCAGATTGGCAAAAAGCATAAGAAGTAGAAAATAAGTTAATAAAAATCCCAACAAATAATAAAATTATTAAAGAAAATGTTTTTTGTGATAAATAATTGACAGACAGTGCTTTATAATTGTTTTTGTGAGTGGAATAGACCATAAAAATTGAGTTTATTGAAAATAAGTAGAAGAATTTTGATTTTTTTTAAAATAAATGCAACCTTTTTTAAGGGTTGGTGGGTCTTAGGAGTATAACAAACAGTTCACTTGCTGCAAAGCTACTACTTTAGTGAGAAATGAATCAAAAAGTTGTGAAATAATAGATTGAAATTTTCTTAAAATTAGTTCTTTTTCAAACAGAATTTAAAAACTGACTTGAAACAAAACTAAGAATAACTGAAAAAATTAAAATAATTTCTACAAACTATTTTGTAAGTCTCAAAACTAATATATACCTTTGCATTCACAAGTGTAAACTACTAAGTGCGCAAAAAATTGATAATTCAATTACACTAAACTCTATTGTTCCATGAACAAAAATCTTTTTATTTATTCATTCAAGTACCTTGCTGTTTTATTGGCATTGGTTACTTTTTCTTCTTGTGAGCGTGATGAGTTCACAGAACAAGATGCTTTTGATTTACAACAAGCACAACTTAATGCACAAGATGCTCGTGAGCAAGCTGCTTTAGCTGCTCAAGATCAACGTGTAATGGACATGGCTCAGTTCCGTCGCAGCATGGATTCACTTACTCGCCTTAACTCTGGTGGTAAAGTATTCTATACTGTAAACGTTGTACCTGGTGGTTCTTCTGCGTTCTCTTCTGGACGTTTCGAAGAAGTTGAAGGTCTTGACGGTGCTACTGTTACTGTATCTCAATTAGGTGGTGCTATTGTTGAGCAAAAAACTACTGTTGGTGGTCTTGCTTCATTTGAAATGTACAGTGGCGAAGTTACTGTAAATGTTGAAGCTCCTAACCATACAGATTTAAACTATACAGCCAACCTTACTCCAGACGGTGGTGTTCCTAATGGCGCATTATTGTATGTAGGTAATGTTGTTCCTGTATTTGATGATCCTAACAATCCTGGTGCTGGTTCTGAAGAGAATCTTGCAACAGTTAAAGGTTTTGCTTTTGCAGAGCTTGACATTACAGAAGGCAATAATCAAGAAGAATCAGTTCCAGACGGAACTAAGGTTCGTGCTTTCATTGACGTACAAAACCCTGCTTTTAAAGCTAAGTATATCGACCAAGCTAATGACGAAGGCGTAAACAACGGTGGACAGCCTACTAAGTCTGGTTTCATTCAAAGATTTGCTTATGAAGAAGCTGCTTCTACAACAGGTACTACTGTTACTACACCTTTGAATAACGATACTGCTCCTGATGGTGGCGAGTATAGCATCACAATTGGTGCTACTGCTTCAGGTCTTCCTATCATGATGAAATTTGATGATTTCGCAGCAGATCGTACTTACTTCTTTGATGACAATGACACTGACTTTGGTGGACCTGTTGGATTTGGCCCTGGTGCTAAGCGTTTTATCTATACACAAAACACTGAGTTAGTTGGTGGTGTAGCTAATCAAGCTCCAACTCCTATCTCAAGTTTAGGTGATATAGACCTTGGTCCTGGAAGACTTAGAGTGAACTTTGATTTCGCTCAAAATGAAGCTACTGCTACTGCTGGTCTTACTGGTGGTGATGCTGTTGCTTCTGTAACTATTACAGATGGTGGTTATTACTATGTAGCTCCTACTGTTACTTTCTCTGCTCCTACTACTGGAACAACTGCTACTGGTACTGCAATAATGGAAGCTATTCCTACTGCTGCTAATGGTGGTCCTGCTGCTGGTACTGTTGGTGCTGCTGCAAGAGATAGAGGCATGTTAAGAGTTGCTGGTGTAAATCTTAATGGTGTTGATGGTATTGCTAATAATGCTGATGACACTAGAGGTTCTGGTTATACTTCTAACCCAACTGTTACATTTACTCGTTTCTCTTATACAGGACGTGATGCTGCTGGTGTTCCAGTTGCTAACGGTACTGGTTCGGTAGCTGCTTCTAGCTCTACGATCAAATACATCCGTATTATTGACGGTGGATTTGGAATGACTGGTGCTGGTACTTCAACAGGTGTTGGTAACTATACAGGAACTGTTCCTGGTGTTGTATTTAACAACAACGTTGTGCCTAATGGTGGTGGTGGTGTTTTAGCTACTGCAAACCTTATTGTTGATACAAATGTAGGTACTGCTACTGAAGTTCAAATCACTGATGGTGGTGATGGATATAGTGATGCAGTTGCTATTACTTTCAACTATGGTCAGAATGCTGTTGTATCACTTGGAACAATAGGTGGTGCTGATAATATATTTGCACAGGTTGCTGGTGAATTAAGATGGAATAATACAGGTACTACAAGAATTCTTACAGTTGCTAATGCTGCTGGATCTGAAGTAGCTTTTGCTGGTGGTGATAATTACTCATTTGTACCAAGTATTTCACTTACAGGACTTGTTGCTCCTGCTGGTGCAACTCTTCCTACATTTGCAGCAACGGTTGTTGGTGGTGTAATTACTCAAATCGAAATGCAAGGTGCAACTTCTGGTTGGACTACTAATCCTGAGTACACAGGTACTATCAACATTTCTGCTAACCCTGAAGGTGTAGCTATCTCTGCTGAAGGCTTCACTGAAGGTGGAAGTATTGATACTTATACATTTAGTTCTAACTATGGTGTGCCTCCAACAATCTACAAAACTTCTGTAGAAGCTATTACTGGTGCAACATTTGATTATCTTACTACTGACGCTGCTGGTGGAGGTGTTATCCAAGATGAAAATGGAACTGCTGTTGCTGCTGCTGATTATGCTGAAAATAGTGATTATATCTTTGTATTTGAAAATCCAACTACTGGAACTTCAAATGCTTGGGGATATCCAATCTTTGATAACGGTGGAAACAATGTTGTAGGTCTTTTATTTGCTCCAGGTACTGGACAAGGTATTGGTTATACTGCTGTTCCTGCTGATGGATTCAAATTCTGGGTTATTCCTGCTGACTTAGCTGGAAATGCAAATGCAGCTTTAGCTAAATATGCTCAGACAGATCTTAACCCTACTCCTGATGCAAACGCTAAAGCAACTGCTGCTCGTACTGCTCAAGTATTGACTATTACATTTACTGATGGTGGTCTTGGTTATGCAATCCGTCCTGAGTTTGTTATCTCTGGTGGACAACGTTCTGCTGAAGATTTAGCTACACTTAACTCTAACATTAATAGTGTTCGTGGTCAGCTTAACTTCAACTCTGCTGGTTCAATCATCAATACATCTGTATCTACAGCTTTACCTGCAAATACATTTACTGCTGATGGTATTGCTGCTGAGCCTCTTGCTCTTACAATATCTGTTGAACGTTTACAAGGTATATTCAACTCAGAAGTTAATGTCTTTGATCTTGCACTTAATTTGAATACTGGTCCTTTTTCAGGTGGTGTTCTAATAGGTAGTGCTGGTGACGGAACTGCTGTTGCAGGACCTGGTGCTTGGGGTTATTTCGATGAGGCTCAAGCCCCGACAACTCCTGAAGAAATGTTCAATGACCTTGAGAGGATAGAATTTACTGCTGCTGATCGTATAGGTACTAACGGAGCTGCTAATGCAGACTTTAAGTATATCACGGCTCCTACTTATACAGTTAGTTTCTTAGGACTTGATACAGGTGGTAATGGTGTTGCAGTACTTGATCCAAATACTGCTGATATTACTTCATTAAGTTCTAATGATAACGGTTCTTTCCCTGCTGGTATCACTTTTGGTGGTCTTGCAACTTTCGTTATTCCAACGAATGATGATAGCTACGACCCTGCTGGTGAGCGTTTCCGTACTATTGGTGGACCTTCTTCTTTTGAAGTATTCTCTGGTCTTACTTATATCCGTGACGTAAACTATGGTACTGGTATTGAATTAGAATAATTTTAATCTTTAGATTAAAAGTTTTATTCAAAACTTGAATCTTATATATAAAAAAGAAGGCTAAGGGAAACCTTAGCCTTTCTTTTTTGTCAAAAATTATTTACTCATTTTAAAAGATAAAAAAATATGCGTTGTTTAATTTATAGCTTATTCTTATCTGTATTGATAGGTAGTTTGTTTTCTTGTACAGATTCAAAACAAAATAAGGAAGAAGAAAAAGTAGCTTTGATGAAAGCAAACTGGAGTGATACAACAGCTTTAGCCAAAGCTATAGATGTTTTTTATAAAGACTCTGTTTTTAAGAACGGAAAAATAGCCTTAGAGGTACGAGATGGTACTATTAAAAGTAAAGCACCCTATCGCTATCTACAGTTACACAAAATATACCGTCCTAAGTTTAAACTGACCTCTTCTACTGTCGGATATATGCCTGTTTTGATGCTCTCTGGTGCTGATTCGGCTATCGTAGATTTTCAGCTTACTTGGCAACAAATAAGCCCTAAAGATTCATTAGGGAAATTTATGGTTACTGATAAGTTTTTACAATCTGTAAACCATCAAGCTAGATATGAATGGATACAAGAAGGAGAGTATTGGATAAGAAAAAATGTTGAAGTTTCTGAACAAAATCAACAAAGAAAAGGAAGAGGAAATGGTTTGGACATAGATCCTAAAAGTCTCAAGAAAAAACAATAGAATAATTAGATTTTTTTCAACTTTGACAGTCTTTTCACAAGGCTGTCAATAGTTTGAAAAATAAACACTTCTGTACTCAACTCTTCTCATTCTTTATTTAACTCAAAGGAATTTTATTTTTAGA
Source organism: Bernardetia aquimarina (assembly GCF_042180575.1). Classification (NCBI taxonomy): domain Bacteria; kingdom Pseudomonadati; phylum Bacteroidota; class Cytophagia; order Cytophagales; family Bernardetiaceae; genus Bernardetia; species Bernardetia aquimarina. The sequence goes on along the minus strand of NZ_CP170094.1, from coordinate 3,520,035 downwards.
TGCGATTAACCTTTTTTTTATCTTAAAAAAAGTGTTTTTTGCCATAAAAAACGTATATTTTCGTATCTTTGCAGCCAAATCAAAACCTTCCTGTTGAACACTTACTTCATTAAGTATCAACAAATTAAAAGAATTAGCTGTTGTTGGTTTCTTACTAACAACATACCTACTATCAATATGGCTGCTATTTATCGCAAATTCGGAGTTACTACAATTATTGCTGTTTACCTGCTTATTTTGGTGGGTGGAATTGTGCGTAGTACAGGTTCTGGAATGGGTTGTCCAGACTGGCCCAAATGCTTTGGACAGTATGTTCCACCAACAGATATTAGTGAATTACCAGAGGATTATAAAACTATTTTTGCCGTTCAAGGGCGTGAAATAGCTGATTTTAATGCTGTTCATACGTGGATAGAATATGTAAATCGACTTTTAGGAGCTTTAATTGGACTTTTTATTCTGATTACGGCTGTTCTTTCAATTTCATTTTGGAAGAAAGATAAAATTATTACATTTCTTTCTGTTTTGGCTCTCATTGGAGTACTCATACAGGGTTGGTTAGGAGCAAAAGTAGTTTCAACAGATTTACATGAAGGAATGATAACCATTCACATGGTAATGGCTCTTGCCATTGTTGGATTATTGATTTATACAGTTGTTCGTTCGTATAATGGCGTTTTGAAAACTGAAAAAGTAAGCAATACTCCGAAAATCAATTTGATTGCTTTTGCAAGTGCAGGAGTTGCTTTTGTTCAGCTTATTTTAGGAACTCAAGTAAGAGAAAATATTGATAGCGTTTCGAAAACTTTAGGCGAAAGTATGCGAAGTGAATGGATAGAAAATCTAGGAACAACTTTTTATATCCATCGTTCTTTTTCTATTTTAGTTTTGTTGCTTCATGTCGGTTTGATTTATTCTCTTTGGAAAAATGCCTCTGCAACTGGACGTATTCAATCGCTTGGAAAGAGTCTTCTTGCTATCTTGGTTATAGAAGTCATTACAGGAACTATTATGGCTTATTTTGCTATTCCAAAACCTTTACAACCTGTCCACATGCTTTTAGCTTCTGTAGCTTTAGGCATTCATATACTACTTATTTTATTTATTAATTTTGATTTTCTTTTTAGGAAAAAGGAATTTAATATTAATTCAAACCTTAAATCCTAAGGGTTTCTGAAAACCCTTAGGGTTTGAACTATATACAATTATGCTTACCAAAACAGATAATCTAACTTTGGACATAAACTTAGACCTTCCCGAAACTCCAACTGAAATACACAATACAGATGTAATACATGCCGAAACATCAAAAATTAAAGCCTTTTTTGCACTCTTAAAATTTCGCTTGTCAGCATTGGTTGTTTTTTCTTCTGCTATTGGTTATGCTTTGGGAGTTGATGAAATTACAGATTGGAAAAAATTTGCAATATTTTGTTTTAGTAGTTTTATCATTACAGGTTCTGCCAATACACTCAATCAAGTAATTGAAAAAGAGTACGATAAAGATATGAAACGCACCAAAACTCGTCCTTTACCAACAGGTATAATTTCACAAACAGAAGGAATTATCTTCGCTGTTATTTTGGCAATTATTGGAGGAGTTTTATTGGTTACTTTTGTCAATTCTCTTACGGCTGCTTTAGGTCTGCTTTCACTCTTTTTGTATGCTTTTGTTTATACTCCGTCCAAACGAATTTCTTCATTTTCGGTCTTTATTGGAGCATTTCCAGGGGCATTTCCTCCTCTTATTGGCTGGGTTGCTTCAAATGGTGAGATTACTCAATTTGCTCTTATTCTTTTTGCTATTCAATTTATTTGGCAATTTCCTCATTTTTGGGCAATCGCTTGGCTTGGAAATGATGATTATGTAAAAGCAGGTTTCAAAATGCTTCCTAGTGGTGGCAAAACATTGAGAACATCAATTCAAATCTTGACTTATACCATATTTTTGTTACCTATTGGTCTAATGCCTTATTATAGTGGAATGTCTGGCAAAATTTCGGCAATAATTATCTTTGTTTGTGGACTTTTATTCTTAATTCCTGCGTGGCTTTTAGTAAAAAAAGGAGATAACAAATCAGCTTTATTTTTGATGTTTTCTTCATTTTTCTATTTGCCTATTGTTCAGCTTGCTTTATTATTTGACAAACTCTAATTTGATAAGTTATAGTAATGTCGCTCGTGAGGACACGAGCAACGGATATATCAAAACAAAATCACTTATTCTACCATTGCTTGTGTCCTCACAAGCGATTATTTAATAATAAAAAAATGGATACTACAAAAAATATATACATAGAGGAACAAGAAATAACAACAATGCACCCAAAGAAATTTAATGTTTGGTTGTTTATTGTAAGTATTATTATGCTTTTTGCTGCCCTTACTTCGGGGTATATCGTAAGACAAGGCGATATTTTGAAAGAATGGTTAGTTTTTGATTTGCCATCTCTTTTTTATTGGAGTACAGTAGTAATTTTACTTAGTAGTGTTACGATGCACTGGGCATATATTGCAGCCAAGAAAAATGAAATCGGACAAGTAAAAACAGGTCTTATTGTTACGCTTGCTTTAGGAGTTGTCTTTTTGGTAATGCAAATTCAAGGCTGGGGACAACTTGTAGATGCAGGTGTATTCTTTGCTGGAGATAAAAGTAACCCTGCTGGTTCTTTTATTTACGTTATTTCTGGGTTACATGCATTTCATATTGTGGCTGGTTTAGTTTTCGTAGCCGTTACTTTAATTAGAGCTATGAACTCAAAAGTTCATTCAAAAAGCACCAATACAATTTCTATGTGCATGACGTTTTGGCATTTCTTAGACCTTCTTTGGGTGTATTTATTCTTCTTCTTTATGTTCTTTAAAGATGGATTGAATTAAATCAATTACAACATTTAGATATAGAAAAAAGCAAGTTTAGAAATGAACTTGCTTTTTTTGTTTTAATAAAATTCTATCAAATTATGATAAATAAGTATCTGAAAATTAGCTGGAATACTTTATATATATGCTTAAATAACGAATGGATAGACTCAAAAGAAACAGTAAGATTAATTAATGAAAATCAGCATACCATAAAATGCCATGAGGATTTGTTAGTTGATTTTAATTTGAACGACGATGATAAAAAAAATATCTTAGATTTAATTTACAAAAACTACCAAATAAATGAAGAAGAGGGACTCAAAGATTGGCAAAACTCTACTCTACTCTCAATCAGAAACTCTCAACTAACCATTAAAGAAAAATTAATAGAAGTAGCTAATCTATGGGCTTATTTTAATTATCCAAACGAATGGAGAAGTTTTATTTATTATATCTCAAATGAGAATAATAAGAATATTAATTCTCTTGAAGGGCTTTATGAAGTCTTCTTAAATTACCTAGATCAGTTGGAAATAAAGTAAATACAAAAAAATCTACCAGTAAAATTAGTTTACTCTTTCAAATCAACTCGTCTTAGTTCTCCTGTTGGAGTCAGAATATAAATGATTTTATCGTCCTTTTCTTCTCTAGGCAACGTATAACGTATCTTCAAAGTAAAAAATAACTGAACAGCAGGTTCTAAAATTGTCGGATTGATAATACATTCGATATTATCATACTCTAATTTTTCATAGAAAGCACTTGGAGTACGATTTTTATCATTTACTTTTGAGTTTTTAGAAAAAGAAGTCTTGCCTTTCGAAACGGCTTCATACGAACGGTATCTATCAAAAGGAAAGAAGGTCTGAAAATTTTCATCAGCTACTTTTTCAGCTTTCGAAATTTGAATCTTTGCACTATCATAGAGTTTTTCTTTTTTTGTAATTAATTCAAATGCTTTTTTACGTAATTTTTGATAGAGAATATCTGTATCTTTAATAAAATATTCTACTTTAGATAAATCATAAATTTCGTTTTCGGCTGCTTTTGCAATAATTTTATCTACCATTTTGTTATCTTTAAAACGAATATGGACATTCTTTTTTAGCTCAAAACCCACAGGAACTTCATTATAGGTCTTGCTAAAAAGTTTTTTCTCAATATCATATTCGTACTCTGGAACAAGTGAAAGAAAATCGACAATCATTTCACCTTCTTTAATTCCTAATTCTAAAAGTCCTTTTTGAAAATTAGCAATTCGCTTGTCCATATTTTCTTGCACATCTTTGAGTCTTTCTCCTTTTTGTTCGATGTGAAACATGGCTACATATTCATCTGCCGTAACATTCATCAAAACAGTAGCTTCTAATTCTAGCATATTATTATTCAAAATAGTTGCTACTGGAAGAACTTGAGAGGGATTTTTTTCTGTACCATAAATTGAATTTGCAGCTTCAGAGTTGCCATAATTGTAATTGGCTCTATTTTGTGCTAAACAAACAAAATTTGAGGAGAATAAAATCAAGAATAGTGGTATAAATAAGCTGTTGTTCGTTTTCATAAAATTTGAGTAAATTTGGTAAAAATAATATGGTTTCAGACCCTTAGGGTTTCGAAAGCCCTTAGGGTCTAAAATTATGCAAAATGATAAATCTCTCCAATTTACAAAAAGATAAGGTTTCTACCGTACAAGTCATTGCAGATATTGGTGTTTTAATTTTGGTTTTGATAAATCTGACATTGATTGTTTTCAATTTTTTATTCACAGCCGAACTTGTCCAAAACTTCCTTAAAGCATATATTACCTCATTTTATCATTTTTATAATGATTATATTTTCAAAAATTTTGCACTTATAGATTTAGTTTTTGTAGGAATTTTTATTTCTGATATTGTTGTTCGTTGGGCGATTGCAATTTATCTGAATACCTATCATCGTTGGTTTTTTTATCCTTTTATTCACTGGTACGATGTTTTGGGTTGTTTGCCTTCGTTTCGTTCTTTGCGTGTGTTGCGCTTGGTGGCTATTCTTTACAAACTTCATTTGATGGAAGTTATCAATCTTTCGAATACGTATATTTATAAAACACTCGGAAAGTATTTTTCCATTTTTGTAGAAGAAGTTTCGGATAGAGTAGTAATAAATGTATTGAATGAAGTACAAGGAGAGGTAATGAAAGGAAGTCCGATTGTAGAAAAAATAGTAGAAGATGTAGTCCGTCCTCGTTCAAATCTCTTGACAACTTGGCTTACAAAACGTGTGCAAGTTGTCGCTGCAAAGAATTATCCGACCTATAAATACGAATTAAAAAGATATGTAGAAGTGCTTATCAATGAAGCCGTAGAAAAAAATGCAGAAATAAAAACGATAGGAAAAGTACCTGTTATGGGTGAGTTTATTTCTCAAAACTTAGAAAGAGCTATTGCTGATATTGTTTTTAATGTTGTCAATCAACTGGTAGAAGATGCCACAACAGTCGAAGAGAATAGAATTTTGAAAGAAGTAACCGAAATTTTGGTAGAAGCATTACTCATTGATTCAAAATCTCAAGAACAGTTTGGTGCAATCACAAAAGGAATGATAAGTGAAGCCCTAGAACTTATCAAAAAACAAGTCGCTATCAAACAATGGCAACTCAAAGAGTTGGAAGAAAAAGAATTTGGTTTTAGTCCCCCTGCACAAGAAAGTATAAAAGATATTGAAGAAGAATGGGAAACCGAAAAAACAGGAGTAAAATCCAACAAAAACCCAAAACGAAAATAAAATGCCAACTTGTCTGAAATTGGTAAAAAAAATTAAAAGAACTACCTTTGCAAATTAATACAATCTACTTTTGTACGATTTTGGAAAGAATTTAAAAACAAACGAATAATAACAAAAAATTAAATTATAAATTTTGGATATACAAGGAATAATTATTGGAATTTTGCAGCTTTTGGCTTCGCTTTCTATCTTGGTAGGATTGCACGAATTAGGGCATTTGTTGGCAGCAAAGTATTTTGGGGTTAGAGTAGAAAAGTTTTCTATTGGTTTTCCTCCAAAAATATTTGGTTTTAAATACGGAGAAACTGAATATTGTTTGAGTGCTTTACCTTTAGGTGGCTACGTCAAAATAACAGGAATGATTGATGAATCCTTAGACACTGACCAAATGAAAGGTGAGCCTCAACCGTATGAATTTCGCTCAAAACCAGCGTGGCAACGTCTTATTATTATGTTAGGAGGGATTATTTTTAATGTCGTTTTGGGTGTTTTGATAATGGTTGCGATTGCTTTTACGTATGGAGAAAAATATATTCCGATAGATGAAGTAAACAGATACGGAATTGAAGTAAACGACCTCGGAAAAAGTCTTGGACTAGAAACAGGCGACAAAATAATCAATATCAATGGAGAAACTCCAAAGTCATTTAGAGATTTATTAGACCCAGCTTTTATCTTAAATGATGACTCGTATTATACCATTGAAAGAAATGGAGAACAGAAGAAAATTTCAATTACAAGTGAGTTTTTGAAAGTTTATAGTTCTGATAAAGATGAAGCAAAAGCGTTTATGACAATACGTGAAGGAAAATATCCTTTCACGATTGGTGCAATCGCTCCAGATAGAAATGCAGAAAAAGCAGGGTTAAAGACAAAAGATAAAATTATAAAAGTAAACGAAACAGTAACAACCGACTTTGAAGCATTCCAACAACTACTACATCAAAATGCAGGAAAAACACTTACTTTTGTAGTAGAAAGAGATGGAAAAACAATGAATTTGCCTGTAAATGTTGCAGCAGATAGCACAATCGGAGTTGGAATAAGTTATGAAATAAACTATGTAGAACGTCCGTATAGCTTCACAGAATCTCTACAAGTAGGAACAGAAACTGCTTTTGGAGTTATTGGAGTACAAGCGATGGCATACAAAAAAATGGCTAAAGGAGATATTAATGCTTCTGATTCATTGAGTGGACCTATTGGAATGGTTATGATTTTTGGTTTTGAGTTTGAGGCGTATCGTTTTTGGAGAATTACAGGATTTTTATCAATGGTTTTGGCTTTGATGAATCTTTTACCAATTCCTGCCCTTGATGGTGGACATGTGATGTTCCTTCTTTATGAGATGATTACAGGTCGTCCTCCTTCGGATAAATTCTTAGAAATTGCTCAAAAAGTAGGAATGGTTCTTATTCTTTGTCTTATGATTTTTGTTTTTGGAAACGATATTTGGAAACTGATAAAGGTTGGGTTTAATTTATAAAATCTAATTTATCTTTAGCTTACACTTCAGAGTGAGAAAGCATAAAAGAACCATTTCTAAACTAATTATTTTAGTTTGGGAATGGTTTTTTTATTCACAATTAATAATTTTTCAGCCTTTAGCTGCTTCTCTCGCCAAATGGTCTGCTTCTCTCAACACATCTAATTGTCTGTATTCTCCTGTGTGTTCTTTTACTATTTCTAAGGCTTGTTTGCTAGAAATTTTGTGTCCTGCACTTACAAAAATTGGTTTTACATTTTCTCGGCTGCGATAAGCATAACCGATAAGTTCCTGTTGATTTTTAGTATTGTCTTCTAAGTAAATATCCAAACTACTGTATTTTTCTTTAGCTAAATCTCCATTGTATTTTACTAAGGTATCTTTAGCTACCCCAATAGACATTTTTTCTAAAGCTAGACCAATATAGGAAGCCAGACCAAATTTTCTTGGGTGTGCTATTCCATGTCCGTCAATAAGTAAAATATCTAAATTTAGGTCAAATTCTTTTTCAGCATCATTGATTAACTTTATGATAATATCTCCTTCTCTAAAGGCAAAAAAACTAGGAATATAGGGAATTGTAGCTTCATATTTTTTTGTAAATGTATGAATGATTTCTCCCTTTCTATCAAAAATAACAAGGGCTGCAAATCCATTTTCGCCTTCATATTGCACGTCTATTGCCCCCAAAATAGCTTCTGGATAAATAGGTTCTGCATCGATAGGAATCCAAATACTAGGTGCAAGTTGGTTTTGAAAATCAGTTAGTTTTTTTATTAAATCGTCCATTAAAATAAAATAAGAGGTAGGATGTAAAAATATGAATTAAAAACCAGCAACTAATTGCGTAATTTTAGAATATGAAAGTACAATAGTAAGGAAATAATTCATAAAATAAATTTCTAAATTTTGAAATCTAGTCGTTAAATTTGCTTTTGGTGCAGCATTTTTATCTACATTTACGTCAGAGTATAAAATAAGACTTTTTTTAATAAAGAATACCAAAGTTATTTCTTTTGATAAAAAATATCTACTCCCTTCCAAAAAGCAATTTCTCCCTATCATTAATTTTAAAATTAAAAAAATATCATGAAAAAAATTGTATTTCTCTTGCTGTTTTGTTGTCTATCATCTCTGTTTGGTTCAGAAGGTATGGCACAATCTAATTCTAATTTATTTACCAATTCTATTTCTTCGTCCAATCATATTATAGAAGGAAAAATTGTCAAACAAGAAAGTTTTTGGAATCAAGACCAAACTATGATTCTGACTCGCCACACATTGGAAGTCTATAAAGTCTTCAAAAGTTCTTCAAATCTATCTCAAAATACGATTACTTTTACAACAAAAGGAGGAAAAATAGGAAAAAACATTATTAATGTAACCTCACATCATTTTCCTATTAATTATGGAAATTCAGGTCTTTTTTTATTTAATCAAACAAGTACGACTTATCAACTTGCTAATGATGGGTTTGTATTTTATGATGTTTTGAATGAAAAAGCGAGTTCGAAAAATAATCATTTTAGTAACATTCGAAATGAAATCTATACTCAACTTTCTGCACCAAGAATAATAAAAAATGAGTCTTTATTTTTACCTTCTCCTTCTAATCAACGAAATGACAATATTACAAGTATTGCTCCTACAACCATCACAGCAGGAACTCAAAGTATTTTGACTATAAATGGTTCTGGATTTGGAACTGAGATAAATAATGAATCAAATATTTATTTTTCGTATTCTCCTAATGGTGGACAGAATGAATATCCTGTTCTTCAGTTTGGTTTTGCAGGTCTTTTTGGTCTAACAGAAATTGTAGAATGGACAGATACACGCATAAAAGTAAGAGTGCCAAGTGTAGCAGGAACTGGAAGAGTAACCGTTACAAATTCAACAGGAGAGCGTTTTACAAGTTCTGAAATATTAACTATTCCATATTCGGTAGAAGCCACACCTTTATATTGGTATAGTTTTGATGGTGAAACTCCTTTCGAACAAGAAGCGACAAAAAATTATTTATCAAATTATAATGGAGAAGGTGGTTATACACTTTTTGTTGATCCTTCCTTTTTTGCAAATACACAACAAATGAATGCACTCAAATCAGCACTCAACAAATGGCGTTGTGCGACAGGTTTTAATGTCAAAATTTCGGCAAATCAAGCTCCTATTCCTTTTGGATTTGGTGGAAAAACTACGATTTCTACTTTTGATGGAAATGAATTTGGCGACCCTAATGCTCGTAGTTATGCTTATTCAAGAGTAGAAATTTGTAATACAGGAACAGAACTTGTTCCATTCGTACAAGAATTTCAGATTTTTGTCAATTCAAATATAAACTGGAGTTATTCGGGAACACCTTCTGCTGGTCAGGTAGATTTTGAAAGTGAAATTTTGAAATCTTTAGGAGTGGGACACCAACTGGGCTATGTAAATAATCCAAACGATTTGATGTTCCATTTCTTAGAAACAGGAGTACAAAAAAATACGCTTTCACCAACAAACTTAGAAGCAGGAAATTTGATGATGAATTATACTGTAAATGCTGATAATGATTGTGGTCTGCCATCTATGCAAAAAGTAACTGCTGCTGATTGTAATAATTCTGTAAACCCTCCTTTGGCTCGTTTTGAGGCTGATGTTACAGGGTCTTGTGATGCTCCTTTGAGAGTTCGTTTTAATAACACAAGTAGAAATGCAGTTTCTTATCAATGGACTTTTACAGGAGGAACTCCAAGCACTTCGACAGAAAAAAATCCAACTGTTAATTATACTACGTCTGGAAATTTTGCTGTTACTTTGGTTGCTACAAGTGGAGTAGGTTCTAGTACAGAAACAAAAACAGATTTTATCAATATAGGAAACGGAATTGATTATGTAGTAGATTTGGGTGCAGATAAAGTGGTTTGTCAAGGCGAAAGTGTTACACTAGATGCAGGTGCTTTTGCTAATGCAACTTACGAATGGAGTACAGGACAAACTACTCAGACAATCACAGTACAAAATGCAGGAACATATTCTGTGGAAGTAATGAAAAATGGGTGTTCGGTTTCTGATGATATTCGTGTTTCTTATAATACGACTGCAACCGTAGAAGCAGGACAAAATCAAGGTATTTGTGAAGGAGAAAGTACACAATTAAGAGCTACTGCAACAGGGGCAACTTCATACCGTTGGACTCCAAGCACAGGGCTTTCAGATGCTACTATTCTAAATCCAGTTGCTTCTCCTACCGAAACGACACTTTATACGTTAGAAGTAACAACAGGTTCGAATTGTGGAAGTATAAAAGATTCTGTTTTGATAACTATTCAAGATGTATTAGAATTACCATTTTTTCCTGCTGAAGAAGAAATTTACATTTGTGCAGATGATGTGTTTTTTATTGATGCTTTTCCTGCAAATGCTACAAATCCTAGTTTTAGATGGTCAAATAGAAGCACAGAACCTTATTTAGAAATAACTGAATCTGGAACTTACTGGGTAGAAGTAACTGACCCTAACTTTTGTACATTTAGAGATACTGTAACCGTAATAACGACACCAGTTCTGAATGTAGAAGCAAGCACAGAAGAAGAACAAAATACAGTTTGTCTTGGTAATACAATTCAATTACGTGCAACAGGAGCAGCTTATTATGAATGGGAAGGAGAAGGAATTGTAAGTGAGCCATTTGTGTCAAACCCTTTAGTTTCTCCAAGAGAAACAACTACTTATTTAGTAACTGGATATGGTGGTTTTAGTGGACAATGTGAACCACAAACAGATACAATCACTATTTTTGTAAAAGAAATTCCTGTTTTAGAACTAGGCGAAGATGCAAAACTTTGTTCCGAAACGTCTTACACAATAGATGCAACAGTTGATAATTCGACAGCAGTTTACATATGGGAAGATGGAAGCAATGAAGCACAAAGAACAGTAACAGAAAACGGAACATACAAAGTAGAAGTAATTACAGATTGTGGTGTTTTGGAAGACAGCATAAAAATTACTTTCTTCGAACCTTCTACATTAGTTGATTTTGATTTTGTAGTGGAAGGTGCACAAGCTACCTTTGAAAACAAAACTGAAAGCGAGTATGAACTGGAATATACATGGAGTTTTGGCGATAGTCTGAACTCTACAAGTCCAGAGCAAAATCCTGTTTTTGTCTATTCAGGAGGAGGAACTTATACAGTTACTCTTACAGCAAAGGCACAAGATTGTGAAGCACAAGTAAGTATAGAAAAAGTAGTAACTATTGAAGATTTTGTAACTGGAATTGAAGACGAAATAAGAGCTAAAAAAGTAAGTCTTTATCCAAACCCAAGCAATACAGGAACATCTGTTTTGAAATGGCAATCCGATTTAGGAAAAGCAACTTCTTTTGTGATTTATAATACGTTAGGACAAAAAGTAAACTTCCAAAAAGTAAATCAAGCAGACAATCAAAATGCTAGTTTGTCTATCGATGCACAGAATTTGCCAAAAGGAATTTATATTATTATGCTTTCTTTTGAAAATTATACCATTCAGAAAAAATGGGTAATTGAGTAACTGTATCACAGACTTCCTAGTCTGTACAAATAGAAAAAGCCTTATATCTAAAAACTTAGATATAAGGCTTTTTTGATATGCTATTATTTATGACTGTTTTACCTAGCCAATACTATTTTGATATTTTCTCTTCTATCCGAAGAAATATATTCTACATAATAGAGTCCAGAAGAATAACCAAGCATATTAATTTCTACTTCGTTATTTCCTTTCTTAGCAACTCCTTCTATACGTTTGATTTCTTGACCTAAAGAATTACGAACCAACATCGTATATTTCTCACTTGAAACCTCAGAACTAAAACGAATTGTAGTAGAACTATTGAAGGGGTTTGGAGAGGCTGTTAGTTCAACAATTTTCTGTTTATTAGTTGTTGCTTTTACCTTACCCATTCCAACAGGTACTATTTTGATGGTATCAGAAATCATATCAAAACAAAAGTTTTCTGAGAGTCCATGCAAGCCAGTGGGTACATCAAAATGGTCGTCAATGTCATATTGTAATTTATAGGTTATAATATAATTTCCTAAAGGTAGAATTGCAGGATATAAAACACCTGTATTAATATCGAAAGCAGGACCTAATCCACCAACGCCTGATTGTGAAAAATCTATATCATAAGAAATAAATTCTCTAGAGTTTCTAGGTAAGGAAGGAAAAGCATAAACAGATAAATCAACAGGAGTTGTACTACCTACTTCAACTCTATCATTTGTTATTTCAAAAGTAGCTATTTCGCTCAAAGTAATTGTATCTGTAAGTACACTTGTACAAGCTATTCCAGCAGGAGGAGTATAAGTAATAATATAATCTCCAGCAGGAAGAGTATTAAGTTCAAGAATATTATTAGTAACCCCTACTCCACTATATGTACCACCCAAAGGATAACCACCAGATAAAGGAATCAAATTATCCTTTGCATTAGGACATATTTCTCTAGGATAAACATCAAAACTAGAAACACTTTGTACTTCCACATCTATCTGTTTCACAACCACATCATTACTACAAGAACTAGTAACAGTAACTTCCACTTGATGCGTGCCTATTCCACTCCAAGAATGCGTATAATGACTTACATTATTTGCTACAACTACTCCATCTACTTTCCATACATAATCATAAGCCCCTGAAAAGGCAGATAAACGATAAGTTACATCACTTCCACAGGTAGTTTCACAATCTCCATTCGGACACAAAATATCAAAGTTAGAGTTGATAGGACGGTTTGGTGCTGGGGCGTTTAGGAGGGTGGGAATGACTACAATACTTTCAAAAAGATATTTGCAAGCTAAAGAGTTTGTTTTTTCCACCAAAATAGACGAAACAGAGTTGCTTTCAGGGTTGTTAATGCGAAATACATTGACTGTAGGTTTTATATAAGGAGAACTATTACAAGAACGCAAACTATCATTTTGATATAATCCATATATATTGCCATCCACACCAAGAATAAGATCTTGCATAAATGTTGTTGTTATTCCTCCATCAAATATTTTTTCTTCTGGATCATAGACTAGTTCAGGAGTCACATTATTAGGAATATCTAAATTGATTCTCCAAATACCTCCTTTTTTAGTTGTTCCATCATTAATATCAGATGATAAACTATAATAAAAATACCTTCCTGATGACGTAAAAGCCCGTTCATCATTACTAGTACCTAACATAGGATGATAGTGAGTAGAAGAGTTAATATAGTAAGGAGTAAAACTTCTGTTAAAGGTAAGGCTACCACTTTGAAAATTAAATATGTTTACTTTATTTGAATTATAAGGTCCAAAACTAGATATCGCTACTTTATCTCCTTGTGGAGAAACAGTAATTGCATATAATGACACACCTTGACAACTCGGAGGAAAAGAAGGATTTAGTGGAACTGAACTAATGTAATCTACATCACCTCCTAGAGTAGTGTTTAAGTCTACTTCTTGCCCCAATGTAATACTACCATTTGCTCTTAGATTAAAGATAGCTAATTTACTATCTGTACCCATTACAAAAATCCAATATCCACCTCCATTTTGACAATAAGGAATTGCTTGTATTGCTCCCATAGCTCTATAACCTTGATGTTCTTCTGCAACAGTATAATTTCTTGATGGATTATTAGCCAAAAGAGGTACATCAAGTGCTACCACTGTTCCATTAGATTTTATTCTACTGTAGTAACTTCCTGAAGGACTATTATGTACAGAAGGAAATGTAGGAGGTAAAGGATAATTCGAGCAAATATCTTTATAATAAGTTCCAACAGAGAAAACAAAGTATTCATTTTGAACTGTTGGATGAGGGAGTATAAGTACCTGTGAAGCTCTATCTCCACCTTTTATACTTACCTTTTGTCCCCCAGCAAATACAGAAAAATTACCTGTGTTTGAATAAACTCTTGGAGCATTTCCATAATTATAATGGTTATAATATATTTCTTTGCCTGCATAAATTTGTAATTGTCCACTTTCATCTGAATAGGCAGCAGTATTAGAGAGTTGATTATACTGATTTCCTGTACTGCTTTCAACAGGATTTCCACTAGAGAAATTAAGACGTTCATTTTCCCATAATGGCCAGTTTACTTGAGAAGGATCTTGTCCAAAAGCATTTGCAGACAAAAAGACGGTTAGCAAAAGTAGATTTGCTATAAAATTTGATAGTTTCATTGTATTTGTACAATTTGTAATTAATTTGTGTAATATTGTTAAGGACAGTAAGCTAGTTAGTGATTTGTGATTACTGCCTACTACTTAATGACAAAAAATAAAAAAAATGACACTTTTTTTATAAAAAAACAAAATTTATTTATAAACAACTGATAACAAATGCGTTATACTTTTTTTATTTACTTTTTATTTTAACAAAAATTAATTTTATACCAATGCCATTACTTACCGTCCGAGTTTTTCCCAACCTTACTGAAGCTAATCTTTTCAAACTTAGATTGGAAAATGAAGGAGTAGATTGTTATTTGTTTGATGAAAATATTGCAGGAATGGACATTACGTATGATGTAGCCATTGGTGGCATCAAAGCAAAAGTCAATTCAACAGATACAGAGCGAGTAAAAGAAATCTTGAAAGTGCTAGAAGCCGAACAAAAAGGAAAAGATATATTTATCAAATGTCCTGTTTGTGAATCTACGGAACACTATAAAAATTTCACCTCTATAAAAGGTTGGTGGGCTATTATTTGGGCTTTTTTAGGGATTGGTCGCCAAACACAAAATTATAAATGCAAAGAATGTGGAAATGAATTTGAATAAGGTTTTTATTCGTAAATTTATCTTTTTATTTCATGTCTTTACTTACCGTTAAAGTTTTTTCAACTAGCACAGAAGCGCATTTATTCAAGTCAAAATTAGAAAGTCAAGGAATTGATTGTTATTTATTTGATGAGAATATCAATTCTATGAATATGTTATATGGTGTAGCTACAGGAGGAATAAAAGTTAAAGTAAATGCAAGCGATACAGAAAAGGTAAAGAGTGTTTTACAAAAAATAGAAGATGAAAAAAAAGCAAAGGATATTTTTATAAAATGCCCTGTTTGTGAATCTACCGAACATTACAAAAACTTTAATTCCATAAAAGGCTGGAAATCTTTCTTAGCTACTCTTATGGCTTTTCTTACATTTTCTTATCCTTTCTATCAAAAAAAAGTGTATAAATGCAAAGAATGTGGAAATGAATTTCAGAAAGGAGAAGTCCAAAAAATAGAAACAGAATAGACCAAAATCAGCATGAAAAAAATACAATATACTCCCCATATTTGGACAATAGACAATTTTCTGTCAGGAGAAGAATGTCAAAATCTTATTATTTTTAGTGAGAATAAATCTTACGACGAAGCTACTGTAAGTCTGAGAAGTGGCGCAAAAATGATGAAAAATATCAGAAATAATGAGCGTTTGATTTATGAAGACGAAAAATTAGCAAAAACGTATTGGCAAAAATTAGAAGAATATTGTCCACAATTTATCAATGAAATAGTCAAAGAAGATATTACAAAAAGTGAAGTTATTGGATTAAATCCTAGATTTCGTTTCTATAAATATGAATCTAATCAGCGTTTCAAAAAGCATATTGATGGAAGAGTAAAACTAGAAAAAGAAGGAAAAGTACAAGAAAGTAGGATTACGTTTATGATTTATTTGAGTGATGATTTTGAGGGAGGACAAACTGTTTTTGATTATAAAAATGAAAAAAATGAACTTCAAATTATAGAAATTCAGCCCAAAACAGGAACAGCACTTTGTTTTGTTCACGAAATCAAACACGAAGGAAAACCTGTTCCAAAAGGAACAAAATATGTTTTGCGTTCGGATATTATGTTCGAAAAAGTAGCTGACACTTTCTAAGTGTCATAAGATACAAGTTGTATAATCTAAACTTTGTAACTACATTTATAAATACTTTAAAAATCAACTTTACTGTTGTTAATGACATCACAAGACATGGAAGAAAAAGAATTACCTATCAATTTTTTTAGTGAAGAAATTGATTTTGAATTAGACAACGAAGAAACAACAAGCGACTGGCTTCAAAAAATTGCTAATAAAGAAGGTTATGTTGTTTCGGCAATCAACTATATTTTTTGTGATGATGAATATTTACATAAAATTAATATGGAATATTTGAATCATGATACTTATACTGATATTATTACATTTGATAATTCAGAACAAGAACAAGTCTTGGAAGCTGATATTTTCATTAGTGTCGAAAGAGTAAAGGAAAATTCAAAAGAACTCAAAACTACTTTCAATCAAGAAATTCATCGGGTTATGGTTCACGGACTTTTACACCTTACAGGAAATGACGACCATTCAGCAGAAGATAAAAAAAATATGAGAGAGAAAGAAGATGAAGCATTAAAGTTATTAATGATAAATGATAAATGATAAGTTGTATTTTCGAAATCAAGCAAAAAAAACTATTTTTTTGGCAATGTTGTGGGTAAATTTGGAAAGTGAGTATTGTTCCTATAGCTGTCATTTCCCATCCAAAATTAAAAAAATAGACTTGCTGACAATCTTGGCTTTTTACACAAAGAGTAATAAAAGAGTAAGTACAATTCCTGCTAAGGTAAAATATACCCCTTTTTTGAAAACACTTGTTTTTGGTAGAAACATGAAAAAAGAAGAGAGAGAAAAGAATAACAATGCCACACCAAAAAAGACATTCAGAAAAAATAATGGTTCGCCAGATTCTGATTTGTGTAAGTGTGTCATTTTATCCAAAATAAAAGGAAGTTCTTTGATTTTATACTCAGCGATTCCACTTTCTTTGTCATAAAACCCATTTTGAAAATAAATCTTACCATTTTCTTCTTTGCTAACTTTTAGTCTTCTTAGTTCTAATAATTCTCCTAATTCATCAGCAGAAGCATTTGTTTTTATCTGTTCTGTAATCTGTATTTCTTGCTTAAAGACATCAGAATCTCTAAAAATCAAAACGATTCCACTAAGCGCATACACACTCATAATTCCGACTAAAAAAAAGCCTAAATAACGATGAATAATTCTTACTTTTAAAGACGCAGAGTTTTTACTTGCCATTATTTTTTGATTGAATGTTGTAAAAAAAGAACTAAAATTAATTTTCTTTAAGAATCATTTCAAAACTAACAATTCCTCCATCAATAACAGCTTTTTCTAAGCTACCATTTTTATAAAAAAAGAAACTCTCTTTTCCTCTTGAATTCACTTTTTTGTACTTGTGATTTCCCAAGTGAGTAATCGTATTAAAATCGCCTTCTTGTTCGGAATAACAACGCTTTATATTTACAGGCTCTTCAAAATACATACAGATGGTAGAATACTGAACAGTTTCTTTAAATGTATTTTCAAGTTCGCCATCTTTAGTTACTTGATATTCATTGTTTTTTCTTTTGGTATTGGCTTGTGCATGATTATTTCCATTGTAGTTTATATCTACATCTGCTGTTTGTAGAATCTGATTATCAAATACTACATCATATTCATAATTTATATCAAAAGTCTTGATAAATTTTAGTTGAATATTGGTTGAGCTTTGATAAAACGTTTTGGAATCTATATTTTTTTGGGTGGCATACAATGTACCTACTGGTTTTTCTCTCCAAATTATATCAAAAGATAGTTTTTTTTCGGGTGGATTAGAAAAATTGAATTGACAAATAATAAAACTAAAGAGAAACAAATACCAAGTCATAAATTATTCTGTTTAAAGTATATCCATTTGTTTACAAATATAACTTATTTGAAATCAATTATCCTTGTTTGTTTTTAGCCAGTAAGGAATCTTTATAAAACTTTAGTAGGTGTCTTGAAATAATGAAAAGAGAGGGAGTTGTAGAAAAACAACGTGTGTCTCGTCCTGAAATAGCGTTACAGGTTTTTAGATAAATTAAATCATACTACTAGACATTTTTCCCATCTAGCGCAAGGTTCATCTTGTGTCTATCATTTCGTCAGCATATGCTGACAAAAAAGCAAGTACAAGATAGAATCTTGCACTAGAAACTTGGATTCAACTGATAAACGCATTTTTTTTAAGTTATTTTAAATTTTGATTAGATGATTTAAAATCAAATCTTTTTCTAGGTCTATTGTTTATTTGTTCTTAAATTTGATAAATTTCTTGATTTGTATATTCATCAAAATTAGCTTTTTTAGGAATAAATTGCCTAATCAAACCATTTAACCGACATTCCCCACCCTCTTTGTTTTTTACGATTTTATGTAATTTTTCTTCCTAAATTTCATTTTCAAAGTTAAATAATAGCAAAATATAAAATAAAGCATGTAATTTATCTTGGGATAATAATATTTTTTCTTGGTTTTACGCAAGTGTGGGGAATGTCGGATTTAAGTTTTCATTGGCTTCTCTTTCCCTGCTATGATAGGGATGAGCAAAATAAAATTCTATCTCTAATTGCTACGACTTCTTTACTGATATGATGATTATTCATGTTCTAGATCATTGTAAAGGCGCATTATGAATGGGGAAAACGGAAAGACTATAATTTAGTACGAGTAAGTTTACACCATTCTAGTGGAAAAAGAGTATTTAAATAACCTATGTTATTAGTTTCTAACCTAAAAATAGAAACTTCTTTAATGGCATTTCTTATCTTTGAACTATATTTACATCGCTGGAAAATAGAGTTCTGTTTTTCATTTTCTCAAACAGGTTTTAGGGTGGGAAGAATTTCTCATTAAAGACTGGGAGAGTATAAAAAACTTGATTACTCTAGCTTTTTTTATAGGAGGATATTTTTATGAAATAGAAGACCAAATAATATGATTAGCACAACTAGGAGGAGGCAAAGTAACACGAGGACACCTACTTAGAGGAATTGCCAAAATCCTAGAAATGAAGCAAACTCAAGACTTTTTGCAAAAAAAATAATATTTCTAAACAACAAGTAAAAGAGGTATTAGAACGATTTTTGGGAATAGGAAACTTTTCCTAAGTCTCCAAAAAAGTAATTAAATTCATAGTTTTGTCTTTTTATAGTTGACAGCTTGGAAGCTGTCAGCTACTTTTTTACAAAAAAATAAGAGCTAGAATTAAAACAGAAACAACAATCAAAAGGTAAAACTGTACTTTTCCATTTTGTAAACTCTTCAACTGTTTTGCTGCTAGATTGATAATAAAGACTGCAAAATGAGTACTAAAATCAACTACATATTTGTCTATCCAAGCAAAAAAATGTCCTAGAATAACAATTACCTTTGAAAAATTATCAATCGCAGAATCTAGTTTTCTGTCAAATAAAGATAAAATTAAAGCTATATTTACATAAAACCTTACAATTTTTTGAGTCGTTAGAGGTGGTTTTGTTTGTGTTGTCAGAGTCGCTATTTGAGTAACAGGTTTCCAAAAACAAAGAATAAAAAAGTTATCTTGCCAAAGAAAATAATTCTTGATTTTTGGTAGAAATTCTATTTTAATTAATTTTTGATTTAGTTTCTTAGAAAATCCTAAAGTAAGTCCTAAAAAAGTCAGAAAAGTAGCCAAAATAGGAAGCCAAATTTTGAACTGATTAGGTGCATTTGAAAATAATTTTGGAAGATTTTTGAGCCAATAACTTTCATCAGGTTTGAGAGGATGAAACGAAAAAACAAACCAAAAACTGCCACCAAAAAGCAAAACTAAAGGCAAATACCAAAGCCATTTTTTAGAAAAATTATTTCCATTTGATTTATTACTTTCTTCTTTATTAAAAAATAAGGGTTGCAACTGTCTTCCTCCATAAAAAGCAGTCAGAAAAGTAGCTACAAACAAACCAATTCCTATAAAAAAATGGTTTTCTACTGTTTCTTTCAAAATCCATTCTTTAGATAAAAAACCAGATGTGAAAGGAATACCCACCAAAGCAGCCAACGCAAAAGCATAAATTAGGAAGAAAAAAGGGAGTTTTTTATAATTATCTTTTCCCATTTCTGACATTTGCTTTGTTCCATTTTTTTCTATCAAAAAACCTGCTCCCAAAAATAGTGTTGCCTTAAAAAATGCGTGTGTAAAAAGATGCAAAACGGCAGCCTGCCAAGCTCCAACACCAACAGCAATCGCCATAAAACCGAGTTGAGAAACAGTCGAAGCTGCAAGTTGTTGTTTTAGATTTGTGGTAAAATAAGCCGTAAGAGCCGAAAAGACAGCCGAAAAAAGAGCTAACCAAACTAAAATTTCTGCAATAATTTTGACTTCTTCAAAGACAAATTCCATTCGAATCAGAAGATAAATTCCTGCTGCTACCATTGTTGCAGCGTGCAGAAGTGCAGAAATAGAAGTTGGTGCTTCCATTGCATCAAAAAGCCACGTAGAAAAAGGAAACTGCCCAGATTTTACCAAAGCAGCAAGCAAAATTCCTATTGAAATAATTACTTTTGTAAAATAAGGAATAGAAACAAAAGTCGTTTTGAGTTCAGAAATTGAAAGCGAATAATTGAAAAGCAAAGCTATTGCAACAAGCAAACCTACATCGCCAATACGATTGAGTAAAAAAGCCTTTGTAGAAGCACGAGAAGACTTTTCTGTTTTATCAAAATCAATCAAAAGAAAAGAAGCCAACCCCATAAGTTCCCAAAAAACAAAAAATAAAATTAGGTTATCTTGAGCCAAAAGAAACTGCATCGCAAAAACAAAAAGCCCCAAAATTCCATAATAAAACGTCTTTTTCTTCTTTATATAAGCAAGGGAATAAATATGAACTGCAAAAACAATCAAACTAATCGAAAACTGAAAAAATGCAGTTAGCGAATCTATTTTTATCGAAATATTTATTTCTCTTGTTCCTGTATTTGTCCATAAAAAAGAATCTGAAAGTGGTTGCCCTGTATTAAAAACCTCGAAAAGTTGTGTACTCGTGGCAAGCAGAGCAAAAAAAGAAAAACCCAAAGCAGCATATTCTATACTTTTTTTTGAAACTGTATCTTCTTTCATTTTTGGAAAAAAGACAGCACTCAATAAAGCAACTAGAAAACTAAGAAGTGGAAAAAGATAAACTAAAAAATAAATAGAATTCATATCACAAAAGTAATCAAATCTACATTTAAAATTATGAAAACAAGAATATTTTGGATTACTAAAAACTTGGCGATTATGCCAAAACCAAATTCAGATGACTCTTTAGAAGAAGACATTATCAATTTTGCTAACCAAAAAGTAACTGTTTTAGTTAGTTTGCTTACAAAAGAAGAGAATTTTGATTTAGGATTACAGAATGAAAAACAGGTCTGTGAAAAATATGCTATTGATTTTATTTCTTTTCCGATTATTGATAGAAGCATTCCGACTGAAAAACAAACTATTCAGATTAGAGAGTTAGTCAAAAATTTGGCAGAAAAAATTAATCAAAACAAAAAAATAATAGTCCATTGTAGAGGAGGAATCGGACGTGCAGGAATGCTTTGTTCAGCTATTTTGATAGAACAAGGAATTTCTAATCAAGAAACTATCGAAAAAATAAGTAAAACTAGAGGAGTAAGTATTCCAGATACAGAAGAACAGAAAGTTTGGATAATGAAGTATTGAATAATACTCACACAGACTCAGCAGTTCCCAATGTAAATTAAATTAGCAATAAAACGCCTTTCTAGGATTCAAAAATTTGAAAAAGTAGCTTTAAACTTTCTTAAATGTTGATTTTTTTAGCAAAAAAATGACTAAATCATAGCTTTGAGATTGCATTCGTGTTACATTGGGAATTGCTGACACAGACTAGGAAGTCTGTGATACAGTTTGATTACTTAACCAAAAACTTTCCTCTCTTTATAACTTCGCTATCTGTTTGAAGCACCCAATAATAAATTCCTTTTTCAAGCTGTTGGTCTAAATTAAAAGGACTTTGTAGATTTTCGAAAGTTGTTGTTTCTTTCTTTGAATTGATAATTTCCAAATAAATTTCTTCTTCACTTATTCCACTCCATTCAAAAATCAAATTTCCTGTATATTTTTCTACAAAAATATTGGGAGATTTTAAATTAATTGTGCTACGAGTAACTTGATTAAGTTTGTTTTCGTATTCGTCTATTGGTTGATAAGCTATTAGATTTTCTTTTTCTGATTGAGCAGTAGTATTTTTTTCTATTTCATTCTTTTTATCTGATGAAGTAGAGTTTTGTACCATAACTTCTTTCTTCTCCTTTGAGAAAAGAGAGTTATCTTTTGTTTTGTCTAATGCATCGGTTGGGTCAGTTTCGACCTCTACCAATGTGGGTGCATCAACTTGAGCTTGTAAGGCTTTTTCATTTTGAGAATCAATAAGCTGTGCAGCTACAAAAAAAACACTTCCTCCAATAGCAATAGCTAAAGAAAATACAGCAGCCATTTTATAAATAGAAGGTTGATTAGACTGGGCTACTTTTCGTTCCCAATCTTTTTGTTGTTCTGTTTTTTGTTCTTTTATTTTTTCAAGTTCTTGACGAAGCTGATTTCTTCTGTAAATGCGTTCTTGTTTCATATAATCAACATCATTTGTAGGTTCTAATAGAGAGACAATATTTTGCTCTTGCTTTTTCTTCAAGAGTTCGATGAGTGTTTTGTGCTTATACAACTCTTCTTGCAAAACAGGGTCATTTTCCAGTCTTTTTTTAAATTTTTCTAATTGTTTGGCAGAGAGTTTACCTTTCAGAAAATCTGAAATAAGTTGCAAACGCTCCAGTTCTTGGTTGATATTTCCCATTGTTCATACAAACAGAGTTTTTAGTATCCTTGAAATTCTAAGTATAAATTAACTTTTTTACTACATTTCAACTTTTATAAAGCATCTATTTTTATACAATTTATTCCTAATTTTATAGGTATTGCGTTTTAATCAATGAATACTTACTTAACTCAAAGAAGCTATTTATTTCTTAAAGATACAAATTATAAAGATAAATTGAGTAGTTTTGATAGCAAAAAGCTGTGTTTAATTTTATTTTTTCTACTTAAAATCAAACTTTTGTCCTAATATTGGCTTTTTAGGCAGTATATAGAATATCTAAATACTACTCATTTTTATTAATAGTTGTGATAATAATGGCAATATCTTATCCAATTTTATTAAATCTGCTTCAAACATTCAAAAATTTGGATTTCTGAGATAGGAATATCAAAAGTTGCTTGTCCAATTTCTTCTAAAGCACATGTCAGAATTGTACTTTGAGCATTTTTTTTGTCTTGTTTTGCCCACTTTATTATTTCTTCTAAGATATTTTCTTGTTGAATGGCATTTCTAAAATTGGTAATTGTGTCTTCAAAAACAATAGAAATATAATTTTTTATTACTGTAAAATCTGTTTCTGAAATAAATTTTTGATTAGGATAATTTTCTTTACATAAAAAAGCTGAAAAATAACTCTCTGCTATCATTCCTAAGGCAATGGCTTCTCCGTGCAAAAAAACAGGTTTGATATTCTTCTTTTGACTATTTTTTTTATTCTCTTCTATAAAATAAGATTCGATTGCATGTCCAATCGTATGACCAAAATTCAAGATTTTACGAAATCCTTTTTCTGTTGGGTCTGCTTCTGTAACCTCTGCTTTTAAAGCAACTGAATGAGCAACAATTCTATCCCAAAGTTCATTTTGTTTATTTACAATACTTTGATTTTCAAAATTATTTTTATTTAGTTTATCATCTTTTAAAAGATTTTGCCATGCTTCTTTGTCTGCAATTAGTGTATGTTTTATTACTTCAGCAAAACCAGAGCGAAGTTCATTTTGAGGCAATGTTTTCAAGAAAGGGGTATGAATCCAAACTTTTGAAGGAGTTTTAAAGAGTCCAATATGATTTTTGAAACCATTAAAATCAATTCCTAATTTTCCCCCTACACTAGCATCTACTTGTGATAAAAGTGTTGTCGGAATCTGAATAAAATCAATTCCACGCTTATAAGTAGCAGCACAAAAACCTCCCATATCGCCAATTACTCCTCCCCCCAAGTTGAGTAAAATGGCTTTTCTATCAAAATGATTTTGAGTGAGTTCGTACCAAATATGTGTACAGGTTTCTAGTGTTTTATTTATTTCACCTGATCGAATTTCTATCAAAAGTGGTTTGGGCAGTTTGGCATTTTCGAATACTTTGTATAAAATAGGATAGCAATCTCTTTTTGTGTTTTCATCTACCAAAACAGCCACTTGTTTGTTTTGAAGCAATGAAGCGATATTTTCTAAAGCGTCGAAGGTAATGTACGAAGGTAAGTTAGACGATTTTGTAGTTTTCATTTTCAATAATCCTTTATCAATTCTTTTTCTCTAATTCTTCAATACGTTTTTGGAGTTCTTCTTTTTCAGTTGTATGCCTAGCGACCAATTTTTCTAGCATACTTTTTTGAGCTTGAAGCGCATATTCTGAACGTCTTTTTTCAGAATTCCTGTTTTCTTCCATTTTTGTAGTTTGTTCTTTTATTTTTGCTTCATTTGCTTTGAGTTGTGAAATGTCAGCTAAAACAAGTACATAATTTTCAATCGTTCCAGCATTATTAAAAAGGGCAACTCCGATAGCTTGTACCCAAATTTCTTGTCCTGTTCGGTTGAGCATTGTTGTTTCAGCCTTCCAAATTGCGCCTTGTGCCATTGTATTAAATCCTTGTTGGAGTTCGCCTTCTTGTGCAAAAATTCCAAAAGCAGAGCGTTCTAAAAGTGTAGATTTTGAATATCCTAAAACATCAACAGCCAAATCATTTATGGTTGTAATATTCTTTTTATAATCTAATTCTAACAAATAAAAACTAGATTGAATAAGTTCATTTCTGTATTGCAATTCTTTTTGCACTCTTCCCATCTCTTCTTGTGTGGCTTGTAGCTCTTCCATATTTTGGCGCATTTCTTCCTCTTGCGCTCGTAATTGCTGCGTCATTTGTTCGGACTCTTGTAACAGACGCTGCCCAGTAATATTACTTTGCAAAATTGAAAGTGTTGCTGCAACGGTTTCACCAATGGTTTCCAAAAACTCAATCTGATAAGATTCAAATTTCTTAAAAGAAGCAATTTCTATCATTCCATATACTTCTTTATTCAAAAGCATTGGAACAATCAAAACCGAACGTGGATTTGCTTTTCCAAGCCCAGAAGTAACAGCAACGTATTCTTTGGGAACATCTGTAAGGTGCATCGTTTGTCCTTCTTGCCACGCCTGCCCTGTCAAGCCTTCGCCTAACTGAATGGTACTATCCAAAAAACGTTTTTTATCCCACGCATAATATGCCATTAGTCGAAGCTGCTCATGTCTTCCTTCTTGTTCTTTCAAGAAAAACCCACCTTGATTAGCTTCTAAATACCTTACTAGAGTCGTGATGAGTTCGTCTGTAATTTCTTCAAAAGAACGACTACTATTTCGGAGAACATCTGAAATGAGCATTGTACCTTCATTTTTCCAACGTCTTTCTTTTGCACTATGTTCTGTTTCTCGTAGATTATTACGCATTTTGAGGAGAGAATTTCCTAAAATATCTCTATCCGAAAGAGGTGTAAAATCAGATTGATAATGTCCTTGTCCTATCTCTTTGGCAAAATCTGATGTATCTTTTAAACCAAGAATCAAGGTTTGTAATGCAATTTCCATTTCTCCAATTTCATCAACTTGCACATTTTCATTGTCATGTCTGTATTTCTCAAAACGTGGCAAAACTCCCTCACTAAGTTTTTTTATACTGTCTTTAACTACTTTTATACGTGAGATAATCGTTTGAGCTAAGAAAAAAGCAAGCGAAAATCCTAAAATAATAGCGATAATACTTACAAAAATAGTTTCATTACGCAGCGTAACCGAAGCACGATTGACGGCATCTTGTGTCTGTTGTCCTGCTATTTTTTTATTTTCTATCAATACTTCTAAATCTATCTTTATCTGTTCGAAGATATTATTTAGCCCTTGCATTTGAGTTTGAAAGCCTATTTCTTGTACTAAAAGATTTTTTTCAGTTGCATTTTTATCATTTAATGAAGAAACAATACGCTCTTCGATTTTGTGCATACTATCCATTGCCGTAAATGTATTATTCAAAATTTCAAGCGAGGTTTCTTTATCGCCTTGCCAGCCTTCTGAAAGTGAAATAAGTTTGTCTTTTATGGCTGGATAGGTTTTGCTTTGAAGTTTGCGAAGTGAGTTTTTGGCTGCATCGTTTTGTTCTTCACTCTGAAAATAAACATAACTTGTAATGAGCCTCATCGAAGTATTGGCAAGGCTGCGAAATTCTTTTAGATTCTCAACAGAGGGCTGAACCACTTCTGTATATTCGTCTATTTGCGCTACATTTTGATTGAGTTGGACAATAAGTGTAACTGCCCCCGCAATAAAAAGTAGGAGAAGACCAGAAAATCCTCCAAAGATACGTTGCCAAATAGTAAGACGAAAATTATTCATTCAGTTTTATTCAATTTATAATCCTAACCGTTGGTGAGGCTAAAGCTGTCAACGAGATTTCTACTTCTTTTCCATTTTTATCGAATCAATCACAAAATACGAATTATTTTTTTGAATAGAAATAGTTATTTTTCAATCTTTTCTAAAAAGGTTTCGTTTTTCCATACCAATCTTGATAACCAAATAAATATAAATCTGAAATACTCACTTCTTTAGTTGAGGAATCTGATTGTTGAATTTGTATAAAAATAGTGTGTACATAGTCTTTGTGAAGTTTTATACTTCCTAAATCAGAGCTATGAAAAATATACATCATCAAGTTATCCTTAAATGGACTTACCAAAGATTTATAAGGAGTTTTTTCAGTAGAAAATTCAGCTTTACTTAGAGATAAATTATTGTAATCTTCTCCTTGACTATTCTTTATTGTAATACCATTTAGTTTTACAAGCACTTTTTTTACTTTTGATTCTGCTTCAAACTTTTCTTTTGATGAATAATTACCATTCAAAAACGTAATTCCTATTGGATAATCTATTCGACTGATAAGAGAGTCAGTTTTTGTTGTATAAACTTTATATGGAATCATTTTTTTAGGAAGTTTTATTTCTATCCAATCGCCCTCCTTACCTTTCCAAACTGTATTTGGGTCATTATCAATCAAATATTCGGCATTTTCGGCTGATGATGAAATTGACGCAATTGGAAAGAGTTCATATTCTGTTTTCAATGTTTTTGCAATTTTCCTTCTTTTATTATCGTAAATAACTGCTAAATACGAACGTTTTTTGAGGTCAAAATTTTGAGTTTTTAATGTATAAATTCCTTTTTCTTCTTTCAAATTTTCTAATCCTTCAATTTTTGGATTGCATTGATGTTGATACAAATCTGATAAATCCATTGTTACAGAAAAATCTTGAACTATTCCATCTGCCCAACTACTTGAAGGAAATAAATCATATACAAATCGTCTTTCAGAAGGTGTGGGAATAAATCCAAATCCATAATAATAATCGCTTTTATAATTCTGAATGGCATATTTTATAGTTAAAGTCTGTGTTGTTCCTTCTTCAAAATCTAGTTTTAAAGCATACCATTGTCTATCTATTTTGGAAGGATAATATTTATCTTCTTCTTTATTATGTTCATTACTTTCATAGGCATTATTTACTCGCCAATATGAATATTTAGCAGCAATAGTATTGACCCAAACATCAAAACTTAAAAGACTGACATACTTGTCATCTCTCCAATCGCCTTCATACATATCCACAGGAAAACCATAATGAACAGACTGCGTATTTCCATTATTTTTCAAAAAATAAGTAACTTCAATAAAGGTAGTATCACTTATGATTTTTATGCTCAAATCTTCTTTCAAAAGTGAAATATCAGCTTTTTGAAGTAAACGAATATTCCCAGTTTTTTTGAAATAATTTTCATCTACAACTCCTCCATTTGCAAAAGCTAGAGAGAAGTTTAGGAAAGATAAAAGAAGAAGTAGGATTAGGTTTTTCATATACTTAAAATGTACCGTTTTTTTCTAAAAATTACTAGGTCTTTTTTTGTTAAAAATATGATTTTTGGTGTCAGTAAAGTACCAACAACGACACATAAATCTAAAAAAAAACCATTTTATTTTATTAATAAAATGGTTTCTACTTTTATTCACGTCAAAAACTGTAATTACTCTTACTCCAAAGAAGCCCAAATTTCTTTTGTTATCTTGATTCCTTTTTGTTCTGCTTTCTCAAAATAATATTTAGCTTCTGACTTTTGTTTCTTGGCAAGATAAATTTCTCCTAAAAGTTTGTAGCCTTCTGCATCTTCTGGATACATCGTTATATAATCATTTAGATACAAAATTGCTTCTGATAAATTTGCTGTTGGAATCAAATTATCTTTGTGCATAATAGCTAGATATTTCAAAACTTGAGGTTGTTTTTTAGAAGATACCTTCTGAAAATGAGTATAAGCAGCTTGATTATTTTTGATATTCCATTGTTTTAAACCTTCTTCAAAATGATTGATGACTACAATTTCATTTTTTGTTGAATGAGTAGAATTAGTAGTTGCTGTTAATCTTATATTTTCACTATTTTCTTGATTTTGCTTATTTTCTAGCCACGCCAAAGCTGTTTTGTTATTCTGTCTAGCAGCTTGATTGTAATAAGATGTAGCTAATTCACTATTTTTTTCTATAATTTGTCCTTCTTGATAGGTTTTAGCTAAAAGCAGTTGAGCTTCTACAAAATTATTTATTGCAGCCTTTTCAAGCCAATATTTTGCTTTTACCCAGTTTGGTCTTGCGCTTGTTTTTGTATCTAAATACATTTTACCGAGTTCGTATTGTGCTTCTGCATCATTATTCATGGCTAAATAAAAACGATAAGTAGGCAAATCTGAAGGCAACCAACGTTTTGCATCTATGCGTTCCAAAGCCTCGCCAGCACGAGGGTATTTTCCACCCCATGCCTGTAAATAACAACGAGCAGCTTGTTCCATACTTTGCTCTACCCCACTTCCTTTTTCGTATAAATTTCCCAAACGAAAAGCAGCTTGTGCATTTCCTTGTTCTAAAGCACGTTGATATAAGTCAGCAGCTTTCAAAAAATCTACCTTTGTTCCTATACCAAGCTCATAAAACTGTGCTAATGCAACTTGTGCAGAATCATATCCTAAAGTTGCAGATTTCTCATACAACTGAAATGCTTTTTCGTAATGTGCTGTTGTAGAAGCACTTTTTTCTTGTTGCTTTCCTAGTTTGTAAGCAATAGTTGCATCATTCTCTTGTATGTTTTGGGCAAAAGAAGAAACTGTAATAAGAAGAGTTGTAAGTAAGGTAGTTATCATGGTAGTAATAAGTGCAATATTATTTTTATGAAATTGTTTTTCCTGTGATTTAGATATTTTATAATTCATCAAAACGTATTTTTAATTAAATCAAATTGACTATGTATTACAAAATATAATATAAAATGTGCTACTTAACTTGTAGTAGATATTAGCCAAACTTTATGCCTTGATTTATTTTAAATACGTAGAATTACGTATAGAGTTAGGCTTTTACGATTAAAACATTATTTCTCTCGGCTAGTAACATTTTAAAATCGATAAAATTTTGTCTATTTTATTCTTGTGTTATATACTTTCTTAAAAAGGATATTAAAACACTATTGAAAATAAATAAGCATTGATAAACTAATCACTACAAATATATGTTGAGAAAGATTCATATTTCTTAGGGTTAATCCCAATATTTAATATTAAGGGTTTTTATTATATTCAAAAGTAATGAGTTTTAGAAAAAAATATTTATAAAAACCTGATAACAAGTCATTTATAAAAATAAAATTCTAAATTTGATTTTTCTTGAGTATCGTTTTTTTCAATTAAGAAAATAGATAATCTCTCTAAAACACCTCAGAATTAACACAAATATAAAACTATATTACGATATTGTAAGTAATACTATTTTATTTTCTATTTTAAAAACATTACCTTTGCATTCTTTTTGCGCTATGGAGTTTGCATACCTTCGCCGTATTCTTTATTTTAAATTCTAAATTACGAAATCAAAATGCCTACTATATCATCATCTTTGTCGTCGTTGTCAAAACTATCTAAACCCATTTTGAAATCAACTAGGCAAACCAAATCAGACTTTAAACCTTCATCTACTTCTATGAAAAAGCCATTAACAGCTTCTTCTCTTCCAGTAATGGAAGCATTCTACACTTTACAAGGTGAAGGTGTTTTTATGGGGCATGCAGCCTATTTTATACGTTTGGGAGGATGTGATGTAGGTTGTTTTTGGTGTGATGTAAAAGAATCTTGGGACAAAGAAGCGCATCCACAACAATCTATTTCTCAGATTGTAAAAGAAGCCAGTTCTTTTCCTGCTCGTTTGGTCGTTATTACAGGAGGCGAACCACTTATGCACAATTTGGATGAACTTACAGAAGCCTTACAAAAAGAAGGATTCAAAATTCATATCGAAACATCGGGAGCGCATCCACTTTCAGGTACTTTAGATTGGATTACACTTTCTCCCAAAAGATTCAAAAAGCCTTTAGAAGAAATTTATGAAAAGGCACACGAACTCAAAATGGTCATTTATGCACTTAGTGATTTGAAATGGGCGCAAGAAGAAGCACAAAAAGTTTCGGAATCTTGTAAATTACTTATTCAACCCGAATGGAGTAAAAGCAGTAAAAATTTACCTATTTTGATAGAGTTTGTAAAAGAAAATCCTAGATGGCAAGTTTCGCTACAAACCCATAAATTTATGGATATTCCGTAATTATAATTAGGGAAACAAACAAATTATTCAGACCAAATCCAAAAAGTAGAGAACACAAAACAAAATTATTCGTTCTATTAAAAATAGAATGCTTATTTTGTTGGCTTTATCCTTTAAAAACCTAAATCTCTACGTATGTCGAAATACTCTTCCTATCTACTTAATTTGTTTTTTTTATCTCTATTTTTCTTTACTGTTCCCTTTGCAAAGGCGCAACTTCTTTGGGAAATAAGTGGAAATAACCTTAAACAAAAATCATATCTTTTTGGAACTGTTCATGTAGGCGATGAGCGAGTAATTGATTATGCCTCAAATGTTTATCCGTATATGGATAATTCATTGACGGTAGCTGGCGAACTAGATTTGAACTTTATGACCTCTATTTTAGCGATTGGTTATGTGATGTCGCCAGCAGATTCTACACTTTCAAAATTACTTACTAAAGAAGAGTATCAAGAAATAAAACCCTATTTAGCAAAAAAAATAGGAGAATTAGCACCTTTCTTAGATATGGTTCGTCCTGTTTTTATTATGGCAATGTTGCAAGAAAAGGAACAAGAAGAACTTGCAAAAGCTACAAATAAAACTAAAAAAGGAGAAAGTGCAACACTAGAAAAATTTCCTGCTTTGGATATGCACTTACAAAACCGAGCTAGAGAAAACGAACAAAACGTAATCGGATTAGAAACTGTAAAAGAACAAATGACTGCTCTCAATTCTACGCCAATAGACAAACAAGCAAGAGAGCTTTATGATTATATTGTAGAAAAAAATAAACTTCAAAATGAAGCTGTTTTACAAGATTCTGTCAAAGTAGAAGTCGATGTAGCTATTGTGGATGATGTAAATAAAAATGATACAACTTTGGTAGAATTACAAGATACAGCTAATCCAATGGAAATACTGATTTCACTTTATTTGAGTGAAAATATAGAACTATTACACGACCAAATTTCAGGTGAGTTTGAAAAAGAATCATATCAATCACTTATTGTCAGACGAAATATTGTGATGGTGCAAAGAATGGAAGAACAGATGAGAAAGGAACTTACAAAAGAATTTAAACAAGAAAATAAGAAAAGCAAGAAAAACACTATTTTTGCAGCCGTTGGAGCTGGTCATTTGGGAGGAAAAGAAGGAATGGTAAATTTATTAAAAGAAGCTGGTTATACACTTACACCTATATTTTTTAATAAAAATTAAAGAATGATTATCTACTCTAATTTCACAACAAAATGAGAGTAGTTTTTCTGAAAATAGGTTGTTTTAAATCATTTTCGCCTAGCTTTTCTGTACAAATAATTTGGTTTTCTGTACTTTCTACTTGTATCAAAAAATCTGTCGAAACTTCTACAAGTTCATTATTTGTTCCACCAAACATCATTCTCACTCCACTTGTTCGGATATAAAAAGATTTAAAAATCATAGAAAAGGAAATAAAACTACTTCCATGTCTATCAAAATCTCTATCTGTTAGACTTACTTGAATTTTTATTTTTTTGTCTTTCCATTTTTGAGTAGTTTTTATAATAGACTCTGTCCATTCGATAAGTTGTTGTTGTCGTGTCATTTTTTCAAGATATTTTCAAAAAACAAAAGCCTTCATTTTCTAAGAATATTCTTAAAAAAGAAGGCTTTTTTCTATATTTTGGTTCATTAAAATTAGATTCAGAAATCTATATCAATTTTTCTATTTTCACCTTGGTCTGCATTATCATTGAAGGGAGCAAAAACATGAAGCTCTCCATCTACATAACGAGCTTCTATTCCATTCGAATCTACATGAGGAAGAATTGGAAAGGCTTGCATAAAACGTGGGACACCTTCAAATTCGCTAATCTTGACTAAAGACATAATAATTAAATGTCCTTGACGAATTTCTATTTTATATGAATTTGGCTTTACAGAAGCTGCTGTCAGACGAAGTAAGTATCCATTTTCTTCTTCTGAAAGAAACATTTTTGTAGGAACAGTTCCTCCACTGGCTATATTTTCAGCTTGTGATTGTAAGGCAAGTTTTTTGGTTAAGGTTTTATCTATGGTCATCATAATTGTATATATTTTTAATGCTTGAACAGCTTATTATCTAAAGTTGGTTGATTCTACTAGAATATAATCAAAACTCAAACCAATTTTCATTCTTTGTTTTGGCAATCAAAATAATAAAAAAGCATTGTTTTTTAAATAAAAACAAACTTAAAATAAATAAAAATCAAACAAGCACTTACTAAATAATGCCAAAAAGTCAGTAGACTAATTATAAAATACATTTCCTACTGACTTTTTAACAGCATAACTTCTAAAATGTTTGTTTTTGATTACTGAACCACTATTTTACGAACAGCAATAGGCTTTTGATTATCAAAAAGAGTCACAAAATAAGTTCCTTTTGCCCATTTTGAAGTAGCAATAGGTTCAGTAATAGACTTATTTTCCACCATTATTCTACCCAAAACATCAGTAACATTTACTTTATAGTTTTTGATATTTTGATTTTCAAGTTTATAAATGAAACTCAATTTGTCAGAAATAGGATTTGATGCAATTTTGAAATAATTATCTCCACCCAAATCATCTTCTATTCCTGTTATTTCATCAATACTTGCAATTCTCAAACTATATTGTTTAGATGTAAAATCATCATTTAACCTTCCTAATCTATAAACAATCAAATACATTTTATCTGTGGAGTTTACATTTTGCACTTCAATTTTTGCATTTACTCCAGCACTAGGATAATTTTTGATAACTCTTACTTGTCCATTGGCTTGAAAACTCACAAACTGAATTCCTATTTCACTTGTTTCATCAGTAGGTGTTATTTCTACCTTGAATTCTTCTTGTTGTGTAGCCAATTTTATGTAGTCAGCCGAAAAGCGCATCAAACGTCTATTTCCACTTGCAGTACTATTCCAAGTTACTCCCTGTCCCGAAAAATTAATAGCTCCTTCAATTCTAACTGTTTCAGAGTCAATATTTTCTCTCAAATAATTGATATAATCAGTAGCACGAGCATAAACAAAAGGTCTTGAAGCAGAACTAGCTGACAAAACTACATTAGCTACAAAAAAATCTTCAAAAGCAGTATTCAAACTTACATTTTTGGTAAGAAGAGCAGCATTGAGTGCTTGTAATTCAGATTGAGAACGCATATTTTCCCAAAATGTCCTTACTACTTCTTTTCCATAATTCTCTCCTACATATTGAAAAAATATCCATGAGCCGTACCATTGTGTTGTAAAATCATTAAAATTAGGGTCATTATCATCCGAAAAATCATAATTTAGGGCTACATCTGGCGCACCCAAAACACTTTCTAAATACTGAAAATTATCATCTATACCTGGATAAATCACTTCTTCCATCCATGAAGCCGAACCCTCCAATGCAAAAGCAGAAGGCGAAGAAGCATTATAACCTAATTGAATAGAGTGAAAATATTCGTGTGCAGCAGTTACTTTAAGTGCATCATTTTCAAGACCAAAACCCTCATAATTATTACGCATTCTCAACACACTTGTACTTGCCTGTGTTTCGGTAGCAGATGAGTTTGGATTATCGCCTACTGTGATTTCAGGTGCAACATATCCATACAATCCCTGTTGTAAATCGGTAACATAGACATCATAAAAATCCTGTCCTCCTCCTTCTTCGCCATCACTTGGTGGTGGAATAAATCCCAAATTATCAATTTCTTTTTGATATACATTCTCAAATTCGGCAGCCATAAATTCTATATAATCTGGAATATCATTGGTATTATTATCCATTGAAGGAACTGCATTTGTTCCTGTTTTGTCGTAATGAAAACGAAAATGACGAGAATCTACTGAAAAACTAAGCGAAGGGCGTTCGTTGTAGGTTCTTAAAACTTTTTGAAGACGAGAAGTAAGTCGTTTTTTATTTTTTTCTCCTTCCAAAAGCACCAAAGAAAGACAAGAACGATGAGTGTTATCACTTCTATCTGTGTGAGAATGAGTAGAAGAAAGTGCCTCATTTAGTTTTTCTTCCCATTTGTTTGAAAACTCTGTATCTTCTTGAAATGACGATTGGGCGAGTGTAGTAGTAGTAAATGCACCAATAAACCCAAAAGCAATAGCTAAAGAGGAAAGTTGTAGTTTATTCAGTATAGGATAAAATTTCATTATATTGATAGTTTGAGTGTAATCTAAATAGAAGTAAATGCACAAAGTACATACGATTAGTCTAAAGGTATAAAAAATATGATTATTTTATCTGATAATATTTATATACTTATAAAAAAAACCACTCAATTATAGAAAGATTCTATAATTAAGTGGTCAATATTTTCTATTGATTGGATAAAAAGTTATTTCTTAAAAGCTATTTTCAAACTTACTAAAAGCATAAAGACAGCAAAAAGAGCTATTGCTCCTCCCCAAAACCAATACGGCAAGATAAGAAGGTTTGCAATCGCTTGTGTATCTGAAACTCCCATTTTTGCACTATCACTAAACATATAATCCCAGCTCAGAAAAGTACTTGCCCACGCTTGTACTCCAAGAAATTGAACTACAAATGGTTTGTATGAAGTCGGTAATTTGAATGCAAAAGCCATAATTAATGCTCCCCAAAGACTAACAGCAATAATACCAAATACGGAACGTACCAAAAAAACAACTGACACAAGTAAAACTCCTCCTAAAATACTCATAGCTATTTTTGAGCCTTTTTGAGTACGACCAGCCATAATCAAAATAGCACCTATAATGGGAGGCGACATCAATCCAGCAGCAGCTACACATGCTCTTGCAATCATATTAGAACTTGTAGTGGTAGCAACTCCTGAACCATCACTAGACATTTCTAATTGTATAAAGTCTCCTCCCCAAAGAAGTGCCATTAGTCCATGTCCCATTTCGTGAAACCAAGTTCCTAGAATATTGAACGGATAAATAATATAACGTCCATAAGGAACATTAAAAAGAACAACTGTAATGACAGCAGCAATTAAAAGTCCTGTAAGCGAACTATGTTGAACAGCTTGTGAGTTTTGAGAAGCTAAAGAGGCTGAATTTTTCATGTATATTTTTTTATAAAGAAGATTAAAACAGAATGATTGTTATTTTACTTAACAATGTATGGTATAATTTACGAAAAAAACACTTGAAAAGTTAGAAAATAAAGTACCCATTTTAATTTCTAACGTTTTTTTTGATGTTTTTGTGTTTTTTACACTTTTCTTACTACAAAAAACATCGTCTATTTTGATTTGTTGCTAATGAAATTCTATTTTTTTTCAAACAGACTTTTATTTTTTGAGTAACTTGCCTTATATTTTTCTAAAACCTTATTCTATCCTATCAATAAATTAAATCCTAAACTCAATGAATACACTTACTCCTCTTCAAGAACGAAAAGCTAAACGCATGTTTGAAATCTTTGACACCAACAAAGATGGAACTGTAGAAAGAGATGATTTTAATTTAATTTTAAATAGACTTGCTCAAGTTGTTCCTTTTTCTAAACAATCTGAAACGTATCGTGGACTGAATTATCTGTATCAAAACCGTTGGAAAAAAATGCTTTTCTTTGCTGATAGTGATAAAGATGAACAAATTAGTGCCGAAGAATGGATTGCCTATTGTAATTCATTGATAGAAAAAAATACGTATGAAGAAGATATTTTGCCAATTACTTGTTATGTAATTCGTCTTTTTGCAGACCAAAACAAAAAAGAAGATTTCAAAATAGACCTATCCGTTTTTGAGAAATTTTTTGATGCGTATGGAATAGAAAAAGAGCTTGCTCAAAAGGCTTTTGAAAAACTAGATGTAAATAAAAAAGGCTACCTAACTGAAGAACAAGTAACAGAATATTGGAGAGAATTTTATGAAAGTAATGATGAAAATGCGTTAGGAAATTGGTTTTTTGGAAAGTATTAGGAGAAATAATATACAAACTGCAATTCATTTATAATTATTGTAAAGTTTCACTAAGGTTATTTATAGTTTATAAAACTCCATTTTGGTTTTAACTACAAAACAAAATTAAATAATGCCACAAATTTATCACGCCAATGCTCAGACGAATCAAACTATTCGTCTTCAAATTCAAAACTCTACTCAAACGAATGCTACTTTAGCAGAGCGTTTTGGAACTTCATCCACTACTATTTCTAAATGGAAAATAGAACATTTAGTAATGATAAATCATCTGCTCCTAAAATGATTGCTTACGTTTTGAGTGAAGTGGAAAAAGAGCTTATCAAAAAGATAAGAACTTCTACTTGGATGTCTTTACAAGAAGTAACTGAGTGCATACAACAAATTAACTCTACCATTTCTAGAAGCTCAGTGTATCATTGTTTTGTCAAAGAGAATATCAATACTATCACCTACTGAAAAAACAGGAAGCTAAGAAATTTAAAGCCTATCAGTTTGGTTATTTGCATATTGATGTTACTTATTTCCCCAAATTAGACGTAAAAGCAGCTTATTTATTTGTTGCTATCGACAGAGCTACACGACTTTTATTTTATAAAAAATATGAAGAAAACACAGAGCTATTTATGGACGAATGTATAGTTTTTTTCTTTTTCAAATCAGTCATATATTGATTGATAACGGACTTGAATTTACAAATCGTTTTATTCGTTCAATAACGAGGAAATCTTTATCAAAAACCTTCTAAAATGGATCAAAAATGCAAAGAAAATAATATAGAACACCGTTTAACTAAACCAAGTACACCACAACAGTTTGAAACAAAAATAATAAATTTACAACAAAAATATAATCAAACTTCATAAACAACCTTATGAAACTTGACACATATATTATGTTTCTTCCAAAAGATGATTTTAGTATTCCTTCTTGATTTGTTTTCTAAGAAGACGAAAACAAACAGGCATAATAAGTTTAACTATACCTGTTTATTTCTTATATTTACTTCTTATATTTTTTATTAGACGATAAAAAATATAAAAATGACTAATGACATTTACTACTCCAATAGTTGTGAATGCCCACCACATCGTTCCTAAGTCATAATTATAAAATTCAATCGCAAATACTTGTGGAAAGGCTACTATAAGGTCTGTAAAACCAAAAATATTAAATACCCAAACCAAAGGAATTGCAAATTTCCATTTATTCTTTAAGGCAAAAGCAGTAATTAAAGCCAAAATAGCAGTCGTATAATCCCAAATTCCTACTGTAAAAGCTAAATCATCTGGAAAAGCATCATAAACTTGGGTATCTACCATGAAAACCATACCCAAATACCTCAAACCGTGAATAAGAACCATCGGCACAAGTGCATCATAAATATTGAGTTTGTCTAAACGAGGAAATACATACCACTTAAATATAAAATAAAAAGTGAACAACCCTGCTACGGATTGCATATTGAAAATAACGAAATTATCCATATTGATTTGAGTTTTGTTTAAATTGAATTACTTGATTTTTGAAAACCTAAAAGAGCAAAAACACCTGAACAAATAGCTACAACAACTCTTACCCAATGCAGAATTATCCAG
Source organism: Bernardetia aquimarina (assembly GCF_042180575.1). Classification (NCBI taxonomy): domain Bacteria; kingdom Pseudomonadati; phylum Bacteroidota; class Cytophagia; order Cytophagales; family Bernardetiaceae; genus Bernardetia; species Bernardetia aquimarina. The sequence goes on along the minus strand of NZ_CP170094.1, from coordinate 3,481,738 downwards.
CCTTGTAATTTGCTTGTAGCCGTTGCTGCATCATATTTCAACTCCACAAAATCCAAATTCATAGGCAAATGATAAGCTACCGTTTGAATATTGATAATCGTTAATCCAATAAAAGCATAGAGCCAATATTTTCTACTTTCAGACCCTTTTTCACTTTTAAGAAATACCCAAAGACTACCCAAAAAAGCAGGTAAAAGTGTAGCAGCTGTTACAGTACTGGACATGTGTTAATTTAGGTTGTATTTTGAGTTTTAGATTTTTGCACTAATTGGGTTATTATTTTTAATATTTTGTCTATAGAAGTAGCATAAAATACTACTTTTCCATATCCGATTCTAAAAACAGACTCGTAAAAGGATTCATTGTCTTTTTTTACTCTTTGTTTTGTTTTTACTCCTTCTAAGATACAGAGTAAAAAAGATGCAATTACTAATGCCATTAGAACACGAATTTTTCTTGGGTTTACCATTCCTAACTCCTCTAAATGAAATCCATTTGTTTTCAAATGTCTAAATAAACACTCTATTTTCCATCTGAGATAATAGATAGCACTAATTTTCTCCTTTGTTAAACGATATTTGTTGGTTAATAAAATGACAAACTTTTCACTTTCTTTTGCTGCTTGAGCATTATAAGAAATCACTATTTTTAGTTTTTTTGCAAAGTCAGTTTCAAATTCTTGGCTTACTAGTTTGCCTGATTTAGCTTTTTTAAGTAAGCTGTGGTATTTTTTAACTTCTAATTGATAATCTCCCTTACAAAGACGAATAATGTAAGTATATCCTTGTTCTTCTAAATACCTAAACCAAACTCTACCTTTATACTCTCTATCAGCTAAAATTGTAAATCTTTTTAAAAAAGGATATAACAATAAAGCCGATGCTAATAAACTTTTACGATGAGCAACAGTAGAACTACCTTTTCGTTCTAAATTGATCCAAAAAATAGGAATAGCCATTTTTCTATAAATAACACTTAAGACCAAAACATGATAGGTATATTCCCCTAATTGCCAAACACTACCATCCATAGCTAGATAGAAAATTTCTTTTTTTATGTCTTTTCTATTCAAAAAAGAGCCTATACTAAAAACTAGAATCAGCTTCCATAGTGTTTTTTGAACATAGACATCCAAAAAATAACGAGTAAGCCGTTTATAATGAGAATCAATTTGAACAGTAGGAGAATTTAAAAAAATACCTACTTGATTTTTTAATTTGTTTAGATTAACAGTTTCTTTTATCAGAATACAGCTAATAAGCAACAAAGTAGCGTGAACATAATGGATAGGAATATCTGAAAATTCCTTTGTATATTTGTTCAGCAGGACGGAATAGAGTTTTTTGGTTTTCACACTTCTAAATTAACTCTTTCTGTCCTTTTTTTGTCAAAAATTTAACTCATGTCCAGTACTATAAGCAGCTGTAGGTTGTAACAGTAGTGGAAAATCGATTTTAAAAAACTTCATAAACTCTATTGGGTCAAGCGATTGCCAGTACATAGCGTGGCTAAAACCTATATTTATCATATTTCCAGCAAAAGCTCCGATGCCAAGAATGGCAATGATTGAAATTGTATTTTTCATAATTTTATATTTTTTGAACGACTTGATTAATTTGTTTGAAACCTTTGAGAGCAAATACAGCAGCCATAAATACAGCAGCAAATCGCACCCAATGTAGTAAAAGCCAAATATTTAGTAGTGTCGTAATTTCTTCTGCCGTATATTTTAATTGAATAAAACCTAAATTGACAGGCAGATGATAAGCACTTGTAATGACGAAAGCTGCAATCATTCCACTCATTACATAAAGCCAAGTTTTTCGAATTTCTTTTTCATTTTTGAATCTAATAAACAAGACAATAGACGAAATTAAGGCAGGTTGAAGCATCAAGACAGTAGGCAAAATAAAATAAGGAAATTCGGCTGCAAAAACATTCATAAATGTAATCGGCTCAAGTGTTTTCCAAAATATTCCAAATCCTAAGCCCATAGCTAGTAAAATGCCTAAAGCACCAAAAATGGTCAAAACAGCTATTTCAGGTAGTATTTTTTTCATAATTGTCTGATTTATTTTTTAGGTATAGGTTCTTTATTAAGTTGATTGAAACCAAATTTAGGAGCTAATCGGCTTATAAATTTGAGTTGTGTAGAAATTCCAGGAGTAATTTCTTCTATTCCTTTTGAATATTCTTTCCAAAAAATAGCAGATAGTTTTTCAGTAGGCATCGGTTTAAGACTATCATCTGTTAGGTCGGCTTCTTTGGCTAAATGCGTATCTACAACAGGAGGCAAAAGTTCAATTACTTTTATATTGTGTGGTTTTAGTTGTGGTCGGATAGCTTGTGTCCAAAAATGAACGGCTGCTTTTGTGCCTGAATAAACAGGAGCTTGAGCAAAAGAAACATACGCCAAACTAGAAGAAACATTAACCAAAACAGCATTTTTGCTCTTTTTTAATTGAGGTAAAAAATAATGTAACATACGAATTGGAGAGTTATAATTGATTTCAATTTCAGAAAACTGTTTTTCCAAATCATTTTCTTCATTTCCTGTATCTAAAAGATTCATTATTCCTGCATTATTTATCAAAACATCAATACCTTCAAATTTTTGAAGTATATCGTCAGCCAACATTCTTACTTCTGCATCTTGTGTTACGTCGCTTTGAAAAATATGAATTTGTGGAAATTCTTTTTTTACTTCTTCTAATTTTGATAAATTTCGTCCTGTAATAATAACAGTATTATCATTTTCTAAGAATTTTTTGGCGAGAGAAAGTCCAATTCCTGAACCTCCTCCTGTAATTAAAACGGTTTGTCTTGAAGTTCTCATTTTTGAGTTTTTTATATGATAAAAAAATTAAAGACTACCTTGAGTGATTAGTTTATTATGCATCCACCACATAATCGGAGTCGGTATCAGTTCAAGTAAAATAACAGCAATAATTACAGGAGTTGGACGGTAATTAATCAATGCTACTGCCCTTACAATGCCACCAATAAAAAGAGCTATCATTAAAAATCGAAAAAGTGTCGTTTCGGATGGACTCCAAGCCACATAAAAAAAAGCAAGCGACAGAGATGCCCAAATAGCAGCTATAAATCGGTGTGAATTATCAGCCATAGGTTCACGTTGAAGTATAAGCTCCTGTCATGCCCAAAAATCCTGTTCCTACTGCAATGACACCATAGAGAATTAAAAAAATACGTATAAATAAAAGCATATTAGTTTGGTTTTGAAGGTGATTTTAAAAAACAATAAGCAGCAATAATAATAGGTAACGCAAATGGAACGTGTTGCAAAACATCTGTAAGTTGAGCATCTGGAACAAAGGTCGCCCACGTAATCATATCTACTACAATCACAAAAACCAAAGTAACAACGTGGAAATATCCAGCCAGTCGAAACTGATGCAAACCAAGTGCAAGCAAAACAAAAATAGGTGGAATTATATCTCCAACAGCTTTAAAAATAGCCGTAATTTTGGCAAATGAAATGGCTGCGTCCGAATCAGGAGTGATAGAAAACGAACCTTCAGAAGCAGCAGGATGTGCTATCCAAAAAATACCAATACCAATAAGCATAAAGGCAGACAGATAACTTGCCCAAACACCAATTCGAATTGTTTTGGGCAAGTTTTTATCAAGTGGGTTTTTAAAATTTGACATGTCTTTTACATTTTTTTGATACAGATGATTCTAAAACAGGGAGTTTTGAACCCTTTTTTATTGGTTAGACAACCGATGTATCAATGTGTAAAGACTTTTTGAAAAAAAAACGAAATTAATTAAAATTAATTCAGATTTAATTTATTTTTCCATTGTACATCATCTAAAATTTTGAGGATAAAGTTCTTTTTTTCAAATGTTGTTTTGAAGCTATGGTCTTGTTGTAGTTCAGCTATTTTTAATTCAGATTCATCGACCAAAAAATTAGCATCAAGTTCTAACTCTGCTTTGAAGGTAGAATATTCTTTTTTATTGAAAAGTAGATTTTTGGCATCTACCAGTCCATTTTCAGAAGCAAAAGTTACTTTTTTGTGGCATCTGCATGGGTTTGCTTTATTGACTAGTCCACATTTATTTTGCATAAAATTATACAAATCTTTGCGAGCCTTACTGAGTTTCATTCGGTAATTATCTTTACTAATTTCCATTACTTCAGAACCAATTGTGTGGTCAGTTCCAAATATTTCCCCAATAATATAAATCATACGTTGTTCTTTGGTCAGACAGAGTAGCATTCCTGATAGACATTGCGGATGTACTTCCCGAATAAGTTCTATTTTTTCTGCTTTTTCGTTTTCAGACAAATCAACACTAGGCGAATTATCAAGAAGATGACCTAATTCGTCAAAGTTACTCGCAAACTGATTGGAGAGCTTTTTTCTTTCATTGAGAAAATGATTTTTGATAATGCGATATGCCCAAGTACGAAAAAGACTCTCCTGTTTGAAAGTACCCAAATTAGAGATAATTTTAATTAATGCTTCTTGTGTAAGGTCTTCGGCATCAGCATCGTTTCCTGTCAATTTCCACGCAAGGTTATAAATAAAAGGTTGGTGTCTTTCGATAAGGTTTGTCAAAGCGACTTTACTTCCTTGCAAAATTTGTTCAATAAGTTCGTTATCAGAACTATCAGAAGAGTAGGTTTGTGTAAATGGATTCATTGTTTTTTTATTTTATAATAATTGAAAAGATAAATTATATAGACCAGTATTTTCGGTTTGGAATGGTTGAGTAGGATATTATTTTTTAATAATTTGTAACAAACCTAAGATAAGGACAATACATCTGACTTATACGATTAGACAAACAAAAATACAATGTGTAAAGACTTTTAAAGATAAAAGCAAAAAAAAGAGGTTTTGTCATTTTATCATAAAGTTAAAATCACTCTTATTTTTAACAATTTTTGGGCTTGAATTTGAATTAACTAAATTGCCTATTCATAAATAAGTAAAAGAAGTATTTTTATAAAAAAAATACAATAAAAAATAAGAAGAAAACAAATTTAGTAACAGATGGAAGAAATTTTAGGTTTTTTGATTGCGATTGTTGTAGGTTTTACGATGGGATTGTTAGGTGGTGGAGGTTCAATTTTGGCTGTTCCTATTTTTGTTTACATTTTAAATATTGAGGCTGTAATTGCGACTGGTTATTCGCTTTTTGTGGTGGGTGCTGCTGCGCTTGTGGGAGCATATAGGTATTTTCAACAAAGTTTGGTTAATCTTAAAATTGCTCTCATTTTTGGTGCGCCTTCGTTGGTTATGGTTTATTTGACTCGTGCTTATATTGTACCTGCTTTACCTGATCCGTTTTTGACTTTTGATTATTTTATTCTTACCAAAAATGCAGCTATTGTTGTCTTTTTTGCTATTGTAATGCTGATTTCTTCTACCATAATGATTCGAAAAGGAACAAAGCAACAAGAACAATCTCACATTCCGAAGGCTGTTTCTAATAAAGCTCTAAATGTTCCCGTTTTGATTTTGGATGCTACTTTGGTGGGGCTGATTGCTGGTTTGGTGGGTGCTGGAGGTGGTTTTTTGATTGTTCCCTCGTTGGTTTTTTTGGCTCGTATTCCGATGAAGGAAGCGATTGCTACATCACTTTTTATTATTGCTATTAATTCACTTTTGGGCTTTTTGGGCGATTGGCAGCAGCACGATATAGACTGGCGTTTTCTTCTTCCCTTTACAAGCTTTACCATTGTAGGAATTTTACTTGGAACTCATTTTTGTAAATATGTTCCTGCTGCAAAACTCAAACAGATTTTTGGTTATATGGTCTTGGTAATTGCCTTTTTTATTCTTTATAAGGAGTTTATACATTAAAAAACAGTCAAAATTTAGATTTTTAGTTGCTGCTATTTTTATAGGAAATAGAAAACAAGTAATTTTGTAGAAATATTTTTACAAGTCAATAAACAAACACCTATGCAATTCAGAATCGTAGCCTTAGATATTTTAGAATCAAATTTAGTTGCCCCTAGTCAAAATCTTCCTAAAGAAATTATATTTCAATTTGATGTTAATATCGAACACCGTTGGAATACGGATGATGAAATTTTTATAGTAGTTACTACTATCTCTATTTTCTCAAATGAAAAAGAACATTTGCTTTCTAAATTCAAAACAAACACTGTTTTTAAAGTAGAAGATTTAGCAAAACATGTCGATACAGCCAATAGCAAAAATAATATGCCAACTGATGTAATTTTAGATTTGAATGAACTTGCAATCTCTACTACTCGTGGGGCATTATTTTCATTCTTGAAAGGAACTTATTTACATAACGCTATTTTGCCAATTATTAATCAGACTATTCCTGTTGAATAAATAGAAATTAAAAAGCGAAATATTGAAAACACCTAACCACTAGAATATACCTAGGTTAGGTGTTTTTTTGTAGAAAGAATAAGAACCTATACTAAAGAAATAATCATTCGTTATTAAAATTGATTCGCCTTTTTTTTCTAATTTTTGATTTCTATTTTCATGAAACTTTCTACTTCTATTATTTCTTGTGTTTTGCTTATTTTTATACTCGTTTTTTCTTTTTTACTTTCTTCTTCAGTAAAAGCTCAAACAGTTTCTGATTCTTCAAATCAGCATTTTAATCAAAATAAAGTCTATGAAAATCATATTTCCTATCAAAAAACAGTTTGGCGAAGAAGTTCATTAAAAGAAAAACAAAATCAACCTTTTTTTGTAAAAGGAAACGAAATTACAAAACTCATGATTGATGCTGTTAAGTTAGGAATCATTCAGCCTTATCAAAATGATTCTTTAACCACTTATCTTTCTTTAGAAGAATTTTTAGAAAATCTACATTATGAAGAATTAAATTTGACAGAAGAAGAACTAATGATGAGTTGTTGGACAGGTTTTAAGACAAAGAATTGGAGTACGGAAGATAGTATAGATTCGAAAAATAAAATAAACCAAGAGAATAAAGTTATTTCAACTGAATATCAAGCTAAGCAGTGCTACCTACTAGAAACCAAGACAATTACTTTTTTTGATAAAAAACGTAGCAGAATGATACATGACATTCAAACCATTAGCATTATTCTTCCTGCTGAAATGAACAGAAACAGGACTTGAAAAAACGATTGCTACATTTTCATATAAAGAACTTGTTCAAAATCTTTTCAGAGATAATTCTTCAGCTATTTATTACAATCAGAGAAACAATCAAGCTCACCGAAACCTAGAAGAAGCCTTTGATTTGATGCTATTGGGTGGAAGACTTATAAAATATGCCAACGGACAAGATGAGCATATCATAGATATTTATGAAGACTACAATCAAGCTCTATTGATGGCGCAGAATTATGAAGCTACTATGATAGAATATGAAAGCAATGTATGGGAAAATTGAAAAATAAATTTCTACTATTTTTGTCAGAATTAAAATTTCGATACAATAAAACAAAGAACATCCGTTATAAGGGTATAATCAACAAAACAAATTAACTTTTATAGCAATGAAAAAATCAACAAGAGCAATTTTGTGGGCTGGACTTTCTGTGTCTTTATTTTCTTCTCTTTTTACCACTTCATTTTCGAATGCCCAAGAATATGGAAATTATGCCAATGATGGCTACAATCATAATTCGGTTCGCCCTATTCACGAATCTCATATTATGTATCAAAAAAGTCTTTGGCACAGAATTTCGTTAAAACAAAAGCAAAACCGTCCATTTTTTGCAACAGGAAACGAAATTACAGGAGTTATTATTGATGCTGTGAAGCTCGGAATTATTCGTCCGTATCAAAATGATTCTTTAAAAACTCGTATGAGTCAAGAGGACTTTTTGAGTAATATTCAGATTCCTAGTGAAGATATACAGTATGACGGAATAGAAGCCGATATTTTTAATCAACAAAATGATGTATGGGATGGTGATGCAACTTGGGGAATAGAAGATGAAGCTATGGGAGTTACTGCACAAGAATTTTATGCTAATCAACTTTACTTATTAGAAATCAAAACAAATATCCTTTTTGATAAAACTCGCAGCCGAATGATAAATGATATTCAAACGATTAGTATTATTATTCCTGCTGAAATGAATCCTCAAACAGGTCTTGAAAAAATAGTTGCTACATTTTCTTACAAAGAATTAGTACAAAATCTTTTCAGAGATAATCCTTCAGCTATTTATTACAATGAAAGAAACAATCAAGCTCACCGAAACTTAGAAGAAGCCTTTGATTTGATGCTTGCAAATGGAACACTTATCAAATATGCCAACGGACAAGATGAGCATATTATGGATATGTACAATAATGAGCATGAGGCACTTTTGGCTTCCCAAAACTATCAAGCTAATATGATAGAATATGAGAGCAATTTGTGGGAAAACTAGAATTTTAGATTTTATTTTAGCCCCTAAGGGGTTTTGAAAACTCTTAGGGGCTGTTTTGATACAACAACAACCAATTATGAAAAAGCTATTTTATATTTCTTTTACTTTATTACTTGTCTTACTTTTTGTGAGTACAAGTAATTTTTGTTTGGCACAAAGCGCACTAAGTCCAGAAATAAGTCCAAATGAGCAAAATATCCAAACTGAAAGATCTCAAAAAATTACTCAAGGTAAAATACAGGATGAAATAAATCCATTTTCTTTACATCCCATTCCAAAATCACATATTGCTTTCCAAAAATCGCTTTGGTTGCAGGTTTCTTTTCATCAAAAGGCAAATTTACCTCTTTGGTATGCTGGTCATGAATTATCTACGTTTTTGATAGAAAATGCTCTAAATGGAAAAATTACAGCATATAAAGATGATAAACTAGAAAATATTTTGTCAAAAGATGAACTTTTGGAAAGCCTAAAAGCAGAAGAGAATTTTGAGATTAATTCTGATACAAATTTTGAAAATGAAACAACTAGCTTTGCCTTTGATTCTGATAATTTTAATAAGATAGATTCAACACAAAAACTAATAGACTTTTCAGAACTTTCTGTTTTAGAAATAAAGGAAGATTATATTTTGGATATTCAACATTCAAGAATGGTTCATGATGTGATTGCTTTTACACTTATTCTTCCTGCAAATAAAGATAGATTTACAAAAAAAGTAGTTTCCTTTTCGTATAAAGAAATTATTGAAAAATTATATCGTCCACTCAAAGAAGATTATGTAGTTATTGAATCCACAAAAAGCAACGGACATATTCCTAATTTAGAAACGCTGATTGACTCTCGTTTTTTTCATGGGTATATCGTAAAGTATGATAATTTTAAAGATGAGTCTTTTGAAGACCAATATGAAAATAAAAAGAAAGCTGCTAGTAGGTGTATGCAATACCACGAAAAACTGATTGAATTTGAGGCTTTTCTATGGACATATTAAACTTTGAGAATTAAAATGAATAGCAAATTAAAAATAAGGTTACTTTCAGATAAATCACAACTTCAAGAAATTTATAATTTGCGAGTAATTGCTTATGAAAATTCTGAACAGTCAGAACATATAAATTAAAACTCTATACCCAAATGGTTGGTGAATTTGAAGATTATAGTTCCTTGATACCACTTGAAAGACCTTTTGTATATTGGAGTAGTCTTGTTGTTCATCCAAATTATAGAAGAAGAGGAATTAGGATAGAGTTAGACAAAACACGAAAATCAACGATCATAGAAATATCACGATGCCAAAACAACCTCAAAATGCTTGGAGAATATACAATACCTGTTTCTTTTCATAAAGAAGTACAACCAGAAATTAAATGTAATCGAAGAATAATCTAATTTATTCTTTCTTACTTTAATTGAAAATCTAAAAATCCCTTTATTCTATTGATTTAATCTACTGAATAAAGGGATTTTTTTGTTTTAGAAACTAAATGATTTTTCTGTTACTTTTCCTTTTTCTATCGTAACTGTAAAAACTTTAGCCTCACCTTTAATTTTTACAGGCTTTATGGTTATTTCATAAGTTCCTGTATTCAAAATAAACTCTCTTGGATTGCTAGATGCAGAGGTATAAGTGCGTTGTCCTGCAACTGATTTCTTTGTTTTGACCTCCTTTATTGTAACAAGGGCATCAATAAGTTCATTATTTGAGGTTGCACCTACTTTGAGTATTCCTGTTTCAAAATGATGAGTTACTGATGTTGTTTCTTTTGCTTTTACTTCAATAGTATCTGATTTATATGTTGTTTCTAAACCTGAAATTGTCAGAATTTGCATTTCTACATAATAGTTTCCTGCATTAACTTCTAATGAAACTGTTCTGCCATACGTTCGTTTGTGCGCTGCAACTTTTCCAGTATTTATGTCATACACTTTTACCATTGTATCCCAAAATTCATCATTATTATAAGAATTAACTTCTACATTTCCACCATCAAAACTAACTGTTTTGTGTGTTATTTCAGTATTTGAAGAACTTACTTTTATATTATTCAGAACGATTGCAGCAATTTTGCTTCCTTCCAAAGGCTGAATATGTAAATCATACTCTCCTTCTGGAAGATAGAAAAATGAAGTATCTCCATACGTCCGTGTAACACTTATACTTTTTTTGGTTTTTACATCAACTGCTTTTAAATAAGCATCAACAGGTTGTCCATTTTTGGTAGTATAGATTGAGAAATTATCTTTTGGTTTATCGACTGTTGAAGTTGTGGTTTCTTGCAAAATTTCACTAAGCTCTTCAGCATCAGCAGCATCATAATACCTTCCATCTCCACTTTTTGCAGCACATTTGAGTTGTTTGGTTTCTTCTTTTTTAAGTCCAAAACCAATAATATGAAGTTTGAAATCAATACCTTTTGCTTTAGCATCTTGTACTACTTTACAAATATCACCATCACAAGATTCTATTCCATCAGTTACTAAAATAATTGTTGCTTTTTCATTAGAAGTTGCAATTTTATCAATGACTAATTGAGCTGAATAAGCGAGTGGAGTTCTTCCTAAAGGCTTAATTTTCTTTAGTGTTTCTTGTATGCTTTCTCTGTTTTCTATTTCAGTAGCTACTACAAATTCTACATCTTGACAATCCTCTTTGTTTCGATGTCCGTAGGCTACTAAACCTACTTTTTGTGTAGCTGGAATTTGATTAATTGATTTTGATAAAACTTCTGTGGCAATGGTTACTTTTGCTTTTCCTTTAATTTGTCCCCACATCGAACCACTTGCATCATAGATAAATATGATAGGAGATTGTTTTTCATTTTGAGCAAAACCATTCAGAAAAGGAAATAAAATGAATAGAAATAACAAGCTAATTTTGATAGTCTTCATAATAAAAATAAATTTGGTGATTTAATTATTTCTATAACGGATTAAAATTGAGCTTATTTTTTAAATTAAATATCAGTTTTAATTTTAGCTTGTCTTTTGATAAACAGCTTCTTTCCAATATTCTAAAATAGGGTTCATTTTTTTGAACCATAAATTAGGTACTATCGTCAGTGGAACACCGACAATAGCAAAAATAGCCGTTTTTGGTGTCCCCACTAATAACAAATACACCCATCATACTTTTTACAAAACCACCAAAAAATGAATAGCAATTTAGAAATTAAGTTACTTTTAGATACATCACAACTTCAAAAAATTTATGATTTGCGAGTAATTGCCTATGAAAATTCTGAACAATCAGTTCATATAAATAAAACGCTATATCCAAACGGTTGGTCAGATGAGTTAGATGAAAAAGAAGACGTTTTTCATTGGATAGTTAGGGATAATAATAAACTTGTGGCATCGGCTAGGCTTGTCGTTCTTGAAAATCTCAATGAAACAGATGGCGAATTTGAAGAGTATAGTTCTTTGATACCACTTGAAAGACCTTTTGTATATTGGAGTAGGCTTGTTGTTCATCCAGATTATAGAAGAAAAGGAATTAGGATAGAGTTAGACAAAATGCGAAAATCATTTTTATCTAAAAATCCACACATCAAATTTGCACTTACTAGTGTAGTCGAAACTCGCAAAAAACACCTTTTACAGCTTGGATTTGAACATTTAGGAGATACTATATGCGATTGGAATGGCACAACTAGAAAGTTTTGTTTGTTCTTATACAGAAATACAAAGACAGTTTAGAGCAAATTCAATATGATGATAAATTATTTCTCTAATTGTTCTTTAAGCCACTCATAAGCCTTTTCTTCATCTTTTACTACAGTATATTTATAAGGAGGTTTTTGAATAGCAAATATAGCTTGTAGTAAAAATTTGTGCATTGACGAATCAGTAATATGAGCTGTTCCCTTACAAAATTTAGAAACGTGAGCTTGATTTTCTTTAAACCAATTTCCTACTTTTATTCTAAATTCAGTTTTTAAATATCCTGCGTTAGAAAGATCTAAAATTATGGCATAAGGTTGATTTTGTAAGAATACTTTGCCTGCATGTTTTATATACTCTTCAAATTCTTCGTCTGTTGGCTTTTTATCTTCAAGTTTTATAGATACATAAGGGAAATTATCTGTGTTGATAGAAAAATACTCGTTCGAAAAATTATAATCCTCAGCTTTAAATTCATTCATACTATTTTTTTTGTTTAAAGGGAAAGTAAAATTAAGTACTTCTTCTTGTTGTTGTAGTAATAACAAACAAATGAGCTAAAGTTTTTGAGATAGGAATTTTTTATTTTACGTATTTTTGTACTTATTGAATCCTCCACTCCAAAAAACACAAAACTATGACACTTTACGAACGCCTACAAAAAGAAACTTTCCTTATTGCTGGTCCTTGTGTAATCGAAAATGAAGAACTACTCTTCGAAGTAGCCGAACACATGGTCGAACTCTCCAAAAAAATGGGTTTTCTTTATATTTTTAAAGCCTCTTTTGATAAAGCTAACCGTACCTCAATGGAATCTTACCGAGGACCTGGATTAGAAAAAGGTTTGGAATCTCTAGCCAAAATAAAAGCAAAATATCAAATTCCGATTACGACAGATATTCATGAAGCCTTTCAAGCTGAAATTGCTGCTCAAGTAGTTGATATTCTTCAAATTCCTGCTTTTTTGTGTCGTCAAACCGACCTTTTAATCAAAGCTGGCGAAACTGGAAAAATTGTAAATATCAAAAAAGCGCAATTCCTAACAGGCAGAGATATGGTTTATCCTGCAAATAAAGTAGAAAGTACAGGAAACAAACAAATTATGCTTACCGAACGTGGAACAAGTTTTGGAAATCATAACCTTGTCGTTGATTTTAGAAATATTATTGATATGAAAGAAATGGGTTATCCTGTCGTGATGGATGTAACACATTCGGTTCAAAAGCCAAGTGCTAATAATGGAACAACAGGAGGAAATAGAGAATATATTCCTTATTTTTCGAAAGCAGCAGCAGCTATGGGTGTAAAAGGATTTTTTATGGAAACACACCCTAGCCCAGATAATGCTCTTTCTGACGGTCCTAATATGGTAGAATTAGAAAATATGGAAGGCGTTTTGAAAGAAACATTTAATCATATTATGGTATAAAATTATTTGTTACTGTTTCAAGTACTGATACTTGAAACAGTACTTTTTTTAGCAATATTTTTTAGAAAAATGAAATTTTATACCTTCCTAATCAGTCTTATATTCATTTCTTGTTCTTTACAGAAAAATGAAAATAAAATCATAGCTCAAGAAATTGAAAAAGTAAATACAGACTCATCCAAATTAGAAATAGCAAAAAAGAGAACTCCAATTCAACAACCCAAAACATGGGAAGAGAAACAAGATTCTATTCGAAATACCATTCTCAAATCAAAACCAAATGCTACTCTAAAATCAAACTTTTTTCAAGAATTTTATATCAAAGGTTTTGTAAAGCAAGTAGATGATAAGATTGAATTTGATTTACCTTTTGATCTTCATAGTTTTGATTGTGGCGCACCTGATTGTTATTCTACAAAGCTAAATTTTACTATTCCAGCCAAAAAACCTGTTAAGTTTCCGAAGCAAATTACGTGTGTTTTTTTAGAAAAAGGTTGTGATATTGAGAATGAAATAAGCAAAAAATGACTTTTCAATTAGTTGAAAACTCTCCTAATTATGTCAATTATTATTCTGAAAAGGATAAAGCAAATTTGATTTTGATAGGAAATAAACAAAACTCAAATCTATATTATTTTACAAATGTAAATCCAAATTCAATAAAGGTAAATTTGATAGATAAAATTTTGAGTGAATATGATGAGGAAAATCTAGATGCCATTGTTCCTTACAGAAGTTCAAAAATGCTAACCAATGAGTATGAAAATTTTACAGAAAACAACTAAAATAATGAAACCCCAAATAATAAGTCTTCCTCAAAAAAAACTAATGGGACAGTCTATAAAAATGTCCTTATCAAACGATAAGACTATGGAATTATGGCAACGTTTCATGCCTCAAAAAAAGACAATCCAAAATTCTATTGGAACAGATTTGTATTCTATTCAAATTTATGATGACGCATTAGATTTTAAAGATTTCAATCCCACAACAGAATTTATAAAATGTGCGATGATTGAAGTTACTGATTTTGAAAATATACCTCAAAATATGGAAAGCAAAGTACTGGAAGGAGGATTATACGCCATTTTTTTATATAAAGGCTTGCCTAAAGATTTCCCAAAGATGGCACACTATATTTTTGGAGTTTGGCTACCAAACTCAGATTATCAATTAGACCAAAGAGAGCATTTTGAAGTCTTGGGAGAGAAATACAACCCCACAAATGAAAACTCAGAAGAAGAAATTTGGATTCCAATAAAGCATAACTAAAAAGAGATTCGGTTTTAAATTACCTAATCAAAATTTAGAACAAATGACAAAATTGCATTTATCACTTAAATTCAAGTTCTATTAAAATAATAAGGAAAGATTACGGATTACGAATGCAATACATTGATTATCAATCGTTTGTATTCGAAGATATATATCTTAATTAATTTCTGTTCCTAAGCATAAAAAAATCCCTTTCTTTTATAAAAATGGAAAGGAATTTCTCAATGATATTTTAAAAAAAGTGTAATTAAATAGCTAAAAAATAAGGAGTTGTAAAAAATAAACTTTTCTCTTAGTTAGAAAAAAATTCAACACACTTACTATTCAATTTTTACTTTCTAATTAATAGAATTTCTTAAAAATAAAGCTTCTGTTAAAAAATTTTGAGAAGAGGAGTTATTTCTCAATACAGATTCTTTTAGAAATTCATATTAATTTTTGCTTACTTGTCTTATATAATTCAAAGGCTTTGCCAATGCCAAAAATAAGTAGAATATTTCCAAATTATTTACAAAAAGCGTATTTAAAGCTCAAAAAAGGTATTTTTGTTTTTTTACAGCAATTTCTAATTATATAATTTTTCCCATTTTGAAAAGGGTATTTTTTCATTATGAAAATATTATTACACTTTCTGATCTTTTTTTTGTTCTTCTACCTTTAAATTTTTGAAACTCTTATTCATAAACTTATCAAAAGTTTCAAATCCTTTGTATTCCTGTTTACTAATTCCTACTTTTTTTAGTTTTTGAGAGGTTGAGTTTTTAGAAAAATGAAGTTCAATGATTTTATAGACATCATTAAATGTTTTTATTTCGACAGCATTCCACCTTTTTAAATCTTTAAAAAGCCATTTCTTTTTTGGTAAAACTAAATAAGAAATTATCAATTCTTTTTTAGAAAACCCAATAGAAGTAGGCATAGTAATAATTTTGAGCAAGAGCAATACCACTATAATTATGGCAATTCCGATAATCAAAAACTTCCAATTTGATTCTAAAGAAAGCGACCATGCAGCAATTCCGATAATTCCTACACAAAAAATAGAAAGAGAAAAAAGAGTTTGAAATTTGAAAGAAAGTTTGTTATTCATAACTGAATGCGTTTTTTAAATGATTATGATTGACCTACTTTATTCTTCTTCATCTGTTTCTTCATCTTCAAAATTTTCTAGTTTTTCAATCAAGTTAGAAACAGAAGCTATCGTTTTGACAGGCATGTGATGATATTCTGGTGGCAAAAGTTTATCTACATACAAAAGCAAAATATCTAAATGTACAAACATTTCTTCAGCATGAGGAAGTAATCTTTCGCCATGAGGAAGCAAAATTTTACAATGAGGAAGCAATTTTTCAACATGTGGAAGTAGTATATCTTTATACTTCAAAAGTAAATCTGTGTAAGGCAATAAATCATCTAAATAGGGTTCAAACAAATGAAAATAAGGCAATAGTTCTTCTGCATGAGGTAAAAGCTGGTCGGAGTATGGAAGCAGTTTTTCAGCATGAGGCGCAATTTGGTGTGCATAAGGCAACAATTCATCTTTATAAGGCAACAATTTTTCTATATGAGGCGCAAGCAAAGATGATTGAGGTAATAAACTCTTGGCATGTGGCATAAAGTCATCTGCATGAAAGAGCAAACGAAAACTATGAGGTAGCAAAGAAGGCGCATTTTTTAGAAGTTGGGGCGCATTTTTAGCAAATCCTTTTAATAAATTTCTATATTTTTTATTAGCCACTTTTTATGAATTGTAAATTATTAGTGGTGAATTATGAATTATCATAAATAACACTAACTAAATTTAGAAAGAATTAGTTTTAATAAAAGGATAGGAAGTATTTAGACTTTGTTTAGACCCTAAGAATCTTAAAGAACCTTAGGGTTTAAAAATAAGAGCAAAATTACAAAAATTATTCCTTTGCAGCCACACAAGAAATTTCTACACGCACATCTTTTGGCAAACGAGATACTTCAACGGTTTCTCTTGCAGGAGGATTTTCTTTAAAATATTCGCCATACGCTGTATTAATAGCTTGAAAATCATTCATGTCTTTTACAAAAATTCCACATTTGACAACATCCGAAAATGAAAGCCCAGCAGCTTCTAAAATCTGTTTCATGTTGTGCATTACTTTATGAGTTTCTTCTTCTATGCTTTCTCCATTTTGTCCTGTTATTTTGCCACTTTTTGCATCCATTGCAATTTGTCCAGAAACAAAAAGCGTATTTCCATTCCAAACAGCTTGACTATAAGGACCAATAGGAGCAGGAGCATTTTCTGTAAATACAATTCTTGACATAATTTTTGGGGGATTGGGAATTAGGGATTAGGAATTGGAAACTGGGAGTTAAGAATTGAAGATTAGTTAATTATCTATTTCCTAATTCCCATCTCCCAGTTCCTATTTATTCTCTAGTTACTTTTTCAAGTTTTCAATAATGATTGCCGAAGCACCACCACCACCATTACAGATAGCAGCCAAACCGTATTTTCCATTATTCTGACTCAAAACATTAGAAAGAGTAGTTACAATTCTTGCTCCCGAACAGCCGAGTGGGTGTCCTAAAGAAACTGCACCACCATTTACGTTTACAATCTTAGGGTCAATATCTAATTCTTTATTAAATGCCATCGTAACAGCCGAAAATGCTTCATTTACTTCGAAAAAGTCAATGTCATTCTTTGTAAGACCTGCACGTTTTAGAGCTTTTGGAGCTGCGATTGTTGGTGCAGTTGTAAACCATTGTGGTTCTTGTTCTGCATCTGCAAAATCTACAATACGAGCGATTGGAGTAAGTCCTAATTCTTTTACTTTTTCACCACTCATAAGTATTGCAGCCGAAGCACCATCATTAATTGTAGAAGCATTTGCTGCCGTAACTGTTCCGTTTGGACTAAAAACAGCTCTAAGTGTAGGGATTTTGTCAAATTTTACTTTTTTGTATTCTTCATCTTCACTTACCACAACAGGGTCGCCTTTTCGTTGTGGAATTTCTACGGCTACAATTTCATCTTTAAACTTACCTGATTCTGTTGCATTTTTTGAGCGAGTATAAGATTCAATAGCATAAGCATCTTGTGCTTCACGAGTAAAGTTATATTTTTCTGCCGTTTTATCAGCACTTACACCCATAGCAGAATTATCATACGCATCGGCCAAACCATCACGCATAAGTCCGTCGATAAGCGTTCCGTGTCCGTAGCCATAACCACCAAAACGAGCTTTATCTAAATAAAAAGGAATATTTGACATACTTTCCATTCCTCCAGCAACAACTACATCAGAATGCCCTAACATAATACTTTGAGCAGCAAACATCATCGCTTTCATACCCGAAGCACATACTTTATTGACAGTAGTACATTGTACAGAATAAGGAAGACCAGCCAAAACAGCAGCCTGACGAGCAGGTGCTTGTCCTAAATTTGCTGAAATCACATTGCCCATATACACTTCTTGTACTTCTTTTGGGTCAAGATTAACTTTTTGTAATGCTCCTTTTATTGCTGTTGCACCAAGTTGAGTGGCTGCAACGGCTGCCAAAGAACCATTAAAGCTACCAATTGGAGTACGAACTATCGAAACTAAATAAACTTCTTTGAGTGTCATATAAATATGCTTTTATTGTATAAATGTTGTATTGAAAAAACTACTGGTATGTTGAAAAATACAGTACTTGAGTAGTCTGCAAGTTACAAAAAATGCCTCATTTTTATTGAATGATTAAAAAGAGTTTTGATAAAAAATAAAATCAAAGTGTTAAATTTATTAGCATTGCTATTTTTGTTAGCTTTTTAATTCTATTTTTTTTATCTTGTCATCAGTTTCTACCAGCTACTATCTATCATAAATTAATTTATTAAAAATCATTTCAATCATGACAACACAAGAAATTGCAAATCGTTTAGTAGAGCTTTGCCGAGAAGGAAATTATGACCAAGCTCAAAAAGAATTATATCATCAAAATGCTTTCAGTATCGAACCTGAAATGTTGCCCAACAACAAAGTACAAGGAATGGAAGCCATTGGAAAAAAAGGACAAGAATGGGCAAATAATTTGGAAGAAATGCACTTTGCAGAAGTTTCTGAACCGATTGTAGCAGGAAGTCATTTTTCTTGTACAATGGCTTTTGATGCTACTTTTAAAGATAGAGGAAGAGTAAAAGATGAAGAGTTGGCAGTCTATAAAGTAGAAAATGGAAAAATTACAGAAGAGCGTTTTTTTTATTCTATGGGCTAAATCATATTTCTTATCTTAAAAATTGAGTTTGTTCCTAACTCCTCTATCATTGAATGCTGCTTGCAAAAGATATAGAGGAGTATTTTTTCTGTTTTGAAAATGATATATCAAAATTTCTACTATATTTAAGTCATATTGATTCTCTTCTTTTTAAGAAATAAGCCAAATTTTATCTTCTTTTGCTCCTTCTTGTGTCCATTCTACTTCTATATGTTCAGACAAAATTGTATTTACACTTTTCCCAATATAATTGGGAGCAATCGGCAAATCTCGTGTGTATTTTCGGTCAATCAAAACCAACAAATCTACTTTTTTAGGTCTTCCAAAAGCTGCCATCGCACTTATTGCTGCACTTATTGTACGCCCAGTATAGAGAACATCATCTATCAAAATGACTTTTTTATTTTCTATCACAAACGGAACATCAGTCATATTTGCTTTTAGAGGTTCGTTTCTTCTTCTAAAATCATCTCTATAAAAAGTAACATCTAACTTTCCAAAAGGAATTTTTTTATTCAAACGAGTTTCCAAACGCTTATGAATGCGCTCTGCAAAAAGTGTCCCTCGTGGCTGGATTCCCAAAAGAACTGTATGCGAAAAATCTGAATAATTTTCGATAAGCTGCTCACAAAGACGGCTTACTGTAAGGTCTAATAAATCGGAGGAAAAAAGTAGTCTTTTCATTTTTAGTGATTAATTATTAGTGATAAGTGAATTTCACTATTTCGTCTTTATTCAATTCTTTCAAATTCTAATCCGTAATATTCTGTTTTTCTATCAACAAATGGAGCAATCAATAAAAATGCTATTTGTAATTCAGCCATATCAGCTATCAAATTTCCATTTTTTGATAAGCAAATTCTAGTATTAGTTACTCTAGTTCCAGTTGCAAAAATATATGTGTTGACTTCTACAAATTTCTTGATAAACAAATAATCTCTTCTTACTTTGAATTTCAAAATTTTTGATTTTATACGAGTTGTATCTCTATACAATTCCATTTGCAGATGATTTTTGTCAATCAATTTCAAATCTACTTTATATCTTTCTGCAAAACGCTCTTTGTTAGGAGAATTTTCATTTACTAAATAATGTAAACCTATTGATAAAGTATCTTTACTCACACCTCCAAAAGTTCCTTCAAACTTTTTTAAATCATTTTTTGATAAAACCTGTCTATTTTCTGACAAAGAATCAGTTTTAAAAGTAGCACAAGAAGTAAAAGCCAAAATAAAGAAAAGTAAAATGATATTTTTCATAAGGAAATTTGTATTCAACTGATGACTGGTAACTGTTTACTGATAACTGTAAAACCTACTCCCAAAGTTTATACAACTCCAATTCCACTTTTTTTCTAAAAAATATCTTTGTTGTTTCTTCGAATGATTTGGTAAGGTCAGAAACATAAAAAATATCTTCTTTTGTAGAATAAGGATTTAATAAATTATTTTGTTCTAAAAAGATACGAACTTCTTCAGCAACAATAAAAGAACCATCAATAATTTCTACTTTATGCGTAAAATTTTCTTTAAAAAATAAATCAATATCTTTTTTGATAAGAGGATAATGCGTACAACCCAAAATCAAACCTTCAATATTTTGTAAAGATTCGTCAGATAAATATTCAGAAATAACCGATTTACTAATCGTATTATTAAAAAAACCTTCTTCAATCATAGAAGCCAAAAGAGGCGTAGCAAGTGACGAAAGATTAATATTTTTATTTGTTTTATCTATTTTTTGAAGATAGGCATTTGAGTTTATCGTTTGGCGAGTGCCGATAAGACCAATATTTTTTCCTTCAAAATTAGTTGCTACATAATTTATAACAGGCTGAATAACATCAATTACCTTTGCTTTTGTGGCTGTATATTCTTTTATAAGTTCGAAAGCTGCTGAAGAAGCCGAATTACAAGCAAATAAAATCACTTTACAATGGTGTTTCAAAAGAAAATCAACGGCTTTGATAGAATACGACTGTAAAGCTGCCGTAGATTTTTCTCCGTAAGGCAAATGTGCCGTATCTCCAAAATAGATAATTTTTTCGTGTGGCAAAAGTTCTTTTACAGCATACGCAACCGTAAGTCCACCAATTCCACTATCAAAAATGCCTATTGGATTTGTGTTTTTGGTTTCTTGAAGATATGTTTTTAGAGAATTTTGGTAATTTGATTCGTCGTTTTTTGACATTGATTTATAGAAGTGTTTTTGTTGGTGTCGCTATGCTAAAACACCAACAAAGGCAGAGAATGGTTTTATGAATAGAGAGTGTAAAAGTACAACTATTTTACAAAAACTCTAGGGGTCTTGGAGACTCTTGGGGTTTAAATTTCACTAAAAAGCATCTTCTAAATGCAAAATTTCTTTCAAAATATCCTTTTCAAAGAGAATTGAAATAATATCAAACTGAATAAATCCTTTAAATTCTTGATTTAATGCTTCTTCGTATTTCTCTAAAAAAAGCTCGGCTGTTTGGGAGATTTTTGAGGCTTGTGCTTCGCTTACAAATTGTTCTGGGTTTCCAAAATCATCATTTTTTCTTGTCTTTACTTCTATAAAATGAATGACGTTTTCTTTTTTTGCTATAATATCAATTTCGCCATTACTTCCTTTTCCTGCTCTAAAATTGGTTTCTAATTTTTCAAATCCTTTTTTTATCAAAAAAATCAGTGCTAACTCTTCACCTTTTTTTCCTATTGTTTGTTTTTGAGTGAGTTGAGATTTTTCTTTCATAAAATTATCGTTGTCTGACATCTAGCGAATTAAAACTTATTTTTTCAGGAATTTTTCCTTGACAAGGACGATAAGCCAAAAGTGTAACCGAATGACGTGGATAAATGGCTGTTTGTATTCTTCCCTGTAACTGCATTTTACTTTCTCCTTCACATCTAAAAGAAGGTGTAAAACTTACTTTTACTTCATACGTATTTGTATTTCGAAGACGTACTAGAGTATTATAACGAGTATCATACATCGAACTTCTATGCTGAATATAAAACTCTACTCCATTTTCTTTCTGAAATAAAGCCCAACGATTTACAGGAATTGGGTCTTTTGATATGGAACTAGAAAGACCAAAAATACAAAGTAAAGAGAAAAAAAGTAAAGTAAAATTGAATTTCATGTGTTGTTATTGGCTTAGTAGTATTTTGTATGTAAATGGTAGTCCTTGTTATAATTTATTCAAGATATGATTATAATAAGGCAAGATTTACTAATTACTTGATTATCAGTAATTATCAAGTAGATAAAAATGCAAAAAATAAGCCTAATTCCAATTCTTTTCTATAAAGATTTTAAAAAATAAAACTGGTTCAGTTATAATATCTGAACCAGTCAAGTATCATTTACTTAATATACCTAAAATCTGTTCCTGCTTTAAGGCTAATTACACTCTGATAAATAAGTTCGATAACTGCCTCTACATCTTTTTTAGAAGCTGTTTCTACTGTTGTGTGCATATATTTTAGTGGAATAGAAATAAGAGCAGAAGCCGTTCCTTTTCCTGAATATGCAAAAGCATCAGTATCTGTTCCTGTCGAACGCCCAGAAGCCATACGCTGAAATGGAATTTTATTTTTATCAGCAGCTTTAATAATATGCTTTAAAAGATTGTTCTGAACAGCAGGACCATACGTAAGACACGCACCACGTCCACAACGCACATCACTTTGTTTGATTTTATTATACATTGGAGAAGCTGTATCATGACAAACATCGGTAACAATCGCTACATCTGCCTCAATAGTACGAGAAATCATTGTTGCGCCATTCAAACCCACTTCTTCTTGCACAGCATTTACGATATACAAACCAAAATCTAGTTTATCTTTATTTTTATGGATTTGACGTGCCACTTCTGCAATCATAAAACCACCAATACGATTATCTAATGCTCTTCCTGTCCAAAAATTATCATTCAATTCCATTAGCTCATCTTCAAAAGTAGCTACACAACCGACATGTATTCCTAGTTCTTCGACTTCTTTCTTAGTTGTTGCTCCTACATCTAAGAAAATATTATCAACTTCTGGAAGTGTATCAGCTTTTCCACGTTCACGTACATGAATCGCAGGCCAACCAAAAACACCTTTTACAATGCCTTTATCTGTATAAATATTTACACGCTTTGAAGGTGCAATAACTGCATCCGAACCTCCATTTTGTTTGACATAAATATAACCTTCCTCTGTAATATAATGAACAGTCCAAGCAATTTCGTCGGCATGTGCTTCAATGACTACTTTATATTTTGCTTTTGGATTAACAACAGCGACAGCACTTCCGTACGTATCCGTAAAATAAGAATCTGTATAAGGCTTGATATAATCTAACCAAATTTGCTGACCACTTTGTTCATAACCTGTTGGAGAAGAATTATTAAGGTAATTGAAGAGAAACTCACGACTTTTTTTATTCATTTTTGCCATTATGCTTTTTTTAAATGTTTTAGTTCTTTTATCTTGAAGATATAATTAGCAATATAATAAATCTAACGGCTATGAAAAAAGTTTTTTGCTTCTCTATTTTAGTTTTTATTTTTTTTGGAATTGCTCAAAATCGTTCTTTTGTTGGTAACATCAATAATAGCTCTTTTTGTTATCGCTAGTGTCTCCAA
Organism: Bernardetia aquimarina; assembly: GCF_042180575.1. Taxonomy (NCBI): domain Bacteria; kingdom Pseudomonadati; phylum Bacteroidota; class Cytophagia; order Cytophagales; family Bernardetiaceae; genus Bernardetia; species Bernardetia aquimarina. The sequence continues at coordinate 3,458,131 of NZ_CP170094.1, read as the reverse complement.
TAATTTAACCCATGGAAAGGTGATAAATAAATCTCTTTATTCTTCTAAACCCTCAAGTTCTTTTAACTCTTCCTTTAGCTCATTAACATAGTTTCCATACAGGTTCTTGATATACCACTTTGTTACAAAATAATAAGTAGGAATAAAAATTACTGCACCTGCTACAATGAGTAACATTTTGGTAAGTGTAAGACTATCTAAAGTTACATTTGTCCAAAATAAAGGAAGAATACTGGCAAAAAGTCCTAATGCAAGCGAACCATATAAATATACTTTTAGGTACAAATCAAGTGTTTTGATAAGATGTTCTAAGGTTTTTTTTAGATTATCTTGTAAATTTATTTTTCTAATTTTATAATATTGGAAAGTGTACCACCCCAAACAAAGACTCAATACAAATAGTAAATAAGGGATAATAAAAGGCGAATAAAACCAATGTTTGTTGAGTATAAAAACGACACCTATCACAAGTGTTAGACTGCTCTCAATCCAAATACTACGTTTGATTTTAGAAATAGAATCTTTTGCCTTTCCTTGTAAAAGTTTACGAATTTGGTCATTCTCAAACACAGGTTCGGATTGTGTTTGGAGAGCCTGCCAAGTAGATTTTAAATTGTCTATATCCATTTTTTATGCTGCTTATTTTATATTTTCTCTGAAAAATATTTTTTATTGTATTATTTTTATTCCCTATTTTATTGAGGAATTTTTTCCATTGTTTCTTTTAGTTTCTTTTTGATACGATTGATTTTTACACCTACATTCGTTTTGGTAATTCCGATAATTTCAGCAATTTCATCATAACTTTTTTCTTCCAAATAGAGCATAATAATTCCCTTTTCTACCTTGGAGAGTTTCTGAATAGCTAATTGAAGATTTTTGAGCTGTTCTTCTTTTTCGGTATCGGGAGGTGTATCTGGAAATTGAAGTGTAGAATCGGAAATAGAAAACTCAGAAGGCTTACGTTTGGTTTTGCGAAGACGAGCAATAGCTGTATTGAGTGCAATCCGATACATCCAAGTAGAAATTTTGGAATCTCCTCTAAATTTGGGGTACGACTTCCAAAGCTGAAACAAAACTTCTTGAAATAAATCTTGCCTATCATCTTCAGAATCGCAGTACATGCGACATACTTTGTGTATGATACCTTGATGTTTCTGAATAAATACTACAAAATCTTTTTCCAAAATGAGTAAGGATTCAATTAAAAATTAAAAATTACGAATATAAATTACTGACTACGAACGACTTATGGTATATATAGTAGTTTAATTAATTTCTGTTCCTAAAGAAGAATTTCTCTTAATTAAGAGGAAAATAAAATTAGCCCAAATTTTACATTCAAAAGTACTAATTTATAGAATCAATCTACGAAAAAGACAGAAAAAATAAGGATTTTCACAAACTTTCATTTTTTTTTGAAAGAAATGAAACCTCTATTTCTTATCTTCGTTCTATAACCATAAAGCAATTTTAATTTTATCTCAAAACTGATTTCAATGATGATTTCTCCCTATAAAAAACCTTTGCTCCGTATTGACTTAGCCATTCAGATTACTTTTTTAGTAATTCTTTTTGGAGGTTATGGAATGACTTTTCTGGCTTCTCAAATTGATTCTTTAGAAGGCTTTGCTTTTTCTTTTTTCTTTCCCATTTTAGCTTTAGGAATTTTGGCTTTTCTAAATCCTGTCATGAATGTTTTACATTTGATTTTAGGAGATTACTCTGATGAAGCCCACAAACTTCGTAAAAACTATACGTTTGCTATTTTGGGTTATGTAATTATTGGAATAATAGGTTTTTTGCTGCTTCGTATTCCTGTTTTTTCATTTCTAAATAATTTAGCAATACTTTATTTATATGGAATAAGTCATCTTTTTGCTATTGGCTATGTTTATATTACTATTTTGGAAAACAAAACACAGAAGATCGTTGAAAGAAGATTGTATTACTAATATTATGAAATTTACTCATACAAAAAACAGTATTATGCAGTAATTACCCAAAAGCTATTTTTATTCATACTTTATTAGATTTAATTCTTTATAGTTTTGTGTTTAATAAAATAGTAAGATTAGATTTCTAATTCTTCTGATGGTTTAATTATACACCAAATTGCGACAAGTGATGGTCTAAATGTTTGTAGAACATATTATTCCATTCTGTTTTAGAAAGTTTCCCAAAAGAGTGTGATTCTTTGTTATCAAAATAACCTTCCCCTAATTCTTGTGTTTTTTGAATATGTTCAATCAATCGTTTTTTTTCTATTTCGAAAGTACGCTCATCTTTTATAATGAATTGAGGTGCAGTTTGCCCATTTTTACTAAAAGGGGTTTCGCCTACAACTTTATTTTTTACAAATGTTTTTAAAATAAACCTCAAGAAAGCATTTGGTTTGGGGTATTTGCCTTCTTCATATACCATTTCATACGTTACATTACAATGAGCAAGCATTTTTTCGATACTCATTGTCCCCCAAAGAGGTTGAGTGGAGGGTGTTAATTTTTCTATACGATGAATAGTTTCATCCATAACAGTTTTTTCAAAAATATTTTTCATTATGTTATTGATTGAATAGAACTAAAAGAATTTTTTTGCTAAAAATAAAAGCAATATACTCATTTTTCTTTAAAAAAGAATCATTAAAAGCATTTTTAATGCTAATCAAAATAGTTACTTTATGTCTTATTGAAAATACCCAAACTCTCATTCATAGAAATAAAGTAGTCGTTGGTAGAAATAGCGAAATTAATACAAAAAAATAATAGAAAATGATCTAATTTTTCCTTAAATTTAAGATATTCAATTTAAAAAGAGCATTTTTTGTAAATTTATAAACCATAACTAAACTATATGATTCTGCTAAACTTGAAAATAAGTTTGGTAATAAATCAAAAAAGTTAGTATCTTTTGGCTAGGTTTACAATAAGAAAAATCCAAAAGAACTATTTTATAAGAAGTAGTTTTGTTACCTTAAAAACTTCTATTTTGATAGTTCTTTTCAAATAAGTATATTTTTTATATTGTTTTATTTATCATTTTTAAGGCTAAATACACTCATTTTGCCAAATCATTTTTTTAGAAAAAATTATTCTTCATTCAATTTTAACTTCAAAAATACTTCATTTTTGAAGGTTTTTTGCTTTTGCTTACTTTTTTTAGGTAGTTTTTTGTTATCCTTTTCAGTTCAAGCACAGGTTTTTGATTTGAATGATTCGACTAAAGTTTATCCGTTAGGCGAAGATGTATTTGTTCTTCCAGACTCAGAAGGGACATATACCATAGATGACGTAAGCAGAACTGACAAAGTAAAAGACTTTAGACTTTATAAAGATGTAAAGCCTGTTTATGGAGATGATATTGATATTTACTGGGTTCGTTTTACATTAAAAAATACATTTGCTTCTCGTAAACTATATCTTCTAAAAGCAAAAGATGCAGAAGTAGCTTATCTTTATACACCTACTACCAATGGCATTAGTTATATACGAAGTGAGGATGGAATTATTTTTCCTCATCATAGTAGAAATATAAAAATTGATCGTTCGGCTTGTTTTGTGGTTACTTTGGATAGATTCGAGTCCAAAACTTTTTTTCTTCGTATAGAACATCGTACAACATTTGCCAAACAAAACAAACAGCTTCTCAATACATTAGAACATCTAACCATAGAGGATTTGGCTCGTGGTATTGAACTTTCGAAAGAACGTCGTTATTATCAAGGCTTTTATTTAGGAGCAATGGTACTTTTGGCTCTAAATAGTTTGTTTGTTTCTTTTCTTTTTAATGATAAGCGTTATTTGTATTATGTTGGTTTGTTATTTATGGCAGCCATCCTCAACATGATTTTTGAAGAGTATTTGATAGAGTTTTTTATTCCTAATAACCCTACTCTAAACTGGTTATTGACTGTTCCTATTACAGCTCTTCTTTGGTTTTTTTATACCTTATTTTTTAGAAGTTTCCTAAATCTAAAGAAGGTAGCTCCTTTTTGGGATAAGTTTTTTATTGGTATCGCTGGTCTTTGTTTAGTCATATTTGCACTCACTTTTGTAGATTTATACAAAATGCAATGGATGGTATTTTTACTTGTATTTACTATTACGATTGCTTTGGTTATTAATATAGGAGTGGTAATAAAATTCAAACATCGTCCTGCATCTTTCTTACTAGCTGCTAATGTTGTTTATTTTGGAGGCATTTTGATTTTTGCTTTAGCTCAATTAGAGTTTATTCCTAGAAGTTATTTTACCATGCATGCTTCTCAAGTAGCTGATATTCTTTTGGGTTTATTTGTTTCTTTAGGATTGGCTGACCGAGTAAATTACCTTCGTACAGAGATAGAACGCCGAAACGAAGAAAACCGAGCTTTGATAGAAGAGCAAAAGACAAAGTTAGAAAAAGAAGTAGCCGAACGTACACGAGAAATTACCAAAATAAATATGGAACTCGTTACACAACAAGAAGAGGTTACACGACAAAAAGAACAAATTGAAAAGGCAAATGATAATCTCAAAGGACAGCAAGGAGAACTCCGAAAAGCCTATCAAGATATTAATCTTTTGAGTGATATTGGACGAGATATTACAGCTTCTTTAGATATTGGAGTGATTATAAATACAGTTTATAAACATGTCGATGAAATGATGGATGCTACTGTTTTTGGCATCGGAACCTATAATGCAGAACGTGAAATGATAGGTTTTAGTCATTTCTATAAAGAAGGCGAAATGGTTCCGTATAGAGAAACTCCTATTAATGATGACCGACTTTCTACGTGGTGTGCAAGAAATAAAAAACCTGTCTTTATTACTGATTTTGATGAAGAGTATTCTCAATATTTAGAAGAAAAAGCTCGTGGTGTTTTGGTAGAAGAACGAAATTCTATTATCTATTATCCTTTGATTCAAGAAGAAAAATTATTAGGTGTAATTACGGTACAAAGTCCACTCAAAAATGCGTATTCTCGTAATCATTACCGTATTTTGGAGAGTTTGGCAGCCTATATTACGATTGCACTTTCGAATTATGATGCCTATCAGACTATTCAATTAGCTAAAGATGAGATTGATAGAAAGAATTTACAAATTACAGATTCATTGCGTTATGCAAGAGATATTCAAGGTGTAATTTTACCTGGAGAGCGTCGTTTTAAGCGTATTTTTAAAGAACATTTTTTACTTTATAAACCAAAAGACTTTGTTTCAGGAGATTTCTTTTGGGTAGAAGAATACGAAAACAAAACGTTTGTTGGCGTAATTGATTGTACAGGACATGGCGTACCAGGGGCATTTATGTCACTTATCGGAACTATGCAACTCAATCAAATTCTTTCCAAAACCCAAGAACCATCAGAAATTTTAGATAACCTTCATATCGGAATCAAAAAAGCCTTAAAACAAGACATTTATAATAATGACGATGGAATGGATGTATGTCTGTGTTCTATTGAGCATTTGGAAGAAATAAATCGCTACAAAGTAGTTTTTGCAGGTGCAAAACGTCCTCTTTATTATGTAAGTGAAGATGTATTACATCAACTGAAAGGAACTAGAAAAACGATCGGAGGAAGAAGTAAAAATGACAAACCATTTGAGCAAGAAGAAATTTGGCTTAATGAAGGTGATACACTTTATTTTACTACTGATGGATATGTTGATCAGGCTTCTCCACGTCAAAAGAAAATAGGAACAATGCAACTACTTACTTGGCTAGAACAAATAGCTCCACAAACAATGGATAAACAAGGAGAGTTTTTGAAAGAAGAACTCAATAGACATCAACAATATGTTGAACAAAGAGATGATATCACTCTTTTAGGAATAAGACTTTAATAAAGTTAAGAAGTCAGAGGTAAATGTGATTTCTTATTTTGTATTACTTCTTAAATCTAACTCATACTTCTGACTTTGTATTAATCTGCTCTCAAAGCTACAATAGGTGCAATTTTGGCAGCTTTATAAGCAGGAAAAAAACCAGCTAAAGCTCCTGAAATTACAAGCAATCCGATAGCTACCAAAACTACATATAAATCTACTTCTGGATTTCTGAAAAAAGAATCATCTCCTCCTCCATCTCCTACAAGCATTTTCATTCCCATAATAGCAGCAACTCCTAAAGTAAGTCCAAAAAATCCAGCTACTGAAGTAATTACAATTGCTTCACTTACAATCAAACTAACAATAGAATAAGGTGTTGCACCAAGAGCTTTTCTTACTCCAATTTCTTTTGTGCGTTCTTTTACAATGATGAGCATAATATTACTTACTCCAATAATTCCTGCCAAAATAGTCATTAGACTAACTACCCAAACAAAACCACGAATAAACAGAAAAAGCATCTGAAATTTTTCAAACTCTTCTACATTATTGCGTACTCTAACAGCTCTATCATCCTCAGGTGAAAATTTATGACGAGCTGCAAAATCTTTTTGAATTGCTTTTCCAATCGCATTCGATTCTTCCACAGAAGCATTGCCTACTGTAATCATTAATTGATTAATTTTATCTTTTCCATTGAAAGCAAGTTGTGCAGTTGTGATGGGTAAATACATATATTGCATCTCTCTTTCATTCCCATTATCAGAAAAAACTCCTACTACTTGAAAAGGAATATCTCCAATACTAATCCACTTTCCTATTGGAATTTTTTCGTTGTCTTTAAATTCTTTAAACAGTTCTTCAGCAACTAATTTTCCAATAACAACTACTTTCCTTTTTTTATCTAAATCAGTTTGATTAATAAAACGACCATTATCCATCAATGTATTTTCTAGATATTTGTGGTCTGGATGGACACAACGAGTATTATAAGATGAACTTTTGTCTTTATATCTTGTAATAAAATCTCCTCTCAAATAAAATCTTCCTGTTTTATATTCTATTCCATCTATATTTGCTAAGGCATCATAATCTTGATTTTTGAATTGGATCTGACGACCAACAGGCATTCCTTTATAAGCTATTGAAGTTTGTCCATCATAAAGCCATAAACTATTTACAGCGTCATCTCTAAAATTATGTTCTACGCCATTTTGCAGTCCTTTTCCTGCTCCCAAAAGCAAAACAAGCATAAAAATCCCCCAACCAACGCCCAAAGCAGTTAGTGAAGTTCGAAGTTTATGCCTAAAAAGTGTATCAATTATTTCACTCCATTTGTCAGTATCTATTATTCTCATAGCATTTATTCACACAGACTAGGAAGTCTGTGATACGTTTTGATTTTTATTCTGTTACAATATAAAAAAGTCTTATTTGAAATTTGAATAATACAGTATTTTTAACGGAATTTAGTTTATTTAGAATAATTTAAAAACTGCCCAAGCTGCCATTCCCAAAACTAAAAGTATAAGCATCCAAACATACCAAGGTGCAATTCTTTGGTTGGGTTTTGAGAAAGGTTGTTCGCCTTCAATATCTCTATAAAGTTGAAAATAAGCACGTCTAGCACCTGTCATTCCTTCCAAAATTTGCTTATGTTTTTTGAAAGATTCTGCTAGTTCTTTATCTTTTTCTAGTTTTTCTTCAAAAGCAATTTTGTCTTTTTCTGACAGTGAATCTGATAAATAATCATTGAATTTTTGTGTGAGAGAAGAGTTTGATGAGTTCATGATTTAAATACTATTAGTGATTGATTTTTATACTGAGATTTATTTTGAAAACTAGCACAATAAAGCAAAAGTTAGAACTATGTGAGTTTTTAAACTGTTTAAAAAAATTGCAACTAATAATCTAACAAGCAAAAAATCAGACAATCTAAAGACTGTCTGACTCATATCATAATATATCTAAACCTTCATACTACTAGACTTTTTTAATAATTTCAGTAGGTCAGTCTCATAGAACAGACTATTTGTTAGTCATTTTTTTTTACTTTTAGCTTCAGTAGATGGTCTACTGTTTGGGACTGACCTATTATTTGAAAAATGTTTGGTAATATGGTTTATCTTATTTTTGAGAAAAAATTAGTTTCTTAAAAGAGCTGCAATTTCTTTTTGTCCCCCCATTACTTTTTCGGCATCATCTACAAAGACTTTTCCTCCATTTTTGAGTGTATAAAAAGCAGCTTCATTATAAAGACATTCACTACCTTGATTGGTTCTGACTTTGTAGTTTTCTTTATCAAATTCTCCCCAACGGTGTCCTTTTCCCACAAAAAGCGTATCTACACGACCTTCATAGGCTGCTTCTACCACATCAGCAATTTCTGAAACGGTTGGTTTTGTTTTAGAATTATATTGTTCCATTTTCTTATTTCTATCTTCTGAAAAACGAAGTGAAATAGTAGGATTGACAGCATCAAAAATTTCTTTTTCTGAATGATTATCAAAGTTTTTGGTAAACTGATGTGCAATCAAATTTGGATATGTATTAGCTTCTTCATAAATAGCATGCATACGTTCATCACCTACCAAAACCAAAGGAACATAACTTCCACCTGTATTAATAGCTGGGCGAATGGCATCATCTATTTTTCTAAAAAACTCCAAAACAAACTCTTTTTCTCGGTCTTCTATTGGTGCATTTGCGTGAGTTGCATTTCCTGTATAAGGACGACCTTGCACCTCTTTTTCGACTTCATAAAACTTAGTAACTTCACTAATATCCTGTGGCATATCACAAACAATAGGCGAAATACGTCCATTGGAAACCATAAAAGCAGCAGGTTTGTGTTGAGAAAGACGCAAGATATAATACATTTTATTATTATCTTCCATTTCTTTCATAAGCTCCTTTACATGCATGCGCCCATTTACGACAGCATGAGCTTCTACTTCATAAGGAATGGAAATAGTTTTGAAAAAATTATCTCCCACAAAAATACCTAATCCTTGCTTTTGATTTGACCAAAAATTGCTATCTTCTAAAAGATTGTAAACAGGTTTTAAAAGCTCTTTAATTTCGTTTTCTAAAAGTCCTTTTCGAACAAGTTTTTGTTCAGCTTCTTTAATTTGATTTTTTAGATTAATTTTGTCGTGTCCTTCTTTTACTTCGTGTCCTTTTTGGTGAGTAGGAATATAAATACTAACACAATTTTTAAATTCTTTTGAGGCAAGTTCTATTATTTTGTTACGATTCATAGTATAAAAATTAAGATTAAAAAATGGAATCAATATAGTTATATTGATTATTATACTCTATTATAACAATAAAATAATTATATTGTTCAAAAAAACACAAAGTAAAATATCTGATACAAGGTTTTTGATAAATATCAAATTAGATTGTTTTTTTTTAGTATTTTAGGAAAAGATACATCATTTCTCTACAATTCATTATAATTGTATTTTCCTTCTTACCTCATACTTTACATTTCTTACTTTACTATGAGTTTAGCCGTTCTTTTACACGCCATCGGAACTATTCCACTTTTTGCTTCTCGTGCTTTTTTGCCTGCTTTTCTGACTTCATTACTTTTTAGGTTTCCCAATCTCTTCTCTTTTTCAGAAATTGATGCTCCTTCTGCTGACCTTTTTATTACAAAAACCCCAGTTATTATTGTCCTTGGTATTTTGGCTGTGCTAGAAATATTGGCAGATAAAAATACAGATATAAAAGCTCTTTGGTTACAAGCAGAACCTTTTTTGAAACCAATTATTTACTCAATAATGCTTTTGGGTGTAGTGGATAGTGATTCGGAAGCAATTATGCAAGGAATTTATCAAGCTGGGATGGGAGAATATGTCATGATTTTCTTTACGGCTGGAGCTGTTTATGGACTGACAATTTTGAGAGCTTCCATACAACAATGGCTTTTAGAGATTGATGGTGATGGCGACCTTTTTCTTAATTTTATTTTTTCTAGCATTGAAGATACATTTGTTTTCTTTGGTTTCTTTTTACTATTATTTTTTGGAATAGGAGCTGTGATTTTCTTTGGAGTTGTAGTAGGCATTCTTTATTTATGGCAACGAAAAATCAAAGCAAATGAAGAAAAACAAAAAATTACTTGTTCATCTTGTCAGCACAAAAATCCTCCTTTTGCTTTAGAATGTAGCAACTGTCATATTCCACAAAATGAAATTTATAAAATAGGTTTTTTAGGACAGAAAAAAGAAGAACAAATAAGCAATGAGACCAATGTTAGAAAAAAACATACACTAAACCTGCTGACCCAAGAACGATGTGGATATTGTGCCGAAAAAACAAATAAAAAAGTATGTCCAACGTGTAGAAAAGAGCATATTCTGAATAGTTCAGAAAATAGAAAAGCCTATATCCGATTTGTACAAAAACGCTATGCACTTTGGCTTCCTTTGAGCATCGGACTTGGTTTTATTCCAATTTTGGGAATTGCAATTGCTGTTTTGGGAGCGAATTTATATGTTTTTGCACCACTTAAAAGACAAATTCCTACAATAAAAGCAGTCGGAGTACAGATTCTGACCAAATTCTTAATTTTTTGTGTGATATTTTTTGGTTCGATAGCAGGATTTATCTTAGCACCTTTGTATTGTTCTATTCGCTTTTTTATGTGGAGAACTGCCTTTGTGAAACATTGGAAATAAAAAAAATATCAAACCGTTTTCTAAATGTTGTTGTTGGTGTCGCTATACTAAAACACCAACAACTGTTTGATTGAAATTAATAAATTGTAGTTGTATAAACCTCTTTATTTCCTGCATTATCTATTACTGTCAATACAAACTCTCCTTTCAAATCTTTCATTTGGTCAGACATTTCGGAAGAAATTGTATTCCGTTTTTTATCATAATTCATCAAAAGCCATTTTCCATCAATAGTAGCACGAAAAGAATCTATTCCTGAACGATTATCAGAAATTTTACATTTGATACTTTGTGAGTTTTTGCTAGTTACTTTGATAGTTGGTCTTTCAATATCTTCTACCAAACGGAATGTTCCCAAGTTACGTGTCTTAAACTCAAAGATATTCCCCTTCCATTTTCCACCAGCAAAACCCAAACTTTTACCATAGACAGAATAAGCATGAACTTTTGATTTGTTTTTGATAGAACTTGGGTTTTGAGGTTTTAATTTTATTGTAATTGATTTTTGAAGAGCCAAATCAGTATGATCAATTACAAAATCATCGTTATCTGAACTCTTCTCTTTTGTTTGAAAAGCTAAGTAAGTAGTATCATACAATGCACCATTTGGAAAATAAATATCGAAGTCTTTATGATAAAATGAAAAAGATGTTTTTGAAGGAACTTGTGCCATAATATTGGGATAAATTGTTGTTCCATTAGGCAAAATCAAAGAATCAGGTAACCCTATTCGTAAGTCCCAAAAAAATGTTGCTGTACTTCCCACTTCAAATTGAGGCTTGATTTTATAAGCTAAATAATCTACACAAACTTCAGCTTCTTGCTTTTGGTCAGTAGTAAGTCCATTAAATATCATATAATTTTCTTCAATTTTATAGTCATTGAGTTTCACAGGATAACTTTTAACTGCTTTTTGATTTTTATCTCCTATAATTTCAAATTCTGTATTTGATTCATTTCCATAGGCATCTGTCATTCTGATTCTGACTTGATAGGTTTTTCCATCTTCTATAAATAACTTTCCATTATTCTTGGAAGCTGCATAAAAATGTAAGCCTTCTCCACCATCAGGCACATAACATCTTCTATATCGTTTTCTTGTTTTGACATAATATTCATAATTCATATAATTATTCATGTGTCTTTGATTGGCAAATGAAATTCTATCAAAATGCGCTTTAAATGTCTGTTTTTCATTGACAAAAACTTCTATCTCATCCATTCCATAACTAAAATAAACACCATCAGCTTTATCTTTTGCATCAATTTCTAATCCTATCAAACCATAAGCTGTCATTTTTGGGATTCTAAGTCCATATTTATTTTTTCCTGTCGAATATGCTCCTACAATTTCTCTATTATATTCTCCTTTTATCATTGCATTTTTTTCTAAAGGAATAAAAGCCACTCTGTCCATAATAGGCGCAACATGGTCTTTTATTTCATCAAAGCCATAGTCCAAAGGATTCAAAGCTCGTTCTGCTTTATCACGAATTTCGAAATGTACATGAGGACCTCCAGACGAACCACTATTTCCAGAAAGAGCTACAATTTCTCCTTTTTTGACAGGAAATTGAGAGGGCGAAAGATATAAATCAACAGTAAAACTCTCTCTTTGATATTGAATTTTTCTGACATAAGCAGCAATTTCTTTATTAAACTCACTCAAATGTCCATAAAGTGTTGTTGTTCCATTTTTATGTTTAATATAAATAGCATTTCCATACCCAGTAGCTTTTACTTTTACACGAGCAACATAGCCGTCGGCTGCTGCATGAACTGGCAAACCAATTCGGTTATTAGTACGAACATCAATTCCCATGTGAAAATGGTTGGAACGTAATTCTGCCATTCCACCTGAGAGTGAGTTGGTTGTATTTGGATTAATGGGATACATATAATCTCCTCGTTTTTGGGCAAAACTAAAAGGAGAAAAGAAAAAGTAAATTATAGATGCAAGTAAAAAGTAAGTAGGCTTCAATGTAGAATAAGGAATTTTGAGGTGAAAATATAGAATGATAGTGTTTGTGTTGTTCTTTAACGCTCGGTATTATAATTTATGTATTTATCAGTCTATACTTCTTTATTAGCTGATTTGCGAACTATCTTGTCAGTACACCTTCAAGGTGTCAGACAATTTAGACCAACATAGCTGTCTGACACTCTGAAGTGTCTGACAGGAACATAAAGCAAGAATAGAATACCGAGGTCACGTTATTTAGAGAAGTGATGTGAGAATACTTTGTAAAATAAGTAAATATAAAGTTATCTATCAATCAACTTTATAGATTTGCTTTGTGTTTTGAAAAAAAATAGTGAACCCTTTGAGAGGCTCACTATTCAATCAATTATTTATAACTACAAACTTACGAAATACGCACACCAATAACAGCAATATCATCACGTTGCGCTTCTTCGCCTTTATGTTCATCAAACTTTTGTTTGATAATATTTCCTTGTTCTTTCATTGAGAGAGGTGCAATATCGTGCATTAATTTTTTGAGATTATGAGAACCAAATTTTAAATCTTTTTCATCATTTTGGTCTGCATACCCATCACTACATAAATAGAAGCTATCTCCTTCTTCCAAAATAAGCTCATTTACTTCAAAATCTCTTCTTTCTTTTTTGGAATACCCTCCTATACTTTGGCGTGTTCCTCTTATTTCTAAAAGTTCTTGTTTAGATTTTTTATAGTGATATAAAGGACGTTTTGCGCCAGAGAAAAGAATTTTGCATCCTCCATTTGGTAAATACTCTAATACACACAAACCAACATCCATTCCGTCGTCATTGGTACTATTTTCTTGTTTTAGAGCTTTTTGAATAGTAAGATGAAGCTCTGCCAAAATCTCATCTGGAGCTTCTAATTCATTTCTATCAACAAGTGCATCAAGCGCAGCCGAACCAATCATAGACATAAATGCCCCTGGTACACCGTGTCCTGTACAATCTGCCACAGCAAGATAAATTTTTCCTTTAAGGTCTGTCAGCCAATAAAAATCTCCCGAAACAATATCTTTCGGACGATAGAAGGTAAAATAATCTTTCAAGTGACTATCCATTCTTTCTTCAAAAGGCAAAATAGCATCTTGAATAGTCTGTGCATAACGCAAACTATCTGTAATACTTCTATTGGCTTCTGCAATGAGTTTATTTTGTTTTTTTACGGTTTCTACGGTAGAATATAGCTCTTCATTGGTAGTATTAAGTTCTTCATTCGTAGCCTTGACTTCTTCATTAATAGACTCTATTTCTGCCGAACGCTGCTCAATAGTATTTTTTTGCTGCTGAACCGTTTCTAGCATAGCATTGAGTTCTTCATTGGTAGAATTAAGTTCTTCATTAGAAATACTTAACTCTTCGGTAGCTTCTTTGACTTTTATTTCTAATACTTTATTCTGTTCTACTACTAATTTTTCATGTGCTATTGTTTTTTCTAATGCCTCTTTCTGTGCTTCTTCTTTTTGTCTTTTATAAACATTGATTCTATCTGCAAGAGCAAAAGATAATAATACTACTTCTATAGCAGAGCCTATAATTGCAGAGTTTTGAGTAAGTGGAGTAGAAGGTAATATTCCTAGAACTTGCGACATGAAACCTATGATTCCTACCAAATAAAGAAACCATGCTAATATAAAGAAACGAGCTATTTTTACCCCTTTAAAATAAGTGTAAAAAGATAGAAACAATAAATAAGGAGCAATAAGCAAAGAAAATATCTGGGCTAGAGGAGCACTTATAGAATATATTCCTAGAAAATTAATAATAATAGCAATTATAAAAACTCCTATCAAAACATAAGCAGTAATATATGTTTTCTTAAATTGCTTTTGCACATTCAAGAAACTCATTGCAAACAGTAACATAAATATACAAGTGAATGCAACAATAGTAGGAATATAGTAATTTATAATTGGAAAATTACCCCAAATAAACTCAAAGGCATAACCTTTAAAATTACTATACAACAACAACAAAAAACTCACATACGTTATGTATAACAAATATGTTTTATCTCTAGTAGATATAAATATAAAAAAATTGTAAAGAATCATTACTATCAAAAAACCAAAATAAATTCCATATAAAACATCATATACATGATTTGTTTCGGTAATTTTTTGATGAGTAGCTATTTTCATAGGTAGCTCAATAGGATATTCACTATTGATCTTGAAATAAAAAGTCTTGGTCTGATTCTTATTATCAAACCCAAGTGGAATGACAAAATTATTAAGTTGTACAGAACGAGCATAGAAAACTTGTTTTGCACCTAACTGTAATTTATCATAATTAGTATCAGAAGTAGGATAGAAAAAAACTAAACTATCTAGCAAAGGATTGGCAATCTCAAATAATAATTCATTATCTTTTGTACTTTTTATAGTAAACTTTCCCCAAATAGTAGAAGTTGTATTTGCAAAGTTAGGAATATCTTGTTCGACTTTTTTGAATAAAGTATCTGATTGAGCAAGAATACTCTCTAATGTATAAGAATGCTTTTTATCCTCAAAAAATGTAACTTTCCTTCCATCCAGTTCTATCAATTCAGTATCATCAGCAAAAACAACTGTGTTCTGTGAATAAATAGAATAAGAAATGAAGTAAATTAATACTGCTATTATGTATTTTAGTTTCATATATACAAAAGGTCTGAAATTATATAATATATCTATTTTTGGATAAAATATTATTTGGATCTATATTCTTTTTTAATCTCTGAAGAAAAGCTAGATTTTCTAAATTTAACTTGTTAATCAAATCCATAGACTGAATACCTAGTCTATAAGGAGCATAACCTTCTGAAATAAATGTTTCCATAATTTCGTTATGGCATTGCATGGCTCTTTCTTCTTCTCCTATTTGTTCTCTGTCATAACAAATAGCACCTGTGATGTCTATTGCTCTCTCTGAAACAAATAAAAAACCAACATTAGGTTCTAAATTATATTTCAAGCTAGTTGATTCTACAATATCTATTGCTCTTTGTACATCTTTCTGTGTTTGAGGTATAATAGGACAATACCATAATACACCACACAAGTCTTGATGAACATTTGTTTTTTGTGCAAACTTTTGAGGTTTTCTCCAATAACACATATCTAATGGTTTGTCTGAAACATAACCTCTTAGTACAGATATATCATAGAAAAAATCAACTTTTTCTTTCTCTTCATCTGTTTTAGCTTTTATTGCACTATTTTTATCGTAAAATACTAAATTTTTTGTGACACTTCCAATAGATTTCCTAATTATTTTTCTATCAGCTTTGGCATGTAGCTTACTAAGTGAATAAATCCCTCCAAAACCTATCCACTTATTTCCCACTCCAATAGATTCTCTAAGATCTTTTCTTATTTCTTCTGACCATTCTAAATCAGTTGGCTTTTGTGTGTTAAGAGCTATTAGTCTTGTATCACTAAATATTCTTAAAGAAGCCTGTATTCCTCTTAACCGTAAATCTTTCCAAATTTCTGCTATAGTTCCACATTCTTTATCAGATGCCACTTCAAAATAAAAAGTTTGGAAGAAATCAGATTTAGGTTTTAGCCAAAAAGTAAGTTTTGTAATCACTCCTAAATTAGACTGAGTAAACAAACCATCAAGACTTGCTCCTATTCCTCCTTTTGCAAGAGGTGCTATCTTATTATTTTCTTGGTAAGCATTATATCCTGTCTTTATAATTTCTCCAGTAGGCAAAACTACTTCAAAACCACAAACATTAATAAATCTATCAGCATACATTCCCATACCATGACCTCGTTCAGCTGTATTTCCTACAATACTTGCTTGTGGTGTAGAACCAATACTATCCATCATAAGATTACTGTAACTATTTTCTAAGTATTCAAAAACTTGTTGAAAAGAAACTCCAGCTTCTACAGTAATATATGCCATTTCCTCACTAAAATCTATGATTTTATTCATCTTTGATAAATCTATCAAGATACTATCTTCACTAGGAGGAAGAGATGAGCCTAAACCAATATTATTTCCCCTACTCACTACATATACAGAAGTTTTGTATAAGTTAGCATATTTGAGACATTTTGATAATTGATTTGTAGAAGTAGGATATAATACAGCTTTTATCTGTGTAGAAAATTCAAAAGTAGCTTTACGTAACAAATCACCAGTTGTTGTTGCAAGCTCTATATTTTCTTCTCCCAAAATAGATTTACATTGATTGATAAATTCTTGCATTCTGAAAAATTATTTTTAATAAAAAAAAACCTTTCACAATATACATCATGAAAGGCTAAATCAAAAATTAAATTTAAAAAGTGTTACATCATTCGTAAATCATATATAATATTAGTTTCTCTAGTAATACCAGTTTTTTCATTCTTATATTCTTCTGAAAAAAACTGTTTAGGATGACTTCTAAGCCAAAGAATGAACTCTTTTTCTTCTTGTGGCAAAGTATCTAGATTAGAAGAGTCTTCTATTTGCATCAATGTAGATACATAGTTGGTTTTAGGAGGGTAGTTAATTTCACCATGATTACCAATATCATCAACTACTTGAAACCCTAGGCTATCAAAAAAAACTTTAGTATGCTTTGGAGGCATGGCTAATAAATTTTTTATTCCAAGTTTAGAAGAAAAAACTATTACACTACGAAATAAATGAGTAGCTAGTCTTCTTTCACTAAACTTTTTATCCACCCATAAGCCACAAAGTTCCCCAAGTATATAATTATATTCATGTACACGAGAAGTAATACTAGGAATAGCAGACTCAACAGGAATAGAGTGAGAATCATCTACTTTATCTAACCTCATACTAGCACCAACCTCTCTAAATCCTGTTATGTTATTAACTTCTGTATCCATATCCTCTACAATAAATAGGTATGAACAAGAGTTCTCCCACCATTTTGATTTAGAAGAGTCAATATCTTTAGCTAAACCAAACTCTTCCAATACTTTAGTATGTTTAGCTTGACACTCTTGTGCAATTTCAGGATAATCCATTGCATGCAGCACACGAATACGCAAATTCATTTTTTGGGGAATGATAGAAGTAGGTATTGTTGTTTCTTTCTTTATCTGTTTTTGTGTAAGAGTAGCAGTTGCCATAAGAGTAAAATTTAAGGGGAAAAAAATGTTGTTTTCTTGATTAATGGGAATACAAAGGTAATGAATCTTAAAACGCTGTAAAACAAGCAGTTACAAAAACTGACATTTTCTTAGAAAAATTACATTTTAAATAACTGATTTTTTATTACTCCCATTAACAGCACTTTAAAAAAAAGTATAATTTTTAACAAAATAGTACAATTACGAGTGATTTTTAAGAAAAAAAGCCCCTTTTTTTAGGATTACACTATATTTGGCATATGTAGCAAATTACAAAAGATAATTTTTATTTGTGAGAGAAAAGAGACAAAAGTACTATTTTTGGACAAGTTTGGGTATTATTTTGAGAAAGCAACCAAACTTGGTATTTTGTATTTAACTTTGCTACAAATTCAGAATAAAACACTATTTACCAAAAAATATGAAAATTCTAGAAACAGAAAGATTACTTATAGAAGAAGCTAACTTGAATGATGCTTCTTTTTTTCTTGAATTATTAAACAGTCCCAATTGGCTAGAATTTATTGGAGACAGAAATATCAAGTCATTAGAAGATGCAAGGAAGTATGTACAAGAGTCTTTAATAGATAATTACACAAAAAATGACTTTGGGTTCTATAAAATGAGCTTAAAAAAAAGTAATGAAGCTATTGGAGCAGTTGGTTTTTTAAAACGTGATTATTTAGATTTTCCAGACATTGGATATGCTATTTTACCAAACTACGAAGGAAAAGGATATGTAAGTGAAGCTGCTCAGGCAGTTTTTGAATATGGAAAAAATAAACTGCATCTTAAAGAAATAGTAGCTTTTACGACAGAAGAAAATTTGGCTTCTCAAAAAATACTCTTAAAAATAGGTTTACACTTTATAGATAAAAGAAGTGTGGAAGGAGAAGAGATTTTATACTATTCTACTTGAATAAGTTACCTTTGAAAGTAATAATATAGCTCCTAGTAGATAACTTATAAAGCCTCTTTGTAAATTCAATGTGAATTGTTTGTTACGTAACTCAATGTTAATATTGAAGCAATTTAGTAGTAAAGATAAGATTGTTCCTTTGCAGCAAGTTAAAGAAAACGAAACAAAAAACCTTTCGAACAACTACTAAAAAAACAACTTAGAATTTGTTCTAAATTGCTCAAAATCAATTCACTAAGATTAACATTAATCAAAATGAAATTACAAAATTTCTTTCAATTAGCATTTATTTTTCTATTTGCAGCCCTTGTATTAGTAAGCTGTAAAGATGATGAAGACGACAAAAAAATGCCAGAGGCTAGTTTTACATTTAGCCCTGCAAGTCCTCAAGTTGGCGAAACAGTAACTTTTACAAACACAAGTAAAGATGCAGATTCTTATACATGGTCTGCCACAGGTGTAGCAGTTAATTCTGATCCTTTCTCTTCAACAGAAACAAGTCCAACATTTACATTTACTACTGCTGGTAGTGTTGAGGTAACTCTTACAGCTACAAACAGTGAAGGAAGTAACTCATCAACTCAAACAATCACAGTTGCAGAACAAGGCGATGGTGGTGGAGATGGAGGAGGAAACACAAACAATCCACCTGCATCTAACTATACAGCTACAACTGATGCTGCAACAGGTCTTACAGGTTTCCGTATTGCACCAAGCACAGAAGGTATTGGAGATGTGGCTGTTACTTGGACTGCAAATAATGTTTGGATTCTTGATGGTTTTATTTTTGTAAATGAGGGACAAACACTTACTATTGAAGCAGGTGCAGTAATCAAAGGTAGCACAGGACAAGGCGAAAATGCTGCTGCTTTAGTTGTTGCTCGTGGTGGTAAAGTTATCGCTGAAGGTACAGCTACTACACCTATTATTTTTACAGCAGAAGCTGATAACTTAAACGGAAATCTTGGTGCAGACGAAAGTGGTCTTTGGGGTGGTCTTATCATCTTAGGAAAAGCTGGTCTGAACTCAACTCCAGGTGAATCTGCTATTGAAGGTATCCCAACTACTGAAACTCGTGGTCTTTATGGTGGAACTGATGATGCTGATAACTCTGGTGTTTATCGTTATATTTCTGTTCGTCATGGTGGTTCTGATATTGGTGCAGGTAACGAAATCAATGGTGTTACTTTTGGTGGTGTAGGTACTGGAACAACAGTAGAATACATTGAAGTTTATGCAAACAAAGATGATGCTTTTGAGTGGTTCGGTGGAACTGTAAACGCAAAATATCTTGTTGCAGCAGCTTGTGGCGATGATAATTTTGATTACGATGAAGGTTTCCGTGGAAACGTACAATTCGGACTTATCTATCAACGTCCAGACCTTGGCGACCGTGGTGGTGAGCATGACGGTGGTACAGACCCAGAAGATGGAACTCCTTACGCTCTTCCTCAATTTTTTAATATTACCTCGGTAGGTGCTGTTGTAGCAAATGATGGAAACCGTGCGCTTACTTTCCGTGATAATGCAGGTGGAGAATATCACAATAGCGTTTTTGTAAGCTGGGGTAAAGGTATTGATATTGAATTCTTAGCAAGTGGTGAAAGTAGCTATAAGCGTTTCCAAGCTGGAGAATTAAAATTGATGAACAATACTTTTGTTGATGTTGCTGGTAATGATGCTGCTGAAATATTTGCTATTGCAACAGTAGAAGGAAAAGAACCAACAGATGCTGAGTTAGTTGCTGCTCAAGCTGATGTATTAGCTTCTTTTGCTGCAAACGGAAATACAGTAGGTACTTTAGGATTATCTCGTAGCAACCTTGTTCCTTCGGAAGCAGGTGGAGCAACTTCTACTCCTACAAATTCTTTCTTTACAAATACTTCATATAGAGGTGCATTTGCAGTAGGTTCTACACCTTGGTATGCAGGATGGACAGCGACAGAAGGATTTATTCAATAAAAAATAGCGTCTAGTACGCTGAATACTAAAAGCAGCTACTCATAAAAAGTAGCTGCTTTTATATTGTTTCAAATTGCTTTTTAACGCAATATAAAACTTCATTAAAAAAATAAGTAATTCAATCTTTGCCGTTGTTGGTGTCCTCACCAACGACAAACTAACAATAAATAAGTAATGAAAATCAATTTACTAACTCTACTTGCAAGTATATTTCTTGTATTTGCTACTTTCTCTTACTCATCAGCCCAATCTACAAAGGGTACAATCAGAGGCTCAATCAAAGATGCAGGTAATGGAGAAGAACTCATCGGAGCTACCGTCGTAATCGTAGGCACAACAACAGGTTCGGCAGCCGATTTAGATGGAAAATATTCAATTTCAGTAGAAGCAGGAACGTATGACCTTCAAGTTTCTTTTGTTTCTTATCAATCAAAAACAATCACAGGCGTAGAAGTAAAAGCAGGCGAAGTAACCGTAATTGATGCCGTTTTAGGAGAAGATACGGCTATTTTAGATGCTGTAGTAGTAAGCTCAAAAGCAGAAACAGCCTCTACAACGGCAGTTTTGGCAGCACAAAAAAAATCAGGTGTTGTACAAGACGGTCTAGCATCTGAACAAATTGCTCGTTCGGGAGATAGAGATGCAGCAGCAGCCATTACAAGAGTAACAGGCGTTTCGGTAGAAGGTGGAAAATATGTATATGTACGTGGATTAGGCGACCGTTATAGCAAAACAACTTTAAACGGAGCAAATCTTCCTAGTCTTGACCCAAATAGAAATTCAGTGCAAATGGATTTATTTCCAAGTAATTTGATTGATAATATTGTTGTTTCAAAAACATTTTCTCCAGAGCTTTCAGGCGAGTTTGCAGGTGGGAATGTAAATTTAGTTACTAAAGATTTTCCAGATAGATTTACTTTTCAATGGAACTCTTCTTTTGGTTTTAATGACCAAGCAAGTTTTAATAAAGATTTTTTGAGTTATGAAGGTGGAAAAACAGATTATTTAGGTGTTGATGATGGTACTCGTGAAATTCCATCTATTGTAGCCGATGGTCTTTCTACGGATAGAGAGCAGTTAGCAGAAGAGTCAAAATCGTTTGGAGAAGGTTTTGGGTTTGAAAACAAATCGCCTATGATGAATCAATTTCATTCGGTGGCTATTGGTAATCAGATTGATGTGTTAGGTCGTCCTTTTGGTTTTGTTACTTCACTTTCTTACCAAAGAAATTTTAATTATTTTGATGATGGAGTTACAGGACGTTATAATCTTCCAAGTGCTGATAGTGAAGAGTTGAATCCTGCTTTTGATTTGCGTAGTGAAAAAGGAACAGAAACAGTTTTGGCAGGTGCAAACCTTAATATGGCTTACAAAATTGCTCCTACAAGCAAAATTGCTTTGAATTTAATGTATAACAGAAGTTCTGATAAAGTAGCTGATTTTAGAGAAGGACGTTGGAGTGAAGAGGTTTTTGGAGAAAATAATATCTACCAAACAAATGTTCTTCAATATTTAGAGCGTTCTATCGGTTCGGCACAGCTTAAAGGAAAACATACTTTAGGAAAAAGAAATATAGAAATTGAATGGCTTTCGTCATTAGCTCAATCTACTCAAGATGAGCCAGATTTGCGTTATTTTTCAAGAGATTATATCCAAACTGGAGAAGAGCGTGTTTATAATATCAATATTGCTGCTTATCCTGCACCTTCTCGTTATTACCGTGATATGCTGGAAACAAACTGGGATAATAAAGTTGATGTTACTATTCCTTTCACAACAAAAGCTGGTGATAGCAAAATAAAATTAGGTGGTGGATATTTGATGAAAGAAAGAGATTTTAATGAGCAGCGTTATGATTATGGTCGTTTGACTGGTTTTAATGTTTTAGATGATTTTACAAGAACAGGAGATACAGATGACTTTTTGAAAGATGTTGGATTTTTAGAAAGTGGACAACGTGGAATGACTATCATAGATGCCACTCAGCTTACAAATAGCTACACAGGAACACAAGAAGTAATTTCTGCGTATGCCATGACAGATTGGAGAATTGCTGGCAAACTTCGTTCGGTAATGGGACTTCGTTACGAAGGAACAAATATTACTACAACAAGTGATAATCCAGATGTTGAAGTGGGAGAGATAGAAACAAACGATATTTTGCCTGCCTTGAATCTTATCTATGAATTGAATGATAAGGTAAATCTTCGTGCTTCGTATGGCAGAACGCTTGCTCGTCCTACTTTTAGAGAGCTTGCTCCTTTTCCTAGTTTTGACTTTATTGGAGATTTTATCTTGATTGGTAATCCAAACTTGGAGCGTACTCTTATTGATAATATTGATTTGCGTTTTGAATCGTATCCTGCTTTAGGAGAAATTATTTCAGTAAGTGCTTTTTATAAGCGTTTCCAAAATCCTATCGAAAGAGCATTTAATCCACAAGCTGCAAACGGAGAAGTTCAGTTTCGTAATGTAGATGCAGCAACGGTTATGGGATTAGAATTTGAAATCCGTAAAAGATTGAATTTTACAAAAGCATTAGAGCGTTTTAGTGTAGGTTC
This sequence comes from Bernardetia aquimarina, assembly GCF_042180575.1. Lineage (NCBI taxonomy): Bacteria > Pseudomonadati > Bacteroidota > Cytophagia > Cytophagales > Bernardetiaceae > Bernardetia > Bernardetia aquimarina. The sequence continues at coordinate 3,435,097 of NZ_CP170094.1, read as the reverse complement.
GAATCTTAGTATTATGTCTTCAAAAGTAGATATTGACCCTAGAGAATTAGAGCTTATTCGTGCAACTGACCCAAACCGAAAATCTACTCGTTCTATGTTTATGCAATCGCCGTATGTAGCCAATGCATTTGTTTATTATGATATTGAAGAAAAAGGAATTAGTGTCAGTACTACATTTAATGTATTTGGAAAACGTTTGGCTTATGTTACTCAAGGTGGACAACCAGATGTATTTGAAGTCGCTCGTCCTTCTTTAGATATTGCATTCAAGAAAACAATGGAAAGTGGCTGGGGCTTTAGCTTCCGTGCAAGAAACTTATTGAACCCAGAATATAAAATGGTTCAAGAATTTAAAGGACAAGAATATACGTATGGCTCATATAAAATAGGGCGTACATTCTCATTAGGAATTACTTATCTGATTGACTAATTGAAAATCTCTGATTTTTGATTTTTAAAAACTTAAAAACAGTTCTAACATTTTGTTAGAACTGTTTTTTTTTAGGTTCTTTGACAATTTTTGCACCTACTCATTTTCGTCTATCATTTGATATTTTGAGAATTGTAGGGAAAAGACACGTCTTTTCCTACCCAGTAGGAAATTTTATACTCCAAATTAAACTATAAACGGCTATTTTAGGAAAAGGCGTGCCTTTTCCCTACAAATAAAAATCACTAGATATGACAAAATGAATAACATTCAAATATCTCATAATTAGAACAAAGTGCAAAAATTGTCAGAGAACCTTTTTTTATAATAAATTTTGAACTTGTAAGATTATCTTAATGGTCTAAAAATGAGTTGAAACTTTGTGATTTGATTTTGATAAAAAGAACACTACCTAGGTCTTCACTTTTTAACCTCTATTCCTCACTTTCGCCATTTCTGACTTCTTCAAAAAGCTGCATAATTTCTTCATTTGGTTCTTGTCCATTATTTTGCTTTTTGAAAAAATCGACAAACAAATCACCAATATTTCTTGAATAATCCATTTCAGATTCAGATTCGTTATTTTTTCCTTTTATACGTGGAATAATTGTTCCTATGATGCCTCTATGAGCAGCATATAAAAGTTGTGCATCAGCAGCAGAAAGAAAATTATCTGTTTCGATAGTCAGTTCTATTAAAGAAGGTTTTGGACTATTTTGGTCTTCATTGAGCCAATTTATGGCTTCATTTACTTCTGAAAAAGTCTTTCGTTTTAATTCTTTGCAGCCTGTCAGTTCTATTTTTTCATACTTGACTGGTTCTTTTTTATTAGCAGGTTTTGCATCCAAAAGAACAACATGTTTCTTTTGAAACGCCTCTGAAAAACTATACGCCAAAAGACTTCCACTATAAACAACAGGAAAAGGCTCTCTTTGTGTAGAATGATAACGATGCAAATGTCCTAAGGCAACATACTGAACTGTTTTAGGGAAATTTTCTGTATAAATGGGCTGTGCCGAACCCACCAAAATAGATTTTTCGTCGTCTGATTCTTTGGGTTGTGTTTCGCCTTTTTTCATGACAAATAAATGTCCCATCAAAATATTGATTCCATTTTCATCAAGATAACTTTCAGCTTGCTTTTGCCAAAGGTCTTGTAAAAAATCTCTTAATTCTTGTTCTTGATTATCTAAACTAAAATAAGTTTTTAATCTTAGTTCGTTGGCATAAGGGGTAAGCAAAAGTCGCAATGGACATTCCCAAGAAAGCATCATAAGTTCTAAAAATCCCTCTTCACTTCTCAAAATTTCTAAGCCGTTTTCTAGTTTTATTTTTGGGAGTTTGTCATTTGGATAACCTAACAGAAAAATTCCTAACTCACTTCCCCAAACACTAAAATTAGCAATATATTGAGCCGAATCGTGGTTTCCTGCAATCGCCACAACAGGACGAGAACCATTTTTAGAAAGACGTTGAAGTGTCTTTAAAAATAACTGATTGGCTTCATTGGAAGGCAAAGGAATATCAAATAAATCTCCTGCAATCAAGACAACATCTACATTTTGAGCATCAGCAATCTGACAAAGTTCGTCTAAAACCTGTTTTTGTTCTTCCAAACGAGGAAAATCACCTAGTTTTTTTCCTAAATGCCAGTCTGCTGTGTGTAGAATTTTCATTTTTTTCTGTATGGTATGATGTCGTTGGTGAGGACACCAACAACGGCGAGCGATAATGTTATTTTGTAGGGAAAAGGCACGCCTTTTCCTATGATACAGTATTTTTATTCGACTGAAAAATACAAAATAGTAAAGGAAAAGGCACGCCTTTTCCCTACTCTGACATTTAATTTTCTAAATGAGTTTACAATTTACCATTCATATATTACTTCAAATCTTCTACTTCAAGCATTGCATCTTCCCATTCAGAAGTTCTTGTTTCCAAACTCTTTTTGAGAGAAGCGTGTTTTTTAGAGAGTTTTTCGGCTTTGTCTGGGTTTTCGTAAGTGCTTGGCAAGGCAAGTTCTTTCTCCAATTCTTTAATTTCTGTTTCTAACTTATTGACTTCTTTCTCTACATTTTCAAGGTTACGTTCAGTTTGACGGACTTTTCTTTGAAGTTCTTTTTGCTCTTCCTGTGAAAGATGTTGATTATTTTGTTTACTATTTTTATACTCTTCTTGTTTTGCCTGCTTTTCTTCTTTGGCTTTCTTTGCTTCTATTCCGTTTGATTTATTTTCTTTCTCTTCGGCATCTCTAAGCTGTTTCCAATACTTGAATTCGTCATACGTACCAGGGTAAACTTTAATTTTGCCCTCTTCAATCCACCAAATTTTATTTGCTATACTTTGAATAAAATGACGATTGTGAGAAACCACAATACAAGTTCCTTCATAATTATTGACAGCCTCTATCAAAATATCAACCGATTTCATGTCCAAGTGATTGGTAGGCTCATCAAGCAAAAGGAAATTTGCTTCTGAAAGCAACATTTTTGCAAGTGCAACTCTTGATTTTTCGCCACCTGAAAGAACACGTATTTTCTTAAAAATATCATCTCCAGCAAATAAGAAACAACCCAAAACAGCTCTTAATTCTGCTTCTGTTCGGTCTGCTCCTGCGCTTCTGAGTTCTTCTAACAAATCATTATCTAAGTGTAAGGCTTCTAATTGATGCTGTGCATAAAATGACTGCCTTACGTGATGTCCTTCTTTGAGTTCTCCCGAATTATAGCTTTCTGCATCTGCGAGCATTCTCAAAACAGTAGATTTTCCTTTTCCATTTGCACCAATTAAGGCAATTTTATCGCCTCTTTCTATCATGGCTTCTGCTTCATTTAAAATTTGAAGTTGTCCATAACTTTTTGATACATGGTCTAATTCGGCTACTATTTTTCCAGATGGTTTTTGGAAGGTAAAACGCATTCTCATTGTCGGAGCATCCGATTCTACAGCTTCAATTCTTTCTACTTTATCTAGTTGTTTTACTCTTGATTGTGCTTGTTTTGCCTTTGATGCTTTTGCTTTAAAACGCTCAATAAAACGTTCTGCTTCTTTTATCTTTGATTGCTGATTTTCATAGGCTTTTTGTTGCAAATCGGCTCTTAATGCTTTTTCTTCTCTATAAAAATCATAATTTCCAGAATAACGAATCAAATCTTGTCCCCAAACCTCAACAATTACATTACAGCAATTATTCAAAAAATCTTGGTCGTGAGAAACAATCATTATCGAACCTTCATAGTTGGTCAAATAACTTTCTAACCATTCAATCGAAGGCAAATCCAAGTGGTTGGTAGGCTCATCTAGCATCAAAAGTGCAGGTTTCTGCAATAATAATTTTGCAAGCATGACACGCATACGCCAACCTCCCGAAAACTGAGCCAGTGGTTTTGTAAGTTCAGCCGTTTTGAAACCCAAACCTTCCAAAATTTCTTCTGCTCTAGCTTGAATGGAATATCCTCCTAAAGTTTCAAATTCTGTTTGAAGAGTTGCAAGTTCGTCTAAAAGTTTGTCATTATATTCTGTTTCTATCTTGGATAGAATTTTATTAATACGTGCAGAAAGTTCGTTTTCACGAGTAAAAGCCTGCATTGCCACATTGATAATTGGCTCATGACTTTCATAAGAGAGTAAATCTTGATTCAGAAAACCAAGTGTACAGTCTTTAGCCTTGCTAATATCGCCTTCATCGGGCGTATATTCGCCATCGATAAGACGCAAAAGTGTAGATTTGCCAGTTCCATTGGCACCAATAAGACCGATACGTTCTTTAGGTTTAACGTGTAAAGAAGCCTCAAAATAAATAGGGCGATCGGCAAAATAAAACGAGAGATTGTTGATACTAAGCATAATCAGCAAAATTACGATAGTTTCTTGTTAAAACAAAAGGAAATGAATTTGTGTGTGTTAAATTGTCTTATGCTTTTAAGTATTGATAATTTTTCAAACTTTACTCTTTCTCTTCATCACTTTCCATCTCAAAACCCACTTTATTATATATTTTCTCTATTGGAATTTTACATTCTCCCATCAAAACATCCTCATTTTCTGAATAGGTTTTTACTTTAAAATCTCCATCTTTATCTTTTGTATAAGTAATAATTAGCTTTCTTTCGCTACTCACAATAACATATTGCTCCAAACTTTTAAGTTTGAGATAGCATTTCATTTTTTCTCCCATATCATATTCTGCTGTGCCTTTTGATAAAACTTCTACTATGATTTGGGGATTAGTAAGTGCTTCTGACCTTCCTTTTTTCTTTTCTGCAAATTCTGGTTTTTTCACAGACTACAACTATATCAGGGTAACAGTATTTTTTACATTCAGACACATAAACAAGTAAATCGTTAGTAATAACCTCACAATTTGTCTCCTCCAAACAATTTCCTAAATGTCTTGATAATCTAGTAACAAGCAGACCATGATTAAAAGTTGCACCTGCCATAGCAATAATTTTTCCTGCATGATATTCGCTTTTTGTTTCAGCTAAAAATTCTCTTTTCAAATATTCATCTTCTGAAATAAAATCAGTTTTTTTGGAATGCTCTTTTTTAGTATTCTTTGTTCTTAATCTATTTTCTCTTTCTTCCTTTGTAGTTGCCATAATCTTATCTATTTTAGTGTGTTCTATAAAAATACATTATTTTCAGAGAGTTTTAAAATTATCTATTACTTTAAATTTTCTATTTCTTGAAATACCTCCTTTTCCCTTTTGCCATTTTATACAATTTAATAACTTGTATCAGAAATTATTTTTATGATAAAAAATGGTTTGAGTCTGTGCAGCCTTCTGTTTTTACTGTTTCAGTCGGAAACTTGACCGTAGGAGGAACAGGAAAAACGCCACACATAGAATATTTGATTCGATATTTTTTAGAGAAAAATGAAAGCTCAGAAAGTTATAAACTAGCTACACTTTCAAGAGGATACAGACGAAAAACAAAAGGATTTATTTTAGCAAATCAAGAAACAACAGCTTCTGAAATAGGCGACGAACCGATGCAGTTTTATCAAAAATTTGTAGCAAATAATAAATTAGAAAAAGTAAATATTACTGTTTGTGAAAAACGAGTTTTGGGAGTGCAGAAAATTCTTGAATTATTTCCCCAAACAAAAACAATTTTGTTAGATGATGCTTTTCAACATAGAGCCATAAAACCTCATTTTTCGATTTTACTTTCTGATTATAACCGTCCTTTTTATGAAGATTTTTTGTTGCCTATGGGCAGAATTAGAGAAAATAGAAAAGGCGCAAAACGTGCAAATGTAGTTTTGGTTAGTAAATCGCCTTTAGATTTGTCAGAAGAAAAAAGAAAATCTATTCGTCAGAAAATTAATAATTACACTTCGTCGCCTGTTTTTTTTACAAGTTTTGATTATGATAAACCTATTGATTTATTGAATAATAAAGTTTTGGAATTAGACCTAAAATCGAATACTGATAAAAAATATTCTTTTGGAATCTTGACAGGAATTGCAAATTATCAACCTTTTCAAAATTATATCGAAGCTAAATTTGCTTATTTTGGAAAACTAGAAAGACATAAACATTTTCCAGACCATTATAATTATACAGAAAAAGACGTTGAATTTTTGAAAGAAGGAAATAATCAAAATTCTAGTCAAACGATTTGGTTTACAACCGAAAAAGATGCTGTCAAACTTCGTCCTTTGCTTGAGTCTTTTACAAAAGAAGAACAAAACAAGATTTCTATTTTTTATATTCCTATAAAAGTTGTCTTTTTAGATAAAAATGAAGAAAAGCTATTTCAAGCATTGATAGAATAAAAAATTATTCAATAATTCTCATTTCTACCCTACGATTTTTTTGTCTTGATGATTCATTCGTATTATCTGAAATTGGTTTTGTTCCTCCATACGCCTTTGTTTCTATTCGTTTGGCTTCTATATTATTTCTCATCAAATAGAGTTTTACGGCATCGGCTCTTTCTTGAGAAAGTTTATAATTTAGTGTTGCATCGCCTGCTGTGTCGGTATGTCCTGAAAGTTCGATTCTGACTGTTTGGTTTTCTGTCATAAACTCTACTAATTCAGAAATCCCTGTTGTATCACTAAAAATGGCTGTTGCTCTCTCAAAACCAATATGTAAACGAATAATATCACCTTTTTTGATAGAAGTAGTTCCTAATCTAAACTCTCCCTCTGGGAGTTTTTGGAGTTGAGATAATTTGACTAATCCTTGTCCATACGTTCCTGCCCAAACAGTATTATCTTTTGGGTTTTGTACTAATGTACTTACCATAGTAGAAGGAAAAGCTGAATTTTGAGGATTAAAAACAGTCCACTTATCAGATGAATAAAGAGACAAACCACTCAAAGAAGCAGCCCATAACTCATTATTATCTTTAACAGAAAGCATTGTTCGAAACTGATAATGCACATCTTTAGAAGGTTTTTGTTTTTCTTCTCCTATAAAAAACTGTGCTGTACTTTCTAGTGTCGAACTAATCAATAATTCATTATCAGAAGAAAAAGCGATTGAATTAATAGGTTGGTCTTTCAAAGAAGGATAGATTTTCAAACGGTTATCATTATCTAATGTATAAAGTCCTCGCTCTGTTGCTATCCATTTTGTATTATTTTTATCAACAACAATATCAAAAACTCGTGTAAAAGCAACTCTTTCAACACTAATCAAAAGTTTGAATTTTGAATCAATTCGAAATAAACCTTCTTCTTCCGTTCCTACCCAAATTGTTTTGTGTTGGTCTTCTTTTATACAAAGGACTGTGTTTTTATTTGATTTTGAAGGAACTTGTAAGTGCGAAAAATTACCTGTTGCATCTATTTTATAAACACCTGCACCATACGTTCCGATATATTTATCGCCATCTCTTCCGATGGTAATACACTTAATCCCATAATCTTTTAACTCAGAGTTTTTGGGTGTATAGATGGTAGAATCTTTTTCAGACCAATGCACTAATCCACCACCTGTCGCAATCCAAAGTGAATTATCCATTTTATCGAATGCTAAATCATTGATAAAATTATGAGGAATAGAAGAATTTTTTTCATTATAGGTATCAAAGTGCCAAACTGGTGTAGTTTGGGCAAAACTCAATACAAATACGAAATATAAAAACAATGACAAAACAACCTTATAAAAGGTCTTATAAAAGGAAATATGGTTATTCATCACGAAGAAGAAATTAATTATTCAGTTGATAGGAATAGGTAGTTTTTGTATAGAATAACGTATTTTTTCTATTAATCTATATTATATCAGAGTTATTTATTGTGTTTTAACCTATTGAAATAGCAAATAGAATGTTAATTCTTAATAGAAAACTTATATTTATCACTCAATATTCTATCTCCATGACGTACTTGAAAATAGTATTTTTTCGCACCAAAGGTAGAAGCAGCTTGTTTCCATTCTACACGTTTGTATTCTGTATCAAAAACTTCATCTTGACAATAAACAGGAGCTTGACTTCCTTCTTCAAACAAACAAAGAGTTAGGGTTGCTTGGTTTGGGTTTCCATCTAATTTGAAAAAGTTCAAATCCAAATCAATGATTACTTGTCCAATATCAGATTGTGGATATGTTCCGTCTTCTTCTACCAAAAGTAACTTTGGACTATATCCATTGTCTTTCTTACGACTTGCTTCTAAATCTTTTTTATCTCTATAATAACAATCAAATTTATTGAAGGGAGGTATTTTATCAATAATATCTGTCAGTCCATCCATTACTTCATTGACTTCCTGCATTTGTTTTAATTGTTTTATCTTATTGACAATAAACTCATTATCTTCACGAAGTTTGCGTTTTTCTTCTCTAATTTCGGCGACACGCTTGTCTTCTAAAGCCAAATAACGATATTCCTTAAACTCTTTTTCTTTTTTGGATAAAGCTCCTTGATAACTTTTTATAGCTTTTTGAAGTTCTTGTGCTTTTCCCTTTAATTGGCTGGCTTCCTCGTCGGAAGATTCTCTGTTTTTGGCAAGCGCACGAATTGTTTGTTCTAATGTATCAATACGACGTTTCATCGTTTCGATTTCAGAATCTTGTTCTTTAATGATTTCCCTAGATTCATTGAGTGCTTCTTCTTTTGTATTGGTACAAGAAGTCAAAAAAACATTAGAAAATGATAAAGTAAAAAATAAAAAAAGGTAGATATATTTTTGCATTGCGTACTATTTATAATATTGTTTGTGAAAACACAACCAAATGGCAAGAAGGGAATTTTTATAGAAGTAAAACTCTTAGTGTTGCATGATTTTTAATTAAAAGACAAAGTTACTATTCGTTATGCTTTAAAAAAAATGTAGATTTTGAATTGAAAAAAATACATTTTGCGTATTTTAACTCCAAAATACGCAAAATCTATTAGTTTGAAAACAAACTTCAAAACTATTACTCAAAATTTGACAAAGAAAAATCCTTTTCTGATAGTTTGTATCAAAAAAGGATTGATTTTTACAAAGGTAATTCAGTAGAATATCAACAACAGTAAAGGTATTTTCAAGGTTGAAGCAAACTAAAAGCACTATTTTCATACTTCTTTATTATTCATTTTCAGAACTTACCACAATTCGCACTCCGTTTTCTTTTGTATCACTGATTGTCTTTACTTCATTTTCTTTAATAACTGATGCTACATTTTGTTTTCGTGTTGTGGTATCACCATTTTTTGGAGTTTGAAGAGGGACAGAAGTTACGACAATTTTCACACTATCTTCCGAATTGTTTTGAGAAGTCCCTTTTTGCTGATTTTGTGTAGAATCATTTTGCAATAATTCCTCTATCGGCGTTTTTGTATCTTGATAGGTATCCATCTCATTGGTAGGCTTATCTTCTCCCAAAAAGGATTCAAATTTTTGATGAAAATCAGTTGCTCTTTTCATCAATCCTTTTCTATATATTTTCATCGTTGGAGAAGCTGTTTTATTATAGATATAATTTTTTCGCTGTTTCAAAAGCCACTCCCACATTTGTTTTTTGGGTTGAGATTCGATGGCTTTTATGGTTTGCTGATTGAGTTTTCCTGTAACTTTTAGATTTGTGAAACCGTCTGCTTTTAATCGTTCTTGAAAGTAGCCGATTGAAGCAGGTGCAGCATAATACATTTCTGCAAAAAAAGCAGCGATTGCCAAGTCCTCAATAGCATTTGCCCCCGACATATACCAAAATTGCTCACGAATTTTAAAAACATCGTCATCTGTTAGATATTTAAAACGTTGAACAGTGGAAGGAATTTGAAATGTATCTGCCATAGCCAAAAAAGTTTTCCATTCTATACTTCTACTTACATAACGATAGCTATTTATATCTTCAGGATTTGGACGAATGGTATCGATTTTGTTTCCTTCGTACTTTTCTACGTGTGTAATCCAAGCATTGTAGGTTTGTTTGTGTGACTGACTAACCTTTATGATTCCATAAGCTGCCACCGAAGAAATTGATGCAATAAAGAGAATAAGAAGCGTTTTCATTTAGTAGTTTTTTAGTTAAAAAAATTAAGTTGTATTATTTTTAATTTCACTTTTTTAACAAAAACGTTTTTTAAGGTAGAAAAGTTTTTTATTGAATAAATCTAGTCTCATGTTTTCAACCTGCTTTATCGTAATAAACTAAAAAAGCATATCCTAATTTTTAGAATATGCTTTTTTGATTTATTTCTTGATACTCTTCAAATGTTTCTTACTTGTAAGGCGCACCACTTTTTGCATCTTCAGCTTCTACATTTCCTTTGAAAGAAATAACAGTTTGTCCTCCTTCAATATTTGCAGTTATTGTTGCAGTTTTGTTTTGCGCTCCTACTTTTCCAGAAGAGTTAAAACTAAGTGTAACACTTCCTTCAGCACCTGGTGCAACAGGTTCTTTTGTCCAGTCAGAAGCTGTACAACCACAAGACCCTTTTACATTAGTAACTACAAGAGGATTTTCTCCTGTATTAGTAAATTTAAAGGTATGATCTACCGTTTCACCTTGTTTGATGTTTCCAAAATCGTGTTCTGTTTCTTCAAATGTAATAGCAGCCATATTTGCAACTACTTCTGCTTCTGTATTCGCTACTTCTGTTGTTACAGCCGTAGAAGCATCATCAGTTACTGTATTTGCAATTTCTGTACTTGCACTTGTTTCGTCTGTACTTGCTTCACTAGATTTTTCACCAGAACAAGCTACAAAAAAACTACTCATTCCTAAAATAAGGAATGTTCCGATAATTTTGTTCATTTTCATATATGATTGATTTTTTGATGGAATAATTTTTAATAAATAGTTATACAAAGATACTACAAATTATTTTTTATAGTTTAAACTCAAGTAAAAATTTCGCCTACTTTGAATTCTAAGGTATTCTTATAAACTACTTTTGTGTACGAATTTGTGAAATAAGCGCATCAATTTCGGAGCGTAAATCTTCTGTACGTTCTCTTACATCTTCAATTACTTTTTTTCCTTCTTCTTGTGCTTCTTTAGAAAAAACACTTTCATTTGTAGAATTTATTTTATCTAAAAGCGAATTTACTCTATCACGAGTACGATAAAGGCGATAGTTTAGACGACTACGGGTATTTTTTCCTTTGTCTGGAGCATATAAAATCCCAAAAAATGTTCCAATGGCTGCTGCACCCACTACGCCAGCCAGCAATCCTATATGAGATGGTTTCATAGTATTATTATTTTATAAGTAATTGAAAATAAGTCTATAATAGGTCAATTACCTTGATTTAAGTTTGTGTTTTAGTAAGTATTATTTTGGTTAATGTTATACTAACGTATTTTTTGCTTTATAAGTTTGACAAAAATCATATTTTCAGTAGTTCGGAAAAAGCCTTTTTTATTGATTGTCCAAAAGCCCACGTCCACTTTTCTTGATTTGTCCTTCATTGACCAAATATTCAGAAACGGTATCCAAAATACCATTTACAAATTCTTTACTTTTTGGAGTACTATAGTTTTTGGCAAGCTCTACATATTCATTTATCGTAACTTTGACAGGAATACTTGGGCAGTGCATCATTTCACTAATTGCCATCTTCAAAATCAATGTATCTGTCATGGCAACTCTATTTATATCCCAGTTTTTGAGTCGTTCGCTGATAAGTTTTTCATTTTGCAAACTTTCATTTACTGTATTCTGAAAAAGTTCTTCAAAAAATTCTTTATCATCTTCCCAATTACGAGAAAGCAAATAAAGTTCCACAGGTTGATTATTTACAATATTCTCTTCTTCTATATTTTTGATAGTTTTGAGAAGCATATTACGAAGAACACTACGATTTTCTGTCCAATAAATATCATTTTCATCAAAAAATCCGTCTAAGACTTCATTTTGCATAATAAAATCTCTTGTCAGACTTATCATAAACTCTTTATCTTCTAAAAAAGTCGGATTTTTCAGACTGAGATATTTTTTATAAAACTCTTCTTCTTTAAGAATTTTGAACCAATGCTTTATGTTTTCAGTCGCCCAGTTTGAGCCTATCAATAATTCTTGTAATTCTTTATGTGCTACTAAATGCTTTATCAAAGCATTATTTGTAAAATGAAGTTCTGAATCAAAAACAATCTCGTTTGAATATTGCCTAGCCTTACGAGAATTGTATTCGGCTTCTGAATGGTCTGCCAAAGCCATGAGGAGTTTGAGAAGTTTGAGGTAATCATCATGAATTGCCTCTGTTTTCTTTATCATTTCTTGTCTTTGAAAACGTCTTTCTTTTTGGATTTGTGTATTGTACATACGCATTGCCTCACTAACAGCCACATCTACAGTTGGTTGTTCGCTTTTGGATTCCAAAGTTTCGTTTTGATAATTTGCTTCAAACAATTCTTTTCCTAATTTTCTTTTTTGAGCTACCTCTTCGGCTGTCGGAATGACCATCGAATTGAGGTTAGGTTCAAATTTTTGATGGATATAATCCAAGGCTAATTGATAATTGGAACGTTGAGCTTGCTCTAAAGCATACAAAGCCTGCATAGCTTTCAGGCGTAGAATACGACGATTTAACATTTTTGTATATGGAAAGTATCAAAACGAGTGAATAAAAAGAATAACCATTTGCTATTCTTATCATTTATATATTATCTTATTAGTTATAGGAGCTTTATTAAGCATCCACAAAAAACAAATAATCTATTTGACTACAAAAGTACAAAAAAATGTTTGAGTAGATAGAAATTCGTGATTATATTTTTAAATGTAGGAAGAAATTACTTATTCTCCATTTTTCAATCCTCATTATTCTAGTAGTGATTGTTGGAGTCTCTATCAACGCTAAAAACATATATCACACTTTTACCAACAACAGCTTTGATTGATATTTTATGTTAAAGGGTTCACAATTTTACCTAAAAGTAATTTTAAAATAAATTCAAAGTGGGTTATTTTTCGTTATTTTGCTATATCAACTAAGGAGTCTTTAAAATTCCCTAAGGTTTAAACAATAAATGACAAAGATTATCATAAAATTTTATTTCAATGAATAGGTTATTCTCATCATTATTAACTAAGCAAAAAACAATTTTAGCAGTATTACTCTGTATTTTTTGCTCTGTACTTTTAATTAACGCTAGTTTCGGACAAAATACAAAAACAGATTCTTTAACTACTCTTAAAGTAGATTCTACTTCACAAATTATCATTAAAGAAACAGTAAAAGACTCTACAAAGACAGCTAAAAAGATAAATAATGAACTAGATGTAAAGTTAGAACCCAAATTCAAACTTCGCCCTCCTACTCGTGCAGCACTTCTTTCGGCTGCTCTTCCAGGAGCTGGTCAATATTACAACAAAAAGGCATGGGCTATCAAAGTACCTGTGGTTTATGCTTTAATTGCCGTTCCTGCTTACCTTTCTATTACAAATCATGCAAATTATCGTACTTTTAGAGAAAATTATATATATATGCAAGACGAAAATCCAGCAACACAACCTGATGCTGATTTTGTAAATCGTTCGGCAGACCAAGTACAACGCCAACGAGATAGCTATCGCAGAGATAGAGATTTTTATATGATACTAACAGGTATTTTTTATTTATTGAATATTGGAGAAGCTACCACAACAGCACATTTCAATAATTTTGATATTGATGATGATATTTCGTTCAAATTCAAACCTCAAATGGAAAGTATCGGAACAAATGCTGACAAATTAGCTGGAGTTTCTTTAGTAATGACATTCTAATCAATTACGGATTACGGATTAAAAATTACGAACTTTATGATATAAGAAGAGAAATAAAAATTATACACTCAAAGTTATTATGTAATTGTTTATTTCATTGAAATTAACTGATTACTGGTAACTATTTACTGATTACTGACATGAAGATTGCGCTTTTAGGATATGGAAAAATGGGCAAAGAAATTGAAAAAATTGCACTTCAAAAAGGGCATTCTATTTCTTTCAAAATCAATAGAGAAAATAAAAATGATTTAGAAAAATTATCTCCTCAAAACACTGATGTAGTCATTGAATTTACTTCGCCTAAAAGTGCTTTTGACAATGTAAAACTCTGCTTAGAAAAAGGAGTTTCAGTAGTCTGTGGTTCGACAGGATGGAATGAGCAAAAAAAGGAAATTGAAACATTAGTTTTAGATAAGAATAAAGATAACTCTAAAAAATTGGCTTTCTTTTGGGCTTCTAATTTTAGTATTGGTGTGAATATTTTTTTAGAAATAAATGCCTTTGCAGCCAAATTAATGCAAAACTATGCTGATTATGATACAGAAATACTAGAAATTCATCATACAGAAAAGAAAGATGCACCAAGTGGAACAGCCATTACACTGGCAGAAACAATTTTAGAAAATTATGATTCGAAAGAAAATTGGCAATTAGTAGAAAAGAATCAAAGGAATAATCTGAATGAAAATTCTATAAATAAAACTACTATTCCTATCTTTGCAGAACGAGAAGAAGATGTAAAAGGAACGCATACCACTACTTATTCTTCAAACGTCGATGAAATTTCGCTTACACACAAAGCCTATTCAAGAGAAGGATTTGCAAAAGGAGCAGTTTTGGCAGCCGAGTTTTTGAAAGACAAAAATGGCTTCTTTGGAATGAAAGACTTACTCAAAACAAAATAGTTTTAGAAGTAAGAATCTAAAAACAGAGTGTAATAATTACTCTTTCTTAACTACCAACACTGTATCTAATCATTAAAAATTTCGTTAAAAAAGTACACCAAACTTCTTAGTCTATAAAAAAGCATTCTAATTATATCACACAGACAGGAGATTCTATTATACATATTAATAAAATAAATTATGGCATTTTTCAAAAAAAATCAAGTAGAAGAAGAGTCTAAAGACAAAACTCCCAAAAAGAAAAAAAGTGTCGCTAGAGAGTGGTTTGACTCTATTCTTTTTGCTGTTATTGCAGCGAGTTTAATTCGATGGCTTTTATTTGAACCTTTTCAAATCCCTACTTCTTCGATGGAAAATTCCCTTTTAGTAGGTGATTTTTTGTTTGTTAGTAAAGTACATTATGGAGCAAGAACTACAAAAACACCTCTGCAAATTCCACTCACACACCAAACTATTTGGGGAACAGATTCGACAAACTCCTATTTAGATTGGATTCAATTACCTCAATTTCGTTTACCTGGATTTTCTGATATAGAACGCAATGATGTCATTGTTTTTAATTATCCTGCTGAAGAACAACATCCTAGCGATTTGAGAACAAACTATATCAAACGCTGTGTAGCTATTGCAGGCGATGAGCTTGAAATTAAAGACCGAGTAGTTTATGTAAATGGAAATGCAATGGACTTTCCGAGCCAATCACAACATAAGTACATGGTCATTGCTTCTCAACTTTTGAATAAAGATACATTTTATGACCTCGGAATTCCGATAGACACTCAAACTGGTGCTGTCCAACCAACTCCTTATAACTATGATAAATATAATGATTTGCGTGGTTCTATGAATATGTTGATCGAAAATGGTAATGCTACTTTTGAGGGTGTAGAAAAATATAAAGAACAAGATGTATATGCTTACATAATGGATTTGAGTAAAGATGAAGTAGATGAAATAAAAAAACACCCTAAGTTATTTTTAGATGTTATTGTAAGTGTAGATGCCCAAGATGATTTGTTTCCTGCAAATGGAAATTATCTAAACTGGGACATCACAAAAACAGGTGCGACAGCTTCTGATTTTGATTGGAAATTAGATAATTTTGGTTCTTTGAAAGTTCCAAATGAAGGCTGGAAAATGCCTGTAACTCCTCAAAATTTGGCTTTGTATGGAAAATATATCAAAGATTATGAAGGAAATGATAATGTAGAAATTGATAATGGAAAACTCAAAATTGGTGGAAATGAGCTTTCTGAATATGTTTTTAAGCAAAATTATTATTTTATGATGGGCGACAATCGTCATTCGTCTGCTGATTCTCGTTTCTGGGGATTTGTTCCTGAAGACCATATTGTAGGAAAAGCAACCATGGTATTTATGTCTATTGACCCTGATTTTAATAAAGGAGGCTTTTTTAGTCGTATGCGCTGGGATAGAGCTTTTACAATTATAGAATAATATAAATCAGTGAACAGTTATCAGTAAACAGTTACCAGTTAAATACAAATTTCATTTTGGTAAAATTTATTGAAAACTAAGTAATTGTATTTAATATTTTTTTTAATTTAATAACAGATTACTAAATCATAGTTATTCTTCATTATTTAAGATAATTTTGAAATTAACTGATCACTGGTAACTATTTACTGGTAACTGATATAATATGAAAGGAATTATTTTAGCTGGAGGTTCTGGAACACGTTTGCACCCTCTCACACTCGTAATGAGCAAACAACTTTTGCCTGTTTATGACAAACCGATGATTTATTATCCTCTTTCGGTTTTGATGCAAGCAGGAATTAAGGATATTTTGATAATCACAACACCACACGACAACCCAAATTTTGTCAATCTTTTGGGAGATGGTTCGCAGTATGGTTGTAACTTTGAATATGCTATTCAAGAAGTACCCAATGGACTTGCACAGGCATTTGTGATTGGAGAAAAGTTTATTGGAGATGATAGTGTTGCACTTATTTTGGGAGATAATATTTTCTATGGTACAGGTTTACAAGAAACACTAAAGAAAAGTCAAAATCCAACAGGAGGAATCGTTTTTGCCTATCATGTAGCTGACCCAGAACGTTATGGAGTAGTAGAATTTGATAAAGACAAAAAGGCAATTTCTATTGAAGAAAAACCTTTAAAACCGAAGTCAAATTTTGCCGTTCCAGGGCTTTATTTTTATGATAATGATGTCATAGAAATTGCAAAAACTTTAGAACCGTCTGCACGAGGAGAATACGAAATTACAGACATCAATAAGCATTATTTGGAAAAAGGAAAACTCTCTGTTGAGATAATGGACAGAGGAACAGCTTGGTTAGATACAGGAACTTTTCATTCGTTGATGCAAGCAGGACAGTTTGTAGAAGTCATCGAAGCAAGACAGGATTTGAAAATTGGTTGTATTGAAGAAATTGCCTACAAAGAAGGTTTTATTTCTGCCCAAAAGCTAGAAGAACTTGCAAAACCATTGGTAAAAAGTGGCTATGGTTCGTATCTCTTGAAGATTTTGGCGCAGGAAAAGGAATTTGGAAAGTGATATATTTTAAAATCCACAAATAAATTTGTGGGTTTTATTTTTTGAATATATCAAAACCAATATCCACTATTTTTGGTAGTCTGTATTTTCATTAATCACTAATCGTTCATAACTCATCACTATTAAATTTCAATTCCAATCACAGTAATATCGTCTCGTTGAGGTGTTTCTAGTTGGTGCAAGTCTAACATTTCCATAAGCTCAACATACTGTTCTTCCATTGGCAAATGAAGGATTTCTTGTAGTGTTTCTTCAAATTTTCTTGAGCCTATTTTTTTACCCTCTGCATTGGGTTGGTCTATTAATCCATCACTTGTAAGATAAATTTTTGCACCTTTTTGCAGTTGTATTTTTTCACAAACAAAAGACTTTTCTTTTCGTGTTATTCCTCCAATAGACTTTCTTGTTCCTTGTAAAGTCTGTAATTTGTTTTCTGTATCTGCTTCATTTTTTCTACTCTCAGCATAATACAAAGGACGTTTTGCTCCTGTAAAATAAACGGTTCTGTCTGTTTCATTTGTTTCTTCCACAATACACAAGGCTACATCCATTCCATCAGCATTTGCTTTTTCATCTTGTCGAAGTGCTTTCTGAATTTTCTCATGTAGGGATTCTAATATTTCATCTGAATTGTATGTATTTTTTAAATGCACAATTTCATTGAGCAAAATAATTCCAATTACAGACATAAATGCCCCTGGAACACCGTGTCCTGTGCAATCAACGGCAGCAATAATTTTTTTAGTAATTTCTCCTCGTTGCAATTCGATAGGAGAACGACGAGGAAGAATAGATGGAGCAGCCGTTTGAATGGTCGCTGTCCAATAAAAATCGCCACTTACAATATCTTTAGGGCGAAAAATAACAAAATGCTTTTCAAAAGTTTGGTGTAGCGTTTCTTGAGACGGCAAAATGGCTTGTTGAATCTTTTCAGCATAACGAATAGAATCAGTCATTTGCTTATGTTGATGCGATATTTCATCAGACTGTAGTTGTAACTGTTCACTTTGTGTCAAAATTTCTACTTGTTTTTCTTCTAAAAGAATTGTCTTTTCGGTCAAATCATTGGTTCTCTGAATTACTTTATCTTCTAGTTCTTTATTTTTTGCCTCAATAAGTGCTTGTTTTTCTCTCTCTTGTTGGAGTTTGTTATGAATTAATTGTTTTCTTGTTTGATTAAAAGTAGCAGCTAATCCATACGAAAAAAGAGCCATTTGAAGTGTAATACTCGCCAAAACAATCGTTTCCAAATACCTAGAAGCATCAATAAAAAGTAGTAACTCCAAAGAATAAATGGTAATTGCAATTACAAAAAATGAATTTCCCCAAAGGAAATATTTGACATTTTTGTGTCCTTCATAATAACTTTTAAAACCTGCAAAAAGAAGTGCAATCAAAGAAAGTGGTAAAATAATCGTTGTCAAAACTCTTCCTAAATGCCAAAAACGTAAGAAATATAAAACTGTAATTGCTAAAGTAATATAGACCAAAACCTGAATAAAACGATGCCAAGCAGGTGCAAAAATAATTGTCTTTAAATGGTCTTTAGCAAACATAAGAAGTGCAAAAACCGACAAAATTCCACTAAAAAGCCGAACTCCAACATCAAAACGAGGATATTCCATCAAAAAAAGTTCGCCAAGCTGTCCGATATTACTAAAAATATAGGTAAAAATCAGAAAGTTATACAATACATAAAACAAATACTGTCTATCTCTAAGTGCAATAAAAACGAGTAAATTATAAATAAGCATGACCCAAATAGCACCATAAAAAAAGTTGTGAAAACTACGTGCTGTCAGAAACTCAGCTTCATAACCATCTGGTGTATAAGCCGTAAACCAACGGCGAAGGGAGTAACGAGTATCTTGTTCTGATAATTTGGTGCTACTATGCAAGCGAAAAAAAAATGTTTTTGTAGTCTGTGCAGGAATCTCTAATACAGAAACTGAAATTCCACCTCTTTTCACACTCCTTTCCGAACGAGGAATCAAAGAACCTCCAATTTGAGTAGAATAAATGCCTTCTGTTTCTTTCATAAAAAGCGTTACAGAATCTATAAAACCAGTAGGAATAAGTAACCTTTGAGTAGAAAAATGTGGGTTTTTGATACTCAAACGCAGCCAATATGTAGCTACATCTTCCGAAATATCGTGTAGTGTATAGGGAGTAAAAGAATAAGGATTGAGAGTTTCAAAAGTATAACTATTATCTCTATCCTTAAAAACATCAAAGTGAGTGTCTAATTGGTACTCTTCTTTTAAAGAATCCAAGACTAATATCCGTTCGATATCTATGTTTTTTGTAAAAGGCTGAGCAAATAAGCTAGAGGTAAAAATAAAAGTACATAACAAAAAACCTAAAACACTTACTTTGAATTTCAGATTTATTTTAAAATTTTCAAATCCTTGCTTTTTCATTTGAAAGGGGAAAGTAGAATTTTTTAGTTCTTAGTATGCAAATTACATGATTGTTAGTTAAGTTTAAAAATTATTTTGAGATTATCAAAAATACACCTTCTAGAAAAAATAATATTTTTGATTTTACTACTTTTTCAAACACCATGTAGTACTAAAGAAAGCCCATACAAAACACATATAAGTTTGCTCAACATTTTGAAGATAAAATTCATACTACTAGACACTTTTCCATAAATAGGTCAGTCCCAGAGGGCAGACCGTCTATGATAAAACTAAAAACAAGTAAAATTGACTATAAACGGTCTGCTCTACGAGGCTGACCTATACAGTAATTAGTTAGGGCAAACGCACGAAATTTTATTTTTTAAGAATTAGTTCAAGCGAGGACGCTTAAACCAGTTTTTGTCTAATTCAAGCGTCCTCGCTTGAATTTTAAAACTAAAAAAATAGGTCAAAAAGAGTGTAAAATCACACATTTTATTTTCGTGTGTTTGCCCTAGTAATTAGTAAAATGTCTAGTAGTATGGATAAAATTATTACTAATAAAAAAACAAGAAAAATGATAGGTAACCTTGATACACTTACTTGCTACTTTTACTCATGAAATGACTTTAGGTATTCATAACATAAAATATATCAAAATAATAAAAGGATTATTAGTTGAAAAATAGCTATTTATTATAATAATTTATTCAATATCTAATTCTTCACAAGCTCTTCTTGCTGCATCTTGTTGTGCATTCTTTTTAGTGTAGCCATTTCCTGTTGAGATAGGATTTTCATCTAATAAAACTTGTGCTACAAACTGACGGCTATTATTTTCTGCTTTATCTTTTGAGATAGAAAACTGAACGCTTCTATTTTCTTTTTGCGCCCATTCTATAAGTTTGGATTTATAATTTTTATCGGTTTCTATGATGGTTTGTAAATCCAAGTGAGTCAGTAAAATTCTATTAATTATAAATTTTTGACAAAAAGAAAATCCTTTATCCAAATAAACAGCACCAATAAACGCCTCAATGGCATCTCCATAAAGTGACTTGTGAGAATAAGCATTTTTTCGTTTGTTATCTACTTCGATAAGCTCATCCAAACCCATTTTTTTAGAGAGGTCTCCCAAAGAAGCTCTACTCACAATTCTAGAACGAATATCTGTCAAGAAACCTTCATTTTTATATGGATAGCGTTTGAATAAAAAATGAGCTACAATACTTCCCAAGACAGCATCTCCCAAATACTCTAAACGTTCGTTGCTTTCTTTAAAACCATCTTTATTTTCTTTTGCCACCGAAGTATGTTGCATGGCAAGTTTGTAAATAGAAAGATTGGTAGGCGATGTTCCGATAATACGTGTAATTGCATTATAGAGCCTTTTATCTGATTCATTAAGAGAAAATTTGCTAACTTTTGTAGCTATTTTACCAATCCAACTCATAGTTTAAGTTAAAACACTTTCTTTTCAGAATTGCTCGTGGGGACACGAGCAATGGTAAGTTATTTTTCAAAAATTGCCGTATTCTATAAGAACAGATAAAGCTTATTTTATTAAAAATTAATAGATAAAATAATAAACTTTATCGCTGCTCGTGTCCCCACGAGCGACCTAATCTAAAAAAATTATTCTTTATAACGACGCATTACGATTGAAGCATTGTGTCCACCAAAGCCAAATGTATTACTCAAAACTACATCAATATTTCTTTTTTCTGCTTTGTTGAGTGTAAGGTTCAGTTTTTGGTCAATCGCTTCATCAGGTGTTTCAAAATTAATGGTTGGAGGAACTACTTGTCTTTCCAATGCCATTACACATGCCAATGCTTCTATCGCACCTGCTGCACCAAGTAAATGTCCTGTCATAGATTTGGTCGAACTGATATTCATTTTATAAGCATGTTCTCCAAAAATAGTAGTAATTGCTTTTAATTCTTGTGGGTCGCCAAGAGGTGTAGAAGTTCCGTGAACATTTACATAATCTACCTCTTCTGGGCTAATTTCTGCATCTTTGAGTGCATTTTTCATTACATTAGCAGCTCCTAATCCTTCTGGGTGTGGTGCTGTCATGTGGTGTGCATCTGCTGACATTCCACCACCAATTATTTCACCATAAATTTTTGCACCTCTAGCTTTTGCATGTTCTAGTTCTTCCAAAACAAGAGAAATACCACCTTCTCCCATCACAAAACCATCACGAGTTTTGTCAAATGGTCTTGAAGCTGTTTGTGGAGAATCATTTCTTTCTGAAAGAGCTTTCATGGCATTAAATCCACCTACTCCAGATTCAATAATAGCCGCTTCACTTCCTCCCGAAACAATTACATCTGCTTGTCCCAAACGAATATAATTGAATGAATCAATGATTGCATTGGTAGAAGAAGCACATGCTGAAACGGTTACAAAATTAGGTCCTCTCAAGCCGTATTTGATAGAAATATGTCCTGAAACAATATCTACAATCATTTTAGGAATAAAGAAAGGATTGAAACGAGGAATGCCTGTTCCTTTATTAAAATCGGTTACTTCTTGTTGGAAAGTATGAATACCTCCAATTCCAGAACCCCAAATTACACCTGCACGGTCTGCATCTACATTCTTTCCTACTTCTAATCCAGAGTCTTCCATAGCTTGAGAAGCTGCACCTACTCCAAATTGAGCAAACAAATCAAGTCTTCTTGATTCTTTTTTGTCCATGTATTTGGTAATATCAAAGCCTTTGACTTCACAAGCAAATTTTGTTTTGAAGTTAGTAGTATCGAAATGAGTAATCATGTCGCAGCCACTTTTTCCTGCTTCTAGTGCGTCCCAAAACGTTTTGACATCGTTTCCTAATGGTGTAATAGCTCCTAGTCCTGTAATTACGACTCGTTTAAGTTGCATAAGATTATAGTTTGGGTAGAATGATGTGTGTTTGTGTGTTAGTATAAATTTAGAAAATAAATCTGAGCATTGAATTTTTGTATGTTATTCTATTGATAAAAACGTAATGCAAAAATTATTCATCAAAAATAACAACCCATTTTGGTAAGTGGGTATAAAGATAAGAATTTATAAAAAAATAAACCTACGGAGTAACACAAATTTACTCCGTAGGCTTGTACAAATTCAAATCAAATAAAGAATAATTTTGGTAAAAGGAAAGAGTTTAACTTTATTTTATCTAGTCTTATCTTTTCATTTTCATAAAATATATCCATAATTGACTCAAAAATTCTTTCAAAAAGTAATTTTGATAGATTCTATTCAGAAAATAAATAAACAAAGTTATTTAATTAACTCGCTTATGCTTTTGCTGAATGCTCCTCCAAATACTTAATTGCTTGTCCTACGGTAGAAATATGTTCTGCTTGGTCATCTGGGATAGAAACATTAAATTCTTTCTCAAATTCCATAATAAGTTCTACTGTATCAAGAGAATCTGCTCCCAAATCATTTGTAAAACTTGCTTCAGGAGTTACTTCTGAAGGCTCAACTGCTAATTTCTCAACAATGATGTTTTGTACACGTGCTGCAATATCTGACATAATGTTTTGTCTTATTTAGTTTTGTAATGAGTAAACTGAATGCAAAGAAAAAGATTTATCTCAATAAAATCAAATCCTTAGACAAACTTTAAGAGAAAGTTAAGTCTTGAATCTGTTTTTACTCTAAAAAAGAGAGAAAATGACATTTTTTAGGGTTTTTAGAGAAAAGAATTTGAGAATAATCTTGATGTTTTACCAAAAAAAGATATAGACAGCATTAAAACTCTGTTCAATCAAAAAGTGCATCTAATAAAAACTTACTTTTTCTCTTTCTCCAAACCAATTTCAAGATTATCAAAGGACATAATATCTACAACGGATTGCATGGCTTCATCATAAAAAACAGTTACCGAATCACCAGCCTGCGTAATGGGTAATTCTTGTGAAACAGACGAAGAGGCTACAAAAAGTTTGTTTGGTTCGCTATTAAGAAGTAAATAATAAAAAGTTGTACCTCCGTTTACATCTTCTGCAACACGCATAACTCGTCCTTTTATTTTATTGAGTTTACTTTCACTTGTCGGACGAATAGCATTTCCTACACTATTCAACGAACTTTTATATTCACGAAGAGCTTCCTGCAAATTATCGGCTGCTCCCACAATCGTATAATCCTGTACAGAAACCAATGCCATCATTTTTATTAGTCCAGAATTGTCCTTCAATGACATCACATAAGTAGGAACACCATTGATATTATAGGTAATTGGAAACGAACTATAATACCCTTTTTCTTGTACTTTTCCTTCTGCCGAACGCTGTGCAGCATATTCTGTCGCTCCTGTTTGGCGATACCATTTAGCTTCTTTTGTGCGAGTGTCCACCAAAACAAAACCTACTGTTCCCTCATCTGCCCCTACGGAAGTCAAGCCTGTGTACCAATACGAACGATTATCTTCTCCATAAACAAGCGACATTCCAGGGGTAGTGGTTAGTTTGTCTTTATTAGAAAAATTGAAATAACCGTGTACAAACTCGCCCCAGTCATCTAGTTGAGTTTCGATAAAATCTTCGGGTTGAATACGGTCAATCCAAATAGGTGCATCAGCAATAGAATAATTTTGTATGTCACCACTTTGTGCATTTACTACGACTACACCAACAGCTTCATTTCCCAAAAAGCCAACTGTTTTTTTATATTGAGTAAGTACCCAAAATGGATTTCCCTCATCATCAATTTCAAAGGTAAAGTCAGCCAAACCTTTAGTCAAATATCCATTAAAATAAACATGTCTGTGCAAATCATCAAAAGCAAAAGCTGAAGTTTGGTATTTTAAATATACTTGTTTTCCGTTTACTTCTTGTACCAATTTCACATCACGCTCATTGGTTGCCGAAACCATCACATAACCTGGAGTTCCTTCCTTATTGGTAAGCCATTTCAAAAAACCCGAGTGCAAAAGAGGTGCAACCCAATAGAGTTTGTCTTTTACTTTTTGAATATGAAACTTCCCTAAATACGTCTGACTACCCAAAGAAGCTTTTTCTCCCATCACTTTATCGCCTAATCGCTGTGCTACTTGCTCATCAACAATTCGAATATTATCTGTTGAAACAGGAGCGACTTCACTAGCAAAACTTTCTCCTACCTCCAAATCTCCTATCAAATTTCGGTAATCATCAGCTCTAAAAAGTGACCACGAAACTATTGAAGACCAAATAATTGCATAAAAACCAGCAGCAACACCAATTCCCATAATAATTTTTAGAATAGGCTTGTCTTTTGGGTTGACAAAGTTTTTTCCAAAATACATTGTAAAAAATGGAATGCTAAAAAACATAAGTACTGTAGCGAGTTCTGAAAAGCCATAATTCAGAACAGGAAAACTCATATAAGAATAAATAAGAATGGCTACAAAGTATGCAATAGCCAAAAATCGAACAGGTAGTTTCATGGTGTTTTTATTAAAGTTCAAAAATGTCTTTTTCTTTACTTGAATGTAGTGATTTTTTGGGAGAAATGGAATTAGTAATACACAATTTTACAATTAGGAATTAGTTTTGTCAACTGTCTTATTTGTTTTTTTCTAATATCTACCAACTCTACATGTAATTCAGATAAATGAATCAATTTATTAAATTCAATAGGAAAGTAAGTAATATATGCTCCACTCAAATCTAAATATTCTAATTTTTGAAGAGTGAAAAACTCAATAGGCAAGTCTTCTATTGGATTTGAAAAACTGAAATAGGTAAGATTTTCTAAATTAGCAATTTCTTTAGGTAGATTAGTAATTGCAGCACTTCCTAAATTTAATTTTTCTAGCTGTATAATTGAGGTTATAATTTGAGGAAATTCAACAAAATGATTATACTCTAAATTCAGATGAGTAAGTTTTTTTAGAGATAAAATTTCGGAAGGAACTACAGAAATTTCATTATGACTTAAATCTAATACTTTTAGATTTTGAAGAGAAAAAACTGATTGAGGAATTTCTTCTAAATGGAAAAAATGAAGTCTTAACTGTTCTAAATTAGGAAAATATGGAATGTATTTTTCCATTTCTTGAGATTTTAGATCCCAATTAGTGCTTAATTCTAATGTTTTGAGCTGTTTTAATTCTTTCAAACTTTCAGGCAAAATACTGATTCTAGTACGATTGATTATCAAATATTTTAATCTTTTTAAATTTCCTATTTCTTCTGGCAGCTTTGAAATATGAAAACTTTTAATAATCAATACTTCTAAGTTTGTATAATTGAATACCTCTAAAGGAATTTGATTGACTTGCATATTATTATCAAATGCAAATGCTTTGCTTGTAGGTTTTAAATCTTCTACTTTCCGTACAAAATCATACTTTGGGTTTCCCAAACTATCATTTAAATAAAGGGTTTCATCTTCATTCATTACTGCGAATTGAGAAAATGCAGATACAGAAATTATAAAAAATAATGTCGTAAGTAGGTATTTCATAGTTGTTTTAAATCTCTATTTTTGAGATATCAATGCTCATTTGAATTTTTAAGAAACGATATAAATTTTAAACGTCCTTTTTTCTACCTTTGTTTTATCAATTCAAACTATTAAAAGAAAAAATAAAAGATGGATTTATTGCGTTTTGCCACAGCAGGAAGCGTCGACGACGGAAAAAGTACGCTCATAGGAAGACTTTTATACGATACAAAAAGCATTTTTGAAGACCAACTGACAGCCATTGAAGCAGCCAGCAAAAGAAGAGGAGAAGAATATGTAAATCTTGCACTGCTTACCGACGGACTTCGTGCCGAACGTGAACAAGGAATTACGATTGATGTGGCTTATCGGTATTTTGCTACGCCAACTCGTAAATTTATTTTGGCAGACTGTCCTGGTCATATTCAATACACTCGCAATATGGTAACGGGTGCTTCGACGGCACAACTTTTAGTTATTTTGATTGATGCTAGACAAAGAATAGTCGAACAAACTCGTCGTCATACTTTTATTGCTGAACTATTAGGAATCAAAAATTTGGTAGTCTGTATTAATAAAATGGATTTGGTAGAATATGATGAGAATATTTACGATAAAATAAAATCAGAGTTTCTCAGTTTTGTACGAAAGACACGCATTTCAGAAGTGAGTTTTATTCCAATTAGTGCATTGAAAGGCGATAATGTAGTAGAAAAATCAGAGAATATGAAATGGTATAAAGGAACAAGTTTTTTGTATCATTTAGAAAATGCGTATATCGGAAATACATGGGATTTTATAAATTCTCGTTTTGCTGTTCAGCATGTTATTCGTCCACAATCTAAGGAACAAGAATTACACGATTATAGAGGTTATGCAGGGGAAGTTTTGGGAGGCATTTTTAAGAAAGGCGATAAAATTACGGTTTTGCCTTCTGGGTTTTCTACAACAATTAAAAAACTAGACTCCTTTGATGGCGAACGAGAAAAAGCATTCCCTCCTCAAAATATAACGATGCTTTTGGAAGACGACATTGATATTAGCAGAGGCGATATGTTAGTAAAGGCAGACAACAAACCAAACATAGGACAAGATTTGGAAGTAATGATTTGCTGGCTAGGCGAACAAAAACTACAACCAAATGGAAAATATTTGTTACGACATACTACCCAAGAAACAAAAGCAATTTTGAAAGAAGTAGTCTATAAAACAGATATAAACACGCTGCACAGAACAGAAAATGACTTGAATATTGGTTTGAATGATATTGGAAGAATCAGAATCAGAACAGCAAAACCAATTTTTTATGATAGTTATTCCAAAAATAAACGTACAGGAAGTTTGATTTTGATAGACTTACAAACCCATGCGACAGTAGCTGCTGGAATGATTATTTAAAATAACTCAAAAGCTGAATAGCTTCCATTGCAGGTTTGACATCATGAACACGCAAAATTTTTGCTCCATTTTGAAGTGCTATTGTATTGAGAATTGTAGTTCCGTTTAAGGCTTCCAAAACAGGAATATCAAGGCGTTTGTAAATCATAGATTTTCTTGAAATTCCTGCTAAAATAGGTAGTTCTAAATTCTCAAAAACAGCTAAGTTTTTCAATAAAAAATAATTTTGGTCTATCGTTTTGGCAAATCCAAACCCTAAATCAAGAATAATTTCCTCTACTCCGTAGCTTTTTAGCGTAGTTATTCGGCTTTGAAAATAGGTCATCATTTCGGCAATGATATTTTCATAATCAGTTAGCGTTTTCATCGTTTGAGGCGTTCCTTTCATGTGCATCAAAATATAAGGCACATTCAAACTAGCCACCGTTTCGAACATTTGTCTATCCAAACTCCCACCCGAAACATCATTTATCAAATCAGCACCTGCATTTATAGCTTCTCTGGCTACTTTTGAGCGAAATGTATCAATAGAAATAATAGCATTTGGAAATTCTTTTTTTAATAAAATAAATTGGACTTGCCACTCTATTTATTTCTTCTTCAATGGAAATATCCTCAGCATCTGGACGAGTAGAATAACCTCCAATATCCAAAATGGTTGCGCCCTCTTCTAGCATTTGAGAGGCTTTTTGGAGAATTTGTTGGTCAGAATTAGTTTCTATTCTGTTACCTTCATAAAAAGAATCAGGTGTAACATTCAAAATTCCCATTACAATAGGTTTTTGTAAGGAAATGAGTTTGTTTTTTAGACGTAGAGTGGGAATATTTTTTTGCAAAGCTAAATGGAATTATAATCTAATTATAGTGTCTTTTTTTAATAACTTTAGTATTTGCTCACTATCTGTTATGTCATCATAAAAAATCCAATCTGAAATTGTCCCTTTAGGTTTACTATATCTTTTTTCTAATGCTGTTGTATTTCTATTTACAATTGAACTGTCATTTATATTATTCTTAATTTCTGTTATCAATTTATGAGCTTGATTATCATCAATTTCTTGCCAATCTATAATTTGAGCTATCGTTATTTCATCAATAAAACCTTCTAAATCTTTACTAATCCAATAATTTTGTAAATCATATTCATCAATTTTTATTGTAGAAATAGCATTGATTTCTTTTAATGTAAAATCTAAAGGAGTTTCTTTACTTTCAAACTTGAGTATTAGTTGTTTTATTTGGTGTCTTATAGTTTCCATATTTTTGTAAATTAAATCCAAAACTATTTATTCTTGGCTCTTATCTGATATTGGACTGTTAGGAAATATTGTGTAATATTACCAAATTTTATTCGGTGTAAATATCATTTTTTCCATAGAATTGGGTTTGCAAACCCAATTCTATGGAAAAAACAAAACTATATATTGTTGAAAAATGAGATAATCAAAATTATATTAGTATCCCTCCAAAATCCATTAAGAGCCAAAGTTTTATTTCAAATAACTCAAAAGCTGAATTGCTTCCATCGCAGGTTTGACATCATGAACACGTAAAATTTTCGCTCCATTTTGAAGTGCTATTGTATTGAGAATTGTAGTTCCGTTTAAGGCTTCCAAAACAGGAATATCAAGGCGTTTGTAAATCATAGATTTTCTTGAAATTCCTGCTAAAATAGGTAGTTCTAAATTCTCAAAAACAGCTAAGTTTTTCAATAAAAAATAATTTTGGTCTATCGTTTTGGCAAACCCAAAGCCTAAATCAAGGATAATTTCTTCTACTCCATAATTTTTCAAAGTCATTATTCGATTATGAAAATACGTCATCATTTCAGCAATGAGATTTTCATAATTGGTTAGTGTTTTCATTGTTTGGGGAGTTCCTCTCATGTGCATCAAAATGTAAGGCACTTTCAAACTAGCTACCGTTTCGAACATTTGTCTATCCAAACTCCCACCCGAAACATCATTTATCAAATCAGCACCTGCATGTATAGCTTCTCTAGCTACTTTTGAGCGAAATGTATCAATAGAAATAATAGCATTTGGAAATTCTTTTTTTATGGCTGAAATTGGATATACAACTCTATTTATTTCTTCTTCAATGGAAATATCTTCAGCATTTGGGCGAGTAGAATATCCTCCAATATCAAGAATAGTTGCGCCTTCTTCTAGCATTTGAGAGGCTTTTTTTAGAATTTGTTTGTCAGTATTTATTCTACTTCCTTCATAAAAAGAATCAGGTGTAACATTCAAAATTCCCATTACAATCGGTTTTTGTAATGAGATGAGTTTATCTTTTATGCGTAGGGTAGGAATTGTTTTTTGCAAAATCATTAAATGTATAACTTAATTGTAGTATCCTTTTGTAACAAATCTATTATTTTCTCATTTTCTGTTATATCATCATAAAAAATCCAATCTAAAATTGAGCCTTGTGGTTTGCTAATTAGTAAGACATTATTAACAAGTGATAGAATAAATTTTCACAACACCACTAAAATTATAAATAACCACAATGACAAGGCATCAAAAGACCTATTCTTTTGGTTTAGAATAGGTCTTTATTTGGATTAACTCATAATTTTCTTTTTCATGCGTTCGTATTCTTCATCTGTCAAGATTCCTTTTGATTTCAAATCATTGAGTTCAGCAATTTTGGCTTCTTTTAATGCCTCATCGTCTTCATTATTTTTTTCTTCTTCTTTATTAGACTCTTGCTCTTTTGTTTCTGTCGCTTTTTTAGGTGCATTGGGGTCAGTTTTCATTGCTGGCTCGCCATTTTTGCCTAAATCTGTTTTTACTTTTTCACCTTTTTCATTGGCTTCATTATTATTCATAGAATTTTTTGCCTTGTCTTTCATTTCGGCAGCATATTCTTTTCCTTGTTCAAACTTTTCTTTATAGAAACTCTTGAATTTTTCGGTATCAATATCAAATAAATCTCCTCCAGACTCAAAATGTTGAACAAAAACACTTCCGATAGCATACGTAGAAGCTCCTGATAAAACAACCATTGCGCCACCTCCCAAGAAAGAACCAATAATTGGAATTGTTTTGACAGCCGATGCTCCCATACGAACAAGTGTACCACCTGCAAGCATAGAAATAAGCGATTTTCCCATATTTTCACTCATCTCAAAACCGTATAGATTAGAAACTTGCTTCAACATTTCGTATTGCATTGCCGAAACTGCAATCGTGTCTAAAAAAGGAATTGGAATTGCTCCCATTCCCATAGACCATAAAACGTGTTTTTGAACGATACCTTCGGCTTGGGCTTTAGCTTGACTCATAATTTTTTGTGATTGATGATTTGATGAATAATTTTTCTATGAAATTTTATTTATTGTATAATAAATTCTTAACGGAATATAAGCAAATGAAGTTTTGAATAATTCTTATTTAAATAATTTTCTATTTTCTCTCAAATATTCTTTTGCTTCTTTCTTGGTGGAGTGTTTTCGGTCTGCGTGGTCTTTTATTTTTTCATAATAGCCTTTTGCAGCCATATAATCTTTTTCTATGTGAGCAATTTGACCTAAATAAGCCAAAGAGAACAAATAATATCCAGAGTCTTGTGCATCTGCACTTTCTCCAAATTCTACAGCTTTTTTGAGATATTTTTTTGCCTCATCATAATTTCTCAATGCTCTAAAATTATGCGAACCTAAGAAAAATGCTGCATAACGTCCGATTGTTCCCTCGTAACCAAAGGCATTTTGTTCGATAAGTTCTAAGGCTTTTTTAGATTCTTCGATAGTTTTATTTCCATCACCTGTTAGATATAAAAGCTTTAGATATTGGCGATGAAAAAAGGCGTTTTTTGGATAAATTTGATGTAAATATCCTGCTAAATTCAATGCTTTTTCTCTATACATTGGATCTTCTTTGGCTTCACTATCATAAATACGAATCAAAAAAGTTTGAGCTTCTGTTTTGGTATAAAATCCTTCTGCTGTTACTTCTTCTAATTGTTTTATTCCTTTTGCTTTGTCACCATCTTTGAAAAACCAAAAAATAGGTTTTAGCTCTCCATAATTTTCAGGAATCCATTCTACATAATAGTTATAAAGACCATCTCCAAAAAGCAGTTCTGGACTCAAATCGCCATATCCTCTAGCATCTTCTAAATAATTCAAGGCTCGTTTTCCTGCAATAGTGGCAGCCGTCCAATTCCTTCTATTTGATTCTAAACGTCCTTTGAAAGCATAAGCAGCCGATAAAAAAAAGGCAGCTTCTATTTGTTTGGGAGATTTTTTTTCAGCATCATCAAATATTTTTTCGGCATAAATAATAGTAGAATCCATGTATTTATTAAAAATTCCATCATAGGCTTTTTCGTCTTCATTAGGCATCATTTTCCAAAAATTACTCAACCCCATCAAAAAATAACCTAATGGATGTTCAGGATAACGCTTTTTTATCCATTGAAACTGACTTTCGGCACTTCTAAACTCAAAATTGTACATATCGTTTAGCCCTTGTGTAGCTTCAATTTGCATTGCCATACTTGTGATGAGCATTTCGACACTATCTGGATGAGGCAAATCTTGTGCTTTTGCAGTTTGATAAGTAAATGGATAAAATAAAAAAAATAAGAGAATGAGAATATAAGGTAAATTTTTCATTGCTTGATAGAATATTAGTGAGTGAGATGGGCATCTTGAAATAAATTGTTTTTACTTAAACTCTAAAAAAGTCTTTTAGATAAAGTAAAATCATTATTTATAACTACTCTAAATAACAAAACCATACCAAATAATAAAGTTAGAAGTCAGATTGTAAAAAGTTAGAGATGAATGTTATTTTGGGATAAATTGATTATTACACCTTCACTACTACACTACTAGGTTAATCGCACCAAATTTTGAATGTTTTTAGTATTTGCACAAGATAATCACAATAATTTCTTTAAAAAGAACTCATTTTAGTAGAATTACAAAACTTCTATGCTATTTTTACTCAAAAAAGCACAAAATAAGTTTGATTTCCGTTTAAATTCTCTAATTTTGCACATGATTTTATAGAATCCTCTTTTCAGAGGTAAATTTCTCAAAATCAATAGCTAACAACAGCACAAACAAATCATTAAATCAAAACTCATCAAAATAAAAATATTTTTATTTTGATGTATGTTAGATTTAGTCTAATTAGAATTTCAATTTACTTCAATACGAAGTAAGTTTATAATAAAAAATATTTCCATTTATTTTATTAAATAACTTTTTTGTTGTAATAAAATAAAGAAACAATCCTGCTACTCACTCTATTTTATGGGTTTCTTTGACGTATTTACTAGCGATATTGCCATTGACTTAGGCACAGCTAACACATTAATTATTCATAGAGGGAAAATCGTTGTAGATGAACCTTCTATTATTGCTCTTGACAAACGTACTGGAAAAGTAATGGCTATTGGAAGAAAAGCCATGCAAATGCACGAAAAAACTCACGAAGATATTCGCACTATTCGTCCTCTTCGGGATGGCGTAATTGCTGATTTTGATGCTGCTCAACAAATGATAAAAGGACTTATCAAGATGATAGAACGCAGTCGTTTTAATCTTTCTAACCGAATCGTAATTTGCATTCCTTCTGGTATTACAGAAGTAGAAAAACGTGCTGTAAAAGAATCTGCCGAACAAGCAGGTGCAAAACAAGTCTATATGATAAAAGAACCAATTGCAGCAGCGATTGGTATTGGTATTGATATTGAACAGCCTGTCGGTTCAATGATTGTAGATATTGGAGGTGGAACAACCGAAATTGCCGTTATTGCACTTTCAGGTATTGTTTGTGACCAATCTATACGTACAGCAGGTGACGTTTTCAACAAAGATATTTTAGATTATATGCGTCGTCAGCATAATCTTTTGATTGGAGAACGCTCGGCAGAACGTATCAAAATTGAAGTAGGAGCTGCTATGTCGGAGCTTGAAAATGCACCAGACGATTATGAAGTACGTGGACGAGATTTAATGACAGGTATTCCGAAAGTAGTAAAAGTATCGTATAGCGAGATTGCTTTTTCATTAGATAAATCTATTTCTAAGATTGAAGAGGCTGTTTTGAAAGCTCTTGAGATTACTCCTCCAGAATTAGCTGCTGATATTTATGAAAATGGTATTTATCTGACAGGTGGTGGTGCGCTTTTGCGTGGACTTGACAAACGTCTTTCTCTCAAAACAAAACTTCCTATTCATATTGCAGAAGACCCTTTACGTGCCGTAGTCCGTGGAACAGGGATTGCTCTCAATGATGTTGCTCGTTTTAAACCTGTTTTATTAGACTAATTCAATAAAGTTAGAGGTCAGAAGTATGAATTAAGAAGTAATATTCTAAAAATTGTACTTGGCTTCGCTGTTTTATCAAGTTTCATTCTCTGTGTTCTCTGAAACTCTGTGTTTAAAAATGATTATACAAAGTGAAAGAATTAATTAATTTTCTTTATCGGTTTCGTAATTTTTTGCTTTTTCTTTTACTAGAAGCAGTTTGTTTTTGGTTGATTGTAAATCACAATACATATCAACGAATTGTAGTACTTACTTCAGCGAGTTCGGTAGTCGGAACGAGTTTGAATATGCAAAACTGGATAGCTACTCGTTGGAACTTAAAAGATGAAAACGAACGACTTTTAGAAGAAAATGCAAAACTTCATTCACTTTTAGCTTCACAGATACGCAAAAATCAAGTTGAGGATACTCTTGCCTTCGATAAACTCTATCTAAACTTTAATCAAAAACAAAAGGATAGTTTGAGATTTGTTTCCTTGTCTGAAAAATTTGAAGATTTAGATTCACTCCAACTTTTATCTGTTTCTGAATATCAACTTATTCCTGCTAAAGTCATTAAGCATTCTTATTTATTAGAAAGAAATTTCTTGACAATCAATAAAGGAAGCAAACAAGGAATAAAAAAAGGAATGGGAGTAATTACAGGCTCTGGAATTGTAGGAAAAATAGAAGCTGTTTCTAGTAATTATGCAACGGTCAGAAGTATTCTACATATTGATTATCAAGTGGCTTCACAGATAAAACGCAATGGCGTAAATGCAACCACACAATGGGATGGAATAGATTATCGAAACTCAAATCTTTTATATACTTCTGCAAAGGATATAAAAGTAGGTGATACGGTAGTTACGAGTGTAGAAAATAATTTTTATCCAAAAGAATTTTTGGTTGGTTATATAGAAGAAGTTAATTTTACTTCTGCCAAGGGAAACTTTAATGAAGTACGTATGCGTTTGGCAACTGATTTTACAACACTTTCATATGTCTATATCATTGAAAATCAATACAAACCAGAAATTGATTCTTTAGAACAAGTTACGATAGAAAAGTAAAAAAATGAACCCAAGTACGATTACTCAAATTATAAGTTTTTTTATTTATTGGCTTCTTCAAGTGTTACTTTTCAGAAATGTAGCTCTTTTTGATACAGCTTTTTGTTTTGTCTATGTAGGCTTTTTGTTGTTACTTCCTATCGAAACAAGTCTTACAACACTTTTACTTTTGGGCTTTAGTATGGGATTAGCTGTAGATATTTTTTATGATACGGCTGGCGTTCATGCTGCAACAATGGTTATCATTGCTTTTATTCGTCCTTCTCTTTTGCAGTTTTTGCGACCTAGTGGAGGTTATGATAATGTAGAAAAGCCCACACTTTCCAAACTGGGGTTTAACTGGTTTGTCATCTATGGAGGAATTACCTTACTACTTCACCACGCTATTTTATTTTTGATACAAGGAAGTAATTTTTCACTTTGGATTTCTAACTTTTTTGTCATCTTAGCAAGTACAGTTTTGAGTTTGTTTGTACTTGTAATTGGACAATTTTTATTTTATAGAAATAGATAAAACATTGATTTTAATAAGAAACACCTAAAATTATTACTCTAGGTGTTTTTTTTTTGATTTGTAAAAATATCATATTTTTTAGTAATACTTATTTTCTATCAAATAATTTTTGACATAATCTTCTACTCCTTCTTCTAGTGTATGAAATTTTTTGGTGTAACCTGCACTTTTTAGTTTTTGCATATCAGCCTGTGTATAATATTGGTATTTATCACGAATATCAATAGGTGTATCTACAAAACCTATTTCAGGAATTTTGTCAAGAGCATAAAATGTATTTTTTACTAAATCTAAAAAAGTACGTGCTGTGCCACTTCCCAAATTATAAATAGCTGATTTAGGCTGTTGATTCATCAAAAACAAACATACTTCTATCAAATCTTTTACATAAACAAAATCACGAAGTTGTTCCCCATCTTTAAAATTAGGATTATGAGAACGGAAAAGGTTCATTTTTCCTGTTTTCAGAATCTGATGATAGGTATGAAAAATCACTGAAGCCATACGCCCTTTATGAAACTCATTAGGACCATATACATTAAAAAATTTTAAGCCAGCCCAAAAAGGAGGTGTTTTATCTTGTTCTAATGCCCAAATATCAAATTTTTGTTTTGATTCTCCATACGGATTGAGAGGCTTTAAAAGAGGAATTCGACTTTCATCATCTTCATAACCATATTCTCCTGCACCATACGTAGCAGCCGAAGACGCATACACCAATGGAATAGAATAATCAGAACACAACTTCCACATTTTTTTGCTATAATCAACATTCAAATGCTCAAAAATACTATAATCAAACTCCGTAGTATCTGTGCGTGCGCCAATATGAAAGATAAATTCTACGTCGATGTAATTTTCTTTCAACCAATCGAAGAATTCTTCACGTTCTATACGCTGATTAATTTGCTTTTCTGCTAAATTTTTGTTTTTTTCGATAAATGAAAAATCATCTACGGCGATGATATCACCATAACCAGCTTCTAAAAGACGACTAATTAATGCGCTACCAATAAAACCTGCTGCACCTGTTACTACAATCATTTGTATTATATTTTTGTATGTAGGACGAATTAGAACAAAATAAGTATCTATTTGACTATATTTTGCTTGTTTTGTCAGTTAATTTATCAATAAATAATAATTTATGTATTGCTCGTTTTTTATTAACTTTAAATAAACAAACGAAAATCAAAAATAAGGATACTAAACCTAATTTGAAAGCCATACAGCAAAGATTTTCATAGATACGTCGAATGAGAAACATTTTAAGTAGTAAAAACCAAAATAGGTACTTTGTTTGCTATTTTGATACTAACACCTCATTTGATAAAAAAGACCTACTAACAAACGAACTATAAATTTAGCCATTATTTTAATTGACTTTTATAGAATTTTAACGAGTTATTAGTAAAGTATTGATTTTTGGTGTATTTTTGAACAAGAAACTAAGACCTTATTATAAATATCACTCACGTATGCAATTGCTTTTTTACTCATTACTTTTAATTTTTAATTGGAGTTTTTTCACTTTACCTACCTCAAATTTACCTGTAAATACAGAAAGTAAGGTTGTGGAAATAACTGAAAAACCTCAATTTAAACTTACCGAACGCAGTACTCCAAATGGTTGTAAACAAGGAGGTTGTAGTTTTGATAGAGGCTATGTCAGTACCCGTTCTGCTGATTGGGTAGTAGTAGCTGTATATGTACAAACGAAAGCAGGTTACTGGCAGAAAAAAGAATATACAAGACAAGGAGCAGGGTTTATTGAACTCAAACTTTCTGATTGTAATTATACTGGAAATTATTATGCCTTTGCTTGTTTTCAAGATGATGGAACTTGCTCTTTTCCTGATACCTACAAAGTAGAAGAAATGCACAAACAAAAAGACCAAACACCAAAGTTTAAGGTCTTCAAAGTAGATAAATTGCCTTGTGAGGGTACTGATGTTGGTGCAAAAGCAGAAAAAGGATATGTTTATTCTCCAAATGGTGGGCAAGTAGAAATAACGCTCTTTATGGAGAAAAAAGATGGTTCTTGGAGAAAGAAAACGTACTTGTTCTTTGGAACTGGAATGATAGAACTGGATATGCAAGGCTGTGACCTAACTGGTAATTATAAGGCAACTATCAGATATGCAACCTAAAAAAGCTAGAAGTATAAAAAAAATTAGAAATCAATAACATTCAGAATTCTATATCGCTAAAAATAATAAAAAGTCATTTACAATCTATCTTCTGTAAATGACTTTTTTTGTTGCTTTTATTTTACTCTCAAAAGCATATCCATAAAATACCCTTTACAATCAGTATAAGACTCTACAAACTCAAAGCCTGCCTCTGTTGTAATTTCTTTCATTTGATTAGCACTGTATTTTTTAGAAATTTCAGTATGAATAGTTTCCCCCCACTCAAATTGTATTGTTTTATTTAATTTCTTTAAAATTATTTTTTGTTTGGCTGCACTTACAATATAACTTCTGACCTCGCCTGTTTCGGGCATATAAGTAGAGTAAAAATCAAACTTTTCGATATTAAAATTTGCATTTAATTCTCTATTTATTCTCTTTAAAAGGTTTAAATTGAATGCCTTAGTTACTCCAGTAGCATCATCATACGCCATTTTGATAACTTGTGGATGTTTTTTGAGGTCAAAACCCAAAAGTAAATAATCATCTGTGGTTAGATTATCAGCTAATTGTTTGAGGAAATTTAAACTTTGTTCGTTTCCAAAATTTCCAATATTCGAACCCAAAAAGAGAACAATATTTCTTGTAACTTCTTTTTTAGAAGATTCCTTTTTATTTTTTAATTGTGCTAATGCTTCAAAATATTCGCCTTTAATTCCTTCAAAATTAAGAGAAGGAATAGTTTTATTAAATCTTGTTTTTAATTGATGAAGTGCTTCTGCCGAAATATCAATAGGCAAATAAGAAAAAGGAAGAGTTCTTTCTACAAAATGAGAAAGTAAAACCTGTGTTTTGAGTCCGTCACCTGCTCCTAACTCTATTAGATTAAATGTTTGAGTATCTTTTGAAAACTGGTTGTATAGATTTTCTTTATATGATTCAAATATTTCATATTCACTACGAGTAAGATAATACTCTGGTAAATTCATAATGGATTGAAACAATTTACTACCTTCATCATCATAAAAATATTTAGAGGAAAGTTTTTTTGGAGTAGCTTCTAATCCTTCTAAAATATCTTTTTCGAAGGGAGAGAATTGATTTGTTAGTCCAGAGTTTAGAGTAGAAGAAGTCAAAATGATAGAGGTTTAGACAAAAAATAACGACATTAATTTTATACTTCTGCTAACTTATAGAATCAATTTTGGTTCACTTTTTAATTAAAAATTTGATTTACAAAATCTATTCATTCTTTTGGTTACTATTGTTCAAATATGTATTTTTGGAATACAGACTTTTTGAAAAAGTGTATATATTTGACTTTAACTCCCTCATTTTTGTTTCTAGTTTATGAAAAAAACTACTCTTCCGTTGGTATCATGGATTTTGGTTATTGTTATTTCGCTAAGTTTGGCGTATGATATTTTTTCACGCAAACAAACTTTTGACAAAACAACAGCCTTAGTAGAGCAATCAAATAAACGTTTGAGAGGTTTTTTTGGTCTTTATCAACAAGACAAAAATAAAATTGGATATTTCAAAACAAACTGGCAAAATGCACAAGGAGATTCATTAATACATCTTCAAAGTATGGAATATGCCTACGAAAAAAGTCAATCGTTGAGAGAACGTATTGATGCTTTTCGGCAAGAAATGATAGAATCAAATTCTAATTCAGCAACAAATAACGAAACACTTTTTTTATCTCAAAATGCTCAAGGTTTACTAAAAGATAGTCTTGAAACCTATCACGATGTTATTGCTAAAAAATGTAAGGATTGTGCATTAGGTTCTGATGCATATTCAGATGTAGAACTAGACTTTTGGAAATTAGAAACTACATTACCTTTGATTTGGAATACAGCCTTACTTAGCCTAGAAGCCAAAACGTGGCTCTTGCAACACCGAGTTATAGATTTTCACTCTAAGGAGTATCTAAACAAAGAAGTGATTAATTTTCCTTATAGTAATGGTAAACTATATGTAAAATCTGAATTCAGAGTAGTTGAAGAAGGAAAAACGTATAATTCACAAATTTTTTATGGAATGAGCGTACCGATGTTGTATAATTATTTATCTATGAAAACAGATTTTCAGAAAGTAATGGTTAATAATCAAGGAGAAGGGCGTGTTTTGTTTACAACTTGGACAAGTAGTTATGACGAATCAGGTGAGTTTCATAAAACTTGGGAAGGAGATATTTATATCGTAAAAGATTTTATGTTATTGGACAATTCTCTTCAGTTTAAAGATACAACTCTCAATGTAGAAGATGATTATATGCTAATAAGAGAAAGTTATTAATGTAATTCTTGACTTCCTTTATTCTACTTTTTATCTTTTTGTTTCTGTCTTTTGTACTCCCAAGGACAATTTAAACATATGTTTTTACAGCAATATCCTCTTTTTAAATGATACTGCTCTGTAAAAACCATCAATCCTTCGTCATTAAAATAATAATCTCCTTTTTCTATTGTAGGTAATGGTTTTTCGAACATGGTTACATTTTTTATTAAAATTGTTTAATAGAATTTGGTAGAAATTATTCTATAACTCCTTCAAATATTTTTCAAATTTTTCTTTATTTAGTACGATTTGCATTTCATCTTTCAAATCTAAAAGCTCAAAAACTAATTGTTCTTTATGACGATTAACTTTTATATTTGTTAGTTCGCCTTTTGGGTCATTAGGAGCGCAAAACTGACGATACAAAATTGCATCTTCTCCAAAGACAGTCATTTCTTTATACTCTTCTTGTAATTTCTTAATTTGAGAAAGTAGCGTTTCATTGATTACTCTTAATTGTTCTTCTGGGAGTGCATCAGTGTAATTTTCTGAATTATCAGCATTATATTCAAACTGAATCTGTAAAAGTTCATACAAATCTTCATTTTTATAGGCTTCTGTCAGACGACGCATGACATCATTTTTTTCTACTTTTCTTTTTTCATCTTGCTCCAAATCGGGATGTAAATCTTTTGCAAGACGAGTATAAAGAATACGCAAAGCTTGTGCAGTATCAAATGGTTTATTTTTTTTGTCCGAATGAAATACCACACGCTTTTTATTTCCTGTATCAAAATCTTCTATTCTAAATCCTCCATTTTCATCGTTGTCTGCATTTGGGTTGTCAGAGTCTTCATTTATATCAAAACGCTTTTTGTTTTTCTCTCTATTTTTTCGCCAATCAAAAAGTAAATCATTGACTGCTTCTGCAAATTCCTTAGCGACATCACTTGCTGAATTAAAGACATCAGTATCCAAATTTCGATTGTGTTTGACATACTTTTTATACATTTTGCGAGCAGGCTCAAAACGATACTGCTGTAAAAGTTGATGACTACGGTCTTCAATCAATTTTCTGATATGTTCTTTTTGTTTGAACGTAAAAAACTCTTTTTGATATGCTTCATCCAAGATACGCACAAACTCAAATTTTTGAGTAGCAATTCTATCAATAATAGGCATTAAATCTTTACGGACGTGATGACGAGCCTTTTCTATTTGGTTTCTAGTCGTACCAATATCCTTTTTGATGTACTGCAAACGCTGCATACGAAATTTATAAACACGTTCTGCGTGTGTGCTTTGCTTTTGTTTGTCGTCATCACTATTTCCATTTCTTGATTGTTTGGAAAGTGGAATGAGTACATTTTCTTTATTATTATTCTGTTTTTTGAATTTAGACAAATCTAAACTGCTAAAATCGTCTTTTGTATCGTTTTTCATATAAGTTTTATACCCAAATAGTAAGTTTAGCAAATAAACGGAATTTTTGAAGGTAGGGTTTTGATTTGAAAATTTTTGCACTATTAATTTTTCAGAAATTAGCTAAATGACTTTTTGGGAATTAAAATAAGTTAGTATACTACTAGACATTTTATTAATTACTGTATAGGTTACCTCGTAGAGCAGACCGTTTATAGTCAATCCTGCTTATTTTTAGTTTTATAGACGGTCTGCCCTCTGGGACTGACCTATTTATTTGAAAATCTCTAGTAGTATGTAAGTTAGTAATCAATTATTCGAAATCAATTTTTATGCTAATCTAATTGTTGTTTCGTCGTCGCCAAAATCATAAAAAACAAAGTCAATATGTTTTTGTATTTCAGATAAAAGCATTCCTATTTTTGACTTTTTATAAGGCGACCATTTTTTACATATTCTTACTTCATTTTCTATTTTTGCAATAAAAAAATAATCTGTCCCATCTAATCCAGCACCTCCTCTTTTAGAGACTTTAGCTTCTTTTACTGCATTGGTAATACTATCAACTAAATAATCTACTTCTTTTGCTTCAATATTTTTCCCTCTTTCCTTTAGTATTTGCGTTTTAATAGGTTTGTGTTTAAATGGAATATTTCTATCTACACTTGTTTTTACTATTTTTTCTTTATCTATTTTTAAATAAAACATATCTTCAAAAGAAGGCATAACAAACAAAGCTACTTCATTTTCATTCGGTAAATCTACCTCCATTCTATTGATTAGCTTTTCAACATGTTTACTTGTATTAACTTCTAAATACTCTGCGTTGTTGATAGCCTCTTTATAATCTTGATAAGATTTTTTCATCATCTCATCGTCGTAAAACTTACTATATGCTTCTCCAAGTCTTTTTTTATAATATTCTCTGTATTCTTCTAAATTCATAACTGAAATATTAGGTTAATTAAATTTTAATGAATTTAAGTAATTTTTTTCATTTTAAATGAATTTCAAAACAAACAAACTGTAGATACTCCAAAATTTCGTATCTTTTCGTTCTAAACTGAAAGCAACCAAATTATACCAAAATAGATTGTATGCCTAATTCTTCACTTGTTACTCGTGTCGCTTATATTACTGATTATTACAAAGAGTTTCGTCACAAACAGCTCTTGACAGATAGCCGAAAACTTGCCATTCCACACGATACTATATTTTTTGCCATAAAAGGAAAACGTCAAGACGGACATAATTTTATTACAAGTTTGTATAATAAAGGCGTTCGATATTTTATAATTGAAGATGAAGCAGCAGCTTTAAGGCATTTTAGAAATGAGGAAGAGGCAGAGGGAGCGCATTTTTTGCTTGTCAAAAACAGTATTCGTGCCTTACAAGAATTGGCTGCACATCACAGAAAACAGTTTAAACTTCCTGTTATCGGAATCACAGGGAGTAATGGAAAAACGATAATAAAAGAATGGTTGTCTCAGCTTTTGTCGGATAGTTTTCAAATTATCAAAAGTCCGAAAAGTTATAATTCTCAAATTGGTGTTCCTCTTTCAGTTTGGGAGCTTTCAGAAGAACATACACTTGCCATTTTTGAAGCAGGAATTTCTCAACCTGGGGAAATGGAATATTTAGAACCTATCATCCAGCCTAACATCGGAATTTTCACCAATTTAGGAAGCGCACATGATGAGGGTTTTGAAAGTCGAATAGAAAAAGCTACCGAAAAAGCAAAACTATTTGAGCATTGTAAATTCTTGATTTCAAGAGATATTTATTCAGCAGTCAATACAGCAATTCTTTATTTGAAGGAACGAAAAGGCGACCCTCATTTTTTTGGTTGGACTACTCAAGATGTTGCTATCTATCCTTCTGCTGTCGATATGCGCTATCTTGACCCGAATGTTGGAGGTGTAAATGTTGGATTATATGACCCTCATACTGACAAAAAACTCAATTTTTACTTGCCT
The DNA here is from genome assembly GCF_042180575.1 of Bernardetia aquimarina. Classification (NCBI taxonomy): domain Bacteria; kingdom Pseudomonadati; phylum Bacteroidota; class Cytophagia; order Cytophagales; family Bernardetiaceae; genus Bernardetia; species Bernardetia aquimarina. The sequence goes on along the minus strand of NZ_CP170094.1, from coordinate 3,392,147 downwards.
TTTTCTAATCCTGCTCATGTAGAAAACTGTTTGCATTGTATTGTTACGATGCTACTTTTTGAGTATAAAGAAAAGGAAATTCAAGAAAAAATAAATAAGCTAAAAGCCGTAGAAATGCGTCTTGAACTCAAACAAGGTCTTTTTAATTGTAGCTTGATTGATGACACCTATAATAATGATTTTGCAGGACTAAATGTAGCCTTAGATTTTTTGTTACAACAAAGTAATAAGCCAAAACGAACAGTTATTTTGTCGGACATGCCAGAAGAAAATCAAAAAGGATTATATGAAAAGATATTTCAACTCTGCGCCAAAAAAGGAGTAGAACGTGTTATTGCTGTTGGAGAAAATATCAAAAGAACACTTATTCCAGATACAGAGACACTTATTGATGCAGAGTTTTTTGCCACCACAGAAGATTTTTTGAGTGATTTTGCTGATGGAGATATTCGTTTTGGCAATGAAGCCATTTTGATAAAAGGAGCAAGAAGATTTGAGTTTGAGAAAATTGTAGATGCGTTAGAGCTAAAAGTACACGGCACAAAACTAGAAATCAATCTCAATAACTTAGCGCATAATTTGGATTATTTCCGTTCACTTATTTCTCCTAGAACAAGAGTGATGGCAATGGTAAAAGCCTTTGGATATGGAAGTGGAACAAATTTCGAAATTGCTCATCTGTTGCAATATCATAGAGTAGATTATTTGGCTGTGGCGTATGTAGATGAAGGAATTGCACTCAGAAATGAAGGAATCAGAACACCAATTATGGTCATGAATCCGTCGGTAGATAGTTTTGAAAAAATGTTTGTTCATAACCTAGAACCCGAAATTTATAGTGTTGCAACACTCAAAAGATATGTAGAGTATGCAAAAGAAAAAACCTATCATTTGAATTTGGCAGAGTTTGGAGCAGATGTAAAAGATGTCTTCAAAATCCATTTGAAATTAGATACAGGAATGAGCCGTTTGGGTTTTGCTACTAATGACTTACCTATTTTATTAGATTTGATTCATTCGGTAGGAGAATCTTTAGAAGTGGCTAGTGTTTTTACGCACCTTGCAGCTTCAGACGATGAAACAATGGATGATTTTTCGAATCAGCAAATCAAAGAATTTGAAGAATGGGCTGCCGAATTGGAGAATCAATTAGGTTATTCTTTCCTTCGTCATGCCGTCAATTCAGCAGGAATTATTCGCTTCAAAAATGCACATTTTGAGATGGTACGTTTGGGTTTGGGATTGTATGGTGTTGATGCTTCCAAAAAAGCACAAGAATATTTATTGCCTATTAGTTCACTAAAAGCAACAATTTCACAAATAAAAGTAGTTCATCCAAGCGATAGTGTAGGCTATTCACGAAAAGGACGAGTAGAGCGTATCTCAAAAATTGCTACTATTGCGATTGGTTATGCTGACGGTTATGATAGGCGTTTTGGAAATGGAGTTGGGAAAGTTTATTTGCATGGAGAACTTGCGCCTACGATTGGAAATATTTGTATGGATATGTGTATGGTGGACGTAACCGAAATTGAAGATGCAAAAGAAGGCGATGAAGTAATTATTTTTGGAGAATATCCAACTGTTACAGACCTTGCTGATACCATAAATACCATTCCGTATGAGATTTTGACTAATGTAAGTGAGCGTGTGAAACGGATTTTTTATGCAGACTAAGAGGTCAGTTACCAGTAATCAGTTAATTTCTAATACACAATTTCATTATTCAAAGTTATGCTAAACCAAACAATAGTTTATATCATTTTTATTGCTTTTTTATTTGTTACTCAATTTTCTTTTGGGCAAGTTACTAACAATGAAAAATCGCTTCTAAAAGAACTGAAAGTCAAGACAAGAAAAACAGTTTATTATAAGTCTGAAGATACTACACAGTCTAAACCTAAACTATATTTAAAAAGTGATTATCATGAAGATAGAAGATTAAAAGAACATTATTTTTATGTCTTTTTTGATGTCGTAAAATACTCTCGTACTACCAACTATAAATATGATGATGATAAAAATTTGATAGAATCTACTACGTGGCAAAAAATTTTCAATGAAGGTGATAATGAATATCTTGCTATGTTTGGAGATGACCCAATTCATGAGCGAAGACTTTATACATACAATAAAAAAGGAAAATTGATAAAGAAACGAGAATATACTTTTGGTGAAAAAGAATTTGATGAGAGCAAACCCAATCAGACTATTACTTACACGTATGAAAAGGGAACATTAAAAGAAGAAGAAGGAAATTCGCATCGTAGAAATTCTAAACTTGGAGCATCTTCACAAGATTATATTACTACTTATTCTTATGACAAAAAGAAAAATCTAATTCAGAAAAAAACAGTTTTTATTACTCTTCCAAATAAACCAGAAACAATAATAGATTATAGTTATGACAAAAAAGGAAGTTTAGTAGAAGAAAAAGCTCAAAGTACTTCCTATGGAAATAGAGAGAATTATCACAAAAAATATGAATACAACAAAAAAGGACAAAAAATCAAAGAGTTGGTTTATAATTCTCAAAGTAAAGAGTGGGAAGAAGAAATATTTGAATATAATGACGCTGGTAATATTATTCCAAAAAATACAGAAAGTGATACCTATTATTTCTATCCAAATGGACTTATAAAAGGATATATTTGGAAGAGTGGAAATGAAGTTTTACACTTTGTTGATGAGTATGAATTTTATTAACTCAATAAAAAAGTGTCCACACACCAAAACATCCTACAAAATATAAAGTGTTAGGTTGCTTTGAAGACAAACTATTTTTTTATAAATCTACGCTATATTCTTTGGTTTTTGGTAAAAATTGAGTTGATTTATCAAACTTTCCGTTGCTATTTAAAAGGTACATTTTCTTGACTTTCTCTGTCAAATCGACGATTTTTTCAATACTTTCGTTGTATTCATTTATCATATTACGACTTACTCCAATTTGAATGCTACGAATATTGAGTTTTGCTCCTCGTAGTGTGCGTTCTGGATCCCATTGAACCAATATTTGAGCCTCTTTTATATTTCTGTCCGACTTACTAGCATCTGTATCTACGGCTAATTCAAGACATTTATCCCAGAAAGTTCTTGTAATATGAATTTCTAAGATTCGGTTTTGATTGGTTTTGCTTGCCCAGTTGCTGCGTTCCATAAGCCATAAAAAAGAAGGTTTTATCCAGCTCATTCGATTAAATGAAAACTCATTTCCAAATTTTTGTAATTGTATCGCTTCGTTAGCAATTTTATCATTATAGGCTTGATAGACAATGATTGTATCTTTATTAAAAGTAGCACGAATGGTTTTGTAGTTATCGATATTAGACATTTTCTGATTTTTTTAGAATAAATTGGTTTTTAATCAAAACTCTAATTTGTTGTTTTTAATTCAGAAAAGATAAAAAAAATCCTTCATTCAGCTTTCAATAAAAAACTAAATGAAGGATTTATAAAAATGTTCTAAATGATAAAACCAAAAACTATTTCACTTGCGCCCCAGTATTGACCATTTTTTCAGGACTTACAAAGATGAGTTTTCCATTTTCATTTTCTGCTAAAAGAATCATTCCCTGCGAAACAACCCCTCTCATTTTTCGTGGTGCAAGATTGGCAAGCCAACAAACCTGCTTTCCTATTATTTCTTCAGGAGAAAAATGTTCTGCAATTCCACTTGCTACCGTTATTTCTTTTCCTGCTACATCTAACGTAATTTTGAGAAGTTTATCGGCTTTTTTGATAGGTTCTGCATTTGTGATGGTCGCAACACGAATATCAATTTTAGAAAAATCTTCAAACTGAATTTCGGGTTGAATCTCTGCAATCGGATTTTTTTCATTAGTCACACGACCGTGTGCCTTTTCATTGAGTTTTTTTAATTCTTGCATTTTTCTAGCCTTATTATCTTCTAATTTCTTAACTTGACTTTCTACCAACTCATCTTCTATTTTTTCAAAAAGTAAGGTAGCTTTATTTACTTTTCCTTTTATTAGGTTAAAATTTCCTGCTAAATCCCAAATTGAACCTTCTTTAGATTCTAATTTTAAATTCAACATTTGAGCAATTTTATCAGAAGTTTCAGGCAAAAATGGACGCATCAAAACTGATAAATTAGCGGTCAGTTCTGCACTAATTTTCATAATTTGTTCTACTTGCTGTGGCTCTGTTTTTTGTAATTTCCAAGGTTCTGTTGTGGCAAGATATTTATTTCCAATTCGTGCCAATTCCATTACTTCATACAAACCTTCTCTAAAATTAAAGCTCTCTAAATTCTGACTTACTTTTTCAGTCTGCGTTTTGATTCCTTCTAAAGTTTCTTTATCAAAATCTGTCAAATCTTTTTCAGTTGATAAATCAATATTCGGAACAGTTCCTTCATAATATTTATTTATCAAAACAACAGTACGATTTACAAAATTACCTAATGTATCAACTAATTCATTATTGATTCTTGACTGAAAAGTTGCCCACGTAAACTCACTATCTTTTGTTTCTGGTGCAATGGAAGTCAAGACGTAACGCAATTCATCTTTTTTGGTAGGAAATTCTTCTACATATTCGTTGAGCCAAACAGCCCATTCTCTTGACGTAGAAATTTTATCGCCTTCTAAATTCAAAAAGTTGTTAGCAGGAACATTTTCAGGCAAAATATAATCTCCATGCGCTTTCAAAATGATAGGGAAAATTAGACAATGAAAAACAATATTATCTTTTCCAATAAAATGAATAAGACGAGAATTATCAGATTCATCTTTTTGTTTTAACCAATACTTTTTCCAATCATTATTTGTATCTCTTGCCCATTGTTTTGTAGCCGAAATATAGCCAATAGGAGCATCAAGCCAAACATAAAGCACTTTTCCATCAGCATCTTCTTCTTTTGAAAGAGGAACAGGAACACCCCAATCCAAATCTCGTGTCATCGAACGCTCATGCAAACCTTGTTCTATCCAAGATTTACATTGCCCATAAACACTTGTACGCCACTCGTCTTTTTTGTCTTCCAAAATCCATTCTCTGAGCCAAGTATCATAATTTTGTAAAGGCAAAAACCAATGAGAAGTAGATTTCAAAACAGGTTTTTCGCCACTCAATGCTGATTTTGGATTGATTAATTCTGTCGGACTTAACGTAGAACCACATTTTTCGCATTGGTCGCCAAAAGCATTATCATTCTGACAATTCGGACATGTTCCTACAATATATCTATCAGCCAAAAACTGCTCAAATTTTTCATCGTAAAACTGTTCGTTGGTTTGTTTTGTAAAAACTCCCTTATTATATAGAGTCTTAAAAAATTCTTGTGCTGTTTCTTTGTGTAAATCTGTAGATGTGCGATGATAAATATCAAATTCTATCCCAAAATCTTTGAAAGAATTTTTGAGAAGGGTATCATATTTATCAATAATTTCTTTTGGTGTAATTCCTTCTTTTTTGGCTCTAAGCGTAATGGCTGCTCCATGTTCATCACTTCCACACACAAAAACAACATCGTGATTTTTCATTCGAAGGTAGCGCACATACGTATCTGCTGGCAAATATGCACCTGCAATGTGTCCGATATGAAGTCCACCATTGGCATACGGAAGGGCAGCCGTAACGGTAGTTCTGTTGAAGTCTTGTGAAGTTTTGATAGAAGTCGACATAGAATAGTTGTATATATTTTCAGAACTGAAAAAACAGTTTAATAAATAGCGTTTTAAATGAATTGAAATTAGTATGCAAATTTAGGAAAAATGTAAACCGAATAATAGCTGCAAGGATTAAAACTTTATTATTTTCAAAAAGTATAAGAGTTATAGGATTTTTGAATTAAACAGAAAGTGAAAATTTTATTAAAAGCAAAAAAACATTCCAATTAAATAGCACTATAAAAGGTATTTATATGATTAAACTGCTAATTTTTATTTTTTTTGAAAGAAATGAAAGTTGTGCATCAAATTTGCAAACTAGCTTTTATACTTAATTAACAAAGTATAATCTTAATTACTCAAATTTATTTAATTTAAAATCAGACACTTATGAAAACTCTTTTTTCTTTCATGTTTGCGACGATATTATTCTTCGCTATCCAATCAGAAGCTGCAGCTCAACAATATTTCACGTATGATGGTGATGTTTTTTCTGTACAACTCAAAACAAATAGTGCAAATACTCAAGTAATGGAAGTGTTCTTTTCTAGCAAAGGAGAATGGCACAAATTTGATATTATTGATTTTCACGATTTAGAAGATACTAGTGAAGGAGGTTTTCTTTACACAGTAAAAGATGGCAAAGGTGATACGTATGATGTAGATTATTACCGTAATCAAAATTATATTATTGTGTATGCAAGCGACCACAGTACACAGTGGACACTTTATAAAAGATAAGAGGGTTACTCCCAAAAAATATTCAAAAAACATCTATCAATAATTTGGTAGATGTTTTTTTTATGCAACATAAAATTTTGATAAATACTTTTTTACCCCCCTAAACAACTATATTTTACCGAATACTTGAAATATAATTATTACTGCTTTTTTTATAAAAATACTATGTTTCTAAAACAAAAATAAAAAATATCTTAAAAATAGCACATTGTTTGTGAATAATTTTGTGTGCTTAATTACTAATGTTACTACAACCTAAATTTAAACAGTATGAAAATTTTGTTTTCCTCTATGTTTGCAATGATGCTAGTATTCGTCTTGCAATCTAATGCCTCAGCTCAACAGTATTTTACGTATGATGGAGATGTATTCTCTGTACAACTCAAAACAAATAGTGCAAATACTCAAGTAATGGAAGTTTTCTTTTCTAGCAAAGGAGAATGGCATAAGTTTGACATTATCGACTTCCACGATTTAGAAGATACTCATGAAGGAGGTTTTCTTTACACAGTAAAAGATGGTAAAGGTGATATCTATGACGTAGATTATTATCGCAACCAAAATTATATCATTGTATATGCAAGTGACCACAGTACACAATGGACACTTTATAAACGATAAATAACTTTATTGTTAAAAATATTTTAAAAAACACCTATCAGCTATTTTATAGGTGTTTTTTTGCTTTTATTTTCACAAAATCTTCTGTTGCCATTTCCAAGCTGAAAGCATCATTTCTTGAGTTTGACACTTGTAGTAGTCAAAATACCTAAATTGAATCGTATTGGCACTTTTTTTTTTAAAAATGTAGTGCGAAAAGATGTTGTAAATATCCTTTTTTTATGCTAAACTTGCCTTTTTGTTTTCGACACCTAATTTTAGTATTCCTATGGCATTTTTATGAAAAGACAAAAAAGGCAATGAGTATTACCTGCGTATCTGCAAAAATGTACGTAGTGGTAAAAAAGTACACCAAGAAACACTCTACAGTTTGGGTAAAGTGTCAGACTATAGTGCTGAGAGTTTGCAGCGAATAGGGACACAACTTTACGTTTTGGGAGAAGGCAATTTAGAAGATTTGGCTCACAGTTTAGCCAAAGAAGTGGGTCGTTATAACTATGGTTATCCGTTGGTTGTCAAACACTTACTTCGTACTTTTGGTATAGATACTTTTTTGGAAACGATACAATCTAAGCATCATTTGAAGTATAATTTATGGGAAATGGTCGTCTTAATGCTTTGCAATCGTTGGTCATCTCCCCTATCCAAGTTGGGAACTTACCATACACAGAGCGATTTTTTTGGGTTTAGAAAAGTTAGAACTTCAACATTTTTATCGGACATTGGACAAGTTGAGTCAGTATAGTGATGCTTTGCAGCGTTTGATTTATGAAAAAAATAAATCTTTTGAGTCCTATTGCTTAGATGTTGTTTTTTATGATGTAACCACTTTTTACTTTGATTCAGAACTTGTTGTAGAAGGTGCTTTACGTCAAAAAGGATTTAGTAAAGATGGCAAAATAGATCAGACACAGATAGTTTTGGGCTTATTGTTAGACAAAAATGGGCTGCCTGTAGGCTATGGTTTATATGCAGGAAATCAATATGAAGGACATACTTTAGTGAGTGAAATAGAAAAATTAAAGAAGAGCTATCCGATTGATAAAGTGATGGTGGTGACTGATAGTGGCATGTTGAATACTTCAAATTGTGAACAAATTAAAGAAGTATTGGGCTACGATTTTTTACTAGGAGGTCGTCTAAAAAGTTTGCCTAAAGCTATCAAAAAGCAACTTTTAGATAAAACAAGTTACCAAGTTTTGGAGCTAGATGATACTGAAGAAGAAGCTAAAAAAATATACATTCAGTACAAAGCTATCTTACACAAAGAACAAAAACTACTTTGTACATACAGTCCACAGCGAGCAAAAAAAGATAAAATCAAACGAGAAGAACGCATTGCAAAAGCTACTCAATTACTCAAAAATCCTTCTCAGTTAGAAAAAAAGGCAGCTCTTTATTTTTTGAAAAAAGAAGGGCAAAATAGCTATCGGCTAGATGAACAAAAAATAGCAGAGCAAGCCCTCTACGATGGTTTAAAAGTCATCACTTGTAGTGTCCCCCTACTACCTCAGAAGAAACAATGTTAGTGCAATACAAACACTTATATAAAATAGAGCAAAGTTTCCGAACCTTCAAGAGTTTTTTAGAAACTAGACCGATGTTTCATTGGACTGATGAGCGTATCAAAGGACATTTTGCTTTCTGTTATTTATCTTTTGCACTATTGCGTAACTTGCAATATCAACTCAAAAAAGCAGCTTTGCCTTATACTGAAAATGAACTTAGAAGACTACTCAATGCGATGCAAGTAAGTCATCTAAAACAAAATAAAGAGGATTTTTATGTTCGTTCAGCGATGAATCAAGAAACGGAAAGCATACTAAAGAAAATCAAACTTAAAAAACTACCTAATATGACAACTAAAAACTTGATAGACAAATACTTAACCTAAAAATGTAGTGCAACTAAAAAAACACAAAACATTGACTATCAGATACTTAAAAGCAAAAGCTGTCAAAGTCAAGAAAAAAGGCAACAGAGGAGAACATACAATTATTGAATGCATTGGTACTCTAAAAGTAACCGATGAAGCAGGACAAAGTGTAACAGAAACCTTTTTTGGTCAGTGTGCTTGTTAATTTTTCATTTTTAAAAGCATAAAAAATCCTTCAAAATAAAATTTTATTTTGAAGGATTTTTTAGTTTTGATTTTTCTTTCTTAAAAACGCATTCCCATTACTAAAATATCATCAATTTGAGAACGTTCGCCTTTCCAAGCCTTAAATTTTTCATCTAAGATTTGTTTTTGCTCCTCAACAGGCTTTTCATGAATTTCTTTTAATAGTAATTTGAAATTTTTACTCATAAACTTTTCAGACTTTTCGCCTCCAAATTGGTCTTGATAACCATCCGAAAAAATATAGAGCATAATTGGTTCGCTCAAATCTACTTCGTGGCGAGTATAATGTCTATCTAATTGAAACTGAACACCTCCAATAGGATATTTATCTCCTTTTATCACAGTCATTTCTCCATTTTTGAAATAAACCAAAGGGTTTTTTGCCCCCGAAAACTGTAACTTTTTGTTTTCTGTATCAATAACACAAAGAGCCAAATCCATTCCATCACGACTTCTATTTTCTTCTTGTCGTAATGCCTTTCTAACACTGTCATGAAGTTCGTTTAATATTTTATCTGATTCTATAACTCCTCTAGCACTTACAATCTCGTTGAGTAGGTCATTTCCAATCAATGACATAAATGCACCTGGAACGCCATGTCCTGTACAATCAGCAGCCGTTACGATTATTTTGTTTCCTTCTTTTACAAACCAATAAAAATCTCCACTTACAATATCACGAGGTTTGAAATAAATAAATGACTTTGGAATAGATTCTTTAATTTCTTCTACACGAGGTAATGCAGCATCTTGAATACGTTTTGCATAATTGATGCTTTCTGTAATACTTTGATTTTTTGCTTCAATGATTTCTTTCTGAACCGTAATTTCATTGGTTCTCTCTTCGATTGTCTTCTCTAAATCTCGGCTGTATCGCTCTAATTTTTGATGTAATTGTTCTTTTTCTGTAATTGATTCTTTGAGACGTTGTACATGCTTAATGGTTTTGGCAATAGTCGCTCCCAAATCATTAAAGTTAATTGGTTTGGTTACAAAATCAAAAGCTCCATTATTCATGGCTCTTCTAATATTCCTCATATCTCCATACGCTGAAACAATAACTGTCTGAACAGTTGGATTGACTACTTTTGTTTTGGAAAGCAGCGTAATTCCGTCCATTTCAGGCATATTCACGTCACACAGAATGACATCAATATTCGGATTATCTTTTAATTTTTCAAGTGCTTCAGAACCATTAGCAGCAAAAATAAACTCATATTCATGATTGCGAAGTTGCTTTCTGAATTTTTGTTTCATCAAAAGCTGCACATCTGGTTCGTCATCTACAACCATTAATATTGTCGGCATAGGGTAGTTTATTTTATAAGGAGGTGTATTTTCTTCAGACAAATTTTATAAAAATGGTCTTTTTTATAGGAATAATATAATAAGGCTTAGGCAAATTTAATGCAAAAAATTAGTTTACCCTAAACATACTCAAAAGTTAGGACACAAACAAAGGAAAACTATCGATTAATCAATTAAAACACTCGGTAAACTCTACAAAATTAAGAATAAATAAACAAGGAAAGGAACAATTATTACCAAAAATCAATTATTATTTAGTAAATTTAGAAACAGAAAATATTTTTTTTTGATTCAAATCAATATCATTACTCACCAACTGGTAACTATTTACTGGTAACTGATAACTGAAAAAATGCGTAGTTTTGCAGAATTCAAAGCCCTTTTTGATGAAGATTTACTTCCTCATTTAGAAGATTTGAAAAATGAACTTTCTTGGCGTAATATATTTCAATTTGGAATTGTGATAGCTCTTGCTATTATTTTGATTGTCCTTTTTGTGTTGATAGCTATGGAAATGGTAGCTGTTTGGGCTGTCATTTTGTTGTCTATTTTTTTGATTGCAGGAGCAATTTGGCAAGTACGCAAATTGGCAGACAGACGAGATATTCAGATACGCTACAAAAAATTAGTTAATTCAAAACTAATAGAATTTGTAGCTCCACGAGGAGAATATGATTCGGATGGTTTTGTTCCATACAAAGATTTTTTGGATAGTGAGCTATTCAAACGAGAACCTGATTATTATGGTGGAGATGATTTATTGACGACCAATCAAGGAGGCGTAGAAGTACAGTTTTCAGAAGTAAAAGCAGCTTGGGAAGAACAAAGTGAAGATATAAAAGGTAATGATTCTAGCCAATGGCACGTTATTTTTGATGGTATTTTTATGGTTTCTTCATTGAGTAAAAGTTTTCCTGATATGATTATTATTCCTGATGCTTCAAAGGGAAGTTTTGGTAGATTAGGATATGAAACCAAAAAAGCAAACGAACAACATGGAGAATTTGTAGATATGGAACATCCAGAATTCAATGATTACTTTACAGCGTATGCCAAAGATGCAAAGAAAGCTAAAAGTATGATAAGTGAAGATTTTATGGATAAAGCCGTCGAAATAGCCCAAACTATCGAAGAACCTATTTATTTTTCATTCAAAGGAAGAAAAATGTATGTCGCTATTCGTTATGACAAACCAATGTTTGAGTTTAATACGTATCTTGCCAACGTTACCAGTCCAGAAAAACCTTATGAAATCTTTAAAGAAATGGATTTTCTAGTCAGTATTGGTTCTTCTCTAAATAGTATGCAAAGAAGAGAACAATCTGATAATTTTGGAGGAATGATGGGAGGAATGGAAAATATGGGAGGAATGGGCAATTTGGGTTCTATGTCTTCACAAGATATTGGTCTAACTGATGAAGAAATCCGTGCTATGATGGAGGGAGAATAAAACTATTTCAATAAAAAAATTAATTACTATTTAGCTTATTTTAGGTCATGACTTTTTTTCAACGTATCAATAATTTTTACTTTTGGTTTTTTATAGCCTTTATAGCATGGATGTTTTTTTTAGATGGAAATGATGTTTTGAATCAAGTCCGTATGCGTCAAACATTAGAAGAACTACAAGCCGAAAAAGAGTATTACAGCAAACAAATTGAGCTTTTAGAAACAAAAAAAGCACAAATAAACGATGCCAAAAGCCTAGAAGAAATTGCACGAGAAAAATACCTCATGACAAAAGAAGGGGAAGATGTGTATGTAGTGGAATAATATAAAGGTAGAAGTCCGATTTTAGAAGTTAGAACTGAAAGTCAACGTAGCTAATTAACTCAATTTTATTTTCTATATTTTGCTTTGAAATAAATACACAGTAGTTCTTTTTTTGAACTGATGATATTTTTTAAATAATTGAACGCACTTGCGTTTATAAATGAGTTATGAGCAATCGCAGGAAAAAAAAGAACAAAAATAGTTCATCGTAACAAGCACTTTTCTAACAACTTGTGATTTTTCAAACTAAACAAAAAAAAGAGCTATTATTTACAGAGCATCAGCTTAACAAAATCATTAACTAACCTTTGAAAAAAATATTGAGCAAACGAAAAATTATAGGAACTCATTTAGTTTCGTTTTTAATATTGACAGTTATTTTATTCGTATCATCAGAACCATTATTGAATAAATTTGCTTCTGGAATTCATAACGTTGTAATGTGGCTGAACTTAATAATTTATGGAACAATTGGGATTCTAATTTTAACAATTATTTCGTGCATAATTTTTCTAAAAAAAATGACTCGAATAAAAGACTGATTTTGAATCGAAAATCAAATGTTTGTTTGAGAACAAGCGTTTTAGAACTAATAAAAAGCGAATGCTCATAACATTGGCTTAGCGAAAAATGGGCGTAACCTTTTGACACAGACATTTGAACATAAAATAAACTTTTAGAGGTTTAGCGAGGGAAGAAGCTAAGAAATCCCACTTTCGCTAAGCCATACCGTTGTGCATAATTGATAAAATGAATATCTGTACGTTTCAAATCTACCAATGTCGAATTACTGTTGATATAGATAAAACAACAGCATATTACGCTGAACAAAATCTAATAACAGACGATTGTGATTGTGACGATTGCAGACATTATGCAGAAGATGTGATTAATAAGGATGTAAGAGTTTTCCAGATACTCTCAAAAATGGGAGTGGATTTGGCAAAAAATGAAAACAATCAACCAAGTGGTGTTTGGCATACTGGGTCTCGTGACAAGTTTAAAAACTCCTACATTCATTACTACAAGATTTTTGGAACAATTGGCAAAACAACTTTATCAACTCTAAAAACAGATGAGAACGAACTGAAAAGTGTTGAGTATTTTAATAACGAAACAGACTCATACACCAACTACATTTTTCGACAAACAGAGGATGATGAAATTGAGTGCCAAATTAACATTGAATGCGACCGAATATAAAAACTTCCTACAACGTGATTTTATCAACATAAAAAAAGACAATTTTAAATTAAAAAAATAAAACTATACCTAACATTGTTTAGCAAAAATGAGCTTAACGTTTTGACACAGGCATTTGAACATAAAATAAACTTATTAAGGTTTAGCGAGGGACGAGCTAAGAACTCCCACTTTCGCCAAGCCATACCGTTATGAGCAATTAAATGAAATACGTAATATTCATACTGTCTCTCTCAATTTTTTTTTCTTGTAATAATCAGAAAGAAAATAACTCTGATGCCATTGAAAATAAACAACAGAATACAGAAAAGAATTATAAAGGTCAATTTTACTCTGACTTCGACATATTTACAGGAAATGGAATAAATCCTATTGCACAAAATGAATCTAAACTCTTTCCTAAAATAGAACTCATAGAACGAAATGATTCTCTTCTTGTAAATTTTTGGTTTGATGATTTAATAGAAGGAGAAGGTTCTCTCTTTTTCAAAAAAGAATCAAATTATTTTTATAGAATAGATACATTAGAGTTTGATGGTCAAAAAAGTATTTGGTATGAGTATCACACACAAAATCAAGTAATACAATTCGAAAAATACTTTACCAATAAGAATAGATCAGAGTTTAAACTTTCAGCATCTCTTTTAACCAATAACAAATTTCAAGAATTTAATTTACTCGTAGCTGATTCAATGAATATTGGATTTAACTCACATCTCCTATCAGACAAGCCAAAGAAATCAGAAATAAATTTAAGTGAGACTAATTTTGATGAAATTAGCCCAAGAGTTCGACTGAATGAATTTTCAATATTTTGGCATCATTTCCTTTGTTCGGGAAAATATTGGATTGGATATGGAGTTAGTTGTGAGTATTTAGATTAAAAAAAGAAAATAACAATGGCTCTCACTCGTTTGTCAATAAGTGAGTAAAGATATTTTGAACTGAAAAAAAATATAATGAAAAATACTATCCTTCAAAAAGCTGTTATTGTATTACATATTGGAATATGTGTGTTTTTACTTTTAGGGCTTGTAGAAGAATTTGAAAAGGGAAAGAAAGTAATTTTGAATTTTGATTTATTTTCTCCTTATTTTTATAAAAATTTAGTCTATTGCATTGCCTTTCTTTTAGGCATTTTGTATATCCTAGATAGCATTAAAAAGGGTTTATCAAATAAAGAGTTAAGTATATTATTTTCCTTGTTCTTATTTATTTTTGCAACTCTATTCTCCTATATTCAAATTAATAGGATAAGTTGTACAATGTCTTCTGAAGTTAATGAACGTACTATTTCGGAATGGATAATGATGATTAGCTTTCCTATATTATTTTTATTGCTTTCATTTTCATCGTTAATTTACCCTATCAACAAATTAGAAAAGGAATTATATTTAGATTCAGAGTTAATACAAAACAATATTCCTAATTATTACTTTTGGCGTATTCATCATATCCTTTCTATTCTACTTTGCATTATTGCTTTTGGGACTTGTATCTATATTAATTACAGTTATGATGCAAGCTGGATTCCTTATTCAATTTCTACTTTCCTTTTTATTAATAGCATTTTACTTTGGTTTTTACCAAAATGGGGAAGTATATCATTTTCTATTTTATGTATGATTGTAATTTGTGGTATATACTACTTATTCATATCTAAGCCACCTAAAGCAATAATTCTGATTTGCATTCCTCTATTCATGACTTTATCATTCGGAAGTATTCCATTTATTTTGCTCAATAAAGATGCTCGCAGAGAGTGGGAAATGAAATAATGCAATTTTTTATATAGGAAAAAGCAAATCATTTTTCCCATGACCTTTCTACATTTTGCATTTACTTCTGACTTCTAAAATCTAACTTCTAACTTTATTTTTATCCCATCTTAAAACCAATCACGAGGACATCGTCTATTTGTTGGCGTTGTCCTTTCCAACGCATAAATCCACGCTCTAAAAGTTGCCTTTGTGCTTCCATGTCTTCTGCATAAATATCTCTCAAAACTTGACGAAAGCGTTTTTTCATAAACTTATCATCGTGTTTTCCTCCAAACTGGTCTTGATAACCATCAGAGAAAATATAAAATGATGTTGGTTCTGTTACTTGAATGATATGATCCTTAAAAGTAGGTGTATTTTTGAGATATTTTCTTGAATACCCTCCAATTCCTCTAATATCACCTTTTTGTTGTTTGACATTTCCATTTTGTATATAAATCAGAGGGTTTTTTGCTCCTCCAAAAGTTACTGTATTATTTTGTTTGTCAATTACACAAATTGACATGTCCATTCCGTCACGACTTTGTGTTTCATTTTGACGCAATGTTTTTCTTACAGACTTGTCCAATTCTTCCAAAATCATAGCAGGAGTCATTACCCCCATCACATTGACAATTCTATCCAAATGTGTTTCGGCAATAATAGACATAAATGCCCCTGGAACACCATGTCCTGTACAATCAATCGCTGCAATAATAGTTTTGCCTTCTCGCTCTGTAAACCAATAAAAATCTCCACTTACAATATCACGAGGTAAGAACAAAACAAAGGCCTCAAAGGCATCTTTCAAAATAGACAAAGGTGGCAAAAGTGCATGCTGAATTCGTTTGGCATAATTTATACTGTCTGTGATATGTTTATTCTTTTCTTGAAGAGCAGTTCTGTTTTCATCTATTTCGTGTTTTTGTTCGGCGATTTGTGTATAGGCTTGTGAGTTATCCAAAGCAATTACGATATAGGTAGCCAAATTTCGTAGAATCGACAAATGTGTTGTGTCAAAAGCATTTTCTTTATAACTCTGAACACTTACGACACCAATTTTTCGCTCTCCCAAAACTAAAGGAAGATAAACAACAGAAGAAGTAGTTTTTCCAAAATTTGGACTTGGTTTTTCTTCCATATATTTCAAATACTCTTGTTGAATATTATGAATAATAACTTCACGTTGCTCATTAAATGATTTTACAGCTAACTCATTCTTATCATTCAAATCCAAAACATGAAAAGGCAATACATTTCCATTTTCAATAAATCCAGACACAGTCAAGTAATTTGCATCCTCATCAAAAAGAGCTACTCCAAAAGCATCAGCAGGCATTACTTTTTGAATATTCTCATAAACTGCTTTAATAATTTCTTTGTGATGCAAACTAGCCGTTATTTGCCTTCCAATATCACTCAATAAACGAATATTTGCATACGCATTTTCTAATTGGTCACGCTGAACACGCAGTTCTTCGGTAGTTTCTAAAAGTTCTCCAGTTCTTTCTTTTACTGAGTTTTCTAATTTAACATTTCGTTCTCTGATAGATTTTGTTCGGAAATAATAAATTGACCAAAACCCACCAGCAATAATTAAAATAACAACAATTCTGAATCCCCATGTATTCCAAAATGGAGGTCGCATTCTAATTTTGACAGATGCTCCTTCATTATTCCAAAGTCCGTCATTATTTGCAGCACGAACTACAAATTTATATTCTCCTTTTGGTAAATTGGTATAAGAGGCAAAACGACGGTCATTTACTTCATTCCAGTTTTCTTCAAACCCCTCCAAACGATAGGAATACCTATTATTTTCTGGATGTAAAAAATTAAGTGCTGTAAACTCAAAGGTAATTACTTGGTCTTCATAATCCAGAGTTATTTCATCAACAACTGAAATATGGTGTTCAAGAGGCGAATCTTTATTATTTTCATCTCTAACAGGAACAGACTTATTAAAAACCTTGAAATCCGTCAAGACAACAGGAGGAAGATAATTATTTGACTTTACTGTGTCTGGATGAAACATAGTTAGTCCACCGATTCCACCAAAAAACATCATTCCATCATTTTTTCTCAAATGAGAAGCACCCGAATTAAACTCATTGCTTTGTATTCCATCTTCAATATTAAATTCCCAAACAATACTATCCCCAATATCAAATTTCAAGATTCCATTATTGGTACTCATCCATAGATTTTCTTTTTTATCTCCCAAAATTCCATGAATGACTCGACCAAGTTTTTGGTCTAACTCTCCAAAATGTAATGCTTTTTTAGTTCTTGGGTCAAAACGATTCAATCCATTTGGTGTTCCTAGCCAAAGATAACCTGATTCATCCTCCCAAATAGTTCTGATTGAATTACTACTAATACTTGTGGGATCATCATCTTTGTAAGAAAAATTTTCAAAAGAAAGGATATTTCCTTTGCTATCTCGCTTTGCAAGGCTAATTCCTCCTTCTTCTGTACCTATCCATAGATTTCTATTTCGGTCTTCAAAGATAGTACGAACGCTACCTCCTGCTAAAGAAGTTGCATCATTTTTATTATGCGTAAAATACCTAAAACGATATTTTTTAGTCGTATCTTTTTTTGTTTCTAAATAATTCTCTGTTCTATCTTCATACACTTCATTTAGTCCTTTTCCTAATGTTCCTATCCAAATTTTGCCATAACTATCTTTATACATTGTATAAATGATATTTCCACTTGGGGAAGTATTCAAGCTATCATTTCCTTTTGCTACAAAAGTCTGAAAATCTATAGGAATATGAGTTTTTTTATCAAGTGTGGCTCTAAAAATTCCGTTGTTTATTACTGCTCCCCACAAAACAGAATCTCCTTCATTTAGAGAAGCTACGACATCCCTATTATTTGGATTTTGAAAAGAAGAAAAGAAAGTACTGTAATTGAAAGCTGAATCTTTTGCAGTATTTAGATAACTCCAACCATCGGCAGTTCCTACCCAAAGGTTATTTTTATCAGAGTTTTCTATACTCCACACCCACGCAGGAGGAAGGCTATTTGGATTTTCAGGGTTATGGCGAAAGGTTTTGAATTGCTTGGTACGAGTATTTACTTTAAAAATACCATTTTTATTTGTTCCTATCCATAAAAGTCCAGATTTACTTTTTGCAATAGCTCTGAAAGAGCCATAATTATCGAATGTATTTCCTATATTTTGTCTTGTATAAGTATGATTATTTTGATTGAATTTGCCGAGTTCAGACACTGAAATAATCCATAAGTCACCGTCTTCATCTTGTTCTATTCCTTCAATAGGAAAAGGGGATGCTTTATATTCTGAAATATTATCTCCTAATCTATTGTACCTACCAATTCCATCTTTTGTACCTATCCAAAGAGCCTTAAAACGGTCTTCAAAAAAACAGGTAACTTGTCCATTAGGTAAAGTAGAAAAAGTAGAATCAGCTAAAAATACTCTAAAATTATTTGTTTTGGGTTGATAACGAGCTACTCCATTTTCAGTCCCTATCCAAACATTTCCCTTTTTATCAGTGTGAAGTGCTGTAATGGCATTATGTGGAATAGAATTAGGTTTTCCGTCAGCATAAAATCGTTCAAATGTTTTGTTTTTTCTATCAAATTTATTGAGTCCATTTTGAGTTCCTACCCAAATAATTCCCGTTGTGTCTTCTGTAATTGCGTTTACATCATCATGAGAAAGACTTTTATTATTCTTAGCTTGATAGGCATAATTTGTAAAATTATCAAAATCAAGATTGTACTTTGAAACCCCTGCTTCTGTTCCTACCCAAATTGTTCCATCTTTAGATTGAAAAAGCGTTTGTATATTGTTATTAGGAAGAGAGGTAGTATCTCCTCGTTGTAATTTGAATACTTTAAATTTATAGGCATCGTATCTATTTAATCCGTCTTGCGTTCCAAACCACATAAAACCTTTTTGGTCTTGTAAAATAGAAAGCACCGTCGACTGGGACAATCCTTGATCGATACTTAGATGCTCTGCCTCTAAAGGCGTATTTCCAAAATCGGTAAATTGTGCAAAAGAAAAATTAGAATAGGCAGAAAAGCTATATATAATTAGAATACAGAAAAGTAGGCGAATGTACCTCATGTATTTCACTGGGGCTAAAATTTTAATAGAATCAATTAAATTTATTTATTATTATGGAAAAATACGCAAAAATTGATGCAAAATGAAACAAAATGACTTTTTAAATACTCTCTTTCGGTAAAATTGTTTTTTTATTAGGTAGAAAAATATTGTAAAACTTTACAACTACACCTTTTCAAAATAAAAAAGGCTATATATTTCTAATTAATTAGAAATATATAGCCTTTACTTTTATACAAAATCAATGCTGAATTTATTGATTTTGTTTAGAAAGAATTATTCACGAATAATCTTACGAGTAACTACTTTATCATCAGAAGCAATGGTAAGCATATAGTTACCATTTGCCACATTAGAAAGGTCAATCGTTGCAGCTTCAGTAGCTTTTACTTTCACTACTTGAATAGTACGACCAATTGCATCAGTAAGTGTAAGAGTAATCTCTCCTTTGAAAGCATCTCCAAATGTTAAGTTTACTTTACTTGCAGTTGGGTTAGGGAAAAGCATAAAGCCAAGAGCTTCTACATCTTCTTCACCTACTACTACTGGTGGCTCTGGTGGTTTGATATAACTAACACCTGAAGCAACTACTTGACAACCTGTTTCATACGTAACTGTTGCTACATAAAGACCAGATTCGGTTGGTGCAAATGCTTGTGTAGTTGCAGCAAATGCAACACTATCTTTCGTCCAAGAAACACTAGAAATAGCTACATTTCCAACATAAACGACTTTGATGCTATCTCCATATACTCTAACACTTGCAGCAGGAGCAGCATTACGAGTAACTGTAACTGGGTCAGAAGTTCTTGAACAATTTCCATTTAATATCACACGAACTCTATATTCTGCACCTACATTTACTTGTAGAGAAGGAGTAGAAGTAGTACGGATTCTACGTCCATTTCTCAACCATTCATAAGTAGCACCACTCACAGAGTTTACAGATAGTTCTACACCTTCTGTACCTTCACAGAAATCAAGAGCAGAAGACTGTAAATCTAGTTGAGGTACTGTAATAACTGTTACATTTACAGGAGTAGAAGTAAGCACACAACCTAAGATACTTGTTACTGTTACAGTATAAGTTCCAGATTCTGTTACCTCTAAAGTACTTCCCGTTCCTACAACAGCATTATTACGTTGCCATTCATAAGAAGCTGAATCTGTTTGTATAGCTTCAAGTGTTCCTACTTCACAGAACTCACGATTAGCAAAACCTCTAATTTCAGCAGGAGATACTCTGTTTACACGCACACGAATTGTATTAGAACGAGCTACACAACCGTCTTTATTTACAAGAACTGAATATACTCCATCACGATTAGTAGTGTACATAGGAGTAGAAGTAGTAGCTACTGGAGAATTAGCAGAGTACCACGTATAAGTTGCACCCTCAACAGCTTCAGCCATAATAGTAAGACTATCTGTACAAGATTCTTGCAAATCAGCTCCTAACATAGTAGCAGTTGGTAATGGTCTTGTAATTACATTTACAGCTACACGAGGTGTACTTTCATAACGACTACCCACAGCAGAAATATAATACGTGGTAGAGTCTGCAAAAGTAGGAGTAGTTATTACACCTGTCGAATCGCCTGTTGCTACGGCAGTTCCACCTGTTGCAGCAGAATATACAGTATATAATCCTGTGCTTCCACGAACTGTAAATTGTGCTCCAGTTCCTATACACGCATTTTGGAAACTTGCTACCGTAGGAGCAGAAGGATAGGTAAAGTCAGATACTCTATTGGAGTTTTCAAACAATGAACCTCTTGTTGCTTGTACATAATAATAATATTGAGTATTTGGCATTAGCATAGAATCCAAATAAGTTGCAACAGCAGAACCTACTTGCCCTAAACGAGTAAAATTATTTCCAAAAGAAGACGTAGAACGATAAATAGTATAACTTTCAGCATCTCCACCTGTCCAATTTAAACGCAATGAAGTTGAGTTTACACTTGTAATGCTCAAAGAAGGAGCAGTAACAGTAGTGTTTCCACCACCTCCACCGCCTCCAGAAGAAGCAATAGTTATATCAAAATCGTCTGTTTTGACACAGCCTGTACCTGCATCAGTTACTGTAAGTGTGTAAGTAGCAGGTGTAGTAAATCCTGTAAGAACAGGGTTTAGTATCGTTGGATCGCTCAAACCAGTAGTAGGAGTCCAAGCATACGTTAAAGCACCTGTTGCACCTGTTACAGTACCAGCAAAAGTAACATCTGTACCAAAAGTAATACTTTGATCTGTTCCTGCACTTACTACTAAAGCATCACAAGAACTTGTCAGAATAATATTATCTGTTGCTTCACAACCATTTGGATTGGTTACCTTAACTGTATAAGTAGTCGTTGTAGTAAGATTGGCAATAGTTGGATTGGCAATAGTTGCATTACTAAGACCTGTTGTAGGTATCCAAGAATACGTTGCGCCAGCAACTGCCCCAGTAGCAACTGCGTTTAAATTTATCGTTGTATTTGGATTAGCCGTTTGGTCTGCACCTGCATTAATAGTAAGCGAAGAACAATTTACTGTATTAAAGTTCCAAGTTGTGTTATCTGTAATTCCTACTACATTGAGGTTATTACAAGACTGAAATGTTCCAGTAGGAAACTGTACTGCAATAGAAGTATTACTTGGTAGGTTAATAGTAGGGTTGATTGTTACCTGTCCACCACTAAAAGTTACTCGTGCATCTCCTACTGGGATAGTTTCCAAAACTACACTTGTTGAAGCATTACGAACAGTAATATCACCTGTTCCTGCACTTACAGGATAAGGAAAATCAATTACTAAGTTTGAGTTAGGTGCTACGTTTGTTGCATTGTCAGCAGGAGAGAAGGTAAAGGTTGCATTGACATCTACTGAAGGTGGAACATACAATAACTTCCAGTTATTTAAAGTTCCATCATCTCCACCAGCATCATCAACTATTGTCAAAGTCCAATCACTATCTAAAGTTAATCCATTAAATGTACTTAAAGGCTCTTCTGGTCTTACACTTCCTGTAAAAGGAGCAGTACCTCCAACTACAGAAGTTACTGCAGCATCATCAAAGGTAGTAAGCATATTATCACCTAAACCTCCATTATCTGTAGAAAGATCTATAGTAGTTCCTGATGCAACATGAGTAAGGGTCATATCTATATCTCCCATAAAAGTATGTGTGATATCCACAAATACCCTAAGGCTATTAGTAGCTATTGTATTAGTCGCAGTAATAGTTTGTGTACTTACTGGGTCAGAAGCATCATTTATGAGCAATGGAGTAGTGATATTAGCATCATATTCTATTGGGGTTATAGGTATTCCAGTAGGATCATTAGTAGTAAAAGACCAAGCTGTAGCAGAAGTAATTCCAGTAAAACCTACACCATTCACAGAAGTAGCAGGCATAGTTATATAGTATTCAGTATTACAATCTAATACACTCGTTGGATTAATAGTTACTGTATTTCCAGCAATAGACAAACGTGGAGAAGGTAAGACAAAACTTTCTACTAATACTGCTCCTGTTGTTTTTCTTAGCTCAATAGTTCCTGTACCATTCGTTGGAGTTCCAAATAAAAATGTCATTGCAGGACTAGCATCAGTTGCTACACCAGTCGTATTATCAGCAGGTGCAAGTGTGAAACAAGCATTTGTAGTAGTAAATGACCAGTCTGTCATCGTGGTAATACCTGTAAAGCCAGTTACACCAGTAATAGCAGAAGCAGGAACATTTACATAGTATTCAGTATTACAATCTAAAACAGTATTTGGATTAATAGTTACTGTTTGTCCTGTAACTGTAACTTGAGCAGAAGGTAAAGTAATGGTTTCAACCACACTATTATCACTTGCTTTCTTTATTTCTATATTTCCTGTTCCGATAGCAGGGATACCACTAGAAAAGACAATATCTAAATTGGCATCTAGATCTATTCCAGTAGTATTATCAGAAGGAGTAAGACCAAATAATGCTGGTGTCCAACGATAGATTTGCCCGTTTGCTGGCTTTGTATTAATGTTAGCTGTTTCAGTTACAGTACTTGTTGTCGGAGCAGCACTAGCATCACTTAAAGATATAAAGCCTACTGTTGTTCCTGTATGAACTGATGTTAAACCAATAGAAGCACTAGCACTACTTACAGCAGCAGCTTCTTGATTATATACATATTCTATAACTCCAGTAGATTCGTATAATTTTACTTGAAAGGAGATGACAGGATTAGACGCAAGCCAACTCCATTGCCAATTAAGCCACTCCATTGTAAGCACTCTATTTGGAGCAGTACCAGTTAAAACATAAGCTGCTTTAGCTCCAGCTGCATCACCACCATCCAAATCATCCCAAAGAGGAGCAAGGACAGGATACATACTATTTGTGCTAAAACTGCCATCATCTAAATCATTAGTTGTTCCTGAAGAAGTAGTCGCAACTCCAAAAGTAATAAATCCATTTGAAGATGCCTTGAACTCTGTATATGGTATTCCATCATAAGTAAAAGTAAAGCCAATAGGAAGAACACCTGATAGACCTGTATCAACCTCTATACTGTTTACATCAGTTCCTCCAGTAATAGGCGTAAAAGTTCCACTAACAGGAGTCATATTATATTGAGGCTGCGCCCAGACACTAAGCGAAATGCCTAGCCATAACGCAATAAATAAAATAGCAGACCACCCTACCTTTAGAGCATTCTGTATCCGAGTTTTCGGATTTTGTAAAGTTAAATACATATTAATTGTTAAAGATTAAGAATAAATTGAATAGATTAAATTGAAAGTTATTATATGTAACAGAGTTTTGATTAGTTTAAATGTGTCAAAACTTCTGTGTAGTAGTGAGCATTATCTGAACTAGACATTAAATTGTAGATTTTTTTTTAGAATTCCAATATTTTATCAAAACATTTTTAAATAAAAATATCCTTAAAAACCCCTTTTTCAAATTATAATTCTATAAAAAACATTTTTTTCAAAACAAACTACTAATTATTAAAGAAAAAGTGCAATTAAGCAAACTAACCATTCTTCCAAAAACTGAATTGTAAAAACTCTAAAAAAAGTGTATATTTAATTTATCAAATAACCATACTAAAATTAACACCAAATTAAGCTATCATTATTATGCAAACACTTAAATATCAACTTGGAAAAATAATTGGAATGACCTTTATAGTATTAGGAAGCATCTTTTTTGTTGTTATGTTAGGTAACATAAATAATGGAAGAAATGAACTAATTGATGGCTTATTAGGTGGATTTGCATTAGGTGGAATTCCAGCTCTAGCAGGTTTTTTTCTATGGAGAGCTTCACGTATAGGACAACGTAAGTTTTTGATGAATAAATACGAACGCCAAATCCTAGAAGCAGCCTCTCAAAATGGAGGACATCTCACACCTACCGAACTTGCCATGAAAACAGACCTTAGTCTTAAAGAATCCAAAAAGATACTAGAAACCATGCAAATAGAAGGCTATTCAGAACTCAAAATTTCTGCTAATGGAGCAATCGTTTTTTATTTTAGAGAACTAGATAAAGGAGATAATTATACTGAAACTGAAAGCGAACTTTTAAACTAAAAAACTCATTTATTTTCTTGAGAAAATAAATGAGTTTCAAAATTATTTGGTTGTTGGTGTCGCTTCGCTAAAACACTAACAGTGGCATTGTGGGTCGTTTTTAGTTACATAATTTTGCTATTCTAAAACGCTTTAAAAAAATCATACTTTGTGTAACACCACCCATAATTCTTTTAATAATTATTATAAAATCTTTTAATATTTCCTGTCAGTTGGTCATAAATAGGTTTAAATAATTCTACAAACAAATCCTGTGGAGGAGGTGGAGAAACAGGACGAACTTTAGTTGCTTTTTCTTGGTCATTATCTAATGCACGTTTGTCGCCTTGATAAGTTCCCCATTCATTTCTCCAAACAAACTCCCCTGGATATTTGTCTTGCATCAAAATTCGGTTTGTTTTAGCATCAATTACTCGTACATCTAAAAGTCCATTCGAAACTACATACTGTTCATGATGTGTATAATCAGCTTTTACAGCATCTGTAATTGTTTTTGAAGAACCATCATCCAAACGAATAGTACGTCTGACACTATCTATTGCAGTTGTTGTTTTTTCTTTCAAAAAGACTTGTCCGACCGTAAATTCATCAAAACTCATCATCAAAAGCTGGTCAGCACAACAATAATTAGGGTTTTCCCAAGACAAATAGAATACTACAAATTCATTCATTCTACGATTTGTATTCAGATATTCCATGACTTGACTTTGTACAAAATCTCTTCCCAAACTAAACGAATTTGGTACTTGAATTGGCTGAACTAATACTTTCAAGGTAGCTGCTTCTTTAGCATTTGGTATTTTAGTAGCGACATCTTTATAGCCTTTCACCCACTCATCAGCTTTTACAAAATGATAATAGGCTTTTTTTGCATCTTCTCTAGTATTCAATGCCATGGCTTTTACTCCTTCATTATAGCGAGCTTCGGCAGCTTTATCTTTTGCTTTGATTTCTTCAGACAAATAACTTGTCGGATTTTTTACAATTTGTAAAGCAGCAGGGCTACGACGAATTTCGTTACCCATTTCATTAATCCTTCCATAACTTTGAGCTATTTTTTCCCAGTTGAGAGGATTTACCTTTGTATCTAATGTACGTGTTGTTCTTAAATTTTCTTCTACGGCTCTATAATAGGCTTCTCCAAGTGTATGACGTGCCTTTTTATTGGTTGGACTTTGGCGCAATCTATCGACAGCCTTTAATGTTGCTTCATAATAATTACCTTTTTGTAAGGCTTTTTTACCAGAAGAACAAGCAGAAACGATAAGCAATAAAACAACAAAAATGGATAAAGAAGAGCGATAAAATAAATAATTTATGGTAGATTTAGGTAGATGAAGTTTCATAATTTTGAATAGATTAAGTGATAGTTAAATTTAGTGATTATAATGAATATTCTACAGCACAAAACATAAGAAGCAATTATGACCTGCCAAAGCAGCGAAGCTAATTAAAAATTACGAATGTAAATATCTAAATTATCAGTTATTTAATACTGCGTAACATAAGTTTTGCAATGTTTTTTTTATATTAAAAATAACGGTGCTTGTAGGTTAAAGGCTTGCCTTTGACTATATTTTAGTGCGTTTGAACCGTCATTGAGGAAAAAAACAAAATGTAAAGTAATTTACGTTACACGGTATTTAAAGACATGTATTTTCGAAAATCATTTTTAATTGAGTATAATAAATTTCTTTTCCTAAGATTAAACATTTGCAAAACCTAGTCAAAAATCTATGCCAAAATGTACTTTTAAATGACTTAAAAAATATTTTTAACAAAAAAATCTTTTTTATTCTCCAATTAGTAAAATTCCTGACCAATAAAAAGGATTTTTAAAAGTATCTGATTTAGATAATCTTTGTTTGGCTAATTGTAAAGATTCTGAATAGGTTTTGTCCTCAGCTACAAAGCCATAGAAGAGTGTTATAAGTTCTTTTGTAGCCAAATCATCTATCTGCCAAAGCGAAAAAATAATATTTTTTGTTCCTGTATTTAGAAACGAACGAGTAAGCGTAATTACACCTTCTCCTTCCACCATTTGTCCTACTCCAGAACGACAACTACTCAAAACAACCAACTCATTAGGAAACGACATTCCATATAAATCGCTTGCATAGATTTGCTGCACAGTTTCTTTAGCATGTTGAGTAGAATCTTTACCAAATAACCAAATATGAGAATTAAAGGGTGTTTTTGTAAAGGTCTGACTATGTGTAGCTAGATGCAATCTTCGTGTTTTGGTTGCATAGCTTTTCAGATTTTCTTGATTTGCTTGAAAATGTGTAAATGCCAATGCCTTTTTGCCTTGATTGATAAATACATTTGCTACTTCTTCTACCTCTTGTTTGCTGTACGGAAGAGGACTCAAATTACCTCTATTACTTGCTAAAAGAGATTCATTTTCAAGATTTTTAAAAACAGGAGCAAATCCTATAAATTCATATTCATAATTTACATCTTTCTTTTGCCTTGTCAAAACCCAAAGCGAGGACGAATAATGAAAGGAAATTTGATAATTTAATAATGGATAATTAATATTTTGATACGATAAATTACTCTCTTGCTTGGGGGTACTGACCAAAGTAGAAAAAGGAATTTGTTGTAAAATTGCATCAGGAATAATAATGAGCTTTTTACTTACCTTGATATGCGATTCGATAGGTTGAATAAGAATTTTATAAAGCGCATTACTTTGAGTTACAAATTTTTCTGCATTACAATCTTTTGCTAAACAATTCCGATATTCTTTTAACGTATTTTCAAAATTAATTGGCTTTATTCTATAAAACAACTGCTTATTTTTACTAATTATCTGAACAAACAAATAAGGCTCAAACCATTGATAAACAATCATTTGCTCATCTTCTTTCAAGTTTTTTTTGATGGTTTGTGTAGTAACTAACTCCGTAGATTTTTGAAGATTTTGATAACTCTTAAATTTCTCTGAGAGTTCTTTTTTGAGTACTTGATGTTTGTTCCTAGTTTCCAAAATTTGCTGATTGTAATAAGCTAATTTCGTCATTTGACTTTCTGTTTTATCTTGACTTTCCAGTTCTAAAACTTCACGTTGATAATAATCTAATAAAGAACTATAATTTATATCTAATTTTCGCAGATTTTCAGGCACTTGAGCCAAAACAAGCGATTCTTGTGTCTGTTTTCGGAGTAAAGAAGCACGATTTTTTTCTGCAAAATAAAAAGCATCTTCATAAATTTGTTCTTCTACATTTTTTGTTTTGGTTGCTTCAAAACAAGTAGAAAGAGCTTTTCCATAAATTTCGGCTGTCAGTTTGCTGATAATTAACTGGTCAGTATCAGTATGTAATTGCGCTCGCATTTTATCAATTACCTCATCTGCTTTTCTATAATAATTTAGTCGTTCGGAAAAAGTAAAACTACTCAAATCAGCCAAACCTTTGTGAGACTCTAAAGCTACTTCCAAATCTGCAAAATCTTTTCCTAATATATTTATCTCAAGTGATTTTTGATAATTATACTCTGCTTTTTTGAAATCTGAAATGGCTGCAAAACAGTTTCCTAAATTATTCAATACATTTGCACTATTCCAATTTTGCTTACTATTTTCTTTTTCTAGTAATGCTTTATTATAATAAATAATAGCAGAATCATAATTTTGCTGCATTTCGAAGGCGTAACCCAAATTATTATAGATTCTTCCAATACTTACTTTATTTCTATTTTTTTCTGGTAATGAGTTTTCAGCAGCTAAAGACAAATGATAATACTGATAAGCAGAATCATAGTTATCAAGATTTCTATACACCATTCCCAAGCTACTATAAGTTTGAGCAAGAACATAAAACCTATTCTTTAAAAATAATTCTTCAAGTATTTTTTTTGCTTCTAGGGTATGAAAAAGAGCTTTTTCATTTTCTCCTAATTTGAGATAAGCTGTTGAGATAACTTGATGAGAACGAGAAATAGATGTCGGAAAACTCTCTTCTTTTTGAGCTTCATATATTTCGATAGAACGTTTTGCGTATTCTACTGACTGCTGCAAATTTCCTTGTTCCCTATAAATACTAGCCAACAAAGAATAGACATTTGCTACTTGTACATGATTTTCGCCTAATGCTTTTTTTGTTAATTTTAAATATTTTTCTGCATAATAAAATGATTTATCATAATTATTTAATTTTGAATATGCAATAGCATTAATTTTATAAATATCTATCTTTAAATTGACAGAAGCAACAGGATTGTCTAGTATTTTAGCTGAATAATCAAGCGATTTTTGATATAGATTTTGATAAAAATAAAGTAGCGATTTATGAGCATACAGTTGAGCTACTTGAAGCGATTTTTCAGAGTATAAATTTGTAAAAATTTCTATATTTTTGTCTAACCACTCTTCCGATTCGTCCCACTTACGAGCTTGCAAAAGCAAAACACTTCTCATTTTGATATGGTCGTAAACGATAGCATTTGTAACTGGAAAATTCTGACAGATTGCCCACACCGAATCACTTTCTATCAAACTATTTTTTGTCTTTCGTTCGATAAAAGACTTACTCATCGAAAGCCAAAACCAACGCAATTCTAACTCTGTTTGAGTTGCATATTTAGTTACTGTTTCTTCAATTTTATCTAAAAAAATTTGACTTTCTTTTATTTGAAACAAATCTAATAACAAAATATCTACATACTGAATTTGAGCATTTATTTTTTCAATTTTATTGGCAGTTGAGGGAAGATAATCAATCGTTTTTTGAGCATAAGAAAGAGCTTCATTAGGCATTCCGTACAACGTAAAAAGCTGGCTAAGAATTTCGGTTTGTTCAGATGCCGTTTCAAAATTTGAATCTTCAAATTTTTCTATCTTCAAAAAATCTAAATTTATATCTGCTACACTAGCATAACGATTGGCTAAATGATAGCTTTTGAGTTCTTTGTAATTAGGAATTTCTTCGAATAAATCTACTGCTTTTTGATAAAACCCTTTCCAATACTCATATTTTGCCCCTTGAAAGATAACTTGATGTATTAAATCAGCTTCTTTTTTTTGATTTAATTTTAGTTCTTTTAATTCTTGAATTGACTTTTCAATGACTTCTGTATCTCCAACTAAATATCCTATTTTAAGTCTTTGTACTTGAACACGAATATACTTTTCTGTATCTTTTTTTTGATTTAATTCTGCTAAATATTCATTGTAAGCTACTAAAGTGCTATCTGTTTGATTATTCTGCCAAAAAGAATTTATTTTATTCTGATAAAAAATATCATTTTCATTCTTATTTTGAGCATTCGATAAAAATGTACAAGCGAAAAAAAAGAATACGGATAAAAAAAATAAAATATAATTAATTTTAATTTTCATAGTAAAGTAGTTGTTTTGTTGGAATATTTCTCAAAATCTGAATAAAACAAATCTAATAAAATTTGTAGTAAAATAGAATGCAAATTTATCTCTACCTTGCTATTTTCAACAACTGTCACTAAGATTTCTCCATCCACAAAGCTTTATTGAAAAGTAAATAACTGTATTAACTTCAATTTCTTTCCATTATTTTGTAAATTTAGAGTTTTAGATAAATAGCAAACACACCAAATAGATTTAGATAGAAAAAGGTAAGTCATTAATTATAAATTCATTTTATTCCTCTGTGTTCTTTGTGAACTTTGGATTTAAACTGTACTTTACTTTGTATGGAATAAAAATTAAATAAATTACTATTTTCGAATTTGTAATTAATTGATAATTAGTAATTTACATTCGTAATTAATCCTATTTACTTCATACTTCTAAAATCTGATTTCTAATTTTATTTATATGACCATTACCAATGCAACCGAAAAAGGCGCAACGCCAACAGGAACAAAACTAAACACACACGGCTGGCAACAAGAAGCCGTTTTGAGAATGCTCTACAATAATCTTGACCCAGATGTAGCCGAAAGACCAGAAGACTTAGTTGTTTATGGTGGAATTGGAAAAGCTGCTAGAAATTGGGAATCCTTTGATTTGATTGTAAAAGCTCTCAAAAATATGTCTGATGAACAAACACTTTTGATTCAGTCTGGAAAACCGATTGCCATTTTGCCCACTCACAAAGACGCTCCTCGTGTCTTGATTTCGAATTCTATGCTTGTTCCTCGTTGGGCAACTTGGGATCACTTCAACGAGTTAGACAAAAAAGGACTTATGATGTACGGACAAATGACAGCAGGTTCGTGGATTTATATCGGAACACAAGGAATCGTACAAGGAACGTATGAAACCTACGCCGAACTAGCAAGACAACATTACAACGGAACACTAAAAGGAACATTGAACGTAACAGCAGGACTTGGTGGAATGGGTGGAGCGCAGCCACTCGCAATCACAATGAATGAAGGCGTTTGTTTGGCTGCTGAAA
This sequence comes from Bernardetia aquimarina, assembly GCF_042180575.1. Classification (NCBI taxonomy): domain Bacteria; kingdom Pseudomonadati; phylum Bacteroidota; class Cytophagia; order Cytophagales; family Bernardetiaceae; genus Bernardetia; species Bernardetia aquimarina. The sequence continues at coordinate 3,360,924 of NZ_CP170094.1, read as the reverse complement.
TGGAAGAATGGAGAATCGACAAACGCTTAGAAACTCGTTATTTAGATGAAAAATATTTTGATATTGATAAGGCTATTGATGCAGCATTAGAATATAAAAAAGAAGGCAAAAACAAATCTATCGGTGTAGTTTGTAATATCATTGATTTACTTCAAAGATTGATTGATAGAAATATTACGCCTGATACTTTGACTGACCAAACTTCTGCTCACGATGCTTTAAATGGTTATTTTCCTGAAAATATGAGTGTAGAAGAAGCAAATACACTTAGAGAAGCCAATCCGAAAGATTATACTGAACGCTCACTAGATACAATGGCGCACCACGTAAAACAAATGTTAGAACTTCAAAAACGAGGTGCAATTACGTTTGATTATGGAAATAACCTAAGAGGACAAGCATTAGACCAACGAGATGTAAAAAATGCCTTTGATTTCCCTGGATTTGTTCCTGCTTATATTCGTCCTTTGTTTTGTGAAGGAAAAGGTCCTTTTCGTTTTGTGGCACTTTCGGGCGATGAGCAAGATATTTTTGAGTGTGATAAAGTTTTGTTAGAATTATTCCCTGAAAATGAATCGCTGCACCGTTGGATAAAAATGGCGCAAGAACGCATTGCTTTTCAAGGTTTGCCTGCTCGTATTTGTTGGTTGAGTTTGGGAGAAAGACAAAAAGCAGCTTTAGCATTTAATGAACTTGTCAAAAATGGAACTTTGAAAGCCCCTATCGTAATTGGAAGAGACCATTTGGATAGTGGTTCGGTGGCTTCTCCAAACCGAGAAACCGAAGCGATGCTAGACGGTTCGGATGCTGTGGCAGACTGGCCTGTTTTGAATGCACTTATCAATACGGCTGGTGGTGCGACGTGGGTTTCGATACATCACGGAGGAGGCGTAGGAATGGGTTATTCTATCCACGCAGGAATGGTAATTTTGGCAGACGGAACAAAAGAAGCACACGAAAAACTCAAACGAGTGTTGCACAACGACCCTGCTATGGGCGTACTTCGTCATGCCGATGCAGGTTATCAAAAAGCCTTAGACTGGGCAGAAGAATTTAATCTGAATTTGAAGAAGAATTTGGGGTAAGGGATTTTAGAATAAAATTTTCAAGAAAAAGCAGCTATCAAAAAGTAGCTGCTTTTTTTATATTAAGAAATTATTTTTTACTACAAACTGTAAAGTTATCAATATTACTTAATTTAGTACAATTAAATCAATACGAAAATTGCAAATATTCATTTTACTTTGTATTATTGTAATGATACAAATATTATAACACTATATCTATAAAGCCATGAATAGAAAAAAATACGAACTAAATAAAATTTATAAATTTGATATAAAAGGGTTTGGTAGTTTTACAGATAAGAGAGGTAACTTAATAGACTCAATAATATTAGATATAGATAATAATTCTATACAAGTAAGAGCATTACCTTGGCAAAACAATGAGTTATGGAATTATAACAATATATATTGTGAAATTATAGGTTACACAAAAAATGGATATTTTAAGTTAAGAACAAAAGATGATAGACATCCCCTATATGAAAAAGGTGAAATATATGATTTTAAATTTCAAAGAGTCGTTAATAAAATTAACAACAAAACAGGTGGAAAACTTTTGGTAATTAAAATGTTAGACTCATTAGGTTACGAATATGATGTTACAGCTTTGCCTAATCAAGAGAACACTTTACAAAAAGACGACATTATAAAATGTCGAGTAATAGATATTAATACTAAACTAAACTTAAGTCAAGAAAAATCTAAAGATCCTTACTTCTATTCTTTTGAAGAAATAATAAGAGATAAAAAAATGCGAAATAATTATTTCTTATGTTATTTAGATAACATCATTGAAGTAGACTACCCTGATTTATATGCTCAGTATAAATCTAAGAGTGCTTTTTGGGTTTTTACTTATTGTAATATTTTTTTACCAAAATATTTCTATAACTCCATAAAAGAAAATAGATATAAAGAGGCTTTAGAAATTGCAATGCTTTGGTTAGAAATTGAAGAGTGGATTATCAATAGTCCAATTTTAAATGCTTTTAACAATGATGATAGAAAATTAGATACAGAAATCAAGATAAAAGATGTAATAGAAAAATTATCAATAAGGATAGATATACTAAATTTTCTAATAAAAAATGATAATGATTATTTATTAACATTTACAGAGGTAGATACTTTAAAATTATTAGAGTATATATCTTTATGTAATTTTGAAAACACTAATGAGTTACTTTTTATAGAGAAGATACTGAGTTTATCTGAAATCGATGAAATTCAAAAATATCATCTTAATAAAATAGGAAATATAATTGAATCTAATAAAAAAACTTATGTTTTTGAAAATCTTAATGAGGACTATTTTATAGAGTCTACAGAATTATCCCAAGAAAAAGAGAGTAAGATAAGTGTATTTCTAAACTGGTCATATTGTCAATATTTAATATATTCTCTTACTGGTGAAATTTTACAAAGCAACCTTATAGCTGCACAAATAATGCGCTTTTTTTCTCAAAAAGTTCAGCAAATACAAAAAAAAGAAATTTTACTATATTACGCTTTTTATATTCTTTCAAATAAGAATACAAAATATTTACTACCTATTTCCTTTGAAAATAATAGAGTTAGTTTAAATGATGAGAGTTTACAAAAAAATCCAAATTTACACTATACATCAGATTATTGGCAGGATATAAAGCAAAAAAAGGAAAGAATACATAAAGTAAATATTGTAGAAAAATATTATAAAGGATATAAAGTTGAAATCAAAAATACTAAAGGATTTTTATTAGATCAAAATATATATGACCTAGATTTAAAAAGATATCCAAGCGAAAATATTGAATGGGAAACCAATGTTTTAATTCATTTATACAGTGAAGAATTTAATTTTTTCATAGCCAAACAATTAAACTTAGATGATCCAAATTTTTACTCTCAAAATTTAATACGATTGTTAGAAGTAGGTGAGGTGGTACATGCTTCAGTAATTTCTATAGTAGAATATGGAGTTTTTGTCTCAACACCTTATGGAGATGGTTTGCTACATAGGAGTAATTTAGCTGATGGGCATTGGGATAAATATCATTTAGAAAAGTTTTTTAAAATCGGAGAAAAAATTTATGTAATTAATCTAAAAACTGAAGAATATAAAAGAAGATATGAGTTTGGATTTGAACAATTGATAGATACACCTTATAAAGAGTACTATCAAAAATTCATGTCCCATGATAGAACATATTACCATAGAATAGACGAAGAAAACTTATATGATAGAAGAGAAGACATAAATAAGACTATAGAGATAGAAAAAGGACGAATTTTAGAGCAATTTGCGATGACACAAGAGAATTTTGAAAATAAAATAAACTCTATAAAAATAGCTAAACACTTCTATGCTAATATAAATAATGCTCGTTCTTATCTTCATAACATATACATACAATATTTTACAGCATTAAATGACTTAGATATTTTAATAGAGAATTATTCTTTTGAAGGTTATGATATTTTTAGAGAGACTATTAAAGCAATTAATATACAGGAACAGACACTTGAGGTATTTTCAGAGGGAGAAAAACTTATTTTCTTTGTGAAGGTATTGAGTTTATTTAATAGTGATGATGAAGATCAAAATTATAGTTTAATGGATTACGCTAAAAAGCATTCCAATGCTGGAAAATCACATGCAATATTCAAAATCTTAGCCAAAACAACCTTAGCAAATAACTTACTTCTGTCAGAAGTACAGAAGACAGATAATAAAAATGAAGCTCTAGACTTCTCGCTTAAGAATTTGAAAAGAATTAGAGATTATATAAAGAATGGTGTTTTTTCATTAGCTGAAAATCAAGAAGATAAGCTAGAAAGAGAAACAAGGGAAAAAATTAAGGAATGGAAAGATAAAATTAACTTAGAAGAAGGAGAAAATATGGAATTCAAATCTACATTCAAAACTCCTGTTCCTAATGGAGATTCCAAAAAAAGATTAGAAATACTTCAAGACAAACTAAAGAACAATCCAAATGACAAAGCAAAAATGGGCATTAATGCTCAAATTGATGAAATAAATGGTTCGAAAGCTATGAAAAGAATAATTCATAGTGCATTTAAGTCTATAGCAGCTTTTGCTAATACTAGTGGTGGCGTTCTATTATTAGGTGTTTCAGATGATAAAAAAATATTTGGATTAGAGAAAGACTATGCTAGTTTCAAAGATGAACAAAATAGAGATGGCTTTGGTAAGTTTTTTGACGCAAAAATCAAAGAATATTTTGGAGATAGTTTTTCCTCTACACATTTAGAAAAAGAATTTCTAAAGTTTACAGAAGGAGATATATTAATAGTTAAGGTAAAAAAATCAATAGAGGAAATATTCTTATTGAAAGACGATGAAGGTAAACCTACTGAAGATATATATGTAAGAAACTTATCTTCTACTGATAAATTACTAGGTAAGGAGTTAGCAAAATTTATACGTAAAAAATCTAGTGAAAGAATTTAACTTTCCTATTGTTAGCATATTCTGAAAAACAAAAAAGCATTGTTCAATACAAACAATGCTTTTAAGTGTAATTTCAAATTGATTTTGATTTAATACTTTGTTTTTTAAGTACACTCAGAAAGTTTAAATAGGTTCATTAATTAAAATGCTTCTGCAATTCCAAAATAGAAATTAATCTTTTCGCCTTTTGCTATATCAAAACGAAGATTTAGGTTTTCAGATTTTACAATTTTTAGTCTGAGTCCTGCACCATAACCAACTTTTATATCCTCAAAACGCAAATCTGAAATTTGATGATAGACTTCTCCAGCACCAGCAAAAAGAACCATTCCGATAGGAGCAAAAACAGAAAAGCGATATTCAGCTTGTGCAGCTAACATATTATTATCCAAAAAACGACCTTTGTAATAACCACGCATTAGTTCACTTCCACCAAGAGCAGCCAGTTCTCCCAAAGGCGCACGTCCATCACTAAAATAACCATAGCCTTGAAAAGCCAAAACATCATTGCGATGAGATAATTTGAAATACTGACGCAAATCTACTTTTGTTAGCTGAAAAGGAACTCCACCAACTCTTTTTCCATAAAAAGCGTGTCTAAACTCATATAAAGCACCATTAAAAGCATTCAAAACATTATCTCTATCATCATAGGTAGCTGCAAGTTCTAGCCCTGCCGAAATAGAACCATCATAACCAAGAGGTTTTTCTAGTTCTAATAATTTATCTTTTTCGTATTCCATATCCCAAATATTATTGTATCGAATACCACCACCTATAAAAAACTTTCCTACAATTCGTTTTAAAAGTAATGGTTCAATTAATATATTTTGATACTCAAAAAGTTCTTCATTTTTGCTAGAAGTATTGTTTCCAATTCCATAATATTGCTGTGGAAATTTAGAATACCCAATATTTCCTTTTAGCATCCAGTTTTCGTGATTGAAAAAGATAGTATAACCAGAAGAAATGACTACTTGCTTTCGAAGTGTATAAAGAGCTGAAATAGGCATATTCGAAGTGCGTGTATCTTCTGTTGCATGTTTGAATTTGAAAAGCCATTTTGCACCTATTCCAAAACCCCAACTTGTTTCAGGTTTGTAAGACACCACAGGAGAAATAACGAATTTGCTACGAAAACGAGTAGAATCGTGCTGTCTATCAGCTTCATTTCTAAACTCTACATAATCAATTATTTTTTCAAAAAAAGTTTCTGTTTTGTGTTTGTTGCCTTCTGAATCTAATTTTGTAGAATCTTGTACATTTTCTTGATTTTCTGGTTGATTTTGAGCTTGTAATTGATTTTGAGTGAAAAATAAAATAATCAAAAATAAAGCTACAAGAAATTTGTAAGTAGTAATTTTCATTAAGCAATGATTGTAAAATAAAAGATAAAAAATAGACTTCCTACAACTTTTTTTTGAGTTGTCAAGAAGTCTAATTATAGAACGAAATTTTTGAGAGTTTTGTTAATTCTTTTAGAAATAAAAAAAGTTCCATGTCTTTTAGAAATGGAACTTTTACTGTTCAAATTACTTTTTCTCTATCAATTCCAAAACATAATTGAGTTGTGTATCTTCATTTTTAATAAAATCTTCATAGGATTGAGATATTTCATAATCTGGTCTTATACCACTTCCAACAGGTTGATTTGCTTTTTTAGGTACATCTTGTTCTAAATTTACAATAGAAAAAAATGTTTCTAATTTAGACTTTGGTAATGTATAACTCACAGATGTATGTCCGTTATGTCCATAATATCCTCCTTGTGTTTCTTCTCCTACCACAATCGTATTTTTTTCTGATGCACTCATAGCAGCAAAAAGACTTCCAGCAGAAGCTACTCTAGGCGTAATCATTAAATATACTTGTCCTGTAAAAGCATTTTTGTTTGGTGTCCAAATTTGGTGGTCGCTACTAGCAGAATCTTGATAATATTTACCATCTTTTCCGATAGGAAACTCTTCTCTTAATTGTTTTGTATAAATAATTTTAGCGATTGGCTTCAAATAGAAAGGCACTATTCCTTTGATGTATCTCAAATATGGAATTTTATTGAAAGATACCCAAGCCTGTTTGTTTTCCATAAAATTTCTAGAAGATAGATAAGAATAAGTTACCAAATCATTTGGGTCTGTTCCTCCTCCATTATTTCTAACATCGACAATTAAATTTTTCACATCTTTTTCTTTCAATAATGTAAATACACTATCCAAAAATTCAGTATAGCGAATATGAATAGGGTCTTTAGCATGACCTCCTATTAAAAAAGTATTTATGGTAAGTTTGGCAATATCATTTTCTAACCACTCAAAGTAATAAGATTCATCTTCTTTTATATTAGAATATGAGTTTTTATCATAAAAAAAAGAATGACGTTTTTCTACAAAATTTCTTCTGCGTTTCTTATAGCTTACACTTTGAATCGTTTGAGTTAAAATCTCATCTGATTTTGCTGTTTTGTAAGTAACTAAAAATTGCTTTTGTTTGCCATAATAAAGACGATAATAATAGCTAAAACTTCCGTTTATACCAATAACTTTTCCTGTTTTGTTAAATCCATCAGTTGTATAATATTTATATAAGTTAGGTAAAATATCTTCTATTGACATTTGATTTATGGAAATAATTTCTGCTCCTAAAGGAATTTTTGCAGAATCCATGTTCATTCTAAGTTTTCCTTCAATGAGCTTTACAGGAAAAGGAAAATATCCTGTTGTTTCTGCTGTAATAGAAGCATATATTTTTTCTGGTAAGCTCAGACCATTATGAAGACTTCCTTCAAAATCTGTTAGTTCCCAAATGATATTATAAAAATCTCGGTAAGTAGAGGATTTTTCTATTTGATTTTCTGCCCATCTGTATATGCTATCAATTTCGTTTTTGCTTCGATATTTATAAAGCCCTGAATTCGCTTTTTCACGAATATTTTTGAATAACTTCAAATCTTTCTGCATTTTCTTTTGAGAAAATGAATCATCTATACTTTTTTGAGCATACAGAGAAAAAGATAATAGAAAGAAAGTAAAAATAGTGAGGAGTATGTTTTTCATGGTTCTGGTTGTTTGAATTTGAGAACTTATTTACTATTCACAAATTTCGGTAGAACGAATGAGCTACACTTGTACAATCTTGACTATTTCAAAGTTTTTCTGTACTCATTAGGAGCAATTCCCACAAATCGTTTGAAAGTTTTAGAAAAATGAGCTTGGTCTGCAAAGCCAAATTGATATGCCAAAGCAGTCAGTTCAGAGTGATAATTAATTTGTTTTTTAGCTGCAAAGACTTTCTTCATCAATACATAATTTATGGGCGACATTCCAAATTTAGAACGAAACTGCCGAGCAAAACCAAACTTTTCCATATTCATAAAATATGCTAGTCCATCGACAGATAACTTTTCTTCTAAGTTATGTTCGATAAATAAAACTATCTCCTCCCACTTAGAAAAGTTATTTTTAAATATATTTCTAGTATCAGTATCAGATGTTTTTTTTAGTAAATTGAATAGATTACCTAGATTTTTTTGTATTAGGTTTGAATTATTACTATCTAATGACTTTTTGATTTCATAAAATAAAGGTATCAATGAAGGTTGGAATAATTGACTATTTTGAAACTTGACATTCTTTTCTTTTAGGCAAAAATTTACCACATCTTGAGATACATATAAAGTTGTAAAAGAGATAGGAGTATCTTTATTCAAAAGTGGATTTGCATGAACTTCATACGGATTGGTAATAGAAATACTTCCTTTTTCACTATACAAAACAGAATCATTTGTAGCAGTAACTTCTACTCCTTGTTCAATTAAGGAAATACAAAACGTTTCATGAAAGTGTTTTGGAAAATCTTTTTTCTGATTATGGATTGATAATATTTCAAAATTATCTAGGCTATCTATTTTTTTTATACTCATCATTTTGTGTTGTCTTATTCTCTCTTAAAACTACAAAAGTTCTGTTTCTTTTGAAAACGGAAAGTATTATAATCAAATAATAAATATCAATTTATAAAGCCAAAAATCTAATTAAATTAGCTTTCTGTTGTTTTATTTAGACAAAATTATTATTTTACATGAAAATTACACTTTACTTTAACTATTGAAAAATGAAAACATTACAAGATATTAATTTCCTATCTCAAATATTTGACTTTAAACAAATCGATAAATTTATAAATACTCTAGGAGTAATTGATGTTGATACCATTAATCATTCTAAATATATTGAGGATTTTTATAAAAGTGTAATTGATAAAAAAATATTGATAAAACAAACGATAGAAGAATTGCAAACAAATGATTTAGAAAATATTTACAATAACTTACAAGAAAGACAAAAAATTATTTTAAATGAACGTTTGAAAGTTTTAAAAAATTTGGGTGAAGGAGTTTTTACAAATCATTTCTTAATGAATTCTACAATGGACTCCATTAATAAATCTCTTAACACCATAACACTTATGATATTCTATGAATTACAAAAAAGAGAAAATATTAAGAATAGAGCTACAATAATGATGAAAAGTTCTCCTGTCAAAGATTGGAAAGATTATGAACAAAGAGTTTACAAAAAATTTAAGTTAGAATATCCTAATATAGACATCTTCTATAATGTAGAAACTTTAGGGAAATCTAGTAAAACTTTAAGACAAGTAGATACATTAGTTAATAGTACAGTAGCAGGAATTAATGTTAGAATAGCTATAGAATGCAAGGCATATAGCAGAAAAATAGATGTTGATAAAATAGAAAGTTTTGCAAATCGTTTGAAACAAATAGGAGCTAATCATGGTGTTGTCATTACTAATGAACGTGAACTCGGTATTTAACTACTTGATATTTAGCGTTTTATACTGTTTTTTAAGAGTTTTTTATCAAAAAAGGCTCAAAAAGGTTATTTTTGAATAGCATTAATCAACTTTAACCCTTTTTCGCCTTATGAATGACAAAAATATAAAATTTGATGAAGACCAACTAATCGGTATTTTTTATTTAGTAGATGAGTTCTGTTTACAAGCTCAATCCTATGTTTCTAGCCATTGGGTAGGTAGCAAAAGTCAATCTTCTTCTCATTCTCCAACTCGTATTCCTGAATTAAGCGCAAGTGAAATGATGACTATTTTGATTTATTATAACTACTCTGGTTACAAGAATTTTCAATACTATTATCAACGTCTTGTTAGTACAGATTTACTACCTTATTTTCCTAAACTTTGCTCCTACAATCGTTTTTTAGAACTCATAGAAAGAGTGAGCCTTCCCATGTATGTGTTAGCTAAATTACTCTGTGCTAAAAGTCAAAAAACAGGAACTTATTTTGTAGATTCTAAGAAAATAGTAGTTTCTGATAATCGTCGTATTCACTCGCATAAAGTGTTTAAAGACCTTGCAAAACGAGGAAAAGGCTCAATGGGCTGGTTTTTTGGTTTTAAACTTCATTTAGTTATCAATCAATTAGGAGAGGTGATGGCATTTGAAATCACAGCAGCTAACAAGGCTGACAATAACCACAATCTATTGAAAAAATTACTCAATAACTTAGAAGGAAGTTGCTTCGGAGACAAAGGCTACTTGACAAAATTATGGCAAGAACTCTATGAAAATGGACTTAAATTAATTACTAAAGTCAAAAAGAACATGAAGAATCAACTTATTACGTTGAAAGAAAAATACACCCTCAGAAAAAGAGCAGTTATTGAATCTGTAAATGACATTCTGACTTCTGTTTTTGACATAGAACACTCTAGACACAGAAAACCAATAAATGCTTTTACACATATGTCGGCTACCATAGTTGCATATCATTTATATCCAGAAAAACCTAGAATTTTTGTACCCAACTAATACCGAGTTCACGTTAATGAAGGATTCACAAAAGGAGCAAAGAATACAGCAGAAGATTATGGCAATATAACTTTAATGATTCTCAACTATGAAGATTTAGAAAAATATGAATTTACTTATAATGACGAAGTAGATTACACAATTAGCAAATTAAATTACTTAAAACAAGACTTTATTCAACGTCAAAAACATAATACTGGATATACAGATTTATCTCATACATCTTTTGAAAAGAAATTAATTGTTTTTAAAGAAGAGTACACAAAAACAGAGTATTATTCTTACAAAAAACTATTAGAAAATTCAGCGAGAGTTTTTAGAGATTTTCCAGATATGGGTAATGTTACTTTTGTAAATATAGCTTTTAGAACAAATGACGAATATGAGGAGGAAAAATATTTATACTGGATTAATATAACAAAAGAAGAAGTTGAAAAACTACTAAATATAGACGTAAATTATTTACGTAGAAATATATTGAATTGGAGAGAGTTTTTTGAAAGTATAAATAAGGAAAAGGTTCTAAATTTTGCAAAAGAAAAAATAAAATCTGAACCTTATTCTAAAGCTCTTTTTGATAAATTATGTGAGTAAAATAAAAAAAGTTCCATCTCTTAAAGAAATGGAACTTTCATTTTTAATAAATTGTATATGCTACTTTTAACTCAACTGATGCACACGCATAGCCAATTTAACAGTTGTTTCTTCGGTTTCTAATTCTACTGAATTATCAACTGAATCCAAAACTTCCATTTCTAAAGCCTGCGTTTCATCACAAATATATTTTTTGAAGTTGGATAAAGCACCGTTCAATAGGTCGCTTCCTTTTTCCACTTGCAATAAAATTTTGTCTTGAACGTCCAAACCTTCGTCTTTTCTTAGGTTTTGAATACGGTTTACCAAATCTCTAGCAACTCCTTCTTGACGCAACTCATCAGTCAGATTTACATCTAAAGCTACCGTAATTCCGTTTTCACTCATTACTACCCAACCTGCAATATCTTCTGTTCCGATTTCTACATCGTCTGGAGTAAGTGGAATTACTTCGCCATCAAGATTTAAAGTAAACACGCCTGTTTGTTCTAAAGTAGCAATGTCTGCTTGTGTCATCTTCTTGACTAAACCAGCAATTTTTGGCATTGCTTTTCCATATTGTCCACCTAATTTTTTGAAATTTGGTTTGATAGTTTTGGTAAGTTTATCAGAATCTGGAGCTAAAAACTCTAATTCTTTTACATTTACTTCTGACAAAATAAGTTCAGAAACAGCTTTGATATGTTTTTGAGTAATTTCATCTACCACAGCCACCATTATTTTTTGCAACGGCTGACGAACTCTCATTTGATTTTTCTTACGCAATGCGTGTGTCATTGACGAAATTTGTTGCGCCAAATCCATTTGAGTTTCTAAATCTTTGTTGATTAATTTAGAATCAGAAATAGGAAAATCTGCCAAATGAACCGAAGTTGTAGTATCGCTTTCATCTGCTTTTTTCAAGTTACGATACACAAAATCAGAGTAAAAAGGCGCAATCGGAGAAGCTAGAACTGCAATCGTTTCCAAACACGTATGAAGCGTTTGATAAGCTGCAATTTTGTCTTCCACCAAGTCTGCTTTCCAAAAACGTTTTCTATTCAGACGAACGTACCAGTTTGAAAGGTCGCTAGTAACAAATTTTGACATCGCACGAGCTGCTTTTGTTGGCTCATATTCTGCAAAATTAGCATCTACTTCAGCGATTAATGAATGAAGTTTTGAGATAACCCAACGGTCGCTTTCTGGACGTTTTGAGATTGGAATTAAATTCTTTTGCTCATTCTCTTTTGGAAAATCAAAATCATCTAAATTGGCATACAGCGAAAAGAATGAATACGTATTTTGTAATGTATTAAAGAATTTACGTTGAACTTCTGTAATTCCGTCTTTGCTAAACTTCAAACTATCCCAAGGATTAGAATTTTCGATCAAATACCAACGAGTTGGGTCTGCACCAAAATCAGCTAATGTTTCAAATGGATCAACTACATTTCCTTTAGATTTGGACATTTTATTGCCTTTTTCATCCAAAACAAGTCCGTTCGAAATTACATTTTTATACGCTACCGAATCAAAAAGCATTGTCGAAATGGCATGCAAAGTAAAGAACCAACCACGAGTTTGGTCGACACCTTCTGCAATAAAATCAGCAGGATACGATTTATTGAATGTTTCTTCTTGCTCAAATGGATAATGCCATTGTGCATACGGCATCGCACCCGAATCAAACCAAACATCAATCAAATCTAGTTCTCTAGTCAATTTTGTTTTGCCTTTTACGAGTGTAATATCATCTACATATGGACGGTGCAAATCAGCTTGATTTGCCATAAATTTCTCTAAGAAGCCTTTATTTTTTTTGATTTCTTCTGTACTCAATACTTTTGAATCGTTTGCTTCTTGTATTCCTGCCAAAAGGTCTTTGATAGAACCTATACAAACTTCTTCTGTTCCGTCTTCACTTCTCCAAATTGGAAGAGGCGTTCCCCAATAACGAGAACGAGATAAATTCCAGTCGACTAAGTTTTCAAGCCAGTTTCCAAAACGTCCTTCTCCTGTACTTGCAGGTTTCCAGTTTATCGTTTTGTTTAACTCAACCATTCTTTCTTTATAATCGGTCGTTTTGATAAACCAAGAATCTAATGGATAATACAAAATAGGCTTATCAGTACGCCAACAATGTGGGTAATTATGTTCGTATTTTTCTACCTTGAAAGCACGATTAGATTTTTTGAGCTTGACAGCAATACGCAAATCAACACTTTCATAACCTTCTACTTCTGTTACTTCTTTAGGTTCGTACTCTTCTTTAACAGCTTCTCCAGCAAAATCAGTAACTTCTTTTACAAAACGTCCTCTTTTGTCCACAAGTGGCATCGGATTTCCATTTTCATCAGCTACCAAAATAGCAGGAATATTAGCCAATTTGGCAACACGAGCATCATCAGCACCAAAAGTAGGCGAGATATGAACGATTCCTGTACCATCTTCTGTACTTACAAAATCTCCTAAAATTACTCTAAAAGCAGTTCCGTTTGTTTCATCTGGTTTTACATACGGCATAAGCTGCTCATATTCCAAACCTTCTAATTTCTCCCCTTTGCATTGCTCTAAAATAGTATAAGGGTGTTGGTTTGGGTGTTTTTCCTCATCAAAAATAGCATGATCGACGTATTTTTTCTCATCAAAAACAGTTTTCAATAATGCTTTTGCTACATAAACATTAATTGGCTGTTTTGTATATTGATTATGCGTTTCTACTTTTACGTATTCTATATTTTTTCCAACTGCCAAAGCAGAGTTTGAAGGAAGTGTCCAAGGTGTTGTCGTCCAAGCCAAAAGAAAATCATTTGATGTTCCTTTTATCTTAAACTGCGCTATCATAGACAAATCTTTCACTTCACGATAACATCCCGGTTGATTGATTTCGTGTGAAGAAAGTCCTGTACCAGCAGCAGGAGAATAAGGTTGAATACTATATCCTTTGTATAAAAGTCCTTTTTCGTGGAATTGCTTTAATAAATACCAAAGCGTTTCCATATAATTTTTATCGAAAGTAATATATGGATTACCCAAATCTACCCAGTAACCCATTTTTGTTGTGATGTCGTCCCAAAGTTCTTTGTAACGCATTACAGCTTCTCTACATTTTTGATTATAATCTTCAATCGAAATACTTTTACCTATATCTTCCTTTGTAATTCCTAATTCTTTTTCTACTTGCAATTCGATAGGCAAACCGTGCGTATCCCATCCTCCTTTACGCTTTACTTGAAAGCCTTTCAGCGTTTGGTAACGACAAAAAATATCCTTAATAGTACGAGCCATAACGTGGTGAATGCCTGGTTTTCCGTTGGCAGAAGGAGGTCCTTCATAAAACGTAAAAGTAGGTTTGCCCTCTCTATTTTGGACAGAAGCCTCAAAAATCTTGTTCTCTTTCCAAAAATGGAGAACATCCTTAGCTACACCTGCGTAACTTATATTTTTTGGTTCGGTATATTTCATTTTTATATATGTTCTAGACCCTAAGGGTTTTGAAAACCCTTAGGGTCTTTATTAAATGGCTATTCAATTTTAATCAATTCCACAAAGGTAAGAAATTGTAAGTTAAAAAGATAGTGTAGAAAGAGGTGGATGCATAACAAATTCGTTAGACTACTAACTTGTTACAAATCTCTGTGAAATAGTAGCTTTAAACTTTTCATTTACTTACTATTGCACTTTATTCTCTTCATTATAAATGACATGTGTTACTGTTTGTCCGACTGCTTTTAATGTTTCTTTTCCGATTACATCCATATTATCATCATGTGTATGCCAGTAGCTTCCAAAATACCCTTTTCCTTCTGTCGAATATTCAATAATATCAATCATCGGAATTTGAGCTAATTGATTGACATAAACGTGGTCGTCTGTAATGGCAGGAGCTTCTTCAAAAGGAAAAAACCCACCATAACCAATTCGGTGTGCCATATTCCATACATTTTTTACTACTGAAGGGGCAGTTTGCATTGAATAACCTTCTTGAGCGAATTTTGCATTTTTTGCACCAGCCATATCCAACAAAATTCCATAATAGGCAGTATAATTTTGAGGCATTCTGTTTTTCCCCCAATGCTGCGAACCCAAACAATACGAATTAGGGGTAGAATTATCTCCATAATCCTCCAAATCAAAGAAAATCATATCAATTCCTACTTGTGGCTGTTCTTTCGAAACTGATAAAGTACGAGCTATTTCTAATAAAATACCTACTCCACTTCCTCCATCATTTGCTCCCAAAATAGGCTCATCTGTACGCTCATCATCTTGGTCTGCAAACGGACGAGTATCCCAGTGAGCAGCCAACAAAATACGTTTTTTTAGGTCAGGATTATAGGAAGCTATAATATTACGACCAGAAAGTAGCTTTCCATCAAAAGCAGTTGCTCTAAAATTCTGAACTTGTACATTTATCTTATCAAAACTTTTGAGTTTATTAATAATATAATCTCCTGTTTTTTGGTGGGCATCACTATTTGGAAAACGTGCACCAAAAGCTACTTGTTCTTCTATAAAATGATAAGCTGAATCAGAATTGAAGTTAGGAACAGGCAGAAGTGGCGTTTCTTGGACTGTATTAATTGTTGTGGGTTCGGTAGTAGAGCTTCCATTGCAAGAAACAAAACCTAAAACTACCAATCCAATAATTGATACAATTAGAAGAGAAGAAAACACCAAACGTGAAAAGTTAGAGAACATAAAACTATATTTTTTGATAGAATGAAAAGTCAGAATAAAGAAGAAATAAAAAACTAAAGGTAGCTATTTTTGAGAAATTATTAAGCCAAAAAAGTTTTAATTCCTTTGTTTATCTATATTTGAAAATTACATGGTATTATTCGAACCCTACTAGAAATTGATTATATTTGTTATATACTCTATTAAATTCTGTTTAGTTTATAGAGTGTAATTTACTAGAACAAGCTATTTATTTCTATTAAAATAATAGTTTTGATAGATTTTTGGCTTTTACAGAAAAGAAAATAACTCACTTGCAAAAGGATTGATTAAAGAACAATTTTTTTATAGAAGTATAAAATATTTGTATT
Source organism: Bernardetia aquimarina (assembly GCF_042180575.1). Classification (NCBI taxonomy): domain Bacteria; kingdom Pseudomonadati; phylum Bacteroidota; class Cytophagia; order Cytophagales; family Bernardetiaceae; genus Bernardetia; species Bernardetia aquimarina. Next base: position 3,344,928 of record NZ_CP170094.1, on the reverse strand, counting down.
TAACAATTTTTATAAAAAATAGTATTTTTACTTGGCTTTACATTGTCTTAAAAAGATAAAATTATTGATTTTTAAAATACAAATTATACTCGTAATTTTTAATTCGTAATTATTTGTTATTCAATGATAAGTCCTTCAATTATTTTAACCAATGAAAAAAAATCTCTTTCTTTTTTATGTTTTGTCTTTCGTTTCTCTCTTGGTTTTTGTGCCATTAGATATTTTCGGACAAGACAATATTACGACTTCTCTTTTACAAAAAACAAGTTCAGATAATCATTTTCATGATGATAATGGTGATGAAAAAATTGTGAAAGCTCCAAAAGTAAAAACACCTCTTACTTTTATAGAAAATAAAAATCAATGGGACAAGGTGGTAAAATATAGAGCTTCTATTCCAGAAGGTTTTTTATTTATTCGCCAAAACTCCTTACAATATTCTTTTTATGATGGAAGTGCTTTAAAACATGGTCATGGACAGGAAGAAACAGAAGAAGAACACAACAAACACAAAGATGGAATAAAAGCACATTCCTTTGAAGTAGAATTCGAAAATGCGAATCCTTCTCCTCAAATTATTTCAGAACAAGAACATGAAACGAAGTTTAATTATTTCTTAGGCAATAATAAAAGTAAATGGGCAGAAAATGCTAAAGGATATTCTGAAATTACTTATCAAGAATTATATCCAAATATAAATCTTCATTTGTATTTACAAGAAGACCACTTAAAATATGATTTTGTTGTTGCTGCTGGTGCTGATGCTTCTCAGATTGCAATGAATTATAAATATACCGACAAGGTAACTTTAGAAAGTGGACATTTGCATATCCAAACTTCGGTAAATAAAATCATCGAACAAGCTCCTTATTGCTATCAAATCATTGACGAAAAAAAAGTAGAAGTACCTTCAAGGTTTGTATTAAAACAAAGGAAAGGAAAAGACAAAACACCACAAGTTACTTTTGATTTTCCGAAAGGTTATGACAAAAACTATGAGCTTATCATTGACCCCATTCTTATATTTTCCACATTTTCGGGAGCTACATCTGATAACTGGGGAAATACAGCAACGTATGATAATGATGGTAATTTATATTCTGGAGGAACTGTTTTTGGCTCTGATTTTCCTGTTACAGCAGGTGCATTTGATGTTAGCTTTGATGGGTTAGTAGATGTAGCTATCTTGAAATATAATGCCCAAGGAACAGGACTTTTTTATGCTACTTTTTTGGGAGGCAATTCTTCTGATGTTCCTTCTAGTATGATTGTAAATAGCAGAAATGAATTAGTTATTTTAGGAATAACAGGTTCTTCTGACTTTCCTACTGCATCAGCTTATGATAACTCTTTTAATGGAGGAAGTAGTGCTGGTGTACTGGGTAATTATGGCTTTGGTGATGGTTCAGATATTTTTATAGCCAAATTAAGTTCTAATGGCAGTACCCTTACAGGAAGTACATTTTTTGGGGGAAGTGGTAATGATGGACTGAATACTATCCAACTAGGTGGAGGAACAGGTGCAATCAATAATCAGTTAGTAAAAAACTATGGAGATGAAGTTCGTAATGAGGTTGTTCTTGATGCAAATGATAATATTTATATTGCTAGTACAACAAATTCGAACGATTTTCCTATGGTTTCGGCTCATCGTACTACTTTTCAAGGAAGACAAGAAGGCATTGTTGCCAAATTTAGTTCTACTCTTAACTCTTTACTTTGGAGTACATATATAGGTGGAAATAGTTTAGATGCTGCTTTTGGTATTCAAGTTTCTTCTGCTGGTGATATTTATGTTGTTGGAGGAACAATGAGTGATGATTTGATTACTCATGGAGGAACAATGCAATCACGATATGCTGGAGAAATAGATGGGTTTATTGTTCGTTATGCTTCTAATTTTGCGTGGCAAGGAGCTAGTTATTTAGGAACGGTTGCTTATGACCAAGCCTATTATGTAGATGTAGATTTGAATGATAATGTATTTGTTTTTGGTCAAACAAAAGGCTCACAACCTGTAACAAATGGAGTTTATTTTAATGATAGAGGTGGTTTGTTTATTCGTAAAATTTCACCAAATCTAAATAATATTCTTATGGCTACAACCATAGGAGGACGACAATTTCAACCTGGTGTTACTCCAACAGCCTTTATGATAAATGATTGTGGAAATATTTACTTAGCAGGTTGGGGTAGTACTAATATCTATGCAGGTTCTCCCAATCATCCTACCTATCTTCCAGGTATAAATGTAGGAGGATTACCTACCACCTCAAATGCGATTCAATCTGTTACAGATTTGGGAGGAAATGATTTTTATACGATGATATTGAGTGAAAATGCGACTGACTTAGTCTATGGTAGTTTTTTTGGAGGAACAAGCTATCAAAGAGAACATGTCGATGGAGGAACAAGTCGTTTTGATAAAAGAACAGGAACTATCTATCAAGCTGTTTGTGCTTGTACTGGAAGTGGATTTACTACTACAGCAGGGGCTTTTTCTAATGTAAATGGAAATGATAACTGTAATAATGCTGCTTTTAAGATAGAATTAGGTGTTTTGAAAGCTGATTTTGTAGTGGCAAATGATATTCGTGGTTGTGTGCCTTTTGATGTTACTTTCTTGAATCAAAGTGTAGAAGGAATTACGTATGAATGGGATTTTGGAGGGTTAGGAACTTCAACCCAAGCAGATAATGTACCGTTCACATTTACACAAGCAGGAACATATAGAGTAAAATTAATTGCTCGTAATCCTTTTTTATGTATCAAAGAAGACAGTGCTTTCCTAACCATTACAGTTGCACCTGCTGATTTTGTAGTTTCTCCTGACACAACTATTTGTAAAGGGCAATCTGTACAACTACGAGCAAGTGGAGGAGTAGATTATCTTTGGACACCAAGTACAGGACTAAGTGACCCAAGAAGTTCAAATCCAATAGCGACACCAACATCTACAACAACTTATACACTCACAACACAAAATGCAGCAGGTTGTCGTAAAGATTTTACTACTACAATAACTGTTTTGCCTGAACTTGTGCCTAGTTTTACCTTTAACATTGACGACCCTTGTTCCGAAAACCCCGTAATTAGTTTTATTAATACAACTCAAAATGGAACGTCTTATTCGTGGGATTTTGGAAATGGAGAAACCTCTACGGCTATCAATCCACCTTCTCAAACCTACACAGCAGGAACTTATACTATAAAACTAGTAGCCGAAAATAATATTTGTAATGATAAAGATTCGGTCATACAACAAATTGTCATTGACCCTGATGTATTTACATTTAATGGAGATACAACAATTTGTTTTGGGCAATCTGTACAATTCAATGTAACAGGAGGAACATCTTATGAATGGACACCAACCACAGGACTAAGTGACCCAACTATCGGAAATCCAATTGCTTCGCCTGCACAAACAACCACTTATACGGTAAAAGTAACAGGTAGAAATGGCTGTGAAGAAGAAAGACAAATTAGAATGGTTGTAGGAGAAGAAATTATTCCAGATTTTGATATTGTACAGTCTAATCTTTGTAATGAATTTCCAACAGTCAGTATTGTAAATAATACAGTAGGTGCAACTTCTTATTTATGGGATTTTGGAAATGGACAAACTTCTACTTCTCAAAACCCTACTAATCTTGTTTATGACTCAGCAGGAAATTATAGAATAAAATTAGTATTAGGCAATGTTGCTTGTTCGGATTCTCTCATAAAAGAATTTGATTATTCTATTAATAATTTCTTTGTTTCGCCTGATAAATCTATTTGTTTGGGACAGTCTTTTCAGCTTGAAGCTGGCGAAGGTATAAGTTTTAGTTGGAGTCCGACAACAGGATTGAGCGACCCTACAATTTCAAATCCGATTGCCTCACCAACAGAAACGACAACTTACACAGTCAGTATCACAACTCAAAATGGTTGTGTAAAAGAAGAAGAAGTAACCATCACAGTTTTGCCAGAACTCAGACCCGATTTTGATGTAAATATTATTGATAGATGTGATAAAATACCAGTTGTAGAAATAATCAATAATACAGTTGGTGCGACTTCTTTCTTTTGGGATTTTGGAGATGGAAGAACCTCAACACTTCGTAATCCTGCGCCATTTCAATATGATAGTGAAGGAATTTATACAATTACACTTCGTATCGAAAATTCATTGTGTCAAGATTCCCTTTCAAAAGATGCAAATTCTGTTATTGATGATAATAATATCTTTTTATCGACAATAAGAATGCCTGAAAGCCCTACAATTTGTAGAGGACAAAGCGCACAACTTGATGTAGTAGGTGGAGATGAGTTTGAATGGACACCAACCACAGGACTAAGCGACCCAACAATCAGAAATCCAATCGCATCACCAGACCAAACAACTATTTATAATGTCCGAATTTCTAATATGGATGGTGGATGTTTTACAGATAGCACAGTTACGGTTACGGTGGTGGATAAATTGGTTCTTGATTTTGATGTTACTCACTCTCCTGAATGTGGCGCACCTGCAACAATTCTTTTTAATAGTAAGAATACAGGAAATGGAGATTGGATGTGGGATTTAGGAAATGGAGATTCAATCAATGTTTCTAATCCAACAGAATATACCTACACACAAGCAGGAACTTATACCATAAAAGTAAAAGCTTCGAATGGAGTTTGTGATGAAGAGCAAACAGCAACAGTTACGGTAGATAATGTTTTGCCTCCTAATGTAATTACACCAAATGGCGACGGACTGAATGAAACTTTTGTGTTGGATAAAGCAAATGAAGGCTGGAAACTCAAAATTTACAATCGTTGGGGAACAGAAGTATTTTCTGCTGATGATTATAATAATGACTGGGGAAATAAAGCCGAACCAGCCATGTATTACTATTATTTGACTTCGCCTGATGGAGATACATGTAGAGGTTGGATTCACGTTTTACAATAAAATACTCTTTAGTGAAATAACACAATAAAAATCCCTTCAAAACCATTTTGAAGGGATTTTTTGAAGTTAATAATTTTTAAAATAATCATTTTCTACCTTTGTAGAATAGGGCATAGACAACAAAAAAACGTCTGTAAGACAAATCAATTTATCAATAGCAATTATTACCACTAAAAAGTCTAATATTAAATAATGAAAAATCATTTCAAAACACATATTTTATCTTTCCTTATTTTACTTCTATTTTCCACTTCGTGTAGCCTAACAGATAGCGTTTGCAAAGATGGACAAGGAGATGTAATTAGCCAAGAAAGAACAATATCAGGATTTACAGCCATAGAATCACGAGGAAGCTTTATAGTAAATATTTTTCAAGATTCTAGTATAAAAGAACAATCCATAACTATTTCAGCACAAGAAAATATCATTGAGCTTATCCAAACACGCCTCGTAGGACAAAGTCTTGTTATTGATAATGATGAATGTTATAATACAAATGAAGAGGTAACCATTACTGTCCGAACACCTGCACTTTCTCAAATTGTTTTGACAGGTTCTGGGGATATTATTTTGCAAGATACTATTCGAAAAAGTGAAATAGAATTTATTTTAGATGGCTCTGGAAGTATTCAAACTACACCTAGTTTTCCTATTATTGCTTCTACAAATTGTATTGCAAGAATAAAAGGCTCAGGAACTATGGAGTTAGATTTTAATTCTACAACTATCGTAAATGCTTCTGTGGATGGCTCAGGAACGATTACTTTGAAAGGTGAAGCAAGAGCAAATAATCTTAATATCAGTGGTTCGGGAAATATAAAAGCCTTTAACATGCCTGTTTTGACAAGCACAGTAGAGCTACTCGGTTCTGGAATCATCGAACTGACTGCCAATGATTCAGATTCTACTCTTATTACTTCACGAGCAACAGTAGATGCACAAATCAGTGGAAGTGGAACAGTTCGTGTAAAAGGAAATGCTGCAATTAGGTGGAATGTATCAGGTTCTGGTAAAATAGAAAGAGTAGAGTAGTTTTTTAGGATTATTTTAAGAATAAAAAAACACTCATATTTTATTATTCAAAATTATTTTGTAAATTATAGCACAATCATTCAAAAGGTTGTGCTTTTTTATTGAACAGAATAATTTTGCTTTTTATAGAATGAACAACTTTACCTCTTCTCAAAACCAGTCTGCTCTTTTTGAAGAATTCGAAAAGCTAAAAAAATCTTTTAGTTTTGAAAGTAAAGTAGATGAGCAAAAGTTCTATAAAAAAAATAGCTATTTATTTGCTACCACTTCAGCAAGTTTATTTCGATTACTTCCTCAAGTTTCTTATTCACAACATAAATCTATTTTTGAAAAACTTCTTTTTAATATTCAATTATTAAATCTTGAAGAAAAATATGCTGAATTATTTATCGAAAAATTTGAGGTTACTGATAAAGAAAATATACTTGTTAAAGCCCAAAATGAACAACCTTTTCTCTTTTGCTGTTTTCATACAGGTGCATATTCTATTTTACCAGGTTTGTTGGCTACTAAAAGTTTAGATTTTGGTTTTTTATCTAATCAAACACTTACAGATAGAAAAGAAAAGTTATATTTTGAACTACATCACAACTATTGCAAAAAACATAAAATCAATTCAACACCAGAGTTTATCAATGTAGAAGAAAGCAAAGGAATTTGGAAGGCTATCCGAATGTTAAAAGAAGGAAAGTCGCTTATTGTTTATGCTGATGGAAATACAGGTTCAAATTATTCTAAAAAAGAAAGTCAGAATACAGTAAAGATTGATTTTTTAGGAGAAGATTTACAAGTCAGAAAAGGAATTGCATTTTTATCTTATATGTGTAATGCTCCGATTATCCCTGTTGTATCTAGTAGAGAATTATCAACAGAAGAACTAAATTTAAAAAGAAAATATACACTTTTGCCTGCTATTTATCCTCCCAATTTTGCTGATGCAAAATCTAAAAAAGATACTAATTTAAAAGAAGAATTTGCAGCACAAACGATGCAAAAACTATATTCTATTTTAGAAAAAGAAATAACTAAAAATGACACAAATAGTCAGCAAATAAGTGAGTGGGAAGGTTGGGTTTTTGTAAACAAATTCTTTACAAAACTTCAAAAATCTATTTTTTTATTAGAAAAAAAGAATGCTGATAAAAGTATAAATAATAAAATTAATCCATATTATATTTTTAATGAAGAGCGTTTTGCACTCATTGAAAGTCAAAAAAACACCCTTTTTGATAAATTTACTTATCGTTTTTTTCCTGTATCTGACCTACTTTATGAAATAATTACTTATTTTTCTGAACCAAAAAAGTTATATTTGTCTAATGAGGATGCGAAACAGCATAATCAAATGAATAAAACAAAAACAGTTAGTAGTTACTCCCCTATTTCTACTAATTCTGATTCAAATTTTATTTATTCTGATTCCAAATTACAACTCTCAAAAACACTTGTTTCTGTAAGTGCATTAGAAAAATTAATTGAAAAACATATTTTGATACAATACGACTAATCAATAACCTTAATTTCAGAATATAAGTATATTAGAATTTTATCCAGTATCCTAAAAAATATTTTTAATGACATAAATTTTACTTAACTTACTTTTTTAACCCCTTTACTACTATGCCGAAAGGCTTTTTACTTTATTTCTTATTTAGTCTAATTGCATTTTTTACTCTTAAAAATGTAAATGGACAACAGGATACAACTAATTCTTTCTATGACTCTCTCCAAACAGAAGATTTTTCTACTTCTGAGTTGGAAAGAGAACTAAAAGGTTTGGTAAGTAAATCACAACTTTCTGCATCAGACTCTGTGCGTCAGTATGCTATTTTAGATACTTTAATTGATTTTTATAAAGAAAAAAATGCAAAGCAGTATAATTATTTCTTATCTCAAAAGAAAAACTTAGACTACAAATATATTATTCCTCTCAAACTTCCAACACAAGAAAATAATTATACAAATATTAGTTCTAGTTTGGGTGTTTGGAAAGATACTACTGACGGAAAAATATCTATTGACAATATTGTAAATAACCCTCAAGTAATATTTTCTCCTAACACAGTTAGTCATAAAAACATGGAAGTAGGAGCGTATTATTGGTTGCGACTAAAATTAGTTGGAAATGGAGTAAGAGATGAATTAGTTGCCTTACAAATAGGTTCAGTTTTTGAAACTTGGTCAGAAATTACATTTTATCAGCCTGTTGAAGATGATGCTTTTCGAATAGAACGTTCAGGTACAGATATAGACCCTGAAAACAAGCCTGTCAAACAATGGCGTAATTATTTTACTATTGATATTCCTGCTCAATCAGAAACTATTATTTATTTACGTGTACACTCAAATGCCTTACGCTTTCATCCAAAACTAATTTATACTTATGTAGGGGATGCTGCAAGTATAAGCCAAGGTTCAGAAGAGTTTACTTATGCACAAGGAATTTTTCAAGGGATTTTGTGGGTAATGGCTTTTTACAACCTTCTCTTGTTTTTTATTATTAGAGATAAATTGTATTTATATTATGTATTAATGATTATAGGAATACAACTAAATGTATTTTATTATTACAGATATATTTACTTTCTTTTTCCAACCTCTCAACGTCTTATTCTTTCTTGTATAGTAATATCACATCTTTTTATGATAGGTGGTGGACTTTTGTTTATGAGAAGTTTTCTAAATGTAAAAGAGTTGTTACCCAAATGGGACAAAGTCATTACTATCATTAACTACATCTTAGTAGCTGCCGTTGTAACCTATATTACAAATCACCTACTTTCTAGTACTCCTACTTGGAATGACCATTCAGGTATAACTGCAATTTCTTTAATTATAATTCTCTCCATTGCTTTGATAGCTAGTATTTTAGCTTTTATAATAGGATTTCTTGTATTAAGAAAAGGATATTCAGCAGCTCGTTATTATCTAATTGCTACTAGTGGATTACTTCTTGGAGGAATTTTTTATGTTCTTTCTTATCTATTCAACGCTTATGGAATAAAAATAGAATCAGACATATTTACCTATTTATTTCAAGGTGGTGTAGTGATTCAACTTGTTTTTTATGCGCTAGGTATTGGTTATCAAGTCAATCGTTTGGAGCGTGAGAAATCTGATGTACTTGCCGAAAATTTAGAATTACAAAAAGAAACGACCACTCTTTTAGAGAAAAAAGTAAAACAAAGAACCGTAGAAATAGAGCAACAAAAAGAAGAAATAGAAGCCATCAACTCATCATTAATGGAACAAAAAGGGTTAATGGAAAAACGAAATCAAGATATTACTTCTAGTATAAATTATGCTCGACGTATTCAAGATGCTGTTTTGCCAGACTTACGTTCTTTCAAACGCAGTGTACCAAATTGTTTTGTCCTTTATACACCTAGAGATATTGTAAGTGGAGATTTTTATTGGTTTTCTCAAAAAGATAATGAAATTGTTTTAGCTGCTGCTGATTGTACAGGACATGGAGTTCCAGGGGCATTTATGTCTATTTTGGGAGATTCTTATCTCAATCAGATTGTTAATTTGCAGGGAATTACAAAGGCTGATTCTATTTTGAGCCGTCTGCACGGACAAATCCGAAGAGCTTTGCGTCAGTCTAGTACAGAAAATAAAGATGGAATGGATATTTCTATTTGTGTAATTGATTTAGAAAACAACCATGTTACGTTTGCAGGTGCAAAACGTCCTCTTCTTTATATTCAGAATGATACTATTTTTGAAATAAAAGGCGACAAACATTCGGTAGGAGGTTTTCAGACCAAAGCAGAAAACTCTTATACTTCACATCAAATAGACTTTAATATTCCAACAGCATTTTATATTTTTTCTGATGGATACGTCGACCAATTTGGAGGACAATACAACAGAAAATTTATGATAAAAAACTTCAAAAACCTTCTTTTAGAAATTCATAAAGAACCTATGGTAAAACAAAGACAAATCCTTGATAAAAGGTTTGAAGATTGGAAAGGAAGCAACAAACAAATTGATGATGTAATTGTGGTAGGGTTTCAAGTTGAACCTAAGTAACCAGTAACCGAAAATCAATTTCTGAATTTATTGTTTTGTTTTTTTACTTTTATCTAAAAAGATTTTTGATTTTGTACCATGCTCCTCTTGGAGAATACCATTTTCTGACAATTACAAGTTCTCCCAAAAAGTGTTCTGTTAAAACTACATCGACTGATTCATTCTTTTTTATTTTTTCTACTGTAATCTCTTGAGAAGCAAAACCAATAAAATGAAAAGTTAGTACAGCATCTTTAGGAACTGTTATCGAATAATTGCCTACTGAATCTGTAAGTACGCCTTGTTGTGTTCCTTTTATTTGAACAGTTGCAGAGGGAAGAAATTGTCCCGTTTCATCTTTTACAGTTCCTGTTATGGTTCTTTCTTGTTCAAAATCCACTACTATCCCTCCCACTCGTCCAGATAATGCTTCTATTATAGCTTCCATATTCACAGCCAAATCTATCTCAATAAACTGATTAGTAGGCGAAGTTGTTACTTCAACCTCTTTACTTTCTAAACCTTCATATTTTACTACTAGAGTTACAGTTTTTTGATTTTGAGCTAATTCAAAAGGAATATACATCGAAAAAAGACCATTTTCTAAAGAAACTGTTTTATGTTCTGTTCCTTTTATTGAAATAGAAGCATTTGATAAAGTTTTCTTTCCATTTACTATTTTTCCATTGATAGCAATTTCTTTTCCTTGATTTTCTATTGCTTTTCGTTCTGCTCTTTGCTGTTTTATTTCTGCTACCTCTTCATCTGTATATATAGCTCCTCCTTGTGCCTTTGCTTCCGTAGAAGCGACAAAGAAAGCAAAACATGCTGCTGCAAGTTCCTTCAAAAATATTTTTTTACGTGGTGTTTCTTGTTCCTTTAGTTTCCTATCAATTTGTGTTTTTTTGAAATGTCCACAAGTGTTTTGTCCTTTGTATTCTTTGAAATAATTTATGATTTCGATATCAGACATCACAGAAAAATCAATGACTAATTTTTGACAAGAACCACAAAAACGACCTTTTTCTTGGGAATCCATTTTGTTCCAATCTTCATGACAAGGCTCTGGTAAGTTTACTTTCATAGCTTTTTTTTGATTTAATAATTGAAAAATAGATTTTTATAAAAATCATCTAAATATTCTTTTTACTTTATACCATAAGTTTCTTGGAGTATACCATCTGTAAGGTCTGCTAGATATTCCTCCAACTATAAACATTCCTTCTAACATACCATTTTCTAGCGACACATCAATAACTGTCTGTTCTTCTACAATAATTTCTTTAGAATCAAGACCTACAAATCTAAAAACTAAAGTACTTCCATAAGGAACAACTAAAGAATAGTTTCCCTCTATATCTGAAACAGTTCCTTGATTTGTTCCTTTTATTTGAATTGTTGCAGAAGGTAATGTTTCTCCTGTATTATCTTTTATAGTTCCTGTTATTATTCTTTCATATCTATATATTTGTTGATTTTCTGAAAAATCCACCTCAACAAACTGATTAGTAGGCGAAGTTGTTACTTCAATCTCTTTACTTTCTAAACCTTCATATTTTACTACTAGAGTTACAGTTTTTTGATTTTGAGCTAATTCAAAAGGAATATACATCGAAAAAAGACCATTTTCTAAAGAAACTGTTTTGTGTTCTGTTCCTTTTATTGAAATAGAAGCATTTGATAAACTTTCCTTTCCATTTACTATTTTTCCATTGATAGCAATTTCTGTTTTTTTATCTTGATTCTTTTTCGTTTGTGCTATTTCTTCTTCCGAAAAATAAGATTCACCTTGTGCTTTTGCCTCCGTAGAAGCGACAAAGAAAGCAAAACATGCTGCTGCAAGTTCTTTCAAAAAGAATTTTCTACGTGGTGTTTCTTGTTTCTTTAGTTTTCTATCAATTTGTGTTTTTTTGAAATGTCCACAGGTATTTTGTCCTTTATATTCTTTGAAATAATTTATGATTTCGGTATCAGACATCACAGAAAAATCAATGACTAATTTTTGACAAGAACCACAATAACGACCTCTTTCTTGGGAATCCATTTTGTTCCAATCTTCATGACAAGGTTCTGGTAAGTTTACTTTCATAACTTTTGTTTGATTTTAAATGATTAACGTTTTTTAAATAACGAGTTTTTTAGATAAAATGCTGCATATAAAATTCATTTTCACCAAATTTAATTTCTATAATCATAAAAAAAACGATACTTCCTTTTTAGAAATATCGTTTTGTCTTTCTCATTAACCGTCGTTGAGGTTCAAATGAAACCGTCAACGAAGTTTTAGGTTATTCTATTCCCCAATCAAAAATGGTAAGTTCGGAAATAATTCCTCGTTCTATAATTTTTTGTCCAAAACATTCGGGTTGATTACAATACAAAAGACTTTCTGTTTTCTTATAAATTAATCCTACTTCATCAGCATAAATCTCATAGCGTAATTCTTTGTCCACCAAACTAGAATCCTGACTTTCAATTACTGTAATGGTATTACTAAAATTACTACTTCCAACCGATTTTGGAGCATTTACATCTTGTGCTAAGTAATCCTTTGCAGGACGAACATTAAAAAGATTTCCATTCCATGTTTTGTCTTCTTCTATCGGAAAATCCATTTTGATATATGGAATATTATGTTCCATTTTTACAACTACATTTTCATCTTTTCGTACAGAAAAAACAGAATCCAAACGAAAAACCTCTAATCCATTCGGACGCACATAACGCAAAACTTCATTTAGCTTTTCGCCATTTTCTCCTAGAAACTCATCTCCAATTACTTCTTTGAGTTGATAAGTAATCGTAACAGGGTCTTCATTCAATGCAAAACGAGTTTGATTGACAAGAAATGTCTGAAATTGTCCTTTTTGAATTGGATAAAAAGATTGTCCAATAGTAATATCATTTGGTTCTTCTGGGTCATCTTGACAAGAAGTAAGATTAAATAAAACCAAAATACTCAAAATAGAAAGAATATATAAAGTTGTCTTTTTCATTGATTTATTTTTTTGTAAAAATGTATCACAGATTTCCTAGTCTGTGTTAATAGTGAATTTAGTTTCACAAAACTTGCCAAAACTTAGTTCCATCTCCAATCAGTTTCATTTAGATAGTCAATATTCAAATCAGCTATTTTTTGTTTGAATGTTTCTGTGTTCAAAACATAGATTTTGGGAATAATAATCGCTCCTCCCTTTTTCATTTGCAGAAAAAAATGATTTTTTAGTTCGATGAGCTTTTCTGCATCAGACGTTTTTATTTTTCCTTCTTTTCCTTGCTCTTTGATATAAAAGTAGTTATTATTTCCTAGTTTTAGTGCATCTACGTGGTCTAATTTGTCTTTATAATTTTTGTTGATGTGATTGAGATACGATTTTTTGTATTTCCATTTTGAATAAATAGGATAAAACACTAGCCACAAAGCAGCCAAAAAAACACAAATCACAACTGCATCTTGATTGTTATTATAAAAATAGAAAAAAACACCTATCAAAATATACATTGTCGGAACGGCAAATCGTGCAATCAATCGTTTTTTGTGAATCGCTTTTGATAGTGAAGTTGTATAGAGTTGATATTCTAAAAAATCTTCTTCTTTGAGTGTATATTCTATTTTCATAATTCATTTGAATTTTTTCTTTAGTTTAAAAAAATATTTTTCCACTACTTCATAAGAAAATACAGATATAATTATTATCACAAAGATAGAATAAGGAAAAACAGTAATAATAGGTTCTTCTTTTCCATAAAACCCTGATGGAACTAATAAAGGTTGTTGCCATAAATATATACTATATGATAATACTCCTATATAAGTTACAAATTTCAGATTCAAAAAATTATAACTCCATCCTTTTGGTTGTAAACTATAAGAAATAATTAGTACCCCTACTGCTATGCTTTGTACTGTTTTATTAAAAGGAACAGTAAAAAAACCAAATAATAAAAGATATTGCATCAAGGAACTAAAAAAAATCAAACCTAGTGCTACAAAACGAACTAGACCTTGAGGTAATTTATTTAAAAAATGTATTATTTTATAATCTTTATAATAAATAAATGCAACTAAACACCCTATCATCAAACAATCCATGTTGGAAAAAAAAGAAAACGTTAGGAAACTTCCCTTCTTAGCAAGATAAAAGTATAACCTAAAAATAGGAGCAAGTATGACTAATGTAACTGCTATTTTGATACGATATTTTTTAGAGCCAAAATAAAATATAAGAGGCCATACCAAATAAAATTGTTCTTCTACTGCTAAAGACCACAAATGCCCGTCTATCCAAGAGCCACAAAAGAAATTTTTTGTATAAGTTAATGAAGAGAGATATTGACACCACGTAATATTGACAATAGTAAAATAATCAATCACAACTAAAACAATTAAAAAAGTATAATAAACAGGCATCAAACGAAGAAAACGACGTATATAGAAGTTTTTTAAATTTATTTTACCCTTACTATCTTCTTCCTTTAGCATTAAAGTAGTAATTAGAAAACCACTAATTGTAAAAAACACTCCTACCCCTAATATCCCATCAAAATAAATATAGCTAGGTAATAATGAAGAAAATAAATCAGAATGCTTTAGATGTGCACCTATAACCAATAAAATGCTTACTGCTCTCATTCCATCTAAAGCTGGAATCCTTTTGTCTTTTTTATCCATTTTTTGATTAATTTGTAAGAATATTTTATTATTACCTCTTTAACAAAGTTAGTCCAGAAGAGTAGAAATACGATTAGTTCATAAAAGTACAAATTCCTACCTTTGTAGTGAGCATAAATAGTAATTTTTTTCAATATTCTATTCTTTTTTTATGAGCCTAAAAAGCATACAAACACCCATTAAATCCGAAATGAAAGTCTTCGAACAAAAGTTCAGAGATTTTATGCGCTCTGATGTGATGCTTTTGGATAAAATTACCAATTATATTGTCAAAAGTAAAGGAAAACAGATGCGTCCCATGTTTGTTTTTTTGTCGGCTGGTATGTGTTCTTCAACTGGAACGATTGGAGAAGTAACCTATCGGGGAGCTTCTTTGGTGGAACTTTTACATACAGCTACACTTGTACATGATGATGTGGTAGATGAATCAAATTATAGAAGAGGTTTTTTTTCAATTAATGCACTTTGGAAAAATAAAGTAGCTGTTTTGGTAGGCGATTATTTGCTTTCTCGTGGTCTTTTACTGTCGATTGATAATGGAGATTTTGAGCTTTTGCGTATCGTTTCAAATGCTGTTAGAGAGATGAGTGAAGGAGAATTATTACAAATCGAAAAATCAAGAAAATTAGATATTACAGAAGACATTTATTTTGAAATAATAAGACAAAAAACGGCTACCCTTATTTCGGCTTGTTGTGGTGTGGGTGCAGCTTCGGCAGGTGCAGACAAAGCAACAGTAGATTTAATGAAGGATTTTGGAGAAAAAATAGGAATTGCTTTTCAGATAAAAGATGATTTGTTTGATTACGGAACTGCCGAAGTAGGAAAGCCTTTAGGAATTGACATCAAAGAACGAAAAATGACTTTGCCTTTGATTTATGCGCTAAAAAATGCCTCTGATAAAGACCGAAAACATATCATTTATTTAGTCAAAAATAAAAATAATAAAGCTGATAAAATAAATGACGTAATAGAATTTGTCAGAAAATCAGGAGGAATAGAATACACCAAAACAGTAATGCAAAACTATTACAAAGAAGCGATGGAAATGCTAACTATTTTTCCAGAATCTGAACACAAAACTTCACTTATGGAACTTGTGAAGTATGCGATTGAGAGGGAGAAATAGGCAGTTATCAGGAAATTCTTTTTTTGCATATATTGTTTGAAAATAATATCATTTGATTTAGTATTTGTTTTCTCTATAATTTTGTATTCAAAAAATCCGTGTTTTCATCTGCATAATCAGTAAAATCTGTGTTCTATAAAAATATAATCTCTTTCAAACCATATATAAAGAAAAACATACCGTCCCACAAAACCTAAAAAAACCCATTCGTCTTCAAGAATATGGAGTAGGTATTTTTGCACTCATTCCTACCAAATCAGCATTAAAAAAGGCGTTGAAGAAAAATTATATTACTGTAAATGATAAACCTGCCACGACGGCTACTTTTATAACTGGTGGAGAAATGATTGTTTTGTCTATTCCAAAAGATGAAAATAAAGGCAAATCAAAAAGAGAATTGATTTTTCCTTTGAAAGTTCTTTTTGAAGATGAATATTTGGCAGTTATTCACAAACCTGCTGGTATTTTGGTAAGTGGAAATGCTTTCAAAACGATTGCAAACGCTTTACCTCAAAACCTAAAACCAAGTACTCTTGAAGATGCGACTATTCCACAACCTGTTCATCGCTTAGATTATGGAACAACAGGAGTTTTGCTTGTCGGAAAAACAGCGAGTAGTATTCGTGCTTTGAACAAACTTTTTGAGGATAAAGAAATAGAAAAAATGTATTATGCTATTACGATTGGGAAAATGAAGGAGTTAGAAGGAATAATAAATACAGAAGTTGATGAAAAAGAATCAAAATCAGATTATAAAATTATTAAATCTGTAAAATCAGAACGGTTTGATTTCTTGAATTTAGTAAAACTAAAACCTCAAACAGGAAGAAGACACCAACTCCGAAAGCACTTAGCAAGCATTGGAAATCCAATTTTGGGAGATAGAGAGTATGGAAAAGAAGGATTAATTTTGAATGGAAAAGGTATTTATCTACACGCTTGTCGTTTAGAATTTGTTCATCCATTTACAAAAGAAACTATTTTTATAAAAAGCGAATTGCCTCACAAATTTTTGAAGCTATTTAATCAATAGAATAGTTATTTGTGATTTATTTCCCTAAAAAAACAAAAGTAGATAAGGTATTTTACTAATATTCTTTAAAAATTCATCTCTATTTTTTTGAGAGTTTCTGAATTATGTATCTTGTTAAGAATAAGTACAACTGACTTCACAGTCTGTTCGAAAAAATACATAAACACTTTATCACAGACTAGAAAGTCTGTACTACATTTATATTCTATTTTATGAAACATTCTATCTACAAAATTGGAGCTGTTACACTTGGTCTGACTTTCGGACTTGGCTTGACTTCTTGCAATGAACCAAAAAAATCTACTGCTACCGAAGCAACCGAAGAAGTAGCAACTGACAACAAACCAACCGATTATTTAGCTATTGATTTGGCTAACTTTGATACAACTATTCGTCCTCAAGACGACTTTTTTATGTATGTAAATGGAAGTTGGCTCAAAAACAATCCTATTCCTGCTTCTGAAACTCGCTGGACAAGTTTTAGCGAAATTTTGGAAAGAAACAGAGAAATATTAAAACGTGTGGCTGAAAATGCTGCAAATAATACCTCTGCTTCTCCAACTTCTGCTGAAGGTCATGTAGCTGCATTTTACAAAAGTGGAATGAATGAAGCAAAACGTGAAGAAATGGGAATGAAGCCTATGGAAATTCATGTAGAGGCAATCAATAAAGCAACTACTTTAGAAGAGCTTTTGAAAGTAACAGCAAATCAAAAAGCTATTGCAGGTTCTTTATTTAGTGTTTATGTAACGGCTGATGAAAAAAACAGTTCTACAAATGCACTTTATATGAATCAAGGAGGAACTTCACTTCCAAAAGCCTATTACGAAACTGCTGACCTTAAAGAAAAATTAGCAGCTTTTGAAAAGCATGTCGCTAATATGTTTGTTTTGATGGGAGAAAATGAAGAAACAGCAGCTAAAAAAGCTCAAAACGTAGTTGCTATCGAAACGGCTCTTGCTAAAGTTTCTCGCACGCCAGCAGAGCGCAGAGATACAGAAAAGAATTATAACAAAATGACATTAGCTGAACTTCAAAAACTTTCTCCAAACATAGATTGGAAACAGCACTTGTCTGACATCGGAATTCAAAATATTGAGAGTGTAGAGAATGTTATTTTAGGAGAACCTGAATTCTTTACAGGGTTGAGTAAAGCCTTAAAAAGCAACTCTTTGGATGCCCTTAAAGATTATCAAAAATATCAACTTGCTAGTAGTTTTGCTAATTTTTTAAATAAAGATTTTGAGAAAGAAGCATTTGATTTCTATAACAAAACAATGCGTGGACAAAATGAAATGCAAGAGCGTTGGAAACTTGTCTTGAATGTAATTGATAGAAGTGTTGGTCACTCTTTAGGTCAGCTTTATGTAAAAGAGGCATTTAGTCCAAAAGCAAAAGAACGTGCTGAAATAATGATACAAGATGTTCGTGCAAGTTTTGAAGACCATATCAAAGGATTAGAATGGATGAGTGAGGACACAAAGAAACAAGCTCTTACCAAACTTTCTGCCATTACTACAAAAATTGGTTATCCTGATGCTTGGAAAGCCTACGAAGGACTTGAGCTTTCAGAAGATAATTATGCTCAAAATTTTATGAATGCAAGTGCTTGGTGGTTAAAAGATAACTTGGCAAAAATAGGAACTCCTGTCGATAAATCAGAATGGCACATGACACCTTCTACTGTAAATGCCTACTACAATCCAACAAGTAACGAAATTGTATTTCCTGCTGGAATACTTCAACCTCCTTTCTTTAGCGAATATGCTGATGATGCCGTAAATTATGGTGGAATTGGTGCAGTTATCGGACACGAAATTTCTCATGGTTTTGATGACCAAGGAAGTCAGTATGACGCAGAAGGAAACATGAATAATTGGTGGACAGATACAGACAAAGAACAATTCAAAGAAAAAACAACTTCGCTTATCAATCAATATAGTGAGTACACAGTTTTGGATGGTATCAATGTAAAAGGTGATGCAACTTTAGGCGAAAATATTGCTGATTTGGGTGGAATGGCTGTGGCTTATGATGCACTTCAAAAAGCGTGGGCTAGAGATGGCAAACCAGAAAATCAAGATGAATTTACGCCAGAGCAGCGTTTCTTTATTAGTTGGGCGCAAATTTGGCGTGTAAACTTCACAGATGAAGAGCTTCGCAACCGAATTGAAGTAGATTATCACTCACCAGGTATGTTTCGTGCAAATGGACCTTTGAGTAATTTTGATCCTTTCTTTACTGCTTTTGAGGTAAAAGAAGGCGACAAAATGCGTAGAGAAAAACAAATTGTTATTTGGTAAACAGATAATAATACCAAAATAAAATCTATGTTTCCCTTTAGATTTCTCGTTCAAGTATTTTGCTTGGACGCTCTTTTTTGTCAGCATATACTGACGAAATAGATAGATAGATACAAGATAGAATCTTGCACCAGTGAAGTTTAATATTTATTTTGGTATAATGTCGTTGGTAGAAATACCAAAAACAGAAAAATTTAGTTTTAATCAAAAAAACCGTTTTATTATTTTATAGAATAATAAAACGGTTTTTTGTGATTTGATAGTAACTTTTGAGATTATGTTAAGAATAAAATTCAGTAATTACTTCAATTATTTTGTCTATTTCTTCTTCTGTAAGTTCGTAATAAAAAGGAAGACGAACTAAACAATTTGCATATTTATCACAATTTAGAAGCTCTCTTCCATCATGTTTATCGTTATAAAAAGGAGATTTATGAAGTGATAAATAATGAAAAACAGCATTTATATCATTTTCTTTTAACTTAGAAATAAGTGCTGAGCGTTCTTCAATAGTATTACAAATCAAATAAAACATGTGTGCATTATTAGTTGCATAGCTAGGTATTTGAGGTGTTTTTACTAATCTTTTCTCATCTAATTCTTTCAATCCTTCTTGATACTTATTCCAAATATTTTTTCTACGGCTTTGTATATCTTCTAAGTTTTCTAATTGAGCATACAAAAAAGCTGCAATAATATCAGAAGGCAAAAAAGAAGAACCAATATCTACCCAACCATATTTATCTATTTCGCCTCTAAAAAAAGCCGAACGATTTGTTCCTTTTTCTCTAATAATTTCAGCACGCTTGACAAATCTATCATCATTAATGACTAACATTCCACCTTCTCCCGAAATAATATTTTTAGTTTCATGAAACGAAAAAGCAGCCAAATGTCCAATACTTCCCAATGGTTTTTCATTATAAAAACTATCAATAGCTTGTGCAGCATCTTCAATTACAAATAAATTATATTTATCAGCAATAGACATAACTTTGTCCATGTCACAAGCCATTCCAGCATAATGAACGACTACAATAGCTTTCGTTTTTGGCGTAATAAGTTCTTCTATTTTATCAGCATCAATATTTGGAGTATTTTGTTCACTATCTGCAAAAACTATTTTTGCACCACGCAAAACAAAGGCATTCGAAGTAGAAACAAAGGTATAAGATGGCATAATTACCTCATCATCTTCCTTCAAATCAATAAGAAGAGCAGCCATTTCAAGTGCATCTGTACAAGAGGTAGTAAGCAAACATTTTTTGAAACCATATTTTTGTTCAAAAAACTGATGACTTTTTTTGGTAAACATGCCATCTCCAGAGATTTTTTTACTCTCAACTGATTGACGAATATACTCCGTTTCTTTTCCTGTTAGATAAGGCTTATTAAAAGTTATAAGATTCATACAGTAGTAATTAAGATAACATGAAAAAATAATGCTCTAAAAATATTTTTTAACTATCTCCACTTTTTACTTTAGAGAATTTGTGCTTGAAATTTAGAAAATATTTTTCAAAATAAGTATAAGATAAATAACTTATTCCAATAGTTAGAGAAATAATTGAGAAATAAACCAAAACATTATATAAAATAATATTTTGAATATCTGATGAGTTTATCAAACCAAAACATAAAAACATTATGATAGGATGATACATATAAATGCCATACGATATTTTGCCTAAAAAATTTAGAATCGTTTTTTGTTTCTCAAAAATCTTTTTTGCTGTGATTACATGAAGAATAATACCTCCAAATAATATAGGTAGTCCTTTATTCAAAATAAGAACTGGATAAAAAAGCAATACACATGTTGAAACATAAAGACCAATTATAATTAATTTATGACTAAATAATCTTATAACAACCTCTTTATAATAAAAAAACAAGTAAGCTGTTAAAGCACCAATACACATATAATGTACAGGAAATTCAACTAAATAGGTATAAAAATAAAATAAGATTTTATAATTCAATATTTCATAATTATTTAGTGCATACTTAAAACCTATCAGAAATAAGGGCTTAAAAAAAATGATAATTAAAGCAACATACACAATATTTTTTTTGAATAATTTGAGTAAAACAGGCCAAAAAATATAAAATTGTTCTTCTACACTTACTGACCAAGTTTGAGCAGCTCCTGCTATAGCAGATTTCGTAGCCAAAGCAATATGAGAAAAAAACATTAAAAAAAGAGCTAATTTTAAGTAGAAAGAATCAGAGATAACATTTATCCTGTTTATATAATTGGTTTCCCCTTTCAAAAAAGGTAATAAATCAGGCAATAGGGGTACAATAAAAAAAGATAAAAAAACTATCAAATAATAAAGAGGCCAAATACGAAGGACTCTTCTCACATAAAAATCTTTTACATTTATCTTATCATATCTTTCTTGTTCTATAAATAATAAATAAGTAATCAAAAACCCACTCAAAACAAAAAATAAATATACTCCATGTTTACCAATACTATTTGTAAAATAAGACAATTCAGAAATGCCTATAAGAGAAGCTTTGCCTCCCATTCTTTTATAAAGTTCAATATGGTGAAAAACAACTGCCAAAGCTGCTATAGCTCTAAGTTCGTTTAGTCCTTTAAAAAAGATTCTTTCTTCCTTACCTTTACTCATTATTATTCTTTTATAAAAATGCTATTTATTTGTTTTTTTTAGCAGGCACTCCTACATAAAGCCCTTTTTCTGTAATAGATTTAGTAACAACTGTCCCTGCACCAATTTGAGTGTCTTGACAAATAGAAATATTATCTATAATAGTGCTATTGATTCCCAAAAAACACCTTTTTTCAACTTTAATAAAGCCTGCTAAAGCTGCTGAAGGAGCAATAAAACAACAGGTTTTTATTTCTGTATCATGGGCAATACAAACAGCCGTATTGAGTAAAACACCATGACCAATCTTACAACCTGCATCTACAGTAGTGTGAGGCAAAATAACAACTCCCTTACCTATTTTTGCACTAGAATCTATATATGCAGAAGGATGAACAATAGAAGCTAACGGAATATTCTGAGATAATAGTTTATGAAGTATTTGTTCTTTAAATTCAAGGTGTTTGTAACCTATGGCAATACTGATTTCATCAAATTTATCTGCTTTAAAGTCTTTTTCTATGTCAGCAATTTTGCCTAAAAGAATAAATTTATTGTCAGCACTTTCAAGTGTTTGAAAATCATCATAAAAACCAACTACTTCAAAGTCACAAGCTTTTGCATGATGTGCTATAAGTTGTCCTAAATCTGCTGCTCCAATAATAGCTAGTTTTTTTTTCATTTTTCTTCTAAATTAGTAACTGTTTTGACTGAATAAAGAGGTCTTTGTTTGACTTGCTTATATATCTTTCCTACATAAACTCCCACAATTCCCATCATTATCAGTTGAATACCAAAACCAATAAGCATAGAAACCATTATAGAAGACCAACCCATTTGAAAATCAATGAGAAGAAGTTTGGCAACAATGATAAAAAAAGCAGCAAAAAAACCAAACATAACCATATAAGAACCTATACGAATAATATTTTTGAGAGGAAGGTCTGAAAAATCTAAAATAGCATCAAAGGCAAGATTGAGTTTTCGACTAAAATTAAATTTACTTACACCAGCAAAACGTTCTCGTTGTTCGATTGTAATAGTAGTTTGTTTCATTCCCACATGCATAAACATTCCTTCTATAAATCTGCTTGATTCATTATACTTCAAAAACTGATTCGTAAAACGACGATTAAAAATACGCATTACAGCCAAGCCTCTAGGCAAATTAAGTCCTGTAAAATGCTCCAAAACCCACCAAAAAAGTTTAGAGAAAAGTACATTTATGATATTATCTTTTTTCTCTTTGCGTACACCAAATACTAAATCATATCCTTCTTCTATTTTTTTTATAAAATTTGGAATTTCTAAAGGAGGGTCTTGTAAATCAGGATCCATCATAAGCAAATAATCTCCGTTGGAATATGTTATTCCTGCTGTAAGTGCTGCTTGTTTGCCATGATTATAAGAAAACTCTATTAATTTCAGATTATTATTTGTTAGAGCCTGTGTTTTTATTAGCTCTACAGTATTATCTTTACTTCCATCATCAATAAAAATAATTTCATAATTAATATCATGGTCTTTTAATACTTTCGTCGTTTCTGCAATAAACTGTTCGATACATTCTTCTTCAAAATATACAGGAACAACCAAAGAAAGTAGTTTGTCTTTTAACATAGTCTATATAATGAATCAATCTAAAAATGTAGAAAGTTGATGTAATGAATTAATTTTGGGTTCTTTATAGTAAGGAAATACATTTTCTCTATCAATCAAAATAGCTTCTATACCTAATTTACGAGCAGGTTCTATATCTAATTTTATAGAATCTCCTACATATAGAATTTGATTTGGAGGACAATCTAAATTTTTGATAGCTCTTTTATAAAAATCTAAAGATGGTTTTTTTACGCCTTCTTTTTGTGAACCATAAATCTCGAAAAAATCATAATCAAAATAAGATTTTAATTTAGTTTCTAAAGATGTATCCCAATTTGAAATAATACCTATTGGAATAGAAATCTGATTGATAAAATCTGTATCGTCAAATGTTTTCCACTCCATATATGTGCAAGCTGAAAAAATCTTTTCTAGTAACATATTAGTAGGCAAAATACCAATAGCATAAAGCAGTTCTGCATTAAATTGCTTATAAAAATCTTTAGATGTTTTATCAGGAAAGATAATAGTCTCACTAAGCAGTTTATGAACCTGTTTTAGATGTTTTATGTCTATTTCATAACCTTGATCTACTAATACTTGATTTATTTTTGTAAATAATTCAGGTTTGTGTAGTAGTGTATTAGCAACATCAAAAAATATATAATTGTAAGGCATTTTTTAATAAATAAAATGGTCTGTTTTAGTATTTTTAGGTTTATCAAGTTCTGAGTTTGGATAAATAACATCCATTAAAATACGTATTGCACTTCCTTTTGTAATTTTTGGAGCAGAAGGTTCTTTATCAAAAACATATTCTTCCAGTATATATTCTATATCTTTAAAGCCAAATTGTGAACGAATAGAGTTTGTTCCTGATATTCTTCCATTTATTTCAAAAGGAATAATTTGCCCTTTTTCTGTTACTATGGCTTGAATGTTACAAGAACCTATAATAGTTAGATGAGTCATCATTTTTTGGATGATTTTTTCTAATTCTAAATCGTATTTTTCTATCACTTCACAAAAGGCTGTTGCTCCACTTTGTAACTCTCGCTCAAAGGTAATAAATCCATGTAGTTTTTGTTGGCGAGTAACATAAAAAGCACAAGTAATTTCTTTTCCTGTCCATAACTCTTGAACCATATAATCATCACTAAATTCTTTTATATTTTTAGGATTAATATGGATTCCTCTTGAACCTCTTCCTTCTTTTGGTTTTAAAATATAAGATAAAAAAGTATTTGGAGGATAAGTAGAAGGCAAATAAGAATGAGCAAATGGAATTTGATGTTGTGAGAAAAACTCCCATGTTTTGTATTTATCCAAAAAAACTTCATTTGTTTCGGTAGGAGAAACAGCCATTTTGGGCAACTTATCACTATTTTTACTCAGATAATAGACTTCATAATCTGTACTTGGAAAGATAACATCTATATTTTCTTTTTCACAAATAGAAATAATTGAAGGAATATAGTTTTTATCATAAGCATATTCTATCTCATAAACTTCATCACAAAGATGATTCCCTGCTGAAATAGGTGTTACATTTATGCCTATGATACGAAAAGTAAACTTTTCATTTTCTTTTGCATAAGTATGTATATTCCTTAATATACCTTGTCCAACATTTCCACCTATTCCAGTAACTAAAATATTAATTGTTCTTTTCATGAAAAATAAGATTCTTTATTTGTGTTTCTAAGTTGTATTTTGGCGTAAAGTTAAGTTTTTCTGATGTAGATTTATTTTGATAAACAAAAGAAGGTGTTTTATCTTCGCCTTCAAAGTTAATTTTCAGATTAGGAATCGCTTTTTTTATAGCTTTTACAACCTCTAAGTTACTAACTGAACTTCCCTGTACACCCAAAAAAGTATCATTTTGAGGATATTCAGACACACTCATACATAACCTTGCTGCATCTGCTACATGAAAGTAATCTTGTAAGCGACTTCCATCTCCAAATACAGTTATTTTATTTTTTATAATTGCAGATTGAATAACTTTTGGCAAAAAAGTCTGTTTATTCATTCCTATTCCATATAAAGACGAAAAACGTATAATTCCGTATTTAGCATGATTTTTTATAATTGTTTCTCCTGCCAATTTAGACAAACCATATAAGTTTGGATTTTTAAATGCTGAATCTATTGATAAAGGAAATTGTTGATTCTCTCCATATACAGATACGCTAGAAGCAAATATAATCTTAGAAGAAGGAAAGTTTTTGCTAACTTGGCTAATTAAATCAATATTAGAAGTTATCAGATTGGGATTTGCCTCATTCATTTTTCCATACGGAATAAAAGAAGCTAAAAGAAATATTTTATCATATTGATAAGTAATATTTTTTAGTTCTTGCACAGAAAACAAATTATTGTAATTACTATTAGTTGGCTTTTGTAGATTAAATATTCCATCTACTACATTTTCTGTATTATTATCCACTATGTATTTAGCCAAAAAACTATTTGCTCCTACTATCAGAATAGAATCCATGATACAATATGTTTTTAGAGAGATTCTATATTAGGTACTTCAATAAAAAATTTACCGTCTTTCCATTTTGCGTCACTAACATCTAGCCAAGGTTTTGCCATTTGTTTTTTCAAGAAATCTTTTTCCCATTTATTAGCAGGAACATCTACTTTCTTTACTTTTATTTTGAAAGTGGCATCTTCTAAACTTATATTTTTTTGCTTATTTATCCAAAAGTACGTATAATTTTCTATACCACGTTTGAGAGCTTGAGAATTCACATAAGAACTATTTACTCTAAAAGTCCAATTTACCCATTGCCTTCCTGTATTATAGTAAGAAGCCTGTCCATTTTTACTAATTATGGGAAGCCAAGTTTCATTTCCATTTTTATCTACATGAGTAATTGCTACAATATGATTGTATCCTTCAAAGTGAACATCCATAAATACAGGATGTGGCACTATTCCAAAAAGAAATCTATTTGCAAGAATAACAAAATCCATTTTTTTAGTTACTAAAAATGGAAATTCTAAATTATATTTTGTGTAATATTTTTTTAATAATAATGATTGATTGGTACATAAGAGTTGACTAAATATCACATATATCAAGAATGTTATTATCAAGTTTAATTTCAATCTATTTATTGTATTTACAGAAAAAAAAGCAACTGATTTAGCCTCTAATTGATAATTTTTATTTTCTGTTGAGTAGATAGTATATATTCTTTTATTAAAAAAAGGAATTAGTAAAAAACTTCTTAAAGGAAGCAAAAATAGAGAGGTATTCATAATTTCTTCCCAAGCTTTCCAACCTTTTAAAGATTCATTCCCTTCTAAAAGTACAGGTTCATTATTTAAGTTAGGAACAAAATTTATTTTCCCAAAAAAATCATAGCTCGTAACTATAGTTTTTAATACATTATCTATGTATAATTGAGGACTATAATAAACAACCAAAACTACTTTTTTGGTCTTTATTTTCTGTGCAATCTTATTCCAAAAAGAAGAGGGAATCAATAAAATATAAAGACTAGCTACCGTTAGAGCAAACCATGGGATAGGATAGGCAAATAAAATCCCTAGATGCAAGCCCAAACCAATGATGATAAGAGGAA
Organism: Bernardetia aquimarina; assembly: GCF_042180575.1. Classification (NCBI taxonomy): domain Bacteria; kingdom Pseudomonadati; phylum Bacteroidota; class Cytophagia; order Cytophagales; family Bernardetiaceae; genus Bernardetia; species Bernardetia aquimarina. The sequence continues at coordinate 3,317,978 of NZ_CP170094.1, read as the reverse complement.
CTCTTGCCCATCTAAACCAAATAAAGAATAAAAATACGAACTCAAAACATAAAGTAATATACCCTAATGATAAACTTAAAAATTCATTGTTCAATAAAAAAGATAAATCTAAATAGGTAGCCTGAATAATGGAAGCTGGTTTCCAAAATCCAAGTCCACTCATCCACATTGGAGAAACTAATTTATAAAAAATAGAATCAAGATAGACAATTCCTACACCTACACCTACTAAAATATAGTTATTGAGAATACTAACTGTGGTAGTAGTAAGTCTACTGCCTTTACGAATTTGTTTTACTTTATTTACTACACTATCTATAGACCACACACGGGCAACAGGCATAAACATCAACATAAAATTGATTCCTGTATATCCATAATCCACATGGTACTCAAAGTAGTTTGTAATAGAAAATGTAAATAAGTTTAGTATATAAATAAGTACCGTAGCAATACGAGTCTTGAAACCAACTATCAAAAATAGTATTGCAATAATAGCAATCGTAAAAAGTGATAATAAAGCAAAATGGTCAAAGTGATCAAAACGATCAAAATGATTTCTGTTTGTTTCCCAAAAAAGAATACGAAAATAAAATCCTTGCAAAACTTCACCAAGAAGTATCAAACCATAGATTATTCTAAATAAGGCTAACCCAGTAGGGTCTACTTTTTTATCATAAAGTTTTTCAAAAAAATTATATATATATCTCATTTTTATAATAAATTATTTGTTAAAGAGATTCTATATTAGGTACTTCAATAAAAAATTTACCATCTTTCCAAGTAGCTTCTCCAACATCTTGCCAAGGTTTTGCCATTTGATTTTTAAGGAAGTCTTTTTCCCACTCAGTAGGAATATCTACTTTTTTGACTTTTATTTTGAACGTAGCATCAGCTAAATCAATATCCTTTTTCATTGCATAAAACTCTGTAAATCGTTTTATTCCATTAGAAAGAAGTGTAGAATCTACTTGTGGTCCTACTGTTCTGAAACCAATCTTCGCCCAATTCCTACCTGTATTATACCAAGATGCCTGTCCCCTAGGAGTACTTATAGGTAACCAGGTCTCAGTATTATCTTTTTCAAGATACGTAATTCCTACAATATGATTATATCCTGTATAATGAAAATCAAGAAATACACTATGAGGTACTATACCGAAAAAAATGCGTCCTATTGGACTTATTTTTTTAGCTGTATTACTCAAGGCTCTATTAACGAAGGAGTTTTGTAAATTATTTTCTAGCACAACTTTCTGAACAAGTGGGGAGCGATAGGTTGCTCCTAATTGCAGAATAAACATTCCCAAAAGACAAAAAATAATTAGGTAAATATGTAACTTTTTAAAAATTGAGTCTTTATAATTCTCTGATTCTGAATCTATTTCACTGTTTATAATTTTTGCTAACAGCCTCTGATAACGTATATTAATACCTTTGATAAAACCCAAAGGAATCATTAGAATATACAAACATATCATAGTAAGCGCAAACCACGGAATTGGAAAGGCTATTAGAATACCTAAATGCAATCCTAAACCTACAATAAATATTGGAAGTCTAGCTTTCTTATGCCAAAAAATAAATATAAATACTAGCTCTAATAGTAATGTCAAATGACTGGCAAAAATCATAAGATACTTTTGGTTCATTAACCAGTTTAAATCTAAAAAAGTCAATTGAGGTAAAGAAGCAGGTTTCCAAACTCCTAATCCATTAGACCATGTTGTAGAAACTGATTTATGGAAAACAGAATCAAAATACACTAATCCTACTCCCACAAATAAAATAGCAAGATAATTCAATATAGATACTTGATTGATATTAATAGGTTGTTTAGCTACTTTCTCTCTATATGATTTAATAAAACTATCTACCGACAACGTTTCAGATATCGACGTAAAAATTAATAAAAATCCAACACCCATGTAAATATAATCTACATGATATTCCCATGTAGAAGATGTTCCAAATATAAATACAGAGTACACATAATTAATAATTGTTACATAACGTGTAAACAAACCAACAATTAAAAAACACAATACAATAGTCCAAACAAGCAGAAAAGCATTGATGCTAAATTCATAGTGTATGTGTATTGATTGAGGATTAAATATTAAGTATCTAAAATAAAATAACTGCAAAACTTCTCCCAACAGAACAAAACCAAAGCATATACGAAACAAGGCTAGTCCAGTAGGATCTACTTTTTTATCATAAAGCTTTTCAAAAAAATCATATATTTTTTTCATCTGAATGTATTAACTTCAACAATTATTTATTTAATATAACTCTAATACTTCTTCCGAACTAGGAACTTCATTAGGCGAAAATTTTCCTACCACAGTTCCTTCGTCAAGCATCCAAAGTGCAGGGTTTGAGCGAGCTATCGTTTTGATAACAGTTGCGTCGATATAATAAAAAGGATAATTAAAATTCTGACTAGCTTTAAAAGCATCAATGGCTGTTTTTGTATCAGAGGTAAGAATTGCAACTTTTATGTTTGCATTCTTTGCTGTTACTTCACTAATCACTTTTTTAATTTTCTCAAAGTTACTAAAATCCCCCTTTTCTACATTCTGAACTAAAATGAAAATGCGCTTTTCTGTTAAAGACTCCTGTGTAAAATCTCCTTCATCATTCCAAAGACTATAATCTGTAATTTTAGGTTTGCTTTCAGCTTCGTTCAGAAGTTCATTACTTATATATTTATAAGCTGGGTCAGTTGGATATTCTTCCATTCTGAATTCTTGTCCGTCCTTTTCCATTATGTAAATATAACGAGGAGGCTCTTGAGATTTCATTTGTTCAGAAATATTTTTACCAACTGCATATGCTCTAAAATCAATAGGAGCTTCATATTGAATAGCATAATAAGTCAAAAACCCTGAAAGAAGTGTTGTAGAAAGCATAACTACAAAAGTAAAAAAATTAGATTTATTGGTTAATTTCTTTACTTGAACTAATAGAATTGTAATCAAAATAAAAAGAACAACATCTTTTGTAAAGGATTCCCAAGGCTTTAAAGGAATAAAATCGCCAAAACAACCACAATCTGTTACTTTATTGAAATAAGCTGAATAAAAAGTAAGAAACGTAAAAAAGGTAATCATCAAAAATAAAAGCCAAACCGTAATTTTTCGTTTAAAACCAATCAAAAGAGCTGTTCCTAAGACTATTTCTGAAACAACAAAAACCACAGCCAAAACAGTAGCATTCTGATTCAAAAAATGAAAAAAGCCATGAAAAGAGGGTACATCTGTTGCAAAAACTTCAAAGTATTCGCCTAATTTTATAGCTGTTCCAATGGGGTCAATGGCTTTTACTGCACCCGAAAAAATAAATAATGCACCAACTAAAAAACAAATGATTTGATTGAGAAATTTCATGGTAATTTTTATTGTTCTTGTAATTTTTTATCTATTTTTTGTTCATTACTTCCTTTATTTTGATTAGAGCTTTGGTTTTGTTCCATCATCAAAATAAGTGCAAAAACAGAGTAATTTATCATATCTTTATAGCCTGCATCAATGCCTTCAGAAACCAATGTTTTGCCTTGGTTATCTTCAATGCGCTTAATACGAAGCAGTTTCATCAAAATAATATCTGTAATACTTGTAATTCGCATGACACGCCAAGCCTCTCCGTAATCGTGGTTTTTACGGTTCAAGAGTTGCTGTGAAACTTCTGAATGTTTTTGATAATATTCAGTTACTTCTCTAAGTGGAAGCTCTAAACGCTCATCGTTTCGAAGCTGAATTTGAATGAGTGCCATCAATGAATAATTGATTATTCCAATAAACTCAGAAGCAATATCATCACCTACCATTTGCGAACCTTTATCTTGAATAGTTCGGATGCGCTGTGCTTTGATATAAATTTGGTCTGTAATACTTGGCAATCGCAAAATACGCCACGAAGTACCATAATCTTTGTTTTTTTGGTCGAATAGTTGCCTACACGTAACCATTATTTGGCGATATTGAGCTAGTGTTTTGTCGGTCAAGGCGTTTCTTTTTTTAATGAATAGTTTTGATTGTACTTACAAAAATACATAATCTAGTTTACTTATTCGAATTTGATAGATATTACTCTATTTTTTGTGAACGTTGCTTTTTCCTATAAATAAAAGTATTAGTCTTTTCTCTAACCAACTATGTAGAGGTACAATAGGAAGAGCAATAATTAAATTTGCAATAAGTTTTATTAAGATATTGCCAACAGCTAATGCTTCTATTTTTGGTTCTAATAAAAGAAGAATAAACTCAAAAAGAAGTAGTAAAACAAAAAACAAACCTGCTTTAAGTACTTTTTCAGAAGCATTGAATGTTTTGAGAAGGTATAAAAAGCCAATAATAACAAAAAGAATAATTGTTATTCCTGTATAAATAAGCATGTTTTGTCTTTCTATTTTTTCCTCTAAAAGCTGTTTTTGATTTTCTTCTTCTTCTTTTTCTTGTGCTATTTTTCGTTCTATTTCAAAATTGCCTTGTAGACGAGCAGCATCCTTTTGACTTTCCAAATCATTTATAGAGTCTGTATATAATTGACACTGACGTTCATGAAATAATGCTTTTTCAAACTTTTTTATTTTCTCGTTATATTCAGTAGATACTTCATGATAAAACAATGCTATATTTATATCATAATTATTTTCTAAAAAATCAGCGACTTGGTCTAGTGTTATTTTTGCTTCATTATATTTATTTTCTAATAAAAATAACTTAGTTTGCTCCAAACTAATGCTGTTTTTAAGTATCCCTTCTTCTGCTACTATTGCTGCTTGTAGTCCTTTCTGAAAATACCATCTAGCAGAATCATAATTCTCTAAGGCTATATAATTTATGCCTATATTTTCACATATCATTGCAATACTACTATAATCTTGTAACTTTTCATAAATATCTTTTGCTTGATAACTATAGTGCATAGAAATTTTATATTCTTCTTTATCACTATAAGCAGCACCTAAATTTTGTAGAACCCAAGAAGCTCGTAATAAATCTTCATCTTCTTTATAAAGCTTTAAAGATTTTTCATAATATGGAAAAGCGACATTGTACAGACCTTGTATATCATATATTGCTCCCACAACAAGATAGACCCAAGCACGAGTTTGTAATGTAGTAATCTTGGCAGAATCTAATAGCTTAACAGATTGAATTCCATAATCAAAGGCTTTATCAATTTGTCCTCTTTGCTGATAAAACCAACTCAAATGAGAAAGTGAAATAACCTCTCCCTCCGTATAATGTATTTTACGTGATTCTTGATAGGCTTTTTGAGCATATTCTCCGTACTTTTTTGTATCATTTAAAAAATAAGCCCAACCTATTTCATTGAGTAAATCAACTTTTTTCTCTTCTGTTTTAATCTTTTTCAGTTCTAAGACAAGACTATCTATAGTTTTTGTTTGACTATATGAATAATTAGAAAATGATAGAATAAATAGAAGTATAAGTAAAATATGTATTTTCATAAGTATTATTTTTTGTTGGCTACTTTTTTACTCTACAAGAAAGTAGTGTAATATCATCTGGGTAAGGCGTATTTCCTTTAAAAAGATGAAGTTTATCAAATAACCGTTCGTGAAGTTCTTGGTGTGAATGGTGAAAGTTTTCTTTTACACCTGCGAGTAAATTCTCTTCTCCAAATTCTTCTCCATCTTCAGCAGCCGTTTCTGTAAAACCATCTGTGTAACAAAAAATTAAGAAATCATCTAAATTATTTAGATTTGCAACTGTCAGAAAAGGAAGTGTATCAAATGTTCCTAAAATAGTTGTTCCTTCTTCCAAATGCTGAACGTGATGAGGATTAAGTATTAAAATAGGTGCATTGTGTCCAGCATTAATATAAACTGCCGTTTTTTGACTTTTATTATACAAGAAAAAGAACGCCGTAATAAAATGTCCACCACCCGAATTTTGAATAATCAAATGATTAAGTTCTTCTACAATTTTTTTTAAATCTGTTGTCTGACGTGCCATTGTACGTAGAGCTGCTTGAAAGTTTGACATAAGTATAGCAGCAGGAAATCCTTTTCCAGATACATCAGCTACACAAAGCAAAAATTGGTTATCATTAATTTGAATATAATCATAATAATCTCCTCCTACATTGTGATGAGGGTAATAACTTGCCACAACACTAAATTTGTCTTGATTAGGCAAATGCTTTGGTAAAAGTAAAGATTGTACTTCACTAGCTATTTCCAACTGACGATTAAATGCCTCTTGTATTTTTTGTTTTCTAGCTAATTTTTTATTCTCCACAGCAACAATGATAATATCACTCAGTGCTTGAATAAAAGGCAAATCCAAATCCTCTTCTAATAAATTATCATAAGCTCTGCCTAAGAAAAGGTATGCCAAAACTTGATTCTTGTGATGAATGGGAATCAAAAAACAAAACTCATTAAAAGGAGCTAAATGATTAAAATCTGTTGTAGAAGAAACTTTATTTATCTCTAATATTTCTTGTGGCAAAAGCACATTTCTATAATTTCCCAACGTGCCAAAACCTTCTTTATTAAACCATTTATTTCTGCTTGCATCCACTTCTGTATCTTCATCTAAGACATACAAAGTCATCTTCGAAATATGTGGATATGAGCGCAATGTAAACATAAAAGTACGGTACAAGTCCTGTTCTGGAATGTTTCCGTTAATAGATTTAATAATATCGATGAGTGAATCCAACTCAATTTTTTTGAGTTCTAATTCATCTAATGCTTCTGTTGCTTTTTCTGACATGTTATTATAAAGAAGAAAGAGTAGTGTTTAACTCTTTATATTTTGCTATTATTTTTTGATACTGGCTAAATTTGATAGGCAATTTACAAAAAAGGAACGTATTTTACAGCATTGTTTTTTTCATTTTGTTTTGCTTCCTATTCGATATTTTAATTTATGCTTTACCATTTTCAAAAAAAATTAGATTCTAACTCAAAAATTCGTTTTTTGATTGGTTTTTTGATTCTTCTTATTTTTCAAATTTGGAGTACTTATAAAGGAGTAGCACAGACACATGATTCAGTACAATATCTCAAAACGGCTGAAAATTTAGTTTTGAATTATACGTTTTATACAAATAGATTCTCAGCCTTATATTGCTTGGGCGTTGGGTTTTCCTTTTTTACTGATTTTTTTGGCTCTTCCGACTTTTTAGCGATTATATGAATTTGACTATCATTCTCAATCTAAAATTTTGAAAGTTTCTAAACCCATACCCACTCCTTTTGAGGGTCTTAATTTTATTATTAATTCCCTCTACTATTCCGTTAGAATATCTATCTTTGAAGAAATTAATAATATCATTTTTCCAAGAATTAAACGTATTTATAAATCTATTTAGAGCCTTATGATTTATTTTTTGAGCTTCTTCTATCCATTGGTCTAGTAGTTTTTTAGCTTCTTGTTTACTCAAATCAGTATTAAATATATTTTGTAATTCCACTTTCATAAAATACACCTGTCTAAGCGTTGAGCTAAACCTAAACGCTTTAAGTAAAACTCGTCTTTCTTTATAAGTAAGGTCTTTCCATGCCTTGTATAAAAGCCATTTTATTTGCTTGAAATGAACGTTTTTATCATCTTTTCGTCGTAATTCTTTACGAATGCTATCTAGCACTTTATTACAATGCTGAAAAAAATGAAAGCGATCTATTACTACATCAGCGTTAGGAAATACTTCTTTTGCTGTATTTGAAAATCCCTCCCACATATCACAAGAAAATACTTCTATACTAGTACAAAAAACTTCGCCTTTGGATAAAAAATAGGCTTTTAAATACTCTTTATTACGGTATTCTAAAATATCCCAAACTTGACCTGTATCTAAATCTACTAAAACAACAGCATATTCCTTTTTTCCTTTTTTGTAAGCAAATTCATCAATACCTAAACGTCGAGGAAAATAATCTAGGTGTTTTTTTATCTCACGTTTACTATAGGTTTTAAAAATACCATCTAAAACATCCCAAAGTATGTTTTCTCGGATAGCTACTTCTTTGAAACTGCTATCTTTCAAACATAAATAAAGATATTTTTCCAAACGATGAGTTTGATTTTTTTGCTTAGAAACAAAACTAAAAACTTCTTGAAAGTAACGAGTACAATCTTGACAATGAAATTGACGAGAAGTTAAGTGTAAATAAACCTCTTTGTCTAAAATATTTCGGTCACGAACAATACGTTCTGAAGTAGAAGTCACTTTATTGCACTTTTTCAAGCAATTAGGACAAATAGAATCGGCTAAATTACTTTCTCCATAAATAGTTAAGCGAAGTGGAGAAGATTCTATTTTCGTTACTGAAAAATCTGAAAAACCTAATAAAATTGCTATTGTGTTAGTATCCATAGAAAGGCTAAATTAAGAAATTATCGCTAAATTGTCGGAAGAACCATTTTTTTTAAGAATTCTATTTTTTTAAATTTACTCAGACTAAACGCACTATAAAATTAATAAAAAAGAGTTAATTTTCGTTCTCACTTTTAATTTTTTCTCTTTTATGGTCAGTTTAAGCTCTTATTTATCAGAAGTTCCTGATTTTCGTAGGCAAAATAAAAATTACTTGCACAATTTGCAGGATATTTTGCTTTTAAGTGTATGTGCTATTTTTCATGGTGCAGATGGTTATGAAGAAATAGCCGATTTTGGTATTGAGAAAAAGGAATTTTTACAAAATTTTCTACGTTTGCCTAACGGAATTCCTTCCCATGATACTATACGTAGAGTTTTTTTACACTTAGATAGTGCTTTTTTTAATAGTTGTTTTATGGATTGGATTTCAGCTTGCATTAAAGATTTAGGTTTACCTTATCAGCAAATTAGTGTGGATGGAAAAGCTCTTCGGGGTAGTAAAACGGGGATTTATTTAGTTAGTGCTGTTGCTAGTGAACTAGGTTTGAGTTTAGGACAGGTTCAAGTAGAAGAAAAAAGTAATGAAATTACGGCTATTCCAGCTCTTTTAGGAATGCTTTATTTGAAAGGATATGTTGTTTCTTTAGATGCTATGGGAACACAACAAGCGATTGCTCAACAGATTATAGAGAAAGAAGGAGATTATTTTTTAGCCCTAAAAGGAAACCAAAAACATCTTTTAGAGCAAACAGAGCTTACTTTTAAAGTAGAAAAGGCTGATGATATATTTGAGACACAAGATTGGTCAGCAAGTGCTAATCAAGTAGTAGAATATAAAGTAGAGGTAAGTTCAAACTGTAAATGGATAGAAAATCTAGCTAATTGGTTAGGTTTAGTAACTTTAATAAAATTAACTACAAATAGCTCATTACGAGGAGAACATATACGCTATTATATCTCAAGTATTAAAAATTTGAGTGCAAAACAAGCCTATAAATTAGCTAGAGGGCATTGGGCAATAGAAAATAAATTACATTGGCAACTAGACGTTATTTTAAAAGAAGACGAAAAAAGAAACCGAAAAGACAATTCAGTTCATAATTTAGCACTAGTCAGAAAAATAATACTAAATGCTGCTAAAATGTATGAAACTAAACTTAGCACTAAAAAAATGATGAATAAAATTAATTGGAATACAAGCTATGCTGAACAACTTTTTACCAAAATGTTCATTTAATAGTGCGTTTAGTCTGATTTTACCCAACATAATTTTGAAAAAAGGTTAGTTATGAGTAATTTGATACGTGGAAGTTTCCCTTTTAATTTCACACACTCTATTACTACTTCTTTTTCCTAAAAATTGCCATTGATTATGAATAGAATTTATTATTTTTTTACTTTTTGCATCCTTGTTTTTTTTGCAAAAATAAATTTTTCTTATAGTCAAGATAATGTGCAACAAGGTAATGTAGCTGCTCCAGACTCTACCATGCGACATTCATTTGAGTCTTCTTTGCAAGAGCTTTTAGATGAAGAAGTCGATTATGAAAATCTATGGTCAAATGCACGAGTAATGACAGCAAGTAGAAGTGTAGAGCGTATAGGAACTGCACCAGCAACAATTTATGTCGTTACAGAAGAACAAATCAGACAGCGAGGTTATACTTCTTTGGAGGATGTTTTGGGAGATATTCCAGAAATTGAAATCCAACAAAAAGCAAATACTTATACAAATAGTTATTATTCTATTCGTGGAATTGGAGGAAATGAACGTTTTGTAATTTTGCAAGACGGAATCAGAATCAGCTCTATTACAGGAGTTTTGCATCCTGTTCAGCATAACTTTGCTATTTATCACGCCAAACAAATTGAGGTTATTTTGGGTCCTGCTTCGGCTCTTTATGGTGCAGATGCTTTTTCAGGAATTATAAATATTATTACCAAAAATGGAGCAGAAATAAAAGGGGCAGAAATAAATTCTTCTTTTGGTAGATTCAATACAGCCGATAATTCGTTTGTAGCAGGTGCAGCAATAAAAGATATTTCAGTAATGATTTATGGAAAACAGTATTATTCTGCCGAACCTAATTTTCCAGAATTTTATAAAGAAGATTTTGATTGGTATATCAATCGTTATCAAACTAACGGAGAAGTTTTGGCAAGTCAGTTTGTACCTGATGTAACACGAACAGTAGAAATTGAGCCTTTCGCAATGCCTACACAAGCCTATAATGTAGGTGCAAAAATAGGTGTTGGAGAAAATTTTACGGTAGGTTTTACACATCATCAACAAACACATTCAACTTCTGTTGCCAATCGTCCAGAATATACATTATTCAAAAAAGACATTAAATATGGTACAAATCTGACAAATATTTATACTTCTTTTCAAAGAACGATAGACAAGTTTTATTTCAGAACGATTGCGTCTTTCAATCACTTTACTGTAGATGAAGATTCAAATTTTGAAAATGTCTATTCTAGCTATCAAAAGGGATATAAGTATGCTTCTGAATCTACTTTTCAGTTTGACCAACAATTTCAATATTATTTTACAGAAAAAACTAATCTTACTTTTGGTGTTCTTTATCAAAATGCAAAGGCACTTCCACAAACAGGTGATTTACCCAACCCATACAATGGAAATATTCCTGAATTTTCATCTCAACAATACTATATTGGTACCAATGTCTTAGATTCTTCAGGAAATGATTTGACTATTTTTCAAAATTTTTATTGGACAGAATATCAAAACTATGGTGTTTATGCACAGTTCAAAACCAGTTTTGCAGACCGTTTGTATATGACTTTGGGAACTCGTTATGATTATAATACTCGTTATGAAGGTGCTTTTAATCCTCGTGTAGGTCTTGTTTTTTCGCCTGATGCAAAATTCAATATCAAACTTTTATATGGAGAGGCTTTTTTAGCTCCTTCTAATCAAAAAACATTTCAACATTTTGGCGATTTTATACCTGTTACTAATGATAACAATCAAGTTACTGGTTTTGCCTTGCCTTTTTATCACTTACCTAATCCACAATTACGTCCAGAAAGAAATCGAACATTTGAAGTCAATGCTTCTTATGCTCCTGTAACTAATCTTCGTTTTGGTGCTGATGTGTATCATAATACACTTACAGATTTGATTGTAGATGTTATTCAATCAGGTCAGACCTTTAAAGGTATTGATGTTGGCGCTGCTGAAGTATCTGTAAATCAAGGAAGTGCAACCACTTATGGAGGAACTTTTCAAGCTATTTATCATCAAAAATTTGGAGATTGGAAAGTGCATACAAATCTAGCTTACTCTTATTCTGATGGAAAACTTAATGGAGGACAACTTCCCCTTAGTGCTATGCACACACTACGACTAATGGGTGAATTTTCTTACAAAAACTTTGATTTTACACCTTCCGTTTTGTATAGAAGTACAAGTTATCACACCACATTCAAAGATGATGCAGGAAATCCTCTTGGTAATGACCCTTTTTGGATAGCTTCATTGTATGCAGGTTATAATATCAAAGAAAAATTTACTGTTTTTGTTCGTATTAAAAATTTATTAGATGCTCGTTATTATAATGCCTCACTACCCAATGTAACCTCTTTTGTAGGTGTTCCACAAGACCCTTTGAGATGGAATTTGGGATTTAATTGGAAGTTTTAATCAAAAAAGGCTATGAAAAATAAGTCAATATTTATATTCTTACTTTTTTTGATATTTGGTTGTACAAGTATCAAAACTAGCAGAACAAAAAATACTAAAAAACTATCAACTATTGATTTTGTCCAGATAGTAAATAACAACAAAGAAGAAGCTATTTTTTATTATCAAAAAAACTGGAAAGTCTTGAGAGAAATGGCTTTAGAAAAAGAATATATCAATTCTTTTGAGCTTTTTTTGATGGATTCTAGTGAAGATACTCCTTTCGAAATTATGCTTATTACTACTTATACCAACAAAATACAGTATCAAAAACGAGAAGAACACTTTGCAGAAATAATGAAGTTAAAAGGAGGGTTAGAACTACTCAATGATAAAAAGCCAAATGAGTTTAGAAAAACTTTATTTAGTAAAGATTCCATAAGTAGTTTTTGATAAAACAATAATATTTAGATAAACAGTAAAATATATTTTCATTCTCTTTTTTCTTCCATAACTCTATGGATAAATTGTATTTTCATTCTATCTTTGTATTTATTTCTAACTTCATATATATGACTTCTGAATTTATTCCATGGATAAAATTATTCCTTTCGATACAGGACTTTTACTAACAATCATTTTGATTCTTATTATTGCAGGAATTGCTTCTCGTTTAGCAAAGTCAGCCATTAATAAGCACTTGAGAAATATTGCTGACTCTCAAGAATCAAAAGACTATGACAATGCTACTCGTCTTCGTTTTCTCAAAAATGGTGTAAACTTCATCATCGTTATTTTGACTATTTTACTTATTACCTATACTATTCCTTCACTACGTGCGCTGGCTGTTACTCTTTTTGCTGGTGCTAGTATTTTCGCTGCTTTTATTGCTTTTGCTTCTCAACAAGCCTTTAGTAATATTGTAAGTGGAATTTTTATTGTTTGGTTTAAGCCATTTCGTGTCGGAGATATTCTTGTTGTAGGTACACATTTTGGAGCTGTGGAAGATATTACGCTACGTCATACAGTGATTAAAGGGCTAGAAAACAGACGAATTATTATTCCAAACTCTAATATTAGCAGTGATGTAATTGTTAATTCTACCATAGAAGACCCTACTATTCAACGTTTTGTGGAAATTTGGATTAATTATGATTCTGATTTGAAAAAAGCAATGGAAATAATGGAAGAAGAAGCAATAAAACATCCCAATAAGATAGATGGAAGAACATTAGAAGAAAAAATAAAAGGAGAACCTATCGTGCTTGTCAGAACTACTGGAATGGACGAACGAGGAATAAAAATAAGAGCCAGCGTTTGGGCAAAAGACCTTTCTACTTCTTTTGATATGTATTGTGATTTGCTTAGAGATATAAAATATCGTTTTGATGAAGAAGGAATAAAACTGGGTGTTCCTCATCGTCATTTAAGTCAAAGTCAAGATACCGAAAAACAGAACAAACAAACAATTTGAAGTAGAGGTTGTTAATAGTGTAGAAAGTGTCCAAAAGAGAAGTTAAAAAAAGCAGTATTGATTTTTTGGCATCAAATTTTCATATATCATATTGATTGCATAATAGACACAGTCATTTTGACATATCAAAAAATTGATTTTTATTACCAAAACAACAAAAAAATGTCAATTTGTCATATTTTTATCACAAAATGCTTTTAAAGCCTTTTGGTTCATAATTTGAATAATATAAGTCAAATGCAACTAAGAATAATATAAAATAGTCGCATTTATTTTAAAGAATTTTTTTTTAATTTATTCCTTAATCACTTAAATTTTTATTATTATGACACTCATAAAATATAAACAGAATTTAAACAACTCTTTTTTGCCTTCATCTTTTGCAGAATTTTTTGAGCAAGATTTTCTTCCTAGTAATAGAAGTATGTTTGGTTCAGAAATTCCGATGCCAGCCGTAAATATCAGCGAAAATGAAAATGAACATTTGATTGAAGTTTCGGCAGCAGGTTTTGAAAAAGACCAATTCAATATCGAAATGGAAGATAATAAACTTACTATTTCGGCAGAAATGAAAGAGGAAAAAGAAGAAAGCTCAAACGAAGACTCAGAAGATAAAAAACAGAATTATTACACTCGTCGTGAGTTTCGTTCATCTTCTTTCAAACGCTCATTTACACTGCCAAAAAATGTAGATAGCGAAAATATCGCAGCTTCATACCAAAATGGAATATTAAAACTCATTTTGCCTAAGAAAGCTGAAGTAATTAACAAGAAAAAAGTAAGTATTTCGTAGCTTTGTAAAAATACTAAAATACAGATACGAAATATCAGAAAACATATAGATAATTAGAAAATATTCAAAATATTTAAGATCAACAGTAGTTAAGTTGTGAAATCCAAAAGAACCGTTTCCTTGAAACGGTTTTTTTGTTCGATTTTTGTTCGAACAGACCTAAACAAATAGCTTCTATTTTTGTAATCCTTATTATCATTCTCACACAAAATAACTTTAAAATGACTTTAGAAGAAGCTCAAAAAACAGTTGATGATTGGATAAATCAATTCGGAATTCGATATTTCAATGAACTTACCAATATGGCAATGCTAACCGAAGAAGTAGGAGAAGTTGCCCGAATTATTGCACGAAAATATGGGGAACAGTCTTTCAAAGAATCTGATAAAGACAAAGAGCTTTCAGACGAACTAGCTGATGTTCTTTTTGTGATTATTTGTTTGGCAAATCAAACAGGCGTAAATTTGACAGAAGCATTACAGAAAAATTTAGACAAAAAAACAAAGCGAGATAGCACAAGACATAAAGAAAACAAAAAATTACAATAGCTAGTAAAACGACATTTTATCAATCTGCTTAAAAAAAATTATCCTATTATTCTCAATAATCTACTTTTATGAATCGCTTTCTAGCGAATTTTTCAACACTTTTTTTATTATATTTCATTTATAGACCAATTTCTACACTCAAATTTAAGAAAGACTATTTTTGTGTTTTATGGTTTCTATTTTTCTATTTCTTGATTTCTACTCTATCAGCACAAGAACTTTTTCTGACAGCCAAATACAATGAAAACGGCATTGCAGACCCAAATTATACCAGCAATGAATGGAAAATTGATGCTATTGAGGGTAGTTTTTTGTATGTTTTGTTTAGAAGTGAAACGGAAATTACAGACCCAAAGCTATATCTTTTTATCGATAAAAAAGTAGTTTCTAAAAAGGAAAGTACTACTGAAGAACATTTTGAAGAATACGATAATAAAAAGATTTATATCAATAAAAAACGTAATTGGGCAGCCCTTCAATACACGTTTCTACAAGCAGGAGTTTATAAAATTTCGATTGCAGATGCTGATAAAAAAATTCTTGTTTCTAAAGAAATTACGATTCATTACAAATCAAAAATTTTGTTTAGTAATGATTTAGACGAACAAAAATACCCAATTTCACATCAAAAAACATTCAAATTAGAAAAGGCAAAAGAAGGAATTTATATTTTTATAAAAGACGAAATTCCCTTCAATTCACAATCTTTAAAAGTCGTTATTGAAAAGCAAAATAAAGAAGGAGTTTATCAAAAATATATAGAAGAAACTTTTTTTATAGACAAAGAACTGCGTTTTTCGTTTTTCGAACAATCTTTTGAGCTAAAGGGAACATATCGTATTTCTGTTTTTAAAGAAGGACAAGAAAGTGAAGAAGAACTTTTAGCTGTTGGTTTTCTGAAGGTGGTTTGAGATAATTTTCCCCTAAAAAATCATAATTCAAAATAGCTAAATGAATTAGAAAGTTAAAAAATCTGTATCTTACCTTTTTCTTTCTGACTTTCAAAACTTACTTTAAGACTTGTTGTTATTAGAGTTTTAGCCAAAACAATACTACTTTTTTGCTTATGTCTTCCCACTATTCTACACACAAATTAGATTTTTCAAAAACGAATCAATTTTCACAGCTTTTTTTAGATTATATTTCTCAAAAAGAAGAATTAAAAGAATTGTATGGAAATTTACCTCAACTAGAAGACTTTGAAAAACAGATTGAATTAAAAATAAAGAATAATTCATTTACAGATAATAAGCGAAAGGTTTTAGTAAACTCTCTACACAATCAATATAAAAATACAGAAAATCCACCTACTGAAACAATAAATTTACTTCAAAAAGAAACCACTTTTACAGTTACGACAGGGCATCAACTCAATATTTATACAGGAACACTTTATTTTCATTACAAAATCCAAACAGTAATAAATGCCTGCAAAACATTGAAAGAAAAGTACCCTAACTATGATTTTGTGCCTGTTTATTGGATGGCGAGCGAAGACCATGATTTAGAAGAAATTGCTTCTTTCAATATGTTTGGTAACAAATATACGTGGCAAACTGACCAAAAAGGAGCAGTTGGAAGGATGAATACAAAGGGGTTAGAAAACTTAGGTTTTAAAGAAGAAAAAGCAAAAGAACTAGGGAAATTTTATAAAGAAGCAGAAGACAAAAATGAGAATTTAGCTCAAGCAACACGAAATATCGTGCATTCATTTTATCAAAAAGATAATTTAGTAATCTTAGATGGAGATGATAAAGATTTAAAAAGATTATTTATTCCAATCATTAAAAATGAATTAAAAACTCAGAAAAGTCATTTAAAAATTGAAGAGAGTAGCAAAAAATTAGACAAACTAGGTTACAAAACACAGGTTACACCACGAGAAATCAATCTTTTTTATTTAGAAGATAATTTGAGAGAACGAATAATTAAGGATGCAGAAAACAACCTTTTTGGTGTTTTGAATACTGATATTATATTTTCAGAATCAGAAATGATGGAGTTGGTAGAATCAAATCCTGAAAAATTTAGTCCAAATGTTGCGCTTCGTCCTGTTTATCAAGAAATTATTTTGCCGAATCTTTCCTACACAGGAGGACCAGGAGAGCTTGCTTATTGGTTGCAATTAAAATCTATGTTTGATTATTTTGATGTCGATTTTCCAATTCTTTTGCCTCGTAATTTTGTCTTATTTATTCCTAAAGTTATTCATCAAAAAATGAATAAAACGAGTCTTTCTTTTGAAGATATTTTTAATTCTTTTGATACACTTAGGATAAACTATGCTACGCAAAATGCAGAAAATGATGTTTTATTAGAGAATGAAGGAAAAGAAATAGAAAGTATTTTTGATAAAATCGAAGCAAAATCTACAAAGTCTATTAATACGACAGATGTTTCTCTTCAAAAGTCCATTGCAGGAGAAAAACATAGAGCCTTAAAACGAATAGAGCATATTTCTAAAAAACTCCGAAAAGCAGAAGAGAGAAAATTATCAGATGCTATTGGTCAAATAAAATCCGTAAAAGAAAATTTGTTTCCAAAAGGTAGTTTGCAAGAACGCTATGATAATTTTTTGAGTTTTGTAATTAATGATGAAGATTTTTTAGATAAAATACAAGAAAATCTAAATCCGTTTGATTTGTGTTTTTTGATTGTTACAGAGTAAAATTATTGTAGGTCAGACTTTCTCATTTTGAGAAAAAGAAAATAAAATTGGTTCTTTATGATTTTAGTTGCAAATGTTTAAATTAGCATTTATTTTCTCTTTATTACAAATATCATTTTTATGGATAGTGTAATTGTTTTTGATGAATTATTACATATTGTCGCTCCTTTTCATATTCGTCAAATTGATAAAGATGAATTAGCCAAAAAGGTTCATGTTTATGTTGAAGTTTGTTCTACTTACCGTCCTTCTGCTTTTGAAGACTGGCGTATTCATAGCTATAAAGATAGAGAGTGGGAGCATTTAAATATTTTTGAATATCGCTGTTTTATTCATTGTAAACTACCTATTTATCAAAACAAAATTACTAAAGAAACTTCTCAACTTAAAGTAGATTTTTCTAGAGAGTTTTCTCGTTTTACTCTACTTTATGAGCAAAAAGTAATGGATTTACTAAAAATATATCATTGTTTTCAAAAAGTAGCTAAACAACTAGGTATTTATACACAGCGAGTGGAACACATTTATCACTATTATACGCAAGACTTAAATGAAAATCCACCTCTAGGAGCAGTTAGAAAAATAGGAGCAGATGAAACTTCTACTAAAAAAGGACATGATTATATCACTTCTTTTATAGATATGGAAACTTCAAAAATAATTGCAATAGAAGATGGGAAATCAGGGGCTACTTTTGAGCAATTAGCTCTACACCATCCTAATCCTAATACAGTAAAGGAGATTTCTATTGATATGTCTCCTGCTTTCATTAGTGCAGCCAATGAATATTTTCCAAATGCAGCTCTTACTTTTGATAAATGGCATGTAATTAAGTTATTATACAAACACTTAGAAAAGTTAAAGAAAACACCAATTTATGATAGTCTAGTACTTAGTATGGAAAAACTTGAAAGTTTTTACGAGAACAAATCAATAGAAGAAGCCAAAGCACAATTACTGTTTATGGCTGATTTTGCAGAAGAAATAAAACCCAAAAATCCATTCACAAAGACAATATATCGTCATTTTGAAGGTATTATAAATTACTTTTCTTCTAAACTAACAAATGGTATTTTAGAGGGAATTAATTCAACTATACAGGTAATTAAAAGAGTAGCTAGAGGATTTAGATACACTCATAATTTCAAGAAAATGATACGATTTATTTTTAGTGATAAAGTGTATTTGCAACCGAATTCATAAAGAACCATAAAATTCAACTCTAACATTTAAAAGCAAAAATGAAAATCGGAATTATTTCAGATACACATTCTTATTTAGACCCACAAGTAAAAACGTACTTTAAAGATTGCGACCAACTTTGGCATGCAGGGGATATTGGAAGTATGGAAGTAGCAGATGAATTAGAAGCCTTTAAACCTACTATTTTTGTCTATGGAAATATTGATGACCAAAAAATGAGGGTTCGATATCCCAAAAATCAGATTTTTGAGTGTGCAGATTTGAAAGTTTTTATGACCCATATTGGAGGTTATCCACCCAATTATAAGCCAGAAATTAGGAAAGAATTAGATGAGATACAACCTAGAGTTTTTGTATGTGGACATTCGCATATCCTTAAAATAATGCCTGACCAAAAACGTAAACTTATTCATTTTAATTCTGGAGCAGCAGGAAAACATGGTTTTCATCATATCAGAACACTCATTCGATTAGAAATAAACAATGCCAAAATCACAAATGTAGAAGTAATAGAACTAGGAAAACGAGGAACAATTACAGACGAAGATGATGTATAATTTTTATCTACTACCTTTTCTCAAATCAATCCAACCTCTTCTGACCCATTCTTTAACAATTTTTCTGAAAGGAATTGAATTTGCAAGACATTTTGCATTTTTATCTATTTGTCTATCACTACTTATGAAACAAGTAGTTGTGCAAGAAAAGCATATTTTTAATACCGAAATAGGTATTCCATTTCTGTAGAAAACTAAAATATCTCTATAAATAGGACTACCACAACGCCAAACGGGATAACTCTCGCAACTATCTATCGGAAAGACCTGTACTAGATTTTGAATATCAGAATTATCTATCAGAATAGCTCGTTTTTCAAAATAAGATTCTGTTAGTATTTTAAGATTGTCAAAAGGAAATATTTCATCTCTATAATAAATCTCTTGGTCTAGTTGTAGATTTAATGTAGAATCTTTTTTATTTGGAATATTTCCATAATACCATTCAATAGAATCAACTTCTTGTTTTGGAAAATAGTCTTGATAAGAGAAACTATTTTGACTGTAAGAAATAGAACTAAAAATAACTGAGAAGATAAATAAACTAAAAAAGCTAATCAGTTTTTTAAGACGATACATAATTTTGTTTTTTTTTATCAACAAAGATAAATACAATTTTTCACTTTACGTCTGTATGTTGTTAAATTTTATCAAAAATAATAAAAACTGTTGATATACTAAAAAAACACCCATTAGACTTTATTACGATAAGTTTTGATAGGTTATTCTTCTCTTTACCCTTAAATTATGAATACCACACGCAATTTCCATGACTTGGTCTCTTATCTCTTCTCCCCACAATCGGATTTCATCTAAGACAATTCTAAGTCTTTTTACTCCTGCTATGCTGTGTTCTGCACGTACTCTACGACTAGACTTTTTACTATTTTCTGCCTTGTCCTGCTCCGATAATTCTTTTCCTCTAGGTTTTTTTTTTGGTTGCTCAATAAGGACACCTTTAGGTCTATGCCCTTGATAGCCAGTATCTTGATGAAGAATAGTTCCCTCAGGAAAGGTAATATCATCTTCTTCTAATAAACGTTTATCGTGTACTTTTCCTGTTTCTGTATCTCCTAAAAAGACTACCTCTTGATGTTTATCTGTAACTAAAGTATTTTTTATAGTGTGCTTTTTTTTTTCCACTATATACTTCTTTTTGAGCTTTGTAATCGGAGGGACGAGGAATTTCACGTTCGCTTCCATCTACCCATAACTCTAAGGCTTTACCTGCTTCTTCAACACGATCTGCAAGTTTTATTGTCCATTCCGATTCATTTCTTGCAGGCAATACATTAATTTTTCTTAAACTTTCTTTTAAAATGGGAAGAAGGCTGTTAATCCATTGATTAACTTTTCCTTGAGAAACATCAAAAGTAAGAGCTAAAGATTCCTGTAAAGGGTTGTTTTTCAAGTAGTAAAGGATAAAAAAAAGTTTCATTTCACTACCTTTTAGTTGTATTTTTGCGTGTTCTCGGAAGGTGGGCTTATTTCTAGCCTTTCCTTTGAGGTCATAATACATATAATGTTTTTCCCAAAGTGGAGAAAAAGTAGCTAATAACTCATCAAATTCTTTGATAGTCAAGCTAGTAAGAGCCATAAAAGGCTTTTCTTTTTTACGTAAGTTAGATAAATCAATCATAAAGTAAGGATAAAATGACCACTAATATAATAAAATTTACGTTTTAAAGTCTATTGTATATGTTTCAGAAAGTTGATAAATTTAAAGGTTTTGCGAAGGTTTTTCCTAGAGAAAAACATAAAGAGGATAAAGAATTTACTAAAGCAATATAAGGAAATAATACCATGATTAGAACACGAAATAGAAGGACAAATCGTAGAACAACTTGCTTCTCAAAAGAGTTGATTTATCATGAAAAAATGATGTATAAAGTTATCATGGATGATAAGGAGAGCTAGAAAAGACATATTTTGAAATTGGCATTGTTCAATTAAAAAACTAATTTAAGACCAAACACAATTTTACTACACTACCAAATTTAGCAAAAAAAACAATTTATTTCTTTTTCCTTCCATTTATAACTAGCTAAGATTATTTTTTAAACACAAAAAAACCTTAGCCGTTCCGTTGGCTAAGGTTTTTCTTGCTTTTGCACAAAAAGAGAGGGAAATATTCTCTTTTGTTAAGTCTTTGTTCTCTAAGTAGGCGACATTTAATTGTCTTATTTTATGAATAAAAGAGAATGAATATGTTTATTTAGTACTAAATAAATACAATTACTCAATCAGCTTTGTAAGTTTTCTGTAAAATGGGCTTATCCCATTTCTATTTCTTCTCCATTGGCATTATAAAAATGATGCTGTGTGAGAGCTAAAGAAGAATCTTTTACTAAAGTTACCCATTTATAATATTTAAAAAACCATTTCATACGTTCGGAAATCAATCCTGCTGTAAAAAAAGCATATAAATAAGGGTGTAAAGCAATAGTAACTTTCTTCTCATTTTGTTTGCCTAAAATATAGTCTAGCTTATGCGTAATGGCTTCAGCTACACCAATAGATGCCGAAATTTTGCCTGTTCCGTTACACGAAGGACAAATTTCTCTAGTTGCAATGTTTAGTTCGGGACGCACACGCTGACGTGTAATTTGCATCAATCCAAACTTAGAAAGTGGTAAAATAGTAAATTTCGAACGGTCGGTTTGCATGACTTTTTTCATGTGTTCATACAAGGCACGACGATTCTCTATTTTTCGCATATCAATAAAATCAATAACAATAATTCCTCCCATATCACGAAGTTGCAGTTGTCGTGCTACTTCTGCTCCAGCTTCCATATTGACTTTAAGTGCAGTAGTTTCTTGGTCGTTTTCTGAAGACGATTTGTTACCACTATTTACATCTACAACATGCAGCGCTTCTGTATGTTCGATAACCAAATACCCACCACTTGGCAAACTTACTGTTTTTCCAAATAGCAATTTGAGTTGTCTTTCGATACCAAAGGTTTCAAAAATTTTGCCTCTTCCATTGTACATCTTTACGATGCGTTCTTTATCGGGCGCAATTTTGTGAATATACTCCTTTATGGTATCAAATGTACTTGCGTCATCTACTGTAATACTATCAAAACTCTCATTTAAGAGGTCTCTAAGCATAGAAGTTGCTTTGCTAATTTCTCCAATTACTTTATCTCTAGGCTTTGCCTTAGCAAGATTAGCCATTCCTCCACGCCATTTATCAGAAAGTGTACTCATATCTCTGTCGAGTTCTGCTACATCTTTTCCTTCTGCAACAGTCCGTACAATAACTCCAAAACCTTCTGGTTTGATAGAATCAATAAGACGTTGAAGACGACGGCGTTCGGTTTTGCTAGTAATTTTACGAGAAATAAGAACACGCTCATCAAAAGGAACTAACACCAAATATCTACCAGCCAATGAAAGCTGACACGACAAACGAGGTCCTTTTGTTGAAATTGGTTCTTTAACTACTTGTACCAAAACCAGTTGATTTGGCTTCAAGACATCACCCATTTTACCGAGTTTGTCGATTGGCTTTTCAAGCTGAAAGTTAGTAAACTTGTAGTCTTGCTGTCCATTTTTTGGATTATTACTACGTACTTGCTTCGTATATTTTATCAAAGAACTTACATTTGGACCTAAATCCAAATAATGCAAAAATGCGTCTTTTTCATATCCAATGTCTATGAAAGCTGCATTCATGCCTGGAACAATACGTCTTACTGTTCCTAAATACATATCTCCTACTGAAAACTGATGATTTCCCTCATCATGATGAAACTCTACTAAGTTTCTATCTTGCAAAAGCGCAATTCGCCCTCCTTCAGGAGTGGCATTAATTACTAATTCGTTACTCACATTCGTAATTCGATTAGTTGAATAATTCATCTAAACTAACCTGCGCTTTAACTCGGTTAGGAAGATTCTTTGCTTCGTTTATGGCTTAGGAACAATTACGAATTGAAAATTACGAATTACGAATTTAATACATTGACTATCAAAATCTTGAGTTCTAAATTGTCTCTGTTAATTAATTTCTATTCCTTACATAAAAAATGCAAATAATGTAGCATACATTTAAACTATTTTATCACTAAAGTAAATAGTAGTTTCTAAAATAGCCGATACTTTGAAAATATCGTTAGAAAAAAGAGTTTGCTACATTTTGCCACAAACGCTTTTCAATACCAAAAGCAGAAACTTTTATCAACAGTAAATTCTGTTTATTAAAGTATCTGCTTTTGTAGAGAGTATCAATTATTTTTTCTTATGACGATTTTTACGAAGACGTTTTTTACGTTTGTGAGTAGCAATCTTGTGTCTTTTACGTTTTTTTCCGCAAGGCATAATGTTGTTGATTTAAATGATTAAATAAATTTTTGAAAATGAGTTTGAAATATAATTACTAATAAATGGTTGTTGTTTGTATAAAATTCACAATCCAGTTTATTATATAAGTCAAATAAGTATAAGTTGAATTTAGCTGTTTTTTGGTTTTGCCAGTTTTCAAAATATGGTTTTAAATCTTCACCTAAACACATAAAGTTATTTTGAAAGCTAAATCCTATAAAGTGTCTTTCTAAGCAAATAATATACTCAAAAATAGAGAGAAAATCAAATTTATTTGATTTTACTTACTCTACACCTAATTTTGGCAAAGATACCATAAATAGTGCAAAAATCATACAATTAATAAAAATTTGTCCTATTTAGTTGTAATATCGCTCGTGAGGACACAAGCAATGGTAAATTTATCTATTAAAGTATAATATACAAAAAACTACTGTTGCTCGTGTCCTCACAAGCGACTTATTATCTAAAGTTAAAGTCCTTTCAAATATTCCTTAGCAGCATCTTTTAAAGCTGGGTCAGTTGCATTATCAAAGACAAATTCTAACTCTTTTCTGGCTTTTTCTTTTGCACCTATTTCTTTGTAGCTCACTCCCAAATATAAATGTGCCGAAACATCTTCTGGTTTGAGTTCTACCAATTTCTCAAAACGAGTAACAGCTTTATCATACTGTCCAGACTGAACAGAAAGTAAACCTAAATTTTCAATCGCTTTTGCATGATTTGGGTCTTGCTCTACAATTTCTCTAAGCATAGCAATTCCTTTCATCGGATTAGGAGTTGTTACATAAGTCATTGCTAGTTGCGCTTTGGCATCTGTATTTTGTGGGTTTTCTTTCAAAACCAATTCGTAATACTTTCTTGCTTTTTCAGAAGCCACACTTGCTTTTGTTGGATCAATAGCAAAAACAGAGGCTTCATAATAGGCATCAGCAGCAGCAAGATTATGCCCTAAAGTTGGGTTTTCTTCTGCTTCAAGAGCCAAATAATAGGCTGCACTATCAAAAAGACTGATTTTTTTGAGCTTTTCAATAAAGTTTTCTAAGGCTTGATGTTCATCATTATGACTTACATTTGCCTTATTTGAAACCTCAAAGTAAAGAGTACGAGCTGAGTTTACTAATTCTTTATCTTCCTCTGAAACAGTCATCATGTGCTGTGCAGTAGCATCATGGGTTTCTTCTGAATTAGAATTACTATGGTCATGTCCGTCATCTTCACTATGTCCATCAGGAATAGTAGTTTCTTGACTAAATTCTTGATTGAGAGAAGAAGAAGCCGAAACAACACCTTTATCACGATTTGCAGAAGCATCAGAATCATTTTTTACAACTCCTTTAGGCAAAAAGGCCAAAAGAGCTGTCAATCCAACTCCTGCTGCGATAAGTGAATACTGTTTGATTTGCATAAATAAAGAATGTTATTTTTGTAAAAACTAGCCAAAATATAATGTATTTGTAGGTCAAAAGGTTTGCCTTTGAGTGTATTTGTTTCAAAAGGCACAAACATTGTCAAAGGCAAGCCTTTAACCTACTAATTTACAATTTTATTAAGCTGTTGCTTTCATTCTTCTATCAGATTCTTCTAGTTCTACTTCTGCAAGTAGTTTTTCACTACTTTTTACAGCTTCTACAAATGTTTTGGCTGGTTTGAAACTAGGCACAAAATGAGGTTCGATGACCATTGGTTTTTTAGCTGCAATATCACGAGCTACTTTTCTAGCTCTTTTTTTATTGACAAAACTTCCAAATCCACGAACATAAATGTTCTCACCATCTGCCATATTGTCTTTTACGACATTAAAAAATTCTTCTACGATATTTTGAACGTCTAATTTATCTTTTTCTGTGCGATTAACGATTTCTGCAATAAGATCTGCTTTAGTCACTGTGGTTATTTTTTTGGGTTAAAAGAATGAATTTTAAATGACATTGATGAGCTTGATTTATCAAAATCAGTGTATCAAAAATAAAATTCAATAAGTATGATAACAAAAATCAAAATAATAGACAAAATAAAATATTCAGCCTATATTCTAATTTTTATCTAGAATTCGGTTGAGTATTTATAAAATAGCTTACTAACTAAACTATTTTTTTTAAACTCTCCCAATTATATTCCATTGATATTTAGTTGTTTGTCTTCCAAATAAGGGTAAAACGTCACGTTCAAACAAATAAGATAAGCCTCCATAAATCCAAACAAACTATTGTAAAAAACATCAAATTCAGAATAATAAAACTATTCAAATAGATTTCTACATATATTCTAATTTAAAGCATGATTTTTACAGCCTATTTTTGACCATTAATTCTCATCTTTTTCTGAAGTAATAGTTTAATAAATTAACTTTTTTTGATAAAATACTAAAACTAACCACTTCATTGTCAGATTGTTGTCAATCCTTTTGGGAGTGCAAAGGTACTTTTGTAATTTGTATTTAGCAAGTAAAATTCTATTAAAAATTTGTTTTTATGATGAGATTGTATTTTGAGTTAGGTTATTTTCAATGAAAATGTCCTTCTCTGTCTAATTTTCTTACAAATTTTGAATCATTTTTAGCTGCAAAAATAGTTTGAAAATTATCTTTAGAGCTTTCAAATGCTAAATTACTGAAAATGAATGAATTAGCAATATTTTTTTTTGATAAAAAATATTATAACAGGGAGTATCGTGTCTAGTTTATTTGAAATTGAATAAAACAAAATGATAATTGATAGTATTACTATAAACTTTTTAGTAAATGTAGAGTTATGATTTTTCAAAAGTTTTTTTTATTCAAAATTTGGTGGTGTTCTTTTTATAAGGATAGATTCTTTGCAATAATTTCATTATTAAATGTATTTAAAACAATTCAAAAAATACGTCAAGGGCAAAAGTCAAATGGAAACTAACTACCTAAATAGTTACCATTATTTTTAAGATTATAAATTTTTTCCCAATCAATTTCACCAGTATTTCCTTCTACACTTTGAAAAACATTAGTAAATTCGAAATAATTTCCATACTGCATTGTTAAGGGATTGAAACCACTTAAAAAAGAATAGTAATAAAAAGATTTTATTGTTTCTCCTGTATCTTCATCATCAAACCAACCACTTTCTTTATCTATTTCAATGAGTTCTTTTAGGCTATAATTTTTGAATAAAAACTCCCAGCCTTTATCATAAATAATAGCTTCAAAGATTTGACAATAATCAAATAATTCAATTATTTTATTTCTTATAATCAAATCTTGTTCAAAATAATTAGTTCCATTTGGTAGGTAAAGGATATATACGACAAGCTAGTATTTCTGATTCCATTTTTTTATATTATTCTAGCATTATCTTTATTTGCCGTTGTTGGTCTCTCCATCAACAACAAAATACCCTATTTAATAATCTTAGAAATAGCTTTAAATTGCTCCGTTCCTGCCACTTCACAAAGCTCAAAAAGTACAGATTCTACACTTGTAAAAGCTACTTTATTTTGTAATCTCAAAACAGAAATGCTTTTATTCTCTTCACTTCTAGAACCAACTGCATCAAGAACCAAAGCAACATCAAAACCTTCTGCACACAAATCTAAAGCTGTTTGAAGAACACAAATATGTGCTTCTATTCCTGCTAAAATGATTGTTCTTTTTCCACTTTTTTCGATAGCTGCTGCAATTTCTGAATTTTGCATACAACTAAAAGTCATCTTTTCGAAAATAGCTGTATTTTTATTTAGCTTTTCAGAAACTGAACTGATTGTCTTTCCTAGTCCTTTTATGTATTGTTCTGTAACAATAATCGGAATTTCTAAAACCTGCATTCCTTCAACAAGCTGATTGAGCTTTTTTTCTAACTCAAAATGCTTATCTATATGAGGAAATAATTTTTCTTGTACATCAATGAAAAGTAAAAGGCTATCATCTTTTTTGATTTGCATAACTTAGGTAAAATTACGGATTACGGATTAAAAATTACGAATTAAAAACTGCGTAATCCGTAATTTTTAATTCGTAATTGATTTAGAATTTAACTACTTTTTGCACTACGAGTCATTTGTTCGACCATATCCCACATATCTTGAGGAACATGCTCTAACATAGAGAACTGTCCAGAACCTTGTGCTACTTCGCCACCATCAATCGTAATAATTTGCCCATTGATATAAGCAGAATAATCAGAAATAAGATAGGCTGCAAGATTAGCTAATTCTTGATGGTCGCCTACTCTTTGAGAAGGAACACGATTTTTAATATCAAATTTATCTTGTAAATTTTTAGGCATCAAGCGTTCCCAAGCTCCTTTAGTAGGAAATGCTCCTGGTGCAATACCATTGAAACGAATACCATATTTTGCCCATTCTACGGCTAGAGATTTGGTAAGAGCCACAACGCCAGCTTTCGAAGTCGCCGAAGGAACAACATAACCTGAACCTGTTTCTGCATACGTAGTTACGATACTCAAAACTGTTTTAGGGTTAGCATAATTATCAGCCTTTCCTGATTCAATCCAATATTTTCCAAAAGCAAGTGTACAATAATACGTTCCTTTCAAAACAATATCAACGATTGTATCATACGCACGATGCGACAATCTTTCTGTCGGACTAATAAAATTTCCTGCTGCATTATTAAGAAGTCCATCAATACTTCCAAATCTTTCAACAGAATCTTTAAGCATCTTTTCAATTTGGTCATAATCACGTACATCACATGCCAAAGGAAGTACTGTTCCACCTGTTTCTTCTTCCATTTCTTTAGCTGTTTTTTCCAAAACATCTAATTTACGACTTGTAATGACAAGGTTAGCTCCCAGTTTTAAAAAATATGTTCCCATTGCACGACCTAAACCTGTACCACCACCTGTAATAACAATAGTTTTTCCTTTGAGTGCATCTTCACGCATCATAGGGTGTGCGTAGGTTGGTTTGTCATTTTCCATAGCTATATTTAGTTAAGTTTATTTTATAAAAAATTTTTGTCTAAGATAATAGATTTTGTAAGTAGAAACAATTTTTTGTTTCTAAATGATAGTGTATCCTTGTAGTGTAATACTACTTTACCCTATTATTTTTATAACACACAGATTTTACGGATTAAAGAGATAAAAACACCGACTTTTTGAATGTTAATTACATTTTTTAATAAAAAACTGCAATTTACAAAATGGTCTATAATATTATTATTCTGTATCTCATCATATAAATCACTCACTAACCAGTTACAAAAAAATGGTAGGGTACAAGAAAAATACTATATCATCGTACAGAAAGGGTTAGTAATGACAGATAGAAAGTGAATAATCTATTACTAAAGTAAGAAATTATTAAGAATTTAAACAAAATTGAAAAATTGACAACTATTTTTATAAAGTGTCCGTATATAAAAACAGATTTCACAACGACTACTAATTATTTTTTAATCTTTACATTTATTCAAATAAAACGCTGATTTTCAGTCAGAAATAGCACATCTTTATTTGTTTTCAACCTATCTATATTACTTAATAAATTGTCTAATAATTCTTTAAACATGTTCACTTCTCCACAACCTATTCTAACTATAAACACAACTGATATTTCCTCACTTGTAGGTGTTGTATTTGAATTTTTTGCTAATCCAAATGAAAGAAACCTTTCAATTATTCAAAACAACACAAAAAAAGTTACTGAAATGAATAGTTCTGTTGAAAAATTAAAAAATTGGGCTTGGCAACACGCAGATTTAGAGTATGCAAAAAGGCAATTTCATAAAACGCAAGAAGTAGAAAAAGTAGTAGAAACAACTTATAATTCGTTAGGTGTTTTAATGAAAAGCAATATTTCAGAACCTATAGAAATTTTTCTCCAAAAATTCGAACAATTACTCAAAAATTTACAATCATATCTTTCTATTTTAGAAAATGACTTAAAAAAAGAGGAAATAAAAGAAGAATTAAAAACGCTCAATAAGCGTAAATTTAATATTGCATAAAGTAAAAATTGAAAATTAAAATATATAGAAAAGGAATCCCATTATTTAAAATGTGATTCTTTTTTTTTTGCAAATGTATTCGTAATTATTCCTTATTCTACCAAAGACTTCTGAAACGACGAAAAAGCAATAGGTTTCTCAGCAAACCATTGTTTTGTTTTCTTCCAAACATTTCCAAAAAGCTCAGAGTCTCTATAGTTATTCAACTTCTCTTCATTTTCCCAATGGCTGTATGTCAGAAAAATACACGGATTATGAGCATCTTGCCATAATTCTAAATGTTTACATCCTTCAAAATGACGAATTTTCTGTTTGTTTTCTTCAAAGTTATCAATAAAATCTTGAATATATTTTTCTTCAAAAGTCATTCTGACGACACGTAATAAGTTCATTTGTAGGATGGGTTTAAATTAGGTTTAAAAGTTTGTCTAAATTTTATACTAAATTTGTTTTAGATTTATCTAACTTTTGGGTTAGAAGTATCTTTATAATAAATAGCTTATCTCTTCAAAGTGAAATAGGCTACAATGAATTTACAAATTTAAGTTTGTTTTATCTAAAATTTAGGTTATTTCAATTTTTTCAATGAATGATTTTCAGATAATATTGGTCGGTATTTTGGTAGCTGTTAGTTGTGCAATTTTAGGCTGTTTTTTGGTTTTACGCAAAATGGCGATGGTAGGAGATGCAATTTCTCATGCTGTTTTGCCTGGAATTGTGATTGCTTTTTTGATTGTTCAGCGTTTTGATTCTATTTTTATGTTGATTGGTGCTGCTATTTTAGGAGTTTTTACGACACTTTTAATAGAGTTTTTACACAAACAAGGCAAGTTACAAACTGATGCTTCTATTGGAGTTTCTTTTACATCTCTTTTTGCTTTGGGTGTGATTCTAATTTCAGTTTTTGCTAGTAAAGTAGATTTAGATGCTGAATGTGTGCTTTTTGGTGAAATTGCGTATGTTCCTCTTCACGTTTGGCGCATAGATTTGGATGATGGTGCAATACTGAACTTGGGTGCAAAGGCTGCTTGGTGGATTGGTTCTGTACTTTTGATTATTCTATTTTTTGTTACTGTTTTTTATAAAGAAATGCTACTCACAACCTTTGACCCTTCTTTTGCTTCGGCTATTGGTATCAATGTTTCAGTTTGGCATTATTCGCTGATGAGTTTGGTTTCGTTGGCTACAGTGGCAGCTTTTGAGTCTGTGGGAGCAGTTTTGGTACTTTCTTTTTTGGTTGTTCCTCCAGCAACAGCTTATTTACTGACAACTAATTTCAAAAAAATGCTTTTTCTATCCTGTTTTATTGGAATAATTACAGCTATTTTGGGGTATTATACAGCTTCTTTTCTCAATGCTTCCATTGCAGGTTCGATGACGAGTGTAGCAGGAGTTATTTTTGCACTTGTTTTTTTGTTTGTCAGAATTAAAAAAAATAAATAGTTTCAATGATTTATTGGTAGAACAGAGTTTTTATAGCTTTCTTATATTGAATTTTGTTACTTTTAAACAAGCAAAAATTTAAGGTTCAAAATTTGAGACTAAAAATAAGCTAATTACTTCTGCATTTTTCTGCTAAAAAATATGTCAAAATCAGTTTCGTATTCTTTCTTATTTATTGCTTTAGCTGCATTGTTGGCTGGTTTGGGGTTTCGATATTTTTTGGTAAATACAAAGGATTACAACGAATACACACAAGAAGTCAGAAAAAAGGTAGATAGAGAATTAGAAGTTGCAGAGATAGAACTTACAAAATTAGAAGAAGCAGTCATTCAGAATTACAAGAAATTAGACTTTTCGCTACTCACTTCCAACACAGAAAAATATCCAATTTATATTTTTAGAAATAGTGAATTGCTTTTTTGGACAGATAATACCTATTTACTTTCCTACGATCAACTCAAAAATAACTATTCAGAATACACCATCGAAACGCCAAAAGGGTTGTTTTTAGTAAAACAGAAAATCATAGTTACCAAGTATGATAATATGACAGGGGTGGTTTTGATTCCACTAGCTTCTGAATATAAAATTTATAATCAATTTCTGACTTTAGGTGTTAATCCAAAACTTTTTTCTACTTCTGATATTAGTCTTCAACTCAATCCAGAAGGTTCTTCATATAGAGTTTATGGAACAGGAAGCAACTTACTTTTTGCACTTATCTTTCCTTCAGATTATAGTTGGCAATCTTCACAAAACTATACTGTACTTTTCTTTATGATTATTGCTTGTGTTTTTGTGTTTTTACAAGCTAGAGTTTCGATGCTTTATTTTTTGAGACAAGGACAGGTTTGGTATGCCTTTTTTACGCTTTTGAGTACATTTATAGGGATTCGTTTTTTGATGCTTTTCTTAGAATTGCCTAATAGTGTTTTGCCTACAATTCTCTTTAATGCTCGTTATTATGCTTCTTCCATTGTTGCACCTTCATTAGGAGATTTATTTCTGAATGTATTATGTATTTTTATTGTGAGTAGCTTTTTGTTTGTTCATTTTAGTGAACTCTCTCACATGAGAAGTATCGGAAGCCGAAAACGCAAGCGTTTTGGTATTGTGATAGCTATTACGCTTTCTTTTGCGATTGCTTTTTATCATTTTCTCAATCTTCGTAATCTTTATATTCACTCTCCCCAAATTTCTTTAGATTTTACACGAGAATTAGATTTTTCGCTTCTCAAAATAATAGCTCTTTTTATAGGAATCTTGACAGCAACAACCTATTTTTTACTCATCCATATTTTGGTTAGGTTTATTGAATGGCTACATGTAGAAGGTAAAAAGTTGATTTTATTAGTTTCTGTGGGTATTTTGATTGGTTGGGTTGTGAGTGGTATTTATGGTTTTAGTGTTCATGCAAATCTATCAGATGCTTGGATTGCTCTGATTCATACCATTTATATTTTGGTTGTTATTTTTGTAGAATTGCCTCGTTCGGAACGTTCTTTTACCTATCAAATTTTTATTTATATCTTCTTGGGAGCAATTACTACTTCGATTATGAGTAGTTATATTATTTATTGTTTTGAACAAACTAGAGAAAGAGTAGCCAAAGAAAACTTTGCCGACCAACTTTTATTAGAAAATGATTTGCAAGGAGAATTTTTATTAAATGACGTGGTCGAATCACTTCCCTTTGACCCAATTATCAAGAATAGATTGATGACTTCTTTTACAACAAAAGATATTATTACACGAAAAATAAGAAAGTTTTATTTGGATTATTATTTTGATAAATATGATATAAAAGTTCATTTGTTTAATGGAAATGGAATGCCCTATGAAAATACAATGACTTTTGATGAAATGTATTCACGATATGCACAACCAGCTTATTCGACTGAATATGAAGATATTTTTTTAGTTCATGATTTATCCACCAATACAAAACGCTATTTTGCTTTTAGTGAAATCAGTAGAAGTGGTGTCAAGATTGGAAAAATTGTATTAGAATTACAACTCAAAAAAATAGTTTCAAATAGTGTTTATCCCAATCTTTTATCTGATAATCCATATTCAAACTATAATCGTTGGGGAGGAAGAAATGCGTGGAGTTATTCTATTTTTAAAGGGGGAGAGCCTGTTTATACACAAGGAAATTTTGTGTATTCAAAAGATTTTTTGAATAATTTTGATTCTGTTACTACTTTTTCTACTTCCTCTTACAAACACCTTTTGGTAAAAGAAAATGAATCTAAAAAAGCTGTTGTTATTTCTTCAGTAAAATATCCTTTAAAATCTGTCTTAACTAATTTTTCGATGCAGTTTATTTGTATTGTCTTAACAATGCTTTTGCTTTTGGCTGTTTATAGACTTTATTTCAGACAACAACCTTTTACTTTCAATCTTACTGGCAGAATTCAGCTTTATCTTAATCTTGCTTTTTTCTTGCCTACTATTTTACTTAGTATTCTGATTGTAAGTATTCTGAATTCGGAAAACAAAAATCAAACTATCGAAACTTACTTTCAAAAAGCTGAAAATGTAGCTCAAAATTTTTCTACCAAACTGACTGATTATGTAGTTTACAAAGACATTACAAAAGATGAATTACTTCAATCACTTCAAGAAATTGCTCGTCTTACCCAAACAGAAATCAATGTTTTTGATAGAGATGGAGTACTTTTGGCTTCTTCACAACCGACCATTTATGATAATGGATTAGTATCTTCACTCATCAATCCTAAGGCAATGGCACTTTTGATAGAACAAAAACAGAGCAAAACAATCTTGAGTGAATCTATTGGAAAGCTAGATTATAATTCGGCTTATGTGGTTGTAAATTCTCCTGCTACTGGCGAAATTGTGGGGGTGGTAGATGTTCCCTTTTTCGAATCTCAACGTTATGCTGATGAGCAGATTTTGGAAGTTGTTTCGACGATGCTTAATGTTTTTACAGGAATATTTTTGCTTTTGGTGGTACTTTCCTTTTTTGCTTCTAGGGATTTGACAAAACCATTGAGTCTTGTTACTTCTCGCCTAAAAAGAATTACATTGAGTGGAGATAATAAGCCTTTAGATTACAAATCAGATGATGAAATTGGTCTTTTGGTAGGAGAATATAATAAAATGCTTGTAAAATTAGAAGAAAGTAGAGCTGCACTTGCTGCCAGCGAAAAAGAATCTGCTTGGCGAGAAATGGCAAAGCAAGTGGCACACGAAATAAAAAATCCTCTTACGCCAATGAAACTGACTTTGCAACATTTGCAGCGTGTTCTTGCCAATGAAGAATCACCTGCCGAACGTTCGATTAAAAGTTTGCTTACTCAAGTAGATACATTGAGTGATATTGCGACTTCATTTTCGGCTTTTGCAAAAATGCCGATTCCAAAAACAGAGCGTTTTGATGTTTCGATGGTGCTACAAGAAACACTAATTTTATACAAAAATGATGGAAGTGTTCGTCTTGATGCAATTATTGACCAAGGAGAATTTTATATAAATGGAGATGCAAAACTAATGGGACGAATCTTGACAAACCTTATTTTGAATGGAATACAAGCAGTTCAAGAAAAAGATCCACATATCAATGTAGTCTTAGAAAAGACAAATCAAAAATCGCCAAAAACAATCATTATTTATATTCGTGATAATGGAAAGGGAATTGATGAAGAAACAGCCAAAAAGCTCTTTATTCCTAATTTTACGACTAAATCAACAGGTTCTGGAATTGGTCTTTCGGTAGCAAAACGTGGAATAGAACACGCAGGAGGAAGAATTTGGTTTGAAACAGAACCGTATTTCGGAACTACCTTTTTTATTGAATTGCCTTTGGTGGAATAAGTTATGAACCTATAAAATCATCTTTAGTAGAGATAAGAGAATTAACTTTTGCAGTATTTTGAGCGTGAAATAAATCTTTGCCTAATTCGCTAATAAAGTTATTTCTAAGCACATTGGTCTTTATGAGTTTGACATTTTTCTCTTTTGTACTTGATTTTCTCTCTACTTTTCCTCCCACAATTATCCCAAAAATAGAGCTTTTATTAATATTCATTCTCTGTTTGAAGAGGTCTATGCTTATTTTTGTTCGTAGGGTTTTGATATTCGTTCTGCATTGCCTTTTAATTCGACAAAATAGTATTGATTAGGTTGATAATCATCATTATAATTGATAAAAATATAATCACATTTTTGACTCAAATTACTATCTATACTATCAAATAGTTTTTCAAAATCTATACGAATCAAACGGTTTGTTTGTGCTGTGTTTTTAGTTTCTTTTGATTGAAAAATTATTGTTTTGCCATTTTCTGTTTTCTCAAAAAAGATGTTCTCTTCAAAAAAAGGTAAGCATTCGTTTTTATCGAATAATTTGATGGTTATCTCATTAGAGTTTTCCTTTTTATTAGCTTCACTTACCCACTTTTTAGATGTTATTTTTTTCATTCAGATACAGAGTTAAGTAGTTAGACAAAATTATTAAATATTTTTTTTATCTTTGTTTTATGAGAGGAAAAAAACGTTTTATTAGTTTGAGTATAGAGGAAGTATCTTCCTTAGAGCAAGGTTGGAAAGAAGGTAAATCATCAACTTTCCGTACTCGTTGTCATTACATTCTTTTAAGCCATCAAGGAAAAAAGGTTAGTGAGATAATGGATTTTTATCAAGTTACTCGCCAATTAGTTATTCGTTGGTTTAATCGGTATGAAAAAGAGGGCATAGCAGGATTAGAGACGAGTAAAGGACAAGGTCGTCGCCCTATTCTTCGTATAGATAATGAAGAAGAAATGAATAAAGTAGAATCTCTAGTTGAAGCCAGTCCTCAAAGTTTGAAAGTAGTTGTTTCTCAATTGGAAGAGGAATTGGGTAAATCTATGTCAGTCAAGACTTTAAAAAGGTTGCTTAAAAAAAAAATGGTGTTGGAAACGCTTCAGAAAAGTAACTGTTAAGAAACCTGACCCTGTTGTATATGAAGAAAAAAAACGTAGTTTAGAATTTCTCATTCTTTTATTTTTAGCAGGCTGTATAGATTTGCGTTTTTGTGATGAGTCTTCCTTCAATTTAGAACCCAATGTTCCTTATGGTTGGTGTAGAATAGGAGAACAAGTAGGCATTAAAAGTAGTAAGGGAGGTAATTTAAATGTATTTGGATTGCTTAACTTGCGTGGAGAACTAAGCAGTTTTGTAAGCACCCAAAACATTAATTCTAAAGTTATCATTGATTGTATAGATCAGTTTGTAGAAACAATTGAAAAAACGACTGTTCTAGTGTTAGATAATGGACCTTGGCATATTTCTAAAGAAATAGAAGAGAAAATAGAGGAATGGGAAGAGAAAGGAGTACTTATTTTCTACTTACCTTCTTACAGTCCACATTTGAATCCCATAGAAACACTATGGAGAAAAATCAAAATAGAGTGGTTAAGACCTCAAGATTTCACGAGTAAAGAAGACTTACATCAAGCTGTAAAAAATATTCTAAAAAAATACAATAGTAAAAAGTATAAAATTGATTTTACTATATATAAAGGAAAATTGTTACGATAATTATGTCTAACTACTTAGAAAGATTACTTTGCAAATCTAAAAGTTGGTCATACGTAATTTCAATTTTCTCTGACACTTCGTCAATTATTTCTGCATTAATGCTTTGAGTATTTGGATTCACGACATCTTCAAAAATAAACCTTCCGTTTTCTGTTTGTTTTGCGCTATAAACTCGTACACGACTAACATCTAAACGTTCTTCCTTTGGAACTAAAGAATTTAAGGTCAAATTATTTTCTCCTAGCTGTTTTTCCAATTCCTTTGCCTTCATCAAAACATTCAGAACAGCTAATAAATAGGGCGTGTGCGTAGAAATAAGTAACTGAACATTTGGATTAGAATTTAATAAAATCACAATCATTTCCATTAATGCTTTTTGTGAAGCAGGAAATAAATGAGCTTCGGGTTCTTCGTAAACTCTAAAAGCCAAATCTTTAAAAACAAAGTGATAATTAATATCTTGAATCAATCGTAGTGATTCTTGTTGTCCTGATGAACTGTTGGATAAATGAATTTTGTTGGTATTTGATACTTCTATAAACTCTTCATCTCCAAGTCGAACATATTTTCCATTTGTAATAAGATTTTGTTTCAAAGAAACAGTATTATCATTCTGTAAAAGACTAGGTGCAATTTTTTTCAGATAAGTACAGAAATTAATAAATGTGTAATTAATTAAATCATTCTCATTATGGGTATCAAATCCTAAATAAATTTTATAGTTTTTTAAATAATCTCTGTAATTATTTTTAAACTCTTTGCCTAACTCAATAACTTGCTTGTTTGCTAATGCAAAAAAACTTCTTCCAGCAGGAAAATAAACATTATCTGAGAGATATGGAATCAGTACTTTAGTCTCTTTTGTTATCTGATTTGTTAATAGGTTAATTGATTGCTCAGTAGCAAAAACATGCTCACTAACTAATACTTTAGTGATTCCGATATTGGTACACCTTTCATTATATAGCCACTTTGAGAAGTATTCTTAAATTCAAAATAAATATCTTCTTGATACTCGTAGCGAATAAAAAATTTTTTTGGTTCTTCCGACAATTTAGCGATAATTTCTTAATTTAGCCTTTCTATGGATACTAACACAATAGCAATTTTATTAGGTTTTTCAGATTTTTCAGTAACGAAAATAGAATCTTCTCCACTTCGCTTAACTATTTATGGAGAAAGTAATTTAGCCGATTCTATTTGTCCTAATTGCTTGAAAAAGTGCAATAAAGTGACTTCTACTTCAGAACGTATTGTTCGTGACCGAAATATTTTAGACAAAGAGGTTTATTTACACTTAACTTCTCGTCAATTTCATTGTCAAGATTGTACTCGTTACTTTCAAGAAGTTTTTAGTTTTGTTTCTAAGCAAAAAAATCAAACTCATCGTTTGGAAAAATATCTTTATTTATGTTTGAAAGATAGCAGTTTCAAAGAAGTAGCTATCCGAGAAAACATACTTTGGGATGTTTTAGATGGTATTTTTAAAACCTATAGTAAACGTGAGATAAAAAAACACCTAGATTATTTTCCTCGACGTTTAGGTATTGATGAATTTGCTTACAAAAAAGGAAAAAAGGAATATGCTGTTGTTTTAGTAGATTTAGATACAGGTCAAGTTTGGGATATTTTAGAATACCGTAATAAAGAGTATTTAAAAGCCTATTTTTTATCCAAAGGCGAAGTTTTTTGTACTAGTATAGAAGTATTTTCTTGTGATATGTGGGAGGGATTTTCAAATACAGCAAAAGAAGTATTTCCTAACGCTGATGTAGTAATAGATCGCTTTCATTTTTTTCAGCATTGTAATAAAGTGCTAGATAGCATTCGTAAAGAATTACGACGAAAAGATGATAAAAACGTTCATTTCAAGCAAATAAAATGGCTTTTATACAAGGCATGGAAAGACCTTACTTATAAAGAAAGACGAGTTTTACTTAAAGCGTTTAGGTTTAGCTCAACGCTTAGACAGGTGTATTTTATGAAAGTGGAATTACAAAATATATTTAATACTGATTTGAGTAAACAAGAAGCTAAAAAACTACTAGACCAATGGATAGAAGAAGCTCAAAAAATAAATCATAAGGCTCTAAATAGATTTATAAATACGTTTAATTCTTGGAAAAATGATATTATTAATTTCTTCAAAGATAGATATTCTAACGGAATAGTAGAGGGAATTAATAATAAAATTAAGACCCTCAAAAGGAGTGGGTATGGGTTTAGAAACTTTCAAAATTTTAGATTGAGAATGATAGTCAAATTCATATAATCGCTAAAAAGTCGGAAGAGCCATTTTTTTTGGTCTAAGACAGATGATTCACTAAAAAAAGAGTAAAATTGAGAATAGCAAAAATCAGTAATATCTTCAAATAAATCATCTTTTCTGAAATTTCCTACTAATATCTCATCAGTCAAATATTTCCCCAACGTCTTAAAAAAATAAATCAATTTAGCGAGGGTACTTTTTCCACTAGCTTGTTGTCCGATAAAAAAAGTAAGGTCATTTACTTCTATTTCGGCATATTCTATGGCTTTAAAATTCTTTACTATTAGCTTTTCCATTTTTATTATTTTTCTGTCTTTTTTCTTACTAAACTTCATTCAAGTTACAAAAATCTATAAATTACTTCTCCAATTTTTTGTTTGTATCAAAAAAAGATGTTGATAATATACTCATACGTTTTTGGTTTTCGAAAATCAAATTTATCAGTACACCTCAAAGGTGTCAGATAATTTATTTTTTGAATTGTACTGAAACTTATGAACGGCTTTAGCCCTCAACGAAGTTAAAGTGTCTGACAGTTTTGTTTTTTCGAAAACCATTTTTGATTGAGTATAACGAAATAAGCACAAAAAAATATTCATTAAACAATCTCAAAAAACAGTTTTTAAGAAGCAAATTTTCCAAGCTGTCTCAAAAGAGCATTAAAATCTTTTGGATATTCTGTTACTGCTTTTATAACTTCTCCATTCATTCCTTTAAAACTAAGTTCTTTTGCATGAAGAGCCACACGTTGCATCAAAGGAAGTTCTTCTTCCCATTTTTTGAGGTTGAACTTTTTCTTTTTTATCTCTGACAAAAATAAATCCTTGCCTCCATACGCTTTATCAGCTACCAAAGGCGCACCTAAAGTCTGTGCATGAACACGAATTTGATGCAAACGTCCAGTAATTGGACGGCATTCCAAAAGTGTATAATGACGAAAAGCCTTCAAAGTAGAAAAAAATGTAAGAGAGTGTTTGCCCTGTTTGTAACTTACCTGTGAAAGACCATTTTTCATTTTATGCAAAGGAACTTCAACAGCTTGCTCTTTAAAATCGTGAACACCAACAGCAATAGCATGATATACTTTTTCTACTTGACGTTCTTGAAACTGAATAGAAAGATGGCGATATGCCTCAAAATGTTTTGCTATAGCAACAGCTCCACTTGTTTCTTTGTCCAAACGGTGTCCCAGTTTTGCTTCTGGAAGTTCGGCTCTAATAATCTGTAAAAGATTCATCGCATTTCCCAAGCGTTCATCTAAAGAAGACAAAAAAGGAGGTTTATCAACAATTAAATAATCGTCGTTTTCAAAAATAACAAGGTCAGAAAGTTTATAGCGTTTCATAAAATACCATACAGAATAAAGAAAATCAAAAAATAAAGACTACAAAATTACGAATTTATTCAGTTCAATTACGTATTATAAATTAAAAATCATAATTTAACTATGTATTCTTTTAGTAATGAATGGGTAATATGCTTTATTTTACTCTTCCTCTATTACTTCAGTACGCTGCAATTTAAAAGTAAACTGTGTTCCTTCTCCCATTTTACTTTTGACACTTATTTTAGAATTATGTTTTTCAATAATATGCTTTACAATCGCTAATCCTAAACCTGTTCCACCTTCTTGTTTCGAACGACTTTTTTCTATTCTATAAAAACGCTCAAAAATACGTACTAGATGTTCGGGTTCAATTCCATTTCCATCATCTTTTATAGATATTTTGAGATTTTTAGTAGTTTGAGTGAGAGTTACTGTTACCGTTCCATTTTCTTTTCCGTATTTGATGGCATTAATTATTAAATTTATCAAAACCTGTCGGATACGATTATAGTCAGCATACACATAAACACCTTCTTCGTACTGACTAACCAGTTTTAGAGTAACTCCACGTCTTTCAGCCTTATTTTCAAGCTGTTCGAAAACTTCCAAAACTTGGTCTTGCATTTCATATTCTTCTTGACGCATCGTAATATCACCTGATTCTATTTGAGAAAGTGTCAGCAAATCCTCCACCAAAGCAGCCAAAGCCTTTAAACTTCGTGCAGCCTTACCCAAAAAAGCATCACGTACATTTTCATCATCTACTGCACCATCAATAAGCGTAAGAATAAAACCTTGTGCCGAAAAAATAGGCGTTTTGAGTTCGTGAGAAACATCTGCAATAAACTCTCTACGAAAGGCTTCCATTCTAAGAAGCTCATCTATTTCTTTTTGTTTTTGTCCTGCATACGCTGTAATTTCTTGATTCACTCTTCGAATAGGATTAGCAGACGGCATAAGGTCAGAAGTAGGAGGAACAAATTTGAAATCTTTTTTCTTTATTTTTGATAACTTGCTATATACATTGTTTATTTCTTTGAAAATAAGAAATTCAAAAGCAATATAAATAAGTAAAAAAGAAGATGAAAAAGAAACTAAAAAACAAACCGACAAAGCCACCGAAGAAACACTAGGCATTAATGACAAAAAAGCACTTGTTACACTACTTACCAAAAGAGAAAGTATAATTGCTACGGCTCTTGAACTTACCAAAGAGCGTTTGATAGCATTAGTAAGTCTATCAAAAATACTTGTTTGTTCCTTTCTCTCTAGGTTAGCATTTGTTTTTATAATCATTCGTTTCTATATTTCATCAGGCGACATAAATTTATATCCAACACCTTTAACAGTTTTGATATAATTATCTCCAATTTTTTCTCTAATTCTACGGATATGAACATCAACAGTACGAGCCAAAACATAGACATCTTGCCCCCAAATATTTTTTAATAAATCTTCACGATTATATACTTTATTTGGACTTTGGGCCAAGAAATAAATCAATTCAAACTCTTTTTTAGGAAGTGCAATCAGTTCGCCATCCTTCTGTAAGGTATAACTTGTTTTATCAATATACAAATCCGAAATTTCGATGACTTCATGAGATTGTGTCTGCTGCTTTTTGAATTCTCTACGAAAAAGAGCATTGATACGGCTCATCAGCGCACGAGGTTTGATAGGCTTGTTCAAATAATCATCTGCTCCTACATCAAAAGCTGCTACTTCTGAATATTCTTCGGCACGAGCTGTCAAGAAAATAATATATGAATCTATCATATCAGGCATTTCACGAAGCAAGCGACACGTTTCTACACCATCCATTTTGGGCATCATGATGTCCAAAAGAATGAGTTCGGGTTTAAAAAATTCAGCTTTTTTTAGAGCTTCTTCACCATTGGAAGCAACCTCTACTTCATATCCTTCACGTTCCAAATTGTATTTGAGCAAATCCAAAATATCGGGTTCATCATCTACGACAAGTACACGGTTGTTATTCTGCATGAGAATGGGGTATTTTTTTGATTGATAGAAGTAAAAATAGCATTACATAAATTTTTGTACTTTCTTATATTTTTTACGAGTTTGTACAAAACTATACAAAAATGCCTCTATTCTTTTAGTTTTGCAAAAATAAAATTTATCAAGCAGTTTCTTATCAAAAAAGACATAAACTTATTATGAATTTTTGAATGTTCTGTTTTTAATAGATTAACATCAAAGAAGTATAGGCATAAAAAAAACCATTTTAGAAATTAATCTAAAATGGTTTGTGTCAAATGAATGACTTTGTAGCGAGAACAGGACTCGAACCTGTGACCTCCGGGTTATGAGCCCGACGAGCTACCAACTGCTCTATCTCGCGCCGTAATTGGTACAACCTAAGCCTATTTGCCCCGATTGTTTTACAAAGGTACAAAAATATTTTTAATCTGCAAGTATTTATTCAAAAAAAAGCTATTATTTTTCGTAAAAAATGTAGATTACAGGTTTTTATTGATTTAAAAGGCTTTTCTCAGACTAAAAAGATTAAAAAAATAATAATTATACTGCATTATTCTATAAAAAAAGCGAACTTTGTAGCATGAAAGAACTTGACTTAGATGCCATTTTGAATGCTGGCAAAGAATCTGAAAATCATAAAGCTGGTTTTGTAGCCTTGGT
Source organism: Bernardetia aquimarina (assembly GCF_042180575.1). Lineage (NCBI taxonomy): Bacteria > Pseudomonadati > Bacteroidota > Cytophagia > Cytophagales > Bernardetiaceae > Bernardetia > Bernardetia aquimarina. The sequence goes on along the minus strand of NZ_CP170094.1, from coordinate 3,275,197 downwards.
TGGAAAACCAAATAGTGGCAAATCTACACTCATGAATACCGTTTTGGGTGAAAAATTAGCCATCGTAACACACAAAGCACAAACTACTCGCCATCGTATAATGGGGATTTTGAATAGTGAAGACTATCAAATTGTGTTTTCGGATACTCCTGGTATTATTTCTCCAAAATATGAGCTTCACGAAAAAATGATGCGTTTTGTAGAAAAATCATTAGAAGATGCTGATGTTATTTTGTTGGTTACTTCGCTTGATGAAAGTCATGACGAAGAAGATGCTATCCAAAAACTTAGGAAAGCATTAGAAAAAAAGAAAATTCCTGTTATTGTTCTATTAAACAAATCTGATTTAGTCAATCAAGAAATTATTGATGAAAAAATTGCTCGTTGGAAAGAAGTCCTAAACCCACAAGAAATCTTGCCAATGTCTGCTTTAGAAGGTTTTGATGTCAATGAATTGCTAGAGCTTATCTTAAAATACCTTCCAAAACATCCTGCTTATTACGACAAAGAAATGCTGACCGACCGTCCAGAGCGTTTTTTTGCTGCCGAAATTATCAGAGAAAAAATATTTTTAAATTATGACCAAGAAGTTCCTTATTCTACCGAAGTAGGAGTGTTGGAATTTAAAGATACACCAAAAATGTTGCGTATTCATGCTGAAATTCATGTGGAGAGAAAGTCTCAAAAAGGTATTTTGATAGGAAAAGATGGAAGCGCACTCAAAATTATCGGAACAGAAGCACGATTAGACATGGAAGCATTCTTTGGTAAAAAAGTTTTTTTACAGCTTTATGTTCGTGTAAGTGAAGACTGGCGCAAAAAAGCAAACAAACTAAACTGGTTTGGCTATAAATAAAGTAAGACCTGTCAAAGCAGCGAAGCTAACTTAGATTTTAGAAGTCAGAAGTAATAACATATAATTTATTCCTAATTCCGAATATCTAATCCCTAATTCCCATTTCCCAATATCTAATTCCTAAAAAATGAAAGATTCTAATTTCCGTATTCCGACAACTCATTCTGATAAAAATGTTAAAGTAGAAATGACTGGTTCATTAGCTTCTATTAAAGAAAGCGAACGCCAACTTTCTAAATTTATTATTGACAAAAAAACATATTTTGTTCTTACTCAAAGTGATATTGATAAACTAGAAGATGGTGGTTTTGGTGTAAAAGGCTATGCTGTTTGGGTTTTTGAAAATGAAGCCAAAGAAGAAAATTATGTAGGAAAAATGATAAATATAGGAGGAAAAGAGCCTGAAATGGAAGCAAAAGAAGAACATCAAAAATATGTTTTTGTAGTCTTAGATGTGATTAGAGAATGGGTTAAAAAGTAACTGTGAATGATAAATTGCAAATTGTAAATGTATAGAAATAGCTTTATTCCCTTATTGATTTTACTGTTTTTTTGTTTTTTATCGGCTTGTCAGTCTGATACGAAGCAGTTTGTCGAAACATTACCTCCTTTGCCTGACTCTGTTACGACGATGACGACGAAGCAAGTACAATTTCTCAATGAGCAAATCGAACAAAGTGAAAATACAGACAACAAAGAAAACACAGCTCATTATTATTACAAACGAGCTTCTTTGTACTTATCTTCTGGAAAAGAAAATATTGCTTTAGATGATATTGAAAAAGCAATTTCTTTAGACAGTACAAAAAGTAAATATTATTTTGCTTTGGCAGAGGCTTATCAGCAAAGAAACGAACCTCAAAAAGTTTTAGAAGCAGCTCAAAAAGCCATTGATTTGGGTTTTACAGATTTAGAATTGTATCGTTTGTATGCCTATTCTGCCTTTACTCAAAAAAAATGGTCAGAATCTTTGAGTGCTTTTGAAGAAATTGCAAAGCGAACAGGAGAAAAAACAGAAACGCTTTATTATCAAGGGATGATTTGGAATAAGAAAAATGATACTACAAAGGCAATTTCATTTTTGAGAAAAGCGATTGCAAAGGATAGCACCTATATTCCTGCTTACACCGAAATTGTCAAAACCTATAATACATCAGAACTTCCAAAAAATGCATGGAAAGAAGCCCAAATTGCTTTTCAGAAAACAAATTATAATTCTTCAAAAAAAATAATTAGTACATCAGATAATAAAATTCGTTCTCAACTTTCTCTTCATTATGGCAATACTTGGCTCAACTTAAATAAACGAGATAGTTCTATTGTATGGTACAGAAAAGCTATTAAACAAGATTCTACTTTAGATGAGGCTGCTTTGCAAGTCGGAATTTATATGTTTGAGAAACGATATTATCCACAAGCAGAATATTATTTCAAAAAAGTTATTGAGCAAAAACCATCTCAACATACAGCTAACTATTTATTAGGGGTTTTGTATGAATACAAGCTCTTCGAACCAGAAGATAAAATAAAACGTTTCGAAATGGCTCAAAACTATTTCCAAAATGCTTATAAAGCAGATACTTTAAAAGCAGATTATAAAGAATCTATAGTCAGAATAGAACGAAAAATAGAACGAGAAAAATACAAACTTACTCCTGAGTATGCCGAACAAATGAAAAGACTTCGACTAAAAGAACAACAAAGACAAGATTCGATTGGAAGACTTATTCTAACAAATCCTATTTTTTAAATCTAAATAAATCCAAGAGTTTGTAATAAAATGAGGATAATCTGTACTTATTAAGTCAAAGAAAAATTATTTCTCAACTAACTATTTTTATTTATGCAATCTGCAATTCGTTATGGTTTAATTTTAGGTGTTCTAAACATTCTATTAGCTGTTTTTGGTTATATAATGGGCGTAGAGTTCGCAATGAGTTATTATGCTATTATTTCAGGTATTGTTTCTATTGGGGCAATTATTTTTGTTTGTATGCGTATCAAAAAGGAAAATCAAGGAGTTATCAAATATTTTGATGCTGTCAAAATGGTATTTGTTGCTTTGATGTTAAGTTATGTAATTGGGGCTTCTTATAATTATGTCTTTAATAATTTTGTTGCTCCAGAATATACAGAACAAATAGCGAAAGAATCATTAAATAAAGCAGAGTCTCTCATGGAAAGCATGGGAATGCCAGAAAGTGATATAGATAAAGCCATGGAAGAGGCTCGTATAGAATCACAAAAAAGTCTTGAAAACCCATTGATGCCATTTCTTCAAAGTATTATGGTAGGTGCAGTTGTTCTTTTTGTAATTGCTCTCTTAGCAGCTATTTTTGTTCAAAGAAAGCCTATAAATGGAGAGTTTTTATATGATGAAGAAATATTAGATGATAGTACTTCCATGTAAAGAAAGCTGGTAATAGTAGAAATTGTTCAATTTGCATTTTACAGTAAAAACAAATTTTCCATAGAGCAACAAACTACTGTTCTATGGATTTTTTTATACTAAAATTTCAATTCAAAAAATCGTTGTAAGAATTGAATACTTCATCAAAAATATCTTCTAGTATTTTCTTTTGTCTTCGAATACTCAAAACACAAACAGCCGTATGGGCAAGCGTAAAAAGACCAATCAGAATAGCATAGAGGGCATTGATTTTATAAAAGCTAAAATATAAAGTCATACACAGCCCAAAAAATCCCCAAAACCAGATTAATATTCTAGTAAATTTGAATGTTTTGTATTTGATTTGAATAAAACACCCCTTCGAAGTAGCTTCGATAGTTCCTTCTGCTATACTCAAAAAATTGTTGGGTTCTACAACGGTTCTTGAAAGGCGAAATGTATTTTTTTCTATTTGACCTGTAAAACGATAACGCTCATAGTCTTTTTTGCGTTTTGGTTTTTCTCCGTAAGGTTTTGTAAGGTGTTTTAAATGAGCAAGCAAACTATTTTTGTCGAAAGGCAAAATATATGTTCGTTGATTGAGATTCCAATAAAAAGAGTGAGAATGAAAGTTTTCTAACTTCTTCATTTCGTTTCTATTTGACTTTAGTTCTAAATTATTTATTTAGAAACTATCTGATAACTCAAAATTACTTCCTCATTATTTATACATCTTTCTGTTTTGATGTATTGTTTTATTTAACTGACTTTACTTATTTGTAGTTCTTCGAACTCTCCCATTTTAGAGAATTTTTCTGTTCGTTGTTGCTTTAAAGTCTTGCTATCTAATTTTGAAAGTTCTTTTATCATTTCCAAAACAGCATTTTTTACAATTTGCATGGTTTCTTCTTGATGACGATGCGCTCCACCTAGAGGCTCTTCAATGATTCTATCAATCAAACCAAACTTGTGCATATCCGAAGAAGTCAGACGCAAAGCACTAGCAGCCTGTTCTTTATAATCCCAACTACGCCACAAAATAGACGAACAAGATTCAGGTGAAATAACCGAATACCACGTATTTTCAAGCATACAAACTCTATCCCCAATCGCAATACCAAGCGCACCACCAGAAGCACCTTCACCAATCACAATACAAATCACAGGAACATCTAACAAAAACATTTCCTTCAAATTTCTTGCAATCGCCTCACCTTGTCCTCGCTCTTCGGCTTCTATCCCAGGATAAGCACCAGGGGTATCTATCAAAGTCAAGATTGGCATTCCAAATTTATTAGCCAGTTGCATCAAACGTAAGGCTTTACGATAACCTTCTGGATTTGCCATTCCGAAATTACGATACTGTCTTTGTTTGGTATTTCTTCCTTTTTGTTGCCCTATAATCATGACAGACTGCCCATCAATTTGGGCAATTCCTCCAATCATAGCTTTATCATCTCCAAAACCTCTATCTCCATGCAGTTCGATAAAATCATCTGTCAGATGAGCAATGTAATCAAGTGTATAAGGACGGTCTGGATGACGAGAAAGTTGTACACGTTGCCAACGAGTTAAGTTTTTGAAAGTTTCTTTTTTCAAATGATGAATACGCTCTTCTAATAGTTTTACAGCCTGCCCTACATCCATATTATTTTGGGCAGCAAGGCTTTTTGTTTCCTGTAATTTTTCTTCTAATTCAAAAATGGGCTTTTCAAAATCTAACAACATAACAATAAAAAATAAACGGATAAAACTAAATTTAGTAAAATATAAATACTTAAAACTAAAGAGGAATACATCAATTTTTGACAAAACCAACTGCAAATATACTAAAAAAAGAATGAGAAAAAGTTATACGATAACCTACAAAACTACTATCTTTTTAATTTTAGAATTTATTTGACTAAAACGATCTTAAATTTTGAAAAGGTTTTGATAGTTTACTAGGTGCTTTTTCTAAAATGGTATATTGATTTTACTACAAGTTAGCATGAAATGTGTTGATTTTATATAACGACTTTTTTACTCTCTTTAATCAAGAAAATGAAGTTTTAGTCTTTTTATTTAAGACAAAAATAACCTATAAACCTACTAACGTAAAAAAAAATACTTTATAGTGCATAAAATGAGATTTTACCTAACTTTATTTGTTTTTTATACGTTATACCTACTAAATAAGCTACTTTTTTGAAAAAATAAAAAAAATATTGTGTGTATTCTATTTTTCAAACTAAAAAACACGACATTTTTAGCAGAAAACACACATCAAACTCCAATTATTATTATTTTGCTTATTTGCAGTTTACAAACTTTAGGGTTAGTTTTTGCAGTTATTAGACTGAGTAGTAGATTTTTAGATTCTTTTCTTTAGCTATTTTGAAACTACTCTACTATCAAAAAAATAAAAAATTAGCAGTGGTTTTAATCCTTGCTCAGAGTTTTAGACTTTCTCATTTAGACTTAGAAAATTCCAGACAATTAATATTATAGACATCTATTTTCCTATACCTTTTATGCATAAATACTTACAGTTCTCTTTATTCTTATCTTCTCTTCTAATTATTACTTTTACATTCTCTGTAAAGGCACAAGAAGCAATAACTGCTTTTTCGGATGAGGAAAATAACGAAATTTTTCCTTTAGAACCTTTCCAACTTCTTAACTATGATTGGGAAATTGCTCCTATTCCTTCACAATTAAATACAGAAGAAAATAAAGAAGAAGCCATTTTTCAAAAGTATCATTATGCCTTAGAGTATTTTTATGATGAGAATGGAGATTTTAGAGTTTGGGAACTGACACACCATATCGTAAAAATAAATTCAGAAAATACCCTCAAGCAATATAATAAAGTATTTGTTCCTCTTCAAAGTGGTGAAAGATTGGTTAGTTTGAAAGCAAGAAGTATTCAAAATGATGGAAAGACAATAGAAATAGACCTTTCTCAAATTCGTAAAATAGAAGAAAATGGTTTTTTTGCTTCTTCTACTCGTTTTCCTATTGAAGGCGCACAAGTAGGAAGTGATATTGAGTATTTTTATGTGATAGAGCGTTCGGCTTCTCTTTCTGGACATTATATGTATCCAGCTAATGTACTACTCAAAAATGTAAGTTTCGAACTCGTTACTCCTACAAATATTCTTTTTACTAGTAAAAGCTACAATGGACTTCCACAAGCCAAACAACAAAGTGATGCAATGGGAAGAAATTTACTTTCTATTTCTGCTAACAAAATACATACTTCTTCTTCAAAATCTATTCTAGGAGAAGGAAATTTGATGCGTTTACATTATCGTTTTTCACACGTTTTGGCTGATGAAAAATATGCTGATAATAGTTGGGGAAATATTGCCAATGGTCTTGCTTCAGTAGTTTATCCATTGAGTTTGAAAGATGAAAACAGACGTATCAATTCTATTTTAGAAGAACTTGCTGCAAATAAAACGTCCTTATTACCACAAGAACAAAAAATAAAAGCGATTGAAGATTATATCAAAAATCATATTCGTATAGATGAAAATGTTAGTCATGACTCTTATTCTCTTCTGACTTCTTTAGAAACAGGAATGAGTGATAGTTATGGTGTTTTGCGTTTGTTTGGTGCTTTCTTTCAAAATGCAGGAATCGACCATCGTTTGGTAGGAACTTCTGATAAAAAATATTTTGCATTTGATGAAAGTTTTCCATCTTGGGACTTTATTCACGCTTATTTGTTTTACTTTCCTTCTCTGAAAAGCTATTTAATGCCTACTGAGATCAATTATCGTTATGGATATATTCCTTATTCTCTTATCAATAATAAAGGTATTTTTGTAAAACCACCAGTAATTTTGGGAGAAGATATTGTTGCTTATTCAGATATTCGTACTATCAATTTTGTTCCTTCTCAAAGTCATACTAATACACATTATAAGGTAAGTTTTGAAGATGAGTTGAGTACTACAAAAATCAATTTAAAAAGAGAACTTACAGGATATGCAGCCATAGATTATCACGCTTATTACTACTTATCTGACGAACCTGAAAAAGCTGTTGCTAGTCGTTTTGATATTCGTGCAGGTGAAGCTATTCCAGAACGTGTTGATATTACGACCATAGAAAATCATTATTATGATGCTGAAACTGTTCGTATGGATTTATTCAAGGTAGAAGGTAAAATCTCTTCAAATACACTTGTAGAACAAGCAAACGAAACATTTTTATTCAAATTAGGAAGTCTTTTGGATGCACACCCAAAATCATATACACAAAAAGGAAATGTAGAAAAAGGTTATCCAGAAGAATTCAAAACTGTTATTGAAATAGAAATTCCAGAAGGATATTATATCAGAAACTTCGAATCACTCAAAAAACAAGTTTGGAATGTAGAAATGGGGCAAATGCTTATGCACTTCAAAACAGAAGCTATTATCAAAAATGGCGTTTTGACAGTAGAGATAACAGAATTTTATAGAGATGGGATTCAAACTAAAGAACAATTAGCTGCCTTCGAACGTATCAACTCAGCATCAATAAATTTTAGTAATGCTGTTGTGATGATTCAGAAAATGAAATAAAAATAATATAGAATAAACAGGAAAATATAAAAGTAAACTCCCCTTTTAATTTTATTATAAAACTTATATTTCAATCCTACAAAATAACCTTTTGTAGGATTTTTCTTTATCAAAAAACAATTTAGGAATAAAAATTAATTAAAGCACTCTTTTACAAAAGTTAAGCTATTGATAATCAGTAATTTAATTTCGTAATTCGTAATCTTTAATTCGTAATCGTTCCTTACTCTCTATTGCTTACAATTTCTCCCAAAATAGCTAGTAATTCTATTAATTCAGGAATTTTTTCGCCTTGTGCTGCGTGTTCGAAAGACTGCATTAAATTATGAAGCATTCTTCTCAAAATTGCCAAATTATCACAGGGAGAATAAAAAACTTCATTTTGAGGTAGCTTTAATTGTTTGAGATAATTATCAATGTCTTGTTTGGCAAAAATAACTCCTCTGTTAAAAACATTGATATAAAAAGTAAGTTCTTCAGATTTGTAAGTCAAAACAAAAAGATTAGGCAAATTGACACCAAAAACAGGTAATTTGAGTTTTTGAGCAATTAACATATAAACAACTGCCAAACTGATAGGGTTTCCTTTTTTAGATTCCAAAACTTGATTTATCATGGAATTATTGACCGAGTGAAAGTTATTTACATTTGCTTTAAAGGCTAATTTTTCAAAGAATATACTATTCAACCTTCTTATTTGGTCAATAGGATGTTGAACGTTTTGGAAAGCCACCCACGTTTCAAAATAAAGCTGTTCTACTTTTGTTTGAAGTTCTTCAAAATTCAAATCTGGATATTGATAGGTTGCCAAAATCCATAAGCCTTTTAATAAATCATCTTGCTCATTTTGATACCAATTTTGTAGTTTTTTCTTCAAAAGACCAAACTGTAAGGTATGCAAAATATCTTCAATTCTACTTTGAAGTTTGGGGTTAAAACTACTTGTCCAAGAATCTTCTAAAAATGGAATAATTGATTGTCCGATAGACAAAATTTTATTTTCTACATGGGCTAAAACTTGTGTATCATCGTCTTCTAAAAGAGAAATTAGAGCTTTTAATTCTTTTTCATTCAAGTTATTATTTACTGAACCTGTATTTTGTTCTTCCATACTTTTTGTTTTAATTTTTATAATTATCTAAACTCAAAATATAGGACAATCATACTAAATTTGAATAGTTTATTTTTGTGATAAAAAATAGAATTTTTCTTATCTTATTTTTCTATGGTTAGTGATTTTATATTGTTGTCTTAATAATCTTCCTAATATTTTGGGCTTAATTTTATGTGGTGTTTAGCAGATTTCGACACCTTTGTAAATATAATCAATTCTTTCTACAAGAAGAATTAGGCTTTGAATTTTCTAATGGCACACTCTCAGATACTCTTGTACACACTTTATTTTGTCAAAATGAAAATATAGTCTTTCATTTTGATAAAATGAATTGTATTTTTTATTTATGAAACTCTTTAAAAAATGTCCTTATGAACTTTTAAATGCCTTTTTTAGTCTTTTTTGATATATTTTTGTAGTTCGGCACAAGACATGAATATAGTATAGGTACTTATAAAACTATATTACCAATTTTTTAAACTCCCTTTTTTATTATGCGTTTGCGTACCAAACTTTTTGCTGGACTAATACTGTTATTTGTAGTGATTTCACTATTAGCAGTTATTGGTGGGTATGCTGTATATAAATTAGACGAAAATTCAGAAGAAATTCTTGCAGATAACTTTTCTTCGGTAGATTATACTGTTGAGATGCTCAATTCACTTGATGAACTTAGAGCAGCACAACAAACTATGTTGTATGACCCTAATTATTCTCCTCAAATAAAAACAAATTATAAGGAAGCTAAAGCCAACTTTGAAAGTAATTTTGAGTTACAAGCAGCTAACATTACTGAAAAAAATGAAGCTAAATTAGTAGCTAAACTTAACGAAAAATATGAAAGTTATATATCTAATTTTGAAACAGCACAAATCGATAAGAATTTATCAGTAGCTTTTTATAACAAAAAAATAGAGCCTATTTATCAAGAAACTAAAGATCAAGTATTAGTTATTTATACGCTCAACAAAAATGCAGTCTTGGCTCGCCATGCGTATGCGAAAGAACTTGCCAACAATAACTCTATCTTTATTATTACTTTAGGATTACTTAGTGTCGGAATTACATTTGTATTTATCTTGTATTTTCCTATCTATATTACAAGACCTCTTGCTCGTCTAAAAGAAAAACTACAAGCTGTTGCTAATTATGATTATTCTCAACAATTACAGATAAAATCAACCGACGAATTAGGAATGCTTGCTTCTACCTTTAATACAATGGTAAATCGTTTGAAAGAATATGAAGAGTCATCAGTAGCTCAATTAAGGTACAAAAATCAGCACACACAAGCTGTCATGAATCAGTTGCAAGAAGGTGTTTTGGTATTGGATGAAAATTTAAAGGTAGTTGCTATCAATAACCTGTTAGCACATTTGATGCAAGTAGGACAACCTAAAGACTGGAGAGGCAAATATGCACCTGACATGGCTCTCAAAAGTAATTTGATGCGAAAGTTAATTGCACCTACTCTAAAACCTCATTCATTAGATAGTCAAGCTCTTCAACCTTCTGAAACAAATCTAATCAATGAAGCGCAAGAAGAGTATTCACGCCTTTTGCGTATAGAAGACCATGAACAAGAATATGTCTATCAAATAACTCAACAAAGGTTTTATACAAATAAGACTAGAAACAAACAATTTGCAGGTTATATTATTACTGTAAAAGAAGTAGCTGAAAATCAGCCTCAAATTAGTCAAATGCAAACAAATTCATTCCTCAATCAATTAGAACATAATTTGATAGAATGGAAGAATAATGAAGAAAATGAAAAATCTCTTCAACACATAAAAAATCTTATAGATACTACTCAAAAATTTAATAGCACGTTGAATGGAAGGCTCAATATTACTTATTGATGATGAAGAACAATTACTAAAACTCTTCACACGAACTTTAAAATTAGAGGGATACGAAATTACACAGGCAAAAAATATTGCTGAAGCATTCAAAGCATTAGAAAAAGATGACTTTGAGCTTATTCTGACTGATGTAAAACTACCTGATGGCGATGGTGTAGAAGCTACCAAAACCTACAAAGACAAGTATCCAAATACAGAAATAATAGTCATTACAGCTTACGGAACTATAAAAGATGGCGTAAAAGCTATTCAAAATGGGGCGTTCAATTATCTCACAAAAGGTGATGATAATGATCGCCTTTTGCCGTTGGTAGCTAATGGAATTGAAAAAGCTAGATTGCAACAACGCCTAAACAGAATTACAGATAAAGCACAAAGTAATTATGGTTTTAGTGCTGTAATAGGAGAATCAGATAGTCTCAAAAAATCAATTACACTTGCAAGAAGAGTTGCTCCAACACCTACTACTGTACTTCTGACAGGAGAAACAGGAACAGGAAAAGAAGTTTTTGCACAAGCTATTCATTATGAAAGCGACCGAGCAAAAGAGCCTTTTGTTGCCCTAAATTGTAGTGCATTTGCACCACACCTTTTAGAATCCGAACTTTTTGGTTACAAATCAGGAGCTTTTACAGGAGCTAACAAAGACAAACGTGGGCTTTTGGAAGAAGGACATAGAGGAACAGTATTTTTGGATGAAATAGGTGAAATGCCTTTAGAACTCCAAGCAAAAATATTGCGTTTCCTAGAAACAGGTGAGTTTATAAAAGTAGGAGATACCAAAACTACCAAAATTCAAACCCGAATTATTGCTGCCACCAACCGAGAATTATTGAAGGAAGCAGAAGAAAATAAATTTCGATTGGATTTATATTATCGTTTGGCAGTCTTTCAAATTCATTTACCACCTCTTGTAGAACGTGGAAGAGATATTGAATTACTAGCACGTTTTTTTGTAAAACATTTTTCAGCTAAAATGGGAAAGAAAAGTCCTACAATAGAACAAAACTTCATAGAAAAACTACAAACATATAGTTGGAAAGGAAATGTAAGAGAACTTAAAAATGTCATTGAAAGAGCTGTAATTATGTCTGATGATTTGCTTACTCCAGATGTTTTATTATTTGGACAGACAGGAGCAACCAACGGAACTATAATTACACCTCTTACAAGTCTCGCCGAAGTAGAAAAACATCACATGAAACGAGTTTTAGCACACACAGAAAACAATAAATCCGAAACTGCTAAAATATTAGGCATTGGACTCACGACACTTTATAGAAAAATGCAAGAATACGAATTGGAGAAGTAATTTTTCTGTTTAGATTATTAGAAATCCCCTTATTTTGATATAGAATAAGGGGATTCGTTTTGGTTGTTTGACAATTTTGGAAGTCGTCAGTGAGGACATCATAGTCGTAAGGTTAATAATGAAAACAGGGTTAAAACCCTGTTCAATTGAAGAAAACAATTCTGAAATTATGAATTGGACAGGGTTTTAACCCTGTTTATGAGATAAAATAAAATTAGCCTCATGGCTATGGTGAGGACACTGACGATTTTTTACCCATTCACAAAAAAGCTATGAAGTCAATAAATAATGAAGAGATAATTGAAATAATTGATTATTCTGATGAACTGAGCGAATGGGTCAAAAAATTGAATTCTGAATGGCTAGAAAAATATTTTGAACTAGAAAAAGGAGATGTAATTTCGCTTTCGAATCCCAAAAAAGAAATTATTGATAAAGGGGGATATATCTTTTTTGTGAAACTTAAAAATGAAAAACAAGCAAAAATTATAGCGACTGCATCACTATTAAAAAAGACAGATATGACCTTTGAATTGGGTAAAATGGCTGTTACTAGCACAGAACAAGGCAAAGGAATAGGTAAATTACTTTTAAAACATTGCTTAGACTTTGCCAAAGAAAAGTCTATTTCTATTGTTATTCTTTATTCGAATACTCAGCTTCAATCAGCCATTCATCTATATAAAAAAATAGGTTTCGAAGAAGTTCAATTAGAAAAAGGTCTTTATCAGCGTGCAAATATAAAGATGCAGTTAGACTTAATAAATTATAGTTCGTAAATTTTAATTCATAAATTTCTACAACTATTTGGAAATCAACAAGAAAACCTCTAATTTTGCAAACCTATTAAAATAGCAGGATAGAGTTTTCGTTTGCAAAAACATACTAGCTTGATACTGAATGATTTTGATAGAAATTAGTTAAATTTTTATAGCAATTTGAATAGATATTTTTATTGAATAAAGTATTATTGGTATTACAAATAAATTATATTCATAATCAGAATAGTTATTTGGTAATTCATAATTCGTAATTCGTAATTGAAATTTCTTTTCAATAAATTTCCAAAAAATGGATTCACTTAGTTACAAAACTGAGTTTGTTACTGCAGAGCAAGGCAAAGAAGACCGTGAATGGCTTATTGTTGATGCTGAAGGACAAACTTTGGGTCGTATGGCAAGTGAAATAGCGAAACGTTTGCGTGGAAAACACAAACCTTCTTACACTCCTCACAATGATTGTGGCGATAGTGTAATCGTTATTAATGCCGAAAAAATCCACCTTACTGGTAAGAAGTGGAACGACAAAAAGATCATTACTCACTCTGGTTATCCAGGTGGTCAGAAAATTTATTCAGCACGCCAAATTTTACAGCGTAAGCCTACACAACTTGTAGAAGATGCAGTAAAAGGTATGTTGCCTCACAACCGTCTAGGACGTGAGTTATTCCGTAATTTGTTTGTGCATGCAGGAAGTGAGCATCCTCATGAAGCACAACAACCTAAAGAAATAAAATTCTAAAGGTAAATCTAAACCATTTAATTTATAAATGAGTACAACTCTTCACACCCTCGGAAGACGTAAGAAGGCAGTAGCTCGTGTTTATATGCAACCCGGCGCAGGAAAAATCACTGTAAACGGTCGTGCTATAGAAGACTACTTCCCAACAGAAATCTTACGTATTATCATCAACCAACCTTTTGTTGTAACAGACAAAGTAGGTGTTTTTGATGTAAAAGTAAACGTAGCTAGTGGTGGAATCACAGGACAAGCAGGTGCTGTTCGTCTTGGTATTTCTCGTGCCTTAGTTGAGCATGACCCAGAGCTTCGCCCAGCACTTAAAGCTGAAGGATTTATGACACGTGACCCTCGTATGGTCGAACGTAAAAAATACGGTCGTAGAAAAGCACGTAAAAAATTCCAATTCAGCAAGCGTTAAGAATTTTCTTTTTGGACAAAATCTATTTGTTAGGTATTTCAAAATACCATACAATTATATATTATTTTTCTCCAAAAATTTATTTTTTCAAATTTCTCAAAAGGCATTTTTGAAAAAATACTAAGCTAAAATAGACTTAGATTCTTAACCTTCCTTTTTTTATTAAAAATAATAATCCCGAATGCGTGGTTCTCGCCTCTACAAAATAGTTGTACTTGTCAGATACTTTCAGACAAATAAAGTTTACAACTTGTACAGAAAAAAGAACCAAAGTTTCGAAATTGATTTACATTCTCCTCACAGAGTAAAAAATTACTATGGACAAAATAGAATATAAAGACCTTTTGGACGCAGGCGTGCATTTCGGTCACTTGAAACGCAAGTGGAATCCAAAAATGGCTCCTTACATCTTTATGGAGCGCAATGGTATCCACATCATTGACCTTAATAAGACTCTCGCCAGTCTAGAACGTACTACCGAAGCCATCAAAGAATTGGCTCGTAAAGGACAAAAAATTATGTTTGTTGCTACTAAGAAACAAGCACAAGAAGTAGTATCACAAGAGGCTCAACGCCTTAATATGCCTTATGTTACAGATCGTTGGTTGGGTGGAATGCTCACTAACTTTGCTACTGTACGTAAGTCTATCAAAAAAATGCAGTCGACAGACCGTATGATTAAAAGTGATATGTACAAAAACTTAGCAAAGCGTGAAAGACTAATGATTTCTCGTGAGCAAGCAAAATTAGAACGTGTATTAGGTGGTATTGCAGACCTTAATCGTTTGCCTTCTGCTCTTTTTGTAGTAGATGTTGTTCGTGAACACATTGCTATCAAAGAAGCAAAACGCCTTAATATTCCTGTTTTTGCTATCGTAGATACAAATGCAGATCCAAACATCGTTGATTATGCAGTTCCTGCAAATGATGATGCTTACAAATCTATCTTACTTCTTACTTCTATAATTGGTAAAGCTATTGAAGAAGGTTTAGCAGAACGCAAAGAAGATCGTGAACAAGCTAAATTACAAGAAGAAGAAAACAAAAAACGTGCAGTTGATGAAGGTAAAAAACCTTCGAAAGCTGTAGCTTCGAAAGCAAATGCTGACGAAGAAGAATAATTTTTGAATTGTGAATGGTAAATTATGAATGATAAATTAACTTCTCATTTTATTTTCTATTCTTCATTATTATTCTACTATAAACTAGACAACGAAAAGTAGATTAGTTAAACCTATAAGGTTTTCAAAAACCTTATAGGTTTGGTTAAAATTACTTTAAAATATAAATTGATTTTATCAAAACAGATTTTGGTTACTTAAAATAGAATTTTAATTTTCGTAATTTTTAATTCGTAATTCGTAATTAAATTCAAAAATTCTTATATCACTATGGCTTTCGAAACAAAGACCAAATTAAAGATTGAGAAGCGTATCAGTGAGCTAAAAACTATCCAGTCAGATTATTTCAAAACGAAAAAATCTGAACGTCCTTCTGAAGGATTGGATACTGCTCGTGAAGAACTCAATCGCCTCAAAACTATTCTTGCTAATTCTTACCGTGGTCGTGAGAATTCTCAAGAAGATACAGATTTTGTAAACTCTAATTTTGCATAATCTTAATTAATGAATAATTACGAATTAAAAATTACGAATTACGAATTTAATTCGTCATTTATAAATTATTTTTAATTAAAAGGTGTTTATTTTTAAATTACTGATTATAGATAGATATATCATTTATGATGACTTCGTAATTCGTAATTCGTAATTGTTTCATAAGAGAGTGATTCGTAACTTTGCAGCTACTAATCACTCTTTTTTTTAATTCGTTTTTAATCGTTCTATCAAGAACACAAAACATACAACAGCAATGGCAATTACGGCAAGTGAAGTAAAAAAACTTCGTGAAATGACAGGTGCAGGAATGATGGACTGCAAAAAAGCTCTTACAGAGTCTAATGGAGATTTTGATGGTGCAGTAGATATTTTGCGTAAACAAGGACAAAAAGTGTCTGCAAAACGTGCTGATAGAGATACATCTGAAGGTGCAGTTTTTATCGAAATTTTCAATAATGACTCAGAAGGCGTAATCGTAGGATTGGGTTGTGAAACTGACTTTGTAGCTCGTAACGAAGAGTTCCAAACATTAGGAAACGAAATTGCAAAACTTGCAGCAGACAAAAAACCTGCTACTTCAGAAGCTCTTTTAGCTTTAGAAACAGGTGGACAAAGCCTAGAAGCTAAGATTACTGACTTTGTTGGTAAAATGGGCGAGAAAATTTCTATCGTAGGGTATAATCATCTTTCGGCTGACAAATTATCTGCTTATATTCACTCAAACGGTAAAGTTGGTGTTTTGGTAGCAATGGATAATGCAGGAGATGCTGATTATGATGCTATTGGAAAAGATTTGGGTATGCAAATCGCAGCTATGAATCCTGTTGCTCTTAATGAAGATGGTGTTGATCCTAAAGTTACTGAGCGTGAAATGGCTATTGGTGTAGAGCGTGCAAGAGAAGAAGGCAAGCCAGAAAACATCTTAGACAGAATTGCTCAAGGTTACGTAAAAAAATACCTTCAAGAAAATACATTAATGAACCAAGCATTTGTAAAAGACCCTAAACTTACGATTGCTCAGTATGTAAAAAATGAAGGAAAAGGAATGGAAATTAAAGCATTTGAACGTGTATCAGTAGGTGAATAGCTAACTGATTCATTGGTTTGTCAAACAAAAACAGCTTGTTTTCTTAGACAAAATACACATTTGAATTATATAAATGAAACACTAAACTTTTAAAGTTTAGTGTTTTTTTATGTAAAAAATGTCCCTTCCTAAGTAGTGTTACACAAGCAAACTGAAAATAGTTTTATTGTTTCTCTACAATATCAAAAGACATTTCAGTAGTTTTTCCATTTTCTATCAAAACTATTTTGTAAGTAGAAGTTGGTAAATAATACTTTTCATTATCTGATTTAGAAATAATAAAAGGTTTTTCTTTTGTTGATAATAATTTTTCTAATTTTTTAGCAACTTCCTCATTTATTGTCAAGTCATAGTTCCAATAGTTCAAGCCTTTAGTAACGTCTATTTTTTCAGAATGAAGAACAGTATTGTTCTTATCCAAAATACGAAGTTCTACATTTGATTTTTGAGGAGTAAAGAAAATGAATTTTTGGTCTTCTTCCTTTGGCTCAGAATTTCCAAACCATTTGCTCCAATAACTTTTACCCCAGTTTTTATTGAAGGTAATTTTGTTTTTATCTAGGAAGAATGATTTTTCTTTATCCATTTTAGCTAGACTTTGCAAAGGCACAATATCCACTACAAAAAGTGAACGTCCATGAGTTCCGACAACCAAATGATTTGCCACAGGTTGAACTGATAAATCATGAACTGCCACTCTAGGAAAATCTTTACCCAAAGGCATAAAAGAAGTTCCTGCATCCAAAGAAGCGTATAGATTATGGTCTGTTCCTACAAAAAGTAAATTTTCATTTTTGTAATCTTCTCTAATTACATTTACAGATTCTAAAGGAAGGTTTTTACCTATTCTTTCCCACATTTTGCCAAAATCATTCGAAACAAAAATAATTGATTCAAAATTATCAAAACGATAACCATTCAGAGTAACATAAACTCGTTCCATTTTGTGTTTTGAAGCCTGAACACGACTTACCCAAAAGTTTTTGTACTTCGGAAATTCTTTGAGATAATTTTGTGAAATATTCTCCCAACTAAAACCTGCATCTTTACTAATGTGAACCATCCCATCATCAGAACCGACATACAAAAGACCAAAACGCAAAGCAGATTCATCAATCGAAGTAAGTGTATTATAAGCCACATCACCTGTTTTTGCCTCTTCTTTATTTGCACCTCTAGTTAAGTCTTCTGAAATAGTTTCCCATGTTTTTCCTTGGTCAAACGAACGGAGAACATGGTTTGAACCCATATACAAAATATTTTGCTGGTGTTTTGAAAGATGTAAAGGTGTTTGCCAGTTGAAACGAAACGGTTTTTGTCCTAATTTGTGCGAAGGCGTAATGTAACTAGATTCCCTTGTTGTTTTATCAATCTTATAGCAGTTTCCAAATTGATAACACGTAAAAACGGTGTTGTTATCTCTAAAATCAATTTCTACTTGCATTCCATCGCCACCCAAAAGTCGTTTGTATGGATAAGCACCTTCTTGCTGCCACACATCTGAATATTCGTATTGATGTGAAGCTGTCCAAACGCCATTATCTTGCAAGCCACCATAGACATTATACGGCTCTGCTCTATCCGTCGCAACACTATAAAACTGTCCCACAGGAATAGAATTTGACTTTGACCAAGTTTTTCCATCATTATAAGAAATATTTATTCCTCCATCATTTCCGTTTATTAAATGTCCTTCTTGTTTTGGATTAATCCATAAAGCGTGATGGTCTGCGTGAACGTTATCACCATTTATGCTTCTCCAGTTTTTTCCACCATCATCACTTGTAAGAATTGGAACACCTACGATATAAAGTTTTTGAGGATTATTTTGAGAAACTCTCACTTGTCCGAAATAATATCCATACGAATAAACTACTTCGTCGATGCTTCCTTCGTGTGTTTTTTGCCATGTTTTGCCTTTGTCTTTTGAAAGGTAGAGTTCTAAACCTTTTACTGGTGTATCGAATAAACGAGAATTGGCATCTCCCAAAAACTCTACTAATGCTTTTGGTTCTAGTTTTCCACCTTTAATTTGAGATTTTACAAAAACAGCATCATATTTTTCTGGAAAACGATTTTCTTTCAAATAGGCTGTTATTTCTTCATTAGAAACTTTCAAAAAGTCTTCATTTTTCATTGCCAAAATCGCATCTTTTGTAAGTGTTGATTTTTTATCGTCTTTTTTAGTTTTGTCTTTCGGTTTATGGTCTTGATTATCCAAACACGCATAAATCCAATTAGGGTTTGCCTTCGAAATCGTCAGCCCAATTCTTCCAACTCCTTCTGAAACAGGAAAACCATTTTCTTTTATAGTTACTCTTGACCAGTTTTCGCCACCATCATCCGAACGATAAATTCCACTTCCCATTCCAGATTCTTCAAAATTCCAAGCTGCTCTATGTCTTTGCCAAGTTGCAGCATAGAGAATATTTGGATTTGTTGGGTCAATAATTAAATCAACTGCACCTGTATTTTCATCAACAAAAAGTGTTTTTTTCCATGTTTTGCCTCCGTCTGTTGTTTTATAGATTCCTCGTTCTTTATTTTTGGAGTATAAATGACCGAGTGCAGCGACCCAAAGCGTATTTTTATCTGTTGGATGTAAAATTATTCTGCCGATATGTTGAGATTCATTTAATTCTGTATCGCTTTTGTGTTCCCAAGTCTTGCCCATATTGTAGGAAGCATATATTCCATCGCCTGAATACGACGAACGAGAAGAATTATTTTCGCCTGTTCCTATCCAAATCGTAGAATCTTCCCACGAAACGGCAATATCTCCAATAGACATGACTTTTTGGTCTTGAAATAAAGGCGTAAAAGAAGTTCCGTTTGTGTTGGTGTGCCAAAGTCCACCCGAAGCAAAGGCTGCCAAAAACTCCGTTGGATTTTTTGGATTGACTGCAATATCGACAACTCTTCCACTCATAATTGTTGGTCCTATGGATTTGATAGGAACATTTTTGAGCCAAGAATCTTCTGAATTGATTTTATTTTGAGAACTGATACGATTTTGAGCTGTCGTAAATTCTAACTCAATATCTTGTGAAAAGGCTAGATTTGAAAATAGAATAAAGAGTAAAAGTGTAAGGAAATATTTTTTCATGTTCGTTTGATTAAGGTTTTTTGAATCTGTATTTGATTAGTCAAATACAATTTGCAAACAAATTTGTTGCTTCGAAAAACTCAAACTCAATTCAAATCATTTTTCTTTTTTTTTAACAGAAAAAACAAAAAAAAAGCCTAGCATCTCTTATGAAATAACTAGGCTTTTAAAAATTATTTTGTTTTAGAAATTATTAGTTTACTGTTTTTGTACCAATATAAATATTTGTAATGTTTTGTACATATTCTGCACTGGTTACTTTGATGGTTATGATATTGTCATTACGATAAATATCTACATCATTGTTATTAGTAGAATAACGTACTGTTCCATCACTTTCAGTTTCTTTGTCTGTAATTTTCACGACAAGATTTTTTGTAAGAGCTTCACTATCTCCTTTATTAGATAGCGTGATTACATTGATTGCTCCTTCTACATTTACATCTCCTGCAAGACTTTCATACGTACCTGGGAGATCATCAGCATAATTTACTACATCATCTTCATCACAAGAAGTAAAAGAGATAGCCATAAAAGCAAGCACAAAGAACATTAAAATTTTGTTCGTTTTCATAAAGATTGAAGTTTAGTTTAAAAAATAAAGGTTAAAAAATAAGTAAATCAAGCAGAAAAAAATAGCTTGATTTACATCTATATAAACCAAGCTATTCTAAAAATGTTTTAAGAAATATAATTTTGCTTATCAAGAAAGCCATTTAACCACTTCTGAAAAAGTCTGAAAATATTGATAGGGAATCATTTCTGTAAATTTTTTGGTAAGACTTTCTGTTTGGTTTTTCATACTAAAACGTCCAAAAACATCTTTAGGGACAATGACAGCCATTTTTGCATCTTTTTGTGCAACTTCTAAAAGTTTTGGATAAAACTCTTCTAATACCCATTCATTTACTTTTGGATGAACAGCTTGCCTTTCAGTTTGGTCAATAATCCAATGTGTGGCATTTTTATCTTGATAAAACTCTAAGGCTTTTCGCATTGCCTTTTTAAAGTCATCTAACATAACAAAACCTTTCCAATAAATATAGATAGCCGAATGGATAGTATCGTGGGAAATCTCCACATTGGACTGTTTGTATAATGATTCTTTTGACATAATAGTAGTAAAATTAATAGCTGGTAAGTTGTTTTAAAATAGTCATTAAAAGGCAGTAGAAAGAGCTAAAAGAAGTAGAATAATAAAAAGTAATATTACGAAAGAAAGAACTCCTCCTACTAGAGCCAATACTAAGGTATATGTTTTATCAAACTTTTCATCATCATCATTCAATGCTACACTGACACCAATAATTCCACTAATTATTGAAATAGGTAATAACAAAAAAGCTAAAGGAAGTAGATAGCTAAAAATAGCATACATTGCGCCTATTGCAATCGCTGCTACAAAAATTCCTAGAGCTAGTACAGCTCCAAAAATGGCTAGATAAGCAGCCCAATGTATCTTTTTAGTTGAATCTTTGATTCCTTTTTTTCTATTTTCTTTTCTTATTTTTTTATTGGCTTTGTGTTGCTCTTTGAGGTTTTTCCAAATCGCTTTTCTGAATTCTCGACGCTGCCGTCTTTTTATTTTTCGTTGTTCTTTTGTTGAGTTTTTTTGTTTTGTTGGCTCTATATTTTTTGGTTTTATATCCTTACCAGAATGATTCGTCGAATTACTTTTTTTAGTTGTACTAAGGTTATTAGAAGATTCTTCAGAAGAAAAGTCAAATGAAAAACCTAAAGAGTAAGCGTTTGAGCTGCTAGAAAGACTTATCAATAGTGATAAGAGCGATATTAGAATAAGTGTACGCATAACTTAAAAGAGATGTTTAAAAAATAGAATCTAAAAAAATAATAAACTAAAAATAATTCTTTTTTTGATACTTTCTCAGTTTTTTTGAAAGAATTTATAGTTGATGTTGCAAAAAAAATATCTTTATTGAAGTAAAGATATTTTTAGAACAGATTTACAATTATTTCTTACAAACTATTATTCAAACGCTGTTTTTGAAATTCTTTTATTCCTTTATCCAAAAACGCCTTAAACTTCTTAGTACTTACTCTACCTACTGGAGCAACTAAAGGCTGGTGTGTATAAGGATTGATTAAGAAATAATTTGGTTGAGCATTCTGCCCAAAACGACGAATCTGAAAATCTGCATTTCGCTTTCCAACAGTTTCTATTTCTTTATTATTTCTAGCCGAAATATATTTTTCTTCCTCTGTCAGTTCTTGGCGTTCATCTACATAAAGCGCAACTATGGTAAGTTCATTTTTTAACAAAGGTAAAATTTCGGATTGATTCCAAACTGATGCTTCCATTTCTCTACAATTTACACAACCATGTCCTGTAAAATCAATAAAAAGTGGCTGATTTGCTTTTTTAGCTGCTTCTATCGCTTCAAAATATTCAAAATGTCCTTCTAAGCCGTGAGGCAAATGCAAAATATCTGAATACTTTGCTTTACCATTTATGTCTGCTTTTTCTTCTCCTCTGATAAGTGCAACCAAATCAAATTCGTTTGTGCTTTGTGGAGGTAAATATCCCGAAAGTGGACTTAGTGGCGCACCAAACAAACCGGGCATTAGGTATAAAAAGAATGCAAAAGAAGCAATCGCCATCAAAAGTCTTCCCACTCCTAATTTTTCGACAACACTATCATGTGGCAAGCGAATTTTTCCTAATAAATAAAGTCCCAAAAAGAAGGATGCTGACATCCAAATTACGATATAAATCGGACGGTCAAGGATTCCCCAGTGATACACTTGGTCGGCTACACTCAAAAATTTGAACGCTAAAGCTAATTCTACAAAACCTAAAACTACTTTTACTGTATTGAGCCAACCTCCAGACTTTGGAAGGCTAGAAAGAAGTGATGGAAAAATAGCAAAAAGTGTAAAGGGCAAAGCAAAAGCAAGTGAAAAAGCAAACATTCCCAAAACAGGTTTAATCACTTCACCATTAGCAGACATAACCAAAATACTTCCTGCAATCGGTCCAGTACACGAAAATGAAACCACGACGAGTGTAAGAGCCATAAAAAATATTCCAATATATCCTCCTTTATCGGCTTGTTTATCAATATTATTTACCATTTTGGAAGGCAAAACAATATCAAAAGCTCCAAAAAATGAAATTGCAAAAACTAGAAAAACTGTAAAAAACAGAACATTTGGAAACCAATGTGTAGCCAAAATACTTGCTGCATCATCTCCCATAAAACGTGAAACAATAAAACCAATCAGTGTATAAAGTCCAACAATAGAAAAGCCATAAAACATAGCACGAGCAATTCCCTCAAAACGGTTTTTACTTCGTGTCGTAAAAAAAGAAACTGTCATCGGAATCATAGGAAAGACACAAGGAGTAAGCAAAGCAACCAAACCACTCAAAAAAGCAGCTATCATAAATCCCCACAAACTCTCACTTTCGCCTCCTAAATCTGTCGTAACTTCTGGTAATTCTTTAAATGGGTCGCCTGCTGGAATGTAGTTTTTAGTATTATCTAGTGTTACAACTTCAGTTTTTGTAACTTCTGTACTTGATGGAGTTGTAAAGAGAGAAGTATCATTTCCTACTATTTCAATTACATTTGAGTCTTCTGTATTTTGATTATTTTCCTCATTTTTATCAATATTGGCAGTAGTTGGCGTTTGATTATTTTTTTTTTCTATTTTCTCATTCTTTCCATCTTTATCATCTATTTTTTCTGTCTTTGTATTGTCTGTTGGTTGTCCTGCTTGTACTTTTATATTGAATGTAAATTCAGGTTCTTGCATAATACATTTTCCTGATACTTCTGAACACTCTTGATATGTCAAAGTCGTTTTGATGGTAGCAGTAGGCTTTAAAATCTTTACAACTTGATAGAATTTACCTTTTTTGACAAAATAAGTATAATCTCCCCCCCAAAGGTCGTCATATTTTTTCTTTGGATTAACAGCTTTAAAATCTCCAACTGCTTCAAAAGCATCACTTTTTTCAAAAGCTAATTCAGCTACAATAGGACCTAATAATTTATCAAAATCAGATGAATAGACATACCAATCTTTATCAATATCTACTTCAAAATAGAGTTTTATTGTTTCGCCTACTTTTATGTTTGATAAATCGACAGGTTCTGTATAAGTTTTCCACTTCGAATGCTGTTCGATTTGAGCAGAAGTACTGGAACAAGAAGAAAAAAGTAAGATAAAAACTGCAAAAAATACAGTTGGAAAGGAATAAGGAGTATATTTTTTCATAAAAGTCTACTAGTTCAGATAAGAAGAAAACAAATGAATACATTATCATACGTTTGTTTGAAACCCTAATTTACGAACATAACGAACAATAGTAGCTTTAAAGTTATGAATTTAATTTAATTTAGTTGTTTTAAGTTTCTTTTATTGAATCTTAACGTGTGAGCAATCAGCTTATGATTTAATTTCTATATCTATTTCTTCTTTTATCATTTGCTTTTTTTGGGAAAATAAGGTTAAGTTTCTCAGGAACAATTTTGACATTTTCCATAAAATAAGGAGGAAAAAATAGTGGTTGTAGTGTCGAATCACTCATATTTCTAGTTTTATAATCTGCCAAAATATACAAACTATCAGGAATAGTCATCATTTCATTTGTTCTTCTAACATCATATTCCACAACAGCTAACTGACGAGCAAGATAAACAGAAGAATCTTTTGGAAAATCAATTGGTTTTATAAGAACTGTGACCGTTTTTTTAAAATATAAATCAACATCAAATTTTATTTGTACACCTTCAGGAAAAAAACTCACTTTTCTAGGAGGTTGATAATTAATATCAATCATTTCATCATAATTTTCATCTAATTTATTCTCATTCAAAATAATTTCAAAACTATCAGGCTCTGCACGTACAAAAGAAGTTGCTCCACTAATTGTTAGAGAGTCTGGGTCAAGAAAAATACGAGAAGCAATACGATGATTTTTGGCTAAAAAAATCTTTGAGCTATCTACAAAAAGTACAACTTGCTTACTCATTGTACTATCATAGTGAAGATGAATAGAATCTTCTGCAATAAAATCTACTCGTACATCACTAAGCTGTTGCACAATATCAGGCATCAATGATTTGGCAGTAAAATATTTTACTTGTGTAGGGTCTTCTATATCTATTTGAAGAGGTGTAATCCCAAACCCTAGTGTTTTCTGTAAAAGTCGCCAACCACTTCCACTTACTTGTACAGAAATATACTTTGGAGGCTCTTCCAATGCTACTACATCTTTACGAGAGTAATCAATTACTAAAGGAAAATTAATTGTAGTGTGATAATTATCTTTGTTGAGTGCCTGAAAACTCCATATAAAACATGAAATAATTATGCACAAAAAAAGACGAGACCAATTCCAAGTACGAACAAGTGGAATAGATTGATAAATAGCTTTTAAGATGTCTTTTAGAGTACGACGAATGCCCAAAGTTTAATTAAATTAAGAAGAAGCGATGAACGAAAAGGATATTTTAAATTTCTATGTATTTATAATACTATTAGAAACGAAATAATTGTTTGAGGTACATGATATACGAAAACTAGCAAATCAAAGGCATAAAACAAAATTTGTTTTTACAAAAAATACAAAACAAACCCTAAGTAGCTAAAAATAGGAAATGAAATCGTGTCTAAATCTATAATTTATTTTCATAAATCAAAACCAATTTATGCCTCAAAACTTTATAAATACTGCATAAATAATATTCAGTTTTCAATATGAGTGTCATTTAAGCAGCGTTTATTAGGTCTTTTGGTGCAAATTGTTCCTCATTTAGAGAATTAAAATTAATTTTAGGGTTATTTATCAACCAATTAATTATTGATTTTACGTGAAATTTATCAGACTAAACGCACTATTAAATGAACATTTTGGTAAAAAGTTGTTCAGCATAGCTTGTATTCCAATTAATTTTATTCATCATTTTTTTAGTGCTAAGTTTAGTTTCATACATTTTAGCAGCATTTAGTATTATTTTTCTGACTAGTGCTAAATTATGAACTGAATTGTCTTTTCGGTTTCTTTTTTCGTCTTCTTTTAAAATAACGTCTAGTTGCCAATGTAATTTATTTTCTATTGCCCAATGCCCTCTAGCTAATTTATAGGCTTGTTTTGCACTCAAATTTTTAATACTTGAGATATAATAGCGTATATGTTCTCCTCGTAATGAGCTATTTGTAGTTAATTTTATTAAAGTTACTAAACCTAACCAATTAGCTAGATTTTCTATCCATTTACAGTTTGAACTTACCTCTACTTTATATTCTACTACTTGATTAGCACTTGCTGACCAATCTTGTGTCTCAAATATATCATCAGCCTTTTCTACTTTAAAAGTAAGCTCTGTTTGCTCTAAAAGATGTTTTTGGTTTCCTTTTAGGGCTAAAAAATAATCTCCTTCTTTCTCTATAATCTGTTGAGCAATCGCTTGTTGTGTTCCCATAGCATCTAAAGAAACAACATATCCTTTCAAATAAAGCATTCCTAAAAGAGCTGGAATAGCCGTAATTTCATTACTTTTTTCTTCTACTTGAACCTGTCCTAAACTCAAACCTAGTTCACTAGCAACAGCACTAACTAAATAAATCCCCGTTTTACTACCCCGAAGAGCTTTTCCATCCACACTAATTTGCTGATAAGGTAAACCTAAATCTTTAATGCAAGCTGAAATCCAATCCATAAAACAACTATTAAAAAAAGCACTATCTAAGTGTAAAAAAACTCTACGTATAGTATCATGGGAAGGAATTCCGTTAGGCAAACGTAGAAAATTTTGTAAAAATTCCTTTTTCTCAATACCAAAATCGGCTATTTCTTCATAACCATCTGCACCATGAAAAATAGCACATACACTTAAAAGCAAAATATCCTGCAAATTGTGCAAGTAATTTTTATTTTGCCTACGAAAATCAGGAACTTCTGATAAATAAGAGCTTAAACTGACCATAAAAGAGAAAAAATTAAAAGTGAGAACGAAAATTAACTCTTTTTTATTAATTTTATAGTGCGTTTAGTCTGGGGTAAAATCAACTTATTATCAATTTTCAAAATATATCTATGAAAAAATAAGCCATTTTTTCTACAAAAATTATTTATAAGGAATCCAAAATTTGTTGTAAATTCTCCTTTGGGTCTATGTTTATCCATTCACAAAATTCTTTCAAAAAATCTTTTTGTGTTCCTCCATTTTCTCTAAAATATTTTATCGAAAAAGAATCATAAATACTTCCTGCTGATTTCGAAATTTTATTATTTTCTTTATCCAAAATCAAATCATGATGCAAAAAAGTAGTTTCTGAAAATGGTTTTTTATTTAAAATTTTTGCTAAAAATAATTGTGCTGCCGTTGAATTTATCAAATCTGAACCTCTTACAACAAAATTAATATTCATTCTGAAATCATCAATTAGTGAAACAAGCTGATAAGACGGTAATTTATCTTTCTTCTGAACAACAAAAAAAGGCATTTCAGTTGATAAATTGATTTCAAAATGAGTTCTATTACAATCATTGATTTGAGTAGCTTTCTTATCAAAACAATTTGTATTTATTCGAAGAGCTGACTTTTTTTGACTTTCTGTATTTATTTTATTATTATTTTTTGAACAAAAACCATCATATACATTTCTATTCTCAATGTTTCTGTTTTGAATTTCTGAACGAGAACAAAAACACTCAAAAACAGCATTTTTATTCTTCAAAGTTTCAATTTCTTTTTGATAAATTTCTAAAAAATTATGTTGTGAATAATGAGTTTCAAAATCTTTGGGATTCTTTGCGCCTTTGTCCCAGTCTATTTCCAAAAAATGAAGCGTTTCGAAAATATCGTGTAGATATTCTGGTCGTTTTCTATTTTTATCAATATCATCGATACGCAAAGTGAGTGTTCCTCCTGTTTTTCTGACCAAAATCCACGTCAAAAGGAAAGAAAAAGCATTACCTTTGTGTAAAAGACCAGAAGGTGTGGGTGCAATTCTTGAATGAATCGGATTTTGGGTAGAATTTAAGACTGATTTGATTTTTGAATAATTCATAACTTATATAAATTGCTGGTTCAAGCGTCGACGCTTGAACCAGTTGTAAAAGAGCAAATTTATGACAAAAATATTAGCTATTGAGTCAAGTTGTGATGAAACTTCGGCTTCTGTAATTATAGGTGGACAAGTAAAAAGTAATTTGATTGCTACACAAGCAATTCATCGTGCTTATGGTGGTGTTGTGCCAGAACTGGCATCACGAGCGCATCAACAAAATATAGTTCCTGTTGTGATGGAAGCATTAAAAGAAGCTCAAATTACAACAAAACATCTAGATGCCATTGCTTTTACTCGTGGTCCTGGGCTTTTGGGTGCGCTTATCGTTGGGACGGCTTTTGCAAAGTCGTTGGCGTTGAGTTTAGAGATTCCTCTCATTGAAGTCAATCACATGCAGGCGCATGTTTTGGCTCATTTTATTGATGAACCGAAGCCAAAATTTCCTTTTTTATGTTTGACTGTTTCGGGTGGACATACACAGATTGTTTTGGTAAAAGATTATTTGGAAATGGAAGTTATTGGAACAACACAAGATGATGCCGTAGGAGAAGCCTTTGATAAAACAGCCAAAATGTTAGGTTTGCCATATCCAGGTGGAGTAGAAATTGATAAATTAGCACAAAAAGGGACAGTTCAAGATTACGGTTTGCCAAAAGTAGATTTGCCAAATCTTGATTTTTCATTTTCTGGACTCAAAACAGCAATTCTTTATTTTATAAGAAAACAAGAACAGAAAAATTCGAATTTTATTAAGGAAAACATAAATGATATTTGTGCGACCATTCAACACACACTTATCCAAACGCTTTTGAGAAAAACAATTCAAGCTGCCGAACAACAAAATATCAATCAAATTGCGATTGCTGGAGGAGTGTCTGCTAATTCAGAACTCCGAAAAAGGATGACAGAGTTAGGAAAAGAAAAAAGCTGGGATATTTTTATTCCAAAAATGGAATATTGTACTGATAATGCTGCTATGATTGCGATGGCTGCTCATTATAAGTTTTTAAAACAAGAATTTAGTAATCAAACGGTCGCACCACTTTCAAGAATGAGTTTTTAATATTAAATTAGGGTAAATTTAATTTATGCAAAATTTTATTATGGTTTTGCTGGTGTTAATTTGTGTTTTATTTTGAATTTATTAAAAACTTACCCTTTAAAATAATGACTGACTCTGTAATACACGAATATCGTTCTAATCCTATCCCACATATTTATATTAAGTGGGAGTTTATGGTAGAAGAAAATTTATTCCGTGAAGGAATGGAAAAACTTATTGAAATGATGAAAGAACACAAAACAGGAAAAATTCTTTCTAATGTAACCCAGTTAGGACCACTATCAGATGAAGATCAAGCATGGTGTGTGGATGACTGGCTTCCTCGTGCTTTGGCTGTTGGTTATACTTCCGTTGCTAATATTATTGCAGAAGATATATTTGGAACAATGGCAGTAGACGGTATATTGAAGAATGCTGCTGAAAAATCACCTATTGATATGCATTATTTTGAAGGTGAAGTAAAAGCTACTGCATGGTTGGCAAATTTATAATGAAGTTGTTTAAGACCCAAAGAGCAGTGAAACTAATAGAAAAATTATCTTCTGTTTCCCAAAGAACAAGGATATAGTGTTTTTTGAATTAAATGATTTATCTTTAACTAACGAAATAATCTAAAACGATAAAAGAATGAATGACCAATTTGAACTCTATTATTCTCACACACCAGTTTCTCATATTTACATAAAATGGGGATTAAAGATTGATGAGAATGAATTTCGTCAAGGCATGAATGATTTAATTGACCTTATGCGAGAAAATGAAACAGGAAAAGTTTTATCTAATAATGTAAACATGAGAGAGTTGAGTGATGCTGATCAGAAATGGAGTGTAGAAGATTGGCTTCCTCGTGCATTAGCTGTTGGATATTCAACTATTGCAATTATAGTTTCCAAAAATTTGTTTGGAAAAATCGCAGTAGAAGATGTTTTAAGTAATGCTTCTGAAGTATCGCCTATCAGAATTCAGTATTTTGAAGACGAAGAAAGAGCGAAACTATGGTTAAAAAGCCTATAATCATAAAAAAACAATCAAAATTATTACTACTCAAAATAATATAAAACCGACTCTTACCTTTCAACAAGAATCCATTATCGAATCAGAAGGCGATTTGAAAGTTGAAGCTGTGGCTGGTTCTGGAAAAACGACAGCTCTTTTGGAATATGCTAAGAAAAGGGAAGGCGAAGGTTTTATGTTGTATTTGGCTTTTAATAGAGCCATAAAGGAAGAAATTCTACGAAAGTTACGATTAAATAATCAAAATGATATTCCGACACTTTGGGTAGAAACAGCACATTCATTGGCGTATAGAAGTCTTTTTAAGAAAAAACAATCGCCTTTGATTTTGGATTTGTCGCTTTCCTCTATCAAAAAATACTTTCATTTATCAGATACAGATTCTACCAATAGTTATTTATTGGCTCGCCATATCAAAGATTTTTTTGATACTTTTTGTCAGAGTACACACAAAACAATTTCAGCATTTGATTATACCGAAAAGCTCACACCACGAAAAGGACTTTCTTTTGCTCAAAAAAATTATGACCAATTAGAACGACAAGTAAAATGGCTTTTTGATAAAATGAGTGATACAAAAATTCCGATTACACACGATTTTTATCTCAAAAAATATCAATTATCAAATCCTAAATTATCTTTTGATTGGATTTTGTTTGATGAGGGACAAGATGCTTCGCCTGTAATGCTAGATATTTTTATGAATCAAGAAGCGACAAAATTGATTGTAGGCGACGAACATCAACAGATTTATGGCTGGCGAAGTGCGATTAATTCGCTCTCAAACACCGATTTTCCTAGTCTAAACTTACAAAAAAGTTTTCGCTGTCCTGCTGCTGTAACTCAGTATGCAAAAGAAGTAGTAGCATGGAAAAAACATGTCTTTCCAGATTTTGAAATCAATAATTTTGAAATGATTCCTCGTTCTGTTTTATTCAATCAAGAAGAACAAAAGAAAACCCATGCAGTAATTGCAAGAACGCATTTAGGATTAATTCAAACGGCAATAGAATGGCTTTTTGAATCTAAAAAAGTAAGTTCGGTAGCCTTTGAGGGAAATTTTGAACAGTATTTAAAATTAGATGATGGTTCTTCGATTTCTCAATTAGTAAACTTGAATAATAAAGCGAATAGAAAAAAAGAGTTTTGGTACGATTGGAAACAAATCGAAGAAACGGCAGCAGCTTCTCAAGACCGTTCGCTCAAAAGATTAGTAGAGCTTGTTAAAAAATATGGAAATCAGCTTCCAAGCCTTTTAGAACGTCTTCAAAACCGAATTACAGAACCTCATAAAGCAGATATTACTTTTACGACGGCACACAAAGGAAAGGGTTTGGAATGGGATACGGTTTATCTTCAAAATGATTTTGTGAGTGAAAAACAAATTTTGAAAGCTGTTCAGACTAAAACAGGAAAACCAATTTCGGAAGCTAGAAAACAAGCCATTAACGAAGAAATAAATATACTTTATGTAGCTCTTACACGAGCGAGAGAGGAAGTAAGGAGGATTTGAGTTAGTTGGAAATAGTCCTAAATAGTCTTGAAAACAAAAAATCCCTTTTTTCAAAAAATGAAAAGGGATTGACTTGTTTCTTACAAAAGCATTTAAGAAGTCTAAATACGACAGTTAAAAAATAAGGATTTGCTAAAAATAATCTTTATTACTAATTAATAATGATTGACAATTCACTTACTGCTCGTTATTGACTTTCTGAATAAATGATTTCTAAAAAATAAAGTTACTGTTAAAAATTTTGTATTGTTACAATCAGCTCCTTTGAAAATCATTTGTTTTGCTTATTTACCTTATATATTTCAATAGGCTTGCCAATACCAAGAAATAAGTGTAAATAAAATAGAATAATTGAAAATAGCGATTTAAAGCTCATATAAGCCTATTTTTGTTTTTTTGATAGAATTTTGATACTTCTTTATTTTTTCAAAATGGAAAGGTAGAATTTCGCTTTTGAAAAAAAATAACCTTAATCTGTAAAGACTAAGGTTATTCTATTTGAATTATTTTTGAAGAAAGATTCTAATCACTCAAAATCTCATCTTCATCTTGTCGCATTACTTGAACTACTCCATCTAGTTCTTTGAGTTCGATAATGAGTTTTTGTACTTGTTCGGTATTTAAGACACGTAAACGGACTTTTCCTTCAAAAACAGTTTCGTTATTGATGTCAAAACTAATTCCACAAATATTGACTTTGTTTTGATTGGAAATAATACGAGTAACATCATTTACAAGTCCCATTCTATCAGCACCAATAATAGTAAGTAGCACCTCAAAAGTGAGTGTTTTTTGGCTTGCCCAATTCACAGAAATAATTCTATCTCCATATGATGCCATAATTGCAACAGCATTCGGACAATCAGTTCTGTGAATACGAATTCCTCTTCCACTTGTAGTCAGTCCAAAAATATCATCTCCTGGTATTGGATGGCAACACTTGGACAAATGAAATTCTATGGTAGAATCCCCTCCAATCAAAAGAATATCATCTTTCTTTTTCTTTTTGTGTCCTTTGTCTTTACTTTCTTTTTTAGATTTTACTTGTGAGGCTTTGTATTCTTCGTCTTCTTCTCTAAATTTCTTAATCTGTGTATGTTCAATCTTTCCTTTGCCGACAGCATAATAAAAATCAGAAGCATATTTATAACTAAAATAATCTAAGAGTTGATTGACTGTTTCATCATTAAATTCAAGTTTGAGTTGTTTGAGTTTTCTCTTAATGATTTCTTTTCCATCTTCAATGATAATCTTTTGGTCTTTTTTGAGAGCCTGACGAATACATTGTTTTGATTTGGAAGTACGAACATAAGAGAGCCAATCTTCATTTACTTTTGTTTTGGAAGAAACAAGGATTTCTATTTGGTCGCCATTTTGAAGCTCATAATTGAGAGGAACAAGTTTGTGATTTACTTTTCCCCCCATACAACGTTCACCTATTTCGGAATGTACATCAAAAGCAAAATCCAGAATAGTAGAATGTTGAGGCAAAACTTTCAAATCTCCTTTTGGTGTAAAGACATAAATCTCATCACTAAAAAAGTTATTCTGAAATTCATCAATAAATTCTAAAGCTGAAAGGTCTTTGTTTTCGATACTTTCACGTACTCTAGAAATCCAACCTTCAATACTAGATTCACTTTTATCATTTCCTCCTTTGTATTTCCAATGTGCTGCATAGCCTTTTTCAGCTATTTCATCCATTCTATGAGTTCGGATTTGTACTTCTACCCATTGTCCTTTCTTGCTCATAACAGTTGTATGAAGCGATTCGTAACCTGTGGTTTTGGGTGCGCTAATCCAATCTCTCAAACGTTGTGGACTAGGTTGATAAAAATCAGTTACGACAGAATAGGTACGCCAACAAGCCGATTTTTCATCTTCTCCAATTCCTGTATTCAAGATAATTCGAATAGCAAACAAATCATAAACTTCATCAAAGGGAATTTGCTGTTTGACCATTTTCTTTTGAATAGAAGAAATAGATTTCATTCTACTTTTAATTTCAAAATCAAGTCCTTGTCGTGCCAACTCTTCTTCAATAGGCTTTTTAAATTCATTGATAAAACGAGTACGAGAAGCCTTCGTTCTTTTGATATGCTCAACAATTTCGTTGTATGCTTTTCTGTTTGAATACTTTAATGACAAATCATCTAGCTCCGAACGAATATTATATAACCCCAAACGGTGAGCAAGAGGTGCATAAATATACTGTGTTTCTGCTTTTATTTTAAGTTGTTTGGCATTAGGCATACTTTCAAGAGTACGCATATTGTGCAAACGGTCAGCAATTTTGATAAGAACAACACGAATATCTTCTGAAATTGTCAAAAGAACTTTTCTAAACGTTTCGGCTTGTTGCGATTTTTCTTGTCCAAACATATCACTAGGAACTTTTGTAAGTCCATCAATGATTTTTGAAACCCGACTTCCAAATTCTTTTTCTAATCTTGAAAGAGGAATATCCGAATCTTCAACTACATCGTGCAACAAAGCACAAATAATTGAGGTTGTGCCAAGTCCCATTTCTTCTACTACAATCCGTGCCACCTCAATAGGATGAAAAATATAAGGCTCACCTGATTTTCTGCGTACATTTCCATGTGCTTCAGTAGCTATTTGAAATGCTTTTTTGATTTTTTTTGCATCATCGCCTTGCATATAAGGGCGAGCTAGTCGCATCAAATGACGATAACGCTGCAAAATGTCGTTTTTTTCTTGTTCTAGTTGTTTTTCTGTAAGTTCTAGTTGCTTAATTTTGGCTTCTTCTGTTTTAGTGGGAACTTCTACTCCCTTTTCTGGTATAGACATATCTTTTCAATTTCAATAAAATTCAATCTTATAAGGATAATTAATTATTTAGTTTGTGTGTAGTTGTTTTATTTACTTTCCTAATTTTTTGCGTATCTATTTATTCTATTTCGCTATTTTTTCATTTAATCAATAACTAGATAAGCTCCTAAACTAATTTACTCATTTTATTTCATATATTCTAACTCTTTGGAAAAAAATAATTTAAAAATCAACAAATTAGGTAATTATACAGTTACCATCTATTAATACAGAATAAATACTTTTTTTATAATTTTTTTAATTTGAAATTGTATTATAATTGTATTTTTGTAAAAAAAGCTAGTCTAAAAGGTAAAATTTTTGCACTTTTGTAGTATATATAGCCTCTAGCTTTTTAAACATTATCTTATCAAAAAAATCAAAAAACGATGCGTATTTTCGTTCAAAATAATTATTTAGAATTTGTCAATGAATATCCTGAAGTAACAGGAGGACGTATTTTACAAACTGAAAAAATAAAAGACAGTTATAAATTATATCTTTCTCTAAAGACAAGAACCGATTTTACTAGAGCTTATATAAAAACAGATGATATAGAAAAGTCATTTGAAGAGTTTGCTACCAAATTCAAAATCAGAGAAGCTGCTGGAGGCTTGGTAATGCGTGATACTTTACAACTTTGGATTTTTAGAAATGGAAAATGGGATTTGCCAAAAGGGCATTTAGAAGAAAATGAAACCAATGCAGAAGCTGCCGTTAGAGAAGTAGAAGAGGAGTGTGGTGTAAAAGCCGAAATTGTAAAAGAATTACCGACTACTTATCATATTTATACCTACGAAGGAAAAGAAATTATCAAAAAAACCTACTGGTTTGAGATGAGTACAGAAGACGAAAGTACTCCACAACCACAAATAGAAGAAGGAATAGAAAAAGTAACATGGCTCAAAGAAATTGAAATTCCTTATATTCTGAATAATACATGGGCTTCTATTGAATATTTATTATCACAGATTATTGAATTTTAGATTTTATGAAAGGGGTTTTTACTCTTTTTTGTGCTAAAAAATCCCTACTTTGCTCAAATAAACAAAATAGGGATTCTTATATAAAAAATAATAAATATTTATTACTTTCCTTTGCTTGCAGCTTTTTCAGCCTTTGCTTTTTCTTCTGCTTCTTTTTCCTTTTTAGTAACACGCTTACGACGAGTAGTACGTTTTTTCTCTACTACTTCAACAGCTTCCACATCAGCGAAAACACGTCCACAGTGTTCACAAACAACTAATTTCTTTTTTTCTTTAATATCAACTTGACGTTGTGGAGGAACAATATTGAAACATCCACCACAGGCATTACGCTTTACATTCACAACAGCAAGACCATTACGAGCATTTTCACGAATACGCTCATACGATAAGTAGAGAGTTTCAGCAATATTTTTCATGCGTTTTTCACGCTCTTTCATCAATTTTGCTTCTTCTTCTTCACTTTCTTTTACGATACCTTCAAGTTCGTTTTTCTTGTTTTCTAAATCTTTTTTACGTTCTTCTAAAGTAGCAGCAGTATCTTCAATTTGCTTTTGCTTGCGTTCTATTTTGTACTGTGTATCTCTAACAGCTTTTTCTGCAAGACGAATATCCAGTTGTTGGTTTTCTATTTCACGAGCAATGGCTTGAAACTCACGGTCATTGCGAACATCCATTTGTTGCTCTTCGTATTTAACGATTAATTTTTTGTGGTCTTTAATCGAATTATCTTGAGTTGCTTCAAGGTCATCTAATGATTTTTTTTCAGTTTCAAATTTTGCAATTCGTGTCTGATACCCTTCTATTTCGTCCTCCAAATCTTGGACTTCTTCGGGCAAATCGCCTTTTATCTTACGTAATTCATCTAATTTAGAATCAACTTCTTGAAGTTTTACAAGGGCATCTATTCGTTTGGCTACTGGAGTAGGTTGTTCCATAAAATCGGTTTGGGACTCAGGTGGTTTGTAGAATGAGTTTTGGAATGTCTTTATTTAATTAAATTATTTTTTTGAGAATACTTCTAATTAATTTGAAAGACAATGATTTGCAAAGGTACAATTTTTTGTTTAATAAATAAAAAATAAAATCAGAAATCAAATACAACTGAGAAATTAGTGTAACTAAAAGACAAGAGAGTGAAACTACTTTTATCACAGTTCATTTCTGACTTCTTACCTCATACTTCTTACTTTGTATTCGGTATTTCTCCTTCTTTTGCAATGGCATTTAAGACCAATTTATCCATAAAAGAAGGAAATAATTTATTCAAAAAGACAGTCAATTTGCCTTGTAAAGTCAAAATCAAAATATTTTGTCTCTTTTTGGTAGCCTTTAAAATATGATTTGCACATTCTTCTGAAGTCATCATTTTTCCTTCATCTTTTGGCGAATTTCCTTGTGTACTTCCGTCCTGTAAAAGTGCTGTATTTCGAATATTTGAAGATGTATATCCAGGGCAAGCAATCAAAACATGTACATTTTCGGCTTTCATTTCAGTTCGCAGAGCTTCCAAAAAACCTTGCATTGCAAATTTAGAAGCTGAATAACCTGTACGAGCAGGCAAACCTCTAAAACCTGCAATAGAAGAAACCCCAACCACAGAACCATTCGTTTTGATAATATGAGGAATACAGTATTTGGTAGCATAAACAGTTCCCCAAAAATTAATATCCATCAAACTTTTCAAAACAGATAAATCTAAATCTTTAAATAAAGCACGCATCGAAATTCCTGCATTATTTACCAAAATATCTATCTTTCCAAATTTTTCAATCGTCTTTTCTGCCAGTTCTTTATTATCTTCTTCCTTACTGACATCTAACCTAAGAGGCAAAACTTCTATATTCTGATTTTCTAAGAAAGTTTGTGCTTCTTTTAGTTTTTCGGCATTTCTACCTGTAATAACTACTTTTGCGCCTTCTCTTCCAAAGGCTTCTGCACATGCTCTACCGATTCCAGAAGTTCCTCCTGTAACAATGACAACTTTATCTTTGACTGATTTGCTCATGATTTATAGTTTACTATTTACTTCTGACATTTGGAAAGTGTCAGCTACTTTAATACACAAAATTAGGTAAAATTTATGTATTCATTTTTGGTATTCGACGCTTTTAAAAAAAGCCATTCAAAAACATTCATCTCACTAATAATGTTGATATAAGAGAACAGAGTTAAGTAGTGTTATGATTTAATCATATAAAACAAACTACGTTCCTCCATTTTTTGAGTTGTAATGGCTTATTATTCCCAAATTTATGAATAAGCAACTGGTTTTTGACCCATCTAACAGCAACTTAGAGGAAAACAGAATTTCATTTTTTAGACTAACTTTAGATATTTTATATTCTTTTTTTTTCGGTTGTCTTGCTTCTTGTTGGTATTTTTTAGTTTCTATTTTTAGATGTTTTTTTTATAAAAACCTAGTAATAGCCTTTTTTATTGTGCTTTCTTGTGTATATTTTTCTCAGAAAAGTAAGGCTCAAAAAGCTCCTTATACACCTTCTTATTCTGTAACAATTACTTTAGATAGTATTGATAGAATAGTAACTGATTATTATGAGAAAACAGACGATACCACAACTACGGATAAAATTCAGAATTGGGCAGAAAAACGAAAATGGACAAAAGAAGTAGTCAGTTGGGTTATTAGTTCGAAAAAAGAACCAAGTTTTTGTCCTCCTGCTGATGTTTTGCATTATCCAGATTGGAAAGAACAAGAAGGAAAAATAATTGGAAATATAGATGTTTTGACTTTGGATGTTTTTGGAGCAAAAGCAACTGATACACTTCACAAAACAAGAAATTGGTTAGAAAGAGCTGGTAACATAATTCATATCAAAACACAAAGCAGTGTAGTAAAAAGGCGTTATTTATTGTTTGAAGAAGGCGAAAAGTTAAATCCTAATTCAATAAAAGATACAGAACGAATTTTAAGGCAGTTGAAAGCCATTGGAGATGCTCGTATTTATGTAAAAGAAAGAGTACAACTAGACGGAAAAGTTAGTGATACCGTCGATATTGAAGTAATTACTCATGATATTTGGTCGCTTATTCCGAGTGCAGGGGCATCTGGGTTAAATAGTGGCTGGATGCAACTTCAAGAACGAAATTTATTAGGTTTTGGACATAATGTAGAAGGAGAATTGATGTATTCCCCTGATTCTGAACAACCTTTTGGACACCGAGCAAAATTCGAATCGGCTTATTTAGGAAACTCATTTTCTGTTTTGAGTGCTGAATATTGGAATACGTATGAACGAAAAAGTTATAATGCAGCCTTAGAACGTCGTTTTCTTTCACCTGATATGCGTTGGGCAGGTGGTGTAGAAGCTGGTTATAGGCGTTGGTTGGCTCTTCCACTAATGTCAAGTGATACGATTACACCTAATTTTTTTTATAGCTATTTGCTTACAGATGGATGGGGAGCATATTCTTTTCCTATCAAAAATAAAAAAATAAATAATGGAGGTAGAACTTCCATTATTACGGCTGCTCGTTTTACAAGTTATTATTACACAGATCGTCCAGAAATAAGTGCAGACACTAATCTTTTATATCAAAATCAAACTCAAATGCTTTTGAGTGTTGGGCTTTCTACTCGTAAATATGAAAGAGATTTTATGATTTATGGTTTTGGTAGAACGGAAGATATTCCTATTGGTAGGCGTGCTGTTTTTACTTTTGGAAAGTCAAATACAGACCTTGAAACTAGATATTATACAGGTTTAGAACTTAGTAAAG
The DNA here is from genome assembly GCF_042180575.1 of Bernardetia aquimarina. Classification (NCBI taxonomy): domain Bacteria; kingdom Pseudomonadati; phylum Bacteroidota; class Cytophagia; order Cytophagales; family Bernardetiaceae; genus Bernardetia; species Bernardetia aquimarina. The sequence goes on along the minus strand of NZ_CP170094.1, from coordinate 3,236,162 downwards.
GCATAAAAACTAACAAAATAGGTTATGTTCGTGCTTCTTTGGCTTTAGGTTCATATATAACCACTGAAAAAGAATTTGAACAAGGAGTTTTTGAATCAAAATTTACGTATTTCACTCCTCTATTGTGTTTGGGAACGTGGCGTTTGAGGCAGTTTGTTAGGGGGCGTTATACAAAAGGTTTTCATCGTTTTGATAGAGAATACACTGATATCAATGGAAATACAGGAATTTGGGGAATGAGCGACGACCAATTAAAAGGAACGGAAGTGGGATTTTTGGGAACAGAAAGTGTATTTTTTACGACTTGGCGATTTTTAGATTTTAAATGGGCATTTTTTGCTCGTGCTGATATTGGAGTAGCTACTTTTTCTAGTTCGGTTACAAAAAGTCCTATTTTTCAAGGCTATAATATTGGACTTAGAATGTATAATGAACGTTTTTCTTTTCGGACTTTGCAAATTCGTTTTGGTTTTTATACAGGATTTGATGATGCTCCTTATTACCTTCAAACTGTACTTGATAACGTTCCAAGACTACAAATTGAAGATTTTGATATAGAAAAACCTGATGTGATTTATTTTCATAAAGGAAATGAAGGAAGGTAAACCAAGTAAGAAGTCAGATTTTAGAAGTCAGAAGTCAATATGAGTGACATTTTAGGCTAAAAAAATAAGGAAACAAAAAAGGTTGTATATTTAAGTTACCAGACCAAAATATATACTTTTATGCTTCCTAGTATCATTTCATTTCAAGTTATTTTAGAAACTACTATGACAAGTTCAAATATAAGCATTTTATATTGCTTGATCAATAGTATGTTTTGTGTTCGTTTTAAAGTTACTACTCGTAGCCTGAGTCGGTATAGTAATTTTAGCTTGCGTACTATTTTTCGTTTTTTAAGTTGTGAAATTGATTGGCTTTCTATTCGTATTCTTCTTTTTGTTCACTTGAATTTTAAGTTAGATAGGACCTATATTTTAGCAACAGACGAAACAGTTGAGAAAAAAAGTGGTAAATGTAGTTATGGACTTTAGACTTTATTACGATAATTTTTGATAGGTTATTCTTGTCTTTACCCTTAAATTATGAATACCACACGCAATTTCCATGACTTGGTCTCTTACCTCTTCTCCCCACAATCGGATTTCATCTAAGACAATTCTAAGTCTTTTTACTCCTGCTATGCTGTGTTCTGCACGTACTCTACGACTAGACTTTTTACTATTTTCAGCCTTGTCCTGCTCCGATAATTCTTTTCCTCTAGGCTTTTTTTTGGGTTGCTCAATAAGGACACCTTTAGGTCTATGACCTTGATAACCAGTATCTTGATGAAGAATAGTTCCCTCAGGAAAGGTAATATCATCTTCTTCTAATAAACGTTTATCGTGTACTTTTCCTGTTTCTGTATCTCCTAAAAAGACTACCTCTTGATGTTTATCTGTAACTAAAGTATTTTTTATAGTGTGCTTTTTTTTTCCACTATATACTTCTTTTTGAGCTTTGTAATCGGAGGGACGAGGAATTTCACGTTCGCTTCCATCTACCCATAACTCTAAGGCTTTACCTGCTTCTTCAACACGATCTGCAAGTTTTATTGTCCATTCCGATTCATTTCTTGCAGGCAATACATTAATTTTTCTTAAACTTTCTTTTAAAATGGGAAGAAGGCTGTTAATCCATTGATTAACTTTTCCTTGAGAAACATCAAAAGTAAGAGCTAAAGATTCCTGTAAAGGGTTGTTTTTCAAGTAGTAAAGGATAAAAAAAAGTTTCATTTCACTACCTTTTAGTTGTATTTTTGCGTGTTCTCGGAAGGTGGGCTTATTTCTAGCCTTTCCTTTGAGGTCATAATACATATAATGTTTTTCCCAAAGTGGAGAAAAAGTAGCTAATAACTCATCAAACTCTTTGATAGTCAAGCTAGTAAGAGCCATAAAAGGCTTTTCTTTTTTACGTAAGTTAGGTAAATCAATCATAAAGTAAGGATAAAATGACCACTAATATAATAAAATTTACGTTTTAAAGTCTATTAGGTAAATATACCTTAGATGCTCTTCATTTAAGCGATGAATTACCTGTTTTGATTGCAAAAAAAGGAGGTATTTATTTAATGTAGGTAAAGGCAAATCAAAAACTTCTTTTAGAAGAGTGTAAGCATATTGACGATAATTTAACAACTCCTTATGAGAAAACAACGTGGGAAAAAGCACACGGAAGGGAGGAAATACGAACTGGTTTTGGGTATTCCTTAAATGTAGAAACATTACCTAAACGTTGGAATAAGAGCCTGTTCGAGTTTAGTTTAAAAAAAAAGAACATCAGATTTTTTTATTAGTTAAGTAATTGATTTTCAGTTACTAATTAAAATATCAATTTCTATGTTTACTAATGAATATTTATCTGATGCTCTTTGGCAATATATGAAAAAATTTATACCTTCTTCGTATTTGAAAAGAAAACGCAAACACAGTTTGTATAATTTATTTTCTGGTCTATTCTATCTTACTCGTTCAGGTAGCAGTTGGCGTTTGCTTCCTAGTAGTTATGGTGTTCCTTGGAGTAGCTTGTATGATTATTTCAGTAAGTGGCAGCAGACAGGTTGGTATAAAAAGCTGTTAGATAAGCTTGTTAGAAGGGAACGTATAGCACAAGGTAGAAATCCAAGACCTTCTTTGGGTTGTATAGACTCTCAAAGTGTTCAGAGTGTTTATGGAGGAGAGGCGATAGGAGTGGACGGCTATAAGCTCAAAAAAGGACGGAAACGGCATATTTTAGTAGATACGCAAGGAAATTTACTAGAATTAGAGATTAGTCCAGCCAATCAAGCCGATGTAAATCAACTTGCTTATTTGTCGTATTTAGCTCAGTTTAGAGGCAGACCATTTTTCAAAATTCTTGCTGATGCAGGGTATAGAAGTGGGGCTTTGGCTACTGAAATATTTAGTCAAACAGGAGTGCAAGTGGAAATTGTCAATAGTCCAAGAAGAGAAAAAAAAGATGATAAAGCATTTGTTCCACAACCCAAAAGATGGGTTGTAGAAAGAACATTTGCGTGGCTCAATCAGAACCGAAGACTAAAAGTAGATTATGAAAAAACAAGAAAATCTGCAAAGGCATTTGTGTATTTAGCTATGATTTTGAATCTCATAAACAAAGGAGCTAAAAGAAATAAAAAATAAAAACTCGAACAGGCTCTAAAACAGAAGTCAAAACATTGATAGTAGTGGAAAGAGATAGAAAAAATACTAAAACACAGAAAAAAAGCAAAGAAAAAAGTTACTGGGTAACTAATTTGACACTTAATCAAATTAATTTTTTAGAGCTATTTATGGCTATAAGAGAGCATTGGATAATAGAAGTACATCATAATACGAGAGATACACAAATGGGAGAAGATAATTTAATAACTAGAAATGAAAATCAAAGTAGATTTATAGCAGTTTGCATAACAATGGCTACAAACTTGTTAGAAGCCCAGAAACCAGAAAATCTAACAGCACTAAGAGAAGATTTAGCTCACAAATACAAGAATGTGTACGAATTATTTGAACACAAAAGATTTTTATGAACATGCCCTGTAAAATATTATAGATTACGTTTTCAAATCGAATTTGATTTTAGAGATGCTAAACAATATTTTGGTTTATCTGATTTTAAAAATTACAAAGAAAAAAATCTAACTAATTTTGTTAATTTAAGCCTTACAATGACCTTAATTAGTAAATCAATGGTAGAAAAATTTAGAGAAAAACACCAAAATCAAAAATTAAGTATTTTAGACCTAAAAGTACACTACAACCATAAATTTCCAGACTAAACGCACTATAAAATTAATAAAAAAGAGTTAATTTTCGTTCTCACTTTTAATTTTTTCTCTTTTATGGTCAGTTTAAGCTCTTATTTATCAGAAGTTCCTGATTTTCGTAGGCAAAATAAAAATTACTTGCACAATTTGCAGGATATTTTGCTTTTAAGTGTATGTGCTATTTTTCATGGTGCAGATGGTTATGAAGAAATAGCCGATTTTGGTATTGAGAAAAAGGAATTTTTACAAAATTTTCTACGTTTGCCTAACGGAATTCCTTCCCATGATACTATACGTAGAGTTTTTTTACACTTAGATAGTGCTTTTTTTAATAGTTGTTTTATGGATTGGATTTCAGCTTGCATTAAAGATTTAGGTTTACCTTATCAGCAAATTAGTGTGGATGGAAAAGCTCTTCGGGGTAGTAAAACGGGGATTTATTTAGTTAGTGCTGTTGCTAGTGAACTAGGTTTGAGTTTAGGACAGGTTCAAGTAGAAGAAAAAAGTAATGAAATTACGGCTATTCCAGCTCTTTTAGGAATGCTTTATTTGAAAGGATATGTTGTTTCTTTAGATGCTATGGGAACACAACAAGCGATTGCTCAACAGATTATAGAGAAAGAAGGAGATTATTTTTTAGCCCTAAAAGGAAACCAAAAACATCTTTTAGAGCAAACAGAGCTTACTTTTAAAGTAGAAAAGGCTGATGATATATTTGAGACACAAGATTGGTCAGCAAGTGCTAATCAAGTAGTAGAATATAAAGTAGAGGTAAGTTCAAACTGTAAATGGATAGAAAATCTAGCTAATTGGTTAGGTTTAGTAACTTTAATAAAATTAACTACAAATAGCTCATTACGAGGAGAACATATACGCTATTATATCTCAAGTATTAAAAATTTGAGTGCAAAACAAGCCTATAAATTAGCTAGAGGGCATTGGGCAATAGAAAATAAATTACATTGGCAACTAGACGTTATTTTAAAAGAAGACGAAAAAAGAAACCGAAAAGACAATTCAGTTCATAATTTAGCACTAGTCAGAAAAATAATACTAAATGCTGCTAAAATGTATGAAACTAAACTTAGCACTAAAAAAATGATGAATAAAATTAATTGGAATACAAGCTATGCTGAACAACTTTTTACCAAAATGTTCATTTAATAGTGCGTTTAGTCTGAATTTACTTTACATTTTAGGAAGTTATGTTTTTTATTTTGATTTGATTGAAAAGTTATTTCAAAAAGCGAGTACAAAATGGTGGCTTATTTTTGCGTTTGTTTCTGCTACTCCTATTTATTTGATTCATCATTTTGTATGGTCAGAAGCTCCTTTTTTGCTTTTTTTGATAGGTTGTATTTGGGCATTTTACCACAAAAAACACCTATTGTTTTATTTATTTGGTTTGCTTTTTTGTGCTATGCGAAATGCAGGACTTTATTTTGTGATTGGAATAAATAGTGGAATTGTTTTATTTTATGTAATTCCATATTTATTTGAAAATGAAGAAAAAAAATAAAGACTCTTTATCAAAATCATTATTTCAAGCCTTTAGTTTATTTTTCAGTTTCCTCTATTTTACCCATTTTTTTATGGTGGATTCATGCCAAAATCAAGACAGATGGAGGTTTTGATACAATAGACTTTAAAACGTAAATTTTATTATATTAGCGGTCATTTTATCCTTACTTTATGATTGATTTACCTAACTTACGTAAAAAAGAAAAGCCTTTTATGGCTCTTACTAGCTTGACTATCAAAGAGTTTGATGAGTTATTAGCTACTTTTTCTCCACTTTGGGAAAAACATTATATGTATTATGACCTCAAAGGAAAGGCTAGAAATAAGCCCACCTTCCGAGAACACGCAAAAATACAACTAAAAGGTAGTGAAATGAAACTTTTTTTTATCCTTTACTACTTGAAAAACAACCCTTTACAGGAATCTTTAGCTCTTACTTTTGATGTTTCTCAAGGAAAAGTTAATCAATGGATTAACAGCCTTCTTCCCATTTTAAAAGAAAGTTTAAGAAAAATTAATGTATTGCCTGCAAGAAATGAATCGGAATGGACAATAAAACTTGCAGATCGTGTTGAAGAAGCAGGTAAAGCCTTAGAGTTATGGGTAGATGGAAGCGAACGTGAAATTCCTCGTCCCTCCGATTACAAAGCTCAAAAAGAAGTATATAGTGGAAAAAAAAAAGCACACTATAAAAAATACTTTAGTTACAGATAAACATCAAGAGGTAGTTTTTTTAGGAGATACAGAAACAGGAAAAGTACACGATAAACGTTTATTAGAAGAAGATGATATTACCTTTCCTGAGGGAACTATTCTTCATCAAGATACTGGTTATCAAGGTCATAGACCTAAAGGTGTCCTTATTGAGCAACCCAAAAAAAAGCCTAGAGGAAAAGAATTATCGGAGCAGGACAAGGCTGAAAATAGTAAAAAGTCTAGTCGTAGAGTACGTGCAGAACACAGCATAGCAGGAGTAAAAAGACTTAGAATTGTCTTAGATGAAATCCGATTGTGGGGAGAAGAGGTAAGAGACCAAGTCATGGAAATTGCGTGTGGTATTCATAATTTAAGGGTAAAGACAAGAATAACCTATCAAAAATTATCGTAATAAAGTCTAATTTATAACCTTGCTTTACGTACTTTTTTAGAAGAATGTCTGAATTATGGAGATATTTTGAGTTGTTGGTTTTTTCCTCCTACAATTTTTTTAGATATTCGGCTTGTTCTTCTTGTTCTAGCATTAACTTTTTTTTCATTAAGGAAGTAAAATCAGAAACTAATAAAAATATAAGATTTATTATTTTTCTTTCTTGGATAACTTGTACCTATTTGATTGGAATGCTTTTGAGCCGAGCAGGAATGAAAATAGACGCAGAACGTTTTTTGGCTATTATTTATCCTTTTTTATGTATTTTGATAGGATTTGTTTTAGAGAAAATAAAAATGAATAACTTTTTGAAATATGGAATTGCCTTTTCTTGGCTTGTTTATCCTCTTTTGAGAACATTGAAAAATATTATTTTTTGGAATTAAATTTTATCAAAAAAAACGACTGTTTTCCCTCAAAACAATAATGAGTTTTAAAAAGCATAAGTATAATTAGATTGTAGGTAACTTATCCAAGTCTGATAGCGTAATAATTAATAGGCTCTTTGCCAATTTATTTTATCAAAAAAGTGAAAATTAATATCATTTTTGAAAATAAATCGCTATATTAAGTATTGAAATAAAACAAGAATAAAATTGATTAAGCAAAGATATTTCTCTTGATAAGAAATACCAAAAAGCTAATAGAAAACTAAACTCCTAGATATAATATCTAATAAAAAATTAGTTTGGGAGAATAATAACAAGTCCTTTTCCTTTAAATTTCTTAGACATAACTGAATAACTTTAACTAAGTAAATCCAATAAAGTCTAGGTAAAAGAAATAAATAGAGTATGAAAGATTTTATAAATGATTTGAACCCTTCTAAGAAAAATGAGAGTAATCCGTATCTTCCGAATTATGATTCACCTTATACTTCGACCTATTTGAAAGATGCTGTATATGAATTAGATACAATGCGTCCAATGAGTAATATTTTTATAGGAAAACTCATTATGGGGCTTACTTTTGCGTACAGTATGATTTGGATGCCTCTTTTTTTTAAGATTTTATTGTGTTTTGTGGCTGTTTCGATTCTGATTCCATTAGTAAAAGAATATTGGACAAAGCAAATAAAAGCCATTCGTTTGACCAACAAATATTTAGAAATTAGACGAGGAGCAAATAATGATTCGGTACGAGTAGATTTGAAAGACATCAAAAAAATTGAACTCATAGAAAGACAAAGACATCGCAGATACCGAAGAAGAAGAGGAGAAGTAGCAACCATACTTTTCGAACGTCCGAATACACACACACAAGATTTTCATCCAGAAACAAAATGTGTCATTACAGATACACGAGGAAAACGTATTGAAATAGAATATCGTTTCTTTTTAGAAGGCGACTTTGAGGAGTTTTTGGGTGTTTTGGAAGATACGTATTCAAAGATTTATAACAAGCATATCAAGACAAAAGATAATGACAAAAAAATTGCTCCTATTTCTTTTCAAGAAGCTAATAAAACAAAAGAAAATCCTATTAAAATTAAAGAAGAGCCAAACAATCAACCTACCGATTCGACCATAGCAAGACTAGACGATTTGATTATAAAGAATAATTCTATGTTAGAAAATGGAGTTATGCTTACTGAAAAATTGGAGGAGAGTTTGGAAGAAATTTATAAGTCTATTTATTATGTCAGAAGTGCTTTTGAGATTGCCAAAATGCCAAGTGCAATAATTATTTATGAGTTTAAAAATGCAAATAATCTGACTTCTTATATTTTAGAAAATGACTTTTACAAAGAATTGGATGAAGAAAATATAGAAATGGGCTTGCAGCTTATTTCAACAGCAGAAAAAAATATTAGAGTAGCTCAAATGCGTAATAATAGTTTCAAAAAAATTAATAAGCGTTTGAGAAATATCAAATTTCAAAAAGAACGTCGTTTGCAGTTACAGGGAATTATGTACCGTCTGAATGACTTACAAGAACAAAATACCAGTCAAGATATAGAACAAAGAACAAAGCCAATTCAGTCTGAAGAAGATATAGATTTGCATTTATTGGATGAGTTAGAAGACTTATCCTATCAAGTAGATTCTGCCGATGACCTGCAAAAAGCAATGTCTTTAAATCAGCACATTTCCTTATTTGATGATGAGAATAATAAAGGTAGAGTTTAGATTTTATGAAATGTAAAAAATAATTAAAAAAAATATTCTGAGTACAAATTATTGGTAAGGTTTTAGTTAAAACAAAGTGCATACGGAAATATAAACTCGGTATTATTTCCTGCTTACTTATTTGACTACTTAACTTTCCAATTAATGAAAATTCAAACAGTTTCTTCCTTCGTATTTTTATTGTTTTCTGTCTTTCTATTTTCTTTTATCTCAACACTTTCTTTTGCACAGCGAAATACAAATCCATACAAAAAAAACAAAGAGAGAACAATTATTATAGATGAATCAAATGTCTATGATGGCAGCAAAGACAAAAAGAGAAAAACACTGTGCTTGAAAGATACAATTTCAAAAGGAGATTTTTTAGAATTTGTAAACTCAATAAAAACAATTAAAAATCCTTCTCTTATAGATGAAAAATCAGATTGTAGATTATATTCTCGCCTTTTTATGGATACATATAAAAAGCACCTTACTATCACAAATGGAATAAACGAAACGATTGTATTAGCACCAACAGATAATAATAAACTCTATTTGGTTGGAAAGTTAGATAATATGCCAAAAGGAATACACGCTCTTTTATTTTATTCTTTTGAAGGAACAAGTATTCAGTTTACCAAAATTATTACTTTTGATGACGCAGGAACACCAATAGCTACAAAAAACGTTCAATACTATATAAAAGGCTCTCAAGATGGACTTGCTCAAGAAGGTAAAACAAGTTGTCAAATCAACTCCGACCAAACAATCAGTTGTATCAATTACACCGAAAAAGAAGGTACAATGACACCCAAATCAGAAAAAATCCATCAAATACAAACAGATGGAAGTATTTTAGAAATTGGATTTTTAGAACTAGAAAATTATCTTGTAGATAATCAAGAGTAATACAACTACAACACTGATAATCAACAAGTATAACTCCGAGTTGATATTAATTTGTATTTTTCATTTTATATAAAAAGTTTTATCTCAAATATCAAAACTTGGTAAGATTTTGGGACAACCTAAAGATAGGATATGAAGAATTTGAGAAAATAAAGAAATTCTATTACCCAAAACAGATTCAAAAGAAAACTATATTTTTGATTAATTCTTACCTAAAATAAGTATTTTCAAAACAAGAATTGTCTTTTGAGAGTTTTAAAATAGAACTTGTTTTAAGAATAACCATTTTTTCATAGAATTGAGTTTGCAAACCCCAATTCTATGAAAAAATATCACAGCCTTTGTTGGTATTTTAGTGCATTTTAAACAACTTCATAGCTTGTACTCATTATTTTTCAACCTATTTTCTAAAATTTACTTTTTAGTCATTTTTTTATTTTGTGTATTTAACACCAAGACTCATGAAACATTTTAATATTTACTCATTATTCATTTTTGCTTGTGCTTTTTTCTTTATCTCAACTATTTCTTTTGCACAACGAAATAAAAACCCTTATAAAGATAAATCAAAAACGATTGCCGTAGATGATAAAAACGTCTATGATGCCAGCAAAGACAAAAACAGAAAAGCATTACACCTAAAAGATACTGTTGCAGCAGAAGACTTTGCTGAGTTTGTAGAGAAAATCAAGGACGTAAAAACGCCTTATGATTTGAGTGAAAAATCAAATGCAAAATCATTTTCTCCAGTATCAATGACTACTTATAATAAGTATTTCAATATTTATAATGGAATAGGAGAGAGAGTAATGGTCGAACCAAATGGAAAAAATCGTTTGTATTTGATTGGAAAATTGGCTGATATGCCAGAAGGAATTACAGCACTATTATTTTATGGTTATGATGGTTCTATTTTTCAATTTACCAAATTAGTTACTTTTGATGAAACAGGTATTCCGATTGCAGAACAAAATATGCAATATTATATTAGAGGTTCGAAAGACGGCTTTACGCAAGAAGAAAAAGTAACTTGTAAACTCAATGAAGACAAAACTGTAAGTTGCATGACGTATGCTGCTGAAGGAGAGGAAAAAGAAATGATTGTCAAATCAGGTACAATTCACGAAGTACAACCAGATGGAACTATCGAAGAAATTGGAATTGTAGATTTAGAAACTGAAATGGAAGAAAATAATGATGATAAATAAATTATTTTTTAGCCAACAATTTAGAATTTAATACTTTAGGAAAACTCTAAAAAATGCTATTTGATTTCCATAAAAAGGAAAGGAATAATGTTTTTTAGAGTTTTTTTTGTTTTCAATAGCCATATCAACATATATATTCAAAACTATTTTCTATGAAAAAACAAATTTTACTTTCTATCATTATTTTACTCCTTATTCTGACCAGCTTTATTATTTATCACAAAATAGGAACTACACAAACACAAACAGAGCATCAAACAAAACAATACGACAATATCTATAAAATAGATGAATCAAGACTATTGATTTATGAAGTAAATCCAACTGATCAACAACTAGATTTTTATTGGAAAGATTCAGCAGGGAAAAACTATGAAAACTTTGGGATTCTGAAAAAATCACTTCAAAAACAGAATAAAGAATTAGTCTTTGCAATGAATGGAGGGATGTTCAAGCGAGATTTATCACCTCAAGGATTATTTATACAAAATGAAAAAAGACTCTTTGAAATAGATACTGTTCAAAAAGGATATGGAAATTTTTATATGCAGCCAAATGGAGTTTTCTATCTAACAAAAGGAAATAAGGCTGTTGTTTGTACTACAAAAGACTTCCTAAAAAAAGGCACTACTCAAAATATAAAATACGCCACACAATCAGGACCTATGCTTTTGATTGAAGGAAAAATACATTCAAAATTCGGCAAAGGTTCTTCAAATCTACATATCAGAAACGGAGTAGGAGTTTTGCCAAATGGAAATATTCTTTTTGCTATGTCTAAAGAAGAGATTAATTTTTATGATTTGGCTATTTTCTTCAAACAAAAAGACTGTAAAAATGCGCTGTATTTAGATGGCTTTGTTTCAAAAACCTATTTACCTTCCCAAAAATGGCAACAAATAGACGGAATTTTTGGGGTAATTATAGCCGAAACTAAATAGTCACTTCTCATAAAAAAATACTACCTTATGACACAAAATCAAAAACTTAACCTTGTCAGTATTTTACTTGTTCTTATTGCTATTGCAATGATTATAATCGGAATTATTTCAAAAATTCTTCCTCCTCCTCTTACTGGAATAGGCTTTTTAGTTATTGCGTGGGGTTTTCAGTTTTTTAAAAAGAAAAATTAATTATGCTTACACTATTTGCTAAATGGACAGTTGTAGTTTTCGGAATATTTTTAATTTCAGTAGGTTTTTTAATGCTTTTTACTCCCAAAATAGCGAGAGCAACACTAAGAAAAGCTGGAAGCACTAATTTTATAAATTATGCTGAAATTACTATTCGAATGATTCCTGCCATAGCCATGATTCTGTATGCAGATTTTTGTCGTTATCCAGAGTTTTTTAAGCTATTAGGTTGGTTTATGCTCGGAACATCTTTTGTTCTTTATTTTGTACCACGAAAATATCATCATAATTACGCAACTCAAGCAGCTGATATTTTAAAACCTCTTTATATTCGTCTATTATTTCCTTTCTCTATACTTTTTGGTGGCTTTATTTTGTATTGTGTTTTTTGAATATGGATAAATAATGTAGAAGTAGAGAAAATAACTTACCTTTTTCTACAAGTATAAAAAAACCAACCGATTAAAAATTCCGATTCGTCGAAAGACAAACTATTTTAATCTTATTCTGACTATAAAAGGCTTTATGTTTGCTATTTTGATTAAATTAGTAGTAAATTATAGCTAGAAAATAAAAGTGAGTAGAAAAAATAAATCGAAATCAATAGGTTATTTAACTAGCCTTTTTCATAAAAAACAGTAAATCCAATGTTTGAGCGTTTATCCACAAAACTTATTGGAGGTTTCTCCCTTATCCTTGTTCTGTCTATTGCAGTCAATCTTTTTGCGATTTTCAAGCTCTCTCAAGTGCAAGATGTTGCATTAGAGATTAGTGAAAATTGGATGCCGAGTATCTATGAAATATCGACCATTAGTGCCAATACTTCTGACCACATGATACGTCAGCAACAGCATATTTTTGCCCTTTCAGAAATTGAAATGTCAGAATATGAAGGTTTGATGCGATTAGATAAAGAAAATATTTCTCGTAGCGAAAAAAACTACAAACTTCTTCTTGAAGAACGAGAAGGTATATTAACGGATAGAATTGCCGAAAAGAAACAAGAAGACAATCCAGACTTAAAAGACCTCAAACAGAATAAAAATAATTTCAAACTCTTTCAAGATGATTATAAAAAATATTTAGAGGAAAGTGAAAAAATAAAACAACTTTCAAGATATAATAATAAAGAAGAAGCAAAAGAAAAACTACGTGAACGCTCATTTTTAGCTTTCGAATCAAGTAACCAAACACTTAATCAAATCATTTTTGATAACTTCGAAAATGCAAGAGAAGCAGCCAAACGAAGTGAAGAAATTTATACTAATTCTAGTCGTTTGATTATTGGTTTTACCTTAGTTTCGATTATTGTCAGTATTTTGGTAGCCTTTTTTATTGTTCGAAATACTCGTAAACAGATTGGTGGAGAGCCTTCTGATATTGCAGAAGTGGCTCGTAGGGTTTCGGCAGGAGATTTAACAATGAAATTTACCAGTACAGAATCAGAAGAAAGTATTTATTCTTCAGTTAAAAAAGTAGTTGAGAATTTGAGAGAAGTTTCTAATATTACTAATAATATTGCAAAAGGAGATTTATCAAGGCAAATTGAAGTAAAAAGCTCAAATGACCTTTTAGCCATTTCAATTAATCAAATGATTGAAAACTTTAAAAGTATTATCAATCAAGCACAAGTTATCGCAAAAGGAGATTATACAGCTAATGTAAAAGAACGAGGTGAAGAAGACGAACTAAGTGCAGCACTACAACTGATGACAGAGAGTTTGAGAACAAATAAAGTCGAAACTTTCGAACAAAATTGGATAAAAGATGGTATCAATCAACTTGCCCAACAACTTTCTGGAAATCTTCTTTCATTAGAACTTAGCCGAAAAGCAATCAATTTTATTTCTCGTTATACCGAATCAGCACAAGGTGTGATGTATTTGGTTGATAATTACTCTTCAAAATTAAAACTAAATGCTTCGTATGCCTTTACAGAACGTTCTGGATTATCGAATGAATACAAAATTGGAGAAGGTTTGGTCGGACAAGTAGCTTTAGAAAGAAGTCCAATTCTATTAAAAAATATCAGAAGACAAGATATGTCCTTATCAACAGGAACAGTCGAAGAGCCACCAACACATGTTTATGCTTTTCCTTTAGTCTTTGAATATGAATTGTATGGAGTGATTGAATTGGCATCTTTTGAACCTTTCACACAATTAAAACAAGAATTTTTACAACAAGCTGCCAATACTGTCGTAACTTATATTTATTCTGTTCTTCAAACGGATAGAATCAAAGCTCTTTTAGCGACTTCGGAAGAAGCTACAAGAAGCGCACAAGCAAGAGCGCAGGAAATCGAACAAGCAAATGCAAGACTAGAAGTTCAGCAAGGCGAATTACAAGAAAAATCAGAAGAGTTACGTCGTAGAAATGAAAGTCTAATTTTAGCAAAAGAAGAACTAGACAGAAGAGCCGAACAGCTAGAATTATCGAACAAATACAAATCAGAATTTTTGGCAAATATGTCACACGAGCTTCGTACTCCTCTTAATTCTATTATCATGCTTTCTAAAATGCTTTCCAAAAATGAGAAAGATACATTGATAGAAAAAGATGTCAAAAAAGCCAAGATTATTTATAAATCGGGTGGGGAATTATTGAGATTAATCAATGATATTCTTGACCTTTCTAAAATTGAGGCTGGTAAAATGGTCATTAATCCTGTGGAGTTTGCCAACAAAGAAATTGTTACAGATATGAACGATTTGTTTCAAGGAATTGCACAAGAAAAAGGAATTAGATTTATTACAGAAGACAAAACCAAATCGTATATATATAGTGATAAGGAGCGACTGGCACAGATTTTACGAAATTTCTTATCCAATGCCTTTAAATTTACCAAAAAAGGACAAGTCAAATTATCTATCACCGACCATGATGAAGATTATTATCGATACAGTATTATAGATACAGGAATTGGAATTCCGAAAGACAAACAACAAGTTATTTTTGAAGCCTTCAAACAAGCTGATGGAACAACTTCAAGAGAATACGGTGGAACAGGCTTAGGTCTCTCCATTGCTAGAGAGCTTACCAAACTATTGCAAGGACACATTGAACTAGATTCAGAAGCAGGAACAGGAAGTACTTTTTCAATCATTTTACCAAAAAGATTAGATGAAGAATTAGCCGAAAAAGAAGACCGAGTAACTGTTGTGGTAAAGAATTTAGAAACTGGAAAAAATAAACCTTCTGCACAAAAACGTTTGCCTAGAAAGCTCATTAGAGAAGATATTGAAGATGATAGAAATAATATTCTCAAAAATGATAGTGTTATTTTAATTATTGAAGACGAGGTTCAGTTTGCTGAAAGTATGGCCGAAGTGCTACATTCTCAAAATATCAAAACACTCATTGCTCAAAGTGGCGAAGAGGGAATTGATTTGGCAATGCAATACAAACCAAGTGGAATTATTTTGGATTTAGGGTTACCAGATATTGATGGAACAGACGTTTTGAAAAAACTAAAGTCATATAAAGAACTGCGTCATATTCCTATCGAAATTATTTCGGCTAGAGATAAGGATAATGATTTACTTTCTACGGGTGCATTTGGTTTCCTTCAAAAACCTATTGATGAAAATGTTTTGAAAACGGCTATGTCAGATATGCTTCGTCTTTCTCAAAAGAAAGTAAAAGAACTATTAGTAGTTGAGGATGATGAATCACAAATGGAAGCTATAAAAGAACTTATCATTGGTGATGATGTAAAAGTAACAGGAGTAAAAAGCCAAAAAGAAGCTATTGATGCCATAGAACATGGAACTTTTGATGGTGCTATTGTAGATTTGGGGCTAAAAGATGGAAGTGGTCAAGAAGTTTGTAAATACATAAATGAAAATCACTCAAATATTCCTGTCATTATTTACACTGGCAAGACACTTTCACATGATGAAGAAACAAACCTTCGAAAAGCTGCTCAGAGTATTATCTTAAAAACAAGAGATACAGATGAGAAATTGCGTGAAGAAGTCGCTTTGTTTCTACATAGAATGGAGGAGGAAATCGAAAAAGAAACACCTAAAGAAAAAACACGTACTGCAGAACTTGCAGAGTCATTATTGGCAGAAATTCAAGTTGATAAAGAACTAGAAGAGTTACTTCCCAAAAAAGAAAATAACAACAAAACCAATAAAGGCAAAAAAGAAGAAAAGTTAGAAGGAGATGTTCCTCCTCGTTCACTTACTCGGAATTCTATCAATGAAGATATAAATGGAGATGACGATGATGATGTAGAAGAGTATAAAAGTACAGATGAATCGATCAAAGAAATAAGCAAAGAAGAAGCAATAAAGCTCATCAAAAACAAAACAATTTTGGTTGTCGATGATGATATTCGTAATATTTTTGTGATTGCATCGGCTTTAGAAACGTATGAAGCACAGATTTTGGAAGCCATGAACGGTCAGCAAGCCATTGATATGCTTCGTGAAGAAGATATAGACTTGGTTTTGATGGATTCGGTTATGCCAGAAATGAATGGACTTGATGCGATGCGAATTATCCGTCAAGATGAAGACTTAAAACACTTTCCTATTGTTGCAATTACAGGAAAAGCACAAGAAGAAGACAAACAAGAGTGTTTTGAAGCAGGAGCAAATGATTATATTGTAAAACCTGTCGATTATGACCAACTTGTCTATACAGTCTGTAAATGGATTGGCAAACGAGTTTAATTTTATACTTCGTTGAGGATTAAAAAATTTAGTCAAAACTATTTTCTATAGTTTCGGCTATTTTTTCGAACGACCAATTTTGAATAATTTGATACGAAACCTCTCCCATTTCTTTGGCTTGTCTTTGGGATTTGATTTTATTCATAGTTTCTTTTAAAGATTCTATATTTTCACTTTGAAAAATAAACCCATTTTTATTATTATTCTTATTTGATTGAATTAAATCTATTGCACAACCTACCTTTGTACTTGCTATAATAGCTTTTTTGGCTGCCATAGCTTCATTTATTGCTAATCCCCATGTTTCGCCTGCACCTTTTGAGGGAAGTATAAAGACATCACATAAAAGATAAACGATAGGCATTTTGGATTGATTCTGAAAAGGCAAAAAATGAATATTTTGATAGGATTCTGCTTTTTGTTTTAATTCATTTTCTAACTCTCCGTTTCCTAAAAAAACCAAATGCTCTATATTATTTTTTTCTTTTTGAACAAATGCTTCTAAAAGTAATAAGGGAGATTTTTTAGATTCAAACTTTCCAGCAAAAAGCCATACTAATTCATTTTCTTTTATTCCCAATTCTTCTCTCCATTTTTTTGCTAACTCTGTATTTTCTTCTGTTGATGTAAAACGAGAGTTATCGATAGCATGTGGCACAAAGGTTAGTTTTTTATCACTTACTCCTGCATATTTGTAGTAGTGTTTATTATTTGTTCCTACAAAAAATGCTTTATCAATATGAGAATAAATCCAAGTGAGAAAGATTTTACGAGCTATTTTTTTTGGAAATGAAATTTCATCTAACAAATGAGAATCACCACGAAACCAAATAGAAATTTTGTTTTTGAAATATCGAATAACTTTTAAATGACTTTTATAACTCCAACCAAAAACTAAAATTGCATTAGGGTTATATTTTTTTATCTCTTCAATAATTGTTGGGTTATCAATTCCCTTGAAATGATGTGAACCTTTATCTTGTGCTACATTTTCCAAAAACTGATAATTATATCCTTCTAAAAGAGGAATATCCCATTCTATTTTCCTACCAAACCCTTCATCAAATTTGTCTTTTAGAGCATCTTTTCCCCATGTATAAAAAACACATATTTCTATATTCTTTCTCTCTGAGAGCAACTTAAAAACAGGACCATTATACTGAATTGGATGTGTAGTTATTAGTGCTAATTTTTTCATTTGTTTATGATTTTTCTATTACCTTATCAAAAAATTCAGCTTGTTTTCGTGTCATTTCTCTTGCTGTATAGGGTTCGAAGGCTTCCCAGTCTGTTTTTGGTTTTTCTTCTAAGTTTTCTAAATAGTTGGTAAATAGTTGATAGGCTTCTTCTATTACTTCTTGTGTATAATGTTCTTCTACAAAAGGAATAACTATACCTGCATTTGTTTTTTGCAAAATAGTAACAGCACTACTCTTTTCATAAAAAATAGCACAAATAGATTTTTCCGAAAGAATATAAGGGTAGAGTTTTGAAGCTGTATAATTTTTGTCTATAGAACCAAACATTAATAATCCATTTGCTTCTGAGAGCAAGCGTAATGTTTCGAAATAAGGTATTCTAGCAGGAAATTCTTCTACAAGATTTTCTATTCCATTTTCTTTTGCGATAGGAAAAATAGTAGCAGAAGGATTTTTAGAAGCGTAATCTGTTCCAATAAAAAATAACCGTAATTTTTGAAAAAGAGCAGAGTTTTCATCTATTCCTTTTTTTATAGCTCTGAAAAGAACATTTGCAGCCGTTTTCATATCATGTCCCCCTCTTCCAATATAGACAAGATTTATGAACTCATCTTTTTTATCAAAAAAAGTATTTTCAAATTTTATTTTCTTTGCGACATCAAAATCTTTATCAAAAGCACCAAAGGGAAGTGTAATACAATTTTGAGATGTAATAGTAGCTGGATAACGTTCTTGCAAAGTTTTACAATACCCTTCCGAAACTGAAACGATTCCGTTCACTTTTTTCATAGCAATAGGTTCTAAAAACTTATGCAAGCGATACGAAAACCAGTACTTCGGAGGACGTTCATGTTTGGGACGACTCTCATAGTATTCTGAATGCCAAGGGTCTTGCATATCGATAATATATGGAATATCAAACTTTTTTTTCCAATATGCTCCCAAAACACAGACAGGAAACATAGTCGTAGAAAAATAGATAAGTTCTATGGGATTTCCTTCTTTCTGTTTTTGTTTAATGATTTGGTTTACTTTTTTACGATAAAAATACAAAGAACGCAATCCCAAATCACCCAAACCTATTTTTCGTGTATATTTTGCATCAAAAGCATTTACATGATGAGTTTCTATATCTTGAGGAATAGTTTTAAGTAAAACCTCTTCTTTAGGATATTCTGTCAAATGAGGTTTTACTCCTACAACAATAGGATTCCAACCGAAATTTCTCCAATAGTTTACACCTTGTCTAACACGGTGCATATCAGCAGCATTATTAGGAGGGAAATTTGGAGAAATAATAAGTAAATTTTTCATTTGTATGGTATTAACTCAACGTCTTTTCTATAACTGAGATAAACTTTTGTCCTTCTTTATTCCAATTATATTTTGTTTTCGATAGATTTTTAGCAGCTATTTTCATACTTTCTAACTCTTCCGTATTATTTTTCTTACTATCTGCCAAAATTTGAATTTTTTGGGCAAGCTCTTTTGTATTATCAATATCTATTAAGAAGCCTATTTCTTTGTTTTCTTTTATCAAATATGACTGTCCTTTAGTTTTTGAGGTAATAATAGCCAATCCACTATTTATATATTGAAAAATTTTATTAGAAATGGCTAATTCATTATTTACACTAAACCCTGTTTCCAAGGCAAGTCCAATATCATGTTCAGTTGTTCTTATAGGAAGTTCTTGATTTGAGACAATTTCATGAAAAAAAATATTTTGCCTTATCTCTTTGTTTTTAGCTATTTCTAAAAGATAGTTTTTGATGTCTTGGCTTGCATTACCTCTCAAATGTAATTCTATATCATTTCTATCTAATATATTTAAGGCTTCAATAATTTGTTCGATTCCTCTGCCTTTTCCTGTTGTTTGAGAAAACCAATAAAGAGATAGATTATTTATATTTTTTCGATCTTTATATTCTTTTTTGTCTTGCTCTTCCAAATCTTCAAAAACATTCAAAATAGGTGTTATTTGAGATAAATTTTGATAACATTCATTATAAAAATCTATATACAAAGGACTAGCACAAGTGAGGTAATCTACTTTTGAAAGATATTTTTTTTCTATATCTACTATACTTTTATCTATACTTTCTGTCATTACACTGTAAGCATCTTCTATGTCAAAACCTAGCTTTGCATTATTTTTTTCAGCAGCTTGAGTAGTTAAAGGCAACATAGCAATATGATGAGCAACATACAAATCAGCTTTTATAGATTTTAAAGAACGGTAGATAGGAAACCATAAAGCAGTAAGATTGCTTAAACTTGCAATTATAGAGTAATTAGATAATTGAATACGTTTGAACAAATGATGCAAGAAAGTACCGATAATATACCCTCCTTTTTTTTTATAAAAAGGGTAAATAAAAGTATTCCAAGTAGGATTTTTTTGTATTAACTCTTCATCAAATGGTACTGTTTCTTTTGAAATATATACAGCTACTATAGATACTTTATATCCTTGATTAGCTACTAAAGAGGCTTCTTTTATTAATCTAGGGTTAGAAGAAATATGTCCTAAAGAAACAAAACAGATATGTTTTTTACTATTCTTTATTATTTTTTCGTCCATTATAAATTAATTTCATGTTATAAAATTTATATCGTGTATTTAATTTCATATAAACCTAAAAATTGAGATAGTTTTTTTATTTTACACAATCTACATATAGCGAGTATGGACGGTGGTTTTCTAAATCATCTTTCAGTTTTTCATCAATAGATTCTCTCCATTCTTGATGAATAACTTTACTAAACCCTGCTTTTTTGAGTATATATTCTAATGTTTCGAAGTCATAAGCAAATTTGTGTTCGCCGTCTTGTCTAAAGACATGATTAAGTAAAAAAGCTGCTGTTGGAGCTTCTTCATCCCCTACTTCAAACCCCATTTCTTTCCATAATACTGTATCATTTTCATAATATGCTTTTATAAATTTAGCAATATCAGGTACTACAATTCTCAAAACCCCTTCTTTTTTCAAAATTCTTTTACACTCCTTTAAAAAATCAGGTACTTCGTCATGCATAGTTAGATGTTCGAAGACATGTTCACAACGAATACGCCTAACAGAATTATCTCTAAAAGGCATTTTTCGGCGACAATCATAAGTAAATGTAATATTGTTTGATTTAAACATATCTACATTTGTCCAATCTTTTTTACCAAAAGGACCTGCACCTACATTCAAAGAAATTTCATCTTGTTTGGTGTATTTACTTATGCTTGCTCGTTTGATAGGATTAATACTTGTATTTAATCTCAATAAAAAAGCATTTAGCTCATGTCTAAAAATATTAAAATTTTCTTTAGATAGAGGTAGGTTAGGAATTAAAACTTTTCCTATGCGTTGTTTGAGTGTTGCGCTCATAGTTTATTTTTCTATAAATTGATTCTTTCTATTGTGAGAATAGAAAAACACTATTTTTGATTGCCTGTTATGTGTACCTACAATTTTTTTATTTTCTTATAAATCTCTAAGTACTGCTCTGAAATAACATCTGCAATAAATCTACTTTCTGTATCTTTTCTGACCTCAAGACGAGAAATAGAGTCGATTTTTTCGACAGCTTCAATCATTTGTTGTAGAGTTTGGCAAATGTAGCCATTTATTCCATGTTTAACAACTTCTGGTACAGACCCTCTTCCAAATCCAATGACAGGTGTGCCACATGCCATCGCTTCTGCCATCACAATACCAAAAGGCTCATTCCATAGAATAGGCATCAAAAAAGCAGCAGCTTTTCCCAAAATTTCATTTTTTTGAGTATCATTTACAGCACCTACATAGATAATTTGAGTATCATCTAAATGAGATTTTATTTGAGAATTGAAATAACCTGTTTGCTCGTCATCTTTTGGAATATTTCCTGCAATGATAAGTTTTCTTCTTGTTTTTTTGGCTATTTCGATAGCGATATGTGTTCCTTTTATATGTTCTACTCTACCCAGAAAAACTAAAGGTGCGTCATTTTCCACTTTTTCCACAAAATCATAAATTTCTATTGGAATACCATTAAAAACAGCATGACTTGGTGCATAAGGACGAATTTGGGATGCAATATATTCACTACATCCCGAGAAATGAAGTGTATTTTTTTTAGATAACTGAACAGCTTTTTTTATTTGAGATATAGTAGGTTCACGCTGATAACTCATCAATATTGGAATAGAAGTAGGTAAAATAGGAGTTAGATATGCCAAACGTCCAAAACTATGTACTACATCTACATTTTTCATTTCCTTATTTGTCAATAACTTACTGACAGTAAGCGTATTTTTGAGTATATTTTTTATACCAAAACTACTTTTACTAGGGTAAGGAATTAGTTTTGCAGAGGTAACAGACTCTTCATTTCCAAATAATAAGACTTCATGTCCTTTTTTGGTATATTGTGCTATAAGCATATCAATTATTCGTTCAATTCCACCATATAAAAGAGGAGGAACAGGAAGTTCTGGATCTGCTGTAATGGCTATTTTCATTATTTATCTAATTTTTAGTCAATGATTTATAAATAGTTAGCATTTCTTCTCCCACTTCTTTCGTGGTACGAGGATATACTATATTTTTTTGTAAAGAAGAATGTAGTTGAGTATTACTAGCTACTTCTAACAATATATTTTTTAGAGCATCTACACCATTAAATTGATATAAAAGCCCAGTTTGTCTGTCTTCAACAAGTTCTGCTACTCCTCCTATATTCGCTCCAATAATCGGAGTTTTGTTTGCAAAGGCTTCATAAGCTACAATAGGTCCTGTTTCTAACCACGTAGAAGGGATACATAAATAATCTATTCTTGCCATAAATAAACTAACCTTTTCAGTTGGCATATTTTCTTGATAGTTTATATTTGGTAAAGATTGTATTTTACTTTGTAATTGATTGTAATATTCTAAATAATAATCTTGCTTCACACCTACAATATGGAGTTCTAGATTCAAATTTGGATTTTCTACTACTACTTTTTCATAGGCATCTAATAAAATATGTAATCCTTTTATGGGTTCTAACCTTCCAATAAAACCTATTTGTATCTTCTTATTTTCATTAGTAGCTACTTTTGGTATTTGTTGTTGATTTATATTTTTTAGGTATGTTTTGCTTACTCCTTGCCTACAAATTTTTAATTTACTTTCCGAAACACCATTTATCAAAAAGGCATCATAGAGCCATTGACATACAGCAATAATATATATTGTGTTCTGTTCTAGTTCATGAAGAGTCTTTTTTTTCTGACCAACAACACTAAATTGAGGAACTTTTTTCTCTAAAACAGTTGATACAAAACTAGATTTTGCCAGTGTGCCTGTAATTTCAGCTATTAGCTTATTTTCGTGTCTTTGTTGTGCATAACAATAACCACAAGTAGAATTTTGTAATTTTCCGTTACAAACTTCATTAGGATATTTTATAAAATCTCCCTTTGGACAAATAACCCCTGGAATGTGAGCTGTAAAAAGAGTTTTTATTCCTTTTTCTTTTGCTACTTTTAAGTGTCTATAATTAAGTGTTGTTGAGAGTGTATGCAAATGAAAAATATCAGGTTTTAGCTCTATAAGCAGTTGTTCAAAATTTTGCCACCCTCTACAAATTATTTTATCAGTTATTTCATCTCTTTTAAATTCTTCAGGAACTTCAAATCTATAAACCATATACTCTAACCCTTTTACATCTTCATTTTGATAAAAATAATTACCTTTTGAACTAGGTGAAATGATAATGACTTCTATATTTTGAGAAGTAAGATAAATGGCTAAGTCGTGTATGTACTTTTCTGTTCCTCCAATAGAATCTGGATAGTAATAACCTACTCCTAATGCAATTTTCATTTGTTTACTATTTTTTAAAAAAATCAAAAATATACTCTGTTTTTTTTAATCCTATTATCTGAGCTATTTTTTTTTTGATGGGATAAGTAGGTAAAAACTTAGGTTCTATTTTTTTTATTACTTCAAAACAAAGGTCAGATTGATTATAATTTTTCACTGCTAAGTATTCTTTAGCGCAGTAGTAAAAAATATTTAGCAATGCTTCTTTATAACGATAAGTATCTTCTCTATTTTGTTGGTAGAGTTGATAAGCATTTTTAAATATATCATTTAATTTTGTATCAGACCTCATATTTTGAGTAGTACTAGCCTCATGTTGCACATAATAAGTCAAAACTTCTTGTATATACCCTATTTTACCCAAATTTTGCACTTTATATGAGCATTCCCAAAAGAAACGAACATCTTCTCCAAACTTGATATTTTGGTCAAAACGAGTAGTTGATATCAACTCTTTTTTATATAAAGGACAGTGTGGAGGTATCCAGATAGTACTTTCTAGTATTTGATTGAGATAATTTTCTCCTAATTTTGGGTAAAAAACAGTATAGTTATCTTTGACTTTATCTGTATTTTCTAATTCTGTTGGCTCTATTGAAGGTACAGAACACCAGTCGGACAAACATATATCTTTATTGTTAGTATTAATTAAGTCTGCCTGTTTTTCTATTTTTGTAGAATGTATATAATCATCAGCATCTAAAAACTGAATAAAATCTCCTGTTGCTTTATCTAACCCTATATTTCTAGCAGCACTTACTCCTCTATTGGGTGTATCTATTAAGATAATTTTATCTTCTTTTTCATATTTCCTCAAAATTTGTAGTGTATTGTCGGTTGAGCCGTCATTAATTACAATAACTTCTAGATTCTCTAACCCAATACTTTGATTAAATACACTTTCAAGAGTTTTTTTTATGAAGGATTCGCAGTTGTAAGCAGGAATTATAACTGAAGTCAGCTTTGTATTCATTTTATTTTCATTTTTAGATATTTCATAAAACTTTCAGATTGGTAGCAATCTGAAATTAAACTGCTACCAATATAAAACCTTTGCTTTTTATTCCTTATCTAGTACTACTTTTTCTTTCATCCATTCTGTTGATAGCTTCATTCCTTCTTCAAAACCTATTTTTGGAGTCCAATTTAATTGTTCTATTGCTTTTTGAGAAGATAATTTCGTAACTGTATTACCAAACAAATCATTCAACCATGCAGGTGGATTAAATGGCTGTTCAGTAGGTTTCATTATGTTATCAAAATTCACTGAGCTTTCTCTGTGTTCGTATATTTTTTGTTTTACATTTGGAGTAAGAGATAAAGCTATTTTTTTGAGGGATTTTAAAGAGGGATTACGATTTATGATTTCCATCATTTCATAACTTCCAAGCAAACTTTTGGCTGTAACTATAAGATTTTCAGATTTATTAAAACTCTCTGTTTCTAGGTCATTTTTGGTCAGAGAAGGAATATTTTGAGCTTTATCTAATAAAAGAGGAGTCAAAAATTCTTTCCAAGTAGTATATCCATCATTTATTATATAATTTTCTCCGTGTGCATTTGGTGTTTGCAAAGCTAGTAACATTGCATCTAAGAGATTATCAATATAAACATAATTGGCAATACCTTGTCCATTATCTATCCAACAAAATCTATTTATTTTGCGTAAATCATAAGGCAAGGTAGTATATGTTTTTCCATCTACTCCATATACACAAGTTGGGTTTACAATAGAAAGGTGCATCTGTGGGTTCTTTTTTGCCCAATCCAATGCCCATTTTTGCATAACAGCTTTTGTAGCTCCATAATTTCCACCAGCAGGAACTATTCTTTTATTATTCCACGTTTCATCAATTACCCCATTTGTAGCTGGTGATTTAGGAAACCCATAAACATTCATTGTACTTGTAATGACAATTCCTTTCACTCCATTTTCTGTGGCTGCTTTTACTAAGTTTTTTGTTCCATTTACATTTACTTCATACGCATTATTACCATCAGCAGCGACAGCTAAATGAAAAATATATTCTTTTCCTTTTGTTGCCTCTTTTACGGCTTGATAATCTAGTAAATTTAGGCGAGGCATTTCTACATTTGCCCACTTAGCAATAGGTGCACAGTTTTGATAACGCCTTACAGGAGCTGTTATTTGATGTCCTTCTTCTGCTAAACGGTTGATAAGAGCTGTTCCTATAAATCCTGTTCCACCTGTAATTAAATATTTGCTCGCCTCTTTTTTAACAAAAGCAGTTGATTTATTTCTTTGTTGATATGCCCATTCTACTAAAGCTACTATTTTTGATGCTTGTTTTGCATCTACATAAGAAGGCTCTTTTCCTTCCTTATGAGAAATAACAGTTTGAGCAAAGTCATAAATTTGTTCTACAAAAGCAGCCTCAAAGGTATGAGTGAGTTGTGTAGAAGCTACAAAGGGTGTTTCATCACGCAATGTTTTGATAGTATCATCGGATTTATTTTGAAAAAATACTTTTTCAAAATCATTTTTTTCCATCCATGCTTTTCCTTTTGTTCCAATTATTTCAAAACGATTTTCTAGTAAATGGGTACGAGAAATCTGTAAAGTAATAGGAATATTTTTTTCTGTCTGCAAACAATACGTACAATTAGCTTCTGTTCGTCCTTTCCAGTCTTCTTCATAAGAAATAGGTTTCAAATCACCAAACAACATATAGAACATATCCAAATAATGAATCCCCATATCAGCCAACACTCCTCCATTTTTTCCATCAAAAAAAGCATAACTATCTGCTGACCATCCAAAACTTGAGCCATCACTTACTTTTACGTCTTCAATCTCTCCAATGAGATGAGATGAAAGAAGAAACTGTAATGACTTTAAACTTGCTAACTTTCTTTTAACCATAGCAGCAGCCACGATTACATTCTTTTCTTTCGCTTGTTTATAAAGTTGTAATGAACTTTTTTCATCTAAAGTAAGAGGTTTTTCACACAACACATCAAGTTCTTTTTCTATACAAATTTGCATTGCCTTTACATGCAAAAAGTTAGGTAATGCAATGATAACCAAAGTAGATTTGTTTTTTGTATCATAATTACTCAAAAAACTTTCAAAATCTTGTTGTATTACTTTTACGCCTGTATTAAGCAATTTCTCTTGTTCTTTTTGAGAGGGTTCTACTATCAAAACATTTTGTAGTAACTCTAAGGTTCTGAAGGCTGGAATATAAAACTCTTGTACTACAGCACCTCCACCAAATATAATCCATTCAAAGTGGTCAATAGTTATTTTTTTCACAGTTTGTTTTATTTATTTTAACAAAAATATTTTTTTGATATATCACTTAGAAAAAAACACTAATGCTTTTTTAGTCATTTTTTCTATTTCTAACTTTCTAACAATTTTACTCAAAAAGCTAGATTTTTTATACAAATTATAAATAGGATATAGTAACTTATACTTTGAATAAACACTAACAATTTGCTTATCGTATATATCTAATCGTTTGATGAGTTTTCCTTTATTTTGAAGGCTATAACTGTATATCATAGCTGCTTCTTTGTCTTTAGGGGGAAGATTTGGGTGTTTAATAAGAGCAAATAATTCATCAAGCGTTTCTGCATTATGTATGCTATTAGGTATGTGTTTATAAGAAGATGTTCCGAATAGAATAGACGGTTTTTTCCAAAAAGTAGCCTCTAACCCAATCGTTGAACTAAAACATACAACTTTATCACACGCCTCCATTAAGGAGTATGAATTAAGTTGAGATGATGCTGGTATGACCGTTAATAAAGGAGAAGATAGTTGATGCAACTTATCATTTTCAAGACTAGTTATATTTCTCAAATTAGGGTGAATACGCAAATAAAAATGAATTGTTTTATCTTCCTTAAAATGATTTAAAATAATATTGATAGTATCTACTTGACGATATTTAAAAGGCCATATTTTTTGCCCTAAACTAGCAATTTCATCTTCTGAAGATATAAAAACTCCGATATTTATTTTTTTAGTGTCAATATTTAACTTGCTAATATCATCATCGTTCATTAGCTTTTTATAATTTATATCATTCGGACGGTCTTCGTTCTTTCCATATCGCTTTAGTTGATACCACTCTTCAGCTTGTTTTATTTTTTCTTCTTTGGGGATACTTGGTTCATTGAATAGTTTTATTGCATCTTGAGCAAAACGTACAGGGTCATGTGGAAGAGTACGATTTACTAAATAATAATGCTTCAAACTTTGGGCAATTTCCCATGTATCATAATCTATATCCTTTACTTCACAAAACTCTAATACAGCTCTACGTTCGGCACGTCTTCCATTAAAAATATATACTTTATCAGGATTAAAAGATTGGGTCAGTTTTTCCATTGTTAGAATAGAAATAACGGCATTTTTGTACATAGCCTCTAATTCTTTTCTATATTTTACAATATCAATATCTACATCCCGAGTCAAGGAAATGAGGCTAGACATTATACCAGCACCAATAGGTATCTCTTTGTAATGACAATCTTCAACTTCTTTTATAGAATTAAAATCTGGAATTACCAAATCTTTAGGAACGGGTGTCAATGAAACAATATCTTCTTTTTTTATCTTTAATTCTTCTGTAAGTGTATGTCTCCATGTTAATTGACATGTCAAACAAACCTCTTTACTCTTGAAAGAAGAAAAATCTTTTTTGTCATACAAATCTCTATGAGGATAAAAACAAGAAGGAAGTTGAGAGTCACAAACAATAACCTTTACTTTATGTCCTTTTTGTAGGTGAGACTCTATGATTTCTGCGTGAATAGATGGTATAAATTCAAATATAACCCAAGTGGTAAATACAACTACGTTCATTTTTATTTAATTAAAAAATTCTAAATTCTAGTTAGCCAAATTACTTTCTACCTTCATTAATTCTAAGATTCTTTCCACTTGTTCTTCAAACTCTAAGTTTGTGGTATCGATTTCAATAGCATCATCTGCTTTTCGTAGAGGACTTTCCTCACGAGTAGAATCTATTAAATCTCTTTTTTCAAGGTTATTGATAATTTCAGATAACTCTACCTGTTGTCCCAAACCCTCTAGTTCTTTCTGACGACGTAATGCTCTAGTAGGTACTTGTGCAGTCATAAACACTTTTAATTCAGCTTGTGGAAAAACTACTGTTCCTATATCTCTTCCATCCATTACAATTCTTTTTTTCTCTCCCATCAAACGCTGTTGAGCTACCAAAAAATGACGCACTTCGGCAATCGTACTGACATCACTTACTCGTTCTGAAATGTGCATTTGACGAATGAGAGATTCTACATTTTCACCATTCAAATAAACATGACTACTCTTTGTAAGCTCATCAAACTTAAACTCTAATAATATAGAAGTAAGAGCTTTTCTGACTTGACCTTTACTTAAATGATCAACTTTATGGCGATAAAAATACAGCGTTACAGCTCTATACATCGCACCTGTATCGATATAAGCATACCCTAAACGAGCCGCAACAGCTTTTGCAGTACTACTTTTACCACAACCTGAATAACCATCAATAGCTATAATAATATTTTTAGTATGTTTGTCTTGAACCATAATTTCTTAGCTTCTAATTTCAAATAGATAAGTCTGCATTGAAAAACAATGTACTGCAAAGGTATAAAACTTATAGAAATAATTTTGATATTGAATAAAAAAGCCTGCAAGAAACTATTTTAAGAATGACTATTTCGTTTCATCAAGCATTTTCAGAATTAGATTTCTAACTGTATCTTGATGCGTCCAAGGAATAAAATGATTTGCTTGTGGAAGTGTTATAAGCTTAAAAGAAGGATTATTTTTTAATTTTTCTTCTGTAAAAAGTGCGTGTTCGTAAGGAACAATCCTATCTTTTTGTCCATGTAAAACCATTAAAGGAACATTTATTTTATCAAAATCAGTTGAAATAGCTTTCAAATCTTTTTGTAAATGCAACATTTCTTTATTCGAAACAGTAAGCGCAGTAGGAAGCCACCAACGCACAAAAATAGACTTTGCAGCACCGTTATACCAACGAGGAATAGTCAGCTCTGCCGAAGAAAGACCAGCCAAAACAACTACACCACTCATCATTTCAGGATAATCAATCGCCATTTGCAAGACCACAGCACCACCATAAGAATGAGCTACTAAAATAGGTTTTTGCTTGGAGGAGTCTTGATATTTTTCTAAAACACCTTTATAAAAACGAGCTTGTTCCTTTAAGTTTTTTTCATAATTTCCAAAATCAGACTTTCCATAACCTGTTCTGTCCAAAGCAACCATATTTGTACGTTCTAGCAAAGTAGAGTCTTTAAAATAATCCAAAAAAGCACTCCAATCTCCAGGCGAACCATGTATAAAAAAAAGTGTTGGAAACGAATTGTTTCCTATCTTGGCATAATGAATCTTACGCTCTTCGAACTCTACATATTCAAAAGTAGGTTTGAATTTTTGGTCTTTAAATTCTTTTTTGACTTTTCGGTCGCTAATTCGGAATTGCATGCAGCTAGAAATTAATTGTAAACCTATTACCAAAAACAGAAAAATATAAGTTCGTTTTCGACGAAAAATACTTTTAAAAAATGGACTCATAATAAATGATTAAGTTAAATTTAAGAATTTTATAGTGAAAAGGCATGCTTTTTACTGTTTAGTGATTGTTCTAGAATATCCTGTGGACTGAAAATAGTTATTTAGATATTGCTAATAACTTTCCACACCTTAAAAATCATCATTCATTACTCAAAAAACAAATACATTTCATTTTTATCGTTTCGAAAATCGGTATGAATGACAGGTTCTAAAGAATAGGCTTTTTTGATATTTTCTTTTGT
The DNA here is from genome assembly GCF_042180575.1 of Bernardetia aquimarina. Lineage (NCBI taxonomy): Bacteria > Pseudomonadati > Bacteroidota > Cytophagia > Cytophagales > Bernardetiaceae > Bernardetia > Bernardetia aquimarina. Next base: position 3,205,776 of record NZ_CP170094.1, on the reverse strand, counting down.
CAAAACTTCTTCTGTAGTTCCTGCTGTTAAGATTTTTGAATTAGTTTAATTCTAAGAGCAACCTAATCCTTAGTGTAGCTAAACTAAACACACAAGGACTATTTAACTGTAATAATATCTATTTTTTGCAGTCACTTAAAACAATTACTCTATTTTTCATCTAAAAGATTCGTATTTTTGAACTATGATTCAAAAACTCTGTAAACTTATTTCTTATGTCTTCCATCCTGCCTTGATGCCAGTTGTGGGATATTTACTCTTTTTCTTTCTTCTAAGCAGTGAGCCTTTTGGACAACGACAAATCCTATTTTTAAGCCTTATTTTCTTGGGTACTTTTGTTGTTCCTGCTTTTTTCTTGCTCACACTGCGTTATACAGGTTTTATTTCCTCCCTTAATATGGAAAATAGAAAAGAAAGAGCTGTTCCATTTATGTTTACTACTATTTTTTATACACTTCTTGCTTACTTGATGATTCAAAAGGTAGGTTATGAAATTCAAGTTGTTTTATTAACTGGAGGAGTTGCACTTTCTATGTGTCTGACTACGCTAGTTACACTTTTCCACAAAACGAGTGTTCATACTATCGGAATTAGTGGACTTTTGGGTTTTCTGTTTAGCTTTCAAGCTGCTAATACTTCACTTGAATTACTTTTACCTATTGTGATGTTATTTTTCTTAACAGGAATGGTAATGAGTTCGAGGTTATATCTAAAAGCACATACACCAAATGAAGTTTGGAGTGGTTTTTTGATAGGCTTTGGGACATGTTTTGGAATAGTGGCTTGGGTTTTATAAAAAGGGAAGAGACAAAATAATCTACATATAATTATAATTTGGCAAATAATTGATAAAAGTTATTCGTTTTTTGAAAAAAATTTGCTTTTTATACAAAAAAAATCCCAAAAAACTTGCATGATAATCATTTTTTTTTGAATATTTCTGACTACGCACTAAATTTGCCTTTTGTGTAATTTTTGTGTATTAATAAGTTGATAAAGAAATAATCCCTATCCTATCAATCTTTTATCAAAAAAACTTTCAATTTATCGCTCACTCTATAAGCGCAAAGAAATTGGCTAAAAAAACTATCAAAATCGGAACAAGAAACAGTCAGCTTGCTATGTGGCAGGCAGAGCATGTACAACGGTTGCTCGAATCACATGGCTTGGCTACTGAAATAATTGCTATCGAAACCAAAGGAGATAAAATTTTGCATAAAGCAATCTCCAAAATTGGTAGCAAGGGCGTTTTTACGGAAGAGCTTGAAGAAATGCTACACACAGGCAAAGTAGATTTGGCTGTCCATAGTGCAAAAGATATGGCTTCTACACTTCCTGATGGATTAGAATTGATAGCCTATACAGAGCGAGAAAAGGCGCATGATGTAGTCGTAAGTTATAATTCAGACTTTAAATTGGATGCTGCTGATAAATGGCTTGTAGGAACTTCTTCTACTCGTAGAATAGCCATGCTCAAATATTATTATCCCAATATTCGAACTACAAATATGCGTGGAAACCTTCAAACACGTATGAGAAAGCTAGAAGAAGGACAATGTGATGCGCTGCTTTTGGCTTATGCAGGTGTACACAGAATGGGTTTTGAAGACTATATTGTAGGACATTTGCCTTTAGATGAATTTACACCACAAGCAGGACAAGGCTCAATGACCATTGAAGTTTCTAGCAAAATAAGCCCTCAACTTAGAGAAACTATTCGTAAGGTTATAAATGATGAACAAACTGAGTATTGTTTGCTTGCCGAACGTGCCTACCTCAAACACTTAGATGGTGGTTGTAGTATTCCATCATTTGTTTTGGCAAAACTAGAGGGAGATATGCTTCAAATAGATGCAGGTTTGATTAGCCTTAGTGGCAAAAAAATCATTCGCAAATCAGGAAAAATACATAAAGACGAAGGACAAAAACTAGCCGTAGAACTTGCAAAAGAAGTTTTAGAAGCTGGTGGAGATAAAATTTTGGCAAGAATAAAAAATAAATAAAATACTTTAAAGTAATTTTTAATTCAATTATGGAACAGTTCATTGATTATCAAAAATTAGAAAAAAGAAAGAACCAACTCAATAAAAGTTGGAATGACGAAAATAAAGCCTTTCGTTATATTGTCTTTGAAGATTTTTTTACTCTAGAAGCTGCTGAAAAAATTATCCAAAATTACCCAAAAGTAAAACAAGTAGAGCCAAATGGTAATTTTGATGAAGACCCTAATTGGAAATATACTACGTATGTCAATCAGAATAATAAATTTGTGATGACTGAGTTTGATAATCAACCAATTATCAAACAAGTCTTTGAAGAATTAAATAGTGATAAGTTACTCAAAATAGTAGAACAAATTACAGGTATTGAAGACTTACAAGCTGACCCAAAACTTTTTGGTGGTGGACTTCATCAATCTACAAAAGGAGCTTTTCTTGATGTTCACGTTGATTTTAATTACCATCCAGAAACAAATTATCATCGTAGAATGAATATTATTATCTACATGAATAAAGATTGGAAAAAAGAATATGAAGGATATTTAGAACTTTGGGATATGGATAAAAAAGTTCAGATAGAAAATGTAGAACCTCGTTTTAATCGCTGTGTCGTTTTTGAAACCAATGAAATATCCTTTCATGGACATCCTCACTCACTCAATACCCCTGACGGACAAAGTAGAAAATCAATAGCTGCTTATTATTACACCAAAACTCGCCCTGAAAATGAAATTGCAAAAGACCATAATACCGTTTATGTAAATGTAGAAGGAATGAAAGGTAGTGTAAAAAATCTCAAAACAGGTGTAAGAGCATTTTTAGAGCGAATTAATAACAAGAAATAAATTAAATTTTAAAAATATTCTTTTTGTCGTTGGTAGGGACACCAACAATGGCTATTGATTGATTTTTGGCTAACTATGCTAGATTTTTAATTCTAAACTCTAACTTCTAAAATCTAAATTTGTATATGAAAAAACCTTTTAACCTTCAAAAATGGATAGATGATAATCGCCACCTTTTGAAACCTCCTGTCGGAAATCAACAAGTATATTTAGATAATGAAGATTATATTGTGATGGTTGTGGGAGGACCAAATAGCCGAAAAGATTATCATTATAATGAAAGTGAAGAGCTTTTTTATCAACTTGAGGGAAATATTGTTGTCAAGATTGTAGAAGATGGGAAGTTTGTTGATGTTCCTATTGGTGCTGGCGAAATGTTTTTATTACCTGCAAAAGTTCCTCATTCACCTCAACGTACAGAAGGTTCTATCGGTCTTGTTATTGAGCGTTATCGCAGAGAAGGAGAAGAAGATGGTTTTATGTGGTACTGCGAAAACTGTGGTAATAAACTCTATGAAGAACGTTTTGAGCTGACTGATATTGTAGCACAGTTACCCAAAGTAATGCAAACTTTCTATAATTCAGAAGAATTGCGAACGTGTGATAGTTGCCAAACAGTGATGCAGAAGCCTAAATAAAAAATAGGAATAATAGAAGCTAGTGATTGATTTATAACTCTAAATATTCTGCAAAATAAAAGCACATATAACACTCAAATAAAAAAACTCAAATAATTAGAAAATAATCTATGCAAATAGTATTTTTATAAAAAAAAATTGTATCTTTGAAGCGAAGGAACAACTTAGATCCTTCATTTATTAGTTTTTTTCGTTAATTAGTTTTATGAATCTTTACGTATCAAATTTGCCTTATTCTATCTCAGAGGAAGAATTAGAGGCTGTATTTTCAGAACTTGGTGTAGTTACATCAACAAAAATTATCACAGACCGTGAAACACGTCGTTCAAGAGGTTTTGGTTTCGTTGAAATGGAATCAGAAGAAGATGGCGAAGCAGCTATCGAAGAATTGAACGGTATCGAACTTAAAGGTCGTGAAATCCAAGTAAAAAAAGCCATTCCTAGAGAAAACAGAGGTGGTGGAAACTTTGGTGGTGGTCGTCGTGACTACTAAACAAAAACAATTGAGTTAGTTATCAATAGTTGTAGTTTCGTACTAGCCCTGTTTTTAATTGAATCAATATATGTTTAACTCAATGAGAAGTTATTGTTTATTATAAATTCTGCATTGACGACACAAAAAAGCAATTTTCATCAGAGAGTTGCTTTTTTTATGCTCTTTACTTTATAAAAATCAAAAAAACCTTTTCAGATTCATACTGAAAAGGTTTTTTTGATTCTAACTTTAGCAACAATTATGTTTTCTTAAAGCTGCAAAACTGATAACTTGACTAAGTCAATTATGATTCTATTTTATTCAAATTCTATCAAAACAGCTCCTTTTTCTACGTTTTGTCCTTTTTTGACAGGAATGCTTTTTATTTTCCCTTCACCTGTTGCTTTCAGAACATTTTCCATTTTCATGGCTTCCAAAATCATTAAAGGAGTTCCTTTTTCGATAGTTGCACCTTCTTCTATTAAAAACTCTAAAACAAGTCCTGGCATAGGAGCTTTTAAGTCGCTTACTTTTGCAGAAGCTGCATTTTCCATTCCTAAGCTCTCTAAAAGCAAATCCATTCTGTCTTTTGCTGTAAGAGTATGAATATTTCCATTGATACGAATTTCGAATTCTTTAGCTTCATAATCAGCTTTCAAAACTTCTACTCTGTATGAAATATTGTTTCTCAAAATATGAAATTCTCTTTCCGAAATACGCTGAATATCTGATTCTATTAAATTATCATTCAAAAAAAGGGATTCTGTTTTGGTAGAATTATTCTTTTCCTTTCTGACTTGATAAGTATTTGATTGTGTTGTGATTTGCATATTATTTCAATTATGAATTAAAAATTACGAATATGAAATTAAGAAATAACGATTTATTTTTAATAAAAAAGTAGCGTAATTCGTAATTTTTAATTAGCTACGCTGATTATTTCATAATTCGTAATTATATTTATTCCCCTTCTTTCTCCCAAACTTTAGGATTACTACTATATTTTATACCTCCCAAAGCATATAAAACAATTACTCTTGAATATCTAAAATAAACAGGAACAAAAAACATAAAACTTCCTATAATAGCTGCAAAAAAGACCCATAAAGCAGGGCGTTCATCTGTCAGCACATTAATAGCTACTATGAGTGTAATCATGTGTGCGACTGTAAACCCATAACTCACATACATAGCACTCCAAAAAAAGCCTAATATTCGTTCGTAACGAAGATTACAAACAGGACAGTTTGTATATGTTTTGGCAAAGTTGAAACTGAATGCAGAATTTTCAAAAATATCACCTTTTCTACATCTAGGACATTTACATTGCAGGATTCCTTGTAACTTTGAGTGTTCGTTTTCCATTGCGTTTGTTTTTTTGTTTGTTGCGATACCAAAAGAAAGCAACTGTTCCGATAAGGATATATGGCATGCAAAGTAAATACAAAATCCCTGAATTTAGGCGTGTACTTGCTTCACCTGCACCATTGTTGTAGTTGGTTTCAACAGTTGCTCTACACATAGCACATTGTGCTTCAGCATCTGTAATTCCGAAGGTAAAAGTAAATAATATCAAAACAGTAAATACAAAAATAAGTTTTGAAATATCAATTAAAAACATTTTTTTATTCTTTTTTTTCATAATTTACACCTATTTAATATTTTAACATAATTCATTTACCTCTACAACTTATTGATAAACACAAAGTTCGGTATTTTTTTAGATTTATTTTGTGATAGAAATCATATTATTTCTAAAATCCTCCATGTTCTCTTAATTCTTTTTCTGTATCTCTTATTTTTGAAATAACAAGAATAGAAATAGCAATATCAGCCATTTCTACTATGTTTGTAAAAGTCGCAAAATACACCGTAAACTCAACAAACTCAGAAGTTTGACCAGCAATAGAACTTAATATATTGCTAAACAACCAAAAAGCCCACCACCAGCCATAAATACCACTTCCTAAATAATGGGGTATATTATTTCCATCTGCTGTTAATCGCATTTTTTGCCATATCGTTTTCATTATTTCATAAGGATAAAACAAATTGATAAACGGCACAAAAAAACCACCCACAGCCCAACCATCTTTATAGGGCGTTTTATAACCAATGATTTGAATATTTTTATATGCTCTTCGAAACCACATTAAGAAGAGTACAAACCCTGTAAGACTAACAATCACATTGAGTAAAACTAACAAAACCTGTCCAATAACTACAGGATTTTCTTCCGAAAAAACACCTTGATTATCAATATTGAAAACAAAGTATAAATTCGTAAAAAAAATAGTTACTACCAATGCACCAGCACCATACAAACAATAGATAGCATAATTTGCTCTATCTATATTATTACGCATCATTTCTTGTTGGCTACCATCTTGAAAGGCATTATCATCAAGTATTTGATTTTCCATTTATTTTAAAGATTAGATTGGACTGAAATTAATTAATAATTGATTCTACAAATTCTTTAACTGACTTCCCACTTTCCAAATGACGAATAAAAGCCGAACCTATAATTGCGCCATTAGAATATGAAGTAGCTTGATTGAAAGATTTTTTATCCGAAATACCAAAACCAATTTGAGTTGGATTTTTGAATTGTAATGACTTTATTTTATTAAAATACTCACTTTGTTTTTCAGATAAATTTTCACTTTTAGCACTTGTATTTCCAGTTGTGCTATTGGAAGAAACCATATAGACAAAACCATTGCTTAGTTCATCTATTTTTTTGATGCGTTCTTCTGATGTTTGTGGAGTAATAAGGAAAATAGTGTGTAATCCATATTTTTCAAAAACTGATTTATATGTCAATTCATATTCAAATAATGGCAAATCTGGCAAAATAAGTCCATCAATTCCTATTTCACTACACTTTTTGCAGAAATTTTCTATTCCAAACTGCAAAACAGGATTCAAATAACCCATCAAAACAATAGGAGTTTCTTTTATATTTCCTTCTTCACTTCTAATTCCTTCCAGTTGTTCGAACATTTTTTTGATGCTCATTCCATTATCTAAAGCTATTTTATTGCTGTATTGGATAGTTTCTCCATCTGCTATTGGGTCAGAAAAAGGCATTCCAATTTCTATTAAATCTGTTCCTGCATCAGAAAGTTCTATCAAAATACGACGAGTATCTTCCAGTTTTGGAAAACCTGCCGTAAAATAAATTGTCAGAACTCCGTTTGATTTTTTTTGGAAGAGAGAATCTATACGGTTTTTTGTGGTTATTTCTATCATATCATTAATTCTAAAAAACCCTAAGGGTCTTCGAAGACCCTTAGGGTTTGGGTTTTATTTAAAAACAAATAATTTCAAAAATTAGAATGGTAAATCATCATCAGCCATAGAAGAAGAAGTATCTTCTGTTGGAGGTGGAATATCTCCAGCAAAAGGATTATCATTACTTCCATTTTGCTCTGTATCTTGATTCATGTCATTCATCATTGGGTCAGAATGTTCTATCGAACGAGCAGCCAAACTATTAAACCAACGAGGTTCGTCTTGAGGCGAACGCTGCCATTTTTTACCACGAATCCAGCTACTTACTTTTACTTTTTCGCCTTCTTTAAATTTGTCTAATCTATCACAATCATCTTGTGTAAATTGAAAAATGATTTCTTGTGGATAATTCCCTTCTTCTATATTGAGTACAAATTCTCTTAATTGAAAACGTTCTGATTTTACGCTTGTAGGAAATATTTTTATGAGTGTTCCTTCTGTTTCGAATGATGGCATTTTATATATATTTTATGTCATTGGTGGAGACACCAACAATGGCTATTAATTTTTATTTTTTGTTCTCAACGAGCTTTTTAAACTCATTGACAGCTTTACAAGTAACCGTCGTTGAGGCTCAAATGCAGCCGTCAACGAGGATTTGTGTTTAGAATTGTCTTAGAAAACGCATTTCGTTTTCAAAAAGCATTCTAATATCTGGAATATCGTAACGCAAAAGTGCAATTCTTTCAATTCCCATTCCAAAAGCAAAACCGTTATATTTTTTAGAATCAATATTTACATTTTCTAAAACATTGGGGTGAACCATTCCACAACCCAAAATTTCTAACCAACCTGTTCCTTTTGTTAATCTGTAATCAGATTCTGTTTTTGTTCCTAAATAAACATCAACTTCTGCACTCGGTTCTGTAAATGGAAAATACGACGGACGAACACGAATTTTGGCATGTTGTCCGAAAAATTCTTTTGCAAAATAAAGAAGTGTTTGCTTTAGTTGTGCAAAACTAACTCCTTCATTGACATACAATCCTTCAATCTGATGAAACATACAATGTGAACGAGAAGAAATCGTTTCATTACGAAAAACTCGTCCAACTGATAAAGTACGAATAGGTGGTTTTTGGTTCTTCATCACACGCACTTGTACAGGCGATGTATGTGTACGAAGCAAAATATCTGGATCTTTTTCAATGAAAAAAGTATCTTGCATTTCTCGTGCAGGATGATTTTCAGGGAAATTAAGTGCTGTAAAATTATACCAATCCAATTCTATTTCAGGTCCTTCTGAAAGATTGAAACCAATTCTTTCAAAAATCTGAATAATCTCATCACGAACTTGTGAAACGGGGTGCAAACTTCCCAAAGTTTCATAAGAAGCTGGCAAAGTAATATCTAAGTCAGTTCCAGCAGTTGCATCTTGAGCATCTTCAATTTCCTGTTTTTTAGTACGGAATTTTGATTCAGCAGCTTGTTTTAAGACATTTATTTGTTGTCCTAATATCCTTTTTTCTTCTTTAGGAACAGTCTTAAATTCATCAAAAAGAGTAGAGAGTTTACTGTTTCGACTAATAAAATCCAAACGAAAGGTTTCTAGTTGTTCTACACTTTGTATTTCAAAATTTTCTACTTCTGAAAGCAGTGAATTTACTTTTTCTTGTAACATAAATTTTTATCAATGAATGATTGATGAATAAAGACGATTTTCTATTGAAATGAAGCTGCAATTTCGTTAAAAAAGTGTTTTTGTGCAAATATAGCATTTAGAAAAAGAATAAAACCCCATTTAGATAAATTGAGACTGACTATCTTATTCTATTTTGTCGTTGGTGAAGACAATAGCAAACTTGGGTTCATTGTTATTTTTTGTAAAGATTTACAAAACTCTTAAAGTTTTGGCAGTTATGATAATGGTCTCAAAAGTTATTTTTAGAATTATAACTCAACATATACTTTTTCTCCTGACATATATTTAACGTAAAACAAAATAGCCTTAATTTGCTCATCATCAAAAAAATCATGATTTGGCATTGTTTGCTGATATTCTTCATATAGATTTTTAGCATATTCATTTTTTAGCATAGTTTGTTCAGGATACTTGACAAATTCTATGAGCTGCTCTTCACTTTTCCAACGATTTGTTACACCAGCAAGTGCAGGTCCTACAACTTTTTTATTTACAGAATGACATTGAGCGCAGTTTCCTTCAAAAAGTTCTTTTCCTAGTACTACTGTTTCTTCTTGTTGAGAGTTTAGAGAGTCTTTATTAACTTTAAGAGAATAAGGTTCGATAACAACACAATACCCCATAGGTTTGTCTTCAATCCACATTTTTCCATTCAACATCATTTTCATCAAAGAAGAAATAATTACAATTCCTGATGTCAGAATGAGAATATAAAGTGTCGTATTTTTATTCAAAATATCCATAATTAGTGTAAATAGTTAGTATAAATAATCTCTTTATGAATACGTTAAAAGAATAAACAACGTTATGATTTCCATCAACTATTCAACGCCTTTTTATAGGTTTCCAACACTCGTTCTCGTGCCATTTTGTGTTCTACAATAGGTTTTGGGTAACTTTTGGTATCGTATTCTTTTATCCAAGTTCGGATATATTTCTGATTTTTATCAAACTTTTTGAGTTGTAATTCAGGATTAAAAACACGAAAATAAGGTGCTGCATCTACGCCACTTCCTGCTGCCCATTGCCAACCTCCATTATTCGAAGAAAGCTCATAATCTAGTAGTTTTCTAGCAAAATAAGCCTCACCCCATCGCCAATCAATGAGCAAATGTTTGGTCAAAAAACTCGCCACTACCATTCTGACACGATTGTGCATAAAACCAGTTTCATTGAGTTGTCGCATTCCTGCATCTACCAAAGGATAACCTGTTTTGCCTTCACACCATTTTTCAAATTCTTCTTCATTATTTCTCCACGGAATTTTGTCGTATTTAGCACGAAAAGCGTTATCAACTACTTTAGGAAAATGGTATAAAATAGTCATATAAAACTCTCTCCATATCAGTTCATTAAAATACTTTTCGTTGGTTTCTTTGGCTACTCGTGCTAATTTTCTGATACTAATTGTTCCAAAACGTAAATGTGGACTTAATCGGCTTGTTCCATCTTTTGCAGGAAAATCTCTTGTTTCTTCGTAATTTTTTATTATATCTTTAGGGAAATCATCTGACGGAATATGAGGATTTTTGTTTTCTTCGAAGCCTACCTCTTCTAATGTTGGAAAATGGAACGATTTAGTTTTGAAAAAATTATTGAAATACTTTTCTGTTGGATAGCTTTTTAAATAATAAGGCTTCAAGGCATCTTTCCATTTTTTGCTATACGGCGTATAGACAACATAAGGTGTTCCATCATCTTTCAAAACCTCATCTTTTTCGAAGATAACTTGGTCTTTAAACGTCTTGAACTTGATACTCTTTTCTTGTAAAAACTCCTTTATATTTTCATCTCTTATTTTGGCGTAAGGTTCGTAATCATGGTTGGTATAAACTTCTTTTATCTCATATTTTTCTACTAATTTTTCATAAATTTCTATTGGTTTTCCAATTTTGACACAAAGTGAACTACCTATTTCCTTGTCTTCTAATTCGTCTTTTATTTTATTCAAATATCTATAAATCATTGTCAGACGAGCATCATCATTGTCTTCTAATTGTTCCAAAATCTCGGTATCATAAATAAAAAGAGGCAAGACTTCAAAATCTGAACGCAAGGCGTAATACAAACCTGCATTATCATCAAGTCGTAAATCTCTGCGAAACCAAAAAATAGCAAGTTGTTTTTTATCAGACATAAATCAAATAGAAGTTGAGTTTTTTATTTTTTTGAATGCTTTGCTAACTCCTTATTTATTTTGATTGTTTTGATTTTACTTTTTTTCTAGTTGAATGAGTGTATCTAAATATTCATGTCCTCTTTTCTCTGCAAAAAAATCCAAACTTAACATTAGAATTGCTTGAATTGCCAAACCTAGTCCTAAGCCTTTCAAAAGACTCATTGTAAAAGTTTGAGTAGAAAAAGCGAAATAAAGAATAATCCCTAAAATAGCTAATCCTATTTCTACATAACGATAAGTTACAAAGTTTTTCATGACAGTTTTCATACGTGGAATTTCTTCTGTTTTGATGCTAGAAGGCTCATTTTTGAGAATATTTTCTACTTTTATTATATCTTTTGGAGAACGCAAAAAAACAGTTGTACCAACAACAAGCTGAATCAGAGCCACAAAAATAAGAGAAATTGCCATTCCATAGAAAAAAGGCTTTTTCATCACAAAAATAAAATAAACTGAAATTGCCATAGCAATAACGCCTACGCCTATAAAAAACAAACTTTCAAAGCGTTCAGCTGTAAAATAATCTTGAACAAATGGTGTCATTTTTTTTGAATTTTAGAATAATGAAACTACAATTTTTTGATTTGAAGAGAAGGAATTTTTTGAAGTATTTTTGTTCCAAATGCTGTTACAGGAGTTTGAAAACCAACAGGAAAATCTTTTTTCTCTTGCATCGTCTTGACAATAAAGAGCAAGGCTTGAACCGTAAATAAATAGGCTTCTGAACCTATAATTTCCACTTTTGAAGTTTTGCCTTCTTCATTTTTTGCTTCTACATAAACGATAGTTTTTCCATTTTTGAGTTCTTTTTCTGATGAACCTTCAGGAAGGAAATTTATCAAATTATTCAAAATAAAATTACGTAGCCAAAGTAATTTTCCTTTCATCATACTCACAATCGGCGAAGGAAAAGTAGAGTACGTTTCAATATTTGGAATGTGAGTAGAAAGTCCTGCCGTAAATAAATCGGCTCTCCAAGGGTTATAAAAAGCTTTATAATTTTTGTTTTGAGAATTGAAAGTCATTTCTTTGAAAGCAGGTTTTGCCTTTTCTAATTTATTATTTATTCGGATTACACCTTCTTTATTGATGTCTTTCAAAACGGTTTTGAGTGTTCCTCTTGAAACTCCTCCAATGGTAGAATAGGCGATTTTGAGATGAGTAGCATTTGGTAAATTTTCTTTTGCAATATTAGCAGCTAAATCTGTCGGAACAACGCCAAAACCTGTTCCCGAAAGCAATAAAATACCTGCTTCTTGTGCTTGTTTTGTGTAACTATGTACAAGTTGAAATTCAGGAACTTCTCCTGCAATATCCAAATAATGCGTTTTGGTTTCTAAACAAGCCTCAATCAAAGGACGAGCCGTAGCTGAAAAAGGACCTGCCAAATTGATAAGAATATCTATATCTTTCAGATTTTCAATGAGAGCAGAAGGCGCATCCAACGAAAAAACACGACTTTCTAAACCTGTTTTTTGAGCAATTTCTGAAACATTTGTTCCTCTTCCTGCCAAAATTGGTTTTAATCCAACTTTTAGGGCTTCTTTAGCAAGTAATTTTCCCACATAACCAGATGCTCCATAAATAAGAACTTTAGTAGTTTTCATAGTGTACAATTTTATTTTTCTAAAAGTATTTTTAATGCTTGATTATGTTCTAAGAAAGCATTTTCCATTTTTTGAAGGAGCTTTTTAGGAATAAAAAAAGAAAATAATCCTGTGAAATACTCGCCATGTAAAAGCTCTGTTGTTTGGTTATCTACTTTTCGCAATTTGTAATAATGCTTTCCTGCCATTAAAAAACTAGCTCCCTGCACTCCTTTCCAAGTCAGTTGATTATAAGGAACAAAAGCAATTATTTTTGGAGAATAGGTGTTTCTTAAAGGAAGAATATGTGTTTGTATGGTTTCTCCTTCTTCCAATTTTCCTTCTAGTTTTCCCACTAAAGGATTCCAATTTGGATAACTTTCGGTATCTACTAAAGCAGCCCAAACGTTTTCTAAAGTAGAATTAATTGTGATTTTGGTGTGATATTGTTTCATTAAAAAAATAAGTTCTTTTTTAAAGGATAAAGTCAAACGAAAAAATAGTTTTGAAAAAATAAAATAGGTGTATTATTTCACACGATACCAATATTGTGTTCGTCCCATTAAAGAAAAACCAATATAGCCACGTACTTTGAGTTTGTCATTTGATTCTAATTCTACTTGACAGCTATAGGTTTTGCCATTGTTTGGGTCTAATATTTCTCCATCTTCCCATTCTGTATCTGATTCTTTTTCTAAGTCCCACAAGATTTCCATTCCCATAATTTTCTGATTTTTGCGTTTGCCATTACATTCAGTACAAAGTGTATTTTCATCTCTGCCTTCTTGTAATACTTCTACTATTTTGCCGTGGACTTTTCCATTTACTTCATAGATTTCGATAACTGAACTTACTTTGTTGGTTTCGTCATCAATAGTTTTCCATTTTCCCAAAATAGTTTGGTTTGGATTACTAGAAGTGAAGCCAAATGTAATTAGAGAAAGAATAATAAAAAGCGATATTTTTGATATGAAATTCATTTTGATATGTATTTTAAATTGAATAATAGAAACTAATTGAATTACAGACATATTATAACTAATAAGATATATTCGTAATTGATAGACTAAATTTTATAAGAAGACTTTACCAACGAATAAAAAGCTGTTTCGGGTAATAATCTTTTTGCAGGTAAAAGTACGTTGGCAGGATAAGCGATTGGATAACGCATTTTGCTTGAATTGCTATTGGCAGCCTTAAAAATCGTTTTGGCTACTTCTATTGATTTTGCTCCTTTTGCTCCTGTTTCCATAGCTACTTTTTCACATTTTTCTACAAAATTATCGTAAGCATCTGTATAATCTGGCGTACTGAAAGCACGACTACGACCATAAAAATCTGTCTTGATTGCACCTGGTTCGATGATTTTGAGTTGAATATTAAATTGAGCAATTTCATATTGAAGTGATTCTGTAAAACCTTCAACAGCCCATTTTGTAGCGTGATAAATGCTATATAACGGAAAAGCAACACGTCCACCCACACTAGCAATCTGAATAATTTTGCCTCCATTTTGCTCACGCATAAGTTTGACAGCCTCACGAGTAACACGCATTAGACCAAAAACATTAGTATTAAACTGACTTTCAATAAACTCATCACTCATCGATTCAAAAACTCCGTCTGCTCCAAAACCTGCATTATTTACAACAACATCTATTTTACCAAAATCTTTTTTTGCAGCAGCTAAAGCCGTTTGGATAGTTTCATTTTTAGTTACATCCAATTCATAGAGTTTTATAGAAGGATTTTTTTGTAATTCTGTTTCTTTGGAAGGAGTACGCATTGTTGCTGCTACATTCCAGCCTTTTTCTGCAAAATAAAAAGCTGCTTCTCTTCCGATTCCTGTTGATGCACCTGTAATTAAAATGGTCTTTTTCATAATTTTGAGAGGTTTGAGGTTTTAAAATGAATAAATATTCACTTTTTGAATAAAAAATAAAGGTTAAGTTATCGTCGGTGGGGACACCGACAATGGCAAAATAAGTAATTGTAAAATTAATTTTTGATAGCGTCCCACGACATTTTAAACATCACTTCTACATGCTTTGGTGGAAGCTGACTATTTGTTTCTTGCTGTAAGTTTACGAGTGCTGTAATTACTCCAATAAGCTGACAAACAAGTAGTTCTAAAGGCAAGTCTTTGATAAGTTCTTCTGCTTTTCCTCTTTCCAAAAGATGATAAACAGGCGAAAGAAGTTCTTCTGCATGCGCTCTATATTCTTCTTTTATGAAAGGCGAACGGTAATATTGGTCTGTGAAAATGGCATATTCAGGATTTTTGGTATTTACTTCCATTACTCTAAACCAAAGTTTGCGAAAGTTTGCCATAAAACTGTCATTTTCTTTGTAATCCAAAAAATATTGCTTCGTTTGTTCTTTTTTTATATGAAGATACAGCGCACTGATTAGTTCTTCTTTGTCTTTAAAATAAATATATAAAGTTCCTGTTGCTAGTTTTGCTTCTTTAGCTACTTTACTCATTTTCAATCCAGTAAAGCCATTTTCTAAAACTAACTTTAGAGTTGCTTCATAAATTGCGAGTACTTTATTTTCATCTTTTGCTCTTGCCATAATGGTAATTACTTCTTAATTTGTTTGATGACACAAAGGTAAGTGAATAAATATTCACTTACAAATTTTAGATGAATATTTTTTCATTTATTTTTTTAGTCTTCCTTTTCAAAAAATAAAATCGCTACTAAATTTGTAAAAAGGTTTATTAAAATGTTACTCTGATGGAAAAAAATAATATTTTTTTGATACTAGGATTCTTTTTTATTTAGTGATAGATTAATTTTATATCTAATTTGAACTTTGACTTTCTTATTGAAGAGAAATTGCTTATTTTACTCTTGTTTAAGCACTTACAAAAAAATATTTACTACCAATCTTCCCAAAAAAATGAAAGAAAAATTTACTTTTCTACCCTTTTGTACCCTCCTACTTTTTTTTATTGGTCTATTTCAAAGTCATTTACTTTTTGCTCAAATAGATGACGAAGGACGTTATAAATTTGCTCTTGACGAACTAGAAAGCAAGAAGGAAACCGAAATACAGGTAGTTACAGCTACCAAGCGTAGCCAAAGTATTCGTAAAGCTCCAGCAACTATTATGGTTATTACAGCCGAACAAATACGAGAACGAGGTTATGAATCTTTAGATGATATTTTTAAAGATTTACCTGGTTTTGATCTCACTCGTGTCCATGGTTATTTTCCTCATATTTGGGCACAACGTGGTCTTTTTGGCGATGAAAACAAACGTACTTTACTTATGATAGATGGAATTGTTGAAAATAATATATTAGGAGGAAATGTTTTGGGAGGAGCTCAGTATAGTCTTCATGCTATCGAACGTATAGAAATTATTTGGGGGAGTGGTTCGGCATTATATGGTGCTAGTGCCTTTAATGGTATCATAAACTTAATCACAAAAAAAGGTAAAGAGATAGAAGGCTTGGAGTATCAAGGAGGATATGGAGCATTTCAAACACGATTCAATAAAGTTGTGATGGGTTTTAAAAAAGATGAGCTTGATGTGATGTTATCAGCTTCTTTAGTTAACTCTGAAGGTCCTATTTTTAAAGAGCGTCACCCAGAATACAATGTTAGCTTTGTGGATAATGCTTATTCTGTAATTGGTCGTATTAATTGGAAAGGATTAAAATTTGGTTTTAGTAGATTTGATAGACCAATGGGACAAGGTCAGTTTTCTAATCCACCAACAGAGTATTATGAGCTTCCCTTGTATGGTTATCAAAACAGCGAAGGCACATCTGCAAGTGGTGGTTCTGCACCTATTAATGTAGCAGGCGAAAGGGGAGGGCTTTGGCGTTCAGTGACCAATACACTTTCATTAAGTTATCAAAAAGATATTTCAGAAGACGCTTTTATTTTAGCAAAAAGCTATTACCGTCAAACAGGAATTGCTGAAAATAGCTATGATTATTATTTTTCATTAGCTGATTCAGCTTATGAGCGAGTACCTTATGGACATGATTCTTTTTTGGCAGGAACTGAAGTTCAGTTAGATTATAGTTTAAATGAAACTCAAAAATTAACATTTGGTGTTGTTTATGAATATAGTGATGTTGAAAAAGGCTATCGGGGACGTGAAAAAGTAAATCGTTTTTATAACTCTTATAATAGTTTTTATACCACTATTTTGAAGGATAAAAGCTCAAGAGAAAATACTATTTATAAAAATTTTGCAGCTTATGGGCAATATATTATTCATTTGCCGATATTCAATGTTACTGACCTTATAGTTGGAGTTCGTTATGACCAAAATAGTCTTTATGGAAGAACTATTAATCCACGATTGGCACTTGTTATGAATCCAAATGAATTACTGACAATTAAATTAATGGCTGGAAGTGCATATCGTCCACCAAATAACTTTGAACTTTTTACTAAAACGTCTCTAAGAATTGAAAATCCAGACCTTATACCTGAAAAAGTACGTTCATTTGAAGCAAATGTCATACTTAGTCCTACTAAAAACTTTTCGATAGAAACCAACGCATTTTATAATTCATATTCTGATATTATTGTTTCAAATGTAGAAATAGGGGATATTGATGGTGATGGAAACTCAAATTTTCAAAACCGAAATCAAGGAACAGCACAAGTAATAGGTTTAGAGTTAAAGACACAATACAGTATTCACCCAAGTA
Source organism: Bernardetia aquimarina (assembly GCF_042180575.1). Taxonomy (NCBI): domain Bacteria; kingdom Pseudomonadati; phylum Bacteroidota; class Cytophagia; order Cytophagales; family Bernardetiaceae; genus Bernardetia; species Bernardetia aquimarina. The sequence continues at coordinate 3,188,436 of NZ_CP170094.1, read as the reverse complement.
TTTCTGTATTTGGAAACCTAACTTTACAAAATCCCAAACAAAAAAATGGAGATGAAACACCAACTGTTCCTAATATTGCCAAAATAAAAGGAAATATGGGTTTTCAAGCTAATTTTGATGATATGCTAAGTTGGTACTTTGTAGGAAATGGAGTAGGAGTACGTAGTACTGCTGATTCAAATCCGTTGCGTTCTGTCCCTAGTTATTTTATTTTTAATACAGCATTTTCTACAAAGAAATTTATTAACGATAAAATAAGTTTTGTTCTTTCAGTGAATAACCTTTTTAATACTTCTTACTTTGATGCAGGCATGAGAGGTGCAACAGGTCGTTATTATGGAACAATGCACAGACAAGTAGGAAGGAATGGGTCATTCAAGATTATTGTCAGAATTTGATAGCAAAAATATAGACTTGAATTATATTTAATCTAAACTCAACATTTGCACAAATACGAATTATTACTTCAAGAGAGATAAATTAAATCGCTGAATTTCAATGAATTAAATTCGTATTTTTTTTAGTCAACTGCCTTTCAGAGCTTTATTAGGTATACAGATTTATTTGTAAATGAAAAATAAATTATGTTGGTAGTTTGAAACATTAAGTTGAAAGTTTCGATAAATTTTATCGAAAACATTAATTTTCAAGGAATTATGTAGAATCTTATCATGTTTTTGGTTTAATCATTGTAACTGTGAAAATTATTTAACATATTGAAGTACTATTACTATCAATCATATCATAATCAGCTTTTTAAATTTTAATGTAACATTTACTTCCCCTGTTATTTTATCTTATATGAATAGTATTCTAATAAATCATAAAGAAAGTCATTTGAATTACTCAAAAATAGTTGCGATACTTTTTGAGATACTTTTTTTTATGATTTTTATTTTGTTTTCTAATGTAGCACAAGCTCAATCTATGGAGCAATTAGAAGCACAATTTCAAAAGGCAAGTTCGGATAGTATAAAAGCACATTTGAAAAATCAAATGGCAGATATTGATATTGAGAAAAAAAATTATGAGCAGGGTCTTTTGCATGCTCAACAGGCCTTTAGTTTAGGACTTCAAGCTAATACTCAAACTGAACTAACCAGTAGTATTCTGCACTTTGCTCATATTTATAGGGGTAAAAATCAGTTTACTAGCAGTTTACGTTGGTATTTACAGGCTCTCAAAAATATAGAAAAAACAGGAAATAGAAAGTTATTAGCAGAAACTTACCAAGAAGTAGGAGAGTTTTATCAAGAACAAGAAGTCGCAGGAAAATCATTAGAGTATCTCACTAAATCGAATGAAATTTATGAAGAATTGGGAGAAACTGTACACCCCAAACTTCTTTCAAATATTGCTTCTGCACACCTTGAGCTAAAAAACTATGACCAGTCTTTAGCTTATTATACAGCCGTTTTGGAAATTTATAATTCTCAAAACGATACAGAGGGAAAAATAGAAACTCTTCGTAATCTGACTGACCTTTACAAAATAAAAGGAGATTATCAGAAGGCATTAGAGTATAATCAGCAAGTTTTGACTATTCATAAATCTAAAAAAGATAATAATGGAACAGCAGTAGCACTCAATAATATAGGTTTTTTGAATAAATTTTTGGGTGACTACGACAAATCATTAGAGAATTTCAAACAGTCTTTAACTTTCAATCCTGCTGACAAACCCAATACAACAACACTTACAAATATTGGTGTAATTTATCAGATAAAAGGAGATTATATCAATTCCTTAAATTATTTTACACAAGCATTAGAATCTGCTAAGAAAAATGGGAATGCTGATGAAGTAGCACAGGCTTATAATTATTTAGCAGCTATTTATCTCTTGCGTAGAGATTTTCAAAACGCTCGTGCTTATACAGCAGAAGCTATAAAATTAGCTAAAGCAAACAAAAATGCAGAAGTTTTGACGACAAGTTACCGTACTATGTCTGAGATTTATCAGCGTCAGAATGATTATAGAAATGCCTATTCTTATTATGGACAATATGCTGCAGTTCGTGATTCACTTTCTCAAAACGAAAAACAAGAATTACAAAAATCGCTACAACGACAAATTGCTTTTGAGAAAAATGAAAAAGAACTCAAACTTCTTTTGGTAGATGAAGAGATTCAAGACCTTGCCTCTAAGAAAAAACAATTAGAAACGGATAAAAAATTACAAACACTAGAACTAGAATTACAAGACAAAACAATTCAAGAAGCTAATCTAAAAAATATAAAACTAGAGAGACAAAAAACTCAACAAGCTCTTTTGCTTACCCAACAACAGCTTGAAAGTGAGAAAAAAGAACAAGCCATAAAAGACCTAGAAAGAGAACAAGAACTAAAAGACCTTGCCCTAAAACAAGAGATTTTAGAAAAGGAAAAACAAAAAGAAGCTATCAAGAATCTAGAACTGGAGAACAAACTTAAAGCTGAAAAAATTGAAACTGAAAAATTAGCTCGTAAAGAAGACGAATTATTACGTTATATTCTGTATGGTGCGATTGCTTTGGCTTTACTTATTGGTTTGATTATTCTTTTTGCATTCTTCCAAAAACAAAAAGCAAACAAACTCTTATCTGAACAGAATATTAGAATTACGAAACAGAAAGACCAAATTAGTACACAAAATCTAGCTTTAGAAGAACAGAAACAAGAAATTTTGGTTCAAAATGAAGAGCTAGAACAACAACAAGAAGAAATTTTGAGTCAGAGAGATTATATTGAAAAGAAAAACTCTGAACTTGAAGAACAAGCAGTTGTATTAGTTCAAAAAAATCAAGAAGTAGAAGAATCTTATCAAAATCTAAATACTCTTTCTGATATTGGTAGAGAAATTACGGCATCACTTCATGTAGAAGATATTTCTCAAACTCTTTATGAAAAAGTAAATCAGCTTATGCCAGCCGAAGCCTTCGGTATTGGTATTTATGAGCCTGCTGAAAAACGTATAAAATTTAAAGGATTTATAGAAAAAGGAGACGTTTTGCCAGACCACTCTGATTATGTAAATAATAAAAATCATTTTTCAGTACAATGCCTTGGCAAACAGGAAATCATTTTAATTAATGATATAGAAAAAGAACATCCAGAAAAATATGAAGCTGCAAAAAATATCGTAGGAGGACTTCCAAAATCATTGATTTATCTTCCTTTATCGGTAGAAAATCGTCCTATTGGAGTGATTACGGTTCAGAGCTTTGAGAAAAATGCCTATGATGAGAAAAAGGTAGCACTTCTAAGTTCGCTTGCTTCTTATACTGCCATTGCTATTGATAATGCAAAGGCGTATGATACTATTCAAAATAAAAACAGAAATATTACAGATTCTATTCGTTATGCTCAAACGATTCAACAGGCTGTTTTGCCTAGCCATGAAAGAATGAGTCAATATTTGCCTGACTATTTTGTTCTTTTCCGTCCAAAAGATATTGTTTCAGGAGATTTTTACTGGTTTTCGCATATTGATAACTATACATTTGTAGCTGCTGTTGATTGTACTGGACACGGAGTACCAGGAGCATTTATGTCTATGATAGGGCATTCCATTCTAAATGAAATAGTGAATGAGAAAAAAATATTTGACCCAAGTGAAATTTTAGAACGATTAAATACACAAGTACGAAAAGCTCTAAAACAAGAACGCCAACTCAAAGGTGAAAATGATAGAGCAAATGATGATGGAATGGATGTAGCTTTTTGTAGATTGGAATATAAATCAACACATACAGAAGTAGCTTTTTCTGGTGCAAAACGACCATTTATTTATACAATGCCAAATACTTCGAATGAAAAAGAAGCATTTTATTTACGTGGAGATAATAAAACCATTGGAGGAGTAAGAAATAAATTAGATAAGAGTTTTCATACTCAGTTTATAGACCTACCAAAAGGAGCAATGATTTACCTTACTACAGATGGTTATGCAGATCAAAATGATGCTAAACAAGAAAAGTTTGGTACACCAAGACTGCTCAGATTTTTACAAGAAATAGCAGAACTTAAACCATACGAACAAAAAGCTAAAATGGAGCAGACTTTGGATTTGCACCAACGAGGAGAAGAACAGCGTGATGATGTAAGCATGATAGGAATTAGAGTATAGAATAAATACTAAAATACTAAATAGTTAAACCCTAAGTGTACGTGAACTCGGTATTAGAATTTATGTATTTATCGGTCTATGTTTCTTTATTAGCTGATTAGTGAACTATCTTGTCAGCACACCTTCAAGGTGTCAGACAATTTAGCCCAACATAGCTGTCTAACACTCTGAAGTGTCTGACAGGGACATAAAAGCAAGAATATAGTACCAAGTTTACGTTAAGTGTCTTTGAGAAACTTAAGGTTTTTTAATATAATTGAATTACTTTATCAAAAACTTTCCACTTACAAATTCAGATTGGTTTTCTAATCCAATTTTATAGATATAGACAGCTTTTGAAATGTCATTCAGAGGAAGTAATAATTCATTCTGTCCCTTTTTCAAAAAGACCTCAAACATACCAACTATATTACCATTCATATTATAGATATTGACTTTTGCTTTTGTAGCTTCTTTAAGATTAGCATAAAGAATGGTTTTGTTTTGATAATTGGTAACTCCTATTTTTCTCTCGTTTTCTGTTTCTATCATTCTGACATTCGAATACGTAAACTTTCCATTTGTATCTGTTTGTTTGATACGGTAATAGGTTTTTGTATGAAGTGGCTCAAAGTCCCAAAACTGATAGTTTTTGACAGAGCGAGCATTTAAGTTTCCTTTTTTGACTCCAATTTCTTCAAAATCAATTCCATTATCAGAACGTTCAATAGCAAATAATTGGTTTTGATATTCTGATAATGTTTTCCACTCTAAAAAAACATTGTCTTGTTCTTGGTTATATTTTGCATCAAAAGAAAGCCATGTAACAGGAAGAGGATTCAAATTATCTATTGTTCCTAATGTAAAAGGGCTAAACTGTGTAATATCTTGAGCTGACTTTACAGTTCCAGATGTTGTGTTTCCAGTAGTCATTGTGTTTCCTCTACTTTCCCATTGATTGGCATTTGTCCAATGAGCCACAACTAAACTTCCTAGGTTTCCTACTTCACTTTCTATTCCCCAAGATAGTGTAATTTGAGCATCAGAAATTCCAACTTCTCTATTCAAATTCCAATATTCTATCTGACTTACGTGGTCTAATGGAATAACAACAGGCTGATATGTTCCATAACCTGCAAAGAAATATTCTGCAAAAAATTGAGTAATCGTGCCTGTATTTTTTGTATGAATAGTAAGAGGACGATACACTCCTATCTTTCCAATAGGAAAAGTAAAATCTTCTATTTTATTAGAACGACGACGAGAAGCTCCTCTAATATGTCTGTCTGCATTTGCATCTGTATAGAAAGCATCTACGTCAAAAGTAAGAGGATTTGTAGTAGCAGCAAATACATTTCCTGACTGGAATAGAAATTCTCTTTTGATGATTGTTTCGTTGTTGATAGTCAAATCTCTACCACAATTCAGTGTTACATCATAAAAACTTTCTTCTCCTCCTACTGTCGTAATACTTTGATTGTTTCCACCTTCAAAAACAACTAGAGATTCACCTTCTTCAAAGTTAGATGTACCAATATTATTTATCCAATTTCCTCTAATATTAATTGTTCCGTCATTGATAAAACCTACATCATCATCCATATCCAAATAGCCTGTATTTTGAATAGTAAGGTTTTCATACACATCTAAACGAGCAGCACGATTATCAAACATTTTCAAGATTCTATTTTCTAAAATAATATTTTTCACTTCGGCAATATCCAAATATTCATTTGAGAAATCTGCACTTTGATTGATACGTGAATCTCCCACAGCAGTAGTTGTAAACTCTACATTAGTATATCTGTTAGGTACATAGAGCGAACTCCAATTCTGACAATCAAACCAGTTTTCATCTTTATCACCTATCCAATTTGATTTTATAGTAGGACTTGTTACAGTAAATACAGTTGTATGAACTGTAGCAGGTAGCGAAGAAGTATTTGTCCAATTCGCCATATTTATAATATATCCTAAAATAGTTCGTTGGTCTGCATTGCGAAGAGCAGGATTTGTGGTATCAAAATAAGAACCTACTTCTCCAGTTGGATGTGAAGTATTAATACAACGAATATGAGGGTGTAATCTTGAAGTACGAGCAGAAGAAACATTCACAGAGAAATTAACCCAATCTGCATCATTAGTCATTCCAAAAAGCACGTAACCATCAAAGTCTGTGCCTGTACTATTAAAATTTCCCTGCATAATATATATTTGGTCTGCTCCACTAGTACTTACATTTGGTTTTGCACTACCAAACCCAGGACTTGAAGTAATGTCTGGTCCTGCTGCTACTCCATTTATACGAACATTATCAGCATTATCTCCTGTTAGATTAGTAAATTCAAAACTAATAATTGACCCTGCTGGTAAATCTGTTGCTCGGTTATAAACAAACTCAATATACTCTCTTCCATCTTGCCATACATTACTTCTAATATTTGCTCCTGTGCCATTTTCATAAGTAGCATTTGCTATAATAAATTTAGTTCCTTGTTTTAGTGAAACCAAATTTGTGATTGCATACTCATCTCTTGCACCTCCTACACTTGCATCCCAACCCACAATCGCCATATCTCCAGGGAAAAGACGTGTACCAGTAAAAGGAGTTACATCGATTTGTACTTCATTAGAAATAACTGATTTTCCACAATTAAATAATGTTTCTACAACCATATAATACGTGCCTGCCGTTTCAAAATAAGGTCTTTGAGTGGTTTCTGCACCTAAGAAGTTAGTATATCCACTACCTGAAGTAGTAGAATATTTCCACCTTCTTGATTGAATAGAGTGTGATTCTGTTGCTGTAAGTACATCCCCATTCTGAAATTCTGATAAAGTTTGTATTCCTGCTGGAGAAATCGAAACGGTCAATAAATCAATCGTGATATCTGTTCCATTATCTGCTCCTTCTACATTTGGAATCGAACTTACTACACGAATACGGTAATTTGAACCCTGTGGTGTACCAGCCGAAATCGTAGCCGAAATAGATTGAGAACCTGTATTATCTGAAGTTACCGAACCAATCGTAGTAGGAACAGCAAAACTACCTGTTGCATCTGAAAGTTGTGCTGTAAAAGTTCCTGTATAAATTCCAGTAGGAGAATAAGTAAAAGGCACTGTTATAGATTCGCCCTGTGTAACAGTTACACATAAAGAAGTAGGAGTTATTATCCCTGTATTGAGTCCAATGATAGTATGTAAATTTCCACTATTAGCCGTTCCTGTTTTATTATTTGGAGCTGCAAAAGTAAAATCTGCTGTAGTAGTATTTGCTATTCCTACTGTATTATTAAGAGTTGCAGAAGAAGTAATGTCGGCTGTAACGAAAAAATAACGAATAGTATTAAGAGGAATAGATTCTGATAAAGAAGAGAATGTAATTGTTTCTCCATTTCCCGAAACCGAACTTGTAGAAGCTAGTTGTGTATCTCCACCATCAAAAGAACCATCAGTAGAAGCCCAAATTTTGAAACCATTTGCTGCAATGTCAGTAGTTGTGTATGTTCCATTTGTACGTAAAATAACTTGATTAAGTATAGCTAATCCATCTGTAACTGTTGCTCTTGTAGAAAATATAGGATTATTTGTACTTCCTCTTGCTATATTTGCATCTCCTGCATCTTGAAAAAATAAGTCAATAGAAGGAGTGGCTGTATTCCAAGTAACACTTACATTATCCAAAGCAATTCCATCTCTACTTCCTCCTCCCGAACTTGAGTAAGACCAACGTAAATAAACTGTTCCAGCTTGATTATCAAGAGCAGAAATATCTATACTTGTCTTTTGTGTAACTGTTCCTTCTGCCAACGAACCTGAATTATATAATCCTCCAAATACAGCAGAAAAACCAGCAGTTGGTGATGTAGTACTATACTCTAAATTAAACGTACAATCTCTAGTTTGTTCTCTTATCTTAATTATATCATAAGAAATTTCTAATCCTGATCGTCCAGAGGTATTATCTATTGCCAAAACTATTGAACTTGGGTCAAAATTACTTCCAGAACCTAGCAAACCAATTCTTGAACCGTAATTATAATTAGCTCCTGTGGTAGAAGAAGTAGTACCATTAATCATTGTAGCATCTAATGTAGTATTATTATAACTTGTCCAGCCTATAGGATAACTTGTACCACTTGCTGCTGGAGTAGCATTAAAATCTTGTGTGTAGGGAGGAGTTGCTGGTAAAGAAACTGGAGTTTGCCCAATAGCAAAACCAGTATAAAAGAAAAGTACAAAGAAGAGTAAAAGGTTTTTCATAATTATCTAAGTTTAAAAAATGTGTAAGATGAGCTAAATTTTTGATTGCTACCAATTATATATAGAATAATTTCTACTTATAAAATTAACTATTCACAAACTAAAAAAGCTAAATTTTACATTTAACTTTTGATTAATTTTTTAGCTTAATTTGAATGGTCATTAGAATAAATTTGTTTTACTCTACTAATTTTGATTAAATTTATTTTTTAATTTTTCAAGAAAATAACTTCATTTTGAAAACTGATAAAAATACCGTTTGGATAGTAGGCAATCGTTCTGACGCTATAGAGATTGCTAAAAATAATAATTTACGTGTAGTACTTCTGTACAATAAAAAGCTTAAAAATCATAAAGCTGACGTATTAAAACAAATCTCGTTCACATGGTCTAAACAAGAATGGAGGCTTTTTGTTGAAGATTTAATCAAAAAAGAGCCAAAACCAGTAGCTATCCTTGCACCAACTGAAAAATCAGTACTTCCTGCTGCTTGGATGAGTGATATAATAAAACCTAATAATTATATTCCCATTGAGGTTGCGTTGAATTGTACTCATAAGCCAACCATGAAAAGAGTCGCTCAAAAAAATGCGATACCTTGTGCTAATTTCTTAGAAAATGAGGCAGGAAATAATAAAATTTCAAAACAAGAGCTTATCGAAAAATTAGGTTTACCAATGGCTTTCAAAACCTGTACAGGGTCGGGAAGTAGAGGAGCTTTCATCATAAAGAAAGAAGAAGATGTTCCTAAATTTTTAAAAAAAGGATATATGGCAGAAAGTTTTGTAGAGGGAACAGAATGTAGTATTGAAGCTATTGTACAAAATGGAAAAGTCCTTTTTCAGAATATTACTGAATATACAGAACCTAAATTTGCTAATCTTGTTCCTGCTACTTTTTCATCAGAAGTTCAGAGTCAAATTTTTGAATTTAATAAAAAAATAATCATTGCTTTGGGTGCAAAAAATGGAATTACGCATACCGAAGTATTTATTCAAAAATTAGGTACAGATAAAATAAATTTAGTCTTTGGAGAAATGGCTCTTCGACCACCAGGAGGATATATTATGGAGCTTTTGAAACTTTCTTATGAAAAAGATTTTTGGCAAATTTGGTTAGATGCTTTTTTAGGAAACAAAATAGAACTAGAAAATACACAAAATCATTTTTATAGTGGTTTGCGTATGTTTCATCCATCAGCAGGAACTCTAAAATCTATAAAGGGAAAAGAATTTATAAAATCAATTCCTGAACTAAAAGAATTTACACTTTCTGTAAAACAAGGTTCTATTATTAATCAGCGAGAAGGAACAGGACAAAATGTGGGACATGTTGTAATAAAAGCAAAAGAGAGTCAAAAAATAAAATCTCTTTTAGAAGAAATCAAGCAAAAGCTAATTTTTGAAATGGAATAAAACTCAAAAAAACACCTTTATCATTCATTTGATAAAGGTGTTTTTTGAATAAAAAAATCATTAATAGCTAAAAAATAAATTAATTATATTTTGCATTATTGATTACTCCTTGAGTGATTTCTACTGACGAATTTAAAGAACATGATTTTGTATTAAATGTTCCTGTAACTGTTTTATTTGTAGTATCAATATTTGTAATTGTGATCTGACCTCCATCATTTGATGCACACGCATTCGAAACAAATGTACTTCCACCAATAGGAAGAGTACGATAAACCACAGAAGGAACAAGATTTACACCACTTGTATCAACAGAAGCATTTAGAGGCTGTGTGCCTACTTCTGCTTTAAATGAAATAATAAAAGTGCGTCCATTGCTACTTGCAGCCGTTAGCGAAATATTATCTCCAGTTTTAATTCCAGAAGAAAGGGAAGAAGCATTCCAAGGCGCACCATCGATAAGTGCTGAAATAACAGCATCAGGATTTACTTCCTCATCACCTTTACAAGACCACAGCGAAAATGTAAAAGCTAAAAAAGCAATAATAAGAACTGTATTTTTCCAATTAAATTTCATAAATATAGATTTTTTGAATAAGTAAGAGAATAAGATAAATTATAACGAATTATTTAAAAGTTGTAATTTAATAACTACAAAAACTAGCGCAAAAACCAAAATAATAACAAGCCACAATATATCAAAATTCTTAAAAGAATGTAAATATACACTATTTCGTTTTGGTCTATACGTTCAAAAATGAATTAATGCTGCTTTATGATTGATTTTCCTCAAAAAAGAAATTATTCTACAAAAACAATCTTCCCTATGAACCCTTCACTTCCATCTCTTTTAGAAACATAAACCAAATAAACACCACTTTTTGCTTTTACATTATTATAATCTGTTCCATTCCAAGTAGCAGTTCCTCCAAAAGAATTGGTTTCATAAACTAATCTACCACTAATATCAGTAATTTTGACATTTGCATCTTGTGTCAGTCCTTCAATGGCTACTACACCATTAAATTCTGGTCTTACAGGATTGGGAAATATTTTTATATTAGAAAAATCAGTTTTGGCTGCTGTTGATGTTCCACGATAAGAAATAATACCATTAGGCGTAGCAAAAAACACTTCTCCTGTTTCATCTTGAACTTCAATATCCAAAATTTGATTACTAAAAAGAGGACTGTTTTCTACTGTAAAATGTAAAAACTGTTTAGAAGCATCTTCTGTAAAAAGCCAAGCACCATTTGTAGTTCCAAACCATTTTCTATTTCCTCCATCTAATGAAATACTGGTAATAGTTTCATCTCGTAATAATTGCCTAGACTCAAAAAACACATCTCTAGCATTCAAATCTTGACTACTGAATATACCAAAAATATCAGAAAAAGTACGAACACTTGCACTCACTTCGGCTGGAGTTCCTATCCACATGACACCATTTTGGTCAGATTTGAGAGCTGTTATAGTATTAGAAGCTAAATTTCCTGCATTTACAGATTCTATCAAAACCTTACTTTCTCCTTCTTCATTAAAAACTAAAATACCTCCTTGTACAAAACGACTAAGCCTTGCCCAAACATTATTATTTTCATCAATCTCTAAAGATAAAGGAAAAGTAGTTCGGGTTTGATTAAATCTAAATCCTTTCCATGAAGAGGAATTATCATCGTTTGGCTTTTTTCTAAAATAAGCATCTTCTCTCAAATTACTTCCTGAAAGAGCTACCCAAAGATTACCCAAATTATCTGTTTCTACATCAATAACTCGGTTGTGAGGCAAAGGAGAATTGAGTGAATCAAAAACCGAAAATGTGTCATCGTTCAAGTTCCAAACCAAAATGCCATCTTGAAGAGAAGCAAAATAAACTCTATTTTCTATTTCGGAATAAGTTGCTCCTACCAAATCTCTAACATTTGGAATGGGTTTGCTAGTAATATCTCTGTTTTCTGCATTGTAATTTATCCATTCTCCCTTTTCAAAGACATAAAAACCTGTTGTTCTGTTCAAAGGTCTGAATGGGTCTGAATATCCTCCCGAAAAAGCAATTATCTTATCTTTTGCTTGTGTAAAACCCCACGTATTTTGGCTGTATGTTCCAGAAGGAAAAAGAGAAACAAAATTATCTGTGCTGTTTGTAGTACCATTTGTAACTAATCCTGTTCTGTTATCAGCTATCCATAGTGTTCCAGTTGAAGAAATGGCTTGGCGAGGAGCTTTTATTAAATCATTTTCTATCTTATTTACTTGAAAAGAAGAAGAAACCCCTTCAATTTGATAAATTCCTGTTTCAGAAGAGATAAAAACGCTTGTTAAATTTGTTCTATCTTCACTTATATCATACACAGTCGAAATAGGAATTTGAGAAATTTGATTAGTAGTTGTTCCGTTATAGTTAAAAACACCTTCATTTTGGATAGAAAAAAATACTGTTGAGCCATTTGAGCCAATAGATTCTATAACTTTATTTTGTGTTGAAGGAATAGTTTGCCAGTTTCTAAAATCATTTTTATTGACCGAAGAATTGAGTGAAATATAACGAATTCCTTTTTCGGTAGCTGCATAAATACTATTATCTTGAATTGTCGTAGCAAAGACCTTTATAATTTCTCCATTTTCACCTAGGTTTTGATAGGAATTTCTGATACGTTTGTTGGTGGGATTTTCTACATCAACTTCTAAAATACCAACATTTGTACTTATCCAAACTACATTTTGAAGATAATAAATATGATAGATTTGTTTGTCCAAAATAGCTAAATTTTCAAAGAAAACAGGGAAATTTTTGATTTCATTATCAGATAAAAAATCTATATTTCCATTCTTATAAGCAATCAAAAGCTGTTCGATATTAGGTAAGTACTGTAAATAAGCAATTCCAATATCCGAAAGCCCATCTATTCTTGAAACAACCTCAAGATTTGAGAATTCTTTATCATAAAAAAACAGACCATTTTGAGAAGCTACATATACTTTTTCTGTACTTGTAGCCAACGTTTGAGCATCAAAATAAGTCAAATGAGTTCGCCATTCGCCTAATGCAATATTTTCTTGATTTTGTGCAGCTACAAAAGTTTGTAAGGAAAAAGTAATATAAATAGTTGTGAGAAGAAGCAGAAAAATCAAATTCTTGTAAATGAGTGAGTTATTCAGGTTTTGAAACCTATTTATTAGACTTTTCATATTTTTTATATAAACTTATAGGTAAAATTTTCGTAATGCAGAACGCATATTTATTCACGTTTCAAAAAAACAAAATTAATTTCAAATAATCTTTGCTTTTCTGATTTTTTAAGTATTATTTTGTGCCTTTAATTGTTGGAAGTTATGCAAGGTGCAATACTTCTTTAATAATTACTACTTACTAATTTAGTTCTCTCTAAACGAACGATTCTTTTTAAACAGAAAAAACATGAAAACTCTTAAAACTATTGCTTTTGCTTCTCTTGTAGCTTTTTCTACTTTGACTTTCACTGCTTGTGATGGTACAAAATCAAGTGATGCTACTACTGACACTACTGCTGTAGAAGTTACTACTGAAGATTTACTTAATGAAGCTGATAATGCTGCTGACAACATGATGGAAGCTGTTGATTCTACTGCTGCTGGAATGGAAGCTGCTGTTGATTCTACTGAAGCTGCTGTTGAAGAAGCAACAGACGGTATGTAAAAACCAAAAATAGATTTTTAAAAGGTCTATTTTTATAAAAAATAAGTAAAGGCTATCATTTAGAAAGTGATAGCTTTTTTTAGTGCCTATTATTTTGCTCCTAAAATTTAGTTAAGATTATAAATTATTAATATTATTTTGTATTTTAGACTGTGTAATTTTAACTATGCAAAGATTTATACTTGATAAAAAGTAGTTTTAGAATTTTTCACTCCTATCAGTACATCTTCAAGATGCCAGATAGTTAGTATTTAAACTGCACTGACAGTTTTTATTCTAAAACTAAAAATTGACTGAGTATATCAAATAAATTTTAGGATATAATTTATAAAAATAGCGATGAAATTCTCCAAAAAATTAGGTTTCTTTAGTGCTTTTTCACTTCCTTGTATGCTCATTTTGGGTTATTATTTGGGAGGAATAGGAAATTATCTGACAATTATATTTGTTTTTGGTATAATCCCACTTTTAGACTATTATATCGGAACAGATACAGAAAATATTGAGAAAGAAGATGAAAAAGAATTGAGCCAAGAACTATTTTTTAAGTTTGTGCTTTATTCTTGGGTTTTTATTCAGCTTGGACTTTTGACGTGGGCAATGACTGTTATCATTTCTAATGCACTTTTTTGGTGGGAGGCTATTGGTTTTACTATTTCATTAGGATTGGTGACAGGAGGGGTAGGAATCACAGTAGCACACGAGCTTGGACACAAGACTGACAAGCTAGACCAATTCTTTAGTAAAGTTTTACTCTTTACAGTTGGTTATATGCACTTTTTCATCGAACATAACCGAGGACACCACGTTTGGGTAGCTACGCCACATGATGCAGCCACATCACAAAAAAATGAATCCTTTTATCACTTTTGGATAAGAAGTGTAACAGAAAGCTACAAACATGCTTGGAAACTAGAAAACGAAAGGCTAGAACGCAAAAATACACCCAAGAAAAGTAGTGAAAATGCAATGATTTGGTACACAGCTTTACCTATTTTGGGAGTGATTATTTCTACACTTTATTTTTCAATTCATAAAGGAAGTTTTGCTTGGGAAGTTCTTATTTTATTAGTTTTTCAAGCTATTATTGGATTTTCACTTTTAGAAGCTGTTAATTATGTAGAACATTATGGAATAGTCAGAAAGGAAATTTCTCCCAGTCGTTATGAACGAGTTAATCCATTTCATTCATGGAACAGTAGCCATAAAGTAAGTAATTTTATTCTCTTTCAGCTTCAACGCCATTCTGACCATCACGCTTTTGCTACTCGTGAATATCAAGTTTTGAGACATTTTGATGAAAGCCCACAACTTCCTTCTGGCTATCCTACTATGATTTTGATGGCTCTTGTTCCTACTCTTTGGTTTAGGAAAATGAACCCTATTTTAGAACATTGGAAAGAAGCTGTTTATGAAAAGGCGAGTTAGAATATAGTTTTTTGATTTGGAAATAAAACTAATTTTAGTTTTTATAGAGATGACTTAAATCACCAAATTTATTTGAATCTTATGTAAATTATCAAAATTCAATTTTTAACCAGTAAAAAATTTATCAAAAATAAATTCAAAATGAAAATACTTTATTTTATAACAGGCACAAGCAGTGGAATTGGCTATGCACTAACCAACCATATTCTAGCAAATCAAACTGATATACACGTACACGGAATTTCTCGTAAAAGATTAATTCATCATCAAAATTACACACACCATACACTTGATTTGGCTGATTTAGAAGATGTAAATCGTTTTTTTGATGAACTAAAAATTTCTAAAAAAGAAGCATTAGAAACCCAAAAAGTAGTTTTGATAAATAATGCAGGAACTTTAGGAGAAGTTGGGTATGTTGGCAAACTAGATAATAAAGATATTGTCCAAACTATGACTATCAATACACTTTCACCTTTTCTTTTAATGAATGAATTTTTGAAGAAATTTGGCAAAGAAACCTATATTAATGCTAACAAAAAATCTGTACCTCTTGAAAAATTAATTATTAATATTTCTTCGGGTGCAGGAAAGCGTCCGATTGATGGTTGGGCTTCTTATTGTGCTTCTAAAGCTGGGTTGAATCTTTTTAGTGAAGTAATAAAGGAAGAAGAAAAACACCTCAATCAAAACACACACGTTTTCAATATTTCGGTGGGTGTGGTGGATACAAATATGCAGGCACAAATACGAAAAACAGAAGAAAGTCAGTTTTCGAATGTAGAATACTTTAAGGAATTAAAAAAGAATAACGAGCTTGCATCACCAACATTTATAGCTGGAAAAATTTATTCTATTATAGAACAACCACAAAACTTTGAGGATATTTGGCAAAAATTGCAGTAAGTGATTAGCGAGTGATTTATATGATAAAAGGCAGGATAATAACAGAGCGTAATTTCTTGTTTTAGAACAAAACTTTCCATTTAATCGTAAAATGATAAAAAAACCTCAAAATTTTTGCAACAATGAAACAGCACCAAAATAAAAAAGAAGACAAAGAAGTAGAAAAAAATTCTACTCAAATTCAAAAAGAAATAAAACATATTGAAAATTCAAAAGATAAAATCACAGAACTTTCAGAAGAAGAACAAGAAGAATTGAGAGCCAAAGCTAGAGAACGTTATAATCGTTTGAATGGTTGTGGTGGGTAATTTTTGATAAAAATAAATACAAAAACAGGGTTAAAACCCTGTTTTTATAATATTCATTATAAGAACAGACTAGGAAGTCTGTTATACGTTAGTAACCACCTTGAAACTTACGAACGCCCCATTCAAAACTAGCAAGTCCAATAATCAAGAGCATAATCCACCAAAGATTAATCACTTCTGAAAGTTGTTCGTTTCTAAAAACAGTTGGCGTAGGAATCTGATTTTGTAGAGAATCTTGTAAAACTTGTAGATTAGAAAGGGTATAAAAATTACCTTTATTTTGCTGTGCCAATCGTCGCATGACACCAAAATCTGCCGTAGCATTTAGGCTTTCTAGTTTTATTTCTTTTACTGTAAATTGTCCGATAGAAATTTCTGTTTTTCCGTCTAATTGTGTCGTCGCTTTAAAGGAATATGCACCCTCAGGAAGCACAGAAGTCGAATATCTAAATGGAGAAGAATTATTTGTAAAGGTATAAGTTCTTGTTTTTCCTTCTTCGTCTTTGATTTCTAAACGGATATTTTGTCCTAAAAGAGGTTCGTAAATAGCATTATATACTTCTACATCAAAACTCACACCATCAGAAGTAGAAAATTGAGAAGCTGTTGGAGCAACTCTAAAACGTCTTTTGTCTTCTTTAGTAGAAAGATATTGAATTATTTTACTCAAAAGAGCATCATATCCTTCTTGGTTTTTATTTTCTGCATATTCATTCAATCGCCATTGCCACGTATTTTCGGCAAGCCAAATGCCTGTTTTTTTGCCGTTTTGTTCGCTCATTACCACCAACGGTTTTTTGGTTTGGATATTTCCCACTCGTTGATACAACATAATTTCAGCTTGTGGCGAAATATCATAATCAGCAAAAGGAACAAGTGCAGGAGGATAGGAAGCAAAACGACTTTTTTGTTCGTCTGTCAGATAAAACTTTGAAAAATTAGAGTTCCAAAATGGAATTACTTTATCCGATTGATTTCCTAAAGGACGAATTTTCACACCTGTATTTAAAGAATTAAAAGCATTATAATCACTTTGCGCTCCAATAATGAAAAGTTCGGCAGAAGTCATCTTTCGAAGTTTTTCTAAAATTGGCAATGGTCTTCCCATTTTATCAGGGAATTGGTGATAAATAATAAGGTCGTATTTGTCTTCTAAATTTGTTGGACGCAAATAAGGCAAATAAATATCAAACTTATAATTTTCATTTTTTTCTATCGCTGCACGAAATGCTTTTATGTCTGGATGAGGCGCACCTGCAACTAAAAGTATTTTTTCTTTGCTGTCAATAATGTCAATATAAGCGTGGGCTGTGTTGTTTTGAGTCGTAAATTCTCCTTCTTGTGGCACAATCGTAACAACATAATGCTGAATACCTTTTGAAGTTGCTTTTACTAAAAACTCTATGCTTTTAAGGTCGTTTTGAGCAGAACTAAATTTTACTTTTTGAGTAGAAATAGTTTTTCCATTTTGTGATAAAACTGCCGTAATTCCTCTATTCTCAAAACCTGTATGCGTAACTTCTGCAACTATAGGAAATTGATTTCCTAAATATGCCATTTTATTATGAAAAAGACTTTTAAGAATAATATCTTTTTTCGGAATTGTATCGCCTACACCAATCGTTTGAAGTGAAAAAGAATAAGGCGAAATATCAGGCGAAAGGCCTTGATTATAAGCACCATCTGAAAGCAAAACTACATTGGAAAGGTTGCGATTTTCGAATTCACTTTGAATGCTTTTGAGTAAATCACTAATTGGAGAAGAGGTATAATTGAATTTTATTTTATCCGTATTATTATCAATATTACCTTTTATACTATCGCTTTCTAATTCTGTCAAAGTTCTGTATTCTATATCAAATCCTTTTTCTTGCAGGTTTTGAGCTGTTTTTTGAATAGAATTTAAAGCCGAATTTATCTTTGTAGAATCTTCTTGCAATAAAATAGAAGCCGAATTATCAATCGCAAAAACAACTGTAGGATTTTCGTAACGAGTAATAAATTGCTGCATCAAAAGTCCTATTAATAAAATAGCAAGAACAGAAACCCACAAAAAACGAATGGCAGCCAATGCTTTTTGCCAGTTTTTGCCCCATGGTGAACTCCTTTTATAATACAACAAAGCAGCATAACCAGCTCCTAAAAGCAAAGCTACAATAATCCAAGCACTAGAATATTCTGTTAAAAAGATAGGCATTTATGTTAATGAAATTATGAATTACGATGAATACATTTTTTAAACCACAGAGAAATAAAGAGTTTAGAGAGTAAATACATTTCAAAACTACACTTCTATTTTTTGGTCTAAGAACTATTTGGATAGTTTGAAACGAAAATAAGCAATTCTAAAATAGTAAAGAAACAAAAAACAAAACCTTATGAATTTTTGAGGTTCATAAGGCTTTATTTGAACTATTTTATTTTTCTAATTCTATAACTTCCAAGATAACCCAATAGTTGGTGTTAATGAAGGAGTAAAAGGACTTATTTGGACAGGTTTGAAGGTAATTGCAGAAGGTTTGAAACTAGGATAAAAATTCTTTTCTGTGTTTTCAAAACGAGAATTATATTCACTCAAACGATTTCTTATTGGTGTTCTGGAAAGAATAACTAACTGTCTTCCTCCATACCAAACTCCACCTGCTGCTGCTAAAATTGTTAATCCTCTTGTAGCAACTTGACTATCTCCTACACTCGTTGCAGCCATACCAAACCCAAAAAAACCTACCCAATACCCTACTACTTGCACAGACCTTCCTCCTATTGTTCCTAGTTTGGATTTATCTATTGCTCGTACTATTTCTTTCTCGCCTAAATCTTTCATTAATTTCCTTCCTTGTCCCATAGTGATAGCCTTTTTTTCATCTCTTAAATAAAATTTAGCTGTTCTCCTATGAAATTCTAAAGGTTGCTCTTTCCATTCACTAGTATAAGTGCTATATAATCCATATTCTACTTTATTGATTTTTACCTTATTGATCTGCGTGGTACTTTCAACTTCAACAGTAGAACTTACATTTTTTTCACGTTGTTCATTTCCATACACTCGTTGCTTAAAAAAGACCTGTGCAGAAACTGAAAAGCAAATTAGATTGGCTAAAAGAAATAAAATTATATACTTCATAGTTAAATATTTTTTTTGTAATTATTAGTGATATTAATAAAGAAATAATTCTCTAAGTTTTCTTCTCCATGTGTCTTCTTTCTCATAAGAAGTTTTACCTCGGATAAGTTCTGTTGTTACTAAGCCATTTTGCAAATTTTGTACTTGCATAAATACACCATAATCATCCTTGTCTAAAATGATAATTATACGAGCCAAGTATTTTGTGTCATATTTTTCTTGTATTTTTTTGAGTTGAGGAATATCAACTAACTTCATTTGTTGTACTGCACCTCTGTTATAATATGCTCCTAATGAAGAATATAAACTAGCCAAATCATTATATTTTTCTACATCTTGAGCCGTAAAAGCATCAGGACTTACAACAGAGAATTTACTTTTTATCCTTCTTATTTCATTAAACTCTTTTACTTTTGCTGTTAGTTCTTTTTGTTCTTTGTCAAAAAAATCTATCCAAGATTCTTTCTTTTTCTTCTTATCAATCCGAACCAAAACAGGTCTAACCAAAATCATATTTTCTCTAAGTATAATACCTGGTGTACCAGCAGTTACTCCAAAAGCAGAAGTAGAACGCTCATAATCATCTGCTGCTTTTGTGATATAGGTCTCAAATGCTCTATCTGCATTATCTCTACGAGCAACATTATCAATACTATCTTCACCTGAATATTGTAAATCAAATAGTGCTTTGATTCCCATTTTAAGTCCTCTTTCTTGATCTAAAAGACCTATATCTTTTACTTTTTGATTTGTCTTTATTTTAGTCCAAGCTTCCTGCATAATTCCCATATCCTCTAATTTTCTCATCGCAACAGTATATTCTCTCTTTTGGGTAATATCAGAACCATATGCATATCCTCTCCTAGTAATTTTCAATTCCTCTTCAAAAAATAATTTTGGAATAAAATAATAGAAATATTCATACTCTTTATATTTATCAGCAAATTCTATCATGTGAGTAGCAGCCAAAACAGCAATTTGGTCGTGATGCAAATCTTCTAAAGCATAAAACCAGTTTCTACCCTTCCAGTTGATTTCATTGTATGGATGTTCTAAATAAATTCGTTTGCCATAAATATCATAAGCAGCCAAACCATATAAAGATTTTACAATACAGAGTTCTGAATACTTACTTTTGCTGTATTGAGATTCCAAAATCAACGCAGTATAGATAGCATCTACAAATTGCTCTTCTTGCAAATAGAGATTACAAAGTTCGAAACGAGCTATTTTTTGAGCTAACTTAAATCGTTCTTCTGAAACTAAATATTTGTCTCCCTCATTTTCGGCTTTTGAAGCCATTTTTGTTAAAGCAATTTTTTTTCTTTCTTCAATATCTGGGTGAGTTTGTAAGGTCTTTATTTTTTCTATTTCCTTCTCACTCAGTTTTGGCATTTCTACAAAATGAGTAGTGTCTCTATAATAGAAACTATCAGGAAGATTGACATAAGAGTTATTCAAGAATTTACTTTCAAAAACAAGCGTATCAAAAGGATAACGAGAGTTTTTTAATGCCTCAAAAGCAGCTACAGCTTCTGATAAATCATAAGAAGTTTTACTAAAAATTTCCCAACCTTCATCATCAGCCTCTATTTCTTGTTCTTTTGAATACGAACTCTTTTTGGCTTGTTCTTCATAGACTGATTTTGACCTAGAAAGCAAACGAGTAATACTTCCTTTACTTTCACTTCTTACTTCTTCATTATAAAGAAATTGATTGATACTATGTTTTTTGGTAAAATGAGTAATTTCATGAGCTAGAATAAAGGCAAGTTGCGCTTCATTATCTAAATGCGCTAGAAGTCCTAAATTGACAAAAATAAATCCTTCTGGCGTAGTAAAAGCATTTACAGAATGTTCTTTAGTTACATAAAAATGTATTTTGCCTTGTAAATCTGGATAATTTTCTAATACTTTATTTCCTACTTCTTGTACATAAGTAGTAACTGTATCGCCAAACAAAACCGAACCACTCCAAAGAAGTTGGTTCAAATGATAACTAGAAATAACATCAAACTTATCTTTATTTTCCTCTAAATCTTTATCAACAGTAAGAATATTTTTTTCTCTCTTTGCTTTGTAAAAATCACTGGTACGCTTCAAAAATGCTTCAGGAATTTTTCCTTTTGCTTCTAAAGGTTGATAGTTATCAAAATCTAAAGTAAAATTTTGAGCAAAACTATTCGAATTAATAGATACAAATAGCAGAAACATACTACTAAAAACAATGCGATGAACGAAAGTAGGATTCATTTGATAAGAATAAGTCTTTTGAATAAACTGATTGATGGGCTACAAAAGTAAGGTTTTATTTTATTTTTTGCCTATAAATCAAGTGAAAGTTAAAAAATAGTTGATCGTATTTTAGAGAGATTATCACTTCTTCTTACAATAGCAGCCTATTTCTTCAAAAGAATTTGGTTTCATTAACTCCTTAAACTCTTTACGACTTGGCGAAATCACATATTCAATCGTTTTGGAGCTATCTGAAGCATCTAGTTTTTCATTTTTAATCACAAAATCATAATTCAATAAAGTGTCAGAAGGTGTAATATATCCAATAAATAAACTGTCTTTAGTTAAGTCTAAACGATTAACTCTCCAAAAATTTTCATCTTCTTTGATGTTTAAAAAATAACTTCCTTTGAATTTCTTTAAAACCTGTTCATCTGAAATCTGAAAAACTGTATCAATATTTACAAAAGAACCTTTTATCGTATCTCCTATAAACTCAATATTCCAGTTTTGCCCTTCAAATAATTTTTGTAAATCCTCATTATTTGCCCTATCTATTACAGTTGTTGAGTCAAATTCTAAATCATTTCTGTGTGAAATAAATTCAAAAGTTATATAGTTCAAAATAAGTTTGTCATCAATGACTAATTTATCATTTTTATCCAAACAGCTTAAATATTCGCCTTTCATCTTTCTTGCAAATGATTTTTGTGCTTTTTCTCCACTAGGTTGAGCAGTTTCGAAACGGACATATTCATAATCTCCACAGCTACTTAATAAAATAAGTAGAAATAGATAGATTCTAGGTTTCATTTTTCTTTTCATTTTTTTCTAAATTAGGGATATGAATAGTTTTTCTGACAATAAAAATAATTGATACTAATTCCATTTCTTTAAAAGTTAAGTATAATTTCCCAAAATTACATTTTCTCCTAAAATATAAACCTCTACAAAATGAAAATCCTGTCAGCCAATCAAATGCGACAAGCAGACCAAGAAACCATCAAAAATGAGCCTATTTCTTCATTAAATTTAATGGAAAGAGCTTCAAAAAAGGCTTTTTATTGGATTCAAAATTATTTTAGTCAAAGTCTTCGTAGTGATTTAATCAATGCAGAATTTCATATATTTTGTGGAATTGGAAATAATGGTGGCGACGGACTTGTACTTGCACGACTTTTATCAAACTTTGCATTTCAAATAAATGTGTATGTAGTAGTTTTTTCAGATAAAAGAAGTAAAGATTTTGAAGCTAATTTTGAAAGAATACAAGAAATTTCGAATATAAAAATCGTAGAAATAAAGACCGAAGAGGATTTAAAAAAAATATCTATTTCTCAAACCAGTCAAAAAGATTGGATTATCGACGCTATTTTTGGATATGGATTAAATAGAATGCCAGAAAAGATTGCAGCCAAAACGATTGAATTTATTAATGAGTTTACTAATACCAATTCTAACAAAAACGTAATCTCAAACATAATCTCTCTAGACATTCCATCAGGACTTTTTGCAGATGAAAATCAAAGCAAGGAACAACATTTTGATAAAAATCTGACCATAAAAGCCACACACACACTGACTTTTCAAAACCCAAAATTATCTTTTTTCTTTGATGAATATAGTGAGTTTGTAGGAGATTTTGAGGTGTTAGATATTGGATTAGATAGGAATTTCATTGATCAACTAGATTCTCAAAACTACTGGCTCACTACTCAAAAAGTAAAACAGATTTACAAACCACGTACACGAACAGGACACAAAGGAACTTTCGGACATGCACTTTTGATTGTAGGAAGTTATGGAAAAATAGGAGCAGCACAGCTTTCAGCAAAGGCTGCTCTTCGAAGTGGTGTAGGTCTTTTATCTATCCGAACGCCAAAATGTGGAGTTATTCCTCTTCAAAGTTCAGTTCCAGAAGCAATGATTTTGGTAGATGATTTTGATACAAAGAAAAGTAAAACGAAGAATAAATATATTTTAGATTCTTTTTCTAACAAATTACTAGACAAATTACCTAACTATAAAACTATCGGAATTGGTTGTGGAATTGGAACAGAAAAACAAACTCAAAAAGTTCTTTTACAGGTTTTAAAAGAAATTAATTATCCAATCGTGATTGATGCTGATGCATTGAATATTTTATCTCAAAATAGAAATTATGAAAATGATGATACCGATTGGTTATATTTTGTACCTAAAAACTCAATCTTGACACCACACCCAAAAGAATTCGAACGTCTTTTTGGAAAGACAAAAACGGTAGAAGAAAGACACAGACTTTTAAAAAAATTAGCTCAAAAACATCAATTTTGCATTTTACTAAAAGGTTCTTTTTCAGCTTTAGCTCTTCCAAATGGAGATATTTATCATAGCACTTTTGGCGATATTGGAATGGCGACTGGTGGAAGTGGCGATGTTTTGACAGGAATTTTGACTTCACTTTTGGCACAAGGTTACAGTTCAGAAGAAAGTCTATTACTCGGTGTTTTTTTACACGGAAAAGCTGGAGAATTGGCAGCCAAAAATAAATCTAGTGAATCGATGCTTCCTTCTGATTTGATTGACGAATTGGGGAATGTTTTTAAGATGATTTGAGTCAATAACTGTCGTTGAGACTCAAAATACAGTTGTCAAAAAGGGGAATTTATCCTAATCGATGGTTTTTAATCCTTGTTTATGACTATAAAAACGTATTTTGTAAAAAAATTCAAGCTCTAAATTTACACTTTTGCACGTAAAATCTTTTTTTTTGATTCTATAAGAAATCTTCTTTTATTCAATATTTCTTTAAATTTGTGTTTTCATTATTCCTTTTTGGAAATGTATTTGAAAGATTATAACACAGACATAATTTATTGAAAAAATCTACCCTTATTAAATAAAAAAAGACATTGGTCAATTTTATGATAAAAATAAAAAAACGAGTAATTTGGTTTTTGATAATTTTAATTTCAATTCCCACATTGGCATTTTGTCAAGATGATTTACAAGAAAAAACAAAAAATTTAGAAGATTCTATTCGCTTGATGCTTTATAAAGAACGACCTTATTTTGAGGTGGTTAATTATGGTGCAAACCGAATTCAGATGAAGGATAGCACTTCTTTAGATTACTTCTTTGAAAAACTTTATGAACTCCAAACTCAAAAAAAGACAGAAAAAGCCGAAGAAAATAGACAAGTAAAAATTCTTCACATGGGAGATTCTCACATTCAAGCTGATTTTTTTACAGGACAAGTAAGACGATTATTTCAAGAAGACAAACGTTTTGGAGATGCAGGACGTGGATTTATTTTTCCCTATTCGGCAGCCAAAACAAACAATCCATTTGATTACAAAACTCGTTATACAGGAACTTGGACAAGCCAAAAAATGGTCAGTAACAAAGACTTATCACAATGGGGAATTTCTGGAATAAATGTAGAAACAACAAATCCAAAATCTACAATAACATTAGAACCAATAGAATATAATGAACGAAAACCTTCAAAAATAGATAAAGTAAGAATCTATTATCCTATCTTGAATGAAGAACTTTTTGAGGCTGTCATTATTGCACCAACCAATGAAATAGCATCTCAAAAAATGCATCCAGATGGTTATTTAGAAGTTATTTTTTCTGTTCCTCAAGCTTCCATAAGCATTGGATTAGACAAAACAGATGATATTCAGACACATTTTATTCTGCAAGGAGTATCTCTTGAAACCAATGATGGAGGAGTTTTATATCACGCTGTTGGTATAAATGGTGCAGAAACAAGACATTATTTGCGTTGTGAAGATTTCGAAACACAACTTAGAAGTATTCAGCCTGATTTGGTGGTTATTTCTTTGGGAACGAATGATGCTTATCCTACTCGTTTTGATGATGTAGCATTTAAGGGGAATTTATCAAAAATAATTACTCAAATTAGAAATATAAACCCAAACACTTCTATTTTGCTCGCTTCTCCAAATGATACGTATCGTTACAAAAAATATGCAAACTACAATACCCAAAAAGTAGAAGAGCGTTTACAAGAACTTATGAGGGAAAAAAATGTTGCTCTTTGGAATTTTTATCAAATAATGGGAGGATTCAAATCTATTACTGAATGGCAAAAAGCAGGGTTAGGACAATACGATAGAATCCACCTTTCTCAAACAGGATATAATTTGCAAGGCGATTTATTTTATGAAGCCATCACCGAACAATATAAAAAATGGATTGAGAAAAACAGACCTAAGTAAATAATTGCTAAGTTAGGACAAGGCGTGCGTGCCTTGTCCCTACAAATAAACATTAAAATTAACTAATTACTTTATAAACAGCACCTTCTTTTGTTTGTGTACTGCTGATTAGTTCTATTTGATTGCTATCCCAAACACCAATTTCACCTACTATTATTTTTTCAAGGCGTTTTTTGATGGTCTTTTTAACCTCATCATTAGTACGGATATAAGCCAAAGTAACGTGTGGAATGTAATTTTCAGCGTTTGTACTTTCAATTTCTAGGTCTATCTTCTCTAATTTTTGAGCTAATTCTTGATATAGGTTTGATAAGGCTTCATTTTTATTAATTCCTACCCAAAGTACATGAGGAAGATCATTTTTTTCAAATGTTCCTATGTCTTTCATTGTTAGGGTAAGAGGATGTTTTGTTTCTATTTCTTTGATAATCTCCTGTATTTGTGAAATTTTTTGATGTGATACATCTCCCAAAAAATGGAGTGTAATGTGCATTTTTGAAGGTTCTATCCAATTATTGACTGCCTTCATTTCTGGATAGGAAGAAAGCCACTCTTGGCATTCTTGCAACGCATCTTTTAAAAATTGAGGAAGAGGAATAGCAATGAATAAACGAGATTTTTTTTGTAGAGGAGTCGCCAAAGTAGAGGATTCGATTTTTTGCTGTTAAAAAAGGGTTTGTAAATAGTTTAGTTGTTTGTGTATTTATTTAACTACAAAAGTACAAATAAATTGCCAATTACAAGAAAAATGTTTGTTTAAACTATCAAAAATGGCTTTTTATAAGAAAGTTTATAAAAAGAATTATTATTTTTCTATTTGTCTTCTTTTATTTTACTAGTAATATAATTTGGTAGTTTTTCTACGGCTGTTTTGAGTTTTTCTTCGTTTGTGTTTTGTCTTTCTTTATCTCCTAAGTTAGAATTATAGTGTCTAAAAAGATAATAGGTTAAGATTCTGTTGTATGTATCTAATTCATTATCTGCAATCATATCTAACATTTTGGTTTCTGCTGCATCAAGATTATTGATTTCTGATAAAGCTCTTCCCATCTCATTAAGACTTCCATAATAATGATTCTGACTTGGATTTTCCATTTTCAAAGTAAATCCAAAACATTAATATTCAACATTTCAAATTCTTGCATGTAGGTTTCTCTATTTTTACCTGAAACGTACAAGCAAATGGAGTTTACTAGATATTATGAATGGTATTCTTTTTTTTTGTAAAAATGGTTGTGTTTGGCAAGATTTACTTTCAAATTTTCCTGCTTGGCAACTGAGCCTTGGCAAACTCAGCAAAGCTAAACTGTCTATTGGTATTATAGCAAATGGGTTAAAGAAGGTATTTGAAAGAATATAAGTTCCTGTTTAACAGCAGACTATCGTGTAAAAAAAGAAAAAACACCTCAACCAAGTGTGGTAATTATTGATAGTCAAAGTGTCAAGAATAGTAGCACTTCTACTGAAAATGTAGGTATAGATGGAGCTAAAAAAATAAAAGGAAGAAAACATTTTTACATTGTAGATACTTTGGGGAGTTTAGTAGAAAGCTTTGTTTGTCCTACTAATTTTTATGACGGAACAACAGCTATAGAAAAATGAAAAGTTTTTACGTTTGACAATCCTCTTTTAGATACAATAAAAAGTGTATATGCTGATGGTACTTTTAAAGGCACATTCAGTAGAATGATGAAGCAAGAAATGGATATAGAAGTGAAAATTCCAAAAGTCCCTATTACACAAAAAAAGATGGATTGTGGAAAGAACTTCGCTTGGTAGGTTAATCGCATCTAATTTGGGCATTTTTTTGACTTTTACTTGCTTTTAAAAATTAAAAAAAGAAATCATAGTGTACTTGTAGGTCAAAAGGCTTGCCTTTGACTTGTTAGATAGGTGTTTTTTATGCTTTGAAATAAAACAAATACAATCAAAGGCAAGCCTTTAAACTACTAATTTCAAAATTAGAATTTATGAATAATTTAGAGGACATATAAAATCTATTTTACACAAAAATCTTCGTCTTTTAGTGAGATTAACCTACAAAAAAGAGGATTTAATCGCTTATTTTCAATCACTTGGTAGGTCATTTTGTGAGCAAATCACAGATGTTTCCTGTGATTTTTGACAAGCTTATATCACTACTGCCCAAACTTGTTTTCCTAATGCTACTCTTGTTCTTGATAAATTTCATGTTGTTAAATTGCTCAATAATTGTATAGATAATTTTCGTAAATTACTTAGAAAATCAGAGCTTGAAAATATAAATTATCGTCGTTTAAAATGGATATTATACAAGCAATATCATCGCTTAACAGACAAAGAGTTAGATGAGTTGCATCTTTGTTTTGAAGATTGTCAGATGCTAAAAGGAATTTATTGGACGAGAGAAAAATTTCATCATATTCTTGACAATGGAAAGCAAGTAGAAGTAGTCGTACAAGAAATGGAAAAATGGGGAGAAAATATGACTAAGGAAGTTAAAAGTATATTCAAACCGTTTATCAAAATTTAAAAAAGCACAAAAAAATATATAGTGAATTATGTCAAAAACTTTCTATCCAATGCTGTAACAGAAGGGCTAAATAACCTAATTAGAAGTATAAGAAGGGCTGCATTTGGTATGGACAAATTTGAACATCTTAGATGGGGAGCATTAGCCATTTCTGAATAACCACAAAAATTGTCAGATAACCGAATATCTTTATCAAACTCAAGCATAATAATATAAATTAAATCTTACGATAACCCACCAAATAATCTGTTCTACTACTCATCGGACGGTAATAAATAAAAACATCATAGGCGTTTTCAGTCTGTCTATAATTGTTTTCTAAAGGCGAATAATCTATTTCTTTTTTGTTGTTGACGGTGGTATAGAAATAATTATAAATTCCTTGTTTTAATAAAACTTCGGCTGTATAATAACCACCTCTATTGACATACTGCATCTTGAAAAGTGGATTTATTCTCCAATCTGTCAAGCCTCCAATTATATAGACATCGTTATCTAATTTTTGAGATTTCAAAACAAAATTTACGTAGGCATAATCAGCTTCCGTTTTGGATTGTTCTGCTCGTTGGCTATTCTCTATATAAAACTGTCCATTAAAATCTTCTAAGCGAGTTCCATAAGCCAAACCTGCTCTTGATTTTTCGGGTTGTAAAAAAACGTGGTCGCTATTTTTTTGATAACGAACACTATCTACTCCCCAACCAAACTTTCTTTGTGTACGAATATCAAATAATCTAAATTCGTTACTACCCAAAAAACGCTGTGATTCTGTCAGAGAGCTAAACTCTAATGTCTTTTGAAAGTCTTTTACAAAGGTAGGCTGCAAATCATAAATGGCATTTTCCCAACGATAATTTTGCCTAACAACTACCTCAAACTGCGTATTCGGATTTACGACACCTTGCACACCTGTATAGTTTACCGAAAGTTTGAACTGCTGATAAATAAGGGAGTTTTCGCCACCTACTGATGGAATTTGCTCAAAACCAATACTTGTTTTTTCCTCAAAAACCATAAAGCGTTTTGTCAGAATTAGGTTTTCTTCATCTTGATAAAATACTTTTACTACATAATTTCCTGAAATTTTTACTTTTGGGATTTGAAATTTATAATGCACAAAAGGCACTTTCGTATTGATAGAAAAATCATAATCACGTATCAAAAAATCATTATAGACATTCAAATATTCCATATCTGGAAGTGTGCTTTCTGTCCAATCTGATTCACAACGAATAATTTTAGCTTTATAAACTCGTGCATCACTTGCTAGTTCGTCAAAAGTCAGAAGTAAAGGAATATTTTGAGAAAGTGGAATAATCGGCTGTTCTAATTGTGCAGCTTGTGAAGGACTTTGATTAGGATAAAGCCGAACCGTTTTGATATAGGGGTCATAGATAAAATCTTCCGTTTTGAAAGACATATCGTCGTAATAGGTTTCTGTATTTTGAGCAAAAACTGTATTTGAAATACAAATAATTGCTAATAAAACTGTAAATAGTGTGAGTTTAAATTTCATTTGCTATTAAGTAAAACAGACTTCCCAGTCTGTTGGGATAATATATTTCTTTTCAACAGACTGGGAAGTCTGTTACACATTTTATTGATATTTTTCAAAGTATTTTTCTGCATCCTCAGATGCCATTTTTTGGCTTTTAGTTTTTACTTGTTTTCCATTTTTGATTGTAAATTCTTCTAAAAGTTTATTATTGCCCATTTCTGATTGATAAGATTTTTCTAACCACTTTGTTATAATTAAACTATCTCCTTGCCATTTATTTATAGCTTTTTCATAAGTTCCATAAGTTCCTCCATGAGTAAACGAAGTTATAGTTTTATTGCCATCATTAACCAATAGTTTTTGTTCTGTTGTCGTAAAAACTTTTGTGCTTTTATTCAAGTTTTGTTTAGTAAAAATATGAAATGCTGCAACATCTCTACTAGCCATATAAAAAGGACGAGAAATAATTAAATCTACTTTACCGTCAAAATCCATATCTTTTCTATAAATTTCTGCGCCAAACCAACTTCTAGAAGTTGTGATTATTGTAGTAAAGAGTTCTAATTTACTGTCTTTTTTTACATAAATGTATGTTGGACATTCTCCAAAATCTATCGAATCCTTTAAATCTAAATGTTTACTATCTAAAATTACAAATTCTGGAAATTCAACTTGTGCTTCTACAAACATAGCATTTGTAAAATAATTTTCTACAACTGTATCTTTTTCAAATTCTGTAATATTCAAAAAATCTAACATTGAATCTAAGGACAAACGAAAAATAGAATCAAGCTGCACATCGCTATAATTTTCAAAATTGAAAGATTTGTTAGTTGCAACAATATTTTCTTTTGGTTTTATTTGCCCTTCTGTAAAATAAGACTTTTCATTATCAACAACAGATTTTTGACTGCAAGAGAAAAGTAATAGAAAAAATAGTATTGATAAAATATAAAATTTCATTTTGTATTCAGTAAAACAGACTTCCCAGTCTGTTGGGATAATATATTTCTTTTCAACAGACTAGGAAGTCTGTTATACACTTTTATTTGTCTAATAATCGTCTATGATAGTTGATTTGTCCTAAATGATAATTAAGATGAGCGTGTAAGTGTAAAAGCAAAAAAGCATTTGTTTGTTTTTCTGTAAATTTTGGAACAGAAGTTTCTGAATATAATCCTTCTTCACCCAAAGATTTTATTGAAGTATCAACAATTTTGATAACTTCTTCTAATTTTTCAATGAGTTCTTTTTTAGGAATGTTTTTTTGAGAAAATTCTAATTCTCGTTCTCTAATATAACCTGTTTTTCCGATTTCTGCACCAATAAAATGATTTAGATTTCCGATAAGGTGCAGACAAAGATTACCAGCAGAATTGAGAACTTCGCCTTCTATTTTCCACATATTTTCTTCGTTTTTGTAGCTCTCAATTTCCAGTTTCACTCTTTGTATATCTCTTTCAAAAAGTGTGCGTAAGGTTTGGTTAAGTGTCATTTTTGGTTATTTTTATAAGTTATTCTGTAGCTGACAGTTTTCAACTGTCAGCTACTTTAAAATTCCTCTTCTTCAATCGTTTTAGTTTTTTATAGTTGATTATTTTTTATTCTCAAAACTTCTTCTTCTGAAATATTTAAGGCTTCAGCTATTTGGGTAACAGTAAGTATATTTAAAGCTAAAAGTTGCTTAGCTGATTTATATATATTCTGTTTAGCTATTTTCCTTTCCTCTTCTCTAGCTGTCTGTAATACATTCTTCAAATCTCTAAGTTGTTTCAAACTCTCTTCGTATTCCATTTGACTGGGACGAGGTAGATTGGCAAGTTCGGCAGATTCAAAAAAATTCTTAAATATTTTTTCTTTAAAACGAGCAGGCATTTGTTCTAAAATATCTAAATGTTTGAAGATGTAGTACCATTTATCTTCAAGCGTTTCTAATTCATGTTCTTCTTTCAAGAAATTAGGCATTTGAAGATAAACAAGCGTTAGTTTGTCATAAAAAACTTCATTAGTTTCAATATCTGTAAGCCTTATGATACGTTTTACTTTTGTATCGTCTTTTTTTGTCGTCGGATTCGGAAATCTAAAATTGAGAATAGAAACTGTATAAACAGGTTTTAGCTCATAGCTCCAATCCTTGCCTTTAATAGCCTGTTCTGTAATAGGAAATGTAGTATAGTAAAGAGTTTGGTCTTTAAAAAAATCTTGTTTTGCTCTCTGCAATTCTACTATAAATTTTTCTCCTTTTTCGTTTTCACAATGCAAATCAAAAATTACTTTTCGTTCGACTTCCGAAATGCCTTGCCTTTCAACATTTTTATAGGCTAGTTTAGCAATTTTTTGGTCTGGCAAAATTGCATTTAAAAAGCTAATTAAGTTTCTTTTGTTGCTTTCTGTGCCAAAAAGATGTTTGAAACCAAAATCAGTAAAAGGATTAATATATCTTGCCATATTTTAAAAAAAATAAAGTGTAAAAGTATTCTATAAATTTACGAAAAAATATAATCTGTTGTTATGCTTGGATTCAATTAAAACTCCTCCTCTTCTTCAATAAACTTCTGAATATCATTTTTTTTCCACCACTCTTGAAAAACAATAAATGCCCAAACGTGATTTTGGTCGTAATCTGTTCCTTGTTTTACTTTTTGCTTTAGGTTTTCGGTATAAGCAGGACTAAAAATACCTTGTTCTTGTATAAAATCTCTATCCAAAGACTGCTCAACAAGTGGTTTTAAAAGCGTCTGAAAACCTTTTGCTAACGGAACATCAAAACCGTGTTTACTGCGATTATAGAGTTCGGCAGGAAGAATGTTTTTGAACGCATCTTGAACAATTCGTTTCTTTATTTTTGGATTAATTTTGTATTGTTCTTCAATCTGAAAAGCAAAATTTACTACCTTATGGTCAAGAAAAGGAACACGAACTTCTAGCGCATGAGCCATCGAAAACTGGTCAGCTTTATGAAGCATATCATTTGGCAAAAGCAAATTCATATCAGCATAAAGCATTTCGTTTATATCGCCTTTTTTGCTTTCGGAAATGAATTTTGTGAACTCTTTTTTTCGATTTTGGAATTTGTTATCTTCATTTGATAAATCAAAAACATCCGATTGAAAGATATTTTGGACGTTTTGTTCATCAATAAAACTACTCAAAAACCAGTAGCGTTCTTGTTTGGATAATTGTGCAGCTTTTGCAAAACGGTGTAATTGTCTGAATTTATTTCCCCAAAATGAATTTCTTGATTTTGGTAATTTTTCTAATAATCCTAAATTATTCTTTATCAAATTTTCCTTCCAACCTGCATTTCTGACTTTGTACTCTCCCAAATATTTGTTGTAACCTGCAAAAAGCTCGTCGCCACCATCTCCAGAAAGAGCTACCGAAGCCGTTTGTTTGGTGTGTTTGCTCAAAACATAAAACGGAATAGCCGAAGAATCTGCAAAAGGTTCACTCAAAAACGGTAACATATCAAAAACAGCCTCAAAAATATCAGAATTCGAAAGCGTAAAAACAGTATGATTAGTATTAAATTTTTTAGCTACAAGATTAGCATAACTCGTTTCATCAAAAAGAGGTTCATCTTTATAACCAATCGAAAATGTATTGAGGTGTTTGGTATGACGAGTAGCCAAGGCAACAATAGCAGAAGAGTCTGTTCCACCACTCAAAAAAGAACCAATCGGAACATCTGAAATCAAACGTTTTTTTACAGATTCTTCTAATAAATTTACTAATTCTGTTTGTGCCTTATCATAGGAAATAGAATCATAATTTTGCGTTTCGTAATTATTCGGAATTTCGTAGTATTTTTCTAATTGAACTTCTTTCTTTTTTATTTTGAGATAATGTCCAGCAGGAAGTTTATAGACATTTTCGAAAATCGTATGAGGAGCAGGAATATAATGCAGCGAAAAATATAAACGCAGACTTGCAAAATCTAGCTTTTTAGGAAAACGATATGCCATAAGTGATGACATTTCAGAAGAAAAGACAAATTTATCTTCATCGTGGTAATACAAAAGTGGTTTTATTCCAATCCTATCACGAGCTATAAAAATAGACTGTTCTTGATTGTCATAGACAGCAAAAGCAAAAAAACCATTGAGTTTTTCTAAGCATTTTTCTTTGAAACGGATATAAAGTTGTAATAAAACTTCTGTATCGCTTTCTGTATCAAACTCTAAATCACTCAAAAACTCCTTTCTAAGCTCTTTGAAGTTATAAATTTCTCCATTAAAAACTATCGTATAACGTTCGTCTTTGCTACTCATTGGTTGTGTAGCTGCCGAAGACAAATCTAAAATAGACAAACGACGATGCCCCAAACCAACAAAAAAATCATTGTACAAGCGTTGTGCATCTTGTCCACGATGTTCTAGTCTTTCGGTTGCTTCTTGCAAACGTACCAACGAAAAACGACCAATTTCATTAAAGGCAAAAATTCCTGTTATTCCACACATTTTTTTACAGTTATTCAGTGAGCAGTTACCAGTAATCAGTTAATTTCAGTTTATTACTTTTATGAGCAACCAGTTTTTTTATTAAATCTACTAAATTTTTTAGAAATGAAACTCTATCTCATTAAAAACCCTTACCAAATTTTTGTTTTGATAAGGGTTTGAAAGTAATAGTTGAAGTAGAGATTACTATTCTACTACTATTTTTTCTATAATTTTTTCTTTCTTATTATTGTTTAAAGACTCTAGTTGAAGAATATACATTCCTTTTCTTAGATTTGGAAAAGGAGTTGTGTATTTTTGTCTATCAAAACTAATAGTCCAGTTTTGAATTTTTCGTCCAGCCATATCATACAAAACAGCCTTCCATTCTCCATTCAGTCCTTCAATATGTAAATCTTGTCCAAAAGAAATTGGATTTGGATAAATATTGATTTCTAAATTATTATCTCTTTTGAAGACAATCGTATTACTTAGTGTCGGTGTTCCGTCTGTATCTACTTGCTTGAGCCTATAATAAGCTGTTCCTGTCCAGTTCTCATAATCGTAGGTTTGATATTCTATTGTTTGATTAGAAATTTGTTGTCCTTGAATAACATCAATCGTTACAAAATCTTGTCCATCAAAACTACGTTGAATTTCGAAATAGGCATTATCACGTTCTGATGCTGTTGCCCAATCTAAACGAACTTTATCTATTTTATCTTCTCCATCAAAATAAATAAGTGTAATAGGCAGAGGATCGAAGCAATTTGCAATAGTATAAGGTCCTAAAAAATTATTATCATAATCACATTCAGCAGCAGGAGAGTTAGGCAAAGAAATGGCATTTGGTCCTAGATCTGTGCCACTGTCATTTAATACTACATATACTTCAACAGGATCATTTGTTAACGGAAAAGAATAAGTATATTCTCTTTGTTCATCAACAGCCAAGCCATCATTAATAGTAAATGTGGTTAGCCTACTCCAAGATGATAACCTAGGATCTCCACTATAAAAAGTAATTGGATATTGTACTGTAACATCTGCCTCTCCTTGATTTTCTATGTCAATAGTAAAAGTTACTTCACTAGGGCAGTTTCCTAAATTAATTGCTCCACCAACTGTATCCACAACTGCCACAATATCAGCAGCAGGAATAAAAGGAACAGTAGAGTTACTAAGAGGACGCTGTGCCATATAATTATTTAGAGGAGGAGCAGTAATTTCGAAGTTTTGGGGAGAAATAGTTTGTGGGATTGTTAAATCTGCATTAATGTTAGTGATATTGTAGTTTACTTGATTCCACACATCACGAGAAGGTAGCCAAGGAATATTAGAAGACTGATAGATGATAACTCTACCATTACAAGATGCTACAATCTCTGTTTGTCCATCATCGTTTACATCTCCAATCGTAGGAATTTCCATACCTGTACCACTGTTACAAGCAGGAAAGGGAGGCCCTGTTGCAGGACTTTCAGAATTAAAGTAAACATCTCCACTTGCTCCTTGAAAAATACGTACTTTATTCTCATCTCTATATACCAAGTTGGCAAAGCCTGTACCCAAGAAGTCAAAAGAAGAAAGTCCAGTAGTACCAGAGTTATCTGATGTTGCTAATGTCCACATGGGTTGGAGGTTTCCTCCATTTGCTGCAATATTGGCAGTATCTACATCATTAAACATGACTACACCTCTTTCTTTTGTTACTCCAAACTCATTTCTTCCATCATTATCAAAATCATTGATAGTTGGAATACCTGAGTAAGGATTTGCTCCTCCCACTCCTTCTACACCATTTATGAAATCCCCAGGGTTATAAGCTCTTAAATCAAAAACATTAGAAAGAAGTGTGGGAGTTTGAATATCCCAAACATAAATTCTACCATATCCAGATACTACAGCATCGATATCTCCGTCATTGTCCATATCTGCTACTGACATCACAGCATCTCTAAAACCTCCAGTGAGAGGAACAGGAGCTACTGCAACAGAAGTTATTGTATTAGTAGCAATGTTTACTGAATAGACTGTATTTCCTGCCAGTAATTCTAAGCCTGCACAATCTGCACAAAAAGCATTTGGCAATACATCAGCGGCATTAGATATTTGAAATATAGGATCTCCTGTATCTCTTGGGTCTCCATCTGGATTACCAGTACCTACATACCCTAGCCATTCTCCTGTATCAGCATTAAAAATTGTACCTCCTGTATAAACTTCTGGAATACCATCTTCGTTAAAGTCAGTCAAGTTGGTATTTGCTCTATCTGTATTAGAAACTCTTCTTGCTGCTATTGGATTTATAGCTGCATCATCGCTTTCCCACTCTAATTGAAAACCTACCCCTGGAACATATTGATAGGAAACAACAGGAGAATTATTATCGCTTGTTACATAGAAAAATTCTATAAAAGCATCTCCATCTACATTTGCCATCGTTAGTAAACTTGTTGCTCCATCTGGGTCTCTAAGTCCTGTTTGAGTATATTCTACATCAGGATTTCCATCATTACGAGGGTTTAAAACACTTATAATTCCATTATCTCCAAGAACTACAATTTCAGTTTCTCCATCGCCATCTACATCTCCAAAAATGGGAGTTTGATAACCAATGTTACTACCATTTACAGGAATTACTTTAAACTGAAAAAGCTGAAATTCCCCTGGATCTGTGATTTGAAAAATACATTCATTACAATCAGAATCTCCACTATCTATATCACCATCACCGTCATTATCAACACCATCATTACAGTCTTCTGGTCTTACCGTAATACTAGCACACTGTTCTCCAGAGAGAGGACTTTCTTCTCCACACGCATTTACTTGAGTGATTCTGAAGCAGGTAGAAGGAGGAGAAGGAAATAAACCTGGTATTACAACAGATGTAGTAGTTGCATTGACACCAGATGTAGCCACAATAGATGCTGTAGCAGGTACAGGGTCTCCATTTCTATATCTATATACTCTTATTTGTCTTATTTCTGTATCACCACTCGCATCAAAAGTAAGTGTAACCTGTCCATTTGGAGATGGAGATGTGACAGGGTCTGCTGCTGTTAGATTCATTGCAGTAGGTATGACTCCGTTTGTAGGAATAGCTGTATCTGTTCCTTCACAAGGAGATTCTACATCTGTCAGAGTAACTGGTACTAATCTAAAGTAATTCAGACGGCAATTAGTCAACCCTGTAAGTGTAGTAGCTAATGTATTTTGGTCAGTAATAGTAGCTAATAAATTAGTAGGGTTATTAGAAAGTCCTCCATAGATTCTGTATTCTTGAAAATTTGCCAACCCTGGGTTATTCCAAGTTAAATCTACCTCTCCAGAGTTTCCATTAGCATTAGCTGTAAGAGATATAACTGCTCCTGACGCTTGTGCTACTGTAAAATAGACATCATCTGGAATAGCAAGAGTACCTTGATAAATTGAAGAAGTTCCTACTTGTGTTAGTGGTGTGATAGTAGCCCCACTTGTAAAATTATTATCTCCATCTGTAAGTATATTCAACTGACAAGCTGCCCCCCCAGGTAATTGAGAAGCATCTATTCTGAAAGTAACCGTTCCTATTGTACCTGTAACATCTGCACGCCAAGTTCTTGCTACTCGTTCATAACCTGCTGGAGAGTTTGTAGTTGTGTAAGCACCAATAGCTCCATTATCATGTCCCATAAAGAGATATGAATTTGGATTGATTGTATTTACTGCATTAATTTCTACAAAAGATGATGTAGAAGCAAGGTGTACATTTGTTCCAGTTTCTCTTCCAACTCCCACTACATCATGAAAAAATGGCTGTGCAGTTACGGCATCGTGAGAATAAAAATCATTTTGAGTGAGTGCTGTTCCTTGATATTTTGAAGAAAGATAATTTTGTACTACAATTCTTTCAGCAGGATTCAAAACTCTATCATAAACAATTACCTCTGCTAAATCTCCTCCGAATCTATGGTCAGTAGTTGTAAGAGTAGCTAATGTACTAATACGTTGATTTGTCATAGTTTGATTATTCTGGAATTCCATAGAAAGAACTTCAAATTGACCATATGTCCATTGTTGTGTATTCAAGTCAGCAGCGAAACCAGTAAAGTTGGCTCCATTGAGAGAGTATCTTCCCTCTTCTCCTCCTCCTCCATCAAAACTAAAACCTCGTAAATTACCATTACGTGCATCTATTGCAACATGTGCCTGTGAAGGGTTATAGTCTCCCCATAATTGAGCTAAATCTCCAGTATTTTGCGTAATATTAGACGCTCTAAATACCACAAAGACAGTACGGGCTGCATACGAATAAGCATCATCGTATTGTGAGCCAGCAGTAGTATTTAGTCCATTAAAACGAACAATAGGAAATGTATTAGCTATATTGGATCGGTATAATGCACGTACACCATCACCTCCACCATTTGAATTAGTTGAGTGTCTGTTATGTCCAGAGGCATCAATAAAGTCTGTGGCTGTATCATCAGCAGGAATAGGTGTAATGGCATCTGCACGTTGCCAAAGCTGTAAAGGTGCAGCACCTGTATTTGTTCCAACTCCTCCAGGTCCTGTTTGAGCTTCTACTGCTGAAAAGAAGAAAAAAAATGAAAGAACAAACACGATTCTTTTTATGTGTAAGTGATATAATAGATTCATATACTGATAAATTGTAAGAGAAAAAGACATTATAGTAAAGTTAATTAGCAGCTATATGGTACTGCAATTTTAATGCAGGAAAGCAGGATGATATAAGTTTGAAAGTGTAAAGTTATTGATTACAAATAAATTACAAAAATAATTAATTAATTAAATCATAATTAGCTGTACTTTGTTAATAGCTTTAAGAGTTATATCAAAAAACTCATTCCAAAAAGAATTACAAAAAGTAATGTCGAAAGTGCAAGTTGTTTCAAAAGTGGGTCAAGTTGCATATTTTTTCTTTTGAAAACTTGAATGATATTATTGATAAATAAAGGAAGTGTAAGCAAAAACAAAAAATTGAAAGGATTTTGATAATTCAATCCTAAATAAACCAAAGCACAAACCCACGCCAAACTAATTACAAAAGCGTGATAAACACTCGCCTTTTCTTTTCCCAAACGAACAGGAATAGAATTTTTACCAGCCAAAATATCAGAATTAATATCTCTAATATTATTCAAATTCAAAACACCAACAGCGAAAAGCCCACACGAAGTAGCAGGAAGAAAAATATCCCAAGAAATGCTCTGAAAATCTGTAGAGGTTTGAAAATAGGCTTGTGCTTGTAAAAAATATGTTCCTCCACCTGCCACCCAACCAAAAAAGATTAAAACAGCAATATCTCCCAAACCCATATACCCATACGGTTTTTTTCCTGCTGTATAAAGAATTGCTCCAGCAATACAAAAAAGTCCTAATCCTAAAAAGAAACCAAGTGTTTTCCAGCTACTTTCCTTTTGAAAATCTATCGCCACAAAAAGCAATAAAACACCACTCACAAACGACAAAAGCGAAAACAAAATAACAGCATTTCGCATCTGTGAAGAAGTTATTTTTCCTTCTTGAACGGCACGCTTGGGACCTACTCGGTCTTTGTGGTCTGCACCGTGAATGCTATCGCCATAATCATTGGCATAATTAGACAAGATTTGCAATAAAATAGCTGTAAGGATAGTAAGAGAAGCTATTTTTACATCAAAAAAACTATTTATGGCAGCCAAAAAACAACCCATCAACATACTTGCAAGGGCTAAGGGAAGAGTTCGTAATCGTGCTGCTTCTATCCAATGTTTCATTATAAATAATTAATGTAGGTCAAACGGCTTGCCTTTGACGATATTGTAACTAACAAAATTTGCATTATCCAAAGGCAAGCCTTTGAACTACTAAAAGTATAAAAAATTACTTATTTCTAATTTTCCTAACAATCGCAGATATAAAAAACAAAACTGCCAAAAAACCTGCAAGTCTGCCCAAGTAATCTCCGTGTAGCGTATAAAAAGTAATTTCGTCATTGAGTTTTATAGAATATTTTAAAGCTGTTTGTTCTCCATATTCACTTCTAGAAATGTCTTTTCCTGTTTGGTCTATAAAACCTGAAATTCCTGTGTTGGCTGCTCGTGCTACACTACGACGTGTTTCGATGGCACGCAAAGCCGATAATGCCCAAAGCTGACGAGGAGCAGGTGTATTTCCCCACCAACCTTCATTAGTCGGAACAACGATTACATTAGCTCCATTTTGAGCATATTCTGTACAAAATTCGCCATAAACGGCTTCCCAACAAATTACAGGAGCTACTTTTGCCTCTGTATTTGGCGAAACAAAAACACTTCGGTAATCTTGCGTTCCTAAAGTTCCCATTATATCTACAAATAAAAGAGACGCACTTTGATTTGGTAAAACCATTTTGATAGGATTGGTTTCTGCACCAATTACCAATTTTGATTTATGATAAAATACTACCGAATCTTGTGTAAAAGGAACAAACTGAACTGCTGAATTATACATGTCATAATACGAATCTCCTCCACTAGATTTTCGTGCTGTTTTGGGAACAGTATCATTTCCTGTATAAAATTTATAGGTATCTGCACCCGAAATTAAAATCAAATTATTCTCTCTACAAAAATCAAAAATAGGTTCTAAATCTGGCTGACTTGTATAATTATATTCGGTAGAATTTTGATGAAAAGCTGTTTCAGGTAAAATAAGATATTTGGTAGAATCTGTAATTACACTTTTTGCTAAATCAATATATCTTTGAATTTGATTTTGGAAGGGAATATGATGGGTAGAAGGTTCGCCTGTTTTTGGATTGCGAGAAAATTTTTCTGAATAACAATCTAAATTAGGCTGAATGACAGCTATTTCTACTGTTTTTAAATTATTTGATTCATTTTCTGCATCATCATAACTCATATAAATACTGTATGAAATTCCTATTGGGACTAAAATCCAAACCAAATATGCACCTACTTTTATTTCTGACTTTATAAAAACGTGATAGGCTAAAATATTAGCTAAAAGCACCCAAAATGTTCCTCCAAAAGTTCCTGTATATTCGTACCATTGCACCCACATAGGGACTTCACCAAAGGCATTTCCAATATTCATCCAAGGATAAGACAAAACCCAGTTGAGATGAACATATTCAAAAAATAACCAACACGAAACAAATGATAAATAATTGATAAAACCAACCGAAAAACGTCTCGTAAAAATATAAACAATAATAGGCAAAAGCTGCAAAAAAGCATTTAATAAAAAAACTCCAATTACTCCCACACTAAGTGCATTCCACAGCCACCAATACACGCCAGCATTCCAAATCACAAAATAAACCCAAATAAAAAAACACAAACGAGTAAAATACTTTTTCTTTTTTGTATTAGTATTTTTATTCTGTTCTTCGTCTTTCTTAAAGTAAAACTCTATCAGTTCTATCAAAGGAATAAGTCCTACAAAAAGCAAGGGTGAAAAAGGAAAAT
This sequence comes from Bernardetia aquimarina, assembly GCF_042180575.1. NCBI lineage: Bacteria > Pseudomonadati > Bacteroidota > Cytophagia > Cytophagales > Bernardetiaceae > Bernardetia > Bernardetia aquimarina. Next base: position 3,146,851 of record NZ_CP170094.1, on the reverse strand, counting down.
ACCAACCTAAAGCCATCAAAACACCTCCCAAAATAGACAGAGAAAGCGCATAATATTTCTTTTGGCGATAAGTTTCTAAATGAGCTTGAAAGGATAAAAGTGAAGGCATTTATAATAAGTTGATAACTGAAAACAAATAATTATTTTACAAAAATAGTCAAAGTGTTTGAATAGCCTTTGTTTACTGACTTTATAGCAAGTCAAAATTAAGATAAATTGTTTTTTAATGCAGAATTTGATAGCTTTCTAAGAGAAATTGCAACTTTTAGCCTTCAGCAGACTAGGAAGTCTGTTATACATTTTAATAGACTTATGAAGCCATTCATTTTATCCATCTTGTTCTTAGCTATTTTACAAACTTCTTTTGCTCAAAAATATGAATACGATAGAAGTGGAAAAAGCATTACTGATACGCTTCCTAAAAGTCCAAATGATGATATAAAAGTAATAATAGCAGAAGACGGAGAAGAGAATGCCCTTGAAAAAACCATTTTAAATGGTAGTAGAACGGCAAACTTTGAGAGTACCAATTTAGACAGTAATTATATATATCATAAAGTAGGTCAAGGAGAAGATATTACATATATCGTTGATTTATATCAAATTTGTGCGCCTTGTTTTGCAGAATGGAATAATTTTAAACTTGAATACAGGGAATTTCCCATCGCAGTTGAGAAGGGGCAAAAAGAGCCAAAACTCAAAATGATTCCTATATCTTCTAAGGAAATGATGTTTGGTGATCTAATCTTATTTGAAATTTTTGAAGGAGAATACTTAAAGGTAGCTTTAAAGAAAGAATATGAAAAAGGAATACCTCTTGATTTCCAACTAAGAAGATTTTATAAAAATTTTTCATACCCTACTTATCTTAAAGATGTAGCAAGTGATTATGGAGTAAGTATTAATAACTTACGTTATCTGAATAACTTAGACAGAGATACGTTTTATGTAGGAGATATGGTGCTATTTCTAGGATTTATACACTATAAATATGCTTGTCCTTGCCTTGAAAATCAGAATTAATTAAACCAAAATTTTATATTATCTTATGAAACTATTTATTTTATCAATCTTACTTTTAGCTGTTTTTCAAACTTGTTTTGCTCAAAAATATGAGTATAATATTATAGGAGAGCATTTTAGTGATACACTTTACACCAATAAAGGTTCTATAACTACTACTGCAAACCCTATTGTTGTAAGAGAAAGAAAAGCTCTTTTTGAAAGACCAAAAGATACTACTTATATTTATCACTTAGTAGGAGAAGGAGAAAATACTGAATATCTCGTGAATTTATATCAAATCTGTGCGCCTTGTTTTGCGAAATGGAATAAATTAAGTTATGCTGATTTCAATTCTTTCAGAAATCAAAAGCTTTATACAGGTGAGTATTTGAAAGTAGCTTTAAAAACAGACTACGAAAAAGGAGTGACAGAAAAAGTCAAAACAAGAAAATATTACCAAAATATTAAGAAACGCACGTATATTTATGATATTGTCAGAAATTATAATATAAATATTAATGACTTACGTTCGTGGAATGGATTGAGCGAAAGTGCCTATTATGTAGAGGATGTAAGGTTGATTGTTGGAGAAATAGAATACAAATATACTTGCCCATGCCTTGAATAAATGACACTTCAATTAAGTATTTTAGATTTGGATAGGTAGAGATAAAAAAACAAGTAAAATAATTGTCCTACAACATTTTACTAAAAAATAAAGTTAATTAACTATCTAGCTATTTTCAAAACAAAAGAAAATAGTTTTTTAATAGTAATTTTGTAGTCTTTACCAGCGTTATAGAAAAATGAATAATTTACTTTATCCTATCAAAAATTATTTGGTTAGTCGTAAGAACAGAAAAATTCGTCCTTCGACTTCCAAACATTATACTTTGCCTTATGAAGAAGCAAAGCATTTTGGTATTTTGTTGCTTATTGAAAGTTCAGAAGATGCCAAGCAAATCAGTCCAATAATAGAAAAACTTCAAAAAGATAATAAAAAAGTAGAAGTTATATTATTCCAAACCAAAAAAACGAAGCAAGAACTACAAGTTCCGTATCGCTTTTTTTTGGTTCATCCAGAACAAATGGATTGGAATGGAAATATGGATGTAGTAGCAGTACAAAAATTTATCTCTACAGAATTTGATTATCTTTTTTGTGTCAGTAATCGACATGTGGCTCTATTCGAACGCATACTTTTACTTAGCCAAGCCAAATGTAGAGTGGGAGCGCATATTGTGGGCAAAGAGTTTTTGTATGAATGGATGGTCTTTAGAGAAGAGCAAAACACAATTTCTAGTTTGGCTAAAAATATGTTTAAATCAGTAAGTACAGTTCAAAATCAAAATTCAACAGCATTTGTATAGATTCTACTAAAACAAAAAAACCGATTTGATGCAGTTTTCAAATCGGTTTTTTTCTAGTTTATAATAAATTCAATTTTTTCATAAAACGATTTTTGTAAGAAGCACCAATCGGAATAGTTTTGCTTGGCATCACTACACTTGTGTCTTCAATACTTGTTATCTTGGTAAAATTGACAATATAAGAGCGATGCACACGGATAAAGTCAGATTCAGGTAATTTTTTCTCTAAGCCTTTCATTGTCGAATGAATAATGTATTTACGTGTATCTGTATTAATAATCACATAATCTGATAAGGCTTCGATAAAATAAACATCACTCAAACGCAAACGAACAATTTTGTTATCAGCTTTGATAAATACTTCGTCTTGATTCTCCACAGTTACATTTGAGGCTTTTAGGTTGGCTTCTGCTTTTCCAACTGCCTTCAAAAAACGAGCATAATTTACAGGTTTTACTAAATAATCAGTTACATTATGTTCGAATGCTTCCACAGCATAACTTGCACGAGAAGTTACCAAAATAATTTGTGGCATATCATCAAGCGTTTTCATTAGGTCAAGTCCTGTCATTTCAGGCATCTCAACATCTAAAAAAACAATATCAATTTCTTTGGTTTTGATGACTGTAAAAGCATCAGCAGCATTATCTGTTTCTTCAAGGACAGTCAAACCATCCGTTTTATTAGCAAAATGCTTTATTACGTTGCGAGAAAATTCATCATCATCTACAATTAAACAATTCATATATATAGGGGCTAGTTCTTATTTAGATTAGGAGTAGGTTTATTTTTTACAAATGGAAAGATACGCAAAACACAAATTAATTGCGAATTATGAATTACGAATTACGTATTTTTTTAGTGTAACTTTCAAATTAGGAAAGAAACTTTATTTGGTAATCTGTAATCAGCTTCGTTACTTTTGTAGGTTTTAATTTTTAATTGACTGAAAATGTTTCTCAAAAAGTAATTTCATATATTTTCCAACAATATCAAATTCAAGATTGATTGTATCGCCTACTTTTAGTTTGTGAAAATTGGTATGTTGATAAGTATAAGGAATAATGGCGACACTAAAACTTCCTTTTTTTGTTTTGTTAGCTATTTTTGAGCCACTTTCTGAATCTACAACGGTTAGGCTAACACCATTTGTACAAATAGAACCTTTCTGAACAGTAAAGTTTCCTTTGTCTTCATATTCAAAATAAAAACGCCAGCTTCCATTCTCATCAATAATTTTGGTACAGATAGCTGTTTGGTCGACATGTCCTTGTACAATATGTCCATCAAAACGCCCATTAGCAGGCATACAACGTTCTAAATTTAGTTGCGAACCTACTTTCCACTTTCCTAAATCTGTCTTTTGGAGGGTTTCTTCAATCGCTGTTACGAAGTGTCTATTTTTTTCTACTTTAGTAACTGTCAAGCAAACGCCATTGTGTGCGACACTTTGATCAACTTTAAGTTCATTTGAAATAGCTGATTCTATTTCAAATAATTGATTTGTTCCTTCTTCTTGTATAGAAATAAGAGTTCCTATTTCTTCAATAATTCCTGTAAACATAGTTTTGATAATATGATTTTTTGTAGAAAATGATAAAAATAGATAAAATTTATTTAAAAAAATTAAAACAGCTAGGTAAACGTACTCAGAACTTATTTTGATTGAATTCGTTTACTTGATTAGAATGATACTTGTTATATTTATAGATTGGTAATCTCTTTCTAATTACAAAACACAGATTATGCAAATTATTATAAAATATTCATAACGATTTGCAAGTGAGTGTGTTAGCATAAAAACAACTATCAATTTAATTTTGCTGAATTAATTTATTCTTTTCAAAAAAATATCTTTACAAACTCATTATTCTATCCTACTAATTTGATTTTTTTTACTTTATCTTTTTCAAAAAATTATAAAATAGATACAAAAATACACAAAAATTATTCGTACTCTTTTTTTAAGGTAATGAATAGTTTGAGGTTATTTGTATGCCTTATTTTGTTGTTTTCTGTTTGTTCTTTTGCTTCAGCTACTACAATTCATACTAATACTGTCGATGGCGATAATTTGTTTAAACTGATTGGAAAATCCAAAACAGACCCATTAGTAAGAGATTTTTTGAATAAATTAGGTGTAAGAGATGAGTCACTTAGCTCTACTTCGGTCTGGACATATCCAAATAATGGAATTAGAATAGGTTTTTATAAGGGAGATATTATTGATAAAATAATGCTTTATGATAATACATATTCAGCTAATGACACCAAATTTGCAGCCTACTCTAGTAAACTTCCAAAAAATCTAACTTGGAATGACACAAAATCCTCTACTATCATAAAACTAGGCAAACCATCAAAAGATAATGCAAATTATATGGAATACAATAGTCTTCCTGTGGAAGTAGTATTTTATTATACAGGTTCACGTATCAAGTCAAGATTAAGAGGAGTATTATTGCGTTTCAAAAATTGTATTTCTGGAGATTGCCAAGATGGAGAAGGCATTTATGTAGAAAGAGATGGTTCTCGTTATGAAGGTGAATGGAAAAATGGAAAAAGACATGGAAAAGGAAAACTTGTATATACAAATGGAGTAACAAAAAAAGGGTTTTGGGAAGGTGGAAATTATAAAGGACAAGATTTTTTTGCATCAAATGGCTTATACGACCTTTTAGGAAAACATAAAGACAGTGAAGAAATAAAATCTGCTAGTAACAAACAAAAAGATGGCTATCAGCAAATTCATCTTGCTTATGACCACTTTCAGTACGTTTTTAATAATAATAAATTGCGTTTTTATTTCAATGATTATGGATATTTGTATAAAGTAGCTGTCAATAAATCAGGTTTTGGTGATGTTTCTCATCCTCTTACAGAAAAAGTAACTCCTTATTCAGACCAAAATTATGTAGCCTATATTATGGGTTCGCCGTATAAAAAATATACTTATCGAACAGGTTCGACGTGGTTGTATAAAGATAAAAAATTTGACCTTCGTATTCGTTTTGACAAAGATGGAATTATGGATGGAATAGATGTTACTCTCAATGATGAAGATATGGTGGTAAATGCAGAACAAGGAGTTTGTAAAACAGGAAACTGTCAAGATGGTTTTGGAGAGCTTATTTCTGAGGTAGGAAGGTATGTAGGAAAGTTTAAAAATGGAAAATTTGATGGGCAAGGAACAATGTATTATGCTTCTGGTGGATATTATAAAGGAAATTTTTTGGCAGGAATGCGTGATGGACGAGGAACATATATTTGGTCAGATAATAGTAAATATATAGGAACTTGGAAAAACAACCAAAAACATGGAGTAGGTTCGATGCACTATCAAAACAAAAGTCGCTATGAAGGGCAATGGTATCAAGACCAACGACACGGGGAAGGCTCAATGTATTACCCAAATGGCGAACATTATATCGGAGATTGGTCGTATAACTCACAAACTGGAAAAGGAACACTCTATAAAACTAACGGAAAACAACAAACAGGAATTTGGGAAAATGGACGGCTTAAATCTACTTTGTAAAACAGTTTGTAAAATAAAATACACAAAAAAACAGCTATTCTATTTATTTCTAAATAAAATAGCTATTCGATTATTTTATATATCAAATTTGAAGTATAAGGTATTTAGTCTTCTTCTTCCATTTGATTTAAGACAATTTTCACGTCTATAATTTCTTGAAAATCTTCTCCAGATTCTTGCATGTCTTCATCATCTTCTTCATAAAACCAGTTGATGAGTACATTATCATTTTTTTGTTGTAGAGCTTCTAATTTTCTAAATATCTCTACTAAGCATTTTGATGAGCTTGTATTAAAATACTCCAACTTTACATCTAAAATCGTATTTGATTTTGCTTGACTGACATAATTATCTAACCACTCAAAAAGAGGTTTGTAAAACTCAATAGAGTTTTCTGGAATAGAACGTCCTGCGATAAGGAATCGTCCTTCATTAGAGTTAAAATCTAGCTGAGGTGTTTTATTAGTGCCTTCTAAGAAAAAATTTTCCATTCAAATATATTGTTTAAGCCGAAACTTTTACTTTCAAACTAAAAAAAGAATTATCATTGCCTGCATCTTCAAATGCATAGACAAGTTTTTCGCCCGAACGACGTGCGATATCAATTATTCCTAATCCTGCTCCCCCTTTTACAGAAACTTCTCCACCGTGTAGTTGTTCACGATATAGTTGTTTGATTTCATCAGCAGAAGACTGATTAATTCGTTCAATATGTCCTTGTAGCGTAGCGACAAGAGAAGTAGGGATATAATTTCCAGTAGAAATTTCATATCCTGTTGTGTTTTTGGAAAGAACAAACAATACTGTTTCTGGGCTTTCAGATTTTTGCACACCTTCTCCCTGCGTGTGATGGTATACGTTTTGAAGAGCTTCTATCATAATATGATAGACCTTTTTTCGAATTTTGGATTTTTGTTCAAGAACAGCTAATCGCTCATCTGCCACGCTCAAAATCCCATCGAAAAGAGGCTGTGATGGTGCTCCTTTATACGATACAATTACTTCGCCTTCCAGCATTTCTCTATAGTAATCATTCAGGTTCAAGATTCTTATACTGCTTTAGAGTGGAACTAAAATTTTCTAGAGTTTTCTAGTCTATTTTATTAATTTAGAATTATGCAATTTTATTATTCATTATTCAGGTAAAACTGACTAATTTTTAGAAATATACACAAAATACATGGTTTACAAAAGAATTATATCAAAAAAAACGCAATTCTATAATTTTGTTTTGCTTTTCGTATTTGTGTCTTCTTATCAAATTAAGAAAATAGAATCTCTCTATGTTTCGTAAATATATAAAATAATTTTAAAACACAAACATTATTTTTCTATTTTCTGAATACCTTTCTTGTCAATACTAATTTTTCGTTCTCTATAAAGATTTCCGATGAGTTTCTTAAAGGTTTTTTTACTCATATTAAAATACGCTACAATCTCTTCAGGTGTACTTTTATCAGAAATAGGTAAAAATCCATTATTTTCCTCTAATTTTTGCATAATCATTGTACTTTGGTCAGCAATTCCATCAAAGCCATCTTTTCGAAGTCTTAAATCAATACGACCGTCTTCACGTACTTTTTTGATATATGCTGTTCGTTTTTGTCCTTGTAGGTTTTCTTCTCCAAAAATTTCATTGTGATAGAGCATTCCATAATAATAAATCCCCTCTTTTTCTACAATACAACGATAACCAATTTCTGTGTCTGCACCAATGATGGCATTTACTTCTTCATCTTCTTGCAAATCAACTTCTTCTCTTTCTACAAAATTACCTAGCTTTCCTAAGCCAATAACCCGATTAGTTTTGTGGTCTAGTGCTAGTTTTACAAACATATAATCCCCTATTCGTATTGGTTCTTGGGTTTCTCTTGCTTCTTTATTGCCTTTTGGTACTTCATCATGAGGAAGAAATAAATCTTTTTCAATCAGTCCCCAGTCCAAAAAGAATCCAATTTTTGTAATATCAACTACTTTCAAAGCAGCAATTTCTCCAACAGTTGCCAACGGTTTTTCGATAACTGCAACAGGACGGTCTTGTGTGTCGGTATAAACAAAGACTTCTATTTCGTCGCCTTCTTTTGCTGTTTCGGGAACGTATTTTTGAGGTAAAAGTACCTCATCTAAAAGTGAACTTCCTACATATACACCATTAGGAGAAGTACGTAAAATGGTAAGTGTATTATATTGACCGATTTGTATGGTTTTGATGGGCATAACGTCTTTTTTTGTGCTTTATAAATTATACTACAAATTTAGCTTTATTTAGTTAGAAAGTTTATATAAAAAAATATGCGTTTCAAGCACTTTAAGCTATTTTCTTGATGTTAGGAAAAATGAAGGAAAATGTAATACAGACTAGAAAGTCTTTTACAATAACAGGCAAAAAAGTGCTTTTAAAGGCTTTTAAGCTATTTTCCTAACGTTAGGAAAAATGAAAAGCTAAAATAATAAGCTCTAATTTTCGGTATTTTGAACTGACTAGAAAGACATTATATAAGTAAAAAAGTGCTTTTCAAGCCTTTCAAGCTATTTTCCTAACATTAGGAAAAATGAAAAGCTAAAGTAATAAGCTCTAATTTTCGGTATTTTGAACTGACTAGAAATACATTATATAAGTAAAAAAGTGATTTTCAAGCCTTTCAAGCTATTTTCCTAACGTTAGGAAAAATGAGAACTTAAAAAAAGCTAGTCCAAACTCTTATAGTTGAACTAGCTTTTTTTAGTATTTACTTGAAATTTATAGTTGAAATCTAAAAATCTAATAAATCTAAATGATAACGCTTGATAATTTTCTTCAAAATTTCACCATAAATTGGAGAAGTTGCATAACCTACACCACCATATTTTGTAGAACCAATTTTGTCAGCCCAGTCTTCATAATTTTTTCCTTTTGTAAATAAAGGTGAATAACGTTTGTTGGTACTAAGAAAAACTGAGTGCGAACGAAACGAATGCCAAGGCGAATTATACTCTGCAAAATGGTCTTTTACGATACACTTGTAAAGTGTTTTTCCATTTTTTACTACTCGTTTCGAACTTACAATTATATTTTTATTGGCTTGCATTTCTAAAGCTGTATAATATTCTGTGGTGGTGGTAAGGCTACTTTTTTGTGCTTTGTCTTTTATTCCAAAATAATTATTATCTACAATTCGCTGTCCGTAAGCTGTTTCTAATGCAGATTGAGCCAATTTTATCGATGCAGGAACGTGAAATTTTGCTTGTTCCATTAGCGAAGTTTCAATTTTATTCAAATCTGTATTATCTGTAAAATAAGTATAAACGTGTTTTTGTGCATTTACATTATTCAAAACCAAATCAATAAAAAGCTGTGTAATTTCCTTGTTTAAATTCAATAACTCATCATCAGCCAATTTATCCAAACGAGAAGCCTTATTTTCTATTAAATATTTAGTAATCAGAAGCTGTTTTTGTACCAAAAAATTATCTCTTTGTTCTTGGTGTGTCTGTGGTGTTTCATTTTGTGATTCTTCTAAGTGTGTCATTATGTACGAAAGAACATCATTAATAGGCTGTGAAGCTGGCATAGAAGCAGGAATTACACTACTTTTATTTGGCATCTGAACAAGCATATTATCAATTTGTGTCGTGTTGCTGTTCTGTGGAATCCACCATTGAAGTCCGATAATCATTACTAAAATTGCAATAATTACCATCAGCCAACGGTCAGTAATTTCTATTTTGAAATCAACTGTTTTTTTCCAGTATGGAATTTCAAAACAGACAGGCTGTGAAAGAAGTTTTCTTCCATCATTTAGAGTTTGGAATGCGTCGTCGAGTATTATTAGTTGCTTCATCATGGTATTTGTTTATTGGATGAGTTTCTAAAAACTATCCGAAGTGATAAGTAGAAATAGGTCAATAAAAACAGAATTATTTGTTTGATAGAATATATAGAATATAAAGACGATTACGACCTGCAAAAGCAGCGAAGCTAATTACGATTGTAATCCATACTTTTTTGATGATTTTTGTAAAATGATTAACAAAACAGGCAAAAACTAATATAATTAGCAATTTTGGAGTAAAACTTATTTATTTGATAAATAATTCCAAAAAAGATAACAGATTGACAAGAATAATTTCTAACTTGCTGATTCTTTAGTAAAAAAAAGAGACAAGACTATTTTTTTTGTTTTCCTCTCCCAATTATCAGAGTTTTTTTATCTTTATTGCTAATATTATAAGCAAATATAAGAGTTGATTCGATAACGACCAAATATTTTGCTAAAAATTTTATCAAAAACCTATTATTTTTTTCAGACCTCACATAGCTTATGTTCTTCTCTTCTAACTTGCGCTACCTTCGTCGTGTCCATAATTTAACTCAAGAAGCCTTAGCAAAGCACTTAGGAGTGTCTTTAAAGAAGATTGGCTCGTATGAAGAGGAAAGAGCGACACCAAAATTAGAACCTTTAATAGAAATTGCTAATTTTTTTAGTGTTACACTAGAGCAGTTTATTAATCAAGATTTATCTGTCGAAGCTGAAAATAAAAATACACCTGAGTTGCCAGAGTTAAAAAAATATGCAGCAGCCGAAAGATTGCGTGTTTTGAGTATTACACAAGACCGAAATGAAAATGAATATATTGAGCTTGTTCGTTTGGATTCGGAGGAAGATTATGTAAAAGGCTATTCAGATATTGATTTTGTAGCAAACCTTCCAAAATGCCAGTTGCCAGCTTTACCACTCAATCACACATATAGAGCATTCGAAATTTCAGATTCATTATTAGCTGCACCAACAAATAGTATTGTAGTGGGAGAGTTTGTCGCTGATTGGAATGAGCTAAAAGATAATGAACCTTGTATTATTGTTTCTGAAAGTACAGGGATTATTTTTCGTAAAATCAAAAATCAGATTGCACAAAATGATACACTTCTTTTGGAAGATACAAATGGAATGTCTTCTTCTTATTCAGTTTCGGTAGAAGATATTGAAGAAATTTGGCGTTTTGCTGCTTATATTAGTTTGGACTTTCCAGAAGTTCCGACACAAGTAAATCAGTTGCGCCAAACCATGCAAAATCTTCAAAGTGCTTTAGAGGTTTTGGAAAATAAAAAAAACAAAGAAGAAAAATCTTAATTTCTTGGAAGAGCTAAAATGTTAGATTCAATTTTTTGGCTGTCTTTATGAAGTCGTTCTCCTCCAATTTCATTGACTCCAAAAAGAGAGTAGTCTAGTTCTTCAAAAAAAATATAGAAATCAATATAGCTTTTTTTACCTCTTTTTACACAATAATTATCATCGTATTCGAAAACTATCGAAGGACGAAAACGTTTTATACTTTCTTTTAAACCTATCAAGACTTGATATTCAAAACCCTCTACATCTATTTTGATAAAATCAAGTCTTTCTATTTTCATCTCTTTTAATAAATCATCTCCTTTTCTGACTTGAATTTCTGTGTTTCCATTGTCAGAAAGTGATGCTGTACCTTGGTTAGAGTCTTCTGGGTTGATGTTCATGGTAGAAGTTCCCGAAAAATCAGAGAGTGCATACGGCAAAACTTCTATTTGAGAGGCTTTATTTAAGGCAATATTTTTTTCTAATCGTTCTCTCAAATAACTGACAGGTTCGAAGGCAATTACTTTTCCCGTTTGTTTGGTTTCTTGTGCCATTCTCAAACTCTGAATCCCTACATTTGCACCAATATCCAAACATACATTTCCTACTTTTACTTGACTCTGAATAAGACGTGCTAGTTCTGTTTCATATTCTGCCATCGAAAATACACACCATTCTACATAGCTGCTTGTATCAATATGAAGTAATATATTTTCATTTTGCATCCACGAAATTCCCGTAAAAGAGACAGGTTTTGTTTTATTTTGTTTGGACATATAACGAGCCAAACGATATTTACCAGATAAAGACCACCCTCTTGAAGTGATAATTTTTATTTTTTCCCAGCGTGTCATTTTAAAGTAATTTATGAGTTTTTGACTAACAATTTATAAGGAGAGAATCTAAAATACTGCTTTTTTTATTAAAAATAAGCTCTTCTGACAATTTAGCGATAATTTACTAATTTAGCTTTCCTATGGAGACTAGACCACAGTTTCTATTTGCCATGGAAAAGAAAAGGATATTACAATTCTGAAAGAACTTCAATTTCCTCATTCTTTAGGACTTTTGTATTCTGCTTTTATGTATTACACAGATTTTAAAGTCAATTCAGGAGAATATAAATTGATGGGACTTGCTCCTTACAGAAATCCAAAGGCAGAACAAACCAAAGAATTTGTAAGAAAAATAAAAGAAACTCTTTGTCATGTTTGCTCTGATGGTTCGATTTGGCTTGACCAATCGTATTTTAATTATGCGACAGGTTTACACATGATTCAAGAAAAAAAATGGGAGCAACTTTTTGGTGTTCCGACAAGAAAATCGGAATCTCCTATCGACCAAGTGCATTGTGATTTAGCTATTCAACAAGTAACAGAAGAAGTAGTTATTTTGATGGCAAAGGAAGCAACGCTTAACAGATACAAAAAATTTTTGTATGGCTGGTGGTGTTGCTCTAAATTGTGTAGCCAATGAACTTGTTTAAGAATGTTGATTTATTTTTAAAAAAAGAGGTCAAAATAGTTATCATTAGACTTTATTACGATAATTTTTGATAGGTTATTCTTGTCTTTACCCTTAAATTATGAATACCACACGCAATTTCCATGACTTGGTCTCTTACCTCTTCTCCCCACAATCGGATTTCATCTAAGACAATTCTAAGTCTTTTTACTCCTGCTATGCTGTGTTCTGCACGTACTCTACGACTAGACTTTTTACTATTTTCAGCCTTGTCCTGCTCCGATAATTCTTTTCCTCTAGGCTTTTTTTTGGGTTGCTCAATAAGGACACCTTTAGGTCTATGACCTTGATAACCAGTATCTTGATGAAGAATAGTTCCCTCAGGAAAGGTAATATCATCTTCTTCTAATAAACGTTTATCGTGTACTTTTCCTGTTTCTGTATCTCCTAAAAAAACTACCTCTTGATGTTTATCTGTAACTAAAGTATTTTTTATAGTGTGCTTTTTTTTTTCCACTATATACTTCTTTTTGAGCTTTGTAATCGGAGGGACGAGGAATTTCACGTTCGCTTCCATCTACCCATAACTCTAAGGCTTTACCTGCTTCTTCAACACGATCTGCAAGTTTTATTGTCCATTCCGATTCATTTCTTGCAGGCAATACATTAATTTTTCTTAAACTTTCTTTTAAAATGGGAAGAAGGCTGTTAATCCATTGATTAACTTTTCCTTGAGAAACATCAAAAGTAAGAGCTAAAGATTCCTGTAAAGGGTTGTTTTTCAAGTAGTAAAGGATAAAAAAAAGTTTCATTTCACTACCTTTTAGTTGTATTTTTGCGTGTTCTCGGAAGGTGGGCTTATTTCTAGCCTTTCCTTTGAGGTCATAATACATATAATGTTTTTCCCAAAGTGGAGAAAAAGTAGCTAATAACTCATCAAACTCTTTGATAGTCAAGCTAGTAAGAGCCATAAAAGGCTTTTCTTTTTTACGTAAGTTAGGTAAATCAATCATAAAGTAAGGATAAAATGACCGCTAATATAATAAAATTTACGTTTTAAAGTCTATTGTAAATCATCACATTTTCAATCTAACTATTTTTCCCTCTATCTACGTAAACTTATCAAAAAATTTATAGCCGAAAATATTTTACCTTATTTACATCAATTTACAAAAGGTCGTCGGGTAAAAGTAGCTCTTTGGCGTATTATCCAAGCCATTGTGTATCACTTAAAATCAGGCAGTCAATGGCGAGAACTTCCTATGAAACATTTTTTTAGAAACCTATCAATTAGCTGGAATACAGTATATTACCATTCATACTACTAGACATTTTCAAATAAATAGGTCAGTCCCAGAGGGCAGACCGTCTATATAAAAAAAACAAGTAAAATTGACTATAAACGGTCTGCTCTACGAGGCTGATATACAGTAATTAGTAAAATGTCTAGTAGTATGCTCCTTTTGTATAAAAAATTCAATCACTTGATTATTTGTGGGTCATAAGGAACTCCCAACAGTCCTATTTTTAGTTTTAAGGTAACTTTATCAACACTTTTTATATAGTTCTCATCTTCCTTTTCAACTTTTAGTATGTCATATCCATAACCTTCAAAAATATATTTTTTGTCTGTGTAAGTCCCAAAGTATCCATTCTCAAGACTAGATTCTTTGTATAGTTTAAACTCTCTTTTTTCAGTTTTATCAAATGATACAGAGTTAAATTTTAATAAACAAACTGTTATTGCTTCCGAAGTTACATAAAAAGATAGGTAAGACAAGATAAGCATAAACAAAATTATTAGAATTTTACTCTCCTTTTTCCATTCTTCTTTATCAAAACAAATAAATATACTCAATAGAACTGAAGCTGTGATATTAAGAATAAATATTTTATCCTTAAATTCTCTAACATCACTTTTGATATAAGAATCAAGACTATCAAAAAAAGCAAAAGTTGGTAGTGTTCTAAATATAAGGATGGTTTAGTTGAAAAAATGGCAATGAGTTGTGATATTTGTAAAATGCAAACTAAACAAACTCACATTTGCCCTCATTGCCAAGGCAAATATACTGTAAAAAATGGTCAAACTTATTACAATAAGCAAAATTACAAGTGTAAAACTTGTAAACGCCAATTTGTAGAACGTCCTTTACCTGAAAGTAAGGAAGCTATTATTAGTTCTTACCAAGATGAGTTAGTAGCTCAACTTCTATTAGAACGTATTGCTTTAAGAGGCATTAGTCGCCTTTTTAAAAAAAGTGTCAGTTGGGTTACTTCTCGTATGAAACTCTGCTATGAGCGAATAAAAGAAGATTTGCCTATTGGTCGTTTAGCTTCAGCAGAGATAGATTTATATCTGGTAGAAGCCGATGAGTTATGGAGTTTAGCTACGCTGAGCTCGCAAGCTCGGTTTGTAGGTGCTAAAGATTGTCCAGAATGGATCTGGTTAGCTATCGAAAGACGTACAGGATTGGTAGTTGGATTTCATAGTGGAGGTAGAGATCAAGAGGGTGCATTAGGACTTTATTTGAGTATAGATAAGAAATTAAGAGAAAAAGCCATTGTTTATGCTGATGATTTTGCTTCTTATGGAACTGTATTTCCTAAAAAACAACTCCGACAAGAAGGTAAAAAAGAAACTACTAAAATTGAGCGTTTTAATAACACAATCAGACAGAGAAATAGCCCATTAGTTAGGCTTTCTTTATCCTTTTCTAAAAAATGGGAGAATCATTATAATTCAATCAAATATTTTATAGTAAATTACAACAATGAAATTATTGCAAAGAATCCATCCTTATAAAAAGAACACCACCTAAAAACCAGTTGCAAGAAGAAAGTGAAGAATTGTATGGAAGTACACAATGCATGTTAGAAAAACTGACTTATCCAGTTTTGATTGCTAGTCATATAAAGCCATTTATAGATTCTGATGAAAACGAAGCTTATGATGCCAACAATGGACTGTTACTTAGTCGAACTATTGATTCTTTGTTTGACCTAAAGTATATTTCTTTTACTGACGAAGGAAAAATGATTTTTTCAAAAAGAATTGCTGCTGATGTAAAAGCATTTTGGAGGAATTATGTCTTAGAAAAAAGTATTTTAAATGATGATAGAAAGAAATATTTGGCTTATCATAGGAATTTAATGATACAAATGGATGCAAAGTAATCTCTGCTATCTCTCGCAAGATTAAAATGGCTCTTGCTTGGCTTTGCCGAGTGAGCAATATGTATTTCAGCCGTATATTTTGTATTTCTAAACTAGAACAAATCTAAGATTTTATACTCAAAACCAAAAAAGTGTAGAACTAAAATACCAACTACGAAAACCACGGCTACAAGCCGAATACATCATAAATCACTCGTTAAAAACGAGCGATGGCAATCTTACGAATCCTATACATTCAGTTTCTATATAGAATTTAGTCTTCCCAAACGGTATATTTTTTAGTAGAAATGTAGGGTTTGGGATTTTTTTTGTTTTTGAAAATGGTGTTTTTGGGTGTTCAAAACCTAGTCTGTATATTTGTATTTCAGTAGCAAAGTTTGTGTATTGATTTTATAAGGAAATGAAACAAATAAATCTACAAACTAAATTATGTTTATTGAAGACAGAAAAAACAGAAACCTACTAGAGCTATAGATTAGTATATAATATAGGTTAATCACATCTAATTTAGGCATTTTGTAGGGAAAAGACATGTCTTTTTCTACCCAGTAGGAAATTCTATGAAGTGAAATCAACGACAACTTTAGGAAAAGGCGTATCTTTTAGCTTCGATGACTTGCTGTCTTCCAGTTCCCTACTAATTTCAAAGTTTCATTTTTTTATTCTCTATTGAGTTTAAAACAAATGATTTTCAATTAGAGAAAGCGTTGTTGCATCAACTGAAACGCAGTTCTACAAAACAAAGTAATGTCTTTTTGCTTATCAATCAGCTCTTTTTGTACCTATCTTTTGACAAAAATACGACAGAGTAAAAAACGGAAAATAGCAACAATTATTAAAAATGTCTAGTAGTATAACTCTACAAGTTAATCTTTGAAGAAGGCGTATAGTTTTTAAAGAATTATCTACTTTTACAAATAAAACTACTTTATTCGTATTTATCAATCACTAAAAAATACTACAAAAATGATAGAAATGTACACCGACGGAGCAGCACAAGGAAATCCAGGAAGAGGAGGATATGGAACAGTTTTGATGGCAAAATCATTAGGATTACGCAAGGAGTTTTCAGCAGGTTTTCGATGTACGACCAATAACAGAATGGAACTTTTGGCTGTCATTATCGGCTTAGAAGCTCTCAAAAAGCCAAATATGAAAGTAAAAGTCTATTCAGATTCGAAATATGTAGTTGATGCAGTAGAAAAAAAATGGGTCTTGGATTGGGAGAAAAAAAACTTTATCAATAAAGGCGAACCACGTCTAAATGCAGACCTTTGGAAACGATTTTTGGAGATTTATAGAAAGCACCAAGTAACTTTTCAATGGGTAAAAGGACATGCAGGAATTCCAGAAAATGAACGTTGTGATGAGTTGGCTGTGGCTGCTGCCTCTTCATCAAACCTTCCTGCTGATGAATATTATGAAAAACATCAAATGAAATAGAGTTGTTTTCAAACTTTTTACAGCTACAAATAGACTCATAAAAAAAACCACTATTTACTTACTTTTATATGAATGAAAAAGAAGCACGTAAAAAGTATTTTGAATCCATAGGAAATGAGCAAAAAATCGAAAGGCTTTTGAAAGAATTGCAAGATATAAAAAATCCATCTGCACTTTTATTAGCATATCGTGCTGCTTGTGAGTCTATGATGGCTCAATTTTCTTGGAATCCATACACAAAATTAGCACAAGTAAATAAGAGTTTTGATTTCTTTGAAAAAGCCATAAAAGAGGATTCCCAACATGTAGAAATTCGTTTTTTACGTTTTTCGGTGCAGCATAATGTACCCGATTTTTTGAGGAAAAATAGAGAATTTGAAGAAGATAAAACTGTTTTAGTAGGAAATTTTGATAAAGCTAACTTTGATACAGAATTTGCTCAGTTTGTTATTGGTTATTTGAAAGATTCGGGACGTTTTGAAGTGAGTGAATTGGAGGTTTTGGGGTAAAAGTTAATACAGGACCTGTTCATAAAAACTTAGTCATAATGCGAATAAGGAGTTAAATTAAAGATAGATTTGTTTTTTTTAATTTCTTGATTTTCAATTAGTTATAAACTAAAAAAAACAGACTAAGCAGTTTAGCCGTTTTAGATTTTATGCATGACCTAAAACTAATTTCGCTTTACTACAAAGTCTGTGAGTTATACAACTCGACTTTGCAATATAATGTTCAACGTTTCAGTAACAACGGTAATAAAGGAAATATTACCGATGAAGAACTGATTACAATGCATTTATTTGCTCAAATTTATGAACAGAAACACGAAAAAAAACAAGTCTATGACTACATCAAAAATCACTGGTTAGCTTGGTTTCCTACTTTGCCAAGCTACCCAACTTTTTGCAATCGTCTAAACAATTTAACGGGAGCTTATGAGCATTTTATTATTCATATTTTTGATAGTTTGTTTCCAAGCACACAGCAAGAATTGCATATTATTTTAGGAGATTCAATGCCTATCATAACTTGTTCTGGTAAAAGAAAAAACAAGGTAGCTACTCATATATGCGATAAATCGTATTGTGCAAGTAAAAGTGTATGGTATCAAGGCGTTAAATTACATCTTTTAGCAGACCGTAGAAAAGGCACATTACCAATGACTGTCTATATCAAAATAACACCTGCATCTGTTCACGATTTGACAGCCGTTAGAGAAGCTATTAAAAAGGAAGAAAACACTATTTTTGTGCTAGATAAAGCCTATTGTGATGAAAAATTATCAAAAGAATTGCATAAGAAAAACTCTTGTTTATTTACACCAGAAAAAGGCAAGAAAAATACACCTAAAACACTCAAACAGATGGATTTTGCTTTCAAAAAACAACTTAACACAGCAGTCGCAAAGATTAGACAACCTATTGAATCAGCTTTTAATTGGATACATCAAAAAACAAATATTCAAAATGCTGCTAAAATTAGGTCAGAAAAAGGATTATGGTTACATATTTTTTCTAAATTAACGGCTGCATTCATCATTCTAACAGAATTTTAACCCCTTATTCGCATTCATTAGTTTTTAGTAATCTAAAATAACTCTGACAATAGTTTAATGCAGAAGTGCTTACTTTTTTAACTATACTTTCAAACTTCAACTATTTTTTATGAACATGCCCTATATCTGTAATGAAGACTCTTCACTATTTAAACATTCCAAAAGAAGATAGAAAAATTTTTTCAATGATGAGTCTTAAAGTGATGTATCACAATGAGTTCCTGCTAAATATATTTTTTGATGCGTGTGGTATAAATCCCAAATAATACATAAATAATTCAAAACTAAATGGACTATTGTTTAGTTTGCATTTTACAAAAATTACAACTCATTGCCATTTATTCAACTAAAATATTCTTATATTTAGAATACTACCCAAAATACAATCTTTTTACAAAATAGCTTTAATTATGAAAAATACAATAAATAAGATAAAGTGGACAGGTGGATTATTGTTCGTTTTTTTCTTGATTTTGGCAACTAACCTTCTTGACAGAAGACATATCGAAGGTGTCCGAAATTCGGTTTCTGCAATGTATGAAGATAGATTAATCGTAAAAAATTTAATCTATAATATTTCTACACTCACAGAAGAGAAAAGGATTGCATTTTTACTTTTCAATACTGACTTTTATACAAAAAAAAGCACAAGTATAAATGATTCTATCTACACTTTATTAGATGAGTTTTCGAATACGACTCTCACTTACAACGAAAAAAAGTATTTAGACAGATTACACAATGACTTTAAAAATATAGAAATAATAGAAAAACAAACCCTAAATGATAGTAGCATTATAAAAAACCTAGAGTGGAGAACTAAAATGGAAATCCAGTTATCTTACCTGCGAAAAAATTTAGACAAATTGGCTATTATTCAAGTTGAAGAAGGAAAAAGAGAATTATCTAGGGTAAACAGAGCTTTTAGCACAATAGATTTATTTACAAACATAGAAATTATGTTTCTTATTGTGATTGGCATCATCGTTCAAATAATTATTCTTTATCCTGTCAAAAAATAAAAAAATAATCTTAACTGAGAATTTAGTTTTTAGTTAGAAACTCTTTCAAATCATCAATTTTAGAAGAAAGCGAGACAATTTTCTTTTCTTTTCTCAATGCTTCTTCCAAAAAAGGAGGCATTTCTAATTCTATATCAAAAATAGTTTGTTTTACTACTTCATAATACTTAGCTGGGTGTGCTGTGGCAAGAAAAATACCTACTTCGCTCTCTGGAGTAAGATAATTTTTGAGTGCAGCATAAGCGACCGTAGAATGTGGATCAGCTAAGTAATTATAACCTTCATAGAGGTCTTTGAGAGTATTTTTTGTTCTTCGGTCGGTTAGTCTGTATCCTGCAATATCTGCCGAAAAACGAGTATAAGAATGGTTGTAAAGTGTCAGTAAACGCCTAAAATTAACGGGGTTTCCTGTGTCCATCGAACTAGAAATAGTACGAACAGCAGGGCGAGGCTCAAAACTTCCATTCAATAAATATTGAGGAACGACATCATTAATATTGGTAGCTGCAATAAAACGACTGATTCGAAGACCCATTTTTTTGGCGATAATTCCTGCTGTTAGGTTTCCAAAATTTCCACTTGGAATAGAAAAAATAGCTGTTCGTTTTTCTCCTTTTAGTTGAGCAACAGCCCAAAAATAATACAAACATTGTGGCAAAAGGCGAGCAATATTATAAGAGTTTGAGGTCGTAACTTGTATTTTTTTATTCAATTCTTTGTCTGTAACAGCTTCTTTTACTAGTCGTTGGCAGTCTTCAAATGTTCCATCAATTTCTAAAGCTGTAATATTTTCTCCCCATGTATTGAGTTGTTTTTCTTGTAACAAACTCAATTTATTTTTTGGATACAAAATACAGACTTTTATTCCTTCTTTTTTAAAAAAAGCACTTGCTGCTGCACTCCCTGTATCTCCTGTGGTGGCTACCAAAACAATTACTTCTTTATTATTCTTCGTTTTTTTGTCTTTTTCTAGAAAATAACTCATTAGTTCTGCCATAAAACACATTCCTACATCTTTGAAAGAAAGCGTTTTGCCATGAAAAAGTTCTAGTGAATAAACTTCTTTTTCATAAATTTCTACTAACGGAATTTCGAAATCAAATGCCTTTTGTATTATTTTCTCTATGTCTTGTTCAGGAATTTCATCTCCAAATAAATTTATACAGATTTTCAAACAAATTTCTTGAAATGAAAAAGTATGAAGATTAGCTAAAAAATCTTTGGGTAAAGGATTTATAGTTTCAGGCATCAAAAGACCACCCTTTGAGCTAAAAGTTTGAAATAAGGCTTCACGCAATGAGCCAACTTGTGTATCTCCGTTTGTACTAGAATAATTCATTAAAAGGAATAAGAAAAGACGAAAGAATAAGATTTTGGATAAAAATAAAAAATCATTTTGCCAAAACCTATACTAACAGCAAGTTATTTTCCTCTAATCTTCTTTTGAAATACCGAACTCAATAAATTGATAGGTCTTTTTCCATCAATTTCTGTTTCAAAATCTACCACCTCTTGTTTCAAAAACTGAATGTAATTACGAATTGCTTTTTGATGCTCTTTATTTTCTTCATTAGTATATTGATTTTCCCGTTTACAAACTTCTAAAAGGTAATTATTCTTTTCTCCTGTGATATTTATGATAGATTTTTCTACTTTCAATCCTTTTTTTATCAATGCCTTTACAACAGGTTGAATAACTATATACCAATCTAGAAGTACATCAGAATAACAATTTAACTTTTCTAATAAAGTAGGTCTAAGACGGAAATAATCATTTTCTATAAGTAGTACAAAAGCAGGAATCAAACACTTATCGGCATTTTTTTCTAAATAACAACCCAAATTTTCTATATACAGATTCAAAATTTCTTTTGTGTATTTATTTTTATATCCCAAAATGGCTTTATTTTTAGCTAAAACTTCTACCGTTTTGATACTACACTCATCAATAGCATATTCTAAATATGTTTTCTCTGTCTTGCTATAATAATTCAGAACATAATTTTTAAATGTAGCATCTTGACTCATCAAACTTTCTAATTTCTGTGCATTATCTCTATCTATTGTTCAATAAATATTAATTTGTCTGTTTTTTTTAAGAGTTATCTTTGTTAAATCAAACTTCGCTTTTTTTATGACTAAATTTAGAATCCATTTAAGTCCTCTTGAACATTCAGAATTGGTAGAACAAGTAACAACTCAAAATATTCAATACGCTCATGTTCTTTTATCTAGTGACGAATCGGTTAAACGAGAAACAGCAACTACTATTTCACAAAACTATCATATTTCTGTAAAAACAGTAGAACGAGTTAGAAAATTATTTTGTGAACAAGAAATGGATATTTTTGTCAAAAAACCAAATAAGATAAGAAGTGATAAAAATTTTGATGCTAGACTAGAAGCTCATTTAGTTGCTTTAGATATGAATTTTCTTATCACTCTCATTTCATCTTGTAATTCTTGAAAAAAAATAAAGGCTTCATCAGTTGCATCAACTTCATTATTCAATATAGATAATACAACTTCAGCATAACCGACATCGCTTAATTCACATTGATTTAATTTCTTATTCAAATTATTCTCTATAAATTTTTCTAATGTTTGAATGCTATTTTCATTATTAAACTCTAATAAAGCATACATATATACCATTCTACCAATAGTAGCTCCTCCTTTTAAAAGGCAGTCAGATATATAAGATTGAAATTCTGTTGCATTAATAACCACACTAAACCAGCTCACTCCAACTTTTGTTCGCCAACCGTATATACTCACAGTATTTGCTACTATTCTGAGGTCTTTTATTATAGTACAAGTATGTGTAATGTCTTTTATTATTATGTAAAAATCATTTTTTTCCCTCGTCTGACATATCTAAATATTCAAAATTAAATACACCTAAGTACAAAGGCTCTATATATTTTTTGATTATGTTATACTCTTGATTTTTCATTCTATATCTTAAAAGTTAAGATTACTATTTTAGATTAAATTTTCTATAACTAACACTTTTTTACTTAAAAAAAGTAAAATTTATACGTTTGCACTTTGTTTTTTCGTATATAGTAGTGAAGTCAATTTTTATTAACTAATTATCAAATCTTGATTAATTGCAAATTTAATTATTGTCTTTATTTTTTAATCAAAACTGCTACTACGATTTAGCCAAAAATCAAATTTAACTAAAATCATTATGAAACCTTATTTTTTAATTGCTCTACTGAGTATTTTTTCTTTTGTCATTTTTGAAGCAAATGCACAAAACAAAACAGTAGAAAAAACCAAAAACAAAGCAAAAAACAAAACCAATAATCGCATTGATAACAAAATCGATAACAAACTAGATGAAGGTTTAGATGCCATTGAAGGACTTTTCAAACGCAAAAAAAAGAAGAAGAAAAAAGATGAAGAAGAGAATACAGACGATAATTCAAATCAATCCTCAGAAACAGAACAAGAAAATGAGGGTGTAGATTTTCTAAATAAAATGCTTGGAGGCGAAGGAAATATAGAGGTAAAATCTAGTTATAATTTCAATTCTAATTTTGTTATGCGTATGAAAACCTATAAAAAAAATGGAAAAGAGGATGGTGATATGTTTATGCGTTATTACAATTCGGCTGACCCCAATTATATGGCTATGGAAGTCGTGGAAGGCACAAAAGATGGAGAAACCAAGAAACCTCAATCAACAGTAATTGTTGATGGTTCGCAGCAAGCTATGATAACCCTCATGGAAGAAAGTAAACAAGCCATTGCCATGAAAATGCCGAATGCTGAAGATTATGAACAGACACAAGAGCAAAATCCTGAAGAAGCCATGAAAGATGTCAAAATTACTCGTACAGGACGTACAAAAAATATTTTGGGATATACATGTTCGGAAGTAATTATGGAAAATGATGATATGAAATCTGTTTCTTGGACAACTAAAGATGTGAAAATATCTCAATTTAAAGCCTTTGCAGGAATGTTTGTACAAGATAAAGAAAAGAAAAATCAAGTCATGGCAATGTCTGATGAGTTTACAATGGAAATGGAATCAACCGACAAAAAAACAGGCGAAAAAACAATAATGACTGTTACCGAAATAAACGAAAACCAAAACTCAACTATCAATACAGAAGGCTATAAAGTAATGGATATGTCTGGATTGATGAAAGGCAAAAACTAAAATATTTATACACTCAAGAAAATAATAAAATCACCAAATTTATCAATTTCTGATAGAGTTATGTGTTATGAAATTGAGCTTAGTTTTTTGCTTTAGCTCATTTTTATTTTTTACAGATACCTTTTCAGAATTATCAAATTACTTATTCATTTAAAAAATTAATTTAATGAAAACTCAAATTTTAAACTGTTTTTTTCTCACCTTTTTCATTCTCACTTTTGCTGCTTGTAATCCTAAAAAAGCATTAGAAGACAAAATAAATGAAACGATTGCTGAAGAGATAGTTAGTGCAGGTCTAGGAACAGATGTAGAAACTTCTAATATAAGCAATACAGAAAATGCTTCTGCTAAAGTAGATATTACCATGGACGGAAAATCACTAGACTTTGAAAATGCAAAACCTGTTTTCAATATTGCAGCAGGAAGTAATGATGAGGTTATTGTAGCTATTAATCTTGTACAAGAAACAGAAGGAAAACAGCGTACTTTGCAACTTGGAATTAGTGGAAAAAAAGAACTTTTAAAGCAATCACTAACAGCAAATTTTGAAAATAAAACAAGTGATGGAAAAGTAGTTCCAATATTTAATATTATGACAATTACTGATAATGGAATCAAAATGAGTACTGTCAAAAAAGGAACTTTCAAAGTTGTAGAGTTTTCTGATGAAAAAGTTGTGCTTGAAATCGATGCAGAAGGAGGAGAAAACAATGCAGAAACTCATGAAGGGAAAAATTTAGTTCCAGTAAAAGGAACAATCATCTGTGAAAATCCTGTCATGACATTTATGGGAGTAAAGAAAGAAGAAGTTTTTAACTAAAATTTACCTACTCCTATTGTACTTAACCCAACAAAAATGAATTTTTGTTGGGTTAATAGCATATTAATTTTCATAATGTTGAGAAAATCAACATTATTTATTTAATTCTTTCCATCAACAAACTTACTTATTCAAGATGAGAAATATTTTTATTCTATTTATATTAATAGCTTTTCTTAAAACAAACACTCTTACAGCTCAAAACCAAGATACTCCTGAAATATTTAAAGAGATTATTTCAAAGATGCTTTCAAAAACTGAGATTCAAGCTCTCAAAACAGTTAAACAATCTTTAGAAGCTGATGGGTTAGATGCTAAAGTACGTTTAAAAAAAGGATATAGAATAAATGGTTTATTTGATGGATTTAAGGAATACCAAATTGATATTAAAGATGAAACACTTACAGATGAAAAAGTAGCTACTGTAGCTAAAGATTTTAGTAGTCTAATCTGTTTGTTTTTCTTCATAAACTTGAGTGAGCAAGAAGCTGAAGATTACAAAGTGATATCTATTAAGCTATATAATAAAAATACAGTTGTCCTATATAAATACTCTAATAATCAACTTCATGATGCTAGTACTTCTGTAAAAAATGCACAACTATTTTTTAAAGGGATAATAGAAAAAGATAAGAAAAGTATACTATCTTCTTTTGACAAGAGTATGTCATCGGATGCTCTTATAGAGCAAATGATAGAAACAGAATTATAAACTCAAAAAAAATGGGTAAGACGACAACAATAGCTATTCATAAACTTATTTTTTATAAAAATAAAAATAATGAACCTAGGATAGAAATTCAATTTTTAGTAGAAAGAACCAATTTGGAAGAGTATCAACAGTTTGACATAATTATTAATCAAAAGAATCAAAAAATAGTAGGGTTAGACTTTTGATATAACTGCTACAAGCGAGTATTCTACAAATTCAAGTTCTTTTACAGACTAAACGCACTATTAAATGAACATTTTGGTAAAAAGTTGTTCAGCATAGCTTGTATTCCAATTAATTTTATTCATCATTTTTTTAGTGCTAAGTTTAGTTTCATACATTTTAGCAGCATTTAGTATTATTTTTCTGACTAGTGCTAAATTATGAACTGAATTGTCTTTTCGGTTTCTTTTTTCGTCTTCTTTTAAAATAACGTCTAGTTGCCAATGTAATTTATTTTCTATTGCCCAATGCCCTCTAGCTAATTTATAGGCTTGTTTTGCACTCAAATTTTTAATACTTGAGATATAATAGCGTATATGTTCTCCTCGTAATGAGCTATTTGTAGTTAATTTTATTAAAGTTACTAAACCTAACCAATTAGCTAGATTTTCTATCCATTTACAGTTTGAACTTACCTCTACTTTATATTCTACTACTTGATTAGCACTTGCTGACCAATCTTGTGTCTCAAATATATCATCAGCCTTTTCTACTTTAAAAGTAAGCTCTGTTTGCTCTAAAAGATGTTTTTGGTTTCCTTTTAGGGCTAAAAAATAATCTCCTTCTTTCTCTATAATCTGTTGAGCAATCGCTTGTTGTGTTCCCATAGCATCTAAAGAAACAACATATCCTTTCAAATAAAGCATTCCTAAAAGAGCTGGAATAGCCGTAATTTCATTACTTTTTTCTTCTACTTGAACCTGTCCTAAACTCAAACCTAGTTCACTAGCAACAGCACTAACTAAATAAATCCCCGTTTTACTACCCCGAAGAGCTTTTCCATCCACACTAATTTGCTGATAAGGTAAACCTAAATCTTTAATGCAAGCTGAAATCCAATCCATAAAACAACTATTAAAAAAAGCACTATCTAAGTGTAAAAAAACTCTACGTATAGTATCATGGGAAGGAATTCCGTTAGGCAAACGTAGAAAATTTTGTAAAAATTCCTTTTTCTCAATACCAAAATCGGCTATTTCTTCATAACCATCTGCACCATGAAAAATAGCACATACACTTAAAAGCAAAATATCCTGCAAATTGTGCAAGTAATTTTTATTTTGCCTACGAAAATCAGGAACTTCTGATAAATAAGAGCTTAAACTGACCATAAAAGAGAAAAAATTAAAAGTGAGAACGAAAATTAACTCTTTTTTATTAATTTTATAGTGCGTTTAGTCTGGTTCTTTTAGCTTTCCTTACAAAAATATTCAAACGACACATAAGATTATTTGTATTTTACAAAAGATAGCTGCGTAAAAAGAGGCCAACTTTTTCAGATAGCCTCTTAGTGATGAATAAATATCATATTTTGAACTTTAATGTGACATAATTTGGTTCTGATTTAATATATCAAATTATATTAACCCATAGGCCAAGGAAGTTTTGGTGGCTCTACATCATCATCACCACCACCATCAGTAGTCATTTCTAGTCTTTCTTCTAATTCTTCAATGTGAAGTTCATTTTCTAATTCTGAGAAAATTTCGTTTTGCTCGTCAAGTTTGTTTAAATTGTTTGGAGTGTTCATAGCGTAAAAATTTTGAAGTGTAAAAGTATATTTAATTGATAAATTAAGTAAAATATAAAAAAAGGTGTCTATTAAAATAATCTAATAAGATTACAAAACTAAGAGTGATAAAGAAGTCTTGTACAATTCCTTGTTTCTATATACTCAAAGATATAGCATAAGGTTGCAGAATCAAATACTGATTGTGGACTATTTATTACGTGAGTTATCTGAAAGTTATTTATAAGTCAAAATTAAATTTGGCAAATCAGCAATAAATCAAAACAACACAACAAAAAGGTATAAGCTGATTGATTAAAGTCATTCAGTATATAAAAAATCTAATTTTCAAATTTTTATAGAAAATTGATAGTGTAGTTTAACTTTAAAAACAAACTCTTTAACAAAGCCATAACACACTGAAAATGTGGGTTTTACAACAAAACAGTACACTAAAATCATTTTTTTTACAAAAAAATTAGGACTATTTTATGTTTTTTTTAGCTTAATTTCTCAAAAAAACACCCTGTTTTTTACTAAAACTTATTTTGGTTTATTGAATTTTTAGGGTCTGAGTGGATAGCTCTTCCAAAGAGTAGTCTAGAAAACGTTATCTTTGTTTTCTATTGATTTAGAATATTTCGTCTATTTATAAAACTCATCAAAAACGATATGAAACTTAACTATAAGGAATTAGGAAGTCCAGAATCACAACCTTTGCTTATTTTGCATGGTGTATTTGGCTCACTTGATAATTGGCTTACTTTGGGACGTCAGTTTGCAGAGCATTACCGAGTATTTTTGATAGATCAGCGTAATCATGGACGCTCTCCACACGACTCAGTAATGAATTATGTAGTCTTAGCAGATGATTTACATAACTTTATAGAAGAACATCAACTCAAAAACCCTTTACTTATTGGACATTCTATGGGAGGAAAAGTAGTAATGCAATATGCGCTTACTTACCCTAATACATTTGAAAAAATGGTAGTTGTTGATATTTCTCCTAGAAAGTATAATGTGTCACATCATGAAGCTATTTTAAATGGATTAAATGCAATTCAGGTAGAAAAACTAGAAAGTAGAAATGATGCTGATGAAATATTAGGACAATATATAGATGAAGAAGGGGTACGATTATTTTTACTCAAAAACTTAGCTCGTTCAAAAAATGGGTTTGAGTGGAAAATGAACCTACCTGCCTTAGAAAAGTCTATTATAAAAATAGGGGGGGCAGTAACCAAAAACAAAAATATAGATACGGCTGTCGATTATAATGAGCAATCTACCTTATTTATAAATGGAGGACAATCTCGCTACATTCAAGAAAAAGATATTCCAAACATTACAAAGTATTTTCCAAACGCTCATATACATACTATACATGAGGCAGGACATTGGGTACATGCTCAAGCACCAAAAGAGTTTTTTGATGTAGTAATGAAATTTCTTAAAGATTAATTTTAAATAGAATAACTGTTTTAAAATCGGTATTTGAAACAGTTATTTTTACTTCTGATTTTATATTAGTTTTACACCCCAAAATGTAATATCATCACGCTGTTCGGCATCTTGTTTATGTGTTTTTAGAAAATCAATCAGTAAGTCTTGCTGTGTAGCCATATTTTTATCTAAAATTGTATTGAGAAATAATTTCAAATTATGGCTACCTATACGTTCGGCTTGTGGAGAATTTTGGTCTGCAAAACCATCAGTAGTAAGGTATAAAGACGAACCAGCAGGAAGTTGAATAATATCTTCTTCAAAAAGTCGTTTTTGTTCTCGTTGTTTTCCTCCTATCGAACTTCTTGTAGCTCTAATTTCTTGTATTTCTGAATGTGAAGGTTCTGCATACCAAAAAGGACGTTTTGCACCCGAATAAGCGACTTCGTACATTGCAGAAGTGCGTTTTTCTATTCTACACAAAATCATATCCATGCCGTCTTTGTTACTTTTTGCCCTATTTTTGGCATTTGGTTTTACATCTTGTTTTAATAGTTTTCGTATTCTTTCGTGCATCAATTTTAATATTTTGGACGGTTGCATGTGTTTTTCTTGATTGATGAGTTCGTCCAAAAGCATATTTCCAATCATAGACATAAATGCACCTGGTATTCCGTGTCCAGTACAATCTACCACAGCAATAAAAGTATAACCATTTACTTTTGTGAGCCAATAAAAATCTCCACTTACAATATCTTTAGGGCTATAAATCAAACAATATTCAGAAAATTGATTCAAGATTGATTTTTCAGTTGGAGTAAGCACACCTTGTATTGTTTTGGCATAACGCATACTATCCAAGATATTTTGATTTTTATCTCTGATAAGTTTGTAAGCATTTGCATTTGCAACAGCAATCGACACATAAGTAGAAAGGTTACGCAAAAGAGCTAAATTATCTTCTGTATAAGGGTTTTTTGCAAAACTCTGAATAGTCATGACACCAATAGGACGTTCACGAATTCGAAGAGGAACAAAAAATGCTGTTTGAGGAACTTCTCCAAGAAGAGGAGCTAGATTTTGCTTATTTTTTTGGAAATATTCTTTTTTTACATCAATAATAAAAATTTCTTTATCCTCTAAAAAAGATTGTACTGAAAGACTTTTTGTACCTTCAGTCGCTGATTCTAAATGAAAAGGAAGCACCTCATTTTTTTCTATAAAATTATTATACTCAATGGCTTGTGAACGAGGATTATAAATTCCTATTCCAAATCCATCAACAGGCATAATATGTTCAATACTTTCTTTAATAATGGAGATAAGGGCATTTTCATCCATTGTAGCTGTTATTTTTCGTCCAATTTCTGACAAAATAGAAAGGCGTGAAAAAGTTTCTTTGAGTTGGTTATTTTGCTGTGTAATTTCTTCTTTTTGCTGACTTATTTCAGTGCTTTTTTCTAAAATTTCTTTGTTTTGGTTATCTCTGTCTCTTTTTTGAATGAATACTAAAATGGCAATTACAAGTAATAAAATAGCTCCACTAGCCAGCGAATAATTCCAAATTTCTTGGCGTTCTATTTCAGATTCGTGTAGTTTTTTTTGTTCTCTTAGGACTGAAATAACCTGTTCCTGACGTTCGCTTTCAAATACAGCTTGTAATCTTTTTATTTCATTGAGGTTTTGTTCTTGTTTGAGAGAGTCTTCTAAAACAATATATTTGGTTAGGTAATTTGTAGTTTTTTCAAACTCATTATTCTTCTTATGAATTTCTGCTAGAAGACGATATACATCGCCGACTTGTTTTCTCAGTCCTAAAGTTTGAGCAATACTTAACGCATTTTTAGCCAAAAACTCAGCTTTTTTGTTTTGATTATCAAAAAGGTAATATTCTGATTTACCCAAATTAATGTAAAATAGAATATCTTTATTTTGGAGTGATGAAGTTATTTTTTCAGCTTTATTAAAATACTCTAAAGCAATGGGTTTATTAGCAATAGTTTTTAGAGAATCAAATTTTGAGATACTTCGTCCTAAGTTAATATAATATTGACAAAGCAACATTTTATCATTTAACTGAATAACTAAAGGAAGCCCTTTTTTGAGATATGTAATGGTTGAGGGATAGTCTTCTTGTTCGAAATACACAGAGCTAATATTTAAATATCCTATTACAATTCCCAAACTATCATTCAATTTTTCTTTCATGGTAATAGCTTGTTTGTGCATCAGAACAGCTTTTTCATATTGATTGTTTCTTTTATAAATTAGAGCAATATTGTTGAGTGCACGGGATACTTGTAATTTTTTGCCATAGCGTTGCTGAATATTTAAGGCAATCAATAAATTCTCTAAAGCTCTTTCGTAATTTCCTTGGACATAATAGATACCTGCTAGATTATTTAAGACCAATGAATATTCAATAGAATCGCCTATTTCTTGGTATAAATTAGAAGAAGCTTTAAAAAAATGAATTGCTGAATCATAATTACTTTGATAACGATGATAAAGCCCAATAATATGGAAAGACTTTGCTTTTCCTTTAAAATACATCTGTTCTTCTGATTTCTGGATGCCTATTTTTGCCAAAATTTTACTAGAATCATGTTGCCGTTTGCTATAATATTCTGAAATATCTAGAAGTCTGTTTATTTGAGTTGTGTCTTCCAAAGCCATTTCCTTAGCTGATTTATAGACACGCCAAAGACTATCTAATTCTTTATTTTCATCTTTAGATATATCAGATTGAGCCAATACTTCAAAAGAAATAAAGGTAATCAAGCAAAACCAAGAAATAAAAAATAGAGCCAGTTTAAACATTATACCATTTATAAATTAGAAAATTAGGCTTTTAAGTGTAGAGTTTCCCATTTCACTTCTTGTACAATATCACTATGCAAACTAAGTCCGACAGGACATGTCATAGCTGCACGATGCAACTTTTCATGCTCCTCAACTGTAAACTGTAAAGTTTCAGGACACCTATAAGTAATCTTGATACGAGCTATTCGACGAGGTTTGTCTGTCATTATTTTTTCTATGTATGCCTCCAAACCTTCCAAGTTTATTCCCTCTCGTTCAGCCAAAATCCCCATGATTGTCATCTGACACGAAGCTAAAGAACTACATACCAAATCAGTAGGAGAAAATGCCTCTCCTTTTCCATGATTATCTTTTGGAGCATCTGTAATAAGTGTTTTTTGAGAGTTTATATGGGTGGATTGTGTACGTAAACTTCCTTGATAGACTATTTTTATCATAAAATTGAATTGATTTTGATACCTTAGTAAGAGATCTTATTATTTTCATTAAATAACTCGCTATTTTCCTCAAAAATGCTTTTTTTAGACTAAAATTATTTCATTTTTGCTAGTTAAAATAAAAATTTAAACAAGGTCTAATTGAATAAGTTAAAAGGTCTGGTTATTTTTATAATTAAAATTAGATAAAAAAGATGACTTTAACTGTATTTTGCCTTAATTTTTAATTACTTTTTCAGTATACTGATACATAAACGACTAATTATATTTTATTTTGAATATTGATTTTTCTTCTAATTTATTTCCTTCTTTATTCTCTTCTTTTCTTTCTCCTATCTTTATTTCAGACTGGAAAAATGAAGTCTTTGAGGACAAAAAACTGACTATCAAAGTTTTACGATTAGATGCAGAACATCAACATATTGGAGGAAATAAGTTGTACAAATTGTATTATAATTTGTTAGAAGCTAAAAAACAAAATAAGACTAAAATCTTAACTTTCGGCGGGGCATATTCTAATCATTTGAGAGCGACTGCCTTTGCAGCAAAAGAGCTAAAACTAGAAAGTATTGCTATAATTAGGGGAGAAGAACATCAAAATTTGAATCCTGTTTTGACTTTTTGTAAGCAGCAAAATATGCAACTTCATTATATTTCAAGGACTGATTATAGAGAGAAAAAAAATGTAGATTTCATAGAAAAATTAAAACAACAGTTTGGAGATTTTTACCTTATTCCAGAGGGAGGTTCGAATGCCCTTGCACTCAAAGGAACAAGTCATATTACTAAAATCGCTTATGATTTAGTCGAAAAAAATATAGATTATTTTGCCTTAGCTATCGGAACAGGAGGAACAGCAGCAGGAATCTTGAATGGAATGCAAGAAATAAATAATGAAAAACAAAAAACAAAAGTTTTAGCTATTTCTGCACTAAAAGGAGGAGATTTTTTAAGAAACGATATAGAAATGTTACTAAATGATTTTTATGGAAATAATGATGAAAGAACAGAAAGAGCAATGCAGAATTTAATATTAGAAACTAATTTTCATGAAGGAGGGTATGCCAAAAAATCAGAACGATTGATACATTTTATTACTGATTTTAATCAACAGAATAATTTTCAAATTGAACCAATTTATACAGGAAAAGCATTTTTTGCTGTTTATAATTTAGCTAAAGATAATTTTTTTGAGAAAGGAGCTACTATTGTTTTGATTCATACAGGAGGAATTTTTTAAACTAAAAAAACGCTACAAAATTTTTAAGCTTCATAACGTTTTTAAGTAAATTTGGTAATTATTATTATGATAACGTATTTTTCACACAAAGGTTCGTGTATCTTTTACAATTTCTATTTATTTTTTACAATTCTTCAAAAATTATTTTAGATTTTATATTGGTAATTAGCTTTTTTAAAGATTTTTTAGCAATTTGAATAGTCTGAATTTTTTAATTTTTCTTTAATAATAAGCAGCAAATACAATCATAATCAGATGAACAGTAAACAACAAAAAACAAAGGCAAATAATTGGACACTTTTTTTGGATAGAGATGGCGTACTGAATCGTAAACTAGAAGATGATTATGTCAAAAATTTGGAAGAATTTGATATTTTAAAGCATTCAAAGGAGGCTTTAGAGCTTTTGAGTAAACACTTCGAAACTATTGTTGTTGTTACGAATCAACAAGGAATTGGTAAAGAATTAATGACAGAAAAAGACCTCGAACTTATTCATAGTTATCTACAAGAAAAATTGCCACAAATACACAAAATTTATTTTTGTCCAGACCTTGCCAAAACAAATTCTCCACGTCGAAAACCTGCTATCGGAATGGCGATTGATGCAAAACAAGATTTTTGTAAGATAAGTTTTAAGCGTTCGGTTATTGTAGGAGATAGTATTTCGGACATGCAGTTTGGTAGAAATGCAGGAATGAAAACATGTTTTATCAATGAAAAAAATACTTTCGAACGAATAAAAAATAAAGCTTTGATAGATTTTGAAACGACTTCACTTATCGAAGCTGTTCCGTACTTGATTCATTTGACTAAATAAAAAATCCCTTTCAAAATGAATTGAAAAGGGATTTGGAAAGATTTTAGAATGAATGTTATACTTTGTGCAAAGTTCCATTCGTTTCGCTTTTTTTCAAACGAAGTGAATAAACAGATTTATAATTTTTACCTGTCTCTAAATAGTGTTGTAGTTTTTGAAATAAAGTTTCGTCGATATAGGCTTCTAATGCTTGTTCTGAATTATGATAAACGCCTAAGGCATCTTTTATTTCTTTGTCCCACTCTCCAAACAAAACATCAAAATCAGAAGGACTAATATGTTTTCTGCAGTTTTTTGCACTACATCCACATTCAAAGTTTTGTTCTAAATTAAAGATAGCATATTCATCTGTAACTTCTTCATTTAGCTCAATATCACGAAGTGCAATTTCGAATCCATAGCCTGTACTGACTGTATTTCTATTACAAGAATGATTGACATACTTTGCAAAATCCCAACTTACAATTCTGTAACCACGCTCATCACGATACGAATATTTATCGACAACACTACGAGCATACGTATCTAATTTTGCATATTTTTTGGGAGTTACCTCAATTTCTAAACTGTCTTTTACATAGACAATCGTTCCTTTCGGAATAAATTCTTTTGCGAAAACACCATAGCCAATTTCAGGACTTACAAAGCGAAGTTCGGTAGAAGGATGAATCATTTGTTATAAAGATTTTATAAAAATAATGAATGATTGAAAGAATTTTGAATAAAATGAAATTGATATACTAATTCTACTAATTAATAATATTTTAAGGTTTTTGTAGCAATAATTTAAAACTTTATCTACTAATAATTAAATAAATTAATGCTGATTAAGAACGTAAAAATGAGAAATAAGTTGCTAAAAAAATCTATTTTGAGAAGCTATTTGAAAAAATAGATTTTTAGCAAGAAAATAGTTGTTTTGATAATAAAATTTCAAAACAAGGCTTTTAATAGGTTTACTTTTTATCAAAAATTCAAAGATACCTACTTTCTATATTTAATTTTTAGACAAAAAAAAGCCAACAAAACTAAAATAGTCTTGTCGGCTTCTATTTAATTTAATTTTTGAGTTTTATTCGAATGAATAGTTTCAAAAATTTCTCTAAACAAACGATTTTTACATAGCTGCTTTTGCAGTAATATCAAATCCTACATTTACAGTATTATTGATAAACTTGTCTTTTACTGCTGCTGCACCTTCTGCCATATAGCTTACATTAAATTCAGTACGGTCAATATTAAATTTAGCACTTGCTTTTACTTCTCCTTCTGATGGCATAGTTACATTTGCATAAAAGCTAATTGCTTTTTCAGTATCCATTAATTTAAGGTTACCTGTAATTTTGTGAGTTGGGTTTTCAGTAGAATGCTCACCTTCTACAACTTCAATAGTTGAAGCATCAACTGCCTCTATACTAGCAATAGTAAAAGTAGCTGTTGGATGTGTTTCAACAGCAAAAAAATCATCACTTTTAAGATGTCCTACCAATTTGGCATTATCTTCAGCAGCTTCGATATCTAATACTGTGATATTCGTCATATCAAGTACAATCGTTCCACCCACAAGCGCACCATTATCTACCATTAAAGAAGAACCTTCTGCAATGCCGATAGTTCCATTGTGTTGTCCACCTGGTTTTGAACCAATCCAAGTAACTGCACTTTCAGATTGTGCTACTGGGAGTTCTTGTTGTGCAGCAACTACTTCTTTTGTATCGACAGTAGCAACTGTATCAGCTACTGCTGCCTCTTGGCTTTTAGGAGCATTGTTACAGCTTGAAAGGAATGATAATGAACCTGCTACCAAAATAGCACTAGCAAATAAAGAAATACGTTTCATAAAAAATGAGGTTAAGTTTTGAAAATACAAATTTAATAAAAATAATTGTAGGTACAACTATTTTTTTCTAAACTGTACAATTTTTTTACTAAAAATTCAATCAAACAATTTAGTTTTTGTTTAATTTAGAAGGAACAACACATAGTTGCTCATATTGTTTTTGTATTTTTGTTCTCATATAAAATCTTGATTTATTGATATTCATCCATTTATAACTAAACTTTACCAAATGACTACTCTTCCTATCCTATACGAAATTTTTTTAGAATCTTCTGGTGTTTCTACGGATACTCGCCATGTAAAAGAAAACGAACTTTTTTTTGCTTTAAAGGGAGGTAATTTTGATGGAAATAAATTTGCCTATCAAGCCTTAGAAAAAGGAGCTTCTCATGTTGTCATTGATGATGCAAGTGTAATTCCTAGTTTTGATGAACATGACCAAAAGAAACTCGCTTATAAAAATAAGTATTTATTGGTAGAAAACGTATTAGCATCACTTCAAAAACTAGCTAATTTTCATAGAAAACAGTTTACTATTCCTTTTATCGGAATAACAGGAAGTAATGGAAAAACAACTACAAAAGAACTTTTACGTTCAGTTCTTTCTCAAAAATTCAAAACCTACGCCACCGAAGGAAATTTGAATAATCATATTGGTGTTCCTCTTACTGTTCTCAGAATGCCAACTAATACAGAAATTGCCATTATAGAAATGGGAGCAAATAAAGTAGGTGATATAGAAGAACTTTGCACAATTACAGAACCTAATTATGGAATGATTACCAATATTGGAAATGCACATTTAGAAGGTTTTGGTAGTTATGAAGGTGTTTTGAGAGGAAAAACAGAATTATATCAATCACTTATCAAAAATAATGGAACTGTCTTTATAAATAGTGATGATGCTGTTTTGATGAATATGGAAAAGCGTTTTGAGAATGGAAAAGTAATGAAATATGGAACAGATAATGTAGAAAATTATTATTCGGCTACACTCTCTGAATCTGTACCTACAATTATTTATGAAGACGAGGAAAATAATAAAGTTCAAACTCAACTAACAGGCGCATACAATTTTCCAAATATTTTAGCAGCCTTAGCATTTGGTAAATTTTTCGGTCTTTCCAATTCTCAAATAAATAAAGGGATTTCAGATTATCTTCCAAAAAATAACCGTTCACAAGTCGAAGAGCGAACAGAAACAAAAAATACTCTTCTTCTTGATGCCTACAATGCAAATCCTGATAGTATAAAAGCTGCTTTGTTGCACTTGGAAGCAATGCCAAAAAATGGAAAAAAGAAAATCGCTATTTTGGGAGATATGTTTGAGCTTGGAAAAGAGTCATTTATCAAACACAAGGAAGTTTTAGGACTTGCCTTGCAACTCAAAATTGACAAAATAATTGTTTGTGGGAAAGACTTTACAAAAGCCAAAACGGCTGGAAATATTGTTTCTAGTCTGATTTTGAGTTTTGCAGATAAGAAAGAATTAGCTGACTATTTAGAGAAAAATTCTCTTCAAGAAAGTATTATTTTGTTGAAAGGGTCTAGAGGAATGGGCTTGGAAACGGTGGTGGAGCTTCTTTAATAATGCTTTCTAATTATTTTATCAACCCTATCAATTCTGTGTCTTTTTTCTTGCAATCAAGAGCCTGTAACTGATAATCAAAAATCTTATTTTAAAAAATAGAAAGAGTAGTAATGACTGTCCTTAGTGCAAAAATTAGTCAAAAATGAAATATCCTTTTCTATTAATTCTTACAGGAATATATAGTCTATTGAGTACTAGTGAAATTCTATCTATTCGCTTTGATTTCATTTCTATACTCATAAAACTGATATTTATAGGATTGCTATTTTGGAATGTAAATTCATTGTATCAGAAAAATTATAAAGCTATTTCTATCATATTTTTTTCTATTGGAATTATGATGACTGTATTTTTTTTAGGAATTTATAAACAAGTTGCCTTTTTTCCTACTTTTGGAGATTATCAAATAGCTGCTACTTATTATGACTCAAAAGAAAAATCTATATCATCACAATCAAGAATAGAATATTTTAGAAAAGAATATGGATTATCTGATACAGCAGAAAAATATGAAAAAATAGAAGTGTTTTTAGATTTTTTCGAAAGCAGAGAAGTTATTTATCCAAATTATGAAGAGCTAAAAGAAATTGAATTTGTAGAATATCACAATAATTATAGACCTGTTTAAATTATTACCTTATTTTTTCTAAGATAAAGTCTGCTGCTTGGTAATATTTAGTAACAGAAACGTCATTAGATACTTTTCTTTCCCCTATAATCTGTTTTTCGACAATTTTATTTTCATAATCCAAAACATAGACTTCCTCTTTGAAAACCTCACTGACTCCATTTTCATAGTCTATACTCAGGTCTTGGTTGAATCTAAAATTTTCTTCAATTTCAATAATTTTGATAATTTTATTATTATCGAAATAAAAAATTGTGGATAACCTTCCGTATGAAGTTCCAATTTCTCTATGTATCTTTTTGATATTATCTTGTATCCAATACAAAGTTATTGCAGCACCTCCATCAAAAGCCTGTTCATAAATTTTATTAGCATCTAATGTTTCTGGACGCAAAGCTGAATAATGATCTATTGCATTTGTAATTTCATCAATTTCTTTTTTGCTATATTTTTTTACTGCAAAAGCTGAAAGAATTATTCCTAAAAATAAGACAATAACTGATATTTTTTTCATAAGACTAGAAAATTATAAAACCTAAAAATGAGCGAATCTGCTAACAAAATAAGCAATTTTTTTCGTAAATTCGTAATAAAATAGAATCAAAGATTAATTACGCTTTGCCGTTGTCGGTGTCCCCACCAACAACAAAACACTACCATATATGTATTTAGTATTCGACACCGAAACCACAGGACTTCCAAAAAACTTTAATGCACCAGTTACAGATTCTGAAAACTGGCCTCGTTTGGTTCAGATTGCTTGGCAGTTGCACGACAAAACAGGAAATCTGTTATCTGCTCAAAATCACATTGTTTATCCAGATGGATTTACGATTCCTTTTAATGCCGAAAAAGTTCATGGGATTTCTACCAAACGAGCAGAAGAAAATGGAAAACCTCTTTCTGATGTTCTGAATGCTTTTGCTGATGATTATCAAAAAGCTGATATTCTTATCGGACATAATGTAGAATTTGATGTCGCTATAATGGGCGCAGAATTTCATAGAACCAGTATTGAGCGTGGTTTTATGGAAAAAGAAACGCTTTGTACCAAACTTACTTCGGTAGATTTTGTGGCAATTCAAGGTGGACGTGGTGGACGTTTCAAATGGCCTACGCTTACTGAGCTTCACACCAAACTTTTCGGAGTTCCCTTTGCAGATGCTCACGATGCTGCCTATGATGTTGATGCGACGGCAAAATGTTTTTTTGGATTATTACAAAATAAAGTAGTTCCGACAGTAGAAGATATTACGCCTGAAATGGTCGTTTATCAAGCTCCAGAACTTGATGAAGCTAATTTTCAGCAAGTACAAAAGAAAAGTAAGGCAAGCGATAGACTAAAAAAAGATAGAAAATTAGATGAGATTTTGCCATTTGTACATCTTCACAATCACTCTCAATTTTCTATTTTACAGAGTACGGCAAATGTCAAAAAATTAGTTAGTACAGCTAAAGAAATGGGAATGCCAGCCATTGCCATTACTGATATTGGAAATATGCATGGTGCTTTTTATGCTGTTGGAGAAGGTGAAAAGTTAGGAATAAAAGTCATTATTGGTGCAGAATTATACCTAACAGAAGACAGACACAAACATAAATTTACCAAAGACAATCCAGACCGTAGAACAAAACAAGTTTTCTTAGCTAAAAATCAAGCAGGTTATCATAATTTGGCTAAAATGTGTTCTTTTGGATACGTAGAAGGCTATTATGCAGGTTATCCACGTATTGATAGAGAGCTTGTTGTAAAATATAAAGAAAACGTAATCGCTACAACAGGAGGAATTGGTGCAGAAATTCCTCAACTGATTTTGAATGTAGGAGAGCTACAAGCAGAAGAGGCTTTTCAATGGTGGTTAGAAGAATTTAGAGATGATTTTTATATTCAATTACAAAGACATGGATTAGAAGAAGAAGAGCGAGTAAATGAAATTCTTTTGAGTTGGGCTGACAAATACGATGTAAAATATTTTGCTTCCAACGATTGTTTTTATCTCAAAAAAGACGATGCAGATGCTCATGATACGCTTTTGTGTGTAAAAGATGGCATTCCAAAAAGTACACCAGTAGGTCGTGGACGTGGGTATCGTTTTGGTTTTCCGAATCACGAATTTTATTTTAAGTCTGTCGAAGAGATGAATCAACTTTTTGCAGACCTTCCAGAGGCGATTGAAACGACAATGGAAATTGTAGATAAAACGGAAGTCATAAAATTAAAACGTGATATTTTATTACCAAAATATGATATTCCAAAAGAGTTTGATAATGAAGATGATTATTTACGTCATTTGACTTATGAAGGTGCAAAAAAACGCTACAAAGAAATTACTCCTGTCATTACAGAACGCATCGACCACGAACTCAAAATCATGAAAAACATGGGTTTCCCTGGTTACTTCTTGATTGTACAGGATTTCATTAATGAAGCTAGAAGAATTGGAGTTGCCGTGGGTCCAGGGCGTGGTTGTTTGACAGCCGATGCAAAGGTGGTTTTGCATGACGGAACAACAAAAAATATTTGTGATATAGTCGTAGGCGATAAAGTAATTACAGAAAGTGGAACAATTAGAAAAGTAAAAAATACATTTGTTTATCCTACTAATAACAAAGAGGAGTTACTAAAAATAAAAACTTATTACGGAGAAACAGAAGGAATTACACTTACCAAAGACCATAAAATTCTGACAGAAAAACAAGTATTTCCAAAGAATTATGAAAACTGGGCAGAAAGCACAAAAAAGAAAAGGTCAAAACCACGTCCAACAGGAAATTTAGAATGGAAACAAGCGCAAGACATTTCTGAACATGACTGGCTTTTTGTTCCAAAACCAAAAGTTGAAATAAAAGAAATAAAAGAATTTGATTTGGCTGATTTGAGTGAAGATTCTCTTCTAAATGATTTGCGTTTTGATGAAGAAACAATTTATCATGACGTTCAAAATACTCTTTGCAATACCATTCAACGAACAAAAACCCAAGAGAGAAAAATAGTTTTAGATAAAGATTGGTATAAAATATTCGGAATTTTTACTGGTGATGGTTGTTTCCGAAAAGATGAATATCCTATGATTGGTTTTGCTTTTCATCAAGACGAAAAAGAAAGTCTAAATTTTGTAAAAAATAAGTTTGAACAAATTGGTTGTCAAGTAAGTGAGCAACATTCAAAAACTAAAAAACTGATTCAACTGGCAGTAAATAGCAAACCTATTTATCTATTATTCAAAAAGTTGTATGATAAATACGAGTTTACATCAGCAACTAAATATGTTCCCAGTTTTGTTCTTTCTGCATCAGAAGAAAATGTAGCTTCATTTTTAGAGGGATATTGTGCAGCAGATGGACATGAAGATGAGAGTAAATTTAGATTTACAACAGTTTCAAGAAAATTAGCTGACCAAGTTCGTTTTCTTTGTTGGAGAATTAATATTCCTGCTTCTCTAGGAGTTGATAATCGAATAGACAAA
Source organism: Bernardetia aquimarina (assembly GCF_042180575.1). Taxonomy (NCBI): domain Bacteria; kingdom Pseudomonadati; phylum Bacteroidota; class Cytophagia; order Cytophagales; family Bernardetiaceae; genus Bernardetia; species Bernardetia aquimarina. The sequence goes on along the minus strand of NZ_CP170094.1, from coordinate 3,105,452 downwards.
AGAGAAGCCTTCAAAAATACGCAAACAGCTTATTATGTAACCATTCCACAAGATAAACGAATTGGAAAAACAAAAGCTAAGGCAAACTACATTTATGAACCAATCAAAAACGAAACACATGATGGTTTTTTAGTAAAAATAAGAAGCATCGAAACCGTTCCTAATCAAACCCTAGTTTATGATTTTGAAGTAGAAGAAGAACATAATTATCTCACCTCTTCGTTTTTGGTTCATAATTCAGCAGCAGGTTCAGTAGTCGCTTACTGCATCGGAATTACTAATATTGACCCAATTTTATACAATCTACTTTTTGAGCGTTTCTTGAATCCAGAACGTGTATCTATGCCAGATATTGACGTTGATTTTGACGACGTAGGAAGGCAATCGGTTATCGATTATGTAGTAAAAAAATACGGTCGTAATCAAGTAGCACAAATTGTAACATATGGTACAATGGCTGCCAAAATGTCTATTAAAGATGTTGCTCGTGTGATGGAATTGCCTTTAGATGAATCAAATAGAATTGCCAAACTTGTCCCCGAAAAACCTGGGACGACACTAGACAAAGCCTTTGATGAAGTAGAAGAATTAAGACAAATCTTTAGAGCAAAAGACTTGCAAGGGAAAGTTTTGCAAAATGCTAAGGTTTTGGAGGGTTCTGTTCGAAATACAGGAACACACGCAGCAGGGGTAATCATTGCCCCTGATGATATTACCGAATATATTCCTGTCTGTACAGCCAAAGATGCCGAACTTTTTATTACGCAATTTGATGGAAAAGTAGTTGAAGATGCAGGAATGCTAAAAATGGACTTTTTGGGTCTGAAAACTCTGACTATTATTAAAGATGCCATTGATTTAATAGAAAAAAATCACGGTGTAAAAATTGACCCAGACGAAATTCCGATTGATGATACAAAGGCGTATGAACTCTATCAACGTGCTGATACAGTTGGAACATTTCAGTTTGAGTCGGACGGAATGCGTAAGTATTTGAAGGAGTTAAAACCGACAAATATTGAAGATTTGATTGCCATGAATGCCTTGTACCGTCCTGGTCCGATGGATTTTATTCCTTCTTATATCGACCGAAAAAACGGAAAAGAAACCGTAGAATATCCTCATGAACTCTTGCGCCCAATTCTTGAACCTACTTTTGGGATTATGATTTATCAAGAGCAGATTATGCAAGCAGCCCAAATTATGGGAGGGTATTCGCTTGGTGGTGCAGATATTTTGCGTCGTGCAATGGGTAAGAAAAAAGCCGAAGAAATGGCAAAACAAAAGGTCATTTTTGTAGAAGGTGCAAAGAAAACTCACGGCATTGACAAGAAAAAAGCCGAAGAGGTTTTTGAGGTAATGGAAAAATTTGCTTCCTATGGTTTCAACCGTTCTCACTCGGCAGCTTATTCTGTGGTTGCTTTCCAAACAGGTTATTTGAAGGCGCATTATCCAGCCGAATATATGGCAGCCGTTATGACCAATAATATGAGCAGTATCGATAAAATCACGTTTTTTATTGATGAGGCGCAGCGTATTGGCGTTCCTGTTTTGGGACCTGATGTCAATGAGAGTATTGAGCGTTTTGGTGTCAATGATAAAGGACAAATTCGTTTTGGACTTGCAGCCATAAAAGGAGCAGGAGAAACAGCCGTTTCGCATATCATTACCGAAAGGGAAGAAGAGGGAAAGTATAAAGATATTTTTGATTTTGTGGAACGAATGGATTTGTCGGTTATCAACAAAAGAACCTTTGAAGCCCTTACTTTTGCAGGTGGATTTGATTGTTTTGAAGATGTGCATAGAGCGCAGATTTTTGCACCCACCGACACAGGAAAAACAAATTTAGATTTGCTTTTAGCCTACTCAAAAGCACAAAAAGAAGAGGCAGCATCTTCACAAGTTTCTATGTTTGGAGGAGCAGATGGAAAAGTAGAAGTGATGCGTCCACGGCTTGCCGAAATAGAACGTTGGACAGAAATAGACAAACTCAATAAAGAAAAAGAAGTCGTAGGTTTTTTCATTTCTGGACACCCACTAGACCAGTACAAAATCGAAATGAAAACAAACTGTTCTTCTACCCTTCTCAACCTTGCCAACGCACGAAAAGGAGCAGAACTAAAAGTAGGAGGAATGATAATCGAAGTAGCACACAGAAAGACAGCTTCTGGACGTGATTTTGGATTATTTACGCTAGAAGACTACTCTGGAACATACAAATTTGCCCTTTTTGGGAAGGAATACGACCATTTTAAAGGCTTTTTAATAATGGGAGAATTTCTACTTATTACAGGTAGAATGGAAGAACGCTATAAAAGTCCTGACCAAGTCGAACTCAAAATAAAAAATATTTCGCTGCTTAGTGATGTCAAACAAAAACCGATTTCAAGTATCAATATTGCCATTAATTTATTGAATCTAAATGAAACATTGATAATGGATTTAGAGAATTTATTTAATGACTGCCAAGGGGGAGATTGTAAAATAAAAATGGAGTTTTTCCACCAAGCACCACAAACAGGACGTACTTTTATAAAAACCGTTTCGCACCATTTACAGATAAATCCGACCAGTGACTTGGTTAGGGATATTGAGCAGTTGGGCGTGGTTTGTCAGGTGGGGTAGATTCATAGGTTTAATAAATCCATATTATTTTTTCTAGAAGATTCTATTTGCTGTTTATAAGATTGTATTTTAGATTCTATATTAGCAACTAAATTGTGTATATCTTCCTTAGCTTCTAACTCTAGGTAAGACTTGATAAGTCTGTCAATTCCTTTTATATTATCAGTATCACTAAGCTTCAATGTATACTCACCTTGTTTTTTATCATAGTTTAACTCAATAACCTCATCAAAAGCTGAATCAAAATAAGGTGTTAAATTACGATGACCTAATCTTTTTGTATATAGATTACAAAATCTCAAAACCATAAATTCTTCCACTACAGCAGAACTAGAGCGAGTCAATGTTGTTTTGTTATCTTCAAACTTTAATGTAACCTGTAACTGCAATAAGCTCCATAATTTCTTTATCATTTCAACATCTGATAGATATTTTATAGATAACAAAAATTTACTGAGTTTAGGTATTAAAATATTTTCCATAAAACCTTCTTTATCTAGCTCCTTCAACAAATACCATAAATTAAAGTCATATAGTCTAATCGACTTTACTTTTTCTGAGTTTTTATATGCAATTTTTTTTTCTTTAATGGTCAATTTACTTATAAATAGTGCTGTAAAATACTCTTGCAAAGAGCGATGAGGAAAAGTATATTCTAATCCATCTAGCAATAAAATAGAAATAGCTGTATGTAAATCCTCTATTAAATAAGAAGTATTGTAATTATAGTTACTAAATTTATTTATTTTTTGTAAAACATCTGTTAGATACTCTTCTGTAAACGAATATTTTCCCTCTTTCAAAGTTAGATAAGAAAAGCGAGATAAAATGTCTTCAAAATCCTCCCTTGTAAGTTGTGTCTTTTTTTCTCTAGCAAAGCTGTTTTTAGTAAATCCGTCATGTTTTGAGTAAAGAGTATCAAATACATTCCTATAAAAAGCACTTTTCTTCTCTGGAATTTCAGGATGACTTTCAAATGCTAGGATAAACATAGAAAGCAATAAGGGGTTTCTTAAATATTCTGTATAATTATTATGTTGTGGATTTTTGATAACATTGAATATTGCTTCTTTTCTTTCTTCTTCATTTACTACTTTAGCCACAAAATTAGTAATATCACTATCTGATAAAGAACATACTTTAAAGTCTGTAAATCTATCAAAATTTTCTATCCCACTCCCTTGACGTGTAGTTATTACAAATTTATTCTTCGAATATTTATCTACAAAATCTTCTATTTGAGCATTTATTTCTTGCTTTTTTTCTGAATAAATTTCATCATATCCATCTAATAAAAAAAGAAATTTTCCTTTTTTTAAAGCTCTTTCTACTATCTTATTACTAGATTTTGCTCCAAGTTTTACTATTTTATCTAAAAGTAATTTTTCAAAATTACCTTCATATTGATTTAACCTTCTAAGCTCAATAAGTATTGGTATTCTACTCTGTGACTTTATAGTTTCTAAAAATATATATTTTACTAAAGTCGTTTTTCCACTTCCAGCCGACCCAACTAAAGTAATATTACTATAATCATCAAATAACTTATCTAAATCACTAAAGTCAGTATTCAAACTTTTGTAGGTCGCTTTTATAGGAAAATATATATCATAGAATCTTACTTTTTCTTGTCTATGCAAAAATGTATTTGTAGAATAATATTTGTCAGTTTGAGAACGTAAATATTCTTTTAAATCGTCTCCTATTAAATTTTTCCACTCTGCATCTCCTTCTTCTAGAAGTTTTATAAATGGTGTAATTAAATTTGTCGCTTCTGCTTTTAAATCCATCAGTTTGTCAAAAATTTATGTTATATATTTAGGATAATTCTACCATATACAATTTAGAAAAAATAACTAGATTAGTAAAATATTTTCTCATTAAATAAAAACAAAATCTATAGGTCAGATAAATCAAAAAGAGGAAAAAAAAGCAGCTAATTGAAAACTTACTCTATCCTTTAAACTATCAAAATGAAACTTTTTAGGAATTGATGGAATATGCTAATTCGTATTTTTCTAATTAAAATGAATAACCCAAAATCTGTTTTTTTTATAGTAGTGCAAAAAAACACTAATTTTTCTAGATTTTATATTGAGAATTAGCTTTTTAAAAAATTAGGCTAATAAAAAATGAATTGCAAAACAAAAAGACTTTCCCAATAAATAGGAAAGTCTTTTTAAGGTTTTTTGAAAGAAGTATTATTGAATTTCTTTAAGAGTAACAAAACCAGTTTCATAATTTTGAGAAAGTAAAAGAGATTTTCCTCCTCCCATTATATTATTGATTTCATTAAAATCAATTTGATTAGGAGAAGAAAAAAAATCATTCAAATCTACTCTCAAAACAATTTTCTTATTGTCTGTACTAAAAACTCCCTTTTCATTGACAGTATCAAAACTCAAACTAACTTTTTTATAATTTTGGTTTTGTCCAATATGAAAAACTAAAGGAATAGAAGAATCTGAGTTAGAAGGATTAGTATAATACTTTCCTTCCATGACCACAAATTTATAACCTGTATTCCAATCCCACGCCATACTATTACTAATATCCAAGTCACCAGTATTGTCCAAAGAAGTATTTTTGATAGAATCTATTCCAATAGAAAAGGTCATTTTACTAAACTCTCCTTTTTTTATCAAAATTTCTCTCTCAAATGTATTTTTTTCTCTATTTGCTGAAAACAAATAATAAGAATCTTCTACTTTGAAAGTTTCATTTGTTGAAGCAGATTCAAATTCAAAATTACTTAGATAGAACTTAAAACTTTCTAACAAATATCGTTGATTTAAGTCATTTTGATATTCTTGCAATAATTTTAAAGGCTGATTTCCTACAAAAAATTCTACTTCTAAAATTACTTTTTCTGTTTCGTCTTCTTTTTTAGATTCATTTTCAGAACAGGAAAAAAACAAAATCAATACAACAAATAGCGAATAATAATTTAATTTTTTCATAACTTTTAAACCTGAATTAGATTATTTTTTATTTGCTCTATATTTATCTAAGGCTTTTTGTGCTGTATCTTTAATTTTGCTTTGCATAAAAGAACTCCAACCCAAAAGTTTTCCAGATATTCCTAAAGCCATTCCAGACCATTTCCACAAATCAAAATCGTCGGTATGACGAATAATTTTGCCATTTTCAAATTCAAAAACAGCCTTTATTTTATTATGAACTGTATTTCCAGTTTTGCTAAAAGGGTAAATTGCTTCCCAGTTGGCAGAACCTTTAATTCCATTCGTTTCTACATTTGAAAATGAAACTTTCAAGTTTGTTGCACTTCCAAGCAGCATTCGCCACATATCTCTCGCTTCTTCTCCTTTCAGATTCTTAAAAACAGGGTCATTAAAAACTATATCATCAGCATAACAATTTGCCATTTTTTCTGCATCTTTATTCATAAATGCAGTATAAAAATCAGTAATTAATTGTTCTTTTTCTTGAGTAGTCATAAATTAGTTATAAAATAATAATTGATATAAAACTTAATTTTGCCATTATTTGTGTCCTCACAAACGACATACAAATTCTTTCTTTTAAAATGCAAACAAAGTAACTCCAATCGTAATTGGGCTTCCTCCATTACAGTCGCAATCTAACTTATCTTTTTGGAATAAAGAATTAAATCCATAATATCCAAACAAATAAAAGCTACCATAACCAATACGAGCCAAAGCACCATAACGCACCTTTGAAACGAAAAAATTATTTTTAGTTTTTTCTATAAAATTAGCTCCATCATCTTTATATCTTACTTTTGTAGCTCCCGAAACAGGAATTCCAAACTTTCCACCCAAGGCAAATCGTAGTCCTTTTTTGGTAGGATTAGGAATATAATGAAACTCTAAAGGAACATCTATATAAGTTACTGAAAATTTACTTTTTATAATTTCATCTTTTTCAAGCTCATAAAACTGTATTTTATCTTCCCCTATTACGTTTTTTCCTCTAAAAAGACTTACATCATCTTTAAACATATAATTATCTACGGCAAGCGAAACTCCAGGTAAAAATTTTACTTTTGTACCCAAATTTATATTTCCCATATATGATAAATTGAATGACCATGAACCCCAAATCTTCAAATCCATTGGGTCAGGTGCATCTATCAAAGAACTTACACCAAAATCAAGAATAAAATAACCAGGGATAATTTCATCTCTCGTCGTAATAATATCTTTATCTTTATCAATACGCATATCTTGTGCAAAAATAGAAGTACTAGGAAACACAAAAACTATCGAAAGAAGCAAAAAAATAGAGTAAGCAAAAAAACGAGTCATAATCAGAAAAATTAAAGAAATAAAACAGAGTTGAAAAGAATCTAATACTGAAGTTGTTTAAGAATGAGTTTTTTTGTACGTATTTTTGTTGGTGTCGCTACGCTAAAACACCAACAAAGGCAGTGTTATTTTTCCATAAAATTGGGATTGCAAACCCAATTCTATGGAAAAATGAACATTCTTAAACAACTTCATTAACTTAAAACTTTCGTAAAAAATAAAACTTGCCTTTTGTTCATTAGAAGTTTAAATTCTATCTAAAGATTAAAACTACACCAAACAAAAGTCTGTGTGAACTTTTAAATTACAAAAATCCTAATTACTTAAAAGATAAAACTTAAAAGATAAAAAAGAATTTTAATTCAATTAATAACTCAAAGTAATTAGGATAGTTTTAAGTTTTGTAAGATACACAGACTGATATAAATCTATCCATTACTTTCATTTTTCATCCAAACTGTACGTTGAGGAAACGGAATTTCAATTCCAGCCTCATCCATTTTGTATTTTAGTTCTTCAATCAAATCATTGTGTACAGACCAATAATCAGATGTTTTTGACCACGAACGAACAGCAATATTTACCGAACTATCTCCCAAACTCGTTACTACAATAACAGGATTTGAAGGTGCATTTTCTTGTCCTTCTTTCAAAACAAGTGGGTGTGCATTAGCAGATTTTGACATAATTTCTTTTGCTGTTTTTATATCATCACCATAGCCTATTCCTATAGTAATATCGACTCTTCTGATAGGTTCTCTTGAATAATTGGTAATCGGACTGTTTGAAAGTTCGCCATTTGGAATAATAATACGTTTGTTGTCGGTTGTATTCAGCATTGTATAAAAAATCTGAATCTCTTTTACTGTTCCCATCATTCCTTTTGCTTCAATAAACTCTCCAATACGGTAAGGTTTTAGAAGAATAATCAAGACACCACCAGCAAAATTGGATAAACTTCCCTGTAATGCCAAACCAATAGCCAAACCAGCAGCACCAATAATAGCAGCAAAAGAAGTAGTATCAATTCCGACAATGGAAGCAACAATGACAAATAAAAGAACCTTTAAAACAACTCCTATAATACTAGACAAAAAATTAGCAAGAGCCACATCAGGTACTCCTTTTTTTAGGGCTTTTTTAATAAGACTACTAATAAACCCAACGATTATCCAACCAACAATAAGAGCTACAAGGGCATAGATGACCTGTAAACCATACTTGACTACAAGTTCTTCAATTTTAATTTTTGATAAATCAAATTCCATAAAGTATTTTTATATTAGATGAGAAAATAGAGTAACCCAAAACAAACTATTGCTTGTTTTATATGTTATGAACTATAAAGTAAGGAAATTGAACGTAGCATTCCAAATAAATTAGACTTTAAAACGTAAATTTTATTATATTAGCGGTCATTTTATCCTTACTTTATGATTGATTTACCTAACTTACGTAAAAAAGAAAAGCCTTTTATGGCTCTTACTAGCTTGACTATCAAAGAGTTTGATGAGTTATTAGCTACTTTTTCTCCACTTTGGGAAAAACATTATATGTATTATGACCTCAAAGGAAAGGCTAGAAATAAGCCCACCTTCCGAGAACACGCAAAAATACAACTAAAAGGTAGTGAAATGAAACTTTTTTTTATCCTTTACTACTTGAAAAACAACCCTTTACAGGAATCTTTAGCTCTTACTTTTGATGTTTCTCAAGGAAAAGTTAATCAATGGATTAACAGCCTTCTTCCCATTTTAAAAGAAAGTTTAAGAAAAATTAATGTATTGCCTGCAAGAAATGAATCGGAATGGACAATAAAACTTGCAGATCGTGTTGAAGAAGCAGGTAAAGCCTTAGAGTTATGGGTAGATGGAAGCGAACGTGAAATTCCTCGTCCCTCCGATTACAAAGCTCAAAAAGAAGTATATAGTGGAAAAAAAAAAGCACACTATAAAAAATACTTTAGTTACAGATAAACATCAAGAGGTAGTTTTTTTAGGAGATACAGAAACAGGAAAAGTACACGATAAACGTTTATTAGAAGAAGATGATATTACCTTTCCTGAGGGAACTATTCTTCATCAAGATACTGGTTATCAAGGTCATAGACCTAAAGGTGTCCTTATTGAGCAACCCAAAAAAAAGCCTAGAGGAAAAGAATTATCGGAGCAGGACAAGGCTGAAAATAGTAAAAAGTCTAGTCGTAGAGTACGTGCAGAACACAGCATAGCAGGAGTAAAAAGACTTAGAATTGTCTTAGATGAAATCCGATTGTGGGGAGAAGAGGTAAGAGACCAAGTCATGGAAATTGCGTGTGGTATTCATAATTTAAGGGTAAAGACAAGAATAACCTATCAAAAATTATCGTAATAAAGTCTATTATAGTACTATAAAAACTGAAAAATTAAATTTTGAACTTTATTACTCTACTTATTGGTTAGGCATTTGTAGTAAGATAGTTGTAATTTTTAAAACGAAATTATTTCATGTAATTTGCAACTAATTATTTTTCAGACTTTTATTTAGGAAAAAGATTTTATTAAAGCAAATACTCAAAACACAAGTTGTTTATAATCAACATATTAAAATCATAATTGATTTCGTTATCTTTCAATTCGTAATTGTTCCTTATTCTTATAAATCGCAATAAAAACAAAGAAAATAAAGGAATAAGACAATTATTTTTTAAACTAGATATTTTAACAAACACAATTTAATCACTTAAAGAAATTAGAAGAATTAATTATACACTAGAAAAGAACACACAGTTCGGATTTCTGACTTCTAACTTCTAACTTTATTATATGACAAAGAGAAAAAAAACAAAAAACGAGAAAAACCCTCGTCTTAGCCGTGAAGAAATTCAAAAATTAGCCACAGGGCTTATAGAAACGCTTGCTCAAAGCAAATCTGAAAGTTTTACACTTCGCCAGCTCTACAAAAAAATGGGCTTGACAGAAAAAGAAGACAAAGAAAATATAAGAAATATTGTAGAAACAGCTTCTACTCCTGAAAATTCACCTTCAAAAAAACAAGAGCCTAAAAAACAAGAAGACAAAGAGGAAGATAAACAAGAATCTCACAACAAAACTACTTCTACTACTCAAAAACAACAAACTCAAAATAATCAAAAGCAACCTTCAAAAGAAGTAGCTAAAGAAACAGTTAGAGCAATTCCTGTACAGAAAAAAGTTCTTTCTGATGAGAATAATGAACCAAAACGAGACGTAGAAGAAATAAAATCAGATGATGTAGAATTACAAAAAGATGAATATATTGGTACTGTTGATGCAGGACGTGATTCTTCTTACATAATCTGTGAAGGGCTAGAAGAAGATGCTTGGGTTGGAGGACACAAAATAAAAGGTGCAATTACTGGAGATACTGTCAAAATTAAATTAACAGGAAAACAAAAAGGAAAAAATCCAGAAGCCGAAGTACTAGAAATAGTCGAACGTGGAAGAACTGAGTTTGTAGGAAATGTACAACTACTCAATCGCTTTGCCTTTGTAGTAGTAGAATCCAAAAAACTCAAAATGGATATTTTTGTTCCTTTGGATAATCTAAATGGAGCAAAAAATGATGATAAAGTAATCGTTAAGATTATAAAATGGACAGAAGAAAAAGGAAAAAATCCAGTAGGAGAAGTAACCGAAATTTTAGGGAAAGCAGGAGAGAATGAAGCCGAAATACATGCTATTATGGTGGAGTTTGGCTTACCAATAGATTTTGATGAAAAACTAATCAAAAAAGCAGAAGATGTACCTGATGATTTGACTGAAAAAGAATTCAAAAAACGTAGAGATTTTCGTCCTGTATTGACTTTTACCATTGACCCACACGATGCAAAAGATTTTGATGATGCTATTTCATTAGCTTATTTACCAAATGGAAATTATGAAATAGGTGTTCATATTGCAGATGTTACACATTATATTCGCCCTAATACACTATTAGAAAAAGAAGCTCAAAAACGTGCCACTTCGGTGTATTTGGTAGATAGAGTTGTGCCAATGCTTCCTGAAAGAATTTCTAATAATCTTTGTTCTTTACGTCCACAAGAAGAAAAATTAGCTTTTTCAGCAGTATTCGAATTAGATAAACATGGAAGTGTTCATAAACGTTGGTATGGCAAAACAGTCATTTATTCAGACCGTCGTTTTACGTATGAAGAAGCACAAGAACGCATCGAAACCAAAGAAGGAGATTATGCAGACGAAATAAATGTCCTTAATGATATTGCCAAAAAACTACAAGCTAAACGATTCAAACATGGTGCAATTAGTTTCGAAACGCAAGAAGTAAAATTCCAGTTAGATGAGAATGGAAAGCCTTTAGGAGTCATTCCAAAAATCCGAAAAGATGCCCACAAACTCGTGGAAGAATACATGTTGCTTGCCAATAAAAGTGTTGCCGAGTTTGTCTATCGTTACAAAAATGGAAAAGAAAAAAATACAATGATTTATCGTGTCCATGATGATCCAGACCCAGATAAGTTAGCAAATTTGAAAGCCATGGCAAAAACATTTGGTTATGATATAAATACTGAACCAGAGCATTTTGCTGCTTCTTTAGCAAAATTAGTTCAAGAAACAGAAGGCAAACCCGAATACGAAACCCTTCAATCATTAGCTATTCGTTCGATGGCAAAGGCAGTTTATACCACAAAGGCAACAGGACATTTTGGTCTTGCATTTGAACATTATTCTCACTTTACATCGCCTATTCGTCGTTATCCTGATATGATGGCGCACCGTCTTTTAGAAAAATATTTAAAGAAAAATATCAAGTCTGTCGACCCTTCCAAATACGAAAGTATGGCTCGTCATTCATCAGATATGGAAAAACGAGCTTCTGATGCCGAACGTGCTTCTATTCGTTACAAACAAGCTGAGTTTATGTCTGCTCATATTGGAGAAGTATTTGAAGGAATGGTCTCAGGTGTAACAGAATGGGGCTTGTATGTAGAAATTACCTCAACAGCTTGTGAAGGAATGATTCGTTTGTCAGACTTGAAAGGAGATTATTTTGAATACGAACCAAAAAACCAACGAGTAATTGGTCGTAAATCTAATAAAACCTATACGCTAGGAAACAAAGTAGAAGTACGAGTAAAAGGTGTAGATATGGAAAAACGAACGATTGATTTATGGATGGAAGTAGAAGAAGAAGCGTATGTTAGTTCAAATAAATCTCGCAAACCTCGTGGAGGTAGAAGACGCTAAAAACTTTTTTTTAGACTTTAGAAAAGAACTTAATTAAATTAGGTTCTTTTTTTTGGATAAATACAATCTAAGAAGCAAATAGCATCATAAACAAAAGTAGTAAACAAATACTTTGAAAAAGTGTGCTTTACTTTCTAAAAAAATACACAATAAGTAACGGAGCAAAATATAACATCTCTAAAAAAGAATTAGAAAGTGGGAGTCTAAAAACTGTCAAGACACCTTTGAGATGTCAGACAAATTATAATACCAATATAAATATTGCATTTCCCTTTTGCTGGCACAAGATTCTATCTTGTGTCTGTCTATTCTGTCAGCATATGCTGACAAAAAAGAGCGTCCAAGCAAAATGCTTGAACGAGAAATATGTAAAGGAAAAAATAATTTTTATTTTGGTATAATAACCTATAAACAATTTTACCCAGTTACTTAATTTTATTTATTAAAAATAATAACTAACATGAAGAATATATTATTCTTTGGTGATAGTCTAACAGAGGGTTATGGACTACAATCTAACCAAGCTCCTCCTGCTCTTATTCAACAAAAAATAGACAGGTATGGGTTACCTTATACTGCTATTAATGCAGGTGTCAGTGGTGATACTACTCATAGTGCTGTTATGCGTTTGCCGTCTATTTTACAAACACAAGAGGTAGATATTTTTGTACTTGCTTTGGGAATAAATGACCTTTTTAGGGGAATTAGTCCTGAACAAATGCAGCAAAATCTTACTCAAATTATTGAACGTACAAAAGCACAATACCCTCATGCAATGATTGTGTTAGCAAAAGTAAAGTTACCTATTGAGTTACTTGTAGGTTTTGGTATGATGGGACAAATTGCTGCACAATATGCTGTTCAGTATCAGAAGGTATATGAAAACTTAGCTAAAAAATATGGTTCACCTCTGATTCCTTCTTTATTAGAAGGAGTAATGGGAGAAGTTCATCTCAATCTTTCTGATCGTTTGCACCCTAACGCAAAAGGATATGAAATTGTAGCAGATACAATTTGGAAAACTATTTATCCTATTTTACGTCAGACTTATTCTAATTGAAATGACTTTTTATAAGTTGATTAATTTGGTTGTCTGACAATTTTTGCACCTTATTGATTTTTTCGAATTTTGAATATTGGTGGTCATCGGTGGAGACACCAACGACATAGTGCAAAAATTGTCAGAGAACCATTAATTTACTATAAAAAAAATAGAGTCCTTAACTTATAAGATACAAAGGTCTCAGTAAGTACTCTATAATAAAGTAAAAACTATTTATTCTATATTACTATTTTTTTAAATCTATTAATACTGTTACCGATATAGTAAGTCCATCTTCAGTTTCTTCTTCAGAATAAGACAGTTTTAAATCGCTTGAAGAAAGGGAAGTAATAGTAAATGTCGTTTCATCATCTGTTCCTTCATCAAAAATAACATCTTTTTCTCCATTAGAAAATTTCCAAGTACCCGAACCATCAAAAGTTCCATTATCATCAGAAGTATAAGTTCCATTTGATTTGAACTCAATAAAAGAACCTGAAAGGTCTTGTACATCAACAGGAAATGCTACTCCATTGAGTGTTGCATTAGTAGTAACTGTTTCACCCTCCCAACGAGATGCAAGAAGATCTGTTTTAGTTTCTTCATCGTCTTTGTTACAAGAAGAAAAAGATAGGGAAGATACCAAAAGAATCAAGACAATAAATAAAAAGTTTTTTTGCATAAAATAAGTCATCAAATAAAGTAATAAGTTTCAATAAAAAAGTCAGGTTTTATATTCTGACTTTTGTAAAGACGTGTTAAACTCTAAAAAAGTTATGATTTTTTATGATTTGTTTTAAAAAAGTTCATCGCCTGCCAAATATTCATCTTCATCTACATCAAAATTGGTTTCTTCTGGTAATGGATATGCTGCAAAAAATCCTTTTTGGTCTTGAATATGCTTACAAATTCGTTCTACTTCTGGCGTATCTACAAAAGCACACTGCAAACGCAAAATATCCGAACCATTAGAAAGAAGCATATCGCCTTGTCCAACAAGCTGCTCTGCTCCTCCTGTATCCAAAATAATCCTAGAGTCAATTTTGGAAGTAACACGAAATGCCATACGAGCAGGAAAATTGGCTTTAATAATACCTGTAACTACATTTACTGACGGACGTTGCGTAGCCACAACTAAATGAATACCAATAGCACGAGCCATTTGAGCCAATCTAGCAATCGGTTTTTCGGCTGCTTTTCCTGCAATAATCATCAAATCAGCAAGCTCATCAATTACCAAAACAATATATGGTAAATAACGATGTTGCTCATCCAAAAGCTGATGTGTTTTGAATTTTTGATTGTATTCTTTTATGTTTCTACAATCTCCATCTTTTAGAAGGTCATAACGACTATCCATTTCTCTACAAAGAGCTTCTAATGTTTTGACTGCATCGACAGAGTCTGTAACAATCGGTTCGGCATTTGGAAGATGTGCTAAATAATGTTTTTCTAGCTTAGAAAACAGCGAAAACTCGACCTTTTTAGGGTCAATCATCACAAATTTGAGTTCACTAGGATGTTTTTTATAAATAAGTGAAGTCAAGATTACATTTATACCAACTGATTTTCCTTGCCCTGTTGCTCCTCCGATAAGAAGATGAGGCATTTTGGTAAGGTCAGCAATAAAAATTTGATTCGAAATATCTTTACCCAAAACTAAAGGCAATTCTTTTCTTGAATGTTTAAAAGATTCGTGTTCTAAAAGCGTTCGGAGAGGGACAATTTCTCTGTCTTTATTCGGAACTTCAATTCCAATAGTTCCCTTTCCTGGCATTGGAGCAATAATACGAATTCCTAAAGCTGAAAGATTGAGCGCAATATCATCTCCCAAATTTCGGATTTGTGCAATCTTTACACCTGGTGCTGGTACAATTTCATAAAGTGTAACAGTAGGTCCTACTTCTGCATGAATTCTTTTTATATCAATTTTAAAATTTTTGAGTGTTTGTTCGATTCTCAATTTGGTTTCATTGAGTTCATCTTTATCAACTTGATGCTTTTTAACAACAGGATTATCTAATAAATCTGTTGGAGGAGATTGGTATTTTGGAAGTTCATCATTCGGATTATAAACCGTAATTCCTGAATAAAGAGGTTTTCCACCTTCTTCTTCGATTAACTCCTCTATATTTTCACCATACAAATCCTTTACTCTACTTACAGATGGAGGCATTGGCAAATCCAAATCTAGTTCTGATTCTGCATTTTTATCTTCTTCTTTGATTTCTTGATTTTGAGAAGATATTTCTTGGTCTTCTTTTTCTGTATTTTGTATTATGTTTTCTACGTTTTTATTTTTTGGAATTTCTTGCTTTGGTGTTTTGGTAGAAGGAATATGAATTGCAAAAGGATTTTCATCTTCTGTTTCTTGATTTTTATTTTCGGAGTCTGTAACACCAAAATCTCTCGCTGAAGGAATAAAAAAACCATCTTTGTCTTTTTGGTCTTCTTCTCTTTTTCCATCTTTTTTAGCTAACTTATTTTTACTATTTGCTTCTTCTTTTGCTTTTTGTATTTCGCTTTTTAGGTCATTTTCTTCGTTTTTCTCTATTTCTTTTCCAAACTGCTCGTTTTTGAGTTCTTTTTGAGGAAGTTGTCTATTTAGATTATCTTTTATTTTAGTGTTACTTTCAAAAGGATTTTCTTGTTTAGTGTCAGTTTCTTTTTGCTCTGTTTGTTTTGTTGTATCAGCACCAAATATTTTCTCAAAGAAAGTTTGTTGTTTGGGTTTGCTCTCTTTATTTTGCTGTTTTGAGTCTTGTTCAATTCTTACGTTCGGTTGTTTTTCTGTTTTGTCTTCAATTTTTATGTTTGGAGAAGATTCTTTATTTGTTTTTATATTATTTTCTTGATTTGTATCTTCAACTTGGTTTTCGGTTTGAGTATGTGCTTTAGTGGCTTCAATTTCCTTAAAGGCATCAACAGAAGCAGAAGGCACAGGATTTTGAACACTTGTTTTTTGTTTATTTGTATCTTTTTTGTCTTTCTTATCTGAAAAGTTAGTGTATAATTCGATATTCAAACGGTCTTTTCCAAAGAAATAACCAAAACCCACTAAGGCAGTAATAATAAAAATAGGCGTAAAAATCTGTCCAAAAAGAGCCGAAATAGCATAGCCAATTCCACCACAAAGAAATGCCCAAGCTGTTTGAGTTTCGGTCATATACACCAAATACCCCAAAATAGAACTCATCAAAAAAATCACAAAAAACAAACTAACCGATAATTCTTTCCATTTATTAAAAGCATATTTTCCTATCAAAACGAGTCCAGAAGTCGCTCCAATAACCAAAAGCAGAAAAGCACCAATTCCAAACCAACGCTCAATCAAAAAGTGAGAAAGTACTGCTCCAAACATTCCTAACCAATTTTGAGGCTTCTCTTGGGTAGGCGTATCTGAAAAGAATCCCAAAACAAGGCTTTGGTCAGCTTCCCCTGTATAAATAAAAGATACAAATGAGATAGCCAACAATACAACAAAAACCCAAATACCAATCGCAGAAATTAAATTGATTAGTGAAGAGGAAGTAGAGTTATTTGTAGTATCTTGATTAGAAGACGAAAAAACATCTTTCATTTTTTGAGAAAATGAAGATATAGAGTTTTGTGTATTTCCATTTTCTATTATTTCTTCCTCTGTTTCTTGAGAAGAACTTTGATTATCAAAAATGGATTTTTTAAATGAATTATCTGCCATAAAAAATGAATGTATAAAATACTGGCTTGTATAAATGATGGTATCAACTATCTTTAAAAGTAGAATGACTAACTAACAAAAATAGCAATTTTTAGCATTTTTGCTACTATATTTTAATTATTTTGCTTAAATTTTTATCAATTAATCAAATTTAAAAAAAAGTAAGACATTAAAAATGAAATTAAGAAATAAGTTAATCTTCTCAATAGGTATAATTGGATTAGGAAGTATTGCATTTTATAACCTTACATTATTTAGGAAGATATTTATACACCCATTTTTTTGAAGTGAAAACCATAGTTGGTGTACAATTAGGACTTGCTATTAAATTCTACTCTATTATTTTATTTGCTTTACTTGCTGTATCTGTCTTGTATCAATTATTTTTCAAACAAAAAAAATACGTTCATATTTTTGCTTCTCTTATATTTCTTTCTTGTTTAGTAATTGGAGGTTTTTTTCTGGTTCATCCTCTTAGGGCAACTCATATTACACTTTGTGCAATAATCAGCTTTTCTATTGTTCAACTTTTAATTATTAAAGCAAATGAAACTTTTCTAAAGTTTAAGTAATTTATTCTCTATAAGATTCTTCAAAGGCTACTTTAAGTCAGAAATTAAAAAACATGAAATCACAATATATTATTCTTCTACTGTTTGTTTTCTACTTTATATCTTCTTTTCAGTTATTCAAAACAAATAGCTGGAATGAGCTAAAAGAAGCAACCCATCAATTAGGTTTTTGTATTTATAAAATCGATGAACCTAATTGCAAAAAACATAGCCAATTGGATAGTACTACAAATTTGCCACGAGTATTTCCATTAGAAGAAGAGTGGGCATCAGAAAGACTTAAAGGTTGGTCTGAAACACAAAACACAAATATTAATGATGGATTGATACTTTTTGATTTAGTTCAAGAACACACTCTTCCAAAAAAATCTTTTAATAGCTTTTTGATACTCAATTTATCTACTACTCACTTAGAATCTTCTCAAATTAGTATTCAAAATGAGATAACCTACCTTACATTAAAAGGAAATAAAATAGTTTATTGTACTATGTGGCGAGAATTTGGAACTGGTAGAGGAGGGGTGTTAGTAGAAGAAATGAATATAGAATTTAGAAATAATAGTAGTACAAAAGTCAAAAATTTTATTGAAAAATTAGACAAATATCAAAAATTAGGTTTTAAAAAATAAGATTAAAATGAATACACACATCAATTCGAAACAAAAATTTCTTCAACTCTCTTTTTATAGTGGACTAATTGCTATTATTATTTTGCTTGTTATTAGTGTTTCTCCGTTAGAATTTATTTTTATTAAACATCAACTTATGTATTGGAGAGTTTTCTTGTATGGAAATATAATTACGTTTATTATTTATGTGTTGTTCATTCGTCATTTGATGAGGGAAAGAGTTTTAATACATCTGTATTGGTGTGTCTGTTTTTAGCTTTTATTTTGCTTGTTTATTCCAACAAACCAAGTAAAGATAGTCAATGGAAAGAAAATAAGGTCTTGGCAGTCAATAAACAAGACAAATCAGAAAAAGTAGTTATGCAATCAAAAATTAGCTCTGGAATTAAGAGAGAATATGAAAGAAGAATAGTAAAGAAAACCCAACTAAATAACTACCTAAACTGGTGTGAAGAAATTTATGATAAAAACAAATTAGATGGAAATTGGGAAGTTTATGAGGATTTTTCATTTTAAGAATTGTATTACATTAAATAATTGAAAATGAGGCCTCTATCAAAAATTAATTTTCTGTTTGCATTTTTTTATTTTTGACTATTTTTTTTGATTTTCTAATTGTTTTAAAAGCAGTTCTATTTTTAATCTTTCTTGTTCTATTAAGTAGTTATATGCTACAATTTTGTTAGATTTGATTTTTTATTTCAAAAAACACAATTTTATATTTCTGATGCGTTTTATAGCTCCCCTAAGTATTTTTCAAGAACAGGAACTTCGTCGTTATTTATCTAGTAGTGATGTAAAACTCTTACCAAGAGAACGTAAACGATTTAGTTCAATTTGTTTGAGTTCCAAACATAAGTTTACTATTAAGGAGCTTTCAGCACAATTTGATGTGAGTGAAAATAGTATAAAAAGTTGGTTTGATAGGTACGAATCAATGGGCTGTTTGGGGCTTTTAGATAAAAACATGGCTCATTCTCAAAGTAGTTTAGCTACTGAAAATGCAGAAATTATTTTAGAAGCTGTAAAACAAACACCTCAAAATTTAAAAAGAACCGTTGTTTTATTGAAAAAAGAACATCAAATTGAAACTAATCCTTCTATTCTAAAACGTTTTCTTAAAAAAAAAAGTGGAGTTGGAGACGAATACAAAAATCGCTAAAATCTCAACGAGATGAGTGGATGCACGACTTTTTTAAGAAAGAGCTTGACTGGTGGTTAAAAGAAGAAGAAAAGGGAGAGGTAGAAGTGTGGTTTAGTGATGAGAGTAGTTTTCATCTAAATCCTAATAGTATGTATGGTTGGCAAGAAAAGACTTTGGAGACGCTTAAAAAAGTATTTTTACCTGCCAACCGTGCTAGAGGAGCAAATATCTTAGGATTTATGCGAACTAATAATGAAAGCGAATTTTATGAATTCTATCAATCTATGGATGCAGATACGTTTATTGCTTGTGTAAATAATTTTATTGAAAAACGAGCAAAAGGGCAGAAAATACTCTTGATTTTAGATAGAGCGACCTCTCACAGCAATCATAAAGTAGATAAAGCAATAAAAAAGTGGAAAGAAAAAAATGTATTTATTCAATTCCTTCCTTCTTATTGTTCAGACTTAAATTATATTGAAATGTTGTGGAAACATATTAAGCATTATTGGTTAGATATAGCAGCTTGGACAAATGTGAAAACGCTCCAAAAGGCTGTTTTAGATATATTAGCTCAGTTTGGAAAAGAAAAAGAATATACTATAAATTTTGCACCCTCTTAATTAAAATAGCATTATTAATAAGAGAAAATCAAAAATAACAAAATTGTTATGAGCAACTACTTAATTTTTCAGTTTTTGCTTTACTTTCAGCTAGTGCTTGTTCTAATTTTTGCTTTTCTTCTTCTAGTTGTTTTTGTTTCTCCTGTTCTATTTTTTCAATTTCTACACGCATTTTTTCTTGTATTTCTGCCTTTGTTTTTTCAAAATCATTTTTGTTATTTTCCATAATTCAAGTTTTTTAGAGTTGATTGTGTACGCAAAAATGCTAAGAAACATGTTTATTTCCTTCTTTTTCTACCATTCCTTTACAAACTATGGCTTTTTCTTAATAATCATCGCCTTCTCCTTCTTCTTCCTGTATTTTTTGTTGTAGAGGTGTTCCTTTGATATAGAGTTTTTTAAGACTTTGCTTTTTGAGTTGTTCGGCTATCTCCATACTATCTAATTTTGTATCTATCAAAACCAGTGTTTCAAGTTTTTTACAGGTTATGATAGGAGTAAGGTCTTGAACTTCTGTTTTTTGAGCATCTAAAATTTCTAAATTGGGTTTGTTTTCCAAACCTTCTAATGACTTAATTTGTGTTTCACCACAAAATAATTTTTCTAGTTTTACCAACTCAGAAAGAGGTTTTAAGGTTTTTATTTGAGTTTGATAAATATACAAATCCTTTAAATTTACTAACTTTTCAAGCCCTTTCAATGAATTTAACTCTGTTTCACCTACCTCTAAAAGCTCTAATTTTGTAGCGTTTTTTAGAGAAGAAATACTTTTAATTTTGGTTTTGTTGAGAAACATTTTTTTCAAATGAATGAAGTTTTCTAATACATCAATTTTTTCTACTTCTGTTTCTGAAACAGAAAGGATTTCTAAATTTTTGGCGTTTTTGAGTGGCTCTATATCTATAACTTTACTATCATTTAATTGAACTTCGGTAAGTTGTGTCATATTCGAAAGCACAGAAATATCACTTATTTTTGTATTCCCCAAACCAATTACACGAAGTTTTACAAGATTTTTGAGAGAGGAAATATCTTCTACAAGTGTCCAGTTTAGATACAACTCTTCCAAATTTACCAGTTTTGATAAGGGAGAAATATCTGTTACAGGAGTTCGCCACGCTAAAATAGATTTTAATTTTTTGAGTTTGGATAATGGCGAAAAATCTTTGATTCCTGTTGCTATAAAACTCACTTTTTCCAAATTATCAAGATTTTTGAGAGCCGAAATATCTTTAACTTTTGTATGTGCTAAATAAAGACGTTCAAGACTAGAAACCGAACTTAAAGCAGAAATA
Organism: Bernardetia aquimarina; assembly: GCF_042180575.1. Taxonomy (NCBI): domain Bacteria; kingdom Pseudomonadati; phylum Bacteroidota; class Cytophagia; order Cytophagales; family Bernardetiaceae; genus Bernardetia; species Bernardetia aquimarina. Next base: position 3,084,308 of record NZ_CP170094.1, on the reverse strand, counting down.
TCAGCCACACCAGTTCCAGAAAGAGATAATTTTTTAAGATTTTTGAGAGAAGAAAGTGAAGCAATAGAATTAATTCCTGCACATTTTTGCACCCAAATTTCCTCTAAGTTTTCCAGTTGAGAAATAGGAGAAAGGTCTGAAAGAAGTGTTCGTTCTGCATCTATTTTACGCAAGTTTTTGGCATTTTGCAAAGGCTCTAACGAACTGACAGGGCAGTATGAAAAATTGACTTCCTCCAAAAAAGGTAAATCTTTTAATGGATTAATATCCAAAATAAGTTTGTTGTAATATTCTTCTGTTCCTGCACAATCTATTTTTTTGAGATTATAGATTTTTTCCAAATTTTGAGCTGTTGGAATGCTGTCTATTTCGTGATTATATCTAAAATAAAGCTGCCAACCTTCATTCAAATCATTCCACCATTTTTGATTGATGTTGTTTTTTTGAGCAAAAGTTGATAGAGAAATACATATAAAAACAGAACATAGAATAAGAAAACGAAGGGTTGCCATAGATTTTTTTTAGAATAGTAGATTACTTTTTTGACTATATGAGAATTAACGACAAAAATTTGATTTTGATATACTTTTACTTTCTTACAAATAGAAAATTGATGCCAAAATCTATTTTTCAGTAAAATCAAATATGAAATGCTTTAAAATTCCAATTTCAATATGTTCTGACTCATAATAAAAATCATGTAAATCAGATTTTTTGAAATTTAAAAACTCTGCATCTCGTTTGTCTTTCTTTAGTAGAGAGTTGATTCCTTCTACTGTAAGTTCTAGATTTCCTTTTAACAAATAACCCACTAAACAACCATTTTCATATTTCTTTGATGTGAAATTATCTATTCCTGTATTTATATATCTACGTTTGAGTTGTGAACCTTTTAAGCCCTTCTGCTCAATATTTTTAGCTTCAATAAAATAAATATGTTCAAATGCAGAAACAAAATTTGAAAATCTTAAATCTATTCTAGCAAATTTTGCAGAAAAACCTTTCGTTTTTTGAGTATCATTTTTAGGTAAATGATGTTCGACATTCGTATGTATTTGCCATTCTAATCTAAGTGGATTCTCACTAATGTAACGATTTAGTTCAGCAGTAATATCATTTTCCTCTAAATCTATCTTTACAGAATTATTCTTTATGGCAGATTTATAGGCTGAAACAAATAACTTTAAACACTTTATTTCAAAACTATCCTTAAATTTCTTGCGAATACTTTTTTGTACGGACATAGTAATTTAGTTATCTGTTAGAATTTCAAGAATTAGTTCAGAAGCATCTTCTAAAGCCATTGACTTTGTCCAAAAACGTCTTTGATTTGGACGTATTATATAAACATCATTACCTGTTTTATAATTGAGTTTTTTTCTAAAATAGATATTAGTAGATTTTTTTTCCACCAAATATTTATCTAATTGTTTGAGTTCATTTGTTAGTTGTTCTTTTGATTCAAAAACTTCTTTTTTTGTATCTTCAAAAGAAATTTTTATCATCATTAAAGGAGAAAATCTATTAACTTTATATATCATAGCATTAGCAAATAACTCATCTCCTTCAAGAAAATTATTTATCTCTTCACAAAATATATGTGTATATTCTGATGTATTGATGATAGGTAATAGGGCTTTTGAGTTTTGTTTGTTTTCAAATAAATCTAAGCTTACTTCTAACATATCATTAATATATATTAGTTGTTTCTTAGATAAGTTTAAAACATCACTAAATAAAATTTCATCAATATACTTTTCTATACTAGAAGATTCATCATATAAGCCGTAAGTATTTCTAGCATCTAAAATTTTATCAAAGCATTTTATTATTTGTGCTTTAGCTTTATCACTTGTAAGTGAAAATAATTCTGGTATTTCTAATACTTCATCTTGAAAAATTTGTTCACGCTCAATTCCCCAAGAAGATCCTACAAGAAAAAGAAAGTATTTTGTTATACTAGAATTTAGAAAACATGTTAATAATTTTTTCTCTGTACTATTTACTTTTCCATTAAATATATAACAAGCTGTGGTACAATATGTAAAATAATCTATGTAAGAAGAAATAATTTTTTTGTCTGTCTGTCCTTTCTTTAATATCACAAAAGGAGGCTTGAATAGTTTTTTATCAATATTTCTAAAAAACTTATCATTTGGCTTACAAGCATTTTCTAAAGTATAATATCTTTCTATGAGCCTAGTATCTAATATTTTTTTAGGTATAAAGTCTTGTTTTGCAGAAGCTCCATGTAATCCCACTTTAGGAAGATGCCATCCATTTTCTTTATTTTTGAAATATGTTTTTAGTGTATCTGAAGTTTTAGTTAGATTATTTACTATCTCAAAGTCTCCCATTCCACCCCACATTGCGATTTTCCAAATTTTGGTATTTGGATTTTGACATTCTTCTCTAGGTAAATATTTTACATCTGTACTATCAAGACTTATTCCTTCAATAATATTTGTCTTAATAAATGTCTTAGGAGCATAATAAATAATTCTATTTAAAGGCTTTTTTGGAGATTCTTTTCTGTAAAATAGAATACTAATTGGTACAGTAACTGACTCAAAAAGTTGTCCTCCGAAATTTTTTGGAGCATTTCTTAAAATAGAAAAATTATAAATTTTTTCTACATAACAATCATTGAACAGCCATTTTCTGAAATTTTGGTATGTTCCACGTGTATTTGTTAAAACTTTTGTATTAAAAATAAGTGCAATTTCTCCATTGGGCGAAAATTTAACTGCCTTGTGCAAGAAAGGTAATACCATTTCTTGTGCAAAATTATGTTCAGTATTATAACTACTAATAGATGAAAGTAGATTGTTTGTACCAAAAGGAGGATTTCCAACAACTAAATCAAATTCAATTTTTTCAATTTCTTCATTTTCTAAAATTGTATCTCTACAATAAAGATTTTTTCCTTGTTTCTTGACTGATTTACTTTTTGGATCATTAATTAAATAAGGAAGTTGATGCTTTTTGTCTTGCCAAATTGTTTTTGGGTCTAAATTATCTACCAAAGCTAAATACAAACTAAAAGCTGCTACTTTTATTGATTGGGAATTTATCTCAATTCCAAATATATTATCAGTAAGAAGTTTTGACAATGTTTTAAAATCATCAAGTTTTGTATTGTGATTATTTTCATATCGCTTAACCAAACGTTTAAAACTTTCCACTAAAAAAATCCCAGAACCACAAGATGGGTCTAAAATTTTTACATTATATTTTTTTTCATGATTATGTAGTGGTAATTTTTCATTCAAAATCAACTCTACTAAAGCAGGAGGAGTATAAAAAGAACCAGTTTGTTTTTTAGACTTCTTATCTATTTCAGACAGAAAGTTTTCATAAATTTCACTCAACAATTCTATCTGAATAATGCTAAAATCAAATAATCTCCAATTGGGAAATAAATTAATTTGAGCAGTTTTATCATTTCCACGAATAAAACATTTTTTGATTAATTGAAGCTGTTTTACTGTAATATCTTCTTCATTTTCTAACGCAAATACATTTCCATTAAAATGTGTATCTAATTTCTCAAATAATGAATTAGTATCTTCTACATTATCAAGAATATCAAAATAAGATGTTGCTCCTTTTTTAATTTTAGAATAAAAAGTTTCGTCAGTTGCTCCTCTATCTTCAAGATATAAGAGAAAAAGAGAACGCATAATAATTTTATGAATAAAATCAATACTTAGTCCTTGATGTTGAAGTTGCTTGGCTGTATTTATCAAACTTTCGACTAAATATTTATCAACTCTTCTTTGCAGGTTTATTTTTTTTCTAATCTTGGCAGCTTCTTCTATTGTCCAAATTATACCTGTATCAATAGCTATGGAAGAAAATAAATTATTTAATTCTTGTAAATCTTTTTTATCAGAAAATTCATAAGATTCTAGTTCAACCTTCTTTATTTCACTTTTAAAATCAAAGTTTTCTTTTTCAATCAATAATGGTTTTTCTGCACAGTTATAAATTTTTATATCTGTTTCTGAATAAACATAGAGAAAAAGAACTTTCTTATAATTCCATGCTTTTTTTTGAACTTCTGCTATTCTTTTAAAAGTATCTTCATCAAAACAATCTACCTTTTTTATAAAAACAGCAGGATAACTAATATTATTTTCATCAGTACAAAAATAGACAGCATCAATACCAAAATCTTTTACTTGAGTTAGGACAGTATTTTGACTTTCAGATACTTTGTTAGCATCTGTAAAAACAGAAATTGCTCTGTCTAAGCCTAATTGTTCTAAATTATTATTCGTTTCCATTTTGTGTTTAGCTGTTTATCTTCATTTTCAAATAAAGAATTTTGTATCAAATATACAAATGATTTTGCTAATTTTATTAGAAAAATCAATTATTTTTTTGTAAGACATTTTTCAACCTTACAAAATTCTAAGAAATCACAAAAGGTTGAGGAGAAAAACAAAGAATAAAAATGATAAAAGTAATTATTCCCAAAGTCATTCTGTTTTTATCTAATGGTGTAACTTGGTTTTGAGTAGGTGGGTGAGAGAGTCCTAAAACTCTTCCCAAAAGAAAGCCAAAAGCTAACCAACCGTAATAACCTTTTGCTTCTGGAAAAAAGCTGACCACCAAAAACTGAAAAGCATAAATTCCTAGAGCAAAAACAACAGCATTAATTGGTTTTTCGGTATTTTTGAGAAAAATAATAAACAAGAAAAAGAGATAAAAAATACTGTACAGCGCAATATCTTCAATTGGGTCTTGAGGTGAAATAAGTCCTAATCCTGCATACGTCAAGAAAAGAGTAAACATTCCCATTGATATTCTTTTGTGCCATTTTTGCCCAAACATTGCATACAAAACGTGTCCACCATCAAGCTGACCAATCGGCATAAGATTCAGAGCCGTAAAAAATAAAGCTAAATAACCTGCAAGCAAAAAAGGATAATGAAAAATTTCTCTATTATTGGGTACCCATTCAGGATTTGGAGCGACATAATTTTTGAAAAATTCAAATAAAAGATTTGTTCCCAGTTCCATACTTGCGCCTTCTGGAATGGCTTTATACACAAAATTTGCATAGTCCAAACCATATTTTTGCCAAGACGGATGCGCTACTTCAATGACATATTCAGGGGAAGGAAGATTTAGAAATCCATAAAAAAGAACACCCAAAGCAATCACAAAACCAGCCAAAGGTCCTGCAACACCAACATCAAAAAGTGATTTTTGAGAAGTAAAAGGCGATTCAATTTTGATAAATGCACCCATTGTACCAATAGTAGAAGCCATTCCCAAAAAACCAAGCCACATAGGAATATAAAAAGGCAAAGAAGCACGAATATTGTGATATTTAGCAGCAAAATAATGTCCGAACTCGTGAACAGTCAAGATTCCTAAAAAGGGAATGGAATAAGCCAGTCCAGCCACAAAACCATCAAAACCAAGTCCACCTCTTCCCAAACCATTAAAACCATCACTATCAAAAAGAAGAATTACAAAACTTTTTTCTCCAAAAATCCATTCTGCACCAGCAAAAGTAGTTGCAAGAAAAGTAATTACAAATAGTAAAATGTGCAACCAATATTTTGGTTTTTTCTTCTTATAAATAACTTCTTCATACAAAAATGGGTTAGAAGTGTTGTTATAAGAAGGTGGATTAAATAAATTATCTTTTTCGTTTTGCATAGTTTATTTGATAGAATACGTTTTATAACACAGAGTTCACGGACAAGCACAGAGAATAAAAATACAATTTTTATATTTTAATGAATACTAATTTTTCTTATCTAAAGTTTTTGTTTAGTCTTACTTGTTTTCTTTTTTTAATATTATTTAATATAGAAAAAGTAGCTGCACAGATTGAAATTACCATTTCATATCAAAATTCTTTTGAAGCAAAACTTCCAAATATTGAGATTCCCAAAAAAACACAATCTATTTTAGAGTTAAATGAGCTAACCACAAATCTACTCCAAAATCTACACAATGAAGGCTATTGGAAAGCAAAAATACTTCCTTTTACAATTAAAAAGAGTAGTGATAGTCTAAATAAATCAAATTCTAAAAATAAAATAGAACTTATTATTGATTTGGGAAAACGAACTTTTTGGAAAGAGTTAAGCACAAAATCACTTCCTAGTTTGATACAAAAAAATGTTATATCAGATTTTCAGCGAAAAGACTTTTTGAAAAAATTACTAAAAAATGACCCAAATATACCTGTCATAACTCAAGATATAAAAAAAATACAAGAAGCTATCTTAAAATATGCCGAAAATAATGGTTATCCGATGGCTAGAACAAGTTTGGACAGCGCAGAAATTATGGAAACTGAAAAAAGACTTTATTTTTCTGCAAGCCTAACTTATCAAAGTGGTGCATTCATTCAATTTGATTCTGTGATTATTGATGGTAATGCAAAAATAAAAAAAGATTTTTTGATGAATTATTTACATATCCAACAAGGAAAAGTATATCAAGAAAATACTGTCAAAAATGCTATTCGTTTACTCAAAACAATGCCTTATCTGAAACTAAATGGAAAACCAAATGTAGAATTTCGATATGATAGAGCTTATCTACGACTTCCACTCAAACGAGTAAAAAGCAGTCAGTTTGATGGTGTAATTGGTTTTTTACCTAAAAGCCAAGCAGGTGGAAGTTCTTCAAATGAAAACGGCTCTTCTTTGCTTCTGACAGGACAAGTAAAATTAAATCTTGTAAACCCTTTTGGAGCAGGAAAAACAATCGCTTTCGAATGGCAACGAATCCGACCCGAATCTCAAACACTTTTTGCCAATTATCAACACCCTAATTTTTTAAAAACAAGTTTGGAAATAGGAGGAAATTTTAATTTTATCAAAGAAGATTCTACTTTTAGTATCGTCGAAAGGCGTGCAAATATAGCTTATCCGAGTGCAAAGTTTGGCAAAATAGGTTTCTTTACATCCCTTCTTACTAGCACACGAACTGGAATTATCAGAAATGCAGATACGGCTAATGTTCCGACAGCAGATAGTCGTTTTTGGCATTACGGAATTTCACATTCGTATAATACCTTAGACGATGTTTATTTTCCAAGAAAGGGTTTTCAAATTGTTACTGAAATCTCAACAGGAAACAAAACTTTTACTGATTCGCTGAGTAGAAGTCGAATTTCGGATACTCAAAACCCAAATACAGAAAATGATGATTTTAGCAATCCTCAATTAAAATTTAGTACAGATATAAATCTATTTTTTAAAATAAATAAATTATCTTCTCTTCGTCTTAAAACACAAATTCAGTTTATAGAAAGTAAAGATTTATTTTTGAATGAACTTTTGAGAGTAGGAGGATTGCAAAATCTTCGTGGTTTTGACCCTAATAGTTTTTTTGTTTCTCGTTATGGACTTTTGGGGGCAGAATGGCGTTTTTACTTCGAAGAGCGTTCTTATTTGATGGCTTTTGCAGAACAAGCAGCAGTTCGGGCGCATACTCGCAGGAATGAAGCCTATTTAGATTTGCCTACTTCGGCAGGTGCAGGAATTAGTTTTGCAACCAAAACAGGGTTTTTTTATTTTGTTTATGCGATGGGAAATTCGAAAACACAACCTATTTCTGTTATTAATTCAAAGATTCATTTTGGTCTGATAAGTCAATTTTAATAAAAGATGTAATGTAGCCTTTAGGCTGCAAAATTCTTTTAAAAAAGAAAAGCAGATAATCAATCAAATTGACTACCTAAGTAGTTAGACATAATTATCGTAACAATTTTCCTTTATATATAGTAAAATCAATTTTATACTTTTTACTATTGTATTTTTTTAGAATATTTTTTACAGCTTGATGTAAGTCTTCTTTACTCGTGAAATCTTGAGGTCTTAACCACTCTATTTTGATTTTTCTCCATAGTGTTTCTATGGGATTCAAATGTGGACTGTAAGAAGGTAAGTAGAAAATAAGTACTCCTTTCTCTTCCCATTCCTCTATTTTCTCTTCTATTTCTTTAGAAATATGCCAAGGTCCATTATCTAACACTAGAACAGTCGTTTTTTCAATTGTTTCTACAAACTGATCTATACAATCAATGATAACTTTAGAATTAATGTTTTGGGTGCTTACAAAACTGCTTAGTTCTCCACGCAAGTTAAGCAATCCAAATACATTTAAATTACCTCCCTTACTACTTTTAATGCCTACTTGTTCTCCTATTCTACACCAACCATAAGGAACATTGGGTTCTAAATTGAAGGAAGACTCATCACAAAAACGCAAATCTATACAGCCTGCTAAAAATAAAAGAATGAGAAATTCTAAACTACGTTTTTTTTCTTCATATACAACAGGGTCAGGTTTCTTAACAGTTACTTTTCTGAAGCGTTTCCAACACCATTTTTTTTTTAAGCAACCTTTTTAAAGTCTTGACTGACATAGATTTACCCAATTCCTCTTCCAATTGAGAAACAACTACTTTCAAACTTTGAGGACTGGCTTCAACTAGAGATTCTACTTTATTCATTTCTTCTTCATTATCTATACGAAGAATAGGGCGACGACCTTGTCCTTTACTCGTCTCTAATCCTGCTATGCCCTCTTTTTCATACCGATTAAACCAACGAATAACTAATTGGCGAGTAACTTGATAAAAATCCATTATCTCACTAACCTTTTTTCCTTGATGGCTTAAAAGAATGTAATGACAACGAGTACGGAAAGTTGATGATTTACCTTCTTTCCAACCTTGCTCTAAGGAAGATACTTCCTCTATACTCAAACTAATAAAACGTTTTTTTCCTCTCATAAAACAAAGATAAAAAAAATATTTAATAATTTTGTCTAACTACTTACTTCCTTTTGGACGATAATAGTTTGACAAAAGTACGATAAAAACTTTGATATTGATATTTTTATCTTGAAATTGTCTATTAACAAGTGTTATAAATATTTTTATATCAAAAAAAATAAAGATACATTATTATTCTACTTTTTTTATAATATTTTTGTAAATTAAATATTTTACCAATTTTTATTTTCTAAAAAATGATTGATGATTAGATGAATTATTTTTTGCTTAGATTAATAATTTGAGTAGTATTTTTGCTTAATTATAAACTTATACTTTGTGCATTTTAATTTTTTCTGTTTTCTTAGTTTAACTTTTATAGAATGAAAATCAAATTCGCTTTATTTTTTGCTGTTTTCTTAATTTCCTTTTCGATATTTTCTTTCGTTTCTGCTCAAAATACAGACGGCAAAGTGGAGGGCAGATTAGAAAATAAAATGAAAAATATCACAGGTAAAAAATGGGGTTTGGCTCATTATATAGAAATTTATATTGATGAATCAGATACTCTCTTTAGTGTCAGAGATTGTGAAAAAGAATTTTTAGAACTAAATGAAGATAAAAGTTATAATTTTTCTGCCTTTGATAGAACGGAAAAAGGAACTTGGCAAACTGAAAATGACTCTACTTTTGTCTTGAAAAAACAAAATGGAAAAGTGCTTCGTAGATATGAAATTTATGGAATTTCTTCAACTGGTAAATTTGACAGTATGGCAATTTTAGATATTACGCAGCGAAATAGCTACTTAGAAGTTTATGCTGAATGTAAAAAAGATGATGTTAGTCAGTTTTATGATTCTCGTTCTTTATTTCAAGAAACTGTTGGTTGGGGAATTGTTGGGGGATTTCATTATTATTACAGTCCTGTTTTAGAACTCGGAATTGCCAAAGCAAAATGGAATTGGAAAAAAACATTTTTTGCCGTTTCGCTTTCAGGAGAAATTGCACCTTTCAACAACTCATTTAAAGAAGAATATGACGTTAGACAAAACTCAACAGGTACACTAGATTCCATTCAAACCTCTCCTTGGAACAACTATTATGGACTTGCTCTGACAGGCTGGACACAGTCTTGGGTAGCTTTAGGAGGTGCTGCAACCATTCATACAGACGGAGAAAAAGTAAATCCGGGAGTTCGTATTTTGATGGGAGTTTCGCCCAGAACTTTATTTGGTGCTGGAAATATGGGTAAAATCGGAAATGGTTTGCATTTTACTTATTCCTATCAATTTCTTATCGTTCCACAAGGACTTGATAAAGTAATTACTAATCTAAACCGTCATGCTTTTTCGCTTCGCTTTGTGATTCCTGTCAAAACTAGAGAAGTAGAAACTCGTAAGATTTTGGATTATGAGAATTAGAATGTAGTAGGGTAGGATTGGCGAGTGATTTTTATGGTCTATATGATGAATGAAGATAAATACAATTTCAATACGTAATTAAATTTCCAATTGCGTTTATCCTGTAATTATCATATAAATTACTCGCTAATCAGTTACAGTATTTTTCTTCATCTCATTTACTAAATCCTTTGTCGTTTTTCGGCTTCCGTCATGACTCCACCCTGGAGGTTGTATCAGATAATTAATTCTATGTTTCCATGAGATAGGTTTTCTAATATCTTCCCAAATTTTTTCATATTCATAAGAAGCAATACGAATTGGATTGTAAGTTTCTAAATTCTGAACAAGTCCGTAGATTGGTTTCTCTTGGTCTTCTTTTATAAATGTTCCGAAAAGCCTATCCCAAATAATAAAAATTCCTGCATGGTTTTTATCTAAATATTTGACATTTGTAGCATGATGAACTCTATGATGAGAAGGTGTATTCATAAAATACTCCAAAAAACCAAGCCTTCCAACAGCTTCTGTATGCAAAAAAAACTGATAAATAAGACTAATAGACATCATCACAAACATCATAATTGGATGAAAACCAAGCAGAGGCATCCACAGCCAAAAGATATATTTATAAAACATCTCTGTCCAACTTTGACGCAACGCAACAGCCAAATTATAACTCTGTGCCGAATGATGATTGGAATGTGCAGCCCACAAAATACGCACTTGATGACTTAATCTATGATGCCAATAAAAAGAAAAATCATCTGCAAAAACGAGTAAAATCCAAACCCACCAAACATTAGGCAAGGTAAAAAGACGGAAATTATCATAAATCCACATATAAATTCCGATATAAAAAATTTTGGCTAAAAGACTCAAGAAAATAGAACCAATTCCCATTGCTATCGAAGCAAAAGCATCTTTTTTAGTGTACCATTCTTTTTTTTGAGCTAAATCAATTCCTAACTCTAGTAAAATCAAGAGTAGAAAAAAAGGGGCAAAATAGGTAACTGGGTCGCTCTGACTTATTTTGTCAAAAGAATCTTTTATGTGTTCGTAATTCCAAATCATTTTTACTGTCTCAATTATTTTGTGTTTGTTTTACTAATTATAACGTATTTGTTGAATCAGAAAGTTTTCTCTAGTAATTTTTTTCTAAGTAAATTCAGAACTGCATTTGTAGTAAGTTGAATATTTAAGTTTCTGTTTTTAGTAAGTTGATAAGTTTTTGAAATAGTTTCATTTTCATCAGAATAGGCAACCCAAACTGTTCCAACAGGTTTTTCTGGTGTGCCTCCACCTGTTCCTGCTACGCCTGTTGTAGAAATTCCAATTTTTGTTCCTAGCGTTTTTCTTACTCCTTCTGCCATTTCTAAGGCTGTTTGTTCGCTGACTGCTCCATGTTTTATTATAGTGTCTAGTGTTACTCCCAAAACTTTCATTTTGACATCGTTTGAGTAGGCAATTACGCCACCTTCAAAAAAAGCTGATGCACCTTCATGCTGTGTAAATGTGCGAGCTGCATATCCACCTGTACAACTTTCTGCAATCGATAAGGTAAGTTTTTTTTCTTTTAATAAATCAGCTACAACTCCTTCTATTGTTTCATCATCAAAACCATAAACATATTTTTCTATAAGAGGAACTACTTTTTTTAGTTGATTATCTAGTTCTTTCTCAATTTTTTCTTTGTCATCTCCTTCACTTGTCAGTCTCAAAGTTACTTTTCCCAAATGTGGAAGATACGCCAAACGAACATGAGTAGGTAATTCATTTTCCCATTCTTCAATCGTTTGAGCCAAAATAGACTCTGGAACTCCTATGGTTTGAATTTTTTTATGAACAATAAAAGGAGGTTTGAAAAACGCTAGTAATTTAGGAATAACCTCTTTTTGCATTATATTTTCTGTTTCATACGGCACACCAGGCATTGAAACAAATACACAACCATCTTTCTCAAACCACATGGCTGGAGCAGTTCCATATTCATTATGAATAACTTGACAGTTTGTTGGAACATCAGCTTGTGAAATATTTAGATCTGTCATCATTCTTCCTCTACTAGAAAAAAGATTTTCAATGTGTTTCAAAACGGCTGCATCTCTTCGCATTCCTACCTTAAAATATTCTGCAAATGTTTTTTTTGTAATATCATCTTTTGTAGGACCAAGTCCTCCAGTAATCAAAACTACTTTTGCCACCTTTGCCATTTCCTCAAAAGAATCTAAGATTACTTGCCTCTCATCAGCAATAGAAATATGTTTGATAACCTTAAAACCAACATCAGTTAGCATTTTGGAAAGAGAATGAGCATTGGTGTTGAGTGTTTGTCCGTAAAGAAGTTCGTCGCCGATAGCAACAATGTAAGCTGGAATCATTTTGGAAATAGTTGGTATATAACAGATTTAATTGTCTGTATAAATTTAAGTAGAAACTTTAGAAAGAAATTAAAGTTACGAACAAAATATCACTTTTTTGCATAGCTTGAGAAGTAATACTATTAGGCTAAAATTTTGTCATTTGTACTTATTTGATTCAAACATAATAAAATGCTATGAATATATAGTTTTTATTTAAGGCAAAAATACGAAGTTTATTTTTCAATTTTTTCGCTTAGGAATGCTTTATTTTTGAAAAAAATGAATTAAACTTTATAAACTTGACTGATAGGATAGCTACTCAACGAAAAGGATGTTTTTACCGTACTAAAAATATCTTATAATTTAAACCCTCATCAACTATGAAAACCACTTACTTATTACTTTTCCTAGCCTCTACTTTTATAGCCCTAACTAGCTTTTCTATTCCTACAAATTCTATTTCAAAAATGAATGAAACAGAATGTGTAATAGAAAAAGATACACTCAATATTATGGCTTCTCATGGAATTTATTTGAGAGATAGTGCCAATCTAACTTCAAATAAACTAGCAAAACTTCCTTATGCTACAAAGCTCATTTTATTAAATCAAGATACAATTTCTATGGAAATTACTGTTCAAGAAACGAAATATTTTGAAATAAAAGGAAGAATGCAAAAGGTAAAAGTCATTAGTCAGATTGATAGTTTGAATAATTTGGAAGGCTATGTTTTTGATGGATATTTGACCAAGTTTCCTGTGCCTGTTTTGAATTATGAAATAAAACGAGAGAAAAACGACGAGTTTGTTTACGCAGATTTGAATTATTTAAGAAGTAACTTTGAAAGCACTAAGAAGCAAAAGGTAAAGAAATTTAATTTGTTTGAGAAGAGGAAAACATTCTGTGCTTGGGAACAAAATTTTGATAAAGACATAAGATATGAATACTCAATTTGTACAGAAAGTGGTCAAGACATAGAAATACAGTTTGCAAATTTGACTTTAAGAGAAGCCTATTTTTTTTCTCTTATCTTATATTATCCTAAAGAAATTATGAACCAAGAGTATTATATTTTCATTTTTGATAAAGAGAAAAATCAAATTACGATTGAGCCAAAAGATGGAGGGGCAGGTTGTTTTTATAAAATAACTCAAAAAGAAAAGGACATTTTGATAAAGTATGAATGTTGGGGCTGTTAAAATTCTTACAAAAAATTGCCTTACTTCTATCAAAAAAAGTAAGGCAATTTGTTTATAAAAGCGTTGTTTGTGTCCCTACGAGCCACTTACAAATAAACCTACTCCATTTCCTTCATAATTTTCAAACGTACCATTTCTCTATTTGCAGGTTCTACTTCTTCGGAAGTTGGATAAAGAACCTCTCCTTTATGTCCTTTCCAAGTATGAATTACCCAACGTTTGGTATAAGCAATCATTCTACGCATATCATTGACGACAAGAATAATAACTGGGAAAATAAGTAAAATCAAAAACGTACCAAAACCAATTCCATACGCTACCGAAACAGCCATCGGAATTAAAAATTGAGCTTGAAAACTCGTTTCCATAATTAGAGGTGCAAGTCCTGCCACAGTTGTAACTGTTGTAAGTAAAATTGCTCTAAAACGAGAAATTCCTGCATTGTAAATGGCATCAGGCATAGTCATTCCTTCCTGTAAATTGGAATTGAATTTACTTACCAAAACCACGGCATCATTGATAATTACACCCGAAAGTGCTAAAATTCCCCACAAACTCAAAAGTGAAACAGGCTTATCAGCAAAGAAATGACCAAAAACAGCACAAAATAATCCTAAAGGAATCAAACACATCACTAAAAGTGATTGACTAAGCGAACGAAAAGTAAGCGTAATCAAAAGAATAATTACAAAAAGCATAATCGGAAGTGCAAATTTTAGTGATTCTTGCGACTGACTACTACGCTGCTGCTGCCCTCCAAACTCAAAAGAAAGACTAGGATATTTACTTTTCATATCTACAAATGTAGAATCTTTTAGTTTTGCAATAATATCAACAGGCGAACCATTTGGGTCAGCTAACTCTGCTTCTACAGCAATTTCTCGTGAGCCATTGAAATGTTTGATATCTACAATTCCTCTGTCAATGGTATAAGTAGCAACTTCTGAAAGTGGAATTTCTTTTCCATCTGCTGTTTTGATACGCATTGTTTCAAGCTGTCCTAAAGTTTCTCTACTTTCTTCTGGATAACGTACCCAAACACGCACTTCATCCGTTCCTTTTTGAAGACGTTGTATTTCTTCTCCAAAAAATCCTTGTCTAATTTGATTTGTGATGTCTGCGTGAGTAAGTCCTAAAAAGTAGGCTTTCGGTTTGAGTTCTAGTTGTAACTCTCTTCTTCCTACTCGTTGATTATCTGTAACTTCTTTTAGACCTGCAAAATTTTCTAATTCTCGTTTTAGTTCTTCAGTAGCTTGGTCTAAGGCTTCATTGTTTTTGGATAATAAACGAACTGAAATAGGTTTTCCAAAACGATTCCTTCCTGCCACAGTAAAAGTTTCTGCTTCTGGAATTTTACCTATTTTTTCTTTTACTCGGTTTGAAATTTCATTACTGGTAATCTCTCTATCATCCATATCCAAAAGCGAAATCGAAACGTGTCCTGCATGCGAACCACTTTCACTTCCGTCTGATGTTCTGCCTAGATTTCTAAAGGTAAAGTTGATGAAATTCTTCTCATCATTGTATTCTTTTTTGAGTTCGTCGTTTACTTCCCATGTAGCTTTTTCGAAGCGTTCTAAATAAGAAATCACTTTTTCTTTTGGCGTTCCTGCTTTAAAGGCAATACTAGCATCAAAACTATCAAAAGGAATATTTGGAAAGAAAACTACTTTTATAAATTGTCCATTTATCATTCCCAAAACAAGCATTACAAAGACAACAGGAACAAAAACATAGACATAACGGAAACGCAAAACGTGAGCAAGCGCAGTTCCATAAACTTTATGACGTAAAAAATCAATCCCTTTGTTTAGTGTTGTTCTGAATTTCCCTTCACTTTTTGTATCTCCCATATCTTTATGTGTAAGGTGAGAAGGCAAGACAAAAAAGGCTTCAATAAGTGAAACTGCCAAACAAAGCACTACAATTAGTCCCATTTCTTGCAGGAAATCAAAGCCTTCAATACCAATAGCAATAGGCAAAAAAGCTACAATCGTTGTAAGAACAGACGTAAAAACAGATGGCATTACTTCAAAAGTACCATCAACAGTTGCTCGCATAGGCGACTTGCCCATTTCAAAGTGCGTAAAGATATTTTCTCCAATCACAATACCATCATCTACCAAAATACCCACTACGAGTATCATTCCGAAAAGAGAAATCATATTAATTGTAATTCCCATCAAAGCAGCAATAATAAACATTCCTGCAAAGGAAATCGGAATCCCAAGAGCCACCCAAAACGACAGACGAAGACTAAGAAACAGTCCTAAACAAATCAGAACCAAAATAAGTCCGACAATACCATTATCGATAAGCATTTGAAGACGTTGAGAAAGTAAATCAAAGAAATCAAAGGAAACGACTAGTTCTACATCAGAATGTTTGCTATTGAATTCTTCTACGTATTTATTGGCATAAATAGAAATCTCTTCTAAATCTTCTTCTTTAAGTTTGGTAAGTTCTAATGAAACAGCTCTTTCTCCGTTGATATGTAGTGCATTAGGAACATCTGCAAACTGTTCTTTTATGGTCGCAATATCTCTCAAACGTAAGTTACTTCCATCATCATTGGCACGAAGAACAATATTTCCAATTTTTTCAGCCATTTTTTCTTTGGCTCTAGAACGGATTAGAATTTCTTCTTCTTTTGACTTTATTGCTCCTGCCGAAATATCACGGTTATTGAGTCTAACGGCTGCTGCAATCTGCTCAAAACGCAAATTATAACGCAAAAGTGTAGCTTCTGGCACTTCAATAGAAATTTCTATATCTGGATAACCACTGATATTAAGTTGAGAAATAACACCTGAGGCAAGCATTTCATCTTCAATCTGTTCAGCATATTTTTTTAAGAGAAATAAATCTAATTCTTTTCCTTCTTTTGCTCTCAAACCCAAATACATAGTCCTGCTTCGTGGTTTGACTTTAAAAACTAAAGGTCGTTCTGCATTTGTTGGAAAAGAGTTGATTCTATCCACAGCATTTTTTACTTCTGCAAGAGCTTCATCGGCATCCACTCCACGTTCTAACTGAACAATAATACTCGCATTATTTTCAGAAGAAGTAGAGGTAATTTCTTTTATTCCTTCAATTCCCTTCAAAGATTCTTCAATTTTGATAGTAATTCCTTCTTCCATTTCTTGAGGAGAAGCTCCTGGCATTACTACACCCACCGAAATATTAGTAGGGTCAATTTCAGGAAAAAAGGAACGTTTCATTACCATTCCATAAGAAACTGCGCCAAAAATTACCATTGTAAAAATGATAGCGTTTGCCCAAATTGGATATTTTACAAAATATTCTACAAGTTTTTTCATAGATTTTAAATTTTGTTGTTGGTGTCATTACACTAAAACATCAACAACAGCATGGAATTTAAACCCTAAGAGTCTTCGAAGCCCTTTAGGGTTTGTAGTTATTTAACTGATAATTTTGTTTCAGAACTTCCTGTATTTTCCTTCAAAACTTTTACAACCATTTCATCATAAGCATTTATCAAAGGTTCTGTTACTACTTTTTCGCCTTCATTTACTCCAGAAATAATCAATGTTTCTTTATTTGATTTCTTTATTTGAATCCTCTGAAGATGCAAAATAGAATCATTTTTGACAGTATAAATTTCATTGTCATTAAAAACAGCTCTTCTTGGTACTTCAATAGCATCTTTGATTGTTCCTCCTTGCATAGTTGCACGCAAATACATTCCTGCATAAATCGGTTTTTTTCCATTCTGAATTTTGACATATACATCCAAAGATTGCGTTGCAGGATTGACAATATCTCCAATTCGTGCAATCGTTCCTGTCCATTGTTGGCTATCATCTTCTGTGGCTACTCCTACTTTTGTTCCTTCTTTTAACCAATGTACATCTCTAGTATCAACAGGCACTTTGAGTTCTAACTGACTATTTTGAGCCAAACGCAATACTTTACCATTAGGAGGAGAAACCGAACCATTTTGCAAATAAACTTCAGTAATAGAACCCGAAAAAGGTGCAGTTACGATGTATTTATCTAAAGTAGCTTCTTGTGCTTTTATATTGTAATAGCTCGTCAAGATTCCTTTTGTGGCAAGAAATGTTTTTTCTTTTTCTGATTGATAGGCAGGCAGTTTGGGTAATGCTTTTTCTACTTCCAAACTTGCAAAATAATTACTCCAATCTTGATAACGATTCGAATAATCAATTTTCATATCAGGTAAAATCATTGCAATTTCTCGCATAAAATTACTTTTCTGTGCTTGAAGACCTAACTCAAATGTTTCTTTTCCAAGTGTAAATAAAACTTGTCCTTTTCGGACTGATTGTCCTACTTGCAAATGAACACTTTCACGGATTTTTCCAGAAACCTCAGCAACAATATCAACAGGCTGCTCAGATTCTACTCTACCAAACGTAACTATTTCGGCTTCGATAGTAGAAGGAGTTGCATTTTGGATTTTGACAGACATTGCTTGTGGTTTGGCTACTCGTTTGGGTGGGGCTTTTTGCATACTTCCGAGCCATACGTAAAGACCATAGCCTCCACCTAAAAAAATAATTGCAGCAGCAAGAGAGAGTAAAACTTTGTTTTTCATAACGTTTTATGGCTATTTTTATAGATAAAAGACTAAAAAAATAGAGAGTTTATCATATCTTTCAACTAGAAATAGCAGAAAGTAAAAAATAAATTATTGAATAAAAATTTGGCAAAATAAGGAAACAAAAAAATAAAAATTATCTTGTAACAACTTTATAATCAAGCTATAAGAAATTATTAGATAGACTGTAAAATAAAATCACTTCTATTTTAATAAAATAAGTAGTCGAAGTGTTTGCAAAGTTACGAGCTATGTATGTATATTTGCAGATAATTAACACTCTTTATTGTAAAGGTTGTTAAGATAAACACAAAGGACTATTAGCTCAGTTGGTTTAGAGTACTACCTCGACAAGGTAGGGGTCATTGGTTCGAATCCAATATGGTCCACACAAGTAATTATGATGAATATGAAATCCTCTTTAAAAGTTGTTCAACTTATTAAAGAGGATTTTTTGTTTATACCAACTTAATATCTAAGAAAAATGAATAGTAAAAAAGAAAAATTAGAATTTATAAAATTTTTGCCAACTGCATTTTTAGAAATACTCATTATTCTGTCAATTTTGATAAGTTTAATTTCAAACTATACAATAGATTATAAAGAGTATATTGGTTTTATACTAGCATCAGTTGGAACTGGTTTATTTTTTATACGGACTATTTCAAAAAAAATATATCCCATTTATACCCTTGTTATAATAACTTTAGGTGTTTGTGATGTTATTAGTTTTAGTATATATCATTTGGTATTTACATTAAACTCTCTTTCTTTTCAAATTATTCCCTGTATATCTTTGTTTATATATTTTTATGCTTTTAAAGAAGGTATAAAAAATATAAGGAAAAATATTAGTAGAGAAAGCGAGTTATCAAAAACAGAACAACAATCAAAACAAAAAGCAGACTATAAGACAAGATTTGAAAAGTTATCTGATGAAGAAATAGAGAAAAAATTGAGTCAAGGACTTGTACAAGAAGCTATAAATGCATTAAAAGAAATTCAAACTGAACGTGTTCAGAATAAATAATGTGGACTAAAATTAATTATGTCTCTTATCTAAGGAACAATTACGAAATGAATATTCAGCGTAGCTAATTAAAGATTGCGAATGTAATACGCTGAATATAAATGATTTGTTGTTTTAAATGAGTATGTTATTTAATTTCAATTCTTGATATTGGAGTGATAAAACTTTAATCACAAAAAAGCCTTTTCAAAATATGTGAAAAGGCTTTTTTATTTTCAGAAATTACAAATTATTTATTCTTTGTATTGTTATAACGACGACGAGGATTTGGCGTTTTTAAGTCTAATTCTATTGGAGGACGAACGTTTGTACGTGGTCTTCTTCTAGATACTTTTTCTTCTGTATCCTCTTGTTTAAGTCTAGCCAAACGAGAGCTTTCTTTTTGTTGTTCTTTCTGCTTTTCCTCTTTTGGAGCAATAGATGCTTTACTACTTTCTTGTAGGTTTTGATGTAATTTTTCAATTACGTTATCTTTTTTGTTCTGCTCTTTGTTCTCATTTTGCTTGCTCTCACTTTTGGTGTCAGTTTCTTTTTCTTTGTGGTTTGCTTTACTTTGAGATTGAGCTTTTTGAGCTTTATTCTGACCTTGTGGAGTTACTTCTTTTTGTTTTTGAGTATTCTCTTTTTTGGGTTGTCTTTTTCGGTTTTGCTGACTTTTTTGTTCAGTATTTGATTCCGTTTTTTGCTCATTTTTCACCTCATTTTTAGAAGTTGATTGCTCTGTTTCTACTGTTTTGCGAGTAGGTCTTTTGTTGCTTCTAGTTTTTCTAGTCGACCTTTTATATTTGTACCTACGGTTTTTCTTAGGTACATTTTTTTCTTCAGAAGCATCAGAAGAGTTTTGCTTTACGTCTTTTACCTCTTCAACATTCTGTTTTTGTTCAGTTTGCTGCATTGCTACGTTTTCTTCTTCTTTTTTATCAGAATTAGAAGTTTGTTTTTTGCGTTGAGAAGCTCTAGCAGGAGGTGCTTGCTTTTTGTTAGTAGGCAAACTCTTTGTTTCTTCTTGTTTTGCTTCTAGTTGCTCTTTCTTTGTGTCTTGTTTTTCATTCGGATTTTCTACAACAGGTTTTTGTATTTTCTTTGGATTAAAGCTACTTTTTTGTTCTACTTTATCCTTAAAGCCCTGTTTTGATTCATTTACTGAATCAGCAAAATCTTCTTTAGATTTCGTTTTCTTAGATTGTTTTCTTTTAGCAACTCTCTCCATAGCTAACCTTGCTCTTTCCGAACGAGCAGCTTTTTTTCTTTCTTCTGGTGTTTGAGTTTCAGTAGAATTATCATTTTGAGTGCTACTTCTATCTTTGCTATTTTTTTTATTTGAAAATTTGGAATCAGTAAGACTTTCTTTTTTATCCCTACGCTCTACTCTGTCCATCAAAGTAACAGGAGAGGAAGGTATTTTGTGTTGGCTTTTTGTTCCTTTTGAGCCATGAATTTTGGGATTATATTCACTTATTTTTTCATTTGTAATCTTTATTCCACTTGGATTGCTATTTTGGTCATAATGATAACGAATGATATGTTCATTTAGAGATTGATACGTTTGAATATTTTCTCTAATATAAAGTCCAATAATTCCACGATAGACTTTTCCCTTTTCACAGTTTTTTTGTAAAAGTTTGTCATCTACGATTGCCGAACTACAATTTGTACAAAAGTAATTTGTTGTTGAGATAATAATTTGAGGGAGCGTATTTGTAGCACATACAAAAGTAGCTACTTTTTTTTCTGTTTCAGATTCGCATCTAGGACAAACAGAAGTTTGTTTGATACGCTGTGTACTGTACAAATTTTGAACATTTCCTTGAAAAAGGTCGAGGTTTATTTTTTCTGCAAATGCTTTTATTTCTTCTTTGCATTCCTCTTCATTTAGTGAAGTCAGATTTTTCGCTGTTCCACCCAAACCAATGAGTTTGCGTAGCCAATTCATCATAATTACGTGTTATTTTTTAGTAAGAAAGTCTTTTTTACTTTCCTTTGTTGTACTAGTTTTAAAAATGTACTTAGAAGATAAGGAGTAACTTACAAAGCGTTTTTTATCAAACTTTATTCCTTATAGAAAGATGAAAATGATTGTGGAATAGATACTATTTACTCTTTAATGAATTCTGATATAAAATTCTTTATTGTAATTCTCTTTTCTAAATCTTGTTTCCAAAGTTTTTAACTTTAGATTTGAGTATAAAAATGTTACTTTTTACTATTCTACTTCCAAAATTTTCTATCTTAATCTAACTCTTCTAAATATGTATTGATTTAATGTTGTCAAAACTTATGAAATAGTATTTATCTTCCTTTATTCAATTAAATATTAACTCATTACTATCTCGAAATTTCTGCAAAGTTCGTTAAAATTTTCGATTTAATATTCAATTTATCATGAAGAATACGAATTTTTTATTGTATTTCAAACATTTTTTTTATAAAATAATTAACTGACTAGCTATTTAGTTTGTTTTTTTTGTAAAAACTCCATTCATTCTCTCAAATTATTTCATCAAAATAGTATGACTACTCAAAAATCTAATCTCAAGCGAATCCAAAAAGACGAAATCCTAGACATGGAAAAACGTTTTCGTGCTAATTTTATCAATTCTATTTCAGGTTTTAAGAGTGTCGGACTGATCGGAACAATTTCGAAAGAAAATAAAACCAATTTAGCTATTTTTAGTCAAGTTTTTCATTTGGGAGCAAATCCTGCTTTGATGGGTTTTATTGTTCGTCCAGATATTTCTCCTCGTCATACCTTAGAAAATATTGAAGAAACTAACTATTTTACTTTCAATCATATCAACGAAGAGTTTTACAAACAAGCACATCAAACTTCTGCTCGTTATGCAAGAGAAATTTCAGAGTTTGAAGCCACAGGACTAACTCCTCATTTTGAAAATGATTTTATTGCGCCTTACGTAAAAGAATCTCATTTCAGAATTGGATTGAAATTAGAAGAAAAACAAGAATTAGTCATTAATAATACTATTTTTCTGATAGCTAGTGTGCAAGAAGTAATTTTGAATGAAGAAATTATAGAAAAAGATGGTTATGTTGATATTGAAAAAGCAGGAACAATTACCTCATCCTGTTTGAATAGTTATCACACTACCAAAAGATTAGAAAGACTTTCGTATGCAAAACCCTAAATAAAGTCAGAAGTTAGGTTTCAGAAGCAGGGTTTTCTTATTATAAAGATATTTGGTCTCTTTTTGTATTTTAGACCTCTACTTTCAACTTGTAGTTGTCGGTGTCGCTATCGCTAAAACACCAATAACGGCATTTTTCTTTTTTTATAAGAAAACCCTACTTGTTATAATCAATTTTGTTGAAATCTCAAAAACACATATAACTAATGGGAATAGATATTTACCACATGAAAGCAACCTTTTAAAAGCCTAATGTTATTATGCAGTGTGTGCTAGAAGAAGAGTTTGAAGGATTGGACGTTCCTTTCTCATTTTTTAAGGCATATATCCAAAAGGTAAAATTTAGTAGTATAATAGAGAAGATTGTAGTTTTTGATTATGAAAAACACTTATGAATATGTAATGAATGAATTTTAGGCGTGGTACTCTTCATTAGGGTTCTCGTTCATATAAATCAGCATAAACCACAACTTTTTTTTGCACTACCAAAAAGACTACTTAAACGGGATTCTTGAAAGAGAGGACGAGAAATATTTTTAGGCTCTTCCGACTTTTTAGCGATTATATGAATTTGACTATCATTCTCAATCTAAAATTTTGAAAGTTTCTAAACCCATACCCACTCCTTTTGAGGGTCTTAATTTTATTATTAATTCCCTCTACTATTCCGTTAGAATATCTATCTTTGAAGAAATTAATAATATCATTTTTCCAAGAATTAAACGTATTTATAAATCTATTTAGAGCCTTATGATTTATTTTTTGAGCTTCTTCTATCCATTGGTCTAGTAGTTTTTTAGCTTCTTGTTTACTCAAATCAGTATTAAATATATTTTGTAATTCCACTTTCATAAAATACACCTGTCTAAGCGTTGAGCTAAACCTAAACGCTTTAAGTAAAACTCGTCTTTCTTTATAAGTAAGGTCTTTCCATGCCTTGTATAAAAGCCATTTTATTTGCTTGAAATGAACGTTTTTATCATCTTTTCGTCGTAATTCTTTACGAATGCTATCTAGCACTTTATTACAATGCTGAAAAAAATGAAAGCGATCTATTACTACATCAGCGTTAGGAAATACTTCTTTTGCTGTATTTGAAAATCCCTCCCACATATCACAAGAAAATACTTCTATACTAGTACAAAAAACTTCGCCTTTGGATAAAAAATAGGCTTTTAAATACTCTTTATTACGGTATTCTAAAATATCCCAAACTTGACCTGTATCTAAATCTACTAAAACAACAGCATATTCCTTTTTTCCTTTTTTGTAAGCAAATTCATCAATACCTAAACGTCGAGGAAAATAATCTAGGTGTTTTTTTATCTCACGTTTACTATAGGTTTTAAAAATACCATCTAAAACATCCCAAAGTATGTTTTCTCGGATAGCTACTTCTTTGAAACTGCTATCTTTCAAACATAAATAAAGATATTTTTCCAAACGATGAGTTTGATTTTTTTGCTTAGAAACAAAACTAAAAACTTCTTGAAAGTAACGAGTACAATCTTGACAATGAAATTGACGAGAAGTTAAGTGTAAATAAACCTCTTTGTCTAAAATATTTCGGTCACGAACAATACGTTCTGAAGTAGAAGTCACTTTATTGCACTTTTTCAAGCAATTAGGACAAATAGAATCGGCTAAATTACTTTCTCCATAAATAGTTAAGCGAAGTGGAGAAGATTCTATTTTCGTTACTGAAAAATCTGAAAAACCTAATAAAATTGCTATTGTGTTAGTATCCATAGAAAGGCTAAATTAAGAAATTATCGCTAAATTGTCGGAAGAACCTATTTTTATTGGTATAAAGCATCTATTTACTAGACATTTTTGCATCAAAAATTTCTAGTAAACCTTTAAGTTCGTCTTGGTTAGATCACTAAAACTCCTAAATTTGGAATCTGCTTTGGGAATAGTTAAAATTGTATTTCGCATTTACAAAAATAACCGTGATAATGTTTAAAGAAGTAACATACAAAAAACCACCTAGAAAAATCAATTATTGATTCTCTAAGTGGTTTAATATTTTAAACTTAGTTGTTATTGATCTCCACCAATAACATATTTATCTTTATTCAAACGCAGGAATTCCAGTAATTTCTCTTCCTAAGATAAGTAAGTGAATATCATGTGTGCCTTCATAAGTCAATACAGATTCAAGATTTGCCATGTGGCGCATAATTGGATATTCTCCTGTAATTCCCATTCCACCCAAAATCTGACGAGCTTCTCTTGCGATATTAATAGCAATTTCTACATTGTTGCGTTTTGCCATCGAAATTTGTGCTGTTGTGGCTTTTCCTTCGTTCATCAATGTTCCTAATCTCCAGCTAAGAAGTTGTGCTTTTGTGATTTCGGTAAGCATTTCAGCTAATTTCTTCTGAATTAATTGAAAACCTGCAATCGGCTTACCAAACTGAATACGCTCCCCAGCATAACGACGAGCCGTATCATAACAATCCATAGCAGCACCCAAAGCACCCCAAGAAATACCATAACGAGCCGAATCCAAACACATCATTGGTGCGCCTAGTCCGTCCTTGTTTGGTAACATATTTTCTTTAGGAACTTTTACATTATCAAAAACGAGTTCGCCTGTTACACTTGCACGAAGCGACCATTTGTCTTTGATTACTGGAGCAGAAAAACCTTCCATTCCTTTTTCTACAATAACACCTTTGATACGTCCGTCTTCATTTTTTGCCCAAACAACAGCAATATCAGCCTCTGGAGAATTTGTAATCCACATTTTTGAACCATTCAGAAGATAATGATCGCCCATATCTTTAATAGTTGTGAGCATTCCAGAAGGGTTTGAACCGTGGTTTGGTTCTGTCAATCCAAAACAGCCTAGCCATTCGCCAGTTGCTAATTTTGGTAAATATTTTTTGCGTTGTTCTTCATTTCCAAATTTATAAATTGGATACATAACGAGTGAAGATTGCACAGAAGCCATCGAACGCATACCCGAATCGCCACGTTCCACCTCTTGCATAATCAAACCATACGAAATGTAATCCATTCCACCACCACCATATTCGGTAGGAATAGAAGGACCAAAACAACCCATTTCGCCAAATTTAGGAACTAACCAATTTGGAAAAATATGCTTATCAGCGCATTCTTCAATGATAGGAGAAATGTCTTTTTTGATAAATTCACGAACCGAATCACGAATAAGTTTTTGTTCTTCTGTAAGAAGTGAATCTAAAGCATAAAAATCAGGAGAAACGAACTCGTCGTTTACATTTTTTGGTGTAATGCTAGATTTTTCGGACGGTTTGTAGTGTCCGTTTTTTTGTGTTTGATTATGTTCAAGTGTTGTGTTCATTATTTTTTTATAATTTTTTTGAATTGATTTCTTTGTAAATTTTCCTCTAGTTCAAGCGTCGACGCTTGAACTAGAGGAAAAACATTTTTGCAAAAATACGTATTTCTTTACAAAAACTACGATTTTATAGAGAGAATATATTGTGAAACAAGAAGGCTTTGAGGTTTTAATGAACTGAATTACAGCTTGTTATCGGATTAGCTGTACTATTAATCAATTACAGTTTTTTTTATCTATCAATTTCTTTCCTTCTCTAGTCAATCTTCGCTTTACTTTTTTTACATCTTCTGCTACTGGCAAATTTTCTGGAACAATTCCTCTTTCTATCATCAGTTTTCGTACACCTTGATTATTTAGCGAATGTTCGTTTGAAATTCCTTGCGTATCATTCAAGTTTTTGATATTATCATTGGTCAAACTGGCTGCAAAATCTTTACCTTTCAAAAGTGTATTTGTAGATAATTAGATAAGGGTTTATTTGCTGTACCCTACCTTTTTAATTAAACACAGAGTTACAGAGAACACAGAGAATGCAACTATATTTTAAAAAAAACAGTCTTTAAATTAACTTATTCAAAGAGTATTTTGTATTATCTGTATTTTAAATCCTACAAATCCTTAACTAATCATACCTTACAAAAAAAGTAGGGTGCAGTAAGTTATTGATATTCAATGTATTAAATTTGTAATTAGCTTCGCTGTTTTGACAGGTCGTAATCTTTAATTCGTAATCGTTCCTTAGATTTAGAATCTACAATTATTTTTCTAAAAAACTAAATGCTGAACCAACTTCATAAATCGGTTGATTTTTTCCACACACTCAAAATATGACAAGATTTGTGCAAATATAACATACTTGCACTCCTTTTATTTTTTATAGAGAAAAGCCTCATGTTTAATAATCTTTCCATTACTCAACTTTCTATGATTGTAGAGTTTGGAATCGCAAAAAATTAAGTGTTTTTGCAGCCAATTTAATATATCATTTCGCCTGTTTCCTTTTGCATTTTGTGTCAATAAATTGAAAACGATATATCCACCCTTATTTAAAAATGTTGTATATTTTATAAACTCTTCTAATTGCATGTGGTTTGCAGCTCCACTAATTGAAACGCAATTAAAAGAATAACTGTGGAGGGATATGAAATCTTCCTTTTCCCTAACTGTGTAAGTTTTATCATAAATACTAGGATAGTCTCTTTGCAAAGCTGTAGTGGCTTCTACAATAATATCTGAACCTATTAATGATTCAATTTTTACAGGACTATTTTGTTTCAAATACTTTCCCATTAAGCCACTACCACAGGCCACATCCAACACTCTTAACTCCTCGAATTTATCGGAAACATTTTCTAATAACATTTCGCCAAGCACCTCAAAAGCCTTGTAGTCAAGCAGGTCACAATAAAGCTTTTCGTATAAAAATGGAACAGAATAAATAAAGGTATAATCCCAACTTTTTATTACTTCCTTCTGACCATCTGAAAATTCTATTTCAAAGGATTCATGTCCTTGAACATCTCCAGACAAAGGAGAGATCTTTGTTACAACATTGGACATTTTTTTCTCGTGGTTTTTCATTTGCTTTTAATACTTGTGACTATTCATCTTGCCAAATGCCTTGTTGTTATTTTTTTTTTAGGTTACAAGTAATGAAGCAAGAATTTACGAAAGTAAAAAATCTGAGTTTAAGGAGCAAATTTTCAATTTTATAATTTTTTCAATTTCGTGTTAGGTGAAGTGTCATAGTGAAGCAAAGATATTTCACACCCAATGTTTATATAAACCTTCTACTGTACCCTACTATTTTTTTGTAGGGTATGATAGTTAAGGATTTGTAGGATTGATAGGATTTATTTTTAGGAACACCAAGTTTACTCTTCATTTGTTTGATAAATTGGGACATTATTTTTTCTCTAGTTGTTACTCGTTCAGATTCTAAATAGCATTTTTCTATTAATTCCTGTTTGCGTGTCTGTACGGCAAAATAACTTTGTGCAAAAGCAATTTCTTCTTTGCTTGGGTCGCCATTTTGTGCAATCAAGTAACAAACGTAACGAGTAAGTGCGTAATCTTTGATTATTTTTCCCCCTCCATTTGGCAAAATGTATGACTTGCTGACCTCAACAAAATCTAATTCCACGCTCTCAGAGGTGTTTTCGACTGAAATGGCAGCTTTTTGAATTACCTTTTCAAAGTTTTTCCATTGTGTATAATCGAAAACTTCCTGCAAATCTCTAGCAGACCAGTATTCTACATTTTCGATTTCTTTTCTAATTGTTGGAACAGTTGATTTGATAGTACGCTTTTCATAATGAATAAAGTTTTTTAGCGTTATAATTTTGAAAGCAATTACAAGACAGCTAATTAAAATAGAATTTGCTTTAAATATTAGAATAAAACTTTAACTTTTTTAAAGTACAATCTTTTTTCAATCCATTTTGAAATTGATTAACTTGTATAGTTATTAGTGTACCTTTCTATAAAAATCAAAAAAAATGTCAAAATATCTTTTTATTTTTGTTATCTGCCTACTATCTAGTTTTTCTGTTTTTCAAGAAAAAGAAAACCAAAAAAGTTTTTACTTCGAGGAGTTTGAGCCTCTTGATTACAGATATGCTCTTGAAGATAGTATTTTGCTGATGTACAAAGATAAAATCAAAGAAAAT
Source organism: Bernardetia aquimarina (assembly GCF_042180575.1). Classification (NCBI taxonomy): domain Bacteria; kingdom Pseudomonadati; phylum Bacteroidota; class Cytophagia; order Cytophagales; family Bernardetiaceae; genus Bernardetia; species Bernardetia aquimarina. Next base: position 3,055,833 of record NZ_CP170094.1, on the reverse strand, counting down.
AAGAGTTTGGAAGCAAAAGCTAAAGAAGCATCACGTACTTTTTTCCATAAAATGGAGGATAATCAGAAAGAAGAAAAGCAACAAATTCTGAAATTGATAGATAAAAAAGGATACAAATTAGTACAAGAAAAGGAAGAAAATGCATACGTAATTCAGTCAAAATTGAATGTACTGGCTGGAGAAAGTAAAAAAGTGACAGAAATTCTGTATGATATATCTCAAAATAGTCAAGAAATAAAAAAAGACTTAAACTTGAAAAAGCTAAAATCTTTTCTAAAAAAAATATAGATAGTAAAGTTTAATTGAATTAGAAAAATAAGAATAAAAAAAATGAAAACATCCATAGAGGCATTATATGCCAATATCCAATCCTATAAAAGAAAATATTACAAAAATTTACTCCTAAAAGGTTCTCTACTTGCTATTTCGGCATTTTTGGGAGCGTTTGCCATTGTGAGTATTTTGGAATATTTCGGTAATTTTAGTTCTACTTTTAGAGCTGTTTTGTTTTATAGCTTTATTTCGGTCAGTATTTTTTCCCTTGTTTATTGGGTAATTATTCCGATTTATCAACTCTTTACGCTAGACAAACAACTTCCTCACAATGAAGCTGCAAAACAAATTGGGCGATATTTTCCACAAGTTCAAGACCGTTTATTAAACGTTTTGCAATTACATTCTACAAATTCGAATCCTCAAAATTCAGATTTGTATCAAGCCAGTATCGAACAAAAAGCGTCGCAGTTTGCACCTATTTCCTTCGCTGATGCAATTGAATATGAACAAAACCGTCGTTATCTTAGGTTTTTATTTATTCCCATTGCTTTGATTGGGGCGTTTTTGGTGTGGGATATGGATTTTTATAAAGCAAGTGCCGTTCGTCTTGTTAATTACGAACAAGATTTTGCACCAAAAGCACCGTTTCAGTTTTCGGTTGATACCAAACAACTGATTGCTTTTAAGGGAGAAGATTTGAATTTTGATGTAAACCTTAGTGGAGAAGCATTTCCGAATGAAGTTTTTTTGATAACAGATAATGGTCGTAAAATTAAGCTAGACAAAAATTCGGCTTCTTCGTATTCCTATCAATTTACAAATATTCAACGTCCGTTTGAGTTTTCGTTAGATGGCGAAGGTTATACTTCAAAAATGTATGAAATTATTGTTCGTGAGCGTCCACAACTTCGAAACTTTGTGGCTTATCTCAATTATCCAAACTACACAGGAAAAAAAGATGAACGTTTAGAAAACACAGGAAACCTTATCGTTCCAGCAGAAACACAAATTGAATGGCGTTTTCAGACACAAGAAACTGAAAAGCTAAATTTCGTTTCGATTATTTCAGACGATTCTACCAACGTAAAAACAGCCAAAAAAGAAGAGGATGGGTTTTTACTTCAAACAACAGCTTTAAATTCTGAAGCCTTTGAGATAGAATTAGAGAATAAATACAGCAAAAACAAAGAAAAGATTAGTTATTTATTGACAGTCATTCAAGATGAGTTTCCGAAGGTTTCGCTTAATCAATTTCAAGATTCGGTAATGTACGATTATTTGATGTTGGGAGGGAATATTTCTGATGATTATGGAATTACAAATCTGCGTTTTAATTATCGTATTACCTCAAATAAAAAGACAAGTGAGTACAAATCATTACCATTAAAATTCAATCCAAATGCTATCAATCAGCAGTATTTTCATCAAGTAGAATTAGCTCCTCTTGAATTAAAAGCTGGAGATGAGCTAGAATATTTTGTACAAGTTTGGGATAATGACGGCGTAAATGGTCGTAAAAGTAGCAAAACAGGAAGTTATCGTTTCCAAATTCCGAAAGAATCAGAAATGCGTGAATCGGTTTCAGAAACAAGCAAAAGTGCAGAATCTCAAATCGATAAAACGTTAGAAGAAGCACAAGATTTAAACAAAAAACTAAAGAAACTTGCCGAAGATTTAAAAGGAAAAAAGAATCTAAATTGGCAACAACAAAAGGAATTAGAAAAATTATTGGAACAGAAAAAACAGCTTGAAGAAGACATCAAAAAGATGCAAGAGCAAAACAAGCAACTCAATGAACAGCAAGAAAAATTTACAGAACAAGATGACCGAATTGCTGAAAAGTCAAAGAAATTGCAGGAATTGATGGACGAACTTATGGACGAAAAAACAAAAGAATTGTACGACAAATTACAAGAGCTTTTGCAAGAACAGTCAAATAGTGAGGAAATAAAAGAGGTTTTAGAAAAACTCCAAAACAAGGAAATGAATCTTGAAAAGGAGTTGGACAGAACGCTTGAAATGTTCAAAAAATTGGAAGTCGATAAGAAAATGCAAGACATTGCAAAACAGCTTGAAGAGCTTTCAAAAGAACAAAAAGACCTCGCCAAAGAAACCGAAAAACAGCAAGAAAAAGAAGAGAAGCAATCTAAAAAAGACAAGAAGGAAGAGGCAGACAGTCGTCTGTCTGAAGAAGACACTGCCAAAAATGAAGAAATCAAAGAAAAGCAAGAAGAACTCAACGAAAAATTTGAGGAAATGAAAGAGCAGATGGAAGAGTTGGACAAAATGAATGAGGAACTCAAAACGCCAAAAGACTTAGAAGACACAAAGAAAAAAGAAGAAGAAGTAACCGAGCAGCAAGAACAAAGCAGTGAGCAATTAGAGCAAAAAGAAAAGAAAAAAGCTGCTCAATCTCAAGAAAATGCTGGCGAAAAAATGGAAGAAATGGCTCAACAGATGCAGCAAATGACTTCTTCTGCCGAAATGGAACAGGCGCAGGAAGATTACGACGATTTGCGTCAGCTTTTGGAAAATTTATTGAAACTTTCTTTTGAGCAAGAGGAAATAATGGATGGTTTTAATGAAATTGACCAGCGAGACCCAAAATATATTACGCTTTCTCAAGACCAATTAAAGCTAAAAGACGATGCCGAAATTGTAGAAGATAGTCTTCGTGCGCTTGCCAAGCGTGTTTTTCAGATTGAGAGTTTCGTTATGCGTGAACTTACTGATATGAATGATTATATGGATCAAGTTACGCAGGAAGTAAAAGACCGTAAAAATCCTCGTATGCTTGCTAGTCGTCAGCAATCTGTCATGACTTCGATTAATAATTTGGCGTTGATGCTCAATGATGTTTTGGAACAAATGCAACAATCTATGTCGTCGATGGGAATGGGAAAACCAAAACCGAGCAATCAGAGTGGAAGTCCTTCGATGAGTGAAATGCAACAATCTATCAATCAGCAAATCGAAAATCTAAAGAAAAGTGGAAAATCGGGAAGACAGCTTTCTGAAGGTCTTGCCAAAATAGCAGCCGAGCAAGAAGCCTTACGCAGAGCCTTACAAAAAGCGATGCAACAAGGAAAAGGCAAAGACGGAAAAGGAAAAGGTGGGAAAGAAAGCAAAGAAGGAGGGCAAAAAGGACAAAACGGAATGCAAGACGGAGAAGGCGAAGGTGGCGAAAATGGAAATCAAGACGGAGGTTCGCAAGGAAACGGTGGCAATATGTCCAAAATGATAAAAGACATGGAAAAAACCGAAGAAGACCTAGTAAACAAACGCCTAACCCAAGAACTCATCGAACGCCAAAAGCAAATTATGACACGTTTGTTGCAATCTGAAAAAGCCGAAAGAGAGCGAGATTTAGACGAAAAACGAGAAGCCGAACAAGCAAAAGTAAACAAGCGAAGAGTTCCACCACAGTTTGAAGAATATTTCAAGCAAAAGGAGCAACAAATCGAACTTTTGAAAACGATTCCTCCTGCGCTTAGTCCGTATTATAAGCAGCAAGTGAATGAGTATTTTAAGAAATTGGAGGAGTAGAAAGTTTCAAGTATTATGTTTGTATTTTGCCACAATAATAAACAGAAATTAAAAAAGAACATAAAAAAAATATGAGTAAATATGCAGTTATAAATTGGAATGCAGAAAAATTAAAATCTGTAAAAAGAGATATTTTATTTTTTGAAAATGTTTATTATGATTCTTTTTTCTTCAAGTTAAGAATAGATTTGATGATTAATGTAGCTAAATTGATGAAACACGAACCTGTAATTATAGATGAAATACAGGCAAATATAGACTTTCTAGAGCAACAAGAAATATTGAAAAAATTTGACATGAGAGAGATAAAAGAGGGAAAAGTAAAATTAACCCAATTTAGTGAAGAAGAACATAGACGTACATTGCAAGCAGTAACAGATTATGATAAAGTACACACAAATTTTCTCAATAAATATAATGAAGTTGTAAATTTATTACAGAAAAATTATAATAGTGGATTTTTGAAATTTATCAACTTATTAGAAGATTTTGAACAAGTTGCAAAGTATCATTCTCGTGTATCTTCTTTATTACTTAGTAAAATTAATGTCAATAATACATTTACTTCTGTTTTGGAAAGTGTTGATGATTTTCAAGAAGGTAAAGAGAGTACAACGATACAGATTATTGTTTCCAAATTTCCAATACCTAATAATAATTTTTCTTTGCAGGATATATTAGATTTTAAAAATGATTCTGACAATAAACGTAGGTATTTAGGTTTAGTTAATTGGATAAATGAAATCTCAAAGTCTAATCTAAGTGTAGAAGAAATTAAAGACAAATTAGAGTATTTGACTCTAGAGTTTGAAAATAAAATGAAACTTGAAAAGATAGATTATAATATAGGTACAGTTGAAACAATAATTACTCTTCCTTTGGAAATAGTAGAAAATATATTAAAATTAAATTGGAGTAAAATTCCTAAAAGCATTCTTCAAATAAAGCGAAATAAAGTAAAACTATTGTTAGGGGAAAGTGGAGCATTCGGAAGAGAGATAGCTTACATCAGCAAAGTAAATGAAAAGTTTAAATAGAAATTCTCATTTATTTTTCTACAACTTTATCAACAAAAAATGCAATACATAGAAAAAATAACAGACAAAGATTATTTCGTAACAGAAATAAATGCTTCTAAATTTAAAGGCTATAAAAATTTGATAGAAGAATTTAGCCTTGCTTTTTCTATTCCTTCTACTGTTTCAAATCTTGATGCTTTAGATGAATATTTGTGTGATTTGGAGTGGATCGAACAGAAAAACTACAAACTCATTATCAAGAATATGAATAAAGTAGAGAAAAATAAAAATGATTATGAACAGTTTTTCTCTATAATTGAAGGTTTAGAAGACCATTGGAAAACTAAAGAGAATGATTTTATTGTAGAATATGTGGGTAATTTTTGAAGAACTTTATTAGATTTAAAAACCTATATCACAAAAGAAATGAAAACAGTTTGGAAATTCGAACTCAAAATGGAAGCTATGCAAGAGATTAGCCTTCCCAAAAACTACAAAATTTTGTCCATCGGAGTAATAAAAGGTATTGCTTATATGTGGATAGAAGTAACAGGAGATATTTCAAAAACTCACAAGATAAAAATTCTTACCATTCCTACAGGAGTAGAATACAGCCAAAATGCTGAATTTATAGGAACACTTTTTTACAAAGATGGAGAGATTGTCCAGCATGTTTTTAAAATATAATTCAATGAAAAAACTATTCATTCTATCTATTTTTTGTTTATTTAGTTTTTCCTCTTTTGCTCAAATAACGATTGAGTTTTCAGACTATATTAGAAATGCTAAGAAAAATCACAAATGGAAAGTCAATGGAGCTACCTTCAAATCTGCTAATGAAAAAGTAGAAATAAAGACCAATTATCCCAAAATGGATACTATATTTTTTTGGGATGAACGTGGAAGAGATACAGTTCTTACTCGTTTGAAACCGAATAGAGAATATATAATGACAATAGGCTGTTGTGATGCAGGTTTTGATATTTATTACAAGGAAACTTTCAAAGAATATCAAGCCGTTTTGGATACCTCAGAAATATGGTTTAAATGGATAGAAGTTGGAAAAGTAAAAGTAGAAATTCAGAATAATTCTGAAAATGACACACTAATTTTTGTTTATGGAGATTTTGCAGGAGTTCCAACTGGACAAGTCCTTATTGGCAATCAAAGTTCAGAATGGACATTGCCTTTTAAAGGATATTATACAACTAATAAGTAACTGAGCAAAATAAAACATATCTAAAAAAGAATTAGAAAATGGAAATTTAAACTGTCAAGACACCTTTGAGGTGTCAGACAGATTTTATTAACCTATAGATAATTTTGCCCAGTTACTTAATGATAACTTAGTCATAGCTAAATATACTTCTGTTTTAGAATCTGAAACAGAAAAAGGAACTGTTAATTGGGATACTTTGCTTGATTATTCAACACTAGATATTATTTGGAGTGAAAGAGTAAGAATTTTTGATAAAGAAAAAATCATTATTCATTATGACCATAAAACTAAAAAAGTGAGATTAGAATGGAAAAAATAGAAACCCTCTACTATTGCTAGATTATTTTGTAGCAGGAGCAATAAGTAATTAGTCCCTCCTTACAAATTCAAAAAATAGCTATTTAAGTTGCAAAATGGCTGTTTTTTACTATGTTTCATGGAAAATTTAGTGTTCCTCTTTGCAATATTTTTTGTTTAGAGTCGTAAAAATCTTGTAGAAATTGCTTTTTTTTATGGTCGGAAGTAGCCCTAATCAACCTCAAACAAATCTTTTTTCTCCTCATTTTTCTGCCTATTTGAACATGAAACATGAGCTTTTTTTACTGGCTCATTAGATAGACTGGAAATATTTTGAGGATAATTTTAAAGTTTATTATTCTCATTTAGGTCAACCAGTTCTTCCTACTCGTTTGATGGTAGGTTGATTGATGTTGAAGCAACTTTACAATTTAGGAGATGAACCACGAAGTAGCACTGAAGGTAAACATTGTTTAAAACACTAAAAGTGCAAAGTTTTAACTTAGAAAGCACAAAACTAACAGAGCCAGATAAAATGGCTAAACTTATTGCTCTGTATTCTATTGCATTCGTTTGCAAAGTAGGAGAATGGAAACATCAAAAAATAAAAATAAGGGTATGTACAAATGGACATAACGAGTACTCTTTTTTTAGGTATGGATTAATCGAAATCAAAAATACACTTAATAATCCAATGATTAAAGAAGCAAAATTTAATCAGAAAATTAAAGTTTTGTCAATGGAGTGAGCTATTTTTTTTCAAATTTACATTCAAAAAATTAATTCGTAAGGAGGGACTAAATACTAATGGTAGCAAAAAAAGAATTGCAGGTATCATGTAATGATTAAAATAATCAACTTTATCCAACTTTATTCTTTTGGTTTTCATCATTTTAAAGATTTCTTCTTAATAAGAATTCAAATTTTGCTTTTTATTTATCCTTTTTTTCTCTAACTTTTTTTCGTTGTCTTTTGTCCATAATTCTAAAAAATTTAAAAGTATATTCTAACAAATTTAACTCATTTGTATTCTATTTCTAAACCATTTTTAGTACATTGATATAAATTGATTAACTTTCAGTTATAAAAACTAGAATTTACAAACTTACACATACAAACACATTTTTTATGAGCAAAATAAGAAAAGATGAAGCCTTACGCTATCATTCAGAAGGCAAACCTGGGAAAATCGAAGTAATCCCAACAACTGCTACCAAAACACAACGAGATTTGGCTTTAGCCTATTCTCCAGGGGTAGCAGAACCGTGTAAAGAAATTGCAGAAGATATAGAAAATGTCTATAAATATACAGCAAAAGGAAATTTAGTAGCTGTTATTTCAGATGGAACAGCCGTTTTAGGTTTGGGAAATCTAGGACCCGAAGCCTCCAAACCTGTTATGGAAGGAAAAGGCGTTTTATTCAAAATTTTTGCAGGAATAGATGTTTTTGATTTAGAATTAAATACCAAAACGGTAGAAGAATTTATTGCAGTTGTGAAAGCATTAGAACCTACTTTTGGAGGAATAAATTTGGAAGATATAAAAGCTCCTGAATGCTTTGAAATTGAGCAGCGTTTGAAAAAGGAACTCAATATTCCGATTATGCACGACGACCAGCACGGAACAGCAATTATTACAGGTGCTGCCCTTTTAAACTCGTTGGAACTTGTCGAAAAAGATATTGATAAAGTAAAAATTGTAGTTTCAGGTGCAGGTGCTTCGGCTACTTCGTGTATGAATATTTTTGTTGATTTGGGCGTAACTCGCAGTAATATCATTGTTTGTGATAGCAAGGGAGTAATTCGTAAAGACAGAGAAAATCTAACAAAAAGCAAAGAAATATTTGCAACAGATACAGATGCACATACATTAGAAGATGCTCTCAAAGGAGCAGATGTTTTTATGGGACTTTCGATGGCAGATGTAATGAGTCCAGAAATGCTTTTATCGATGGCTGAAAATGCGATTGTTTTTGCACTTGCCAATCCAGACCCAGAGATTAATTATGAACTTGCCATGAAAACTCGTCAAGACATTATTATGGCGACAGGGCGTTCGGATTACAACAATCAAGTAAATAATGTTCTTGGTTTTCCATTTATTTTTAGAGGTGCTTTAGATGTTCGTGCCACTGAAATCAATGAACAAATGAAGCTTGCAGCCGTAAAAGCTCTAGCACAACTTGCCAAAGAACCTGTTCCAGATATTGTAAAAATTGCATATAATCAACAGACAATTTCTTTTAGTAAAGATTATATTATTCCTAAGCCATTAGACCCTCGCCTTCTCACAACAGTTGCGCCTGCTGTAGCTCGTGCAGCTATGGAAAGTGGAGTAGCCAAAAATCCGATTAAGAATTGGGAGAAGTATGAAAGTGAGCTTGTGGAGAGAATGGGACGAGACCAAAGTATCATTCGAAGACTTGTTAGTATGGCAAAACAAGATCCTCAACGTGTTGTTTTTGCAGAAGCTGATAATGCCAAAATCTTGATGGCTGCACAGATTGTAAAAGATGATGGAATTGCAGAACCTATTTTATTAGGAGATAAACGCAGAATTCAGAGGTTGATAGAAGAAAATAATTTAGAATTAGAGGGGGTTACTATTATTGACCCAAGAAGTGAAGAGTCAAATGAGTTGATAGAAAAGTATGCAAACACATTCTTCGAAAAACGTAAGCGTAGAGGTTTCAACAATTATGAAGCTCAAAAGGCAATGCGTGAACGCAATTATTTTGGTGCAATGATGCTGGAAGAAGGCGATGCAGATGCGCTTATTTCAGGACTTTCTAGGAAATATTCGGATACCATTCGTCCAGCTTTGGAGGTTGTCGGAACGTATAAAAGTCATCGTAAAGTAGCAGGTATTTATTTGATGATTACTCGTAAAGGTCCTATTTTCTTTGCTGATACGACAATGATTCCCAACCCAACAGCCGAAGATTTGGTAGGAATTGCAGCTATGACTTCGAATACAGTAAAAGAATTTGGTTTAGAACCACGAGTAGCATTTTTGTCGTATTCTAATTTTGGTTCGTCTGATGATGAAGAGCCAAGAAAAGTAAGAAAGGCAGTAGAGCTAATGAAAGAACACTATCCTCATATTACGGCTGACGGAGAAATACAGGCAAATATCGCTTTCAATAATGATATTTTGAAAGAAAATTATCCTTTCTCTGACCTTGCTGATGGCGAGCCTAATATTTTGATTTTTCCAAATCTTGCCTCTGCAAATATTGCTTACAAACTCATTCAAGAAATTAGTGGGGCAGAAGCTATTGGTCCTATTCTGACAGGAATGAAAAAATCAGTTCATATTTTACAGTTGGGAAGTTCGGTTCGTGAAATTGTAAATATGGTAACGATTGCCGTCGTAGATGCACAACTCAAACGTAAATATGCTGTGCAGGATGCGAAAGAGAAGTTTATGTAAAAAATAAATTTCTCTTTCAAGAAATTATTATGAAACTAAAAAACTTCTTCTGCTGTTATTTGGCAAGAAGAAGTTTTTTAATTTAAAATAATCTATATGAATGTTATTTGCGACACCAATGTATGGTATCATATTGGAAATGGAAAGTTGAAGTTAGAAGATATTGAAGGATTACCCATAGATGATTTATGTGTTACTTACACTAACATAATTGAAATTCTATATTCTAATAGTAATTTTAAAAGCTATAAAAATGCTTTGCATGCTATAAAAAAATATGCTAAACGTTTTATAGATAATGATCCATTTCAAGAAGTAAGATCAAGAATGGATGATAAATACATCGTCAATAATAATTTGGAAAATATTTTAGATAAAGCTCTCTTAGAAACAGAAAGACAAAGAACTCAAAACCAAAATACATATAGTGAATATTACAAAGCACATCTAGAAATTAAGAGTAAGTTTCTAAAAAGTTTTGAATCACGTCGTAAAGAAATAGAATCTAACTTTACACAAAACGATGAGAAACAAAGAAGAAGGGAAAAAAAAGAGTATTTTGTTAAATGCAAAAAGGAAAGTGGAAGATTGATATATGAAGAGGTAAATGAGTTAGTAAGTTTATTGAATGATATACAAGGTGATTTTGTGTTTAAGGATTTAGAGTTTGATGATTATGCAATATTTATTAATCTATTTAAAAACTACCTAATAGTTTCTCAGTTTTTTCTTGTAAAATTAGTTTCGAATGAAAAAATGAAAATCGATTCAAATGATCTTTACGATCTAACAAATATGTTATATATTGGAAAGCTAGATTTGTATCTTCATGGAGAGAAAAGATGGAAGAATATATTTAATGATATAGGTTTTTCTCCACAAAAATATATTTATACTTTAGACTACATAGTTAATTAATTTTATATCAAAACACCTTACTGAAATATGAAAGAAGAAATCATTTATAAAGAACGACTAACTTCCTTGTTTCTAAATTTGCTTGAATTAGCAAACTATGATGTAGAATTTTCAGACAAATATGAAAAGGAATATCAGAAAAGACTAAAATTTCAAAAGCTTACTGATTGGAAAAAATTTAGAGCTAGTGTTGATTTATTAGATGATACTGAATATGCTCTAATTAGTTTCTTTACTTATCAACTTGGAGATAAAAGCAATACTGATAATAATGTTGGAGAAATACAATTAAGACTTTATGGAATTCTTAATGCTGTATATTTACAAATAGGTGCTTACAAACAGTTATGTAATCTAATGAATTATCCTAAAGCAAAAGAAGCCATAAGAGATTTAGAACAATTAGATATTTACAAATTACGTAATATAGCTGGTTCTCATACAGTTGATTACATGTATGACAAAGATACTATCAAGAATAATCCAAATGTTACAAAAACTACTAGTTTTAGAATTGTTCAATGTCATTTAGAAAAGACAGGTAGTAAAGTAGTTGCTTTAGATGAAAATAACTTGAGTTATGAATTTAATGTACTAGAATGTTTGACTATCTACGAAAAATTTGCAACTGAACTGCTAATAGACTTGCTTAACCATTCTATAAAAAAGCTAGTATTTGATAGAAATGATAGAATAGAAATGCTTGAAAGGCTTAGTTATTTAACTTCTAACTTAATTGACTATGCAACTTTAGATAAAAATAAAAATTATTCTCCTCTCTCTTCTTTTGATAAAATATAGTATTTTTTATTTCTCAATATAAAATCTAAAATTTAGCCTATATTTAATTTGCAAAAAATTAAGCCTAGGCTTTTTTCATTCTCAAAACATTTCCCTTCAAAAATCGCTTTAAAAGGTTATGAAACTAATTTATATTTATGATGCCCTTTGTGGCTGGTGTTATGGTTTTGCACCTGCAATGCGTGATTTTTATCAAAATCACAAAAACGACTTCGAAACTATTGATGTTATTTCTGGAGGAATGATTACAGGAAGTCGTATTGGTGCGATTGGAGAAGTTGCACCTTATATCAAAACAGCTTACAAAGACGTAGAAAACCGAACAGGCGTAAAGTTTGGAGAAAAATTTTTACAGGATATTTTGGAAGAAGGAAGCGCAATTTTTACTTCTATTCCTCCGTCGATTGCGCTTTCAGTTTTTAAGAAAGAAGTAGAAAATAATCCACAATTAGCAGGAGAAACGAACGAAAAGATTCTTCATTTTGCCGAAGACCTTCAACATCTTATTTATTTTGATGGAATAGAACCAAAAGATGATTCAAAATATGGCGAATTAGCTACAAAATATGGTTTGGATAAAACAGATTTTGTTGAAAAAATGAATGATGCAGAATATGAAAAATTAGCTCAAAAAGATTTTCAGTTGTCGCAAGATTTTGGCGTAAATGGTTTTCCAACGCTCATTATTCAAAAAGGAGAAGAATATTATTTATTTGCTAGAGGTTTTGTAGCTCTGACAGAGCTAGAAAGGCGTTTTGAGGCAATGAAAGTTTCTATTTAAGTGTATTTCATACGAACTGTGAAAGCAATAAAGCTAATTAAAAATCATGAATTAGTATATTCAATCAACTCCTCAAAAGTTTCATTTTGGTAGTTTAGAGGATAAAGCAAATTTTTGATTAGCTCTTTTTTTCCTCTTTTGTATATTCTATCCACTCATCAAATTCTGAAAGGTGTTTTTTGCTATTTTGATTTATCTGACCTACAGATTTTATTTTTTAATGAGAAAATGTTTTACAACCGTACACAAAAATGTTTTTCTAAAGCCTTTTTAAATAGCTTATTTAGTTTTAAAATTCATTCTTGATAATAGTCTATAATTCCTCTTCCAATTTGAAAGGTTGATAATTCGTGTATTCTATCTATTCTAAAAATTTTTGGTAATAGCTTTTCTATTTCTTTACTTAGCCATTCCAATAATTATACATAAATAGAATGCAATAGCTACTATAATAAGTAAATTATGTGATATTTCAGCATCTTTTATTCTTGTTTTATAAATATTAAAGCCTCTTGATTTAATATCAGTAAAAAGTGTTTACCTTCAGTGCTACTTTGTGGTCTATTGCCCATCTTTGCTTGTAATAGCTCATCATATCATACGCCTACTGTTTACCCACATCTTTTTTAGAACAAAAAATAGTAAATTTTGAATAAAAATTCAGTATTTGTAGGGAAAAGGCACGCCTTTTCCTAGTCGGTCTTTGATATTTCAATCAAAAATACACAATATGTTTAGGAAAAGGCGTGCCTTTTCCCTACTCAAATTCGATATTTCGGCTTTTTTACTTCAAAAAAAGCAAGTTTCAGACTTGTGGGTAATCGATAGCATATCATACGCTCATTCTCAATTAGAAACCAAATAGATAAGGTCTTTATGTTTTGGACTATGCCATACTAGACAGGAAACTGAACTGTATTTTTTCTTGGTAAACGCACAATTCTCCAACCAAAGATACTCCATATTCCCAAAGGGAATAAGTTCTCCAATCTTATAACCATCTCCTTTACTATCTTCTAGGTAAGTATCTTTTGCCGTGCGTAAAACATAGTTCCATTCTTTATTTTTTATAAATTCTTGCAATTCACAAGAATCAAATTCTTCATCTCCTATCAAATGGTAACAGGAATAGAAATAGGAAGTAAACTAGCTATTTGTTGAAGTACTTCTATGTGTTCTTCTGAGGAAAATGCCCTTTATTTCCTTTTTTGACTAACCAAATTAAAGGTAAAGAACGTTTGCCTAAAACCAAAGAAACAAGTAATGCACCACATGACTTACCTAAATCAGTTCCATTTATGGCTAAAACAAATTCTTTTTTTGATACTAATCCTGCTAGGATTTCCTTCACAAAAGGAAAAAAGAGTAACTCATAATCTGTGTATTTACTTTGTAAAAAACGTTTCACTTTTGTAGTCTGACTAGCTAAATCAGTATCATCTAGAAAAACAGAATCTAAGGTATTTAAATGACAATTCCCTTTTTTTATTATACCATAAATTATATAAGTTAGGCTAGAAAGACACTTTTGATTTGCTTTTTCAGCAGTAAGATAGAATTTTAATAGATTTTTTTTTATAGTTTTGTATAGCATAGTGTAAATAGAGATAATTTGTAAGGAATGGTATTTTTACAAAAATCTATTTCATTATGCTTTTTCCAAAAAAAATATATAGTAATCTTATCTAGCAATAAAAACACTGATTATCAACAAATTAAGATTTTTTTTTTTAAAATCCGAAACAAGCAAAAAATAAAAGTGTACGGTTTTAAAGCCTAATTTGTATAAAAATAAACCAAACAACATAATTTCTAAAAAAGACCTTAATCAAGAACTAAATACAATGGAAAAAATACTTATAATTGGTGCAAACGGACAACTAGGAACAGAGCTTTCGGCTGCTTTACAAGAAAAATATGGACAAGATGCCATTATTAGTTCAGATATACGAAAACCAAAAGAAGAAAATGGTACTTTCGAAATGCTTAATGTTTTGGATGCAGAAGCACTTGCTACGATTGTAAAAAAACATAAGATTACACAAATTTATCATTTGGCAGCCATTCTTTCAGCAAAAGGAGAAGAAAATCCGATTCAGACATGGAATGTAAATATGAATGGACTTTTGAATGTACTAGAAATTGCTCGTCATGAGAAGTTGAAGAAAATCTATTATCCAAGTTCTATTGCTGTTTTTGGAACGACTACACCTTCGCCAGCTCCTCAATATACATCTATGAATCCTGCAACAATTTATGGAATTAGCAAACGAGCTGGAGAGCAGTGGTGTGAATATTACCACAATAAATACGGTGTGGATGTGCGTTCATTGCGTTACCCAGGACTGATTAGTTACAAAGCTCTTCCAGGAGGAGGAACGACAGATTATGCTGTTGATATTTTTTATAAAGCTGTTGAGGGAGAGCATTTTAATTGTTTTTTGAGTGAAAACACTCGTCTTCCGATGATGTATATGCCTGATGCTGTTCGTGCAACAATGGAACTTATGGATGCACCAAAGCAAAATTTATCTACTCACGAAGGTTATAATCTAAATGCTTTTGATTGTACGCCAAAAGAGCTATATAACGAAATCAAAAAACACGTTCCAAATTTAGAAATTAGCTATAAAATAGATGAGCTTAGACAATCTATTGCTGATTCGTGGTCAGATACAGTAACTGATGATGTAGCTTGTAAAGATTGGAATTGGAGTCACAAATATGATATGGCAAGCACAACAAAAGAAATGCTAGTTAATTTGAAAAAGAAACTTACAGTAGAAAAGTAGAAATAGATTCACACCTATACAATTTTGCAAACTGTATAGGTGTGAATATTTTACAATCTATTCGGATTAATAACAGTTGCTTCTCCACTAATGGTAACTTTTCCTGTCGTCTTGTCTATAACTTGTGTCTGAACTTTTGCACGATTTTTTTCTCTAGTAATTTCTGTAATTGTCATGACAGCTTCATATTCTGTATCGACAAACATTGGACGCATAAAATTCATGGTTTGATTCATATAAATTGTTCCTTCTCCTGGAAAAAGTGTTCCAAAAATCTTTGAAAAAACACTTCCTCCCAAAAATCCATGCATAATCGGACGTTTGAACATTGTCGTTGCTGCATAACTCTCATCAAGATGTAAAGAATTATTATCGCCTGTTACTTCTGCAAATCTATTTACTTGTTCTTGTGAATACGAAAAAGTCAAACGATATTCGTCTTTTTCATTTAACTTTTCTGTGCTTGTTGTTGTGTTAGTATCCATAAATTGCGTTTTTTTGTTTGTGTGAAAATTAGGTTTGTATTAATAATTATGCTGACTTTTAGCTTCGGACTTTATTTTTCAGACTTCTAACTTCTGAAATTAGGGTTTTCTTATAAAAAAAGAAAAATGCCGTTGAAAGGTATGTTTTAATAGCTTCTAAATTATTAGCAATACGTTGATGTTCGGCTTGTTTTCCTTCTTGAAGAAGAGCGATATCTAAATGGTCTTTACTTACATCAATACCTATAAAATTTTGGTAAGTTGGCATAAAAAAATTAATTTAGTGTGATTCATTTAATTTAGTATTCATCCTATTCAATCAGACTTAAAACCTTATCTAATGAGTTTATTTTTAGGTCAATAAAAATACTCCAAAAACTATTTGAGTTTGAGATTGAATAAAGGTAGGTAGAGCCTCTTTCAAAGGATAGAATTTATATTCTTGTTGGTGTTATAGGGTATCTACCTACTTGATGAATTCTTAATTACAAGATAAGAAATTCATCAATATTTATCTTAGTACAAACCTAAAGGTTAGGTTAATCGCATCTAATTTAGGCGTTTTGTAGGGAAAAGACATGTCTTTTCCTACCCAGTAGGAAATTTTATGAAGTGAAATCAACGACCATTTTAGGAAAAGGCGTGCCTTTTAGCTTCGCTGACTCGCTGACTTCCAGTTCCCTACTAATTTTCAAAGTTTCGTTTTTTTATTCTCTATTGAGTTTAAAACAAACCTTTTTTATGCAAAAATCTTCGTTTTTAGGTGCAATTAACCTACCTAAAGGTTGGTGTTTTAGCAATAGCGACACCAAGAAAGTAGAGGTCTAAAATACAAAAAGAGACCAAATATCTTTTATAAGAAAACCCTATTATAACAAATAATACAAATCTAATCACTCCCCAATAAAATCACTGCTAATTCAAACGAGCAAAATCTAACTTTCTCATTTTTTTTCAGATTCTTGCAACCTTTATTTTTTTGTCTTGTCTTTCATAGCATAAGAGATAACAAAAAAGATTTGAATATCTCTACAACAACAACTAACGAAAAAGTGTATTTTTGAAAAAAATACAATCAGAACAATAGAATTACTTAAATGTCTAATCCAACTGTTGATACTAATTACGAAGAACCTAATGCCGAACTTATTGAAAGAGTTCGCTTAGGAAGTCAGAAGGCGCAATACCAACTCTACGAAAAGTACGTCAGAGCAATGTATCATGTCTGTGTCAGAATAGTGGGCAAAGGACACGAAGCTGAAGAAGTATTACAAGATTCTTTTGTAAGAGCATTTATGCGAATTGAAGAATATCGTGGTGATGCAACTTTTGGAGCTTGGCTCAAACGCATTGTGATTAATACTTCAATTAATTTTCTTCAAAAAAAGCGAATTGACTTGGTTTCTTTAGATGAAATGCTTGTCGAACCAGCCATTGAAGAAGATGAAAATAGCGAAAATGACTTTACAGAAATAAATATTCATACAGGAATTTCTGAAAAAGACACCAAACACAAATCAGAAGTCAGCCGAGTAAAAGAAGCTATCAATAAGTTATCTGACGGTTATAGAATCGTTCTTAGCTTATATCTTTTTGAAGGATACGACCACGAGGAAATTGGCGAAATATTAGGAATTTCTAGTTCTACTTCCAAATCTCAATATAGTAGAGCAAAAAAACGACTGAGAGGATTATTAGCAGCTTAATTTTGAATAAAATAGCACTCTCAAATCAAAACTAGACTTTTATAAACAAACAGAAATGTTTGTTATACATAAAAAAGAATCACTTTGCCGTTGTTGGTGTTCCCACCAACGACAAAAAACTAAAACAAGATGTAAAAATGGCAAATCAAAATAAAAATCCGAATCAGGAGAAAGAAGAAAGACAGCTTGATGAGCTTGAAAAATTCTTACAGACTCATCGTAGTAAACTTCAAAAAGAAGAACAAAAATCAATCGATGAACAGTTTGATGCTTCTTTTTCTATGGAAAAAAACTTTTTAGCCATTCAAGCCAAAATCAAAAACGAACAAGCAGCTCGTTTAGAACCAAAAAATATTCTTGAAGAAAAAGCTAGAAAGTTACTACAACTAGAGCAAGAAGAAAAACAAGAGAAAGAAGTAGCCAAAAATTGGGTCAAACCTTCTCCTGTTTCTTCTGAAACTGAAAAGACTACCAAAAGTGTTAAAATTGGTCACACAAAAGTAAAAAGAGATGTAAATAATTGGGTCAAGCCTGCTCCAATTGCTTCTCCGTACTCTTCTACTTCGCTTGAAACTAAACAAGACAATACACCTGCACCAAAAACGGTTTCTTTACGCAAATTTTGGACAGTTGCAGCTTCTCTTACTGCGCTTTTAGTTACTACTTTTATGTATCATGTCGATACGATAAGTATGCTAACAGCCGAAAATGAAGAATTGATTTCTATGTATGAAGAAAATGGAATGAGAGGTTTTGATGAAGGTTTTGAAGAAAATAATGGTCAGAGTTACTCTCAAAACGTTTCTTTACCTGCCGAACTGATAGAAGCCGAAAATTATTACACTTCTATTATTGCAAAAGACAAGAAAGAACTAAAGAAAAAAGATACCGAAAACTGGGTAACTCCAGAAACTATCCAAACTTTAGATGAACTTGATGAAGCCTATAAGGTAATGAAAAGCGACCTTTTAGAAGAGCAAAATCCAAAAAAACTTGTCGATGAAATGCTCAATAATCTAAAACTACGCAAACAGATTTTAGATGAAAGTATTGAAATCTTAGAAAAATCAAACTCATCTGATTCAGAAACCAACAAAAACATATAAAACAAATGAAAAATCTATATAAAAATCCCTTTGCTGTTCTTACGCTTATTCTATTTTCTTTTGGAGTGTTGTTGCCTATTTCAGACGCACATGCTACAAAAAATCATCCTATAAATCAACCCAAGGAAGAGAAACAAAAAGTAGTAAAAGCGACCTTTAAAGTCAATTCAACAGACTTGCTTAGTATTTCTAATAAATATGGAAATGTCAATTTCACCAATCATAATGAAAATAAAGTTTCTGTACATATCACCATTTTAGCTTGGGGAAGAAGCGATAAAGATGCTCAAGATATTTTGGATAGAATTACTATTGACCAAGATAATGACTCTGAAAGTATTCATTTCGAAACTCAAATTGAAGAGTCTAAAGGAGGTTATAATTGTAACCAAAGAGAAGGTTTTGAAATCAATTATGAAGTCAAAATTCCTAAAAGCCTAAATATAGATGTAGAAAATAAGTTTGGTTCAGTAACGATTGGCGACCTCAACGGAAAATTAAACCTTGATGTAAAACATGGCAATTTTAATGGACATAACCTGACAGGTCAGCGTCATGCAATTAGTGTTCAGTTTGGGAATCTTTCTATCAATGAAATAGCCTCAGCAGATATAGACGTAGCTCATGGAAGTATCAACATTGATAAAAGCAGTACAGACTTGAAGATTGAAAGTAAACATTCGAATGTCAGAATTGATGAGGCTAATGTTTTACAAGTAGATGCCAAACACGGAAATATGAGAATTGGAACAGTTTCAAAAATTACAGGAGAAAATAAATTTGGACGAATAGAAATCAGAAAAGTATTAAAATCTGCTGTTTTACAACTCAAACATGGAAATTGTCAGTTAGAACAAATTGCAAAAGGATTTGAGAGAATAGAAGTAGAGAATAGTTTTGGGGCAATAGAGTTACGTTTTGATTCAGATGCAAAATTTCAATTTGAAGCAAGAACAGAACACGGAAGTATCAGAAATTCAATGCCCAATACAACTGTTCAGAGACAAGAAGACGATGACAATGAACAAATATTAGAAGGCAAAACAAACGGAGGTGGAAATGCAAAAGTACGTATAACCAATGAGCATGGAAGCATTCGTTTAGAAGAGCGTTAGTTTGAAGTAAGAAAAAAATAGACTAAAATAGTTTTATTTTCTCTTCATTGAGATTGAAATTCGATAGACACTTTGTGTTTATCGAATTTTTTTTGTTCTATTTTTAAATGACTTTTTTAGCTAAAAATATTTGACGCTATTTCAAGACGAGATAAGTCTAAAGTTATAATTTATCGAAAAGACAAGTCATTTTCTGGGCGCATCTCAAAATGTCGTTTTGCATTTTAATGTAGGGAAAAGATATATCTTTTCCTGTCTAGCAGGAAATTTTATAGCCCAAATTAAGCTAAAAACGACTGTTTTAGGAAAAGGCGTGCCTTTTCCCTACAAATAAAAATCGTTAGTGCGACAAAATGAGATGCACCCCATTTTCTCGACTTTGATTTTTTATTAAAAAGTATAACTAACTCCAACAGCTCCTTGTGCTGCTTTATATCTAAAACGATCGTTGCCATCTTGATACTGTCCATCTGTTGTGTATTCTGTAAATAGATACGAAAAAGCTCCTCTTACCATTACATTTGAGGCAATCCTATACCCAATCCAAAATTCCGAATTAAGTGTTCCAATATCATTATCTCCTACCAAAAGAGCATTAAAAGAAGTGGGTTTTGCAGAAGTAGCACCAATACCAATCAATCCAGAAGCATTCCTTTCATCGTAAACAGTTCCTTCTTTTTTTGCACCAAAACTAAAACCAATGACATCAATATTAAATCCTACAAGTACATTTTCTGTAATTGAATAGTCAGTATAAAGCCCTAAATTAATGGCATTTAATTGGCTTTTATTGTCTGAATCGCTAGGAACACCAAAAAAAGTTTCTCCGACTCCAAAATATTGAGGGTTATCTTCTGAAGCCAAATCAGGTGGTGCAGCCGTAAACTTTCTATCTGAACCAAAAAAGGAAGACAAACGTACACCATAACCCAATTTGAAACGACGAGAAGAACCAAAACCGTAAAGATGTGAAAACCCTAATGTCATGCTAGTTGCACCTTCTCCAAAAGCTCCTGTAATTCCGATTCGTTTTTCCCAAGGAGAAATTGCCATATCTGTATCTTTAGTAGAAAAAGAAACCAAAGAAGAGTTTTGAGAAAAAGATGTTGAAATTGAATTACTAGAAAAAGAACTTTGATAGTTTTGAGCTAAAAGGGAAGTACTTCCTACCAAAAAAAGTCCTAAGCCTGCAAAACCAGTAATAACTGTTTTTTTAATTGAATTTTTTAATTTCATAATAAATTATTGAAAAGTAATAGAGATAAAAATAATTTGATGCTTTCCCCAAAAAATGAACTAAAATCAATGAGTATTTCGAAGTAACGTTGTAAAATTAAAAGTGTTATCAATTAAATCATAACAATTTCTAACACAATCAATTAACTATTTTATATAAAAATTCGTATTTTAGATAAACGAATACTATAAAGTTATTTAGGAACAATTACGACTTGCCAAAGCAGCAAAACTAATTAAAAAATTACCAATTAAGAATTTAATTTATTGATTTTAAGTTGGTTATTGATTCTAAAATAGTAATTTATTTAATTTCTATTCCTTATTGATAAAAATCATGAAAAAATCTACACTCAAAATTCATTCTCACTTCATTGATAAGCATAAACATGCTCCTTTTTTAGCGCAAAAAAGACAAGATTCTATTACACATGAAATCATAGAAGAAGGCGATGAGGTAGTTTTTTGTAGTGTTTGTAAATCAGCTTTTATGGTGGATTCTTGGGAATATATTGGTCGTTCACATTGTCATCAATCTCAAACGCTCAAGAAAGTTCCTGCTCTTCGTTCACTTTCTTTGGATAGAAAGAAAATTGAGAAAAGAAAAAAAGTAGCTTTTTATAAAAAACATTCGGGAGGTGTTTTGATGGCTATTTTTATTTTGGTGGGTGTTTTTGGAATGCTAACAATGGCAATAAATGCGCTGAATGCACCTGCTACCAGTATCAGTGTGCAAGGAATTTCGATTACAGAAAAGCATTATATCAATAATGGAAAAAAATATTATCAAGCTCAAAATTATACTGAAGCAGAAAATTATTATATCAAAACTCTCAATATAAACCCAAGTAATACAGAAGCCTTACACCTTTTGGAACAACTAGAAAATGAGTATTTATTAGCTTTAGAAGAAGCAGACCGTTTTTTTAAATCCAATAATTATGATGATGCGAAATATTGGTACAAAAAAGCAATAAAATACAAACCCAATTCAGCATATCCGACAGGGCAGTTATCACTCATTATACAAGCACAAGCAGAACCACCAAATTCTTTTATCAAAACAGAAAATTTAAAAGTAAATGCTCAACACTCTATTTTGAAAGAATATCCAAAAGAATGGGAAGAGTTTATCAATAAAGATGAAAAACTATATTTTTGGGTAGAAAATTTGCAAAAAACAGAAGTCCTTTTGAGCTATGAAAGTGGACTTGTAGAGCTTAGGAGTTTGGAAAAAAGAGAAATTAAGGAAAAAGAAACACAAAAAGAGAATCCAAAAAATTCTGTTAGTTCTAGCACTAATACTAAGTCTGTTGTACAAAATCATAAGGATATAAGCCCAGAAGAAATGACAAAATTACGTGCTGAAATAGAAAAAAAAATAAAAATAGGAAAACTTCTCAATACTTTTAAAGGTGCAAAAATGCCACAAGCTACTTTTATATATGCAGAACTATTTTTGAAAGAGTTTGATAAATTAGACAAAAAAACAATTCAAAAAGCAGAAGAGATTAATTCAAATTTGAATTATGGATCTATTGCCGTAATTAGTAAAGGAAACAAAATCTATTATTATACTTTAGACAAACGAGGTGCAAGACAAGTAAATCAGTTTTCTACCTTTCATTTTAAGAAGAATGAAAAAATGATTTTGAGTGATAATGGAAGGTATTTTCTGATTCAGAATGAAGATAAAATGCTTCATTTGTATGATGCAATAACTAAAACATTACTCAAATCTATGAGAACAAATGAACACAAACCTTTTTTAGGAAATGTGTATTTTGATTTAGAAAATAATGAAATTGTTGCTAGTACAGAAATGGGTGAAAGTAGATGGAATATTGGGAATTAGGATTTGGGAAATAGATATTAGGAAATAGAGAATAGAAATTTTACCTACAATTAATTATCTGTAATCAGACATTGGTACTAGTAAAATCTATTTCTTCTTTTTCTTGACACGAAAAATATAACCGTCTTTTGGTGCAATAAAATTATATTTATTATCATTAATTCCGATAGCAGGATTATACAAACGAAATTCTTTATAGGTCATTCCTTGCTTTTTTGCCCATTCGGGGACACTTTCAATATCTTCTGTAATGGTTACTTCATCAAATTCGAAATTATCATAATATTCATATTCTTCTATGCAATAACCATATTTTTTGGGGTTTTCTAAGACCATTTTTAAGGCTGCAATTCGGAGGACATAGCGAGAAGTTTCGGCATTTAAGAATAAATCATAATAATTTCTAGTTCCTTGATTATCCATAGCTGTTTCTAAACCTGCCATTCCTCTATTGTATGAGGCAGCCACAGATGCCCAACTGCCAAACTTATTGTAGGCTTGATGAAAATATTTAGTTGCAGCAACACACGATTTTAAAGGGTCTTGTCTTTCATCAATATGGTCATTTACAACTAATCCAAACTGTTTTCCTGTTCCTTCCAAAAACTGCCACATTCCTAATGCATCTCTATTTGACTTTATCAATGGGTCAAGGCTACTCTCTGCAATCGCCAAATAAAAAAAATCTTTATGAATGCCATATTTTGTAAGACTATCTTCCATGGGTTTGCGCCATCTGCCTGAACGTTTGAGTAAAAGCATTGTATAGGCATGTCCATAAATAATAGAAGTAAGTTCTCTATCTAACCTTTCTTTTACATCCTCGTCTTCTAAAGGAATTCGCTCGCCAGCAAAATAAACAGTATCAGGAATTTTGATAGGAACGACAGTCTGAATATCGCTGACTTGTTGTGCCACACAATGAAAAGTAGTAAGCACAAATAAAATTACCAACAAGAAAGAAAAATAAGTAGTTTTCAAAGTAGAATAGTAAGAAGTAAAATGAGAAAGAAAAATAGCTTTATAAGGCAAATAAAGTTATTGATTATTTGCCTATTTACCAAAAAAAGTCAAAAAGCATTCCTATTTATAATCTACTATTTCATTCGTTTTATGCAGAAGTAAACAGTACTAAAAGAAAAAGAATAACTCCCAACAAAAAACCACCACCAACACCAAAAAGAATCAGTTTTACATAAAACATATTTTGTTTATCTCTTTTGATTAATTCTTTTTCAAATTCTTCGTCATTCATTGTCGTAATTTTTTAGTTTGATTATTATCGAAAAATTAAAATCTTCGCTACATTGATTACAATTTAAAAAAAACTGTGAATAGATTTAGTTTTATTTTTCTTTAAAATCTGAATACAAATACTTTCTTGATTCTTTTTCGATATAATCTAAAACCCAACTAATCTCTTCATCGCTCAAATGATTATGATTGGGCATCATTTGTCCATACTCATTATAAAGGCGAGATGCATATCCATTTTCTTCCTCTTGGACAATAGTTCTTTCAGGATATTTAATAAAATTAATCAGATATTGACGATTTCCCCAACGAAATTCTGAACCAGCTAAAGCAGGACCTACTATTTTTTTATGAATGGCGTGGCATTGCTTACACTGACCTTCAAAAAGCTGCTTTCCCTTTAATAAATCCATTTCATGACAGCATTCTTTATAATCATCTAAAACAGGTTTGCTTTTGTAATGATTTTCTAAGGCTTGTTCAAATTTTTTAGCTGAAAAATCTTTGCGTGTAATTCTCGGAATTATAGAACTAAATGCAACAAAATTGTCTTCATTAACAATAGTTTCTGATACAGTCGTCATTTTTTGTTCAAATTCTTTGATTCTATCAGCCACTTTTTTATCTGTCGTTTCTGCAATTTTGATCGTTTTTTTAATTTTACTTTTTATGGTTAAATCAATTTCTCCTGTATAAAGTTGATTGTTTTTTTCTGTAACTGCTTTCAAAATTATATCTATACCTTTCGGTAAATAAATAAAATCTTTATCATCTTGCCTTCCGTAAAAATTGCCTTTTTCATTTCTACTTAAATCAAGAATCGTTTTTTCATTTGGGAAAATTAAAAATACTCTTCCTTCTTCTTTGAGTTCTAAATCTTTCACTTTTATGTCAAAAGTAACTTGAATTTGATTGTCAAGTTTCATTAGTTTGTCAAGGTTTGTCCAACCAAAACGGATCAAATCAAAAGCATACCTTAGACGTACTGCAAATTTTCTTTCATTCTCTAGCTTGTCAACTACTTCTGTTTGTAATTTTTTCTGTTTTTTGTGCCACTTATCAGAATCCTTTTCAAATTTTGCCCAAGCTTTTTCTTTATTCTTAAAAAGTTTATCAATATATTTTTGTAAAGCTCGGTTTACTTTCCCTTTTGGTTTTATTTTGGTTGCTTTTTCGGCTGCAAATTCTTCAAAAATATATGCTCTACATTTTTTATTTTTTGTCAAATATTCGGCTGCTAGTTTGTCTGATTCCCATAGGTTTTTATCCAAATTTTTGAGATAAATTGCTATCAAATCATTTCCACAACATTCATTCATCACTTTCAAACGCTTTTCAAATTCGTAAGTAGAAATGAAAGTTCCTTGAAACTTCTTGTCTGAAAGTCCTTCTAAAATATATTTTGAAATGCCACAAACTTTAGGTTCTTCTTCTGCATCTTGTACAAAATGAAAGATACTTTGTGATTGTTTTTTTTGATTGAAATTATTAGAGTTTTCTCCACTTAAATCATCATAAACAACACGAATACTATCTCCTAAATAATAAGTTTCTAATGTTCTGATTTTATCAGCAGGAATAATAATTTCTCGTTTAGAATATTTCTTTACATCATCTTCATTCTTAGGAAAAAAATCAAGTCTTTCTAACGGAATTTCTGTAAGCCAGTTTTCTAATTCTTTTTCTTTTTTCCATTGAACAGGCGCATCTTCATTTACTTGTATTCCCTCATAAACCGACATATCGCCAATCTTTTTTTGTGTTGGAACTTCAGCATGAATGGGTTTTGAAATATTTATCTTTCCATTTTTATTCGATTTGGCTGTAAATTCAAACATTCCACCACTTTGCAAAATCTGTCCGTCTTGCGTTTGAGTAGTGAGTTTGTTTTCCAACATTTCAGAAAGTGATAGAGCTTCTTTGAGATTGAGCGTAAGATTTCCCTTCAACGGTTTTCCATTTTCATCTGTAAAAGTCCCTGCTTCAATGGCGAGTAAAGTTCCAGATTTTCCAAAAATGACTGTATCTTGTTCTGTATCAATGACAAACTCCTGTGGAAGAGGCGAATCAAAAAGATGTGGGAAATTATAAGCCAGCTCTTCGGCTGACATATTTGCAACTCTATCATTTTGAGTATTTTCAGAATCTGAACATGAAGTAAAGCAAAATGTAAAGACAACAATAAAAACAGAAAGTAATTTTTTCATGGCTTGAAAGTAAGTTGAGAATATAAAATCTACCTTCAAAATACATTTTTTATTAAAAAGTAACTTATTTCTCTAAAACAAAAAAGCCGTCTGAATCATCAACCTATCATTTGATTTTATTTGATGGTTGGCTAAATTTTGTTTCAAAGGTGTATGATAATTTACACCAAACATAAAACGTCCAGTATAAATTTGTGTTCCAAAAACAGCATTTACTAGATGTCCTCCTGTATCAAAAACAGTTTTATTTTCTCGTATATCTTGTTGGCTATGTTCATAATATGTTCCTAAAGTAGGCATAAAACCAAATTTTCCAATTTGTTTTACATAAAAAAGTGTTGCATTACTACTTACACGATTCCCAAAACGATAGTCTTGACTGTTTTCGGTATTGATTTTATAAGAAGCATCGGCTGTAAGACCTATTTTTTTGTAACGAATAGTATATTGAGTTGTCAATAAAAAGTCTGTACTTCCTGTTCCAAGTTGAAAATTTGCATTAGCAACTTGTAGAACATCTTCTTCGCTATAATCTGACTTTCCTGTTGGTAGTTTTACTCCACCTCCTACAAAAAAACTATGTTCAAATTTCTGTGAAATTGTATCATTTGTCGTATTCCAAATTTCATATTGAGCCAATACAGAAGCATCAGCCATTCCACTCAGTGATTTTGTTTTGTTGTTCTCATCTTGAAAATTCCATTGATACGGCAAAAAAGCTAAAACTTGTAATTTTGGATGGGGATAAAATCTAGCCCAAATTTCAGTAGTATAAAAACGCTCTTGTGTTTCGAAGAGTGAAGAATAGTTACTATTTCCTCCTAGGTGGGAATCAAAAGAAGCACTACGATAACGCAAACCAACAAAATTTTTTTGAAATTGTGGCATCACTCCCAAATAATAGCTTCCAGCTCCACAACCACACAAATCACAGGCTTTTGAAGAAGTTGAAAGGAATAAAAATGAAGTGGTAAAAAGTAAAAAAGCGATTAAATTTTTCATAGTTAATTAATTTAAACCTATAAGGTTTTTGAAAACCTTATAGGTTTGAGTTATTTAAAATTCAGATAAAATAGGGTTATTCAAAAAATCTTCATCAGTAAGTGTTTTTAAGAAGGCAATAATGGCTTCTTTTTCTTCTTGATTAAGCTCAATTTTGAGTTTTGCTTTCAGACTCTCATCTAACGTTTCAGAATCTTGTATTCCCTCTGTATAATGGTCTAAAACGGCTTCCAAATTTCTAAATCTTCCATCGTGCATATACGGACGAGTAACTTCTACATTTCTCAAACTAGGAACTTTAAACTTAAATTTGTCTTCATCATTTTGTGTAATTCGGTGTCTTCCAGTATCGTTTGGATTCCCGACTTTCAAACCATTATTTCTATAAGATTGGTCTGTAAAAAGTGTCGTAGAATGACAATTTGAGCAATTTTGTTCGAATAATTCTAAACCTTTTAGTTCTTGTGTAGTCAGTTTTTCTTCATTTGTACTTTCATTTCTAACATGTTTATCATAACGAGAATTAGCCGAAATACACATGAGTTGAAACTGTGATAAAGCCTTCAAAAAACGGTCAGTGGTAATTTCTTTTGTTCCAAAAGTCTTTTCAAAAAGCAATGGATAATCTGTTTTTGGAGATTGTAAACCTTCTGTATTTCTCAATTTCTGTAAAACATTAGGTAATGTTTCGCCCATTTCGTTTTCTGCTTCTATTGGTGCAATAGCAAACAAGTCTAAATGAAAAACACCTCCATCCCAAAAGAAATTTTTAGACCAAGCTAGGTTTTGAATGGGGAGAGAGTTTCTTAATGTAAGTTGGTCATCAATTCCATGGCTAAGGTCATGTCCATGTTGTGTAAATCCTGATGTTTGAGCGTGGCAAGAACCACAACTTATAGTTCCATCTCTTGACAACATTCCTGTATAAAATAATTTTCTACCAAGTTCGAAACCTTCAACAGTTACAGGATTTTCTTTCAAGTCATAAGTTGGTTGTGGAAAATTAGAAGGAGTTTTGAATTCGAATTTTTCTTTTGGATTTGCATTCTCTTTTTGACAGGAGAAAAATAGAATTGAAATAGTGAAAACAAGAAGAATTTTATATAAAAAATACTTTTTCATAATTGGTTGATTTTTATAAAACCCTAAGGGTCTTCAAAGACCCTTAGGGTTTAAAATTAGAATTTACTCATGTTTTTCATTATGAACATGATGATATTCAAATGCTTTCATGTAGTTTTCAGAAACTTTCAATGAAAAAGGATTTCCCATAACAGTAGGATATTCTCTTAGGCTCACTTGTGTAGTTCCTTCAAGAACCTTTAAAATATCTACTACAAAATGAATGGATGGCATTGCTTCTTCTCTTGCTTGTGCAGCATCTCTTCCTAAAGAAAGTGTAACTGTTCTGACATTATTAAAAGTGGGTGTGTCATAACCTCCGAAACCTCCAATGTGATAACGGAATTTTCCAGTAGGATTAGTATCAGTAGGTTCAACAGCAGTTGATGTTCCTTCCATTTTGAAGAAAATATAACCCGAGTTCCAAGACCAATACATTTCTTGTCCTGCACCTTCTACACCAATATCCAAAACACCTGTACGCTCTGAAACTGGTTTGGTATTACGAAGACTATCTACTCCAATAGTAAAAGTAACTTCATTATAATTACCTTCAGGAACATTAGGAATTTGTACTTTTTGTGTTGTTTCATCATGTTCTTTTATCAAAAAATAGGATTCTTCTTGTGGAACTATAAATTCACTACCGTCTTCAGATTTCAAAACAATATTACTGATATAATACTGTAACATATCTACTTTGAAAGTTTCGCCTGCTGCATTTGTATAGTTTTCTCCTAAAGCAAAATCATCTTGACCTGCAATATTATCAAATTTGATTTCGACCATCCCTTTTTTATTTGGGTCAATTTCTGGCTCTTTGTCCTCATCTTTTTTACACGAAAATAAGGTAAGAGAAAATGCCATAAACAGGGCAAAATAAGCTGTTTTTGAAAAATTAAATTTAATATTCATTTTTGTTGTTTTTGTATATAAAATAATAAATAAAAGACAATAAATTAGAGGGCGATTTTGGAACAAAAATATTGTCAAAATCGAATGTAGTTTACTCTTAGAGTGAGAAAATAAAATTATGAAATAATAGAAATGAGATTACTGTATAATCAAACCGTCATTGAAACTTTGTCATCAATGAAGTTTATATTTTGATACAGATATTTGTAGGTCAAAGGCTTGCCTTTGACATTTCAGATTGTATATCTAAACATATACAATACAGTTAAAGGCAAGCCTTTAACCTACAAAAGTCATAAAATAACAATGCGTGAGATTTTAAACTACTGGAGGACGGAAGATTCCGTATAAATCAGATGTAGAAACAAAACGATGATAAAAACCATTTTGAACAGGGTTTTCAAAGTTAATTATCTGACTATCAAAAGAAAAAAGAGTGATTTTCTCTAAAAAAAGAAGGTCTAATGTGTATTTTATAGACGAAACAGGAGCATTATCTTGTTGATTTTCAGCTTCTGCAAGTTGCTTTTTGAGCTGACAAGAACCTGCACAGCGAAGTCCAAACTGTTCTGCAAATTTGTTTGCTCGTTTGAGCTGAGCTAATTTTTCTAATTTTTTATCTTCTTGTTTTTTATTCTCACACAGATTTTGAGCAATATACTCTCTGTTCATTTCGAAAGACAAAACAATCCAAAGTTTTTGGAAAGGTTGTATCAAGATAATGACTATCATGAGAGTGGAGAATATGGAAAGAATTTTTGTCAAGAAAATAGATTTGACTTTGTGAGTAAAATTTGAGCAAGGAGCAAAAACAGGCTCTTTTTATTTTCCACAAAGATAATACAAAAAGAATATAAAAACAAAAGAAAATTTTGATTAGATTTTTATCTATTTTCTAGTATTGATGAACGTGTAAAAGTTTGAGAGTAGATTATTGACTTCTTATTAAATTATTCACTATTTTAATTGCCTTTCCCTATATTTTTCGTATTTTAATTCTTCAAACGTTATTTTACATCTTAAAAGAAAACTATTTTCTATAAAAAGTAGTTTTCACAGACCTATTTAAAATTTCCCTACATAATTTCTCTACATTTCTACGATGATGTTTCGCAACAAAAAAAGTGAAGAAAAACTCTATAAATTTAAAGACCTCAAAATCTATTCTTCTCCTGAATGGCTCGCTAATGGAATGCGAAAATACCAAACCGTTTTTGAGAGTATCGAAACGAGTTATTTGTATGTAGAATTATCTTTTTACAATAAATTATTTGATGTAGAAGAATGGGAAGCTGAGATTTTATTGAAATGTTATCGTTTGAGTAGCCGAAAAGAACGAGAAATTGTCTGTGAAATAAATGTAAATCAAATTATTTTGCCTCAAAATAATATCGTAAATATTAGAGAAGGTTGGGGAAATGACGAAGTGGGAACATTTTGGACACGAGGAGATTACGTTTGGGAAGCCTATATCGATGGCGAAATTTTTGGAACAAAACCTTTTTATATAGAAAGTGGAGGTCCTGTAACTTCTCAAAACAACCCCTATTTTGAGATGCAAACCATAAAACTCTATGAAGGAACACAAGACGGAGTAGAAGAAGAAAATAGAGTCTATCACAAACAGTTTTCGGCAGCCGAAGCAAGATATATTTGGGTAGAGTTCAGCTTTGAGAATCTTCAAGAAGATGATTTTTATTGTGAACTAACTTTTAATATTTACAATGAAACTCGCCAACTCAAAGGACAAACTATCGAACTAAAAAAAATAGAACAGGATGAAGATTTTATAGAAATAATTTCAGGTTATGGTTCAGATGTAAAAGGTTCGTGGATGCGTGGGCATTATACATTGGAAGTTATCTTTATGGATAGACTTATTGCGATTGTTCCGTTTGAAGTAGGAAAGAAATTTGTAAATGGAAATACGGTCATTTATCCTCCCTCTTCATTTTTGACAGGAAGAGCATATTCAAATCCAGCCAAAGAAAGTGAAGAAGACGAGGAAGAAACTTATCAGCAAGTTGTAGAAAGATTAAATAATTTAATCGGACTTCAAGACCTCAAAAAACGTATTCACGATTATACTTCTTATCTTCAATTTACTCAAATCCGTCAAGAAAAAGGATTAAAGGAAGACAAAAACCTAAATTTACATTTAGTTTTTAAAGGAAACCCTGGAACTGGAAAAACTACGATAGCACAAATGATGGGCAAAATTTATCATCATTTAGGCTTACTTTCGACAGGAGAATTACACGAAGTAGGAAGAGCCGAACTTATTGGACAATATATCGGACAGACTGCCCCAAAGGTAAAAGATATTATCGATAAAGCTAGAGGAGGTGTTTTGTTTATTGATGAAGCCTATTCGCTTGTTCGCTCTGGTGAAGACAGTAAAGATTATGGACAAGAAGTAATTGAGATTTTGGTAAAAGAAATTTCGGATGGAAAGGGCGATATTGCTATTGTTTTGGCAGGTTATACGCAGCCCATGGAAATGCTTTTAGAATCAAACCCTGGATTAAAATCTCGTTTTCCTGTTCAATTTGAGTTTCCAGATTATACACCTCATGAGCTTTTAGAGATTGCTACATTGACTGAAAAAGAAAGTGATTTGCAATTTACTCCTGAAGCCTTGCATATTTTGAGTAAAAAAATTACAGAAGAATACCGTAAAAGAGATACTACTTTTGGAAATGCTCGTTTTGTAAAAACGACAATTAGAGAAGCAAAAATGAATTTGGGAGTTCGCATTATGAAAATCGAAAATCCTAAAGATTTATCCAAAACAGAACTTTCAACTGTTCATGTAGCTGATGTGGCGCATCTTACAGCAGGAAAAACAGTTACTCCTCTTTTGCTCTCTATTGATGAGGAAGAGTTACAGCGTTCGATGGCAGAACTTCATGCTCTTGTTGGATTGTCCGAAGTAAAAAAACGCATTGATGAGTTGATTGCACTCGTTCGTTTTTATCAACAAACAGGTCGTAATGTTTTGAATCAGTTTTCGCTACACATGCTTTTTAAAGGAAACCCAGGGACTGGAAAAACTACTGTTGCTCGTATTCTCTCAACAATTTATAGAGCCTTGGGAATTTTGGAACGTGGACATTTGGTAGAATGTGATAGACAAAGTTTGGTAGCTGGTTTTGTAGGACAAACAGCTATCAAAACACAAGAAAAAATAAATAGTGCCATTGGTGGAATTTTATTTATTGATGAAGCATATTCCTTGACTTCAGATTTGAAAACACAAAATGATTTTGGAAAAGAAGCCTTAGAAACTATTTTGAAACAAATGGAAGACAAACGAGGTGAGTTTATTGTCATTGCAGCAGGTTATACCCAAAATATGGAACAATTTGTAGAAATGAATCCTGGATTAAAATCTCGTTTTGATAGAACAATTATTTTTAAAGACTTGACAGTAGAAGAGCTTTTAGAAGTTGCGACGATATATTTTGAGAAAGAAAAACTGACTTTGACAGAAGAAACAAAGGAATATCTCAACAATCAAGTTGCCGTTTTACATGCACAAAGAGATAAATATTTTGGAAATGCTCGTACAATTCGAACTATTGCACAGGAAGCTGTTAGACAACAACATTTGCGTATGGCATCACTTTCAGAAGCCGAAAGAACAGAAGAAATAATGCAGACTTTAGAAAAAGAAGACTTAGAAAAAGTCAATTTTAGCTATGAAGATTTGACTGGAAAACGTAAAATGGGTTTTAGAATATAATACAAAATATGGATACTGACAAAGTAAAAGCTCCCTTTACAAATTGGCAAGTAGAAAGAATAAATAGATTTCAAGAATCTAATGCTTTTCATTCTTATACTTGCATGGGCGCATATTGTGATAGAAGTAAAGTAGCTTATGGAGGAAGGTTAATTGCTACAAATGAAGGCTTTGTTTGTCCTTGTGGAAAATATACACAAGGTGAATGTAATCCTTTTATGATTGATTATGAAGATGATATGTTGGAATAATATAAGATTTAAGAATTCCATTTATAAAGTAAAATACTGCTTTTTCTAAACATATTCTGTAATCTGCAAATTTCAGCAATTTAGATTTTTTGTAATAAAAGTTTGTTATCAGATACTAACCTGTAAAACAGAATAATTTATCCAAAATTCAGAATAAATCTATTCTTTATAAATCAATCAAAATAACGCTAACAAAAATAATTTTATGAGTGAGCCAAAAGACCCACTAGAAAATTCAAACTCTGAAAATACTAACTCTTCCCAACAACAAAGAACTAGACAGTCCCAAAGAAGACAAGTTATACAAAATAGTCCTTCTTTTGGACAAAAACTACTCGGTTTTATCAAAATTATTTTTGCTACATCTTTTGGTGTAGGACTTTTCTTTTCTGTAATGGGATTATTACTTCTTATTATAGGAGCTAGTTCTAGTTCAGAAGTAGAAATTGCTGAAAAAAGTGTTTTGAAAATTTCTTTAGGACAAACGATTGCAGAATATAGCAAAGACGACCCTTTTGCTGATTTGATGGCAGAATTACAAGGAAGTTCTACTCCACTAAGTTTGGTTAATATAAAAGCTGCTCTCAAAAAAGCCAAAACAGATGATAATATCAAAGGAATTTATTTAGATGTAACAGATGTTCCTGTTGGTTTTGCGATGTTGGAAGAGATTCATGCTGCACTTTTAGACTTCAAAACTTCTGATAAATTTATCTATGCGTACAGTAAATATTATGGTGAAAAAGGATATTATTTAGCTACAACGGCTGACCAAATTTATCTTTATCCACAAGGTGCTTTAGAAATGAATGGTTTTTTCTCTCAAATTCCATTCTTCAAAAAAATGCTTGAAAAACTAGATATTGAGCCAAGAATCTATAAAGTAGGAACATTCAAATCTGCTGTTGAGCCATTTATTTTGGAAGAAATGAGTGAAGCAAACCGTGAACAAACAAGTGTTTATTTAAATTCTTTGTATGATACTTATTTGAATCATGTAGCTGCCACAAATACAAAAAGTGGACGAAAAGTCACAGCAGCAGAACTACGAGAAATTAGTGATAAAATGTTAATCAGAGAAGCTGGAGATGCTATTACCTACAAACTTGTCAATGATACACTTTATTACGACCAAGTAGAAAGCAAAATAAAGACTGCTTTGGGAATAGAAGAAAGTAGTGATGAGAGTACTGACGAGAACACAACAACTAGCAAAAAGAAAATTTCTTTTGTTTCACTTCCTAAATATATCAAAACACTAAAAACTGAACGTGAAGGTAGTTCAGACAAGAGAATTGCTATTATTGTAGGAGAAGGAAATATTGTTGATGGACAAGGAGAAACAGGACAAATTGGAGGAGATGCTATCGCAGCAGCTATCCGAAAAGCTCGTAAAGACAAGCGAGTAAAAGCGATTGTTTTGCGTATCAATTCGGGTGGTGGAAGTGCGCTGGCTTCGGATATTATGTGGCGTGAAGTAATGCTTGCCAAACAAGAAAAACCAATTATTGCTTCTATGTCGGATGTAGCTGCTTCGGGTGGTTATTATATGGCAATGGCATGTGATACGATTGTGGCACATCCAAATACAATCACAGGTTCGATAGGAATTTTTGGAATGCTTTTCGGAATAGATAAATTTGCAGAAAACAAAATCGGAGTTACATTTGATGGAGTAAAAACAGCAGAGTTTGCAGATATGGGTTATCCTACTCGTCAGCCTTCAGCAGCAGAAGATTCTATTATTCAAAATTCTGTAAATCGTGGATATATTGATTTTACTTCAAAAGCTGCACAAGGACGAAAAATGCCAGTAGAAAAACTAAGAGAGTATGCAGAAGGGCGAGTTTGGACAGGTATTGATGCAAAAGAGCGTGGGTTGGTGGATGTTTTGGGAGATTTGGATGATGCTATTGCTATTGCAGCAAACAGTGCAGGGTTAGGAGATGATTATCAAGTGCGTTATTATCCTGAGCCTGAAACACTTATTAATCAAATCTTGAATCAAGGAAATCAAGCCAAACAAAAAGCTATTCAAGAAGAAATGGGCGAGTTTTATAAATTCTATAAATATTATAATGAATTAAAACTGATGCAAGGAATGCAAGCTCGTTTGATTTTGGATGCTCAAAATATTGAGTAATCATCAATAAATTATTTTATCAACAAAAATCCAATTCAGATACATTTGAATTGGATTTTTTGTTGTTTTTTACTTCACATTCATCACCTTCAAACTATAAGGTAATTGTTCCAAAAACTCACTCCACTTTGGTATTTCCTCTATTGGTAAAAGTGTATAATAGGTTGTTCCTTTACGCCAAGGCGTTTCTATTCTTATTGATAATGCACATTGATTGTTTGAATCACTATTAGAAACATATTCTACATAATAATTTAACTGTGCTATTTGATCAAATTTAATAGTTTCTTTTTGTGTTTTTTTCTTAATCGTAATTCCTTGTGCTTTCATATCAAAAGCGATATGTGTGGCTCTATTTGGATTAATTTCTCGTTTTAAGAATGTCTTAGAAGTTTTTTTATTGAGAAAATAAGTTATTGAACCTATAGATGCAATGACAAAAAACAGACCTACGAGAGGATGTGTCATCTTACCAATAAATATAGTAAGCACAGTTAATACAGTCATAAAAGCTAATACAAGACCTAATATGATGGCATTTTCAGAAAGAGAATGAATAGTATTATCTACATCTTGATTTCCTTTCTTAAACAAAAAAGGCAAATATTCCAACGGTTTGGCTTTCAAAAACATATTCTTAGGCTTCGGAATTTCGGCAAGTGTTTCGGTTTGATTGCAGTGCGTTTGTCCCAAATATTCCCAACTTTCAATAAAAAAAGCAGATTTGCAAGCAGAACAAATTACGATAGTATGTCCCTCTTCAATTTCTTCTCCTGTGATAGGGTCTATTCTTCCTTGTTTCAAAAACTCTGAATGTAATTCAGTTTCTAAATGATGTGTATTTGTCATTCTAAAAATTAGTAGTTATAATTGATTTTCTTCTCTCAAAACCTGTAATACCTTTAAATTATAAGGTAGTTCTTCTAAAAACTCACTCCATTTAGAAAGCTCATCTGTTTTTAGAAGTGTATAATAAATCTTTCCTTTATTTTCAGATGTAATTATTCGTATTGATAATGCACATTGATTGTAATTGCTCGCATCTGCATCAGAAATATATTCTACAAAATAACGTAGTTCTTGTATTTCATCAAATTTAAAAGTATTTATCTTATCTTTTTTCTTTACCGTAATTCCTTGTGCTTTTGTATTTAGCGTAATTTGGGTTGCTTTTTTAGGATTTATTTTTCGTTCTATAAGCCGTTTTGAGGTTTTATTACTAAAATAACTTAATGTACCACTCACTATACCCAACGCAAAGATAAAAGCACAAATAGGATGTACGAAAATAAACACCATAGGCAAGACGCTAACAACAAGAAGCATTATAATACCAATAATGCTATTTTCAACTAAACTATGAATCGTATTATCTATATCTTGATTTCCTTTCTTAAACAAAAAAGGTAAGTATTCCAATGGTTTGGCTTTCAAAAACATGTTTTTAGGCTTCGGAATTTCTGAAAGAGTTTCGGTTTGATTGCAATGCGTTTGTCCCAAATATTCCCAACTTTCAATAAAAAAAGCAGATTTGCACGCAGAACAAATTACGATAGTATGTCCTTCTTCAATTTCTTCTCCTGTAATTGGATCTATTCTACCTTGTTTGAGAAATTCTGAATGTAGCTCTTTGTCTAAATGATGTGTATTTGTCATTCTAAAAATTAGTAGTTATAATTGACTTTCTTCTCTCAAAACCTGTAATACCTTTAAATTATAAGGTAGTTCTTCTAAAAAATTACTCCAATCAGATACATCACTATGATTAATATTTGCATAATAATTTAATTTCTTCTTCGATAAGTTGGCAATCATAATCTCTAAAGTGAGAATGCAAAGAGGATAAACATAGTCTATAGAATATTCTAGCTGTTCAATTTTACTAAATGGAAGGTTTTGTTTTTCGTTTCCTCTTTTTATTTGTAGAGACTGATTTTTGTGGTCAATACCTATATAATTAGTTTCTTTTGGATGAGGAGTACTAATTTTATCCTTCTCTTTCTTATTTATATGATTAGAAATAAAAACGATTAGAAAAATCATAAATACAACAGCTAAAAATTCAGATATATAGCTGCCGATAAGAACAGTGATAAGTCCTATTCCTGCCATAGTTAATAAAACCATTGCGAAATAAGTCCACATTTGTAATGTTCCTTCTTTTCCTGTTTTGGCAAAATAAAGCCCTTTTCTAAACAAAAAAGGTAAATAATCTAACGGTTTGGCTTCTAAAACTAAAGTTTTAGACTTTGGAATTTCTGAAAGAGTTTCGGCTTGATTGCAATGCGTTTGTCCCAAATATTCCCAACTTTCAATAAAAAAAGCAGATTTGCAAGCAGAACAAATTACGATAGTATGTCCCTCTTCAATTTCCTCCCCTGTGATAGGATCTATTCTACCTTGTTTGAGAAATTCTGAATGTAATTCAGTTTCTAAATGATGTGTATTTGTCATATAAATAGTATATACGACAAATACAGAAATGAAGTTTATAGAAACTAAGTAAATGTATATTTGTACTCTGTGTTTGGAATATATTCTAAACCACAAAAAGCATAACCAAAGCCATTGCTACCATTGATAAATCTTCAATAATGGTAACAGTACTCATCGGCAAATTAAAAACATCTCCCAAACAAGCACACTTGATTTTCTTTTTGTCCAAATTACTTTTGATTACACCAATACTACTAATTCCCAAAACTATAACCGTAATTAGATTGACATAAAAAGGAAAAACATTTATCAGATAAGCAACTCCCAAACCTAGCTCTACAAAGGGATAAACTCTTCCCCAACCTTTCCATCTAGCAGCTACAATGTCATACATTTGGTAAGAATTGGCAAAACCTTCTAAATTAAGGAGTTTGAAAAAGGCAAAGACAATAAAGAATCCAGCCATAAAATGACGCATCAAAAGCATCATAGAAAAATTTTGAAAAAAATCAGTAAATGGATATTGAACCAAAATACTCACTCCCAAAATAAAACCAACAATCAAAAAAAGAGGTTTGTAAGTAGAAAATGATTTTGTTGGCAAATCTATTTCTTCACTAACAACAGTATTAGAACTTCCTTTTATTTCTTCAAAAATTATCTCATCAGCATTATTTTTTTCTGTAATGGTATAATTTCCTATTTCAGATAATTTTTCTTGTAAAACTTGGGTGGAAATAGGAGTATCAAAATAAAGTGTTCCATCAGCATTTTCGACACTAATTTCAGCTTTCTCTATTTGTGAAAATGCTTCTAAAGCCTTTTTTACTTTGGCTTCACAACTTTTGCAGGTCATTCCTTGAATGCTATATTCTTTTGTGTTTTCCTTGATTTGGGTTTGTTCTAGTGTTTTCATAGTATTTGTTTTTTGTATTTATTCTGTCTTTTACTAAACGATACCAAACCCTTTCCGTTTTTCAGAATTTTGACAAAAAATTATACTATTTTGACTGTTTTTTTATAAAGTATCTAGTGTTTTACGTTTGTTTAAAGCCTTTTTTTGATATTGAGAAGGAGTTTGCCCTATTACCTTTTTGAATTGTGTAGAAAAATGAGAAGTGCTTTTATAATGCAGATGATTTGCTATTTCGTTAATTCTGTATTTTTTGAGAGAAATAAGTTCTTTTGCTTTCTCTATTTTTTGTAGTGCAATATATTTTTCGATAGTAATACTTTCAGACACAGAAAAAAGACGACTTAGATAAGAATATTCGTGATGTAGTTTTTCAGAAAGGTATTCAGAGAAGTTAATTTCTAAAGCTTTATCTGAATAATGAATTTGATTGATGATAGTGGTTTTGATAGAATTAATAAGACTTTTTTTATCGGACTCTATCATTTGTAATCCTATTTTTTGTAATTCTTGATTTAGTTTTTCTTTTATTTTGAACGAAATTTCTTGGTTTTCTTTTAAATAAATTTTTCCTAACTCTACTTTCTCAAATTCAATATTCAACTCTTGACATAGGTTTTTCACTGCCAAAACACAGCGTGGACAAACCATATTTTCTATATTTAATATGAATGGATTCATTTTGTTATTCTTTCGTGTTTTATTGGACTGACCTAAGTGATGAGACAAAGGTCAGTCTCAAGAGAACCGACATAAAGTCTTATTTAAACCTAAACACAAAAAAGACAAAGTAGTTTTTTATAAAATCAATTTTCAACAGCAATAAAAATATCTACTTCTGCATTAGCTGGATTCATAGCTTTTTCTCCATAGATTTCAAAATCACTTGTAAATTTTCTATCCAAATCTTTATTCCAAATTTCCAACCATTTATTATAAACAGTTCCTTCTTGAAGATTTCCCTTTGCAATAAATTTTTGGTAATCTGTTGTTGCTATTTTTTTACTTATCATGCCATCAGGTATTTTTTCCAAACTCTTGACTTTACAGCCCAAAATAGTAGTATAAGGTTTTGTATGGTCAGATTCATATTCGGTATAAATACAATAAACATCATTTGATATTTTATTTGGAATTTTTTCTGTGATAGATTCTGACATAAACTTCTCCCAAAGTGCAGGAATATCTTTTGCTGCTTGCTCATTCTCATTGGTTGTACAAACAGAAATTCCTATAACGTCGAATGCTTCAATTTTTTGCGTATTCATTTTGATTAAATTAAAAGGTAATTGATTTTTAAATTGATTGAATACAAATTTAAGGTGAGCAAGTGACAGCCCTATGTCAAGGCTTCATTAGAGTTTTTCAAAGAATCAAAATATTTTTTTCTACATTCTTCAAAATACTCTTGAAGTGTCATGTTATGAGGTTCAAATTTTTCATTCAAAACTTCTAATTGTTGAATTTTATCTAATCTAAAAGCTCTAAATTCGTTTCTCAATCTACAAAAAGCAATCAACAACCAGTTTTCTTGTGTGCTATACATTGCAAAAGGTTCTATTTGTCGTAGTGTTATTTTATTTTTTTCTAATGTAGAATATTCAATTTTACAAAGTGTATTATTTGTTATGGCGAGTTGTAGTGCTGATAAATAATTACTTGTCTTGTCATTTTGAAGATTATATCGAAACTGAATTCTATCAGAAAGTAAATTTACTTTGTCTTTTGTATGATTTTTCAAGACTGA
Source organism: Bernardetia aquimarina (assembly GCF_042180575.1). Taxonomy (NCBI): domain Bacteria; kingdom Pseudomonadati; phylum Bacteroidota; class Cytophagia; order Cytophagales; family Bernardetiaceae; genus Bernardetia; species Bernardetia aquimarina. Next base: position 3,015,514 of record NZ_CP170094.1, on the reverse strand, counting down.
TTTTACCTTGTTTATGGCTTCTGTATATTCTTTTATGAAAGAAGAATCTTTATTTTTCAAAATCAATTTTTCTGCCGTAATGAGTGCATTTGCTTCACTTTCTGTAAACATAACAGGAGGAATTGTATAACCATCTACTAACGAATAACCTTTTCCTTCTTCTGTAAAAATAGGAACTCCAGCGTGTTCTAAGGCTTTTATATCTCTATAAATGGTTCTTTTGCTGACCGAAAATTTCTCTGATAGTTCAGACGCATTCAAAATTCTTTTGGTTTGCAAATGAAGTAAAATTGCTGTTAATCTGGAAAGTCGTTTTGTATCTTGCATAATTTATTTTATTCGAATTATCCATAAATTCCTTTTAAAATTATTAAATTTCAAAAGACTTGTTAATATTTTCTTACTTTTGTTCAAAAGAACATATTCACAAAAAACAGAGCATTTTTTCAAACTATTGTCAGAATCATTTTTGATTTCCAAAAAATAACTAATAAAGTTTTTGTAAATGTTTTATGTGTTGTCTAATTACTTCAAAATCTAGCCTTATTCTTTAATTATGAATCTCAACCTCAAAAATCCGTTAGCTTTCTTTGACTTAGAAGCAACAGGAATCGACACCATAAAAGACCGTATTGTAGAAATTTCTATTGTAAAATTGATGCCCAATGGCGAAAAAGAAGTTCATACACACAAAATAAATCCAACTGTTCCAATTCCAGAAATTACTACAAAAATACATGGAATTAGTGATGAAGATGTAAAAGATGCACCTACTTTCAAACAAATGGCAAAGACATTTGCAAGTATTTTGAAAGGCTGTGATTTGGCTGGTTTTAATATTATGCGTTTTGATGTTCCGATGCTTGTCGAAGAGTTTTTGAGAGCAGGAGTAGATTTTGATATTTCGAATCGTAAACTTGTTGATTTGCAAAGAATCTATCACATGATGGAACCTCGCACACTTTCGGCAGCCTATAAATTTTATTGTGATAAAGAATTAGAAGGAGCGCATAGTGCAGAAGTAGATACAATGGCATGTGTTGGGATTTTGGAAGAGCAGGTCAAAAGATACGAAAATCAAGAACACAAAGACAGTCTAGGAAATGTTACTGTTCCTGTCAAAAATGATATGGAAGCCTTGCACCAACTAAGTTTTTCGAATCGTATTGATTTGGCTGGTCGAATGGTTTATAATGATAAAAATGAAGCTGTTTTTGCTTTTGGGAAACACAAAGACAAGAAAATTGAAGATGTTTTGACAAAAGAATCTTCATATTACGATTGGATTATGAAAAATGACTTTCCATTGAATACAAAACAAGAACTCACAAGAATAAAATTAAAAATGAGTCTGTTGAATAAGTAGAAATTAGGAGATAGGAATTAGGGAATAGAAAATGAGAAAATCAACAACATAACTACTCACTGTTACCAATTATTATTTACTAATTACTGGTAACTGTTTTACTGGTAATTGATAACTGTAAAAAATGGAATATACAATTTGGGTCTATTTGGTCTTATTAGCTGCTGGATTTTTAGCAGGAATTATCAATACTTTAGCAGGAAACGGCTCAATCTTGACGATTACGGCACTTTCTGTGGCTGCTGGTTTGCCTGTCGGAATGGCAAATGGTACAAATAGAGTAGGTGTTACCTTTCAAGTTTTGGTTGGTCTTCGTACTTTTTTGAAGAGTGGAAAAACAGATTTTAAAGGTGTTTGGAAGATTGCCATTCCTACGGTTATTGGTTCTGCTCTTGGTGCTTATGCAGCCGTAGAAGTAGGTAAATCAAATGAAATTTGGCTTAGTCGTGTTATTGGTGGTGTGATGGTTTTTATGCTTTTTTTGGTCTTGAATAATCCTAAAAAATGGGTAGAAGAAAACAAAAACACCAAAGAATTGGCTTTGCCTTGGCTCATGATTATTTTCTTAGCTATTGGTTTTTATGGTGGTTTTATTCAAGCTGGTGTGGGTGTGATTATGCTTGTAGTCTTGATGTCAGTAACAAATTATACGCTTACAAATGCCAATGCTGTCAAACTTTTACTAACACTTCTTCTCACTATTCCTGCTTTTACTATCTTTATTTGGAATGGACAAATAGAATGGATTGCTGGTCTTACGCTTTCTGTTGCTCAGATGATTGGTGCAATGTGGGCAGCTAAGTTTGCCGTCGGACACCCAAAGGCAAATTATTGGATACGAAGTATTTTGATAGGAATTATTATAATTGCTATCGTTCGCTTTTTGGGAATTTATGATTTTGTAATGGATAAATTAGTAGCTATCATGTAATTTACCTAAAAACCACCAAAACGGCTTTATGGTCAGAGCCTTCAATAGGAAGTGTTTGTCTATGTAAAATTTCAATACCTTCAGAATGCCAAACGTGGTCTAATTGTGTTTGCATCAAAAATGGAAAAGAACTATTCCACGTCGGTTGAAAGCCAAAGTTTTCTTGAGAATCTTTTAGACTTGATTGTTTTAGAAATTTTTTATAGTCGGAAGAGAAAGGAGAGCAGTTGAGATCGCCTACAAAAATTACTTTTGAATTTAATTTAGAAAGAATTTCACTTATTTGGTCTAGTTTATTATTTCTATTTCGATAAGCATTAATACTAATAGGAGGCATTGGATGACTTATAAAAAAGGTATAATTATTTTTAGTCGTGATTTGTATTTCAATAGGCAGGTTTTTAGTTGTTTCTAATATGCTCTCCACTTGTTTTTCTAAATTTTTGACTTCAAAAATATGAGTAGATAACCTAATTTTTGATGTGTCTTGATATTTTTCTTTTGAATAAATTCCCATTCCAAAATTATCCTCTCTCACTTCTGTAAATTTATAAGGGTAATCTGTTTTTATTTTTTTTAATTCGTCTTCCCATTTTTGATTTAATTCTATTATTACAACAAAATCAGCATCTGTATTTTTGATTAATTCTCTTACTTTTTCATAATTTGTATTTGAACTAAGCACATTGATCAAAAGTAAACTATTTACAGTCGTATCATTTTCTATTTCTTTCTTTACCTTTTTAGAATATTCCACAACTGTAGGACTTCCAAAAAATAGATATTCATAGGTTTGAGAATTTGTCCAAAATGAATAAGAGCTAAATAAGTTGATAAATAATGACGCAAAAATGCTTATTAAAACTTTGAAATCAACTTTTTTCCGATTAAAAAGAATGATATAAATAATCAAGAAAATAATACTAAAAACCACCCAAAATATTCTAAAATGCGAAAACAAATCCCCTATCCAAATTGAAACAAGGCTAAAAAAATTAGCCATAAAGAATAGAAAAGGAATAAAAGACAAGATTCTTTTTTCAAACATTTCAGGTTATTATTTTAAAATTACAAATCAACTCTACTTTATCAAATGAACCCAAATATACCAAATAAAAATGCTGTTTTTCCTTTAGAAGGCTACGAAAGACTTTGCTTTTTGAAAAACATTATCAAAAATCCAAATATTATTGTGGGTGATTATACCTATTATGATGATTTTGAAGATGTCAATAATTTTGAGAAAAATGTAAAATATTTATTCGATTTTAGTGGCGATAAGCTCATTATTGGTAAGTTTTGTATGATTGCCTCTGATACAAAGTTTATTATGAATGGTGCAAATCATCTCACAAAAGCAATTACTTCGTATCCTTTCGCTATTTTTGGAAAAGACTGGGCTGGTGCAATGGAAGGCAAAACCTATCCCTATAAAGGAGATTTAGAAATTCAGAATGATGTGTGGATTGGCTACAATGCAACACTAATGGCAGGAATAAAAGTAGGTAATGGTGCAATTATAGCAGCCAATTCAACCGTAACTAGCGATGTAGAACCGTACAGTATTGTAGGTGGAAATCCTGCAAAAGTTATCCGAAAACGATTTTCAGAAATTCAAATTGAGGCGTTATTAAAGATAAAATGGTGGAACTGGGATATCGAAAAAATTACCCAAAATGTAGGATTATTGACAGATGAAAATATTGATAAATTCATTGCTCTTCATTCCTAGATACAAAAAATTAACCGTCGTTGAGGCTTCGCCGTCAACGAGATTTGATTAGATGCCCTTGTTGGTATTTTAGTGAAGCGACACCAACAACATCATAACTTACTTTTCATTCAATCTTTTTTCAATTTGTTCTAGTGTTGCTTTATCTATTTTTTGACCTGTTTTAGTTATAATTTCTTTGTATTTTTTATAGGCATTTTGGCTGTCTTGTAGGCGTTCCAGATTATAATAAGCATTTCCAAGTTGTAGATAAGCAAGAGCAGAAGTGGGTGTAATTTGAGTTAGTTTTTTATTTATTTCTACTGCATCAAGATACTTTTTAGATTGAAGAAGAAGACTTCCATACTTTTCCAAAATCTGAATATATTCTTTTTGAGAAAGTTCGAAGTTATTATTTTTGAAAAGTTCTTGTAATTGTTGTGGTGTTTCGATATTCAATAAAAACTCTGTTCCCCAAAACTCAAAAACACTTTCCAAAATGAGTGTTGCAGAATCATATTTCTTTTCTTTTTCTAGTCTTTCCAAAACAGAATACGTTTTTTTGAATAACTGAATAGTTTCGGTTTCTACCTGCATATAATTATGAGGGTATGCAACTTGTTCATAAAAACCTACAGCTTCGATGATATTTCCTTGTTCTACTGCTTTTTGTGCTTTTGAGATAGATTCTACCGACAAATCACTTGCTGTTTGGTCTTCCAAAGTAAGGCTGTTTGCCACTAAATCAAAATTAAATATTCCACAAATAATAGTTGCTTTATAGCTTTGTTCCGAACAAATAAAAATTCTCCCATCTCTATAATAGGATTCTGTTTTTTTGTGAGGATTAAACTTGAAATCAGTAGGAAGCTTGGCTATTTTTTCTAGTTTTCCGTCACTATTGAGACCATATAAATACTGTTCTTCATCTTCTGTGGCTGCTCCTATGTATAAATTTTTGGTGTTTTGGGGTAATAAATTTTGAGGAAAAGAATCTACTTTCATATACAAATAGGTACTCAAATCTTTTGGAGAGTCTTTTTTGAAGGTTTCAAAATTATTTATTCCTCTATTTCCTTCTTGGCTTTGATTGTTTTTTTGAAGACTTTGAGCTTTTTCTATCATTTTACTCATTGACTCTGAAAGCTCTTGAGCTTGTGCTTCGCTTACCTCCAAGTTATTAAGAACAGTTTCGACAGAATCATTATAAGCAGCAAATGAAACACTATCACTCTCTTTTTGTGTACTTGTTGTATTAGAATTATTAGGTTTTGATGTCGTCAAAATTGTATCAGACGGCATTGTTGTGGTCATACCTTCTGTATATTTTGTTTCATCTGTACTACAAGCTGCACAACAAATGATTAGCAAAATTGCAACTATTGTTTTACAAAAAAGCAGTTTCATTATACTCTTCATTATATCCTTCATTGTATTACTAATTATGCTATGTATCAAAATCTAGTGGATTAGAAATTTACTTTCTGTATTTTTTTTAGATTGATTTGTAGTTGATTTATAACTATTACTAAACAATTTTCGAGCAATTTTGTGTAAAAACTCATTTTTATAACTTTAAATCTCTCCAAATTCTATTAGCAAGCATTTTTTTACGATGAAAATATTGAATAATTTAGTGCTTTGATTAGAATCTGTTCATGAAGATTGAGTAGTTTGTTCTAATATTTTTTTAATTTTAGAAGAGTTGATAGAAAAATCAATATACAAAAAAGCACCTAAAAAAATCAATAATTGATTCTCTAAGTGGTTAATCACACTTGATTTAGGTGTTTTGTAAGGAAAAGACGTATCTTTTCCTGTTCAATAGGAATTATATGAAATAAATGAATAACTATTTTTAGAAAAGGCATGCTTTTTCCTACAAATTTCAGAATTTTATTTTTTTATACAAAAACCTTCGTTTTTAGATGTGATTAACCTAGCATATATACTCATTTTCATAGAGACTCTAAAAAACACTTATCTTTGTATAAATTTTATACAGATTGCAAAATCTGCAAGAATTTTTCTTTTTAATAATTGCAATTCACAAAAAAAGGATTTACCTTTGCAATTCTATTCAAAAGAGTAAAGAACTGAAAATGAGCCTTCTCAGCAAATTAAATTCAGATAAATAAATCTGTAATTCAATATTCTTAATTATTATTATAGATAAGAGTTTGAGTAATTGCTAGATAAATAACTTTTTAGATACGATGCAACTTCTTAAAAGCTGTTTTTCTACTATTAATTTGCATTCATTTTCTATAAAAACTCTCTCTCTTTTATTAACAAAAATACAACTCGTATTTCATTTATATTTACAACTTAGAAAAACAAAAACCATATTAATATAAATATTTTTTGTTTTACTATAAATTTTATTCATTATGGCACGAGTGTGTGACATCACTGGCAAAAAAACGCAAACAGGAAACAATGTTTCTCATGCGAACAACAAAACTAAACGTTGTTTTTATCCAAACTTGCAGAAAAAACGTTTTTATATCGCTGAAGAAGATCGTTTCGTTACTTTGAAAGTTTCTACTTCTGCAATCCGTACTATCAGTAAAAACGGAATCCTTCCTACAATGCGTAAAGCAGTAGCAAAAGGACATTTGCACAAAAGTTTTTTAAAGCCTGCTCAAGAAGCATAGGCTCAACAATTTGATTTGCTTATTTTTTTAATATTTTATTAAAAAAAAACAAAATTGTAAAAATTAAGGGTAAATAGTCCTAATTTTTAAGCAAAATTTGTTTTAAGCATCTTAATTTAGAATATAACTTTACATCTCTACTTTTGAAATTTCATCTAATTTTTATTTTGAAAACTTCAGAAGTTAATTTATTATTATCATGGCTAAGAAAGGCAACCGAGTACAAGTGATTTTGGAATGTATGGAACACAAAACGTCTGGCGTTCCTGGTACTTCTCGTTATATCACTACAAAAAATCGTAAAAACGTAACTGAGCGTTTGGAGTTGAAAAAATACAACCCAATCCTTAAAAAACATACGATGCACAGAGAGATTAAGTAATTTTTATTATCTTATCTTTCATTAATTTTAATCATATTAGATAGTCAAGCTATTTAGTATTCACTCATTTAAGTTTAACTATTATGGCTAAGAAAGTAGTAGCAACCCTGAAAAAAGAAGGTACTCAAAAATACGCTAAAGTAATCCGTACTATTCGTTCGGAAAAAACTGGAGCTTATACATTCAAGGAAGAAATCGTTCCTGAACAAATGGTACAAGAAGTATTAAACCGTAAAAGCTAAATGTTATTCTTTATAATTTAATAATTATAAAATAGCTTTTCAGTTTATCAATACTTCAATAGTCCCTACAATGGTATTTCTCAAAGCAAAAGACTAAAAAGTCCCGTTACAGAAATGTTTTTTAGGGGCTTTTTTTCATTTTCTTTACTTTACTAAAGTTTTGTTAAAATACTTTTCTATTCTTATCACTTTCTAAGCCAAGAGTATGGAAAGTCTGAATACAAATCTGTATTTTTGTATTTCAATACTAAATCAAAACTTTTAGTATTTTGGTTTTAACTCACTTCTTCTCCACCTATTTCGAACAACAGTATGTCTATTTTCAAGAAATTTTTTACCAAAGAACAAAAACAAACTCTAGACAAAGGTCTTGAAAAATCAAAATCTAACTTTTTTGATAAAATTGGAAAAGCCATTGCAGGCAAATCAAAAGTCGATGACGATGTTTTGGACGAACTTGAAAATATTTTAGTTGCTTCTGACGTAGGTGTTGAAACGACTATCAAAATTATCAATCGTATCGAAAAGCGTGTTGCTGAAGATAAATATACTACTACAGGTGAGCTAGATAAAATTTTGAGAGAAGAAATAGCTGCTCTTTTAGCAGAAAATAATTCTTCTGATGTAGAAAATTATGACCTTCCAAGTAATATAAAACCTTATGTTTTGTTAGTTGTGGGAGTAAATGGAGTAGGAAAAACCACCACTATCGGAAAACTGGCTGCCAAATATAAAGCATCTGGCAAAAAAGTATTACTAGGTGCTGCTGATACATTTCGTGCTGCTGCTGTTGATCAGCTTATCGAATGGGGACGTAGAATAGATGTTCCTGTTATTTCAAAAGGAATGAATGTCCATCCTGCGACTGTCGCTTATGAAACTGTAGAAGAGGGAATTAGACAAGGTGTAGATATTGTAATCATTGATACGGCTGGACGTTTACATACAAAGGTAAATTTGATGAACGAATTAGGAAAAGTTCACAAAGTAATTGATAAACATATTCCAGATGCACCACACGAAGTTATGTTAGTTTTGGATGGAAGTACAGGACAAAATGCCTTTCTACAAGCACAGGAGTTTACCAAAGCTACTAAAGTAACTTCACTTGCCATCACAAAATTGGATGGAACAGCAAAGGGAGGTGTAGTAATCGGAATTTCTGACCAATTCAAAATTCCTGTAAAATATATTGGTGTAGGTGAAAAAGTAGAAGATTTGCAGATTTTTAATAAAAAAGAATTTGTAGAGTCATTCTTTACAAGAAGTTAAGGAATAAATTTCTCATAAGAACTTGACAGTCAAAAATAAGCATTGAAAGACCTTGTAAAGATTTTTTTTAAATGATTTATCTAACTTTTTTCAAAAAAATGAATAAAAAAACCTTTTCTAAATAGAAAAGGTATTTTTTGTCCACTTACTTACTTTACTTACTACTTAAACTGTTCAGAAAATCAAATGACTTGGTCATCTTTGAAAAGAAAGTATAAAAATTATCAGTTGCTAAAAATTTGTTCTTTATTTCAGAACACTAACTAACGACTTTCTTTCTAGATTTTCTTAGGATTTTAGTTTGCTATGATTTTAGTATGAAATCAAAACAAACACTCACAAAAAATAAGATTTTGATAAAAATAGTGTAGCTACTAAAAGAAACTACAAACAAAAATCTTGATGAGTAAATATTTAAAATGTCTTTTTTACATCTTTTTGTAAAACTTATTTACTATAATTCAATCTGTTTGCCAACTCAGATTAATTATACTATTTTTTTAATAACTTTTCTAAAAAACTATCAAAACTACCTTATTTGATAATCTAAGGTTGTTTTTAGGTGAAAATTATTTTTTTATTTTTTATTTTAATTCTATTTTTATGGTTACTTTCTTTTCAAAATGAAAGGGTTGTTTTTTCATTGTGAAAATTATGTAGAATCAATCTAATTAATTAATTCTTTGACCGTTTTTAATACTTATCTCATGTCTGTGAAATTGATTTAGAAATAGCTCTTTTATAGCAAAATCAAATTATACCTAAAAATTATGTTGGTACTTTAACTTAATAGACTTTAAAACGTAAATTTTATTATATTAGCGGTCATTTTATCCTTACTTTATGATTGATTTACCTAACTTACGTAAAAAAGAAAAGCCTTTTATGGCTCTTACTAGCTTGACTATCAAAGAGTTTGATGAGTTATTAGCTACTTTTTCTCCACTTTGGGAAAAACATTATATGTATTATGACCTCAAAGGAAAGGCTAGAAATAAGCCCACCTTCCGAGAACACGCAAAAATACAACTAAAAGGTAGTGAAATGAAACTTTTTTTTATCCTTTACTACTTGAAAAACAACCCTTTACAGGAATCTTTAGCTCTTACTTTTGATGTTTCTCAAGGAAAAGTTAATCAATGGATTAACAGCCTTCTTCCCATTTTAAAAGAAAGTTTAAGAAAAATTAATGTATTGCCTGCAAGAAATGAATCGGAATGGACAATAAAACTTGCAGATCGTGTTGAAGAAGCAGGTAAAGCCTTAGAGTTATGGGTAGATGGAAGCGAACGTGAAATTCCTCGTCCCTCCGATTACAAAGCTCAAAAAGAAGTATATAGTGGAAAAAAAAAAGCACACTATAAAAAATACTTTAGTTACAGATAAACATCAAGAGGTAGTTTTTTTAGGAGATACAGAAACAGGAAAAGTACACGATAAACGTTTATTAGAAGAAGATGATATTACCTTTCCTGAGGGAACTATTCTTCATCAAGATACTGGTTATCAAGGTCATAGACCTAAAGGTGTCCTTATTGAGCAACCCAAAAAAAAGCCTAGAGGAAAAGAATTATCGGAGCAGGACAAGGCTGAAAATAGTAAAAAGTCTAGTCGTAGAGTACGTGCAGAACACAGCATAGCAGGAGTAAAAAGACTTAGAATTGTCTTAGATGAAATCCGATTGTGGGGAGAAGAGGTAAGAGACCAAGTCATGGAAATTGCGTGTGGTATTCATAATTTAAGGGTAAAGACAAGAATAACCTATCAAAAATTATCGTAATAAAGTCTAATAAATAAAGTCAGTTTCGTAGAACAACCAATAATTTGAATAGAAATGTATTCACAAAAATTTTATTTTTAGACATAGAATAGAAAAAAACAATGTAGATAAAAAAAGTACTCTTTATTTTGAAAATAAAGAGTACTTCGTCTTTTAATTAAAAAATACTAAAATTACAAATCCTGCGCTCCCACAATAAATTCAGAAAGGTCTAAAACCTTGATTTCTTTTTCTTTATTAAAGTGTTTGATTCCATCTCCCATCATTGTCATGCAAAAAGGACAACCCACAGCTACATAATCTGGACGAGCTGCGACAGCTTCTTCTGCACGTTCGATATTGACTTCTTTTTTGCCCTTTTCAGCATCTTTAAACATTTGCGCTCCACCTGCACCACAACAAAGCCCTTTAGACTTACAACGCTTCATTTCTACAAGTTCGGCATCTAGTTTTTCCAAAACTTCACGAGGAGCTTCATAAATATCATTAGCACGACCCAAATAACAAGAATCGTGATACGTAATTCGTTTTCCTTTAAACTCTCCTCCTCCAAATTTTACTTTACCTTCGTTGATTAGCTTTTGAAGATACTGAGAATGATGAATAACATCATAGTTTCCACCCAATTCTGGGTATTCATTTTTCAAAGTATTGAAACAATGAGGACAAGCCGTAACAATGTTTTTGATATTGTAATTATTCAACACTTCAATATTCATGGCTGCTTGCATCTGAAATGTAAACTCATCACCAGCACGACGAGCAGGGTCGCCAGTACAGCTTTCCTCCGTTCCTAAAACAGCAAAATTGATATTGGCTTTATTCAGAATACGAATCATTGCACGAGTAACAGCTTTATAACGGTCGTCATACGAACCTGCACAGCCTACCCAAAATAATATTTCTGGAGATTTTCCTTCAGCAGTCATTTCTGCCATTGTAGGAATTTTTAATGTTTCTTCGCTCATATATTTTTATGTTTTTTTAGACCCTAAGGGTTTTAAAAACCCTTAGGGTCTTGATTAAATCTTTATTTTTAGAAACTATTGTCAAAGTCAGATTACTGACTATTGACAAAGTTTTAATTTTACTAGAAATTGCATTAACTGATTACTGGTAACTACTTACTGGTTACTGTTTTTCAATTCATCAGCCCATTTAAAACGCTCTGTTGGCGCAAACGCCCAAGGCGCACCATTATTTCCTACATTTGTAAGCATTGCTTTCCACGCATCAGGAACATCAGCTTCTTCCATGGCTACATAACGACGCATTTCTAAAATTGGCTCTAATGGATTAATATTTACAGGACAAGCATCTACACACGCATTACACGAAGTACATGCCATCAGTTCTTCTTTGCTTACATAATCGCCATACAACATTTTGTCATCTGGTTTGTAATACTCGCCCATTTCATCCATACGTTGTCCAATTTCATCAGCACGCTGACGAACATTCATGACAATCTTACGAGGAGATAATTTTTTACCTGTCATATTTGCAGGACAAACATCTGTACAACGTCCACATTGTGTACATGTATAAGCATCTAAAATATTTCTCCATGTCAAATCAGTAACATCTTTTGCTCCGAATGAAGGAATTTCGTCTTCCATACCTGCATCTGCTGCTGGTTCTTCCATTCCCATTGTAATTTTGACTTCTTTAGTAATAGAAGGCATATTATTCATTTCTCCAGCAGGTTTCAAACGAGTAAAGTAAACATTTGGGAAAGCAAGGAAAATATGAAGGTGCTTTGAGTAAGTTACATAAACAGCAAAACCCATAATTCCGATAATATGAAACCACCAAGCAGCACGTTCTAACAAGACAAGTTGAGTTGTTGTAAGTCCATCATAAAGTGGAATAAGTACTTGACTTACCAAGAAACGTAGAGGCGTATCAAAAACTTTATAATGTGCAGTGTCTCCCAAAGGGAAGCCTTCTTTTGCTAAATTATACGCTTGTTCTTGTAGGATTGAATCTGTTGCATTCATTGTAAATAGAAAAAACATCAATACAATCTCAAAAATAAGAATAAGATTAGCATCAAGATGCGCCCAGCCTTTCATTTCAGGTTTATCAAAACGCTCTACTTTAATTATGTTTCTACGAATCAAGAAAATAACACAAGTTACCAAAACACCTAATGCCATTAGCTCAAAAAAGCCAACTAAAATTTGATAAATGGTCGCTCCAAATAAAGGAGAAAAAATACGGTGATGCCCTGTAATGCCATCAATGACAATTTCTAAGATTTCGATATTAATCAAAAGAAAACCTGCATAAATGACAAAGTGCATCAATCCTATAGTTGGACGTGCAAACATTTTTTTCTGTCCGAAGGCAATCAAAATCATCAAACGTAAACGTTCGGCAGGATTATGTTCCCCTTTCCAAGACTTACCTAATTCGATATTGCGTCGAATATATTTATAACGACTGAAAATTATGCCTGCTGTAACCAAAAGGGCTGCAACGAAGAACATAATTTGAAAAATGGAAGTAAAAATTTCGAGTTGTTGCATAAAAAAAGGGCTATATAATGAATATCTAATTTAATGTGTAGTTATTGTCTTAATTTCTTGTTCTAATTTTTGTTTAAAAACTGAATTCTAAACACTAGAATAAATCTGACAGCTTTCCTAAGAAATGAAATATAAAGAATTGTAAAGACAATAAATAGAGCGAAACAACAAATTTAGTCGGTTTGCATAACAAATTTGCAAAGAAAGTCCTGATTTTGATAATTTAAAGATAGAATTGATGGGATTTTAAGGTAATTTAGAATGATTCTATTTTTCTGTAATCTTCAAAGCTCCATAAAAAAACATTTAGTTTGGTGTAAAAAATCAATACAAAAAATGATTTTACTGACTATAAAGATATTCTATTTTTGAAAGATTTATTTTTAGGTAGAATTGTTTAACTTTGTCTTTCGATTCCCTGTAATCATTCAACTAAAAAATTACCCTACTATGTCTTGGTTTCATCGAAAAAGCAAAAATATTACTACGCCTACAAACGAAAAGCGTGATTCTCCAAATATGTGGTTCAAAACACCAAGTGGAACAATTATTCTCAAAAAGGAATTGAGAGAAAATAATTGGGTTTGTCCAGATGACAATTATCACTTAACTATCACTCCAACACAATATTTTGAGATTTTATTTGATGAGGGTAATTACACAGAGATAAATACAAATCTTACTCCTCTAAACCCTCTAAGTTTCAAGGATACCAAAACGTATGAACAACGTATCAATGAAGCCAATGCAAAATCAGGCGTAAATGAAGCGGCCCAAAGTGCGTATGGCAAAATGAATGGAATTGATTTTATGGTAACAGCCATGAATTTTAAATACATTGGAGGCTCTATGGGTGCAGTCGTAGGAGAAAAAATTGCTCGTGCTGCTGATTATTGCCTTGAAAACCGAATTCCTTTACTTGTCATTTCACAATCAGGTGGTGCACGTATGATGGAGGCAGGTTTTTCACTTATGCAAATGGCAAAAACTTCAGCTAAATTAGCTCTACTTTCAGAAGCCAAAATTCCTTATATTTCTCTTCTTACCAATCCAACAACAGGAGGAGTAACAGCAAGTTTTGCTATGTTAGGAGATTTTAATATTGCTGAACCCAATTCACTTATTGGTTTTGCTGGTCCTAGAGTAATTCGTGAAACTATCGGAAAAGACCTTCCTAAAGGGTTTCAAACAGCAGAATTTGTACAAGAACATGGATTTTTAGATTTCATTGTTGATAGAAGAGAATTAAAATCTAAATTGACTTCACTCTTAAAAATGATTTGGATAAACCCTTCCAAAAATTAACTAAAATAAGGTGAGACAAACTATTTTTTTTAAATAAAAAAAATAGTAGTTGTTGGTGTTCTTATCCAAAGACAAAATACCTATCATACTTTTTGCACTACACCCATATTTAACACTTAATTCTTATCTAAGAAGAAATTCCTACCCAACTATATGCAATTAATAGACGGAAAAAATACAGCCGAACTTCTCAAAAAAGAACTTGCTATTGAAGTAGCAGCACGCAAAGAAAAAGGATTCAAAACACCTCATCTTGCAGCTATTTTAGTAGGCGAAGACGGAGCTAGTCAGACTTATGTAGCTAATAAAGTTAAATCATGCGAACAAATTGGTTTTGCTTCTACTCTCAAAAATCTTCCTGCTACCATTACAGAAGAGGAATTATTGAAAATTGTAGAAGATTTTAATCAAAATGATGATATTGATGGTTTTATTGTTCAACTTCCTCTACCTAATCATATTGATGCTGATAAAATAACATTAGCTATTTTACCAGAAAAAGATGTCGATGGTTTTCATCCTTCTAATATTGGTAAAATGGTTTTGGGTTTGCCTTGTTATTTGCCTGCAACACCTTTCGGAATCGTAAAACTGTTAGAACAATATAATATAGAAACTTCTGGAAAACATGCTGTTGTTATTGGTAGAAGTAATATTGTAGGTTCGCCAATGAGTATTTTGTTAGCTCGTAACGAAAAAATAGGAAACTGTACCGTTACACTGACACATAGCAGAACCAAAAATTTAAAAGAAATTTCACTACAAGCAGATATTATCATTGCAGCCATCGGAAAACCTGAATTTGTAACAGCAGATATGGTAAAAGAAGGTGCAATCGTTATTGATGTAGGAACTACACGAGTTCCAGATGCAAGCAAAAAATCGGGTTTTGCACTCAAAGGAGATGTAAAATTTGATGAAGTAGCTCCTAAATGTTCGTTTATTACACCTGTTCCAGGAGGAGTAGGACCAATGACCGTAACAGCTCTTTTATTTAATACGCTTCAAGCATCTAAACAAAGTCAGAATTCAAAAATTAGAATTTAGAAGTAAATTACAATTCAATTATTATTTCTCATTCTGGCTTTCAATTCTAATTTCTAAAATCTCAATTCTAAATTTATATAAAATGGAATACCAAAAACCTGACCCTAACAAAAAACCTGTTCAAAAGACAGAAAAGATAGAAATTGTACAAAATCCTGCTTTTGCCTTCGAAAAAATCAATTATATCATGATGATTGCTGGTGTAATTATTATTACTCTCGGTTTTACAATTATGGCAATGGAAGATGCTCAACACGGCTTCGGATTTTTGGGACTTACACTAGGTCCTATTGTTACTTTTGCTGGTTTTATGTTCGAAATTTTTGCTATTCTTTATAAAAAGAAAAAGTAAATGTATCATTTATTGCTTGTTGGTGTCGCTGTGCTAAAACACCAACAAGGGCAGAAGATTTTTAAAACACAGAGTTCACAGAGAAATGAAGTTTTTTTTTTCAAATACATTTTACAAAAATACTTCGTAATTTTATTTTTAGGTTTATTTCTCTGTTTTTCTTGTCAAAATTCTAATACAGAAAATCCTCATTCTGATAAAAAAGAAATTAACTCCAAACCTATCAAATTGCTTTTTGGTGGAGATATTTTATTAGACAGAGGAGTGAGAGTGGAAATAGAAAAAAAGGGAGTTGTTGCACTCTTCGATAATTTGAAGCCTATTTTTGATGAATATCAGTCTAATAATGATTCTGAAAATAATTTTATTCTAGCCAATTTAGAATGTCCACTTACTAATGAAAGTTCGCCTATCCCAAAGCGTTTTAGTTTTCGTGCGCCGAGTTCTTATGCTGATTCTCTCAAAAAAGTAGGTTTTACACATCTGTTTTTAGCTAATAATCACACCAACGACCACCACAGAAAAGGACTTTCAAATACTTTTAATGCTTTAAAAAAAGCTGGAATTATAGGAATTGGATATGGAGAAACACATTCTGAAAGTTGTGAGCCTATTTTTATAGAAAAAGGAAGTAATAAAGAAAAAACTAAAATTGCTATTTTTTCTGTCGTCAGAGTTCCTTTAGAAAATTGGTACAGAATGGAAGAAAAGCCTTCTATTTGTCAGTTGGGAACACAAGAATTAGTAGAAAAAGTAAAACAATTAAAGCAAAAAGAACCTCAAACTATCATCATAATTTCACTGCATTGGGGAACAGAATATAAATTTTCACCTAGAGCAGAACAACGAAAAGAAGCACATTTGCTCACTCTAGCAGGTGCAGATGCCATTATCGGACATCATCCACACGTAACTCAAAGCATAGAATTTGTAAACGAAAAACCTGTATTTTATAGTTTGGGTAATTTTGTTTTTGACCAAGAAGGAGAATTTAGAGATAGATGTATTTTATTAGAATTTGAAATTCAAAGTAAAAAGATAAATCGTATTTTAGTTTATCCATTAGAAATAAAAAACTGTGTTCCTCAATTTTTCTCAGATTCAGAAAAAGATTCTGTTGAAAAAGCTATCTTTGAAAATCAATTACAAAATCTATCTAAAAGTGTTCGTTTTGAATATATAAAAAAAGATTCATCACATCTTAGCAGTCTTTTGATTCAAAAAAAATAGACTTTTGGGATTTTATAAGCTATAATTTATCTAATTTCATAAATAGTATCATAATGAGAAATTTATTCGTTTTATTATTAGTTTTTTCTTTTCAAAATTGTTTTGCTCAAATCAAATCCTCTGAACAAGCTAGAGAAATACAAAAGCAAGTAGATAGTTTGGTAAAAATCAAAGAATATGATAAAATAATTACGCTCTATGAAAGTCTCTTGACAAAAGTAGATATTATAGATACAGGTATCTATTATGAAATTGCTTTCATTTATTATACTAAAAATGATTTTGAGAAAACGCTAATTAATTTGGATAAATCATTAAGTTTATCAAAGAAAACCATACGTAAAAAATTATTATCTGATATTCACTTTCTTTATTCTCGTACATATTCAAAGCAAGGAAACCATAAGAAAGCAATAAAAGAATTAAAAAAAAGTCTAAAGTATAATGATAAGCTTCTTGAAGCTCAAGCTACACTCACCTATGAGTACCTGCGAGTAAAAAAATACAAAAAAGCGATTAAAGAAGCTGAAAAAACGATTAAACTAGATACTAAAGAGCCTTATGCATACAATAATGCAGGACTTGCTTTGATTAAATTGAAAAAATATGAAGAAGGACGAAAAATGATTATGACTTCTTTAGAATTAGACCCAACTAATCCGTATGCTTACAAACATTTAGCTTACTATTATATTGCTATCAAGGATTTAGATAAAGCCTGCAAAGCCTTAAACAAAGCTGATGAGTTGGGCTATAAAGACTTTGGTAATGAAGCTGACCAAAATGAAGTAGAAGAACTAATTAAAAAACATTGTAAATAGAATTTTATAAAAAAATAATGGCTCTTCCGACTTTTTAGCGATTATATGAATTTGACTATCATTCTCAATCTAAAATTTTGAAAGTTTCTAAACCCATACCCACTCCTTTTGAGGGTCTTAATTTTATTATTAATTCCCTCTACTATTCCGTTAGAATATCTATCTTTGAAGAAATTAATAATATCATTTTTCCAAGAATTAAACGTATTTATAAATCTATTTAGAGCCTTATGATTTATTTTTTGAGCTTCTTCTATCCATTGGTCTAGTAGTTTTTTAGCTTCTTGTTTACTCAAATCAGTATTAAATATATTTTGTAATTCCACTTTCATAAAATACACCTGTCTAAGCGTTGAGCTAAACCTAAACGCTTTAAGTAAAACTCGTCTTTCTTTATAAGTAAGGTCTTTCCATGCCTTGTATAAAAGCCATTTTATTTGCTTGAAATGAACGTTTTTATCATCTTTTCGTCGTAATTCTTTACGAATGCTATCTAGCACTTTATTACAATGCTGAAAAAAATGAAAGCGATCTATTACTACATCAGCGTTAGGAAATACTTCTTTTGCTGTATTTGAAAATCCCTCCCACATATCACAAGAAAATACTTCTATACTAGTACAAAAAACTTCGCCTTTGGATAAAAAATAGGCTTTTAAATACTCTTTATTACGGTATTCTAAAATATCCCAAACTTGACCTGTATCTAAATCTACTAAAACAACAGCATATTCCTTTTTTCCTTTTTTGTAAGCAAATTCATCAATACCTAAACGTCGAGGAAAATAATCTAGGTGTTTTTTTATCTCACGTTTACTATAGGTTTTAAAAATACCATCTAAAACATCCCAAAGTATGTTTTCTCGGATAGCTACTTCTTTGAAACTGCTATCTTTCAAACATAAATAAAGATATTTTTCCAAACGATGAGTTTGATTTTTTTGCTTAGAAACAAAACTAAAAACTTCTTGAAAGTAACGAGTACAATCTTGACAATGAAATTGACGAGAAGTTAAGTGTAAATAAACCTCTTTGTCTAAAATATTTCGGTCACGAACAATACGTTCTGAAGTAGAAGTCACTTTATTGCACTTTTTCAAGCAATTAGGACAAATAGAATCGGCTAAATTACTTTCTCCATAAATAGTTAAGCGAAGTGGAGAAGATTCTATTTTCGTTACTGAAAAATCTGAAAAACCTAATAAAATTGCTATTGTGTTAGTATCCATAGAAAGGCTAAATTAAGAAATTATCGCTAAATTGTCGGAAGAACCAAAATAATTAATCTAATGAAGATTTACCTTCCCCTTTTTCTGATTGTACTATTGAGTTTTTTATTTATTACTCAAAACAGTTTTGCCCAAACCAATACTTCTAGTTTTGTTCCTTATCAAAGTGATTATTATCATATTTTGAAACGCTATGAAATAAAAAGAGGTAAATTTTTTAAGCCATTTCATAGCTCTACACTTCCACTTTCTCGTTACAATATTGCGCTTTTCGCAGATTCTTTGGCATTGGATAGTACAAAGAATTATTCTCAATCTGATAAATTCAACATCAATTATTTACTGACAGATAATTATGAATTTACCAAAAAAGACAGTGTAAAACAGAAAGGAATTTTGAAATATTTTTATAAAAGAAAACCTGACTTTCTTTCTTTTCTGAATGATAATTATGACATGAAATTGGAAAAAGGAGCATTAGATTTTGTCATTCGTGCAAACCCAATACTACATCTAGGAGTAGGACAAGATAATACTAGAGATGAACTACTAACTTTGAATACCAGAGGTGCAGAAATTCATGGGGTTGTTGCTCGTCGCATAGGTTTTTATGCTTCTGTAACCGAAACGCAGGCTGTTTTTCCTCGTTATGTTCAGAATGTAATTGATTCACTTAGCCCTAATCGTGCCTTAGAAAATTTTGTAGTACCGAATGAAGCCTTTGCAAAACCATTTAAAGAAAATGGTGTAGATTTTTTGAGAGCAACAGGATATATTACTTTTAATGTAGCAAAAGTAGTTGATGTACAATTTGGACAGGATAAAAATTTTATTGGAAATGGGTATCGTTCACTTGTTTTGTCAGATTTTGCAGCTCCTCATTTATTCTTGAAACTTCAAACCAAATTTTGGAAAATCAATTATACCAATCTTTATACACAAATGGTGGCTGATGTACAGCGTGCAAATACTTTATACCCAAAAAAATATGTTATCTATCATCATTTGAGTATTGATTTTTCTAAGAAATTTAATTTAGGTGTATTTGAGAGTGTTGCGTATGGACGTAAAGACCAAGGAAAAAATGATACTTTTGATTTGACGTATCTCAACCCTTTTATTTTTTATCGTGCTGTTGAGCAAGGAATTGGTAGTGTGGATAATGCACTTGTGGGAGCAGATTTTAAATGGCTTGTTTTGAAGGATTTTCAATTATATGGACAATTTGTTCTTGATGAATTGAAAATAGGCGAGCTGATAGATAATAATGGTTGGTGGGGAAATAAATATGGCATTCAGTTGGGTTTGAATTATATTGATTTTGCTAGTATTAAAAACTTAGATTTGCAATTAGAAACAAATATTGTTCGTCCTTATACTTATACACACTCTTCTGATGAGCAGCTTTCTAATTTTGTGCATTACAGACAGCCACTTGCTCATCCATTGGGAGCTAATTTTATGGAGTTTTTAGGCATTTTGCGTTATCAACCTATACCGAGGCTCAATATTACAGGAAAATTGATTTATGCACAAACAGGAGAAGATTCGAATGGTAGCAACTGGGGAAGTAATCTTCTTATCTCAAATGTAGATGTAGATGATACGAATGAATACGGAAATACAATCGGACAAGGCATAGAAACAAGTATTCTATTCGGTCGTTTTACAGCAACTTATCAACTTTATCACAATCTTTTTTTAGATGCTGATGTCATTCAGAGAAACAAAACTTCTGCGCTTGTAGCAAGGGATTTGAGTTCGACTGTTTTTTCAGTGGGTTTGCGTCTGAATATTGGACAGCGTTTGTATGAGTTTTGATTTTTGTAAACTCTAACTTTATAATTTTGAAAAAGCTAATCCATTTTTATATGGATTAGCTTTTTTTATTTCAAGTTTTATTAAAACTGAACTTCGTAAAAAGGTTGATTTTTTTCTTCTGGTTTCCTAGTAAAAATAATTGTAGGTTCTTCAGATTTCAAATCTATTATTTTATTGTAAGAGCAACAAGCAGTAAAATTTCTTTTAGCTTTTTTAGTTTTTAGCGAAAAACTCCCTAGAGAAACTCCTTTCAACCAAAGTTTATACGTATCATTTTCGTCATAGAGTATTGATACAACTAAATAAGGGGAAAGAGAATCATACCAAGCATTTTCATTGACTCTTGCACCTATTATTTGATTATCAAATTCGTCAGTTAAGTATGTATTTCCCTCAAGTGTATCATATTTATCTACTAGATTTTCTCCTGTTAATTTGTCTATTGGTCTTAGATAAAATGTTTCTACTGGTTCGTAGCATTGATCTTGACAAGCACAACAACTCGTACACAAAAACAAAATCAAAATATTAAGAAGCATTTTATAGGAAAGCATAGGAAAATAAATTTAAGGTTCGATAACATTTTAGTATTCTCTTCACGAAATTCGAATACAAGGTGCTGCAATCTGATCAAAATAAAAAATCAAATTCTTTCAAAATCCATTTCAAAATTTTTTTTTCTTTTCAAAATCAAAACTTATTCACACATTAAATAATAAGCAATTCTCTTTTTAAAAACCCCCTACTATTACTATTATAGTGTTGATAAGTGGATAAGTCTAGTTATCAACACGTTATCCACAGAAAAATAGAGTTTATCCACAGTTTTTGGAAAGTTATTAACTTATTAAACTATTGATTATCAATTAGTTACATTGCTTATCCACAGTATCAACATTTGATAGGCACTTTTTATTCACATTGTGGATAAGCTGTTGATAACCATAAACTTACTGTTGGTAACGTTATCAACACCTGTTAGTAAGTGATGTTACCAATGAGTTACACACAATCGATAGGCGAGTTATACACAGTTATTCACACAAATTGTGTATAAGTGTGGAAAAAGTGGATAACTAATAGAATTAGACAAAAAAGGAATTGAAATCTGTTGATAAAGAATAAGTTATCCACAATTAATTGTGGATATGTGGATAACTCTGCAAATAAGATTAGATTTCAAAAATTGCAAGTGAAAAAAACTAAAATTTTATATCATAATGTTAATAACTTTTGTTAAAATGTGGATAAGTCTAAAAAATATCGAATAACATTTGGATTTCTTGTGTGAATAACGTGTTAAGTCAAAATTTCTAAATCATGAAGCAGTAGAAAAATAGAAAATAAGGCTAACAATGTGGATAACTTTGCTCAAAATGTGGATAAGTCTGAAAAATGTGAATAAAATTTGGTTTTTGGAGGTAAAACCAAACAAAAAACCATTCCCTCCTAAGAAGAAATGGTTTTGTATAAATTCTGTAAAAAATAAGTCTGTACTTTGAATTGCAAAGTTTATTTTGTTTTCTACTTTTATTAGTTGAGTTAAATCAAGGAAAAATTCCAGATTCCATATAAGCGATTGCAATTTTGTCAATCGAAGTAATAAAGGCTGCATTACGCAAACTCTTTACATCTTTGTAGGTTTTAAAAGTTTCTCTCACTTGGTGGTACGAAGTAATCATTGTTTCCTCTAATGCAGAGTTTACCAAATCACGCTCATCAGCACCACGCATAATCATTTTACGAAGGTCGTCACCTACTCCTTTTCCTGTTGCAGCTTCAATGGCTTGAACGATACGAGTATTTTCCATTTGGTCATAACGCTTAGTTATTTTACCAAAAGAAACACGAGAAAGGTTTTTGAGCCATTCCAAATAAGAAACTGTAACACCACCAGCATTTAGATAAAAATCGGGTAAAATCATTTTACCTTTACCCAACAAAATAGCTTCTGCTTCTCTAGTAATAGGACCATTTGCACCTTCTCCAATTACCTTTGCTTTTATTCTTGGTGCATTTTCTTCTGTGATTTGGTTTTCTAATGCAGCAGGAATCAAAACATCACATTCAAACTCCATAAGTTGATTACTTGGCTTGACTTCTTGCGCCTTTGGATAACCCATAAGTGAACCTGTTTCTTTACGATGACGGAACAAATCTGCTACATCAAAACCATCTTTGTTATAAACTCCACCTTCGTATTCAGCAATTCCGACTACGATTGCACCTTCTTGTTGTGCATAAAGTGCAGCATGATAACCAACATTACCAAAACCTTGTACGATAACTGTTTTTCCTGCCAACCCTGGTTCTAAGCCTAAGTCTTTCATATCCTCAGCAATACTCATCGCTTCACGAATACCATAAATTACTCCTAGACCTGTTGCTTCAGTACGCCCACGGATTCCGTGCATAGAAAGAGGCTTACCAGTAACACAACCAAGAGCATTAATACCTGGGCGAAGAAGTGCATATGTATCTGCAATCCAAGCCATTTCTCTTGCGCCTGTTCCGTAATCTGGTGCAGGAACGTCAATAGAAGGTCCTATCATTTCTTTTTTTACAAGCTCTGTTGTATAACGACGTGTAATTGTTTCTAATTGACGAGCAGTATATTTTTTTGGATTAATTTTTACTCCTCCTTTAGCTCCACCAAAAGGAACATTTACGAGCGCACACTTAAAAGACATAAGTGTTGCTAGTGCTTTTACTTCGTCTGCATTTACAGCTTCGGCAAAACGAATTCCTCCTTTTACAGGAAGCTTGTGATGAGAATGCTGAACTCTCCACGCCTTTATTACTTGATAATCTCCATTATCTAAGTGAAGAGGAAAACTCATCTCATAAACACTATTTGGAACAATGATTTGTTCTAATAACCCTTTTGGGTGTTTTGTTAGTGCAGCAGCATTATTTAAAGAGCCAAGGACATCATTATAGAATTTTGCGCCTTGTTCTAAATGGTCTTTATCTTTATCTGTCATGTCGAACGTGTGGGTTAGGTGTGTTTAAATTTTAATTTATGTATTTTGGCTTAAAGTTACTTGATTTTTTTATTCCAAAAAATACAAATCTTATTCTTTAGAAACAATTTTTTTCGATTAAAAGCAAATTATTCTCTATTGAGCTTTTAGCCTTTGTTTCTTCTTTCTGTATAGAATAAGAAACTTTAAATTACGATATTTGACACCTAAATTATTTATCACAAATTTTTTAGGTTTAAAAAAAAATTCACAAAAATATTAGCAGAAATGCATATCACAAAATTACTTTTACTTTTTTCTACTTTATTTGTTTTTTTATTTTCGTGTCAGACCACTTCTGAAAATACGATTGAAATTTTTACTAAAAAATTTGAAGGAGATTGGAAATTAGCTCGTTTGACAGGCAAACGTGGTGTAGCTGATTCTATTGTAGCAAAATTTCCTGTTACTTTAAATGTGGAAGATACAACTTTTTTATTCCGACAAGCCACACAGTATGGAGGAACAACATACCGAAACTGGATTTTTGAAGATTCTATTTTGCTTTTGCCTTATCGTTCTCACTTAATGGGAGAAGATACTTTGAATTTTAAAGTTTTGAGTATAAATGAAAAAACACTTATTTTGCAGCGAAATGACAGTATTCGTATAGGTGCTGGATTTGATACACTTTATTTTGAGAGGTATTAGATTTATTTTGAATTTTGATTAGAAAAATAAAAACTTTTGATAATATTTTAAATAAAGTCTTAATTCAATATTACAACACATAAAAAAGCCTTACTCAAAACCGAAAAAAATCGGATTGAATAAGACTTTAATTATTTATAGAATTAAAAATTTAGATTGCAATAAATTCTGTAAAAAGAAAATACAAGGCAGCTATAAAAATAGCGATTAAAAGACCTGCAAAAATGTAGAAGCTAGTATAGTTGTATTTCTGTTTTGTTGGCTTTGGCTTGTTATGCTTACGGATTTCTTTTTCCAAAGCAAAAATTTTCTCTCTGTGATGGCTTTGATGATTTCTGATTTCCAAAATACGGAATTGTATCCCTTCTAATTCCTTTTCAAAGTCAAAGAAGTGTTTTTCATGCTTTGCTTTTTGTAAGTAAAGATTTTCAAGAACTTCTTTTGTGGTTTTGAATTTAGGTTGATGTTGGAGTTTTTGGTTTTTTGTAAATAAAGCAGTCATAATAATAGTAGTTAAGATTGATAGGATTAAATTAAAAAGTTAATCTATTCTGATATTAATTTTAAATAAATTAACTACCTCTTAACCCCACCACTTACTTATTAATTCCATAATTATCAATTATTTATATATTATCATCTTATTTGTATTAATTCTGAATACAAAAAAAACTTGATTGAAATGGAACTTTTTTTGTTGTCAGAAAAATATTTTGGCTCTTCCGACTTTTTAGCGATTATATGAATTTGACTATCATTCTCAATCTAAAATTTTGAAAGTTTCTAAACCCATACCCACTCCTTTTGAGGGTCTTAATTTTATTATTAATTCCCTCTACTATTCCGTTAGAATATCTATCTTTGAAGAAATTAATAATATCATTTTTCCAAGAATTAAACGTATTTATAAATCTATTTAGAGCCTTATGATTTATTTTTTGAGCTTCTTCTATCCATTGGTCTAGTAGTTTTTTAGCTTCTTGTTTACTCAAATCAGTATTAAATATATTTTGTAATTCCACTTTCATAAAATACACCTGTCTAAGCGTTGAGCTAAACCTAAACGCTTTAAGTAAAACTCGTCTTTCTTTATAAGTAAGGTCTTTCCATGCCTTGTATAAAAGCCATTTTATTTGCTTGAAATGAACGTTTTTATCATCTTTTCGTCGTAATTCTTTACGAATGCTATCTAGCACTTTATTACAATGCTGAAAAAAATGAAAGCGATCTATTACTACATCAGCGTTAGGAAATACTTCTTTTGCTGTATTTGAAAATCCCTCCCACATATCACAAGAAAATACTTCTATACTAGTACAAAAAACTTCGCCTTTGGATAAAAAATAGGCTTTTAAATACTCTTTATTACGGTATTCTAAAATATCCCAAACTTGACCTGTATCTAAATCTACTAAAACAACAGCATATTCCTTTTTTCCTTTTTTGTAAGCAAATTCATCAATACCTAAACGTCGAGGAAAATAATCTAGGTGTTTTTTTATCTCACGTTTACTATAGGTTTTAAAAATACCATCTAAAACATCCCAAAGTATGTTTTCTCGGATAGCTACTTCTTTGAAACTGCTATCTTTCAAACATAAATAAAGATATTTTTCCAAACGATGAGTTTGATTTTTTTGCTTAGAAACAAAACTAAAAACTTCTTGAAAGTAACGAGTACAATCTTGACAATGAAATTGACGAGAAGTTAAGTGTAAATAAACCTCTTTGTCTAAAATATTTCGGTCACGAACAATACGTTCTGAAGTAGAAGTCACTTTATTGCACTTTTTCAAGCAATTAGGACAAATAGAATCGGCTAAATTACTTTCTCCATAAATAGTTAAGCGAAGTGGAGAAGATTCTATTTTCGTTACTGAAAAATCTGAAAAACCTAATAAAATTGCTATTGTGTTAGTATCCATAGAAAGGCTAAATTAAGAAATTATCGCTAAATTGTCGGAAGAACCAATATTTTTATTTGGAATGAACTATAATATTTTCAAAACACAACTTTCTGTTAATTTTTTCGTAAAAAAAGTATGATTAGTTACACAATAACCAATAATTCAATAAGAAATAATTAACCCTGTTAAACACTTAATAAATTGATTATTAGACATTTGCATCAAAATTTGACTTTTGATTGTTTTTAAATGATTAGATTATTCATTATTCCATTATTTTAAAATAATAGTCTGTTAATTAGTATGATACCCAAATTTAATATGCTTTTTTAAATAAATAGCATCATTTTATTAGATTGATTGAAATAAATCTATTACCTTTGTGTCCGTAAAATATTACATGCAAAATCTATACACCACTAAAACACCTCACTTATTATGGAAAATAACCAAGCATTACGTTACTCTTCTGATGAACTCAAAGAATTTGAAGCTATTCTAAATTCTAAACTTGCTAAATCAAGAGAAGAACTAGATTATTTAAAAAAGTCTATTATGAGAGAAGATGCAGCCGAAAACAGAACGAGCGCAGGAAATTTAGAAGATGGGGCAAGCTCAATGGAAAAAGAACAACTCAATCAATTAGCTGCAAGAGCGCAAAAATTCATAGCTGACCTAGAGCGTGCACTTTTCAGAATCAAAAATGGAACGTATGGAGTTTGTAAAGATACAGGCAAACTTATTTCAAAAGAACGTTTGCGTGCTGTTCCTCATACTCAGCAATCTATGGAAGCAAAAATGAATAGAGTTTAGTAGCAATTACAGATTTTAGATTAAAAATTACGAACTGAAAACCAATTTAATCAAAAAATAATCCGTTCTTTGTACTATAAAATATACTCAAATACCGTTATGGATAACTTATTTTATCGATAACGGTATTTGTTTTTTGTAATAATTTTCCACGCCTTTGTTGGTGTTTTAGCGTAGCGACACCAACACAAAAAATAAAACTATGTTTGTTGTTGTTCGTATAAAAACGCTAGAAAATCTAGCCGAAATTGTTTATTATGAGCTTGCTCCTCTAGGTTTTGATGCTATTATGGAAGAAGAAAGTGTTTATGTAGAAAATGCTACCTCTGACTCTACTCCTAATCATTCTAAGGAAACCATTTGGATTACTTCAGTTGAAGAAGAAAGTTATGATGAAAAGGCTGTCAAAGAAATTCTAGATAATTATCAATCTCAAAACTTGCTTACTTATTCTATTGAGAAAGAAGAAAAACAAAATTGGAACAAGAAGTGGGAAGAAAATTTTCAGCCAATTCGATTAGAATATAATGACGGAAATAAAATAGAAAAAAAGTGTGTTATTAGAGCTGATTTTCATGCAGCCGAACCTGATTATGAACATGAAATTATTGTTACACCAAAAATGTCTTTTGGAACAGGACATCACCAAACAACACGTTTGATGTTGGGGCATCAATTTGAAATGAACCATAAAGATAAAACTGTTTTAGATGCAGGCTCTGGAACAGGTATTTTGGCAATTATGGCAGCAAAGTTAGGTGCAAAAGAAGTTTTTGCCTGTGATGTAGAAGATTGGTCAGTAGAAAACTCATTAGAAAACGCAGAAAGAAATAATTTAAAAATTGATTCCAAACACGGAACAGCAAACGTATTTAAAGGAACAAAATTTGATATTTTACTTGCTAATATTAATAAAAATGTGCTTTTGGAAGAAATGCCTTTGTATGATGAATTATTAAAAGAAACAGGTACATTAGTTTTGAGTGGTTTTCATCATATAGATATTAAAGACATTCAAAAACGAGCAGTAGAGTTTGGTTGGCTTATCGAAAAACAAACTGAAGAAACGCCTTGGTGTAGTCTAAAATTGTTTAAGAACTTTTCTAAACTTTAGAAAATAGATGACTAAAAATCAAAAAAAATGTTTTTAATTTATGAAATTATTTTACTTTTTTTTATGATTATATAAATGACTTTATTTTTTTCTTGAAAATGGCTTAAAGTATGTAAGTATTTTTATTCAATTATTTATGTACTTATCAAAAACTATTATTATGCAAAAATTCATTTCAACATCAATTATTGGTTCTTTCTTACTTCTATTGTTTTTTAGTTTCTCTACTAACACAGCCACAGCACAAACTACACTCTACAACTGGGATAGTTATGGTGTTCAGTTTTCTATTCCTAACACACATGAAATTAAACAAAGTAGTGGTACTGCTTTTGAATCAGGTGATAATCTTACGTGGTTAGAAATGTATCCTTTCAAGGATTATTCTGCAACATCTAAAGGTATGGTTCAAGAGATTATGAATCAAAAAGGGTATCGTGCCATATCAGAGGGTACATATGAAAGTGGTGGATATGATGGTTATTGGGTTCGTTGTTCGACGGCAAAACATCCTACTTGGCTTTTTTGGGTGATTGGTTTTATAGATCCTGAAAGTGATACAAATTTTTATGCTATTATTTGGTGGAAAAAAGATAATCAAAGAGCCTATGACTTAGCTTATAATATGTCTTATAGCTTCAAGAGAATGAAATAAATTTTAGGTTGTTTCAAAAAAGTCCTTTTATTCTATATAGAGTAAAAGGACTTTTTTTGTTTTTTGTGATTAGAATACAAATTAGAAGTAGTATTTTTGCTTGATAAATTCATTGTGCTTTTGTATTTTTTGATAGATATAATTTTTAATATGCGTTTTACAATTTGCTTTTTCTGTTTTTTAGTGATTCATTCTTTTTCTTGTTTTGCTCAATCTGATTCTAAAACTTTAAATAGAAGTGCTTTTGTGGGGGCAGAATTAGGTACGCTTACAAATCCTATTCGTGTAGCTTACAAAATGAAAGTTGAAAAAGGAATTATTATCTATAAAATTTTTCCTAATTCAGCAGCCGATAAAGCAAATTTAGAAGAAAAAGATGTCATTATTGCTGTTGATTCTACTCATTTGGATAACCTAAAAGAATTTCAAGATTTTATCAAAACTAAAAAAGGAAATGATACCCTAAATTTATTTTTTGTAAGAAATGACACAGTCAGAAATACGTCTTTGATTTTGGATTTTTTACCACGAGAGAATAATTTTTATTTCGAAACAATGTATGACCAAATAGAGATTAATGATTCAACACGCCTTCGAACTATCTTTACTTTTCCTAGAAATAGCATACAAGAAAATTCAGAAAGTAATGAAATAACTCAATTTCCATTAGTGATTATACTAAATTCAGCTTCAAATGAATCGATTGAGCGAGAATTATATACCAAAACAAAAAAAGCAAAAAGTGAATATCAATTTTATGATTGGGTAGAACATCTTACTAAAAATGGGTTTGCTACTTTACGAATAGAAAAAAAAGGAGTAGGAGATAGTAATGGAAATCTAAATGAATGGACTTATGAAAACGAACAAAAAAGTATTTATTCAGCGTTAGAAAAAATCAAAAAACAGGGTTCTATCAATCAGCAAAAAGTTTTTTTAGTCGCTTTGGGTTCTTCTTCTTTCGTGGCTTTAGAGAATTTTATTCAAAAAAATAAATCAGATTCTCTTATTGATGTAAATAATTTAAAAGAAAGTGTAGAAATTGATTTTGAAAGAGTTTTTATAGAAAAATTGCCTGCTGACTTACAAAAAACCAAAAATCAGAATACAGATAGTTTACTTTTATTTTTTCCACAACTTACTTTTTTTGATAAAAAATACCCTCAAAATGCTATCTTGAATTTGAAAGAATATAATCAGATAATGGATGATAAAAAAATATTTTGGATAGAATCTAAAGATGATATTTTGAGAGTAATTGCAAGACTAAAAAAACAAATAGAATAAGCTAAAAAGTACAAAAAGTCTATTGATTGAGAATTTATACTTTTTTTCAAAACAATAAACCATAAAAAGCACTTAGATAGTAACAATTATTTTTTTGAATTACTGCCTATACTCTGGTTAGAGTAACTACTGAATTTATTATTGATTGAATGAATAAAAATGATTGAATAAAAAATTGCTTAAACACCCCTAAAATAGCTATAAAATAATACAGATAAAAGTTTTATATTCACTAGATAGAAAAAATAATGCTACCTCTATTTCCTCTTAATTTAATTGTTTTTCCAAACGAACCTCTCAATTTACACGTTTTCGAACCTCGTTATAGACAGCTCATTTTGGATTGCCTAGAAAACAAACAAACCTTTGGAATTCCTCCTTTCTTGAATGAAAAATTGCAAGATTATGGAGCTGAGGTAGAATTGATAGAAATTGCACGCCGACATCCAGATGGAAGAATGGACATCAAAACTAAGTGCGTAGGTGCTTTTAAAGTTGTTTCTTATTCTAATCCTGCACCAAATAAACTTTATGCAGCAGGAGAAATCGAACGAATTATACATACTGATAATTCTACTTTTTTGGATAAAGAAAAGGTAATTACTCAAGTTACCGAGCTTTGGCAACTCGTAAGAGCAAAAACAGATTTGCCTACTGAAACAGAATTTTTATCTTTCAAAATTGCTCACAAAATTGGACTTTCATTAGAGCAAGAGTATGAGTTACTTGGAATGACAGATGAAACTGAGCGTTTGATGCTCATAACGACACACTTAGACCATATCATTCCAATTATCAGAGAAGTAGAACGGACAAAAGATAGAATAAAAATGAACGGACATTTTAAGAACTTTGATGAACTGAATTTTTAATTTTTTCAAATACTAAATTGCACTTTCTTGTAGTTTAGGATTTTTTAGCTTCATATTCTGTTATCTTTTTTATTAGTCGTTGTTCGTTTTTTCTATTTCCACTTAGAGAAAAAATAGAACCCTTTTCATAGTACTCAAAAACACTATTTACTAAAACTTGATTGTTTTCTCTATCCAATAAAATTATTATATTTTCACCAAAACTTGCTTTCCAAAATGAAGCATCAGTAACTCCTCCTCCTCCAAAATTATCAAGACTTACTCTCCAGTCTAGCTCTCTTCCTGTTTCTTTAATAATTCTGTGTAGAGTTTCAATAGACATGTCTGTTTGTACAGTTTTGAATTGCAACATATTATACTTTTTATAAACAGCAAATAAAAACAGACCAGTAAAAAATAGAGAAAAATAATCAAGGAAGATAAAGTTCAAATTAAATTCCTTTAAAACAATCATTTTTTTTACTCCATGATATAAATTCATAATAGGAAATAACAAAGGAAGGGCATAATGATTAAAACAATCAAACCAGTCTAATCTTATTCTTTTAGTCTTTATCATTTTGAATAGTTCTTTTTCATGAATATTCAAATTTTGCTTTTTATTTATCCTTTTTTTCTCTAATTTTTTTCGTTGTCTTTTGTCCATAATTCTAAAAATTTTAACCTGACCCATTTAAACACACTCTAATAGAAAATATGTAATTACAATAGGTTGCTGTGATGGAGGATTTGATATTTATTATAAGGAAATATTCAAAGAATATCAAGCTGTTTTGGATACTTCTGAAATAGGGTTTAAATGGATAGAAGTTGGAGAGGTAAAAGTAAAAATTAAGAATAATGCAAAAAATGACACGCTATTATTTTTTATGGTAATCACTCTGAAATGATTCTAACTGGACAAGCTCTTATTGGTAATGAAAAGTCAGAGTGGAGAACCATTCAGAGGATATTATACAACAACTAATTTTAGTTATAGCAAGATATAATCCTTATTTAGCATATAAGAATGACATAGGGATAGTTGATGTATGCTTATTCACAGAAGATTATATATTATTTTTCGGCAAAATATAAGGGTATTTGATAAGGAAAAAATCATCATTCATTATGACCATAAAACTAAAAAAGTGAGGTTAGAATGAAAAAAACAGAAACCTTCTGTTATTGCTACTATTTTGTAGCAGGAGAAATATTAGTAATTAGAGAGCTTATAAATCTTTCAATTTTATCAGAAAAAACAGAGATGAAGGAGTATTCATTCATAATGATATGAAAAATATGAAAAAAACAAAACCACCTAGAAAATTTAGTTTTTTTAGGTGGTTTTAGATATAATTTATTTGCCGTTATTGGTGTCCCCACTATAGCAGTAAGGCTATTGAGAAATTTTGATTTTTACTCTGTTAGGAGTTGTATGTTGGTAGTAAAGTGTTTTTTGTGTTGAACATCTTAGAATACTACCAATATGTAGTTTCTAACGGAACACCTGAAGTGTAACGAAAGCAGCGAAGCTAAAAAATCAAATAAATTTTTAATCTTACGGCTATGGTGTACCCACCGACGATATCATTAAAAGTTAACTTCCACACGTCAAGCAATCTTCGTCGTCTAGTGAACATGCTGCTCCTCCTAGTCCATCTTTTAATTGTTCTTCTTGTGCTTGTCCATTTTGGCGTTTGTGGATTCTAGCAAGTGCAAGATTTGATTGTTCTTCCATATCTCCAGCTCCAGCCATTTCTAGTATCTCTTCGTTGCTTTGAGCAATTACTTTTTCAGCCTTTGCTTTTGTTGCTACATTTCCTTTGCTTATTTCTAAAGCATCTTTATCAACTGTAAACTTAATAGCATCAGCAGCAGCTTTTGTACGAAGATAATACATACCTGTTTTCAAACCTCGTTTCCAAGCATGGAAGTGCATAGAAGTAAGTTTTCCAAAAGTAGGATTCTGAATATGAACATTCAAACTCTGACTCTGACAAATATATGCGCCTCTATCAGCCGACATATCAATAATTGTACGCTGACTAATTTCCCAAACTGTCTTATAAATATCTTTCAATTCTTGAGGAATACGCTTGATATTCTGAACCGAACCATTTGCAGAAATAAGTTCATTTTTCATTTCATCATCCCACATATCAATGGCAATCAAATCTTTCAAAAGATGTTTGTTTACTACCACAAACTCCCCAGAAAGAACACGACGAACATAAATATTAGATGTATAAGGCTCAAAACATTCGTTATTTCCCAAAATCTGAGAAGTCGAAGCTGTTGGCATTGGTGCAAGTAAAAGTGAGTTTCTAGCTCCATGTTTTACTACTTCGCCACGCAACTCTTCCCAGTTCCAACGTCCAGAATGATAATCTTCATCTACATTCCACAAATCAAACTGGAATTGACCTTTTGATAATGGACTACCTTCAAATGTTTCATAAGCACCTTCTGTAACTGCTAAATCTTTAGAAGCAGTCATGGCAGCAAAATACATTGTTTCGAAAATTTCTTTATTGAGAGCAGCAGCTTCTTCAGATTCGAAAGGCATACGAAGCATAATAAATGCATCAGCCAAACCTTGTACGCCCAATCCGATTGGACGATGGCGCATATTTGAATTACGAGCCTCTTCGATTGGATAATAATTTCTGTCAATAATTCTATTCAAATTGACAGTTGCTTGATAGGTTACATCATAAAGAAGTTCGTGATTGAATTCTAAATTACCATCATTGTTTTCTATAACAAATTTTGGAAGTGCAATACTCGCCAAATTACAAACTGCCACTTCATCAGGTGCAGTATATTCCATTATTTCAGTACAAAGGTTTGACGATTTTATTGTACCTAAATTTTGTTGATTCGACTTGCTGTTTGCGTGGTCTTTATAAAGCATATACGGAGTTCCCGTTTCGATTTGTGCTTCTAAGATAGCAAACCAAAGTTCTTGCGCTCTAATTGTTTTTCTTGCTTTTCCTTCTAATTCATATTTTGTATAAAGCTCTTCAAACTCTTTTCCAAAACAATCTGACAAACCTCTAGCTTCATTCGGACAAAATAATGACCATTCGCCATCATCTTGAACACGCTTCATAAATAAATCTGAAATCCACAACGCATAAAATAAATCTCTTGCTCTTGCTTCTTCTTTACCATGATTTTTCTTCAAGTCTAAAAACTCAAAAACATCAGCATGCCAAGGTTCTAAATAAACAGCAAAAGCTCCTTTGCGTTTGTTTCCTCCTTGATCAATATAACGAGCTGTATCATTAAATACTTTAAGCATCGGAACAATTCCGTTTGAGTAGCCATTTGTACCACGAATATATGAGCCTGTTGCACGAACATTATGAACACTTACGCCAATTCCACCAGCCGATTGAGAAATTTTTGCACATTGTTTTAATGTATCATAAATTCCATCCACACTATCATCTTGAACTTCTAACAAGAAACAAGAAGACATTTGAGGTTTTGGAGTTCCCGAATTAAAAAGTGTCGGAGTGGCATGTGTAAACCAACGTTCGGACATTAAGTGATAGGTTTTGATAGCTGCATCAATATCAGCACCATGAATACCCACCGAAACACGCATAATCATTTGCTGAGGACGCTCTGTTACTTTTCCATCAAGACGCAAAAGATACGAACGTTCTAAGGTTTTGAAACCAAAATAATCATATTCGTAATCTCTACTATAATCAATAGCTTGATTCAAAACGTGAGCATATTTACGAACTACTTGTACCACCTCATCAGAAATAAGTCCTGCACTTTCCTGTGTTTTTGGGTTTACATAATTATAAAGCTCTTCAATCGTCTCTGAAAAAGCGTCTTTTGTTTCTTTATGAAGGTTTGAAATGGCAATTCGTGAAGCCAAAATTGCATAATCTGGATGAACTGTTGCCATTGTAGCTGCTGTTTCTGCTGCTAGTTCGTCTAGTTCGATAGTCGTTACGTTGTCATAAAGTCCTGCCAAAACTTTATAAGTAATTTCTTGAGGTTTGATATAACGAGTATCCAAATTATCACAAAGTCTTTCTATTCTGGCTGTGATTTTTTGCATAATCACTTCTTCTTTCCTGCCGTCTCGCTTGATTACGTACATATATATTGAGTATTTGAATAAATTAATTTTTGATGTAGTGCGTATCTTTTTCTAACTGATTCAAAAGCAGTTACAAATAAATAAAAATACGGTATCAGATTTTGGAACAAAAATAAGCATCTTATTTCAGAACTGAATTATTTAGATTCAATCTAAGCAAAGAAACTTTGTTAGTAACGTAAAGTAACTATTTTTGTTGGTGAGGATTTTTGGATAGTTGCTATAAATGCAACGAACAAAAAATCAATTCTATTGAAAATTTACTAATAAAAATAGCCTTATGTTACGAATTTCTGATAAATATTAATTTACGATTTTCTAGTTGCAAAGACAAAAAGTATCTAAAAATTTAATATAGAAATTTGTGGATAACTTTCTTCTACAAAAAAAGTCTTATTCAAAACCGAAAAAAATAGATTGAATCAAGAACAGTCAATCCACGAGTAAACCTACTCTTAATATACATGAATTGATTTTATACTGATGTTACGCAATCAAAAAACGAAACCCATAACTTTAGTTATGGGGAAATAAAACATGTTGTTTTCTGCTATTCTGCGCCTGTTTTCCCACGATTTTAATCGTGGGTTTCGTTTATTTATGCAAGAAATTTGCAAAAAAAAATTATCGTTGCGTAACATCAGTTTTATAGTAACAACTAACTAAACCATTAATATTTTTTTAGGTCTAAGTAGGTAGTTAATTATCACAACTTCAATAAACTAATTATTTATTCCTATGAAATTTACCTCTTTTATTTCCCTATCTGTTTTTGTATTGATTTTTCTTTTTAGCTCTTGCAAAAAAGAAGAAGGTATAACCAATCCCACCATGTCTAACTCTCCCAATATTCTTTTTATCATTGCTGATGATATGGGAAAAGATGCTACAAATGGATTTTCAGAAGGAAATATCAAGCCTATTACTCCTACCCTTGACAACATAAAAAATACAGGACTTAGTTTTACTAATTTTTGGACTGCTCCCACTTGTTCACCCACTCGTTCAGCAACGATTACAGGAAAATATGGATATAGAACAGGTGTAAAATGGGCAGGTGATGTGCTTTCAAATTCAGAAACTGTTTTACAGAAATATATTAATGAACAAACAAATAATAAATATGCTACGGCAGTTATTGGAAAGTGGCATTTAGCAGGCGCAAATAATACATTTAATCCAGAAAATTTTGGAATAGATTATTATGCAGGAATGATTACTGGAACAGCACAGAGTTATTATAATTGGAGTTTTTCGGAAAATGGAGCATCTAGTATAGAGACACAATATATCACTGAAAAATTCACAGATTTAGCGATTGATTGGGTAGGTAAGCAAGACAAACCTTGGTTTTTGTGGCTTGCTTATACTGCTCCTCACACACCTTTTCATGCTCCACCAACAGAAATGCACTCGCAGGGAAATTTACCAGAATATACTGAAGGTTTAGATGAACTTCCATATTACATGGCAGCCATTGAAGCAATGGATTTTCAGATTGCACGATTATTAAATACGATGAGTCAAGAAGAAAGAGATAACACAATCATTATTTTTATAGGAGATAACGGAACACCAAACCAAGTAGCTCAAACTCCTTATTCTTCAAGAACTGTAAAAGGAACTTTATATCAAGGAGGAATAAATTGTCCTTTGTTTGTGTCAGGAAATGGTATTTCAAGAACAGGAACAGACGAAAATTTGATAAATACAACGGATTTATTTGCCACTATTGCAGAATTGGCAGGTTTGACTATTTCTGAAATAAATGATAGCAAAAGTTTTAAACCTTTGTTTATCTCTTCTTCTACTCATAGGGAATATATTTATTCAGAAATGAATAGTGATAGAGATAATATTTGGACAATACGCAATCAAAAATATAAAATTATTGCAAATGCTTTTGGAAGCCAAGAAATGTATAATTTGCAAACTGATCCTTACGAAAACACTAACTTGCTTAATTCTCCTTTATCAGATGAAGAAAATACAGCAAAAAATGCTTTAGAAGCAAAATTAAGTGAAATTAGAAATTAAGTAAAGTCTGTAAGACATTTCAACTTAGTTTCTAGGAAATCAATTTATCAGATACTCAAAGCAAATAATACTTACAAAAAATTACAGGGTTTTCTTATAAAAAAAGAGAAATGCTGTTGTTGGTGGGACACCAACAACCACAATGTGATAACAGAGGTTTAAGGTATAGAAACAGAACTAAATAGTTTTTATAAGAAAACCCTACAAAAAATTAGGTGTTATTTGTTTTTATCCAAATTATTGACGTTATTTGAACAAAATACCAATAAATACGCTGCACGCATAATAATTTAGAAAAATAGAAACATTTATTGACTTGTTAGTAATCTATTCTTAACAAAGTTAATCCTTTTCTAAATTACCTTTACTATAAATAAAAATCGCTTACTTTTTCATAAGTTAAAATGTGATTTAGGGTTTTTAGTGTTCTAGTTTTAATTTTTGTTGAATCTGAATTATTAATTCTGATTTTATTGCTAATTAATCACTAATCAACCGTTTTGTGATACAGGTTTCGAATTCAAAACATATAAAGAAAAACGTTATCTACTTAGACGCAACTTCTTTTATTAAATTAGTCTATAAGCTACTTTGTCGTTTGGTTTCCAAACTACACTACTTTTTTGTCGCTTTACTTCTAGCAAACCATATTACATTTATCAAGTATTTTTATTTTACAGAAATAAATACATTTCATTCAAAATATCAACTCATTCAATTATGTCTAATACAAAATCTCAGCTCCAAGCAAACTTGGAAGTGAAAGGAAACATTACGCCTGAATTTGAGCAACTATTAACGCCCGAAGCATTTGTTTTTCTAGCCGAGTTACACAAAAAATTTGACACTCGTCGCCACGAATTATTAGAGAAAAGAAATAAAAGACAAGCTGAAATAGACAAGGGAAATATGCCTACTTTTTTAGAGGAAACAAAGCATATTAGAGAAGATAAAAACTGGAAAGTTGCACCAATTCCTCAAGATTTGCAAGACCGTAGAGTAGAAATTACAGGACCAGTAGAGCGAAAAATGATGATAAATGCACTAAACTCTGGTGCAAATATTTTTATGGCAGATTTTGAAGATTCAAATTCGCCTACATGGGGAAATGCTGTTCAAGGTCAGATAAATTGCTACGATGCTATTCGCAAAACGATTACGTTTCACGATGCAAAAAAGAATAAAAATTATGAATTGAATGATGAAACTGCTGTTTTATTAGTTCGTCCTCGTGGTTGGCATTTGAACGAAAAGAATTTATTGATTGATGGAAAACCTATTTCGGGTGGACTTTTTGATTTTGGACTTTATATGTTCCACAATGCAAAAGAACTTGTCAAGCGTGGTTCAGGACCTTATTTTTATCTTCCAAAAATAGAATCTCATTTAGAAGCTCGTCTATGGAATGAAGCCTTTGTTTTTGCTCAAAATTATCTTGCTATTCCTCAAGGAACAATCAAAGCAACTGTTCTTTTAGAAACAATTATGGCATCTTTTGAGATTGAAGAAATTCTCTATGAACTCAAAGACCACATGGCAGGAATCAATGCAGGTCGTTGGGATTATATTTTTTCTGCAATCAAAAAATTCAGAAATGTAGTCAAAAATCCTTTGCCAGACCGTGGACAAATTACAATGACTGTTCCATTTATGAAGGCTTACACAGAGCTTTTGGTAAGAGGTTGTCATACACGAGGCGCACATGCGATTGGTGGAATGTCTGCTTTTATTCCTACTCGTAGCGATGAAGAAATCAACAAACAAGCCTTTGAAAAAGTGCGAAAAGACAAAGAACGTGAAGCCAATGATGGTTTTGATGGTTCTTGGGTAGCACATCCAGATTTGGTAAAAGTAGCAAAAGACGTTTTTGATGCTAAATTTGGCGACAAACCAAACCAGAAAGACCGTTTGAGAGAAGATGTAGATGTAGAAAAAATGCTAAAAGAACTTACCAATTTTGACATTGAAGGAGGAACAATTACTGATGCAGGTGTACGAATGAATTTTAATGTTGGTATTCGTTATATAGCTTCTTGGTTAAATGGCGTGGGTGCAGCAGCTATTTTTAATCTAATGGAAGATGCAGCAACAGCCGAAATTTCAAGAACGCAGCTTTGGCAGTGGCTCAATAATCCGAATGCAAAACTAGCAGACGGTACAGAAATTACAGAACAATATTTGAGAAAATGTATGGAAGAAGAATATCAATCCATAAAAGACGAAGCTGCAACCTACAAAGGTTTTGACTTCGAAAACTCAAAGTTTCCAAAAGCAAAAGAACTTATGGAAGGTTTAGTCTTTACAAAAGAATACAAAGACTTTTTGACAACAGAAGCATACCATTTGATATAAGTTTTAGACCCTAAGGGTTTTCAAAAACCCTTAGGGTCTAGTTAAAAACAAACGACAAAACCAAAATCCTTAACTGGACACACAATAAATCGACAAGCACAAACACACGCCTTTTATATAATTAATAAAAAATAAATTCAAAAGTTGTGATTTACTGATTACTGGTAATTGATAACTGAAAAACTGATAACTGAAATATTATGTCTAAGCAAAATGGAACTTCAAACAAATACGCTCACAGAAGCGTGTCAGAATTAGAAAACGAATGGAAAACATCACAACGTTGGAAAGGAATTACTAGAGATTATACAGGAGAAGATGTAGCCAAATTACGTGGTTCGGTAAAAGTAGAACACACATTAGGACGTATGGGTTCGGAGCGTTTGTGGGATTTGATGCACAGTGAAGCGTATGTAAATTCTTTGGGTGCAATTTCTGGAAACCAAGCCGTACAACAAGTAAAAGCTGGTTTGAAAGCAATTTATATGAGTGGTTGGCAAGTGGCAGCAGACGGAAACAATGCTGGACAAATGTATCCAGACCAAAGTTTGTATCCTGCTGATAGCGTTCCAAAAATGGTTACTCGTGTAAACAATGCGCTTATGCGTGCAGACCAAATCGAAAATGCAGAAAGTGCAAATTCTGTACATTGGTTAGCTCCAATCGTTGCTGATGCAGAAGCTGGTTTTGGTGGTGTTTTGAATGCTTTTGAATTGATGAAAGGAATGATTGAAGCAGGTGCAGCAGGTGTACACTTCGAAGACCAATTATCGTCTGCCAAAAAATGTGGACACATGGGAGGAAAAGTATTAGTTCCTACTAAAGAAGCAGTTCAAAAATTGAAAGCTGCTCGTTTGGCTGCCGATGTTTTGGACGTTCCTACTGTTTTGATTGCTCGTACAGATGCAAACGGTTCGTTTTTGATTACAAGTGATATTGACGAAGTAGATGCTCCATTTATTTCTGACGAACCTCGTACAGCAGAAGGATTTTTTGTTTTGAAAGGTGGAATTGAAGCTGCCGTAGCTCGTGGTTTGGCATATGCTCCTTATGCTGATGTAGTTTGGTGTGAAACAGGTAAGCCTGATGTAGAGGAAGCTCGTTATTTTGCTGAAAAAATTCACGAAAAATTCCCTGGTAAATTATTGGCTTACAACTGTTCGCCTTCTTTCAACTGGACAGCTAACCTAGATAAAGATACAATCGCAAACTTCCAACAGCAATTAGGAGAAATGGGTTACAAATACCAATTCGTAACACTTGCAGGTTTCCACAGCTTAAACATGGGAATGTTCGAACTTGCATTGAAATATAAAACTGAAGGAATGGCTGCTTATTCTCGTCTTCAAGACAAAGAGTTTGATTACGAAGCAAAAGGTTATACTGGAACTAAACACCAACGTTTTGTAGGTGCTGGTTATTTTGACCAAGTAGCTCAAGCAATCGTAGGCGAAGGTTTATCAACTGCTGCCTTGAAAGGTTCGACAGAAGAAGAGCAATTCAATGAAGCTAAAGTATAAGTAATAACTATTTTTTAGAATTTCTGAAAACGAACTATCTCTTTTTTTGAGGTGGTTCGTTTTTTTTTATGTGATAAATTAATTGTACAAAAAATATAATGTTATGCAATATGTAAGTTTTTTTTATATCTTGTAAACAGTATTAATAATTATCTATTTTTTGCAAAAAACTACTTACTAATGTCTAACAAAAAAGAAATAATAAAGCACTTACATAATGTTACTTTAGGTGGACATCCTATTCCTGCTAGAAACCAGTCAGAAGCGTTAAAAAAATTTGAAATAGAATTATATACTAGGAAGGAAAGATTAGTGTTTGAGTTAATACAAAATGCTGATGACTTTCCAAGTGAAAAACTAGGAGTAGTGGATTTAAAATTTACTTTTTTAAATGAAAATATTTTAGTTACCCACAATGGTAAAGAGTTCCAAGATATAGATGTTAAAGCCATTTCTAGTATTGGAAATAGTGCTAAGTCAGAAGACGAATCTGCAACAGGATATAAAGGAATTGGCTTTAAATCTGTTTTTACTCACTCAAAAAAAGTGTTTATAAGTTCTGGAGGTTATCTTTTTAGATATGACAAAAGTTATGAGAAATATTTAAAGTTTGAAGAGTTATATCCCTCACTTGATGTTCAAGATGAGTTTAAAGGAGAGTTCGAAAAACATGCAACTCCTGATATGATACCTTGGGAGTTAATGCCTATTTGGACAGAACAAAATGAGTTTCCTAATGAAGTTAAAAATATACCCAACTTATTTGATTTTCCTGTAGCATTTGTATTGTCATTTGGAAAAGAAAATGTAGAGGAATTTAAGCCTAAAATAGCAAAATTATTTCAAGAGCCTCGTTTTCTGCTATTTTTAAGAAACATCAATTCAATTAGAATAGATGGTTTGGAGGAGAACATTGTTGTAGTAAGAGAAAAAGAAAAATCTTTTTGTCATCTCAAAGTAAATGAAAAGAATAGCGAAACTTTTTTAACTCTTGAAAAACCTATCAAAATAGAAATCGGAAAAGAAGATATAGAAAATCTTAAGAAAGTAGATGATATTCCTCCTAAATTATTAGATGTTGCATCTTTTAGTCTGAACTTTGCTATCGGTTTTGAAAAGGACAAACTTATTCCTGTTGAGAATAGTGTAATATTCACTTATTTACCAACCGAAGACAAAACTTATAAATTTCCTTTTTTAGTAAATAGTGATTTTGTAACCTCTAGTAATAGAGAAGTTATTTTACCTGATAATAAATGGAACAAATTTGTATTTGAACATATTGGTTACGAATTGTTCAACTGGATTAAATCAATAGTAGAATCAAATGAAGATTACAGATTTAGTTTTACTGTGGTAATCCCAGAGAAATTTAAAATTGAAAATAATGACACAGATAGTATAGAATATCATTTTAATAAAGGTTTTGATAAAGCTATTCAAGAAATAGCATTTTTGCCTACATCGGACGGAAATTTTTGTAGGTTTTCAGAGGGCATTATAGATTTAATAGGATTTTCTGACATTATTGGACATGATATTTTTCTTTCAATTATTGATTCAAAAAAGAAACTTATAGACAATAGAGTGGAAAATAAAGGTCGTATTTTGTTTAATGATATAGATACATTTTGGCTTGATGACTTGAAAAAAATATTTGTGAATGAAAAGTTTAAAGAAATTTTAAATCCTACACTACTTTTAAAAATTCTAAAATTCATTTCAGGCAATAAATATTTACAAGATAAATTTATAGAGGTTACTTTATTACTTGCTGACAATGATAATAAAGATTTATTATTAACTTCAAATATCTATTTTCAAACAAATGAAGAAAATAGAAAGCTACTTACTTTCAAAGATGTCAATTTTCTACACCCTGTTATAAATGATTTTGCAGAAATTAATTTAGAATTTAAAGAATGGTTGAAAAACTTAGGAGTTAGAGAGTTTCAAGGAGAAATATTCATTCGTGATGAGGTAATTGATAAACAAAATTTGGTAAATCAATCTCTAAATAAACATTTTAATAACAAAAATTTTTGGACTTTTGTTTTTCTTTATCATAAGAATTTGTCAGAAATAGAATTAAAAAAACTACAGAATTTTTATTTAATTGATGAATCAAAAAACAAACATGGTATTGCGTCATCTTTTTATCTATCAGACTATTTCAGCAAGAAAGGAGAACCTTCTATTGAAGATATTTTTGAGGAACTAGAATTAGAAGGTTTATTTGTGCGTAAAGGTTACTATCAAGATAATCAACCTGCTTCTTGGCATACTTTCTTTTCAAAAATAGGTGTGAAAAAGTCAGAAGGCATTACTATTTTTAAAGATAAAATAATTCCTTTTATTCAAAATGAAAAAATGACTGAAGAG
Organism: Bernardetia aquimarina; assembly: GCF_042180575.1. NCBI lineage: Bacteria > Pseudomonadati > Bacteroidota > Cytophagia > Cytophagales > Bernardetiaceae > Bernardetia > Bernardetia aquimarina. Next base: position 2,972,116 of record NZ_CP170094.1, on the reverse strand, counting down.
AATTATCTAAAAATAACCAAGTTTGTTTTTGAAGTTTTTCACTCTAATAAAAATATTTTTACTGGAATAAATTTATCTAATTTTAAAGTTTTAACAACTGATAACGAGTTAAAAAATATATATTCATGCATTCTTAGTGATGAATATACTATCGATAAACGTTTGAATAGTGTTTTAACAGAATATCAGTTAAGTAATCAAATAAACAATATTTATTTAAAAGAAATTAGTAACAATAAACAAAAATGGAAAGAGTTTTTTCTTTTTCTGAATAAAGGTATAGAGCTTAGCTCTATTGATATAATGAAAAAGAAAATAGAGATAATAGCTAAAGACTCTTCAAAAGTAACAACAGAAAATGTTTTAGATGTATGGAAGACAATATTCGAATTTAAAGACGAATTGCTAAAAACGCACAAGGAGCAACTCAAAAAAGTTCCTGTTCTATCAGATAATAATTTATTAATAGATTGCTGTTCAGGATTTTATTTTCCAAATAAATACAATCCTAGGACAAATTTAGAAGAGTTACTAAAAGGTTATTATTCTCGCTTTATTAGTTCAAAGTATATTTCTATCTCTGATAAAGATTTGAAACCTTTTTTCAAAGAACTAGGAGTAGATGAAGTATTAAGAGGTTTTACAAATATGAGTTTATATAATCCTCACTCTGGTAATTTGAGAAAGTATCAATTTTGTGCAAATTTTTGGAATTATTTTATAGATAATTTTAATTTAATTGATTTACAGAAAAGTCAAATATTCTTAAATGGAAAAATTCCATTACCTTGTTTAGATGGTACAGTTAAAGATAATACAGAGGTTTACTCTTTTGAATTAAAGGATTTACTCAAAGATAAGTCTATAACATGTAGTATAAAATTTACGAATAAAATAGAAGAAACTTTAGGCATACGAAAAGTAGTGTCTTTATCTAAATGTTTGGAGATTTTAAACATTATTGCTATAGAATCAAATTCAACAGATAAACGTCTATCTCAAATTTATAATCATTTACTGCAAAATTTTATCAATAAAACCTTTATTAATACGGAAGAGATTGAAAAATTCAAACAAAATGGAAAATTACTAACGAATTCAGATTCTTTCGAAAATGTTACCAATTTATATTTTCAAGATAGTTCTACGTATCATCTTCCATTAGATAATAACAGTAAGATTGTACAAAGAATCTCAAATAGAGAAAAGTGGGAAAAGTTTGAAAATGTACTCTCCAAATTAGGAGTGCAAAGAATTACAGAAGAAGACTTTGTTATTGATACAAATAATTCTAAAAGTCTAGCTCAAGAATTACATAAAATACTAGAATTAAGTATAGCTAAAATTGCTGCTAAAATAGAAATTACCAATCAAAAATCATTAGAAAGTAAAATGAATAACAAGTTAGAAAAATTGAAAATTTACTTTGTCAATAAATTATTTCTTGATTGTAAAAAGCTAAACTATAGAATAGAAATTCCTAATTATTACGATAAATCCAACGTAATTTACTATGCTGGAGAGTGGGATAGTATTTCAAACGCAAAAATTATTGACTATTTATTTCAATTTTTTAGTATTTCAGAAAAGCATATAAGTAAAGATGAGTTTATAAATATTTTACTATCTCAACGTCTAGTACAAGAATCTACAATAGAAGTTGTACAAAAAGAGGGAATACAAGAAATTTATGAAAGAAGTAGTAATTATCAATCTGGAAAATATGTAAATAAAACAGTAGCTCGGTATGGAGAAGAGTTTGTAAATAAAGAACTAAATAAATACTTTAAAAATAGAGTAAAATGGTTAAATGAAAACGGAGAAGCAGGAAATCCTTATGACTTCATTATTTATACAGATGAAACAAAAAGTCAAATGCTTTTTTATGTTGATGCTAAATCTACATCAACAGGAGAAGACTTTAGTAATAGTATTCCATTTTTTATAATGCAAAGTGAGTGGAATTTAATCAAACGTGGAAATTCTAAATATGTGGTAGCACGAGTTTTTAATGCTACTTCTTCAAATCCTTCTGTAGAGTATGTAGATTTAAAAACAGAAAAATTTTAGTGAAAAACAGAAAATAAAAGTAGTTGTGTGATACCTAATTCAAAAA
>NZ_CP170094.1:2090000-2965000 GCF_042180575.1 Bernardetia aquimarina | reverse complement strand
GTGGTGCTAAGGTCGCAGTCCGAGAGGGAAAGAACCCAGACCATCAGCTAAGGTCCCCAAATATAGATTAAGTTGACCTAAGGTGGTCCGATTACGGAGACAGCCAGGATGTTGGCTTGGAAGCAGCCATTCATTTAAAGAGTGCGTAACAGCTCACTGGTCGAGTGATTGGGCGTCGATAATACACGGGCATAAATCTATTACCGAAGCTATGGACTATATGTTTTTGAATATATAGTGGTAGAAGAGCATTCTGAATGCGTCGAAGCTGGATTGTGAATGAAAGTGGAGCGTTTAGAAAAGCAAATGTAGGAATGAGTAACGATAAAGGGGGTGAGAAACCCCCTCGCCGATAGACTAAGGTTTCCTGAACAACGCTAATCGTTTCAGGTTTAGTCGGGACCTAAGGATAAGCCGAAGGGCGATTCCGATGGCAAACAGATTAATATTTCTGTACCTCGCTTAAATTGCTAGGGGAGACGGAGTAAATAATGTAGTGCGTTCTGACAGAAATGGACGTTAAAGCCGAAACGCAAAGGTTTTTAGTAGGTAAATCCGCTAGAGATTGGATTAGGCAATAGTACGACAAACCTTCGGGGGCGTTGATAATCTACATAATAGCTTCCAAGAAAATCCTCGTTAGCGTTAATTTAAGTAGCCCGTACCGCAAACCGACACAGGTAGTCAAGGAGAGAATCCTGAGGCGCTCGGAAGATTCATGGTTAAGGAACTAGGCAAATTTACCCTGTAACTTCGGGAGAAGGGGTGCCGTCTTATAGCGATATAAGCGGCTGCAATAAAAAGGTCCAAGCGACTGTTTAACAAAAACACAGGGCATTGCGAAATCGTAAGATGAAGTATAATGCCTGACACCTGCCCGGTGCTTGAAGGTTAAGAGGGGAGCTTAGGAGTAATCCGAAGGTTTGAATCGAAGCCCAAGTAAACGGCGGCCGTAACTATAACGGTCCTAAGGTAGCGAAATTCCTTGTCGGGTAAGTTCCGACCTGCACGAATGGTGTAACGACTTGGACACTGTCTCAACCATGATTCCGGTGAAATTGAAGTATCGGTGAAGATGCCGATTACCCGCAACGGGACGAAAAGACCCCGTGAACCTTTACTATAGCTTCGCATAGTTGTTGAATACAGAATGTGTAGGATAGGTGGGAGACTTTGAAGGTGCGTCGCTAGGCGTGTTGGAGTCATTGTTGAAATACCACCCTTTCTGTATTTGTCATCTAACCTTGAATAAAGGGACGGTGCGTGGTGGGTAGTTTGACTGGGGTGGTCGCCTCCGAAAGTGTAACGGAGGCTTCCCAAGGTTTCCTCAATACGGTTGGTAATCGTATGTAGCGTGTAATGGCATAAGGAAGCTTGACTGCAAGACAAACAGGTCGAGCAGGTACGAAAGTAGGGCATAGTGATCCGGCGGTTCTGTGTGGAAAGGCCGTCGCTCAAAGGATAAAAGGTACTCCGGGGATAACAGGCTGATCTCCCCCAAGAGCTCATATCGACGGGGAGGTTTGGCACCTCGATGTCGGCTCGTCACATCCTGGGGCTGGAGAAGGTCCCAAGGGTTGGGCTGTTCGCCCATTAAAGTGGCACGCGAGCTGGGTTCAGAACGTCGTGAGACAGTTCGGTCTCTATCTGTTGTGGGCGTAGGAAATTTGCGAAGATCTGACTTTAGTACGAGAGGACCGAGTTGGACAAACCTCTGGTATATCAGTTGTGGTGCTAACTGCATAGCTGAGTAGCCACGTTTGGAACAGATAAGCACTGAAAGCATCTAAGTGCGAAACTGACTTCAAGATGAGATTTCCCTTAAGAGACGTTATAGATGATGACGTAGATAGGTTGCAGGTGGAAGTTTAGAAATAAATGGAGCTGAGCAATACTAATTTCTCAGTAGTCTTTTGTTAGTGTAGGCTGTTTGATATGCAAACAAGCAGTCGTAGTTTTTAGAATGTACTATACACCTTACTTTGTTAAAGAACTTTTTAAGAAATTGGTAGATACATACGACTGTATGTATTTACAGAAGAAAAAGGGTGATTATAGCATAGGGGTACACGTCTTTCCATTCCGAACAGAGCCGTTAAGCCCTATTGCGCCGATGGTACTGCGCTATTCGTGGGAGAGTAGGTCATCGCCCGTCCTTATATGGACAGATACATAATAAAATGTATTTGTGTTGGAAACAAAAATTACAAGCCTTTGTAACTAAGTAGTTATAAAGGCTTTTTTTTGGGTTACTATTTTGATAAGTAGAAACGAGGTATATATTCCAACGTGATCTATAAAACTAACTTTGTGCCACTGCAATAGTTGCAATACTAACTGTTTTTGCTCCATTTTCTAAGAGTAGAGTGGCACAAGCTTCTAGAGTTGCACCTGTTGTGATTACATCATCTACCAACAGGATATTTTTTCCTTTTACTGCTTCTAGGTCTGAAATTTCGAAACCTAATTTCATGTTTTTATACCTTTCTTCTCTTGATTTTTTGGTTTGAGAAATGGTATTTAATACTTTTTTTATTCCATTTTCTAGTTGTGGAATTTGCCAAACTTCAGACAACCCCTGTCCAAAACAAGCACTTTGATTATATCCCCTCTGTTTTTGTTTTTTAGGGTGCATTGGAACAGGAATTATAATATCAAAATGTTTATAAAAATTATTATCTAGTAATTCTTGTGCATACCAGTTTCCTAAAATCTCTCCTATTTGGGGTTGCTTATTATATTTTAGTTCGTGTAATAGATTTTGTACATTACTTTCCTTCTTAAAAAATAGATATGATATAGCATATTTTAGCTTTACTCTTCCCCAAAACTTTTGAGCAACTATATTCTTGTCATCTAAATGAGAGTCAGTCCTTGGAAAGTTAAACCGACAGACTGAGCAAATATCTGTTTCTCCTTGTTCTATTACTCCATTACAAGATAAACAGCTCTCAGGAAATAAAATAGAAAAAAAAGCAGAAAGGTATGTTTTTAGATTTGCCATTATTTATAAATAGAAATTGATTATTTTTAACTTACAAATTTTATGAGGTAGAGTTTTATAGATTATCATTTTTCTAGTTCTTAAATATCTTTATTAGGATTATACTGATGATGATAATCAAAATCATTGTTCCGTACATCAATGGTTCTACATAAAGATATTTTTTGTATTTCTGATACCAGTTTTGAAAAGATTTTTTCATGATATTTTGGTTTTTATTTTTTAGTAAAAGGCATGTCTTTTACCTCAAATGATATTACTTCTGAGTTTTTAAATCTAATTTCTAAGTTTATTTTGCAGGACTTGTCCATTTATTATCCTTGATTCTGAAACGCCAAGGTAACTCTTTATCTTCCTCTGCATAATCAATATTAACACGAGCAGAAGTAATTATTTGATTTTCCTCTATATTTTTGCTTCTATCTTCTATCCAAATACGGTTTTCTGTCAAATCGTTTCCATAATCTGAAAGCTCTATTCCCATAGCAATAGATAGTATCCCTGGACCTGCTGTTAGGTTTCTTTTTAGTTTTAGGTTTCCTGTTTTATCTTTGATTTGTTCCATTTTTCGACGTTTGAGCATCGTTTCTATTCCTTCAATAGGTTCAATGGCACGAATCAAAACAGCATCAGCTTTTCCGTATTCATTGGTTACGATATTGAAAAGTTTATACATTCCATAAACCAAATAAACATAAGCAACACCACCCTGCTCAAACATAATTTTGGTGCGTTCTGTTTTTTTATTCAAATGTGCATGACAGGCTTTATCCATTGCACCACAATAGGCTTCTGTTTCTACTATTTTTCCGACTGTGATTTTGTTGTTTATATCAGTTACTAAATACTTTCCTAAAAGCTCTCTAGCAATCTGAACCACATCAGAACGAGTATAAAATGATTTTGGGAGTTTTTGATGAGTCATTACAAATGAATGAATTAGGATTTAGATTTTTTGTAATAATCCATTTTTGGGTCGATTTGTTATTTCTTTGATTTAGATCTTTCCATAACATTATTTATCCATTCGTCTAAAACTTCTAATTCTCTTTCAGATAAGTCTTTTCTCATTTCGTATAATTCTATTCTGAATAGGTCAATGAATAACTCTGCATCTTCTTTTTTTAAGAGTATAAATTCTTTTTGTTCTTCACTTAATTTGTTATAATCTCTAAAAGAAGGAAAATATTCTTGTTTTTCTTCGTCCCATTTGAAAATAACCTGTATCCATCTTCTAAACAGAATTAACTTTGTGCTATTTCCTTTTTTATCAAAATCATATGGAAGATAGTACTTACCTCCTACATGTGCAATAAAGTCACCATCTGGATAACATTCAAAGGTGGTTTCCAAATCTAAACTAAATGAAGTATAAGATGCTAAAGGAACTACCCAGTTTTCTCCTGCTAGAGAGAGAACTTTTTTGAATCCTTTTTGTGTGAATTTATAGAAAAAGTACCTATCAGAATATACTCCACTTCCATGTCCATCATGATATTTTACCCAAACTAAAGGAGTGTTCTCAGTCGGACTAATGCCATAAAAAAGTTCACGATTTGTATCTAAACCAATTTCTTCTCTGTAAATCAAAAACCATTGATTATCAATTTTATCAAATACAAGAAAGTTAGATTCTACTATTCGTCCAAAAAAAGCAATCAATTCAATATCTTCATCTTCGTCAAAATTGGCATAAAAAACAGAGATATTTCCAAATATTGAATCTTTTTTGTTGTTCGTATATGTGATGACTTCCTTTGATAATTGTAGCATTATCTCATAGTTCTCATCATAATTTTCCATTTGCGAAAAACTTATTTTTCTTATCAAACTATCCGAAATAGGAATGTTTTGAGCCTGTAACGAAAGACTAAACAGGAAAAAAAATAAAAAAATAAATATCGTTTTCATAGAATTAAAAAAGTTACTTTTTCTCTTCTTCCTCTGCTAAATATTTTTCAACTCGTTTTAACACTAGAGCCAAAAGACGAGGAATGAGAAGTTTGATAAGTTGAGGTAAGAGAATAGCAGAGGCAACAAAAATACCGATTTCCAAAACTTGGTCTTGTAGTTTATCAGAAAAATGTCCTGTTGTGATAAATCTCCAAATATCTTCTAACAAACGATAATTGACAGCAATTAGCAAAGGAAGAGTAGTCATAAATGCCCAAAAAGTGGCACTTTCTTCTAACTTCATAAAGAAAAACTTGATGTTTTCTGAATGCAATTTAAAAGCATCTTCAAAACAACAAAACCAATCTTCTCCTTTATATTTTGTGGGATCAGGAACAAAATTAGTAACATCACCATCTAATTCGATGAGTGTTCGCATAATAAATTTTTCTGTATTTATGCCATCTTCTAATACATATTCAAATTCTGTATCAATGGTATAAGCTCCATGTTTCAAGATTTCAATGAAGTAAAGAATAAGACGTGGAGCAGCAGAAATATAACCCAAACGAATGTCTAGCCATCTTTTAAATTGAACCCAAAAGTTTTTTAAGATTATTTTCCAAGTAGCCAATTTAGAAGTTAGGTTTTATGAAGTTAGAATTATAGTAGTCAATTTTAGAAGTTGGAGTTATGATAATCAAGTTAGAAGTGTACTTTTAGTAAATCTAAATTCTTACTTTAGAATAGAAATTAACTGATTACTACGTACTGTTTTTATCCAATTCTTTTTGGTTTGCTTGTTAAGTTATCAGCCGTTCCAGTATTGACTTGTTTTCCTGTTACACCAGTAAATACAGTTCCTGCCAGCCTAGAAACAGCTTGAAATAAATACTGCCACATTCTGATAGAAGTCATAATAGAAGATTCATGTACTTCTTTAATCATTTTTTGTTCTCGTTCTGGAAAGTGCAAAAAGCGTGTCGTAATATAAGATGTAATATCTCCTTCTACTTGAACGACAGTTTGGAGCAGAACACGTTGTGTTCCGATTTCATTTGCTTTTCGGATAATAGAAATTTGGCTCGGATTGAGTTTTAAATCTTCCAAATGATTCAGACGCATAACAGAAAAATCATTATCACTTTCAATAGGGTCGTTTGAGTTATTTTGTAAGTCTAAGAAGATATCAATTATCTGTTGGCACTGTCTTATGATACGCTCACAAAGCATTACTCTTTCGTTGAGTATATCTGTTTCCAAATCAGTCAGATGAACACGTTCTAATTCTTGCTTAAATTCATCTCGTTTTATTTCTGCAAAATGCTGAATTTCTAAAAAAGAATTCAGACCTGCATTTAAGTTTTTGAATTCTTTTCGCATTTCTCCTTGATTGTCGGAACTTTCACCCATTTGAGGATTAATAACCGAAACAGTATAAGAAACCAACAACTCACGATAAGTACTAGCAATATCGTAGAGTTCCCAACGGTGCGAACGAGGTTTGATACACAATAATTGGTCTTTTACGATAGTGTTTACTTCTAAACGTAAAAGGTCATCTGCCAAGTTTTTAATAAAATCCTTTTTCATAGAAAAGTACTGCCCTTATGAATGATTAAAATAGAATAAATTGATTTATAATTAATCATTTTTATTTGTCTTCACGACTAAGCTCTCTAAAAAGGTCTATCAAAGAAGCAATGGCTTGTATATTTCCTTGAATAATTTCGTGTCCTTTTTCTTCTTTGTGAGCGTGAAAATTACGCATCCACTCATATTCATCACTTACTAGCTCTTTGCTAATGTGTGTTGTAATATCTCCATCAATCAAATTGATACGACTATTCATTAGTTTGTAATCATTATCTCTTCGTAAAGAAACTTTTTCGTTTACATCAACATCAAAATCGCCTACAATCGTTTTGATTTCTAGGTTTGTCAAATCCACGACACGCTCTTCGACATATTTGATGAAGTCTTGTAGTTTATCAACGTTTGTTTTTTCTATTTTATTGACACTTGTATTTGTCGGAACAACTGTGCCACTCCCTCCATTTACAGGGTCGTTTGAATCTTCTGCTGCCATAACTTTTTAGAGTTGTGAATTATAAATTGTGAATTATAAAATTTACTGTTGCTTGTGTCTTCACGAGCGACCTATTTATTTATTATCTATCTGAAACATGCGAACCACCAAAGATTCCACTTTTTCGTTTACATCTTTCAATAGAAGCCAAACGTTGTTCGATTTGATTTGTATCAAAAAGATGTTTTATACTTTCGTTATACGATTCGATTGCTTTCGAATAGTGTCCTTCTATCTCGTACATAATTCCATATTCATTATGGATTGTACCTAAATTAATTCCTTCAAACTCTACTGCTTTACTTAATAACTTTTTCAGCTCATCAAATGCTTTTGTAGAGGAAAGCAAAACAGCATAATTATAATAAACAGGAGGATAATCAGGCGAATGTAACAAGGCTAATTTATAACACTCTTCAGCATTTTTGAAATCTTGATATTTGTTGTGATAAATCCATCCTAAATGATTATAAGCTCTACCAAAAGTAGGGTCTTCTCTAAGAATTTGTTGCAGTTCCTTTACAGCATCACCAATTTTATTATCCTTGATAATTCTATCAGCATGCATAAAACGTTCGTATAAATCTGGGTCTGTATCAAAAATCATAAATTGAATAGTATTTGAGTGTGCATAATAATCAAATTCTGTTTCAAAAACAATAACAAAGTAATAACCAAACAAAATTTTAGTGGTATTGTAGTATGATATGTCTTTTTGTTATTGGTGGGGATGCTCACAACTGCTACTGAAGCAATTTTTTGTTTGGTAGGAATGTTTTACCTTACTATTTGAGGATAAATAAGAATTTTTCCGTGTTCTAATACTTTCCTTGTATCATTCATACGCTTATTTACATAATATGTATAAAGGATCACGCCACATTCCTTCTTCTTGAGGCTCAAACTCTTTTATTTTTTTTAATCACAATCCCATATTATGGAAGGAATATATAACCCTCCAAACATACTATTTCTCATATCAGGAACTGCAAATTTAGTATGAAAAATAATTGTATTATCACTAAGCAATACGTAAGAAGAAATATACATTAAAATATCATTTCTTCCTATTGACCTTTTCATAATGTGTATTTAGCTTGTTTCTAGCTATTTCACAAGAGAATTGCCAATTTATCAAAATTTTATTTTCCATTCGTTGTTCAAAATAACTCATTACTTCTTTTGTAAGTTGATTGATTGAAGAAATTCTTCTTTTTACAACATTGTCTTGATAAAGCAGAAAATTCTATCTCTACCATATTTAACTAAATAGCAGATTTTGGTGATAAATAAATTCAAATCTTTGTGTTAAATTTTGAGCTGTTTGTGCATCAAATACTTCATAAAATGAATTCGGTGTATGTGTATTAAGGTTATCTAAAACCACACAAATTTTTTCTGCATTTGGATAAGTAGCAGACAATAACCGTATCGCCTATTAAAAAGCAAGGATGCTCATCAAAACAAATGACTGGAACAAGTGAATTGTAATGCAAAAGATATAATCGAAGAATTATCTCCATCCGACATAAAAACTCTGCTGTCAAGCTCCTAATGCACCATTGTCTTTTTTTATGGGGCTGTAATTCGTTTTTTTTAGTATTAATCCTATCCATTATCCATAGGAATAAGAAATATATTCAACTAATTGCAACTCAACTACACGGTCTGCTAATAAACGTAAAGACCATTGAGAATACCCTTCAAGAGCATCACTACACACTAAAGCTGTTATTTTTGCTCTTGCTTCACCATCAAATTTAATAGGACTATCACTTCTTAGGCGTTCATCTAAAAAAGTAAGTCCATCTCAGCAATTCCCAATGTAACACGATTTCCATTTTAAAATGATAGTTTGCTCTTTTTTTAGCTAAAAAAATCAACATTTAAGAGAGTTTAAAGCTCTTTTTTAAGATTATTAAATCTTAAAAAGACATTTTATTGCTAATTTAATTCACATTGGGAATTGCTGAGTCCATCTGATTTATAAGAGCGTCCCCAAGAGGATACAGTTGCATAATTTATTCCTAGTAGAGTACTGACTTCTTGGTAACTTTTACCTTCATTCAGATAAAGTAAACCTTTAAGCCTTGTTTGCTTCCGAACTTTTATTGACCCTTTTGTTAAAGAATTTTCCAATGTTAATCGCACCAAAAAACGAAGGTTTTTGTGTAAAATAGTTTTTATATACCCTCTGAATTATTCATAAATTCTAATTTTGAAATTAGTAGTTTAAAGGCAAGCCTTTTGATCTACAAGTACACTATGATTTCTTTTTTTAATTTTTAAAAGTAAGTAAAATCAAAAAAACGCCCAAATTAGATGCGATTAACCTACACAATGTAGTTGAGTTTTGAAATAGTAGTATCTGAATACAGTAGTGATTTTTCCTCAAAATCTTGAGCAAAGGCAGAGGTAATAGAGGGGAAAAATAAGAATAAAAGAAATAGCCTTTTCATAATTGATTTTTTTAGAAACGAAATAATTTATCAACTCTAAAACGAGAGTTCTACAAAATTAGTACGTCGAAAAAATGGAATATATCCGTATGAAAAGGCTAAAGAAAATACTGTTTGACATTGTTTCAGAAAGGTCAAAGTTTATTTTTTATCTTCCTGTATTTTTTTATAAATATCTTTTGGGAGTTTTTTGATTGCTTCTTCTAATTTTTTCTCATTCGTACTTATTCTATTTTTATCTTTTAAATTGTAATTATAATGAGTGAAAAGGTAATAAATTAAGATTCTATTATATGTATCTAATTCATTATCTGCAATCATATCTAACATTTTGGTTTCTAGCTTATCAGGGTTTTGTGTTTCGGCTAATGCTCTTCCTATTCGGCTCATACTTCCATAATAATGATTCTGACTAGGATTCTCTGTTCTCAATGTAATTCCTAAAAGTAAATCCAAAACATTAATATCCAGCACTTCTAATTCTTTGATATACGTTTGTCGCCTTTCCCACGCATAACTTCCATCTGATGCTCTCTCAAATCTATCATTCATAATATCCAAATGCGCTCGTAAGAAAACAGACTAAACGCACTATTAAATGAACATTTTGGTAAAAAGTTGTTCAGCATAGCTTGTATTCCAATTAATTTTATTCATCATTTTTTTAGTGCTAAGTTTAGTTTCATACATTTTAGCAGCATTTAGTATTATTTTTCTGACTAGTGCTAAATTATGAACTGAATTGTCTTTTCGGTTTCTTTTTTCGTCTTCTTTTAAAATAACGTCTAGTTGCCAATGTAATTTATTTTCTATTGCCCAATGCCCTCTAGCTAATTTATAGGCTTGTTTTGCACTCAAATTTTTAATACTTGAGATATAATAGCGTATATGTTCTCCTCGTAATGAGCTATTTGTAGTTAATTTTATTAAAGTTACTAAACCTAACCAATTAGCTAGATTTTCTATCCATTTACAGTTTGAACTTACCTCTACTTTATATTCTACTACTTGATTAGCACTTGCTGACCAATCTTGTGTCTCAAATATATCATCAGCCTTTTCTACTTTAAAAGTAAGCTCTGTTTGCTCTAAAAGATGTTTTTGGTTTCCTTTTAGGGCTAAAAAATAATCTCCTTCTTTCTCTATAATCTGTTGAGCAATCGCTTGTTGTGTTCCCATAGCATCTAAAGAAACAACATATCCTTTCAAATAAAGCATTCCTAAAAGAGCTGGAATAGCCGTAATTTCATTACTTTTTTCTTCTACTTGAACCTGTCCTAAACTCAAACCTAGTTCACTAGCAACAGCACTAACTAAATAAATCCCCGTTTTACTACCCCGAAGAGCTTTTCCATCCACACTAATTTGCTGATAAGGTAAACCTAAATCTTTAATGCAAGCTGAAATCCAATCCATAAAACAACTATTAAAAAAAGCACTATCTAAGTGTAAAAAAACTCTACGTATAGTATCATGGGAAGGAATTCCGTTAGGCAAACGTAGAAAATTTTGTAAAAATTCCTTTTTCTCAATACCAAAATCGGCTATTTCTTCATAACCATCTGCACCATGAAAAATAGCACATACACTTAAAAGCAAAATATCCTGCAAATTGTGCAAGTAATTTTTATTTTGCCTACGAAAATCAGGAACTTCTGATAAATAAGAGCTTAAACTGACCATAAAAGAGAAAAAATTAAAAGTGAGAACGAAAATTAACTCTTTTTTATTAATTTTATAGTGCGTTTAGTCTGGTAAGAAAATATCCCACTTGACAGTTTCGGCAGAAAGTTTGGCAATACTCAAAGCGTGATAACGAGGCGATAAATCTTGACTACAACCACCAATTACTCTACGACCTCGTTTCAATTCTAGTTCGGCTGCTTTAGAATGATATTTTCCTACATAATATTCAAAATCCTCATTCGAACCTCCCTCTTTTTTGGCTTCCTCAACAGCTTCTGTCAATAAATTATCAAATTTTGAATCTTTACTTCTTAGTTTTTTAATATTTTCTACTAATAAAGAAGACCAAATACTATCCATTTTATAAAAATCTTTATAATCTTCGTAGTCTTCATACTTTGGTTCGTTTGTTTCTTTAGCTATATATTCTAAAAACTCTTCTACCTTCGAATTGCCTGTATTATTATAACGAACGCCACTTTCATACGCTTTGTCATAAAAAATCTGCTCTGTTGTATCAACCATACAATCGGCATACTGAATCATTTTGGCATATTTTTCTTTGAGCGGAACTGCTCCATTAGTATTTACGATATAAAATGCAGAAATACTTTCTTTGTCATAATCCGTTTTTGAATAGTGTTTATAAATCCATTTTCTATTTTTTAGATTTTCGCCTTCATAATTCTCTAGTTCTTCTTCAAAAACAATACTATTGGTTCGTTCTTCTCCTAAGCCCATTGTAGCAAATTTGATTCTATCATTATCTTGATAATCTTTGTAGCTATATTTTACCAATAAACCCTCTTTTGCAGCATATTTTTTGATAAAATCGGAATACGAAATATTTGAATCCATATCTTGTTTCATTTTTTCAAAGTTTCCTCTCTCTACAGTTACAAAGTTTGCTTTTGCTTGATAATTACTCAAATATGTTTTATTCAAATCACAAATAGCATATTTCAAATTCAAAGAATCTACAATATATTTGAGTTGTGAAATGGTTTGGTCTGAATAAATGAGTTCTTCTTTTGAGTTTCCAAACTCAGAGTTTGGTTCGTCTTCAAAGCCTTGTGAAAAGCTAGAAGTAGTATAAAAGAACAGTAGGAAAACAAAAAGTAGCTTTTTCATAATCATTTTTTTTAAATTGAAATAAGTTATTTTGAACTCTAAAACGAGAGTTGTATAAAATTAGTACGTAAAAAAACAGAATGTATAACAGCAAAGGCTAAAAAATCACTTACTCATCAACATACAACTTTCTACCAAATTCAAAAATTCAGTTCTATAACCTTCTGTATCTTTTCCTTTTGCATTTTTTCCTAGTTCTATTATTTGCTGATACGAAGAATTTGATTTATATTCAGAATTTCTCAAAATCATTCCAAAACTTGCCACAGCAGCCGAAAAACGAAAATTATCCGAAGTTTTGGATAAAGCTATATTTTCATCTTTTAATGGACTTACAATCAATTTACTTTTGGTTTCATCAGGCTTTTTGTAGCGTAATTTTAAGTTCAAAAGCTCATCAGAAGAAGCCACAGCTGTATAATTTGTACTTATTTTAGAGTTATTTTGATAACGCAAATCATCTACCGAAGTCAAAAATTCACTTTTTACACCAACAGGAATAATTTCGTACAATGCTGTTACTGTATGTCCTGCGCCAAGTTCTCCAGCATCTTTTTTGTCATCATCAAAATCTTCTTTTTTGAGCATTCTGTTTTCATAACCGATAAGACGGTAAGCAGCTACTTTTGTAGGATTAAATTCAATTTGAATCTTGACATCTTTTGCAATCGTAAATAAAGTCGCTCTCATTTGCGTAACAAATACTTTTTTTGCCTCTTGAATATTATCGATGTAAAAATAATTTCCATTTCCTGCATTACTCAACTCTTCCATTTGATGGTCTTGATAATTTCCCATTCCAAAACCACAAACAGTCAAGAAAATATCATCATCTCGTTTTGTTTCGATAAGTTTTACAAGGTCGCCAGCCGAATTAACACCTACATTAAAATCTCCATCAGTACACAAAATCACTCTATTATTTCCATTTTTGATAAAATTTTCTTGTGCAATTTTGTAAGCTAACGTTATTCCTGCTCCTCCTGCCGTACTTCCACCTGCCGAAACATTTTCTAAAGCATTCAAGATTTTAGCTTTTTCTTTTACCGAAGTAGAAGGCAAAACCAAACCAGCAGCACCAGCATAAGCAACAATCGAAATACGGTCTTTTTCATTCATTTCTCCCAAAAGCATTTTCAAAGAAGAACGTAAAAGAGGAAGTTTGTTTGGGTCTTCCATCGAACCCGAAGCATCAATCAAAAAGACAAGATTAGAAGCCGATAAATTTTTGTAATCCAATTCTTTTCCTTGAATTCCGATATGAACTAATTTGTGTTTTGTATTCCAAGGCGCAACCGAAATTTCTGTATTTATAGAAAAAGGAAGATCGTTTTTTGGTTGTGGATAATCGTAATCAAAGTAATTTATAAACTCTTCAATACGAACTGAATTAGGGTTTGGGAGCTGTCCGGACTGAATAAAACGACGAGCAGTAGTATAAGAAGCATTATCAACATCAATCGAAAAAGTAGAAAGAGCTTGATTTTTGGGTTGAATAAATTTATTTTCTGCTAATTTTTGGTAGTTTTCGGTGTTGGTATTTTTTAATTCGTCTTTTCTAGGAGCTTCTATCGCTGTTACATCAGTTACAATATTGTCGATTTCTATTTCGACATCTTCTATTTTTAGTTCAATATTCTCATCTAATTCCATGTCATTTTCTACCTCTATTATTTCCTCTGGTGAGATAGGCGTGGGAATATTTGTAAGTGGAACATCAATCACTTCTTCATCTTTATCAGAAATAGCCAAAACAGTAGAATCAGTCATTAGATTACTGTTTGAAGCTGTTTTTTGATTAGAACAAGATGAAAAAAGACCTAAAAAGGCAGCTAGAAAAGCGAGAAGTAGAATTTGTTTTTGAGTTTTCATAATCAGTAGTTTTTGAGTGGTAGAAATAGAATTTTTAGAACTTCATTTTTCTAGTAGATGAAATTTCTAACGAGTTTCCATATTTCTACAATCTCATTTTTTTGAAAAAGACACAAAAAATATCAAAAGCATGAAAAAACCCTAAGGGTCTTCAGAGACTCTTAGGGTTTACTATATAGCACAGAAATTCAAATTTCTATATATGAATCACTTCTCCATACGCTGCTGCTGCTGCTTCCATCACAGCTTCTGACATGGTTGGGTGAGGATGGACAGATTTTACGATTTCCATTCCTGTTGTTTCTAATTTTCTTGCTACTACGGCTTCTGCAATCATTTCGGTTACATTTGCACCTATCATGTGTGCGCCTAACCATTCGCCATATTTTGCGTCAAAGATTACTTTTACAAAACCTTCTTTTGCACCTGCTGCACTTGCTTTTCCAGATGCAGAGAATGGAAATTTACCAACTTTGACTTCATAACCTGCTTCTTTTGCTTGTTCTTCTGTCATTCCAACTGATGCAATTTCAGGAATACAATATGTACATCCTGGTATATTTCCGTAGTTTAATGGCTCTGGATGATGTCCTGCCATTTTCTCTACACAAATAATTCCTTCTGCACTTGCTACGTGTGCAAGAGCAGGACCATGTACAATATCGCCAATCGCATAAACTCCATCAACCGAAGTTTTGTAGAAATCATCAACGATTACTTTTCCTTTTTCAGTCTTTACGCCTGTGCTTTCAAGACCAATTCCTTCTAAATTTGTAGCTACACCAACAGCCGAAAGAACTACATCACATTCGATGATTTCTTCGCCTTTTTTGGTTTTGACAGTTACTTTGCAACCTGTTCCAGATGTATCTACTTTTGTTACTTCTGAAGAAGTCATTACTTTTATTCCTTTTTTCTTGTATTGCCTTTCTAGTTCTTTTGAAACATCTTTATCTTCAACAGGAACAATTCTGTCCATAAATTCTACAACAGTTACTTCTGTTCCGATAGAATTATAAAGATAGGCAAACTCTACTCCGATAGCTCCAGAACCTACAACCACCATTTTTTTAGGTTGTTTTTCTAAAGACATGGCTTTACGATATTCGATTATTTTTTTGCCATCAATAGGAAGGTTTGGGAGTTCTCTTGCACGTCCACCTGTTGCAAGAATTATGTTTTTGGCTTCGTAAGTTTCTTTTTTGCCGTCTTCTTTGGTTACTTCTACTTTGCCTTTTCCAGCTAGTTTTCCGAAACCCATTATTTTTTCAATTTTATTCTTTTTGAATAAAAATTCAATTCCTTTGCTCATTCCACCAGCTACATTTCGGCTACGACCAATCATATCGCCAAAATTTACTTTCGAATCACCTACTTCAATGCCATATTCTTTTGCATGTTGAACATATTCGAATACTTGTGCTGACTTCAAAAGTGCTTTCGTAGGAATACAGCCCCAATTTAGACAGATTCCACCAAGAGATTCTTTTTCGATAACACCTACTTTCATTCCGAGTTGAGAAGCACGAATTGCAGCTACATAACCTCCAGGTCCTGAACCGATTACTAATAAATCATAAGTTGCCATAAATGTATTGATTGGATTAAGGTTTTTTAATGTTGAATATACTTCAAAGATAAGACTTGAAAAGCAATAAAAAAAAGCAATAAAAAAAAATTGCTAATCTTAACTAATTACTGGAAAGCAATTTATAAAGTCAGCAAAATATAATTGTATTTGGAGACGTAAAGTTTTGTCTTTGATTATATTACTTTTTTCTAAAAAGTAAAGATACCATAGGAACAATTACAAATTAAACATCACGAATGTAACACGCTGAATATCAACAATTTGTTGTTTTTAAATGAGTATGTTATTTAATTTCAATTCCCCATCATAAATTAAAAACAATTTGAGCAGCATATTTTTTTACAATCTCTTTTGTAATTTCATTTTCTTGTCTTATTCTCAACAGAACTTTAGAGTTTAGATTATGAATTATATAATCTTCAATAATTTGTTCTGATTCGGAATTTGATTCTCCATTAAAAATAATTCCTTTCAGATTTATATTTCGGTTTTTAATAGCTTCTAGGCTCAAAATAGAGTGATTTATGCTTCCCAAATACAGATTACAAACCAAAATAAGAGGCAAATTTAGTTTTTCAATTAAATCAATTACATAATCTGCTTTGCCATTTTGTCCGTAATTAATAGGAACAAACAAACCTCCTGCTCCTTCTACAATGAGATTTTTATCCTTACTTTCTTTTGGTAATTCAAAATCTGAAAGGTTTATTTCTACTTTATCAATCTTTGCAGCAGCATGTGGCGACATAGGTGCAGTTAGACAAAAACGTTCTTCTAAAAAAATACTTTTTTTATTTGAAATTAATTCTTTTACTTGGTCAGTATCTTTTGGCAAACCTGCTTGAATAGGTTTCCAATAATGAGCTTTTAGAGCTTCTACCAAAATAGCACTAATAAATGTTTTTCCACTATTAGTTCCGATAGCAGAAATGAAATATTGATGTTGCATAAATTTATTATGAAGTCGCTCATGGAACACAAGCAACGATAAAGATATTTAAAATTAGATTAATGATTACCAAAAAAACACCATGGATTATATCCTCGTAACAGATATAATGAGAACAAAAACTATTCTTCCTCGTCATCATACTTATCTTCCTCATTATCAAAAACATTCTGAATATAAAGAGAAGCCTTTACAGTTCCTTCATCAGCATTATAGTCCATTACAAAACCTAATTTTTTACATATTTTTCTCATAGCTTGATTTTCTGACAAAATATCGGCTGTCAATAATTCAATTCCTTCACTACGACAAACTTCTACGGCTCTTTTCAAAAGCTCAAATCCTAGTCCCTCACCTTGATAACCATCGACGATAGTCATTCCAAATTCGGCTTCTTTTGTTCCATGAACTTTTATTATTCGAATCGCTCCTATGATTTCGTTTCTTGTACCTGCTTCTTTTTCTTTTTCTATGATAAGGGTAATTTGTCTATCATAATCAGCAAAACAAATTCTTGAAAGGCGTTCGTGAGATGTTCTTTGGTCAAGACTAACAGCATGAAAGAATCTAAAATAAACACTTTGAGGAGAAAGCTTTTTATGAAATTGAGATAAAGCAGGCTCATCTTCTGGACGTATAGGACGAAACAAAACCTCTTGATTGCTTTTGGGAAGACTCCATTTACCTTCATATTCAGAAGGGTAAGGACGAATTGCCAAACGAATAAGTTGGTCATCTTTTACATCATTAGGTTGTAAAATCATGACAGCATCCAAAATAGAAACTCCATCTGTACGAGAAACAGAAATAGGATTGAGATAAATTTCTTTAATAAATGGCTGCTCAATAATCAACTGACTAAAACGAACCATGGATTGCTCTAAAAGCATCAAAGTAGGCTCATGCAAATCATCTGTATTGACTAAGTTTTTATAAATTGTCGTTTGTTCGATAGCTCGTCTTGCCAAAGTCGCATTAAGAGGAGGCAACGCAACAGCCCTATCTTGATAATATTGTAATGATTTTCCACCATTTCCAAAAAAGATAATCGAACCAAATTGTACATCCACTCTACTTCCCATCAGCATTTCGATAGAATCGTGGGTGTTCATTTCTTGAACTGTTACACCCAAAAACTCCTCTTTGCTCACTCTTTCTTCAATATTTTTCTTTATTTCTTGGTAGGCTTGTCTTACTGCTTGTTCGTCTTTTAAAAACAAACGAACTCCACCTACTTCGCTTTTATTGATAATAGAACGTGAATGAACCTTCAAAACAACAGGCTTGGCAATAGCTGCAGCTTGCTGCCATGCTTCATCTTCTGAAAGAGCCAAGCGAGTATCAATAATCGGCAAATTATAAGCTGCCAAAATGAGTTTTGCTTCCCATTCTGTCAAGATTGTACGGTTTTCTATTCTTGCTTTGGCTATAATTTCAGTGACTGCTGCTCTATTCGGAGGGTTCTTTTTCATTGAATCCGAAATACGAGGCGTTTGATAAATTCCTTTTAAGTTGTAGGCATACTTCCACAAATAATTGAAAATATGTGCTGCTGCATCAGGATATTGAAAGTTAGGAACACCTGCTTTTGAAAGTAATTTTCGCCCTTCTTTTGTGGTATCTCCTCCCATCCAACTGACTAGCAACGGTTTTTTCTTTAAAGAAGCAAAGCGCAATAAATTTTTTGCTGTTTCGGTAGATTTACTGACTGCTTGTGGTGCAAGAATTACCAAAAGACCATCTACATTTTTGTCTTCTAATAAAATTTCAGTTGCTTTTTCATAGAGTTCAGGTGTAGCAAACTGATGTAAATCTAATGGATTTTCATATTCCCAACTTTTGGGTAAAAATTCTGATAAAGATTCGATTGTTTTTTCTGAAAGAGTAGCTAATTGTCCTCCACCTTTCATAAGCATTGTTGTTGCAAGCTGTGCAGGAGCATTGGCATTAGTCAGAATAGCAAGATGTTTTCCTTTTGGACGTGGCTGTTTCGAAATTACTTCTACCATAAAAAATACCTCTGCCATTGTATCCACACGAAGCATTCCCGAACGACGAAAAGCAGCATTAAAAATCAAATCTTCATCTACTTCGAAACGAATTGGAGAAACAGCTTGACTAGAAGCATCATTTTCTAATTGTTGTCTTTTTCCTGTTTTGAGTACAATAATAGGCTTCGAATACGAAACTTCCTTAGCAGCCGATAAGAAAGAACGAGCATAATTGATTGTTTCCATATACAAAACAATCGCTTTTGTTCGTGGGTCGTCGCCAAGATAGTGGATTACATCCCCCCAACTTATATCAATCATTCCACCAATCGAAACAAAGGCACTAAAACCTACATTTTGGCTATTTCCCCAGTCCAAAACACCTTCTCCCATGGCTCCACTTTGAGAAATAAAACCAATACTTCCCTCTTTTGGTCGTTGGTTGGAAAAGGTAGCAAAAAGATTGAGGTGAGGACGGATAAAACCAATAGAATTTGTACCAATGACACGTACACCTGATTTTCTAGCTTCTAGCAGAATTTCAGCTTCAAACTCTTCACCTTTTTCACCTGTTTCTCTAAAACCTGTTGATAGAATAAGCGCATTTTTTACATTCGCTTCTCCACATTCTTGTATAATATCAGCAACTGTTTTGGCAGGTGTAATGATGATAGCTAAGTCGATAAACTCTTCTATATCTTTGATTTCATCATAACAAACTGAGCCATTGATTTCTTCATATTTTGGATTGACAGGAAATACTTCTCCTTTGTAATCTAAAAGTGTTAGGTTTTCGAACAGTCGTTTTCCTAAAGAACCTTCTTTTTTACTTGCCCCAATAACAGCAATGGTTTTGGGATGAAAAAGAGCTTCCATATTACTTTTATCGTAAGAAGGATGGAAATGATGTGCCGAAACGCCTTCGCCCCAAGAGCGAATGCCTTCCAAAACTCGTTCTAAAATACGTTGAAAAGAATGCTGCATGACAGTTTGTATTCCGATAGCTAATTGATTAGCTAGGTAATTATAATTTCTTTTTAAAGGGGGGAAAGACTCTTTTGTATTACAATTATTTTTATCAACATTATCTATTTTATTTTTTATAGGTAATTTTGATGATTTTGTTCGTTTTAGTCTTTCCGAATCTCTTTTACTCAAATATACAACAGGCATCTGTAAAAAATGTAATGTAAACAGATAAAATTTAATGAAAAATGTTGTTTGTGAGTGTTTTGTGTATTTTATAGGAGTGAACAAGAAATAAAGTTGCTGTAACTACTCTTGCCATTGCTTATGTTATTTTTAATCTCCATAGACTAAGAAAAAATGTATTTATGGTCTATTAAAAACAGCAAAAAAAGATTAAAAAATGACCATTAGTCAGATTAATTACTTTTTGAAGAGTAAATTAATAAAATTTTGTGGTCATTTTTTATTAGGCAATATAGTTACTTTTAAATTTTTTTTCACTAAAACTATATTTTTTTGAATTTTTTGATTGTATTTATAGCTTATACAGATAGAAACGTTATTTTTGCAAATAAGTTTTGTTTACCGTAAAAAAAACGTGTAAATTAATTATTAACAAATTACTACCAAAAAAAATGACTACAATTCAGAAAACAAACAATGAATCGATTGTATTAGCAATAATGGAACTTGCTGCACAAATGCTCAAAAAAGGTTCTAGCCTTACAAATATTATTGGTCTGACAACTCAACAATGGATGGTTCTTCTATATGTACAAGGTGATACAAATATTCCTTATGCTGAAGAGCGTATTCAAGAAGGTGGTATTTTAGCTTCTGATATTGCAGAGGCTTTGAACGTTTCTCGTCCTAATATTACAAATTTATTACAAATTTTGGCAGATAAAGGATTGATTACACAAGACAAAGACCCAAAAGATAAACGTAGAAAAGTATTAGTTTTGACACGCAAAGGAAGAGATGCGATTGCAAAAGTAGCTCCTTTGAGAGAGAATGCAAACAGACGTTTATTATATGATTTTAGTGAGGAAGAAAAGGAAGATTTGCTTTCTAAACTTATGCACTGCCTTGACCGTTTACATGGAAGAGCCTAGAAGTTATTTATTTTATTTTAATAAAACAGCTTTCTTTTCTTATTGTTTATCAACTAATTGGTATAGTTGTAGTTTACTGATACACTAGATTAGTTCTATAAATTATTTTTAGGAAATTGTATTTTTTATTGACACTTTAATTCATGAAGAAGCTATTTTATGTATCTATTTTTGTAGGAGTTTTGCAAATAATTGTAGGTACAACGGTTGTTGCACAAAATTTTTCGAAAGAATATTGGCACAAAGGCGAAGTATATTTATTTACAGAGGAAAGTATTAAAGGGAGTATTCGATATGATTTAGACCAAAATAATATTACTATTCGAACTACTGATAATAAATTACGTTCTTACAATGCTTCTCAAGTAGAACAGTTTTGGATTGAGGATGAATTGCAAAAACGAGTTCGTTATTTTTATGCTTTACCACAGGTTACCAAAGATGATTATAGAGTTCTTTATTTCTTCGAACTTTTGACAGAAGGAAAAATTACGCTTCTTTGTAGAGAAAATTTTGTTGTCAAACAAGCAGGTTATTATTCGCCTTATATGTGGGGAGGTTGGACAAATGGAGGTAGTTATGTTGTACAAGAAGATGATTATTTTCTATTAAATAATGAAGGCAATGTAGTTGATGTAGAAGAAGAACGAGAAGCAATAATGAATCTTTTTGGCAATAAAAAGGAAGTCATGGAGCTTTATTTAATAGACCACAATAACAAATTACGTAATAGAGAGGATTTATTGAAACTCATTCGTTATTATAATGAAGTTTATAAATAAGTTTTTAAGTAGTTATATGCTACAATTTTGTTAGATTTGATTTTTTATTTCAAAAAACACAATTTTATATTTCTGATGCGTTTTATAGCTCCCCTAAGTATTTTTCAAGAACAGGAACTTCGTCGTTATTTATCTAGTAGTGATGTAAAACTCTTACCAAGAGAACGTAAACGATTTAGTTCAATTTGTTTGAGTTCCAAACATAAGTTTACTATTAAGGAGCTTTCAGCACAATTTGATGTGAGTGAAAATAGTATAAAAAGTTGGTTTGATAGGTACGAATCAATGGGCTGTTTGGGGCTTTTAGATAAAAACATGGCTCATTCTCAAAGTAGTTTAGCTACTGAAAATGCAGAAATTATTTTAGAAGCTGTAAAACAAACACCTCAAAATTTAAAAAGAACCGTTGTTTTATTGAAAAAAGAACATCAAATTGAAACTAATCCTTCTATTCTAAAACGTTTTCTTAAAAAAAAAAGTGGAGTTGGAGACGAATACAAAAATCGCTAAAATCTCAACGAGATGAGTGGATGCACGACTTTTTTAAGAAAGAGCTTGACTGGTGGTTAAAAGAAGAAGAAAAGGGAGAGGTAGAAGTGTGGTTTAGTGATGAGAGTAGTTTTCATCTAAATCCTAATAGTATGTATGGTTGGCAAGAAAAGACTTTGGAGACGCTTAAAAAAGTATTTTTACCTGCCAACCGTGCTAGAGGAGCAAATATCTTAGGATTTATGCGAACTAATAATGAAAGCGAATTTTATGAATTCTATCAATCTATGGATGCAGATACGTTTATTGCTTGTGTAAATAATTTTATTGAAAAACGAGCAAAAGGGCAGAAAATACTCTTGATTTTAGATAGAGCGACCTCTCACAGCAATCATAAAGTAGATAAAGCAATAAAAAAGTGGAAAGAAAAAAATGTATTTATTCAATTCCTTCCTTCTTATTGTTCAGACTTAAATTATATTGAAATGTTGTGGAAACATATTAAGCATTATTGGTTAGATATAGCAGCTTGGACAAATGTGAAAACGCTCCAAAAGGCTGTTTTAGATATATTAGCTCAGTTTGGAAAAGAAAAAGAATATACTATAAATTTTGCACCCTCTTAATTAAAATAGCATTATTAATAAGAGAAAATCAAAAATAACAAAATTGTTATGAGCAACTACTTAAGACCAGCAAATGAATTCAGATACTCTTCATGGTGTTGTTGAAAAACTCATAGTTACCAAACTAAAAAGCACTTGCATTTGATTATGTAAGTGCTTTTTTGATATAAGAAAACCATAAATACTCCGTTCTAACCTAAAATTATCACGAAAATTAAGTCTATGAAAAAATTAGTTGTTCTCTTGCTTTTATTTCCTCTCAAAATAATTGCTCAAAACTTTACAAACAAAGTAGATGTACACATTCAGAGCAATCAAAAATTTCAAGCTCTTTATTTGAAATGTGGAAATGATATTAGTTTTTCATTGGCTAAAAGTATGAACTCTGATGAATTGACTTATAAAATAACAGGTGGGAAGTTATTGATAGAAAAGAATTTTGATAAAATAATTATTATCCCAAATAGCGCAAAGGTAACTTTAGATATTTTTTATAGAGGCAAATTTATTAAACAACAAATATTTGGTGTTCAGATGATTCCAAAACCTAAGATTAGAATTAGATATTTTCATAAAAGTTTGAAATCCTTTCCAAAGAAAATACTCATAGATGTTATTGCAGATACAGATTTTAAAGACCAACTTCCAGAAGATGCACGTTATAGAGTGAGCGATTTTAGTGTTACATTAGTCAGAAATAAAGAAGTTATTGTTAGCGATTTATTTACAGAAGAAATAACACCTACCGAAGAGGCAATAAGTCATTATACAAAAATGATACAAGCAGAACCCAATGAAAATTGGCGATTATTTGTAGAGGTAAAGAGAGTACAACGCATGAATTTTCAGAATCAAGTAGAAAATGTATCAGTAGGAATAGAAATTTTTAATCTACCTTTTGAATTAGAAAATTGATTTATTATGAACAAGTTAGCTTTATTTATTGTCTTATTTTTTACTCTAAGCTCAAAGGCTTTGTTTGCTCAAACATATAATGAATATTCTATTATTTTAGAAAAAGGGACATTAAATTATCTGTATAAAGGTTGTGAAAACAGAGTTGAGATAATTATTCCAGAAATAGAAGGCGATTATTTGGGTTTGTTGGTCGTTTCAGCACATGCAAAAGTCGAACAGAATAAAGAATTGCCATACATATTTTCTATTTCCCCAAAACTACACGCAGAAAAAGTAACGCTTGAACTTTATTTTTATGGCGATAAAATAGCCACAAAATATTTTAGATTAAAACCTTTTCCAATCCCTAAAGTAGTTTTGTTTTCTTATCGTAAAGATAAAATAGTAGAGAGTAGAATTAGTAGGCTTCCTTCTTATGTAGCAATCCAGTTTTCTTTAGGTAATTTTGAAAATGAGTTTCTAGCACATGAAAACAACTATAAGGCTGATTTTTTTGAAGTAAAATTATACAGAGCTGATAAAGTTATTTTTTCAAGCAAAATAAGAGAGTCTGTTTTTTCAACAGATACATCACTTCCATTTTGGCAATTACCAAAAACTGGAGATTATCTTACTGTAAAAGCCGTCGGAGTAAAACGAAAAGCTGCTGATGGAAAAATCCATAAAGTAAGACAACTAAAAAATCTAAAAATTGAGTTTTGAATACCTAGGGAACAATTACGAATTTAATACATTGAATAACAATGACTTATTATTTCGGAATGAGTAGTTTATTTAATTTCTATTCCTAGACTTGATTAGTATTTTATAAAAAAATGGTATTTAAGTAAGGACAACGTGTGCATTGTCCTTACTAGAATAAAAACTATTTTTTTGAGCCATTATTAAATGGCTTTTGGTTTGTGTTAAGAAACAACCTCTTTATTTTTTTTATCATTTGAAACAGAAATTTTTGAAAAGTCCATTTCAATTTGATTTCTAGTAATATCTTCAAATGTTTCTCTTTTGCGAATTAAATAATCTTTTCCTTCATATACCAAAACTTCAGCAGGACGAAAACGAGAATTGTAATTAGAAGACATCATAAACGAATACGCACCTGCATTCTGAAAAGCAAGAACATCATTTTCTCTTATATCAGAAAGTTTGCGATTTGCACCAAATGTATCTGTTTCACAAATATATCCAACAACATTATATACCCTTGGTACACCTGTCGGATTCGAAATATTAGTAATATGATGATAGGCTTCATAAAACATAGGACGAATAAGATGATTCATTCCCGAATTAAGACCAGCAAAAACAGCTGTAGGAGTAGTTTTGAGAACACTTACAGAAGCTAAAAATGTTCCTGACTCACTTACCAAATACTTTCCAGGTTCGAATACGAGAGTTAAATCTTTTCCATATTGTTTGCAAAATTCATTAAAACGCTCAGATACCTGTTCTCCTAATCTATCAATATCAGTTGTAATATCATTTTCTTTATAAGCAACTTTAAAACCACTTCCCATGTCGATATACTCTAAATCTGGAAACTCTTCTGCCGTTTCTAACAGAATATCTAATCCTCTCAAAAACACTTCTACATCAAGAATATCCGAACCTGTATGCATGTGAAGTCCTGTGATTTTCATTTTGTAGGCATCAACAATACGCATAACATGGCGCATCTGATAGAGTGAAATTCCAAACTTAGAATCAATATGTCCTACCGAAATTTTGGCATTTCCTCCAGCCATTAAATGAGGATTAATACGTACACAAACAGGAACTTTCCCTCCCCATTGATGCCCAAACTCTTCCAAAACCGAAATACTATCAATATTTACTTGTACTCCCAAATTTACAGCTTCGTTTATTTCACTCAAAGCTACTGAATTAGGTGTAAATAAAATATCAGAAGGCTCAAAACCTGCTAAAAGTCCGAGTCGAACTTCCTCAATAGAAACTGTATCAAGTCCTGCTCCCAAAGATTTAAAGAATTTCAAGACTGAAATATTCGTAAGGGCTTTACACGCATAATGTACTTTCATTTTGGTTTTCGAAAATGCTTTACATAGCTGTTTGTATTGTGTTTCCATTTTCTTTGCATCATAGACATACAAAGGAGTTTCATATTTTTCTGAAAGAGTGAGGGCAGAAACACCACCAATACGATATTCGTCTTGAGAAAATTCTAACATGATTCTAATAAAAGGTTAATTAATTACTTAAAAGCACTTGAAAACAAATGACTAAACAAACATAATAAAGTAAAAGTTCGATATCAATTTTGAAAACAGGTGCTTTTATGAAAAATTATATTTTAGAAATAAATAAATCAGTCCCAAAGGGCAGACCATCTACTAAGACTAAAATAACTACAAACGGTCTGCTCTACGAGACTGACCTATATAACAGTTAGTAAAAATGTCTAGTAGTATGAAAAGGTTATTTAATTCCCAAATCAGTAATCTGTTTTTGAATTTTTTCTTGAAGTTGTTTTTTTACTTTTTCATAATTTTCTGTTTTGTCTAAATCATCTTTTACAGAAAAATAGAATTTAATTTTGGGTTCTGTTCCTGACGGACGCATGCTTATTTTACTTCCATCTGCTGTATAGAAAGCCAGTACATTTGATTTTGGTAAATTAGCTTTCATTGGCTTGTGCGTTTCATTTTGCACATCTAGAATAGTTTGATTCTGATAATCATAGACAGATAATAAATTACTTCCTGCTAATTTTTTGGGAGGATTTTCTCTAAAAGTCTTCATCATTTCTTCTATCTGTGCTGCGCCTTGTTGTCCTTTTTTGGTAATAGAAACTAATTCTTCTAAATAAAAACCATATTCTTTATAGATTTCAATCAGCCATTCAAACAGTGAAAAACCTTTATCTTTTGCATACGCAGCCAAAAGTGCAATACTTGCACACGAAGCAACTCCATCTTTATCACGAACTTCATCGCCAATTAGATAACCATAACTTTCTTCTCCTCCTAAAATAAATTCTTCGTTAGGATTTTCTTGTTTTTTATGTTCGATAAGCGCAGCAATGTGTTTGAAACCAGTCAGCGTATCATAAATATTTACACCATATTTTTGCGTAATTTCTTTAATCAATTCTGTTGTAACGATGGTTTTGATGACCATTTGATTACCATTGAGTTTGTCTGCATTTTTCCACGCCTCCAAATTATAAGCCACCAACAAAGCAAGTGTTTGATTTCCGTTCAGTAATACAAAATCGCCTTCCTTATTCTTTACTGCAATTCCTACTCTATCAGCATCTGGGTCAGTTGCCATTACCACATCAGCATCTACTTCTTTTGCTTTTTTGAGAGCTAAAGTCATCGCTTCAGCTTCTTCTGGATTTGGATAAACTACTGTTGGAAAATTTCCATCTGCTAGAGCTTGTTCTTCTACTACATGGATATTTTCAAACCTCAATTTTCTCAACGCTTTTGGTACAAGTGTAATTCCTGTTCCGTGAATTGGTGTATAAACGATTGATAAATCTTTTTGACGTTCTACAATTTCCCTTGTTTTTTTATCAACTAAAGGTTCTAATATTTGGTACAAATATTCTTTATCAATTTCTACTCCTATGCTTTTTATTAAATCTGATTTTCCTTCAAATTTTATTTCATCTACACTTTTTATCGCCTGTACTTCTGTGATGATATTTTTGTCGTGAGGAGCAACTACTTGTCCTCCATCTTCCCAATAAGCTTTATAACCGTTATATTCCTTCGGGTTGTGTGAAGCTGTCAAGACAACACCACTTTGACAACCCAAATAACGAATAGCAAAAGAAAGCTCTGGAGTAGGACGAAGAGCTGTAAATAAAAATACTTTTATTCCATTTGCTGAAAAAACATCAGCTACAATTTTAGCAAATTCTGGGGAATTATTACGGCTATCGTAAGCAATAGCAACACTAATATCTCCTTCTTTTTTAGTTGGAAATGATTTTTTGAGGTAATTTGAAAGCCCTTGAGTGGCTGCACCGACTGTATAACGGTTCATTCGATTTGTGCCTACACCCATAAGTCCACGTAATCCACCTGTTCCAAATTCTAAATCTTTATAGAAAGCATCTGTAAGGTCTGTTTCAGATAGTTTTTTGATGATTTCTTTTGTTTCATTGTCATAATTTCCTTCTAACCAATGATTTACTTTTTGTTGAATTGTTGATTCTAGCATAAAATAGAGTTCTATGTTGTTGGTGTTGCTACGCTAAAACACCAACAACAGCGAGATTTGTTTAAATGTCATTTATTAATAATCTCAAAAATACGTAAATGAATTTTGATTTTAATAATTGTCAGAGTTTTATCATCAGAAATATATTTTATCTCTCAAAAAGCTATTTGTATAATTTCAGTCATAAAAAAACATCTGTCATGTTTTTTAAATACACACTTCTATTTTGTAGATGTATACTACATTTTATAAAAAAAAGTCATAAAATTCTAAATGTTAGATTTTTATGACTTTTTATTTAGAAACTAATCAATATATTTCTATCCACGACAACAATAATCACGACCAGTTGTAGTTGAATGGCAATGTCCCATGCCTTGTGATGAACAAAACTCAGCTGTAGGCTCTTTAACTACTCTAGGCTTACGTGTTCCACCTGAAATGTTACTTGCTTCTTTTGTTGAAATACGAAATTTTTTAAATTCTTTCATATGTTAAATTGGGGTTAAATAGTGATTAAAAATCAAATCTATATTATTTTTTACATAAAATCAATTTTTTAACAAAAAAATATCTTTGGATATTTATGTTTTAAGAATTTTTGTGTTTTTATTAAAAAAACTAACTTTGTTGTTTTTAGTTGCTTAATTGAATTTATGTATAACAGACTTCCTAGTCTGTTTGAAACCATTTTTTTTAACAGACTAGGAAGTCTGTTATACCTAATAACTTGATTTTATTTTTTTATTCTATATGAAAAATTTATTTTTTACTCTTTCTGTTTTTTGTCTTTTTGTAGCTTCTACTTTTTTATCCAGTTGTGTTTCTTTTACTTCCTATGATGATTTAGAGCGTTTGGCTTTTGCTGATTTAAGTGGTTATGAATACCAGAATAAAGATTACAAACCTACCAATGACACTACTCGTTTTATGTATTTTACAGATAAAGAGAGTTTTGAAAAATCATTTGGAAGCATAAAACATGAAATTAATTTTTCTGAACAAATTGTGGTTGCTGTTGTGAAGTATGAAAAAAATCCTACTCAAATCACTACTCAACACATCACTTACGAACAAAAAGAAATTATTTGGCTCTATGAAGATGAAGATGCTGATATAAAAGCTACTGCTCCATTTGTAGGAATGGCTTTGATTGAAAAAAAGAGTTTTGACCAAGTAGTTTTTGTGGAAAATGGAAAAACGGTTTACATAATCACTACGCCAGAGGCACAAGAAAGACAAAAAAAGAAACTAGAAGAAACCTTCGACAGAAAAGAACAAGAAAAATAGTAAATTTGTCTTTTATGTAGCCGACAGTTTCCAACTGTCGGAGGTATATTTTTACAACAGTTGGAAACTGTTGGCTACTTTTGATTTTTAATGGAAAATTTCATTCTCTCTCTTATTTTTTGGTTTCCACTTTTTGGAAGTATTCTTTGTTTGATTCCTTTTGGAGAAAACAAAACTCATTTTTACAAATGGATTGGAATAGGTGTTCTTTCTATCGAACTTATTTTGGTAGGAGTAATGCTTTATTTTGCAAAAATGAATTTAGATTCATCTTTATTAGATACTCAAAATTTACTCTTATCTGAAAAACTGAATTGGTGGCACATCAATTTGGGTAAATTTGGAATTTTGCATGCTGACTATTTTTTGGGAGTAGATTCTAAAAACGTACTCTTGATTGCTCTTGCTGTACTTGTTTTGTGGATTGGTAGTTTGGTTTCTGCTTTTTCTAAAACGGTTTTGATTCGTCCTCGCTTATATTTTTTCTTATATTTATTGCTTTCTTGGGCAGTTATGGGAAGTTTTTTGTCGCTTGATTTTTTGCTTTTTTTTATTTGTTTTGAATTTATGCTGCTTCCTATGTATTTTTTGATAGGAATTTGGGGAGGGCAACAGAAAGAATATGCAGCCATAAAGTTTTTTATTTATACGCTGATTGGTTCGGTTTTGATTCTGATTGCTGGAATAATCATCGTAAATTCTGGAATAGACATCACAAAGACAGCCTTAGAATTAGGAATTACGAATGAAGAAGTTATTACAAAACTCAAAAATTCTACCTTACTAACTGAAAGCTCTACTCAAATTGTGCATTCTTTTGATATGCTTGCTTTTAAAGATACCAATTATTTTTTACCTCAATCTGCTCTTTTTTCCTATGAAGGAAATACCACTCGTATAATTGTTTTCTTTTTACTTTTGGTAGGTTTTGCCATAAAATTACCTGTTGCACCTTTGCATACGTGGCTTCCAATTGCACATGTAGAAGCCTCAACGCCAATTTCAATGGTTTTGGCTGGTGTGCTTTTGAAAGTGGGTGGATATGGACTTGTGCGATTACCTTTTTCGGTTTTCACAGATGTAGCAATAGATTTTTCGGTTTGGATTGCTGCGTGGGGAATTTTTTCGATGGTCTATGGTTCGTTTTTAGCACTTGGACAGACACACCTCAAACGCATGATTGCTTATTCTTCGGTTTCACACATGGGTTTTGTGCTTTTGGGTTTGGCGAGTATAAATGCAGAGGGAACAAATGGGGCAATGTATCAAATGCTTAGTCATGGACTTATTTCACCTTTGCTTTTCTTGTTGGTGGGTGTTCTTTATGAGCAAACTCACGATTTGACAATTACTTCGTACAGTGGAATTTTCCATAAAATGCCTCGTTATACGGCTTTTGTAGGAATTACTTTTTTTGCAGGTTTGGGACTGCCTACTTTTTCTAGTTTTGTAGCCGAACTGACTGTTTTTTTAGGTGCTTTTTCATCAGAATATATTCCGATTTGGTTATCTATTTTGGCTGCCTCAACACTTATTTTTACAGCTAGTTATTTTCTTTGGACATTCAAAAGAATGTTTTTAGGTAATTTTTCGCTTCATCAAAATTTGAAAAAGACAGAACTAAAAGACATTGCTACTTTTTACAAACTCATTGCTTTTATTCTTATTTTTTTTAGTGTTTTGTTGGGGATTTTGCCGAATTTGGTTTTTGGGTGGTTTTAAAACTATCATCCCTTATCATAAAATGATTATTTTCATAGGAATATGTTTTATATAACCCTCTCGTTTATGTCAAAGCACATTTAATTGTCAGTATAAAATACAGCAACATTTAGAGTTTGCTAATATACAGAAGGCACATCAAGTTATTTTTTTAGAAAAAGCGTGATTTATCATTTTAATTTCCTTTATATTTTCTATTTCGCTACAAAAAAGCGAAATTTGCGACCTTATTTGATTTACAAATGAGGTTTTTTTATACAAAACGATTTTATGTTTCTTTTAGCAATAGATTTTGGAAACACAACACTTAAAGCTGCACTCTTCGAAAATGAAGTGCTTTTAAAAGTGCGTTATTCCCTTTCTATTATTCATTTAGATAATTGGATAGATGAAATTAGAAATTCTAAACAGTTAGAAGGAATTATTATAAGTTCTGTTAGAAAAAATGAAGAGACGGAGTTTTCTTTTATAGAAAGTTTGAAAAAAAAAATAGTTTCTAGCACTAGAAATAATTTTGATAACTCTAAATTAATCATAAAATCAAATTCAGAATCGAAAAAATTTGCAACAGATAGTAAAGGAAGTAGCGTAGTAGTTGTATTAGATGAAACTACACCTTTGCCTATTCAAAATAATTACTTGACACCCAAAACGCTAGGAAAAGACCGTTTGGCTGCTGTAATTGGTGCTTATTTTTTAGAAAAAGAAACTATAAAACAACCTACTTTAGTAATTGATGCAGGAACTTGTATTACCTTTGATTTTATTAATACAAAATCTAAAATAAAGGGAGTTTATGAAGGAGGAAGTATTTCATTAGGTTTGCAAATGCGTTTTAAGGCTCTAAATCATTTTACAGCAAAACTACCTTTGTTTGAACCAAATGAAACCTTACCTACACCTATTGGCGCATCTACACAAGAAGCGATGCAAAGTGGTGTTCAGTTTGGACTTATTTCTGAAATAAAGGGAATTATTGATTTTTATCAGCATCAAATTACTCTAAATAATAAAGGAACAAATACAAAATTGAACATTGTCGTCTGTGGTGGCGATGCTCAGATTTTAAAAAAATGGTGGGAAGAATACGTAATTAATTTTACAACTAACTCACATATATATCCAAAATGGACTATCGAACCAAATTTGGTTTTGATAGGATTACAACGAATTTTCCAGTTTATAAAAAATAATGAAGACAACTAATTTATATCTCCGTTTTATATCAAAATTATCTACTTCAAGTTTAGTAATAATTTTCATCTTATTTAACTGTTTTTTTATCTCTTCTTTTAGTTTGGCTCAAACAGCAAACAATCCTTTTTCAAGAATTGGATTAGGTGATATTTCTTCTCAACGAGCAATTTCCAATCTTGGAATGGGTGGAATGGGAGTAAGTCTTCCAACAGTAAAATACTCTAACCTTCAAAACCCTGCTCTTTTGAGTTATCACAAACTTACCGTTTTTGAAGCTGCAGGAGTGGGAGAATATAAAGATTTAAAAACCAATACAATTCAAACAAACGACTTTGGAGGAAATTTGGGTTATTTATCTCTTATCTTTCCAGTTTATAAAAATATGGCTATCAATGTTGGTTTTCAACCTTTTTCTTCTGTAAAATACAATGCAGTAAGTTATGAACTTTTAGAAAATACTCCTACTTTCATAAAATATGATTATGCAGGAACAGGAGGAGTTTCACAAGTTTTTCTAAGTACAGGGCATAAAATTATTCAAAATCTTTCAGTAGGCGCACAAATCAATTATAATTTTGGTGCAGTCAGCAATACTTCTACTTCTACACTAGATGATTTTAGAACTAGCTTTGTGGCTCAACTTAACGACCGTTATAATTATGGTGATTTTACGTATCGTTTGGGTTTGCATTATTTTGTTTCGGTTTTTGATAATTCACAAATTAATATTGGTGTAAGTTATGATGGTGCTGCTGATTTTAATGCAACACATTTTAGAGCTTTTGAGCGCAAAACTTTTGGAGATATTGTTGTTGATGGAGATACACTTTTTTCAGAACGAAAAGAATCAATTAAAATTCCAGATGCTTTTACTTTTGGTATTAGTTTGCAACGTGGTTATTTACAGGCTGCTTCAGGTACACAAAATACAGCTTATAGCATTGGTTTAGATTATAGTATGCAAGATTGGAGCATTTCAAATGGTTCTAATATTCTAAGTGGTAATCGTTTGCAGAATAGTTATAAAATCAGTGTAGGTGGAGAAATTACGCCTAATGTTCGTAATTCAAATTATTTAGCCAGAACGACATACCGAGCAGGTTTTTCTTATTCTCAAACTCCATTAGTTGTCAATGATGAATCCATAGAAGATATGAGTTTGAGTATTGGTTTTTCGCTTCCTGTCAAAAATAATTTCTCTTCTCTCAATATGTATGGTGCAATCGGTCAGCGTGGAAGCCTAAATACTATCAAAGAACAATATGTAAAATTTGGTTTAGGAGTTTCAATTAGTGATAGATGGTTTGTTCGTTCTAGGTTTGATTAATTTTTATTTTTTGTAAGACTTTTGAACCTCCTTATTCATTTTTATATGTGATTAAGGAGGTTTTTTGCATAAAAAAACTAGGGCAAACGCACGAAAATAAAATATGTAGTTTTATACTCTTTTTGAGCTATTTTTTTAGTTTTATAATTCAAGCGAGGACGCTTGAATTAGACAAAAACTGGTTTAAGTGTCCTCGCTTGAACCAGTTTTAAAAAAATAAAATTTCGTGTGTTTACCCTATAAAAAAACACTAAACTTTAAAAGTCTAGTGTTTAATTTATATAATTCAAATGTGTATTTTGTCTAAGAAAACAAGCTGTTTTTATTTGACAAAACAATGAATCAATTAGCTATTCATCTTTATTTAAGAGCAATAGAATTCATAGCTGTAATTTTGAATGCCCAAATCTCCAATTACTTCATAAAATTCAAGCTACGCTCTACAAAACTAGAAAGAGCTTTTCCTTCTAATAAGTTTTGAGAAAGTAAAGATAAATCATAAGCCTGTTGAGCAATTTGTTTTTGTGTTTCTTCGTCTTTTGTATCTAAAATTTTCTGTACTAACGAATGATTTGCATTAACGATAACATTGTATTGGTCAGGCAGATTCATTCCGTACATTCCTCCTCCTCCAGACATTGCCATTTCTTTCATACGACGCATAAACTCTGAAAGTGTAAGTGTTACAGGCATCTCATCTGTTGGCATTGGCTGAACCTCTACGGTATGATTTGCAGAAACAATTTTCTCAAAAATCTCTTTTACTTTTGTTTGGTCTGCTTCTGACAAAACAGCTTCCAAAACCTCATCTTTTGCAATGATTTTGTCTGCCGTATCAGAGTCAATTCTACGAATAGAAATATTTTCTAGCTTACCTTCAAGCCTTTGAATCAAATGCGAATCGATAATCGAATCCATTACCAACACATCATAACCACGCTTTTGAGCAGAAGTAATAAAGGTATGTTG
The DNA here is from genome assembly GCF_042180575.1 of Bernardetia aquimarina. Taxonomy (NCBI): domain Bacteria; kingdom Pseudomonadati; phylum Bacteroidota; class Cytophagia; order Cytophagales; family Bernardetiaceae; genus Bernardetia; species Bernardetia aquimarina. Next base: position 2,930,740 of record NZ_CP170094.1, on the reverse strand, counting down.
TTTTTGTACATCGGCTGCGTATAACCACACTTTTTTACCATCTTTGTCAGTTTGATTGGTTGCTATTTTTTCGTTGTACTCGTCAAATGTAAATGTTTTTCCATCTACATTTTTTACTAATGCAAATTTCTCAGCTTTTTCTAAGAATTTTTCATCTGTAATCATTCCGAATTTTACGAAAAGACCTATATCGTCCCATTTGCTTGCGTAACCTTCTCTATCATTTTTGAAAAGCTCTTGTAATTTATCAGCTACTTTTTTAGTGATATAACTACTGATACGTTTTACATTTCCATCTGCTTGTAAATAACTTCTAGAAACATTCAAAGGAATATCTGGAGAATCAATTACACCATGTAAAAGTGTCAAAAACTCAGGAACAATTTCTTTTACTTCGTCAGTAATAAATACTTGACGGCTATAAAGTTGAATTTTATCCTTTGAAGCTGTAAGTTCTTGTTTTACTTTAGGGAAATACAAAATTCCTGTCAGCTCAAATGGATAATCTACATTCAAATGAATCCAAAATAGTGGGTCTTCTCCCATTGGATACAATTTTTTATAGAATGCTAAATAATCTTCATCTTTGAGTTCAGAAGGTTGTTTTGTCCAAAGTGGGTCTGTATCGTTTATTTGTTCGCCTTCAAACTCAATCGGAATAGGTAAAAACTTAGCGTATTTATCCAAAATTCCTTTCAAACGGAAATTATCCAAAAACTCCTCTGAATCTTCTGCAATATGAAGGATAATATCTGTTCCTCGTTCTGCTTTTGTAGTTTTTTCTAATTCAAACGAAGTCGAACCTTCACATTCCCAATGCGCTGCTTCATCTTCTTTTGCAGAAAAAGCACGAGAAATAATTTCTACTTTTGTAGAAACCATAAAAGCAGAATAAAAACCTAAGCCAAAATGTCCGATTATTTGCTTATTATTTGGAGCATCTTTATATTTTTCGACAAACTCTGTCGCTCCCGAAAAAGCGATTTGATTGATATATTTTTTGATATCTTCGGCAGTCATACCGATTCCGTTATCACTAACTGTAATCGTTTTGGCTTCTTTATTAAAGGAAACTTTTACTTTCAAATCTCCTACTGGGCTAGTTGCTTCTTTATCAAAATCAACCGAAGAAGATAAGTGTTTTAGCTTTTGAGTAGCATCTACTGCATTGGCTACAAGTTCTCTTAAAAATATTTCGTGGTCAGAATAGAGAAACTTCTTGATGATTGGAAAAATATTTTCCGTATTTACTGATAAATTACCTTGTTCTACGCTCATAATTCTAGTATAATTTTATTGTTGATTTGTTGTTGGTATCAATGCTTCATAAAATAGCAACAACGGCTTTATTTTATTTTTTGAAAAGAATTAAATTACTAATTCTCTTTTGTAATGAGAGATTAGCTAGTTTTATTCCAATCGATTTTTTGAGTTTTTTGATGATTAAAATCGGAAATTTTGTCAGTATAAATGATTCTGTTGTATATTTAGAACACAGATTTCACAAATAATCACAGATTTGAATACATTAAATGTTACTTTAACGAAATAGAAGATATGGGAAAATTATTACACCAAACGTCTTATTTTTACAAATGACAGAAAACAACACTTGAAAAATCTATAAATCTAGTTCTATAATTAATGGATAATTCAAAAAATCTGTGTTCCATTGTACCTAATGTATATAAAAAAAATAGTAGTTGCGATAATGATAAAAAGCACTTAAATTTCGGTTCTTAATTAGAAAACAGTATTTTAGTAACGCAAAAAGTAATTACAGGGTAACAATTATCTATCAAACTATAAGTTATGAATGAAGGATTAAATTCTGATACTGAAAATTCAGAAAATATAAATCATGATTATCCAGAATGGCAGCATGGTATTCGTGATTCTTGGGGGTTTATCAAAGATTTTTTCTTTCGTCTGACTCACTTAGCTTCTGACACTGATTTTGTTGGTACAGTAAAAAATATCAAGTCAGGTGTTGTTTTGGAAGGCTCTAATCTTTGGGTTCTGATTTGTTCCGTTATGATTGCCTCCATTGGCTTAGATTTGGACTCGGCTGCTGTTATTATTGGTGCGATGCTTATCTCTCCTTTGATGTCTCCTATTTTGGGGATTGGATTGGGAGCTGCCATTAATGATAGAGAAACACTTATAAAATCGGTCAGAAATTTTTTGAGTGCCATTATTCTGACTTTGGTTACGAGTGTTATTTACTTCAAAATTACTCCTCTAGGACTTCTGACAGACCAAATGCTTTCTCGTACAGAACCTAATTTATTAGATGTTTTGGTTGCTTTTTTTGGTGGTTTGGCTGGTATTATTGCAGGTTCTCGCACCGAAAAGACCAATGCCATTCCAGGGGTAGCGATTGCGACAGCTTTAATGCCTCCTCTTTGTACGGCAGGATTTGGACTTGCAACAGGAAAATGGGATGTTTTTGCAGGTGCATTTTATTTATTTTTCATTAATGCCGTTTTTATAAGTCTTTCTACGTATATGATTGTGCGTTTTTTGAAGTTTCCGTATGTAGAAGTTTTGAATCCTGTTTTGGCAAGACGTGCAAGAATTACGGCTTATATTGTTCTGACACTTTTACTTGTTCCTAGTGTAATGTTTTTGTTCAAAAAATTAACTGAAAATTTCCGTAATCAGCGTATTGCTACTTTTATTACTGAAAATATAAACCCCAATTATGATTTGAATTCGGTACAATGGAAGATAAAATTAGACTCTACCAATATTTATAGGCTACGTGTAATTAGTTTTGGTGCTGGAAGTTATATCAATTATGATTCTTTACTCAACTTAGAAAAAAACTTTAATAATGATGTAAAAGACTCATGGCAACTGACAGGTTTTGATAGTAATGATAGTGTACATATTGAACTAGTACAATCCGAAGAACCTGCAGACTCTGAAACTCGTGTAGAGCGTACTGTTATGAATAATGCAAAGCGTTATATTGAGATAAAATTTAGAGAAGAAATGGGAACATATAAGCAAAAAGACGAAATTATTACAGGAAAAGACAAAGAAATTGAAGATTTAAAACAAGAGCTTTTGTATGCAAGAGGTGATACTTTACCTTTCGAAACCATAAAAAATGAACTCAAAGCTATCTATCCCGAACTCAAAGAAATTGGTGTAGCAAGAGTACGACAAACTGATTTTGAACATGATTCGTTAGCATTTATGTTATTGGTAAAATGGGAAGGTGAACCTGCAAGAAATAAATATATACGCAAAAAATACGAAGACCGTTTGAAAAACTTTATTAATGTAAAACTCAAAGACAAGAAAATTGGAATTATTAATTATTAATTTCTATTCTCAAAAATGCAGAAGAATAGGGTGATTCATTCTGTATTTTTTTTCAATAAAAATGATTGTTACTGGGAGCAGAGTGAACAAGTATTATTATCAAACAACTTCTATCTATTAGAAACTAAAAAAGCATTTATTCCAAAAACTAGAATAAATGCTTTTCTTTAAAAAAAAACTGTCTTTGAGGCTCTCCTATTACTGAGAGCTTTGTATAACCTTTCCGTTGTTGGTGTCCCAACCAACGACATAATTATCTAAAATTAATCACGTTCTTTCAACCATTCTGAAACCTTTGGAGCAAGTTCTTTTTGAGAACGTCCACCTACAAAAACGCCTATGTGTCCACCTGGGAATTCGTATAAAGTCTTGTCTTTTGAGCCTACATTTTCATTCAAAGGTTTAGTTGCCGAAGGTGGAACTAAATGATCTTCAGAAGCATAAATAGTCAAAATTGGATTTTTTATATCACTTAAATTTACTGTTTTCTTTCCTAGCGTAAATTCTCCTTTTATGAGTTTATTGTCTTGATATAAGTCTTTGATAAACTTACGGTAACATTCACCTGCTTGAGAAGGACTATCGCCTACCCATTGTTCCATACGCAAGAAATTCATCATTTTACCTTTGTCTTCCATCATATTAGTAATGGTAGCCATTTTCTTGAATTTACTTAACGGTTTCAACATATCAAAACCCATATTCAAAAATTCTCCTGGTACAAGACCGTCATTTCCATCAACTACTTTATCAACATCTAAATCTCTTGACCATTTGAATAAAAGACCATCATCCGTATTGAAATCAAAAGGAGCAACAAGGGTAATCAAATTTTTGATTTTGTCTTGATTAAGAGCTGTATAAATTGTAGAAAATGTTCCCCCTTGACAAACACCAAGCAAGTTTATTTTATCAACACCATGTTCTTTTCGCACAAAATTGACACATGAATTGATATAGCCATTGATATAATCTTCCATTGTCAAATATCTATCAACACGAGTAGGATACCCCCAATCGATTAAATAAATATCAACACCACTGTCTAGTAAATTTCTGATAAAACTACGGTCAGATTGCAAATCCATCATATCAAAACGATTGACGAGTGCATAAGCAATCAATAAAGGCGTTTTGAGTTTGCGTTTTGAGGAAGAATAACGATATAATTTTACTTTATCTTCTTCCCAAACAAGCTCTTTTTGAGCTGTTGCGACATCAATTTCTTCTACTTCATTGAGCATTTGATAGCCTTTTACGAGCTTTTCAGTTTGCTCAGTAATTTCTTTTGTAAAAGATTCAAATACGTTGGTTTGCGTATTCTCGTGCTTTTTTTCTTTATTCTGAGTTGCCATAATAAAATTTAGTTTGTGTGTGTTTGTAGCACGCCCTTTAGGGTGTGAGTATTTTTGTGTAGAGATAAATATACAATTAAAAAATCTTTTTTTATCAAAAACCCCAACTTCACTATGAAGTCAGGGTTTTTATTGAAGGAAATGTTAGATTTCACTAAATACAGTTTTACTTAAAAAACGGTATTCACATTCTGAATAACTACTCAAACTCAGAATGATTTAGATTCAAAATTACTTGCTTGTAGCTTTCTTAGTAGTAGTTTTGGCACTTGTTGCCTTTGCTGCTGTTGGTTTAGCTTCTGCTTTTGTTTCTGATGTTTTTGCAGTTGTAGTATCTGCATTATTTTCTAGCTCACGGATGCGAGCTTTCAATGCGTGTACTTGTTTTGCAAGTTCATCAATTTCAGAATTCAAAACGACAGGGTAAGGAGAAAGAACTTGTTCCATTCCTTTATTGAAGCTCGTTTTCAAATCTAATTGAAGAGCCAAAACTTCACCTTGTAATTTAGAGAATTCATCGCCTTTGAAAATATCAATCATATTTCCTTCTAAGTGATTGAGCCAGTTCATGTAGAACTCATTGTATGTATTTACATTTCCGTCTTTTGCTGCTTCAAACATTTTAGTCATAAACTCTTCAGAGCTTTCTTTTACTGTTTTACCAATAATAGCATTCATATCAGCCATTTTAGTTTGGTAATCGAATAAAACAGCCTGCATTTGAGAGAAAAGTTTGATTGACTCTTTTTCTTTGCTTGGTGGCATTAATTTATAAAACGGAGCATACATTTTTTCCATACGCTCATATATTTCTTTACCAAACTGAGGGTTCATCATGTTCATGTCTTGCATGTTCATGTTTTCCATCATTTTAGACATGTCAAAGTTTTTCATGTCTGTTGGCATCATAGAAGAGAATTTTTCGATCATTTCTTTGTAAGGAGCGAACATTGGGTTGTTTGTCATCGTGTTACGATATTGTTCAACCATTTTGTTCATTTGTTCACTCATTTGTCCGAAATTGGCAAAGCCAAATTGAGAAGGGTTTTGAGCAAACATTCCTTTTGCCATTTCTTGCAATTTGTCCATGTTCATCATTTTGAAATACTCTTGTACATCAAAATTTTTGTTTTCAGTCATTTGCATAAATGGTTTCCACATTTCGTAGGCATCGAAATATGTTTTTGCTCCTTTAGTCATGTTTTCAAAAGCCTCTTGCATAGGTTGCATTGCTTTGAAAGCAGGGTTAGAAGTCATCATTTTTTTGCTCTCATTCATCATCTCGGTAGTAGAATCTAACCAAGTTTTGTAAGAGCTAGTCATCATTTCTTGCACTTTAGTTGCATTTTCTTGAATGTTCATAGGGTTTTGACCATTTGTATTAGTCATCTGAACCATTTGCATCTGACGGTCAGCCATTTCACTCATTGTGTCCATCCACTTTTTAGAAAGTGATGATTGTTGTTCCATCAGTTGAGTTACTTGTTCTGGCATAGTGTCAGAAGAAATTGTTTTTCCTTTTTCTACTGCTTCAGAAATGATACTTTTTTGGTTGTCATACCAATTTTTATACATGTCCGTAGCTTGCTCCATTACTTTGCCTTCTTTGGCAGCTTCTTGGAGCTGACGAGTAGAACCTACCCAGTTTTCCACGATTTTGTTTTGAGTAGTTGCCCAAAAATCTAACATTTCCTTCGTAGAATCCATTACGTTTGCCATAGTATATTTAAAAATTTAATTGGTAAAAAATAAGCACAATTCAAATGTACGAGGTATTTTTGAGACTACAAAATTCTGTATGCAAGCAGCTAAACCTCTCATTTTTAACGAAATAACTGGTTAATTTTGCAAAAAAGTCAATAAAAAAAAGAATATTTGGAAATACATCAATAAATCAACACAAAACAGCAGTATTATTGCGAAAAATATAATTTAAAAAAGTTGCACTATAATCCAAAACTCTGTAAATCAGTAAATTATAATTTAAAAAAAATGGTTTTTTATGCCAAAAACCTCTAATCATATCTTAAAAAGTGAAACTATTGTCTTTCTGTTACAGATAGATTAATTTTTATTTAACTCTAAAAAAAGCAATAAAAAATAAGTGAGTTAATAGGTAAATTTATAAAAATTGATTGGTGTAATTTTTTAAAGAAATTATTAAATATCCTAATCTACTATTATTCTTGTTCTATCGAACAATTAAAATTATACATTGTAGATAAAATATTTTTTCATTAAATTGTGCTTTATAACTCTACTACACCTTACTATTATTACACTATTGAAAGAATTATACTTCAACATATTTTTTCTGATACCTTTTAGTAAAAATAAATACAGAATGAATATTTCTTACAAAAAATGTTTTTTCTTCTGTTTTTTTTATTTGCTTTTTTTTTGTGGATTTGCACAATCTGTCTCTCCTATTTTGTTAGATAGCTCTGAGTATGGATATGCTATTACCAGCAAGTTGGGGTTATTTGAAGAAAAAGCAAGTGATAAACATACTATACAAACTATTCAAAACGTAGATTTTGTTGTTGAAGGTAAAGAAATTATAAATTTGAATAATGGAGTACATACCTTGTGGTTAAAAATACCTATTCAAAATAATTCTCAACGGACTCAATGGTATATAGAAGCTGGAAGTGGGCTAGTAAATATCCAAGCCTTCATTCCTACTACTGAAAACCCTACTAATTACAAACAAATTAATTTAGGACATTCTTTACCGTATGAAAGTAGAATTTTCAAAACAGATAGGTTTTTAATTCCTGTTGAAATTCCACCTAATAGGTTTACTACTATTTACATTCGTTTAGAAAGTGATTATTTTCAAGCTCCTTTTCATATTGCTCCTCTCAAATATTACTTTGAAAGAGATCACAAAGTAGATTTAGCTGAAGGATTATACTATGGTTTTGTATTAGTCATGTTTTTATACAATCTATTTGTTTACTTTACCCTCAAAGAACGAGGTTATCTTTATTATGTGGGGTATCTATTTTTCTTTGGATTGGCAATGGCTCAAGTCAGAGGACATGGATTTGAGTTTATATGGTCTAAATATTATTGGTTGAATCAATATGTTCCTATTCTGCATTCTTTAAGTGGTGTTTTTGCAAGTTTATTTTTAATAGACTTTCTTCATACCAAACGATACTCTTTATTTTTTCATCGCACTTTACAAGTAGTAATTTCTATATTTTCTATAGCAATAATAATAGGAATTTTAGGCTATAAATCAACAGCTTCTCTTATCAATCAAACCACAGTAGGGTTATCCGTATTTAATGCACTATTTGCAGCCATTTTTATCTATTATAAAGGATATAATCCTGCTAAATATATTATAGTAGCATGGTCAGCTTATTTAATTGGAGTTTTTTTATTTGTATTGGCAGGAGCAGGAATTATCCCTTACACTACTATTACTTCTGGGGGGATTTTATTTGGTTCAGCAATAGAAATGGTTTTACTTTCAGTAGCATTAGCTGCAAAAATAGATTTTTATAAAAAGGAAAAAGAACAAGTACAAAAGCAAATGTTTGAAGAGTCTGAAAAACATAGAGCATTTGTAGAAACACAAAATAAAAGATTAGAAGAACGAGTAGTAGAGCGTACAGAAGAATTAAATGTTGTTAATGAAGAGTTGTCTGTCAATCTTGAACGTTTGCATGAACAGAATATCGTTATTGAGAAAAAAAATCAAGATATTACAGCGAGTATAACATATGCAAAACGAATACAAAATGCAATGCTTCCTCGTTTAGAAGAAATAGAAAGTGTTTTTCCTAATTCATTTGTGTTTTTTGAACCTAGAGATATTGTTTCAGGAGATTTTTATTATTTCAAACAAATTAATAAAAAAGTAATACTAGGAGCTATTGATTGTACAGGTCATGGAGTTCCAGGAGCTTTTATGTCTTTGATTGGAAATGATTTATTAAATGAAATCATAGAAAACAAAACAGTGACTCAAGCATCTCATATTTTAGACAAATTAGATGAAGGAATCACAAAAGTGTTGCGTCAAACAGATACTCAAGTACGTGATGGAATGGATGCTGCTTTTTGTGTTTATGACATAGAAACTCAAATTATGGAATATGCAGGAGCAAGAAATCCTCTTATTTATATCGAAGATGATGAGTTGAAAATCATAAAAGCAGACAGAAAATCTATTGGAGGAAATTTCATCAAAAATCAACTCAATAAAAAATATTTTACTAATCATGTTTTGAATACAAATGAAACGGCTAGTTTTTACTTATTTACTGATGGTTTCCAAGACCAGTTTGGGGGAAAAGAGGATAAAAAATTTACTACTAAGAGATTTAGAAATGTATTATTAGAAGTAGCAAAACTACCTTTCTCACATCAACAAGAATTTTTAAAAAATACACTCAAAAACTGGATGGGTTATACCAACCGACAGATTGATGATATTTTAGTGTTTGGATTTAAAGTAGGAAAATAATAAAAGTGAAGTTTTGAGCTAAAGTGCTTTTGTATATTTTTTTTAGTAAATTAGCTGTCTGCAAACTCTCTCTTACTACTACTTACAATATCATATAATTGAAAAATATTTATTCTAAATACAATATAAACTTTGTTTTAAACAAAAAAACAAATTATTCTATTTTAGTATTTATACTAACAACTTTTTTTATATGTTTGCTTAACTCTGCTTTTTCTCAAGATATTTCTGTTATAGCCTTAGATAATGAAACAAAATCATACTCAATAGCCAACAGAATTGGTATTTTTAAAGAAAATCCAGATAAAAAAGAAAATATAGAAACTATACAAAATGTATATTTTGAAAGAGAGATAAATAAATTTATTAATCTTAATGGAAAAAATCAAAAAATTTGGCTCAAAATACCTCTACAAAATAAAACAGATTTAGACAAATGGTATCTTGAAATAGGAAGTGGAAGAGCCAAAATAAATGTTTTCATACCACAATCTGACAATACATATAAAAAAATAGAACTTGGATATAACAAGTCTTTCAAAGAAAGAATCCTCCAAACTGACCGTATTTTAATTCCCCTTCAACTAGAAAAAGAAGAATCACAAACCCTATTTATAAGTATTGAGAGTCATTATTTTCAAGCTCCTATTCATGTTGCACCTTGGGAATACTATTTTGAGAGAGACCATAAAGTAGATTTAGCTGAAGGAATGTATTATGGTTTTATTTTGGTTATGTTTCTTTATAATCTCTTTCTCTACTTTACACTAAAAGAAAAAGGATATTTATACTATATCATTTACCTACTTACTTTAGGCTTAGGTATTGCTCAGTTGAGAGGACACAGTTTTGAATTTTTGTGGGGAAATTATCCTTGGATAAATGACTATGACCCTATTATTTATTCTGTATCGAGTATTTTTGCGAATTTATTTTTTATAGATTTTCTTCATACAAAACGTAATGCTATAGTATTTCATCGCATATTACAAGGATTGATAGTCTGCTTTATTTTTATAATTTTTGTTGTCCTTTTCGGTTATAAAGCATTGGGTTCTTCTATGAATCAAGCTGCTCTTGGATTTTCGTGTCTTAATGGTCTTTTGGTAGCTATTTTTATCTATTATAAAGGATATAAGCCTGCTCAATATATGATTGTAGCTTGGTCATTTTATCTAATAGGATTATTTATTTTTATACTAGCAGGAGCAGGAGTAATTGACTATAACGATTTTACTTCTAGTGGTCTTTTGATTGGTTCTGCAATAGAAGTAGTTGTTCTTTCTGTGGCTTTAGCTGCCAAAATAGATTTCTATAAAAAGAATCAAGCAAAAATGCAAACAGAACTACTTGAATCATCTGAAAAACATAGAGTATTTGTAGAGACACAAAATAAACGATTAGAAGACCGAGTTGTCGAACGCACAGAAGAATTAAATGTAGTCAATGAAGAGCTTTCAGTAAACCTTGAACGATTACACGAGCAAAATATAGTCATTGAGAAGAAAAATCATGACATTACAGCAAGTATCAACTATGCAAAACGTATTCAGCAAGCCATGCTACCCAGTTTGGACGAAATTACAAGTATTTTGCCTCATTCATTTGTATTTTTTGAACCTAGAGATATTGTTTCTGGCGACTTTTATTATTTTCAGCAAGTCAATAATAAAATAGTTATTGGAGCAATCGATTGTACAGGTCATGGTGTTCCAGGGGCATTTATGTCTTTGATTGGCAATGATTTACTAAACGAAATAGTAGAATCAAAATCAGTCACTAAGGCTGCTCATATTTTAGATAGATTAGATGAAGGAATTACAAAAGTGCTTCGCCAAACAGATACACGAATTCGTGATGGAATGGATGCTGCTTTCTGTGTTTATGATTTAGAAACCCATGAAATGGAGTATGCAGGAGCAAGAAACCCTCTTATTTATATCGAAAATGGAGAACTAAAAACTATAAAGGCAGACCGACAGTCTGTTGGAGGAAATCTTATTAAGAATGAACATAACAAAAAAACATTTACTAATCATACATTAAATTTTACACAAAAAACAAGCTTTTATTTGTTTACAGATGGTTTTCAAGACCAATTTGGAGGAAATAATGATAAAAAATTTACAATTAAGCGTTTTAGAGAAGTTCTTTTACAAGCCTCAAAACTACCTTTTTCAGAACAAAAAGATTTTTTAAAAAACACACTCAAAAATTGGATGGGTTATACCAATAAACAAATTGATGATATTTTAGTATTTGGATTTGAAATAGACAAAACAAAATAAAAATAATACACAAAATGCTCTTAGACCTAACAGAAAAAATAGCTTTAGTAGCAGGAAGTACACAAGGAATTGGATTTGCAACAGCTCAGCTTTTTGCTCAAAGTGGCGCAACAGTAATTCTTTTGGCAAGAAATGAAGATAAACTAAGGAATATAGTTTCAGAACTTCCAACACCAAAAAACCAAAAACATGGCTATTTAGTAGCTGATTTTTCTTCTCCCAAAACTCTGCAAGATGCCCTAAGTGAGGCTCAAAAAGCAGGAAATTTTGAAGGAGCGCATATTTTGGTTAATAATACAGGAGGTCCTCCTCCAAACAAAGCACACGAAGCCTCTTTACAATCTTTTAGAGATGCTTTTGAGCAACATCTTATCTGTAATCAAATATTAGTACAAGCTCTTTTTCCTTTTATGAAAAAAGAAGAATTTGGAAGAATTATAAATGTGATTTCAACAAGTGTAAAACAGCCTATTGAAAACTTGGGTGTTTCGAATACAATACGTGCAGCCGTTGCAAACTGGGCAAAAACACTTTCTTTTGAAGTAGCTCAATATGGAATTACAGTAAATAATGTCTTACCAGGAACTACTTCTACATCAAGACTAGATGCAATTATTCAAAACAAAGCTAAAAATAATAATATCTCTGAAGAACAAGCTGCACATCAAATGAAGCAGTCTATTCCTGCACAACGTTTTGCAGAAGCTGATGAGGTTGCTAGTGCAATTTTGTTTTTAGCATCAGATAAAGCAAGTTATATAAATGGAATTAATCTTCCTGTGGATGGTGGAAGAACCAAAAACCTATAAAAATAATAAACTCAGAGAGTTTCTAAAATTTAATTTTCAAGACTCTTTAATTTCTTAAACAAAAAAAGGCTGTTCCCAAGTGGGAACAGCTTTTTGCTTCCTCTTTCTGCTTAATTGTCTAGTCTTTAATATATTTTTTTAAAAAAATAGCTATATCTTAGAATGGGTTGTACAATAGAATCGTTAGAATTTGTTAGCCTTACAATCAATATCAATAGTTATACTATCAAATTTAGTATAAATACTATTGTTTTACAAACTTTGTTTTATTTTTTTTCAAAAAAAACAAAGTTTTTCAGACACACTAAAAAAAACAAAATTTTTTCATTAAAAATCAATATACTATGGATATAGAATCATTTAGAGATTTTTGTCTTTCTTTTCCTGTTGTTACAGAAGGGTTGCCATTTGGAGAAGATACTTTAGTGTTTAAAGTAGAAGGAAAAATGTTTGCACTCATCAATCTCAAAAAACCTGATAGTTTTAATGTCAAGTGTGACCCAGAAAAAGCTGTAGAATTACGAGAAAAATATGACTGTATAAAAGCAGGTTATCACATGAATAAAAAACATTGGAATACAATCTATTTTGGAGGAATATATTCTGAATTTGAAACCTTACTTACAGAAAAACAACTCAAACATTGGATTCGTCATTCTTATGAACTTGTGATTAGCAAACTTCCAAAGAAGGTTAGAGCAGAGCTACAGAATGAATTAAAAAAAATGACCTCAGAATAGTAGAGAATGATAGATTTAAGTAAACATTCTCAAAAAATTCTCTGTATTTGATTGTACAGAATACTCATTTTGAATAGTTTGAAGAGCTAAAGCTCCCATTTTTTGTCTTTTTTGTGAGTTTTCTAAAAGAAAGGATAAATACTGTTTCCATTCATTTTCTGTATCTGCCAAAAAACCATTTTCATTTTGATTGATAATTTTTTTATTAACACCAATAGGAGAAATTACAGCAGGAACTCCCAAAGCCATGTATTGTAAGGCTTTAAAACCACATTTCCCTTCTGCCCATGCATCAGCCGTAAGTGGCATCACTCCAATATCTAATTCTGATAAATCCTTTATTTCAGTTGCTTTATTCCATTTTACAAACTCAAAACTCTTCAAATCATATTCTGTGTCCAAATTTGGATTTTGATTGCAAATAACACGAAAAACAAAATCATAGTGGAGTTCTAATTCCTTCAAAATAGGAATAATTATGTTTAAATAAATCAATGTAGAATGTGAGCCTGTCCAACCAATAATCGGCTTTTTGTTGGAGTTATGTTGATGTAAAATAGTATGTTTTTTTTCCAAATCAATCGTTGTTGGATTTAAAACAGCTTTTGTCGTAGAATTTGAAAACTCATTTGCATGCCGTTGTAAATATTCATTTCCTGTACTTATTTTATATGACCATTTACAAATTTTCTTGACTTTATTAGGAGATTTAAAAAAAGCTACTAATTTATTTTGAGAGGAAGTAGCAGGAATCCATATTGCATCATCAAAATCATAAATAATTTTTCTATAAAAAATCTTTGCCAAAATCCATTCTACATACGGAAAACCAATAGGTGTAGCTTCACGATATACAAAAACAAAATCTACATTTCTAGTCTTCCAAATATGCCAGAATCGTCTTAAAAACCCTTTCAAAACACCTAATACCTTTTTAAAAGTATGTCCTTTTTTATAAAGAATTTTATTGGTTTCTTCATCTAAAAAAGACAATAGTTCATAGTCAAAATTATTTTTTTTAAGAATATCCAAATACTGTTCGTAACGAAATCGCTGACCAGGAGCAATGTCGTGAGGATAAGGAACAAGAAATTTGATTGTCTTTTTTTTCATTGATTTTGGAATGCCATTTTAACAGAGTTCATAGAGAATGAACTATAAGTCAGTATAGCTATTTTTTTTGATACAGAAATTATATTCGTAATTAACTTTTAGCTTACTTTATACTTTTTAGGATATTCAAAAAAGCGAACTCTTCCCGAATGCCTTACTATATCACTCCACGAATCTACATCAAAGTCTAAACAATAAACTCCACTTGTAGGCATTTCTTGTACAGGTTCTTCTGCCAAAAAATCTACTAGATTACTAAAATCAGGATTATGTCCAACTAAAACAACCTTATTTTTGGTATCAAAAAGTGTATTAATAATTCTCATGTGAAAAGGAACACCTGTAAAATAAAGATCATCAGTCAAATGAATCTGGCTTTCCATAAAACCATAAATATCAAAAAAAATCTTTTGTGCTGTCTTTTTTGCTCGTTTGGCAGAACTAGACAATACCAAATCTGGAACAATATTTTTTTCAAACAATATTTTACCCATCAGAGGTGCATCATTTTTTCCTCTTGTATTCAATGGTCGTTCACGGTCTGGTAAGGTTTCATCTTTCCACGATGATTTGGCATGTCTGATAAGTATAAGAGTTTTCATCAATTCTATTTTTTCGAAGTAAAATTTTCACAAAGATAAGAGTTTTTTGAATGAAGATTTGTATAACAAACTTTTGATAAGACAAACTCACAAATTTTTATGGGTTCATTTAAAACAAATCAATCTAGTTATTAGCTTTGCAAACTGATATTACTCTGATAAATAAAGTTTATTTTTGACCTATTAGAGATATATTAAAAATTTTGTGTTTGTTCCTATGTCAATGCAACATCGTATATTTTTTGGTAAAGTACGAAGACCATTTGAAAAAATTATCAGTGCAAAACTCAAAGACAAGCAGACTGGAATTATTGATTCTTTATTCCGAAAAATGAAGAAAAATAGGAAAGTTCATTCTATACAACACCTTCTCTCCTTTATGAATGGCAGGCTTCCAAGTATAATTCTCATTTATAAACTCTAAGGTTTTCAAAAATCCTGCATTATTTTTTTCAGAGAAATTACTTTCTAGCATTTTGAAATCAGTCATTTTTCCTGTTGTATCTATTACAAATTCTATAATAACTCTTGTTCCTACTTCAGTTAGATTTTCTGCTAGTTTTAGCTTTTCACTTACAATCTTGTAAAAATTATCTTGCCCACCTTCGAAAATAGGTGAGTTTTCAACTATTGTATAAATTTTAGTTTCTTCTTTAAAAACAATAGGCAAACTCATTCTAGTTTTTACTTTTTGTCCTCTAAATAAACGAGGTTTCCAACTATAATTTTCAGACATCCATTTCATCAATCTCAAAACTTCATTATCACTTTTTTCAGAAATACCTTTTACAACCTTAAATTCTGATGTCCTTCCTGTTGTATCTACCAAAAACTGAATAAAAACCCTACCTACTTTATCATCAACAGAACGCAAATTTTCACCTACAATCTTATAAAAACTATCCATTCCTCCTTCAAAAGTTGCAGAATTTTCTATCTCATGAAAATAATAATCTCCATACGTTGTTTGAGCAGAAACAGAAAATCCACAAAACAAACTAAGAAAAATAGCTACACAAATAATTTTCATGGAATAGATAGTTTAAGGAATGGAATAGTTTTATCGTTTATAAACTTTGTCTGAATTTGGCTTTACTTTTTCTTCTCTTTTAAAAACGATAGGAATCCACATTCTGACTTTCACTTTTTTATCTCGCTGTTTGGCAGGTTTCCACATATAATTTTCACTTATCCAATTTATTATTCGTAGAGCTTCTTTGTCATTTTCTTCTGATAGACTTTTTACAATTTTTATTTCTGCAACTTTTATTTCTGTCATTTTTCCTGTTGTATCTATTACAAACTCTATAAAAACTTTTCCTGCTTTCATTGTTGCCGAAAAACGCATTTGATTATTGACAATTTTATAGAAATTTTCCAGCCCACCTTCAAAAGTAGCAGGTTGTTCTCCTCCACATCCAAAAATTACCTCTTCTTGCTCTACTTCTTTTTTAATTTCAACAGCAGGAATTTTAATTGAATTAAGAAAAGACAAATCAATTTCTATGTTTTGTAAAGAATCATTTAGTTCTATTGGATTTTGTCCAAAAACAGAAAATCCACAAAACAAACTAAGAAAAATACCTACATAAATAATTTTCATGGAATAGATAGTTTAAGGAATGGAATAGTTTTATCGTCTATAAACTTTTTCTGAATTTGGCTTTACTTTTTCTCTTTTAAAAACGATAGGAATATTCATTCTGACTTTCACTTTTTCACCTCGCTGTTCAGCAGGTTTCCACATATAATATTCATTTATCAAATTCATTATTCGTAAAGCCTCTTTGTCATTTTCTTCTGATAGCCCTTTTACAACTTTCATATCTGTTACTTGCCCAGTTTTCTCTACTACAAACTGAATAAAAACTCGTCCTTCTTTCATTGTTTCTGAAAAACGCATTTGATTATTGATAATTTCATAGAAATAGTCCATTCCACCTTCAAAAGTCGCAGATTGTTCTACAATAAGAATACAATCATATTTTTTTTCCTCATTTTGAACTTGCCCAAACAAAGAGAAATTGTAACTAAAAAAAATCAAAACCAAAAAAGTAAACCGTTTCATAAAATGGAAAGAATAAGTTTAAAAGAAATAAAATTTATACTTTTTACAATTCAGAGAAGCTAAGAAAGTAACACTCTAGGTTTCGTAATTTTTTAAGTTTTACTTAGTTATTGTTATTCCCTATCTCAGTAAAGTTTAGAAAGCAAAAAAGAATTAGAAAGTAGAAACTTAAACCGTCAAGACACCTTTGAGACTTCAGACAGATTTCGACAACATATAAATAATTTTGCTCCATTACGTAGTAAGGTGTTTTGTTATTTTTTTAATCTCTAAGGAACTATAAAAATTGAATGGGAGTTTGTAATAGCATAACATAAGATTATAGCTCAATTGGTCAGAGCGTCTGTCTGATGCACAGAAGGTCGTAGGTTCGAATCCTACTAATCTTACAATCTGCTCCATTAGTGTAATTGGCTATCACATGTCTCTTTCTAAGACATAAAAAGAGTTCGAATCTCTTATGGAGTACTAAAAAGGGAATTTTGTAGATACGGTAATCTGCACTAGACTGAAAATCTGAAGTTGTGAAACTTTCTAAGTTTGAAATAAGTATTCAGCGAAGCTAATCCTAGCATTCCCACAACAAAAAAGGAAAATAAAGCAAAAGAGAGTGTAGCTCAGTGGTAGAGCAATTGACTGTTAATCAATTGGTCGTAGGTTCGAAACCTACCATTCTCGCAAAAGACAACTATTGCCTTGTGGTGTAATTGGCAACACATCAGATTTTGAGTCTGATTTTTCAAGTTCGAATCTTGACGAGGTAACAACTACGTTCTTATCATAGTGGTAATGTATCGGTCTCCAAAACCGACAACAGAGGTTCGATTCCTCTAGGACGTGCAAAAAATGGAAGAGTAACTCAGCTTGGTAGAGTGACAGACTGAAAATCTGTTGGGCATTGGTTCGAATCCAATCTTTTCCACAACATATAGTGGTATATTAATTGGTAAATAGCTTGCTTTGGAAGTAAGAAAATGTAGGTTCGAGTCCTACTCACTATACAACTAGCGATATGACGGAACTGGCATACGTATTAGTTTTAGAAACTAAGTTTTAAGGGTTCGAATCCCTTTATCGCTACAAAACAACGTTATAGATAGCTTTAAGGCTATTTTTGTGTATTTGTCGCCAAAAAATAGCCAATTAGTAATATTACTCAACTCGTTTGCATTTGTTATACTCTTAGATTATTACAAAAAATTAGGAATGATAAAAAGCGAAAAAGAAAAATTCCCTTATAAGCCTGCAGTTTGTAAATGCTAAAAAACCGTATGTAGAACTTCATACGTGGGACAATGAAAAGAAAAAGTTAGTTAGGAATAGAACCTACAAAAATGCTAGTGAAGAACTAGCAAAACAGATAAACGAAGATTTTGAAGAAGATAATTATCATGTTCCTTCAAACCTTGAAAAACTTACCAAAGAAAAAGAAGCTAAAAAACAAAATGAAACGGCTGTCAATGCCTTTCAATTTACTTTTGAGAACGCAAAACCACGATTCGAAA
The DNA here is from genome assembly GCF_042180575.1 of Bernardetia aquimarina. Taxonomy (NCBI): domain Bacteria; kingdom Pseudomonadati; phylum Bacteroidota; class Cytophagia; order Cytophagales; family Bernardetiaceae; genus Bernardetia; species Bernardetia aquimarina. The sequence goes on along the minus strand of NZ_CP170094.1, from coordinate 2,912,444 downwards.
AAGGTCTATAAGTAGTTATGGATATAGTACTGGACATGAGTTAAATTTTTGACAAAAAAAGGACAGAAAGAGTTAATTTAGAAGTGTGAAAACCAAAAAACTCTATTCCGTCCTGCTGAACAAATATACAAAGGAATTTTCAGATATTCCTATCCATTATGTTCACGCTACTTTGTTGCTTATTAGCTGTATTCTGATAAAAGAAACTGTTAATCTAAACAAATTAAAAAATCAAGTAGGTATTTTTTTAAATTCTCCTACTGTTCAAATTGATTCTCATTATAAACGGCTTACTCGTTATTTTTTGGATGTCTATGTTCAAAAAACACTATGGAAGCTGATTCTAGTTTTTAGTATAGGCTCTTTTTTGAATAGAAAAGACATAAAAAAAGAAATTTTCTATCTAGCTATGGATGGTAGTGTTTGGCAATTAGGGGAATATACCTATCATGTTTTGGTCTTAAGTGTTATTTATAGAAAAATGGCTATTCCTATTTTTTGGATCAATTTAGAACGAAAAGGTAGTTCTACTGTTGCTCATCGTAAAAGTTTATTAGCATCGGCTTTATTGTTATATCCTTTTTTAAAAAGATTTACAATTTTAGCTGATAGAGAGTATAAAGGTAGAGTTTGGTTTAGGTATTTAGAAGAACAAGGATATACTTACATTATTCGTCTTTGTAAGGGAGATTATCAATTAGAAGTTAAAAAATACCACAGCTTACTTAAAAAAGCTAAATCAGGCAAACTAGTAAGCCAAGAATTTGAAACTGACTTTGCAAAAAAACTAAAAATAGTGATTTCTTATAATGCTCAAGCAGCAAAAGAAAGTGAAAAGTTTGTCATTTTATTAACCAACAAATATCGTTTAACAAAGGAGAAAATTAGTGCTATCTATTATCTCAGATGGAAAATAGAGTGTTTATTTAGACATTTGAAAACAAATGGATTTCATTTAGAGGAGTTAGGAATGGTAAACCCAAGAAAAATTCGTGTTCTAATGGCATTAGTAATTGCATCTTTTTTACTCTGTATCTTAGAAGGAGTAAAAACAAAACAAAGAGTAAAAAAAGACAATGAATCCTTTTACGAGTCTGTTTTTAGAATCGGATATGGAAAAGTAGTATTTTATGCTACTTCTATAGACAAAATATTAAAAATAATAACCCAATTAGTGCAAAAATCTAAAACTCAAAATACAACCTAAATTAACACATGTCCAGTACTGTAAGTTATGGAAGTCATATAAAGGCACTTTGTGAGTTCTTAGAAGAAAATTATAAAGGTCTTACTATTCGTAATTTACAACAATCTCATATAATTGACTTGCTTGTTTTTTATCCAAATGAAGCCATAAACTTTCTAGTTCATCTTGATTAGAAAAATGATTATTTATACTCCTTAATTTCTTAACGATTTCTGCTAAATTTTTATCACTACTTTTATTTTTTCCACTCGTATCAAATAGATTAGGAATATTAAAATCTGGTATTTTATAGGCTGTCTGCATAATTTTGTTTTTCCTATTTAAACGGTTTTTTGGGGAAGTTGGTTTTTCGGAAATGAAAAAACCTTTATTTCTCTTTTATTTGAGGGAAATAACGGTTTTTTAAAATTTATTTACTTTTTGTATAGAGTTTTTTCTGTAATTGATATTATCTTATCTTCTTTCACCTCTTCTTTATTAGCTATATTTTCAAAAACATATTCATCTTCGTATTTAGGCTTTACATCTATTTTTATTTCTCCTTCTTTATCGAAATCACGAGCTAATAGTTTCCATTTTATAATAATTTGTTTAGTACAATGTTCTGGTTGTAGGTATAAATCAAAGGTAATTTTATCTTTCTGCACTAAATAATTGTTACTAGAACTATGGATTATCTTATTATCTTTAATATTACAATCACTTGTTTCAAAAACAGTAGCATTTTTGTGTTGCATTTCTTGTATTGAATCATAAAATTTGTATTCAATAGCATTAAATACTTTTACCTCTTCATTTGAAACTCTTGCTTCAAATTTCCAATTCTCTATCGTTGCATTTCCACTGTTCTTTAATGAAATTAAAACCTTGCATAAAGCTCCACTATAACTAGGAGGAGAATTGTAAAAAGTAGGATATGATACAGGTTTATCATTTTGTATTTCTTGAAGATAATTAGGTAGAAGATTAGAAAACCCTAATTGAAGTTTTTTGAGACTTTCTTGTTTTTTTTTACATAATATAGGTTCTTCTTCATGTACTTTTATTTTCCTAATATATTGAGGGTATATAGAATTCTCTTGAAGAGAGACTTCAATATCATGTCCTGTTTTTTTATCAATTATATAAGAAGAGAAGTATTTCTCTAGTATGCTCTGTTTATTCTCACAATACTCATTAAGAGTATCCCAACCCCAGTATTCAAGTGCAAATTTATAATTTCTTTCTTCTTGAATTTTTATTAAATATTCTTGAATTTCTGCATCATTTCTAAAAGTAGAAGTAAATATTAGTCTTGTAACAGAGAATTTAAGTTCCTTTAATCTTTTGAGTGTATCTTCGATATCTTTTATAAGAGCTTTTCTTATAACTTTATCACTTTTACCGATGTCCTTCAATTTACACTGTATCACTATTTTAGTTTGAGGAGAAAAAATATCAATTCCTCTTTGATTTTGTCCTTTTACTCCAAAAAGTTGATGATTTATATTATTTTCACTTTTAGAATATGAGTTGGTGTTTTCTATCACATTAAATAAATCACGCACAAAGAATTCAAAGTCTTTCTCGTCTTTTATGCAAGGCAGTTGCTTGTACATATATTTTTTGGTTTAAAATTGTTGTTTTACTCATATAACAATTTTTTCTAGTAAAAAAGTTTCAAATATGATTTTTACATAAGTTTTCCCTCTTCCACACTTTCCTATCTAAAAAAAAAATTACATATTGCATACGATTCTACTTCTGTTTACAAACAAAAAATAAAATAAAGAAATCTATGTCTAAAGTAAAATATGATTGGTTATTGGGAATATTCGTTTTGTGTTTTTCTTTGTATTCTTGTGGTGGAGCATGTCCGAATGACGATGTAGATTATGATAATGTAAGTGATGTAATAGATAATTGTGTTTCTAGTGAGCCTGTCGAAAATTCGGATTTGATAGACCCTTGTACAGGTTGCAAAAGAGATACGCTCAAAATTACGTCTAGTAAAATTGACAACTTAAATGTCTATTTAGAGATTTCTGGAAGTATGAAAGGCTATATGCCGAAGCAAACAGGTAGAAGTACAGGTTTTCAGAAAGAAATGGCAAGTCTTTTTTCGTGGTTTGTAACGAGTGTAGAATCAAAATCTAAAAACTTTTACGGCATAAAAGACGACCAAACGACATTAGAATTTGAATCAAAAGATGATGTAGCCTCAAAAATATCAAGAGCAGATTTTGATTTTGGAAAAACGACAACCCTTCCCGATTTAGTAGAAAAAATTATCAAAAAGAACAATCAAGAAGATGTTAGTATTATCGTTTCTGACTTTTTATATTCTCCTCCCAATGTTCTGAATTTGGAAGGAACACTCAATGTCAGACTAAGAGAAATGTTTTTGAAACGTCCAGAAATGGCTCTTTCTGTCTATGCTTTCAAATCAGATTATTCAGGGAAATTTTATACAGTAAGTAATCAAGTTGTTGAAAACTGCTGTTCTGATAAACGTCCGTATTATGTTTGGGTGTTGGGAAAACAGTCTTTAGTAGAACAGATTGATAAACTGATTAGTGAAAAAGTAAAGTTTTCGGAAGAGCTGCATATTGGCAAAAAATATGAAACAGTTCAAGGGGAAATATTAGCACAATCAGGCAGAAATCCAGAGTCATTGTGGCAACGAAAATCAAATTGTACAAGCATTATTGCAGAAGCAAAATATATTTCGGAAGAAGAAAAGCTAACTTATACGATTGGACTGAATTTGAGCGAGTTACCCAAACAACATCAAGATTTAGAATACTTGAAAGCGAATTTATTAGTTCGTTCGCCAAACTCAAAGAGTAACATAAACAAAGTTTATACGTATAAAGAGTTTGAGCCAAAAGTGGCAAAAGAAGATGTTGTTCTTGCCAAAAAATATACGCATTTTGTAGAAATAGAAACTTACTCAGTAGATATTCCTTGTAAAGCAAGTCTAAATTTAGAACTCAAAAATAGCTTGCCGACTTGGATAAACGATTGGAATACAGAATCTGATGAAACAGATGCAGAGCGAAATGAAAGAACGGTACTTCTCAAAAGAGTTATATCAGGAATTCAGGAAGCACACGATAATGAAACGTTGTTTTCTTATCCGTATATTATTACTGCAAGCACTTTATAAAAAAATATTCTAGCGCAAGATTCTATCTTGTGCTTATCACTTCGCAAGCATATGCTTGCAGAAAAAGAGCGTCCAAGCAGATGCTTGAACGAGAAAAAAATAACAACCAACTACCTAGATTTTATGAGAGATTTTTTAATGTTTATTTATGAGAAGTTTTTGAGAAGTGTCGCTCAAATTCCGTCCAATACAGTTGCTACTTGGCGAAACGATGTTTTTCCTCTTACGCTTTGGCTTCTTTTGGCAATTACTATTGTGATGGCACTTCTTTTCTATTTCTTTTATAATAGATTATATTCTTCTTACAATAGTTTTGGGAGTTGGTTCAGAACGTTTTTACTCAATGGTTTTCTTACTGGAGTAGTTGCTTTTATTATTGCTTATTCAGCTTTTTCTAAGGCTTTCAAACCTGTCTTGACGCTTTCACTTTGGTATGCTGTCATCAATTTATTGTATGGTTTTCTTTTGTTTTTTGTGCTTTCTATGATTTTTAAATGGTTTTCTACCAATGGACGAAAAACGCCTTTTTAAGATTTTCAAACTTATATCCAAACCTATAAGGTTTTCAGAAACCTTATAGGTTTAATGTTAAAAACAAAAAACACAAAGAAAATGAGCAGCAAAAACAATCTTTTTATATTCGGAATTGGTGGAACAGGAACACGAGTAGTCAAATCTTTGATTATGCTTCTTTCGGCAGGCGTAAAAATAAACGCTGAAAAAGTAATTCCTATTCTGATTGACCCACACGAAACAAGTGATGAGTACAGAAAAGTAAAAATGATGTTGGAACAATATGAAAAAAACTTCCAACACGCCAAAACAACAAATTCTTCGTTTTTTTCTACCGAAATATTGCCTTTAGGAAAACTGCATAGCGAAACTATAAACGATACCGAAAAAATAGATAATTCTTTTGGTCTTAATTTTAGTAAATATGCTAAAAATACCTTTGAGGAATTTATTGGTTACAATAAAGATATGTCTAATCAAGACCAGAGTTTTGTGTCGATGTTCTTTTCTGAAAAAGACCGAAAAAGTGAAATGGCTGTCGGTTTTAGAGGAAATCCAAGTATGGGAAGTGTGATTTTGAACAAACTAGAAGATTCGGAAGAGTTTAAGTTTTTCAAACGTGTTTTTAATACAGGCGATAAGATTTTTTTAGTCAGTTCTATTTTTGGAGGAACAGGCGCATCTGGTTTTCCATTGCTTCTCAAAAATCTACAAAGTGCTGGAGATAATATTCAGAAGGCTGTAAAAGGTGCTGTTAGTGTAATGCCTTATTTTAAGCTCAATGAAAATAAAGATAGTTTCATTGATTCCAACTCTTTTATTACCAAAACAAAGGCTGCCTTATCCTTTTATGAAAATCAATTAAAGGGAATTGATGAACTGTATTATATTGCAGATAGTCAGCTTGCCATGCACAACAACGATGAAAAAACACAAGAAAATGCAGCACATTTAGTAGAAATGATGGCAGCCATGGGAATAATTAATTTCTCATCTATGCAAAAAGGATATGATACAAATGTAGCTTCTACATATAGAGATAGTCATTTTCATGAGTGTTCTGTTGAGCTAGATAATAAAGAACTTTCTTTATATAATCTGGATGAAGAAACACTCCGAATTATTCATAAGCCGATTATTAAGTTTTTATTTCTCACTTATGTTTATAATAATTTGGGTAGAAGTGCAGATTCTCAACCTTGGTTTAAAGAAACATTAGGAAGTGAACACGAAGATGGTTTTAAGAAAGGAAATGGAGAATTCGAACCGTTAGTAAAATTTTTGATAGATTATAATGCGTGGCTTAGAGAATTAGGCGTAAAAGAACGAAAATTTCTTCCTTTTAATGTAGATACAGATATGAACGAGTGGGTAGTTGACCATGGAAAAATTGTCAAGAAAAGTTTTGCTACCAAATTATTTAATACTCGTCTTTCTGATGATAGAATAAATGTAATTATGAATGATGAAGTAAGAAACCTAAAAACTGACCAAAAAGGATTTGAAAAGATGTTGGAATTGATGGATAGAGCAACTGATTCTATTTATACAAAATATTTTAAAATATAATTTCAACTAAACCTATAAGGTTTTCAGAAACCTTATAGGTTTGAGCATAAAAAAACACTCATTATGGCACAACCTCAAAACAACAGTCGTCATTTACTCACATTACGCAAAGAAAGAAGTACCGACAAAAAAGGCTGGCATACTACCGAAATTTATAATTCTTCACGTATAGAAGAAATAGACGACCCCAATGGCTCAAAAGTAGCCATTCCACCAAGTTCGATTCCTACGCCTTTTGCACAAATGCACCTTTACGATATTGCTTTCAAAATGGTAAATCGTTTGGGACATGAAGGAAGTACAATTTATCATCAACTGGTTTCGGAATGTCTTGATGCCATAGATTTAATTTATAATCTTAGAGAACATTTACAGGCTGATAAAGACGGACATTTTTCGCTTGTAGAATGGAATTTGGATGAAAGAATAAAAGCTCTTAAAAATTCTGATAATGATGGACATAGACTTTTAGGAAAAACAATAGAACTTTTTACTGGTGAACTTTCTCCTTTTGGAAAGAATAATCAAGGAGAACGCAAAACGCCTAGTTTTTATATTCTAACTTACGATTCTACGCCAATTATTGCTACTTCCCCTCTTACTTTTGCTTTCGTTTCGAAGACAGCCGAAGAAGAAGAAAAGCATTTTTTAGACTTAATTAGTCCTATCAAAACGTTAGATGGCAGAGCGATGTTTACAGGTTTGAAGCCTTTGCATCAGCGTCCGATGGAGTTTCAGATGTATGTGCATCGTCTTTTCTATTTGCATAAAGGACTTCTTAATCAAATGGATAACGTACATGAATATATGCGTATCCAGCGAGAAAAATTCCATAACACAAAAGGAGATGAGATAAAAGATATTTATGACGAAAACTCTAAAATGGGAGCTTTCGAAATGGATTATAAAGACGTTGTAATCAATGGAAAAACGCCACGTATAGAAAGAGTTGCATGGAAAAGTTGTGCGCCAATTATTACAGATGGCGATTTGGATAGTAGTTATTTGATAAAACCAAGCCTTTCGAAGGAAAAAACAGCTCGTTTGGAAATTGGAGAAGGAAGCAATGTAAAAAAAGTATTGCCTTTAGTTTTGCAAGAAGGTTTTGATAATCCAAACTTTAGTTATTTCAAAGGAAAAGAATGGAACAACAAAACAAAAGTAGAATTTTCATTACCCAAAAATAATTGGGCTGATAGGAATTTGCCACAAATAGGTTATAATTATCCGTATTTGGTAACGACAGATTTGTTAGCCGAAGATTTGATTAGAATGCCTTATCTTATCAATCCTGATACTTTTGTTGTTCCTGAAAACCATATTCACGCTCATAGTGTAGATTTTCTTTTGCCTGTAACCGATTTGTATTTCAAGTTTTTTGATGAAGAAACACTCATTGAAAATTTAGCGATTGAGGAAGTAGAATCCGAACAAGGAAATATAAAAGTAACATTAAAAGTGCCGATAAAAGGAAGTCCGAACAGCTCAGGTGCTTTTCTTACCTTTACTCGCTTTTACGATTATGGAAACCCAAGAAATGCTAATAATGGAAAAATAATCAATTTGGTAGATGATGGAAAAGATGACACAATGGACGATATTCCGTCGCCTTTCTCTATCAGTATTTATCCTTTTGTGCGTACTGGCGATGCTGAGTATGACACAATGTATAAAATAATGTTGCTTTCTTCACAGCTTGATAATGTTGAAGAATATGATTTGTTGGCTTATAATGAAGAAAATGCAATTTCTACAAGTGATAGTGCGATTGAAAAAATAAGTAGATTCGAACGAAAAGTAGAAGGTTCTCATTTATCTGTTTATTCTGTTTCAGGAACTTGTTTTGATGCCTTAGAAATAATTACTCCATATCAAGGCAAAACAGGCGAAAAAGCAAGAGGTTGGATTGTGCCACGTTGGAAAAAACCACCACACAGAGGAACAAATCCAAAACCATTTACAGTAGCTGTAGATTTTGGAACAACAAATACATTTGTAGCCTTTACAGATGATGATGCGATGGCAGCAGGAAAAATAAAAACCTATCCATTTTTTATTGGAGAAGAAGACATGCAAGCTGTTACGCTCAACAAACCAACAGCAGACAAAAAACATGTGATGTTGGAAAGATACAGTTTTGATGATAATGCAATTGGACTTGCAACGACATTTTTTCAAGACAGAATGTTTATGCCAAATTTGATTGGAAATCCTCCTGCACAAGAAGCATTGTATCAAAACTGGCGAAACTCTTTTCCTATCCGAACAGCTCTTATTCATTCCAACGATGTAAAATTCGATGTTTTGCTTAATTCATCTATTGGGTTTTTGTATGAAAAAGACAATTTAGATATAGCAAGACACGGACAAGAAGTAACGACAAATTTAAAATGGTCTGCCGAAAACTCAAAATTAGTAGAAGTATTTATCGAACAGATACTTTACATGATTCGCAACAAAGTAATTTTGAATGGTGGCGATTTATCAAGAACTCGTTTAGTTTGGTTTAAGCCATTGAGTTTACCAAAAACATTGACAGATAAATTGACCAAAGTTTGGAACGAAAACAGTAGAAAAATTTTAGGTAAAAATGTTACAATTCGTTTGGTAAATGAGTCAGAAGCTCCTTATTTTTATTATCGTGCAACTGGAAAAATAGACAAAAGTAGTTCTGTCGTTTCGATAGATATTGGTGGAGGTTCTACTGATATTGCACTCGTTTCGAATGGTGGAAAAAAACGTTTGGCAACTTCTGCATTTTTTGGAGCAAATACACTTTGGGAAGGAAGAGACAGCAAAGATTCCAATCAAACAACAGAGGGAGGAATTGTAGCAAAATATCGCCCTTGGTTTAAAGAGCGAATTTCTCTTACCAAAAAAGGAATTAGTCAGGCAGCAGGTTCACGTATAGAAATGATTTTTAATGAAATAATGGATAGTGGACGCTTTGATTCTGGCGATAAATCTAGTTTTATGTTTTCAGCAGACCACATCAATTTTGCCGAAAAATTGAGTGAAGACAAAGATATGTTATTGCTTTTCTTGCTACATTATTCGGCTTGTATTTATCACGCTGTTCAGCTTTTGGCAGTTAGTGGAATGCCTTATCCAAAAGATTTTTGTTTTAGTGGAACAGGTTCAAAATACTTAAATCTTTTAGACCATAGCGAAGACAAAAACGGATTACAGAAGTTTACCGAAATTTTTGCTCAAAAAACCTACGAAAAATATAAAGAACTAGGAATTGATGCAAAACCACAAACAGAAAATAGTTTTGATGTAGAAGAAGAGGAAGAAAATGTATTTGCAGGTTTTGGAGAATTAGAAGGAGGTCTTCCATCTTCAGATTCAGAAGAAACAGGCGAAATAGGAGGAAATATCAATCTTCACATGACCAAAGAACCAAAAGAAGCTACTTGTTTTGGTGGAATTCATAGTTTTTCAGATTCCTACAAAGATTTAGGTTTAGGACAAAATATCAATACCGTATTTTTGGGAGAAATAGATGCCACAGCAGACGAATTATTACCTCAAAAAAATCTAACGTATGAGGAGTTAATAGACGAAAATGGCAGACCAACCAAAGAGGGAAATCAGATGGCAATTAGAGTAAGTAAAAATTTAGATCAGTTTTTAGAACTCTTCTTAGATATGAACAAAAATCCTCAAACTCGTTTTGAAGATTTTAATATTGAAACCAATTTGACAGCTTTCGAACAAGGTTTTAAAGCCATCAAATCAAAAGAACTTGCCAAAGGAATGATTTATGAACGCAGTAATGCTTCTGGTGGTTATACGCCTGTTCGTGAGTCGTTTTTCTTTTATCCTTTGCGTATCATTATTAGAGATTTGGCTCTTGCAATGGCGAAAAATAAAACGGTAAATATGTAATTGATAGTTCTCGTTCAAGCATATGCTTGGACGCTTTTTTTCTGCAAGCATATGCTTGCGAAATTATAAGCACAAGATAGAATCTTGCGCTAGTTATCTTTATAAAAACAAAAACTTCCATGAAATCCTTTTACATTTTTTTATCTCTAGTTGGCATACTCCTTTTGAGTAACAATACTGCATTTGCTCAAAACCAAGAATCAAACGAAAAAGTAGTTCATAAGGCTATCGATAAGATGAATTATGAATTTGCTATTGCTGTTTTGAAGAGAATTAATGAGGTAGATAATACTGTAAAATTTGTAGAAAATAAAGAGGTAAAAGATACTACTTTTAGTAAAGTGACAAAGCTAAAACCAACTATTCAAGCAAAATCTTTGGATAGAATATTTAGTAAAGAAAAAATGAGTGATGGCGTAGCAGGTTATATTTATGATATTGATTTTATCAAATTAAGTTCAAAAAGCTATCCTACTGATGATTTGTCTTCTACGATTACTTCTTTAGATAAAATCGTAAATAAAGTAATAGCCAGAACAAATGATTTTGGAGATAAACAAAGTAAATTCAAACTTACACCAAAACAACTTAGTGATTTAAAATTAAGATTAGCTAAAATTAAAAATTCTGCTGTAAGTAGTCTTAATTCAAATGAAAAAACGGAGTTACCAAAAGAAAAAACAGAAATAAAAATAGATTCTACCAAACAAGATTCTACAACTAAAACAGAAGAACCAACTCAAATAGATTCATCAGAGATTATTTATTACAAAATTAATCAAGATGAAGAAAAACAGCTTACTGGAATAAACGAAACAACAGAAGGCGAAAAACCTACTTATAAATTTGGCTTGGATATAAAAAAGAGTGATTCTATTCAAATTCGTGTAAAAGGAAATGCTGCTTTAGATACTGCTTTTTTAGTAGCAAATGCAAATAATTCCCTTATCTTAGAAGGAGAAAAGAACCGTTATATCATTGATTTGAATATTGCAACAACACAAGAAGACGATTATATGATGTGGATTATATTTGGTGTAATAGCCGTTTCAGTTATTGCTTTTGTGATGTATAAACAATCTCAAAAAGATAAGCCAACTACTCCAAAACAGCCTCAAAAAGATATTGTAAAAAAAGACCCTTTGAGTAGAGATAATGTTGTAGTTAATACAGCTTCTTCAACAAATCAAAAAACAGAAAACGGAGATGATACAAAAAGACAAACAATACTTGCTCAAAATCAAATAGATAATCAAATCAACGAAGAAAAAAGCCGATTGACAGCCATTCTGACTAATTCTAATCTATCTGATGAGCAAAAACTCAAGGAAGCAAAAAGCGAAAATATAGCTTTAGAGGTAGCTAATCATGCAGAAATACAAGAATTGATGAGAGTGATAGGGGAATTATCAACTAAAACTAAAGTCGAAAATACAGAAAAAGAGTCAATAAAAGACCAAGAAAATACAACCACTCAAAAAGTAGAAACTCCACCTAAAAATACAATCACTCAACAAAAACCTTTATATGTTTCTTTGTCAGATATTGGAGAGAATGGAATAAGTTCAGAACGTACAAAAGGCATGAGTAACAGTATTTTTGTAATTCGTCCATATAGTGAGGGAGAAAACGAAGCAAAAAAAGCAGATTTAATGCTCCATTCAGATATAAAAGATATGGCTTTTGAGTCTATTTTTCGTTCTATTGAAAAGCTAGACCACATTATCGAACATTCTACATTTAGTGAGAGTGCCAAAAAAATAACGCAAGAAGAAAAAGGAGAACTGATAAAAGAAGATAACGTGTGGAAAGTGAAAAAGCGTTTGAAGGTTAAGTTTTCATAATCTATTTCTAATTTTGGTAAAATAGTTTTTCATACAAAATTTTGGTTTTATTAATTGAACAGGGTTTTAACCCTGTTTTTATAATAATTCTAACTCAATCAAAAAAGATAAATCTCATGGACGATAACGAAATCGCAAAATTTAAAGAACAATTACGCCTTCGTAAACTGGGTGTAGCGATGTACGAACTACAAACTACTTTAGGACAAAAAATAAGTGCAGAAGAAAAAATACAGAGAGCAAATAACTATTATAAAACACTTGATAATGGAATAAAGTACGAAGGAGCTATTCTGAATTTGATGTATAGAATTACAGGACAGAAAATAGAACCCAAAGAATATACACCACCAGTAAATCAACAACCTGTGCCGATTAGAAAAAATCAAGCTATTATCAATCAACAAGTACAAACTAATCAAGTAAAAAATACAGCAAGTCCACAAACTCAAAACATATCTAAACCGAATCTATCACAGCCAGTACAAGAGAAAAAAACTATTCAGATAGTTACATTTCCAATCAAAACGTATCTTTCAATAAGAGATATTGAAGAGCAAGACGACCAAAAACTTTTAAAACAAGGCAGAGATAAAGCTGTCAGTAATAGTATTTTTGTCATTAATCAGATTTCTAGTACCGAAGCAACTTTAGAAACGTATAAGGAAATGAAGACAAATTTTTTCAACTCTTTTTATCGTTCTCTATCTGGTTTTGTTTTTGCCTTTGAAGTCATTGGTTCTCCATCTTTTGAAGACAATGCTGTCGAAACAGTAGAAAAAGGAAAGCTAATCAAAGAAGGACAATATTGGAAAATAGAACAAAAAGCCAAAATACAATTTAAGAAAGAAGAAGAGTAATGTTTGATAGACCAGAAGAAAGAACACCCAGAAATACAGGAAGAATTGATAACAGAACAGAAAATCCAGTTTTAGAAGGTTCTAAAAATAAGACTTTATATGTCATAATTGGAGTTTTAGGAATTATTTTGTTGATAGGAGGAGGAATATTTATTTTTAATTTGGGTAAAAAATCTACATCAAAACCATATTCTAATTCAGAATCTGAAATAATACTTGCAGAAAATACAGCTACTTCTTCAACAAAAATTGAATCAATTCCTTTTCAAGAACTGGTGGGAGAATATACAGGAAGCATCAATAATAAAATAATTACAGTCAAGATTTTTTCGGAGGGAACAAAAAAAAGATATACTTATTCAGAAAACAAACGACTTTCCTATATGCTTTCTCACTTTGAGGCTACTAACGAAATGAGTTTTCATAAACCCAAAGAAGGTTTGGCAGAATTTAGAGCTTTCAAAGAAGGAAATACAATTATTTTGCGCTCTCCAAAAGTTGAATTACGAAAAATAAAATAACTCAAATGCCTATAATAAGAAGTAAACGCCAAGCTGGTGAAACCATTGAAGAATTTTATGCCAAGGAAGATGTGGGGATGGCTTTTGTAATGACAGGAAAGGTCATGTTAAAATTGATAGAGTTTGTAAATAAAAACTTTATTGAAACGAAATTATCTGTTTTTACATCTCACTATAAGATGTGTATTCAAGCTAAAGACTCTAAAAATTTGGATGAAGTTATCACTATTAATGCTTCTCCACCTTCAGATGTATATTACTTTAGTTACAAACTACCTTCAGAGAAAAGTCCTTGGGAAAATGCGTGGATTACTGGCAAAGCAGAAAGTGTAGAAGAAGGTCTAATTTTTTTAATAAAATCAATGATTGGTACAGAGAAATGGAAAAGTAATAAGGAACTGAAAAGTCTAGCTAAAAAGTATAATATCTATGATAAGGATTGAAACTGTTCATGAAGCTCCAAAACCTGCTTAATCAAAGGATGAGAAGCATCATTATAAATCACAAAATCGGCACGCTTTAGTTTTTCACTTTCGGGAAGTTGTTTGGAAATAATAGCTTTTACTTGTTCTTCGGTTCGGTGGGAATCCCTTTGTAAAACTCGTTTTATGCGCTCCTCCAACGGTGAATGAACTACAATAATAGCATCCAAAACTTTATACGAATCTGACTCAAACATTAGAGCTGCTTCTTTCAATAAATACGGACTTTTGTCTTTATGTTCATTGTACCAACTCTCATAATCTCTTCCTACGGCTGGATGCACAATAGAATTGAGAATTTCTACTTTCGAATTATCTGTTTGATTTGAAAAAACTGTTTTTACTAAAAAATCTCTATTAATTTCATTTTCGCTTAAATAAACTTCTTCTCCAAAGGCTTTTTTGAGTTCTCTTTTTAAGATATTATCAGTTACCATTACCATTTTTGCACGAGTATCTGCATCGTAAACAGCTATTCCTAGTGTTTCGAAGATTTTACAAACTGTACTTTTTCCTGTTCCTATTCCTCCAGTTATTCCTAATTGAAGGATTTTATTTTTTTTGATGATTTGCTTTTTCATAATGAGAAATGCTAAGACTGATTAGCGAGTGATTTTTATGATTCATAAGATTAAATGCAAGATAATACAATTACGAAATTGAATTTTTTATAAAGAGAGAAGTGTAATGTATGGAATTAACCAAACTTGTTTGCATTGGTATTTATCCTGTAATCATCATATAAATCATTTACCAATTAGTTAGGGTATTTTACTTACTATATTCTTTCAAAGTTTTTGAAGTAGCTGTAAAAGAAAGTCCCCAGTTAGATTCTGTACTAATCATAATGGTTTCTACCATTGGCGAGACAATCGGTTTGCTGCTTCTCCATTCCAAAATAAAATTTGCTCCTACGCCTCCTCTATCGTCATAAAGTGCAATGACGTGGTTTTTAGTTTCCAAGCTATTCACTTTTATAGGTAATTCAGAGGCTTTTATTTCTTTCAAAATATTTCCTTCTGTATCGTAATATTCCAAACGAGTAATATAAAACTCTCCATCAGGATTGACATTTCTGATACTTAATGTAGAAGAAAGTCGTTCAGTTCGGTGATGTCCAATACTATAAATTTCTGAATAAACAGGAACATACAAAAGCTGCCCAAAAGCTAAAGAATCCTTTAGTTCTTGTGATGGAAAAGTATTCGACGTAAGAGAGTTTTTGTCTTTTGCATTGGTTAATTTTATCAAACTCTTTGAATTGAGTTCTTTGATATAATTTAGATCTTCATCCGTATAAGTTGTTTCTGAATTAGATTGAGAAATAAATTCTTTTGAACCCGAATCACAGGAAGAAAGCACAAATAGGTTTGTAAATCCTACACCAAGTATAAAAAGAGTTGATAAAAAAGTTATTTTTTTTCTGAGCATTTTATTTTTTTGTTTTTTGAAATTCGATTAATCACTAATAATTTACACCTAAATCACTGTTTATTCATCAATCAATTCTTCTTTAATTTTTGAAATCAAATGATAAACTTCTCGTTGTGGTAAATAATAATACTGCAAAGCTTGTGTAAATAGCTCCAAATTAGTTTCTAACTCATCAGTTACAATAACGTCTGCACCAGCTTTTTCGATAGCTGGAATATCTTTAGAGCGTTTATTTCTTACCAAAATACCCACTTCTTTATTAAGTTGTTTTATTTTATGGGTAAGAACTTTTGTAATTTCTATATCTGTTACTGTAATCACAACTATACGAGCCTTTTCAAAACGAACTTGGTGCTGCACTTCCTCATTCATGGCATCTCCAAACAAAATATTTTTTCTATACGAACTATCTTTCTTTACTCTTCGTGGGTCAGTTTCAATGACAATAAACGGAATGTTTGATAGTTTTGCAGCCTTAGCAATCGTTTTTCCATTGTAGCCAAAACCTATAATTATAATATGGTCTTCTAAGTTTTTATCTTTAAATTCTTGTAAAAACTCAGGTAATTTTACTCGTTTTGCAGCCCAATTACTAACTACTTTGGGTTTAGGTAATTTATAAATCAAGAAGTGAGATATTTTCTTAGAGTTCATTATCAAAATAGGTGCAAATGCCATTGTCAAAACAGAAGTAGAAAGAAAATACTGATACAGTTCGATAGGCATCAATCCGATTTCTGTTCCAGACTTTGCAAGCACAAATGCAAACTCTCCTATCTGACAAATAGAAAGCCCTACTAGCATTGCTGTTTTGGCTGTTACTTTCAATGATTTAGCAGCCCAAAAAGCTAAAAAGGCTTGAATAATCATACTCATTAGAGTAAGAAGAATTATTTCTCCAAGATTTTGCCATAAGAAATTAATATCCATCAACATGCCAATGGAAATAAAGAAAATACTTGTAAAAATTTCTTTAAAAGGCAAAATATAACCCGTTGCATCATGTGAATAATCTGATTCTGACATGACCAGTCCAGCCAAAAAAGCTCCTAAGGCGAGAGAAAGACCAGCCAAAGAAGTAAGATAAGCCACCGAAAAGCAAATCACGACAATCGTAGAAATAAAAAGCTCCTTACTTTTGGTCATAACAACCAAATTGAGAAAAGGCTTCAAAACAAACTTCGAAATCAAAACTAAAAAAATAAGTACACCAGCCGTTTTGGCAATCATTAAAGATACTTCTAATAGAATATTATCAGCTTGCCCTGCCAAAATAGGCATCATGAGCATCATCGGAACAACAGCAATATCTTGAAAAATCAGAATAGCCAAGATAATCTGACCATGTGGACTTCCCATTTCGCCTCGCATCTGCAAGAGTTTCAAAACAATCGCTGTACTACTTAGGGTAGAAAGAAACCCATAAAAAATAGCAATCGGTAAATAATCATACGTTCCAAAGTATGTAATTGCACCAAAAACTACTGTTGTAAGAACAAGTTGAAGCGAGCCAGCTAAAAAAACAGCTTTTCTGATACGCAAAAGATTGGGAAGAGAAAACTCCATTCCAATAGTAAAAAGAAGTAAAATAACTCCAATTTCTGCTAAAATATCAATGTGTTCTTGGCTTGTAACCAGTTTCAAAACATAAGGACCTGCTATTACACCTGTTACCAAAAAACCTACAATACTAGGCAATCGCATTCGGTACAAAAGCAAAATAACAGGAATAGCGAGTGCCAGAATAACAACTACATCACTAAGAATTGAAGGAATAGAAAGAAGCATTGCATAAAAATTAGAATAAAATAGGATATTTTTTAAAGCATCGAAAAGTAAGGTTCAACTATTTCTAAAGATAATAAATTCTAACAAAGCAAAAAACTAGAAATGATTTTGATTAGGGCAAACTCACGAAATTCATTCTAGCAACTTTCTAAAATAATTTAAGTCACATGTGGTCTTTCCTCTTCTATTTTTCAAACTTAATTTATCTTTTTTTTCCAATGATTTGTTCAGATTCTATCCTTATAAGTGTTTTATATGTTTCCATTGATTTATATTTTTATCTAGTAATACTTCTTGAGCAGGTAATAAACTACATTTTCTAGCTTCAAAACCTCCTTTTTCATACTCTCTTCTTCAGATAAATCTACCGAACAAGTAGTTTTAAAACTACAAGTCATAAGTAACTGAGCAAAATAAAACATATCTAGGAAAAGAATTAGAAAGTGGAAGTTTAAACTGTCAAGATACCTTGAAGTATCAGATAGATTTTGTTAAAAGAATAGCTACTTTTTGATTTTCGGTCTTGTTAGTTATTATTTTTAAGCTTCTAAAAAATGAATTTCCTTCCGAAAATAATTGTTTTAGTCAGAATAAAGTAGAAAATATTTTTAATAAATATAAAAAGCCTAATTAAACCTTCAATTTTATTAGACTTTGTTGTAATAGTTTTATTATTTTCTCTCTATCCAAAACTTAATTTTTTCATAGACTTCATTCATTGTCAAGAGTTTGAAGTGATGTGTTGCTGCAAACTGAATAGAATTATCACTTTCTGAATTGATTTCTTCTGTATCAATAAAATGAGCATTTGCACTTTTTTTACTGACCAAAATATCTCCAAAAAACATATTTACCCAATGTGTTTCTTCTTTGGTAAGCCTGCCCGAAATAATAAAATATTCTACTCCTTCTAGTTTTGGAACTTGATTTTTAGTATTTTCTAAAAGCGTATCAGGATCTTTATTTTTCCAATCTTCTTCTCTCAAATATCCATAACGCAAATCTTTTATTCCTGCACTTCTAAGGTTGATAACTTTTCCTACCAAACGAGTATGCCAGTTGGGTACACGCTGCAGAATATTAGTCGTAACATTAGCAAAACGCTCAAAGAAAGAACCCAAATGAGGTGTTCCTAATAAAAATACTTTCTTCGTTTTCTTGACCCAATCAAAACCCTCTTCTTGAGCATAATAAGCTGCGCTATGCATCAAAAGTCCACCCATACTATGACAAACAAAATAAACCTCTTCAATTTTGGTAGGATAATTTTGATATAACTCTTCCAAAAGAATAGCTAATTCTTGTCCATTATCAGAAATATGTAAACCTGTATTATAGCGCAAATAAAAAGGTGTATAACCAAAATCATCTTCTAATTTTTTTCCATAATCACTTTTATCCTTGAATTGCCAGCAGGTTTCATTAAAGACAAGTCCGTGAATAAGAATACAAATTTTATTCGAAACAGGTTTATCATTATAAGAATAATTCGAACGTTTTTTCAGACTTTCTTTGTGTAATTTAATAGGACTTTGGCGATGATAAAAATTCATTTTAATATCTAAAGGCTTCAGAATAGAATGTTCTTGAAACTTATCACCAACCGAACCATTGATGATACTATTGGCTTGGGCAGTTACTTTTTTGGCTTTTCTAAAGACTTTCCAAACTGTTTTGGTAATGCTTTTAGGAGGTGTAGGTACAAAATCTGAATTAGATTTGTCTTGATTATTATTCGGACTTTTTGGGTCTTGTGGTGGAGATTGATCAGACATAACAACAGGAAATTAGAAATAAAGTAAAAGTAGTATGCACGCATAACATATAACAGTAACGTTAGAAGGAAACAGAAAGTTTATTTGAATATAAAAAAACTGCATTTTATTTAAAAATAAAATGCAGTTGATTAAGCAGTTAAACTATTGGTTTTTAGCTAGATATGATTTACTTCTTATCCATTCCTAATTTATTTTTAAGAGCATTCAAAGCATCTTTATCAGGGTCAATTCCTAGTGCTTTGTTTACTTTATCATTTAATAAAGGGTCATTTTTTACAGAATCCTTACTAAAATCTTCATACAAATCGCCCAAGATTTCATCTTTCTGAATTTTGGCTTTCATGCGTTCTATCATAGAAATTGTTGCTGAAGAATCAGGCATCTTTACACGCTGTTTTTCTTTTATAGATTTTACAGTTTGAGAATGCTTTTCGATTTTGTCTTGTAGTTTTCCTAGTTCTGCAAGTTGATTGAGTGCGCCATCAGCCATTTGTTTTGAGCGTTCTTGTTCTTTCAAAAGTTCCATCGCTAGATTATTGGCTTCATTCCAATCCAAATTTCCTTCTTGCGCTTTTGCTATAATTCTTTTAGCTTTATTTTCTGCATCTTTTTCTTTTTCTTGATAAAACTCGTAATCTTTTCGTGTACGAATAACAGCAGCTTTTACTTCTGCAAGAGCTTCTAAAGATTCATTCAGATTAGCAGTATCAAAAATTTTATCATAACCAGTAGTAGAAAAAGTAGATTGATAGACATGTTTTTCTTGTTTCACTTCTTGCGTATTTTGTTGATTAGCTTCTGTTTTTTGTTCTGAAACAGGTCTAGTTTTTAGTTCTATGACAGGTTCTTCTTTTTTAGATTCCTGCTTTGGCTTTTCTTCTGATTTAACTTCTTCTACTTTCTTTGTTTTTAGAGTCTTTACCTTTTCTTTGTCTGAGTCAGATTGAAATTTATCAGAATTATATAAATCAATATACCAATTAATCGTTTTGGTAAGAGCCGTATCAAAATCTGTATCAGCTTTCCAATTTAGGTCATTTTCTATTTTTGAAGAATCAATAGCATAACGCAAATCATGCCCTGGACGGTCTTTTACAAAAGTCAGTAAATCTTCATATTTCCCTTGTTCTTTCGGCTTAATTGTATCTAAAAGAGAACAGATTTTTTTGGCTAAATTCAAATTATTCCATTCGTTATTTGAGCCAATATTATACGATTCTCCTTTTTTTCCTTTCTGAAATGCTTTATCAATTCCTTTACAATGGTCAAGTACATATAACCAATCTCTAATATTTTGTCCATTTCCATAAATTGGAATAGGTTCATTTGAAAGTGCTTTTCTGATAATAGTAGGAATAAGTTTTTCGTGATGCTGCTTTTCGCCAAAATTATTTGAGCAATTTGTAATCACAACATCAAAACCATACGTATGAAAATAACTTCTGATAATCAAATCACTTCCTGCTTTTGATGCACTGTATGGGCTGTTTGGTGCATAAGGGGTAGTTTCTGTAAAAAAGCCAGTTTCTCCCAATGTTCCATATACTTCGTCTGTCGAAACGTGGAGGAAACGAGTATCTTCATAGCCTTTTTTATAAGAAAAAGGAGCATTCATCCAATACTTACGAGCTACATCAACAAGCGTAAACGTTCCATGAACATTCGTTCTGACAAAAGCCTCTGGGTCGGTAATAGAATTATCGACGTGCGATTCGGCAGCAAAATGAATCACACCTTTTATATCATGTTTTGAAAAAAGATGTTCTACTAATTGACGATTGACAATATCTCCTTTTACAAACTCATAACGAGGATTAGATTCAACCTCACTCAAATTATCCAAATTCCCTGCATAGGTCAGCAAATCCAAATTAATGACTTTGTAGTCTTTGTGAGCTTCTAAAAAATAAGGAATAAAATTAGAACCAATAAAACCAGCTCCACCAGTTACCAAAATTGCTTTCATAGAATGTATATTTTGAATTTTTGATTAGTTATCAAAAACTGTTTTTTCAAAAATAATTTGTGATAGCTAAGATAAGGAAGTTTTTGTAAATTGTTTTTTCTATTTTTCAAAACATCAACTATTCTTTCCATAATAGAGATACAGAACCAGAATAAATTAAAAACAAAATTGCAGCAGAATGCAATGAAATATCGTTTTGGTAATGAAAGTTAATTCTATAAAAGACTTCTTATTTGATAATCTTATTTTCTAAACTTTTCTATTATGCGTTATTTTCTTTTACTTTCATTTTTCTTTTTTTCTTATTTGTCTTATGGAGTTATTCCTAGTGAGAATATAAATACAATAAGCATTTCGATAATAAAAGAAAAAGCAAATTCTAAAAAAGAGATTAAGAGGCTGCAAAAAACAGCAAAAAAAGAAAAAAGACAACTCAAACGACAAACACAAAAACTTAAATGGCAATTACTAAAAAATGCCTTAAAAGCTAAAAAATCAAACAAACATAAAAAACGAAACAAAAAAGACAGAAAACCTATTTATTGGGCTTCTTGGCTTTCAGCTTTATCAGGAATAGTAGGTTACACACTTTTTGGAATTGGACTTTCTAGTGTCTATTTTTTAGGTGCTTTGCTGGCTATTCCTTTTGGATTAGCAGCTTTTGTACTTGCAATAAAATCTATACGTTTTATGAAAAGAAACCCAAAAGGAGAAGATGATACTTATAATAGAACTTTTTCAATTATTTTTACTGTAATCGGAATGTATATCGGAATTATTTTTTTATTTCTGTTCCTAATGTTGATTACTCGTCCCTTTTCTTTTGCATAAAAAATAGTAGCGTAGAGTAGTTATAATCAGTACTCCAATAGAATTTTATCAAACAATAATCAATTTTGCCAAAAATTAAGACGATAAGAGTATAGACTGTTTGCAGAAAGTCGTAATTTTGTAAATTATGATTTTCAATAGAATTGAACAGATGAAATTATGAACTATACATTGCATTATTATCATCGCTATCCATTTTTTATATTTTTGAGTGTAGTTTTGATGACTATTGTTTTTCAAAGCTGTGGAGAAGACCAAATGAGCGAAGAAGAAAAAGCAAAAAATACACTTATTGCTACCTTTGAGAATATTCGTAGGATTTATAGTGAAGAAGGATTACTCAAAATCAAAATTGAAGCTCCTTTGGAATATATCTATCAAAATGAAGATGTATATTATCCCAAAAATTTTCGAATTAGTATGTATAATCCAAATGGCGAAATTACAACCACACTAACAGCCGATTCGGGGCGTTTTGAGCGTATAAACAAATTATATCATGCCTACGGAAATGTAGAAGTTATTAATCATCAACAAGAACAAAAAGTAAATACACCAGAACTACATTGGAATCAGTTTAAGAGAGAAATTTATACTGATAAAGAAATTGCCATCAAAACACCCACCGAGACACTTTATGGAATTGGAATGACTTCGAATGAAGAGTTTAGTAAGTACAAAGTTTGGAAACCAACAGGGAGTTTTATTTATAAGGAAAGAACAAAAGGCTTCGAAAAACCTGATAGTACAGACATGACAAACAAAAAAGAGAGTTCGTATTCACAGTTTCAAGAAGTTACTCCCCAAAAATAGCCTATTTATTCGAAGTACAAAAAATGCAAAATTAACACTACCTTTGCCAAAATTTTTATTTTATAAATTTATCCATGAAATTACTTGAAAATATCTTATTAGCCTTTTGTGTTGCTTCTTTAGCGATTGGCGTACACCAACTTTATTATTACGAAGTACAAGAAGTCTATTGGATTTTGAGCCTTTCTGTACTCTTGTTCTTAATTTATACTTGGGTAAAATCAAAAAATGTAAACAAAGAAAAAGCAGAGATTGAAGCGACTTCAAAAAAAGAAACTAGCAATAAGCAACAAAAACAGTATAAAGACAAAGAAAATTCTAATCTCACACCACCCAAAAAGAAACGTAAAAAAAGAAACTAAAAATAGTGATTAGTGATAACTATAAATGATTAAATATACTAAAAATCAACTTATCACTAATAGCTAATAACTAATAACTAAAGAAATGAACCCTTGGATTCCCATATTTATATCACTATTATTTTCGGCTTTTTTCTCGGCTATCGAAATTGCTTTTATTTCGGCAGACCGTCTGCAACTTGCCTTAAAACAAAATGAAGGGGGAAGAACAGCAAAGCTCTTATATAGATTTTACAAATTCGAAGATTATTTTATCTGTACCACACTTACAGGAAATACAATTTCATTGGTTTTGTATGGAATTTTTATGGCACAGGTTTTAGATCCTCCTCTGAAAAAATTATTCTCTGATTTACTCATAAATAATGATGCGCTTATCGAAACGGCAGTTTTGGGAAGTCAGACAATTTTATCGACAATGCTTGTTTTGGCAGTTGCTGAGTTTTTACCCAAAAGTGTTGCACTTGCAAGCCCAAATAAGATTATTGAAGTATTAGTGCATTTTATGAGAGCAGTTTATTTTATCTTTTATCCTTTTGTTTGGGTAATTATAAAGTCTGCCAAATGGGTAACAAGGGTAATTTTTAAGATAGAAGAAAACCGAGAACTTCCACTTTTAGGGATTTCTGACCTCAATCATTATATTCAAAAACTAAGTGGTTTGCAGGGAGATAAATCAAATGTAGATGCTGATTTATTTCAAAATGCCGTAGAATTTAGAACGCTAAAAGTGAGAGATTGTATGATTCCTCGTACTGATATAGTTTCTATTTCGACTGATGAGAATATTGAAAAATTACAACAACTTTTTGTAGAAACTGGACATTCCAAAATTATTATTTATAAAGATACTATCGATAATGTAATTGGTTATAGCCATGCTTTGCGCCTTTTTGATAATCCCGAAACAATAAAAAGTGTAACAGACAGTATTTTCTTTGTTCCCGAAACAATGCACACTAACGAGCTAATGATGCGTTTTATTGCTACTCGTAAAAGTATGGCATTGGTAACTGATGAGTTTGGAGGAACAGCAGGAATCGTTACGATTGAAGATATTGTAGAAGAGATTTTGGGTGAAATAGAAGACGAACACGACGAAGAAGGTTTGTTTTTTGAGCAAATTGATGAAAAAAACTTTTTGTTGCATGCAAGGTATGATATTCAAGAACTCAATGAAAAACATAATTGGAATATTCCAGAAGGTGAGTATGATACGCTAGGAGGATATATTTTAGAGAAGTTGGGAACGATGCCAGAAGCAGGAACACAAATCAAAGACGATAATTTTACAATTCTTGTCAAAGAAATGCAGGGCGCACGTATCGAAATTATAGAAATTCGTTTTTATGAAATTCCTCGTTCGGAAGAAGAAGAAGATACAAATTAATTTAAAGTTTACTTTTATTTGAAATAATTAGTTAAAATCAACTATTTTGGAAAATTATAACAAGAAAAAACCAGTTGCATCGTCTTTTTACTCAATGTTTTTGATGGTTCAAAAAACGATATTCTTCATTTTATTTATTTTTTTGAATATCTTTTTTACTCAAGCTACTTTTGCTCAAAATGATTCTATTCCTGCTAATGAATTACCTTTAGCTGATTCATTGATGAGACAAACGACTGATTCGACAGTCAAAATAGCTCCTTTTCCTACCGATAGCACACAAGTAGATACTACAAAAAATAGCTTTTCAATAAAAGGAGGGAAACAAAAAGGCTTAAATCAAGAAACGCAAGACACCACAAAAACAAACGTTGCAGATACCACAGCACAAGATAGTACACAAACAAGTGCAGTATTACAAGATGAAGCACCACCCAAAATAAATACAGATAGTATAGAATATGCAGCCAATTCGGTTTGGAAACTCTATGAAGAAGATTTGTACCTGAATACTAAAAGAGAAATTCATCCAGATACATCTGTTCATAATTTTCATAGATATAATATTATTCAAAAAAATGATTATACCTATCAAGATTTGGGAAATATGGGAACAGCTTCACAGTCTATTTTTTATCAAGAACCACATCAAATTGGTACTCGGTGGGGAATTACAGCGTATGAACCCTACATTCGAAGACCTGCCGAAGTTCCGTATTTCAATACACTTGCGCCTTATGTTGATATTTATTTAGTTCAAGGTGGACAAGGAAAGTCGTGGCTGGATGTAGATTTGAGTAGAAATGTAAATCCTGATTGGAATGTAAGTATTTTTTATAGGCGTTTGAGTGCAAATAAAGTCATTAATAGGGCTTTTAGAAGAAATGACGAGCAAATGGAACATCAAACATTTAGTTTTACAAATCGCTTTTTTTCTAAGAATCATCGTTACAAAATGCTCGCTCATTTTTCTTGGTACGACCACAATATGCTAGAAACTGGAGGCGTAAAAACAGAAGTAGATTTGACTGGTTTCACTAATCAAAATGCTATCGATACGCTCTTACAATTAGATAACTCTGAACTAGATTACAATCTACCAAGCTTTGGAGATGTCGTACAATATGGACGTACTTTTCATATTTATCAGCAATATAGCATCACTAAAGGAGGACAATTAGAAATTTTTCAACTTACAGATTATTCTCAAAATACAAATCGCTATGGCAATGATGGAGCAACTTATGGAGAAAATAAAGAGTTTTATGATTCATTTTATGATTTTCCTTCTGTTTCATCTGCGAATGGTTTTACGTATCGAACAGTCTTTTCACAGCTAGAAAATAAAGCAGGAATAAAAGGGCGAATAAATAATTTTCAGTACCGAACTTTTGCCAAACTCCGAAATTATAAGGTGCGTTATGATTTTCCTTTTGCACAAGGAGAAATACAAACAAGCCAAGAAATAGATATGGAACCAGAGCTTTTTGTGGGTGGAGGATTGCGTTATTTCCTAAATGCTAAAGTTAATAATAAAGTAGAAAACATAGAAGATTATAAAAAAGAACGTCAAGTCTTAGACTCTCTCTCCAGAAAAGATACTAAAGACTCTACTGAAATTAAACTTTTGCCTTCTACTACGATAAAAGATAATACCATTTCTGTCATTTCGTATATTGATGCTTCAGCAGAATATCAACTTGTTTCAGATTTGGTGGGAGATTATAGGGTTTCGGCAGAATGGATTCGAAATAATTTGACAGTTGGACTTGGTAGGACAGTTTATTCACCTTCTATGGCTCAACAATATTCTTTTCAACCACAACTTCGTTGGCAAAACGATAATTTTGTAAATACTATCAGCGACAAAGTGTATGCTTCTTTGGAGTTTGACCCATTAAAATTACCTTTTTTGAATAATGTAGATTCTGCCTACAAAATTTCTCTTCGTCCTTATATTTCGGCAAGTAATATTCAGAATTTGGTTTATAATGATTCAAATTCGGTAGTTCGTCAAACCTTAAAAGCCACACAACCCATTTCGGCAGGATTGGCTTTACAAGGTTCGTATAAGAAACTACATGCTCTTTTAGATTTTCGTTATAATCAGAATTTGGGTGAAGATTTGATCAGAATGCCTCCTGTTTTTGTCAATTTTATGTTCTTTTATAAAGATAGATTATTCGATAATGCTATGGAAGCCGAAATCGGAACAGATATTCATTATCACAGCAAATACAAGGCTGATGCTTATAATCCACTTATTCAGCAGTTTCATTTACAAGAAAGATATAATATAGGTGGTTTTCCTCAAATGGATTTATTCTTCAATTTTAAAGTCAGTAGAGCCAAAATTACGATGAAGGTAAATAATGTATTGTTAGATGCAGCAGGACAAGGATATTACGATACCCCTCTTTATATTGCTCAACCTCGTGCCTTCGAAGTGGTTATTAATTGGTTGTTTTTTAATTGATTTAAGGTAACAGAACAAAATTATTTATTGAACATCATTAGTTTGTAAACTAATTTTTCATTTGTTTTTCTAAAAAATCATTAAAAAAATACGTTCTATCCTCTAAAAAACTGTAATTTGAAGATTCAATTCTATTCTTTACACTTCTATTTCTGTTTTATGAAAAAAATATCTTTACTCATTTCTGTTTTATTCTTCTCTCTATTCCTTTTTTATTCTTGTTCTATGGCTCAAAAAACAACATCTTCATCAAAAGACGATTTTTCTATTCCCTTTGACACAAATGAAAATCAGACAGTTACTTATCAAGAAGGAATTAAGTTTTTGAATAAATTAGCTACTGCTTATCCTCAATTTTTACAAGTCAATGAATTTGGAATGACAGATAGTGGTGAGCCGTTACACGAAGTTATTTTTGAAGTAAATGGAAAATTCAATCCAGTAAAAGAAACTGAAAAAGAGACTAAATTTGTAGTTTTTGTCAATAATGGAATTCACCCTGGAGAATCGGATGGAATAGATGCAACTTTTATGTTGTTGCGTGATTTGTGTACAAAAGAAGAAGTGAGAAAGCAGTATAAGAATATCGTTTTGGTAATTATTCCTTTTTATAATATAAGTGGAGCATTGACAAGAAATTCGACAACGAGAGCTAATCAAAACGGAGCAGAAGAATATGGTTTTCGTGGAAATGTCAAGAACTTGGACTTAAACCGTGATTTTGTAAAATGTGATTCGAAAAATGGAGAAAGTTTTAATAAATTATTCCAAAAATGGCAGCCATTGGTTTATCTTGAAAATCACGTTTCGAATGGTGCAGATTATCAATATACAATGACGCATTTAGCTACACAAGCTGATAAATTAGGAGGGAAAATGGGCAAGTTTCTGAATGAAAACTTTACCCCTGCTTTAGAAAAAGCAATGATAAGCCGTAATGAAGAAATGACTCCGTATGTAAATGTTTTTGGTTATGACCCTGTGAATGGTTGGGAAGGTTTTATGGATTCGCCTCGTTATTCGACAGGTTATGCAGCTCTTTTTCAGACTTTTTCGATGCTAACCGAAACGCACATGTTGAAGCCTTATGACAAGCGAGTAAAAGCAACTTCTGTTTTTATGGAAGAACTTTTAAAGTATGTTCAAGCAAATGGAACAGAACTTCAAAAAATTAAATCAGAAGACCAAAAAGCAGTCAAAATTCAGAAAGAATTTGTTTTGGGTTGGGAGTTGGATAAAGAAAGATACAGAACACTCAATTTTAAAGGTTACGAATCTTTGATAGAAAAAAGTAAAGTTTCGGGATTAGACAGAATGAAATATGACCGTTCGAAACCCTACCAAAAAGAAATAAAATACTATGATGCTTTCAAGTCTGCTTTGAAAATTGATGCTCCAAAAGCCTATTTGATTCCACTTGCTTATACTGAAGTTTTGGAAAGGTTAAAATGGAATGGTGTCAAAATGGATACTTTGATTAATGAGCAGCATAAAGACCACAAAGTAGGAGTTTATTCTATCAAAAATTATAAAACATCACCATCAGCTTATGAAAGTCATTATCCACATTATGATGTTGAGCTTTCAAAAGAAACAATGACATTTGGAGAAGCCCTACGTTATCCAGAGCAAAAATATGTTTTGGTAAAAATGAACCAAGCAGCCAATAGATATATTATGGAAATGCTAGAACCACAAGGAAAAGATTCATTTTTTGCTTGGAATTTCTTTGATGGAATTTTGCAGCAAAAAGAACATTTTTCGCCTTATGTTTTTGAAGACATTGCAGCCCAAATGTTGGAAGAAAACCCTGCTTTAAGAAAAGAACTTGAAGACAAAAAAGCAAGTGATAAAGAATTTGCAGAGAGTGCCTATTTGCAATTAGAATTTATTTATCAACATTCTATTCATCACGAAAAAACATATTTGAGGTATCCTGTTTTTAGAGTAGGTGGATAATTTTTTCTAATTGATAATGCTGTATCAAAAACTCTATTGAGAAACCTATTTGTTGGTACATTTTTTTTGCCATTTCAGAGGCTTGTAAGGTTGCCAAACTCATGCCTAAACTAATAGATTCATTAAGAACTTGATACATAATTTGATTTGCAAATCCTTTTCCTCTCATAACAGGTAATATTCCTAAGCTGTGTATTCCAACAGTTTTTCTTGTAAAATGCAAAAGAATTGTTCCTACAACCTCATCTTGAGAATAGATAATAAAATAATTTATTTTGTGATAGGTTTTATTCAGAGTTTCCTCACTTATAAGATAACCAAAGCATTTTTCGAATGTAGTACACCAAATTTTTGCATCTACAGAATTAACTACTTTTTTCAAAGTTAATGGTATGGATACATCAAACAAGTGATTTAATTCTAAACTCATTCCATATTGCCTTCCTTTTTTTGTGAACCCATTATTTATAATCAAATCATTGTCGTTACTTGGTTTTTTATCAAAGTACGAAAAGGTGAGTTTTGATGAGTTTAGGTTTATCAGTTCTGTTATTTTAGATAAATCTTCTATTTTAATTTCATCTTCATTATTCAGCCAAATTTTATTTGGCCATTGAGAATCTAGAACATAACAGGAGTTAATTTCATCTTGAACATAATGCCCCTTAAAAAAACTACTTGCTGTTATCCAAAGAGATGTTAGGTTAGCGATATTTTCTTGTATTGTATTCATTATTATTTATCGTTGATTAAAATAATACCGATTATTAGTATTGAAAGACCAATTATTTTTTTAGTTGTGATAGGTTCTAAAGGTAAATTGAGCCACTCAAAATGTCCAGCAAATAAGGAGAAAAGGAGTTGCCCAAAAAGTCCAAAAACAATCATTTTCGAAACACCTAATCTAGGAATTGTATAAAAATATAAGGAAATACCAACGAAACTAAAAAGTCCACCAATAAACCATAAATACCAAGGAATTTGATAAAATAGGTCAAATTTTATACTTTCTTTTCCCATAGACAAAATAAATAGGCTTCCAAAAAAGGCACTACTTATTGATGTAGCGACAACAGCCAAAACAGGTTGTTTTAATAAACTGCCTAATTGAGAATTGAAACCAGCTTGAATGGCTAAAAAAACACCACCTGTAAAGGCTAAGAGATATAAGAGTAATAATTTCATATCCCAAAACTAGACGAAAGATTTATGTTTTACCTTTACATAGGTTGAGAGGAAGTTATTTTTTTAAGTTATTTCGGATTCTACTGAGCTGTGTAGGTGTAATACCTAGATTTGAAGCTATATAGTGAAGAGGAATTCTTTTTTCGATGTTAGGATATTGTTCCATAAATTCTACATATCGTGTTGTAGCATCTTTTGTTATAATATCAATTTCACGCTTTTCTTTATCTATTACCCAGTTTTTTTCAAGATATGCGATATAAAAATTTTTGAGGTCAATATCTTTTTCTATCAATTTTTTATATTCATTATAATCAAAGCTAATTACTGTACAATCTTCAATGGCTTCTAAACTAAATTCAGAAGGTTTATTAGTTAGCATTGATACTGTCGAACCCACAAAACTTCCTTCTAAAAAAATATTTTTATGATAGATTTTTCCATCTTCACAAATAAAATAAGCTATAATACTTCCACTATACAATAGATATAGAGTTTTGGCTGTTTGTCCAACAGTAAGCAAAAAATCTTTGTTATTTATATATTGAACATTCGCTATCGAATCAAGCAACATAATAGATTCATCATCTACAGAATAATACTTCAAAATAAATTTTTTCAAAAACTGAAAATGTTCTTCGCTTAATTTCATATTAAAACTATAAATTTATTGAATCATGATTTTTACAAAATAAGGTAATTTTACACTATGAAAATATTATTTATAATTCTGTTTTTTGGATTGATTCTTAATTCATCAAATCAAACGCACCCTTCTTCATTTAGTTATGACGATGAAAAATTCTACAAAGAACAAACTAAAACTCTTGATTTGAGATATGGAACTTGTAATGTTTATGATGATTCAAATATTGCCATAACCGACAGTTTATACTTATTCCTACAAAAACATCAAGAATTAAAAATTGAAATTGCAGCTTATTCAATTTGTAGAGGAAGTGAAGAATATAACCTACGTCTTACAAATTGAAAAGCTAATCAGTTAAAGCAGTTTTTACTAAAAAAAGGAATAGATGAAAATAGACTTTCTGCAAAAGGATATGGAAGACTTCTTTTCAAAGATTGTCAAGATTGCAATGACTGTAAAAATGAAAAGGTAGAGATTGCAAATGGTTTGATAGAAGCAAAAATCCTTTGAAGAATGGTCTAATCTTGAAATATTTATTTTCAGTAAGTAGAGATTACAATAGAAACAAAGTATATAATTCTTTTACCAAAGACTTAAATTAGACAGTTTAATAGAATTAACACTATTGAGAATATCTCTTGATTGGTAAACAGAGAGCAGAAATTTTTGAATAAAATACTAAAAAGTCATATATTAAAAATGGAATATATGGCTTTTTGTTCGAATTGCTTAACTTTGTCGAATTATTATTTTTATAGAAAGTAAAAAATTAAACTATAAATGAACGATATTACACCACAAGAACTAAAAGTGCTGAAAGATGAAGGAAAGCAAATCAATCTTCTTGATGTTAGAGAAGAATTTGAATATGATGAATATAATCTTGATGGAAAATTGATTCCATTAGGAGACCTTCCTCAACGATTAGACGAATTAGAAGACTGGAAAGAAAAAGAAGTAATTGTACACTGCAAGTCTGGAGGACGTAGTGCAACAGCCAAAAATTTTTTAGTTTCTAAAGGCTTCAAAAATGTAAAAAATCTTTTGCAGGGTGCAGAAGGCTACAAAAAATTATCATAAAAAACGTATTTTGATTTGACCAATTCTACAAATACTTCTTTAGCTGATTCTATAAAAGAAGGAAATATAATTTCTATTTCTGCTCAAAATATTGGAAAAAGATTCGAAAGAGAATGGATTTTTCGAAAACTTTCTTGTGATTTTTGCAGCACAAACCCAACAGCTATCGTAGGGAGTAATGGGAGTGGTAAATCAACACTAATCAAAAGCCTTATTGGGTATTTGCCTTTATCAGAAGGAAAATTAATTTATTTTGACAACCAATCTGATAAACAAAAACCAATCTTAAAAGAAAACTGGCAAAGCTATATTGCTTGGGCAGCACCTTATACAGAACTTATTGAAGAATTTACGTTGTTAGAACAACTAAAATTTCATAAGTCCTTTAAGCCTTTTGACATAGAAATAGAAGAAATAATCGAAAAGTTAGCTTTTTCTAACACCAAAAGTAAAACGATTCGTTTTTTCTCTTCGGGTATGAAACAAAAACTAAAATTAGCCTTAGCAATATATTCTAATGCTAAAATTGTGTTTTTGGATGAACCTACCTCCAATCTTGATAAGCAAAATAGTGAGTGGTATTTGACAGAAATTAATACAATTCTTAACAAAAAACTACTTATTATTGCATCGAATCAAGAATCTGAATATCAATTTTGTTCTCAAATCATTGATATTCAGAAGTTAAAACCGTAAACTTGTAAAAAATAGTATTTATTGATTAACTTATTGTTTTTTATTCGTTTTTCTTTAAAAATTCAAAAATTCGTATTATCTTTAATGATAATTAAATTTTGAATAAAAATTATCGCTATAACATAAATACATCGAATTAAAAATTAGTGTTCTAGCTCTGCTTTAATCTTAACTTAAATTTGATTTTAAATTTTAACTCAATCTCAACTCTTAAATCCTGAATTTATGAACGCATTTCGTAACCCGTTTCTTTTAATCGTATTATTCTGCTCTTTATTTCTTGTAAAATGTACTTGTGATGATGATGAACCAGATACTTCTTTGATAGAAAAAATCTCTAAGTCTTGGAAAATCAGTACTCTTACAGTAGATGGCGATGCAGTTACTACTGGAACAGATGATTTTACTCTTACACTTAACCAAAGTGGTGATGAGCCAACTACATTTACAGTTACTACTGGTGGTTTAGCTTATAACTTTGCTGGTGCTACTTCAGGTTCTTGGTCTGTAAACAATAATGATAATCCAACTCAAGCTACTTTTGCTGGAAATACAGTAAGTTTTACTGCATCAGAAACTCAATTGACTGTTACTTATAATCAAGATGGAGCTCCTGGTAAACCACAAGAAGCTGTACGTTTTGTATTAGTACCTAGATAGTCTAAACTTTTCCTAATGTATTTATAAATATCAGAAGGGAAAATAGATTATAAAAAAAGACTTTTCTTTATTTAATAGAGAAAAGTCTTTTTTTTGTTCTTAACTGTATAGAAAAGGGTACGGAACAATTACGAATGTAATACATTGAATAACAACAACTTATTATTTCAAAGTGAGTAGTTTATTTAATTTCTACTCCTAAGGTATTTACAGGTGAGTTAAATTATCTCCATTTGTTATTTTCTTTACAAACATCTTCTAATGTTCTTTTATGTACAGTAAGGAGTTCATCTGGATGTTTGATATCTAAAAAATCGATTCGTATATCGTCTTCATTTTTTTCTAAAAACTTAAATCCTTTTCTACATACTTTTTTAAGTACTTTTTGGACATTTTTAGCACTTGGGAGAGTGAGTAGAGCAGAGTAATAAAGTTCATCCACACGAATGTAAAAACGGATTTGAGTTCCATATTCTCCATTTCCCATAATGCTAGGTTGCATATAGCTAATTTCACCACCCTCATCATCTATTTTCATAAAGTGAGCTAGTTTTGCTTCATGCGAACGTAGTGTTTTGAGTTCATCTTTTATTGATTCTAATTGATTAATTTTTGCCATGATACTAATTATTTTTTGATAAATATAGGTAATAGGTTACAAAAATGGTCATAACATAAGTTATTGATTCATTTTTTTCAAACGTTTTTTATAAGGTAATATGCTGTTTTTAAGGTATTACAAAACTAATACAGATGACTAAAATACGAAATTATATTTTTTACCAAAAAAATATATTAACTTAGTCCAAAATGAGTCTTCTTTTATTCATCAAAAATATAATTTTTATTTATATATGATAGCACTTATTCAACGAGTTACACGAGCTTCTGTTAAGGTAGAAGGTAAAATAATTGGAGAAATTAAAAATGGTTTGCTTGTATTTTTAGGCATTACAAATACTGATAATTCCAAAACGATTGAATGGCTTAGTAAAAAAATAGTTGGACTACGTATTTTTGCTGACCAAGATGATAAAATGAATTTTTCAGTAAAAGATTTAGATGCTGATATTTTGCTAGTTAGTCAGTTTACTTTATATGCTAATGTAAAAAAAGGAAATCGTCCTTCTTTTACTGATTCTGCGCCTCCTTCGATTGCGATTCCACTTTACGAACAAATGATAAAAGCATTAGAAGATAAATTGGAAAAAAATATACAAACAGGAAAGTTTGGAGCAGATATGAAAATCGAATTACTCAATGACGGTCCTGTAACGATTTGTATAGATACTCAGCAATACGGTATATAAACAGTAATTTAAGTAACTGAGAAAATAAAACATATCTAAAAAAGAATTAGAAAGTGGAAATTTAAACTGTCAAGACACCTTTGAGATGCTAGACAGATTTTGTTAACAAATCAATAATTTTGCCCAGTTACTTACAACAAAAAAAGTCACTACAAAAAATAAATTTTCATAGTGACTCTAATATTAATCTAAGGTGTTAAAAATTATTCGACTATTTCTGCGCCTTCTGCTTCAGCCATTTCAGCCTCTATTTTTCCGATAGCTTGGTCAATAAGCCAAATCCCTTGTCCCTCTTCTCCAATAATATCAAAGAGTTCGACAGCACGACGAGAAATTACTTCTTCTTCTCTTTGTTCGTTTACAAACCATTGTAAAAACTGAAAAGTAGCAAAATCTTTAGCCTTCAAACAAGCATCTACAAGGTCATTGATAGCTAAAGTAACTTTAATTTCGTGCTTCAAAGCTGTCTCAAAGACATCTCTTAATTTTTCAAAATCATAACGCATATCCGTAATTTCAGGTGCAAGAGCGTGTCCACCAGCATTATTAAGGTAATTAAAAAACTTCATCATGTGCATACGTTCTTCTTCTGCGTGATTATAAAGATATTTTGCCGAATTGACATATCCTTCTTTATCACACCAAGAAGCCGCAGCCAAATATGCCCAAGAAGAACGTGCCTCTAGTTGTATTTGCTCATTGATAAGATTTTGCATTTCTTGTGTAACAGATGTTTTCATCGTTACGAACGATTTCTGAATTCCATTTTTTGACATAATTTTCTTTTATTTTGTTTTAATTCAATTCTAAATTTAAAAAGTAGGCTATGTATTTACATTTTCTTCCTACTCTATAACGAAAGCAACAAGAGAAAGGATTTGTTTTTAAAAAGACACTATAAATGTGAAATTAGAATTAGTCAAAATAAAAATACATTTTCATAACAATATGAGTGACATTTTAGGCTAAAAAAATAAGGAAACAAAAAAGGTTGTATATTTAAGTTACCAGACCAAAATATATACTTTTATGCTTCCTAGTATCATTTCATTTCAAGTTATTTTAGAAACTACTATGACAAGTTCAAATATAAGCATTTTATATTGCTTGATCAATAGTATGTTTTGTGTTCGTTTTAAAGTTACTACTCGTAGCCTGAGTCGGTATAGTAATTTTAGCTTGCGTACTATTTTTCGTTTTTTAAGTTGTGAAATTGATTGGCTTTCTATTCGTATTCTTCTTTTTGTTCACTTGAATTTTAAGTTAGATAGGACCTATATTTTAGCAACAGACGAAACAGTTGAGAAAAAAAGTGGTAAATGTAGTTATGGACTTTCTAAATTTTACAGTTCCTCTATTGAAAAACCTATCAATAGCATTTGTTTTTCGTCTTTATCTTTGATAGATGTAGAAAGTAGAACCTCATTTATGATTCATATTATTCAAGTGGTTCATAATCAAGCTGATAGATTGCGTATTGCAGCAGATAAAGCAAAGAAAAAAAAGGCTAAATTAAGATTACAAAATGGAGGTACACCTTTGAAACGAGGGCGAAAAAAAGGAAGTAAAAATAAAAAAAAAGAAGAAGTAGATAATGCCTCTTTACGAGCTTTCAAACGTATTTTTAGTGAAACACT
This sequence comes from Bernardetia aquimarina, assembly GCF_042180575.1. Taxonomy (NCBI): domain Bacteria; kingdom Pseudomonadati; phylum Bacteroidota; class Cytophagia; order Cytophagales; family Bernardetiaceae; genus Bernardetia; species Bernardetia aquimarina. Next base: position 2,876,395 of record NZ_CP170094.1, on the reverse strand, counting down.
AGCTCTTTTTTCATCTCTATTACCTACTTTAAAAGTAAAATATGTAGTTGGTGATACAGCCTATGGAAATGAAAATTACTTGAATATTGTTTCTCAAAATGGATTATTTTTAATTTTGAAACTTTACAAAAATGCTACTTTATTTGAAGTAGCAGAGAAAAAAGAAAAAAAAGGAGGAAAAGCTCAAGTAGGCAGACCACCTTTATATGGAAATCAACTTTGTTTAGCTTCATTAGATAAAAAACATCTAAAACATTCTGAAAAAGATGATAAAGAAACCTGCATAGAAACCTACCAGATTGAAGCTCGTAGTAAAAATATAAAAGGAAAAAAACTCAATGTAGTTGTACAAAAAGCCATTCGTAAAAATGGAAAAATAGGGATACAAGTTTTTTTCACTGATGACTTGGAACTTGATTATGCGACCTTAATAAAATATTATAGATTACGTTTTCAAATCGAATTTGATTTTAGAGATGCTAAACAATATTTTGGTTTATCTGATTTTAAAAATTACAAAGAAAAAAATCTAACTAATTTTGTTAATTTAAGCCTTACAATGACCTTAATTAGTAAATCAATGGTAGAAAAATTTAGAGAAAAACACCAAAATCAAAAATTAAGTATTTTAGACCTAAAAGTACACTACAACCATAAATTTCACGTAAAATCAATAATTAATTGGTTGATAAATAACCCTAAAATTAATTTTAATTCTCTAAATGAGGAACAATTTGCACCAAAAGACCTAATAAACGCTGCTTAAATGACACTCATATTGAGAAGTAAAACCAATTTAATTTCTTTTTTTCTATTTTTTGATAAATCTAAAAATAGAAAAGGTTTTGAAAAACAATGTTTTCAAAACCTTTTTTTATGGAATTTGATTTTTTATTAAAAATTTACCATTATTTCAAAATTCCTTTGTGGATAAATTCAAAAATATCTTTTCCTACTTTTGTATTCTTGACTTCTGCATTATTTGCCTTTGAACGAGCAATCTTGACAGCTTCCAAAAGTTCATCAATACGTGAAATCATATCGCTTTTTTGAGAAGAAGTAACCTTTCCAGATGTATAAACCGTTTCATATTTACCTACTTGAAAATCAAGATTCAATAATTCGGTTTGTGCTGGGTGTTCCTTTGTAGCTTCATATTTTACAATGACTTTTGGGCGTTTGACAGTACGGAACTTTACTTCCTCAGGTGTACGATATACATTTGTTTTGTTATCAAATTCCCACTTACGAGTTTGGTCAAGGGTAGGAATTGCATTGTACAAATCTTTCAAACGATTGATATTGCTTTCTAAAGCTAAAAGAGAAGTTGCTGAAAATGTACCAATTTTTTTGTTTCCTATCGTTAATTCAGCTTTTGCAACATCAGCAGAATTAGTTTCTTCTTTCGAAATATTGGCATCAATTCCTGCAATGATAAGTTCCATGGCTTCTTCTATTTTTTTCTTGACAGTGGTTACCATTTCCTTAGTTTCATCAGGAATTTCATCAGAATTTTCTTCTAAAGAAATATAGTGTTTTACCATTCCATCAAAATAAGGGTCATTTTTGGTAAATGTCTTTTTTGCTTCACCAATAGCTTGATTGGCTTTGTTTTTTCTTTCTTGTTCGACAGCTAAAAGCTCGTGTAATTTGTTTGACATAAGTTGTGTTTGTTTATTCTATTTGATAAATAAATTTGATTTTTGTTATATGAATTTCTAAACGTCATTATTTTTAGAAAAGTTTCTTAGTCTTTCAATTTAGGAAAAATAATTAAATTAATCACAGGATAATAAATAAGTTAGTCCCAAAAGGCAGACCATCTACTGAAACTAAAAGCAAGAGAAATTGACTACAAACGCTCTACTCTACGGAGACTGACCTATATCTTTTTTTGTTCAGTAGTATGAATCAATCCATAATTTTTGTGAAAATAGCATTGAATTCGATGAAATGTAATTTGATTTACTACCTTTGTTGTTTAAAATCATTCTAAATAAGGTTTTTAAATCTTATCTATTTTTTTATCGCAGTTGTTGGTTTTCTAATCAATGGCATTTATAACTCAAAAATTATGAATCGTATTTTTGCTAGTATTAATTCAGTATTTATTTTATTTTTAGTATCTATTTCATTTTTTGCTTGTAATGACAACAAAAAAGAGAATACAGAAACTACTTCTGACTCTACTGCTGTGGTGGAAGAATCAAAAGAAGTAAATGTTTATTCACACCGTCATTATGAATCTGATAAAAATCTTTTTGCAGAGTTTGAAAAGCAAACAGGCATAAAAGTAAATGTAGTAAAGGCTTCGGCTGATGAGCTTATCAATAAATTGGAAATGGAAGGACAAAATTCTCCTGCAGATGTTTTGATTACTGTTGATGCTGGTCGTTTACACAGAGCAAAATCAAAAGAACTTTTACAACCGATTGAGTCAGAAACTTTGTTTACAAATATTCCTGCTCACTTGAGAGATGCAGATAATCAGTGGTTCGGAATTACAAAACGTGCTAGAGTAATTGTTTATGATAAGAAGATAGAGAAGGCTGAAAATATAAAAACATATGAGAGTTTGGCAAACAAAGACTTTTCTAACACAGGGAAAGACGGAAACGGAAAAATTTTGATTCGTTCGTCAGGGAATGTGTATAATCAGTCTCTTTTGGCTTCTATTATTGCTCATAACGGAGAAAAAGGTGCAAAGATATGGGCAAGTAATATTGTACATAGTATGGCAAGAACTCCAAAAGGCGGCGACCGTGACCAAATAAAAGCCATTGCAGCAGGAGAAGGAACAATAGGGGTAGTGAATACCTACTACCTAGCACAAATGCTCAACGACACAGACGAAGAAAATGTAAAAGCAGCCCAAAAAGTAGCTGTTATTTTTCCAAATCAAGACGGAAGAGGAACACATATCAACGTAAGTGGTGCTGCCGTAACCAAATATGCGCCTAATAAAGAAAATGCAATTAAATTGATTGAATTTTTGACAAGCAAAGAAGCACAAGAAGTTTATGTGAGAGAAGAAATGGAATATCCTGTTCGTACCGACGTAGAAATGGCTCAAACACTTAAAGATTGGGGAACTTTCAAAGAAGATACATTGAGTCTTTCAAAATTAGGTGAAAATCAAGAAAAAGCAGTTATTATTTTTGACGAAGTAGGCTGGAAATAGTATCTTTAAACTTCTTCTAAAAGTCATTTCTAAATAAAAACTAGAAATGGCTTTTTTCATTTATACCAACAATTAAACTAATTCTCAGATATGGAAACAGATAAAAGACAGTTAATCAAGTATTTGAATTATATTCTGATTGGAGGAATTATTTGTGTTATTGATATTACATTTTCTCAAACAACAAACGGAAATGGATTTGTAATTGATTTTGTAAATGATATAATTGGAGTTGTTTTAATTATAAGGGGGGTAAATTATTTTATCTCTGTCAAGGTTAATAGAAGATATAATTATCTAATAGAAAGAGCAAAATGGATTGCATTTTTGTCATTATTCTTATCTATTTATGGTATTCTTATTTATTCTGAACCTCCTTTATTTAGTATAATAGGGAACATATTAGTGTTTATTGATTTATTAGGTTTCTATATTTTTTGTACTTGTATGGAATTACTTTGTACAAAAAAAAAATATATTAATTCTCTAAAGAAATGGAAGCAAACGAAAATAGCTTATTTGGTAATAATATTAATTCCAGTGAGTTTATTTAACTTTTTAGGTATAATAGCACTTGTATTAGGAGAGTCATTCAATATTAATTTAGGAGGAGGAATGATTCCTCTAATGTTGGTTTTTCTTATTCCATTCTATTTTTTTTATGTTGCTATTACAACAATGAAACAAGAAGTAATAGATTCTTCAGAAGACAAATTTTAAGAGCTAAGAAAAATTCTTGATAAATTTCTTTAAAAAGCTATTTCTAAACAAAAACTAGAAATAGCTTTTTTTATATTTACAAAAACTAAAACAACTAATTATGAAAAATCTAATCTCTTTTATCTTAATATTTTATCCTTTTCTTGTATTTGGACAAACTTTCCCAGTCAGTTTTGATACGAATATAGAAATTATCAAAGATGGGCAAAAGTTAGCTCTTACAGGTGGATTTAATTCTCCTCAGTTTTCTACAATCAAAGTAGATAATGACGATTTGGAAGACCTTTTTATTTTTGATAGAACGACAAATCAAATTCTTATTTTTCTTCAAAAAAAAGATAATCAAAATAAAAGTTATTGGAGTTTTGCACCTGAGTACACACAGCTTTTTCCAAAATTAAGAAACTGGGTTTTGCTTCGTGATTATGACAATGACGGACAAAAAGATATTTTCGCTTCTACACCTTCTGGAGTTATTGTTTATAAAAACACAAAAAATGAAACTAATAATTTGGGTTTCAAAGTATCTAAGAAGCTACTTTTTAGTACAGGGATTTCTGGAAGTCCACTAAACCTAGGCATTGATGCAACTGATATTCCTGCAATTTTGGATTTGGATAATGATGGAGATATGGACATTCTCAATTTTCGTCCTTTTATCGGAACAACTGTCGAATGGCATAAAAATCTAAGTCAAGAAAATTATTCTATTTCAGATAGTTTAGTTTTTGAGAAAGAAACCATAAAATGGGGTGATTTTGAAGAATGTTTTTGTGAGAGTTATATCTTTGGTGCAAATAGTTGTAGAACTGAAAGGGTAGAACATGCTGGTTCATCGCTTTTGATTTTGAATTTAGATAATAATCCTTCTTTAGATTTATTGGTTGGAGATGTAGCTTGTGATTATATAACAGCTTTATTTAATGAGAAAATAGGGCAAAATGCGAATACAGAAGCTATTCTAAGAAACCCAAAGACTCGTTTTCCTTCTCAAAAACCGATTGAAATTCCTACTTTTTCGGCTGTTTTTTATGAAGATGTTACCTTTGATGGAAATCCTGATGTGATAGCTGCGCCTAATTTATATTCAAATGATGGAAATTTAATTGATTATGAAAATTCAGCTTGGCTTTATGAAAATAAAGGAACAAAAGAAAACCCTAATTTTGACTTTGTACAAGAAAATTTTCTACAAGATAAAATGTTTGATATTGGAGAGAATGCTCGTCCTGCTTTCATAGATGCAGATAATGACGGAGATTTGGACATGATTTTGGGAGAACGTGGACATTTATTTTCTTCTACTTCCTATAAAGCAAGATTACATTTTTTAGAGAATATTGGAAGCAATGAAAGTCCAAAGTTTCAGTATAGAAATGATGATTATCTGAATTTTGCCAGTTCTTCAACGTTTCAATTTCAGTTTTTGAAGCCTATCATTTCAGATTTTAATGGAGATGATAAGCAAGATTTATTATTTACAGCCTTTGATGTGAATACAAGAAAAACAGGTGTTTTCTGGATAGAAAATAAAGGAACTACTCAAGCTAGTTTTTCATTGAATGATTTGAAAGAAATTTTCTTGACAGGAATTAACTTGAGAGTAAATGACGAAATTTTATTGACAGAATTAAACGATGATGATGAAATTGATTTACTAGTTTTGCAAAATGGAGGAGGAATAAAATCGTTTTTAAGACAAGATAATGGTAGCTTTAATTTAGATAATCAAAACTTTGGTAATCAGAATTTTACACGAGGAAGTTTTGCGCTTTATCAGAGAACCGAAAACGGACAAGTTTCAGAAAACTTATTACTATCTGACCCAGAGAATGGACTTTTTTTAATCACAGATTTCAAAAACCAAGCAGCGAATTTTGATTTAATTCCTCTGTCACTTTCTACTCAAAACTTGCCAACAGATTTTCCTTCTAATCTATTAAATTCTCAAAATTCTACTTTATATTTTGGAAATACTGTTTTTCCTGTCGCATTTGGTTCTCAAATTATGATTGGAACAGTTGGAGGAGGACTTCAATGGCTTTCACCTTTGGGAGAAATTATTTCTGGAATTGAGGATGACAAAACGAATGAAAATTCGTTTTTAAAAGTATTTCCAAATCCTGTAAAAGATATTCTGACTGTTCAAACAAAAGAAAAAGGAAGTTTAGTTTTATACAATGCAAAAGGACAAGTTTTGATAGAAAAACAGATTCAAAATTTTGAAAATGAAATTGATATTTCTCATTTTGCTAGTGGATTGTATATGATTATTTTTAGCACAGAAAAAGGACAGGTTTATCAAAAAGTTATTATTTCAAAATGATATTTTGCTATCTTTAGAAAAATGAAAACTTTAAACCACAAAAAAAATGAAACTACTACCTGCCATATTCTCACTAATTATTCTGCTGTCTTCTTGTAAAGACAAGCCAACTCAAAAAGAGGAAACAAAACAAAAAATAGAAATTTCAAAAACAACTTCTCTACGTCCTAATATAACCACAGAACTAGATAGTCTTTATAATTTAGGTGTTTTTAATGGTTTTTCAGCGACTGTGGTAGATACTTCTGGCATTCTTTATAATCGTGGTTTTGGCTATGCAGATGTAAAAAACCAGAAAGAATATACAGAAAATACTATCATTAATATAGCTTCTGTTTCTAAAGTATTTATCGGAGTTTCTCTTTTGAAGGCGCACGAAATGAACTTGCTTGATTTAGATGCGCCAATCAATGATTATTTACCTTTTGAAGTCATTAACCCTAACTTTCCGAATGAAAAAATAACTGCTCGTCATTTGGCTACACATACAAGTTCTATTGTCGATACAGAAACGTATATGAAAACAGATTATATTAATAGAAATGATGTTGCTATTGATGAGAGTTTGAAAGAAAAGTATGAATTGTATTATCAAAATCCATCACAGAATTGGATGCCTTTATCTGAATATTTAGAAAAGATTTTAGTAAAAGGAAATGAGTTTTACGACACAGCCACTTACGCAAACCGAAAACCAAACAAAATTTATGAATATAGTAATGTTGGTGCTGCTCTTTGTGCTTTGCTAATAGAATCAGTCGCCAAAAAGCCATTTCATGAGTTTACAAAAGAACATATTTTTGAGCCTTTAGAAATGAATGCTACCAGTTGGTTATTTGAAGATGTGGATAGCTCTGCTTATTCTAAACTTTATTTTGATAATCAAGAATTACCTTATTATACAATTCTTTCTTATCCAGACGGAGGACTGATTACTTCAAGTACCGATTTGAGTAAATTTTTGATAGATTTAATGAAAGGATATGAAGGCAACGGAACACTTCTGAATAAAAATAACTACGAAGAGTTTTTTAAATCTCAACTCAAACAAGAAAATTTTGATGGAAAAGAGAATTTTAATGTAGGTTTATTTTTAGATAAAGAACTTGCTTACAATGCCATCGGACATACAGGAGGAGACCCTGGAACAAATGCACTTATGTATTTTGATTCAGAAAAAAAGGCAGGTAGAATTTTTATTGCAAATACAGATTCTAAAAAAGAAAATAGTAACGATGTTTTTTGGGGAATTTGGAATGTGTTGGAAGTACAATAATGTAATTTTAATGTTGTGCATCTTATAGATGTTCTATTTCCAAAATTTACATCGTCATCAAAAATCCAATAAAAAGCAAAAGCATCACAGCCGTAATGAGCCAATAATAGGCTTTTGTTTTGACAATCATTCCACCAAAAGCAAACAGAGTAGCACCTCCTTTTATGTAATTCTTGATGTGGAAAAATTCGTATTCTTGAAAAATAACAGAGTTCAGAATCATTGCTGTAAATAGCAATCCATAAAGAAAACAGATAAGAGGAGCTTGTTTTTGAAAATAGCGTTCTAAATCAAAAACATCTTTTTCATACCTTGTTTCATTGATTTTGGGGAATAAAAACACACAAACCAAATATAAAAGCAGAGGCAAAACAAGGGAATAATAATAATAAAAAATATTTACTCCAATAAACTCATTATTTGTCCAAGTTCCCCACCAAATCAAAATAGAAACCAAAAAAGTAAGAAAAGACCAAATTACAGGAACAAAGTCAAACTTGATTTGGGAGCGATAACGCATAAAGTTTCCCCAACCCATAAAGAATTCGGCTACAATAAAACCAAAAATAATAGCATTAAATACAGCTAAATATTCTACCCTAGAAAATCCATTTATCTCTGAAGAAAGCGTATTTTGTAGAAAAAAAATCATTGAATTAGAATTTAACTGGCAACTGATTACTACTTACTGATAACTGATTATATTCCGATTGTATCATCTTCATTTCCACTTCTAATAATTCCTTTTTTTGCATTTTTGATAAACTCTACAATCTGTGTTTTTTCGGCAGTTTGTGGTTCTAATTCTTCTATTTGCTTGATTGCCTCTTGTGTATTGAGTCCTGCTGAATAAATAAGACGATATATTTCTCTAAGTTCGGCAGTTTTTCCTGCATTAAAACCACGTCTGCGAAGTCCTACAATATTAATTCCTGCATACGAAAGAGGTTCACGTCCAGCACGAATATAAGGAGGAACATCTTTTCTGACTAATGAACCACCTGCAATCATGGCATGTGCGCCAATCTTAACAAACTGCAAAACAGCACTTGTACCTCCAATAATTGCAAATTCTTCGACTACTACATGTCCTGCAAGCTGAACACCATTTACCAAGACACAATTATCTCCGACAATACAATCATGAGCAATATGAACATACGCCATTACCAAAACATTATTTCCAACTGTGGTTTGCATTCTATCATCTGTTCCTTTGTTTATGGTAGCAAATTCTCTAATTGTAGTATTATCTCCAATTATTGTTAATGTTTTTTCGCCTTTATATTTTAGGTCTTGTGGGTCGCCCGAAATTACTGCTCCTGGATAAATTTTGCAATTTTTTCCTATTCTTGCACCGTCCATTATTACTACATTTGCAGCAATCCAAGTTCCTTCTCCTATTTCTACATCGCCATAAATAGTTGCAAAAGGTTCGATAGTTACATTTTTTGCAATTTTGGCATCTGGGTGTATATTAGTATTTGGATATTTCATGTGTTAGGCTGTGGTTGAGTGGGAGCAGTTAGTAATGATAATGGATTCTGTATATTGGAATTTTTCTTTTGCTAAATAGTTGGTAAAACTTTACTATAAAATTGGAACAAAGGTAGAATAAAGTTAAGCTAATTAGAAACAATTTAACTAAAAAAATAAAAGGCATATAAAGCAATAAACACAAATTTACAAATTTGTTTACTTACTTATCAATTTTCATTTAATTTTTAGCAAAAACACATGATATTTTAAATCTTTATTAAATCTATTTTGACAATAAGTAAATATATCAAATCAGATTATGAAACTTTGGGTCTTTACTCTAAAAAAAATAAAACAACTTGATTGATACACAGTTTTTTTTGTACTTTGTGTATTCCTTCCCATGCTAGTTTCAAACTATCAGAAATAAAGCTATCCTATGTCTAATTAGACAATAATTTAAGAAAACCATAATATGATTTCGCCTGAAAAAATAGAAGAAGTAATCGAACAAAGCCAGTACCTAAGTCGTGATTTGAGTTGGGTACAGTTTAATTATAGAGTTTTAGACCAAGTAACGGCAGAGCGTCGTACTATTTTGGAAAAGTTCAAATTTTTGGCAATTACGGCTTCTAACCTTGATGAATTTTTTATGATTCGGGTAGGTAGTTTGTATAATTATATGGATTATAACAAACAACGCTTAGATTATTCAGGATTGCGTGAGCTACCATTTCGACAAAAATTATTACACGAAAGTCAAGAGTTTGTACAAAAACAATATCAATATTTACATGATTTACTTCCTAATTGTGGCGAAAATAATTTCAGAATTATTGATGGCGAAGAAATACTGAAAGAAGAGGAAGAGGAAGTAGCAGAATATTTTCAGCATACTATTTTTCCAATGCTTACGCCAATGGTATATGACAATTACCATACTTTTCCAATTCTGATGAACAAATTATTGGTCTTTGGTGTCGTTACAAATATAAAAGGAGCAAGTAAAGCAAGTAGAAAAGTTTCTTTTATTCAAATTCCTCAAAATCTTCCTCGTTTTTTTGAAATGAGCAGAGGAGAAACAGTCATTTTCCTTCCTATTGAAGAAATTATAAGAAAGTATATCTATAAGTTTTTTAGAAATGTAGATATTTTGGGAGTGAGTTTACTTCGTATCACAAGAAATGGCGATTTTACACTTGATGAAAGTGATGATATGGAAGTTGATTTTGTGCAGGAAGTAAAACAAAAACTAAAAACTAGAAAAACAGGACGAGTCGTTCGTTTGGAAATAGAAAAAAATTATTCAACTTGGATGCTTAGTCTTCTCAAATCTCGTTGGGATATTGAAGAAGATAATGTTTTTGAAGTAGAAAAATTAATTGACCTTACTTGTCTTTGGCAAATTGTAGGGCATAAAGATTTATCAGAATTCCTGCCTTTACCTCACGAGCCTGTCAAGCCATTAGCATTTTTACGTCAAGAAGAAAATACACAGAAAAAACGACATGATGATAGTATTTTTGACAGAATAAAGAAAGAAGATATTGTTCTTCATCATCCTTACAACAGCATGGAACCTGTTTTGGAAATGATAGAAGAAGCTGCTGAAGACCCAAATGTGTTGGCAATCAAAACGACAATTTATAGACTAGCAAAAGATTCTAGAATTACATCGGCTCTTTTACGTGCTGCCGAAAATGGAAAACACGTTTCGGTTTTGTTTGAAGTAACAGCTCGTTTTGATGAAGAAAATAATATTAGAGAAGCCAAAAAATTACAACAAGCTGGTTGTTTTGTGATTTATGGAGTTACACAGCTCAAAACGCATACAAAAATAATGTTGGTTGTCAGAAAAGAAGGTCAGAATGTAGTGCGTTATGTGCATATGTCTAGTGGAAACTACAACGAATCTACTGCAAAACTCTATACAGATATTGGACTTCTGACTACTAATGAAATTTATGCAAGAGATGTTTCAGAGTTTTTCAATGCCATTACAGGACACTCTGACCCAGACCGTTACGAACAACTTCTGACTGCGCCTAATTTTATGCGCCATCAACTTATTGCACTCATTCAGAATGAGACTAGAAATGCACTAGATGGACTTCCAGCAGGAATTTGTGTAAAAGTAAATTCATTACAAGACAAATTATTCATCGATGCGCTTTATGAAGCCTCACAAGCAGGTGTTCCGATTGAGCTGATTGTAAGAGGAATTTGTTGTATTCGTCCAAAACGAGCAGGACTTAGTGAAAATATTAGTGTTCGTTCGATTGTAGGAGACTTTTTAGAGCATTCACGTATTTTTTATTTTCATAATAATGGCGACCCTAAAATTTATAGTGGAAGTGCTGATGCCATGGTACGTAGTTTTGATAGAAGAATTGAGTCTTTGTTTTTATTATTGAATGAAAATGCAAAACAACAGGCTATCAATTTGCTTTCTTACAACTTGAAAGACACAATGAATAGCTATATTTTACATGAAGACAGCAATTACTATAAATATAAGCGTGCCGAGGGTAAACCTATTTTCAATCAACACGAAGAATTTTTCTTGATTACACCAGAGTCTGTCAGTAAAGCAAATCTGTATGAAGAGTTTTTGAAACCAAACCAAAAATTGATTACTCCTGTTACTCAAAGTCAAGCAGGAGTTGAAAATCAAGAAATAAAGTAAAACTAAAATCCTATCAGACTAAAAAGATTTGATAGGATTTTTAAATTGTAAATAATTGATTCATTCAAATTGGAGTTATTTTTTAAAATATGGCAGAAAAAATCAAATTAACAGAAGCAATATCTATTGGCGTGGGTGGAATGGTCGGAGGTGGCATATTTGCTGTTCTAGGACTTGCTGTATCATTGGCTAAAGGAGGAACACCCATTGCATTTTTATTGGCAGGACTTTTAGCTTTGATAACCTCTTATAGCTATGTAAAACTTTCTTTAATCTATCCTGATAGAGGAGGAACTGTAAAATTTGTAAATCAAGCTTTTGGAAAAAGTATATTTAGTGGTGGAATTAATAATTTATTGTGGATTAGTTATGTTATTATGTTGTCTTTATATGCTTCTGCATTTGGTTCGTATGCCCCCAATTTATTTGAAATAACACAGGATAAAATAATAGATACACATATTTATGCAAGTGCCATTATTATTTTGGCAACAGTAATAAATTATTATAGCATTAAAATAGTGGGTAAGATAGAAATGTATGCTGTTGTTATCAAACTTATAATACTTATTGGGTTTGTAGCTATTGGTGCGTATGGTTTGATAGGAAATCCAAATTTAGAACAACTTGCTATCTCAAACTGGGAAAACCCTGTACAATTATTTGCTGGGGGAATGGTAATTTTTGTTGCTTATGAAGGCTTCGAACTTATTGCCAATGCAGCTACAGATATAGAAAATCCAACTAAAAATATTCCAAGAGCCTATTATTACTCTATTGTATTTGTCATTATCTTATACATTATTATCGCAATAGTTACTACAGGTTCACTTCTTTTTAGTCAAATTGCAGATGCACAAGATTATGTATTAGCAGAAGCAGCCAAACCAATGTTGGGACAAGCTGGATTTACAATTATTACTATTGCTGCACTTATTTCTACATTTTCAGCCATTAATGCTTCTTTATTGGGAGGAAGTAGAGTTAATTATGAAATTGCAGAAGATGATGAATTGCCACACCAACTTACAGGAAAATTATGGAATCAACCAATTGGGTTGTTAATAACAGCAATAGCTACATTATTTTTTGCCAATACACTACAACTAGAAAGTATTTCAACAGCAGGAAGTATTGGTTTTTTAGTTGTCTTTGCGATTGTAAACTTAATAGGGTATAGATTATCTAAAGAAATAAAGGGAAATAAAATTATTTCTTTTTTTGGTTTCACTCTCTGTTCTATTGCAATAATTGTCCTTATCAATCAGCAATTCTCTTCGAATCAAACAGGCATTATTGTATCTTTAAGTATAATTGCTTTTTGCTTCATTATTGAATGGATATATAAGAAAATAGAAGCTAAGAAAATTACATAAAATATCACGATTAAAAATAGTTAGGTTCTACTCTCACTTATAAATTACAATATTTTTATAACTCCTTCCAATCAATCAAAAAAGGTTGATTGACAAGCTTGTAACGTATATCCAAAACACTAGCATTTATAAAAGTAGTAGTTTGATTGCTTACTTTTCCATACGCTTCATGAATATGCCCAAAGGCATGAATTTTGGGTTTTATTTTCTCTACAAATTGAATTAGCTCTTCACAACCTACTTGCAAACTTTGTATTGTTTGGTCTAAAATTCCGTAAGCAGGACCATGTGTAAGTAAAATATCTGTATCAGTTGGAATCTGTTCCCAATAGTTGAGAATTTTTTGTCCTCTATCACAATTAAAAGCCCAATCATAAAAACGAGGCGTAATAGGTGAACCCCAAATTTTGATTCCTTCTATTTCAATAGATGAGTTATTCAGATAAATAATATTTTCAGGAATAAATGATTCGGCTAAAGTAGGATTCATTTCAAATAAAAAATCATGATTTCCAGCTATAAAAACTTTGTAGGTATAATCTTGAACTTCAAACCAGTCCAAAAAATCTTTTATTTCATCTTCTTTTCCTCGTTTGCTAATATCGCCTGTATGAATAAGCATTGTTTTGTTACCTTCTAGTTTTGGCAAATGAAGGTTTTTGTGCTGTCCGTGTGTATCTGAAATAAAAATGATTTGCATAATTTTACTTTTCTAAATGTAAAGTTGATTATAAAACAGTTGCTAGAAAATAAAGTTATCATTTTTGCTATACAATCTTTGCAATTCTTCAAAATAATTTTCTGTTGAAAACAAACCTATATTTTTCAATCAAAATCAAGAAGTAAAATAAAAAAAACTGTCCAAAATATAGATTTTGGACAGTTTTTTTATTAGGTGTTCGGATAGTCAAGCTACCAAAAAATAATCTATTGTGTAATAATTTCTTTAATATCGTGCATAATTTTTTGAGCTAAATGTTCGGCTGTGGCTTCTGATTGTGATTCAGAATAAATACGAATAATTGGTTCTGTATTCGATTTACGAAGATGAACCCATTCGCTATCAAACTGAATTTTGACACCATCAATTGTATTGACTGGATAATTTTTATATTTATCCAAAATTTCTTCTAAAACATTATCTACACTTATTTCAGGAGTAAGTTCGATTTTGTTTTTAGAAATATGATAGCTTGGATATTTCGAACGCAGCATTTTTGCAGTGCCTGTAAATTTGGCTAGTTGAGTCAAAAACAAAGCAATTCCGACAAGCGCATCACGTCCATAATGTAACTCAGGATAAATAATTCCTCCATTGCCTTCTCCTCCAATAATGGCATTACATTCTTTCATTTTTTCTACTACATTTACTTCTCCAACAGCAGCAGCAAAGTATTCTCCTCCTGCTTTTAGTGTTACATCTTTGAGAGCTTGTGTAGAAGAAAGATTCGAAACTGTATTTTTTGTTTCGCCTTCAGCTTGATGTTGCAAAATATAATCTGCAATCGTAACAAGTGTATATTCTTCGCCAAAAGGAGTTCCATCTTCACAAACGAGAGCTAATCTATCTACATCTGGATCGACTACAATTCCTAAATTATAGTTTCCACTTTCGATAGTAGAACAAATATGAGTTAGATTTTCAGGGAGTGGTTCTGGGTTATGCTGAAAAATTCCTGTTGGTTCGCAGAAAAATTTATCTACTTGTGTTACTCCTAAGGCTTCCAAAAGCATCGGAATAGCAATTCCACCAGTAGAATTTACACCATCAATCGCTATTTTGAAGTCTTTTGCTTTGATAGCTTCTACATCAACTAAAGGCAATTCTAAAATTTTATCAATATGTTTTTGAATATAACTATCATCAGTTGTATAGCTTCCTAAATCAGAAACTTTTACAAATTCAAAGTCATCATTTTCAGCAAATTTTAAAATATCTTCACCTTCTTTTGCAGAAATAAACTCTCCTTTTTGATTCAAAAGTTTGAGTGCGTTCCAGTTTCCTGGATTATGGCTTGCAGTAAGAATAATTCCACCACTTGCATTTTCCATCGGAACAGCCATTTCGACAGTAGGAGTAGTAGAAAGACCTAAATCTATCACATCAAAGCCCATTGATTGCAAAGTAGAACTGACAAGTTGCGAAACAAGCTGTCCAGATACTCTTGCATCACGTCCAATGATTATTTTTTGGTTTTGTGGAGTTTCTGCTTCTTCAGATGTATGTTGAGTAGCACTAACACTAACCCACTTTCCATAAGCAGCAGCAAATTTTACTACATCAATCGGAGAAAGACCTTCGCCTACTTTTCCACCGATTGTTCCACGTATTCCAGATATTGATTTTATTAAACTCAAAATTTCAGTGTTTCAGGATTATATAATACCGATTTGTTAGACTTGCAAAAGTAACTAGCAAAAAGCAATTTTCATAGTAAAAAAACATTTTTATTTTTTTAATAAACTTGTTTTTCACGAAAATAGATTTTATTCAAAAAACTCTTTTATATTCTTGAATTGAATTTCTTTATCAAAAGTATATTGAGCTGCTCTTCTTCCATTTTCCCCAAAGATTTGTCTTTCTTTAGAAGAGAGCTTTTTTAAGTGTTGTATTTTAAATTCAATTACCATCTTATCAGCAATTGATTTCATTTTATCTTCTAAGGTACGAGTATCTACAAACAAATGTTCAAAACCAGACAATGAAATATTAGATGTTTGTGTAGATATTGTAATTCCTAAATTATATTTTTTGATTAAATAGGCACTTTCTCCACTTCCAAGCAATAAAATAGGTAACCCAGCTGCCATAGCTTCATATATTTTTGAAGGAACAGTTCCTAAAATTTGTTTTTTCTGAATAATAATAGCTGCATCATAATCAGCTAATTTTTGGGCAATTTTTTTTGAAGGGATGGCATCATAAAGAAATACAGTTTGTTTTTTATCTGTATTTATAAATTTAGTTTGGATAAAATTTTCTATCAAATCTCGCTCATTTCCATTTCCATACAAATGTAATTCAGCATTTATTTTTTCAAAATCTATATTTTCTATCACTTCCAAAATTCCTTGAGCAACACCCAAAAGACCTGCATAAACCAATTTTATAGGCTCTCTTCCTTTTATTTTATAATTTTCTTTTACCTTAAATGATTGAGAATCTACACCATTTCTGTATAAAAAAATAGGTGTAGAAGGGACTGTTTTTTTGACATAATCTACTATTTCATCAGACTGACCGATAATAAAATTCACTTTTTTATAGAGAAATGCTTCAAAATTCAAAAGTAGGTTGTATATTGTATGCCCTTTTATCGTATTCAAGTTTATTATACCCAAATCCAAAAGTACACGAGGGTAAAGGTCTGAAAGATTCAGAATAAGTGAAGGGGAATAGTCTTTTTGAGTAGTTACCTTAATCATTTTTGATAAAACCCAAACTGTAAAGACAGGCAAAAGAGGAGGACTTTGCACCAAAATAATATTAGGAACTTGTCTTTTGAGAAATGGAAAAGCAAAAAACCAACTCAAAGCCAACGTGAACATACTAAAAAGACGAACAAAAGTAGAGGAAGAATTGGAAGGATAAAAAGAAAAACGAATTACTTTTATTCCATTGATAGTTTCTTTATGAATAAGTTTTTTGAAAAGAAATTTTTTATAACTAGAAAAAATACTTCCTGTTGGATAATTGGGAAATGTCGTATAAACAGTAACTTGATTACCTTCTTTTTGTAAACGTTCTGCCAAATGCTGAATACGGGAGGCACATGCTCCGAGTTCAGGGGAATAATTGGGCGAAAAAATGGCTATTTGCTTCAAAAAAGAATGATTTTAATATTCTAAACTCAAACCCTAAGGGTCTTGAAGACTCTTAGGGTTTAGAAACTACAAATTTAAGCAAGTTTTTATAACAAAAAACTAACCTTGTTTCTTTCTACCTTCCTATTTAATCATATTAAAATTACTAAATACATATTTTTATGTCAAAGATACATCAATTACAAATTCAGATTACTGTTTTCGAAACTGAAAATGAACTTTCAAAAGAAGATTTATTTTTATTAAATGAAGCTAGAAAAGCGACAGAAAGAGCGTATGCACCTTATTCTAATTTTTCGGTAGGTGCAGCTATTCAATTACAAAATGGAGAAGTAGTTTTGGGAAGTAATCAAGAAAATGCAGCCTATCCTTCTGGACTTTGTGCCGAACGAACAGCTATTTTTTCAGCTTCTACTCAATTTCCAAATGAAATAATAGAAACGATTGCTATTGCAGCCAAACCACAGCAAGCAACAGATTTTATTGCAATTTCTCCTTGTGGTTCGTGTCGCCAAGTAATGTCTGAATATGAAAATAAGCAAAATAAGCCTATAAGAATGATTATGGAAGGAGAGAATAAATCTATTTATATCTTGAGTTCGATAGCTGATTTATTGCCTTTGAAGTTTACGAAAGAAAGTTTGATAAATTAGATGCTAAAAAAGGGTGTTTTATCTAATTTGAAATAGTTTTTTATTAAATCTATAAAAATTACAGCTTAGTCGAAAAATAGTTTTTTAAATACTGAATATGAGTTATCTAGCATTAGATTTGTCTATATTTTTAATGACTAAATCCAAACCTCTTAGTAATACATTCTTCCGAGATTATAGCTTATGAAAAACTTATTCTTATTCCTTTTTATACTATTCTGTTTTATCCTAAAACCTAGTAGTAGTTCTGCCCAAATAGATACTCGTTTTTGGTTTGCTGCTCCTGATATATCAAGAAGGGCAGCAGGAAGTAGTCTTGATAGACCAATTCTGATGCGTTTTGCAGCTTTTGATCAGCCTGCTACTGTGGTTATTAGTATGCCTGCTACTCCTAGCTTTACTCCTATTGTGGTAAATCTACTTGCTTTTGGGGCACAATCAGTTGACCTTACAACATTTATCAATTTGATAGAAACTCCTCGTATGACGACCATTACAGGGGTAGTAGCAACTGATGAGGTAGATGCAAATAGAAATTATTCTGCCATTTTTAATTCAGGTCTATTAGTAGAATCTACTGCAAGAATTACAGCTTATTATGAGCCAAACGCACAAAATAATCCTGATATTTTTTCTTTAAAAGGAAAAAATGGACTAGGAACAGATTTTTATGTACCTATGCAAACAGAGTGGAATAGTGGTGGATATAGTCCAAACGGACACTCTGGTTTTGTGATTGTGGCTACTGAAGATAATACTACTGTTACAGTTACTACTACACGTGCCACTCGTTCTTTTGGTACAGGGGCATCAGGAACAACATCTCCTGCTGGTCTAAAACCCTCATTCATTTTAAATAGAGGACAAACTTATACAGTTGCTGCTCAACAACCTAGTGCAGGAAATGCTCCAGCAGGTTCTCATGTTGTTTCGAATAAACCTATAGCAGTTACTGTGTATCATGATTTGATTAATGCTGCTATAGGTGCAGGTGGTTGTGCTGACTTAGCAGGAGATCAACTTGTTCCTGTAAATATTATAGGAAGTGAGTATATTGTAATGCGTGGTAATTTAGGAGTTGGTAGTACAGCTCAACCTGAAAAGGTATATATTTTGGCTACTCAACCTAGTACTACATTTACGGTTAGTAGAAATGGTACTCCTATTGCAGGAACACCTACTTTAGCAGCAGGACAACAGTATGTCTTTGATATGGATTTTGGAACACATCCAAAAGCCTATATCAAATCCAATAAACCTATTTATGTACTTCACATGTCAGGGTATGGCTGTGAAACTGGTGCAGCTATTTTGCCTCCTATTGAATGTACAGGTTCTCGTTTGGTACAGTTTAATCGTTCTACAAATGAGAATTTTAGCTTGACTTTACTTGTAAAAGAAGGAGGGCAAGGAGATTTTACCCTTGATGGCACTCCTATTCCTGTATCTAACTTTAGCCCTGTACTTGGTTCGCCAGATATAGATCCAGCCAATGGTACTCCAGATTGGTATTCAGCCCGTATTGATTATAATACTGCAACAGTTGCTGTTGGAGGGCATTCTATTGAAAATACTACTACACTCTTTCATGCAGGTATTACTAATGGTGGTGCAACTTCTGGTTGTCGTTATGGGTATTTTTCATCTTTCAACTCGCTTAATTTGGGTCCTGATATTGGTATTTTTTATGGTTCAAATGTAGTCCTTGATGCACAAACTTATGGTGCTGTTAGTTATACTTGGAATACTACACCTGTACAAACCACACCTCAAATTACAGTAAATGTAAGACGTACAAGAGATTATATTGTTGCTGTAGATTTAGGTCGTTGTATTGTTTATGATACTATTTGTGTGGGTACAGTAGAGTATGTATGGATTGGAGATACTGACGATGACTATGGAAAGTTTTCCAATTGGAGTGCGCCTTGTGGAGAAGATGGAATACCTGATTGTAGCAGAGATATTGTAGTTCCTGCTTTGGTGAATGGAATCCCACCAGTCAATTTTCCTAGAATATATGATAATGAAACACAAGCCTGTCGGAATGTTATTGTTGAAAATGGAGCTAGTTTAACAATTAGTCCATTAGGTCGTCTGAATGTATGTGGAGATATGGTTCATTCAGGTACTTTGAATATGCCTACTGGTTCTCTATTAGAATTTAGAGGACTTCAACCACAAACTTATACAAAAAATGCTTCAGGTACAGGAGAGTTTGCAAGATTGCAAATTAATAACTTAACTCCTCTTCCTGACATACCTCGCTTAAAGGTTTCAGATGCAGGAACACAAAATATGATAGTTAGCCCAACAGGTACACTTACCTTTATTAGAGGTGTAATACGTACAGAGGGTTTGAAAGAAGTAGTGGTTCGCAACCCCTTACCTTCTGCTATTTCAGGGTATTCTTTGGCTAATAGCACCAATGATAGATTTGTGGGAGGAAGGCTTAGACGTGCTATTAATCCAACAGGCACTTACGATTTACCTGTCGGACTGGCTGTTGAGAATATAGGTGCTGCTGTTGCCGAACCTACTAAGCGAGCTTCTATTGTAAATACTGTAGTAGGAGATTGGGTAGCCGATGCAAGTTTCTGTGCTTTAAATCCTTTTCCTAGTAATCGTGTCATCAACTTGACTGATAATAGAAGTGCTGTTGCAGATGCACCTCTTTATAAGCATATCGCCTTCCCTGCATCAGTAGCTATTTTAGGAAATGCTCCACGAACTGTTGAGGCGTGGGTAAGAATCAGTAGTAATCCTAGCAATGGAGCTATTTTTTATGTGGGTAGAGATGCTACAAAAGAATTATTTGCCTTACGTAAAATAGGAACAGGTAATGGATATCGAATTGACTTAGGTGGAGGAATTACAAAAGACTTCAATCTAGCTGGAACAGTAGGAGCTTGGCAACACTTTGCTATGACTTATAATGGTATCTCAGAAGTAAAAGTATATCTAAATGGAAATGAAGTAGAGTCACTTAATATCACAGACCTAAATACTACTGGAAATTTCTATGTAGGTAGATACAGAAATAGTACAAATCAAAACTGGTATTTAGCAGGTAGATATGATAATATAAGAATTTGGAATGTAGCAAGATCAGCAGGTGAAATATTTGCTAACTTTTGTGTACGTTACGAATGTACAATACCACCAGAACTTATTGGTAATTATGATATGGAAGATGGGTTTGGTTTTGCAGATACCAAAACTAGAAATTGTTCTATTGATCCCTTACAATATGAGAGAGCAAGAGTTGAGTTCCAAACACCAATGACAACTGCCAATAACTTATTAGCTTTCTTCAACCAGTATCCAGGAGCAACACCAATATCGCCCAACGAATATCGTTGTCAAGCTACCTTTGGTACTTGTGAAGTATTAAATCACGGTTTTTGGACACTATCAGCATTTAATAATATAACTCAAGTAGCTGGAGATGGAAGGTATAGAATGACTCTTTATAATAATGCTTATACAAATGGAGGTGCATGTGCAAGTCCAGAAGCAACTATTATGAAGCGTAATGTAAATACAGATCCTTGGACTATTCCACCTTTCCCAACTTTATGTGCTGATAATTCGCTTGGCTCTACATCTATGGAGTGGATGTCTGGTTTTTCTGATTTTGCAGTTCCACAAACTTTTGACCCTGTTATTTTACCTGTAGATTTGCTTTTACTTACTGCAAAACCACTCATAAATACTATTCTTGTAGAGTGGAAAACGACCAATGAAATAAATAATGAAGGTTTTGAAGTAATGCGTTCGATAGATGGTAAGGACTTTACAAATGTAGGCTGGGTAGCTCAAAACAATACAGGAGTTTATTCTTTTGAAGATACAGAAGTCAATACAAATCAAATTTATTATTACCATCTTAACCAAATTGATAATAATGGAGATAAAAAGATTAGTCCTATTGTAGATGCCAAAATTGATGGAAGTTTGTCTGGTGGAGTAAAAGTATATCCAAACCCCACAAGCAACGAATTTATTATTGATTTGGGAGAAACTTATACAGCCAATACTATCTACCAAGTAGAAATTTATAATAGTATTGGAATGCTTTTACACAATAAAACAATTAGTAATTCTTCAAAAATAAATATGTCTTTAGAAGGATTCGCAAAAGGAATGTACTTAGTAAAAATAACTACTCCTAGTCGTACGAAAATCGTCAAGTTACAAAAAGAGTAATTATAATCTGTTTCTAGAATAAAAATATCCTTTATCAATTTTGATTTGATAAAGGATATTTTTTTGTACAAAGGTATTTCTAAGCTAAATCTAAAATAGTATTTTTTTCTACCTCCAAATGATAGGCATTCAGACCTGTTTTGATTGCGCCTTCTATATGCTGTGGACTATCATCTATAAAAAGAGTTTGTTTAGGATTTAAGTCATTTTCTTGAATTACAAAATCAAAAATCTCTCTATTTGGCTTTCGCATTCCCACTAAATGAGAAAAATATACTTTCTCAAAAAGTGTTTCTAGTCCTCCCATTTTATGAGCTTCTAAAACAATTTTATCAAAAGCCTTTTTATGAATTTCATTGGTATTACTCAATAAAAAAATACGTTTTTCTTTTCCTATTTTCTTTAAAAGTTCAATTCTTTCTTTGGGAATATCCAAAAGCATGGCATTCCACGCATTGATAATTTCTTGATGCGAAACTTTTTTACTAGATGATTTTTGCATTGCTTCTACAAACTCTTTTTCAGAAATATGTCCTGTTTCTAGTTTATTAAAAATATCTGTTTGGCTTTGTTTGGAATATAACTCTGAGAAATCAGTTCCGAAAAGTCTCTTAAACCCTTCTTCTGTCTTTTTGTAACTCAAATTAATGATTACTCCTCCCAAATCAAAAATAATAGCCTCGTAATCGTTTAGTTTCGGAAAATTTGAATTTTCTGTGAACATAGCTTTAGAAAAATAAAATTTGAACATAAAAAAAGGTTTCAAAAAATATTTTTTGAAACCTTTTTTCTTAATTGTCTTTAAAATGTGGGCCCAATAGGATTCGAACCTATGACCCTCTGCGTGTAAGGCAGATGCTCTGAACCAGCTGAGCTATAGGCCCATTTTAATTCCTCAAATCAAAAATAATAATAATTATTTCTAAAAAATGTGGGCCCAATAGGATTCGAACCTATGACCCTCTGCGTGTAAGGCAGATGCTCTGAACCAGCTGAGCTATAGGCCCATTTTTTAGTCTTTTATTCTTATTTGGATAAAATTATCATTTCTTTTATGACTTCTTTACCCGAATTGAGAATGCAAAGGTACGTACCAAACTAATATCAGTCAAGTTTTTTATCAAAAAAAAACATTTATTTTTGAATTATTTCATAACTGTTTCATTATCAATGAATAAGCTTCATAATTAGTTCATTGTTTTTTTACCTATATCATTTTTATCTATTTTTAATGCTCTTTAATTGTCTTTAATTTTAAAAAATTACGTTCGTGCTAAACGAATTTAGTAATTTTGTAGAATTCAGTAAATAAAGTATTTATTCCAAATTCATTTGTATAGCTTATTTTTATGAAATTCAATCATTTCGTTTCTTCTCTTATCTACCTTTTGGTTTCTGTTATATTTATTTTTTTCTTGGCTGCTTGTGCAAGTCAAAGTATGCCCACAGGAGGATTGAAAGATATTACACCACCCAAACTCCTCTCTACGTATCCAAATGACCAATCGACAAATTTTAATGGTGATATGATTATTTTGGAGTTTGATGAAGATATTACGACACAAAAACTACAAGAAGAATTACAAATTTCGCCTTTTATAGATGGAACTTATAAATCAACTGTAAAGAGAAATCGACTTACTTTAGAATTTGATACACCGTTTGCTGAAAATACGACTTATACGTTTTCATTTGGAAAAGGAGTAGTTGATTTTAATGAAAAAAATGTTCCCAAAAATATTAAACTTGCTTTTAGCACAGGTGATAAAATAGATTCTTTGCTTATTACAGGTACAATTTCAAGCCTTATGCAAGGAAATAATTTAGAAAATGCAATGGTAGGATTGTATGCATATAATGATGTAGAGGCTGATTCTTTTGATATTACAAATCGTCGCCCTTTGTATTTTTCTTTGACAGATTCGATGGGTAGATATGCTATTGAAAATATAAAATCAGGAAAATATAAAGTGTATGCCTTAGCAGAACCAAAAGATAAAAGAGATTATATTTATAACAAAAATACAGAGTTGATTGGTTTTTATAAAGAACCATTGCAAATCGGAACAAGCTATTCAGGAGTAGATTTTAAGGTAATACGTTATGATATTTTGCCTTTTCGTTTATCAGGAGCTAGACAGAGAGCGCAATATTTTGAAATAAAATTTAATAAAAATGTAGCTGATTATGCCATCAGTTATCAAGATGAAGGCTTAGAGGTAGATTATGACACCTTATTTTATCCTGTTTTGCAAGATGAATATATCAATTTTTATAATCGAAATATGAATACTGAAGATTCTGTTTCGGCACTAATGTCTTTTACAGATTCGATCGGAAATAAGATTGATACTACACTTACTGTTCAGTTTGGAAAGGTCAGAAAACCTCGTGAATCTCCTTTTACAATTAGAGAAGAGCCTCCTTCTGCAACACCAATTCTTCCAAATAAAGAACTAGATTTAAAATTATTTTTTAATAAACCTGTTGTTAGTATTCAGTATGATAGTATTGTTATAGGTTTTAAAGGAGATAGCACAGGAAGTAGAACAACAGCAGCCGATTGGAAATTTAATAAAAATAGAACAGAAGTTTCATTTATCAAAAAAATAGAACTTTCTACTGATAAAGATAAAGCATTTCAATTACAAATTCGTAAAAATACGTTTGTTTCTGTAGAAAACGATACACTCAAAGATTCCAAAAATTTAGAATATTCTCAAGGAGAAGAGTCTAGTTATGGTGTAATTAGTGGACACGTTTTGGGTAAGTATGACAATTTTATCATAGAAGTAATTGATGATAAAGGCAAAGTAGAACAAACAATTCAAAATCAAAGAAAATATAGGTTTGAAAACCTTTCGACAGGAAAGAAAACAATGCGAGTACTTGTGGATGCAAATGGAAATGGAAAATGGGATAATGGAGATTTTGAAAAACGTATTTTGCCTGAACCAGTAGCATATCTGGGGAGAGAACTTGAGCTAAAAGCAAACTGGGAGTTTGAAGACGTAGATATAAATCTAGGAAACTAAATACTAAAAAAAGGATAATTAGTAGAATAATTTGATGAGATAGTAGAATACTACACTATTATTCAAACGTTTATGAATAAATTCTCGTATATTGTTAGACTTCTTTTCTGCAAAAAGTTTTATCCTAATTTTTTAATTATTATGATAAAATTGAACTATATTTTTTATTCTTAAATGTCTTTATCTTCTCGCAAATCTTATACTTTTAAATATTCTTTATTTGGTATAGCTTTTGGCTTTTGTTTTCCTGTTTTTTCTTTACTCTTTGATGGATTATTTCTCAAAGACCTACCTTTTAGTGCAGAAAGTTTTATAAATGTTCATTCTCTCAACCCTCTTCATTTTATAATAGATAGTGCGCCCATTTTTTTAGGAATTGCATTTGGTTTGGCTGGTAAAAATATGGACGAAGTAACTGAAACACGCCAAGATGTGGAAAGTTATAATGAAGAATTGTTACAACAAAATCAGATTGTTACACAGTATTCACACGAGTTGCAAGCACAAAGTGATAAAATAAAAGAGCAACGTGTACAGGTAGAAAAGCTGTTTTCAGATATACAGGCAAGTGTTCGTACTGCTGAAAGATTGCAACTGGCTCTTCTTCCCGATCTCTCCTATTTGCAAGCTGCTTTTGAAGAGATTTTTGTCTTTTATAAAGCAAAAGATATTATTAGTGGAGATTTTTATTGGTTTAGGAATATTACTTTAGAAGATAAAAAATATAAAATCATAATTGCAGCAGATTGTACAGGACACGGTGTACCAGGGGCAATAATGACGATTGTAGGATATTTTTTGTTAGAAAGAATTATAGAAAAGGAAAAAATTATAAAACCCAATGAAATTTTGGAAGCTCTCAATGAAGGAATTACGGAAGCATTTACATCCTCATCCTCATCAGATAGAAGCATAAAAGTAAGGGAAGGAATGGATGCTTCTATTTTAGTTATTGAAAATGAGCAAAAAATATATTATGCTGGTGCAAATCGTCCTCTATATTATAGAACTCCTACCGATAAAACTATTCAAATGATTAAGGGCAGTCGTGCAGCCTTAGGAGGAGAGAAACGTAAGAGAGAAAAAATATTTACTCTTAATACGTTAGAATATCAAAAGGGAAGTCAATTTTATTTGTTTTCGGATGGTTATCCAGACCAATTTGGAGGAGAAAACGATAAAAAATTTGGAAGCAAACGTTTCCGAAAACTTCTGAATGAAACTCCTTATGAATCTATGACACAAATGCACTCTGAAATTAAATCTGCGTTTGAAATATGGAAACATCAAACTTCCCAAACTGATGATGTAGTTGTTATAGGAATTAAAATTTGATTTTACATTTTTTAAGAAGGTTATTTGGTTTGTGTTGCTGCATTTATCTGTTTATTATCGTATTCCCTCCAAACAGTCTAAGTTTTTAGACTCTCAATTCAAATTCTGACTACTATTTAACGAATTAAAATAGTTAATCTGTGTTTTTGAAGGTTTTAAGAAAATAGAAAACTGAATTTGACTAATCTTTTCGTAACTTGCGCCCCAAATTATAATGTCTTAAGTCTATAAACTCTGAATAAGATAGTTTGTATTCAAAATAGTCATTTAAAAAGTTGGTTTAAATAACCAAAAGCAAACAGGGAAGCAAATTATGAAATCAGCTAAAAAAGAAAATACCAAAAAAAAAATAGAAAATTTTACAGCATTTGTTCCATTATCATCTCGTACAAAAGAAGAAGTACAAGAGTTATTGGATAAAAATCGCATGCCTTCTCACGTTGCTCTTATCATGGACGGAAACGGAAGATGGGCAAAACAACGAGGTTTTTCTAGAATTTTTGGACATAAGAATGCTGTAAAGGCAGTCAGAGAAGCTATAGAAGGTTGTGTAGAGATGGGGGTAAAATACCTTACTCTTTATACATTTTCTACTGAAAACTGGCAACGTCCTGAGGATGAAATAAACGGATTAATGCAGCTTTTGGTTTCAACATTGCGTAGTGAGGTAAAAGAATTAAGTGAAAAAGGAGTGAGATTAGGAGCAATAGGTGAGTTACAATCTCTTCCTACTAAATGTCAAACTCAGCTTGATGAATCGATTGCCAAAACAGAACATAATGATAGACTTATTCTTACACTTGCTCTGAGTTATAGTGGACGTACAGAAATGAAAACGGCTATTCAAAAAATTGCTCAAAAAGTAGAAAAAGGAGAAGTCAAACCAAATGAAATAGATGAAGAGTTGATTGCCAAACATCTTTATACTGCTTCTATTCCAGACCCAGAGCTTCTTATTCGTACAAGTGGAGAAATGAGAATCAGTAATTTCTTGCTTTGGCAAGTAGCATACTCTGAACTTGCTTTTTTGGATGTACTCTGGCCAGATTTTCGAAAAGTACATTTGTTCGAAACGTTTCTCAATTACCAAAATAGAGAAAGACGTTTTGGTAAAACAAGTGAGCAAATTTAAAGAAATAAAGAAATAAAAAACGACTAAAAAAACAGTAAAATAATTATTTAGAATAAAAAATATAGAACAGATTTTACAAACCTTACTAAATCAAAAATAGATAAGAAAAAATAAGGTTTTTTATTCAATTTATGAAAAATCTACGCTATTCTACTCATTTACTATCTTCAGACTTTATGTACTCATATCATTCAATTTATATCTTATTAAAAAATAATTACTCTCAACAATCAATAAGAGGTATTATTTTTTCGCTTATTATTTTCTCTTTATTTTGGGGAACTTCTGTATCTACTTTTGCCCAAACAACACCTTTCAAAGGATTAGGAAATTTTGGAACAACTTCTACAAAAGATTTTGATTATGGCAATCCAAAAGAATATACTATTGGAGGAATCTCTGTAGAAGGAGCAAGTTATCTTGATCCAAATGCCCTTATTTCACTTACAGGGTTGCGTATTGGAGATAAAATACTCGTTCCTGGTGAAGCCATAGGACTTGCTATTCGTAAACTCTGGAAACAAGGACTTTTAGGAGATGTAAGTATAGAAGTAGATAAAATCGAAGATGAAAAAGTCTTCTTAAAACTTGTCCTAACAGAAAGACCAAGGTTATCTCGTTTTGATTTTACAGGAATATCTAAAGGTCAAAAAAACACATTAAAAGACAAAGTAACGCTTGTGCGTGGTCGTATTGTAAATGATGTTGTTATCAAAAATACAGAAGTAGCTATCAAACAACATTATATTCAGAAAGGATTCAGAAATGTAAAAGTAGATATTGTTCAGAAAAAAGATACTACTCTAGCAAATAGTATTCGTTTAGAAATTGATGTGGATAAAGGCAAAAAAGTGAGAATTCAAGAGATTGAGATTGAAGGAAATACAGCTATTGCAGACAAAAAACTCAAACGTAAACTGAAAAAAACAAAAGAATTTGCACCTTGGAACATATTTAGGTCTTCCAAATTTATTCCTAATGAATTCAAAAATGATAAAAAAGCTCTTGTTGCTTATTATAATAAAGAAGGATATAGAGATGCTTATATTATTTCAGATACTGTAACAACAGTAGAAGATGGTGTGAAAATAAAAATGACTGTCAATGAAGGAAATAAATATCACTACCGAAATATTACTTGGTCAGGAAATTATATTCACTCTGATACACTTTTAGGTTCTGTTTTGGGAGTTAGGAAAGGAGATGTCTATAATCCAGAAGATTTACAAAAACGTATGTCTTACAATCCAACAGGATTAGATATTACATCGCTTTATATGGATGATGGTTATTTATTCTTTAATGTTCAACCTGTTGAGATTAGAGTAGATAATGATTCTATCGATATAGAAATGAGAATCTATGAAGGCGACCAAGCAACAATTAGTAAAATAATTGTAACAGGAAATACTCGTACACGAGATCATGTTATTCTGAGAGAAGTTTATACATTTCCAGGTCAGAAGTTTAGTCGTTCGGCACTTCTTCGTACACAACAAAGACTTTCACAATTAGGTTATTTTGATGCTGAAAATATAGGAATCAATCCAATACCAAATGTATCAGATGGAACAGTGGATATTCATTATTCAGTAGTGGAAAAACCAAATGACCAAATCGAACTATCTGGTGGTTGGGGAGGTGGAGCGATTGGCTTCATTGGTACGCTAGGACTAACTTTTAATAATTTTTCTTCAAGTCGCTTATTAGATTTTAGTTCGTGGTCACCACTTCCACAAGGTGATGGGCAGCAAGTTTCTCTACGTTTTCAAGCAAGTGGTCGTCAGTTTCAGACCTATTCATTTTCATTTATGGAACCGTGGTTAGGAGGTAAAAAACGAAATTCATTCTCTGTTAGTTTACAACACTCAAAACAAAGCCAATTCGATAGAACTGGACTAACTAGAGAAATAACAGGTAATTTTCAAGTTTCAGGAATAACACTTGCTTTGGGACGTCAATTAAGATTCCCCGATAATTATTTTACACTTAGTAACTCATTGGCTTACCTTCGCTATAGTCTTAATAATTATCAAGGAATTGGTTTTAGAAATATTACTGATGGAACATTTAATAATATTGTATTTAATACAACACTTTCTCGCTCTAGTGTAGATAGTCAGATTTATCCTCGTAATGGAGCAAGTATTTCACTTAGTTTGGGTCTTACACCTCCTTTTTCGTCATTTAGAGATATAAATTATGAAACAGCAGAAGATACAGAAATTTTTAAGTTTGTAGAATATCACAAATGGATGTTTGATAATTCGTGGTACACTCCAATCGTTGGAGACCTTGTATTTAGTGCAAGAGCGCACATGGGATTCATTGGTTCTTACAACAGTTCTGCTCCTATTAGTCCATTCGAACGTTTTATTTTGGGTGGTTCTGGTTTAGGTTTTGGGAATTTACTTTTGGGGTCTGATATTGTTGGTCTTAGAGGATATGAAGACAATACAGTTGTTCCTAGTGATTCTAAAAGAGAAGGTGGAGTAGCTTATAATAAATTTGTGATGGAACTTCGCTATCCAGTTACACTTAATCAAGCTGCATCTATTTATGTTTTGGCTTTTGCTGAAGGTGGAAATAACTGGGGAAGTTTTAAGACATTCCAACCTTTTGACTTGAAACGTTCGGCAGGAGTTGGTGCACGTATATTTATGCCTGCTTTTGGACTTTTAGGAATTGATTGGGCGTATGGATTTGACCAAATACCTGGAAATCCAAATGCTAATGGAGCGCAATTCCACTTTACTATTGGACAGATGATACGATAGTCAGTTATCAGTAACCAGTTAATTTCAATGAAATTACAAGTTAATGAAAGCTATTGAAAAATAGTAGTTCTCGTATTAACTGGTAACTGATTACTACTTACTGGTAACTGTAAAAGACTGTAAAAGACTGTTAAAAACTGGTAACTGGTAACTGATAACTGGTAACTGAAAAAACTTGGCAATAATTTTGAATTTTATCCCTATATATGATGAAAATCCCTTTTAAAAAAAATATCGCTTTTACCTTTTCTACTCTTTTTTTAGTAGGATTATTTGCTTTGAGTAGCTTTAATACAGCTTCTGCACAGCGTTTTGGTTATATTGACTCTCAAAAAATATTGGAGCGTTTGCCTGAGTATTCGCAAGCCAATACAGAATTGGAAGAAATGACAAAACAATGGAAAGCAGAGTTAGCCAAAAAACAGCAAGAAGTTTTGGATAGTCGTACAAAATTAGAAGCTGAAAGAGTACTTCTGACAGAAGAAATGTATGCTGAAAAGCAAAAAGAAATTCAAAAACTAGAAAGCGATTTGATTGCTTACCGAGAAAGTATTTTTGGTGCAAATGGGATGCTTTTTCAGAAAAGACGTGAACTTATTCGTCCTATTCAAGATAAGATAATGGAAGCTGTCAGAATTGTATCGTTACAAAAGAAACTTCACTTTATGTTTGATAAAGCAAGTGATTTGCACATGCTTTTTTATGACGAAACCTATAACTTTACTGATTTTGTCTTAGAAGAATTAGGAATACAAGACCCTAATATTTCTATTGATAAAAAAGGATAATTCTTAAACTCAAAATCCAACAATAAAACTAAAATTTCCCTTCAAACTCACTTAAAACAAATTATATCAAAATTATGAGAAAAATAATTTTATCTCTAAGTCTTTTATTTGCCTTTGTTCTTTTTCAAAACAATCAAGCAACAGCTCAAAACCTCAAAATTGGTTATGTACAAGTAGATTCAGTAGCTAGTATGATGTCTGAATATAAAGTAGCTACTTCAGAGTTAGAAGGTTTTCAGAAGCAAATCCAAAAAAGATTGCAAGGAGAATATCAAAAAATACAGGCTAGACAAGAAGAACTGAAAAAAACAGTAACAAATGAACAGCAACAAGCGCAAGCTCAACAAGAGCTAGAGGGTTTGTTTGCAAACTTTGAAAATATGCAAAAGACAGAAGAAGAACGTTTTAATAAAAAACAAAACGATTTACTTTTTCCTATTTATGCAAAAATTCGTGAAGCCATTAAAGAAGTAGGAAAAGAAAATAATTATGTTCTTATTTTGAATGAATTAGATGGTACAAATTCTTCATACATTTTATACTCAGCAGAAGGAACAGATGTTACTGATTTGGTTGTCAAAAAACTAGGTCTTTAATCTATTTGGTCTAATTCTTAACCTTTACAACAATTAAATTTAATTAATTACTTACCTTTGCAGAATTCTTTTGTATTAAACAAAAATATTCCTGTATTATATATCAAACGATAAAACAAACGATGAAAAAGATATTCCTTTTACTCACTTTATTTGCATTTGTTGCTTCTCTTCAAGCTCAAGATGTAAAAATTGGTTATACAAGTGCTTATTTGATTTTGCCTCATGTTCCTGCTTATACAAAAGCACAAGATTCTCTCAAGAAAACGGAAGCAAAACTAACAAGTATACTTATGGAGAAACAACAAGACTTTGAAACAAAAGTGAAAAAGTTTGAAGCTGATAGTGAATCAGGCAACGAAATTCCTGTTGTTTTACAAACTCGTGCAAGAGATTTACAGAAGGTACAACAAGAAATTGCACAAGACCGTGAAGCATATAGCCAAGAACTTCAAAGAATGCAAGCTGCATTACAAACTCCTATTCTCAAAAAAGTAAAAACAGCTATTGAAGAAGTAGGAAAAGAAAATGGTTATACATTTATTTTGAGTAGCCAAGACGGAATGGGACAAGATAATTTCTTGTTTTCTACTGATAAAATTGATGTAACTCTTTTGGTATTGAATAAATTAGGTATAAAAATGACTGCCGAACAGTTAGCTGCTGCAAATGCCAAATTAGAAGCTGAAGCAGAGGCTGCTGCAAAAGCACAAAGTACACAAAACTAAGATAATTAACTGATTGAAATTGATTTTTAATCTAATTTTGCTTAGATAAAAAACCTTATTCTGAAAAAGAGTAAGGTTTTTTG
Source organism: Bernardetia aquimarina (assembly GCF_042180575.1). Taxonomy (NCBI): domain Bacteria; kingdom Pseudomonadati; phylum Bacteroidota; class Cytophagia; order Cytophagales; family Bernardetiaceae; genus Bernardetia; species Bernardetia aquimarina. Next base: position 2,844,190 of record NZ_CP170094.1, on the reverse strand, counting down.
TATTTTTACAACCTATATCATTTTTCAAAACCTTACTAGATTTAACTGGACTTATAGAAAATTTATGTTATATTTAAAGTCATGAAAATATCTGTAAAAATAATCTTATTTGTTTTATCTATTCTTGTTACTATTGCAGCAACAGAAGTGTATCAGCGTGGACAAATGATTCAACGTGTACACATTGTGGTTCGCAATGCAGCACAAAATCTTCAAGATACTTCTCATTTTTTGACAGAAGTAGAAATATTAAAATTGGTTCGTCAAGATGCAAAAATTGATGTAAACAACCTCAAAATTAAAGAGATAGATACCAAAAAAATTGAAAACTCCATAAAAACCAATAACTTTGTATCTACTTGTCAAGTAGCCGTAGATTCAAAAGGAATTCTGCATATAGAAGTAGAAGAACTCAAACCTCTTGCACGAATTTTGAATAAAAACTCTGCAAACGGTGCTTATATTACTGAATCAGGAAAACTAATTCCTCTTTCTCCTAATTTTACGGCACGAGTCATGTTACTTTCTAGTCAGAAAAGCAATGACACAGAACTTTTAGATACTGCTTTTTGGAAAACTCCAGATGGGCAACTATTTATTGACGCACTCAAAGAAATAGATAAAAAACCATTTTGGAAGGCTCAAATTACGCAGCTAGAAAGAGATACTAAAGGAAATATACTAGCGTATCCACAAGTAGGTGAGCAACTTATTGAGCTGGGTTCAGCTAAAAATATGGAAAACAAACTTACTCGTTTGAAAACTTTTTATGATAAAATTATTCCTGTAAAAGGTTGGGGAAGTTATCAACTTGTAAGTGTTAGATATGACAATCAAATTGTCTGTAAATAAACTATAAAACTAAAATTGACCTTAACGATGGTTTGTACTCAAACCTTGATAAGTGTTGTACATATAAAGACGTATGCAAAATCAAAGAATAGTAGCAGGATTAGACATCGGAACAACAAAAATTTGTGTTATCGTAGGCAGAATGAACGAGTACGATAAACTGGAAGTATTAGGAGTAGGACAAGCTGTTTCCGAAGGTGTAAAAGAAGGAATTATTAGCAATATCAATAAGACAGTGGCAGCCATTACGCAAGCTGTTGAAGAAGCTGAACGTAATTCAGGTGTAAATTTGCGTATCGTAAATGTAGGAATTGCAGGAAAGCATATCAAAAGTACAGTTCATCACGGAGGAATTACTAGAAGCTCAAAAGATGGAGAAATTACTCCTTCTGATGTAAATCGCCTTACAAATGACATGTATCGCATCGTAACTGAAGCAGGAACGGATATTATTCATGTTATGCCTCAACATTATACTGTCGATTATGAGCCAAATATAAAAGACCCTGTTGGAATGGCTGGCGTAAAACTGGAAGCTGATTTTCATATCATTACAGCTCAAACAAATGCTATTCGAAATATCAAAAAATGTGTTCAGCGTGCTGGTTTAGAAATCGAAAATCTGATTCTTGAACCGTTGGCATCTGCACTTTCTGTTTTGAGTGAAGAAGAAAAAGAAGCAGGAGTTGCTATTGTTGATATTGGTGGAGGAACTACTGATTTGGCCATTTTTATTGATGGAATTATTCGTCATACTTCGGTTATTCCATTTGGTGGAAATATTATCACTTCGGACATCAAACAAGGATGTGCCGTAATGCAAAATCAAGCTGAATTATTAAAGGTCAAATTTGGTCGTTGTTTGGCAAAAGATGCACCTGATAATGAAGTTGTTTCTATTCCAGGGCTTCGCAATCGTTCTTCAAAAGAAATTTCTATCAAAAATCTGTCTTATATTATTGAGGCGAGAATGGAAGAGATTGTAGAACTTGTTTATAGTGAAATTTTGCGCTCAGGTTACAAAAATCGTTTAGCTGGTGGAATTGTTCTTACTGGAGGAGGTTCATTGATGCAGTATTTGAAAGAACTTTTTGAGTATAAAACAGGTATAGATGTTCGTATTGGTTATCCAAATGAATATTTAGGAAGAAGTCAGTCTGATTCGGTCAAAAATCCAATGTATGCGACAGGTGTAGGCTTGGTTTTGGCAGGTTTCAGAACGCTTGATGATAGAGATGTTTATCAAAGAGATTACGACCAAATAACTCAGACAACAGGCTATGAAATAAATAGCCAAGGACAAGAAGTCAAAAAGCCATCTGAAAAACCAGCAGGAGGATTTTTTGCTAATATCTTGAAAAAGACAAAAGAACTTCTAATTGATGATTTTGATGATAAAAGTACATATTAAAAGTGATAAGTTATTGGTGGTAAGTGATAAATGAATACAAATAGTCGAAAATATTTAATGTAATACAACTTTCTATCTTTATAAAATTATAAAAACAGATTTAAAGTAAAATTTAGGTCTGTTTTTTTATAGTGTAATAACTTACCACTCATCACTTACCACTATTTTTTTATGCTTCCAGAAATTGAAATTGATTACCTAACAGAAGATGAAGATGAAAAAGAACTTTGTCGGTGTTATTGGCTTCTAAATACAGAAGAACAAGAGCTTTTTGATGCAAAAGAAAAATTCCGTTATACACTTGCCGAACTCTCATTAAATTTCCGTCTGAAGCCTCGTCAAATTCATACAAAAGTAGCTCGTTTTAGTCGTGCTTATATCAAAAAATCGAAATGTGATTTGTGTGGAATACCTACTCATTTCTTGAATCGTCGGAATGATTATTATGCAAATAGAAAAGTCTATGAATACCAGCCTTGGGAGAATCCTGTACCTTATTTATGTGAAAATTGTAAAGATGCCCTAGAAAAAAGACAAACACAGAAAGCAAAACAAAAAAATCCGTTACAGTTTTCTCAAAAAGTAAAGTCAATTTTTCCGACCTCGCAGCATTTACAGTTTTTCAAACAGCTTCGAAGAGAAGAGCATTTTGTCTATCCACAAATTGCTATTTCTGTTTTTTTAGAAGATAGTATTTTTGAGGTAGTAGAAGAAATTGAAAATCTAGAGAATGAAATAATCAATTTTTTGATTTGTGATGGACAAGGAAATCCCAAAAAAGTAATAGATTTTGTAGTCTTAAACTCTAGTCAAAATAAAGAACTTACAGACAGACAAAAAGAAATATTCTATCAAAAAGAAAGTCTATTCGAGAAAATTGGATTAGAATACAAAATTGAATTTAATTGATTGTGTGCTGTGAGACCAATAAAAGTTCTGTCAATGAATTTTATAAATAAAAATTTCTAGTGTCGCACGAAATATGGAAGAAAAAATTAAAGGGTAGGAGCAGTATTTTGGTTAAAAATATCTTTCTATTTTTGCTTATTATTTAAAAAATCAAATACTGGTCAAACAAGTTATACAGTTACGATTGAATAACACTTGTTTTTCCAAAAAATAGAATCGAAAAATAAACCCTTTTTCTAAATAAATAGAGAAAGGGTTTTTCAATTACTTAATAGAAAAGCTAAAAATAGGCATTTGAAAAAAATAGGCTTTCACCACAAACTTACCTGCTATTTCTATTCATTACTTGCTCACAATCAATAAGAAAAATTCTAAAAAATAAAGTTACTTTTAAAAAATGATTTGTTTTGAAGTCCTTCCTCAACAAAACAAATGAAAGTTACTTTGAGAACTTTTCCTTTATTGTGATATGCTTTACTTATTTCAATACGTTTGCCAGTTTTATTTTTAGAAGAAATATTTTCATTCTCCAGCCTAACTATTGACAAAATATTTCTAAAAAGCTGCTCTATTTACCCTAAAACACTTTTTTCCTTCAAAAAATAATAGTAAAAATATTTTTTACACTCAATTTACTTGCTTAATAAATAGTAATACTATTTCATTTTGGTAGGATTGCATTCCCATTCTGATAAAAAAAGGTTTCTAAAATCAATTATTATCATTTCCTTCAAAAAAAATGTATTTTTGTGCAACGTAGCTTACTCTTTAGAGTAAGTGCAAATGTACCGTGCCTTTTAAGGTACGGCTTGTTCTATCAAAAAAAGAATAGTATAAAAAATGGCAAGAGGATTTGGTAAAACGTGGTGGGGACAAAAGTGGTTAGAAGCCTTCACTGATATAGACGATACAGGCAGACTTACACGAGGAAGAACCTACGCAAGAAATGGCTCAATTACACAAAAAGTAATTAGAGGAACAGCAATAGAAGCAAAAATAAGAGGCAGCCGTTCGACTCCTTATTCTACCTATGTAGAAATGAAAGCCTTTGACGAAAATGATAAAAAGATAATTTTAGAAACTCTTCAAAAAAAACCAGAACTTTGGCAGCAACTCACACAAAGACAATTACCAAAAGAACTCTTTGATTTATTAGAACAAGAAGATATTAGTCTTTTTCCGAAGCGTTGGCGAGATTTTAGTGCAGGTTGTTCGTGTCCAGATTTTGCGATGCCTTGTAAACATATTGCAGCCTTGATTTATTCTTTTTCAGAAGAAATTGATACAAATCCGTTTTTGATTTTCTTATTGCACGATTTTGATTTACTTTCTTATATCGAACAAAATGCCCAAAAACAAAAAATGGCTTCTATGCCAAAATGGGAAGAAAAATGGCTGTTATTAGACGAAATAGAAGAACTTCCAGAACCAAAAGAGATAGAAAAATTAGATATTTCCTTTGCTCAAATTCCACAACTTGAACAGACTTTATTACAACTTCTTTCGCCTAATCCTCCTTTTTTTGAGAAAGAAGATTTTAAAAGCGTCCTTCAAACAGTCTATCAAAAATTACCTAAAACGATAGAAGAATATTGGAAAGATTACGAAACAGAAGAAGAACGAGAAGAGGATAGAAAATATAATGAATCATTTTATACTAAAAATGAACTACAAAAAAAGGAAAATGACAAAAAGAATAAAAATTATTACGAAATAGAACGCTTCGAATTTACGTTTGATGCTTCTTATAAACTTCGAAATACATTTAAGGTAACCAAACAAAAGCGAAAATTAATCAAAACCAAAATTGATAATGGCTTTGGTTTTTTGTTAGATTTATTTTATACACTTCCTACCACAGAAATAAAACGTCTTTCAGAACAGTTACAAGTTTTATTTAAAATTCATCAGTTTGCGCTGGCACTTTTAGAACGTGGTGCAATAGTTCCGACGATTTTTAGCAATCAAAAAAATGAAGTTTTTATCCGTTGGCAACCTGCTGTTTTGAATACAGATGTCAAAGAAATTCTAACTCAAATCTCTGAAACGGTTGATATTAGAACAGTTAATATAGGCTTAAAATCAAAGGACAAGGAAAAAACAAAGGCAAAGATAGAACCTTATTACTCCGACCAAACAGAATCTACACTCACTCTTTTGGGAATGATTTTGCATTTTTATATTGAAGAGTCTTGGATAAAGACACGTTACAAAAAACGCCTTTCGTCTTTGAATATGAAGATAGAAAGTATCTTTTTTATGAATTTGGCGATGAATTTTACAGGTTATCAAGAAAAAGATATGCCTCATTTGATTCGTGCTTGGCTTGGTAAATTTCTTTTATCTGAACGGAAATATGTTCCTATCTTGTCTATTCAAGAGAATTTTGAAGACGGAGAAACAGATGAAGAAAGTATTCATAATGAAAACAGTTATGAAGAAGCAGACGAAACTTTCAGTTTAGAAATTTTGATCGAAGATAAAGAACTCCAAAATAAACATGCCGAAAATGAAAGTCCACATATTCCTCTTGCCGTAATTTTTGAAGATGATTCGTTTGAAGATGTTCGTTTGCCGATTGTACAAGATTTGCAGATTTTGTCTGATTTTTTGGGAGAAATAAAAGAAATTATCGAAACGCAAGGACAGACACAAAAAGAAATAGAAGCAACACGATTAAGCAAAATTTTGATAGATATTTTCCCCGTCTTACAGATTTTGGGAATAAAAATACTGTTGCCAAAACGACTAGAAAAAATTGTCCGACCAAAATTAAAAGCAAGCCTAAATTCTAAAAACAAAAAAGAAGAATCATTCTTAAAACTGGGAAGTGTTTGGGATTTTGATTGGGAAGTAGCGATGGGTGATGAGAAAATTTCGGCAGCCGATTTTGAAAGAATGATTGCTCAAAAGGCTGGTTTGTGGCGATTCAAAGACCAATATGTTTTGTTAGATGAAAAAGAAATTGCCTTAATTGTCGAACAATTAAAGAAGAAAAAGAAAAAATTATCAAGTGCAGAGCTTTTACAAACAGCTCTCACAGAAGAATATCAAGGAACAAAAGTAGAATTAAGCGAAAAAGTAAGGGTTTTGTTACAAGAACTTAAAGAAGCTCCAAAAATCGAAACGCCTCAAAATCTAAAAGCCACTTTACGTCCCTATCAACAAGTTGGTTATGAATGGTTGTATCAAAATGCAAAGCTGGGTTTGGGTTCTATTTTGGCTGATGATATGGGACTTGGAAAGACACTTCAAACCATTACTTTTTTATTAAAACTCAAAGAAGAAAATCAACTAGGAGGAAATAATGAACCTGCTTTGGCTGTTTTGCCAACAACACTTTTGAGCAACTGGCAACGAGAAATCGAAAAATTTGCACCTTCGCTTTCTTTTTATATTTATCATGGAGCAAATAGAAAATGGATTGAAAATAATGAAAACGAAAATTTTAAACCTGATGTTTGGCTTACCACTTATGGAACAGTCAGAAGTGAAGACAAGCGTTTTGCAGAGCGAGAGTGGTCGTGTGTAATTATTGATGAAGCCCAAGCCATCAAAAATCCTGCTGCTGGACAAACAGAAGCTATCAAAATGCTACAAAGTCCTCGTAAAATAGCTCTTTCTGGAACGCCTGTCGAAAATCGTTTGAGTGAATATTGGTCTATTTTTGATTTTGTAAATGAGAATTATTTAGATGTTTTGTCTAAATTTAGAACTAATTTTTCTATTCCGATTGAAAGAGATAGAGATGAACATCGTGCTGATATTTTCAAAAAAATGACTGCACCCTTCATTATGCGAAGGCTTAAAACAGATAAAAGTATAATTGATGACTTGCCAGAAAAAATAGAAAAAGACCAAATTTGTAAGCTCACTAAAGAACAAACTTTGCTTTATGAAACTACTTTGAGAGAAGGAATGAAGGTAGTAGAAGAATTTGAAGGAATAAAAAGGCGAGGTGTTATTTTGAAACTCATGATGCAACTCAAACAAATCTGTAATCATCCTGCTCATTTTTTGAAGGAAAGCACCATGAAAATAAGTGATTCTGGCAAAACTGCACTTCTATTAGAAATTGTAAAACAGATTTATGAAGCTGACGAAAAAGCCTTGATTTTCACTCAATATACCAAAATGGGAGAACTTTTGAAGGACTTTTTACAATCTACTTTTCATACACAAGTTCCCTTTTTACATGGTGGACTTACAAGAAAAGGAAGAGATGAAGCCGTTGAGATTTTTCAAAATGAAGAACATTGTCCCTTTATGATTTTGTCGTTGAAAGCTGGTGGAACTGGACTAAATTTGACTGCTGCAAGTCATGTTATTCATTTTGATTTGTGGTGGAATCCTGCCGTAGAATCTCAAGCAACAGATAGAGCCTACCGAATTGGACAAAAAAATAATGTTTTGGTGCATCGTATGATTACCAAAGGAACATTAGAAGAAAAAATAAATGAACTTTTGCAGTCTAAAAAGGAAATTGCAGATATGGCAATCTCTACAAATAATGCGTGGATAACCGAAATGAATACTGGAGAATTGCACGAGCTTTTTGCTTTGAAGAATTTGTAAGATTATTTTGAGCAAATTGAACTAAAAAGAGTATTTTTCAATTTGAATACTATTAAATCCAAAAACTAAAGTTTAATTTATGAAAAACTTCAACCTACTGTTCTTATTTTTACTATTGATTATTTTGAGTTGTAGAACTAAACTTCCAAAAAATCTTACAACCAACTATTCATCTTCTCTATCAAAAGAAGAAATAAAAGAATTGAAACCTATAAATAGTATTGAATCATTTACTTTAACCACCTTAGATAATAAAAACTTTGTTGTAGGAAAGGGAAGTGAAAAAACTACGCTGCTTATATTTTTTGCTACTTGGTGTCCTTCTTGTAAGGTTGCTATTCCAGAGTTAGAATCTAGCTTTGCTGCTAATGATGAGATAAATTTTATTGTTGTGGGTAGAGAACATAGCAAAGAAGAAATGGAAAAATGGAGGAAAAACAAAAACTTTAAATCCCATTTAGTAGCTGATGAAGATAGGTTGGTATATGATAAATTTGCGACACAATATATTCCTCGTACTTATCTGATAGATAAAAATGGTACTGTTCTTTATCAATCTTATGGGTGGTCAAGTGAAATGATAGATGAAATAAAACAAAAGTTAGAATAGAAAATAGTTTTTTTTGAGAAATTATTAAACCTACTGCACCACTTCACGATATTCTCTTACAGCACGAAAAATAGCTGAAGCTAAAATTGTCTGACCGTATTCGCTATTGAGATAAACCTCTTCACTTCCATTGCTCATAAAACCTAACTCTACCAAAATGGCTGGCATTTTGGTATTTTGAAGAACAAATAAATTATGACCTCTATCAGCCGTAGTTTGGAGTTTGAGAACTTTTCTTTTTGCTCTTTCTGAAAGTTGTTTCATCAATTTTTTTGCAAAAATTTTACTAAATTTTATATCGTGATTATGAATATGAACTTGCGCTCCATAAATACTTTTAATAGGATTGTGATTGGCATGAATGCTAATAAATAAATCAGCACTTGCATCATTTGCTATTTTTGCTCTGTCTTCCAAGCTCACAAATATATCATCTTTTCGTGTATAAACAACTTTTACATTTTCTAGTAAATTTTCCAAATACCCTCCAAGTTGCAAAGCAACAGGCAAAACTAAATCCTTCTCTTGTTTGAAACGTTGCAAATCTGAGCATTCATTTCCTACATCATAGCCTCCATGTCCTGCATCAATGACCACTACAAAAAGTTTTTTTTCAGTCGTATCTAAGTAATTTAAAGAAGAAAAACTACTTCCAATAAAAAAAATGAATAAAAATAGACTACATAAAGTAAAGGTTTTGATTTTAAAAAAATAGTACTTTTTCATTTTTTGGATAGATAGATTTATAATTGGGGTTTAGAGATAAACTAAAGTACAAATTTTTTGCTAGAATGATTTTCAGACTTTCGCTTTTCATACAAAAAAAGACTTTCTATTCATCAAGAAGAGAAAGTCTCATAATTTTATCTAAAAAAATAAGAAGTTTTTATTTATTAATCATCGGCATGTATTTTTCTTTATTTTCAAAAATTATCCAAAGATTGATAGCCAAAAAAACAAAGCTCATAATCATATTAGCAGGGTCTTGAAAAACATGAAAAAGAACAATTCCTACCACAACAGGAAAAATCATAATAGCAGCTAAAGCACGAGTTTTTGGAATAATAATCAAAACTCCTGCAATGATTTCTACAATACCCACTAAATTGAATATCCAACCTGATGATTTGAAAACGGTTATTAAATCCATTGCAGCCTTATCCATTTTTAAAGGAAGATAATTAAAGAATTTATTTAGTCCTCCATTAATCATAATCAAACCAAAAAGAAGACTAACCACAAAGAAAATTTTATTTTTCATTAGTATATTTTTTTTAATGAAGTTGTTTAAGAATGGGAAAATTGCGTTCTGTGTGTCACAGAACAGGAAAAAATACAGACTTTATTGGTGTTTTAGCATAGTGATACCAAAAATAAATACACAAAACCTATTCTTAAACAATTTCAATATTAGCTTTGTGTAACACTAACAAAAAATCATTTTTTTATTCCAAATTCTAACTCTTTGCTGTCTGCAAAAACTGCATTTCGTAAAGTGTATTGTAATAACCACCTAGTTTTAGAAGTTCTTCATGCGAACCACTTTCTTTAATTTCTCCTTTATCCAATACTAGGATTTTACTTGCTTTTTGAATTGTAGCCAAACGGTGAGCAATTACAATAGCTGTTCTTCCTTCCATCATTTTATCAATGGCATTTTGGATTAATTCTTCTGTTTCAGAATCTACTGAAGAAGTAGCTTCATCAAGAATCAAAATTTGAGGGTCATAAACCATTGCACGAACAAAAGAAATAAGCTGTCTTTGTCCGACTGAAAGTGTTGCGCCTCGTTCTTGAACATTATAATAAAAACCATTTGGAAGTTTTTCTATAAACTCTTTAGCTCTCACCAGTTCGGCAGCTTCCTTTACTCTTTCTAAAGAAATATCAGGATTTCGAAGGGTAATATTATCTATAATTGTTCCTGAAAATAAAAATACATCTTGTAAAACTACTCCAATATGTTGGCGTAATGAATTAAGATTATAATCTTCTAAATTTCTATCATCAATAAATATTTCGCCTTTCTGAATTTCATAAAATTTATTCAAAAGATTAATAATAGATGATTTTCCTGCGCCTGTTGCACCTACCATTGCAATCGTCTGACCTTGTTTTACTTCAAAAGAAATATTTTTTAAGACCCATTCTGGTTTTACTTCTACTTTATTATCGATATTCAACTCTCCATTTTCATTATATTTTCCTTTTGAAGCATCCATATTGTAAGCAAACCACACTTCTTCGAAACGAATATCTCCTTTCAAGTTTTTTGCAAAATAAGTTCCGTTATGTTGAATAGTGCTATCATCATCTAATAGTTTTAAAATTCTGTCCGAACTAACAATCCCTAATTGAAGGGTATTAAAACGGTCAGCAATCATACGAATAGGACGGAAAAACATAGCCAAAAATAAAATAAAGGCAATCAAAGTACCTAATTCAATTCTTTCTCCCAAAACACTAGAAGCACCATACCAAACCACCAAACCAGTTCCTGCTGCACCCACAATTTCAGCCAAAGGAAAGTAAAGAGAATAATACAACACTGTTTTTACATTTGCTCTTCGATGTTCTTTGTTGATAGATTCAAATTTCTTGTGTTCTCTTTTTTCGCTATTAAAAATCTGAACAATCGACATTCCTGTAACATGTTCTTGTACAAATGAATTGAGATTTGAAACGGCTGTACGGACATCATTAAATGAATCTTTTACTTTTTCTTTAAAAATATATGTTCCGACCAATAAAAAAGGCAAAACAGTCAGTGTAACTAAAGTGAGTTTCCAATCCAAATACAGCATAGCAGCCAAGATAAAAGTAAGCTGCAAAATGTCTCCTAAAATATTAGCAATTCCTTGTGTAAAAATATTTGAAAGCGTTTCGATATCTGAAATAGTACGAGTTACGAGTCTTCCGATAGGTGTTTTATCATAAAAAGATAGTTTCATTCCCATCAAATGATTATAGACTTGCATACGAATATCACGAACCACATTTTGTCCCAACCAACCCGAAAGATAACTATGAACAAATTCGACTCCTACTTGCACAATCGCTGAAGCCAAAAGTAAAATAAGCATCAAATTTAAGCCTTCCCAATCATTCTTAAGAATATAATCATCAACAGTAAGTTTGATAAGATAGGGACGAATAGGTGCAATAATTCCTAACAAAACAGTCAAGAAAATAATAAAATAAAAATGTCCTTGATAGGGTTTTACGAAAACAAAAATACGTTTGAGTATTTTCCAGTCAAATATTTCTCCTTTGGGAGTTGATTTTTCTAAATTTGCCATTTATGATAATAAAATAATACAGAAAGTGGTGCAAAAGAAAGTAGTATAAAATAGGCTGCAAGTTAATCAAAGTATTGATTCAACTTAGACTTTGCTACTAACGAATGAGCATAGCAATAGGTTTTTTTAACAAAAAATGATTGTTCACAAAATAAGTATTTTCTCATAGAAGTTGTTTAATAAATCTATATTAAAACCAAAAAACGATACTTCTCCTCAAAAGAAATATCGTTTTTTTAGCTTCTATTTTATTCTCAACTAACTCTAAACTGTTTCAGCCACTACTTTAGCTACTTGTACATTCATAAGCAATTTTACTTCATCGCTTACTACGACACCACCTGCTTCAGTTACGCCATTCCAAGTTAAACCAAAATCTTTACGGCTAATTTTTCCTGTTAGTTCAAAGCCAGCTTTTGTATTTCCGTACATATCGTCTGCTGTACCACCATATTCTACTGCTAAAGTAACTGGTTTTGTTGTTTCTTTAATAGTTAAGTTTCCTTTTAGTTCATATTCATCACTTGATTTTTTCTCAAAAGAAGTAGATTCAAAAGCAAGTTTTGGGAATTTTTCTACACCAAAAAAGTCATCTGACTTCAAATGTCCATCACGTTGTTCATTTCCTGTTGTGATACTGTTGATATTTGCTTCAAAAGTGATTTTTGCATCTGTGAGGTCTTCTTTTGTAGCTTCTAATTTTCCAGAAAACTCTTGAAAAGAGCCTGTTACAGTAGAAATAACAAGATGTTTTACTTTGAATTGAATTTCAGTATGCATTGGGTCAATATTCCAAATAGTAGCCATAATAAAAAATGTTTGTATGAAAATAAATAAATAAAAAATTGAGAGAATAACAGAGATTTAAGTCCGTCTGCGCTGCTCTTGTTTGGTTATACGCAAAGATAGGAAAATAGTTGTCTATACAAGTATATTTTTTTAAAAAAAGTCAATTTTTATAAAATAATCTATTTTTTAGATGTTTTTACGCCTTTTTATTAATTGTTTGTACAATTAAATTTTTGCTTTCCAATTCTTTTTTAGATTGTTTTATTTTGCTCAGTTATTATATGATTTCTGAGCGTTTTTTACGATATTTGTATTACTACATGGGAGCAAATAATGCTTATTCTTATTTTGCTTATGTTATCAAAGGCTCTATCTTTCAAAGAGTTAGATTGTAAATTGCGTGTTGTACTTTTTACAACAACAACATAAATTTGAATCTAAATTTATAAAGTTCTGAAATACTCTAAAACAATCATTAATCAAATCATTTATAACGATGAGAAAAAGTAACTTACTTCGTTTAACATTTTCATTCATCTTAATTTCCTTATTTATGAGCAATACATGCAGTCCAGACAAAGATCAAGTAGTAACTCTTTCTACAAAATTTGGTGATATAAAACTTGTTCTTTTTGATGACACACCGATTCACAAAGAAAATTTTCTAAAATTAGTAGAAGCAGGTCATTATGATGGAACAATTTTTCACCGAGTAATAAAAGGGTTTATGATACAAGGTGGAGATTTATCTACAAAAGAAAATCCTCCAAAAAATGTTTCTGATAGTACGATTACTGCCGAAATAAGACCTAATCACCCACACCGTAGAGGTGCAGTTGCAGCAGCTAGAATGGGAGACCAAATAAATCCAGAAAGAAGATCTAGTAATTCACAGTTTTATATCGTAGAAAAAGATACAGGTGCAAATCATCTTGACGGACAATATACTGTTTTCGGACAAGTCATTGATGGTTTTGAAGTAATTGATAAAGTGGCAGAGCAAAAAACAGCTTATGGTGATCGTCCAGTTGAAGAAATTGTAGGCACTTTTAAAGTAGAACAAATTTCTAAAGAAAAAATTACGGAAGAGTATGGCTATAAATATTCTGAAGTAAAAGAAGATAAATAAGAGTTTTGAAGAAGGCATGACAAATTTATGATACTTTTGGACACCAAATAAGAGCATGACCAATTTATTATGCCTTCTCAAAATATGGCTTTTTTGTTTACTCCTGTTTAGCTAATTGTAACTCTGCAACTAATTTTATATCGTCTGAAACAATTACAGCACCTTCTTCTGTAGTAACGTTCCACACTAAGCCAAATTCTTGACGGTTTACCTCCCCTCTTAATTCAAAACCTGCTTTTGTTTGTCCATACATATCCACAGCAGTTCCTCCATATTCCACACTTAACTTAATTGGTTTTGTAGTATCTTTTATCGTTAAGTTTCCTTCCATATCATATATATTTTCAGAGCCATTTTTTTTAAAAGAAGTAGATGTAAAAGAAATAGTAGGATACTTTTCAGCTTCAAAAAAGTCATTTGAACGTAAATGTTCATCACGCTGCTCTACGCCTGTATCTATGCTTTCTACTTGAGCTTCAAAAGTAATGATAGCGTTTTCAAAATTATTTTTATTTTCTGAAGGAGTTTCCATTTTACCAGAAAATTCTAAAAATGAGCCTGTAACAGTAGAAATTACCATGTGTCTGGCTTTGAATTGAATTTCAGAGTGCATTGGGTCAATTGTCCAAGTTGTCATAAAAATAAGAGTTAGTTAAAAAAATGATTTACAAATAGTATAACAAAGAAGTTAAAAAAAAGTTATTTGTATGAATTTGGCAAGTAACTAAACAAAATTATTTATATGTTATCAAAATTTATCTAATACCTCTAAGGTGTCTTGACAGTTTAAATTTCCATTTTTTAATCTTATTTTATGAAAAACACAAAATCATTTATCATTAAAACCTTGGTAGTGTTCTAAATATAAGGATGTTTTTTTTGAAAAAATGGCAATGAGTTATGATATTTGTAAAATGCAAACTAAACAATCTCAGATTTGTCCTCATTGCCAAGACAAATATACCGTAAAAAACGGTCAGACTTACTATAATAAGCAAAACTACAAGTGTAAAACCTGTAAACGTAATATTGAATTTCAGTCCAGTAGCTCAAATTACTCAAGGAAGCAGTATTAATCTTTGTGCAGACGCTACTCTATCGGCTGCTAATGTTGTAGAAGGAGCAGAGTATCGTTGGATTGAAGCAGAAAATATTATTGCTATGGGGACATCAACCTCTACTCGTGGTTCTGGAACGTATATTTTAGAAGTAACTCAAAACGGCTGTATCTCTAGAGATGAAATAGAAGTAACTGTTACTAACTTGCCAGAAGGAGTTACTGTTTCGGCTAGTCAGGCTACATTCTGTCCTAATGACCAAGTTACTTTGAGTGTAGATAACCCAGATACTAATCTCACTTATACGTGGGTTAGAAATGGACGAGTTCTGAGAAATCAAGAAGGAGATACTTTCACGACTACCATAGCAGGAACGTATCAAGTACAAATTTCTCAAAATGGTTGTACAACGTTTAGTGAAACTGTAGATATAGAAAGAATAAGTGTAGCTGATGCCTTTCTACGTACTACTGAATCTACACTTTTTGTAGAGTCTAGTGAAACGATTAGTAACGTAGAGTGGCTCAAAAATGGAGAATCTGCACCTTCTTTTGAGGGACAAGTAACTATTACTCCTAATGAAAGCGATAATTATAGTGCCATCATAACTTACAATTCTGGTTGTCAGAAAGCTACTCGCACAGTTTACTTTAGACTAAAAGAAGATGTTGTTTTGGGAGAAGATAAGAATACGCCTTTTTTCTTTAATGTCTTTCCAAATCCAAGTATAAATGGACAGTTTACGATTCAGTTTGAACAAACACTTACTTCTCAAACCACTCTTGAAGTAAGTGATGTAATAGGACGAAAAATTCAAAAAATTAAATTACAAAAAGGAATTTCTGACTATCGTTTGGATTTAAAATCACTTGCTAAAGGCTCTTATATTATCAAAGTTGTTACTCAAAATCAAAAATATAAGATCGTAAAGGTAGTGATAGAATAAAGTTAAGATTAAAGTTGGTAGTTAAGTAAATATCTATCACTCTAAAACCCTACTTTTTTGGAGTAGGGTTTTTTCTAAAAAAAGATATTGAAACACTAACTTTAAACACGAAAAATAGTAGTTAAATAGATTGATTAAAACAATCTACCCCAAAAACCTTATCTTTTTGAGATGAGGTTTTTTTACTTTTTAGTATTTTTCTCCTTCCTTATTTTTGCGTTTTTGTTTTTCTTGCTTTTTATTTTTTTCCTTGTCTTTTTTGAAAAGCTCACTCACTTTATCATATTCTCTCACAAAAATAAGTGATGCTCCTGTTTGGATAATCTGCCCATCAATCACACCAGCATAGCTATTTTCTCTAAAAATCTGAACTTTATAACGTCCGTCTTCCGTAATCAAATAAGAAATAATCACATCTCCAGCAATACTACTCAAACCTTGTTGTTGTTGTTGGTCTGCTGCACCACCTTCCAAATCTACATTTGTACCTACTTGAAAAGTCAGACGCTCATCTAAAAATGATTTTGAAAGATTGATTCCTAATTCGGTTTTGCTTTGAGATTCTCCTGTCGAATAATCTTCATAAGAATTCAAATCAAAAGAAAGACCAATTCCAGACAAATTTCTATCAGCTAACTTATTGAGTTGGTCTGTCAAAAGTCCACTTACTGTATTTCTTGCTGTTGATTCTGCAAAACCCATTTCTCCTTGCGCTCTATCCAATGGATTTTCTGAAATAAATCCTCCCAAAATAAGTAATGCAAAAATTTGTTTGTTGAGTTCTGATTCTTGTTTGTTTAGAAGTTGAAGTCTTGTATTAATTGTTCCTCCCATTGCGCCACGTTCTTCATCGGCAATATCAATATCAAAATCAATAATTGGATTCAAAACCTCTCCATTCATATTCAAAACAGCTTCAAAAGGTAGTTTTTGCTTGTATTTATTGAGTTCTGATTCAGAAGTGTTTCCTAGTTGGTTTGCCATCAATTCATACGAAGCAGCTTCAACTGTATGAATCGCTGTAATATCAGCTTTCATATCCATAATATCGCCATAAAAAGTAATCGAACTTCCCTTCTGAATGGTAAAATCTCGTTTGGCAATATTGAAGAAGTTGAGTTTATAAATTCCGTCTGTAATCTCATAACGTCCTGTCAAAGACATTTCTCCACTAGGATTTAGATTGAAATTAATATCGCCTCCTCCTTGCACTTCTAATTGATTCGATTCATCAATATCTACTTTCATTTTGGCTAATGGATTGATTTTGATAACAGCACGAATATCCATATCAGTTGCATATTGTGTACTATCTTCATCATTAGGCACAACTGAAATAAGAGAATCACTATAAAAATCTCTATCGACAAACTCTACAACACCATCTTTATCAATCGTTGCAATTTCAGATTCAGGCAAAATATACGTCAAATCTGTTCCTTCCAAAACTTCTACATTTGCTGTTACAACTGGGCTTGTAGCCTCTCCTTTTACATCTACATCAAGAGAAGCAAGAGCTTTTCCAAAAAATAATTGTTCTTCTTTTGGGTTTGTACTTTTCTTGCTATCTACAAACAAAAACTTATCACTCTTTACATTCAGATTTAAGTTCAAATCACTAAAAGTAGGCGTATTTATTCTACCATTTACATAAAGTGCATTCTGTTTTTTGTCTTTTAAAGTAAAGTTTTGGAAGGCAATACCTTTATTATCAAAACCAATAGTTTCTTTTTCTAAATGTAAATATGTTCCCGAAGCCGTAAGGAAAAATGAAGTTTTATTAAAATCTAATTTTCCTAAAATAGCAGGTTTATCAGTTGTTCCTTTTACTGTCAAACTTCCTGTAACTACGCCTTTCATATCCTTTAGACTTCCCATAGTGAGGTTTTCTAAAGTCGGAAGGGAAAATCTTTGAATATCCAAATTCATATTCAGTGCATCACTTGCATTTTGGGCAGCATTGTAATACCCTGTCAGTTCGAATTTATTTTCTCCTGTCAGATTTACATTTACATCATAACGGTTTTTTGCTTTACTATTTTCTGCTTTCATTGCCAAATTTCCTAACGGACTATTCAAAACAGTCAAATCATCAATTTTTAAATCTGCCAAAAGCTGCATCTCTGTTTGAAAGTTTTGCAGGTTTACATTTCCATTTAGTCGTCCTGTGGCTAATTTTGTCGTATCATTTGCTGAAACTATGTCTGTTAGTGTAGTGAGTTCGAAGTTTTTGAAACTAGCGAGTAGGTTTTTATCTTCTTCTGTAGTCTGTACGCTGATTTTTTGGTCTTGATAAGCCATTATAAAATCTTTTATACTCAAATTATCACTTTCAGTAGCTCGCAAAACGATTTGATTTCCTTTTTTTACACTCCAATTATCATAATTCAGAATTTGAGAAGGAGCAAGAGAAACAATAAACTGCGTCGTATCTGGACGTTCTAAAAAAGTAGTAATATCAAACTGTTCTTTGCCTTCTTCATCTTTAATATTGATAGTCAAATCTGCTTTATTATTGGAAGCCTTTCCAAAAACAAGAGGGTTTTTGAATTGAAAAGTCCCATCATTGAGTTCTGCAACTCCAATTCTATAACTCAAAGCCTCCTTGTCCGAATCAATATTGATGGATAGAGAATCCATCACAATTCCTGCATAAATAATAGACGGAAAACTTCCATTTAGTTCAAACTTTTTAGAATCACTACGGTACTTTCCATCCAAAGAAGCAGGTTCGAATTTAGTAAGGTCAGGAACTAAAGCCGTCAGAAGTTCAGATTTATGAATTTGGATAGAATAATCCATCTGTTGTGTTTCAATTTCTTGATTGGGCAAAACTGGGTCAATTTCGATATATGTATTAATGTGATTTTGAACCGTAGAAGTAAAAGTAGCAAGGTCTAAATTTCCTTGAATGTTGGCAGAAATAATATCCGAACGAAGCTGAATATCTGTTTTGTCTTTTTGAGAAATAGACACAAAAGCAGCCGAATCTATCCTAAAACTACGCCCTTTTTTAGTAATGATTACATTTTTAAGAGTTGTATTTCCCTTTAGGTTATCCAAACTCATTCCTGTAATATCTGCATCAAGATTCAAGCTAACAGTCAAGGATTCATCATACAAATTGAGAGCTTGTAAATCAATTTTTTTCAAATCTAAATCGACAACAAACTTAGGGTTGAGCGAATCCATTACTACATTTCCATCAAAATCAAACGTCAAATTTTTATCTTTCATATTGAGTTTACCATTGTAGGACAAACCATCTACTTTTCCATCTATTTTTAAGTCTTTATAGACATAGTTGCTATATTCAAATTTATTTACGTTTCCATCAATAGTAGTTTTCATTTTTTCTGGGTCAAAACCACTACCATCAGCCGTAATCTTCAAATCTGCAATTCCTAGTGTTGTGTCTTGCAAAATTTTTCCTAATTGTGCATTTTCTACTAAAGCTGTAATATTATAAATCGGCATTTCAGTTTCAGAAATAGCATTTTGCATTGTTCCTTTTGCACCTACATTTCCTAAAGTTGTGTTTAGTTTTGTATTGGTTTCGAAGTCATTCAATAATCCTGTAAAGGCAATATTTCCCTCTATTTTTGGAGGAAGCGTAAGATTTGAAGGAAGCAGTGTATTGGGCAACCAACTTTTGACATCTTTCATATAAACTAAAAACTGCTTTGTAGCAATATCTAAATACATTTTATTTGGGTCAGTCGGATTTTTGATTGTACCACCCATTTCTATTTTTGTACTGTCAAGATTTGCTAAAAACTCTACAAACATATCGTCCATAGAACCTTTTGCAGAGGCTGTCATAAAGATTTTTTGAGGAAAATTATATCCTGCTGGAAGTGTTCCATTAGGCACAAGTTTTTGTAAATCAGAGCGAGAAGAAGTCAGTTTGTTTACTTTTATATCAGCATAGATTTTTTCTACATCGGGCAAACCTTTAATATTTCCATTGACTAAAAGGTTTGTATTGTTCAATCCTTTTATTTGAAAATCTTTAAGCGTAGCATCGTTTGCCTTTCCTGTTGCCTGTCCAGAAATTTTGATGGTTTCGGTAGTTTGTCTTAATAAATTGACTTGTTTTGCTAAGTCTGGAACAAAATAAAAAACATCAGCCAGAGCGATTTCTGTTCCATCCAAATTAATATCTAAATCAGCATTTTGCCAGTCTTCAGCAATGTTTTTTAATGAAGCAGCCAGTTTTACTTTCTGTCCTATTTTACTGCGTGAAGTCTGAATATTCAAATCTGTAACGCCTATACCGTTCGAATCTAAACGAATAATTCCATCAAAATCTCTAAGTTCAAATTGCCCTCTGTTATCAGTTGCTTGAATAGTTTTGAGGTCGGCTGCAATGTCATCTGGATAGAGTTTAAAGTCTTTTATATTTAAAGCAACTCCTTTAAAATGAATATGATTTGCATCAAAACCATAGTCTGTTGTTGGACTATTTTCATCATCAAAAACGACTTCATTATCAGCCAGTAAAATATTTTTTACTTCAACAACCCAAGGTTTTCCCTCGTCTTCTTGCGTTCCTGCTACTTGCTGAGTTTCATCAGCTACCGTTTTGGCAGAATTATTTATGGCAGAATCTAAAGCTGTTTTGACAATTCCTTGTTTGTAAGAAACAAACGTTTTTTTGAGCTCTACGTCTTGAATGACAATTTTTTGAGTTCCTAAATTTGTTTTTTGAGCATTAATAAAAAGAGTTCCTAGTTGAGCATTTACTTCTTGTTTTGTAACATTACTTTTATAAAAAGCTGTTATATTTTCTAAATTTATTTTATCTAAATCAATCTGAAAGCCTATTTCTGAACTGGTGGTATCTGGTTTTTCTTGTGTTGGTGGTGGCAAGTGCGTTTGTACATAACGCAAGTCGGTGTCTTTGAGCAAAATATCTTTTACTGCAAATTTGAGATTATTCAAATCAAAATCATCAACATCAATTTTTAACTGTCCTATTTTTCCTTTGATGTCGTTTCCATTGTATCTATCATCAAATTTTAGATTGATATTTTTAATATCGATTCCACCCAAAGAAATAATAAAACTTCCACCTGTTGTATCACTGGCTTGTAGTTGTGTCGTGGTTTGTTCTTCGCTCGTGGTGGCAGAATCGGTGGAGGCAAAAGCAGCATTTATAAAATCAATATTTGAAGTGCTATCTTCGGCTATCCAAATATTTGCATAAACATTTTCAAGCTCAATTTCTGTAACTTGAAGTGTATTATCTAAAAGCACAAAAGGATTTATTTGAGCATTAAAATGACCTGCATAAAGTAGTGTATCTTGTTGAAGGTCTTCAATATAAAGTCCATTTAAAGTCAGTCCTAAAGGAAAACTAAGGCGAATCATTTTGATTTCTACTTTTGTAGTTAGTTTTTCAGAGAGAAAATTTTCTGCTTTTCCTGTCAGAAAATCTTGCACAGGAGGAAGAAAAAGTAAAATAAAAATAAGAGCCAAAAGTCCGAAAAACGAACCAAAAATCCACATCAAAACCTTTGCTATTTTCTTAAATACTCTTTTTGTTTTGGATTGGGGTTTTGAAGCTGTATCAGATTGGTTTTCAGTAGTTTTATTTGACGATTTAGAAAATTTATTTTTTATATTTTGAAGGAAATTCATAGAGATTTTTACAGAAAAAGTAAGCTAGAAAAATGGACGTGAAAAATAGTAGTTTATCAAATTGGATAAATACTTTGCGTCGTAATGGTTTTAACATGGAAATTAGGGTATTTGTTTATACTTTAAGATTTAGAAAAAAACAACTCCTTGATTATTCCATAAATACTAATAACTATGAAGAAACCTCCCATCAAAATAGGTTTGTACCAAGTGCTTTTAGGATCGAATAATGCATCGTTTGAAGGACTGTATATGGCTGTATAGGTTTTTCCTGCCTTTTCTTTTTTACCGTACCAATCATGTATTTTTCCTTTATACTTTACTTGAGGAATAGAACCATTCTTAGTATATCTTGTTTCTTTAATCATTGTAACTTCCACTTCTACACCTTGCTCTCTAATTTCACAGTTTTCAAAATAATAACTTAATCCAAAGTAGGTAATAGTTGTTCCTATCAAAATACCTAAAAAATAGACAATAATCTCAAATCTCATAATATTACTATCAGTATAAATTAATAATTGAATGACTATACAACGAGCTTAACATTGTTTTTGATACAGTTTGAAAGATAGAATTAAAAAAACTCTTAACTTGCCTACTTGTTATATCATTTTCAACTATTTAAACCCTAAGGGTCTTCAGCGACCCTTAGGGTTTCGAAACTAACTAATCAACTATGTTATTCCGAAATTTTAAAACTGTTTTATCAGTATTGCTCTTTATGAGTATTTGTTTTGCTGGTTTTTCTCAAAAAATCAATTATAAAATAGAATTTCCTGCCCCACAAACGCATTATGCAAGTGTTACGATTGAGGTAAGCGAGATTCCAAAAGACAAAGAAAGTATCGATTTTGTAATGCCTGTTTGGACTCCAGGGTCGTATCTGATTCGTGAATTTGCAAAAGGTGTAGAAAGCGTAAAGTCTGATTCTGATATAGAAAAAACGGCAAAAAATGTATGGACAGTCAAAACGAATGGCAAATCAAGTGTTAAGATTATGTATGATGTCTATGGTTTTGAGCATTCTGTTCGTACAAGTTTTATTGATGCTTCTCACGCTGCCCTTATTCCAACAAGTATTTTTATGTATGTGGACGGAATGAAAGATGAAAAAGCAAGTTTAGAAATTAATAAGCCAAACGATTGGAAAATGATTTCTACATCTTTAAAAAACAAAGACGGAAAAGACAACATTTTCGAAATTCCAAATTATGATATTTTGGCTGATTCTCCTATCGAAATCGGTAATCAAAATATTTTAGAATTTGAAGCAGCAGGTGTAAAACATTCTGTAATTATGTATGGAAAAGGAAACTACAACGAAGACCAAATCACAAAAGATATGGCAAAAGTGGTAGAAGAAGCAACAAAAGTGTGGGGAGAAAATCCAGCAGAAGATTACAAATTTATCGTTCATAACTCAAGATATGGAGGGGGAGGATTAGAACACCTCAATTCTACAAGTTTGGTCGTCGATAGAATGTCGTATGGAACAAAGCGTGGTTATTTAGGCTTTTTGGGTTTGGTGGCTCACGAATATTTCCACCTTTGGAATGTGAAGCGTTTGCGTCCTTTTGCGCTTACAAATTATGATTATACACAAGAACAGCACACTAATTTATTATGGATTTTTGAAGGGTTTACTTCGTATTATGATGAATTGCTACTTACTAGAGCAGGTTTTGTAGATGATAATTATTATCTCAATACACTTTCAGGAAATATTTCGGCAGCAGAAAACAAAAAAGGAAGACACGTTCAGCCTGTTACGGAAGCGAGTTTTGATGCATGGATAAAAGCCTACCGTCCGAATGAAAATTCTGGAAATACGACAGTTTCTTATTATGGACAAGGAAGTGTTTATGCTGCGATGCTAGATTTAATGATTATTGAAGCAACAGATTCAAAGAAAAATTTGGATGATGTAATGCGTTATTTGTACGATGAGTATTACAAAAAGCAAAAAAGAGGTTACACAGATGAGGAGTTTCAGGCAGCAGTCGCAAAAATTGCAGGAAAACCATTTAAATCATTTTTTGATAATGTAGTTTATGGAACACAAATGCCAGATTATGCAACGTATTTGGGGTATGCAGGACTAAAACTAATGGTTTCGGAAAATACATCAAAAGCAACATTAGGAATCAGTACTTCGGAGAGTGGTGGAAACTTAAAAGTAAGAAATACAGAACGAGGTAGTGCAGCTTACAAACAAGGCTTAAATGTAGATGATGAAATTATTGCAGCCGATAATTTTAGAGTAACTTCAAATGGCGAACTTGCCGAAATTCTGCAATATAAAAATGTAGGTGACGAAGTAAAATTATTAATTGCTCGTGATGGACTTTTGCAAACACTTACTATAAAATTAGAAGCTGACGATACAAAAGGATATAGAATTGATAAAATCGAAAATCCTTCTAAAAAGCAACAGAAAGTGTATGAAAAATGGTTTGAGAAAAAGTAAATGTAACTCCTGTAGTTTGCCCTCTAGGGTAAGAAAAAATGTATCATAAACTTTAAATAAAAAATTAAATCCTTCAAGGTCAGATTTTAAATACTGATTTTGAAGGTTTTTTTTAGTTCTCAGCGAAGTTGTTTTAAGAATGTAAATTTTTGTTATCAAAAAAGAGGTCAAAATAGTTATAATTGTAAATAACCACATTTTCAATCTAACTATTTTGCTTCTATGTTTGTAAACCTATCAAAAAAATTTATAATAGAAAATATTTTACCCTATTTAAAACATTTTTCTAAGGGTCGTCGGATAAAAGCAGCTCTTTGGCGTATTGTAAAAGCGATTGTATATCGTTTAAAATCAGGCTGTCAATGGAGAGAACTTCCTATAAAAGCGTTTTTCAAAAAGGATTTAATTAGCTGGAATACAGTATATTACCACTTCAATAAATGGTCAAAACTTGGAAACTGGAAAAACTTTGGATAACCTATTTGGAAGATTATCGTGGAGAATTAGACTTTTCTATTTGTCATTTAGACGGTAGTCATACATTAGCCAAACGAGGAGGTGAAGGTATTGGTTATTCAAAAAGGAAAGCAGGAAAAACTACTAATGCACTCTTCTTAACTGATAAAAATGGTATTCCAGTAGCGATGTCTATTCCTAGAGCAGGCAATCATCACGATGCCTTTGAGCTTGAAAAAAATATGCAAACGATGATAGACGATTTAAATGCTTCTCAGATTAGAGAGCAAGGAATATTTCTAAATGCTGATGCAGCTTTTGATACAAATGCATTTCGTTCATTTTGCTCGCATATGGACATTTTGGATAACATAGATTTTAATAAAAGAAACCGAAAAGATGTTGATAATCAACCATTTAAAGATGAAAAAATGTGTGGTTTATGTTTTGCAATAGAAAGAACTAACGCTTGGTTAGATGCTTTTAAGGCAATATTGACACGATATGAGACTAAAGTTCATACTTGGCAAAGCCTACATTATTTAGCTTTTACTTTGATATTTATCAGAGATAGACAGAAAATAAAACCTAATTCTTAAACAACTTCAATGAATAAATGGTTAGTAACAAATTAAAAAACTAAACCACCTTTATCATTTGATGAAGGTGGTTTTTCTCTTCTTAAACAGCTTAAACATAAACTAAAAATGCCTTATTACAATCATTATAATTTGACTTTACAAAAGGCTTTAGAAAGTGCATTGACGGAACAAGACAAGTATCCTTTTTCTTTTTATGTAAAACTCATTTGTCAAAACCCCTTTGTTAGTGATATTTGTATTGCTTTATATTGGACTAAATTTACTTTTCAATGGGAACGAATAACTTTACCAACAGATATAAATAACAATGTCCTTAATACACTAACAGGTAAAAAAGAAGATAAAGAAATAGCACTCATTTTACATAGAGAAACAGGTCAAAATGAAATAGAGTTACTTCAACCTTTACTTTCAAAGTTACAAAAACTAACTATTCCTATTGACTTACAACTTGATAGACAGCTTGGAAGAGATGGAGATGGTTTCAAACTTACTTTAGGTAATGAATATTCTTATACCACTTGTTATTGGGCAGAATATAGTTCTACACCTGCTTGGCAAGATTTGACAGACTTTGCAAATACAATTCTTTCAATCAACAAACAGCTTATTGCAAGCAAAAAAAAACAATAAACTATTCTTATATCTATGAGCTAGACCATAAAAAAGAAAGTGTTTATTATCAAATTTCTGAAAGTTAAAAGTTTAATATCTCAATCCTTTTTTGACCAAAACCTGATACTCTTCGTGTTTTTTGATATAAGATGCTACAAATGGGCAAGTCGGATAAACTATCCAGCTTTCTTCTTTGATATAATCCAAAACTGCTTTTACGAGTTTTGAACCAATACCTTTTCCTTCTAATTCTTGAGGCACTTCTGTATGCGTCAAGAAAATTTCATTTTGAGTATTCAAAATATAGTCAATGAATGCAGTTTTTCCTTCTACATTCCATTCAAAACGTTTTGCATCTCCATTTTGATAGATAGCTTCTTTATGTATTTGTTTCATTTTGGAAGATTTAGGTTACTTGTGAGAACACAAGCAATGGTTATATTTGGGTTAATTCTATCATTGTTCATGTCCTCACGAATGATTTATGATAGCACAAAAAAATCCTTATCTCTAAAAATAGAAATAAGGAATTTTTGTTTTGATGAGATCTTAGTTTTATAAAACTAATTATCTTAATCTCTAGTACGTATTGTAGTAGTTACACCTATCCAACAACCTACTGAAATAGAATCGCCTACTTTATATTTATCATTAGAAAATACATCTTCTTTAGTAGGAAACTGTCCTTTTGCAGAAGCCATTTTAGCAGCATCTCCACCTCTTGCATACATATCATAAGCAGCTAAGAAAACAGCACGTTTTTGTACAATATCATCTCCTTGCATACACTGTTTGTAAGTACTCATATACAAATCGCCAATAAAAGTATAAGCATTTGCAGCTACAGTTGCATTACCCATTTCGGCAGCCTTATACGATAAAGAACGAGCTTTTGTATAATTTCCATCTTTATAAGCTACTTTAGAAAGTGTCAATACTGTATTTGCAGCTTTTTCTTTTTCTTCTTCACTTGCACCCACTAATGATTTTTCAATCCAAGTAAGGGCTTTATCTGTATCACCATTTTGCATGTGCAGTTGTCCGATAGTATTAGCAATCGCATTTGTAGGAGTGAGTTTGTAGAATGCTTGCATCGCTTCTAAAAATAAAGGTTCTTTTGTACAACCATTATCAGCCATCAATTTTACAACTCTATTGATAAGAAGTGTATCATTTGGATTTGCTTTTAGTTTCTCTCCAAAAAGGTCTGCAATACGGTTACAATCTTTAGGAAAATAGATAAGTTCTAATTCATCAATTTTATCTAAAACAAATGTTTTCCATTTATCTTTTTCTTCTGCTGTTTCTTCTTTAGCAATACGACTTCCTACATATTTTTTGAGGTCTCCATAAATAGTAGTCATTTCTTCTAAAGTCATGCCTTGTTTTTCATATACTTTTCCTGCTGCATCTGCATAATAAATTACTTGTGCACGAGGAAAATTATCTTTATCCATCTCATACGTTTTTTTGTAATGAGCATAAAGTGTATCTGTTTTTGAAGAATCATCTTTCCAATAGAAATAAGCATCACGCCCAAAACGACGATAAATATCATTCATATCTTCAGCCAAGCCATTTTTGATACGCATTTGATACATTTCAGCAATTTTGTCCTGATTTACTTTCACCTCACTATCACGTCCATCTTCTCCTGCTTTCTTTGCAAGACCAGCGTAGAGTTTTACTGCTTTTACATATACATCAGCGTGCAAGTTAGGAGCGTTTTCCAAAATCCAATTGAGAGGCTCAATAGCTTCTTCAAATTGCTCATTATTTACAGCATCGATGAGTAGTGCATAGTTTTCTTTTGCAATGCCTTTATTTCTTCCACTTGGCCAATTAGGTTCATTTTTGCTTACTTTATCGTCATCATCTTGTGCATAAGATGAAGGAACTACAAAGGCAAAAATAGCCAGTAAGAGTAAAATAGTTTTGAAATTGAATTGTATCTTCTTCATAATATAATTTTGGATTAGTGATTTATTTGGTTGAAATTTATTAACCAATTAAATATAGTATGTTTTGAAATAATTTGTGTAAGCTCAAAAAGTTACACTTTCTTATTTTGATAATTTATAATAAATAGTTGAAAGGGAATGTTTGTGTATCTGTATTTAAAAAGTTTAACAAAACCATTATTTATTGATTTCGTTTAAGGAACTTTAAATCTACAAATGACAAATATCTATTTTTTTAGATTATTAAACAATTTAGTACCTAATTTTAGTTTGATTTTTTGAAATAAACGTCATTTTTTGTGTATTAATTTTTTGTTAAGCCTTATTTATGAATAGTAATGATAGGCTTTTCCAAATATTGTTTCTTACCTCTATCTATTACTTATAAGTCCAAATGAGTGCCAAAAGTAACAAATAGATGTTAATTTTATAAAACCTCCCATTAAAAACAATTTGATTTTGTTGAGTTTTTTATGCAATTTGCATACACAAAAAATACTTATCAACTACTGGTTTATGAACAGGTTTTACTTAATAATCAAAAAACACAATGGAAAAAAATACAAATTTCGCTCCTCTTTATACAGCAAAAGTAATGGGAGTTAGTGGTAGAAGTGGACATGTAAAGTCTTCTGATGGAGTAATTGACCTTGATGTACGCTTGCCAAAAGGAATGGGAGGCGACGAAACAGGCAAACACACCAACCCAGAGCAATTATTTGCAGCAGGTTATGCAGCTTGTTTTGGTGGTGCATTGGGAGCAATAGCTGCTGCTAAAAAAATTAAATTAGCTTCTCCTCCAGAAGTAACTGTACATGCCACTATCGGAAAAGAAGGCGAAGGATTTAGTCTTGCTGTTGATATTTTTGTGCATATTTCAGATATGGAAATTACACAAGTACAAGAATTGACAGAAGCTGCACATCAAATTTGTCCTTACTCTAAGGCTACTAGAGGAAATATTCCAGTAAATATTCATGTAAACTAAGTGCATTTTTGTATCATAGGTTTCTTAATCTATGTATAAGTGAAAATGAATTTACTGTGTAAATACAATTAAAAAATGAATTTCTGATTGATTTTCATTTGCTTTCTGAAAAACCTTTTTTAGATTGCTATATCAATTCTTATATTGATTATTTATAAACTCCAATAAAATTAGTTTGTTGGAGTTTTTTCTTGCATTCTGTATTTGATTTTATCCATTTTGAAAATAATAAACTATGCTATTGTATGTCCTAAAATACCTTTATTTTTACTTAAAATCAGGCGATGAGCATGCTGTTCACTCTCCTTTTGTCTATGAATTATATACATTAGCTATCCAATCTAAAAAAGAATACTATGCGTTTTCAGAATTAGAAAACCTTCGTCAAGAGCTTATTTCTGACCGTAGCGAAATAGAAATTACTGATTTTGGTGCAGGCTCAAAGCATTCTAAAAATAAAAATTCTTCTAACAAAAAAAGCATTTCAGAAATAGCACGTCGTTCTGCTATTACTTCCACAAAAGCACAATTATTATTTAAGTTAGTAGAATATTTCAAACCCAAAACAATTCTAGAACTTGGCACTTCTCTAGGAGTTTCTACTCTTTTTATGGCTTTGGCTTCTAATAACTCCGAAACTCAAATTATTACTTTTGAAGGCTGTCCACAAATAGCAGAAAAAGCAAAAGAGAATTTTGAAGAATTAGAACAAGAAAATATTGAAATCATAGTAGGAAATATTGATAAAACACTACAAAAAAACCTTCCTTCACTTCCATCATTAGATTTTGTGTTTTTAGATGCAAACCATCGTTATGAACCCACTCTGAATTATTTCAATCAGATTTTGGAAAAATGTCATAATGATACCATTATTATTTTAGACGATATTCATTGGTCTGAAGGAATGGAAAAAGCATGGAAAGAAATTATCAAAAATGAAAAAGTAACAGTTTCAATAGATTTATTTCAAGTAGGATTGATTTTTTTGAGGAAAGAACAACCCAAACAGCATTTTGAGTTGAGATTTTAATGTATCCCATATAGTATCAACATTTCAACAGAATAATATATTTATTATTCGATAAATATCCTTGCATTTTTTTAATAAAATTACTTTCTTACAATATCAAAATTTATTTATACTACTGAAAAGATTTTTACCATAAACTACATAATGACTAAAAAAGTAGCAATTTTAGGAGGTGGGGTTGCTGGAATGAGTGCAGCCCATGAGCTTATTGAACGAGGCTTTAAAGTAGAAATCTATGAAAAACAGCCTCATTATGTGGGGGGAAAAGCTCGTAGTGTAGATTATTTTGGAGAAGCCCAAGATCCTTATCTAAAACCTCTTCCAGGGGAACATGGATTTCGCTTTTTTCCAGGGTTTTATCGTCATATTGTTGATACAATGCAACGAACACCTTTTATAGATGCAGATGGAAAGAAAAAAACATGTTTTGATAATTTAGTTTTTTCAGAAACAGCTATGATGGCTAGTTTTGATAAACCTCCTTTAGTTACTCTTGTAAACTTTCCCAAATCTCTTAAAGATTTAAAAATTATTCTTAAAGATTTTGTAGAAGCACCACAAGTTACAGGACTTACCCATGAAGATGCTGAATTTTTTGCTGAAAAATTATGGACACTAGCTACAAGTTCTTATCAAAGACGAAAAAGTGAGTATGAGCGTATTTCTTGGTGGGAATATACAGATGCTGATAATCAAAGTGAAGCCTACCAAACTTATTTTGTAGGAGGACTTACACGTACTTTGGTAGCTGCTAAAGCCAGAGAGGTAAGTACAAAAACAGGTGGAGATATTCTGCTGCAACTATTATTTTTGATGGGAAGTCCTAAAGCACATGCTGATAGAGTTTTGAACAAACCTACCAATGAAGCATGGCTTTATCCGTGGAGAGATTATTTATTAGAAAAAGGAGTAACTTATTTTCATCATCACGAAATAACTCATATTTCGTGTATAAATGGAAAAATAAGCTCGGCTACTGTAAAAGACAAAGAAGGAAATGAAAAACAAGTCTTAGCAGATTATTTTATTTCTTGTGTTCCTGTCGAACGAATGAACGAACTTCTGACAGAAGAAATACTAGATGCAGATCCTGTTTTAAAAGGTATTCAAAGTCTTACAGATGATGTCGCTTGGATGACAGGAATCCAGTTTTTTTTAAATAAAGACGTAAAACTTAATAAAGGACATACTATTTATACAGATTCACCTTGGGCATTAACTTCTATTTCTCAACTTCAATTTTGGACAAATTATACCATTGAAGACCGAGGTAATGGAAAGGTAAGAGGTGTTTTTTCAGTAGATATTTCAGATTGGTTTACAGAAGGATTGAATGGCAAACAAGCCAGTCAATGCACTTCTAAAGATGAAGTAAAAGATGAAGTTTGGGCAGAACTCAAACGCAGTCTTAATGTAGGTGGACAAGAAATTTTGACCGATGACATGCTTGAAGATTATTATCTTGATAGAGATATTGGTTTTCAGAAAAATATGGCAACAACAAATGAAGAGCCTTTACTTGTAAATAAGATAAATACTTGGGTACTTCGACCAGATGCTTATACCAATATTCCAAATTTTTTCTTAGCTTCGGATTATGTAAGGACAAATACAGACCTTGCTACTATGGAAGGAGCAAATGAAGCTGCACGAAGAGCAGTCAATGCAATTCTAAATTATGAAAATTATTCGGGCAAATATTGTGAAATTTGGGATTTACATGAGCCAGATATTTTACACGTTTATCGTTGGTATGATCTTACTCGTTTTCGAAAAGGACTTCCTTGGAAAGTAGGAAAAAATGGGAAACTACCTTTTCCATACAATATTGTAAATTGGCTGAACATAGCTTGGGTAAGTTTTAAAGATATTTTGGGGATTCTATAAACAATTAATTTTATGAATGAGTGGTTTAATCTTGAGAGATATTCTGTTGGGCAACTTGTTTTATTTGGAATAGCAGCTCTATTTTGGGTAATAACTTATGTTCTTGTAATCAAAGATGGTTTCAAGAAACAATATGTTGGTATCCCTATTGCTGCGATTGCTGCTAATTTTGCGTGGGAAATTCTATGGAGTACAGTATTCCATACTGATATGGGATTATTTTTTGAATGGGGTTATAGAATTTGGTGTATATTAGATATAGTAATTGTTTATTTGTTGTTTCAGTATGGTTATAAACAAATAGATAATAAAAATCAACGACAAGCCTTTAAACCTCTATTTATTTTGGGGGTAATAGGTTGGATGGTGGGAATATATTTTTTTACTAAAGAATATATAGATCCTATTGGCGCAGTTGCAGCCTATTTAGTAAATGCAAATATGTCATTACTTTTTATTTTACTTGTTCTTAGACAACCAAAAGAGATTACTATTGCATTACGTTATGACGTAGCTTGGTATAAAATGTTAGGAACAACTTTAACGAGTATATTCTGTTTTTGGGCATATCCAGACCAACATTTTATGCTTGCTATGACTGTGATTACATTTATACTAGATATTGTATATATATATCTTGTAGGTAAATTTAGAAAAGAAAAGATATGAGTATTGCTAGTACATTTGGGTTTGAAAAGCTATCTGTTGAAGAACAGACTAAAAGAAATGCATTTTTAAGAATTACTGTATTCTCTGCATTAGGAGGTCTTCTGTGGGGAAGTACATATATATTTTTTAATCAATATGGAGCTGTCATTACAGGGTTTATTTACTTGATTTTTGTAGCCTTAAATCTCACTTACTTAAAATTTACTCATAATTATAAAGTCTTTCGTATAGTTGGATTAATAATGTTACTAATTAATCCAATAGGTTCTCAACTTAGCTTAGGAGGTTTTGTGGCTGGTAGTGCTGTAATTTTAGCTTCCTCACTAGCTCCAATTAGTGCATTAACTATTCAAAGTGTAAAAGCCTCTCGTTTATTTTTTTATTCTTATTGTTTAGTAGTAATATTAACAGGAATA
Source organism: Bernardetia aquimarina (assembly GCF_042180575.1). Lineage (NCBI taxonomy): Bacteria > Pseudomonadati > Bacteroidota > Cytophagia > Cytophagales > Bernardetiaceae > Bernardetia > Bernardetia aquimarina. The sequence goes on along the minus strand of NZ_CP170094.1, from coordinate 2,811,872 downwards.
TTAGAGTTTATATTTTTGCAAAATACTGCTAGTAATGTTCCAAAAAATATAAGTTTATTGTTTTTTGTTAGTAATAGCATTGTTATTCCTGCGATTTTTTATTTTGTTTTAGAATATTTTTTCAAACAGCAAGAAAAATTTAAACAGATTGTAGAAGAAAAAAATTTACAACTTACAGAACAACAAGATGAGATAGCAGCAAGTAATGAAGAGTTGTTTCAACAAAAAGAAGAACTTGCAACTATTCTTGAAGTAGTACGAGATAAAAATAAAGTTATAGAAAAGCAAAATACAGAAGTAAGGTCAAGTATTTTGTATGCTAGTCGTATTCAAAATGCTCTTTTACCCATCGATAAAAAAATAAAAAGTTATTTTAACAATGATTTTTTTATAATCAATAAACCTCGTGATATTGTTTCTGGAGATTTTTATTGGTTTGAAAAATTAGAAGATTGTGCTATTATTGTAACAGCAGATTGTACAGGTCATGGCGTACCAGGGGCATTTATGTCTATGCTTGGTGTTACAGGACTTAATTCTATTGTTTTTCAAGAAGGCATTTTCAGAGCAGATAAAATACTCAATCATTTACATGATTATATCTATAAATCGCTACAACAAGAAGAAGGAAAAAGCTCTGATGGAATGGATGTAAGCGTTTTGGTCATCTATGATTCTATTCCGATTGCTGAATTTGCAGGAGCTATGAATTCTATTTATTGTATTCAAGATAATGAATTGAAAGAAATAAAAGCTGACAAAAAACCGATAGGTAGTAATCATTATGGAAAAGACAGACAATATACTAAACAAGTTATTGATATTTCAAAACCAACGGTATTTTACACAGGCTCAGATGGATATCAAGATCAATTTGGAGGAAAAGCAGGACGAAAGTTTATGAAGAAAAATCTTAAAAAATTAGCTTTGGAACAGCACACTCAACCTTTCTCAAAACAAAAAGAAACATTTACTTCTACTCTTGAAAATTGGATAGCAGAAGGTAAAGAAAGTCAAATTGATGATATTTTATTTATGGGTTTTAAGGTAGAAAGAAAAGTTGTGGCTATGAATAAATAAAACATTAGATTTTAACATGACTTTTACTAAAATACTTGCATACACTGTAAGTATTTTTTTTATAAAATTAAGTTTTCTTACCTTTGCGCTATTATCTCATTATCAAACACATAGCTTTTTTGGGAGATAAAAAAAACATTTATTCTATTTTAATTTAAAGAATCAATATGTCTAAGAAAGTCGCTGTTTTTGGTGGTGGAATTGCAGGTCTTACTGCTGCTCATGAACTCATAGAAAGAGGTTTTGAAGTTACAGTTTATGAAAAAAATGATATTTTAGGAGGAAAGGCTCGTAGTTTTTTACTGAATGGAAACTTAAACCCAAATACAAAGTATGCAGGAGAACACGGTTTTCGTTTCTTTCTTCATTGGTACGAAAATTTTCATGATACTTTAAAAAGAATTCCTACAAAAGATAATAAAACAGTTTATGATAATTTGGTAGATGTTGGCGAAATTCAAGTTGATGATTTTACTTTTTCATTTACAGAATCTCATCCTAATCCAACAAAACCTCCAATAGCTTGGCTTAAAGCAATGCTTTCTTCTCAAAAAAGACATGAAGAAGAATTTGAACAAACTACTTGGGATTCTTATATTACTTCTAATCTGCGTGGAACAGAATCAAAAGAGATGATTCGTTTTTTCCAAAACACTCCGAAAGCAACAGCTTCAGTACACTCCACAGAAGCAAGTGTAAAAGCTCTTGCTCACACATTAAACAGATTTTTTACAAATAATGGTCTTGGAATACTAAATGCACCTACTAATGATGCCTTATTTGACCATTGGCAAAACTACTTAGTTTCGTTGGGTGTAAAGTTTGAATTTGACGCTACTTTAGTAGCACTCAATATGGTAGAAAGTAGTATTAGTAGTGCATCTATCTCTATAAAAGAAGAAAAAGAAGAAATTTATGCTGATTATTACATTAGTGCAATTCCTCATTTAGATTTAGAAAAAGTCATTAAGAAAAATAAACAAGAAGATAAATTTGATTATTTGCCACAACTTAAATCGGGTTGGCAAGCAGGAATTGTATTTTATTTGAGTAAAAATATGTCTTTTCCTAATGGTCATTTTGCACTTTCTTATTCTCCTTGGAACATAACAGGAATTTCTCAATCTAATTATTGGTCTGAGGAAGCTAATAAAAAATATTTAGATAAAAATAATATTGAACTAAGTCTTTCCTTGATTATTGCAGACTGGGATTTGGAAGGAAATTTTATCCAAAAACCTGCAAAAGAATGTACATTAGAAGAAATAGTAGAAGAATTGATTTATCAGCTCAGAACATATTCTCCTCAAAAATATAAAGAGAGTTTTGAAAATATTGAAAAATACTTAGTTGATTACACCATTGACCCTGCTATACATTTGACAGGCGATAGTTTTGCGACTAATGAAACACCTCTATTTATGAATGTGGTCAATCATTGGGAAACAAGACCCGATGCAAAAAGTGAATTAGAAAATCTTTTTATTGCTGGAGATTTTGCCAAAACATCAGCCTATTTAGCTACAATGGAATCAGCTAACGAATCTGGAAGACGTGCAGCTAATGAAATTTTGCGAATCAATAATAAAGACCTTGCTAAAGTATTTACAGAAAGACACTCAAAAACACCTCAAATATTTACACCTTTTATAAAAATAGATGAGATTCTATATGATTATGACAAATCGCATATACTAGATTATTTGAGTAATGAACAAATAGAAGAATTAACAAATGCACTTCTTCCTTATATTGATTTCGAAGGAAGTAATCTTCGTAATATTGATACATTGTTTACAAGTGTTGTAGATACTTTAAAGCATCTTTTAGACAAACTTCCTTCTCTAGGTAGCGATATAATTCAACTTCTCGTAACAGAAACAAATGTAAAAGAAAACACTGTAAAAGACGAGTTAGCAAACAGAGTGCAATTTTGGGCAAATGTGAGTTTAAAACTTGTAGAGCATAAATCGAAGGAGTTTCCAGAAAGTTTGTCTTCTTATGTCGATATTGATAATCCTATATTCAAACCTCTATTGCATGTAGCCAAACAACAAGGTTCAATGAATAGAGCTAAGTTTGCTACTGCACTAAATTATTGGTATGATGTTCCTTATGATGAACTTATTCATCTGATGGAAACAGGACAAGTTCTTCATAATTGTAGCTTATTGATAGATGATACTATGGATAATACTACTGTTCGTAGGAATGACAAAACAGCACATGAGCTTTTTGGAGTCAATCAAACTTTGTGTGCAGCTTATTCTACTTATTTTCAAGTTTTGTTATCTACTTACGTTAATTTAGGTTCAGATTGCTTGTTACATTATTTGGAAGAAACAACTAGAGCGCATATAGGTCAATCAGATGATGTATATTACCGAGAAACAAAACTGTGTCCAACAGAAGAAAAATATATGGATATGGTGGGTAACAAAACAGGTAGTTTTTTTAGAGTATTTTCTATGTGTTTGGCAAGTTTAAGTAAAAAAACATTGTCTAAACAATTAAGAAATGATATTCTAGATTTTGCTGATTTTGTGGGGAAACTATATCAAATCAAAGATGATTATATGGATTTGATGTCAGAAGAGTATTTTATTAAAAAAGGAACATTTGCATCTGATTTTGAAGAAGGTAAATATTCTTTTCCTGTCATTCACTGTGTTACTAATTTTCCTCAATATGCCGAAAAAATTGCGTCATTATTAGGCAAAGAAGGAATAACAAATGAAGAGAAAAACGAACTTATGAGTTATTTAGAAAATTCAAAAAGTTTGGATTATACATTACATAAAATCACAGATTTATATCAAAAATGTGACACTTTGCTTTCTTCTATTGAAAATGAAAGTAGAGTTTCTAACCCTAAAATGAGAAGTTGGTTAGAGAGCTTTGTATCTGATATTCCTAATTTTAGTTATACAAAGAAGACTAATAAAGTAACCATCCAAGCTCAATCAACTAAAAAACAAGATATTTTTGAGATAAATTCGGTTGATTCAGATACAATACATAGAGCATTAAGAAATGTATTTTGTTCGTATCATATTTATTTCAAACTACATAATTGGACTTTAGAGCAATTTTGGGAATGTTTTCCTTTATTACTTACCGTCGAAACGATGATAATTAATGTTGATAATATCAATGAAGATAAAAATGAAAGTGTTTCTGTATTAACTAAAGAAGCTATTAAATCTTCTAAATCTTGGCAGTTTATTTCAAAAAGTAGTTTTTATTCTCCTTTGATGGATGAAATATTAGACAATGCCATTGAGTATTTCAATTTAGAAAAAAAATGGTATCAGTCTGAAAATCAAGAAAAAAACGAATTATTTTCAGAAGAGTTTTTGACTAAAATGAATCATTATAAATCTACTAATTTTAGAATCTTACATATTTTATCTCAAAATATTTGTGGAGATGAACCTAAAGAAACAACAAGTATCTATGATGATTATTATTTAGATGCTCAAGTTATTGAAGACTATGTTTCTATGAGAATAGAAGAGTTTGAACAAGAAAAAGATAATCAAGAAGAGAAATATAATGTCTTTTTACATGCTCAAAAACTAGAAAATCAAGTATTTTTTGAAGAACACAAACAAGCTCTTTATGATAGACTTACTTTTGCAGAAATTCAGATGGCTGCAAACTGGTATCAAGTTTATACTTCAGCTTCAAGTATTGATACTAATTTTACTGATATTTCTGCAAAAATGGATTTGAAAAAAGTATATTCTATTGCTAAAGAAATAGCTTTTGCTTGTAATTTAGATGAGGATTTATCAGAAATGACATTGAAAGGGAAATTCAAATGGTGTATCAATAAATTCTTTGAAGAAATTATTACTCAAAAAACAAATGATGTTATTCTAACTCGTTTGCAAAAAGATGCTATACTGTCTTTATCAAATTAAGCATACTATTTTAAAATCTTTCTATTATTTTTCTGATCTTCTTAAAACACACATAAAAAATAATAATAAAACTATCTTTTATTGTCAATAAAAAATAGTTTTATTATTATAATCTGTTTTTTTTACTCTTTTATATTCTCAATACGTGTTTGGTATTTTTTATAAAGAATTTTCTGTTTGTTAATTAGGTCAATTTCTCGCCCTTCGATAAAAGCGTGAATTACTTTATTAGTTCGCATATCCAAAATATCGCCTTCTGATACCACAATACTAGCATCTTTTCCTACTTCTAATGTTCCGACACGCTCATTAATTCCTAAAATAAAAGCTGCTTTGCTTGTAATTGCTGCTAATGCTTGCTCTTTTGTAAGACCAAAAGCAACTGCCATTCCTGCCGAAAAAGGAAGGTTTCTTGCTCCCATAGTTTCCATATCTCCAGCATAATTCAAACAATATTCTACACCAGCTTTTTGTAATAAATAAGGTAATTTGAAAGGCGCATCAATATCATCATCGGTGCGTTGAGGAAGTTCTGTTGTACGTCCGACAATAACAGGAACTTGATTTTTCTTCAAAAACTCAGCTACTTGCCAAGAATCATAACCACCCACAATTACTACTTTTTGTATTCCCATTTCTTTGGCAAAACTAACTCCTTCAATAATATCTTTTGCCCATTCGGCATGTAAATAAAGGCGCATTGTTCCATCAAAAAGACCTTTTATAGAAGCTAATTTTAGATTTTTTGTAGTTGGATTTTCAATTTGATTATAGGCTTTTGCTTCACTCAAAAGAGATTTTATTTTTTCTATTTCTGCATTTCGTTCTTCTTCTTTTGCCTTTTTTGGTTCGGCAGGTGCAGCCCACCAGCCACCTTGTTGCATATAAGCAGGCATATAAATGTGTAAACCGTCATCCATTTTCAAACTTGCATCTTCCCAGTTCCATGCATCCAAATTGACAACTGATGAAAGACCAGCCACCAACGAACCACGAGGAGTAGCTTGAGCAATCAAAACACCATTTGTCCTGACCGTTGTGGTAACTTCCGATTCTGCATTATAAGCACTAATTGCTCTAATATTTGGGTTCAAATCGCCTACTTCTGCCATATCTACCGAAGGACGAACAGCATCAATTTCTTTAAGTCCTAGTGTAGTATTTGCCAAGATAAGCGACGGATAAATGTGTTTTCCAGTCAATTCTATAACTTTTGCATTTTCTTCTGAAACACTTGAAGATTCTCCTAAAGCAGTAATTTTTCCATTTTCAAAACGAACAGAACCATTTTCGATAACCGTTTGTCCATCTCCAATATGAAGTGTTGCATTTTTGAGTACAATGGGCTGAATTTGTTTTTCGGCTGGCAGAGGTGTTTGAGCATACCCCTCTAAAGAAATAAAGAGAGAAATGAAAAAGGAGATAAAAAATAAAAAGGCAAAATTAGATAATTTTTTGAGTTGCATAATTTTAGGGTTAGGTCGTTGGTGAGGACACCAAAAACGGCGAATTTTTATTTTTACCTCAACGACGGTTTTAACCTCGTTGACGGTTGAAAAATAGAGCAAAACTTACCGTCGTTGAGGCTCAAATGAAGCCAGCAACGAGGATTAGAAAAAAGTAGATTTTTGGCTACCTCTGCAATATCCGAAATTATTTTTTTGATTAATGTTATATTTTGTGAAATATCACAGAGTAACTTCTTTATTTCTCCACTTCAACAGCAGGAATATTGGCTCTTCCGACAATTTAGCGATAATTTTGTAATTTAGCTTTCCTATGGATACTACTACAATAGAACTATTATTAGGATTTTCAGATTTTTCAGTAACACAAATAGAGTCTTCTAAAGAGCGTTTGACTATTTATGGAGAAAGTAATTTGGAAGAATCTATGTGTCCGAGCTGCTTAAAAAAGTGCAAAAAAGTAACTTCTACTTCGGAACGTATTATTCGTGACCGAAATATTTTAGATAAATGGAAAAATATCTTTATTTATGTTTGAAAGACAGTAGCTTCAAGGAGGTTGCTATCCGAGAAAACATACTTTGGGATGTTTTAAACGGTATTTTTAAACGATACAGTCAACGTGAAATAGACGAACACTTAGATTACTTCCCCAAACGTTTAGGTATCGATGAATTTGCCTATAAAAAAGGAAAAAAAGAGTATGCTGTAGTTTTGGTAGATTTAGACACAGGTTTGGTTTGGGATATTTTAGAATATCGCAATAAAGAGTATTTAAAGAGTCATTTTTTAGCTAAAGGAGAGGCTTTTTGTAATGGTATTGAAGTATTTTCTTGTGATATGTGGGAGGGGTTTTCCACTACAGCAAAAGAAGTATTTCCTCATGCTGATGTAGTAATAGATCGCTTTCATTTTTTTCAACACTGTAACAAAGTACTAGATAAAATTCGTAAAGAATTGCGACGAAAAGACGCTAAAAATGTGCATTTCAAGCAAATTAAATGGCTTTTATACAAGACTTGGAAAGACCTTACTGCTAAAGAAAAACGAATTTTACTGAAAGCATTTAGGTTTAGTTCTGTGCTTAGAGAAATTTATTTTATGAAAGTAGAATTACAAAATATATTTAATACTGATTTAAGTAGACAAGAAGCCCAGAAATTACTAGAGCAATGGATAGAAGCAGCTCAAAAAATAAATCATACAGCTTTGAATAGATTTATAGGCACGTTTAATTCGTGGAAAAATTATATTATTAATTACTTTGAAATTAGGTGTTCTAATGGAATTGTAGAGGGAATTAATAATAAAATTAAGACTATCAAAAGGAATGTATATGGCTTTAGAAACTTTCAAAATTTGAGAGCCAAAATGATAGTCAAATTTATATAATCGCTAAAAAGTCGGAAGAGCCAAATATTTTCTGTTATAGTTTTTTTTGATAAGTTTACGTACATAGAGGTAAAGAGTTAGAAATTGCAAATGTGAAGATTTACAATGATAACTATTTTACCTCTTTTTTGAAAAAATAACTACCTATTCTTAAACAGCTTCATTATTAAAAAATTATCTAATTCTGAATTTGTATTGATCCATTACAGATTCTTCTTTGTAAGTTAGGTCAAAATAATAATCTCCATCTTCTAAGTTTTTATCTACAAAAATTTGAGCTTGTGTACGTCCATTTTCCAAAACAGGAATTGGTCTTTTTACTACTTTGTATGGTTTTCCATTTCTATAAAGAGTCAAATAAACGATACGTTCTTGTGCATCTCCTTCAAAAAGTCCTTCGCCTACTTCAAATTCTAAATGAACTTCTTTACCAATTTTACCTTTGTGTTTGCCTGTTTGGTCAAGAATCACACGTCTGTTTTGAAAGTCATATTGTGCTGTAAAATTGTACGCCTTACGTGTAAGCCCTTTCAAGCGTTCGATTTCTTCTTTTTGGCGTTGAATAAGTTCTTCACTTTGTGTAAGTAATTCACGAAGTTTGGTACGGTCTTCTCCAATTTGCTCAAGTTGTGCAAGAGAAGTTTGTTGTTCGTTTAATATTTTATCTAATTTTGCTTTTTCAGCTTTATATTTAGCTACTTCGGCAGCCGAAAGTTTGTACTTTTTGGTCATACTGTAAAGCTGACTTTTATACGATTGCGTTTCTTTCAAAAGTTTTGCAATATATTCACGATTTTTTTTCAATTCTTCTTTTAATGTTGAAATTTCGCCTATTGCATATTCATCTTTTCCAGAATAAACTTGTCCTAAACGTTCAGAATAATCTAGTTTTTTCTGTTGTAATTCACTTATTCTAGCCAAAGCTTCATCTCTACTTTCACTAATTTGAGATTTTTCTACTTTAATATCATTTCTTGTTAGCAATAATACTTGACGTAATGAGTCAGCATTTTGATAGGGGATAAGTTCGTTATCAATATTTCTAATTTCATTCGAATAGGCTTGTTCTAATCTATTGAAATCTTTGTATAAGGCTTCTAATGTTTCTGTATTAGAGTTTTTGAAGGCATTTGTTGCCCAAATTGCGCCCACCACTAAGACCAATGAAAGTATAGCTACTACTGCAATAAATGTTTTGCCTTCACGGGTGTTGTATCTGCTCATAAAATTCGGATTTTGGATATGATAAAGTAGTTTTTCTTATTTTAAAGACTAAAAATAAAAACTAGAAAAATTGATTGAAAAATGTTTAGTTGAAAAACTAGATAAAAATTGAAGTAAAATAGTTAAAATTCAAATAATATCAAATTTATTATTTTAATCTCTAAGTTAGCAAGGCTAATATACAACTATATCAGTCGTATTGCCAAACAAATAAATTTGAAAAAGCTAAAAAACAGAAAAATTACATCAAACTAGAGTAAAACAAGTACAAAGTAGTGTGTTTTTGTTTGTTTGTATTCTTATTTTTACTCAAAAAACAGTCTGTTTATCGAAAAAAAGAAGCAACACGAATTATTTTTGGCTATTGTAATCAGTTTTACTTAAATTGCTTCGTTATCATTAACACAGACAATAAAATCAAAACATAATCCCTTATTTCGTAATTATTCCCAACTTTGTTTAGTTCTACACACCTAAAAAAAATATTTTTATCTCTATTTATCTTCTTAAACATAATTTTTGGAGGCTTTTCTGTGTATGCTCAACAAACAACTACAAAGTCTGATTTCAAAACTATTTTGCTTCAAGAATCAGAAGACGAATTGCGTTTAGAAGGAAATTATATTGGTATTTTTGAAGATGCAACTCAAAGTAAAACATTTAATCAGATTTCAGAAGATAATTTTTTGTCTAATTTTGAAATTTATGAAGGATATAATCCTAATTTTGGATTTAGTGAATCCATTTTTTGGGTACGTATAGAATTAGAAAATCAAAATAAAGAACAAAATGAATTTCTATTAGAGATAGCAGCTCCTCTTTTAGATTCGATTACATTTTTTTATGAAGAAAATGGAGAGTACCAAAGCATAACTACTGGAGATATGCTTGAATTTTCGAAACGCCCTGTTGAGAATCGTTATTTTTTGTTTCCCTTTCAATTAAAACCAACAGAAAAACGAGTTTTTTATTTTAGAATAGCATCCAAAGCTAGTTTGATGCAGTTTCCGATACGTGTTTGGAAACCTTTAGCTTTCGAACAGTATAATCATCAATTTCAATTCATTTTCGGGATTATTTATGGAATAATTATTTTTATTCTTATCAATAATCTGTTTTTGTATTTCAATCTAGGTAAAGGAAATAGCTATTTATATTATGTAATTGCTATGGCTTGTTCGCTTTTAGTGATTGCAAATCTGAATGGTCATGCGTATGAATACTTGTGGAGTGATTTTCCATTTTTACAACAAAAAGCCTTACCAATGTGCCTTACATTTTTAGATTTTTGGCTTGTTTTATTTTGTAGAAGATTTCTGAATACTCGTGTTTTCTTAGAAAAATTTGATAAAGCTCTTCGTATTTTTGGATTTGTACAGCTTGGTTTTTTCATTCTTACGATTTTCTTACCCTATCAATATGCTATTTATTTATCCAACTTTTCGGCTGCTGCAACGGCAATAGTACTTCTGATAACAGGAACAAGTGCTATTTTGAGAGGAAATACATCTGCTTGGTTTTTTATTAGTGGTTTTTCAGTTTATATTTTGGGTTATGTTATTTTTGCTTTAAAGACAAGTTCTTTTATTCCTCTAAATGCTTTTACAGAGTATAGCGTACAAGTAGGAGCTGCCCTTCAAGTAATTTTACTTTCTTTTGCAATAGGAGTGAGAATAAGAGAAATTAGAAACGAAAAAAATGATGCACAGCGTTCGATGATGGAATCTCAAATGCAAGCTAATGAGCAGCTAGAATCAAAAGTAGAAGAACGTACTCATGAACTTAATGATAAAGCCGAAGCCTTAGAAAATTCGTACCGTACTGTTTCTATTTTGTCTTCCATAGGACAAGAAATAACAGCTTCTTTGGATTATGATGCCATTTTTGCCGTCTTGTATCGCTATGTACATGAGCTAGTAGATTCTGCATTTTTTGGAGTAGATTTATATTATCCAGATAAAGAACAGATTCTTTATGCCTATAATGTAGAGAATGATGTTTTGTTGCCTGAGCAAAAAATTGATTCAAATAATCCGAATAATTTGTCTGCTTATGTTATCAGAAAAAAAGAAAGTTTGTTTATAAATGATGCAGAAAATGAAATTCAAAAGTATTTACCTAACATAGAAGTTCTTGTTGGAGAAGCCCCAAAATCAGTAATAGCTATTCCTCTTTTGGTAGGAGAACGTGTTTTGGGAGTGGTTTCGGTGCAGAGTTTTGATAAAAATGCCTACACAAATCAGCATTTTGAGATTATGAAAACGCTTGCTTCTTATACAGCTATTGCATTAGATAATGCTTCTTCGTACTCTAAAATCCGAAATGCAAATAGCAAAACAATGCAAAGTATTCGTTATGCACAACGCATACAGGAAGGGCTTTTGCCAAGACCTAGAATTTTTGCAGAAAATTTTGATGAAGCAAGTGTTTTTTATCGTCCTAGAGATATTGTAAGTGGGGATTTTTATTGGTTCGAAACGCTATGGAAAAAAGATTTTGATGATGAGTTGCATCAAAATATGCCTAACAAACTCAAAATGATTGCTCTTTCAGATTGTACAGGACATGGGGTTCCTGGTGCATTGATGACAATTATGGGAGTAAATCTTCTGAATCAAATTATTGCAGAAGGAGGAACATGGCAACCTGATGAAATCTTGACCAAACTAGATGAGCGTGTTCGTCATACATTCCATTTGGAAGAAATGCACACTCCAAAAAGCCGTCGAAACGATGGAATGGATATTGGAATCTGTGCCATTGATGAAGAAGAACGAGTGATTTATTATGCAGGAGCAAAAATGCCTTTGTATATTGTCCGAAATGGCAAAATTGAAACCATAAAAGGAAGTCCTTTTGCTATTGGAGGTTCATTTATTTCAAAGAAAAAACAAAAAGAATACAAAATAAGTATTTTTAGATACGAAAAAGGCGATAATTTATTCTTAGCTTCTGATGGTTTTCAAGACCAATTTGGAGGAGATAAAATGAATGAACGAAAATATTATACTCGTTTCTTTAGACAGTTTTTAGAAAAAATAAGTGTCCTTTCTACTGTCGAACAGTATTCAGCCTTTAGCAAAGAACTTATTAGTTGGAAAAAAACAAGACGACAAACTGATGATATTTTGGTAATGAGTGTAAAGTTATAAAGTCAGAAGTCAGATTTTAGAAGTCAGAAGTAAATACAATTAATTTTTGTTACTATTACCAACTTACACTTTTTTAAAAAACTATGAATAACTCAACCTCAACTGCTGATTTATATAGAGATGCTTTAGATTTTGCTTGCAAAGCACACAATGAACAAAAAATGCCTGCTTCTGAATTGCCTTATTTTTTGCATATCAGCGAAGTCATGACAGAAACTTTACTTGCTTTTCAAGAAACAAATGACAAAAATCTCAATCAAAATCTAGGTGTCTTAGTTGCTATTCTTCATGATACAGTGGAAGATACTTCTGTTACTTTAGAAGAGATTGAAAAACAATTTGGAAAAATTGTAAAGAATGGTGTTTGGGCAATGACAAAAGATGAAAGGTTGCCAAAAGAAGAACAAATGAATGATAGTTTGGAAAAACTTTTGAAAGAACCAATAGAAGTCCAGTTTGTAAAATTGGCTGATAGAATCGTAAACCTCAAAGACCCTCCTTATTATTGGAACTTAGAAAAAAGACAGAAATACCAAAAAGAAGCCAAAATCATTTTAGAGAAATTAGGAAAGGCAAACCTGTATTTAGCCAACAGATTGAGCGAAAAAATTAGAGAGTACGAGCAGTATTTTGTTTAAAAAAATACTGCTGTTTTTTATTAAACCTTTATAAAAAAAAATCAACTTATGCGTATAGATATTATCACTTGCCTACCTCAACTTATCGAAAGTTTTATTGGGCATTCTATTTTACAAAGAGCGCAAGACAACAATTTGGTAACACTAACTCTTCACGACCTCAAAAAATACAGCCAAGACAAACATGGGCGAATTGATGATTATGCCTTTGGTGGTGGTGCAGGAATGGTCATGACACCAGAGCCTTTAGCTGCTTGTATAGAAAAATTATTGAGTGAAAGAAAATATGATGAAATTATTTATATGACTCCTGATGGTATTACATTTAATCAAACGATGGCAAATAGTTATTCTTTAAAGGAAAATATAATGATGATTTGTGGACATTATAAAGGAATAGATGAAAGAATACGTCAAAAATATGTTACAATGGAGCTTTCAGTAGGTGATTTTGTGGTTTCGGGGGGCGAAATACCTGCTGCTTTGGTGGCTGATGCTATTATTCGTTTAGTTCCTCGTGTGATGAACGATGAAACTTCTGCGCTTACAGATTCTTTTCAAGATGATTTGCTTGCACCTCCTGTTTATACTCGTCCTGCGAATTGGGAAGGAATGGAAGTTCCTGAAGTATTGCTCTCTGGACACGCTGCCAAAATTGAAGATTGGAGGTTACAACAAGCGATGGAACGAACCAAAAAACGTCGTCCTGATTTGTGGAAAAAATATAGTGAGTAAGCTCTTCAAATACAAATTAGGGATTAAAAATTCTGATTGATGGTTTTGATAAAATACATTTAATCTCAACTAAAAATGAACCAGTCAAAAATCAATTCTAAACCGTTTCATGTTATTCAAATTTTCAGTAATTCTTATTATTACGATAAAGAATACAAAGAATTTGAAACTAGAAAAGAATGGGTAAAATGGAAAAAAGAAATTGAATCTTCTACCAAAATTGAAAATAAAACCATTCTAGTAAATAAACATGGCTATCAAAATCATGAAGGAGTTTTAGATAATTTAGTAATTCTTTTGGACAGTAATTTTTATACAGAAGAAGATGAAATGAATTTGAGTAAATTAAATTCAAATTATGGTAGATATACCTATAATAGAAAGGAGAAGCAACGAGTTGTTTTTTCTGCTCTATCTTTTCGTAAAACAGATTTAGAAATTTTCAAGGTAAGACAAAACAAAAATACCCAAAAAATTGAGTTATTTTTTCATTGGAATTATTGGAATACAGGAATAAATAAGAAAGGCGATTTTAAATTATATAATTTAGAAATTAATAAGCCTGTAAACATCAAGACTGACAAAAAAATAGATGGAGAACGGAAGAAAAGAACCTTTTTAGAAAATAACTATATCATTGAATACAAAGGAGTTATTGAACAAATTGAAGTGTTGAAAGACAATCCAGTCTTCTATAAAGAAATACCAAATTTGGAAGAAATAAAGAAGATAAATTTGATGAAACATTTGAAATGAAAAAGCCATTTCTATCAAAAAAAATGATAAAAATGACTTTAGGTTTATCAATGAATTGTGAAAATTATTTTACCAAATATGGATTTTCAAAAGGATTAATCAAATTTCCTCTCCACGCCAATACTCTATAAAAAGTAGCTGCTGCTTCTGCACGAGAAGCATTCTGAGTAGAATTCAATTTATTTTTTTGAGGATAATTAATGATAAATTCATTTTCATGACATGTCGCAACTGCATTTTTTGCCCAAGGAGCAATACTGCTATTATCTACAAAATAAGAAAGTCGATTCAAATCACGATTTCCGGGAGTAAGACTAGATAAAGCTGCAAACATTTCTGCTCTTGAAATTGGACTATCTGGCTTGAATGTTCCGTCTGGATAACCTGCCATCATACCAGAACGAGCAACATGCAAAATTTTTGCTTCTGCCCAATGTCCACTAATATCTGAAAAATTACGATTTGCAAATTGAGGTTGGATAGAAGGCTGAATAATACTATAAATCATAGCTGCAAATTCGGCACGTCTTATATAGTTATTCGGACGGAATGTATTATTTGGATATCCTGATAAATACTCGTTATCAATTAAATAAGCTATTTCGTTATATGCCCAATGATTAGCAATATCAGTAATAGAAGCAGAACGAGGAGTTGGTACACCTACAAAAGTGCCATTCCAAGCAGGCAAACCTCCTAAAGAACCATTATAAAAAGTATAAGCAGGAAAATCATAAGCAAAATTATAATCTTCATTAAAACCAAAAAAAGCCGTTTTTACACCTGCTTGGATAGAAGGAGTAGTTTGTATATTCAAAATATAATCATTGTAATTGAATGTATTTTTCAGACGAGCAGTACCATAAAAAGTAAATAGTTTTAAGCCATACGGATTACTCTCTAATTTGAAATAAGGAGCAGAAACTTCCGTTTGACCTCCTACAATAAACTCTGGACGATAGGCTTTAAAATTAATATTGCTATATCCTAAATTTGACCAACTTCCATTGTTATAATCTAAACCAGCTCCAAAATCACCTGTGTTACAAGCCATTCCTACATTTAATTCCATATTAGCAGAATAATTTGATTCTATATCTACTTTAAATTTGTTTTTAAAAACAATAGGAATAATACCTACAAAAAATGAAATAGCTGGAAGCTGCACTTCTGCTAATGTTGTTTCGAAGCTGCCTTCTCTTTCTACGCCATACTTCCCTTTTAATTCTACATCTTTCAAATCACCTCTCAAATACAAACGAGTACGACGAACAGTTCCTCCTTGCATATCCCAAATAAACTCAAAACTAGGTTTTACATTTGCTTCTCCACGAATGGAAATACCATTTTGAAACTGTTTATTAAAACGAAGAAAGTGATAACCGTCCACTTCTACTTTATTAGCCACATTTCCATAAGAATTAGTTTCAAACTCTTTCGTTTCATGGATATAGGCATTCTCAAAAATTTGGTCAAGGGTAGCATTTTCTGTTTGATAAACAAAATTATTGCCTTCTTCTCGGATGCTTACAATCTCACGCATATAGCCATAAGGAGCTAAAGGAGCGATATTCGAAACCAAAATGTTACCCACTTTATAAGGTAGGGTAGTTTTGTGCTTCTTAAAAGTAAGTGAATTTTTATCAATTCTGACTAATAATTCGTAATTTTCGGGCTGAATTACTTTTACATATTCATAAGGCTGATTGAGAGCAAGCCCTGTTTGAGAATCTTTAGGGTTTTCTAAAATCTCTTTTTCTTGCTCTTGACAAGAACTAACAAAAGCCAAAAAACAAAGTATCAAAACGATACGTTCTAGGCTATACATAATTTTTTTCATGATAATATAAGGGTAAAGATGAATAAAGAATAAGTAGGGATAAATATTCTTTTGCATATAAAAAAAATAAGTAATTATTGATTAATATAATTAACTAATTGCTAACATACAAAAAATTAATCATTTAAAAAAATAGTAGCAGGAAACTGTTTAGTTACTCATTATCAGTATTAAATCTGTTATTTTGATAGGCTTCTTGTACCGATCCAAATGTCATTACAGGTGCAGAATTTGATAGGAAAGCGTGAAAAATGGATAGAAATGACTGCGAAAATACTTGGAACGAACCAAAAAATATCGTTCTGCTTTGTGGAAAAAATATAGTGAGTAGTTCTTCAAATACAAATTAGGAATTAAAAATATATTTAATCTTAACTGAAAATGAAAGAGTCAAAAATCAGTTCTAAACTCTTTCATGTCATTCAAATTTGGACTGTTTTTTTATTAAAGACACTACTTTTTCCTTAAAGTTTTTTATCATTGATTGTAATATATTTTATAAAGCCCTATATTTATTTAGGTCAAAAAAATCTAGAGCTTTTGCCAAATATAATTGCCGTATAAATCTAAAAATCAACCAGATACAGCAATTTTAATTTCTACAAGAAAACTTTATAAGTACAATATGAAGCTAAAATTTATACTTTATTTCGCTTTTACATTGATATTTATCAGAGACAAACAAAAAGTAGAAGCTAATATTCAAAAAAACTTAATATTTTTTAATTAAAAAAAACACCTATGCCTTTATTTGAAGAAAAGTATCTTACTATTCATCACGACCAAGAAGTAGAATGTATTCACATGCAATGGACTGGTTTTGCTACTTCTCAAAAGTACAAACAGGGAATGAATACAGGTTTGGAGAAAGTAAAAGAAAAAAAGGTCATTAGATGGCTTGCTAATATGGTTGAAATGGGGGCAATTACACCTGAAGACCAAAAATGGACAAATGAAGATTGGTTTCCTCGCCTTTTAGGTGCTGGAGTTAGGATAGCTGCTGTGGTAATGTCTAAAGATATATTTAATCAGCTTGCTGTCAAAAAAATAGGCAAAGATATGACTGATAACACATATACGATGCACTTTTTTGAGAGCCTTGAAGAAGCTAAAGAATGGTTGAAAGAATATCAAGTTGAAGAAAAGTAATATAATGGTAAAAAAGTCAGTATCTAATAGAATTATATACTGACTTTTTTATTTTTTTAAATATTGACTACTTCCCTTCTTCGTTTGACTTTTTGGTGTAAATAAAATGCTAAACTACTAGCTGTCAAGACGATAATTGGAACAAGCCAATTATCAGATAAATAACCCTTTTGTCCAATAAAAGTAAATAGGAAGACAAATAGAATATTTAAGAAAATGACTATTCCTACAATATAATAATGACTACAACCAATATCTAAAAGTAGGTGGTGAATATGATTACGGTCAGGAGAAAGAGGCGAACGGCCAGCCAAAGTTCTCAACATAAAAACACGAATAGTGTCAAAAAGTGGATAAACCATCAGAGCTGAAAGTAGAGACAAAGGAGCTATAATGTGCAAATCACTAGTAGTAGGTAAAGCAGCATTTTTATTGAGAAAAATAATCAGAAGACCAGTAGCTAAAAAGCCAAGCATCAACGAACCTGTATCACCCATAAAAATTCTGGCAGGGCTATAATTATAATATAAAAAGCCTCCTACGCTTCCTAAAACAGCTAAACACATAGCCGAAATAGCCAAACTTCCTTCTAAAGCAAACCAAAGCCCAAAGAAACTAAAGACAATCAAGGCTACTGAGCCAGCTAGTCCATCAATTCCATCAATTAAATTAAAGGCATTTGTAATTACGATTACAATAAAACCTGTAACTAAATAGCTAAAAATAAGTGGTAATTCGTGTACACCCAAAAAACCATACAAAGAAAAAATCCGAATATCTCCAATCAAAAGAACAGTAATTGCTACAAATTGTCCTATCAATTTCCAAAAAGCACTCAAAGGTAAAAAATCATCTCGCATACCCACGACGACCATTACCAAAACAGCTCCAAGCAAAAACTCCATATTGAGAGTCATATCTACAAAAGACCATGTTAGAGTAGAAATAATAAAACCAAAGAAAATTCCGACTCCTCCAAACGAACATATTTTTCCAGTATGAATTTTTCGTTCGTTGGGTACATCATGGATGTTACGAGCATTAGCAATTTTGATGATTTCTGGAATAAGAAGTAGGCAAACAGTAAAAGCAGTACCTAAGCTAAGAAGTAATTTAATCCAACTCATAATTTATGGATAATAAAGAAAAATTATTAAATGTCGATTTTTGATTAAAATGAGATACTGTTTTTAAGTTAAATACTCATTTTATTATTCGTAGCGTATGTTTATTTCTTGATAAAGAGAACTAGGAACGATTTCTTTATTCTCTTTTTTAGTGGTTAATTCTTCGTTTGCGCCTTGTTGAAAGGGTTTAAAATTCTCTGATAGATTCACTTGTTTTTTATCTTTTAATGAAGAATCAAATTGCCAATCTAAGAGATTATTTTTCCAAAGATAAGCCAAACCAAGTACTAATATAAGAATAAATAATAATCCTTCTATAAACGCATAAATTTTCCAGTTACTTTCGAAGAGTTGTAGTTTGGAATCTGTTAGGATTTGTGACCACGGAAATAAAAATATAATTTCCACTTCAAAAAGCACAAAAACTAATGCTACTAAATAAAAACGAATATTGAACTTTCCCCAATTTCCGACTACAGTCTCTTCTCCACATTCATAAGTAGTCAGTTTTTCTTGTGTTGGATTATGAGGACGAAAAAATTTTCCAATACTCAAAGCAATTAGAGCAAAAAAAGCACCTACAATCAAAAAAAGTAAAACTAAACCAAAAGTAGAAACAGAACAAAGCATATTTTTGAGTAAAAAAGTTGAGCTAAATATAACAAATGAAAAACACTTATTCCAAAAAACTAGATGTTGATTCCTTGTTGATTATCAGTTATTTAATAGATAGTTGATAGTTTAGCTTTTTAGTTTGTGTCCTAATTTGGTTTTGGTACGAATCATATCTTTTATTATTTCCATATCTGAAACAGAATCAAACGACTTTTTGGGTACTACATATACAATATGTCTATTTTGATAAATAAGTAGATAGTGTTTGAATTCTCTTATTTTATAAATTCTTCTCCAAGTAAGTGTAGTATGGCTCTCTAAGGTAACTACTTCGATGCGTTCTGGTTCAAAGTAAAAGGTTGTTAGTTCGGAAAGGGAAGGGTTTTTTTCAAAATAACTCTTCGTTCTCAAATAAGTCAGTATAGGCAAAACTAAAAATAAGATGACCATCAAACTCACAAGTAAACCTAATTTCAGGTCTGAATCTGCCCACTGACCATCCATAATACGCTTTTCTAAAAGCATCACGACTAACATGGTAGCTAAAAAAATACTCAACCAAACCATTTTGCTACGTAAGAGCAATGAAAAGTTTAATCGGAGATATTCCTCAAAATTGAGTTTTGCTTTTACTTCTATAATTTTTTTTTCTTCTTTCATACTACAAATAACGCTTTTTTTAAGCAAAAATAAAGAATGAACGTTTAAAAAGTTAAAACATTTTTGGCTTTCTATAAATTATTTTGTGTCAGTTATTTATATTTTTCAATCTTATTCTATCTCATAAATTGCTTTGATGGGATAATGGTCTGAAAAAGAAATTTCTCTATGTGTATTGAAATGAATACAATCTAGTTTTTCATTATCATAGAATTGATTATCTATTCGAAGAAAGAATAATTTTCCATTAAAGGTAAAGCCTGTACCTAGTCCTTTACTTTCAAATGAGTTTTTGAGATTTCGACGAAGTTTGAAATAAGTATAACTATACGGTAAATCATTCAAATCCCCACACAAAATAACAGGATAAGGGCTTTTTTGTACATGTTCTGCAATGGCTTGAACTTGTCCAGCTCTCATTGAAAAACCTTTTTTTAAGCGTTTTCCTGCATACCAAAATGTTTCTTCAGGTTTATCAATCAGTTGGAGCTCATTTTGATTAATACTCATTGATTCCAAATGAACATTATAAATCCGAATTGTATCTTTTCCTTTTACTATATCAACGAAAATAGCACCATTATCTGTTCTGACTTTAAAGGGAACTTCTCCTTTATTAATAAATGGATATTTCGAAAAAATAGCAATTCCAAATTGCCCTCTATTGTGATTGGCTGATGTATAACGAGCATAAAAATGATGCAGGTTTTCTGTATCTTCCTGTGATAATTGTTCTCTAGTATTGAATACCTCTGCACTTTCTGAATTATAAAAATCTTGAATACATTTTATATCCGAAGTGTCATTTTTTATCCATTCAATCGTGCTTTTTGTCCTACTGTATTGTTTATCTTGTTGTTGATAGACATCAAATTCTCGGACATTATAAGACAAAACAGATACATAGTTTTTGTTTTTTGCTATATCTTCTTGCCATATTCCACCAAAACTAATACTGGCTTGCCAAAAAGGAAAAGCAATAATTAAAACAAATAGAGAATAAAGGGCATACCAACGTTTGCGCCACCACCATAGAAAAACAAAAAATATATTGGCTATCAAACAAAAAGGAATTAGCATCGAAACAAAGCCCGAAAGCCAAAAATATTCAGGAGAAACAAGCACCGACAAATAAGAAATTACCGAAATAACCAAAACAAGGCTATTGATAAAACGAAATGTACGACGTGCATTGCGTCTTCGCCAAGATTCATACCTTATCTTATTTCTTCCAGAAGAGTTATTTCGTGAACGATTTTGAGAGGGCATACAGTAATTTGTAGCTTAATTTTAATAGGATAGCAATTATAGAATATACATTTTTTTGAGGTATATTAAAAGTAGAACGTAATGATTTGGTTTTACGTTGAGAGTTTTTGGTTATTTTTTAAAAATAGATGTTTGTTTGTAACACATTCGAACAGCAAAGCTAATTTTACTACACCACCATAATTTTTATGCCCAAACTTTTGTTCCTTCCGTACAATTTTTACAAATATCAATTTCTTTTCTTGATTGTAATAATGAGTTTCTAAAAGTTGAATAGGTTTCATTTTGCCAAATCTGATTAAAAGAATATTTCTCTAAATCGCCCAAATGATGGGTTGCGTCTTTATCAAAACAACAAGGAACAACTTTCCCATCCCACGTAACAACACAAGAATGCCACATTTTCCAACAACTATTTTCTAAATTATTCTTTAGAGTTACCTTATTCTTTTCTTTGTCTTTTTTATAGCGACTATATTTCTCATTATTTGGAATAAAATCAGTTTCATTTTCATAGTCATAAATTTGTGCTGTTTTGATAGCGACCTTATCAATTCCTAGTTCTTTTCCGATTGCTTTTATTTGTTCTATTTCGTGTTCATTGTGTTTGAAGACAATAAATTGAAGCATAATAAAAGGCGTTTTGCTCTTGTGTTTTTTCTTAAATGCCACTACATTTTCGATTCCTTTCCAAACTTTATCTATATTTCCTCCAATTCTATATTTTTGATAGGTGTCTTGATTTGCACCATCTAGCGAAATAATTAGCCTAGAAAGTCCAGAAAGAACTGTTTTTTCTGCCACTTCTTCTGTCAGATAATGGGCATTTGTGGAAGTAGCTGTATAAATATTTTTCTGACTTGCCAGTTTTACCCAATCCAAAAAGTGTTTGTTTATATAAGGTTCTCCTTGAAAATAAAAAATAAGATAGGTCAGATAAGGCGAAACTTCACTCAATAATTTTTCAAAAATAGCATTGGTAGCATTTCCAGTAGGGCGAGAAAACTGACGTAATCCAGACGGACAATGAGGACATTTCAAATTGCAAGTTGTCGTAGGCTCAAAGGCAATACTTATCGGAAATCCTTTTTGATAATTTTTCTTTGTAATTTTAGAAACATAATAACTAAACAAAAGCAAAACACCATTCCAAAAACGTTTGAAAGTAAGTGTTTTGAGGTAAATTATTCCGTCTGTGATTTGGCTTTTATTCATTAAATTGATGTTGCTTTGTACTGGTTTTTGGTAAATTTAGTGCAAAAATCAATCTTAATTGACTGAAATAAAAAATCTCAACCTATTACGTCATCAAAGAACGTACAGGAGAGTCATTTTTTACAATATCCTTTAAATCACTCCAACTAACAAAAAAAGATGGCGAAGGCATAGAACCAATGACTATTTCAGTGCGAAGATAAGTAAACTCAATACCTTTATCAGTAATTATAAATCTTTCCGTTGGCTTTATCTCTTTCACTAAAAATCCATAATCTTTCATTGAAGAAGCTCCTTCTTTTTGTGCCATTTCTAGTGCTTGGCTTGTTAATTTTTTTGTAAGTTGGGCAACTCCATTTTCATCAAAAATATCTGATAAAGTAATTTGCTTACTGTTTTTCAAATCTAAAACTAAATAAGAGTCTGAAAAGTAAGAACGTGCGCCACCTCCATATTCATCTAAATAAAAACCAATTGTTGTAAAATAATTATCATTATAAACAACACTTATAGTTTTATTTTGCTCCCAATCTGCTGACATTCCTATAATTTCTTCTGAATTAGCATCTATATAAAAATCAAAATATTCTTTTTTCTTTTTTGCTAATGCTTCTTTTGGATTTCCAGAGTAGTTTTGTTTTTTCTGTAAAATGGCTTGAATTGCTTCCAAATTGGTCTGACTAGGCACTTCTGTAACTACTAAAAGTTGTTCTTTAAAAGTAGCTCCAAAATCAGGCATAGAGGGTTCTATTTTTGGCAAATCAACAGTTCCACTATCTGTAAAGATTTCATAAGTAATTTTTTTTATAGCAGCATCTGTATGATTTATTTCAAGTGCTTGATTAGTCACAGAGTCTTCGTTGTTGATATCTGTTTGGGAAGTAGAGTTGCTGTTTTCTCCACAAGCAGAAAAAAGCAGAATAAAAAGAAATGAAGTAAGAGAGAAAATAGTTGTTTTCATAATTTTTGAGGTTAAGTGTAATAAAACTCAATGGCTCTAAAACACAGAAACTGAGAATACGTTTTTTGTATAAAAATGGAATTAACCTCAAGATATGAAATTTGTGAGATTGATTGAAATAATTATTACTTCAGCAAAGGTAAAAGAAAAGAGTTATCATACGACTAGAGACAAGTTACTCATGATATTTCTCTCCAATCCATTCAATAGTATCCTCTAAACTTCTAAAATCTGTATCCAAGCTATTTTTTATTTTGTTGTTAGAATAAGTAGTGGTACGACTTGCTGATTCTAAAGAGTCTTTTGTAATAATAGGCGATTTGCCACTAATAAAACTCCATACTTTAATCAATCTCCAACCATATTTATTTATCCAATTTGGAATGGGTTTGCGAGGTGGTTTTTTGTTTAATGTGACAGCAATTTTTGACATTAGTTCAGAATAAGC
Source organism: Bernardetia aquimarina (assembly GCF_042180575.1). Lineage (NCBI taxonomy): Bacteria > Pseudomonadati > Bacteroidota > Cytophagia > Cytophagales > Bernardetiaceae > Bernardetia > Bernardetia aquimarina. Next base: position 2,788,219 of record NZ_CP170094.1, on the reverse strand, counting down.
CACTGTCCCTCCATTCAAAATATAACGTTCATTATATAAATCCGATTTTTCTAAAAGTGAAATTGTCATGTTTGCAACATCACGCACATCTACAAAATTACTAAAACCACTTCCGTAATATGGTTTTTCACTTTTTATATAATCAATCAAAACGGTACTACTTCTGCCATTTTCATCATAACCCAAAACAAAAGAAGGATTTACTATCATTACATCAAGTCCTTCAGCTTGTCCTCTCCACACTTCTAATTCTGCCAAGTGTTTTGTGAAGGCATAAGCACTAAAACCTGTATATTCAGGTGTCCAACGTGCTTTTTCATCTATGAAGGTAAGCTCATTGGTTTTATTATTCGCATTTATTTTAAGATTTTTATTTTGTTGTGATGCCAATGGCTGACCAAGTGCAGCAATCGAACTTATCTGACAAAAAACGTTTACATTATTGGCTAAAGCAGCATTTACTATATTTTCTGTGCCTTCTACATTGGTCTTTTGCATTTTATTTTTGTCTTTTGGGTCAAAAGAAACAAGAGCTGCACCATGAATTATTCTATCTATTCCTGTTGTAATTTTATCCAAAAACACAACATCTAACAAGTCACCATCTACCCATTCCAAGACTGAAGAAGGATAAGATTGTAGTTTGGAAGGAATTTTACTATTTGCTCGTTTTAAAGCAATTATTTTGATTGGATTTTCTTGATTCTTATTTTTGGTAATTAATTCTTCTACCAAATAACTTCCCAAAAAACCTGTTGCACCTGTGATAAAATAATTCATCTTTATATAGTGGTTAGTGATAAATTATTAGTGATTAATGAATTTCAAATTTAGAAAAAATGATTTGATTTTTAATCAATTAATAATTTACAAAAATACAAAATTTAAAAACACCATTTATTAGAAAAGGAATTTTTGAATTGTACACTTTTTTAGTAGTTTCGGAAAAACAAACAGGGTTTTCTTATAAAAAATAAAAATGCTGTTGTTGATGTTTTAGCGATAGCGACACCAACAACTACAAGTTGAAAGTAGAAATATTTTTTATAAGAAACCCTTGGAAAAACAAAACTCTACTTATGAAATACGTACTTTTTTATACAGTCAATGGTTTGGGATTGGGACATCTCACTCGCTGTTTGGCTATTGCTCGTCAGCTCAAAAAGCAAGATTCTTCACTTATTCCTTTATTTTTTACTTCTTCGGAGGGTTCTAATTTATTGTATCAAGAAGGGTTTGCTTACTATAAAGTTCCTAGCAAAACGATTGCTAGAGAAACAAAGCTTTTAAAACGAAATTTGGCTATTTCATATTCCGAAATATTGACTTCGATTGTAAATACCTATCGTCCTGTGGGCTTGGTAGTAGATACTTTTCCATTGGGTTCGATGAATGATTTACTTTCTGTTTTGGGATTACCTTTAAAATGGAAGAAGTTTTTTATTCATAGAGAGCAAATGAATATGGATAAAAACAAAGTAGAAATGCAAAATTTTTATGACTATATTATTGCTCCACACAGTAAAGGAAGTACAAAAATTCCTGTTCCAATCTCAAAGAAAGAAGATTTGTTTTGGAGTAATGAAATTTTGATACGAGAAAAATCAGAACTTCAATCAAGAGAAGAAATTAGAAAAAACTTGGGAGTAAAGGAAGACGAAAACTTACTTTTGATTAATCTTGGAGGAGGAGGAGATACTACCACAACAGAAAATTATAGACAAATTTTTGATTTGATTTTGAATTCCTCTTCTTTATTGCGACAAAAAAAAATACGTTTGTTTGTTCCTAACCCTCCTTTAAGTTCTACAAACGAGCTTAAAGAAATTTTCTCAAAACTTCCTGCTTCTACTATTTCATTTTCTCATTTTCCACTTATGGAATTGATGCCTGCCTTAGACTTTGCTATTTCAGCGACAGGTTATAATACCTTTCACGAACTTTTAGCGTGTCAAATTCCAACTATTTTTATTCCAAAAGCTAGAGGATATGATGACCAATACGGAAGAGCAAAACGAGCTTTTGATGCAAAGGCTGCTTTATTTTTAGAAGAGAGTCAAATTGCAGCTAGTTTGATAGATAATTTGAAAAATCTTTTTGAGAGACAAAAATCTTTTTCTCAACATGCTTCTCTATTTCTCACAACAGATGGAGCAGAGCAAGCAGCCCATTTTATAAATGAAAAAATAAATAATAAGTAAAAAGATAAGGAATTAACTTTTAGCTATTTATTCGATGAAAAACTATTTTTATCAAATAAAATATAGTATATTAACATTTACTTACCCTACAAAAAAGAATACTCAACTTTCAAAATGGATAAAAAAATTATTCTATGTATCGACGATGAACCTATTATCCTTAATAGTTTGAAACAAGAACTATCTCAACATTTTGCTGACACTATGATTATAGAAGTAGCTGAAAGTGGAGAGGAGGGCTTAGAAATTATTGATTTCTTTAGAGAAAAAGGAAAGGAAATTGTTATTATTATTTCGGATTATATTATGCCTCAAATGCGTGGCGATGAGTTTTTGATAGAAGCGCATCGTTTGCTTCCTAATTGTGTCAAGATTCTTTTGACAGGGCAAGCTAGTCTTGAGGGAGTTACCAATGCTGTGAATCAAACTAATTTATATAGGTATATTTCAAAGCCGTGGAGTACAAAAGATTTGATAATGACAGTAGAATCGGGCATCGCAAATTACTATAAAGACAAAACATTAAAGTTCCAAAACAAGCAAATACAGTCTAGTATTCGATATGCCGAACGCATACAATCGGCTATTTTGCCATCTTCTAATTATCTTTCAGAGTTACTTCCCAAACATTTTGTTTTTTATAAACCAAAAGATGTAGTTAGTGGAGACTTTTATTGGTGTAGAAATGAGAATAACAAAACAATTATCGCTGTTGCTGATTGTACAGGGCATGGAGTTCCAGGGGCATTTATGTCTTTAATTGGACATCAATTACTCAATCGTGCCGTCGTTGATAAAAAAATATACTCACCAGAAAAAATCTTAACAAATATAAATAGAGCCATAAGAGCTGTTTGGAATCAAGAGCGTGCAAGTATTCATGAAGGAATGGAAATGGCTATTTGTGTAATTGATAAAGAAAAAAATACAATCTCTTTTGCAGGAGCAAAAAGACCAATTTGTATTATTCAAAATCATGAATTGAATTATATAAAAGGAGATAGAGTAGGAATAGATGGAACAGAAAATGCTACTTATACTAAACATGAGTTTGAAGTAAAACCTAATACCCAAATATATCTCTATTCAGATGGTTATCAAGACCAATTTGGAGGAAAAGATAATAAACGTTTTATGAGTAAAACTCTTAGAGAATTATTTCAAAAAATAGAGACAAAAGAATCTAGTGAGCAATTAGAAGAAGTAGTTACAACATTTAATGTATGGAAAAGAAGTTATGACCAAATAGATGATATTCTTGTTTTGGGGATAAAATTGTAATTTTTTTTGTTTAATTTGTATTCTTAAAAGATGAACAGGATTTAGCTAGGTGTGTTAAATAAATAGCTCTATTTTCAAAAGGAAATAATGCTAAAAACTTGCTTTTTTTATAGTTTTTAGTTAATTTAAGGGGTTTTAAAGTATTCTTTAAATTTATTTATACTATGATGGATAAAGTTATTCTTTGTGTTGATGATGAGGCGATTATATTAAACAGTTTAAAAGAAGAGTTGTATAAATATTTTTCTGATTCTATGATTATTGAGACCGTCGAAAGTGGGCAAGAAGGGTTAGAAACCATTGAGTTTTTGATAAGTAAGGGGAAAGAGATTGTTGTTATTATTTCAGATTATATTATGCCTCAAATGCGTGGAGATGTGTTTTTAATAGAAGCACACAAACGTTTGCCTACTGCCATGAAAATTCTTCTAACAGGGGAAGCTAGTATTGAAGGAATTACCAATATTATTAATAAAACCCATTTATACAGGTATATTTCAAAACCGTGGGATAAATATGACCTTATCATGACGATAGAGTCTGCTATTGAAATGTATTATAGCAACAAACAAATCAGACATCAAAGCAGACAAATTCAAGATAGTATCAGATATGCAGAGCGCATACAGACTGCTATTTTGCCTAACTCTGATTATCTTAATTTATTTATTCCTAATCATTTTGTTTTTTACAGACCAAAAGACATTGTAAGTGGCGATTTTTATTGGTGTAGAAAAGCAGATGATAAGATAATTATTGTTGTAGCAGATTGTACAGGGCATGGTGTTCCTGGTGCTTTTATGTCTTTGATTGGACATCAATTACTCAATAGAGCTATTTTAGAGCAAAAAATTTATTCGCCTGAAAAAATTTTGGAGAAAATGAATACAGTTATAGGAGAGGTTTGGAATGTAAAACAAAAAAGTACTCATGACGGAATGGAAGTAGCTATCTGTGTTATAGATAAAAAAACAAATACAGTGTGTTTTGCAGGAGCAAAAAGACCTCTTTGTATTATACAGAACAATGAACTTAAATATATAAAAGGAGATAAGTCATCAGTAGATGGGAAACAAAATGCAACTTATACCAAACATGAGTTTAAAGTACAAGTTGGTACTCAAATCTATTTATATTCAGATGGGTATGAAGACCAAAATGGAGGAAGTAAAAACAAGCGTTTTATGAGCCAAAATCTAAAGGCATTGTATCAAAACATAAGTGAAAAATCGTCAGAAGAACAACTGCAAGAGTTAAGTGATATGTTTGATAATTGGAAAAAAAATTATGACCAAAGAGATGATGTACTTGTGGTGGGGGTAAAAATATAGATTGTTTGTGGTAAGTAGTTACATCATTTTTTAAATATTCAAAAAACTAAAGAGTGAGAAAATTGGCTTTATAATTGATTTTTATGACCAAATAAATTATTAACCTATCCCTTTATTTTAGGTTTGAATATTTATTAGCATCCTTTCCCTTTTCCCTTATTACACATAATATCCATGAAAGAAATAGTAGAAACAAAATGGTTTCAAAGATTAGCTCTAGCAGCCTGTTTTGGGCTTATAGGAGTTGTTTTTGCTTCTTTTTGGTGGCAAGAATGGCAGTATTTACTCCCTACACCTGTACCAGAAGGCTATCAAGAAGTTTTTGTGGGCAAACAAATTTCTAATGAGGTTTTACTTCAATTTTCTGACTTTCAATCAAAAAAAAGTATAAAGACTACACAAAAGCCTATTTTCCTTCATTTTTTTAGTCCTTTTTGTCCTTGTTCTAAATTTAATATCGCTCATATTAACTATCTTGTAGAAAGATATGGTAATGAAATAGATTTTTATGCAATTATTTTCAATGATTCAGAGTATGAAATGGAATTTATTGACTTTTCTGAAAAATATGATATTCCTATTCCAACCATTTTAGATAAAAAAAATACGATTGCTGCTGCCTGTGGAATTTACGCAACACCTCAAGCTGCAATTATTACAAGTGAAGGCAAATTATTTTACAAAGGAAATTATAATGTCAGTAGATATTGCAACAACCGAGATACAAACTTTGCCGAGCAAGCTCTTGGCGCATTATTAGAAGGCAAAAATCCTCCTGACTTTGGAGAATTAGCTGATAAGGCTTATGGTTGTGAACTACCAGAAGATTATTTCAAATAAAATAATAGAATGTTAGGGAAGATAAATTAAGTCACTGTTTTTTGAGTGTGTAATGCTTTGTTAATCAGTAAATTGCATTTGTAGTTGTTCATAAGTTCTATTAGCAAAAATAAATTTAGAAAATCAATTTTCTATGAAAAAAAATATAAACTCTCGTAATAAAAAACGAACTATTCAAGCATTGGAGTTGGAAACTTATCTAGCCAACGTACAAGAAAAAGCAGACAAAATATCAGATAAATTTGTTATTATGTTTGGTGTATTAGGACTATTCTTTGTCCCTGTTTATGATACTTGGGCATTTACAGGAGCTAATACTGTTATTATAGCAGCTCTTTATCTTATAGCTCGTAAGATTTTGACCAATAAGTTTTATGCTCGTATGATTATTAGCTTAGTCTATGCGATTTTTATGCTGCAATTTATTGGACAGATGCACGGAATGGCAGAAATTCATTTTTTCTTTTTTACCAATATTGCTTTTCTTATTATTTATCAAGATTGGCGTATTATGATTCCTTATACCATTTTTGCCATTGGGCATCATAGTGTACTTGCTATTCTTCAAGCTAATGCAGGTGATTTTGGTTTAGAAAATGCAAATTTATCTAATTATTTTATTGGATATAGTGGACGAACCATAGAAGGCGCAACAGTAGATTATATTACTACCTTTCAGTTGATGTTTCATTTTGGTTTGGCTGCTATGATGGCTTTTGTTTGTGGCTGGTGGGCTGTTATTTTTAGAAATAGTAGTATTCAACTTATGGAAAAACAGTTTGAACAACAAACACAAAATGAAGAGTTGCGTTCGTCAGAAGAAGAAATAAGACAAAATGCAGAAGAGTTACAGACTACCAATGACCAAATGTTTGTCATTCAAAGAGAAATAGAAGAAAAACAAAAACTACTCAATAAAGCTGAAAAATTGGTTGGTTTGGCAAGTTATGAGATTGATTTGGCTACTCAAAGACTTTCTCACTCTGATAACCTGCCTCACATTTATGGGGAAAATCAACTCAATGATATGCAAAGAGTCATTGAAATTGCACACCCAAATGACGCTCATAAGGTTATTGAGACGCTTACTCAAGCAGCAGAAGGAAAAATAAAAAAATATGATATTTCGTATCGTTCGAAAGGAAGTAATTTAGAAGAGTATAGACATTATAGAGCTGTCGGAGAACTTGTAAGAGATGCTATGGACAACCCTGAAAAATTAGTAGGGACAGTACAAGACATTACTGAAGAAGTAATACAAAAGCAAAAAGTAGAAGATGCTTATCAAAAAGTACAAACATCAGAAGAAGAACTGCGCCAAAACTATGAAGAGTTACAGACTATACAAGAGCAACTCCTTTTGATTCAGGCACTGATTGATAATTCTCAAGATGCTATACAAGCCTCAAGAGCAAATGGAAAATTTGTTTATATGAATAAGGTAGCTGGAGAAAGATTCGGAATTCGTTCAGAAGAGTGTTCAAGATATTCTGTACAAGAATTAGAAGCTATTTTCAAAGAAAAAGGAGATTGGGAAGCACACGTCGAAGAAGTCAAAAAATTAGGAGGGTTGAACATTGAAAGTGAAAATAAAAATCGTACCACAGGAGAAATATTCCCAGTAGAAGTAGGAGTTCGGTATGTAAATATTAATGGAGAGGGATATATGATGGCTTCTTCTAGAGATATTACCGAACGTAAAAAGCAAGAGCAAGAAATAAAAGTCAAAAATGAAGAACTACAAGCATCAGAAGAAGAGTTACGTCAAAACTATGAAGAGCTCCAAACCACACAAGAACAACTAGAAAAACAAAAAATAGATGCAGAAAGACAAGCTACTTATCAAAAAGCAATCTTAGACAATGCTGGGCTTATGCTTATTGTTACTGATACAAATGGAATTATTACATCTTTTAATTCTACAGCCGAAAAGACTTTAGGATATTCAGATCAAGAAGTGATTGACATCCAATCACCTGCTTTGTTTCATGATATAAATGAAATTATTAAACGAGCAGAAGAATTAAGTCAAGAATTTAATGAAAATATAGAGGTTGGATTTGGAGTATTTACTTATAAAACTCTAAAAGGTTTGTCAGATACACATGAATGGACATATGTCAAGAAAAATAATGAAAAATTTCCTATCAGTTTGACAATAAGTGCTATTCGTCAAAATGAAGAAATAATTGGTTTTTTAGGAATTGCTGAGGATATTACAGAAAGAAAAAAGAATGAAATACTAATTAAAAAACAAAACAAAGAGTTACAAGCATCAGAAGAAGAGTTACAACAAAACTATGAAGAGCTACAATCCATACAAGAAGAATTATATCTTCAAAAAGAACGTTTAGAACAGATTTTTGATGGTGTGCCTGCCATGATTTATCAATTTAAGATGACACCAGATGGACAAGTATCTTTTCCTGTTGTGAGTAAAGGCTCAGAACTTGTATATGGATTACCTGCCCAAAAAATTATGGATGATGCAGACTCAATTATCTCACCTATTCATGAGGCTGATAAGTTGTTTTTCCAAAATACAGTAGCAAAATCAGCAGAAACACTAACCAATTGGAATGCTGATATCCGAGTAATAATTGATGGCAAAATACAATGGATACGAGGAAGCTCAAAGCCTATAAAATATCAAGATGGAACAATCCTTTGGAGTGGAATTGTACAAGAAGTAACAGAACAAAAAGAATTGGAGCAAAAAGTACAAGATACAAATGAAGAGTTGCAGGCTTCTGCAGAAGAATTACGTCAAAACTACGAAGAGCTACAAAGTGCTCAAAACCAACTTATTCAATCTGAAAAAATGGCTAGTCTAGGACAACTTGTAGCCAATATTGCACACGAAATAAATACACCTCTAGGCGCAATTCGTTCATCATCTGTTAGTATTGAAGATATTTTAGAAAAAACATTACCTACACTACCTATATTTTTGAAAAAAATAGATAATACTGCACTAGATATTTTTAATGAATTTATAAAAAAATCATCTCAAAAAACAGATACACTTTCGACTAGAGAAAAAAGAACTATTAAATATAATTTGATAGATGAGTTAGAGGCTATGAAAATAGAAGGTGCAGATAAATATGCTGATTCTATTATAGATATGAATATGCAAAATGAAAAAGATTTGTTTTTACCTCTTGTAAAAAATAGAGATGCTGAAGAGATTTTACATACAGCCTATCAACTTTCTACCATCATTCGAAGCAACCAAACTGTAAAAGTAGCAACAGATAGAGCTGCAAAAATTGTCTTTGCCCTCAAAAACTTTGCTCGTCAAGATGATACAGGCGAAAAAGCAACTGTCAATATCAATGAAAGTATCGAAACAACACTAACACTCTATCACAATCAAATCAAACATGGAATAGATATTACTAGGGATTTTGGCAAAATACCAGAGTTTATGGGGTATCCTGATGAACTTATACAGGTTTGGACAAACATCATTCATAATGCCATTCAGGCAATGAAAAATAAAGGACGCTTATTTATTCAAACAAGTATAGAAGATAATAAGGTATTGGTAGCCATTCAAGATAGTGGTGGTGGAATACCTAAAAAAATACAAAACCGTATTTTTGATGCTTTCTTTACTACAAAAGGAGTAGGAGAAGGAAGTGGGTTAGGACTAGACATAACAAGAAAAATTATAGAAAAACACAATGGAAAAATTTGGTTTGAAGCCCTAGAAGGAGTTGGAACTACATTCTTTATTGAACTACCTATTAAAAGTCATAAATAATTAAAAATCAATTATTTATATTTGTAATTCTTAAATAATTATTTATCACTTTTTTATAAAAAACACACACATAAACTAAATATTTTATATAATGGAAATACAAACAAATAAGGCAATTTTATGTGTAGATGATGATCCAATGATTTTGATGAGCTTAAAGTTACAACTCAACCAAAATTTTGATGGAAAGTTTGTCATCGAAACTGCCGAAAGTGGAGAAGAAGCTCTTGAAATTATTGAGTTTTTGGGAGAGCGAAGCATAGATACACTCCTAATTATTACTGATTGGCTCATGCCAAAAATGAAAGGTGATGAACTTTTGATAAAAGTAAAAACACTTTTTCCAACAGTCAAACAAATTATGCTTTCTGGACAAGCTGAAAATTCAGCCGTACAAAATGCTTTCGAAAACTCAAATTTAAAATATTTTATCTCTAAGCCTTGGAGAAGACAAGATTTGATAGATAAAGTAAATGAAGTGATTTAATAAGTACAAGGCATTATTCAAAAGAATGACCATAAAACATGGAGAATGTTGGTGGTGGTGCAGCAAAGTGACACACATAGACAAGAGTTTATTATATACCTTACCAAACAGTCATTTATTCTTAATATAATTCAATAGGTATTCTGTCTATTACTGTGTGCTAAAGTGAACATTGTTTTAGTCTCAAAAGAGTTTTTATTCTAAACTTTATATTATACAAGACTCAAGATTATAAAAAAAATATAGCAAAACACAATGGAAAAGTGTGATTTGATTCCCTAGAAGGAGTTGGAACTACATTTTTTACTTGTCTTTCTTTAAAGTAATAAAAATCAGGAGATAATTAAATTACTTACTTTTGTTTGAAAAAAACATAAACTAACAATTTTTAAATTATGAAAAAAACAAATAAAGCAATACTTTGTGTAGATGATGACCCAATGATACTCATGAGTTTGAAACTACAACTTAACCAAAGTTTTGATGGGAAGTTTGTTATCGAAACGGCTGAAAGTGGAGAAGAAGCACTAGAAATTATAGAATTTTTAGGAGAAAGGAATATTGATACACTTCTTGTGATTACAGATTGGTTGATGCCAAAAATGAAAGGCGATGAACTTTTAGTAAAAGTAAAAGACCGTTTTCCAAATGTAGCTCAAATTATGCTTTCTGGACAGGCTGAAAATGATGCTGTTCAAAATGCGTTCAAAAACTCAAATCTAAAGTATTTTATTTCTAAGCCTTGGAATAAAAATGACTTAGTAGATAAAGTAAATGAAGTATTGAAAAATTGATACTTTCCTCTAAGTAGCTTTAAAAGTCTTGAAGCTACTTAGGGATTTAATTAAAAGTGCTTAGGCAAAAAGTCATTGCTCACTATCAATTAATCTCTAGAAACGACAATCTTGTATTTAATTCTGTTTTTTTACATCAAAAAAGCATTGATATAAAAAAATAAGAGAGTAGTTTATATTTCTAGCAAAAAAACAAAAAAATAGCCTCCTAGTTGCTATGAAAGGTATAGGTACAAAAGCTCCAAAAGGAATTAAATAAAGGACTATTTTTGAGTTAATAACTGACTGAAAGCCAATGAATTGAATTTGTGATTGTTCCAATTTGAAACTAAAAAGGAAATAAGAACGAATTTTTTGTCGAATGACCGACTCATCTAACAAATGAACAATATAAAAAACATACTGCGTCTTATCATTTATGGAGATGAAAATAGGCAGTATCCAGATACTTACTTTCAAGAACAAAGCTACCAGTGTGCAAGACTTTTGCCACTCGTTAGTTTAGTTTTTATTTTTATTTGGTTGGGCTACATTCCTTTAGATGCAGAGTTATATCCAAATGTAGAAGGGATTTTTTATCTACGAATTGGTTTATCAGTAGTGAGTTTTACTATTTTTTGTCTGTATTGGATTCCATTTTTTAGAAAAAAATCTATCTATTTGATGAGTGTGCTAGGAGCGTATGCTGTTATTAGTACAGCTATTATCACAGGACTTACCAAGGGAGATCCATCTTATATGGGAGGTTTTTGTATGGTTTTGGTAGCTTCTTTATTTGTACCTCTTCGTATGATTGTTTATTATAGCGTAATGATTTTTGCTATTATTTGTTTTTTTACGACTTTACTGATTTTAGATGTAAATATAATGACTGATGTTTCGAGGTACAGTCTTAATGATTTGGCAAGTGCCATAATTTTATCTTTTGTATTTACATTTTTACTGGATAGAGATAGATATTCCTACTACAAAAAATCTAAAGACAGAGAACAACAAGGCAAGCAAATTCAAAATCAAGCACTTACCATTCAAGAAAATAATACAGTCTTACAAGCATCAGAAAAAGAATTAAAACAAAATTTGGAGGAACTAAAAACCACACAAGAACAATTAAGAAAACAGAAAACAGAAATAGAAAATGCCTACAAAGAGCTTCAATTTACTCAAAAACAGCTTATTCAATCCGAAAAATTAGCTAGTTTGGGACAGCTTATTGCTAATATTGCACACGAGATAAATACACCGTTGGGAGCAATTCGTTCTTCGGCTGATAGTATCGAAAATATTTTGTTAGAAACAGTACCCAATCTGCCTAATTTCCTCAAAACATTAGATGACAAAATGGTATCTGTTTTTAATAAATTTGTAGAAATAGCATCTAAAAAAACAGATTTGTTATCTACAAGAGATCAACGAACGGTAAAGTATGATTTAATAGAAGAATTAGAGGAGCTAGGATTTACAGAGGTAGATGAGTATGCAGATTTGATAGCTGATATGAATATGTACAAAGAAAAGGAATTGATAAAGTTATTATTACAAACCAAAAATAAAGAAGAAGTTTTCGAAACAGCTTATCAACTCTCTACTGTCATTAGAAGCAATCAAACCATAAAAGAAGCTACCAAAAGGGCTGCAAAAACAGTTTTTGCTCTCAAAAATTTTGCTCGTCAAGACCATTCCGAAGAAAAATCAGAGGTAGATTTGAATCAAAGTATAGAAACTACACTAATATTATATCATAATCAAATCAAACAAGGGATTGATATAAAGCGAAATTTTGATTATGTTCCGTCATTTTTAGGATACCCAGACGAACTAATGCAAGTATGGACAAATCTTATTCATAATGCTATTCAAGCCATGAAAGGCAAAGGGAAATTAATCGTTTCTACTAAAACAACTGAAAATCAAAGTAATAAAACAGTACTTGTTTCGATTCAAGATACAGGAGGAGGAATCCCAAAGAAAATTCAAGACCGAGTATTTGATGCCTTTTTTACCACCAAACCCATAGGAGAAGGAAGTGGTTTGGGATTAGATATTACCAGAAAAATAATAGACAAACACAATGGCAAAATTTGGTTTGAAACAGAAGAAGGAGTTGGAACTACTTTTTTCATTGAAGTTCCGATTTAATTAAAAGTACATCATTTAGTAAAATTAGAGCATTCTTATATTGTTGGTATTTTAGTGATAGCGACACCAACAACTACAAGTTGAAAGTAGAGGTCTAAATACAAAAAGAGATCAAATATCTTTTATAAGAAAACCCTGTTCGTAAATTCTAAAAATTTGCAAAACAAAAGGGTTTTTTGTATTTTTGTACCAAATTAAAAAAACAAAACAAATGGAAGGCAGAAAAAGCCTTCCATTTTCGTTTTATTATATTTTGTATAGTGTTTTTTACTTCTGACTTCTGAAATCTAACTTTTAACTTTATTATATGTCCGATTCAAAAACAGAGCAAATCAATTCTAGTATTAATTCTATTAAGGAAAAAATAAGTAATTTTATTCAAAAAGCAACCTCTCCACAAGCAAGTCAAGAAGGAAATGAGTTTTTTGACTATGCACTTTCAACACATATTTTTTTATTAGAAATTCAAATTTCAAAAACAAGAACTCCTAAAGTAATCCTAATTATTGATGGAGATGAAGGTGTCGGAATTGCTGATTGTGCCAATGTAAGTCGAAAGGTAGGAGCTTATTTTGAAGAAGATGATTTGTTTGGAAAAGATGAAAACGGAGAAGACAAACCCTATAATTTAGAAGTTACCTCTCCTGGTGTAGATTATGGATTGCATATCTTTAGACAATATCCTCAACATGTAGGACGTACTTTAGAATTCGAATTCAAAGATGGAACAAAAAAAGTAGGTAAGCTACAATCTATTGAAGAAAACGAAGAAGGCAAACCCATTTTTCAAATTACTGAAGAATATGAAGTAGCCGAAGGAAAAAAAGCAAAACTCAAGACAAAATACAAACCTGCTACTATTCATTTCGAAGAGGTAAAAGTAGCATACGTACAAATATCATTTAAGAAAAAATAAAGTAGTAAATAGCTTCCAAGCTGTTTGAAAAAATAAAATACAATGAGTATAGAAACCACAACATTAATAGAGTCTTTTGCAGACTTTGCAAGATTAAAGCGCATTGACCGTCCTACGATGATTCGTATTTTGGAAGATGTTTTTCGCACACTTATTCGCAGAAAATACCGTTCTGATGAAAATTTTGATGTTATCGTCAATATCGAAAAAGGTGATTTGGAAATTTGGCAATACAGAAATATTATTGCAGACGACGAACCAGAGTATGACGAACAAACAGAAATCCGTCTTACAGATGCAAAAGTAATCGAACCTGACTTTGAAGTTGGCGAAGATGTAGCACAAGAAATCAAAATTGATGATTTTGGTAGAAGACTTGTACAAACAGCTCGTCAGACACTTATTCAAAAAGTTAGAGATTTAGAAAAAGATTTGTTGTACCAAAAGTACAAGGAATATGTAGGCGAAATTGTTACTTGTGAAGTCTATCAAGTTTTGAAACGTGAAGTAGTCCTACAAGACAATGAAGGAAAGGAACTTAGTCTTCCAAAAGGAGAACAAATTCCTAAAGATCGTTTTCGTAAAGGAGATAGTGTTCGTGCTGTTGTGCATCGTGTAGAAATGCAAAACGGAAATCCAAAAATTATTCTTTCTCGTACTGCACCATTGTTTTTAGAAAAATTATTCGAATCTGAAATTCCAGAAATCGAAGAGGGAACAATCGCAGTAAGAAAAGTAGTCAGAGAAGCTGGAGAACGTGCAAAAGTAGCCGTAGAATCATTTGATGACCGTATCGACCCTGTTGGTGCGTGTGTAGGAATGAAAGGCTCACGTATTCATTCAATCGTAAGAGAGCTGTGTAATGAAAATATCGATGTAATTAATTATACCGAAAATTTGGAATTACTTATTTCTCGTGCGCTTAGTCCTGCCAAAACCAGTTCTATGAAAATAGATGAAGCAAATGCTCGTGTAGCTGTTTTCTTGAAGCGTGACCAAATTTCACTTGCTATCGGAAAAGGTGGACAAAATATTCGTCTAGCTGGAAAGTTAGTAGATTACGAAATTGATGTCTTTAGAGAAGAAGCTGTTGATGATTTTGAGGATGATGTGGATTTGACAGAATTTAAGGATGCTATCGATGATTGGATTATCGAAGAGTTTCATAAAGTAGGTTTTGATACAGCAAGAAGTGTATTGGAATACAACAGAGAAGATTTGATTCGTCGTGTAGATTTGGAAGAAGAAACGATTGATTTTGTTTTGGAAGTCCTCAAGAAAGAATTTGAGTAATTATTCAGTCCAGATAAATCATAAACCCTAAGAGTAAAAATTGCTTTTAGGGTTTAGAATTTAAAGATTTTTCTGTGAAAATTGGATAAAAAAAATAAATATTTACTTTTTTTTACGATTTTAGATTAATTTTTCTAAAAATTATCGTATTTTTGTATAATAATCTGTTTTCAACGGATTCGAAGCTATCTATTTGAAAAGATTTTTGTGACATTTAATTATAAAAATTAAAGAATAATAAATAGATTCAACTTTTAGATTCAACAATTCATATATAACTGTATCAATATTAAATAGGTCAGTTTATTCATCAAAACCCAATATCGTTTCAAAAAAAACTTAAATTAGTTTAAGAACAGACCCTCCTAAAATCACTAAAATAAACATTACTTAGGAGTCAAAAGTAGGCAACTCATCATTTTTAGAATTTTCTTGCATTTTTATATACAGAATATTAAAATAAATAAGGATAATTTTTAGAATAAGGCTAACAGTCGCCCCCCAAAAAATTTATGGCAGAAAAAAAGACACAAATGAGGCTCAGTCAAGTCGCCCGAAAACTAAACATCGGACGCAATACCATCGTCGAGCATCTACGAAAAAAAGGACACGATTTGAAAGGCAATCCCAATGAGCCTATCAATCAAGAAATGTATGCAATTTTGGAAAAAGATTTTGAGACTTCACTCAAGAACAGAAGAGAAGCGTCTAATATTAAAATAGGAACTACTTCTGCAACAGGAAAAACTATTGATAAGGACACAAAAAGTCAGTCTGAGAAAGAAAAAGACAAAGAAGACGACAAAGAACAAGAAAAGGAGTTGATTATAAAGGGAGGAAGTATAAAACCTAATCAACCTGTTGAAAATAAAAAAGAAGAAAACAAAAAAGCAGAGCCTGAAACATTTACAACCACTTCACACCAAATGAAGGTAGTAGGAAAAGTAGATTTAGATAAGTTTAAGAAAAAGAAAAAAGGCTCTACTCAGAATACAAATAAAGCAGCAGAAAAAACTTCTGCAAAACAGGAGACAAAGACGACTAATAAAGAAGAACCTAAAGGAAAATCTATTGATACAACAACTACTAATAAAGCAGTTTCATCTTCTCAAACAGAAACTTCTAAAAATAAAAAAACAGTAGAAAAAGAAAAAACTACTCCTAAAAACGAGAAAAATAGAGATAATAAGCAAAATGATAAGAAAGATGAAAAGGCAACTACAAAACCTGCTCAAAACTCTTCTCAAAAAACTACTCCTAAAAACGATACAAAAGATATAAAAGCAGAAGCTACAAAACAAAATACTTCAAAACAGGAGAATAAAAAAGAAGATAAAGGTGGAAACAACAAGATTAATCCACAATCTTCTACTAAAAAAGATAACAGAAGTTCGGACAATAAGAAGACAGAAAACTCAAATAAGTCTGCAACACCTGTAAATAAAACAAAAGAAGATTCGAAAAAAACGAATCAAGAAAAAGAGAGTAAAGCGACCAAAACTCCTGATACAAAAGAAGCTGTCAAAGGCAATGAAGAAGGTGAAGATTTTGTTTCTTCACAAGGAGATAAATTACCAGGATTGAAAGTGGTTGGTAAGATAGATTTATCATCTTTCTCTAAAAAGAAAAAATCTTCTTCTGATGATAAATCAGAGGATGGAACTCGTCGTCGTCGTCGTCGTCGTCGTCGTCGTAGAGGTGAAGGAGAAGGTTCTAGCAAACCTCAAGATTTGACCAAACTGAATACAAGTGCTGATAAAGGTGCAACAACTGCTGACAAACCAAAAACGGAATCAGAAGCAAGTAAAAAACGTAAGAAAAGACGTAAAGAACCTACAGCAAAAGAAGTTCAAGAACAAATCAAAGCTACTCTTGCTCGTATGAACACAGGTTCTGGCAAAGGTGGACGAGGTGGAAAAAGGTCTAACAGAAGAGATAAACGTGAAGCTCGTGAAAGCGAACAAAACGAAGTAAAAGTAGAAAACAAGTTATTAAAAGTAACTGAGTTTATTCCTGCAAGTGATTTTGCAAATTTACTTGACGTTTCTATCAACGAACTTATCTCTAAAGGAATGGGCTTAGGCGTAATGATTTCAATCAATTTACGTCTTGATGCCGAAATTATTACACTTCTTGCAGACGAATTTGGCTATGATGTAGAGTTTACATCTGCTGAAGAAGAAACAGAAGTAGTACTAGAAACAGAAGACAAAGCAGAAGATTTAGAAGAACGTGCACCTATTGTTACCATTATGGGACACGTAGATCACGGTAAAACTACTCTTCTTGATTATATCCGAAAAGCAAAAGTAGCAGATGGTGAAGCTGGTGGTATTACACAGCACATTGGAGCTTATAAAGTAATTTTAGATGAAGGTAAAGAACTTACTTTCCTAGATACTCCAGGTCACGAAGCCTTTACAGCAATGCGTGCAAGGGGTGCAAAAGTTACCGATGTTGTTATTATTGTAGTAGCAGCAGATGATGGAGTTATGCCTCAAACTCGTGAAGCAATTAATCATGCTAAACTTGCCGAAGTGCCTATCATTATTGCCATCAATAAAATAGATAAAGTAGGAGCTAACCCAGACCGAGTAAAACAAGAATTAGCAGACATGAATGTTCTTGTAGAAGAGTGGGGTGGTAAATATCAATCACACCATATCTCAGCTAAAAAAGGCGAAGGTATAGATGAACTATTAGAAGGAGTTCTATTAGAAGCCGAAATATTAGAGCTTAAAGCAAATCCAAATAGAAATGCAGCAGGAACTGTTGTAGATGCTTCTTTGGATAAAGGACGTGGATATGTAGCTACTACAATCGTACAAAACGGTACTTTAAAAATAGGAGATGTTATCTTAGCAGGTTCGCATTTTGGTAAAGTACGTGCCATGATTGACCACTTAGGTAATCGTTTGGAAACTGCTCCACCATCAACACCAGTTCAGATTTTAGGTCTTGACGGTGCGCCACAAGCTGGAGATAGATTTAATGTAATGAAATCAGAACGTGAAGCGAAAGATATTGCTACTCGTAGAGAGCAAATTTTACGTGAACAGTCTATTCGTGCTACTCGTCGTCTTACGCTTAGTGATATTAATAGAAGACTTGCAATCGGAAACTTCCAACAGCTCAACCTTATTATCAAGGGTGATGTGGATGGTTCAGTTGAGGCATTGGCAGATTCACTACAAAAACTTTCTACTGATGAGGTAAATGTAAATGTAGTAATGAAAGGTGTAGGTCAGATTTCAGAATCAGACATCAACCTTGCAACTATTTCAGATGCAATTATTATCGGTTTCCAAGTTCGTCCGTCAAGAAATGCTCGTGCATTGGCAGACAGAGAACAAGTAGAAGTACGTCTGTATTCAGTTATCTATAAAGCGATTGATGAAGTTAAGTCGGCTATTGTTGGTCTTCTTGCTCCGAAAATTGAAGAAGATATTGTCGGTACAGTTGAAATTCGTGAAACATTCAAAGTGTCTAAAGTCGGTGTTATTGCTGGTTGTATGGTTACAACTGGTAAAATCAAACGTAACAACAAAATCCGAATTATTCGTGCTGGTATTGTTATCCACGAAGGAGAAATCGAAACGTTGAAACGTTACAAAGACGATGTACAAGAAGTCAAGTCTGGATTTGAATGTGGTATTTCTATCAAGAATTACAATGAAATTCAAGTAGGAGACGAGATAGAATCGTTTGAAGAAAGAGAAGTGAAACGTACTTTTGAAGAACTCAAAAATGCTACACCTACTCCGAAAGAAGAAGCGACGAAAGAAGCTAAGGAAGCTAAAGAAAAACAAACAAAAGAGAAAGAAACAAACTAAACCCATTTCTCAATTTATATAAAAACGAAAAAGCATTTCTATTTATTTAGGAATGCTTTTTTTATTTAATTCTGTAGAACACACTTTAGTACAATGCTATTAAACTAAGGATTTATAATTGTGATTCTACTCCGTAGGAGTTAAATATTGGTAGGGTTTCTTTTTAACTCGAAATGCTACCAATATACAGTTCCTACGGAACAGAATTTCCTAGCTTAATAGTATTGCACTTTAGTGTGTTCTAAAACATACATTTATGAAAGAAAAAACGACATTCCAAAAACTAAAAGAACGCATCAAAATTGCTTTTGAGGTTCGCCTGTGTCATTTTATTGATAGATTGGTCATCAATTTTACAAAATATAATGAAAATAAAAATACACTTCTTATCATTCGTCTTGATGCGATTGGAGATTATATTTTGTTTAGAAATTTTTTAGAAGAACTAGCAAAAGACAAAACCTACAAAAACTACAAGCGTGTTTTGTGTGGAAATCTAATGTGGAAATCTTTATTTGAAGAATGGGACAAAGAAACAGTTGATGAGGTAATTTGGATTGACAGAAAGAAATTCTATCAAAATCCTTCTTACAGATACAAAAAACAAAAACAAATTAGAAAACAGGGTTTTGAAATAACGATTGAATCGACTTATTCAAGATTATTGCTTTTTGGAGATGCTATTGCAAAGGTTTCAAATGCAGGAAAACGAATTGGAAATGAAGGAAATACAGATAATTTAATCCCAAAAGAGAAAGAGTTAGCTGATAGTTTTTATACTCAATTAGTAGAAACTCCCAACAAACCAGTTTTCGAATTTGACAGAAATAAAATTTTCTTTGAACAATTTTTGAATAGAAAAATTGATTTAAAATTTCCTTATTTGATTGATAAAATAGAAATAAAAGAAAAAAAACAAAATCAAATTGCTCTTTTTATTGGTGCAAGTGAAATCTACAAAACGTGGCATTTCGAAAACCTTGCAAGACTTATTTTAGAATTAAATTTTATCAATAATGAATTAGAATTTATTTTGATTGGAGGAAAAAACGAACAGATTTTAGCAAAAAATATCATTGATTTTATAGAAGTAAATAAAAATAATTTTGATATTCAAAGTCAAATAATTGACCTTACAGGAAAAACAAATCTCATACAACTCACTCAAAAAATAGCAGAAAGTAATCTATTAATTACAAATGAAACGGTAGCTTCTCATCTTGGCGCAGCTACTCAAACAAAGACAATTTGTATTGCCAATGGAAGACATATCGGTCGTTTTAGTCCGTATCCGAATGAATATAATTTGTCTATTTCTTATATTTTTCCTCCCAAAATTGAAGAAGAACTAAAGCAAGATGATAAGGAAAAAGTTTATGAGAAATACTGTAATTCTATGGGAATGGACATTAATGACATTGGTGTTGGAAGAGTTTTGGAGGAAGTAAAAAAGTTGATTTTTTAGTTAAACTACTAGCTTTAAAAAACTATTTTAAGTCATCAATGGTATCAATAAAATAACATTGTTCCCATTTAGTGAGTCCAATTTTGGGATAATAATCTACTGCTTTTGGAGCAGCAAGTAATATCAATTTTGCTTTTGGTGTTTCTTGCTTGGTCAGCCGAATTAACTCTTTTCCTATACCTTGTTTTTGGTATTTTTCGTCGATTGCTAAATCAGAAAGATAAGTACAATATACAAAATCAGTCAAAGACCTTGAAACTCCTACTAACTTTCCATTATGTCTTGCCGTAACTATCAAATTTCCGTGTTCAAGCATTTTTTCAATTCTATCAAGCTCTCCAACAGGTCTTCTTTCTCCTAAAGTAGAGTTGATTAATACTTGAATAAATTCTTCAGAACTTAAATTATTTTCAATTTGGTAATCTATCATATTTTTATTTAAAAGTATTAATTCATAGAGCCAATATTTTTTTCCTAATCTTGGTTCTAATTCTTTAGTTATTTTGAAACCTATTTTTTCGTAAATATATTTTGCTGCATTCATAAATTCTGATGTATGCAAAGCTATACTTATTTCACCATTTTGTTTTGCTTTTTCTATACATTTTTCAGTTATTTTGTGTCCAATATTTTGTCCACTATATTTTCTTGAAACAGTTAAAAATCGTATATAACATTGAAATTCATTATAAATTTCATTAGGATTTCCACTTGATACTAGAAAAGCAAATCCTATAATTTCATTTTTTTCATTTTCGTACACAAAACAATCTGAGTTTGAAAGAAGGTTATAAAATATGTTTTCACTTGTCAATATGGCAAGTAACTTAAACCAATTTTCTGGAGTTAAAACTTCTTTAAATTGTGTCTATTCTTCTAATGCAAGTTTATTTATTGACTTCAAATCATGTATATTTCCCTGTCTGATTTTCATTGAGTACTAATTTGTTAGAAACCTTAATACTATTTTTTTGTGAAAATAATTGTTTTTCTGCTCTACTATATAATTCTATAAATAGGAAAACATTTTTTAACATAAAAACCTGTGTTTTTTGATAGGATTAACTTAGCTTTTAGTTCTACAAAATAAATTCTAATAAAAATTCCGTAATTTTGCACCAATTTAAAGACGTAGCTTTCTATCTAGAATACGAAAGCAATTTTTCGTTTTACTCACTTCACAAATATTCAAAACAGAATGGCAGATAAAAAAATTCGTGTAGCAATTAACGGTTTTGGACGCATCGGACGTATTACGTTTCGTGCCTTGATGAAAAAACCGACTATCGAAGTAGTAGCAATCAACGACCTTACAGATACAAAAACACTTGCCCACCTTCTCAAATACGATTCGGTACACGGCAAATTTGATGGAACTATCTCTTCTACTTCCGATTCATTGACAATCAATGGAAAAACAATCAAAGTAACAGCAGAAAGAGAGCCTTCAAAACTTCCTTGGAAAGAAAATAACATCGACGTAGTATTAGAATCAACAGGATTCTTTACAGACAAAAAAGCAGAAGGACACATCAGCGCAGGAGCAAAAAAAGTAATTATTTCTGCACCAGCAAAAGATGGTATCAAAACAGTAGTTTTGGGTGTAAATGATGAGATTTTGGAAGATAGCGATACGCTTATTTCAAATGCGTCTTGTACTACAAACTGTCTTGCGCCAATGGTAAAAGTTTTGAATGACAAGTTTGGAGTAGAAAAAGGCTTCATCACAACTGTTCATGCTTATACTTCTGACCAAAATATCCACGATGCGCCACACAAAGACCTTCGTAGAGCTAGAGCAGCAGCATATTCTATCGTTCCTACAACGACAGGTGCAGCTAAAGCAGTAGGTTTGGTTTTACCTGAGTTATCAGGAAAATTAGATGGTTGTGCTATGCGTGTTCCAATTCCAGACGGTTCTTTGACTGACCTTACTGTAATTCTTAAAGAAGAAGTTACAAAAGAGCAAATCAATGAAGTGATGAAAGCAGCTTCTGAAAACGAATTAAAAGGAATTTTGGAATATACAGATGAGCCATTGGTTTCTATTGATATTGTAGGAAATCCTCATTCTTGTATCTTTGATTCTGCACTTACTTATGCAAGTGGAACAATGGTAAAAGTAGTAGGTTGGTATGATAACGAATCGGGTTATTCAAACCGTTCGGCTGATTTGATCGAAAAAATTGGTTAATAAATGATTTTTATGCCCTAACTAAACCCTAAGGGTCTTCAAGACCCTTAGGGTTTTTATGTTTATAATAATAATGTAATTATGGAAAGTATAAAAGAATTTATAGAAAAAGTATTAGAAGATGTGAGTAAGTTTCAACGATTAGATTTAGGAGAATTGTCTGAAAAACAGATAGCTCAAATAAATGAAAATTTAGAGATTAATTTAGAAGGATTTAAAAGAGTTTTAGATAATTCTGGAGTGCTTCATTGTTTTAAAGAACACGGAGATAAAATAAAAGAAGAAGCGAGAGGACAATTAGCTATTACAAAAGAAGATTTTGAAAAAATAATAGATGTGGTGGAAAATCCTGATAAAATTCAGTCTTTAGGAAAAAATCGGTTAGGAAAAGAATACGATTATATTTTATGTTATGTAGAAAGTGTGCGTGAAAGCAAGAAGAAGAAACGTAAAGAATTAGTGTTGGAAACGCTATACAAAAAAAAACCTTCAAAAAGATTGAAGGGCTAGACCACCGAGGAGTGCTATTATTTAATAATAAATCATTAAATAAGCGGCTCTCAGAACGTCCGAAACGAGCAGTCAATAACAATAACGAAAAACAGGTATAAAAAGTTTGATTAAAATGCCAACTTTCCTAAAAAAATCCCTACAATGGGCGAAAACTTTCAAGACTTTTATTTATCTCAATCCAAATGAGATACCTTATCCTCATGAGCCTTTTTTGCACGTTTTGGCAGTAGGAGAAAAAAAGCAACTTAGTAGCAATAATGCTGATAAAATAGAAGGAAAAACAAGTTTTGATAAGCTCTATAATTTTTGGAGTAATCAAACTCAAAGTAAACTATCGTATATTTTTGGCTATTTTAATTATGATTTAAAAAACGAATTGGAAAATCTTTCAAGTAATAATCTTGATAATTTAGGCTTTCCAGAATTTTATTTTTTCGAACCTAAATACCTTTTATTTTTTGATAGAAATGGAAATTTACTAATTGATAAAACAAAACAAGAAAACCAATTTGATGATAAAATTTTATCAAATTTAATTGTAGAAATAGAAGAAATAAAATTAGAATCAAAATCAATTTATAATTCAAAGTTAAAACCTTTGCTATTTTCGGAAGCTTCCCAGCCGTTGTCGGTGTCCTCACCAACAATAAAAAGCTCAAAACCTAAAATAAACTGTCGTTTTACAGAAGAAGAATATTTACAAACCGTTGAAATAATAAAAAATCACATTGTAGAAGGTGATGTATATGAATTGAATTTATGTGTAGAGTTTTTTATTGAAAAACTAGAATTAAATCCTTTAGAGGCGTATCAAGAATTATGTAAAATATCAAAAATGCCTTTTTCTTCTTTTCTAAAGATTACGATAGAAGGAAATGAAAAATATGCCCTTTGTGCCTCTCCAGAACGATTTTTAAATAAAACAGGAACTAAACTCATTTCTCAACCTATAAAAGGAACAGTAAAAAGAGGTAAGACAGAAGCTGAGGACGAAGAAAATAAAAATTACCTCAAAACAAGTGAAAAAGAACAAGCCGAAAATATGATGATTGTAGATTTGGTCAGAAATGATTTGGCAAGAAGTTCAGAAATAGGTTCGACACACGTAAGCGAAATGTTCGGAATTTATACTTTTCAGCAGGTTCATCAAATGATTTCTACGGTAGAAGCCACTTTACATAAAGACAAAAACTGGTCAGAAGCTATAAAAAATGCTTTTCCAATGGGAAGCATGACAGGCGCACCAAAAATAAAAGCAACAGAGTTGATAGAAAAATACGAAAAGACAAAACGAGGTTTGTATTCAGGTTCAATAGGTTATATTTCTCCCGATGGCGATTTTGATTTTAATGTAGTTATCCGAACACTTTTTTATGATGAGTTTTCAAAATATGCTTCTTTTCAAGTAGGAGGAGCAATTACGTATGATTCTGACCCAAAAAGTGAATGGGAAGAATGTTTGTTGAAAGCAAAGGCAATTCGAAGTCTTTTTGAGTGAAAATAATTTGTAAAACGAGTTTTATTTTATCTATATTTGCGAGCTTTTTTAAAATGAATTTATTCAAATTATTATATTCTAAAAAATGAAAAAACTAATTTTCTTTTCTATCTTTTTTGCTCTTTGTTTTTCTTCTTTTGCTCAAACTAATATCAACACAAGTATAGGATATTCCACTCATGGAAGTGGAGATATGTTTGGTTATGCAGTTAGTTTTGGAGTAGGTAAAACGCTTCCTAAAGTTTCAAATCGTCTTTCTTTGGGTTTTAATGCTCGTTTCATGACGCATAGTAGAGAATATGAAATGGGTTATCTAAATCAAACTTTACCTAGTTATCAAAATTCAAACCTTAGAGTAGTAACCTCTGGTTCGCAGCTTGAGATAGTTCCTGCTTTTGCTCTTATCAAATCTGAAGGTTTCTCTTTCCATTTTCATGCTGGTATTTTGGTACGTTATGAAGTTACAAATAGTCCCAATATTTTTGGTTACACTATGATTAGTGATAGAGAAGTTTCTTTGACAGTTATCAATGATGACACAAATGATTTTAAAAGTTTTGATGTAGGCTATATTTCACAATTCAGTATGCAATTCAAAATTTCTAAGCGTAGTCAGTTAGGAATTGCGATGTCATTTCAAAATGATACAAATGGTTCTGCCATTACTTCAATTCCGTTGAGTTATTATTTTTCTTTGTAGAATATTCTAGCTTATTAAATGGTTGTTGCTTGGCTTTGCCGAGTGAAAGCCATTTTATATCTTGCGAGGGAGAGTAGGGAATCATAAAATCAATATATTTTCATAAATTCCAAAATGATATGGTTCTTTATGAATTTGGTTGCAACTTCTATTTTGATCTGTACTGTAAGTCTGACCAAATTAAATCATTCTCACTTGAAAGGTTTATTTTGTTGAACAAAATACAAGATTATTTTTATAATTAAAATTATATAGAATCAATGATATTAACAAAAGAAGAAATTCGTAAAGAAGTTTCTGTAATTTTAAAGGAAAAAATTAAAATAGAGAATTTTGAATACTATGATTTTCAAAATTTTGAAAGTCTATCTTCTGAAGAAACATTTTGCTTAATTTCAGTATCAAAATCTGATTGCAAACAACTTATTAAATTTTGGGTAAAAGGATTTGAGAAAATAATTGAGTTTGAGGAAAGGTATGACGGAGAAGTAGATTATTTAGAATGGTATGAAACAAATATCTTAGAAATTGATAAGTTCAAATTTCTTAAGGAATTTAAGTCAATGACCTCAAATTTAAACAAAAGCGTAAAAGCAATAGATAATCCAATTAGATATTATCAGGTAAAATATGAGTGGAATGAACGAATATTTATTCTTGAAAGTAAGACGGAGTTTATGATGGCTTACTGGGATACAACAGTGTAGTTTTTCAAATATTACTTTGTAAAAAAATAAACCTATAAGGTTTTCAAAACCTTATGGTTTGAGTTCATTCCTTCCTAAATCGTACAAACAAAATAATAGCCAAAGAAAGCGAAATAAGAGCTGTCAAAGCTACTTTAATAGAAGTTTGTGTATCAATTCTACTGACAATTATTTTTTCATCTTTATTTTTTTGTGCTTTTTCCTCTGCTATAAAAGCAGCCAAATAAGCAGTTTTTTGTAATGAATCGACAACTAAATAATCAGGGATTTTGTCATTGAGAATGTAGAGAAGCTGGGAAGCTACTGTATCTGTTTTGATAAAAAAAGTAGAATCACTATAATTTTCTAATTCAGGTAAATAATTGCTTTCAAATTCCTTATCTAATCGCAAACCTTCTTCAATCCATTTTTTTTCTTGCTTGAAAATTGGGTTTAAATAGTTATCTCTTTCTTTTATTTTTTGCGCCAAAAAAACCAAAATATCTTCGGTGTTGTATCGTTCTTCTTTTTTGAGGTAATTTTGATGATGCAACAAAGCCGAACTAGCCAAGAAAGTATAAGATTTTTCAGCTTTGGGAGAATATTTAGAAATAAGTTGAGCTGACCTTAAATAAGCAAAGGCTGCCACTTGTGCTGCTGCTTTTTGATTTTCTAATTGCTCTTTTTTATAAGTTACTTGTCCTTCTTCTAAAGCTGGTAAGACTGTTTTTCCTAATAGTAAATCTCCAATAGCTTCTATCAGAATTATATTTTCAGAATGTGAAAAACGAAGAAGTTGCAACATTGCAAAAATAGCTTCATCCGTTTGTTTTTCTGTGAGCAGAATGTTTTTTTTATTTCTGTCTTTTTTAGACCTAAATTTTCTAGCTAAGAAAGAATAAAAGTTAGGAATTTCATACATTTGTCGGCTGTCTGCCAAATCATCCACTGTAAAATCGCCCTGTACTGGCAACGTAATTTTGCGTCGTAGTTTTTTGGTAGCTCCTTTTCGTGCTGCACATTCAATCAAATAATCTATCCAATAGACTTGATATTTATCTCTCAATGAAAGAGGACTAAATTTTTTGAGCAATTTTTGAGCATAAAAACGAGCCTTGTAGAGTTCTCTGTCTGCAATATAAAAAGTAGCTAAATTTGAGTATGTGCTATATTCTCCTGCTTTTTTTTGTTCCTTTGCAATCATTAAGCGAATGGCATCGTTTGTTCTGCCTGTCAAATGATAAGAAACAGCCATTGCATCGTAGAGTAGCAAAGAATCTGGATTTTTATTCCAAGCCTCTTCATACATAGATATTCGCCAAAAATGGTAATTTTGTGAATGTTTTAAATGATTGCCCACCAAAACCTGCATAACTGTTTGGTAAGGAACAGCATTCAACTGACTTGTTTCATCGTCCCAAAGAGAAGCTGAAGCCAAAAATGGATAGATAAAAAAGCCACAAAAAACAAAAACAGAATAACAGTACTTGAAAAAAAACTTATTCATTACACATTTATCATTCACTAAATAGAAACAATTCAAAAATACAACTTATTCTTGATGTTGTTAAATAAAATACTCACTAAAACTAGCTTATTTTTGCTCAATATATTTAAATGATTTTGTTTTTAGAATTTAAGACTGTCAGAGACTTTTAAAGAGTCAAGTATAGTTCACTCAAATTATTCGCCACCTTCAAGGTGTACTAATAACAATAAAATTTCTAAGACTATTTTGTTATTGAGCATACAATTTTATTTTTATATGAATTCAACTCTCAAAAAAACGCTGCAATTTAGCATTTCGCTCCTTGTAGGAATTATATTTTTTTACTTTTTGTATCGCAATGTTGATACAACCAAAATGCTTGAAGATTTATCAAAGGCTGATTATAGAATTATACTTTTATCAATGGCTCTTGGTTGTTTATCGCATTGGAGTAGAGGTGTTCGTTGGACGATTGCTTTGCGTCCTTTGGGTTATAAAGTACAAAAAAGAAAAGCATTTGTTTCGGTTATGGTGGGCTATCTTATGAATATTGCTTTTCCTCGTGCTGGAGAAGTAGCTCGTTGTGCTTTTTTGAAAAGAACTGATAATGTGCCTGTTGAGACTTCTTTTGGTTCTGTCATTGGAGAGCGTGCTTTAGATTTTGTTATTTTAGTTTCTATTACAACTTTTACTTTTTTGGTAGAATGGGATGTCATAAAAGGGTTTTTAGATAAATATGCCGATTTTGGAATCTATCAACAAAAATTTTATGATAATATTTGGCTACTTTGGATTTTTGTTCTTTTAGGTATTCTGACTTTAGCTTTAGTTTACCTATACAGAAAGCAAATTCGTGAAAATGCGTTTGTAATAAAAATTCAAGTGTTTTTGGGAGGACTTTGGAAGGGTATTTCATCTATTACAAAACTCAATAGAAAGCAACAGTTTTTTTATATTTTGCACACTCTTGTAATTTGGACATGTTACCATTTGATGATTTATGTGCTTTTCTTTTCCATTGATGAAACTTCAAGTCTTACTGTAATGGCAGGTTTTACAGCTATGGTTATGGCTGGTGTGGGAATGGTTATTCCTATTCCAGGGGGAATTGGTTCTTTTCACTTTTTTGTTCAGCAAACTCTTGTTGCCTATGGAATCAATGAAACAACAGCTTTAGATTTTGCCTTTTTAGGACATACAGCACAAACAGTAATGGTTATTTTGGTAGGCGGAGTTAGTGTTGCTATCGGATTATATTTATGGGGGCGTAAGTCAGTGACCAATGAACAGTCATCAGTTATCAGTTAATTTCTTTAAAATTACGAATTACGAATTACGAATTTTTCTACTGTAAAAAATAATTTTTTAAATAAATCAAATGAAAAAAATACTCTTTCTACTTTTTTTGATATTGACTTTCTCTTCGTGTGAGAAATTCTACACGCATCAATTCAAATTACAAAATAATAGTAATGATACATTACTGATTAAATACATAGAAAAAAATAGCTCCTTCAAAAGTCAGTTTCCTGATACGCTTCGTCGTTTTCGTTTACTTCCTAACAAATTGCCACGAAATATTTATACAAATACAGGCGAAAATCAAGCTACTGCGCCAGATAGCTATACAAGTCAGATTGATATTTTTGATGAGTTAGATATTGCTACGATAAGAAGTATTTATCCAGATACAACAGGAGTACGAAAGTTTGATACGTCTTTTGTACAAAAAGATTTTTTAAATAGAAGTTTTTGGGATTATTTTATCGACAAAAGTCAAGATGCAGGAGTGTATTTATTCGAAATTGAGGATTCAGATTTGGATTAAAACAAACAAAAATATTTCATAAAAGTTAATCAACTAGAATTCTTATTCAATAAGAAGCCTATTTTTTTATATGTTTTGAACTCATTTTTTCAACTACTTGTATTATGAAATCTCTTTTTTGTACAACTTTTTTTCTCTGTTTTCTATTTTGTATTTCTTTTTCGGTTTCTGCTCAATTTATGGCAGATGTTGAATTGGATATTATAAAAACAGGCTACAATAAAATTCAAGTTTCTGGAACAGAAGGAACTCGTTTTAATATAACTGACGACTTAAATGGAGAATTTGATAATAAGGCTTCTTTTGCTTATCGTCTGCGTGCAGGTTATCGTTTCAACGACCGTCATAATGTTTTTGGACTTTTTGCGCCCTTGCAAGTTTCTTACAATGGAAGTTTTGATAAAAACACTCGTTTTTATGAAGAAAACTTTTTGCCTTTGGTAGATACAAAAGTCAGTTATCAATTCAATTCTTATCGCCTTACCTATCGTTATGATTTTGTGGTAACAGATAAAGTGCGTTTGGGTGCAGGTCTGACAGGAAAAATTCGTGATGCCTTTATTGAAGTAGAGCAAAATGGACTTTCTTCAAAGAAAACTGATTTGGGAATTGTGCCTCTTATTAATGAAGGCATTTACAAATAAGTGTGAACAAATCTAAATAGTTATTAAAAAGCCGTAGTGTTGTTATAAATAAAATTATCTATTTTTCATTTACTATCAACAACTACGACTATGACAATCACCAATCTAACCAAAGAATTTATCGAAACAAACTTAGTAGTTTATCTTCCTGTACCTAAGCGAGGTCGGAAACTGAAAGCAGAACTTTGGCGTTACGTAAAAGCTATTATCCATAAATTAAAAACAGGCACTCAGTGGTCAGAACTTCCTGTACAACAGTTTTTTAACATTGATATTTCTCCTAGTGCAGTATTTAACCACTTCAATAAATGGTCAAAAATAGGAGCTTGGAAAAAACTTTGGACAGCTCTATTAACTAAAAATAAATCCAAACTAGCCCTTTCTAGTATGCAAGTAGATGGTAGCCATACTCGTGTCCATAACGGAGGTGAAAAAGTAGGATATCAAAAACGTAAAAAAGCTAAAACAAGTAATGCACTTTTTTTTACAGATAGCAAAGGAATCCCTGTGGCTATGAGTCAAATTATGGAAGGAAACCACCATGACAGCTATAAAATTGAAAAAAATATGAGAGAGATGTTTGCTGATTTAGAGCGTTCTAAAATTGAGACGAATGCACTTTTCTTAAATGCTGATGCAGGATTTGATTGTAAAGGTTTCCGTCAAATATGTGAAGACTATGAAGTTATTCCCAATGTTAAACATAATCCTAGAGGTAGCAAACTGTCTGTTAGTGAGTACATTATGGACGATAAGTTGTATCAAGATCGCTTTGTTGTAGAACGTACTAATGCTTGGTTAGACGGATTTAAAACACTTTTAGTACGCTACGAAAAAACTGTACAAAACTGGAAGAGTTTTCACTATATTGCATTTGCTTTAATACTTATTAAAAATAATTAAGATTTATTTGTAAATGCCTTCAATATTTATGCTTCTGTCAATGCAACAGATAAAATTGGTTTCTTATTAGAAGGCGATGGACTGGCTTCTCTACAAGGACGAGCATTTGATTTTGAATTAGCTGCTTTTTATAAAATTGCTGAGGATACAAATCTTCGTTTTGGGTATCGTATTTTAGAGGGTGGTTCGGATATTGACGAGGTTTATAATTTTACACTTATCAATTATGGACTTTTAGGATTTAGTTATAATTTCTAATCAAAAAGTAATTTCTATTTCATTTTTAGGTCAAAGACTTGTCTTTGATTTATGTTATTTTTTTGATTGTAAAAATCAAATAGAAGAAGAATGAAATTTGAATAAAAATGTAGAAGATAAAAAGAGGAGTAAATAAGCCATAAAAATCAGGAAATAAAGGCTTATATTCCTCATGAGAAAAGTATCTTTTTGGAAAATCAATATTAACCAATACAATTAAGAATGAAGATAAGCATACAGCTATAAAAGTAGTTATGTAATAATGGGTTTTTGCTGTTTTATTATTTATGTTTTTTTTAGAGAAGTGCAAGACTAAGTAGAGCAAAAAGTAAAGGAAGAAAAACTGTAAGATAGAAGCGAGTACATCAGAAACTGTAGCTACAAAATAAGTATCGTGAAATTGTATGTCCAAAGCAGTTGTGAAAGTAGTTTTAGCATATACAGTAATTAGAATGAAAATAGCAATTATGCTATTTATCAGAAAACCAATTAAAACTGTACGATTTGGATGTCTATTTTTCATAAATAATTAAAGTCTAGTTTTTTGTTTCTACTCACAAATAAAGCTATTTTTACACTAAGTCCATTCTTTCAATCCAAAAAAAATAGCCCGTTTTATGGAAACTCCATCTTCAAAAATTTCAAACATAAATACTAAAAAACAAATTATTGTCGTTGGTGCAGGTGCAGCAGGACTTTATGCAGCCTCTTTATTGATAGAACAAGGACATGAAGTAATTTTATTAGAAGCCTCCAACCGAACAGGAGGAAGGGTTTGGACAAAAACAGAACGTTTTCCTTACAAATTAGAAATGGGGGCAGAGTTTGTACACGGAAAAGGTACACTATTTCATAAAATGGCAAAAAAAGCAGACCGATTACACAAAGAAGGTGATTCTTCGTATTTGTGGAGAGAGGAATTATTTTCACATCGAAAAATCAAAAAATTGCAAGATGCTAAACAGTATTTTGCCGATTATGAGGAGTTTTATGAAGGGCATCATCTTTACGAAGGCGAAGATATTCCTTTGAATAAATTTTTAGAACAGCACGACATTACGCCTACTCGCCAACCTGATGCCTATCGTTGGTACGAAGCCTTTGCTGGTGCAATGGGAACAAATATGGACAAATTAGGAATGAAAGCCTTAGCTGTAGAAGCCTATCGATGGGAAGCTGGAGAGCAAAATTATAGAATGTGTGTGCCGTTTGAGAGCCTTTTAGAAGAATGGAAAGAGCAAACAAAACCATTTTTGCAGTTAGAAAAACCTGTAATTATGATTCGTTCGTTTGCAGAAGGAGTAGAAATTATCACAAAAGATTTTCAAAATTATAGAGCTGATGCTGTTTTGGTAACTGTTCCATTGACACAATTAAAGCAAAATAAAATCATTTTCTTGCCTGAATTATCTCCCAAAAAACAAGAAGCGATTGATAAAATAGGAATGGATAATTTTGCTATTAAATTCTTCCTCAATTTTTCAGAGAATTTTTGGCAGAAAAAATACAATGACGGAACAGAAACGGAATATTTAGTAGGAATGGAAGCAGCCAATGAATACTGGGAAACTGTTCCCTACATCAAAAATCCTTCTACGTTTGGTTTGACGGCATTTATTATGGGAAATAAAGCCAAATATTATACAGAAAATGGATTCTCAAAAGGACAAATTTTAGAACTTTTGATTGACGAATTAGACAAACATTTTGACGGAAATGCGTCGGCTACTATCTTGGATTTTGAATATTTGGATTGGGCAAAGGTAGAATATATCGAAGGTGCATATTCGTATCCGTCGGTAGGCTCACACAAACTTAGAAAGCAGTTGGCTCGTCCGATTGAAGACAAAATTTTCTTTGCAGGAGAAGCCACCCATTACAACGGACATTTTGCAACCGTTCATGGCGCACTTGAAACGGCTGAAAGAGCAGTTGAGGAAATTATGGAAACTATTAAAAGTGTTTAAATTACGACCTGCAAAAGCAGCAAAGCTAATTACGAATTTTTTACTTTATCCAAGTTCATTTCCATTTCATATTGGTCAATTACATTTTCAATGCCTATTGAACCAAGAAAATCTATTTTGTCTTGTAATTTTGTGTCAATATTATTGATTTTGATGAATGGGATAATTGTATTTATGTTATAAAATAATCGTTGAAAAACTTGATTTTTGCTCATTTGATTGTACTTCAAAATTTCAAATTGTGCGATATATCCATTTTTAGGATTGATAACAAAGAAAGATTCTAATCTCTCGTTAGTCCAAACTTGATAATATTCATAGTTTCCATTTTTTATAATCTTGAAATGATTGTCCCAAGAATAAGCATTTTGATTTGGAAGTTCTGACCAGTTTATATCTGAATAATTTACTTTTTTGAGTTCAAAATTAGTTATATCTCTAAATTGATTTTCAAGTTTTAATTCTCCTGTAAAGCATTTGTACTGTTTGGTTAGCTCAAAACCGACATGTTGATAGGTTTTTATAGCCTTTTTATTCTCTGTAATTACTTCCAAAACTGATTTCTCAATTCCATTTTTTCTCAAATCAGCAATAGCATATTCATAAATAGAAGGAATAATTTTTTGTCCTCTATGAGAAGGAATTACTCCTGTTCCTGTATTGTAAGCAGTTTTTTTTGAGTTTCTTTCATCAATGGCATGAATAATAAAACCTACTAATTTTTCATCGTCAAACATTCCATAAGAAAGACGATAATCTACTTTAGCTGTTTGCCATCGTTGTTTATAATAGTCTGCATCAGTAGGCATTTTGACAAAATAATTTTCAAAGGAAAGCAAAAAACAATCTATCAAAGTATCAAAATTAATTTCACTCAAATTTCTGATTTCCATAAAAATTAATTTTATCCATGTTCTGTGGCATACAGAATATAGCTTTTTGTGTATTTGCTAATTTGTCTTTCAAATACATTTCCAAAAAGGTATAATAAAAAACAAATTTAAATAAATATTGAATAAAGTATGGATTTTTGTTTTAGTTAGAACTAACTCTCTTTGAAATTGGAACTAGATTCAAAAACAGCAATAATCAGATTGAATAAGAAACATAATAAGTTGATTTTTGTAGAATGGAAAATAATTATCACTTCGAACTTATTGCAAAGGCAATATTTTTTATAAAAACGACTCATTTTACTCAACCTACATTAGAACAGATTGCTTCTCATGTCAATTTGAGCAAATTTCATTTCCAACGCTTGTTTAGAAAATGGGTAGGAATTAGCCCTAAGGACTATCTCCAAGTAATCACACTAGAAAAAGCAAAAGAATCTCTGCGAGAAGGACAATCTGCATTAGCTACTTCATATCAATTAGGTTTGTCAGGAAATAGTAGGTTACACGATTTATTTATCAAAATTGAGGCTTGTACTCCTGGAGAGTTTCAAAAAAGAGGAAAAGGTCTAAAAATATATGTCGGAGAAATTGAAACTCCTTTTGGAAGTGCTATAGTTGTAGAAACGATCAAAGGTATTTGTAGTATATCTTTTGACAATTTGGATAGTGAGAAAATAAGGTCAGAATATAATCAAGCATTTTTTATTAATGGATTATCAAAAAATGGAATTTTAGTAAAAGAATATTTTACAAATTGGAAAATTCCTTCAAAGCCTATTCAACTTGATTTAATAGGTACACCTTTTCAAATTCAAGTTTGGAAAGCGTTGCTTCATATTCCCTCCTCCAAACTACTTGCTTATCACAATATAGCAGAGATGATTAATAATCCAAAAGCTCTAAGAGCTGTTGGTACTGCTATCGGAAAAAATCCAATAGCATATCTGATACCTTGTCACAGAGTAATAAAAAGTGATGGTAATATAGGAAATTACAGGTGGAGTATGGAAAGGAAAATAGCAATAAATGGCTACGAATCTGTAAAACTTACAAAACAGCAAGAATCAGATTGAAGACTTTGCTTTATTTTTAAATATTTGTATAAATAATTCAAAAACGCTAACAAAAATAGTATGTGGATACCTGAAAAGTATAAAATAGAAGATCAAAAGATCATAAAAGAATTTATAGACTGTGTTGGTTTGGCAGCATTAGTTACTATGAGTAGTGATTTTCCAGTCGCCACTCATACACCTATTGAATTAGAATATGATGAAAATGGAAAGCAAATATTAAGAGGTCATATTGCCAAAGCAAATCCACAGAGTAAAATACTTGAAACTCAACCAAATGTTCTAGTAATTTTTCAATCTTCTATTCAACATTATATCTCATCTTTTTGGTATGAAAAACCCAATGCTCCAACTTGGAATTATATGGCTGTTCATATATATGGTAAAGTTCGAATTTTAAATGAAGAAGAAGTACATAATTCAGTAAATAGACTCACAAAAAGACATGAGAAAATTAGTAAATGTCCAGTCTCATTAGAATCACTACCTAACACTATCCAAGGAATGTTAAAAGGTGTTACTGGCTTCGAAATACCTGTAAACAGAGTAGAAGCTGCATTTAAGCTAAGTCAGAATAAAAATGAAAAAGACTTAACATCTATTATAGAAGAATTAGAGATTCTTAATACACCACTCTCTAAAATAATGTCTCAAACCTTAAAAAAATATAAATTATGAACACAAATTTTAAAATAAGTGCAATAACAGATGATTATAATCATTTGTTTGCTTTAAACGAACAAGAGCTATCTTCTAAAGGAATGGTTAGAATGGTTGTCGACAAAAAACCAGGTTATCCTTGTAGAATAAGTCTTAAAGACGCAGAAGTAGGAGAAGAAGTAATATTATTACCTTTCAAACATCATAGAGTAAACTCTCCTTATCAATCTAGTGGTCCTATTTTTATAAGAAAAAATGCTAAAAAGCTAAATATAGATAATAATGTAATTCCTAAAATGCTCTTACATAGACTTTTGTCTTTAAGAATATACAATAAAAACGGAATAATGATAGATGCAAAAATTATTGAAGGAAAAGAACTCAAAAACGAAATAAAATCAATTTTCGAAAATAGGTCTGCAAATTATATTCAAATTCATAATGCGAGTCCTGGTTGTTACAATTGTCAAGTAAATAGAGTAGGCTAAAAGTAATGTAATAGCGAAATCAAAAAAGCACAAGCTATATAGTTTGTGCTTTTCTAATCATAACATCAATGAAATTGTGAAGTACAATAATTTTCTAAAAAACAATTTTATCCTTTACGCACTTTTCCAGAGCCACTTACTTTTACAATTTGTCTTTCTAATTCATTTCCACCTGTAGTATAACGAACATCTCCAGAACCTGAAATTTTTGCCTCTAATTCTTTAGTTACATAGACCTCTGCATCTCCAGAACCTGAAATTCTGATTGCTGTTTTTTGTGTTTTGAGTTCATCAGCATCATAATCCCCAGAACCAGCAATTCTTATGTCTTGCTCAGTCGCTACTCCTTGAAGACAAACTTTTCCAGAGCCTGCAATGCTCACTTCTAGTTCTGAAACAGCGATACGTCCACAAACTTTTCCAGAGCCTGCCACACTTACATCTAAACGAGAACTATGAAGTGAGCCATCCCATTCGATTGAACCCGAACCTGCAAGTGATAAATCTTCTATTTTTTCGGTGTGATAAACTGTAATAGTTACTTTATTAGAACCATAAGATTTCCAATTTTTTCCACTTTTTATGCCTATTTTGAG
Organism: Bernardetia aquimarina; assembly: GCF_042180575.1. Classification (NCBI taxonomy): domain Bacteria; kingdom Pseudomonadati; phylum Bacteroidota; class Cytophagia; order Cytophagales; family Bernardetiaceae; genus Bernardetia; species Bernardetia aquimarina. Next base: position 2,751,477 of record NZ_CP170094.1, on the reverse strand, counting down.
GCGATTTCCTTCTACTTCGGTTTGTAGTTTTTCTAAAAGTTCTGCATCTGCACCGTCTATTTTTACTTCATTTTTGGAAGATTTTACAATTTTAATATCAAAACTACCTCCTGATGAAATTTCTTCAAATTTTTCTACACTACGCACTTCTTGAGCAAAAATAGTAGAAAATGTAAATACAAAAAGGAATAAAAAAGCAAATGAAAAAGTAGTTAGTTTGTGATTGAGAGTTTTCATAGTATTGAATTAAAATATAAATAAATAATTTGTAGTTAAATTGATTTCAAAAATTAGTGAGTAGCTTTTATAGCTGGTTTTTTCTAGGTTGATTTACTACAAAGACAATATCTTTTCGAATAGGTTGCATCAAAACTAAAATTTGATTTTTTTTTCTAAAAAACATATTCTATTATTCACTGATATTACACAATGTGTTCCCACGATTAAAATTGTGGTTTTCGTTTATTTATACAGAAAATTTATCCTTGTGTAGCATCGTTATTCATTCAAAAAAGCCTTTTCTTCTTTAATTGCATTCTCATAAAGCTCGTAATATTCTTTACTCAAGTTTTCTAGTAGCCAAACTTTGTTTCCACTTTGACGACTATATTTATCTGTAATTTCGCCAATAAGTGTTTGTTTGCCTACCGTTTTGCTAATATCTGGATGAATTTTATCATTAATAAAAATTACTTTTTTTGCCGTGAATTTTTTGGGTAACCAAAGTAAATAACTACTTGAAAAACTATAGGCTTGAGGCAAATTAAAATCTTTTCTATAAAAATCAATCGCTCCTGCTTGTCCATAATTTTCAGCCAAAATGATAGTATTTTTTCTTTCATCAATAGGAACTTCATAATATGCCTTTGCTGTCAATGTAGCTATTTCTTTCCACCCAATCATATCAGCAAAATCTTGTGGAATAGCATGTATTTTTCCATCTTCCCAACGGTTAAATGATTCTATGCCTGTTTGTTCGGTAAAGGTAGCAGCATAATCAGTAAGTTTTTCAGGACTCAGAACAGGAATGCTAAAAGGAAGTAAAGGCAAAATAAGCATTATCGGAAATACAACAGCAGGAACACGCAAGAAAGTACGATTTTGTGTAAGGCGTTCGATAGCAACTGCCCCAGCAGCTAACATTACAGGAAAAGCACCGAGCGTATAATAACTTTTGCCGTGCAGAAAGAAAAGCATCAAAATAACAACAACAAAAAAGACTGCTACCATTCTGAAAGGACGAAGTGTTTGGCTTTTTAAAAACCCTGTAAAACCTAAAATCCAAACCCACGTAATAGGAAGGTGCATCAAAAACTGGTCAATAATAAAATCTAATGGATTTACATTTTTGAGTTGGGTAACATTTAGTTCTTCCATGTGATGAAAAACAGGAAAATTATGAAAGGCTTGCCAAATCAGATTGGGAAGAATAATCAAAAGACCAATACCTACACCAAGCCATAATTTTTTATTCAAAAGCCATTGTCTTTCTTTGGAAAATAAAGTAGCTATCAAGATAGCTAAAACACAAAAAACAATACTATATTTATTTAAAAAGAAAATACCTGCAATAACTCCCATTCCTACCAAATATCGTCCTTTTTGAGTTTTGATATGACGAATCCAAAGATATACAAGCCATGTCCATCCCAAAACATCCCAACCGACAGGCTGAAAAAGTGTATGAATACGCAAAAAAGCAGGAGAAAAAATGACAATAAAACCAGCAAAAAGAATAGCAAATGTTTTTCCACCCATTTGATGAGCAATCATCCCAGAAAGAATTACCAAAGCCATTCCAGCCAAACCAGAAATCAAATGAATCGCCCAAAGAGACTCTCCAACTATATTTTGGATAAGTGATGCAAAAAGTGCAATCATGGGAGGTACTTCCAAAAAACCAAAATCCAAATGCCTTCCTAAAGCAAGATAAAGAAGTTCGTCTCTATGAAAACTATATGCCTTATTAAGTAAAAAAGGAGTTTGTAATTTGAGAAGAGCAAAAAAAGAAAGTAAAAACCAGTTTTTGATTGACATAAAAAAAGCGTATTTTCGGTTCTGTATTTGTACAAACTTAGCAAACTATATCATAATTTTTGATAAAATGATACATAAGATAAAGAAAAAAGTAAAAAGGATACTTGGAATAGAAAAATATTCATCTGAGCGTATAATCAAAGATACCTATTTTGGAAAAAAAATACAGTCTGTTGAAGAAGGAAATAAAATCATTTATGAGTTATTAAAGTCTGATACACCTTGTATGATTGCTCGTTTTGGTAGTACAGAGCTGTCTTGTATCATCAATTATGAAAGAGAAAAAGGAAAAAAATGGTGGGATTCTGTTGTTCATAACATTAATGTTGCTTCAGGTGTCTTTCCTCCCACTCCAAAAAATTTAGTTCGTTTTTCAGAAGAGTTTTTGAACCACACCAAAAATATAGATGGTCTAGGTGTTTGGTTTAATGAAGGAGAAGATACAATTTATAAAAAATACTGCCCTACTGCTGATTTGTTTGAATTAGAAGCAATAGAATCTTATTATTCGGCAGAGAAGGGTAGTATGCCTTGGACAAAAGCATTAGAAAATAAAAAAGTATTAGTAATTCATCCATTTACAAAATCTATTGAAAAACAGTTTAAAAATAGAGAGCATTTATTCGTCCACCCAGATGTTTTGCCTTCTTTTGAACTTCAAACTCTCCAAGCTGTACAATCCATAGCTACCCAAAAAACACCATTTAAAGATTGGTTTGAAGCCTTTGATTATATGTGCAGTGAAATAGAAAAACGAGATTTTGATATTGCCATTATTGGTGCAGGTGCGTATGGATTGCCTCTAGCTTCTTTTATCAAGCAATTAGGTAAAAAAGCTGTACACATGGGAGGAGCAACTCAGATTTTATTTGGAATAAAAGGCAAACGTTGGGATGAGATAGACTTTTTTCAGAATTTATATAATGAATATTGGTCAAGACCACTTCTTGAAGAAGTTCCTCAAAAAGCAAATCAAGTCGAAGATGGATGTTATTGGTAAATGCTTACTTTTTATTTCGTTCTTCTCTAGTAACAACTATTTCATTTACAGCATTTATGGCATCAAAACGAACCTGAATAAGTCTTCTGTCGCCATTTTTTGAGTTTTGAGAATTTGAGTGTTCACACTTTTCAGACGCATCAACATAATAGGTATAAAATTTTTGATTACGACTGTATAGTTCTGCAAAATCTGGTTTGCCTAATATTTTTCTTAAATCTATTTCATCCAAACCTTCTAATTTGGGTTTAATTTTTTCCAAATCATCTAACATTCTTGTACGAGTATTTTCACAGCCATTTCTGTCCATTTTCCAAGCTTTTCTATCAAACTCTTCATCTGTAATGGCATTTGGGTCAGTACAAGAAAAGAATATTCCTATGAAAACAGAGAGAGTAAAAGTGAGGAGAATCTTATTAAAAAAGGTCATATTTATCTGTTTTTATGATTTTGTTGTGCTAAAAAAAATATCTACAAATATACTATAATACATTTGTATTTTTACGGTTGAAAATCTTTAGTAAAAATACACTTTGACTGTTTTTATCAAAAAATATAGACTATAGTTTATTACAGTACTGGACATGTGTTAATTTAGGTTGTATTTTGAGTTTTAGATTTTTGCACTAATTGGGTTATTATTTTTAATATTTTGTCTATAGAAGTAGCATAAAATACTACTTTTCCATATCCGATTCTAAAAACAGACTCGTAAAAGGATTCATTGTCTTTTTTTACTCTTTGTTTTGTTTTTACTCCTTCTAAGATACAGAGTAAAAAAGATGCAATTACTAATGCCATTAGAACACGAATTTTTCTTGGGTTTACCATTCCTAACTCCTCTAAATGAAATCCATTTGTTTTCAAATGTCTAAATAAACACTCTATTTTCCATCTGAGATAATAGATAGCACTAATTTTCTCCTTTGTTAAACGATATTTGTTGGTTAATAAAATGACAAACTTTTCACTTTCTTTTGCTGCTTGAGCATTATAAGAAATCACTATTTTTAGTTTTTTTGCAAAGTCAGTTTCAAATTCTTGGCTTACTAGTTTGCCTGATTTAGCTTTTTTAAGTAAGCTGTGGTATTTTTTAACTTCTAATTGATAATCTCCCTTACAAAGACGAATAATGTAAGTATATCCTTGTTCTTCTAAATACCTAAACCAAACTCTACCTTTATACTCTCTATCAGCTAAAATTGTAAATCTTTTTAAAAAAGGATATAACAATAAAGCCGATGCTAATAAACTTTTACGATGAGCAACAGTAGAACTACCTTTTCGTTCTAAATTGATCCAAAAAATAGGAATAGCCATTTTTCTATAAATAACACTTAAGACCAAAACATGATAGGTATATTCCCCTAATTGCCAAACACTACCATCCATAGCTAGATAGAAAATTTCTTTTTTTATGTCTTTTCTATTCAAAAAAGAGCCTATACTAAAAACTAGAATCAGCTTCCATAGTGTTTTTTGAACATAGACATCCAAAAAATAACGAGTAAGCCGTTTATAATGAGAATCAATTTGAACAGTAGGAGAATTTAAAAAAATACCTACTTGATTTTTTAATTTGTTTAGATTAACAGTTTCTTTTATCAGAATACAGCTAATAAGCAACAAAGTAGCGTGAACATAATGGATAGGAATATCTGAAAATTCCTTTGTATATTTGTTCAGCAGGACGGAATAGAGTTTTTTGGTTTTCACACTTCTAAATTAACTCTTTCTGTCCTTTTTTTGTCAAAAATTTAACTCATGTCCAGTACTATAATAGTTTATAGATTTTGAAGTTTTTTAAACTATATTTTTATGCAATTTGATTCATTTTTGCATCAATTAAGAAATAAAATTAGTAATTTAAGAAAGTAAAACAGACACTTTTACCTATTTAAAAACATAAAATCTATGAATCCATTTTTGCATCCTCGTTGGATATTTTTTTCTACTATCCTTCCTCAGCTCACTCTTTTCATTATTTATTATAATGCTTTTCAAGTCTTCGGAGTGCAGTTGGATGAAGATATAGTAAGTAATTGGTATGTCTATGGATTTAGTTTTTTAGGAATTATCATTGCTCAAACGATTTATACAGCTTATTCTACCTATCATTCAAAATCTGTAAATGGTGTTTGGTCAGTGGCTACGATAGCTATTTATTTGTTTTTGATGCTTTCGTATTATCTGCAAGCACAAGATTTAGTTCCTCGTTCTGTTCCTGATTGGATTCAAGGTGTTACTGATGTACAGGGTTTTATGGGAATGTTTGTTTTTCCTGCTATTCTACATGCAATTATTGTAGCAGTTGTGTATTTTACAGAAAAAGAAGAAAAGCCAAACTATCATTTTTGGGCAATTTTGGCTATTCCTCTAGCTATTTATTTATCTATCAATCTTCTTGTTCCATTTTTAAATCAAGCGTTTTCATATAAGTTTACAGAATTCGCCATGACGATTTTGATGTCTGTCATCATTATCTCAGCTTTATTTTGGCTTTTTAGATTGGTTTATTTGGCATATCAAAAAAATAAATTTCCTCATCTTCGCAGAGTTTTAGAAATTCTTTTCATAGGAGTTTTTCCATTGTTAGGACTTTTTTTGAGTGCAGAATTAGATAATCCATTAGGAAACTTCAAAAGTGTTTGGTTCTTTTCATTTGCACTTTTTGCTGCTATTATTCTGATTACTCCTTCTTCTAACCTAAAATTATACAAATACCGTCGTATTCATTTTCTGCTAAAAGCTTTTGTTTTTCCTTATACAGTATATTTTATGGTCGTTTTTATGCCATTTACACCACTTTCTGTATTGATGGTAATTATTGGTTTTGGTATTCTGATGCTTACGCCTTTGGTTTTGTTTCTTATTCATTCGCAGCAACTTTATCAAGATTATGACTACCTAACAAAAAATTATTCTAGCTCTTCTTTGCTTATTGGTTTTTTGATAGCTGTTTCTATTGTGCCTTTGACATTTTCTATTAATACGTATTACGACAAAATTCAATTACATAAAGGCTTAGATTATTTGTATAGTTCTGACTACGATGAAAATAAAAGTGTTCCTAATCCAAGTTCTATTTCAGCAACCTTAACTCATATAGAAAACTTCAAGGTACGACGAAATACAGACTGGATGAGTATCGGAAATGAAGGAATTCCACTTTTAGATTCTTTTTATAAGTGGGTGGTATTGGATAATATGACGCTCTCTGACTCCAAAATTAATCTTCTGAATAATGTTTTTGTAGGAGAAGATATGCCAAAACCAAAAAAAACGTGGCGTTGGTGGCAAGGACAAGTCAATCAAAATAGAAATTTTGAAACAGGAAAAGGAGATAATTCTGTGAAAATAGATAGTACAACAATTACATCAGTTTTTGATGAGAAACAAAATGCTTGGAAAACGCAAGTAGATTTAGTTTTGCACAATGCTGAAAATGGTTTTGGGCAGCGTGAATATGCTACATTTTTTGATTTACCAGATGGAGCTTTTATCAGCAATTATTATTTGTATGTCGGAGAAGAAAAAGTAGAAGCTCTTTTGGCAGAGAAAAAAACGGCTCTTTGGGTCTATCATCAGATTGTAAATACTCGCAAAGACCCAGGCATTTTGTATTACAATGACAAAGGCAAAATTGGTTTTCGTGTCTTTCCATTTGTAAGAGATGAATATCGAAAAACAGGTTTTGAGGTTTTACATGCAGAACCGTTTGAGTTACAATTAGATGATTCTACAACAGTTTTTTTAGGAAAAAAAGAAAGTATTTCTGATAAAGTAGTAATTACAGATACAAATGGAATTGGTGTTAATGTTCAAGATTATTCAAAAAATACTACTGCAAGTTTTAAAACTACTTCAAATTCAAACTATGTTTCTCAAAGTGAGCTAAACAATTTAGAAACCATTACAAGAAAACCCTATTATCATTTCATTTTAGATAATTCGAAATATGGAGGAATAGGAAAAGAGAAGTATATTGAGAGAATAGAAAAGTTTTTAATGGAAAACCCACTTTCAAAAGGAACTGCTGGAACACTCAAGCCAAAATTTACAATCGTAGATTTTGAAGTAAATGAATTGGATACAGCTTGGAAATCAGACTACCTCAACAGAAAAAATAAAGGTGGTTTCTTTTTAGAAAAAGCTGTTAAAAAGATTTGGTTAGAAAATTACCTTTACAATAGAGAGCCTATGAATTCTCCTAGTTTGCAAGATTACCCTATTCAACCTATAATTATTGTGGTAAGCGATGAGCTAGAAGACGGAGTTTGGACAGGTTCTTTACATGAATGGCGCAACTATGTTCCAGAAGGATTTGAGTTTTATGAGTTGGCTGAAAATAATAGAATTATGCTACAAAATTTTGAGCATTTCAAATTATTAGGCGAACCTGTTGATTCAATTACAGTAAAAGAAGTAAGGCAAACAAAAGGACTTTATTTCTTACCTCTTTCTACTCAAAAAGGAATTACATTACCGATTAGAGACTTTGATAAAAAAGAAGAAATTACAAGCGCAGATATAGAAGAATTTGAAAAACTATCAAAGTACGACCAAGCATTATTTTTGCAAAACCTCAATGAAACAATGGCTTTATATCCTACACAAGCCGAAAAACGATGGTTAGAGCAGGTTCAGAAAAGTTTTACGGCTCGTATTCTTACGCCTGTTACAACGTTTATGGTTTTGGAAACAGAAGCACAACGAAATGCTCTTTTAAAGAAACAAGAAGAAGTTTTGAATGGAAAACGTCTTTTAGATTTGACAGATGCCAGACGTTCATCAGAACCTAGCCTTTGGATTTTTTTAGTAATTTTTGGTGTTGTGTTTTTGATAAAATATAGAAAAGGATAAAAATAACTGTCAAGACACCTCTAAAGGTGTCAGACAGTTTAGTAGAATTACTTTCTTCTCACAAAAAGAGCCACAATAGCCGAAGTAACAACTCCAATTATAAATGCAAATAAAATAGATTGGACTAAATAGCTATTAAAATTAAAATAGGCTTCTGCTTCTTCTAGTGTTTTGTGATAGCCAGTTTCGACAGAATATTTGATAACATTTGGAAAATATTCTGGACTAATCACATAGTGAACAAGAAACTGAGATAATGGAGTAAGAAGAGTAATAATAAGTGTCATCATCAAACCTGACAGAAATCCTTCTTTCCAAGTCATCGAACCTTGATAGTGTTTTTTGCGTTTTTCTAAAAGAGCAAAAACATAAACAGCAATGGCAAAAACAGCAAAAATATTGGTCATATAATAATGAGAGGCTATATTTTCAGCGTGCCAACCCATTAGTTTTTCGAAGACCATCCATAAAAGACCAATGACTGTAAAGATAAATGCCCATTTAATTTCATGTTTTGTTAGGTATTTCATAATTGTAGTAGTTAATTATTTTTGGTTTATTTATTAGCAATATACAATTAAAATAGCATTATTGAAATTAAATCTTTAGTTACATCAAACTTTTCCATAAAAAACACACTTTTCAACTGAAAAGTGTATTTCTGATGGATTTTCCCTATTAATTTTTACAATAAAATTTTAGTTTACTTGTTTAAGTAAATTAAAATAGACATCATTTTCTGAATCTGATTTTTTCTTAAATTAAGGAGGTCAGAGAATTTTGACGAACATAAAAGCATTCCCCAATACTTTTATATACTTTTCTTTTTTAGATTGACTAATTAAATAGTTTTTTGAGTATTCATCCCCTTAAAATTTTCCTCAAGAAAAAAGAAATATTCTCTGACCTACTGCCTGTTTGAAGATATATAACTGTGCTTATAAAAAATATTCAAACGAAGGACTTATTATCCCCTTGTCACTACTTAATGACAAAAAGTGCCTAAAAATGACAACATGTTTCAAAAATAATGTAGAAATATTTTTAAATACTTGTTAATATATTGATAGTCAGTGTTTTATGAGTTAAGAATATTTTGTGTAAAAGTGAGAAGTATGTTGTTTTATGTTAATAAATGTTAATCTTAAAAACAGCTTATATTTAGAAATAGAGTTTTAAAAAAAGAAAACAGTCAGTTTTTTAGGGAGAACAATCAATTACAACTTGATACAGCTAAAAGGAGTTTATTTTATAATGTTATCAAATTTTTGAAAAAATCTTTTTTTATATTCAAAATATTGTTTTTAGATGCGATTATCCTAATGTATTAGTTTCTTTTCCATAATTTTATGACTTTCGTATATGTAGAGTTAAAGAAGATAAATATTTACTTCAAAAATTCAAATGGATAATTTTAAAAGATTTTAGCAAACATTACGATTGCAAAAACGTATTTTTAGTGGTAAGTTCGTAAGTTTAAACCCTAAGGGTTTTCAGAAACCCTTAGGGTTTGGAAATTCTATCATCTACAATCAATAAAAAATGCCTTTATACAATTCCGACAAAGAAGCAGCCGACGCATTGAGCAAACATTATCAAGACCTAAAAAAAGAAATTGCAAAAGTAATTGTCGGACAAGAACAAACCGTAGAATTACTCCTAACAAGTATTTTTTCACAAGGTCATTGCCTTTTGATTGGTGTTCCAGGGCTTGCCAAAACACTCTTGATTAGTACATTATCACAGGTTTTGGATTTAGACTTTAATCGCATTCAGTTTACACCAGACCTCATGCCTTCTGATATTGTGGGCGCAGAAACACTAGATAAAGACCGAAATTTGAAGTTTGTGAAAGGAGCAATTTTTTCGAATATTATTTTGGCTGATGAGATAAATCGTACTCCACCAAAAACACAGGCAGCACTTTTAGAATCTATGCAAGAGTATGCTGTTACGATTGCAGGTGTAAAACATATATTGCCTAAGCCGTTTTTTGTACTGGCTACTCAAAACCCTATCGAACAAGAAGGAACATACCCACTTCCAGAAGCACAACTAGACCGTTTTATGTGTAGTGTCTATTTGGGTTATCCATCTTTTGAAGAAGAGGTAAAAGTAGTTACAAGTACAACAACAAATGATAAACCGACATTAAATAAAATTATTTCAGCAGAACAAATTATTGAATTTCAGCAGCTTATTCGTCGTGCGCCTGTTGCTCAAAATGTAATTGAATATGCTGTAAATTTGGTTCACAAAACTCGTCCACGTACAGAGCGTTCGACTTCGGATACAGATAATTATTTAGAGTGGGGTGCTGGACCTAGAGCAAGTCAGTATTTAGTTTTGGGAGCAAAATGTCATGCTCTTTTGAATGGAAAATACTCTCCTGATATTGAAGATGTAAAAGCGATTGCGATTGCCGTTTTGAGACATAGAATTGTCAGAAACTTTAAAGCTGAAGCTGAAAATATTACAGTAGAAGATTTGATTCAACGACTTTGGTAAAATAGCCCAAAACACACAAATCACTCTAAAACAGATAGTTCAGTCAAAAACTGAGCTGTCTGTTTTTTATTAAAAATAACTTAAAGTCACATTGAGGAAGTAAGTATAAAATTGATTTATTTTTTATTTTTTATTCAAAAAAATCTTTTATAAATAATATTTCCTGTTGATAAATAGGTTGGTTTAGAGGTAATAGTTGTTGAAAATTGTATTTATCAAAGAAAATTATTGCAATAATAGATTTGTTATTGTTTTTTTTTATAAAAACCTAAATTTTATGCCTTCATACGTTAGGTTTGGATGTATCATTATGTCTTCAAATTCGTTACCTTAGGATGAAACCTTTTTTCTGCCAAATAATTAATTATAATTTTCCCTTACAACATTCCCTTACTTTCCTTAATTATTTTAACCTCATGACCAATCAAGAAATTTTTGATCATATAAATAATAGAAATCCTCAACCTGTCTTAAAATATTTTCTGAGCTTCTCTGATTCTTTTTATTTTTTCTGCAAAAAACAAGATAAATTCAAAATACTTAGTAAACATCAAATTCAAGCTATCTTTGATGATGCTTGTATTTGTATGTACGATAAAATTGAAGCAAAACAAATTACTATTCGTCAAATGACTTCTACTGTCAAAACTATGATTTTTGGAATCGGAAAAAATATGGCTTTTGAAGAAAGAAGAGATGAAACCAAGTACCACTCTTTACATTCATTTTTAGAAGATAGTTTGAATGAAATTTCAGATTTTGAAGATAATAATGATGATGATTTTTTGAAAGAACTACAAATGCAACATCTTGATGAGGCTCTTTCAAATCTTTCAGACAGACATCATGCTCTTATTGTAGAAGGGGTAATGGAAGGAAAGTCTAATTCTGAAATAGCTAAAGAACAAGGTTATAATTCTGCTAATGCTGTTTCTGTTGAAAAATTGCGTGTTTTTAAGATTCTTAAAAAGAGTATTCTTGAAATACAAAGACGTGATGAAGATTGGGGAAGATAAAAATTGAACAACTAAATATATATAGGAAAGGAACTTTTCTGATAGTTCAGAAGTTGAGTGTTTTATAAATGATATTATTATTTTCATAGAAAATAAATTGCTTATCCTAATTATTATTCCTACGAATAAAGTTGAATAAGTAAAGAAGAAATGAACACAGCCTAAGATTTAGCTTTAGTATCAAAAAGCAGACAGCCCCAACCACACACTTGTTGGTATGACTTAATTAGTTTGCTCTTTAGTGTAAGCGTCTTGTTCATAGTGTAAGTTTTAAAGCACTTTTATGGTTTTTGAATTACTGATATTTTATGGCTTAGTGCAGGAGTTCGAATCTCCTCGTTCGCACAAAAAAGAAAAACTCAGAAATAAAACACATGCGAACGTAGCTCAGTGGCAGAGCAAAAGTCATTGGACGTAAGTAAGTAATTTTAGTAAATTATAATTGTGAGTGATAGCTAAAATTATCACAGATTGACAAATTAGCTCAGTCGGTAGAGCATCGGAATTTCCAGTCTGAATGTCGCAGGTTCGATTCCTGTATTTGTTACGGACAGGCACATAGGTTAGGTGTCTGTCCATTTTTTTGTAAATTGTGATCTAAATGTAGCGTACCTTTCAAGATACGTCCAAAAGATATATTTGATTATTTATTTTTAAGAATAAAAATCAGAAAAAGAAATGAGTATAGCCTAAGCTTCAGCTTTAGTTTTAAAAAGTAGATATGTTAGTCAGTCTCATAAACTGACAAGAAATAATTTATTTGCTTCTTTAGTTTAAGTTTTTTGCTCATAGTTTCAGTTTAAAAGCATTTTTATAGTATTCTGATTATTGATATCTATGACCCAGTGCAGAAGTTCGAATCTTCTCGCCTCCACAAAAATCAAAGCATAATTGGGGGCGTAGCTCAGTGGCAGAGCAAAGGTCATTCGTTGTAAGTAAATAATCAATAAAACTACAAAAATGAGTAATGACTATAAATCATTACAACCAATAATATGGCGGAATTGGTAAACGCTCTTGACTCGTAGATCAAGTACCTTAAAAGGTTTGTAGGTTCAAGTCCTACTATTATTACGGACAGGCACATAGGTGAGGTGTCTGTCCATTTTTTTGTAAATTGTGATTCTAAATGTAGCGTACTTTTTAAGGTGTGTCCAAAAGATATATTTGATTATTTATTTTTAAGAATAAAAATCAGAAAAAGAAATGAGTATAGCCTAAGCTTCAGCTTTAGTTTTAAAAAGTAGATACGTTAGTCAGTCTCATAAACTGGCAAGAAATAATTTATTTGCTTCTTTAGTTTAAGTTTTTTGCTCATAGTTTCAGTTTAAAAGCATTTTTATAGATTTCCGATTATTGGTATCTATGACCCAGTGCAGAAGTTCGAATCTTCTCGCCTCCACAAAAATCAAATCATAATTGGGGGCGTAGCTCAGTGGCAGAGCAAAGGTCATTTGACGTAAGTAGATAATCAAGAAAATTATAAAATTGAGTAATGATTAATATCCATTACAACCGATGAAGTAGCCAAATCGGTCAAGGCATCCGACTCAAGATCAGAGGACTGTGGGTTCGAGTCCCACCTTCATTACGGACAGGCACATAGGTTAGGTGTCTGTCCATTTTTTATTTCATTCTTCTCAAAAACAAATAATAGCCCATCAAAAAAGCTAAAAAATGAGTACCAATAGAAATTAGAATCCATAAGTAATTTGGTTCTTGCATCGCTTTATACGTCCAATAAAAAGGAAAAATACTAAAAATATGCCTCCACGAAGAATCAATAAAAAAAGCTAAAGCAGGCAAAACAGAAAAAAAATTAATTCCTTTTATAAGTGTAATTCCTTCAATCTTATTATTTGCAAAAGCAACTACAAAGAGAAGTGCCACAGGAGCTGTTTGAGAACAAAAAAGACTATATCCTATTTTTTCTAGTAAAGAATAATTCTGAATATCCAACACCAAAAAAGTCAGAAAAGCAAAACAAAAAGCCCAAAAACTAGCCAGTAAAAGCCGATACACCATAAATAAAGAAATAGAAAAAGGCATCACACGAATTACTGTAAAGACATTTTCATCTTTTTCATCAAGCAGTACGAAAGCAATAATATAACCTCCCAAAAGTGCCGAAGTAGTAGCCAAAATAGCTAATACAAGAGGGTAATAATCTGAAAAAGAGGGAAGCAATTCATTAAGTGCAGGTAATCCAGCTTTCAAACCAAAAATCAACATAAGAGGCAAAACGAGCATCATCAAAAGCGTTTTATCTCTCAAAATATTGGTAATATCGTTTTTAAATAAATGACTAAAAGTAGTAGGTTTCATAGTTTTTTTATTTTGATAATTTTCTCAATTCTGAATCAAATATTTATCATAAAATTTGAGCGCAAGTAGATAAAAACCAAACGTACTCAAAGGCAAATAAATAAGTGCATAAATCCATTGCCACATCAGAATAGGCTCAAAAGCAGCTTGAAAAAGCAATAAACAGGCTTGAAATGGAAAAATATAGAAAAAAATTGAATCAGTAATTTCGAAAAAATTAAGCAACGGCAACATCAAAGGAGTAATCAAAAAAGGAAAAACAAACAAGTATTGATTTATCGTTTTGATACGAACTACTCCCAAAAATCCAATCAAAAGAAATTGAGCCGAAGCAAGCAAAACAGCCAAAGACAAAACAAAAAAATTGAATTCCTTCTGACTTGTAAACGCCATTATTTGACTTGCCACAAGTGCAATTCCTGTAAGAGAAATAATTTTTGCCAATAAATATTCTGACTTTTTGATAGGTGTTAGTACTACGGCTTCTATGGTTTTTGAGCCTTTTTCAAACAAAATCAAAACTCCTATAAATAAAAATCCTAACATAGTTGGGTCAGTACTGATAAGCAAAATGACAAGTTTAGTAGGCAGTTCATCAAAAAAAGTAAAAATCAGACTGTAAATAAGCGTAATGATAGCCACAACAGTAATTATATTTTGGCGAGCTTGTAGAATAAGTTCCCACACTGTTATTTTGAGTAGTTTTTTCATAATAGTATGACAGACTTCCAGTCTGTCTTTGGTTACATATTTTTGATTACACAGACTGGGAAGTCTGTGATACAGTTTTAAATCAATTTTTTGCCTGTAACTTCAATAAAAATATCTTCTAAAGTTGCTTCTTGAGAGTGCATCGATTGAATATAATTTTGCTGAATTAGCTTTTGAAAATCTTCATTTTGTCCTAAATTTTCTAACTTAAAATCTTCATTTTGTCTAGTTGCTTTTTCATTTTGAGAATATTCTACTTTCAACGTTCGTTTTCCGTATTTTTCCTTTAAGTTTTTAGGAGAATCTATAAGTGGAATTTGTCCTTCTACCATAAACGCCACTCTATCACAAAGCTGCTCGGCATCGTTCATGTGATGTGTTGTTAGGATAATTGTTTTTCCTTCCTTTTTTAGAGTAAGAATAATATCTTTAATTATTTTTCCATTTACAGGGTCAAGTCCAGAAGTAGGCTCATCTAAAAATAAAATAGGAGGATTATGAATCAAGGCACGCACAAAATTCAAACGCATTTTCATTCCCTTCGAAAAGTCTTGAACTTTCTTTTTTGCATCTTTTTCTAACCCAACACTTTCTAAAAGCTGCATTAATTTTTGATTGATATTCTGCTTATCAAGCTCGTAAAAGGAAGCAAAAAACTGTAAATTTTCTAATGCAGAGAGTTTTGAGTAATGATTGGGAAGCTCAAAGCCAACACCTATTTGATTGTAATACTCATTTTTCCATTCTCTAAGCTCCTTATTTGAATTTCCATTTTTTATAAAAATATTTCCTTCATAATTTTTCAATAGTTTGGTCAGTATTTTTTGAGTGGTACTTTTTCCTGCACCACTTGGTCCTAAAAAGCCAAAAATTTCGCCCTCCTTTACTTCAAAACTAACCTCTTGTACAGTCGGTTTTTCAGCCTTAGGATAAGAATAAATAAGATTTTGAACTGTAATCATTGTTTGTTATAAATTAAAACCGAACAGTCGGTAGGTAAACGATAATTAATTACGAATTGAATAGCATCCATTTTTTACTTGATGTCTTGACTATTGAAGAATTGTAAAACTATGTTTTTATTAATTGATAAAATTGCTCCATGAGTTTGTTTACCTCTACATATTTTTCTGTGTCCCAGTCTGTCAGAATCATTACATGAAATTTGAATCCATCTAACAAAAAGTAAAAATGTTTGGCAAGCAAACTCGCATCTAAATCATCTCTAACTTCTCCTTTTTGCTGTGCAGTTTCGATAATTTTTTGATGAACAGCTAACTCTGTATCTAAGAGTTTTAAAGAGCGTTTTTTATGATGTTCAAAGAGTTTCATTGCTTCCAAAATCACATTCATATAATTGATAGTAAAATCAACTTCCAGTCTTTGCATTACAGTAGCTACTTCAGTATTTTTTTTAGTGATATACTGCTGAACATTCTCCAAAAAAGTCTTTTCTTCTGAAGGCTCAAAGGCTATCATAGGAGAAGCAATCTCAAAAAAATATTTTTCAATCGTTACATCAAATAATTCTTCTTTACCTGTAAAATAATGATAAAATGCTCCTTTCGAAACTTTTGAAGCCTTTACAAGCTCATTCATTGTTGCTTTTTCATATCCTTTTTCCAAAAAAATACGAAACGAACTTATCAAAATATTTTCTTTTGTAGAGTTTTTTGTCATACATTTAATTTAGCTCTCAACGAGCTTAAAATTTTGTTGAAGATTTTTATTTTAAAAACTACTAAAATTAGATTTTTCTATTCCATATTCTTCTAAATTCAAATCATTAAACTTAGCAATGATTTGTTTAATAATTTCCGTTTTACCTGTCAGTGCAAATTGCTCTTGACAATCGTGATTAGTTATAATTAAGTAATCATCTTCGTTGATTAAATTCAAGAGTTTTGAATTTGATCCCACAAACACTTCATCAATGTCAGCAAATCGGTTTGGAAATTCTTTATTCAGCCACTTTTCAAATTCAGATTGGTCAATTTCGTGTTTTGTAAACACGTATAGATAATTTCCATAACTATAGGGATAGTAAAATCCGTTTTTAGGTTCAATCAATAAATCTGTTATTATTTTTTTTGAAAGTCCAAACCAAGTTTTCTTTTCTCTGTACAGTTTTTTAAATCCTATATTTTTAGATGCTAATTCCTCAATCAGCATATTGTATGTGTAATCACTTTGAATATATTGGTAAACTTTATATCCATCTAATTTTGTTAAATCAATAAAATCAGATGCTGGTTTTGATGATTTGAAGTCAATTCGCACCTCTTCGCTTGTACTCAAAGGATGAAAAAGTAAAATAAATTGTTTCATTTTCGGTTTGTTTTCAATTATTGCACGACTTAGCCATAAACGAGCTTAAAAACTTCGTTGAAGATTTTTATTTAGAAACTAATTTTATCTCAAAAACTACTAAAACTAGAATTACGATTATTTCAAAGATAAAATAACTCATTCCCAAAACAGTCAAGTCTTCATAGTGAAACAGCATTAAAAATGGCATCACAATACAGTATAAACTATTTGCTGCAATAATTCCTTTCAAAAACGATTGCCAGTTTTTATCTTTTCCTAACTTATCAAATAAGAAAAAGTAACAGGAAATAGAATAAACAGCATAAAATGCAACAATACTTGATAAAATGTAAAGAATACTTTTTGGCATTCCAAAATAATTACTCAACCAAAAACCAATTCCGAATAACGAGAATGAAGTAACTAAAGCACCTATTCCATCAATCAAAAAAATGACTTTCGGATTTGCTTTTAGATTTTCTACTGTTTTTTGTATGTTCATTAATTTTAAGATTAAATAAATAAACCGACTGTTTGGTATGTATTACGTGAAAGTAATAAGAATTGTTTTGAAATCAATGGTTTTTTATGGAATAATTATTTTTTTGCCTAAAAACTTGGGTTCTTTTCCTGTCAGATAATCTATAAAAACTTTTACACGAGCTAGTTTTTCTCTGATTTGTGTCTTGATTCCGTAACTGATAGTTACATCTTTTGCATTGAAGGCAATTACTTCCATTCCCTCCAAGTGTGCCAAATAAATAGCTCTTTCATTATGAAATTTTTGAGAAATAATAGTAAATGAGTTTTGTCCAAAAACTTCTTTGGCTCTCACAACAGAATCTAGCGTTCTGAAACCTGCAAAATCCATAAAAATTCGATTCTCTGGAATTCCTTTTGCCATCAAAGCATTTTTCATGTCTTCGGGTTCGTTATAGTTTTCTTTACTATTATCACCACTTACAATAAAATATTCTATCTTACCAGCATTGTAGAGAGAAACAGCAGCAGCAATTCTATATTTGAAGTAAAGATTTATATATCCATTTGAAAGAATTTTTCTTGTTCCTAAAAGCAATCCTACTTTCTTTTTTGGAATAGTATTTACATCTTTAAACAAACTACTTTCTGCTTTAGAAACAATTAGATAATCAGCTATAATCATACTTCCTATTGCTCCACTTATCAAAACTAAAAGAAGAATCATTAATTTTTTGAGGTATTTCATTGAGTTTTGTTTTTAAAAAATCATTATAAATTTACTATCTATGTATCTAATTAAAAAACTTATACTGTTGCTGCTGTTCATTCTTCCTTCTCACAATGCTTTTTCATGTTTGGGGGCAAAGCAACTAAAAACTTTTCCTATTGGAATCTATGAAGGGAATATAATCACTATAGATATAGAAATTCTAAGAACAGAATCTAATGCATTACGTAGCGCAAACATACCAAATGATGCATACTATATGGCTTGGGTACTACAAAGTCACATTTCTATCTATGACTTAGAACAAAATTTAATTTCTACAAAACGACAAGACTCTGTTGTCATTTTTAGCCCCACATATATAGGTAAAATTACTGAACTTTATAAAAAAAGTAGAAGGAAAGTTTTGAGGAAGTATAAAAAGATAGAGTTACTACAACCTAAAAAATTAACTTTTTATAGTTTAGGTTTTTTTGAAGAGGATTCTATATCATTTCCAAAGAAAAGAAATATTAATGTTCTATATGATAGTTTAACAAGAGAATATTCTGCTTTTCATCAACAAAAAAAATATTCTTTACCATTATTAACAGATAGTACGCATTACTTTATTCCAGACGATTTGGAAGAATATAGGAATACACATCTATATCCAGGAGGAATTAGTTCAATGAGTATTTATACAAGTAAAAATTATGAACTCACAATAATTCACTTGCAAGGAGGTATGGGAATGGGAATATCGATGTTTGAAAATAGAAAAAAGTATGAAGAAGCATTTTCAAAGCCTAAAAACTCTTCTCCTGTCTATGAAGAAGTGCTGTTTCCACACGCATTTGGAGTAGATGTATTTCTAGCTAAGAAAAAATGACAAAAAAATAAAGACACTTTACTTATTATAAATAAAGTGTCTCATTTTTTCTCACGCTAAAGCGTAAGCTACGTTTTAGTCTTTTAAGATATGTCTTGAAATTACAATTTTCTGAATTTCAGAAGTTCCTTCATAGATTTCTGTGATTTTGGCATCACGAAGCATTCTTTCTACGTGGAATTCTTTTACATAACCATATCCACCGTGAATTTGAATAGCATCAGAAGTTACTTCCATAGCAATTTTTGAAGCATAAAGTTTCGCCATTGCACCAGAAAGAGAGTAATCTCCACCTGCATCTTTAATTTGTGCAGCCTTCAAACAAAGCAAACGAGCAGCTTCTACTTTTGTAGCCATATCAGCTAATTTAAAAGCGATTGCTTGGTGTTTGTGGATTTCTTTTCCAAATGTTTTTCTTTCTTTTGAGTATTTCAAGGCTAGTTCTAAAGCACCACCAGCAATACCAACAGCTTGTGCAGCAATTCCGATACGTCCACCATTCAAAGTAGCCATAGCAATGCCAAAACCTTGTCCGTCTGCTCCCAAACGATTTTCTTTAGGTACTTTTACATCAGTAAACATTAAAGAGTGTGTATCCGAACCACGAATACCCATTTTGTCTTCTTTTTGCCCAACTACAAAACCATCCATTCCACGTTCAACAATTACACAATTAATTCCTTTGTGTTTTTTATCAACATCGGTTTGAGCAATTACTAAATAAATAGAAGCGTTTTTACCATTTGTAATCCAGTTTTTTGTTCCATTTACCAAATAATGATCGCCTTTGTCTTCTGCTGTTGTACGTTGAGAAGTAGCATCACTTCCTGCTTCTGGCTCAGAAAGACAGAATGCTCCAATTTTTTCGCCTGATGCAAGAGGCTTTAAGAATTTCTGTTTTTGCTCTTCTGTTCCGTATTTTTCCAATGCCCAACAAACAAGAGAGTTGTTTACTGACATACAAACAGAAGCCGAAGCATCTACTTTTGAAATTTCTTCGATAGCCAAGATATAAGAAACGGTATCCATTCCACTTCCTCCATATTCAGGATTTACCATCATTCCCATAAAACCAAGTTCGCCCATTTGTTTGACTTGCTCGGCTGGAAAACGTTGTTCGTTATCACGTTCGATGATTCCTTCCCAAAGTTGAGTTTGGGCAAAATCTCTTGCTGCTTGTTGTACTTCTGCTTGTTCTTCTGTAAGTTCGAAACCTAGAACTTGTGGAGTATCTGCTACTAATGCCATATATTTTTATGTTTTTATAATGTATGTCGCTCGTGGGGACACCATAGCCGTCAAGTTAATTTTATTCTATCCCACCACAAACAGGGTTAAAACCCTGTTCAATTGAAGAGAACAATTCTGAAATTATGAATTGGACAGGGTTTTAACCCTGTTTTCATTGTTAGCTTGACAGATATGGTGGGAACACGAGCAACGGTTATGTTTTATTAATTTTATAATCAAGAATATATTAATTACGTATATTCTTGATAATCAGACAAAAATACGAATTTTCAATCAGATTTGAAATTTTGTATTATACGATTTTAAAGGCTTTTGTAAATCAATTTTGGGTTTTTATAAAAAAACTTCTAAGCTTATTGTTTATCAAAAGTAATATTGAGCTGTACAGTAACTGGAATTTCAATCGCAAAACCTACTAACGGCTCTGCTATTTCTGCTGGAATAGTAACAACTGTACTATTCTGAATCGCTAATTGTGAATCTGTAAGTGTAGTTACATCAAAAGTTTGTAGATTAGAGAGAGTTTGAGCATCTATAAAGTCTGTCAAATCACCTTCTACCAAACCAGTAAAAGTAAGCATTTGTCCGTCTTCTGAAAGTATCCAAGTTCCTTGCTGTTGGTTATCAGATTCTCCTACCAAAAAAGTTCCGTCTTCATTAAAAATGATTGCTTGTCCTTCTATTCCCTGTGTAGGGTCAAAGGCATTTTGAATGCTATCAGGAAGAGTTTGTCCGAAAGGAAGCAAAATTTCTGTATCAGAACTTGTTACGACCCACGTTTTATTAACTAGATTTTCTTTTGGTGTTGGTTCGCTTTCTTCTTTTTTACAAGCAGAGAAAATAGCAAGACACAAAGCAAAGACGAGAAATAGATTTATTTTTTTCATTTGATTCATTTGACTTTGAGTAGTAAGGATTGAAATATTTATTTTTTAGTTTCTGCAACTACACCAGCCTCATAAGCAATCGCTGTTTTGTCTAATTTCATACGAACACCTTTATCGACTTCTACAGTTACTGTATTTTCGCTTACATCAATTATTTTTCCATGCACGCCACCTGTTGTAACGATTTTCATTTCTCTAGCTAAAGATTCCATAAATGCTTTTTGTTTTTTGTTTCTTTGTTGATTTGGACGGTATATAAGAAAATAGAATACTGCCCCCATAGCTACAAAAATTAAAATTTGTCCGATGTCCATCCCACTAGCTGGCATTTGTACTAACATACGTTTGTGTTTTGATTAGTGAATATTGATTTTTCAATTAAAAACAAAATTACTAAAAAAATCAGTCATTTGGTTTTAATGCCTTTTTCAATGCCATTTTTTTATATTCTTTAAAGTTTGACGATTTATATAACACTATTAAAGGCAAGCCTTTGCGCTACATATAAGGTTTTTTCTAATTAAATTATCAATTTTATCTTATTTATTGTCAATTTTTTGTCAGATTTTCCTCTATTTACTCATTTTTAGACATTTTTGCTGATTTTCCTTTATCCAATAAAAATAGCGTTTTACCTTAGAGTCTGTTTATGTTTATCGAAAACGAAGGTAGTTTGGCATTTCAGAGTGATTTCTTGCGTGGATTTTGAATAGTACCTAAACAATTACGAGCAATTCTAAAGCAACAAACTTTATTAAGAATGTAATAAGACTTACAAGAATCTCTAAAGAAATTAAGATACAGAAATTTATAAAAAAAGAACAACCAGCTACACGCCTTTCTAATTATTTTCAATTATGATAAACTATATATTCTATAAATCCGAAGAATTATTCTACCAGCTATTTTCTAATAATAGTCGTTATCGCAAAACTGCTGAAGCAATGAATGCAGCCGATTATTATGAGTTGCAAGCTGTTTTAGAATCTCACTTACACAGAGGATATGGATATGCAGAATTTCAAAATTGGAACGATGCTATCAGAGAATTTGAAAAAGTATTGGGTATTCATCCTAATCATACAGAAGCTCTCTTTGGCTTGGCAGTTTCATTTTATAATCGTTGGTTGGATTATGGAAAAGCTACGGACAAATATCGTGCAGCAGGTTTGGCTCGTCGTTGTGTAGATAACGAACCTCAACATTATAAAGCCATGCAGCTTTTGAGTCAGATTTATAAAGGTGCAGCTTTGGAAGAAGCTATGAAAAAACGCTCTTGGCATACCAATATTATGATGGGACTTGTCGGTGTGATGTTTCTTTCTAGTGGATATTTGGGATATAGCTATTTAGAACAAGAAGCACAACAAGTTCCATTTGCAGAAGACCTAATGACTTTGACATCTAATAATACAGCTAGTTTGGCTTTTGATAATGATAATTTGCCTATGCAAGCTGAAGGTTCATTAAAATCAATTACGATTTTGGAAGACGAAGGACTTCATTTGCCAGTAGAATGGATAATAAATCCAAAATTTGAAGGCTTAAAATTAGAAGTAGAACAATCTAAGTTCAAAAATTTTAATGGTTCATATTCTTATAATTTGTTAGCTGATTTGTATGTTTCTACAGGTGCAATTTCTAGTCTAAAACTCAAAATCGAACTTTTGGATAGAGATGGAAATGCAATCGCACAAGATGTAGTACAGGCAATAGAAACCTTTGACCCAATCGCTAGAAAAGGAGAATCAATTCCGTTTCGTTACTTAGAATACAAAGAAGAGTTTGTAGAAAATGCAACTTTAGTTAGGGTACGAGTAGAAAAGGTAGAATATCAAGAAAATACAGAAATAAATACTGTTCCTATAAGTTTGGAATGGAATGATATGAGTGATTTTAATCCAAATGTGTTGCTTTCAGAACGAGTGAGTAACTTACAAGAAGTAGAAGAGAATGGAAAAATTGGAGCTTTTCATCACTTTGAATGGGAAATCCAAAATGCAACAGAAAAAGGACAAGTAAAACTTTTACAAGCAGAAATCAACTGGATAGGGCATCAAGAACAAATTTTGGATAGCAGAACAACTTATTTTATAAACTCTTCTGAACCAACCTTGAAAGCAAATCAAATCCGTAGCATCGGAAGAGCCTATCGTTTGGAAGGAATTAAGAAAGAAGACATTGCTCGTTATTCGGTAACAATAAAAGAAATTGAAGATTAAATTCATGATGTCATTGGTGGAGATACCAAAAATGGCACATTTAAGATTAAGGATAGGATAGGATTGAAAAAAGCGTGGGAATTTTTCCTACGCTTTTTTTGTGTTTTGATTTCTTTTACATGAAAGACCTAAGCCATTTCTACTTCAAAGATTTTGTACTCATAGAACTCCATAATCAAATTAGCTAATAATTTTTTACATGCCAATTCTACTTTTTGTTCGGCTTCAGCTTTGTCAGTAGCTTCTATTTCTAACTGAATATGTTTTCCGACTCTGACATCATGAACCTGTTTTACACCCAAATTATCCAAGCCTAATTTTACGGCTTTTCCTTGTGGGTCTAAAATTTCTTTAAGTGGCATTACGTCAATTTCTGCTCTGAACTTCATAGTTATTATGTAATTTTGAGTGTAAAGATTCCTAAATTAAGAATTCTGTATAGAATTTATAAAAACAAATATACGGACTAAGAAACAATTATGAATGATAAATTGTGAGTTAAGTAGTTGTACAAAATTAATAATACATATAACTGATTAGCGAGTGATTTATATGATTTTTAAGATGAAATACAAGATAAATACAAATTAAAGCTAGAAAAGCTAAGTAATAATATCTTTTTAATGCTTATTTAATTTTTATTGTATTATCCTGTAATTATCATAGTAATCATAAAACCGATAGCTCGGCTAAGCCAAATCACTTGCTAATAATGTCTTACTACTTATGAATAATTAACAAAACCAAATAATAAGCGACCAATAACTCTCAAAATCTATTTTACGTAAACTTTCTTTATGACATATACACATATAATTAATTCAGCAATTCATCAAGACTTTCTGAATCAAGACCGAACCGACAATAGTATTTTAGAATGGAGTAATTTTATTTCTCAGCTTCCCTATAATCTGAGAATTATCAACAGAGATTTTTAGTTTTTGTGTAATAAAAATTAATATTTATTAACAAATTTGCCTATTTTTTTATTTTTTTGAAAATAATTTTACTTTTGTAAAGTTTTGTATTTCAATTAGTTAAGTGTAAAGTATCCAAGCTTTCTAAATTATTTTCAAAATATGTTGTCACTTTTAAGCACTTTTTGTCATTAAGTAGTAACAAGGGGATAATAAGTCCTTCGTTTGAAGTTTATAGTCAAACAGGCAGTAGGTCAGAGAAGGTTTCTTTTTTACTTAAGGAAAGTTTTAAGGGGATGAGTACTCAACTAAAAAAGAAACGTATATAAAAGTACGGGGAATACTTTTATATACATGAAAACTCTCTGACCTCCTTAATTTGAAAACATCAGATTCAGAAAATAATGTCAATTGAAGTTTATTTAAAAACAAGTTAAAATCTCATTGTGAAAATTAACAAGGGAAACCTATCAAAAACACACTTTTCAACTGAAAAGTGTGTTTTTTTATGGAAAGAAGTTTCGATTTATAGTAAAAAGAGTAATTAATATTTTCTTTATTTCTTCTAGGGTAACTACTTCGTAAATGGTTTTGAGAGAGCATACAAAAAGTTTGTAGCTTATTTTTTTAGGATAAATATCGATTTTATAGAATATACATTTTTACATAATGATTTAATTTTACGTTGAAATTTTTTGATGATAAACTTGTCTAATTAGGTATTAACCAAGGAATACCAAATTTTCCTTCTTGCAAATAAATTTTAATACTGTCATTTTTTTCTACTTCATAATACATATCTTCTGAAACTTGAATTTCATCTACCTCAGACGTTTCGTGCCATTTGTCTAATTTAACATGATAAGTCGTTACATCTGCAGTACCTATTCTTTTTCCTGTAATTTTTGCCTTGTATTCTTTTGATTTGGAAGTATCATAATTTGCATTGAGTAGTACGATTGCACCAAAGCTATAACCAAAGAATAGACACCAAAAGAAGAAAGCATAAAAATAACTACTCACTTTTTTAATCTTAAAATCTTTTCCTATAGATACAAACAAAGTCAGTCCAGTAGTAAGTAAAAGACAAGGAGTCCAGATAGGAGAATAGTCAAAAATATTTACATCAAGCATAGCTCTCAAACCTATTATCAAACACAGAAAAAGAAAACCCATCATTGTATTAGGTCGCTTATCCTCTTTTGTATCTAAGTTGGTTATAAATCCAGCCGAAAGTTTAGGTATCAAAATACCTATCAGAACGACAATAATTCCTACCAAAATAGCAAGATTATAAGGTTTTGGATAAAAAGCTAACCAAATTGAATTACCAATAGCTAAAGTATTGTACGAATAAGTTACATATTTTGCTGTCTTTAGTTTCTTTTAGTACAGTTAGAAAGTAAATTATCCGAAACATTGGAGGTGTAATGAGTAGCACATAAATTAGACTCTTCTTACATCAAAAAAGCCTATTTTTTCAGAACCTGTTACTCATACTAATTTTAGAAATGATGAAAATGAAATGTATTTGTTTTTTGAATAGATAATTTAGGAACAATTACGACCTGCCAAAGCAGCGAAGCTATTAAAGGTTACGAATTTAATGCGCTGAACATCAATAACTTGTTGTTTTTAAATGAGTGTGTTATTTAATTTCAATTCCTTATTAAAACGTGGTTCACTTTTTCTAAGAATAGGTTAAAGCAATAGATTTATCAATCATTTGGTAATTTTCCATCTCTCCATTCATCAACAGTTATGTAATTATTCCACTCAACTTCACAACTGTTATAATTAAAAGTCCATTCAATCCAAAAATCACCTTCTTTATCAGTAAAACCTCCACTAAATTTAATTTTTTTAGCTGTTTCGTCTATTATACTCTCACCAATTGCTTGCCATAATTTTACAATATCTTTTGGAGCTTCAATCGATTTTGTTATTCCTTCTTTATGAAAATAGCCTGTAAACTCTTCATTTGAAACTCCTTTTATACTCAATTTGGTTCATCCTAATACAATACCTTCATTAATATTATTTTCTGCAAAATTATCCAAACTTGCCCAGTCAAAAGCCAGTTCAATATTTTGTCCTATGCGTTCTAGGTTTGTAAAATAAGAATCATGCAAAGAAAGTCTATGTAGGTTTGTGTTTAGTTTCAATTTAATTGCTTTTTGAATTATAATTATGGATTAGTTTCTGAGTGTTTGCTTATCAAGCAACAACAAGCAAATCTAACAGAATATACAAAGAAGATAAAATTATTTTTTCTTAGTAATTCAGAATTCCGAAAAATCTATAAAGTTTTGTACCTTTGAAGCATAAGAGAAGGTTATTTATTCAAAAATTTTCCTTTTCGTTTTAATCGTATCTTAAATTGTATTTGTAATACTATTTTTTATAAAAAACATACAATAAAATGACAAAAGTAACCGTAGTAGGCGCAGGAAACGTAGGCGCAACTTGTGCAGATGTATTAGCAACTCGTGAAATATGTCAAGAAGTAGTTTTAGTAGATATCAAAGAAGGTTTTGCTGAAGGCAAAGCATTAGATATTTGGCAAAAAGCTCCAATTAATGTATATGACACACGTACAGTAGGTGTAACAGGCGATTATGCTCGTACAGCAAATTCTGATGTTGTTGTTATTACCTCTGGTTTGCCTCGTAAACCAGGTATGACTCGTGATGACTTAATTGCTACAAATGCAAAAATTGTAAACGAAGTTACTTCAAAAGTAATTGAGCATTCTCCAAATGCAATCATTATTATCGTTTCAAATCCTTTGGACGTAATGACGTATGCTGCTCACTTAGCTTCTAAAAAAGACCGTCGTCAAGTAATGGGAATGGCTGGTATCTTGGATACAGCTCGTTACCGTGCATTTTTGGCTGAGGCTTTAGATATTTCTCCAAAAGAAATTCAAGCAATTTTGATGGGTGGACACGGCGATACAATGGTACCACTTCCTCGTTATACAACTGTTGCTGGTATTCCTGTAACTGAACTTATTGATGCAGACAAATTAGAAGCAATCGTAGAACGCACTAAAAAAGGTGGTGGAGAACTCGTTAAATTAATGGGAACTTCTGCTTGGTATGCTCCAGGAGCTGCTGCTGCTCAAATGGTAGAAGCTATTGTTAAAAATCAACGTAGAGTATTCCCTGTTTGTGTGAAGTTAGACGGAGAATATGGTATCAAAGATTGTTACTTAGGAGTTCCTGTAATTTTGGGTAAAAACGGTATCGAAAAAATTATCGAACTTGACCTTAACGATGACGAAAAAGCATTGTTAGAAACTTCTCGTCAGCACGTTAAAGAAGTAATGGATACTTTTGACAACATGAATGCAACTGTATAAGAAAAGAATTATAAGTGGTAAATTGTAAATTGATTTCAATCTACCTATTTTAATGAAATTCTATTTATAAAAAAGTCCATAATTTAGTTTGTGGACTTTTTTTGGATAATGTTATGCTTCAAAACTAAGTGTAATTACAAACTCTATAAAGTCAGTTTAGGTATGTTACTTATATAATTTGTATGTTTACAGGTGTTTTTCTCAATCATAATTTAATTAATAAGTTCTTCAATACTCTATTACTATGTCTAATAGTGTTTATTATTTCGATACATCATCTCCTCAAATTTATCAAAGTCCCTCTGACCAATTATATTTTTTCAAGGTATTTGTTGGAAAGCATACTATAGAGGTAGAAGAGGGCGATAGTGTTTACTACTTTGATGATGCTCTTGAGTATGCACACCTAAGAAAAGGGAAATGTAGTATCGATTCTTTACATTGTGCTACGCTTATACGAGGTTATATGCCTCCAGAAGCTAGTATTTCTCTCAAAGGAGTTACGGTTTTGCCCTATATTAATGGCTGTTCTACTAAACAACTCTTTCCTCCTATTAGACAAGGCGACCCTACTTTGCAATATCTTTATATGCCTCCTAACAGTAGCGAACAGGCACATCATATACATTCTACGGCAAGAGTTGTGTTAGTTTTGAGAGGAAAAGGACAAAGTATTGTGGGTTTAGATAAACATACACATACTGAAGAGTTATATAAAGGAAAAGTTTGTATATTAGAGCCTATGTGTCCTCATCATTTTGAAACACCTTTTGGCGAACCTCTAGTTGTAGTTCCTCTACATATTTTTTCGTCTATACCTCAATCTGAACAAAATCACCCTATGTATAATGGTACTTACAGAATATAAAACTATTTTTGACGACTTCATTAAATCATTTAATAAAATGTGTGAGGAGTCAGGGCATACCTACTTGGTTCGTCAGCAGACCTATACCTATGAAACAGGTTCTCGGACAGTTGATGAAAAATATAGAGTTAAATACAAAGATGATAGAAAAGACAATACTTGGGAAATTTATGCTACTCCAAGAAGTTGGTTTTCGTCCAAAAAATTTCCACTTATCAAACTTGAATTTTCTGATAAAATAGTTATTACAGGTATTGCTGTTAATAAAACAGACTCTATTGTAGAGAATAATGTTGATAGCTTGAAAAAACTACTTAAAGACTACCAAGAAAAAGTTAGAAGTCTCAATCCTGATGCTTTTGCTCGTCTATAAATTAAAATGATGAACACTCCATTAACTTTTCTACCTTTATCAAAACTGTTGCGTCATCCTTTTTATCACAGCAAGTGTAAAAAAGAATATCTAACAGCCTGTCGTTTTTTTGGGTGTACACTTATAGACCGTACACAAACATTAGATATTGGACATTTAAAGTTTGAGGTTCTTGACCCTCTCTATGATTTTCAAAAAACAGAACTTAGTTTCAAACAGATAGCCCTTTTTAGAGCAAAACAACTACTGATACTTGCTCAAAAAACGAATAAGAGAATTTGTGTGTTATGGTCTGGTGGGATTGATTCTACTGTTGCTCTTGTGGCTCTTATTCAAGTAGCACAAGAAAAAGGTAATTTAGATAACCTTGAGGTATTATTATCTACAGAATCTATCAATGAATTTCCTAACTTTTTTGAACAAGTTATACAAAATAAAATTAATTATACCCTTTATCAGCCTCCTCTTTATCCACTTTTAGAAGACAAAACTAAGGTTTTTGTTACAGGCGAACATGGAGATCAACTTTTTGGTAGTGATAAAGTCAAATATTATGTTCTGTCAGAAGATGCTTTCAAACCTTATTCAGATATTCTTCCATTTATGATAAGTAGAAAGCTAGGTACAGAAAAATATACACAGAAAATGATGGATTTTCTAGCTCCACAGATTGACAAATCGCCAGTTTCCATTCATACATTATATGACTATCTTTGGTGGATGAATTTTTCTCAAAAATGGCAACATGTATCTTTAAGGTTAATTAGTAAATCAGAAAAATTAATATTAGATAAAAACGTTATTCATTTTTTTAGTAGTTCTGAATTTCAGTCTTGGTCAATATCTAATCATCATCTCAAAATTGATAGAGCTTGGAATACCTATAAGCAAGTTGCTAAATCATTTATTCATAGTTTTTTTGAAGATGAAGAATACTTGCTATACAAAGAAAAAGAACCCTCACTTAAAGATGCTATTGTAGAAGAAAAACAAAGTTGGTTTTTGAGTATTTTTAGGTAATCCAAAATTATTCTGAAAATAGTTTGAGATATAAATGAACTTATTTTTCATCAGTCAAAGTTTAAAACATTTATTATGCAAAAAAAAATAATTATTACAGGAGGTTGTGGCTATATTGGTTCGCATACCGTTGTCGAATGTTTAGAGAATTACACCAAAAAAAATGACTATGATGAAGATTATCAAATAATTTCTATCGATAATCATCTCAATTCTTCTTCTTCTGTCATTGAAAATATAAAAAATCTTACAGGACAAGAAGTAAAAAATTATGATATAGATTTGTGTGATTATGAAAAGACAAAAGAAGTTTTTGAAAAGGAAGTAGATTCAAATTCTCAAATAATAGGAATTATTCATTTTGCTGCTCTTAAATCTGTTCCTGATTCGGTAGCTGACCCTGTTTTTTATTATCAAAATAATCTAAACTCTTTACTCAATATTTTAAGATTAAGTAAAGAATATAAGGTAGAAAATTTTATTTTTTCTTCTTCATGTTCAGTTTATGGAAATACAACCGAATTACCTGTTTCAGAAAATACAGCTTTTGGAGTGGCAGAATCTCCTTATGCTTACACCAAGCAGGTAGGTGAAAGAATGATAATTGATTTTGCAAAAATATCTGAAAATCAAAAGTTTGTTTTGCTTCGTTATTTCAATCCAGTTGGAGCGCATATTTCGGCACAAATTGGAGAAGACCCAAAGAACCCACCAACTTCACTTGTTCCAATTATTACCCTTACAGCAGCAGGAAAAAGAGATACAATGCATGTTCATGGAAGTGATTACGAAACTAGAGACGGTTCTTGTATTCGTGATTATATCCACGTTTCAGATATTGCAGAAGCTCACCGTTTGGCGATTGATTTTTTAGTAGAGAATAAACAGAGTAAGAAAGTAGAAATATTTAATCTAGGAACAGGAAATGGTGTAACTGTTTTGGAAGCCATAAAAGCCTTTGAAAAAGTGAGTAATAAGACACTCAATTATGAATTAGGAGAAAGAAGAGAAGGCGATGTAGTAGAAATTTATGCAGATAATGAAAAAGCAAAAACTATTTTGGGTTGGATTCCCAAATATGGAATTGAAGAAATGATGCTTTCAGCTTGGAAATGGCAACAGAAGATTTTGTGAAAATCTTGACTTTGACAGCTTTTGCTTTTAAGTATCTGATAGTCAATGTTTTGTGTTTTTTTAGTTGCACTACATTTTTAGGTTAAGTATTTGTCTATCAAGTTTTTAGTTGTCATATTAGGTAGTTTTTTAAGTTTGATTTTCTTTAGTATGCTTTCCGTTTCTTGATTCATCGCTGAACGAACATAAAAATCCTCTTTATTTTGTTTTAGATGACTTACTTGCATCGCATTGAGTAGTCTTCTAAGTTCATTTTCAGTATAAGGCAAAGCTGCTTTTTTGAGTTGATATTGCAAGTTACGCAATAGTGCAAAAGATAAATAACAGAAAGCAAAATGTCCTTTGATACGCTCATCAGTCCAATGAAACATCGGTCTAGTTTCTAAAAAACTCTTGAAGGTTCGGAAACTTTGCTCTATTTTATATAAGTGTTTGTATTGCACTAACATTGTTTCTTCTGAGGTAGTAGGGGGACACTACAAGTGATGACTTTTAAACCATCGTAGAGGGCTTGCTCTGCTATTTTTTGTTCATCTAGCCGATAGCTATTTTGCCCTTCTTTTTTCAAAAAATAAAGAGCTGCCTTTTTTTCTAACTGAGAAGGATTTTTGAGTAATTGAGTAGCTTTTGCAATGCGTTCTTCTCGTTTGATTTTATCTTTTTTTGCTCGCTGTGGACTGTATGTACAAAGTAGTTTTTGTTCTTTGTGTAAGATAGCTTTGTACTGAATGTATATTTTTTTAGCTTCTTCTTCAGTATCATCTAGCTCCAAAACTTGGTAACTTGTTTTATCTAAAAGTTGCTTTTTGATAGCTTTAGGCAAACTTTTTAGACGACCTCCTAGTAAAAAATCGTAGCCCAATACTTCTTTAATTTGTTCACAATTTGAAGTATTCAACATGCCACTATCAGTCACCACCATCACTTTATCAATCGGATAGCTCTTCTTTAATTTTTCTATTTCACTCACTAAAGTATGTCCTTCATATTGATTTCCTGCATATAAACCATAGCCTACAGGCAGCCCATTTTTGTCTAACAATAAGCCCAAAACTATCTGTGTCTGATCTATTTTGCCATCTTTACTAAATCCTTTTTGACGTAAAGCACCTTCTACAACAAGTTCTGAATCAAAGTAAAAAGTGGTTACATCATAAAAAACAACATCTAAGCAATAGGACTCAAAAGATTTATTTTTTTCATAAATCAAACGCTGCAAAGCATCACTATACTGACTCAACTTGTCCAATGTCCGATAAAAATGTTGAAGTTCTAACTTTTCTAAACCCAAAAAAATCGCTCTGTGTATGGTAAGTTCCCAACTTGGATAGGGGAGATGACCAACGATTGCAAAGCATTAAGACGACCATTTCCCATAAATTATACTTCAAATGATGCTTAGATTGTATCGTTTCCAAAAAAGTATCTATACCAAAAGTACGAAGTAAGTGTTTGACAACCAACGGATAACCATAGTTATAACGACCCACTTCTTTGGCTAAACTGTGAGCCAAATCTTCTAAATTGCCTTCTCCCAAAACGTAAAGTTGTGTCCCTATTCGCTGCAAACTCTCAGCACTATAGTCTGACACTTTACCCAAACTGTAGAGTGTTTCTTGGTGTACTTTTTTACCACTACGTACATTTTTGCAGATACGCAGGTAATACTCATTGCCTTTTTTGTCTTTTCATAAAAATGCCATAGGAATACTAAAATTAGGTGTCGAAAACAAAAAGGCAAGTTTAGCATAAAAAAAGGACATTTACAACATCTTTTCGCACTACATTTTTAAAAAAAAAA
Organism: Bernardetia aquimarina; assembly: GCF_042180575.1. Classification (NCBI taxonomy): domain Bacteria; kingdom Pseudomonadati; phylum Bacteroidota; class Cytophagia; order Cytophagales; family Bernardetiaceae; genus Bernardetia; species Bernardetia aquimarina. The sequence goes on along the minus strand of NZ_CP170094.1, from coordinate 2,718,789 downwards.
GTGCCAATACGATTCAATTTAGGTATTTTGACTACTACAAGTGTCAAACTCAAGAGGAGATAAATATCCTATTGGAGGTGTTCAGTTTCAATTAGATAGATATTATACTCGCCACGAAGTAGATTTGAGCGAACCAATTATGCTCTATATTTTTTCGGATGGTTATCAAGACCAATTTGAAGGCGAAAAGTCTGAAAAGTTTATGAGTAAAAATTTCAAATTACTATTAAAAGAAATTCATGAAAAGCCTGTTGAGGAGCAAAAACAAATCTTAGATGAAAAGTTTAAGGCTTGGAAAGGCGAACGTTCTCAAATTGATGATATTTTAGTAATGGGAATGCGTTTTTAAGAAAGAAAAATCCAAACCAAAAAATCCTTCAAAATAAAATTTTATTTTGAAGGATTTTTTGGTTCTCTGACAATTTTTGCACTATGTTGTCGGTGTCTCCACCGACGACCACCAATATTCAAAATTCGAAAAAATCAATAAGGTGCAAAAATTGTCGGACAACCGATTTTTTATGCTTTTAAAAATGAAAAATTAACAAGCACACTGACCAAAAAAGGTTTCTGTTACACTTTGTCCTGCTTCATCGGTTACTTTTAGAGTACCAATACATTCAATAATTGTATGTTCTCCTCTGTTGCCTTTTTTCTCTACTTCAAGTGTATAGGTTTGGTCTGTATTTTCACTAACAAATGTGCTTTTGTTATTTATATCAACATTTTCATCTTTTTCTAATTTTTCGTGATTAGTTTGCACAAAGCGCACCATAACACCATTTATTTTCATAAAAGCAATCTGTTTATCTGTTGTTTCGTCATTGCTTACAAAAACATATTTTTGTCCTTCTTTATCGGATTCATTTCTAAAAAAGTCGCACCCACATCCACGTTCTTCTGGGAAATGTTCAATAAAACTAGATACAGTTAAAGTTGTATTTTTATCTTCTTGAATTGACTCTTCTTGTATAGATGCTTCAGTATCAGTAGTATTTGAGGTTTCACTAGATGATTGACAGGCTATAAAACTTACTAAAAAAATAAAGAATAGAACAACTTTTGAAAAATAGGTCATAAATAATAAAAATTTAATTAAGTAGCAAAATATGATTCTTAAACTTCTCCTCGTTTCCATTTCAGAAAAGGTGAAGTTTCTTGATTCTTGTAACCGTGAAAACTTGCAGCCAAAAATATCAAAATACCACAACTAAGTGCAGCATAGGCAAGTAAAGACTCAACTTCCCAATGGCGATAAGCAATAGCCACCAATGCCCAAACGCCAACCATTGCCGTTTCTCTTAAATTTCTAGTTGCAATTAATCCCAAATATAAGCCTGTTGCAACTACAATCATCAAAACTGTCCAAGTAGAAGCAAAAAATGGTTCGCCTTGCCAGCCAATACTAACCAAAAATGATGAAACATTTGCAATCGAAGCTACCATAATCCAACCCAAGTAAATCACAATAGGCCACCAAACAAAGGCAATAATCCTAACAGGAGCGTCCCAAATTTCTAACCCTAAGTTTATGGTAAGTTTAATAAGAGAAAATAAAAGAAGAAACATAACCAAAACAGAAAGTCCAATATATTCGTTAAGCCAAACATATACCCAAGCAGCATTGCAAAGATTTGCCACAATAAGCCAAAAACTTGTTTGATGAATTGTTTTGACAAGAACATTTTCAGAAGTATCATAATTATCTACCGAATTCTTAAATTTGTAAAGAACATACCATTGAAAACCTACAAAGGCAAAAAGCATCAAAAATATGATTCCCCAAATAGAAAAAGCATAGCCAGCAGGAGTAAAAAGCGTATCATATTTTTTACTGATTTCTCCAATCGTTTTGCCTCCAAAAAAACCTGTATTGGATAAATAATTGAGAAAAACAGTAAAAATCAGTGTGAGCGTATTAAATAATACAAGTAATTTTGTTTTCATAATGTGTTATAATTGAAAAGTTTTAGTTTAAAAAATGGTATCACAAAAAAGTAAATACATGAAACCGTCACTTTATATAAGCCTTATTGAATCCGATTTGTTTTGGGAAAACCCAATGCAGAATAAAAATCATTTTGAAAAAGTAATTGCTTCTTTATTCCAAAACAATAAAAAAACAGACCTTATCGTTTTGCCCGAAATGTTTACTACTGGTTTTACGATGAATACAGATTTGGCTGAAAATTTTGGAGGAAACTCTACTTTAATTTGGTTAGAAGAGCAAGCTAAAAAATATGATACTGCCATTACTGGAAGTATAATTATAGAAGACAATAATACATTTTATAATCGTTTGTTCTTTGTAGAATCAAGTGGAACTTTTCAAACGTATGATAAAAAGCATCTTTTCAGAATGGCAGGTGAACATGAAGTGTTTTCAGCAGGTAAAGAACTACCAATTTTTGAGTATAAAAGTTGGAAAATTTGTCCTCAAATATGCTATGATTTGCGTTTTCCTGTTTTTTCTAGGAATGATTTAATGGTTGATAAAGATGGAATTGCTACTTCTGGATATGATATTTTATTGTATGTCGCTAATTTCCCTGCTGCTCGTGCATTGGCTTGGAATACACTTTTACCTGCTCGTGCTATCGAAAATTCGTGTTATTGTGTAGGTGTAAACAGAATTGGAAAAGATGGAAAAGGAATTGAGTACAATGGAGATTCAGCTATTTATAATCCAAAAGGAGAGAAATTAAATTCTATAGATAAACAATTTGAAAATACAGAAATACTATCTTATTCGCTTTCGGCAACGGATTTGCAAGACTATAGAAAGAAATTTGCCGTTTATTTAGATGATGATAAGTTTGAATTGAAATAATTTTGAAGAGGTTAATATGAAAGCAACTATTTTTTATTTATTGCTATTTTTCTGTTTTTCTACTACATTTCTTTTTGCCAAAACAGCACAAAGCCAAACGTATAGATTACTGTATCGATTCGTTGATAAAGAAACAGGAAAACCTATTGATGGTGTCAATGTGCGTATTCTGAATACAAGTAATAATTCTGAACAAGTAACCATCACAACAAAAGATGGCGAAACACTTGTTTATTTAGAACCTGAAACTACTTTTTTGATTCGTGCCTATAATCGGCATTATTTTTCTACGGACACAATTCGCCTTCAAACTCAAAAACTACCTTCTGAAATAGCCAAAGAAGACGAACGAAGAAATATCAAAAAAGACATTTTATTAGAAAAAATAAGAATCGGTGTTGTCAAAAAATTAATTGGTGTTCACTTTTCGCCCAATAGTGATAAGGTTTTATCAGAATGTGAAATTATTTTGCGACGATTAGCCTATATGATGCGCCTAAATCCAAGTATAAAAATAGAAGTAGCTGCTCATACCGATTCAAGAGGAGAAGATGAATACAACCTTGAACTGACACAAAGACAAGCTAAGTCAATAAAGGAGTTTTTGATAGAACAAGGAATTGCAGAAGATAGGATAAAAGCTAGAGGTTTTGGAGAAAGTCAGTTAATCAATCAATGTAAAAACGATGTAAAATGTACTTCTTCTGAACATCTACAAAATAGAAGAATAGAATATGTTATTGTTGGAATAGATTAGCGAACTTTTCAGTTCTTCGTACCATTTATTTACTTCTTCTTTCAAAGCTCCTTCTACTACTTCTATCTTGATGCTACTTTTTTCTATAATTTCTTTGCAGGAAATGTCTATTTGTGGTTGTCCTTTTTCTATCAAATCTTTGATACTCAATCCAAAAACTATTCTTGAAACCTTCGCCCAAACTGCCGTAGTTGTACACATCGGACAAGGTTCACACGTCGTAATGAGTGTATAGTTTTCTAAATTGGTAATTTTATTTTCTTTACAAAAATTTCTAATCAAATTGAGTTCTGCATGTGTACTCACATCTGAATCTTGTTTGACTGTATTAAAGGCACGAGCTACCGTTTCAAAACTTCCATTTGCTACCAAAACAGCACCATAAAGCGTATTACCTTTTTTAGCTTCTTCTAACGCTTCTGACATAAATTCTTCCATTACTCTTTTTTTAAATGACAAAAAAAATACTCTTCATTACAAATAAAGAGTATTTTATGCTGTATAGTTTTGATTTTTACATCACTTTCAATTTCTGCCCCACATTCAATTTATCAGAACGTAAATTATTGAGTTGTTTTAATCTTGAAACCGTAATTCCTGCATTATTTGCAATTCCCCAAAGCGTATCACCTTGTTTTACGACGTGATAAGAACCTGATGACTTGTTAGAAACAATAGATTTTGTAGAAGAAGTTGTGCTTTTAGTTGAAGCAACTGTATTTGTAGTAGAACTACTACTTTTCTTTACTCCATACATAACTATTTTTTGTCCAATATTAATTCTTGAACCCGAAATTCCATTCCAACGTCTTAATGAAGTAATTGAAGTATTATATTTTACTGCAATTCCTCCAAGAGTTTCCCCTTTTCTTACTGTATGATACGACTTTGAACCAGACGATTTTGAAGAATATGTTTTTCTAGTTGTTGATTTAGAAGCTGTATAACTCTGTGCTGTTGTGTTAGAAGTTTTTGTATTCTTATAGTTTGATGCTGTCTTAGTAGCTGTTGATGTAGTTGCACTTCTATAATTTGGATTCTGACAAGCAATTAAAATTTCTTCTTGGCTTTTCCAAAAGAACTCTGCTCTATTTTTAGGAATTCTGATAGGATGTTCTTTAGCATAATTAGGAATAATACCACGTTTTGCCTCTGGATTCATTGCCTTCAAATCCGTTGCACACATACGAAGCTCATCAGCTAATTTATCCAAATTTACATACTGGCTCACAAACACAGTATCATATTCAATCGCATAAACAGGCTCTTCGACTACCATTCCGTGGTCTTCTGCATAATTGAAAAGATAAGCGTAGGTAGTATAAAGAGGAACATAAGCACGAGTTTCACGAGGTAAATAATTGTAAATTCCCCAAAAAGTCTTTTTACCTGAACGGCGCATTGCTTTCTGTACATTTCCAGGACCACAGTTATAGGCAGCAATAGCAAGCTCCCAATCTCCATCAAAAAACTTATTCAAATATTTCAAATATTTACAAGCTGCAATCGTAGAGGAAGTTGGATCCATTCTTTCATCGATATAAAAATTTTGATTCAGACCAAAAACTTTTCCAGTACGTGGCATAAACTGCCAAAGCCCAACAGCACCAGCATGCGAACGAACTTGCGTTTTGAAGGCTGATTCCACTACAACCAAATATTTTAGTTCTTCTGGCATTCCTTGTTCTTTCAGTATTTTCTCAAAAAGAGGAAAATATTCATCTGATTTTGCAATTAATGTATTTGTGTATGTATAATATTTTACGCCATATTTTTCTATAAAATTTCGTACTTCAGGTGTATAATTAAAAGGAACTTCTTTTTCAATAGCTTTCATACGAGCAGCTACTTCTTCATCAGAAAGTGCATTTCTAAAATTATTAGCCAAATCTATACCTTCCAAAAGTTCAATCGTAGAGTCTTGATGGTCAAAAAATAATTCTGCATCTACCATCAATGCTTCATCACTCACAATCTCTTCTATTTCATTAAGATACTCCACTGGCTGACCAGAAATATAAGATACAAAATCAGCTATTAAATGATATGAAAAACGTTTTTGTTCTTGCAAATCACTAGAATCAGAAGGTGTAAGAGGACTTCCCACAATCAGACGCTCCACAGAAGGGGGCGCACCAGTAGGAGAAAACATAGATTCTTTGAGCTGATGAGAATTCCATTTTACAGTATCAGATTCTGAATAATAATAAAAAGTCTGATTTGTAAAAGGCTTATTATTAGTTAGGAAAGTAGTTTCTGAAAAAATCGTATTTTTTAAAGCATTTGTTTCTTGTTTTTTAGTATTGACTTGTTGATTATCGTCATTTACTACTGTTGAAGGGATTGTATTTTTTATAGTAAATTTATAGGGTTCGTACTTTAATCCGTTTTGTGCTACTGCAAACTGAGCAGTACAAAAAACGAATGCAGAAGCAAAAAAAAGTTTGAGGGCAGAAGTAGTTTTTATAAACCTATTATCTTCTTTTTCTTGACTTTTTTCTTTAGTTGAAGAGTTGCTCATTAGCATAAATGAAAAAAATTTGCGTAAAATTATACGTTTTTGAATATTGACTGTAAAGATACCTTAAAGAATAATCAAATACAATTAACTGATTATCAATCAATTAATCAAATTATTTTATCACTCTTTTTATTAAAAAGGTATTTATTTTGTATAAATCTATTTTCTTGTGATTTTATTTCAAAGAATTGACTCAAAATAAAATTATATTTTCTGACAGACAAATATCTTATTTTTTTGATAGGAAATCGAATCGAAAACTTATTTTTTTGACTTAATATAAAAATCAAAGGTTAATTTAGTATTTATAACACATAAATTAATCCTAAGTTGGTCTAAATTTAGTTTATGAGGTGTGTTGTCCTGTTGTTTTCGATAAAATTACCAAACTCATCGGTTTAATTCAAGTCATTTTAGATTATTTTATGATTGATTCATCGAAAAACCTTAAATTATAAGTAAATTTAGACACAGAAAAACTAACTTTTTTTTAACTAAAACCCAACTTATCTATGAAATACTCTCTAAATTTAACTTTACTATGTTTTTTCGCCTTACTTTTTACAGCCTGCAACTCAAAAAAACAAGAAACAACTTCTAATGTAGATTCTACTACCAAAACTTCGGTATTAGAAAAAGAGATTGTTCAAGAAGAAGAAATAATAGAAAAACCTGCTTTTAGCATTGATGTTTTTTCAGATTTCCCACCAGAAATAGATGGTTGTTCTTGTTATTTTTCAAAAAATGAAGCTGACTTTAAAGAAGGAAGTAAATACAGTTATATGGATAACTATGAAAAAACAGCTTTTGTAAAAATTGATGGCATTTTAGTGAAATTTATGCAGACAAACTCAGAAATGATTACAGAAACTCATTATAAAAGCACTTACAAAAGTGAAAATGCAGCACAAAACTACACCCTTGAAACGGATACAGAAAGAGAAAGTCAAAATGGAGATGAAACTTTTCTTTATACAGGAACTCTAAAAGTAACTAACCAAGAAGGAAAAAGTGTAAGTGAGAGCTTTATCGGCGAGTGTGGGTGTTAAGTGATTTGTTTTAATTCTATCATTTCTACAATTGAATATTTTATCTACAAAAAATGAAATTTCCAAAATCAACAACCTATCCACCCCAAAAAAAAGCAAATGCAATCGCTAAGATTTTGAAAGAATTATATCCAAATCCTGCTGTTCCATTAGACCATCAAGATGCTTATACACTTTTGATTTCTGTTTTGCTTTCAGCACAATGTACCGACAAACGAGTAAATCAAGTTACACCAATTTTGTTTGAAGAAGCAGATACGCCAAATAAAATGGTTCAGATGACACCCGAACAAATAAAAAGTATTATTCGTCCTTGTGGGCTTTCAAACAATAAATCAAAGGCAATTCATAGATTATCAGAAATTTTATTAGAAAAATATAGTGGAGAAGTTCCTGATAAAATGGAGCTTTTGGAAGAATTACCAGGGGTGGGACACAAAACGGCTTCGGTTGTGGTTTCGCAATATTTTGGGCAACCTGCTTTTCCTGTCGATACGCATATTCATCGCTTGGCATATCGTTGGGGACTTTCAAGTGGAAAAAATGTAGTTCATACAGAAAGAGATTTGAAAGCACTTTTTCCTAAGAAAGATTGGAACGACCTACATATTCAAATTATTTATTTTGGTAGAGAATACTGTCCTGCAAGAAGTCATAATCCGTTGGAATGTCCGATTTGTAGTAAGTATGGAAATACAGAATATTTGGAGGAACAGGAAATGAAGAAGAAGTAAATACAAAAATAATTAAAAATTGTATTTTTCATTCTCCTCAATCTCTTTGATTTCTCTGTGGTTAGAATGTATTTGTATTTCCTCTGCGCTCTCTGTGAACTCTGTGTTTAAAACGTATTCGTATTTAATCCTGCCTTTTATCATATAAATCACTAGCTAATCAGTTCAAGTATTTCTAAAAAATTTTATCTTGCATTCAATCCAAAATTCACTTTAAAAACAAAAAAATGAATCAAAAAGCAGACTGGAAAGTCATTGAGGAATTAAATAATATCAAATTTGAAGATATTACCTACAAAAAATCAAACGGAGTGGCTCGTATTGCCTTCAACCGTCCAGAAGTTAGAAATGCCTTTCGTCCAAAAACAGTAACCGAATTGTACGTAGCCTTTTTAGATGCACGAGAAGATACTTCTATTGGAGTAGTTTTGCTTTCATCAGAAGGACCTTCTCCAAAAGACGGAGTTTATTCGTTTTGTAGTGGTGGCGACCAGCGTACACGAGGGCATCAAGGATACATAGGCGAAGACGGAATGCCAAGACTGAATATTTTAGAAGTTCAGCGTCTTATGCGTTTTATGCCAAAGGCTGTTATTGCTGTTGTGAATGGCTGGGCTGTTGGTGGTGGACATAGTTTGCATGTCGTTTGTGATTTGACTCTAGCGAGCAAAGAACACGCTATTTTCAAACAAACGGATGCCGATGTTACCAGTTTTGATGGTGGTTATGGTTCTGCGTATTTGGCTAAAATGGTCGGGCAAAAAAGAGCAAGAGAAATTTTCTTTTTGGGTCGTAATTATTCAGCACAAGAAGCCTACGAGATGGGAATGGTAAATGCTGTTATTCCTCACGAAGAATTAGAAGATACGGCTTACGAGTGGGCGCAAGAAATTTTGGAAAAATCGCCTACGTCTATCAAAATGCTCAAATTTGCATTCAATCTAACCGACGACGGAATGGTCGGACAACAAGTTTTTGCAGGAGAAGCTACACGCCTAGCCTACATGACCGACGAAGCAAAAGAAGGAAGAAATGCCTTTTTAGAGAAAAGAAAACCAGATTTCAAAGACATCAAATGGATTCCATAATCAGTTATCAGTAAATAGTTACCAGTAACCAGTTGAATTTCATTTTGAAATATTGAATACAGATTTTATAATTTTATGAAATCTGTATTTTCATTCTCCTAAAACTCTTCAACCTCTGTGGTTAAAAAGTAATTTGTATTCTCTGTGCTTTCTGTGAACTTTGTGTTTTAAAAATCATTTAATTTGAATCAAGACTACTACAAAAATTATTATCAGTTAGAACGAAATCATTGGTGGTTTGTGGTGCGTTTAGAAATCTTGAAACAAGAACTTCAAAAAATAATTGTATCAAAAACTAATTTAGATAATAATACAAAATTAAAAATCTTAAATATAGGAATAGCAACAGGAAAAACTTCTGAAATGCTTTCTGAATTTGGAGAAGTGATATCAGTAGAATATGACAGAGTTTGTGCTGAACTTGTAAGACAAAAACTGAATATAGAAGTCATTGAAGGTTCGATTTTAGAATTACCTTTTGAAGATAATTATTTTGATGTTATTTGTGCTTTTGATGTTGTCGAACACGTAAAAGATGATAAAAGAGCAATTTCAGAAATGAATAGAGTTTGTAAACAAAAAGGAAAAATTTGTATAACTGTTCCTGCTTTTCAAAGCCTTTGGAGTCATCACGATGAAATAAACCAGCATTTTAAAAGATATAAGATGAATGAAATTTTAAAATTATTTGATTTGCAAAGTAAAAAGATAGATAATACTTCTTCTTTCAAGATTCTTCGAAAAACTTATTTTAATTCTTTTTTATTTATTCCTATTTGGCTTTTCAGAAAACTAAACTTTCTGATTCCAAAGCAGTTTATTCGAAAAGGTTCAGGTTCAGATTTTGAAATTTATAAATCAAATAATTTTTTAGATTCCATCTTGAAAGGAGTTTTTAGACTAGAAAAAAAGCTATTTCAAAAAAATATTTCTTTTCCCTTTGGAGTTTCATTATTATTTTTTGTGCAAAAAGATAATTCAGAAGAAAGCAGTTAGTAATTTTATTTCAAAATGTATTATCCTGCCTATTATCATATCAATCATAAAAATCACTTGCTAATCAGTTACAGTAGTTATGGCAAAAATCGCAAAAGAATTAAAGGAGGCAATTTGTCAGATGCCACAAAAAGAAAAGGACAAAATTTTACTTCGTCTGATTGCAAAAGATGAAATGCTTATTGCAAGGTTAGAACACGAGCTTTTTGGAGATGAAGCCGAAACAAAAGCATTAGCTGAAGAGATAAAAGAAGAAATTGACAAAATGACAAGTTTCAATCACGGCACTCCAGGTTGGTTAATGATGGCAATGCGAAGTATAAATGGAGATATTACTCGCCATGTCAAAATCACAAAAGATAAAGTAGGAGAAATAGAATTGACTTTATATTTACTCTCTGAAACTTTTAAAAAACAAGAGGAATTTCTAGAAAAATATGCTTATCGTGCTGACAAATTTGGAGGGTACGTTTGTAAAAGAACTGATTTTGTCTTGAAAAAAATCATCAAATTACACCCCGATTTACAGTTTGATTATAAAAATGAAGTAGAATTTATACTTGGTTTTTTACATACTTCAAAAGCAACTCTTGAAGATTCAAGCCTAAAAAATATCCCAAAAGACTGGGAAGATTTTTTAGAAATTTATGGAAAATAGAACAAACTAAACCTATAAGGTTTCTGAAAACCTTATAGGTTTGATAAACAAATCAAACCTATGAAAGAAAATCTAAACGAAATTTTATCAAACTTAGAAAATACAGAAGCTAAGTTAATTGCTGTTACCAAAACGCATCCTTTAGAAAAACTACAAGCATTGTATGATTTAGGATTCAAAGTTTTTGGAGAAAACCGAGTACAAGAACTAACAGAAAAACAGGAAAAGCTCCCAAAGGATATAGAATGGCATCTGATAGGAACACTGCAAACAAATAAAACGAAATATATTGCTCCTTTTGTTTCGATGATTCATTCGGTAGAGAGTTTTAAATTACTTAAAGAAATAAACAAACGAGCCAAGCAAAACGAACGAGTAATTGAATGTCTTTTGCAAATGCACATTGCAGAAGAAGACACAAAATTTGGTTTGGATGAAAAAGAACTCTATGAAATTTTGGAAAACGAAGAACTCAAAAAACTTGAAAATATCAAACTGGTTGGATTAATGGGAATGGCGACTTTCACAGATAATGAAAATCAAGTTCGTTCAGAATTTAAGAAATTAAAAATACTTTTTGATAAAGTAAAGAGTAATTTCAATACAAAAAATATAGCTTTTAGAGAGCTTTCTATGGGAATGAGTGGCGATTATCCAATGGCGATTGAAGAAGGTGCAACACTTGTGCGTGTGGGAAGTGCTATTTTTGGAAAGCGATAAAATTTGAGAATGATTGAGATGAAACTTTAACACCAGCTTTTTATACTTATTCATACAGTCTAATAAATGAAAACCTATCTACTTCCCAATGATTTATTCGATGGTTCAGAAACTCAACTATCTATTTATGATTACTTGATAAATAATTCTCTTACAAGAAATAAAATTACGCTTAATCAGAATGTGTTTAGTTTTTTACAAGATGGAATAAAAGAAGTTGTGCATTTTGATAAACAAACAACAATCAAAAACAATCAATTTCTTCTCATTAAATCAGGTAAATGTTTGATGACTGAAAAATTATCACAAGCCAATCAATATAGAAGTTTGTTGTTTTTCTTTGATGATAATTGGCTTATTGATTTTATAGAAAAACACAAAATTAAACTTCAATCAAGCAGCGAAACAAATCCGTTTTTGGTATTTGATTATGATAATTATATCAAGAATTTTGTGTTTAGTGTACTACAAATCAATCAACAACCTCTAGCTTTACAAAAACAGGTTTTAACTATCAAACTAGAAGAAATCTTTCTTTATTTAATCCATAAAAATGGAACAGGTTTTCTCTACAAGTTTTTAAACAGCAATGTTTACAGTAGAGAACATTTTACATCAGTCATTGAAAATAATATTTATACAAATTTGAGTGTAGAAGAATTAGCTTTTTTGTGCAATAAAAGTGTTTCGGCTTTCAAAAGAGAGTTTAAAAAAATATACAATGATAGTCCAATAAAATGGTTTAGACAGCGAAGACTTGAACACGCTTCATTTCTGTTAGAAAACAAAAAACAGCGTGCTAGTGATATTTATATGCAAATTGGTTACGAAAATTTATCTTCTTTCATACAAGCCTATAAAAAAGAGTTTGGCAAAACACCTAAACAACATTTTACATAAAATGGACGTTTAGCGATACTTTTAGAGCGTCTATCTCTACCTCATCAGCAAGGCAATACTGTAACTTTGTATTTTAATCTTAGTAAATCTAAACCTCAAATAAAATGCAAAAAGTAACATTATTCTTATTTTTCTTTCTTATCTCTACACTTTCTTTTGCTCAAGAAACTTTTACTCTTAGCAGTACAGACATAGGAGGACAAGCCACAAAGACAGAAGAGTTCAATGGATTTGGCTGTACAGGAGAAAACCAATCACCTCAATTATCTTGGTCAAATGCACCAGAAGGCACAAAAAGTTTTGCCATTACAGTATATGACCCAGATGCACCAACGGGAAGTGGGTGGTGGCATTGGGTAGTTTTTGATATTCCTGCTAATATAAATGAGCTAGTAACAGGTGCAGGAAATTTGAAAGCTAATCTTACTCCAAAAGGAGCTATTCAAAGCGTGACAAATTATGGTGTAGCTGGATATGGTGGTCCTTGTCCTCCAGAAAATCACGGTTTGCACCAATACATAGTTACTGTTTATGCACTCAAGACAGATAAATTAGGCTTGGATGCTACTACAAATCCTGCAACTGTGGGATATTATTTGTGGAATAATACTATTGCAAAAGCGAGTTTGGTGTTTTATTACCAAAGATAATTTTTGATAATATTGTATGATTTAGCAAAACCTCATTTCTCTTTATTTATTGAAGAGGGATGAGGTTTTCAAAAACATATTTATCTTTGTTGTTGGTCGTCATAATAGCATTCCAAAACTAAATACAAGCAACAACATCTAAAAAATGAGTTATTCACACACACTTACTGAGTATCATCAAGACTTTCTAAATCAAAACCGAACTGACCCTATCACAGGAGAAAAAATAGAAGAAGGTCATACAGTTGTGATTTGTGCTGCTTGTAAATCTGCTTTTTTTATAGAGAGTTGGGAATATTTGGGATATTCTCATTGCGACCAAACCGAAACTCTCAAGTTTTTGCCTTTACCTCAAATGCTTTATCTTAAAGCGAATGATAAATATACTCAAGAAATACTAAGTTTTGGATTTGCTACTAGTCCTATGTTTATGGGTAATGAAGGTCAAGGTTGCTTTTTATCTGTTTTGTTAGTATTTGGTTCTATACTATTGAGTGCTTTTATAGGCAATATATTTGGAGGAGGTGTAGGATTTATAACGTTTATGTTTTGTTTGATGGCTTGTATAGTTTATGGAGTAATTAGCAATATTCCAAAAAGCCTAAAGAATAAATCCATCAAAGAAATGGAAAACATAGAATCCAAATTAGCTATGTACATAGACTACAAATCAAGAGGATTAGTTGTACAACACATCAATCAAAAAGTTTTAAAAGATTTTTTTGCTTTTGAAGACATAATAGAGTTCAAGTATCACATTATTTATCATCCTAATACAAATATAGATGCGCTTTATTGTCAGTTGCAGATAAGAATAATGACTAGACAACAATTCTCAGTAAATTATTTTGCAACTATTCATAGAGATACCATTCCAGAATGGAGTGATTTTATTTCAAAACTACCTACTGATTTGAGAATTATTAATACGCCTTTTGTTTATGAAGTGAGATGATTAACTTTTCATTTATTACAACTGAGTCAATATCCCTCTCGTTTTAATTTTAAACCAGCTAAAAATTTAAATGAAAGTAAACACTAAAAAAACATTAAATATAGTATTGTCTTTTATACTAATCTCTGGAATGACAATTTCAGTCTTTGTAATTGCCACATTTTTGTCTCCTAAAATAGAAATTAAAGGCAGAAAGATAAGAACAGTTGCAATTTTAGATAGTACACGGTGGGTTAATAATACATTAGGAGAATATATTTATTATGTAGGCAATCATAGAATAAAAAAGGATGGTAACTTTATCAATACTCAAGTGATAGGAGATAAATATGAAGCATATTATGATAGTGAAGACAGTACTATTATTGAAATAATCTATTCTCAACCTATATTTTTAGATAAAGAAAGTACATTCTTAACCGAAGCAGAAATAATATCTACTCCCTCTTGGTATGCTCCTAATCGTTTAAAATTCGCATATACTGTAAATGGAAAAGAATACATACGTTTTCAATATATATCAGAAGATTTTGAAAGTAAATATCCTAACATCAAAGAAGGACAGAAATACTTAATAAAATATTGGATGAAGAATCCACAACGTTCTATTATGAATTTTGATGAACCTATAAAATAATCTGTTTATTGCTCAACAGTTTCAACTTAAAACCAAATGAAGACAATCATTCAACAAATCAAACAAGGTGTTTCTGTAATACTAATATTTTCTATTTTTTGCGTGTTATTGATTATTTTTCTGTCTTTTTTTAGAGAGAAGAAAACAACTGATGGAAAGATAAAAGCAATTGCTACTCTTGTAGGAAGTAGAAAGTCTCACAATGAAGAGGGAGAGTATAAATATTTTGCAAACGGAAAAGTAATGTCTGATTATGGTTTATGTTTTTATTCTCAAGTATATGGAGATAAATTTTTGTTATATTATGATGAAGAGAATCCATCTGAACCAGATATACATTATGACAAACCTGTATTTACTAAGGATGAGGTTTTAAAATTTTCAGTAGGTACAATATCTATTACTTTTTTATACAAATATATAAGGTTTATACATTTCACTTATTCAATAAATGGTATCGAATATGATCGTATTCAGTATTTATCAGATGATTTTGAAGAAAAATATCCTAACCTAGAAACAGGACAAGAATATCAGATAAGATATTTAGTAGAAAACCCTCAACGTTCTATTATCTACTTTGATATGCCTGTAGAAGAATATGGATTTAGGATAGTTGAATAAGTAAAAATAAAAACCTCATTTTTCTCTCCAAAAAAGAAAAATGAGGTTTTCAAAAATTTATATAAAGAAAAATCTACCCTTCAAAAATAGAGTTCACAAAAGCAATTTTTCCATCTTCCAAAACTACACCCACAGGCGAATCTTTCGTTACTTTTCCTGCCAAAATCTCTTTTGAAAGTTCATTTAAGATTTCTCGTTGAACGACTCTTTTGAGTGGTCTTGCTCCAAATTGTGGGTCGTAACCAATCTTTCCAATATAATCTAAGGCTTCTTTCGAAACTTCTAAAGTGATTCCGTTTTCGTCTAATCGCTTCTGAACTTGCTTTAATTGTAAATCTACAATCTGACGAATTTCTAATCTTGAAAGAGGTTTGAAGATTAAGACTTCATCAATACGATTCAAAAACTCTGGTCGCATGCTCGCTTTCAAAAGCTCTGTAACCTGTATTTTTGTGTCTTCATAAAGTTGCTCTACTTGCTCGTCTGTTTTCTCAGTAGCTAAAGCAAAGTTATTTTGAATAATCTGCGAACCTGTGTTTGAAGTCATGATGACAATCGTATTTTTGAAATTGGCAATTCTGCCTTTATTATCAGTCAGTCTTCCATCATCCAAAACTTGTAACAAAATATTGAAAACGTCTGGGTGTGCTTTCTCAATTTCATCAAGTAAAATAACACTATACGGTTTTCTACGAACGGCTTCGGTAAGCTGCCCACCTTCATCATAACCCACATATCCAGGAGGCGCACCAATCAAACGGCTTACACTATGGCGTTCTTGGTATTCCGACATATCAATTCTGACCATTGCATCATCATCATTAAACAAATATTCGGCTAATGCTTTGGCAAGTTCTGTTTTTCCTACGCCTGTCGTACCCAAAAATATAAATGAGCCAATCGGACGATTTGGGTCTTGAACACCTGCACGACTTCTACGCACAGCATCAGAAACGGCTTGAATAGCTTCGGTTTGTCCTGCTACTCGTCTTCCTAATTCAGCCTCTAAGTTTAATAGTTTTTCTTTATCGCCTTGCAGCATCTTAGTAACTGGAATTCCTGTCCATTTCGAAACTACTTCAGCAATATTTTCAGAAGTTACAACTTCTTTGAGCATTGATTCTTTAGATTCTTCTTGCTCATGTTTTTCTTGTAACTCTTTTAGTTTTTGTTCTGCTTCCGTAATTTTTCCGTAGCGAATTTCGGCTACTTTTCCGTAATCTCCTGCTCTTTCGGCTTGTTCGGCTTGTATTCTAAGGTTTTCTAACTCTTTTTTGGTTTCTCTTATTCCGTCGATTGCTCCTTTTTCAGCGTTCCAACGTCCCATTAATCCGTCTTGTATTGCTCTTAGGTCTGCAATTTCTCTTGAGAGAATCGTATTTTTTTCTTTGTCGCCTTCTCTTCGGATGGCTTCTCTTTCGATTTCTAATTGCATTACTTTTCGACGAATTTCGTCTAATTCTTGAGGCATAGAATTCATTTCTATTCTCAATTTTGCTGCTGCTTCGTCCATTAAATCAATCGCCTTATCTGGCAACTGACGGTCTGGAATATAACGATGAGAAAGTTGTGCTGCCGTAATGAGCGCATCGTCTTTTATCTGAACGCCATGATGTAATTCGTATTTTTCCTTAATTCCACGTAAAATAGAAATTGCATCTTGAATAGTCGGTTCATCTACTGTAACGGTCTGAAAACGACGTTCTAAGGCTTTATCTTTCTCAATATATTTTTGATATTCTTTGAGTGTTGTCGCTCCGATTGCACGAAGTTCGCCACGAGCGAGTGCTGGTTTTAATAAATTGGCTGCATCCATTGCCGAATCGCCTCCAGCTCCTGCACCAATAAGCGTATGGATTTCATCAATAAATAAAATGATTTCTCCATCAGAATCTGTAACTTCTTTGATGACAGATTTCAAACGCTCTTCGAACTCTCCTTTGTATTTTGCACCTGCAACGAGCATTCCCAAATCCAAAGAAGCAATCACAACAGACTTCAAATTTTCAGGAACATCGCCATCAACTACACGCTGTGCAAGTCCTTCAATAATTGCCGTTTTTCCTACGCCTGGTTCGCCAATAAGCATTGGATTATTTTTAGTTCTTCTTGAAAGAATCTGCAAAACTCTACGGATTTCGTCATCACGACCAATAACTGGGTCTATTTTTCCTTTTCGTGCAAGTTCTGTCAAATTATTAGAATAACGCTCTAAAGAACGGTATTTTGATTCTGCATTTGGGTCAGTTACTTTACGTCCTCCACGAAGTTCTTTGATTGCTCTTACCAAATTATCTTCATTAAAACCAACTTCACGCATGAGGTCAGCCGTTTTGTCCTTTCCTTTCAAAAGTCCTAAAAGAATATGCTCAACGGCTATAAATTCATCTTTGAATGTTTTGAGATAATTTTCAGCTTCACGAATGGCAGCATGAGAGTCATTAGAAAGATATGGATCTGCGCCACTTGATTTTGGATAAGAAACCATGTATTCGTCCAGAACTTGATTGAGAAGAGTTACATTGACTTCTAATTTATTAACCAAAAACTTTGTCATATTTTCATCGGCATCTAAAGCAGCTTTCAAAATATGACCTGTCTGAATGATTTGTTGTTGCGAACTGGTCGCTATCGTTGAGGCTTTCTGAATTACATCTTGAGCCTTTATAGTGAATTTATTAAAGTTCATAATTGATTTTTTGTAGTAAAAATGTTGTTGGTAAGGACATCAACAACGGCAATATTTTAAGTATTTGTTTTCTGATTGAATAGCTAACGTATAAGTACGTTTTAAAAAGTACGGTTATGCTATATGGTTATCAAAAGCTATACAATTATTTAGTATTTGATTAGTAACTGACTTTTTGGCTAGTTATGTTCAATTTGAAACTTGAAAAATTAAACTTTGTTATTTAATAGTGTCTTTTTGACACTATTAAATATTCTTCTGATAAATGTGATTTGTTTTTTCGGTCAGATTGTCGCTTTTTATTTCCATTCAGAAAAACTGTATATTAGAACTTATAGAATTAGAATTTCAAAACTAAATTCCTATTCATTCAGTTTAGATAAAAAACAGCTAAAAAAATAAAATTCAAAAAATATAGAATTATGGAAGGTTATCGCTTCGGAAAATATACACCACCCAAATCAAAAAAAAATAGTGGTTTTGATAAATTATTAGATATTTTTCTTCAACTTTTATCTATGGCAGGAGGAGATGTAGGAAAAGCAATGTCTTGGCTAACTGATTTAGACAGACAACACAATCTCACAGGAGAAGGCTACGGAATAGGAGATTTTTTTGAAGATTTGAAGGAAAAAGGCTATTTAGAAGAAAGTGCAGCAACTGGAGAAATAAAAGTAACTCCCAAAAGCGACCAAACAATCCGAAGAAGCGCACTAGAAGAAATCTTTGGAAAGCTCAAAAAATCAAAAGGAGGAAATCACAAAACGAAATTTCATGGAAACAGTGGCGATGTTTCGGCAGACGAACGTCCGTATCGTTTTGGAGATGATTTAGACCAAATTTCTTATACAGAATCTATCAAAAATGCTCAAATAAATGGTGGAATCGGAGAGTTTCGAATGACAGAAAATGATCTTACAATTAGAGAAAAAGAATATTTAGCTCAAACTTCAACGGTTTTGATGATTGATATTTCACATTCGATGATTTTGTATGGAGAAGACCGAATTACGCCAGCCAAAAAAGTAGCGATGGCACTTGCCGAACTTATTACTACAAAATATCCGAAAGACACGCTAGATATTATCGTCTTTGGAAACGATGCTTGGCAGATTGAAGTCAAAGATTTGCCTTATTTGGAAGTTGGTCCTTATCATACAAATACAGTTGCAGGTTTGGAGTTGGCGATGGGGCTTTTGCGTCGTAGAAAAAATCCAAACAAACAGATTTTTATGATTACAGACGGAAAGCCAACCTGTATCAAAAAAGGATTGAAATATTACAAAAATAGTTTTGGATTGGATTCAACTATCCTAAATAAGACTATGAATTTGGCATCGCAATGTAAAAAACTAAAAATTCCGATTACTACTTTTATGATTGCTTCTGACCCTTATTTGCAACGTTTTGTAAAAGAGTTTACGGCTACAAATGGTGGAAATGCTTATTATTCGGGCTTGCAAGGACTTGGACAATTAGTTTTTGAAGACTTTAAGAAAAATAGAAGAAAGCAGTTTTAAATAAATACCTCAACGACAGCTTTAGTCTCGTTGACGGTTGATAAGCAGTAAAAAAAATGATACTTTAAAAAAAAAGTATCATTTTTTTTGTTTCATTTCTAAAACATTTTTCGATTAAAAACCCTGATTTTCAGACAAATAACTTTATTATTTCTATTAAAAATAGTTAGTGTGAATTTAACACGAATGTAATAATCTTTCTCATTGACTTTTCGTAATTTTAAGTCTGATTTTTGCTTTACTAGCATTAATTACTTTCCTCTAACAAAAAGAATTCATATAGCTATGAGTAACAACACTACTTTAACAACAACAGATCGATTACTAACCACCAAACAAAAAGCCTTAAAAATCAATCTTGATGCAAGTATTTATGGCTCTTTTGCCGAAATCGGAGCAGGACAAGAGGTGGCAGCACAATTTTTCAAGGCAGGAGCAGCTTCTGGAACGATTGCCAAAACGATGTCAGCGTATGACATGGCTTTTAGTGATGCTATTTATGGTGCAGAAGAAAGTGGACGTTATGTGTGTGAATCTCGTTTGATAAAAATGATTTCTCATGAATATGTACTTGTAGAAGAGCGTTTGAGAGAACACCGTCCTGATACCTGCTTTTTTGCTTTATCCAATACGATTGAAGTATTGAATTATAACAAAACAAATCGTGGACATGGTTGGATTGGACTTCGTTTTCAATTAAAACCCAATACACCTCCTAATGAAGTAATTATTCATATCAATTTATTAGATAATCATAAATTTTTACAAGAGCAGGTTGTCGGTATTATTGGTGTTAATTTGATGTATGCTTGTTTTTATCATGCTCATAATCCTGATATGATGCTTACTTCATTGATGGATAATCTTTCCAGAGATAGAATTGAGATTGATATGTTTAGAATGACTGGTACAGACTTCGAACACGTAGATAATCGTTTGATGAGTCTTAAACTGGTAAAAAATGGAATGAGTAATGCAGCTATGTTTGGCTCAAATGGAAATGTTTTGCAGCCTTCGGAAGCTCTTTATAAGAAAAATATTTTGGCTCTTCGTGGTCGTTTTCGTCCACCTACACACGTAAATGTGGATATGTTGGATAAAGGATTGGATATGTTTAAAGATGAACCTGATGTAGCCAATAAAGATGTTTTGGTTTTGGTAGAACTTACACTTGCTAATCTTCGTGCAGAGGGAACAATTAGTGATGAAGACTTTTTAGATAGAGTAGATATTCTTTGTTCGATGGGAAAAACAGTAATTATTTCTAATTATCAAGAGTATTATCGTTTAGTAGAGTATTTATCATTATTTACTCGTGGAAAAAAAATCGGAATTATTTTAGGTATTTATTCGCTTGCAGATGTATTTGAAGATGAGTTTTATACAGATTTGAATGGTGGAATTTTGGAAGCCTTCGGGAAATTATTTGGTTCAAATGTAAAAATGTATGTTTATCCTTCACGCATACCAGGGACAGAAAAAATTCTAGGTTGTGAAGATTTTGAGGTTGCTCCAAAACAAGCATTTTTATATAAGTATTTATTAGAAACTCAAAAATTAGCGACCATTCAAAATATAAATACTGAAAACTTGCATATTTTTTCTGATAATGTTTTAGAAATGATAAAAGCAGGAAAAGAAGGTTGGGAAGCAATGGTACCTGAAATTGTAGAAAAAGCCATTAAAGATAAGTGTTTATTTGATTATCCTTGTCCGACTGACAAACTCACAGAAGCAGAAAAAGAACGTCAGCAAGAAACATTAGAACGTGAGCAAAAAAGTCGTCAAGAAGTAATTGATAATAATTTGTAAAACATAATTTTTTAGATATAAAAAAAGGCTATCCTTATTTTTTGGATAGCCTTTTTGTTTTTGGAAGAATTGAATTTTATTCTCCTTTTTCTTCTGTTTCTGTAGTTTCAGGAAGCAAAACAGCTTTAATATAGGCTTTTGTATCCAAATATTTTATCGCTGCATTTTTTACATCTTCTACTGTCAAATCCTTCAAAATAGATTTATTTTTTTCTATACTTTCAAGAGTTTCTGCATTGTAGTAAATTCCTTGTAGCGTAGAAAGCCAGTAGGTATTTTTGGTTTGCTCAACTTCGTTTTTGCGTTTCTCTGCTTCTTTGAATTTCTCTAAATCATTACTATCAATATCGCCATTGCGTAATTTCTCTACCTCTTCGATAGAAGCAGCAATCAAATCATCCACGTTTTCAGGCGCACAAGGAAAAGTAATCATTACATTATAATTCGGAACAGGATATTTATCCACACTTGTATAAGCACCAGCCGAATAAACACCACCTTTTTCTTCACGTAATTTTTCGATCAATTTAAAACGCAACAAACCTGCAAGTGCATCTAAAGCAACTTCATCTTTTGCATTGTATTCTTTCATTTCTCCAGCAAAAGAAAGACGTACATTACTTTGTGGTTCTGAACCTTTTTTATAGATTTTTTCTACCATTCCTTTTGGTGAACGAATACCTAAATCTTTAAAAGTTTCAGTTTCTTTGGTGGATGGAAGCGTAGCAATATAAGTTTCTAAAAGTGATTTTATTTTTTCTTCATCAAAATTTCCTACAAAGAAAAATGTAAAATCAGCAGCATTTGAGAAACGTTCGTTGTACATTTTATAAGCTGATTCCCAGTCTGTTTTTTCTAATTCTTCCACTTTAGGGAAACCACTACGAATACTTCCATTTGCCATTAATTTGCTATATTCATCATAAAAATAGTAGTTTGGATTAGAAGCTAGATTTTGATAAAAACCTTTTTGAGTAGCTACAAAAGAAGCAACAGCATCTTTATCTTGACGAGGATTAGTAAAATAAAGGTGCATCAGTTGAAGAGCAGTTTCCAAATCTTCAGGAGAAGTGTTTCCTCTAAATCCTTCTGAGTGTTCAGAGATATAAGGATTGATACGAATCGTTTTTCCAGTCATAAATTTATCCATATCCGAACCCGAAAACTCTCCAATACCTGACTGTGCAATGATAGAAGCAATATTAGAAACTGCAATATAATCTTTGTCTTCATACAAAGAATGTCCTCCTAGACTGTATGCAGAAACCAAAATTTCATCATTTTTGAAATCTGTTTTCTTCAAAATTACCTTTGCACCATTCGAAAGAGTAAGCTCTGTATAGCCTAACTTCTCATCTGTTTTTTCACTTTTAATACTTCCTTTTTTAGGAATGTTTGCTTCTTCAATAAGTGAACTAGCAATTTCTTTCTCTTCGTAAGGTTTTATTTCTCTTTTTGGGGCATTATTCCAAATACTAATTACTTCTTCTTCAGTAGGAAGTTTGATATTTTCCTTTTCTACTGCCGTAAGAATAGCTACTCTGTTTTCTGGAGTTATCCAGCTTTTCGCCATTTTATTAATAAAGTTCAAATTAATTGTTGGCAATGCTTTTTGTAAGAATTCATATTCAAATTTTGGACTTGGAATAGGACGGTTTTCTAAATAATTATAAACATAGTTCATTACAATACGGTTTGACTCTGTTTTATTTTCTTCTTTATATGCTTTTTCGTATTGTTTCGCAAGTTGTTTTTTTGCTCTTCCCAGTTCTGCTTCTGTAAATCCAAATTCTTTGATACGTTCGATTTCTTCTGTAACTGTTTTGATTCCACCTTCTATATTGTCTTCTCTAAGCCCTGCATATACTTGAAAAGCATCCAAATCTCTTCCAATCATATCACCATAAAAACCATACGCATACAAAAATGGAGGGTTTGCTTGTTTTTGTACTTCTTCAAAACGAGCATTCAACATTGTCCAAATAAGTTCTTGTGTATAACTTGTAGTCAAATCAGAATAATTTGTTACTGATTTTTTTGGAAATTTGTAGAATAACATGAGTTGGTTATTTGTAGCTTCTTTATCCGAAACAACTTTTGCCAAAGGTTTTTCATTCATAGGAATGCTAAACTTAGGACGCATAGGAGGCTGTTTTGTTTTAGGAATACCCTCAAAAGTTGCTTTTATTTTCTTCTCCATTTCTTCTACATCAATATCTCCAACAACTACGATTGCCATAAGGTCTGGGCGATACCATTTTTTATAGAAATTACGAATAGTTTCATATTCAAAAGATTCTAAGATTTCTTTTTTACCGATAGGCAAACGTTTAGCATACTGTGAATCTTTCAAAAGTGTCTGCCAATATTGAGTACGCATACGTTCATTTGCACCTTTTCCTCTGCGCCATTCTTCAATCACAACACCACGTTCTTTGTCAATTTCTTCGTCTTCAAACAAAACTCCACTTGCCCAATCCTTCAAAATCAATAACCCTTTATCTACATAGCCTATGCTATCTGTCGGAAGAGGCAACATATAAACTGTTTCATCAAAAGAAGTATAAGCATTGAGGTCTGCACCAAAACGAACTCCCATTGTTTCCAAATTATCAATCAAGTCATTTTTTTTGAAGTTTGTTGTTCCATTGAATGCCATGTGTTCGGTAAAGTGAGCCAAACCTTGTTGGTCTTCATCTTCCAAAATAGAACCTGCATTGACAGCCAAACGAAGTTCGACACGATTGGCTGGCATTGTGTTTTTGCGAATGTAATATTTCATTCCATTCGATAATATTCCTACTTTTACGTTTTCATCAATCGGAATTATCTTTCCCATATCAGAAGGAGAAAAAACCTGTTGTGTTATGGTAGGTATTGTGTCTTGTGCATTTACCGTAGTATAGACAAATGGAGTAGCCAAAAATAAGGCTGAAAATGCGCCTGCTTTTAGATATGATTTTAATGAATTTCTCATTAGATAAAATAATTATAATACAGGTTTAATTTATTTAAGAGTAATAAGTAAAATAAACCTTTAAAAATTTATATAAAAAACAATAATCACAAAGGTAGAGTTCTTTTTTAAAACACCAACTAAAAGTTTAGTTAATTTTTAAGAAAAATAGTATTTTTATATGTTTCGGAAAGAATGAATGTAAACTATTTACTTTATTTTTTATTAAAACTCTAAATAAGGAATCAGTTTGGTGAGATTTTCTTTGTCTATTGCTCTTGATTTTTTAATATCTTCTATTGTTGTATAATTTCCATGTTGTTTTTTATACTTCAACAAAATACTAGCAGCTTTTCCATTGATATATGAATGACTTTTGAGGGTTTGATAATCAGCAGTATTGATATTTATTTTTTTGACTTTGAAGGAAGAAGCAATAAACGCATATTTTTGAAGCTCTTCGAAGGCTTCTGGAGAAAGTCCATACACATCTTGTACTTGATTAAGAGAATGAAAACCACCAATCGCATCTCTAAATTTTTCTATTCTGACAGATGTTTTTTCTCCGATTCCTCTAATTTGTTTTAATATTGCTGTGTCAGCTATATTTATATCAAACTTTTTAATGATTTTTGGGACATATTTTTTATACTCCTTTTTTTTATAATCAGAAGTGTAATTGTTTTTTGATTTATTGTTATCATAATTTTTGTAATTACTTTTTTTATTGTATTTGTTGTCATATTTCTTGTTAGAAGCATATTTATTTTTGTAATATTCTTTTCTATCCACTGAATCTGGCAAATTTATATAGTCTTTCAAACGCTCATATTCTTCTTTTGGAAAACCATTAAAACGAGCTAAATCATTTTTTTGAAGAAAAACATATTTCTTGTTTACTGCATTCACTACTCTTTTGGCTACCCAAGGTTTTACACCCATCGCTTGCCATTGTGCAATGGATAATTTATTTGGATCAAATGGTCGGATTTCTAACATGGCAAGTTTTGTTTCTCTATCCAAAGGCTGTTGCATTTCCAAAACTGCTAACAAACTATCTGCTTTTTCGGCTTGTAATTCTATCAATTCTTTATCTAATTCTTCTGCACTTTGTATTCTTTCCCAAAATATCATTAAAAATGGTATTAAAATTATAATAGGAATAAGAATTACCATTCCAAACGATTCTCTCTGTGTAAAATTTGTATTGTTTTTTATAAATTCAAGAAATTCTGTTTTTATATTTTTCATAAAATAGTACATTTAAAATTAAATTTTTCAAATATAATAATTTTATGCACAAAAAAGCCTTCCAAAAAATAAATTTTGAAAGGCTTTTTGATTTATATTAATTCAGAATTAACCTACTATTTGAGTAGTTTCTTCTTCGTTCTCTTGTTCTAATGCTTCTAAACGCATACGGTTTAGTTGAGCTTCTGTACGAGTAGAACTTACATTCTCATCAGATAATGTATCTTCAAGTTTGTTGTATGTGTTCTCATCATAAACGATAAGATCTTCATATTTACGCAAACCTGTACCTGCAGGAATAAGGTGTCCTACAATTACATTTTCTTTCAAGCCCATCAAGTCATCAGATTTACCACGTATAGAGGCTTCACTAAGAACTTTGGTAGTTTCTTGGAAAGAGGCTGCTGACATGAAACTTTTCGTACCCAACGATGCCTGTGTAATACCACGTAAGGTAGGTTTAGATACTGCTGGTTGTGCTTCACGCACTTTAGCTACTTTCATATCTTTACGACGCAAACTAGAATTTTCATCTCTAAGTGCACGAGCTGTAATAATCATACCTACTTTAAGTTTGGTAGATTCTCCCACATCAGTAACGATTTTCTTATCCATAAATGAATCATTTTCTGCACGAACTTCAAATTTATCTACAATTTGGTTCGGTAAGAAATACGTGTCACCTGGATCGATAATCTCTACTTTTTGCATCATCTGACGAACAATTACCTCAATATGCTTATCATTGATTTTTACACCTTGTAAGCGATATACATCTTGGATTTCGTTAGTCAAATATTCTTGAACAGCCGTAGGACCTTTGATAGAAAGAATATCTGCTGGCGTAATAGCACCATCTGAAAGTGGCATACCTGCTTTTACAAAGTCATTTTCTTGTACAAGAATGTGCTTAGAAAGCTGAACCATGTATTTTTTGATAATACCATCTTTCTTAGATTCTACAAAAATTTCTCTGTTACCACGCTTGATTCCTCCATAACTTACAATACCATCAATTTCTGACACTACTGCTGGGTTGGAAGGGTTACGAGCTTCAAAAAGTTCTGTTACACGAGGAAGACCACCTGTAATATCTCTACTCTTAGAAACTGAACGAGGAATTTTTACCAAAATCTGACCTGCTCTAACTTGCTGTCCTTCTTCAATAGAAAGATAAGCACCAGCAGGAACGTTACTACTTGCTCCTTCTCCTTTTGCATTTACAACAGTAAGGGTAGGATTTCGTGTCTTGTCTCTACTTTCAATGATTACTTTCTGACGGTGACCTGTTTGTTCGTCAGATTCTTCTTTGTAAGTGATACCTTCTTCGATACCTTCAAACTGAACTGTTCCATCATATTGAGAAAGAATAACAGCATTAAAAGGATCAAAATTCATTAAGGCATCATCTTTCTTAACCATCTGTCCATCTTTTACAGTCAAAAATGCACCGTAAGGGATGTTTAGAGAAGCTAAAGTTTTTGATGGATTTTCAGGATCAACGATACGAAGCTCACCAATACGTGACATAACTACTTTCGCTTTCTTTCCATCTTCATCAAGTGTATCTATTGTTTTGATTTCTTCTAAAACAATTTTACCTTCTTTTTTCGCCTTAATTGTAGATTCTACGGCAATATTAGAAGCAGTACCACCAACGTGGAAAGTACGAAGAGTAAGCTGTGTACCTGGTTCTCCGATAGATTGTGCTGCAATTACACCAACTGATTCCCCTTGCTGTACTAATTTTCCAGAAGCAAGGTTTCGTCCGTAACATTTTGCACAAACACCAATGCGAGTTTCACAAGTAAGTACAGAACGTATTTCTACAGCTTCTACACCTGCTTCTTCAGCACGTTTGGCATCAACTTCATCTATAAGTTGTCCAGATTCAATTATAATTTGATCATCATGTTCTGGGTGGAAAACATCATGCAATGATATTCTACCTAAAATACGGTCAGAAATTGGTTCAATAATTTCTTCTTGTTCTTTTAGAGCTGTTACTGTCAAGCCACGTAAAGTTCCACAATCTGTTTCGTTTACGATAATATCTTGAGCAACATCTACCAAACGACGAGTAAGATAACCAGCATCGGCAGTTTTAAGAGCCGTATCTGCAAGACCTTTACGAGCACCGTGTGTAGAGATAAAGTATTCCAAAACGTCTAGTCCTTCTTTAAAGTTAGAAAGAATAGGGTTTTCGATGATTTCACCTACTGAACCTTGTAAGTTCTTTTGAGGTTTTGCCATAAGACCACGCATACCACCTAGCTGACGGATTTGTTCACGAGAACCACGTGCGCCAGAGTGCATCATCATATAGATAGAGTTGAATCCTTGTTCGTCCTCTTCTAATTGTGTCATTAGCTCATCTGTAATACGACGGTTTACTTTCGTCCAAATATCAATTACTTGGTTATAACGTTCGTTGTCAGTAATAAGACCCATAAAGTAGTTTTGCGTAATTGCAGCTACTTCGTCTTTTGCTTCTTGTACCAAACGTTCTTTGTTTCCAGGAACAGGAATATTATTGATACCAATAGAAAGACCTCCACGATAGGCTTGATCGAAGCCTAAGAATTTAATCTCATCTAAGAATTCGGCAGTACGAGCCATACCGACTTGCTTAACAATTTTAGAGATTACCTTTTGAAGGGTCTTTTTACTTAAAAGTTCATCAATATAACCAGATTCTTCAGGAACACATTTATTAAATAAAACACGTCCTGCAACAGTTTCTATAGTTTTATATTCTAACTCACCTGTTTCTTCATTGAGTACTTTTGTACGAACGAAAATATAAGCGTGCTTCGAAATAGCTTTATGATTAAGAGCCATTACAACTTCCTCTTCCGAGTAAAAACGCATGCCTTCTCCTTCAATTTTCAATTCAGGAATACTTCTTCTTCCTTTTGTCAAGAAATAAAGCCCCAAAACCATATCCTGTGAAGGTACAGTAATCGGACTACCACTTGCAGGAGAAAGAATATTATGAGAAGCAAGCATTAATAGAGAGGCTTCCAAAACAGCTTCTTGTCCTAGAGGAACGTGAACAGCCATCTGGTCACCATCAAAATCGGCGTTAAATGCCGTACAAACTAATGGGTGCAACTGAATTGCTTTTCCTTCAATCAATTTTGGCTGGAATGCTTGAATACCCAAACGGTGCAAAGTAGGAGCACGGTTGAGCAGAACAGGATGTCCTTTCAATACATTTTCCAAAATATCCCAAATAACTGGGTCTTTTCTATCAACAATTTTCTTAGCTGATTTTACCGTTTTTACGATACCACGCTCAATAAGTTTACGGATAACAAACGGTTTGAATAGCTCGGCAGCCATATTTTTAGGAAGACCACACTCATGAAGTTTGAGTTCTGGACCTACAACAATTACTGAACGACCCGAGTAATCAACACGCTTACCCAAAAGGTTTTGACGAAAACGTCCTTGTTTACCTTTGAGCATGTCTGAAAGTGATTTTAACGCACGGTTTCCATCACCACGAACAGCGTTTACTTTACGAGAGTTGTCGAAAAGAGAATCTACTGCTTCTTGAAGCATACGTTTTTCATTACGTAAAATTACTTCAGGAGCTTTTATATCTATCAATCGTTTTAAACGATTATTACGAATAATAACACGACGATACAAATCATTCAAATCCGAAGTAGCGAAACGTCCACCATCAAGGGGAACTAAAGGACGCAATTCGGGTGGAATAACAGGTACCATTTTGATAACCATCCAAGATGGTTCATTCGGAACATTTCTAGATTTTGCATCACGGAATGCTTCCACTACACGCAAACGTTTCAAGGCTTCTGCCTTACGTTGTTGTGAAGTTTCATTCATTGCAGCAGCACGCAAATCATACGAAAGTTCATCTAAATTAAGTCTAATTGGGTCAAGAAGCATAACGATTGCTTCAGCTCCCATTTTTGCAATGAATTTTGTAGGATCGCTGTCGTCTTTTTGCTGTTCTTCACGAGGTAATTTGTCCATAATGTCCAAATACTCGTCTTCAGTCAAGAAGTCTAAACGCTGTAATCCTTCATCTTCCATTGAACCAGGTTGTACTACAGCATAACGCTCGTAATAAATAATCTGGTCTAGTTTTTTGGTTGGCAGACCGAGCAAATAACCTATTTTATTAGGCAATGAACGGAAATACCATATATGCGCCACAGGAACAACAAGTTGAATGTGTCCCATGCGCTCACGACGGACTTTCTTTTCCGTTACTTCTACGCCACAACGGTCGCAGATAATTCCTTTATAGCGAATTCGCTTGTACTTACCACAATGACACTCCCAATCTTTAACAGGTCCGAAGATACGCTCACAGAAAAGACCTCCCATTTCGGGTTTGTAGGTACGATAATTAATCGTTTCTGGTTGAGTAACTTCTCCGAACGAACTATTAAGAATAGATTCTGGAGATGCCAAGCTGATAGTAATTCGCTTGAAATCGTTTTTTAGCTTTCTGTTCTTTTGGAACGACATGGGCGATGCAGTTTTGATTTTGGAGTAACAATCTACAAAGTTAGGAAATATTTTTTAAAAATCCTTTTTTTATTAGAAATATTTTTGTAGATAAGTGATTTTTTAAATTCCTTGAGAAGAATTTAGATTTTTTTAGAAAATCAATCTTTTTTTGTTTCTTTCTAATTGGAAATAAGGGGGTTAGCTTTGAGTTGAAAGTTATCGTAACTGTTCTTAGCATCTCACTAAGAACCTAAAAACAAAAAGCGTGACGCTTTAATACTGATAAATCGTAGTCTTTAGACAACGCTTAACAACTACTATTTTTTTGGAACACTACGCCCATCAGGGGGTAAACCAACTAACTGACCTAGAAAAAATACAGTATTCATTTTTTCAAAAAGTAGTTTATCTGATTTATCTATAGTAGAAATATCTAATTTCAAAAATGCTTTGTTAAAAAGAGCAGAAACATCTAAAAATTCATTTCTAAAATATTTTTTTGTCAGAGAAACTATCTTTTCGTCTATTTTTTTTTTATCATTGTAGCGTATTTTAAAAGGTTACTAATTTATTTTTTTGGTAGAAAACAAATATAGGGCTTTTGTAAAATATAATTGCCGTACAGAGTTGATAATCAATAAAATACGGCAATTTTAAAATCTACAATTTAACTATTTTTGAAAAAAAACAAAATAACTAAAGGGTGCGACAATTTGAGATGCACCCGAAATATTTAAAAAGAAGAAAGAATGATTTTATATACAGGTAATGGACATAATTATGATGTTCACTTTCATGAGAAAAGTAAAAAATATAGTAATAAGGTAAGAATTATAGATGACGAATATCAGGCACTAATAAATGAACATAATTCTGTATATATTATTGGAGACGAAGAATTTATTGTGGAGAATATTATCCTTGATATGATGATTAAAAATCTAGATTTTTATTTAAGCACAAATAGAAATTCTATGTATCTTTCTCCATCTTGGTTAATTAATTATAATAATTACTCCTTATTAGAAAATGAATTAAATAGAATAAAGGAACTAAATCTATTGACTGAAATGAATTTAAATAGTTCTTTTTCTTTAAAAAAACTTTCAATCATAGGAAATGAACTTGAAAAGTATGTAATCAATACTTGTTTAATAATAGAATTACTACCATTTATTACTGTTTATATTATAAATACAATTAACAAAGAATGCAATTTTGAATTTATTACTATTGAAGGAGATATAACAACTAAAAATTTTTCAAATTTACTAAGCTTGGAATTTTATGAAAACTATGAACACAACAAAAAGCTGTCAACAATTTATACATTTATAGTTGAGTTGTTACAACATAATAATTTTTCTAGTATTAAAATGGTAAATCTAATAAATTCATTTATAGAAGATTTTAATAATCAAAACAGAAAAACTGATTATAATAATCAAAATAATAATTCATTGTTGCCATTTTGATTGAAGCCCTGTTGGCAGTAGTGTTCCAAAAAAATAGTAGTCGTTAAGTGTTGTCTATGACTACAATTTATCAGTTCAGCAAATCTTAGATTTACGAGTGGTGAATGATTATAAAATAGATTTATTAGGTCTTCTATTTTTAGTAAAAGAAGTAATTTGTTCTTTCGTTTTTTTATCAAAAACATTAAACCAACTCAGTTGTCGCTTGCAAAACCACAAATGCCATCGCTTGGCTCTGCCGAGTGACTTATATGTATTCGGCTTGTAGCTGTGGTTTTTGTATTTTGTAGTATCTATTCCAATTAGTATCTATTCCAATCAAAAAAAATAGAGTTTCAAAAATGAAGCTCTATTTCTTGAGGAAAATTTATTTATTTCTTTTTAGAAATCAACCATTCTTTTGCTACTGCTCGTTCTTCAAAATAAGCAATCTTGAATCTGTTGTTAATTGCCATAACTGATTTTAAAAGTACTTGTGCTGCAATTCTTTGAAATGTTGTACTAGATTTTATGACGGCGACCTCAAAATTTTCTCCCAGTTGTTTTTGTAGCATTGGTATAAATTTCAAGACTAACCATGCTCTTGACTTGGAAGAAACATTTCCTACATTTTCTTGATTAAACAAAACTTTGGTATAGCCTTGTGTTTTTTCTTTGTCTAGAAGAAGTAAAAAAACTTCTTTGTATTCTTCTTCATTTATATCGCCCTCCATCTTGATAAGAATATACTCCTCTTTGTTATTAACAAAAGAAGTAATGGATTTGTCAGGGCTTTCGTAAAAAGGCATCATAACGGTATGACTGTAAGTTAAAGCAGTTTGTGTACAAAATATTCTACAAAAGAACAAAATTTATTCTCATTTAGCAAAAATACTGCTTTTACAAGAAATTTAACAAAAATTAAATTAGTTTTGAATGATTAATTTTTGTGTAATAATACCTTTTTGGGTTTGCATTCTGATTAAATACATTCCGTTTGAAGGTTGTTTTAATTGAATATCAAAATTAGAAATAAATGTATTTGGAATATTTTTTTGATAGACTATTTGACCAATAGCATTATAAACTTCAATTGATTCGACTCTTAAATTAGTAGTTTCTAAACTAAAACTTCCTTGATTTGGGTTTGGATAAAGACTTACTAAATCATTCAAATTATCTTCATCATCTACTCCCAAAACACTATCAGGTGATAAGATTACAGAAATAGCATTTGAATAATTCTGACCACGACTAGCTGCATAAGATAGCCAATCTCCATTTGACTTTTTTTCCCATCCTTTTCCTTCTTGTTTCTTTTCTGTAAAAATAGAAAAAGTATTGCCACTTTCAGATTCCAACTCCACACTAATAAAAAACTGTGAAGGAACATTTTGTACTTCATCAAAGACTACTCTAGTAAATTGCCTTCTCTCAAAAATATCTCTATTTATAAGTGAGTAAGAAACTGCTTGACGATATAATTCTGTGTCTGGTTTTCCATTTGTATCTACTGACCACATCACGACATCAAAAGTTTTATTAAGGTTTCTTATAGCTGCATCTGCGAAAAAAATATCGACTGCATGTATCTTACTTGCAAATCCAAAGTCACTAAAAAACTCAGCTTTACTTACTGTGATTCCGTCATCGTGTCCAGCTAAAGGCTTTCTATTTATAATTTCATTTTTTAGATTTTGAGACGTAAGGTTAGTTATTTTTCGTCCTTTGATTACTTCAATAACATTGGTTTTTTTTGATTCTTTTGTTCCTAAAGGATTCGAAGATTTGAGTGTAACATCATAAACTCCTATTTGACCAAATGAAACTTGTGGAGAAATACCACTAGCTTGAAGGTTTGTATTTCCATTAATAGTCCAATTAAAATCTACTCCAAATTCCGTTTTAGAATAAAAACGTGCTTTTTCAGAAAGTAAAATTAAAGGGTAATTGATATCAAAATCAACAATAGGAGCTTGTAAATCAGTAACTTGACGAATACGTAAATTATCTAAATATAAATTATTATTATTTGCTCCTATATTTTTAAATTTTACTTGAATAAAACGACTTGCATCTTCTACCTCTACATAAAAACGATGTGATTTCCATTCATTAGGCAAAGGACTAAATGAGTTAGTTCTATTAATTGCCGTTTGAAGTGCTTCTCCTCCTTGTTTCCAAATACTAATAAATTTATCCCCTCCATCAGTTGTGTAAGACACTTCTAAAGAGTCTGAAAGTCTGCTTCCATCATAAGCGTAGGCAACATCAAAGCGTATTTCGAAAATGCGATTGTTTGGGGTTTGGATAAAAGGAGAAATAAAAGCGAACTGAGTTTCACAAGAACGGTTGTCTTTATTCGAAGCATACACAGAAAAATCACTAAGAGTATATGCTCCCTCTGAAAAAAGTCGCCAGTTTGCTATATCTGTTCGTTCAATAGTCCAGCCGTCTTTTTGAAAATCTCTATCTTCAAAATCTAGTAGTGTTTCATTTAAAGTGGTTAGATTATCATCTAGTACTTCAATAATAACACTTCTTGTATCTTCTGTTCCATCATCAGACAAAACCTTTAAAGTAGCTGTAAAACTTCCTTCTTGTGAGTAAGTAATAATAGGGTTTTGGTCATTAGAAGTCGCAGGAGTTCCTCCTTGAAATATCCATTGATATGTCGCTATTTGTTTGTTTCCTGTGGCTAATGATTTATTTGTAAATTTTATTTTTCCACCTTTAATTACTCTTTGTTTAGAAGTCTCAAAAAGAGAGAATAGTTTGTTTGTTATTGGATCAGCAGCACTTGAAGTCAAAAGCTCTTTTCTACGAGGCGAAATAGCCAAAACAGCATGCATACGTTCGACTTGGTCTTCTGTAAAAAGTGTCATACACTCATCATGTGTATAATCCATAAAATTTTGAATCATTGATGGTGTACTTCCATCACAAGCAATTTCTTCTAAATCACACTTTCTTTGAGGCTTTGATTTGTTGGGTGTATCACCACAAAAATCATCAACAGCACAAGATTCTGAAAGTCCCCAAGTATGTAGAAGACCAAAGGAATGACCAATTTCATGTGTGGCTGTACGTCCTAAATTAAGAGGTTCGCCTTCAATAAGTTGAGGAATGTTTGGTGTTTTTTCTATTGAACCAAAGTTGATATGACTTACCACAATTCCATCTGTGCTTGCCCCTTTATTTTCTTCTCTTATCCCATCCAAATCAGATAAAATAGGAAACTGTGAATATCCATAAGCACCAGTTCTCATATTAGTTACCCAAATATTAAAATAATTATTTGGATTCCAAACCGTTGTAGGTTTTGCATACAAATCAAAAGTGGCACTATCCCATTGTTTCAAACAACCTTTTGCACGATGAATTCCAGGTTCTCTTAATGGATTTCCATCTGGGTCAATGGTAGCAGGTACAAATTCGATACTTGGATTTGCAGCTACATTTTTGAAAATTTCTAATGTTTCATCTTTATTAGGGTTTCTAAAATTAAAATCTTCATTTAATACTTCTATTTGTCCATAAATTTGTGCTGCTGAAATATTTGAACCTTCGCCTACTGGCTCTCCATTATGAATGACATGAACAATGATAGGAATTCTATAAGTAGATTCTGTTTGTTGTACTTTATGAAGTAATGGATTATTTTTTAATGCTTCTTTTTTTTCGAAAATATAATGCTGTAATCTATTCTCAAATGTCTCACTGCCAACTAATTTGTCTTTATTATTCAAATAATATTCTGTTTCTGAAGTCTGACAGTTTCGTTGTGCAAAGACATCAGAATAAGAAAATAGCAATAAACTATTCAGTAGAATAAAGTAAAGTAAAAAGGTAGGTAGCAAATTATTTTTCATGGCTAAAGTAGAATTAAAGCAAAATTAGAATATAAAATATCTAGTAAAAGTACAAAAATTAAGCAAAAAACAGATGACTTTTTACTATTTAGTAGTAGGACTCGACTAAGTAAGATTTGGTTGCATTAATTTTTTAAATGCGTGTATTATAAAATTGATTATCTTGCATAAAGTTTAAATAAAGAAGGAAAATTTTTATACGAACAATCAAAACTAGAATTATCATGACAGTATATCAATCTTTTTACAGATTTTGGTTTTGAAAAGCTGTATACATATAAGGAAGAGCTAAAAGATTACTGGGATTTGAATAGTGTTGTGCATACTTATTTTACAGACGGAAAGATTGAAGGAAAAAAAGAACAAGCCATCGAAACTGCCATCACATTATTAAAAAATAATGTTGATTTGACTATTATTTCTACCTCAACAGGACTTTCTATGGAAGAGTTAGAAAAACTAAAATCTGAATTATAGAATTAATTCTCTTCTGTTCCTAACATCTGACGCATTACTCGTTTTTCAAGATTTAGAAGTGATGTGTCATTTGGTGCAAGTAAAATAGCTTTTGTTATGCTTTCGTACGCCTGTTTTTCTTTATTTCGCTCTAAAAGGTAAATAGTTTGGTTTTTTATTTTATTGACTTCTATTTTGACATATTCATCCAAAACTTCAAGGTGAGTTTTGACTAAAGCAGAATTGTAATTGGTAGAGTCAGCTTGTTTGTAATATTTGTAAGCCTCTACAAATTTCTTTTTCTTGAAAGCATTCTCTCCTTCTTCTACTAGCTTTAAAAATATATCTTTTTGGGGAATAATACCTTCTATTTTTTTTATTTCTGTATTTACTTGTATTTCTTGGGCAGAATCTGCAAAGTCTAAAGCAATCGTATAATTTTTGAGAGCCTCTTCATAATTGGTAGAGTTTTTTTGATAATTAGCTGTTTGGAAATAATTCTGAAACTTGAGTAATTTTTCTTTTTCATTGGTTCGTATCAAAGAATCTTGTGCTGTTTCTAAGGCTTGTAATTGAGCATTATTTTTTAAGTTTAAAGAATGCACCCAAATTCCCAAACCACAAGCCCCCAAAAGAGCAATAATAGCAAGTGTAAGAAAAACACGCAGCCTTAAAATAGTCTTTTCTTGTTTTCTTTTTTGTTCATTGACAGACTTTATACTCTCCGAAATAAAATCTTTTTGAATAGATGTTGCAGTGGGGATTTTGTTATGCTTTTTACATTCTTCTATCCAGTTTTCTGCAATAGCAAGTTCGTTTCCTCTCAAAAGAAAAGCATAATTTTTTTCATTAGTATTCCATTCTAAGGCTTTTTGTTGGTATTTTGAGTGTTTTTGTGTGTGTTCTCTATCTATATTTAAGGCTCTCAAAAGTTCTCTAAACTGTTGTCCGTTATCAGCTTGAAGTTCATTATCCAAACCATTTTTAGAAAAATCTATCCATTGAATATGGCTAGGGAAATAATTTGGCATTTCTTTTACTTCTTTCAAACGAGCCAAAATAATTCGTTTGCCCATAGATAAAGCATGCAAAACTTCATCTTTACAATACGGCGAAGAAATAGAAGCAGGAGAAATAATAAATAAAAAATTATCAGAGGTTTCTATTCCATTTTTGATTTCTAAGCCAAAATCCGAACCAGCAGGAATACATTCTTGGTCAAACCAAGTTGTTCGTCCATTGAGTTGAAGTTCTTCATTAAGCCAACGAGCAAAATCTCCATCATTACGAGAATAAGAAATAAAGACTTCATTACTGAGTGTTCCTATTTTAGTAATGCTTTCTTCAATAAACTTTTCATGTAAATCTGTTGGTGTATTTAGTTTGTTATTGGTGGTATTATTTCCTTGTTGTTTTCCTTGATTGAGCCACGTTTGAGCTTTATCTAAGTTGTGTCCACGAAGCAAAATGGCATCGTTTTGATGCTGTTCTTCCCACTTTATAGCCTGTGCAAGATAGCGTTTATGATTTCTGTAATAATCGTAATTATCCTCTACAATACAGATAAGTTCGTTTAAATCTTTTTCAAAATCTAAGTTTTCTGTAAAATTATCTTCTACTCGGTTGTCTGTCAAATCAATATAGGAAGAAGAAAGTAAACGCAAAGCCTCTGGTAATTCTTCTGTATTGACTTCTTTTGCCAAAACTACAATAATTCGTTTATGAAAAGTAAGAGCAAAACGAAGTTCTCTCAAACAATCTGAATTTTTGGCAGATGAAGGCGAAAGTACAAAAACAAAGTTATCAGCTTGAGCAATTTGTTCTTTTATTTCCTCAGTATAATTAGAGGCATCAAAACCTTTTTGAGCTTCTCTTTGTATAGAATTATTTGGCAAAACCACTGTAATTCCTGCTTTAATCAATCCTCTACGAATTTTCTGAGTTTCTTTTTTTTCTTTTGAAGAAAAGCATAAGAAAACTTCTGACATCAAATTATCAGCATTTTTCTTTGATTCTGTAATAAATTCGCTATGTAGAACAGAAGGCAAGCAAGGAGGCTGTTTGGGTGCAATAAAGTGTTTGGTAAGCCAATTTTGTGCTTCTTGCCTCTTTTCTCCTACTAATAAAAGACTTGTTTGTCTTCGATTATTTTCCCATAAAAGAGCTTTTTGAAGTAATTCTGTATGAAGATAAACGTACTCTTTTTGTTTTTCAATGACTTTTAAAATACTTTCAAAACTACCTTCAAAACTATCAATATCTTTTCCAAAAATAGGAATTGAATTTTCTTTTATAAAGTCTAATTCTTCGTGTTTTCTCCAACAGTTTTCGTAAGTAAGTTGCCAATTATAAAGCTGATTGATATTATCTTCTGAAAGCTGCTGCCGAGCATGTACCCAGTCTGTCTTCCCTAAAAGCTCATGCGAACGGTTTAGAACATCTTTTTTAGAAAAAATAGGCAAAACATCCATTCCATTGGCTTCATAAAACTGTACCAAAACACTACGTTCTTCATAGGATAGAGGAGCATCTTTTGTATCAAAAATTACATTTTGGTCGACTGGAATAACTCGTTTTCCCAGCTTTCTAGCATATTCTAATTCTATCAAACAGTAAGCAGAGGTAAGGCAGCGAGGTGCTAGAATAAGGATGAAATTATGAGCAGACTCAATCCCATGGGAGATACGTTTTGAATAATCATCACCATCAGGAATATTAACCTTATCAAACCAAATTTCATAGCCTTTTAGCTTCAAAGATTGATATAACCTACCTACAAAGCCTAAACTTTCTCTTCTTCCATACGATATAAAGGCATCTTTTGTCATACAAATGGCTTAAACTAAAGAGTTTGATTGAATTAGAATGAAGCTAAAGTACAAATTTTTATTTTAAATCAATCTAATACACCAAATTTAATCCACCCACTTAAAAAAACGTTCCCAACGCACTCTAGCCCAATCTTTTATTCCATCTGCTGGCGTTTGTGAATGATAAATGACTAGAGGCGTTCCGATAAGGTGGTCTTCTGGTACAAGCCCCCACATACGAGAGTCTGATGAGTTGTGGCGATTATCTCCCAAAACGAAATAATAATTTTGCTTGAAAATATAATTTTCAACGATTTTTCCATCAATCATTAATTTATTATCAATTATTTCTACATTTTTATTGTATTCATATTTTTTGATAATTTTTTCATATAAAAGTAATGTTCCTTCATGCATGGCTATTGTATCTCCTTTTTTGGGAATATAATATGAACCAAAATAATCTCTATTCCAGCCTAGTTTTTTACTACTCTCAGTCATGGAGTTATCAGAAATATCATTTTGTTCAAAGAACTTAGGTGTAATTTCATCAATTCTCAAATCTTGTCGTAACTGATTGGCAATTTTTGGAGTTGTATAAAGTAGATATATTTTTACTTTAGGTGTTTCCTTTATCACACTCTCTACTTTTTTATTTTTGCCTTTTTTCTTCTTACTATTTTTTATTTTTTTGATGCGTTTTACTTCTTTGCTTTCTGTTTCAATTTCCCTCCAAGTCTGTACATCTGTATAATGAAATAAATTTTCAGGTTTTTCATTTGTCTTGACAATATAACTAAGCTGCATATCAGACGGATTGGGTTGCCATTCACTATTTCTAAAAACATCTTGACGCATAATCTGAATTCTATCTCCTGCTACTCCCACACAACGTTTTATATAACATGTTTTGTCTTCTATGTTTTCAGCACTATCCAATGGATAATAAAAAATAATTACTTCTCCTGCTTTTACTTCTCTTAGTTTGGGTAATCTATCAGGTAAAAAACTAGCAAAATCAAAACCTGCCTTTTTTGTGCTTTCATTCTGTTTTTTATGAGGAATTTTTGCACCAAAAGGAAGTTTGTTACAGACTATTTTATCTCCTCTCAGAAGTGAACCTTCCATAGAAGAAGTAGGAATAATGAAATACTCTAAAGCAATTTGCTTTAAAGCAAATAATGAAATACAGATAAAAAATAAAAAATAAAGGCGAAACCACCATTTTTTGGATTTTGATTTAATTCTTTCAATTCTCTTAATTTTCATGGTAATTTTTATAATTATTGAGTAAGCAGCTATAATAATCTTTTACTAACAAATAGGATTTTTATTTTATTCAAAAAATATCAGTTTTGAGTGAATAAAAGGAAGGCGTTCTATTGATTATTCAATCTATATCTAAGCAGTTGCACAAAACAAGCCATAAATTTTATTAGAATAGAGCAAAATTGTTTTTTATTGACTTTTTATAGAAATAATTAACTTTATTCAGAATAATAGACTGTGTTTTATTATTTATACGAAATTTT
Source organism: Bernardetia aquimarina (assembly GCF_042180575.1). Lineage (NCBI taxonomy): Bacteria > Pseudomonadati > Bacteroidota > Cytophagia > Cytophagales > Bernardetiaceae > Bernardetia > Bernardetia aquimarina. The sequence continues at coordinate 2,678,827 of NZ_CP170094.1, read as the reverse complement.
ATTCTGCTTAGTTGTTGTTTGAAAAAGTGTCTTTTTGTAAAGAATTAAATTATTTGTATCTTAATCTACCCTAAATTCCTATTAAGAAAAATACTACCAAATTTATCTATTAAATCAATTTTAAAATGTCTAAATCTAAAATCTTTTTTATTGTTCTTTCTGTTCTTCTTCTGATTGGAGGAAGTCTGTATGGCTATGAATATTTTACTAATAAATCTATTATCGAAAAAGCTGATACTTTATATCAAAAAGGAAAGTTTGATGAAGCACTTGCCGTTTACAAAACAACTAAAAATGGTGTTTTTGATACACATAATTACGAAGCTTGGTCAGGAGAGCATGATATAGAACGCATAAAAAAAGATATTATTCCTATATTAGAACGAGCTAAAAAAAATATTAAAGGTAATAATACAGACTCCTTGTTGGTGGCATTCAAAAGTCTGAAAAATATTAGTGAAGGTTATAGGTCTCATGGTATTGAACCTATTTCATTAAATAAAGAAATTACTCAAAACAGACAATTAGCAAAAGATAAAATACTTCTTTTAGCCAAAAAAACTGAAACACAAAATCCAGCAGAAGCTATAAAATTATATTCAGTTTTTGATTATAATGAGGATAATTATAAAACCTGTCAAACCAAAATAAATACTCTTTACAAACCAGCCATTCTACAAAAATACAATGAAAAAGACTATACAGAAGCACTTGTATTATACAATAAAATGGATATTGCAGACAAAGAGAGATACAAAAGTGATCTGAAAGAACCTATAAATCACAGCCGATTAGAAGCTGCCAAAAAATACGAAAAATTTGCTTTGCTTACTTATATGAATGGAGAAATGCAAGATGTAGAAAGAGTGACTAAACTTCTTTTGGAAGTAGATTCGACAAGTATGTATGCACCAGCAGCCAAAACAGAACTTGAAAATCTCAATCAAGAAGTAGCTTACAGTATGGCAACAGAAGAATATAAAGCAGGAAATCTTGATGAATCACTTCACTTCTTTGCTCAAATTCCACCAAAATCTCCTCATTATGAAGATTCGAAAAGCAAAATAACTGAAATTTCTAGCAAACTAGAAAAAGAACACAATGATTCTTATCTAGCCAAAAAACGAACAGAAGCCTATGCAGAAATCAAAAAACAGCTTTCTCCTTATTTGAATAATAAAACTACTTATTCAGTTATTCTGGCTGATGCAATGGATATTAGTGATAAAAAGCTCAAATATAATATCATTTATCAAGACAAATCTGTTCCAACTACAAAGACAACAGGTTTTATGAAAGTGAGTGATAGTACATACAATTTTTTCTTAGATGACGTAGGAATGGAAATTTTGTCTAATAAAGGACAACAAATAACACAAGCAGGATATAGTAATTATGTAGGAAATACTCAATACGGAACGTGGAGAGAAAATGATGAAGGTTCTTTTTGGGAATTTTACGGAAAATATGCACTTCTGAGTACACTTTTCAATTCAAATCGAATATATAGAGATGATTATTCTACTTATAATCGTTATTACCGAACTTCTAGTCGTCCTTATTATGGAAGTGTTTATGTTCCTTTAAAATCAGCAGTCAGACAAACCCCACGTTTTCAACAAACAGTAAATAATCGTTCTCAAAAAAGTTGGTTTTATGCCAAAAGTGCGCCCTCTCGTTCTTCTACAAAAAGCTCAAATACAGCCAGTACAAATAGTAAAAGTTGGTATTATGGAAGACAGCCTATGAAACGCAGCAGTTATACAAGCAAATCGACGGCTGCAAATCGAAGTAGTTATGGACGTTCTTCTTATTCTTCATCAAGTTCGGGAAGTAGTTATTCAAGTAGAAGTAGTGGTTCTTCTTCTTCGAATAAAGGTTATAAATCTAGCTCTTCTTCAAAAAGTTCTTCTAGTGGTTATCGTTCTAGTTCGTCTTCTAGTTCTTCATCACGTACAACACGTTCTAGTTCGTCTTCTTCTCGTTCTCGCTCTTCTTCTAGTGGTGGAAAGTAGAGAAAACAAAATTTTATTTTTTTAGCTCCTTAAAAACATAAGTAAAAAGTTTAGCGTTTATAGTTGTAGATTATTTCATTCACTAAACATTCTATCAAATTATTCAGCAAATTATGACAAAATTAAAATCATTTTTTATTCTTCCTTTTTTATTTAGCATTTTACTTTTTCTAGGTGCTTGTGATAAAGATGGTAATATCAACTTTTTTTCTATCGAAGAAGACCTCAAAATAGGTCAGCAAGTAGCAGCCGAAATCGAAGCTGATTCTTCAACTATTATTTTAGATGAACAAGAATACGATACAGCATATAGATTTATTAGAGCTATGACAGAAAAAGTTTTGGCTTCAAATGACATTCGTTATCGCTCAGAGTTTCCTTGGCAAGTCAAAATTATTCACGATGATAATACTTTAAATGCCTTTTGCGCCCCAGGGGGATATATTTATGTTTATACAGGACTGATAAAATACCTAGACACAGAAGACCAACTTGCTGGTGTAATGGGACACGAAATTGCACATGCAGACAAACGTCACGTAACTGATAACATGACAAAAGCGTATGGTTACGAAACACTTTTTGCAGTCTTCTTTGGTGATGACCAAGGCACATTGGCAGGAATTGCAAAGGGATTAGTAAATCTTAGTTATAGCCGAAAAGCAGAGCGTGAAGCTGATGATTTCTCAGTAAAATATCTTTGTGATACAGAATATCAAGCTAATGGTGCAGCAGGTTTTTTTCAAAAAATTATCAATGAAGGACAAAATAGCGCACCACCAGAGTTTTTGAGTACGCACCCAAATCCAGATAATAGAGTAGAGGCTATCAACAACAAAGCGAGAGAAGAAGGTTGTAGCATTAGCCCAAGTGGAAATGATTACGCAACTTTTAAGGCTTCACTTCCTAGGTAATTAATTACAGATTACGGATTAAAAATTACGAATCCTTATTTCAATACAGAAATAAGGATTTTTTGTTCAAAAAAGAAATTTGTAATTGTATTTCTCCTCAAACTCTTCATTCTCTGTGATTCGAAATTTTTTTTCTTCAAAATTTGGCAACAAAAAAACATATACCCAAATCCAAGGAGAAAAATAATGTCCTACGTGTAAAGAAAAATAAACTCCTACGTGAAAACAAATTCCTACAAAAATCAAAGTAAGCCTAATGTATTTATTTTTATGAAGAATAAGTAAAAAGCTAGTTTCCCACAAGATTGTAAGAATAGAAAGAAATGTAATTAGAAGAGGATAGTTTGATAAATGTTGTCCTAAATCAGTAGGAGAGTTTTGTAAATAACTCAAAAGAGCATTTCCGTTTATCCATTCCCAACCTCCAATAAATATTTTTTCAAGTCCAGAAGAAGTATAAATCAATCCAATAGCTAAAAAAAGTAGGTAATTTTGAGAAATTAACTTTGCCGTTGTCCCCATTAACGACCACCTACCATTATAAACCCAAAAAGGAAGCAATATACAAACCCAGTTCCAAGTAGCATAAGTATGTTCAATCTTTCCAAATCCATATAAAAAACCTTGTAGATAAATAAATAAAACGGAAGACAAAACTACACAAAGAAATAACACAATTTTGAATAGAATTTGGTTTCTAAAAAATAAAGCAAGTAAGCAAAAACTAATTCCTATTCCAGTAATGACTTTGAGAAAAATGAATGAATTTTTGAGAAAAGAACGTGAAGGAAAAGAAGGTGATAGGAATTTATAAAATGAAATTGGTTCATACAAAACAGCTATTTGAGCATATTCTGTCAAAATCTCTAGCCATTCATTTGAAAGTAAAACATTCGAAATTAAAAAATAAATAATCAAAAAATACTGACTTTTGCGTGTTATCTTTTGTGAATAAACAGAATTTTTGATAAAAAATAGTTTTGTTTTTTGATAGAATTTTGGAATAAGTAAAAGAGAAAAAACAGAACTGACAAACAAAAAACGAATAGCTATTTGGTCAGATTTTTTGATAAAAAAAGAAGCATCAAAACGATATTTTTCTGTTTTTAAGCGTGGATAAATATCTTCAACTAGATTTGAAAACCAATTACTAGAATTCGTAGCAGTATCAAAATAATCTACTGTATAATTTCGAATCCAAAACCAATATAAAAGTTGAGATAAAAGTATCAAAGAAAATGTAATCCAAAATCTATATTTCTTACTAGAATTCATTAATTAAAACTTAATTTGAGAATACACACAACGAATCTAACTTATTATTCTTATTATCTGAATTTTGTTTTTGAATGACGTGATACCATTTCCAGTTGAGTTTTTTTCCACTTTTTAGATTTTCTTTCAAATTTATTTTATTTCTTATTATTTCATCAAAAACGTTTATAAAATCGGTATGTTTCTGTTGATAATGATGTTTTCGGAGTTGCATTTCAAAAGCATTTGCATTGAGAGGAATATTTTGTGGTCGTAATTCTGTAAAGTTACTATCTGTTTCTTTTTTGTAGAAAATATAAAATTTTTCATACTGCGCTTGATACTTTATAGGTTCGGCAAACATTCCAAAACGATGAAAAGGGTAAATGTCTTTCAAGAAAATAAAGGGAAGAATAACCCCTACAAGAACAAAAATAAAAAGGAATATTTTTTTTTGAAAAAACACAAGTTTTAAAAGTTAATTACTTCTAGTAAAAATCAAACCAAATATATAGAATTCTTATTTAGTTTTTTCAAAAATAAACGGTTGTCTGACAATTTTTGCACCTTATTGATTTTTTCGAATTTTGAACATTGGTGGTCGTCGGTGGAGACACCGACAACGGCTATAACCTGCCGTTGTTGATCCCACCAACAACATCGTGCAAAAATTGTCAGAGAACCAAATAAACTATTGATAATGATAAATATGAAGGCATTCAAAATTTAGTGTATTTGTCCTATAAATCAAAATATTTATTTTATTGTAATTCTTTTTTGATTAATTTGAGGTTCAATTATAAACAAAATTATAAAAATGATAGCTAAAACTTTTGGAGCATCCGTAGTCGGTGTCGAAGCAAATATTATAACTATAGAAGTCAATGTTATTAAAGGAACAAAAATCGTAATTGTCGGCTTGGCTGATAGTGCTGTCAAGGAAAGTGAGCAGCGTGTCGAATCTGCTGTCAAACAATTAGGATTTCGTATTCCTCGCCAAAAAGTAGTTGTCAATCTTGCACCTGCTGATGTCAGAAAAGAAGGTTCTGCTTATGACTTACCGATTGCACTAGGCTTGCTTGTTGCTTCTGACCAAATCACAGCTCCCAATTTTGATAAATATATTGTTTTGGGAGAGTTGGCTCTTGATGGAAAACTACGCCCTATTCGTGGTGTTCTTTCTATTGCCATCGAAGCTAGAAAGCAAGGATTTAAAGGTTTTGTTTTGCCTAAAGAAAATGCAAAGGAAGCTGCTATCGTAAATAATTTGGATATTATTCCTGTCGAATCATTAGAAGAAGCAGTCGGTTTTTTTGAAGATGAACTCAATATTGAACCATTAGTAATCGATACTAGAGAAATTTTTAGTCAGCAAAAAAATGAATACGAAGCTGATTTTGCAGATGTACAAGGACAAGAAAATATAAAACGTGCTTTAGAAATTGCAGCAGCAGGAGGGCATAATGTAATCATGATTGGTCCACCAGGGGCAGGAAAAACAATGCTTGCCAAACGTTTGTCTTCTATTTTACCTCCTCTAACACTTCATGAAGCATTAGAAACAACAAAAATTCATTCTGTTTCTGGACATTTGGGCGAAAATGCTGCACTTGTTGCTACTCGTCCGTACCGTTCGCCTCATCATACAATTAGTGATGTTGCTTTGGTTGGTGGTGGTGGAAATCCTCAACCAGGAGAAATTTCACTTGCTCACAATGGAGTTTTGTTTTTAGATGAATTGCCTGAATACAAGCGTAGTGTTTTGGAAGTGTTGCGCCAGCCTTTAGAAGATAGAAAAGTTACTATCTCAAGGGCTAAAGTCTCCGTAGAATTTCCTTGTAATTTTATGCTGATTGCTAGTATGAATCCTTGTCCGTGTGGATATTATAATCATCCAGAAAAAGAATGTGTCTGTGGAACAGGCATCGTGCATCGATATTTGAACAAAATTAGTGGTCCTTTATTAGACAGAATTGATTTACATGTAGAGGTAACACCTGTTTCTTTCGATGAAATGACGGCAAATAGAAAGGCTGAAAGTAGTGAAGAAATACGAAATCGTGTCATCAAGGCAAGAAAAATCCAAGAAGAACGCTTTAAAGTGATAGATTCTGTCCACTCCAATGCCATGATGCCCTCCCAAATGGTAAAAAAGATTTGCAAGATAGATGAAACAAGTAAAATCCTCTTAAAAAATGCAATGGAAAGATTAGGACTTTCAGCAAGAGCTTATGATAGGATTCTGAAAGTTTCTAGAACCATTGCAGACCTTCAAAATAGTCCAACTATACAAACAGCACACATTGCAGAGGCTATTCAGTTCAGAAGTTTGGATAGAAGCGATTGGGTCTCATAGCCTCTAAAATCATTTTACCATTGTATTAAGTAAAGTCTAAAGTCAAAAAATTAACTGACCAACAGTCATTTTATTAACGCTACGTGTAATTTAAAAAATTGTTTGACTAAAAAAATAGATTTTTTGAGCAGATTTTTAACTCTTATGTAAGAATTAAGTGAAGATTACAGTTTCAGAATAAAGTATAAATTACATCACTTATAATAAGGTCAGATTCTGTAAAAAGGGAAAAATACAGAATTTATTTTGGTAAAAAGGCTGTTTTACTTTAGTGTCAAAAAGACAACCTACTGAAAAACAATTAGTTAGAATTTGGATAAGTGAATGATAAGGTCTTACCTTTGCATCCGTTCACCATCAACTCTAAATATGATATATGTCAAAATAGTTACTTTGTCAATTTTTGTTTTATTCATTACATCGTTCAATTCACCTTCTAACACGCTAGTCATTCAACCGACTATCAGTTTAGAAGACGGCGATGAAGATGATTTTATAGAAAATGAAGTAAAAGTCCTATATACATGGGATAGTCTTATCACTCGCATTAAAAGCAGAGAAGGACTTATGTTAGAGCCTTATAATTGTGCAGCAGGCTATCAAACTATTGGTTATGGTCATTTGATTACCAAAAGAGATAGCGCACTTTTAGGAGGCATCACTGAAAAGCAAGCTGATTCTTTATTGCTTCATGATTTGAATTACTCTAAAAGATGGGTAAAGAAAAATTTGAAACTAAAAGGCACAAAGCTCATAGCAATTACTAATTTTTGTTTTGCTTTCGGAACTTCCAAACTTTATCGTAGTACGTTGTATAAAAAAATACAAAATAAGGAAAAGATAAATGAGGAAATCTTGCGTTGGGTTAATATCAATGGTTCGCCAAACCCCAACTTGCAAGAAGAACGTGAATTTGAATTATGGCTTTATACAGCTAATGATAAAAAATCAAATTCAAGTCAAAGTTTGAGTCATAATTCTGTTGTAGAATCTAAAAATCAACTGAATTAAATAAACTCTACTCAAAAACACACAATTAAATACTTCCAAAACCTGTTTATTCAAATAATGGGTTATTATAATCTAAAAAACCATTTATCTAAAGTTAATTACTTTTTGATAAATGGTTTTTTTAATTTTGGTACTCAAAAACTCAAGTAATAATTCAAACTCCACCAAAAATTATTTTTCAAAAACTCATCTCCCAAAGAGCTAATACGATAATCTATTCCCATCTCTAATTTGTTTTTGTCTGTAAAAGCAAAACCTAGAAAAGGAATGAGTCTAATTTCATTATTCCATTCTTGATTTTGTAGAGAGATTAAATACTCATTATTTACTTTTAAGTAAAATTCTTTTGGATTGAGTTTATTTCCCTTTAAAGGTCTATCAAAAGCTAAACGGTAACGCCCTCTAAATTCTGTTTTTTGGTTAGGTCTAAAAGTTTGGTCAGTAGAAAAACGATGTACTATACCTAGAGAATTATATTTTTGAGATATGATGAATTGTTGGAATAGTCGGTTATGATGTTCATTATTTCTAAACCTAGTCAAGTATCCTACTGCCAATGAGGTATTCAAACTTACTTTTCTATTTACTAGAATAGAAATATCTGTCAAAACATAATCAACATTTGTTTGAAACATTTCTGAATTGGAAAATTCGCCTTGATATGCAGAAAAACGAACTTGTGCATTTGTACTAATTTTCCAGTTTGGATTTAACTTTTTTGTTAGTGTAAATGAAGGAAGAACACCAATAGTATAAGTAGATTGAGCTAGAGAACTAAATAAAATGCTAAAAAATAAGCCCACAACTAAAATTATATCTTTCTTTATCACTGCTCTTAATATTCTAAATGGTCAGTATTTCTAAAATCAAATTGTAATTCTTGTTCAAAATCTCCTTCTTCTGAAAATAAATATTCATAAAATAGAGTTTGAGATTTTTTTTGCCCCTTTAATACAATTTCATATTTGATAATTAGATTTTTAATAGTAGTCTTTAAATTAAGTAAATCCGTTGAGTTTCCACTATACTGAATCTGAATTTTTTTGATTTTATGTTTTTTAAAATTACTATTTAGTTTTTGACAAATTTTATGTTGAGTAGAAATAGGAATTTGTTTCCATTTTATTTCTAATTCTATATCTTCTAGTTGCCCCAACGTATCAAACTCAATACTGTACTTTTTTCCTTCAGATTTGGTTTTGGCTTCATACGTTTTTCTGTCATAATCTTGTTCGACAAACCATTTTATTTTTGAAGAAAAATACAAAGAGTCTATAAATTCTTGAGCAGCAAGAGGAGCATTTTCTTTGTCTATTCGTTCTTCTATTTCTAGTTTAGATTGTGAATAAGAATAAAAAGAAAAAAATAATAAGAAAATAAGGGTTAAAATTATTTTCATTTTTTAAGAGTTTTTGCTTAAATAACAGTTACTTCTTTTTCTACTTCTTCAATAACAATAGATTTTTCTATTCCTTGATGTTGATTAATAATTCTTTGCATACGTTTCTGACGATACCACGTATCAAATTGTTTATAGACATAAGCAGTCAATGACATTGCACCAAAGAAAATAGCGACCGTAGTATTAAAAAACAAAAGACTGGTAATTATGATAAATAAGAAAAACAAAACACCCATATTTCGGAGAAAACTCATATAAGCGATGACAGGATGTACTTCTTTGATAAGGTCAGCAGCTTGCAAGACGAGTTGAGATATTTTACGATTCAGCACAATCAAACGCTTATCTAAAAGCGTGTTATGAGGAGATTGTAATTTAAGAATATAAACTTCTTCCTCTTTATCATTGTAAGAACGTGCAAGGCGAACAGTATTATCAATCTGTTCGGCTGTCTTGCTAAACTTTAATCGTGCTGCAATAACCATCAAGAAAAATAAAGCACAAAGAACTGTTTGAAACATTATCAAAACAAGTAAATGCTCTGGATCAGTAGTAAAAATGTGATATTCTTCTAATTTTTTGAATTCAAAGACAATTAAATCAAGCATAAACTCAACGATATTGTAACCAAAACGACGCATACTAACATAATTTAATCTATCTGTATCTGATGCAATAATTGTCAAAAAACCTGAGAAAGTAAGTGCGCCAAACATAACACTCTCTAAGATATAGGCTTCTACTCGGTTCATGAGGTTTCTAACTTCGCCTTCTATTTCTAAAATTTCTGTATCATTCGTATCTATTGGATTGTTTTCTATTTCATTTATTTTGTCTATTTGTAAGTCGGATTCTAAAAGTTCTGATAAATTATCTTTTCTACGACTGGCTGCACTAATTAGAGCTTGAACTGGACGAAATTCGGAATCAGGAACACTAAAATGAGAAATAAAATATATCCAAATACCATATACAAAAAAAGAAAGTGTTCCTGCAAAACCTATTAAATTAGCCTTATAACCATCAAATACTATCTTATCAAAGGAAGCCGAAACTACCATATAAGTAAATGTAATAACAAAAAAGAAGCGTAACAACATAGAGAATGAAGAGCCTACAATTTCATATTTTCGTTTTTTATAAATCAATTCCCAAAATTGTTTCCAAATAAGTTCAATAGAATCTGGCATGGAATATTTGGGGTCATTATTGACACGAAATACATATTCTCTCCAAAAAACAAAACCAAGTGTAAAAATAATAATCAATAACTGTAGAGAGAAAAAGAAAATCAAATGTGAACCTTGAACACTTTCTCCAAAAATCAAACGATAACTACCCAAAGAAATCCAACGTAAGAGATAATCAAAAGTCAGTGCTTTGAGTGATAAATCAATGATATGAATTTTTTCTTCTTGTGTTTTGTTGTTTGTCAAATTATTTGAAGTAGAGATGGACATTTTTATATAAGAATAATTATAGAACTATCGATTAGCATTTTATTAGTATTTTATCTTAAATTTATCTACAAAGTAAATACCGAGAGTTAATAATCAAAGACAGAAGAGTATATTTTTCGTCAAATGAATTGATTTACTAGATTAAATAAATTTAGTTCTAGGTAAGTCTAAAAAAAAAGCCTTCTACTTTAAAAGTAAAAGGCTTTCAATATATCTTTATATTTCTAAATTCAAATTTTAGTTATCGCTATCAGCACGAATCATCGCACAACGGAAACCAATATGAGAAGTAGAAGAATCTTCTTCAATATAACGACGAGTACCTGGAGATAACCAATAAGCGACATCTTTCCAAGAACCTCCTTTATAAACACGAACATGGTTATTAATAAGAGTTTCGAAGTTAGCAAAGTCATAATCTTCAGATTTGTCTAAGAAGTCATTACGACGAATAGGATTCAAATCTGCATTTGGCTCTCCACCAAAATCTTCAAATGAACCTGGGCGATAAATATCCCAAACCCATTCATTTACGTTACCAGCCATATTATAAAGACCAAAATCATTTGGAGGATATGAGTAAATCCAAGTCGTAATCATTGCACCATCATTCAATGCACCTGCAATACCTGCATAATCACCACGACCACGTTTGAAGTTAGCCAAGAATTGACCCATTTGCTTTCCGTAAGGATTACGAAGTGAGTGACCATCCCAAGGATAAAGACGAGCATAATCTTGTGCTTCATCCAAATATTGTGTTCCGATTAAGCCTTTTGCTGCATATTCCCATTCTGCTTCTGTAGGAAGACGATATCCAGGTAAAACTACACCTGATTCTAATGGAATACGTTCGCCATTTTTAGCTAATTCTTTTACATCTTTTTTACCACTTTTCATAGCCAAGCCATTGTTTACCATACTTGTACGCCAAAGTGAATAATCACTTGCTTGTTTCCAAGAAACTCCCACAACTGGGAAATAACGAAAACCTGGGTAACGTAAGTAGTGATCAACATAAGGGTCATTATAAGCTAATTCGGCAGACCAAACTGTTGTATCTGGCAATGACTCTTCATAAGCTTGTTGAGAAGAATCTTGTAATAAATAGTGCATATACTCCAACCAGTGAATATTTGCAATTTCTGTTTCATCCATGTAAAAGGACTTAATCGTAACTGTATTTTCGATGTTATCAGATGCTGTCATTTCTACGTTTTCTTCAAAAGAACCTAAAATATGACGACCACCTTCAATAAAGACAAGGTTAGGACCAGCAGGTTGTCCTTTAAATTTTTCTACTTTAAAGCCACCTTCTTCGCCATTTGGTTTCTTTTTACCAAAGGCTACTCCTGTAGCTGTACTTTTTTTACCAGGGTCGGTACTTGTTGGTGGTTTTTTGTTACAACCTCCTAGCATTAATCCTAAAGCTAGGATAAATAATGCGCTGAACTGAAAACTCAATTTTGCCATAATGCGTGGTATTATAATCTTTTTAAATTGTATTGAATTTCTATAAAATCTTTTGTTTGAGTTGGATTCAATAAAAAACAATAAATTGCTTAGTATTAGTATTTTCTAAATTGTTTTGGGAAAAAGGTTTTGTTTACATTCAAATTTTGTAACCTAATTCTGTTTTTATAATCTTGCAAATTTCAAGCAAAGATTCATTAAAATTGTTAGTTACAATAATAATTTACCTAAAACTTAATTCTGTTTTTCAAAATGCTCGTTTATAAAGGTTACAAAGATACATAAAAACCATTTATATAATTTCCCTTATATCAATAATGCTTAAAGTGCCGTTTTATTGTGCTTAACTTCCTAAATAAGATAAATTTATTTACAAATTTTAGAAAAAAATAGTAGAATAGGAAATTTAAAGTTCAATTTTTTTAAATATATGAGTCATACAATTTTCAGTTCTCTATATTGCTTTGTAAAACTTGTGTTTAAAAACTAGATGCTTGTATTTTGTTTTGGTAATTTGATATAAAAAACCTTATTCTAACTTGTTTCTAGGAGAATGCAAAATTAAAATAAGGCTTGATAAGAAATTCAAAAAATGCTACAAAAATATCTTTTTAATATTATAAAGGGGATATAGAGTTAAAAAACGGATGTGTAACGTTTGAATATCATTTATTAAGAATCGGAATAGTGGAAGTAACTGAATAACTAGAAACTTCTAATTTTTTTGAATCTTTTTCAATATTTTGTGCAGCACTTAATGCACATTCTTCGTTACGTTCACAGGCAACCATAATTGCTAAACCGAAAAAAAGAGTTAATTGTAAAAGAATTAATTTTTTGAGTTTCATAAAATAATTAGTCTAGTGAGTAGTTTTGGGAGATGATTATATTTATTCAAATCATTTCACAATTTTATGAGCTTTGTATTAGATTCATTTTAAGGGAATGAATCAATATCTATTATTAACACAAAGTTAAGTTTTTTAATGGCTTTTATCGAAAAGAAGCCATTGCATCAAAACTGAAATTGGGTGTTTTGAAGTGCTTTTTAAAGTGTTTTACTATCAAAGATACTTTAAATTAACTTTCTATTGGAAAATATAACGGGTTTGGATAAATAAATTTATATCCTAATTGTTCTTGTAGTTTTTCTGAGTTAATTATCTTATAGTCAGGTGTTTGTTCATTGTTTGTGAATGTGGGAGGTTCAAAATTATAGTCTATTGCATTCTTTTGATAGATTTTCTGACGTATTGGATGGATTGGACAGACTACGTTAATTACTTCAAAATAGTTGCGTTTTTTATCTTTAAACAGACTTTTTTTACTTGTTTTTTTAGCAATTAGGGAAATAATGTTTATCAAATCCTTTCTATGTATGAAATTCGCAGGAATGTTGCCTGTATTTAAGTTCTTTTTGCCTGCAAAATACTTTCCTGCTACTCGCTCTGCTCCCATAAGTCCACCTGCTCGTAAGACAACAACTTCTAAATCAGTCTTTTTACTAGCTTCTACAAATACATTTTCAGCTTCAAAAATATCTTTTCGATTGGCTTCTTCTAAATTTTGGACATCGTTTTCAATGACTTCTTTATTGAGTTTTGCATCATAATTTTTATAGATAGAAGTCGAACTAATAAAAATTACTTTCCTAGTCGCTTTTTTATTTTCTAATAAATGAGTTGTGATAAAATCCATTTGAGTTTTATAAAATTCTTTGTTCTCTTTTGGTGGAGGAATATTTATCAAAACAATATCTGTTTCGAAAAAATTTTTAAAATATTCAGTTGTATTTGTTGAAAATTTAGTGATATTTTCTTCATTCAAATCTAATAAGTATGGTTTGATTCCTTCTTTTTCTAAAATATCTTTTTTCTTTTTTGAGGTAGTTGAGCCTTTTACATATATTCCTTTTTCTATAAAGAATTTAGCTGTTTCTAATCCGAGCCAGCCACAGCCTAAAATACTAATTGATTGCATAGTTTATAATTTTGATATAATTAAATGAACTTAATGTGTTTTTTATGACACTGTTGAATTTTTTTACTTTTGCAATAGCCTTTTGAAAAGAAAAAAATATTGCTAATGCTAATTATGAAAGGTAAAAAATAAATTTAGGAAGTTTACCCTACCATTTTGAAAAGTAGTTAAGTTTTAATTAGCTTTGTAGTATGAGTATTCCAATTTTATAGCAAGTAGTTATTACAACTATTTATAGATTTGGTAATCAGTTAAATATATAACAACAACAAAATAGGCTTCGTTTTCCATAACAAACCTAGTTACTTGCTAAATTAACCGTTATTAACGTTTATTTTTTTAACAATCTAATTATTTCAATAGACTTAAATTAACTATGAGCAAATTAAATTTAAAGAAAAAAGTTGTATCTGTACTTACAGAAGAGCAACAATCCTCTATAAATGGAGGGGGAACTACTTCATATTCTGGATGTACAGGTTTTTTATGCTGTAGCCCACACGGTTGTGAGCCTGCTTCTGCAGGGCAGGGCAATACCTGTTGGGGAGGCTCATGTCCTCTTCCAACTACTGCTCCTCAAAGATGTGGTATTGCAGAAATATCTGCTGAATAAAACCTCTATTTTTACTAAAGAACTGTCTGCTGAATAGAGTGTAATTGTCTATTAGTCTCTAATTATCTTATTAGTCTCTAAAAAAGATTTTAACACTTTTAATCTAAATAGATTACTTCTAGTAAAGAATATCATAAATTAATTGTGTTTAAATTAGTTTATGATATTCTTTCTATTTTACACTTATAGCCTTTTTTTTATTTATTGTATGGATATTGTTAAAGAAGTAGAAAATATAACTGATTATCTTTCTGATTGGGAAAGAATTAAACATGTACGTAATGCACGTCATATAGGATTGTTAGCAGGTATGCCAGGTTTGATTCTTACACTTAGTCAAACACAACCCTTATCTAATAGAGAGGTAATTGAAGAGTATATTCATAAAACATTTGATATCCTTAACGAATCTACCCATATAAGCCCAACCTATTGTGATGGTCTCGCTGGATATGGTTATGTTTTACTTCAATTACAGAAGAAAAAACTAATACACACTCCTTCATTGCAGCAAGATATAGATGCTGTTCTTAGCGAAATTGATGAAATACTACAAGAACAGATAGTATCATTATCAGAGCAAAATAATTTTGATATTTTACACGGTTTAGTTGGTGTTGGTCTTTATTTTTTAGAAAGAGAAAATATAGAAAATCTTGAAAAAATTGTTCAACTTACCATTTCTCAAACAAGTCAAACAGAAGATGGATTTATCTATTGGACAAAATATGATAAGTATGACTACTATGATACAATTATAGATTTTGGCAATGCTCACGGTATGGGAGCTAATATATTCTTTCTTTCAAAAGTTCTCTCAAGAAATATTTTATTATCAGAACTTAACAGTAAAATAAAGGAAATAGTTGTTGCTGCTATAGAGTTTTATTTAAATCATCTTCAAAAGTTAGACGATGTTATTTATTGTTATTTTCCTCTCAAAATAAAGGCAACAGATTTCCATAATAAATCCTATAAAGCTGAGAATTCCAGACTAGGTTGGTGTTATGGAGATTTAGGAATCTTGTACACATTGTTGCATACTATTAATCTTTTAGGAATCAATAAACATTATGATAGTATTGTAAGCATGCTTAGAACTGTTGCTCAACGTAGAGACTATGAGCAAAACTTCACTATTGATGCTGGTTTTTGTCATGGCACAAGTGGTTTAGCAATAATGTTTTTAAATATCTACAAGATAACTAATGAAGAGTTTTTTTTAGAAACAGCAAATTACTGGTTAGAACAAACAAAAGCACATAAAGAAAAAGAAAAAGGAAATATCAATTATGGATTTGTGATTGTGAACTCTATTGAGGAAAATTTATCCATTTTAGAGGGTTTGGCTGGAGTATTAGTATGTTATCAAAAATTCTTAGAATGGGATACCTCTACTGCCGAAGAGATTTTGATGATAAAATATTAATTGAATAATAAAAAAATGTTACAAAAGAAAATACGCTTTATAGTATTAGTATGTAGTATGATGATGTTCACAAGCATTGTTTTTGCCAAAAAAATGGATAAATTAGAGTCTTACAAACAATTTGGACTTATTTGGGGATTTCTCAAATATCATCATCCTAAAATAAGTGCAGGTAAGTATTCTTGGAATGAGGTGTTTTTGAAAGCAATAGATAGTATCGATAATATTCAGAAACAAAGTCATCTGGATAATTATCTAATTCACTTTATTGATACTTATGATAAGAAAGCTAACTACAAAAAAAGCACTTCGCTAAACAGGCTAGATACAACTAACTTGTTTACTAAGAATGTAAATTATAAATGGATAGATAGTGTATTTACTAATGAACAAATTAGAAAAAAATTAAGAACTCATTTACAAACCCCTAGCAAAAATTATTACTTTTCGTCAAGTAGATTCAATCTAATTCCTACTTTTGATAATGAGAAAGCAGTACCTCATTTTGACTACAAACTAAAAAAATATAGAGTATTGTTTTTTTTTAGTTTTTGGAATATGATAGCTTATTGTAATGTTAATAAATATCTTACTGATAATACTTGGGAAAGTCAATTAGTACCTTATCTCAAAGAGTTTATTTTAGCAGATTCAGAGTTTGTCTATGAGAAAGCCAAAGCAAAATTGATTGCATCTCTAAATGATTCACATGCTTATTATCTTAGTTTGACTTTACAAGACACACTTTTTCAATACAAACCTATCATCAATGTTGCTCTAATAAATGATACATTGGTAGTCACAGATATTTGGAATAAAACTTTAGCTCAACAAGATGATATTCAATTAGGAGATTTAATCCTTGAAATTGAAGGAGTGGATATTAAATCTAGACTAAATGAAAATGTTGGTGAAATTATCTCGTGTTCAAATGAAAGTTTTAAGAAAAAATGGGCAAGATGGATATTATTTAATGATAAAGACTCTATTCGTGTAAAAGTTAATCGTGGAGGAATAGTTAGAGAATCTATTTATCATCTTTATGATGATAATAACATAAAAGGACAAGGTTATACTACTTTATATCCTAAACCTTTAGCACAACAGCAATTTATTACTGAAAAAATAGGTTATATTAACCCTTATACTATTTCAAAGAAAGATCTCAAGAAAGTATTTAAGAAGTTTAAAAAAACGGATGGTCTCATTATCGATATGAGATGTTATCCAAAATATATTTCTGAAACAGACTTTGCTAATTTTTTATACCCTGATAAAACTAACTTCATTAAAATTATTGCACCTGTAAAAGGTAAGCCTTCTTATGCAAACATGATAGAAGCTCCACTAGGAAAAATCATAAATCCTTTTAGAGCTGGTAAGCGCAATCCAAATTTTTATAAAGGCAAAGTAATTTTGTTAGTTAATCATGCTACACAAAGCCGAGCAGAATATATAAGTGTAGCTATTCAGGCATCTCCGAATTGTATTACCATTGGAGAACCTACCGCAGGATCTATTATGAATATAGCTACTTTTACTACGCCTGATGGTACAACAGTAAGCTTTACGAGCCTAGGTGCTTTCTACCCAAATGGAGAAGAAATACAAAGAAAAGGAATAAAGATAGATGTTCTAGTAGAAGAGCATACTTCATCTTTGGCTGAAGAGGAATATATCCAAACAGCTATTAAATTAATTACTACCTCATCTAAACCTTGATATAACTCATTATGTATAGTTTTTTTGATACATATATCCTAAGGACTCCATTGTTATCCATAGATTCTTTTTTAGATATTACAAAGGGTAAAGAAATTACAGACCAGAAATTAAAAGATGTTTTTTTAAAAAAAGCTATACAAGAAGCTATTTATTTGGCTTCACCAAGTTTTTTTAAAGAATTACAAAAGTGGTCTATTGCTCAAGATAATAAGAGCAATGAAAAGCTAAAAACATCTTTTTTAAAATATATATCTAGAATGAGTACACGTCCAACACCTTTTGGAATGTTCTCTGGCTGTACTGTTGGTAATTTGAGTCAAAAATCTAAAATATATAGAGATAATGCCTTCAATAAAAGGCATACACGATTGGATATGAATTTAACAGGCGTTATTATCAAATATATTCAAGACATCCCTTCCATAAAAGAACAACTTCTCTATTATCCCAATGATAGCCTGTATAAGGTTGGAGGTTTACTGCGATTTATCGAATATAAATATAATGATAAATCAATACTTACTCATAAAGTTATAGAGGTAGAAAACTCAGAATATTTAGAACTTATTATTCAAGGATGTAAAAAAGGTAAAAATATTAATGAAATTGCAAAATCAGTAATACATTTTGATGAGGAGATTAGTCTTGAGGATGCTAAAGATTTTGTGTTGGAACTTATCGATAGCCAAATTTTAATTAATGAACTCACTCAAACAGTATGTGGAGAAGAGAATCTAGATAATATTATTCATGTTTTGGAACGCATAGAAGAAACTGATCAAGTAGAGGTATTCAAAGATATTAGAAATAAATTAACTCAATTAGATGCTCAACTAGAAAATGATGTCAGCACATATAAAGAAATTATAAAACTATTAAAAACATTAAATATACCTATAGAAGAGAAGTATGTATTTCAAACTGATCTCATTGTAGGAACTAAAGATAATTTATTAGAACATACTACTGGACAAGATGTAATAGAAGCATTCAAATTATTAAATAATATAGCTTATATACAAAATTTAGATGAGAAAAATGAATTAGATGACTTCAAAAAAGCCTTTCAAGAGCGATATGAATCACAAGAAATTCCACTTTCATTGGTTTTAGATAAAGAAATGGGGTTGGGATATCCAGTTAATACAGGAGCTGGTGATGTCAATCCTTTAATAGATGATATTGTTTTTGGAAGAAATGCTTCATCAAGTTTATCTCAACAAAAAAAATGGTCTGATGTTGATCAGTTAATACTAAATAAAACCCTCAAAGCTATACAAAATAAGGAAAAAACAATAGTAATAAATGAAGGTGAAATACCAAATGAAGATAAATGGACAGATCTTCATGATACACTTTCAACAATTGCTCAGTTAGCTATTATAGATGGAGAGCAGTATCTCTATATTAACTTCTTTTCAGGTTCTAGTGCAGCTAATCTATTAGGTAGGTTCTGCCATGGAGATGAAAAAATTAATGATTTTGTAAATAAAATCATAGCAAAAGAAGAACAAATAAATATAGATAAAGTTCTTGCAGAGATTGTTCATTTACCTGAAGATCGCTTAGGAAATGTACTTATGCGTCCATCTCTTCGTTCTCATGAAATTTCTTTCCTTTCTAGATCAAACAAACATGATGAACAAAAAATATGTCTAGATGATTTATTAATTTCTATTAGGTATAATCGTCTATTTTTACGAAGTAAGTACTCACAAAAAGAGATATGTCCAAAGCTAACAACAGCACATAACTACAAACTAAGCACTCTTCCTGCTTATAAATTTCTTTGTGATATGCAGCATTTAAATAAAAGAAATTTAGTGCGCTTTGGTTGGGATAGTTTGAATAATATGTTTGAGTTTTTTCCGAGAGTGATATATAAAAAAATTTTACTTTCTACAGCAAAATGGAGAATTAAAACAGAAGAAATAAAAGACATATACGAGATTGAAAACCCTGATACTATCTTACAAAAGATAAGAGAATTACAAACTCGTTTGGACTTACCATCTCTAGTATATTTTATTGAAGGTGATAACAAATTACTAATTAACTTAGAGAATCTTTCTACTGTAAAAATGTTACTTACTCTATTAAAGAAAAAAAATAGCTTTATTCTAGAGGAGTTTATCTTCTCTGAGGACACTCTGTGTAAAGATGTAGATAATAAAAGGTTTGTTAACGAATTTATATTTTCTATTTATAAGGATATATAAACATAAACACCAATTTACCATTTTTGAATCTATACATTTTATTTTTGATATTGGTCTATATAAAAACTTAATCATATGAATAATACGACTACTAAAAGAACATTTATAATTGGAGAGGAATGGTTCTTTTTCAAGCTTTATACAGGTGTAAAAACAGCGGATGATATACTGATAAAGCATTTAGCTCCTTTAATAAATAAATGGAAACAGGATAGACTTATATCAAAATGGTTTTTTATACGATATTACGATCCAGATTTTCATTTGCGTGTGCGATTGCAATTAAATGATACAAATCATCTTCAACTAATTATAACAGACTTGAAGAATTGTCTATCAGAATTACTTAGTCAAAAAATTATTTGGAAAATACAAATAGACACATATGTTAGAGAATTAGAAAGATATGGGTTTGATACAATAGATGACGCTGAAACAATATTCTGTATAGATAGTGAGACTATTTTATCAATACTGAATGATTTAGATGAAACTCTTGATGACAATTATCGTTGGTTAGCTGGTATATATCTGACTAACAAACTACTAGATACATTTAAGATATCCTTAGAGGATAAAAAAGAGCTAATAGAAAAATACATCAATGCCTTTAAGGATGAAATGGGATACAATAAATTTTTAAAGCGACAGTTAGATACTAAATATAGAAATACAAAAAAGAATATAAGAGGCTTGCTTAGTAATGAAACTAATTATAGTTTTGCTACGTCTATCAAAAACCATTACCATTTTCCAACGTCCTCTATAAATAATATATTAAATAATATCCAAGATAAAGATATATTAGAAAATATAATTTTTAGTCTTTCACACATGACTTTAAACAGACTGTTTAGAAGTAAAAGCAGACAAAATGAATTTGTTATTTATTACATGCTATCTCATCATTATAAATCTGTCATCGCACAAAACAAATACAATAAAGTTTCTTAGCGAGAATATTCTAAAATTATATTAGAAGCTGTTTGAGTTCGTAGTTCGGAAGTAAAAATGAGATAAATTTGGTCTATTCAAGACTTTTTTGAAGAGAATAGCAGCATTTCTTGATGAGAAAATAACAATGAACAGACTAGAATTTAGCCTTTTTGGAATGAAAATAATTAACGCATACAACTTCTGAGTTATATCTGTCATAGGTTGTACAAACTATAAAAAGATTCCTCGTATTTTTGAACTACTACACCACAAAAACTAACGAGGAATATGTCTAAACTACTGTACCCTACTATTTTTAAAATTAACCTGAACCTTTATTCTCCATCTGCTAGATGAATTCTTACATACAAGATAAGAAATTACATCTATTTTATCTAATATAAACCTAAAGGTTCACGTTATGATAGCCATAGCATTTTATTTATGCCTACTTATTGGAGTAGCTAAAGAAGAAATTGCAGAAAGACTACCAAAAAATTTTAGAAAAGATAGAATGAATTATCAATATTTCAAATTGGAAGGCGAATTATAGCATATTACAAAAACCAAAAATAAATTATAAAAAAAAGCTTTTAAAAAATATTTTTGTTTATGGTTTGAAATAGTTGGGTTGATAAATAACTATATCTGTCGTATCTATATTTCCCAAATATTTTTCAAGCAATAATTTTACACTTCCCCATTCTAATCCTCCCAAACCACATCCCAAAGCAGGAACAGCCATACTTTCAAACTTTTGAGTTTCTATAATTCTGACTAAATCTTTCAACCCTTCTTCAATGTATTCTATTTTGGAAGAACTGCGCCAGTGTTTTTTGGTAGGAAAGTTTATGACAAATTTCTTTTGTTCTAAAGTAGATTCATCAACTAAAAGCAACTTTCCAATATCGATAGCTTGATTCTTACAAGCTTCTTTATAGATTTTATAATTATGAGGAAACTGTTTTTTGAATGCTAAAGCAAGACCTTTTCCCATTACTCCAACTGTATTTACAGGGTTGATGATTACTTCTGTATTTGATTCTAGAATATTTCCTTTTGTGTAGTTCATAATGTGCTTAATTCAATGGTTAAGTTTACTCTATTTTTACTTTCGGAACGCAAATAAAGTTTTGTGTTTGTTGCTGTCATAGCTCGTAATAAATTATATTCATTTCTAGGTTTTGGAGGAATTCCAGAAATATAGTTATCTCTCATGTGCTTTAAACACATAATTTTGACATCTTGCAAATCATTTGTAAACCAACCTACAGTAGAAGGTCTTTTATCTGGTTCGAATTCAAACCCTTTTTCTATAAATTCTATTTCATAAGAACCAGTTGTTTCTTTGCTTATTTTTGAAAGAAAATTAATTAGACTTTCTGTATCAAAATAAAGATTTGAAAGTTTGAATATGATTTTTTTTTCTTCAATTATAACTTCATAAGAAATCTCATTAGATTCAAAGTTATTATAAGGTTCACTAGAGTATTGACCCCGAAAATCAAAAAAGCCTCTTCTTATATCATCAAATATCCATAGACATCTATAAATAGAGTATTTATCAAAATTATTTTCTGATAATGTTCTTTCTATTAATCTTAATTGTTTCCTTCTTTTATCAAGAGATTTCAAAAAAAGTATTTCATTTATTAAAATCATATTTTTGTTAGATTGATTAGAATAATTAAATATAGTCTATTCCTTCCAAAAACAGAAGTGAAATTTACCTTAAAATGTATTTGTATTCACTCCGTGTTCTCTGCGAACTCTGTGTTTAAAATGTATTTCACAAAAAAGAAATTTTTCAAAAACGAGAAAGTTGTTACCTTTGTAGAATTTATAGATACAACCCATTAAAAAAGGAAACCAAAAATCTGTTCTCATGCCTAGAAACAAATCCATTCGCCATATTCTCATCATTGGAAGTGGCCCTATTGTCATCGGACAAGCCTGTGAGTTTGATTATGCAGGTTCGCAAGCTGCTCGTTCGCTTCGTGAAGAAGGAATAAAGGTCTCGCTCATCAATTCCAATCCTGCAACGATAATGACTGACCCTATCAATGCAGACCACGTTTATCTGTTGCCCCTCACACCAGATTCTATCGAAACCATTTTAAGAGAACAAGAAATTGATGCCGTTTTGCCTACCATGGGAGGTCAGACGGCATTAAATTTATCCATAAAGTGCAACGATATTGGACTTTGGGAAAAATACAATGTCAAAGTAATTGGTGTGGACTTTGAAGCCATCGACACAACCGAAGACCGAGATAAATTCAAGGCTTGTATGGAAGCTATGGATGTAGGAGTAGCTGTCGGACAAACAGCAAAATCATTTTTGCAAGGAAAGAAAATTGCTCAACAAATAGGTTTTCCACTCGTTATCCGTCCTTCTTTTACACTTGGAGGAACAGGTGGAAGTGTTGTTTATGACAAAGAAGAATTTGATAGCTCACTTTCAAGAGGTTTGCATACTTCGCCTATTCATGAGGTTTTGATTGAGCAATGTGTTGTAGGTTGGAAAGAATTTGAGTTAGAACTATTGAGAGATTCAGCAGGAAATGTAATCATTATCTGTTCGATAGAGAATTTTGACCCAATGGGTGTTCATACTGGAGATTCAATTACAGTTGCGCCAGCAATGACTTTGCCTGATACAGTTTATCAAGAAATGAGAAGTCTTGCAATAAAGATGATGAATGGAATTGGAAATTTTGCAGGTGGTTGTAATGTTCAGTTTGCTGTCAATCCTGATAACGATGATATAATTGCTATCGAAATTAACCCTCGTGTTTCTCGTTCGTCTGCGCTTGCTTCGAAGGCAACAGGTTATCCAATCGCCAAAATTGCTGCAAAATTAGCTATTGGTTATAATCTTGATGAGCTTGATAATGCCATTACAGGAACAACTTCTGCATTTTTTGAACCTTCTATTGACTATGTAATCGTAAAAGTTCCTCGTTGGAATTTTGATAAATTTGAAGGTTCGGATTCTCGTTTGGGTTTCCAAATGAAATCGGTAGGAGAAGCTATGGGAATTGGTCGCAACTTCCAAGAAGCACTCCAAAAGGCCTGTCAATCCTTAGAAATTCGTAGAAATGGATTAGGTGCAGACGGAAAAGAAGTAAGAGACCAAGATGAAATCCATCAAAAACTAAAAGTTCCTTCTTGGGATAGATTATTCAGAATTTATGATGCCTTCAAATTAGGAATACCGATGAAACGTATTTTTGATTTGACAAGAATTGATAAGTGGTTCTTACATCAAATTGAACAAATTGTAGAACTAGAAAACGAAATTCAAAAGTATAAACTGGCTACTCTTCCTTATGATTTGTTATTAAAAGCAAAGAAAAAAGGTTTGGCAGACCGTCAGATTGCTCACTTAATTGGCTGCTTAGAAAGTGAAATTCATAAAAAAAGAACAGATTTAGGAATAAATCGTGTTTGGAAAATGGTCGATACTTGTTCTGCCGAATTTGAAGCACAAACGCCTTATTACTATTCTACTTTCGAAACAGAAAATGAATCTATCAAAAGTGATAAGAAAAAAGTTGTCGTTTTGGGTTCAGGACCTAATCGTATCGGACAAGGAATTGAATTTGATTATTCGTGTGTTCATGGTGTTTTGGCTGCAAAAGAAGCAGGTTATGAAACTATTATGATAAACTGTAATCCTGAAACCGTTTCAACAGATTTTGATATTGCTGACAAACTTTATTTTGAGCCTGTTTTTTGGGAGCATATTTATGATATAATTCTGAATGAAAAACCAGAAGGTGTTATCGTCCAATTAGGAGGACAAACAGCTTTAAAACTTGCCGAAAAACTAGAACGTTACGGAATTCCAATTTTAGGAACAAGCTATGAAGCACTAGATTTGGCAGAAGATAGAGGACGTTTTTCTGATTTATTGAAAGAAAATAATATTCCTTATCCAAAATACCATGCTATCAAAACGGCAGAAGAAGCAATAGAAAAATCTGCAGAAATGGAATTTCCTTTGCTTGTTCGTCCATCGTATGTTTTGGGTGGACAGCGTATGAAAATCGTTATCAATGAACAAGAATTAGAGGAACACATCATCAATATTTTTAAAGATTTGGGGCAACAAACCATTTTGATAGATGAGTTTTTAGATGGTGCAATTGAAGCCGAAGCCGATGCAATTTGTGATACCGAAGACGTTTATATTATTGGTGTAATGGAACATATTGAGCCTGCTGGGATTCACTCTGGCGATTCGTATGCCGTTTTGCCTCCTTTTGATTTGGACGAAAATATCATGAAACAGATTCATGACCACACCAAAAAAATTGCCTTAGCTCTCAAAACAAAAGGTGTGATTAATATTCAATTTGCCATAAAAGATGGAATTGTTTATATCATTGAAGCCAATCCACGAGCATCACGAACTGTTCCTTTTATCTGTAAAGCCTATCAAGAACCGTATATCAAATATGCCACTTGGGTAATGCTAGACTACAAAAAGGTAAAAGATTTTGATTTTAAGCCACAACAAAACGGTTATGCTATCAAAATTCCTGTTTTTTCTTTTGATAAATTCCCTAATGTAAATAAAGAATTAGGACCCGAAATGAAATCTACTGGAGAAGCAATTTATTTTATTCATCACTTAAAAGACCCTTTCTTTAAAGAGATTTATAATGAACGTAATTTGTATTTGAGTAGGTAAAAACTTATATTTATCATAAATAAATTAGAAGCCCAAACTTATATTTTATTATTCGATTTTGGGCTTTTTCTAATTACAAGAAAAGATACATGAAAAGAACTAAATGGCTAATATATACAGTTATAATTGGTTTACTACCATTTTTCATAAGGTCACTAATTTTTATATTTGATAAGAATGGCACAATAGATTACTGGTTAAACGAAGGAGATTTTATCGTACTAGGATTAGTTCTAAACTTGACAAATATAAATGAGTTGGAAGACAAGCATTTTGAAGATGAGTTGTGGAAAACAAAGTGTATTGGTATTTCTATAGTTCTTATTTTACTATTTGCATCAATTTTAGCGATTACAATGTATGCAGATTTTAAGCTTAGTGAAGATATTAATAAACTTGCAGTAAAGGGTTGGTCAATTGGTGCATCACTTGTTTCTTTTATTTTTAGTTTGGCTATATATAACCGTCTAACTACCTTAGAAAAATGAATGAGATATTATCAATTTTGGGAAGTATAATCTGTACTTATACATTGTTTTTTTCAATAAATACTTTTATAAACACTCGTAAAAAATACTATGAAGAATACATTAAACGAAAAAATAATGAAGAAACTTAGATCATTTGTATATTTAGATAATTACAAGATGTATTCTATATCTTCACAGTTATTTGAAGGTTTGACAGAATATATTGTCCAAAGTAATGGCGAAAAAAAAAATTAAAGAAGAATCTCAAAAGGGTTCTATTGCTAGTGGAAGAGTTTTAGCTGACATAATAGAAAAAGACTCAAATCAAACTGAAAAGAAATTTTTACATGATTTTTCTTATAATTTGTTTGAAGATACATTGATAAAGGAAGGGCGAGTATTAGAAATAAATGATAAAAATATAGAAGATCAAATGACAGAGATGGGTAGTTATAGCTTTGTTAAGATTTCTGGTAATGTAATTTTCAATGATTTAAAGGTTGTAGAAGATACTATTAGAAATTTCAACAATATTGGAGAAGCTTTAGGTTATATTATACATAAATCTAATCATGATGAAGAAGTAAAGGAGTTGAATGAAAAGATAAAAATATTAGATGATAGAGAGCAAAAAGCTAAATTAAGAGCTATCTTAAAATCAAAAACTGATTTTAAAAAAGTATTGAAAGAAATGAATTTGAATTATGATGAAAAATACTTGGAGAAACTAGCTTATTTGTTAGCTTATGGGTATAAGCAACAGTTCGAGGTTCAAATGCCCATTTTTTCATATTTAGAAAATTTATATTTGTTTAGTTCACAGTTGAATAGAAAAAATTTAAAGGAGGATGAGTCTTCAATTATTAGTAAATACTCTAGAGAAACTGAAAAAGAGTTTAAACTTTTTGGAATAATTACACAAAGACTAAATAGTGAAGAAAAAAGAGAAGTATATGAAAATTTAATAATCAAAGAGGAAGACGAAGAAGGAAACCTTAAAGAGGCTATTAGAAGAACAACATCGGCACTTACAAATGTAGAAGAAACATTCACAGGAAAATTTGATTATGAGTACATAATAGATCCAATAGCTTTGTATCTTGAAATATAATTTAATTATTCAGTCATCATAACCACAACTCAAAATTCCCTTCTCACGTTATTCTAAACAAAAAGTAAAAACTATATGGAAGCATTAGAATTCAAAGGAAAAATAGAAAAAGGAATGATTCGTTTGCCGTCAGAATATAAAGATTATGATGAACAACAAGTACAGGTAATTGTGCTTATCAAAAAGCCAATCAAAAATTTAGACTCAATAAATAAAAAAGAAAAAATACGTTTAGCTCTTCAAAAAATGGCTACAATAACTATGTTTTCTAAAATAGATAATCCAGTTCTTTGGCAAAAAAAATTACGTGATGAGTGGGAATAAAATTATTTTAGATACAAATGTATTTTTCTTCAACTATTGACAGCCTTCTGAAAGGACTGTCAAAGTTAAAAAAGCAAGTATCTTTTTTGTATAACTTTAAAAAAATCCTCTTTTTCTATTCTTTAAAATGCTAGTTTTGTAAACATTTTTGGTTCTTTATGAATTCGGTTGCAAATACACTTTATCACTAAAAATAAATCGTATCATTTTCTTGAAATTATGAGTGTATCTAAATCCTCTAGCTACTCTTTTAATTACCTGTATAGTTGAATTAATTCCCTCTAAAATACCATTTGTTAGTTTAGAAGAAAAGTAATTTATAATACCTTCAAAATGACGATATATTGTCTTTGTGAATGGATTTTTGGGTTTTATTTCTTCTGCAAAATCAGCCATAAACAGTAATTGTGCTTTGGCTTCTTCTATTGATTTGTTCTCGTAAAAACTTTCAAGTTTTTCCATACTAAGTACTAGACTATCATAAATTGGTGTTTTCTTTAACTTTTCTAAGTGTTTGTATAATAACTTAATTACATGCCATTTATCAAAAGTAAGAGCTGCATTTGGAAAATATTCATTGGCTGCACTAATGAAAGCAGGAGACATATCAATAGAAATCTCCTTTACTGTATTAGGATTAGGATGGTGTAGAGCTAATTGCTCAAAAGTAGCCCCTGATTTCCCATCTTCTATTGCAATTATTTTTGAAGTTTCCATATCTATAAAAGAAGTGATATAATCATGTCCTTTTTTAGTAGAAGTTTCATCTGCTCCTATTTTTCTAACTGCTCCTAGAGGTGGATTTTCATTTAAGTCTTGCGTATAATAGTGATAAATGTGTTCCACTCGCTGTGTATAAATACCTAGTTGTTTAGCTACTTTTTGAAAACAATGATATATTTTTAGTAAATCCATTACTTTTTGCTCATAAAGTAGAGTAAAACGAGAAAACTCTCTAGAAAAATCTACTTTAAGTTGAGAAGTTTCTTTAGTAATTTTGTTTTGATAAATAGGTAGTTTACAATGAATAAAACAGCGATATTCAAAAATATTTAAATGCTCCCACTCTCTATCTTTATAGCTATGAATACGCCAGTCTTCAAAAGCAGAAGGACGGTAAGTAGAACAAACTTCAACATAAACATGAACCTTTTTGGCTAATTCATCTTTATCAATTTGACGAATATGAAAAGGAGCGACAATATGTAATAATTCATCAAAAACAATTACACTATCCATAAAAATGATATTTGTAATAAAGAGAAAATAAATGCTAATTTAAACATTTGCAACTAAAATCATAAAGAACCACATTTTTCTAAGATAATAAGCGATTATTTAGTGGCATTTTTAATGAAATAATATTATTCTTGACAATGACCTTGTAGTAAAAAATATTTATAAACTCTATCAAACCAAAAACAAACATTGGGATTAATAAAACTGACAAAGCTCCCGTTGCAGTCCATAATTTTTCTTTAACTAAATAAATATAAGGTAAAAAACCTATTAGCATACTTGCAATGCTAACAAAAAATATAAATATATTTGTCTTTTGAGTTAATCTGTAAATTCCTTTTACTTCTTCCATATAATAACTCTCTTATTTAATTTTTACTCAACAGCTTCCTCCACCAGCGTACTATCTTTTTCAGGGTAACGCTCATAATAAGGAGTAGGACAATAATAACGACGTTTGATTTCGACAGAAGGTTGTAAAAAAGGAGCTTTTCTGATGCCAGAAGTTTTGTCTTCATAAAGGCTTTTCATATAGATTCCAAAAATAGGAAGTGCTGTTTTTGAGCCTTCTCCTACATCAGAAGTACGAAAACGAATTGCTCTGTCTTCTCCTCCCACCCAAACGGCAGTTACTAAATCTCTCGTTACACCCATATACCAACCGTCTGCAAAATTAGAAGAAGTACCTGTTTTTCCTCCTACATCATTGCCATTTCCCAAAATTCCATACGACCACAAACCTAATGATGTTCCGTGTGGTTCTTGTGTGCTTCCTTTAAGCATATAACCCATTAGCCAAGCTGATTCTTTGGATAAAGCACGATGAGATTCACCATGAAAATAATGAAGCGTTTTGCCATGTTTGTCTTTTACTTGCCACAAAATCTGTGGTTCTTGCCACATTCCACCGTTCATAATTGTAGAATATGCCCCAGCCATTTCGAAGAGCGATACATCACTAGAACCTAATCCAATAGAAGGAACTTCTGCGAGTTCTGACGTAATTCCCATTTTTTTTGCATAATGTGCTACGGTTGTCCAGCCTACTTTTTCGGTAAGTTTGGCTGTAACTGTATTTATCGAACGCCCCATAGCATGGCGAAGTGTCATATTTCTGCCTGTATTTGTCCAGTCAGCATTATGAGGAGTCCAAATTTTTTGTTCTCCATTTTCTTCGTATCTAATAATTGGATTGCTATCCAAAATAGTATCACAAGGCGACATATTCAGCGAGTCAATCGCACTAGCATACACAAACATCTTGAACGTCGACCCTGGTTGTCTTTTGGCTTGACGCACTTGGTCATATTTGAAATACTCAAAATCAAGACCACCTACCCATGCTTTTATATGTCCACTATAAGGGTCTAAAGAAACCATTCCTGCCCTCATAATTTGCTTATAATATTTTATAGAATCAATCGTCGATAAAGTGGTGTCTTTTCTATGTGTTGAGTTTTCCCAACTAAAAACAGTCATTTTTTTCGGTTTTTCTAGCAATATTTGAATTGAATCATTTTGTTTTCCATACTTTTCTAGTAAGTATTTGTAATAATCTGTTTTTGCGACGGCATTTTCTATATAATCTTCAATCGGTTTTTTGTTGCTATCTGTCCAAGGAACTAAACCTTTCCATTGTTCATGAAATTTCTTTTGAAGAGTAGGCATTTGTCTTGCAATGGCTGCTTCTGCGTGGGCTTGAATTTTGGAATCAATAGTCAAATAAATTTCTAATCCATCAGCATACAAATCATATCCATTTTGCTCACACCAATTTTTTAGTTTTTGAGTAACATAATTTTTATAATAGGTGCTATTTCCTGTTTCTGCTACTTCATAAAAAATGGTTAGGTCTAAAGGTAATTCTTTAAGAGAATCGTATTGATGGCGAGTAAGGTATTTGTACTTTCTCATCTGACTCAAAACTGTATTTCTTCTTTGAATTGCTTTTTTAGGTTTACGAAGAGGGTTATATGTAGAAGGGGCTTTCAAAAGTCCAATAAGCAAAGCCGATTGATGAATCTCTAAACTATCAGGCGAAGTAGAAAAATATTTTTTAGCTGCTGCGTGAAGTCCAAAGGCATTATTTCCAAAGGTAACTTCATTGAGATACATAGTTAGAATTTCATTTTTGGTATAAGAACGCTCCAAACGAACAGCCGTAATCCATTCTTTTATCTTAGCTACAACTGTACTTAAAATACCTGCATCGCCTAACTTTCCTTTGCTTTCTTCTGAGCGAGTTTTGAATAAATTTTTTGCAAGTTGTTGAGTAATTGTACTTCCTCCTCTATTATCTCCTTTAAAAATAGCTAAAAGAACACCAACAGTCGCCTCTGCATCAATTCCTGAGTGAGTTGTAAAACGCACATCTTCAGTAGCCAAAAGAGCCAAAATAGTCATTGAATCTATCTCTGAATAATTTAAAGGTGTTTTATTTTGACTATAATAACGAGCTACTTCTACACTATCAGCCGTATAAACCACAGAAGGCAAAGGTGTTTTGGGGTTTTCAAGTGCTTTCAGAGATGGAATTTCTCCAAAAAAACCAAACCAATTAAAAGCAATAGCAGCAAAAAATAAAATAATACTTATTCCACCTATACTAGTTATCCACCACAAAAGACGACAAAAACGCATTATTTTAGATTCCCCTTTTGGAAAACCAAAGAGGTTGAAAATTTTCTTCAAAACTGAAAGGTAATTAGGCATCTGTAAAAATTATGAAGTAGATAAAGCAAGTTACCCATTTTCAAGAAAAAAAGGTAGTTTTATATTGTATTTGAGGGATTTAATTACTAATTTTTCCATCTATAAATTGCTGAATATCTTTAGCTAATTTTTTATTATAGTTGAAAAATATCAAATAATTTATCAAAAAACCAAAAGTAAAGAAGATAGGTAGAAAGATGAAAAACCCAATGGAATCATAGTACCCACTTAGAATAGAAAAAAATGCTGGTAAACAAGCAACTGCTATCAAGACAATAAATAAAATCATCCCTGTTTTGAAGTTGTGATGAGGATGAATGGTAACTTTAACAAGAGTTTCGATGGGGGTATCAGGGTTTTCTTCTATTGTTCCATAGGCTGTGGGAGGGTGGTCTTTGCGTCCTCTTGAACGCCTACCAATTTCAAAAGCTGCTTTTGATACTTTTCCGTGATAGGTCAGAGGGATAATATCAAACATAGATTTTCTTTTTGGTTCTGGACTGATTTTACTTTCTAATAGTTGAGCTACTTTGTGGGTAGAAAGTGAAGTTTGATAAGTTATTTTTTTTATTGGAGCAATATAATCTAAGAATCCCATGATAGTAAAGTGAGTTTGTATTTTATTGGAGTAAAAACTATCTCATAAGTTAGAAAATAATCAGCCTAATATAAAATTTAGAAAATTAAAAAAACCTGCCTACTTCAAATAGAAATAAACAGGTTTCTAATGTTTTATAAAAAAATGAAATCAGAAATTAAGCAATCGTAATTCCTTCATTCAAATAAACATCTTGAATAGAATTAAGAAGTTCAATCCCTTCATTCAATGGTTTTTGGAATGCCTTACGACCAGAAATAAGACCAGCACCACCAGCACGCTTGTTGATAACGGCTGTTTTGACTGCTTCTGCCATATCTGACGCACCTGAAGAAGCTCCTCCAGAGTTGATAAGACCAATTCTGCCCATATAACAATTCGCTACTTGATAACGACAAAGGTCAATAGGATTGTCAGAAGAAAGGTCTGAATATACTTTTTTATGAGTTTTTGCGAAAGCAATATTATTAAAAGCACCGTTGTTTTCAGGTAATTTTTGTTTGATAATATCAGCTTGAATAGTTACTCCGATGTGATTTGCTTGTCCTGTAAGGTCAGCAGCAACGTGATAATCTGTTCCATCTTTTTTGAAGCCATTATTACGAGCATAACACCAAAGAATGGTAGCCATTCCAAGTTCGTGCGCTCTTTCAAAAGCAGCAGCTACTTCTTGAATTTGGCGAGTAGATTCTTCTGAACCAAAATAAATAGTTGCTCCAACAGCTACTGCACCCAAATTCCATGCTTCTTCTACTGAACCAAACATGACTTGGTCAAATTTATTTGGATAAGTAAGAAGTTCATTGTGATTGATTTTTACAATAAACGGAATTTTGTGAGCGTATTTTCTTGACATCAAAGCAAGGTTTCCATAAGTAGTCGCAACAGCATTACAACCTCCTTCAATAGCCAATTTTACGATATTTTCTGGGTCAAAATAATCTGGATTTGGTGCAAAAGATGCGCCTCCTGTGTGTTCGATGCCTTGATCAACAGGAAGAATAGAAACATAACCTGTATTAGCCAAACGACCCGAACCATAAAGCTGTCCCAAACTACGCAAAACCTGTGGGTTGCGATTTGAGTTAGCAAAAATTTTGTCTATAAAGTCAGAGCTAGGAACGTGTAAACGCTCTTTCGAAATGGCAGGAGTAGAAAAATTGAGAAGCGTTTCAGAATCTTTACCTAAAAGTTCAGAAATACGGTCTGTAGAAAGGTTTGCTGTATGCACCATAAGTATTTTGAGAAAAAAATGACAGAAAATGAATTGTAAAATCTTTGTTTTCCTAAAAAAACAGATTGGATTTTTTTAAAAGTGCTACAAAGGTACTAATTTGAATTCAATTTTGAATAAAATTAGGCTTCAAAAATATCCATAAATCACAATCTATCAGTTGATTTGAAATTATTACTTATGTTTTCTTCTGATTTTACAGGCTTTCCTGTTTCACTGGCTTCATTTCTCCAACCATAAGGGTTTGTGTCAGCAGTTGCAACAGATTCATCCATTTTACCATTTTCTATATTTTGAGTATAACTGACTGTTCCTTGTTGCCAACGAAGAAGTTTTATTTCATCTTTAAATTTTTGCTCATTTCCATCAAAATATTTTATAATGAGGTCTGCTCTATTTTGCGCTTCCAAATCTTTTGTCTCTCCATTTTTATAAACGACTATAAATGTACTTGCCATAATTTTATAATAATTTTGTTAAGTATTTTTTAGTACTACATTTTTATACAATGACTAACTAAAGTTAAAATGATTTGTTTTATCTAGATTTCTTTGTTTTTTTGGTGCAATACATCAAATAAGGTATGCAAATACTTTATTTTATTCCTAACTTTGTATTCTTTCATTCAAAAAATTATTGTTTTGATTGAATATTCTGTTTTTTTACAAAAAAAGCATAAGATTTGTTTGATAACATACTACTACACCAATATTTCATATCTACACCAAAATCCATTACTTTACTTTTATGAAAAAAGAGAAATTACTTCCTTCGTTGTTTATCTGTTTTTTATTCATTTTCTTATCTATATTTTACCCTTCTCTACTTTTTGCTCAAAAACCAGCTACTACAAATACAGATTACTGTCATTTTGTGGGTACAATAAATGGAAATTTGTCTATTGTAATGGATTTGGTTCAAAATGGAAATATGTACTCAGGAAGTTATTATTACACAAAGTATAATATACCAATAAATTTGGAGGGCAAAGTAAATAATAAAGGTGAAATAGAATTATTTACAATGGATGAGAATGGGGAAAAGGTAGAGTTTATTACAGGAAATATAAATCAAGATACTTTTGTCGGCAACTGGAAAAACAAAGACCAAACGAAAAAATTATCTATTTCTTTGGTAGAAGATTATTCAAAAAGTATTGCTTTCACGTTTACTTCTATACAAGACAGCGTAAAATTATTGAAAAACAGAAAAGATACTCCTCAAGCTAGATTTTCAGATGTAATTGTAGAAGTAAAACAAGTTCCACAAGGAAGTAATTTATCTAAAATTAAAGAATTACTTAAAAAATATCAGTCTATTCAAGATTCTGAATCTTCTAGTGCTAATCAGAGTGCTAGGCAGGTTGTAGAAAACAATAAAAACTCTTTTTTTAAAGAATATTTGGAAGTAAATAAAGACCAAGATGAAGACTATTTGTATGCTGCAAATTGGGTAAATGAAAGTGATATAGAAGTTGTTTTTAATGACCATTATTTTGCGACACTTTCTTTTTCTAATTATATGTATATGGGAGGAGCGCACGGAATGTATGGTGAAAGCTACCTTGTTATTGATACAAAAAGTGGAAAAGAGATTAAATTAAATGACATTTTTGATAAGCAAAGTCTGACTACATTAGAAAAAAGAATGATAAAAAAGGCTTATGCTTATACAGGTTTTGAAAATCCTGTTTCTTTGCAAGATGCAGGGTATTTGGTAGATAAAATAGAAGTTACTGATAATTTCTCATTGACAGCTAAAGGAATAACTTTTGTTTATCAGCCCTATGAAATTGCACCTTACGCAGCAGGAATGCCAGCTTTTTTGTTTACTTGGGAAGAACTTAAAGACCTTATAAAAACCGATTCTTCTGTTCGTTCTTTATTAAAAATAACAGTAAAATAACATGAACTTGGAATTGAATATTTATTGTTTTTCCTGTTGGATATCTTAGAGATGTCAGTACAGTTAGAAAGTAAATTATCTGAAACATTGGAGGTGTAATGAGTAGCACATAAATTAGACTCTTCTTACATCAAAAAAGCCTATTTTTTCAGAACCTGTTACTCATACTAATTTTAGAAATGATGAAAATGAAATGTATTTGTTTTTTGAATAGATAATTTAGGAATAATTACGAATGTAATGCACTGAACATCAATAACTTGTTGTTTTTAAATGAGTGTGTTATTTAATTTCAATTCCTTATTAAAACGTGGTTCACTTTTTCTAAGAATAGGTTAAAGCAATAGATTTATCAATCGTTTGGTAATTTTCCATCTCTCCATTCATCAACAGTTATAATTAAAAGTCCATTCAATCCAAAAAACACCTTCTTTATCAGTAAAGCATCCACTAAATTTAATTTTTTTAGCTGTTTTGTCTATTATAACGTGAACTCGGTATTTAACTACTTGATATTTAGCGTTTTATACTGTTTTTTAAGTAGTTGCTCATAACAATTTTGTTATTTTTGATTTTCTCTTATTAATAATGCTATTTTAATTAAGAGGGTGCAAAATTTATAGTATATTCTTTTTCTTTTCCAAACTGAGCTAATATATCTAAAACAGCCTTTTGGAGCGTTTTCACATTTGTCCAAGCTGCTATATCTAACCAATAATGCTTAATATGTTTCCACAACATTTCAATATAATTTAAGTCTGAACAATAAGAAGGAAGGAATTGAATAAATACATTTTTTTCTTTCCACTTTTTTATTGCTTTATCTACTTTATGATTGCTGTGAGAGGTCGCTCTATCTAAAATCAAGAGTATTTTCTGCCCTTTTGCTCGTTTTTCAATAAAATTATTTACACAAGCAATAAACGTATCTGCATCCATAGATTGATAGAATTCATAAAATTCGCTTTCATTATTAGTTCGCATAAATCCTAAGATATTTGCTCCTCTAGCACGGTTGGCAGGTAAAAATACTTTTTTAAGCGTCTCCAAAGTCTTTTCTTGCCAACCATACATACTATTAGGATTTAGATGAAAACTACTCTCATCACTAAACCACACTTCTACCTCTCCCTTTTCTTCTTCTTTTAACCACCAGTCAAGCTCTTTCTTAAAAAAGTCGTGCATCCACTCATCTCGTTGAGATTTTAGCGATTTTTGTATTCGTCTCCAACTCCACTTTTTTTTTTAAGAAAACGTTTTAGAATAGAAGGATTAGTTTCAATTTGATGTTCTTTTTTCAATAAAACAACGGTTCTTTTTAAATTTTGAGGTGTTTGTTTTACAGCTTCTAAAATAATTTCTGCATTTTCAGTAGCTAAACTACTTTGAGAATGAGCCATGTTTTTATCTAAAAGCCCCAAACAGCCCATTGATTCGTACCTATCAAACCAACTTTTTATACTATTTTCACTCACATCAAATTGTGCTGAAAGCTCCTTAATAGTAAACTTATGTTTGGAACTCAAACAAATTGAACTAAATCGTTTACGTTCTCTTGGTAAGAGTTTTACATCACTACTAGATAAATAACGACGAAGTTCCTGTTCTTGAAAAATACTTAGGGGAGCTATAAAACGCATCAGAAATATAAAATTGTGTTTTTTGAAATAAAAAATCAAATCTAACAAAATTGTAGCATATAACTACTTAAGAATTTTTTATCAAAAAAGGCTCAAAAAGGTTATTTTTGAATAGCATTAATCAACTTTAACCCTTTTTCGCCTTATGAATGACAAAAATATAAAATTTGATGAAGACCAACTAATCGGTATTTTTTATTTAGTAGATGAGTTCTGTTTACAAGCTCAATCCTATGTTTCTAGCCATTGGGTAGGTAGCAAAAGTCAATCTTCTTCTCATTCTCCAACTCGTATTCCTGAATTAAGCGCAAGTGAAATGATGACTATTTTGATTTATTATAACTACTCTGGTTACAAGAATTTTCAATACTATTATCAACGTCTTGTTAGTACAGATTTACTACCTTATTTTCCTAAACTTTGCTCCTACAATCGTTTTTTAGAACTCATAGAAAGAGTGAGCCTTCCCATGTATGTGTTAGCTAAATTACTCTGTGCTAAAAGTCAAAAAACAGGAACTTATTTTGTAGATTCTAAGAAAATAGTAGTTTCTGATAATCGTCGTATTCACTCGCATAAAGTGTTTAAAGACCTTGCAAAACGAGGAAAAGGCTCAATGGGCTGGTTTTTTGGTTTTAAACTTCATTTAGTTATCAATCAATTAGGAGAGGTGATGGCATTTGAAATCACAGCAGCTAACAAGGCTGACAATAACCACAATCTATTGAAAAAATTACTCAATAACTTAGAAGGAAGTTGCTTCGGAGACAAAGGCTACTTGACAAAATTATGGCAAGAACTCTATGAAAATGGACTTAAATTAATTACTAAAGTCAAAAAGAACATGAAGAATCAACTTATTACGTTGAAAGAAAAATACACCCTCAGAAAAAGAGCAGTTATTGAATCTGTAAATGACATTCTGACTTCTGTTTTTGACATAGAACACTCTAGACACAGAAAACCAATAAATGCTTTTACACATATGTCGGCTACCATAGTTGCATATCATTTATATCCAGAAAAACCTAGAATTTTTGTACCCAACTAATACCGAGTTCACGTTATTATACTCTTACCAATTGCCTGCCATAACTTTACAATATCTTTTGGAGCTTCAATCGATTTTTTTATTCCTTCTTTATGAAAATAGCCTGTAAACTCTTCATTTGAAACTCCTTTTATACTCAATTTGGTTCGTCCTAATACAATACCTTCATTAATATTATTTTCTACAAAGTTATCCAAACTTGCCCAATCAAAAGCCAGTTCAATATTTTGTCCTATGTGTTCTAGGTTTGTAAAACAAGAGTCATGCAAAAGACAGCCTAATTTTGAATAGTAATTTATATAATCTTTAAAGAATACTATTTAATTTTCTATTTAAAATAGAAAATTGGTTGTGTAGTGCTGTGTTAGATGGTATAAAAAAAGCGAAACAATCTGTTTCGCTTTTAGTTTTCTGAAATATAATAATAAAACTACTTATTGCCGTACAAAGGTAGAATTTACTATTGTTCCATTTAATGTATAAGTATCTGTCCAACGAAGAGTAATTGTTCCTGTTGCTTCATTCCAAGTTCCTCCTAGTAGATTCCAACGAAGACCAAAGAAAACTCTAGAGAGAGGTGCAATATTTCCACATGATTCAGTAACTGTCATAAAGATAGGAACTCCTTCTCCTACACATTCTGATAAATGATTTGCAGTAATATCAGGAATAATATACTTTTCTTGACTTCCACTAACAGTATCTTTAATGATGTTGAGTTCTAGAGGAGTAGTTTGACAAAAATCATTAGTTGCAATATATCTACCTTCCATGTTTGAAGGACAGATGTATCTCATTTCTGTAGTATCAGCAGGTGCTAATGTTTTTCCACTAGAGGTTACTTCCCAACGAATATTCCAAAATGAGCCACCTGGAATTTCGTCTTCAGAGTTATAGCCTGTTCCAGCAAGAAGTTCTGATGTACTAAAAGTTATCTCACTAGGTATTTGAGAAGTTTTTGATAAAAAAGTTTCTTCACTTCTTACAGTTTCCTCAGAGCCTAAAACAACAGGGCTTTCCAAACTTTTATAAAAAGTAACTTCACTTATTTTATCAGCATTAAGTCCATCTGAAGTTTCTATTTCGAAGGTAATAGATTGTTGCCCTTTTACAAATACTGTATCAGGAAGAGGGTCTATTAGATAGAAAATATCTGTTTGTTGTCTAGTTGTTTCATCTTCTGGAACACAATTCCAACTAAGAAGTGCCACTCCTAGTAGCAGTATGTATGCTAAACATGATTTGAAAATATGCATAGTATTATTTTTAGTTT
This sequence comes from Bernardetia aquimarina, assembly GCF_042180575.1. Lineage (NCBI taxonomy): Bacteria > Pseudomonadati > Bacteroidota > Cytophagia > Cytophagales > Bernardetiaceae > Bernardetia > Bernardetia aquimarina. The sequence goes on along the minus strand of NZ_CP170094.1, from coordinate 2,639,784 downwards.
TTGATATTTTAATCAACTACTATTGTATAATTAAATAGTAGTTGATTTTATAATGATATTAAAGGTTATATTTTTTATTCTGCTGAATCCCACCATACAGGAATAAGCATAGAAGAAAACCCTAAAGGAATATTGCGAGTGGCTACATTTCTAGGGTTATACTGCCATTCAGAGTTAGGATAAGGAAAACGTAAAGCTATACCATCATAATCAAATCTGTCTTTAAGTACAGATCCAGAACGGAAGTTATAAGATAGGTTTGCACGACGTAAATCATTATATGCCTCAAAACTAAGAAAGTTTACGATATTTTTTTGTGTCATTAATGTAGTATAGTCATCTCTTTCGACTATGGTTGAGATGTATGTTTCAATCATATCATTTAATGCTGCAGTATTACTTAAGGCTGCTTCATCATTAGCTGTCTTACTAATTTTATTTAGGTAAGGACGAATAAATGAAAAATCAGCTTCTAAGGCTTCTCTAAATGCTTGTGTTTGAGCAGCAGTGTTTCCTAAATGATAATTAGCTTCTGCTTCTAAAAATTTAATTTCTGAATACATAAGCCAAGGAAGAGGAGAATCAGGATCTGCATACAAAACTCCTAAAAAAGATTGATTATTATATGGTTCTGGTTTGAGATACAAATTTACACTACCATCAGTATTAGTAATGAGTTCGAAACCATCTCTAGTTGGGTCAGATTTACGAACATGTAAAGCTAATCTTATATCTCTTTTATTAATTTGTTGTAGAGAAGAAATATAACTAACATTAGGTGCTGTGAAAGTATTCCATCTATCATTTACAGCATATTGATTCCAAGGGTTTTCTTGTAATAATTGACTAGAGTATTGATAGAACGCATTATCATCGTTACTTGTAAAACTTTGAGATAATGCATCTAATACAAGTTGAGATTGAGTTTGGGCATTATATCCTGGAGCACTGGAAAGACGCATATAATAGCGAGCTTTAAGCCCAAATGCATATTTACGCCACTTTTGCATATCTCCACCATATATCAAATCATCAACCCCTGGAACTTCTGCTGATTGATTGGTATTATCTATATGTGCAATAGCTTCGTCTAATAGATTATGAATGCTAACAAAAATTTCCTCTTGTGTATCATAGGCTGGAAAAGGAAATTGTTCTGGTTGCCATGCTTGAGTGAAAGGAGCATCACCAAAAGCATCTGTAATCATGGCCATGTTTTGTGCCCAAATAATTTTGGCAATCGCTGCATGATAGTTTTTGTTTTTTGCAGCAGCTTGTTCTGATAATATTTTGCAATTAGCCATTACACCTACATACGAGAAGTCATTCCAAAATCCATCTATATCATTTTCAGTTATGAAATAGTCGTCATAACTTTGATTAACTGGATATACAGTTTGTTGAGTAAGACCAGCGGCCATACGTGCAGGTATTCCACCAATTACTTGAAAAGAAAAATTAGATTGAATCCCTGTTAGTAGGAGTTCTTCTGTAACCTCTGTTGGGTTTACAGGGTCTTCATTTACATCTAGGAGTTGTTCGCAAGAAGAAAGCGAGAAAGCACCTATTAGAAGTAATGAAAGTATATATATATTTATTTTTTTCATAATAGTTTGTAATAATACTATAAAAATTGTTTTTTTATAATTAAAAGGAAGTAGTTTTAGTATTATCAAAAAGTACTTCCTTAAAACAGGATATTAAATTATGGATTTAGAAAGTAACATTTAGCCCAAAAGCATAACTACGAGTACCTGGTGTAACAGCATGGTAAAAACCTTGTGCATTACCTGAACCATATAAATTACCTTCTGGATCAAAATAGCTAAAGTTAGATGAGATGTACAGGTTTCTGCCTGTTGCTGTAAATGAAAGTGTTTCTATAGGCCATTTTTCCATTAATTTTTTAGGTAAAGTATATGAAAGAGATACCTCACGTAGCTTCACAAAACTAGCATCTTCTACAAATAACTCATCTATTTGAGAGAACCAATTTTGATAATAATTTTGGTTAGCAATAACTGGAATATCATTAGTTGTTCCATCTTCTTTTACCCCTTTCCAAACTACAACATTATTACGATTTTCAGTAATTAGTGCTGTTCCTGCATTAGTAGTATAAAAAAGATCCATATTTAGAATATCTCCACCAAAACGTCCGTCAAAGAAAACAGTCAAACTAAGTCCTTTATAGCTAAATGTATTACGAATAGAACCCAACCAATCTGGCATTGTATTACCAATAGGACCAAGGCTATTAGATTGCTTTGGTCGTCCAGTACTATTATCAATGATAATATCTCCATTATCATTTCTTTCTAAACGAGTTCCCCAAATTACACCATATCCATAATTTCTATCAACACGAATTTGTGGACTACTAAATCCTCCTAAGAATAAAGATTCAATTCCTTCTTGAAGGCTTACAAGTTCGAAACGATTACGTGTATAATTTAAAGAAATAGTCCAATCTAAAGGGAATTTCTTTTGAATAAGTTTGAACACATCAGCTGTAAGTGTCATTTCTACTCCTTTATTTTGTATTACACCACCGTTTATCCAACGAGAAGAAAACCCAGTAGTACCTGAAACTTCTGCTGGCACAATCTGATTTAAAGTTCGGCTATTGTAATAAGCAAAATCTGCTCTCAATGTTCCTTTGAAAAGTTTTATATCTGTACCTATTTCAAATTCTTTTTTGAGTTGATGAGTAAGATTAGGCTCTGCTGCTCTGTTGCTTCTGTTAAAACCTACTATCTCTTGCCCATCATATACAGCAATCGAACCTCTAGTAGCATCAGATGGACTAGAACGATTAAAAAGCTGACGAGTAACATATGGTTCTGCAGCCGATCCTGCTTGAGCATACGAAACACGAACACCCCAATATGAAATAATACTTTTTGGTAATGCTGGGATAAGTTCTGAAAGAACGGTATTACTAGAAATAGAAGGGTAAAGTACAGAGCGATTACCTGGTTCAAGTGTAGAAAACCAGTCATTACGTCCAGTAACTTCTACATATATTTTTTCTTGATACCCTATTTTTGCAGTAGCAAATACACTTGTCGAACGTACTTTTTCAATAGTAGGAAGAACATCTAGTTGTGCTTGTGTATCTTCATAGTTATAATTGCCACGTTCTGCTAATCCAATACCACGAAGTACATTCATTTCGAATGAACGTGAATTGAAGTTATGTCCAATTGTGCTAGAAAACTCAAAGTCATCATTGATTTGTTTTTGTATAATAGCATATAATGTATTATCTATCAATACATTTTCTGCAGTAGCATCAAACATACGACCTTCTAAACGCCCAAAAGTACCTAGATTAGTTTTTTGTTTTTGAACATCTTGATAACCATCTACACCTAAACGATTATACACCGTTATCCAAGAGTTAACTTTATAATTAACTGTTGCATTCACAAACAAACGGTTTACATTAGAACTAAAATTATTATTTTTGGCAAGCCAAATAGGGTTATTTACATTTTCTTCAGTATATGTAACTTGAGTACCATCTGCTTCTTCAAAATTGGTGATATCATTACTAATCGGCCATCTTGATAACGTGTACATATATGCAGCAGCTCCATTTCCTTCTGCTAGTCGTGTCGTGTTAGTATTAAAATAATTTATAGATGTCTGAAAGTTGAATTTCTTTTCTGACTGGCTACCAAAATTTATAGACAAGTTATTACGTGTTAGGTCATTACCAGGAGCAATACCTTGTTCCATACGATTGCTATAAGAAACACGATATACATAATCACTAAAACCACCTGAAACACTAAGGACATTATCATATGTTTGACCTGTACGGAAAAAATCTGCACGAGGGTCATATGTATTAACACCTCCTAAATACTTTGCAATACTATCATTTGCATTTGCTTCTGTTACACTAGGTCCCCAAGATATTCCTGTTTGTTGTCCATTTCCAGGTCCGTTGGCATAAAACCCACCTTCTCCGTCAGGAAGTCCATTTCTGAATAGTCCTCCAGAACCTTGTAGGTATTGGTCTTGATATCCTTTGACAATGGCATCATTCAAGATTACATTAGAGGAAAAGTTAAATTTTGGTTTTCCTTTTTTACCTTTCTTTGTAGTGATTAAGATTACACCATTTGCACCTCTAGCTCCCCAAATAGCAGTTGCTGCTGCTCCTTTCAAAACACTTGTGCTTTCAATAATACTAGGGTCAATATCTACAACACGGTTTGAGCCTGCACCTGTAAATAAAAGACTTCCATCAGAATCATTTAGATTAGCAGAAGCATTTGTTTGACGGTTATCGATTGGAATACCATCTACTACAAACAAAGGCTGACTATTTCCTACAAGTGAGTTCTGACCACGGATTGTGATACGAGAAGATGCACCTGCTTGTCCACCAGAAGAAGTTACTTGTACACCAGCTACTTTACCAGCAAGTGCGTTTACTAAGTTTGTTTCTCTAGAGTTGGTAAGTTCTTTAGAATCTACTGTTTGTAGTGCATATCCTAGAGTTCTTTTTTGTTCTTCAATACCAAAACTTGTAACAACAACTGCGTCAAGCATATCAGAACCCAATGTAACATCAATTACGGTTTGGTTACCTACCGTAACTTCTTTTTTATCCATTCCTGCAAAACTGTAAACAAGAACTGTTTCTGGACCTGGAACAACAAGGCTGTAATTTCCATCAAAATCAGTTACAGTTCCTTTTGTAGTTCCTTTGATGACGACAGTTGCAGTAGGAAGGGTTTCTCCTGTGTCATCTTTTACGACACCAGTTACGGTGCGTTCGGTTTGAGCGAAGGCAGAAGAGCCTAACCCAATCGTAAGCATTGCCCATAAGAGCGTAAAGCTAAGAAGTATTTTTCTTTGCATAATTTAATATGATTGAATGATAAAAGAATTGAATTGAATTATTTTATTTTTAATTATTTCAACTTTTCATAAGAGTAAATCTTATAAAAACTCAAAAGATACACTAAGTTAGTTTAAAAAATTAAAACACAAAATATTTTAACAAAAATCTAATACATAGAAAATTATATTTGTTTCAACCAAATAATTTATTTGAAACAAAAAAATAATTAAATGAGTTAATTATTTGTTAATGAGATATAATATTCTATTACTGATTATATTAATTTAAAATATTTACTTAAACATAAATAACATATTATATTAAATGTGATTAATATAAAAACGGCTTAGTTTTTTTACTACAGAGAGTAATCTTGAGAAATAATTAGCGTAATTTTAGAAGGGAATAGCAAAATACGTCTTTTTTTTGTAGAATACAAAACAATATTTCTCAATTTGGTAAAATAAACTTTTCAAAGTGAAATGAAAAAAAATGATAGTATAATAATTTGTGGTATCTTATTAAGAATTGTATTTTGCAGTATTATTCAAATTATTTTTCTATTTTGGTATATAGTTTTATTCTAGTTTTTCTTTAGTCATTTTAAATAAGTCATGAAAGCAATTATTCCAGTAGCAGGAGCAGGCACACGCTTGCGTCCACATACACACACACAACCTAAACCACTTGTTCCGATAGCAGGAAAGCCTATTTTAGGGCATATTATTGATAATTTATATGAAAATGGAGTTAAAGACTTTTTGTTTATAATTGGATATTTAGGGAATAAAATAGAAGATTATGTAGTAAATACATATAAGGATACCATCAATGCAGAGTTTGTTTTACAAGAGCCTCGTATTGGTTCTGCACATGCACTGTGGATAGCTCGTGATTTTATTAAAGATGAGGAAGAATTATTAATTGTATTAGGAGATACGATTGTAGAGATGAATTATGCCAATTTTTTTGGTATTACAAATACGGTTGTTGCAGTCAGAAAGGTAGATAATCCACGTATTTTTGGAATTATAGAACCTGACAAACATGGAATAATCAAGAAGTTTATTGAAAAACCACGTATTCCAAAATCAAATCTAGCTTTAGTAGGTGCATACAAAATTGCAAATGTTAGTCTGCTTTTGGATGCTATCAAAACGATAATGAGCCATTCAGCTTCAGCAAATAGTTCTTGGGAGTATCATCTGACTGATGCTCTCATGGAAATGGTCAAGCAAGGTGAGAAAATAACTTTTGTAGAAGTTGATAATTGGTTTGATTGTGGAAAAAAGGAAACGTTATTAGAAGCCAATGCAAGTCTGTTACGAAGACATGGTTTCGAAACTTCTATCTCTACGGATTATCCCAACTGTATTATTATTCAACCTGTTCGTTTTGGAAAGCAATGTAAATTAGAAAACTCTATCATTGGTCCTAATGTAGCTATTGGTGATCACACACATATTTCAAATTCTATTATTCAAAATAGCATTATTGGTTCATTTTCTGATTTGGCTCACGCAACTCTTAATAAATCAATTATAGGAAGCGATTCTTCACTCAAAGGAATGGTTCAGAGTTTGAATATTGGAGATAGTACAGAAATTAATTTTACAAGTAATGAGTAATTAATGAAAGTATAGAAATAAAATATTAGAGCTGCAAAAGCAGCGAAGCTAATTCAGAAGTAAATACACTAATAATTTAATAAGTTATATTTAATTATATTCAAAATAGCATTAGCTGGGGTGTAACTGACCTTATGCACACTCAACAAGCTGCACGAGTTCGGCTTATCAATCTGATATGCCTTTCTTTATCTGCCGTTTTTTTGATAGGAATAATCGGTTTGCTTATACTAAATTCGTTTTGGACAAAAGGCTTGGTTATAAATACTTTTTTGGTGCTGTTAGGTTTTATCTTTCCTTTGGTTTTTAATAACCTCCATAAGGTTGAATTAGCCAAAATCTTTTTTGTCTTTCAGATTATTATAGCTCATTTTATTTTCTTTTTGGTGTTTAATAGAGAGCCTGCTATGCGAGCTTTTATTTTGCCTATTAGTATTATTATCATTATGCTATTTTCTGGTCAAGAGCAAAGTTTACAACTTTTTTTCTTACTTGCTTTTGGGGCAATTTTGGGCTGGTTAGAGTTTTTACCAAAAGGGTTTTCAGAGCTTAGTGTATATATGCCTGCTTCTACGGCTGCTTTTTTCAAAATTGTGATTTGGGCAATGGCAGTTTGTATGAATTTATTAATTGTAGCAACAGCAATGCGAATGGTAAGTCAAAGCGAAGATTTATTACGCAATTTACTCATAGAAGCCAACAAACAAAATGATGTACTACAAAGTCAAGATAGTTCTTTTAAAGAAAATCAAGAAGAATTATTAGCTATGAATCAAGAGCTAATGAATCAAAGAGAACGACTTGAAGAACTCATCGCAGAAAGAAGTACACGATTGCGTTATACAGAAGCACAACTTCTGAAACAAGTAGAAGACCTTGCAGAATCTGAAAAAGAACTCCGAAAATATGCCGAAGAAATGCAACTTACCAACGAAAGATTAGCTGCTGCAAAAACAAAAGTACAACATACTTTATTACGAGAAAGAGAAGTAAACGAACAACTTGCTACCACAATTACAGAGCTAAAGTCCACACAAGCACAACTTACACAAGCCGAAAAAATGGCAAGTTTGGGACAACTTACAGCAGGAATTGCACACGAGATAAATAATCCAATTAATTTTGTTTATGCAGGAATGGATGCGCTTCATACAAATATTGAAGAACTTTTATCCTGGACAAACAAAGAAAATATAGATGAAGAGTTATATGAAGAATATGATGAGTTGATAGATGAAACAAGAACATTAATTAAAGATATTCAGATTGGTGCTATGCGTACTTTTGAGATTGTAAAAGGACTGCGTAATTTCTCTAGATTAGATGAGGAAGAAATTAGAAAAACACATATCAACGACCATATTTCTACAACACTTATTTTACTTCGTAATCAAATCAAAGAAAATGGAATTGTTGTGAATAGAGAATTAGATGCTGCAATTAATCCAATAGAATGCTATCCTGGTCAGCTCAATCAAGTGTTGATGAATATTTGTAGTAATGCAATTCAAGCTCTGATTGAGAAAAAGGATAAAAAAGAAAAAGAAGAGGGCAACTTGGAATTAGAAAATAAAAAACGAGAACCCTTAACCCTAACCATAAAAACCAAAAACTATGAAGACCATATAACATTTACCATTTCTGATAATGGAGTCGGGATGAGTGAAGAAATACAAAAACGAATCTTTGAGCCTTTCTATACAACTAAAAATGTAGGGGAAGGAACAGGTCTAGGAATGTCTATTACGTATGGAATCATAGAAAAACATCATGGCAGAATTAGAGTAGAAAGTAAACAAGGAGAAGGAACAACTTTCAAAATACAACTACCCAAACACTTATCAGAGTAAGTTGTATAAAATCAAATTCCATATTTCATATATAAAAACAAAAAACTAGCATTTTGGAACAAAACAAACTCACATCAAAACGTATTCTTATTACAGGAGGAGCAGGATTTATCGGTTCAAATCTCTGTGAAAAATTTTTAGCTCAAGATAATAAAGTTGTTTGTCTGGATGACTTTTCAATGGGAAGAAGACAAAATATAGAACATCTTTTAGAAAATCCTAATTTTACACTCATTGAAGGCGATATTCGTAATTTAGAAGACTGTAAAAAAGCTGTTGCTGATGTAGAACTTATTTTACATCAAGCTGCTTTAGGCTCTGTTCCTCGTTCGATTGCAGACCCAATTACGTCAAATGATGTAAATATTTCGGGCTTTGTAAATGTATTGGTTGCTGCAAAAGAAGCTGGGATAAAACGAGTTGTTTATGCAGCTAGTTCTTCTACCTATGGCGACCATAAAGCACTTCCAAAAGTAGAAGAAAACATCGGTCGTCCTCTTTCGCCGTATGCAGTTACAAAATATGTAAACGAACTCTATGCAAATGTTTTTTCAGATTTGTATGGTTTGGAGATTATTGGTTTGCGTTACTTTAATGTTTTTGGTAGAAAGCAACGTCCTGATGGTGCGTATGCAGCCGTTATTCCTAAATTTATTGGTCTTTTGATGGAACATGAGCAACCTACTATTTTTGGAGAAGGCGATTTTTCAAGAGATTTTACCTACATAGAAAATGTCTTACAAGCCAATGAACTGGCAGCCACAACGACAAATCCAGATGCCATAAATCAAGTTTATAATGTCGCTTTTGGAGAACGAACAACCATAAAAGAAATGTTCGAACTTATGCGTTCGCTTCTTAGCAAATACGATTCTGAAATCTCTGAAATAGACGCAATTTATGGAGATAATCGTCAAGGCGATATTCCTCATTCGTTGGCTTCCATAGAAAAAGCACAAAAACTACTTGGTTATTTCCCTCAATATTCTTTCAAAAAAGGACTTACAGAAGCGATTGATTGGTATTGGGAGGATTTGAAAGGATAGATTTTTTTTTATTCTGTAACAAAAGTAGCTGATAAACCATTTTAAAAACCTCATTTTTGTAAGAAAAAAAACTTTATTTTTACGATGATGATAGAATTTATAGGTTATTTTTCGGCTATTTTTATTGGTGTTTCGCTCGGTCTTATTGGAGGAGGAGGAAGTATTCTGACTGTTCCAGTTTTGGTATATTTGTTTAGTATTGAACCTGTTGTGGCGACAGCTTACTCCCTTTTTGTGGTCGGACTGACGAGTAGTGTGGGTGCATTTAGTTACTTTAAGCAAGGTTTAGTCAGAATGAAAACGGCTTTGGTTTTTGGGATTCCCTCTATTTTTTCAGTGTTTCTGACAAGGAATTATTTAGTTCCTGCTATTCCTAATGAGATTTTTGATGTTGGAAGTTTTGTTCTTACAAAAGGTATTTTCTTAATGGCTTTATTTGCCGTTTTGATGATATTGGCTTCTTATAAAATGATAAAATCGGGTTCTAAATCTGTTACCAACAACAGCTTAGAAACTACTCCTACACAAAAAATAGACTCAGAACCAAAGACGTTCAATTATCCAATGGTTATTTTTCAAGGTTTAGTAGTTGGTCTTATTACTGGTTTAGTGGGTGCAGGAGGTGGATTTATTATTATTCCTGCTTTGGTTTTTCTGCTTGGTTTGGAAATGAAAGAAGCTATTGGTACTTCGCTTACTATTATTACACTCAATTCTTTCTTTGGTTTTTTGGTTTCTCAAAATCAAATGCAAACTGATTGGAAACTCCTTTTGATTCTTTCTACCATGTCTATTGCAGGAATTTTTATAGGAATGGCACTTTCAAAACGCATCGACGGAAAAAAACTCAAGCCTCTTTTTGGATGGTTTGTACTGATTATGGGAGGTTATATTTTGATTAAGGAGTTGTTTTTTTAGGAGTTTATCTATTAGCAAACCATATACAATAATCTTTCAATGGTTGATAGTTTTTACTTTTTTTGTCAATTACTTCCAAATTGCAAATAGGATAGGTTACTGTGCCACTTTCTTCTGCTTTTCCAATTCCTAAAATACCATACTTTTCATCGTAATCATCATCTATACCTAATAATTTTACTTTTTCTCCATATCTCAAACCTGCTCCTGATTCAACCACTTCTGTTTCAAGTGGAAGTTGTAATTTTTCATTCAAATATTGAATCCACATTTCATAAATTTCATACTCATTATCTACATCAACTTGAGCGAAATAGTCTAAAAAATTAGCTATATCTTTATCAAACATCCAAATCCAATACAATCTAGAGGTAGCTATTTGTTCTTCTTCGTCTGTCCAATCTCTTTCAGAAGTTAGTTCTACATCAGATGCTTCTAAACAAATTTCATTACCCTCAGCACCATCTTTAATTATTTGAATTAAATAATCAAGAGGAAAATCTGCTACTGTTTTATTATCAAATTCGATAGTCAATAGAGTTCCGTCAATTTCAGTTATTTCTCCTTGACAGTTTTCTGTAAAAATGAAGTCATAATCAGGGTCTTTAATTCCATTTTTTACTTTTACAAAATCGCCTATTTTAAATTTATTTTCCATTTTTTTGATTTTTGTTTAATGCTCAATTACAAATTAAAGTAGTATTATTCAATCTCCACCTCATCAATTTCCTTCATAATTCTATCGGTTTCAGATAACGCAACAATGATTTTTTGATAATGTAGAATATCTTCATAGCTCAATTTTCTATTTTTTCGGTCTTTTAGCCATTTTTGAGCTGGCTGATAACCACCAATATAAAATTCCCAAGCGAATAAAGGAACGTTATCAAAATATTGAGTTTCATTGATATAAATTCTGCCCAACTGCTGTTTTTTATCAATTAGTTTCCAATCTTTTTTGGCTATTTTGGTAGTGATTATATCATCGCCAACTCCTGAATAGCTAGTAATATAATTTTCTACAGTATTACTTTCTAATAAATGAATTTGACGAAGCTGACCACCCAATTTTACCAATTCCCAAAACGTCTTTGTGTTTTTTGGATACGGAACTCTAGGAAAATCTATCTTCAAAAACTCCTTGTATTTCTCTCTATAATTAGGTGAATGCAGAACAGCATAGATATAATCTAAAATATCAATAGGCGCAAATGTTGAGACGCACGACTGTGCATCTTTACTTTTCTCCAGCGTAAACTCTAAACCTAGTTTTTTAGCTATTTCTTTTACTATTTTTTGATTTAGATTGGGTTTTCTTTGCGTTTCGGTTTGTACTGTTTCTGTTTTGGGATTTTCTAATTCTTTTAATTGTTCTTTTAGATATTCTAAATTAGAAGCTAATTCTTCATAGGTGCTTTTGTGTTCTTCAAAAAGCTTTATTGCATGTTCATTAGGATTGTCTATTTTTTCAAAGTAGGGAAGAACAGTTTTATTAAAAAATTCTTCAACTTGTTTGTAATCAAATCTAGTTGATTTTATTTTACTCATCAAATCCTGCTTTTTTTGTTCTGATTTTGATGTAAAAAGGTTGTTTTCTGTATTTGTAGGATAGAGATATAAAGGGAAATTATAAGTTTCTCCAGTAATTAAATGTTTACATGCAATATTTTTAGAAACTAAACTTTCTATTCCCTGCTGTTTTGATTGCCTAACTATATTTAAACCAATATTTTCCTCCAAATAATTTGACATTAAATCAAACCTCGCTCTTTGTAATAGTTTATTGTCAAATACTGTAAAACGAATATCAAAAGGTCTGTAATAAAATGGTGTTGGCTCTATATTATATTTATCTGACAAATTACCTTCAGTAAAATCTACAAGTTCAGCATCTTTTCCTGTTGCAATTCCAATAGAATTTTTAGGAAATAATTCTCTTAAATCTAAACCAGTTTCAAACGTATCTAGCAATCCAAAATCTTTATTTACAAAAAAGTAATACGGCTTTTTACTCTTCAAAGTTTGCCATTTTATTTTTGAAAGACTGTTTTCGGTTAGATAATTATATTTTACCTCTCTTTTTCCAAAAAGGTCTTGATGATACACTTTCCCTAATTGTTTGGCTTTTTTCTTTCCTGTTTTTACAAAAATATTAATCGAAACGCCTTGCATAATATCAAATACATTTTGGTCTGGCGAACCGTCTGGAGAAACTTCTTTTTTCCTTGCATTTCCATGTAAATCTAAAATATAGACTTTATCAAAAGTTTCTAAAAGATTATTTCGCATTTGTCTGTGAATGATGCCATCAATAAAGCTATTGTTTGAAATATAGGCTAAAATACCTTCTCCATTTTTTTGAATGTAATGCTGACCATAACGAATGAATTTTATATAATCATCTGACAGAGGTTGTATGTTTCTTTCATTCAAATTCTTTTTATAATCTGCCGTAATTTTTTCAATCCACTCTCCTTTATTCGTGCTACTTACTGAATACGGAGGATTTCCAATTACACACATAACAGGTACATCCCTTTTTATATGATTTGCCTCATTAGCTTCATCACTCAGCCAACTTGAAAATAAAGTACCTGTATCTTCGTGGTGTTCTTCTAAAGAGTTGGTCAGGTAAATATGTAGTCTTTCATTTTTCTTAGATTTATAGCCTGTTTCGGTCAATAACATATCTAATTTTAGATGTGCCATTGAGTATGAAGCCATCAACAACTCAAAACCGTTTAGTCTTGGTATCAAGTGTTCTTCCACATATCCACTCCACGCACCTTGCATAGATTGGAAATTCTTATTATAGATATATTTGACTACTTCTGCCAAAAAAGTTCCTGTTCCTGTGGCTGGGTCAAGTATTTGCACTTTATGAACTTCTCGTTCTACTTCTTTGTAACCACTTTTGAAGTTTTTGTCAGCAATATCAGTTTTTACTTTTATTTTGGTTTTGCTAGTATCAGCAAGACCATAAGGCAAACCAAATTCTGTTTTCAAAATATCATCTACCGAACGAACAATAAAATTTACGACTGGTTCTGGTGTGTACCAAACGCCTCTTGCCTTACGCAGTTTTGGGTCATATTCAGCCAAAAAAGTTTCATAAAAATGAATAATGGGGTCGTTGGTTTGTGTGCTTTTGCCAAAATTCTTTAGGAGTTGTTCGATATTAGTCGCTCTAAAAACTTCGGCTAGATTGTCGACAACAGTTATGATTCGCTCATCAATATCAGCTCCTGCAACATAACCGAAGAGTTTTCTTAGAAATGGATTTGATTTTGGGATTAATTCGGCTGCTTTTTGTCGGCTAAAATCATCTAAAGTTTCGTCGTGCAAACGTGCTGCAAACATTCCATACGCCAATGTTTGAGCATAAATATCAGCAAAGTCTTTGGGTTCTAAGTCATGAATTAATATTTTTTTGAAGGTGTCGTATTGTGCCTTTATCGAAGTATTTTCTTTTGTTTTTTCATCAGAAGTAACTGCTTTTTCCAAAATATCTTGCAACAGACGAGCTTTTCCAGCCATCATTTCAGCCAATTTCTTTGATGATTTGATAGTTTGACCAATATAAGAACAAAAATCTTTTATCAGATTCTCAAATTTTGCATAATTTTCTGGAATGGGCTTAATATTATTCCCATCAATTTCTCCAATTTTTATTTCATGAATCAGTTCTCCATTTTGGAAAAATTGAAACCAAATATAATCTGTTATTATTAAATTATCTAATGCTTTTTTATATCTATCAAATTGTTCTTTGAATGATTTGCTATTCAAATCTTTACCAATATCTTTTGCTTCGATGTAACCAATCGGAATTTTTCCTTTTGTGATGACATAATCAGGATTCCCACAATCGGTTACGTTTGCAGGTTCGTTTGTGATTTCAATTCCTTCCGTTAAATTTCTAATCAGCGTTTCTAAATCTCCTCTGTACGAATGTTCTCTTGAAATTCCAGATTCAAATCGTTTGCTTATTACTTCTATGTAGTCTTTTAGTGTCATATTTTCTTTACAAAATTCGTTTTACGAAAGTTACAACAATATACATTAAAAATTGAATTGCTCTTTCTTATTTAGCTCAATTTTTTTGTAAAGGATTTACTTGTACTGATAAAAAGTATATTTTAGATGATGAAGTTATTTCTCTACATCAAAAACTCTAAAATATAATGCAGTTATAGCTCATTGCAATTAACATAAAACTTTGTTGTTTATTTGTGTAATTACAATGAGCTATCAGTAGTTTTAGGGGAAATTTTTTTATGGTTTCAATCTTTCTATAATCATGGATGAAAAATAGTTTACTCCAGTTTTTATACTGTTTTCGTCTGCTGCAAAGTTGGGTGAGTGAGGCATAGAAATTACTCCATTTTTATAATCTGAAGCACCTATTAAAAAATAAACACTAGGAGCATATTCTTGATAATAGGCAAAATCATCACTACGTCCATCTGGTATTACCCCTTGCAATGAGATTGCACTTTGCTTTCCATAAATATCACTAATACTATTGGTAACTAAAGATGTTAATTTCTCGTCATTCAGAACAAGAGCTATTTCATAAGAATAAACAATATCAACTAAATTTTTTGAGTACTTAGACAGTAAGAATTTTTGCTTTAGACTTGATAAAACTGAATCTAATTTGTATTCATTACTAGCACTTAAATAAGCTTTTATCACAATTTCATTCTCTTTTTCTTCCATACGAAAATTTGAATTTACTGTAACATAGTCTTTAAAGATAGTTTTTGGATTTGCTAAACCTATCTCAGCATCCATTAAATTTCTAACATCCCAAAATTTACTATCAGGTGCAACATTTTGAAAACTGGATAGTAGTTCTTTTGTGTAGTTAATCATTTCATCTTTGTCTTCTGTCTTTTTAAGAACAACTTTTAAATCTTTATAATCTGCAAATAAATTTCTACTTTTGGCAGCAATAACTCCTTGAGGCATAGGTGAAATATGTAAGGCATATATTTCATCTGGATTGATAATATCAAATAAACCATCATCAATCATTGCCTTTGCGCCTTTCCAATTTTCTTCTGAGGGTTGAAATACAAAATAAATAGTACCTGTAAGACTGTCTTTCAAATTTGTCAATACATTAGCAATTCCAAGACCTATTGTGGTGTGTATATCGTGTCCACAAATATGTCTTACCCCTTCATTTTTTGATGAAAATTCTACTACATCTGGAAGGTCTGATGCAAGAGCATCAATATCAGCTCTCCAAGCAATTCGTTTTCCTTTTTTATTTGTTTTGAGAATTCCAACCACTCCATATCCACCAATATTTGTATGAACTTCCAACCCAAGTGATTTTAAGTAATGTGCTATTTTTTGGGAAGTTCTTTTTTCTTGTTCAGCTAATTCAGGATAGATATGCAAATCTCTGCGTACTTTGATTAGACTATCAAAAATTTTATCAGTGTGTTGTTGTACAGTTTGATGAATTGTGTGGTCAGTCTTTGAGTTTTGTCCGAATAAGGAAAACGAAAGAAAGATAAATTGTACTGATAATGCTATTGTAATAAGTTTATTATTTGAAATCATTGTTAAGATATTTAGTTGGTTATTTCTTACAAAGATGCAGCATAACAACACTATCTACCTGACACATTTGTGACAAAATCATTTTTTGCTCATTTTATTTCTTATTCTACTCAAAGATTGCCTTTTAATACCTAGAAAAGAAGATAGATGAGTCAGACTTACTCTTTGTATAAGTTCAGGATTTTCAGATATAAACTTTAGATACCTTTCTTCTGCTGTATTGAATAAAAAACTCTCAACTCTATCACTCAAAACGGTCAAAACCATTTCTGCAATAAATCGCCCTTGCATTTCACTATTTTTAAATTTCTTATAACTTTCTTGAATCGTACTATAAGGTAATTTAATGATAATGCAAGGTTCTAAAGATTGTAAAAAATATTTGGTAGGCTTCTGTCTGATAAAAGCTGGATAGTCAGTAATGTATTGATTTTCTTTGGTAAAACCTGTTGTTATTTCATCGCCTTGTTCATTTATAAAATATCTGCGTATGAGTCCTTGACAAATAAATCCCATTTCTTTTTGAATTTCACCACTTTCTAAGAAGAATTCTCCTTTATCTAATCTTTGTATTGTTAAGTGATTTTTAATGAAGTCTTTCTCTTCAGGTGTTGAATGACTGAGTTGTTCCAAATATAATGCGTAATATTTTTTGTTTTCTTGGGTCATGTTGCATTAAAAAATAGATAGGTATTTATGAATGTGTCTAAGAGTAGAAAAAAAGTATTCTTTGGCAGATGGATAATTTTTACCGATTATGAAAAGCTCCTTTTTGATAAAGGAATTATTTTTTAACGGTGTCTTTCTTCAAATTCTCAATCGTTTTTTTGTGATGATGTTGGACATGATAAATGGTAAAATACATCATTTCACGAAGTGTCAGTTTGCCCAATAATGGATGTGGTAAAAGCAAGGTATCTAATTGTTCTTCTGAAAAGTCATTAATTTGAGTACTCAATGTAAAAACAACTTTCTTCAATGATTTTAGAAGTTCCGATTTCTGATTTAAAAGGACTTTTTTAGGTAAAAAATTGCTAGGTGCTTTTCCTCCTTCTTCTAATTTGATGTGGTATTTATCCACAATTTCGTTGTATGAATACCCTTCTCGGTTTGATTTTCCAATAACCATTTTGAGAAGTAGGTTTGGTAATAAAAAGGCTTTCGTAATTGGCTTTATAGAAATTAAAATGTGTTCTGTTTGTTGTCCTGCTGTCCATTTTTCGAAAACTGATTGTTCAAACTCTTCATCATTTAAAGAATTGATATAATCAATAAAAGAATAATGATGCTGACAAATTTGGTCTATTAGTTCTTCTTTGTTCATAAATTGGGTAAGATTATTTTTTTTGATATGTTTTACTTTTATAAATCTGACTTCTAACTTTGTCTATGCCACAACAATAATATTTTCTTCTTTAATAATAGGCAAATGTTGTATTCTCAAAAATAATTGTCCTGTCAAAATTACGTCTTTTGTATAATAAACAGCAATTCTATTCAAATCATTTTCCTTGTAATAAACTGACTTGTATTGATAATGGAAAGTTAATATTTATTCAATTTTATTCAGAAAATCAACCAAACTCAAACCCAAAGCATACGCTAAATTTACAGGAACAGCATTTCCTATTTGTTTATATTGTTGTCCTTTTGCCCCTTGAAATTGCCAATCGTCTGGAAATGTTTGTATTCTTGCACTTTCTCTGACTGTCAAAGGTCTAATTTCAATTACAGTACTGGACATGTGTTAATTTAGGTTGTATTTTGAGTTTTAGATTTTTGCACTAATTGGGTTATTATTTTTAATATTTTGTCTATAGAAGTAGCATAAAATACTACTTTTCCATATCCGATTCTAAAAACAGACTCGTAAAAGGATTCATTGTCTTTTTTTACTCTTTGTTTTGTTTTTACTCCTTCTAAGATACAGAGTAAAAAAGATGCAATTACTAATGCCATTAGAACACGAATTTTTCTTGGGTTTACCATTCCTAACTCCTCTAAATGAAATCCATTTGTTTTCAAATGTCTAAATAAACACTCTATTTTCCATCTGAGATAATAGATAGCACTAATTTTCTCCTTTGTTAAACGATATTTGTTGGTTAATAAAATGACAAACTTTTCACTTTCTTTTGCTGCTTGAGCATTATAAGAAATCACTATTTTTAGTTTTTTTGCAAAGTCAGTTTCAAATTCTTGGCTTACTAGTTTGCCTGATTTAGCTTTTTTAAGTAAGCTGTGGTATTTTTTAACTTCTAATTGATAATCTCCCTTACAAAGACGAATAATGTAAGTATATCCTTGTTCTTCTAAATACCTAAACCAAACTCTACCTTTATACTCTCTATCAGCTAAAATTGTAAATCTTTTTAAAAAAGGATATAACAATAAAGCCGATGCTAATAAACTTTTACGATGAGCAACAGTAGAACTACCTTTTCGTTCTAAATTGATCCAAAAAATAGGAATAGCCATTTTTCTATAAATAACACTTAAGACCAAAACATGATAGGTATATTCCCCTAATTGCCAAACACTACCATCCATAGCTAGATAGAAAATTTCTTTTTTTATGTCTTTTCTATTCAAAAAAGAGCCTATACTAAAAACTAGAATCAGCTTCCATAGTGTTTTTTGAACATAGACATCCAAAAAATAACGAGTAAGCCGTTTATAATGAGAATCAATTTGAACAGTAGGAGAATTTAAAAAAATACCTACTTGATTTTTTAATTTGTTTAGATTAACAGTTTCTTTTATCAGAATACAGCTAATAAGCAACAAAGTAGCGTGAACATAATGGATAGGAATATCTGAAAATTCCTTTGTATATTTGTTCAGCAGGACGGAATAGAGTTTTTTGGTTTTCACACTTCTAAATTAACTCTTTCTGTCCTTTTTTTGTCAAAAATTTAACTCATGTCCAGTACTATAAATTTCAATAGGATGACATCTTTCAGTTTGTTTCATAGCAGGCGCACAAACAATCGTTAATGAGGGTGTTTTCATTGAAAGTCTTCTTGCTAATCCAGTTTTTCCACCTTCTAAAAAATAACTACCAGCCATATATTCTCTTTGAAGCTCATCAGATAAATCTCTCCAATATCCACCTTCTGGCACTTGTTCCATTATTTCTTTTTTTCTCTTTGGATATTCCACGCCTTGGTCTTTTGGAACATCTGTATCAAATAATTCTCCTTTTTTAAAGGCATCTGAAACAGTTAATACTCTATGATATTTTTCAGGAAATTCAAATTTTGAAATATGTTCTGCTAAATCATTTCTTACTCCAACAAGTATTAAACGCTCTCTTTTTTGAGGAACTTTATAATACATGGCTTTCAAAACTCTAGGTTCAATCAATGTATAACCAATATCTTTAATTGCTTGTTTGATTACCTCTAATGTATTTCCTTTATCGTGATTTAATAAACCTTTTACATTTTCCCCAACAAAAATTTTGGGCTTAACTTCAGTAATACATCTAGCAAAATCAAAAAATAAAGTTCCTCTAGTATCTTCGAAGCCTAATTTTTTACCTGCACTTGAAAATGCTTGACAAGGAAAACCACCAGTTACAATATCTACTTTATTTTTATATTCTAAAAAATCTATATTTTGAATATTATCTTCCAAAACATTCCATTTTGGGCGATTAAATCGTAAGGTATTACAAGCGTTTTTTTCAACTTCATTGAGTAAAACATGTTCAATTCCAGCTTTTTCCATTCCTAAAGCCATTCCTCCAGCTCCTGCAAACAATTCTATTGAAGTATATTTCCTTTTGGGTTTTGTTTGAATAAATTCATTCCATTTAGAATCAAAAACTTCATTTGCAATATCAAACTTTAATAAACTTTCTTTACTATACTTTTTTGTACCATTCAATTCTACTGGTATAAGCTTTCCGTTTTTTGCCCAAGTATTCAGACGATGTAACGGAACATCTAAAAGGTTACTAACCTCATATTCATTTATTAAATCCATAGTTTATAATCACTAAATCCATTATCTTTTTCAAATGTAGTTTAATCACAAAGGTACAACATTCATTTATTTTCTCTGAACTCTTAAAAAATCTTCTAACTTTATTCCACAACAATAATATTTTCTTCTTTTATAATAGGCAAATTTTGCATTCTCAAAAATAATTGTCCTGTCAAGATTACGTCTTTTGTACAATAAACAGCAATTCTATTCAAATCATTTTCTTTGTAATAAACACCATTTACTTCACTTCCATCAATATCATCCTTACTGGTTGCTAGTCCAAAAACGGCAGCCAAAAGAGAAAGAGACGTGAAATTTTTGTAATCGCCAAACTTCCACATGTGCATGGTATCAATATGATTTATTTCCCACGGTTTTTTGCCCGAAATATCCAATGGATATGGAATATCAAGCCCATTAATAAGCATTCGACGGCAGAGATACGGAAAGTCAAATTCTTTTCCATTATGTGCCACAAACTGCAAATTCTTTCCAAACTTTTCTACTACGTTTATAAAATCCTCCAAAAGTTCTTTTTCATTATTAGAAGCTAGAGATTTTACTCTAAAAACTTGCTCTTCTTGTCCTTTTTCATTCTTTTGAGCTACAAAAAAACCAATTCCAATTACTACAATTTTTCCAAATTCGGCATAAATTCCTGCTTTTTCTTCGAAGGCTTCTTTTGCTGTTTCATCTGGAGAAATTCGTGCAGCTTTTTTCTCCCAAAGGGATTTTAAATTTTCTGGTAACTCTTCGAAAGTAGCGTGAGAAGCAACCGTTTCTATATCAATGACCATTAGATTGGATAAATTAGTTGTTTTGTTCATAGTTTTGGAAGTGGGAATTTAAAATTTGCTTACTTTTTGGAATGAGAAATAATATATCATAGTTAAAGAGATTTAACACAATTCTTTTTCTATTTTTTATTTCTAACTTGATTTTTCTTAAATTTAGCTTTTAATTTTTGAAAAAAAAATACGTAAATCTCATTTTGAATACAATCATAGAAAATATACTTCAAGTCAAAATAATAAATAAATCATTAAATCCTTTACCCTTTTATCAAACAGAAGGTAGTGCAGGAATGGATTTGTACGCAAACATAGAAACTCCTATTGAATTAGATTCTTTAGAAAGACAACTTATTCCAACAGGAATTTTTATAGAATTACCTTTGGGATTTGAAGCCCAAATTCGTCCTCGTAGTGGATTAGCTTTTAAGCATGGCATTTCGATTGTCAATTCCCCTGGTACTATTGATGCTGATTATAGAGGAGAAATAAAGGTTTTGTTAGTTAATCTATCTAAAGATAAATTTGTTATTCAAAGTGGAGAAAGAATTGCTCAAATGGTCGTGGCAAAACACGAACGTGTAAACTGGCAAGAAGTACAAAACATAGAAGAACTTTCTCAAACCGAACGAGGAAGTGGTGGATATGGAAGCACAGGAAAACAGTAATCAGTTACCAGTTAATTTCAAAATACATATAATTAAGGACGATATATTTCGTATTCTCTTTTATTCTCCGTGATTCAAAATGTATTCTCTGTGTTCTCTGTGAACTCTGTGTAAAAAAAAATGTAAACAACATAAACATAAAAATATAGTGAAAATTATTATTCCAATGGCAGGACGTGGTTCTCGCCTTCGCCCTCATACGCTTACTGTTCCCAAACCTTTAGTTCCTGTTGTAGGAAAACCAATCGTTGAGCGTTTGGTAGAAGATTTGGCTCGCAGTTCAAAAGAAAAAATTGAAGAAATTGCTTTTATTATTGGAGATTTTGGTCAAGAAGCCGAAAAAGAACTTCTGAAAGTAGCAGAAAATGCAGGTTCAAAAGGAAAAATTTATCATCAAGACAAACCTCTCGGAACAGCACACGCCATTATGTGTGCAAAAGAATCCTTAGAGGGAAATGTGATTGTCGCCTTTGCTGATACGCTTTTTAAAGCTGATTTTTCTATCAATACAGAAAATGATGGTGTTATTTGGGTGCAAAAAGTAGCTGACCCATCGGCTTATGGTGTCGTTCAATTAGATGAGAATGATGTTATCAATAATTTTGTTGAGAAACCAAAAGAATTTGTATCTGATTTGGCAATTATTGGTATTTATTATTTTAGAGATGGCGAATATTTGCGTTCAGAATTGCAGTATGTCATCGATAATGAAATTAAAGACAAAGGCGAATATCAACTTACGACAGCATTGGAAAATATGCGTCAGAAAGGAACAAAATTCCGTACAGGACAAGTAGAAGAATGGTTAGATTGTGGAAATAAAGATGCTGTAGTTTTTACGAATCAGCGTTATTTAGAATATTTGACAGACCGAAAAACAGAAACTTTAGTTTCTCCGAGTGCAAAGATTGAAAACTCTGTTATTATTGAGCCTGTATTTTTGGCAGAAGGTGTGCATTTGAAAAATAGTGTTGTTGGTCCTCATGTTTCTATTGGAAAAAATACACATATTCATAATAGCAGAGTGCAAAATTCTGTTATTCAATCAGATACACTTGTCGAAAATGCACTTTTAGAAAAAACCATGTTGGGTAATTTCGTAAAATACAATGGAAAAACTGAAAATGTGAGTTTGGGAGATTATTCAGAAGTCACAAAATAATGAATTCTGTTTCAACCTTGCTTTTACTTAAAGTAAATTAAAATTATTGTTTGTGGCATAGTTTCGCTTATATAAATCGTATAAGAAACTATGCCCTTTCTATTTTTATGAAAAAATTGCTACTATTTTTGTACATTGATACATGCATTCAAATTTGTAAGGCTATTAAAGTCTTATAAGATTGAAATAAAAATACTAAACAGAATTAAAAAAATTATGAAAAATGAAATACTATTTATAAAATCTTCTTCTATCAAAAGGATTGTTATGTTACTCTTCTTTTGTGTTTTGGTAAGCTGTTTTTCGGATGCACATGCACAACGCAAAAATAAAAAAGATAGAAAGAAAAATAAAAAAGAACAAGCAGATATTATTCAAAAAGAGCCGGTTGATGGGCAGGTCAATAATAATTTATTAGCCGAACAAGCTTTTTTTGAGGGAATGAAAGAATTTATTAAAGAAGAATACAAAAGAGCTATTCCATATTTTGAAGAATCTTTAAAACATGACCCAAACAATCCAACAGCTTATTATCAGATTTCTCTCTCTTATTATAGACTGAATAACTTGCAAGATGCCTTGATGTATGCTATGGAAGCCGAAAAAATGGAAGATAAAAACTTTTATTTTTTATCACACCTTGCTACTGTTCAGTTGGATATGCGAATGCTTGATGCAGCTGAAAAAACATACAAACAAATTCTTTTAAAAATAGGAGGAGACGAAATTACATATCTCAATTTGGCTGCCCTTTATATTGAAATGAATGACTATAAAAAAGCAATTCAGACGTATGATAGAATGGAAAAAGAATTAGGACTGAATCAAAATGTTATTCGTCAGAAACAAATTTTGTATCTGCAAATGCAAGACATAGAATCGGCACTCAATGAAGGTGAAAAATTAATACTAGAATTTCCTAATGTCATTGATTTTCAACTCGCACAAATAGAATTATTATTAAATCAAAAACGATATTCTGATGCTGAGCTTCTTTTAGAAGATATTACAAAAGAACAAGATGAGTTTCCTGCAGAAGTATATCTTATGCTTGCTCAAATCTATCACAGCAAAGACCAACCAGAAAACGAAGTACAAAGCCTCAAAAAAGCATTTCAATCAACAGAAATTTCTTTAGATTCAAAGCTCAATTTATTGATGGGATTATACCAAAATGCAAATCCAAGTACAGAAAAAGGAAAAAAAACGATTGAAATGAGTATTCAACTAGCTCAAATGCTCACAGAAATTCATTCTCAAAACCCATCTTCTTTTGGTGTTTTGGGAGATTTTTTATTAAAACAAAAAAAATACACAGAAGCATTCAAAGCCTACACAAATGCACTCAAAATAGATCCTAATAATTACTCACTTTGGGAACGTACTACTCAACTTGCTTTAGAATCTCAAAATTATGATTATGCTATCTCTACAAGTGAAAATGCTTTAGAATACTTCCCAAATCAACCTAATTTGTGGTTTCTCAATGGAGTTGCTTATATGTCTAGCACCAAAAATGAACAAGCTATTGCTTCTTTGGAGCAAGGAAAACGAATGGTTTTTAATAATCCTGAATTAGCCAGTCAGTTCGAATCACAATTAGCAGACGTTTATTACAAAAATGAAAACTATCAAAAAGCTGATGCAGCCTACGAAAAAGCATTACAACAAAATCCTAACAATGTACATGCACTAAATAATTATGCTTATTATTTGTCTTTGAGAAAAGAGAAGTTAGAACGTGCAGCCGAATTAGGCGAAAGACTCGTAAAACTTTATCCCAACAATCCTACTTATTTGGATACGTATGGTTGGGTTTTGTATGTCAAAAAAGAATATAAAGAAGCCGAAAAATATTTATCTTTAGCAGCTCAAACAACTAAGAGTTCGACCATTATTGATCATTATGGCGATGTACTTTTGAAGTTAGGTAAAAAGCAAGAAGCTATTTTAGAATGGAAGAAAGCATTTGCATTAGATTCTACGAATCAAAAACTCAAACAGAAAATTGAAGAATATGAAACAACTGAAAAGTAAGAGAGTATATATTCAGAAATTCAAAATTAATCTAGTATCTAAAAAATTATGAAAGCAACTTATTACCTTACTTTTTTAGCTGCTAATGCACTCATTGCAATTGGTTTGGGATATTTATTTTTCAAACCTCCAAATGATTATTGGCAAGGGCTTTTACTGGCTGGAGCTTTTAATGCTTTTCTTTGTTGGAAAACATATCATCAAATGAAGGATACGCAAGAAAATGATAAATAATACAGAAAAAAGTGGTTACTAAAGACTTACAGTCATAGATTTATCGAAATTTCTTGCTATTTCCAATTATTTATAGAGTAGTTTATTGAGAGTTACATCTTTTTTCGTATTTTTGAAATGAGAGATTTTATTCTATTCTTTGAGTTTTTTAAGTTACATTGTTTTATTTATTGTTTTTTAAAGGGCAATATTTCCCTAATTCCCATGACAAGTCAAGAAAAAAAGGCATACATCTTACTCAAATGCGTGATTTTTCACTATCACGGACTTGACGAAGATGAAAAGAAAATTTTGAAGGAAACAGCAGATGCTCTAGATGCTCATCAAGAGTTAGCATGGGCTAATGAGTTTATTGGTGAGGATTATTACAATGCCTTTGAGCGTGCTAGGGATGTTTTGCAGCCTACAATGTTAGAATTAGAAAAACCAAAACGATTAGAATATCTCTCAAAAGTTTGGAATGCAAACATGACCAAAGGATATATCTCCGAAATGGAAGCCATGGCAATGATAAAACTAGCCAAAGATTGGGATATCGAATCTGAACTTATAGAATCTATTAAAAAGTAAGAATTTAGAAGTCAGAAATAAGAAGTAAATACAAATATCTCTGAATTCATGCTTTATTTTTTTGCCTTTACTTCTAACTTCATACCTCTGACTTTTAACTTTATTTACTCTCTTGAAGGAAATTGAGCCTTTTTCAATAAATCACCTACTTCTGATAAAACAGTCAGCCTTCCTCCATACGTTTCTTCCAAAAGAGCTGTTGTAAGTGTAGTTTTTGTTTCTCCACTTGCTACTAATCGCATATTCAAAAGAACTACCCAATCAAAATATTCGGCTGCTGATTGCAAATCGTGATGTACAACAATAACCGTTTTTCCTGCTTCTCTCATTTCTCTCAAAAGTGTAATAATGGCTGATTCTGTCGCTGCATCTACTCCCACAAAAGGCTCATCCATCAAATACAAATCGGCTTCTTGTGCCAAAGCTCTTGCCAAAAAAACACGCTGCTGCTGTCCTCCAGAAAGTTGTGAAATCTGACGAGAAGCAAAAGCACTCATTCCGACCTGCTCCAAAGATTGTAAAGCAATTTCTTTATCTTTTTTGGAAGGACGACGCATCAAACCCATTTTTCCATATCTTCCCATCAAAACAACTTCAAAAACAGAAATCGGAAAATCCCAGTCGACGGATTCTCTTTGAGGAACATAACTTATTTTATCTCTTACCTCTTCTAAATTTTTGTCCATGAGTTTTACATACCCACTACTCAACGGTAAAAGTCCCATAACAGCTTTTATAAGCGTTGATTTTCCTGCACCATTCGGACCAATTATTCCTACTAAAGAACCTTTCGGAATCGATAAATCAATATCCCAAAGTACAGGTTTGCGCTCATAACTAACGGTAAGGTCGTGTATTTCTAAAACTGGATTTTCTACTTGTGTTATCAATTTTTATAGTGATTAGTGATTAATTGTTAAGTTTCATAAGTTTGATTATATTTTTGTTTCAAACTGTTGTGGTATTTGCTTCAAAATGGTTGGTTCTGTTTCAAACCATTTGTAAATTGCTTGTATCGGTATTTTTACATTTAATTCTTTTTTTAGCGACCTATGTCTTCTCCATTTTGGTTTCCTTTGCAGGCGAAACCGAAAAAGAAAACCAAAATGGAGTTTTATAAACTATACATAACCTTATGAAACTTTACATATATGGATGTTGTGCAGCACGAGTATCTTTGTATTTCTGCCAATCGAAAGTTTTCAAAAAATAAGCTGCTGCTTTTGCACCACGAACAAAAAGGTCTAATTTATCATCATCAGAAAGTGTAAAATCTATCCAGTTATGATTTCCGATGTCTATCCAAGTAATAAGCTGACGATAATCTCGGTTTCTTAAGATAAAATTATAATCGGCAATTTGTCGCATTGATTCTACAATAGCTCTTGTAAAAATAAATGGATTTGTAATGTCATTTGGACGATTTCGCTCTGTTCCTAGTTTTACTCCAAAGGAAGGAAGACGTGGTATGTGAAGTTTATGAAAAACATCAGCAGGAAAATTTGAAATAATCCCACCATCAACAAAGAAAACTTCTTTTGGAATATCTCCTCTATATCCTACTGTATTTTTCCAATTCTCGTGTGCTTTTTTTCCCCTAGGAATATCTGTTACCTTGAAAGGTGTAAAAAAGAACGGAATTGACATAGAAGCACGTACAAAATTAGTCGGATTTATCAAATGACTATTCTTCCAATACAATGAACGCATAGCAGGAAAAATAACTTTTGATTCGGTCGTAATATCAGTAGCTACAATAGAAATTGTTGCTTTTAGCCCTTCAATGGTATGATTTACACCTTGTCTGATACGTAATGATTTGGGTAAATCTTTAACGGCTTTTTCTAAATGTTTTGATGTATAAACTCCTTCTTTTCCTAGAGCTTCTGTAAACCAATAATAAAAATGTGTTCCTGGATTTAATCCCCAATCTTCCCATAACTTACTGAATGCTTTTACACCTCTCCATATTAGCTTGCTCCAATGAATTTCGCCTTCATTTTCACTAATTGCAATGGCAAATTCTCGTGCATTTTCATCACCATCAATAAAATCTATAAAATTTTTGTTGGCAATAAGTTCTATCATTTTATCGGTTTTGAGTTTGGTTCGGTCGCCAAGAGAAGCCATATAAATTGTGTTTATTGCTCCTACGGAAGTGCCTGCATAACCCAAAAAACGAATTCCCATTTGTTCCAAAACGTGTACATAACCAATTAAGGCAATTCCCAAAACACCACCACCTTCTTGCACCAAATCAACATATTGATGTCCTTCATCATCCAAAACATCAGAAAAAATTTTGCGATGTACTTTCTGTTTTTTGAGTTGTTTGATGAGATTGGTTATAATATCGTGTTGGGTAAAATCTTCAGGAATCATTTTTTTTAAGGAATACACAAAATAGCCTCTCAAAAAAATAAGTTGCTATTCTAATTTTTGAAAATTAAAAAAGGATTCTAAAAGTACAAATAAAATTTGATTTTGTTTAGTTAAGCTAACTAGAAGCTATTTGAGCTGATACAAAACTTAAAAACTCTAAAACCTTATCTTTTTTTTATGTAAATTGGTTCAATGAAACATCCTTTTTTTAAAATCATTATTTTTTAACCTAATCCAAAATTATTTATGTATCACAAATCAATTATTCTAAGTTTTTTACTTTTCTTTATTTCCTCTACATTCATGACAGCATTTTCTCAAACCAATAATAAGGGACAACGAGTAGCCGTTTTTAAAAATGGAACTGGCTTTTTCTTTAATCCAATGACTTTAAAAGCCGAAAAAGAGGGAGAACAAAAAGGAAAGTTTATCATCAAATCTTTGCCACAAGCACTTTTTGGAACATTTTGGTTTTATACCAACGGAAAACCCATCAGCAGCCTAAAAAGCTATGAAAGTGAAGAAGAAACAGACTCTAAAAAAGCAACAAATCTACTTGAAATGCTTTATGCAAATAAAGGAAAAAATGTAGAAATTACTTTAAAATATGGAACAGAAAATAGTACTGAAATTGTAGGTATTATTCAAGACGTAAATTTACAAAGTGGAATGATTTTTTTGGAAACAACAAAACCCAAAGTTGGTTTTATGTCTGTTTTGATGAATGAAATAAAATCAATTTCTTTTCCCAAAAAGCCAAATACAGACTATTCACCTCTTTTGAAACAGCGAATTATCGAAGTAGAAATTGATAAATCAACAGCACAAGAAAATGTAGAAATGGCTTATTTGCAACGTGGAATTGGTTGGTTGCCATCTTATTTAGTCCATTTGAAAGATGATAAAAAAGCGCAAATTGTGCTGCGTGCTGAACTGGTAAACGACGCTGAAGATATTAAAGATGCTACACTTAGTTTAGTAGTTGGAGTTCCAAATTTTAAGTATGATAGGCTGGTTTCTCCTTTTGTATCTAGTCAGAGTTTAGAATCGTTTTTGAACCAACTTAATGGGTCGGATAATTCACAATATGGAGGAAGACAGCGAATGTTGATGTCGAATATGATAACGACACAAAGTACAGGGAGTTATGAGTCAATGGACATGGATTTAGCAGGAGGTGGAGGAAATACAGACGAAGTAGAAACTCAATCTCAAGAAGATTTATTTTTTTATACTAGAAAAGGGGTTTCGCTTCCAAAAGGTGGACGAGCTTTGTATTCACTTTTTAATGAAGAAGTTGATTATAAGCATATTTATGAAGTAGAATTAGCTCAAAACAATGGTTATAATGTAGTCTATAAAAAAGACAGCGAACAAAAAAACGATGTTTATCATTCTTTAGAACTCAAAAACACAACAGATTTTCCTTGGACAACAGGAACGGCAATGGTTACACAACCTAGAAAAACAAAAGATGGAACGGTAAATACGACTAATGACCCACAAGTTTTGAGTCAAGATATGATAAAATATACAGCCAAAACTTCAAAAACAATGCTTCGTTTGACAGTTGCGCCAGATATTATGGTAAAAGACAACGAACAAGAAACTGAAAGAGAAACCAATATCAAACAGAAAAAAATTGTTTATGATTTGGTTACAGCAACAGCTACTATTGAAGTGAAAAATTATAAGAATAAGGAAATAAATCTGAAAGTAAGTCGTACTATTACTGGCGAAATGCTCAAAACAGATTCAGAATGGGAAACCAAAAAACGTCCCAATTATTACGCTATCAATCCTGTAAATGATGTTACTTGGGAATTGAAACTTGGTAAAGGAGAATCAAAAACAATTACGTATTCGTATCAGTTTTATGTAAGGAAGTAAGTTAAAAAAATTGTAGGGGCGATGCATGCATCGTCCTAATACAAATGTATCACATTTCTCCTTCCTTCAAATAACGTACTTTCTCTTTTTTGAATTTTGGACAGTTTACAGTATCTCCAAAAGGAGTAAACGTAATTGCTATAAATCCTAAAACACCTCTATTTTTGAAAACATTATTATTATTAAAATACTTTTTTGGGGTTAGGTATTCTGTAAGAAGATACTGCATACCTAAGCGCAATCGCCAACGAGGATTAAATTTATAACCTACAAAAAGTTCATTATTTAAAGTTCCTCGGATTTTGTAAGCACTAACAAGCGAACGAACCTCTGCTTCCACAGAAAGCGTATCTCTAGTCAAGGAATTAATTAAAAAAGCATTTTTATTGCCTCCAAAACCAAAACCTACCAAATCGGTACTTGCTCCAATTTCCCACCTATCATTAATATCATAACTTATATAAAAACCTAAATTAGCACTTCCCAAAAAAGGTTTTTCTACCAATAAAGAATCTCTATACGAGTTATCTAAAGTATCTCTATACGACCTAGAAAGATAAGGAACACTATCAGTAACTCCCAATGCTAGATTTAGACGGATTCCTCCACCAATACGCAAACGCTGCGAATCTCCAAATCCGTACATAGCAGCATAACCCAAAGAACCAGCACCTAGCTCATTACCCACACCTAAAGCAAGTGTAAACCGATGCTGCCAATGAGAAATAGTTTTGTGTTTTTTTACTTTTATCATTTGCCCAAATGATAAGTTTGTACAGATAAAAAACATCAAAAAGCTACCAAGAAGAGAAAATACTAATTTTGAAGGTAATTTTTGCATAAGCATAAAATGTGTAACAGACTTCCTAGCCTGTTCGAAAAAATCAAATTATATCAATAGATTAGAAGCCTGTTATACCTTATTTTATTATTTTAAAAAGCAAGAATATTAGCAATCTGTAAATCTATCAAATCATTATACTTTGCATATTCATTGTCATTGATGATTTCTCCATTTTTAAAGTGTTTGTCAATAAATGGCATTCTGGCACGCAAAGCCAAAACAGTTGCTCCCAAATAACCAAAAATATCAGACAGATGACTGGTTGCCAAAACAGCTCCCTGCGAACCCGAAGAAAGTCCTACCAAAGCGACCATTTTATCTTTTACTCCGTTTGGAAATTCTAATCCATCCAAAAATGATTTGATAACCCCCGGAAACGAGCCATTGTATTCTGGAGTAACAACGATTAATTTGGTAGAATCTTTTAGAGGCGAAATAAGTCTATTAAAGCCTTCACTTTTTCCTATATTTTCGTAAAGAGCCGAAAATACAAAATCATGAGGAAGTTCTTTGAGGTCAATTATAGCAGCATGAACTCCTTTTTCTTTGAGTTTTCTTTGGTATAAAAGAGCCATTTGATAAGTTACAGAGTCTTTTCTATTTGTTCCAGAGATGATAGTTATCATTTACTTTTAATTAATGATGTGATTTTTAATTGTATTTAATTCATTGTTTTACTGAACAACTAATGTATTATGCAAACGTACATAACCAGTTTGATTGTCTATTGTTACCTTATACCAAGAATCTTTTTTATCCAAAATTTGATAACGATTTCCTTTCTTGACCACCTTCAAAACAGGAGAAGCAGCCGATGGAGTTTCTACAAAAGTAGTATAATCATTCTGAATAATCCCTAAAGTACGCTGTGTAGCAAAATTATGAAGTAAAAGCAGTACAACAACAACAGAAAAACCAATAACTAATGGAGGTACAATAGGTCTTTCTTGTCGCACTCTACTAATCAACCAAATAGCCATCAGAAGAATAATAATTCCAAAAAATGAAATAATATACCAACGATACGAATCATACAACGACAAAAAATAGGTTTTGTCTGTATATTGATAGCCTTCTAATTGATGTGTTTGAGCAAGCTCTTCCAATTTGTGAAGAACTTGTTTGTCAGGACTAACTCTGTAATGAAGATTGAGATAATAAAGAGCTTGAGGATAATTATTTTTACTTTCTTCTACAAAAGCCATTCTCAAAAGCATTTGAGGACTAAACTCTTTTCGTTTATTTAAGAGATGTTCGTAGATAGAAAGAGCCTCTACATAACGCCCAGAACTAAACAAAGAGTCACCCTGTTTGAGTAAATTTTCATTTTGAGCTTGACTTCTAAAAGAAATACCAATAAATCCTACTAAAAGACAAAAAACAAAAATGCCTTTATAGAAAAATCGAATACTTTTACTTTTTTTTGTAATATTGTTTTGCATCATAAAATTATTGTATTACCTTTGCAACGCATTTGAGGGAAACGCCCCTCATTTTTTATTGAATTTTGAGTAGTTTTTTAAATGATTTGGAATGATTTAGGAACAAATATAAGTTGAAATAAATCAGTTTAAAAATAGTTTGAAGATATTTTGAACTATTTATAATTTCAAGCTGTTGTTTCTCAAATGACAGATTAAAAATAAAGATTTTCTAAAATTTGTATCAAAATTTATCAAAACTTGATTCCGTAGCTCAGCTGGTAGAGCACAACACTTTTAATGTTGGGGTCCTGGGTTCGAACCCCAGCGGGATCACTTATACTTGTAAAACATAATTTTATTCAAAAATAGAATTACGTTTTGCTCACGTGGTGGAATTGGTAGACACGCCATCTTGAGGGGGTGGTGCACTATGTGTGTGAGCGTTCGAATCGCTCCGTGAGCACGCTAAAAATATAGTAATTAAGTTAATATTTGTTTTGATTCCGTAGCTCAGCTGGTAGAGCACAACACTTTTAATGTTGGGGTCCTGGGTTCGAACCCCAGCGGGATCACATTTGATTTTAAAACCATACAATTTTTATTGTATGGTTTTTTTGTGTCTAAATTTTATTATTCTACATATAAAATAGCTTCGGATATTTCATAATAAAAAATTCTATACTCATTTTGACAGCATCTCCAAGCGTAAAGGTCTCTTTATCAAAACTAACAACTAATTTTTCATTCGGAATGCTGCTATGTTTGCTTCGGTCTATCATTTTCTCACCAAAAGGGGCATAATTTATTTTTTCAGTATCAAATAAAAATAGTACTTGCATAAAATCGTGTTCATAAGGCTTCCAAACATAACCTTGTTTTTCTGCATAACGAATACGAACACGAGCATTTTTATTATTTGTATTACTCAAATCATCTTCAATCATAATATGAGTAGAATAAACTTCCATCATTTTGGCTTCACCTTCTAAAAGGGTATTTTTTCGCCAAATCACTAAACTATACCAATCATCTCCTTTTTCAGAAACAGAATATTTATAATTAGAACCTTGATATTCAAACTGCGCTTCAAAATTATAAGGGTCTATGGTTGATAATAGTGTGTCTAAAACACTATCTTGTTTAGCTTCTTGAGCAAAAAGCAATGAACTAGACAGAATAAAAACAAAACACAAAGACAAAAAAAACTGGGGAATTTTCATAGAATTAAAATGGTTGATTAATTAAAATACAAAAATGAATATAATTTTCACTACATTCTGCTTTCAAAAAAAGAATAAAAATAATAGAGAAAATAATATGCCTTGATGGTACAAATTTAATCAAAAAGAGTATTTATTCGTTATTTCAAGTCTTTTTGTTGGGATTAGAAAAATAGAATGCTTTGGTTAGATAATAAAAATCTGTATTCTCAAACTCTTCTTTATATTTGTGCTTATATTTGCAATTATTCTATTTTTTATTGAATTTTTTGATAGCTTTTGCGTTATTATATCTGCAAACTAAAGACACAAAATTTTCTCTTTTATTTTTTGGCTTTCTAAACAAACGACCTCTTTAAAACTATGATACAGGAAAAATTATATGAATTAAGAAATTCCTTTTTGCTTTATATTGAAGATAGAGGATTAATGATTTTGATGCGTCCATTTACTACAATTTTTCAGATTGCCTTCTCTATGTGGACATTCTTCAATTTCTTTTGGATTATGGTTGTTTGTGCGCCTTTTATCATACTTCCTATTCTTATCAACGAAAAAAGAGGTGGAACTTTTGCCTTCAAGATTATGAAATTTTGGGGTTTTAGTTTTAGCCTTTTGAGTGGAATTATTTATAAAATCAAGAACAAAAAACTACTTCAGAAAGACCAGCCTTATATTTTTGTAGCTAATCACAATTCTTTTTTGGATTCTCCTGCCATTACACTTGCTATTCCCAATCAGTTTAGAGCTTTAGGTAAGATTGAAATCTTGAAAATGCCAGTCTTTGGTTTAATATTCAAATATATTGGTGTTATCGTTGATAGAAGTAGTATGGAAAGTAAAAGGCGAAGTCTAAGACAAGTAAAAGAAAAACTAAGAAAGCAAATACATGTAATGATTTTTCCAGAAGGAACAATGAATAATTCAGGACACGATATGTTGCGTTTTCACGAAGGAGCTTTTTTAGTAGCTATCGAAACGCAAACTCCGATTGCACCACTTGTCATCAAAAATACACGGAAAATGCTTCCTAAGAATAGTTGGAGAGTAAAAGCAGGTTTTGTAGAAGTAGAATTTTTAGAACCTATTTCTACTGAAGGAATGACTATTCAAGACCTTCAAAAGCTCAAATTAAAAACCTTTGAAATGATGAAAAATGCGTATTTGGAAAATTAATAAATTAACTACTTTATGAAAATCTATCTTACCCCTGGTCCTTCCGAAAATTATTTTGTAGTTGAAGAAGCCATAAAAGAAGCCTTACAAAAAAAAATAACTGCAATTTCGCATCGTAGCAAAGAGTTTAAAGCTATTTTTGAGCATACCGTTACGCAGCTTAGAGAACTTTTAGAAATTCCTGCTGATTTTTCTATTGCTTTTACGGGTTCTGCCAATGAAATTTGGGAACGAATTCTTCAAAATTGTGTAGAAAAAGAGAGTTTTCACTTAGTAAATGGTTCTTTTTCAAAGAAATTCTATCAATTTGCAGAGCAATTAAACCTTAGTCCGTCTAAATATGAAGTTGATTTTGCAAAAGGTTTTTTAGTAGAAAATATTAATGTTCCTAATTCTGCTGAACTTATTGCAGTTATTCAAAACGAAACAAGTAGTGGCGTTCAGTTTCCTATTGAAAATATTACTTCACTAAAAGAAAAAAATCCAGACAAACTCATTGTTGTTGATGCTGTTTCTTCCTTGCCTTATGCTAATATTGATTTTTTGGTAATTGATTCGGTTTATTTTTCTGTACAAAAAGGTTTTGGTGTTCCTGCTGGTTTGGGAGTTTGGGTTTATAATCAAAAAATGATTGATAAAGCTAAAACTTTGAAAGCAAAAGGAAAAAGTATTGGTACATATCATTCTCTTTTAGAACTTGATAAATATGCTCAAGACAACCAAACACCTGAAACGCCTAATGTTTTAGCAATTTTTGTTTTAGGGAAAGTAATTGAAGCAATGAACAAAAAAGGCATTGCCATGATTCGAAGAGAAACTGATTATAAAGCTGAATTATTATATCATACGTTAGAACAATCTGAATTTTTATCTCCTTTAATTCAAGAAAAATCAGAGCGTTCGAAAACGGTTATTGTAGCAAATGTAGAAAAGGGAACTTCTTCTGATGTAGTTTCTTTTTTAGAAAAGAAAGGAGTAATTATAGGAAAAGGTTATGGAAGTTTTAAAGACTCTCAAATCAGAATTGCTAATTTTCCGACGCACTCAAAAGAACTTATCGAACAAGTAGCTGATTTTTTGATGGAATATGGGAAGTAAGGAGTTAGGAATTAGATATTGAGAAATAGGAACTAAGAAATAAAGAAGGATTGAAGTTGGCAACTGAAATGAGGTAAATTAAAATTATTTTCATAATCTCTTGAATTAAAGCCCTTTTAATTCTTGTAATTTGAGATAAAATGCTTAATTTTGCAGTTCGTTTTTTAGATATTTGTATTTTTACAAATGCTATTAGGACTTTAAATTAAATTTATAGGGTAAGTGGCGCAATCCTCTTACATTAAACTGTTTATACAATGAAAAAAGAAATTCACCCAGATTATCGTGAAGTAGTATTTTTAGATACTTCAAGTGATTATAAATTCTTAACTCGCTCTACTATCTTAACAAAAGATACTATTACTTGGGAAGACGGAAAAGAATATCCATTAGTAAAAGTAGAGGTTAGTTCTGCATCTCACCCATTCTATACAGGTGGAAAAGGAAACTTTGGACGTACTACTGGACGTGTTGAGCGTTTCAATCGTCGTTATAAGCGTGCTGATAAAAATGCAGAAGCACAAGCCGAAACAACAGAAGAAACTACTGAAAAGTAATCTCTTTGTTTTAAAATATCAAAAAATCCTTCAAAACTCTAAGATTTTGAAGGATTTTTTTGTTTTGATAAATTTGAAATTGAAGCTGTTTTAATTTGACTTAGGAATTGAAATTAAATAACATACTCATTTAAAAATAACAAATTATTGATATTCAATGTATTCCATTCGTAATTTGTAATTGTTCCTTAGTATAAACTCTGTAGTATAAACTCTGTTTTATTTTTCCCTTGGCTGATTACACAGAAATAGTCTTCTATATCCAAACCTTGTAAAAGATGAGCTGATGAAGAATGAAAGGATCAGATATTTATGCCCTAACACGAGGGTCAAGTAGCGCATACAATAAATCTACAACAAGTGTAATAACTACAAAAATTACTGCCACCACAAGTGTCGCCCCCATTACAACAGGAAGGTCAAGTTTTTGGACAGCATCAATGGTAAGCCAACCCAACCCTTTCCAACTAAAAACATATTCTACAAAAAAAGCACCCGCAATAAGTGTAGCCAACCAGTTTGAAATAGCCGTTACGACAGGATTAATGGCATTTTTGAGCGTGTGTTTGAAAATAACGATATACTGAGGAAGTCCTTTTGCTCTTGCTGTTCGGACATAATCTTTTGAGAGTTCTTCTATCATCGAAGAGCGTGTCAGTTGTGTAATAATTGCCAAAGGACGCAAACCCAGTGTAAGAGCAGGTAAAAGTATATTTTTGAGAGCCAACTGTTTTCCATCAAAAACACTCATTACCCAAAGCGAACCTGTCATATCAAGTCCCGTATATTCACTTAGATAATATCCAAAAATGAGAGCTATAAAAATAGCAGCAACAAAAGAAGGTGTAGAAATACCCAAAACTGAAATAGAAACTAAGGCATGGTCTAAAAAAGAGTTTTGTTTGAGCGCACAAATAATTCCGAAAATTACTCCAAAAAAAGTAGCAAAAATCATGGCAGCTACCGACAAAACAAGAGTTGCGCCCACTCTATCAAAGAGCATATCATCTACTCGGTGGTTGGTATAATATGATTTTCTTAAATACGGCTTTTTGACTACAAAAGCATTATCTGAAATGCTGAAAAGTTTGAAATAATCGTATTTCAATTCATTCTTTTTAGTATCTTCATGTACAGACAGAAAAGACAAATCATTTACATAGTAAGCAAATTGAGTGGGTAGAGATTTGTCTAATCCTAAGTCAGTTTTGATACTAGCAATCGTCTCAGGAGTCGAACGAGGACCTGCAATCATTTTTGTAGGATCACCTGGTAATGCATGAAATATAAAAAACACCACCACCGTCACTCCAAAAATGACTAGAAAACCATATCCCAATTTTTTTAAAAAATATGCAATCATTTGAAAGTTATCTAATTTTACTTGGAAAAGGCTTGCCTATTTCCTACTCTGATTCATTTAATTCTGACTTTACTTTATGGTATTTGTTTTTAAAACGAGCAAAGGAACTTCTGTATGAAAACTTATTTCTTTTGCCTGACTTCTATGCCACAAACTCTCAAAGAAATTACGATGATGAGTAAGCATAACCAAAATACTTGTTTCATAATTATCTAAATAATCATCTATTCCTTCATCCAAGTCTTCATTTTCTTTGAATCTAAAATCCAACATCGAAACAGGAATATCTTTGAATGCATTTTTTAATTGATAAAGTCTATCAATATCTTCAACATATTCTTTTTCATTGCTGACATGCAAATAATCTACTTTTGCACTCGGAAAATAACTCGCAAGTTCTAAAAGAATATCAATTACTTTTTTGTCTTTTTCTGAAAAATCAGCAGCATAAACGATTCGTTCCCAAGCCGAAAATTTTGCATTACTAGGAATTGCTAATACAGCAGGAGTATCTTGAGAAGCAATAATATCAGCCGTTACACTTCCTAATAAAATCTCTTCGGCTCGTGTCATTCCATGAGTTCCCATAACAACCAAAAAAGTATCATATTCTTTCGACACTTTTTCAATAGAGGGAATAATTCCATTTTCACTTTCCAAAACAGGCGTGATTTTGAGTTTCCCACTTCCATCAACATAATTCAAATCTGAAAACTGATGTATATACTCTCCTAGTTTTGCTTTTCCTTTTTCTATCTCTTCCTTCAAAAAACCTATATGAAGATGATAATTTGTAGCAGAAGGCAAAGGAGCAGCAGCCACATGAAGCAAAATAATTTCAGCTCCAATTACTTGAGCAAAATGTAAAGCATAGTTTAAAGCAGCCTCTGAAGGCTTAGAAAAATCAACAGGAACTAGAATTTTTTGCATAAAAAAACTATCAAAATGAAAAAATGGATTAGAAATCAAAAACTTGACATTGTTTTATAAGGCAATATACTTTTTTTGTAGCAAAAAACTAAATTTAAAACTAAGTAGAAGTTTGACAACAAAAAAAATATTCATTTTAGCACTCCTTTTTTTGTTAATTTTAGTTAGAATAGCTTGTTCGCTCCTAAAATACTTTTTTTATGAGTGTTTTTTGTGTAAAATTTGAACTACTAAATAAATCAGGACATTATATTTCTAGCTTATTTTATTACCTAAAAAAATAGATTTTTATTTCTATACTTCCTTCGATGAAAAAAAATATTCTCCCTTTTGTTACTCTTATTTTATCTAGTGGTTTGCTGCTTTTTTCTTGTACAACTGCCGAAGCTCCACCAAATTATACTCAAAATTTAGATATAGATAAAACTGAAATTCCTGCACCTGAAGTTGTTTTGCGTTCTATTCATGATGATGCTCTAGTAGGTTCGCCTGCTTACGCTCAACTTCGTTATCTCTGTAAAGATATTGGCGCACGTCTTAGTGGTTCAGAAAATGCTCAAAAAGCTGTCGAATATATGCAGCGAGTTTTGGATTCTATGAATTTGGATAGCGTTTATTTGCAGCCTGTTATGGTGCCTCATTGGGAACGTGGCGAAAAAGAATTTTGTCAGATTGTAGGCAATGATAAGAATGAAATTAATCAAAAAGTGCTAGATATTACTGCACTAGGTGGTTCTGTCGGTACTGAAGGAAGGCTGAAAACAGAAATCATAGCTGTCAATTCTTTATCTGATTTAGAAAATTTATCTGAAAAAGAAGCCAAAAAATATGAAGGCAAAGTGATTTTTGTAACGCAACCCATGAATGCAAAATTTATTAATACAGGTTCAGCCTATGGAGGTTGTTCGTCTATTCGTGTGCGTGGTGCAAATTATGCTGCAAAAGTAGGAGCAAAAGCATTTTTATTGCGTTCGCTGACACTTGCAACTGATAATCATCCACATACAGGAGTTATGATTTATGAAGAAAATGGTAAGAAAATTCCTGCTGCTGCTCTTAGTACAAATTCGGCTAATTATTTAGAAAAAATTCTTACTAACGCCCAAAAAGAAAATAAATCAGTAGAAATAGAATTACAATTAAATTGCGAAACATTGCCTGATGTTCTTTCTTATAATGTGATTGGAGAACTACGAGGAAGAGAAAAACCAGAAGAAATAATTACTGTTGGTGGGCATTTGGATTCGTGGGATTTGGCAGAAGGAGCGCACGATGACGGAACAGGTTGTTTGCAATCAGTAGAGGTTTTGAGGTTAATTCAAAAAATTGAAACTAGACCAAAAAGAACAATTCGTTGTGTCTTGTTTATGAATGAAGAAAACGGAGCAAGAGGAGCAAAAGAATATGCACGAGTAGCAAAAGAAAAAAATGAAAATCATATTGCTGCCTTAGAATCTGACAGTGGTGGATTTACGCCACGAGGTTTTAGAGTTCAAGATTCTACTCGTTTAGCTAGTATTCAAAAATGGTTGCCTTTGTTTGAACCGTATAATTTACACAAAATAGAATATGGTTATGGAGGAACAGACATTCGTCCGTTAGGAAATTCTGGAACACTTTTAATCGGACTTGAACCCGATTCGCAGCGTTATTTTGACCATCATCATGCTGAAACTGATGTTTTCGAAAATGTACACGAAAGAGAGTTTTTATTGGGAGCTGCTGCAATGGCAAGTCTTACCTATATGATGGCTGAATATGGAGTAGAGTAGTAATTGCTAAAAAACCCTAAGGGTCTTCAAAGACCCTTAGGGTTTAAAATAAAAGTTTGTTTTTTAGAATAGAAAAAGTAATTTGTAATCATTTCTGCTTTATAACAACCAATCATAAAAAAAATCATGAAAACTACTTACGGATTACCTGCCAAGCGAGAAGAACTTATAGATGTGTTGAATACTGCCTTTGCAGAACAAAATTTGGATGATGAAGAATATGAAAACCGAGTAAAAGAAGCTCTAAATGCAAAATATATTGAAGAATTAGAAGTAATTATTTTTGACTTTCCTAAAGAAATAAAGAATAAACTGTTTCCCAACTCTAGTAAAAATGTTTCGCAACAAAAGTCAGATTTTCCTCCTGCTGCTTTTTCATCTTCTAGTCAGCGAACCAGTCATTCAAGTTCAGAGTCTTCTTCTAGCCAACGAAGTTCAAACTCTGAATTTTCGTCCTCTAGTAAAAGAGTTACTCACTCAAGCTCAGAGTTTTCATCTATGACTACTCATATAAGTTCAGAGTTTTCTAATATTTTTCCTGCAAGAAGCTCAAAAGCTATTTTTACAACATCTAGAGAATTAGTGCCTGCATTAACAGAAAAAACAGTCCATTTTCAAGCAGTTTTTGGAACACAAAAAATAGACTTTAGAAATTGTCAGTTTGAAGGAAAGCGTTTTAGAATAGATGTAGATAGTATTTTGAGTACGACTGTCTTAGATTTAAGAAACCAAGATTTGGCTGGAAAACACATTGATATTTTTATAAAAGGTGTACTCAATGAAATCAAAATTTATATTCCTCATGGTGGAACAGTTCAGAAAAACACAAACCTTATCATGGGAGAATATTCTATAAAAGATAAAAAAAATGGTTTTATGAGTCAAGTCAATAAGTTTTTAGGAAATGAGAAAGTAGAAAGTGAATCTATTAATTTTACGATTACTCTACACGGAAATTCATTTTTGGGAGCTGTAAAAGTAATTTATTGATTATTTTAATAAGCTAATAAAATAAGCAAAAAAATATGTATTTTAGCAAAAAAAAATAAATGTATCGTACCTTCTTAGGTGCGAAAATGTACCGAATGCTTTAGCTTTCGAATAAAAATAGTTTAAGATAATATGGAAAATGCTTTACTGTGGCTGATTTTGATAGGAATAGGAATTGTAATTTTTTTATTGATAAAATTAATTCAAACTCAAAATAATAATAAGGAAAATACAAACGGAAATAAACTCGTCGAAAATCTTCAATTCATAGAACGAGATTTACAAAAAATAGAACAACAGTTTATCTTTAATCGTCAAGAACTAGCTCAACAATCGAAAGAAAATCGCACAGAAAGTAACCAAACGTTTGAGCAGTTTAGAGAAACATTAGGACAAGTTTCTGAAAAAAATCAAGACCAATTAGAAAAAACGATTCGCCAAATAGCAGAGGCGTTTCGTCATTTCAAAACGCAATTAGACAGCAACAGACAAGAATCTCTACAAACAATATTGCAATTTGAAAGTAAAATCAATGAAACAACAACTTCAAACTTAGAAAATATTCGAAAAACATTGGAATTCAAAGTAAATGAATTACAAACGCAAAACACACAGAAATTAGATGAAATAAAAAATGTAGTTGATGAAAAACTACAATCGACTTTAGAAAAACGTTTGGGAGAATCTTTCAAAATTGTGAGCGAAAGGCTAGAACTTGTCCATAAAGGATTAGGCGAAATGCAACAATTAGCAAACGGAGTAGGCGATTTGAAAAAGATTTTGAATAACGTAAAAACAAGAGGTATTTTTGGAGAATTTCAGTTAGAAGCTATTTTAGAGCAAATTTTGAGTAATGAACAGTACGCCAAAAATGTAAAACCAAATCCGAATAGTAATGCCATTGTAGAATTTGTTTTGAAAATTCCACATGCAAAAGATAAAAGTCAGAATGTTCTGATTCCGATTGATGCAAAATTTCCAGTTGAAGATTATCATTCTTTGATGGATGCGTATGACCAAGCCGAACCAAAACTCATAGAAGAAAAAAGAAAACTGATGATAAATCGAATAAAATCATCTGCAAAAGACATTAGTCAGAAATATATTGTTCCACCTCACACTACCGATTTTGCGATTCTATTTTTGCCTTTTGAGAGTTTATATGCCGAAGTGATGCGCTGCGACGGACTTTTTGAGCAAGTTCAGCGAGATTATAAAGTTACCATTACCAGTCCGACGACGCTTTCGGCTATTCTGAATAGTTTGCAAATGGGATTCCGTACTTTAGCCATCGAACAGCGAAGTAGCGAAGTGTGGCAACTTTTGGGAAGTATAAAAAATGAATTTTCTAATTTTGGAACAGCTTTAGAAAAAATCCAGAAGAAATTAGGAGAAGCTAGTAATACCTTAGACCAAGCAAATGTTCGTTCTCGTGCTATCGAAAAGCAACTCCAAAAGGTGCAGGAAATTCGGGTGGAAGAGTAAAAAATAGTAAATAAATAATTCAATCAAACTGAAATTATCGTTTTTCTTAAAAAATTGGTAACTTGCCTTACTATAAAACCTATTTCTAATCTCAAGTCTATTTCATTGAAATTTTAATTAGGTTTTAGAAAAAAGCATTCTAAATAGACACAAAAAAGCACAAACGCCAACTTCTATATAAATTTATAATTATGAGCGACGCAAAAAATACAACCAAAACGACAGCCAAAAAGCCAGTTCGTAAAACAGCAGCCAAAAAAACAACTGCCAAATCTCCAGCTAAAAAAGAATCTTCTTTTTCAAAAGAGGTGTATATGAAATGGTACGAAGATATGCAGTTGATGCGTAAATTCGAAGAAAAAGCAGGACAGCTTTACGGACAGCAAAAAATTAGAGGTTTTTGTCATTTGTATATCGGACAAGAAGCCTGTGTAGCTGGTGCAGTTTCAGCACTTACCAAAGACGATAAATGGATAACTGCTTACCGTGACCATGCACATCCACTTGGCTTGGGAACTTCTCCGAATGCAGTTATGGCAGAGCTTTTTGGAA
Organism: Bernardetia aquimarina; assembly: GCF_042180575.1. Classification (NCBI taxonomy): domain Bacteria; kingdom Pseudomonadati; phylum Bacteroidota; class Cytophagia; order Cytophagales; family Bernardetiaceae; genus Bernardetia; species Bernardetia aquimarina. Next base: position 2,596,766 of record NZ_CP170094.1, on the reverse strand, counting down.
AAGAAACAGGTTGTTCAAAAGGAAAAGGTGGTTCGATGCACATGTTTGACAAAGAAGTCAATTTTATGGGTGGACATGGAATTGTTGGAGCGCAAGTTCCACTCGGTGCAGGAATTGGTTTTGCAGAAATGTATAACGAAACTGGAAATCTTTGTATCTGTTATATGGGTGATGGTGCAGTTCGTCAGGGAGCAATTCATGAAGCCTTTAATATGGCAATGCTTTGGAAAATCCCTGTGATTTTTGTTATTGAAAACAATGGTTATGCAATGGGAACTTCTGTAAGCAGAACCTCAAATGTAATTGATTTATCAACACTTGGAGAATCGTATGATATGCCTTCAGAGGGGGTGGATGCAATGAGTGTAGAAGCTGTTCATGAAGCTGTTGCAAGAGCTGCTCATCGTGCTAGAAGTGGAGAAGGTCCTACGCTTTTGGAATTCAGAACTTATCGTTACAAAGGACACTCAATGTCTGACCCAGCAAAATACCGTACTCGTGAAGAAGTAAATGAATACCGTAAAAAAGACCCAATAGAACAAGTAAAAGACGTTATTTTAGAGAAAAAATATGCTTCTCAAGAAGATTTAGATAAAATTGATGCTGACATCAAAGAAAGAGTAGAAGCCTCTGTAAAATTTGCAGAAGAATCTGACTTCCCAGATGCAAAAGAAGCATTTATAGATATTTATAAACAAGAAGATTATCCATTTATTATGGATTAATTATTTTTTGTTTCTAAATCCTAAGGGGCTTCAAAGACCCTTAGGATTTAAATTCTACTTTAGAGAAGTAAAAATACAATTCTAAAAATAGCAATGACACAAAGAATAGCACACATAGCTTTAGTGGTCAAAGATTATGATGAGGCAATTAGCTTTTATGTAAATAAACTAGATTTTAGACTACTTGAAGACACTAAAATTGATGAACAGAAAAGATGGGTTGTAATTGCTCCTAATGGTGCAAAAGAATGTTGTCTTTTACTTGCTAAAGCAGCTAATGAAGAGCAATCAAAAAGTATTGGGAATCAGGCAGGTGGAAGAGTTTTTTTGTTTTTGTTTACAGATGATTTTTGGCGAGATTATAACAAAATGATTGCTAAAGACATAAATTTTGTAAGACCTCCAACAGAATATGAGTATGGCAGAGTTGCAGTGTTTGAAGATTTATATGGAAACCTTTGGGATTTATTAGAACCAAATGAAAATAATAAAGGATGGATTACTTAAAAATAAGAACTTCCAATTGAAAACTCTATTCAAAAAAAGACCGTTATACAATTAGACGTTTTATCTAAATTAAGAAAATTACAATCACAAATAATTGAACAATTAAATGCTATGGCACTAACTTATAATATTGAAGAAGATTTGAGGTATAAGCAAGGAAGAGAAGAAAGTGCTAAAGAAACCATTTTAGAAATGTTTCAAGATAGATTTCCTGTTGATAAAATTGCTAAATATGCTAGAGTTTCGATAGACTTTGTAAAAGAAGTTATCTAAACAAATCAAAAAATAATTTTATTCTAAATAAAATTTAGTCAAAAAAACCATGCAAAAACTTGTTTTACTTCTTGCTTTTTTAGGTCTTTCGCTCGGTCAAGAGTGGTGGAATCCTGTGTATATATTCCAAACCAATAGCGCAAAGAAAAAAGCAACAAAATTATACGAAGAAAAAAATTATAAAGAAGCAGCGTCCGAACTTCTTTATATGAATAATATTTGGAAATTAGAAGAACCAACAGTTACACTTAATTTGGCTCATGCTTATTTTGAGCAGCAAGATACCTCTGCCATTTCTTCGGCTTTGACGTATTATTCACAAGCTGTAAATAGCAAAAATGATAGAGTAAGAAGTGTCGCTAATCTGCAAGTAGGTATTTTGAAGGCAAAGCGTGCAGGTTCAGAAAAAACAAAACCCAAAGACAAAAAGAAAATTTATGAAGATGCTTTAGTCAATTTTAAAGATGCCCTTCGTGCAGACCAACACAATGAAGAAGCTCGTTTTGATTATGAACTCTTGAAACGTCTTTTAGAAATTGAAGTACAAAAACAAGAGCAAGAGCAAAAAGATAAAAGTGAAGACGAAAAACAAAAAGAAGAACAGCAAGAACAAGACGAGCAAAAAAGTGAAGAAGATCAAAATCAAGACCAACAAGACGGACAGGAAAACCAAGAACAAGACCAAAGTAAAGATGAACAAGATGCTCAAAAACAAAATCAACAACAACAGTCTGCTGCTGACAAATTGAAAGACATGGATATTTCGAAAGAAAAAGCAGAACAGATTTTGGATGCGATGCGTCAAAATGAAGCTCAATATTTACAACAACAACAACGCAAAGGCAAGAAACCTCGTAAAACAGGAAAACCAGATTGGTAGAATTTCAGTATAACTTGCTCGTGAGGACACAAGCAATAATAAAAAGAAATTATAACCTGTTGTAAAACAAAAAAAATAGCCGTTGCTCGTGTCCTCACGAGCGACACACTTATACACCATGCAATACAAAGATTATTATAAAATTCTAGGTCTTCGAAAAAATGCAAGTGCCGAAGAAATCAAAAAAAGTTATAGAGAACTTGCCAAAAAATATCACCCAGATCGTAATCCAAATGATATTTTAGCCGAAAAAAGATTTAAAGACCTCAATGAAGCACACGATATTTTGAGTGACCCTTCAAAAAGAGCGCAATATGATTTGATGGGTAAAAACTGGGGTAGCTATCGCAAATTTGCCGAACAAGCAAAAAGTACTTACCAACAAAAAAAAGAAGAAGGATTTGAGTTTAAAGACCTTTTTACAAGAGAACGTATGAGTGATGCTTTCAAAAATGTAGTTGATTTGGGGAAAGAAACTATTTTCAAAAGTGAAAAAGAAACTACAGGAATAAAAAGAAAGCCTAAAACAAAAGAGATAAAAACAACTATTTCTTTTGAAGAAGCTTATACAGGTACTACACGAGTAATTACAGTAGATAAAAACAGAATTCGTCTAAAACTTAAAGAAGGAATTGCAGATGAGCAAAAACTAAAGTTAGGAGCTAAAGGGGAAAAAGACGAAGATATTGTAGTTGTGGTAGAAGTAGAAGAAAGCAAAGATTTTACACGAGAGGAAAATGATTTGCATACGACAGCCAAAGTTTCTTTGTATGAAGCTATCTTGGGAGGAAAAATTTCTGTTCCAACAATGAAAGGAAAAATTTTATTCCCTATTGCTGCCGAAACTGCCAATGGAAAAGTATTTCGCATTAAAGGAAAAGGAATGCCCATCTATAATCAAACAGGCAAATTTGGCGATTTGTATATCAAGATAGAAGTAGAATTACCTACCAAATTATCTCAAAAAGAAAAAGAACTTTTTCAACAGTTATCAAATTTAGAAAAGTAATTATTTCAAACCCTAAAGTTCAAAACCTCTTAGAGTTTATAGCCGTTGTTGGTGTTTTAGCGTAGCGACACCAACAACCAACATACAGAAAAATGTCCAAAAATTCCAATTCAACCAACTCGTTAGGCGATTTATTAAGTGATGTACAACGCACACAATTAGGTGCAAAAAAGGCTTCTTCAAAAATTCCAGATCCAATTTATATCAAAACATTTGCAGAGCTAGAAAAAGGAGCGCAAAAGTGGAGTAAATGCAAACAAATTGCCATTGATACTGAGTTTGATGATAATAATAATTATTATGGAAGGCATCTGTGTTTGGTGCAAATTTATGATAAAGACAAAATTTATTTGATTGATACTGTTAAACTAGAAGGAAATATACAGCCTTTGCTTTCTGTTTTAGAAAATCCAAAAGTTGAAAAATTATTTCATAGTTCTTCCTCTGATTTGATTGTGGTAGGAGATGTCTATAACTGTTCTATCAAAAATATTCAAGATACAGCTCTTATGTATCGTTTTTTACTCAAGTCTAGTAATGATATTGGACTTCAAAGTTTGGTAGAAGAGAAATTAAATATTGAATTAGAAAAACAAGAACAAGTTTCAGATTGGGCAAAACGTCCTCTTTCAAAGTCCCAACTTATCTATGCAGCTACTGATGTAATTTATTTATTCGAACTTTTTGAGATTCTTAAAAAAGATCTTCAAGAGCTAGATAGATGGAAATGGTATGATGAAGAAAGAGAAAAATTAGAGGAAGTTGGGGCAGAAAGTGCTAACAATGAAAATAATTTAGAAGATAAAAATACCATTGCAGCATTAAAGGCAGCCATTAAATACAAGTTTCCTGAAGAAAATACTGTTCGTTTTGCTATGTATTGGAATCTTAGAGATGCAGTAGCAAAGAATGTAAATCGTCCTCATTATAGAGTAATTTCGAATAATCGCTTGGCAGAACTTGTCGTAAAACCACCTCAAAAACTAGAAGAATGGGAAACGTTGCGTGGCTCTTCTCATCATTTCAAAAAACGAGCAGATGAGTTTTTTGAGCTTTCGAAACTAGATTTGTCAGATAGAAAAAATCGTTTTTTTAGAGAGTTAGACAGAAGAGCAGAAGAAAAAGAAGAGTATTATCACGAAAAAAGACAACATCAAAGAACACTTCATCAACGAGAAATTATTTTTACAAATTTACGTGATGCCCTCACAGATTATAATGGATTGAATATTCAATCACTTATTCTGTCTAATAAAAACAAAAACGATGTTATTTGGAACGGACTAGAAACAGTTACTAATTCTTGGAAAATGACTGTTTTAGAAGAAATTGCAAAAGAAAATGAATGGAATATTGATGTTTTGAAAGGCTCATTGAAAAAATAAAGATTATCTCGTTCTGTATTCAGAAAAATTTAATAAGAACAATTCCCCAGTTTATAAATAAGATTGGGGTTTTTTTTTGCCTAAAAAATTTAAAAAATAGTTCTTCTTTTTAGGTTTGTTTGAAAGGGGAAGACTAAAGAAATAATAAACTCTAACACACTAACTTTATTATTGCACCCAAAATTAGTTTACGAGGATAACTAATAAAAGGTTGTTTTTTATGCGTTTTTATTTGCAACATTGTTGCATGTGTAGGTAATAATTATAGCTCTTTTAGTTGTTTTTTGAGTCAAAAAGTTTAAAATTTGGTTTTTTTTGAAAAAAATAGAATTAATTTTGGTTAATTTGATTTTTTTCAAAATAAAATATAATTTGGTATGAGAGCTTTTTAAATAAAAAAATCAGAATATAATTCTGTTTAATGGATGTTTTTTCTTTAATGTATTTGGTTTTTTGGTTTTTTGGTCTGTTTTGTACTGAAAATAAATGTTTTGACAGAATTTTGTTTTCTAAAAAAAGCTCTGTATGTTTGCAACACCTTTCAAGAGTAAGTTTTGATAAGGGATTTAACAGAAGCTAAAAAAAATTAACTTAAATATTCATTTCCCCTTTAACATTTTTACAGATTAAAATAATGACTTTTACAAAAACAATCAAACACACACTTTTTAGTCTTGGACTCGGCATAGGAATGCTTGCAAGTTCAACATCATTCGCTCAAGATTCTCACAATCACAAAGATGGTCGTACTTGTACTACAGACCACAACTTAGAGCGTCTGCTTTCTATCAATCCAGAAGCAAAAGATAATATGGATAAGGTAGAGGCATTTACTCAGAATTATATTCAAAATTTAAGCAATCAACGCACTGAAGCTACAGTTTATACAATTCCTGTGGTAGTTCACGTAATTTATAATACTTCAGCTCAAAATATTAGTCAAGCACAAATTCAATCTCAAATTGATGTATTGAATCAAGATTTTAGAAGAACAAATAGTGATTATACACTTACTCCTTCTGAATTTGCTGGCTCAGTAGCTGACACAGAAATACAATTTGTTTTAGCAACAACAGACCCTAATGGTAATCCTACAAGTGGGGTTACTCGTACTCAAACAAGTAAATCATCTTTTTCTACAAATGATGATATGAAATTTGATTCAAGAGGAGGAAAAAATGCTTGGAATACTCAAAAATATTTGAATATGTGGGTATGTAATATGAGTGGTGGAATTTTGGGTTATGCTCAATTCCCTGGTAGTGGTGCTGCAAATACAGATGGTGTAGTTATGCTTACTACTGGTTTTGGTTCTACTGGAAATGTAAATGCTCCTTTTAATAAAGGTCGTACTGCTACTCACGAAGTAGGGCACTGGTTAAATCTTCGCCACATTTGGGGAGACGGTGCTTGTGGTGCTGATGACTTTGTAAGTGATACACCTATTGCTGCTGCTTCTAATGGTGGATGTCCTTCTTATCCTTCAAAATCTTGTTCTAATAATGGTGGTTTTTCAAGTGATATGTTTATGAACTATATGGATTATACAAACGATGCTTGTATGTATATGTTCACAACAGGTCAGAAAAACCGTATGCGTGCTGTTCTTGATGCTGGTGGATTCCGTTCTGCTTTAGTTACTGGTGGTGGTGTAGATCCAGATCCAGATCCAAATCCTTCTTACTGTGCTACTAAAGGAAATAGTGTAGCTGACGAATGGATTGCTGGTGTAGCAGTTGGTTCTCTAAACAAAACAAGTGGTGCTAATGGTGGGTATGCTGACTTTACTTCTACTTCTGTAAATCTTTCTCAAGGAAGTTCTAATGCTCTTACTCTTACTCCAGGTTTTGCAGGAACTACTTATAATGAGTACTGGAAAGTATGGATTGATTTTAATAAAGATAATGATTTTGAAGATGCTGGTGAATTAGTTTATGATGCTGGTTCTGTTTCAAGTGCTGTTCGTACAGGAACAATCAATATTCCTTCAAATGCTTCTACTGGTTCTACTCGTATGCGTGTTTCTATGAAATATAATGGTGCACAAACTTCTTGTGAAACGTTCTCTTATGGTGAAGTTGAAGATTATACTGTAAATATTACTGGTGCATCTACTCCTTCTTGTGGTGTTCCTTCTGGATTGTCTTCTTCGTCTGTAACAAGCTCTTCATTTACAGCTTCTTGGTCTTCTGTTTCGGGTGCAACTTCTTATGACCTTCGTGTTCGTACAGGTGGTGGTACTTGGACTGTTCTTAACTCTACTTCTACTTCTTTAAATGTTACTGGTGCATCTGCTTCTACTACATATGAATTACAAGTGCGTGCCAACTGTTCAGTAAGTAGTGCTTACTCTTCTAGTTCTTCTGTAACTACTTCGGCTGCTCCTGTTGTTTCTTACTGTGCTTCTAAAGGAAATAGTGTTTCTGATGAGTGGATTCAAAGAGTACAAGTTGGTTCTATCAACAATAACTCAGGTTCTAATGGTGGATATGCAGATTTCACAAACCTTTCTACAACATTTACAAAAGGAACAAACTATACAATCACAATCACTCCAACGTGGTCTGGTCGTACTTATAGTGAAGCGTATGATGTGTGGGTAGATTACAACCAAGATGGAGACTTTGATGACTCTGGTGAAAAAGTTTATTCTCGTTCAAAAACAACTAGCTCTTCTATAAGTGGTTCATTCACAATTCCTTCTTCTGCTGCAAACGGTGCTACTCGTATGCGTGTAACAATGAAGTACAATGCAAATGCAAGTCCTTGTGAAACATTCTCTTATGGTGAAGTTGAAGATTATACAGTAGTAATTGGTTCTGCAAATATCATTAACCCTGCTCCTATGGCATATCACAATGATAGACCTCAAGATGCTAGAGTTGATGGAACTAAAGATGGAGATGTTGCTTTTGTAGCTTTCCCTAATCCTGCAAGCCAAACATTAAATGTTCGTTTAGGATACTTTAGTGTAGATTCAGAAGTTGTTATTTATAGTGTAACAGGTGCACAGGTTGTAAAAACTACACTTACTTCTCAAGAAACTGCTATTAATGTTTCAAAACTTCCTAAAGGAATGTATATTTTGAGCGTAAATAACGGTCGTGAAGTAGAAACAATGAAATTTATCAAAGAGTAATCTAAAAATATAATTGGTAAATAAATAAATAAAGTTATTTATCTTTGTAATAAAATATAAAACATCTAGCCTAGTTTATTCTAGCTGCTAGATGTTTTTTTGTAGCATAATTTTTGAAAAATAGCTATAAATAATTACAACAGTCAAATCTCTATTTATTAATTCCCTTAAAATTAAAACAAAATGAAAAAATCAATAAATTATTTCTTCTCTTTTATAATTTTACTTTTTGTCTCTCTCTCTCTTGTAGCCTGTAAAGATGATAAAGAAGAAGTTGAGCCTACTATTAGCTGTGAAAATTCAGTGCAAAACATAACAGAAGCAAATACTATTCTTTCTGAAAGCACTTGGGAGTGGGTAGAATCACGTAGTGAAGGACGCTTAGGAGAAATTGTAGTTACACCTCAAACAGAAGGAAAAACAATGTCGTTAGTATTCAACTTAGGAGCAAATGTAGAAGAACTTGAAAATGGACAAGCAACTGGAATTTGGGAGTATAGATTGAGTATTTCTAGTGATACTACACTAGGAGCTTTTAATTCTGTTTGGATAGATGCAGATGGAAATGTTGATAGAAACTATTATATAGATGTATGTCCAGAGTTATTAAAATTGACAGATGCTTCAAGCAGTCTAATGACAACAACAACTTATAAGAGAAAATAAAATTAGTTCTCTGACAATTTTTGCACTTTGTTCTAATTATGAGATATTTGAATGTTATTCATTTTGTCATATCTAGTGATTTTTATTTGTAGGGAAAAGGCACGCCTTTTCCTAAAATAGGCATTTATAGTTTAATTTGGGCTATAAAATTTCCTACTGGGTAGGAAAAGACGTGTCTTTTCCCTACAATTCTCAAAATATCAAATGATAGACGAAAACGGGTAGGTGCAAAAATTGTCAAAGAACCATAAAATTGATTATAGCAAGTTAAAGTACAGATTTTTGATTCTAAACCACTTATCGCTAATTACTAAGAAGTTAAAAAGACAAAATCTTGTTGATAAATAAATATAAATTCTTACTGTTTTAAATGAAAGGAGTAGCTTTTTTATTTTCTTCAAAAGAAATTTGTATTTTTGATAAAATCACTAACCTTCATTTCTTTTAAACTCATGAAAAAAATAGTCTTCTCTTTTCTTCTTTCTATTTTCTTCATTTCAAATGCCTATTCGTGGGGATTTTATGGACATCGTATCATTAATAGAATGGCTGTTTATACACTTCCTCCAGAAATGTTTGGGTTTTATAAAGCTCATATTCAATATATTACCGAAAATGCTGTCAATCCAGATCGTCGTAGGTATGCTGTTGAGGGAGAAGCTCCTCGTCATTATATTGATATGGATATTTATGGAGATAGTGCTTGGCTTAAATTGCCCCATCGTTGGAAAGATGCTGTAGAAAAATATTCAGAAGATACACTGATGGCGTATGGAATTGTGCCTTGGACAGTCGAACAGTTTCGTTGGAAACTCATCAATGCCATGGAAAGAGGTGATGCAGAAGCAATTATTCGTATTTCGGCAGATTTAGGACATTATATTGGAGATTCGCATGTACCTCTCCATACCACCGAAAATTATAACGGACAACTTTCAGGACAGTATGGAATTCACGGTTTTTGGGAATCTCGTTTACCAGAACTTTATGCCTTACAGTATGATTTTTTTGTAGGAAAAGCAGAGTATATTGAAAACACACAAGAACGAGCTTGGGAAGCTGTCATCGGTTCGCATATTGCGTTAGATTCTGTTCTTCGTTTTGAAAAAAAACTAACTCAACAAATGGGTGATGACCAAAAATGGAGTTATGAAACTCGTGGAAAAACTACTCAAAAACTCTATTCAAGACCTTTCTCAAAAGCTTATCACGATATGCTCAATGGGCAAGTAGAGCGAAGAATGAAACAGTCTATCAAAACAGTAGGTGATTTTTGGCTTACCTGTTGGATAGATGCAGGACAACCTGATTTGAATAAACTACTTCTTTCTAAAGAAGAACAAGAACAACTAGAAAAAGAAATGAAAGAATTAGAACCTTCTGAAGGGCAATCTGCACCTACTTTACCCGAAAAACCTAGAGAACATGAAGGGCATTAATTTTTTTGATAGTGTTAAATAACTTCTTTCTACTTATTCTTTAAATATGTTTTATTTTGCTCAGTTGCCTATTTCCTCAAAAATCATATCTAAGATTGACTAAAAAATTGCGTTTATTCATTCTGTAATCAAAACGATAGGCATTATTTTTTATGAGATAATTGTCTTTGTCTGCAAGATTTGTAATCAAAAGCCCTAATTCTAAATAAGGAGTAAAACGATAGGCAAACTTGGTATCGACAGTTGCCCAAGCTGCCACATTATCTGAACGAAAATCTTTGGTTCGGTCTGTAATACCTGAACTTCTTCGCTCTACTTGGCTTTGTGCATGTACCATAGCAGAACCCAAAAATTTATTTTTCTCATAGACAAAACCAAAATTTAGGGTATGTGCAGGATACCAAGTCAGTTTATTAGGGCTTTCTGTAATGGTTTCATCTCTAATGGTTTCATCAAGGCGTTGAACGAAAGAGTAGTTTCCTGTAATTTGAAATTCAGAAGAAAGAGAAGATTCAATTTCATATTCAATTCCAAAATTAGTCAAGCTATATAAATTTGTACTCAAATTAGCATTAGCAACACTATAAGCAATAATATCTTCAAAGTTGGTATAAAAAGTATTGAGTCTCATGATTGTCTTTTTAGAGGTTTGCCATTCTCCTACCAATTCTAAAGTAGTAATAGATTCGGCTGAAAGTTCGTTGATATTCGAAGCAAGTGAATAGGTATTTGCACCAAACATTTCGGTCGGAGTAGGTGTGCGAAAGGCTCTTCCTCCAAGAGCTTTGAAGGTAAGGGTTGGCATAGCGTGAAAAACAAGACCAATTCTAGGGCTAAATTGCTCAAAAGACTTTGAGTCTTCGTTTCTTTCTGTTGAATAAATATCTGTATAATTGAAAAATTGATTATCGTAGCGAAGTGTAACTGTCGCTTGTAAAAGTCCATTCAAAACTCTAGGAGAGGTGTATTGAGCAAATAAGGCTAAATTTATCAACGGTTTTGATTCTATAAATTCAAGCCACGCATTCATAGGTTGAGGATCATTGTCTTGAAAAGGCGAAAAATCTGAATTCAAGTCAATATTTGAAGTATGAGCATCATCTCCATTATAATAGAATACATTTCCTTCTATTCCTGCCAGTAAAACAGATTCTTTTCCTAATGAATATTTATATTGCATTCTTCCAAAAACATCTTCTGCACTTGTCTTTAAATACTCTGTAACTCCCAACGGATAAAAATTTTCAAGTGCACCATCAGGATAATAACGCATATTCCAATCAATGCCATGACGCTGATAACGAACAACATATTCTTGAACTAATCTTTTATTCAAATGTCCACTTGTGTATCGCAAAGACAACATTTTACGATTTTCTTTTATTGCTTCAGGTTGGTCAGGAATAAAAAACAACCACCCATGTCCTGTTTCAGACTCCCAATCGTGTTGATGATATTGGAGTTCAAAACCTTCTAATTTCCCTCTGCCTTCTAGTTTTCCAAAAAGGTAATAGCTACTTCTTGTGTCATTTGTTTGTTGTTGTAGAAAATTTCCTGCATCGTCTGTTCTTTCAGAATCATCAAAAGATAAGTATTCATTTCCTAGCGTAGAAAAAGAATTAAAAGCTACAACAGCAGCTACCAAATCACTTTCTCCACCTAACACAATGTCATAAATTTGTTTGTTATTACTTCCCAAACGGATTTGTACCATTCCATTTTGTCTAAAGTCAGAAGGTGAAACTGTATTTATTCCGATAGCTCCATTCATTGCATTTGCACCATAGAGAGCTGAAACAGGACCTCGTATAATCTCTATTGATTTTGTAAAAACTAAAGGTGTAACTTCTGAAGTATAGGCTGTTCCGTACAAATTATCATTATAAGGAACACCATCAACTAAAACAAGTAGATGATTATTGTTCCAACCTTCAAAAACTCCTCTTGAACTTACCGTTTTTCTATCATAATCTTGGGAAGGAGAAAATCCTGCTTGTCGGTATAAAATATCATTCAGACCTACCCAACCATATTTATCTATCCGTTCTTTAGAAATTACATTTACGATACTTGGCGCATCAAGCACACGCTGTTCTATTTTAGAGGCAGAAGAAACTTTTCCTGTCAATAGGTTTTCCTCAGGTTGCAAAAGTTCATCTATGCTTAATTGATATAAAGAAGAATCACTTTGAGCAAACGAAAAAAATGAAATTGATAAAAAAAGCAATACAAAAATAGGAGTTGAGTAAAGTTTTTTCATTATGAAAAAATTAGAGAAATAGCCATGGTTAAGGTAGTATAGGTTTAAGATAGTAAATTATTTGTTGTAATGAAATAATTTATTATGAATTCTTTTTTAAGAATTTGAGTTTTGTATCCGTTTTTAATATTTATGTGTTCGAAATTAAATTGTTATTATTTTATTGATAGAGAGAATGAAAAATTAGTAAGCTAGGAAAATAAGCAAAACTTTTAGTAAGTGTTTTTCGTACACTAAGATAATTTTACTATATTGCTTCTTTAACTTAATTAGAATCAATAGACCTTATTTTATAACCTTACCAATTTTTTATGGAAATCACTAGAAATTTATATAGTAGCAACCTAACTTTACTAACCGATTTGTACCAGCTTACTATGGCGTATGGCTATTGGAAAGCTGGAATGACAGAGAGAGAAGCCGTTTTTAATTTATTTTTTCGTCGCAATCCCTTCAAAGGTGGGTATGCTATTGCGTGTGGGTTGAGTTATGTCATTGATTTTTTGGAAAACTTCAATATTTCGGATGAGGATGTAACCTATCTTTCGACACTAAAAGGAAATGATGATAAAGCACTTTTTGACCCCAAATTTTTAGAGTATCTACAAAATCTTGAATTTACATGTGATGTAGATGCAGTAGAAGAAGGATCTGTCGTTTTTCCACAAGAGCCACTCATTCGTATCAAAGGTTCATTGATTCAATGTCAAATTTTGGAAACTTTGCTTTTGAATATGGTAAATTTTCAGTCGCTTATTGCTACCAAATCTTCACGTATTTGTCTAGCTGCTAGAGGAGAAGATGTTTTGGAGTTTGGGCTTCGAAGAGCGCAAGGAATTGATGGAGGTTTGGCTGCTAGTCGGGCTGCGTATATTGGTGGCTGTGTTGCAACTTCAAATGTTTTGGCAGGAAAACTTTTTAATATTCCTGTGAAGGGAACACATGCTCATAGTTGGGTCATGTCCTTCGAATCTGAAATAGAATCCTTCGAAACTTACGCAGAAGCCTTACCAAATAACTGTATTTTCTTGGTCGATACTTATGATACAGTAGAGGGAGTAAAACATGCTATTACAGTAGGAAATAAACTAAAAGAAAAAGGGTATAAGTTTGCAGGAATTCGTTTGGATTCTGGTGACCTTTCTTATTTGAGTATAAAAGCGAGAGAATTATTAGATGCAGCAGGTTTTACAGAAACTTCCATTGTAGCCAGTAATGATTTGGACGAACATATTATTGATAGTTTGAAGCAGCAAGATGCAAAAATAAATGTTTGGGGAGTAGGTACAAAAATGGTTACAGCTTACGACCAACCAGCACTTGGAGGTGTTTATAAATTATCAGCACTTAGAAATAAAGAAAATACAGCTTGGGATTATAAAGTAAAATTATCCGAACAAGCCATCAAAATTTCTACTCCAGGTATTCAACAAGTTCGTCGTTTTTATGCGAATGGAGAATGTATTGGAGATGCTATTTTTGATGAAGAAAACAAACCTAAATCTGATAACTGGACAATCGTCGATCCAATGGATATGACTCGTCGTAAGAAAATGACAAGTGTAGAAGGAGAATACAAAGACCTCTTGAAACCTATTTTTGTAAATGGAAAATGTGTTTATGAAAAGCCTAACCTTCAAACCATTCAAGCAAAAGTAAAAGATGAGTTGAAGACTTTACATAGAAGTATCAAACGTTTTACCAACCCTCATTCTTATCCTGTTGGCTTAGAAAAAGGCTTATATGACTTAAAAACTGAACTTATTTTGAAACTCAGAGAAGTAGAATAGAAAATAAAGATTGCATAATAGGTTTGGTATTCCATACGAGTTAAAACAAAAAACAAGAAAGCATGTTCATAAAAACTATCTGAATTTAAAAATAGATTTAATCAAATAAATTAGCTGCGCTGCTCCTTCGGGGTATAGTATTTTTAACTTTGAGAGTCTTTTCAGAAGACTCTCATTAAAGTAAGCACTTTGGGAACAAACTATTTTCAGATTTATTTTATTGACAAAGTTTTTATGAACACGTTTTTTACTATTACAACATATTTTCCACAATTTTCATCAATTCTTCTAAGTATTTTTTATCTGTTTCATCAAAATCATTTACTTTGTCGCTATCTACATCAAGAATCAAAGCTACATTTCCAGTTTTATCAAAAACAGGAACTACAATTTCAGATTTTGAATCGGTGCTACATGCAATGTGTCCCTCAAATTTTTCTACATCTTCTACCAAAATTGTTGCTTTATCTTTCCAAGATTTTCCACAAACTCCTTTTCCGTATTTTATACGAGTACAAGCTAAAGGACCTTGAAAGGGTGCAAGAATGAGAGTTTGTTTTTCAAAATCAGTAGAATTATTTGTTTCGACTCTATAAAATCCGACCCAAAAAAAGCCCATTCCATATTTTAAAGCTGCTGCAATATTAGCAAGATTTGCTGTAAGGTCACTTTCAACAGAAGTAAGAGCTTTTATTTGAGGAATCAATTCTTGATATTTTTCAGCTTTAGTAGCTGTTGATGATATAGTTAATGTTTCTGCCATAATATAAAGTATGAAGTAAGAGATATGAAATAAGAAGTAAATACAAATAAAAGTCTGCAAAGATAAATACAGAGAATGAAAACACAATTTTTTAAAACAATACATGTCAGAAAGCAATTTTCACTAATCACTAACCTCCATTATTTCCCATCATAAATCAATCCCTTCAAAAATTTTGTATAATCTGTTTTTGTGGTTTTGTTTACCAGTTCGATAAAATCTTCTGTTAGAACAGTCTTGTATTTATTTTGTTGATAAAACTCTCTTAAAACTTGAAAAAAGAGCGCATCATCATCTAGTTTCTCTCTGATTTTATGTAAAACAACTGCACCACGATAATAAATAAAGCCACTCGTAATCATATTGGTATGCTCGTTACGTTTTCCGACTAAAATAGACTCATGGTTATACATAGTATTGTGTCTAAATCTTAAATACAACTTATTGTATTGTTCTTTACCTAAAACTCTTTCCACAAAAAGAAGTTCCATATAAGTTGCAAAACCTTCGTGCAACCACACATCAGACATATCGGCTGCCGTAACAGCATTTCCAAACCATTCATGAGCAAGTTCGTGTATGATTGTGCCATTCCAATCCTGTTTTGCAACTTTCCACATATAATCGTCTTCTTTTTTCCAATTCTTTCCAATTCCGACACAGGTTTGATGTTCCATTCCGTTATAAGGCGATTGAACAATTCCTATTTTTTCTTTATCAAATGGATAATCTCCCAACAAACTATCAAAAAAAGTAAAGGCTGCAATCGTAAAATCTTTTTGTGATTCTACATCTTTATAATCTTCTTCTAAAGGATAAAAAAGAAAGTTTATTTCTTCAGTTTTTCCGTCTTTTTCATAATCAAATTTTTCGGAAATGGGTTTGTAATTTCCTATGTAAAATGAAATTCCGTAGGTATTTGTTGGATAATTAGTAAGCCAATGATAAATTACTTTTTTTTCATTCAGAATCTCAAAACGTTCTAAATTTCCATTTGCAATAGCTCTCAAATCAGAAGGTGTAATGACAGAAATCCGAACCGAATCAGCTTCATCAGAAGGGTGGTCTTTGCAGGGAAACCAAATATGTGCGCCTGTTGCTTCACAGGTAACTCCTATCCAAGATTTTCTACCTTTGGTTTTTTCAAAAAATATCCCTTTTGAATAATAATCTTCTGCAACATGAACTTTTCCGTGATAATCAATAGAGATAGAATAAGAACCTTTAGAAAGTTTTTTACCAAAATCCACCACAAAAAAACAGTTATTTCGGTCATACTTTAATGATTTAGAATTTTTTTGATTAAGAAATAGAATATTGTCAATTTCTAAATCTTTATAGAGTTCTAATTGTATAAACTGACTTTCTTCTAGTAACTCAAAATTAATTTTTACTTTTCCACGTACTCGTTTTCTACTAACAGAAGGTTCTATTTCTATGTCATAGAAAGTAACATCAAAGCAACTTCTCAATGGTGTCAATTCGCCTATTTCTTTTTGATGTTCTTTATCAGATTCATTTTTTTGAAAGTTTGCTGTTTGTTCAAAACTTGTAAGTTGAGCAAAAGTAGAAGAAGTACAAAAAGAGTATAAAAATAGAACTAAAAATAAATATTTCATTTTGATTAGCTTGATTGTAAATTGCAAAAGTACTTAAAATAGATTTTATAATTATAAAAATTCATCTCACTTCAATTTTCATTAATTATTCAATGACTAATAATTTTTCATAACTTAGTAGCCAAACTCACACAAACAAAAATTAGAATACACGAAATAAAATCATCTTCACTTATAATTAAGCCGAATTAGAGTTTATGAATCCCACATCAAGCAAAACCGAGAAACGCAACTATTTCATTATAGATTTTGATAGCACCTTTACGAAAGTAGAAGCAATGGATGAGCTTTGTCAAATTGCACTTCAAAACCATCCAGAAAAAAATGAACGTCTTTCTCAAATCCAATCTCTGACAGACCAAGCAATGGATGGAAACCTCTCTTTTAGAGAGTCTTTGCATCAAAGAATTGCGATTTTGGAAGCTAATAAAAGTCATTTGCCAGAGCTTATCAAAAAACTAAGCGAAAAAGTATCGGAATCGTTCAAGCGCAATCAAACTTTTTTTGATACCTATAAAGATACAATTTTGATTGTTTCTAGTGGTTTTAAGGACTTTATTGTTCCGATTGTTACTAAATTTGGTATAAAATCAGAAAATATTTATGCAAATGAATTTACATTTGATGAGGATGGAAAAGTAATAGGTTTTGACGCAAGTAATGTTTTATCAGAAGATAACGGAAAAGTAAAACTACTCAGAAATCTAAATCTTCAAGGTGATATTTATGTAATTGGTGATGGTTATACTGATTATGAAATCAAAGAAGCAGGACTGGCAAATGAGTTTTATGCTTTTACAGAAAATATAAAACGTGAAAAAGTACTTAGTAAAGCCGACCACGAAGCCCAAAATCTTGATGAGTTTTTGTATATCAATAAATTAGCTCGTAATATTTCATATCCAAAAAATAGAATTAAGGTTTTACTTTTAGAAAATATCCATCAATCAGCAAAAGAAATGATGGAAAAAGAAGGTTATCAAGTAGAATTACTTTCAAGTGCTTTAAGTGAAGATGAATTAATAGAAAAAATAAAAGGCGTTTCTATTTTAGGAATTCGTTCTAAAACTAATTTGATTTCCAAAGTAATAGAGCATGCTGATAGGTTGTTGGCTGTTGGAGCTTTTTGTATCGGAACAAATCAAATTGACTTAGAAGCCTGTCAAGATAGAGGAATTGTAGTTTTTAATGCGCCTTATAGCAATACTAGAAGTGTTGTCGAATTGGCGATTGGAGAAATGATTATGCTTATGCGTGGCGTTCCTCAAAGCGTTATGGAAATGCACACAGGAAAATGGAATAAATCGGCAACAGGTAGTTTCGAAGTGCGTGGTAAGAAGCTAGGAATTATTGGTTATGGAAATATTGGAGCGCAGCTTTCCGTGGTGGCTGAAGCCTTGGGTATGAAAGTTTATTTTTATGATATTGTGGACAGATTGGCGTTAGGAAATGCAACTATGTGTACTTCTTTAGAAGAGCTTTTGGGCATTGCTGATGTAATTTCTTTGCATGTTGATGGACGCACTGAAAACTCAAATATCATTGGAAAAGAACAGTTTGATTTGATGAAAGATGGTGTTGTCTTTATGAACTTAGCTCGTGGACAAGTAGTTGATATTCCTGCTCTTGTAGAAAACCTTAAAAGTGGAAAAATCTTGGGTGCAGGCATTGATGTTTATCCAGAAGAACCAAAAAATAACCAAGAAGAGTTTATTTCAGAATTGCGTCAGATTCCAAATGTCATTCTTACGCCACATGTAGGAGGAAGTACAGTTGAGGCACAGGAAAATATTGCACAGTTTGTTCCTAATAAAATGGTTGATTATATCAATGCAGGAAATACTTTTTCTAGTGTAAATTTCCCAGAGCTACAACTTCCAAAGCTTCAAAATGCTCATCGTTTGATGCACCTTCATAGAAATGTACCTGGTATTTTGGCTAAGATAAATCAGATTTTTGCCAAAAATGAAGTAAATATTGTAGGTCAGTATCTTAAAACCAACGAGAAAATTGGTTATGTAATTACAGACATCAATCAAAAATACAATGAAAAAGTAATTCAAGAACTCAAAGATATTGAAGATACAATTCGTTTTCGTATTTTGTATTGATTTTTTTTTAACCCTAAGGATTTTGAAAATCCTTAGGGTTTTTTAGTTTTTATTCTTCTGTTGCATATTTTATTGATAAGGCATCTTCTAAATCATAAGCTGTAAGAGCGTATTTGATTCTCTCAAATTTTGTAACATTATCAAGTCTTGTTTCAATATAATAGGAGTCATTTAATGTTGCAGATAGATGTAAGTTAGATTTATTCTCTTTCTTAGTTAGAGATAATTTTTCACCTAAATCTGTAGTAAAAAAGGTTTCTGGTTGTAAGTCAAATAAACGTTTTATTACTTCTACATACAATTTAGCTACCTGTTTTACCTTAATTTTTTCGTCAAAGAAAACGGCATATTCAAGTTTTTTATGTTTTGGAGTATCAGCATCAAATATATTAGCTTCCTCTTGTTCGTCATTCTCTTCAATTTCAATAGATGGATATTCCCAAATTTGCAAAAAACGTTCTGCGATAACTTCAAAACGTTTTTCAATTTCTTGACGATTCCATTTTTCTGCATTTGCCAAATAACGATTCAGCCATAATCTACTGTCTTTATAACCTGCTTCTGGTAAATCTCTTTTTGCTTCAAATGTTTTATTGCCTAGTTTTCCATTATTTCCAGAAAGAGTAAGATTTGAAATTGTATGTAAATAATTCTCCATCATGAATTTATATTCATCTTCACTAAGTTCTTTTCTCCATTTCATATCGGGGTTTTTGGGAAAAATATGTTCGATAGTAATTTCGGGGTTATTATCAATTAAAACAGGCTCTCTATTTTCATGATTTTCCAAACGCTCTAAAAAGTAGGTTCTATTTTTAGATTGAACATTGTACATATCTTTTACTTTCAAAGCATCTATCACTTCTGTATCTTTAGGGAAACGTTGAACTCCTGGACGTTGCATAAGATACTTCTGAATAGAATACAAATAATCATCTTCTATTTTATCATATAATATCATGAATATTTTATTGAGAGCATTGGTAGGCAAACCAACAATAAATCTTCTCCAAGTAAAAGATTGAACTAACTCTAAGACGCTTAGAAATGTATTTTTGTCTATAATCCCATTCGAATAATCTTCATATACTTTCATCAAGAAAGGATAAGAAACATTTATTTCTAACTTATCAATATACTCTAATTGATTTCTAATATCTTTATCTTTTTCATTTTTTGGATTGACAAGTTTGTTATAATAGCGAACTAATGATTTGAGTTGTCTTAAATTGTCTTCTAAATTATCTAAAGAAGAAGTAGGGTATTTGATTTTGAATTCTAAATATACTTTTCCTTTATTAGGTATTTTTTTATTTTCAAGGGTCAAGAAATCTCTAATGAAATCTGATACTTTACTGATATTTGTCTTTTCATCTTTTGCAAAATCTTCTATCACTTGCCAGTAATCTCTGTAAATTTTGTTTTGGTCTTTTCTATCTAGTCCCATCAAAATATAATTTCTGATAAGGTCTGCTTGTGAAAGTTCCAAACCAGTAGAGTTTAGGCTTTCAAAAATACGTTGAGGGTCATCTTTGTCTCTATCTAAAGAAATTTCTACAAACATAAGTTTAGAAAGACCTTGTAACACTACTTCAACATTTTCTTTTGTTATTCTTCCTTTAAAATAATTGAAATTCTCTACTAATTTTGAAAAGTCTGGAAAATCCTCTTCTTCTGTACTTCGAATCAAATATTTTAATGCTTTTTCATTATTATCAGTAGGTTTCAGTTTTAACTTCTCATCTTCTGAGGCAAATTTATTTATCAAATAGGTTTCATGAATTTCATTTTCTAAACCTTCATCATTTATATCCTTTGCTAATCTATGTAAAGCTAAATAGATAAGTGTAAGTGTTGTAAGTCGTTGCTGTCCATCAATAATAATCAATTCCTTAATCCTTGATGTTGTATAAACATCATCATGCACATAAACTATGCTTCCTATAAAATGTGCTATTGTTTCTCTATTCGAACCTACTTCTAATATATCATCTAAAAGTTGTTTACATTCAGAAGTTGTCCAATCATAATTTCGTTGGTAAACGGGAATTACAAATTGTGTTTTGTTGGAAGATAGAAATTCTTGTATTTTTGATTCAGTTGCTTTCATAGTTGTATGAAAAATAGTTATAAATTGTGAAGTCTTACAAAAATAACATTTTTAATAAATAAAACAAGTAAAAAATGATTTTGAATAAAAAGTAAGTTTGTAAATTGATTTTTTAAATAATTTTGTCAATGTTTGGACTTACAAAACAGCAAAATATTATTTCTATTCAAAACAAAACCAATCAAAAAACAGTAGTCTTTCCAAAGAATTAAAGCCATAAAAATATTCAATTATGCAAACCACAGAAACACTAGAAAAAAATATAAATAAAGACTTCTACAAAAACCTCCATTCAAAATTCAATCAAACTCGTCAAAGAACGCTTTCACTTTGTCAAGATTTGCAGCCAGAGGATTTTGTTGTTCAGCCGATAGCTGATGTAAGTCCTACAAAATGGCATTTAGCGCATACGACGTGGTTTTTCGAAACCTTTTTACTTATTCCTTACCTCAAAAATTATAAAGTTTTTCATCAAGACTATAATTATTTATTCAATAGTTATTATGAAACGGTGGGTAAGCGTGTGTTGAGAACCGATAGAGGAAACCTTACTCGTCCGACGACAAAGGAAATTTATGAATACAGAAAGTATGTAGATAGTTCGCTTTCCTTGTTTTTTGAGGAATTAGAAAAAAATAATCAAAATAATAGTTTTGATAATGAAGCAGAAGCAGAAATAAAAAAACGTCTTTTTATTGGACTTAATCACGAAGAGCAGCATCAAGAATTATTGGTAACTGATATAAAATATGTTTTAGGAAATAATCCACTTTTTCCTGCCGTAAAGATGCCAATAAATGATTTTACGGTATTTGTAGGGAAAAGGCATGCCTTTTCCTCAAGTGAAGAAGAGCAAGAAGATTTTATAAAAATAAAAGAAGGAATTTATCAAATTGGTTTTCAATCAGATAATAAAAAAAATACAGATGAAGAATTTTATTTTGACAATGAAAAAGGTGTGCATCGTACCTTTGTAGAAGAATTTGAAATTTCTAATAATCTTGTAACCAATAGAGAATATTTAGAATTTATCAATGCAGGAGGTTATCAAAACTTTAATTTTTGGCTTGCTGAAGGTTGGGATTTTGTAAAGCAAAACGATTTAAAAGCTCCTTTGTATTGGTTTAAAGAAAGTGATGAATGGTTCAAATATGATTTTAATCAGTCAGAAAACGGCTTACAAAAACTAGATTTAGATGCGCCTTTGTGTCATATCAGTTTTTATGAAGCCGAAGCCTACGCACAGTTTAGAAACATGCGACTTCCAACCGAATACGAATGGGAAGTTGCAAACGAGTTTTTTGAGTGGGGCAAACGTTGGGAGTGGACACGCTCTGCCTACCAACCTTATCCAAATTTTGAAAAAGATGAGGGGGCTTTAGGTGAATATAACGGAAAATTTATGATAAATCAGCTTGTTTTGCGTGGAAGTTCGGAAGCAACTGCACCAAATCATTCAAGGTATTCGTATCGCAATTTTTTTCATGCTGACAAACGTTGGCAATATACTGGAATACGTTTGGTAAAATAATTATTTTCAAAAATTATCAAAAAACCAAAAAAACTATTTTCATAATCGTTTTATCTAAGCTAAATTTGTAGATTGTATCATCTAATTTGTTTACTTCTTTATTTATTAGAAAATTTAAAGTGTATTCGATTTAGATTTACTTTTCTCTAAAAATAAAGGGAAATAATACTGACATTACAACTACAAGAAATCATTATCGAAAAATGATTTTTCCATATATAGCAAAATAAAATACGACTAAAAATCGACATAAAACCTTGATTAGTAGTTGATTATACATAAAATTAATTTAAAGTTTTTTTATAGAAACATAAAAAATTATTTATAAGAATATTTTAAACCCTAAGGGTTTTCAAAACCCTTAGGGTTTCGAACAGTCTTTTGTATATAACTTTATCTATAAATTTGCTTATAGATGCTTATACTTCTTGTATCTAGGTTAGATTATTTATTCTTTTTTAGGGAAATGAATCTGTTTTTTTTAAATTCACGAAGTGTAAATTACTTATTATTAAATAGTTAGAGTGTATTATCTAATTCGTAATTCGTAATTTTTAATTCGTAATTATTCTTATTCATTCAATCTAAAGAAAATATATATAATGTATCTTGAAATCACAATTACGGCTATTGTAGCTTTGATTGTAGGAATTTTGATAGGGCGTTTTTTGCTCATTAAAGTTCTCAACAGTCTGAAAGAAAAAGCAGAAAACGAAGCCAAATCAATCTTACAAACAGCAAAAGCAGATGCTGCAAATCTTTTGAAAGAAAAAGAATTATCTGCCAAAGACCACTTTTTGAAACTTCAAGCAGAACATCAAAGAGAATCCAACAAACGACAAAAAAATGTAGCTTCACAAGAAGCAAAACTCAAAAAACAAGAGCAACGTTTCCAACAAATTGAACTCAAATTAAAAGAAAAAGAGGTTTCTTTAAGCAAAGAACAAGAACTTTTAAACAAAGAAATCAATAAGCACCAACAGCGAAAAGATGATTTGTATAAAAAAATGGAAGCTGTTGAGGTGAAGTTTGAAGAGGCAAATCGATTAGAAAAAGAACAAATTGTTTTACTAGAAAAAGTATCAGGACTTTCTGCTGAAGAAGCAAAAAATCAACTTATCGAATCTTTAGAAAAAGAAGCGCACACCTTAGCAACTGCCAAAATTCGCCAAATTATGAGCGATGCCGAGCTTACAGCCACTAAAGATGCCAAAAGAATTGTACTTTCTACTATCCAAAGAACAGCCACCGAACATGCGATTGAAAACTGTGTTTCTGTTTTTCATTTGGAAAGCGACGACATTAAAGGAAAAATTATTGGTAGAGAAGGGCGAAATATCAGAGCCTTAGAAGCTGCAACAGGCGTTGAAATTATCGTTGATGATACACCAGAAGCAATTACTATTTCGGGTTTTGACCCAGTACGTAGAGAAATTGCTCGTCTTTCTTTGCATCGTTTGGTAGCAGATGGAAGAGTTCATCCAGCCAGAATTGAAGAAGTTGTCGCCAAAACAACAGAACAACTAGAAGAACAAATCATAGAACTAGGAGAAAGAGCAGTCATAGAATTAGGAATCCATGGGTTACATTTGGAATTAATAAAACTTGTTGGAAAGATGCGTTTTCGTTCTTCGTATGGACAAAATTTATTACAACATTCCAAAGAAGTTACTCGCCTTTGTGCCACTATGGCAACAGAAATGGGCTTAAATGTAAAACTTGCCAAGCGTGCAGGACTTTTACACGATATTGGAAAAGTATGTACTGAAGATCCAGACAAACCACATGCTATTTTGGGAATGGAACTCGCCCAACGTTATGGAGAACACCCAGAAGTCTGTAATGCAATCGGAGCGCACCACGACGAAATTGAAATGACTTCAATGCTTTCGCCCGTTATCCAAGCCTGTGATGCTATTTCGGGTTCAAGACCAGGGGCAAGACGTGAAACAATGGAATCCTACATCAAGCGTCTGCAAGATTTGGAAAGTTTGGCAACTTCGTATAGTGGCGTAAATAAATGCTATGCCATTCAAGCAGGACGAGAATTGCGTGTAATTGTAGATGCTGAAAATGTAATGGATGATAAAGCCGATGAAATTGCATTCAAAATTTCACAGCAAATTCAAACCGAAATGCAATATCCAGGACAGGTAAAAGTTACAGTTATTCGTGAAAAACGAGCTGTGCATTATGCTAAATAAAGTTTTGAAATAAGAAGTCAGAAGTATTATTGTAGGGAAAAGGCACGCCTTTTCCTTTCTATATAAGTCAGAGTAACGAATGAAATTCAAATTTATAGATTTATTTGCTGGAATTGGTGGGTTTCATTTGGCAATGCACAGATTGGGAGGAGAATGTGTTTTTGCTTCTGAAATTGATGATTTTGCACGTCTTACTTATCAAGAAAATTATCAAAAAACATCTCCTAAACTGTTTGAAAACGACCTTTTTAATAAAGATATTAGAACAATAAGTCCAAAGGATTTACCTGATTTTGATGTTCTTTGTGCTGGTTTTCCGTGTCAGCCATTTAGCCAAGCAGGATATAAACGAGGCTTTGCAGATAATCATAGTTCAGAAAGAGGAAATCTGTTTTTCAATATTGCCGAAATTTTGGAAGCCAAAAGACCAAAGGCATTTTTTTTAGAAAATGTTCGTGGTTTGGTTACGCACGACAAAGGAAAAACCTTTAAAATCATTCGAAATATTCTTGAAAATGAATTAGGATATTCTTTTTATTATAAAGTTGTTCATGCATCAGATTATGGATTGCCACAGCTACGACCAAGAGTTTTTATAGTTGGCTTTAGAGATGATAGTTTTATGAATAGCTTTTCCTTTCCTCCTCCTATTCCTCTAAAATTTACGATGAGTGATGTTTGGCAAGGTCAGTGTAGCCGAGAAATTGGTTTTACGATTCGTGTAGGTGGGCGTGGTTCGGATATTACAGACCGTAGAAATTGGGATAATTATTTGGTTGATGGAGAATTAAGACGATTATCATATATCGAAGCTAAAAAAATGCAGGGATTTCCAGATGATTTTGAGTTTCCTGTTAGCAAAACACAAGCTATAAAACAGTTGGGAAATAGTGTTGCAGTTGATGCTGTCGAAGCTGTTGCTAAGAATCTTTTAAAGCATTTAGAAAAATTAGAAAATTGTAAAAAAATAAAAGGTGGAAGTAGCAATCAAAAAGCTGATGTTTTATTGGATATAGAAAATGAAATTATACAAAAAGAAAACGAAGGCTTTGGAATAAAATCATATTTAGGAAGTAAACCAACGCTATTAAATGCGTCTGGAAATACAAATTTTATATTCAAGATAAATGGCATAGAAAAAGGCAGTAAGATAAACAATAAGACTATTATTGATGAAGTAAATCAAATAAATACAAGAACAAAATTAAAAGATAGAATAAATAAAATTGAGGAATTAGGAGGAACGTTTGAATATCTAGGAGCAGAAAGAGATACAATGGATTTTAATCTCAAAATGATTGATAGTGAAATGCCAAAATTAATGGGCAAAATTCTGCTTTGTTTTTATAAAAAACGTATTTCTTCTATCAAAAAAATCACAAAGAAAATTATAGGAAAGGATAAAGACCAAGAGGTTTTATTAAAGAATAAAATCAAAAACCTTCTAATAAGTATTCTCTTAGGTTTCTTTGCAGGAACAAAATGGGACGGCGCATATCAATCTAATGGAACAATCATAATGAAAAATAATGGCGATTGTCTAGGTTTTCATATTGTAGAAATGGAAAATCTTAAAAATTATTTGTTTGAAAATATCAAATTAGATACGCCTTCCACAACTAGACACCGTTTTGGACAGCTTTATTCCGAAAAAAATGGAGAGTTATTTTTTAAATTAAATTTACAACTTCGTTTTAGTTGATATTTGAAGTTTATGATTGAATTATCGTAATTTGTAATTAAATCGTAATCCATAATTCCTAATTCGTAATCAAAGAAATTTATGCTTCTCGCTCCCTCTATTCTCGCTGCCGATTTTGCTAACCTTCAAAATGAGGTTCAAATGCTCAACAAAAGTCAAGCTGATTGGATTCATATTGATATTATGGATGGTGTTTTTGTTCCCAATATTTCATTTGGAGTTCCTGTTTGTGAGGCGATTGCCAAACACGCCAAAAAACATTTAGACGTTCATTTGATGATTGTCAATCCTGAAAAATATGTAGATAATTTTGCTCGTGCTGGTGCAAACACTATTTCTGTTCATATCGAAGCATGTCAGCATTTACATAGAAATCTTCAACAAATTCGTAATTTAGGTTGTCAAGCAGGAATTGCAGTAAATCCTCACACTTCTATTTCCCAGTTAGAAAATGTAATTGAAGAAACTGATTTAGTGTGTTTGATGTCGGTAAATCCAGGATTTGGAGGACAAAAATTTATAGAACAGACTTATAAAAAAGTAAGTCAATTAAAAGAACTTATCTTAAAAACAGGTTCAAAAGCTCTTATCGAAATTGATGGAGGTGTAAATGCAGGAAATGCTAAAAAATTAGTAGACGCAGGAGCTGATGTTTTGGTAGCTGGTAACTTTGTGTTTTCTTCGTCTGACCCAACAGAAACAATTAGTAATATCAAGCGTATTTCGTAGGAAAAAGACATACCTTTTCTTAGTGATGAGCTTTACTGTTTAAAAATAACCTTCAAATACTAACAAATACAATAATTTTGATTATTTTTAATTGAAAATGAAATTTCTACACCTTTTTCTCAACTAACTTTCAAATAAGGTGCTGAAAACGTTTGTAGCATTACTTTCGTTGTACAATTACAAATTACCATTGCTTGTGTCCTCACAAGTGACCTATCAAAATATAAAAACTATGCTCTTCGACAGATTAAAAAATATTATTCGCTCTACAACCAATGACTTCCTAGAAAAAAATGGACTTTCAGATGATGATTATATGAAAGCTATTGAAGATGAATACGAAAAAGAATTTGGTTCTTTAGGAAATGATGACACCACTTATTCTAGTAATTTTGATACAGAATATGAGTTTACTGCACCAAAAGCAAATCCAAAAGAAAGAATTTATTATCATACTTTAGGTCTTGAAGAAGGTGCTTCTTTTGAGCAAGTCAAAACGGCTTATAAAAAACTAATGAAAGCCTATCATCCAGACCGTCATCAAGCAGACCCAAAAAAGCAGCGTTGGGCAGTGGAGCAATCTCAAAAAGTAAATGAAGCCTATTCTTTTTTTAAGAAAAAATTTGAAAAATAGAGGTCGTAGATTAAAATAGATTTGAAGGTTTTAAGAGAAATCAAAAACTATTGCTAATCGTATAACGTTTGCAAAGGGATAAGCTTTTTATAAATTGATTAGATAAAAAATAGATTAATGTCCTATCTCAAACTAACGAGAAGGGGATTTTATTGAAATGAATATCTCTAAGTTATTTGTAATAGGTATATCATAATCGTAATTTTTAATTCGTAATTGTTCTATATATATGTGGATATTTTTTAAACGTCTTTTTAATGTTGGAAAAGCTAAAGCACACGCCAAACTTGATAAAGTAGAAGACCCTGTTGCGCTTACCGAACAATCTATAAAGGATTTGAAACAAGACCTTGCCGAAAGCATGAAAAGTCTTGCCGAAATGAAAGCCCTTGCCATTCGTACAAAAAGAGATGTTCAGCAAGCACACCGAGCAGCAGACCAGTACGAACAACGAGCAATGCAATTTATAGCTAAAGCAGAACAAGGCGATATTTCTATGGATGAAGCTGACCGTTATGCGCTTAAAGCACTTGCTCAAAAAGACCAAATTTTGAGAGTTTCTTCTGCAAATGAACAAAACTTACGTGCTTATGAAAACATGATTCGTAAATTAGAATTAGATATTCAAAAAATTCGTACTCAGATAAATACATGGGAAGGAGAACTCAAAACACTCAAAGTACGTTCACGTCTTTCTGAAACAAGCCGTCGTTTGAATGAGCGAATGTCTTCGATTAGTAATAATAGCATGAATAACATGCTAGAAGATATGAAAATGAAAGTGGAAGAACAGGAAGCTCTAGCTCAATCGTATGAAGATGTAGCTAATTTGAATGATAATGTTGATGATGAAGTAGAAAAAGTACTAGGTAAAAATGCAGCAGCGTTGCCAGATTTGCCTTCCCCACAAGATGCTTTGGCACAATTAAAGGCCAAAATGAAAGCTCTACCAAAAACAACAGAAGAGTTAATAGAAGAATCAGAAGCTGATTTTACTACAAAAAAAATAGGTTCTGATACAAAAAATGCAGAAGACAAAAATCAAGAAAGTAAAAAAAATATTACCTTTGGCAAAGTAGAAAAAAGCACTCCTCCAAAACGTCCTCGTTTGCGTATCAGAAAAGAAGGCTTCGATGACTAGAAAATCTACTATCAAAGATAGGTTTACAACTAGGTTTTATAGTTATTCAAAATGTTAAATTGTTTGATTAAACAGACAATTATTTGTATCTTAAATTTTTACAATACTGTCTTAGTTTTGTGAAAATTTATTATCAAATTACTATCCTTATCTTATTTATGAAAAAGTTATTTTTGATTCGTCATGCACAAACGGAAGGATATAGCCTTTCGAACCCAGATTCAAAACGTAAACTCACAGAACATGGCATCCAAGATGCAATGCGTTTGGGACAGCTTCTATATGAAGAAAATTTTGAAGTCGACAAAATAGTGAGTAGTATAGCTGTTAGGGCGCAAACTACAGCTCGTCTTATTGCAAATGGAATGCACTATCCACCTTCTCAAATCCAAATAGAGGAGGATTTGTATCAATGTTCAGAAGTAGATTTGCTGCGTTTTATTAATCAAATTGATGATAATTCTATCAATAATTTGTTTTTAGTGAATCATAACCCTGCTGTTTCTGCACTAATTTATCTATTGGCTGAAAAAGATTATGGCTTTCTTAGTCCTTGTAGTCTAGTTGTTTTTTCTTTTGATATAGAAAACTGGACAGAAATAACTAGAGGCAGTGGAACAGTTGAAGAAATTCGCATCCCAGAAAAAGGTTTTGAAGTAGCTGTTTTATAATATTATTTCAGCTAGTCAAACATAATTCGTTTGGCAATACTTCTTCCTAATGTGATTTCATCTGTATATTCTAGTTCGCTTCCAATAGGAACTCCACGAGCAATCCCACTCACTTTTACCCCTTGTTTTCTTAGCTTTTTAGTTAAATAAAAGGCTGTTGTATCCCCTTCCATTGTAGCATTAAGAGCTAAGATGACTTCTTTTACGCCATTCTGTGTTCGGTCTAATAAAGAGTCAATGTTCAAATCTGATGGACTAATTCCCTCAATAGGCGAAATAACTCCTCCCAAAACGTGATACAATCCATTATATTGTGCCGTATTTTCGATAGCCAACAAATCAGGAACTTCCTCTACAACACAAATCAAACTCTCATCTCTTTTTGGGCTTTTACAAATACTACAAATATCTGTATCTGAAATAGTATGACATTTTTTGCAATAAACTGTTTTTTCACGAAGGGCAATCAGTGATTTGGTCAATTCTTCTACATCTTGTACTTCTTGTCTGAGCAGATGCAAAGCCAAACGCAAAGCTGATTTTTTACCAATACCAGGCAAACGAGAAATTTCGTTTACAGCATCTTCTACTAATTTGGAGGGATAGTTCATATCAGTCGTCAGTTACCAGTTATTCAGTTATCAGTCATGAGTAGTAATCATCAACTGAAAAACCTAACTTCTAACCTTTTAAAAAGGGATTTTAAATATATCTTTGTTGTTAAACTAGCTTACAAAAATACAAAAAATAGAGGAGCTTTGAAAAATCTATTTTTGAATCATTTTAATCAATCCAAAAAACAAGTTCGTCGAAAAGAAACCTAAAAACAATTTTTTAGCTTGAATATAGATAAACATAATTCAAAGAAAGTCAGTTTTAGAAATGGAATTGCAATTATAAGTAACTGAGCAAAATAAAACAGATCTAAAAAAGAATTAGAAACTGGAAATTTAAACTGTCAAGACACCTTTGAGGTGTCAGACAGATTTTGTTAACCTATAAATAATTTTGCCCAGTTACTTAATACATTTTTTTACACAAAGCATTTAATGAATTACGATATAATATTTACAGGGGGAGGAGCAGCAGCATTGATGTTGCTTTATAAAATCTCAAAAGACAAAAATTTATCTCAAAAAAAGATTTTAGTTATTGATAAAGAAAAGAAAGATACAAATAATCGATCGTGGTCATTTTGGACAAATCAAAAAACAGATTTTGATATTTTGGTGTATAAAGAATGGCAAAAAGTTCGTTTTATTGCTCCCAAAATTGATAAAACAGATACACTAAACTCCTTAAAGTATAAAATGATTCGTGGTATTGATTTTTATAACTTTGTCAATGCAAAACTCTCTGAATTTGAAAATATAGAATTTTTACAAGCAGAAGTAAGTGAAGTATTATCAATTTCTGATACACAAGCCGAAGTAAAACTGACAAAGGAATTTGAAAGTAAAACATTTAATTCTGAATATGTGTTTGATTCTCGTTTCTCAAAAGAAGATATTCCTCCAAAAAGTAATGACTATCATTCTTTGTTACAGCATTTTTTTGGTTACCTAGTCGAAACTGATGAATCTATTTTTGATAAAAATACGGCACAGCTTTTTGATATGCGTTTGCCACAGCGAAATGCAGTAGAATTTGTCTATATTTTACCATTTTCTCCTACAAAGGCATTAGTAGAATATACGCTTTTTTCAGGAGAGCTTTTAGAAAATAAAGAACTTTATAAAGTACGCTTAGAAACTTATATGGCTACGAAACTCAAAGTAAATGGTTTTAGAATTTTGGAAGAAGAGTATGGCGTAATTCCGATGACAGATTTTAAATTTGAGCAACCAAAGGCAAAGAATATAATTTATTTAGGTACAAAAGCAGGAAGAGCAAAGCCAAGTACAGGATATGCTTTTTTAAGAATGTACAGAGATGCCGAATGTAGAGTAAATGCGTGGAAAAAAACAGGTAAGCCTCATTATGAAGAGAAGTTTAATAAGCAATTTGAAACGTATGATAAAATGATTTTAAATATTATGGAACGTAATCCAGAAGATATTCAACGCATTTTTACGGATATGTTTCAGAATAATTCTATCGAAAGGGTTTTGCTTTTCTTAGACGAACAAACAGATTTTTTTACTGATTTAAAGATTATGGCTTCTGTTCCTTCTGTTCCTTTTCTGACTTCTATCAAAAATTTGATTACAGGAAAAAAAGGACAACGATTGCATCAAAACCTTGTAAAGTTTGCTTCTTGATTTTAAGTAATTGAGCAGAATAAAATACACCTAAAAAATAATTAGAAAGTAGAAGTTTAAATCTTCAAAATATCTTTGAGGTGTTATACAGATATTGACAACATAATAAATAATTCAACATTTAATACAACAACCAAGCAGCCAACAAAGGCAAGTAATCTTTCAAGGCTACTCGCATAATTTTCAATGCTTTACCTATTTGATTTTCTACTGTTTTG
Organism: Bernardetia aquimarina; assembly: GCF_042180575.1. Classification (NCBI taxonomy): domain Bacteria; kingdom Pseudomonadati; phylum Bacteroidota; class Cytophagia; order Cytophagales; family Bernardetiaceae; genus Bernardetia; species Bernardetia aquimarina. The sequence goes on along the minus strand of NZ_CP170094.1, from coordinate 2,564,999 downwards.
ACAGAAATTTCTAAGGTATCTGCTACTTCTTGATATGACATTTCTTCAAAACGATTGAGCATAAAAACTTCTTTACAGCGTGGAGGAAGTAATTCTAAAGCAGCTTCAATATGATTGGTTAGCTCTTCTGTTCGGATATTTTCGTCGCTTTGGCTAGAATCTACTGCCAAATGTTGGTAAATAGGTTCGTCAATATCAAGTGCATGGTCTGAAGTTGGACGTTTTTTGCGAAGATAATCTATACCTGCGTTGGTAGCAGAACGTTTGAGATAGGCAGCTAAGGAAGTTGTGATGGTTAGTTGTTCTCTTTTTTTCCAAAAATTAAAAAATACATCTTGAACTATATCTTCTGCAATGGCTTCGTCTTTTACCATTCTATACACTGTCTTACACATAGGCACATAGTGCAACTTAAAAAGTTGTTCTATATCATCTATTACAATGTTTTTAGCATCAGACATTTAATGAATTGTAAATGGTAAATTAGAGTTTATTTAAAATAAGAATATTTTAGCAAATTAATAAATAGTTTACAATAAATAGATAGTATTAATTCATTTACCATTCTAATTGTTACTCTTCTTCTTTTTGGTCGTGGCGTTGTAAAATTCGGACTTTTACTTTCTTTACTCGCTTTCTATCAGCCGATTCTATAACAAATTCAAAGGGAGGAAATTCTTTTGTTTCTCCTCGCATAGGCATTTTTGAAAAAAGTTCTAGCATCAATCCACCAATAGATTCACTTTCTCCTTTTACAGTATCAAAATGACTTCCATGTAATTCGAATTCTTTTACAAAATCACTCAACAGTGTTTTTCCTTCAAAAATATATTCATCTTCTGCTGTACGGATAAACAAACGCTCTTCTTCATCATCAAATTCATCATTTATTTCTCCTACAATTTCTTCGATGACATCTTCTAAAGTAACAAGTCCAGAAGTACCCCCATATTCATCCACTACGATTGCCATGTGAATATGTTTGGTCTGAAAATCTTGAAAAAGGTCGTCTATTTTTTTGGTTTCAGGAACATAAAAAACATTTTCTCTAATCAATTTTTGCCATTCAAAATCAGTTCCTTTTCTCAAGTGAGCCAACAAGTCTTTTGCATAAAGCAGCCCGATAATATCATCCATTTTTTCCTTATAAATCGGAATTCTTGAATAACCACTTTCTTTGATTGTTTCTAAAAGATTATCATAAGAAGTCGAATATTCTACGGCTGTGATTTCTGTACGAGAAGTCATAATTTGTTTGGCATTGATTTGACCAAAATTAATTACTCCTCTCAAAATTTGTCTGGCCTCTTTAGCTGCTTCGTTGTTGGTGGTAAGCTCTAAGGCTTTATTGAGTTGTTCTACCGAAATAGGAGTTTGATTTTGTCCTTTTTTGACACTTTTTTCTAATCTTTCTCCCATAAAAGCAAGTATCCAAGCAGCAGGTTGAAAAATAGTAATTGCAAAAGCCATTGGACGAGCAACACTTCTAGAAAATAAAAGTGAACGCTGACGAGCAATAACTTTAGGAACGACTTCTCCAAAAAATACAATAGCTGCCGTAACAATAGCTGTCAAGATAACGACTACAATTCCTTCTTCTTCACGCCCAAAAATCTGCCACATCATGTAGGTAGAAGCAATTACAATAGCAATATTTACTAGATTATTTAATAATAAAATAGTGGCTAAGAGTAATTTTTGTTTGCTGAGAAGTTCTAAGAGTTTTTTATCTACTAATTTTTTGCTGTCTTTACATTCTTCTAATTGCTGTGTGGTAAGAGAAAAAAAGGCTACTTCCGAACCTGAAATCAGTCCCGAAAGCAGCAATAAAATAAGTATAATAAAGAGTTCGAAGCCATACATCGCCAAACTAGAAGCCTGTATGCTGTTTATTTGCAAAAGAACATCTAAATTATAAAAGTTGTCTAAAATGGATATGATATTCCAACTAAAACTGTCGCTCTCGTTCAATGTCGTAAAAATTAAGTTTTAGATTAGAAAGGAAGATCGTCTTCAGGATTGCTAGAACCACTCAACTCACTTGCCACTTCTGTATTCTGAGAAGAAGAATTTGAAGATGAAGAAGCATTAGAACTTCCTCCATAAGGATTTTCTGTTGGCATCGGAACACCTCCACTATAATTAGAATCAGTTGCTTTTGTTGCAAATTGCAAATCATTAACTACTACTTCGGTAACATATCTTTTGATTCCGTCTTGTTCCCAAGAACGAGTAGTCAGTTTGCCTTCTACATAAATTCTATCTCCTTTTTTAAGTTTTTCTGCTTTTTCAGCAGTCCAACGCCACATCGTTAGGCGATGCCATTCTGTTTTTTCTTGCCACTCTCCCGATTGGTCTTTATAGTTTTCGCTAGTCGCAATAGAAACGGTAGCTAATTTTGTTCCATTTTCTAAGGTACGAATTTCTGGGTCTTGCCCAAGATTTCCTAATAAGATTACTTTATTTACTCCTGCCATAATTTTAGGATTATTTTAATAAAATTGAATGTAAAAATTAGTTTGGTTTACTTCGTCCTTTTTGAAAAATATTGATTTGATAATATAGCGTAAAAATACGAAAAAATAATATACTTAGAAAAGATGCGAGCTTAAATAGTCAAGATATTTACTAATAAGTACTGGTTTTGGGATTTTATCTAAGTTTTGCCAATTTTTTTCTTCTAAATTATATTTTTTCTTTAATTTATTCCAAAATGCTATTTGTTCTTTTGGGTCTTTTATTTCTATAGTATAGAATTTAGCATACAAGGTTCGATGAGAAAGTTGATGTTTGAAGATGATAGATTCATGAGTAGATTTGATAGATTTTGGTTTTTGCTCTGAGTTTTTTATTCCATCAAAATCAAAGTTATCTTCTTTTAAATGAATTTCTAATTCTTTTATTGGTTCAAAATTCTTTTTGTCTTTATTTAGAAATTCTATTACAAAAAAGTCATTTAATCCTTGCCAAATATCACCTTCTTGTCTTTGCTTAACTAATACTTTTTTTTCTGAATTTGTTTCATGTATAAAAACAAAATAGTGCATAAAACGGTCTTTTAAAACGTTTTTCTTTCCTTTTATGGGAAGTTTTTCGATTAAATTATTCTCAAAAGCAGTACACTTTTTTTGTAATGGACAGGTTTTACAATTTGGGTTTTTGGGAACACATTGTAACGCACCGAATTCCATGATGGACTGATTATAAATAGCAGGCTGTTTTTTATCAATTAATTTTTGTGCTAATTCTCTAAACTCTTTTTTGCCTTCTGTTGAAGTAATATCTTTTTCTATTCCAAAAAAACGAGCCAAAACACGATATACATTTCCATCCACTACAGCTTGCACTTCGTCAAAAGCAAAGGAAGAAATAGCTGCTGCTGTATAATCTCCTACACCTTTCAATTTTTTTATATCTAAATAATTGCTTGGAAAAACTCCGTTTAAGTCTTCTGAAATATATTTTGCTGCTGCATGTAAGTTTCTTGCTCTTGAATAATAACCTAAGCCTTGCCAGAGTCGTAAAACAGTTTGTTCGTCTGCTGCTGCAAGCTGCTGAACGGTTGGAAAGTTTTCAATAAATTTTTCATAGTAAGGTGTTCCTTGTGCTACTCTTGTTTGTTGAAGAATAATTTCAGAAAGCCAAATTTTATATGGGTTTTGGGTATCACGCCACGGTAAATCTCGTTTGTTTTGATGATACCAATCAATGATTTTTTGAGCGAAAAAGGAATTTTTGGTCATTTGAAAAAATAAAGTCAGAAGTTAGATTTGAGAAGTCAGAAAAATTAAATTAGTAATACATATTCAAGTTGTAGAACAACACAATGTTTATAGATTTTGATAAAAAGTAATTAGAAATCAATAAATTTGTGAATAAATCATGATTTTGAGCGTTCTTTTTATAATTCTTCTAGCTAAATACTAAGAAACAGTATAAAAATGATAAAATTAAATTTTGAAATGAATAAAGTAAATCCAGTTAGTTATGTTCTGTGTTTTTGTATAATATCACTTTTTTATATTCTCTCTAGTTCTGTTTTGGCACAGGATAGTCGTTTTACACAGATTTGGAGTGCGCCCATGACAGTCAATCCAGCTTGGGCAGGAACAGTTCCACATTGGAGAGCATCTGTTTTGTATCGCCAACAATGGTATGGTGTAAATGGTGGTATTCAGTCTTTTTTTGGAGGATTTGATTATAATTTGGGAACAGGAAGAGGTGCTTTAGGAGGTTGGATAAAACAAGATAGAGTAGGTTCTTTGAACGCAAATAATTTGGAAGTAGCTGCTATTTATTCTTATAGAGTTCAGTTTCAAAATGACTGGCAACTTTCTATGGCAGGACAACTTAGCTATGGGCAACGCAGTCAGGGAATGGATGGTTTGCGCTTCGAAGATGCGATGTTGAGTGGAAATATAACAGCCGAAGAATATGGAAATTATACACTTCGTTATCCTGATTTCGGAACTGGATTTGTGGCTTATAATTCTAAAATGTGGATTGGATTTGCAGCTTATCATCTTTTAAAACCAGACATTTCAGTTTCAATTATTCAAGACCAACTTAATATCCGAATGACAGGGCAAGCAGGATATAGAATTGCTTTGAACGATGAGCATACACTTGTTCCTTCTGGAATTATTCAATATCAAAATCCATTTTTGCAGGTAGATGCAGGTCTGAATTGGGAATGGGATTTTTTGTATGCAGGTGCTTGGTATCGTGGTTTGCCTACTCGTAGTGGAACACAGCTTTTGCCTTCTTCTTCACTTGCTTTAGTGAGTGGTATAAAAGTAGAAAATTGGCAATTCGGAGTAAGTTATGATTTTGCATTGGCTTCGCTTGTTGGTGTGGGAGGAAGTTATGAGATTAGCCTTATTTACATGCCAAAATATGATTTAAGACGTTCGGCACGAGGAAGAGAAGAAGTAAAATGTCCGATTAATTTTAGGTAAATTTATATGAAACAAATTCTAACGCTAATTTTTTGTTTTATATCCTTTCTAAGCTATTCTCAAGACACAACACTATTAAAAGTTCATTTTTTATATGGCTCAAAACTATTGAAAAGTGATAAAAGTACAGAGCAAAAATGGTTTGGTGGAATCTTGGGAGGACATGTTGGCATTGAAGTAGGGGAAGATAAAGTTTTGAATTTTCTTCCAAGTAGAGAGAGTTTTCATTGGTTTGCAAACAAAAAAGACAAACATAGTACTTACGCTATTCACTCTGTTCCTAGTTTTTATGCCATCTTTGGAGAACATCCAGATAGTGTTCAACTAGCAATTATTTACATTCCAATAAGCATTCAGCAAAAAGAAACTTTTGATAGTATTGTGTCTGCTTATATAGGTCATGCGCCTTATGATTATGCTTTTTTTTGTATGCGATGTGGTGCAGCGACGTATGATATTTTGGCTCAATTAGATATTTTGAAACATTATAGTTATAGGAAAACGAGTAGAGAAATATTTTATCTTAGAAAATTACGAAAACGACTTTTCAGAATGGCAAAGGAGAATAACTGGAAAATTATCAAACAAGAAGACATTAAGAGGCGAAAATGGGAAAGGGATTGATTAAAAATGAATCTTTTTTCTATATTGAGAAGTATTATTGATTAGGAAAAGTCAGGTAAATTAAAAAACATGAATAAGTCATTTATATTTAAAGGGTTTGCATTAGTAAATTTTGTTATTTTACTAACGGCTTTTCTATTGTATAGAAATGGTTCTTTTGATAATTTTATTTATAACAATACAGAAAACTTATTGACTAGTCCAAATGGAGGAACAGTAACACAAACAACTCAAGATTCTACATTTATAAAAGCTGATACTTTAGATATACGAATGTTTTCATCTTCAAAATCAATGATACTCATTGATGATATTAAATTTGATGAAGATACAATCAAAACAGATTCTAGTAAAGTCAATTTAACAGAGAAACAAAAACACTTAATGTATAGCTCAAAATCAGGACGAATAATAGACCCAAAGTTATTTGAGGTTGATAGTTTGAAGAAAGAAAAAAAAACTGAAAAGAAGAAAAACAAAAATTAAAGATGAGTTTTTTGAATATTCTGTTAGCAACAGGAGCAAGTTTGATTTTCTTAGCATTGGTATTTATTCCAATGGAAAAAGTATTTCCTGCCAAACCAAATCAAAAGATATTTAGACCCAAATGGTTTTTAGATTTGTGTTATTTTGTTGGTCAATACCTTTTATGGAGTGGATTAGTTTTGAAGGTATTGAGTTATTTTGGAGTATGGATTGATGAAACTATTTCTTTTCAATTTAGAGAAATAATAGCTGCACAACCAATTTGGTTACAATCACTTGAAGTTTTAATTTTAAGTGATTTACTGATTTATTGGGGACATAGATTTCAACACCAATTTGATTTCCTTTGGCGTTTTCATAAGGTGCATCACACAACCGAAACGTTAGATTGGCTGGCTGCACACAGAGAACATCCCATTGATTCAATTTATACAGTAGGAATAATAAATTTGCCTGCATTGCTTTTGGGCTTTAACTTGGAAACTCTAGCTGTTGTAGTTGCTTTTAGAGGAGTTTGGGCAATTTATATTCATTCGAATGTTAGACTTTCTATCGGAATGTTAAAAGTAATAATTGGTTCGCCAGAGTTACATCATTGGCATCACGATAAGGAAAGAGATAGAGGAAATTATGCAAATATATCACCTTTGATGGACGTAATTTTTGGAACATATACCTGTCCGCCAACAGAACCAAAAGAATATGGAATTGAAGAAAAGTTTCCAACCACTTATTTAGGACAGCTTCTTCAACCAATTTTACCAAAAAGAATTTGGCAGTTTATAGATAATAAGACTACAAAAAACAAAGTATAGTTTTGTAATTATTCATTCTCAATAAAAAAAAAACGATGAACTTACTAAGTTATCCAATTATTTACAAAGACAAATTTGGAGAAGAGAAAGCTAAAATAACCACTTTGGGAAGTACATTACATATAAAATTGCGAGATACTCGTTTTGAAGGACAATGCTTCGAAACACTTGAAATATCAGAATTTGATAATCAAAAAAATGATAAATTTGAATGGGAAAAATGTCAAGACGGCTCAAAAATCCTTACTAATTTTGAAATGAAAGTAAAATTTCAAATTCAACTTGCCATCGAACATAATCCACAAATGGAGGAAATGATTGCACAAATTAGTACAGGAAATGAAAAAGGTACAAACGTTTTCTTAGAACTCAAAACTGGTTTTGGGGATTTCAAAAACAAAAAAAACTACGATTCTTTTGAAGATGCACTGCTAGAAATTCAGAGTTTATTACCACAAAATACCAAAATCAAAACTTGTCTTAGTTGTAAGTTTTCAAATTATCATCCAATAGGAAATGGAATGTTTGGTGGATTGTATTGTTTCAAAAAATTAGCTCATCAAGTAGATAAAATAGTTGATAAATCTAGTTTGCTGCATTGCTTTGATAAAGAATTTACCAAAGATGAAGAAAAACAAAAAATATTCAATGTACAAGAAACATTTGATTGTCTAGACCATCGTTTTCCAAAAAAGCATAATTGGTCATACAAAAGTTGGGTAGAGTAAATGGAATACAAGAAATAAAAAACGAATTGCAGCATAAAACAACAATTCGTTTTTTATAGTAAAAATGTAAATCAAATTATACTACACCTTGTTCAATCATCGCATCAGCTACACGAACAAAACCTGCAATATTAGCTCCTTTGAGATAATTTACTTTCTTTTCCTTCTTTTTTTCTTCTTTTCCATACTCTACACATTGCTCATGTATTTTTTTCATAATTGCTTTCAATTCTTCATCTACTCGTTCTTTTGTCCAAGATAAGCGAAGTGAATTTTGTGTCATTTCCAGTCCAGAAGTAGCCACACCACCAGCATTTGAAGCCTTACCAGGGGCATAAAGGACATCGTTTTTAGCAAAAATATCTATTGCTTCCGAAGTAGTTGGCATATTTGCACCTTCTGCAACTAACATACAGCCATTTTTTACAAGAGCTTTTGCACCTTTTTCTTCTAATTCATTTTGAGTAGCACAAGGAAGTGCAATATCACATTTTACATCCCACGGACGTTTGTCTTTATGGAATTTTGCAGACGGATATTTCTTTGCATATTCTTTTATTCTACCTCTTTTTTCATTTTTGAGTTCTTTTACAAACTCTAGTTTTTCTGTTGTAATTCCTTCTTCATCATAAACATACCCATCAGAATCTGAAAAAGTAACTACTTTTGCACCCAGTTCCATCGCTTTTTCACAGGCATATTGCGCTACATTCCCAGAACCCGAAATAACAACTGTCTTATTCTCTAAAGAGTCTTTTTTGTGTTCCATCATTTCTTTTACAAAATACAGAAGTCCGTAACCTGTTGCTTCTGTTCTTAGAAGTGAACCTCCCCATTTTATGCCTTTTCCTGTAAATGTTCCTGTAAATTCATTTGCTAGTCGTTTATACTGACCAAACATATAACCTACTTCTCTTGCTCCTACACCAATGTCTCCAGCAGGTACGTCAGTTTCTCCTCCAATATGTCTAAAAAGTTCGGTTACAAAACTCTGACAAAAACGCATTACCTCTTCATCACTTTTTCCTTTTGGGTCAAAATCAGAACCTCCTTTTCCACCACCTAAAGGCAATCCAGTAAGAGAGTTTTTGAAAATCTGTTCAAAGCCTAAAAATTTTAGAATAGATAAGTTTACACTTGGATGAAAACGAACACCTCCTTTATAAGGTCCTAAAGCAGAATTGAACTGCACTCGAAAACCTTTATTGATTTGAATTTCATTTTTATCATCTAGCCAAGGAACACGAAATAAAATAGCCCTTTCAGGCTCTACCATACGTTCTAAGAGTTTTGCTTTTTTGTACTTTGGATTTTCTTCTATGAAAGGAATAATAAACTCTGCAACTTCTTCAACAGCTTGCAAAAACTCGCCTTCATGAGCTTGTTTTGCTTTTACAGATTCTATAAAACCCTTTATTTGTGTGTTATGATTATTTTTAGACATAATTGTTTGGTGTGTTTTGTTTTATCAATCAATTTGAAATAACGGCTTAATCTACTCATTTTAATTGTGAAACAAACAATTTTGAGTGAAAGGATGTAGCAAACACATCTAACTTTGGACATTTTTAATTGTTTTACCTAAGTAACTGGGCAAAATTATCTATAGGTTAATAAAATCTGTCTGACACCTCAAAGGTGTCTTGACAGTTTAAATTTCCATTTTCTAATTCTTTTTTAGATATGTTTTATTTTGCTCAGTTACTTATATTCTATTTTACTGTCTTAAAGACAAGTATTTAATCTGCCAATTTCATAATTTTGTAACTCCTAAAAAAGAGTATTTGTATTGTTAAATTAGACTTATCTATCTTGCATCAACATTGCAAAACACATATTGAATTTTACTAAAAAAATCGTTAGAAGTGAATTTTAAAGAAATAATTGAAGAAACATATCAAAAAATAAAAATTGCAGAAAATAAAGGAGAACTAGCCTCTTATATTCCTGAATTAGCAAATGTAAATGCTCAAAATTTTGGAATACATATATCAACGATTGACCAAATGAGTTTTGGAATTGGAAATTGGTCTGATAAATTTTCTATTCAAAGTATTGCAAAAGTATTATCACTTGCCTTGGCTTATAGAATAGTGGGTGAAAAAATATGGAAAAGACTGGGTGTTGAGCCATCTGGAAATCCATTTAATTCGCTTGTTCAATTAGAAGTAGATAATGGAATACCTAGAAATCCATTTATAAATGCTGGTGCAATCGTTATTTCTGATATTCTTCTTAGTAATTTAGAAAATCCAAAAGAAGATTTTTTAGCTTTTGTTAGAAGTCTTTCTAATAATGCAGAACTAAATTACTCAAGTGAAGTGGCTGCATCAGAAAAAGCAATAGGATTTAGAAATGTAGCCTTATGTAATTTTATTAAATCCTTTGGAAATATTGAAAATGAACCTTCTGATGTTCTTGATTTTTATTTTGACCTTTGCTCCTTGGAAATGAACTGTAAAGAACTTTCAGAAGCATTTCTATTTTTGGCAAATAATGGGTGTAGAATAGTTGATAATCTTTTGATACTCAACAAAAGTCAAGCGAAAAGAATAAATGCACTCATGCAAACTTGTGGTTTTTATGATGAATCTGGAGAATTTGCTTTTAAGGTTGGATTACCTGGAAAAAGTGGCGTTGGAGGAGGAATTATAGCTGTACATCCAAATCAATATACGATTGCTGTTTGGAGTCCAAAACTAAATAAAAAAGGGAATTCTTATAAAGGAATGCGTTTTCTTGAAGAATTTACTACAAAATCAGAGTTATCAATCTTTTGAGTTGAGACTCAAAACGACTATTTTTCTATTTTTGCAAAAAAACCAATAAACTTCACTCTCTTCTAATGACAAACAAAACTCGTTTTACTCCTTTCAAAGAATCTATTGTAGGAATAGAACTACCTAGCCGTTTTACATTTCCTTTTTATTATCAAGCTCATCCGATTGTAAAACTAGCTGCCAAACAAGTACAAGAATATTTAATCAATCAAAAAGATTGGAAACATAATTTTGGTCTAAACTCAACTGATAAAGGTTTAATAATTGGAAAAATGTTTGGCGTTTTGGTAGTGAAAAATGAGGAAAATAAACTTGGCTTTTTGGCTGCTTATTCGGGCAAATTGGCTGATAGCAATGACCATTCTTATTTTGTTCCTCCTGTTTATGATATGCTAAAAAAAGATGGTTTTTTCAAAAAAGAAGAAGAAATTTTGAATCATCTAAATAGAGAAATAGAAGAGTTAGAAAGTAATCAAGAATTTAAAAAAATAAAGCAACAGGTTGAAACAGAAATTCAACTTGCCAATACCGAATTAGAAGAATCTAAAAAAGAACTACGAGAGCAAAAAAGAGAACGAAAAATAAAAAGAAATGCAGCTTCGTCAAAATTGTCTGAAACTGATTTTGAAATTTTGAAGGAAGAATTAAAAGAGGAAAGTCTCAAACAACAATATTTTTTTAAAAAGCTCAAAAAAGACTGGGAAGAGCGTTTAGAAACTTCTCAAAAACAACTTAGAATTTTTACTGATAAAATAGCAGCACTCAAAAATGAAAGAAAAAAACGAAGTAATAATTTGCAACAGCGTCTGTTTGATAAATATAAATTTCTGAATGCAAAAGGAAGTTATAAAAGTCTTCAGACGATTTTTAGCAAAGAATTAGAAATTGCCCCTCCTGCTGGTGCTGGAGAGTGTGCAGCTCCCAAACTCTTGCATTATGCCTATAAAAATAATCTCAAACCAATAGCTTTGGGTGAGTTTTGGTGGGGACAATCTCCCAAATCTGAAATCAGAAAACATAGAGAATTTTATCCTTCGTGTCGCAACAAATGTGAGCCTATTTTGGGTTTTATGTTGGAAGGATTAAAAGTAGAAGAAAATCCAATGCTAACAAATCCTGCTCAAGGAAAAGTTTTAGAAACAGTTTATGAAGATGATTATCTTTTATTGATAAATAAACCTGCTGAATTTCTCTCTGTTCCTGGGCGAAATATTAAAGATTCAGTTCAGACAAGGATGCAAAAAAAGCATCCAAACTCAATGTTAGTTCATCGTTTAGACCAAAGTACATCTGGTTTGCTTTTGGTGGCAAAAGACAAAGAAACTTATCATCATCTGCAAAGTCAGTTTATCAAACGAACCGTAAATAAAAGGTATGTTGCTTTATTAGATGGAATTTTGAAGGAAAAAAAAGGAGTAATAGATTTGCCTTTGCGTGTAGATTTGAATAATCGCCCTCATCAATTAGTTTGCTATGAACATGGAAAAATAGCACAAACAAAATATGAAGTCTTAGAAATCAAAGAAGGAAAAACTCGTATTCATTTTTATCCAATTACAGGCAGAACACATCAGTTGAGAGTTCATGCAGCACACCAAAACGGATTAAATGCTCCCATAATAGGCGATGATTTGTATGGAAAAAAAACAAACCGTTTGCACCTTCATGCTGAATATTTAGAATTTACACATCCTAAAACAAAAGAGCGAGTTAATTTTTTTGTGGAAACTGAATTTTAGATAGTTGTTGTTGTGTATTTCTAAAAAAAGCCTATTCCTAATCTCAAATTCATATTATATAAATTCAAATCTGAAATAGTTACATTTTTATCTGAATGAGTAGGCTTTTCTACAACTCAAATAGCTCTTACACTAAAAACTTGCCTTTTATCAAGAGTAGGATTTTTGTAAAGCAATCTTGTTAGTTTCTTCTGAATAAATAATCCTTTCTGCAAACTCTTAATCTGTATCCAAGCCTTTTCTGAAACAATAACAAACCAACCTTCTCCAGTTTCTCCATCTTTACGAGGACGCATTATACTATTTCCATTTGACCAATAAATAGATTCAGTCATTATCTCTCCTTCTGCATTTTGCCAGGCAAATAGTTTTGATTTACATGGTTTCCATCCTAGTTTTTTTGCAATCATTGGGTTAATAGCAATCCACCGAGATTTTACATTAAGTTGTCTCTCAAAAAGATGATCTCTAATAATTACTATATGATTCTCCTCTTCTTGTATTTTGTAGTAATCTTCTGTGAAAGATTGGAATAACAAACCAAATATAAAATAACTATCGTTTTCATCTTCACTAGTTGAAATACAGGAAATATACTCTTCTGTTGGTGTTCCCCAATCTAAGTTTTTTACCATAGTGTACTCTCCAATAACTTTCATATTATTGAACTTCTGTAAAGATTCAGCAAGTCTTGGAGACTGATTTATTCTATCAAGCCAATTTTTATTTACTCCACCAAAATTGCCTTCTCTAAGAGTTTGTATAAAAGAAGGCTTACTAATTACAGGAGAAATATCAACAGAGTAGTCGTAAGTTTGAAAAATCTCTTTATTTCGACTTTCATCTAAATGCCCACTATCAATAAGTTCGCTAACAACATACATTATGGCTTTTCTAGCTGTAATTACTACTGGTTTTAGATGAGAATAACCAAGATTAACTTCTTTTAATTGGTAATTCAGTTCTTCTAGATGTTCTTCTGTCCACTCATTAAGGTTTTCAATCTCTTTCATTATTGAATAAACTTTTTCATATATATCATCCTCATAAATACCTGTTAGATAAGACAAAGTATTTATAAGAGGATGAAATACTCTAAGCAAGTTTTCCACCTCCTCGTTACTTTTATCAAAAAAAGTAAATGGTATTTGTAAGTCAATACTTTGATTTGTGTGAGCAGCTTCTCCTATTTGCAGCAGTAGGTTTCTTGCATTTTTTCGTATATGGTAGTCTTTTGAGAGAGAGAATTTAAAAAGGTTATCCTTTAGTTTGTAGAGTTGCTTAGATTCTTTTTCAGCTAGATACATCAAAATATCTATGGTTGCATAGTTATCTATTTGGTTATCAATTACTTTGCTTAAGGCATATTCATTATTTTGAGTAATATAATCTGATATAAGCATTCTTGTTTGTTCTTGTATTACCAAAACAGGATGGTTTAAAAAATAATTTATGTAATCAACAAGTGTATTTAATATTGGCTTTGATGTAACTTCTATGTTTGGTAAATCAGTTATAGGATTACTATTTATCATCAATCTCTTCAAATAATCATTTATTTCATTCCAAACCTCTTCTACATTGTAGTTATCATCTAGCAAAGGAATTATCTCTTCAAGATATTCGCTATATGATGCTGAATAACTACTATTTAAGATGTCATTTGAAAATACATCAAATGCTTTTTCCTCATGCAAATTTGCATCTATATTTTTCAATGCCTTGAAGGCATTTATTCTTGTTCCTCCGTCATAGTATTTTATCCAGCCTGAACTTTCAGATAAATTTAGGCTTGTGTTAGCTAAATCTGTTGCTAACTGTTTATTGTTAAGTTGTAAGGCTATTTGACTCAATTCACAATATAATTCAGCTTCTTTATTTTTGCCTTTTACTAGTTTTACTATTTCTTCTAACTGTGGTAATGTAATTGTAGAAGATATTTTTTTTATAAAAGGCAACCAGTTAAAATGTGAGGTATTTTGTTCTTGTATTATTATTTCTTTAAATTCTTCATAGCTTGTTATCCTTTCAAAAAGCTCTTTCTCTGTTATTTCATCATCATTTTTTAATGTCAAGTTGCTAGGATAACTGTTTTGACTTTCTTCTTCAAGTTCTAACTTAGAATAATAATTTTCTGAGTTAATCTCGTTTGAAGACAGAAAATCATTTATAATAGACAATAATCTATTTCTATCTTTTTCAAAGACTTTAGTATTTATTTTTAGAATAATATCTGACAAATACTTTTCAATAAACTTATTTCCAAAAAGTTCATATCCCTTATTTAATATTTGTTCAAGAAGAAGAGAGTATGGATGTTCTACGATAGAAAAATATAGAGTTTTGTATAGTTTTAGAATACTTACAAATTCTTCTCTATTTTTGATTTGTTTTATATAATATTCTATAAATAGCTCAATAGAATCTTCAAAGCTGACTAAGCCCTTTTCTAGTTGCCATTTTGATTGAATGAATCCAGCATAAAAATTAAGTTCGTATGTAGTTTCTAGTAGTTCTTTTGAAGCATTCCAGTAAGCTCTTCCCCTTGTGGTATTTTTTATGTATTCCAAATGAGATAAAAACCATTTTATTCTTCCAATAGCAGATAAAGGTTGCTTTTTATTTATCTTTTTTAGCCAGTCAATCCAGTTACTAAACTGATAATCTTTTTTATAGCCAACTCCTATTGAGTTTTTCAATACTTCTTTGAGCCAAAACTTTCCTCTTTCGTATTCTTTAATGTCAAAATACGCCTTTGCTTGACTTTTGAAATCTTGTACTCTATCCACTATTTCATAATCTTCTCTCATAGATGGTTCTATGAACTCTAATTGTTTTCTAGCCTCTTCTTTATTGTAACCTATATCTACTAATGAGCTAATTATTATACGTTTAGTATTCATAATCCAATGCTCTGGAGTATCTACAAATTCTTTGAATATAAAATTAGCAACCTCTTCTATTTGCTCAATTTCAAGTTTAGATACTATGCTTTTTATAAAAAAAGTAAAATATTCTTCTTGTACTCGCTTTATATTGTTCCAATGTTGATTTCTATGTGATAAATCTTTGTAATAAAAACGAACAACAGGAATGATTCTTCTTATGATATTGCTCTTAGTTTCATCAGAAAGTTCTTTTGATTCTAACTGTACCATTAAACAAATCATTCGTTCAAACTCAACTATAACTTCTTCATCACTATCTTTCTCAACAGAAGGAATCGCCTCTGTAATTTCTACTCTATTGCCACATTTATTTAATACTCTATTATAGATTATCAAAGGGTGGAATTCAGAAAACGACTGCATATATCTAATGTTTTTTCCATCTACAGTTGAAGGTTGTTTTACGTCTTTTATCCACGATAAGGCTTCTTTTTCGTTCTTTGTTACTCTATACACTACACTAGCAATGTATATTTTATTTATAGATGTTGTATGTTCAACTTCATTTTTCATTTTTGATAAATAGCAAACTGCTTTATCGTTGTTTTTGATAAACAAACATTCATCTATAGCTTGATATAAAAGGTTGAAAATAATGTATTCTTTTTTTTCTTCATAATGACTATCAAAAATCTCCCCTTGAAAAATAGTATTTCTACTGATTTCTATAATAGAATCTATATCAAGAAAATGAGATACTACTTTTCCCCATTCAATTAAATGTTCTTGTGCTTCTCTGTATCTGTCAGATTCTTTAATTATTATACTTTTATAATGAATATATTTGGGATAAGCTAGATTAAAAAAAAGATTAGCTTCAGAAGTATAATGATAGTCTAAAAATAATTGTACTAACATCATAGCATTTTTCTCATCTACATAGAGTTTAGTGCCAGACCTTAAATGTTCTTTTGCTAGGTCAATATTCCCCAGTTTGAGAAACTCTTCTATAAACGAAATATTACTAAGGTAATAATCTCTTCTTTCAACTTCTGTGAGAAAAAGTAGGCAACGTATTAATAAACTTATATTTCTATCTACCTTAGAAATTTTTATTGCTAAACGAATCTCTTGTTTTACTTCTTCTAAAGGTCTAAAATCTATAATATTATCAAGAAGTTTCTCTGGATTTGCTTCTTTTAAGAAGTTGTTATATTTCTTTGCTTCAAACAAATGGTAATTTTGTTTCCAATACTTCTCTACTTTAGATTCTTTATAGAACTGTGCTAATCTAGCATGATATATTTTATCTAACTTAGGGTCAAACTTTTCTTCAAAATAATTTAATGCCGTTTTATTTAGTAAAAATTGCTTAAATGAATTATGAAAAAATGACAAGAAGTTCTCTGTTTTACTAAACAGAGGTACAACTTGCTTCATAAATAGTCTAATTATTTCACGTTCGAAATTCCACTCTTCAATAAATGCTAAATTTATCAGTCCATTAACTCTTGTAACTAAACCTATTAATTCTATTAGCTTTTCGTTCTGTTCAATTGGTTTCCATATTTTCTCATAATAATTATCAATATCACTATTTACTATTGAAAATGAATCTATTAACGAAGGTAAATTTGTTGTTTCTATTTGGTCTAAAATTACAGATAAGTATAATGGATGTCCTTGTGATTTATGAAATATATCTAGTTTCTGTGATTGCTCAAGACTTCTGCAAAAATCAAAATTATCAATGTAGTTATATACTTCTTGTTTGGTAAAAGGAGATATTTTAATCTTTCTATTATCATTTTTAGCTTCTTTCTGTATTTCTAATGGTATATCTACGAGGTCATAAGATTGACTACCCAAAATAATAAAGATACCTTTTGGAAGCTCTGAGGATAATGGAAGTTCCCTCAAAAAACTATGGATAACATCTTTATACTCTCTAGGAACATGGTCTAATCCATCAATTATAATTACTACTTTTTCTCCTGTTTTTTTATAATGATTACTTAGCTCTATAAGTTGCTTCGCAAATGTGTTTTTTAAAAAAACAATCTCTTTGTAAGGCAGAACATCAATACTGCATATAGACAGGCTTTGTATCTGAATAACTAAATCAAAAAATAGACTAACAGAATTTCCTCTTTCATAAAAGTTGTGTGTAGAAGAAGGGTTTACAAAATCAAAGGCATAATACTTAACAAAAGGAATTTCTAAATCTTTAGACCATTGGTTTAGTAAAGTTGATTTACCTGACCCTGGACTTCCCACTAAGAACAAATACCCACTTTCAAATTGTGATAAACTTGAATTCATTGAATCAATAGTTGAGTTGATGGGTTGGTATTTTTTTCTCTCAATAATTAATTCATGATTGAAGGTAGTTCGAAACCTATCAGCCCAACCTAGGTTTTCAATTATTTGCTTTCTAGTAAAACGAACGGGTCTATCAGGACTAGCTACACTTTCAATAAGAAAACTACTTAATCTTTGAAGATCATCATGTTCTTTATCATGTCTAGCACTCTTTATATTAAATCCTTTTTGTTTATGATTTGGTTGAAATTCAAAACAACGAACAAACTCTACAAATTCGGAATCACTTATATTCAAATTCTTCTTCAATTCTTTAACTACTGGATTCCATTTATTATCTATTTTTTTATCTATTTTTAATTTATTCCAAACTTCATCAATAAAGCTATCGAAAGAGCCTAAACCTTTGCCTACTTTGTCGTTAGAAGAAAGTTGTTTATTTGTTAGTAAATGAGGCACTACTTTTTTACCAAGATTATTGTTCTTTATTTTTTTCCAACTAGAAATAAGTAAAGGCATTAATTCTACAAAACCCTTATAAGATATTTTTTCCTTATTAATAGTCCACTTTACTTGATATGCATGAATTTCTGAGAAAGTTGAATATTGTATATCATCAAGCTTTTCTGCTTCTGGGTCTGCTACTTTTATCCACTCCAATTGTCTATTTACTATATTTATATAGACAAATGAAGCAAACTCGTTAAATTGAGGTAAATAACCTCCGATTGCTGCTCTTTCTCCAGCAGCTGATATTTTCTCTTCATCCATATGAATAGAAATTTTAGTAAAAAAAGAAATTACACTTTATCTACTAAATATAAATAATTATTTCTTAAAAAGAGTAAGATAAGTAATGTATAAAAATTGTATTAATATAACTTCTCCAATCTCCTCAAAAAACAAATCCAATCAAAAGTCCTATCAAAATCAAAAAAGGAGCAGGAATTTTAGTGAATTGAAGAATCAAAAAAGTAGTAATCATTATGCCAATATTAATAGGCGATTTTTCAATAGGTTCTAAAAGCAAAAATGCTCCTGCAATGACCAAACCTGCACTTGCTCCATTTATTCCTTCCAAAGATGCTTTTATAGGACGGTATTTTTTGAGCTGCTCCCAAAAACGAATTACAAAGAAAATCAGAAACATTCCAGGTAAAAAAACAGCTATTGAAGCTGTAAAACCTCCGAGTATTCCACCTAATACTCCACCCAAAATTCCTCCAAAAGCACCACTAAAAAAAGACCCAAAATATCCAGAAGAAGCCAAAAAAGAAGTCTGTAACCAAGAAAGACGCTTGTACATCGTCAGTGCACCCACAAAAGCAGCAAATGAAAACACAGGACCTGGAACAGCTTGAACGAGTGCATAACCAGATAAAAATTCGTCAGCCGTTAAGAATTGTTTGAAGGTTACAAATTCGGTATAAAGAATTGGTATCAAAACCTGTCCACCACCAAAAATAAGACTTCCATTTCTATAAAAATTTTCAAAAATAAGAAGCAAAACACCTTTAGTAGCATTTCCCAAAATAGCCACACCAATAAAAACACCACCATATAAAATCAAAAAACGCCACCGAATATCAAATTTTTGTTTTTCTTCCTTTTCTTCTTTATCAAATTTCAATGCTGTTACTACTCCTCCAGCAATCAAAATCAAAGGAAAAACCCAAGGCGTTCGATAAAAATAAGAAGCAATTCCTGCCAAAACCATCAGTATAAAAGCTGTCTTTGTCTTGACTACTTTACGAGAAATACGCAACGCAGCAAAAGACACAAAACCAATCGCCATAGGTTGAATAAAGCGAGTAAAATCTAAAGAAATTTGTTGTTTTTGAATATATGCTAGTCCAATCGCAGCAGCAGACATTAAGATTGTAGCAGGCAAAATCCAAACTAAAAGCGTCCAAAAGGCAAGAAATGTTCCTCCTCTTTTATAACCAACAGCCATCAAAGTTTGAGTAGAAGTAGGACCAGGCAGAATCTGACAAAGAGCATTGAGTTCAATCAGTTCTGCTTCTGTTAAATAAGCTCTTTTTACCACCAAAATATCCAAAAACATAGCTATATGTGCTTGAGGCCCTCCAAAAGCAGTCAGAGCAAGCAGTAGAATATCTCTCAAAAAAATATAATTGCGTAATTTTTTCACGTTCAGCTACGTTTGAAAACACATTCATAAAAAATAATCAAAACTAACTTTTGACAAAAATACAGCTTTTGATTTAGAATTTTAAAAATACAAATATAATAGACTTCCTAATCTAGTAAAAAGCATATCTTTCTATCGATTCAAAATAGATTAGAAAACTTTATTATATACAACACATTCATGACAAAATGACCCATAAAAACAATATAGCCTACTTTTTGTTTAGTTTTGGTAAAACGATTAAAATATGTACTGAAAGAAAAGTGAATGTATTTTATTTCGTATTGAAAAATTATGATAATTATGAAAAATTCATTTTATAATCATTCATAATTTAGTACAAAAAAACAAATTATGGCTTACTTAAAACTTTACAAGAAAAAGTTAGAACACAATCACGCATTTTTGAATAAACTATTCAAAGAAGAAGGAGTAGAATGGGGTGTCGTAACAAAACTATTCTGTGGAACAGAAAAATATCTTCAAGAAATAGTCAATTTAGGTGTAGTAGAAGTACACGATTCACGGATTAGCAACCTCAAAAAACTAAAAGAATTAAAGTCTGATATTCAAACTGTTTATATAAAACCTGCTGCCAAACGAAGCATAAAAGATATTATTTCGTATGCTGATGTTAGTTTGAATACAGAGTTGGACACAATAGAAATGCTTTCGAAAGAAGCACAACGACAAGACAAACTACACAAAATTATTATTATGATAGAAATGGGCGACCTTCGTGAAGGAGTAATGCCTGATGATGTAGTAGAGTTTTATGCTCAAATCTTCAAACTTCCAAATATTCGTGTTATTGGTTTGGGTACAAACTTAAACTGTTTGCACGGCGTTTTGCCTTCAGAAGACAAACTCATTCAACTTTCTCTTTATAAAAAAATAATTGAACTAACCTTTGGTAGAGAAATTCCTTGGGTATCAGCAGGAACAACCGTAACTCTTCCTTTACTTTTGAGAAAACAACTTCCAAAGGGAGTAAATCATTTCCGAATTGGAGAGGCTCTTTATTGGGGAAATGATATTTTTACAAATGGATATATCGATGGAATGGAAACCGATGTACTAGAGTTTTTTGCTGAAATTGTAGAAATTACTAAAAAACCTTTGATTCCGACAGGAGTTTTGGCAGAAAATCCAAGTGGTGAAATGTTCCAAATCAATGAAGAAGATTATGGGAAAATGTCATATCGTTGTATTATTGATGTGGGGCTTTTAGATATTCGTCCAGAGTTTTTGATTCCGAAAGATGAAACTATCGAACTGGTAGGAGCTAGTTCGGACATGCTTGTCATTGATTTAAAAACAAATCCTAATGATTATAAAATTGGCGATGTGGTCGTTTTTACACTCAAATACATGGGGGCACTTTCACTCATGAATTCAAACTATGTGGAAAAGATTGTGGAGTAAAATAGTATTTATTTGTGAAAGGTTTAATAAAATTGCGTTTATGAGTTGAATCCAAGAGACTAAAAAAATACAAATTATTTATCTCCTCTAAAAATATAATCAAAGTATATAAACAACCTTATAAAACTTGATATTTCATGTTACTTTAGAAAATCCTTATTCAATTTTTTAGTTGGATAAGGATTTTTTTGTACATTCAATTAAAAAACTCTTATGATACAATCACAATTCGTTTACAATATTTTAGACTTACTTTTAGATGAAGACGAAGGAGAAAATGAAATAAAAGCAAGATTACAACTAGAATATTTAACAGAAAACCATTATGAATATACTGGAGTAGGTGTTTTTATAGGTTTTGTTTATGATGAAGGAATAGAAAAACATAAAGTTACAGAAGATAAGTTGATACTAAGTGGAGTTGAAATAAAATCGGATGAATTAGAAATTGGTGCAGATGTTCATTTATTTTTCACAAACGGAATAATAGATTTTATGGAAATATGCTCATATGACGGAGTATATCCCAAATCAGAACTAAAAACCTATTCTTTAGAACAAATTTGGGAAGGTTCGAGTCGTAAAAAAATAACTAGAAATTAACCAAATCAAAACCATTTCCAAAAAATTCCGTTAATCAAAACAATAGAAATTGTACATTTGACACTAACCTGATTTATCTACAAAAATTGCTGTTTTTGACTGGTTCAAGCGTCGACGCTTGAACCAGAAATACAAATTAAAAAATCCCTTTATGAAATTACTAAAAGTAGCCTGTGCCGTCGTAAACCAAACCCCAATGCACTGGGAACGCAACAAAAGAAATATTCTGCAAGCCATTCAAGAAGCGAAGGCAAAAAATGTAAGTGTGCTTTGTCTGCCCGAACTCTGTATTTCTGGTTATGGCTGTGAGGACATGTTTTATTCACCCAATGTTTTGGAGCAGTCTATTCGTGTTTTGTATGAAGTTTTGCCCCATACAAAAGGAATTATTACTTGTGTTGGTCTTCCCATGATGTATCAGAATCGTACTTTCAATGCTTGTGCGCTTTTGGTAGATGGAAAAATTGCTGGTTTTGTAGCAAAACGATTTTTGGCAGGAAATGGCATTCATTACGAACCTCGTTGGTTTACACCTTGGGTAGCTGACAAACATATTAATTTGACTATTCAAAATCCACAAACAAAAGAAACAGAAAGCTATCTTTTTGGAGATATTTATTATGAGGTAGGAGGAATAAAAATTGGTTTTGAGATTTGTGAAGATGCGTGGGTGGCTCATCGTCCAGGGAGAGCCTTGTCAAATTATGGCATTGACGTAATTATGAATCCATCAGCTTCTCATTTTGCTTTCAATAAAATTAATGTCAGAAAGCGTTTTGTTTTGGAGGGTTCTCGTGCTTTTGGTGTGGCGTATTTGTATGCAAATCTCTTAGGAAATGAATCGGGAAGAGCTATCTATGATGGAGGAACAATGATTGCATCGGCTGGAGAAATTGCAAATATTGGTCAGCGTTTGAGTTTTCATGATGTCTTGGTTACAAGTGCAGTTATTGATATTAATGCTAATCGAATTGCACAATCACAGGCAAGTATGAATTTTGATTTGCCCAATAGTCAAGAAAATAAAATTACGATAGATTACGATTTTCCAAACATAGACCCAGAACCCTACGACCCAAGTGAATCAAAATGGGAGTATAGTGATTCTATCCAAGAAGAAGAATTTACACGAGCTTTAGCATTAGGACTTTTTGATTATCTTCGAAAAAGCCGTTCGAATGGTTTTGTAGTTTCGCTTTCTGGAGGAGCTGATTCAGCAGCCGTTGCGTGTTGTGTGTATTTGTTGATAAAATTAGGAATAGAAAATATTGGCTTAGAAGAATTTAAGAAAAAACTCTATTATATTTCTGCCATTCAAAATCTAAATACAGTTGATCAGATTGCTGAAAAATTATTACTTACAGCTTATCAACCCACAGAAAATAGTTCGGATACAACGGAAAATGCAGCAGGAAAATTAGCTAAATCTTTAAATGCTACTCATTATACTTTCAATATCAACGAAGTTGTGAAAGAATATCATAAAATTATTGAGAAGGGATTAGACAGAAAACTGACTTGGCAAACTGATGATATTGCGTTACAAAATATTCAAGCGAGGGTTCGTGCGCCTTCTGTTTGGATGATTGCAAATATTTATAATGCCCTTTTACTCTCTACGAGCAACCGTTCGGAAGCTGCCGTTGGTTATGCAACAATGGACGGAGATACAAGTGGTGGACTAAGTCCGATTGCAGGAATTGATAAATTTTTCCTAAGAAATTGGTTGAAATGGCTAGAAACGAAAGGAGTTTTGACTTGGATTACTGATTCTGAATCTTCTTATTTCAAAATTGAAGCTCTCAACTCTGTCAATGTACAACAACCGACTGCCGAACTTCGTCCTTCTGAAAACAAACAAACCGATGAAGATGATTTGATGCCGTATGATTTGCTGGATGCAATAGAAGAGGCTGCAATCCGTGATAAAAAATCGCCTGCTGATTGCTTGAAATTATTAAAATTAATGTTCAAACAATACGATGAAAAACAACTTAAAGAATGGACAATCAAATTCTTTAGATTATGGAGTAGAAATCAATGGAAACGTGAGCGTTATGCGCCTTCTTTCCATTTAGACGATAAAAATCTTGACCCAAAAACATGGTGTCGTTTTCCTATTTTGTCTAGTGGTTTTGAGTATGAATTGGAGCAGTTATAGGAAATCTAAACAAACGGTTTGCTTTAAGCGAACCGTTTGTTAAAATTGTAATTTTAATCAAATTTCATTATTTTTATAATCAATCAAAAAATAAAAATTATGTATCCACAAGAATTAAAACAAGAAGAATTAAAATATAAATTAATAAATTGGATTGTCAATTTGAATGATTCTAAGAAATTAGAACAGTTGATGAACTTATTGCAAAAAGATGAGACTCTAAATTCTACTATTTCCAATACAGAAAAACGTAAATTTGGTTTTGGAAAAGGAACTTATACAAACGTTGCAGATGATTTTGATGAGCCTTTAGACGATTTTAAAGAATATATGCCTTAAATTATGGATTACTTAATAGATACACACATCTTAATTTGGTTTACAGAAGGTTCAAATAAACTCTCTAAAAATCATGCTGATATAATTACAAATCCTAAAAATGTAATTTATGTAAGTTCGGTAACTTTGTGGGAAATTGCTATAAAATCAAGTTTGAATAAATTAGACTTAGCATTTCCTTTCAATGAGTTACAAAACCAATTACACTCACATGGTTTTGTGGTATTGAATCAAGATTTTGAAGATTTGAAAACACTTACATTACTACCTTTTCATCATGGCGATCCATTTGATAGATTAATTATTTCTCAAGCAATTACCAAAAATATCAATTTAATTGCACAGGATAGTAAATTTTCTTACTATGAAGAACAAGGATTGAAATTGATTAAATGAAAAATACACATCCAAATCGTCTTTTATTATTCCTTTTTTCTGTTTTTGCGTTATTATTTGCCATAATTACTTTTTTATACAAGGGTAAAATAATCTATTTGTACTTAGATGAAGATATAATTACAGTTTTTTCTTACAAACTCATTTTGTTGTTTTCATTTATCTATGTTGGCTATTCTTCTGTTTATTATGTTATTGTAAGACGAAAATTATTTCTGAATCAATTTATCTCTCTAGCTCATTTTTTTGCAACAATACTAGTGTCAGCATTTATTTGTTATGGCATCTATGAAATTAGTTTTTATAAAGAAACTCCTGAAATGTTTCGTGGTGGTTCACTCAACTTTTTCTTTCCACATTTTATTGGATTTACAATTATTCAAGTTTTATTTTTAATTTGGGTAGTCTTGAGTAGTAAGCCTATTCAAAATAAAAATATTCAAAACTAATCAAGACCACCAACTCATGAACACTTCCCTCACAGAAGAAATGTTTTTGAACTAATGAACCAAAAATTAAAAGAATTAGCTGAAAAGTGATAAATATAAGGTTAATATTAAAACATAAAACATAATTTGGTAATTAGTAACAACAAAATCAAGACAATAGGGTATTTCTTTTACCTAAAAAATCCTTATTAATCTACTTAATAAGGATTTTTTATAACTTAAAATCGTGATATGATAATTACTAGCCAGCAGGAATCATACAATGATTAGGTGGATAATTACTTACTTCACTTAAAGGTACTATGATGTTGAATCCTGTTTCTGCATCATAACAGATAGCATAATTGCCACCAGTAATTTGTTGAGCTTTTTTAGTAGTTAAAGCGAATTTTTTAAACTTGTTTAAGTTCATAGTTTTTGATAAATTAATATTTGAAAATATAAAAGGTACATGTTTTACATGACGTTGCAATATATAAATAATATCTATAACTAAAAATAATCTAATTATGTATTTTATTTTTTAAGGTTATTTAACTGATTTTTATTAAATGATTAATAACAGAGTTTTCACAAATGAATTTTTTATCAAAACAATACTTTGTTTTTTACTCTAAAAAAATACAATTTACCTATCCTCATTACTTAGTTTAGCTCAATAGGATACTACTGAATACAGCGTAATATAAGTTTGGCAATATTTTAAAAATCTTTTTGATGACAATTTTTATCAATAAAACTAACTGTCAGACACT
Source organism: Bernardetia aquimarina (assembly GCF_042180575.1). Taxonomy (NCBI): domain Bacteria; kingdom Pseudomonadati; phylum Bacteroidota; class Cytophagia; order Cytophagales; family Bernardetiaceae; genus Bernardetia; species Bernardetia aquimarina. The sequence goes on along the minus strand of NZ_CP170094.1, from coordinate 2,539,379 downwards.
TTTAGAAGTGTCAGTATGGTTAAGCTAAACTATCAGATACTTCTGAACGGCTTTAGCCCTCAACTTAAAGTGTCTGATAGGAATAAACAATCTCAAAATATAAACAAACTATTATTACAAGGTACTGAAGGAATACAAAATAAAATTTGGTATGCGATTGGTATTGAGAAAATCCTAAATAAATCACATTTATGAATACATTCCCTCTTACAGAATTAGAAACCTACATCAATTCTTATTTTGGCATTCAACAAGCTGGAAAGTTGCGTGAGGTAAGTAATTTATTTAAATTAACCACACTCAAAAAAGGTGATTTTTTTCTCAAAGAAAATGGACGTTGTGATAAACTAAGTTTTATCAAAAGTGGTTTTTTACGGATTTATGCTCTAAAAGAGGGAAATGAAATTACACAATGGATTTCTACAAAAGGTTATTTTATTACAGATATTTCGGGTTTTATGTTCGAAAAACCTTCTCGTTGGAATATGCAAGCCCTAGTAGATACAGAAATTTATACCATAAAAAGAAGTGATTACAACAAAATTCAAAGTATCGAACCCAAATGGTTTGAGTTTGAAAAAATGTTTATCGTAAAGTGTTTTGAAATGGTAGAGAATAGAGTTTTTAGCCATCTTTCTATGAATGCAGAAGAAAGATACAATGCTTATTTTGATATGAATAATGAAATTTTTAATCAAGTTCCTTTACAATATATTGCCTCTCTTTTAGGAATGAGTCCTGAAACATTGAGTAGAATTCGTAAAAAACAGCTTGAAATCTAATTTATCTAGCAAATAAAGAATAAAATTGTCTTGATATAGGTCAAGAAATTGAATTTTGATAAAACGGATATTTGTATCATTCAATTAGTAAATAATTAATACACAAGTATCACACTTATATCAAAAATAATTATGGCTTATCAAATTCAAACTTCGATCATCATTCATTCTTCTGCTCAAAAAATTTGGTCAATTCTGACAGATTTTAAAAATTACCCAAATTGGAATCCATTTATAAAATTCATAGAAGGAACTCCAAAAGTAGGAAATAAAATAATAGCTAAAATTCAGCCTCCTGATTCTAGTAAGATGACTTTTACACCAAAAGTTCTTGTTTTTGATGAAAATAAAGAATTTGTTTGGTTAGGACATTTACTCTTTAAAGGATTGTTTGATGGAGAACATCAATTCAAACTCATTGATAATCAAGATGGAACAACTACTTTCATTCAAAATGAAGATTTCAAAGGCTTACTTGTTCCTATTTTTAAAAGTCAGTTAGATAAAAATACACGAAATGGTTTTGAATTGATGAATCAAAAATTGAAAGAATTAGCTGAAAAATCTTAAATTAAGACTGATATTAAAACATAAAACTTAATTTTGTAACTTAGATAGAAAAATAATAGACCATTTTTTACAGAATTAAGTTACGTTTTAATGAAAAGAGCAGCTATCATAGGAGCAGGAATTGCAGGAATAGGAACGGCTATTCATTTAGCCAACAAAGGATATAAAGTAGAGGTTTTTGAAGCCAATAGTTATGCAGGTGGAAAGTTATCTGAGTTTTGGAAAGATGGTTTTCGTTATGATGCAGGACCTTCATTATTTACGCTGCCAGAGCGTGTAGAAGAATTGATTTTGAAATCAGGAAAGAAAGTAGAAGATTATTTTTCGTATAAAAGACTAGAAACCATCAACAAATATTTTTGGGAAGATGGTACAAAACTAGAAGCCAGTGCAGACATAGAAACTTTTGCAAAACAGTTAGAAGAAAAACTAGGGGAACCCAAAGAAAATGTCTTGAAATTCCTCAAAAACAGCAAAGAAAAGTATGATTTGACAGCAGATTTATTCCTTACTCGTTCGCTTCACAAAGCAGAAACATTTTTTAATAAAACGGCACTAAAAGCAGTTTCACAGATTTGGAAACTAGAGCTTTTCAAGACGATGAATCAAGCTAATAGTTCGAAGTTTGAGAAAGAAAAAACGGTTCAGTTATTCAATCGATATGCAACTTATAACGGTTCTTCGCCTTATGTTGCACCAGCACTTTTGAATGTAATTCCTCATTTGGAGTTTAATAAAGGAGCTTTTTTGCCTGATGGTGGAATGTTTGATATTACGAAAAGTCTTGTGAAATTAGGTCAAGATTTGGGAGTAAAGTATCATTTTAATAAAAAAGTAGAGGAAATTATTATTGATAAAACTCAAAATAAAATACAGGGAATAAAAATAAAAGATTCTAAAAAAGAAAATGCTACTTCTGAAAATTTAGATTTTGAGGTAGTTGTTTCGAATATGGATATTGTTCATACCTACAAAAAATTATTACCAAAAGAAAAAGCTCCTGAATTTCTGTTACAACAACAAAAATCATCTTCGGCTCTCATTTTTTATTGGGGAATGAATGCCGAATACAAAGAATTAGACTTGCATAATATTTTCTTTACAAAGGAATATAGAAAGGAGTTTAATGCACTTTTTCATGGCAAAACATTATATGAAGACCCAACTGTTTATATTTTTGTTTCCTCCAAATACATCAAAACAGATGCCCCAGAAGGCTGTGAAAATTGGTTTGTGATGATAAATGCTCCACATAATGACGGTTCGCAAGACTGGGATGCTTTGATAAAAAAAGCAAAACAAGATATTATCAAAAAATTGGAACGAATACTAATGCGAAACGTAGAAGAGAATATTATTTCAGAATCCATTTTAGACCCACGAAAAATCGAACTTCGTACTTCGTCTTTAGGAGGTTCTTTGTACGGAAACAGTAGTAATAATCGGTATGCAGCTTTTTTAAGACACGCTAATTTTTCCAAAACAAAAGGACTTTATTTTTGTGGTGGAAGTGTTCATCCAGGGGGAGGGATTCCCCTCGCTTTGTCTTCTGCCAAAATTGTGGGAGAAATGATTGAAGAAGCCTAATTTTTTATTCTTTGCTCAATAAATTGTAACTTTATAGCAATAGAAGTAGTTGTTTTGATAAGTTAGAAACTCTTTTTTGGTAAAAAATTTATAATTATGGTTTTATATGAAGTAGAAAATGCCTTTTTGTTTTATGATAGACAGTATGATATGATTACTTTCAAATGGCTAGGTTTTGTAAGTGATGAGGAATATAGAACTGCCGTAAAAATCGCATACCAAAAAACAGTAGAATTTGAAGTTACTCGTTGGCTGACAGATACAAGAGAAGGAAAAGTAATTTCTTTAGATGCTCAGAAATGGATGATAAAAGATTTTATTCCAAACTATATCTCTAAAAGTTCTCTTCGTAGAGTTGCTTTTTTGGTAGCTAAGGATTTTTTTAGACAAGAATACATCGATAAAGTAAAAAAATCATTTGGAGGATATCAAATAGAGGTTTTTGAGGATGCAGAAAAAGCTAAATTATGGCTTACCAAAATGTATAGCAAAAAAGAAGATATAGAAAATGAAGCAAGAATGAAAAGAAATCAAGAAGGAAATTAAAAGTGTAATTTTACCAATAACAAACACAAATGCCAAGTTCTTTCAATAAAAAAAATAACCTCACAAATCGCCGAGACTTCCTGAAAAAAGGTTCTTTGACTGCTGCTGCACTTTTGACAGGTGGCTTTTCTGCTTGTTCTACTGAATCTATAAAACAAGAAAAAAAATCTGATGTTCCAATTACTTCTGATGAGGTTTTTGAGTGGCAAGCGACTACAACTTGGCCTCCGAATTTTCCTGTTTTGGGAGAAGGCGTTGTAAAAATGGCAAAAGAAATTGAGATTTTATCAGCAGGAAGACTCAAAATTACTGTTTTTGGTGGTGGAGAGCTTGTTCCTGCTTTGGAGGCTTTCGAAGCTGTTTCTTTGGGTGGTGTTCAGATGGGACATGGTGCTTCTTATTATTGGGCTGGTCGTTTGCCTGCTTCTTCATTTTTTACGGCAGTTCCTTTCGGAATGAATGCACAACAAATGAGTGCATGGCTTTTTTATGGTGGTGGTTTGGAGCTTTGGAGAGAACTTTATGAACCTTATAATTTGATTCCTTTTCCGTGTGGAAATACTGGCGTACAGATGGGAGGTTGGTTTAACAAAGAAATAAATACACCAGAAGATTTGAAAGGATTAAAAATGAGAATACCAGGGTTGGGTGGAAAAGTAATTTCTGCTGCTGGAGGTTCGGCTGTTACTGTGGCTGGTGGCGAACTTTATACAAGCCTAGAACGTGGCGTAGTCGACGCTGCCGAATGGATAGGACCTTATCACGATTATAATATGGGTTTTCATCGTGTTTCGAAATATTATTATTATCCAGGGTGGCACGAACTAGGGTCTGTTTTGGAGTTGATTGTCAATAAAAAAGCCTTTGAAAAATTACCTTTAGATTTGCAAGAAATTGTAAGGACGGCTGCTTTGAAATATAATTCCTTAATTTTATCAGAGTTTGAAGCAAAGAATAATTTTTATCTACAAAAAATCCTCAAAGAAGCTCCAAATGTAGAATTAAGACAATTTCCAAAAGAAGTTTTAGATATTTTAAAAGAAAAAACAACAGAGATTTTAGATGAAATTGCTGCAAAAGATGAGTTTGCTGGGCGTGTCTATGAGAGCTTTAAAACCTTTAAAAAGCAAGTCAAAAAATGGGGCGAAGTTTCGGAACAGTCTATTGTGGATTTTTTGTAAAAAATAAATGAAATTGAGAAATGGAAAAACAAACAGGTTACAAATATCAAATTGAACAAGAACTTATTAAATTAGATTATGAAATTATAGAAATAAATTCTTCTAATAATTGGTGGAATGATGAATATTGGTTAGTAAGATATAATTATGATTCTAAAACTAAATTTTATGTGTACTTTATAGTTGATCCACATTTTGAAGGAAATAGAAAAAAAGGACAAGGTATTTACCAGATTATTGCCTCAACTGAACTTCTGAAAAACTGGAATGATTCTGATAATGTAATTTCCTCTATTGAAATGTCTAAAAAATATTTTGATAGTAAATTGATAGAGTTTGGCAATGATTTAGAGAATTTTAGAATGAAATAAAACATAATTTTATCCATTACTCGTTTCCTCACGAGCGATTTGTACTAGAAATAATCATGGCAAAAAAACAAAAACCACTCAAACGAACACCTTTAAAAAGAACTCCATTAAAGAAAAAAGAATATAATCCAGAAGATTTCAAAAATAAAGAATATAAGGCGAAAAAATATAAGAAGAAAGAGTACAAAGTAAAAGATTATAGAGAACTCAAAAAACGAGAACCCAAACCCTTTGTACAACTCACACCAAAAGAAGCATTTTTAAAATTAGCAGCCTTTTGTGCTTATCAGGAACGATGTTATCAAGAAATTTATCAAAAACTAGAAGAATGGAAAATGGATGAAGGCGACCATTATGCAATAGTTACACTTTTAGAAGAAGAGAATTTTTTGAATGAAAAACGCTTTGCAGAATCCTATACAAGAGGAAAGTTCAATTATAAAAAATGGGGAAAACGAAAAATCAGATACGGACTTTTACAAAAAGATATTTCTGAAAGTATGATTCAAGATGCCTTTCATTCAGAAATAGATGATAAAGAATATTTTTCTACACTCGTTGAATTATTAGAAAAAAAATGGTCAGATTTACTAGAAAAAGAAGAGGGTAATTTTAAAAGAATAGTAAAAGCGACGAATTATGCACTACAAAAAGGCTATGAAAATGAACTTATTAGGGAGATTTTGAATGATATAAGTAACTAAGCAAAACCTGTCTAAAAAAGAATTAGAACAGGGAGATTTAAACTGCCAAGATAAATTACGATAATATTTTGCCCAGTTGATTATTTGGATACAATGTGTCTTTTTAAATTCTTGATTTTTATACAAAAAAGTCCAATTGCCATTACTAAAATACTACTAAAAAGTATTCCCCAAGAATTATCATACATTCCTCCAATTCCCCAATGGATTTTTACTTTTCTGAAAAGAATGAAAATTCCGATTACAATAAATGTTGTTCCTAGTCTATTTGTGTTTTTCATAGTTGATTTTAGAGTTATGAGCTTGATTTTATATTTTTTTACTTTGTTAATTCTTCTATGCTCAATATATAGTTTGTGCTATCTTCTGTAATATATTTTATTCGCATTAATTTATCATTTGTAATTACCTCATCAGATAATGTTGCATGATAAGAAGGAAAGAAAAATGGTGTTTGTTTCTTATAGTTGAAGTAGATACCTTCAATTTCAAATGATTCTTTAGCTATACGGTCTAACCTCCAATTCTGTCTATTATGGTTGTTTATTTTTCCTGATACAATTTCATATTTGTTATCTAATAATAAATTTCTATACAAGAAAAATTTATAAAAGTTGAAGCCATAAGCACAACACCAAGATAATGGAATTAATAAAATTATGAAGGTAAAAAAATTATAAAACTTGTACTTAACAAACAGTATAAGAGCCTGTTCGAGTTTTTATTTTTTATTTCTTTTAGCTCCTTTGTTTATGAGATTCAAAATCATAGCTAAATACACAAATGCCTTTGCAGATTTTCTTGTTTTTTCATAATCTACTTTTAGTCTTCGGTTCTGATTGAGCCACGCAAATGTTCTTTCTACAACCCATCTTTTGGGTTGTGGAACAAATGCTTTATCATCTTTTTTTTCTCTTCTTGGACTATTGACAATTTCCACTTGCACTCCTGTTTGACTAAATATTTCAGTAGCCAAAGCCCCACTTCTATACCCTGCATCAGCAAGAATTTTGAAAAATGGTCTGCCTCTAAACTGAGCTAAATACGACAAATAAGCAAGTTGATTTACATCGGCTTGATTGGCTGGACTAATCTCTAATTCTAGTAAATTTCCTTGCGTATCTACTAAAATATGCCGTTTCCGTCCTTTTTTGAGCTTATAGCCGTCCACTCCTATCGCCTCTCCTCCATAAACACTCTGAACACTTTGAGAGTCTATACAACCCAAAGAAGGTCTTGGATTTCTACCTTGTGCTATACGTTCCCTTCTAACAAGCTTATCTAACAGCTTTTTATACCAACCTGTCTGCTGCCACTTACTGAAATAATCATACAAGCTACTCCAAGGAACACCATAACTACTAGGAAGCAAACGCCAACTGCTACCTGAACGAGTAAGATAGAATAGACCAGAAAATAAATTATACAAACTGTGTTTGCGTTTTCTTTTCAAATACGAAGAAGGTATAAATTTTTTCATATATTGCCAAAGAGCATCAGATAAATATTCATTAGTAAACATAGAAATTGATATTTTAATTAGTAACTGAAAATCAATTACTTAACTAATAAAAAAATCTGATGTTCTTTTTTTTTAAACTAAACTCGAACAGGCTCTAAAGACTGCTACAAGAATTGATAAGCCAACAAATAATAAAAATAAATTTCCTGTTATATCAGCATCATCTAAGAAACTATAAATTTCATTATACATTTATTTAGGTTACGTTTTGTAATAAGAAACTAAAATTCGAAAAATTTTTGCAGAATAACCCCAAGTACCTTGAAGATACTTAGGGTTTGGAAATTACACCAAAGGCATCAGCCACTTTCTCAAATTCTCCTTCTGCTCATCACTTGCATCTTCTTTTACAGTCAATTTAATAATTGGATAACCATCTTCATCATATTTTGTAGTGATAGTTTGGAGTTGATTATCTCTAAAAAACGAAATTTCTAGTTCTGTTTTTTCCTCTTTTGCTGCCTTGCTCAAAATTGCATTTGGATTAGTTGCATCTAATTTATAGGAATTAATCGCTACAATTTCATCATTAACAGTCAAAAATTTAGCTACCTCACTATCAGGCGAAAAACCAACTACAAAATAAGCATTATTCTGAAAAACAGTCTTTAAGCCTAATCTACGTTCCATTTCATTTTCATTTGGAATAAATGTTTTTTCAATTCCGATATATTCAAAGGCTTCTTTCAAGTAAACATTCAAGGCATTTGGCGAATAAATACACTTTTCAAAATAGTCTTTGATATGCTCTCCTGCCACCGAATCCACAACATTGTGATAATCTTCTAACGAATATCCTTTTTTCTTCTTACCAAAATCTTCCCATAATTTTACCATTACATCATCCAATGATTTTTCATTATTGCTAGACTTTCTGATTTTCATATCCAAAATAAAAGCAGCCATTGCACCCTCTACATAAATCGAAGATTTTCGGTTCGGAATGCCGAGTTCATAACCATCAAGCCACAAATCATACGACGAATCAGCCACAGAAAGGTTAAGCCTTCCGTTATTATGAAAGTGTCTTTTGAGTAAAACTTCTAATTCTTTGAGGTAATATTCCTGCGACCAAACGCCACTTCTACACAAAATATAATCGCCATAATAAGTAGTCAGTCCTTCGGCTACAAAACCAGTTTTGAAATAGGTTTCTTTAGACAAATCGTAAGGCATAAGTTCCTTCGGACGAATACGCATAATATTCCAAAAATGAAAAAGCTCATGCGAACTAATCCCCAAAAAGTCATTATAACGAGCTGTTCCGTCCATATCATAATCTGCTCCCAGCGTAATGACCGTAGAATGACAATGCTCTACACCATGATATTTTGAGTAGGGCAAAATCTGAAACATAAAATGATAGTCTGTACTTGGAAAATCTGTAAAAAGAGCAATTTGGTCTTTTGTAAATAACTGAAATTCTTCTATGGCTTTTTCAAAATTAATATTCCAATCTCCTTGAATCCAAATATGAAAATTGGCTTCTGAATTATCTACTTTGTAAGTTTTGTGTTTTAATGTATCAGAAGCAATCAGAGGAGAATCTACCAACTCAAAAAAGTCTGTTGCTACTAAATAATCCTTGTCTTTTCCTGCTGTTTTTTCGGTTTTTTGTTCTAATGCACAAGCTACTTTATAACGAGAAGGCATTTCGATATGAACTCTATACATTGAATCTGGACGGTTTTTGACTTCTAAACAACAGCAAATAAAATTCAAATAAATCTGTTTTTCGTCCACATAACAACCTCCTGCATCCATTTGGTTGGCGTAATAGGTATAACGAACTTTTACAGTCTTTGCGCCTTTTGTTTTTATTCTCCAATTATCTTTGGTAGCTTTTGCAAACTCTAAGGGGGTTTCATTTTCATCGACAACTTCAAATTTGGCTATATTTTTAGCGAAGTTTTGAAGTGTATAACGCCCTGGTCGCCACGCAGGAAGTTGAAGAGAAAGTTCTTTTTCCATAATCTCATCAACGTAATTGATAGTAAGTTCGATATTGATGAAATGATGATGTGCTTCTGTGTATGAAATTTTATAATCTAACATTTTATGATTTATATTGAAAAGAATAAAGTAATTTTGAAAAAATGTAGTTGATAGCTTCCAAGCTGTCATTTTAAATATATTTCTGACAGCTTCCAAGCTGTCAGCTACTTACTGAAAATATAATGAAAATTCTACTAATACAAACAGCTTTTATAGGTGATGTAATTCTGGCTACTTCGCTTATTGAATCCATTCATACTAAATATCCTTCTGCTCAACTTGATTTTTTATTGCGAAAAGGAAATGAAAATTTACTTCAAAAACATCCTTTCTTGAATGATGTTTTGATTTGGGACAAAAAAAATAAATACAAGAGTCTTTTTGAGTTGATAAAACAAGTCAGAAAAACTAATTATGATGCCGTTCTGAACTTACAACGTTTTGGAGCAACAGGACTTTTAACGGCTTTTTCGAAGGCTAAAATAAAAGCAGGATTCAAAAAAAATCCCTTTTCGTGGGTGTTTACACACAAATACGAACATATAATCACAACAGATGCAGCTTCTCCTCACGAAATAGAACGAAATAGTAAAGTATTAGAAAGTATAAATATAAATGAAATAGCAAAGCCAAAATTATATCCTTCTGATGCTGATAAAGAAAAAATAAAGGAATTTATTCAAAACGATTTTATTTGTATTGCGCCTACTTCGGTCTGGTTTACCAAGCAATTTCCTTTGCATAAATGGATTGATTTTATAGAAAAATTGATTTTAAATAATGACAATAATTTGCCTCAAAATTTTACGATTTATTTATTAGGTGCGCCTTCTGATACAGAAAATTGTCAGAAAATCATTGATGAAATAGACGAAAAAAGAAGCAAATTAAAAGAATTAAATCAAAATAATTTTAATTTCAAAGTAAAAGATAGAATCATAAATCTAGCAGGAAAATTATCTTTGATGCAATCGGCAGCCTTAATGGAACATGCAAAACTTGTTTTGGCGAATGATTCTGCGCCTTTGCATTTGGCTTCTGCTGTCAATGCACCTGTTTGTGCTGTTTTTTGTTCGACTGTTCCTGCTTTTGGGTTTACTCCTCTTTCTGAAACTTCATTTATTATCGAAACTGAAAAAGAATTAGATTGTCGTCCGTGTGGTTTGCATGGCTTTCAATCTTGTCCAAAAGGTCATTTTGAGTGTGCAGAGAGCATAAAAACAGAACAGATTTTGGAAATTGTAGAAAAAACAATTCTTGATTAATGTTTTTTAACAAAATAGTTTGATTTTTTTCAAAATTAGAGGGTGATAAAATTAAGTTTTGGGTATAAAGAAGTATAGACAGACATTTTTCTGTTTTACTAACTTAATTTATTCAAAATTTAAAAATAATTTCAATGAAAAAATATTCTTTCTTCACTCGTTCCCTAGTTGTTAGTTTTTTGATTTTAACGGTAGGTATTTTTGCTGCATTTTCTCCTCTTGCAGATGCTACCAAATGGAAAGTTGATGATTCCCACAGCACGGTAAGTTTTGCGATTGACCACGGATTTGTTCCTACGACAGGTCGTTTTGATAAATTTAAAGGCGATTTGAATTTTTCCCCAGAAAATCTAGCTGATAGCAAAGCCGATTTTACGATTGATATAAATAGCATCAATACACAAGAGCCAAAACGTGATAATCATTTGAAATCAAAAGATTTTTTCAATGCAAAAGAATATCCTTCTATGCGTTTTGTGTCTTCAAAATTTACGAAAGTAGATGACAAAAACTATATCGCTCACGGAAAACTGACTATCAGAAACGTAACTAAAGACATCGAACTACCTTTCAAAGTGTTAGGTTTGGGACAACACCCAGCCAAAAAAGGAACGACTGTAATGGGCATAAAAGCAAAAACGACTATCGATCGTACAGATTACGAAGTCGGAACAGGAAGTTGGGCAGCGACGGCAATCGTAGGCGATGAAGTAGAAATTACAATTATTATGGAATTGCATAATTAATTGACAATAAAGAAATTCAAGACTGTATTATCTTTCCCCTTACTGAAAAAAGCATTATTCTTCTGAATGATGCTTTTTTGTTTTCACTTTTAATAAATCAACTACTCAAAACCAAAAAATATCCTAAAAAAATAGTTCTGTAACAAAAGTAACTGTACCCAAACAACTTATGCCTTAATTTTGTAGTATATTAGAATGAGAGATAGACGTAGAATGAACTACTTCCACTACTTTTCAGACTAATCATTTTTTTAATTACTCAAAATCTAATACGACTAATTTAATAGGACTATGAACATAGAACAAATTTATACAGGCTGTTTGGCACAAGGTGCTTATTATATTACTTCAAATGGCGAGGCTGCGATTATTGACCCACTTCGTGAAGTGCAGCCTTATCTTGACCGTTTGGAAAAAGATAATGTCAAACTAAAATACGTTTTCGAAACGCACTTTCATGCAGATTTTGTTTCTGGACATTTAGATTTATCTAAAAAAACAGGTGCGCCAATCGTTTATGGAGCAACAGCACAACCCGAATTTGATGCTATCATTGCAGAAGACGGACAGACATTCAAAGTAGGAAATATCACTATCAAAGCTCTTCACACTCCAGGGCATACAATGGAAAGTACAACCTATTTGCTTTTAGATGAAAACGGAAAAGAACACGCTATTTTTTCAGGCGATACACTTTTTATTGGTGATGTTGGTCGTCCAGATTTGGCGCAAAAGGCAGCCGATATGACTCAAGAACAACTCGCAGCAACGCTTTATCATTCATTGAGAGATAAAATTATGACTTTGCCAGACGAAACTACTGTTTATCCTGCTCATGGTGCAGGTAGTGCGTGTGGAAAAAATATGAGTAAAGAAACAGTTTCTACAATCGGAGAACAGAAAAAACTCAATTATGCTCTTCGTGCAGATATGACAGAACAAGAATTTGTACAAGAAGTAACAGACGGACTTTTACCTGCTCCTGCTTATTTTGGAATGAATGTAGCGATGAACAAAAAAGGCTATTCTAGCATTGATGAGGTAATGAAAAAAGGCAAACAACCTTTAGAAGTAGATGCTTTTGAAGTGGCTGCCGAAGAAAGTGGTGCTCTTATTTTGGACACTCGTAATCCAAAAGAATTTCATAAAGGTTTTGTTCCACAGTCTATTAATATTGGAATTGATGGAGGTTTTGCGCCTTGGGTTGGGGCAATGATTCGTGATACAAATCAAGCTATTTTGCTTATTACAGACGAAGGAAGAGAGGAAGAAACAATCATTAGACTTAGTAGAGTAGGTTTTGATAACGTTTTGGGTTATCTCAATGGAAGTTTTGAGGCGTGGAAAGCAGCAGGAAAAGAAGTGGATACTGTTGATAGAATTTCTCCACAAGAATTTGCTCAAAAATTTGATAAAGAAAAAAGTAAAATTGTTGATGTCAGAAAAGAAGGTGAGTATTCAGCGCAACATGTAGAAGAGGCTTTTTTAAGACCACTTGATAATATTAATGACTGGGTAAAAGATATTAATCCAAACGAACATTTCTTTATGCACTGTGCAGGTGGCTATCGTTCTATGATTGCTGCAAGTATTTTACAAGCAAGAGGTTACCGTAATTTCACAGAAATTGAAGGTGGCTTTTCACAAATTGAAAAACAAGAAGCAATTCCTACCTCAAATTTTGTTTGTCAGAGTAAAACACTTGCTAAGTAAATAATTTTCAGACAGACCCTAAGGGTTTTTAAAACCCTTAGGGTCTAAATTACAAAAAAATGATAGAATTTATAACACAGCCATGGTCGTGGTACATGGCAGGTATTTTTGTGGGCTTGACTGTTCCTACGCTTTTAATAATAGGCAACAAGTCTTTTGGAATTAGTTCTTCTTTGCGTCATGTGTGTGCGATGTGTGTCCCTGCCAAAATTCCGTTTTTTCAGTACGAATGGAAAAAAGAAATATGGAATTTGTTTTTTGTAGTAGGAATTTTATTAGGTGGAGTAATTGCAGCCAATTTTTTATCGAATCCAAATGATGTTCAGATTGCAGCAACTTTACAAGCAGATTTAATGACTTATGGAGTTACAGATTATTCAAATCTTGTTCCTTTAGATATTATGAATTGGGAAAGCCTTTTTACACTTAAAGGTTTTTTATTAATGGTAGTAGGTGGTTTTTTGGTAGGTTTTGGAACTCGTTATGCAGGTGGTTGTACAAGTGGACACGCCATTATGGGAATGTCGACGTTTCAGCTTCCATCTTTAATAGCTACTTGTTGTTTTATGATAGGAGGATTCATTATGGCAAATCTTATTTTACCTTTAATTTTAGCTTTATAAAAAATGTGTCTATTTATATCCCTCTATTAAACTCTACAATAACTATTTCTCATCTAGTAAAAATAAAAACAATAATGAAAAATCAAACACTACCATTTCAGAAAACGATAGAAGATACAACTCGTCGAAAAGATGCAATTTGTGTCAATGAAAGTGAGAAAGTAGAAAAATGGTATCATAATTTAAAATATTTATTTGTTGGTATTGCCTTCGGAATTGTCTTTGTAAAAGCTGAAATAATTAGTTGGTTTAGAATACAAGAAATGTTTCGTTTAGAATCTATTCATATGTACGGAGTTATCGGAACAGCAATTCTGACAGGAATGATTTCTGTTTTTATCATCAAAAAATTTAATATCAAGACTTTATCAGGCGAAAAAATAGTTTTTAAAGACAAAGTATTTAATAAAGGTCAAATCTATGGAGGACTTATTTTTGGTTTGGGTTGGGCAATGACAGGTGCATGTCCAGGTCCTTTGTTTGCTCAAATCGGAACAGGTGCAACCGTCGTTTTGGTTACACTTCTGAGTGCTATTTTCGGAACTTGGATGTATGGACTTTTAAGAGAACGATTACCTCATTAATTTTTAGTATCACAGACTTCCCAGTCTGTGCAATAGTTACTTTCATACAACACAGACTAGGAAGTCTGTGATACAATCAAAACCATTTTTCAAAAAGAAGAATGGTTTTTTTATGTGTTATTTTTTCTAAAACATTTAGTTCAAACAAACATTCAAATCTATTCAAACGTTTAGCAGTCAGACCAAATTCATTTATTCCACTTAATTCTTACAGATATGAAAATCCTGTTTTCTAATTTATTCCTTTTAGGCTCACTAATTTTATTTTTAACAAGCTGTAATAACACACCCAAAACCTCAAACGCATCAGACATGACAACTACAAACCCAACCTCAGCAGAAACAGTTTATGAATTTAAAGTAAAAGATATCGATGGAAAGGACGTTGATTTATCAAAATACAAAGGCAAAAAATTAATGATTGTCAATGTAGCTTCAAAATGTGGTTTTACTCCTCAATATGAAGATTTACAAAATGTAAAAGAAAAGTATAGTGATAAAGTTACTGTTTTGGGATTTCCTGCTAATAATTTTGGTGGACAAGAACCAGGGTCAAATGAAGAAATTAAAGAATTCTGTTCGACAAAGTTCAATGCTGATTTTGATATGTTTTCAAAGGTTTCTGTTACAGGAGATGACCGTGCGCCATTATATACATGGCTTGTAGAAAAAGCAGGAGAAGAGCCTTCTTGGAATTTTTGTAAATATATTGTGAGCGAAGACGGAAAAACAGTTCAGTTTTATAATTCAAGAATGAACCCAATGGAAATTGCAGAGAAATTATAAGAGGTAAAAATCCTCGTTGATGGCAAAGCCTCAACGACGGTTTTTTTAAGCACATCTTGTAGGGACAATGTACGCATTGTCCTTTTTTTATAAAATAAAATATTAATTTCTGTCAATGAAAAATTATAAATTCGCCGTTGTTGGTGTTCCTACCAACGACATAAAAACTCTGTTCTTTTCTCTTTTCCTAATTTTTTCTTTAATCTCTTGTAATGAAAAATCAAGTTCGGCAAGTGAAGTAGATAAAGAACAAAAAATAATCAAACTCAATCCAAAATACATGGTTGTTCCTCCCACTACTGCCCCCGAAATTGATACAAAATTTGGCTGGGTAAATACCAAAAAATCATATAAATTAGCAGACTTTAAAGGAAAAATAGTTTTGTTAGATTTTTGGACTTTTGGTTGTATAAATTGCCAACACATTATCCCAGACCTTGAAAAATTAGAAAAAGAATTTGAAAACGAATTAGTAGTAATCGGTATTCATTCGGCAAAATTTAGTGCAGAACAATCGACACAACGAATCCGTCAGGCAGCCTTAAAATTTGGCGTTCATCATCCTGTTGTCAATGATGCAGATATGAAAGTTTGGAAAAGTTATGCTGTTCGTGCTTGGCCTACGCTTACCCTTATTTCTCCAACTGGAAAAGTAGTTTGGCAGCGTGCAGGAGAATCTTTTTATGAAGATGCAAGAAATCAAATTTTAGCCTTAAAATTAAAACATAAAGCAGAATTAAATAATAAAAAATTTGAGTTTCAGCTTGCTCAAGTAGAGAAAAAAGAACTTATGTTTCCTTCAAAAATTATAAAAGCAAAAACAGAAAGTGATAATGAAAATAATGAACCTACTTTTTGGGTTGCTGATAGTGGAAATAATAGAATTATTAAGATAAATTTGGAAGGCAAAGTATTAGAAACTATTGGAAATTCTAAAAAAGGAAATACAGATGGAACTTTTGAAGAAACATCTTTCTACGAACCTCACGGATTAGCTTTATCTCAAAATGGAGAAAAACTATACATTGCTGATACAAAAAATAATGTAATAAAAGAAGCTGATTTAATCAATAAAACAGTCAAGACAATTAGTGGAACAGGCGAAAAAAGTTATTATTTTGGAGATAAAAAATGGGGGAAAAACGTAAATCCAAACTCGCCTTGGGATTTATTAATCGACAAAAAATATCCAAACATAATGTATATCGCTAATGCAGGAAATCATCAAATCTTGAAAATGAACTTGCAGGATTATAAAACCGAACGTTTTGCAGGAAGTGGAAAAGAACAACTCACTAATGGCGATGACTTCAAAAAAGTAGCTTTCAATCAACCAAGTGGACTTACGCAATTTGAGAATTTCTTGTATGTAGCCGATGCAGAAGCAAGTGCCATTCGTCAGATAGATTTGCAGAAAAAGGAAGTCAGAACGCTGGTAGGTTCAGGGCTTTTTGACTTTGGAGATACTGATGGAACAGCACAAAAAGCAGTTTTACAACATCCAGTAGGAGTTTATTATACAAAAAATGAAGTTTATATTGCTGATACCTACAATGGAAAAATAAAAGTTTTAGACTTAGAAAAAAATAGAGTGAAGACTTTAATTAGTGGACTTTCAGAACCAAATGATGTTCTTTTAATTGGAAATTATTTGTATATTTCAGATACAAATAATCATCAAATTTTGAGAGTAAATACAAAGACTTTTGAAAAAAAAATAATTTTGTAGCTTACGCTTTAGCGTGAGAAAAAATGTACCCTATCTTTTAAGATATGAATAGTAGTTTCACTAAAAAAATAAAATTATGGCATTAAAATCAGAAGGTGTTTGTCTTTATTGCAAAAAAGTAATAAGCAAACAAGGAATGAACAGACATGTAGGTACGCATTTCAAAACAATGGCTAAAGAACTGGCTAAAGACAACAAAGACAGAGGGAAATATTATCACGTTTCTGTAACGGCTGCCGAAATGTTTTTGACTTTGGCAGTAGAAGAAACGACACTTTTTGAGGATTTAGATAATTTTCTTAGAGGGATTTGGTTGGAATGTTGTGGACACATGAGTAGTTTTAGAGCAAATTCTGGAGTTACGATTATGGATATGACTGATGATTTTGGTTTTGGATTTGAGCGAGGAACAAAATCTATGGAAACAAAAGTAGGAAAGGTTTTTAAAAAAGATATGTTGCTTACCTATGAATATGATTTTGGTTCTACTACAGAATTAAAAATCAAAGTAATGGATAAATATACTATTCCACTTCAAGAAGACAATATTTTGCTTATTTCTCGCAACGAACCATTACCTATTCTTTGTATGACTTGTGAAAAAGAACCAGCAGAAGAAATTTGTGGCGTTCATGTTTATGACGATGGTTTTTTTTGTAAAAAATGTGCTAAAAAACATGCCAAAAAATGTGATGATTTTGAGGATTATGCAAAAATGTCTGTTATAAACTCGCCTAGAATGGGAGTATGTGCGTATGAAGGAGGTTCAATAGATGAAGAAAGAGATGGATATTACAAGCCTAAAAAATTGTAGCTTACGCTTTAGCGTGAGAAAGTAATTATTAACAATAACATAGAACACAATTACTGAAAATATTAATTTCATGAAATATTTACTCCTTTTTATTTTCTTTATAAGTTGTAGAGCAAGTACTGTTGAAGTTGTGAACTATAAGTATAAGAGAAATAAAAAAAGTCCGACATTCTATATGTCTATACCTAGAGAATATGAAGTAAGTTATTTATCTGGTAATCACGAATATACTCAGCAGTATTTATATAATGATTCGGCTCTTTTATATATTACAACATTTAGTAATACTCCAAATTATCCACAGACAAGAAAGGAAAACTATTATTATGAAAGGTTTTATGCTATATTAAATAAAGATACTCTGTGTATTTCTGGAATTGATAGCCTCGGTAAATATTGGAAAGACAGTCTTTTATCAAATGGAACAACTTTAGGTTATTCAAAAGTTTCAGAAGAAAGAAAAGTAGATTTTGATAAAGCACTTTCTTCTTTTCGTAGTAAACGTACAGAAAAATAGCTTTTACAAGATGCTTCTTGTTCATTCTTAACTAATCAATAATATATTCTACAAACCAAAATAGACTTATCATAAAGTAAAGTTTATGGTAAGTCTATTATCTATATCCACTTAATAGACCAGAATTTCAATCCTCTTTGTTTTGGGAAAAAACAAAAACTACATCTTCAACAGTTCATCATTCTCAATAATTTCAAGCTCATTTTTTCCATCGTTGGCAGCTTTTATCATTGCTTTTGCTACTTGTGCAGCCTCAATTCCGTCGTATTTTGCTGGAATAATTGGACTGAAAAGTTTAGAAAAAGTTTGTGCAATTCCTTCTCCTAAGCGTTCTTCTTTTCTATCTCCCAATAAAAGCGAAGGACGAGCAATCGTTATTTTTTCAAAATCTAATTGAGAAATAGCATCTTCAATTTTTCCTTTTACTTCACTATAATAAAAAAAAGAATCTTTATCTGCTCCCATTGATGAGACTAAAGTAAAAGATTGAGCTTGATTTTGAGCCATTATTCTACCAAATTCCCAAATGTAGGTATAATCAACCTTGTAAAAAGCCTCTTTGCTTCCTGCTTTTTGGCGAGTTGTTCCTAAGGCACAAAAGGCATCGTCGCCCTGAATTTCTTTTTGATAAGTAGCCAAAGCATCAAAATCAACGACTACATATTCTACTTTTGGTAAATCTGATTCTTTTGCTTTACGAGTAAGAGCCAAAATTTTATCATAACGACTATCGTTTGAAAGCAATTTGATAAGTTCTTGTCCGATAAGTCCTGTAGCTCCTGCAATGACAGCTGTTTTTCCCATAATGTTTATACTTGATTTTTCTGATTAATGATTTATTTCTAAAAAAAATCTGATTCTATTCTATGTAAAACAAATTACGATACGAATGTTTTCTGAGAAATCAAAAATAATAAATCTAGTACTAGCAAAAACTCTAAACGAATAGTTTGTATTTTTGTCAAATAATTAAAAAATAGAAATCTAAAATTCAAATCAAAATTCAAATGAAAACAGAAAAGAAAAATTATTATAAAAATGCAATCTATGGAGGTGTTCTTATTTTACTGATGTTTTTGGTTTATAAATTCCGAAATACAGAAACAACAAACCAAGAGCAGACCTATCAAGTCTATGGAGAAACCCAAGGAACAACTTATACTGTAAAGTATCTATCTCAAAAAGGAAATAATTATCAAATAGCTATTGATTCTGTTTTGGTAGCTTTTAGTCAGAGTCTTTCTACCTATATTCCTAATTCTGAAATTTCTGTTTTTAATAAAATGGAGAATACTGATAGTGCAATAGTTTTTCAGAATGAATTTTTTTATCCTGTTTTGAAAAGTAGTAAAGAAATTTTTGATCTTAGTCAAGGAGCTTTTGACCCAACTCTTGCACCCATTATTCGTGTTTGGGGATTTGGGGAAATAGAAGAACCAGAAAAAATTCCGTCTGACAAAATTGATTCTTTATTAGAATTTGTTGGTTATGATAAATATATCGTTTTTGATAAAACATCCCTCAAAAAAACAAAAAAGAAGGTTCAACTCAATTTTAATGCGATTGCTCAAGGTTATGCAGTAGATGTAGTGGCACTTTTTTTAGAGAAGAAAAATATCAAAAATTATATGGTCGAAATTGGTGGAGAAGTAAGAGCAAATGGAATAGGAACAGATGGAAAAGGTTGGAAAATAGGAGTGGATAAACCGATAGAAGAAGGTAAAAGTGAGAACGAAAACGAAAATACACAAAGACAACTTCAAGCTATCGTTACTCTGAATAATAAATCGTTAGTAACTTCTGGAAATTATCGTAAATTTTATATCAGAGAGGGCAAAAAATATCCTCATACCATTAATCCAAAAACAGGTTATCCTGTTTCGCACAATCTTCTGAGTGCAACTATTTTAGCAAATGATGCTATTACGGCTGATGGTTTGGGAACAGCTTGTATGGTTTTGGGAAAAGATAAAGCATTAGCAATGATTGAAAAATTAGAAAACACAGAAGTATTTTTGATTTATGATGAAAATGGAACTATCAAAACAGTAATGAGTAAGGGGTTTGAAAATTTTATTGAAGAAGTAAAATAGAAATTATTTTTTAGAAAAATTAAGACTTGCTAAAGCAGTGTAGCTAATTAAATTTTTTGTTTATCTTTAATCTTTCGTTGTCAGAATTATTTTGATATTATTACAAAATCACTCTGACTTTTTTTTAAAAATTACTTCAAAATAAAATCGTTTTTGTATTTTGGCTAGTAAATTGAATTACAATAAGTTACATCTGTTTATAAATTCTGAAAATAAGATGATTCTCATTGGGTGCAAGTTATTTTTTAAATGAAGCCACACCAACCACCACAGGTAAGAGTGTGTTATGTATCCTTGTCATTTTATCAAAGATTTATAAAAAAATAATTTTATTCTAGTCCTATAAAAAAATAATTATGAAAATTTTCCTTTTTTTGTGCAGTTTGTTTGCCTTTATGGCTTTTGGAGCTTCTAATGCCAATGCTCAATGTGATATCGATTCGATGGCTCAAGTAAAAGTTTTGAAAGATTTATCCAAAAATGGTTATCGTCTTTCGAAGAGTTATCGTGTTCAACGCACCTGTAGAGGGTGTAATAATTTTAGAAATTATACAGTTATTATGACAAAAGGTAATACTTATACACTTACCGTTTTGAGTAGTGAAGGTGGTTCAAAAGGTATTATTGCTAACTTCAAAGAACTTTCAGGAGCTGTCATAGCTTCTAATTATGATGACAGCACAAAAAAATTCTATACCTCTATTACTTTTCAATGTAGTAGAACAGCACCCTATTACCTCAATTTTTTGCCTAAAGATTCCAAAACCTCATGTGGAATGGCTTTTTTAGCGTTTAAGATGACTAGATAAATTATTATTTTGTTTGAGATAAATGTACTAGAAACCTAATTCTGAAATAGAGTTAGGTTTTTTGTTGATTGCTATTTTAAAGAGTTTGAAAAAGGAAATCGAAATAAAATGCTAAAAAAGTGAACAAAATTTATGTATTTTGCATAGTTAATCAAATAAGAAATAATTTTAAGATTCGTATAGCTAAAAGACAATAAAAATGAAAAGAACGGCATTCTATCTCGCTTTATCGCTCATTCTGACAGGATTGGTTTTTCTTGTTTTGGCTGTTCAGAGTTGGAATAAAGAACAGATTCGTCAGACAAAATACGAACGTACATTAGGTAGGGTAGTCCAAATAAAACCTCTTCCTGAAGACAAAACTTATCCTGTCATTGGATTTTATGCCCTAGATAGTCAGAAAGTGATGGTACATGCAAAGCACGAAGTTTCTCGTTTTTCAAGTTATGAATTGGGCGAAGTAGTAGAAATTTATTATGATATTATTAATCCTGATGATACACATATTGTGCGTTACGAATGGTTTTGGATGAGCTTTTTGTCCATTACAGGAGTAGCTTTTATTGGAGGAGGTGTAATTTGGGGATTATTGATTTGGTTGCGTGCTAACCGTCGAAAGTGGCTTTTAGAAAATGGAAGTGTTTTGGAAGGTGTGATTCAAGCAGTAGTACAAGACCCACAAATTATGTTACAAGACAAAGCTGCTTTTATTATTTTGTGTGAGTGGAAAAGAGATGAAAATTCGGGCGTTTTACTATTCAAAAGTGAACCTCTAGCGTATGACCCAACAGAACTTTTAGAAGAAAGAGAAACCTTACCAATTTATATAGATTTAGAAAACCCAGAAAATTATTGGATTGATATTTCTTTTTTGAATGAAGAAATAGATAAAGTAGAAGGAAAAACAGAAGAATCAGAAAATATACAAGAATAAATCTATCAAAATAACTGATTTTAGAAATTATGTTAATACCAACAAACACACTAGAGTTTTTTAAGTGGGTAAAGGAAAGAAGTGAACACTATTGGAGCAAAGAATTTCAAGATTCAATCGCTTCTAAAGATGAAATATATAAGTGTGAAAAATGGATTATTGGTGCAAAATGGACTGGACTAACTGAATCTCAAATTGAAGAAGTTGAGAAAAAATATCAAGTAACTTTTACTAACGAACATAAAGCATTTTTACAAATTCTACATTCTATAGATAGAAAAGAGGTTAATGAGCATTTAGAAGAAGACCCTTTTTTCTATCATTGGTTAAGAGATGAAGAAGAAATTAGATATAGAATGAATTGGGCGTTTGAACAAATATTATTTGATATTTTAAATCCTAGATGTGATTTTTGGTTAAAATCGTGGGGAGAAAAACCAGAATCAAAACAAGAAAAAGAACATATTTTTGAAGAACAGTTTGCAAAATCTCCTCAACTTCTTCCTATTATTTCTCATAGATTTATAGTAAATGACCATCAAAATAAACAAAATCCAATTTTATCTATTTGGGGAAATGATACAATCGTTTATGGTCAGAATTTTAGAAATTACTTATTGAATGAAATAGGAGTACATTTGAATTTATCTATAAAAGAGAGAAAAGAAAGGGATAAAATAATTGCAAAAGCAGTTAAAAATAAGGAATATCAAAATATTCCGTTTTGGGGAGAAATACTTGATGCTAATTTTTAAACTTTTTCTCTGTTATTATATCATTTTTTGGTTTTAAAATCTCTTCTAATTCTTTACACATTTTATCAAACTTCCTTTTGTGTTCGAACTTAGAAATAATGAAAAATATGACACCACCAACCAAAGGAATAAAACCTAATTCTGCATTTCCATCAGGATTATAAGAAGCTCCAATGATACCTGCAATACAGATGATAGGCAAAAATATCATATATAAAGTATCTTGTAGAAAAGTATAAGACTGAACTTTTAAGGTGTTTTTATTTACTGTTTTGGCTACTGCTTTAATCATTGCACTTCCTCCAAAGTTTCTTTTTTTATATTTATTGCTAAAACTTTTGATATAAATTACCCCATTTTCATCAAATTGAAATTCTGTCTTTTCAGTTGATATAGATTGACCTTTTACTCCTTCCAACTTAATTATAGTGATATTCTCTATCGTTTTTCCAAAACTTCTTATGCCCAAAGAAAAAACAAATTTTACATTACTATACATTCCAACTTTTTCTAAAATAAAAATAGGAACTGCGATAGTTAAGCAATAAATGCCATATTTGAAAAAGTCGATGGTCAGTTGTTCCATTTCTTGTACTCTAATTTACTTTTTATCCAAGCTTTTAGACTGAATTGTAGTCGGATTATTCAATATGTTTTTCTGTTGTGTTTTTAATTGACTTTCTGGATTTACTTCTTCTTTTACAGGAATAGGCTCAAAAGTCAGAAAAACAGTCTTTTTGGTAAGGTTTTCTAAGAGAGGTTTGAGCATTGTCTTTGCCATGGATTGTGTTTGAATTAATATTCCAGATTCTAAAGCAGCTTTTTCAATTTGTTTTTCGGCTTTTGCAAAGGCTTCTCCTACCAAATTATCATCTTGCATAAATGGCAACGATTCCGAATCATAGACTTTAGATTTTTGGTGGTCTATTTTGTAATAACATAATTCGGGTGCAGGCAAATGAACATAAATAGAATCGCCTACTTCGGTAATATCTTCGGTTTTGATACGTGTCAAATCCATACAACCAACAGCTTCAGCAGCTACAATTAATAAAACCT
The DNA here is from genome assembly GCF_042180575.1 of Bernardetia aquimarina. Taxonomy (NCBI): domain Bacteria; kingdom Pseudomonadati; phylum Bacteroidota; class Cytophagia; order Cytophagales; family Bernardetiaceae; genus Bernardetia; species Bernardetia aquimarina. The sequence goes on along the minus strand of NZ_CP170094.1, from coordinate 2,515,694 downwards.
TTGAATCCAAAACAGAACTATATCCATTTTTTTGTTTGTGTTCTACTACATCTTTGAAGTTATATTTTACCAATTCTAGCTTTCCTAAACTTTCTACTTCTTCCAAAACAGTCTTAAAACTCGTTTCCGTAACTGTTTCTCTAGGTTGTAATAATTCCTTAGCATCTTTTCGAAGCATAATATAATATCCTCCAAGTCCAAGTAAAAGGACAACCAAAAGACCAGTAAGAGATTTTATAAAATTAGTCATATTCAATTACGAATTAAAGATTACGGATTACGAATTTTTCCTATTGAAAAATAACGATATTTATACTAAAAATCAAAGAAAAGCAGTTTTGCACTGATAACTGTAAAAATTACATTCCTTTCTGTGCTGCTGCAATCAAACTAATATCTTTATAACGCATATTAAATTTTTTGCTCAAATGTTGATTTGTTAAGCCTCCTTGATAACTATAAACACCTTTTGCAAAACCCATATCAGCATAAACCATTTCTTCTATACTTCCAAGCTCACCAGCACGCAAAAGCAAAGGCGCAAAAATATTACTTAGTGCATTAGTTGCCGTTCTTGCTACACGAGAAGGTATATTGGGGACACAATAATGAATGACATCGTATTTTCTGTAAATAGGTTTGTTGTGAGAAGTGGTTTCAGAAGTTTCGATACAACCACCATAATCAATACTCACATCAATAATTATAGAATTTGGTTTCATACGTGATACCATTTCTTCTGTAACGACAGAAGGAGTTCTTCCGTTTTCTGGTCGGATTGCTCCCACTACTACATCAGCTTCTTCTAAAGCAGATTTGAGTGTTCCCAAATCAAAAATGGAAGTAAAAAGGTGAGGTTGTAAAAGGTTATATTTTATTCTACGAAGCATCGGAACACTACTATCAAAAACTTTTACACTTGCACCCAGTCCTAGAGCTGTTCTGGCTGCATATTCTCCAACTGTCCCCGAACCCAAAACGACGACATTGGTAGGTGCAACACCTGTAATGCCACCCAAAATAATTCCTTGCCCTTCATTTGCACTACTCAAATATTCGGCTGCAATAAGCATAACAGTACTTCCAGCAATTTCACTCATCGAACGAACAACAGGCAAACCACCTTCTTTGTCTTCAAGCATTTCATAAGCAATAGAAGTGATTTTTTTACGATTGATAGCGTGCAAATATTCAGGTGTTACGTTGGCAAGATGCAAGGTAGAAATGAGTGTTTTTTTGCTTTGCATTTCCTCTAGTTCTTTCAAAGTAGGAGGTGCAACTTTCAAAACAATTTCAGATTGAAAGACTTCTTTTGATGAATATTTTATTTGCGCTCCTGCATCGCTATATTCGTGGTCGGTGTATTTACACTTTTCTCCTGCGCCTGTTTCGATGATTATTTCGTGTCCGTTTGCGACTAATAATCGCACAGCTTCTGGACGCATAGCAACCCTAAACTCATCTTGATTGGTTTCCTTTGGGATTCCGATAGTGAGTTGTTGATTGCGCTCACGTACTTTGGCGAGCATTTCTTGAGGTTGATAATATTGGTACTGTTGTACTAATTTTTTGATGGCATCGTCTTGACTCATAAGCTACGCACAGTTAAAATACGTGAATTGGTTGTTTGATTTACTTCTATATCTATCCTTAAATACTGTTCTGGTAGAAAACCTTCTATTTTGGAAGCCCATTCTATAAAACAATAATTGCCATTTTCTTCTGCTTTTTCGAAGTATTCTTCTATTCCTAACTCTAAAACCTCCGAAGGGTTATTTATTCTATAAAAATCACAATGATAAATCAGTTTTAACTTCTCATTATCTTGAGTAGTATCATAATTTCCTTCATATTCATTTATGAGTGCAAAAGTAGGGCTACTAACCGTTTCTTTTACCCCTAATATTGCACAAACAGCTTTTGTAAAAGTAGTTTTTCCTGCTCCCAAATCGCCTTCTAATATCCAAATTCGTTTATTTAGTTTGTTTGCTAAAGAAATTATTTTTTGAGCAATCTCTGGCAACTCAGAAATAGATTTACATTCGAATTGTGTAAAATTAGAAGAAGAGTCAGCTAAAGAATGAGTAAAAGAGCTAGTCATTTGTAAAGAAAAAGTAGAACAAAAACAAGTTGGAATCAAATTTTCATCGAAGATACATAGAATTTGAGAATTTTTGACAGAATCTTAGATGAAATTTCTAATTCAATCTAAAAATATCATTGTTTTTTTCTCAAAATACCCATTTCTACGTATAACCTCGCTTTTATTTTTTGCGTAACTTTATTGACAAATAAAAAGCTATTTAGCCTTAATTTTTCCAGTTTACCAACTAATAAATATTTTAAATTATGAAATCATATCATTTTCTTACCACACTAAAAGGAATATTTTTTTCCTTTATTTTACTCTCTTTTGTCATAGGTTGTTCCAAAAAAGACGAAGAAGAGGAGACTCCCACAGCCCCAGTAGCTCAGTTTTCATTTACTCCTGTTAGTCCGAAAGTAAATGAAGCAGTTACATTTAATAATACCAGTACAAACGCAACCTCTTTTGTATGGTCAGCAGCAGGAACAAGTTTTAGTTCTACTGAAAAAAATCCGACATTTACTTTTACCACAACAGGTGATTTTGAAGTAACCTTAGTAGCGACAGGAGAAGGTGGAAGCTCTACCAAAACGACACAAATTAGTGTTGCGCCAGCAGATACAAATCCATCTGCTCCTATTGCAGCTTTTAGTTTTGCTCCAACAAGCATAACAAATGTTGATGAAGTTACTTTTACGAATGAAAGTCAAAATGCAACTTCTTATCAATGGTCAGCAGAAGGAACAAGTTTTAGTTCGACAGAAGAAAATCCAAAATTTACTTTTACTACAGCAGGCGATTTTGATGTGAAACTGGTAGCCACAGGCGCAGGAGGAACAGATGAAATAACTCAACGAATTACTGTAAATCCTGTTACACAATTACCTCCACCAGTTGCAAGTTTTAGCTTTTCGCCAGAAAATCCAGAAGCAGGGCAAGAAGTGAGCTTTACAAATGAAAGTGAGAATGCAGAATCATATCAATGGTCAGCAGCAGGAACAAGTTTTAGCTCAACAGAAGAAAATCCAAAATTTACGTTTGATACAGCAGGTAATTTTGATGTAAAATTAGTAGCTACAAATTCAGAAGGAACAAATGAAATAACTAGACAAGTAACTGTAACAGCAGCTCAATCAGCACCTGTGGCAGCCTTTAGTTTTTCTCCAAGCAGTCCAGAAGCAGGGCAAGAAGTGAGCTTTACAAATGAAAGCCAAAATGCAACTTCTTATCAATGGTCAGCAGCAGGAACAAGTTTTAGCTCAACAGAAGAAAACCCAACATTTACGTTTGATACAGCAGGCGATTTTGACGTAAAATTAGTAGCAACAAATGCAGCAGGAACAAATGAAATAACCAAGCGTATTACAGTTGCAGCAGCATCTGGAGGAGGAGGAAATAGCAATCCTTGTAATTTGCCAGAATGTTATGTAGAAACGACTACCTCAGCAACAGTAGGAGGAAATGTAACAGTAAATTTTGGATATACAGTTGTAAATGGAATAAAAAAGATTTCTTCTATTACTACTGGTACTATTGCAGGAAATTTTGTTACAAGTATTCAGTATGATGCACAAGGAAGAAGAAGTAGAGATGAAAGTAGATTTGGAGGAGTTTTGAGTAATTATATAGAGTATGAATATAGCAATAATGACCGTACTGTGAGAGCAAACTCGTATGATGCAGGAGGAAACCTAACAGGTTATACTATTAGCCAATATGATACAAATATGCGTTTGACTCGTACAGATTCTTATACACCAGCAGGTGCATTGACAAGTTATGTTGTTTATTCTGATTTCTTGAATATTGAAGGAAGTTTTCCTCAGCTTGTAGAAACATTTGATGCAAACGGAACTCTTACACAAAGAGATAGACATACCTATCAAGACTGCCAACTTCTAAGAACAGTATCAACAGATGGAAGTGGAGCAACAATAGGAGAAATAAATAATACGATTGATGCAAGAGGATTATTGCGTACAAGTGTAGCTACCATAAATGCAGGAGGAACAACGACTACAAGTACTACACAGTATGTTTATGATTGTGATTAATAAAGTTTTGTAGAGTATCGGAAGTAAAAAATGGTTCAAACATTATTGTTTGAACCATTTTTTGATAAACTTTTACAAATCTAAATAAAATATTACGACAATAAAGCACCTGCAATCGTAGCCGTCATCATACAAGCGAGCGTTGCAGCTAATAAGGCTTTCAATCCCAAACGAGATAAATTTGCTTGTTGATTCGGTGCCATTGCTCCAATTCCTCCAATCTGAATAGCAATAGAGCTAAAATTAGAAAAACCACAGAGTGCAAAAGTGGAAATTAAGATTGATTTTTCAGAAAGTAGCTTGGCATTCTTCAATTCTTTAAGGTTTTCGTAGGCTATAAATTCATTAATAACAGTTTTCTGTCCTAACAAACTTCCTACTTGTAGTGTTTCTGACCATTCTACCCCAATGACAAAAGCAGCCAAACGAAATACTTGACCAAAAATGTATTCCATTGATAATTTTTTAAAAATTCCTCCTGTACTTTCTGCAATAATTGCATTTAGGGTTGTCCAATCTCCCACAACTTCAAGCATATAATTAAGAAGAGCAATCACAGCGATAAAAGCCAAAAGCATTGCACCAATATTGAGAGCTAGTTTTAGTCCTTCACCTGCACCAATAGCAAGCGCATCAATAACATTTGCGCCTAGTGTTTCTTTATTTACTTTTAAATCTGAATCAATGAGTTCTGGTTTAGTTTCTGGAATTAGCATTTTGGCAAATACAATTCCCGCTGGTGCATTCATAATGGAAGCACTAAGTAAAAAAGCTGCAAATTTTGCTTGTTCAGCAGGGTTATCTCCTCCTAAAAAAGCTACAAAAGTACCCAAAACACTTCCTGCAATGGTTGCCATTCCTCCTGTCATCAAACACATGAGTTCGGAAGTTGTCATTTTGGCAATAAAGGGACGAACTAAGAGAGGAGCTTCTGTTTGTCCTAAAAAGATATTTCCTGCTGCCGAAAGGCTTTCTGCACCCGAAAGTCCCATTGTTTTTGCCATCAGCCATGCAATTCCGTAAGATATTTTTTGAAGAACTCCTAAATAATACAATCCTGTGGTTACGGAAGAAAAGAAAATAACGGTGGGCAAAACTTGAAAAGCGAATATAAAGCCACTAGAAGGAATGTCAGCTAAATCTCTGAAAATAAATTTAGCCCCTTCTCCTGAAAAACTTAAAAACTTTACAAACCCTTCACTTACATATTGGAATCCTAATTTTACAAATTCTACTTGAGTAATAAGTAAGCCAAAAATAATTTGTAGAGAAACTCCAATCGCTACCAATTTCCAATTTATAGCTTTACGGTCTCTAGAGAATGCAAATCCTACACCTAGCAAAACCAACATTCCTAATAATCCCCTCAAATAATCCATAATTCAATTAAAATTTAAACAAAGAGTAAGCAAATTCTTAAATTTATTTCCTCAAATGTACTGAGAAAACAATTAAATAGCGAAAGTAGCCTAATTTATTTAGATATAGAAATTTGAAATTGAATTTGGTTGTTTTTTTGGGTACTCTAGTGCCAGATAAATTGTTAATCTTGCACTAGAAAAAATGACATTATCTTTTGAATACTATATTTTTTAAATTTTGTCCTGAGATTTTAAAGGCTGTTATTTCCCCTTTTTCATCATATACAAAATCTAATTTGCCTAATTGTGGGGAGTAAAAACTATTTATTACAAAAGGCTTCAATTCAATACTATCAAAAGCTCTCTTTACAACTAACTGATTATCTTCTATAACTAGCTCAAAATCAATAGCATATTCTTCATTTTTAAATCGTCCAGTAAAGTTTTCTAACTGTATTTCCTTTGTATCAAAAGCAGGAATAGTTATTTTCTTGCATTCATAAGTAAAATCTGCAATATGAAAATCAAATCTATCTTCATAAAAAGTAAATTTAGTATGAGGCAGATATGGAAAATCAAAAGTATTTTTATTTATCAAAGGAAGAGGAGCTTTTTCTTCTGTGCCATACGATTGAAAGTATAACGTATCATTTTGAGCTAGGATAGTAAAATATATACTCGGATAAAATTCATACGTTCCTTCATATTTTTTGAGTTGCTGATTAGTAGGTGTTATTTTTTCAGTTTTTTCTTCTTTTATTTCATTTTTTAATAAAAAATCAAGCGTTTGATGAACCATATCTAAAGGCGAAAAATCATTTGTGTTTGCTAAAACTACAACAGATATTTTGTGTTTGGGTACGTGCAAAATATAAGAACGATACGCTACATCTCCTCCTCCATGAAAGACAATATCCAATCCTTTATACGTTCCAAACTGCAATCCTAGACCATAATTTATTTTCTTATTTGATGTTAGATAAGTAGGCTGTTGCATTTTATTATAAAACTCTCTACTTCCCACTTTTGGAGATTGATAATTTTTTGCCCACAAAATCAAATCATTGATTGTAGTATTAATTCCAGACGAACCTATTGCTCCAAGATGTAAAGGATGTTTTTCATAGCTATTACCTACAAATCTATATGAATTTGCTTTATTTTTTATCAAAATATTAACATCATCAATCGCTTTAGAAGCATTCATTCCAAGAGGTAAAAATATTTTCTCTTCCAACTGCTCTTTGAAAGGCTTTTGACCAACTCTCTCTATAATTTCAGCTAATAAAATGTAGCCTGTATTATTGTATTTGTATTTTCCCTTCGGTTCAAAATTAGTTTGTTTAGTCTGCAATAAAAACTTCACAACTTCTTTATGCGTCATCTGACCTTCTGGATATGCGCCTTTCAAATTCATCAACTCGTGTATGTTGGGTAAACCATGCGTATGAGTTGTTAGCTCTTTTATAGTAATTTTATTGGGTAAGTGCTTCAATTCTGGTAAGTGAGTTCTGATGTCGTCTTCCAAAGAGAGTTTGCCTTCTTCTTCTAATAGAAGAGCCAAAAAAGCAGTGAACTGTTTAGAAACAGAGGCAATATGAAACATTGTAGAATCAGTAATAGAAATTTGATGTTCTATATTGGCTAATCCTTTGGCGTTTTTGTAGGTTGTCTGTCCATTTTCGATGATGGCAAAAGCAGCACCTGTTTTATTGGATGAATAAAGAGAATTAAATAAAGAATCAATTTTTTGATATGGTTTTTCTATAACATTATTTTGTCCTAAAACAGAAAGAGACTGAAAAAATAAAAATACGAAAGCGATAATATAAGTTTGATATTTCATTATTAAATGGTTTTTGTTTGAGATATTTGATTTCCAACAAAAGTGAAAAATATCCCTACACAAATCGTCCGACTACCGAAAAACGAACTCATTTCTCTCAAAAAAAGTGTCCGTTTTAAAGTCATACTACCCTTAACTTACTGATTTTCTGTATTTTGTAGGTGTTAGGTTGGTTTCCTTTTTAAATGCTGTATAGAAAGATGATTTTGAATTAAAACCTATTTCATAAAGTATTTCTAAGACGGTTAGGTTGGGCTGCTGCTTCAATAATTGCTTGGCATCATTAATTCTAAATTCATTGATATAATCAAAAAAATGCTTGCCGATGTGCTGATTGATAAGCCCAGAAAGTTGCTTTTCTGAAAGGTTTACTGCTACTGCCAATTTTTGCAAACTAAGTTCAGGGTCTAAATACGGTTTTTCATTCTTCATATAATCGGTGAGCTGTTGGAGGCTTGACTGAGTTTGAGTATCCATTTTTTGCTTGGATTGAATATGAATAGAAGAGGGAGATAAATTTTTATCCACACCAACAAACAAACTTGGATTGTAAAGAGCCTTCAAAACAAACCAGCAGATAATAAACAAAGCAAAAAGACTACTCAATAAAATTAGGCTTGTAAATACAACTTTGTTTTGTTCGGAGAATACAAAATTCCGAAGCTGAACAAAACTATTTCCAATCAGAAACAAAATAGTTACTTGTAAAAACCATTTGTAGGTATTTTGATGATTGGTAGAATAATTTTCTTGATATAATTTCTTAAAGCGATACAAAGTAAAAAACACAGTAATAATATAACTGTAATACTGAATTTGGGCAGTAATTTTATAAACCGTATAACTCATTTCTGAAATAGAAGTGGCTATCAAAAATATAGAAAAAACAAAAAATGGAAGTGTATGTAAAAAGTGTTTTAGCTCTAGTTTAAAATTGAAATAACAGACCGATTGTACATACAAATAGTAAAAAGGCATTTGAAGCAAAACAGAAGCAACTCTACTACTTTGCAGTATTGGATTTGAAATGGACAGAAATAAACCTGATAAATCAAAAGTAGTAACGAGCAGAAAGGCTGCAAATAAATAATTTGAAGTTTTCTTCTTTGACTTTGCAGTAATCAAAAAAACGGAGAGCAAGAGCATCAGAAAAACAACAATTTTTCCAATGTCGCTTATTAATTCAATGAGAAGTATCAAAGATTTTCCTATTTATTTCAGAAAAAAATTAAATAATAAAAGTAGCCTAATTTTTCTAGATTTAGAAATCTGAAATTGAATTTGGTGGTTTTTTGAGGTTTCTATTACTTTTTTTTGATATCTATTGAAAATGATTGAAACGAGGAAGAACTTGTGCTATATGATTAACATAGGAGTTACACACCATAAACTCACTCAATATCATAATTCATTGACAATCAATTATTTATGAGTTTTTAATAACTTTATTTGAGTGAAAATTTGAGATATATACAGTCTAAATAAAGCTATAAGTTACTGAAAGTATATAAAACTAACATACTATTAGCGTACATAACTCCTATAATAATGTTAAAAAAATAATTTGTTGAAAAATTAGAACTATTAAAATTGTTTTTATATCTTTATGAAACGCTACTCATTTATAAAATAATAGTGTTTTTGTTTTATCACTTTTAAAATACTAAAATGATAGCTGTTGAATATTTAGTTTTCATAGACTCTAAGAACGTAAAATGCAAAGATGAGAAATCTTTTAGACACCTTTTACAATCAGACCCTGATATTATAATAAAGGATAGTAAAATTCATTTTAAAAACACTTTTAAAGTAAATTTTAGTATTCAATCTGGTAAAATAGGAGAAACTGAACAAGTGTACTTTCATCTTATGTTTTCTGTAAATAATGAAGCTCATATAGATAATTTAATAGAACTTTTAAGAAGCGTAAAGTCTGTATTTTCTATCATGACCACATCCCCTCAAGTTTTGTATGATGGTATCAGTCAATATTATGCTGAAAAAACCTATCCTATTATATATCATATAGAAAATTTAGTGAGAAAGTTAATTACTAAATTTATGCTAGTAAATGTAGATATAAATTGGACAAATGAAAAAGTACCAGACGATGTCAGAAGTTCTATTAATGTTGAAAATAAAGATACAACATATTTACATAATGTCGATTTCATTCAGCTAAAAAATTTCTTATTTAGTGAGAAGTATAGTGTAAGTAAAGATAAATTGATAAAAAAAATAAAAGAAATAAATAAGTCATCAGATATAGATTTAGAAGAACTAAAAAATCTAATTCCAACTTCTAACTGGGATAGGTACTTTTCAAAGGAGATAAACATAAGTAAGGAAAAGTTAGTGAAGAAATGGACAGATTTGTATGATTTAAGATGTAAAATTGCCCATAACAAGACATTCAGTAAATCTGATTTTACCAAAGTGACTAACTTGACAGATGAACTTAATCCAATTTTTCAGAAAGCCATTCAGAATTTAGATAGTATTGATGTAAGTGAAAATGATAGAGTAAACTTAGAAGAGGAAGTTGCTGGAAACTTTAATCCAGTACTGGGTGAGTTTATTTCACAATGGAGAAAATTAGAAATAACAACAAAAATTGTTGTAACTAGACTAATAGACAACAAAGAAATTAAAAAAGATGTAAAAGGAAGGAGTTTTGTAAAAGATATAATTCTTTTAAAGAATATAGATATTATAAGTAATGAGAATTATATTGAAGTGAAAAAATTAAGACAGTTAAGAAATCAAATAGTGCATTTTAGTGAAGAAGTATCATTTAGTGAGTTAGCTCTTCAAACATTACGAGTAGTGAAACTAAGAAATATAATAAAGAGCAGTAATAAAGAAGATTAAATATACAAGAAAAGTTAGCTCTGTTAAAATAAAACTAAAGAATTTTTAATCAAAAAAAAGATATGAAAAATAAAAAAAGTACTCTAATCGATGAACTTCTAAAAAGTGGAGAAATTACTATTAATCCAGAGTTAGATAAATATGATGATGTAGTAATGTTTCCAGAGAAGGTAAAAAAAGGAAGAGAAACTATTGCAAGAATAGGTATGCCAAAAGAATATTACGAACAACAAGCCAAACTAAAAGCAGAAAAAGAAAACTCGTAAAATATAAAATTCTACGAGTTTAAGAGTAGGGAAAAGACACGTCTTTTCCTAAATATATTGCAAAAATCTACTTCGCCAAAACAGGCGCATAAATTTCATTTACTTTTTCTACTACATAATCAATTTCTTTAATCGTATTGTATTTGCTAAATGAAAAACGAACCGAAGTATGAGAAGGCTCATTTTTAAGAGCTGTCAAAACATGAGCTATTGTTAGAGTAATTACTACAATCTACTATTTCTCTGAAATTATTTTTAGTGGTTTATTTTGTTTACAGAATATTTAACTTTATAAAAGACCGTTTAAAAGATTGATAGCCAACATCAAGTTTTCCAGTACTATTATACGTTTTTAATAATTGCAATATAGGTCAGTCTCGTAGAAGCAGACTGTTTGTAATCGATTTCTGCTATTTTTAGCTTCATTAGACGGTCTGACCATTTATTTGAAAAAATGTCTAGTAGTATGCAATTTTCCTTTATAGGTCATCATTTTTTTTAGGAAATCTAAACTAAACACTTAGTCACTTAGGTACTGATTTTTTTGTTCAAATAGATATTTTTTTTGTTTCTTTGCATAAAAAAATAACTTTACATCCATGAAATACTTCGAATCAAAACATACTTGGCTTCTTTATATATTGGCTTTTTTCACACTCTTAAATTTATATGCTAATTACAAATATGATTTTGTGTTAGAATTAGCCTCAAAGCCTTTTCTTATTCCCATTTTAGGAATTTATTTTTATGTAAATACTAGAGAAGTAACAATTACGTACAAAAAAAGTCTGACTAATTTTATCTTAATTGCCCTTTCTTTGGCTTGGATTGGCGATGTTTTGTTACTTTTTCAAAAGGAAAGTCCATTGTTTTTTATGCTTGGTTTGGGGAGTTTTCTCATTTCTCATATTTTGTATATTCTTACCTTCAAAAAATCGTTGCAGAATAAAGAATTAGGAGAAACCAAAACTTTACTTATTCGTGCTATTCCATTTATCGGAACTTTTATCTTGATGTTTACTTTTTTGTATAAATCACTGGATGAGGTTATGATTTTTGCTGTTCCTATTTATATGTTAGTGATTATAACAATGGCTTTTATGTCAATGGAACGCACAGGAAAAGTATTGAAAGCTAGTGCAGAATATGTTTTTTTTGGAGCATTTTTATTTATGGTTTCAGATTCGTTACTTGCCATTGATATTTTTGTCAAACATTTTACTATTCCATTCGCATCTGTTTTGGTAATGCTGACTTATGTCGCTGCACAAGCACTGATTGTTTATGGAATGATGATTCAAATAAAATCTAGTTTAAATTAATTCTAATACTTTAACCGTCGTTGAGGTCTGAACCGTCAACGAGGATTATAATTTAGCAAACACAAATAAAAATTTATGTATAATTTACTTAAAGGAAAAGTAGGTATTATTTCAGGAGCTTTAGATGAAAATTCTATTGCTTGGAAAATTGCAGAAACAGCACATGCAGAAGGTGCAAAATTCGTCTTGACAAATGCACCTGTTGCGCTCAGAATGGGAACAATTCAAGAACTTGCAGACAAATGTAATACAATCGTTATTCCTGCTGATGCGACTTCAATAAAAGACTGGGAAAATTTGTATGAAAAAGCAACAGAACATTTAGGAGGAAAACTTGATTTTGCATTGCATTCTATCGGAATGAGTCCAAATGTTCGTAAGAAAAAAGATTATGGCGATTTGAATCATGCTTGGACACTTCAAGCTATTGATATTTCAGGTCTTTCTTTTCATAAAATGCTTCAAGTAGCTGAAAAAATGGATATTCTCAATGATGAAGCTTCTATTGTTGCACTAACTTATATTGCTGCACAAAGAACTTTCCCTGATTATAGTGATATGGCTCATGCTAAAGCTGTTTTAGAATCTATTGCTCGTAGTTATGGATACCGTTTAGGGAAATCTAAAAAAGTAAGAGTAAATACCGTTTCACAATCTCCAACAGCTACAACAGCAGGAACAGGAGTAGGTGGTTTTGATGCTTTTATGAGCTATGCTGAAAAAATGTCGCCGTTAGGAAATGCCTCTGCTCAGGAATGTGCTGATTTTGTTATTTCTCTTTTCTCTGATTTTACGAAGAAAGTAACGATGCAAAATCTTTATCATGATGGAGGTTTTTCTGCAATGGGAGTTTCAGAAGAAGTAATGGAAATGTTTGGGGTAGAAAAATAAAGAGTATTTGATTTTATAATTCTTATTTTTGGATAAAAAAGCGTACTTTTGCGCCATTGATTTTTTCTTGCAATTCATCAAGAAATAAAATCACAAAAATATTTTTTACTTAAAACAGAATTAGAAAAATTATGGCAACTAACCGTACTTTCACAATGATTAAGCCTGACGCTTTTGGCGCAAACAATACAGGCAATATTTTGGCAATGATTGAAGAAGCAGGTTTCCGTTTGGTAGCTGCAAAAATTACTCGTCTTTCTGAGGAGCGTGCAGGACAGTTTTACGAAGTACATAAAGAGCGTCCTTTTTATGGTGACCTTTGTAAGTATATGTCTTCTGGCAATATCGTTGCTGCAATTTTAGAAAAAGAAAATGCAGTTGAAGATTTCCGTAAACTTATAGGAGCAACTAATCCTAAAGATGCAGAAGCTGGAACTGTTCGTGCAAAATATGGCGAATCTATCGAAGCAAATGCTGTCCACGGTTCAGATTCTGATGAGAATGCACAAATCGAAGGAAGTTTCTTTTTCTCTAACTTAGAGAAATTCTAAATCAAAACAGATTTTGATTTTTATAAAAAACCGTTTCAAAAACTAAATTTTGAAACGGTTTTTTGTTGAAACTTAGTTCAGTTTTTCAACCTAATTTCATACTCTCAAGTCAATTACAAGCACAAGAAAAAAATAGCACAATAAAACATACAGAATTTAGCGAAGGGAAAGTAGCTAAATATGTAAAAAAAAAATGACTCTCTAGACTTCTTCGTGCAGATAAAACAGCATCGACAAAGACAAAATAATATTCTATTCTTAGCTTAACTATATTTTTTTAAAGAAAAAACAGTCTTGAACGTTTCAACAAATTACAGATTCAAAGTAAAATTTTGTATTTTGCTTTATCTATTTATACTTAAATTTAATTCAAAATGAATACTAACCTAGAAACAACAAAAGAAAGACCTACTGTAAAAAGCTCAGAGGCTTTTCCTAATTATACACTTCCTTGTAGAGTTTTTGAAAATGTAGATGTCAAAAATCTTAGTCAAGAGGAGTTTGAAGAAATACGTAAAGCAGTTCCTCAAAACGGAGTTATTCTTATCAAGAATCAACACCTTTCGTTAGACGAATTGGTAGCTTGGACAAAACGTTTTGGAGACCCTGTCGAACTTCCAGACGGACTTCGTTTTAATAATTTTCATAAAGAATATCCAGAAGTTACACGTATTTCAAATATTTTACCGAATGGAGAATTATTGCAAAATTATTCGGGTGCAGAATATTGGCACAGTGATGGAGATTTTTGGCAAGCACCAAAAAATTATGTTTTCAGTTGTTTGTATGCTGAAAAAGTACCACCAACAGGAGGCGAAACAGGTTTTGCAGATTTGAGATTGGCTTATAATGGACTTAGCCAAGAATTAAAAGATAAAATCAAGAATCTTCGTGTTTGGGTTTCTCCTAAAAACATTCCTGATTTTGAAGGAGCAAAAGAATCAGAACTTCCACCAGATGCTTATCACAATATTGCTTATTTACACCCAGAAACACAAAAATTATGTTTGTATTTTGGTTGTACAGCTTCTGATATAGAGGGATTGAGCAGAGAAGAAGGACAAGCTCTTTTGAAAGAACTAATGACAGAAGTAGAAAAAAATGAATACGTTTATGCTCACAAATGGAGTCCAAATGACCTTTTAATGTGGGATAATACCTCAACAATGCATCGTAGTTTGGGGGGATACGGAAATTATCCTCGTCTGATGTACCGTACACAGGCGTATGCGAAATAAAGAAAGTCAGAAGTCTGAGGTAAGAAATAAATTCAAATTAAGTTAATAAAAAAAGTCAGAACTAAGAAATGTATAATTGTATTACTTCTTAATTCTGACTTTTTACCTCAGACTTTATTTTAATAGTGACTTTCCATTACTTCCTGCAATGGACTATCTTTTTTTACAAGACTTTTGATGCTTGAGTAAGGAATGAAAATTTCAAATGAACCCATTGAATGTGCTGCAATTTCATCTTCATTAAAACGAAACGTAATTCCACCTTTACTAAGAGCATAGTTATTATTTAAGACAAATTTGTTGTCTTTAAATTGTATTCCTTCTTTTGAAAAATCCTCAATATCTTTAAAACCATATTTATTACGAAAAACTTCCTCAGCTACTTTCGTAAGTTGTGGCATAAAATCCTTCTCAAAAAGCTCCTCTAATTCAATTTGCTCTCCTGTTCCTAAATCAAAATTCACAAAGTTTATTTTATCATTAGCATAAACTCCTCCTTCAAAAACACTTTCTACAAATTCCAAAACTACAATATTATGATTATTGTAATCTAAGATAATCTGATGATGGTTGTCCCACATAGGCATTTGCCCTTCAGCTTTTTGAGCTTCTTCACTTGCCTTTTTATAACGAATTACAAAATCATCTAAAAATTCGCTATGGTCACCAAATTGTTTTTTAGTGCTTTTAGGATGGTCGTAGTTTAGGATGTGGCTATTAATAAATTCATTGATTTTCTTTGCAGTAGCTTTATGTTTTTCATCACCCATTACTACATAAATCAAATCAACAGTAGCCGTTCCACTATAGCTTCTACCTTCATGAACTACCCAAAAGCTAGATGATTTTTCTGGATAATTTTCTTTTACAGTAAAGGTATTGTATTCTTCTCCATCGTAAGAATGCCAAGTACCTGCTATTTCAGTGGGAGACATAAATTTTCCATCAAAAAAACCAACTACGTTTGCTTCTCCTTCTTCAGTTTTGCCTTCAATTTCTTCTAAAGATACACGACCTGTTTCAGAAATTGTTCCTCTGATAGTTCCTTTTTCTTCTTTGTCTAAGAAATAGAAATGACCTTCTAATGTTGAACCAAAACGCATCAAATCAAATTCTATACGTTGGTCGCCAAGTTGTCCATCAAGTTTTTTGTAAAAATATTTTGCAATCTTAATGGGTGTTTTTTCTTCCTTTTTTACGTGTTGATTTTTTTCTGTTTCTGATTGTGCTACTGCCAAAAAAGGAATAGCAAAAAGTAGAGAAAAAGTGAGGAAAAAAGATTTTTTAAAAATAAGAGACTGAGTAATTTTATTTAACTTCATTGTAAGAAATTATTAAATATGTAAATTAAGACAATTTTAGTGTAAAGTTTTGGATAGGTTAAGTCAATTAGTATGTGGAATTCTACTTATAGAAGGGTAATAATAATTGTTGTGTTCTACAAATATACATAATTAACAATCTACTGACTAAAAATAGTATAGATAATCAACATTAAATCAATAATGATGCTATTTTAGGTACATTGTATTTTTTAGACCAAAAACAAAAGCCTTTTTAGGAATTAGTTAAGCTAGTTATTTGTATTAATTCTAAATAAGTCCGAAAAAGAACAAATGATTTTTCTTATAGTTTTTTGCGTATTAATTTTGCAGTATAGAATAAAAAAACATACCTCCTATGCAACTGAACTTCAAGGCTTTAACCATAAATTACAAAACTGCTCCTGTAGAAATACGTGAAAAATTATCTTTGAGTGAAACAGAGTGTCAAAACTTCTTGCAAAGGGCTTCTGATATGTTTGCTTTAAGTGAGCTTTTTGTACTTTCTACCTGTAATAGAACTGAAATTTATTATAGTCTGTCAGAAAATGCGACCTTAAATACTACTTCAAAAATACCTAAAAGTTGTCCTTTTTCTTCTAAACCACTTTCAGAACAACTTATTTCTTTGCTTATTACTCAAAAAGGGCTTTCAAATTCTGAAACTTATTTTCCTTATTTTCAAGCTATAGAAGAGCATAAAGAAGCTGTAAACCATTTGTTTTCAGTGGCTATGGGACTAGAGTCGCAAGTAATTGGAGATATTCAGATTAGCAATCAAGTAAAAAAAGCCTATCAATATAGTGCTGATTTGAATTTGGCAAGTCCATTTTTACATCGCCTTTTACACACTGTTTTTTTTACAAATAAGCGTGTAGCACAAGAAACCAGTTTTAGAGATGGTGCTGCTTCGGTATCTTATGCAGCAACTGAAATGACTTCCGAACTTGCCCAAACCGTAATTCAACCTAAAGTTTTGGTAATTGGAGTGGGAGAAATTGGAGAAGATGTAGTCAAGAATTTAGATGCAGATGATTATCATACTGTAACAATCATGAATCGTACTTTTGAGAAGGCAGAAGAACTTGCAAAGCTAAAAGGATTTGAAGTAGCTAGAATAGAAAACTTGAAAGAAGAAGTACAAAAAGCAGATGTGATTATTTGTTCTGTGGCTGCAAATGAACCTATTTTGACAAAAAAATTAGTAGAAGAGGTTCAAGATATTCGTTTCAAATATTTGATTGATTTATCTGTTCCTAGAAGTGTTGAACCAGAGGTAGAACAGATTCCTCACGTTATGGTATATAATATTGACCAAATACAAAATCGTACAGCAGAAGTAATAGAACGCAGAAAATTAGCTATTCCACATGTAAAATCTATAATTGATGAAGCCATAGAAGGCTTTGAAGATTGGAGTAAAGAAATGATTGTTTCGCCTACTATTCATCGTTTAAAAAATGCCTTAGAGCAAATTCGAAAGGAAGAAATAAACCGTCATTTGAAGAATTTAGATGATAAAGAAATAGAAAAAATAGAAAAAATTACAAAAGGAATGATGCAAAAAATAATTAAACTTCCTGTGATTCAATTAAAGGCAGCCTGCAAGCGTGGAGAAGCCGAAACATTAGTGGATGTTTTGAATGATTTGTTCAACTTAGAACAAGACGAAAAAGTATAAAGTTTTGATGAATGTTTTTTATAAAAAAACTCTTTATTTTCATTAATTGTTAAACAATTTTATCAAAATTATGTTCGTTATTACGGACGGTAATAGTTTTTCATAAGTGCATACGAAAACCTGTATTCTTTGAATACAGGTTTTTTTGTGTGTTTTCATTTGAATAGAATATACTAAAAACAACCTGTAAAGCATCCTTATCTTCAACACTTATACTCATACGTTTTTGGTTTTCGAAAATCAAATTTATCAGTACACCTCAAAGGTGTTTGATAGGAAAAATAATAAATATCTAATACCAAGTTCACGTTAAATCTAACTTCTAAACTTTATTCAAAGGTTTGTTTGTTCATTGGATAAAGGTTGAATGTTCCGATTCCTTTAGCTACTATTTTGCCTGTTTTTTTATTTTTAATATCACAAACTGTATGAACAAGGCGTTTTCCTGTGTGTTCTAAGTTAGCTTCTGCAATAAGTTCGTCGTGAAGTTTGACAGGAAGAAAATAATTGATTTTAAATTCTACCGTAGCGCATAATTTTCCTTGTGCAAACGCATAACTCAAAGCCGAACTTCCAAGAGTTGCGTCCATCAATCCAGCAATTACACCTCCATGACAATGCCCTGGTGCGCTTTGGTGTTTTTCTACAATCTTCATTTCAGAAATGGCATGTCCTACTTCTGGAACGTCTAATGTCATTCCATTGTCTTTTGCAAAATAATTGAATTGATTATAAAGTTCAATTAATTGTTTGTAATTCTTATTTTCTGTAAAAAAGAGCGTTTTTTCTTCTTTGGTGTTTTCCATAATTTGAATAATTATTAGTGATTAATGAATTACTGTATAAATTTTATTTGTTATGCACGCTGAATATTTTGGTAAGGGATTGACTCAAATATTAATGCTTAAACCAGTTTAAAAAAAATAAAAATTATTTTTTACGAGTATTATGATAGTTATAAATTTGATTTTATCAATTTTATCAGACAACAAATGAAAAGCTGTCGGCTACTGACTATTTTTTACTCGCTTGAAATAAAATTTGTTTTTCTTTTTGTGTAAGAGATTCATACCCAGATTCAGATATTTTATCCAAAATAGCATCAATCGTATTTTGTTCTTCAGTAGATTTTTTTGCTCGTGCTTGTTTTTGACGATTTTCATCATCTGCTTTTGCATTTGTGCCACCTCTATAAGCTTTCATTTTGGGCTTTCTTTTAAAGATATTTTGAAAAAAAGTAATAAAACTAACAACAGGCTTGCTCCAATCATTTCCTTTTTTGTACTGAACAATAAATAAATAACCAATTAATGCACCTCCTAAGTGAGCCATATTTCCACCTGCATTGCCTCCAGCAAGAGAAACAAAAGAAAGAATTACATAACCAAGTGCAATCCATTTCAAGCTCACTTCACCTATTAAAAACAAATTCATTTTTACATTAGGAAGTAAAGTTCCTGCTGCCACTACCACAGCATAAACACCAGCCGAAGCTCCAATAAGTCCTAAAGTAGAACCACGAAGTGCAATAAAAAATGGAACAAGATTATAAAGCATCAAAAAAGCAATTGCACCAGCCAAAATACCCCAAATATAAAGTCCTAACAAACGATTTGAACCAATTTCAGAAACCACAATTTGTCCAAACCAATAAAGAATTAACATGTTGAAAAGGATATGAAAAATACCTCCCAAAGAGTGTGTAAAACCATACGTAATAAGTGTCCAAGGACGAAAAGCGAGTTCAGACAAACTTGGAGGTAAATAAAAAGCCTTTACAGCAAACTCACTCAAAGCAGGTAAACTCCCAAACTTAGCCACAATAATAATTGTAGCAAACAGAAGGTAGAAAATCACATTTATCATCACGATACGCATTAAGACATTATCGGATTTGTTCCACTCATATTTTATTCGTTCTGAAAAGTCCATAGTTATATATTTTTTTTATGGTGTCGCTCGTGGGGACACGAGCAACGGTCTTTTTAAATTTACTCTTGCCGTTGTTGGTGTCCCCACCAACGACATAAAACTCTAATTCCATCGCATCGGTTTATCATTCTTTCCCCACAATTTAACCAAAATAATCCCGAAAATAAATCCTCCAATGTGTGCAAAGTGGGCTACATTATCTGTCGGATTGGCTTGATAAATAGCATACACTTCGTATAAAGCATAACCAAAAACTAAATATTTGGCTTTTATTGGAATAGGAGGAAAAAGTAAAACCAGCTTTATATTAGCGAAAATAATCCCAAAGGCTGCCAAAATACCGAATACTGCACCTGATGCGCCTACTGTTTTGATATTTCGTTTAGAGTAAGCAATTCCATCTGCCCAATAACTTTTTGATCTATTTATAACAGCAGCATCAGTAGGATTTTCTTCAAATAAATACACGAATTTTCTTAGCTCTGAAGAGTTATCATATACTCCTTCTTCTTTTGTAAGAGCAAGAAACTCAGCAGGAGTTGGATGTGTTTTATATTCTGTTATATTTGCTTCTGTGTTTTGCACTTCCCAAGCACTCACCCCCACATGCAAAACAGCAGCTCCCAAACCTGCAATCATATAAAGTGCAAGAAATTTTTTAGAGTCAAAATAAGTTTCTAAAGGAGGTCCAAAAATATAAAGTGCATACATATTTCCTAGAAGATGAAATATACTACCAAAGCTAGGGTTACGAGCAAAAAAGCTACTCATATCATGTAAAAACATATGAGTAAGAAGTTGATAAGGAGCAAATGTTTCTGCTCCAAAATAACGTAATGCAAAAATATCAACTAAATCTACATTAAGATAAGATTTTAATAAGACTTGAAGTGCAAAAATACCAATATTGATTATCAATAATACTTTTACAACAGGTGTCATTCTAGGCATATTTCTTTATTTTAATTTCCTAGACCCTAAGGGTTTTCGAAACCCTTAGGGTCTTTGTGTTTTCTTTTATTAATTACTGTATTTTCTTGAAAAATGTTTTAGCTGTTCACTAATAATTAATCACTTATCACTATTTACTTCTTTCATTGAATTTCTGACCATTCTACCAATTCCGAAAATAGTAATTATGGTTAGTAAAATTATTATTATTTCAGAATAAGGAAAATCTGTTTCTGTTTCATTTTCTATCAAACTCTTTAGTGTTTGTGCTTTTGTTCCGATATAAATTGCAAAAAGAGTTCTGGGAAGCATTCCTATAAAAGAGCCTATCAAAAAAATATTTATTGGAAAACGAATCGCAGAAAGCACCAAGTTCATAACTGCAAAAGGCAAGACAGGCGATAATCTCACTAAAATAATCAATTTCCAGCTTTTTTCTTTCAAAGAAGCCAAAAAACGACTTACTTTTGGTTTTTCTAGTAGATTTTTATGAATTTTTTTACCTTCCAAAAATAATCCCAACTGATAACCTATATAAGAAGCAATCAAATAAGAGATAATCATAAAAGGAGTTCCCTCAAAGCTCAAAAAATAACCTGTCAGAAAAGCCATCAAAGTAGTAGGCATGAGCGCAAAACCCATCAAAATACTTACTCCCAAATATAGAAAAAGCCATTGCCAAAAATTCCATAGTAGAAGCTCACTTTCAAAATACAAAAGCAATACCGTAATACCTGTACTTGCCAAAATGGGTAATAAGGCTGACAAAATTACCATACTGATGCTTCGAATATGTTTTTGTAATGTGTTTAGTGTTTTTCTTAGGAATTGCATCAAATGAAACCAAATAAAATAGAATGTTAAAATCTTGTTTCTTTCTAACTAACTACTCAAACTGATGTTTATATATTTCATATTCTTTAGATAAAAAGAAATCATTTTCAAAATTGAAAAAAAATGTCGTACTTCAATTTTCAGAAAAAACTTAGTTTGTGTCCTCAGAAAAATACTAAAAAAAGAAGTGAAATTTAATTTCCCATTATTTCCTTTATTTGATGATATATATAGCAAATTAGTTATAAATTTTATTTATAAGTGGAGTTTTTGGTGCGTTCTGACTTTTGTATTTATTTTTTCAACTACTTATTCTTCTGCTCAACAAACTGTCAGTCTAGATACTAAAAAAAGTCTGTCTCAGTATATTTTCAGAACTTGGACAACAGAAGAAGGATTGCCTTCCAATGCTATTTTAGATATTATTCAAGACCAAAAAGGGTATATTTGGATAGCCACACACGACGGACTAGCTCGTTTTGATGGTGCAAAATTTACGTCTTATACTGTCAAAAACACTCCTATTGTTCGCTCTCATGCTATTCGTTCGCTTTTATCAGACTCCAAAGGAAATGTTTGGATAGGTACACAACGAGGAATTTTGAAATATGAAAATAACCAACTTACTATTCCAATTGAATTTTCTGTACTGAATGAATACAGTATTGAAGTTATTTATGAAGATAAAGAGGGAATTATTTGGATAGGAACAAGTTCGAATGGAGTTTTTCTCTATCAAGATGAACAATTCAGACCACTCAAAGAACTTCGTTTGCATCTTCAAGGTGCAGTTCGTGCTATTTTTGAAAAAAATAATGCACTCTATTTTGCTTCACAGCGTGGCGATATAGTGCGTTATGAAAATAATAAATTTAGCAGAATAATAGATTTTGAACAGACTAGAGGTATTTTGTTTGGAAAAACCATCAATACAACTACTTGGGTAGGAACAGATAATGGTATCAAAATACTACAAGGAGATTCCCTAATCAGTTCTTCTTATCCAGAAATGAATGTTATAAAAGATGCTTTTGATATTTTGGAAGACCAAAATGGTTTTTTTTGGATTGCCTCTGAAAATGGTCTGTATCGGTATAATAAAAAAACAAAAAAACTTGAAAACTACAATGAAACTCAAGGTTTAGCAAATAATATTCTTCAAAAATTATTAGTTGATAGAGAAGGAAATATTTGGATAGGAATGTTTAGAGGTGGACTTGCACAAATATTAGACGGAAAGTTTGTCAATATTAGTATGAGTGAAGGACTTTGCTCAAATGTAATCTACTCTACTCTTCAATTTACACCTGAAAAATATCTTATTGCAGGAGAAAGTGATTCTATTTCTATTGTTTATGGAAATACTGTTCGCAATGCTCGTCTTCCTTTACAGCTTCCTAGTCAGCGCATTCGACATATGCTTTTTGATGCCGATTCTAGCCTTTGGATAAGTACATATAGTGGACTTGTCAAGATTACAAGAGAAAATAAACACAAAATTTATGAACCAAAAGATGGACTTTTAGATGACCATGTTCGGCTTACTTTCCAAACGAAAGATTCTATTTTATGGGCAGGAACACGAAGAGCAGGTCTTTTTTATCTTACCAAAGAAGATTCTTTTACATCTGTAAATGATAATTTAGCCTCCGAAACTATTATGAGTATGGCTGAAGATAAAAAAGGAAATTTGATTGTAGGAACAAAACGAGGAATTTCTTTTATAGAAAACAAAGAAGTCATAAAACAACTTTGGACACAAAATGGACTAGCAAGTAATGTTGTTTTTTCCATTTTTGTAGATGAGAGTAATGTCATTTGGCTAGGTACAGATGCAGGACTAACACGCATAGAAGGCGATAAAATTACAAATTTTGATGCCAGTTCAGGACTTTGTGAAGGGACTGTTTTTGATATTTTGGAAGATAAAGAGGGGTATTTTTGGCTGCCTTGTAATAATGGAATTATGAGAATAGCTACGTCGCAACTTAATGATTTTGCAAATGGAAAAAGAGCATTTGTTGATTGTCGTTTCTTCAACCGAACAGATGGAATGAAAAGTGACCAAATGGTCGGTACAGGAAGAGGATTAGTAGATTTGAAAGGAAATATTTGGTTTCCAACTTATAAAGGAATTACCTATATCAATCCTAAAATAATTACACAAAGAAAGAATGATTCGAAGGCAATTTTTGAAAAACTAGAAACTGATAAAAAAAATATTTATAATTTTGATGAAGAAATTTATTTAGCAGCAGGAACACAGTATTTGTCTATTTTCTTTACAGCTTTTGACTATCAAAACTCATTTTCATTAGATTTCAAATACCGTCTTATTCCTTTTGATAAAGACTGGATAGATTCTCAAAATCAACGAAATGCCACTTATACAAACCTTCCACCCAATGAATATCGTTTTGAAGTAATTACAAGAAAAGGAGATGGAAGCTGGAATGAAGAAAATCCTTCTGTTCTTAATTTTAAAGTACAACCTCATTGGTATCAGCGTTTAATTTTTCAAGTAGGAGCAGTTTTGGGAGTTATTTTACTTTTTTTACTTATTTATTATCTCAGAAACCTTCAATACAAACGCAATCAGATTTATTTAGAAAAAGAGGTTTCTAACCGTACAGAAGAAATCGTAAAACAAAAATCACAACTTCAAGTACAAAAAGAAGAGTTACAAGACACTGTTCAAAGGTTAAATCAAACACAAACTCATTTGGTTCAGTCTGAAAAAATGGCAAGTTTGGGACAGCTAACAGCAGGAATTGCACACGAGATAAATAACCCAATAAATTTTGTGTACGCTGGTGTGGATGCGCTTCAAACTACTTTAGATGAGCTAATGGAACTAATGACTTTGTATGAAGAATATGAAGAGTTAGAAAATAATCAGAATTTGAATGAAGGCGAGGTACAAGAAAAGGAAGAAAAGAAAAAAGCTAAATTCAATGAAATTTTGGAGCTAAAAAACCAAATTGAGTTTAAAGAACTGAAGGAAGATTTGTATCAGCTTGTAAAAGATATTCGTTATGGAGCGCACCGAACAAGTGAAATTGTGAAAGGACTGCGTACTTTTTCTAGGTTGGATGAGGTGGAACTTCGTTGGGCAGACTTACATGAAAACCTCGTCGCTACACTTGTTATTTTACGTCCACAATACAAAGACCATATAGAAGTAATTCGAAATTTTGATTCTCAAATTTCTCAAATAGAATGCTTCCCTGGTAAACTAAATCAAGTTTTTACAAATATTATTGCAAATGCTATTCAAGCAATAGACGAAAAGAGAGAAAAACGAGAGAAAGAAGGAATAAAACGAATAGAAAAAGATGAAATCATTATTTCTACTCAAAAACTCTCAAAATCAGAATCGCCATTAGACACCGAAACAGCAAAAATTTCTATTCAAGATTCTGGAAAAGGAATGAGTGAAGATACAAGACAAAAGATTTTTGAACCGTTTTTTACAACAAAAGGAGTAGGAAAAGGAACAGGTTTAGGACTCTCAATTAGTTTTGGATTGATAGAAAAACATCAAGGAAAAATGGAAGTGGAAAGCACAATCGGATATGGAACTACATTTTTGATTTATTTGCCTATTGATAGAAATGAAATTTTGAAGACATAATACCAAAACAAAAATTACTTTTCCCTTTTAGTGGCGCAAGATTCTATTTTGTGTCTGTCTATTCTGTCAGTATATGTTGATAAAAAAGAGTGTCCAAGCAAAATGCTTGAACGAGCAATATGTAGGGAAAAGTAACTTTTATTTCGGTATTATTCTTTAAATCTTAAAAATATTCTTTCATAAAAAAAGACTTCGTTCTGAAGAGAATAAAGTCTTTTCTAAATATTTTTTTACTAATAGAAGTTACTAACTTACTTGATTTGGTCTAAACCACGAGTATCTATTGAACTGATTTCTTCTTCTTTGGTCATATTACCATCTTTATCAAAACGAATAGCTTTTGTATCACTAACAAAAGCGAGAAAAGTAGTCCCATCTTCGTTTTCTATTCTTCTGATGTGTCCATTTTTACCTTCATGCTTATCAGCCAAATATTCTGTAATTTTTGCTGGAGCAGTACCAGGATTTAGAGAAACGATAGTATCAATCCATTTTCCATTCGCATCAAAACGAGCTGATTTTACTTCATTTTCTTGTTGAAAAATAATATTGTGTTCTCCATTAATTTCGTGGCAACTAATAACTTTAGCACCTGCAAATTTTTGTTCGAAAGTAGGTTTTACATTAGCAGGAATACTTTGAGCATAAGCAAAGGCATTAAGATTTCCAAGAGCAAAAACAAGAACAAATGAGAGTGAAGCGATAAATTTTAACATAGGTATTATTAGGATAAAAGATATTAGGATTGTGGATAGTATTTTTTATTTTCCTTAGATATGAATTATGACGTACAAAATTATTTTTCAAACCAAATTCATTGATATTCATTTCTATGAAACTAGGAATTATATCGATGAACTAAAACAATTATCGTGCAAACAAATTTAATTTTTTTAAGAACTACATATTCCAAGAAAAGTAAAGGTGTAACAAAAAAGAAAAATAACAACTCATTTTGAGTTTTAACTACCTGTTATTAATCAATGGAGCTTAAAAAATAAATGATACTATTTATTTTCATTTTAGCCCTTTTGAATAAATTTTTGATTAAGGTTAGTATAAAAAATATATATTGAACTATCTATTGATAAATTACAATTCAAATTTAATTCAATAATTTACATAAATCTTTTTAGTATTGCAATTTATTCTATTAAAAATTTAGTGTAAGACTTCATCAAAATCTTTACTGATTTTTAACCAAAATAGTTTTTTGTATTATTTTTACTAGATTACCTTATTACAAAAATAGTATAATTTATTGATTATCAAATAGTTATTTCTCAAAGGTATTAAAAAATCAACAATTATTCAACACTTTAAAGACTTTTTATTTATAGACATAGATTGTATTTTTATAAACAAGCTGCTAAGGAAATAATTTTAGTTTACGTATTTTTGCAGAATAGAACATAAAATTTTCATATTGAAAATAGTAGCAAATAATTAGAATGAAAAAAGAACTCTCCTTTGTCCTTCCTCCAGAAATAGCCTTTGAAAAAGATGCCTTTGAAAAATTTATTCGTGAAAAATTAGATATTTCTTCAACGACAGAAGACGTAACCATTAGGCAAACTCGTCGTTCTTTAGATGCTCGTCAGCGAGATTTGAAGGTCAATGTGTGGGCAGAAGTTTTTATAAACGAAAAAGCAACTCCGACTATTTCTTACACAAGAGAATATCCAAATGTCAAGAATGCACCACAGGCAATTATTGTAGGAGCAGGACCAGCAGGAATGTTTGCAGCTCTTCGTTTGGTAGAGTTGGGAATCAAGCCAATTTTGATAGAACGAGGAAAAGATGTAAAAAAACGAGTTTCGGATATTGCAGCTATTAGTCGTCGTCATATTGTCAATCCAGATTCTAATTATTGTTTTGGAGAAGGAGGAGCAGGAACATATTCAGATGGAAAACTCTACACAAGAGCCAAAAAACGAGGCGATTGGCGAAGGATTTTAGAAATTTTTGTAGCTCATGGAGCAAGTGAAGATATTTTAATTGATAATCACCCTCATATTGGAACAAATAAATTGCCTAGAATTGTAGCTGAAATGCGTCAAAGTATTTTAGATGCTGGAGGAGAAGTTTTGTTCGAAACCAAAGTAACTGATTTCATTGTTACAAAAGGAAAAGAAGAAGAACTAAAAGGTGTAGTTTTAGAAAATGGCGATAAAATAGAAGGAATAGGAGTTATTTTGGCAACAGGACACTCAGCAAGAGATATTTTTGAGCTTTTAGATAGAAAAAAAATCTTGATTGAAGCCAAGCCTTTTGCAATCGGTGTGCGTGTAGAGCATCAACAAAAACTCATTGACAAAATTCAATATAAAAGAGAAGAGCGAGATAAATACTTACCTGCTGCTTCTTACTCGCTTGTTCAACAAGTGCCGTTTGATAATTTAGAAAAAGGGGTTTTCTCGTTTTGTATGTGTCCAGGAGGATTTATTGTTCCTGCTGCAACGCTGCAAGGAGAAGTAGTGGTAAATGGAATGTCGCCTTCAAAACGAAATTCAAAATATGCTAATTCTGGAATTGTGGTTGCAATAGATGAGCGAGAATGGAATAAAAAATATGCAAAAAAAGGAGCTTTAGCAGGATTATATTATCAAGAAGAAATTGAAAAAAATGCCTGTCAAGTGGCAGGAAATACACAAGCTGCACCAGCACAACGATTATTAGATTTTACACAGAAAAAAGTTTCTTCATCACTTTTAGATACTTCTTATCAACCTGGACTAATTTCGGTAGAAATGGGAAAAGTGTTGCCTCCTGAAATTGTAGAACGTTTGAGGATGGGTTTTAAGGCATTTGACAAAAAAATGAAAGGTTTCTTGACCAACGAAGCCCAGATTGTAGGTGTAGAAAGTCGTACTTCTTCGCCTGTGCGTATTCCTAGAGAACGAGAAACAAATGAACATCCAATTTTGAAACGCTTTTTTCCTTGTGGAGAAGGTGCAGGTTATGCTGGAGGAATCGCTTCGGCTGCTATGGATGGAGAACGATGTGCTGAGAGGTTGGCAGAATTATATGGAAAGTAATTGTAACATGAACTCGGTGTTATACTTGTTGATTATCAATGAATTATGTCG
This sequence comes from Bernardetia aquimarina, assembly GCF_042180575.1. Classification (NCBI taxonomy): domain Bacteria; kingdom Pseudomonadati; phylum Bacteroidota; class Cytophagia; order Cytophagales; family Bernardetiaceae; genus Bernardetia; species Bernardetia aquimarina. Next base: position 2,487,765 of record NZ_CP170094.1, on the reverse strand, counting down.
TTTTTTTAGTCGTCAGTTATCCTTTCAAACTGATATTGATTAAATGTTAGAGCAGACCGAAAGTAGCATAGGATATAGAGAAGTATGTTAGACTATTTTTAATCTTGAGTTTATATTAGATTTAAGAAGTTAGAAATAACGAAAGAGAATTTCTTGTAGGGAAAAGGCACACCTTTTACAACAACAACAAACCCTAAAATTCATTCATAAAGAGTTTTAGGGTTTGTTGTTTCTAGTTGTAGAAAAGTCTATTTTACGCTTCTTGAGAAGTCTTATTTGTTTTCTTTTTGAAACGATTGGCTACTTTCAAATCTTTCATTCCATTAGACCAGTCATAAAAACCAGTTCCAGATTTTGCGCCTTTGTGTCCTGCATTTACCATATTTACCAAAAGTGGACAAGGAGCATATTTTGGATTTCCAAAACCTTCAAATAATACTTCCAAAATAGAACGGCATACATCAAGACCAATAAAATCAGCCAACTGCAAAGGACCCATTGGATGCGACATTCCTAGTTTCATTACGGTATCAATTTCTTCTACACCTGCAACCCCTTCATAAAGGGCATAAATTGCCTCATTAATCATTGGCATTAAGATACGATTCGAAACAAATCCTGGATAATCACTTACTTCAACAGGAATTTTGCCTAAATTTTTAGACATTTCCATAATTCTGTCTGTAATTTCGTCAGACGTAGAATAGCCACGAATAACCTCAACGAGTTTCATGACAGGAACAGGATTCATAAAGTGCATTCCAATTACTTTTTCTGGACGTTGAGTAGCTCCAGCAATACGAGTAATAGAAATAGAAGATGTGTTTGTTGCTAAAATAGTTTTTTCATCACATACTTTATCCAAATTCTCAAAAATTTTGAGTTTGATTTCCATGTTTTCGGTAGCTGCTTCTACTACCAAATCTACTCCTTTTACACCTTCTTCTACACTTGTAAAAGTTGTAATTCGTTTCAAAGTAGCTATTTTTTCCTCTTCTGTCAAGATTCCTTTATTTACTTGACGATCAAGATTTTTACCGATTGTATTTAAGCCTTTTGTAAGAGCATTTTCAGAAATATCAATAAAAGATACTTGATGGTTATTTTGAGCAAAAACGTGAGCAATTCCGTTACCCATAGTTCCTGCACCAATGACTGCAATGTGATTCATATTTGTAAAGTTTGTTTCAGTTTTGATTTTTACTGGTTGATACTTAGTTTATTATACAGATTAGGTTTCTGTATTACCTTAATTACAAAGATAACTTTTAAAGTCTAAAATTAAGAATTTGTTAAGATAAGTCTAAAAAATGAAGCTAAATTTTATTTTGATAAAAACGCATTTGTGAAAGTCTTGATTATATAATCTAATCCAACAGTGCAGAATTGAATGTAATTTTAGCAACTCTCATTATATTTGTATATTAGATAAAAGTGTAAACTCAAAGACTTTGAAGTAGATACATTGAATGTTAAGCTATTATCTTGTTTATCTTAATCAACAGATAATCAGCATTTTATTTTGTGTGTTTTTTATAAAGTAGTATTAGAAATCCTATTTTAAGTAGTTAGACAAAATTATTAAATATTTTTTTTATCTTTGTTTTATGAGAGGAAAAAAACGTTTTATTAGTTTGAGTATAGAGGAAGTATCTTCCTTAGAGCAAGGTTGGAAAGAAGGTAAATCATCAACTTTCCGTACTCGTTGTCATTACATTCTTTTAAGCCATCAAGGAAAAAAGGTTAGTGAGATAATGGATTTTTATCAAGTTACTCGCCAATTAGTTATTCGTTGGTTTAATCGGTATGAAAAAGAGGGCATAGCAGGATTAGAGACGAGTAAAGGACAAGGTCGTCGCCCTATTCTTCGTATAGATAATGAAGAAGAAATGAATAAAGTAGAATCTCTAGTTGAAGCCAGTCCTCAAAGTTTGAAAGTAGTTGTTTCTCAATTGGAAGAGGAATTGGGTAAATCTATGTCAGTCAAGACTTTAAAAAGGTTGCTTAAAAAAAAAATGGTGTTGGAAACGCTTCAGAAAAGTAACTGTTAAGAAACCTGACCCTGTTGTATATGAAGAAAAAAAACGTAGTTTAGAATTTCTCATTCTTTTATTTTTAGCAGGCTGTATAGATTTGCGTTTTTGTGATGAGTCTTCCTTCAATTTAGAACCCAATGTTCCTTATGGTTGGTGTAGAATAGGAGAACAAGTAGGCATTAAAAGTAGTAAGGGAGGTAATTTAAATGTATTTGGATTGCTTAACTTGCGTGGAGAACTAAGCAGTTTTGTAAGCACCCAAAACATTAATTCTAAAGTTATCATTGATTGTATAGATCAGTTTGTAGAAACAATTGAAAAAACGACTGTTCTAGTGTTAGATAATGGACCTTGGCATATTTCTAAAGAAATAGAAGAGAAAATAGAGGAATGGGAAGAGAAAGGAGTACTTATTTTCTACTTACCTTCTTACAGTCCACATTTGAATCCCATAGAAACACTATGGAGAAAAATCAAAATAGAGTGGTTAAGACCTCAAGATTTCACGAGTAAAGAAGACTTACATCAAGCTGTAAAAAATATTCTAAAAAAATACAATAGTAAAAAGTATAAAATTGATTTTACTATATATAAAGGAAAATTGTTACGATAATTATGTCTAACTACTTATATAAAAAAATACTGCATTAATTTAGTATTTTGGTGTAGCAACCAAAAATACATTCTTAACAGCCACTTTAACACATAAACAAAATCAAGACTAAAAAATATTAATCGTCATAAAACCTAACTATATGAAAAATTTACTTTATCTAAATAAAAGAGCATTTATTTTCCTATTGTTTGTTGTATTTTTCTTTGAATCTAATGCTGTTGCTCAACAACTAACACAAGGAATTACTTATCAAGGGAAATTAGTGGAAAATGGGCTACCTGTTTCGGGTAACCAGACTATATTTTTCGAACTCATTGACAATACTGGAAATATTACTTGGTCAGAAACACAAACTGTAACTGTACAAGATGGATTATATTCAGTTGTTTTGGGAAGTCAAACACCTTTGCCTTCTAGTGTTTTTTCAGCTACTCCCAATCTAAATTTACGAGTTACTATCAATGGCAATGTCCTTTCACCAAATGTTCCATTGCGTGCTACACCTTATGCTCATACAGCAGGAAGTGTAATCAGAAATAGTATCGGAACACTTCAAATTATTGATGGTTCTATTCTTCCAACAGATATTAGAAGTGGAGGAAATGACAAACTACTCGGAACAACTGTTTCGGGAGAAGTAGTTTGGTTAGATAGGGCTACTACAGTATCAGCTTCGGGTGTAGCAGGGGGAGATTTGACAGGTTCTTATCCAAACCCACAAATTGCAGTAGATTCAGTAGATTCGGATAATATTTTGGATGGAACGATTACAAATATTGATATTAATGCTAATGCAGCTATTTTAGGTACAAAGATAGACCCTGATTTTGGAAATCAAGATATTTCTACAACTGGAGATATTGAAGGCGATGAGCTAAATATAAATGGAGAAGCTAATATTATAGGAGAAGTAAACATTGAAGATGATGTCTTCGTAGATGCTGATTTAGAAATGACTGGAGATATAATAATTGGAGGCAGAGCTACTTCTGCTCAAACGGTTGTTGGAGATGCAGGAAATACACTTACTACCAAAGATTATGTGGATGGACAAATCACAGGAGCTGCTGCTTTGGTAGATAATGTTACTATTGAATATAATGGAATTAGTGAGTTGATAGTAAAAGATGGAGGAATTTCGAATGCCAAATTACAACCCAATTCTGTGAGCAATACGAATCTACAAAATAATTCTGTGACTATAAATACAGGTGCAGGATTAAATGGAGGAAATACTGTTGCTTTAGGTGGAACTATTAATTTGACTGCTACAGATGCAAGTATAACAAATGAATTACAAGATTTAACATTAGCAGGCAATACTCTTTCTATCACAAACGATCCAACTCCTACTAATACGATTGATTTAACTCCTTATCTAAATACAGATAACCAAAATCTGAATCTGACAGCTACCACAGTAGGAACAAGAGATATTACAATTACAGGAGGAAATACACTAGCTTTAAATGTAGAAGATGGCGATTTTGACAATACAAATGAATTGCAAGACTTACAACTTCTTATAGATACATTGACAATTACAGGAAACCCTAGTGCTACAAGTATAGACTTAACTCCTTATAGGCAAAATTTGCTTATGAGTGGTAATCAAATACAAATTAGTGGTGGAGGTAGTGCTAACTTATCTTTCAATCCTCCTATGGTAGATGGAGAAGTTTTAACATGGAGTCAAACCAATAATCGTTGGGAAGCAATAACACCTGCTACATTTACCAATACAGATAATCAAACTTTATCTTTAACAGGCACTACTCCAACAACAAGACAAATTACGATAAGTGGAGGCAATTTTTTGAATTTAAATATAAATGATGCTGATTTTGATATTACTAACGAAATTCAAGATATAGCTATTACAGGCAATTCTATTGGAATTACTGGAGGAACAGGTTTTAATCTTACACCTAATGCACCAGCTAATGGACAAGTTTTGACTTGGAATAATCTTGCTACAAGATGGGAAGCTCAAAACACACCTTCTTCTCCTTTCACAATTTCAGGACTAAATATATTTAGAAATGTAGCCAATGAAAAATTCATTTATGGCTCTGACCAAATGAATCATACAGCAGCAGGAGCAAATCGTATGTTTTATGATAAAGCTACTGGTGCTTTTAGAACAGGGGGAACAACAGGAACAGCTTGGGATACTCGTGGAGCTTTTTCTTTTGCAGCAGGAGAAAATAATATAGCTATTGGGACTGGAAACACAGTTTCAGGAGGTAATAATAATCAAGCTCTCAATAACCAAAGTACAGTTGGAGGAGGGGGAAGTAATGTTGCAGGAGGTTTTCGTTCTACCGTAGGTGGAGGCTTTCAAAATACAGCAAATGGAGTAAACTCTACTGTTGCAGGAGGACGTGATAATATAATCGGTGGTGCAGCAGGTTCTGCTAACATTGCAGGAGGGCTAGAAAATAATATATCTGGAGGAAATAGAAATGCTATTGGTGGAGGTTTTCGAAATGCTATATTTACAGGTTTGTATAATACTATTGCAGGAGGAAACACAAACGAATCTACAAATAGTTACACCACTATTGGAGGGGGAAGTTTAAATAAAGCCAATGGAGAATATAGTACCTTAGCAGGTGGAGAAAGTAATGAAGTTAACGGCTTATATGGAACAATAGGAGGAGGTTTTGCAAATGTTGCTGAAGGCATTTCTAGTACCATAGCAGGTGGAACTGATAATCAGGCATTTGGAGAACAGAGCAGTATTTTAGGAGGAACAGGTTTGTTTGCTCGTTCATATGGAGAAGTTGTACTAGGATTCTTTAATACAGATTATACTCCTACAAGTGCTACAAGTGTACAACTTGATGATAGGCTCTTAGTAATCGGAAATGGTCTTAGTGATGCTTCTCGTTCAAATGCAATGGTCTTATATAAAGATGCTACTTTAGAATTAAAAGATTTTGGACTTACTTCTCCATCTAATCCAACAGGACGTTTGTATGTAGAAGCAGGACAGTTACATTTTGATGGATCTCCAGTAGGAGGTACAACCTACACAGCAGGAACAGGAATAAGTATTAGTGCAGGAGTAATTAGTAGTGATGACTTTGACCCTGGAAATGAAATTCAACAAATAAGTTTCAATGCAGGAACAAATATACTTACTCTAGATAATGGTGGAGGAACGGCAGATTTGAGTTCATTAGCTGGTGGGGGTTCTCCTTTCACAGTTTCAACACCAAACGTATTTAGAAATGTAGCTAACGAAAAATTTATTTTTGGTTCTAACCAAATGAACTTTTCAGCAGGAACTGATAACCGTATGTTCTTTGATGATGCTACTGGTGCTTTCAGAGTAGGTGGAACAACAGGAGTACTTTGGGATACTCGTGGAGCTTTTTCTTTTGCAGCAGGACAAAATACGAGTGCAACAGGTTCACATAGTACTGTATCTGGTGGTGTTGGCAATTTAGCTAATTTTGACTTTGCAACTGTTGGTGGAGGTTTGGGAAACCAAGCAAATAATTTATATGCAACAGTAGCAGGAGGACAAAATGCAAGAGCTGATGGACAGTTCAGTTCTATTGGAGGTGGAGATGATAATCAAGCTATTGGAGGGTATAGTACCGTAACAGGAGGAAACACTAATATTGCTAGTGGATTAAATAGTACCGTAACAGGAGGAAATACAAATACTGCGAGTGGAGATTATAGTGTAGTTAGTGGAGGGAGAGTAAATTTAGCTACAGGTCTATACAGTACTGTAGCAGGAGGCGAACAGAGTTCTGCTGAAGGTGATTACTCATTTACTTTTGGAATAGACAACACAAACCAAGGAGATTTCTCTACTGCTATTGGTTCAAAATTAGTAATAGATCCTTTAGCAATAGGAACATTTGCAGTTGGAGATAGAGGTATTGGTTTCACAGGAACAACATTAACAGCCTCAGATCATTTTTATGGTCGTTTTGCAGGTGGTTATACTTTTGGTACTAGTACTAATGGGTTAGGTAATATAGATGACGGAGTTTATATTACAGGAGGAGCAAACCCTAGAATGGGAATAGGAATAAATGCTCCCACAGAATCATTACACGTTATAGGTAATATTCTTGCATCAGGAACGGTTACACCAAGTGATATTCGTTATAAAAAAAATATTCTAACTCTAAATAATTCCATTTCAAATATCCAAAAATTAAGAGGAACGTCTTATGATTGGAAAGATAAAAAAAGAGGAACAAAATTACAATTTGGTGTTATCGCCCAAGAAATAGAAGAGGTATTTCCTAATCTAGTTCATACAGATAATGAAGGGTATAAATCTGTAAATTATACTGGACTTATTCCTGTACTCATAGAAGCGACCAAAGAACAACAAACTATCATAGAAGCACAAGAAGAAAAAATCTCAAAATTAGAAACACAAGTAAAAGAACTCAAAGAACTTGTCTTGCTTTTGAAAGATGAGAATGATTCTAACTCTACACTATCTAAAAAAGTAGATGCTTTAGAAAAACAACTTATCAGCCTTGTCAATCAACTTAGTGAACTGACAGCACAGAAATAAAATAAAGATAAACATAAAGTAGATAATTTTCCATCAAACCATACTATTCTGTAGTATGGTTTTTTTATTTCATGTTTATCGAAATTTTTCAAAACTTATTTCCCTTTTTGCTGTTTAATAAACATACTTAATACCGTATATGAAACAGACATTTTTTAACTCTTTGTTCTATATTTTTCTCGGTATCAGTATTTTCTCTTCTACACTCTCTTTTGCACAACAAAATAGTAAGCAAGAAAAAAATACGCAAGACGTGCCTAATATTCCATATCAGGAGGCAGGGCGACTTTTTGTGGAAAATTATTCTCCGAAGCAGTATAATGCTGCTACTCAAAACTGGGCAATCGAACAAGACAAAAACGGTGTAATATACGTAGGAAATACAACACATTTACTTTCCTTTGATGGCAAAACGTGGGAACGCATCAAAATTGGAGGTACTGGTTTAGTGCGTTCATTGGGATATTCTTCTAGTACAGAAAAAATGTATATTGGTGGTGTTGGAGATGTGGGATATTCTTATATTGATTCTCTAGGAAAGACAAAATATGTATCCCTTCTTAATCAAGTCCACCAAAAATATAGAAATTTTGATGACGTTTGGAAGACAGTCGTTTTAGAAGAAGAAGTGTTTTTTCTTACAAAAGATTTTATCTTAAAATATACCCTAAATGGATTTGAAATTATTGAGCCAAGAGCAAATACATTTTTATCAGCTTTTGTAGTAAATGAAAGGCTGTATGTTCAAGAATCTAAATTAGGAATTTTTGAGTATCAAAATGATTTTCTAAATAGTATAGAAAATACCCATTTTCTCTATCAAAGTCTTATTGTAGGAATGGTAAATTATTCTGCAAATAAAGCATTAATAGCAACACAAAAAGGAGAATTTTATATATACAATACAATCAAAAAGACAATTACTAATTTTGATGTTGAGCAAAAATATTTTTTTCAAAAAAATCAAATTCATCATCTTGTAAATCTTCAAAATGGACAAATTGCCATAGGCACAGCAAAAGAGGGTATTGTATTGATTAATGAAAATGGAAAATGGAAGAATCATATTTCTGAACTCAAAGGCTTACAAGATAATGTCATTTGGAATCTTCATACAGATAAAAATGGCGACTTATGGGCTGCTCTTAGTCAAGGTATTTCTCATATTCAAACTTCGTGGTCTTATACTTATTTTGGAGAACAAAGTAGAATAAACAAAGTACATAAAGTAATTCGTTTTGATGATATTTTATATGCAGCTACCGAACAGGGATTAGCTTATTACAATCCAAAATTACAGATTTGGGAAAAAGAAAATGATATTTTAGGACAAGTTTGGGATTTGAAAATCTATCAATACAAGTCTAAAAACTCAGTTTTACTTATTGCAGGACAAGCAGGTGTTTTTGTATTGAATCCTCTTAAAAGAAAAATAGAAAAAATAAGCGATATAGAATCAAAGCATTTTTTAATTGATGAAAATAATCCTCAAAAAGTCTATATTTCTACTTCAGAGGGACTTAAAATAATTAGAGGAGCGTATAAATTACTAGATACATCCTTAGAAGAACCTTTAATAAGAACTGTACAATTCAAAAAAAGCCAACTTTGGGCAGAAACAGAATATAAAGGAGTTATCAAAATTGATATTCAAACAGACGAAACAGACAATGAAAAAAAATATCAAACTACTTCTTATGATTCTCTTAATGTTATTCCAAGTGCAAAAATAAATCAATTAATAGTAAGTAATGAGCAACTTTTCGCAGCTACTTCAAGAGGAGTTTATTATTTAGATACTCTCAAAGATGAGTTTGTTTCGGCTGTTTTATTGGATAATACACAAAAAAACACCAATTTTTCAGCAAATGATGTTGTTAATGCTGATGTTTCTCTCATTGAAAAATTTGTTCACTATTCATTGGAGAAAGATACTATTGTTAAGGTTTATTGGATAGTAAAAGACAAACATCTTTTATATTATAAAAATGAAGAGTTCATCGAAAATGCAACTCTTAATCTTCCTTCTGCTGAGTTTTATTCTATTTATGAAGATACAAAATATACTTTTGAAGAAAATAATATTGAAAAACCTATTTTTAGTTGGATAGCAACTTCCGAAGGTTTGTATAGATATGACAATACACAAACAAAAAAAATACAACAAGATTCATTACAGATTTTTTTACGTCATATCCGAATTGGGGATTCTTTAGTTTCTTTTTTTGAAAAACATATACTTCCTACTGGTTTTAATAGTTTTTCTGTTCAGATGGCAAGTCCAGCTTTTGGGAAAAATGAAAAGTTAGTGTATAGATATCGTCTGCTTCCATCTGCTACAAGTTGGTCACCTTGGAATTCAAAAGATAAAATAGAATTTGCTATTCTTCCTTCTGGAGAATATACGTTAGAAATTCAAGCCAAAAATGAAGAACAACAACTGAGTAATGCTTTTTTACTAGATTTTGAAGTAGAAACGGCTTGGTATCAACGTTGGTGGGCTTATCTACTTTATGTTGGGCTTGTATTTTTACTGGCTGTGGTTTTTACTTATCTACACGAAAAAAACCTAAAGAATAAAAACAAAGAGCTAAATGCACTTGTAGCAGAACGTACACAAGAAATTAGTCAGAAAACAGAAGAGTTAGAGGCACAACAAACAGAACTATTAAATCAAAGTCAAGAAGTATATAATCAGAAAGAAGAATTAGCTTCTCAAGCCGAATATCTCAAAAAAGCCAATCAAAAAGTAACTAAACAAAAACGAGCCTTAGAAAATTCTAATAAACGCCTAAAAAAACTAAGTGATATTACACAAGAAATTACTTCTATTCTTGATACAGAAGAACTTGTTTCGATTGTATTTCAACGTGTAATTGGTTTAATGCCAGCAGAAGGTTTTGGAATTGGTCTCTTAAATGAAAATAAAAATACGATTGAATTTAATGATTTTATAGAAAAAGGAGTTACACTTGAACCTCATGAAGATGCTCTGAAAGAAACAAACCGTCCCTCTGTTGAATGTTTGACAACAGGAAAAACAATAGTTGTAAATAATATAGCCAAAGTTTGGAAAGAAAAATTTGACGAAGAAAACATAAATATAGAAACTGGAGACTTGCCTTATGCTTTGATTTATGTACCTCTAATTGCAGAAGGAAATAAGTTTGGTGTTATGACAGTTCAGACATTTTATGAAATGAACTATTCAGAACAGGATGTTTTGCTTTTGCAATCTATTGGTTCGGCGACAGCTATTGCACTTTCAAATATTAAGGCATATAATTTAATAGAACAAAAAAATAGAGAAGTAACTGATTCTATCCGTTATGCTCAAACAATTCAAGATTCAATTTTACCTACCGAAACAGAGATAAAACGTTCGATAGGCGACCATTATGTAATCTATCAACCTAAAGATATTGTAAGTGGAGATTTTTACTGGATTGGTTATAATGAAGGTTATCAATATGCTGCTGTCGTAGATTGTACAGGACATGGTGTTCCGGGGGCATTTATGTCAATGGTAGGAAGTTCACTTTTGAGAGAAATTCTGTATGAAAAAGAAATCACATCGCCAGCTAATATGCTAGAATATTTAGATGATAGTATTCGTCTTTCTCTACGACAAACAGGAAAAGATGGAAGTAATACAGATGGAATGGATATGATTTTGATTCGTTATTTATATAGAGAAGATGGAAAAATAGAACTTGATTTTGCTGGTGCAAAACGCCCACTTATTTATAAAGAAGCAGAAGAAAAAATTATACAACTACGTGGTACTTCTCGTTCCATTGGAGGAGTTCAGCGCAAGAAAAAGCCTTTTAAAGAACATCATCTTACTCTTTCACCTCGTACTATGTTATTTCTTACTTCTGACGGACTAATAGACCAACCTAATCAAGACCGTAAAAAATATGGTACAAAACGATTCTTAGAAAAAATTTCTGAATGGGGACATTTACCAATTTCCATGCAAAAAATGTCTTTGTTGGAAGACTTAGAAAATTTTAGAAATAAAGAAGAGCAACGAGATGATATTACAATAATGGCAATTAATTTATAGAAATAAACAAACACTTATTAAGCTCATATTATTATCCCTTTGCAACATCTTTTAATTGTATTTTCTAATTCTTATTTCATTTACTTCTGACTTCTAAAATCTGACTTATAACTTTGTTATTCTCCCACCATCACAAAAGTACCCCAATAATATGGCTCATTATATTTCTCTTTGAGGTTTAGTTGAGCCATTTTGAAGGCTTCTCGTTTTGATTTTTTTATATGTTATAATGAACAAAATAAAACCTTTGATATGAAAAGGCTGTTGAATAATTGTCTATACTTTGTTAAAAATTAGCTCTTAATATAGTTTGAAATTAGGAACACAAAAATTTACTATCTAATTTTGTATTGTCAAAAGTATTTACGAACTTTGCAACTCACTCATTTACAGATAGATAGGGTTTTGATAAATTAAAACTAAATTTTAGATAATTATGCAAAACAAATTCTATTTACAACTGATTGACAACCAAGAAAATAAATCATAATTTTAAAATAAAACTCGTTAAAACCAAATGGTCGAAACAACAAAAGCCACTCGTTATAAAGTAAAAGACATCACTCTTGCAGAATGGGGTCGTCGTGAAATGCAATTAGCAGAAGCAGAAATGCCAGGTCTTATGGCTCTTCGTGAAGAATATGGAGATTCTCAGCCACTTAAAGGCGCACGCATTGCAGGTTGTCTTCACATGACAATCCAAACTGCTGTCTTGATCGAAACGCTTACTGCGCTTGGTGCAGAGGTTACGTGGTCTTCTTGTAATATTTTCTCTACGCAAGACCAAGCTGCTGCTGCTATTGCTGCAACAGGAGTTCCTGTATTTGCTTGGAAAGGAATGAACGATGAAGAATTTGACTGGTGTATCGAACAAACTCTTTTCTTTGGAGAAGGCGAAGACCGTAAGCCATTAAACATGATTCTTGATGATGGAGGAGACCTTACAAATATGGTTTTAGACCGTTATCCTGAATTAGTAGCTGGTATTGGTGGTATTTCAGAAGAAACTACAACTGGTGTTCACCGTTTATATGAGCGTATGCGTAAAGGAACTTTGCCATTGCCTTGTATTAACGTAAATGATTCAGTTACAAAATCTAAATTTGATAACAAATATGGTTGTCGTGAGTCTTGTGTAGATGCGATTCGTCGTGCTACTGACGTAATGATGGCTGGTAAAGTAGCTGTTGTAGGTGGTTATGGCGATGTAGGAAAAGGCTCTGCTGCTTCTCTTCGTGGTGCTGGTGCAAGAGTTATCGTAACAGAAGTTGATCCAATTTGTGCGCTTCAAGCTGCAATGGATGGTTTTGAAGTGAAGAAAATGATTGATGCTGTTAAAGAAGCTGATATTATTGTTACTGCAACAGGTAATAAAGATATCTTGACAGGCGACCATTTCTTAAACATGAAAGATAAAGCTATCGTTTGTAATATTGGACACTTCGACAACGAAATCGATATGGCATGGTTGAACGGAACTTATGGAAAATCTAAAGTAGAAATCAAACCTCAAGTAGATTTATATACATTAGAAAACAATCAACAAGTTCTTGTTTTGGCAGAAGGACGTTTGGTAAACTTAGGTTGTGCAACAGGACACCCTTCTTTCGTAATGTCTAGTTCTTTCACAAACCAAGTATTGGCTCAATTAGAACTTTATACAAACCGTGATAACTACAAAAACGAAGTTTATACACTTCCTATGCACTTAGACGAAAAAGTTGCTCGTTTGCACCTTTCTAAATTAGGAATTGAATTAGAAGAACTTTCTCAAGAACAAGCTGAATATATCGGCGTAACTCCAGAAGGTCCTTATAAGCCAGTATATTACCGTTATTAAGAAATAATGATTAGTTATTAACTCTTTAATGATTAATCAAATATTTAATATACAAAAACCACTAACATTGATTTGTTAGTGGTTTTTTGTTTGAGTATAATTTTATTTTTTCCTTAATCACAAACAATTAAAGGTTTTATACGTAGATACAGGAGAATACAGGCAAAAGTCTATTTAAAAATTTAAGTAGATTGTACTAAGTTGTATTTTTAAATAATCGTTATTATAATCAAAAAAATAATAAAACACATTCATGAAAGTTCAATTTAACACAGACAACACTATTGACGGAGATGCAAGAACTCAAGATTTTTTTTCTGACTTAATATCAAAAAAACTAGATAGATATGATGAGCATATTACTAGAGTAGAGGTTCATATTTCTGATGAAAATGGAAAAAAAGAAGGTCCTAGTGATATAAAATGTGTCCTAGAAGCAAGATTTGAAGGCAGACAACCAATTACTGTTTCGGCTCAAGAAGTTACAATCGAAAAAGCTGTTTCGGCTGCTATTGATAAAGCAAAAGCTGCTTTAGATAGTTTCTTAGGGAAACTACAAAATCGTTAAGAAGTAAAGTTACCTATAATTGAATATTGAAAGGCTTGGTCTATGACTAAGCCTTTTTAGTTGGCAAATTCCAAACCTTTATATTTCAAATAGTTGTAGATTAAATTTTTTTTTCTAAAACTGTTTGGGTTTCAATCCTTTACTGGCAAGTTCTGCAATTTGAGTAATTCGCTTCTGTCTTGTATCTTGTCTTTTGGCAGATATAACCCAATACAACATTGTTTTCCTAACCGATTTACTTAAACTCATAAAAAAGTCCATTGCATTTTCATTTGATTGTAATGCTGCTTCTAAGTCTTTTGGAATAAGTAGTGCTTCAACACTATCTAAAATTTCCCAACTACCATTTTGTTTTGCAATTTTTATACAGTCCAAACCTGTTTGCATCATCAATCCTTTGGCTATAAGCTGCTCAACTTTTTCCTTATTGACTTTAGACCAAGTGCTTTTTGGTTTTCGTTTAGAAAAATATTGAATATACCTTTCTTCATCCAACGTTTTTTTGACGCTATCAATCCAACCAAAACACAGAGCCTCATCTACAGCATCGCTCCAAGTCAACGTTGGTTTTCCTGTCTTCTTTTTATAAAAAATAAGCCAAACAGCATCTTTTTGAATATGATTTGTAACTAACCATTCTCTCCATTGCTGTTTGCTTTGTGGATAATATGTTTCTATTTCTTTCATTGAATTACGCTATAAAGAAAATACCCCTCAAAAGCCTTTTGATTTGTAGTTGTGTTAAGATAGCAGTTAGTCGTGAAACTCTTTTTGTATCAAGGAACAATTATCCAAAAGTGATGTAAATGAACAGTTGCCCCACTCTTACGACGATGGACAGACTGTAAAATATTTTCTCTTGTAGGATATTTTAGTTTTAGATTTTCAGTAGTATTTTCTATCAAAAAACTTTTATTTACTAAATCTTCAAAATCAATTTTATGATGTATGATTATTTCTTTTGAGGAGTATTTCAAATATAAACTTTCTTTATTCCAATTAGAATCCTTTATCCACCCATTAATTTTTTCTAACCAATGTTTATAATCTCCTTCTTTTATATAGGCTAAAATAGCATTGTGAGCTAATAAATTCTCATTTGTGTCTATTCCATGAAATTCATCTTTAAACCTTTCTATTGCTGCTCCATTTCCTTTATCTCTATATACATATTCATGAATGTCTCTAGGTTGTTTTTTTGTTCCTTCTGGAGTAGGTAAAACTTTTGCTTCTATTGTAAAAAGTAAATCATCTGTATCTAAATCATAAATGCCAATATCAATTTTATGATTACCTTTTTGATAAATTTCTGGCAAAAAGCTAAAATTATGTTCTCCTTTTGCCATAAAAATAGCATAAGCAGTAGAATGTTGTGTTTCACCCTTTTTACTAACAGTAATTTTACTAAGAGTTGAAGAGATTGTAAAATCCTCCAACCTATCTTCTATAAGTTGAATAATTTCTTTTATAGGTTCATAACCTTCTAATTGATTGAAGTCTTCTATCATCAGAATCCAGATTTTTTTAGGTCTTGAAAAGTATAACCTGCATCTTTAATAGCAATCGAAGGCAACCAATAACGAATATTACTAGGCTTAATTAGAAAAACAGAATCATATCCATTTATATGTTCGTATAGTCTTATTGACCTTATAAAAACAGCACCTCTATTTGTTTGAGCATCAGAAATAAGGTTTTTTAATATTTTTTCATCGATATCAGAAATAGGTAAATCTATATTTTCTCCAAATCCTAATTGATAAATAATAAATCCTTGTGGAAAAATATCATCTTCATTAGTAGTTTGATGAAGCCCTTTTATTTGCCAAGATTTTTCATTTTTTGCATATCTATCATTAAGTATTTTACAAAATGTATTTCCAAAATTTCCTAAAATTACTTTATCTTCTTTTTTAGTAATTCTTAGTTTTTTTTCTAATGGTTCATATCCATCATCTCCAATTTTAATAGATTTACCTAAATGGATATAATGATTCAATACATCATCTCTCAATATTTTTTCAATTTCAGACAATTCTAAATATTCTTCTTCCTCAAATGGTGGAAAAGGTAGTTTTTCTAAATCTTTTTTATTTATGGAAGTTTCTTGACTAACTAAAGCTTTAGAACTTATTAAGAGTATATACATTGCATAAGTCAAAGAATTTTTAATTATTCTATTACTAATTTTTTGTAAAGTCATATAATCTTCAGATGGTGCATGTAATCCAACTAAACTTTTACGAAAAACTAAATACTGTTCGGAATAACTTTCTAAAATGGCTGAATTAATACCACTTTTAGTTATTTTCTGCCCAAAAAATAGTAATGGAGTTGTAAATAAAACTTCTTTTTTTCTTAAATAAAAGAAAGTTGCATCTTCTTTTCTTTTTGAGTATATAACCTTTCTATTCTTTATACTTATTACTCTATCTTGATTGGTTATATATTCAGCTTTTTTACCATTTTTCTCATTTCCTACTTCATATCCAACTTCAAATATCCATTCAGGATTCTTTTCTTTTTTTTTATCAATAAAGTCATTCAAAGTTTCAAAAACACTTAATCTCTGCACAAGATGAAATAACCTTCCACCTCCTAAAAGATTACATTTCCAAATAAACGGATAAGTATATGCCCAATTCCATTTTACAATATGTCTATCATATTCGTCTATCTCAAAATGCTTTTTTTTCTCTGTAGAAAAGAGATATTTCACTACAATATGTTCTATATCCTTTTTTTGAGATATTTTATTATTCAAAATAATGGTACAAACATTTGGTTCAGATTTACTATTTGATGTAGCTTTCCCATCTTTATTTTTTATACGTACTTCTTTAGGCTTAGAAAACAGAATTCTACGTAAATGTGTAAAATCAAATATTTTCTCTACATTCGTTTTTTCTAATAATGCTTTACGATATTTTTGAGAAGTACCTTGAGGACTATACAAAAGTAGTGTAGTAGGAATAATTAAACATAATTTACTATCTATATTTAATAAATAACGACTAAACTCTAAAAAATAAAACGCAAAATTATCAGGAACTTGACTTAAATAGTCAAAATCAGTTAGTTGTTCCTTGTATGGATTTATTTCTTTAGATATATAATTTTTAAATTGTTCGTGTTTTGATTTATCGTGATTAAAAGGAGGATTACCAATAATTAAATCAAACTTCTTATCTGTATTAGTAGTCCATTCAAAAAAGTTTTTTTCTGTAATATTTTCTTCTTTTAAATTTTTGAAATGAAACTCATCCCATAGCAATTTTGGGTCTATTTTATCCAAAAAAGCAATTGTAAGACTAAATATTGTAATTTGTATAGCCGTTTTATTTATATCTACACCATAAATATTATCTTCCAATATCTGCTTGAATACTTCTGCAAATTTTTCAGATTTATAATTTTTATTTTGACTTTCTTCAAAATTATTAATCAACCACCATTCTAATAACCTCTTGTAAGCAGCCACAAGAAAAACGCCTGAACCACAACTTGGGTCAAGAATTTTATAATCTATCTTGCCATTTTTTATATAAGACTTTTCATTTTCTAACCAATCCAAATTTAAAGGCATAGCCTCATCAATCATGAAATTGACTAAAAATGGAGGTGTATAAACTACTCCTTTGTCTTTTTCTTTACTCTGTTCTGTGATTTCTGATTGAAGAAAATTTTCATAAATAGCACTAATCGTTTCGACAGGCAAAAAGTCAAAAGAATACATACGCCAAATTGAAAATTGCCCATTTTCTGGAGATACTCTACCTTCCACAAAATTAGCAATAAGGGTTAAATCTGTATTTTCTATAAAATCTATTTCATTAGAATCAAGAATATCAAATATTTTTCCGTTATAAGTAGAAGCTAATTTTTTCAAAAAACGAATACAGAATTTTCCGTTTCTATCTTTTGTTAAAATTTCTTGATAACTTTCTACTTCAAATTCCTCATAAATTTTCTTGAGTGCAAATTGATTATTTTTATCCTTCTTTTCTTCTAAAAACATTATCAAAATACTCAAAAGAAGCAATCTATCTAAAGCCAGTCTATTTTCTGAATTGCTATGAAAATTTTGTAATTCTGTTCTTGTATCTTCAAGATGTTTTAGAAATTGATAAAAAGGTGTTTGTTTTTCGTCTAAATTCCATGTAGCTCCTTCTTGTTCCCAAAATAAACCTTTTGCAAAAATATGAGCAGAAAACTGTTCTTTATTTAGTTTGTCAATACTTTGACTCGCTAATTCTAAAGAAGATAAATCGACTTCATTTCCTTTATTATTTGCAGGAGAACGAGCATTGAATATATGTATCTGATTTTGTTCTATCAATAAATAGATTTCTATCTCATTTGCACTCCAAATTTTGGAATGTAAAACTTGATGTTCTTTACTATTTACAAAATCTCTATTCGTGATGCCAAAAATATAAACAGCAGGTTGAGAATTAGATGGGTTTTCTGAATTAATATCTTCATAAAATCTTCTAAAAAGCACTCCATAAGGTGTGATTCCTTCTTGTTTGTCAATTAATAGTTTCTTAAACTTTTCTTGAATGTGTAGTTTTTCAGCAGGGTGCTGAGAAGTGTTCTCATAGTTAGCTAAGGTTACTAATCCTGTTTCTTCAGAAAAATGTAACTTATTCAAATCTTCTAAAAATGAGATAGTAGCAGACATAATAAATTTTGGAATAGTATTGCTCTAATAATTAGCAATAATATAAAAAAACTTGCAAAGTTACTAATAATTATGACAAATAACTCAAAATAATTTCTTTTTTTCTTATAAGTGGATTTATCGAAAAAAACCTTTCAATTTATTTTGAAAGGCTTTTTGATGGTAATACAATTTCTAAAACTCCAAAATAAACCCAATCGTAGGCAAAACACTTGGTTCACTATCCTCTAAAATAAAAGGAACTGCATTTGAGCCGTCGTTATTTATAGGCTGTCCGTCGGTGGTTTGAAAGCCAGAATTATCATCTGTTCTTGCAAAGGTATAGCGAGGAAACTGTGGCGAACCCTGTAAAAGAGCATTTTGAATATCAATGTATAAATCTAAGGTAATTTTTTTGAAATTAATCTTTTTGTCTAAACGAAAATCTAGCTGACTAAAATTTCCTAAACGTTCAGAATTTAGACGAGAATTATCCAAAACTCCATTTCCAGTTGTCAAGTAATTTCTTTGAGAAGCCAACAAATCAAAAGGCGTATAAGGCGAACCTGCTGCAAAACGATAACGCAAACCCATTTCCCAACCTTTGCCGAATTTTCTACCCAAAATACCTGAAATCAAATGTCCATTATCCCACGCAGAAGAAATAAGTTCGCCGTCTGTTCCTGCAAACTCACTTCTAACAAACGTATAAGAAAAGACTGCAAAGATTTTACTGATTAGTTTTTGTTGGAATAAAAACTCAAATCCGTAGGCTCTTCCTTCTCCTGTGCTTGTTA
Organism: Bernardetia aquimarina; assembly: GCF_042180575.1. NCBI lineage: Bacteria > Pseudomonadati > Bacteroidota > Cytophagia > Cytophagales > Bernardetiaceae > Bernardetia > Bernardetia aquimarina. The sequence goes on along the minus strand of NZ_CP170094.1, from coordinate 2,468,624 downwards.
CGGCTTCGTTTCCGATTGCTCCAAAACCTCCTCCTTGATTAGCAAGAGAAATTCCATCACGCACTGAAACAGGGTAGTTCGCATAGTTTTTATAAAAACCTTCTACTGTAAAACGTGTACTTGCTCGTGGCAAAAACTCTGTTCCCAAAACATAGTGCGTAGAAGAAATATATTTGTTTGACTTATTGACAAACTCGCCATTTTCATTCTGAAAGCCCAAAACAGTATAAATTGGAATTTTGAAATAACGACCAACAGAACCATTAATTGACCATTCATCATTGAGATAATAAGAAGCCGAAAGACGTGGCGATAATGTTTCCAAAGGATTATTTCCAGTATCCATAAATGTATTCATATCTGTACGAACACCAAAAGACAAACCTAATTTGTTATTCAAAACCGTTTTTGAAACCTGCCCGAAAGCTCCATATCTAAAGAAATCAATCGCAGAATTATAATTGATTTGAACTTCTGGCTGAATGATATTTCCTGTCGAATCACGTATTTCTTTTCTTAGTCTATTAAAAATATCATTATTAAACTTTACATATTGACCAACAATTCCATAAGCGTATTTCCAACCCTTTTTTGATTTATTTACATCAATACGCAACTTGTTTTCAATTTCCTGTGATTCTAAAAGTAGCGTTCTAAACTCTTCATTTTCTTGTCTGTCTTCAAATTGGTCTAAACAATTATCAAACATATTTCTACTCAAAGCGACATTTACATAACCATCTTTTACTAATCTTTTCAAAGCAAAACCAGTCGTATAATTCCATTGATTAATACTCGGACTAGAACGCAAAATATACTCACTTTCAGGCGTAGATTCTTCAGGAGCTTCAAAACTAAAATCATCAATCGCACCTACTCCAATGGCTGTAAGCGTAGTCTTTTCATTGAATTTGTGAGTTACTTTATATTGAAAATCCCAATAATTCGGACGAATAGGCAAATCAATCAGCGCAAATAAAAACTGTAAATACGAACGACGAGCAGACAAAAGCATCGTCGTTTTTTTACCTAAAGGAGCTTCAAAAGTAGCTGCGAGTTCAGTTCCCGAAAGACGAATATTTCCTTGCAAGCGTTCCGAATTTCCTTCTTTTTGTTTGAATGTAAAAACAGAAGCGAGTGCATTATCATAACGAGCATCAAAAGCAGATGTATTAAGCGTTACATCTTCAATAAAAGAAACATTCAAAATTCCTGTTGGACCTCCTGCGCTTCCCTGCGTTGCAAAGTGATTGATAACTGGAATTTCGATCCCATCTAAATAATACACATTTTCGTTGGGCGCACCACCACGAATAATAATATCATTCCTAAAACCTCCTCCTCCACTTGTACTTCCCACTCCTGGAAGAGCCTGTACAACACGAGAAATATCAAAATTTCCCCCTGGATTACTTTTTATTTCTTCTGTCGTTAATCTTTGTGTAGAAAGTGGACTTTCAACCGTTGTGGGAGATGCAGAAGTTGCTTTTCGTGCTACAATTTCAACTCCTTCCAAATTAGAAGAAGACTCTGCAAGTTCAAAATTCACATTATTTGCATTTCCTGTTCCTACTACGATATTGAATTTTTTGAGTGGTGCAAAACCAACATAAGAAGCCTCCAAATTATAACTCCCAACAGGAATTTCTAGCTTATAATTTCCCTCCAAATCTGTAACTACACCAATAATTGGGTCGCTTTCCAAAACAATCACTGAAACGCCAATGAGTGGTTCTTGAGTGTCTTTATCTCTAACTGTTCCTTGAACAATTCCTTTTTTTGTGTTTTTTGTTTTATCCTTTTTAGTTGGGTCTTCTTCTTCCACTATTTTCTTAGGATTTTCTGTTGGATTGTCTTGTGCAAAAGTGGAAGTTGAGATAAATAAACTAAAACAGAAGGAAAAAAATAAGTGGTAAAACTTTGAAGTAGTCATTTACGATAATATTTGAGGTAAATAATTTAAGTATGTTTTCGTATTAAATAAATTATAGATACTGTTTTTTCTTGTTTAATGTAGCTTTAACAGAAATTATTTGAGAATGTTTTGACTAAATCGTACTTTTTAACTAAATTTATTTAAAAACTATTTTTAATTTAGTACGTTATAGAACTAAATATCTACAAACCACTCAATTACAGTCAAAAAGAAATCTTTTGACCTACAAAATATCTCTCTAGCCGTTGTTGGTGTCCCCACCAACGACATTTATATCAAAAAAATGAATTACGATATTTTACATGAGCTTATACATAAAGCGCAAGAATACGAAACACAAACAGGTCAGAAATTAGAAAAAGACGATTTAGCTATTTTCTCAAAATGGCTCTACGTACAGACACACAGTTGTGTGTCTCAAGTATCTAAAAATGAAGCCTCACAAGACTGTATTTCTAAAGAAGAAATAAAACTAGAGCCAACAGGCGAAACCTTGGATAGTATCATCGGAAAGTTTATTGGTTTTATGTATCGTTTTGCAAAATTTTACACCAAAAAAGCCTTAGAAGATAGCCCTCTGACTACACTAGATGATTTTACCTATTTGGGAAGTATTATGCTTAAAGAAGGCAGCACCAAAACCGAAATCATTGATTATCATATTCATGAAAAAACAACAGGAATAGAAATCTTGAAACGTCTCAAAAAGAATCATTTTATCACAGAAAAAAAATCACTTACAGATGGTCGTAGTAAGTCTTTATTTATTACAGAAGCTGGAAGAGGAATCTTTTTTGCTCACGTAGGCAGCATGCAAAAGATAGGAGAACTTATTGTGGGAGATTTACAGGAAAGCGAAAAACGACAACTTATTTCACTTTTAAATCGTCTGAATGATTTTCATCAGCCTATTTATCATGAAAATAAAAAAGAAAATATTGAGCAACTTTTGAGTTTTCGAAAACAATAATTCACATGCAAAGAACATTAACAGAAGAGGAGGAGAAAAATATAATATCTGCTTACAGTACTCCATTTAGCCCAAGAGTTTGGGCTGCTAGAAATGGACATCGTATTTTATGTGGAGATATGAGAAGATATATATTCAAAGATAAAATATTTGAAAAATGGATTCATGAGGTGTATAAGATTCTACATACAGAAGATTTGAGTGAAGTGCGTAAAGAAATACTAACTCAACCAGAAATTGATATTATTGAAGAAGAAGACTCCTTTTAGTGATGAAAAGACTACCTACTATTTTCCTATTCACAGTTTTCTGTATTGGCTTTGCTGCTAAATGGCTTTTTACAAATCTTGATGTAGAATATTCTGTTTGGCTTTTGAAACCTACAACAATTTGGGTAGAACAAATTACAGGACTTGATTTTGATTTTATACAAAATGAAGGTTATGTCTGTTCTCAAATTTTGCCCATTACAATTATTGATAAAAGCTGTTCGGGTCTTAATTTTTGGCTGATGGCTTTTTTGTTGGGAGCTTTTGCTTTGAGGAAAAAAGTAACTGATTTTTGGCGATTTTTCTATTTTTTTATTATTGCTTTTGGTTTGGCTTGGATTGTTACAATTATTGCAAATACTGGACGGATTGTTATTTCAATTAAATTCTTACCTCTTCTTTCTCCTTATATAGAATATTCTCAAAGTCATCTTTTACTAGGGATTTTTATTTATGTTACGATGCTGATTTTGTATTATTTGGTTCTTAGGAAATGGGACATGGGAATTGGTAAATACAAATAAATTTTTGGAAGCCTTTTTGAGAACTTTGACAGTCCTTTCAGAAGGCTGTCAATAACTATAGTTGAAACATATAAACTAAGTTTTTACTTTCTAAACGATAACTTCTGTTTCAATTTCTTCCAAAAGTTATAATAACCTACAAAAAAAACGGCTCTTCCTTCCAAAAAATAATCATTTCCTTTTTTAGTTATGATTTCGTGGTCGCTAAAAAATTGATTTCTCTTTTCATTTTTAGCTGCATAGGACGGCTTCCAAGAATCAGTAATTGATGTAGGAATATCAAATTTATTTTGACGAATAAGATAATTACTCAATTCTATTTCTTCAGATTTGAGATGATTATCGATAAAATTTCTTACAAAATCATAGATGTTTTTTGAAACAGGTTTGTCTAATTTTGGATAGGTTTCATAAAAAGTAGGTGAAATACGTTCAATCGCCTTTGGATTGTAGGTTTGGAAAATGAATAAAAATTTATCCAAAAACCAAAAATACCCTAGCTTTTTTTCAAAAATAATAAATTTCCTTTTTTTGCAAAATTCTTGATATGCTCATCAGCTTTATCGTTTTTAAAAACGACACTTACAAAAATAACTTCTAATGGTTTCCGATGAAAAGGAGTTGAAATTTTTGTAGCATAAAATGCCTGAACTGCCATTACTTCTCCATCGATTTTGTGCATATAAAAAACTGGGTTGTACCTATTTATATGAAAATGATGAAGATAATCATCAAGAAAAGCTGGGTTTGCTTTTTGTGCTAAATATGTAATTTCTTTAATCTCTTTCTCTGAAAGCTCTGTTCCTTTTTTTGTGATGATTTCTGTCATTTTTATTTTTTTGTAAGTAATTGAATAAAATTATGGGAATACTGAAATTTGTACAGTCAAAGGCAAGCCTTTAACCTACAAATACTATTTTTTTATTTCCAAAAGGAACTTCTTTGCGCCTTTCTGTGGTTTGGTTTGCATATCTGAATTATATCAAAATTAATTCAGTTTTCTTCCACTATAAATTTATAAAAACAATGACATATCGGGATAATCTTTTTTCATTATCTAGGTAAGCCGTCTTGTTTCTATACTTCTCTACTTCAAATCAATATTTTTTTGAGTACAAGTAATTAGAAATGAGCCAACTAGATTGTATTCTACATTACCTTTCTAATTACATTCATCGCTATTGTTTGCAAAAACAGCCGTTTTTGTACCTCCTTCGTATTGTCTTTTTGTTAGTAAAAATTAGTCTAAAAAACTATTTATCATGGCTTTATCAAAACTCAAACTCAAAAAAATTAGAGAAGAACAAATCATTCAAGATTATCAAAAAACACTCAAAGAAAATAAAAATACTCACGTAAAATCACTAAGAAAAGTAGCCAGAAAATATACACAAACTGTTACTTTTCCTGTTTACACCAATGAAAAAGCACAAAAATTAGTTGCTTTGATGAATACAGGTAGTCATAAAAAAGAATTTACTGAAATAATTACGCTCATTGCTCAAAAAGGAAAAACAGAAACACTTTTACAAGAAGATTATGTATTGGAAGCCTTGTCTTGTGTGGCAAAAGAACACTCTTTTTTTGTTCGAACTATTGAAGACTGGAAACCAAAAGGGCGTAGTGCTGAAAAGTTATTTGCTAGTTTGGTACATCATCTTTTTGCAAAATATCCTGTTCCAAATTGTATGACTTCGCTTTGGTTTGATAATGAAAATAAAGTAGCTAGAAATTGGTTTATCGATGTAGCACAAGGAAAAAATGTTTCTAAACTCAACCATTTTCCTGTTCCGATTACCAAAAAAGAAGCGCATTATTTTACAAAAGCACCATCTAAACTGACTTTTATTGAGTCTATTCGTTACGGACAAGCAGTAACAGCAGGTGCAACAATAAGTTTTGTGAAAAATCTTATCAAGACAGATTTAGGAAAATATCTGTATCCAAATGAAGAATTTTGGAAAGAAGTAATTGCTTTTTTGGTTAGAAACAACCCTACTGCTACGTTTTATCAATTAGAAATTGTGGTGGAATATATTTGGAATCAAAAATTTGCTCGTCTTTGGGGACAAAATGACAAAGGGCAAGTAGTTCAGAAAAAACCATTAGAACCCAACTTTAATTTGAAAGGTAAAACATGGGATTCTCTTTGGAAAAGAGCATTCGAATGGTTTCAAATCGTTGGTATTATTCGTAAAAATCCACAAGAATGGGGACATTTGATGATGGAAAACAATCATATCAAAGCCAAAACAGGACAATGTTTTGTTTTTGATCAACTTCTGACCAAACAAGAACTCTTTGAAGAAGGCAAAAAAATGAATCATTGTGTAGGCTCATATTCTGAAGATTGTCAAAAAAGCAAATCAGCTATTTTTTCTATGCAAAATGTTCTTTCAAGAGGAAAATCTTTAGTAACGATAGAAGTAAATCCTAAAAGACGAGAAGTTGTCCAAGCCTATCGTCGTTTCAATGATTGCCCTTCTGATTTTGAAAAAGAGATTATAAGAGAGTGGGCAAAACAAAATGATTTGAAAGCCTAATTCTTATTAAAATATATAAATTTTAATCAATAAAAAAGCATTTCATTCAAAAATAAATGAAATGCTTTTACTTCTTACTTCTAAAATCAGACTTCTTACTTTATTTATTATTCTCCTCTTTTATTAAAAAAACGAAGACGAATAATTTCACGTTCATTCAGAAGTCTCCAGTTTCCACGTCCTAGTGTTTCTTTGGTAAGTCCTGCATAAACAGTTCGGTCAAGTCTAACAACCTCGTAGCCCAAATGAGCAAACATACGTCTTACAATTCTATTTTTTCCGATATGAAGTTCTATTCCAACAGAAAGACCATCAGGGTCTAAAATAGCTGCTCCATCTGCTTTTGCCAATCCGTCTTCAAGTTCCAAACCTGCTTTTAATTGTTCTATTTCTTCTTCCGAAAAAGGCTTGTCTAAAGTAACTCTATATATTTTTTGTACTTCATAAGAAGGATGTGAGAGTTTTTTGGCAACTTCTCCATCGTTTGTAAAAAGTAAAAGTCCTGTTGTATTTCTGTCTAATCTTCCAACTGGATAAATGCGTTCGGTAGTTGCTTTTTTGACCAAGTCCATTACTGTTTTACGTCCTTTTGGGTCGCTTGTCGTGGTAATAAAATCTTTTGGTTTGTTTAAAAGAACATAAACAGGCTTTTCTTTACGAAGAACTTTTCCTTTATACTTTACTTCGTCGGTTGGTCTGACCTTAAAGCCTAATTCTTTTACTACTTTTCCATTTACGCTAATTTCTCCTTTTGCAATCAGATTATCAGCTTCTCTGCGTGAACAAACACCCGAATTAGAAATATAACGATTCAATCGCCACGTTTCATTCGCACTAGAAGAAGACGATTGAGAGTTTGAACTGGTTCTTTCTGAATTTGTATTCTTTGCAGAAACACGAGCAGGACGTTCGAATTTTTTATCAGCTTTTTTGAAAACCGTTTTTCCTCCTCTTCTTTCAAATTTCTCTTCAGAATCTTTATTAAACTCTCTTTTTGGCTGTTCTGTTCTCTCTGGTTTTTCTGTTCTTGTTCTAGAATTTGTTCTTTTGTCAGAGTCAGTCGTTTTATTTTCTTGTTTTTTCTTGTCTTGTCTTTCGCTTTCTTTTTTTAGCTTTTCGTCTAGTTTCTTTTTCTCAAAATGAGGATTGGGTTTGCTTTTAGCTTTCTCAAAACGGTTGCTTTTTAGATTTCCTTTTTCGCTTGATTTGAGTTTGGGTTTGAAAGCTGACTTTTGATTTGGAGTCGACTTTTTATCGTTATTTTTCATTGAATCTATATTCAGTTTGTGAATAAAATTACGAGCGCATCTCGCAATTAATAGTGTTAAGTGATTAGTTTTTAGTGATTAAATTCTAAAATAACTACATCTACAAAATCGTAGTTTTACTAATAGTTAAAAACTAATCATTATCATCTTTTTCTTGATTTTTTTTGTCTTGAATAGCTTGAGTTCCTCGTTGGAATTTGAATAGAGAAAACTCATCACCTTCTTCACCTTCTAAATTTGATTGTAGTCTAGCTTGTTTTTGTGCTGTTTCTACATCTTCGGCTGACAAATCTTCTGGCATTGGCAAATCATCCAAAGAATTAATCCCAAAATAGTGCATAAACTTATCAGATGTTCCGTACAAAATAGGACGACCAGGAGTTTTGTCTTTTCCTTTAATTACTAGAAGTTCTTTTTCTAATAATTTTTGAACTGCATAATCGCAACTTACTCCACGTATGGCTTCTAATTTTGATTTTGTAATAGGTTGTTTGTAGGCAATGAGAGCAAGCGTTTCGATGGCAGATTTGGAAAGTTTGCGTTTTGCTCGTTGTGTGAGTAACAAACTTACACTGCTCTGAAATTCAGATTTAGTTAAAAATTGAAACCCTCCTGCAATAGCTTTTATTTCAATCGCAAAATCAGCTTGTTCGTAGCGTTTTTGTAAGACTTCGATAGCATCTTCTATGTCTTGTTTTGGAACTTCTGTACCAAAAAGTTCCTCCAAAACTCGCTGAATTTCTTTTACAGAAATAGGAGAAGGCGAACAAAAGATAAGTGATTCTATGTGATTGAGTAAATATTGCACGATAAATTTCAAATGTGTTGCTTATGTCCCCATAAGCGATTTATAGACTAATTAAGTAAGCAAAGGTACGACTTTTTAAACAATTTTCTGAAATGTATAGGAATAGAATTTTATTTATTTTATCGAAAACAAGAATTCTTTTGAATATCAAATTGTTTTCCGTTTGTGCGTTGTTTTTGTTTTTTTTATTCTTGAAAAAACACAAAGGTGTTTTACTTTTCATTTGGAACGGTTATTGAAACTAGACAAAATAGTAACACGTAAATAAAATCCTATCTTAGTACTTCGGTACGCTTTTAGCAAACCTTATATTAGGTTTATTAAAATCAAATCAAGTACCCAAAAATCTTAATAATTTATATAATGAGAAAGACTTTTATAATTTTCATTGCTTTATTTTTTGCAACTTTTGCAGCAAATTCTCTTTATGCTCAAGATACACAAGCACGTACACTTTTAGATGCAATGAGCAATAAGTACAAAAAATACAATTCGTTCAGAGCTACTTTTACATCGACTCTAGCAAGTGCTTCTGAAAATATAAATGAATCACTTACAGGTACAATTACTGTAAAAGGAAACAAATATCACCTCAAAACGCAAGGTCAAGAGATTTATAACGACCACAAAACAGTTTGGACATTTTTAGATGATGCTAACGAAGTAACCATTACAAGTTATGATGAAGCTGACGGTCTAAACCCAACTGATATTTTTGATATTTATAAAAAAGACTATAAATATGTAGTTGTGGAAGAAGTAAAAATTGGTGGGAGAGTTCACAAAGTGATTGACTTAGTTCCTGAAGATAAAAACTTACAATTCTTTAAAGTTCGTCTGACGATTGATAAAGAAAATTATAGCCTTGCAAGTTGGAATATTTTTGAAAAAAATGGACGTGTTCATTCTTACAAAATTGCTAATTTCCAGCCGAATGTTTCTGTAACTGATACCGATTTTCAGTTTAATAAAACCAAACATCCAAATGTAGAAGAAGTAGATTTGAGATAATAGTTTATTTCAAATCCAACTAATAAAAATAGATTTTCCCTATTTGCTTTTACTGAAAGTGAATAGGGATTTTTTTTGGTAAATAATATTGAAGAAAAAAACATTTTTTTTCTATCCAACTAAACCTTCATTTTTCCTTTGTATCTAACCTTATGAAAACAAACTAATCAAACATTTTGATTAGTCATTTAATCTTAATTTCACCAATTATAACGTACTCAGAATTATGAAAACTCAAAAAAAACTAATGAGCAAAATTGCTCTCTTATCTTTACTTTTCTTTTTTGTTGGAATGACAACAACATTTGCACAAAAACGAGGAAAACGTGATAACAATGCTACACCAACTGAAAAAGCAGAGAAAAAAGCTCAAAAATGGAAAACAGAGTTTACTTTAAATGATACACAGACTGCACAACTTAAAACTGCTCTTATAACAAGAATCACAGCAACTGATGCTATAAAAAATGAAGGCAAAAGTCCAGAAAAAAGAGCAAAACGCAAAGCAATCATGACAGAATTTGATGCACAAGTGAAAAGTATCTTTACTTCCTCTCAATATGTAGCCTATGAAAAAATGAAAGAAGAGAAAAAATCTAAAATGAAGGAAAATAGAGGAAAAGGCAAGCGAGGACAAGGACAAAGTTCAGATGATGAAGATAATGATTTTTAGTAAAATCATTTAGAAGTCATAAAAAAAGTCAGACAGTATGTTTAATATTGTCTGACTTTTTTTTGTTTTTTTTAAATTAATCCCAAAATTTCTTCCAAATATTTTGAGAAGTTTCTAAGAATTTTTCTGTTGCTTTTAATTGTTCAGTACCACTTTTAGTAATATCAGACAAAAGAGGAACAGAGCGAAGCATTTCACTTCCTTTTACAGTTTCATCAATCGCTTTTGCCCATTGCATCATAGTAGAATCTTCTTCTTTTGTATTAGGAACAAGATTATTCATGTGTTTTGAGGCTTCCTTCTTAACGGATGTTTTTATCTCAACAGTTGTATCTATTTTTGGTTTTTTGTCTTCCTTTTTTGCTGTTTTGTCTTCTTGAGCAAGTATTTCAGTTTCGACAATTTGATGAGGATTCTGATTAACAAACTCTTCTTTTGTATAAGAAGATTCTGCTTTTTTAGTATTATTTTTAGAGGTTTCTTGTTCTTTCAAAAAAGCATCTAAATCTGCAAGGGTGCTATTTTTTGCCATAGTAGTATAAAATAAATAGGTTTTGGATTGTTTTACTAATTGTTGATTTAGTGTAAATGCTTGATTGTGTGTTAGTTATAAAAAAAGGTGTTTCTAATTTCTAACCTTATTTATTGAGTAAAGATACAATATTTTTTGCAATTTCTTGATATTCTTCAATAGGACTTAATGTAGAAAAATCTGCCATTTTATTTTTGGTTACTACAAAAGTTGGAATAATAGTCGCTTCTAGGCTAGAAAGGGCATTTTCGACGGTACTTGGATTTGTTCTGTTATGAATTCTGTTTGGAAGAATAGCTATTTTGAGTTTTTTATTTATTTCCAAAGCTGGTTTCAAATCTTGTAATGTTTGATAGGCTACCAACAAATCATTTTGAGAAAGACTTGTCGGAACAATTACTAAATCAGACTCTAAACATAGTTTTCGAATTCCTTCATCTGTTGTCTTGCCTGCACTATCTATCAAAATATAATCATATTTTTTACCTTTTTTAAATTTTTTGAGTTCGTCGATAATTGTTTCGTCTGTTGAGCCTAATATTGGAAAAGGAGCATCTTTTTCAGCTACTTTCTTTTTGAAAAGTTCCATTTTTCGAAGCGTTGTGAGTGTGTAATTGGTATCTGTTTCGATAAGCAAAACACGTTTCTTTTGACTGGCAAGTGTTGTGGCAAGGTGTGTAATATTGGTGGTTTTGCCTGTTCCACCTTTTCGGCTGATGAAAGAAATTATCATAATCTAAAATAAAGAAGTGAAAATATATTTTTGGAAGAATTAAAAGCAAAAATAACAATTAGTTGATAAATAACTTACTCTGACTTCTTTTTATTGAATTGACTCTCTAGTTTTCATCAAAAATAAGTATATTGTTATTCAAAGATTACACTTCACTTTTATAATAAAAAAGAATGCAGACCATCGATGCAACGTATGATTTAATAGAAACTTTACACATCAAAACAACTGATTTTGAGGCTTCTCACAAACAATTTTTGGTTTTGTGTGGAAAAAAACAGTTTTATTGTGGTCTTTTGATTAAGGAAATTTTGGTAGGATTAAATGAAAACAAATCACTTTCTCAAATTCATTCTCAACTTATTAATCATTCGGCTTATCAAAAGCTAAGTATTGAAGATGTAGAAAAAATTATTGATAAAAAGATACTGCCTTTGGGGGTTTTGAAAAGTTCAAAAAGTGCAGAAAACAATGAAAACCAAACTAAAGAAATAAGTTATGATGCAGATTCTATCAAAACTCAAAAAACCTTATTAAATGAAGCAAAGACACATTTTTTGTCTACTATTTTCAAGCATTTTTACCAAAAAGGAGCAGTTGTTTTCTTTATCTTAATTGGTTTTTTTACTCATGTTTTTTATCTCTCTTCCCACTCTATTTTTGGAGAAAAATCTAAAATATGGGCAGAAGCCTCAGCTTTAGAATACATATTAATTTATTTTTTTATTATTTTTATATTCGTTTTTCACGAAATCGGACATGCATCAGCAGCCTTACATTTTGGTATTCGTACTCCTCGGATTGGGTATGGATTTTATTTAGTTTATCCTGTCTTTTTTACTCAAATTAGTGAAGCGTGGAAACTCCAGCCTAAAAAAAGAATGATAATTAATTTGGGAGGAATTTATTTTCAATGGATTGCAGGAACACTTTTTATTCTTTTAGATTATTTTAATGTCGCTTCTTCACATATTTGGTCAGGAATTGTGGTTATTAACTTTGTTCGTCTTCTTTATTCTTTTATTCCTTTTATGAAAGCTGATGGTTATTGGATTTTTAGTGATGGTTTTGGTCTGACCAATCTACGCAAAAAATCAAATCAATTTTTGGCAGCTATTTTCAAATCTTTTTCATTTCAAAAAGCTCGTCAGATTACAGAAACAAAAATTCAGTTTTATGCACTCGCTTTTTTTTCGTTTGGAACAATTCTTTTTTTTAGCTTTTGGTTTACTGTTCTAGGAATGCTGATTTGGAGTTTTGCGCCTATGTTACCTATGGTTTTGAGTTCTTTTTATGAAAAATGGAAAACAGCAACTCTTATTTCTCAATACCTCAAAGTAACTCTACAATCTATTTTGCTTTTCATAACACTTTTAGGTGTGGCTATATTTATTATAAGGATGATTGGTTTGGTACGTTTTGCTATTTATTTTTTAGTTGCAAAAGAAGATAATAAAAAAATAAATTGAAAGCTTTTCTTTTCAAACCACAGGTTTTTCAGTAGTTGCACAAGGTAATACCAACATAAAATCTATTTTTCCCTTTAGATTTCTCGTTCAAGCATTTTGCGTAATATCATTCATATTTTGTAAAATAATTAGATAAAATAAGTAACTCAGAATCATTCATTCAGAAATTTAACTCTACAAAAAATGTCAGAAAATAAAATCAAACAAACCGAAAATAGTGTTGAGGATTTTCTAAATAGCATAGAAAATGAGCAGCGCAAAAAAGATGCTTGGGAGGCATTGGAAGTAATGAAATCTATAACTGGACTAAATCCCAAAATGTGGGGAGATAGCATGGTTGGTTTTGGTTCGTATCATTACAAATACGAAAGTGGGCGAGAGGGAGATTATTTTATTACAGGTTTTGCACCACGAAAAGCCAATTTATCGATTTATATTATTGATGGATTTACGAAGTATCAAGATTTATTGGACAAGTTGGGCAAACACAAAACAAGTGTTTCTTGTCTTTATATTACCAAATTAGATAAAATTGATAAGGAAGTTTTGAAGGAAATTATTACAAAGTCGTTCAATTATATGTGTGAAAATTATCCTGTAGATAAGAGTTAGGTTAGCCTTTTATTTTACCCTCTCTGATGGAAAAAGTAAAAGTAGTTCCCTCTCCTTCTTTACTTTCTACCCAAATTTTGCCATTTTGTTTTTCTACAAATTCTTTACAAACCATCAATCCTAAGCCTGTTCCTTTTTCGTTGGCAGTTCCTCGTGTAGTTATATGTTGGTCTGTGATAAAAATTTTTCTTGCTATTTCATCACTCATTCCCACACCTGTATCTCTGACCCAAATATGAATCATTCTAACAGTATTTTTTTCTGAACTATTTGGGTTATAAGTAGCTCCTACCGTAACTGTTCCGTCTGTATCTGTAAATTTTATAGCATTACTGATAAGGTTACGCAGGATAAAGTTAAGCAAATTGGGGTCTGCTTCTACCAAAACCTCTTCTTTTATCTCAGAAACTTGAAGATTTATTTGTTTGTTTTTTGCTGTTGGGAGTAATAATTCAATGTTTTTTTGAATATAATCTGTTACTAAAAGAGGTTCTAATTCAGTTTCTAAATGTCCCATTTGGGCTCTAGACCATTGTAGAAGATTTTCTAAAAGGTCTCCCACATTTCCTAAAGATTTATTAATATCTCTTGTAATTTTAGTAATTTCTTCATCTGTAAAGGCATTTCTATAAGAAATAAACATCTTTAAAAAGTTTTGAAGCGTTGCTAAAGGCGCACGTAAATCATGAGAAATAATAGAAAACATACGGTCTTTAATGCTATTTGATTGAGAAAGTTCGTTTTCAGATTCTTTGAGCAATGAGTTTGTTACAGCCAGTTCTTGATTCTGAATTTTTAGTTTTTCTGTTTGTTTCTCAACTTCCAGTTCTAATACTTTGCGTTTCTTTTCTAATGAATTGGTTCGCATGCGTACATATCCGACCAATAACATAAAACCTATAAGTGTAGCAAGTACCAAAAACCATGTTTTTTTCCAAATTGGAGTTGCTATTTTGAAAGAGTAGATAGCAGGTATATTTGCCCAAATTCCGTCATCATTGGTAGCTAAAACTTCAAAAACATAATTTCCATCTTCTAGATGAGAGTAATAAGCAAAGTTTTGAGTCATTACTTCTGACCAGTTTTTATCAAATCCTTTCAAGCGATATTTGAATTTTACTTTTTCAGGATAACGGAATGTAATGGTTTTGAAATCAAAGCGAAGGCTATAATCATCATAAGGCAATACCAAATCTTTTTCAAAAGTGTGTTCTTCTCCAAAAATACGAAAGCCACTCAAAACGACTTTCGGACGAACCAAATTAATATGGTCATTTTGTCCGATATAATGAATCAAACCTCGTGTAGTTCCGAACCACAAATCCCCATTAAAATCTTTTTCGACAGCACTTCTATTTGCTTCTGTACCAATCAGTCCGTCAGATTGATGATAAATTTTGGCTAAATCATCCTTTGGGCGTAGTCTTGTGATTCCTTTTCTTGACCCAATCCAAATATTATAATTTCTATCAGCAGCAATAAAATAAGAATAATTGGATGCCAATCCGTTTGCCGTTGTATATTTTTTGATTCCTTGGTCTGAATAAGCAAAAACTCCTGACCCTTCTGAACCTATCCAAAGTGTGTTTTCAGCATCCTCTGCAAAACAAGTTGCTTTTACTTGACTAAATTCAGAAATAGCATCCAAAACTGTTAGTTTGTCGTCTTTCCAATAGGATAAGGTATAATCAGATGAGGCAATCCAAATTCGATTTTGTTTGTCTTTATAAAGATTTTGAATTCTGTTTAACTGGACTGTTTTGGTTGGTAAAATTTGAGTAAAACGATTTTCAGATTTTATATACTTGAAAAGTCCCCATGAATTGGTCGCTATCCAAATATTTCCATCATCATCAGCCGTTATTTTATTAATCATTTTATCAGGAACATCTTTAATTGATTGTAAAGAGTTGGTAGCTGGATTATACGTAAAAAGTCCTTTTTTTTCTGTTCCTATCCATATTTTACCCAAAGAATCTTGAAAAAGAGTACGAATTATTGTTTGAGAAAGAATGTCCAAATAGGGCTTAAAAATCGTTGAGTCTGCTTGTTTGGTAAGAGAAATAATATTTTGGTCTGTACCTAAAAGAAGTGTATTTTCATCAAGGCGTAGGATAGATAAAATATTTTCACTGGGTAATCCGTGTGTATAGGTATAAATTTCGAACATTTCATTGAGCATTTGCACAAGTCCATTGTTTTCTGTTCCTATCCAAATACTTCCTTCATAATCTTGTAAAATACAAGAAACAGCTAAACTTGGAAGTCCGTTTTTTGTGGTATAGTGTTCTATATTGACTACTTTTTCTTCTTTTTTTATTGATTCTATTCTAAATAATCCATTATTTTTTGTACCTATCCAAAGTTTTCCACGTTTATCTTCCAAAATTGAAGTAACATATTCACTGGCAATTTCTTTTCGGCTTAGGAATGCTTTTTTTACATTATTGGAAGAGAAAAAATTATAAATTCCATTATCTTTTGTACCTATCCAAAAACCAATTTGACCTTGTTTTTTTCGTGCTATAGAATGAACCTCAATTCCCTTTAATTCTTTTATTTGTTCTGTGAAAATAAATTTTTCGTCTTTGATGGCAGCTATAAAAAGTCCACTATCTGTTCCAACTAAGAACTCATTACTAGATAATTTTTCAATAACATTACATCTTTCTGTATGTGTGCTGACAAGTGGAAAGTAAGAAGTTTGATAATTGAATGGTTTGTTTTGTTGATTAGCTTGATTTGTGTTGGTAATCTTTTCGAAACTGACCTTAAACACACCTTCTCTTTCTGTCAATGCCCAAATCTGTTCTTCTTCTACATAAATTTGTTGAATACGACTAAGTAAATTTTGAGTAAGTGAAGTAATTACCCAAATAGAGTCTGTTTGCCTATTGTGATAAGAGAGCATGCCTTGTGGATGTCCGAGCCAAGTTCCATTACGAAGAGAGTCAGTAGCTAATGTAGTGATAAAATTATCAGCTAGTCCGTCATTTTGTGTAAAAGGCTGCATATCGTGTCCATCAAAACGAGCTAATCCATTTCCAGTTGCTACCCACAAAAAACCATTTTTATCTTGTGTCAGTCCATAAATATCTCCTTGAGGCAAACCTTCGTCCACATCATAGTGACGCAAACCAATAGACTGAGCAAAAGAATAGTGTGCAGAAAATAAGAATGGCAGTAAAAAGATATATAGGATAGACTGTTTCATGTATTAGTATTTGGCATAACTATCAAAACTATTCATTTTTTATCAAAATGCAAATACGATTTTAGGGTAAAAAGCACATAATCTGTTTTTGGTGTAATAACCTAATAATCAACTTACTTTGATATACCCTCTTAGTTTTTTGAGATTTTCAATGGAAGCTGCATATTTAAAAATTCCGTGTCGTTGTTGAAAAGGTAATTCTAAAATTTTTGAATAATCTAAATAATCTACTGAAGTAATAATTTGATTAGTGCCATGTTCTGGATCAAAACCTGTTTTTAATATCCCACCAATAGCACGAACAGCAAAAAATAATTCTATGGCATGAATACGATTAGGCAGACTTACATACTCATAGACACACATAAAATAATCAATCTGTATTTTAAGTCCTGTTTCTTCCAAAAATTCTCTTTTTAGTGCATCTGTGGCAGCTTCACCAAATTCTATTCCACCCCCGACAGGTGCAAAAAAAGATTGGTTTTCTTCTAAATCTGATGAAATTCCTTTCATATTCACGACAAGTAAACGTCCTTTATCATCAGCACAAATGCCACAAACTCGGGTTCTTACTTTGTTGCCATATAGTTTTTCTAAAGATTTATCCATAATAAATAAAGTAAGAAGTTAATTTTAGAAGATATAAGAAGTAAATAAATTTCCAATCATTTCTCTACTACAAAAATCATTCTATCAGAAATTGTTTCTTCAAATTCAGATAAGTCATAATCGCCAAATATTCGTGCTACTGTTAGTCCTGCTTTTCTAAAATAACGCAAAAAGTCAGTTGTTGGAATTGCTTTTACTCGTTCTTGAAAATGAAATTCTTTTTCTTGGTCTTCAAAGTGAATGTCTTTTATTATAAAATTATCTTGTACGGATTTTGAAATTTTGAATGTAATTCCATCTATGTTTTTTTCTTCATACTGAACAAGTTTTTTTATTATTTTTGTAGTATTGAAGAAATCTAATACGATTCTACCCTCAAATTGAAGTGATTTTGCCATGGCTTCAATAGCTTGCTGATTTTCTTCATCGGTTTGAAAATAACCAAAGCTAGTAAAAAGATTTAGGATAAAATCAAAATAAACAGGTTTATAGACTTCTCGCATGTCATGCTGACTAAAATGTAAGCGTTCGTTTTCAAACTGTTTGGCATATTGAATGCTCTCTTCTGATAAATCAATTCCTTCTACAAAAAGCCCTTTTTGATTGAGATAAATAGAATGCCTTCCTTTTCCACATGCCAAATCTAATATTTTATCGTTGGGCAAAAAATTGAGGTACAAACTTAAGTTATCTATAAATAAGCGAGCCTCTGTATCATCTCTATCTTTATAAAGAATATGATAATAGTGAGAATCGAACCAAGTTGCAAACCATTCATTTGAAGAGTTTGGAGATGTGTTTTTATATGAATTTTTGTCGTCTGAATTAGGTTTTGACACGTCTGTAAAAAGGGTAAAATAAAAACGTAATAAGTTTTAAATTAGCGAACCAAGTTGAGATAAAATATAAAATAAAACTTCAAAATTGCTTGATTTATTCAATCTTATCTATAAAATAGTTCTGAATTGATTATGAATTGTGTGTTTATGTTTGTTTTTAGACAAAAAACAGTTAGTTTAGATTATATTTTTCTGTGATTTTTTATTTGGGAAAAATAAAGAAAATTAGATAAGGCTAATAGATTAAGTAATAAAATCCTGTTCTTTCATTCTGCAATCACTTTCTAAAGTATTCGCAATTTGTGCAAATTTATATGAAACAAACCTATCCACCAATAGTTTTTTTGACTTCGACTACCGAAACGGCTGCTTTTTTGGCTGCTGATGTAGCACTTACTACGCCTCAAC
This sequence comes from Bernardetia aquimarina, assembly GCF_042180575.1. Taxonomy (NCBI): domain Bacteria; kingdom Pseudomonadati; phylum Bacteroidota; class Cytophagia; order Cytophagales; family Bernardetiaceae; genus Bernardetia; species Bernardetia aquimarina. The sequence goes on along the minus strand of NZ_CP170094.1, from coordinate 2,450,206 downwards.
GTACAGGAACGTGTGAATTGATAATGACTTCAGAAAATATTTTTTCAGAAGTATTTAGGCGTTTGGACGAAAAAGAATTTAGTGATAGGCTTTTTATTTTTCATTGGATTGGAGATTCGAATGACTCTACTTTTATAGAACAACTTATTCGTCGTCTTTCTACGATGCCAAATTTAGTCTGTTTGATTTTAGAAGATATACAAATTCCTCCTTCTGCTACGATTGCACACCTTTTACCGATTACGATTGCCGTTTCTAAAAATGAAGATAAAGAAGATGATGCTATTTTTAGTAGTCATTTTTACGAACAACTTGCTCAAAACAATTCTATTAAAGAAGCCTATAATTATGCATCAAGAAAATTGCCCAATACGCCTTCTACCATGTTTGTCAAGCCAACTGCCGAGCATACACTTGACTTTACATTAATAAAAACCAAAAAAACAGAGGAAACTCCCAAAACTCCAGAGCAAGAAAAAATAGAACGATTTAAGAAAATTGTGGGACAAAAAGCTCGTTTTTCGGCTTTTTCCAAACCTGAGCTTTTACTTTCTCAAGAAGAAATCAAAATTTTTGAAGAGTATAAATTTGAGCTTGTGCCTCTTTCAGATATAGAAACTCAACTTTATCATAGAAGTATTAGAAATCTCAATAAAAAAAGAAGACAAAGAAGGTATTTGTATAGAGCTATATTTTTCTTGACATTCTTTTTGGTCTTGGCTGGATTAGGTTTTTGGGCGCAATACCGAGAATATGAAAGGCAGGCAGAATCACACAAAATACAAACTCGCCAACAACAAGCTAATTTTCTAACTTATTTAGGAGATAATCTACAAAAAGAAAATGCAACTAAGGCTATTCGTTTGATTGAAAAGGCTGTGAGAGAATATCCAACACGTTCGGCACAAGGTTCTTTGTACTCTCATTTTTATAATTCTAATTTATATTATTCGGCTCAAATTCCTCTCAAAAATGAAAAAGAAGACCTAAACAATAAAGAAAAAATAAATTATGCCGTTTCTTCTGATGGGCAATGGCTTTCTTATTTTGAGAATAAAAAAGGAAAAAACGCAATATTTATTAGTTCGTTGCAGGGCGATGTTATCAAAAAAATAGAAAAAGAAGTAGGAATCGAAAAGGTTGTTTTTTCTAATAATGTTCCTTATCGTTTGGCTGTTGGTTTTTCGAATGGAAAAGTAGAGGTTTTAGATGTCTATGGAAAGAATTTGTTAGAAATGCAGGCGCATAATGATACTATTTCGGAGCTTTCATTTTCTAAAGATGATACAAAAATCATTTCGACGGCTGATACAATGGCTCTTATTTGGACAACCTTAGGAGAAGTTTTGGATACAATTAATGGAAATCGTAGCAAAATTTTGAAGATGAAATTTTCTCCAAATCAGCAATTACTTTTTACAGAATCTAAAGACAGTGTTGTGGCTATTTGGGAAGGTTCTGATTTGATTTCTACATTTGAAGGAACAAAAGCAAAATGGCTGGATGACTCTTATTTGGTTTTGAAAAACACTAAAAAACAAACTTTAAAAGATAATCAGAAAAATAAAATTAAAGAGATAGAAAATGCTGATTCTTCAAAATGGATAGTTTGGGATATTTCTACAAACAAGATTAAAAAAGAGATTCAAAGCCCAAAGCAAATATTACCTCAAGATTCAGTTTCTTTTTGGGTTATAGATGATAAAAATACGCTTAGAAGACATTATTTCGAAAGCGATTCGGTTACATTATGGCAAAAAGACGTAGCTTATTTTTCAATGTATAAAGAAAATTCTCTAAGTAATACGAATTCAAAATGGGTTATTATTTCTCAAAATGGTCTTTGTACAATGCGTTTTGCTGATGGAAGTGAATCTACCACAAAACTAGAAAATTTGCCTATCAAAGAACCTTATTTTACACAAGATGGTAATTATTTAGTTACCCAAACTATCGATAATATTACTTTTTGGCGTGCAGCGTCTCCTCAAATGCGTTTTTCTGACAAACTACAAGGCGAAAAATGGATAACACAAAATGCTACAAATCAAAATACAGTACAAAAAAGGGATGTGCAATTAATCTATTATTCTGGAAATATTTATCGACTGACAGACCAAAATGAAAATGCAAAAGCCGAATTTGCAGCCGATAAAGTGATGTTACATCCTTTTCAAAATTATGTACTGACCATCAAAAATGCTGTTATTTCTTTAGATGAGTTTGACAAGACTAATTTAGCTGAAAAAGATAAACCATTCAGAATTACAAATCTTTTTACGAAAAAACTTGAGTATGCTAGTGCTAATTTTTCTGAAAAAGGAACTTTTGTTTGGGCAATTACAAAGGCTAATGAACTTCATTTGATAGACTTACAAGGCAAGATTTTTTATAAAGAAAAAGTAAAACCAAATACAGAAGTAATTACATCTTTTGATGATAAATATGTAGCTTTTGCTCAAAATATAGCAGGAGGATTAAAGCCATATCGTATTTTTCATGTAGAGACAAAGCAAAATTATGAGTTAGATACTCGTTTGGAGCGTTCGAATATTTCTTCATTTTTCTTTTCTCCTATCCAAAATCAAGGACAACCTTATTTAGTGTCAGCTTCGGCTGCTTGGACAGACTTTTGGGATATGAAGGGGCGCAGAATGAAAGCTCTAAAAGGTGGAAATCCAATTTATGGAAAGGAAATGATTCTGACTTCGTCATACAGTAATTTTTATATTGCGACTTTAGATGCAAATAGAGTGTATCATCAAAAAATAGAAAATCTTCAAAAAGCAACTTTAAGTCCTGATAAAAATTATATTATTTTACATTTTTCAGAAGCGTTACAGGTTTGGAAAACTTCGCCTTTTGGGATTATTCAATGGCTAGAAGAAAATAAGATTTATCAACTTTCTACCCAAGAACAAAAACAATTATTGCTTAGATAACGTATATAATGATAAGAAGCCAAATAAATAGGCTTCAAACTTTTATCATTTCCCTCATTTTTTAAACTTCATAATATGTTTACGATTCTTTTAAATGCTTTTAGTGTCTTATCAAGTGGTGTTACAGGTATATTTTCACTTATTCATCTTCTTCTAATTGTATATTGTTTTTATAGTGTTTGGACTTCACCTAGTGCAATGAGTACAAAAGTGCTTTGGTCGTTAGCTATTTTCTTTTTACCTATTGTAGGTCCTATTCTATATCTTTTATTTGGTAGATAATCCTTTTAAAAAATAATCAAGGTAAACCCCTAAATCTCGTAAAAGAGGTTTAGGGGTTTTCAGTTTGTATAAATTGTTTTTTTTGTTACATAAAAGCCCTAAATCTTATTTCATGAGATTTAGGGTTTTGCTTTGAAAATGTTATTTTAGTTGTAAAACTTGGCAAATAGCACTTCAGAATGATTTTTTTGGTATTAAACTCTCCTTTAGCATTATTTCTAAAATATTGAACACAGTAGCATAGTATTAAATCATAGAAATTACTTATTTTTCACTAAAGCGATATAGATTTTATCTTATTTATTAAAAATACAATATCAATTCTAAAAGCTATTTTATGATTATAAAAGTCTGAATTATAGTCTGTTAATCAAATAAAAACAAATTATTGATTGAATAATATTTTATTAAATTAATACCACCTAAAAATATACTGTATTAACTAAAAATTTAAACAAAAAATAATCATATTATTTTTTGTGAAATAAAATTAACTTGTAGAATATTCTGTAAATAGTGGTTTCTATAAAATTAAAGTTCAAAAAAATATTGGATTACAAGTTTTTTATCTATATACTTGCAGTAAGTTAATATTTCATACACCAGTTAGAGTGTATTGAACATACTGTTTAATTTAACACAAATTTAAAACAGACTTTAATTAGATATTTTACCCCCTTTACACTATTATTATGCAATTCAGAAAAAAAATAGGTTTAGCAGCCTTATTCGTTGGACTTAGCTTTACAGCTTACGGACAAAATCAACAAGAAAAAGTTAAGATTCTTTCAGAAACGAACGTAGTAAAATTAAAAGAAATTTCTAAAACTCAATCTAAACTTTATCAACAACGCAAAGCTCAAGCAGTTGAGTTTGCTAAAAAGAATAATTTAGATGTATTCAAAGTTTTAAAAGATGGAAGAGTAGCCGAACTGCAATTTATAGATAGATTCGGAAATCCAGTATATTATGTAACTTCTAGCAATTTGAATGCTGCCAAAACTACACGAGCAGACAAACTTTGGACAGGTGGAAGTTTAGGTTTAAATCTAAATGGACAAGGAATGATTGTAGGCGAGTGGGATGGTGGTCCTATACGTTCTACACACCAAGAGTTTGGAAATAGAGTTACTCAAAAAGATGGTGTGCCTTTTACATCTGCCAACGGAAACAACGACCACGCTACACACGTAGCAGGTACAATGATGGCAACAGGTGTAAACAGCAATGTAAAAGGAGCATCACATCAATCTACACTTTGGGCAAATGATTGGAACAATGACGAGGCAGAGGTAACAAGCCAAGCTGCTGAGGGATTAATTCTTTCAAATCACTCTTACGGATACGCTTCGCAATATCTTTCTGCTTATCAGTTCGGATATTACGATGACCAAGCTGCTACATGGGATGACATTACTTACAATGCTCCTTATTTTCTTCCTGTAAAAGCAGCAGGTAATGACAGAGGAAGTTATAATACAGGCAAAGGTGGTTATGATTTGGTAACTGGTTTTGCAACTTCAAAAAATGCACTTGTTGTGGCAGCCGTTTCTGCTGTAACAAATTATACAAGCCCAAATAGTGTTAATATGTCAAGTTTTAGCTCTTGGGGACCAACAGATGACGGACGTATCAAACCAGATATTTCAGGTTGTGGTGTAAGTGTTTATTCTACATCAAGTTCTGGAAACTCATCATACAATACAAAATCAGGTACTTCAATGGCAAGTCCTAATGTAACAGGAACATTATTGCTTGTACAACAACATTACAAAAATCTAAATAGTGGTAACTTTATGCGCTCGGCTACATTGAGAGGTTTAGCCATTCATACGGCTGATGAAGCAGGTAGTGCAGATGGACCAGATTATCGTTTTGGTTGGGGATTATTAAATGCTGAAAAGGCAGTAAATCTTATCACAAATAGAGGCACAAGTTCTGTAATTGATGAAAAAACATTAGCTAATAACGGAACATATTCATTACAAGTAACTGCAACAAGTTCTTCTCCTTTAGAAGTTACTATTTGTTGGACAGACCCTAAAGGAACGCCAGTTTCAGGTAATCAAGTAGATAACGGAGCAATTATGCTCGTCAATGACTTAGATGTACGTGTAACAGGTGGTGGAACAACAAACTTTCCTTGGGTATTGAATCCTGCATCTCCAAACAGCGCAGCTACAAAAGGCGATAACTTCAGAGATAATGTAGAAAAAGTATATATTGCTAATCCAGTTGCTGGACAAACTTATACGATTACAGTTTCGCATAAAGGTTCTTTACAATCTAATGCACAAGCCTATTCATTAATCGTATCTGGAGCAGATTTGGGTGGAACAACCCCTCCAACTTGTGGCGTTCCTAGTGGATTAAACTCTTCAAGCATTGGTAACTCAACAGCTACACTTAGCTGGAGTGCAGTAAGTGGAGCAACAAATTATGACCTTCGTTTCCGTCAAGTAGGAACAAGTACTTGGACTAATGTAAATGGTCTTACTGCTACTTCAAGAAGTCTAACACTTCTTATGACAGATACAAACTACGAATTTCAAGTTCGAACAAATTGTTCAGGTTCTTCAAGTACATATTCTGCGAGTGCTACATTTACTACAACTGGTGGTGTGGTAGTTCCAACATATTGTGCTTCAACAGGAAATAATAGTTCTTATGAATGGATTGCTGGCATACAAATTGGTTCATTTAGTAACACAAGTGGAAATGATGGTGGTTATATAGACAGAACTTCTACAACTGCAACTTTAGCACAAGGAAGTGCAAATGCTCTTACACTTACTCCAGGATTCTCAGGAAGTACGTATAATGAATATTGGAAGATTTGGATTGATTTTAATAAAGATGGTGATTTTGATGATGCAGGTGAGTTAGTATTTGATGCTGGCTCAATGAGTAGTTCTGCTGTATCAGGAACATTAAATATTGCTTCGAATGCAGCTACTGGCACAACACGTATGCGAGTATCTATGAAATATAATGGCGCACAAACTGCTTGTGAAACTTTTACGTATGGTGAAGTTGAAGATTACACTGTAAATATTACAAAAAGTTCAACACCTTCCTGTGGTCTTCCTACTGGTTTATCTACTTCAGCAGTTACGTCTAGTTCATTTACAGCATCTTGGTCAGCAGTTAGTGGAGCAGCTTCTTATGATGTACAAGTGCGTACAGGTGGAGGAAATTGGTCTTCATTCAATAGTACTTCTACCTCTCTTAATATAACAGGTGCAGCAGCTTCTACAACGTATGAAGTTCAAGTACGTGCAAACTGTTCAGGTGCTAGTAGTGCTTATTCTTCAAGTGTATTTGTTACAACATCTGCACCTCCAGTAGTAAACTATTGTGCATCTAAAGGAAATAGTGTTGCTGATGAGTGGATTCAACGTGTACGTTTGGGTTCTATTGATAACAACTCTGGTGTAAATGGTGGTTATGCAGATTTCACAAATCTTTCTACGACACTTACAAAAGGAACTTCTTATACAATTACAATTAATCCAACTTGGTCTGGTACAGTTTATAGTGAAGCCTATAATGTTTGGATTGATTATAATCAAGACGGAGATTTTGATGATTCAGGAGAAGCCGTTTACTCACGAGCTCGTTCAACAAGCACATCAGTAAGTGGTTCGTTTACAGTTTCTTCTTCTGCATTAAGTGGAGCAACTCGTATGCGTGTATCAATGAAATACAATGCAAATGCGACTCCTTGTGAAACATTCTCGTATGGTGAAGTAGAAGATTATACAGTCGTACTTGTTACTGCTAGTGCAGCTAACCTAAGCCCAGTAGCAGATAATCCAATTTATGCTACGTACAATGATGAGCCTTCAAGAGATGCAAATGTAGCTTTTGTTGCTTATCCAAATCCTGCAAGTTCTTCATTAAATATTAAACTCGGTTATTTTGGAATCAATTCTGAATTAGTAGTATATAGTGTTACTGGTACAGAAATGATGCGTACTTCGCTTAACGAACAAAATACTACACTTGATATTTCTAAACTTGCAAGAGGAATGTATATCTTGAGTGTAAATAGTGGACGCAAAGTAGAAACAATCAAATTTATAAAAGAATAAAATCTTAATTCTAAATAAAATGTAATAAAAAAGACGATTCTATATGAATCGTCTTTTTTTGTTGAAGTTGTTTTAAGAATGGGGTTATAACTGTATGTTTGTTGGTGTTACTACACTAAAATGCTAACAAGGACCTTTAGGTTTGTAGTAGATAAAATAGATGTAATTTCTTATCTTGTATTTAAGAATTCATCTAGCAGATAGAGAACCTATATCCACGGCAAGATTTTGAAATCTATATCCTGAATCAGCCTCTATCTGCTTTTATTCAATCTCAAACTCAAATAGTTTTCGGAGTATTTTTATTGACCTAAAAATAAACTCATTAGATAAGGTTTTAAGTCTGATTGAATACGATGAATCACTTTAAATTAGTCACCCTAAATTAACTTTTTTATGCCAACTTACCAAAATTTTATAGGTATTGATGTGAGTAAAAACCATTTAGATATAGCTCTTTTTCAAGAAGGCAAACCCATCAAATACAAACATATTGTGAATAATTTAGAAAGTATAACTTCTTACCTTTCTTCTTTTCAAGACAAGCATGAAATTAAAGAAAGTTTGTTTTGTATGGAACATACAGGTGTTTACATTAACTGGCTTTTGGTTGCTTTTAGTGATTTTAAGTGTTCTATTTGGGTAGAAAATGCTCTTCAAGTAAAGCGTTCTGGAGGAGCTAATAGAGGTAAAAATGATAAAGTTGATGCTGGGCGTATTGCTACTTATGCGTTTCGTTTTCAAGACAAAGCAAATCTATATTGTCCACCCAGTGAACAGCTAGAAGACTTAAAAACACTTCAAAAACTACGTAAAACGCTAGTCAATCATAAACAAGAGTTAGAAACGTATGTCAATGAACAAAGTCAATTTAGTAAATCTTCTACTCAAAAACTGCTTGAAGAAAACTCTAAAGCTACTTTAGAGCATTTGACACAAAGGATAAAAGAGCTTGAAGAAGAAATGAACCAAATTATAAAAAACGACCCACATCTTAAAGAACTCTATCAATTAGCTACTTCCGTGACAGGAGTAGGAAAAGTAACTGCTATTCAGTTATTAGTAGCTACTGATGGATTTACTAAGTTTGATACAGCTAAACAATTAGCTTGTTATTGTGGTGTTGTTCCCTTTGAAAATTCTTCTGGAAAATTCAAAGGAAAAGCTAGAGTTTCAAAAATGGCTAATAAGCAACTTAAAACGGCTCTACATATGTGTGCTTTATCAGCTTTACAAGTGGAAGGAGAATTAAGAGCTTATTATTTAAGAAAAGTAGCAGAAGGTAAGAATAAAATGAGTGTCATTAATGCCTTGCGAAATAAAATTATTCAACGCATTTTCGCTTGTGTAAAAAACAAAGTTTTATACGATAGAAATGGAATAAATTTTAACAATTTTTCTAAAGGTTAGATTTGGTTTTACCATAGTTTTCAGGATGATTTAATATCAAATAAATTATGGTGTTTTTTTAATTTTGATAGTCTTTTCAGAAGGCTGACAATAGTTTAAAAATAAATACAAACTACTGAAATATTAATACACACTGTATCTTTTTTAGACTACTTAGGTGTATCAAAATATGCTATTTAAAGCAAATCCACGTACATATAGCGAAATATACATACGTGGATTATTTTAAAGTAGTAGCTTCGTTAGGAATCGAACCTAAATTTTGAGCGTCGGAAGCTCACGCACTATCCATTGTACTACGAAGCCATTTTTAATATCGATAGGAAAACCCTACCTAATTATAAAGAAGCAAAGGTTTACCAATTTCCTGCTGTATCATTAAAAATATCAAATACAATTCTATCCAAAATAATTTCTACGAATTGTTCTTCTACTTCTGAAAGTGTTTGGTTTTGCTCAAAGTCTTCAAACTGTGTATAAACTTTATCATCAAAAGATTGGTCTTCTTCCACAGCATTGTAATAAGTAACTTCCATTTTGATTTGCAAACGCTGAATCGTTGCCACCTGCGAACCTCCTTGTGGTGCAACAGGAATAACTTCATACCCTATAATTCTTCCTTCAAGCTGCATATCTCCACCTGTTTGTACTAAGCCTAAACGAGTATTTCGAAGGTAAAATTCACGCAGCTTTTCAGTTGCATTAATTGTAATTGTTGGAGGTCCTTGTCCCGCATCATTCAAAATAGGCTGAATAGAAAGCGTTTTGATTTTGGTATAATCAATCGTTCCTCCATTGAGTTTGAAAAGAGAAGCTCCAGTACAGCTTGATAAAATTAGAATCAAGCTAAGAAAAAAGACTTTATTTATATATTTATTTATCATTTCTTGGATTATACATGTCGTTCGTGAGGACACGAGCAACGACAAAGTTAAAATTTTAATTGTTCGTTTGTTCCGTTAAGAACTTCATATTGGTAGTATTTCGTCGTATTTAACAAGAAACACTATCCGTATGAAACTCCTAAAGGAGTAAAAAAACAAAATTTCTAAATAGCTTGACAGACATGGTGGGGACACGAGTGACAGTAAATCTAACTTATCCATTGCTCGTGTCCTCATAAGTGATATAAAACTATAAAACAAAATTATCGTTTTTTTTTCAGCATTGAAATTCAATTAACCATTGATAACTAACCATTAACCATTATTTAGAGAATTATTTATCAAGTTCGTATTGTTTTATTTTTCTATATAGAGTACGTTCTGAAATTCCTAAATCTTGTGCTGCATATTTTCTGCGATTATTATTTTTATCTAAGGCTTTAATAATCATTTCTTTTTCTTTTTTCTCTAAAGAAAGTGTTTCCTCTTCTGGTTCTTTTTCAGGTTCGTTTTCTTCCTCTACTTCTCTTGCATATTCTATGGCAGTATCATCTTGTTGGTCTGCATCAAAATCAGTAACTGTATTTCCTACATTTGCAGGATTGGAAGGATTGAGATACAAAGGCAAATTAGAGTTTTTATCAGAATAAGAATTACCAGCTTTAGGTACATCATCAAAAAGATGTTCGTATTTTTGTAGCATTCCTGCGCTTCCTTGTCCTTCCAAAATATTCAAAACAAGTTGTTTGAGTTCGGTTACGTCTCTACGCATTTCAAACAAAATTTTATATAATAAATCTCGTTCTGAGAAATTATCCTTTGCTTTTTCGTTTCCAGAAATTGCAGGAAGTGTACTTGTTCTAGGCGCATTTTTGGGTAAATAATTTTTTAATATTTCAGCATTAATATGTCGGTTATCGCCTTCCAAAACAGACATTTGTTCTACCAAATTTTTGAGCTGACGAACATTTCCAGGAAAGGGATAAGAAAGCAAAACCTGTTTGCCTTCTTCGTCCAAAATAATTGGTTTGCTACGATAACGCTCCGAAAAGTCGCCTGCAAATTTGCGAAAAAGTAATTCTGCATCTTCTTCTCTATCTCTCAAAGGAGGAACAAAAATAGGGACAGTATTCAGGCGATAATACAAATCTTCTCTAAACTTTCCATCTTCAACATCTTGCACCAAACGAGCATTTGTAGCAGCTACAACACGAACATCGGTTTTTTGAGGTTTTGAAGAACCTACTTTTATAAATTCGCCATTTTCCAAAACTCTCAACAGCATTGCCTGTGTATCAAGAGGCATTTCTCCAATCTCATCTAAAAAAATTGTTCCTCCATCGGATTCTTCAAAATAACCTTTTCGTGTGCCTGCTGCTCCTGTAAAAGAGCCTTTTTCGTGTCCAAAAAGTTCTGAATTGATTGTTCCTTCAGGGATTGCTCCACAATTTATAGCTATAAAAGTATTGTGTTTGCGTGTGCTGAGTTGATGAATAATCTTTGAAAATGATTCCTTTCCTGTTCCACTTTCGCCTGTAATCAAGACACTCATATCTGTACTAGCCACTTGTGCAGCAACTTTTATGGCGTGATTGAGTAAAGGAGAATGTCCAATAATTCCGAAACGTAATTTGATGGGTTGAATGTCTATCATAGTTAAGTTTTACGTGTTTTGGCAGAAAAAGAACTGTTTTTATATAAAAATCTAAATTTATTCAGAACTACAAATATAAGTAAAGAAATGACTTGTTGTGTAAAAAACGTGTCAAAAAGGCAGAGTTAAATAAATTTAGAATGTAGAAGTCAGATTTTAGAAGTAAATACGGATATATTTCTTTCAATTCTAATTTCTAAATTCAGAATTCTAAATTTATTTAGGTGTTGCAATCTTCACTTTTTGAGTTTCCATTTCTATATCTAATTTTCGTACTTCTCCACAAAATTCGCCATCAATTTGAAAGCTAATCGGAGTATCTGTCTGAATACTTGCTTTTTTGGTTTTGATAATTTCGATAGTATTATCTTCTAAAGGTAAATATCCAAAGAGGATTTTGAGAATCAGCAATACATCTAGATTTCTAAAAATGACAATTTCGAAAATATCATCATCTATTTTTCCTGCTGGATTAACGACCACACCTGTTCCATATTTGCTAGAATTGGCTATCAAAATTACTCTTGCATAGGTATCTATTTGTGTGTCGTCGGTAGAAATAAGAGCATGAAAAGGTTCTTGATTTTCTAAAAGAGTAGGAAACATTTGTAAAAAATAACCTAATTTTCCGTGTATTTTACTTTGATGGTATTTTTTGACAAGCTCGGCATTGAGTCCTAAATCACTCAAATGAAAACTTTTCATCCCATTTATCAAAATGCTATCTACTTGTTTAAAATTATCTTGTAAAGCAATTTCCAAACAGCCTTCTAAGTCGTTGGGCAAATCCAAATCCTTGGCTAATCCATTGGCAGAACCCATTGGTAAAACCCCAAAAATAATGTCTTCTTCAAAAAGTGTTTCAATCACAAATTTAACCGTACCATCACCTCCTGCAATCAATATTTTTTGAGGTTGATAGTTTTGATAATATTCTTTAATTTGTTTTTTATCGTGTTCTTGTTCTCCTGTTCCTTCATAACAAGCAAAATTATAATTTTTATTTTCTACATAATTTTTGATGATTTGTAGTTCTGTATTTTTTTCTGTGCCTCCTGCTAAAGGATTTATGATTAATAAAATAGTGTCTTTTGGTGTGTTTTTCATAAACAATTCATTCTTTTTTTTACATTAGTAAACTACATTCTGATTTACTTGTTATCAAAGGAAAGAAAATAATTTTTAAACACGACAAAAGAAACCCTTGAAAGAAAATATGAGTTCAGACTTACATTCCCAAACAAAAGTCAAATTAAAAGCTGATTTGAAAGTATATAGAGGTTATGCAAGTGATAAGCTATTGGTTGTTTTTGGGCATGTATTTAAAAAATCTCCTGTTCCTTTAAGCGAAAAGACAAAATTCAAACATGCCTATTCTGTTCTAAGAACATTCAGAAGAAAGACCATTGCGAACGCTGATATTTATCTTTATTATAACAATAAAAAAATACACACCAAAACACTCAAAGATGGCTATTTTCGTTTTTCTATTCCTCTACAAACTACCTTTCAAGATAATTCTGAAAGTGGATGGAATAAAGTAGAAGTCGAACTAAATCATGAAGGAAAATCAATAAAACGAAGAGCTGAGGTGTTGCGTCCCTACAATGGGAAATTAGCTTTTATTTCTGACATTGATGATACTTTTTTGATTTCTCATACCAATAATTTATTCAAAAAACTATATGTTTTGCTATGGAGAAATGTAAATGATAGAAAGATATTTGAAGATGTAACAGCCCATTATCAACAACTTAGCGAAGCAGGACAAGAAAAAGGAGAAACCAATGCTTTTTTTTATGTCTCTAGTAGCGAATGGAATTTGTATAATTTTATTGAAAAATTTACCAAAATTCATAACCTTCCTAAAGCTGTCATCAAATTAAAGAGTATCAAAACAAGTCTTTCTGATTTTCTTTTTACAGGAAGAGGAAATCACGACCATAAATTTCAAAAAATAAAAGAAATAATTGAGTTTTACCCACATCTGAAATTTGTGCTTTTAGGAGACGATTCGCAAGCTGACCCTACTATTTATGAACAAATTTGTAAGACTTTTCCCCAAAATATAAAAGCTATTTACATTCGGCAGACTCAAAAACAACAAAAAAATAGTACTCAAAAAATCCTGCAAAATTTAGAAAGTCTTGATGTAAGTACATGTTATTTTCAAAAAAGTGAAGAGGCAATGTTACATTCTAAGGAGATTGGGATTGTGTAGCATCTAACTTTGCTCCATCAAAGTAATCACAGTAAAATAAGCAATCATACTAAGTGAAGATAACACATTCAAAAGCATTGTTCTTTGAAAGTTAGCCTGTGAAGAATCTTTCCATGAAATAAATGTCCAATAGACAAAGTAAAGCAAAACAGGAGCTAAAAAGGCTTGAAAAAGCCAAAAGTAAAACTCATATTGATAGGTAGAAAAGTAAAAATAAAATCCTGCTGCTGCCATTCCAAAAAATAAAATAGTAAAAATAAATGTTCCACGAATGCCTAAAAGTAGGCTAATTGTTTTGTCGCCTCGCTTTAAATCTTCTTCGTGTTGATAAATCTGTGTCATGGGATAAGAACCCAAAAGCAAAACTGAAATCAGAGCAGCAGCAAAAAGATGTCTTTCTATATAAAATACTTCAAAACCTTGAAAATTAGTCAAAAAATCTTTTTCAAAAGCAAGCACACACATCAAATACGTACACGCACCTTGAAAAATTCCGACTGTCAGCCAACCACCAATAGCATATTTTTTCAGTCTAATACTTGGATGACTATATGCTTTTGACATCAATCCATAAATAAAAACAAGTAAAGCAAATTGCCAATTCACAAAAAGAAAACTAAAAAACAGTCCGATTATATCAAAAATAAGTGAAGTCGTGAGCAAATCTTGCTTTACTTTGGGTGGGTTTTTCAGTCCTCCAATACTTCCCTCATCTTTATCATAAAAACTATTGAATCCATTGCTGGCAGGATAAACGAAAATATGCAAAATCACAAACACAATAAGATACATTTGCCACGTTAAATGAACAGCTTGACTGGCTGCAAAGCAAAAAACAGGCATCAAAAAAATAGAAAACGGAATGCGAAGATGAAGAAGGGTAGAACGAGTAATCATATAATGTAGCTGACACTTTCTAGGCGTCGTTGTATTCAAAAAAGTAAAAATGAAATTTAGTAAGACGAATTACGTATTTTTTTTGCTAAAATCTATCAAACGTACTTGCTTTTCTGTTTTAGTTGAGACTTTTACCATTCAAATAGCTTAATTTTGTAAATAATTACTTTAAAATTTCTATTCTTTTATATAAGGAATAGCAAATAAAGACGTTTTAAAATAAAAATCATTTCTTCAAGACCCTAAGGGTTTTCAGAAACCCTTAGGGTCTGCTGTCATTGATACATTCATCTATGAAAAAAATAATTTTCCTTTGTCTTTTCGCTTTTACATCATTTTCTCTTTTTGCTCAATCTGCCAGTCGTATTATGGGAACAGCAGAAACGAAAGAAACACGAGAATATGATCCTGCTACTTCTGTAGAAGGGACTTTTTTATTTCCAACAGCTTTTGGAAAAATAGCAGTTACTAATACTTCACATTCAAAATTACTTGATCAAGTAGAAGTGTATCGTGTCGAATTAGTATATTCAAAATACCCAAAAACAAATAACTTTCAAGAAATTCAACAGCGAAAACTTAATATGGCTCGTTTGGAAGAACTTGAAAAAACTGCTCCTCAGTTATTTAAACCTAATGTTGAATGGGAGTTTGTGGCGCATGTAGTCAATACGGCTGCACAGGCTAGAGAGTTGTATCATGGTTTTGTTGTTCATTATAATAAAAAAGAAGAAAAGAAAACAAAAGACCAACCCGAAACTCCTGAAACTCCGACACCAAACCCAGAAATTCCAGTTCCTACTTTTGCTTATAATCAAGAATCAGAAGAAGCCACTTTTATAAAAGAAGGCAATCCAAAGCCTAATTCTACCTATCAAGTCTTTGAGCGTCAAGATTGGAAAGATGTCGTTGTGGTTTGTGATTGGACGGCAAGTATGTATCATTTTGCAACACCCATTTTGTTATGGCATAATCAAAAAGCAGCACAAAACGATACTTCTTCTATTCAAAATTTTGTCTTTTTTAATGACGGAGATGATACACCCAACAAAGACAAAAAAATAGGAAGTACAGGAGGAATTTATGCTACCAAAACAGGAAGTGTCGATGAAGCTCTTCAAATGATGGAAGAGTCAAAAGCAGCAGGAACAGGAGGAGATTTTCCTGAAAATGACGTAGAAGCCTTGATTTATGCACAAAAAAATAATCCAAAAGCAAAATCATTGGTTTTGATAGCTGATAATATGGCAAGTGTGCGTGATATAAAATTGTTAGAGCAACTTTCAAAATCTGAAATTCCTGTTCATATTTTGATTGCCAGAACAGAAGAAATTGATGCTATTCGTCCAGAATATTGGGATATTGCTATCCAAACTAAAGGAACAATTCATACCTTAGAAGAAGATATTTCATTAGAAGAAGCTATCGAACACAAAAAGCGTTTAGAAGAACTTGCAGCGATGAGCAAACGAGAACTCAAAAAATTAGAACGTAAAGAAAGACGAAAAATGAAAAGGAAAAAGGGTGGGTTTTAATCCATATTATTTAGGTTTCAAAATAAATCGTTCTATCATCTTAAAAACTGTTGTAGAAGATTGTTCAGCAGCAGGATTCGAACGACTTAGGTCATCTTTTTCAAATCTTTCATGTATTTTCTGTGCTCTTTCAACAGCTAAATCTTGCCTTGCTTTTCCTGTTTTTACATCGATAGCTTGTAGCACTTCAAATATTTCAGGAGTGATAATTTTTGATTCTTTGTTATATTCTAGTTTATGTTCTTTCAAATAATCATTGATTTTATCATAATATAAACCTCTATCCATTGCAGATCCTTGATGGTCTTCAAAGTGTAGAATTATCCAAAATTCAAAGGCTTCATTTGAATAAGCTACCTTAAATCCTTTTGATTCTGCCATTACTATTGCAGCATTAAAATTTTGAGATTGTGTAGGATTATCTGGTTTTGGGTCGTGGTCAAAAACACACCAGACTTCATCAAAATTATCTCTTGAACTCAATCTTTCAGCTTCTTCTAGTTTCTCAGCCTCTTCTACCACTCTTTTTTGAGTATAACCTGTTCCAATTATATTTTTCGTATCTATGAAAGTCAATTTATAGAAACTAGCTAACTGCTTAAAATAACTAGGTTCTGTATTTTCTCCTTCACAAACAATCAGTACCTTTTTAGGTAACTTTTCTAAAATAGGTTCTTCATTTCGTTCTAGTTCAATAGGAAGACGTTTACTCATGCGTCTAGCTTCTCTTTTAGCTCGTTTTTCGGCAGCTTTTTTCTCTTTTTCTTCCTTATTCGTTCGATTAGTTCCCATTTTCTTTGTTCTTTAAAGTTTCAAAATCACCTAAATAAGGAATTGCACCATATTGTCCTGCAATATAATCTTTTTCATAATTATCATCTTTTCTAACTTCATTAGTTTTAAAATCAGCTAACGAATACAAAGAAGCTGCTCCGTAATGGTCTTTTTTGACAAACCAAATTTGATCTCTTCTAAAAAGATTTGAACTAGGGTTTAATAGATTTGTATTATGAGTATTGAAAATAAGTTGTGCGTTTTTTGGATTTGTTTCTTTAGAATGAAACAACTCAATAATTTTTTGCGTCAAATTAGGGTGTAAAGAAGCATCTAATTCATCAACAACTAAGATTAATCCATTTTCTAACACATCAATTATTGGAGCAGAAAGCGCAAAGTATTTTCTTGTTCCTAAAGACTCATCATTGTCCATTGAAAACTCTTCTAGTCCAACAAATTCATTATCTTGATTATATTGTTTCTTAAATGTCTTAACATCAGAGAAAAAATTACCGTCCTCTTTATTTTGATTTTTAGATGCAATAATTTCTTGAATTTGTTTTGGAAGCTCACTAATTTTACTCATTTGAGGTAGTAAATCAATGATTTCTAAATCAGCATCTTTTAAGAAGTTTAGAATGTTTTTTTTATTTATATCTTTTGATAATTCATTAACAGTATACTCTAAATAAACATCCATCTTCAAACCAGATATAACCTGCATTTGCCAATTAATCCATTTACTAACCACTTTTGCCAATTTTACATTAGAAGCATCAGCAACCGAAAGCAATAAAGAATTTGTCTTGATTCTATTATTATCAATCAAATCTTTAATTTTAAAATGTTTAGGGTGAAATTCAAATTCTTGTTCTTCTCTATAAAAAAGCTCAATTTCTTTAGGTTTGGAATTATTTTGTCGCATAAATAACCATTCTGAAACTACTTTTTCCGTTGTAATTTCAAAACCATATCTATACATAACATTATCTTCAATAAAAATTATCTCAAATAAAGAAGGTTCATTTATTTTTTGAGTACTTAGACGAAAGGGTGTAGCATTTATTTTTTTAGTGCTTTGATAATTTGCAGAATCAAAGACAATTTCTTTCAGAAAGCCTAAAGCTTCAATGAATTTAGTTTTTCCACTCGCATTAGCACCATAAATAACAGCCGTTTTGAGCAAATCATACTTGAAGTTGGAATCAAACACATTTGTATCTCTATATGTAGAATCTTTTGAAGCGACTAAGGAAATCTTAGTTTCTTCTGCAAACGTTTTATAATTACTGACTGTGAATTGAATAAGCATATTTGTAATAATAAATCCATTTTTTGAAATATTTACTCAAATATACACTTTATTATCAGAAATAGTTTCGTCTTTAATGAAATTCTAATCCTGCCCTCTCAAATCCACAAATTCATTTTGTCCACTATTCCAAAGTAATTCTGCTTTTGCTTTTGCATACTTCATTTCTAGTTGAATAAGCTTTAATTTAGCATCAAGATAATACCGTTCTCTATAATTTATCAAGAAAACAGTGCTACTTCCTAACTGAAAAAGTGTTTGTTCTCCATCACGCATGATGAGGGAATTTTGAACATTTCGTTTTTGTAATTCGACCATTTGAGCCAAACGATTGACTTGAATATAAGACTGTTCGACCCCAATTTGAATATCTCGCTGCGTAAAATTCAAATCTAACTCTTGCTGACGAATTTTGATTTTTGCCATAGCAAAACTAGCCCTTTCCTTTCTTAAAAATAAAGGTGCATAGAATTTCAAACCAAATTTATAATCTTCTGTTAGAGCCAAATTATTAGCTTTTCGTGGATATAAAATAGGTTTGTAAGATAAATCTAATTGAGGCATCAAAGAAAACTGATAAAGTTTTTTGTCTATTTTGAGTGTGTTGAGTTTGAAATTTTGCTTTAATAATTCGGGGTGAAACTCAGCAGCCGTAGCAAGCATATTTTGAAGGTCAAATTTTTCTATCTGACTTCCCATACTGGAAGGCGCAATCGTAGGTTTGATAAAAAGTGCTTCTCCATCTTCTGACCAAATATGACCCGAAAGAGCAAGACGAGTTTTCTCAAAATCAATCAGAGCTTGAAGACGTTCAACTTTTCGCTTTTGTAATTCCATAAGTGCCTCTGTTGTATCTATTGCTCGGTATTTTCCATATTCAAAGGCATCTTTTACACCTTCAAATCGTATTGTTGCCACTTCAATTCCTTCTTCTGCTACTTTCAAACTTTCATACGCTGCATACCATTCCCAATAATCTTTTGCCACAGCAAAAAATAGTTTATTAATTTCTTTTTGTTGTTCGGCTTGTGCCATATCTGCAAAAACTTGTGCTTTCCGAAGGGTCGCACGTCTTTCATCAAAAATTAGATTTCTTAAAACAGGAAGTTCTATTCCAGCATAAAAAAGCCCTTCATCTGGAAGGTTTTCATCATTATTCAAATACACACCTGAGTTGGTTTCATAACCTGCCTTCAAATCAAAACCCAAAATAGTTGGTACTTTAATTTCTGCATTCATTCGTTGATAATACTCTGTTTCTTTGTACTGCTTTTCTGTCCATTCACCCATTATAGTAGGATCAAACATCCCTCGTGCCTTTCTAATATCTTGAATGGCAAGGGCAGGAATTAATTTTGCCTTCTGAATAAGGGGGTGATACTCAAAAATTACTTCATAAACTTCAGCCAAAGAAAGCGTGTCTTCAATATCCAATAAAGAAAGAATAGGAACAGTTTCAATTTCAAGTAAAGGGTCTTGAATAACATTTTCAATTTGAAGAGAATCTGTTGTTTGTGCTTTCAAAACTGAAATAGGAAATAGACTGAAAGCTAAAAAACAGCCTATTAATAACTTTATAAAAAAGTAGTTGGAGTGGTTCATTTTAAGAAAATGAGGTAATACAGTTTTTGTAAATAACTTAGAATTATAGCAAAAAGTAAAGGATAGTAACACAAATTTACAAAGATAGTTTTACTATTAGCTTTTTTTATAAAAAAAATATTTTATTCTTATTAGATGTTTTGTTCTTATGTCTTTGCTGCCAAGTTATAAAAACTATTTAGGAAGAATTATGAGCTGAAAGACTACACAAGTCAATTAATATTGCAATACATGTATCATTTAAAAAAATACTTTTTTAATTCCTTTGCTGAATCTATATCAAATTGGGTGGTAATATAAGACAATATTACTGCCCATAAGATAGCACTCCAAAGCATGTGAAAAAAAATTCGTTCTTTTCGTTCTCCAAAAGAAATAGAAATGAGTGTTCCGACAATAGGAGAAAAAAGAACAGGTGTTAGAAAGGCGACACCAATGATTCCGTATTTGCGCCATATTTTTACTATTCTACGACTGCGTTTTGAAAATACTTTTCTCTTCCTTTTAAAGGCAATAAAAAACCAATTTCGTATAGCAATTCCAAAAAAAGTAAAAATGACTACACTAGTCATCATTCCTAAAACTGTAATTAGTACTGTTTCGAAATAAGAAAATCCACGTACAGCACCACCCACACAGCCAAAAATAAATTTGAACATGCTCATAGCAAAAACTACTAAGTAATCGATGAAACGTTCCATGGAATAGTAAAGAATTAAAAACTAAAACTCAAAATTCTAATAGGTTTTGTCCCTAAGTTCCGTAAAAAAAATAAGTTTTAAGGCTATTTTTAGATAAAGGATTGATATTTTACGCTCTAACACCTTATTTTTGAAATGAGAGACAAAATGGAGTTTGTAATAATTGATTAAATTGCACTACTTATTTCAAAACAATTCAATCATTTATTATCTCATTTTTATAAAACAAATATGTTTAAAATTACTACACATAAAACTGTACTTTCAGTTTTGTTTTTAATCTTCTCTTTGACTTTTGCTCAAGCGCAACAAAAGAAAACAGATAGTCTGTTAACTAATTATTTAAAATATATTGACAAGGCAGATATGAAAAAACACCTTTCTGTTTTGGCTTCTGATGAATATGAAGGAAGAGAAACAGGCGAAAAAGGACAAAAAATGGCAGCCGAATATATCGCAAATCGCTTTAAAGAACTTGGTCTTACAGCTCCTGTAAATGGTTCTTATTTTCAAAAATTCGAACTTAACAAAACTTCTTTAGCAGAGTTTAGAATCGAAACACTTACAGGCAAAATTGAATTTTCGAAAGATGAGATTATTGTAACAAACCCATTCAAAGGCGATAAAAACAATGAAGAAAACGATATTATTTTTGCTGGTTATGGGTTAGAAGAAGAAGAAGAAGAAGAAGAGGATGGATATTCTTCTTACAAATCTATTGATGTAAAAGATAAAATTGTTGTTGTGATTATAGGTACTCCAAAAGGGCAAGAAAACCTAATCCCAAATGAAGAAGCTAGAAAATCAATTTATCTACAAATGTCTTTTAAAGCAAAAATAGCAAAAGCAAAAGGAGCTAAGGGAATTATTCTTGTAGCAAAAAAACCAGAATATACACTCTTCGACCAAATGTATGGTCATTATTTCAAAGATCCACAATGGAGTGTTCCTTCTTCAAAAAATAAGAATGAAGAAAAACCTGATTTCTTAGTAGCTCTCTCAACAAATGATAAATTACCAAACCTTTTAGGATATACAGACAAAAAATGGAAAAAAGCATTCAAAAAGTGGAGTAAAAAAGGCAAAGGCATCGAAGAAGCTAAAGCTAAAGTTTACTCTGAAATGAAAATTGAAAAAGTAGAAACTGAAAATGTGTTGGGATTTTTGGAAGGCACAGACAAAAAAGAAGAGCTTATCGTAATTACAGCACACTACGACCATATCGGAATCATTGATGGCAAAATTTATAATGGAGCAGATGATGATGGTTCTGGAACTACTGGAGTTTTGGAGTTAGCAGAAGCATTTTCTTTAGCTAAAAAAGAAGGAAATACACCAAGAAGAAGTATTTTATTTATGCTAGTTACTGGCGAAGAAAAAGGACTTTTGGGTTCTAGTTATTATTCTGACAATCCTGTTTTTCCTCTCAAAAATACAGTTTCGAATCTCAATATTGATATGATTGGAAGAATGGATAAAGACCACAAAGACGACCCAAATTATGTATATATAATTGGCTCAACAATGCTTTCGACAGAGTTACATGACCTTAGTGAAGCAAGTGCCAAAATGTATGCTCCAAATGTAAAATTAGATTATACTTACAACGACAAAGACGACCCAAATCGTTTTTATTATCGTTCTGACCATTACAACTTTGCAAAACATGATATTCCAGTTATTTTTTATTTTAATGGAGTTCATGATGATTACCACCAACATACTGACGAAGTAGATAAAATTCATTTTGGTAAAATGCAGGAAATTACTCGTTTGGTTTTTGCAACAGCTTGGAATTTAGTAAACAGAGAAGAGCGAATTAAAAATGATAATTAATCATACATTGGTTAGATAAAGGATTCTTTAGCCTTTATAATCTGCATATAAATGAGGTTATTTGGGCTAGAGAATATTCTAATAATTATTTTAACAAAAATCAAATGGAAAAAAAGATTATTTATCAAGATGATTAAGTAGTTAGACAAAATTATTAAATATTTTTTTTATCTTTGTTTTATGAGAGGAAAAAAACGTTTTATTAGTTTGAGTATAGAGGAAGTATCTTCCTTAGAGCAAGGTTGGAAAGAAGGTAAATCATCAACTTTCCGTACTCGTTGTCATTACATTCTTTTAAGCCATCAAGGAAAAAAGGTTAGTGAGATAATGGATTTTTATCAAGTTACTCGCCAATTAGTTATTCGTTGGTTTAATCGGTATGAAAAAGAGGGCATAGCAGGATTAGAGACGAGTAAAGGACAAGGTCGTCGCCCTATTCTTCGTATAGATAATGAAGAAGAAATGAATAAAGTAGAATCTCTAGTTGAAGCCAGTCCTCAAAGTTTGAAAGTAGTTGTTTCTCAATTGGAAGAGGAATTGGGTAAATCTATGTCAGTCAAGACTTTAAAAAGGTTGCTTAAAAAAAAAATGGTGTTGGAAACGCTTCAGAAAAGTAACTGTTAAGAAACCTGACCCTGTTGTATATGAAGAAAAAAAACGTAGTTTAGAATTTCTCATTCTTTTATTTTTAGCAGGCTGTATAGATTTGCGTTTTTGTGATGAGTCTTCCTTCAATTTAGAACCCAATGTTCCTTATGGTTGGTGTAGAATAGGAGAACAAGTAGGCATTAAAAGTAGTAAGGGAGGTAATTTAAATGTATTTGGATTGCTTAACTTGCGTGGAGAACTAAGCAGTTTTGTAAGCACCCAAAACATTAATTCTAAAGTTATCATTGATTGTATAGATCAGTTTGTAGAAACAATTGAAAAAACGACTGTTCTAGTGTTAGATAATGGACCTTGGCATATTTCTAAAGAAATAGAAGAGAAAATAGAGGAATGGGAAGAGAAAGGAGTACTTATTTTCTACTTACCTTCTTACAGTCCACATTTGAATCCCATAGAAACACTATGGAGAAAAATCAAAATAGAGTGGTTAAGACCTCAAGATTTCACGAGTAAAGAAGACTTACATCAAGCTGTAAAAAATATTCTAAAAAAATACAATAGTAAAAAGTATAAAATTGATTTTACTATATATAAAGGAAAATTGTTACGATAATTATGTCTAACTACTTATATAAGTATAGCTGTAGAAGAGGAAAATAATCTTCTCATAGATACTTGGAATGAAAAGTCGGAAACGTTATCTGAAGAAGATTTTAAGAAATTACTCTTAGTCTTTAAAGATGCTGTACAGAAAAGCAAAGTTTCTTATGTATTGACAGATGTTTCTTTATTCATGTTACCCATGACCTGAATTACAAGAATGGGCTATCAACACAGTTACAACACCTTTAATGCAAACAACAAATTACTCTAAACACGCATTTATAATGCCTAAAGAATTTATTGCGAGTCTATCTATTGAGCAACTTACTGACGATATAAGTACTAATACAAGTGCTATAAATACAAAATATTTTGATAACAGGGAAGAGGCAAGAAAGTGGTTAAATATATAATAATTATTGATATGTGATTAAGCTAATAAATATATTAAGGGGTAGAGCTTTTATAAAGTTTTATCGATTTTTTTTAAGTTATCACAGAATATTTACCTTTTAAGAATATTTTTTTTTTATATTTAGAAATCAAGCAAATGTATTTTATTAGATAACTCGTTTTTTTGAGCTATACTATAACAACACTTTTTATTTATTTACTATCATACAACAACCTAATATTTATTTTGATATGAGAATATATGAAAGCAATTATTTACAAATAGATTCTGTTGCTGAACAGCACTTGTTAGAATTAACTTGGTTACCAGCAACAGCAGATATGACTTCTGAGGAATACAAAGATGAACATGTAAACCTTCTCAAGTTTATGTTAGAACAAAAGACAAAACGAGTGTTAGGTAATATAAAACAGTTGGGGTTTGTGGTAAGTCCAGAAGTACAAGAATGGATGAATGAGAATATATTTGCCCCTGTAATGGAAAAGGGGTTTAGCAAACTTGCTATTGTGATGAGTACAGAGTTTTTAGCTCAACTCTCTATCGAACAAGCAATGGAAGAGGAAGTGGGACAGCAAATAATTACAAAATACTTTGATGATAAGGAAGAAGCAAGAGAGTGGATAATGAATATTTAATTTTACATAGCAAAATTTAATTAAAAAGGACTCATTTACTTTTCGCTTAAAATACTTGTGATACTAACTACTATTAATTACACTTTATTTTCATGAATCAAAATATAATAGGAAACGAACTGCCACTATATAAATCTTTTTATAAAAATTACCCAGATGCTATTCTTGTTTTACAAGATGGAGTAATCATTGAGTATAATGAATTGGCTCAAATTCTTTTTCAAGTTGAAGAAAAAGAACTTATAAATAAAACACTATTTGATTTTACTCTAAAAAATTCTCCAAATGAGGATAAAATTTCTGAATTAGAGAATCATTTGAATACATGTGTACTAGCAGGGAAAGATATTTTTGAATGGAAATTCGTTAATAAAAAAGGTGAAAAAATAGATGTAAAAATATTTTTATCTAAGATTGAGGTGGATAAAAAAATATTCATACAGGCTGTACTGCGTGATATTACAGAATATAAAAAAATAGAGCAAGATTTAAAAAAGAATATTGAGGAAACAGAAACAGAAAAGAATATTTTCAAACTGGTAATTGATAATCTCCCACAAGGTATTTTTTGGAAAGATTTAGATTGTGCATATTTAGGTGCGAACAAACTATTGGCACAAATAGGTGGAGTCAAAGATACTAAAGAACTGATTGGGAAAAATGATTTTGATATGCCTTGGACAAAAGAAGAGTCTATAGCCTATCAAGAAGATGATAAATATGTAATGCAAAATGATAGACCAAAAATTAATATCATAGAGGCTCAAACAAATGTACATGGCGAAAAAACATGGCTAAAAACTAGTAAAATACCTCTTAAAAATAAGAAAGGAGATGTATTTGGGCTTGTCGGAATATTTGAGGATATTACTGCACAGAAAGTAATGGAACAAAATAATGATTTATTACTACAAAAATTAAAAGAGCAAAATAGAAAAATGATTGCCATTACAGATGTCTTGGATAAGAGTGCAATTGTTTCCATGACAGATAAAGAAGGCAAAATCATAAAAGTAAATGAGGATTTTTGTCAAATTTCTCAATATTCAGAAGAAGAATTATTGGGTAAAGATCATAGAATAGTAAATTCAACACATCATCCAAAAGAGTTTTGGCAATCTATGTGGAGAGATATTTCAAGAGGAAAAACATGGCGTGCTGATGTAAAAAATAAAGCAAAAGATGGCTCTTATTATTGGGTAGATACAGTTATTAACTCTGTAGTGGATAGTGAAGGCAAAATTGAAGGATATTTATCTATTCGTTATCTAATTACTGATAGAAAAAATCAAGAGCTAGAAATCCAAGTGAATCAAGAACAATTACAAACTACTGAAGAAGAACTAAGACAGAATCTAGAGGAGTTAGAAGCTCAACGAGATTATATCCAAGAAGTAAATAATGAAATAAAAGAAAAAAGTGATATTACAGATAGAAATAGTCAAGCTCTCTTAGAATTGAATAAAAGTTCAGATATTTATTCTGGTAATTTAGATGTTGCTTTTGAAGTAATTACTAAAAAAACTGCTAAAATCTTAAATATAGAGCGTGTAAGTATTTGGAAATATGACACTAATGACGAAGCCAAAATTATTTCTCAGAAGCAATGTGAAACTACTAAAGAGGGGTTTGTTTTTACTCAAGGTGTCGAAATAAAACAAAAAGATACACCAACATATTTTGCTGATTTAGTAGCAGAGAAAAGTATAATTGCTGATTTTGCTCAAAATCATCCTGCTTTAGTAGAGTTTGTAGATACTTATCTTATTCCACTTGAGATAAACTCTGTGTTAGACATCCCTTATTTTGTAGATGGAAAGCTTGCAGGAGTTATTTGCTGTGAAACTCAAAGACAATATAAAAATTGGACAATTGAAGATATTTCTTTTATCAAAGGAATAGCAGATATTATTACGATTGCTACCAAAACACAACAACAATTAGAAGAGCAAGAAAAAGTAAAACAAAATGAAAAATTACTATTCCGTTTTTTAGATAGAATTCCTGTTGGAGTTGCTATTATTGATAAACAAGGTTCTCCATTTTTTACCAATGATATAGCAAAAAAATTACTTGGAGATGCAGGAGACATTGGCGAAGGTGAGAATATAGCTACTGTTTATCCAGCCAAAATAGCAGGCACAGATGAGGACTATCCACTGGAAAAATTGCCTCTTATTCGTGCTCTTCAAGGTGAAGAAATTCGTACAGATGATATGGAAATTGTTAAAGACTCCAAGCGTATTCCATTACAAGCAAATGCCTCTCCTATACGGACTGATAATGGAGATATAGAGTATGCTATTTCTATTTTTCAAGATATTTCTGAAAGAAAAGAAAAAGAAAGAGAAATCCAAAATAAAAATCAAGAATTAGTTACAACAGAAGAAGAGCTAAGACAAAATTTAGAAGAACTTCAAACTACTCAAGAGGTATTATTAACTACTCAATTGGAACAAGAGAAACTTGTAAGTATAATTACTAATGTAGATGCTTTAGTTGCTATTGCTGATATGAGTGGCAAAATAGAATTCCTGAATGAAAAAGGGAAAGTCTTATCAGGATTCTATGAAAATTACCAAGGCAGAACTATTTCAGAATTTCATAATGAAGAAGGTAAAAAGCAAGCTCAGACAGTGATTATACCGACTGTAATGCAACAAGGGGAGTGGAAAGGAGAACATCAAATTCAAAACTATGTTACAAAAGAAAATATTGATACACTTGCAAATGTTTTTGTCATACGAGATCCAAATACAAAAAAACCTATTTCTTTAGGCACTGTGCAAATTGATATTACAGCACAGAAAGATTTAGAAAAATCAATTCAAGATCAAAATCAAAGACTTCAAGCCTCTGAAGAAGAACTTCGTCAAAACATGGAAGAACTTCAAGCTACTCAAGAGGTATTATTAACTACTCAATTGGAACAAGAGAAACTTGTAAGTGTAATTACAAATGTAGATGGTTTAGTTGCTATTGCTGATATGAGTGGTAAAATAGAATTCCTTAATGAAAAAGGAAAAGTTTTATCAGGATTCCATGAAAATTACCAAGGCAGAACTATTTCAGAATTTCATAATGAAGAAGGTAAAAAGCAAGCTCAGACAGTGATTATACCGACTGTAATGCAACAAGGGGAGTGGAAAGGAGAACATCAAATTCAAAACTATGTTACAAAAGAAAATATTGATACACTTGCAAATGTTTTTGTCATACGAGATCCAAATACAAAAAAACCTATTTCTTTAGGCACTGTGCAAATTGATATTACAGCACAGAAAGATTTAGAAAAATCAATTCAAGATCAAAATCAAAGACTTCAAGCCTCTGAAGAAGAACTTCGTCAAAACATGGAAGAACTTCAAGCTACTCAAGAAGCGATGAGAGAAAAACAAATTCTTATAGAAGAAGCCAAACTATCTCTAGAAAGACAAAATAATAAACTTTCCTCTAATGAAGCTGTCCTCAAAAAGACTTTCCATAAAATGAAAGTGCAAGAAAAAGAGTTAAAAGATAGTTTTACTTCTTTACAAGCACAAGAAGAAGAGCTTCGCCAAAATATGGAAGAGTTAGAAGCTACACAAGAAGCCATGGAGCAAAAGCAAAAATTAGTAGAAGAAGCTAAAGTTTCATTGGAAAAACAAAACGAAAAACTTGCCTCTAATGAAGCTGTCCTCAAAAAGGCTTTTCAAAAAATGAAAACGCAAGATATTAAATTAAGAGAAAGTTTTGATGCCTTGCAAACACAAGAGGAAGAGCTTCGTCAAAACATGGAAGAGCTACAAACGACACAAGAAGTATTAGCATATCAAAAAGATATACTTGAAATTAGTAATAGACAAATCACCAAAAGTATTAGTTATGCAGAAACAATACAAAAAGCTATATTACCTTCAAAAACACTAATTGAAGAAGTATTACCCAAAAGTTTTGTTATTTATAAACCTAAAGATATTGTTTCAGGAGATTTTTATTGGTTGTCCCACCACGAAAACAAAACTCTTGTGGGAGTAATCGATTGTACAGGGCATGGTGTACCAGGAGCATTTATGAGTTTGGTGGCTTCTAATATTTTGAGTGAAGTGATTAACCAAAAAGGAATTTTACAGCCTAATCTAATATTGCAAGAATTACATGAAGGAGTTGTCAAAAAACTCAATCAGAAAGAAGGAGCAAATAATGATGGAATGGATTTGACGCTTTGTTTGATAGAAAAAAAATCAAATGGTCAAACTCTATTAACTTTTGGTGGTGTCAAACAAAACCTATACATTGTTAGAAATCAAGAACTTATCGAAATAAAAGGTAATAGGCGTTCTATTGGTGGTGGGAAGCGAGATGATGAGAGAAAATATACGCAAGAAGAAATAATGCTTCAAACACAGGATGCTGTCTTTTTGGCTACTGATGGATATGCAGATCAAGCTAACAATGAAAGAAGGAGTTTTTCCAAGAAAAAATTTAGAGAACTCTTAATAGAAGTTGGAGATTTACCAGCAAAAGAACAAAAGACAATTCTTGAAGATCGCCTTGCTAAACATCAACAAACAACAGAGCAGCGAGATGATATAACTGTATTTGGTTTTAAAGTTTAAAACTAAATATATCAAAATCAACCTATTCTATTAATATACTTAATTTTTTATTATAACAAGTTTATCAACTATGATGGATTATCATACACGTTTAGACTCTCAAAGTGCAGTACTCTACTACAAAGGACCATTTGATAAAGATATTTTAGCAAATATAAGTTTGCAATTACGTCGAAGGTTTGCTGATAATCCACGTATGAGTGCAAAACTATTTTCTATTTTTATTGAACTAGCACAAAACATTGCTTACTATTCAGAAGAATCAAATTTTTTCTATGATGAAGATACCAAAAAGGATATTAAATATTCACAAGAGGAGAAAAAAAATAATGGAGTAGGAACTGTCGTTATACACAACAATGACACAGAAGTTATTTTAAGTGCTGGTAATCTTGTTCCTTCAGAAAAAGTAAAGGAAATTATTGCTAAGTGTGAACAAATAAATGGACTTAGTACAGAGGAGTTGAGAGCTTTAAAAAAAGAAGTTAGGAGTCTAGAACGTACTCAAGAACAAAAAGGAGGAAATATCGGACTTATACAAGTAGCTCTCAAATCAGAACACCCTCTACAAGTAGAATCTAAAGAAGTAGATGATAAAAACTCCTATTTTATAATTTCTTCGACTATCGAAAAATAAAAACTTTTCACAATTTAAAATTGACTTATAAATTATGTTTACAGAAAATGGTAAAAATTTAGTAGTAGAAAGTAAAAAAGATGCCTACTTTGTACCTTATGTAAATTTTGATGCTGATGCAGAGCATTGCCTTATTGAAGGAGAATCTTATTTGGAAGATGCTTTTGAGTTTTATGATAATCTAATGAATTGGTTTAAAGAATACTTTACCAATCACCAACAAGTAATATTAGATTGTAAACTTTCTTATTTTAATACAAGTTCTTCAAGAGCTTTATTAGATTTATTTCGTCTGCTTAAAGAGTTTCAAGATGAGGGAAAACAAATAACTATTAATTGGTATTACCCTGAAGAAGACCACGATGATATGAGAATAGAAGGTGAGGATTTTATGGATGAAAGTGATATGCACTTGAATATTATCAGTTATTAAAATCATATCTATTTATCTTTTCCAATATAAATTTTAAACTGTCAAGACACTACTTTATAGTGTCAGACAGTTGAGATTTAGGCTCTATTAAAATAATAAGAATAAAACAGTAAAGACATTTAAAGTCTCTAAGTATAAAACGGATTATTTATATGTAGTTTAAGCGATGTTTCACATAACTTTCTACTAATAAGAACATTTTTCTGCTATCAGGAACTCTAATACGTTCTGAAAGGATTGCTTGAGCAGAGGATTGTTTTATTTTATTGAATAACTTGAGATAATAAACATAAGCCAAATAAACTCCCATTCTTGAAGGCTTTGGAAGTCTCAAAATAGCGTCATAAGCAGCATCAAAATCTTTTTGAATATCGTTTTCTATTTGAATTTTTGCGTGGGCATCAAATTGTGAATAATCAACATCAGGAAAATAAACTCGTCCACGTTCATCAAAATCACTTTTCATATCTCTCAAAAAATTTACTTTTTGAAAAGCTGCTCCTAGGCTTCTTGCCCCTGATTTCAAACCATCATACAGTTCACTATCATTTTCACAAAAAACACGAAGACACATTAAACCTACTACCTCAGCAGAACCATAAATATACTCGTTGTATTTATTATCGGTATATTCTTTTTTGTCCAAATCCATTTTCATACTATTCAAAAAGGCTTCTATAAGTTCATTTTCAATAGAATAACGCTCAACAGCAAGTTGAAAAGAATGAATAACTGGATTAGTACTTATTTTTTCTTCAATAGCACGATAAGTATCTTCTCTAAAACGAGCTAATAAAGTAGCTCTATCTTTATCATGGAAAGTATCTACAATTTCATCAGCATAACGCACATATCCATAAATAGCATAAATAGGAAAATGTAACTTTTTGTGTAATGTCTGAATTCCCAAAGTAAAAGAAGTACTGTAATGTTGAGTAATTAATTTACTGCATTTCAAGGCAGTTGTATTATAAAGTGCCATAGAGTCTGAAATAGTATCAGTTCCTGCTGAATTAAAAGTAGAGGAGGGTATAGTATTCATAAGAACTTTATAAATTTTTTTAGTAGTTATTTCTAATACTGTTTTTTTAGTAAAACGAAATAGAGAGTATAATAAGTATGTTCTTTTTTCAAAATAGAAAAACGCACACTTTTGTTTGAAAAAAATGTGCGTTTTTTTTTAATATTTTAATGTAAAATTCAGAGTAATAAGGACTTATTAGTTTTTTGAGGCATATACCTTCAAATTACCTTTTAGTTCCTTACGTGCAATATGAATTCTGTTTTTTACCGTTCCAATAGGAATCTCTAAACGTTCTGCAATTTCGTAGTATTTGAAACCTCTAAAGTGCATCATAAATGGAACTTTATAAGCATCATCTAGTCTATCAATCGCACGAACTACATCTTGCATCATAAAATCTCCATACGCACCATTTGCAGCTACGTGATTAGAAGAGTTGAGAAAGTGTAAGTTTTCGGTAGTGTCAATAAATGTATTACGACGTACCAAACGCTGATAATTCGTAATAAATGTATTTTTCATAATGGTATATAACCACGCCTTTAAATTTGTACCTTCCGTAAATTTCTCACGGTTGGTAAAGGCTTTTAATATTGTTTCTTGAAGCAAGTCATTTGCTTCATCAGAATCTTTAGTGAGCTTCAATGCGAAAGGACGCAAAGAGTAAGCTATTTTTTGTAATGCAAATCCAAATTCGAAGGCTGTCATAGTTAAAAAAATTTTGAAGTTTGGAGGTATTTGTTTTTGTTTAATACAAAGCTAATGTTTATTAAACGAAAATCCAAATTTTTGTGTAATTATTTAGTTAAAAAAGTTAAACAAAATGATTGTTTGTACAATTATTTTCTAAAATATCTTTTATTATAATCTAAGATAGCATTTTTTTGGAAAAAACCAAACATTACAAGATTATTAAAAGATGAATTTTTGATAAATTATCATTCTAAAATATCAAATCACAAAAATAAAAGAAAGTGAAGTAAATAAAATTAAAGCTGTAGAATACAAAAAACTAAGATTAAAAAATGATTTTCTGAAATAACTATCAAGTTTATTCAGAAAATTAAGAAGCAAATCAATAAAAAAACTGTAAAAAATGATTTTTTTATCAGCTACTTGTCTATATAACGGAACTTATTTTGAAAGGTTACACATTTTTTGAAAAACATCTCAAATTGTTTAGAATTTTCTGTTTTTTTTGAAAAAAGGGCGTAGTAAGCTAGTTTTATGTTATTAGAGTTGTTTTTTTAAAAGATTAACTCTATTTTTTTTTCACTAAAAAGAGCTTTTTTACATAACAGCTTTATTAATTTATATAATAAATTTCGCTACATTTCTTTTCTTCCACTTACATCAATATAAACAGCGACATAATTATCTAAAAGCGTTCTATTATAAAATTTTAGGTAATATTCCTGTTCATTTGTAACATACCTAATATACTTTCTCCAAATTTCATTTGGATGGTAAAGAGTATAAACTGTAGAGTTTTGGTAAAAAGTAGAAGAGATGATGTTTCTAAAAAAATAAAATAATGATTATAATTTTGGTTCAACCAGCTCTTTTATATTAGGGTGTTTTTTGAGTAAAAAAAGAATGTTATTATTCATTGAACGGCTTATTTTTCTATATTTTTTCAAAAAAAATAACGAACTTCGTATCATTGTGCTTCTGAAAATCTCTAGTATAGTTGTATCAACAATTATTTTATGACCTTGTATTTAGAGTTGTTTAGCTTTTGTGCAACACTTTAATTTTTATCTCTTAATCTGCTCAATTTGTCACTTTTTCAATCTTTTTCTGATACTTCAAATACCATTTCTACAGAAAGAAAAACACTTTTTGCAGAGGTTATTATTCCTGTTCCTTTAAAAACAACTTTTACTTATCGTATTCCTTATGAATTAAATGATTTTATTCAAATGGGTGTTCGTGTTGTTGTTCCTTTTGGAAAAAAACGAGTACTTACAGGTGTGGTAAAGTCAGTTACAGAACAAGCTCCAAAAGGATATTCAGCAAAATATATTTTAGAGCTTTTGGATGAAACACCACTCATTACACCAACTCAAATTTGGTTTTGGACTTGGATTGCCTCTTATTATATGTGTTCGATTGGTGAGGTAATGAATGCAGCTTTGCCTTCTGGATTGAAGTTGAGTAGTACAAGTAGATTGCAATTACACCCTGATTGGAAAAATAAATTGGTCAAAGAAATAGATGAGAGTGAAGAAAAACTGCAAATCATAAAAGAACACGATTTGTCAAAAGATGAGGTTCGTTTAATAAATCTACTAGAATTAGAAAATTCATTGACCTACGAGCAAGCAGGCGAAAAGTTAGATTTACAAGATGTTTATCAAGTAATTAAAAAGCTAACTCAAAAGCGAATCATAATAATTTTTGAAGAATTAAAGGAAAAATATAGTCCATTAAAAGAAAAGCAAATCCGAATTGCTAAAGAATACGCAAGTCAAGAAGGAGTGGCTGAAGCCTTCACAAAGACAACACGAAGTACAAAACAGGAAGAAATTTTGCTGACTTATCTATCCAAAAACCCAATAAAAGATTATCCAAAAAGCATTTCGAAAAAGGAGTTATTAGGAGAAAATCTATCAGCAAGTTCGTTGAAGACATTAATAAAAAATGGAATTTTTGAAGAGTTTGAAAAGACACTTTCTCGTTTTGAGTTTGAAGAATGGACACAAACAGAATCAGTAATTAATCTGACTTCTACCCAACAAAATGCAGTAAATCAAATCTTTGAGCATTTCCAAGACAAATCTACGGTTCTTTTACATGGGGTAACAGGAAGTGGAAAAACAGAAATGTATGTCAGTTTGATAGAACAAGTGTTGCAAAGTGGAAGTCAAGTTTTGATGCTTTTGCCTGAAATTGCGCTTACCAGTCAGATTGTAGTTCGTTTGAAGCGAATTTTTGGAAATGCTGTTGGTGTTTATCATTCTCGTTTTTCGGATAATGAGCGTGTAGAGGTTTGGAAAGGTGTTTTGAATGGCGATATTAATTTTGTAATTGGTGTTCGTTCGTCTGTTTTCTTGCCTTTTGAGCATTTGGGTTTGATAATCGTTGATGAAGAACACGACCCTTCCTATAAGCAATACGACCCTGCGCCACGTTATCATGCTCGTGATACTGCACTTATTTTAGCTCATAAACATCAAGCAAAAGTTGTTTTGGGTTCGGCTACTCCGTCGGTGGAAAGTTATTTTTTAGCCAAGCAAAAACAGTATGGTTTAGTAGAAGTTTTGCAGCGTTTTGGAGAGGCTACTTTGCCCGAAATTCAGTTGGTAGATTTGAGAGAATCCAAAAAACGAAAAGAACTCAAAGAACAATTTACAATAGAGCTTTTTGAACAAATGAAAACTGCTTTAGAAAATCATGAACAAGTTTTGCTTTTTCAAAATCGTCGTGGATATGCTCCCTATTTGAGTTGTGAAGTGTGTGAGTGGATTCCAGAGTGTCAAAACTGCTCTGTCAGTCTTACCTATCATCAAAAAATACATGAGTTGCGTTGCCATTATTGTGGGTTTCATACCAAAATTCCTAAAACGTGTTTAGTGTGTGATTCTACAAAAATATATCCGATAGGTTTTGGAACGCAAAAAATAGAAGAAGATTTGCAAGTTATGCTACCCGAAAGTAGGATTGCAAGAATGGATAAAGATACAACCCGAACCCGAACAGGCTACGAAAAAATTATTGATGCCTTTGAAAAGCATGAAGTTGATATTTTGGTAGGAACACAGATGATAACCAAAGGATTAGATTTTGAAAAGGTAAATCTAGTAGGTGTTTTTGATGCTGATAGAATTCTATTTTTTCCAGATTTTCGTTCTTCTGAGCGTTTTATGCAACTTATTATGCAAGTCAGTGGACGTGCTGGGCGTAGAAGTGGAAACGGAAAAGTAGTTATTCAGACCAATGCGCCATCGCATCCACTGTTTTCTATTATTTCTCTTCATGATTATCAAACTTTCTATAATCAAGAAATTATGGAAAGAGAACAATATAATTATCCTCCTTTTGCACGACTAATAAAAATTATGGTTAGACATGAAGAGCGAGAAATGGCACAAAAAGCAGCTTTTATTTTATCCAAAAAACTTCAATCAAAACTTAGTCCTCAGCGTGTTTTAGGACCTGAAGCTCCAATTATTGAACGCATCAGAAATAAATTCCAACAAGCCATTTTAATAAAATTAGAACGTAATCAATTTGATTTAAGAAAAACAAAAGAGTTTATTCAATTTCAAATTGATGAACTTTACACAGATAAATCATTCAAGAAAATATATGTTGTGGTTGATGTGGATTTTGTTTAGAATTACTCACTTTTTCTTCTCCTCAAACCACTCCAAGTCCTTCTCAATAGAATCAAAAAAACACAATTACTATTCTAAAAATAATAATTGTGATTCTAATTTTTTGAAAGTAAGAACTTATGTTATTCTACATTTCGTTCCATGTATTTTATAATATCTGTCGCAATATCTTTTCCTGTTGCTTTTTCAATGCCTTCTAATCCAGGAGAAGAGTTTACTTCCAAAATAAGTGGTCCTCTTGAAGACTGTAACATATCTACACCAGCTACTCCCAAACCTAATACTTTGGCAGCTTTTAGAGCAGCATTTTCTTCTTGGTCGGTCAGTTCAATAATATTTGCACTACCTCCTCTATGAAGGTTTGAACGAAACTCTCCTTCTTTTCCTTGTCGTTTCATTGCACCTACTACTACACCATCTACAATAAAGACACGAATGTCTGCTCCTCCTGCTTCTTTGATAAATTCTTGTACAATAACACGAGCTTTTAAGCCATTAAATGCTTCTAGCATAGATTCGGCTGTATTTCGATTGTCTGCCAAAACTACTCCTAATCCTTGTGTTCCTTCCAAAAGTTTGATAACCAAAGGTGCACCACCTGCTTTATCGACCACACTTGTAACATCTCTTGAATAATTACTAAACACTGTTTTTGGTAAATCAAGACCTGCACGAGCCAAAATTTGAAGACTTCTTAGCTTGTCTCTAGAACGAACTAACGCCTGTGATTCGGTAGCCGTAAAAATTTTCATCATTTCAAACTGACGCACTACGGCTGTTCCAAAAAAAGTTACGGAAGCCCCAATACGTGGAATTACACCTTCAATATCTGATAATTCTTCCCCTTTATAAATGACACTTGGTTTCTTTTTTTGGATTACCAAATCACATTTTGTATGATCTACAACGATCATTTCGTGTCCTTTTTTTTCTCCTGCTTCAATAATTCTCTGAGTAGAATAAAGATTTTTGTTTGCCGACAAGATGGCTAATTTCATGACGTTTATTTTAAATGTTTTGTGTAAATACTTTCTCAAAAGATAAGAATTAAATCTCTTAAATTCAAAATAGAAAAACGAGTAGCCATTAATATTAACTTGAAAAAGCATAAAAAAAGCGACTTCTTTAGATAGAGAAGTCGCTTTTTGCGTAAGATAAGTGAAACGGTATTTCTTTGCTTATAATTTCATCATTTTTGGATACTTATAAATCGCATACGAAATAGAAGCTGCTGCATGACGTACAAATGTATCTGTAAAGTTTGGATTTAAAGCTGTTTTTTGTTTGAATTGTGCTGCTGAAAGTCCGTGTCCATTATCTTCAAATTTAGACATTTGTCCTGTTGCTTGATAATCTACCGAACCATCTTTTTTATATGTGATTCTAAGCATTGTATTTCTGTCCATATCCCATTTATAACCTTTATTTACAGAGTAAAATATTTTAATAATATATTCTCCTGTTGAACTGCGTTTGTCTATGGCTACCATAGTTGTATTATAAACAAGATTTGATTTACCACCTCTTTCTCTATGAACAAAATAGGTATATTGTCCTGGTCTTGCAGATTGTTCTAGTTCCCACTTGTATTTTACACCTTTGCGAACTAAATAACCACGAGGGTTGTCTTTTACTTCATTTATTTCACTTTTAGCACTCAAATCAGCAAAAATAGAATTATAATATTCACTAAATGAAGTTGTTGCATAACTACTGCTAACAAAAAAAATAAAGAGAGAAGCAAGGGCAATTTTTTGAATTGTTTTTGTCATGTTTATCATTTTATAAATAAGGTTTGGGATAAGAATCGTAAAAATTAATAGAGTGATTTAATAAAGTAAAGTAAGTAGAATAAAGTTTCTTTGATTGTTTCTCACAACAATGTGCTTCATAAAAAACACAAACCACGCCAATTATTGGCTATTGAATGAAAAAAGTCGAAAAATGAGTTTTTTAGTTTAATTAAATCTTGTTAAAGTGCAATTTGATATCTTTTTGTAGTTCTTTTAAGTAATCAGTAGTATATTTTAATCTACTTCCATACCACGAAAACAACTCGCCATCGACTACTCTAATGTAGGCATTTGGCAATAGTCTAGCAAATTCTTGAATATGTTTTTCTTTAAATGGATAAGGTTCGGAAGAAAGTAAAATGATTTGAGGGTTCAATTTTTTGATTTTTTCTGCATCAATAATAGGATAACGTTTTTCATCAGTACTATTTTCTAAATTAGTTCTTTGCAAAATATCATCAATAAAAGTATCTTTTCCTGCTACCATAAAAGGGTTTTTCCAAATAAAATAAAGCGTTTTGTGATTTTCAGTAGTTAGAGTTTTTAGTTCTTGAAAATCTTGATTCAATTTGTAAACGAAACTTTTAGCTTCTTTTTGTTTTTGTACTAATTTTCCTACTTCCAAAATCATTTCTAAAGAAGAACTCAAATCAGTTATATCACTTATCCAAACGGAAAATTTACTTTCTAACTCTTCAATTCCTTCTTTATAATTTTCTTCTTTATTGGCAATAATCAAATCAGGATTCAATTCAATGATTTTATTAATATCAAAATCTTTTGTTCCTCCTACTTTCGTTATTTTCTTGATTTTTTCTTTTGGATGAATACAGTATTTCGTAACTCCGACTACATTTTGTCCTACTCCCAAATCAAAAAGTAGTTCTGTTTGAGAAGGAACAAGAGAAATAATTCGTTTTGGAAACTCTTTTACGTCTATTTTTCTGTTTAATTGGTCGGTATAAATTGGCATTTTTTTGTTTTTTGATTGATTTGATAAAATACAATGTATTTTGTAGGGCAAAGGCTTGCCTTTGACAGTTAAGATAATGATTTTTTATTCAGAAAAATAAGAATACAGTCAAAGGCAAGCCTTTTGACCTACTAATTATGAAATATTACTATCTTGTTTCCGTTCCTTTAACAAAAACTATTTCAATCCGATTCGAATATGAAAATCAATAAATTCTATTTTTTGCCTGTATTATCAATAATTTTGATTTTCAAAGTTAGTTCTATTTTCGCTCAAGATTCCAAACTCCCACCTATTTTGCAGCATCCAGATTCTGTGCATATCGAATCTATTGATGTTTTAAATTCGGAGAGTAGAGAAACAAATTTATCGGTTACACCAGACGGAAAATATTTGTTTTTTATGAGTATCAGAGGTGGACAAAGTTGG
The DNA here is from genome assembly GCF_042180575.1 of Bernardetia aquimarina. NCBI lineage: Bacteria > Pseudomonadati > Bacteroidota > Cytophagia > Cytophagales > Bernardetiaceae > Bernardetia > Bernardetia aquimarina. Next base: position 2,411,570 of record NZ_CP170094.1, on the reverse strand, counting down.
TCTATACGGTCTGGAATGTACAAGGACAAACCACGTTTTGATGGAGATATTTATTTTTCTAAAAAAGATTCAACTGGAAATTGGACAGCAGCACAAAACCTAAAAGGTATCAATAGTTCTTCAGGAGAAGACGAGCCTTTTGTTAGTCAAGATGGACAACAAGTAGTTTTTCAATCGTGGCGAAGAAACTGGATAGCAGAAGGAGGTCCTTACTATAAAGCTAAAGCAAAAGGCAATTCTTGGACAAACATGAGAGGATTAGGACAAGGAATAAATATTTTTTTTAGAAAAGGATTTTCAAAATATGGAGGCTATGCGACAGATGGAATGAGTGTTTCTTCTGATTTTTCTACGTTTATTGTGGCTGCTGGTGCTGATTATAATGGAGATATGGATTTGTATTGGAGTAAAAAAGATTCTACTGGAAAATGGTCAGTTTGTACAGAAATGCCTATTTCTACGCCAAAAAATGAACGTTCGGTATTTTTGGCTGCTGATAATAAAACGGTTTATTTTGCTTCTGATGGTTATGGTGGTTTTGGAGGACTTGATATTTTTAAGGCTTTGCTTGATGAAAATGGCAATGCGATTGAGATTTTTAATATTGGTGCGCCCTTCAATACCAATAAAGATGATTATGGTTTTGTTTTGACGGCTTCTGGGGAGGCTGCCTATTTTGTGAGAGAAGGCGATATTTTTTATGCTGATTTAATCAATGCTTCGCCCAAGCTAAAACCTTCGCCTACGTTGCTTTTGGAAGGAAATATTGTTGGCTGTGATGGAAATCCGATTGATGCAAAAGTGAGTTTGTACGATGAAAATGACAAAGAAATTAGTGTTAGTTTTACCAATGCAAGAAATAAAGGCGAATATGTTTTGCTAGTTTCTAATCCTCCAAAAACTAAAAAGTCATACAAACAAATCATCGAAACTGAAAAAGGATTTGACCAAGAACCCTATTATGAAACTAAAAAAATAGAAATTCCACAGGTAAAAAAATATACAAAACTAGAATTAGGTAAAACGCAAATAAATGATTGTAAAGAAGAAACAGAAACAAGCAAAATTACAGATATAGAAAATGTTTATTTCGATTTTGATTCAAACAAATTAGACCAAAATTCTATTCAAGTTTTAGAAAATCTTATTAAATTATTCAATCAAGATAATTCAGATTCTAACAAAAAAATAATTCTTACAGGTCATACCGACTCAAAGGGAAGTGATAATTACAATGAAATTTTATCTCAAAAACGACTTTTATCTGTTCAAAATTTCTTAGAAAGTAAAGGAATTGACAAATCTAAAATCAAAATTACTCCAAAAGGCGAAAAAAATCCTACACAAACCAACGCTACAGAGAACGGACGTAGCAAAAACAGACGTGTGGAAATTTCTATTCAATAAAATAATTAAAAATAGCTATGAAAATCAAAGTTTTGGTTCTGTTTTCTGTTCTCTTTTGGGGAATTGGGTTTGAGGGGTTTGGGCAATTTCCAAAATCTCATAGAGGGTTACAATCTCCAAAAATAAATGCTGATACAGTTACACTATCTTTAAAAGAAAGAATAAAAATTCTTAATAAAAAATGTGAAAAAGTTTGGGTGTCTGAAGACTTTCACGCAAATATAAATAAAACAGTAATTAATGCTTGTTATACTTACAAACTTATAATAACTGATACTTTAGAAGACGGAACATTTGGAGGTTATTCTAAATATCAGACTTCTGAAGTCAAAAATTGGATTTTTATCAAAGCAGAAAAAAGTAAAGAAATTGAATATATTATTCAACCATTTGCTTATGGTTCTACATCAGAAATGCTTACTACGATTTGGCAGAGAAATGAAGAAGGAGAGTTTAAAGTAATGAAATCGTGGTGGGGAGAAATGACAGAAATTCATTTTAGAAAAGGAAAATTAAGTGTAAAAGTAATGCAATATGGTTGTTGTGCGAATGATTTTTTGTGTGAAGAAGTTTATGACTATGAAAATGAAGAATTTATAAGAAAAAGTCAAATGTGTTATTTGGATAGAATGGAAATCCCTAAAAAAACAGAAAGAAAAGGTTTTATACAAACAACTGATAGTCTTTCTCTTTTTACATATTCAAATTTAGATACAGCCTTGAGGGTTATAAGCTATAGAGATGCTTCTCCTAGACAAAAAAAATTAAATGAGTTGGAAAAAGGAGCTTACGCATGTATAAAACCAAATCAAAAAGGAGAAGTGTTTTTTTATAAAAAAGAAGAAAATATATATTGGTACTTTGTTGTTTTTAATCCTAAATCTATTGAAAGAAGAATGTCAGATACTTGGATTGCTTTTGAAAAAGATGAAATTCATCTAGCAGGCTGGATAAAATCAAAAACTCCTTTAAAAATTGAATCTGAATAATTATCAAAAAAAGTCATTCGCATTTATCATAAAAATCATATAAATCACTCGCCAATCAGTTACAACATTTCAAATTATACAAAAAATGCAGTCAGACCCACTACAAAAGCCGTAATAAATCTAATGATAGAAAAGAAATATCTAAAGTAGCAGGTTGGATAAAATCAAAAACTCCTCTAAAAATTGAATAGTTGTTCAGTTTTGAGTAGGTAAAAAAAGGTTATTTATCCTCTCCAAAGAATATTTATATGGGCAATTAATTTTTCAAACTGTTTAGTCGTAAAATTAAATACAAAATAAATAGAATAAACCACAAGAAAGGCAAGATAAGCTCCAAAAACAATATCAGAAAAATAATGAAGTGTAGTAGCTACTCTAGCAATAGCCACAGCACACGCATAAAACAACAAAATCGGACACAAAGAAGGATATAACAAACCTATTGAAAGAGCCATACAAAATGCACTACTTGTATGACCAGACGGAAAACTCTCACAATATTGACAATCTCCAAAAAAAGTGTAAATATCTTTATCTATGATAGAAAATGGAGGACTTCTACCAAAAAAACGTTTTAATAAAGATGTCAAAATCTGACAAACCATATCAGATATGAGTAAGAAGGAGAAATTAAAAATGTATTTCTTACGAAATAAAATTATAGATATAATAAACAAAGACATGTAAACTGGAATAGCATTTATTTCAAAACCTCTCCCAATAATTTCAAATGTGTTAATGATTACACTTCCTTTAAAAGAATGAAGAAAAATTGTCAAAGGTTTGTCTAAGAAGAATATAAATAGGCTACAAGTGAGCAGAACTCCTAGAGAGATTAGAAGAAATAGTTTAAGTTTTTTCATAATTTACAATATAAAGCAAAAAACCTAAGAATTTCTATAAATAGAGTTCTTAGGTTTTTAGTATTTCTAAAATAGAAACAAAAAGCTATATTGTTAAGCTAAAGTATGTAGGAGTTAGATTACTTAACTTCTACTTCAGCACCAGCTTCTTGAAGTTTCTTAGCCATATCATCAGCTTCAGCTTTAGATGCGCCTTCTTTGATTGCTTTAGGAGCAGTATCAACTAATTCTTTCGCTTCTTTCAAGCCAAGACCTGTAAGCTCACGAACTAATTTTACAACTGCTAATTTAGATCCACCAGCAGCTTTCAATACTACGTCGAATTCTGTTTGTTCTTCTGCTTCATCAGCAGCAGCAGCAGGACCTGCCATCATTACAGCACCACCACCAGCAGGTTCGATGTTATAATCTTCTTTCAAAATGTCTGCAAGCTCGTTAGCTTCTTTTACTGTAAGACCAACAAGTTGTTCTGCGATTGCTTTCAAATCTGCCATTATATTAACTATTTAATAAGGTTCGTAAATAAATAAGTCTTAGAAAAATAAAGACTTAATGAATATAAAAAGGTTGAATAAATCGGTTTAATCTATTTTGAAATGAAATTTAAACTTGCTTTATTCGGTTAAAAAAGAAATACAACTTGGAAGCAGTATTTTGAATTAAATAATCAGAGCATTTAAGTAGTTTCTTCCTTAGTTGCCATTTTGTATAAAAAATATACAACTACTCGCTTTGATTATAAATTATAGTGTCGTTTTTATAGAGATTTGTTGTAAAATTTCTACAAATCAGTTGGTTATTACTCGCCTTTTTCAGCAATTCCTTTAACCATCGCTGCAATACGACCACCACCACTAAGAATAGCAGCAGTAACTGTACGAGCAGGAGATTGAAGAAGCATAATAACTTCGCCCAATACTTCATCTTTAGATTTGATTTCACTTAACATTTCTAGTTGGTTTTCACCAATGAAAAGTGCTGTTTCTACTGATGCAGCTTTAAATTTAGGTTTTTCTGATTTGTTCTTTTTACGAAAATCTTTAATGATTTGCGCTGGAAGTTTTGCAGTTTCAGGAGAGAACATGATAGCAGAGAAGCCTTTCAAAGCTCCTTTTTCTACTAATGGTTCGAAGTCTCCTTCAATTTGCTCTAATGCTTTACGAATAAGTGTATTTTTAGCTACACGGTATTCTATGCCTTTCTCAAAACACGCACGACGAAGTGCATTTGTTTGAGCAACACTCATTCCAGAAGAATCAGTTACATAGAAATTCGCTGAATTAGAAAACTTCTCCACCAAATCCTTAACTACTTGTGTTTTTTGATCACGATTCATAGTATTATTGAGTTTTGTGGTGGAATAAATTATAGACCTTTGATAGACGATTTGTCAATCTTTACAGATGGACTCATTGTTGTCGAAAGGTGAACACTTTTCATATAAGTACCTTTTGCAGTTGCAGGTTTCAAACGAATAAGCGTAGAAAGAAGTTCTGTAGCATTTTCTTTGATTTGCTGTGCTGTAAAAGAAGATTTTCCGATACTTGTATGAATAATACCCGTTTTATCAACACGGAAGTCAATTTTACCAGCCTTTACGTCTGTAACTGCTTTAGCTACATCCATTGTAACAGTACCAGCTTTTGGATTTGGCATAAGACCACGAGGTCCTAATACTCTACCCAAACGACCGACTTTCGCCATTACAGTTGGCATTGTAATAATAACATCCATATCTGTCCAGCCACCTTCAATTTTAGCGATATAATCGTCTAAACCTACCATGTCAGCACCAGCTTCTTTGGCTTCGGCTTCTTTGTCTGGAGTAACAAGGGCAAGTACACGTACCTGCTTACCTGTACCGTGAGGAAGAGTAACCACACCACGAACCATTTGGTCTGCTTTACGTGGATCTACACCCAAGCGCACATCGATATCAACAGAAGCATCAAATTTAGCTAAGTTAATCTCTTTTACAAGTTCACTTGCTTTTTCTAATACATATTCTGCTTGTGCATCGTATTTTGCAAGGGCTTCCTTACGTTTTTTAGTTAATTTTGCCATAACATTTTTGTAGTCAAACGATCAAATTTAATTAATCTCCTACGTTTAATTTTGTGAATAAAAATATTCTTTTCCTCTACCACTTGTAATTTTAAAAAATTATTCAGCAGTTTCCCAAGGAGCTTTTCCAGTAACGTTCAGACCCATACTTCTAGCTGTACCAGCTACCATTTTCATAGCAGAATGTACAGTAAAGGCATTTAAGTCTGGCATTTTCGTTTCGGCAATAGTTTGGATTTGATCCCAAGATACTTTACCTACTTTTTCACGATTTGGAACGCCTGATCCTTTTTTCACTTTTGAAGCCTCAATTAAGAGAGCCGCAGCAGGAGGAGTTTTGATGATAAAGTCAAAAGAACGGTCGCCAAAGACTGTAATCTCTACTGGCAATGTCTGTCCCATACGGTCTTGAGTAAGAGCGTTAAAACGCTTACAAAATTCCATGATATTGACACCTTTTGCACCAAGAGCAGGACCTACTGGAGGAGCTGGATTGGCTTGACCACCTTTTACTATGACTTTAAGTTTAGCACTTATTTCCTTTGCCATGATTGTGAAACGGTTGTTGTGATGTAATTATTGAATTATTTAAAATAAACTAGCCATCTTAAATAACTTCAAGTAACTACTTTACAGATTACTAACAAATGCTACAATACTGATAATTTAGTTTGTTAAAAGTTTGGGAGATAATCGTGGAAGCTTCATATCTAAAAACTATAATTTTAACTACTAAATTTTTTGGAGACAAACCTATAAGCAAGTTGTAGCTCTTAGTTTATAGATTTATATTTTCATTTTTGAAAGTTTACTTTCCAATCTTTCAAAATTATTTTCTTCTAATCTGACTAGTAGATGATATTACTCTTCTTTTTGTACTTGAGAATAATTCAGTTCTACTGGTGTACTTCTACCAAAAATCTTAACAATTACGCTAAGTTTCTTTTTATCTTCTTGGTTTTCTTCGATAGTACCACTAAAACCAGCAAAAGGACCTTCCATTACCTTAATAGACTCTCCTACCATAAACTGAGTATCATCTCTGACTTCATCTTGGTCGGCAGCTTCTACTTTTCCTAATATACGAGCTACTTCGGAATCTCTCATCGGAAGGGGCTTATCTGTTAGAGGTTGTCCATCTACTCTTAAAAATCCAATCACACTTGGAAGATTGATAAGTTGGTGGATAAGTTCTCCACTATTTGGCGAATCTAAATCTACATGTACGAGGACATAACCAGGTAAATAATTACGTTCAACAGCTACTTTTTTGGTTTTTCCATCTTTCGATTTACGAATTTGGAATACCTTTTCAGTAGGGTTGATAATTTGACCAAAATATTCTTGTAGATTATTGATAACTATATCTTTTTCAAGATATTCTTTCACGCTGCGTTCTTTTCCAGAAACAACACGCAAAATGTACCATTTGAGTTCGCCCATAATTTTGTTAGGAGTGAGTTGTAAGTTGTTGGTAATTTTTTTTAGTGTAATTCCTATTTACTTAGAATGACTTATAAACCTCGCCTAAACCAAATTGGAAGGCTTGATCCATTGCAAAAACGATAAGTGCAAAGATAAGCGATGCAACAAGTACGACTACAGAAGTCTGTTGAAGACTTTTAAATGAAGACCAAGTTACATGTTCGGTCATCTCATCACGAGATTCTTGCAAAAATTCTATTACTTTTTTCATACTGAGTATAATTTGTCTTATCGGTAAGTTTAGTCTTTAGCTTTTTAAAGCTATTTTTTAGACTGTGTCTTTGAACTTGTTTTTTTGTTAGAGTAAAAAAAACTCTAAAAAAAGTGAGTTTGATAGATTTTACATTCATTAAGAATGTGCTATCAAACTCACTATTTTGTAAGTATTTAGAAAAAATTAATTAATTTAGCCTAAATCAGATTACATATTATTATTGCACGAGCGGAGGGGCTCGAACCCGCGGCCTGCGGTTTTGGAGACCGCTGCTCTACCAACTGAGCTACACTCGTGTGTTTTAGTTATCTTTAATGAAGTGCAAAATTACAATTTATTTTTGAATTAACAAATTTATTTTAAAAAAATGAATGCTAATTTATTATAAATCCAAAAGTATTTTTTTTGGAGCTAATTTTAACTAGGCTGGTATTATTAGATTGACTTTGTAACTTAAAACTTAATTTTAATAAAAAAGCCTAGATAACAAGTATCTAGGCTTTTTATATAATTATGGAGAGGAATTAATTAACGTCCCACCATAATTTTGTAGTTAAGGCATCTGCTCCTTGTGAAGATACAGCTGCTTTATAATTTTCGCCATTTGAAGACTGCTCATTGATAGGATAAATGATGCGATTTGGAACATTTCCATCTCCTTCTAAAGCACCATCTGCTGGTGATTGAAGGATACCAAAATCAAGACGACGATATTCTGTCCACGCCTCAAGACCTTGCATATAAAGAGATATCCATTTTTGTTTTCCTATAATTACGTTCCACTCTTGCCCACTAGCTTTCAGTGCAGCATAGTTTACAGTCGGTTGAGCAATATAAGAAGTTATATCTTGGTCAGATAGACTTCCACTGCTCCAATAGTTCATAGAAGCTGTAATACCTGCATTATAGTATTCTGCAGCCGAACCAGAAGAAATAAAACCTCTTGCTACCCCTTCTGCTAACAAGAATTGTACTTCTGAATAAGTCATAAGTATTCCTGGAGCAGTAGCTTGTAAAACTTGAGCAGATGGTTGAGAAATATCTTGATCAGCAGTATTTGCTGCATCACTTTCTGATAGTCCATAAACTTCTCCTACATATTTTACATTTAGAGGGTCACTAGGATCACTAGATAATGTAGGAGCAGCATAAAGAGGCAGTCTTGGATCATTTAAATCTAATAACTGTTCTACAAATATATTGCTCATAGCGAAGTCTCCACGAGTCTTACGATCCTCATTTAAAGGGTTGTTATTTGGAGCAGCAGAAAGATAGCTAAATAGTGCATTATCATTATTGCTTTGAAAAACTCCTGCAGAAACAGCTGATGAAACAGTTTGTTGAGCAAGTGTTGGAGCTACATCAGCAATTCTCATTCCTACCTTTAGCTTCAAAGAGTTAGCAAACAAAAGCCATTTGCTCATATCTCCATTATATATAACATCACCTAATACTCTAGTTCCTCCTGTATTAATAGAAGAAATAGCATCATTTAAGTCATTGATAATTCCGTTATATACTTCTTCTTGTGAGTCATATTTTGGATACAAAAATTCATCAGGATTACCTGCTTGAGAGTAAGGAATTGCTCCCCAAGTATCAGTAATGATTTGATACATATAAGCACGTGTAATCTTAGCTACTGCAATTTGGTTTTCTGTTGCTCCAAATCCTACATAAGCATCAGGGTTTTCTGTATTCAAACGAATAATTTCGTTCAAGTCAGCTATAACATCTGCATAGTAAAAAGACCACAGGTTATTACTAACTGCTTCACGAAAGGCATAACGACTCTCATTAGAATATTGATTAGAAGACCAAAATTGAGAAAGTTGCATTCCTCTTCTACCATTTGCCCATTCGTCCCAAATATTATCTGTTAATTCTTTTTGTGCTGATGTAAGCAAAAAAGAAGGAAACGCTGTACTAGGCTCATCAGGATCTATATTTACATCGTCTGGTGGATTACAACCAAACATAAAAGTAGCTAAAGATGCTGCTACTAGAGTATGCTTATATTTTTTTATTATGTTTATCATTTTAAATACGAATTTTATAGTTTTAACAAAAATGGTTTAGAAAGAAAGGTTCAAGTTGAATCCCCAGCTACGTTCGCCTGGTAATCCACCACCTTCAAAACCTTGAACGTTACGAGAACTTACACCATCTTGAGGGTCAATATGAGGAGCGTTACGGAATAGAATAGCTACATTTCTAGCTACAAAAGATAAAGAAGCTCTTTGGAATGGAGTCTTACTAATAAATGAAGTAGGAAGTGTATAACCAAACTGAATCTCACGAAGTTTGATATAACTTGCATCAAAAACATTTAGAGAAGCACGACCACGACTATAGTAATCTGTACCCCAACGTTGAGCATCAATCACTGTTGTGTTTGCAGTACCATCAGAGATAGGGTATCCATCTTCGTTTACTCCTGTTTGTACTACAGCATCAATTACTACACCGTCTTCACGCATAGAACCTTCGGCAGTTTCTTCCAATACACCACTATAATGACCAAACATGTTAGTAACTGAATATACACTACCACCCATTTGTCCATCAACTAAAACACTAAGTCTAAAGTTTTTGTATGCAAATGTATTGTTGATACCACCTGTCCAGTCAGCCATAATTGAAGGACCAACTCCAGATGTAGGTTCTTGTACATAACGACCATTTGTATCTACAATATAACTCCCATCAGTATGTGTAGCAAGGGTAGGACCTACAAATACTCCATATGCTTCTCCTTCACGAGCTTCTAAGAAAACACCAAATAGTGAAGCCAAACGAAGTGTAGTTACACCTTCAGCAAGTTCAACAACTTCATTTCTATTTCTAGCCCAGTTAAGTGTTGCATCCCAAGTAAATCCATTTGTGTTTAACACTTTTAAGTTCAACATAGCTTCTATACCTTTATTAGCTACTGAACCAGCATTAACAACAGTTCTTGTATAACCTGTAGTTGGAGAAACAGGAACACCAAAAATTTGATCTTTTGTTACAGAGTTGTAATATGTTACATCAAGACCAACTCTATTTCTGAAAAGGTTTACTGTTGCTCCAATTTCCCAAGCATCAGTTCTTTCTGGACGTAAGTTAGGATTGTTTCTCTCATCAGGAACAGTCATATTTCCATTGCTACCAAAGTTTTGATTTACTTCATAAGTAGTTAAGATACGATAAGGATCTGTATCATTACCTACCTGTCCGTATCCTGCACGTAACTTACCAAAAGAAAGCCAATCTGTCTTTAATTTCTCAGAGAAAATAAAGCTACCTGTAACAGAAGGATAGAAATAAGAATTATTACCATCTGGAAGTGTAGAAGACCAGTCATTTCTACCTGTAACATCTATATAGAAAGTAGATTGGTAACCAAATGAAGCACTAGCAAATAAAGAGTTTACTATTTTTCTGCTACCATCATCAAATATTTCTGGAGTACCAGCAGAGTTTCCAACATTAAAGTAATTAGGAACATTCAAGCCATCTTGTGTACCTGCAAAATTACGTTTGTAATTTCTCACACGACTATTAGCACCTACCATAGCAACTAAACTTAAATCTTCTGTAAGATTACGATTAGCATTCAAGATAAAGTCATAGTTATTATCTGTTACAGTACGTACATCTTCTTTATAATAAGGTATTTCTACAGAACCAATTGCTTGTCTTTCTGCTCTACGGTCTGTATAAGTATCAACCAAAGCACGCCCAGTAGCACTTAACCAAGGTAAGATCTGATAAGTAACTGCTGCATTACCATAAATTCTATCTCTTTGATCTTCTGAATAGTTTTCATAAACTGTCCAGTAAGGATTATCAAAATAGTTAGGAGAAGCATCTTCTGCACTTGTTCTGTTCCAAGTGATTTGAGAACCATCACTAGCAATATAATTATTACGTAAACGATCTGAATCTAATTGACGTTGATACCATTGGTTAAACATAGACATTATACCTACACCATATCCTGTTTGAGGACGACCTTTGCCTCTTTGATTCACATAGTTGATTCCTATTGTTGTACTAAGTTTGTCAGAAAGTTGTGATGATCCATTAAAACTAAGTGTATTACGCTTAATTTCTGAACCTGGGAAAGTACCTTGCTGATCAACATTTGTATAAGATAATCTAAAAGTAGCTTTTTCATTACCTCCTGCAAGAGCTAAACTGTTGCTAAACATTGTTCCTCTTTCAAAGAAGTTTTTTAAGTTATCAGGACTTGCTACCAAAGGACGAGCTTTTCCAAAGTTTTCTGTATCTTCTGGATTGAAACTATCCCAGTGACGAGCTGTAATAGAGCCATCTAAAGGAAGTCCCCAGCTACCATCAAGTCCATAATTAAGAATAGCATTTCCACTATCATCTGTTACAAGATTTCCATCTGAGTCTCTCAGACCAGCAGCACCATACTTATTTTGATAGTTAGGTAATACATATACATCTTGAAACTGAACACCTGTGTTAAAAGTAACTCCTACACCTTTGCGTTTTGCTCCTTTTTTTGTTGTAATAAGAATTACACCATTTTGACCACGAGAACCGTATAAAGCACTTGCAACAGCACCTTTCAATACGTTTACAGACTCAATGTCATTTGGATTGATGTCTTGAGCAGAGTTACCGTAGTCAATACCTCCACCACCACTTGCTTGGCTTCCAGCACTTGCAGTACCTTCATCAGTAGCAAAGTTAGAGTTGTCAATAGGAACACCATCTACAACAAATAAAGGTTGATTGTTGCCTGTAATAGAGCTATTGCCTCTAATAACAACACGAGAAGAACCTCCAATAGAGTTAGAGCCTGTGATTTGAACACCAGCAATTTTACCATTTAAAGAGTTAACTACGTTCATTTCTCTAGCTTGAACTAAGTTATCTCCTTTTATTTCTTGTGTTGCATAACCTAAAGATTGTTTTTCTCTAGAAACACCAAATGCAGTAACTACTACTTCTGTAAGTTCAGAAGATTCAGCTAGAGTTACATCAATTGTTGTACGGTTATCTATCGTTACTTCTTGTGAGGCATAACCTACAAAACGAAAGACAAGTACATCATTTCCTTCAGGTACAGTAATAGAGTATTTACCCTCTAAATCAGTTGTTGTACCTGTGTTCGTTCCTTTTACCTGTACAGTTGCGCCAGGTAAACCACCTTGAGCTTCGTCTATTACTGTACCAGTAATTGTTCGCTGTGCCCAAGCTGAACCGATCAGCATAAGACTCATTAGCGTACTTAGTAATAATTTTCTCTTCATGAGATTAGTTAATGTTAGTTTAAATAAACAATTAATCAGAATTAAATTTTCGGAAGGTTGCTTTATAGCAAAATTGTTAAGGCAATATAACGAGAATGTTACATTAAAACAATTTTTCTAAATAAACGTTAAACCAAGTTTTGACAAATTCTGATGTTTCCTTATAAATTTTAAGGAAAAAATAAAAAGCATTACTATTAAAATAATAAGTGATTAAATAGCTTATTATTATTTAAAATAGTTTTTTTTGAGTTTTTTGCAAAATAATTAGATGGTTGTTAAATAAATAAACCAAATAAAAAAATGTATAAGACCTCAAATGCAGTTTTCTATCTTGCCATAAAAGTATATCATATCTCTTAATAATCCAAAATAAATGCTAATAAATTATCAATTTGTATAGCTAATTTATAATGAATTTAAAATAGAGTGCTAATAGTAATGCTTTTAGATTTTATCTTGAAAATAATTAAGTAAAATGTAGAAATTATTCAATTTAGCTGTTTAGATTAATTACTTTGAGCCACAAAATTTTAAAATGACTGTTCCATTAAACTCATTTAATTTTGTAATTTTGAGGTTTAGATATTTCTTACCTTTATTTAATTTATTCCATGGTTCATCTAGATAGTTATTATTTCAATAAAAAGTGTGTATTAGTTCGTGTAGATTTTAATGTTCCTTTAAAAGAGGAAAATGGTGGTTTTATAATTACAGATGATACTCGTTTGAAGGCTGCACTCCCTACGCTCAAAAAAATACTAAAAGATGGAGGCAAAATTGTTTTGATGTCGCATTTGGGCAGACCCAAAAATGAAGGAGAAAACGAACAAGAAGGAAAAGGAGAAAACAAATTTTCTTTAAAGCATATTGTAGGGTATTTGAAAGAACACTTAAATACAGAAGTGAAATTTATAGAGGATATTGTGAGTGATAAAGCATTAGAGGAATCTAAAACACTCAAAGAAGGAGAAGTTCTTTTATTAGAAAATGTTCGTTTTTATAAAGCTGAAACCAAAACAGACAATGAAAACCATACAGAGTTTGCCAAAAAACTAGCTCGTTATGGTGATGTGTATGTAAATGATGCTTTTGGAACAGCTCATAGAAAACATGCCTCAACAGCAACAGTAGCCGAATTTTTTGATAAAAAAGATAGAGTTTGTGGCTACGTAATGGAGCAAGAATTAGAGAATGCCAAAAAAGTATTGGGAAACCCAGAACGTCCTTTTGTAGCCATTATGGGAGGCGCAAAAATTTCTGATAAAATAATGGTTATTGAAAAGCTGTTGGATAAAGTAGATTCTCTTATTATAGGAGGAGGAATGGCATACACATTTTTTAAGGCAGAGGGAGGAAAAATAGGAAGTTCTTTGGTAGAAGAAGACAAATTAGAACTAGCTAGTGAGCTTTTGAAGAAAGCAGAAGAAAAAGGTGTGAAAATTTATTTGCCAAAAGACTCTATTGCAGCCGATAAGTTTGATAATAATGCTAACACAAAGCTGGTAAATAATACAGAGATTCCTGAAGGATTTATGGGATTAGATATTGGAAAAGAAGCTCAAGAAGAGTTTAGTAATGTTTTGAAAAATGCCAAAACGATTATGTGGAATGGTCCTATGGGAGTTTTTGAAATGTCAAATTTTGCAGAGGGCACAAAGAAAATTGCAGAAACTGTCGTAGAAGCAACCCAAAATGGAGCATATTCACTTATTGGTGGTGGAGATTCGGCAGCAGCTATCAATCAAATGAATGCTGGTAATAAAGTTTCTTATGTTTCGACAGGTGGTGGTGCGCTTTTGGAATATTTGGAAGGTAAAGAATTACCTAGTGTTACAGCTTTGGAAGGATAATTTTTATTAGAGAATTACGACCTGCCAAAGCAGTGAAGCTAATTACGAACTGAAAGACAACGTAAGTCAATTACGAATTTTTTCAGATAAAAAACCTATTTTATGCAAGACTCTAAGTATTTTCATAAGAAAATCTTGGGGTCTTTGTTTTTATAAATTTTCTGTTTGATTTGAGTTTCATTATCTTTAGAAGTAAAAATTTACTCTAATCTACCACACATTCAAACTCATATAATTATGAAAACCATGCAACAATGGCTTGACAAATATGGAGAAAGCCATCAAAATCACACCAACAAACTCATTCATTGGATTTGTGTTCCAACTATTTTTTTTAGTGTTTTGGGCTTGCTTTGGAGTATTCCACACCAGTTTTTAGTAGATTTATTTCCTTTTATGGGCAATTTTGCCAATTTTGCGACTATTTTTTGTATTGCTTGTTCTATTTTTTATCTGCGTCTTTCTATTCCTATTTTTTTAGGAATGATTGGAATTGCTATTGTTTACCTCTCAATTTGTAATTGGATAGATATCAATTTCTCTACTCCTCTATGGATTATTTCGCTTATTATTTTTGTAGTGGCTTGGATAGGACAATTTATTGGACACAAAATTGAAGGCGAAAAACCTTCTTTTATTGATGATTTGAAATTCCTTTTGATTGGTCCTGCGTGGCTTCTTTCTTTTGTTTTTAGTAAATTAGGAATTAAATACTAACAATATATTTTAACCACAGAGGTTGAGGAGAAAAGAGGGAATACATTTTTAGAAACAATTTCATTGAAAACTAACTTAGAACATTACCTTCAAAATAGGCTGAATAAACGCAAAGAAGATAATAATTTGCGTTCTCTAATCTTACCAAACCCAAATAACATCGATTTTTTTTCGAATGATTATTTGGGTTTGGCTTGTAATGAAGAATTACAAAATTCTATTTTAAAAGAATATAAAACTCAAAGTAATCGTTTCAAAACTTCTCGCAATGGCTCAACGGGTTCTAGGCTTTTGTCTGGACATAATGAGTATTTTGAAGAAGTAGAAACAGAACTTGCTCATTTTTTTAAGGCAGAAAAAGCTCTCTTTTTTGGTTCGGGTTATCATGCAAATGTAGCTTTACTTTCTTCTATTCTGACACGAAATGATGTGATTTTGTATGATAATTTGGTTCATGCTTCTCTAAAAGAAGGATATAGATTGAGTAATGCAAATCATTTTTCATTCAAACATAACGACTTAGAAGATTTAGAAAAGAAGATTTTACGTATAAAAGCATCTCAAACAAATGAACATCAAACTATTTTAGTGGTGGTAGAATCAGTTTATTCGATGGATGGAGATATTGCACCTTTACAAAAGCTGGTAGAAATTTGTGAAAAACATGAAGCAAATTTAGTGGTCGATGAAGCACATAGCACAGGAGTTTTTGGAGAAAATGGAAACGGACTTGTAGTAGAATTAGGATTAGAAAAACGAGTTTTTGCTAGAATAAATACGTTTGGAAAAGGTTTTGGAACACAGGGAGCTGTTATTTTGGGCAGTCAAACACTTATAAATTATCTCATAAACTTCGCTTTACCTTTTATTTATACAACTGCGCCACCACTTTTTCAGTTAGTTTCTGTCAAAAAAGCAATGGATTTTCTTCAAATTAATCAAAAAGAATTAAATCATAAATTACATCAAAATATAGAATTATTTGTTTCTCAAAGTGAAAGGTTTTTAGATAATTATTCTATTTCAAAAACACCTATTCAGATTATCCCCATAAAAGGAAATGAAGACTGCCAAAAAGTAGCTTTAGAATTACAAAAAGAAGGTTTTGAAGTTCGTGCTATTAAAAGTCCGACTGTAAAAAAAGGAGACGAACGGTTACGAGTTTGTTTGCATAGTTTTAATACAGAAAATGAGATTTTGAGGTTTTTGGAAATACTTCAGAGTATTGGACGAGGCAAATAAATGGGCATAAGAATTAGTCATTTGTCATTTCTAAATTTTGTAATAAATATTTTAATTCCGAAAAAGGAGCTGTATCATTATTTTCCCACTTCATTTTATTTTTCATTCTTTTTTTGACTGCTTCAATACTTTGTTCTTTATGAGCTAATAAAGTATTTTGAGTGTATTTTTGAGTTGAAAAATCTGTAACAGTATAATACATCCAAACATTTATTATTAATTCTAAATCAGACGGACTGAGTTCTTTTTTTTCTAAAATGTATAATGATTGCTTCAAAGAATCTAAATTATGTGGAGAATCAGTAGATTCTTGAAATTCATTATATTGATTGAAAATTCTACTTATTGTTTCTATTGGTTCAGAAATCTCTAATTTATTCTCTTCTAAAATATTTTTGTTAATTCTTCTAGAGCATAATGTAGTAAAATAATTACGATCAATATCTAATTCATAAAATTGATCTCCTTTTTTAGGATACTTGAAATGATTATCACGTATATAGAGTTTTATTGTATCGTTATTTTTTAAGTATATGGTAAGAAATTTATGAGCTAGTGTTTTACCACTCAAGGGTTTCGCAGAGTTTATTTTTTGCACTAAAAAGATTACCTCATTTGAATCTAGGATAAAATTTTTGTCAGATCCTTTTGTACAATTAAGTACCATTTCTTTAATATTTTTCTGATCAATCACTAAATGTGAAGATGTTTCTTTTTTTGAATCAGTACAAGAAATTAAGAGTAGTATGAATAGTAGCAAGAAGTATTTCATTGATTCTAAGGTATATTATTGTGATTCTATAATTATCAGAACAACCACAAACATAAAAAAACTCCTCCAAAATTCAAACGAACTTTAGAGGAGTTAATTTTTATATAATTTAAGCTAGATTACTTTTTTTCAGAATCTACTTCTTCATAATCTACATCTGTTACGTCTTCTGCATTTGCGCTAGAAGGTTCTTGTGAAGCATCAGTTTGCTGTCCTGCTGCACCACCTGTTGGGTCTTCAGGGTTTCCACCTGCATTAGCATACATTTCTTGCGAAGCTGCACCCCAAGCACCTTCAAGCGTTTCTAAAGCAACTTTGATTTTGGCTACATCTTTTTCTGCGTGAGAAGTACGTAAATCTTTCAATGCTGATTCGATAGCTGTTTTGTTTGCTTCTGAAAGTTTCTCTCCGTATTCTTTGAGTTGTTTTTCAGTTTGGAAAACCATTGAGTCAGCTTTATTAATTGTTTCAATGTTTTCTTTTGCTTCTTTATCTGCACCTTCATTAGCAGCAGCTTCTTGACGCATTTTTTCGATTTCTGCATCTGTAAGACCAGAAGAAGCCTCAATACGGATTTTTTGCTCTTTTCCACTTGCCATATCTTTTGCAGATACATTAAGTAGTCCATTTGCATCAATATCAAAAGTAACTTCTACTTGTGGAATACCACGAGGTGCTGGAGGAATACCATCTAAGTGGAAACGACCAATCGTTTTGTTGTCTTTTGCCATTGCACGCTCTCCTTGTAAAACGTGGATTTCTACTGACGGCTGATTGTCTGCTGCTGTAGAGAATACCTGTGATTTACGAGTAGGAATAGTTGTATTTGATTCTATAAGTTTTGTCATTACGCCACCCATAGTTTCGATTCCTAGTGAAAGAGGAGTTACGTCTAATAATAAAACGTCTTTTACTTCTCCTGTCAAAACTCCACCTTGAATAGCTGCACCAAGTGCTACTACTTCGTCAGGATTTACTCCTTTTGATGGTTTTTTGCCAAAGAATTTCTCTACTTCTTCTTGGATTCTAGGGATACGAGTAGAACCACCTACTAAGATTACATCATCAATATCAGAAGCCGAAATACCTGCATCTTTCAATGCTTCTTTACAAGGCTCTAATGTTCTTTTTACTAAATCGTCAGTCAGTTGCTCAAATTTTGCTCTTGAAAGTGTCGTAACTAAGTGTTTAGGAACGCCATCAATCGGCATGATATAAGGCAAGTTGATTTCTGTTTGTGTAGAACTAGAAAGTTCAATTTTTGCACGTTCTGCTGCTTCTTTCAAACGTTGTAAAGCCATTGGGTCTTTACGTAAATCTACATTGTAGTCGCCTTCAAACTGGTCTGCTAACCAACCGATAAGAACTTGGTCAAAATCATCTCCACCTAAGTGCGTATCTCCGTTTGTTGATTTTACTTCAAAAACGCCATCGCCTAACTCTAAGATAGAAATATCAAAAGTACCACCACCTAAGTCAAAAACTGCGACAGTCATGTCTTTATCTTTTTTGTCAAGACCATAAGCTAAAGCTGCTGCTGTTGGTTCGTTGATAATACGACGAACTTTCAAACCTGCAATCTCGCCAGCTTCTTTTGTTGCTTGACGTTGAGCATCGTTGAAATAAGCAGGAACAGTAATTACTGCTTCTGAAACCGTTGTACCCAAATAATCTTCTGCTGTTGATTTCATTTTCTGAAGAACCATAGCCGAAATTTCTTGTGGCGTATATTCACGGTCATCAATTTTTACACGAGGTGTATTATTTGCACCTTTTACTACTTTATAAGCAACATATTTCATTTCTTTTTCTACTTGAGAAAAGCTATCTCCCATAAAACGCTTAATAGAAGCAATCGTTTTTTCTGGATTTGTGATAGCCTGACGTTTTGCAGAATCGCCTATTTTACGCTCTCCGTTTTCTAAAAATGCTACGATTGAAGGTGTAGTACGTTTTCCTTCGCTATTTGTGATTACTACTGGCTCATTGCCTTCCATTACAGATACACATGAGTTTGTTGTTCCTAAGTCAATACCAATAATTTTTCCCATATCTATTTTAAGTCTTTTTTGATTTAAGTATATTAAAAAATGGAGTGATTTCCTTTAATTATAAAAAAGAGTGTTGAATTTTTATTTGATTCAATTCTCTGTTTTTCATTTGTATGACAAGTATTTTACAATAGATATACCAACCTTTAAAAACCGAAGAAAATGATAATTTAGGAAAAAGAATGACAAGAAAAATGACAAATTGACAGTTTGAATAATGAAATCAAAATTATGATTCTTAAAATCAGACAGTTAGGCTTTTTTTGTTTGGAGTTTATATGACAGAAAAAAAACTTAAAACTCAAATCGATAATTTATTTTAAAAGAAATTCCCCAATTAGTGCGTGAAATTTGGTCATTGAAATTATCATTCAAAACTAAATAAATATATGACAACGGCTTGTATTCCCATTGCAAACGACTGTTTACATTAAAGTTATTGAGTTGAGTATTATATTGTACATAATTTGTCCAGTTAAGGCGATTACTAAAAAATATCTCTCCTGTAAATTGAGCCAAATGAAATGACTTATCTCCTAATTCATTCAAATCAAGATGATTAATTTCATAATCTGCCTGAATTTTGGCAAAAGGCAGTATTCTGTATGTTGAGTTGAAATAATAACGAGTTCGTGTTCCATTATAATAGTTTCCGTGTTGTAAGCCTGTTCTAAATGATATTTTTTTATTGAATGGAGAATTATATCCTACACGAATAGAAGCAAAACTATAACTATCTGGGTTAATATAATTTTCATTTTGTAAAGGGTCAAAGGCATATTTCAAATTTATATAAGAGTGGTCAAAAGTAATGAATGCCGAAGATGTATTTTGAAAAAATATAGCATGATTAGTAGAAGTAGAAGATTGGGTAAGAACTCCATTTTCATCAAAATAAGAAGTATTATTTACTCTCAAATAACGTATGTTCTGAACTATTTCGTTGTTTTTAGGAAAAGCTGATAATGAAATAGAGCCATCTGTACTTGTATAACCTTCTCTAAAAGTAGATTGAGTAAGAGCATCATAATTATACAAACGAGGAACAAAGCCAATATCAGTAAGATAATTTTTTTCAACTTTCGAAACAGAAATATTTCCTCCTATCTTTTTTGTAGTATAATTTACTCCAAGGTTATAAAAGTGATTTTTTTTATCGACTTCTGTTGTAAAACTCTTGCCAAAATTAGCCAAACTTGTCCATTTGTTATTTTTAGACTTATAATTTAGGTTTAGTCCTGTTACTCTATTAAAATTGCCTTTCTGTTGTTTATTTAATAAAAAACCTGTTGCTGCAAACAAATTTGAAAGTTGTTGCTGAACGACTACTGCGCCATAATTTTCAGCACTTACATCTTCTGTATTATCAGTCTGAACATCTAAAATGCCTATTCTTGTTTTGGGGGTTATGTTTCCTGATAGTTTCAACCCAAATTGAATATCATTGGCTGCCCCTATGCGACGTGAATAAAAAGGATTGACCTGCTCTGTTCCCAAATTGGCAAACAAATCACTGTTTTCTAAGAAAAAGTTTCTTCTTTCTGGAAAATTGACAGCAAAACGAGTAAGATTTGTTACTTGCTGGTCGACATCAATTTGTGAAAAATCAGG
Organism: Bernardetia aquimarina; assembly: GCF_042180575.1. Lineage (NCBI taxonomy): Bacteria > Pseudomonadati > Bacteroidota > Cytophagia > Cytophagales > Bernardetiaceae > Bernardetia > Bernardetia aquimarina. Next base: position 2,391,032 of record NZ_CP170094.1, on the reverse strand, counting down.
ATTAATTGTAGCATCCAAACGCAAAGAAGAAGTAATGCTGTATTGTGCATCCAAACTAGGATTGACTTTAGAGTCGGTAGAGTTATCTAAACTGTTTTTTTGATAATTGTAGGTAACTGATGGGGTAACAATAAACTTTGAAGGACTTACATTAGGCAATTTTTCAATCGTAAACTTGGCAGTAGTTCGCAAATCATATTGAATATAATTACGGGACATATCAGTAAAAGACATCCAGTTGTTGGGCATCATATCTCTCATCACGAAATTTATTCCCCATTCAGAGTTAGACGAATTGTAACCCAGTGCCTTCAATGGAATTTCAAATTCATACGTTCTTTTCTTGCCTTCTACTCTAACTTTAGATTTCCAAATAGCATTCCAGCTTGTATTGAGTGAGTAATCATTTCCATCAAAACTAATCAAGGCATCTAGTTGTGCGTTGCTACTATTTGCTCCAAATAAATAACCATTGTTTTTTTTATTAGAAACATCTATAATTAGTTCAAAATTATCACTCTCTACAATAACTCCATCATAATCATCACGCTTTAGTGAACTTATGATAGCTTTTTCTCGCTCTCCAATGTAGGAAGCAGATATATAAAGGTTTACTCCGTTATGGAATAGCTTTATTTCAGTAGGGTTTTTGGCTATTCCAATATCATCTGGGAAAAAATTATGAAAGTTATTGTAAGTAGAAAGCTTCTGCCAGACTTTCTCATCTAACTTTCCATCAATTTTTATAGTTTCTTCTATAAAAGGAATGGAAGGATTTTGGGCAAAACAATAATTAAGAGCATTCAGAAGAAGTAGTACAGTAATAAGTAGTTTATGGATTTTCATAATACATTTTTTTGATACATTAATTATTTTGTATCGTAAATGTAAATATGGATTCAATACTATTTTAAAGAGAAATACAGATAGTAGTTTTTAGTGGACTAATAGTCAAAAACTGTTTTGTATTCATTTTTTGAGTATTCATATACTTTAATCAGGATTTCGTATTTTTAATTAATTGCAAATAAATTTAATTACTATTTTCGAAGAATTAGAAATAAAACCAACTAGAAATACTCAAAGATGAATAATCTTTTTACCTATTTGAATAAGCCTTCTTACAAACATATTTTGTACTGGATGATAGTCTTTTTTTACTATGTAGCTGTTGATAAATATTATTATAATACAACTGAACAGTTATTAATAGTAAAATTTGTGTTTTTGCTTTTTCAAATAATGACTGCTTATTCTATCGTTTATTTTGTAATTCCTAGATATAGGATACAAAAAAATATTTTTGAAAGTAGTATGTCTTTGTTCGGACTATTTGTTCTTCTAAATATTTTTTATGCTATTTGGCAGCATCTTGTTTATGGACTAAATAGTGATACTTGTTATGCAATCTTCAAACAGAATTATGGACATTTACCTTTTTGGGAACAAGTACTAAGTTTTAGGAAAAATTTTACAATTATCTCTTGGCTTTTTGTTCAACCTACTTTTTTCTTAATTGCCTTTTTGTGGTATGAAAAAAACTTGAAACTTTCGGTTGCCAATGAACATAAAAAAATAGCTGAACTTGATGCTTTAAAGAACCAATTAAATCCTCATTTTTTATTCAATACTTTAAATAATTTATATTCTCTTACGCTAGATAAATCTGAAAAAGCTCCTCAGGTTATCGAACATCTTTCCGATATTTTAGATTATATGTTGTATCGTTGCGATGATACATTTGTTTTCTTGTCTAAGGAAATAGAATTAATTGAAAATTATTTAGCCTTAGAAAAAATACGTTATACAAGTAGGGTAGAAATAAATTTTGATAAGAAAGTAGATAAAGAAGTCAAAATTGCACCTCTATTATTATTGACGCTTATCGAAAATGCGTTTAAACACGGTGTTAGTCAAGAATTAAGACAAGCACGAGTATCAATTTCATTAGAAACTAAGAATGATGATATTGTTTTTTCTGTAAAAAACACAAAACCAAGTCAAACAGAAAATACACTTAGAAAAACAAAGGCGTTAGGATTAAAAAACATCAAAAAACAGTTGAATTTGTTGTATCCTAATGTGTATAGTTTAGAAATTGATGAAGATGAAGAAAGGTATTCTGTAGTCTTAACTTTAAAACAGAATTAAATGTACAAATGTCTGATTATAGATGATGAAGAATTAGCAAGAAATCTTATCAAAAATCATTTGAGTAAATTAGATGATTTTGAAATTATAGCTTCTTGCCAAAGTGCTATCGAAGCTAGTAAAGTAATGAATGAAGAGCAAATTGATTTATTATTTTTGGATATAGAAATGCCTGTTCTTAATGGAATGGAGTTTTATAAAAACCTAATCTCTAAGCCCAAAGTTATCTTCACTACTGCTCATCGTGATTATGCTATTGATGGTTTTGAATTAAATGCGTTAGATTATTTACTAAAGCCAATTTCCTTTGGTCGTTTTTTTAAAGCTATCGAAAAGTTTTTACTCATACAGAGCAATAATACTTCTGTATCAAGTACTATTCAAAGTAATTTAGAATCAGAACAGAAAATAAAAAGAGAGTATATTTTTGTTAACGAGTATAGAAAAAAGGTCAAGATACTTTTTGATGATATTCTTTATATAGAAAGCTTGAAAAATTATATCAAGATAGAAACATCTATAAAAACGCATATTATAAAACAAGGTATTTCATCGTTTGAGAAATTATTAGATAATCGTTTTTTGCGTATCCATCGTTCTTACATTATAAACATAACCAAAATAACAGCCTATACTAAACAAGATGTTGAGATAGATAAAATCGAAATTCCTATAGGAGAAAATTACAAAATGAAGGTAGAAAAAGTATTATCTAGTTGATATGTTTTGATTTAATAAACTACCTTCTTACTAAAAAATCTGTATTTATCATCTCTAAAACGAACAAAATAAATTCCTCTTGCTTTATTTGTTTCATCAAAAGAAAAAGAAATAGCTTTTTGAGATTCTGAAATAGAAACTGTCTTTTGTACTCGTCCTAAAATATCAATAATTTCTATTTGTTGTAAAGTAATTTTATCATTCCATTCTATTGAAAATGAATTAGATTGAGAAACAATTTTTACATTTTCAAAAAATACTTTTTTTTGTTCATTTTCTAGGGATAAAATTGTTCGTGTTCTGATTTGTGCTTTGTCAGATCCTCCTCCTGTGCCTCCTGTAAATTGTGAGTAAACAGGGAAATAAATCATTACTAATAATGTTAGAATAAATAATTTTTTCATTTGCATTTTTTTACGACACCTTGGAAGGTATCGGCTACGTTTATAATTTAATAATTTCGATGCCTACTTTTCCAGTAGCTTTTACATAGATACGAACGTGGTCTTTGTCAATCTGAATAAAACGAGGCGAAAGTTTAAAATCTTTTAAATCAAATAAAGCTGTTTTTCCTGTCTTGCCTTTTGAAAGGGCTGTTTGAATAATATCTGGCAACTTTTTGACATAATCATCTAAAGGTAGAATTAATAATTTTTGTATTTCTTCTTTAACAGTTCCTTTGAGCATCCAATCAGCAGCAGACAATAAATATTCTTCACTCTGCAAGTCATAATCAAAATTATCAAAATGTAGAGAGGTGTTCAACGAATCAAAACGAGGTGTTCCACTCAAATAAATGGTGCTATTTACATCGCCTGTTACATTAAGTTTCATAAAAAGTTTCTTTCCACTTCCAAAAACTTCAGCATCTGTAATTTTGATTTTATAATCTGTATTTGGAATAACCAAAACGGTATCTTTTATTTTTTTATCTAATAAATCATTGACAGCTTTATAAGGTAATTCTCCTTTTAGATGCAACTCAAAGTCATTATTTTTATAAGAAAGAGAGTTGTTTTGTTTTAAGAGAGGTAAATCTTTAAAGGCTACTTTTGGTTTTTCTCCTTTTTTATTGGCTACAACAGTTCGCAAAAGAGTTTTTAGACGAGTAGTAATGAATAACTGTTTGTTTTTTCCTTCTATTTTACTGGCTTCAATTTGTATGGGTTCTGCCAAAAGCCATGTTCCGTTAGTTACTTTTTTTTCTATTAAGATAGGTTCTTGAATTTTTGTCCAAATTTTACTGACTTCTTTTTCTATTACTTTTAGATTGGAAGCAGCTTTATCAATTACTCTTTCTAAGTCATCTTTTTTTTGTAGTAATTGATTTTCTAAAAGTCCTGCTAAGTTAAAATTAATTCCTAATACTTTAATTTTTGGTTTTTTTATCCATTCTATGCCTGTATAGGTGGTTTGCGTTTCTAATTTCCAGTTTTTATTAAGATTTATTTCTGAACGAAATTTAAGACGTAATGAAAAATCGATTTCTTTGGTGGTTTCTTTTTTCTTACCAAATAATTTTACTTTCAAAACACGCTTTGAAGCCCAAATATGAAGAGGAACAGAATAATACATAAAGTTATCTTTGACCACAACGTGGATTTTCTCTACTTTTTTGATTCTTATTTTTATTCCATCTCCTTTTTTATCTTCAAAACTTTGGTCTGCATAGAGTGTTCCTTTTATGGCTTCATTTATTTTGTCTTCTATTTGTTCGACTTTAAAAGCAATCGGAACTTCTAAAAATGAAATTTGATGTGTTAAGGCTTTATCAAAAGGAAGAATTTCGGGCGAAGTATTTTTACTTTTTTCTTTACAGGAATATAAACCAAAAACCAAAAGCAACACAAAAAAGAGCATCAATAAAGAGTATTGATTTTGGTTTTTTGATAGAAAATAAAATCTAAATGTCATTATTTATTTAGGATTAATAATTATTCTATGGGGAGCATATAAATTACTTCTTTTACCCAGTGCAAACTTCGTAAGTATTCCAATGACAGAGGGCGAAGTTCTGAATCAATTTCAATGACTAGACAAGCAATCCCCCGTTTTCCTTTTCTACTAACGTTCATTGTAGCAATATTACATTCATCATTGGCAAGAATATTTGAAATAAAGGCAATACTGCCTGTTCTATCTTCTGCAAAAACAAGAATTGTAAAGAGTCCTGTTGTAAATCCAGCCTCATATCCATTTACTTCTTCAATTTCTATTAATCCTCCTCCCCTACTTATTCCCAATATTTCTATATTTCGCTCTCCTTTTTTGAGTTTTAAACGAATAGAATTTGGATGAAAGATAGAAGCATTTCCAATAGAACGAAATGTATATTTTAAATTATTTTTTTTCGCTTCATCAAAAGAAGTTTTGATACGAATATCATCAGTTGCAAAACCTAAAAGACCTGCAATAATTGCCCTATCACTTCCGTGTCCTTCATAAGTACGAGCAAAAGAATTATAAAAAATAATTTCGACTTCTTCTGGAATAGCTCCTAAAATATCGATGGCTGCAAGCCCTAGACGAACTACACCTGCTGTATGCGAACTAGAAGGACCAATCATAATAGGACCAATCATATCGAAGATACTACTTTTTTCTGTTGCCATTGTTTTGAAATTTATTTTATGTGTTGTGTGTATATTTTAAGTTAAAACTACAAAATTACTTTCATAAAAAAAGCCTACTCCATTTTGGAATAGACTTTTTTATAAAAAAACTAGATTCTAAAATTAGAATTTATTTTACCACCATGACTTTTTGTTGGTATACACCTTTTTGAGTCTGTACTTGAATGATATAAATACCATTATCAACATTTGGAAGTTCTAATTGCTCTTCTGACTTATTATTGATATTTTTCAACTCTTTAGTAAAAATAACTTTTCCTGTCAAGTCTACAATATTTAGAGTTCCTTCTTCAGCATCAAAATCATTGAATTGAATCGTAAAGTTTCCGTTTGATGGGTTAGGGAATAATTTTAAAGCAGAATTACTTTTATCATTTTCTCCTAATACAATAGAAGGTTTGAGGTAAACTACATTTGAATAAGGACTAGTTTCATAATTATTTCCACTTTGTATTACATAAATACCACGTACTCTGAATCCATAATTTCTACCATTGATTAAATCTACTTGAAGTGTAGTTCGGTCAGTAATTGTCAAAAGAGTATATGTTTCACCTCCATCATCAGTCATATATACTTCAAACTCAGATATTTCTTCTGCTGCTTGTCCTTGTGGGGCATTCCATTGTAGATCTACTTTTGAATAAGAGGCAGTTCCTGATAGTACAGGTTGGTATTCAGGTAATATTCCACAAGCTCTTTTATTTTGATAACTGATACTTACTGTATCTTCAACAGTACAGCCAAAGTTTGGATTAGTAGCAACTACACGGTATAAAACTTCTGCACTGCGATTTGGAGCAGTAGGATAGCCAAAATCTGTAATAAATTCTTGTTGAGTAGCACCTGCTACAGCAGAGCCATTCTCAAACCATTGGAAGTTCCAATCAGTAGCATCTCCACCTACATCAGCGATAAGTGTATCTGTTGCACAAGCAGTACGATAATTACCAGCATCTACATTACATACAATATTACAACTTGTTGTTCCTGCACCACTAATCTGAGAAATTGTAACATCTGTAGGACGGTTACTAAAGTTAGTAATTATGAGTACAAAAATTTGACCTGTAGTACCAGTTACTTGAGGTGTTTCTGCTGCTGTTCCACCAGCAAAACTACAATCTGAAGGAGCTACTGTTCCTGAAGAAATTTGATTACAGATAGCTGTTAGGTTGCTACTTGGAGCAAAGGGTCCCCAAACAGCAAAATCCAAATCTAGTGGATTGCTCATGTTTAAAGCCATTTCTATAACACCTGGATTATCTATTTGCAGATAGAACCAAGCTGGGTTATTGCGTCCAGAAGAAATACATCCATAGTTAGGACCTGCAGGTGCAACTATACCACCACCAGAACCTGCTGGGTAAGCTATTGGTACACTAGTACAAAATGGAGTTGCTGTTGCACATGAAGTACCTTGTGCATATAAATTTGTTGTGCTAAAGATTAGAAGTATAGCAAAAAATAGAGTTGAATAAAATTGTTTTTTCATTATTTTATTTTTTATAAAATTAGGGTTAAAATTTTTTTAGAAAGGAGTAGAATTATCTAGTTGTAAAATCTACAAATCCTAATTGATTGCGTTGTTCTACAATTTTATTTTTCAAATAAGTTTGCCATTCTGTCATTGTCCAGCTCTGACGGTCAGTAGAGGAAACAAGAGTGATGACTACTTTTTGTGTAGCTATGTTAGTTTCAAAAGTAACACTAGGGTCATTAAAGAAAGAAAAAAAGCGATTAGCAGCTTCAATACTTTGGAAGTTAAATTCTGTTAGATCAGCTTCAAATACTTTAGTATTTGAAGGAGCTGTATAATCCAATGTGATATACAATTCAGAAGTTACTTGTGCAGATGGCAAGGTTTGAGCAAATAAATTATTCATCGATACAAAAAGTGTAACAAATAATCCAAGAGAAAAAATGAATAGATTCTTCATGTTAATATTAAAATAAGAATGAGAAGTTGAGAATACGTATGAGATATATTAGATTATATCTTTGCAAATATACAAGTTTTTTAGAATATCTCCATATCAAAGTAATCAAAGAATACACATAAAAAAAACACCTTTTCATTTTTTGAAAAGGTGTTGATTGAGGATATAAATTTATTTGGAATAAGTAAACTTATATTTTTTCAAAAGTATAACGATAAGTAGCTGTTATTTTACCTGGTTTAGATACTTGCCATTCCCAAACCATTGTATTTCCATCAATACTAGTAACATTAATTTCTACATTTCCATCAAATATTAAGAATTGACCAGTAGAAGTATAAGTACCAGCTACTCCTGTAGGACTAGAAAAAGCTGTTGGATTTGTTAATACATAAGTTCCTTCTGAATTTAAAGCAAGAGAAAATCCAGCAAATTCAGAAGGATCTGCAACTTCACCTGTGAAAGTAGCTTTTACTAACTTCCAATTACCTACATAAACCGTATCTGTATTGTCACCATCGGTATCATTGAGACTAGAACAAGATGTAAATACTCCCACACTTACCAATAAGATAAAAAGGGCAACTATACGCACATAATTAAATTTCATATAAATTCGTATTTTGAGTTTGAGATTAAGAATACAACTAAAATGTTGTATTGAAAATTATATAATAGAAGATTTATCAAAGTAGAGTTAATTGTAATAATATAACTCTACTTTAATTAATTAGCGTACAACGCTTACTTTTTGTTGATACGTGCCTTGATTTGTTTCTACACGAACGATATACATACCAGAAGCTATATTTCCTAAATTAATAGAAGTTTGAGTAGCATTCAAGGTAGTTGTATAGACTCTTTGTCCAGAAAGACTTGTTACGTTTACAGTTGCAGAATTAGAACCATCTTGTAGTCTAAGATTGAATTCTCCATTGTTTGGATTAGGGAAGAATGCAAAACCTGCTTTCTTGTTATCCTCTTCTCCCAATACGATTGAAGGCTTAACAGTTACGATATTAGAATACATACCATAATTTCCACTTCCATACACTGGACGAACTCTAAAGTCCACTTTTTCTCCATTCAATAGACCTACAGCTTCAAAGCTAGTAGTTGAACTAAATCCAAAAAGGAAATAAGTACCAAATTGTCCTGGGTCTCCATATACTTCATATTCTAGAACTGGTCTTTCACAGCTTAACTCCCAATTTAGGGTTGCTACATTATAACCACTTTCTCCTGAAAGAGTAATATCTAGTGGTGCAATAGTTTGCACAGCCGATAAATTGGCAGTTGCTTGACAACCTTCTGAGGTAGAAGCTCTAAGAAAATATTCACCTGAAGCATTAGGAGCAGTTTCAGGATTAAAAGTAGTACCTGTACCTACCAAAGCACCATTTGCATTATCATACCAAGATACGATTGTTCCAGTTGAAGCATGGCTTAAACCTGCTTTGAGTAAATTAGTATCACAATCTGTTGTTTCATTAGAAATAGTAGGAGATAATGAAGGAAGTATTTTTGCATTTTCGAAAGCTAGAATTGAACCAGTAAATCGCCCAACCAATAAATCGATAGAGTTATCTCCATTTATGTCAGTAAGGTGAGGACGATTAAATACAAAGCCAGCTCCACTTAAGCCTGAAAGTCCGAAAAGTGGGACTTCTTGTGGTGCAGCAAAAGCAGGAACTTGTCTAGTACCATTATTAGCAAAAAAGAATAAAGATGTTCCACTTCCTATAAATGCATCTACATCACCGTCACCATCCATATCTACGAATTCAGGAGATGAGTAAGCATCTACAGCAACTAGACCAAATGGATTTATAACTGGAGCTGCAAAAGCTGGAGCATTGATATTTCCTGTATTTTCAAAATAACTGGTATTTCCAGAAACTCCACCAACTGTAATATCCATATCTCCATCATTATCCATATCTACAAAAGATACAGAAGCAAAACCACCAGCACTAGCACCTACTAGTCCAAAAGGATTTGTAATTGGTGCAGCAAAAATTGCTGCTGAACTTGTACCTGTATTTTGATAGTAGAATAAATTTCCTGTGTTGTTAGTAACAATTAAGTCATAATCACCATCATTATCCAAATCTGTAAAAGCAGGAGATGAATAAGTAGCAGGAGATGCAATAAATCCAAAAGGATTGACTATCGTTGCTGTATTGAAAAGAGGTGTCTGCGCATCACCTATATTTTCTGCAAATACTAAGTCTGCGTTTAATTGACGACCCACAAAAGCATCTTTATCTCCGTCTCCATCGATATCTACTAATACTGGATCTGCTCCCAAATTAACCGATGATAAATCATAAGGAAGAACTAAGAAATCTGCTTGAGTAGCAGTTCCTCCATTATCGAAATAGATAGAGTTACCTGCTTGATCTCCCACAAACATATCCAAATCACCATCCCCATTTAGGTCAGCAAATGTAGGTGCTGCATAATCTGTTGCTGTGAGGTCAAATGGGTTAGCTACAGGAGCAAGGTAGTTAGGTGCTGTAATAGTACCATTATTCTCAAAATAATTAAAAGTACCGTTATCTTCACCTACCATTAAGTCAAAGTCACCATCATTATCTAAGTCAGCAAAAGAAGCTGCTGCACTAAACCCAACATCTACAAGTCCACCAAAAGGATTTACTTGACGAGGTCCAAAAGCTGGAGCAGTAGCAGTTCCTGTATTAAGATAAAAAATAGAGTTACCTGTACCTTCACCAGTTATTAGATCAAAATCACCATCATTGTCTATATCTGCAAAAGTTGGCACGACATAATAATCACCAGTTGCATTTATTCCGAAAGGATTTATTATACGTGTAGCATAGTTTGGAGCAGTAGCTGTTCCTATATTTTCTAAAAATGCAAGACCTTCACCACCTTTACCAGTACCCAAGAAAGCATCCATATCCCCATCCCCATCTATATCTACAAAAGCAGGAGATGTACCTGATTCTGGTATAGCTAATCCATTCGGATTTGTTTGAGGGGCAGACCATATTGGAGTAGCCGTCGTGCCTGTATTTTGATAAAAGTTAAGGTTATTACCTTTCTTTTCACCTACTAAAAGGTCAAAGTCTCCATCTCCATCATAATCTACTAGGTGTGGTCTAGCCTCTCCACCATTTTGAACAATACCACCTGGGTTTGTTACAGGAACAGCAGAAGGAACACGGTTAAATGCAGGCTCACATGTAAAGCGATCTTGTGCCATAGATGCTGAAGAGCTTCCTAAAAACATTCCTGTCGCTACTGTGGCTGTAGCTGCTGCAAAAGCTGCTTTACGTTGCCAAGAACGAGTAAGTTGATGTGCATTAAATTTGTCTATATACAGACTGCAATAGTCTGATAGAGAGTGGGTTGTTTTTTTGTTGTTTTTAACTTTCATGTCAAGTAAATAATCTGATTTGATGTTTTATTTATTTTTACGAGGGTAAAAGAATAGAGAATATTTATTCACCAAACTCAGTAGCTACTGCCTCAAATAATGAAGCTTTATATTGTACATAGATACTGTATTGAGAAGCATCAAGCACATTATTTAGAGCTAAATCATAACGATTTTCACCTTGTTCAATACGAGTATTTAACTCGACCAACATTTGCTGTCCAGCTTCTGACTGAAAATTTTCTGATTTAGCATTTTGGTAACGAGCATTGTCATCCAATCTTGCCTTAGCATTGTTTTCTACTTTAAAGCGACGAGTATTTATTAGAGTTACTTTCTGTGTTTGTTCTGTTGTCAGTGAAAGTAAGGTGTTCATCTCATTTGTAAGAAATGAAGCCTTTTCCTCTGGACTTTGAGCGAATGCCAAAGTGGTCAGAAGGAATAAAGCGCAAGAGAAAAGAAATCTTTTCATACGATAAATTATAGTTAGGGTTAAATTAATAGAAAATTTACATAGTACTGCAAATATAGAAATTTTTTTAAAGTCTTTACTGATACAATAAATTTTATTTTTTTTATTTTAAAGGATTTAATTTTAGTAGAATTGAAAATAAGATTAACTATTTAATACTTTATAAGAAAATTTTGCTTCTACAAAGCTGATCAAATAAGGTTTTAAAAATTTATCTACAAACTTATGAATAGAAGGGTTATCTACTTGCATTTGCCAAATACCATATTTAGCTCCATCTTCTTTCAGATAAAGTAATGCTTTTGTAAGAACAGGTAAAAACAAACTCTTTTTATTAAGACCTGCAACAGAATTTTGGTCAATAAATGCTGAAGTGAACTCGACTGTATCAGATTGAATACGATGCGTAATCATCCATCCTATTATTTTACCCTTATAACGAAGCCCTGTACTAGAAGTAATGTCTATATTAGCCTCATGTTGAAAAGGACTCAAATAATCAGGATACCAATTTTGTGTTTCTTTCTTTTTTAAAATCTCATTTTTTTCTTCTTGAGTAACATCCTTCCAAAGAAATAATTCCATTCCAGTAGGAAGGTTAAATTTGTTCATCCAAGGGGCTTTTAAGATTACATCCATGGAAGATTTACACAAATAAACTTTAGCTTTGGGTTCTTCCCATTTTTTTTGTTTCAAAATATGTTCAAAGGTAGAAAGACTAGTCCAATCTGAACGATATTCTAAATGGATGCTATTAAATTTATTTTTGCGTAGTAATTTTTCTGATTGAGAAAGTAATTCTCGTCCTATACCCATTTTTCTAAAAGGAGGTAAGATGTACCAACTCAATAATTGAGCAGATCCATTAGGTTGTAGTTCTATAATTGCTGTACCAATTTGTTGATTATCATTTTGAGCATTAATTATAATTAAAGGTTCATTTAATTGTCTTGTTGTTTTTAGAATATCTAATCTAGGAAATGAAAGGTTGTTAAAGTGACTAATTGCATCATCAACATTTAGCTGATATACTTTATAACTAATTTTTGAAGTACTGACTTTATTTGATTCTATAGAATTAGATTCATTAAAGTTTTTATGAGTACTAATATGGTCAGTTTCTGTGATTAGGTCAGGGCGTAAATACCTATCTATAAATTTATACATGGTAGCATTGCCTTGTTCTATTTGAAGCAAACCGTATTTATATCCCTCTTCTTCGGCTTTTAGAAGGCTTTTAGAAAGAGTTTCTAAAAACACAATATAACTACCTAAGCCCTTACCTAGTATTTCTTTATCTATAAATAGATGACCAAATTCTACTGTATCAGTTTTTATAGAATGTACTATTATCCAACCAAATACTTCTCCCTTATATCTCAATCCAAAGCTCAATATATCAACTCTACTACCTTCATGACTAAAAGGATCAACTGTAATTGGATACCATTCTGTAGTGGATTGTCTATGTTGTATTTTTTGTTTTTCAGCTTGAGTAAGTGTGTTCCACTGAAACATTTCAATATCTGTATTCCTATGCTCTTTCCTAACCCAAGAAGCCTTTGCCGTTTTTTCTATTTCAAATTTATATAGACTAGAGGCGACAGATGGTTTTACCCAGTTGTTATTTTTAAAAATAGAAGTAATTTTCTCAGCACTTTTCCAATCAGAACGATATTTAATATGAAGGCTATTGAACTTATTTTGACTTAAAACTTTTTCAGCACGAACCAATAATTCTTTTCCAATACCTAAATCCCTAAAAGGAGGAAGAACATACCAACTTAATATTCTAGATATGACATTAGAATGAGATTCTATCAGTATTGCTCCAATATACTGTTGTTGATTGCGAGCAACAATAACCAATAAAGGCTCATTAAATTTCTTTACTTTAGCTTGTAGATCTAATCTTGGAAATGTTAATGTATTGAATTGTTTGATTATCTGTGTTATAGGTATATTAGAAGCTATCTGATATTTTATATCTTCTACAGAAGTTGCGGCAATATTTGGATCTAATATAGGGGTATTATTATTTTGCAAAGGTGAAGAGATCAGAGATTCTTGTTGCTTTTGGATATTCTTGGAAGAAGTAACCTGTGGTAGAGAATAAGGAGATTGAAATGAATCTTTAGATTTTTCATCTAAGGTTGTTAGTGCCTTAAAATCTACTGTATTGTCATCTCCTTCTATCGAAATATAGCGTGTAACATCAGCAGAAGTCAAATCAAGACTACTTGGGCGTTTTACATTAGGAAGTGCTTGAACATCATAAAGCTCTACTACCTCTCCTTTTATTTCAAATTTATGAACAATTTCTCCTGTATTAATATCTACTATCCAAAAGCCACATTGAGGTTCTGTATTTCGGCTTTGTAAAATTTCATCTAAAGGCAAGCCTGTAAAAGTACGTTCGTGGCGAGGCTTTGAAAGCCCTATAATTGCATAATTTTTATGAAAAGCCAATCCACGCAAAAAACCATCTAATTTAGTAATAGCAATAAACTTATTGTCTTCTACATAACCAAATTCTCCTCTCCCTGCATTCAAAACCCAAATTTTATCTTGATAATAGCGAGGTGAGTGAGGCATAGAAAGTTCGTCAACAAGTACTTCACTTGTTTCCATATCCATTACAATTCCTCCATCTTGTCTATGTTCTCTCCAAGAATCTAACAAATTACTTTGAGAAATTGCAGTAACATAACGAGGTTTACCATCACGCATAGCCATTCCATTGAGATGACAGCGATCTTCTGCAACCATTTTGCTAATAAAAGGAGGCATCCAAATAGGCTTAAAATTGTATTTTTGACTGACTTTAGCAATACAATTATAGCGAGTATTCACGAAAACAATTTCTCCATTTTCATCAACAGAAACATCATGAACATTCAAATCTCCAGTATTAAATGCTTGACGAGGGATATATACCTTATCTGCTTCTTTATGAATCTGACCCTCTGCAAGGGCATTTTCGAAACGCCAAAGCAAAAAACGAGTACTTAAATAAAAAGAATTTTCAGACTCTACATGCAAACCCATAGCTCTATCAAATGACTTTTCAGAAACAAAAAGATGCTTAGTTGTATCTCTACCTATCAAAAAAAGTTTGTTAGTTTGATAAGTAGAAATAGCCAAACTAATTTCTTCAGTTCTGAGCCATTCCAAAAAATCAGAACTATAATGAAAAGTAGTATCCGATTCTGTTTGATGAAATAATGTATTATTGATTTTGCTAGTAGTTGATGTTTGCATTTAGATATAAATACGATTACTTAAAAGTAGATTGTAAAAAAAAATCTTTTGAAAAAGATGTAAATAGTTGATATTCAAATAAATTAAATGATTAATAGTGTTAATTAATAGCGTTGAATAATTCTGAAAATTACGGATTAATCATTGTTTTACGAAATTTTATACAAAAAAAATACAGTCAGATTTTGTTTTTGACTGTATTTTAAATTTAATCAATCTCAATTTACAAAGAAGGATTGCCTTCCTCTGACTGACGATAACGATAAAATAGTTTTCCTTCCATTAATTCATCGGTTGCTAAAGAAGTAGATTTTGGCATACGCTCATATTGGCGAGAAACCTCAATTTGCTCTTTGTTTTCAAAAACTTCCTCCAAAGAATCTGTTCCTACATTAAATTCAGATATTTTTTGATTTAATTCTTCTTTTGTATCTGTCGAAATCTGACGAGAACGTCTTGCAATTACAGAAATAGATTCGTAAAGATTACCAGTCGCTGCAATGATAGCTTGTACATCACGAGTATGAAGATTAGCTGTCTGAACACGACGAGGATTGAATTTTTTAGCTGACATATTTATATAAATTGTTTTGTTGTATTGTAGTATAACTTTTAAAAAAGAGAAACGCAAGTTTTCTTTTAGATATTTAATTTATTCAGATTCTCCAGCCGAGCCTTCTGAAGTAGTTATTTTTTTAGGGTCTCTCTTGTCTTTTTCTTTTGTATCGATAACTTCGCCTTTTTCTATATTTCGAATAGCTTTTTCTATATTTCCATAGATATTTTCGGCATCTCTGACAAATTTACTGTTTGGATAACGGTCTATTAAATAGAAATAGTATTCTTTAGAAATCTCATAGCGTTCTTTTTGTTTGCTATAAATACTATTTCTTGCCAAATCATACTCAGATTTAAAACGCAAAAAAGCTGCTTCATCAAGTTGTGGAGCATCTGGGAAGTCTCTTTGAAAGTTTTCTAGTGCAATTACAGCAGCTTTATAACGACCTAAATTATAAAATAACTCTGCATTTTCGAAGGCTTTAAGCTCTAATTTTGCTCTTAACTCGTCCAAATGATTACTAGCTCTTTTGGCATAATCCGTTTCTGGATACGTATTGATTACATCTTGAAAGGCTTGAATAGCTTCTTTTGAGCTTTCTTGGTCAAGGTGTGTACGAGGAGAGTCTTTATACAACGAGAAAGCATTCATAAAATAAGCCTCTGGTGCATTTGGACTTCTACGATAGGTAAAATAAAAGTTTTTGAAATAATAGGCAGATAAAAGATACTGCTTTTGATAAAAATGGCAATAAGCATATTTGAATTGAATGTCTTCTGCTCGTGGGTCACCTTTTACTATTGGAACAACATCTTCCCACAACAAACCTGCACGATAATAATCGCCTTCTTCATAATATTTTTGAGCTACCTTATCACGTTCACGCCAGTTTGGGTCTGACATCGCTTTTGTGAATTTACTACAAGAACTAAAAAAACCTGTAACTAATAAAGTACAGATTAAGAGAAATAAAAGATTTATGTTTTTCATTTGAATGAATTTCATTTTAACAGTTTGGGTAACACATTTTGAGAATTATATTTATTTTAT
The DNA here is from genome assembly GCF_042180575.1 of Bernardetia aquimarina. NCBI lineage: Bacteria > Pseudomonadati > Bacteroidota > Cytophagia > Cytophagales > Bernardetiaceae > Bernardetia > Bernardetia aquimarina. The sequence continues at coordinate 2,374,840 of NZ_CP170094.1, read as the reverse complement.
TCTACTTTTTATTCAAGATTCAATTCTATCATAGAATTTTCTATATCATTTACATCAAAAATTTCTTTAGCTGTTTTATGAATAAACTCAATACAAGAATTATATTCTTCTGCCGAATTAATACTAACTCTATAACTATAATTTCCTTCTCCTTTGGGAGCTTCCCAGCCTAAATCAAGTGTTTTTTTCTGTAAAACAGTGCTTAATTGTTTGTCAGAAGGAAGATAATGATTAGAAACTGCTTCAAGCAATAAATGACTTGAATAGAACTCTCCAGCTACTTGGATATAATAGTTTTCTCCTAGATTAATAATAAGAAAGTTTTGTGTTCCTCCTTCTTCTATCAAGCGTTTGAGTGAGTTATGGAGTGCATCTTTCATAAAATAGGCACTTTTAAAGGTTTGATAGTGAGATGATTATAAAATATTTTTTATTCAAATCACAACGTGTTTTTTTCAATTTGCAAAGATACAATAATATAATTTGATTTTCAATTTCTGAATTGTCTATCAATCACTTAACTACCTATTTCTTTGCTTTTTTGTCTTAAAAGTGAATAATTTGCAAGAAATAAAGTACTGCAAAGGCAACCCCTAAAAGAATAATACCGACAGTAAAACCAATAAAAAAGGTAGAAACTGAAAAAGGAGGTTTGTTTTGAGCTTCTAATTCTTCAATAATACGCTGTCTTTCAGTAATTTGTTCTTCCAATGCTTGTGCTTGTTGCAGTCGTTGTACACTATCTTCTTCTCGGTCGCTAATCTCTGTACGTAAAGCTTCGATGGTTTGCTGCGTGCTTTCTGTCATTGTTTTGAGTTGAGTGAGATATTCTTCTCCCCAAAGACCATTTCGCCAACGTCTATACGCTAGTTTTTCAGATTTATCAGCCGTAAAAACGACCTTCAAAAAGGCAATTAAGATGATAATAAAAAAAAGACTTGCAATACCTACAAAAGAAGCTAGTAGAGTATCATCCATCAATCGCTCCCAAAATAAATTCAAATTCTCCATAGAATCAGTTACCAGTTACCAGTAATCAGTTATCAGTAAAATTCAATTACCAATGAAATAACAAATACTGAATTTTAAAAAAAATATTTTCAAAATGAAGTGTACTTCCCTAATCTCCAAATCTAAACCTCTATTCTATTCTCCCCAAATTACACAAAAAAAGGAAGAAGCCAAACCACCAAAACAATAATAATCGAACCACCAAAACCAAAGTAAGAAACATATTTCAATCCATCCTCTAAACCTTTACTCTTAAAACCACTCAAACTTAATGCAAGGGCAAGAAGTCCACAAATAGAAAATAATAAAAGAACAGTAGTATGATGAAGTGTGTCAGCAAATTTAGGCATCGTATTACTTACTTGTTTGAGCTGATACAACACATAAAACATCGAAGCTACCAAACCAGCACTAATATAGGGAGAGAATTTTTTCATTGGAATAATTTGCTCAATTTATTTTTATAAAATTATTCAAATATAGGATTTTATATCCATTTTATTAGTCGATTTGCGCTTGCTATTTTATAAAATTGTATATAAAATCAAAATATTGAGGATTTTTTTAAAAAAACAAGTAAACTATTTCCCAAACACTACTCAATCAATTTTAGAAGTCCAAAAGAGTTATGTAATTTTGTAGATTAATAGAAAAAGTAAAAACCAAAGGTTGGTTTTAGGTAAAAAATAGGAAATTAACTTTCCTTAAAAAATAAATTATGTCAAATATTGTAGCCATCGTAGGACGACCAAATGTCGGTAAATCTACTCTTTTTAATCGTTTAGTTGAAGCAAGAAAAGCCATCATGCATGATGAAAGTGGCGTTACTAGAGATAGGCATTACGGACAAAGTGAATGGAACGGCAAATTTTTTACAGTCATCGATACAGGTGGTTATGTTGTTGGTTCAGAAGATGTTTTTGAAAAAGCCATAAGAGAACAAGTAGAAATTGCTATGGAAGAAGCCAGTGTAATTTTATTTATGGTTGATACACACGTCGGAGTTAGTCCTCTTGATGAAGAATTTGTAAAAGTATTAAGACGTTCAAAAAAACCTCTTTATTTAGTAGCAAATAAAGTAGAAACCTTTGAACACAGAACAAGCGCATCCGAGTTTTATAATTTAGGAATTGGCGAACTATATTGTGTTTCTTCTCAAACAGGAACAGGAACAGGTGATTTATTAGACGAAGTAGTCAAAAATTTTGAAGAAGTAGGAGAAGAAAATCCAAACGAAGGATTGCCAAAAATAGCTATTTTAGGTCGCCCAAATGTTGGTAAATCTTCATTTTTGAATATCCTTTTAGGAGAAGAAAGAACAATCGTCTCAGATGTTTCGGGTACGACAAGAGATTCTATCGATACACATTACAAAGCCTACGGACAAGAGTTTATCTTGACTGATACAGCAGGGATGCGAAGAAAAGCAAAAGTAAAAGAAAATATCGAATTTTATTCAGTGATGCGTTCTTTGAAGGCGTTGGATGATTGTGATGTTTCTATCATTATGGTGGATGCCACTCAAAAGCTAGAAGGACAAGATTTGACTTTAATACGTTTGGCAGTAGAAAGACACAAAGGAGTTGTTATTATTGCCAATAAATGGGATTTGGTAGAAAAAGATTCCAAAACGGCACATGAATATACATTAGAAATGCAGGAAAGACTGGGAACAGCTTCTTGGATTCCAATTATTTTTACTTCAATGCTAACCAAACAACGAGTTTTTCAAAGTATAGAAAAAGCGATTGAAGTGTATGAAAAAAGAAGTGCAAAAATTTCTACTTCAAAACTCAATAATGTATTATTACCAGATATTAAAAGAACGCCACCACCTGTTCATCGTGGAAAAAATATTTCTATCAAATACATTACGCAACTTCAAGGAAGTGCACCTTTGTTTGCTTTCTTTACCAATTATCCTCAACACGTTCAAGAATCTTACAGACGATTTTTGGAAAACAAAATACGTGACCATTTTGGTTTTGAAGGTGTGCCGATTCGTATTGTTTTTAAAGAAAAGTAGTATTAGAATTACGAATTACGAATTACGAATTACGAATTTGATTTTTATATAAATAGTCTTTTTATAATTCTTTATTATTATGTATTTATCCTATTAATCATAAAAAATCACTCGCTAATTCTACCAAAAAGTCATTAAGAATTTTAAAAATATAAAACAAACACATGAGCCAACAAAACCCATACAACGGAAATACTCCAAACGAAGTCTTAGACCGAAAAAATGCAGAAGCAATGCTCGGTGGTGGACAAAATCGTATTGATGCACAACACAAAAGAGGAAAACTAACAGCTAGAGAACGCATAGAGCTACTTTTAGATGAAGGTTCTTTTGAAGAAATTAGACGTTTTGTGACGCACCGAGCCAAAGATTTTGGATTAGACAAACAACATTATTTGGGCGATAGTGTCGTTACTGGTTATGGAACGGTAAGTGGGCGTTTGATTTATGTTTTTTCGCAAGATTTTACTGTTTTTGGTGGTTCACTTTCAGAAGTACATGCCGAAAAAGTTTGTAAATTGATGGATTTGGCAATGAAAAACGGTGCGCCTATTATTGGTCTAAATGACTCTGGTGGTGCAAGGATTCAAGAAGGTGTTGTTTCGTTGGCTGGTTATGCAGATATTTTTTATAGAAATACAAGAGCATCAGGCGTAATTCCTCAACTTTCTGCCATTATGGGACCTTGTGCTGGTGGTGCTGTTTATTCTCCTGCCATTACAGATTTTATTATGATGGTAGAAAATACCTCGTATATGTTCGTAACGGGACCAAATGTCGTCAAAACGGTTACGCATGAAGAAGTTACTGCCGAAGAATTAGGAGGAGCAAGTACGCACAGTACAAAAAGTGGTGTAGCTCATTTTTCGTGTGCAAACGAAGTTCAATGTATTGAAAATTTGAAAAAACTTATCTCTTATATTCCTCAAAACTGCGAAGAAATTGCGCCAGTTTATCCTTATGAACCAAAAGACGACGAACTCCGTCCTGTTTTGAATGACATTGTTCCTGAAGATGCCAATAAGCCGTATGATATGCGTGAAATTATTGAAGGAACGATAGATGAAGATAGCTTTTTAGAAGTACATAAAAATTATGCTGAAAATATCTTAGTTGGTTTTGGTAGAATTGGTGGACGTAGTATCGGAATTGTAGGGAATCAGCCTTCAAATTTAGCAGGTTGTTTGACGATTGATGCAAGTAAAAAAGCAGCTCGTTTTGTTCGTTTTTGTGATGCTTTTAATATTCCATTGCTTGTTTTTGTAGATGTTCCAGGATTTTTACCAGGGACAGACCAAGAATGGAATGGGGTAATTACTGACGGTGCAAAACTCTTATATGCTTTTAGTGAGGCAACTGTTCCACGTATTACGGTCATTACTCGCAAGGCTTACGGAGGTGCGTATGACGTAATGAACTCAAAACACATTGGCGCAGATATGAATTATGCTTATCCAAATGCAGAGATTGCCGTAATGGGAGCAAAAGGAGCAGCCGAAATTATCTTCAAAAATGAAATTAAAGCAGCCGAAAATCCTGCTGAAAAGCTAAAAGAAAAAGAAGACGAATACAACCGAAAATTTGCTAATCCGTATCGTGCAGCGCATAGAGGTTATATTGATGAAGTGATTTTGCCAGAACAAACACGTCAAAAATTACTTCGTGCCTTCAAAATGCTAGAAAATAAAGTAGATTCTTTGCCAAGGAAAAAGCATGGGAATTTGCCTTTGTAGTAATTTTATAAGTTGTTGATGTAGTCAATATCAACAACTTATATAACCCAATTATCATTTACGTCGTTCTTTAAATAAAAAAGGAATAAAAACTGAACATCTATGATACAGGAACGAAAATATAATCTTATACAGCAAATTGTTCTGTTACAAAATGAACGATTACTAGCTCAATTAGAAGCCCAAATGGGTCAGCAAGATATATGGGATAAGGTAGTACGACCTATGAGAAAAGAAATTAGCGTTGAAACTTTAATTAAAGAACAAAATTATAAGCCTATTTCTAAGCAGAGTTTTTTTGAACAAGCAAATGCCATTCAAATTACAGAACCATTAGATGAGCTTTTAGAAATGCTAGACTAATCTAATCCAATATTATAAATATATTTAAGTGAAAAATTATATTCTTGATACAAATATTCTACTGACTTACATTCGAAATACGACAATAACGCAAAGGTTAGAGGAAGATTTAGATTTGTTTTCAAGTGAGAATAATTTACTTATTTCTGTTGTTTCTTTGGGAGAAATAAAATCTATTGCTTATCGCAACAAATGGGGTAAGAACAAATTAGAACAACTAGCTAAACTACTAGATAATTTTTTGGTTGCAGATATAAATGTTACAGAAATTGTAGAAACCTTTGCAAAACTAGAAGCATATAGTCAAGGGATTTTGAGGGAATGGGAAGGCAAAAAATCGTCTTTTTCTGCTAGAAATATGGGGAAACACGATTTGTGGATTGCAGCTACTGCAAAAATTTTAAATCTTACTTTAATTACCACAGATAAAGACTTTGAACATCTTTCTGAAATAATAGATATTGTAACTGTAGATTTGAATAATTATAAATCTTAAACCCAAAAAAACTCTCTATATTTCTTTTGGAAAGGTAGAGAGGTCTTTTTAATACGTTTCTAGTTCAAGATTTTATCTTGGACTAGATGGGGACTTCATGAAATTTATCTAAAAACCTGTAACGCTATTTCAGGACGAGACAATATATCCTAATTTAAAGCCTTTTAAAAGATATAAAGAATAGTTTAGAGTAAGTTCATACAACCATCAATGATATTTATAAAAATGCCTCAACTCCACAATAAAAGTTCACACCAACTAAAAGAAATAGAAGATAATTCTATCGATGCCCTTATTACTGACCCTCCGTATGGTATTTCTTACCAAAAAAATGAGTGGGATAAGAGTTTGCCAAATAAAAAAGTATGGAAAAATAGTTTCAAAAAAATGAAATTTGGTAGTTTTGGATTAGTTTTTAGTTCGGTTAGGCTGATGCATCGACTTATGGTTGATTTAGAAGATAGTGGTTTTTTGATAAAAGATGTTTTATTTTGGTCGTATCTCAATGGAATGCCTAAAAGCAGAAATGTCGGACTTTCAGTAGATAAAGAACTAGGTGTAGAAAGTGAAAAAATAGGAGAGTATAAATACGTACAAGGCTACAAAAAAGACGGAGCAGAAAGTTATAAAACAGATAAACATCACAAATTATCCCCAAGTTCTGAACTAGGAAAAAAATATGATGGCGCAGGACTAGGACTCAAGCCTGCTTATGAACCTATTATTTTGATTCAAAAACCAATTGAAGAAGGATTAAAAGTAGCTCAAAATGTTATAAAATATGGAACAGGTGCTTTAAATTTTGAAGAAACTAGGATTCCTTTCCAAGAGAATGAAGGCAAAGTAGGACACAATCCTCATGAAAAAGGAAGGATTCCTGCAAATATTATCCGAACAGATGCTTTTGAAGATGGTTATGATAAGTTTTTTTTAGTGCCAAAGGTAAGACAAAAGAAAGATGATTTTAATTTTCATCCGACTCTAAAGCCTGTTGAACTGATGCAGCATTTAGTAAAACTAATTACTTTTGAAGCCCAAACTGTTTTAGACCCTTTTATGGGAAGTGGTTCTACTGGAGTAGCTTGTATGGAGTTGAAAAGAGATTTTGTAGGTTATGAACTTGATAAAGAGTACTTTGAAATAGCAAAAAAGAGAATGCTTTGAAAAAAACTAGATTATTTTGAATAATAATATTTTTTGTGTAGTTATGTTGTAATTATGATTCAATTCAATCATCAAAAATGAAACAATACGATATAGTCATTGTAAATTTGAACCCAACAAAGGGTAGTGAAATAAAAAAAATAGGCTCTTCCGACAATTTAGCGATTATATAAATTTGACTATCATTCTGGCTCTCAAATTTTGAAAGTTTCTAAAGCCATATACATTCCTTTTGATGGTCTTAATTTTATTATTAACTCCCTCTACAATTCCGTTAGAACACCTAGTTTCAAAGTAATTAATAATATAATTTTTCCAAGAATTAAATGTACCTATAAATCTATTCAAAGCTGTATGATTTATTTTTTGAGCTGCTTCTATCCATTGATCTAGTAATTTCTGAGCTTCTTGTCTACTTAAATCAGTATTAAATATATTTTGTAATTCTACTTTTATAAAATAAACTTCTCTAAGCACAGAACTAAACCTAAATGCTTTCAGTAAAATTCGTTTTTCTTTAGCAGTAAGGTCTTTCCAAGCCTTGTATAAAAGCCATTTAATTTGCTTGAAATGCACATTTTTAGCATCTTTTCGTCGCAATTCTTTACGAATTTTATCTAGTACTTTGTTACAGTGTTGAAAAAAATGAAAGCGATCTATTACTACATCAGCATGAGGAAATACTTCTTTTGCTGTAGTGGAAAATCCCTCCCACATATCACAAGAAAATACTTCAATACCATTACAAAAAGCCTCTCCTTTAGCTAAAAAATAACTCTTTAAATACTCTTTATTGCGATATTCTAAAATATCCCAAACCAAACCTGTGTCTAAATCTACCAAAACTACAGCATACTCTTTTTTTCCTTTTTTATAGGCAAATTCATCAATACCTAAACGTTTGGGGAAGTAATCTAAGTGTTCGTCTATTTCACGTTGACTGTATCGTTTAAAAATACCGTTTAAAACATCCCAAAGTATGTTTTCTCGGATAGCAACCTCCTTGAAACTACTGTCTTTCAAACATAAATAAAGATATTTTTCCAAACGATGCGTTTGGTTTTTATGCTTAGATACAAAACTAAAGACTTCTTGAAAATAACGACCACAATCTTCACAATGAAATTGACGAGAAGTTAAGTGTAAAAAAACTTCTTTATCTAAAATATTTCGGTCACGAATAATACGTTCCGAAGTAGAAGTTACTTTTTTGCACTTTTTTAAGCAGTGCGGACACATAGATTCTTCCAAATTACTTTCTCCATAAATAGTCAAACGCTCTTTAGAAGACTCTATTTCTGTTACTGAAAAATCTGAAAATCCTAATAATAGTTCTATTGTAGTAGTATCCATAGGAAAGCTAAATTACAAAATTATCGCTAAATTGTCGGAAGAGCCAAAAAATACGACCTTGTGTAATCATTTCTCCAAATGATAGTAATGAGCTTTTAGAAACTCTAATTGTTTGTCCAATTACTTCAAAACGCAGAAAATACCCTACTAGAATTAATTTTAAGCTAAAAGGAAAGAAAAACTCTATTGCCATTGACCAAATTAGAACAGTCGATGAGAGTAGAATCGTAAAAAAAGTAGGAAGACTAAGAAAAAAGACAATCAAAAAAGTTAAGAGAGTTTTGAAAGAAACTTTGGTAGATTGAATAATAATTTTCCAGTTATCAAAAATATTCCATAATTTTAAGATATGAAAATTAAAATAATTATATATCTTTTTTTGTTTTTATTTCCTATTACAATTCTTTCTTGTTCTAGTCAATCCACCTATTGCAATGAGCGTTTTGAGTATTGTTTGGATTATCCTGCTGCTTTTGAGCCGTTTGGAAGTTCGAAGAGTAATGATGGACAGATTTTTTATATTGATGGTGGAAAAATAGAACTCTTAGTTTGGGGTAGCGTAAACGGACAAAATAGAACCTTACAAGAGGAAAAAGAATATATTTCTCAAAGTCGAAAGGTAGAATATCAAACCCTCAATGACAAAATCAAACCTAATTTCTTTGTGATTTCTGGATTTGAGAATGGAAAAGTATATTATCTGCGTACAGAAAAAACGCCGACTGGTTTTCGTTCTTTTGAAATTCGTTATCCAAAAGAAGAAAAAAAAACGTATGATAAATTTGTAGAAAAAATTAGTTTTCAAGAAAAAAAATAAAAATCCTCGTTGACGGTTTCATTTGAACCTCAACGACGGTTGTAATTTAAAATAAACTCCAAATCCTAATAATAAACTATGAATCCACGAGACAAACCTCTTTTTCGCTGGGATTCGTACCCACTTATACGCCCTGTTTTGGCGTTGATTATTGGGATTTTAATAGGCGAATATTCTCAAATTGGTTTAGCTTTTTCACTGGGAATTTTAGCTACTTTTTCGGTGGCTTATTTGGGACTTCATTTTTTATTGAGAGCTACTGCAAAAACTCATTTTTCTTGGTTTCATTTACTGACTTTAATGACCGTTTTTGTAGGAATGGGAATGTCTTTGGTTTCGCATGTAGAGCCAAAAGAACGCCCTTTACACCTAAAAAACAACAAAAAAACAGTTTTAGCTTATCAAGGAAAAATCGTTTCAGAGATTCAAGAACGTGAAAAATCGTATAAATTTGAATTTGAAATAGAAAAAATCCGTACTGAAAAAACGTGGCAACTTGCAGAAGGAAAAGTATTGGTTTATCTCAAAAAAAATGAATTTCTAAACGATACAAGTTTCATAAATAATACCGACAAGGTTTATAATTTTGGCGATGAACTATTGATAAAAGGTGTTCCTATTCTGACCAATCCACCCGAAAATCCGTCTTCTTTTGACTATCAAAAATACTTAAAATACCATTATATTTGGCATCAAGATTTTATCAATTCGTATGATGTTGTTTTAGTAAATAATCAAAATAAATCTGAATCTCAAAGTAACTTAACACTTCTACAAGAATTTCGTAGAAAAGCGATTGATTTTCGGATGTATTCGGATAGTATTTTGAGAGAAACGATGCCTTCAAAACAGAGTTATGGTGTAGCAAGCGCACTTTTTTTAGGAATCAGAGATGGTCTTGATAATGAAGTACAAAATGCTTATCGTTCTGCTGGTGCAACCCATGTTTTGGCTGTTTCGGGATTGCATGTGGGTATTTTGAGTTGGTTAATCGCTTTTATATTTGGATTTTTGAAGAAAGATAAAAGAACGAAATACCTTTATTTGTTTCTGATTTTGAGCGTTTTGTTTGGTTATGCTTTTCTTACAGGGCTTTCTCCTTCTGTGCTGCGTGCTTCGGTGATGTTTGCGATTATTCAGATTGGTCAGACGTTTAGCAAGCGTTCAAATATTTATAATAACTTGGCTCTTTCTGCACTTATTTTGCTGATTGCTAGTCCGTATATGCTTTTTGAAGTTGGTTTTCAGCTTTCTTATTTAGCTGTTTTGGGAATTGTACTTATTCAACCCAAGTTAGCAAAAGTTTATACTCCTCCTAACAAAATTATCAAGTATTTTTGGGAGTTACTGACCGTTTCGATAGCTGCACAACTTATTACTTTTCCAATCTGTCTGTATTATTTTCATCAATTTCCTACTTATTTTTGGCTTTCAGGATTTGTAGTTATTCCTGCTGCGATTGTGATTTTGTGTGGTGCAATAGCTGTGATTTTGTCTAGTTTTTTGAGTATGACAATCAGTTCTTTTTTAGGAATAGCTTTGTCATTTATTATACAAGCTGTCAATTATTTAGTTTTTGGGATAGAAAAACTGCCTGTTTCAGTTTTGGAGAATATCCGAATTAATTTTGCTGAAAGTATGCTTTTATATGCGCTTTTGATAGGTTTATTCTGGTTTTTTGTTTTGCCAAGAAGGATTTTCTTATACTTTTCTCTGCTGTGTAGTTTACTGTTTTTTGGAGTAAATTTATACAAAAATATAGATGCAGAAAATCAAAAACGACTGGTTTTTTATCAGATAAGAAAAGGTTTTGCTCTTAGTTTGCAAGAAGGAAGAAGAAGTGTTACACTTTTAGATTCGGCAAGTTTTTATAATAAAGAAGCTCAAAGTTATTGGCTTACTGGAGATTTGCTTTCAAATGGAAAAATAGAAAATAGCCTTATTAACTTGGATTCTGTTTATCAAGAAGAAGTAAAAAGTGAAATAGTACAAATTCGTGATTGGAATGGAGGAAAAATCATTCTTTGGAACAATAAAACGATTTTGTTGTGGAATAAAAGGCTGAAAAAAGAAACGAAATTTCTCCCCAAATTAGACAATATAGAAATAGTTTGGATAAGCAATAATCCGATTTATACCTTAGCAGAACTCAAAAACATTAAAATGAAGTATATAGTTTTTGACGATACCAATTATAGCTCAAGAATAAAATTACTTTCCAATGAAGCCAAAGTCAATAAAATTCAGACTGTAATTTTGAAAAATGGAGCTTTTCAGAAAGAGTATGAATAAGTAGTAAGACATACAGTACTGGACATGTGTTAATTTAGGTTGTATTTTGAGTTTTAGATTTTTGCACTAATTGGGTTATTATTTTTAATATTTTGTCTATAGAAGTAGCATAAAATACTACTTTTCCATATCCGATTCTAAAAACAGACTCGTAAAAGGATTCATTGTCTTTTTTTACTCTTTGTTTTGTTTTTACTCCTTCTAAGATACAGAGTAAAAAAGATGCAATTACTAATGCCATTAGAACACGAATTTTTCTTGGGTTTACCATTCCTAACTCCTCTAAATGAAATCCATTTGTTTTCAAATGTCTAAATAAACACTCTATTTTCCATCTGAGATAATAGATAGCACTAATTTTCTCCTTTGTTAAACGATATTTGTTGGTTAATAAAATGACAAACTTTTCACTTTCTTTTGCTGCTTGAGCATTATAAGAAATCACTATTTTTAGTTTTTTTGCAAAGTCAGTTTCAAATTCTTGGCTTACTAGTTTGCCTGATTTAGCTTTTTTAAGTAAGCTGTGGTATTTTTTAACTTCTAATTGATAATCTCCCTTACAAAGACGAATAATGTAAGTATATCCTTGTTCTTCTAAATACCTAAACCAAACTCTACCTTTATACTCTCTATCAGCTAAAATTGTAAATCTTTTTAAAAAAGGATATAACAATAAAGCCGATGCTAATAAACTTTTACGATGAGCAACAGTAGAACTACCTTTTCGTTCTAAATTGATCCAAAAAATAGGAATAGCCATTTTTCTATAAATAACACTTAAGACCAAAACATGATAGGTATATTCCCCTAATTGCCAAACACTACCATCCATAGCTAGATAGAAAATTTCTTTTTTTATGTCTTTTCTATTCAAAAAAGAGCCTATACTAAAAACTAGAATCAGCTTCCATAGTGTTTTTTGAACATAGACATCCAAAAAATAACGAGTAAGCCGTTTATAATGAGAATCAATTTGAACAGTAGGAGAATTTAAAAAAATACCTACTTGATTTTTTAATTTGTTTAGATTAACAGTTTCTTTTATCAGAATACAGCTAATAAGCAACAAAGTAGCGTGAACATAATGGATAGGAATATCTGAAAATTCCTTTGTATATTTGTTCAGCAGGACGGAATAGAGTTTTTTGGTTTTCACACTTCTAAATTAACTCTTTCTGTCCTTTTTTTGTCAAAAATTTAACTCATGTCCAGTACTATAAGTAAGACATTATTAGCAAGTGATTTTTATGATAATTACAGGATAATACAATAAAAATTAAATAAGTATTAAAACGATATTATTATTTTTGTTTGTATTTATATTAAATTTCATCTTAAAACCGATAGCTCGGCGAAGCCAAATTATATAAATCACTCGCTAATCAGTTATATGTATTATTAATTTTTTATAACTACTTAATAGGTTTTAATTTGTATTTACTTCTAACTTCTTAAATCTGACTTCTGACTTTATCTATTATATTTCTTAAAAAAACTATTAATTTTCATTTGAACAACCCCCCAAAAAGCCTCTTTAAATATCCCTGACGACATTTTTGATGTTCCTTTTGTTCGGTCTGTAAAAATAATAGGAACTTCGCCCACCATAAAACCGTATTTCCAAGCTGTAAATTTCATTTCTATTTGAAAGGCATAACCGACAAATTTTATAGTATCCAAATTTATCGTTTCCAAAACCTCTCTGCGATAACATTTAAAGCCAGCCGTTGCATCGTGAATAGGCATTCCTGTAACTGTTCTGACATAAATACTAGCAAAATAAGACATCAAAACTCGGCTCATAGGCCAGTTTACGACATTTACACCTTGCACATAACGAGAACCAATCGCTACATCATTTCTAATTCCCTCTTCATTTTCTGTGGCACAAGAATTATAAAGACGAACTAAATCTTTTGGGTTGTGCGAAAAGTCGGCATCCATTTCAAAAATGAATTGATAATCGTGTTGCAAAGCCCACTTAAAACCGTGAATATAGGCTGTTCCTAAGCCTAGCTTGCCTTTGCGCTCTTCGATATGAAGAGAATCAATAAATTCTTTTTGAAGTTCTTTAACTTTCAAAGCTGTTCCGTCTGGCGAACCGTCGTCAATAATGAGGACGTGAAACGGAAGTTCCAACGAAAATACGGCACGAATAATAGCTTCGATGTTTTCGATTTCGTTGTAGGTCGGTATAATTACAATGCGTTCTTTCACGGTTCAAAAATACATACAATTATTTTACTCACAATAAAAGAAATATAAATTTTGAGAAGATTTAGTAATTTTGCGAGTCATTTTATAAAATTTATAGATTTTCTGTTTCTAGTAATAAAGTGTTGCTTAATTAAAATAACCATTCCTGTATAATAGAAATGGTTTTTGAGTTGTTAGTATTTTTTACTTTTATGAAATTTCTTTCTCTTTGTATCTTGTTATTCCTTTTGGCAAATCATCTAATAATTTCTCGGCTGCTAGTTCGTCTTTTTTGCGTTGTTTTTTTTCTATATATTTTTTGAAAAACTCAAACTCACTCCAATCTTGCATCATAAAAAGCAAAACTAAAAGCGAACTAAGTAAGGCTACTTCCCAAATAAAAATAATTGCGCCCATTTCAAATAATTGATAATTTTGAAGTTGAGTGTAGAGATGATTATAATCTACAAGTTTTTTCTCTTAAAAATGTTTCTTAATTTACACAAAATTGTATTGATAAAAAAATACTAATGAAGTTTATGGCTACTGATTTATCTCCTTTAGAAAAGGAAAACCTACCTTTTTATACTAAATCTCAACTTGCTCTTCAAAATGGACAAGACCGTTCAGAAATTTGGTGTGCATATAAAAACTTAATTTATGATGTTTCTAGTTCTAGGCTATGGTTAAAGGGAAAACATTATCAGCATTGGGCAGGGCAAGACCTTACAGCAGAACTTCAAAATGATGCTCCTCATAATGAAAATGTTTTCGATAAATTTGAGGTAGTGGGCATACTAGTAGAAAGTAAATAGATATATTTAATCTCGTATTAAAACTTTTTAGTCAAAAATTTTAGCCAACTCTTTTTCTATTTTACTGAGTTTGCTCAAAATTTTTGTATCATCAGGAGTATCATTATTGTACTCTGTCGGTCGTATGCCATTTAAAAAAAGACGTGATTCAATTACATTGCGAATCAATTCATCTTCTTGTGCATAGGTCGTGATGATTTTATCAATAAAAGTACGAATACTTCCTTGATTTGGATTATTAGCAGACTGTTCTTCTGTATAACACATATAATTTAGATTTAAAAAGGAAAAGTCTAGGGTAAATTTAGGATAAATTTTAAAATTAAAGTAGATTTATTTAATAGATTTCTCAGCTAAAAATTAATATTAATTTATTAAATTTTCACTTATTTAACAAATGACAGGCTTTTTGAAAAAGTTACATTTGTAGTTGTTATAACAAAATTATTTTCTATTATCTCAAAAAAAGCACCAATATTAAAAATAAAATTTAATTTTTTATGAAAAAAATACTAAAAGTACTTATTGCAGACAAACTACATGACTCTTTTAAATTTCACTTTTTAAATAATAAAATAGAATATACTTATGCTTTTGACTGGAAAGATAGCGATATTCTAAATCAAATACAAAATTTTGATGGTTTAATCCTAAGAAGTAGGTTTGCTATTGATGATAATTTTTTAAATTACACTAAAGGGTTAATTTTTATAGCTCGTGTAGGTTCGGGTACAGACGGAATAGACAAAAAATTGCTTGCTAAAAAAGACATCACTTTACTTACTGCTCCTGAAGGAAACCGAAATGCTGTTACTGAACATACTCTAGGATTGATGTTTTCAGTATTGAATAATTTTAAGAAGGCACAGCATCAACTATCTAATTTTGAATGGGAAAGGGAAGCCAACAGAGGAACAGAATTAGCAGGAAAAACAGTTGGAATAATAGGTTATGGAAATGTAGGCAGACTACTTTCTCAAAAGCTGCATGCTTTAGGTTGTGAAGTTTTGGCATTCGATAAAAGAAATAAAATACAAGATAGCTTTGCAAAAATTGTTACTTTAGAAGAATTGAAAGAAAAGGCTAGTCTTGTATCGATTCATATTCCATTAGATGATGAAATAAACGGAGAAAATGGGAATTTTTACTTTGCTGATGATGATTTCTTTTCCACTTTTAAGCATCCTATTTTTTTTTTTAATACCTCAAGGGGAGAAGTTGTAGATACAGATTCACTTTTAAAACACTTGAAGAATGGGCAACTAAAGGGAGTTGGTTTGGATGTCTTGGAAAATGAAAAATTAAAAAACTTTACAGACTTGCAAAAAGAGCAATTTGAAGAATTGATTGCTATGGAAAATGTAATTTTGACACCTCATGTGGCTGGCTGGACGTTTGAATCTTACGAAAATCTCAATAAAGTCTTGGGGCAGAAAATAAGTGAGTTTGTAGAAGATTATTACGCTCAAAAGAAAAATAAATAAAGCCATGTCCTAACTTTATAATTTGTTGGTGTCTATTTTGCTAAATTTATTAAAAGAGATACTAAAGTTTTTTTATAAATTAGAGCTTAAAAATAAATAGAAGTATTTTTAAATAATTATGTTTTTATTGTAATCTATTCAACTTCTAATGAAATATGTAATACTTTTGCTAATTCTGTTTCAAAGCACACATTATTTGTATGCTCAAGAAAATAATGAAATACAAGTAGATAGCCTTGATGCTTTTACTTGGAAAGAATTGGATAGTATTGGAAATAATTTTCTGAAAAAATCTAATTATGCAGAAGCTCTTATTTTTTTAGAAAAAGGATTAGAAGTAGCTCAAAATCAATTTGGCAAACAAGACACACTCTACGCTACGGCAGCCTACGATTTAGCAATGGTGTATCGGATACAAGGCTTGTATGAAAAAGCTGAACCACTTTATATTCAATCAAAAAATATTAGAGCGACTGTTTTAGGAAAAGAAAATAGTGATTATGCAGCCTCTTGTAATATTTTGGGGATTTTGTATCACAGCCAAGGATTATATGAAAAAGCTGAATCCTTGTATATAGAGGCAAAATCAATTCGTGAAAAACTATTTGGAAAAGAGAGTATGGATTATGCAGCAAGTAATAATAATCTTGCTTTATTGTATTTTGATAAAGGAAAGTATGAAAAATCCGAACTGGCGTATATAGAATCCAAAGAAGTTGTCAAAAAAAATCTAGGAGAAGAACACCGATATTATACTGTTTTGGTAAATAATTTAGCATTACTTTATCTCAAGCAAGGACTGCATAAAAAAGCAGAGCCATTATTTTTGGAAGTACATAAAATAAGGCAAAAAACAGTAGGTAAAAAACACTTTGATTATGCTACTTCGTGTAATAATCTAGCTAATTTATATAGTTCGCTATCAGAATATGAAAAAGCTGAATCACTTTATTTGGAGGCAAAAAAAATAAAAGAAGAAATCTTAGGAGTAGAACATCCTTCTTATGCCAGTACCTGTGATAATTTGGCAAATCTTTATGTCAAACAAAGAGTTTATCAAAAGGCTAAACCTCTTTATATAGAAGCCAAAAAAATAAGAGAACAGGTTTTGAGTAAAAAACATCCTTTGTATGCCAAATCGTGTCAAAATTTAGCTAGTTTTTATAAAATAATAAAAGAATATGACAAGGCAGAACCATTATATATTGAAGCCAAAAACATTCGTGAAATGGTTTTGGGAAAAGAAAATCCTGATTATGCTAATTCTTGTGCTAACTTAGCCAGTTTTTATAAGGAAATAAAAGAGTATAAAAAAGCAGCACCTTTATATGAAGAGGCTACAATGCTAAAAACAAACCAGTTAAAATTAATTTTTCCTATTTTGTCAGAAGATGAAAAAGAACAGTATAGTATTAGTTTCAAAAAGTATATCTATGATTTTACAGATTTTGCAATTTTATATCATAATCACAATCCAAAACATTCTATTTTAGATGATTTGGTCAACCTTCAGTTATTTTCTAAAGGTATTTTGTTTTCTTCTACTCAAAAAATGCAGAATCAAATTTTGGCAAGTAAAGATACAACGCTGATAAATTTGTTTGAAAAATGGAAAAAAGAACGTACAAACTACTCTAAGGCGATAGAATTACCTTTAGAAATAAGAAAAAAAGAAAAGATAGATTTAGCTAAAATGGAACTTCAAATCAATGAAATGGAAAGAGAACTCTCCAAAAAATCTAGCTTAATAAATCAACCTTTGCATAATCAAATTCATGACTTAAAAACCATTCAAACAGCATTAGATAAAAAAGAAGTTTTGGTTGATATGATTCGTTACGAAAACTCTAGTACAAATGTAGAAAAAGAGAGTAAAGTAAGTTATGCAGCTCTAATTATTCCTTCCAACAAATCTAAATCTTCTCAAGTAAAAGTGGTGGTTTTAGAAAAGGGAAATGAATTGGAAAAAACAGAATTTTATTATTATACAAATACGACGATTTTTGAGTTAGATAACCAAGATTCATATAATTTTTATTGGAAACCAATCAATGAGGAACTTCTAAAAATAAATCCAAAAGGATTTAATAAAATTTATTTTTCTCCTGACGGAATTTATCACAAAATAAGTCTGCAAAGCCTTTATAATACTCAAACAGAAGATTATTTGATAGAAGAACAACCTATCGAAATTTTGGCAAGTAGTACAGATGTCGTTATAAAAAATAAAAAGCCTTTAAAATTATCTTTAGAATTAAATTTGTCTTCCAAAGTAGAAGCTAAAAAACAAACGCAAGTTTATATTTTTGGTTATCCTACGTATGATATTCGCCCTAATATAAAACCTAAAGATTTTACCAAAAGCACAACACGAGGCATACAAACAGATTCTATAAAAACACCAATATTAAAAAATGAAGTTTCTGAGTATAACGGTTTGCAACGTATTATTGGGCATCAAAAATCAGTTACTATTTTAGAGGGAACAAAAATTGAAACCTCACAAATCAATGCTTTATTTCAAAAAAAGAAAATACCTACTTTACTTCTTCAAAATGAACAAGCCAACGAACAAAATATAAAAAAACTTCATTCTCCTCCCATTCTTCATATTGCTACACATGGATTTTTTATTGATGAACCCTCTGATTCAGAACTTAAAAACCTACAAGATTCAGAAGACAGAAATTTGCTCAAAAATCCTTTTCTACGAAGTGGACTTTTACTTGCAGGCTGTCAGAATCCTCAATTACAAGGCGATGATGGTATTTTATCTGCTGAAGAGGTAATGAATTTGGATTTGCAAAACACAGAATTAGTCGTCTTGTCGGCCTGTGATACAGGTTTGGGAGATGTGGAGGGAGGAGAGGGTGTTTATGGTTTGCAAAGGGCATTTCGTCAAGCAGGTGCAAAAAATGTTTTGATGTCCCTTTGGAAAGTGGATGATAATGCTACCCAACTGCTCATGAATTATTTTTATACAGCCATATTAAAAGGAAAACCAAAACGAGAAGCCTTACGAATAGCACAACTAGAACTCAAAAAATTATACCCAAATCCGTACTATTGGGGTGCTTTTGTTATTGTGGGAGAGTAAATCAAAGTTAGAAGTTAGATTTCAGAATTAAGAAGTAAATGAAATTAAGATTGGCAAGTAAAACACTCATTTTTTCTAAATTACCATAATTTAATTTCAATTATATACAGTAGTTGCCAAACTTTTATTAATTTCGTGTCTTGAAAAGAAACTTTTATTTAAAACATATTACTCTTATAGAATTGGTTTTAACTGATTACTGGTAATTGTTTACCGATAACTGTAACTTCGTGTCTTGAAAAGAAATTTCTAAAAAAAGTCAGACTACTATTAACTTAATTATCAAAGTATATTTACTGATAATTGATAACTGGTAACTGATAACTGTAAAATACTGATAACTGTAAAAAAAATGGGTTTTAATCGTCTTAATACTATTGTAGGTTGGCTAATCTTTTTGATTGCCACTACTGTTTATGTACTCACTCTTGAAAACACAGCTAGTTTTTGGGATTGTGGAGAATTTATCGCTGTTTCATACAAACTAATGGCTCCTCACCCTCCTGGTGCGCCTTTCTTTTTGCTTGTAGGACGTATTTTTTCTCTCTTTGCTTTAGGAGATGTCTTGGAAGTAGCTTTTTGGATAAATATGCTTTCTGCTCTGTGTAGTAGTTTTTCGATTTTGTTTTTGTTTTGGACAATAACGATGCTTGCTCGTCGTATTGTTCGTCCTACTTTACAAAAAGTAATGGATGCAAAAACTGAAACAGAACTTAAAAAAGGTTTAGATGCACAAGAAAATGATTATACACTGGCTGAAAAAATAATGATTTTGGGTAGTGGTGCTATTGGTGCATTGGCTTATACTTTTTCAGATTCGTTTTGGTTTTCGGCAGCAGAGGCTGAGGTTTATGGAATGTCGTCATTTTTTACAGCGATTGTAGTATGGGCAATTTTCAAATGGGAACGTATTGATGATGAGCGAGACTCTAACCGTTGGCTTATTTTTATTGCTTATTTGGTAGGTCTTTCTATTGGTGTTCACCTTTTGAATTTACTTGCTCTTCCAGCTTTGGCGTATGTTTATTATTTCAAAAAATATAAAACGGAAAGTACATTAGGTTGGATAATGACCTTTTTAGCAGGAACAGGAATTGTAGTTTTGATTACCTACGGTGTTATTCCAGGATTACCTTCTATTGCTGCTAAATTTGAAGTTGCTTTTGTGAATACATTTGGTTTACCGTTTGGTTCAGGGGCATTGTTTTTTGCTATTGCTTTTTTTGCTGCACTTGTTTGGGGAATTTTTTATTCTATCAAAAAACAAAATGTACCTTTAAACACAGCTCTTTTGTCATTTGCTTTTATAATGATAGGATATTCTACCTATTCACTTATTTTGATTCGCTCAAATGCTAATCCTCCTATTGATGAGAATAATCCAGAAGATGTAATGACTTTTGTTTCATATTTAAAACGTGAACAATACGGTGACCGTCCTCTTGTCTATGGAAGAACATTTGCTTCGGAGCGTACAGGACAGGATATTGGAGCTGCTATGTATCGTAAAGGAAATGAAAAGTATGAAGTATATGACCATAAATTTGAAGTTACTTACGACAATAAAGGAAATATGCTTATGCCTCGTGTTTATAGCCAAACAGGTAATCATCCAGAACTTTACAAACAATGGCTAAAATTACAAGATGGAGAAAAACCAAATTTTGCTGATAATATAAACTTCCTCTTTACCTATCAATTCGGACACATGTATTTCCGATATTTTATGTGGAATTTTGCAGGAAGACAAAGTGATGATAAGGAAGCTGGCTGGCTTCATCCGTTTGAAGATTTAGGAAAAGAACTACCAGTAGATTTAGCGACTAATAAAGCAAGAGATAATTTTTATATGTTGCCTCTTATCTTAGGAATTTTAGGATTTATTTTTCAAGCCAATAAAGACCAAAAAGGATGGTGGATTACCTTCTTGATTTTCTTTATTATGGGAATTGGTCTTGTGCTTTACCTCAATTCTCCTCCAGTCGAACCTCGTGAGCGTGATTATGTATATGTAGGTTCGTTTTATGCCTTTTCCATCTGGATAGGTTTGGGAATGCTTGCCATAGCTAATTTCTTGAAAAAATATACTTCTGGAATGGCTGCTTCTAGTGCTGCGTTGGCTGTTGCTTTTATTATTCCTACTATTATGGGTGTAAAAGGTTGGGATAATCACAATCGTACTGGACGTTATTTGTCAGTTGATCAAGCTAGAAATACGTTAGCAGCTTGTGAGCCAAATGCAATTTTATTTACTGGTGGAGATAATGACACATTCCCTCTTTGGTATGTGCAAGACGTGGAAGGTTTCCGTACTGATGTTAGGGTAGCCGTTTTGAGTTACTTTGCGACAGACTGGTATGCTGACCAAATGACAAGCCAAGTAAACGATTCGCCTCCAATTCCAATTTCATTAGAAAGAGAAGATTATATTCAAGGAAAAAATGATTACTTGATGTATATCGGAAATAGAGATGGTTCAGAAGACAAAAATATTAATTCGCCTGTTAATTTAGAATTATATCTTGACCTTCTGAAAAAAGAAGACCCTCAAGTAATGGTTCAGTTACAAGATGGAAGTAGTACAGGAAAACTTCTTTCTAAGAAATTTGCATTAGCTATTGATAAGCAAACTGTTTTGTCAAAAGGATTTATTCCAAAAGGCAAGGAAGATCGTATTGTTGAAAGAATGGAATTTGATATTAAAGGAAATAATATTTATAAAAATGACCTTTTATTATTAGATTTAATTGCGACCAATAAATGGGAACGTCCGATTTATTTCAATCAAACTTCTGCCAATACAATCAATTTTAACTTGAGAGAATATCTTCAAATGGATGGAATGGTGTATCGTCTGATGCCGATTGCTGCACAAAGTAATGGAGATTTGGGAGAAGTTAATTTTGAAGAAATGAAAAAGGCTGTTGATGAGTTCCAATTTAGAGGAATGCAAACAGAAGGCTATTACGACGACGAGTACAAAAAATTCGGAGCGCAATTCCGTCAAGTGTATTTCCGTTTGGCACAAGAATACTTTGAACGTGGAGATAAGAAAATGGCTATTGAAACGATGGATAAAGCCTTCGAACAGTTACCTGTTATGAATGTTCCGTATAGTTATTACGAACCTTATTTTGTTCAACTCTATCACTTAGCAGAAGCAGATGATAAAGCTCTTGCACTTGCAGAAGATATTTCTAGTCGTGCTATGGGTAATCTGAATTTTGTCTATAAAAATAATTTGAATCAATTTAATTATAGTGATTTAGTTCAGCGTAGTAGTATTCAGATGCGTGTTTTGATGTCAGTTTATCGTCAATTAGATGCCATGACAACACAAGAAATTCAGCGTTTGGAAGCCAAAAAATCAATTATGAAAGAAGAAGGAAAAATCGTAGTTGATAATGATGGAAATGATGTAAAATTAGAATTCTCTGATAGCGACCAAACTCGTTTGGATAATCTGAAAAAACGTCAGACAATATTCACAGATGCTATTCAAAAATATAGCGCAGCAGGTGGAATGCAATAAGAAATAGCTTTTGATAAATCAAAAATCCTTACAGAACTTTATGTTTTGTAAGGATTTTTTTGTTTTTATCTAAAAAAGCGAAGGCATATCATTTTTTGTTTCTTCTCTAATTTCTTTTGGAGGATTTATATCAGAATATCCTTTTTCTTTCAGTTGTGTCGTCCTAATATAGTGTTACACAACTAATTTTATTATGGAACGTAAATATGTTAAACGTACACAGAAAGACTACACCATGCAATTCAAACTTCAAGTAGTTAAGGAAATTGAACAAGGTCTTTTTACAGTCACTCAAGCCCAACGGAATTATGGTATTCAGAGCCGAAAAACAGTTGTGAATTGGCTTGATAAATATGGTAATTTTGATCATTCTTATAAAGTAATTCGTCCTATGAAAACAGCAGAACAACGTTTAATAGAACAAGAACAGGAAATTCGTCATCTAAAAAAGCAAAATGCTACTTTACAAGAAGAGCTATCTACTTTAGATAAAAAGGCTATTTTGTTTGATATGATGATTGATTTAGCAGAAAAGGAATATAAAATTCAGATACGAAAAAACTCCAAACCCAAGTAATTAGTTCATTTAGTGAACAGCATGCAACAAGTATAAGTAAAACCTGTAAATTGCTTGGGATAACTAGACGGGTGTATTATTACTCTTTATTGCGAACGAAAAAATGTAAAGAGTTGGCTCAAAAAGTAGTTGATTTAGTAAAAAAGGTTAGAGCGCAAATGCCAAGAGTTGGTACTCGTAAACTCTATCATATTTTAGAAGCTCCTTTGAAAGCCTTGAAAGTGGGACGAGATAAACTATTTTTTATTTTAAAAGCTAACCATCTTCTTATTTTACCTAAACGGAGGTATCATGTTACTACAAACTCACTTCATCGTTTCAAAAAGCATAGAAATTTGATAGCAAATTTGAAAATTGAACGAGCAGAGCAAGTTTGGGTAAGTGATATTACTTATGTTGGAACAAGGGAGAATCCGATGTATTTAGCATTGGTTACAGATGCGTATTCAAAAAAAATAGTGGGTTATGATGTTTCTAATAGTTTAGAAACAGTTGGTTGTTCAAATGCTTTGAAAATGGCATTGAAAAACAGAAACTATCCTTTACGAGAACTAATTCATCATTCAGATAGAGGGGTTCAATATTGTAGTGATGAATATCAAACTATTTTAATTAAAAACCGTGTTCGTTGTAGTATGACAGAATGCTATGACCCATACGAAAATGCTGTTGCAGAACGTGTGAATGGAATTTTAAAACAAGAGTTTTTATTGGACTCACAAATAACTTATTTGAAGTTTTTACAAAAAGTGGTAAAACAAAGTGTGGAAATTTATAATACAGAAAGACCTCATTGGTCGCTCTACATGCAAACACCACAACAAACACATCAAGAGGAAAACATTCGAATAAGAACGTATAAAAAAGAAAAATCAGACAATCTAAAGACTGCCTGATCTATATTTAATTTATCTAAAAACCTGTAACACTATTTCAGGACTAGACAAGTTTTTGAATAAGAAAAACAGCCATTTCTGCCGTTTTGATATTTTCAGGTTGATGCAGCCAAAAATGAAATTCTTTTAGTCCTGCTTTTACCCATTTGTCCATTCTTTCTACCCAATCTTCCATTCGCTCGTAATCCGTTTTGTCTAAATAATTCCCCACCAAACGAATAATCATCGTTTCAGAAGTCAGTCGCATGTGCATTACATCACGCCTACCAGCAACATCGGTCATAAGAGCAATAAAACCATAACGACGCATAACCGAAAAAACTTCTCTTACTGCTTCTCTAGTTTGTTCATCTTGTGTATTAAATTCTGAGGCAAACCAATCTTTATTACGAAATTCCACAGCCAAACGAGTTTCTACAGGAAAATTTTCTAAATAATTGATTAAAACTCCTGCTTTCTGTGGCGAAAAATGAGGAGGAAGTTGTAAAAAACAAATGCCTAACCTATCCCCAAAAAGTGCCATTCTATCACAAAAAACGGCTGTCAGTTCTTCACATTCTACAAGTTGTTTGTGGTGGCTAATTCCTTTATAAATCTTGGGACAAAATAAAAATCCTTTAGGAGTCATTTCTTTCCATTTCAAAATTCGTTCTGTTGGTGGAATTTGATAATGGGTTACATTAAGCTCAATAGAATCAAACTGACGTGAATAATGATATAAAAAATCACTGGGTTTTGCTTTTTGGGGATACCAAATTCCTTTCCATTCAGGCGTTCCCCAAACAGGTGCAGCGACACGTATAATAGGTTTTTGTGTAGGTTCTAATTTTGATAAAAAGGCTTCTGTTTCTAGGTGGTCGTCGGGTAGCGTAAAATCTACATTTCTTATATCTTGTAATTTCCCAAATTCCATAATTGACTATTTTTTTGTAATTTAACTGTATAACAGACTTCCCAGTCTGTTCAAGTAAAATCAATTTCTGAAATAGAATGTTTTGATAAAATTATGAAAAAAATAATAGTACTTTTTTGTGTTCTTTTTGTCTGTTTTGGGTTTTCTGAAAAGGAAAAAATTGAAAATTTAAGAATAGTAGAAAATTGTTGTGATTATGAGCCTATAGGTTGTATTACTCTCAAAAAACTAGCTCCTGGATATACTCTTTATCAAAATAAAAAACAAAGAATTACGGAAGGCAAATTTTCTTTTTTAGTTGATATTCATGTAGAAAAAGATTCTGATTATATGCTACGTTATTTTTTTCTAAATTCAAATGGTAATTTGGAACAAACAGGTGGACTATTTTTATTGAATCAAGAAAATGACACATTAGCAAGAACATTTTTGAATGGAAAACATTATGAAGGTTTTACGTATAAATCTACTAAAAATGAAACATTGAGAGTATATATAGACCCACAAGAAAATCCTCTTTTACTCCAAAAACACAAGAAAAAAGACAAATGTGCAAAAATACGTTGCATAGAATATGCGATTGGAACTAGAATGGTAGTAAAAGAAGATTAATAACCAATTATGAAATTTTATCTAAAAAAATGACTGTATTTGTGTAATTTTGAGTATTATTCTGAAATAAAATATTTTTAAAAGGAAAATTTCAATGAAAAAACTACTACAATTTGCTTTTGTGTTACTTTCTGTTTTTACACTTACCTCTTGTTTTGAGCTTCGTGAAGAAGTCTATATCAAAAAAGATGGTTCAGGAACATATTCATTGACTGTAGATTTAAGTGGACGAAAACAAGAAATAGCTGTTACTACTTCTCTCACAGATTCTACTCAAGAAGAAAAAAACTTTGTTGCCAATATTGAAAATGTAATTCAGAAAAGTAGTGAGAGTTTTTCTGAAATTGGAGGGATTACTCATGTTGAGTACAATACAGATTACGAAAATTACCTCACAGGTTTTAGTTTTGATTTTGATAATGTAGCCTCACTTACGGCTGCGCTCAATCAACTCAATACCGAACCTGCTCCTTCAAAACCTGCTTTTGAGTTTTCGAAACGTACTTTTGAAAGAAACAATACACATTACCTCCAACCTCTTTTAGATAGAGCAAAAGAAAGACAACAAACACCAGAAGATGAAGCAACAAAACGTTTTCAAGATTATGTTTTTGAGTCTGCTTCTTATGTTTTTATTGTTCGTACAGAAGGAAAAATAAAGAAATATTCTAATAAAAAAGCTACTTATTCTTCTGATGACAAAAATGAAGTAGTTTTGAATTATAGCTTTTCAGAACTTCTTTCGGGTAGAGCTAATTTGGATAATAAAATGAAAATAAGATAAAAAGCTAAGATTTTATGCAAAAAACTCTTTTTAAGATTACAAAAATGGATTGTCCGTCAGAGGAAAATCTGATACGTATGAAGTTGGATGCTATTTCAAGTATTAAAAATCTTGATTTTGATATTCCGAATCGTGAACTGACTGTTTTTTATGAAGAAGAACAGCAACAAAAAAAAGAATTTGAACGCATAGAAAAAGCTATTTCTGAACTAAACTTAGGAGCAAAAAAAGTAAAAACAGAGCATACAGCACAAAATAATTTTACAGAAAATCAAAGTCAGAATAAAGAGCAAAGAAAACTCCTTTGGATTATATTAGCTATTAATTTTGCCTTTTTTGTAATTGAAAGTACAACAGGGTTTATTTCTAAATCTATGGGTTTGGTTGCTGATAGTTTGGATATGTTGGCAGATGCTTTTGTGTATGGAATAAGCCTTTTTGCAGTAGGAAAATCGCTTATTCAGAAACAAAAAATAGCAAAAATAGCAGGATATTTTCAAATTATTTTGGCTTTTTTGGGATTTATAGAAGTGCTAAGAAGGTTTTTTGAAAACGAAGAACTACCCAATTTTCAGACTATGATTATTGTTTCATTCTTTGCGTTACTAGCCAATGGAATTTGTCTTTATTTGATGCAAAAATCAAAAAGTAAAGAAGAAGTACATATAAAAGCAAGTCTAATTTTTACATCAAATGATATAATAATTAATGTAGGAGTGATAATAGCAGGTGTTTTGGTAAATTGGTTGGGTTCAAGTCTGCCTGATTTGATTATCGGAACGATTGTCTTTTTTCTGGTTCTACAAGGTGCAATCCGTATTTTAAAATTGAGTAAATAATGAAGCGATTTGTATTCGCTTATCATTTACAATTAATAATTTATCATTCCTTATTTATGATTCCATTCTTCATAAAACTTCTTGCTCGTCTCCCTTTTTGGTTTTTGTATAGAATTTCTGATGTTCTTTTTGTGGTGGTTTATTACGGAAAACTATATCGAAAGCAAGTAGTTTTGGATAATTTGTATCGTGCCTTTCCTGAAAAAACACAGAAAGAAAGAGAACAAATTGCAAGAGCTTTTTACAGAAATTTTTGTGATTTTATTATTGAAATACTAAAGTCTTTCCATATTTCGAAAGCAGAAATTGTTAGGCGCACTCGTCCGACACCAGAATCACTAGAAATAGCCAAAACAGTAGCTAAAGACAAACAATCAATTATTGTTTTGGCAACACATCATTTGAGTTGGGAATGGGTTAGTTTGTCCTGTTCGGTAGAATTAGAAACGATTGTGAAGCCTATTTATAAAAAATTAGCCAATAAGAAAATGGAAGAACTCATTTATAAAATGCGTTCACAGTTTGGCGCAGTTCCTTTAGAAATGAGAGTTTCAAATAGAGAAATTGTCAAACCCACAGATGTTTCGGTAGGTTATGTTTTGGTAGGTGACCAAACGCCAGCAGGAAATAATAGACAGTATTGGACTAACTTTTTTGGAAAAGAAGTTCCTTTCTTTGTGGGTGTGGCTCGTCTTGCGCCTCAATCTAATTTACCCATTTATTTTTTAAGAATTACGAAGCCAAAACGAGGGCATTATTTATATTCTTTAGAACTAATGCGAACTCCTCCTTACAATCCAGATGAGAGTGGAACAGACTTTTCTATTCTTGATGAATACTCAAAAAGAATAGAAGAAGCTGTTCGCAATTCTCCTGAAAATTGGCTCTGGACGCATAAGCGTTGGAAACGAGCAAAGAAAGATTAATTTAATGCGAATGTCCAACCGTTTCAGCCGAAGAAGCATTCAAATAATATGCTCCTTTACTCACAAAAAGAAGCTCAGAAATTGATTTTTGGATTGAATTATCTTTAATTAAAAACTGAAATTCATCTTCATTTTGTGCATAGATTTCAATTTCCACTTTATCAAATTCAATTCCTTTTTCTGTTTTTTCTTTCTGAATAAATACAAAAAACTGCTCTCTTTCTTGAATCAAAGCATCTTTTGGCAAAGTAGGACGGTTTTGTCCTTTGCTTTCAATCGTTATTTTTCCAAGTGTTCCATCTCTAAGAATGGTAGCTAATTTTTGTTTGATTTCTGCGTGAAGACTTACCGTTTTAGTAATTGCATCAATCGTATTTGAAATGGAATAAACAACAGCTTCAACAGGTTTTGCAGTTGGCGAATTATAAGGAATAAAATTTACTTTTTGCCCTTCTTTAATGGCATCAATATCTTTTTCATAGACCAAAATTTCGATATGCAAATGCTCTTCGTTCAAAATTTCTACCATAGATTTATTCGCATCTATAAACTCTCCCAACTGTCCGACAATATTATGCGTCATTCCTGAAATAGGCGCAAGAACAGAAAATGTAGAGTGAATAGAATTAGCAGAAAGTGATTTTGTAGATAAATTAATGAGATTTAGTTGAGCTTGTAAACCTGCTTTTTGAGCCTTTGCCATATCTAATTCTGCTTGAGCTTGTTGCACAATCTTTTGAGTGGTGGCATCTTGTGTTTGTAAATTTTTTTGGCGTTCCAAATCAGATTCCAACATTATCAGACGAGCCGAAACGGTCAAATATTCTTGTTGCATCTTGAGTGCTTCTGGGTTTTCAAGAATAGCAATCGTTTGTCCTTTTTTGACATAATCCCCTTCATGAATCATAATTTGTTTTATTTTTCCTCCTAAAACGCTCCCTACTAAAGCCTTATTTTGTGGGGGCAAATGTATTGTTCCTGTTGCTTCAATTATTGTTGGAATTGATTTGAGAGAAGAATTATTTATTTCAATTCCTAGTTTTTTGATTTGCTCATTTGTAAAAATAGGATGGGTTTCTTCCGTTGATTGGTGTTCATTGGTGGTGCTTTTTTCAGTATGCTCGTGTGTGTGTGTCGCATCTTTTTCACAACTCCAAAAAAGAAGCACAAAACAAGCAAGAAAGGCTGAATATATGAGGTTCGTTTTCATTTTTTTATATTTATATTTTGTACCACAGACTTCCTCGTCTGTGAAGAATATTTTGTTTTTTGCACAGACTGGGAAGTCTGTGATACGTTTTTTTAATTATTCAAAAATTCCCACATTGCTAATGTGCTATTGAAACTTTCTAGTGTTTCAAGATAAGAAAGTGAAGTTTGCAGTGTCTGTTGTTGAATTTGAACAAGTTGCAAAACTGAAATTTCGCCTTCTTTATATCTAATTTGAGCTAAATTAGTTAGTTCTTCGGCTTGTGGAATTTGCTGGTTGCGATAGCTTTCCAAAATGCTCTGAAGGTTTTGTAATTTCATAAAAACTGCCTTTTTTTCTTCTGAAATCGCATTTTTTTGATACGCTAATTCATTTTGAGCTTGTATTTCTTTGATTTTGGCAACTTGAATTTTAGAATTATATTCTCGCCAAACCAAAGGCACAGAAAATCCTGCTTGAAAAGCGTTATAAATACCAACTTCGCCATCAAAAGTAGGAGAAGAATAACCCAAATGTAACTCTGGCATTGCTTTACTTCGCTCTACTGAAATCTTTTTTTGAGCTAAATTTGTTTGCGCTTCAAAGTAAGTAAGTATTGAATTTGAGGAATCAGAAACAACCAAATTTGAAATAGAACTATTCAATATTTTAATATTAGAATCTATATTTGAAATAGAATTTTCTAAGAAAGAAAGGTCATTTTGAGCTAATTTTTGCAAATCATGAAAAGTCATTTTTAATTCATTTTCATTAATAGATTTTTGTTGTAGCAGTTGTAAACGCTGATTTTGTGCTGTCAGAAGTTCCATTTTATTTGTTTGTCCTGCCTGTGTTTGAGCTTTTGTGATTCTTTCAACTGTTTTCCACAAGCTATCTTGTTTTTGTAAAAGAAATTTTTTTTGAGAAAAAAAGACAAATTTGTAATACAACTGACTAATCTGATTTTTGAGTACATTTTTTTGATAATTCAGATTTGCTTCTGCACTCATTTCTTGTGCTTGAAACGCTTTTTTAGTTGCCGAAATCGAACCAATAGGATTAAAATTTTGAGTAATAGTAACCATTACATCCCGATTATAACTACTCTGAACATTTCCGTATTGAAGAGAAATATTTGTTTTGGGAACAGAAAAAGCTCCTTTTTGCTGACTAATTGCACTTTCAATGTCTAGTTTGTTGTTTTGTAATAAGCCATTGTTTAAAAAAGCAATTTCAATTATTTTATCTAAAGAAGATTTTTTTAAAGAATCTGTTTGTGAAAAAACAGGAAACTGAATCGATAGAAAAAATAGAAGTACTATTATTTTTGATGGTTTCATTTTTTTAAGAATTTATGTATTACGTAGCTGACAGCTTCCAAGCTGTCAGAATAATAAGAAGTATATTTTTAGAATTTTTTAAATGATAGCTTGGAAGCTATCGGCTACGTTTTTCCAAAAATCCATATAAAATAGGAAGAACAATAAGCGTCAAAACGGTTGCCGTCAAAAGTCCACCAATCACAACGGTTGCAAGAGGTTTCTGAACTTCTGCACCTGCTGCTGTCGAAATTGCCATCGGTAAAAAGCCCAATGCAGCCGTTAGGGCAGTCATCAAAACAGGTCTTAAACGGTCTTTTGTACCTTGAATGATTCGTGTTTTTATGCGTTCTTTTAATGATAAAGTTTCAGTCAGATTTTCTTCTTCTGTACTCTCCTCTTTTTTAAGGTCATTAAAACGAGCAATCAAAACAATTCCATTCAAAACAGCAACTCCAAAAAGGGCAATAAAACCTACTCCAGACGAAATACTAAACGGCATATCACGCAAGTACAACGCCCAAATACCACCAATGGCAGAAAGTGGAATCGCAGTAAAAATTAAAATAGCCTGTTCAAGCGAACCAAACGTAATAAAAAGAAGAGCAAAAATCATAAGCAAGGCAACAGGAACGGCAATCATTAGACGAGCTTTTGCAGCTTGTAGGTTTTCAAATTGTCCTCCATAGGTAACCAAATAACCAGAAGGTAATTTAATTTGAGTCTCAATTTTTTCAGAAAGTTCATTGACTAAAGATTCTACATCTCGCCCTCTGACATTGATTCCGACAGTTAGTTTTCGCTGTGTATTTTCTCTGGAAATCTGTGCTGCACCTTCAATGCGCTTGATTTTGGCAACTGTATTTAATGGAATTTGCTGAGTAGTAGCGACATTATTTGTAATGGAAGGAATCGAAATAAATAGATTTTCTAGTGTTTCAGTCTTGTTTCTATCCTTTTCAGACAAACGAACTACCAAGTCAAAACGTTTTTCACCTTCGTAAATCGTACCTGCATAACCACCTGCAAAAGCCGTTTCGACTAGCTTATTTGCTTCATCAATCGTAATTCCGTACTGCGCTAATTTTTGTCTATCGTATTCGACTACAAACTGAGGAAGTCCAACAATTTGCTCTACTCGCACATCTCCTACACCTTCAATATTTTCTGAAATTGTGCCTATTTGTTGTCCATATTTGAAAAGTGTATCCAAATTCTCCCCAAAAACACGAATGGCAATATCTGATTTATCGCCTGTAATAAGTTCATTAAAACGAAGTTGAATAGGCTGCGAAAACTCAAATTGTGCATGAGGTAAAATCTCTAAAGCCGTTTTCATTTTTTCTACTAATTCTTCTTGGTCTTGCGTGGTTGTCCATTCTGATTTTGGATGTAGTAAAATCATAATATCGCCAGTTTCGATAGACATTGGGTCAGTCGGAATTTCTGCTGTTCCAATTTTTGAAACTACATCACGCACTTCATTAGGAAAGTTTTTTATCAAAATTTGTTCGGCTGCCGTAGTGGTTTTGATGCTTTCTTCTAAAGAACTTCCTGCTGGAAGAGTGAGCTGCATCGCAAAATCGCCTTCTTCTAAAGTAGGAATAAATTCGCCTCCCATTTGTAAAAAAACATACAAACTCACTCCAAAAACAAGCACAAAAATACCTACAATACTTTTTCCGAATTGCAATGATTTTTCAAGAATAGGAATGTAAAAATTTTCGGCAGCTTGCATAATTGAATTTGAAATTCGTTCTGCAAAACTGTGTTTTTCTTTTATGTTTTTTGATAAAAGCCAAGCCGACATCATCGGAACATACGTCAAAGACAAAATAAATGCTCCCAAAATGGCAAAAATAACCGTTTCTGCCATCGGTTTAAACATTTTTCCCTCAACGCCTGTAAGTGCCAAAATTGGTAAATAAACCATTAAAATAATGATTTCTCCAAAGGCTGCCGATTGACGAATTTGTAGAGAAGAATCCAAAACAGCATTATCCATTTGCTGGGCTGTCAGTTTCTGACCTTTATATTTTTTGTAGATTTGATGAACTACATTTTCAACAATGATAACCGAGCCATCGACAATCAACCCAAAATCAATCGCTCCTAAACTCATAAGGTTTGCCGAAACTCCAAAAAGATTCATCATTCCAAAAGCAAACATTAATGCTAACGGAATTACAGAAGCGACAATAAAACCAGCTCTAAAATTCCCTAAAAGCAACACCAAAACAAAAATTACAATCAATGCACCTTCTGCTAAATTCTTCGAAACGGTATCAATAGCTCTTCCAATCAAATCGGAACGCTCCAAATAGGGAACAATACTAACTCCTTCGGGCAATGCTTTTTGAACTAATTTTATACGCTCTTCGATATTTTTTATAACTTCTGAAGAATTTGCGCCTTTGAGCATCAAGACAATTCCACCAACTGCTTCGCCTGTTCCTCCTTGTGTCATTGCGCCTAATCGGGGTGCAAATCCTTCTTTTACTTTGGCAATTTCTCCAATCAAAATAGGTTTTGAGTTTCTGACCTTGATAGGAATTTGACGAATTTGTTCTAAAGATTCTATCAAACCTTCTGTTCTGACATAATATCTATAATGCGTTTTTTCGATATAACTTCCTCCACCATTAGAGTTATTCATCGCCAAAGCATCATAAATATCATTCAACGTAATTCCCAAACCTTGCAACGTTGCAGGATTGACAGAAACTTCATATTGTTTGAGATTTCCACCAAAAGAACTCACTTCGACAATTCCTTCCACGCCAGCCATTTGTCTTTTTACAATCCAATCTTGAATCGTTCGTAGGTCGGTAATAGAATATTCTTTTTGAAATTTTTCTTCTATTTTGAGTGTATATTGATAAACTTCACCCAATCCTGTTGTGATAGGCATTAAAGAAGGAATTCCCAAATGAGTAGGAATTTCACCAGAAATAGCTGTTAATTGTTCGCTAACGAGCTGACGAGCCTCCAAAAGTTTTGTTTCCTCTTTGAAAACAATCGTAATAACTGAAAGACCGTATTTTGAAACCGAACGCACCTCAACCACATTTGGCAAATTTGCCATTGAGAGTTCGACAGGCGTAGTAATAAAACGCTCCACTTCTTGAGGAGCTAAAGTAGGAGATTGAGTAACAATCTGAACTTGATTATTGGTAATATCTGGGACGGCATCTAAAGGCAAGTTGAGGAGAGAATATGTTCCCCAGCCAATAAGAGCCAAAACTCCTATAAAGACAATGAATTTATTTCGAATAGAAAATCCGATTAGGTTGTCTAACATAAAATTTTTGATTTTGAAGATTTTATGTCGTTGGTGGGGACACCAACAACGGCATAGATTCGCTTCTGAGGAAACGAATGCACGAAAAAATAAATCGAAAGATTATGCTAAAACTGGGGGCGCACGAAGAGGAATATTCTTAAAAAGAATATCTTGAATAGTGTGTGCAAAAAAACAGATGTATGTATTTTTGCTAGAAAGTACTGCTTGTTTGGTATGATTTTGAGCAGTAGAAAAATCTGTGAAAATAGTCGTAAAATCAGAAGTTTGTTTAACTATTTTTTGAAGTTCTTTAGAAACAGAAGTACCTTCTTCTGTAAAATTATGCAAATGTTCTTCTCCAACATTCGGAGAATATAGCAAAGCAAAAAAGTTTGAAGGCACTGCTTTGTGTGTGTGAACCGAGTTTGACTGACAAACTACATGCTGATGATGACAATGAGGTGTAAATGAATGTCCGACAAGCAAAAACAAGCTCATGACTATCCAAAAAAATGGAAAGCGAGTTTTGATGTTTTGTGATATGTGTGGGAAATTATTCATTTGGTATCACAGATTTTCTAGTCTGTGTCTATATTTGTTTAATTCACAAACTGGGAAGTCTGTGTTACTTAATACTGCAAAAATGAGAAATTTGTTGTCATATTTCAAAATAAATTTTCTTAAAACGCTAATTTGGAAAGAGTTTAATTTAGAATAAACCCTAAGGTTTCTTGGTTTTATTAAGCAGCGATATATCTGTGAGTATAGTCTATGAAACAATAAGTGAAACAATAAGATTTGAGTTCTTGGTTATAAATGTACTAAATCTTAAAAGGGTCATTTATAATTACAGGGCATGTTCATAAAAACTTTGTCAGTAGTTTTTGGTAATCCAAAATAACTCTGACAATAGTTTAGGTACAGACGAGCTTATTTTTCCAACTATTGACAGCCTTCTGAAAGGACTGTCAAAGTTAAAAAAATGCTATAACTTATTTGATTAAACATATTCACAAGCTCAATTATTTTTTATGAACATGCCCTGTTTATAATTAATTTCTTATTTTTATTAAAAATTATTAATTTTGTATTCCACTCATTTACAAAAAGATAACACTATGTTTGACCAGTTTAGTATTCAAGAAGTTTCTCGTCAAATCAAAGCAGGTGAAAAATCTATTGAAGAAATAACAAGACATATTCCATGTCATTTGCATATTAATTCATTAGAAGATTTTTCTGTCATTGAAACTGATACCAAGTTACTAGAGTATTTTGATATAGATATTGAAGAGTTAAATAGAGAAGGGTTTACTTATTTACAAAAAACGGTTCACCCTCAAGACTTGACAAATGCAGTTAATGTGAACTTAGATTATATTACAAATCAAGAGGAGATGACACATGTTTCATTTTTTCAGCGAGTTACCTATCCTTCTCATAGAGAAATGCTTTATTATACGAGAGGAAAAATATTGGATGATAGTCGTATATTAAACTTGAGTGTACCTGTTCAAGACTTAGAACTCTTCAATCAAAGTATTAATGATATTTATGATAATGTAAACTTCATTAAAGAGAATTTGGAAAGATTTAGTCTTCTGACCAAAAAAGAAATAGAAGTTTGTAAGTATTTATGTGGTGGAAACTCCTTGCAAGGTGTGGCTGATGCGATGGGTGTATCTACTCACACTATCAAAAATCATAAGATTAATATTTATAGAAAAATGAATGTTCATAGTTTTTTTAGATTTTATAACTTTGCCGTAAAATTCAAAATACACAAGTAAAATAGATTTAATTATATGGGTGTTTTAGATATACAAAAATCTCTTGCTCGTCTGAAAAATATAGATGAGGTAAAAACAGGTACAGAAGATTTCTTAGGCTTCTATCATGAAAATGATAAAGATACAATTAACTTGTTGTATTTAGAAGAAAAGGGCTGTCAGATGTATGGCAAGACATTGAAAGAAATACAAGAGGCAGGAGCAGAATTTTTAACTGATATTATGCATCCAGAAGACCTAAAAAGATGTGTTAATCTTCTATTAAAATTTGCAGCCCAAAATGATGAGAGCAAAACGTTTAGTTATTTTCAACGATTGAGATTAAAAGGACAGACAGAATATCAAGTTTATTTTACTTGTGTAAAACTTAATAAAAAAAGAAATATATTTCAAAGCATAACTTGTCCGATTACACAAGTAGATGATTTTAAGGAAGAAGTAAACACTCTTTTTGATTCTTCAAGTTATATTGAAAAAAAACTTTCTCTCTACAAAGAGTTTTCAAAGCGAGAGAAGGAGGTTATTCAGCTCGTTTGTCAAGGGCTTGAGGTAAAGGAAATTGCTGAAAAATTGTTTTTATCTCCTCATACCATTACTAAACATAAAAAAAATATCTATAAAAAAAGTGGCTTTTCTTCAAGTGCAGAACTAATACAGTTTGCTTTGAGTTTCAATTTGGCTTAAGTTATATTTTTAAAAAAATAATCAACAAACATTATTAATACTCCAGAAATACCTGCTGTCAAGAATACTCCTGTCATTAAAAAACCAGTATCTGTTGGTTTAAAATAGTTGACCATACAGAATACATAAAAGCCTATAGGTAAAATAACAGCAAGTGATAAAGAAATACTCCTATACTTTTCATTTCGTTCTGTGTTTTTTTGTTTATTTGCTTTTTTAGGTTTTGTTTTTTCTTGTTTGATTATAAGAGCATTCTCTTTAGGAATTTTTTTTAAAGTTGATGATTGATTACAATGCTGACCATTCATATAACTCCAAGAATCTTCTAAAAAAGCTGATTTACAGACAGCACAAATTACAACAGTATCATTTTCTTGGATAGTATCTCCAGTAATAGGGTCTTGTCTATTTTCTCTTAGAAAAGATTTATACTTTTGGTGATGTAATTGGTGCTTATTTATCATTTGAAACTAAACTTAGCGTTTTTACTCGTTATAATAGCTAAACTCAAAAGGTATTTGGACTTTCTTTCCAAATGAATCTAAAATATATAGAATACATTTTTTTGTGATTTTTCCTTTTTCAGAGTCGTTTGTGAAAATTATCACTTTTCCATCTTGAATAAACTCAAACCTACCTTGAAACCTACCTGATGCATTATACAAGGTTACACCATTTATTTTTTCAGAGTCAATTCCTTCTGCAATTACTTGAGCAACATAGGTAGCCTCAACAGATTTTATTGTCTTAGTCTTGCCAATACTATCGACTTTTATAATGATTTGTTCTCTTATGTGCTGATGTTTTTCCTCAAAATCTGACTTTTTGAACATCGTAATGCCATCTATAAGTTTCAGAATTTTATCATGTATTTGTTCATAAGGCACTTTATTATTTGTTGCTCCAACAAAAATAGCACATTTAACACCATCGAAGTATTTATGATAAACTCCTCCAGTATTCTGTTCTTTTTTGTTAGCTTTTTCTAATCTTGAACCATAACCAACAAACCCTTTATAATCTAATTTAGATATTTCAAGAATTTTTTCACTGGCTTTCAACTGTTCTATTTGTTTTTGAATGGCAATATTCAACTCTTCTTTAGATGGAGTAACAGAACTATATTCTACAGATATTTCAACAAAAACATTTTTGAGTTTCTTATCTCTGAACCTTAGAGTATAATTTGATTTATTTTCATCTAGTAGGTAACTACGATTTTCATCATTACTTTCCTCTACTTCAAATGATTTAGAGTCTAGTTCTATTGATACAGTCGGTTCTAAAAATAGTTTTATCTTTTCAGATTGAGAATATACTTGACAAGAACATAATACTGATAGTATAAATGTATAAAGTATTTGGAGTTTCATTACTTTAGTTAGTTAGGTGTTTTGTAATTTCTGTTTCCCACTCACTATAGTTTTTCACAACAATTCTATAAGTTTCGTCAGCTATATCTGTTACTTCTAATATGTTTTTTTGCAATCCTTGTTTTCCTTGTTGTATGCTTTTAATCTTAGAAAACTCTAAATTAAAGCCATAATTTTTCTCCTCTACTTTTTTCTTGAGAAAGAACCCTAAAATACCTCCACCTCCTACACCAGCTTTGTGGGCTTGTAATACAAGTTTCTCTTCAGTTAAATAAAGCGTGCCTTGCAGAAGACTGATTTTAGATTTTAGATAGCCTACTTTTTCTTGTTTTAGTACTGCTGCCATAGTCTTGTTAAGTTTTTGATTAGAGATTTTAATAATTGGAAATCTATCAGAAGCGATAACCGATTCTTAAATGAAGGTTAATAGCTGCTCCACTTTCGTTTTCGTCATATCCATTTTTCTTTGTGAAATAGTAAGCATAGCCAATACCAATTCCAGTTTCGTACATAAAGTGCTTGCCCAAGTTTCTTCGCATTCCCCAAGTAGGAATAGCAAAAATCTGATTGGTAAGCAGAAGCCCATCATCGTTCGAAATCATAAACCAGTCTGGATAATAGCTTGTCTTTAGGGATAAAAAATTGCCACTATTTCCCTCTATATTTTTTGATTTATTAGCACGTTTATTCAAGTTGTAGTACCAGCGTGGTTCTAATGTCAATACTGGTGTTAGAATATAGTTGGCTGTGTTGTTTTCATTTCTTCCGATTTTATAAATCTGACCTTCCAAACCAAATTCTGTTCGGAGTGCAATTTTATTACTAAGTTTGACTTCATTATGTACCCAAATACCTAAAAAGCCTGTTTGGATACCGAATGTAGAATTTTCTACACTTGTGTCTTGTGCTTTTAGATTAAATATAAAAGTTGATAATAATAGAATTAAAAGTAGTTTTTTCATTTTTTTAAATTTGTTTTTTGAAATAAATAGTTTTTGAAAATAATTTTAAAACAAGCAAGTCATCTTCAAAGGAATATTTTATTCTGATAGGATTTTGTTCATTCTGCCAAATCTTGATTTGAGTTTTTGTGTATTGAAACTTTCCTTTATAAATTGAAAAATAACTATCTACACCAATAGGAATATCTACTTGAGCAGTCAGGACTTTTTCTTTGTAATAAACAGAAAAAACAAAGTAGCCTTGGATAGCTCCCCTTCCTATCCATTTTGAAAAGTCTAGACCGTAGTCTGGCAATCTTTCAATCTGCTCAGTAGATTTCCATGTTCCTAGAAAAGAATTTGAATTAGTTTTCATTTTATCCTAAAAGATACATTAGCAGACCAATAACTGTTACAGCTACTCTTGGCACAAGGTCACTGATAAGTTGCTTAGAAAAAGATTTGCCTATTTCTAGATTTTCGTCTGTATTTTCGTTGTCTGTGCCTACTTTTTTAGAAATTTTTGCTCCTGCCATACTGCTCTGAGCCATTACGAGCCAAAGTAGTTTCCAAAGTGTATTAATGCCTCCTAAGAGCATTATGAAAAATCCAATATCTGAAATCATTATTAAAACTGGTTGAAAGTTAAGACTTCGTTTTTTTATCAACGAAGTCATATAAAAAGGTAATTTGGTAATTATTAGGTTGAAACTTATAGTTTCTCAATTTCTCCTATGCGTCCTATACTTATGAAGCAATCTTTTTTCTCTTCATTAGTATCATAGTTAGTGTGTGTACCTTGATTAATTGTGCCACGTACACGTACTTTATCGCCAACTCTTATAGCTTTTCCATTTTTGTCTTGAATGACCAAATCATCTTTTGTATATGATTTAGGGATAGGCTTCATATGATTAAGAGTGTCTCCTATATTAATTTTAACTTCAGGATATACTTCTCCACTTTCATGAGTCAGAATAATATCATAACTATCGCTTTTGATTCCTAATACTCCAAGTGTCTGTTCGCTAGGCATACTGACGATTCCCTCTACATAGACTTTTTCCCACTGGTATTTTTCTTCCCAAGTTTCTTTTGGTGTTAGGTAAGGGTGGTTTTTGTTTTCACCTCTATTTTTTGGACTAAAGTCACAGCTTGTTATTAAGAAGCAAATCAGAATAATTAAATAAATAGCATTATACTTTTTCATAGAATTCGAATAATTTTTTTATAAAAAAATAGTTTAGTTGACAATTACTTGAGCAGTATGTTCTTCCCCTGTAATTGTATTTCTCAAAGTATAAGTAAAGCTAAATGGTTTGGGAGTATCTGTTGGTACAAAAAACACTGAATTGTAAAAAGGGGCAAAACCTAAACCGTGTGTTCCTCCT
Organism: Bernardetia aquimarina; assembly: GCF_042180575.1. Lineage (NCBI taxonomy): Bacteria > Pseudomonadati > Bacteroidota > Cytophagia > Cytophagales > Bernardetiaceae > Bernardetia > Bernardetia aquimarina. The sequence goes on along the minus strand of NZ_CP170094.1, from coordinate 2,334,944 downwards.
TCTATTCCATTCCAATCTACGATTACGTCCCAATCATTAATTAGATAAGTACACATATCATCATTATCTAAATAAGGAATATAATAGTAGTCTTGAAACTCTATAAACTCATTGAAAGTACTCAAAGAACTAAGTGTATCTCTGTAGAAATGACTAGCTTCTAATGGCGAGTAAAGAGTTCCCAGTGTATCGTATGTAGGTTTTAGTAAAGCTAAATTTGCTTTATAGCCTTCAAAGAGTGGTAAGGTAGTATGATCAAACAAGTCGTCATTTAATGAAGAGGTACATGAAGTATCTGTATTTTCTCCAACTTCAAATAGCAAACAACTTGTATATGAGTTTCCATTTGATGTTTTAATATAAACTTGACGTATTTCAAGCCCCATAAAATCACTAGGAGTATAATAATCGACTTTTGAATTTGAAACATCTCCATGAATATCTATAGTAGACCATTTTCTGAAAGGTTCTATGGAAATACGCTCTGTGTACCATTCCGTAATAGTACCACAAAGGTTATCATTACTAAAAATATCTAAATCATAAAGCAATGTATTCTCAGTAGTATAATAGTAATCACCAACAGCCTCACAAATATCAGCATCTGGATGATATTCAATTCTTAAAATTCTTTTTTCACCATTTAAGCGAAACTCAAATTCATCTGTTCTAGGGTTGTTTTTGTCAAAAATACGATACAAGACAATATCATTTTGAAATACATCTGCTCTTCCGTATTTGGGAGCTGTTATCAATTCTACTTCTGATCCTACTGGAACATCAAGTAGATATGAAAAGTCCACGAGATATGCAGCCATATTTGAACTTGTCGAAACTATTATAACATTATCTTTAGGCTCTTCTATTGGTGTAATAGGACTGATTTCAATATCATCTTTTGTTGTATCACAAGATGTGATAAATATTGTAACAAAAAATAACATTATGATTAGACATGTCTTTGAAGAATACTTTTTGAATACTTGCATAGCTTTTATAGGTTAAATGGTTTGGAGTAATCATATCAAGTTTAATTATACATTACATATTTGCTGCATGTTTAGTTTGATATTATTACTTTATAAAAAGGAGTTATTTATGTTCAAGAAGGTTTTTTGTAATATTACTTGTTTACTTGTGTCCAATAATTTTTTGAGTTTTGCTACACGCTTTTAGGTTGTGTAAAGGACATATCCATTTATCTTCTATAATCAGCATTTTAGCACCATTATGAGGACAAATTCTGTCTTTACAAGACTTTCCTAAATGTTTTTTCACAAACTCTCTATATATCAAGTGTTTTTCTGGATTATCAAGACCAGCACTTTTCCGTCTTAGTTTTTTAGGTTTATATACAATTTTAGGATACTGTGACTTATAAATAAGTGAGTTAGATTTATAAGCGTAGCTTAGAAACCTTCCATCAATATGATAATGTGTTCTCTTTGCATATTCTCCTAAATCTTTATCAGCATGAGCAAATGGAATAATAGGCATATCGTCTATATAACCATCAAAGCTTTGACATACTGCATGTGCGACTAAGTAAACCTGTCCAACTTCTGGATTTTCAACATCTTCTATTTTATCCATTTTGGAGATATATAAAACGAGAGGTTTTTGAAATTAATGAGTGTATAGAAAACGTAATTATTTCAACATTAATCATAGCTTTTCAAACTCATTGGCTACTACATATGACTCTTCTTTTGTATCTTCATGGAATACTAATACACGAATACGTATTTTGTCTCCCACCTTAATAACTTGTTTATTTTTATCTAAAATATAAAAGTCATCATCAGTATATTCTGCTGGAAGAGGTTTGATTTCATGTGGAACAGTACCATCCCCAATTTCTACGTTAATGAGAGGATATATTTCTCCATTTTCATGTGTTACATTGATATTTTGTGTAAGAAAGCCTCCAGACTGCTCATCTGGTAGGCTAACCTCCCCTTCTAGATACACAAAATGATTATTCCATTTTTCATCATAGACTTCTGAAGGAGTTAGTGTAGGTTCTTGTCCTCCACAACTTATCATCAAGAAGCAAGTGATGATAGCAAACCAAATAGAATTATATTTTTTCATAGCTGATCGTATTTTTAAGTTTAGAGATAGTTTAGATTTTATGAACTACGTCAAAACATATTGATTAAAATTTAATAGACTTACAGGTTAATTCAACTTTTCAAATTCATTGATAAATAACTCATAAGGTTCTTTTTCATTAAGAGAGCATATGCACACTTGAACACGTACTTTGTCTCCTGCACTAATAACTTGTTTGTTTTTATCTACAAAATGTAAGTTGTCCTCAATTGCTTTTAGCCAAATATTTTTTGGTGTTATTTCATTTTTAAAAAAAAGAACTTCAATAGTTGGATATTTAATTCCATTTTCATGCATTAGTTTAAGCCTATCTATGTCATAGTGTCCTTCTTCATTGGGAATAATTATACCCTCTATGTACACCAATTCATTGTTCCATTTTCCACTAGAAATCTCTGTGGGAGTAAGAGCAGTATCACAACTAACCATTAAGAAACAAATAAGAATCATGGAACAATGAAAAGTGTATTTTTTTATAAAAAACTATTTTGCTTTTTCACAAGGAATATAATAAGTTCTACCTTCATAATCCCAATACATAGTTTGTTCAAACTGACCGTTATCTATGTACTTTTGCTTGAGGGTAAGTTGTATATATCCACAGCCTTCTTCATCTTCAAAAACACCTATGAAGCCAGCATATCTTTCAGTAATAAATCCATAGTCATCTCTTCTAGTCATCCAGTTCCAAGCACCATCATTCAATACTTTTATCCACTTTCTGTCCCAGCCTCTTCTCTCATTCAGACCATTTAGTCTTGCGATAATATCAGCCTCAAAACTAGCTGGAGCTCTTGGCACATTAGGCATTTCTCTTGATTCAAACTCACTATCATTGAGTGCTTTACTCCATTTTGCTACGGCTTCTTTATCACTCATATCCAGTTCAAAAGTTCCAGAAAATAGATTTTCATAATAAGGTTGATAATCATTTACACTATCATCATAATCATAGTCATCTCCCATTGTCATTTTGATAGTATGATTGAATGTTCCTAATTTTTTTATTTTATTGACTATCCACACTGTATTCTGTATATCTATATTATTGTACTTGCCTGTCGTTGGAATAACTTGAAAGATAAAGTAGTTTTGTTTTCTCATCTCTTCATCTAATGCCAATACAGACTGACTTCCGATAGTTCTTTCTTCTTCAGTTAGGTTTTTGGTATAATCAAAGAAACCAACTTCTAAAAAGTTCTTTCTATTGGTATCCATCAGACGAGGTAGTTTTTCAAGAGCCACAGGAAAATAAGCCACAGCCCAAATTTCATCTCCAAGTGTGAATTTTGTCTTAATTTTAGACATATCTTCCTTACCTATTTCTGGCTTTTCTGAAAAGAAAACTACTTTTCCTGCATTTTTGGCGTGAAAATCTGAAGTTGGGTTAGAGGCAATAAAAATAGCAGGTTTTGAGCTATACTCACTTTGATACTCTTCATTTTTCAGTAAAGTCATTTTTTGTTGTGCCTTACTTTTGAGACCTTTTTCTTTCATTAGATTCTTCAAAAGTTTTTTGTCTTGACATAGCAAAAAATAATCTTGAATAGCTCTAGCTTCATTTAAGACATATAACTCTGCCGTACCATCGCTAATAATTATGTGTAAAGGATATTTAGTGTTTTTTACAGTTTCAAAAATTGTTTTTTCATTATTGATAGGTGCTAAGGTTGTACTGATGTCATTCATATCAATTCCGTTATAAAAAAACTTCATTTCAAGCTTGATTGAGCCATCTGGACGTTGAGCTATTTCTGTACTTGCAACATACATATTGTGGCAGAGATACGTACCACTAATATCTTTTGCTTGAACAAAAAGAGGAATAAATAATAAAAGAAGAAGTAGTATATTTTTTGAATATTTCATCACGTAGTAAAATTTTGAATAAATAAGTTTGTAAGGACTTGATAATTTTAGTTATCAAGTCACTTTTTTAGAAAGTAGGATTGATTTAGTTAGAAATAGATCTTCTTAACAGGTCGTCTGTAATAGTAACATAAGTAATGTTATCGTACTCGTCAATATTAAGGACTAAGAAATAGGTGTTTTCGCCATCCCATAATTTTATTTCACAACGTCCACCATTTGAAAGAGGAATATCTATACTATTATTTGGCATTAAGTAATCTTGTCCTAATTCTGGCATTACATTTCCACTCCAACCATTCAAAAAATGGATATAGATTCCTTCAATAGTAACACTAGCTTCTGATTGAAGTCTTACTGTGTTTTGAGCTGTTGCATTGTTAGCAAAAAAAGTAGAAAGTCCGATAAATAATAAACTGATAAAAAGAAACTTTTGCATTGCCGTTTTATTTTGAGATAAATGAATTTATAAAAAGAACAGTGATTTTTTCTGTAATTATTTATCACAAAAGTAGTGGTGACTACAAAAACTGACAATAGGGCATTTGGGGTATTTTTCTAAAATGTGCTTTGTTATTGATTTATTTTTATAATTTATTGTACTAAAGGTAGTGAAAAACTTGTTTTTTTGACCACTTTTTTTTTGATAAAAAGTAGGCTTCGACTCTTCAAAACAAATCGTCTATAAATTGATTTTACTACTACTTAAAAACAATGATTATCAATTAAATAAACTATGTTACAAACCTTCACAGAGTTCAAAACTTCGCCAGAGCTTACCCAAAAACTTTACGATAATAGCATTATCAAAAACTATAAAGCAGGTGATGTTATTTTGGAAGAAGAATCTTCTATTCGTTCCATTCCAATTATTGCAAAAGGAAGTATTCGTGTTATCCGAACGGAAGAAGATGGTAGAGAAATTTTTCTTTATTATATCAAGTCTGGAGAAAGCTGTATTATGTCTTTTTTGGGAGGAATGCACAATGAAGCGAGTAAAGTGCGTGCAGAGGTCGAAGAAGATGCAGAAATTTTATTTTTGCCGATTGAAAAAGTAATGCTATTTATAAAAGAATATCCCGAATGGTTGGATTATATTTTTAGGTTGTATCATAAGCGTTTTGAGGAACTTTTGGATGTCGTTAATGCAATGGCTTTTAAGAAAGTAGATGAACGTCTTTTGCATCTTTTACAGAAAAAAGTAGAACTGACAGGTTCGAAAACCATTTCTATAACTCACGAACATTTAGCCAACGAGCTTGCGACAGCTAGAGTGGTAGTTTCAAGACTTCTAAAACAACTAGAAAATAACGGTATAGTAGAGTTGGGCAGAAATAAAATTACAATTCTGTAATAAAAGGAGTTGATACAGGAGTTTAAATTTCTCATTTTGAAAGAAGAAAAAAAGAGTTCATTTTTCTAAAGCACAAATAAAACTGTTATACAACAAAGACAGACTAGGTATATAATCTGTCTTTAGTTTATCTATTGTTTTTTAGCCACAAAATAGAAGTTTAATATATATAATTTAGCTTTACAAACTATCTGAAGTTACAGCAGAAGAGATACTGTTTTCAATCCAATTGCGTGCTTCTTCTGTATTATCAAAGTACTGTACTTCAAAGGTTTGGCTTCCTTTTTCGCCTTCCATAGTTTGTTCGATAGAAAGTTGTGAAATAAATTCTTTTGATACAATAATAGCGTATTTTTTTAGTCCTGCTGCTATAAAACGAGGAAAAACCTCATTATCTACCCAGCTTTGTAATTCAATTGTAATAGTAAAAGAAAAATCTCGTGTATCATCTAAGATATATTTAACATTGTTTTTTTCAGCACATTCTACTACCTTATTTATTTCATTGTGAAAAGTATCTGTTTCAAGGTCTTCACTTTTTGGAGTCCAAGATTTAGATAGTAAAGATTTAGACTCATCAAAATTGATAGTCTGATAGTCGCTTTTGTAAAATTCCATAGGATTGTATTGGTTTAATTAAGTAATTATTGAAAGAGTATTTTTTTGTACTTAAACTCTGTTAATGAATGAGTTTTAATAGGATAATATTTATTTTTGAAGTTGTGTTTATGAAGATAAAATTAGTTATTTGCTCTATCAAAAACTAACTAGAGTTTTTGTGTTTAGTACTTATGTATGTATTATATTGATTAAGTGTCTATTTTATCTTTTTGATTTCTTGTTTTTAATTTTTTATATTAAATTACGGTTTTAATATTTAACTATATAGGGTATGAACTGTGATTGATAATTTGTATTTATTCAAGTGTAGAAATGTATCTGATTTGGATAAAATGTGTATTTTTAAAAAAAAACTGCTGCTTATTATTTAATGAAGGCGAGTAATACCAATCAAAAAATGAAAAAGACATTTTTATTCATAAAGAACTGAATATTTTATATATTGCATTCTATACTTTTTATCCTATAAACAAATAACCATTTAATTATTTATTATGTCTAGATTTCAAGATAAAGTTTGTATTGTTACAGGTGGAGGCAGTGGTATCGGATTGGCTGCAGCTCGTTTATTTTTAGCAGAAGGCGCAAAAGTCATGATTAGTGGACGCACAAAAGAAAAACTTGACAAGGCGTGTGAAGAATTAGGTAGCGACAGAGTACACAGTATAAAAGCCGATATTTCGATAGCCACTGATCGTCATGCTCTCGTAAGTGAAACAGTAAAAGTCTTTGGAAAAATAGATGTACTACATATCAATTCTGGCATTGCTAAAGCAGCTCCTATCGAACAGATGACTGAAGAAATGTACGATGAAGTTTTTGCAGTAAACCTTAAAGGACCTTATTTTATGATTCAGGCAGCTCTTCCAGAAATGAATGATGGAGGAGCAATCGTATTTACAGGTTCTATTTCTAATCAAATTGGACAACATTCGCTAAGTGCTTATGCTGCTAGTAAGGCTGGATTGCGTTCACTTGCCCGAACATTTAGTGCTGAGTTGCTCTCACGCAAAATTCGTATCAATATGGTTAGTCCTGGAGTTACACAAACGCCAATTTTGAATATGCCTGGACTTTCAGCAGATCAAGTACAGGGAATGATTCAGGCTTTAGCCTCTCAAAACCCAATGAAACGCATCGGACAACCAGAAGAAATTGCTAAAGCAGCTTTATTTTTAGCTTCTGAAGATGCTTCTTATATGCTTGGTACAGAAATTATTGCTGATGGAGGATTTACACAATTACAACTTACTTAGTAGCTGGCTAGTTTGTAATCCGAAATGAAAGGTAGAATCAAAAAACCGAAGAGCTTGTTTAAAAACAAACTCTTTGGTTTTTTTAATTGTATTAAGTAACTGGGAAAAATAGTTATATGTATGTAATCTGCCTGATGTTTCAAAAGTGTTTTGACAGTTTAAATTTCCACAGTTATTCTAGTAATTTATTTACAGCTTCAATATATTTATGAGTTTCTACAATCGGACACATAATATGTTCTCCCTCATAAATCAAAGACTGATTCTGAGTTTTACAGTTTTGCTTGACTTGTTGGTAGTGTTCGAATGGAACGACCTTATCTTTTTGAGAATGAATAAATAACACTTTTATTTTCTGTAAAGATTTTATATCCTTTTTTGAATTATATGAAATTTGGATTGTCTTTTTTATAAAATTATGTCGCTTGGGCATATAAAAAAGGGCAATATCTGTTATTGAACTAATTCCACTATCTAGTATAAGCCCTAAAACTTTAGATTCATTTTCTTTGGCTAGATAAGTTGCAATCTGACTTCCAATCGATACTCCACAAATAATAACTTTTTGTGATTGAACCTTCTTTTGTTGTAATGCAAAATCAAAAAAGACTTGTCCGTCTGATAAGATATTTTGATGAATAGGCTTTCCAGTTGATTTTCCATAGCCCCTAAAATCGACCATAAAAACTTGAAAGTCATCTTCTAAAAGAGGTTTGACATATTTTATATAATTAGAAACATTACCCCCATTTCCGTGAAAATAAAGTAGTGTTGCTTTGGCTATTTTTTGTTTTGGGTATAATAAATAAGATGTAATTGTGTCTTGTTCGACTTTATGAAAAAAGGAATCATAAGTAATAGAATCAAATTCTACCCAATCTTTACTTGGAAAATAGAATTTTTCATCCATTTGAGCGCAAAGACTTATAGGCAAAAATAGAAATTCAAAAAGTAGTAAAAAACGTATAAAAAACATTATTTTTTTAGAGAGAGAGAGTTGGAGAAGAATTAAAGCGACATTTTTTAGAGGAAAATATCTACTCAATTTTTAGAAATTCAAATGTCATATATTCATCAAGCAAGTCATTCATCATATTTCCCATTTCTAATTCATCTTCATTTTGATAATACCATAAAACAGTAACAGGGAATTTATCTTTTGAGAGTGTTTCTATATCACATAAAATGTTTAGCAATAATCTAAACAAAACATCCTCATCATGCAGCTTGATTAAATCAATTCCTTTTATGATTACTTCAAATTTCTCATAATTGTCTTTTTTATTTTTTTTAAATTCTCCAAAAATTAGATTATGTTCTTCTATAAAATCACCAGAAGTTATATTTCCTAAATCAATTTCTAAAAAACCTTTCTCTAAATCTAATTGATAAGCCATGTTTTTTTAAATTAAACGTTTTGCTCTTCTTTAAAAATCTTTTTATCAGCTACAAAAGTTCCAAAAGGAATAACAGAAGCCAACAACGCCCAAAAAATAGTAAGTAGTTTCCATTTAAACTTATAGCCAACAATCAACACCAAAAGACAGTAGGCAATAAATAAAATTCCGTGTGCCATTCCGACAATTTGGTTAGGTTCTTTCATTTCCCACACATATTTGAGTGGCATCGTAACAAAGAGAATAACTAAAAAAGAAATTCCTTCTACTACACCAAGAATACGTAAAAAATTGAGGAGTTTAGATTTTGAAGACATAAGTATCAAGTTTTTGATGAATATTTAATAATAGAATACAAAAATAAGCGTTTTAAAATTGCAAAATTCTTTAAAAATTACTAATTAGCATAACTAATTCCCTTTAAAGTAGAATAAAATTGATTTATAGACTTAATTTATTCTATTTTAGCAAAAAATTCTATCCAAAATTCCACCTCTTTATTGTTTTTTATGAAGTTAAAACACATTTTTTACTGTGCTGTTGTGCCTTTTGCCTTATTGCAACTGAGTGGAACAAACGAATATGATTATCAGAAACTAGGTTATACGCAAAACGGAAAAGCCTCTTATTACGGAACAAAATTTCACGGCAGACCCACAGCAAGTGGCGAAAAATACAATATGTATGACGCAACGGCTGCCCACAAAAAAATATTATTCAATAGCTTAGTAGAAGTTACTAATAAAAATAACGGTAAAACGGCTATTGTACGAGTAAACGACCGAGGACCTTTCAAACCAGGTCGCATCATTGACCTTTCTTATGCAACAGCAAAAAAGTTAGATATGGTGCGTGATGGTGTAGTAGATATAGAAATTCGTCTTTTGCGTGCAGGTGCAGATGGTGAAACTCTCTCTCCACAAGGTTCGGAAGAAAAACAAGACAAAAGAAAGCCACGTAGGAAAGTAAATATCAAAAAAGCTCAAAAGAAAAATAAATATTTACCTCGTATTTATAGTATCTGGGGAACACAAAAATATCCAGAAGATTTTGGTGTACAAATAGGAAGCTATAAAGATTTGAAAAATGCTGTACAGAAAGGAAAAAATTCGATGGCAGCAGGTTTTGATGAGGTTTATATTCGTGTTAGTTGGACAGAAGACCGTTCGCAACGTCTTTTTAGAGTTTCGGTAGGAGATATGAATGCTACACAAGCCAGTAGTTTTGCCAAAAAATTAGATGCAAAAGGTTTTAGAGGTTGTTTTCCGAAGGCACATTTTAATGATTGATAGTTTTATGTGTCGTCGGTGGGACACCGACAACGGTAAGAGGTAAACCGTCGTTGAGGCTTCGCCGTCAACGAGGATTTTATTTTTACACAAAAAAAGCAATAGACTTTAAAAATCTATTGCTTTTTTTATGCTTAAAAATTGCCGTTGTTAGTGGAACGACCATTTTCTATTTCAATTTATCCTTTTTATTTGGATTTGTTTTTTTTGTATCAACATTAGGTTTTGCTTTGGCTTCTGCTTGTTTTTCTTGTGCCTCTGCCATTGCATCCTGCATACGTTGCATGAACGAAGAACCTTTTTTGCCACTTTTCTTTTTCTCGTCTCTACGAAGCTCTAGTTTTGCTCTAATTTTTTCTTCATTTACAAAGAACTTACGAATTACAAGAGTTTGTGTAAGTGTAACAAGGTTTGAAGTTACATAATAAAGCGTCAGACCAGCAGGGAAAGAATTTAAGACAAACATAAACATAACTGGCATTCCGTACATCATCACTTTTGGATTAATAGGAGAGTTTGCCATTGAAGTTTGTTGTGTACTTACACTTGTTACCAAAATCTGTGAAGCAGTCATCATTAGCGTAAACAAACTGATATGCGAACCATAAAAAGGAATATTAAATGGTAAATTCAAAATTGAATCATACGTAGAAAGGTCATTTGCCCACAAAAAGGCTTCATTACGAAGTTGAATAGCACTTGGAAAGAACGTAAATAGTGCAAAAATAATAGGCATCTGTAATACCATCGGCAAACATCCACTCAACGGATTGACTCCAAACTCACTATTGAGTTTCATTGTTTCTTGTGATTGTTTGGCTTGGTCATCTGGATACTTTTCTTTAATCTTTTGGATTTCTGGTTGTAAAACTTTTGTTCTAGCTTGTGCTACATACGATTTGTAGGTAAGAGGAGCTAAAACCATTTTAATCATAAATACCATTACGATAATTAGAATTCCATAGTTATCAATGAACTTCTCTAAAAAATTAAATAATGGAATAATAATATACAAACTTATTGGCTGCAAAACTGCCCAACCTAAATATGTGTTTTCTTGGAAACCATCTGTAACAGCTTTGTTAATATCGTGCTTATTAGGGCCAAAATAAAAACGTGCTTTTGCATCAGCAGTAAGTGAAGAAATAGGAATAGACGTTTCTACTTTTAGCGTTTTGATAGTAGAAGAATCTGTTTCATTGACAGCAGCCGAACCAATCGTTAGTTTTTCAAATTGTCTGTCAGTAATAAGAGCTGCATTGAAGAAACGTTGTTTCATTGAAAACCACGAAACCGAATTTTCTAAAACCTCTGTTTGTGCATCTGTACTTCCTTTGCTCAAATAATCAAAATCATCTTCAATCGTATAATAATTGATTGTTGTTTCTCTTCTATCTAACTCAATATTTTGGTCAGTACGCTTAATTTGGTCTGTCCAAGAAAGTTGTAAAGATTGCGTAGCTGCATCAGTTTTGATAGCATAAAAAAGCTCAAAACCATCTTTAGGCAATGTATAAGTGATTTCTAAAGGCTTTCCATCAACTACACCAGCAAAAGTAACCTTATCTTTTGTAGCATTCTGAACAGTAAAACCGAGTTTATCAATTCTGACACTTCCAGAAGAAGTAGGCATTGACAATTCTATTTGGCTATTTTGCTCGTCTACCAAAATCAATGGCTTTCCATCGTAGGTTTGATAGTTTTTAAGTTCTACATTCAAAACTTCTGCTCCCAAAGAAGACAGAGCAACTTTGATATTGTCATTTTCCAAAACAATCTCCTTTGCATTTGCAATCAAGGCTTTTGTAGCAGAATCTAGTTCTACTTTTTGTTCTGTTTCAGAATTTTGTGTGGCAGCAATAGCTTCTTGTGCTATTCTGATGCTGTCTTGTCTTTGTTCTGTTCTTTGTTTTTGAGCTTGTTGTTCATCTTTGCTAGGACTAAAAAAGAACATATACGCAATAAGCAAAGCTGACATCAAGACGAGTCCGATGGTTTGATTTTTATCCATTTATACTAAAGTAAATTAATTTTCGATTTTTCTTATCAAGAATAGGTTTTTTATAAAACAAACCTTTATCCTTTATATAGAATAGTTCGAAAAACTGCCAAGTAGTCCGAAAAATTCTTTTTATTTATTTATTTTTCAACCGTCAACGAGATTCAAATGAAACCGTCGTTGAGGTAAAAAACTATTCTACGACTTCTTCCAAACGCTTTTGAAGAGCTGCTTTTATAAATCCTACAAAAAGAGGGTGTGGGCTAAGTGCTGTACTTTTGAGTTCTGGATGAAACTGAACACCTACAAAATAAGGATGTTCGCTTTGTTTCATTTCTACAATTTCTACTAAATTTGATTCAGGGTTTATACCTGTTGGAAGAAGTCCTGCCTTTTCGTAGTCTTTCAAAAATGTATTATTAAATTCGTAACGGTGGCGATGACGTTCGTGAATCAAATCTTTTCCATTATAAACCTGTGAAGCCAATGAGTTCTTTTTAAGCTGACACGGATAAGCTCCCAAACGCATTGTTCCTCCTTTTGTAGTAATATCTTTTTGTTCTTTCATCAAATCTATGACAGGAAATTTTGTATCAGGATTCATTTCTGCCGAATGTGCACCTTCTAATTTCAAGACATTTCTAGCAAATTCCACAACAGCAACTTGCATTCCCAAACAAATTCCGAAAAATGGAATTTTATTTTCTCTTGCATATTTTACTGCCAATACTTTTCCTTCAATTCCTCTATCTCCAAAACCAGGAGCAACCAAAACGCCGTCCATGTTTTCTAAATATTTTTTTACATCATCATCAGAATCCAAGTCTTCGGAAGAAACCCATTTGAGTTTTACTTTGGTTTCTGTTTCTGCGCCTGCGTGTATAAAAGACTCTACAATAGATTTATAAGCATCAGGTAATTCTACATATTTTCCAACTAAAGCAATTTTGACTTCATCAGTTGGGTTTTTTAGCTTTCCTAAGAAGTGCTTCCATTCTTCCAAATTTGGCGTACTATCGGTTGGTAAACCTAATTTATCTAAAACTATATCATCTAAATGTTCTTTTCTCATCAAAAGAGGAACATCATAAATTGTATCTGCATCAATTGATTCGATGACGGATTTTATATTTACATTGCAAAACTGTGATATTTTTCTACGAATGTCATCAGGCAAAGAATGTTCGGTACGACACACCAAAACATCAGGTTGAACGCCTTGTTCAGAAAGCATTTTGACAGAATGTTGAGTAGGTTTTGTTTTGAGTTCTTTTGCTGCACTTAAATAAGGCACTAAAGTAAGATGAATAACTAATGAGTTTTGGTCACCCAACTCCCAACGAGCTTGACGAACAGCTTCCACAAAAGGTAATGACTCAATATCGCCAACGCAACCACCAATTTCAGTAATTATAATATCATACTTTCCAGTTTCTCCCAAAAAGTAAAAATTGCGTTTTATCTCATCAGTAATATGAGGAATTACTTGAACCGTTTTTCCCAAAAAGTCGCCTTTTCGTTCTTTATTAATGACTGTATTATAAATTCTTCCAGTCGTTACGTTGTTTGCTTGTGAGGTAGAAACATTCAGAAAACGCTCATAATGCCCTAAATCCAAATCTGTTTCTGCACCGTCGTCAGTTACGTAACACTCGCCATGTTCGTATGGATTGAGCGTACCTGGGTCGATGTTGAGATAAGGGTCAAATTTTTGGATGGTAACAGAAAATCCTCTTGATTGCAAAAGTTTGGCAAGTGAAGCCGAAACGATGCCTTTGCCTAACGAAGAAGCAACACCACCTGTAACAAAGATATATTTTGTTTTGCGTGGAGAGGTAGAAGGTGTGTTTTTTGAAGTGTTTTTAGTGGAATTTTTGGTCGTACTCATAGCAGTTTGCAAACAGGTGTTTTTTTTGATGCCACAAAATTACGAAAAAAACGATTAATTCAATTATAAATTAAATTTTAGTTTGTAATCCGTATTCCCACTGTTTGTATTCCTTCTAACGAATCTTTACGCATCATCTGTTCTAATTCTATTTTATACTTTCCTTTTTCAGAAAAATCAAAGTTTTGTTCTAATTGAAATTCTCTATTATAAATATTACCAAATCCTTTACCTAGTGGTTTTCCTGTTGTGCAATCGAAGAGCGTATCTAATTTCATTTGTTGAGTAAGGAGTGTTCCCGCTGGAGAAAAAACTTTATAGCGAATGTATGAATTGCAATAATCGTAATCTGTGGTATAACGCAGATGATAAAAAATAGAATGGTTTTGAGAATTATCTATTTGTACTTCGAAAGATTGTAAATTATCTTTTTGCCAAACTCCATTTTCTAGTTCTTTGTGATTTTCATATAAAGCGTTACTTCCACAAGAAGTGAGAATAAAAAATAGAGATAGAATGAAGGTAGGAAGAAAGAGGTTTTTATAGAATTGCATAGTTGTAGGTTAAAGACTTTCCTTTGACTGATAAGAAAAAGGGAATTTGTTGTTGATAAATAAACGCAATTAGATATTACTTATTTCTTAGCTTTTTGATAAAAAATGTTATTTCAAAAGTAAATGCTAATCATAAGATGAGACTACCCAAAGTTCTATTGTTTGTCCTACAACTATTCTAGTTCCTGCTGATGGTTTTTGTGAGATAACTGTACCAGCTTCTTTTCCTTCTGCGTTTTGATAATGAACTTCTACATCTAATCCATTTCCTTCTAATTCTAATTTTACATCTTCCCCATACTGACCTATATAATTTCCTATCTTAAAATCATCATTAACACTTCCATTAGCAATAAAAAGTGTAACTTCAGTTCCTTGTGGAATGTAAGCTCCTTTTTCCAAATCAGCTTTTGTATATTCTTTTCCATCGACAGCAATTTTCAAAACTACATTTCTGGCACTATTGGTAACATATTCTGGCTTACCCATTTTTAACTTCACATTTTTGAGTTGTGTATGTGCGCTTGTATAAGGGAAGTCTATAATTTGAGGAATACGTGTTTTGGGTGGTGTTTCTGAGTTGATGGTCAGATAAATTTTTCTGTGAATCTTAACAGCAGCATTTGTTGCTGGGTTTTGCTGCAAAACAGTAAGAGGTGGATACTCTGGATTATAAGAAGTATCTGCAATTTCGTAACGTAAATCACGTTTTTCTAAAAACTTTTCTACTTCTTCTATTTTCATTTTATTCAAATCAGGCACACGAATCGTAATGTCGTGATTGGTAGTGCTTGGTAAATACATATAAAAGAAAACATATAAAATAAAAGCCACCAAAAATGCCATTAAGCCCAAATGAATGAGCAAAGTAGAATAATGATTGCGAGTAAGATAATAATGCGCTTTGTGCTTTATTTCCTTGAAGTCTATATTATCTATACGATTTTTGAAAGAATTTGTATCCATTTTTATTATCTGTACTAATTAGCAAAACTTAACGGAACATAGAATAATCGATTACGAATTATGAAATAATCAGCTTAGCTAACCGATAGTTCGGCGAAGCCAATTAAAAATTACGAATCTCGTTGTTTACTTTATATAATTTTTATTCCTAAGTTACAAAAATACAATATTCTATCTTATTCTATGCTTTATTCTGTATTTAAGTAGAAAAAAATAAAATTTTACTCGTTTAAACTATTCTTTTTCCATTATTTTTTTCTTGATATTCTCTTGTAGAATCAAACTGACTGTTTTGTATTCTTCCATTATTACATTCAACTTTTCTTCTATTCTATTAAAAACAAAATCCATTGTTGTTTTTAACAGGCTTTCTGAGAGTTGAACAGAAAGAGCAGCTTCTTTCAATGTTTTGTTATCTAAACTATTTACAAACTCCTCTGTAATTTCATCTAATCTATTTTGTGATAATACCTCAATTTGCTTTCTCATTTTCATGAATGTTTTCATTTCTTGAAAAGAGTCTTTTTTAGGGTCTTTTGAAACCCAATTATCATGTTCTTTGAACATTTTAAGAGTAAGTTCTTTACTTGCTACATCCATGTATTCTCTAAGATGTATCATTACACCCATTAAGCCTTTATTATTTAAAAACTTTTCTACAGCATCTTGAACATCTTTTTCTAGATAATCTGTAAAGACAGTATGGAATGTATCTCTAGAACTCATATCTATTATTTGTTTTGTGGTCATTTCAAATAAGGTTCTTAACTCTACGTCGTGTTCTTCTTCAATATCTTCATGTATAAGCTCATACTCTGTTCGTTCTAGTTCTTCAAAATATTCATTTAGAGCAATCCATTTTTCAAAGTCTTTTTTATGTGTTTCCATCAAGCGCAGCTCAATCTGTTTCAAATCTTGAAAGGCTTTGTATTTTTCTTCAATTATTCTATCTCTAATCTGTTTTTTTGATGGACTCATGATTTTCTAAATTAAATTTTGACAGAAAAAAAGCCAATTATTAGGATAATAAATGGCTTTTTTAAAAACTATAAAGTTATATTTTTTAATTTCCTGCTTGTGTATTGTTTGGATTTTCAGTTGCTTTTGGTTCTAAATAAACCTGTGAAAAATCTCGGTATTGCATCGGATTGTTAGGAAAGTTTTTAACGTAAGGTTGTAACAAACGATAGCCTTCATCATACCATAAAACAATAATTGGAGCATCTCTCATCGCTATATTTTCAGCTTGAGCAAAATATTTTATTGCTTCCTCTTCATTAGCTGCATTCATTGCTTTTTCGTAGAGGTTATCAAATTCATCATTTTGATAACGAGATAAGTTGGGATAAGAAACTGTTCCAACTGTGCTAGGAACATCTTTTCCATAAAACATACGAATAAATGCTTCTGGACTAGGAAAATCTGCAATCCAAGAAAGTTTGATAAGTTGAAAGTTTCCTGTCATCATTTTATCAGTAGATTGAGCCATCGGAACAATGTTAAGTTCTACATCAACACCCAAAACATCTTTTAAATCTTTTTTGATTTCGACAGCTACGTTTGTATTTCTGTCACCTTCTGCATTAAGTTCTAATGTGATTTTAGGAAAGTCTTTTGCATTTCTATAACCTGCTTTGTTGAAGTAATAACGAGCCGAATCAGGGTTATATGCGTATCCATAAACATCATCTGGATAACCTTTATCTTTGAAAGAAGGTGGCGTAATTCCGTGATGACCTGCTTCGTAAGCCTCTCCTCCTAATACATATTCAAAAATTTCATCTTTATTGATAGCAAAAGAAAAAGCACGACGTACATCTGCATTCTTAAAGATTTCATCATCTGTCATAAATGTCAAAATCTGAGTTTGCATTTCTGGTTCGTGTTCTAGTTCAAAAGGCAAAGAACCATCAGCACGTTGATATTCATCAATAATATCGATGATATAATCAGTTGGAAGACGATAAACCATATCTAGTTTATTCTTACGAAACTCAAAAAGTTCTGTTTTTTTGTCTTTAATAAAGTAAACTTTTACAGCATCAAGATAAGGAAGACGATTTCCAGCTTCATCTATTCCATGATAATTGTCATTTCTTTTCAAGATAACAGAAACATCCTCTTCTACATCTGACAAAACGAAAGCTCCTGTTCCGATAGCTTTTCCACCCATATCTACACCATATTTTTCGTAGGCTTCTTTTGCAAAAATATAGGCTTCTGGGCGAGCTAAATAATTAAGAAACAAAGCATTTGGTTTTTCAAGTGTAATCTGAACTGTATAGTTATCAATTACTTTTATACCTTCTATTTCAGTAGCAGGTTTTGCTCCATTTGCAGTAGCTGTATAGTAGGCTGTTGCACCTTTTATTACTCCACCAATAACATGGAAACCTTGATTATCACGACTTTGTGTAGCTAGGCGAGTAAAGCAATATTTTACATCTTCGGCAGTAAATTCTCTTCCTTTTCCATCTGAAAAAGCAGCATCATTGTGAAAATAAACTCCTTTTTTTAGACG
The DNA here is from genome assembly GCF_042180575.1 of Bernardetia aquimarina. Taxonomy (NCBI): domain Bacteria; kingdom Pseudomonadati; phylum Bacteroidota; class Cytophagia; order Cytophagales; family Bernardetiaceae; genus Bernardetia; species Bernardetia aquimarina. The sequence goes on along the minus strand of NZ_CP170094.1, from coordinate 2,317,115 downwards.
AATTGTATAAACTAAGCGATCATCACTAAGTTCATAGCTTTCAGCAAGTCCATTGGTTACTTTTAGTGTTTTTGGATCTAATTTAAAAAGCCCTTCATAAATTTGTGAAGCAATTCTATACGAATAAACATCAACAATATTTAGAGGAAATAATGTTCTGAAATATTCTGTTTCATTGACATTGAATACTCCTCCATAAAATCTACCTCCTTTTGCTTCTCTGCCACCTTCATTATTTGAGGATTTGGAATCACCACAAGAGGTAAGAGATAAACAAGAAAAAAGAGCTAAAAGTAAGAGTAAAGAATAAAGTTTAGTAGGTATTTGCTTCATACGAATGTGCCTTAAATAACGTTGAAGATGAAAAAGTCTGAGTAATATATAATTGAATTTCAATTTATTTTAATATAAGTTGAGTAGTGTTAAGTTAAAAGGTAACTTAATTTTTCCTAAATTTAAAAATTTAAACACCCTTTACAAAAACAATTTGTAGAAATAATTTAGCAAATCAAAAAACTTTGCTCATAAATTATGTAAATATAGTAATTTTTGTCTTGTATTGTCAAACTAATTTGTTTAGCAGTCCAACGAACCCTTCAAACCCTATGATAAAGATAAAGAAAGTAAAACAGGACAATGATCAGAATGAACAACTTCAGAAAGAATTTGACAATTTGTCATATATTCCGAAAAAGGTTGTGATATAAAATGGTAATCAATACGCCAACCCAAATTTTTTGCTCTACAATTATTGCGATATGTCCACCAAGAATATTGATGAGGTGTTGTATTAAAATTTCTAAAAGCATCAATCATACCCTTTTTTTCATAATCATCTAACCATTTTCTTTCTTCAGGCAAAAAACCTGATGATTTTTTATTTGATTTGGGATTATGAATATCTATTTCTTTATGACAAATATTATAATCTCCACAAACTATAATGTTTTTTTGTTTGTTCCGAACTTTTTCTAAATAGTCGTCAAACTCGTCTAGCCATTGATATTTGTACTCTTGACGGTGCGCTCCAGACGAACCAGATGGAATATATACATTTATTATCGAAAAAGAAACACCATTGACTTCAAAATTAGCTTTCAAGACTCGTCCTTCCTCGTCAGACTGTTGCATATCTGAGCCTTTTTCTATTGAAATAGGCTTTATTTTGGTAAGAATAGCTGTTCCACTATATCCTTTTTTTTGTGCAGAAAACCAATGTGACTCATAACCTAGAGATTCAAAAAGAGCTTTATCAACTAATTTTTCTTCAATTTTGATTTCTTGTAAGCATATAATATCTGCATTGATTTCTTTGAGCCACCCAACAAAATCTTTTTTTAGAGCTGCTCTAATACCATTGACATTGTAAGTAATAATCTTCATTTAGCTAAAATAGGGTGTTTGGTTGTGTTGTAGTTTTTACTCAAAACACTAAAGTACTAAAACTATTGGAAAAAGTATTTTTTATTCTAAAAACTATTTATTAGACTTTATTACGATAATTTTTGATAGGTTATTCTTGTCTTTACCCTTAAATTATGAATACCACACGCAATTTCCATGACTTGGTCTCTTACCTCTTCTCCCCACAATCGGATTTCATCTAAGACAATTCTAAGTCTTTTTACTCCTGCTATGCTGTGTTCTGCACGTACTCTACGACTAGACTTTTTACTATTTTCAGCCTTGTCCTGCTCCGATAATTCTTTTCCTCTAGGCTTTTTTTTGGGTTGCTCAATAAGGACACCTTTAGGTCTATGACCTTGATAACCAGTATCTTGATGAAGAATAGTTCCCTCAGGAAAGGTAATATCATCTTCTTCTAATAAACGTTTATCGTGTACTTTTCCTGTTTCTGTATCTCCTAAAAAAACTACCTCTTGATGTTTATCTGTAACTAAAGTATTTTTTATAGTGTGCTTTTTTTTTTCCACTATATACTTCTTTTTGAGCTTTGTAATCGGAGGGACGAGGAATTTCACGTTCGCTTCCATCTACCCATAACTCTAAGGCTTTACCTGCTTCTTCAACACGATCTGCAAGTTTTATTGTCCATTCCGATTCATTTCTTGCAGGCAATACATTAATTTTTCTTAAACTTTCTTTTAAAATGGGAAGAAGGCTGTTAATCCATTGATTAACTTTTCCTTGAGAAACATCAAAAGTAAGAGCTAAAGATTCCTGTAAAGGGTTGTTTTTCAAGTAGTAAAGGATAAAAAAAAGTTTCATTTCACTACCTTTTAGTTGTATTTTTGCGTGTTCTCGGAAGGTGGGCTTATTTCTAGCCTTTCCTTTGAGGTCATAATACATATAATGTTTTTCCCAAAGTGGAGAAAAAGTAGCTAATAACTCATCAAACTCTTTGATAGTCAAGCTAGTAAGAGCCATAAAAGGCTTTTCTTTTTTACGTAAGTTAGGTAAATCAATCATAAAGTAAGGATAAAATGACCGCTAATATAATAAAATTTACGTTTTAAAGTCTATTGAGGGTACTTATTTTTTTGATAAAATTTTTTTATTTATTTCCCATGAGTTATTCATGCATGTTTGTTATAGCGATTTTTTGTGTAAAAATAAAAAATAAGCCTTTTAATTGAATGGTATGAGTTTCTTTGAAGGTGATGAATTTTCCTGTTTAAGTCCTTATTTATGATTTTCATCGGATTAAATAGGTGTTTCGCATAATTTTAGCATTAATTATTTTCTATCAGACCACCTTTGGTAAACTATTAGATATACTATTAATGTAGGATGATAATCCATCTACTATTTTGGATTTGAAATAAGTAAAAAAATAAATTCATTTTTTTTGATTGTTGGACTCTAAAAAATAAAATAATCTTTTTGGTAAAAAAAGTACAAGTTGCTAATTATGTTAAAATTCGAATTATTTTTTGATTAACAACGTAGTGTCTGTATCTTTGCTTCAACGAAAACGAAATTTGATAGCAATTACAACATCCTATTTATTAAAGAGTTATAAGTATATGAAATAATTTGTGTACTCTATTTTTGAATCAAAACACTAACATACCAATAAATAATATTCATTAGAAATATAATTTGTATTTGTCCCTTACACTTCATTCTTTATACATGAGAAATACCATTTTTTTTATCATTTTGTTGTTTAGTATTTTTCCCTTACTATCAGCTCAACTATCAGCCCAACATTCGGGGGGAGGCTTAGAAGAGTATGTACAGGCAGAAACTTTTAGAGCAAAGCGACAATATACGACGGCTATTCCATTGTATGATAAAGCTATAGCCAAAGACCCAAGTAATTATAAATATTTTGTGCAGCAAGGTAAATGCTATTATTTGCTTAAAAGAATAGATAATGCGATTGATTGTTTGGAAAAAGCCACACAGCTCAAAGAAGACCACGTAGAATCGTATATTGCACTTTCAAAATTGTATGGATATAAAGGAAACAGACAGAAAGTGTTAAGCTATTTAGGAAGAGCAGCTCAATTTGAAACAAACCCACAAAACCGTTTGTCGTATCGTTTGCATATTCTTAAATTATTATATTCACAAGAAGAGTTGGTTGGTTTTCCTATTCATTTGCAAGATGCTCGTTCGATTGCACCTCAAAACCCTCATGTTTGGTATTTTTCGGCTTGGTATCACAATCAAGCAAAAGAATATGCACAAGCCATTACAGATGCAGAAGCAGGACTAAAATCACTCAATGATTCTAAAGATGCACCTCGTTTCTATTTTCAGTTGGGTTATGCTTTACATGAAATTGGAGAATACGAAAAAGCAAAAGAAGCTCTAGCAAAAGCAAATGTAGGGTCTTTCAAAGAGAAGGTTTTTAAGATGATGCCAAATTACCAATATAGATTAGCAGAAGCCTATCATAGTATCTTTGAATATAAAACAGCAAAAGAGTATGTCCAACAAGCTCTTAAACAAGACCCAAGTTATACGCAAGCCAATGAGTTAGGAGGACAATTAGCAGTGGAAGAAATAAATCACACAGCAGTTATAGACAGACTAAAAGTAGCTGTCGAACATGCAAAAGATTATGACACAAAAGCTCGTTCGTATTCAGAACTAGCACTCTTGCAGTTTCAAAATGAAGATTATCAAGAAGCCATTCATTCATCAGATTCATGTCTAACTATTCAACCGTTACGTTATGATATTCGTTTTTTGCGTGCTGTTTCGCTTTTTCATGCTGGAGATACTGATGAAGCCATTACAGAAATGAGACAACTATCTCATTTGAGTAATATTCCTCCTACATTGCAAGCTCAATTTACTTTTGCAACAGGTGTAATGTACCGAAAAATAGGAAAAAATGACTTTGCAATCCAGTATTTTAAGAATGTAAAGCATGGAGATTTTAGGTATGCAGCACAGGAAGAAATGAAGAAATTAAATGCTATTTAGATTTTGAAAAACATACAAAAAGGAATTTGAAGCATTCAAATTCTTTTTTGTATGTTTTAAATACAGTTAAAGGCAAGCCTTTAACCTACTTTTCATCTATGTATTTGTATTAATTCTAAATCAGACTTTATATTTCGTATTCACTTCTAACTTCATACATCTGACATCAGACTTTGTTTTATATTTCCCATTCGTTGTTGATGTGCGTAATTCCGTGGTGTGCTGTCATATCAAACTGACAAGGAACAATCGAAACATAACCATTATTTACTGCCCATTCGTCGGTATCATCTCCTTTATCTGGGTTTACAAAATCTCCTGCAAGCCATAAATATTCTCTTCCATAAGGGTCTGTTCGCAAATCAAATTTTTCTTGCCAACGTGCATGAGCTTGACGACAAATTTTTGTTCCTTTTATGTCATTTTCTTTTTTGGTCTCTTTATCAAAACGAGCAGGAAAATTGACATTCAAAGCGATGTTTTTTGGAAGACCGTTTTTGAGTGTTTGTTCTGCAATTTTTAATAAATGAGGACGGATATGCGAAAAATCAGCATCTTCTCCATAATCACACAACGAAAAACCAATCGAAGGCAATCCTTCAATCGCTCCCTCAATGGCTGCTGACATTGTTCCAGAATACAAAACACTAATAGAAGTATTGCTTCCATGATTAATTCCACTTACAACCAAATCAGGCGTTCTGTTTTGAAAAATATGAAATTTTGCAAGTTTGACACAATCAGCAGGCGTTCCCGAACATTCATACGCTTCTACTCCCAAATCTTTAAAGACATCCGATTTCCTAACTTTCAGTGGCATGTGAATCGTAATAGCGTGTCCCATTCCAGACTGTGGACTATCAGGTGCAACGACAATTACTTCTCCCAAAAGCGTCATCATTTCTACTAATTCTCGTATTCCTTTTGCCGTAATTCCATCATCATTCGAAACTAAAATCAATGGTTTTTGATTTTCATTTGCTTTATCTGCTTTTTGCATAGTCTGTTTTGCTTAGTTTTTTGGTTTGTTTTTAGATAAGGTAAAGGTAGGGATTTTTGAGAAAATAGAAAGTAGTGGAGTTTTGTTTTGAGATGTAAAGTGAAATATAGATTTATATGGAAACTAAAAAGTCTTTACCTTTCTTGCGAGGCTTTTTTTGTGGCTATCGTTCATATTTGACAACTTCATAAAAACTTTGTCAGTAGTTTTTTGGTAATCCGACAACTCTGACAATAGTTGTCTAAAAAAACTGCATTTGGGTATATTTTTTAGTGCTAATTTATTAGATTTGTGATTGTTGTTGGAGAACAGCGAAATACAGAATACGAATACACGGCAGGGATGCCGAATACATATTACTCACTCGCAAGATGCGAGCGAGAGCCTTTTTGTATCTGCGAGGGACAGTAGGGGGAATTAACAAAAAATAAGATTGTAAAATATTAAGCATTTTTTGCAGTATAACCTAATATTGCCATTAAAATTAGATATATCTTTGCAAAGGAAATTAGAATTTTATATTATTGTAAATAAATCAATACAACACAAGAGAGCAATGGATATAGTTGGTAAACTTTGGGGATTTTGTCATAAGCTAAGGCATGATGGAGTAGATTCTGCTGATTACATCGAACAGCTTACTTATCTGTTATTTTTGAAAATGGCAGATGAAAAAAAATTAGTTGTTCCAAATGATCATAACTGGCAGGCTTTACTATTTAAAAGTGATGATGACTTAATAAAACAATTAGATGATACTCTAAAAGTTCTTAAAAAGGAATCTGGGATTCTAGGACAAATTTTTGCCGAGCCTGTTTCTCGTATTAAAAACCCTCTTGTACTGCAAGAGCTTATCCAAGAAATAGATAATATAAATTGGACAGAACTTGATGCTGATGTGGTTGGTTTAGCTTTTGAAGAGTTAATTGGAAAAGTTGCAAGTGAAGGAAAGAAAGGAGCAGGACAGTATTTTACACCTCGTCCTCTCATTCAATCTATTGTGCGAGTTATGCAACCCAATCCTTTTATAACTGAAAACTACAAGATAGCAGATGTAGCATGTGGCACAGCAGGGTTTTTAACTGTAGCAAGTGAATGGGTTAAGAAAAATCATTCAAAAGAACTTGAGAATAAACAAAATCAAGAACGTTTTGCAAAGCAAATATTTTATGGACAAGAATTAGTACAACGTCCTCGTCGTTTGGCTTTAATGAACTTATTTTTACATGGTGTAGATACTAGCGAAACCATATCTTTTGGAGATTCAATAGAGAATGACCAAATGCCTAATGAGTTGGATTTGATATTAGCAAACCCTCCTTTTGGCAGTAAGGGATCAGCTCCTGTTAGCCGTGTTTTTCCTGTCAAAACAAGTGATAAGCAGCTCAATTTTTTACAGTTAATTATAGAAAAACTCAAAAAAGAAGGACAAGCAGCAGTAGTATTACCTGATAGTTGTTTGGGAGGTAGAAATGCAAAGAAAATTTGGTCATATTATTTAGATAAAGAGAAGAGTGGAAAAAATGTTTGTAATTTACATACCATTTTAAAACTCCCTGAAGGAATTTTTGCTTCGTATGCTAATGGTGTAAAGGCTTGTGTGGTTTTTCTTGAAAAAGGAAAATCCACAAAAGAACTTTGGATGTATGATGCCAGAAAAGATACTCCCAAGATTACAACTAGAAGTAACACCTTAACAGAAGCACACTTTACAGACTTTGAAGTTTGCTTTCAAAAAAGAAAAGCAACGGAAAGATTTAAACCTCATAATTTAGCAGAAATAAAAGAAAAAGAGTTTGATTTATCTTTTGTGGAGTTTATACCTCCTGAACCTTTACCCCATCCTGCTTTTATGATTGACCAAATGGTTATTTTTTACGAAGCCAAAATCAAAGCGCTAAAAGAACTAAAGACCAAATTACCACCTTACAACGAAGATGAATATGAAAATGGATTTCTCAAAACTACCAAAACACTGGAAAGTAAAGAAGCTAAAGGAGATAGTGAGAAAACAAACAGGCGTAAAACCAATGCATCGCTCTCCTAAAGAGAAAAAGGATATTTCCTTGCTTGAATGGGATGTTGAGGTTTTAGAAAAAGGAATCGCTAATATTTTTGCTGATTGGTATTCTACTGTTCATTGTTTTGAAAATGATATTTTTGTTCTTCGTACAGGTGGACGAAATGGCTTAGTTTTTAAAGGCAAAAAAGGTATAGCTGGTAGTACTTTATATTGTTTAACTCCATTAAGTGTTGATTCAGACTATATTTTTTATTATTTGAAGTCAAAAGAATTTGAACATAGTGGTACTCGTGATTTAAAACCGTCTTTTTGGGAGATGAAAATTCCTATTCCACCTATAGAAGAACAAAAACATATTGTGCAATCTATACAAGAAGCCTATCAAAATTTTGAAACCCAAAACCAAGAGGCTGAAAAGAATTTGTTAGATTCATTCAGAAGACTTGTATCTATACAATCAGAAGAACTTGAAAAAATTGAAGGTTTGGTAGATTTTTGTCAATTAGTATCTGATTTTGCGATATTAGGAAAACTAACAGTTGAATTTCGAAAAGCAAATACAATTTCTGATAGGTTTGAAATAGTAAAATTAAAAGAGTTAGTAAAATCCTTGCAGTATGGTACATCAAAAAAATCTGATAATGAAGGATTAGTTCCTGTTTTACGAATGGGTAATATTCAGAATGGAAAAATCAATTGGAATGATTTAAAATATTCATCTAACCAGTTAGATATTTCAAAATACAAATTAAATAAAGGTGATGTCTTGTTTAATAGAACCAATAGTGCTGAACTTGTGGGGAAAACAGCTATTTTCAATGGAGAAAAGGAGGCAATTTTTGCTGGGTATCTGATTAGGGTAGTGTGTAATTCACGAATAAATCCTTATTACTTAAACATATGTTTAAATGGAACACTAAGTAAACACTATTTCGATAGTGTTAAAATAACAAGTGCAAATCAAGCAAATATAAACGCAAAAAAATTATCAAATTTAGATATATTATTACCTGTTATTGAAGAACAAAATAAAATAGTCAATTTAGTAGAAAATATTTTTGTAGCAGCAGAACAAATACAAAATGATTTTGAAGAACAAAAAAAACAACAAAATAATTTGCTAAAATCTGTAATAAATGCGTTCTTTCAATCATCTTCATTTCCTAATTCTCCAACTGATTGGGATTTAGATGTTCAAATCAAAGAAGCAAGAGAAAAAAGGGAAAAAGAAATCAAACTTTTAAAAGAAAAACAAATGAAAAAAAAAAAGGAAGAAGCATCTAAGTCTAAACTAGATATCCTTTCTCTTTTGGAACAATCTGAGAAAAAAATAATATCTGCAAATGATATTTTGGAAAACTCTAAATTCAAGAATAATATTGATGATTTTTATACCGAAGCAAAAGAACTTGTAAATGAAGGTTTAATAGATTGGAAAATTGACGAAGAAACTAAAAACAACAAAACTCCTTTGAGTATAGTAACATTAATAGAACAAGACAATGAGAATTAAATATCTTAAAATAGAAAAGTTCAAAAATATCAACGATTTTGAACTGGATTTACGGAATAACACTAATAATATTTTAGTAACAGTTGGTAAAAATGGCACAGGTAAATCTAACTTGCTTGAAGCATTAGTATTGATTTTCCGTAATCTTTTTCTCTACGAAAAGCAGTCACTTGCTACAATTCAAGAGTCTTCAAAATATCCTTTATTTGATTTTGTAATTGAATACGAATGTAATGAGAATATTGTAAAAGTGGATTTTAGAAAAAAACAAACTGATGAACCCGACTTATTTCCTTTAAAAGAAGAAACACTAGTAGATTTCGTAGAAAGAGAATATATTTTTAAGGTAAATAATAGAGCGTTGAGAAGTAAGGGAGCTTTTTTTAAAAAAAATGAAGAAGATAATTATAGATTTCTACCTAAATATGTTTTTGCGTATTATTCAGGTATTAGTAATCGCTTAGAAGAACATTTTGATTATCATCAAAATCAATTTTATGACGACTTACTAAAAGGAAAAGATAATCCTTTTCGTCCTCTCTTTTATGCACGTCCTATTCATAGTAATTTTGTTTTATTGGCTTTCTATGCTTTTCAACAGGACGAGAGTATTACTGAGTTTTTAAAAACAAGACTAAATATTGTAGGTTTAGAATCTGCTTTATTTGTTATTCGTAAACCACAGTGGAAAAGTAGAGAAGGCGATATACGCTTTTGGAAAGCTAAAGGTGTAGTAAAGAAGTTTCTTAATAACTTATTTAAAGAATCTTTTATTCCTATAAGGGGTAAAGTGAAAGTAAGAAGAGATTTTCGCCATTCAAAAGAAGAAGAATGCTGGTATTTGTTCCTAAAGGATCAAGCAAGTTTAAAAAAACTTGCTAATACATATTCTAATCAGATAGATTTTTTCAAAGCATTAGAAAGTACCTATATTTCTGATTTAATTCATGAAACAAGAATTAAAGTGAAAAGAAAAAATGAGGATGGTTCAATTACTTTTAAAGAGTTAAGTGAAGGTGAACAGCAATTATTAACTGTTCTAGGCTTACTTAAATTTTCTAATTCTGCTGAATCATTATTTTTGCTTGACGAACCAGATACTCATTTAAGTCCAATTTGGGGACACGATTACCTAAAAATGTTGGAAACAGTATCAGGAGATATAAATAAAAGTCAAATGTTTCTTTCTACACACAAATCTACTACTGTCAGTGGTTTATCCAAAGAGCAAATTCTAGTGTTTGATTTTGACGAAAATGGAAAAACGATTTGGGATTATCCTGAAGTAGATGCAAAAGGTTTAACTTCTGACGGTGTGCTTACACAAATTTTCGATATGGAGTACACGTATGATGAGGAAACTTGGAAAGAAATGCTTGAAAGAAGAAGATTGTTTGCTAGAAAATTAGATTTGGAAAAACAAGGTAAGAATTTGTCAAAAGAAGAAGCAATAGAGTTACAACGTATTACAGAGAAAATGTCTGAAAAAGCACAACCTTATTACGATCCATTATTTTTTGATTTTATAAATGCAATGAATGATTCTGAGTTCGAAACCTATTCAAAACCTGCACCTTTATCAGAAGAAGAAAAGCAAGAACGTATAAGAAAAGCTAAAGAAATCTATGCAAAACTAAAAAAAGAACGTGGGCTATGATTTATATTAATTTAGATGACTTTCAACCTGATGAAAAATGGCGTTGGAAAGCTAATTGGCATACTATGAATATGTCCGATTTATCTACTATTGCAGAAATGAAGGCATATATAACAAATATTTGGAGTGAGATAAAAAATGATATATTATTAATTCCGAATGCTAATAAATGCTGGTTTTCGGAGGCAAAAGATGTGGTTTCTGATTATCATATTGAACACTTCCGTCCAAAGAAAGAAGTTACAAAATTTGATAAATCTGTTCCCCATATTGAATTCCAAGAAGAACAAAGAAGTCAATGGACTACTACAAACAATAAAGCAGATGGTTATTTTTGGTTAGCTTTTGATTATAAAAATTATAGAATTTCAGGAGGTAAAATAAATAGCTCATTTAAAAAAAATCTCTTCCCAATACGTTTTGCAAGTCATTTTATAGCAGAAAACAGGAATCAAGATTATAAATTCGAAGAAATAGTCTTGCTTGACCCCACAAAGAGAGATGACCCTGAGTTATTGACATTTGAAGCTAATGGAAATGCTATCCCTACCTACTGGCATGATATTGATCAATGGAAGTACACTCGTGCAGTAGTATCTATTATCATTTATGGCTTAAATGATATTGATGACCTTGTAAACGCTAGATTAAAAAAATGGGATATCTGTAGAATATTAATAGAAGAAACGCAGAGAAAACACCAAATGAGAGAAAATTTAATTGCAAAAATTGATTGGGGAAATGAAAAAGAAGTTTTGATGTTTGGAGAACTTGAAGAAACTTTAAAAATTAATTATCAGAAACTGAAAGATGAAATTGCCCCTTTTTCTCATTTTTCTTCTGTTGCTATGGCTTGTGTTAAGAGCTATAATTATGAGTGGATTCAAGATTATGTTTTTGCATAATAAATGATTAAGATATTGAGGTTGAAATTTACCAATTAATAATAAGGTTGATAGATGTTGATAAAGATTTATTTCAAATAATACAAAAAAGTTCCAACTCAAAAAAATAATCAAGAATTTTTATACTAACTGTTTGGAAGTCTGTAAATTATTTGTACCTTTGCATTCCCTAAAGGATACTATACGTGAACAAATTGTTGTCATTTAATGGCAAAATAAGTTGTTCATTTGCGTACAAGTCCTTTTTCAAAATCGCTTTTCTTTAGCTTTTCTTCATTCCACAATGATAAAAGCTGTTAGAATATACTAATTAGAAATGTTTTTAAATAAGCATTCTGTTAAAGAATTTTTTGAGAAAGAATCCAATACGTGTGAATCTATTTCACATAGCATCTAAAGTATTTATTAAATACTAAAGGGATTTGAAAAGCGTAATTTAATCTCACTTCTTTTATTTATATTAAAAAAGAACTACATTATATTAAGTTTTTTGAGAAGATTAAGTTCCTAATCCGAATTTGCTCTTTAAAAGGAAACTTTTTTTGTTGTTTATTTATGAAATAGAAAGTTTTAAGAATAGAATAAAAAAACGCAATTCATAATTGATATTTTGAAACGATTTTAAGTTAATTCATAATTCAATTATTTATTTCTCAAAATCATTTTCAAATTTATCTTTTTAAAGACCATTAAACGCAAAAGGAGTTATGTTACAGCCTAAGCGCACCAAGTTTCGTAAACGTCATAAAGAAGTACGTCGTACTAGAGGTATTGCTCAACGTGGTTTTTTGGTGGATTTTGGTGATTTCGGTATCAAAGCCTTGGAGCCAACGTGGATTACTTCACGTCAAATTGAAGCAGCTCGTATTGCCGTTACTCGTGCAATGAAGCGTCAAGGTCAGGTATGGATTCGCATTTTCCCTGACAAACCAATTACCAAAAAACCTGCAGAGGTTCGTATGGGTAAGGGTAAAGGTGCTCCTGAATATTGGGTAGCTCCTGTCGTACCAGGTACAGTGCTTTTTGAAATTTCGGGTGTAGATAAAGAAACAGCTAGTGAAGCATTGCGCCTTGCAGCTCAAAAATTACCAATCAAAACTAGATTTGTAACTCGTATTGATTACGAAGCATAAATTAGTTTTGTAGGTATATAAATTATATCTTAACCGACCTTTATTTCACAAAGTTATGACAATTAAAGAAACAAAAGAAGAAATCAGAGGACTAGATGACGCAGCCTTAGCTACTAAAATAGCTGAACAACAAACTGCTCTTCAACGCTTGAAATTTAGCCACGCTATTTCTCAAATTGAGAACCCTTCAAGTATTAGAGATGCAAAACGTATGGTAGCTCGTCTAAAAACTGAACAAACAGCAAGACAAATTGCTAAATCTAAGTAATTACTTATTATAAATAATTACTTCTAACAGTATTCTGACTATGGAACAACAACCAACAGTACAAAACACTGAACGCAAAAGCCGTAAGGAACGTATCGGGATTGTCAAAAGTAATAAAATGACATCTACCATTACTATTACAGTAGAGCGTAAAGTGAAGCACCCATTATACGGAAAGTTTGTGAAGAAAACTTCTACATTCATGGCACACGATGAAGGCAATACTGCTAACATCGGAGACCGTGTTCGTATTATGGAAACAAGACCTCTCAGCAAACTTAAACGTTGGCGTTTGGTCGAAATCTTAGAACGTGCTAAGTAATTGTATATCTTTATAATTTTAAATTATAATACAAACTACAATAAAAAGCCATTCTAGTTCTGTTTTGAAAGATTTTAATTGATTTTTTAAAGCAAAACATTCTAAAAATAACGTTGCTTTTTTTGATTATTCATTTGATAATCAATTTTAGTAGCACATCGTTTCACTCTCTAATTATTATTGAGCGATGATTCAACAAGAAAGTCGTTTGGCAGTTGCTGACAACTCTGGAGCAAAAGAAGTTTTATGTATTCGTGTATTAGGCGGTACTGGTAAACGTTATGCTTCTGTAGGAGATAAAATTGTCGTTTCTGTTAAGTCTGCAATCCCTTCTGGAAATATCAAGAAAGGTGCAGTTTCGAAAGCAGTCGTAGTGCGTACCAAAAAAGAGATACGCCGTAAAGATGGTTCATATATTCGCTTTGAAGAAAATGCAGCCGTGTTGCTCAACAATCAAAATGAGCCTCGTGGTACTCGTATTTTCGGCCCAGTGGCACGTGAACTAAGAGATAAAAGATTCATGAAAATTGTATCTTTAGCTCCCGAAGTACTTTAAATTTAGAAAGATATTTGTCAGACACTTTCAGAAGTGTCAGATAATTAGAAATCTAGTAAAAGTCTTCTTTAAATTATTAAGTGTTAGACACTAATGTACTAATTGTACAAATCCTTACGGATTATGAAAAAGAAAAACACTCAAAAATCAGTCAAACTTCATGTAAAGAGGGGCGACAACGTAATCGTAATTGCGGGCAACCACAAAGGCGAACAAGGAACAATTACTGAGGTAAAAGTTAGTGAGCAACGTGTTATCTTAGAAGGAATTAATATGGTTAAAAAGCATATTAAACCGTCTGCTAACAATCCAGAAGGTGGTATCATCGAAATGGAAGCTCCTATTCACATCAGCAACGTAGCGCATGTAGATGCTTCTGGCAAAGCTACTCGCATCGGTCGCAAAAAAGATGAGAACGGTAAACTTGTTCGTTATTCTAAAAAAAGTGGTGAAATTATTTAAGTTATGGCAACACCTCGTTTAAAAGAAAAATACTTCAATGAAGTAGTTCCTGCTCTTAAAGACAAATTTGAGTTTAAATCAGTCATGCGAGTGGCTCGTTTACAAAAAATTTGTATTAATAGTGGAGTTGGAAAAGCTGTTTCAGACAAGAAACTCATCGATACTGCTGTAGAAGAAATTTCTACTATCGCTGGACAACGTGCCGTACCTACCTATTCTAAAAAGGCTATCTCGAACTTTAAACTTCGTGAAGATATGCCAATTGGTGTACGTGTAACGCTTAGAGGCGATCAGATGTATGAATTCTTAGACCGTTTGGTAACAGTTTCAATGCCTCGTGTACGTGACTTCAAAGGTATTAGTGATAAAGGCTTTGATGGTCGTGGAAACTATACTTTGGGCGTGAAAGAACAAATTATCTTCCCTGAAATTTCGATTGACAAAGTCAAGCAAATTACAGGAATGGATATTACCTTTGTTACTTCTGCTCAAACGGATGAAGAAGGGTTAGCTCTTTTGAAAGAATTGGGAATGCCTTTTCGCAGTTAATAATTGCTAAACGCAACTGGATTCAATCAATTTTGAACAAATCTGACTTTATCTAAAACTATATTTTTACATAAAACTACTTTGGTTTATTCCTAATAGAACAAAATTGAAATAGAAAACTAAAAATATTGTTTCAGAACCGAGACTAATTGAAGTTCAAATCTAATAAAGTTCAAATCCAAATCTAAGTCAATCATACATTATGGCTAAATCATCGATGATTGCACGTGAGCGTAAACGCCAAAAATTGGTAGATAAATACGCTGCAAAACGTGTAGAACTCAAAAAACTTGCAAAGGACGGAGATGTTGAGGCGCAAATTGCTCTTGACAAACTTCCAAAGGATGCTTCTCCTGTTCGTTTGCACAATCGTTGCCGTTTGACGGGTCGCCCTCGTGGCTACATGCGCCGTTTTGGTATTTGTCGTGTCGTTTTTAGAGAAATGGCAAACGACGGAAAAATACCAGGCGTAACCAAATCAAGCTGGTAATACTTTTTACAAGAACTAGAATAATTTCGAATTCTTTAGAACCTTTACAACATTTAGGGAATAAAAAATTAAGTTCTTTTTTCATATTTCCTGAATACAAACCTTGAGGGAATGACAACGGATCCTATTGCAGACTATCTGACTAGACTCAGAAACGCAATCAAAGCTAATCATAGAATTGTGGAAGTTCCAGCTTCAAAATTGAAGAAGGAAATGACTAAAATTTTATATGATAAAGGCTATATACAAGGCTATAAATTTGTGGATGCTCCTGTAGGCGCATCTATCAAAATAGCATTAAAGTATCACCCTGCTACTCGTACTCCTGCGATTACACACCTAGAGCGTGTAAGTAAGCCAGGTCTGCGTCAGTATCGCAAAGCAAGTGAATTACCTCGTGTACTCAATGGATTGGGTATCGCAGTAATTTCTACTTCGCACGGCGTTATGACTGACAAAGAAGCTCGTACAAATAGTGTAGGAGGAGAAGTACTTTGTTATGTATATTAATATTGCACTCATTTCATATAATTCGTATAATTCATTTAGACTTTTAATTATTTGACTTATACTCTTTGTAGCAAAACTAATTTCTGTTAATCGCTAAAATGAAAATTGCTACAGAACTATAAAAATAATAATTGAAATATCTAATAAATCTGATAGAAAATGTCACGAATTGGTAAAAACCCAGTTACCATCCCTAGTGGAGTAACTATAGACGTTTCGGACAACACCATCAAAGTCAAAGGTACAAGAGGCGAGCTTTCTCGCACAATTGACCCAAGAATCACTGCCAAAGTGGAAGATGGAACGTTGATTTTCGAACGCAAAGACGAAGAAAAACAGACTCGTGCTATGCATGGCTTGTACCGTTCATTGGTACAAAATATGGTGGAAGGCGTTTCTAATGGCTACAAATCTCATTTAGAGCTTGTAGGTGTTGGATATAAAGCAGAAGCAAAAGGACAAATCCTTGAGCTGAACTTAGGTTACTCACACGCTATCTTTTTGCAAGTGCCGAAAGAAATTGCTGTAAGTACTGAGATGCTAAAAGGTCAGAACCCAAAAGTTACCTTAGAATCTAGCGACAAAGAATTACTCGGACACATTACTGCCAAAATACGTTCACTTCGCAAGATTGAACCGTACAAAGGTAAAGGTGTACGCTTTGTAGGCGAACAGATTCGTCGTAAGGCTGGTAAGAGCGCAGGTAAATAATCGTTAAACAATTATTTTTCCTATTAAATAAATTAGGATAAAATTGTCAGACACTTTTATTAGTGTCAGACAATTAGCTTAATTTAATTGAAGAATGTAATTTTGATACGATAACTTCGTGTTCCTTATTTTGAGAAATTTTATAATAAACTAGTATCATGGCAACTACCTCACGTAAGAGTCAGCGTCGAACACGTATCAGACGTAGTATTCGTAAAAAATTAGCCGGAACAGCCGAAAGACCACGTCTTTCTGTATTTCGCAGTAATAAATATATTTATACCCAGCTCATCGACGATGTAAATGGGCATACCCTTGTGAGTGCTTCTCTCAAAGATATTGACGCTGAGAAACATATCAATCAAGAATTATCGAAACAAGTAGGCGCAAAACTCGCCGAACGTGCTAAAGAAAAAGGCATCGATAAAGCAATTTTTGATAGAAATGGTTTCTTATATCACGGCAATATCAAAGCAGTAGCAGAAGGCGCACGAGAAGGTGGACTTCAATTCTAAACCCTTTGCACCCTAATAAATTATGGCAGCAAACGTAAATACCGTTAAAGCAAGCGAAATAGAACTAAAAGAAAAAGTAGTTACTATCAATCGTGTAGCAAAAGTAGTAAAAGGTGGTCGTCGTTTCAGCTTTGCAGCATTAGTTGTAGTTGGCGATGGCAACGGTGTAGCAGGTTATGGACTTGGCAAAGCCAACGAAGTAACAGATGCTATTCAAAAAGGTATAGAAGATGCTAAGAAGAACTTAGTAAAAGTACCTATCATCAGACAAACTATACCTCACCCAATTATTGGGAAATTTGGTGCAGCTAAAGTAATGCTTAAGCCTGCAACGCCAGGTACAGGAGTTATTGCTGGTGGTGGAGCGAGAGCCGTATTGGAAGCAATCGGTATCGAAAATGTACTTGCTAAATCTCAAGGCTCAAATAACCCAGGAAACGTAGTTCGTGCTACTTTTGATGCATTATTGCGTATGCGTGATGCAAAATCAGTTGCCGAGCAGCGTGGTGTTAATCTTACCAAAGTTTTTAATGGGTAAGTAGATAAGAATAATTACAGATTATGACCTGCTAAAGCAGCGAAGCTAATTAAAAATTACGAATTGAATAAAGAGTAATTTTAAATTTAATATTTGTAAAGTAAAATAAGTAATTGTCAGGACACCTTAAAGGTGTCAGACAATTTAGTTTTACAAACTGTTCTTATTTAATTACCAAAAACTATTTAGTAAAATGGCGAAAATTCGTATTACTCAGGTGCGTAGCTCAATCAAACGCCCAAAAAAACAACGCCTAACTTTGCATGCTTTAGGGCTTCGCAAAATGCACCAAACCGTAGAACAGGAAAATACTCCTAATATCGTCGGTATGGTAAAGGCTGTATCACATTTAGTAAAAGTAGAGGAAGCGTAGGTACAAAAAATCATTTTGATTCTTAACTAACTTTATAAAGTTATAGAAAAATGATTGGAAAAAGATTTTTTTTCCTACCTTTGCATCTCACTTAGCAAATTCCTTATTAGATGAGTATTTATTTTACTATCTATATATAAGGATTTTGTCTTTTAAATCATTGAACTTTGCTCAAAGCGTTTAGCCTATTATAGTTATAAAAATACAAATCTGAATTATTTCATTTTTGATATTGAATAGATTAGGAAACAGCGAGTTTTGAGTAAATAAAAACTAATCTAACTGATGAAACTTCACCAATTAAGACCTGCAAAAGGGGCTGTAAAGTCTAGAAAAAGAGTAGGTCGTGGACAAGGTTCTGGACGTGGTGGTACTTCTACACGTGGACACAATGGAGCGCAGTCTCGCTCTGGTTATAGCCAAAAATTAGGTTTTGAAGGTGGACAGATGCCACTTCAACGTCGTGTACCTAAATTTGGATTCAAAAATCCAGGTCGTGTAGCTTACAAACCAATCAATTTGGATACACTCCAAGAACTTGCTACAAAGAAAAATACTAACGTTATTGATGTAGAATTATTAGCTGCAAATGGCTTGGCAGGAAAAGGCGATTTAATCAAAATATTGAATCGTGGTGAACTGACTATGGCTATTGAGGTTACTGCACACAAATTTTCAACTTCTGCAAAAGAAAGCATCGAAAAAGCAGGTGGAAAAGTTACTACTCTCTAACATATAAGATAGAAAAGCCGATTATGTCCTACAATGTAGCTCGTAATTGGCTTATTTCGCTTATCCATAAATTATGGATTAAATACAATTTATACTAATTACTATATCTAGTATTGTTTGTCAAAGCAAGCAAAATTTAGTAAACTAGAAAAAGAATTATGAAGAAGTTTTTTGAAACTATAAAAAATATCTTTTCTGTAAAAGAACTCAAAGATCGCATCTTCCTTACTTTAGGATTATTGATGGTCTTTCGTTTAGGTTCTTTTATTGTTTTGCCAGGTATTGACCCTAGCAAACTTGAAAAAAGTACAGGTGTTTTAGGAATGCTTAATGGTATTCTTGGAGGAGCGTTCGAACGTGCCTCTATTTTTGCTTTAGGTATTATGCCTTATATATCTGCATCAATTATCATTCAACTTCTGACTGTGGCTGTTCCGACATTCCAAAAAATGCAGAAAGAAGGAGAGTCGGGTCGTAAAAAGCTCACTCAAATTACTCGTGCGCTTACTATACTCATTACTATCGGACAAGGTTTTGCTTATCTAAAAGGAACTGTTCCTACAGATGCAATTATTATTGACCAAACATTTTTCTTAATTTCTTCTATTGTCATTCTTACATCAGGAACTGTTTTCTGTATGTGGTTGGGAGAAAAAATTACGGATAAAGGAATTGGTAATGGTATATCTCTTCTAATTATGATAGGTATTATTTCACGTTTCCCTACTGCCATAGTAGCAGAAGCTACTTTGAAAGGTATGGGTGGAATATTCATTTTTGTTTTAGAAATATTAGCTCTTTATTTAGTAGTAATGGGAGTTGTTCTTATCGTACAAGCTGTGCGTTATGTTCCTCTTCAGTACGTAAAACAAGTAGCAGGTCGTTCTCAAAAACAAATGCTTACTCAGAAAAAACGTTCTGCATTACCTCTTAAAGTAAATGCAGCAGGTGTAATGCCAATCATCTTTGCACAAGCACTTATGTTTTTGCCACCTTTGGTAGCAGGAGCTTTTCAAGGAGAAGACACTCCAAATGCTGATTATATTGCAAGTGCATTCTCTGATTTTACTTCATTAGAATACAATATTCTTTTTGCTGTTTTGATTATTGCATTTACATTCTTTTATACAGCAATGACTATCAATGTTCAACAAATTTCAGATAATCTAAAAGATAGTGGTGGATTTGTTCCAGGTGTTACACCAGGTGAAGAAACCAAAAATTATTTAGGTAAAATCTTGGATAGAATTACTCTCCCTGGTGCAATCTTTATTGCTATTATAGCTGTTCTTCCTGCTATTGCAGCAGCAGCTACAGTAGGAGACCAATTTGCTCAATTCTATGGTGGAACTTCTCTACTTATTATGGTAGGTGTAGTTTTGGATACTCTTCAACAAATTGAAAGTTATCTATTGAACAAAGAATATGATGGGTTGATGAACACAGGAAATGTAAAAGGTCGTCAAGCACAACCAATGAATTATATATAAATCCAAACAAAAACGTTATTATTTTATTACTATAATACGATTTTGTCAGATTTTATAATCATATACACAAAGCATCAAGAATCGTCTTGGTGCTTTGTTTGTTTAATAAATGTTTTTTTAATTTAAACCCTTAGGGGTTTCAAAACCTTGAGGGTTTGGATAAAAAAAGAAGTTAGTAAAATGGGAAAAACAATATATAAAACAGCGCAAGATTTAGAAAAAATGCGTGCAAGTGCAGATTTATTAGGACGTACACATGCAGAGGTAGCAAAGTGTGTCATGCCTGGTATTACTACACTTGAATTGGATAAAATAGCTTTCGAATTTATAAAAGATAATGGAGCAGTTCCTAGTTTTTTAGGACTTTATGGTTGCCCAAGTTCGTTACTTACTTCTGTAAATGACCAAGTAGTTCATGGATTGCCTAATAATCGTCCTCTAAAAAATGGAGATATTGTTTCTATTGATTGTGGAGTATTGCTTAATGGTTTTCATGCAGATAGTGCTTATACGTATGAAATAGGGGAAGTGAGTGCAGAAGTAAAAAATCTATTGAAAGCAACTAAAGAAGCTCTATATTTAGGAATCGAACAATTAGTTTTTGGAAATAGAATTGGAGATATTAGTCATGCTATCCAAAAACATACAGAAGCAAAAGGATATTCAGTAGTAAGAGAATTAGTAGGACATGGTTTAGGTAGAAGTTTGCACGAAGCTCCAGAAGTACCAAATTTTGGAAAACCTAAAAAAGGAGATAAAATAAGAAATGGATTAGTAATAGCAATTGAACCAATGATTAATATGGGTTCGAAAGCCGTAGTACAATCTTCTGATGGATGGACTATCATGACTAGAGATGGCAAACCTTCTGCTCACTTTGAGCATACTGTAGCTTTAGTCGATGGAAAACCTGAAATTTTGACGACATTCAAATATATCGAACAAGCAATTAAGATTTTTCATAGTTAATCTTGTCCAATTACTTACACAATTCAATAAATGCTCATTCCAGAGTACATAAAAATTAATGTGTCTTCCTTAACTTCTATTAACCGAATAGATGAGCGAGAAAGTCAAGCATTATTGCGTTTTTTGATAGAAGATTCTTTACAGATAAATAGGCTTGATTTTTCTAATTACTCATTAAATAAAGAAGAAGTTGAGTTATTGAATGAGAGTTTAGAAAGACTGAAAAAAAATGAACCTTTGCAGTATATTACAGGTAAGGCTTATTTTTATGGACTAGAGTTTGAAGTAAGTCCTGCCGTTTTGATTCCACGACCCGAAACAGAAGAGCTTGTTCATCAAATCCTAAGAGATTTTGAAACCAAAAAGAAAAAAAAGCAAATCTTTTTAGAAGTAGGAACAGGCAGTGGTTGTATAAGCATTACACTTGCCAAAAATCTTCCTCATTCACACTTTATAGCTATTGATATTTCAAAAAAAGCCTTAAAAACAGCAAAAAAAAATGCTCAAAAAAATAATATAACTAATATAGAATTTATAGAGTTGGATTTTTTGAAAGAAGACCTTTCTAATCATCCCCAATTACAAAATATAAATCATGTAGTTAGTAATCCTCCTTATATTAGAGGATCGGAAAAAATGAATATGAGTGAAAATGTACTTAATTTTGAACCTCATTTAGCTCTTTTTGTAGAAGAAGAAAAACCTCTTGTTTTTTATGAAGCTCTAGCTAAATTCTTTATAGACACAATAAAAGATGGCTTGCTTTATGTGGAAATAAATCAATACTTAACAAATGAAACAAAAGACCTTTTTAAGAGTTTTGGAGTTAGGAATTGTGTAGTCTTTAAAGACTTGCAAGAAAATCCAAGATTTATAAGAGCTAGTCTATAAATAGATATAGAGTATATTTGTTCAAGAGTAAAGTAGCAACATTTTATCTTGCTTATTTTTTTGAATTTGAATTTCGCTCATTTTTTTATTAAAAAATATGAATTTTTATCCAAAAAAGACGCTAATTTTTATTAAATTCTGTTTTTTTGGTTTAAATTTGCAAACAACTATCTTTGTGTTTTCATAGAAAGAATTATCAGAAATTATTTTGTCTATTTTTTTTAGAATAGTTATTAATCATTCTGAAAAAAAACAATTAATTACTAATAAATAAAATAATTTTTTAAGTAATATTATTTTAAATAATTTTTTCTAACAAACCCTATTATTTTATTTAAATAAATTCCAAGGTATTTATATACTATAAAAATGCAATAAAGATTTAATTTTCTCTTGATTTTGACTTAATTATTTGATAAGTATCTAATTAAAAAGCGTTTCTGTATTTGTTTTTACGTATTTTTGCGTTATATTTTTACAGAGTGCAATAGATTTTAAATATACACCAAGAATAAAAGTAGAAATCAAGCTGACTAAAAAACTGAAAATAAAGAGTAGAGTAAAACTGAGTAAAACCGAATCTTTAAATTAAATTCTAGCGATTTTTAATTTTTGTTTCAACTCATTTTTAGCTTATTTTTTAATAAATTGAGTACAGTTTTGGAAATTTTTTTAAAAATATCTACTTTATTTGTATTTATGTCGAATTATCTCAACTTAAAGTTGGTGTCTTTTATAGTATTTATTTTCTTTGTAACAACTTAACCTAATCGCTAATCTCAATCTAATACCCTGATTATGAAAAAAGGAATCCGTAACTGGAGCTTACTGCTCATGTTTCTTTTAGCTGGTACATTTGCAAATGCACAAGACGATGCTACTGCTACAGCCGAAAGTGACGACAAAGCAAAAGATGGTGCTACAAGCATCTATGAACAATGGCATGACCCACAACGTTTTCGTTTGCCACCTGCCGTAAACCAACTTCTTACTGACGAAGTTTCGCCTGCTATCAGTCGTGATGGCAAAACACTTATTTTCCAATCTAACCGTGGCAAAACATGGAAAGGATATGGTCTTTATATGACTACTCGTGATGACAATGGCAAATGGACAACTCCAACTGCATTGGAATCAATCAATTCTAAAGCTGGTGACAGTACTGTAATTGCTGGACCATTTTTGAGCTATGATGGCAAGAGTCTTTTCTTCTCTTCTAACATGGAAGATACTAAAGGTGGAATGGATTTATATGTAGCTACTCGTGAAAGCTTAGACGGCGAGTTTGGAGAGCCTACAAACTTAGGTGATGTAAATACTGCTGATTACCAAGGTTTCCCAACTGTTTCTGCTGATGGAAACCGTCTTTATTATATGCAACGTGCTGAAGGTGCAGAAAATACAGAAGGTGATTCTGAAGCTGGTACAGAAGAAACTGAATCTAAAAAGTCTAAGAAATCAAAAGTATGGTGTTATACTGCAATGGTTTCTAAGCGTTCGGCTGACAATGTATGGTCTGCTGGCGAAGAAGTAGAAGGTGCTATGAACGAAGATTGTAGCAAAGCATTCCGTATCATGGCTGATGGTGAAACAATGTTTTATACTTCTATGAGAGAAGGTGCTAAAATGCAAGGTCATACAAAAGGTATCCGTGCTGATGCTAAAGATTTTGACTTATTTATGTCTCAAATGGGAGAAGGTAGCGAAACTTGGGGTGATCCAATGGCTGCTGATTTTGCTAATCATCTTTCTGCTGAAGGGTATGTAAGTATGGCACCAGATGATGGAGCGCATACAGTTATGTATTTTGATGCTGATATGAATGCTTCTCATGAGATTTTCTGGACGTTAGTTCCTCCAGGATTTGCTCCTCGTAAAGTAATGATGGCTCGTGGTAATGTAGAGGATTCTATTACAGGAGAGCCTGTTTATACTATCATGAAGTTTGAAAACTTGACTCGTCCGTCACTTAGTTATGATCGTTATGATGACAAAGAAACTGGTAAATTTTCTACTGTTATTACAGAAGGAAATCAATATAAAGTAAGTATTGATCACGAAGATTACTTACCATATACATTTATGTGGGACTTCACAAATGCAGACGAAATCACTAACCTTTATCAACGTGTACGTTTAGTACCTAAAGGTGTTGAAGTTACTGTTACTCTTCTTGACGCTATTGATGAGCAGCCAGTAGATGCAAAACTTACTGTGAAAGCTGCTGATGACACAAGTATTGGAGAAGTTGAGAAAACAGGAACTGGTAAATATGAGGCTCGCCTTGATCCAGGTCAAGTTTATACACTTACTGGTGAAGCAACAGGAAATTATATGGAAGAAGTAGATACTTTAGACCTTACTCAAGCGCAGTTTGGTGATAAAGTAAACAAAATTCTTTATATGCTTGATGCTACTAAAATTAAGTTTGATAACATCAACTTTAGAACAGCTCGTTGGGATTTGAATGCAGAAGCAAAAACAGAATTGGATAAAGTATATCAATTCTTGACTGATTATCCTAAAATGAAAATTCGTATTGAAGCACATACTGACTACCGTGGTGGTGATTCGTACAACCAACGTCTTTCTCAAAATCGTGCAAAATCTGCTTTAGATTACTTAGTATCTAAAGGAATTCCTACAGAACGTTTAGAGTCTGAAGGATATGGCGAAGCACAACCTACTGTTCCTAATGAAGTAGATGGTAGAGCTAATCAAGCAAACATGGCTATCAACCGTCGTGTAGAATTTAAAATTGTTAGATAATAATAAACTCTAACATAAAATATGAAGTATAATTGAGTTAAATTATATTTCAATTAAAAAGACCAATTATCAAAATAGGATAATTGGTCTTTTTCTTTGTTGAAAATCAATCAGTTATATATTTTTTTGAATCTAACTATTTTTTTATTTTTGTAACTAAAACACTATATTATACGTTAATATTTAGTTAGTAATCGTATAAAGACAACATACATAAGTTTTATTACAATATTATTTTTTATGTATTTATATAGGTTAATTATAGAATAAAGTTTGCTAATTACAATTATAAATTAATTATTTTTTTATGTGTCCAAATTTACTAAAGGTCAATAAGACTGCTTTTTTATTAATTGCAGCTATTATCTGTGTTATATTTTTTTTATTTCCAGTAAATAGCAATGCTCAATATCTTCCTGATAATTTGGGAGATATAAAACCTTTGGACAATAAATTAATGGTAAAGATAAAATCAAATACTATTAATGAACTAGAACAGGCAAGTAGTACTTTCAAAACAAAAAAAGTAGAAAGAAGATTTAATTTATCTTCAGTTGAGGCTCAAACGCTTTCTTTCAAAAAAATAAGTGCCACTACTATTCGTCTGCAAGATTGGTATGAGATAGAAATATCAGCTTCTACTACACTTCAAGAAGCAATTCTTTATTATCAAAGTCAAGATTTTGTTGAGTATGCAGAACCTATTTATCCCAATTATATTTTAGCTCCTCCTTATATACCTAATGACCCTTCTATATCAGCTCAATGGCAACTTAGTGTTAGTCAGTTATATGCAGCGTGGGGATTAAATAAAGGAGATACAAGTACAGTAATTGGAATAGTAGATACAGGAATTAATTATAATCATGTCCAGTTAAAAAACCAAATTCAGGTAAATTATGCTGAAAAGTATGGACAAATAGGAGTAGATGATGATAATAATGGCTTTGTAGATGATAGTTTAGGATATAGCTTTGGGTATATGAATCCTAATGTTGCAGATTACCAAGGGCATGGAACAGGTGTGGCAGGAATGGCTTCTACTACTACTGATGATGGTATAGCTCTAGCAGGTACTTCATTTAACTGTCGTATTTTGCCTGTAGGAGTTCTTTCTCCAAGTTTTCAAATTATTAATATGTATGATGGAATTTTATATGCTGCTGAAAGAGGATGTCAAGTAATAAATGTTTCTATTGGAAGACCAAGTCTAAGTTTTCAATGGGAGCAAGATGTAATAGATTATGTAACACTTGTAAAAGATGCTTTGATAGTAGCTGCTGCAGGAAATACAGCACAAGAATTGGATTTTTATCCAGCATCTTACAAACATGTATTATCTGTTGCCAACTCTGATGGAGGGGATAACCGATTTTCAACTGCTACATTTAGCAATTATATAGACGTGATGGCTCCTGGAGCTAGAGTACTAACGACAAATGCAAATGGCTCTCAAACATATGCTTGGGGATCATCTTATTCCTCTCCTTTTGTAGCTGGTATTGCTGGACTTGTTCGTTCAGCTTTTCCTAATTTGTCAGCAGACCAAGTGGGAGAACTTATTCGTGTAACATCAGATGATAAATATAATCAACCTGCAAATGTTCCTTTTTTAGAGAAGTTAGGTAAAGGAAGAGTAAATGCTTTTAGAGCATTAAGTGAAGAAAGTAGTGCTAAAGCTATCCGAATGGATAATTTTTTATACTTTGGAGGGAATGGGCAAGCTGCATTTTCAGGGGATACAATTACTTTAGAAGCCGATTTTATAAACTATCTGAATCTTATCACACCAAATGGAAAGATTGTTATTTCTACTTTATCACCTCATATAAGAATGTTAGATAGTGTATTTAATATAGGTGCAATGACAACTATGCAACAAAAAAATAATGCGAGCAATCCATTCCGTTTTGTTGTTAATCAAAATGCACCTTTAGATTTAGATGTGAAGTTTCGCTTAGGATTTTCTGATACAGACTATTCAGATTATCAATATTTTAGTATTCCTATTAATGCACCTTATCTAGCTATTCCATTTAATACCATAAATTTTACACTTACAGGAAATGGACGTGCAGGATATTATGATATTTATAATCGCTTAGGAAATGGAATTACATCAAATAATTCACAGACTTTGCAAGAAGGAGGTTTGATTGTAGGAAAGTCTGCTACAAATGTTTCAGATAATGTGCTGACAAATATGAATGGAATTGTTAAAGATGATGATTTCAAGATGATTGATATTCCTAGAATAACAGAAAAAACACCATTTTTTACGAAAGCAACTTCAAAATTTGCTGATACACTTGCTTCTATTGTTCCTCCTGTGGGTGTCCATGTAAAACATACTGTAAAAGGACGTACTAATACACCTCATCATCAATATATTATATTAGAATATGAATTTACAAATATAAGTGGTACTGTAATGGATTCTATGAATGTAGGTTTGTATTATGATTGGAATTTGGGAGATTATACACGTAATTTTGCAGACTGGGACAATACTCGTCAGTTTGGTTATGTATTTGGTGCAGGGGCAAGTGGATATGCAGGCATAAAAGCAATTAGTTCTAATAAAACGTATTTTGCATTGGATTTCCAAAATGTAGGAGGAAATAATATTAATGTAAATGATGGTTTTACATCTGCTGAAAAATATCAAAGTGTTTCGACAGGGGTTTCTCGCAAACGTGCAGGATTCAACACTGGTGGAGGAGATGTAGCTCATATTGTCGGAACAGTTCTACATAATTTTGGAGTAAATGAAACACGTAAAGTTACTTTTGTAGTTATGCTTGCTCCTACATTGGCAGCCCTTAGAGATGCTCATGATGCTGCTGTTTTGACTACTGACTCATCTTCTTCTATTTCGCCAATTCCAGTAGTTAATAACACACTTTGTCAGAATACCTCTTATACCATTACACCACAAGGAGGTACAAACTTTAGACTTTATGATATTGCAAATACACAGACTCCTATTCAGTCAGGTACTTCATTTACACTAACTCCTGCTGATTTGGGAAGCACTTTTTATGTTACTAATACAGATTCTGTTTTAGAAGGGGATTATACTACACTTCGTTTTAGCGCACGTACTGCCATAGCTGATTTTAACTCTCCTTCCCAACTTAATTTAGACCAAACTAATATTGTAGGTTTTCAAGATGCTAGTCAGAATGCAGTTTCTTGGTTATGGGATTTTGGAAATGGGCAAACATCAGCACTACAAAATCCTTCCATGACTTATACTAGTCAAGGGACTTATACTGTTAGCCTAACAATTGCTGATATAGCTGGTTGTACAAGTACACATTCAAAAGCAATTCAAGTTGTTCGCAAATCTCCTAAACCTATTATTTCAACTACTTCAAAACAATCATGTGATGATGTACCTATTGAAATACGTCCGTTAGCTAATGGAACAAATTTTAAGTTTTATGACACTCAAAATAGACTTTTAGAAACAGGAAGAAGTTATGTTGTACCAGCAAAATCTCTGGATAGTTTGTATGTAACTAATATAGATTCTGCACTAGAAAGCGACAGAGTATTGGTAAAAATCCAATGGATTAGACTTACAGCTAGTTTTGTGGCAAATCCAAGATATGATACTTTGCTTTATGATAATGTATTATTTCAAAATACATCTTCAAGTGACTTTTTCGTCCAAACTACAACTTGGGATTTTGGCGATGGTTCTCCTATTCAAATGGGAGCAGCCAAAAGACATACCTATTCAGCACAAGGAAGATATAAAGTGAAAATGATTACTACAAATGATTTTGGGTGTGCCAAAACAGTAGAAAAATGGTTTTATGTAGGGAAAATATCTCCTCGTCCTTCTATAGCCTCACCTATTCAAGTTTGTAAAGGAGAAAGTATTACAATTCGTCCTACTGGAGGAACAGTATTTAATTTTTATTCTAATTTAGATTCTCTTCCCATTTCACAAGGAACTGAAATTTCATTTAATTCAACTACTTATATTCCTTCTATTTTGTATGTCAAAGGTGCAGATTCTTTGATTGAAAGTGATCCTGTGAGTACACGTCTTGAAGTAGTACAGGTCGTGCCTAATTTTGATTTTCCTAGAGAACTTTATTTGGATGAAGAAACAATAGTTAGATTTAGAGATAATACTTCTGAGGCTACTTCTTGGTTATGGGAGTTTGGTGATGGAACTACTTCAACAGAGCGTAACCCTTCACATACCTACAATACACAAGGCGATTATACAGTTAGTCTGACTATTAGGACAGCAGCAGGGTGTCAAGGAAGAGCTTCTAAAAATTTGGTTGTATTTAGGCGTTCTCCAAAACCTATCGTAAATAATCTGTTTGTATGTAGATATGATTCGACCACGATTATTCCACAAGGAGGAACACTATTTAATTTTTATAACTCAGCTACAACCGACCAACCAATTCATACAGGAAGGGTTTATAATTTAGGTTTTATAAGTCAGCCTAAAGATATTTGGGTTACAAATTTGGATTCTGCTTTAGAAAGTCCTGCTGTAAAAGTACATGTAGATTTCAGTCGTCCTTCTTCTGATTTTGAAATGAGTGTAACAGATACGCTTAATCTTTTCGAAAAAGATACTTTATTTTTGGAAGACAAAAGTGAGGGAGCTGTTTGGTGGTATTGGAATTTTGGAAATGGAGAAATTGCCACGACTAAAAACACCCAAACGATTTATAAACAGCAAGGAGAATATCAAGTTATCTTAATTACAAGAGATACACTGGGTTGTATAGATTCATTGAGTCGTAATTTAGTGGTCGTTGATAAACCTGTAATTACTGGAGGAGATTCAAACACAAATTATCATGTTTTGGTATATCCTAATCCTGCCTCTGATTATCTAAATGCGTATGTAGAATTACAGACCAGTGATGAAGTAATGATTCGTATTTATAATAGTTTGGGACAAGAATTAATGACAAGTCCAAAAGAAGAAATTACGAAGAAACGTTTTGTTTTTGATGTCAGAACGCTTACAAAAGGTGTTTACTACGTTCAGATAATTATGTCAGATAAAGTGGTCAATAAAAAAGTAGTATTAGAATAAGATTAATTGAAAAGGCAATCTAATTTTTTATTGGATTGCCTTTTTTATGAACAAAGACATAAAAGAATATCAGAAAACCTATTTTAATGATTGCTAATATTTAGAACTATTTGATAAATTAGTTAGTAAACAAACTTTTTCTTATTTTTGTATGTCAATAGTTCGTTAATAATATTACTAAGTATATGTTCAAATTTATAGATTTATTTGCAGGAGTAGGAGGAATTAGAATTCCTTTTCAGGAGTTGGGTGGAGAGTGCGTTTTTACATCTGAGTTAGATAAATTTGCTCAAATTACTTATGAAGCCAATTTTGGAGAAAAGCCCAAAGGAGATATTACTAAAATACACGAAGAAGATATTCCCACTTTTGATATATTATTAGCAGGTTTTCCTTGCCAAGCTTTTTCTATTGCTGGAAAACGATTAGGTTTTGAAGACACTAGAGGAACATTGTTTTTTGATATTGCTAGAATTATAAAATATCATAGACCTAAAGCCTTTTTATTAGAAAATGTAAAAGGTTTAATCAATCACAACAAAAAGCAAACTTTTAAAACGATAAAAGAAACGCTCTATCAGTTAGGATATAATGTTCATTTTAAAGTTTTGAATGCTAAAAAATTTGGTGTTCCTCAAAACAGAGAACGCATTTATATTGTAGGTTTTTTAGAAGATGTAGCATTTGACTTTCCTTTAGATTTGAATATTCCAGTTAAATTAGGTGATATTTTAGATGAAGAAATTGATGAAAGATATACAATATCAGACAAACTATGGGAATCTCACCAAGCTAGAAAAAAAAGAAATCTTGAAAAAGGATGGGGGTTTGGTTATTCTTTATTTACTGAAGAATCTGAATATACAAGTACTATCTCAGCTAGATATTACAAAGATGGTTCAGAGGTTTTGATAGCGCAAAAAAATAATAATCCACGCAAACTTACACCAAGAGAAGCTGGTAGGTTACAAGGTTTTCCAGAAAGTTTTATTATTCCTGTCAGTGATACACAAGCCTATAAGCAATTTGGTAACTCGGTTGCTGTTCCTGTTATCCGAGCAGTTGCAAAAGAAATGCTACACAGTTTAAATCTAATACCTAATGAACATAGAGAACATCAATTTCGTGCAAATAGACAACTACCGATTAACTATTAACTTGGAGCTTTATAAGACATTGAAAGATGTTATACAAGCAAAACTCACAGAAAATCAAACGATTAGTCTTGTAGAAAAACTTAAATTACTGACTTCTTCAAAAGAAAATTTTGATGATAAAGTTAGTATTCTCTATAAAGGAGTTGATGATATATCTAATAATGAAAAGACTAGAGAAAAGATAAAACAACTTATTGATAATAGTATTCTGAAAGAAGAAAACTTAGCTATCTTTAAATTAGCACTTAATTTGGATAGATTCAAAAAAATAATCCTAGAGCAAAGCAAATTAGTAGCAGAGGGCTTTCAACTGACAGAAGATATACACATAATGGATTTTCAGTATGATTACAACATGCTACATTTACCGTATTCGATTAGAGTAACAGGAGCATTATTGATAAAGGCTCTCTTTGAGGAAGTAAACATAAGAAAAAATGTCCTTTATAAACCTTTAATAGAAGATTTGGGAAAAATTGCTAGTTTAGATGCAGATGCAATTTTACAGATTATTTATGCTGAAAGTGCTAGTCAGTCTATTCGTTCAAGTTCGGGTAGTAGTTATGAAAGTAGGCTAGAAGAAGTCTTGAAAAATAACAATATCATGTACAAGAATCAATCTTTTGATGCAAATTTAGAAGCAGTAGAGTATGACTTTGTCTTAATGCGTAATGGGAAAAAAATAGGTGTGAGTGCAAAAAGAACTTTAAGAGAGCGTTACAAACAAAACCATGAAGATGTAGATAAATTAGAAGTTGATGCAATGTTTTTAATTACTTTAGGAATCGACTTAAACGAAGATAAAATTAGATATATTACACACAAGGAAGGCAATCATATTTTTGTAGCATCAGATTTATACGATAAAACTTCTTTCTTTCAAAAAAACGAAAATGTCTATCCATTAAATTTACTCACAAATAATTTAATCGATAAAATACTCAAAGTAAAATAAAGCCTGTTTGTAAATAGCTTTCTTAATCCCTCGCCCCTTTTTAGAATCATTCTAATTAATAGTTAAACAAGCAAAGAAATTGATAATTTGCTTAGTTGTGCGTAATTTTCTAGTTTAAATGGAAAGACATGTATTTTGTCTGTTCATTTATAGAAAAACACACACAATCACACACCATCCTTTCTGTATTCTAACTATTTCTAACTATTTTTTGAGATATGAGTTAGTGTACTATATATCTTTTTGAAAATCTTTTACTCTTAAATAAAAAACAAAAAAATGGCTCTTTACGATTTAGATATGATGAAAAAAGTCTATGCGCAACTCAAAAGTCGTGTAGATAAAGCAAGAGAAGTAGTAGGCAGACCCTTAACTTTGTCAGAGAAAATTTTATACAATCACCTTTGGGATGGAGAAGCAACAACAGCTTTCAAAAGAGGAGAAGATTATGTGGATTTTGCACCTGATAGAATTGCGTGTCAAGATGCAACGGCTCAAATGGCTTTGTTGCAATTTATGCAAGCAGGAAAAGACAAAGTAGCCGTACCAACAACGGTTCACTGCGACCACTTGATTCAAGCAAAAGAAGGAGCAGCAAAAGATTTGGCATTCGCAAACAAAACAAGTTCGGAAGTATTTGATTTTTTATCTTCTGTTTCTAATAAATATGGTATTGGATTTTGGAAACCAGGGGCAGGTATTATTCACCAAGTAGTTTTAGAAAACTATGCTTTCCCAGGAGGAATGATGATTGGTACAGATTCGCACACCGTAAATGCTGGTGGACTAGGAATGGTTGCTATCGGTGTTGGTGGTGCTGATGCTGTGGATGTAATGGCAGGAATGCCTTGGGAATTGAAATTTCCAAAATTAATAGGTGTAAAATTGACTGGAAAATTATCTGGTTGGTCTGCACCAAAAGACGTTATTTTGAAAGTAGCTGGTATTCTTACCGTAAAAGGTGGAACAGGTGCAATCGTAGAATATTTTGGAGAAGGTGCAAAATCTATGTCTTGTACAGGTAAAGGAACTATCTGTAATATGGGTGCAGAAATTGGAGCAACAACTTCTACTTTTGGTTATGATGAGTCAATGGAGCGTTATTTACGTGCAACTGGACGTGATGCAGTAGCTGACGCAGCCAATGAAGTAGCAGATTATTTGACAGGAGATGACGAAGTATATGCAAATCCAGAACAATATTTTGACCAAGTCATTGAAATTAATTTAAGTGAATTAAAACCACACATCAATGGTCCTTTCTCTCCAGATTTAGCTTCTGAAGCAGGAACTGATGTAAAATTAAAAGCTGAAGCAAACGGCTGGCCTTTAAATGTAGAATGGGGATTGATTGGTTCTTGTACCAACTCTTCGTATGAAGATTTATCAAGAGCTGCCTCTATTGCAAAACAAGCTGTGGACAAAGGAATTGAAGTAAAAGCTGAATTTGGAATCAATCCTGGTTCGGAGCAAGTACGTTTTACGGCTGCAAGAGATGGTTTATTAGGTATTTTTGAAGAACTAGGAGCGAAGATTTTTACAAATGCTTGTGGTCCTTGTATTGGTCAGTGGGCTAGATATTCTGACCCTAAGAACGCACCTAAAAACTCTATTGTTCATTCATTCAATAGAAACTTTGCAAAGCGTGCTGACGGAAACCCAAATACTCACGCTTTTGTAACTTCTCCAGAACTCGTAGCAGCAATCGCTATTTCTGGTCGTTTGGATTTTAACCCAATGACAGATACAATTAAAAATAAAAAAGGCGAAGATGTAATGTTTGATGCTCCAGTAGGAGAAGAGCTACCTTCAAAAGGATTTGATGTAGAAGATGCAGGTTTCCAAGCTCCAATGGAAGACGGCTCGGGAGTTAATGTTGTTGTTGCTGATGATTCAGAAAGATTACAATTACTTACTCCTTTTGAGCCTTTGGGTTCTGATATTAAAAATGCTAAATTATTGATTAAAGCATTCGGAAAATGTACAACTGACCATATTTCTATGGCTGGTCCTTGGTTGCGTTTCCGTGGACATTTAGATAATATTTCTAATAACTGTCTTATTGGTGCTGTAAATGCCTTTAACAAAGCAACAGACAACGTTAAAAATCAACTTACAGGCGAATATGGTGCTGTTCCTGCTACGGCAAGAGCGTACAAAGCTGCTGGTGTTCCTTCTATCGTTGTGGGAGACCATAATTATGGTGAAGGTTCTTCAAGAGAACACGCTGCTATGGAGCCTCGTCATTTGGGCGTTGCTGCTGTAATCGTAAAATCATTTGCTCGTATTCACGAAACAAACCTTAAAAAACAAGGAATGCTTGGTCTTACATTTGCTAATGAAGCAGATTATGATTTGATTCAAGAAGATGATACATTCACTTTCACAGATTTGAAAGACTTTGCTCCGAATAAGCAACTTACTTTAGAAGTAACTCACAAAGACGGTTCTAAAGATACTATCAAATTGAATCATACCTATAATGCAAGTCAGATTGCGTGGTATAATGAAGGTTCTGCATTGAATTTAATTAAGAAAGAAAATGCAGCTTGATTCTAATTAAGTAGCTCATTTTATAAATTTAGAAAAGCAAGTTCAGAAATGGACTTGCTTTTTTTGTAGGAAAATTTTGAAGTTATTTAAGAATGTGTTTTTTCTACATAGAAAAGGGAACTTTCAACCTACTTTTTTTGGTATATTTGTCATATTAAAACAAAACGTATCATTTTACTCTTTATGGGGGGAATGATTATAAAAATATGCAAATAACTTTACCATGAAAAAACCTTCTGTTCCACAGGGAATGCGTGATTTTTCGCCCGAACAAATGCTCAAACGTCAATGGCTTTTTGATTCTATAAAAAAAGTATTTATAAAGTATGGTTTTCTGCCTTTAGAAACACCTACCATGGAAAACCTAGATTCTTTGACAGGAAAATATGGTGATGAAGGCGACCAACTTCTTTTTAGAGTGCTTAATTCAGGCGATTTTTTGAAAGATGTACGCAAAAAAGATAATCAAAAAAAAGTAGAAGAATTAGACTATAAAGAAATTACCACAAAAGTCAGTAAACGAGGTTTGCGTTATGATTTGACAGTTCCTTTTGCTCGTTATGTGGTTCAGCACCAAAGCGAAATTACTTTTCCTTTTCGTAGGT
This sequence comes from Bernardetia aquimarina, assembly GCF_042180575.1. NCBI lineage: Bacteria > Pseudomonadati > Bacteroidota > Cytophagia > Cytophagales > Bernardetiaceae > Bernardetia > Bernardetia aquimarina. The sequence goes on along the minus strand of NZ_CP170094.1, from coordinate 2,281,988 downwards.
TTCAAATTCAACCTGTTTGGCGTGCTGACCGTCCACAAAAAGGGCGTTATCGTGAGTTTTATCAATGTGATGCCGATGTAGTGGGTTCAGATTCCTTGATTAATGAAGCCGAATTATTACAAATGGCTGATGAGGTTTTTGAAAAATTGAATCTAAAAGTTACTATCAAACTCAACAGTAGAAAAATTTTGCAAGGTCTTTCAGAGGTTGTTGGTTTTTCAGAGAAAATGACTGATATTACGGTTGCGATTGATAAATTAGACAAAATTGGTTGGGAAGGCGTAGCAAAAGAACTCACAGAAAGAGAGCTTTCAGAAACTGCAATTTCGAAAATACATGATTTTGTGGAATTTATGACGCACAAAAACACAACTTTCAATCAAGAGAAATTAGATTATCTAAAATTGTTCTTTAGTGGAAATGCAGCAGGAGAAGCTGGAATTATAGAATTAGAACAAGTTCAACAGTTTTTACAAGGAATTTCATTTATTAATAATTTGCAAATTGACCCAACTCTTGCACGAGGTTTAGGCTATTATACAGGCTGTATTTATGAAATAAAAGCAGACGAAGCCGAGATGGGAAGCATTGGTGGAGGTGGTCGTTATGATGACCTTACTGGAATTTTTGGATTAAAAGGCTATTCAGGAGTAGGAATTTCGTTTGGAATCGAACGAATTTATGATGTCTTGGAAGAGTTAGATTTATTTCCAAAAGGTATTTCAGAATCTACCAAAGTCATTTTCTTAGCTTTTGATGAAGCTGCACGAATTTGGAGTTTGCCATTGGTAAGAAGACTTAGAGATAGAAATATTGCTACTGAAGTTTATACAGAAAATAAAAATATCAAAAAGCAATTTGATTACGCCAACAAAAGAAATATTCCTTTTTGTGTAGTTGTAGGAGAAAATGAAATGAGAACAGGACAATTAGCCGTCAAAAATATGATTGAAGGTTCGCAAGAAATGATGTCTATTGATGAATTGATTGAGAAGTTTGCTATTTAGATAGGTCGCTCGTAGGGATACAAGCAACAGTAGAATAACTAAAAAAAATAAGCCTTCAAAAACAATATATTTTTGAAGGCTTATTTTCATTCACTTATCACTTACCATTAATAACTTATCACTATTTATCGTATTCTCAAACGTCTTCCCAATCTCAAATTTGTGCGTGTACTAATTCCGTTGAGTTTGCAGATAGATGAAATAGTAACTCCATATTGACGACTAATTTTCCAAAGAGAATCTCCACTTTTTATTTTGTGATAAACGACTCTTCTTACACTATTTGTACCGTCGGCATCTTCATCTCCGTCGTCTTCGTGTGTATGAGTGCTGTTTACTCGTGCGCCCAAATGCTTGAAGTTGGCAGCCGTTAGTTCAAAATCTTTTAATTTGATTTGATTTTTTTCGAAGTCAAAAATAGTTGCTGGATCTATTGAGTTTCCTTCATAACGCATCTCAAAATGCAAGTGAGGTCCTGTACTTCGTCCTGTACTTCCTCCTTTTCCGATTAACTGACCAGCTTTTACATAATCTCCAACTTCTACATCGGTTGCGCTAAGGTGTCCATAAACGGTTTCAAGCCCGTTGTTGTGCCTTATGACAATATGATTTCCGAATCCTCTACCATATTTTTTTACTCTAATTATTCCATCAAAAACAGCATAAATTGGGTCGCCTGTATCCAAATCTAAATCCGTTCCGTGATGCCAACGATAACGACGATAACCAAAATTTGAGTTTATTCTATTACTTGCCATAGGTGGCGACCAATACTGATTTTTTGCAGAATCATAAAGTGCAATCTGAACAGTATCTCTAAACTTAGAAGCATCAACTCCGTAAGGGTTTACTGAATTCGAATCCCAAATTTTATAATACTGGCGCATCGTAATCCAAACACAATCAATCGCAATTTCTTCCGAAATCATGACGATATTACTCATCTTTGCGTTGTCATAATTGGTTGTATCTTCTCTAAACAAACTTTTACGAGCATTCATACTAATAGAAAGTGTATCTAAAAAAAGTGAATATCCCCAACTTCCACCAAGCGTACTAAGACGCAGCATTGTCGTATCAGATAGGTTTAAAAGAGTAGCATTGGCAGGACGAAAATTTTCATCATCATAACTATCTCCACCAATAGAAGGAGCATTTTTATTTACAACATCTGAATTTTTTGATGCTTTTGAAGCCATTCCCTTTAGAGAATCAATTTCAATTTCTCCATTTTTGGAGGCTGACATAAATAGAGCAGAATCTATATTGTTTTTAGAAATGCCAAAAGCATCTATCGAATCTGTCTTTGAAATCGCTAAAGTTTGTTTTAATGAATCTAGTTTTTTGTTTTTTGTAGCTTCATCTTTTTGAGCGACCTTTTGAGTTTCTTTGTCTGTTTCTGCCTGTGTAGGTAGAATGAGCAAATTCGGAATTGTAATAGTTTTGAAGTCACTTTGATTATTTTTATCTTTTTGAGTATTTTGAGCAGTAGCGTTATTTTTTTGAGCTAAAAAAGTAAATAAAATAAAAAAGAAAGAAACAATTTTTAATAGTTTATGATATTCTTTTATATCATAAAATGAGGCTTTTGAGTAATTATTCAAGTCCATGAGAAAATAATAGGGATGTAAGGCATAAAATAAATAGCTTGTTCAAACAGAATTTTTATTTATCAGACAAGGGAAATTCTAGTTTATTAAATTTGTAAAGAACCGATTGTTCGGTTACAAAATTTATTGCTATCTTTTTATGAGTAATTAAACCACTTATTTTTTTGATAAAAGAATAAACTAAAATCAAATAAATAAATCCTTGAGAATGTTTTTTGTGAGCAGATGAAAAAATTAATGCTAAATTATAAGAGATATTTTATCTGTATAATTTTATAAAAAGCTATGTCAGAGATAATTTTTCTGTTCATAAAACTTTTTCAATATTTTTTTAATATAATGGAACTAATTTTTAATAAGATTCCTTCTAAATGAATGTGCAATTTACAACTATTTTATAAACACTACCAAATATTACTATTTCTTTATTTACTTCATGGTATTTATCTTTTATTTAGTAGGAATAAACTAATTTATTATACTTGGGTTTACATATTTTAGTAAAATAGATTTAGTAAATTTTATTTTTCTTTGAGTTATAATCAGTTCTAATTATTCAGTTTTGCTCAAAAATCTATATTTTTGTAGGTGTAGAAAAATTTGTCTGTTAAGTTATAAATACTAAAGTGTATGGAAAATATGAATGAAAACCAAAATAGCTCTCATCTTAATATGGCTGAAAATATAAACGATTTAGTTTCAAAAAACTATGTTTATGCTGCTGTACTGCATTATTTTGGAATAGATTTTTATAATCATACACATCAAACGCTGGCTCAAACGTGTGCTGAAAAGGGAATTGATGCTAACTTATTGATAAAACAGTTAGAAGCAGCAGTTTGTAAAAAGAATAATTCAAACTCTACTAAAAATCAGAATATTTCTCATTATCCAGTTGAGTTGGTCATTGATTATTTAAAACATTCGCATCGTGTTTTTATGCGTCGCAGTTTGCCTTATATGTCAAAATTGGTTTCTGATTGTGATAGTAAGGATTTTTCTATTCAGTACAAATCAATTATAGAAGACCTCAAAATTGCTTTTCCTTTATTTGCAGAAGATTTTATTCATCATATTTTTGAAGAAGAAGATTCGCTCTTCGATTATATTACTCTTTTGGATAATGCTTTTTATGAAAAAATACCAATGACAAAGGTGTTTTATCCAATGAAAGAACACTCTATTTCTCGTTTTTTACGCCAACATCAACAAGACGACGATGAAATGAAAGGCATCAGAGAACTGACAAATAATTATAAAATTACGACCAAAACGCCTCTTTTAATAAAGGTTTTGTATTCAGAATTAAAGGATTTTGAAGAAGAATTGCAACTACATGCAGATATAGAAAACAGAATATTACTTCCAAAAGCCCTAAAACTGGAGTTGAAATTAAAACAAAATATAATAGAAAAGAGTAAATTTAATTAGCAACTAGAACGTAGATATTGGGAACTAGAGAATGAGAAAGTGAAAATAAATTTCTACCTTCAATCACTAAATATTCCTAAATCAATGTTTTTCTGCAATCCTTTAATTAATTTTTACGTAAGTTGTAAATAGATAGACAAAAGGAATAATTAGGAACACAAAAAGTAAATTATACGATAAGTCAAAAGTAAAAAACGATTAAGTCAATACTAAAGTAAATGGGAAATCTGATATTACCACCTTCACTCACTCGGGAACTTCCTTATGCTGTTACTGCACAACTTTCAGAACTGCCACAAGAAGCACAACGAGAATTTTTTGAAGAGTACAACCGAAATGCACGTACTACTTCGATAGGCTATATTCTGCATTTGCTTGTCTTTGGAACACATTACGCTTACCTCAATCAATGGCTCTTGCAGTTTTTATATTGGTTTACAGCAGGTGGTTTTGGGATTTGGTGGTTTATAGATTTGTTCAGAATTCCTTCAATGATAGAAGCACATAACAACAAAGTAGCAGACCAAACACTTCGTCATGTACTTGTAAAATATCGTTATGGACTCAAAAATCCGACGACAGCAGATTCTATTTCATCTTCAGCAAGAGGTTCACGGTTTATGCTCAGAACGCCTTATGATTTACAGAAAAAAAACACTGGAAAAGAAAATTCTACTCATTTAGACAAACGCAGTATTACTAAAATCCGTCCGATTGCACCTCGTATTTTAGAAACTCCAGATGCTGACCCAATGCGATTAAGTATCATTAATATAAAATCAGGATATTTAGTAGATTTTGATTTGACAACGTGGGAAACTGTCCAAGAATGGCAATACGATTGGGATAATGGAAATAGTGGAAAAGAATTTCGTCTAGTCAATGAAAAAGAAACACTGCATTTGTACATGAGAAATGAAGGAACTCAATTACATACTATTTTGGGTCGCAAAGTAAATATTCATTCTATTGATAGAGAATTAGAAGACGAAATTCAGACAAACTCTCGTCCTCCATCAGTACTTAATTATCAAGAAATAGATTATTTTAGAGAAAATACAAAAATAGGTTGGAGGCACGAACTAACAACCAAAACAAGTGCAAACAAACTCACTATTTGGGAATATTTTGATGAAACAATGACGTTTTTTATGCGTATCGAACAAATTGAAAATCAAACCTACAAAGCAACAGTAGGAGAAGTGATTTCTCCGTTTGAGTTTTCGAATGTTCTTCCTAAAGAATAGTATTCAATTACGAATTACGGATTAAAAATTATGATATTGTGAAATAATGAAATAAAATTTTGTCTTATAAAATAAAAAAAGACATTTTCCGTAATCCGTAATTGGTTTTTAATTCCCCAAAGCTCTCCCAAAAAGCTGTATTATAAGCTCAAACCCTTCTGCATAATTATTTCTTTTTTGTTCGAAAGATAAATTTCCATTTTTATCTTCTGTAATTAAATAGGTAAAAACAAAATCTCCATCTCCATTTTGCCAGCCGTCTAGTTGTCCGAAACGAAGGTCGTTTATTTGATAAATTTTCTTTCCATTTTCTGTTCTTGTTTCTACGGTATAATATCCTTGTGGAACTTCTAAAAGCTGTTTTACTTTTTGATTGTCTTTTATAGGTTCTAAGAGATGCCAATTTTTTTCAAAATAATGGTATTTTACCTCTTTTTTGTTATCCAAAACAGAGTAATAACCACTATAATAACCGTCTTTTGTTTCTACAATATTATTCCAAAGTAAAATATTGAGAGGTGTCGTTTTGGTATCATAACGCAGATAATCTATATTTTGAGCTTTTAGATTTTCTTCAAAAACGCTATTTACTCGTTGCTGATTAATCACTCCCATTAATAAATAAAAAGAAGACATTCCCACGCCAAACCAAACCAAAAAAGCACGTTTTTCATTATATTTTTTCTGCTTAAAAGCTGGAAGAAATCTAGCCCAAAGAAGCAAAATCAGAAAAGGAAAAGTATAAAAAAAATCAACTACAAAAACTGTTTTGAGGGCATAACCGTGTTCTGAAAAAGGATAGAAAATTTTCGTTCCCCAAGTAGTAAAAATATCTAACCACGAATGGGTAATCATTCCCCAAAAGAATAAATTTGTCCACCCCCAAAAACTCATTTCTGACAGGAATTTGAGTTTATATTTTGTGCCTAGAAAATTAAAAAGCCAACCCAAAAGAGGAGCTACCAAAACGGCAAACAAAACAGAGTGCATCAAACTACGATGCCACCTAAGTTCTTGTACAATATCTAAAAAAGGATTTGCCAAAACATCTAAATCTGGAATTGTGCCAGCAACTGCTCCCCAAAGCATAGCTTGGTTTCCTATTTTGCGCCCTGCGATAAGTTCGCCAACAGCTGCTCCTAATACAATTTGTGTGAGTGAATCCATAATGTAGCCGATAGCTTCCAAGCTGTCGGAATGTATTTGTAAAGTTTTTCTGACAGCTTGGAAGCTGTCAGCTACGTAAATTTCGTTTATTTTATTTCTTTGTAATCAAAAGGCTGTAATCTTTGTCCTTTCTTCTGTTTTATCTGATAACATGTACTTATAATACCACTATCTGTATGTGTATTGACTTGAAAAATTGTAGGTTTATTAATATCATTGTCAAAATATAATACTCCTTCTCCGTTTACTGTATATTTCTGATTTAGTATTTCAATCGTTGTTTTAGGAATCTTAATATATTTGTTTACGTTTCTCAAGGAGTAAAATCCTAAAGTTGTATCGTTAGCGTTTATAATAGACCCTTTGTTAGAAATAAACCCACAACTACTATAATATAATCTATTATATTCTGTATCTAATAATCTGTAAGCGTTTTGATATAAATTGTTTTGATAAACATCTATCAAGATTTCATAGTCTGTATTTACAGGTTTTTTAGCTTCTGAATGAATGTAAAAAGCAGCACTATCAGGAAGAGAAGATTTTAGATTAGTAACATTTATTTGACTTGTTTTATAAAGGTTTTCAAGGTCAGAATAGGCACTTTCAATTTTATTATATACTGCTATATCTCTTGGATTACGTCCTCTTTCATAGATAGCAAAATCAGCTTTTTGTAGCTTATAATTATGTATTTCTTTAGTAAGCCTTCTAATTTTCTTATGTGTAGTTATAATAGCTTTCTCTTGTTCTGATTTTGAAGAACAATCTGAAAAACATTGATATACTATAACTAAACAGAGCATCAGCCAAGAAGATATTGCTACAACTTTTTTTATTCGTTTCATAGATTTATCTTTTATATGTGTACAAAGTAGTATCCATTTCAGAAGTTACACTAACAGTAAGTTTTTTATCGTTGTTTCTTAAAGAAGGTGGAATTATCAAAAACCCTTTTTCATTAAAGCAAGTTTTTACATTTTCAGGAGCAACGATTCTTGTGCTTGCTGTATCAAAAGGAATTAGTAGTGAAAGATACAATGCTCTTTTACCATCTGGAATGCCATTATTATCTATTCTTTCCGAAACATGAACGGTCATTTTATAGTTAGAAACAATTTTTTCAATTTTATGTGTGATAGTTTCTTGCCTTATAAAGTGAATATCATCAGTGTACATTTTCATTAGTTGAGTTTCAAAACGAGCCAAATGATATTTACTTTCCAAACTATCTCTAGAAAAATAAAGCTGATTGAGTTGAGAGTTATTTAATCCGTTTTCTAGTTCAAAGTTTTGATAGCGTTTTTCTAAGAGTGGAACTATTTTTTTTGCTTCATTTATATACATTTTAAAGATAGAAGTAATTGGAATTTCCTTTTTTTCTGAAAAGGTTATTTTTTTTAATTCATTCAAAACTATCACCTCTCTCAAACTATCTAACCTGTTATCTATTTGATAAATTTCTAAATAGGATTTTCGTAAAGCAAATTCTATCAAAACATCTCCTTCGTAAAACTCTCTTTTCGTTGTTTTAAACTCTTTATGATACTGCTCAGAAAGCTCATCAGTAAACTTAATCCCTTCCTTAAAAATCATTTTTTCTTCTTCTGTGTATTTTTCTTTCACAAAATCAGAATATCCAAACCACAGAAAAGCAATCAGCAAAAGGAAAGCTGGTAAAATAGGATTCAATGGATTCAATAATTTCCGAAGGTATTTCATAGCGTTTTTGAGTGGATAATAAAGACAAACTAACGCAAAATTTATCACAAAGGTTAATCAGAACAAAAAAAATGAAATTTTTTTAGAAAAAAATGAAAAAAAATTTCCTACCGTTTTTGACTTATTTAACAATTTATTCACAATGTAATCTTGTTTTTTAATAAATTATTATTTTGTGTTAGCTAGATTTTGCAAAATAGATTTTTTAGTGAAAGTGATTTTATTACTAACTGATTATCAATGAAATAGCGATTTTTTCAATTATTATTATATTTTTGTGAATAGGAAGTTACTAAACAACGATCTGCAAATAAAATTCTATTAAAAAACAGACTTCAAAATTATATTTGGTTTAGTAGAATAAATAATGTAAATGACCTTATTTAATTCTTTTATAAAGTAGTTGTATAGACAGCTATATAAGTCATTAAACCTATAAGATTTTAAAAATGGTATAGGTTTAGAAAAACAAAAATAAAACTTAATCTTTTCTAATAAAAAATACTCACACACACACTTTTTCTTCTTAAATTATGGTACAAACACTCACTCCTCCGACAAATGATTCTGTAATGGAAATTATGCAAAAAATGGGACATGAAAATCTTGTTTTTTGTCAAGACGAACACTCTGGTCTTCGTGCAATTATTGGTATTCACTCTACCGTTTTAGGACCTGCCTTGGGTGGAACTAGAATGTGGAATTATGCGACTAGCAATGAAGCTGTAACTGATGCACTTCGTCTTTCTCGTGGTATGTCTTATAAAAACTCTATCGCTGGACTTAATTTAGGTGGTGGAAAAGCTGTTATTATTGGCGATGCACGTACTCAAAAAAATGAGCCTTTATTGCGTCGTTTTGGTAAATTCGTAGAAAGCCTTAACGGAAAATATATCACAGCCGAAGACGTAGGAATGACGACGGTAGATATGAGTTATATCGCAATGGAAACCAAACACGTAACTGGTTTAGACGAAAATCGTGGTGGTTCGGGCGACCCTTCTCCATTTACAGCTCTTGGAACGTATATGGGAATGAAAGCAGCAGCCAAAAAACTATACGGAAGTGATAGCTTAGAAGGGAAAAAAGTTTCTATTCAAGGTGCTGGACATGTAGGCGAATATATCATCGAACATTTATCAAAAGAAGGTGCAAAAATATATGTTACTGATGTTTATGAAGACCGTTTGATGGATATTGCAAAGAAATATAAAGTAGAAATTGTAGGTTTAGAAGAAATTTATGATTTAGATGTTGATATTTACTCTCCTTGTGCTTTGGGAGCAACTGTAAATGATGAAACATTGAGCCGTTTGAAATGTCAAATTATTGCAGGTTGTGCAAACAATCAGCTTAAAGACGAAACGATTCATGGAAATGCATGTTTGGAACGTGGAATCATTTATGTTCCAGATTTTTTGATTAATTCAGGTGGTGTAATCAATGTGTATTCTGAATTTGCTTCACTTCCTCGTGAATGGGTTGTTCAGAAAACTGAGCGTTTGTATGACATGTGTTTGGAAGTAATCAATACATCTGTTTCTGAAAGCAAAAACGCTCAAGATGTAGCCATTCAGATTGCTCAAGAAAGAATTGACTCTATTGCAAATATCAAAACTAGAAGATAATTTGGTTCTTCCGACAATTTAGCGATAATTTCTTAATTTAGCCTTTCTATGGATACTAACACAATAGCAATTTTATTAGGTTTTTCAGATTTTTCAGTAACGAAAATAGAATCTTCTCCACTTCGCTTAACTATTTATGGAGAAAGTAATTTAGCCGATTCTATTTGTCCTAATTGCTTGAAAAAGTGCAATAAAGTGACTTCTACTTCAGAACGTATTGTTCGTGACCGAAATATTTTAGACAAAGAGGTTTATTTACACTTAACTTCTCGTCAATTTCATTGTCAAGATTGTACTCGTTACTTTCAAGAAGTTTTTAGTTTTGTTTCTAAGCAAAAAAATCAAACTCATCGTTTGGAAAAATATCTTTATTTATGTTTGAAAGATAGCAGTTTCAAAGAAGTAAGTAGTTAGACAAAATTATTAAATATTTTTTTTATCTTTGTTTTATGAGAGGAAAAAAACGTTTTATTAGTTTGAGTATAGAGGAAGTATCTTCCTTAGAGCAAGGTTGGAAAGAAGGTAAATCATCAACTTTCCGTACTCGTTGTCATTACATTCTTTTAAGCCATCAAGGAAAAAAGGTTAGTGAGATAATGGATTTTTATCAAGTTACTCGCCAATTAGTTATTCGTTGGTTTAATCGGTATGAAAAAGAGGGCATAGCAGGATTAGAGACGAGTAAAGGACAAGGTCGTCGCCCTATTCTTCGTATAGATAATGAAGAAGAAATGAATAAAGTAGAATCTCTAGTTGAAGCCAGTCCTCAAAGTTTGAAAGTAGTTGTTTCTCAATTGGAAGAGGAATTGGGTAAATCTATGTCAGTCAAGACTTTAAAAAGGTTGCTTAAAAAAAAAATGGTGTTGGAAACGCTTCAGAAAAGTAACTGTTAAGAAACCTGACCCTGTTGTATATGAAGAAAAAAAACGTAGTTTAGAATTTCTCATTCTTTTATTTTTAGCAGGCTGTATAGATTTGCGTTTTTGTGATGAGTCTTCCTTCAATTTAGAACCCAATGTTCCTTATGGTTGGTGTAGAATAGGAGAACAAGTAGGCATTAAAAGTAGTAAGGGAGGTAATTTAAATGTATTTGGATTGCTTAACTTGCGTGGAGAACTAAGCAGTTTTGTAAGCACCCAAAACATTAATTCTAAAGTTATCATTGATTGTATAGATCAGTTTGTAGAAACAATTGAAAAAACGACTGTTCTAGTGTTAGATAATGGACCTTGGCATATTTCTAAAGAAATAGAAGAGAAAATAGAGGAATGGGAAGAGAAAGGAGTACTTATTTTCTACTTACCTTCTTACAGTCCACATTTGAATCCCATAGAAACACTATGGAGAAAAATCAAAATAGAGTGGTTAAGACCTCAAGATTTCACGAGTAAAGAAGACTTACATCAAGCTGTAAAAAATATTCTAAAAAAATACAATAGTAAAAAGTATAAAATTGATTTTACTATATATAAAGGAAAATTGTTACGATAATTATGTCTAACTACTTAGCTATCCGAGAAAACATACTTTGGGATGTTTTAGATGGTATTTTTAAAACCTATAGTAAACGTGAGATAAAAAAACACCTAGATTATTTTCCTCGACGTTTAGGTATTGATGAATTTGCTTACAAAAAAGGAAAAAAGGAATATGCTGTTGTTTTAGTAGATTTAGATACAGGTCAAGTTTGGGATATTTTAGAATACCGTAATAAAGAGTATTTAAAAGCCTATTTTTTATCCAAAGGCGAAGTTTTTTGTACTAGTATAGAAGTATTTTCTTGTGATATGTGGGAGGGATTTTCAAATACAGCAAAAGAAGTATTTCCTAACGCTGATGTAGTAATAGATCGCTTTCATTTTTTTCAGCATTGTAATAAAGTGCTAGATAGCATTCGTAAAGAATTACGACGAAAAGATGATAAAAACGTTCATTTCAAGCAAATAAAATGGCTTTTATACAAGGCATGGAAAGACCTTACTTATAAAGAAAGACGAGTTTTACTTAAAGCGTTTAGGTTTAGCTCAACGCTTAGACAGGTGTATTTTATGAAAGTGGAATTACAAAATATATTTAATACTGATTTGAGTAAACAAGAAGCTAAAAAACTACTAGACCAATGGATAGAAGAAGCTCAAAAAATAAATCATAAGGCTCTAAATAGATTTATAAATACGTTTAATTCTTGGAAAAATGATATTATTAATTTCTTCAAAGATAGATATTCTAACGGAATAGTAGAGGGAATTAATAATAAAATTAAGACCCTCAAAAGGAGTGGGTATGGGTTTAGAAACTTTCAAAATTTTAGATTGAGAATGATAGTCAAATTCATATAATCGCTAAAAAGTCGGAAGAGCCGATAAATTTTGTAATGTTATCGTCGGTGGGGACACCGACAACGGCAGGATTTGTAATTGTCAGACAATTTCAGAAGTGTCAGACAATTTACACACAGCAAAAAAATAGAAAAAAGCGAATTGCCTTGCTGCAATTCGCTTTTTTTGTGCGTATGGTTTAAGTATGAAATACAAATCACATCTAAATTTTAGCACCATGAAAAAAATCTATCAAATCATTTTTGCACTTCTTCTCTTATTTTTTATTACAGAACAAGAAAATCTAGTTTTTGGATAAGTGGATTTACAAACTGCTCTTTCGGGTAGATGTGGGCAGGGCATTTTATCAGTTAATCAAAAAGATAGTACAAATCAAACAGTAAAAGACACAACCAAAACAGCAGCAACTAGATTTAGATGCCGAGCTAGATCTACTTTGGATTTAATTAGAGAACCTTTATATATCATAGATGGTATTCCACTCTCTGAAAATGATTCTACTTTTAAAAAGCTCTCTCCAAATGATATTGAATCAATTTCTGTATTAAAAGGAGCGACAGCAACAGCTCTTTATGGTTCTAGAGGTTTCAATGGCGTAATCTTAATTACACTCAAAAAGAAAGAAATCAAAGAAGAGAAAACAGAAAAATCAGTAGAAGAAATAGCAATAAATATTTTCCCAAATCCTACCTCAGATTTTGTAAAAATTGCTTTAGATATAAAAGAAAAATCAGAAGTAGAAATCAAAATTTATAATCTTCAAACCTTAGAGAGTTATGAAGTTGTAAAAGAAGAATACGAAGCAGGAAAACAAATAATCAAATACCAAACGGATTTCTTGAAAAATGGTATTTATAATCTCAAAATTAAAATTGGAAATCAGATTATCGAACGCAAACTTGTTATTGAAAATTAAAAAATTACATAACACAGATTTTTATAAAAAAAGCGTATTGTATTTTAGTACAATACGCTTTTTTGTGTGTAAATTTGACAAAAAATGTAGCAAAGTAGCGTACTCTTTAGAGTGCGAAAATGTACCATACGCTTTAGCGTTTGGAAAAAGAACTAAAAACCAGTTTATTAAAAAATATGGCAACAGAAAAATATATTTGTGAATCTTGTGGAAGCAACGAGTTTGTAACCAAACCAAATCATTTTGACTTATTTTCAGCAGAAGATGGAAAACTTATTTTTCAAGAATCAATGTTGGTAGAAGATGACAGCGCAATCGAACTCTTTTGTTTTGAATGCGATGAAAAATTAGAATTTGATGATGACGATTTAGAGTTTTAACTTTTCTTTAGAAATTGTGGAGAATAGAAATTAGATAAATTCTGATTCTATTCTCTTTTGATTTTTTTGTAAATTGTTTTTTTATATTTCCATAAATTCTACCTTATGAACAATCAATTTTACCAAACTATTCGTCAAATCATTATTGATGCAAGACAAAAAGTAGCAAAAACAATCAATTTTGCTATGGTAGAAACGTATTGGTTAGTAGGAAAACATATTGTAGAAGAAGAACAAAACGGAAAACATCGTGCAGAATATGGAAAAAATCTATTAGGTTATTTATCCGAAAATCTAAGTAATGAAGTCGGAAAAGGCTTTGACAAATCTAATTTGTCAAATATGAGAAAATTTTATACAGCTTTTCCAATTCTTGACGCACTGCGTCAAGAATTGAGTTGGACACATTATCGCCAATTATTGCGCTTAGAAAATCCAAAAGCAAGACAATTTTATATAGAAGAAACGGTTGCAAATGGTTGGAGTACACGAGTTTTGAATCGTCAAATTAATTCATTGTATTATGAAAGATTACTTTCTTCATCGGATAGAAAAGAAGTAATAAACGAGATGCGAGAAAAAACTAAAGAACTTGCGCCAGAAGATTTTTTGAAAGACCCTTATATTTTGGAGTTTGTTCAACTCAAAGACAACAGCAACTATTTAGAATCTGAATTGGAGGAAACTCTTATCGATAAACTCAATGAATTTTTATTAGAATTAGGAAAAGGATTTGCTTTTGTAGCTCGTCAGAAACGAATTAGTACAGAAACAAAGCATTTTTATGTGGACTTAGTTTTTTACAATTATTTGCTAAAATGTTTCGTTTTGATAGATTTGAAAGTTGCAGAACTTTCGCATCAAGATATTGGACAAATGGATATGTATGTTCGTTTGTATGAAGACAAGTACAAATCAGACGACGATAATCCAACTATTGGGTTAATTTTGTGTACAGACAAAGACCAAACGATTGTAAAATATTCTGTTCTGAATGAAAATAAACAGCTTTTTGCTTCAAAATACATGCTTTATCTCCCTACCGAAGAAGAGTTAAAAGCAGAATTAGAACGAGAAAAATTATTTATTGAGAATAGAAAGAAAATTTAATTTTAAAAAATGGATATTGTAGAAGAATATTATTTTGAAGCAACAAAAAACATAACTGAAGAAATATTGAAAGACCATAATCAATGGTATGATTATGTATTGAAACTTGAAAAGAAATTACAAGTAACTTATACGATTGTAATTTTTCATGAACAAGTCTTTAACGGAGGAATAGATCAGTATTATGTTAATAGTTATGGCATTTTTAGTAGTATTACAATAGATAATTTACGTTACATTGGTTCGGCTAAAGAAGCTGATATTCTTGAAGAAGTATTTTTAAAGTTAAGAAAAAATTATTCTGACAAAGAATTTATAAATAAACTATTTTGGAGTGATTTGAATGAAATTTACGAAAAGGAATGGGAAGACTTTGCAGAAGCTAAAACAGAACAATATTATGAGTTATCAGAAGCTAATCATATTTATGATAATTTAGAAAAATACCTTACTGATAAGTGATTCTATCTTTGTCGATATTTTGGTTCAGCGACACCAGTAAAAAATAATCAAAGAATTACAAAAATAAATTTACGCAAAGAAATCTCGTAATTTTTAATTCGTAATTCGTAATTGAATAAAACATGTACGAAATAAAAATACCCGTTTTTGAAGGCGCATTTGATTTGTTACTTTTCTTTATTGAGAGGGACGAATTAGACATTTATGATATTCCGATTACCAAAGTAACGACTGATTTTTTGGAGTACATTCGTGCGCTAGAAAAAATGAATATCGAACTGGCAAGTGAATTTATTGTAGTGGCTGCAACACTCATGCAGATAAAAGCTAAAATGCTTTTGCCTCGTGAGCAGGTTGATGAAGAAGGAAATATCATTGACCCAAGAAAAGAACTCATTCAACAGCTTTTAGAATATAAACGTTATCGTCCTGTTATTCAACAGCTTTCTAATTTGGAAGATGATTCTTTGGCTAGAGAAACACGAGGAAATATTATTTCAGAACTCAAAACACTTTCAAAAGTACGTCCAGAAGATGTAGATTTGGAAGATGTGGATTTGTATAAATTACTAAAGGCTTTTCAGAATGCAATGGAACTACACGAGCTTTCACAACCAAAACTTAATAATATAAAGCCTTATCCATACAGCGTAAATAATCAAAGAGCCTATTTGATTCAGAAGGTTTTGAATAATGAACGAGTAAATTTTTTGGAAGTTTTGAAGGAAAGTGGAAACCGTGTTTTGGTCGTTTTTAACTTTTTGGCAATCTTAGAACTTATCCAAGTAGGAGATATTAAGCTAGAAATCAGTGAAGAACCTGATTTTAATGAATTCTTTTTATGTAAAGGATAAATTTTTTGTTAAGAAAAACCAAACAAAGTATATCAAAAAAGTGCAATTTCTTAGTAAGGAGTTAATCAGTAGGTAAGGCACGAGTAGTAAGTTTGCAGCATCAAAAAAAATACTAAATGCTCATTCAAAAATTTACTATTTCAATATTATCAAAATGAAAACTTCAAAATTTACTTTATTAACTCTTGCTTTTGTAGGTTTAAATCTAACAACAGCTTGTAAAGACGACGATAATGATACACCTGATGTAATCACTACAGATGTAGAATTGGCTGCTCATTCTATCACACCTTCATTTTTAAAACTTTCTTCTGAATTTTCAGGTGTAAAAGTGATGCCTTTGCTTACTTCAGAAGACAAATTAAGCGAAAGTCCTAATTTCGTTTATGGCTCAATGGCTGATGGTGCTGGCTTGTTGAAAAATGCTGATGGAACTTTTACACTTATCAATAATATTGAATCTGATTATTCTATCGCAAGAATCACACTTGACAAAACATTCAAACCTATAAAAGGCGAGTACATCCTCAACGCACAAGCAACAGCTTCAACAGCTCAATGTTCGGGAACTCTTATTACTCCTGAAGAACATGGTTTTGGTCCTTTGTATTTGTCTGGTGGAGAATGGGGAGGCGCATCTAAAGGTGTTTTTGCTACTGACCCTTTCAAAAGTGCAACTTCGGCTTCTTCGCCTCGTATGCTTACTGCAATGGGACAATGGTCGACAGAAAATGCTGTTCCAATCGGAAAAGACGCATATTCTGACAAAACAGTTGTTTTTATTGGTGATGATCATTCAGATAATGCTATACCATCAGGACAATTAGGAATGTATGTTGGTGATAGAGGTGATTTAGAAGGTGGAAAGCTTTACGGACTAAAAGTAACATCAAATGGTATCAACTATGAAATGGATATGAAAGAAGGGACTTCTTATGACATGGAATTCGTAGAACTCAATGAAACAAATATTGATTTGTTAGATGCAGAAGCCAAACAAAAAGGTACAATGGGATTCTCAAGAGTAGAAGATATTGACTGGAGAAGAGGTTCTGCAAACAACAACAGAGAAGTTTATTTTTGTGTTACAGGTCGTAAAAAAGATGGTTTAAAAGGAAAAGGGTCTTTTTACGGACGTGTTTATAAATTAGAAATGAATCCAGAAGATCCAACCAAGGCAGGTAAAATCACTTGTGTATTAGATGGCGACAAACTAGATGGAAAAGCAAAAGCATTTCATAGTCCAGATAATATCCTTGTAACTGAAAATTATGCTTATATTCAAGAAGATCCAAATGGCTATTTTGATACACAAGACAAAACACATTATGCACGTTTATATCAATATGATTTGAGAACAGGAGCATTAAAAGTAGTTTTGGAATGTGACCAAGTAACAGCAGCAGCACAAGGGTATGGAACAGAAAATGGAGTCTGGGAAATTACAGGAATGATTGATGTTTCTGATGTTGTAGGAATTGATGAAACATTCTTAGTAATCACTCAAAATCACGGTTGGGAAAGAGTTGATGGAACTCCTTTTACAGATGCAAATGCTGTGTCTGATGTAAATGCAAGTACAAAAGAAGGAAGTATGTTATTTATCGTAAATGGTTTAGGAAGATAATTTTTCTATTCTTATTTACTAAAAACAGCCCTAAGAAACGATTGAATAAGTCAATTTTTTCTTAGGGTTTTAGTTTATAATATCGTTCAAGCATTTGCTTGGACGCTCTTTTTCGCAAGCATATGCTTGCAAAGTCATAAGCACAAGATAGAATCTTGCGCTAGAAAGATTAATCTGAAAAACACTCTCTCAAATGAAATTCCCAATTTCCCTCCTTACCTTAGTTTCTATTTTACTTTTTGCTGTTTCTTGTACAAATTCAGAAAAAGAAACTTCTCAAAAAAGCAATCTTCAAGAAGTCAAAAATCCATTCAAAGAAATAGAAACCATCTATTTATCAAATATAGAAAACTGTATCAATAATTTAGAAGCTACCAAAAAAGCACTCAATTTTATTGATAAAGACACAGCTTATAATAAAATTCATATCCAAAAAAGTCAAGAACATTATAGAGAAGCGAGAAATAATTTTAAGAAAATAGAACCAGTTTTGTCTTTTGTGGATGCAAATAATTACAAAACACTTATCTCTCCAAATCTTTTGAAAGTAGAAGAAGAAGATGCTACCAATATCAAAATTAATGAGCCTTTTGGTTTTCAAGTGTTGGAAGAATTATTATTTTTAGAAATCAATTCAAATGAAAACATAGAAAAAGAAATCGTCAAAAAAATTCAAAAAAATGCTGATAAAACACTTCAACGTCTTCGATTAATTGAAAGGAATACGAATCTTTCTGTTTATAAAAATTATCATTTTTTGTGGCTTTTGAGAGATGCTATTTTTAGGGTAACTCTGACAGGAATTACAGGTTTTGATTCTCCTTCAGGAATTTCTCTTGATGACAATAAAATTGTTTATCAAGAACTAGAAAACTATTTATCTTTTTTCGAAGCTAATTTTGAGAAAAAAGAAATTTATCAAGAATGGAAAGAATCACTAAAGAAAAGTATTCAGTTTCTGAATGAAGATGATAAAACTAATTTTGAAAATTTTGATAGATATTCATTTATAAAAAATCACACAGAAGCACAAATCCAGCTTTGGAACAAGACAGTAAAAGATTGGAAAATAGATTTTCCTTTAGAACTTGCCATTCAAAATGATGCAACTTCGCTTTTTTCAGATTCTACATTCAATCTAAATTTCTTTTCTGACCAAAAATTAGGACAAATCTCAAAAGATAAAATCGTTTTGGGAAAACAGCTTTTTAATGATGTAAATCTTTCTAGCAATAAAAAAATGAGTTGTGCAACTTGTCATCAGCAAAACCGAGCATTTACAGATGGAAAGAAAATTCCAGAAGGTCAAAAAAGAAATAGTCCGACGCTTATGTATGCAGCCTTGCAAAAAGGTTTTTTTTATGATAATAGAGCAGGAAGTTTAGAAGGACAAATTGTATCAGTTATCAATAATGAAACAGAATTTCATACCAATGCAGAAATTTTATTGCAAGCTGTTAAAGAGAATCCAGAGTATGTTCAGCAGTTTTCAAAACTTTATTCAGATAGTTTGACAGAACAAAATATCAGAACAGCAATGGCAGATTATATCCGTAGTCTTTCACCTTTTTCTTCTAAATTAGATAGAAATATGAAGGGAACAGAAAATTCTTTGACTCAAAATGAAATCAATGGTTTCAATCTTTTTATGGGAAAAGCTGCCTGTGCGACCTGTCATTTTGCGCCTCTTTTTAATGGAACTGTTCCACCTTCGTTTAGAGAATCTGAAATAGAGCTTATTGGTATTCCGTCAGAAAATGATATCCTAAATGCAAAAATTGATACAGATTTTGGAAGGTACGCCATTTTCAAAACAGAAGAAAGAAAGCATTTTTTCAAAACTCCAACACTTCGAAATATCTCAAAAACAGCACCTTATATGCACAATGGAGTTTATACTACTTTAGAAGAAGTAATGGATTTTTATAATCGGGGTGGAGGTACAGGAATTGGAATTGATTTGGAATATCAAACCTTACCAACCGAACCTTTGAATTTATCAGAACAAGAAATCAAAGATGTAATTGCTTTTTTACGAACTTTAGACGACGAATAAAGGAAGGAATATTTTTTTTGTAACTTACAAATTAACCCTGAACTATATAGCCCAGTAAATTACTATCACTTGGTTTTTTTAAGACAATACCTAATATTTTTTTAGTCTTCGCAAGACTCTGTAAAATAAGATATGAGTAAAATTTTGTACTATAATATATCAACAATCATGAGGAAAATATTAGACCAAGCTAAAAGAAACAAAACGTGGGGAGTTATTATACTGGCAAATTTAACTTTATTATTACCTCTATATTTAGCACTTTCAAATGCAAAAGCAGGAATGGAAACATTAATTATAGCTGTGGTGGCATTAGTTTCTGTTCTTGCAATAAATCCAATTATAGCTCTAATTTTAGTTTTATTCACAGATTCAAAGGATTGGGAAAAGTGGCTTTTTGCTGCATGTATTGTATTTTCAATAATCTCTAGCTTTATACTATATGCTTTATATGCATCATAAAATATATTTAAAATAAGCAGAAAGTAAGATTTTAAACTGTCAAGTTCCTGTAGCTCGTTAAATTGCTATTGTTTTGTTGAGTAATTTATATATAGTCTATAAAAAGAAGGAATATTTTTTTTGTAATTTGCATCAAAATTGAATTTAACACACACAAACGCAGTTCCTTTTTATGCAAAAAATAGCTCTTATTCGTGAAGGCAAAACGCCACCTGACCGTCGTGTCGCTCTTACTCCTACTCAATGCAAAGAAGTTTTAGATAAATATAGAATTACTGATAAAGATTTCGAAATATTAGTTCAGCCTAGTCCTATTCGTTGTTTTTCAGATGAAGAGTACGAAAAAGCAGGTTGTAGAGTTACAGAAGATATAAATGAAGCGAGTATTCTTTTAGGTGTAAAAGAAGTTCCCAAACCTCAACTTATTGAAGGCAAAACCTATTTGTTTTTCTCTCATACCATCAAAAAACAGCCGTATAATAGAGATTTATTAGAAAAAATTATAGAAAAAAATATTCGTCTAATTGATTATGAAGTTCTGACAAATGCAGCAGGGCAAAGAGTAATTGCTTTTGGTCGTTATGCAGGAATTGTAGGAGCATATAATGGGATTTTGACCTATGGAAAGCGTTTTGATTTGTTTGATTTGAAGCCAGCCAATGAATGTTTTGATATGGATGAAATGTGGCAAGAATTTGAAAAAGTAAAACTTCCAAACATAAAAATAGCTGTTACTGGTGGTGGAAGAGTGGCAAAAGGTTCAGTAGAAGTTTTGGAAGGAATGAAAATAAAGGAGGTCAGTCCAGAAGATTATTTGAATAAAGAATTTGATGAAGCTGTTTTTACTCGTCTTCGCTCAAAGGATTATCATTTCAAAAAAGGAAAAACAAAAGAAAATAAAGAATTTGATTTAAAGGATTTTTATAATAATGCTGGTAGTTATGAGAGTCATTTTTCAGATTTTGCTCAAAAGACTGATTTATTGATTGCTGCTGCTTATTGGAATCCAAAATCGCCTGTTTTGTTTACCAAAGATGAAATGAAGCAAAACAATTTCAAAATCAAAGTGATAGCTGATATTACCTGTGATATTGAAGGTTCGATTCCTTCTACGAGTCGTCCTTCTACGATTGCAGAGCCATTTTATGATTATAATGTAGAAACAGAAAGTGAAGAAAAACCGTTTTCTGATGAGAAAAATGTTACGGTTATGGCAGTTGATAATTTGCCGTGTGAACTTCCTAGAAATGCCTCAAAAGATTTTGGTAGAGAACTGATAGACCAAGTTTTGCCCTATTTATTATTTGAAGATAATCCTTATTACCTCAAAGAACATAATTTTGATGATGGCAAACGTATCAAAAGAGCTACTGTTACTAAAGACAAAGACCTTGGAGAAGAGTTTGAGTATTTGAGAGATTATTTGGAAGGGAAATAGATTAACTCAAATCCTTGGGTAGGGAACAGAATTTGACTATTTTTTCATACAGTCTTGTAATTATGTAGTGTATTCTAGCTGCATCACAGCTAAATTTCTAAAAAATAAAATGCTTTTAAATAAGTATTTTATTTTTTAGAAATTATGAACAGCCTACCCTAAGGGTTTCGAAAACTACTTTTGATTGAGTATAGCTTTTAACTTCTATAAAATCTTTGCATTGTATCTACTGACAATAATTTAATCCATAGAAAAGAGTATGAAGAAATATCATGCTTTGTGTAACATCATCAAAATTAGTTATGCGCCATTTGCAATAGGATAATGAATTTCCAACAAAAAATGAATTTCAGAACTCAAAAAAAATCCGTATTTTTGAAGTTGTCTTTTTCTAAAAAAGGTGCTTTTTTGTTTTAGGTAGATATAAAATGTAGTTCTAATTCGTAATTTTTAATAATTGATTAATGAATGTTTCGCCTAACGAATCGTTTAAAGTTGTTTATTCTTTATATGAACATCAGTTTTTGGGTTGTTTGTTTGAGTCGTTTGTGGTACAGGTTCAGCATGGAAAACTGACACTCAAATATCAAAATATTTCTTCTCGTAATGCCCATGAGTTTGATAAAGGTTTGTCAGAATCTGATTATGAATTGATAAAATTAATGGATTCGATTCAGCAAGATGCTATTATCAAAAAATTTAGTACTGTATCTTCAAAAGTAGGAAAGACAGCCAGAACAAATAAAGCAGGAAAAAAACTAACTATTTTTGATTTTGTAGATAAAATTTATGACGAAGAAAAAGGCGATAAAGTTACTCAAAAGCTAATTGAGGAATATATAGAGGTGAAAAAAGTAAAAATTCTGAATCTTCTTTTAGAAAAAAACAAGCTGGTCTATACCATGCAACGAGACGGAACACCAACAGGAGAGTTTATCGAAATCCCGAAAATTCCTGCTACAATTCTTTTTCACGTCTATAAAAATCCTGATAATACACAATATTACCCCACCATTCGTCATAATGAAAAGACGATAGAATTTCGTCAGTCTGATGCCAAAATTGTTTGTAATTCTCCTGCTTGGTTACTTCACAAAAACATTTTATATCATTTTGATAGACCTTTGGAAGGTGCAAAACTAAAGCCTTTTTTACGCAAAAAATTCATTCTTGTTAATAAAAGTGTTGAAGAAACTTATTATAAAAAATTTGTAGCTTCTTTGATTTCATCCTATACTGTGATTCCAGTAGGCTTCAAAATTGAACACGAAAAACACGACCCACAAGCCGAACTTCATTTCAAAATTCTGTCTTCTTCTACTGGGTCACTTTTTGATACAACTGTTTCTTCAAAAAGCAACTCAAATCAAAATGAAAGTGAAAATACAGTAATTTTTGAATTAAATTTTAGATATAATAATGAAATTTATAAGGTTTCAGAACTCAATGAACAGCAAAATGGTCACGTCGTTTTTGAAAATAAAGATGATAACTTTATTTTTACAAAGTTTATCCGACAAGTTGTAATAGAAAAAGCTGCCATTTCAAAACTCAAAGAATTAGGCTTGAAAATTCAGAAAGGAAAAACTACGCTTCCTCGTGGAAAGGCTTTTTCGTGGATAACAGAAAATGAAAATATACTACAAAAACTAGGAATTGAATTAAAACAACATCAAAGTGAAGAAGGCAAAAATTATTTTATTGGAAAATCTCAAATTAGTATTTCGATAGATGAAAATAAAGATTGGTTTGATATTAATGCAAAAGTTTTTTTCGGAGAATATCAAATTCCGTTTATGCAGCTTCGTCAGTATATTTTGAAAGGGCAAAAAGAATTTACATTACCAAATGGAGAAATTGCCGTGATTCCTGAAGAGTGGTTTGTAGAATATAGTGAGCTTTTTGAGTTTATGCAGTCAAAAGATGAAAAGTTTGCACTCAAAAAACACCATTTGGCACTCGTTCAAAATTTAGAACAAGGAAATCTTGCCAACGTAACAATGAACCGAAAACTTCAAAAACTCTATGATGCTGATAATTTTGGAGAAATAGAAGATTTCGAACTTCCAAAAGGATTCAAAGGACAATTACGTCCCTATCAAAAAGCTGGCTATAACTGGCTGCGTTTTTTGCAAGAATTTAATTTTGGTGGCTGCTTGGCTGATGATATGGGACTTGGTAAAACGGTTCAAACCCTTGCTTTGCTTCAAGCACAGAAGGAAAAAGAGGGAGAAGTTGCGCCTTCATTACTTATTATGCCTACTTCACTTTTGTACAACTGGGCAGTTGAAGCCAAAAAATTTGCACCTGATTTGAAAGTTTGGCGATATACTGGAACAGACCGAAATAAAGATATTACGACTTATTTTCCAAAGTATGATGTTATCTTGACTTCTTATGGAACGATGCGAATTGATGCCGATATTTTGAATGGATTTTATTTTAATTATGTAATCTTAGATGAATCACAAGCCATAAAAAATCCGACTTCGGCAATTTCAAAAGCTGTTAAAACGCTAAAATCTCGTTTTAAACTTATCTTGACAGGAACGCCAATCGAAAACTCTACACTTGATTTGTGGTCACAAATGTCCTTTGTGAATGGTGGACTTTTGGGCAATCAAAAATTCTTCAAAACGCATTATCAAATTCCGATAGAAAAGCAAAGTGATGTCGATAAAGCTAGAAAATTACAGACTATTATAAAGCCTTTTATTCTTCGAAGAACTAAAAATCAAGTTGCAACAGAATTGCCACCAAAAGTAGAAAATATCATTTATGTAGAAATGAGTAAATCGCAAGAAAAGGTCTATGAAGAAGCAAAATCGTATTATAGAAATGAAATTTTGAAACATATCGAAATTCAAGGAATGGCAAAATCTCAAATTATGCTTTTACAAGGTTTGACTAGATTGCGACAACTTGCCAATCATCCAAAAATGGTCGACCCAGATTATGATGGCGATTCTGGGAAATTTTCAGATTTGACAGAAAAATTAAAATCTGTTTTGAGTGAAGGACACAAAGTTCTGATTTTTAGTCAGTTTGTAAGGCATTTGACTTTAGTTAGAAATGAATTAGACAAAGATAAAATCAAATATTCCTATCTTGATGGAGGAACAAAAGACCGAAAAGCTGAAGTCGAAAATTTCCAAAATGATGACAAAATAAAAGTTTTTCTGCTTTCTCTAAAAGCTGGTGGAGTTGGACTGAATCTTACGGCTGCTGATTATGTATTTATGTTAGACCCTTGGTGGAATCCTGCCATTGAAGCACAAGCTGTGGACAGAGCGCACCGAATTGGACAAGAAAATAAAGTGTTTATTTATAAATTCATCACTCAAAATTCCGTTGAAGAAAAAATATTAGCTTTACAACAACAAAAAATAGCCCTTTCACAAGATTTGATTACAACAGAATCTAGTTTTGTCAAAACGCTTTCTAAAAATGATATTGCTGACATTTTGAAGTAACCTTTATGAATCTAATAAAAATAGTATTTCTTTCAGTTTTAGTATTCCTACTTGCTTTGCTTGTACAATAAAATCACAGGATTATTTAGAACAAATCAAAGAGGCATAGTAGATAAATTCTTTCTTTTTAGAATGGAAAAGCTATTTGCTTAAATTCCAATTTTTTAATGTGTCCCATTTCTTTTTGAATTTCAGCTTTTGATTTAGTTATACCAAAATAAAATCTATTTTTTTCCTTTAGATTTCTCGTTCAAGCATTTTGTATAGATTTAATGTTTATTTTGGTATTATTTTATCGTACCACCGAAATATATCCCATAATTGGCTTCAACGAATCACTAATTCGAATTTTATAATAATATGTTCCTTCAGCGAGTTTCATTCCATTCAGAAGTGCGTCCCATTCTTTACGATAACCATTTTTTTGAGTAAAAATAATTTTTCCATTTCTATCAAAAATTTCTACATCAGCAGTTGGGTAACGGTCTAAAAATGGAATTTGCCACGTATCATTTGTTCCATCATTATTTGGGGTAAAGGTATTCGGAATTCCTGCAAAACAATCTTCATTTATTTCTACAAAAATAGTATCAGCCGAACATTCATCTGCTTGATAAACAATTTTATACATTCCTTGATTCGATTTATTTAATTGAATTTCCCCACTCACAGAATCTAATTCAATTCCTGTATCTGTTGTAAAGAAAAAAGCGTTTTTATTTCCTACATTATTCAAAATGGTCGGTTTTGGATTAATTTCTAATCTACAATAACTTTCATATTCATAATTGAAACGAGCATCAATCGGTTTTCTACGAATCACAAAATCAGATAATGTAATCTCACAATCATTTGCATCTATAATCTTTACTTGATAAGGTGCTGTTTCATTGGGTTCTAACTCTGAAAGGTCATTGGTATTTGCTGCAATGGTTGTTCCTTTGTATGTCCAAATAGTTCTGTAAGGCTCTGTTCCTCCTTTTATTTGTAAAGAAATTTTTCCGTCATTGAGTTCCGAATTACAAGTAGCTTCTTCTGTAATTACATTTCCATCTAATAATTGAGGTTCTGAAATTGAAATAAGTAAAGAATCTTGACAGCCCAAATCATCAGTTACGTTTACTTTATAATCGCCTTTTGAAAGGGTTGATAAAGAATTTTGAGTTGTTCCATCTTCCCACAAAACTTGATAATTTCCAAATGCTCCTCTAATTTCTAATTCTATTTTTCCATCATTTCCACCAAAACAAGAAACATTCGTGGTTTTTGCTTCAATTTTTAGATTCGAAACTTCAATCAGAATGACATTACTATATTTTGCATCACAATTAAACGTAGTGTCAGGCGTTACTTTTCTTCTAAAATAAGTAGAAGTTGATAATTCTTGAGGTTGATAAGTGAGTGTACTATCCAAATCTGTCCAATTCAAACTATCTGTTGAGGATTGCCATAAATAAGTATGACCAACAAGCGAAGAATCTCCAGTCAGAAGGCTTGGCGTTTCATTTCTACAAATACGCTGTGAAGAAGAAATAATATTATTTTTTACTCCTGCAAAATTTATTCTGACCGTATCGATTACTGTACAAAAGCCATTATCCACCCAAACCGTATAAATTCCCTCTTCCGAAATTCTTATATTTTGAGTTGTATCACCTGTACTCCAAAGATATTCTATTGCATTTGGTGTAGCAATTAATTCATATTCAAAAGGGTCACAGAAAGTTGTATCTTTAAAATTTTCATTAGGAAAATTATTATCAGGAACAGTAAATTCTGTAATAATAGCCGTTTCGGATTGTAAAATTAAATTAGGAACACTATCATTTTTTATTTTGACATAATAATTTCCGATGTGTTTGGCTGCTAGGATTGAATCTGTTTCATTTTGAATAGAATCACCATTAAAAAACCATTGATAATGATTGTATTTTCCTGCTGTTTGTACTTCCAAATAACAAGGTTGGATAATAGGAACAGTTGCTTGAGGAGAGTAACTAAAACTTGCAACTTTCGAAACCTGTTCTTCTAAATCTTCAAAAGTAAGCCTATTATTACTGACATTTAAAGATTGTAAATTGGTAAGCGAATCTATATTATCTATTTCTGTAAATTTATTTTTACTCAAATCTAATGTACGAAGTGAAGAAGATACCATAAAAAATGAATTCGGAATTTTTCCTTCAAAATTATTTATAGAAGCAATAAAAGTCTGAATACTTCTCATATTTCCTATTTCGGAAGGCAAAGTTCCCCTAAATTTGTTAGTAGAAATATTGAAAAACCCCAAAGAAGAAACAGTAGCTATTCGTTCGGAAAGCTCTCCATCTAATTTATTATTGTTTAATTTTATTGTTCTCAAATTTCTTAAATCATAAAAATCTATTTTTTCAAAATTTGTCAGTTTATTATAGGATAAGTCTAAATAAGATAAATTTGTAAAGGAATTAAAAGAATAAACTAAATTGATATCAAGAGGAATATCTATATCTTCAAGAGGTTCTGTTTGAAATAAATTATGTGAAAGGTCAAGATGAGAAAGAACACTTGATAAAGGCAAACCATTAGGTAAAACACTTTTAAGTTTGTTGTTAGAAAGATTTAATATAACAAGCGAAGGTGCATAATACACTTGTATTGGGACTTGATTTTCTAATAAATTATTTGATAAATTACACGTTTTGAGTTTTGACAGATTACCCAAAGAGGAAGGAATTGTTTGAGTTAATTTATTATTCTGTAAAAAAAGTGTTTCTAAGTTTTGTAGATTTGTAATTTGTGGATTTAAAGAAAATTGATATTCATTATTTGATAAATCTAAATAGGTTAGGTTTCCCAAAGTATATAAAGAAGTGGGTAATCCTCTATTTCTTCCGAATTGATTTGAAGCTGCTGATAAAATTTTCAAATTTGGCATAACAGAAATAATATCTCCCAAATCGGAATTAAAACTATTCCTTGTTAGATAAAATTCTTCTAATTGTGTCAGATTTCTCAACGAATTGGGCAAGCCACCAGAAAAACGAGAAGCCGAAAGATTAAATTTTTTGAGTTTTCTAAAATTACCAAATTCAGACTGCATACTTCCAGCAAAACTATTTGACTGAATATACAATTCTTCTAAATTAATCAATAAAAAAAAACCTGTTGTATCTGAAATAGGGCTTGTAAAACCATTTTGAGCAATATTTAGATAAGTCAGTTGTCGCATCTGTCCAAAAATAGAAGGAATGTTTCCATAACTTGCTTTATATTTAGTTGCTGCCATGCTCAATGATTTCAGATTAGAAAGTGAGGTAAGCATTTCTAATGAACCTGTCAGATTATTCGAAGAAATATTTAGACTTTTGAGTGCAGAGAGTCTGCCTAAGAAACTTGGAAGCTCTCCTACAAGTCCACGACTACTCAAGTTTAGAGCTACTATACGTTTATTTTCTATGGTTACGCCACTCCAAGTAGTTGCACTTTGATTAAGTTGCCAAGGGGTTGTCCAATTTCTGCCATCTGTTGCTTGATAAATCTCTACCAAAGCCAACGAATCATTTGCAATAACATTACACTCACATTGAGCAAAACTATTTGTTGAAAAAAAGGTGTAAAAAAAGAGTGTCAATAAAAGGGGAAATAGATAATTTTTCATGGTTTATTTTGGAAGAAAGGGGAAGACAAAATAATTGTTTGATAGAATTTTGTAAGAATGGAGTTTAAAAAATAGAATTATATTTTTTGTCAGAATCAGAATTTTTATTGAAAAGACGAATACCTAATAAAATTTCATTAGTTGTTCCTAATGAATTAAAATTATTTTCATTGCTTTTTATGAATGTTGAAAATTGATAAGAGTAGGCAATATCTAACCAAGAAGTAATCCGAGTTCCTAGAAAAGTCTGAATTGCTTTTTTATGACGATAATTTATAGCCGTCCAGAGTAATTCATTGTAGGAAATCTTTGTATTCAAATCCCAATTAATATCTGTTGTTTTATTTACATTCATCAAAAAAGAAGGCGATACAACAAAGCTTTCTGTTAGGTTAATATTTCCACCTACTGTTACAGTATAAAAGCGTTCTAAATTATTACCTTCATTTGTACTTTGTCCTATATTTATATTATTTTCAAATAATTGATAGACACCAAAACCACCAAAAAAACGGTCATTTCTGAGCCAAATACCAATATTTGCATCTGGAATTGTGCTTTGTTGATTATTCTGAATAGCATTGTCATTCGGATTGTATAAGGTCGCTTTTGAAGCATCAAAACCAATCGTTTTGAGTCCAAAACTAGCACCAAAAGACATTCGAAGTCTAGAATTTGCATCCCACTCATCACGCTGTGAAAGTGTCAAATGATAGGCATAACGAGCATAAATACCTGTTTCAGACCACAAACCAGCTTCATTATAATAGGCTTCTACACCTGTTGCATGATAAGTCGGAGATAAAACTTCTGTTGCCTTTTGAAAAAGTGGACTTTGTGCCAAAACTAAAAAACTATTTGGTGCGCCTTCTATTCCAGACCACTGCTTGCGATAATTCATTTTTATATCTAGTGCATTTTCAACACCTAGTGCAGCAGGATTAACAGTTGCCCAATTCCAGAGATAATTTCCAGAATAGAGTGAGTTTTGCGCTCTAATAGAATAAAAACTTACAAGAGTAAAAAAAGATAAAAAAAGGATTCGGACTCTCATAGTTGTATCATGTTCAGTAGTGAGATTAAAAATTGTTTTTTTAGAATGAAAATTCCACAGAATAAAAAAAGGGAGCTTTAGATAAACGATAAATAATTGGTTTATAAACAGTTTAGCTTCTTTTTTCTTAAAAATACAAAAATAAAGCCTAATTTATGTTGCATTCATGCCAATCAGCAAAATATTTTTCAGTTTTGGTTTATGAAAAATTCTAGTTAAAAATAGAAATTATCTTTGAAGTAAGTTCTTTACTAGAAAAGTGATATTAAAGGAATTAAAAGCTAAAGGAGAAAAAATACGAATATTTGCCTTATATTCGTTTCTAAAACTATAAAGGAGATGAATTGAATAAACAGAATGATTATAGAAATAGCATAACTTTATTTTCAATTCACAAAAAAACTAAGACTAAATATAAAGGTCACTTTATTAAGAAGAAAGTACTATTAAAATTGATATGCTGAATAGAGAATACAACCATTATAAAACCTATTTAAAACTATTTTTAGTAGTTTATCTAATCTCTATTCCTATTTTTTCGAAAGCTCAAACAACAAATCCTCAAGTTATTCCTCTTTCTGCAACAGAAGAAAAAATATCTATTTCCAAATTTTCACAACTTGCAGAAGATACAACAGAGTTTTTATCGATACAAGAAGTTATCAAAACATTAGCTTTTGAAAGCTCTACGGAAGAAAAACCTAATTTTGGTTATACTTCCTCATCTTATTGGTGTAGATTTAGTGTTCAGAATATAGCCAACACGCCTCAAATAAGATGGCTAGAAATTCAATACCCTCTTTTAGATTCAGTTTGGTTGTATGAAGTTGATAGCTCAAAGAGTATTATACAGGTACGTTTATTAGGTGATAAAATGCCTTTTTCAGAGCGAGAAATAAAAGATGCTGACTTAGCGTTTGTGTTAGACATTGATGCTAGAAAAACTAAAACGTATTATATGCGCTTTCGAACACAAGGAACAATGACTTTTCCTTTGGTTCTTTGGAAACCTCAAGCTTTTAGCGAACAGACAGCTAGTGATAGATTTGGTTTTGGTATTTATTATGGAATTATTGTCGTAATGATTTTCTATAATTTATTTATCTTTTTTTCTTTGAAAGATAGAGCCTACTTATATTATGTACTCACAATTACTTCTATTGCACTTTTTCAACTTGCTTTTAATGGATTAGGTTTCGAATACTTATGGGGAAACTTTTATCCTTTTAATGATATTGCTATTCCTTTTTCTATTAGTTGTTTTTCTTTTATTTCACTCCTTTTTGCTAGGCATTTTTTACATTTAAAAGAATTACTTCCTAAAATAGACCGAATGGTGCTGTTTTTTGTAGCACTCATCATTATCGAACTTTCTTTAACTTTCTTTCTTCCCTATAAAGTGATGATAAAAGTGAGTTCTGTTACTGGAATAGTTGCCACAACATTGCTTTTTTATATGGGAGTAATGAGTTATAAAAATGGCTACAAATCAGCTATCTATTTTTTAATAGCATGGTCATTATTTTGGATGGGTATTTTGTGTAGTATTTTTAAAGGTTTTGGACTTTTATCCACCAATTTTATTACTACGTATGCTATACAAATTGGCTCTGCTTTAGAAGTGATTTTATTATCTCTAGGACTTGCAGACCGTATAAATTCTCTCAAAAAAGAGCTTTCTGAAAAAACAATCGCTGAAAAAAATCAAAAAATAGAAAATGAAATAAAGCAACGTTATTTAATAGAATCTCAAAATCAAAAATTAGAAGAATTAGTAGCAGAAAGAACGGCTGATTTAGAACAAAAAACAATAGAATTACAAACTCAAAATCAAAAAATAACAGATAGTTTGAAATATGCAAAGCGAATTCAAGAAGCTATTTTACCTCCCAAACAAGAATTAGATGCTATTTTGGGAGAGCATTTTGTGTTTTTTAAGCCAAAAGATATTGTTTCTGGAGATTTTTATTGGATTTCGGAGCATAAAGAAGAGCAAAAGACAATTATTGCAGCCGTAGATTGTACAGGACATGGAGTTCCAGGAGCATTTATGTCTATTATTGGAAATAATTTGCTCAATCAAATCATCAATGAGAAACAGTTATTTTATCCTTCTCAAATATTGGAAGAGTTGCATGAGGGAGTGCGTACTATACTAAAGCAAGATTCGGATTCAAATATAAACACACTTAGCACCTCTAGGGATGGAATGGATATCGCTCTTTGTGTTATAAATAGAAAAGAAAATACTTTAGAGTTTGCAGGCGCAAACCGTCCTCTATGGATTGTAAAGAATGGGAATTTTGAAGAAATAAAAGGAGATAGAAAAGCGATTGGAGGCTGGCAAAATAAAGGAGAAAAACGAGAGTTTACTACACATTCTATTCATCTAAATGGAGAAATGAAGGTCTATTTATCTTCTGACGGCTACGTTGATCAATTTGGAGGAGATGGACAAATAAGTAAAAAATTTATGTCTAAAAACTTCAAAAAGCTATTGATAGATATGAATAACAATGATAAAACCACTCAAAATCTAGAAAACCAATCTTCTATTTTGGAAGAAGTTATGAAAAAGTGGAAAGGTGACGAACCTCAAATAGATGATGTTTTGGTGGTAGGTTTTGTTGTAAGTAAAGAATCTATTTAAGTTGAACTCTTAAACAACTTTAATTTCATAAACTAGACAACAAATAATTTATACCAAAGAGCATTTTTTGAAGTTATATAAGTTCAACTATAATCCTAAAAACTCTTCTGAGAAACTTATACATCATGAAATTTAATCTTCCTTTAGTAGCTACCTTTATTTTATTTATTATCTCCAGTTTATTTTTCTCCTCTTGTCAGAGCGAAGAAGATAGTTTTATTCCAAAACCCTATGGTTATTTCAGAATTGAACTTCCAGAGCAAAGTTATCAAAAATTAGAAGGCGATTTTCCGTATTCTTTTGAGCATTCGAAATATGCAAAAGTGGTGAAAAATACAAGCCAAAATGCTGAAAATTATTGGATTACATTAAAATACGAACCGACAAGCGTAGCCGAAATTCATATTACCTATAAAGAAGTCAAAAACGACCCTAAACTTTTTATGGAATATGTAAATGATGCTCACAAAATTACTTTTAATGAAATAAATACAGCTCGTTCGTCTGCCATTGACCAAGTAATTGATTCGAAAAATGGTAACGGAATTGTCTTTACGATTTCAGAAGGCGAAGTTCCGACAGTTTTTAATTATTGGGTTTCTGATAGTTCTACGCACTTTTTGAGAGCAGCGATGTATGT
This sequence comes from Bernardetia aquimarina, assembly GCF_042180575.1. NCBI lineage: Bacteria > Pseudomonadati > Bacteroidota > Cytophagia > Cytophagales > Bernardetiaceae > Bernardetia > Bernardetia aquimarina. The sequence continues at coordinate 2,249,075 of NZ_CP170094.1, read as the reverse complement.
TCCGACTTCTAGCCAAAATGATTCTCTTGCTCCAATTTTGAAATACACAAAAGATGATATGATGCACATGTTGGAGACTTTTGAGTGGCGTAATTAAATTATTGAATATCTAAATTAATCAGATAGTTTGTGATAGAATTAACCCTACTAAATATCGCCATTTTTCAAGGAATTATTATTAGTTTCGTTCTTCTAAACTCCCCTTTTTTTAAGAGTAAAACTAATCAGTATTTAGCATTTGCAATACTTTCACTTTCGTGGTCTCTACTTAATTTAGTGATGGATATCACAGAACTCTTCTCTGAATACCCATTACTCAAATTTATAGATATAGTAGATTCAGCAGTATTGTTTCCAGTGTTAATATTGTTATTTGTTGTTTATCAAGTCAATTACCCACAAAAAGACTCTAAAAAAATACTTTGGCTATTTTTGCCTTTTATATTTTCTGTCTTTTGTAGCATCTTAGATGAAATAGATACAAGTACACAAGCAAGTCTTAATTCATATTCCTTTAACCTTTTTAGCACTGTTCTAGGATTTCTTCTTTTCTTCATAACACTCTTTTTTATCCCTACTGTTTTATTAAAAACATATCAGGTTATTCAATTTTCAAAAGATAAACAAGAAAAAAAATGGCTGATTTCTTTATGGCTTTTTGAATTGATTTTTCTAACATCATGGTTATTGACAGTAGTATTAAGTATATTTATTGAGTATGAAATTACCAGCCTAATGCACATTATAGCTGTTTTTACTTCACTCCTTATTCATTGGGTAGCCTATGTAGGTGTTTATAAACTCAAACTAGCTAATGAAAAAAAGAAAATTAAAGAGTTGATATCAAATTCTAGTAAGCTAGAAGAAGTAAAAACTGTTTCATATGATGTAGGTTTATCTAAAAAAATAGAAAAAACTAATGAAACTACAATAAAAACTTCTATAACGTCTTCCGAAAATATACACTATCAAGCATTAGAAGCTCTTTGTTCTAAACAAAAAATTTATATGGATAGTACATTAGATAGAAATAAAGTAGCCGATATGTTAGGTATTAGTCCAAGCTATGTCTCTCAACTCATTAACTCCATAACAAATGAAAACTTCTCTACCTATATCAATACGTTTCGTGTAGAAGAAGCTAAAAAACTAATTTCAAACAAAGAGTTTGATAACTACAATCTGTTATCTATTGGATTAGAATGTGGTTTCCCTTCCAAAGCAACTTACTACAACTGGTTCAAAAAAATAACAGGAATGACTCCAAATATGTACCGAAAACATATAAATAAGTCCTAATTTGTTCACTTTAGAGATATTGAGACTATCTTTTATTCGCCCTAATATAGATTTGTTGGTGTAAACTTTTATTTATTTACCTTAAACCTTCAAAATAATGAACAAGCTATCACAACAACAAAAAGTAACTGAAAAAAGAGAGAGAAGTAGTTTGAAAAAAATATTACTACTACTAATTAGTCTGAATTTGATAAGTTGTACGAAAAATGATGTGCTACCAAGTACATTAGGTAGTGATATTTCAAATAAGAAATATGTTGAAATATTAGAAAATAACTTATCGACATTGCCAAATAATGCTCAAGTAGCTATTGCTTTAGTTCATAATGGAAATACAGACTATTTGGGAGTAACAAATCAAAATAATGAACTTATAAAAACAGACAATGCAGATAAAATATTTGAAATTGGTTCTATAACAAAAGTGTTTACAAGTATTTGTCTTGCAGAAATGGTAACTTCAAATGAAGTTTCATTAACAGAAACGTTGCAAAGTCAATTTGATTTTCCATTGCGAACGGGTGGTGACATTACTTTTCAACAGTTGGCAAATCATACTTCTGGACTCCCTGTTATCCCTACAAACTCTAATGAAATACAAAATCTCAACTTAGAAGATCCATATGCAGTGTACAGTTATGACAACTTGAAAAGTTATTTGCAAAATCACATTATTTTGAATGCAACAAGTGGAACTAAGTATGAGTATTCTAACTTAGGAGCAGGTATTTTAGGATATTCTCTAGCTAAGAAAAGAAGTTCTACTTTTGAAGAATTGTTACAAAGTACAATATTTCAGCCATTAAGAATGCACAATACGACTACTCTGATAGAACAAGTAGATGCTACAAAACTTGTCGAACCACGAGATATAAATGGTCAAGTTGTTTCTCATTGGAATTTTGCAGAAACCTTATCAGGTGGTGGTTCTATAAAATCATCTGTAACAGATATGGCAAAATTTATTCAAAAAAACTTTGAAAATGATGTAGTCTATAATCTTCCACAAGTCAAGACTTTCAAAAATGAAGATAATCTTCATATAGGGTTAGGTTGGTATATTTATCAAGATGATGAATTTACCATATATACTCATGATGGAGGAACTGGAGGATTTTCATCTATGTTAATGCTTGATAAGAACAAAAAAATAGGTGTAATTGTGTTATCTAATGTAGAAGATTATCATAACAGCATATCTCCACTATGTAATGATTTTATTTTAGAAATAAATAATTAAAATTGCCTATTAAAATTAAAAGTAGCTCTTGACCTTAGTTAGGAGCTATTTTTTTGTTATTAAATATTGTCGTTAATATCTAACAATTTGGTATCCTAAAATGTATTACAGTAGTTACATTATTAATAACTGACAAGCAAAAAAATGTCCTTCGAAGAATTAGAAACTACTTTTAGCCGTTTTATAGATTTTGGAAAAGTCTTGGATAAGCCTACACGCAAGTTTTTGGTGTTTTATCTCTATTCGATTTTGAAAGGAGATGGTAACAAAAATGATTTGGGGATTGAGAATGAGGAATTTCAAGCCTCTTATTTTTCTTATCTTAGAAAGACATTAGACCGTATTTTTGAAAATCAAACTATCATCAAACTTGCCAAAGAAAACGCATCTTTGACCAATCAAATAATAAATGATACTATAAAATGGATAAGAGATACCGATAAAAAAATAAATGCAAAAAATCCATTTCAAGAAGAGCAAGACAAATTTGATGCGTGGGCGCACAAACCGACGCATTTGTATCTGACAGATTGGGATAATCTTATCAATTACCTTTCTATTCGTTATGATAGAGAAGAGTTGAACTCCGATTTTTATACTCAAAAATTCAAAGAATTAATCCCAAAAAGTAAAGAGTTTGTTTTATCAAAAGACTATGACCCACAAGCAGAAAAAAAGATTCCTTTAGATATTTTGATTGCTGATTTGTTAGCTCAATGGGATGCTTTACTTACTGCAAAATGGCTAGAATTTCAAGCACAGTATTTGGAAGAAGCAAGTGAAGATTTTTCTCAAAAACTCTATCAAAAAGCTGATGATTTGGAAAAGTTAGGCAAACTTATTTCTCCTTTTGCAATGGAAGTGGGGCGTTATTGGGATTTGTCACAAGCTCTATGGAAAAAAACAGGTTTTGAAGCATTAGAAAAATATGCAGCTATTCTTGAAAACGAAACGGCTATTCAAGAATTGGTAGATTTACTAGGAAAAATGCGAGAGGCACAAATCGAAACCGAAGAAGAAGAATATAAAGAAGTGGTCGTTTATCAATCAAAAGTAAAAGACCCACATTTGCGTTCTGAAATAAACGGAACTAGAATGAGCAATGATTTGAATACTGTTTTGCCTTCCGAAATTGCTTTTTTAGGAAATCCAGAAACAGAATGGATGTTTTTGAAAAAATATGCAGACAGTCAGTTATTATCTTTTCAGTATGAAGGAACAAAAACTATTTTTAATTCGGAAGAAGAAACATTTTCGCACCAATATCAAAAAAAGAAAGAAAAAGGAGCATTTATAGTCTGTATTGATACAAGTGGCTCAATGCAAGGAACACCTTCACAAATTGCCAAGACTTTGTGTTTTGCTATTATGAAAATGGCTGCAAAGGAAAGTAGAAAGGCTTATTTGATTTCGTTTTCGGTAGGAATAAAGAAAATTCGCTTAGATGATATTGCTGAATCTCTGGACAGAATTGTCGATTTCTTGTCTATGTCTTTTGATGGTGGAACAGATGCAACGCCTGCTCTTTCCGAAACTTTGACACTTTTAAAAGAAAATGATTTTAAAGATGCTGATGTTTTGATGGTTTCTGATTTTGTGATGTATTCGTTGAGAGAAGATTTTATCAAAAGAATGGAAACCGAACGCCAAAAAGACACTCGTTTTCATAGTTTGGCGATTGCTAAAGATGCAAATGCTGAGATTTTGGAAGTTTTTGACCACAACTGGGTCTATAATCCAAAAGAAGAAAATGTAATTCAACGTATTTGGAAAGATTTGCAGACTTTGGAGGATTAATAGTACTTTTGTCTTCCAATAAAGCCCCAAAAAATGTCAAACATTCTAAAACTTACTAAAAAGCAAAGAAGTTTTTTAAAGGAAAGCCGTCAAGATCCTATTACTGGAGATGCTTTTTTGTTGGGAGATGAGATTGTTTTTTGTGCTGAATGTAAGTCAGCTTTTTTTAAGGATAGTTGGGAATATATGGGTTCTGTGCATTGTAACCAAAGCGAAACACTTACTAGCTTTCCCACTCACTCAAAATTAAAGTTGGAGAAAGAAGTAGAATATGAATATGTAGCAGCAGATACAGTAATGCGATTTTTAGCTTTTTTGCTTGATGCTGTCGTTGGTATTTTGATAATTATCTTTGCCAAAATTATGTTTAGTGTGTTTAAAAAGACCTCTTCTTCTTTTGATTTGAATAATTTATTTTATGTGTACATGCTCTTTAGAGATTCTTTTTTAGGAACTAAAAGCATAGGTAAAAAAATTATGGGATTTAAGTTTGTACATTCCAAAACTCAACAACCAGCTTCATTTTTTTTAATTTTAATTCGAAATGCTCTTTATTGGATTCTAAATGTTTTTTTTCTACTTCTACAAAAAGACTTTTTTGGATTAGAAACAACTATATTAGGTGTTTTCTGTTTGGTGTCATATAATTTTTTTTATGTTATATTTTTTATTGGTAATATTTTCGATGATGATGAGAATAGTCTTTTTGATAAATTATTGAAAATAAAATTAGTAGAAAATAAATAATTGATAAAAAACTTAAATTCTTGATAAGAAGATACTTCAAATTTATTCTTCCACTTTCAAAATAGTATTTCCAGTCAAAAAACCATCTAACAAAATAGTCTTTGTAACTTTATTAGTAGAATCTCTCACAAAACGAATAGAGGTATCACTTTCATTCATAAAAAATTGATTTTCAGATTGTGGTTTTAGTTCTACTTTATTCTCTCCCATTACAAAAAACAAACTATCTTTTTCTGCTACAAAAGTGGTTGTATGACAGCTTTTGTGCTAAGTAGTAAATTTAGCATCTTCATGATATACAAACTACTCACTATTAGGTAAATATGCTCTTGAAGTAATCTTAATTATTCATTCTTTACAAAAACTGTCAGATAACCTTTAAATTGAGCTAAATGAGGTAAAATATTTTCTGTTATGTTTTTTTTTGATAAGTTTACATACAGATAGAAGAGTAGAAATTGCAAATATGAGTATTTACTATTTTATCTATTTTTTTAGAAAAGAACCTTATTTTTTTCAATAGCTTGAAAATAACTACACAATGCCAAAAGAAACTCACATCATTCCGACATTTTCCCTACAAGAAGCCCAAAAAGCATTAGAAAATCATATCAAAAATCTAAATACAGAAGGCAAACCAACTGATTTATATGCTCCTATCGAATATATTATGTCTTTGGGTGGAAAAAGAATGCGTCCTTTACTCGTTCTTTTGGGCTATTCCTTGTATGATTCGGAATGGAAAAATGCCGTTGCTCCTGCGATTGTAACAGAGGTTTTTCATAATTTTACTTTGTTGCATGATGACATTATGGACAATGCACCAATCCGTAGAGGACAACCCACAGCACACGAAAAATGGGACGAAAATACAGCTCTTTTGTCTGGCGATTTGATGCTTATAAAGACGTATCAATGGTTTGGAGAATCTATTCCTTCTGATAAATTTCATTCTGTTTTGCAGCTTTTCAATGCCTGTGCGATTGGAGTGTGTGAAGGACAGCAGTTTGATATGGAATTTGAAAGCCGAAACGACGTAGAGATAGAGGAATATTTAGAAATGATAAAACTAAAAACAGCCGTTTTATTAGGTTTTTCATTAGAGTTAGGAGCTATTTTGGGAGGAGCAAAGCCTTATGAAGCACAACAACTTAGAGAAGCAGGTATTTTGGCAGGAATTGGTTTTCAACTTCACGATGATATTTTAGATGTTTATGCAGACCCAAAAACGTTTGGAAAGCGAGTAGGTGGAGATATTATAGAAAATAAAAAAACCTATTTGATGCTGACAGCTTTACAAAAAGAAAAAGAAGTTGGAAATAAGGAATTACAGGATTGGATAAACAAGACAGAATTTGATGAAGTCAAAAAAGTAAAAGCTGTTACAGATATTTACAACAATCTGAATATAAGAACGTTCACAGAAGATAAAATGAATGAATACTTTGAAACTTCTTACAAAACTTTAGAAAATCTTTCTGTCAGACACGAAAAACAAAAACAAGTCTTGAAAAATTTTTTGATGCAAATACAGGAAAGACAGAAGTAACTTTTGGGAATGGGAATTGATGGTTAGAGAGTGATAGGGGAAATGAATAAAATTTATCTTAAACTTCTCTTAAATATTTGCATCAAAGCCATCAGAAATTCTTTTTTTATCAAAAAAACTGTATTTTTGCAGTATCAAATCTGTTTATCAGAACCTTTTAAATCAATCAACTATGTTAAATACACTTCTTTTCATCGGTGGACTTGGAGCTTGGGAAATTGCTCTCATTATGCTTATTGTCCTTGTCTTCTTTGGCGCAAAACGCATTCCTGAACTTGCTCGTGGAGTGGGGCGTGGTATTCGTGAGTTTAAAGATGCAACTAGCGAAGTAAAAAACTCAATAGAAGCAGAAAGTAAAAAAGAAGATGTTTCTACAGCTAAAAAAGAAACACAAGTATAAAAATAAAACAGATTTCTTAGTCTGTTAAATTTTTTATAAAAATAGAATATAAATTAATACGAAAGAAAACAAACAGAATTTTGCAAGTTCTATGTTTTCCTTCGTATTTTTGCTTTTATATAAAATGACGTAGAATAATTGTTTTGAGCATTCAAAATTAAATCAATTTTTCTATTCGTAATTCGTAATTTCTAATTCGTAATTAAATTGAAAACTCATATAGATTCCTTTGCTTCTGTCCAAAAAGCCATTCAAAACAAAACACTTACTTGTGTAGAATTGGTCGACCATTACTTAAAAGTCATCCATGAAAAAAATCCTTCTTTGAATGCTTTTTTAGAAGTGTATGATGAAGAAGCAAAAGCACAAGCAAAACTTGTCGATGAAAAAATCCAAAACGGAACAGCAGGAAAATTAGCTGGAATGATTGTCGGATTGAAAGATGTTTTGTGTCATAAAGACCACAAATTAGGTGCATCATCAAAAATGCTAGAAGGTTTTGAATCGCAATTTGATGGAACTGCCGTCGAACGTCTTTTGAAAGAAGATGCAATTGTAATCGGTCGCCAAAACTGTGACGAATTTGCCATGGGTTCTTCCAATGAAAATTCTGCTTTTGGAGCTGTAAAAAATGAAATTGGTACAAACCGAGTTCCAGGAGGAAGTTCTGGAGGTTCTGCTGTTGCCGTACAAGCTGGAATGTGTATGGTTTCCTTGGGTTCTGATACAGGTGGTTCGGTGCGTCAGCCTGCTGCTTTTTGTGGAATTGTTGGTTTGAAACCGACGTATTCACGTATTTCTCGTTATGGTCTGATTGCCTTTGCTTCGTCGTTTGATAGCATCGGAATTTTTGCAAATAATGCTGCTGATGTTGCTATTACCTTAGAAGTAATTGCAGGAAAAGATGATAATGATAGTACAGTTTCTCAAAGAGAAGTGCCGAAATATTCGGAATTATTAAAGCAAAGTAGCAAACCAAAAATCGCCTACATCAAAGAAACTTTGCATAGCGAAGGATTAAGCGAAGAAATAAAAACAGCAACTACCACAAAAATTGAAAAGTTAAAAAAAGATGGTTACGAAGTAGAAGAAGTTGATTTTTCTCTGTTAAAATATGCTTTACCGACATATTATATTTTGATTACGGCAGAAGCAAGTACCAATCTTTCAAGATACGATGGCGTTCGTTATGGTTTTCGTAGTCCGAATGTTACGGATTTGGAATCAATGTACAAAAAAACACGTACAGAAGGTTTTGGTAAGGAAGTTAAGCGCAGAATTATGCTAGGAACATTTGTTTTGAGTGCAAGTTATTACGATGCTTATTTTACGAAAGCTCAAAAAGTAAGACGTAAAATACAGGAAGCAATGAAAGAATTATTTACCAACTATGATTTCATTATTTCTCCAACAACGCCTACAACAGCCTTTGAAATTGGAAAATACGAAGGCGAAACGGTAGAACTTTATTTAGCTGATTTATTTACTGTTCCTGCTTCTGTGGTCGGAATTCCTGCGATTTCTATTCCAAACGGAACAGATAAAGAAGGTTTGCCTATCGGACTTCAAATAATGGGAAATTATTTTTCAGAAGATAAATTATTAGCGTTTGCTGATGAGTTGATGAAGTAAATTTATAAACCCTCGTTGATATTTTCATTTGAACCTCAACGACGGTTGGTTTATAATAGAACTTTTAAAAAATCGTTTGAGTAATAACTTGAACGATTTTTTTTAGTACAATTTTTTTTTTGTATTCAGAAAAATTGGTGTAAAATACCCAAATATCTATATAATTCTTACAAAAGCAGAACATATAAATCAAATAAAATAAAAATTTTATTTTTTGAAAAGCTGATAAATCAGTATATTATTTTGTAAAATCAATCTAAATAATTGCAGATATTAATAAACTATTAATTTTCTCTTACATCTGACTATTTTGAAATTAGACTTATAGTCATTTTTTAGAACGATTTTTGCTATATATTTATCAAAACTTATTTACTAAAAAATACGTACTAACTTTCTATTTTATTGATTAAATTTGAACTTAAATTAAAACAAAACACTTTCTAATGCGTTCTATTTTAGCATCTTAAGAAAGATTTGTGTGAAAATCTATCTAAAGACTTGCAAAATAATATAGAAAAAAGTTATAGATAACTATTCAGTTTTTAGATACAAACTTCATAAAAACTTATTCATATATAAAAATATTGCCCACCTTTTATTACTAGGAAACCACAATAGATGAGACAACTAAAAATTAGCAAACAGATAACCAACAGAGAAAGTCAATCACTAGATAAATACCTCCAAGAAATTGGAAAAGTTGATTTACTTACACCTGATGAAGAAGTAGAATTAGCAAAACGTATTCGTGATGGCGACCAAATCGCATTAGAAAGATTAACAAAAGCTAACTTACGTTTTGTGGTTTCTGTTGCAAAACAATACCAAAATCAAGGACTTTCTTTAGGTGACCTTATTAATGAAGGAAATCTAGGTCTTATCAAAGCTGCACAACGTTTTGATGAAACTCGTGGTTTTAAGTTTATTTCGTATGCTGTTTGGTGGATTCGTCAATCAATTTTACAAGCATTGGCAGAGCAATCTCGTATCGTTCGCCTTCCTCTCAACCGTGTTGGTTCACTTAACAAAATCTCAAAAACGTTTTCTGAGCTAGAACAACGTTATGAGCGTGAGCCTTCTCCAGAAGAGTTAGCTGATGAATTGGAAATTACGCCAGCAGAAGTAATTGATACACTCAAAATTTCGGGGCGTCACGTATCTATGGATGCGCCATTCGTACAAGGAGAAGACAATACACTTCTTGATGTTTTGGAAAATGATACCGAAGATAAGCCTGATTCAGAGCTAATGAATGATTCACTTCGTCGTGAAGTTCAGAGAGCTTTATCTACACTTACTCCTCGTGAAGCTGACGTAATTACGTATTATTTTGGTCTTAACGGAGAACACCCAATGACTCTAGAAGAAATTGGAGAGAAATTCAATCTTACTCGTGAGCGTGTTCGTCAGATTAAAGAAAAAGCAATTCGTCGCCTTCGTCATACAACACGTAGCAAGGCTTTGAAACCTTATTTGGGTTAATCTCAAACGACATTTTTATATAGAAAAACCGAGATTCATTTTTTTGAATTTCGGTTTTTCTCATTTCAGCCAATTTATAATTTGAAGGTTAGAAATATTCTCATAATCCTTTATATTATTTGTGCAAATAGTAAGGTTATTTTCTAAGGCAATACCAGCTATATACAAATCATTTACTCCAGAATGAAGCCCTGTTTGTCTTAAAGTTGCATAGATTTTTGCTGATAAATGTGCAGAATGTTCTGTAAGTTCTAGTATTTTATGTTTTTTTATAAAATCTTGAAATTTGTCTAATTGACTAAACGCATTTTTTGCTCTAAGCCCACTTTCTACTTCGAAAACAGTAGGACGAGCAATATTTATATATCCTACTGTATCAAGATAATTATTAAAATTCTTTGTGAGAACTGGATAATCCTTGAATAAATAATAAGACAAAATATCTGTATCTACGACAACTTGTATCATAAATTTATTTCTTTAAAATAACTCATCTAGTTTATTACTAAGCTCTTGTTTTGATTTTTCTCTTTCTGTATAAATATCTTCTATAAACTGCTCTACATCAAAGTTTTCGTTTTCTACTAAACTTTCTTGCGTTTGACAAGAAACAAATTCTACAAATTCCATTCTTTTAAGAAGTTCTAAAAGGAATTCCATTTTGCTATTATCCGTAATTTGAAGTGTTAATTGTGTCATAATTTTATCATTTGAAATGAAGGAATATTACTTTTGAATAGAACGTACTATTAGCAATTTTAGTTTTTGATATAAAAAACTCTACTCCTCCATTTCCCTCAAAATCCCCACCGTTTCGACACTCACTCTACACACTTTCCTCAAAAGCTCAATGAGTTGTTCTTTCTGATTATCGAAAGAATACGTAGTAAAAATCCCTTGTTCTATGGCTTTTTTGACGGTTTTATCTCTTAATTTTCGTTCGCTGTGGTGTTCCAAAACCCATTCTAAGGCACTTCTGACACCCAAACGATAATGCCATGCTTCTTCTGGAATATTTTTTAGATATGTAGTTTCATCAATCCAAACCAAACTGCGAACTCTGTCGGCTTTCAAAATGGCTTTTTTCTTAGGTTTGCTTTCTGTAACAGATTCTTGATTTTCTGTTTCTTGTTTCTCTATTTCTTTCTCTTCTCTTTCTAGTGGATAAATCGTAACTTCTTCATACTTGAGATGTAGATTTAATAATTTTTCTCCCCACGTTGCCCATTTCCAAAAATCTTCATACATCGGAATTCGTGGCAGTTCGGTATGGAGAATTTTTTCATACTTTTTACGGTATTCTGGCGAGTGCAGAACGGCATAGATATAAGCAAAAATAGTGTCTTTGGTTAGTGTTCTTGCCTCTACTTGATTGTCTTTCATAGACTGCAAACTCTTCTTTAATTCCTTAAAATTCTTGGCTTTAAACTTTACAGGTTTGGAAGAATAATGATAACGAAACTGTTCTAATGCCCAATCAGTAATATTTTCTTTAAATTCTTCTGTTTCTTCATCATAAAAATATTTTGCAAACGTATGTGTCGCTCTTGCACCATATCCATTATCAGGAATAAAATTAGTTGCATGAACCACCAAAGGAACTTGTTTATGAACCGTTACACAAATAGTCGGATTTGGCGTTTGCTGTTTTTGAAGTGGAAAAAAACGAAATTGCTGATACGGACGATGCGTAATTACTTCATCTACATAAACAAATTGCTTTACAAAAGGACGATAAGAAGCCTCTCTAATATTAAAAGAATCATAATTTGTCTCTGCATTCCTTTTAAGGTTTTGCATCAGTTCGGCATTCCATTTTATTTTAGTTTTGTCTGTTGGATTGGTTGTGCTTTTTACACCTAAGAAATTTTGTAAAAGTTCGCTTTGGTCAGAATTATGCCATTTATGACGTTCCTCTTCATAAATCTGACTAAAGTAACTTGCTTTTTTTTCTAAATTTTTTTTATCAAAATCATACATCCATTCATCTCTAGCTGTCAGAAGTGCAGGAGATGCCCATTTAAAAAGAGCTGTTTCTTCGTTGGCAAACTCTGCTGTTTGAGTAGCTTTATGAGAAAGGGGCATAAAACTTAAAAAATCATCTTCTGGAAGTGCAATCCAATAATTTACAGCTTGACTTACTTTTTTGAAAGATAAATTTTGAAACTGGGTACGAGAAAGAGCTTCTCCAAAATTCTTTAACGATTTGAAATTTTTGGTAGGTTTCCAATAATAAACAGGACATTGAGAACGCAAATGAGCCAAACGAAAACCATTTTGATAATTATTTTTATTCTTTCTAACCAAAAAAAGTAAAGCTGATTCATTTTCTTTTATGCTAAAATCCTTTGTACTATCTTTTTCATTTTTTGATAATTCTGATTTTTCATCTATAATTTTTGTTGGATTATCTTCTTCTACATTTTTATATTCCAAATCCATCACATAAATACTATCAAATTCAGCTTGTACTCGCTTTCTAAAACCCTCATACGTAGGTGCATGCAAGACAACTGAAGGAAGCCAAACAGCAATAACACCTTTGTCGGTAAGCCTATCAGTTGCCCAACGAATGAATCGTAACGGCACAGGCGAAAACGCATTTTTTTCATAAATAGGAGTATAAGCTGCCATCACACGGTTGTCAATGGCTGCAAAATCTACCTCTTGACTTGTTTTATCCTTTGTTTTGTCTTTATTATTTTCATTATAAAATAGCTGATTTTGCTGACTTGTTTTGAAAGAATTACCAACAATGATGTGATAATTAGAGTCAATCGAACGATAAAAATCTTGTGCTTCACTTTCTTGCGAACCAAAAAGTAATGTTTGTTTTGGAACATCTACAAAATAAGCAGCATTTGCCCAAAAAATAGGTTGTATATTCGTATAATTATTGCCATTATTTAAACTTGTTTTCCATAAATAATATGACCAAATGGAAAGCGTACAGGTATAAGATTGACCGACAGAAGGCTGAATATCTTGAAAAAAAGTGCCTTGATAGAGCGAAGGAGCTTCAAGATTGGCGATAGATTGTTGAATAAAATTTGAAAATTCTAAAGGTGCAACACCAACTTCAAATTTGCGCTGCCAATAGACAATAATTTGTTCTTTTTCAGCTTTGGAAAAATTAGCTGAAATGTCTTTTAATGAAAAACAGTATTTTTTCCATTGTTCTAAAAAACCATTTTTAAAGAAAACAGAAAAAGCATCTAATTTTTGAAATACAGCATCTGATTTTATAAAAAAAGGAGTTTCTGAACTGGTAGAATCGTCTATAAAAAATAAATTTTCTAATAAAGGAAATACAATTTGATGCGATAAAATAGCTGTTTTGAGTAAGTTCTCATCAGGAAGACTATGAAACCCAGAAGCAAAAGCACCCAAAGTACGATAAGCAACCTGCTGACGAATTTTATTTTTATCAAATTCGCTTTGCAAAGATTCTATTAAATTATCGACTGCAAAAAACTTGGGGAGTTCAGTATTTTTATTCTCCGTATTCATCAAAAAATGCTTCCTTTAATTCTGTCTTATTTCTTGTTTAGGTTGTAAAGGCAAAACTACAAAATAGTTCTCTATTATTTATGGATTTTGTGGTTTGTTTGTCGAAGAGCGTAACGTTTTATTTTTCTCAACCTAATTTTCTGAACAAAAAAAACTAAAATCAATGCTAAAAATAAAACAGGATAAATTACACAAAAAATGAAAAAATTGATTTCGTAATATGATAAACCTAAAATATTAGCAAAATTGATAATAAAATCGGTGCAATAAAAATAAACTTTTGCTATAAAATCATTTATGAAACTACTTGTCAAGAATAAAAATAAAGTATTTTCTTTTCTCAATGATTGAGCATTTTTAATTTTCCGTTGTAAAGACAATGATTTGATGAGCAAATAATACATCAAAAGAGGAATCAGAATCACTAAAATTATAATATTTGCAATTCTATATTTTCCTGTTCTTTGTAAAAAATGAATCACTCCAAAGTAAATTGGGTCAGTAAACTCAAAGTAATTTTGAAGAATTTTGACATGATTATTTTTGCAATAATTTTCTATATTATGACATGCCCACGAACATTTTTTAGTGGATTTTATGGCTGAATTTATAGCTATGATTCCTTGTTCTTGAAAAGGTTTTTCTGTAATGGTTGATCTGATGGCTTCATTTATTGCTATCATTAACAAAAAAGGGAAAAATAATAAGGCTATATTTCTGAGGAAAATGAGAAGTGATTTCATATAGTGCATTTTTATAAAAACTTTGTCAGTAGTTTTTGGTAATCCAAAATAACTCTGACAATAGTTTAGTGCAGAAGTGCTTATTTTTCAAACTATTGACAGCCTCTGAAGAGGTCTGTCAAAGTTAGAAAAATACTATAATGTTTTTACAATTTCCTACCCAAAATCCAAGTCAAAAACACACCCATTCCCACCACAGTAATCGAAGACAAAGGCATCAGAATAGCTGCCACGATAGGGGAAAGCGTTCCACTTATAGCAAAACTAAGTCCGACCAAATTATAACAAAGGGAAATCAGAAGACCAAAACGAACTACCCAAATCGTTTGGCGAGCATAACGCATAAACTTCGAAAGTTTTGGTAAAGATTCGGCTCTCAAAATGGCATCACAAGCAGGAGAAAATTGTTCTTGATTTTCACTAACAGCAATTCCAAAATCAGATTGTTTCAGTGCGCCAGCATCGTTTAATCCATCACCAATCATAAAAATTGATTGATTTTCGTCTGTTTTAGTCGTCTTTAAATTTTTCAAAAACTCTAGTTTGTCTATTGGTTTTTGATTGAAGTGAATGTTTGTTTCTCCAAAAATATTCACAAAACGCATTTTTTCACGCTCTGTATCGCCTGAAAGCAAAGAAAGTTCAAAATCCTCTTTTTTAAATTTTTCTAAGAGATTCAACGTATTTTCTCGTAATGGATTTGAAAGTTCGAAATAACCTTTTATTTCATCATTTTTAGTTACAAAAACTACTGATTTTTGGTTCTCGTTAATACTGTTCAACTCTGAGGAGTTGAACACACGATTATTCATTCCTACAAAATTAGCATTTCCAATTTTCCAAGTATCAAAACCTATTTCATTTTTAGGATTCTGAATTTTGGCTTGTGTTCCTGCACCAATTTTTTCCTCAAAATCATAAATAATTCCTTCCCCATATTTTGAAATGGCTGCATAAATTGCCTTGCTAATTGGATGCAAAGATGCAGAAGAAAGAGCAGCTAGAGCTTGTTGGTCTTCGATGGTTAAATCAGAATTATTATTTTTTAGACTATTTTTTTTCCAAATTGCACTTGGTGTAGAAGTAGTCAGCGTTCCTGTTTTATCAAAAATTAGATGTGCCTTTTGAGAAGCCAACATTTCGATAGAATCTGTATTTTTTAAGAAAAACAACTTTTTAGCCAAAATTTGTCTAGCATTTCCGAAGGCAAAAGGTGCATTTAGAGCCAATGCACACGGACAAGCCACAATCAAAACCGACGTAAAAACATTGATAGCAACCTGCCAACCTTCAGCATACAACCAATAGGAAGCACTTCCAAAAGCAACCAACAAAACAAAAATCGTAAAATTTCTGCCCCAACGCTGCGTTAGATTTTTGAGTAATTTTGAGTTGTCTTTATCAAATGTATCACTATTCCAAAGTTGCATCAAATAACTTTGAGAAACTGTTTTGAGTAATTTTATACGCAACGGTTCGCCCCATTGCCGTCCTCCTGCATACAAACGCTGCCCTTTTTCGCATTTTACTGGTTCGGATTCGCCACTCACAAAACTATAATCTATCTGCGCTTTTCCCTCTAAAAGTTCGCCATCAGCAGGAATAAGTTGTCCATTTTTTACAATCACAATATCATTAATCTTTAAATCAGATAAAGAAATTGATTTTGTAGTTTTCTTAGTTTTATCAGAAATAATATGTTTGGTGGGGACACCAAACAGGGCAGAGTTATTTTTATCATCTATTTCCAAAAGAGCAGCCAAAGGAAAATAAGATTGATAATCTCTTTCAAAAGAAATGCTATCAAAAGTACGACGTTGAAACCATTGCCCAATTAAAAGAAGAAAAATCAAGGCAGCCAAAGAATCCAAATAGCCAGCACCTGTTTGGCTCAGAATTTCAAAAATACTTCTTCCAAAAAGAGCTGTTATTCCTAGTGCAATCGGAATATCAAAATTGAGGGTTTTGTGTTTGAGCGCATAAAAAGCATCTTTAAAATAATTTGCACCACTAAAAAAAACAACAGGAAGCGACAATAAAATATTCAAATACCCAAAAAAACGAGGAAAATCATCTTCTGCAATCGGTAAACCCAAATATTCGGGAAAACTAAGCAACATCAAATTTCCAAAACAAAAACCTGCTACTCCCAAACGAAGCAGAAAATTAGGTGGTAAATTATCCGTTTTTTTCTTGTTTTTAGATTCTAGTTTTAAGTCTGGCGAATAACCTAATTTTGTGAGGTTTTCTACTAAAGTACGAAGCGAAATTTTATCACTATAAAAACTAACATTTGCCTCTCTACGCAAATAATTGACTTTTGAATCTTGAATCCCTTCAAATAAATGTGGAAGTTTTTCCAACAGCCAAACACAAGAAGCACAATGAATTTGAGGTAATTTGAAGGTAATGCGTGTAAAATTTCCATCTGTAAAATCTACAAGTTGGCGCATCAATTCCTCATTATCCAAATAAGCAAACTGTTCTGGGTTTTCTATAATTGAACTAGGCGCAATTCCTGTTTTTTCAAGATTATAATAATTATCTAAACCATTTTTTGTCAGAATATCATATACCGTTTGGCAGCCAGTGCAGCAAAAAGAATGCTCCTCAAACTCAATTGGACTTGAAGGACAATCATCGCCACAATGATAACAAGCTGCTTTTTGAGCTTTTTTGTTTTCTTGTTTATTTTGATATACATTTTCTTTTGGATGATTTTCTAGTAGTGTCGCCATAATCTTGATAATCAAAAATGCTAAAGTTAGATTTTAACATTACAAAATTACCTTTTAAAAAGGGCTTAAAAAATGAAATTTATCAGCTTTTTGGGTGGTTTTGATTATATAATTGTAATGTTAGACATGCTTTTTACACAAGCGTTTGATTAGGGTTGTTTTAAAAAAGTTATCTCTTCAACAGTATAAACAGGAAATTCGGAGTTTTTATATCGTTCATCTCTATTACATTCATTGCCTTCAAAACACTTTTTGAGTTCTAAATTAGACTTTAAAACGTAAATTTTATTATATTAGCGGTCATTTTATCCTTACTTTATGATTGATTTACCTAACTTACGTAAAAAAGAAAAGCCTTTTATGGCTCTTACTAGCTTGACTATCAAAGAGTTTGATGAGTTATTAGCTACTTTTTCTCCACTTTGGGAAAAACATTATATGTATTATGACCTCAAAGGAAAGGCTAGAAATAAGCCCACCTTCCGAGAACACGCAAAAATACAACTAAAAGGTAGTGAAATGAAACTTTTTTTTATCCTTTACTACTTGAAAAACAACCCTTTACAGGAATCTTTAGCTCTTACTTTTGATGTTTCTCAAGGAAAAGTTAATCAATGGATTAACAGCCTTCTTCCCATTTTAAAAGAAAGTTTAAGAAAAATTAATGTATTGCCTGCAAGAAATGAATCGGAATGGACAATAAAACTTGCAGATCGTGTTGAAGAAGCAGGTAAAGCCTTAGAGTTATGGGCAGTGATGTTAAGTTCTCTTTTTAAAGCATATTTTTTGAAACTGTGTACGAAATAAAATTTGGTTATACATTACATTTTCAGAATATTTATCTATTAGGAAATTGAGTGCTATAGTATTGAAAATAGCTCTATTTACTGCATGTTTACTATTTTTAACTTTGTTATCATCCTGTTTGAATACAATATCTTTATTTCTGTGTGCTTTATTTTCAATATCCCAATGCCCTCTAATACCTACATTAAATGACTTGGCTGAGAATCCCTCTTCTAGTTTTTTATTTGAAACATAATAACGACGAGTAGGAGTTACTTTAGTAGGTTCAATAACTGTTTTATAAATTACGATAATTGTTTCAATGCACTGCCATTCTTTCACTTTTTGCACATAATCGTAGCAGTAGCATTGCCAAGTTGTTTTTATGCCATTCTTTTTTTTTCTATAATGTGAGTGTCTCTATGAGTAGTAGTAAGTAGTGTAGTTTCTAAACTAGCTAGTAACTTTGGAGTATTTCCTTTTACTTGAACTGTAAAGTCATTTCCACTAGCGACAATACTTTTTAATGTTTTTTTTGGCAATGTAGAGCATCCAATGTAAACATTAAGCCTTTGTCTTTCAAATTCTTAAGTAGTAACTCTAAAACTATTTTAGCTTCTGATTCTTGTTTATCTTTATTCATATAATCTTTCAATAAAATACTCAAACCTGTTTTTTGACAAAATAAACTCACTACACTAACATAATCTTGTTTGCTTGTATGAGAAGAACTAACGGTAGAACATAGAGTTTGTCCATCTCCTGCTATCCAATCTCCTTTTTCTAATTCCGAATGAGAAAGCATAACAGTATTAAAAGAGGCTGCAAAAGATAAACTATCTAAATAAGATAAAAAAGTATGAAAAGTGCCATAACTAGGAGTACCATGTTTTAAATCAAAATAATCTATAAATACGTCTTGATAAGAAATACAAAAAGTAGCCATTTTACGACTACTCTCATAGCCACAAGCAATACTCAAAAAAATCATCCACATCATAGATTCAAAAGAGTAACGCTGACCTTGACTTCTACGGCTATCTTCCATGTTTCTGATAAAGTCACTAAATTCCATAAACCAAATTTTATTCTGTCAATAAAAAAACAAAAATACAAAATCAATTAGAACTTAACATCACTGGAGTTATGGATAGATGGAAGCGAACGTGAAATTCCTCGTCCCTCCGATTACAAAGCTCAAAAAGAAGTATATAGTGGAAAAAAAAAAGCACACTATAAAAAATACTTTAGTTACAGATAAACATCAAGAGGTAGTTTTTTTAGGAGATACAGAAACAGGAAAAGTACACGATAAACGTTTATTAGAAGAAGATGATATTACCTTTCCTGAGGGAACTATTCTTCATCAAGATACTGGTTATCAAGGTCATAGACCTAAAGGTGTCCTTATTGAGCAACCCAAAAAAAAGCCTAGAGGAAAAGAATTATCGGAGCAGGACAAGGCTGAAAATAGTAAAAAGTCTAGTCGTAGAGTACGTGCAGAACACAGCATAGCAGGAGTAAAAAGACTTAGAATTGTCTTAGATGAAATCCGATTGTGGGGAGAAGAGGTAAGAGACCAAGTCATGGAAATTGCGTGTGGTATTCATAATTTAAGGGTAAAGACAAGAATAACCTATCAAAAATTATCGTAATAAAGTCTATTATATAATTTTCCTTCTTCAAAAAAGCCCTCTTTTTTAAAATCTGGACACATGACCACGCCAAGAAAAATAGTTTCTACTTCATTGCTTTTCTCAATTAGCTTAAATTTATAAGTTTCAAAAACAGTAACAAACCCACAAGCTATAATTTCCCACTCCGACATTTCTATAATTTCTGCTTTTACTTTTCTTAGACGATAAATCTTTTTAAAGAAAATAGCTTGTTCTAAATCTGTAATTCTCCATTTTTCTGTTTCCGAAATTTTCAAAAACTCTTCTACCTTTTCTTCTTTAATTTTTGTAGGATTCAACAAATTATCTTTCCAGTATTTTATTTCTACAAAAGTAGTATTTGTAATTGTATCAAACTCTTTGATGTAGCAAATTTTAGATTTTATAGTTTTTTCATTTGTAGGAAAATAATAAATAACTCGCTTCTTGGGCTGATTGACAAAACTAATTTGAGTTTTGAGAAGTAAATCATTTTTATAAAATGTAGTTAGTTGTACAAGCTCTTCTTCAAGATAAAAATCTAAAAACAAAGTATCCACCGAACTAGAATTGATTGCTTTCTCAATAGAAACTAAGTGATTTTGAAGTGCTTTTTCAGATTGTGTTTTTGAAATAAATGCAACAGAAAGTAAAGTAAAAAAGAGAACTAGACAGAGTAAATTATTTTTCATTTTAGATAAACTGTTTTTTTTGCTTTAGTATTTCATTTTAACCACTTACTCAAAATAATTCTTCCATCTAATAAAATAGGAACATATTGATAAAATCCTCTTTCATCGTACACAAACTTTGCAATTATTACCCAGTTTTTATTTCCTTCTTCTTTAAAAATTATTCTTTCAAAACTTATTTCCGTTAGAATATACTCCTTACTTGAGTTTGGAGAATAATACCGATTTTCTAAATATAACTTCGCATTAGTTGTAACTTCTTCTAAGTCAAGTTTCATTTCACTAAGTGAAGGCAAACTATCTAAAAGGCTTTTATCTATACCCCAAATTTCAGTTGTTTCTGTTTTGCTACCAGAAGATAAAACTGCATAGTAAGAAGTTGTATCTGAATAGTCGCATTTATAGAATTTCAAATGACTAATATTTGGTCTTTGAGCAAAAACACAAGACATTGATACCAAGAAAAAGGAAAAAAACAAGAGTAAAAAGCGCATAAATCAAATAATTATTTTTTGAATGACAAGTATTTTATTGAAAAAATGTAGTTGCATAAGTTCCTCTAAATTTTATTTCTCTGTGTTCTCTGCGAACTCTGTGTTTAAAATGTATTTCGTATATATTTTTTACAAACTCTTCTCAAAAAGCCACTTCCACATCTTTTCATCTTCATAAGCAGGTTTCCAACTTCCATGTCTGACTTTCTCATATTCTGTATAATGAATATCATTATTCCCTGTCTTTTTTAGAGCCTCTACCATATTTCGGCTGCGTTGTGGTTTTACGGTTTGGTCTAATGCGCCATGAAAAGCCCAAATCGGCATATTTTTTAAAGAATCAGTCGTTTTTTCATCTGCACCTCCACAAATAGGAACAATAGCTGCAAACTTGTTTGGAAAACGAGCAGCCAAATCCCACGTTCCATATCCTCCCATAGATAAACCTGTGAGATAAATTCTAGTCGAATCTATTGGTAATTCTTTTTCTAATTCTTCCAAAAGCTCAACCGTCAAATTCATATACTTGCTCATTTCTTTAGGTTGATTGTGCGAATCTGCCGACCAATCTACTTCTACCCATTTATTATTTTTTTCGCATTGAGGCACAAGTACAAAACATTCATAGTCTTTTCTGTTTTTTTCTTGCAATGCCCACGCTCCTATATGCTTGACTGTAAGCGAACTATCCCCACGTTCGCCTGCGCCATGAAGGAACAAAACTAAAGGGTATTTTTTGTTTTTATCATAATTTTTTGGAAAAAGTAAACGATAAGCCATCGAATCCGTTTTATTTGTAGAGTTATTATGCATGACGAACAGCTTATGTTCGAAAAGTTCGTATCTTAGTAGTTGAGCTTCTGTTTGTTGTCCCAAAACGGGAACTGACAAACTAAGCGCAAAAACACATAATAACAGACACACAAAGGCAGAAAAAGAATATATTTTATTTTTCATAGAAAAAAATAGTTAAACCCTAAGGGTTTCTGAAAACCCTTAGGGTTTGTTTGGAAATTCTTACAATATTAAAACATTATGAGCGAAATTCAAGCCGAAACCGTTTCTTCATCAAATACAGAAACTAATTTCAAAACACAAATAGACCAAATTTTTGAAGCACAACAAAACAACCGTTGGGCAGTAGCCAAAACAACAACAAAAGAACGCATCGAAAAACTAAAAAGGTTACAAGATGCACTTTTTAATTATCGTGCAGCTTTTCATCATTCTTTGCGTCAAGATTTTGGAAAACCAGAAGCCGAAACAGATTTATCAGAAATTTATCCTACTTCAAACGAAATAAAACATGCTGTTTCGAATCTTGAGAAATGGATGAAAGACGAATCTGTAAGCACTCCGACGGCTCTTTTAGGTTCAAAATCGTATATTCGTTACGAAGCAAAAGGAGTTTGTTTGATTATTGCACCTTGGAATTACCCAGTAAATTTAATCTTAATTCCTCTTGTTTCGGCGATTGCAGCAGGAAACTGCGTTATTTTGAAACCTTCTGAATATACGCCAAATACTAATACAGTTATGGCACAACTGATTAAAGAAGTGTTTGCTGAAAATGAAGTTGCTTTTGTGGAAGGCGAAGTAGAAGTTTCTAAATATTTGACAGAGCAACCATTTGACCATATTTTCTTTACAGGAAGTACAGCCGTAGGAAAAGTAATTATGAAAGCAGCAGCCGAAAACTTGACTTCTGTAACACTTGAATTAGGTGGGAAATCGCCAGTTATTGTTGATGAAACAGCAAATATTAAAGAAGCAGCTAAGAAAATCGTTTGGGGTAAATTTTTAAATGCAGGTCAGACTTGTATTGCTCCTGATTATGTATTAGTTCATGAAGACATCGAACACGAACTTATCCAACAAATGCTCAAATATTTGAGTGAGTTTTATGGACAATCTTCTGGCGAGCGTTTGGATTCTCCAGATTATGCACGCATTATTAATGAAAAACAATACAAAACGCTGGTTGAGCTTATTGGTAAAGCAAAAGGACAGGGTGCAGTTATTCATACAGGAGGAACAGTGGTAGAAGAGCAGCGTTATATTGCTCCTACGATTATGTCAGAAGTTCCATTGGACTCAGAAGTAATGCAACAAGAAATTTTTGGTCCTATTATGCCAGTTATTCGTTACAAATATCTAAATGATGCACTAGATTTAATCAATAAAAAAGACAAACCTTTGGCATTGTATCTTTTCTCACAAGAACGCAAGACGATTGATAATGTACTTGCTTCTACTTCTTCGGGTGGAGTTTGTATTAATGATACTGTTATTCATTATTTCCAACATAATTTACCTTTTGGTGGAGTTAATCATAGTGGAATTGGAAAAGCACATGGTATTTTTGGGTTTAGGTCATTTTCTAATGAGCGTGCTGTTTTGGAACAACCAACTCGTTTTAGCGCACCTCAACTGATGTATCCTCCTTACAAATCAGAAGTTCAGACACTTATTGATTTTACAGTGAAATGGATTTAATATAGCTGATACTTTCCAAGTGTCAGAAATATAAATCAAACCTATTCTTTCTTTTTTGAGAGAATAGGTTTTCTGTTTTCAAGTACAAATAATAATTCCAAAATGGCTACTATTACAAATAACTTTCAACAAGACAAAATACATCAAAAATAGAACTCTCTAAAACAGGTTGAATCCAAGAGAGCAAATAAAAAACTTATTTTATAATTTATGATTCTCTCAAAAAATCTTTATTTATGCAGCCTATTCCTATTATTTCTATCTTGTCATTCTGAAAAAACAGAAACAAAGACTGAAATTCAAAAAGAAATAGTTGTAAATAAGTTAGAAGAAAAAACAGAAACTCAAAAACAAAATGTAGAAAACTCGTCATCTACAAAAGTTCTAAAAGAAGGTGATATTATTTTTCAAACTTCTACATCTTCACAAAGTAAAGCAATTCAACTGGCTACAAAATCAAAATATAGCCACGTCGGAATTATTTTTAAAGTTAAGAAAAATGGCAGCAAGAGTGATAATTTTGTGGTTTTAGAAGCCGTCGAACCTGTAAAGTTTACACCTTTAAAAGAATGGGTAAAACGAGGTAAGAATGCTCATTTTGTCGTAAAACGGTTAAAAAATGCTGATGAGATTTTGACAGATGAAGCCATACAGAAAATGAGAGGTGTGGGAGAAAATTTAGTAGGCAAAAACTACGATTTATATTTTGAATGGTCTGATGAAAGAATTTACTGTTCTGAGTTGGTTTGGAAAATATACAAAGAAGCCTTAGATATTGAAGTAGGAAAACTAGAGAAACTAGCTAGTTTTGATTTGAATAGTAAAACTGTAAAAGATAAAATGAAAGAACGATATGGTAATAAAATCTCTCCTGCTCAACTTAATGAAAGAGTGATTTCTCCTGCTGCTGTTTTCGAATCTGATGAGCTTATTTTTGTAAAATAAAAATTATCAAACTTTTTTTAAACCCTAAGAATTTTTGAAATTTCTGAGGGTTTTTGATTTTTATATTAAACCTTCCTTTTTCAGTTGTATCTAATCCTACGAAAAGTGAAAATAGAAAAGTGAAATTTCTAAATAAATCATAAAAGAAAAAATCAAATTAAACCTTCACTTTTTAGTTGTATCTAACCTTACGAATACCAACCAATAAAACAACAGAAAAAATGTTGTGTAAGTATTCAAAATCTATTCACTAAAATTATATTTCAAAAAATAATTTAATCTTAAATTTCAATCAATTATGAAAAATATTCAAAAAATCGCTTTATCATTCACTCTTGCTTTCACTTTATTCTTTGCTTTTTCAGTTTCTTCATTTGCACAAGAACATGAAGGCAGACATGGAAAACACGACAATCACGAAGCAAGGTTAGAAAAAATGAAAACAGAACTTGGTCTTTCTGATGCTCAAGTAGAACAAATAAAAGCTCTTCATGAGAAGAAAAAAGAAAAAAGTAAAGCTGATAGAAAAGCCAACCGAGAGGAGTTTAGAGCAGAGGTAAATAAAATCTTAACTCCAGAACAACGCAAAAAAGCAGAAGCCTTGCATGCAGAACACAAAGACCCAAATAAAAGAGCCGAAAAACGTGTAGAAAAATGGAAAACAGAACTTTCTTTGAGTGATGCACAAGCTACAAAAGTAAAAGCTGCCTTAGTTACGAAAATGACTAAAATGCAAGCATTAAGAGAAGCAGCCAAAGACAAGGGAGATGATGAAAAAGTAGATAAAATAGAACGAAAAGCCATCAAAACAGCCTTCGAAACTGAACTAAAATCTATTCTTTCAAGTGAACAGTTTGCTAAATACGAACAAATAAAAGCAGAGAAAAAAGGTAAACATGGCAATCACAAAAAAGGTAAACATGGACAGCCTAAAAGAGAAGTAAAAGATATTAATCCTCCTATTGAGCATTAATCTTAATTTTGTCTTCCGAACTAAATAATAAAAAATGTCATAATTCTAAATTAGAGTTATGACATTTTTATTTAGAAAAATTGCTTTTTAGGAGTCTGCTGTGTGTGATTTTATGAAAGGTTGAATTGCTCTTTACCTAAAAACTCTTTTTTATAAGGTAAAAACTGAAACACAAAACCAAAAAATGGTGTAAATTTGGGATAAATAAAAAAACGTCTAGTAATCCCTAAAAATTTTAAGAAATGCAAAAATGCCCAAGTTGTGCTTGTCCGTATGGATATGCTGTAAGTGATGATTTATATAACTGTCCTGAATGTGCTTTTGAATGGAATCCGAATGAAACGAAGGAAGTAAAAGAAGAAGAGGAAACAGTAAAAGATGCCAACGGAAATCTTCTACAAGATGGAGATGATGTTGTGATTGTGAAAGATTTGCCAGTTAAAGGCGCACCAAAACCTATAAAAGCAGGTACAAAAGTCAAAAATATCAGAATTGTAGAAGGTGACCACAATATAGATTGCAAAATTACTGGGTTTGGAAGTATGGCTCTAAAATCTGAATTCGTAAAAAAAGCCTAGAGAAATTACAAGTGATAAATGGAAAACATTCTATACATAGAAACTATTTTTAGTTGGTCTAGTCTTTATGATTTTTCCATCATTGCTAATATTTCCAAAAAAAACAAAAAAAGAGAGACTGTCCGAAAAGGACAGTCTCTCTTTTTTGATAAAAATTTGTTTGTAAAAACTAAGCATTAGCTGTTTCTAAAACATCTTTCATTGTTTTTCCAATATTTGCAGGAGAATCTACTACATGGATTCCACATTCACGCATAATACGCATTTTTGCTTCGGCTGTATCATCTGCACCTCCGATAATTGCACCTGCGTGTCCCATACGTTTTCCTTTTGGAGCTGTTTGTCCAGCAATAAAACCAACAACTGGTTTTTTATTGCCTGTTTCTTTAATCCAACGAGCAGCATTTGCTTCTAAGTTTCCACCAATTTCACCAATCATGATAATTGCTTCTGTCTCATCGTCATTCATTAAAAGTTCTACAGCTTCTTTTGTAGTTGTTCCGATGATTGGGTCACCACCGATTCCGATAGCTGTAGAAATACCTAAACCTGCTTTTACTACTTGGTCAGCAGCTTCATACGTCAATGTACCTGATTTAGAGACGATTCCGATTTTACCTTTTTTGAATACAAACCCTGGCATGATACCTACTTTTGCTTCATCTGGTGTAATTACCCCTGGACAGTTAGGACCTACCAAACGGCAATCTTGTTTGTCCATTACATACGCCTTTGCTTTTACCATATCTTGTACAGGAATTCCTTCTGTAATCGCAATAATTACTTTAATTCCAGCATCAGCAGCTTCCATAATAGCATCAGCAGCAAATGCAGGGGGAACAAAAATAATTGAAGTATCAGCTTTTGCATCTTCAACAGCATCAAGAACTGTATTATAGACAGGCAAACCTAAATGGAAAGTTCCACCTTTTCCAGGTGTAACTCCACCTACTACATTTGTTCCGTATTCAATCATTTGCTCTGCGTGGAAAGAACCTTCTTTTCCAGTAAAACCTTGAACAATAATTCTAGAATCTTTATTTACAAGTACGCTCATAGTCTGTATATTGATTTTTTGTGAGTGTAAAAAATGATATAGACAAAAATACCTTTTATTTTGATAAAATAGTATTGTCTTTAAATTTAATTACGTTTTTTTTTAGAAAAACTCTCTAAATATAGTTTATAAGCCGTTTTTAGCTCACTAGCTAGTTTTAATTTTTCTAGTTTTATTTCGCTGAATAACTCTGGTGTAAAAATAGTGTAAAAAATAATGAAGCATGAAGGTAGCAATATCTAGTTTAAAAGGCAAGTCAATAGAATTTTAATTATAATCTCCACCTCTTCTTTGAGCTTCTAAACTTTCTGAAAAGAAATTATCATAGTATAATTTTCTTCTTCTGCTCTCGTCTTTCTCTTTGTTGGCTATTTGCTTTTGCATAATATCCTCCTTTAACTTTAGTTGTTTCAAACGCTCTGTTACCTCTAACATTTGATTTGAGTTATTAGGTTGTTGGCTTTCCCTTAAACTAATGCGCTCTTCCTCCAAATAAAGCCTTTCCTGCTTTATTTTCTGTTTCTCTTCTTGTTGGTCTAAATCGATTTCTCTAAGACGAACTAAATAGTTTCTGTTCTCTAGTTCTGAATTTACTTTGTCTAGTTTCTCTTGCTCCTTTTTTAGTCTTGCTTCTAATCTTCTTTGATAAGAAAGCATTAATGAAGGTGTCTTTTTAGTTATCTTTAGCATTTCTATTTTGTCCTCTTCCCACTTGTCCGTTTTTTTGGCTACTTCATCGGTTCTGAAAAGTATATTTCTACCTCTAATTATCAGTACCATAAACTGACCAAAACTAGCCAAACCTAATAGAAAAAAAGAACTTATAGCATATCCAAAAAATAAGATAGGCACTACTAACCCTCCTGTAATTTTTCTAGTAAGGCTCGTTTCTCTTTTGAAAAAATAATCTCGTATTTCTCGTATCTGTGGTAATGCTCTTAGCACAAAACGAACTTGTAATTTACTGAGCCACGCCATTCCAGATAGAAATTCTCCACTTAGAACGAAACGAGTAAATGCTTTACTAACTGTTGATGTGATGCGCTTCAAATAATGGTTTGCTCTTGTCCAGAAAAGTCTTGCCATTGGTTTATTAATTTAGAATGATGTACGTCTTCAATCGGTTTAAAAAATAAATGTTCCTTCATATGAAAAAAATAATCGTCTTTTTCTATTCTTTCCATTAATGCCTTCATCATCGATGGATATTCAAAAACACACAACAAACGATAAGGCTGTTCAAATTCATAATGCTGATTAACAGAACCTGCTTGCATTGCTTCAAAATGCTTTTTGATTTGCTTTAAATTCTTCAATGTATCTTTTCCATTACAGACCTCTAAAAGATACAATTCTTTCTTTAAATCTCCTAACTCTATCATAAATACTACATCTGGAATAACATAGCTTGTACCTACTTCTATTCTTGTTTTTGCTCTTAAATTCTTTCCAGTTCTGTTATTTCCTGTCTTATCAAAATAAGTATCAAAGAAAAGTAGATGTGAACCGTTTGTTTTTGTCCACTTATTCAAATGAATATGAAAATCTATTGTACTTCTTCTGTGAAAATAATCTTTGAAAAATAAGTTAGCTCTTCCTATTGGTATTCTAATCTCCTCCTCTTCCATTCCTAAGCCTTCCATAATTAGCTTTTTGCCTTTTGTAGTGAGGTAATTAACATTTTCCACTCTACCAATTTTAGGCGTAAATCCATATGAAATACTTTGCAAAAGTTTCAACTGTCTAAGTTCTTTTACTTTTTTGCTTACATTTCTTTTGTCGCTCATAATACCTATTTCTACCAGTTGCGAAACAGTAAGATATTTGTATTTGGCTAAACTAAGTAATATTCGTTCTTGGGAATGGCTAAGTCTATTCATTTTCTTCTTTATTTTGAGTAAAACCAAATTTTGGTTTCGGACTGTTTTTTGGAATCGGTTCTTTTTTGGTTTCAATAGGAATAACTACATTTTGCTCTTCACTATCTGCCTTCTGACGATTTTCTTCTTGCTCATTTTCTATTATTATTGTTCTCGTAATTGGATTAGTCTCTTCTACTTTATCTTTGTAGTGTCTAAATAAATAATTCTTTAGATTCTCTTTTTCAAAATCTCTAAGCTGATATGACCGATGTGTAAGGTGGTTTGTTGTTTTGATAGAAAAGGCTTTGTTACTTCCTACTTTTGAGAAAAATGTATATTGTTCTAACTTTTGAAGTTTCTCTAGTTTTACTTCCATTTCTCTAGCAAAAACAGATAATGTAAGTGGAGAGTTACGACCTACAAACTTGATATGTGTATTTCCTAACATAATTTCTTTAAGTTTTTTGTTGTCTATTTGTGCTAGGTTTTGATTTGCTGCTATAAGATGCAAACCGTATTTTCTTGTTTCTGCTAAAATCTTTTCAATACTTATCGTCAAATAATTATGAAATTCATCGATAAAAAGATAGGTAGGTGTTCTAAATTCTTTAGGTTGGTAAGCTCTTTTTAGGGCTGCACTTGTGAGTTGTGCAATGATAAATTTACCGTATATACTTGAAATCTCTGTTCCCATTTTTCCTTGTGCCAAATTGAAAAAAATTACTTTTTCGCTATTGATAGCTTTTCTAAGTGAAAATGTGCTTTTACCATTTATGAGGTCGTGGAATATCTTGTGATTAAGTAGGCTTTGTATTCTCGTATAAACAGACTGTTTTGTAATTCTGTAATCTGTTTTCTGAAACGCATTTTTGAAAAAAGTTTGATGGCTAGGGTTTGGACTTTGCAAACCTTTTTCTATTAAATCAAGATTATGTTTGTCGTCCATAAAACGCTGTAATTCTGACAAACTTCCTGTATTACTTCTTAATAAAACTGCAATGCAAGGCGTTAGAATTGCTTCCATCTGCAAAGAAAGCGCACTAGGAATTAATTCTTTAAAAACGTTTACTAGCTCTTGGGTTAAAAGGTCTATATTGTCTTCGCTTTTATCGTGTGTTTCAAATGGATTGAGCGTAGCTATTTTATTTCTGTCTAAATAAGGGTCTATATAAATTATCCTATCTTTTTGCTCTCCTACTATTTGTAATTTCAAAATCTCCTCTGCTAAATCTCCGTGTGGGTCTATCAAAACCAAAGACCCTTTTTGCTTTTTAATGAGCTGATAAAATAGATTTTTGAGTAATTCAGATTTGCCCACTCCTGTCATTCCTGTAATGTAGGTATTTTGTTGGAAGTCTTTTATTCGTACAGGAATGCGAAGTGGGCGAAAGAAAAAGCTTGCCACAGGAATCTGATTGAATTCCACCATCAATTTAATATATCCTTCTTCATCGGCTGTATAATGTTGGATAAAAAATTCGTGTGCTTCTTTATCTCGTATAAGTAAAAATTCAAATATTTTGAAAGCACTAATTTCAAAATCTTCTCTAGGGGAATGATTGAAAATATCTATAAACTCTTCGTAAGAAAATAGACGAACATCCCACAATCTTAATTGTAATTCGTCGTCGTCTTCTGTCTCTAATTGTTCATCTACATTTTGTGTCCACTTCTTCAAAATCTCAAAAGTATCTTCTATATCACGAGCATATCCAACCCCTATGTCTATCGTTTCTGGGTCTTGGTAATGTGTACCTAAAATAGTATAAAATAGCGTTTTGAAATCCTTCCAATTCATAATTTTGTGGACTTGTCAAAGTTAGTAATCTTTTTAGTGAATGCAATTCATAGATGTACTCATTTGTGATACGTTTTACCTATGATTTGCTCTACTCATTTAATATACGACAAGGTAGGTGCTTAAGTTACTGTAATTCAATAATTTATACCATATTGTTGTATTCAATAATATCTACTTCTACCTATTTGTCTCCCTTCGCTCA
Organism: Bernardetia aquimarina; assembly: GCF_042180575.1. Classification (NCBI taxonomy): domain Bacteria; kingdom Pseudomonadati; phylum Bacteroidota; class Cytophagia; order Cytophagales; family Bernardetiaceae; genus Bernardetia; species Bernardetia aquimarina. The sequence continues at coordinate 2,218,394 of NZ_CP170094.1, read as the reverse complement.
ATAAATAGGTAGAAGTAGATATTTCGCTATTCCTTTTTTTCTTTTTCCACGAGCGAACCGAAAGGCAAAAAACCAAAAATTCAAAATAAATTCAACTTCTTTTCTGAATTGAAAAATGAAATAAATTATCAATATTTTTATTCTCTCAAAATAAAAATTAGCCACTCATAACTTTTGGTTATGAATGGCTAATTTCTTTAAAAACTTGAAATATTCTTGAAGTGTGGATTTAGAAATTTTCCTTAAATCTTTGAACCCTTTTAAATGATTTTTGCAAATTTTAATTTTCAAATTACTACCACAGAAACATTTATCATTCGGACGTATTTTAAAATTTTTAGATGCTAAAAAGACAAGTCTTGTGATAACATCTATTCTTTCTATATTTAGTATTTCTTTTAAAGAATCTATAATTGCACTAATGTAATTATGTGAAAACTCACCAAACTTATATTCCTTATTTATTTCAAAATATGAATTATTTTGCAAATAAGGAATTAAGATTATTTCAGCAAAATCTACTAAACTTTTTACTTGAGTGGCTAAAAGAATTTCAATATATACTTGGGTAGTAAAACATAAAGTGTCATCTTTATTGATATGCCTATCTACTTTTCTTGGTATTCTTTCGTTTGTTTCCCAAACTCTAGGAAATGATGTAGGAAAATTTGTAATATCTATTTTAATAAAATATTTATCTTCATTTCCTACTTCTAAAAAACCTTCTATTATCCCCTCTTCAACAAGTGATAAACTAGGATATTTCTGTAATACACCTTCTATATTTTTATCCATTTTTAGCAAAAGGTTTAGGTTTGAATGGTGTGCTAATTAGCTTTTTAGAAAGTTCATCAGATTTCTGTTTATCATCTATATCAGGTGCAGTAGGAAATCTATCTCCAAACTCTTTTCGCATTATTTCACTCGCTTTTTTTCTATTACTCTCTTCATCTGCTTTTTCACAAGCGTTTACTAACTTATTCAAGTTATCCAAAAAATTTTCTCTCCTCGTCTGAGAATAATCAGCAAAAATATCTTCTATTGGTGCAGTAGGTCTTTCGCATTTAAAACCATTAACTTTATTCAACTCTTCATTTATTTTGCTAACTGTTTCTCTAAATGCTTCGTCGTCGTTATCACATTCTACATAGTTGTTTGAAGCAAGTATAGTTAGTTCAAATCCACTTGGTAACTTTAAGTTTGTATTACAATTCTCTCTATAATTTTTCCAAGCCTTTAGATACCGAACTATTCTTTCAAGTTGTTTATTTTTCAAATTATTAAACCACTCAAAAAATGCTTTAGGGTCGCTTTCTGTCCAACCTTTACTTCTGTGTGCTAATTCTATTTTATCTCCATCCTTGTAATATATAGGTAAATCTATATGCCTACCATTTGAAAAAACAACCCTTACACACGTTGTTTTTCTTACAGGTGGTATAGAAGTATGGTCTTTAACAGCTTCACATACCCAGTTATGCCACGTATCTATATTTTGTATGTTATCTTCGTTTTCATTCTCTATAAAATAGATACCGTAGTCTAAATCATACTTTAGTTTTTTTTCTTCTCCCTCGTATTGTGGAATAGGATTGATAGTTGTATTCATCTCAGAAGAACCTTGTCCCCAAAATTTTGGTTGTAGCTCATTCTTTTTGTTCTCTTTGAACCACTCTTTGATTTTCTTCTTGAGTGAATCACGACTACTCATTAAATCATCTTTTCTTGCAGAAGTTAATTTAATTTTTTTATTAAATTCGGTAAATTGTTGGTTCAATACTGCCATTTTTAAAAAGGTGGGTTATGTTTATTATTTATATATTTAAGGTCTGTAAATTGTCCTCTTGTTTGTGGCATACGGTTAGTATAATATTTGCCTTTCAAACGCTTTTTCTCATCTCCATCAAAAACAACTTCTATTATTTCTGTTCCATAATGAGGGGGATATTTTAGCTTTTCATTACCTTCATTTTCATAAGTATATGTTATAATAAAGGTATCATCTTCTTTTCGCTTGATTAAAACTTCACGACTTATAGAAGGAGAAGATTCTTCTCCATTTTTTTTAAATGTAAATGACCTAATTGTTATAGTAGAACCAGTTTGATGTATAATTTTAGTATGTTGTAACTTGCCTGTCTTAGTTTTTCCGTTTTCATCTCTATATTCATACTCTAAGTAACCTTCATAAGTTCCATTAAAATCTTTTATCCAAAGTAAGTATGAAAAGGGTTTAATTTTCCATAACCATCTATTTACTACATATAGAAATGGTATAATTATAGGCTGAATAGATAAAGTTATTGCCATATCAAGCCAGTTCTGAAAACCAAATTTTGATAATAAAGATATTACTCCTAATTGAATAATAAATGGTGTTATTATCAAATAAAGGAGAGATTTAGGATAATAGTAGTTAAAATAGTTTTGATTCATTACATTTATTTTATGTTAGTCTTTCCACGTAACGAACCTTATTACAATTTAGTTTCATTTATTTCAAATTATTTTAGCAAAATGCTATTTTCACAACCTATTTTAAAAACCTTGTCTATAATACCTTGCAATTCTCTATAAAATCAATATGATATATTCATAGGTATCTGCTTAAAAAGCGAATGCCATAGAGACCTTCATTTGAGTCTCCAGATTCCTGCTCTCCTTCGTGTGAGTAGGCGATTTTTTTTTAAATGAAATTTTTAATTTTCTTTTTCAAGAGTTGCAAAAAATTAGAGTGCAAAACAGAATTAGATTTTTCCTTAATTAGTCTTTTAGTAGAAATAACTTTGAAACGATTTAGGATAAATGCACTTGGATTTGAAAGTCCGTATTGAGTAGGGTTTTTAATGAGAAGTTTATAAACCCTATGTTCTTCTTTGTATTTTGTTGTGATAGGTAGAATAAGAACCATTCAACGACCTACTTTTTTGTTTAGAATCAAGCCTACTCTTCTAAAATTTCATTCTTTTCATTTTGATTGTTCGTTACCTATATTCATTCACTCATAATATCGCCAAAGTTGTCATTCACGAACTGAAAGTATAGAATCATCGCTTTTTTCTATTTTTTGTTTTTGCTTGTCTCGCAAATCAAAATCTGCTTTTGTTTTTTCCATTCAAACAAAGTCTAAAATAAAATTTAATCGTCTTCGGATAGGAATTTTTTAGCCAAAAAATTCTGTCGTAATATTTTCTTTCCTCGTGGGCGTTCGCTTAGTTGTTGCAAATGAGGTTTTGAAATATGAGCTTTAAACTCCTCTTCCAAACTATTTTTTTCATCTTCTGAAAGTGCTTTTTCTATCTGAATAATTAGCTGTTCTTTTTCTTCTTGTGCTTTCTGTTTATCTTTTTCACTCTGTTTCTGTTCTTCTATCTCTGCTTCTTTTCTCTGTTGCTTTTTGTTTCTTTCTATTTTGACTTCTTCATCAAAAAGGCTTTTTTCGTGCTTTCCTTCTATCAAAGTCTTGAAAGTGTAAGCTCCTAATTTTTCTATTTCTCCTGTCTTATATTTCTTAGCTATTTCTCAAAGGATTTTTTCCAAATGAAGTAAATCATTCTCATATTTTTTTAGCACCTCACGGACTTGTCTAGGGGTAAGCAAAAATTTTGCGCTTAAATCATTTTGTACAACGGTCTGAACTGGGTTTTGAGTACCCTCTTTCTCTTTCCTTTGAATATAGAACACCAACTTATTTACTCTCCTACCCTTTTTGATTTCTTTAAAGGTAAATGAAATATCACAATAAGCTCAAACTTCTTTCTGCGCTCTCTTTAAAATATACCTTTTAAAATCAGCGTATGATTTATACTTTTTTTCTACCTTTAGAATACTTTTTAGCTCTGTAAGTTCAAAAGTTCTTTTCCCTATCGTTTCGTACTGTTTGAGTAATTCATAGATTCTAATACTGGAAAATGATTTTATTCTAACGATATTGTGAAGATTATACTGTGTAAATCTCTCTTTAAGTTCTAATAAATACGCTCTTATTTCTTCATAAAACTGAATTTCTACATAGCCTTCTCCGTCGTGGTAAACAGAAGGTCAGAATAATTGACACATCAAAACAGATTTATCTTCTCCTCTTGGTATTTCTACAATCTTTTTCATTAGACTTTTAACGGTTGCTTTCACTCTTTTGTATTCCTGCTTAGATTGTGTATTTACAAGCTGTTTAAAATCCTTTACATAGATTCTATATTTGGTATTTGATTCATCTTTTGGCTGTATTTTAGAAACGGCTAATAAAAATACCTTCATTTCTAAAAGAGAAAAATCATATTTTGCATTAATTAAATAATTATGCTTTACGACTAACTGCTGTGTGGCTTTTTCCATTGTGGCAAAATAAGCTAAACACCAAAAATCTAAGGAAAAATTATAGGAATACAAGTTTAAAATATGAAAGGAAAATATTTATTTCCATACTTGCTTTTTTTCTTGCCCTATTTCTCTCATAGTTATACCCTATAAGTTTCCATCTTAAACCCTAAGTTGTTCCACTTTTGACCCTAAATTTCTCATACTTGACCCTATAAGTTTCCATCTTTAAGTCTGAAACACTAGGTCTGAACTGGTCTTTAAGCTGCGTAAAATATATAAAATAGTAAAATAAAAAAAGACAACGTTGTTTTTCTTTAGGTTTTCAGAAAGAGTAGATAGACTAAAATTAGTGTAAGAGCAAAAGCAAGTCCTCCCAAAAGTGCAAAAAATAAAGCTGTTTTTCATTTGAAACGAGCTACTTCCTCCACTTTATCCAAAAATCTATTTTCCAAAGTATCATATTTTTTCTGCAAGTTTTTTCTTTCTGTTTTCTCTTCATTAAACGCAAGTGCATATTTTTGAACTTGTTCGTTTAGATTATTGCTATAATTTTCTAGTTGTTTTTTTTCTTTATTTCGGTTTTGGGTATTTTCCTTGCTTTCTGAACTTTCTGCAACCCTTTCCGAAAGATTTCAGAAATTTCAATTTGGCTTTTCTATACTATTTTCTTGTATTTCTTCTGAATTATTTTGTATTTCTTTCTGAATATTTGGAAATATTTCTGAATCTTTCGGAAAGGTATTGCCAAGTGATTTTGCATACTCTAAAAATGGTGCAAACTCTAGGTAAGTCCTACCATTTCTTTGTTCTTCTTTGAATTTACCTTTTAGTTTTTTTCTGTAATTATAGATTGTCCTTTCGGAAACTCATAGTTTTTGAGCTATTTGGTGGGGGAGTAGGTGCATTCTAAATGGACTTTTTATAAAAAAAAACTAAAGATAGATAAATTAGGTTTATTTGTTTTCAGTAGCTAATTTAGCATTTCAAATAAAAAAATCAAGAATGGAAAATATTATTGTAAGAGAAAAAGGAGCTTCTTCTGAAATTCTGAAAGATAAGTATAATTTAGATTTAGAAGGAATCCAAAAATGGCTACAAAGGAAAACTATATTGAGTTCTAGTGATACGCTAATTTCGTTTACTGACCTAAATGATTGGCATAGAAAGGGAGCAGAAACTTATTTTACATCTTTTCAAATAAAATATAGAAATGTTTATGATATAATTAAAGAAAAACAAATAGTTATTAAGGCAATAATAACACTACCACCAGAGAAACATTTGCAAGACTGGAGTAACAGAAGAAAATTATTACAAGAAAATGGACTAAATATTTCTAATTGGTATTTTTACGGTCAAGGTGTTATCATAGAAGATTTTTACCCTAATGACTATAAAAGTACAAAAGATTTTAGAGAGCTTATTATTATGGCTGATACTTTAGACAAGCTAGGTTTTAATACAATTAACTTTCTTAATGATGTAAGATGTAATAGTTTAGGAAGACCACATTATATAGATTTTGGTTATGACTTAGGAGAGTTTTCTTACTTTAGAAAAGATGTAGCTATACAAAGACTAAAAGCAACTTATCCAAACAGAGTAGATGATATAGATAATTTTCTTAACTCATAACTTTTATGGGTTTTCATTCTTTCTTGAAAAATATTGTGTTATATTTGTACATTAAATCAAAAAACACAATAAATACTTAGTATGGAACTTTCAATAGACAAAGAACTAATAACTTCTATAACAGAAGGAGTAAAAAAAGCGCAAGATAGTAGTATAGAATATTTAGAAGTCTTCACAAATAGTGAAGTCTTAGAGGGAGAAAATGAGTTTCTTTTCTTTATAAAACCTGAATTAACTCTATCTTCAGAAGATATAAAAATAGATAAAATATTTGAAATGATTTTTGCCAAAATGCAAGAATTTAATTTGAGCATTAAAAATATTAATATATTATCTGCGAACTATTTAGATAAAAATAATATAATAGCACAACACTATGGAGTTATTAATAGTATAGCTTCTGACGCTAAAAATAATCTTTCTGAGGCAGCTCATAATAAGTTTAAAGAATTATTTGGCAAAGAAGTAAATGATTGTAATGTCTTAGGTGGTATTGAGTTCCTTGAAAAATATGATTTCTTTAATCCTTTATCACTAGAATATCTATGGCAAAACAACAAAAATGTAAAATTGGCAGGAGGTACATATTGTGAGGAAATAAAGATGGATTCAGAAACAGTTTATTTAGTTAATGGTTTTCATCCAAGTCAATTACTTCATTTTACAGAAAAAGGTCGTTCTATTGTAACGTTTACATTAGTTGGCAATACAAATTGGTCGGAGGCACGAAACAATCTTATAGGAGCTACCAATCCTATCAATGCTAAAGAAGGTAGTATAAGAAAAATTTTACTGGAACAAAAAGAACAATTTGGTTTAGACCAAGTTTCTCAAGGAATGAATGGTGTACATCTTTCTGCTGGTGCTTTGGAAGGATTAGTTGAACTAAAACGCTATAATTCTAACTATAATTTGAGTAATGGAGAAAAAAATTATAATAACTTTTCTTTTGGGAAAAAGCTAATTAATACATTTCCCAAAGATAAAGTGGAAACTATTATTTCTAATCCTAATGTAGAATTTGAAGGTAAAAATATTTCGTTATTTGATTTAACAGAAGAAAAAAATTCAGAAGAAAGTATTAGTACTTTGAAAGAGATATTCTAAAAATAATAACTTTAGAAAATAATTAAGAGTGATAATTTGATAGATTTCAAGTTATCACTTTTTTTATCCTTCTTTAGCTTGTTTTTGTTGTAGTGAATTCTTATATTAAAAAAAATTTTACAAAAAAAATAAAATGAAACAGATACTAATAGGAACTGGTAACCCTGCTAAATTTGCTCGCTATAAGAGTGTATTAGAAAGATTTTCAGATATACAAGTTATATCTTTGAAAGACTTAGATAAAGAAGCTCTTCCTATAATTGAAGATGGGGAAACAGCAAAAGAAAATGCTTTGAAAAAAGCGAAGATTTATGCAGATTATACAAAAATACCGACACTTAGTGTTGATGAAGCTCTGTATATAGATGGGCTTCCAGATAATGAACAACCAAGAACTAAGGTAAGACGTTATGAAAGTGATGTTGCATTGACAGACGATGAGATGTTAAATAAATTCCAATCTAAAATATCTAAACTAAAGAATAAAGGAATAACTTGGATTTATGCAATATCGTTAGCCCATCCAGACGGAGAGATTCTATATGAAGAAGTGCATCTAAAGGAAGAAATGACAGATACGCCAAGTTTACCAATAATTGAAGGTTACCCATTAAGTTCTCTTTTGTTTGACCCTAAAAAGAAAAAGACCCAAAGTCAATATAATCAAGATGATTGGAATGAATATCTTACCCCTTTATATAATAAAATACAGTTAATAATTGATAAATTTCTTAAATCATAGTTATATGGCATTTTTAATACCGTTTTCTGGTGCTTCTAATTCGGGTAAAACAACAACCCTTAATAAAATTGCTCAAAAATATTCTGATAACTCTGTAGTAATATTAGATGAGATAATAAGAAGAAACAATAAGCCTTTTGATATTGATACAATAAGAAATGACCCCAACTCATATCTTGAATTTCAGTATGAAATCAACCTTCAAAAAATAGAAGAAGAAAAAGCTCTTTTAAATAAATATAAAAAAACAAACGATATAATATTGATAGATAGAAGTATTATAGACAGTTTGTTTTATTGTACTTTCTACTTAGATAAATCTAACTTATCAGATAATTCTTTGGGAATATATGTTGATATGTTTGAGAAGATAAAAGCTCATATAGATAGTCTTCCATATTTTAAAATATTATTATTCAGTCCAATAAAGAATATAGATTTTGATTCTGGTCTTAGAACAAAAAAACTTAAATACTTTCAAGACTTTGAGTTTTTTTTTATAAAAAAACTAACTTATGGATGTTTTAGTAATGATTTAATATTAGAAATATCTACTAATCAAATACCAACATTTATAGATGATTTTATGACTATATTAAAAATAGAGTAAAATCAATTTCTTCGTTATAAAAATTATTTGTAAAAATGAATACTTTCAATTCTTTTCAAGAGGTTTATTTTTCGTCTTTAAATGAACTTATTAGTAATGGAAAAAAAGTTAGTTCTGTATCAGATACTCGCTCTATAGGTTCTTCCTTTGGTACTAGGAAGAAGGATTTTTATGAAATAAAAGGCTATTCCTTTACTTTATCAAATCCTCTCAATAGATTAATCTTTTCTAAAGAAAGAAAACTTTCTTTAGGTTTCTGTTTTGCTAATTTTATATGGTTACTTTCAGGGAGTAATCTAGTAGAAGATATTAGTATTTATAATAGACAAGGTAATGTTTTTTCAGAAGGTGGTAATTATTATGAAGCAGCTTTTGGAGAAAGAATATTTGGAAAGGGTAATCTATTTTTCTATTTGAAGAAGTTAATAGAAAAAGATAGAAATACTAGACGTGCTATGATTCCTATATTTATTCCCTCAGATTTGGTTAAATTACCTTTAGATACACCCTGTGTATCTAGTATTCAGATAATGATAAGAGATGAAAAGGTTGATTTTTTTCTTCATATGAGGTCTCAATCTGTGGTAACAGTTTTTCCTTATGATATATTTTTATTTTCAATGCTACAAGAAATAATTTCTCTATTATTAGGTATTAAAATAGGAGAATTTCATTATTATTGTAATTCTTTTCATTATTATGAACACGAAAGTGATACATTAAAAAAAATTATTTCAGAGGATATTTCTAACTTAGAAACATTTTGTATGCCTGCTATGTCATTAGATAATAAATTATCTGTTAATGATATTGTTAATTTAGAAAAAACTTTCAAAGATAATATTAATGCTGACATAGAAGATATTTTTAAAAATTTATCTTATGATTTATCTGATTATTGGGTTGAAATATTTAATTTAGTTTATCTAAAGATTCGATTAGAAAAAGGATTAGAGATAGATAGGAGCAAATCTAAATATTTATCATTTGAAAACATTTTTTTATAAAAAAATTAAGCAAGTAGAATAAAATCTACTTGCTTTTTGTTGATTCTAATAATCTTCTGCAAACATAAGAGTAGCATAATTATACTCCTGTGGCTTTTGACCAGACTGTAACTCAGTCTTAGTGGATTCATCTATGAAAAACAGTTTTTCTCCTGTTTCTTCATTTAGATAGACTAATAAATAGTCTATTCCATTTTGTTCTTTCGCAAATTTCAAGGCATTAAATACAATAGCTTGTATAACTTCCTGTTCTAAACCTTCTTGAACGGTAGCTGTCATAAGAATACGACCAGAAAAATGATAATCTCCTGTTTGTACTTCTTGTTCTTTGCGTGTCCATCCAAATTTTGAAATATCCATTTTGTATTACATTTTTGTTTGAAAATTTATTTTCAAGAGTATGTAAATAGAAATGGATATTTCAAGTGATTTGAATCCGAATAAGTGCTACAAATCCATTATAGCATTGTCCAAAACTGTATTTTCAAACTTAGATAAATAGTGTTGTGTAACTGCTAAATCGCTGTGTCCTAAGGCTTCTGAAATAATATCGGTGCTTATTCCTTTGCGTTTTAAAGCCATTGCAGCAGTATGTCTAGCTGTATAAAATGTGATATACTTATGAATCCCTTGTATCAGAGCAATTTGCCTTAAACTTTCATTTATTTCTTTTTGAGTATTTCCTATTTTATTTTTTATCTTGGTTATGGTATTATGTTTCTCTTTTTTCAAGACTGGAAACAGATAGTCCGATTCAGAACTAAAAAGCTCTATAATACCTTGTGTTTCTTTCGTAAGTAATAAGCTAAATGATTTACCAGTTTTTTGTCTGATATATTCCAAACGTGTGCCTTTTATGTTATCGTCTGTTAGCTTTGCTATATCTGTGAAATTCATCCCAAATAATTTGAAAGAAAACATAAAGTAGTACCAAGCCAAAGATAGTTCTGGGTATTTCTTAATATTGAAATTCCTAAACCTATCTAACTCTTCTTTATCTAAGGCTCTAGGTCTTAAATCTGACTTAAATTTTGAAAAATTATATCCGTCCTTTTTGAAAGAATTATTAAAAGGGTTTTTATCTTTTGCAATATGATTGCATCTAATACCTTCATAATACATAGCTCTTAGTATAGCCATACGAGTAAAGACTGTTCCCTTTTTAGAACCTAATGCAAATAATTCAGCTTCTAGCTTTTTTAGAAAAGAATAGTTTATACTTTCAAATTTTAATGGTTTAGGGTGGTAACGCTTTAAGATATTATAAACGTCTTTGTAACCTCTTGAAGTAGATATTTTTCCAAGTTTTTTCTTAGCAGAAATTAGCTCTTCAACAAAGTCATAAAAATTAACTTCTTTTTTCTCTTCCTGTTTTTCTTCTTTTTCTCCTCTAAATACTTTTTTGAAAGTAGGGAAATCAAATCGTTCTCCTTTTCTGACAAAATCATCTACAAGCTCATGAGCAAGTAGTTCTTTTTTACGTAATTCAAGGTTTTTAGCTTTTGCATTAGGATAGCTTTTATTAAACCTTCCTTTCTTTTTATCCCAATCTTTTGGAAAAGCTCTGTAACCTAGTGAAAGACGATAAGGTTTTTCTTCATAAACGTAAAGCATAACTGGCGACTGTCCGTCTGCTAGTTTTTTCTGTGTGTACAAAATAGTTTTGATAGAAGACATCTTGGTGTAAATATAGTGTAAAAAAAATCACTATGTTCTACTTTGACTTATTCAACTCTTTTGACTAAAAAGCACCTTATTTATATCTGAGGGGCATTTTCATATTATACATAAAAAGTAAAAAAACAATAGATTATTTATTTTGATAAAATAATAATCTTAGAAATAGAATTATTGAAAATATCGTTGATAATGACACCAACAACAAAGGATATTCTTATATTCAAATTATAAAAACACTCATTTCAAGGTTACAAGTCAAGTTAGAAATTTTTCTTTTTTAGTTTATTTCTTTTGGAAAAACTAGTTTTTCAATTCAAAAAATCATTGAATCTGTTTAAAGTTTATCAATAGTTTAAATTATACTTTAACTATTGTCAGAATTTACTTTGGTAAAAACTACTGATGAAGTTTTTTGATTGAACATAAAACTTTAAACATTGTTAATTTCTTCCTGCCATAACTCCACCATCAATATCCCAAATAGCTCCTGTAACCCAAGAAGTTTTATCTGTAAGTAAAAAATAAATGGTTTGAGCAATTTCCTCTGGTCTGCCAACTCTTCCAATAGGGTGGAATCCATTAAAACCTTGCAAATTTTCTTCAATTTTATCTTTTTCCATAAATGCACCATAAATAGGTGTCACTACAACAGCAGGTGAAACAGCATTTACTCGTATATTATGATCAGCTAATTCCATTGCTAAGTGTTGTGTGAAACTATGCAAACCTGCTTTTGCCATTGAGTAAGCTGAAGAAGGAGTAGCTTTAATTGCTTGTTTTGCCCACATAGAACCAATATTTACTATAGAGCCTTCTCCATTTTTTGCCATTACTTGAGCTACTGATTGAGTAATAAAGAAAAAGGCTTTATTAAAATTATGATAAATCTCATAATCTTCTTCTTGATGCTCTAAAAATGGCTTTGGACTAAAATAACCTGCTGCATTGACTAAGTATTTTAAGTTTGGATACAGGCTAGAAATAGTTTTTGAAAAACTAGTTACTTTTTCAAAGTCTGATAAATCTAACTCTACACCTTTTACACTTCCTAATTTTGATAATTCTTTGATGGTTTGGTCTAGTTGTTTGTCAGGTCTGCCAATAATGATAACTTCATTTCCATCTTTTAACAATAGTTCTGCTGTACTTCTACCCATTCCTGTTGTTCCACCTACTATAATTGCTTGCTTTGTCATATTTGAATTGATTTAATGGTTAATAATATGACACAAAGTTGAGGCTTTCAGTACAGAGAAAATGGTAAATTAGGGAAAAGGAATGATAAATTACAGAAATTGCTTTTGAAATTCTTTGGGAGTAAGAGAAGAGTGCTTCTTAAAATATTTAGTGAAATAAGTAGCTTCTTCAAACCCTAATTGATATCCAATTTCTTTTATACTCAAATTTGTATTTGAAAGTAAACGTTTGGCTTCTAGTATCTTTCTTTTATGGATAAAATTAGCAGGTGTTTCATGAAGATATTTTTTTGAAATATTTGTCAGTGTTTTATCACTAATTCCTAATGACTCACTAAAATAGGAAACTGTTTTAAACTCATTTTTAGACTCTATAACCATTTTTTTGAAGCGCATTACTAGCTCAAAATTATAATCTATTTTTAAGTCATTCAAATCTATCTCTTGGTCTGACTGTGACCATTTCAGTCTTTCAAGATTTAGTAAAAACACTTGAAAGTAATGATAAATTTGCTCTTTATAACCTCGCTTTTTAGTTTCTATTTCATTAATTAACTTCTTTGTCAGATATTCAAAATCATGTATCTTATCTTCTGAAAGAATTATGAATGGTTGTCCTGACTCATTGAAAATTTTATATTGAATTAGATTAAAAGAGTCTTTTTCTTCTTTATTTAGAAAAAAATCATTAAAATGAAATAGATAACCATCATTTTCAGAATCTTTACAAAAATAATGTACTTGTCCTTCCGAAATGAAAAAAATAGAATTTTTAGGATGTAAATACTCCACATAATCCACAAAATGTTTTCCTTTATTTTTAAACCAAATCACTTGAAAAAAAGTATGCACATGTGGCTTAAAGCAATGTTGTATATTTTTTTCACAATATAGTTTGGAGGCATTAATATCAAGTTGCAATTTAGAATAATTGTCTTTGTGTAAATGATATTTTTTGAGTGGATTCTCATTCATTGACTAGTTTATTGTAGTTTTTAATTTCTTTCTCTAAAATCTTCTTCAATCCTGTAAAGAAAGTCATTAAGGTTCAAGTTTATGTTCAATATGATTATGTTCTAAAGGAAAGCATATTAATTTTAGTAACCGACCTCACTCATTCTTCAAATGGTCTAAATACAATATTCCATCAAGATGGTCTATTTCGTGTTGAAAGATAACAGAAGTAAAACCATCAACGATTTCTTGATGCTGTTTTCCATCTAAAGTTTGGTATTCAATGGTTATTTTGTCTGGACGAATTACTTTTTCTCTACGGTCTGGAATAGAAAGACAGCCTTCCATTGTTTCTTTTACTTCTTCATCGTATTTGATAATTTTTGGATTGATATAAACTTCAAAAGGCATTTCTTCTTCCTCTTTATCAAAACGCTTGACCCAAATAATACGCTTATTGATTCCCACTTGTGGCGCAGCAATTCCTACACCCATCGAACTAGGGTGACGAACGGTTTTGAAAAGTCGGTGTACAAAATAATGAATTGTTGTATCCGTAGGATTAAATTTTACTTCTTGACATTTTTTTCTCAAAAATATAGAATCTTCCTTGTTAGTAATTTTCCAAATACGCATCGCTTGACTAGAATCTTGCTCATAAATCAGCTTTAATTCTTCTTCTGAAAAAAATGAAGTGCTAGAGCTGGAAGGTAGATTCTTACAAGAATTGAGAATAATTAATGCTAACAGAAAAAGGAAAAAGTAATGTGATTTCATTATAATTTAGTGAGTGATTTACATATATGGAAAGGCTATAGATTTATACAGTACTGGACATGTGTTAATTTAGGTTGTATTTTGAGTTTTAGATTTTTGCACTAATTGGGTTATTATTTTTAATATTTTGTCTATAGAAGTAGCATAAAATACTACTTTTCCATATCCGATTCTAAAAACAGACTCGTAAAAGGATTCATTGTCTTTTTTTACTCTTTGTTTTGTTTTTACTCCTTCTAAGATACAGAGTAAAAAAGATGCAATTACTAATGCCATTAGAACACGAATTTTTCTTGGGTTTACCATTCCTAACTCCTCTAAATGAAATCCATTTGTTTTCAAATGTCTAAATAAACACTCTATTTTCCATCTGAGATAATAGATAGCACTAATTTTCTCCTTTGTTAAACGATATTTGTTGGTTAATAAAATGACAAACTTTTCACTTTCTTTTGCTGCTTGAGCATTATAAGAAATCACTATTTTTAGTTTTTTTGCAAAGTCAGTTTCAAATTCTTGGCTTACTAGTTTGCCTGATTTAGCTTTTTTAAGTAAGCTGTGGTATTTTTTAACTTCTAATTGATAATCTCCCTTACAAAGACGAATAATGTAAGTATATCCTTGTTCTTCTAAATACCTAAACCAAACTCTACCTTTATACTCTCTATCAGCTAAAATTGTAAATCTTTTTAAAAAAGGATATAACAATAAAGCCGATGCTAATAAACTTTTACGATGAGCAACAGTAGAACTACCTTTTCGTTCTAAATTGATCCAAAAAATAGGAATAGCCATTTTTCTATAAATAACACTTAAGACCAAAACATGATAGGTATATTCCCCTAATTGCCAAACACTACCATCCATAGCTAGATAGAAAATTTCTTTTTTTATGTCTTTTCTATTCAAAAAAGAGCCTATACTAAAAACTAGAATCAGCTTCCATAGTGTTTTTTGAACATAGACATCCAAAAAATAACGAGTAAGCCGTTTATAATGAGAATCAATTTGAACAGTAGGAGAATTTAAAAAAATACCTACTTGATTTTTTAATTTGTTTAGATTAACAGTTTCTTTTATCAGAATACAGCTAATAAGCAACAAAGTAGCGTGAACATAATGGATAGGAATATCTGAAAATTCCTTTGTATATTTGTTCAGCAGGACGGAATAGAGTTTTTTGGTTTTCACACTTCTAAATTAACTCTTTCTGTCCTTTTTTTGTCAAAAATTTAACTCATGTCCAGTACTATAATAGATTTAAGACACCGAGATTAAAAATAAAGTAAAAACAAAAAATAAGCAACTACGATGTTAGTGTAATTGCTTATTCTTCATTAATTGGAAGAGGGTATTTGTCCGATTGTTTAAATTTATAGCTGGTTTTTTTAATGAGAGTCAAAAGTATGAAGTTAAATTCTACACTTCTGACCTCTGACATTTTACTTCTTACTTTATTCTAAAGTCTTACTCCGAAGCTAAACGCATTGAGTTTTGGTAGATTAGAGTTTTCTGTAAAAAGCGTATTTATGTCATAATTGAAAAAAAGACGAAGCCCACTATCGAACTTATCTTCTCCTATTCCAATTTCTGCTCTTACACCGTATCTCCAATCGTTTAAACGAAAGTTAGAATGCTCTTTATCTTTCTGACGGTCGCCGTTTTCGTGATATACAATTTTGGTATAACTACCTACTCTATATCCTGCATATCCACCAAAAGCTAATTTTAGTCCTCTCTTGTTATTTTCTGCAAAATCTAAATGCACCATCAAAGGTATATTAATGTAAGCAGCCGTTAGTTTTGACTTGTCTAAAGAACTTTCATATTCAGGGAAATCAACTCCATCTCTTGTTTCTAAGGCATAATTGTCTCCCGAAAACATAAAGTTATTCCAAGATGCTTCTAAGCCATATTGTACTAAAAGTGGGCTTTTCTTTCCACCAATTTGAGTCTTAAACATTGTACCAAAGGCAAAATAACGAGAACCCCAAGAGCGTAATTCATACCGTTTCCCTGTTGGTGTTTCTCCAAAATTTCCATTTTGAAAATAATTATTTAAACCAAAATCAATTGGAATTTGATGACGTGTTCTTGTCCAAAAAGTGTTTTTATCATCTTTGTCATCATCTCTTTCGATACGAATTCCTCTTGAACCAATAATGATAGTACGTGTTTTTGTATTTTCTTTTACTTCAAAAGAATCTTCTTTATTTGTTTCAGAATCTATTTCTTCTTCACTTGTCGTTTCAATTTTGCCATTATTTTGATGTGCTTCTTCAAGGTAATTTGCTGTTCTTTCCATAATCAAATTCCAATCAAGATTACGAATTTCTTTTGCATCTTTTTGATTTTGAATATAGACTGTTACTTTGCTGCTATCACCAAAATCAATAAGTACTGTATCAGCTTTTGATTGAGCAGAAGAATTTGATAGAGTAGTGAAAGATAATCCAGCTATCAAAGTAAGTAGAAAGAGTACTTTTAGATTAATCTGCTTGGATTTCATTGTTCTGATTAGATTGATTAGTAGTTGTTTTTTCGGTTGCTTTTTCATTATTCGGAAGTATATTTTGTAAATTAACTTTTTTACCAGATTTCAAATTCCAAACTTCTTTCAAGACTGTTTTTGCTTTATCAAACTGTGAAGGATTTTGATTTGCATCAAAACCTGTTGCTTGACTTGTAGTAGTTGAATAGTCATTATTTCCTACCTTAATTGTAATAGCAACAGTTTGATTATCAATGTTTAATTGATGTGTGTCTGCACTATTGGTTTCTTTTTTCAAAGAAGTAGAGGTAGTCGAACTCTGTACTACAAAATCACTTGCCCATACATTTTGGGAAATATGTGTACTTGGATTAGTGAATGTGTTAGTATTCATTTTCTCCTGTGATTTTTGGTTCTTGATTTTGGTTTGGTCTTTTTCAAGACTGGCTACTGCTCTATCAATATGTTTCTGAGGATTGATTCCTTTTACATGTTGATTTTTAGAAGCAGTATTTTTATTATTAATTGTTGGGGGTATTTGCTTATTAGATGCGATTATTTTCGAAGAGGTTGCGTCTGTATTTTGATTTTCTTCTTTATTTATGAATGAATTTTTATCAGACTCAGACTCAAAATCAGAATTAAGAGAAGCTATGCCTTCTGAACCATTCAAATCATTTGCAATTTCTGTTTGAGAAGAGTTTGCAATCGTATTCGAATTTATATCTACATTATTTGAAGTAGAAGGATTAAAAAAGATAGCCCAAATCAAAAGTGATGCAGCCACACCACTTACAGCCGACCAAAGAGGAAGGTAAGAGCGTTTCGTAATCGATTTTGTAATGGGAGTTGTCTCTCCTTTTTTGTCTGCTAATCCGTGCTGAACTCTTCTCCAAACGTGGTCTTCGGTAGGAACAGTGTGATTTTGTAAAGCTTCTTTGAAAAGAAGGTCTAAATCAGAATCCGAATTAAAATTATTTTTTTGATTGTCCATTATGACGTATATATTTTGAAAAGATTTTTTCAGAACCTTTATGTAAAAGACAAATTTTTTATTGTTGTATTTTTTTTAGCTTTTATAACACAAAACTATTAACAGATTGACTATTCAATGTATCATCTGTATTTGTGTCTATTTGCTCCAACCATTTTTTGAGTAATGCCCTTGCTCTACTTAATTGAGATTTTGAGGTATTTTCAGAAATCCCTAACTCTTCAGCAATTTCTTTGTGTGAAAATCCTTCAATGGCATACATATTAAAAACAGTTCGGTATCCGTCAGGTAATTGTTTGACTAGAGAAAGCAAATCATTTGTTTCTAAAGCTGTTGAGGCAGGATTATTTTTTCCTTTATAGTCTGCATTTTCTATTTCTTCCATAAACACTTTTTTGCGTTTTCGGATAAGACCTAGAGCTTCATTACTCACAATTCTGCGAATCCAACCTTCAAAACTTCCTTCGCCTTTGAAAGAATCCAAGTGTTCGAATACTTTCATAAAAGCAGTAACTAACACATCTTCTGCCTCGTGATGATTGCCTACATAACGCAAAGCGACACCAAACATTTTACCAGAATGCTGTTCATAAAGTTGTTTTTGTGCTTTACTACTACCATTTTTACAGGCTTCTATCAGTTCGCTTTCTGATAATTCTTGAGTAGAGCGTTCTTTATTGCGAAGAAATCCGAACATAAAATTATTTCATAAAAAAGGTTGAATACGTATTTAATCTAACTGTTTCAAGTTGTTGGTAAGACTCCAACAACAGCTATAACAGATATTTAAAAATACGTTGGAGATAAGTTGTTTTTGTTTCTTACTAATTAGATGCAGAATCATTTGGAAAGGTTGCGTGAGGAATATTTTTTTCTAAAAAAAGAGTTTTTAAAATGAATTACGACTTGGTTACGATATTACGATGATGGATTAGTATTGTTTGGTGGGGGGGGGATTTTTTATTTGTGTAGTTTAGCTTTTAATCCATTAGCATAATTAGCATAATCTTTTGAGCCTTTCAAACCTAGTTTTGTGTTGGTTACCACTAACTTGATAGTCTCTATCATTTTATTTGATGAGGTTGATTACTTCGGTTTCTAGTTTGGGTGTGATTTGTGACATAGCTATTTGCATTTGAAAGATTGCTGAAACTGGAAAAACAACTACTTTACTTTCTTTAGCTCAATAGCTAAATATTCAACATATTTTCTAGCATCTATCAAAGTAGTTTTTGCTTGTTTTTTTAATGATTTTATAGCTTTTAGGACAGCTCCTTTTTCTTCTCTTTCTAAGATTAGAATTAAATTTTCTCGTATTTTTGGTTTAAAAGTTCTGATAAAATCAATAAATTCTTGTTCAACTAATCCAAAATAATTGTCCATTGTAATTGTTTGAATATTTATTGCTCTGTGAAACTTTACATCCTTCTTTTGGTCGCCTTCCCAACAGCAATAGTATTCTACATTTTCTATCAGAGTTAATTCTTTTAATAACTTTATAAGTTTTATGGGAGCTTTTTTATTTTCCTCGGCTTCTTCCGGTAGAAAAATATCTTGACTAGCAAACGCAAATCCACAAGAGCAGGAGTTACCATCAGAACCTAAATAATAAATGTTTTTCTTAGAAAATTTAGAGCCTAAAACAGTTTTTATTGTTTCATCAATTTTAGAAATACGAATATCTTCTTTTTTTGAATCAAAATACTTTTCTTCTAATTTTTGATTTGTTGCAATATAGACAGCATAACACATAATTATATTGATTATTAAAGTACATTTTTTTATTAAAGAGAAATAAAAATAAACCCTAAAAGTTTTTTAAACATTTAGGGTTTTGTTTCTACTCCTCCTCTTCTCCATTAGCCATTACATTTCTAAGAGAATCTACTCCTTCAATTTTTATCTCTCTATCTCTTATATTTTGAGGTTTTGAAGTATTTTTAGTTTGTTCGTTCTTCTCGTTTTCTTCTTTGCGTTTTCTTCTTCGCTCTGCAATTCGTTTCAAAAGACTAGCCGTAATATTTAAGAAATTAGCTTCTGTAATTATTCCGACTAGATTATTATTTGCTACTACTGGCAAACAACCGACTTTGTGTTTTCGCATCAAATCCATTGCTTCATGAATATTGGCTTCTGGCGAAACGGTATAGACATCTTTTATCATCAAATCTTTTACAGTAGTTACATCATTTTTTATATCTCTTTGTCCAGAATTGAAATGACGAAGCAAAAGACGAGAAGAAACCAAACCACCCAAAACACCATCACGACATTCCACAGGCAAATAACGAATGCGTTGCCAGTCCATAATATCGGCTGCAAACTCAGGAACATCATCTTCTGTAACCGTAAAAAGGTCAGTATCCATAAATTCTTCTACCAATAAATCGGAAGGTTGCCAGTCTGAAATATCATCGATGGTAGCAAGTTTCCACGTATGAATGGGCTGATTATTTTTTTGCTTGGCTGCAATGGCTACCGTTATGGCTGTCATGACTTCCTCTTTTGTAGTCTGTTTGATGAGTTTAGAGTAGGATTGTAGCATCCAACTAGAGCCTGTTTGTTCTGATTTTACACGAGCTTCAATAATTCCCATGTATTTATCAATATCTTCTTGATTGATATTTGCTTTTTGTAATCCTTTTCTTGCCATCGGAATTATTTCATTCAGAAGTAAATCCTTTGTACTCATTTTTTTGCCATTTACCCATTTTACATCCACACGCAAACCATGACGAGCTACATTCATAAAATTTGCACGAGCATCATCAAATTCCATTATTTCAGTTACGTCTGGATAGGTGTCTTCAAAAGCATTCATTGCGCCAATCCAAAGTGCAGCATTTGCTACTTCATCAACTACTGTTGGTCCTGCTGGTAGAATACGATTTTCAATTCTCAAATGTGGTTTTCCATTCGGACTTACGCCATAACACGGACGATTCCAACGATACACTGTCGAATTATGAACATTCAAGGCACGCAACTTTGGTGTTTTTCCTTCTTGTACCATTTTGATAGCATCTTCATCAATATCAGTCGTCAAAAGAACTCTAAAACGCATGATATCCTCACGATACAAGTCTAAAATCGAACCTTTGAGCCATTTATTTCCAAACATCACACGAGGACTACGCTCACGTAAATGTTCCGACGAAATACGAGTATCAACCGACTGACGAAAAAGTGCAATCCTAGTTTCACTCCAAAGACGTTTATTAAAAAGCATTGGAGAATTACAAGCTGCTGCCAAAATAGGTGCAGAAATAGCCATGGCAACATTATATTTTGAAACAAATTCCTCAGGTTTTATCTGCAAATGAACTTGAAAACTTGTATTACAAGCCTCTACCAATGCTGTATCATGTAATGTATTTAGTTCATCAATGCCTTCAATTTTGAGTTCGTAAGTTTCCTTTCCTCTCAATTTTTTGAGGGAATTCATCAGTGCATAATAACGGTCTAAAGGCGTAATATTGTCAGTCGTGAGGTCAAATTTTCTTATTGTTGGAAGTATTCCTGTTAGGATATAGTCAATATCACGTTTTTTAGTTACTTTTTCTAGTGCTTTCAATAATTTGAGTGTTTCGGCTTCTACTTTCGAAAAACAATCACCTTTGAAAGGTTGAGGTTCTAAATTACATTCTACATTAAAACGAGCTAATTCTGTCGTAAAACTATCATGATTTAGTTCTTCCAAAACTTCCAAACAAGTGGCAGAAGGTTTTCCGTGATCATCAACCAAACAAATTTCTTGTTCTGCTCCAATGTGCATTTGTTCGTTATCGAAGCAATCTTTTTTGAGCATCAACTCAAGAGCTTGAATATCCTTGAGTAAGTATCGTGTAAATTCATTGAGGTCAAGCTGATTATCTGCTATTCTTACGTTTAAATCTCCCATAAAATCGTTGTAAGTAGGTATAAAAAATATTTTTAAATTAAATGTTTTGGTAAGTCATTATACTATAAATTAATCTAAAATACGAATTTTAACTTAGTATCGTAATGATTTTCAGAATTTGTTAAAAAAAACACAACTTGCTTTTGAAGTTGTCATTCAAATAAACAAATTTGATTTTGTATTTTTGTAAAAAGTCATTTGATAATAATCAATTTCTAAACCTCTAAAAATAAACTACTAAAATACATGAAAATACTTTGTATTGGCAGAAATTATGCTGACCATATTGCCGAACTTCAAAACGAACGTCCAACAGAACCTGTTATTTTTTTGAAGCCAGATACAGCTATTCTTAAAAATAACGATGCCTTTTATCATCCCAATTTTAGCAATGATATTCATCACGAAGTAGAGTTACTTTTAAGAATTTGTAAGGAAGGAAAACATATCGAAGAAAAATTTGCAGCTTCTTATTATGATAAAATTGGTTTAGGAATTGATTTTACAGCAAGAGATTTGCAATCCAAAGCAAGGGAAAAAGGTCTTCCTTGGGATATTGCAAAGGGTTTTAATGGTTCTGCACCAATTTCAGAATGGCTAGAGCTTTCAGAAATTAGAGATATAAATTCAATAGATTTTCATTTGGATGTAAATGGACAAACTCGCCAAAAAGGAAATAATGAACTCATGATTTGGAACTTTGATGAGATAATAGCGTATATTTCTAAGTTCTTTACTCTCAAAATAGGCGATATTATTTTCACAGGTACACCAGCAGGAGTAGGTAAAGTAAATATTGGAGATAAATTAGAAGGTTTTATAAGAGAGAAAAAAATGTTAAATTTCGAAATTAAATAAATCTAAATCCTCATTGATGGTTCAGACCTCAACGATGTTTGTATTAATTGAAACAGCTATAAAAAGTATGAAAAATAATGCTTCTTCTCTTATGAAAATTACTTTAATGTATAGTTTATTCTTCATACTTTTTACTGTAAATTCTCTAAAAGCTCAACCAGAAGTTTATACACAAGCTGTTGAGATGGCTCAACAAGGCAATCCACAAGATGGACTAAATCTTCTCAAAAAAGAACTAAATGCTGATTCTCAAAATACAGAACTACTTTATTATACAGGGCTTTATTTAGAACAGCTCAAAAATATTCCCAAAGCAGTCGACCTTTATAAAGAAGCTGTCAAGATAGATAAATCAAATTTTGAAGCAAATTATAGATTGGGCTTTTTGTATGAAAAAGTAGATTCTATCTCACAGGCTTTTTTGTATTATGAAATGGCTCTTTTACATGTTCCCTCTTCCAAATCACAAGAAAAAAATACGATTTTGGGTAGGATTATTATTCTGTCTGATGAGGCTGGAAGATTTGATAAAGAAGTTGTAAACTATGCTGACGAGTATTTCAAAAATGAACAATTAGATAATATTCCTCCTCCTGTTGCGCTTTCTTTAGCTAATATTCTTTATCAAAATACAGAATATGAAGATGCTCAAAAACTTACGAAGTCTATTTTAGAAAAAGTAAATTCGAATGCGTATCCTATTCAAAAAGCAGCTTTTATTTATACCAGTTGTGCTTTTCGTTTGCAAGATTTTGATGGAATGACAATCTATTATGCTAGGATAAAAGATGAAAAACTCAAAACAGAATTAGAAAATACTGCTCCTCAATATTATTATAATTTGGGTTATGCCTATTTTTTTATGTATGATTTTGATAAAAGCATGCGTTATCTCCGAACAGCACTTACTATAAAACCAGATTATTCGCCTGCACAAGTTTTTTTGAATAAAGTAGAAGACCAAAATACCGACAAATCAGATGCCATTTATCATATCCGAAAAAAAATAGAGTTTTCAGAACATCTCTCTCATGATGCAGCCTATTATTATGATTTGACACGCCTTTTTGTATATGAAAAACGTTACAATGAAGCCATCAAAGTAGCAGATTCGTGTTTGCAATTAGAGCCAAACAGAAAAGAAGTTTATTTTTTGGAAGCGATAGCCAATTATAAAACAGTTAGAGATAAAGAAGGAATACTAATCATACAAAAAGTACTCAAAAAATTTCCAAAATTAGAAAATGAAGAACGTTCAAAGTATTATTTTTTACTAGGATTGTTTTATAAAAGAACCAAAAACTATGGAGAAGCTAAAAAAGCATTCGAACAAGCCGAAAGAGGAGTTTTTGAAGATGCTGCAAACTGGGAACTCAAATCAATAAAGTAAGAAGTAATTTTTTTAGAATTACGAATTTTTCGCACTAAAAAATAGTATCATTTACACTAAAAATCAGAGCAACCCAGTTTCACACTGATAACTGATAACTGTATTATTTATCCATCGCTACTCTAAAGCCAATCAGATTACTACCAAAACCTTGAGGATTGTAATAACGATTTGCTGTGCGTAGGTTTCCTTTATTTCCAAACCAACTTCCACCTCTAATACAACGATTCAGACCTTGAGGAACACCTTTAGGGTTTTTCTCACGCATTTGACGATAACGTCCATAGTGGTCATAACACCACTCCCAAACATTTCCAGACATATCATAGATTCCTAATTCGTTAGGTCTTTTTAGTCCTACTGGTTGTACCATTTCGACTGAATTTTTTTCAAACCAACCTACTACTTCTGCATAATTTGCCCCTGAATAGGTATAATTTAAAGTGCTTAAGCCTCCTCGTGCTGCATATTCCCATTCTGACTCTGTTGGTAATCTTTTACCTGCCCATTCTGCATACTGACTTGCATCATCCCATGTTACACCTACTACTGGGTGTGTATCATCCCAACCCCACATAGGTTCTTTGGGCATATCTCTTCCTGTAGCTTCACAAAATGCTCTGTATTCTTTGACTGTAACTTCATATCTTCCAATATAAAAATCATCTAAATCTACTTCGTGAATAGGCATTTCATTTTCAAAAACAGTACTTCCCATATTAAAAACACTTCCTTTTACAAAGACCATTCCTGTTGTATCTTGATTGGTTTTGAATAAATTAGAAGGTAATAAAAAGGAATAATTTGAAGAGTATATTTTTGAGGTTTCTAATGTGGTATATTCTTTATCCAATGAAGCAGGAAAAAAACCACTTCCAAAAATAATAATGGCTACTCCAAAAGCAGAAAGTAAAAATGAAAAAATATGAGTTGAAGTAAAACGAGTTTTCATAAAAATATAAGTAAATGAGGTAATTCTTTGGTGTGAGTATTAATTTTGAATTAATTTTAATCTAATCTTTAAATCTACAAAATTATCAAAAACTATAAGGAAAAAATCTTGCCAATGTATATTTTGCAACGTTTCTTATAAAACTCATCGTAAGGGATTTTAAGAATTATTTACACTTTCTCACTAAACCCAATTTATTACGATGAAATACTATTTACACAACTTTATTTTTTTTGCTTGTTTTTACTTTTGTGTTTTCGCTTCTGCTTTTTCTCAACAGTCAAATGACTTGGGCGATTTATCGATTTTAAAAATCAAAAATGATAGTGCGCTTATTTATTTAGAAAATGTTTCTATTCAAGTAGAAATTATAGGAAATAGAGCCACAACAGTAACGAAGTTGACTTTTTATAATCCGAATGATAGAGTTTTGGAAGGAGAACTGAATTTTCCTCTTGCTGACAAACAGCGTGTTTTTAGATTTGCAATGGATTTGAATGGAAAACTTAGAGAAGGTGTAGTAGTAGAAAAAGAATTGGGAAGACGAGCTTTTGAAGGAGTGATTAGGCAAGAAATTGACCCAGCTTTATTAGAAATGACAGTTGGAAATAATTATAAAGCGAGAGTTTATCCGATTCCTGCAAAAGGACGAAAAATAATTTTGATAGGATATGAAGAAGAACTACAAGACAGCAAAGCTCCTTTGTATCAAATGAATTTGAAATATGGAAAAGTAAAAGAATTTGATTTGAAAGTAGAAGTTATTAATCAAACTGAAAAGCCAACAATTAAGCAAAATCAGCTTTCTAATTTTAAATTTAAAAAATGGCAAACTTCATATATCACAGATTCTAAAAAGAAAAATTTTGATGCCACAGGTATTTTTAGTTTTGAGATTCCAACCCAAATAAATGAAAAGATTTTTAGAGAGAAAAACAATGACAAGAATACAGAAAATGATTATTTTTATATCAATCTGATTCCTAATGTCATTCAAAAAGAAAAAGTATTGCCTTCTTCTATGGTTGTTTTGTGGGACGTTTCACATTCTAGTAAGGAGCGAAAAACAGAAAAAGAAATAGCACTTCTTGAAAATTATTTAGAAAGAATAAATCAAAAAAAGTCGGATAATTCTTTAAACCTAAAACTAATTTTATTCAATAATAGAATAGTCAGTCAGAATGATTTTTTGATAAATGAATCTAATTTTGAAAATCAAATCATCAAAATTAAAGAGCAATTAGAAAGCGTAATTTATGATGGAGGAACGGATTTAAAAGCCATTGATTTTCCTAAGTTAGAACAAGAGGAAATACTTCTTTTTTCGGACGGAATTTCGAATCTTTCGTACTCGGCAGATGCTTTTCCTATCAAAAAAGACAATCTACAAACTATTTATACTATCGTTTCTAGTGGAACAAATGATGCTCCTTTTCTAAATTCTTTAGCTCAAAAAACAGGAGGAAATTATATCAATCTTTCTTATGAAACGCAAAAAGAAGCTGTAGAAGCTCTTTTATCTCAAAATTATCAGTTTTTGGGAGCAAAATATAAAAATAGAATCCTAAGCGAAGTTTATCCACAAACACCTCAAACATTACAAAAAGGAAAAACGTTTTCTCTAGCAGGACAGATAAATTCTAACAAAGATGCAGAAATAGAAATTCAGTTTGGAATAGGAAAACAAGTTTTAGAAACTAGAAAAATTACAATTCCTAAAAATTACAATTCAACCTCTATTCAGCGTATTTGGGCAAATAAAAAAGTGGATGAGTTTTCTCTAAACACAAGACAAAATAAAACCAAAATCATTGAAGTAGCCAAAAATTATAGCTTGATTACGCCTTATACTTCGCTTATCGTTTTGGATAGAATAGAAGATTATGTCAAATATGAAATTTCGCCACCTGCCGAACTAAAAGAAGAGTATGAAAAACTATTAGCTCAAAAAACTCAAAAAATAGCAAGTACAGAAAGTGAAATTATCAAATTAGCTCTTGCAGACTATGAAGAAAAAATAGAATGGTGGACAGAAAACAAAAAAGATTCATTACCAGAAGAGCCTGAAAAAACGAATCAGACAAATACGACTACTTCTCAAACTACATCTCAAGTCAATACTGAAACCAATACAAATTCTACAACAGAAACAACAACTGAAAATGTAGAAGAAACTCAGCAAGAAGAGGAAGGAATTGAGGAAGAGGAAATTGAGAAGGAAGAAAATAACTCTAGTAAAGAAACTGAAAATCAAACTACTCAAAATCAAAGCATTTCAGTTAATCAAAGTGAGGTTTTAGGCTATGAACGTAATAAGACTGTAACAGGAGTAGTTTCTGCTGAAGAGGGAGCTTTACCAGGAGCAACTGTACAAATAAAAGGAACAACAATAGGAACACAAACAGATATTGATGGCAATTATTCTATTGTTTGTAGTGAGAAAGATGTACTTGTTGTTAGGTTTGTTGGTTATCAAACTATAGAAAAAAGTGTAGCAAGTCAAAGTAATATTGATGTAACTCTATCAGATTCTAATTTGGAGGCAGTTGTGGTTACTTCTTATGGAGTTGAACAACCAAAAAAGAGTTTAGGCTATTCTGTTCAATCCATTCAAGGAAAAGTAGCAGGTGTACAAATAACTGGAAATGCTGGAGCTTCTTCAAATGTAGTAATCAGAGGAAATTCGTCAGTTAATCTAAATGCTGAACCATTGTATGTAGTAGATGGAATTCCAATGGAAAAGAGTGATTATAGTCAGATTAATCCAGAGCAAGTAAAATCTGTCAGTATATTGAAAAATGAAAATGCGACGGCTCTGTATGGAAGCAAAGGAGCAAATGGTGTTATCATAGTCATTACAAAAGAAGCTGCTGAAAAAGGCTATGTTTTGCCTGACTCTACTCAAAAAGCACTACAAACTCAACAGAAAGAAACTACAAAATTAGTGGTAAAAGAATGGAGTGCAGATGAACCCTATATGGATTCTATCAAAAATTCTACAAAAGAAAATCGTTTTGAAACCTACCTTTCACTCAAAGAAAATTATTCTTCTACACCTTCTTTTTTCTTGAGCGTGGGAAGTTATTTTATTCAGAATGAAGAAGAAGAAGTAGGCTTACAGATTTTATCTAATGTTGTAGAGCTAGAACTAGAAAATTATGAACTTCTGAAAATGTTGGGTTATAAATATAGCCAACTAGGGCAAATGGAAACAGCTATTTTTCTCTTTGAGAAAGTAAAAGAGCTTCGTCCAGACGAACCACATTCGTATAGAGATTTGGCTTTAGCGCATCAAAAAAATGGCGATTATCAAAAAGCTTTAGATTATTTTTATGAAGTTTTGATAATGGATTTTGATAAAGAAGATGAAAACTGGGATACCTTAGAAGACCTTTTTCCTCTTTTTAAAGTTATCGTTTTCTCAGAGTTTTCTAGCTTGATTGAGCTACATAAAGACAAATTAGACTTATCAAAAATCAATAGTAGAATAGCGAAAGAGTTGGAAGAAGAGCAAAAAAAGCAGTTATTCAAAAATATGCCTGTCGATGTACGTGTTATTTTGGATTGGAACACCCTTGAAACAGACATTGATTTGTGGGTTGTAGAGCCTACTGGAGAAACGTGTAATTATTGGAATAGCAGAACTCAAAATGGTGGTTTTATGATTGAAGATATGACAGATGGGTATGGTTCAGAAGAATATATTTTGAAAGAAGCTATTAAAGGAGAATATATCTTGAAAGTAGATTTTTATGATGATAGAACACAAAAAATAGCAGGAGCATCCACACTAAAAGCAACCATTTATTTCAATTATGGTTCTAAAAATCAAACTCAAAAAGAAATTGTATTTCAATTAGAATCTGGAATGGAAGAAAACGAAGATGAGATAGAAATAGGTAGATTTGAGTGGAAAAAGTAGATTTCAAAGTTTTCTAAAAAACCCTAAGGGTCTTCGAAGTCCCTTAGGGTTTAGATTATAGTTTTTAGTATCTTTGTAAACAAAGACAAACCGAAATTCTATTTTACTCTTTTCTATAAGATGACAAACAAACAACTCGCTCAAGCCTTCAAACTGACAGGTTCTTTACTAGAACTTCACGACGAAAATCCTTTTAAAGTTCGTTCTTATACAGGAACGGCTACACGACTAGAAAATCTAAATGAAGTCGCTGCCGAATTATCTCAAAAAGAACTTATTGCTTTAGGTTTTAGTCAGAATATGAGTGATAAAATTCTTTCTTTATTAGAAAATGGAAGTTTTAAAGAATTAGATGAATTGACAGCACAAACGCCAGCAGGAGTTTTCGAAATGCTTGGTATAAAAGGAATGGGAGCAAAAA
This sequence comes from Bernardetia aquimarina, assembly GCF_042180575.1. Classification (NCBI taxonomy): domain Bacteria; kingdom Pseudomonadati; phylum Bacteroidota; class Cytophagia; order Cytophagales; family Bernardetiaceae; genus Bernardetia; species Bernardetia aquimarina. The sequence goes on along the minus strand of NZ_CP170094.1, from coordinate 2,189,437 downwards.
AAGTGCGTGTTATTTGGACAGAATTAGAAATCGAAACGGTAAAAGATTTATACGAAGCTACACAAGATGGTTCATTAGAAAAAACAAAAGGATTTGGAAAAAAAACAGCCGAAAATATTGCTAATCAGATAGAATTTTTAGAAAAACAAGAAGGAAAACAACGTATCAATATTGCTTTTCAGTATTCTGATTATATTTTGAATAATTTAGAAAAACAAGATTTTATTGAAAAAATAAGTGTAGCAGGACAAGTAGCAAGACACGAACCAATTATTGATACAATTTCTTTTGTTAGCATTTTAAAAGAAGGAAAAACGACGAAAGAAGTATTTCAGTTTTTGAATAATTTAGATGGAATAAGTTTTGATGCAAAAAATAGTTCGCCTTTTTTATGGAAAGGAAATTTTGATGAAATTGATTTGAATTTAGAAATTCATATTACAGACAAAGAAAATTTTTATGGCAAACTTTTGAGAGAAACTTCTACGCTTTCTCATCTTCATTACTCTTCAAATAATCCGAATCATTTAGAAAGTTCTTTACTTTCGGCTTCTTATCAAAAAGCAAATTCAGAAGAAGAAATTTATCAAAAAGTGGGTTCAAAGTTCATTCCTTATCCACAAAGAAACGGTCTAGTCAATAATAATAATGAGTGGAAATGGATAACAGAAAATAATCAAAGCGACCTTTTAGAATTAGAAGATTTAAAAGGAACAATTCACAATCATTCCACTTACAGCGACGGACAAAATAGTGTCGAACAAATGGCTCTTGCTGCTAAAGAATTAGGGCATTCCTATTTAGTAATCTCTGACCATTCTCAATCTGCTTTTTATGCAAATGGTCTGAACAAAGAACGAGTAGAACAGCAATGGCAAGAAATCGAAGAATTGAATCAAAAACTAGCTCCTTTTCGTATTTTTAAAGGAATAGAATCTGATATTTTGAATGATGGAAGTTTGGATTATGATGAAAATACGCTCAAAGGTTTTGAAGTTGTGATTGCTTCTGTGCATTCCGTTTTGGGAATGAGCGAAGAAAAGGCAACCGAAAGACTTCTAAAAGCTATTCAAAATCCATACACAAAAATATTAGGACACCCAACAGGAAGGTTACTTTTGAGAAGAGAAGGTTATCCGATAGACCACAAAAAAATCATTGATGCCTGTGCAGAAAATAATGTAGCCATAGAAATAAATGCAAACCCTCATCGCTTAGATTTGGATTGGAAATGGATTGATTATGCGATGCAAAAAAATGTTTGGCTCTGTATTAGTCCTGATGCACACTCTACCGAAGGCTTAAAAGATACTAACTGGGGCGTAAAAGTAGCTCAAAAAGGAGGACTTTTGAAGAAAAAAACGCTTAATACGCTTTCTGTGGAAGAGTTTGAGAGTTGGGCGAAATCTTGACAGTAGGAAAATGAAATATATCATAACAAAGAAATATATTAAATATGATTGATTTGGCAGAGGCAAAAATTATACAAGCTGGACATTTAGAAAGTTTAAGTAAGATGTATAAGCAAAAAATAGTAAGCCATTCTCTTGAAGAATATTCTTTTGGGTGGGCATTTTCATATAACACAGAAGATTCTGCACATAATCCAAAAAACAGCTTGATAGGAGCGCAACCAATCATTATAAATAAGTGGACAGGGCAATCATCTGACCTTGAATTCCATTTTAGCGAAATGATAAAAGGAATTACGTTGGAAGACAAATTTTATGAAAAATATCCTAGTTTTAGAAACTATGATACCTAAGACCAATTAGCTAATTATGTTTCTTGTACGCAAAAGAGTTGTCTTTTTAAAGTCAAAAAATATACACGAATGCAAACCTACCTAAAAACCCTACAATCAGAATTTGAAAGCCAAGCAAACCCAAAAATCGCAGCACAGCAAAAAGCCTATATGCGAAATCAATTTGAGTATGTTGGAATCAAAACCCCTCAACGAAGAGAATTACAAAAGCCTTTTTTGAGTAAAGAATTTTTGCCTAAAAAATCAGAATTACATCAAATTGTAAAAATCTTATGGCAAAAACCACAACGAGATTATCAGCTTTTTGCACAAGAACTAGCCTTCAAATACAAAAAAGAACTAGAAAAAGAAGATATTGCCCTTTTTGAGTTTATGATTTTGAATAAGTCGTGGTGGGATACAATAGATTTTATAGCTCCAAAACTGGTCAATCAATATTTTAAATCATTTCCAAAAGAAAGAGATTTTTATATTGAAAAATGGCTAGAATCCAAAAATATTTGGTTGCAGCGTTCTGCTATTTTATTTCAACTCAAAGACAAAGAAAATATAGATACACATTTACTGACTTCAATTACTATTTCTCTTATTCCATCAAAAGAATTTTTTATTAATAAAGCAATCGGTTGGATTTTGAGAGAATACAGCCGAACAAATCCAAATTGGGTAATTGATTTTGTAGAAAAAAATGAATCTGAATTGAGTAATTTGAGTAAAAGAGAAGCTCTTCGCTTATTAAAGGATTAATAAAGAATTAAATTGACTAAATTTGCAACACAATTTATGAAATAATATTCGTTACAAAGATAAAACACTTCGTAGGTCAAAGGCTTGCCTTTGACAAAAGATATAAAATCACGTCAAAATCAATCTATGAAAAACCTAATTTTTTGGAGAAAATGGTCTTTAAGTGAGCGTATTTTGTGTACGCTTTCTATTTTTGCGCTTTTTGCTGGTTTGGGAGCTTATTTGTATGCGTTTGTGTTGGGAGAAAAAGCTGTCTTCGAATGGACTTCCAATGGCGAACTTACTACTGTTCCTCTTCAAATTGATAGCTTTCAACATATCTTTTTTCCTTTTATTGCAGAAGTAGATGGTTATCTATTAAATAAAACATTTTCTACTTCCTTTCTTCAGCTAAATTATTCTGCTGCCACTATTTTTGTGTTTAGTCTTGCCTTTGCGTGGGTTTTGATTCTGACTGCTTCAACATATTTGCGTGTCCATTGGTACGGAATTGTGCTTTTCGCTTTTGCAATTTTTCTTAGTTATTGTTCTATTGATGGATTAGCTGGCATTCAAGGACTTATGGATTTTAGAAATGAAAAGACATGGTTTATTATTGTTCTTTTGAGCTTTGGAGTAGTTACTTTTTTGTTTCAATTTTTTGCAAAAGGTTCTTTATTTCTTCGTTTTTTAGTTATTTCTGCTGTGGCTATCGGAATGAGCTTTTTGGTAGATTCACAACTAAATACGCTCAATAATCCTGTGTTTTTCTTGGCTAATTACGGCATTGTTATTCCTATTATCCTTACATTTTTGTTTGTTATTTTTAATGCTCACGAAATTCCTAGAGCTTTATATTGGGTGGTTTCTCGTGGTGCAGATGGCTCAAATAGTACACTAATACATTTTGCGATAGTGAGTGCAATTTTCTTTTTTCACATGGTGTATTCGTATCTTTTTAGTGTTCGTGCCGTTTCTTGGGAGCTTATTTATGTTCCTCCTTTTGTGATTTTTGTGATTATGACTGTGCTAGGAATTTGGGGTTTTGTGGGAAGAGAAGAACACTATAAAAAGTTTTTTACGGCTCGTCCTGTGGGTTTGCTTTTGTATATCGGTTGGGCTTTGATTGCTTCTTCGACTATTATGTACGCTATTGCGACTAATAATGACCCTTTAATTGATATTTTTTCGGATATAATTATTTATTCAAACATTGGATTTGCGCTTGCTTTCTTTGTTTATGTTTTTGTCAATTTTAGTGAGCTTTTGGAAAAAAGCATTCAATCCTATCCTCTTCTTTGGCAACCTCGCAAAGTAAATTGGAGTTATGCAGCTTTGTTAGGTTTTTTTATAATTACTATTTTGGCGTATCGTCATAATTTTATTCATTACAATCAAGCTCAAGCAGGATATTTAAACGGAATTGGAGATGTATTTTTGTCAGAAGCAGATGCTTTAAAAAATGAAGATGTTGATGAAAATGCTACTGGAGATGGAATGACAAGTAATTTGACGTTAGAAGAACTAGAAGCAAGAGATAAAAAAGTAGAAGAAACTTACCAGCTTGCCAAAATCAATTATCAATCAGCCATTTATAAAATTTATACCAATCATAAAGCCTATTGGGGAATGGCAGGGATTGCGCTGCGTCAGTTTCATTGGCAAGAGGCCTATTCATTTCTCAAAATAGCATCAGAAAGAACAGCGTCTCCTTATACTTATACAGCCGTTTCGGATTTGATGAACCGTACAAATAATGCTGATGAATCTTATTTTATGCTGTTAAATGGTTCGGCAGAGTTTCCAAAAAATCCACAATTAAAAAATAATTTGATTTTTAATTCTATCGACCGTTTTGGATTGAAAAATAATGATTCTTTGGCTAGAGAATTAGAGAAAATCAAAAAATATGCTGATTCAAAAGAAATAGAAGCAACTTTGGAGACAAACTGGTGGACATTAAATACACTAACAGACAATTATACAGCCTTAGATTCTTTAGAATTGCGTATCCAAACACAAGACAATACAGGCGCACTTTCGAATAAAATTTTATATCAAAAACGCTTTTTTGATTTAGATAAAAAAGCTGCGAAATTAAACTCAAATACAAAAATTGATTTTAATGAAGAGTTAATTCAAGATTCAGTTTGGACGACAGAAGATTTGCTCTATGTTTATCATTATGGTCTTCTAAATCAACGAGTTATAGATGAAAAAGTGAACCAAAAAGTAGATAGTACGATTGTAGAACTTATCCAAAATAGAGAACAAGTTTTGGCAAATCAAGAGCATATTCCTTTTATGCTTTTGGCTAAGGCAGTCAATCAATATAGATTAGGTAATGTGTATGATGCTTTCATAACACTAAAATATTTAGATACATCGTATGGAAATTCGACTTCACAATACAAACATTTATTAGGACTTTGGTTTTTGGAACACAAACAATATGATGAAGCAAGTTTATATTTTAATAAAGCCTATTTGATGGGTAGGGGGCTGAATAATCTCTATGAAGCCATTGCACTTTCTGAAAAATCATTGTATCAAGCAGACAAAACCGAAGCACTTCAAATGTGGAGAGGTTGGGATACGACGGCTACACATCCTTTTCAAACAACAGCAAATGAAATGTATTTGATTTTACAAAAAGAAGAAGCCAAAACTATCAATTTTGATTCTTTAGATGAAGATGCAAAAAGACGTTATTTTCATTATCAAATTCCATATTTGATAGGAGAAGAAGGAACAAAAGAATTTGCTGAAAAGCTCCGAACAATGAAAAATCAAAACCTAAAATTGGAAGTAGTTTTGGATAAAATAGAATTTGATTTGAAACGTGGTGATTTGCAAAGTGCGTTAGTTTGGCGTAATTCTGCTACACAACTTAGTGCAGAAGAATTAGAACCAAGAACATTAGAACGTTTCCAACTCATTGATTTAGAGTTACTTTGGAAAGATAATAAATTACTTTCAATGGCTTCTGTTTTGGATAACCTAAAGCCTACTCGTGCATATCAAAAAGCTAAAAAACATTTTTATACAGCTCTTTTTGCCGAGCAATTAGGAGATACTACTCGTTCTAAAAATGCAATGGAAAAAGCCATTGAAGGACTTCCTTTTGATTTTGAAGTGTTGGAAGAAGCTATTACTTATTATAAGCGAAATAATTTGAAAGGCAAAGCATATAAAACAGCTTTTCAGATTATAGAAACATTTCCTTATTCGGCTAGAGCGAATGAAATTTATGCCTTGGAGTCTTTAGATGCAGGTTTGGATAATTATGCTGAACGTTCGTTAGATTTCTTGAAACTAAATATGCCAAATGCGTATGAAAAATTCTTACCAAAATATGATTCTCTTAAAAGTCAGAAAGAAAAAGCTTTTGAAGAGTGGATGAATGGGGGAGAGATGTAATAATGAATTACGACCTGTCAAAGCAGCATAGCTAATTATGAATTTTATTTTCTTATAAATCTTCATTTTATGAAATCAAACCTTATTCTGTTCTTTTTCATTTTTCTATTTTTTTTCAGTTGCAAGAATGAAGATGTTGAGACAGAAAGCCAATCTAAAGAAGTAAAAAGAGACTTTCCTAAAGTAAAAAAACTATCTGAATATCCAAAAACAGAGTTTTTACCAACTTTAGAAAATAAAATTTCCAAAGATAAAAATGCTGTTTACTGTGTAACACTTTTGTATGCTTGGGATGAAGTTAGAAAAGCTATCAAAACTCCTCTACAAATTCAGAGTACAGAAAATTCAAAAGACTTGATTTTGCTCAATAACTCTACTTCTTTTAAAAATGTATTGAATGATGATGAATATATTTCTTTTGGAGGTATAAAAAAGGCAGATGAAGAATTTCTTTTTGGTAGAATAATAGCAAGAGCTGAATTTAATAAATCTTTACCTTTTGAGCTTGATTTGAATAGTTTTGATAATGAACTAATTTTTAAAGGAATAAAAGTAGCTTCTTTCGGAACTTTTGGAGGTGGAAAAGATACTTACAAAACAATTAAAATTCTTTACTATAAAAATGACAACGAATTTGTTATCAAACTCTTGCCAAAGGATAAGCAACACGAAATTCTTTTATTCAAGACAAAAAAGCAATTTAAAAACTTTGCTCAAATGAATAATGAGTTAGAAAAAAAGAAATCTTTAGGTAAGAAAGAACGAAAACAAGAAAGTAAGAGTTGGAAATATTATCTTCAAGATGAAGATGAAGTAATCATTCCAAAATTCAATTTTAATATTGAAACAAATTATTCAAATATAGAAGGAAATACAATTACTTCTTCAAATAAAGACTATTTAATTGAATTAGTGTATCAACGTACAGCCTTTATCTTTGATGAAAAGGGAGCAAAACTAGAAAGTGAAGCAGAGATTATGGTAGCAATAGAAGACTTAATGGAAGAAGAAAAACCCAAACCCAAAAAGATGCGATTTGACAAACCTTTCTTTGTTTTGCTTAAAAAAGTAGAAGCTACAAATCCTTACTTTGTTCTTTTTGCAAATAATACCGAACTTATGGTAAAGGAATAAATTACACACAAACTTCATTGACGACTGCATTTGAGCCTCAACGACGGTTAAAGTAATAAAATAGTGTTTTCAGAACTTCTATATTTTAAGATGTTGTTATTAGTATTTTTTGTATTTCACTTTTCATTATATCCATATCATTCAAAGAAAAAACTTTTATATTATCTGAAGGGTCTAATCCACATGCAGTTGTTGTAATTACAGGAATACCCATAGCAATAGCTTTTAAGATTTGTCTTGGTTGATGTTCAATGTATGTTGGATAAACTACTAAACTAATTTGGTCATAGTTTCCATCAAAACTCTCTATTTTTAAGTCTTCCCAAAAATCATCCTTTTCGATGGCTCTTCCAGAAATAACCAAGTTGAGGTTTAATTCTTTTGTAAGTTTTTTGATTTCATATCCACCCTTTCTACCAAGAGCCGAAGCTGGAAAAAGTACTTTATTTCCTTTTCTTTGTGTATTTGATGATATTGTTGGTAGTTGCCAACTTAATTTCTCAACTTTATTTTTGAATATTTCTGCAATTTCAGAATGTGTAGTTATTATTTTTTGTGCCTTTGTAAGAGCTTGATTTTCTAATTCAATTAATTCTTTAGATACTCTAAAATCCTTTAGTGTTGGACTTTCTGTATGTTTTGAGAACGCAAAATCAAGTCTTTCATGTAGTTTTTTGAAGGGCAATCTTGTCATCAAAACATCAAAGGTTCTGCCACCCAAAGCACCTGTTTCATAAATAAATGGAAGTAGATTTTGACTAATAACCAAGTGAGTAGAGGAAAGAGGTATATGTTGAACTGCTTTTTTTGCAATTTGCTTGTCAAGTTTTAGCATAAGTTCAAAGACATTATTATTCTTTTTACTCGCTAATCTTAATTTAACAGCACGATAAATTCCTTCAAATGTTGTTGAATAGACCTTTCCTAAGTTCAAGGCTTTCCAAGAATAGCGTTCCGATTTTATAAATCTATTTTTTTTGAGAGGTATAATAAAATTATCTGAAGGTGTAGAAATAGAGGTTACATAATTGTCAAATTCAACCCATTTTTCATCTAAGATAAAGGTTGTTATTGCAGCTTCTTGTTTTTTTGATGTTCTGTCTGGATGCTTAAAACAAGCAAAATTTCCACATGAATAACAGTCATTCAGTTTGTGAGTGTTTCTTAGTTCAAAACTGGTATCAGTAGGTTTAGTATTTTTTTGTTTGCTTTTAAAACTAAGAATTAATTTATCTGAAGTCAGTTCGATATTAATTCTAAAATCAAAAGAAGATTTAAAACGCAAGTCAATATAATTCCATTTGACTGTTGCATCTCTATCCTGTTCTGCTAAAGAACCTTTAATTACTTTTGTATGCTTATGCCTTTCGATTATATCAAAATTGGCTTTACTTGCAGCATCATACAACGCATTTGATAACTGACACAATCCACCTGCTATTGTCGGAACAACACAACCTTCTCTAATTTCTCGTCCAATGACATAGCCTTGTCCAAAATTTGGATTTCCAATATGTTTCCAAAAACTAAAAACTTCATTTGCCTTGACTTCAAGACCATTTAATTTTTTGGATGCAATTCTTAAATTTTCAATCTTTCCAGCCGTCAAAATCCAATTATCTTTATTATCAAAAGGATTCCATAAGTCACTTTCTGAAAAAGCAATAATAGGCTCATCAATTAATTTTTGTTGATTTTTGAATTTTTTTGGAGGTGAGAGCATATTTTTGAGAAAACGCTTTCCTATTAAAGCAGTCATTTTCAGTTGAAATACTTTATCATTAATAAAACTGTGTTTTTCTGTTAGTTCTTCACTATGCATGGTTATCTTTTTTATAAGTAGATACACTATTTTTTATCAGTACTTAATTTAAGCAAATAATCATTAACTAAATACAAAACACTAAAAAAACTCATTCCTTTTTTGATTGGAATGAGGAAGATTTGTATTTATAATTACTGGAAAATATAAGTCTAAGATTTGAGAAATAATAGGACATTACAGAAAATAGGAAGTGTTTTTTTACTTATCAATGTAATGGGTAAGAAGTTTTAAATCCATTTTCTAAAAGTGAAATTCGTTATTTGTCAGTAATATCATTTGAAATTGTAATCTTATTCCCATCTCTCAAATTTATTAATACTTCTTTGACATCAGAAATTCCTAAACCTGTTATTGCTTTTAAGAGTTTGATTTTTGCTAATACATTATTCCCTAACTCAGTTTTCTCAAGTTCTATATTTAATCTGAGAGTATCTTTCTCTAAAAATGGATCTCCATATTGTTCATATGATTCAATATAGCTTTCAACAGTTTTTCCTGAACCTGTATGATATACTTTTTTCGTGTTTTTATCTACTAATACAGCTCCATTTCCAATTGCCAAGTTATCAAAATTTCTAGTTTTGATAAATTCTTTTGTTTGATAAAATACCACAAAACATGTATCAGTTTCAAAAGTATTTTCAGGCATTACAGCAAATAAATCTGATTCTCTTATTAAATCGTCTGTTACTAATTTTTCTGCATTTTGAGCTGTCATAATTAATACTGTAATGAGTTAAAATATGAATTATAATGAATGATTATAATTTGTATATTGTTTTTATTCTAGCTGTTGTTGGTATACTCAATCAAAAATGGTTTTCGAAAAAATAAAACTGTCAGACACTTTCATAAGTGTCAGTACAGTTCAAAAAACAAATTATCTGACACCTTAATGTTCGACAGGTTTACTTTTCCGAAAACCAAAAGCGTATGAGTATATCTCCATCAACGACAAAAAGATAAATGAAAGCTACATTGGCTAATTGCATTTATAGGTTGAATCTAGGATTCAAAAAAACTGATTTGAGTATTTCAGTTCAAATCAGTTTTAAAGTTATGTTCTTATATCAAAATAAAATCTATTTTTCCCTTTAGATTTCTCGTTCAAGCATTTTGCTTGGACGCTCTATTTTGTCAGCATCTGCTGACGAAATAGATAGATACAAGCTAGAATTTTGTAGCAGTGAAGTGTAATATTTATTTTGGTATTGTAAAGGACCGAAAAGTTAAAAAGTAGTTCTCTTCTTTCTCCAATCACTCATTCCACTAACATTACCGTTGCCAGTGTCCCCACCAAGGATAACTGATTTTTTCTTTCTATTTTCCAAAAGTTGGCTTACAATAGCTACTGCAAGTTCTTCTTCTTCTTTTGAAGTTTGAACATCTAAATATTCAGGTTTGAAATGATTTTCTACGAATTTTGTACTAAAATTTCCACTTCTGAATGCTTCATGCTTCATTACAAATTTACAAAAAGGTAGCGTCGTTTGTATTCCAGAAATTTTGTATTCATCAATCGCTCTTATCATTCTGTCCATGGCTTCTTCTCTATTTGCTCCAAAAGTAATGAGTTTTGCAATCATTGAATCATAAAAAATAGGGACTTCCATTCCTTCCTCAAAACCATCATCTACACGAACTCCCAAGCCTTTTGGTGTATTATATTCTACTACTTTTCCAACATTTGGTAAAAAATTATTGGCTGGGTCTTCTGCATATACACGCACTTCAATCGAATGACCATTTATTTTTAAATCTTCTTGTTTGAACGAAATTTCTCGTCCTTCTGCAATTTTGATTTGTTCTTTTACTAAATCAATTCCTGTAATCTGCTCTGTAATTGGATGTTCTACCTGCAAACGAGTATTCATTTCTAAAAAATAAAAATTCAAATCCTCATCGACAATAAATTCTACCGTTCCTGCACCGTAATAATTACATGCTTTGGCTACATTTACGGCAGCTTCCCCCATTGCTTTACGCATTTTATCATCTACAACAGCCGAAGGAGCTTCTTCTACTACCTTTTGGTGGCGACGTTGAATAGAACATTCTCTCTCAAAAAGATACAGAATATTTCCATGTGTATCTCCCAAAATCTGAATCTCAATATGACGAGGTGAACCAATATATTTTTCAATAAAAACAGCACCATCTCCAAAAGCTGATTGTGCTTCACTAACAGCACGTTTCATTTGCTCTTCAAATTCGTCTTCTTTTTCTACTACACGCATTCCTTTTCCACCACCTCCAGCACTTGCTTTTACCAAAATAGGATAACCGATTTGAGCAGCTTCTTTTTTGGCTTCTGCAATATCTTCCACAGCATGATTAATCCCTGGAACCATTGGAATATCATATTTCGAAACGGCATTTTTGGCAGCCAATTTACTACCCATTACCTCAATTGCTTCTGGAGAAGGAGCAATAAAAATAAGTCCTGCTGCTTTTACTTTTCGTGCAAAATCTGCATTTTCAGACAAAAAGCCATACCCTGGATGAATGGCTTGTGCGCCTGTTGTTTTGGCAGCTTCGATGATTCTATCTCCTCTTAAATAAGACTCAGAAGAAGGAGGCGCACCAACACAAATTGCTTCATCAGCAGCACGTACATGAGGTGCTAAACGGTCTGCTTCACTAAAAACAGCGACAGTTTTGATACCCATTTCTTTACACGAACGAATAATACGAAGAGTGATTTCGCCACGATTGGCAATAAGGACTTTTGTGATTTTGGTAATGTTCATTATATGTTGTGGTGTTTTTTATCTATTTCTTTGGTTATCTTTTGAATGTTGAGAAGACTTAGAAAACAAAAATAACATTTCTCTGCTAAAGAAACACAATATAGGTGTATTTTGAAGCGAATTTTTACGAATTAATCCTAAAAAGTATAGACATAAAAAAAGCCCTTACAAAACTGTAAAGGCTTTTTTCTATCTTTCAATTATGAAAATCTCAAAGTATCAGAACTATTAGAAAATAAAAGAGAGTAATCTAATAATATTCTGTTAAGATTTTGCTCCTTCTCTTGGGCTCGAACCAAGGACCCTCTGATTAACAGTCAGATGCTCTAACCAGCTGAGCTAAGAAGGAATTTAAACTGGTTTCATTATCTATTAAATAATGTTTTGCAAAGGTATGAAAACTTTATTTGAATAACAAAACAAATTATGGTTATTTTTAAATGAGTTTAAACTTTTTTTTGTTTTAAAAACGTGTCTTCTTTCTTTTTGAGGACTTGTTTTTCCCATTTGCTGATGCAAAGGTAAAACGTTTTTTTGAACTACACAATAGTTAGACTAATTTTTTTTAAGTTTTTTCTGTGTTTTTAATGCTTTTAGTCTGTTTTTAGAGCTATTTTGTTGATAAACAAGGAGTTATTTGAAGTGTTTTTTTAAGTTTTTCTGAAAAAAAAATATTTTGTTTCAAAATAAAGTCTCCTTACTTATGCTTTCTCAACTTATTTGTGACAAAATAAGTTCGAATTGTTTTTTTAATGTCGGAATTTCTTTGCGAGCTGTTACCCAAACGAGTTCGAAATTAATACCTAAATACTCATGAACCAAAACTTTATGCAGTCTTTCGATGGCTTCCCAATGTAATTGTGGATAATCATCTTTCAAATTATCAGAAACTTTTTCTACAATCAATCCAATAATTTCCAGTTGTTTTACAGTCGCAATACGCATCATCGAATTATTAAGAAAATCTTCGTGGGAAGCTCCTTTTACATAACTTTCGATTTCATACATAGACTCCAAAACACTTTGTATGCGTGCTAAGTCTGTTTTGCTTTGACTCATAAGGGGTTTTGGGATTGAGTTTTAGGGATAATAAATAATCTTAGTGTGTAAAGAAAAGCGAATTAATTTACTTTCCAATATTACAAAACTTCTAAGAGAATTACCTACTAAAAAATATTTTTTATTTTTTACACATCAAAAATAGTAATTTCATTTCATAAAAAGTAATTTTGATTTTATCTTGTCTTGCGTAATTCTAGTTTTTTGGCTATTTATGCTAGTTTTTGATTAGTTTTTCTATTTTTACAAGTCTGATTTTATACTTCTTACCTCTTACTTTATTTCATGTATTCTGCATCTTACAAAAAACATCGTTTAAAATTTCACTTTTTGGCTGGCACTTCTCGTGGTACAATGAAGGAAAGAGATACCTATTTTATCTATTTATCAAAAAAAAATGATACTGAAACGATCGGAACAGGAGAAATTTCACCTCTTTCTGGATTGAGTATAGATTTTCTTCCACATCTTGAAAGTATAATTGCAGATGTTTGTAAACGAATAGGAAATACTGTTATACATTCACTTTCAGATATTTTTGCTTTAATTCCTGTTTCTCTTCCTGCTGTTCGTTTTGGTTTTGAAACTGCTTTTTTGGATTTAGAAAATGGTGGAAAACAAATTATTTATAAAAATGATTTTTCGCTCAATCAAAAAACTATTCCTATTAATGGTTTGGTTTGGATGGGCGATTTTGAGTTTATGAAAAGTCAGTTAGAAGAAAAGTTAGGACAAGGATTTTCTTGTATAAAGCTAAAAATTGGAGCAATAGATTTTGAAAAAGAATGTAAATTATTAGAATCTATTAGAGAGCGTTTTGATGAAAATAAAATAACCATTCGTGTAGATGCAAATGGTGCTTTTCCTGTACATGAAGCTCTACAAAAACTAAAAATATTGTCAAATTATGCCATTCATTCTATCGAACAGCCGATTGCAACAAATCAATGGCACAAAATGAAACACCTTTGTAAACAAACACCTTTACCAATTGCCCTTGATGAAGAACTAATTCCTTTGGTAAATTTGGATGACAAAAAACAAATGTTAGATTATATAAAACCTCAATTTTTGATTTTCAAGCCTACTTTATTAGGAGGGTTGCAAAAAACGGCTGAATGGATAGAACTTTGTAAAGAAAGAAATATAGACTGGTGGATTACCTCAGCTTTAGAATCAAATATTGGGCTTAATGCAATTTCTCAGTTTGTAGCCAATTATAATCCTACACTTCCACAAGGATTAGGAACAGGAAAATTATATCATAATAATATAGAATCAAATTTAGAAATTGAGAATGGAGAGATTTTTAGTAGAAAATAACTTTTATTCATTCATCAACCTATCTCTAACTTCCATCAGAGCAAACCCTAATAAATTTAGTCCTCGCCACGTATTTGGATTATAGATTTTATTAGAGTTTTGAGAAAGACCTATTCCCCAAATTGTATCCATTGGACTTGCTTCCACAATGATTTTAGTTCCTGTTCCAAGTAAAAATGATTTATATTCTGGATTTGAAAATTTGTGATAATTACCTTCTACGACAATTTTAAATCGATTTTCTTTCCAAATCTCATCATCAAAATTTTTGACTTTTCTACCTAATTTTTTGGCTTCGGCTGGAGTTTTGGCTTTCAAAATTTCTTCTAATATTTCCCTATCATTAAATAAACGTGCTTTTTCTGCCATCATAAAATGTTCTGCTGTTGGGTAAGAAATTCCATTTACAGAAAATTCCTTTTCCCACCATTGACTAAAAATAGTTTTGCTAAGACTTCCATCATGCGTTGGTTTGTGTCCCCAAAAGAATAAATAATCAAGGTTTTTATCTTGTTTTTGCAAGTTTTCGTATTCTGAAATGAGCCAAGGGAGAGAATAAGTCATAAGAAGTAAATTTAGAATTTGAAGAAAAATAGTTTCGATAGAGTAAAAATAGAACACTCACTTTTCAAAAGAAATTCATTAATCACTAATAATTTATAACTAATCACTATTCTTTCTCCACAATCACTTGAAAACGAAATGCCCATTGCCATTTTATTCTATAATTTTTAATTCCTGCTTGTTCTAAAAGTTTGATTAAATCTTGTTTTTTGAAGGCACGCAAAACAGATAGAGGTGCATCATGTTGCACTAAATATGAACCATTAAATAATCGTGTCAGAAAATAAATACTGTAATAAGCGATAGGATTTCTATGCAAATCATTAATTATAAAACCTTTTGAAGTAAGTTTTTGAATATTTTTAAAAATTAAAATCAATTCCTCATCTGTAAAATGATGACAAAAAAGCGACATCGTAGCCCAATTATATCTATTTTCATTCTTTGAATCAATATCAAAAACATTGAGCTGTTCATAATTTATTTGAGGAAAGTTTTTTGACTTGTTTTGAGCATAATTTATCATAAAATCATTAGCATCAATTCCTGTCAATTTTGCCTTGATATTTTTTTTCTCAAACCATTTGGTAATTTGACGAAGTGTATCTCCTCCTCCACTTCCAATATCTGCAAGTGTTACCGTTTTTTGATTTTGATGTTCTTGATTCTTACTAATTTTATTTTCTTTATAAAGCGTATCCAAAGCAGAAGTCAAAACTTTATACCCTCCTAAGGTTGTGTTTATAAATTCTAGCTCATCAAGATTTTTTTTGAGGTCTTTGGAAGCAAGGTTTAAGTCGTCCATTAATTCCTTTTTGTAGGAACGGGTTTTGAAATTCATTTTTTACAAGATTAATTGAAAGGCATAAAAAAAGGATAGCATTTTTGTAATACTATCCTATCAAAGTTAGGAAAGTTTGAACTAAAGTTATTCTCCCAAATCAGCCACACCATAAACACCACCAAATTGTTTACACCAAATAATTACATAACGGTACTGTGTAATTGAAATTTCAGAAGAAACATTGATAGTTTGAGAGCCATTAGAAGAGTCTAAAGAAGCTAATTCTACGGCACCATTTACACTATTATTAGTATCTCCTAAATATACCCTCAAATCTGGAGGAGAAGACGAAGTAGAAAAGTCATCTCCCAACACAACTTGCAAAACATCGTTTTCAATACGAAGTTTTACACTTCCCGAACCTCTATTTGTAAATGTTCCTTTGCGTATTACTTGTATTGTTGCAGGACTGCTTTGAATTCCATCAACTGTTGCTGTAACGTTTGCTGTTCCATAGTTCTCTGCTGTAACTTGTCCGTTTTCTACGGTTAGAAGTTCTATGTTACTGCTTGTCCAAGTAGCTGTTTTTCCTGTAATTTCTTGTCCCAAATTATTCTTTACAGAAAAATCTAAACTTGCCATTTCTGTCAATGTAATTTCTGTATTTGATGGAGTAATTGTTACAGTAGCTACTTGATTATTATTAGTTACGACAGTCAAAAGTGCTGTTGCTTCTATGGTTTGATACGTTGCTTTTATGGTCGTTTGTCCTGCTGAGAGTCCTGTTGCAGTTCCTTGAGGTGTTACATTTGCGATAGCAGAATTACTACTTGACCAAATAATATCAGAAGGAGTAGAAACTGTATTTCCCATATTATCAAAAAAAGTAGCCGTAAAAGTGGCTGTTTCATCAATAGCTATGCTTTGAGAAGTTGGAGATATTTCCAAACGTTCTGGTATTTCTATTGGAGCGACTTCTTCTGTTTTTTTATTACAGGAAACGAAAAGAAGTGAAAAAATGCCTAAAAAGGCAACATAATGAAGTTTATTTTTAAATGAATGTAATTGCATTGAGATTGTAAATTTTGATAAAACAAATTTAAAAAATTACACTCTCCCCTTATTTTTAGTTGATTAGAATTATTTTTTGAATGAATTCCAAATAAAATTATTCATATTTTTTTATAGTTGAGTTAAAAACAACAAATGATTAACAAATTTTAATATGTGTAGTGAAATGCTAAGGAAATACTAATTCATTTTGAGTGAAAGTGCTTTCTTTGCATTATTTAAATAAATAATTAGGATTTATAAGTTAATTAAATTAACTTTAAATCTCAAGATTAATAAATTTTACTACCTATTATTTTCTATTCCCTTATTATTGTTATAAAAATTTATTATGAAAAAATTAAGTGTGCTATTGTTTATTCTTTCAATTTTAGTGTTCAGTTGTGAGCTGAAAGAAGATGAAAATGAGCTTTTACCTAATCGTTATGCTAAAAAATCTGCCTCTTCTATTCAAATAACCCAAATGAGTAGTACTGATGTGGCAGGAAATTGGGCAGAAACTGAGATTAATTACATGACAAATAATGGTTATATGTCAGGTTATACAGACGGAACATTCAGACCTGCTAATAATGTTACACGAGCTGAGTTTGCGACAATGATTGTAAGTTGTCTGAATCCTTCTCCAAAGCCTGAAAATTCAAACCTTAGTTTTTTAGATATTAGTGGGCATTGGGCAGAACAAAATATTCTCAAAGCTGCAAAAGCAGGTTATTTGTCAGGCTATCCAGATGGAACTTTTAAACCACAAGACAATATTACTAAATTACAAACCCTTGTTTCTATCGCAAATGGACTTAATGTAAGTGGTGGAAATACCAATTCTTTAGCTGCTTATTTTGATGACTCTTCCCAAATAGCTGCTTGGGCAAGTACAGCCATAGCTAATGCTGTTCAGAATAAGTTTGTGATTAATCATCCTGATAAACGTAAGTTAGAACCAAATAAAAATGCTACTCGTGCTGATGCAACATCACTTTTGTATAGAGCTATGATGGCTAAAAATATTGCTCCTGCCTATGAAAACTCATATTTAGTCAAATTTGGACTTACTTCTACTTATCCAAATCCTGCAACAAAAGGAGAAGCAATTACTTTCTCTGGAAAGGCTGCCAATCTTACTTCTGTTAAGTTTTCTGTAGATGGATATCTTCTTTATACAGCAACTCCTTCTAATTATTCTTATTCGTTTACTTATACTTTTTATGGAGTAGGTACAGATAGGGCATTAAAAATTGAAGGATATAACGGAAATACACTTGTTACTACACAAAACAAAACTATGAGCATCAAAGATGATGTAGTTTTGATTACTTCTCGTCAGCAATATGATGTAGCAGTAGGCACAACAGTATGGAAACTTTCAGGCAGAAATGGATTTTTCTTTGAAAATGAAATGACAATCAATGCTGATGGTTCTCCTAATGCCTACAATCCTAGCAATACTGGTTTAGATTATTTAGCGAATGCAGGTTATCCAGGGAATTGGTGGGGAATTGCTACTAATTCAAGTGGAACTCCTTACATTCAGCGTTCGTTTGAACCTGCACCAGGATATTATGTTTCTACAACGGCAATGGTAGATGCTAGATATACCGACCGTGAACCTCGTAGATATGCAAATTCTGAAACGATTCCATTTTTAGTCTTGCCAGCTAGTAAGGCTATGGGAGCAAAATTAGGCGATTTTGGAGTGATTTATAATCAAAGAAATGGCAGGTTTTGTTATGCTATTTATGCTGATGTAGGACCTACAAGTCATTTGGGAGAAGCCTCTATAAAAGCAGCCGAACTATTAGGAATCAATAATAATCCTAAAAATGGAGGTCAGTCTGGTGATGTTGTCTATTTAGTATTTCCGAATACTCGTATAACAAATGGACAAATTCCGACGTATCAAACTATTCTTACAGAAGGAGAACGTCATTTTACTGAATGGGGTGGAATTGCTCAATTAGAATATTTTTATTAGGATAATAGATAATTTTGAAAGAATAGACAATTAGATTAAAGTTTTCTTTTTGGATATAAACTCTATAATTACAAAACGTAGTTATAGAGTTTTTTTGCTTAGATATTTGTTATGACATTTCTATAAAATATCATTTCTTGCTAACTTTTTTGGCTAAAAATGGTTATTTTTGCTGATTACATGTATAACAGACTTCCCAGTCTGTTGAATAGAATTGATAAAGTAAATATAAATCCAAACAGACAGAGATGTCTGTTTTATATAATTTCAAAATATAGATTATTCCCAAAATGCCCACTACCACAGAAAAAGCTCTCACAAAAGAAGAAATAGCAGCAAAAGAAGCAGAAGAAAAGCGAGTAAAAGAGTTAGAAAGTTATGATACCAAATACAATATTGTCATAAAAGGCGCACGAGTAAACAATCTCAAAAATATTAGTTTGGCTGTTCCTCGTAATAAACTCATCGTTATTACTGGCGTTTCGGGTTCTGGAAAATCGTCGCTTGCCTTTGATACACTTTTTGCAGAAGGGCAACGTATGTATGTGGAAAGTTTGAGTAGTTATGCACGTCAGTTTTTGGGTAGAATGGAAAAACCTGATGTGGATTGGATTCGTGGCGTTTCTCCTGCTATTGCTGTTGAACAGAAGGTAAATACTCGTAATCCACGCTCTACGGTAGGAACAACGACAGAAATTTATGATTATCTAAAACTTCTCTTTTCAAGAATTGGAGTTACTTATTCGCCTATTTCTGGGGAGATGGTAAAGAAAGATAATGTTTCTGATGTAGTTGATTTTATTGAAGGTTTTGGAGATGATGAAACCGAAAGCAACGCAAAATATATGATTCTTGCGCCTTTAGTAATTCCAGAAGAACGAACTTTTGAAGACCAATTAAATATTCTTTTACAGCAAGGTTTTACGAGAATAAAAGCAGGAGAAGAGGTCATTTTTATAGAACAATTATTACCAAAAGAAATTGACCCAGAATTAGAAAAAGGAAAAGACCAAACCAAGCAAAATTTAGAGAGTTTTTTAGAAGAACACAAAGGCGAAAATCAAAAGGATTATTTAGAAGAAAAAAAGAAATTAAAAAAAGCAGGAAAAAAGCCTACAAAGAAAACTACAAAAGCAACAGAGCCTGTTTCAAGACTGACAAAAGAACAACAAGCCGAACTCAAACGACTTCAAAAACATACACTTTATATTTTGATTGATAGAGGTGTAATCAAAAAAGGCGACGAGCAAAACCGTTTTCGTATTGCTGATTCGGTTCAAACTTCATTTTATGAAAGTAAAGGAGATTGTGTTGTAGAAATTTATCAAAAAGGAAAAGACGTAGAAACGACCTCTTTTTCAGACCGTTTTGAAGCTGATGGAATGTTATTTGAAGAGCCAAATATCAATTTTTTTAGTTTTAATAGTCCTTACGGTGCGTGTCGTACTTGTGAGGGTTTCGGAACTGTTTTGGGAATTGATGAAGATTTGGTAATTCCTGACAAAACAATGTCGGTATATGAGGGAGTGATTGCACCTTGGAGAACCCCAAAAATGAGTAAATGGCTAACTCCGTTGATAAAAAAAGGAATTGATTTTGATTTTCCGATTCATCGTGCGTTTAATGATTTGACCGAAGAGCAGCAACGACTTCTTTGGACAGGAAATAAATATTTTAAAGGATTAGATGAGTTTTTTAAAGACTTAGAAAGTGAAAGCTATAAAATTCAATATAGAGTGATGCTTTCAAAATATAGAGGTAGAAAAATTTGTCCAGACTGTATCGGAACACGCATCAGAAAAGAAGCAGGTTATGTAAAAATAGGCGAAAAATCGATTCAAGAATTGGTTTTGCTTCCTTTAGATGAACTTACTGAGTTTTTTCAAGAAGTACAGCTTACAGAACATCAAGCCAGCGTTTCGAAACGAATTTTGATAGAAATTAGAAACCGTTTGCAATATCTCAATGAAGTAGGTTTGCAATATCTGACTTTAAACCGAAAAACAGCAACACTTTCAGGTGGAGAATTTCAACGTATAAAACTAGCTACTTCGCTCGGTTCTGCTTTGGTAGGTTCGATGTATATTTTAGATGAGCCGAGTATTGGACTTCATCCACGAGATACGCAAAATTTGATAAAAGTATTAAAAAAACTGCGTGATTTGGGAAATACGGTTATTGTAGTCGAACACGAAGAGGAAATTATGCGAGCTGCTGACCAAATTATCGATATTGGACCCGATGCAGGAGCGCATGGTGGAAATCTTATTTTTCAAGGAACTTTAGAAGAATTAGAAAAAGATTCGGATAGCTACACAGCAAAATATTTGCGTGATGAAATGCAAGTAATCGTACCTCAAACGCCTAGAAAATGGAATGAATATATTGAAGTGGTGGGAGCGAGAGAACATAATTTAAAGAATATTTCGGTAAAATTTCCTTTGGGAATCTTGACGACAGTTACGGGCGTTTCGGGTTCTGGAAAATCTACTTTGGTGCGTCAGCTTTTATATCCTGCCCTTGCCAAACATTTGGGAAACCACAATGACGAGAGTGGAAAAATGGATAAACTAGACGGAAATCTAAAGAAAGTAACGAGCGTAGAAATGGTCGATCAAAATCCGATCGGTAAATCTTCTCGTTCCAATCCAGTTACGTATGTGAAGGCGTATGACTACATTCGTGCGCTTTTTGCAGACCAAACTATCTCAAAACAGCGAGGTTTTACACCTGCTTATTTTTCCTTTAATGTGGAAGGTGGACGCTGCGAAACGTGTCAAGGAGAAGGAAAAATTAAGATAGAAATGCAGTTTATGGCTGATATTTACTTGACGTGTGAGTCGTGTAAAGGAAAGCGTTTTCAAGCCGAAGTTTTGGAAGTAGAATTTGGTGGAAAAAATATCGCTGATGTTTTGGATATGACGGTTGATGAAGCCTTGATTACCTTCAAAGATTCGAAACCGATTATGGCACGTTTGAAGCCTTTGCAAGATGTTGGTTTGGGATATATTCAGTTGGGGCAGTCTTCCAATACGCTTTCAGGTGGAGAGGCACAGCGTGTAAAACTAGCTGCTTTTCTTACCAAAAGTGCCAGTGATAGAGCTAACCGAGATCATATTTTATTTATTTTTGATGAACCTACAACAGGTTTGCATTTCCACGACATTGCCAAACTTCTAAAATCTATCAATGCACTTATCGAACACGGACATTCTGCCATCGTCATCGAACACAACGTAGAGGTTATTCGTGCAGCCGATTGGGTGATTGATTTAGGAAAAGAAGGAGGAAAAAATGGTGGACATCTTTGTTTTGAAGGAACACCGAAGGAATTGGCTAAATTGAAGGAGAATTATACAGGTGGGTTTTTGTAGGAATTTACATAGTGTCCAAAGGACTTTTGACTTTGCTTTTGCTATTTTTTGTAATGTGTGTGTAAATTTGCGTCGTTTTAATTGAGTTATGTCCCAAAAACTCTTGGATAAAACGTATATCTGTACCATTTTCTAACAAATGTGTAGCAAAGCTGTGCCTAAGTGTATGCACGGTAGCTTCTTGGTTGATGTTAGCGTTTTTAAGGGCTTTTTTGAATATTTTCTGAATACTTGTAGTAGAGTATTGTCCTCCATTTTGACCTTCAAATAGCCATTCTTTAGGCTTGTAAGCCTTATAATATTCTCGTAGTAACACTAAAAACTGCTCTGATAACATTACTTCTCTGTCTTTATACCCCTTTCCACCTTTTACTCTGATAATCATTCTTTTTGAATCGATATCATTTATTTTGACTTTAGTAATTTCGCTTATTCTCAAACCAGCACTATAAATACCTGTAAGAATAGTTTTATGCTTTAGGTTTTTAGGGCTGTTTATCAAACGTACGACATCTTCTTTTGATAATACATTAGGTAGTTTGTGTTCCTGTCTATCAGGGTATAGATAATCAATTTTTAAATCCTTCTTATACATCTCTTTATAAAAAAGTTTGATTGCTCCTACAATTTGTTTTTGTGTAGAAAAGGATATTTTTTCTTCTCTTATTTTTTGATAGAGATATTCTTGTACTTCTTTTTGGGTTATGTGTTCAATAGGTTTCTCAAATTGCCTAAAAAACTTCTCTAGTACAGATTGATACGCTTTTCTAGTGCTATAAGCATAGCGTTTGATTTCTAATAATTGCATAAAATTTTCTACTTTTTCCATAATAACTCTTTTTTAGTTGGATATATGTAACTATAATTATATTTACGTAATAACCCCTAATTTAGTTGGTTATCTGGATGTTTTTTGTCATATTTACATTGTTTTTGTAGTATTGAGTTTATATAACCGTTGGCAGTCATTAGAACGAACGAATGAAACAAATTAAAATATCATCCAATTCCGAAACAATCTCTGCTACTCTATTTGAATCTGATAAGAGCGATACTGTTCTTATTATCGCCTCTGCAACAGGTGTAAGACAAGAGTATTATCATAAATTTTCTAAGTATTTATCGGACAATGGAGTTTCGGTTATCACATTCGATTATTTTGGTATTGGTCGTTCATTAACAAAACCGATTAAAGAGCTAGATAATAATGCAGCTGATTGGGGAAAAAATGATTTGGAATCTGTTTTACAATATGTATTAACACATTTTCCGAACTCTAAAAAAGTAATTCTTGGACATAGCATAGGTGGTCAACTTATTGGATTGGCTAAATCGTCCACCAAGTTTGACAAGATAATTCTTGTAGCTGCTCAATCTGGATATTGGAAATTTTGGAAAGGAATAGGCAGATTAAAAATGTGGTTTAATTGGTATATTCTATTTCCTACTCTATTGAATTTTTTTGGGTATCTGAACTCAAAAAAACTGAGCGGAATGGAAAACCTACCAAAAAATGTAGCTAACCAATGGCGAAATTGGGGTAAAAAGCCTGATTATATACAAAGTGATAAATCAATAGTCTTGAAATACTATGATAAAATTGAACTCGACATTAGTGCATTTAGTATTGAGGATGATGATTTTGCACCTAAAGAAGCTGTAGAATGGATGACCAGTCAGTATCGGAACTCAAATGTCAAATCAAGTCATTTTATTCCTTCTAATTTCGGAGTTAAGAAAATTGGACATTTTGGAGTGTTTAAAGACAAGTTTAAAACTACAATTTGGGAAATATTACAGAATGAAATAAAATAACGAACTGCCAACAATGTATATAAAAAATAGGCGGAATAGTAATATAATCAAGGCTTGTGACTCGTGTCAAATTTTGAGCTTAACCGCAAGTTTAGTGCTTCTTATCGCCTACTTTTCATATACTAACCGTTAGCAACAAGTTAAAAGAAACAGAACTTAAAATTAAAATAAGAAACTATGATAAAAATAATTTTATTTATATTTATTAGCATATTAATTATACAATCTGCTTACTCGCAATCGGAGCGAACAATAAAAAATATTACAGCTTTTTCGAAAGCTTATGGATATGTAAAGTATTTTCATCCAAGTGATGAAGCAAATGAATTAGACTGGAAGAAGTTTTCGGTTTATGGTGTAAGAAAGGTTGAAAAATGTAAAAATGATGAAGAATTGGTTAAGGAGTTAAATAGAATTTTTTATTTCATTGCACCAACATCTAAATTTATTTTAAAATCAGGAAAAACAGATTATGATACAAAAATATTAATCCCCAAAGATACTTCTGAGTATAAACAAATATATTGGCAACACAATGGAGTTAGCTTTAATATGGAAGAGGAAGGTATAAAAGACAACCCTTATAAAAGTGTAAGAATAAATAAAACAAAGAACCTTGACAAGTCATCAGAATTTGGAAATGTTTTAACATCAATTGATCCAGCAGAATTTAAAGGCAAAGAAATAAAATATGAAGGATGGTCAAAATTAGACGCAAGTAGTGAAGGTCAAGGACAGTTTTGGATTAGAGTAGATAAAAGCGATAAAGAAATAGGCTTTTTTGATAATTCAAGGAATAATCCTATTAAAAAAGATAAGTGGCAAAAGTTTGAACTTAAAGGTAAAATTGATATAAATGCAAAGAATTTAGTATTTGGTTGTTTTCTTCTAGGAAAAGGAACATTATATGTTGATAATATTAAGCTTTTTTATAAAGAAAATGATAAGTGGATAGAAATTCCTATAAAAAACAGTGATTTTGAAACAGAGGATATTGCCTCTGATAGAAATAGTAGTAATCAATGGAAAGGATTTGGAACTGGATATAAAATTGTTTCGCAAGATAAATATAAAATTTCTGGAAATAAATCAGTAAAGATTGAATATGTAGGTAGTTTTGAAAAAGAAGAAGGAAATAATTTGTTTGATTGTAGACCAAAATTTGGAGAATTAATTGAAAGTGAAATAGCAACAAATATATATTGTCAAATCCCACTTGTATTGTATGGAAATGAAGATAAAACTTTTCCTGTTTCCGATAAATCAGAATATAAAAAACAAATAACTAAAATTTTAAATACAAAAAATAGTCCTGATAATTTATATATTAGAATTGGAAATGTTATAAATGCTTATAATTTGTTTAGACATTTTTATCCTTATTTTGATGTTGTGCAAGTAGATTGGGAGGCTGAATTTGTGAAAACAATAAAGCAATCATTTTTAGATAAAAATGGAAAAGAGCATTTAGAAACATTACAGAAATTTACAGCAAAATTAAAAGATGGACATATTAGTGTTGAAAGTAATTATGACGAATATTATATTCCTCCTATTTTATGGGAATGGGTAGAGGATAAATTAGTGATAACCTATGTGAAGAATAAAGAATTATCAATCAAAATAGGTGATGTAGTAGAGAGTATAAACGGTAAATTGCCATCAGTATTTTTTAAAGAAACAAAAGAGAAAATATCAGCAGCAACAGATAGTGGGTTAAGTTATGAAGCAAACTATTCAAGTTTATGTGGTGCAAAAAGTAGTAAAATACATATCAAGGTTAACTCAAAACAATATGAATTGGTAAGAGATTATACATATCAAGAAGTTGTGAATAGTGATGATATTTATCCATTAAAATATAATTTTTATAACGACAGTAGTGTTGTTTATCTAAACCTTGATATAATTGAAATTGATACTATAAATTACCTAATGCCAATTCTTGAAAAATCAAAGGCAATTATATGTGATTTAAGAGGGTATCCTAATGGAAATCACGAACTAATAAGTCATTTGTTAAAAGAAAATGAAAAAGATAGTTCTTGGATGCAAATACCTCAAATAATTTATCCTAATTATGAAAATCTTTGTGGTTTTGAAAAACACGGATGGTTATTGGAAGCTAAGAAACCCTATTTAGGAAATAAACAAGTTATTTTTATTACTAATGGTCAGGCTATAAGTTATGCTGAAAGCTATATGAGTTTTATAGAGGGGTATAATTTGGCGACAATAGTAGGGCAAACAACAGCAGGAACAAATGGAAATGTTAATTCTTTTGAATTAATTGGAGGTTATATGATAACTTGGACAGGAATGAAGGTTATTAAGCATAATGGAAATCAACATCATGGAATAGGAATAATACCAAATGTAAAAGTTGAAAAGACAATAAAAGGAATAACGGAAAATAGAGATGAATTTCTTGAAAAATCATTGGAATTAATAAGATAACCTGTTGCTAACAAAGGCTCAAAAACAAGCGAGCAGAAAATGGTAAAATGAAACGAATTACATTAAATAAACTCCCCTGCTCCATCTCGGCTGTTAAAAAACAAATAAAAAAATAGGCTCTAGCTTGGCTCTGCCGAGTTAGGGCTATGTATTCGGCTTCCAGCCGTGGTTTTCAATTTTTAAATGTAAAGAAATTTTATAACAAAGCGTATTTATTAGACAAATAAATGTGTTTTATCTGACAACTTTGTAGTATTTTGTCAAATTATTACTGCATTGCTTGTCCAATAAACTATTCTTATGAAAGACACAGACCAAATTTTACACCTTCTGAGCAAATCCGATTCACTTTCATCTAGTGAAATATATGAGAAATTGAGTTATAAGAAAAGTAGTCGTACTTTAGTTCGCTTATTAGATAAGTTGGTAGATAAAAAGTTAGTTGTAAAAACAGGGGCTAATAAAGGGACAAAATATTCCTTATCAAACTCTTACGGAATTTTACATTCAATAGATATAAACGAGTATTTTACCCAAGACATCGATGATAGAGAAATTGTAGATACGTTTAATAGTCAATTAATTAAGCAAGATTTGTATGAGTTGGATTTATTTACTGATTCAGAGTTGCTAAAGTTAGAAGACTTACAACAACTGATAACTACGGACAAGTTTACTCTTAATAAAAAAAGTGTTATTTTTGTTTAAAAAGCTATGTCTATTAGTACCTATATTTCAGATTTACTTTCTTATTACAGTAACCAAGGAGTAAAAAAAAGATTCTTTCTTTATGTACAAATTTAATATTTTTTAGGCATTTAAAAATATACACAATGACTACTAGAAATGACTATGAAAGCTTTAAAGGTTTATTAAGTGGTAAACAAGTTAATACTTTAGATAGAACTACTCTACTTCATTGTGTAGCAGAAAAAACTAAATCAGATTTAGGCTCTTCTCAACACATTTATTTATTACACGCCCCTTGTGATATACGTAAACCTCATTCCTCAGATTTGGAAGATTTAGGCAAAGTTTTATCCTTAGAAAAAACAGTTATTTCTGGGTATTCAAGTTTTAATAGTGTAGCTATAACCCCTGATAGTCAAGAAGTTCGCTTGTTAGACAGCTTTGTTTATAGCAATTCTCAGCCGAATTATGTATCTCAATCTGATGTTGCACTTATAGAAAAAGAGAATGGAAAAGCAAAAGAATTAAAGAATAAGAAAGGTCAACTCATTAGCATAGAAAAACAAAACTTAGTACGTAAAGACACTTATTACAATGACTCAAAGTTAGCAAAAACTCAAATCAGCAAAACAAGTGGTTTACTAAAAAAAGAAGATAGAACAATTTGTCATGTTTTGGATAGAGAATTTGATGATTCCACTATGTTTGAACACATAGAAAGTTTGGGAGATGAGTTTGTCATTCGCTTAAAATTAAACCGTTTGTCTAATGAAAGTCAAGTGGTTTATACGCCAAAGGGTAAAGTATCTAAGCAAGTCAAACGAAGAAAAATAATAGATAAAAAATTTACTCAAGAGAGTAATTTCTTTATTGACAAGTTGGATATTAAAGGGGAACTACATCGGAACGTAGAGGGGTTAGTGGAATGGGAAACTTTAATTATTGGAGATAAAACATATACTGTTTTACGAATTAGTTTATCTTCAAAAGGAAAGCCTTTGTTTAAACATCCTATGCTTTTGCTGACTAACAGAAAGATAAAAAATGCAGAACAAGCCTGTCAAGCATATAAAACTTATATTTTGCGTTTTAAAATAGAAGTTGTTTTTAGATTTCTCAAACAAAATATGGGGTGGGAAACCTTCCAAGTACGAGATTTTAATGTAATAGCTAACTTGTTAGCATTAGCTTTCTTTTTAGTAGGATATTTTAAAGAATTGGAAGAGGAATTAAGAAACCATCCTTTAACAAATTTTCTTTGTAAACTAGCTTTATCAAAAGGAAAAACTACTATATTCTTCATTCTCAAAGGACTTGAAAAGCTTGCTCATCATCAAGAAATTATAGAATGGATGGAAAAAGAAAATATTACTCAACAACAAATTGATGAATTTATGAAACAAATCAAAGGAGAAAGTCCGTAGTTGTCAGCAACAAGTATATCTAAAAAACATCGGCGAACTATCAGCAGAAGAGTATTCGAGAGAAATTGAAAGATTAGCCATTGATTTGAGTTGGAAGTCTTCTCAAATAGAAGGAAATACCCACTCTGGCGCAAGGTTCTTACCTTGTGTCTATTATTTCAGCAAGCATATGCTTGCGAAAGAACAAGTACAAGATAGAATCTTGCACTAGAAATTCCTCATTCCCATCAAAAAAAGGAGTAAGGATTTTTTTTGATTATTCTAATTCAAATTGTTTTTTTTACAAAAACAATTTTATTCCTTCTACATATCCAAAATGTTTATCAAACGTAGCCACAGGTAATTGATAAGTCAAACAAGTAGCAGCAATCCAAATATCATTTTCTGGAATTGGTCTTCCTATTTTTTTGAGTTGATTTCTAACCAAAGCATATTTTTCTGCTACTTCATACGTAACAGCCAAAATTTCAGTAGCATTTATAAAGTTTGTGATAATTTCAATGTTTTGAGCAACACGAGAAGAATTATTTGCACCAAATAAAAGTTCGCCACAAACAATGACAGGCAAACAAGGTGTGTAGTTTTCTAATTTATTTACAATTTCTGCATTTCCTTTGAGTATGGCAGAAACTACATTTGTATCTAAAACTATTCTCTCCTTTACCATTCTCCTTCTATTGTATTAAATTCTGAATTGATAATTGTTTCAATTTCCTCAGCATTTTCTTTAGGCATACTTCCTGCAAAATGTCGGATTGGATTAGTGATAAAAGGAGGTTTTTGATGCTTCATAAGTTCCACAAATTGAGAAACTAAATGCAACATTCCATATCTTTCTAAAATATCTAAATCTAAAATAATTTGCTTCTTTAATGTGGTATTCATAATTTTTGAATTTTAATTTATAAGTAGTTGGTTTTACTTTTATATAACGCAAAAAGAATGGTTATCGTTTTCTCTACTTACTCATTTCCATTATTTTCCCCACCTATTCGTAGTTTCCCACTAAGAACCTATAAATGTATTTAAGCATCACGCTTTCAAAATATTTATAAAACCAAACCTTCCTCATTCCCATCAAAAAAGGAGTGAGGAGTTTTTTGTTTATTTGTATAGTTGATGATTATTTTCTAAATTTAGATGGCAAAAACTAACCTAAACAAGTTTTATATTTTTATAGGAAGTGATTATATAGCCTATGAAGTTATTTAAGAATATAAAAAGTACCCTATTAAGCCTAGTTTGTAACTACAATTTATTAGTTTTAAATCTTAGATTTATGAAGTTGATTTTTCTTTTAAATTTTCCTTATTCTAATGAAAAAAATACGTATTTACATAGTTTTTATAATGAGTATAACCTTTTTCTCTTGCTCATCAAAACACAAGGTTGATGATAACTTTGATTATTATTCAGATTGTTTTTTTCCTAACAATGGCATATTAGAATTCAAAAACCTTAATAAAGATTTGGTAGAAATTGAAGTCAAAAAATTCATTAAATCCATAAATAATAAACTTTTACATAAAGAATCAGATAATATAACCAATTGGATTCATGAATATTTAATTGAAGAAAATATCACTACCCCCTCTAATGGAATACAAGATTGGGTATTTTATAATGAAGATAAGTCAGTTCAGATGCACCTTTATTTTTGTGATACCGAGATTTTAGAACTCGGAAAAGAGTTGAATACTGACTCTGTGTCCACTCAATTTCAAATATCAGCTTATAGTAGTAGTGAGTCTAGTAGTAGTGAATCAAGCAAATTCCAAACAACGGTAAGGTTCAACTCAATGTTTAAACATAAGTGTATTACTAATCTTAAAATAAGGATAGTCATTACAGAGAAGGCAATATTTGAAAATAATGTTCAACAATTCATTTCAAAACCTATTTCTGATACAGCTTATCTTTACACATACATGGGAGTTGAGATATTGACAATATTGAATAGTAATAAATAACAAATACTAATAATTTGCATAGTTTATATCTAGCCTTATTTTCCCACCTATTCTTAGTGTCCCACTAAGAATCTAAAAATGTATTTAAGCGTCACGCTTTGCAATTCCTCATTCTACGTTCTTGTTGGTGTTCCCCATTTGCAAGTATTTCCTTACTGCCGTTGCCCTTGTCTTTAGTTTCGGCTTGCCGTTACGATGACCAACAACGGCTTTGGGATTTTTTAAAATTTTCATAAAAAAATAAAAATCAGCAAATTACATTTTACGTTAGTCAGAATAATTTTTCACTCCAATGTAAAAATTGAGTCGATACCCAAAAGACCTTATTTTTTTGTATCTTATGTACTTTATCCATTCAACATGCTATGTTTGTTGCTAAAAAATAAGATATGTATAAGCTATTAAAGTCTATATTCCCTGTTCTTAAGAATGCGATTCTAAGTGGTCAACTTTTTAAAGGAAAAGCTGAATTAATCCCTCCAATTGATGACATCCATGCTGACTGGGATGTTAATGTTCCTGTTTCAGATGATGCCAATATTCTAGTAAATATATTCAAATCCAAGAAAGCACTTGCTGAAAAAAGAGCACTTCCTGTAATTATGTGTGCTCACCCCTATGACAACCACTTAGTTTCTGCTTTAGGTAAAACTCCTTTCAAAGGTGTCCCCAAACAATATAGAACAATCCCCCAAGTGGGAATCCCTAAGTTTTCAACCCTTACAAGTTGGGAATCTCCTGACCCAAATTTTTGGGTTGCCAATGACTATATTGTCGTAAATATGAATATGCCAGGATATGGAGGGAGTACAGGAACGCCTAGTGTTCTTAATCGAAATCAATCTAAAGTATTCTATGAAGTTATTGAATGGGTTGCCGAACAAGATTGGTGTAATGGAAATGTGGGACTGAACGGTGTGAGTTTTCTTGCAATTTCGCAATATCATGTAGCAGCTTGTCAAGATTATGAAAATAAGACACCAAAAGCATTAAAGTGTATATCCCCATGGGAGGGTATTACTGACATTTATCGTGATTTAGTTAATTCAGGAGGGATTCCTCAAGAAGGCTTTGCCAACTTCTGGTGGGCTTTGGAAATAAAACATTCATTGACAGGGTCTTCAAAAGATTTTATTAATAGTCAAGGAGGTAAGCCCACCGACTTTTTAGTCCAGCACCCTTTCTATGATGAATTTTGGGAAGAGAAAAGAGCACCTTGTGAAAATATTGATATCCCAATTTTAACATGTGTTTCTTTCTCGGATGTTAATCTCCATACCAATGGCTCATACCGTTCATTCACAGATGTAAAGAGTAAAGAAAAGTGGATGTATACCCATAGAAATGGAAAATGGGATGCCTACTACAGCCAAGAGGTGCTAGAACTTACCTTAAGGTTTATGGATTACTACCTCAAAGACAAGAAAGATAATGGATGGTCAGAAACTTCACCGATTAGGTTAGAGGTAAGGTCTAGTCGTGATAAAATACATGAAATAAGAGGAGAAAACGAATGGCCAATTAGCCGAACTCAATACTTGAAATATTACCTAACAGCTAATAATAAGCTGCTATCTAGCCCAGAACACTCAGAGGGGAAATTGTCTTATGATGGAAAAAAAGGTGTTCAAAACTTTAGAGTAACCTTTACTGAAGATACTGAAATCACAGGACATGCCAAGCTAAAAGTTTGGATGGAGTTACAATCTAAAAATGCCAATGATTTTAATGTCTTTACCGTATTAAATAAATATGATAAAACTGGAAAGAGAGTACCCTTTTATGGAACTGTTGGAAACAAAGAAGATGTAATTACGAGGGCTTTTATGCGTGCTTCTTTTAGAGAGTTAGACAAAGAAAAATCAACTGATATTATCCCTTATCACCTTTTTAAAGGACACAAAAAAATAAATTCAGGAGAAATCATATGCATGGAAATTCCCTTCCCTCCAACTTCAGTATATTTTTATGAAGGAGAAACTCTAGAATTAACTCTTGCCTCCTACGAAATTTATCCACATTTACCAATGTATAAAGATAATTCACTAAATACAGGTGGAGAACATGTAATTCATACAGGAGGAAAGTTTGATTCATTTTTACAACTTCCTATAATTCCTAACATAAAAAACTGAACACAACCCCACTCTGGCGCAAGGTTACTACCCAACATATGCTGATGAACCGAAAGTCGGTGTAGTCAAAGAACAAGTACAAGATAAAACCTTATACTAGAAACCTCTCAGCTGTATGTTTAGTTTTTGACAAAAGATAGTTGAGTGTTATATTGAAGATTACAACCTATCATTTATCAAGTCTTAGACTTGTGTTTTCCAGTATTTATAAAATCAAACCTTCCCCATTCCCATCAAAAAAAAGGAGTGAGGAGTTTTTTGTAGTTGATGGTTATTTTTTTATTTTGTGTCGTCCTAATATAGTGTTACACAACTAATTTTATTATGGAACGTAAATATGTTAAACGTACACAGAAAGACTACACCATGCAATTCAAACTTCAAGTAGTTAAGGAAATTGAACAAGGTCTTTTTACAGTCACTCAAGCCCAACGGAATTATGGTATTCAGAGCCGAAAAACAGTTGTGAATTGGCTTGATAAATATGGTAATTTTGATCATTCTTATAAAGTAATTCGTCCTATGAAAACAGCAGAACAACGTTTAATAGAACAAGAACAGGAAATTCGTCATCTAAAAAAGCAAAATGCTACTTTACAAGAAGAGCTATCTACTTTAGATAAAAAGGCTATTTTGTTTGATATGATGATTGATTTAGCAGAAAAGGAATATAAAATTCAGATACGAAAAAACTCCAAACCCAAGTAATTAGTTCATTTAGTGAACAGCATGCAACAAGTATAAGTAAAACCTGTAAATTGCTTGGGATAACTAGACGGGTGTATTATTACTCTTTATTGCGAACGAAAAAATGTAAAGAGTTGGCTCAAAAAGTAGTTGATTTAGTAAAAAAGGTTAGAGCGCAAATGCCAAGAGTTGGTACTCGTAAACTCTATCATATTTTAGAAGCTCCTTTGAAAGCCTTGAAAGTGGGACGAGATAAACTATTTTTTATTTTAAAAGCTAACCATCTTCTTATTTTACCTAAACGGAGGTATCATGTTACTACAAACTCACTTCATCGTTTCAAAAAGCATAGAAATTTGATAGCAAATTTGAAAATTGAACGAGCAGAGCAAGTTTGGGTAAGTGATATTACTTATGTTGGAACAAGGGAGAATCCGATGTATTTAGCATTGGTTACAGATGCGTATTCAAAAAAAATAGTGGGTTATGATGTTTCTAATAGTTTAGAAACAGTTGGTTGTTCAAATGCTTTGAAAATGGCATTGAAAAACAGAAACTATCCTTTACGAGAACTAATTCATCATTCAGATAGAGGGGTTCAATATTGTAGTGATGAATATCAAACTATTTTAATTAAAAACCGTGTTCGTTGTAGTATGACAGAATGCTATGACCCATACGAAAATGCTGTTGCAGAACGTGTGAATGGAATTTTAAAACAAGAGTTTTTATTGGACTCACAAATAACTTATTTGAAGTTTTTACAAAAAGTGGTAAAACAAAGTGTGGAAATTTATAATACAGAAAGACCTCATTGGTCGCTCTACATGCAAACACCACAACAAACACATCAAGAGGAAAACATTCGAATAAGAACGTATAAAAAAGAAAAATCAGACAATCTAAAGACTGCCTGATCTATATTTAATTTATCTAAAAACCTGTAACACTATTTCAGGACTAGACATTTGACTAAACTTTTCTGTTCTTAATATGCTTTTCATCCAAAACTGGATAGAAAAAACGTTATGTTTTTTTATATAAAAAATAGCAAATATGATGAGATTCAACTTTTTAGTATTGATAACTTTATTATTAACTTCCTGCTCGTCTGAGATTCAAGATAATAGTTTATCAGAGCATCTAAACAATGAAATAGGAGGAAATTGGAAGATAAAATCTGCTGAGAAAAGAGAACTTGAAGAACTAAAAGAAAAACTCATTGAACTAACTAATGATGTTGAGATGCTTACACACATGTCTAAAAGAAATTTCGATTTGGAAAATCAAACAAGAGAACTTCTAAACTTGGAGCATATACCAATAGAAGTTTTACACACTAAAACAAACTTCAAAAAAGAAATTGCACTAAACTATGAAGATTCTCCAAATAAAGACTTATTATTCCGTGCAGATAGCTCTATTAATATTTTAAAGCAACATTATTATATACGTTCTAAGTCATTAGAAGAACTTCTTATAAAAATTCAAAATTAAAATAACTATCAACCATCGTATAAATAATAAAATTAGACGATGACTTATCAGTTTGCAAATCCTCCTATCCTTTATCAAGTCTTAGACTTG
Organism: Bernardetia aquimarina; assembly: GCF_042180575.1. Lineage (NCBI taxonomy): Bacteria > Pseudomonadati > Bacteroidota > Cytophagia > Cytophagales > Bernardetiaceae > Bernardetia > Bernardetia aquimarina. The sequence continues at coordinate 2,154,905 of NZ_CP170094.1, read as the reverse complement.
TGTTTTCCAGTATTTATAAAATCAAACCTTCCTCATTCCAATCAAAAAAAGGAGTGAGGAGTTTTTTTAATCTAAGTGCAGCACAGAGCTTCAAACCTGCGTTTATATTAATGTGTACTTAAATTCAAAATATTCACAGTAAAATCATACATCAAAAAATCATGAAAAAGTATTTATTGTTTTTAATTATTGGCACTTTTCTTTTTAGTTGTTCAGATGACGATAGTGTCAAAAAAAATGAACTTATCGGAAAAACTTTTGATCATCTTTGGTTTGAAACAGAACAAGAATGTTTGGATGCACAACCTGATCCAGATTTTTTCATAAATTGCCATCAAGAAATAAGGTTTGTTGATGAAAAAAAGGCTTTCATTATGCTTACAGATATTATGTATTCTGTTGATTATACAGTTGATGATTCCAAAATAATAATTAGTGAGAATATTGTTTTTGAAATAATAAACGCTTCTTCTATAAAGGAAGTTAATGATGGTACAATATGGAATGAAAGAAAAGGTAATTCTATTTGGGATTAAAACCTTATGTATTTTGTTAGTATATGCTGATTAAAGAACAAGTACAAGATGGAATCTTGCACTAAAAAAACTTCCTTATTCCCATCAAAAAAAGGAGTAAGGGTGTTTTTTGTGTTTAAAACTATTGTCAATAGTCTGTAATTATTTGTTTTTTTGTTATTTTATTACGTAATTTGTGACTTGTTAAGAAACATTACTCCATTTATTAAACCTACAAATGAAAAATTTAAAAAAGAAATTTGGAAAACATGCTATCTCTGTAAAGAAAGCTAACACCATTATAGGTGGTCAAGACTATGTTTGGTGTTGTGGACCTGGTATCCCATGTTCTTTCAGTTTTACACAGGCATTACAGAATTGTGGCTGCCCTCCAGGAGTACTTTGTCAAAGTGCTAATATATATAGAGTTTACATATAACAATTTACATCTTAATATAACTGTTTAATAAGAAGTAAATCTCATCTGTTCATAGTGTCCCATTAAGACCTACCAATGTATTTAAGCATCACGCTTTGTAATTCCTCATTCCAATCAAAAAAAGGAGTGGGGAGTTTTTTTTGTGTTTATGAGTTGAATCCAAGAATAGAAAAGAAATAAGGAAAATAATTATACCAAATTCAGAAAGTTGCAAGAGTGTTTTTACAAAAGTCGTCTTGAAAGTAGATGAGATTTGAAAATAGATGAGAAAAAGACTTGCCTTTTCCTATAATCTAGCGTAATTTTATAATTAATCCTCAATAATAGCTTTATTTCTTGTTGAAGGTTTTTTATAAAAAAAATAAAAATTCTATGCGTTTACATCGTAATTTAGTTTTGGCTGTCATTGATTCTCTTTCCCAAATTTTCAATCAAAAAAAACAGGCTGATAAAATTGTTGCCATTACCTTAAAACAAGACAAACGTTGGGGGGCAAGAGATAGAAGTTTTGTAGCAGAAACGATTTATGAAATTGTACGCTGGAAAAGGTTGTATGCAAAACTAGCAGGAATAGAAGAAGCCTATCAAAGTGAAAATTATTCTACTCAAAATTTATTTCAATTATTTTCTATTTGGGCAGTTTTGAAGGAAATAGAACTTCCAACTTGGAACGAATTTGAAGAAATAAATTATGATAAAGAAACGATAAAAGAAGAGTATAACAAACTATCTGAAATCCGAAAATATAAAGAATCCATTCCCGATTGGTTGGATAATTTGGGAGAAAAAGAATTAGGAAATGATATTTGGACAAAAGAAATTGCTGCACTCAATAATCAAGCTCCAGTAGTTTTGCGTGTCAATACACTGAAAACAAGCGTTGCAAAACTCCAAAAACAGCTTTCAGAACAAAACATTGAAACCAAAAAAATTACTCAAAAAACGGCAACTTATCCAGAAGCAATTCAGCTTTTAGAAAGAAAAAGTATTGTCAGAAATGCCTTATACAAAGATGGTTTTTTTGAGATTCAAGATGCTTCTTCACAGCTTATTGCTTATTTTTTAGATGTGGATAGTGATAAAAACAAGTCTTTACAAATCATTGATACCTGTGCAGGTGCAGGAGGAAAGTCACTTCATATTGCTTCTCTTTTAAAAAATAAAGGACAAATAACAGCAATGGATATTTATGAAAATAAGCTGATAGAATTGAGAAAAAGAGCCAACCGTGCTGATGTTCACAATATTAAAACATATTCTATAAAAAGAGAAGGCAAAAATATTGATTATAATCAATTTAAACCATTCTATAATTCAGCTGATAGAGTTTTGATAGATGCGCCTTGTAGTGGGTTGGGGGTTTTGAGTAGAAACCCTGATGCAAAATGGAAACTTAACCTTGATTTTTTGGAAGAAATAAAACAAACACAACAAAATATCCTGCAAGAGTATTCTAAAATGACTAAAAAAGGTGGAAAGTTAGTTTATGCAACTTGCTCTATTCTGCCTTCTGAAAACCAAAATCAAGTTGAAATATTCTTGAATAGTGAAGCAGGAAAGGATTTTAAATTTATTGAAGATAAAAAAATACTTTCTCATCAGACTGGTTTTGATGGATTTTATATGGCTATTTTGGATAAAAAATAACTTGTTTTTATGACATAACCTTATTAGATTTTACCACGTAATTATATATCTAATTATATTTTCAAATTACCAATTTCATAAGATGAAAAAGAAGTTTCATATTCTATCAATCACTATCTGTCTAATAGTTTTATATAGTTGTAAACCTAATATTGAAAAGACCTCAGATGATGTAAAAGCTGCGAGTGTAGTATTTTCGCAGTTTCTTGACTCTCATCAAGTACCTTGTTCCTATAAGTGGAATGTAAAAGCATTTAAGCCTCTTGCAGGAGATAATGAGGAGTATATATTGACAATGAAAGTCTATGATTTGAAAATCTTGGATGAGAGTTTTGAGATGTATGCTAAAAGAGTAGCTAGTTTGGGTAGTCTTTTACTATATCAGTCAATAGGAGATAACTCTTCATTTACTAAGTTTGGAGTGTCGATTTTGAGCCACACAGGTAAAAAATACAAAAGGCAGTACACTCTTCAAGAATTGAAAGCTGCAAGTTTATGTTTAGAGAATGCAAGTAAATTTATGCAAACGGTAGTTAAAGATTCTGTGGATTTTTCTTACCATGATTTTCAGACGAAAGATACAAAAAGCGTTGTTGAAGAAATGTTTGAACTGAGTGAGACTAATTTGGGTAAGATAGAGACTTCTTTACCAAGCTCATTTTACTTCAAAGATGGGACAAAGTATCAACTAAGAGTTATTATGGGAGCAAAACGAAAAGACTACGATAAAATTACGCATATAACCTTTTCAATGGATACTTCAACACATAAAATAATTTATCTAAGTCTTGATGCTGAGAAAAAGTAATGGATTTTATATGGCTATTTTGGAGAAAATTTAATTAAAAAATAATGAAAGAAATCAACTTCGAAGAGTTTTGGGAAAATAGTGATTACACACTAAAAGAATATGTGTGTGTGTTCCCATCTAATGAATTAGTAGATTCTATTGAAAAAGAATTAGGTTATAAGCTGCCAAAATTCTATATCGAAATGATGAAAATTCAAAATGGAGGAACTCCTAAAAACACTTGTTTTCCTACAAATAAAGCAACATCGTGGGCAGATAATCATGTTGCCATCACAGGTATTTTAGGAATTGGAAGGCAAAAAACATATTCACTTTGTGGTGATTTGGGTAGCCAGTTTATGATTGATGAGTGGGAGTATCCGAATATAGGAGTTTGTATTTGTGATTGTCCTTCTGCTGGACACGATATGATAATGCTTGATTATCGCAAAAACGGTAAGCAAGGAGAACCTCAAGTTGTTCATGTCGACCAAGAATCAGATTATAGAATCACATTTTTAGCTGAAAATTTTGAAACATTCATAAAAGGATTAGTACATGAAAGTACTTTTGATACTTAAGAAGAATATCTAAAGGAATATCCAAAAATGATTGTATTTGGGAATAATGAAATAAATACATTTGTATGCTCCTAGTTTTGTAGAAGATTGGTGGAATAGCCGAATAGAAAGCAAAGTAATTAATACAAAATTACTAGATGGATTAAGATTTCAAAAGACTTTTGAATTAGAAATAATGGATAAAATGACACAATATAAATAAAATAAAAAAAGTTGTTAGTTGGATTTTAAAACTATACACTTTTATTTAAGCTAAATTTTTGAATTTTTACACAATACTCTTGAAAATGAAACCTCAAATCCTACAAAACATATCTCTAAAATCATATAATACGTTCGGCATAGATTGCACAGCCAAAAATTTTGTAGAAGTAAAAACAGTTGATGAATTAGTAGCCATTTTAAAGATAGTAGAACAAGAAAATTTTTCTTCTATTTTTATTTTGGGAGGAGGAAGTAATGTTCTTTTTTTGAATGATTTTGATGGATTGGTAATCAAAAATTCTATTGCAGGAATAGATAAAGTAAATGAAAACGAAGATGATATAACTCTTTATGTGGGTGCTGGCGAAAACTGGCATCAATTCGTGCTTTTTTGTTTGAAAAATAAGTATGGAGGAATAGAAAATTTATCTCTCATTCCTGGAACGGTAGGAGCTGCACCGATGCAAAATATTGGAGCGTATGGAGTAGAAATTCGTAATGTGGTAGAGCGAGTAAAAGTAATTGATAGAATAACAAAACAGCAATTTTGGATTTCGAATGCTGAATGTCAGTTTGGTTATCGTAGTAGTATTTTTAAGCATCAAGCAAAAGACAAATATATCATTCTTGGTGTAGAATTTAGATTAACTAAAAAAAATCATATTCTAAATACCTCTTATGGAGCAATTCAAGATTCTTTAAAAGAACTAAATTTAGAAGCCAATCAAATTCCTACTATTGAGCAAATCAGTAAAGCAATTATTTCTATTAGAGAATCAAAATTACCAAACCCAAAAGAAATTGGAAATGGAGGAAGTTTTTTCAAAAATCCTGAAATTCCAAGTAGTCAGTTTGAAAAATTAAAAGAAGAGTTTCCTAGCATTGTAGGTTATCCTGTTTCTGATGAAATAACAAAAGTTCCTGCTGGTTGGCTTATCGAAAGATGTGGTTGGAAAGGAAAAGTAGTCGGAAATACAGGCGCACACAAAAATCAAGCTCTCGTTTTGGTAAATTATGGCAATGCAAAAGGAGAAGAAATTTGGAATCTAGCTAAAGAAATTCAAAAATCAGTTTTTGATAAATTTGGAATTGCTATCGAAGCTGAAATTAATATTGTGGGATAAAAAATGTCTTTTTAGCCATTAATTTTTACATAAATTTTCCTCCAATAGTTAAGATTCCAACTCCAATCAAAATAATACTTATTGTAGAAACATAGCCTATATCCCAAAGAAAAACAGAAAGTCCTATTCCTGCTAAAATACATAGAAGTCCAATCACTAAGTTTGCACTCAAAAAATGACCTTTTTTCTTATTTTTATCTAACTCTTCAAGGTGTGCTACTATTTCACGTATCAATTCTTTATCCTCCGTTTCAGCTTTTAGATGCAAAATAATATCTGTGTAAGAACGGTTATATCCTTTCAACGTTAGAGCATCTTTCAAGAGCTTTTCTTTTACTATTTTCCTATCGTCAGATTTTGTATTGTTTGTTTCAGGTGTTTCCATTAAAATAAAGAGTATTGTATACAAATTTTCTAAAACTTAATTTTCTAGTTTTCCAGCTAAACCTAACATTACAAAATTAATAGAAGTCTTTGAAATTAAACCCAAAAATTTCTAATTTTTACTACTCTTTTCGTAAATACTCTTAAAGTCCTCAATGTAAGTGGGTTAAAGTTTGTTAAGTGCATTTTAAAAGAATAAGGATTGCTTTATTTTGTATAAATTCATATCAGAAACAATGGCTAAAGTGTCATTATACATCATTTAGAAAAAATTTAACTCTCAAAAAAACTTATTTGGAAATACATTTACCTCTCCTACAAATTATAAGTAGAACAAAAAAAAATACGCATACAGTTGAAATACAATAGCGAAGAGGGAATACTTATAAAAGATATAAAAATATGAAAATAGAAGGATTAGTAGGCGCAAAACAAGTACGCTATATTATTGCTCTGATGAGTTTGGCAATGTTAGGACTGATAGGATTACAGTTTTATTGGATAACTACCACTGTAACACTCAATAAATCTCGCTTCAAGCAAAATATACATCAAGTATTAGAAAAAGTAGCTGCTCGTTTGGAAAAACATGAGGCGATTTATGTTTTGAAGAGTAATGCTGACCAAATGAGTGGGCAGCTTATCTCTACATTAGATTCTATTACAAGAGCGCAAAATACAAGTTCCTCACTCACTTATGAACTTCAATTTCAAGTGAAAAATGGACTAACTTCAAGTAGCCAAAGTACTGAGCTTATCCTTCAACCGATGGCAAAATATGATATTCGTGACCCAAAAATTGCGTGGGAAGAAAACAAACGCCGAAGAATAAATAAATCTCAAATTGTATCTATTATTGCTGAAAAGTTATTTTTTCAAAATCAAGAAAAGCCCATTGGGCAACGTACCAGTCGTCCTGTCATTGATTCTATTTTGCGTGAAGAAATGCAAAATAAAGGAATTACACTAGATTATGATTTTGCAGTTTTTAATCACTCTCAAAAACAGTGGTTTTTTGCTTCTCCTTCAACCAATAGTGAGTGTTTGGTAGAAACGAATTATTGTACCAAACTTTTTCCAAATGATATGCAAAATCCAGACAATTTGTTGTGTATCTATTTTCCTACTGAATCTAAGTATTTATTAGGAAAGATGGCGATGATATTATCTTCTTCTATTATTTTTATTGGTGTCATAATTCTTTGTTTTGCTGCTGCGATTTATACAATTATTCGTCAGAAAAAAGTATCAGAAGTAACAAATGATTTTATAAATAATATGACACATGAGTTCAAAACACCGATTGCTACTATTTCACTTACTCGTGAAATTTTGCAAGACCCTAGCATTCAACAAAACCCAGAAAAAACAAATCGCTATCTAGGAGTAATTGCAGATGAAAGCAAACGACTGAGTTCGCAGGTAGAAAAAGTATTACAGGCTGCAAAACTTGATAGAAAAGACTTCAAACTCAATATAAAATCACTAGATATTCATAAGATTATAGAAAAAGTAATCCGTAACAGTGCCGTACAGGTAGAAAACCGAGGTGGACAAATTTTTACAGATTTGAAAGCAACTCAAACACTTGTGGAAGGCGACCAAGTACATATTACAAGCATTATTTCAAACTTGATAGACAATGCAAATAAATATTCGCCCAATACGCCACGTATAGAAGTACAAACACAAAATACTTCAAACGGAATTGAAATAAAATTTATTGATGAAGGACAAGGAATTCCGAAGAAAGTAGTTAACAAAATTTTTGATAAATTTTACCGAGTACCGACTGGAAATGTCCACAATGTAAAAGGATTTGGATTAGGGCTTAGTTATGTCAAATCTATGGTAGAAGCACATCACGGAACAATTAGCGTAGAAAGTGAAATTGGAAAAGGTTCTGTTTTTACAATCAAATTGCCTTTTAAACAACCTGTTTAGGACATGGGAATTAGAGAGTGGGAATTGGGAAATAGGACATGGGAATTAGGAAGTTTTCGCTTTCAATGATTTCATAAGTCCTCCTATTAGTCTGCCTATTTTTTCTACTTTTAGTAATAAATTATCTTGTGTATTTTTATCTACATAGTCTAATTCATGAGAAAGAATAATTTGTGTTTCTAATTCTCCTAAAGAACCTCTAGCAATAGATACTATCCTAATTCCCAATTTACACTCTCAAACCTAAAATCGTCATATCATCTCGTTGAGGTTCGTCATTCTTAAAGGTTTCAAATTCTTTTGTGAGTTCTAGTTTTTGGGTGGCAAATGGATAATCTTTTATTTGCTCTAAAAATTGTGTTAGTCTTTGCGTTCCATATTTTATTCTATTTGAATTATTTTGGTCTGCAAATCCATCTGTTGTAAGGTAAAGCATATCACCTGCTTGCAAATGAATAGTGTGTGTTATAAACTGTTGATTTTCTTGCTTTTGTTTTCCACCTATACTTCTGTTATTTCCTTTTGCTTTCAAAAATTGCCCTCCTTGTACATAATAAAGTGGGCGATGCGCTCCTGCAAACGTTACTTGTTTTCCTAAGTCCGTATTTTCAATGGCACAAATAGCGACTTCCATTCCATCATCATTTTTACCTTCATTTTGCTTTAAGGCGTGCTGAATTTCCAAATGCAAGACTTCTAAAATCATAGCAGGGTCGTAGATTTTACTTTGTCCGATAATTTTATTTAATAATGTCTGTCCAATCATCGACATAAATGCTCCTGGTACGCCATGTCCAGTGCAATCCACCACAGCAACAAATGTTTTGCGCTTCTTACGATAGACCCAATAAAAATCTCCTGAAACTACTTTTTGAGGTTTGTAAATAGCAAAACTATCTATAAAATATTCATTAAGTTCGGATTCAGTAGGCAAAACAGCATCTTGAATCTGACGAGCATATCGAATAGAATCCATTATCTGCATCTGTGAACGCTCAATTTCTTGTGTTTTTTCTTGGGTTTCGTGCAAACTGCTTTGTATTTTGTCCAACATCAAACCAAAATCTTTTGACAGCCATCCTATTTCATCGTTTGTGATAATTGGATTTATTTTAAAATCTTCTGAAAAATCATTTTTGATAACTTTATGAATAGACTTTGAAAGCTGCCGAACAGGCAAACTCAATTTTTTACTTATCAGATAACTTACCACCATTCCCAAAATAAAACACAAAAGAATAACTGCCCCAAGTGTATATTTTATTCTGTAAGTAATTTCTTGTGCTTGGTGTTCGCCTTCTTTATTTATTTCTGCAATAATATCAGCAATTTGATAGGCTTTTTGCTGTGTTTGATGGCGCATTCCTTCGTGAATATTTAATCCAATTTGTTTTTCATAATCTACCATATCCAAAAAAGCATATTGATACTTTCGAAGTAAATCTAGCATGTTTGTTTGACGTTCTTTGTCTTTTATGGTTTCTCTAATTTCTGCTCGTAAATCTTGAACAGCGAGCGAAAGTTTGTTGATATAATCTTCTTCTTTACGAATCATAAAATCTTTTTCATGCCTTCTAATCATCAATAGTTTTTCTCTTCTGAAAGGCAAATTGGAGTTTTCTATTTCATGAATAAACTTACGCATCTGTCCTACTTTTCCGTAATCTTTATGTCCTTTTCGTTTTGTAAGTTGCACTAATCGCTCAAAAAGCACTTCATATTCTCCAACTGCTTGCTTGAGTTTGAACAATTTTTTATCAATATCTTCATTACGTAATTCTTCTCTATTTTTTAAAGCAGTCAGATTGCGTTGAATATCATATAATTTTTTGGTACGACTATCTAAGTATTCACTTTTTCCTGTTTCAAAAAATGCTGTATTAATCGTTTCATACGTAAAAAAATCTTTTTCTATTCCACTAAGTGTCTGAATATCAATATGAAGTTGAGTAAGTAGGTCGGTAATATTTTCTATGCGTTCTCGTTTTTCATAAAACATAAAAATAGCACCAATAATAAGTGCTGTTAGAAGCAAATAAATGCTAAAATAGAGTTGTAGCTTGTTTTTTATGCCTCTAAATTTTTTAGTTGCTAGATGAGAGTTGGTAAAATTTTGATTCATTTCCTTAAAATTATAATCGTAATGTAAGCTGGTAATTGTTCCCTTATTAGGCTTTATTTCTTGACTACAAAATTACTAGGAACACACTCAAAAAACACAAAAAAAGGATTGCTAAATAATTACAGTTTTATAAATTTCAATAAACAGAAAGAAAATTTAAGCAGCTACTATAACTTTGAATATAATTATTAAAAGAATTAATATTACTTTTTAGGTTGAAAATGAACTCTGTTATTCTTGATTTAAAGTTTTGTAAATAAATTGTTACAAGCTGAAACAGAGCTTGTTTTTAGTAGAAAACAAGACTTCCAATCACAAAAAAACTCCTCATTCTAATTAAAAAGTAGAGTGAGGAGTTTGTTTATAACTGAATCTATGAATTACTTTAAAATAGCCTTTCCATCTTTATCCAAAAATAAATGTTTGCTATCTACATTATACATTCGTAGCGCATTATCACTGTCTTTTCTACTTTGATTGAGGTAAACTCTACCACTTTTTGAAATAAAATCAAGTGTATCTAACGACAAAAATGGCGAAAAAGGGATGGAATCATTTTGAGCAGGATAAATACGATATTCATTTTTAGAAGCATCACGAACTTTTCCATAATAGACCCACGTAGGCAAATGAGCAACATTTTTCAAGACAATTTTTGATACTTCCTCCTTCGTTTTTGGGTCTTTTTCTGTTACTTTTTCCATCTCCAGCCAAACAATCGCTCCATTATGACGATAACGTTTTCTTTGTCCTGAATAGAAATTTCCCATCGAATAAGCCACAATTCCACTATCTAAAGTTGCATTTGCTTGTGATTTATACTTTTTCAAAGGTTGTAAAACGTGTGGGTGTCCTCCAATGATTACATCTGCACCGAGTTCGATGGTTTTGTCAGTAATCATTTTTTGATAAGAATTTGGTTCTGGTAAATATTCTGCTCCCCAATGGTAATGAATCAAAACAATTTCTGCACCTTGTTTTCTTGCTTTCTGAATGTCTTGCCCTACTTTTGCAGTATCAATAAGTTGAAAAAGATGACTTTCAGACTCACGAAGTGTAATATTCGAAAACTGTGTATAAGCCAAGATACTGTACTTAATATCATTTTTTTCAAATACTTTTATTTCGTCTTGCGCTTTCTGTGAACGATACGAACCCAAAACACCCTCAAAATTTCTCTTATCCAATTCATCTAGAGTACGCAAAACACCATCTTTTCCTTGGTCGTAAGTATGGTTATTTACCGTTACGATAATATCAAAACCTGCATCTTTGAGTGCATCGGCATAAGCGTTTGGTGTGTTGAATTGTGGATAAGATTTATAGTTTTTTCCTTCTCCTGCCAAAACAGTTTCCAAATTACCGACCATCACATCAGCAGCCGATAAAAATGGCTTTACTCCTTCAAAAACTGGAATAAAATTATACGTGTCATTTCCTTCAAAAACGGCTTTGTACTGTGAACCATGACACATTAAGTCGCCAGTAAAAGCAAAGGTAATTTTGTTAGTATCTGGTTTTTCTGTAAAATCTTTGATAGGTTCAAAGTTGGCAATGACTTTCAAAGAATCGTCTGTACTTGCTGATACTTCATGTGCAGGAGAACACGATGAGAAATTTGATAAGATGATAACTGCTAAAATGTATATATAGAGGTGTTTCATTGGTTTCTGTTTTATTAAAAAGTAAAAACAAAATTACTAATTTATTTGTATTTTGTGAGGCATAGAACACTGATACGGTCTTTGTTTTTCGCTAAAATAGAGTTTACAAACTCTATTTTAAGTAATTGAGCATATTTAATTATAAGTTGTAGTGAATTTTACTTCTAAAGCGAAACCCATAACTAAAGTTATGGGATAGCAAGAAGCCTGTTTTACTCTTGTTTTATAAGTTTTCCCCACGATTAAAATCATGGGTTTCGTTATGTTTAATTTTGCTCAATTACTTATCAAAAAATAATCATTCTTAAACTTCTGTTACAAGTTATGGTGTCGCCTATCACTAAAATACCAATAACAATATTGATGCTTATCCTTGTTCAGAATGTGCTTTCTTAGAAACCAACGAATGAACGATGGCAAAAAGCAGAATAGAAACACTTATCCCAAAAAGATTTGCATCTAACTCATAAGGTAATTTCAAACCTTCTAGTTTCTGCATCAAAATCAAAATTAGTGTGGTTGTTCCTCCTCCAATCATTGCCACAAGTGCAGCAGCAGGACTTGGATTTTTGATAAAAAGCATTGCCAAAACAGGTACAAACAAGCCAGAAACCATAAACGCATACGAATAAAGCATCAGTTCCAAGACATTTTGCATGTGCAAGGCAAGTACAATCGCAAAAGCACCAATTACAAAAGTTAGGATTTGAGAAAGAACTAAATTACTCGCCATTTTCTTTTTAAAACGACCAATAATATCTGTCATTAGATTTCCAGAAGCAGCCATCAAACAACTATCTGCCGTCGACATAATTGCAGAAAAATAAGCTGAAAGCATCAAACCCATCAAACCAACAGGAAGCATTGTACGAAGCAAAAGAGGCAAACCCATTTCGGCATCTAATGGATTGGTTGCAGCCGTTGCCACTGTAAAACCAGCATCAGCAAAAGCTCCTTGCAAATAAGCAACTTTAGCAAACATTCCTAACAAAACACCCATAAAAGCCATAAAAGGATATTCGAAAACTCCTGCAATACGCCACGCACGAATCGCTGTTTTTTCATCTTTTGCTGCATAAATTCGTTGATACAATGTCATTCCGACAAACCAAATTGGTACAATCGTAATCAACCAATTTATGACTTGAGAAACGGTAATATTTCCAAACGAAAGCATTTCAGCAGGCAAAAACTCTCTTATTCCTTCCATTCCACCCACAAAATAATAACCCATCGGAAGTCCAATTCCGACAAGACCAGTCAAGAGAATAATCCATTGCACCGTATCAGTATAAATTACGGCTTTTATTCCACCAAAAACAGTATAAAGAACAGCCACAACGCCCATCGCCCAAACGGCTTGTTCTAAAGTAATAGCCGTCGGAAAGGTCGCAGAAGCTAGTTTTGCACCTGCCAAAATCTGACTACTAGAAAAACCTACATAACCAATAAGTGAAATAATACCTGCTGCAAGCGCAACATCTCTTGTATAATAATGCTCAACGGCTTGTGGAAAACTAAGCAATTTTTTCTTTCTAGCAATCGGATAAATTTTGGGAATCAAATAAACAGCACTCAACCAAGCACCCAAAAGACCAGTAAATAACATCCAACTTCCTGCAATTCCTATTGAAAAACCCAGTCCACCAAGTCCAATCGAAAAGCCTCCTCCTACATCTGTCGCCACTACGGAAAGTCCGATATGCCCTGCTGAAAGTCCACGTCCACCGACATAATAATCTTCATCTGATTTGTTGGTGCGATAAAAATAAAAACCAATAGCCAGCAGCGCAATAAAATAAACAATAAAAATACTAATATCTATCCAATGTAAATCCATTAAAAAACGTTTTTTTGATAATTTTGAAATAATATTATAAAATACAAAATTTCAAAGGTAACGAAAATGGAAGGGAAATGCTAGTTTTGTAAAGTTTCTAGTACAAGGCTTTGGGCATCACTCCTCCTCCTTCAAAGCCAAAATATCCTTAGCATAAAAAAAGGCTTTGGTAATAAATAAGCAAGAAATTAGTATTTTATCTCATTTAAGTACAACCAAAACCTAAAGGTTTAATTTAACTCTAAAAAAAACTTAACTTTTATTTCTGCTTTGTAGAAAGCCAATCCTTATACTCTTATACTTTTTTTCATGATTTTCTCATAAAGTTAGACTACATGGTATAGAGTATTTTGAAAAAAAGTAAGTGTTAATTTAAGTGCTTATAATTTATGATTCGCTCATCTTGGGTATATTTTTCAGGGTTAAAATCTGACTGATGGAATGAAGTAATAAAAAAATCATATACAATTTGATTCTTATGTTGGCTCATAAACTGACTATCAATACTACCTGTAACACCTACCCATCTAAATAGAGCAGAAAAATAGTTCATGTCACAGAAATTGCTATGCTCTGCCCCTCTAAACATCAGAGTTGGATAGTGTTGATTATTTTTATCTCGGAAATTACCAAAGTAACTTAATATTTTTTTCTTTGGGTTTGAGCGTGCTAAGAATAGAATATTGGCATCTGATTTTTTATCATAAAAATCTCCATAAACAGTTCCATCCATATTTATAGCTGCACGTATAGAACTATCTTTTAAGGTAGCATTGATAGCAGCGTTTCCACCAAATGAAAAACCCATTGAGCCAATTTTAGAGGTGTCAATTTTTTCAAAGAAAAAGTCACCACTTTTAATCTGTGCTTCTTTCATATAATCGATAGCTGTAATAATATCATCTGACCAAATATCAGAATACCTATTTCTTGATTCCAAATAGGGATGTTTTCTGATTGCCAACAAGCTACTATCTAGTACAGATTGCTGTTCGGCAGCGTCAATATCTGCATACAAAGTTTTAATAAGTGGTTTGTCAAGAGTATCAAATAATGGAATTGTCTTTGAATCTATTATAGTTTTTTCATTTATTGGCGCAAAAACAGCCTGATTTAGGTGTGTAATAGCCACTATAATAAATCCTTTACTTGCCAAGCTCTCAAAAAGGTCAGCATTTTCAGATGCCCAACCACCATACTGATGAGAGTAGGTAATCATAGGAAACTTACCAGTAGCAATAGGAATATTGAAATAAGCATTTGTCTTGATTTTGAGTATTTGTTTGAGTCCTACCCTTTCAAGTATAGATGGATTTTTAATTGCTTCTTTTACTGATTTTTTGCCTCCCTCAATAGATAAAGCTCTTTCTTTATTAGTTACTTCTATTGCAGGATACCATATTTTTAGATATACTGTTTTATTGCTATCCACAAATTGATGAAAGTCAGCTACTCTGTTTGTAGTAATGATTCGGTGAGTAACACCTACATTATATTTTCCTTCTGGTTTAGGTAAATCTACTTGTCTTGCTAATGAGTTAAACCCTAATATAACTAAAGCAACTAATGTAAAAAGTGTAAAGGCAGCAAGGCGTAACGTTTTTTTAATGATTTTCATATGATTAAATTAAATGAGTTTATGATTTTTATCAAACATAAACGCTTGTACTCTCTACTCCTATTTAATATGACCAATACTATAGAAACAAGCTCAAACGATATTGAGAATACTATAATCAAGGTTTAATATGAAAACCATATTGTATGATTCAAAAATAATGGTGTTGGTCATATTTATTTTGTTAGCTTTTTACGAATAATTATTTTCACTTATAAATCAATCACTCTGAAACAATGAAAATCAATAGAAATAATTTTATAAATGTGAGCTACAAAGAAATAATCATTGGAGGCTTACTTACTATACTGACTTTTGCGATAGTGGCAATTTCTGGAGGTTTTATTGTTCGCTTTGAGGCTGTTGTTTTACCTCTCTATATTGTTATACATGCTTTTAGTTTTTTGATTTGCTGGCTAATCATTACACTTTTGGTTTCTAGGTTTCCACTCTATAAAGTTTTGGGAATACTTGGATTACTTTTTTTAGGAGCAGTAGCAGAGTATTATTTACGTATTCCAAATAATCCAATTACTACTCCTCTTCTTCTTTTATTTTGGATGGGGGTTAGTTATTTAGTAGTTCCAACATTTTTTGAAAAATATCAAGTAGCTATTATTTTCGTTTATGGAGCTATCATTTCCTACTTTTTTGTATTTAGAATGGAAACAAACTACGCTGAAAATTATCGTCCTGTGATTACAAGTTTTTTGATACTTTCTATTTCTGTAACACTTTTAACATGGATTTATGAGCGTTGGAAGTGGGTAACTACACTAAGGGCTGATAAAGTAAATGCAGAATTAATGCTTTTGAAAAGTCAGATTAATCCACATTTTTTCTTCAATACTTTAAACAATTTGTATGGACTTGCCATAGAAAAATCAGAACGCACTCCTGAAATGATACTAAAGCTTTCAGATATGATGCGTTACACAATTTATGATGGAAGAGCTGATAGTGTTGAGCTGAAAAATGAGATTGCCTATATGGAAGATTATATTGAGCTACATAAAATGCGCTATCAGAAAAAAGTGGAGATTACTTTCCAAAAGAACATTACTCATTCTCACAAAATAAGTCCAATTTTGTTAGTAATACCCTTAGAAAATGCTTTTAAACATGGTGTAGAAAGTTTGTTAGAAGAGGCATTTATTGATATTCAAGTAACTACCACAGATTCAGAAATATTTTTCCGAATCAGAAATAATTATTCTGCAATAGAAAAAGGAAATATAGGCATTGGCTTAGAAAACCTAAAAAAGCGACTTGCAATGATATATCCAAAAAAACATGAATTAATAATTACCAAATCAACAGATATTTATGACTTACAATTATCCATCAAAGTAATTTAAAATAGTATGAAATATTTAATCATAGACGACGAACCGATAGCACATCGAATCATAGAGAGTTATTGTAAAGAACTAACGTATCTAAAAAAAGTGGGTAATGCTTATAATGCCATAGAAGCATCTGTGATTATCTCTAACCAAAATGTAGATTTAGTATTCTTAGATATTAATATGCCTAAAATTACAGGTTTTGAATGGCTGAAAACATTATCACACCCTCCAAAAATAATCGTAACAACTGCCTATAAAGAATACGCTTTAGAAGGATATGAATTGGATATTGTTGATTATTTACTCAAACCTTTTTCGCTTACACGTTTTCTAAAAGCAATAAGTAAAATTAATATAGAAAGAAAACAGATTTCATCTGATACTCATCATACTGATGCAATACAAGGAAACTATATTTTTCTGAAAGGAGATAAAATGTACCATCAGCTTTCGATGCAAGATATTTTGTTTGTAGAAGCTCTAGGAAATTATACTAAAGTTTATTTGGCTGATAAAATGATTCTGACACACGAAAAAATCTCTATGATGGAAGAATTACTTAGAAAAGAAAAGTTTTTACGTGTTCATAAATCGTTCGTTATAGCAGTAGAAAAAATAGAAATAATTATAGGAAATCAAATTATCATACAAAATCATAAAATACCCATCGGACAAACCTACCGAAGCAGAATCAACTCACTCATCAATAGAATAAATTAGAGGTTTTAGAGAGTTTCTAAAAGAAAAACCCTACACAAACAAACTAGCAATTTGTATGTGTAGGAGAATATAAGCTGCCTCTAATAATTTCAGTTTTTATTTCTGCTTTGTAGAAAGCCAATCCTCACGCTCTTCTACTTGTTCTTTTCTTGTAATTGGTTCATCTTCTGCTAAATAAACTAAGGCACGATATGGAATCTGAACAGGCATTACTTCTACGCTATTCTTTTTACCGAACCTTTCATACGTAACTCGTACAGCTTTTCCTTTTTCTAAAGTTGATAAAACTTCCCTGTAATCATTCATTGACGTAATGAGTTTGTTGTCAATGCTTACCAAAACATCACCTTTTTCTAGTCCTGCCTCATAAAATGGTGAACCATAAAGCATGTAATTTGAGATAGTAGCATTTTTTTCTGTTTTCTTTTTGTCAATATCAAGTCCTAACTTTCCAAACCAAACTTTACCTTTTTGGGTAAGTTGAAAATCCATTGCAACTGTAGAAAGAAGTTCGTTATAATTTGGCAATTCATGTCCTTCAATGTGTTTATTGAAAAAACCTTCTGCAAACTGTTTGTCATTTGTTACCTCTGCTAGAGTCCTTTGAAGATCTCTCATTGTGTAAGGCTTTTCTGTTTTGCCAAACTGTTTCCATAATTGTTGCATATAATCATCCAAACTTTTATCAAAACGCTTTCTCATTTCCATATCTAAAGCTAAACCCATAACACCACCATAATAATAATAAGTAATAAAAGTATTATAGTGAGAAAGTGGGTCGTTTGCAGTCGCTGCATCTGCAAAAGTAGCTTGTTGGCTCATTTGAGCAGGAGAATGAAAGTTATGACCGGGAGAAGTCAAAACATAATTCAACATTCCATTCATCAAATTTGCGTATGTAGTTTCATCGATAAGACCAGCACGAAGCATAACCAAATTGGTATAATAAGACGTAAAGCCTTCGCCAAACCAAAGCTCAGAAGACATATTTGTACTAGAAAAATCAAATGGTTCTAATGATTGAGGACGCAAACGCTCAATATTCCAAGCGTGAATAAACTCATGAGCAACTGTAAATAAATGACCATCTGCTAATTTTTCAGCATCTGTAATAATGGTAGAATTTCGGTGTTCCATTCCATCACCGTGTGCTGTTGGCTGATAATTCAATAGGAAAGTATAAGTTCCGTAATCAAAATTAGGAGCTTCTCCAAAAAGAGCAATTTCTTCTTTTACAATTTTCTTGATTTTTTCTACATATTCTTTTGCTTCTTGGTCTGTTGTTTCTGTTCCAGTTTTATTCAAAGCCACTCTAAAATTTTGATTTGCTTCTTTCCATTCACTCCAAAATAAATTTCCTATCAAAACAGGAGCATCTAATAAATAATAATAATTTGGCGCATAAAAAGTAGAATCATTGATTTGTGATAACTGCGTTGCAACTGTCCATTTCTCATCATTATTATCTTTAAAACTATTATTTTGAGGCAATGAGAAAGTTACTTTTATTGTCTGGGCATCTTTATCTTCTTTGTTTTTTCTGATAGAAGCATCTTTTTCAAAATTTTCATCATAAAAATTATCAACTAAAAGGTAAGTAGCAGGAGCGTTTAAATGTACTTGAATAGTATTTATTCCTGAATATGTTCCGTCTGCATAATCTGCAAAAAGCGTATATTCAACTTTCATATTATCGCTTGCTTTCGGTATGTTCCAAGTATAAGGCGAAGTACGGACAATTTCTAATTTATTTCCTTTTGCATCAAAAGCATTTACAGAATAAACATTTTTTGCAAATTCATGTAACGCATAACGTCCTGCCGAACTTCTACTCATACGCAATTTCAAAGGCTCATCTTTTGGAGCTTTAGGAACAGAGATAGTAACTTTTGCCGTATGATGAACACGATTAGAAAAATCAAAATGATAGGCTACTTTTGTAGTGTTTTCGGTTTTAGTTTCTGTTTTATCTTGCGCTTGAATACACGAAATATTCAGACTAAGAAGAAAAAAAACAGCTAAGAAAAACTGTTTTTTGTTTTTTTTGAGGGAATGTAAAAACATAGTTGAGGGTTTATATTGTAATCCTAGTTCAAGCGTCGACGCTTGAACTAGAAAATTAAAGCACAAAGATACCGTTTTGAAATTCAGTTTACAATTCTAAAAAAACACAAATTCTATGAAAATCACGTATCAAAAACTCACACAACAAGATTTGCCACTCCTCAAAGAATTAATCAAAATTTTTGAAGAGGTTTTTGAAATGGAAGATTTTGTTTTGCCAAATGACAATCACCTGCAAAGCCTTTTAGAAAATGAAAGAATGGTTTTCTTTGTTGCTATTTTAGAGGAAGAAAGAAATAAAAAAGTTATTGGAGGTTTGAGAGCTTATATTTTGCCTTCAGTTTATTATGCTAGTTCTGAAGTGTATTTGTATGATTTGGGCGTAAATCCAAATTTTCAACGACAAGGAATTGGAACTAAATTAATGGAAAACATAAAAGAATATTCTAAAAATTTAGGCTATAAAGAACTTTTTGTACAAGCCGATTTGGAAGATAACCACGCTATTGATTTTTATAAAAAAACAGGTGGAAAAGCTGCTGATGTAATTCATTTTTCGTATGAATTATAGTATTTTCAAACTATGGTCAGAGCTATTTTGGATTACCAAAAAACTACTTAATTCTTTTTATACTGAATTGCCTTAAAAATCGCAGTTATAATGAGTATCAAAAATGAAATAATGGATAAAAAGCCAAAGAAAATCATAGCATACAATACTAAAACAGTTATGATAGGAGAATCTTGTATTAAAGATAATAATAATAAGCTAAGTCCATACAGTACAATAAAACCAATAAATAATTTGAAGAGTATAGAAACAAATTTATTCCTATACACATATCTAAATAATTCTTTCATTTGCTTTTATTAATTATGATTGAAATAAATTAACTGTTTTATTATTCCATATCTAATATTCTATGTTCAGCTACTCCACCACAGGGTTTTTCAATTATTTTATACCGAACTATTCTAAAAATTACAGTTATAATTAGTAATAATAGAAAACCTGCAACTGCGAAAGAAGAGTAAAATCCAATATAAAGTAATCCTACTAATAATATATCTGGAATTTGATTTTTTAAGGTGTATAATAATAGCAAACAAGTTAGATGCAACAAAACAGCTATTAAAAATAGCTTGAGTAGTACAGAAACAACCCTATTCTTGTAGATATATCTAAATAACTCTTTCATTTTCTTGACCTGTTTTCATTGAATTTAGGAACAACTAACTATAAAGTTATTAGATACGAAAATAAGAAGACTTTAGTTGAATAGCATTATTTATTTTCTAGTTTTACATTTCCTAATCTCTAATTCCCATTTCCCAAAAATTACCCCTTCATTCCCGAAAGGTGGTCAGCAAGGTGCAAATAATGTGCTTTTTCGTATTCTGATTTAGAGAGTTTTCCATACATAAAATGAGGTTCATACGCCTTTCCATAATTTTCAAAATCTGAAATAGACTTTCGAACTCTATCAAAAGCAACTTCTAAATCGCCTTCTTTTTCTATCGGTGTAGCATCTGGAATAGGGTCATTTCTGTCGTGGCTCATATAACCCTGTGAACCAAATTTTTCGAAAACAATTTTCCCTATTGTATTCTGAATAATTTTCGGACGATGTTTTGGAAATCCTGTCAATGAATATTCTATACTTTGGGCGCAATGAACCAAATTTTGATGCAGCGACCAATCCCCTAAAAGCTGAATTTTTTTAGGGTTTAACAAGACTATTTTTTCTAATCTATCCAGTTCTTCTTGGGCTTCTTTGAGAGAAGAAAAAGAAAGATTACGTAACACTTCATTTTTGGTAGAAAGACGATGGTCAAGGACAAAACTCCCTCCTGCTGCTCCCACAAGAACAACTCCTGAAGTAATTGCTCCTACTTTTAAAAATTTACGACGGTTCATAAGTAAGTGTTTTTTTGATTCTGTAATAAAGATAATTCATAATTTACACAAAAAAAATGCTATTTTTCAAAACTTAGTTTATCTTTTTTTACCTTCGTATAAGACTTGATGTCTAAATATGATGTTATGTCTTTAGATTTTTTTTATAGAGTACAATATTTTTAAATCAAAAATTATTTACAATCAATTAGTTACTATCGTAATTTTTAATTCGTAATTCGTAATTGATTCTTACATTATGAAAGTTACAGAAAGTGAGCAGTTATTATTAAAACATCTTCAAGGGACATTATCACCTTATGAAAGAGGTATTTTGATGCGTGTAATTGAAGAGAGCGAAGAAGCAGAAGAAAATCAAGATACAGAAAATATAAAATTATCCTCTCAAAAAATCTTAGCATGGGAAGAAATTTGGCAACGAACCAATTTAGAAATTCCAAGTTTTGAGGATAAAAATTTATCTTTTGAAGAAATTGTAAATCAAATTAATCAAAAATTAGGTTTTGAGAATATAGAAAATACCGAACGTGTCAAACAAAATACAAAACAAAAATCTAAAGAAAAAACAAAACAAACACAATCTATTCCATCAAGAACGGCATTATCCGAACGAAAAGAATACGAAGAGTTTGAGCAAAGCGAATTTGAAAAACGATTAAAAAGACGAAAATCTAAAAACGGATGGTTTGCTTTTGCTGTTGTGGTGGTTTTTGCTGTTGGCTTAGGAATTGGTTTGCAATATCTCAATAATTATATAGAGAGTCAGCCGAAAGATTGGAAAACAAAAACGCTTTCAGATAGCTCAAAAGTACGTTATACAACAGATTCTCGTTTTGTTTTTCCAACCGAATTTAGAAGCGATGAAAGAGCCGTTCAGCTTGTCGGTTTGGCAGAGTTAGAAGTCAAACCAAATCTAATTTCCTTTGTACTTGATGCAGGAAGTTTCAGAATCAAAACCAAAGAAGCTACTTTTAACGTATCTAGTCAAGATAGTTTGTTTGTACTTGTAAAAAAAGGAGAAGTTACCGTTTATACGACTTCTGACACGCTGGCAAACTTAAAAGAAAATCAACTTTTACGTTATTATCCAAAACTGAAAAAATGGGAAGTGAGTGAAATGGAGATTGAGAAATAGGAATTATAAATAACACAAATTCAAAAACTATGAAAAAGTACAAAATAATAACAAAGAATAGAATAATAACTTTTGCATTCTTTTTTATATTTTTTCCTGTGGTATTGTACCTTACTATTTTGATTTTACGAATGCTGTACAATCATTTTTTTATTCCATTTGTAATACTCTTTTCTATCTACATTATATTTGGAACATTATTTTCAGTCTTTACTTTTTATTTATTTTGGCGATTTGTTTTAGGGAATTTTGCATTAAAACACAGACCTTCATTAATTCCCTATTTCTTTAAAGACAAAAAAAATAAAGGAAGTTTTGAAGTAACAGAAAATTATTTTTTAGGAAGGTATCATTTTAATAGAGCAAATTATGAGCAAGCAGAAAGCTATTTTAAAACGGCTGTAAATTCTTTTTTTTCTAAGAAAATTACTTTAGATGAATTTAAAAGTGAATCTCAACCTTATAATAAAGAAGAGATGAAAAAGAAAGTTGATAAATTCTATGAAGAAAATAGTGATTTTAAAGCATTTTTCAAGACCATAAAATTATATCTTTTACAATTTATAAAAATAGTAGCAGAAGGAATAGATTCCATTGTATTAATGGAACAAGAACCTATTATTTATTACATAAAAACAAGAAAAATAATCTCTTCAAACTACGACTTTCTACACGATTTTGATGAAGATGAAAAATGTTTTAAAGAAAATTTGACTAATGATATAAAAAATAAAAAAGAAATAGATGAGAGTTTTTTTAAAGGTTCAGTTGATTTTCGCTGTATTGAAGCTAAATTGATGTTAGAATATAATGAATATGCCTACTATGAAAAAGCATTAGAAATAAGTCATGAAATTATAGACTGTGTAGAAAAAAGCAGCAATCAAACTATTTTATGGCGATTATTATATGTTCGTGGCTGTGCCTATCACAAATTAGGCGATGCAGATTTGGCTTGTAAAGATTGGAAACGTGGAATCGAACTGGGAGATGTAGAATTTAGTCAGAAAATGTATGAGGAGAATTGTAACAGTTTATAAAACAATATTAAATCGATTTTGAAATGGAGAAAGAAGAAAATAAATTAAAATTTGATTATTTTATTCCTGCATTAGCTATGTTTGTAGGAGTACCTTTTGTTGCTTGGTTATTAGGATATAAAACAAATTTTTGGAGTAGTATTTTGTCTTTACTACCTTTTGCATTTTTATTTTCAGTCCTTTTTTGGCGTTTTATAGTAGGTCGTTTTGCTTTAGCATACAAGCCTTCTTTAATTCCTTATTTCTTTAAAGACAAAAAAGACAAAGGTAGTTTTGTGATAACAGAAAATTATTTTTTGGGAAAATATTATTTTGATAGAGCAGATTATCCGAAAGCAGAAAAATATTTTTTTAAATCAATGGAAGAATATTTTTATAAAAAAGTTGATTTTAAAATTAATGAAAGTTCAGAAAATACTACTTCTACACCACTTTTTAAAGGGAAAAACAAGGCTTCATTAGAATCACAAATAGATGAGTTTTACAAAAATAATAATGACTTTATAGCTTTTCTTAAATCTTCTTGGCTTTATCTAGTAGAATTTATCAAAAAAATCAATAACATAATGGATTGGTTTTATTTGCAAGGAAAACCTGTTCTCTATTGGATAAAAACAAAGAAAATACTTTATCCAGACGATAAGTTTTTACAAGATTATGATGAAGAAAAAGCACTTTTTTTAGAAAATATAAATGACAAAGAACAGGAATACAATCAAGGCATTTCTAGTGGCTTATTTTTCGGAACGCCTGATTTTTTGTGTATTCAATCTAAAATTTTACTAGATTTAGGTAACTATGATTTTTACAGAAATGCTTTAGAAAATTGCACTAATTCGATTGAAGAAGTACAAAAAAGCAGCAATCAAACTATTTTATGGCGATTATTATATGTTCGTGGCTGTGCCTATCACAAATTAGGCGATGCAGATTTGGCTTGTAAAGATTGGAAACGTGGAATTGAACTGGGAGATGTAGAGTTTAGTCAGAAAATGTATGAGGAGAATTGTAAGGAATCATAACCTAAAAAACAATGAAACGACATCAAGAAATTTTAGAAATTATAGGAGGAATAATTGGACTGGGTGTACTCTGTTTTTTTGCGTACAAAGCCTATCAAGTTATTACAGAATTTCCTATTTTTTTTGGTGTTTTGGGTTGTATTTGGCTTTTATGGCTAATTTATAATTTCAGAATTACGGTAGCCAAAATTGGTCTTTATTTTAATCCGAAAACTTCCTATAATTTACTCAAAAATCATCTTGAAAAAGGGCGTGCAGTTGCTTTGAAAAAATATATTTTTGGAAATGCGACTTATGGTATTTATTACAAAGCCTCAAAAGATGAACGAGAAAAATTAAAATCAGATTTGGAAAAAGGCGAACAGTATTTGACAGAAGCTTTAGAATTATTGGAAGAAAGAGATGAGAAAGTAAAAAGTAGTATAGATAGGAAAAAGTTTGAGGAAATAAACAAAGAATGGGAGTATCTTTTTAAAGGAAGACCACAGCAAAAAGAAATTGATAATGTCTTTTTTATGATAAAAACCGTTTTTACTCACATTTTTAGAGTCATAAAATGGTTTATTCCGATTGCTATTAAAGTAATTTCTATTTACTTTAATCATTCATTCTTAGAAAGCAAAAAAGTCTATTATCAAAGAGGTGCAATTCGTGCAGGTTTAGAAAAATATGAGCTTTCTTTAGAAGATTTTGAGGTTCTTCCGACAATTTAGCGATAATTTCTTAATTTAGCCTTTCTATGGATACTAACACAATAGCAATTTTATTAGGTTTTTCAGATTTTTCAGTAACGAAAATAGAATCTTCTCCACTTCGCTTAACTATTTATGGAGAAAGTAATTTAGCCGATTCTATTTGTCCTAATTGCTTGAAAAAGTGCAATAAAGTGACTTCTACTTCAGAACGTATTGTTCGTGACCGAAATATTTTAGACAAAGAGGTTTATTTACACTTAACTTCTCGTCAATTTCATTGTCAAGATTGTACTCGTTACTTTCAAGAAGTTTTTAGTTTTGTTTCTAAGCAAAAAAATCAAACTCATCGTTTGGAAAAATATCTTTATTTATGTTTGAAAGATAGCAGTTTCAAAGAAGTAGCTATCCGAGAAAACATACTTTGGGATGTTTTAGATGGTATTTTTAAAACCTATAGTAAACGTGAGATAAAAAAACACCTAGATTATTTTCCTCGACGTTTAGGTATTGATGAATTTGCTTACAAAAAAGGAAAAAAGGAATATGCTGTTGTTTTAGTAGATTTAGATACAGGTCAAGTTTGGGATATTTTAGAATACCGTAATAAAGAGTATTTAAAAGCCTATTTTTTATCCAAAGGCGAAGTTTTTTGTACTAGTATAGAAGTATTTTCTTGTGATATGTGGGAGGGATTTTCAAATACAGCAAAAGAAGTATTTCCTAACGCTGATGTAGTAATAGATCGCTTTCATTTTTTTCAGCATTGTAATAAAGTGCTAGATAGCATTCGTAAAGAATTACGACGAAAAGATGATAAAAACGTTCATTTCAAGCAAATAAAATGGCTTTTATACAAGGCATGGAAAGACCTTACTTATAAAGAAAGACGAGTTTTACTTAAAGCGTTTAGGTTTAGCTCAACGCTTAGACAGGTGTATTTTATGAAAGTGGAATTACAAAATATATTTAATACTGATTTGAGTAAACAAGAAGCTAAAAAACTACTAGACCAATGGATAGAAGAAGCTCAAAAAATAAATCATAAGGCTCTAAATAGATTTATAAATACGTTTAATTCTTGGAAAAATGATATTATTAATTTCTTCAAAGATAGATATTCTAACGGAATAGTAGAGGGAATTAATAATAAAATTAAGACCCTCAAAAGGAGTGGGTATGGGTTTAGAAACTTTCAAAATTTTAGATTGAGAATGATAGTCAAATTCATATAATCGCTAAAAAGTCGGAAGAGCCGATTTTGAAGAATGTATAACAAAAGAATATGAGAAAGTAAGCTCTCTTTATGGAAAAGTATATGCTTTGTTTGGCTTAGAACACTATGAAGAAGCATTAGGAATCATAGAAGAGATTCTAAAAATCGATGAGAAACATAATAAATCCATTTATAAAAAAGGTTCAATTCATTACAAACAAGGAAATACTGAAGCAGCTTGCAAAGACTGGAAACTTGCAGTAGAATCTGGATATAAAGAAAGTAATGAAGAAAAAGAAAAATGGAAAGAAAAATGTGCTACTTGCTAAGTAAAAAATAAATAACTCAACAAAATAGCAGCAATTATTCCCACACCATCAGCAATCAAACCACAACTAACAGCATATCTTGTATTTTTGATATTGACAGCTCCAAAATAAACAGCCAAAACATAAAATGTAGTATCGGTTGAGCCTTGAAGTGTTGCAGCTACTTTTCCAACAAAAGAATCCACTCCATGTGTCGTAAAAGCATCAATCATAAGCCCTCTTGCACCACTTCCACTCAATGGTTTCATAATCGCAACAGGCAAAGCTTTTACAAATTCAGTATCAAAACCAAATAAAGAAATAAACCAACTTACTCCAGAAATTAGCATTTCCATAGCTCCCGAAGCACGAAAAACTCCAATAGCAACAAGCATAGCAACAAGATAAGGAATTACTTTTATGGCAATTGAAAACCCTTCTTTTGCTCCTTCAATAAAAGTTTCATAGACATTTACTTTCTTAAAAGCAGCCCAAGCAATAAAACCAACCATTACTCCAAATAAAATAAAGTTACTAGCAACAGAAGAGTACGAACTAATTTTTTCTTGTGGCAGTGTACTAAAAAACCAAGTAATAAATGAAATAAAAGCTGTAAGTCCACCCAAGTAAGCAATTACAACAGGATGTAGGAGATTGAGTTTTTGTTTGACTCCGACAGCCAAAATACCAGCCAATGTAGCAAAAAAGGTTGCTATTAGAATAGGAACGAATATTTCAGCAGGATTAACAGCCCCAGCTTGCGCTCTATATACCATTACCGAAACAGGAATAATAGTCAGACCTGAAGTATTTAAAACCAAAAACATAATTTGTGCATTACTAGCCGTTTCAGGTTTTGGGTTTAAAGATTGTAACTCTTCCATTGCCTTTAATCCCAATGGTGTGGCTGCATTATCTAATCCTAGCATGTTTGCCGAAAAATTCATGAGCATTGCACCAACAGCAGCATGATTTTTTGGAACTTCTGGAAAAAGATGCTTAAATAATGGACTGACAAGTTTTGCTAATACCTCTATTGCACCAGCTTCTTGACCTATTCGCATAATACCTAACCAAAGAGCCATTGCACCCGTTAGATAAAGAGAGATTTCGAAACCTATTTTTGCACTTTCAAAAGTAGAGTTTGTAATCTTAGAAAAAACTTCTATATCACCTGTAAAAAGCTGAAAAACAGCAAAGACAAAAGCAACAAGAAAAAAACCTATCCAAATTCGATTAAGAGCCATTTGTATTTTTGTAAATTTTATAAAAATGTAAGAAGTAAGTAATTTTTACCCACTATCCAGTCAAAAAATAATGATTTAAAGGCGACAAAAGCAAAAAAAAATTACAAATGTGTCTTTTATATGTTGATTAACACACTAAATTAAATTTTTTGACGTACTTTTACTAAATAATTTCTTTAAGTATTGTTTTTTGATAAAAAGAAAAAATAAAGGTGTTATTGAGTTAAAATATAAATATATACATATTAAGATACAGAGTTTTTAAGCTAATTGTAGGATGTGTTTTAATAAAAATTAATTTAAACCTATTTAATCAATAATTTTGATATAGGATTTTTAATTAATGACGTTATTTAAAAATAGGTCTGAGAATATTTTTATTCGTATTTTAACGCAGCAACACCCAAGAAAGACCATTTTATTTTTTTAAATAGTTTCACTAACTAATTCTTTAAATCAAGGAAAATAAGCATATTTACTAGAATAACTAATAAAGTCCACTAATTTAAAACTATATAAATAGCATTTATAATTTATTTATCTAATTATGATGAATAAATTAATGTTATATACTTTTTTTTACAAAAAAAAAGTATAATGAAAATAATTATTATTACTACAACTATCTTCTATGGAGTCTTATTTTGAGTTTTTTTATTCTTCCCCTAATTTTGAAGAAATTGATGCCAAAAGCATTCGATACATTACAGACAAAATTATTCGTAAATCTGATGCTGCCTTAGCTGTCATTTTAGGAGGCGATGCACAGACTTTCGAAATGAAAATGGAAAAATGGGACGAGCTTACCCATAAATTAAGCAGTATCTCAGGTATTATTTTTCTTCTTGCTCATACATCTTCTAATGAAGGAGTTTACAAACAAGCCAACCAAAGCATACAAGTTTTGCAAAGATACGGAAATGGTCTTTCGCTCAACGAAGAATTATACAAAGCTATCAAAAAATATAGTTTATCCGATGATGCTCGTTGGCTAAAAGGTTATAAAAAGAAATTTATCAAAGAAACTGTCAGAGAATTCGAACGCAATGGCTTTGCTCTTGTGCAGCAAGATAGAGATGCATTAAGAAACCTAAAAGATCAATTATCTGACCTTGCTAATGAGTTTTCAAGAAATATTGCAGAGCATCAAGACCAAATTATTATCTCAGAAGAAGATATAGAAGGGCTTCCAGAAGACTACAAAAAACGTCATCAAATGGAAGATGGAATGTATAAAATTACATTAGATTCTCCTTCTTATCGTCCATTTATGCGTTATGCAAAAAGTGAGAAATGGCGTAAAGAGCTATATATCAAATATTTGAATAAAGGAAATCCAAAAAATACAGGTGTACTTATCAAAACGATTGCTCTTCGTAATCAAATGGCTAATTTGTTGGGTTATAAAACGTATGCTCAATACGTCATTGAAGAAAGAATGGCAAAAACCCCTCGTACTGTTTGGGATTTTGAAGAAGAATTGACTAAAAAAGTGAAGCCAAAAGCAGAAAAAGATTATAAAGAACTTTTGAGTATCACAGAAGGGAAAGAAGAGTTACAAGGTTGGGAAACAGGATTTTATAATAATATTCTTTTAGAGAAAAATTATAATTTGAATGCAGAAGAAGTAAAGCAATATTTTGAACTTAATAATGTCTTTAAAGGAATTTTCAAGATTTGTAAAGATCTTTTTGGAATTGATTTTGTCAAAATGTATCATCATTCTGTTTGGCACGAAGATGTAGTAGTTTATGAAGTCCGAAAAAAGAATGCTATTTTAGGAAAAATGTATTTGGATTTATACCCACGACCAAATAAATATAGCCATGCAGCTTGTTTTGGATTAGTTTCGGGAAGAGAAACTACTAGAGGGTATCAAATGCCACATACAGCATTGGTTTGTAATTTTCCTCCTTCTACTTCTGATTCGCCTTCACTTCTTTCGCACGACCAAGTAACGACTGTTTTCCATGAGTTTGGTCATGGTTTGCATCAACTTTTAACAAAATCAGCTTTAGCAGCCTTTGCTGGAACAAGTGTAGTACGAGATTTTGTAGAAGTACCTTCACAGCTTTTCGAAAACTGGGCGTGGGATTATGATATTTTGAAAGACTTTGCATTTCATCACAAAACAGAAGAAGTATTACCTAAAGAACTTTTTGATAAAATGGTGGCTGCTAGAAATGTAGGTTCTGGGTTATTTACACTTCAACAGATTTTGTATGGAACATTCGACCTTACTTTACACGACAACTACAACCCACTTACAGATGAATCTCCAAGCAAGTTATTTAATAAACTTCAACGCCAAATTACACTTACTCCACCAGTAGAAGAAACAGATTTTGCTTCAGGTTTTGGACACTTGATGGGCTATGCAGCAGGATATTATGGTTACCTATGGGCAAAAGTATATGCTGAAGATATGTTTTCTATTTTTGAGAAAGAAGGATTATTGAATCCCAAAATAGGCAAAAAATATGTAGATAAAGTTCTTTCAAAAGGAGGGAGTGAAGATGAAATGAGTCAAATTAAGAACTTTTTGGGAAGAGAACCAAAACAAGAAGCATTTTTGAAATCTTTAGGTTTATAGATGGTTATAAAGGTTTATAAACACTTATTTTGATTTTTTCATAAAAAAAGATAGCTTTGTGCAACCCTTTTATGATTCGTTGGGTCTTAATAGTGTAAGGCAAACTTGCCATTCCGTCGAAAATGCGAATGTAATTGTAGTTTTATTCTTTCAGTTTGTAATTTTTAATTATTTATTGACTTATCAATTTTTTGCGCCGACTGCAATTTTGTTTCATTTTCGCTTATCATAAATAAAAGACCATTTCTTGTTTGTATGAGAAATGGTTTTTTTTATGCCTTTTGCTCTTTAAAAGTTACGCTACATAAAGACATAAAAAAACTACTTCAAAAATCATAAAAATCTAAGAAGTAGTTAGTTAGCTAACTCAATATGTAGAGGCAGTACACATAAAATTTGTTTCATAAATTGTTATGGTAGTTTAAAGGGTTCAGAATTTATACAGGTTTTAATTTATTGAAATCTTTTTATTTTTTAAATTAAAGCCGAATAATTCACTAAATAATTATGGTTTTACCCAAGTTAAGATTGTAGTTGTCATAATAGATAGAATTTAATAGTTGTGTTTGTTAAGATAAGTAAGTGAACTGTTTTGAAGTCCTTGTAATTAGAAGAGTCAGAAAGTTGTATTTTGGTTGCATATCACATTTTATTTATTTTCTCTGCCTTCTGTATATAAGACGCTAAAAACTGAAAAAATGCACACACAAACCTTAAAATTTAACATATTTTTTGATAATTATCTTCATTTACTTTCAAGTGTTCTATAATTACACCAAAAATGGCTTTTTATTCGACTAAAAATTAAAAATTTAGGTTCTTCCGACAATTTAGCGATAATTTCTTAATTTAGCCTTTCTATGGATACTAACACAATAGCAATTTTATTAGGTTTTTCAGATTTTTCAGTAACGAAAATAGAATCTTCTCCACTTCGCTTAACTATTTATGGAGAAAGTAATTTAGCCGATTCTATTTGTCCTAATTGCTTGAAAAAGTGCAATAAAGTGACTTCTACTTCAGAACGTATTGTTCGTGACCGAAATATTTTAGACAAAGAGGTTTATTTACACTTAACTTCTCGTCAATTTCATTGTCAAGATTGTACTCGTTACTTTCAAGAAGTTTTTAGTTTTGTTTCTAAGCAAAAAAATCAAACTCATCGTTTGGAAAAATATCTTTATTTATGTTTGAAAGATAGCAGTTTCAAAGAAGTAGCTATCCGAGAAAACATACTTTGGGATGTTTTAGATGGTATTTTTAAAACCTATAGTAAACGTGAGATAAAAAAACACCTAGATTATTTTCCTCGACGTTTAGGTATTGATGAATTTGCTTACAAAAAAGGAAAAAAGGAATATGCTGTTGTTTTAGTAGATTTAGATACAGGTCAAGTTTGGGATATTTTAGAATACCGTAATAAAGAGTATTTAAAAGCCTATTTTTTATCCAAAGGCGAAGTTTTTTGTACTAGTATAGAAGTATTTTCTTGTGATATGTGGGAGGGATTTTCAAATACAGCAAAAGAAGTATTTCCTAACGCTGATGTAGTAATAGATCGCTTTCATTTTTTTCAGCATTGTAATAAAGTGCTAGATAGCATTCGTAAAGAATTACGACGAAAAGATGATAAAAACGTTCATTTCAAGCAAATAAAATGGCTTTTATACAAGGCATGGAAAGACCTTACTTATAAAGAAAGACGAGTTTTACTTAAAGCGTTTAGGTTTAGCTCAACGCTTAGACAGGTGTATTTTATGAAAGTGGAATTACAAAATATATTTAATACTGATTTGAGTAAACAAGAAGCTAAAAAACTACTAGACCAATGGATAGAAGAAGCTCAAAAAATAAATCATAAGGCTCTAAATAGATTTATAAATACGTTTAATTCTTGGAAAAATGATATTATTAATTTCTTCAAAGATAGATATTCTAACGGAATAGTAGAGGGAATTAATAATAAAATTAAGACCCTCAAAAGGAGTGGGTATGGGTTTAGAAACTTTCAAAATTTTAGATTGAGAATGATAGTCAAATTCATATAATCGCTAAAAAGTCGGAAGAGCCAAAATTTATTGTAATTTTTTAATACTAGAATTAATCTATTTTTAAAATTTTTGCTCTAATTATGCAATCTCAACCCTTTTAGCCTCTCTTAAAGTTCCCTTTTTGATTATAAATCATTGATTATTTATGATAAAAATGTAAACATCTGATTTTTAAGCAGTTATTTATTTTGTAATTGTGCCTATTCTCAATAATATTGGAAATTTCACTGTTCTGACTTCTTTATCTTTCCATGCATTTTCTAAATCTTGATAAATTATTTCTACAGCATCATTCTTTAAATTACTTGAATTTTTATTGTTATAATGTTTTACAGCCGACCATGTATTCAAATATCCTATTAAGTTTTCTAATGTCCATTCTAGCTCATTAAATAATTTCTTATTTTTTTTCAGCTCTACTTCTTTAAAAGGAAAAGGAATTATTTGATAATTTTCATCAATGTATTTTCTTTCTTTATCCCAATATTTACCCAAAATATCGTAATACAATTTGTTAATGATGGCATCAATTTCTTCATTAACTTCTAACTTGCCATATCCTAAAACCACAAAAACTCCTTCTTTTTTGAGTGTTCTGTTTACTTCTTGATAAAATTTATCAAAATCAAACCAATGAATAGCCTGTGCTACAATAATTAAATCAAAAAAATCAGATTTAAAAGAAGAGTTTTCTGCCTGTTCGATAGCATAAAATATATTTTCTTTTTGAACAGCATTTTTGATTTGATTCTGACTTATATCTGTAGCAAACACCTTTTCAAAATCTTGCGCCAACTTATCAGCCACCTGTCCGTTTCCAGTCCCAGAATCCCAAGCATTTTGTTTTTTATCCAAATAAGAATAGATAATTTCAAAAACTTCTTTGGGATAAGAAGGACGATAAATAGAGTAACTTTTAGAGTGCTGAGAAAAATTATCTTTCATAGAATTATGATTTGATATAAAATTATAAATAACTCAAATTGTGTACAAGAGAATTCCTAGTATGTAGAAAAGAGTTTTTTTATTTCCTAATTTTTAATTGCATCATAAATCACTTGTTGTATTCTCGTTCTAGTATTAAGGTTCATGAGCATTTTACTTTCTCGTGTGGGATAAACTCTATTAGACAGAAAAACAAAAATCATTTCAGTTGCAGGATCAACCCAAACCATTGTTCCTGTAAAACCAAAATGCCCATAACTCAGCGCAGAGGCATCTTTTGCT
Source organism: Bernardetia aquimarina (assembly GCF_042180575.1). Lineage (NCBI taxonomy): Bacteria > Pseudomonadati > Bacteroidota > Cytophagia > Cytophagales > Bernardetiaceae > Bernardetia > Bernardetia aquimarina. Next base: position 2,121,451 of record NZ_CP170094.1, on the reverse strand, counting down.
GTATTTCCATTCGGACTCCATTCCAAAAGAGGTTTATCAAATCCTAATCCTCGTCTGTTTCCATCTTCACAAAACTGACAACGTGTAAATTCTGCAATCGTAGTTGGCTTGAAAAAAGTAGCTTCTCCATAACTTCCCCCATTCAAAAATAGCTGTAAAATTTTGGCTACATCATTGGCATTTCCAAAAAGTCCTGCATGACCAGAAACTCCACCACGCATGGCAGCAGCTTCATCATGAACAGTTCCCCAAACTAACTCCTTTCTAAACAATGAATCTCTTTCAGTAGGAACAATTCGATTTCTTGAAAACTTTTCTAAAGGTCTGAAAGTAAGTGTAGGTGCAGATAAAGGTTTATAAAAATGAGTTTGAAGAAAGTTACTGAATTCCTCTTGTGCTATTCTTTCAATAATTTCGGGAGATAAAATAAAACCCAAATCGCTGTATTTATATTCTTTTGTTGCCCACAGTTTCGAATCTGCAATGATTTTGAGCATATTTTCTTCGTAATAATCTGTCTTTATAAAAAGATTTTCGGCAAGCTGCGTTTCAAAACCTTTTTCTTTCTTATTTCTAAAAATATCTCTTGGAAGAACCTTATGATTTCGTGTTTCTTTGTGTCCAAAATCAATAAAAGGAAATAATTGGGCTTGATGTGTCAGAATATCCTTCAAAACTAATGTATCTTTATTTGTACCTTTAAAGAAAGGCAAAAAATGAGATAGAGTAGAATCTAAAGGCAAACGATTTTGGTCATAAATAGCCATATATGCAGTCGTTGAAGCCAAAATCTTGGTAACAGAAGCCAAATCGTAAATATCACTTTTTTCTGCTTTTGTAGTAGAATCGTAAGTATGAAAACCAAATGCTTTTTGATAAATAACATTTCCTTTCACAGCCACCAAAACTTGTGCGCTCGGCATTGCCTTTGCATTCATTGCCTCCAAAACAAGTGTATCTATAAGTCGAAGGTCTTGTGATTTTATTCCTACCTCTTCTGAAATGGTATATTTTAGTCTGTTTTTTTTCGTAAAAATCCCACTTCCTTCTTCAAAATTGGGTAAAATCTCATTTTCCAAAACTCCTCTTGCAGCTACTCCACCACAAAGAAGTTGAGCTGATAATTCTTCTGAAATTGAATTATAAACAGGGCAGAATAAAAGAGCATTTGTTAGTAAAAGATTTTTTTGATTTCCTTTTATAAAACTTCTATTCTCAAAAACTACCACAGAAACAGGTTTTGAAGAAGCAAAGATAGAAATCTGATGAGCTATAAAATTAGAAAGTGTATCTATTTTATCATTTTTCCCTATCAAAAAAATAATTTCATTAAAATTATCCAAACTCTGAAAATCAGCAGCAAGTTTTAGAGAATCTCCAGAAGGAATAATATGAAAACTTGTAAAGTCAGCATACAAATTGATATTCTCTTCAAAAATAGAAAATGATTTCTCCGAAATACTAACAATAGCTTTTCTCTCTTTAGCCAGATTTTGAAGAGGGATATGATTACTTTTATTATGAAGCAAAACTAAGCTAGATTCTATCAGTTTTCGCTTCTGTAACATTGTTTTTGGGGCATTCCAATCTTGCCACCAACTGACACAGCCTCCTATTGAAAAAGTGAGAATAATAAAAAAAGAAAATAGAAATATTTTTTTTGTAGATTTTTTCATAGAAAAATAATTGGACTGTCTGATGTTTGTAATTAAAGAGTAATTTAGTTAGAAAAAGCCATTTTGACAAAGCTATTTTTCTATTACGCAACATTACTTTTTAGAAAATTAGAGACTATTTATAGAATAAGTCTAAAAAAGAACGTTATTTTTGAGTAACTTATAATCTATCTTTGTTTTTTGCTGCTTTCTGAAAAGTATTTTTGTCAATTCTCTATGTTTATTTATGTATCAAACCATCGAAATTTATAAAGAGGTAGTCATTCAAATTGCTACTCCCAAAGGCTCTGGAACAGGGTTTTATCTTCGTAATCATAATATTATTGTTACTAATCATCATGTTATTGAAGGATGTGCAGAAGTAGCAATAAGTGGGAAAAATGTCCCTAAACAGCTTGCAGAGGTTTGTTTTACAGATACTCGGCTGGATTTGGCTTTTTTGGTTGCGCCTCATTCCGAGTCAGAAATAAAAATGCCTACCATTGATTATTCACAAGAAATATTGAGAGATGGAGAAACTATTGTAGCCATCGGACACCCCTATGGACTCAAATATACCACTACACAAGGAATAATTTCGAAAGCAAAACGATTACACAACGGCATTAATTACATTCAAGTAGATGCAGCCATCAATCCTGGTAATAGTGGAGGTCCTTTAGTAGATAATGCAGGGCGAGTAATTGGTGTAAATACCTTTATTCATAGAGAGGGAACAGATTTGGGTTTTGCGCTGCCTTCCAATTATTTGGAGGAAACACTAAATGATTTTGAGAATTTTGGGAGAGAAAAAGCTGTTCGTTGTGGCTCGTGTACCAATGTTATTTTGCTTCCTAAGATTCAAAATTCTTATTGTCCTTCTTGTGGCTCAAAACTTATTGATTTTACAAAAGAAGTTTATACGCCTGTCGGAATTGCACATTTGATAGAAGAATTAATTACACAATTAGGCAAAAATGCAAGTTTGGCTCGTGCTGGTGCAAACCGTTGGGAAATGGTAGAAGGAAGCGCAACAATAAACCTTACCTACAACCCTGAAAGTGGTTATATTTTTGGCGATGCTTATTTGTGTAATCTTCCTAAAGATAATATTGGCGATACCTATTCTTTTTTATTGCAGCAAAATCATTCTTTGAAAGGGCTTCGTTTTAGTGTAAATGGACAAGATATAATTCTATCTTTTTCTATTTTTGGACAATACCTAAAACTTCAAACTGCCGTAGATTTAGTTAAAAATCTCTTAGAAAGAGCTGATTACTTTGATAATGTATTGGTCAATGAATATGGTGCTACTTGGAGAAGGCAGGAAGAATGGTAAAATTTTAAATCAATACTTCAAAATGGAAATAGTTTATTTTTTAGCGAGTTTATACAAATATATATTTATACTTTCTGGCTGTATTGCAGTCATAGGATTTGGCTTTTTTATTTACTCTATTGATATTAGAAATCCAGAAATAAGAGAGAAGAAAAAAAATACAGGTTATTTTTTGATGGGGCAAGTTATCTTAGTGTTATTCATTTTTGTAGCTATTTCTAATTCAATACAGGCTGATTATCTAAAACATATAAGAAAATTTGCTGGACAAAATAACATTACTGTTTCAGTAAATAATGAACCTTTAGAAAAAGAGTTGTCATCAATTCTTATTACTCATTTATCTAATTTGAGGGAGTTACCAGCACATCATTCTTCACCCACCGATGCTTTTTATGTTACACTTTTTCACACTAATAAGCAGAATCAACAAGATAGCATACGTTTTATTTTTGCACAAGATAGCAATATAGAAAACGAATATTGGATAACTGTTGAAACTGAGAAGCCTCAAGATGACAAAAAAGAACTTTATTTAGAAAATGAATTGGGAAGAATACAAGTTACTGAACCTTCCCTTATAAGTAGTTAGACAAAATTATTAAATATTTTTTTTATCTTTGTTTTATGAGAGGAAAAAAACGTTTTATTAGTTTGAGTATAGAGGAAGTATCTTCCTTAGAGCAAGGTTGGAAAGAAGGTAAATCATCAACTTTCCGTACTCGTTGTCATTACATTCTTTTAAGCCATCAAGGAAAAAAGGTTAGTGAGATAATGGATTTTTATCAAGTTACTCGCCAATTAGTTATTCGTTGGTTTAATCGGTATGAAAAAGAGGGCATAGCAGGATTAGAGACGAGTAAAGGACAAGGTCGTCGCCCTATTCTTCGTATAGATAATGAAGAAGAAATGAATAAAGTAGAATCTCTAGTTGAAGCCAGTCCTCAAAGTTTGAAAGTAGTTGTTTCTCAATTGGAAGAGGAATTGGGTAAATCTATGTCAGTCAAGACTTTAAAAAGGTTGCTTAAAAAAAAAATGGTGTTGGAAACGCTTCAGAAAAGTAACTGTTAAGAAACCTGACCCTGTTGTATATGAAGAAAAAAAACGTAGTTTAGAATTTCTCATTCTTTTATTTTTAGCAGGCTGTATAGATTTGCGTTTTTGTGATGAGTCTTCCTTCAATTTAGAACCCAATGTTCCTTATGGTTGGTGTAGAATAGGAGAACAAGTAGGCATTAAAAGTAGTAAGGGAGGTAATTTAAATGTATTTGGATTGCTTAACTTGCGTGGAGAACTAAGCAGTTTTGTAAGCACCCAAAACATTAATTCTAAAGTTATCATTGATTGTATAGATCAGTTTGTAGAAACAATTGAAAAAACGACTGTTCTAGTGTTAGATAATGGACCTTGGCATATTTCTAAAGAAATAGAAGAGAAAATAGAGGAATGGGAAGAGAAAGGAGTACTTATTTTCTACTTACCTTCTTACAGTCCACATTTGAATCCCATAGAAACACTATGGAGAAAAATCAAAATAGAGTGGTTAAGACCTCAAGATTTCACGAGTAAAGAAGACTTACATCAAGCTGTAAAAAATATTCTAAAAAAATACAATAGTAAAAAGTATAAAATTGATTTTACTATATATAAAGGAAAATTGTTACGATAATTATGTCTAACTACTTAGAACGACTAAATAAGCAATCTAAAAAACAATAATCTAATTACTTTGAAAAACTCTTTTTACTCAAACGAAGTAGAAAGAGTTTTTTTGTACAATTCTCTTTATAAATCCATATAATTTCCTTTAATTTACAAAAAAGGCAAAATTTTTATTTGAATTCTCATAAAAAATAAGAATTTTTGTTAGTCTAATACACAAATTCAATTTACAATTTAATTTTATCCCTCTTTAATGGAAAATATCATTTACTTAGTGCCTCTTTTTGGGGTTCTTGCGCTTATTTATACAGCTATTCGTTCGGCTTGGGTCAGCAAACAACCTGCTGGCGACGAAAGAATGACTACGATTGCTCGCTACATTGCCGAAGGAGCAATGTCATTTTTAAAGGCTGAATACAAAGTAATGGCTGGTTTTGTAGTCATTGCTTGTTTGGGTTTGTTTTTCTTAGGAATGACAAGTGCAAATTCACATCCTGCGATTGTAGGTTCATTTATTATTGGTGCTGTTTTTTCTGCATTAGCAGGTTTTATTGGAATGCGTATCGCTACAAAAGCCAATGTAAGAACAGCAGAAGCTGCAAAGACAAGTCTTTCTAAAGCCTTAGATGTTTCTTTTACAGGTGGCGCAGTCATGGGAATGGGTGTTGCTGGTTTGGCTATTTTGGGAGTTGGTTCTCTTTTTATTGCTTTTTACTGGTATTTTGTGCAGCGTGTAGGAGCAGGAGTAAATGGTTTTGAAATGGAAATGGCTCTTGAAGTTTTGACAGGATTTTCTTTGGGGGCTGAAAGTATTGCTCTTTTTGCTCGTGTAGGAGGAGGAATTTATACAAAAGCTGCTGATGTAGGAGCTGACCTTGTAGGAAAAGTAGAAGCAGGGATTCCAGAAGATGACCCTCGTAACCCTGCAACGATTGCAGATAACGTAGGAGATAATGTAGGAGATGTAGCAGGAATGGGAGCAGACCTTTTTGGTTCGTATGTAGCAACTATTTTGGCTGCCATGATTTTGGGTAGAGAAATAAAAGTTTTTGATGAGTTTAATGGACTTTCTCCAATCTTGTTACCAATGATGATAGCAGGTTTGGGAGCAATTTTTTCTATTGTTGGTGCTGCCTTTGTTCGTGTAAAAGAAGGTGGAAATGTACAAACAGCTCTAAATATTGGAAACTGGGCTGCAATTTTACTTACTGTAATTGCTTCTTACTTTTTGGTAGATTGGATGTTGCCTGAAAGCATGAGTTTTAGAGGCTTTACGTTTTCTTCAATGGGAGTATTTTGGGCAATTGCGATTGGTCTTGCCGTAGGTGCAGCCATGTCTTACATTACAGAATATTTTTGTTCGATGGGAAAAGGACCTGTAAATTCTATTATTAAACAATCTGCAACAGGTGGAGCGACAAATATTATTGCAGGTTTGGCTGTCGGAATGCACTCAACAACTCTTCCAACGCTTGTTTTGGCTGCTGGAATTGTAGGAGCTTATGCAGTAGCTGGGTTTTATGGTGTTGCAATGGCAGCAGCAGGAATGATGGCTACAACAGGAATGCAGCTTGCCGTAGATGCCTTTGGTCCTGTGGCTGATAATGCTGGTGGAATTGCAGAAATGAGCCATTTACCTCCTGAAGTGCGTGAGCGTACAGATATTTTGGATGCAGCAGGAAATACTACGGCTGCTGTTGGAAAAGGTTTTGCTATTGCTTCGGCTGCCCTTACTTCACTTGCTCTTTTTGCTGCCTTTGTTGGTATTTCTGGAATTAGTGCGATTGACCTTTATAAAGCTCCTGTTTTGGCTGGACTTTTAGTAGGTGCAATGATTCCTTTTGTATTTTCGGCTTTGGCAATTTCTGCCGTAGGTCGTGCAGCGATGGAAATGGTAAAAGAAGTTCGTCGTCAGTTTAAAGAAATCAAAGGAATTATGGACGGAACAGGGACGCCTGATTACGACCGTTGTGTTCAGATTTCTACAAAAGCTGCCATTCGTGAAATGATGTTACCAGGGGCGATTGCGATTATTGTTCCTATTTTGGTAGGTTTTGGTTTCAAAGGAGTTTTTGCAAATGTGAGTTCTGCTGAGATTTTGGGTGGACTTTTAGCAGGTGTTACTTCGTCAGGTGTTTTGATGGCTATGTTCCAATCAAATGCTGGTGGTGCGTGGGATAATGCTAAAAAATCATTTGAAAAAGGGGTAGAAATTGACGGCAAAATGTACTACAAAGGTTCTGAACCTCACAAAGCTGCCGTTACAGGTGATACAGTAGGTGACCCTTTCAAAGATACTTCGGGACCTTCGATGAATATTTTGATTAAACTTATGTCTATTGTTTCTTTGATTATTGCGCCTCATATTAGCGTAAATGAAGGAAATCATTCAGAATTAGAAATTCCTGTTCCAAAAATTATTCAAGTAGAGAATAGTCAAAAGAATACGCAAAAAGCAGATTTAGCTTTCAATTCTAATTCTAGCAAAATTATTATTTCTGATTTTAAGAAGTAAATGCTAGGGTAGGAAAAAGCGTGCCTTTTCCCTACAAACTTCTATAATAAAAAAATCCACTTTCTATCTTTTTTGATGGGGAATGGATTTTTTTATGGTTTTATGTAGCTATTTCTGTTCTTAGCATCACACTAAGAACTATAAAAACTAAAAGTGTCACGCTTGTGTTAGTATGAAATACAAAGAGTGATGCTTAAATACATTTTAGGGTGGCAGTTACGAACAGGTGGAGTTCAAAAAAATCATTAACGACCTTTATTCAATGTCTTTTTCATCCGATTTCCGATACTTTTTAGCATTTGCATTGCATGCTCAGGATTTTTTGTCAGATGTTCAATAAATTCAGTTTTTGCCATTGACATAATACGCAAATCATTTTTTGCGACCACATCAGCAGTTCTGACATCATCAGTAAGTAATGCTAATTCGCCAACTACTTCTCCTTGTGTAACAACAGCAAGTATTTCACCAGTATCAGGATTTATTACTTCTGCTTCACCCTCAATAATCACAAAAGCAGAATACCCCAATTCTCCAGCTCGAATTATATATTCGCCTTTTTTGTAAAAAAAACAAGTATAAGATTTAAGAAAATTATAGAGTCGATTATTTTCAGCGAAGCTATAGAAAAAATCCGTTAAATTTTTTACATCTAGAATTACGGGTAAAAACTCAAGTCCACTTGGAGTTTTTAATGTTTCTTCTGTTAAAGCTTTAAAACCAATTCGGGTTAGTAGTTTTGCTATTGGTGGATTTATAGGTGCAATAACATGGCTTACATTACGAGATGCACCAAAATAAGTAGCCATCAATATTAAACTTAATGCAATATGTTGATTTCTGTAGGGCTCTGTGACACAAAACATACTGCAACTTAGCAATGTATATTTTTCTGGCAAGTGAGAACGAAAATTATAATAGTCATCGGCTGGAAGACCCATTTGGGAGTCCGTATTAAGGCGCAAACCACCAACAACCTCATTTCCTTTTAAAACAACCAAATTGCTTGTTGTGTTATATGCATCAAACCTATCAATCACTCTTCCATCTGGTGTAGGATTAAATAAACTTTCTTCTTCACTAAATACTTTATGTCGTATTTTTAGTAAACTATCTATATGTACAGGGTCATTTGTTAATGTGATTTGAACAGGCATTTTCTTTTATTTTGATACTGCGAAAACTAGATATTCACCATGATGTAGCTCCCCATGTTTGATGTTTTTTAGGTAACGTTTTTTCAACTGATTTGTTGCAGCAATATCATTGATTTCATAATTTTGTTTATCCAAAAAGGCTTTCATATTTTTTTGTTCTAACAACCATTTTAATGGTTCCGACTTAAATTTAAGATAGATGCGAAGTAGAACGCCAACATTATTATTCGGGCTATCAATTGGTTCAACGCAAGTAAAAATAAAGTTTATTGGTTGGTTTGTTACATTTTTTAATGTATTAAATAAACTAACTACTTCCGACTCGGTCAGATACATTAATACACCTTCACAAATAAAAATAGTTTTACGATTTGAGTCGAAAGATGGAAAGTTTTTCAGTGTTTTACCTGTATCCTCTTGACTTAAATCTACAGGAAGCAAATGCAAGTTAGTAGGAGATTTATCAAAAAGAGCTTTTGCTTTTTGTTTGTTTGTTGCTGGATGGTCAATTTCTATAAAATTTACTTCTGGGTGTTTTTTATGTAAACGCCATGCTAATGTGTCAAAACCTGCTCCAAGGTTTACAACTTGGGTAGCACCATTTTTTATTCCTTCACATGTAGCATCTTCAATAAATTGTTTGCGTAAAACGTAATGCAAAGTTATACCTGGCATTAATATCTTTTCAACTAATGGAGCAAAAAATCTTGTTACTTTGCTATTTAGTTGTTTCAAACGTTTTCGACCCTCAGCAGATGCATTCAAAATTTGTTTACCCACAATTACTGTCTCTTCTGATACTAATCCTTTGTATGCTGGGTTTATTGCACTCAAAAGTTGACCTTGCAATACTGTGTAAGCAGTGGAACTAGCTTTATCTTCTTTCATATAACAAATTTTATTTCTGTATGGTTTGTTTACAAAAATGTATTATAAATATTTACCCCCTGCTGTCGCTCGCAAGATTGCCCTCGCTTGACTCTGCGAGTGAACAATATGTATTCGGCATCCCTACCGTGTATTTGGATTTCTAAATTAGCACAAATCTAATATTTTAAAGTCAGAATCAAAAAAAGCATAACTAAAATACTAAATACGAAAACCACAGCTACAAGCCGAATACATATAGAAGGCATTTACAAATAAGTGTGAACAAATCTAAATAGTTATTAAAAAGCCGTAGTGTTGTTATAAATAAAATTATCTATTTTTCATTTACTATCAACAACTACGACTATGACAATCACCAATCTAACCAAAGAATTTATCGAAACAAACTTAGTAGTTTATCTTCCTGTACCTAAGCGAGGTCGGAAACTGAAAGCAGAACTTTGGCGTTACGTAAAAGCTATTATCCATAAATTAAAAACAGGCACTCAGTGGTCAGAACTTCCTGTACAACAGTTTTTTAACATTGATATTTCTCCTAGTGCAGTATTTAACCACTTCAATAAATGGTCAAAAATAGGAGCTTGGAAAAAACTTTGGACAGCTCTATTAACTAAAAATAAATCCAAACTAGCCCTTTCTAGTATGCAAGTAGATGGTAGCCATACTCGTGTCCATAACGGAGGTGAAAAAGTAGGATATCAAAAACGTAAAAAAGCTAAAACAAGTAATGCACTTTTTTTTACAGATAGCAAAGGAATCCCTGTGGCTATGAGTCAAATTATGGAAGGAAACCACCATGACAGCTATAAAATTGAAAAAAATATGAGAGAGATGTTTGCTGATTTAGAGCGTTCTAAAATTGAGACGAATGCACTTTTCTTAAATGCTGATGCAGGATTTGATTGTAAAGGTTTCCGTCAAATATGTGAAGACTATGAAGTTATTCCCAATGTTAAACATAATCCTAGAGGTAGCAAACTGTCTGTTAGTGAGTACATTATGGACGATAAGTTGTATCAAGATCGCTTTGTTGTAGAACGTACTAATGCTTGGTTAGACGGATTTAAAACACTTTTAGTACGCTACGAAAAAACTGTACAAAACTGGAAGAGTTTTCACTATATTGCATTTGCTTTAATACTTATTAAAAATAATTAAGATTTATTTGTAAATGCCTTCATAAAATAGTTTGTCAGTTTGCACAAAAGTATTTTCTAATTTTAATTATTCTCTCTATTTCTAATCCTAAAAATACTCTTCAAATCCATTGCTCTATCCATAATTCGTTTGTTGTTTCCAAAAAGAAGAATAATATCAATAATTAGAATAATTGTGAAAATCGCAGAAACTAAATTATTAGCTACATTAAAGGAGTTACCAAAACTATAACTAAAATTATAGGCATACGCACCAAAAACACCTGCTAATCTAGGAATTCCGATAGGTGCATTTCTCAAAACGGATTGCCACCAACTTAGTCTGTTTTCATCTCTTTCTTCTACGACTTCAATATTCATCAAATTTTTTCCTAAACTCAATGAACGTCCTTTATAAGAAAAATCTCTCAATAAAAAGTATGTCCAAAGCAAAGGAGAAAGGGTATAAGAAAGTGCAAACTGAATCAGCCAAACCAAAGCCAAATCTATCAAAACACTTCCCAAACGATGTCCTGCACTTACTACATTTAAGTTTTGTAGTGTTTCATTAATCTTAAAATTAGAGTTTACTCGGCTATAATATTCAGCCGAACGCTTTTTAAAGTGTCCTAATGAAGTGGTTTGAGGAATGGCAGGAAGAGTACGTGTTTGATTACAATGGCGATTTCCCAAATACGACCAACTATCTGTATGAAAAGCCGATTTACATTCAGCACAAAGCACAATTTTGTCGCCAGCCTCCAAAGTATCGCCTGTAATTGGGTCAATACGTGCTTGAGTAAGAAATTTTTCGTGTCGTTGTGGGTCTAGTTGATGAATATGCATGATTTATAAATCTTTGGGAAATGCTAGTATGTAAGGCTTATTATAAGTAATACGTTAGAGTTTCAGTTTGTGTTGTATATTTTAACTTCTAAAATCTAAAATCTTAATTTGTTATTCTAATTTACTAAAATTATCTCTAAAAAGGTCTTTTCAGATTCTTATAAAATCTAAATTCTGAAAAAAAAGAACTTTTACACCTACTTAACAAGGAAAAGGCAAGCCATTTTCCCTACTCTAATTTTATTACTTCAAAATTTATTTAATATCTTTGAATTATTATTCTCAAAGGAGATTCAAAACACAAATTCAAATCTTAAAAAGAAATTATTATGAGTAAAGTATTAATTATTGGTGCTGGTGGAGTTGGTAATGTGGTTGTCAAAAAGTGTGCAATGTTGCCTGATGTTTTTTCAGAAATTATGCTCGCTAGTCGTACACTTCCAAAAGTAGAAGCTGCTGCAAAAGAAGTAAAAGAACTTACAGGAAGAGATATTCAGACTGCCAAAGTAGATGCTGATAATGTTCAAGAACTGGTTGCTCTTATCAAAAAATTTGAACCAAAATTAGTAATTAATGTAGCTCTTCCGTATCAAGATTTGCCAATTATGGACGCATGTTTGGAAACAAAAACGCATTATTTGGATACTGCCAATTACGAACCAAAAGATGTAGCTAAATTTGAATATAGCTGGCAATGGGCATACAAAAAACGATTCGAAGACGCTGGAATTATGGCTCTTTTGGGTTGTGGTTTTGACCCTGGTGTTACAGGAGTATTTACGGCACATGCAGCCAAATATCATTTTGATAAAGATGGAATGGAATTTTTGGATATTGTAGATTGTAATGCAGGAAGTCATGGAAAAGCATTTGCAACTAACTTTAATCCTGAAATCAATATTCGTGAGATTACTCAACGTGGAAAATATTGGGAAAATGGCGATTGGAAAGAAACTGAGCCTTTGGAAGTAAATAGAATGATTAATTATCCAGAAGTAGGACCTAAAAAATCATTTATGTTGTATCATGAAGAGTTAGAATCACTAACGAAAAATTTCCCTTCACTAAAACGAGCTAGATTTTGGATGACTTTTTCAGATGAATATATTACGCATTTGAGAGTATTGGAAAATGTAGGAATGACCAGAATTGATGAAGTAGAATATCAAGGACAGAAAATTGTTCCTCTTCAGTTTTTGAAAGCTGTTTTGCCTGAGCCGTCTTCTTTGGGAGAAAATTATGAAGGACAAACTTCTATTGGTTGTCATATTAGAGGGAAAAAAGATGGAAAACCTGCTTATTTCTTCATTCATAATAACTGCGACCACGCCAAAACCTACAAAGAAATTGGCGCACAAGCTGTTTCTTATACAACTGGCGTACCTGCGATGATAGGTGCAAAAATGATGTTGGAAGGAAAATGGATGAAAGCTGGTGTTTATAATGTGGAAGAGTTTAATCCTGACCCTTTTATGGAAGATTTGAACAAATACGGTTTAGAGTGGCACGAAAAGTCAAATGAGTTTGTAGAATTTAATGATTAATTTCTAACTTTAGATTTGAAAAATGGGTTCAAGCAGTAATGTTTGAACCTATTTTTTTTAAGCAAAAACAAAAGTATCATGTATATCATTTCCCTTTATTGCATTCGAACTGACAGCATCTTGATTGGGAATATAAACCGAAAAAGTAGTTTTTTGAAAAGGAATAGAGGTGCAAAAAATACTTCCTTCTAATTTATTTACAGCTTTTTTGACTAAATATAGTCCTAAACCACTTCCTATCGAACGCTCTGAAGAGCGCACAAACATATTAAAAATAGAACCTAAAAGTTCGGTAGGAATTCCCTCTCCATTATCACTAACTTCTATCAAAACCTGTTCTTTTTCTACTTTAATAAAAAGTTCTACTATGGGCTTTTCATTAATATTATGATAAATAAGAGAGTTTCGTAATAAATTAATAATAATCAGTTTCAACCATGTTTTATCAGTAATAAGTTGGCTATGACTTTCTATTTTGACTTTGATAGATATTCCATTCGAAGCATAATCATAAGCTGCTGTTTTGGCTTCTTCTAAAAATAATTGTAAGTTATCAATTTCTGTAAAAGATAGTTCTTCTTCTACCAAATCATGAAGTTGCATGAGTCTTCGAAGCATCGTATCCATTTGTTTGAGTGTTGCATCAAATAATTCTATGTAGGTATGAACTTCGTAAATAACCTGCATATTACTATCATTTTCAAGTCCATTCATAGACATTTTCAAAAGATTACTCAAGCCTTCTAAGCGTACTAAAGGCGCACGCAAATCATGTGAAGCTCTATACATAAAAGTATCTAATTCATGTCTTGCTTCTGCGACACTTTTTACACTTATTTCAAGTTCTTTTGTTCGTTTTTCTACTTTATCATTGAGCTTTAAATTAAGAGTTGCAATTTTTTCTTTTTGGGTGATGAGTTGGGTGTTTTGTTGGACTGTTTCATTATTTTTTTCTACTAGTTTTTTATTGAGTTGCTTTTTTTGTTGATTTTGATAAAATAAAATACTTAAGAAAAATATAGCAGCAAAAAGACCAATCGTAATTGCTAAAATTATGATTTGTTTATTTTCATTTTCTTTTTCTAAAACTTTGACTTGTGCAAATGCTTGCCCATTTTCAAATGCTGATTGTATAGCTGCTAGATTAATAGCAATTTCACGGTGGTTGAGTGAATCACGAATCAATTTTGCAGCACGTTCTAAATATAAAGCTCTCTGAAAACTATCTATTTCTGTAAATAATCTAGCTCGTTCCTCATATATAGAGGCTATTGTTTTGTTTAATTTATGTTTGGAAGCAATACTGTAAGCACTATCCAAATAAATACTAGAATTTGAAATGTCTTTTTTTTCTCTATAAATTTTACCTAAAAGAACAAGAGCATTTGCAGCACTACCCCAGTTTTTGTATTGATTACTCAATCGAACATCTTCTTCTAATAAATAAATTGCTTGTCCATAATTTTTCTTTTTGTAGAGAATTTCTCCAATATTTCCAGTTGCTAATGCAAGGGCTGTTGTATCCTGCATTTGTGTCGCAATTTGTTTTGCTATTCTATAATAGTAGAGTGAAGAATCTAGTTTTCCAAGTTGTCTATAAGCTACTCCCAAATTATTTGCTGTATAACGTTGTTCCCACAAAAAGCCATTTTTTACGGCATAATTATATCCATAATTATAGTTTTTGATAGCTTCTGGATAATTTTCAACTTGATAATAAATATCCCCAATCTTATACAGTAAGATTACTTTATTAAATTTATCATCTATTTTAGTAAAAATTTGTGAAGCATCTAATGCATAAATAATAGCCTGTTCTTCTAATCCCAAATGAATATAATTACCAGCCAAAAATTTAGCAGAAAAAGCTCTTTCACGAAGTAAATTATTGTCTTTAGCTATTTTATAAGCTCTCAAGTTACGCTCTAATGCAAGTCCTCGTTTTCCAATACCTTCAAAAAAGTAACCTTCTAACCAATGGAAATGTATTTTGATTGTCGTTTGAGTTGTATCTGTAATTTTTTGTTGTAGAGAGTTGAGTCTTTTTTGATTCAAATCATTTGTGCCTTTGCTTAATAAAGTAACAAGGTTTTCATAAGGTTGTATATTTTCTGTTGAAGAAAGAAAAATCAACTCTGTATTATTCCACTCTTCATCCACTTTATTTAGTTGGGCAAATGAGAGAGGAATCAGAGTTGTTCCAAAAAATAGCAATAAAAGCCATTTTTTCATAGCAAGCCTAATAATATAGTATGAGTCAGTGAAAATTATAAATAAAATAATTGAACTCCACAAGTTAGTAATTAAAAAAATAGCTTAGGCTTTTACAAAAATAAAAACCTAAGTTTTTTTATAAAAAAATTATAATCTAAGAATATCTAAGGTATAAGCACCTCCTTCACTAAGCGTAAAAAATGTGCTTTTTGAATACGAACTATCATTGGCTTCCGAAGAGCGAAAAACAAAACGATAACGACCTGGTTGAAGTGCAAAATTAGTACGTGGAATTCCTTTTTCTGGTAAGTTCATTACCCATTCTTCACTTCCATCTTGATTGACAACATAAATACTTCCATATCCTGAAAGTTTATTCAAAATGGTAACTACCCCTGGTGTTTTTACTTTTAAAGTGGTTGTTCTGCCTTGATTAATTTGTACATTATCAAAAATAGTTGTTGGGCGTGTCAAGACTTCTACTCTGTAATTACCAATCAGATAATTATGAGGTTCATTGACTTGTTGATTGACCAATATTTCACTACTTCCTGTTTTCTGAACAATGGCACTATGTCCTGTCGAATAATCTAATGAACCTTTTTGTTCAATATTTAATTTTCCTTGAGGTGTCATTACCTTGATTACATTGTGTCTTCCTCCAATAATTTCTACATTTTTTTGTACGATGGGTGGTGTAGTATAAACAATCAAATCATAAGTAGGAATGGCATCAATATCTAGTTCATCTGTTTTTCCTCCTTTATCTCTAAAATGAACAAGGTTATAACGAGCTTTTTTGGTTACTTGGTCAATGAATGCCATGTGAACATTAGCTTCTTTGGGTTGTTTTTTCTCATCTAAAAGTTCGACTGTTACAGTTGTTTTTCCTAATGTTTGTTTGACTACTTCTTGCAAAAAGCCTTTAAACTGTTTTGAAGATTTTGCATTAAAAAAACGTCCCATACATTCAAAACCCTTTGCGTATTTCGGCTCAATTCCCATTCCTACAATAAAAGGCTTCAAAAATATTCCTTTTTCTTGTAATCCTCTTGAAATTGCACAAGGATCACCATCACAGGCTTCTATTCCGTCGGTTATCATTACAATTACATTTCTTGTATCTTTTCCATCGTTTGGAAAATCTTTTGTAGCTTGTTCTAATGAATAAGCGATTGGTGTTGTTCCTTTTGGCTGCAAACCGTCAAGCATAGAGCGAATTTGATTATTATTTCTTGAACCAAAGGCCACTTCTAATTTAGAATCTTGACAGTTTTTTTGTTTGAAATTGAATTGATGACCATAAACACGCATCGCAACTTCCACATAAGGTACATTAGCAATCGAATCTATCATATTGGATAAAATCTGACGAGCAATATTAATGCGTGTGTCGCCTTCCCAAGCCGAATTCATACTTCCACTAGCATCTAAGACAAACAAAAGGCGAGTAGTTTGAGGAACTTGTTTTTTCTGAGCAAAAGACGAAGAAGGTAAAAAAGAGAGTGAAAAAACACTAATTAAGAGCAAAATAAATGGAAATCGTAGGTTTAGTTTCATAGTTATATCGATAATTGGAAGAGAGTTAGGGTAAAAGTGAGCTAGTTTTTTTAATTTTGTAGTAAGAAAAATGTAGCTTAGAGAAAAATATATTTTAGACTTTAGCCTAAGATAAAAATTAAATGTTAAAAAAATAAAGTTTCAAACATCTTTCCAAAAAATAGAATTTCTATTTTAATAGCTTTCTGTAAAATAACATCCTATTTCAAAAACAGTTTACATCTAATAACACACAATTTTTTTACCTCGTTCATAAAAACATAATGACTAGCTCAAAAACAGACATTCAAATACTAGAAGAAAAACAAAACGCACATATTCAAAAACTAAGAACAGAAATAGAGCCTTTACGTCAGCAACTTTTGCATCATAAAGTATATAAAAAAATAAGTTCAGTAGAAGATTTAAAGATTTTTTTAGAGCATCATGTTTTTGCTGTTTGGGATTTTATGTCACTTCTTAAATCACTTCAAAACGAACTTACCTGTGTTCAAGTGCCTTGGATTCCGAAGGGAAATCCTCTTACTCGTCGTTTAATCAATGAAATTGTTTTGGCAGAAGAAACTGACCAAGATGAAGAAGGAAATGCAAAAAGTCATTTCGAACTCTACATTGAGGCAATGAATGACTGTAAAGCTGATATTTCCAAAATTACGTATTTGATACAACTTTTGAAGGAGTGGAAAAGTGTCAGAACAGCTCTTTCTCAGATTGATATTGCAACTTCTATCAAAGAATTTGTTTCATTTTCTTTTGATGTCATTGAAACTAAAAAAGCGCATAAAATAGCTGTTGTATTTACGTTTGGAAGAGAAGATTTAATTCCTGATATGTTTACTTCTATCCTAAGAGACATGAAAAACTCGTCTAAAAACTCTGACAAAGATGCTGAAAGTATCAAAAAGCTAGTTTATTATTTTGACCGTCATATCGAACTTGATGGCGACCACCATTCTCACATGTCTATCCAAATGATAAAAGAACTTTGTGGAGATGACGAAACAAAATGGAAAGATGCCATAGAAATTAGTAAACTTGCTCTTCAAAAAAGAATTGATTTGTGGGATGGAATACTGGCTGAAATTACAAGTAGTGATAAGTGATAAATTGGTAGTGATTAGTTAAATTTCTTATGAAAAAATACGTTTTGGTATTTTCGTTTTTCTTGTTTTCGTTTTCTGTTTTTGCTCAAAATTTTGATTCATTAATTTCTAAAACAGAAAAAGAACAGTTTTTAAATCAAAAAAATGAAATTTTGATGCTGCTTTTTGATGGAATAGAAATTACGAATCAACACCAAAAAAATGAAGTCAAATGGAAACCTAATTTTTATGAAAACAAACAGGTTGTAAATTTTGATGATGATTTTGCTTATACTGGGTTAGATACAGTGTTTTTTTATCAAGAAGGAGATACAAAAAAAGCTGTTGTTATCTTTGCAACTTATGTGTACGAAAATAATAAAGTAATTAATTGTCACTCTTGCGCTCCTAATATTTCAGTTGCTACTTTCAAATATGATGAAAAACTAAAAAAATGGGAATCTGTTCTTTTTGAGAAATTTTATGGTGTACATGGAAATTGGGGAGGAATTCATCCTATGAAATTAAAAAAAATAGGAGAAAATAAGTATGCTATTTTATTTCACTCTGGTTTTACTCATATGGGTACTGATGATTCTTGGACTACTATTTATGACTTATATTGGATGAAAAAACTGAAAACTATCAGAACTTATCATGATAATTCGGGCTATTACCCAGAGAGTGAGAAAGAAAAAATTGTTATAATAGATACAGATATAGAGTTTGAAAAAAGTGATAAAGAATACTATGATTTGATAATCACTACAAAAGTGAAAGACTCTACAAGTGTGGAAGTTTTCGAACACAAAAACATAGAAGGATATGTTTCAAAAGAGTAGTAAATAAATTTATTCTTTTTCTTTCACTATTTTCTGAATAGCTTTTATATTTGGATTGATGGACGTAATAGAAACTTCCTTTTCTCC
The DNA here is from genome assembly GCF_042180575.1 of Bernardetia aquimarina. Taxonomy (NCBI): domain Bacteria; kingdom Pseudomonadati; phylum Bacteroidota; class Cytophagia; order Cytophagales; family Bernardetiaceae; genus Bernardetia; species Bernardetia aquimarina. The sequence goes on along the minus strand of NZ_CP170094.1, from coordinate 2,102,921 downwards.
TTCTAAAATGTAGAATAAATAAGAACTATTCTGTCCTACTACATAAACTTCTTTTACAAAATCATTTGAGAAAGTTATTTTGGTTCTTTATGATTTTAGTTGCAAATGTTTAAATTAGCATTTATTTTCTCTTTATTACAAATATCATTTTTATGGATAGTGTAATTGTTTTTGATGAATTATTACATATTGTCGCTCCTTTTCATATTCGTCAAATTGATAAAGATGAATTAGCCAAAAAGGTTCATGTTTATGTTGAAGTTTGTTCTACTTACCGTCCTTCTGCTTTTGAAGACTGGCGTATTCATAGCTATAAAGATAGAGAGTGGGAGCATTTAAATATTTTTGAATATCGCTGTTTTATTCATTGTAAACTACCTATTTATCAAAACAAAATTACTAAAGAAACTTCTCAACTTAAAGTAGATTTTTCTAGAGAGTTTTCTCGTTTTACTCTACTTTATGAGCAAAAAGTAATGGATTTACTAAAAATATATCATTGTTTTCAAAAAGTAGCTAAACAACTAGGTATTTATACACAGCGAGTGGAACACATTTATCACTATTATACGCAAGACTTAAATGAAAATCCACCTCTAGGAGCAGTTAGAAAAATAGGAGCAGATGAAACTTCTACTAAAAAAGGACATGATTATATCACTTCTTTTATAGATATGGAAACTTCAAAAATAATTGCAATAGAAGATGGGAAATCAGGGGCTACTTTTGAGCAATTAGCTCTACACCATCCTAATCCTAATACAGTAAAGGAGATTTCTATTGATATGTCTCCTGCTTTCATTAGTGCAGCCAATGAATATTTTCCAAATGCAGCTCTTACTTTTGATAAATGGCATGTAATTAAGTTATTATACAAACACTTAGAAAAGTTAAAGAAAACACCAATTTATGATAGTCTAGTACTTAGTATGGAAAAACTTGAAAGTTTTTACGAGAACAAATCAATAGAAGAAGCCAAAGCACAATTACTGTTTATGGCTGATTTTGCAGAAGAAATAAAACCCAAAAATCCATTCACAAAGACAATATATCGTCATTTTGAAGGTATTATAAATTACTTTTCTTCTAAACTAACAAATGGTATTTTAGAGGGAATTAATTCAACTATACAGGTAATTAAAAGAGTAGCTAGAGGATTTAGATACACTCATAATTTCAAGAAAATGATACGATTTATTTTTAGTGATAAAGTGTATTTGCAACCGAATTCATAAAGAACCGTTATTTTATAATTTTCTTCAAAATTTTGTATTTTTATTCTTTTACTTATTTTATTTCCACGTCCGACTCCTAGTCCTATAAACATACAGAATACACAAAATAAAATAAAAGGTATTCCTTTATTCTCTTTTGTTGAGCTTATCATTCTATCTGATTTTTCTACATTACCAGTTAAGTTATACCACTTTTTTAGTCTGTATTTTTGATGGAATTTTGGTAAAAACTTTGTAATATAGAAATAAGCAAATATAATTATACCAATGAATATAAAAGATAATAACCAACTTTGAGTGAGAATATTTACAGGACTCAAAAGAATATCTGAATAATTGAGAATATCTACACCTAAGAATCTAAAGTAAATTACATCACTAATGATTCCCAAAAGTATCAAATAAATATAACCAAGTGATAAATATTCTTGTAAAGTGAGTTTTTCTTTTAGCATAATTTTGAGATTTTAAAGTGAATTTTGAGATTTAAAATTAAATATAAAAACCCTAATAACCTGCTTTATAGGACAGAAAATTAGGGTTTAGCTCTAAGAAGAAATAACATTTTTATTTATCTAAATACTTCGCATACGTACTCAAATCTTTATCTCCTCTTCCAGAAAGGTTGATAATGACCACTTTTTTATCAAAATCTGTATCATCTTCTTTTAGATTATTCAAAACAGCTAAAGCGTGAGCTGATTCTATGGCTGGAATAATTCCTTCTAAAAGAGCCAATTCTTTTCCTGCTCGCATTGCTTCATCATCCGTAACAGAATAAAATTTTGCTCGTTTACTATCTGCTAAATGTGCGTGCAAAGCTCCAATACCGGGGTAATCTAAGCCTGCCGAAATTGAATATGGCTCAACTACTTGTCCGTCTGTGGTCTGCATCAAAAGTGTTTTGCTTCCATGCAAAACTCCTAATGTTCCACAAGCTATTGTTGCAGCCGTTTCTCCACTAGAAATTCCCATTCCTGCTGCTTCTGCTCCGATAAGTTGAACCACTTTTTCATCAATATAATGATAAAATGCGCCTGCTGCATTACTTCCACCACCTACACAAGCAATTACGTAATCTGGATTTGGTGTGCCTTCTTTTTCTGTAAGTTGATTACGCATTTCTTCACTAATCACAGATTGAAACCAAGCCACCATTTCTGGATAAGGGTGAGGACCTACCACAGAACCAATAATATAATGTGTATCAACTGGATTATTTATCCAATAACGCATCGCTTCATTTGTCGCATCTTTTAAAGTTTTGCTACCCGAAAGGGCTGGACGAACTTCTGCACCAAGCATTTTCATTCTTTGTACATTGGGTTGCTGTCTTTCGATGTCTATTTCGCCCATAAAAATGATACATTCCATTCCCATCAAAGCACAAACTGTTGCTGTTGCTACTCCGTGCTGTCCTGCACCTGTTTCGGCTACGATTTTATTTTTACCTAATTTTTTGGCTAAAAGAACCTGTCCAACCGTATTATTTACTTTATGTGCGCCTGTATGATTTAGGTCTTCACGTTTTAAATAGATTTTTGCACCATATTTTTCAGACAAACGGTTGGCAAGATAAAGAGGTGTAGGTCTTCCCACATAATCTTTTAATAAATGACGAAATTCTTTTCTAAATTCTTCATCATTTTGTAAAGCATAATAGGCTTTTTCGATTTCTTCAATATTTGGATATAACATTTCTGGAATGTATGCACCTCCAAATTGTCCATAATACCCTCGCTCATCTGCTATTTTGGAACGTAAAACCGTTTTTAGTATATTTTCTTTAGCTGTATTTTTTACAATAGTTTCTTCTTGATTTATCATTATAATATATGTTGAGGGAGAAAGAGATAGGTTTAAAATAAATTGTTTCCCACATTGTCCGAATAATCTTCTTTATGGATTTTATAATTTTGACCTAAATTTAAGAACTATTTTTTACTTTTGTTTCCTCTCTAAGCAATCTGTTAGTAATTTATGTTTTGAAAGAATTAATATAAATAATTTTGAAATGCAAAGTAAGGAGGCTGTTTAAACATCTAAATTTCTAAAGTTTTGATTGAAAATAAGCTATCACAAAAGAATAAATTGTAATTTCGTGTCTTCAAATAAAGAAAACTAATTATATACTCATAGTGGAAAAAACGACTTCTTTTACGCCTCCTGCTTCTCAAACTCCGAATAGTTCTGACAAAGAAAAAAAACGCTCTGCACAAGTTCCGATTTTGCTTTCATCTATCTTTATAATTGCTGTTTGTGGAATTTTGTATGAACTTTTGATAAGTAGTATTTCGACTTATTTTTTGGGAAGTAGTATTCTTCACTTTTCGATTACGATTGGTCTTTTCCTTTCTGCAATGGGTTTAGGTTCATTTTTGAGTAGGTATGTCTATCGAAATTTATTGGATTGGTTTGTCGTTATCGAAACTATTCTTGGGCTTGTTGGAGGTTGTTCTACGCTGATTTTATACTTTAGTTATACCGTTTTAGACAATTATTATGCTGTTGCTCTTGTTATTATTGTTTTTTTGGGAGCGTTTGTAGGTTTAGAAATTCCGATTGTTACACGTCTTTTGAAAGAACATAATAATCTGAAAGATACTATTTCAAATGTTTTGGCTTTTGATTATTTGGGTTCTTTGGTGGCTTCTGTTGCTTTTCCAATTTTGCTTTTGCCTTATTTAGGTCTGATGCGAACAGCTTTTTTTATTGGAATAATAAACCTTTTAATTGCCATTTTTAATGCGTGGGTTTTTAGAAAAGAACTAAAACAAGCTGCTGCAAAACTCGCTTTTTCTGGAATTTCGATGGCTGTCTTGCTTATTGGTTTTATTTATTCGTTTCAAATAAGTGATTTTTTTGAGCAAATGATGTATCAAGATGAAATTATTTATTCTGACCAAACTCCTTATCAACGTATCGTAGTAACCAAATACAAGAAAAATACACAACTTTTTATCAATGGAAATTTACAGTTTTCGACGCTTGATGAATACCGTTATCACGAAACTTTGGTTCATGTTCCTGCTCTTCTGACTGGACATTTAGAAAATGTTTTGATTTTGGGAGGTGGCGATGGTTTGGCAGTTCGTGAACTTTTAAAGTACGATGAAATTGAAAGTATTGATTTGGTAGATTTAGACAAAGCGATTACAAACTTAGCAAAGCACAATCGTATTTTTAGAGAAGTAAATCAAAATTCATTAGCCAATCCAAAAGTAAAAATTCATAATGTAGATGCGTTTAAATTTGTAGAAGAATCAACAAAACAGTATTCTCTCATTATTGTAGACTTGCCAGACCCTCACGAGGCTTCTTTGGGAAAATTGTATTCAATAGAATTTTATCGTTTGGCTAAGAAAATTCTTTCAAGAGATGGTGTTTTGATTACTCAATCTACTTCCCCTTATTTTGCTCCAAAACCATTTTGGTGTATTCAAAAAACAATGCAAGAAGCTTTTCCTTCAGCACTTCCTGTAAATGTCTATGTTCCAGCGTTTGGAATGTGGGGATTTAGTATGGGAATAAATAATCCAAAATTTAATCAAAATGATAGTACAGCTATTGGACTTCCTTCTCAAAAGCAGCTAGACAAAATTTATAAAGAGATTACCAGAAAACTAGAGAAACGACAATTAGATTTGAAATATTTAGCTCCAGAGGTATTGCCTAAACTATTCGTTTTTGATAAAGATATGTTTTATGATATAGATATTGATGAAACTGGCGAAGGAGATTCTGTAAAAGTAAATCGTTTAGATAATCAAATTTTGATTCAATATTATGAGCAGAGTTGGAAGCGTTGGGAATAGAAATAAAGTTTTGAAGTATGAAGTCAGAAATAAGAAGTAATTGCAAACAAAAGCACAAATAATTTGTAGGGAAAAGGCTTGCCTTTTACTGTATTCTTGTTTTTAAACTTTGACAGTCTTTTCACAAGGCTGTCAATAGTTTCATAAGCCAAAGTTTTTGTTCAACTATTGTCAGAGTTATTTTGGATTACCAAAAAACTACTGACAAAGTTTTTATTTCAAATTCCGTAATCCGTAATCCGTAATCCGTAATCCGTAATTGAATTTTTACTCTCCACTAGCAGCAGCAGCCAAACGCTCTGCATTTTCGGCAAGTTTTAGCTCTTCGATAAACGAACCAATATCTCCATCCATTACATTCGGCAAATTAAAGACACTAAAGTTTATTCTATGGTCGGTAACACGTCCTTGTGAGTAGTTGTAAGTTCTGATTTTATCTGAACGGTCGCCACGTCCTACCATCGAACGACGAACTTCTGAAGTTTCATCATTCTTTTTCTGTAATTCCATATCATACAAACGAGCTTTCAATACTTTCAAAGCCTGTTCAAAGTTTTGAAGCTGCGAACGTCCATCTTGACATTCAACTACTAATCCTGATGGAAGGTGAGTCAAACGAATAGCTGATTCTGTCTTATTTACATGCTGTCCACCTGCTCCTGATGCTCTAAATGTATCTTTTTTGACATCACCCATATCAAGGTTGATTTCTACGGCATCTGTTTCTGGCAAAACAGCAACTGATGCAGCCGAAGTATGAACACGTCCTTGACTTTCTGTATCTGGAACACGCTGTACACGATGTACACCTGATTCGTATTTAAGTTTTCCGTAGGCTTCATTTCCTGTAACTGAAACGATAATTTCTTTATAACCACCTGCTGTAGCTTCACTAAATGAGATAATATCCCACGTCCATTTCTGAACCTCTGCAAAACGCTGATACATTCTATACAAATCGCCTGCAAAAATACCAGCTTCATCACCTCCTGCGCCTGCACGGATTTCAAGAATTGCATTTTTGTCATCATCTGGGTCTTTTGGAATAAGTAGCGTTTTGATTTCGTTTTCTATTTTTTCTTGTTTTGGCTCTAATTCTTCAAGCTCCTGTTTTGCCATTTCTCTAAAATCTTCATCTTTTTCTTCTCTCAAAACAGATTTTGCTCCTTCAATATTACTTAGTATTTTTTTATACTCTTCATATTTCAAATCAATTTTTTCTAAGTCTTTGTATTCCTTGCTCAATTTTGCATAATTTTCCATGTCGCTCATCAAGTCAGGATTCATCATTTCCTCACGAACAGCATGAAAGCGTTTTTTGATTTCTTCTAATTTATCTACCATATTGATTTAAAAAAATTATGACCTGCCAAAGCAGCGAAGCTAATTAAAAATGTAATTCTACTAGATTATAAAGAATTTACAACCTAAAAATGTTTTTTACCAAAAATTCATTTACTAAATTGCAAATTATTTTTGAAAATAGAGTACAAATATACAATAATAATTTGAGTATTTTATTACCTAAAATAATCAATCATTTCTTGAGCCATTATAACAGTAAGCCCTTCTGGGTGTCCTAAACGATTATCTTTTATTAGATTTGATAAAATATTGACAACTTCTTTTTCTAATGAAGGATTAGATTCAACCAATTCTTCATTGATATAAAGTCTTCTAGGTACTTCTGGGTGTGGAGGTGGTGTATATTCTTCTTCATTAAATACTTCTAGACCTTCGTCGGTAGGAAGCATATCAACTTTTATTTCTTTGTCCTCTTTATCATATAGAATCAACATCAAACTACAAGGTTGAGGAGGTACCCAAAAATCTAGTTTTTTAATATCTTTGTAAGAAGGTAAATTCATTTTTTTATTTCGAAAAATATTGCTAAAATTTTATATATTTATTTTTCTAAATTTAAGCAAAAATACTAATAATATTTAATTTATATGAACAAAGTGATTTTTATTCTATTTCTTATTAATCTTTTTGTTTCTTCTTGTATTTCAGAACAGAACACTTCCCAAGATGAAGTTATTAATAAACCCTATGCTATTTTTATTATGCCTACACAAAAGGTAATAGATAGTTTGCAAAAAGCTGATGAGAAAGTATATAGCATAGTACTAGATGACAATATGTATTACTTAGGTTTGGCTAGAAAACATTTAGATTCCTTACAAATTCCTGTTTTAGATACAGTAGGAGAAGGAGATATAAAATTCCAAACAAATAAAAATGAAATTTTTGAATTGGATTTATCTCAAAATGCTTGGCAAGTTATCTTATTTAATGGAACTGATGAACCTATTAAAATAAATACCACAGATTACGAAACAGAGATTAAAAAATACATGAAGTAATAAAAAAACTTTACCTTTGCAGTATTAAGTGTAACACACTCTTTAGTGTGTGAGAATATATCGTGCCTTTTAAAGGTACGTAAAAAAAGATATAAAATTAAAAGCCTTTAAAAATAGATTTATGTTAAGAACGCATACTTGTGGAGAGCTTCGCCTTTCGGACGTAGAAAAAAATGAAGAAATAATCCTTTGTGGTTGGGTACGTCGTATTCGTGATAAAGGAAAACTCCTTTGGATTGACCTTCGTGATAGATACGGAATTACGCAGCTTTTTTTAGAAGAAGACAGTACAGACCCAAAACTTTTAGAACTCGTTAGAGAAAAAATGGGTAGAGAGTGTGTCATCAAAGCAACAGGAAAACTGATTGAACGTACTTCGAAAAACTTAGATATTCCGACAGGAGAAGTAGAATTAAAAGTTACAAGCCTTGAGATTCTGAATGAATCTAAAACGCCTCCTTTTTTGGTAGAAGACGAAACAGATGGAGGAGATGAGCTGCGTATGAAGTACCGTTATTTGGATTTACGTCGTCCAAAATTGCAGAATAATATGATGCTTCGCCACAAAATGGCACAAGCAATGCGTAGATATTTGGACGGAAAAGATTTTATGGAAATTGAAACGCCATTTTTGATAAAATCTACTCCTGAAGGCGCACGAGATTTTGTAGTTCCTAGTCGTATGCATCCTGGAGAGTTTTATGCTTTGCCACAAAGTCCACAAACATTCAAGCAGATTTTGATGGTGGCTGGATATGATAAATATTTCCAAATTGTTCGTTGTTTTAGAGATGAAGATTTGAGAGCCGACCGTCAGCCAGAGTTTACTCAAATTGACTGTGAAATGTCGTTTGTTTCTCAAGAAGATATTCTAAATAATTTTGAAGGACTTTTAAAATATCTTTTCAAAGAACTCAAAGGAATCAATATAGAAAATGATTTTCCTAGAATGACGTATGATGAAGCGATGAAAACCTACGGCAACGACAAACCAGATATTCGTTTCGAAATGAAGTTTAAGGAAATGAATGAAGTTACAAAAGGAAAAGATTTTAAAGTTTTTGATGATGCAGAATTAGTTGTAGGAATAAATGCAACAGGTTGTGCAGATTATTCTCGTAAGCAACTAGACGCACTTACTAATTTTGTCAAAAAACCTCAAATCGGTGCAACAGGACTTATTTATTTGAAAGTAAATACTGACGGAACGCTCAAATCATCAGTAGATAAATTTTTTAATGAAGAAGATTTGAAGAAATGGGCTGAGCTGTTTGATGCAAAAGCAGGCGATTTGATTTTGGTTTTGGCAGGAAATGCAGACAAAACTAGAAAAGCCATGAGCGAATTGCGCTTAGAAATGGGCAATCAATTAGGACTTCGTAAAGCAGACGATTACAAACCTCTTTGGGTGCTTGATTTTCCTTTATTAGAATGGGGAGAAGAAGAAAATCGTTGGTTTGCGATGCACCACCCTTTTACTTCTCCTAAAAAAGAAGACTTAGAAAAATTAAATACAAATCCTGCTGATGTTCGTGCAGATGCGTATGATTTGGTTTTGAATGGTGTTGAAATTGGTGGAGGTTCTATTCGTATTTACGATAGAGCTTTACAGGAGAAAATGTTGTCGTTTTTAGGTTTTTCAGATGAAGAAGCAAAAGCTCAATTTGGTTTCCTAATGGACGCTTTCGAATATGGTGCGCCTCCTCACGGTGGAATTGCACTAGGTTTTGACCGTCTTTGTGCTTTATTTGGTGGCGAGCAGAGTATTCGTGATTTTATTGCTTTCCCTAAAAACAATGCAGGAAAAGATTTGATGATAGATGCACCAGCTCCGATTGATAAAAAACAACTTGATGAATTGGAAATTAAAGTTGATTTGAAAGCCAAATAGTGATTAACTGTTAGTTATTAGTGGTTAATGAAAGACTGTTTGATAATTTTTATTATTGAACAGTTTTTTTATAAAAAAATCATAGTTTTAATACATTTCAGGGTCAATTAACTTATCAGGCTCACAATACATTTCCTCATGTGTTTTATCACAAAGAAATTCATTAATCATAGTTGATAGTTTGTTATAATAGTTTTGAGTGTTGTCATATCTTGTTACGAAATAGTAGGTAGTGTCCATTTTTTCTGGCTCTTTTATATTTTGAGAGTCAAGTTGATAAGTCTTTTGTTGAATAAGGTTAGAAAAAAAGTTTAACTCTTTTGTCTGATTTACTGCTTTCATTATATCCGAAATAAGTAAAAAATTCTTAGCTCTCAAATGTAAAGCCTGTCCTTCCAACTCAGATAATTTTTCAGTTCTATTCTTGTAAAGTCTCAAGAATCTCCATAGAAGCTTTTTGCCTTTATCGTGATAAAAATTAGCACTATCAATCTGTTTTTTATGCAAAAAAATCTCTCCTATCATACCTAATATTTCAACATATTCAAAGATTTTCTTGTTACTTTTAAAGCCAAGCGATGCCTTTTGATAATTTATAAGAGCTTCATCGATTTTTTTATCTTCTAATAACAACTTTGCTATTTCTTCATAAACGTAGGTTTGTGTACTTTTATCTGTAGAATGTTCTTCTAAAACCTCTCTAAGTTTCGCTAAATATTTAGAATGGTCTATGTTTTTCATTTGAGCTAAAACAGAAACAAAAACAGCTATACTTTCTACTTTCTCTGATATTTTTCCTTTTTTGAGAGCATCTAAACCTCCTTGTTTGTAGTTGAGTTTATCTAAATCATAGCCTGTTTTTCCTAGTTTCCATTTTTCGTCAGTTAAGTAATTCAAACAAATTTGGTCGCCTTCTGCCGAACAAGAGCCTGTTTGATATGTTCCGTAAAGAATCATATCAGCATTGTGATATTTTCGTAACTCATCAGCTTTTTGGTCGTTAAAATTTTCTAAGTCAATATTTTCCCAATAGTGTGTTTTTACTTTTAGGCTATCTTTTTGAATAATTCCATTTAGACGTTCTTTAATCACAAAACCTGCATCGTAATTTTTCCCGTTGTCTTTACAAATCTCATTGAAGGGAAGAATAATAATCTTGAAATCTTGGTCGTCTTCTACAAAAAACTTATCAAATCCTAAAGCTATTTTTATTTCCTCTTTTTGCCAAAATCCAATAACAGTAACAAATACTACAAAAAGCAAAATTGATAAACCTTTGGTTTTTGTACTGTGTATTATATCTCCAATATGAAAATTCCCTCCTACATTAATCGTACTGTTGCTAATTACATTTTTTGATCTTTCAATAAACTCTTGGCTAAAACTCTCTTTTGACATCAAACTATACAAACTCTGTAATTCTTCTACTTCTATATTTTCATTTGGGTTTTCTGTAATATTTGTTCTTAATTTTAAAATATGCTTTTCTAGTTGCTTGATTCTTTGTTTCAAATCAAATTTGTAGGGAGCATAAAAAGTAATAGCTTCCTCAGTACGATAATAGTTTAATCGTTCTAAAAGGTTATCCAGTAAAATTTGAGTTGGAGAAGAGTGCATATTTTTCTATTATTTTGATTATCTTGTAGTAAGTTATAAAAAAATAAAACAAAATGGGAATCTCAAAAAGAAAAATAAGTGTAGAGGAATATATGATGATTGATGCAAATACAGATGAAAAAATAGAGTATTTGAATGGAGAAATTCGTGCAATGGCAGGAACAACTCTTGAACATCAAACCATTATCTTAAATTTAGTTGAATTGTTGCGTTCTTGTTTGAAGAAAAAAGGATGTAGATTAGTAACTGGAGATATGAAACTTCACACACCAGACTGCGAAAAGGCATTTTTATATCCTGATATTCATATTTATTGTGGGGAAATAGAAAAGGAGAAAATGCTTTATGGCGCATATTCTTTGAAAGAACCCAAAATTATTATAGAAGTGCTTTCTGCTTTTACAAGTAACTATGACAAAGCAGATAAATTTGAATGTTACAAAAAAATAAAATCTCTTGAAAAGTATATTATGATAGAAAGTAGCCTTGATACAAAAGAACCTGCTGTCTATGTTCGTACTTTGGAAAGTGAAACAAAATATACAGAAGAAATGCTCAATATCGATGCTATTTTGGAGATTTTGGGTTGTGAAGTGAGTGTGAAGGATATTTATGAGATGTAATCCTAAAGGATGAGCTGCAAAAATACACTCTCATAGTAAATCATAAACTATAATTTCATTCCATAGTAATTAGTTAGTGTGAGTAAAATTTGGATTCGTCATTATACAGAACTAAATAATTTATAGAATAAATATCAATCTGATTATTTATGTAGAACAACCTATAATTTATTGATAATCAGTAAGTTGTTTTGTGGTAAGATTTCCTACAACAAAATAGATTTTAAAAAAGTTCAAAAAAGTCTAATTTTTTTATAGAAATAGTTTGCAGGAATAAAAAAAGCTCTTACCTTTGCAATCCCAAACGAGGGAAATGTAGCTTACTCTTTAGAGTGAGAAACTTGTACCAAAGACTTTAGTCTTTGTAAATCAAGCAAAACGAAACGAAAATAAACTTTGAAAGTTTTAGAAATAAAATTTGGTAGTTTGAAAATTAAGTTTTACCTTTGCATTCCCTTTCAGAAACGCTGAAAGAAAAAGTTATTAAAATGATAAGTAAAAAGATAGAAACAAAAATAAAAGATAAAATAAATTATTAAATTTAGTTTGTATTTGAAATAAAAGTTTTTACCTTTGTACTTCCAAAAAAAGCGAATGTTTTAGCTTTCGTTTCAAGTAAAGGTTTTGAAAACTAAAAAAAAACTTTCAATATTTTTCTCAATTAATTTGAAATAAAATTTGGTAGCTTGAAAATTAAGTTTTACCTTTGCATTCCCTTTCAGAAACGCTGAAAGAAAAAGTTATTAAAATGATAAGTTAAAAAGATAGAAATAAAGATAAAATAAATTATTAAATTTAGTTTGTTTTTAAAGTAAAAGTTTCTACCTTTGTGCTTCCAAAAAAAAAAGAGTGATTGACTCTTTTAGGATTTGAAAATGTATTTCGCAAATGGTTTTAAAACGAAAAAAACTTTCAAAATTTTAGAAATAAAGTTTGGTGGTTTAAAAATTAAGTTTTACCTTTGCATTCTCTTACAGAAAAGAGCTAGTCAAAACAATTTATAGACGTTTTAATCTTTTCTAAAATGACCAAAAAATTAATTCAAAAATAATTGAAATTTAATTTGGAAGTTAAGAAAAAAAGCTCGTATCTTTGTAAGACCTTTTGGAAACAAAAAGATTAAAAAGTTAATCAAAATGTAACGAAAAATTAATTTGAATTTGACAAACGAAGTCATAATTCACAACTACTAAAGTAACTCAATTTATTGTTTTACATATAGTAACAAGTTCCTTGACATGCAGGTTATGAACAAAACAGGAAAAATTTAAGTATCAATTAATTTATAGTAATATAAATTAATTATCATAAAAAAAACTTTCTGTCAATTCTTAAAAACAAAAGTAATACGGAATTAATAATCAAAAAGAATAA
>NZ_CP170094.1:0-2087500 GCF_042180575.1 Bernardetia aquimarina | reverse complement strand
TAGATAGTGAAAGTCTAGTATGAGTACCGAGTTTATAATGGCGAGTATCCTGAGTAGGCGGGAACTGGAGAAATTCCCGTTGAATCTGGCAGCACCATCTGCTAAGGCTAAATACTCCTCAGAAACCGATAGTGAACCAGTACCGTGAGGGAAAGGTGAAAAGTACTCCGAATAGGAGGGTGAAAAGACCTGAAACCGTGCGCTTACAAGCGGTTGGAGGGACGTTAATGTCCTGACATCGTGCCTTTTGCATAATGATCCTACGAGTTACACCTAACTAGCAAGGTTAAGACACTCAGTGTTGCAGCCGAAGCGAAAGCGAGTATGAATAATGCGTGTAGTTAGTTGGGGTAGACGCGAAACCTAGTGATCTACCCATGGTCAGGTTGAAGCTTTGGTAACACAAAGTGAAGGACCGAACCCGTTGACGTTGAAAAGTCTTGGGATGAACTGTGGGTAGGGGTGAAAGGCTAATCAAACTAGGAAATAGCTCGTACTCTTCGAAATGTTTTTAGGAACAGCCTCGTTGATAGTTTGTGTGAGGTAGAGCTACCGATAAGACTAGGGGGAGTCACATCCTACCAAATCTTGACGAACTCCGAATGCATACAAATGTTTCACGGGAGTGAGGGCTGTGGTGCTAAGGTCGCAGTCCGAGAGGGAAAGAACCCAGACCATCAGCTAAGGTCCCCAAATATAGATTAAGTTGACCTAAGGTGGTCCGATTACGGAGACAGCCAGGATGTTGGCTTGGAAGCAGCCATTCATTTAAAGAGTGCGTAACAGCTCACTGGTCGAGTGATTGGGCGTCGATAATACACGGGCATAAATCTATTACCGAAGCTATGGACTATATGTTTTTGAATATATAGTGGTAGAAGAGCATTCTGAATGCGTCGAAGCTGGATTGTGAATGAAAGTGGAGCGTTTAGAAAAGCAAATGTAGGAATGAGTAACGATAAAGGGGGTGAGAAACCCCCTCGCCGATAGACTAAGGTTTCCTGAACAACGCTAATCGTTTCAGGTTTAGTCGGGACCTAAGGATAAGCCGAAGGGCGATTCCGATGGCAAACAGATTAATATTTCTGTACCTCGCTTAAATTGCTAGGGGAGACGGAGTAAATAATGTAGTGCGTTCTGACAGAAATGGACGTTAAAGCCGAAACGCAAAGGTTTTTAGTAGGTAAATCCGCTAGAGATTGGATTAGGCAATAGTACGACAAACCTTCGGGGGCGTTGATAATCTACATAATAGCTTCCAAGAAAATCCTCGTTAGCGTTAATTTAAGTAGCCCGTACCGCAAACCGACACAGGTAGTCAAGGAGAGAATCCTGAGGCGCTCGGAAGATTCATGGTTAAGGAACTAGGCAAATTTACCCTGTAACTTCGGGAGAAGGGGTGCCGTCTTATAGCGATATAAGCGGCTGCAATAAAAAGGTCCAAGCGACTGTTTAACAAAAACACAGGGCATTGCGAAATCGTAAGATGAAGTATAATGCCTGACACCTGCCCGGTGCTTGAAGGTTAAGAGGGGAGCTTAGGAGTAATCCGAAGGTTTGAATCGAAGCCCAAGTAAACGGCGGCCGTAACTATAACGGTCCTAAGGTAGCGAAATTCCTTGTCGGGTAAGTTCCGACCTGCACGAATGGTGTAACGACTTGGACACTGTCTCAACCATGATTCCGGTGAAATTGAAGTATCGGTGAAGATGCCGATTACCCGCAACGGGACGAAAAGACCCCGTGAACCTTTACTATAGCTTCGCATAGTTGTTGAATACAGAATGTGTAGGATAGGTGGGAGACTTTGAAGGTGCGTCGCTAGGCGTGTTGGAGTCATTGTTGAAATACCACCCTTTCTGTATTTGTCATCTAACCTTGAATAAAGGGACGGTGCGTGGTGGGTAGTTTGACTGGGGTGGTCGCCTCCGAAAGTGTAACGGAGGCTTCCCAAGGTTTCCTCAATACGGTTGGTAATCGTATGTAGCGTGTAATGGCATAAGGAAGCTTGACTGCAAGACAAACAGGTCGAGCAGGTACGAAAGTAGGGCATAGTGATCCGGCGGTTCTGTGTGGAAAGGCCGTCGCTCAAAGGATAAAAGGTACTCCGGGGATAACAGGCTGATCTCCCCCAAGAGCTCATATCGACGGGGAGGTTTGGCACCTCGATGTCGGCTCGTCACATCCTGGGGCTGGAGAAGGTCCCAAGGGTTGGGCTGTTCGCCCATTAAAGTGGCACGCGAGCTGGGTTCAGAACGTCGTGAGACAGTTCGGTCTCTATCTGTTGTGGGCGTAGGAAATTTGCGAAGATCTGACTTTAGTACGAGAGGACCGAGTTGGACAAACCTCTGGTATATCAGTTGTGGTGCTAACTGCATAGCTGAGTAGCCACGTTTGGAACAGATAAGCACTGAAAGCATCTAAGTGCGAAACTGACTTCAAGATGAGATTTCCCTTAAGAGACGTTATAGATGATGACGTAGATAGGTTGCAGGTGGAAGTTTAGAAATAAATGGAGCTGAGCAATACTAATTTCTCAGTAGTCTTTTGTTAGTGTAGGCTGTTTGATATGCAAACAAGCAGTCGTAGTTTTTAGAATGTACTATACACCTTACTTTGTTAAAGAACTTTTTAAGAAATTGGTAGATACATACGACTGTATGTATTTACAGAAGAAAAAGGGTGATTATAGCATAGGGGTACACGTCTTTCCATTCCGAACAGAGCCGTTAAGCCCTATTGCGCCGATGGTACTGCGCTATTCGTGGGAGAGTAGGTCATCGCCCGTCCTTATATGGACAGATACATAATAAAATGTATTTGTGTTGGAAACAAAAATTACAAGCCTTTGTAACTAAGTAGTTATAAAGGCTTTTTTTTGTATGTAAAATGTTGGCAGAGTTATTTGGGATTATTCAAATACTGACAACATTTTTCAATTTCTTGTTCTGCAAATGAATGTGCTATTTTCTCTTGTTCTAAATGAAGATTATTTGCTTGTAGATGGTCATATAATTTAATTTCCTTTTGTGTAAGGTAAATTATAAGGAGTAGTTTTTTCCCTTCTATTATTTCATTTTCAAAATGAGCTAGAGTTTCTTTATTTATCATTAGGGCAAACGCACGAAATTTATTCTACTAATTCTCTAAGATATTCTACATCATAAGCAGCTTTTACACGTCTTTTTTTTAGACTTAATTTATCATCTTGTTGTTCAATTATTTGCAATGTAATTTTCCTCAACGTAGCTAAATTTTCAGTTCTAACACGACAAGCATCTTCATCAAAAGTAACATCTAAATGCCAATGAAGTCCATTTTCTATTCCCCATCTTTCTCTTACTAAACGATTAAAATAAGCTGCATTTCCTTCTTTATCACTAATGTAATAACGTATTTGAAGGGTTTCTTTATCTCCAATAATTCGCTTAGATTCTATGTGTATAAGGGTTTTTATGTTTTTACATTGCTGGAGAGTTTCATCCAAGAGTACTTCTTGTGCAGACAATAAACTGCATTGTCTAGTTTCAAAACGTCCTCGCTCATATTCCCATTCTTCTGATAAATCTACTGATTTAGTAGCTTTAAAACTACAAACTATATCTTCCAATAAGTTATTTTGATTTTTCTTTACAGCTAATAAATAATGTCCTTTTTTATCTACGATTTGAGAAGTAATATGTGTTTGACAACCTATGGCATCAATACTAACAAGTGCATTAGTAATATCAATTTCTTCTATCAAAGTAGGGCAAACGCACGAAATTTTTAATAGCTTTCTAGTAACTCAAAAACAAACTTTATTTGTCAGAGTAATATCAATTTACAAAGTCAAAAACTAGCTTGATTTCCTTTAAATGGACACAGAAAAATTTCGTGCGTTTAACCTAGTTTTTGACCTTTTCAATACTATCAGATATTTTTATAAAGTGTCTGACAGTTAGACTTCTAACACCAAACTTAATCTTGTATAATGAAAAAATAAAACCAAAAGTTATGGTGTATAAGTCAAAGCTCCAGACGGACATTTGCTGATTTGTGCTTGTAACTCTGCTGTTGTGGCATTCTCTACGGTTATCCAAGGTTTCTCTTTTGGTTTATAAACACTAGGTAATGCTTTTACACACTCACCAGCATGAATACATTTGTGAGCTTGCCAAACTACTGTTATTTCTCCGTTTGAATATTCCTTTTTATCATTCATAATAAGTTGTTTTTTTGGTGAATTTTTCAAATTATAGCTCAAAAAGAAACCTATTTCTAGTAGAACAAAAATAGGTTTTAATAAAATCTTAGTTCAGAGTAAATAATTATTTCTTTCTTCTAAAATTTAACTTCATAGTTTATTTCCTACCAAGTGGTAGATTCAATAACATCGGCAGCCCTCAAAATATCTCTACGACTAACTTGTCCAATAACTTTTCCTTGTTTATTCAAAACAGGAAAACGACGAATAGGAGTATTTAAAAATGCTTGTGCAATATCCAAAACATCTTGATCTTCTGAAACTGTTTGTACGTTGCGTGTCATAAAATCAGCTACTTTTCCCATACTTATAGGTTGATTGTGATACGCCGAACCAATCATCACACGCAAGCAATCTTTTTCAGAAATAATTCCTACTAATTCTTGATTTTCATTGAGTACAGGCGCACCCGAAATTTTCTTTTCTAAAAAAATATCAATTACTTCCGAAACAGGCTGTTCTGGACTAAAAGTAATTAAATTAGTTGCCATATAACGAGTTACAGAAGGATACGTTTTGGTAGTTGCTCCTTTATCATTTGCTGTATTTTTGGGTGTAAAATTCATAGAGTCTAATTTGATGTTTAAGTTTGTGAAAAATGAAAAGGTAATTGTGAGGTTTATTTGGTAATTGCTTATTTGAATATTTAGTGAATAATAAAAAAAGTTTTTAACTTTTTCTATACTAATTTAACTTAAAAAAGTGATAATTCAAAATTAAATTTGGTAAAGTTGATAAAATAGGTTTGTATGTTTTGAAAACAGATGTTTTGTAGCTTTTTAAAAGACAAAGTTTATTAAAACACTATGCCTGTATTTGGAGTTTGTATAACTGTCTTAGAATAAATTTTTATAAAATTTAGGAAAAAATAAATTCATTTTTTAAAAATCAACTGAATGCTTTAAAGGTAAAATGATTATCTTTGATAGTAATACTTTTAAATTTGATTATTTTAAAAGAAAAATTTATATAAAACTGCATTATTGTAAAACTATGTTAGGAATTTCAAAAGAAAGAATGCCAGAGGGTGATAAGTTATTTGAAGATTTTTATGTTTTCGAACTCTTACAAACACCTCGTTATGGAAAAGTGGTTGCTTATTGGTCGCTAGGAATTTTTATTGCAGGAATTGCATTTTTGTTTCTTCCTTGGCAACAAAATATTGCAGGTTTTGGGCAGCTTACAGCACTTCGTCCAGAGGACAGACCTCAAAAAGTATATCCTGTAATAGGAGGACGTATAGAGGCATGGCATGTGCAAGAAGGGCAGTTTGTCAATGCAGGAGATACAATAGCACGTATTTCTGAAATAAAAGATTATTACTTTGACCCAAATCTAACTGATAGAATGGCGAGTCAAATTGATGCTCAAGGTAATGCAATCGGTTCTTTGGAAGATAAAGCAACTGCACTAGACCAACAAATTGCAGCCGATAAAGCAGCTATGGAATTGGAGGTAAATCAAGCAAAAAATAAAGTAGAACAACTACGCTACAAAATTACGATAGATAGTGCTGATTTGGTAGCCATCGAAACGCAGTATCAAAATGCTATTAATCAATATCAGCGTGAACAAGAGTTATTTAAAAAAGGACTTACTTCAAAAACAGATTTAGAAAATAAAGAGCTTAAAGCTAAAGAATCGACTGCAAAACTCAATTCTGCTCAAAACAAATTAGCTACTACAAGAAACGAATATCTTAATACAGTTTTGGAAGTTTCATCTAAACGAGCTGCTTATTTGAGTAAAATTGCAAAAGCAATGTCTGATAAAAGTTCGACACTTGCGTATGTAAATGAAAATGAGCAAAAACTCACTAAACTTCAAAACGAACTTACAAATGTAGAAGTCAGAAAGTCTAATTACATTATTCGTGCGCCTCAATCTGGTTATGTTGTGAAATCTTTACTGACTGGAATTGGAGAAATTGTAAAAGAAGGGCAAGCACTTGTTACTATTATGCCCGAAAATCCACAGCTTGCAGTAGAGTTGTATGTCTCGGCAAATGATGTTCCTTTGCTTCAACGTGGTACGCATGTTCGTTTGCAATTTGATGGTTGGCCTTCGCTTGTTTTTTCGGGTTGGGAGTCTGCAACAGTAGGTACTTTTGGTGGAAAAATAGCTGTTATTGATTATATTAACACAAAAAACAAATATCGTATTTTGGTAGTTCCTGATACACAAGATGAAGAAGGTTGGCCAGCAGCTTTACGTGTAGGAAGTGGTGTTTATGGCTGGGCAATGCTCAATGAAGTTCCTATTTGGTATGAGTTATGGCGACAACTTAATGCGTTTCCTCCTTTACCTGTTGAGGGAAGTGATTATGGAAGCAAAGAGGAAAAAGACAAAGTAGAACAGATGGAATATGATTCTAAATTGAAAAGATAGCTTTTGGTAGAATTACGAATTTATTTTTTTAGAACAAAAAACTCTTTCCAAAAACAACTCAATAGAAAGAGTTTTTTGTTTATTTATAACAGATTTAACAGAAGAGAAAATCTGTTATATAGAATTTTAATTTCCTGTACTACTACCACTTGTAGTTCGTAGTGGTTTTTTATAATCCTTATTTCGGATCGATTCAATAAACTTAGACCAAGCAAATGGATTCAGAAGAGGAATAGAAGGTGCAAAGAATTTATTATTTCTTGCATTAAGATTTTGTTGCATCAAATACCTATAATTCGAAGTGGCATTCATAGGCATATTTGCAGCCATCTGATTTAATTTTTCACTATTGAGATTTTCTTTCATTTGCTCAATAAGTGGGTCTGAAGTATCCATTGCCAAAACCATATCTTTGAATTCCCTAGCATTAGAATAAGGCAAAATTACGACTTCATTTAGCATTTTGACATCTTCTTTCAAATCTATAAAAACAGAATACAGAGGCTCTCCACGCTTAGGAATCACAATTTGAGAACTTTTATAACCTACTGCACTGACCATAACTGTATCGCCTTCCATGGCTGGCATCGTAAAATAACCGAGTGCATTAGTAACACTTCCTCGCCCAGCTCTAGGGATATAAATATGAACTCCAGATACTCCATACGAACTATCGCCCTCTACTACAATTCCTGAAAAACGAACCATTTGATTTTCTCCTTGTCCGAAAGAAAAAGATGAAAAATAAGTCGTAGAAACTAATATAAATAATAGAGCAATTCCATATTTAAAGAAAGCATTTGTAATAGAATGTCTAGTAAGATTTGTAATTTGATTCATAGCTAATGAGTTAGTGTTTCTTTTTCATTGAATTCAAAAAATGAATAAGTCTGAAAGTATCGTTTTAGTAAATTGATTCTACTAAGATAAGAGATTTTTGTATCTTTTTGTTAGGTTCGTATTAGTTTTTTGTAATTTTTAATTCAAATGATACAAGATAGTTTGTGCTAGAGGAGCAAAAAAAGCCGTTTTTTGATTTGATTTCTTTAGTCCTTCATTTGTCCAACTATTGCAAGTATAAAATAAATGATAACTACCTTCTGCTTCGAAAAAATAATCTGAATTGGAATATCCTTTTTGTGGCAGGCGAACAAATTTAGGGATTTTACTTTCAGTATCTTCTCTTACAGTTCGGAAACTACTCTCAATGTGTTGCAACAAACTTTGATATTCGTCTTTTTTTAACGTTATCTTTTTACAATTTTCGCCTTCTCTCAAATTATTTCTATAAAAATCTAAGTGCATCAGTGTTTCAGAAGGAAGTAAAGCAGCATTCAAACAGGAAGAAACAGACGGAAAATTTCCATTGTATGAATCATTATAAAACCCTTTATCTCCCCAACCAATAGAAAGCCATTTATAAGGAATTGGATTTGTAAAATAAGAATTGATAAGAGAATCTTGACTTAACGTTTTGAAAAAAATAGTTTCACTTTGAATAGGGATAACAATATCAGTATGAAATCCATTTGAAGTAACATAAATTTCTATATCATTTTGTAGTTGATTTACTGCTTTATCAGAATTTATTTCTTTTGGGTTTATAGTCCAAATATAGCCTCCAATTAGCACAGCAAGAAGATAAAAGGCAATACTAAAAAAGATAAATTTGAGACTCCAACGCAAGAAACAGGAAAAATAGTTTTTTTTATGGCTCATTTTTGTAAGAATTAAGTTGTAATTAAATTTTCTTGTTAGATGCTTTTATTCTCAAAATTCCATAAATATTAGCCATTAAAAGAGAGCTTAAAGTTTAAAATCTATTTAGTTTTTCGTATTTTCGAAAATACAATGGTAAAAAACTACGTTTTCTAGCTTATTCAGAATAAAGTAAAATCAAAACACAGATTTATGCACACTCATATTATACAAAATCCTAGGCATCAAACATTTCTGAATGAAAACAGAAGCGACCCTATTACTGGTGATGATATAAAAGAAGGCGATGAAATTGTTTTTTGTGCTGTCTGCAAATCTGCCTTTTTGAAAGATACGTGGCTATATTTAGACAAAACACATTGTAATCAGACTGAAACACTAGGAAAGTTTCCTTCATCTGAAAAATTAGAAATTAGTAGTGTTACTCGTCCTCCTTTGTATGTTATTCAGTGTAACGATAAAATTTCTAATTCTTATGGTAATGAGTTATTAACTGAAACTGATAATCACTTTATGAATGCACCAGTAGTTGCTGATGAGCGTTCGTTTTATCAAAAAAATACTTTTTCTATTTGGGTAATTGCTATTTCTGTCATTTTGATTTTTTTGACCATGTTTGGAGGAGTTGCTCCTCTTTCAATAGGAATTACTTTTGTAGCCATAATGACCATTGGAATAAAAAACATGTTTTTTAAAGACAAAAAATTGTTTACACCTTCCAGCAACAAAAAAGAAATTGATAGTATAGAAATTCATCAAAAATATATATCAATTCGTTTTAAAGGCGTAAAAAAAGATGTCAGAATAATTTTGAAATCAATTTTAGCTATCAATTTGATTTATGCTAGTAATGCATATAGTTTTCAGATTGTAAAAAAAGGAAATAAAATGTATGAGTTTTCTACCTCACTTTCTTCTGTAAATCAAATCAATCAACTTCTTCATAGTTTGGTTCAATTTGATGAAAAAGTAAATATTTTTGTCAGAAATCTACCTTATCAAGACCGTATAAAATTGCGAAAGTGGGAAACAGAAAATGAAAATGTGCTTTTGTATTAATCTCTCCCTTAACAACTTTCGGATTACCAAACGACTGTTAAGGGAAGATTCATACTAATTTTTTAGAAAATACAAATAGGTCAGTCCCAAAGGGCAGACCGTTTACTGAAAGATTATAAACGGTCTGCTCTACGAGACTGACCTATATAAAAGGTATAACTTATACTTTTGTCTAGTAGTATGGGAAGATTTTAATTAATTAACATTGATAATGGGTAGTAATCTGACCTTAGCAATCGTTATCGTTTTACGATTTAATTTGTCTTACCAATTTTCTACGTTCGATTTCTTTTTGTATCAATAAATACTCTCGGCTAGTTTGTCCTGCAATGGCTGTATTTTCGTCTGCTCTTCGTATAAGATACGGCATAACATCTTTTACTGCACCATAAGGAACATATTTTGCTACATTATATCCTGCTGCTGCTAGATTATTTGACATATTATCACTCATTCCATAAAGTTGTGCAAAGTAAAAATTAGGGTCATTTTTTTCGATGTTGTGTTTGTCCATCAAAATAACAAGTGAATAACAACTGAGTTCGTTATGAGTTCCTGCACAAAGAGCTATACGTTCTCTATTTTCTACCGAAAATTCCATTCCTGCATCAAAATCTCTATCTGTACTTAATTTATCGGGTTGAATTGGGTCTGGATATCCTTTTTCTTCTGCTCGTTTGCGTTCTTTTTCCATATATGCTCCACGAACAAGTTTTGCACCTACATAATAATTTCCTTCAACTGCATTTTGATAGGCTGTTTTGAGCTTTTCAAGTCTATCGATAGTGTACATTTGATAGGTATTATAAATTAGAGCTTTTTCTTTGTTGTACTTTTGCATCATTTGATACGTCAAATCATCAATCGTATCTTGAAACCAAGTTTCTTCTCCATCTATAAAAAGACGAACATTGTTTTGATAAGCTGTTTCACAAATTTCATTCAATCGCCTATTCAAATTTTCCCAACCGTCTTTTTCTTCAGTATTCAAAGGTTCTTTTGCTTGTACTTTTTCTAAAATTTTGGAGTGTCCAATTCCTGTAATTTTAAAAACACAAAAAGGAATGTTTTCATCTCCTTTTGCTCTTTCTATGGTTCTGATTATTTCGCTTTTTGTTTTCTCAAAACCTTTTACAGATTTTTCTCCTTCTACAGAATAATCTAAGATTGTTCCGATACCTGCTTGAGTGAGTTGTATGACTGTTCTTTCGCTGTCTTCGATGGTTTCGCCACCACAAAAATGTTCAAAGAGTGTGTTCTTGACAACTGGTTTTACAAAAGGGAGTTTGATTTTGAAAGCCAACTTCAAAAGTGGTGTTCCTGAATCTACAAGGGTAGAGTTATTCATTGTCCAAAAAAGCAAATTCATCTTTTTTAAATCAAAATCCGAACGAGTAGCAAAAGCTATTTCAGTATCATCAAAAGAAACATGTTCTTTTGCCATCTGAATAATTTCTAAGGCAGATAAATCAGACAGACTTTGCTGATTTTGTGTAGAATTTGAATCCATAATAGTAATCAGTTACCTGTTAAATAGTTGTCAGTAATGAGTTAGATATGTTTTTTTTGTTCTGAATACGTAATTTTTAATTAGCTTCGTTGCATGTTTATTTCGTAATTCGTAATTATTTTTTATCCTTTATTAAAGATACGATATTCTTTATAACCTTTCCAAAACTCCAAAGCCGTAACTCTCAAAATAGTATAGACAGGAATGGCAAAAACCATCCCCACAGCACCAGCTAGAGCAGCCCCCATAAAAACGACACTAAATATTTCTAAAGGATGTGCTTTTATACTTCTTGAAAAAATGATGGGTTGAAGAAGAAGGTTATCAGAAAATTGAACTATCAAAAATACGATAATTACTTTGATTGCTAAAATAGAAAATGCAGTATCTTGAGTTTGTTGAAGTTGAGTAGAAAGCGAAACAATTAGACCAAAAGAAGCTCCTAAAATAGGTCCTATATAAGGGATAAGGTTTGCAATGGCTGCAAAAATAGCAATCGTAACAGCGTATTTTACTTCTGAAACCATCAGACCAATCGAAACCAATGTAAAAATAGAAAACATCTGAATCAGAAGTCCAAAAAGATAATTAGAAAGTAGTTTTTCAATTTTATAAATAGCACTTATCGAAACTTCAAAATAGGCATTTGGAATAAGCGCAATAATATTCCTTCTAAAAAGTCCTTTTTCGTAAAGCAAAAAGAAGGAGATAAACATGACTGAAAGTGTCCCTATAAAAATATTACTTGTAGTCGAAAGAATCTCATTGATTACATTTCCAATTTTCATTTCTGCAAAAAAAGAGAAAAAATAATCTTGAATTCCGTCCATCAAAAAACCTTCTTTTTCCTTGACCCATTGTCTTTCTATCAAAAATTTTTCTATATAATCGATAGGAGAAATAATATTCTCAAAAAGTGAATTATAATCTAAGGCTGAAATAAACTCTATTTGTTCGGAAACTAAAGGAATAAAAAGCAAAACAAAAAGAGCAATAATACCAGCAAAAATAGAGAAAGAAAGCATCACTGCAACAGCACGAGGCAACTGAATTCCTGCAATCTGAATCTGACTAATATAAT
The DNA here is from genome assembly GCF_042180575.1 of Bernardetia aquimarina. Taxonomy (NCBI): domain Bacteria; kingdom Pseudomonadati; phylum Bacteroidota; class Cytophagia; order Cytophagales; family Bernardetiaceae; genus Bernardetia; species Bernardetia aquimarina. Next base: position 2,075,497 of record NZ_CP170094.1, on the reverse strand, counting down.
TGGTAGGCGTTTGAAGAATAGCACTAAAAACCATTGCAACTACAAAATAACCCACAATCGTAGAAAAAAACCAACTAAAAGTAGCTAAAATAGCTAAAATTGGAAGAATTATTAAGTAAAAAATAACTAAGCGTCTTATCATTTTCTGATTGCGTTTTTTTTGACAAAAATACAGATTAAATCAGCGTTAATTTACTATTGACAAAAATTTCTTGCAAAAAACTAGATAGAAAAGAGTAATTTTTCTTATTTCTTCGTTTTTTAAGTAATTTGTAGAAAATTATATACGTCTAACATGTTATCTCTGATGAAAAGTAATAAACAAAAATCTTTTATTTTATCTCAAAAAACCATCCGTACTTTAGCCTTGCTTTTTGTGGCTTTATTGGCTGCTGGTGCAATTTTGGTTTTGGGGGGATTTAAGGTAGAATGGAGCGAAGTATGGAAAGGTTTGTTGAAAATGTAAACCGACAAGTAGAAATTTAAGAAAAACTAAGTTTCTACATTATTTATTTAGTATGAATTCGGATTGATTTTTGAACTAGAATTGTAGTATTTTAAGTCAATTTTTTATTTGTAAAGTCCTAAATTTGATGTTAGATTGATAATTTATTTTTCTAACCAATTCCTATTTATCTACTAAAAAACTATTCAATGATTTATCCTAATAAATTTCAAAAATCCATCCAACAACTAGCTATTTTTTCATTATTATTTTTTTCATTATTTCTAATAAACAATTCTTATGCTCAAGATGAAAGTGCAGTAGATAGTATTACGACAGAAGAAGTAAAAGAAGAAATCGTTTTAGAAGAACACATGGACGTAATTTTGGCGATTGATGTTTCTTCTTCTATGAAAGTAGAGGACGTAATGCCTACCCGATTAGAAGCTGTAAAGTCGGCTGCACAACAGCTCATGAGCGTACATCCAACGGCACGTTATGGCATTGTTCTTTTTGCAGGTGAATCTATGGTTTATGCTCCTTTGGGGGATGAATCACAAGATTTATATCAACTTTTAGAGCAAATTACGACAGATTTGGTAGATGGAACAGGAACTGTTATTGGAGAAGCTCTTGATACTTCTATAAAAGAATTCGAACGTTTGGGTTCTACCAATAGAAAAATTATTATTTTTAGTGATGGTGCAACTTCGGAGAGTGATAATATTTTCAAACGTGCTTTACTTTTGACCAGTAAACGTAATGTTGAAGTCTATTCAATTGGTGTAGGACATGGTGGGGAAGCATCTATTACCACACCAGACCAAGAACATATTACTATCAAAAGTCCATATAATGACGATTCTTTGAAGCAAATTAGTATTTTTACGAATGGAAAATATTACCATGCACAGAGTTTTGAAGAAATGAGTAAGATAGCAGAAGAAATTTCGTTTCTTCTTAACAGTAAATAAGAATAGCAAACAAATTAGTAAATCATTTTCTAGTTATTTTTTGTAATTTTGCAATCTTATATATTTAAACCCTAAGGGTCTTCAATAGACCCTTAGGGTTTTGAGTTGTAAAAAAAGCAAATTATGAGTTACGATAAATTTAGAATTACTGATTCTATAAAGACAATAAATATTTTAATTATATTTTTATTTTTGACAATCCTTAATTTTTCTTGTCAAGAAGCTGAAAAAGAAGAAGAAATAGAAGGAACGCCTGTTGCTCAAGTGGGTGATAATTATTTATATAAAGAAGAAATAACAGAACTTTTACCTCCCAATTATAGTCAAGAAGACAGTACAAATATTGTAAAAAGATATATTGATAATTGGATAGAAAGAAAACTTTTACTTAAAGAAGCCGAATCAAAAAGTGGTATTGACCAAAAAGAATTACAAGAGCGATTAGAGGATTATAAATATCAACTTTTAGTTCATGCTTACAAGCAAAATTATGTCAATGAATACTTAGATACGCTTGTTACAGAGCCTCAAATAAGCACATATTACGAAGAAAATAAAGCAAATTTTGAACTCAAGCAGCCGATTGTAAAGGCTTATTTTGTAAAGGTAAAATTAAATACACCTCAATCTCAACTTGACGACCTTCGCAAATGGATGCGTTCTAATTTAGAGCCTAGTTCAGATGAAACTGAAAAATTAAAATCGTATAGTTATGGTTTTGCTGCCAGTTATTTTTTACAAGATGATAAATGGTTGCCTATTTCAGAGTTGGTTGCTAATACACCTTTTGATAGAAACTTATTACTTCAAAAAAATAAATTTGTAGAAAGTGAAGATGCAGACTATTATTATTTTTTGAAAATAAATGAGTTCAAAATTCAAGACCAAGTTTCGCCTTTAGAATATGTCAAAAATCAAATTATTAGTGTAATTCTGAATAAGCGAAAAGTCGAATTACAAAAAGAACTTGAAACAAAAGTAATGGAACGAGCTAAAGAAAATAAAGATTATAAAATTTTTACTGAATAATAAAATTTTAAAATAAAACTCTACTTTGCTACAAAATGAGGTAATTTTACGTACTCTTTTTAAAGTTATCTAATAAATACTAAATATCAATTCACTAATTTCATATATGAACAATTTCAAAATCAAATTTTCTACTTTTTTACTTTTACTTGGTTTTTGTTTGATTTCTACGGCTAGTTTTTCGCAGCAAGTAGCAGACAAAATTATTGTTAAAGTAGATAATTATATCATTCTAAAATCAGAATTAGAACTTTCGTATCAAAACTATCTAGGTCAGCAAGATGGAAATGCAGATCCAAATGCAAAATGTGAAATTTTGCGTCAACTTCTTTTTAATAAAGTAATGTATGCAAAAGCTGAAATAGATTCAGTTATTGTTTTGGACGAACAAGTAGAAAGCGAAGCTGACAACCGTCTTTCTATGATGATCGAACGTGCAGGTGGCGATGAGAAAAAACTAGAAGAATATCTAGGTAAATCGTTGGCTGATATAAAGGAAGAACTTTTAGAACCAATCAAAGAACAGCTAACTATTCAGAAAATGCGTGGTGAAATAACAGCAGATGCAAAAGTAACTCCTTCACAAGTTCGTAAGTTTTATAAAGCAATTCCAAAAGATAGTTTGCCTTTTTTGCCATCAGAATATGAAGTAGCTCAAATGCTTGTCTATGCAAAAGTAAGTAAACAGGAAAAAGATAGAGTTAGAAAACAACTTTTAGACATTCGTACACGCATAAAAGCAGGAGAAGATTTTGCTAAATTAGCAAAAGAATTTTCAGCAGATTTGGGTTCGGCTGCTCAAGGTGGAAATTTGGGATATAGAGAACGTGGCGAGCTTGTACCTGAATACGAAGCTGCATCATTTGCCTTGAAGCCAATGGAAATTTCAGAGCCGATTGAATCAGAATATGGTTTTCATTTGATTCAACTTTTAGAAAGACGTGGAAATCTAATCAATACTCGTCATATTTTGATTCGTCCAAAACCAAGTGCAGAAGATATGGTTTATACCAACCAATTTGTGGATAGCCTTCGTAATTTGATTGTAAAAGATAGTTTGAGTTTTGCAAAAGCAGTTTTTGAGCATTCAGCAGATAGAAGTTCGAAAAATAATGGTGGACGTATTTTGAGCCAACAAACAGGAAGTTCAAAACTGGTAGCCGAAGATTTTGATTATAATACGTATTTGATTTTGGATACAATGAAAGTAAAATCGGTTAGTCAGCCATTGCCATTTAGAAGTCCTGATGGAAAAGAAGCCGTTCGTCTTTTGTATTTTATAGACAAGACAAAACCACATCAAGCCAACTTAAATGATGATTATGAAAAAATCTACCAAGCAGCCCTAAATGATGAGCGTGCAAGAATGTTAGATGATTGGTTTTTTACAGCCATAAAAGAACTCTATATTGATATTGATGAAGATTATAATAAATGTGGTCTTTTGGAAGGAATTTAGGAAATAATTGTAAATTATCAATGGTAAATTTTATAAAAACTGGTTTCAAGTGTTTTGCTTGAAACCAGTTTTTTTGTTTTAATCGTAATAACCTAATTTTTCAAGTTGGCTTTTCAAATGATTTTTCAAACCTTCAATATTCTTATAGGAAGTATAAAAATGTCCTTTATCAGCCAAGTTCTTTTTCATTTTTAGCAAACTCAAAACTTCCTCTGTAATATCATTTGTATTAATAGCATCATTTTTAAAGTAAGTCAGTATTTTAGGTTTTCCCATTTCTTTAAAATGTTGATAGGCTTTTTCTAATTCCTCTTCTGTATATTTTCCTGCTTTTGTAAAGAACAAACCAACTACTAAATCACAATCCTGCAACGCTTTATTGTATTCATCTTGCAAACGAGTATCTGAAATAGTATCTAAAAAATGTTCCCATTGAATAAGTTTAAAATACGTTCCTTTTTCGTGCATTCTGTCATTTTCAATACTAAAAAATTCTCTTAATTCTCGTCTATCTTCTTTTAATTCAGACGAAGAAGCTAGAAATATTTTGATTGTTTGCATAGACATATTTTTTGATTTTGAATTATTAGTGTTTTTTAACTGTTCAACCTCTACACGAAGTTTGTTTAATTCTTCTTTATATTCTAGTAGCATTTTTTGAATAGTATCATGAAGTGATTCTACCTTTTCTTCATTGGGATATTTATCTTGTAATTTCTGTATTTTTTGATAATAAATGCTTAATTCTTCTTCAATCTCTTCAAGTTGCTTTTTTAGAGCAAACTTTTCTTTTGCACTTTCTGCTATTAGTTTTGCTTCCAAAAAAAAGGTCTTCTTCTCTAGAATCAAATCAATCACTTTTTTGATTCCTTCAATTTCTTTGTCTGCTCCGTACATAGTAGTAGTGGTTTTTTGTGATAGTTTGGTTTCATTTTGCCTTATTAGGTCTTCAATTTTTGGAATAGCAGCTATTACTTTATCATCATTGAGAAACATTTTAAATGCTTGTAACTGCATTGGGCGAGGAGGAAACCCTGCCTTCATTTGATATAAAATTTCTTGTTTTAGATTAGAATATTGATGGTATGGCTCTTTCTTAAAGTGAATATCTAAGTAGTCGAATATTTCTTGAAAACTACCTTCTTCAACTTTATTTTTTAATTCTTGGATTTTTTCGGACATAATTGGATGGATAAGTGGTTGTGAATCTTTTTTATGTTTTTGCAGCTTTTCAAAACCTCTTTGCAAAGATTTTTCGCCTAAATGCAATTTGTTTCTATCTAAATTTCTTGATGAATTTTCATCATCTAATTTGTCTAATTCTTCCAAAATGACTTCTACTAAATCATTTTTTGCTGCCGAATTGTGATAAATCAAAATATGATGCTGTTTTTTTTCATAAACAGCTTCTACAATTACTTTTGATTCTTTATATTCCACAAATAAACCTGTTTGCCACATCAATTCTACACTAGAAAAATCTTTTGCTTTTATCATAAAACGCTGAATAACCGAAGTCGGAAGAAAAGAATATTCTTTTGGTTCACTTGGTTTTAATTCGAATAATTCTATATATCCTAAAACTTCCTCTTTACTTTTTGAAGGTAAAAGCTGAGGAATCAAAAAACTGCGTTCTATAAAAGTTGTATCCCATTTTTTATTATCAGTATTCTTAAAACAGAGTTCTGTACTCAACATATAATCTATGAATAACTCTCTTTCTTCGTCAGAATTTTCACTCCACACTTTTTTAATGATTTTGTAATCTAAAATACCTTTTTTCTGTTTGAGTAATCCATAATAACTACTTTGTTTGTCCAAAACTTTATATACAGCTTCTATCGCCCAAGATTGATTGATAATAATTTCGCCTGAAAAGTATTTCGCTTGATAATAAAATACGCCTGTATCGTGAAAAAAGTTAGCTAAAGTATCAGCTTCATTTTCTGCATCTTCTTCTTTACACCATTCTACAAAGTTCTGAAAAGATATTCGTTTCTTTCCATTTGGATTTTGCTGTTCTTGTCTTACTCTATCACGCACAGCAATCCAATGAGCAGGTAAAGGCAAAAGTAATTCTCTTTTTAGCTCTTCATTGTCTTCAAAAACTTCTGCAATACTATTCTCTAAAATCTCAAAGCCATTGCCATTTTTTGCACTTAATTGAAGAAAATCAATAATAGGAAACTGTTTTTTGAGTTCGTTTTGAGCAAGTTCATCGTAAGGAGGTGCAATTTCCCCTCTTTTCTCAAACTCATCTATCTTATTCTGAACTACAAGTATAGGACTGTTTTTAGCAAAATAGGAAATATAGGAAAGCCAATAGTTCAGTTCTTCATTTTTAAATTTTATGTCATTTCCCTTCGAATCTTTTAATATTTTTCCCTCTGAATCTTTTACTACATGAAATTTATTTACTTCATTTTCAATATCCCAAACAAGAAGAAAAACAGCACGAGTTTTCATAAAGAGACGATGAGTAGAATGATAAATATCTTGTCCACCAAAATCCCAAATAGTAAGATTAAGTCCTTCCTCCAAAAACTCACATTCTATATTTTTTTTGAGTAAACTAATAGCATGAGTAGAATCATGTTTCTTATTAAATTCAAACTTCTCTCCTTGTTCTAATCTTGTGGCTACTTGTGTTTTTCCAACACTTCCATTTCCTATGAGTATTATTTTTACTTCGTTATTTATTTGCTTTGCTTTTTCTATTCCTTCTAAATAATCTTTTACTGGTTTAAAGACATCTTCATACTTCTTGTTGAAAATCTCTTTTGGTATATTTTGAATAGGGTTATCATATAGCCATAGCCGATGTAAATTAGGAAATCTATTAATGAGCTTCACTGAAATAGAGAGGATTTGATTGCTTCCTAAAGCTAAGTAGTTAGACATAATTATCGTAACAATTTTCCTTTATATATAGTAAAATCAATTTTATACTTTTTACTATTGTATTTTTTTAGAATATTTTTTACAGCTTGATGTAAGTCTTCTTTACTCGTGAAATCTTGAGGTCTTAACCACTCTATTTTGATTTTTCTCCATAGTGTTTCTATGGGATTCAAATGTGGACTGTAAGAAGGTAAGTAGAAAATAAGTACTCCTTTCTCTTCCCATTCCTCTATTTTCTCTTCTATTTCTTTAGAAATATGCCAAGGTCCATTATCTAACACTAGAACAGTCGTTTTTTCAATTGTTTCTACAAACTGATCTATACAATCAATGATAACTTTAGAATTAATGTTTTGGGTGCTTACAAAACTGCTTAGTTCTCCACGCAAGTTAAGCAATCCAAATACATTTAAATTACCTCCCTTACTACTTTTAATGCCTACTTGTTCTCCTATTCTACACCAACCATAAGGAACATTGGGTTCTAAATTGAAGGAAGACTCATCACAAAAACGCAAATCTATACAGCCTGCTAAAAATAAAAGAATGAGAAATTCTAAACTACGTTTTTTTTCTTCATATACAACAGGGTCAGGTTTCTTAACAGTTACTTTTCTGAAGCGTTTCCAACACCATTTTTTTTTTAAGCAACCTTTTTAAAGTCTTGACTGACATAGATTTACCCAATTCCTCTTCCAATTGAGAAACAACTACTTTCAAACTTTGAGGACTGGCTTCAACTAGAGATTCTACTTTATTCATTTCTTCTTCATTATCTATACGAAGAATAGGGCGACGACCTTGTCCTTTACTCGTCTCTAATCCTGCTATGCCCTCTTTTTCATACCGATTAAACCAACGAATAACTAATTGGCGAGTAACTTGATAAAAATCCATTATCTCACTAACCTTTTTTCCTTGATGGCTTAAAAGAATGTAATGACAACGAGTACGGAAAGTTGATGATTTACCTTCTTTCCAACCTTGCTCTAAGGAAGATACTTCCTCTATACTCAAACTAATAAAACGTTTTTTTCCTCTCATAAAACAAAGATAAAAAAATATTTAATAATTTTGTCTAACTACTTAATCTCTGTAAATTAAACAACCTATTTAAAGAAAAAGTATTTCTAATTTGATTATCACGTAGGTCTAATATAATTAAATTCACTAAACCACTCAAAGGCAAAATATCTGAAACTTTATTGTTAATTAGGTATAATTCACTCAAGTTCAGCAATTTTTTTAAACCAAAAATATTTATAATTTGATTATTACTTAAATTTAAAGGCTCTTCCGACTTTTTAGCGATTATATGAATTTGACTATCATTCTCAATCTAAAATTTTGAAAGTTTCTAAACCCATACCCACTCCTTTTGAGGGTCTTAATTTTATTATTAATTCCCTCTACTATTCCGTTAGAATATCTATCTTTGAAGAAATTAATAATATCATTTTTCCAAGAATTAAACGTATTTATAAATCTATTTAGAGCCTTATGATTTATTTTTTGAGCTTCTTCTATCCATTGGTCTAGTAGTTTTTTAGCTTCTTGTTTACTCAAATCAGTATTAAATATATTTTGTAATTCCACTTTCATAAAATACACCTGTCTAAGCGTTGAGCTAAACCTAAACGCTTTAAGTAAAACTCGTCTTTCTTTATAAGTAAGGTCTTTCCATGCCTTGTATAAAAGCCATTTTATTTGCTTGAAATGAACGTTTTTATCATCTTTTCGTCGTAATTCTTTACGAATGCTATCTAGCACTTTATTACAATGCTGAAAAAAATGAAAGCGATCTATTACTACATCAGCGTTAGGAAATACTTCTTTTGCTGTATTTGAAAATCCCTCCCACATATCACAAGAAAATACTTCTATACTAGTACAAAAAACTTCGCCTTTGGATAAAAAATAGGCTTTTAAATACTCTTTATTACGGTATTCTAAAATATCCCAAACTTGACCTGTATCTAAATCTACTAAAACAACAGCATATTCCTTTTTTCCTTTTTTGTAAGCAAATTCATCAATACCTAAACGTCGAGGAAAATAATCTAGGTGTTTTTTTATCTCACGTTTACTATAGGTTTTAAAAATACCATCTAAAACATCCCAAAGTATGTTTTCTCGGATAGCTACTTCTTTGAAACTGCTATCTTTCAAACATAAATAAAGATATTTTTCCAAACGATGAGTTTGATTTTTTTGCTTAGAAACAAAACTAAAAACTTCTTGAAAGTAACGAGTACAATCTTGACAATGAAATTGACGAGAAGTTAAGTGTAAATAAACCTCTTTGTCTAAAATATTTCGGTCACGAACAATACGTTCTGAAGTAGAAGTCACTTTATTGCACTTTTTCAAGCAATTAGGACAAATAGAATCGGCTAAATTACTTTCTCCATAAATAGTTAAGCGAAGTGGAGAAGATTCTATTTTCGTTACTGAAAAATCTGAAAAACCTAATAAAATTGCTATTGTGTTAGTATCCATAGAAAGGCTAAATTAAGAAATTATCGCTAAATTGTCGGAAGAACCTATTTAAATAAATTAGATGGACTAAATTACTTAAAGGCGAAATATCTGAAATTCGATTATCATTGAAGTTCAAACAGGTTAGTTTTACTAATTTCTTCAAAGAAGAAATATCTGAAACTTGATTATAAAATAAATTTAATTCAGTCAGATTGATTAATTTCTTCAAAGGCGAAATATCTGAAACTTGATTACTACTTAAATTTAATTCAGTTAGATTGACTAATTCTTTCAAAGGTGAAATATCTGAAACTTGATTACTACTTAAATTTAATTCAGTTAGATTGACTAATTTCTTCAAAGGTGAAATATCTAAAACTTGATTTCCTCCTAAATTTAATTCAGTTAGATTGACTAATTGCTTCAAAGGCGAAATATCTGAAACTTGATTATAATATAAACTTAATTTAGTCAGATTAACTAATTGCTTCAAAGGCGAAATATCTGAAATTTGATTGTGAATTAAATTTAATTCAGTCAGATTGACTAATTCTTTCAAAGGCGAAATATCTGAAAGTTTACAACCTAAAAAGTTTAAGCCTACTACTTCTCTTTTTTCAGATAAGAAATAGGTTTTGCTTTTCATCCAACGAAAAATATCTTCTTTGTTCTTAGTTTCTGTAATCTCAAAACCAAGTTCTTTCTCTAAATCCAGTATTTCTTTAGGTTTCTCCATTTTTATCTAAATCAGTAGTTTGTTATTTTCCTTTCCCTAAAAATACTATTTCTTTTTTATTTTTCTAGTTGTTGCTTTGTTTTTTCATAAAAAGTCAAAAATTGGTTATCTTACTTCTATTTATTTACAATTTCTCCTCACTTCTAAGAATTTTTAACAATTAAAATGCAGCGATTTTAACATTTCGCTCGTTTAAATGTTAAATCAATATCATTAAAACCCTGAAATTACATTATGCATAATATTTTGTTAGCCGAAGACGACCACAATTTAGGTCAAATTTTAAGTGAGTATTTAGAAATCAAAGGATTTGGCGTTACGCTTGCCAGAGATGGAAAAGAAGCATTAGACGCATTTTTTAAAGAAGACAATGTTTTTGACATTTGTATCTTAGACGTAATGATGCCAAATATAGATGGATTTACGGCAGCCAAAGAAATCAGAAAAATAGACAAACATACGCCTATTGTATTCTTGACTGCAAAAGGAATGAAAGAAGACCGTATCGAAGGACTTCAAATTGGAGCAGATGATTATATGACAAAACCATTTTCGATGGAAGAATTACTTCTTCGTGTACAGGCGATTTTGCGTCGTACTATCGTAACAGATAGCTCTCCTGCACTTCGTAAATTCAATATTGGTGAACTTCTTTTTGATTATGATGCTCAACTTCTCAAAACAAACAATGGAGAAGAAACAAAACTCACATCAAAAGAAACAGAGCTTTTACGTATGCTTTGTGAAAACAAAAACCAAACTTTGGAACGCTCAAAAGCCTTGAACGAAATTTGGGGTGATGATAATTACTTCAATGCTCGTAGTATGGACGTTTATGTAACAAAATTGCGTAAGTATCTTCGTGCAGACGAACACCTCAAAATTTTGAATGTTCACGGAACAGGTTTCAAATTGGTAGAACTTGATGAGAGTTCTATTTCATAAGTAGAAATTATGTTATTGGTGGAGACACCAACAACAGCAAGAATATTTTCAACCCTAAGGGTCTTCAGAGATCCTTAGGGTTTTTTGTTTTATTGTGCTTTTTTCATTTTTCTCATTTTTTTAAGAGCTTTTCTGTATCTTTTGTAAGTTCTCCAGCGTTCTCTGCCTCTTGAAATCATATAAATTCCTACTCCAAAAGTGATTAATCCCCCTAGCATTACACCAGCGATTGCATAAATATCTCTAAAATAAAATCCTGAACCAATAGAAAAACCGAGTAGAAAAATAAGTAATAAACCTACTCCAAATATAATCCCTAAAAGTGTCAGCAGACTTCCCCAAATCATCATTCCGAGTCCATTTTTTTTTGGTTTTTCAGGTAGAGGTTCTACTTTTGTTTGAATAGAATCTCTTAAATGAATAGTCTTTTTTTTGATTTCATTTTTTGTCTTATCTTCTTCTTCTACCGAAGATGCTTTTGCTTTTTTTGAATGATAAGTAGTTTTTGTAGCAGGACGAGAAGCCACCAAAACAGCCGAAAATCCAGTAAAAAATAAAGAAATAGAAAAAAACAAAGAGAAAAATAATTTCATAATGAAGAGGAAACGTTTGTCTATAATTTTTTTAAAGCCAGTTTAGCTTTTTGTGTAATACTTTCTTCGTACTGATGTCCTTCAAAACTAATGGCTTTTTCAAAATAGATTTTGGCTAATTTTTTATCTATATTTTGATAAATAAATCCGATTTGAAGAGCCGAATTTGCAGCAAAGTAATGAATTTCATTTTGCTTTTTCAAGGTAGAATATTCTATTACTTCTTTATAAAGTTGAATAGCTTGATTTGTTTGAATTGATTTACCTTTTTTATCCAAAAGTTTGTCAAGTTTATCTACAATTCTCGCTTTTCTGTATTTATATTCTAAAATAGTTTCAAAATATTCTTTCTCCTCCCACATTTGAAGTTCTGAATTACTGATTTGATTTATCGTTTCTAAGGCTTTTTGATAATTTCCTCCATCAGTTAAAATTCTAGCTTTATATAATTCTTTGTTTGGTAAATGATTTGATTTTTTTACGGATTCTATAAATTTCTTTGCATTTTTATCTACTGCCGTTTTCGAAACTTCTTTTGTTAAGACAGAATTGAAATAGGTATTTTTTTGTATATTTTGATTTGTAATTTCATTTGAATTATCAATTAAGTTAAGCCATTCTATCAAAAATAATTTGTAATAACTGTCTTTTATAAAATTTCTATTTTGATTTGATTGATTTGAGTTCGTATTTCTTAGAAAATTAAGATAATGAAATTTTGCTTTTTTTGCTTTTTCGGAATAGAAATAGAGTTCTGCCAAAAGATATTCTTGACTAAAATATTCCGTTTTATTAAAAGTTAGGTTATTATTTTGATAATTTCTAGCATAATTCTGCCAAGCTAAAAGGGCTGTTTTATGAGATTCATTTTTCATCAAAACCAAACTAGAAACAACTAAAACTAATCTTTCAGAAGGATAATTTTTTATTAAGTTTTCAGCAATTTGTTTCGATGTTTTTCCATTCTCTATTAAATCTTCTACCAAGTAAGTTTGAAGTAAAGCCTGCCAAAGAAATGTTTCTTTTTGAAAAAAATGAGTTTGAGAAGTGCTTTTTTGAAGGTTTTTGACTCCACTTTTCAAATCTGCATCCATTCCAATCAAATCTAAAGCCCATTGATACTTTTGAGGAACACTTGCTAAAATAATTTGAAGAAGTGCCAATGTTTTTTTTTGTTCTATAAAATTAGGAAATTCTTTATCATTTTCTAAAAGCAGTTTGTACGCCTGCCTAACTCGCCATGCAGAAGCCCATTTTTCATCGAAACTAAGTTTTATGATTGCATGATGCAGTTTTATTTCAGCTTTTGCCCATTTGTATTCTTTGTAATAGTTATTTTTTTTATCACTAAATTTTTCTAATTCTTCAAGTCTTATTTCTTCATTTTTTTCTAACTTCTTATAGTTTTTTTCGTCTTCTGTCAATAGAATAAAAAGCATATCTCTAAAATCTTCTACTACCAAATGCAAAGGTGTTTTTATTTTAGTATTTTGTGTTTTAGAATTATCATAATCAAATTCTAAATCAAAGATTTTATCGTAGAGTTTTTGAGTTTCTGCTAAAGAAATAAATTCATTTAAACTTGTTGACGGTTCAGACCTCAACGACGGTTGGAAACCAAAACTTTCCACACAAAAAAAAAGAGTGATTAGAAAAATCAAAATTACCCCTATTTTATGTATTGTATTCAAATTAATTTTATTACTTCTTAATTCGTACTTCATGTTTCACACTTTATTTTACTCTTGCATTTTTTTAGCTATTGTAGTTATTAAGTTTCTAGGCAAAAATCGTGTAGATTGTGTCATAAGTGAATTAACTACTCCATGAACAGCCACTGTTTTACCTTTCATCATGGCTTCATAACCATATTCAGCAACTTCTTCTGGTGTTGCCATATTTGATTTTGATTTATCTAAAAATTTTGTATTTTCCATATTTGCAGCATCTATAAAACCTGTTCCTGTAAGCCCTGGACAAAGAGCCGTTACAGTTATTCCATGGTCTTTGAGTTCGCTTGCAATTGCTTCAGAAAATGTAAGTACAAATGCTTTGGTAGCACCATAAACAGCCATATAAGGCACAGGTTGAAAAGAAGCTACCGAAGCAACATTCATAATTTTACCAAATTTTGAACTAACCATATTTTTTGCATACAGATTTGTTAGATGTACAAGAGAAACCATATTGAGTTGCATCATCGAATTGAGTTTTTCCCAATCATTTTCTATGAAACTTCCATATTCTCCAAAACCTGCATTGTTTATAAGATAACTTACCTCAATATCATCTTTTTGAGTTTGCTGATAGAGATTTTCAATTTCCTTAGCATTACTCAAATCTGCTTTGTAAGTCTGGACTTTTATTCCATGTGTTTGTATAAGCTCATCGGCAAGCTGATTGAGTTTATTAATGCTACGAGCCACCAAGACCAAATTGTGTTTTTCTTTTGCCATCACATGAGCGAGTTCAAGACCAATTCCACTAGATGCGCCAGTAATAAGTGCTACTTTCATAAATGTTTTTTGATAAAATAAGATTCTAAATTGAGATAACCTTTAATTATAAGACTTGTTTTGAGTATTTTTTACATAAAATTTTGAGAAAGAGTTGTAAACACAAAAAACAGATTCTATATTGTAGATTGTTTTGAAATCCCCTTAGTATTTTTATTAATTTTAATCCTAATCCATTCAGTTTTGAAATTCCTTTTTTAGTAATTACATATTTGTAATTCAACTGGTAACTGATAACTGTTTACTGATAACTGACATGAATTCTCCTCTTTTTACAAACGATGCTGTTGTTTTAGGTATCTTGATGATTGTTTTGGCTTTTATTTTTGCTACTTCTAACAGTGAAAATAAGTTTTGGCAAAAGTTTTATACCTACTGTCCTGCTCTACTTTTATGTTATTTTATTCCTGCATTATTAAATTATCCATTTCATCTTATTTCTTCAGAGTGGTTTGATGAAAAAGTTTTGGATTTTGCGAGTTCAATGAATATTTCTATTCCAGAAGGTTCTAGTTTTCATGATATAAAAGAAATTTTTTCGAATAATGGAATTGAAAAAAGTGAATATAAAGGATTTATAAAAGAATCTCAGCTTTATTTTGTTGCTTCAAGGTATTTATTGCCTGCGTCGTTGGTTTTGCTTTGTTTGAGTATTGACTTAAAAGGTGTTCTAAATTTAGGATGGCGAGCAATTGTTATGTTTTTGGCTGCTACTTTAGGAATTGTTTTGGGAGGAGGAATTGCCCTTTTTATTGTTTCTACAATTAGTCCAGAAACGGTTGCAGGAACGGGACAAAATGCTATTTGGAGAGGATTATCAACTATTGCAGGAAGTTGGATAGGTGGAGGTGCAAATCAAGCAGCAATGAAAGAAATTTATCAACCAAGTGGAAGTTTGTTTGGTGCAATGATAGTTATTGATGTTGTGGTAGCTAATATTTGGATGGGATTTTTGCTTTATGGGGCAAATATGAGCGATAAGATAGATAAAATACTAAAGGCTGATGCTTCTGCTATTACAGCTTTAAAGAAAAAAATGGAGGATTTTCAAGCCAAACATGCACGTATTCCATCTACAACAGATTTATTTTTGATTTTGGCAATCGGATTTGGTGCAACAGCAGCAGCTCACTTCTTCTCTGATATTGTTACTCCAATTATGGAAAGTCATAAAGAATTACTCACAAGTTTAAAACTGACTTCTTTAATGAGTGGTTTCTTTTGGTTGGTTGTTTTTGCTACTACATTTGGTGTTTTACTTTCCTTTACAAAATTTAGAGAGTTAGAAGGTGCAGGTGCATCAAAAGTAGGAAGTGTTTGTATTTATATTTTGGTAGCAACGATTGGAATGCACATGAATTTGGCTGAAATAGGACAGTATTTAGGCTTATTTTTCTTAGGTATAATTTGGATGATTATTCACGTTAGTATTTTGCTTTTTGTGGCATATCTTATCAAAGCACCTTTCTTTTTTGTGGCTGTGGGAAGTCAAGCGAATATTGGTGGTGCTGCTTCTGCTCCTGTGGTGGCTTCTGCTTTTAGTCCTGCACTTGCTCCTGTGGGTGTTTTACTTGCCGTTCTTGGATATGCGCTTGGTACGTATGGAGCAATTGCTTGTGCTTTATTTATGCAAACTGTGTATTCTGGAGGGTAAATAAATAAAATGAAACATTCTAAACAAGAACTAGAAGAGCTTATAAGCAAAACTAAAACGCTAGGAGTTTATATTTTTGATGAAGAAAATCAACGTTTTACTTCTGATGTTGAAATTGGTTTAGTAATAAGAAAAGTTGAAGAAAACCTTTATAAAGCATCAAGTTATTTTTTTGATGGATATGAGGTTTGGGTAGAAGATGAAATAAATCTTTTTTTCGATGGAAATGAAGAAGAGGCAATGCAAAAATCAATAAAAAGTTGGAACGAATACGAACCAGAGTTTTTTATGAATTATCCTATCATTTACACCAATGTAGTGTGTGAAATTTACTATGAACCAAATTAATACAATGAAACACTTCATTTTTATTCTAAAAACAGTAGGGATTTCTCTACTAATCTCATCTTTATTGGGTTATTTGGTTGGACTAATTTGGAGCATGAATTTAGCATCTCATCCTCATCAAGCATTTATACTTCCAAATTGGCTAATCACTCTTGTTGTAGCTGCCTGTACTTCTTTATTATCTGGGGTAGTTATTGGAAGTGTCCTTTCTGCTTTGAATAAAACTAATCTTATTCATGCTACTTTATATACCGTTGGATTTGTTATTGTGGTTTTAGGTTTTTTTATAGTTCCTTTAATGTAGTATTTGCATAAATACAATGTTACTTAACTCAAAAGTCTAGTACCGTGTAACGTAAATTACTTTATATTTTGTTTTTTCCTCAATGACGGTTCAAACGCACTAAAATATGGTCAAAGGCAAGCCTTTAACCTACAAGCACCGTTATTTTTAATATAAAAAAACATTGCAAAACTTATGTTACGCAGTACTAGGAATAAAAACTTGGAATGAATTAACAAAATACATTCAGAAGTTACCTTACGGAAGAAATGCAAATCACAAAAAAATTGAGTTTGATTTTGACAGAACAAAATGAAATTTGGGTCAAATTATCTAAGAGAAGACTTAACTGAGGAAAAAATAAGTTTATAATCATGAATCATTTATTATTTGTACTAAAAACAGCAGGAACTTCTCTTTTTACTTGTTCTATTTGTGGAATTTTGGGAGGAATTGTCTGGGATATAATAAAACCTCCCCACCCTCATGTTCCAATACCAAATTGGCTCATAACTCTGGTTCTTACTGCTTTTACTTCCTTAGTAATCAGTATCTGTGTAGGTGGCGTATTTTCATTTTTAGGAAAAGCAAGTCTGCCTAAAGCAATTATATATACAAATGTAATTGTAGTTATTATTTTAGTTGCTTTTTTGACTTATGTCATAACTGTATAAAGTTCTTTACTTTTCCCATCTTATTTTGTTTAAATCAAAAGATAACCTAACTTTATTTGTAATTTCTTTAGGAATAACCAACTGAAATCAGCTTACAAGATACATTCAAAATCTACCTTACGGAAGAAATACAAATCGCCATGACTTGAGTTTGGTTTTGAGAGAGCAAAAAGGAACATGTAGCTCAAAACATGCTTTTCTCAAAAAAATAGCTGATTTGAACAAGATAGCAAACATAAAACTCTACATTGGTATTTATAAAATGAACAAATCCAATACGCCCAAGATTGGAAATATTTTATCAGAAAATGAATTTGATTATAAACTAGATTATATTCCAGAAGCACATTGCTATCTCAAAATAAATGGAATAGAGCAGGATTTTACCAATAGTTCATCTGATTTTGAGAAACTACGAAATGATATTTTAGAGGAAATAGAAATTGAATCCCACCAAGTCAATGAGTTTAAAGTCAAGTATCATCAAAATTTTCTAATAAAATGGATAGCAAGAGAAAATAAAATACTTGAAAATGTAGTTAATTTTGATGCTGTTTGGAAAGTAAGAGAAAAATGTATTACCAATCTGACCGAATAAAAGACACTTTTTTAGTGATTTTAATTTCAAAACACAACTTTTTTGTAATTTTTACGTAAAAACATTTGTAGATACAATAATTGTATATACAATTAAAAATCAGGGTTAATTTTAATAATTCATACGATAATGAATAGAAAGGATTTTTTAAAGCGAGCTTTAAAGACAACTCTCGGAACAGGTTTTTTGATTTCAACACCTGTTTTAGGAAATGTTCTTGGCAAAGAAAATCAGAACGAAACAGTAAACTCTGATTCTGATACTATTATAGGATTTAATCATTTACCCAATTCTTCAACACAATCTATTATGGCAAATACAGTTTTTCACAAAGCAAACACACGAGGGATGGCTGACCATGGTTGGCTCAAAAGTGCACACAGTTTTAGTTTTGCATCATATTACAACCCAGACCGTATGAATTTTGGTGTTTTGCGTGTCTTGAATGATGATATTATTGCAGGTGGTAGTGGTTTTGGAACACATCCTCACGACAATATGGAAATTATCAGTATTCCATTACAAGGAGGTCTGCAGCACAAAGACAGTATGGGAAATACGACTATTATAAAAGAAGGAGAAGTACAGGTAATGAGTGCAGGAACAGGTGTAAGACATAGCGAAATGAATAATAGCCGAGATACGACAAAATTTCTTCAAATTTGGGTAATCCCCAACAAACGAAATGTAGAACCTCGTTACGACCAAATTACACTCAGTCCAGCAGATAGAAAAAATAAATTACAACAAATTTTGTCGCCTAATGCAGATGATGCAGGGGTTTGGATTCATCAAAATGCATGGTTTCATTTAGGAAGTCTTGAAACAGGAACAAAAGTAGATTATGACTTAAAAGATGCTTCAAAAAATGGTGTTTATGCTTTTGTTTTGAAAGGTAAAGTTACTGTGAAAAATGGTAACGAAACGCAAGAGCTAGACACAAAAGATGGTTTCGGAGTTTGGAACACCAAAAAAATTGAACTTGAAGCCTCACAAGATGCAGAAGTATTGTTGATGGAAGTTCCTATGGGATAGTCCTTATAATTATCGAACAGTTTGCTTTGAGTGAACTGTTCGGTTTTTATTTAACTGTTTTTTTATTAAAAGTATATTTAAAATAATCTTTTCTTGAAAAAATGTAACTTTTTTTATTTGATTGCGTTATTATGTATGGATAGTCATTTTTTCAAGCTATCTAATTTTTTCAACTTATTAGTAGTCTAATATCATTTTATTGTTTTTATCAATAAAATTATATCTAATCTACCATTTTTTAATCTAATTCTCTTATTATTATGGAACGTACAAAACGTATGCTCATTGTGATGCTGACTTCATTTGGTATCTTTGCTCTTCTTACCTTTCTAACTTTTTCTAGCTACGGACAAACTACTAGTACAGATTATACTGTACAAATACAAAATACAAATTTATCCTCTGAAAAAATTACAGATGATTCTGTTTTGACTCTTTATAAAGTAGAAGATGAATAATCAAATCAGAAAAATACAGGTTTGCTTACTTGAAGAAAAACCTGCTTATATTATTATATAGCAGGTTTTTTATTATTTATAAATCAATAAATAGAGCTTTTTGATTTGTATTTTTATCTAGCCTCCATTCTAGGTTATATACTTTTAAAGGAGCAGCATTTCCACGAGTTGTTTGTCCTGTTTTGAGGTCAAAGCAATAACTATGAAGAGGACAAACTATTTCATTCTGTTCATTTATAAAACCTTTATACAAATCTGCCCCTACATGAGAACATTGATTCTGAACAGCAAAGAAACCTGTTTTTGTATGGGAAAGACAGATTTTTTCATCTTCACCATTGTCATCTGAAACTGTTAAGAGTGTGGATGTTCCTAAGGCTATCTTGTTTGTAGCTTCTTCTAAAGAATTAAATAGTTTTGTCATTATTTGAATAAAATTTTTATGAAAATAGAATTTTTTATCCTTTAATAATAACACCTGTTGCCATAAAAGTAATTTTTATTTCATCTTCTGTAATTTGTTCAATTTCCTCTTTCGTCTTTCCTGCATCTTCTGCATAATGACGTAGTTGAGAAACTGGAATGACTTCCTTTTTTACTTGTCCTTCCATCACAATTTCTTTTCCTTCTGAATCCATAGGAACAAAAAATCCATAATCTTTAAAACGTACCAACATATCTTGAGTGTCAGAAATAGGTACTTTCATCCAACATCCTTTTTTCTGACAACACTCTCCTATTTTTCCAATTACCTTTATTTCTGCAGAATCTTGTTTGGCAAGTATGGTAGGTATTTCATTTACAGCAATCGCATTTTCTAATGTGATTTCTGCACCATATTTTTCTTCTTGTGTAGCATTGTCTTCTGAGTTGGAAGAGGTTGTTTCTATTTGGTCTGTTTCGTTACTTTTTTCTTTTTCAGAAGAGTTAGAATTACAAGCTGATAGATATACAAAAGAGAATACAACTAAAGTGAGTTTGAATATTTTTTTCATAGGATACTTAAAATTTAATTGCCAATAAGAGTATGATTTAATAAAAGAAATTAATCTCAATGAAGTTATTTGAGAATGAATAATAGAATCTTTTTTGTTTCAACAAATTTTTCAAAAGTACAAAATTAGACTTTAATATTTCTTAATTTTCTAGGTTTAGGTCGTTTATAACCCAAAATTATCAGAGCAATAGTATAAAAAGGAAGTATAGGAATACGATAACGCACAAGAGCTCCAAAATTACTACTTACAATACCAATAATTCCACTAAAAAACAAAGTAAATATAAGACAAACTATTATCATTTGCTCAGTTTTTAAGCGTTTGATAATAACTCCCCATTTCTGATTTCTAAATACTTGGATAGTAAGATACAACAAAATTAAGTTTTCTAAGCCAGCTAAAGCCATATTAAAATTTTTTATTTCCCAAATAAAAGGACGAAATAAAGTGATAAAAATACCTTTGGGATATAGTTGGAGCATACTTCCAATAGAGCCATCCATTTGATCAAGACCTATATCATAAGCACTACCTTGCTCACTCATTTGATGAATCCAATCTGCTGTAATAAATGCTCTTTCTGCAACTCTATCCAAATCATATTCTGTTCCTTTAATAAGGGTTGAAAAAGAATAAAATACAATTCCACCACCAATAACCAATAAAAAAGGAGCAAATACTAATTTTAAAAAGCGAGATTGTACTTGTTTTGTGTATTGTGCATAAAACCACCACCCACAAGCAGGCATAAAGCAAAGCAATATATAAAGTTTGATGACATACATGGTATAACAACAAAGTAAAAAAACAAAGATATTTATATATACCTTTCTTCTGCGTATAACTCCAAAGTGAAAAGCTGCAAAGGCAAAAGTTAGGGCAGTAAAAGTAACAGAATCCTTTACTACACCTGATGCCCAGAAAAATATGGAGGGAATAAAAAAAATAGCCCAACCTATTTGTTTCTTCAAAACAGGATACATATCAGCCCAAGCACGATACATTTGCCAACTGCCCCAAAAACTAAAAAGAGCAAAAAATAAACAATTAATAGTATAAGTATGAAAAGAAAGGATAGAAAATATAGAGCCAATCTGACAAACAGCAAAGGAGGCTCTATCTCCATAATAAGGCATTCGATAAGCATAAAGGTATGTGTCAGGATTAGAATATTCATCCATGTTTTGAAAAAGTATCTGAAAATATACACCTATATCATTTAGAAAAGCCTTTCGTGCTATTCCTGAACCATCAAAATAATAGAAAGTATCTCCATAACCATATACAAATTGAAATACTAAACCAAAAAAAATAGCTCCTACTATTTTTACTGTATAACCTGTAATAAAAAATTTTCGCATTTCTTTATCTGTAATGCTAGTACGCAGAAAATATAGAATACTATAAATTACTAGAAGATAAACAGGAGTTAGGAAAAGGTCTTGTAGTGTGATATAAATCTTCATAGCTATTTTTTATTCTATTCAGTTTCATTTTTAACAAAATTCTAACAAATTTACACAAAACTGGGTTAGTCTGTTTTTACATTTATCAAAATCAACTCATTTTAACTATTTAATGAAAGCTAAAATTACTTTCTTATTAGAGTCTATTCGCTTTTTTGTGCAAGATAATGTTAATTTTTTTGGAGGGCTGATATTGGTCATGTATTTTGCAGGGCTTTTAGGACTTTGGTTTGAGCCTACTCGTGTGCTTTTTGAACTTGCAACCCCCTTCAATCTCGTTACAAGTATTATACTTCTTTTTTTGGCACAACGCAAATATTCACTTTCTTTTTGGATTTTTGTGAGTGTTACTTTTTTGGTAGGTTTTTTTATTGAAGTAATAGGTGTAAAAACAGAAGCTATTTTTGGAACATATAATTATGGAAAAACACTCGGTTTTAAGGTCTTGAAAGTTCCTCTTTTGATTGGTGTAAATTGGGTAATGATTACTTTTATAGTCAATTATTTTATTTCTACCTATTTCAATTTTTTTGTTTTTACGACTAAAATAACACTATTTTTTAAGGCTGTTTTGAGTGCTGTTTTGATGGTAATGTTAGATTATTTGATAGAACCTGTTGCCATAAAACATGATTTTTGGAGTTGGCAAGAAAATACAATTCCTCTTCAAAATTATATCGGTTGGTTTTGGGTGGCATTGCCTTTGTGTATGCTTTTTCAGTATTCTAGGTTTGAGAAAATAAATAAATTCGCTTATTTCTTATTACTAGCTCAACTGCTTTTTTTTGGTGGATATAATGTATTAATGTATCTCTTCGAACACTAAATTGTATCACAGACTTCCTAGTCTGTGTAATTCAAATAGTTATTTGATAAACAAAGTGAGAGAGAGTTTTTGCTCCAAATTCTTCTTTCCATTTAAAAAGTCCTTCGTTGATTGAAGTTTCATTTCCTTTATTATTTTCTGTATTGTTTCTCAATTCACTTACTCCCAAACTCAAATATTCAAAATTTCCAGTAGGAGATGTTTGATTGATTTTATCAAAATGAATGACATGATTTTCTATAAGATGATTGATTAAAAAATCTAAAGCATTTATTTCTTTTCCCTTTTTTGTAGTTGCCATATATTGCAAATGAATAGTATTTTGATAGGCAAAAGAAACACTACAAGCAACAGCTTCATTTTTTGAATTTTTTACTAGAGAAAAGAGAATGTTAGTAGGAAATTTATCGTGCAATAATTGAATTTCAGCAGCAGAATGAACAGGCGAAAGATTATGACGAAGTTTTAAATTCTCTTCTATTATTTGCCAAAAATCTGTCGAAAGTTCTGTTTTTTCTATTCTCAAATTATATTGATAGGCTTTTTTGAGGTTTCGCTTTTTTCTTGTGGAATAATTTGGGTGTGTTTTTTTTTGATAATCTACTTCACTTTGTGGCAAAATAATAACTGAATTTGCTTCTACTCTCAAAATTTTACTTTCAATCAAATCATCATTCAAAATCCGATGAATACTCTCATCTTTAATAGAATCTTCTTGAAAATAAGAAGGCAATGGTTTTATAATCAGTGAATCAAAATTATTATTTTTTAGAAAGTCAAGACAAGCAAAAACACATTTTCTCTTATCTAAAAAGCTCAAATTATTTTTAAAAATAAATCCTCCAAAGGTTAAGCCTTTATGAGAATGAAGAGTTTTTTTATATAATCTTGCCGTTGTCGGTGTATCCACCGACGACTTACTTTCCAAACAAGCAGGCAAAACACAAATCAATTCATTCTTTTTATCATAAATCAGTAAAGAAAAACCTTCAAAACGCTCTTTATGGTAGAATAAATAATCGGTTTCGAAAAAAAAATGTCCTTCTGAATTAGTTTTTATAAATGAATCCCACTCAGTCGTATTTTTTGTAAAGTCAAATTTTTTGATAGAATACATTTTATAGTTTTTAAATTTAATTTCAACAATAACCATTCTGAAAAGTTAAGTTAAGAAGAAAATCAAAATGAAACCCACTTTTTAAACTCCATTTTTAGATATGAAAAAATACGACGCAATTATTATCGGTACAGGTCAAGCAGGTGTTCCACTCGCTGCAAAATTTGATGCAGAAGGAAAAAAAGTAGCCATTATAGAAAAAAATAAAATTGGTGGAACGTGCGTAAATGACGGTTGTACGCCTACAAAATCATACATAGCTGCTGCAAGAAGAGCTTTTGTAGCCAAAAATAGTGAAGAGTTTGGAGTCAAAACAAGTGAAGTGAAAATAAGCCTAAAGAAAATTAAAGAACGAAAAGATAAGATTGTTTTAGATTCTCACAGCAATATTCAAGGACTTTTTGATAAACTAGAAAATCTTGATTTTTATGAAGGAGAAGGTTCTTTTTTAGATGAAAATACGATTGAAATAAAATCTAAAGATGGAAAAACCCAGCAACTAGAAGGAAAACAGATTTTCATTAATGTAGGTGCAAAGCCAATCATTCCAAAAGAATATCAAAAATTAGATTACTTGACCAATACTAGCATTTTAGAATTAGAAGAAACTCCAAAACATTTAATTGTAATTGGTGCTGGTTATATTGGATTAGAATTTGGTCAAATGTTCGCTCGTTTTGGAAGTAAAGTAACTATTTTAGAGCATAATGAACGTTTTTTGAAAAAAGAAGATAAAGATGTAGCTGATGAGATAAAAAAAGTATTGGAAAAAGAATCGATAACAATTCATACAAATACTCAAAATATACAAATAACTCAAGAAAAAGGAAAAACTAAAATTACGTTTGAAAAAGACGGAAAAAAACAGCGTGTAGAAGGTTCTCATATTTTGGTTTCGGTAGGAAGAAAGCCAAATACCAAAAATCTGAATTTAGAAAAAGCAGAAGTAAAAATAGATAAAAAAGGCTATATCAAAGTCAATCAACATTTTCAAACCAACAAAAAACATATTTTTGCTTTAGGAGATTGTAATGGCGAAGGTGCATTTACACATACAGCTTATAATGATTTTGAAATTGTAAGTGATTTTCTTTTTCGAGAGAAAAAACGAAAATTATCAGACAGAATTCAATGTTATTCTATGTTTATTGACCCACCACTTTCAAGAGTTGGAATAAATGAAGAACAAGCAAAAGAAAAAATGAGAGAAGACAAATCATTGAAAATTGTACAGGCTTTTCGTAAAATGAAAAAAGTAGCTCGTGCCACTGAAAAAGGCGAAACCGATGGAATGATGAAGATTTTGATAGACAAAAAAACTGAAAAAATTCTAGGTGCAACGTTCTTTGGAATTTCGGCAGACGAAACAATTCATGCAATTATTGACATGATGTATGCTCAAAAATCCTACAAAATGATTCGTGATGCCGTTCATATTCATCCAACGGTTAGTGAGCTTATTCCTACAATGCTAGGAGATTTGAGAGAATTTTAGGAGATTTATTTTTTCCCTTTTTTCCAACCATGATTTCTGTGTCTTCCTTGTCCATACTTGGATTCTTTAGGTGTGAAAAGACGTATAAAAAAATTACCTCTTTTTCCCTTATACGGAGAACCTTCATGATAATGCGACATTCTTACTTTACAGCCTTCATCTTTACATTTTTTTGGTTTTTTCTTCTTTTTCCCTGCTTCTTGTTCGCTGGCTTGGTCGGAAGGTTTATTGCCTCTACAGGAGGTTAGCGTTCCACTAAAAAGAAATACGGAAAATATAATTAATAAAAAAGAAATATGTTTTTTAAGAAAATAAGAAAGAGATTTAGATTGGATTTTCATAGAGTTTTATTGTATTTTCTAAACCTATAAGGTTTTCAAAAACCTTATAGGTTTAAGTAATTTTTTTTATAAATTATAACTCAAAAATCATACAAGCAAACTAAAAAATACAATTTATTGACAATTTTTGACAAAAAACAAACCTTAGCTTATGCTTTAGGTCATCCTAAATAAAACTAAGGTTTGTTTTGTGAATATGAATAAAATATTATTTTTTTATTCTGCAAGCCATGCTTCTGCTTTTTCTTTGTTACTAAATAAACGCATTTGAAAGTCTCCTTCCAATTTTTTGCTATTATCTTCCATAAATTCAGCAGATAATTGATCAAATAGATCGTCTGAAATAATATGAGCAAATTTTCTCACTCCTATTTCTATTGCTTTGGGCATCCATTCATTTGCAATCCACTCGTTTGCATCATCCCAAGCCCCTGTAATTTTCCTGTTATCATTCAAGATCAAAGATGTGTTATTCTTTTTTAGTTGTTCTAACATTATCATAGCTCCATCTTGTATTTGATTTACTGTTATTCCATCAGCTATCCAAGTTGTTTGAATAATATTTTTATCACTCAAATGTTCAATTTGAAAAAAAACATTCTGAAATTCATCTTTTAATTCTTGTTTCATTTTATAGTAAAAGGTATAAGAGGTTATAGAGAATTATTTATCTTCTTTGTTCTTGACAAAAATCATACAAGCAAACTAAAAAAGATAATTTATTGACAATTTTTGACAAAAAACAAACCTTAGTGTGTTTTGTACGTTATCCTAAATAAAAATCTTTACTCGCCGTTGTTTGTGTCCTACAAACAACATCAACTTTCCAAAAAATGAAAAACGAAAATACCCTTTTAATAATCGATGCTCAATATGATTTCTGTAATCCTGCTGGTGCTTTGTATGTACAAAATGCAGAAAATGACATCAAACGACTTTCTGATTTTATCACAAAAAATGCAAAGCAATTAGACCATATTTGTGTAACACTTGATAATCATCCAGTAAATGATATTTCGCATCCTTCTTTTTGGAAAGATAAAAACGGAAAAGAACCTAATCCTTTTACTCAAATTACGCTAAAAGAACTAGAAGACGGAAAATGGATTCCTAATTTTTACCTAAAAGAAACCAAAGAATATTTAAAGAACTTGGAAGCACAAGGCGAGTTTCCTCACTTTATTTGGACACACCATTGTTTGATTGGCTCAAAAGGAGCTGCTCTTGATGAAACACTTTCAAAAGCCTTAGAAAATTGGATAAAAATCAATAAAGAAAATAATCAGTACAAACAATATCAAGCCGTAACGAAAGGAACATATCCACTTACCGAACATTTTGGTATTTTTCAAGCTCAAATTCCTGTCAAAGACCGACCAGAAACGCAGCTCAATCAATCACTTTTGGATTCTTTAAATGAGTATAAAAATCTATATTTAGCAGGACAAGCAAAGTCGCATTGTGTCGCTACAAGTTTGAAACAGATTATGGATTATGCACCAGAATTAGCCAAAAAAGTAATCGTTTTAGAAGATTGTATGTCTGATATTCCAAATATGGGGCATTTGGGAGAGCCTATTTATCGAAGAGCAAAAGAAATAGGAATTCGTTTTGTAAAAAGTAGTGAAATTGAATTATAAATTACAAATGCTAAATTATTAAAATTCTAAACCTTCTTTATTTTAGCTAATAAAGAAGGTTTTTTTGTTATTTCATTTTCCATTCTTGTCTTGTAGTATCATTTATCAAAATAAAAGGGATACTTCCAACAAAAAGAAATACAGCAGTGAAACCTAGAAATACAGAAGCAGAATAATCTGAAGATTTTAGAAGGAAAATAAGGTAAAAACTACAAGCCATTAGAATAAGTCCACAGAAAAACGATACTAAAATACTGCCCAGTCGTGCATGAAACCAAAGTAAAAGACAAGATAAAGAAGAGATAAGAGTACCAACATAAAAAGGTAAAGTCTTAGCAAAGAGAGCAAGTACAAAAAGAACAATAGAAATAAACATAAGAATAATGGCAAATGTGCGATGAATACGCCAAAAATAAGAACAGCTAGAAACTTCTTGGCTTTTGATGAAAAGAGTATCTAAACTTGATTGTTCTTTAATTATATTCTCTTTTTGATATAAATGAGGAGAAAACGATAAAAAAAACAATAACAGAGATGGAAGAGATACTAAAATTACTGGTAAAATTGCACCTTGCCAACTCCAAGGATAAATAGGAGGCTCTTTCAAGTAGAATATACATTGAACGATAAATCTTATTGCAAAAATAAGAGGCATTAAAAAAGCAATAACATAGCTTAAATATTTTGCTTTATGTTTATTTATGAAAAACTGTATTAGATATACTAAACTAATTCCTACTACTAAAATCAAAAGTATTATAAAAAAACTATTTTCAAAATTAATTGAATTCGTATTTATGTTTGTCATCAAAATTAGACCTAAAAAAGCTAGACCAAAAGCAATATGTAAACCCATTACACCAAATGATAAAGTCTTATTTTTCATAGCATTTTTTCAAAAATTGAGTTGTAAAGTATCTTGAATTCAGAAAAGTAGTTTATTTCATCTTCCATTCTTTTCTCACTTCTTTATTTAGCAAAATAAATGGAATACTTCCCATAAAGCTTATAAAAAATAGACCCAAAACTATAATTGTGAAGGTATTATATAGTTGTTTGACTTCTTCTAAATCTTTTGTTAAGATTATAACAGAAAATCCTAATATCATCATTAATATACTAAAAATACTTGTTACAAAACTTCCCAATTTAGCTTGATACCATAACAAAATACTTAATCCAAAAAAGAGTATAAAAGTGATATATGTTGGAGTAGTTGGTTGATAAAATGCCATTATACCAGAAAGTAAACAAACAAAGCCTAAAGAAATAGAAAAAATTCGATGCATTCGCCAAAAATATGAGCTATTCTGATTCTCTTCTGAAGTATCGTTTTCTAAAAAATCGCTATCCAAAGAGTTATTCACAACAGTATCTTCTTGTTTATTGGAATATAAAATAGGCGAAAAAGTTATTAAAATGATTAATAAAGCAAAATATAAGTGACCCAAAGATGCTTGTATTAATGATTCAATTTTATTGTAATACAGACTTTCTCCTTCAATAAAAAAGTACACATTGGAAGCTAAAAGCAAAATTATTAAACCACTAAATACGTAGTTAGCATATTGGGTAGGCTTAACATTAATTAAAGACTGCACAAAAACAGATATAGATGATAATGAAATAAGAATTACAAGCACAAAGCGTTGTATGCCTTGATTTCCAAAATTAAAAAAATCGGAAACAGAATTAAAGAAAGATTCAAAACCTGCTGAAAAATCTAGTAGGCTAAGAAAATTCAAAAAAATAAGTCCAATACCTAGGTGTAGAAACCCTACGCTCCATTGAGCTATTCTATTATTCATAAATCTTCTTATTAAATTTCTAATTATAAAACCAACTACGAACCTAAACAAAAATTCGTATGTTTGAAAATCTTAGTACCTTTGAGTTATATAAGCTAAAATTTATTTTACGCTTTCTCTGCCGTTGTTGGTGTCTCCACCAACGACTTTACTCTTAACAAACAGAAAAATACGACAAAAATGGAATACAATCCACGCCTTATCGAACCCAAATGGCAACTAGCTTGGGACGAAAAAGAGGTTTATAAAGTTGAAAATGATACAACCAAACCGAAATATTATGTTTTAGATATGTTTCCTTATCCTTCGGGTTCTGGGCTTCATGTTGGGCATCCACTCGGTTATATTGCTTCGGATATTTTGAGTAGATTTAAGCGTTTGAAGGGTTTTAATGTACTTCATCCGATGGGTTTTGATTCTTTTGGTCTTCCTGCCGAGCAGTATGCCATCGAAACAGGACAACATCCAGCCATCACAACAGCTCAAAATATTCAAACTTTCAAATCACAGTTTAATAAAATAGGTTTTTCGTTTGATTGGGACAGAGAAGTTCGAACTTCAAACCCAGATTATTACCGTTGGACACAATGGATTTTCAAACAGCTTTTCGAATCATTTTATAATAACGATACAGAAAGAGCAGAAGAAATTCAAAAGCTGATTACCACTTTCGAAAAAGAAGGAAATCAGAAAGTAAATGCAGCTTGTGATGATGATACACCTTCTTTTTCAGCTCAAGAATGGAATGGTTTTACAGAAAAAGAAAAATCAGATATTTTATTAAAATATCGTTTGGCGTATAAATCTGAAGCTATTGTAAACTGGTGTGCTGAATTAGGTTCTGTTTTGGCTCACGACGAAATCAAAGACGGACTTTCAGAACGTGGTGGTTATCCTGTCGAAAGAAAAAAAATGCCTCAATGGATGATGCGTACAACTGCGTACTCAGACCGTCTTTTGAGTGGTTTGGAAGAGGTGGAGTGGTCGGATGCACTGAAAGAAATGCAAAAAAACTGGATTGGAAAATCCTATGGAGCAGAACTTTCTTTCCAAATTGAAGAAAATACAGAAAACCGAAAGAGTGAAGAATTAAAAGAACTCATTGCCTTCACTACTCGCCCAGATACAATTTACGGAGTTACGTATATTGCCCTTGCGCCAGAACTTGAAATCATTGATGAGCTTACTACAAAAGAGCAGAGAGCAGCCGTAGAAAATTATGTGAAAATAGCCAAAAACCGTTCGGAACGTGAACGCCAAACAGAAGTAAAAACTGTTTCTGGTGTCTTTACAGGAAGTTATGTAATCAATCCAATTTCAGGAAAAAGAACACCTATTTGGGTGGCTGATTATGTTCTTTCGGGTTATGGAACTGGTGTTGTGATGGGTGTCCCTTCGTCTGATGAACGTGATTTTCGTTTTGCTACTCATTTTGGATTGAATATTATTCAAGTAATCAAAGAAACCAAAATTGATGAAAACGGAAACGTTTTGGAAGCCTACACAGAAAAAACAGGAGAAATAATAAACTCTGATTTTCTTGATGGAATGTCTGTAAAAGATGCCATTCAAGCAGCTATCCAAAAATTAGAAGAGAAAAAAGCTGGAACAGGAAAAGTAAACTTTAGGTTGCGTGATGCAGCTTTTGGTCGTCAAAGATATTGGGGAGAACCAATTCCAATTTATTACAAAGATGGAATTCCTCATTCTTTACCTGATTCTGAATTGCCTTTGATGCTTCCAGAAGTGGATAGTTACAAGCCAACGGCAGAAGGCGAACCACCTCTAGGACGTGCAGAAGCATTTACTTATCAAGGAAAATATCCTTACGAACTTACCACCATGCCAGGATGGGCAGGGTCTTCTTGGTATTTCTTGCGTTATGCTGACCCTCAAAATATGCGTGTTTTTGCCTCAAAAGAAGCTGTTGATTATTGGAATCAAGTAGATGTCTATATTGGAGGTGCAGAACATGCAGTCGGTCATTTGCTGTATTCTCGTTTTTGGACAAAATTTTTACACGATAAAGGATTTTTAAAATTCGATGAGCCGTTTAAGAAATTGGTTAATCAAGGAATGATTCAAGGAAAATCTAGTTTGATTTATCGTATTAGTGGTTTCCAAGTTTATTTGAGTGAAGGAATTTATGAGCAAGTAGAAAAATTAACTTCTGATGCTGAAAAAATAGAAGGTATCAATCAAGTTGCAGGACACGAAGCCATTCCAGCAAATACAACAATAAATATTAGTCCTCTACACGTTCCTGTAAGTATGGTAAAAGATGATATTTTGGATATAAAGAAGTATCAAAAATTCAGACCAGAAACAGAAAACGCAGAATTTATAAAGGAAGAAAACGGTAATTTTGTTTGTGGTTCGCAAGTAGAAAAAATGTCTAAAAGACTACATAATGTTGTCAATCCTGATGATGTGGTTTCAGAATATAGTGCTGATGCGCTTCGTTTGTACGAAATGTTTTTAGGGCCTTTGGAATATTCGAAGCCTTGGGATACAAGTGGAATTGATGGTGTTCAGAAATTTCTGCGTAAAGTTTGGCGTTTGTTCTACAATAACGATGGCGATTTGATTTTGAATGATGATAAACCAACAAAAGAAGAATTTAAAACACTTCACAAAACCATCAAAAAAATAGAAGAAGACATCGAACGTTTGTCTTTGAATACTTCTGTAAGTGCCTTTATGATTTGTGTAAACGAACTTACAGCGATGAAATGCTACAAAAGAGAGGTTTTAGAGCCATTTTTGGTTATTCTGTCTTCTTTTGCGCCCCATATTACAGAAGAACTTTGGCACATTGCTTTAGGAAAAACTACTTCTATTATAAAAGCAGAGTTCCCAATTTATGATGAGAGTTATTTGAAAGAAAATGAATTTGAATATCCAATTTCGATAAATGGAAAAGTTCGTACTAAAATGTCTTTTGCTTTAGAAACTCCAAAAGAAGACATCGAAAAGCAAGTTTTGGAAGCCGAGATAGTTCAAAAATGGCTAGAAGGAAAATCTCCGAAGCGTTTTATTTTAGTTCCTAAGAAAATTGTCAATATTGTGATTTAGTGGAATTATACTTTAGTAGGTCAGAGGCATGCCTTTGACCTACATTATTATGTCTTACCTATGAAAACCAAGCTCATCAAATTTCACTTTCTTATTCTACTCATTTTGGTAGTTAATTTTATCATTACGATAGGTTTTGATTTGGGTTTGAATAGTTATGTCAGAATCGGTTTGAAAATTCTTTTTTATGGAAGTGCAGTAATAGGTTTTATTGTATTTCTCAAGCCTTTTCAATTTATAACAGCTTATTTTTCTTTGTATGTAGTTTCTCCTATATTATTTTTTCTAGGGATTATGAAAGGTTTTTTGGGGCTAATTTTTATGCTATTCTTTCTTAATTCTACGCCTCTGTACAAAGATGAAAATTATGAAATACATCCTTACTATGCCATTATGGGAGCGTGTTGTCAATACGAGGTCTATGAAGTTTACTCTCCCTTTTTATACTCTAAAGGACAGTTTAATTATGCAGAACCTATAAACTCAAAAGAAGAAGAAAGTGGTGATACTGATACTTT
This sequence comes from Bernardetia aquimarina, assembly GCF_042180575.1. Classification (NCBI taxonomy): domain Bacteria; kingdom Pseudomonadati; phylum Bacteroidota; class Cytophagia; order Cytophagales; family Bernardetiaceae; genus Bernardetia; species Bernardetia aquimarina. The sequence goes on along the minus strand of NZ_CP170094.1, from coordinate 2,043,084 downwards.
AGATGAAAAAAATATCAGCCATATTCAAGTAGAGTATAATACTCTATTAATTAAACTGAAAGATAGCACAGAAAAAACTTATAGACTCTATTAGATTATGAAAACCAAACTCGTCAAATTTCACTTCATTATCCTTCTTATTTTAGTAGTAAATATTTTTGTTACTAATATTTTTAACTTTGGATTAAATAGTTATGCAAAAATGTTGTTAGCCTTTCTTTTAGTTGGAAGTGGTTTTTCACTATTTGCTTTAAATTTCAAGCGATTGTTCAAACCATTTACATTTTTAAAAGTGTATTCTACATTTTATATTACTATTCCTTTGCTAATTCTATTTTTCTGGAACAGTAATGAATATTGGAACAACTCAATTTCATATCGTTTTGAGAGAACACTATCAACAGGCAAACTTGTATATGAACAATCTAATTACAAGATTTATGAATATATGAAACCAAGTATTTTTAATACTCCAAATGGAGGATGTTCTAACTCATTTTCGACAGAATATTTTTTAGACAAAAATTATTTCATTTTTAAGACTAGACTGGGTTACTTCCATTCTGTTTATAAAGACAGAGAAAACACCAATTTCGAAATACCAATGTCTTTGATAGAAGAAGATATGAAAAATATCAATGTAGCAAATGATAGTATTTTTATAAACTTCTATGAAAGTGATAATATGGTTTTTGAAATTGAAGAATAATTTATCTTATACAAAATGACCTTGCTAGAAAAATTAGACCAACTAGACAAACAGCTTTTATTATTTTTGAATGGATTGCATCATCCTTTTATGGATGATTTGATGTGGTACATTTCTCTGAAATATACATGGATTCCTATTTACTTAGGTTTGATTTTTTTGCTTTACAAACTTTTTGGAGTAAAGCATTTTTGGAAAATCGTTGTCGGAATTCTTGTTTCAGTAGCTTTAGCCGACCAATTTGCATCTGGCTTTTGTAAACCTTTTTTTGAGCGTTTTCGTCCTTCTCATAGTCCAGAAATAGAAAATTTAGTTTATATTTTGAGAGATTATAGAGGTGGTAAATATGGTTTTATTTCTTCGCATGCTTCTACTACCTTTAGTATTTCTTTCTTTATTTTTTTGGCTCTAAAAAGATTTAATGAAAAATATAATTGGATAAAAATCTTGCGTTATGGTTCTCTTTTTTGGGCTGCATTGGTTTCTTATTCTCGTGTCTATTTGGGTGTACATTATGTAGGCGATATTTTGGCAGGGGCAACAGCAGGAATTTTGATTGCGTGGTTTATTTTTTGGATTTATACGCTTTTAGAAAAACGATTTTCTGTATCTTTGGAGAAAACTTCGGATAGCTTTTTGGAATAACTTTTAATAATAATCTATCCTCAACGACGGCTTTAGCCTCGTTGACGGTTAAAAAAACATAAATCAATGAAAAACCATTTTTTAATATTCACTTTATTATCTTCATTACTTCTTTGTAGCAGTTTATTTTTTTCATGTAAACCTACTAAAACAGAAAGTTTTTTTGAATTAAAATATGCCAAAACAGCCTGCAAAGGGCGTTGTCCTGTTTTTGATTTGACAATCAAACAAGACCAAATGGTCGTTTTTAATGGAAGGCAGTACACTACGATTGTCGGAATTGTACAAATAAAATTATCTGATGAAAAGTATAAAACACTTCAAAATCTAATTACAGAAAGTAATTTTTTAGAAACTGATGCGATTGGTTATGACCGAGCTTTTGATTATCCAATGACGACATTAGAAATTGCTAAAGGAGAAAAGAGCAAAAAACAGGTTATGTATGTCGACAAACCTAAAAATTTAGAACCTATTTTGCAGTTTTTGGATATGTTAGTTATTGAAATACAAGCTGATAGCAAAACAAATTAACTTATTTCATAACAAAAGTGAAAATTGTACTGTTTTTGAGGAATAACAATGTTCTATAATTTCTTATGAAGTTGTAGAACATTATTTTTTATTTATCTTATTTATTTTTAATATGAAACAATTCAACTTTCTAATCCTTGCATTTTTATTTTCCTTGTCATTTTCTGCTTCTGCACAAGACTCCACCAATGTAACAGTTGATGGAATTGCTACTGTCAAAGTTCCTGATACAGTCAAAATTTGGAAAAAAGGAGGCTCATTTTCTGGAACTTTTGCCAATGTCGGTTTGAGCAACTGGGCTGGTGGTGGACAAAGTTCAATTGCTTTGGGTGCAATTTTGAACTTAAATGCTACACGAAAAACTGAAAAATCTACTTGGGAAAATATCTTAACTGTTCAATACGGAATGGCACGAGTAGGAAAAAGTGATTTTAATTTATTCAAAAAAACAGATGATAATTTTCAATTTGATTCTAAATACAGCTATAATTTAGCTAAACATTGGAGTAGTGGAACTTCGATGAGTTTTCGTACCCAAATGGCAAAAGGTTTTTTCTTTGAAAGAGATTCGTTAGGAGAAGAAAAACAGGGGCAACTTATTTCAAATTTTCTTTCTCCTGGATATTTGATTTTTGCAACAGGTATTCGTTACGAAACCAAGATTTTTAATATGCGTTACTCACCTTTGGCTGCCAAATTTACCTTTGTGATGAATGATTCATTGGCTAATATTGGCGCATTTGGAGTGGAAAAAGGAGAAAATATCCGTTCTGAATTTGGTTCTAACTTTGATGCTGGTCTTACTTATGATATTATGGAAAATGTAAAATTAGGCTCTACACTAAATCTTTTTGCAAACTATGAAAACCTCACTCAAATAGACGTAAACTGGGAAAATCTAATTGTTTTTAAAGTAAATAAATATCTTACGACAAGTTTTTCTACTCAACTTATTTATGACCACGATATTTTGATTCCACAAGAAGATGACGGAGTAGCAAAACGAGCTATTCAGTTCAAACATGTCTTGAATATTAATGTGGGTTATACTTTTTAAGGAATAATTACGAATGTAATACGTTGATTATCAGCAGTTTGTTGTTTTTGAATTTCAATTCCTAAGTAAAAAATAAATTTTATTTGTAAGGACAAAGTACGCTTTGTCCTATTTTTATTTTAGAATCTTAGATTCTATCGAAATCAAGGTTTCTAAATTCGTCTTTACAACTAAGTCATTATATTTTTCTATCAAAAAATTCTCTTCAAACCTATTTCCCTCAAAACGTATGGTAGAAAGACCTTGATAAGGCAATCTATGTATATTAAGTGTTTTTATGTCAATAAGGACACTATTAGTTTCGATAGGCAAATAATAATATCTGTTTTTAGGGTCTTGCAGAACCCAATTATCTAATTCAAAATTAAATACATTCCAATTTTTATTAAAAATCCAGTCATTTGTATTTTTATTCTGATAAAATACCTCTACTCTCCACAACATTCTACCATTATTTGGTTCTTCTATTCCTAGCAATTTTATTTCTAATTTTTTATCTAAAGAAACTTTAGGGAAATAATTTGGTTCTAAAGGCATAACTCTTTAATTGATATTTTTATATTCTAAAAATTGACTATCTTTTTTCTTAACTTTAGATTATCTTTCGACTAAAATTCCATATTTTTTCTATAAAAAAGAAATTCCTCATTCTAAATATAATAGCTGTTGTTGGTATCCTTACTAATAACAACATAATCAAATAAATATGAAAATAATTAAAAAAATATCCATTGCCATAATTATCCTTTTGGTTTTACTGGTGGGCGCAGTTTTTCTTGTTCCAGTTCTTTTTAAAGACCAATTAAAGGCAAAAGTAGAAAAAGTAGCCAGCGAACAAGTCTTGGCAGATGTAAAATTTGGAGATTTTGATATTTCTATTTTGCGTCATTTTCCAAAACTGACTGTTCAATTAGAAGATATTAGCGTTATTAATCGTGCGCCTTTTGAAGGGGATACACTTTTGGCTGCTGATAATTTTGAGCTTGCACTCAATTTTATGTCTGTTTTTGGAGATAAAGTTGAGATTCATAGTATTTATGCCGACAAACCTCTTGTAAATGTCCATGTTTTGAAAGATGGAAGAGCAAGTTATGATATTTATCAAGGTACAACTGACACAACAGAAGTTGTAGCAGAAGATACAGCAGCTTTCGAAATTGGACTTGAAAAGTGGAATATTACTGATGGAAAAATTCGCTATCAAGACGACACCCTCAAAATGATTGCTATTATTGATGGCTTGAATCACGAAGGAAGTGGAAATATTAAAGCTGATAAATATGATTTGAGTACAAATACAACTATCAAAGATTTATATGTCAATTTTGAAAAAGTAGCTTATATTGCTCATCGTCCTGTTTCTGCTGATGCAACTTTGGAAATGGATATGAAAAATATGAAATTTACTTTTAAAGAAAATGAATTTAAACTCAATGATTTGCCTTTGCAACTGGATGGATGGCTCAGTATGCCAGAGAATACAAGTTCGATTATGATGGATTTGAATTTTTCTACTCCTGAAACGAATTTTAAAAGTCTTTTATCATTGATTCCTCCCGTATTTTTGAAAGATTATGAAGGATTGGAAGCAAAAGGAGAGTTTGTCTTTAAAGGAATGACAAAAGGAGAATTTAATTCAGAAAAAGAATTATATCCACAATTTGATATTTCACTTTTGATAAAAGATGGTTATTTCAAATATCCAGAACTTCCAACAGCAGTTGAAAATGTAAATGTAGATATGCAGGTTGTCAATACTACAGCAAATCTCAATAATACAGTTATTGATATAAAAACATTTGGAATGAACCTTGGCAAAAATCCAATTAATGGAAAAGTTAGAGTTCAAGGGTTAGAGAAATATGATATTGATGCAAATATCAATGCAACTGTAAATCTTGCCGAACTTGGAGAAGTCTATCCAATGGACAGTCTAGAACTAAAAGGGATTTATAATCTAAAACTTTTGGCAAAAGGAGTTTATGATGAAACTCAAAATCGTATTCCTACCATTGATGCAGATATGACATTGAAAAATGGCTATGTAAAATCGCTTGCTTATCCAATTCCTATTGAAAACTTGGAAGTAGAAGCACATGCCAAAAACACAACTGGAACTATGGAGAATACTCGTGTCGATTTGGAAAAAATCACGATGCAAGTAGAAGGGAAGCCTTTTTCTGTAAGTGGACATACAGAAGGCATTGAAAACCTAGTTTATGATTTGATAATAAAAGGAGAGTTAGATTTGGCTACCATTACCAAAATTGTTCCTTTAGAAGATATGACTGTAACAGGTTTGATAAAAGCAGACATCGAAACAAAAGGCTCAACGGCTGCTTTAGATGCCGAAAAATACGACCAACTTCCTACAAGTGGAGAGTTATCTATTAAGGATTTAGTTTTTACAAGTGTAGATTTGCCACAAGGAATGAAAATCACAAATGCCAAGGTCAGTTTTACGCCTCAACAAATGATTTTGGATTCTTTTCAAGGGTTTTTAGGAAAAAGTGATATTGCACTTACAGGTGGACTTTCAAATTATATTGCTTATGCGCTTGCTATGGCTGGTTTTCAAGATGGAACACCTATTATTCGTGGAAATATGAACCTTACTTCGAATCAATTTAATGTAGATGAATGGATGACTGAAACTGATGACCCAACGACAGTTGAAGATGAAACAGGCGTAGTAGAAGTACCAAAAGATATTGATTTTACTTTTAATGCAACTATTCAAAAAGTACTTTATGATAATATGGAACTTAATAATATGCGTGGTTTGGTGCGTGTAAAAGATGGAGAAGTCAGAATGGATAATCTTACTTTTGATGCTGTTGGTGGAAAATTTCGCACAAGTGGTTTGTATAGTAGTAAAGATGTATCTCGTCCTATTTTCTCGTTTGATTTGGATATTATTGAGGCAAATTTGGGAGAAGCGTTCAAAACATTTTCTACTGCAAAAGCCTTTGCTCCTCTTGCTGAACATTTAGATGGAACATTTTCTCTTAATAATTTTAATATTACAGGATTATTAAAATCAGATATGATGCCTGATATGGCAACACTTTCAGGTGGTGGAATGATGAAAATTATTGATGCAGTGATGAAAGAAAACCCGTCTATCAATAAATTATCTGCCGTAGCCAATATGCCAAAACTCAAAAATACTCGTTTTAAAGATGTAATCATGCAAACCAAAATTGAAGATGGAAAAATGAAGATTCAACCTTTTGATTTGAATTTTGCAGGGTATAAATCGAAAGTTGGAGGAACAACAGCATTTGATGGAGGAATTGATTTTCATTTGGAAGTTGATGTTCCGAAAGAAGAAGCTATTTCTTTAGTGAGTAGTTTTGTAAAAATAAAACCAGAAGATATTGAAAATGATAATATTCCATTACTTTTTAATATTGGAGGAACGTATAATAGCCCAAATGTAGCAATGGATAATTCGGCTATCAAAGCACAAATAAAATCTAAAGCAACTCAAGCACTTAAAGACGAGGCTACCAAAACAGGAAAAGAAGTATTGAAAGACTTTTTTGGAAGTGGCGATAAAAATGATTCTACCAAAACTACAAAAGCAGACTCTACCAAGACAACAAATCCAGTAGAAAAAGCAGCAGAAAACCTCAAAAACAAACTAAAAGGTTTGGGTGGTTTTGGGAAAAAGAAGTAAGTTTGAAATTATAACTGATTAAATTATAAACGTAAAAAACCATTATTGATACAAATAATGGTTTTTTGCTTTTTATAAGGTTTTGGGTTACTGTGTATTTAAACTAGTAACTACCAAGCTACCAATTCAAATTATAATTAATCCTAAAAAGAAATTCTCTTGAAATATTTGATAAAGGTGCATGTGCTCCATCGTAAGGCTGCATAAAAGGAGGAGATTGATTAAATAAATCTTTAACTCCTATAGAAACATTGATTCCATTTCGTAAAAAATCTTTATACATCAACGAAATATTGAAAAGTGTATTTGTATCAAATTTTTTCAAGATAAGTTCTCCGTTTTGAGTTTCTTGATTATAAGCATATCTACTACTGAGCCAAACTACTGACGTATTTAGTTTTAGATTTTTATAAATGGTACGATTTGCCCAAAGAGTTAATTTTTGTGGAGCAAGTCCTAAAAGCTGATTTCTACCTTCACTTACTGCTGAAGTATTGACAATCGTTTTTCCTGCTGCTGTATAATAGGAGTAAGTTACTTCTACAAAACCCTTTTTTCCTTTATAACGCAGTTCTAATTCTGCACCTCGTGTTCCTGTTTCATTTTCATTGGTATAACCTTCTATCGTATTACTTTCTACAAAATAAACAATTGGGTCTTTTGTAGTAATATCATAAAAATTGATAGTAGATGAAAAGTTAGGTGAAAAAATATACCCAATCTCAGATTCTATAACCGTAGTGCGTTCAGGTTTTATACTTTGATTAATACTCAAATTGATATTTTGGATACTTGGCGCACGAAAAGCATTGCTATATAAGAGTTTTAAATGTAATTTTTCCCAAGACTTAGTAAGTCCAAAACGAGGAACAAAAGTAGAAGGGTAAAAGCTATGGTTGTCATATCTGGCTCCTGCTGTAATATTTACTATTTTTGTTTTCCATAAAATCTGACTAAAAAGAGCAATATTATTAAACTCAATATAATTTTTATCATTAAAAAAAGTAACATCATCATACCCTATATCATACAAAAATTCACTTCCTAAAGTAAAAGTTAGGTTTGAGTTAGGGCGATAATTTCCTATGAGATTAGAGCGAAGACGTTGAGCAGACTCTCTTGAAAATACACTTGTAAAAAGAGTATCACTACTTAAAAAAGCCCAAGGGCGAGAAAAAGTATAAGAAATACGAGGTGTAATAGTGAGTTTTTTGTTTACTTTAATAGTGTATTTTGCATCTATAATTCCTGTTTGAAATACACGTTGAAATTTATGAGGAGCGATATAAGCAAATCCTATTTTAGTATCATTTCTATAATCATCCCAAATGACTCTTACTTCTAATTGTTTATATTTAATTCCTACTTGAGCTGTAAATGTTTCCATGAGTGAATTTTGGCTCATATCTACTTTACTACCCAGCCCATCTGTAAAAATTTGATTGCTTCGAAGTGTACTTCCTTTAAAAACATTTCCCCATACTTTCCAATCAATAGAAGAGCGTCCTAAAGAAGCTGTAAAATTCTGACGAAGTGGACTATTTTTATCATTGTTATTTTTTACTTTTCCTAATGTATTACTTACCTGCAAACCATTCAAATTTTCATTTCCTCGGGTTACAATATTGATAACTCCGTATTCTGCGAAACCTCCATAAATGGCTGAACCAGCACCACGAATAATTTCAATACGCTCAATCAAAGAAGGAGGAAAATGATTTCCTAATTGCGTAGTTCCATACATAAGTTCATTCATTTCTAAACCATCTACCATCAAAAGAATTTTTCCCTCATGCGCCCAGTTTCCACGTAAACCTATTCCTACTACTCCATTCACATCTACTCCAAAATCAAAACCTTGAATATGACGCAAAATATCCAATAAGTCTCTAGCATTCATTGCCTCAATATCAGCACGAGTAATGACACTTACCACACTAGGTGCATCACGCAAACGTAGTGTTGTCTGAGTAGCAAGTGTAATCAAATTATCTGTGGAATCTTCTTCTAACTCTTCCAAAGCAAACTTATAACGCTCGTAATTAAGCGAGTCTGATGTTTGTTGAGCAAAAACTGAATTTTGAACAATACAAAATAAGAGTATAAAGAAAAGTTTATTTGTAAGTTTGATATTCATAGACGTCTTCTATAAGATGTGATATTTCCTTAATTTAACTCTTTTTTTAACTTAAACAATAAAAAAGGAATTTGATTTACTAAATTCCTTTTTTAATTGAAAGTCAATATAACTGAAATTAATTGATGACTTTCTAGTTTCTCTCAAAACTAACTCTCATTCCTTTTTCACTCTCATCAAACTCTCCATTTTGATATGCCAAATGACCTGAAACAATCGTGTGTGTAATCTGAGAATCAAATGTATTTCCCTCAAAAGGCGACCATTTACATTTATACTCTAAATCTTCTTTTTTTACAACGGTTGGTTTTTCCAAGTCAAAAAGAACTAAATCAGCAAAATAACCTTCTCTGACAAAACCTCTTTCTTTTATCTGAAAGCAAATTGCAGGTGCATGAGCCATTTTTTCAGCTATTTTTTCTAAAGAAATTTTGTTTTGCTTGTACGCTTCTAAAAGCATCAAAAGAGAATGCTGAATCAAAGGAACACCAGAAGGAGCAGACCAATAATTATTTTGTTTTTCTTCCCATGTGTGAGGGGCATGGTCGGTGGCTATAATATCCAAACGGTCGTCTAAAAGTCCTTTCCAAAGTGCATCTTTATTTGAGGCTTCTTTTACAGCAGGATTACACTTTACTTGTGAGCCTAATTTTTCATAGTCGACAGCATCAAACCAAAGGTGATGAACACAAACCTCTGCCGTAATTCGTTTTTCTTTTAATGGAATTTTATTTGTAAATAAATCTAATTCTTTTGCCGTTGAAATATGCAAAATATGCAAACGAGTATTGTATTTTTTGGCGAGTTCTACTGCCAAACTAGATGATTTATAACAGGCTTCTACATTGCGTATTTCTGGGTGCAAACGCATCGGAACATCATCGCCATATTCTGCTTTTGCCAGTCTTTCATTTTCTTTTACGGTTGCCTCGTCTTCACAATGTGTAGCAATAAGCATATCGGTTTGGCTAAAAATAGTTTCCAAAACCTGTCTATCATCAACGAGCATATCGCCAGTAGAAGAACCCATAAATATTTTCAGACCACAAACATTATTTTTGTCTGTTTTCAAAACTTCCTCCAAATTTTCATTTGAAACGCCCATAAAAAAGGAATAATTAGCAAGCGAATCTTTTGCACCAATTTCATATTTATCAGCCAATAGTTTTTGTGTCAAGGCTTGAGGTTTTGTGTTGGGCATTTCCATAAAAGTAGTTGTTCCACCTTTTACGGCTGCTTTTGCTTCAGTATATATTTGCGCTTTATGTGTAAGACCTGGTTCTCTGAAATGCACTTGGTCATCGATTACGCCTGCCATTGCATATTGCCCTTTTGCATCAATAATTGTATCAGCTTTCAAACTTGATAAATCATTTTCAATTCGGCTAAACTTTCCGTTTTCTATAAAAATATCTTTTTCTTCGATTTTTCCTTCATTGATGAGCTTTGCATTTAGGATTAAAATGGATTTTTTCATGTGTTTGTTTTTTTATATGTTGTTTGTGAGGACACAAACAACGGCAAGATTATGATTATTAATTGCCTAAAATTAAAGAATAAAAAATATTCTTACAAAAATCTATAATCAAAGTTTGGTTTTGTCTAGCAGTAGAATTTCAGAAGTAGATTATTTACTATTTTACTCCAATTCCAAATAAACCTTTCTCTCTCTGTCCTTAATATAGGCTCTCAAGTCTTTGTAAGGAATATAAATTGGAAAAAATCGCTTTTGAGAACGACTGTATAATGTCAGTCTCAAATTATCAGGCAGAAAATTATAATGTTCTAAAACGGTAAGCGAATCATACGGTTCAAATTCCATTTGATGGCGTTCTGACTCTACTTCTACATGACGCTTTGCTCGTAAATGAATACGTGCCTCAAAACTATTTTGAGGATTTTTCTTATCTATTTCAGTATTGAATAAATGATTTAATCTAAAAACTTCATTCTTTTTAAGGTCATAATTGAAGGCTACATATTCGGTTCGTTTGCTTCCTTGACGAATAAAAAATAATCCACTAATTAGATTTTTATTAGCAAAAAGAATATTATAATTAATCTCTATATCACAATTTCGATTTTGAGAATCAGTTGTGTCTAATTTTGCCAAAAATTCTTTTTGCCATGCATTTACGTGTGATTTGATATAGGTCTCATTAAAATCCTTCAAAATATCTTCATTTTCTATTCCTGTGATTTGAGGATAATAAACACAAAGCGAACTTCCGTCAGAAGTTTTGAAACGCTTGATATGATTTTCTAATGAATAAGGAAGAATTTGTTCTTTATAAAGAAAGTCTAATTTTTGATTGGTTTTGGCTGATTCCCAAACGCCTTTAAAATTATAATCATAATCCACTGAACCCTTGAAATAGCCCGAAACAGTTTCGGCATCTAAAGCAGCACGCTCTTCAATTATCCATTCAAATTTTTTGTTTTTATCGCTTTTTGGGTTTTTATTATTTTTATAATCTGTTGCATTTTCTAAATAAATATCTCTCCAAAAGGTATCATAAAAATAAACGCCACGCTGAAATTGAGGCGAACTGACATCGGCTGTTACACAGACATACGCCCAAAGCGAATAATCTTTTCCTTCGATAGTTCCTTTCATACGCAACCATTCCCCACGTTCCCATTGTGTCGAAATAGCTGTATTTTGTTGTTCTTGTTTCTCAAAAGGACGTTTATCCCAAACAAAATAGGCATTTTTGTAAGGTAAAAAAACTGCTGAGGGTTCTTGCCAACTTCCTACGGCTGGATGAGAAGTTTGAGAATAAGTGAGGCGAGTAGTTGTGTTTCCTCCATTTTCTAAAAGAAAAAAAGTATAGGTATTCTCTTTTTTGACAAGTTTTTGAACAAGCCAAACACGTTGAGTCAGATTGGCTTGATAACGAATTTGCATGCGCTCGTTTGCCAAATCATATTCAAACTTAAAAGTTGGGTTCATTCCTTCATACGGTTCTATCAAAATTCTTCTTCCTTCTTTTTCGGTAAGAAGAAACCATTCTTTGGGAAGTTTTTCGACGGCTTTAGCAATTTCTTTTGGCTTTTCGAATTCATTAGAAGACGAACAAGAAGCCAAGAAAAATGAAGCACTAATAAAACTCAAAAGATAGAAATTTAATCTTTGAGAGTTTGAATGAAGATAAGAAAAAGAAAATAGGAGTTTGGATAAATACTTCAAGAGAAACAATTATTTGATAGGAAGACTTAATTTGTGTCTAAATTACAAAATACAATTCACAAAAAAAGTCTATTTTGATATAAATGTCTCTTTTGAGGTTCAATTTATTAGTAGTATTTATTTTTTGCAAAAAACAGGATTTTCACATATTTTTTTCAAACGTTCTAAACTCTTATTCGTTTCTGTCTCAATTTTGGATTTGTAATAGAGATACCCCAAGTACCGCATAAAAGGATTTTCTCCCAAATCAATCTGTAATGTAAAGTTTAATGTTGAATGCTCATCATTTTCAAACTTTGATTGTACTTCAAATTCTCCTTCTACATGTGTTTGAAGTGTCTTGAAATTGGCAATGTATTTTAATTTCTGAAAATCTGTATTCGTATTTGAAATAGACTGAATATACAATTCTGCTTTTTCAGTATTGTTTTCTTCAAATTTCATAAATGCACCTACACCTTGTGGAAATTGTGAGTAAATAGCTTTTGTATCTGAAGTTGGTTTCCATTCTTGCCAATTAATCCATTTTTCCCACTGTGGTAAATCATATAAATATTCAGAAATATGAGAAGAAGAAGAATTAATTTCTATTTTTTGTTCGATAAGTAAGGTTTGAGGAAGCAAAAGACCACCATAAACAATGATAATTGAAATAATAAAAAGTAAAATAGTAGTTCGCATAATTATATAAAAATAGCTCTGAATAGAATAGATAATTTGTTTTTTTATGATAGAACAAAGGTAGTATCAGACATCGTAAAGGATGTGAGGTGTAAATTTTTATACTGTGTTTTTATGAAAAATGATAAATGAATTAACTCTAAAAAAAGTGTTTTAATTCCTTTTTAAGGATTTTATCTAAAAAAAATCTTCTTTTAGTGCAAAATAAGTGAGTAGATATTTTGAAAACTCATTGATTTTGAGTAACTTATAGAACTAAGAATCTGTATTCACAAAAAACACAAACTAATTTTATAAAATATACCTACACACAAAAAAATAGACTAATTATGATTGCAACTGCAAATCCAACAACCGACAAGCACGTACAAAATTACCTACGTGGACTGGCTGAAGAAGTCAATGGAAAATATACCGATTATTCAGATGATACTGTCATCGTAACGATTCCTCTTAGTGATGGACGTTATCAAAATGTAAAAGGATATATTATTCCTAGAGGAGATGGTGTAATGTTAGAATTTATGTCTAAAGTCTGTAAACTAGAAGATTATTCAGATATTAGTCTGACCGAACTATTAGAACTCAATAGTGGACTTTGTTATTCTAAAATATTACTTAAAGATGGTTATGTAGAAGTTGGTTCTTCTACTAAATATGAGCTTTGTACCTACGACCAAGTTCGTTATATGATTTTTGAAGTGGCACGAGTAGCCGATGAACTAGAAAACCGTTTTACAGGTAAAGATGTCTATTAAAAACTGATTTTATCACATGTCTCTTCTTATTTTACTACCTTAAAATTCCTTATTTATTTTTTCAGTTTTGAAAATTTGAGTAAGGATTTTTATTTGTACAATGATTTCTCAAACAAAATAGAAATTTGTAAATTGAGAGTTGAAAGGTATTTAAAAGTACCTGTTTAACTTTAATCAACTTAATTTACTACTAATTTTATAGGTATGAATATCAGAAATTTGAAATTTTGTGTTTTAATTGCTCTTTCTACAAGTCTTTTTTCATGTGGTTCTAATCAAACAAAGGAAGCAGAATCTACTGAAGTAGAAGCTGTGGATACAACCACAGTCGTTGTCGAAGAAGTGAAAGAGGAAGTAGTAGAAGAAATAAAACAAGAAAATGAACTTATTATTTACGAAAAATCTTTTTTAGGGCTTTCTTCAGGTATGAAGATAACGGACTATAAAGGAACATTAGAAAAAGGATTACTACAAACAGGAGAAGGCGATTTTGATATTTTTAATGTTAAAGATAAAGATGGAAATATAGTTGCTTATTTTGATCCATTTGAGGGAAAAGTAGGAACTATTACTGTTACTTCCGAACTTGCCAAAACAGAAGATGGAATCAAAATAGGAGATACCTTTGGAACATTATTAGAAAAATATCCAAATCTTAAAGTATTTGGTTCAGAAATAGAAGGCTATACACAGGCGATTGTAAATGATGAGTTAGGTTATAGACTTGATGAGCAACATTACAATTACGAACTCAAAACAAGCGACATCAAAAAAGATACGAAAATAATTGAAATTACGATTAAGTAACTTAACTATAATCTAAAAATTCTTATCATTGTAAAACCTAAGTCATTTAATTATTACTTGGGTTTTTTTATAAAAAATAACCAATAATCAATATGGAAAAAATGAAAGCTCTTACTTTTTCTGAATTTGGAAATTCAGATGTTCTCAAATATATAGATGTTGTAATTCCAGTTTTGAAGGAAAATAAAGTTTTGGTAGAAATGAAAGCTATCGGACTTAATTATGCTGATATTTATCGTAGAAAAGGAAATTATCATTTGAAGGGAAATCCTCCTTTTATTGCTGGTTATGAAGGTGCAGGAATTATTCAACAATCAAATTCAGAAAAGTATAAAATAGGTCAACGTGTGGCTTTTACAGATGTCCCTTTTGCCAATGCTGAATTTGTATCTGTTCCTGAATCTCATATTATTCCTCTTGATGAAAATATAGATTTTCAGCTTGCTTCTTCTGTGCTTTTGCAAGGATTAACAGCTCATTATCTAGCTACTGATAGCCATAAAGTCAAAGAAAATGAAATTGTACTTGTTCATGCAGCTTCGGGAGGAGTAGGACAAATTCTTACTCAGATTTGTAAAAATAAAGGTGCAATAGTAATTGGATTGACTAGAAGTAAAGATAAATTAGAAATTATTTTAGAACAAAAAGCAGATTATGCGTTACTTCTTGATGATAACTGGAAAAATAATGTTTTAGAAATTTGTCATAAAGTCAAAAATCAAAATGGAGTTGATGTAGTCTATGATAGTATCGGAAGTACATTAAACGATAGCTTTGAGGTTACAAAAGAATGTGGACATGTTGTTTTTTATGGAATGAGTGGAGGCGACCCAAAACCAATTGACCCTAGAATGTTGATGGATACTAGCAAAACCCTTACAGGTGGCGACCTTTGGAGTTATCTTAATTCAGAAGAACAAAGACAAAAACGAGCAAAAGAATTGTTTGATTGGATTAAAGAAGGTAAAATTAATATAAAACCTCCTGTAACCTTCAAACTCTCAGAAGGAAAACAAGCTCATGAGTTTTTAGAAAACGGAAAAAGTTCAAGTAAAATTTTATTGATTCCGTAGTGAGTTTTTAGAAATGCTATCAGAGTTCTATTTGTTTATAATTTTAGTCTGATAGTATTTTGATTTTAAGTGGAGAATAAACTCCAAGAAATAAACAAAAATACAGCACTTACATACGTCCATAAAAGAGCAAAAATAATATGAATAGAAGTTTCGAAACGCTTCTTTCTCCATAATTTTGAAGAATAACCAAAGAATTGAACATACAATCGCAAAAACCAAAAAATACCTAAACCTAGACAAATCTTATTTCCAAGTGGTGTTTCTACAAGTTCTTGACTGGAGGACAAACACAAAATTCCTATCAAAAAAATAACAACGGCAATAAAAAAAGTGTGAATATACATTATCTGACGACTCAAAAGACTAATATCTTTAAACTCTTCTTTCCAGTTGAAATAACGAGGAAAAATACCATGGAACAAAGCAAGTCCAATCAAAATGCAACCAATAATTTTTAGATGAAGCTCCATAATTTTAAATTTTCAAAATAAAAACAGTAATAAAAGGAGTAATTTTGAACCTGTTGACAAGAGACAAATTTGCATCTTGAAAGTTTTTGAGCCAAGAATCAGACGAAAGAAAATGAAGAAAACCAATCGTATAAGCCAAAAAATTAGGAATATCTCTCAAATGTTCGATAAGAATGATTTGTCCATCTTCTTTACAAATTCGTTTTAAATCTTTAAAAAATTGAGTTCGTTCTTCCGAATTACGAATTTCATGAGCTGCCAAAAATAGAAAAATTGTATCTATACTTTTATCAGTAATAGGCAAGTTTGTTGTCTGAATAACTTTTGTATTTGGATAAGGAGGATATACTTTTCTAGCTCTTTTGATGGAAATTTCAGTGTGTTTTTCGGCATCATAAAAATCAAAAACAGAAAGTTCAGAATTAGGAAATTTTTGAGCCAAAAGAGGACTTGTTTCATCAAAACCTGCATGAATATTTATTATTTTTTGCTTTAAAATGGTTTCTAATCCTATTTTAGTGAGCCAATTTAATTTGTATAAATCCGAAATATCATAAATATAAAATGAAACCAAAAGAGAAGTAAGAGTCGTAATCAAGACGGAAACAAAAACCAAAATAGCAAAAATAAAATAATCAGAAGGCAAGAAAACAGCAAAACATCCAATAGCAACTAAAGCAACGATTGCTACCAAATAAAAATGATAATTGAAACGAATAATATTCCAAACTCCTTGATATGGTTTTCTGTGTGTCATTTTATAGCCTTAAAACAGGTTAGGAAGCCTGTTATACATAATTTTGTTTTTTTATTTTGTTGGATTCCATTTTTCAATTCGTCCTTTTTCCCATGCGTAAGGTATATTTTCTATCTGAAAAGCATTTGCTAAAACAGGATTTTTGAGATTTAATTCTTCTAAAAAAGGAATTTTGTACTCCAAAACTTGCACAGGACTTGGTCGCCAATTTTGTCTCAACCCTTTTATAATCAAAACTTCATTGACCTTTGGATTAAATGTAAATGTATTGGGCAAAGGACCTGCAAAACGGCGAGCTTCTTTCCAATCTTTGAAAGGCGAATTTTTTGGTAAATTGACCTCTTCTTCAAATTTTACTTTTGCTGCAAAATCAGTTTTATTAGAAAAAATAGAAAGTTCATTATCCGTTTTTTGAGTGTTAATGTCAATAATTGAATATTTGTATTGGGTAAAAACTCCTCCCAAAATCTGCATTTTTGCCTTATCTGTTTCAGATTTCAAAATATATAATCCTCTCAATTTTTTACCTTTCGAATCTGTATAATTTACAAAAATTCTATATCCAATCAAGAAAAAATCATTTCCCAGAAACTTTGGAAATCCTTTTGGGCGTAATTCTTTTGTTTTTACCATTGCCACAGCTACAAATGCGTATTCAATTTCTTTACCAGTTTGATTATCGATACTTTTAAAAGTATCTAATTCTAAGCAAACAGGAATTTTGTTTTCTAACTCTTCTTTAGGAACAGCAAATGAAAAGACAAGAGAATATTCAAAAAATGCTTGAACAGGAAAAGGATGTGTTTTTAGAAAATCAAACATAATTTAAAATTTTGATAATTTTTTCCTACAATAAAGTGGAGAATACATATTTACATGCTAAAGCGTATTTTACAAGTATTTATCTTTCCATACAAATTCATTCCAATAAATAAAAAACGAAAAAAATAGAGCAATGACCAGATTCCATTTGCCAAAAAGAAGTAAATCATCTACTAATGCAAATTCGATAATATTCATTGTAATTACCAAAATGATTTGTAAAATAGCCACCAAACGACTTTTATACCTACTCAAAATCCAAAATGCTAAAACTATTTCAGAAATTCCGATGAGTTTTGTCAAATAAAAAGAAGTTTCTACATCAATAAAATCTTGAAAAATAGTTTGGACAATAAGCCCATGACGAGGAACTAGATTCAAAATTTTAGCAAATAATCCATTCCCTAACCAAACAATCGCAATAAAATAGGTAGACAATTTTTGATTTATACGCATAAAAAAATAGGTGTATTTCAATTCTTTCAAATATAATTGAAACTTATAATAAAAACAAAAACCGTTATTTATTCAATAACGGTTTCGACTATTTCTAAAACAAATCTTTTCCTATATCTTTACGGTAATATTTTCCTTCAAAGGTAACTTGTTCGGCTGCATGATTTGAAGCTGCTAGAGCTTCTTCGGCAGTGTCGGCAAGGGCTGTAAGGGCAATTACTCTTCCTCCATGGGTAAGTGTTCGACTATCGTCTTCGATTGTTCCTGCGTGGAAAGCAATTACATTTTTTGGAAGACTTCCATGTCCTTTTATTAGTTGCCCTGTTTGGTATTTTTCTGGATAACCACCCGAAACGAGCATAATAGTAGTGGCTGCTTTTTTAGAAATTTTGAGTGTATGATTTCCTAATTGTTTTTTTGCTGTGGCATCCAATAACGCTAAAAAATCAGATTCTATGCGAGGCAAAACTACTTCTGTTTCTGGGTCGCCCATTCTGACATTGTATTCCAAAACATACGATTTGTTTTTTACAACCATAAGTCCAATAAAAATAAAACCACAGTAATCTATATTTTCGTTTTGAAGACCTTGTAAAGTTGGTTTTATGATAGTTTCTTCTGCATTTTTGATAAACTCTTCTGTTACAAAAGGAACTGGCGAAACGGCTCCCATTCCCCCTGTATTTAGTCCTGTATTTCCTTCTCCAATTTGTTTGTAATCTTTAGCTTCAGGCAATAAAACATAATCTTTTCCATCTGTAAGGACAAACAAAGAAACTTCTATTCCATCCAAAAACTCTTCAATGACAACTTTACTACTTGCTTCTCCAAATTTTTCATCTAAGAGCATTTCATCAAGCGTTTTGATAGCCTCTTCTTTTGAGTGAGCAATCACAACACCTTTTCCTGCTGCAAGTCCGTCAGCTTTCAAGACGACAGGAATAGACAAGGTATTAATATATTCTTTTGCTTTTTGAATAGATTCTTTGGTAAAAGTTTCTGATTTTGCAGTCGGAATATTATTTTTATTCATAAAATTCTTTGCAAAATCTTTACTTCCTTCTAGCTGTGCGCCTTGCTGATTTGCACCAATAATTCGAATATTTTTGAGCGAATTATTATTTTTAAAATAATCCACAATTCCTTTTACTAAAGGTTCTTCATTTCCAACTAATAAAAGATCAATATCACTATCCATACAAAAACGTCCTAAACGTTCGAAATCAGTAGGTTTGATAGCTACATTCGTTCCTACTCGTGCAGTTCCTGCATTTCCAGTAGCGATGTAAAGGTTATCACAAAGTGAGCTTTGAGCAATTTTCCAAGCAAAGGCGTGTTCTCTTCCTCCCGAACCAATAATTAAGACGTTCATAGTTTTGATGATATTTGTTGTTAGTAAGGACACCAACAACGGCTGTGAATAGTTGAAAATAGATAATTACAAAACTACATATTTTGCTTATAATTTCACACCCATAATCGTAATATCATCACGCTGTTTTTCTTTTCCTTGATGAAAATCTAAGAACTCTTCAAGTTTAGTTTTTTGTTCTGTGAAAGATAGAATATGATACTCCATCAGTTTTTGTCTAAGTTGTATAGAGCCTATTTTTTCTTTGTTTTTACCATTTTGGTCTGCAAATCCGTCTGTTGTAAGATAAATTTTATCTCCTTTTGTAAGGATAACTTTATCTTCTTCAAATATGCTATTTTTCTTTTCTTTCTTTTTTGTGATACCTCCAACAGACATTCTATTTCCTTTTAGTTCTTCGAAGTTATTGTCTTTTAGATAGTATAAAGGACGTTTTGCACCAGAAAAAATAACTTCAAATTGTTTTTTACCAGTAGAATGATGAATAGAATCTACTTTTTTGATGGAACACAGAGCTACATCCATTCCGTCCATATTATGTGTCTGCTTTTGACGAAGAGATTCTTGCAAACGCTCATCTAATCGCTGTAAAATTTGAGCTGGTTTGGTAGTAAGTTCTTTTGAGACAATTTCATTCAAGATAGCAAAACCAATTAAGGAAATAAATGCTCCTGGAACACCATGCCCTGTACAATCCAAAACGGCAACCAAAACAATTTCCTCATTTGTGATTGGGTCATTGGTTTCATAAACCCAATAAAAATCCCCACTTACAATATCACGAGGACGAAAAAGTACAAAAGAATCTTCAAAATGATTTTGTACACGTTGTTTCATTGGCAAAATTGCCTTCTGAATAGTTTTGGCATAACGTACACTATCTGTAAACTGTGTATTAGTTGTTTTGAGTTGCTTATTTTGCTTTTCTATATAATCTCGTTGAGAAATAATTTCTTCTTGTTGCTGATGTAACTCTTCATTTTGAACCAAAATTTCTTCTTGTTTCATCGAAATTTCCTTTGTTCTTTCATCTACTTTTTGTTCTAATAACTTATTTTGGTCTTCTAAGATACGTGCATTTTCTTTTTCTAGGTTTTTCATCCTTAATCCCAACCCTAAAGAAAAAATCAGAATTTCAGAAATTACGCCCACTTGTGCTACCAAATAAACATCACCTAGAGAATCTCCAAAAACAGCTTTAAGGACATTAGATAAAAAAGCACCTCCCATAGCACAAGCAGAACCCAGTAAAAAATAACGAACCAGTACATCTGACCAATAATTTTTGGCTAAATAGCCTATAAAAACTAAATTAGAAAGTAGTATAATTCCGTGAGCTATTTTCGAAGTTTTATCATAAATATAGCTATTTTCTAATCCATAATTAATAATAATATAAGGGATGAGCATTCCGATAGAAAAGACTATTCCGATGTAAAAAAAACGTGTCCAAAATTTATTAAAAACTTTTTTAGGAAGGAAAGTCAGAATAAAAGAGAAAAAACCAACTGCCGTAATAGCCAGCCCAAACATTCTGAAAAGAAGTGAGAATTGTGGGCTTTCAGAAGAAAAATAATCTACTAAAAGACCTGCATTTTGGGAAGTAAAAAGAGAAAAGCCAAAAATATAAATTGCATAAGCTAGATAAACTTTTTCTTTACTAGATAAAAATAAAAAGAAATTATAGAGCAAGATTATCCATAACATTCCTTGAAAAAGAAGCTGAAAATCAACAGTTTCTCGTCTTTCTTTTACATAAATACGGTTAAAGTTCTTTTCATTCAATACTTCAAACCCAGTAGAAATTGGATATTCTCGGCTGCTAATAATTTCTACATAAAAAGGCTGATTATAAACTGGAATCTGAATGGCATTGATGGCAATACTTAGAGGAAGTTGTTTTTCCGAACGAGCTATCAAACTACCAGATAAAAATGTTTTGTTATTGTGATAGACTTTTATTGAATCTATATTTTTATTGAAATCAATAAATTTTTTATCAGTATTAGTAACTATAACTTTTAGCCAAATTCTATTTGGATAGCTATTTTTATTTAATGAAAATAAAGAAATTTTTTCAAAACAAGATTCTTCTAATTTATCCAATGAAAAATAATCTTTCTTACAAAGCTGTAATTCAAATCCTTCATTTTTTGCTCCTGTTGTATTTTGTGCAAGTACAGGGAACGAAAAAAAGCTATTTGCTAGTACATAAATAAACAAAATGCTCAAAAGGCATTTATTAAAAAAAGTTTTTGGCAAAATATATAAGAGTTATTTGCTATCAGTGTGTATTAGGAAATTGAATATACAAATAATTTGAGAAAAATCAATTCCTAATTTGTTGAAAATTAAAGTTTTAAGCCTAGAATGGTAATGTCATCACGCTGCTTTTTTGTGCCTGCATGTAGATCCAAAATCTCTTCTAGTTTTTGTCTTTGTTTTGCAAAAGGTAAGTTGTGAAATTGATTGAAATATTCTTTGAGTTTTGCAGAACCTATTTTACGGTTATTTTGTCCATTTTGGTCAATAAACCCATCAGAAGAAAGGTAAATTTTATCGTTCTTGGATAAGATGATAGTTTGCTCTTCGAAGCTATATTCATTATTCAATTTCTTTTTTGTAAGTCCTCCCACAGAAAATTTACTTCCTCTTATTTCACATAATTCATTATTTTTGATAAAATGAATAGGACGTTTTGCGCCAGAAAATTTAACTTCAAAATCAGCTAATTTATAAGAAGAAGTTTTTTTGATAGCACATAAAGCGACATCCATTCCATCTAAATTTTCATTTTGTTTTTGTCGTAATGATTCTTGAATACGCTCATCAAGACGTTTGAGTATTTTGGATGGAGAAGTGATATTTTCTTTGGCTACAATTTCGTTAAGAAGTGCAAAACCAATCAAAGAAATAAATGCCCCTGGAACACCGTGTCCTGTACAATCCAAAACAGCTAATAGCGTAGTGTCTTCTCCAGTAACTACATCTTTAGTTTCATAAATCCAATAAAAATCACCACTTACAATATCACGAGGACGAAAAAGCACAAATGAATCTGCAAAATGTGTCTGAAAACGTTCTTTCATTGGCAAGATGGCTTTCTGAATGGTTTTGGCATATCGAATACTATCTGTAAACTGTGTATTGGTAGTTTTGAGTTGTTTGTTTTGTTTATCTATATAATCTCGTTGTGAAATAATTTCTTCTTGCTGCTGATGTAACTCTTCATTTTGTACTAACATTTCTTCTTTTTGTTTGCTTATTTCTTTTGTTCTTTCTGTGACTTTTCGCTCTAACAAACGATTTTGGTCTTCCAATATTCTAGCATTTTCTTTTTCTAAGTTTTTCATTCGGTGTCCTAATCCCAAAGAAAAAATCAAAATCTCCAAAACTCCACCAACTTCTACAATTATTCCTGCATTATTTACTCCTAAAGCCTGTAAAATATTAAAAACAAACGCACTTACCACAAGAGCTAAAGAAGCCAACAAATAGTACTTAGTCATTGTATCTGACCAACGCTTGATAGATAAATAAATAAAGAAAATAATAAGACTAAGCATCATCAAAGCATGCGCAATCTTTGAAAGCAATGTATAGATTTTGAGGTTCTCTGTGCCATACATTACACCAATATAAACAACTGTCATGACAGAAACGAAAATGATAAATCCCTTAAAAAACTGTCTCCAAAAACGCCCAAATACTTCTTTAGGTAAAAACTCTAAGGTAAAATAAGCATGTCCTAAAAAAGAAGCAGCCAAACCAAAAATACGTGCTAAACTAGAAAAATAAGGATAATTAGGAATAATAAAATCAGAGAAAAAACCTGTATTTTGAGCATTAAAGACTGAAAAACCAAAAATATAAATAGAATAGGCTATATAAACCTGTTCGAAAGTAGAAGCAAAAAGAAATAAATTATAGAGTAGAATTATCCACAACATGCCTTGAAAAACGGATTGAATAACAATATCTTTTTGTCTTGGGTAAAATTGTGTTTGTTCGTATTCTTTTTCTGTCAGAATACTCATTTGAGTAGCTAGAGGAAGTTGTTGGCTACTTATAAGTTCAATATAGAGAGGCTGATTGTAAGAATACTCATCAAGAATTTGAATCGTATTGAGTTCGATGCTTGTAAAAACTTGTTTTTTAGTTTGAGGAACTAGCTTTCCAGAAAGCAAAACATTACTTGGATTTTGATTTGGAAATACAACTTTTACAGAATCTATTTTTTTATCAAAGACTAAAAACTCTTTTGCTTTACTGGTAATTGTAACTTTTAATAGGAGACGTTTTTGATATTCTTCTTTGTTGAGAGTAGAGAGAGAAATAGGCTTGAAACAAGAATTATCTAAGTTTTGTGAGTAAAATTGATTTTGACAAATTTCTAAAGAAAAACCATCACTCAAATCTTGCATGTTTTGTGCAAGGGAAAAGTTAGGAAGTAGAATATTCAATAAAAATAAGCTACAAAAAACACCAAAAAAGTATTTTATAGATTTAGAAATTGGCAAAATGAGAAAGTATTTTTTTTTGTATTTGTGTTTTGGTAACAGAAATATACAAAAAAAGACAAACAAAAAAAGATTTATCTACCCAAAAAAGTAAATAAATCTTTTGTTTTAGCTTGAGAAATCAGAATTTTATATGCAAATATTTAACTATAATGGTTGATAATATGGACTTATCATAAAATAAACAATTACACCTGTAATGGCTACATACGTCCAAACAGGAAATGTCCATTTTACCATTTTTTTATGCTTTTCAATTTGTCCTGTCCAAGCAAAATAAATTGCCCACAAAACCAAAGGAACAACTACAATGGAAAGTAAAATGTGTGAGCCTAATAAAAAGTAGTAAAAACCTTTAACAATACCCTCTCCACCAAAAATAGTATGAGGAACAGAAGCGTGATAAATTACATAAGAAACTAAAAATAAAGACGACAAAGTAAAAGCTGTCATCATAAGACCTCTATGTAATTTAATGTTTTTACTTTTAACAGCAAAAAAACCAGCAATTAAACAAAGTGAAGTAAGCGAATTAAAAACAGCATTTATATGAGGCAAAATGCGAGTATTAAAGCCAAAGTCAATTTTAGTTTCTATACTAGGAGAAAGTAAAATAGCTACTACTAAAGGAATAGCAATGGATAAAACACGAATTGTCCATTTAATAGTTGGGTTTGTAGTAGGTTGATTATTTGAAGGAATGGTGGTGTTCATTTTTTATGAGTTGGTTTTATTTTTCCATAACACAGGGTTTGCAAACCCTGTGCTATGGAAAAAATGATTTTTTTAGAGCTATATTATTTATTCAAAACGGAATTATTATACCAAATACAGGCTTGTATATCTTCTTTTTCTATGAAAGAATAGTCTTCTAAAATTTCTTCAAAAGACATTCCTCCTGCAAGTAATTCTAGCATATTGGCTACCATAAAGCGCATATTTCGTATAGTAGGTCGTCCTTTATGAACATTTGGGTTTAAGGTAATTTGTTCTGATAAATTCATAGTATTTTAGTTTATTGTTCGTCCTCTAATTGTAACACTTGTATTTCGTGAATAAGTCTATCTACATCGACAAGTTCAGTTCCTTTGTAGTAGCCTCTAATTTGTCCTTTTTTATCTACCAAGACAAAACGTTCTGAATGGTCTATATTGACATACGTATCTTTCTTTTCGGCAGGTAAAAAATAGCTGCATTTTGCTTGCTCAAAAATCTGCTCTTCTGTTCCTGTCAAGAAATACCATTTTGAATTATCGGCATTATATTTCTCTGCGTATTCTTTCAAAACTTCTGGCGTGTCGTAGGTTGGGTCAATGCTATACGAAACTATTTTTATGGCTGCATCATCTTTAAATGCTTCTTGTACACGTATCATTTCGGAAGCCATTTTCGGACAGATATTTTGTGTACAACGAGTAAGAATAAAATTAGCTACATAAATACTCCCTCTCAAATCATTTTGTGTTATTGTTTCTCCAAGTTGATTGGTAAGAGAAAAAGGAATTGTTCGGTGCGTAGAATCTTCAAAATTAGGCGTACAACCTGATGATTTTATAAAAGTAGGGTCAAACTCAGGCAAACGCAAACTGTACATAATTGGAAGTTTTTTGTGCTTTGTTTCACCTGTCCAAAGAAAAGCAATGAATAAGGCAGGAAGAACTAAAATGACAAGTAAAACAGCTAGGTTTTTATAATTTTTTTTCTCTGGAATTGGTTCTGATGTATCTGACATAAAAAGTTGAATTTATTAAAACAAGGTTTAGAATAATAATCTTTTGCAAAACAAAAATGTTTCTTATAGTTCTGCTAAAAACAGATACTACAAGAAACATTTTCAAAAATAACATGGAATAGCTTTTTGGGTTACATGACTAATTCAGGAAAACGAATTCCAAACATAGTCGTTCCTTCGATAAGCATTGACAAAATGAGCCAACAAACAAAAATAGTAGGAGCTATAATAGCAAAAATAAGATATTTTTGTTCATGCTTTAAGTGCATAAATTCAGCTACAATATAACCAGCCTTTACGAGTGTAAGCAAAATAAATACAACATTTCTATACATACTTGGAGGAACAGTAAAAGCAATAACATATTCTACTGCTGTAACAACAGCCAAAATACCTGCTACCATCCAAATTCTCTTGATATTCTTAGCTCTTTGTTCTTTTGGGCTAAGTGATGAATCTACGTGAGCCATAATTTTATATTTTTAATAGTAATAATGTAGAGCAGACCTTAGTCTGCTTAAAATCTGTAGAATAGACTTTAGTCTGTTCAGTATTATTTATACAAGGTAGAAGAATGTAAATACAAATACCCAAACTAAATCTACAAAGTGCCAGTACAAACCTACTTTTTCTACCATTTCGTAGTGTCCTGTGCGACGATAAACGCCCATTACTACATTATAAAAGATAAGAATATTAAGGATTACTCCAATAAGAACGTGAGTACCATGGAATCCTGTAATGAAGAAGAAGAAGTCTGCAAAAAGTGGTGGTCCATATTGGTTTTGAGTCAAACTAGCACCAAAATAAGTTCCTTCTACCAGTTTATCTCCCATAAACATAGTTGTTCCGTGAATAAAGTGACTCCATTCCCAAGCTTGACAGCTAAGAAAAGCAACACCACCTAAGATAGTCCAAAGCATCCATTTTTCTACTTCAGCTTGTCTTTCATCTTCATTAAGCGCAGGACTATGACCAGCCTCAACAGCCAAAACCATAGTAACACTACTCATAATCAAAATAAATGTCATGATACCAACAAAAACAAGAGGAGCATCTACACCATGAAAAAATGGCATTGAATTAAATACCTTCTCTGGAATAGGCCAATAGGTTTGAGAAAAGACAAAATCACTTGCTTCTCCTTGAAAAGAAGGAAATGCAAAACGGGCTACTCCATACGAAATAAGAAAAGCTCCAAAGGTAAAGACATCGGAAAGAAGGAAAAACCACATCATGAGTTTTCCATAACTTGCCTTTAATGGTTCGTTTCCACCGTCCCACATACTGCGAACAGGCGCATTCATTTGTGGTTTAGTAGATTCTGCAATAACTTCTGCTGCCATTGTATAAGTTGTATATAGATTTTTGTAATAAGATTTTTTAATAAAAAAAAAGCAAGACTTGTTTTGTTTTGAAGTTTGTTTTTTACTCTAGCCTTGTCTTTAATTTGATTTATTGTGTAAAATTAGTTAGAAAACTGCAAATTTCCTTATGTTAGACAACTAAAATATAGATTTTTTTATAATTTCAAAACTCAAATCTACTTAAATTGTTGTAAATCAGTTGGTTTTGAGCTTTGTGACTTCCTTTTTTATTCAAAATTTTTCTCAAAAAAACATGTCTAATTCTACTTTAAAGAAAATTTACGCAAAAAATATTGCTCTTATTCGTTTTTTATTTAGTCTTTTGGTAAATGGGTTTACCTTTTTTGGTATCATTGTCTGGAAATGGAACTTTTTTACTATCATTTATTTGTATTGGGCAGAAGAAGTAATTCGTATTATTTTTAGATTTTTTGAGAATAGAATCAATTATAACAAAAATCAAATTTCTAAAGCTGAATTAAAAGTCAAAAATGGAATTACAAGAACAATGCTTTTTCCGATGGGAATTTACTTTGTATTTATTATTGTCATCGTAGGAATTATTGCCTCTCCAAATAGCGATGCTACACTAGATAATCTATTTACAGTATTTTTTAGGAATATGGAATTTAATCTCAATCTAGGTTTAGCCATTTTGAGTGAAATAGCCATTTTGATATATTTATTTAAAAAACTAAATAAAAATAAATTTGATAATCAAAGTAAAATTGTAAGAAGTGAGGCGATGAGTCAAGAAGAATTAGAAAAAGAATTTTTGAGAAGCCAACAAGAAAAAGAAGCTAAAACCTACAAAAATCTTTATCAAAAAGATATGGCAACAAAAAACAATCAACCTTTTTCTACTCAAATGTTAGTTTTGCACGTTTCGATTGTCTTGGGTACACTTCTTTATTTTGCAGCTAATACTGACAAATTACCTATTCAGATAGACTTAGGAGAAGCTGGAAAGTTTGCTTTTGTAATTGTTTTTGCTGCTGTACAGACGGTTGGGGAGATATTGGCTTTTGTAAAGAGTAAGAAAAAGTAATTTAGAATAGAATTTTCAGTAAAAATATGTATATCTTGTTTTAAAAAAGATACTATACTCAATCAAAAGTAGTTTTCGAAACCCTAAGGGTTTAAATACATATAACTAAGGTCTGACTTGAACAAAATTGATTTACTTGCATTTAATTTAGCATTTACTATGAAAATCTTTAAAAGAAAAAAACTTTGGCGTTGGTTATTAATAGGTTTCATAACTCTATTTATTTCAGTTTTGATTGCTCCTTATATACTCTACAAAAATCAAGATTTTATTGCCGAAAAAGTAACTGAAAAGCTCAATGAAATGCAAGTAGGTCATACTACACTTGGTGGACTTCATATATCGCCTTTCAAAAACTTCCCTTATATTTCTGTTGATTTGGAAGACTTAAAATTTTATTCTTCTGATGATGAAACGCAGCGTCCTGTTTATGCTTTCGAAGATGTTTATATTGGTTTTGATGCGTGGAAGCTTTTGGGAGGCGAATACACTATAAAAAAAGTTGTTGTACAAAAAGGAGAGCTACATATTATTCGTTTTGAAGACAGCACTATTAATCTCGTTTTGGCTAAATCACTCAACCCAAAAGAGCTAAAAACAGAATTAGAAAAAGCTGAAAAAGACGAAAATAACCATTTCCATTTAGATTTAAAATCCATAGAATTAGTTGATATTTTTGTGGAAAAAGAAGATCGTTTGGAGAATAACCTTGTACAAACTCAGATAAAAAAAGCAAAAAGTACCTTTATCTACAATACAAGTTTTATCGATAATCATTTGGATATTGATTTTGAGTTGGTAGATTTGAATCTGCACAAGATGGACTTTTTTGTAAACAAACACATCAATATCATATCTGATATACATTATAATCTGAAAGATAATTATCTAGATATAGATCCAAGTGAATTACATATAGAAGGTGGTATTTTTGGCTTGGAAGGACGTATAGATATAGAAAACGATATTTTTATGGATTTGGTGGTCAGTGGAAAGAAACCTGATTTCAAACTTATTACTTCATTTGCTCCTCCAGATGTATATAAAAAATTAGAAAAGTATCGCAATGAAGGAGAAGTTTATTTCAAAGGTATTATTCAAGGAAAAGCGATGGGCAATGCACCTCAAATAACACTAGAGTTTGGTTGTAAAAATGCACATTTTATCAATCCTAATTCTAGCAAATCTATCAATGATTTGAGTTTTGCAGGTTTTTATACCAATGGAGAAGAACACAACCTCAAAACGTCTGAACTTTATCTTGAAAATTTGAGTGGTAAGCCGAATGAGAGTTTTGTAAAAGGAAGCTTTCATGTCATAAATTTTGATGACCCTTATTTTTCGATTGATTTGCACTCTAATCTAAATCTGACTTCCCTCTACGAACTCTTCGAATTAGATATGGTAAAAGACCTAAAAGGACAAGCGATTATTGACATGAACATCGATGAGCTATTAGATGCTAATGATATTCAGAGTATATTAGGGAAGCTAAAAGATGGCACAGATAGCCGTATTATTCTCAAAGATGTTAGTTTTTCTGCTCCTGATTATTATCCACATCCTATCAAAAATCTAAATGCAAAGGCGAGTTTTGTAGGTGGAAAATTACAAATTGATTATTTTGATATTGCCATAGAAGATTCAAAATTGGAGCTTTCGGGACTTGTTTCTAATCTTACAGCACTTTTGCACAATAAAGATGCTGATGTAGAAGCTGATTTGAAAGGCAAAGCATCAAAATTGAATCTTCCTGTACTCTTAGCTTTTGATTCTGCGCTTTCAAAGAGTACAACTGAGGTAATTAGCAATCTTGTTTTTGATACTAAATTTCTGACCAATACAAAATATATTCGTCAAGCTGATGGTATTCCACAAGGAGAATTTTTGGTAGATAGTTTGTTTTTTGATTTAAAAAATTATGCTCATACCATTCATGATTTTCATATTGATATAATGATTGATGAAAATGATGTTCGTGTAAAACGTTTTCATGGAGAAATTGATAAAAGCAATTTTGATTTAGATGCTTATCTCAAAAACTATCACGCACTTTTACCTAAACACGATGCCAAACCGATTGAATTTTATATCGATATTAAGTCCGATAATTT
This sequence comes from Bernardetia aquimarina, assembly GCF_042180575.1. Taxonomy (NCBI): domain Bacteria; kingdom Pseudomonadati; phylum Bacteroidota; class Cytophagia; order Cytophagales; family Bernardetiaceae; genus Bernardetia; species Bernardetia aquimarina. The sequence continues at coordinate 2,013,150 of NZ_CP170094.1, read as the reverse complement.
GATTTTTAATGATTTGCTTACCTACGAAGGCAAAAATTATTTACCCGAAGAATACAAAGATGAAACATTGAAGGATTTTGAAGTAGAAGCCTTACTCAATATCAATAGTAAAGATTTATTAGCTAGTGATTTTTTCAAAAATACAGACTTAAAACTTACTGATTTACACGGAAAATTTCGACAACACAAACTCAAAGTAGAGGGCTTACATGGCGATTTTAGTATGCGAAAAGGAGATTTGAGTATCAAAAATTTTAGTGGAAGATTAGGTAAATCTGATATTAAACTAGAAGCTCAACTATTTAATTATTTTGATAGCACAAAAACTTCTAAAGCCAAAGTCAAATTGGTGGCTCAAAATTTAGATGTCAATGAGATTATGAATTATGAAGAACCCAAAAAAGAATCAAATAAAAGTTTGAATAAAGTAGGAGAAACAGCATTAGCAGCTAATCATGATAGTGTTTTTAATATCTTTAGTATTGAGTTTCCAAATCTTGAACTAGATGCAAAAGTAGGGGATTTAACGTATCACAATTATCACTTAACCAATATTACAACTCAAATGCGAAGTACGAGCGAACATTATTTATATATCGATTCGCTTAGTTTTGGTTCTGCTGATGGTCATTTTGGACTCAATGGCTATTTTAATGGTTCAGACCCTACGCATATTTATTTTGACAGTGATTTGAAAATTGATGATGCAGACCTTGATAGACTTTTTTTTAGGTTTGATAATTTCGGACAAGATTTTTTAGTAAAAGAAAATATCCATGGCAGAATTAGTGGAACGGTAAAATCTAAAGTTCGAATGCACACCGATTTAGTTCCTTATTTAAGTGAAACAGAAGCGCATGCAGAGTTGAATATCAGAGATGGTAGTTTGGTAAATTTTCCTCCTTTTGAGGCATTTTCTGATTATATGGGAGATAAAAATTTGCAGAATGTTCGTTTCGGAGAACTTGCTAATATCTTTAATATCAAAAAAGGAAATGTTGATATTCCACGTATGGAAATAAGTTCTTCGTTAGAGTATATGTTTATTTCGGGTACTCAAAATTTTGATACGGATTTGAAGATGAATTATGTAGTCGAAGTACCTTTTAAGCTAGTCCGACAAGCAGCTTGGCAAGCTATGTTTAAGAAAAATAAAAAAGCAGCTAAAGATTTAGAAAAAATAGAAAATGAGATTCAGAGTTCAGACCCAGATAAAAATGCTGCTATGATTAGTATTAATATCTTTGGAACACCTGAAGACTTTGATTTTAAGATGGGCAAAGGGAAAAGAAAGAGGAAATAAAAAAAAGTATATATAACGAAAAAAGCATATGCCAAAAAATCTTACCCTAAGTCGTTTTTTATTTAGTCTTATCGTAAATGGATTCACGCTTTATGGAGTCTTTTTCTTTGACTGGAATTTCTTTACTGTTGTTTATTTGTTTTGGGTAGAGGAGATTATAAGGCTTATTTTTAAGTTTGTTGGAAATATTCTTGAGTATAAAAATAATATCATATCTAAACGAGAGTTTAAATTAGAGAAGAAAGCTGTTCTGAGAATGGGGGTTCTGATGAGTATATATTTTGTATGTATTTTTCTTTTTTTAGGTTATTTTAGACAGGTTAATAATCATATTTGGAAAGATAATTTGGATGTAATCTTATTTCAAGATATGCACTTTAATTTTAATATACTTCTGATGATTGTAAGCGAAATAATACTGTTTTCTTATCTTTTGAAGAATGTAAATACTCTCAAAGAAAAAGGTGAAAAAGCAGATAAAGAAGAGCTATTGAACGGTTTTTTTAGAAAAGAAGAAAAAAAAGAAATTGATATGAATGATTCAGAAAAAGTGATAGATGAGTATTATTTTCCTCATTTTTCTGTTTCAACAGTTTTCTTTCTACTATTTACTTTCTTAGGAATAGGCTTTTACTATGTTGGTAAAGGAAGGTTCAATTTACATACAGGAGAAACAGAAGAGTTTGTTTACATGCTTGTCTTTACAATAATTCAAATAGTAGGAGAAGTTTGGAGTTTTTTGTGGCACAGAAAAAATAGCTTGTAAAAAAAAGACTGACAAAATATTTCGTCAGTCTTTGTAGTCTATGAGTATTTCGAAGCATATAGACACACAATTTCTATAGCTTCAAAATCTCTCCCCCTTTGTTTATTTTTAATGTGTAACTTCTACTTTTAGATGAGGATAAAATTCACCTAACTTTTCGAAGAAATATTCAGCAGTAATTTTTGTTTTTGCTATATCAACAGCATGTTCTCCCTTAAATATTTGACTAATATCTGTATCTGTAAAACGACTGTTTACAATACGATCAATAGCTTGTAAAATACTTTTGCCTTTTTCGGATTTGATAATAATATCATATACTTTTGGACAGTCTCGTCCAGAAATAGCTAATATGTTTAATCTCATTTCCTTTTTTGCTCCTGTGAATTTTATTTCAGCAGTTTGAAGTTTTTCAGAACCAAACAAAATATGCTCAGATAAATCATTATGGATATCTGTATTAATAAAATGAAGTTCTTTTCCACTCAAGATAAAAAAAGCAGGGGCTTCTATCGTATTGGTAGTATTATATGTAAGAGACTGTCGTGCTGTATCTTTGATAGCAGTTTTAACAAACTCTCCCATATTTGACGGCAAAGTTGCAGAAGTATAAGCATCAATAGGATATTCTTTCATCCATTCTTTTAGATAAGGAACTTGTCTATCAAGGAAATCTTGTGATACTTGCTTTTTGTTATTTCGGAGAGCATCTATATTTTGATTTACCTTTTTTTGTTGGTTGAAGGCGTAGGCTATTATTCCTCCAACCAATAAGACTGGAACTATATATAAAAGTGTTACAAACATATATGTTTTTCATTTAGTTAGAACTATAAGACTAGTTTGATTTACTGTTTTATTTCAAGTAGCTTACAGGTCTTATAACTGCTTATCGCCGACTTTTTACTAAAAAAACTCATTACTTTGTACTAGCATTTTTTTTCATATAAGTTTTATATTCTTTTTCTGCTAACTCAATCATTGCATCAAACAAAACAGACTTTTGATCTAGAGTAGATAATTCTTCTTTTAAAGTTGTATTTTGTTTTCTAAGGTTAAGAATTTCTTGTTCTTGTTCGAATAAACGTTGTTCTGTGGTTTTCATAGTATATTGAATTTTGTAATTATTGTAACTTTTTAGTTTAAGTAATTTGAAGAATAATGTATCATCCCTCTTTACTATTGAGTTAGTTAGGTCTGTGCCGACAATCAACATTACAAATGTAAATACATAGAATTGATTTGAGAAGGTGCTTTTAGTAGGTGTGTAATTATAAGACAAACATGTAAAGTTTGAATTAGTATTCGTATTTCACATGTCTGTCTTATAACTGCTTAATAAGGTATAGAAGAAGAGGAGGGTATAAATCAATTTTGCTGAAATCCATTAATAATAGGCAATTTCAGACAGACAGTAGTTCCTTTTCCTTGTTCTGAAATAATTTGATAGTCTGTTGGTATCTTATATTTTTTAGATAATATTTCTAAACGTTCTTTGGCAATATCACCAGAAAGTGATTTGTGTTTCTTTTTTGGAGCTGTATGTATTCCTACTCCATTATCAATAATTTCTATTTGTAATTGTTTGGTTGCTACTAGTTCAGTTATTTTTATTTCTATACGCCATTCTCTTTCTCCATCAAAACCATGTAAAATACTATTTTCCACAAAAGGTTGAATAAGCATAGGAGGAATAAATAAAGCATCTATTTCTAACTCATCAGGCACTTGTATTTGATAAGTAAAATAATCTTTGAATCTAGCTTGTTGTAGGCTAAGATAATTATGCATTGTCTCTACTTCATCTTCTAATGAAATCATTTCTTTCCTACTCAATTCTAAATTACTTCGTAATAATCTACTAAATTGGTTTAAGTAATCGATAGCTTTTTTGGGGTCTTGGAAACGAATTAGACTTTGTAGAGTAGAAAGTGTATTAAAAATAAAATGAGGTTCCATTTGTGTACGCAGCAGTTTTTGTTCTAATATTACCTTTTCGTATTCCTGTTGGAGCTTTCGACTCTTTTGACGGTAGTAAAGAATAGCTAGAATTGCTAGTATGACTAAAATAGCCAATATGGTGATAGCAAGAAAATATTTTGTTTTTTGTAATTCACTTTCTGTTATTTCTACACTCTGATTTAGCTCCTTTATAGATTTTTTGTTTTCCTCAAGTTGATACATCGTATGCATTTCCTCTTTTGCTTGTAGTTCAGCTTTTTTCTGTTTTTCATCTGTCAGTTCTAGCACTTTTTCAGTAGCTTCGTGATATTTATCAAAATTTCTAAATTGGTAGTGATAATTCATCATGGCTTCCCCAAAAGCTAAATGCACTGAGTGAGATAAGTGGAGGGAAGTATCTTGTTGCATTTCTCTTAGTTTACTAATCGTACTATTAGCTTCATTCATTTTTTTTCTCTCTATACTATTTTGCAAGAGACGACAATAAGTTATGTATGTATTTGTAGGAGTATATGGTTTATCTTTCAACTCATTTTGGTCTATTTCTAAAACTCGCTGATAATAAACTCTGGCAGAGTCAAATTGATTACTGAGTTCAAAAAAACTAGCTTTGTGTAAGTAATAAAAGCGATTGCCTTCAACTGAAAGTAATTGATTCTCTCTTTTTTCTAAGTAATAACGAAGTGAATCAGTGTTTTTTTTGGTGTCGTAATCAGTAGAGAAAAGTTGTGTATATATTCTGAACCTTAAATAATCACTTTCAGGAAGAGAATCTATGTAGTTTGCAGCTTTTCTAGTCAAATCATACGCACTTTCCTTCAGACCTATATGAGCATTATTCTCAGCACTATATAAATAAAACATTATTTTATTCTTAGCTGGAATAGTTGAAATAGAAGGATTAGCATCTAGTATAGAAACTACTTTGTTTTTGTAGAAAGAAGAAAGGAAAAATTTGCTTCTATTAAAAGCAATAGTTCCTAACCCATTATAAATAAGTGTTTTTTCATTCTCAAAACCTTCTATATCCTCAATGAGAATAAGGGCTTTTGTTATATAAACTTCTGCACTATCTGTGTTTAAAGGAGCAAAACATCTTCCTATTTGATAATTTATGCTTGCTCTAGCTACTTTATCAGAAGTATACTGCTTTTGGTTTAGCAGATTTTTCCAATATTTTGCCTGATCATCCTCTTCAAGAGATGGTAATTTTGCTTTATTTATTTCTTCAAGTAATTGTTCTGTTGAAGAATCTTCTTGAGCTTCTGTACAAGAAGACAATACAGCAAAAAAGCTAAGGAAAGCAATAGCAAAGTATTTTATCATAATTCCGTCAAATAATTTAGTATAAGTAGTTAGACATAATTAGCGAGTGATTTTTATGATTACTATGATAATTGCAGGATAGTACATAAATACATTTTAATTATATATAAAAATAAATTTAGTGTTTTATTGTATTAATCTTGTATTTTATCTTAAAAATCATATAAATCACTCACTAATCAGTTATATGTATTATTAATTTTGCACGACTACTTATATTCTTTTTTTAATATAAAATTAGTTTTGTTGAAATCCATCAATAATAGGGAGTTTCAGACAAACAGTAGTGCCTTTTCCTTGTTCTGAAAAGATTTGATAGTCTGTAGGTATCTTATATTTTTTAGATAAGATTTCTAAACGTTCTTTAGCAATATCACCAGACATTGATTTATGGTTTTTTTTTGGAGTTGTATGTATTCCTACTCCATTATCAACAATTTCTATTTGTAATTGCTTGGTTTCGGCAAGTTCAGTTATTTTTATATCTATGTGCCACTTTTTTTCTCCATCAAAACCATGTAAAATACTGTTTTCTACAAAGGGCTGAATAAGCATAGGAGGAATAAATAAAGTATCTATTTCCAGTTCGTTAGGAGTTTGTATTTCATACGTAAAATAATCTTTGAACCTAATTTGTTGTAGGCTTAGGTAATTATGTATAGTTTCTATTTCATCTTCTAAAGAAACAATGTCTTGCCGACTTAATTCTAAATTGCTACGTAGCAGTTTACTAAATAGGTTTAGATAATTGATAGCTTTTTGAGATTCTTGAAAACGAATCAGACTTTGCAGAGTAGAAAGTGTATTAAAAATAAAGTGAGGTGCCATTTGTGTTCGTAGCAGTTTTTGTTCTAATACTACTTTTTCATATCCTTGTTGGAGTTCACTTTTTTGAGCTTCTTCTTTTTCTTTTCGATATTGATTAATACGCATAGCCAAAGCAATAGAAAACAAAATAACTTCAGCAGCCGAACCAATGAAAATAAAGTTTTGAGTTATAAAATTAGAAGGTATGACACCATTAATTTGTAGTATCAGTAATACAATTCCAGTTAAGTAACCTACCCAAGCAATACTATAAATTACTGCTTGTTGTTGTTTTTTAAAAATGAGTAAATAAAATCCTATCACAATTAGATAAAGACTAATTACTAAACTCATTACTTGAGATAAAGTATTTAAGATAATGCTATCTATAAATAAGTCAAAAATTGCCATTACTATACTTAATAGAGAAAGGAATTTAAGAACCCAGTAATTTTTTATACTATTTTCTTTTAACTTCAAATATTGAGAACAAAACTCTATAATAAAACAAAAAGCTAAAGCCAATATAAATACCAAATAATAATTCAGACTAGGTATATCAGGATACAAAAATATCTGTGCAAAACCTGTCAGCATTGCATAAAATAATCCTACACAAATAATATAGCCTAAATAATATATATATACTTTATCTTTTACATTAAACGCTAAAAAAAAGTTATACATAAAAAGAGCAAACAAAATCCCAAAGTATATTCCAAAGAAAAAATTAGAATTAGTTTGTTTTTTATCAATTTGTTTTTGGTCAGTCAAATAGATGGGAAGTTCTAAAGGAAATTGACTACTAAATCGTATATAAATCAACTCACTTTCATTAATATCAAATAAAAACATTCGATTGTTATAAGCACGTTGGTCAAAAGGTAGATGTGAACCATAGCGTTTTTTGACAAATGTATTCTCTCTGCTATAATATATATCAAGTGTATCAATTAAGGGATTAGCAATTTCTATAATTTTATTTTTAGCAGATATAGGTAGTTTTATACGAACCCAAATAGCACTATTTGTATTAGCAAAATTTAAAAAATGAGTTGGAGATTCTATAAATTTTACTTTATCTATTTTTTCAATCGTATGGTGGTGTAGAGAATCAACAAAATAAGAAATCTCTAACTTCTGTGCTTGGGAAGTAACTATAAAACCTATAAAAAAGAAAAGAAAAAATAATATATTCTTTAACATATTTTCAAAAAAATAAAATGAATAGTATCTTGTTCCATTTCGCTGAGTTTACTAATTATACTATCAGCCTCTATAGTACTGGACATGAGTTAAATTTTTGACAAAAAAAGGACAGAAAGAGTTAATTTAGAAGTGTGAAAACCAAAAAACTCTATTCCGTCCTGCTGAACAAATATACAAAGGAATTTTCAGATATTCCTATCCATTATGTTCACGCTACTTTGTTGCTTATTAGCTGTATTCTGATAAAAGAAACTGTTAATCTAAACAAATTAAAAAATCAAGTAGGTATTTTTTTAAATTCTCCTACTGTTCAAATTGATTCTCATTATAAACGGCTTACTCGTTATTTTTTGGATGTCTATGTTCAAAAAACACTATGGAAGCTGATTCTAGTTTTTAGTATAGGCTCTTTTTTGAATAGAAAAGACATAAAAAAAGAAATTTTCTATCTAGCTATGGATGGTAGTGTTTGGCAATTAGGGGAATATACCTATCATGTTTTGGTCTTAAGTGTTATTTATAGAAAAATGGCTATTCCTATTTTTTGGATCAATTTAGAACGAAAAGGTAGTTCTACTGTTGCTCATCGTAAAAGTTTATTAGCATCGGCTTTATTGTTATATCCTTTTTTAAAAAGATTTACAATTTTAGCTGATAGAGAGTATAAAGGTAGAGTTTGGTTTAGGTATTTAGAAGAACAAGGATATACTTACATTATTCGTCTTTGTAAGGGAGATTATCAATTAGAAGTTAAAAAATACCACAGCTTACTTAAAAAAGCTAAATCAGGCAAACTAGTAAGCCAAGAATTTGAAACTGACTTTGCAAAAAAACTAAAAATAGTGATTTCTTATAATGCTCAAGCAGCAAAAGAAAGTGAAAAGTTTGTCATTTTATTAACCAACAAATATCGTTTAACAAAGGAGAAAATTAGTGCTATCTATTATCTCAGATGGAAAATAGAGTGTTTATTTAGACATTTGAAAACAAATGGATTTCATTTAGAGGAGTTAGGAATGGTAAACCCAAGAAAAATTCGTGTTCTAATGGCATTAGTAATTGCATCTTTTTTACTCTGTATCTTAGAAGGAGTAAAAACAAAACAAAGAGTAAAAAAAGACAATGAATCCTTTTACGAGTCTGTTTTTAGAATCGGATATGGAAAAGTAGTATTTTATGCTACTTCTATAGACAAAATATTAAAAATAATAACCCAATTAGTGCAAAAATCTAAAACTCAAAATACAACCTAAATTAACACATGTCCAGTACTGTAATCAGCCTCACTCTTTTCTCCTTTCTGTATACTGATTTTCAAGAGATAACCATTATAAAGGTCTGTTTTTTTATTTTCAAAACCTTCTACATCATCAATTAGAATAAGAGCTTTTGTTGCATACATTTCTGCACTGTATATACTGAGAGAAGCAAAGTTTTTTCCTATTATATAATTTATCCTTGCATTTGCTACTCTATCAGAAGTATATTTGTCTTTGTTTAACTCATCTTTCCAAAAAACTATTTTTTCTTCTTGATTTAAAACCTTGTCAGAAGTTTTATCAGAAAGTTGTGCTTCTATCTCTTTTATTTCTTCAAGTAATTGTTCTGTCGAAACGTCTTCTTGAGCTTCTGTACAAGAAGACAATACAGCAAAAAGACCAAGTAACACAATAGTAAAGTATTTTATCATAATCCATTCAAGTTATTTAGTATATACTCTTTTCGTCTAACAGAAACAGAAATGTTTTTGCCATTCTTTAATAGAATATAACCTGTTTTTAAATATTTATCAATGTGAAATTTATTAACTAAAAAGGACTGATGACACCTCAAAAAAAACTCTTTTGGCAAAATTTCTTCGTAAAATTTAAGTGTCTTGGAAGCCAAAATAGATTGATTATTTTGTAAATAAATTTTGGTATAAGAAGAGTCACTTTCACAATAAACAATGTCTTTCAAACTAACCATTTGGATAAAATCTATTGAGGAAATAGAAATCATATCTTCCAAAGTAAGTTTTTTTCGTTCATAAGTAGTATTTGTTACAGCCAGTCTTTCATCAGCTGTTGGGAGTATTTTTTGTTCTAATCGTTCTATGGCTTTTGAAAACTCTTCATCGTTTATAGGCTTTAATAAATAATCAAAAGCTCCATAACGAATAGCTTTTATAGTATGCTCTTCGAAGGCTGTTATAAATATGAATTTGAAACCAACACGAGGAAAATGATTCAAAATATCAAAAGAAGTTCCGTCTGAAAGTTGAATGTCTAATAAGGCTAAGTCTGGTTTTAATCTTGGCAACTCTTGAATCGCATCTTTTACTGTAGCACTACTTCCTATATATTCTAATGAAGGATGATTAGTAACATGCCATATTATTTCTTCCCTAATTATTGGTTCATCCTCTATGACAAAGGTTTTTAGTTTATCCATAAATCCGATATTTATCTTTTAATATTTAACTATAAACTTGAAGTTGCGAAAGATACTAAAATTTGATTGTTTTTAGATTATAAAATTTATTTCAAGTGATTTAGATAGAACTTTACATGAAGGAAAAAGGTAACATGTTTAGTTACACAGACTTCGCAATTCCGTATAAATTATAATTTCGTAATTTTAGCACGGTTTTTTAAGTATATATTCATACTACTAGACATTATTCAAATAAATAGGTCAGTCCCAAAGGGCAGACTGTCTATCAAAACTAAAAACAAGCAAGATTGACCATAAACAGTCTGCTCTACGAGGCTGACCTATACAGTAATTAATAAAATGTCTAGTAGTATAGTATATATTGTTTCTTAGTCTCCAATTTCTATTTCCTAAATAATAACTATTTCAATGAAATTTCTAATTCCTATTATTCTAACAAGCCTTTTTAGTCTTTCTTTCATAAATAAAGATACAGATTCTTTTCAAACTGATAAAAACCAGATTACTGTAAAAGAATTTATTTCCTTTTTCGAAAATCGTACAAACCCAGATGCTGTTGATAAAGAAATCGGTAAAAAAGAATGGATTTATGTCAGTTCTGAAAAACACGGAACTACACAGGTTGATATGTGGATGTTCGAAATCTATTATCACGATGTGCAGTATATCATGCAGAGTATTTTTTCTCCTGAAAAAGGATTACAGACCAATCAATTACAACTCCACTTTCAACACCGTCAGCCGTATGAAGATTTTGTAGCACAGTTTGTGGATTCTAATTTAGACCAAACAAAACAAGAGAAAAAAGGAAATATCTACATTACACATTATGCAAATGATAAATATTTTGTTTATACAATCATTGATAGAGCGCAAAAAATGCCATATCGTGTTACGATTGCAGAATTACCTTAACAATTTGTAACTTAGTAGCGTTCTAATAACGTAAAGTAGGCTTGAAATAAGTCGTAATTTTTAATCCGTAATCCGTAATCCGTAATTATTTTAACTTATGGCTGAATATATATTATTATCGATTTTTATTGTATTTATGATTCTGTTTGTCATTTACTCTCGTACCAAAAAACTGAGAGATAATTTTAGACACAATATGGATGAGGAAGAAGTAGCCATCGAACCACCACAACCAAAACCTAGACGTTCTTTGGAAGATACTTTGAAGGCACTTACACAGCCTCATGAACTTCCAAAAATAGAAGAAGAAGAAAATCCTGCTGAAAACCTTTTGCAAGAAGTAAGAGATAGACGAGCAAAAGACCTTTTGGAGAGAAATAAAAGTTTGAGAGAAATTCCTGATAAAAAACCAATTATTCCAAAATTAGGAACTCCTATTACAGAAAGTCCTGAGACAAGGCGTTTGAAAGAGCAACTATCACGAGGAACTAGACAAAATGATACAGGAAGTCAAAACTATTATTCTATGAATAGTGATGAAGCCCATTATGCTAATTACAAAAACAAACAACAAAATTCATCTAATAAGTTTGGTGGCATGATGCGAAATTCTAATTCTGTTAAAGATGCTTTTATTGCTTCAGAAATATTTAAGACTAAATTTTAAGAAAATGAACTTTTTATTGATTCTAATCAAGACTCTTTTTTTTACTTTTCTATGTTTTATTTGTTTTTATAATAAAGCACAAACTACGCAAACAGAAGTAATATATTTTCCAACGGTAAAAAACAAAAGTGTAAAAGAACTTCAAACTAAAACAGGGGAATTTGAGTATGAGTTTTTGATGACAGATAAAAGTAAATGGAAAGCTCGTTTGTTTATTCCCAACATCAAAGAGGAGCAAAAAATACCCTTGGTTATTGCATTACATTGGGCAGGAAATAAAAATGTTTATAAAGAATTTGCTACATGTTTGGCTTTTCCTGCCTTTGATAGTAAGAATGTAATTATAGTAGCTCCTTCTTCAGAAGGAAAAATGTGGACAGATGAACCAATAGAAATACGTCTTATTCGTTTGGTAAAACAGCTCAAAAAATATTTGCCTATTGATGAAGATAAAATAATGATAATGGGATATAGCAATGGAGGAATCGCAAGCTGGCAATTTGCTTTAAAATACCCAAAGTTATTTTCGGTAGCTTTACCAATGGCAGCTATTTATTCTTCAAAAAAAATAACTATTCCTGTGTATGCTTTACATGGAAAGAATGACGAGTTGTTTGATGTAGAAAATTCTGAAAAAAGCTTGTTAGAATCGATTTCAAAAGGAAGTAAAATTGAGTATAAAATCATTGAAAATTTGTCCCATTACATGGCTTGTAATTATCTGGAAGAGTTAAAGAAAATGATTGATTCGATTAATAAAGAAGTGTTTTGAAAAACTGGATACACCTGTATTTCAACAAAGTAATGCCTAAAAAAGTATTTTTTAGTTTTAGATTCGTAAATTTGTTAATCTTGTTCATTAAATCCTTATATAATTTTGTTTTTTAAGGATTTTAGTGTAATTTTTTATAAAAATAATTCAAATTAGTTTTGATAAATTCCCTTTTGAAAAAAACTAATTTGTTCCTAAATATGCAAAAATCCCTTGTTTTTATTTTTTGTTGGTGTGCTTTCTTTATTTCTTCTTTTGGAGAGAAGGGGAAAACTGTGGCTCAAAATTCGTTTAAAAGTCAAAACTCTTCTTTTGAAAAAGTAAATGAGAAACCAAATAAAACTCAAGATAAAACTCAAGTAGAATTTGTGTTAGACAAAACACTAAGAGGACATTCAGCAGGTGTGCAAAATATTCGTTTTAGTCCTGATGGAAAATGGATTGCTTCGGCTAGTCTTGACCGAACGATTATTATTTGGGATGTCGAAACAGGTATTTTAAGACACCGTTTGTATGCTCACTCGGCAAGTGTTTATGAAGTTACATTTAATCAGAAAGGAGATTTACTTGCCAGTGCTTCCGAAGATGGAACAGTTTGTTTGTGGGATGCTCGTTATGGAAAACTTTTAGGGACGTACAAAAACAAGCCTTTATCTCTTACCAATGGACTTATTTTGCGTTCTGCTTCCTTTGTTGTTTTTTCTCCAGATAATAAATACTTGTATTTTGGTGGCGACAATGGTTATGTTATGCGTGTTCGTATTGATATTCCAAATCAGATTCCGATGCAAGTTTTTTCTATTAACTCTGAAAAAGATTTACTTTCGAATACTATTACAGGAGGAACGATTGCAAGCACAGGAAAAGAACTTATTTTTAGTGTCGATCATTATGTGTATGCTATTTCTCTTCAAAATCATAAATTAGTTCGTCGTTTTCATCACTCAAAATCTGATATAAATGATATTGTAATCGGTGCAAACAAAAACCAAATTACAGGTTGGGGATTTGATGGAACGCTTGTTACTTGGGATTATTTTTCTACCAAAAAGTTAGATGTTTTTCAAGTTTCTCCAAAAGAAAATTATAGTGCTGCTGCATACAGTAAAAATGGAGAATATATAGCAACAGGTGCAAATGGAATCGTTGCCAAGATTTGGGATACAAAGACAAAAGAAAATATAGCAACACTTTCAGAATCGAAGAGAATAGTGAGAGTTTGTCGTTTTAGTCCAATAGAAAATAAAGTAGCAATAGCTTCTTACGATGGAAGAGTCTATATTTGGAAAGAAAAAATAGAAGATGATGAGCAGAAAGAATTAGAGGAACTAGAAAAACAGCAAGAAAAAATTTTAGCAACTACAAATCAAAAGGAAACAATCAATCAAGTAAAAAATGGAGCGTGTGATACTGTTTTTGTGGATAGAATTGTAGAAAAGATAGTTGAAACACCAATTTATTTAGAAGCAAAAAATAATTCAGAAAGTCAGCAAGCAAGCCTAGAAAATATAGAACCAATTATAAAAGAAAAAATAGTCTATGTTCATGATACAGTTTACATTCGTGATACCGTTTATCAGAAGGTTTTTATAAAAGCAGAAACGAAAGAGGATGTGAAAAATAATTTAGAGAATGATAAAAAAAATGATAATAAAGAAAGTCAATCAACCATAAAAAAAAATGGAATTCAAAATCCTTTAGAGATACATATAGATAGCACAGAAGAAACAAAACAGAATAATCAAGACATAAAACAAGAAGAAGAATCTGAATTTGACAAACAATTTACAGTAGGAAAGACACTCAATCTTCATAATATTCAGTTCAAACAAGGAACTTCAGAACTACTTTCTCAAGCGTATCAAGATTTGGAAAAATTGCTTTCTATTTTGAATAAGTATCCAAAAATGAAGATTTCTTTGGGAGGACATACCGATAATGTCGGTTTGCATACAGTCAATCTTCGTCTTTCGGGTGAGCGTGTCAAGACTGTTCAAAATTACTTAGTTTCTAATGGTATTGCTCGTTCACGCATTCAAACAAGAGCTTATGGTGGAAAATATCCTATTGCAAGCAATTCAGATGAAGAAACACGAAAACTCAACCGTAGAGTAGAAATCACAATTCTTTCGAAGTAAATTAAATTAAATCTAGTATTTTAATATAAAAAGTCTTACCTTGTAGGCGTATGCACTTTGTTAATAAACTGTTTTTTACATTAGGAACAGAAATTAATTAAGATGTATATCTTTTAATACAAGTGATTGATAATTAAGGTATGGCATTCGTAATTGTTCCTTAGTATCTAACACTCTAAAAATTTTATACTACCCATTTATTAAAAACAAAAAAATATGAACAACAAAGCTAATTTTGTGTTATTTTTCTTACTTCTTAGTGTTTTTTTTAGTCTTTCTTTAGCTTCTTGTGAATGGAAAAGTGAAGAGGACGAAGTTGGAATTGTAGAATGTGATACTTCACAGGTAACACTTTCAGGAACGGTAAAGCCTATTTTACAAACAAACTGCTATTCGTGTCATTCGGCTGCTGGTGCATCATCTTTGGGAGCTGGAATAAATTTAGAAAGCTATGCGTCATTAAAAAGTAGAGCTACGAATGGTTCTTTATTGGGAGCTATCAAACATTCTTCTGGATATTCACCTATGCCAAAAGGTGCTGCAAAAATAGCTAGTTGTGATATTCGTTTAATCGAAACTTGGATTAATGATGGAGCAAAAGATGATTAAATTATCCAAAACAGCTTTAACAAATCCTACAAAACATATTTATTGCAATTATTACTACTAAAAAAATAAAATAATGAACAAAAATTATTCATTTCTTTCAGCTTTTTTAATCTTCTTTTTTACTTGTTTTTCATATCAATTTGCAGTTGCTCAAGATGATTTAGATGCTCTTTTAGATGAGCAAGAACAAGAAAACCCTACAACAGAATACATTACAGGCGCATATAAATCAACTCGTCTTATCAATCTACATACTTCTGAAAAAGTAGCCAAAGGAGCTTTAGAGTTCAGAATTTCACACCGTTTCGGAACGCTTGATGGTGGTGGTTATGAGTTTTTTGGACTAGACCAAGCTACTATTCGATTAGGTTTTGAATATGGATTAAGTGATCGAATTATGATAGGTTTGGGCAGAAATTCATTTCAAAAAACCTACGACGGACTTTTCAAAGCAGACCTTTTAAGACAAAGCACAGGTGAAAAAAATATGCCGATTAGCCTAACTTATGTAGGAACAACAGCCATAAATACCTTAAAAGCAAATGCAGGAGAAGAAAAAACTTTTGCAAATCGATTGACTTATACACATCAAGTGATTATAAGTAAGAAATTTAGTGAAGGGTTTTCGTTTTTGCTTGCTCCTTCGTGGGTACATCGCAATCTTGTTCCAACAGCAGAAGATAAAAATGATTTGTATGCGTTAGGTTTTGGAGGAAGAATAAAACTAACAAAACGTACTTCTTTTAATGCAGAATATGTTTTTAGAATGCCAGTTGAAAATTCACCTCTTTTTGATTCCTATTATAATTCTCTTTCTGTTGGTTTTGATATCGAAACAGGTGGACACGTTTTTCAATTACATTTGACAAATTCTCGTTCAATGATAGAAAAAGGATTTATTGCTGAAACTGGTGGCGACTGGCTAGACGGTGGCATACATTTTGGCTTTAATATCACTAGAGAATTTGTAGTCAATAGAAAAAAATTCAAATAAATTAATCAAACTTTAATCATCATTTCACCTATGAAAATTTATCACTCAGTATTTTTTATTGCAATATTATTTGTTATTCAAAGTGTTAATTCAACAGCCTTTTCACAGCGTTATACATTAGAAGAAAGTAAAGTTCACTTTTTTTCTAGCGCACCTATGGAAGATATAGAAGCAAATAACAAAGATTGCAAAGGCGTAATTGATACCAAAACAAATGCTTTTTCATTCCGTATTCCTATCAAGTCATTTATTTTTCCATCTTCTTTGATGCAACAGCATTTTAATGAAAATTATATGGATAGCGAAAAATATCCAAATGCAACTTTCAAAGGAACGATTGAAGGAGATTATGACCTCACAACGGATGGAACGTATGATGTTGTGGCAGTTGGAGATTTAGAAATTCACGGCAAAAAACAAGCTCGTAAAATTCCTAGTCAGATAATTGTCAAGAATGGAAAGGCTTCTATAAAAAGTACATTTGACGTAAAATTAGAAGACCACGATGTCGAAATTCCATCACTTATGTTTCAAAAAATAGCTGAAACTGTCAAAGTTGATATGGATTCGGATTTGAAATTATATGAATAGGAAATTGAACACAATTTAAAAACTATATTTTTGCTTTCACGAGCATAGATTTCCAAAGAAAAGGCAGACGACCACAACCCACAAAATCGGTTACTTTAAAGTCTGCCTCTTCTAAAAGTTGTGTAAGTGTTTTTTTAGACCAAAATTTTATATGTCCTCCGTCCCAAAGAACTGTAAAATGAGAATCCATTTTTCCAGTAACTGATAATAATACATTTTTTAAGTAACCATGATAAGGTGTTGTAATCAAAATTTCTCCTCCATTATTTTTTTGAAGAATTTGTTTACAAAAAGAAATATACTTTTTTGGGTCGTAAAGATGTTCGATTACTTCAGTAGAAATAATAGTATCAAATTTCAAGTTTACTAATTCATTAGGCAAAGAATCTGTACTCAAATCTTGAACAAAAAAACGTTTTTTTCCTCCTTGTTCTGCCTGACATTCTTTGCGTTGATTTGCTATTTCAACTCCACTTTCAGAAGCATCAGTTCCATATACTTCAAATCCTTTTTGAATCAAAATAGCTGTCAGCCAGCCATTTCCACAACCTACATCAAGGATTAATTTATTTTTATTTTTGTCTAATAGAGAAAGAATATTATCTACTAAATAGTTTTCTGTATGATCGTTATTGGCTATCTGATAACCGTAATCTTTGTATTCACTCATTGTTTTGATGAAATATGAAGGAGTTTTTTATAGTTTGATTTCTTTTATTCAGTCCACAAACGTCTATTTGGAATATCATTTTTTCCTAAAGTAAAAATAGCATTTATCCCAAAAATAGGCGTTTGTTGATTCAAATTTCTTGTAGGTTTTAGTTCTTCGCCAGCCATATTATATTGTGCTAATGCAATAAACTGTTTGGTATGAAGTCCTGCAAAAGCTCCCAAATAGATATTTTTATGAATAGGAAAAAACCATTCTGTTTGTATGCGTTGTTCTTGAAAAAAACGACGTTCTGACTTAGGATTTATCTTCTGAATTTCTTTAAAAAGCTCAAAAGAAATTGTTCCGATGAGTTTTTTTTGTGGGTTGTTTTTTGAAATTGTAAAATATTTGTTTGCTGCAAACTGAAAACGAAGCCTAGAAATAGGGTCGTAAAAAGAATTATTTGATAAAATTCTTTCAATAGCAACTTGCTGCCATAAGGTCAAATCAATTTTTTTGATAGGTGAATAATGGCGTAAATGTCCACGCAAAGTAGTCGTATTAATATTCAATTCGGAATACCTAAAAGAAAGTCCTCCTATCCATTTTTGAGAAAGTAAGCGTTCATAACTTAGATACAGACTTTGTTGATAAAAATAATCTTTATCTGTCTGTTTCATAGTAGAATGTTTACCCAAAACTTGAATAAGAAAAACATTTTTCGAAACAAAATTACTATCCAAATCAGCATTATCATTTAAACTAATTTGAGTATTCAAGCCAAACCAAATATCATTCTCTAGTCGTACTTTTTCTTTTGGATAATCGTTTTGACTATATGACTCATTGCATAATAACAACCCAAAAAATATAAGTAGAAAGCAGAAATGTAATTTCATAATTTACAGTTAATCATTAATAACTTATCACTAAATTAAAGTACATTCAAAGTCTGTTCCTTTATCTTCTCTAATTCTTCTTTCATTTCCACGACAAAATGCTGCATATCAGCATCGTTTGCTTTTGAGCCGATTGTATTTATTTCTCTACCCATTTCTTGCGCTATAAAATTCAGTTTTTTTCCACTTGTATTTTCCTTTGTTAATTCTTTCAAAAAGTAGTCAATATGCGTTTTTAAGCGAACTTGTTCTTCTGCAATATCTAGTTTTTCGGCATAATAAATAACTTCTTGTTCGAAACGATTTTTATCAAAATTATCTGAATTGACTACGCTCTCAATATTTTTTTCTAATTTCTGACGAATTTTTTCTATTCTGCGAGGTTCAATCTTATTGATTTCTGAAAGCGAATTTTTAATAGAACTCAAACATTCCTCTATTTGATTTTGTAGAGATTTTCCTTCGTCTTTTCTAAACTCATTACAATCTAAAAGAGCCTTTTCAATGGTTTGATAGATAGCTTTCCAATGTGATTCGATGGCTTCTTCGTTGGCTTTTTCTATAAAAACATTGTCTTGCATCATTGCAATTCTGAAAATATCATCGGTAGGAGCGTTTAACTCTTTAGCTGATTTTATCATCGCTTCATAATAACTACTTACAAGCTGCTGATTGACAACTAATTGAGAAATATTCTCTCCCTTCGAAACGTAATTGAGGGTTATATATACTTTTCCTCTTTCTAGTATTTTTTGAGCTAGATTCTTTACTTCAATTTCTTTATCTGCAAACAGTTTTGGAAGGCGAAGACTACAATCTAAATATTTCGAATTGACTGTTTTTATTTCTGTATTGATGGTATATTCTTCGTTCTCTAAATTGCTACTTCCATAACCTGTCATTGATTTTAACATATTCTTTTATTTTCTAATTGCTTATAAAGTGAAGTTTGTTTTTTGAAGTGATAAAGATAAGAAAGTTTGATTGAATTTATTGGTTACGTTCTATCTAAAAATCTAATAATTTTCTGTCTTTGTTAGTTAATTTTGATTGTTTTTCTAAATAAATTTCACAAAAAATTGTAACTTTGCTCAAAATATAAGCAACTTATTTACTAAGAAAAGAATATGTCAGATAAATTATTTTTGGAAAAACTAGGGTTTACAACTCAAAACGAGGTATTATATATAAAAAAATACTCCTTGCAAAATTATACTATAAAAGTAGATACTAGTACAAAAAAAATATTTTATAGGTCAGATAATCAGACAACAGTAGAAAGACAAAATGATAATCAAATACAATTAGGAGATAAAACTACCTCAAACCTTAATCAAGCAGAAAATTATGTTGTATTAGAATGTGTAAACAGGCTTTTAGAAAAAGGATATGAAGCAAATGACATTCATTTAGAAAGACGTTATCCTTCTGGAAGAGGTGCAAGTGGAGGAAAGTCAGATATTTGTGTATATGGAAAAGATACAAAATCTTTATTGGTCATAGAGTGTAAGACATGGGGAACAGAATTTGAGCGAGAAAAAATAAAAATGAACGAACATGGAGGACAATTATTTGCCTATTTAGCTAATGACCAAAATGCTAAGTTTCTCGTTTTATATACTTCTAAATTGAACGAAAAAGAAAATTTTGAATATGAAAATTTAATTGTACAAATTAAAGACAGAGAGGAAGATTTAGTAAAGTTGCTCAAACAAATCGAAGAAGAAGACTTAAAATTATATAGAGATGCAAAAAATAAAAGTGAGTTTTTTGAAGTGTGGAAAGATACTTTTATAAAATACGTTCATTTTAACGGTGTGTTTGATGAAGATGCAAATCCGTATTCTTTAGAATTAAAAGCTCTCAAAAAGAAAAATTTGAAATCAATAGAAGATGCAACAGGATTATTTAACAAATTTGCTGAAATTCTAAGGCACAATAATATTTCAGATAATTCAAACGCATTTAATAAAATTCTCTCGTTGTTTCTCTGCAAAATTGTAGATGAAGAAAAAAATGATGAAGAAATCTTAGATTTTCAAGTCCGAGAAGATGAACAATACGAACATATCATTGACCGTCTGCAAGCTCTTTATCAAACAGGAATGAAAAAACTCAATGAAGAGGTTATTTATTATTCTGAAAAAGAATTACAAGATATTATTCGTCTTTATCCTGCTCAAACACCAATTCATAAAGTAGAAGAAATTTTTAGAGAACTAAAATATTATACACACAATGAATTTGCATTTAAAGAAGTTCATAACAGAAAGTTATTTGTTCAAAATGGAAAGGTTTTAAGAGAAGTAATCAAACTTATTCAGAATTTCCGTTTTCGTTTTTCAAATAAACAAGCTGTATTAGGCGATTTTTTTGAATTAATGCTTAATCATGGTGTAAAACAGTCAGAAGGTCAGTTTTTTACACCTATTCCTATTGTTCGTTACATTATTCTTTCTCTTGGCTATGAAAATATAATTCAGAATAAAATAAAAGAAGGGAAAGAAAAAATTTTACCTAAAGTTTTAGATTATGCGTGTGGTGCAGGACATTTTCTGACAGAGAGTGTAGAAGAAATACAAGCTATTATTAAAAGAATGGATACTTCTACTCTTTCTTTAGAATTACAAAAAAAGATAGAAATCTATAAAAAAGGAACAGAATGGGCTGAGAATTTTATTTATGGAATAGAAAAAGATTATAGATTGGCTCGTGCTTCTCAAATAGCCTGTTATATAAATGGTGATGGTGATGCAAACATTATTTTTGGAGATGGATTGGAAGATAATGAAAAACTGAAATTAGAAGAGAACAAATTTGATATTGTGGTTGCCAATCCTCCTTATTCAGTTGATGCTTTCAAAAATTATCTCAATGTAGGAAAAGCACATTTTGAGCTTTTTGATAGCTTGACAGAAAATAGCAATGAAATTGAAACTCTATTTATTGAAAGAACAAAACAAGTTCTTAACTACGGTGGAGTAGCAGGAATTGTTTTGCCTACTTCTATTTTTGAAAGTGGGGGGATTTATATAAAAGCAAGAGAAATTCTTTTGAAATATTTTGAGATAAAAGGAATTACAATTTTAGGAAGTAAAACATTTATTGCTACCAACGTAAAGACATTAATTGTATTTTTGAAGAGAAGAAATGATGATTTTTTAGAAGACCGTCAGCAAATAGTCTCATCTTTATTTTCGAATATAAAATATGAGAAAGAATTTAGTTATTTAGACGCAGAAAAACTATTGAGTTTGTTTGTAGAATATAGAGATTTTGATTTGGAAGAGTACAAGCTATTTTTACAAACTGAAGTTTCAGATGAGTTATTACAAACTGAAATGTTTTTGGAATATAAAATGGCTTTTGATACTCTTTCTGAAACCAAAAGGTTGAAAGCAACAGCTTCTTTTAAAAGAAAAACCAAAGAAGAAAAGTTAGGAATCTTAAACTCTAAATTTTATTTGTATTGTAAAGAAAAGGAAAAAGAAAAATTTTTGTATTTTATGTTATGCCTGTCAGATGCCAACAAAAACCCTCACATCATAGAAAAATATTATGACTTTCAACAAACAGTTGTGGTAAAGACAGGTAAAACAACTACTGAGCAAACAGAAACTTTAGGATATGAATTTAGTACACGAAAAGGACAAGAGGGAATAAAAATTAATAGTTATGGTGGAAAGTTATTTGATGAAGAAAATATATTGAATCCTAAAAAAGCAAGTAATTATATTTATAAATCTATCTTAGATGAAAAAATAAAAGCTATTGATGAAGAAATAAAAGAACAAGTGCAATTATTCAATTTAGTTGAATTAATAGACTTTGACCAAACTGACTTTGATAAAAAAATTAGCACCGAAACGGTATCGAAAACAAGTTGGGAAGAGATTTGGCAATCAGATAATATAACTATTCTTAGTTCTATTGCACATATTCAGAAGGGAAGTTCTATCACAAAAGCAAAAACTATAGAAGGCAAAATTCCAGTTATTGCAGGAGGACAACAGCCAGCTTATTATCATAATGTATCAAATCGTTCTGAAAATTGTATAACAGTAAGTGCTTCGGGAGCTTATGCAGGTTTTTTAAATTTTTGGGATACAGAAATATTTGCTTCTGATTGTACGACAGTTCAATCTTTAGATGAAGATAAAATTTCGACTAAACTACTTTATGAAATTCTTAAAGTAGTTCAATCTGAATTGTATAAATTACAAAGAGGACAGGCTCAACCTCACGTTTATCCAAGAGATATTCAAAAAATTAAAATCCCTATACCTACTAAAAAACAACAAGTTTTAATACAAGAGGATTTATTCAAGTTAGAAACTGAAAGAGGAAATTATTTATCAAAAGGAGTGTCTGTTTCAGAACTAGATGCGATTTTACAAGAACAAAAAAAGAAAATTATTGAAAAATATTGTTTTGGTAGGTAAAGTATTCAATTCTTATTCATACTCATTACTCTCAAAAACTTTATTCTCTTTTCTATAAAAAAACATATCCATTTGCCAAAGCATATCATCTTTTTTTCTTCTCATAATATCCACTAAATCAGCAGGATAAAAACCTTTTTTGTCTAAATACTGACACAGTTCATAAAAACGAAGACTGTTTTGTGAAGTATCTTCATCATTTTGTACAATCTGAAAATTATATACTTCAATTATTAATAAATCTGCTTGTTCTAGCGTTTTGGTTGCGCCTTCCAAAATTGGAATCTCAAAACCGTGTGTATCTAATTTTATACAAAAAGGAGGTTGTAATTTGTGTTTTTCTACCTGCAAATCTATCGTCGTAACAGGAACAGTAATGCAGTTTTTTTCTAGTTTTTCTTTAGAAGCCAATCCTGCGTGAAGGTCGGAAGCATCAAAATAAATTTCTCCTTCGGCATCTCCAGCAGCAGCCATACAAATCGAAATATTTTGACTTTTTGATTGAAAAGATTCTAAATCCTTACGGTGTCCTTCTTGCGCCTCAACTAGCAAATAATGTGAATTTGGAAAGAATTGCATCGCTAGTTCTGTCCATCTTCCATCAGAAGCTCCCACATCTATAAAACTTTTTGGCGAAGTATGTTTTGTACTGCGTTCTAATCCACCAGCCATTGTGAGTGAATTTCTGTCTATTTTATCTATATGATAGCCTAATTTATTGATAAAGGCTTTTAGAGAGCGTACTAATTTCTGTTTCAAGTTAATTTTGATTATCTTTTGTGAGTAAAATTGAATATGCAAAATTAGAAAACCCTTTTTCAAACTCAAAACACAAAAAACGAATACTTATTTGCTTTTATTGGTTTTTGGACTAAAAATTACACATAAACTACAAAAATTGTAATTTAGTAGTGGATTTTTATCATAATTTTAAGCAACTTTGTGTGTTGAGAAAAAATACTCACTATCTAAAACGACTCTTTTTTTATTTTTAATCATTATTTCTGCTTATCATTTTTTGAACTTTTACAAGGAAAATATAATTTTTACTCTAAACACACACACTAGGGACTGCTTTTTACAGAACAGATTGACAAATCATTTTCTAAATTTTTTGTATTCGATTGTTTTGCTAATGAGTTGTTTTGTTGTGCAGAGTATATTTTCGATTTCGTATGCACAAAGTAATATGTCTTTTGAGCATATCACTATTGATGAAGGACTTTCACAAAACACACCTAATGTTTTCTTTCAAGATTCTCGTGGCTTGCTTTGGATAGGCACACAAGATGGACTCAATATGTATGATGGAATCAAGTTTCATCATTATAAGCGTGTTGTTGATGATATAAATTCTATTTCTGATAATCTGATTCTTTGTATTACAGAAGATAAAGAAGGAAATATGTGGATAGGAACTGAAGGAGGATTGAATGTTTTTGACTTTGCCAAACAGCATTTTACAAGGTATCGTAATAATCCGATTGATGAAACAAGCATTATAAGTAATACTATTCGTTCTATTCACTGTGATAAAAATGGTGAGATTTGGATAGGAACAGACGAAGGACTAGTTCATTTTTTACAAGATGCTAAGGCTTTTGAAACTTTTAGAGAGAAAAAACTTGACGAATGTATTGTTCGTTGTTTTTTAGAAGATAAGAATGGAGTATTATGGGTAGGAACAAATGCAGGAATTGCTGCTTTTGATAGAAAAACAAAACAGTTTGAAAAACGAGGATTCAGACGGGATATTATCAATGGAATGGTAATGGATAATGAAGGGAATATTTGGGCTGGTGGAGCATCAGGACTTTTCAAACGTACTTTTTTAGCTTCAAATTATATAGATGTTGTTCAGAATAGGTATTTGACTATTAATAATGTTTTTATAGATAGTAGAGGTTTGCTTTGGCTCATGACAAATGACGGTTTGCAATATTTAAAGCCTTGGTTCAATTCGCCTCGTTTGCGTGTTATTCGCTCTCGTAATACAGACCCTTCTAGTCTTTCTTCGAATGATATTCTGACTATGTTTGAAGATCAAGCAGGTATTTTTTGGATTGGAACAAATGGATATGGAATCAATAAATTTGATAGAAATAGAATAAAATTTGATACTTACACAGCTTCTCGTACAGGTTTGAGTGATAATACAGTGCGTAGTGTTTTGGAAGATCATTACGGAATCCTTTGGATAGGTACAATACAAGGTCTAAATAAATATAAAGAAGGATTAGATAATGCTTCTGTTATTGGTGTTGTTGCAAGAAAGGGGATTTATGCGTTATTCGAAGACAATCAAAATCAAGTATGGGTCGGAACAGTCGAAGATGGTATTTATGTATTTGATAATAACCAACCTAGTTTGGGTGCTAATTTTAAAAAGCGTTTTACCACAAAAACGACAAAAGGACTTTTAAGTAATTCTATTCGTGTAATCTATCAAGATAAGTCAGGAACAATTTGGATAGGTACAGACAAAGGAGGTATTTCAAGATATGATGCAAATACAAATTCATTTACAGCTTTTGTTCACGAACCAAATGTTCCTAGTTCATTGTCTAATGACAGAGTAAGAGGGATTTATGAAGATTCAGAAGGTACTTTATGGGTAAGTACGTATGGTGGTGGATTGAATAAATTTGATGCAAAAAACAAGGTTTTTTCGGCTTATAAAAGTGATGTAAATGACAAATACAGCATTAGTACAAACCGAGTATATCCTGTTTATGAAGATGACAAAAACCATTTTTGGGTTTTGACTTATGGTGGAGGGTTAAATTCATTAGATAGAAAAAGTGGTAAATTCAGACATTTTACAGAAGAAGATGGACTCCCAAATAATGTTTTGTATGGAGTTTTGGAAGATTCTAAAAAGAATTTGTGGTTTAGTACCAATAGAGGAATTAGTAAGTTTACGCCTTCAGATACTACTTTTCTCAATTTTGGTGTAGAAGATGGACTGCAAGCCAATGAGTTTAATTCAGGTGCATACACAAAAGGAAAGTCTGGAATGATGTATTTTGGAGGAATAAATGGACTAAACTATTTCCATCCAGATAGCATTAAAGGAAATAGTTATATCGCTCCTATTTTATTTACCAATTTTCAAGTTAATAACAAAAATATTGAAATTGGAGATAGTAGTATTATTCAAAATCATATTTCTCTTGTAAAACAAATAAAACTGAATCATAAACAAAACTCATTTTCATTTTTCTTTGCATCCCTTCATTATTCTCTTCCTGAAAGAAATAAATATCAATATAAATTAGAAGGTTTCGATGTTGATTGGATAGAATCTGATAGAGGTGAAGCTCAATACACCAACCTAGATGCTGGAGAGTACACCTTCTTAGTAAAAGGTTCTAATTCTGACGGAGTATGGAATGAAGAACCTATATCGATACAGATTTCTATTACAGCAGCATGGTACAATACTCTTGAAGCAAAAATTGCTTTTATAGCAATTATCCTTTTAATTTTCTATTTAATTTATAGATGGAGGGTATGGCGAGTAGAACAAAAGAAAAGACAATTAGAAGAAAAAATTGCATTACGTACTCAAGAACTAACTAAAGAAAAAGAAAAAGTAGAAGAGCAGAATACATTGATAGAGTCTGCTAATAAAAAAATTACAGATTCAATTCGGTATGCACAGCGTATTCAAGATGCCATTATTCCTTCTGAGGAAGAAATGTTAGATGCCTTTACCGAACATTTTGTGCTTTTTCAGCCTCGTGATATTGTGAGTGGAGATTTTTATTGGGCTTGGAAAAAGAATGGTACAAGTCAGTTTGCAGTAGTAGATTGTACAGGACATGGTGTTCCAGGTGCAATTATGTCTGTTGTGGGTTTTGCCATGCTGGAGCAAACCACAAAAGTCAAACAAATCAATGAACCTGCTAAGATTTTAACTGAAATGAATGCAGGGATTGTGGATTGGTTAAAACAAAATGAAGGAAATGTTTTGCATGAAACAGGTAAAATGTGGAAAAGTCGTGATGGAATGGATATGTCAATGATTTTTTTGGATAAAGCAAATCGTAAAATTGTGTTCTCAGGAGCAAAAAACTCATTATTTTATACTGAAAATGGAAAAATAAAAGAGATAAAAGGAGATAGGTTTTCTATTGGTGGAACTTTACTTAAACAAAAGCAAAAAACATTTACAGATAAATATATAAGTCTTCAGAAAAATGATATGGTTTATCTCACTACAGATGGCTTTTTAGACCAATTTGGAGGAAAAGATAGTAAAAAGTTCTCTAAAAAGCGTTTTATAGAATTATTAGGTAAAATACAACATCTTCCTCTGCAAGAACAGGAAAAGAAACTACAAGAAAGTTTTGTGCATTGGCAAGGACTACAACGCCAAATTGATGACATGCTTGTAGTTGGAATACGCATGTAAGTGTTATTTTGAAAATAATGTAAATTTTTTAGTGCACAATAAATAAATTTATTGTTGTTACATTTTTAATAATAAAAGTTTAACAATCTGAAAAACAGTAAATTATAAATCTAAAAAGGTTTTTTAACAACATTTTGTATAAAATTCTGTAAAAATCATTTTGTCTTAATATAAATTTTGATTTAATTGCATTCGTAAAAATTACCTTTTGTTAAGAACGATACTAAATTTTTAGTATATTAAGATGGATAAGAGAGGAAATTTATATGAAAAGTTGCTTTTTTTGAGAAATCAAATAGGTTTTTGATTTAAAAATACGTAACTTAACATTCCCTTCAATTCTACAATTAATCATAAAGCAATTTTTACTGCTTAATATAATTTATGATAATTAGTCATTATAATTCATAATTTTTCTGAACAGAAAAGCTAAATGAATTATTACATAACTATCAAAATAAATATACCCTCCGAAAATTATTTTTTAAATTTTTCATTATCAAATTAATCAATTTACTCATGAAGAGAAAATTATTACTTAGTATGATGTTGATGTTCTTGCTTGTTAGTTCAGCATGGGCACAACGAACAATTACAGGTACTGTAACTTCTGCAGATGGTGCTTTGCCAGGTGCGACTGTTCAAGTAAAAGGAACACAGCAAGGTACACAAACTGACATAGAAGGAAAGTACTCTATTACTGTTCCTGAAGGAACAGAAACTCTCGTTTATCGTTTTGTAGGTTATAAAACAGTTGAAGAAACTATTGGAAACCGTACAGTTATTGATGTAACTATGATAGATGGTGTTTTAGAATCTGTGGTAGTAGTAGGTTATGGAGAGCAAAGTGAACGCTTTTCTACTCAAACAGTATCTACTGTAACTGGTACAGCACTGGCTGAACAGCCAGTAACTTCTGTACAAGATGCGTTACAAGGACAAGCAGCAGGTGTACAAATGACAGGTGCTTCTGGTGTTATTGGTAGCCAGCCAAATATTCGTATTCGTGGTGTTACCAGTATTACAAGTGGTAGTTCTCCGTTATATGTTGTTGATGGTGTGCCTTTAAATGATGCTGAAGGTACTACTTTGGAAGGTGGTTATTCTAACTTACTAGGAGGTGGTACAGCTACAAATCCACTTATAGAAATCAACCCACAAGATATTGAATCTGTAACAATCTTGAAAGATGCTTCTGCAACAGCTATTTATGGTTCTCGTGGTGCAAATGGTGTTATTGTTATTACTACTAAGAAAGGTAAAGCAAACCAAAAGACTATGTTTAATGCAGATGTGTATACAGGTTGGGTTACTCCAGTAGCTATAAATGAAACAATGAATAGAGACCAGTATGCTGAATATCGCAATGCTGTTCGTGTAGGTCTAGGTGCTGCCCCTATAGATTTTCCAGAAGGTAATTTTGACTGGGTAGATGCCGTCTTACGTACAGGTACGACATCTAATTACTCTTTATCTGCTACAGGTGGAACTGAAAAAACTCAATTCTACGTAGGTGGAACTTATTTCAGACAATCTGCTTATGTTATTGGAAATGATTTAGAGCGTTTATCGGGTCGTGTAAATGTTTCACATAATGCTACAGATAAATTACGCTTTGGTGTAAACTTAAACTTAGTAACGACAGACAATGATCGCATTAGTTCTGATAATAGTACTTTTGCTCCTCTTACTTCTTCTTATTTACAATCTCCTTTTGTACAACCTCGTGACGAAAATGGAGCTTATGTAAATACTGGCTTCATTGCTAACGTATTAGCTATTGAAGAATTAAGTACTCGTTACTTAAAAACACGCCGTACTATTGGTAATATTTATGCAGAGTATGATATCATTCCTAATTTGAAAGTAAGAACTTCATTTGGTACTGACCTTGTTTATGCAAAAGAGAAAATTAGAGATGTAGAAATTGTATCTCCAGGTGGTTATGCATATCGTCGTGATATTCAAGATAATAAGTGGTTGAACACTACTACAGTCGATTATAGTAAATCAACAGGTGACCATAGTTTCAACGCTTTACTTGGTTTTAGCTATGAAACTTCACGTCTTGAGACAATGGCTGTAGAAGGGTCAGGTTTTGTAACTGATGGATTCCCTAATGTGGGTAATGCTGCAACTCCTACCATTACTTCAGAAACAGGTTCACAGTGGGCATTAGAATCTCAGTTTTTACGTCTGAACTATCGTTATAATGACCGTTATTTAGCTGAAGCAACTGTTCGTAGAGATGGATCTTCTCGTTTTGGTGCTAATAATAGATACGGTATATTTTGGGCAGTATCAGGAGGATGGATTCTTTCTGAAGAGTCTTTCTTGAATGACATTGAAGCACTTGATATTCTTAAACTTTCTGTAAGTTATGGTACTACAGGTAATGACCGTGTAGGTAACTTTGCTTCTTTAGGATTATACCAAGGTGGTGTAAATTCCGATTATGCTGGTTTTCCAGGTATTCGTCCTACTCAGGCAGCTAACCCTGATTTGAGCTGGGAGGAAACTACACAATTAGATGTAACTGTAAGTTTTGGATTCTTAAAACGTTTCTCTGGACAAGTAAGCTACTATAATAAAGTTACAGATGGTATTTTATTAGATGTTCCATTACCTTATACTTCTGGTTTTGCTTCTATTATTCAAAATGTTGGTAAAATGGGAAATAGTGGTATAGACTTGAGTCTTACATCTACAAATATTGAAACTGCTTCAGGTTTCAAATGGGTTACTTCTTTAAATGCAGGTTATGTGAAAAACGAAGTACTATCTCTTCCTGCTGATAATCAAGATCCAGAGGGAAGAAATATTCTTACTGCAACCAGTTATCAAAGAGCTATCGAAGGGTACTCTTTGAATACTTATTATATGATAAAGTATAAAGGGATTAATCCTGAAACTGGAGATGCTGAGTGGTTTACTAAAGACGGTGAAGTAACTACAACTCCTACTCCAGATGATAGAGTTATAGTTGGTTCAGCTATTCCTGAATGGACAGGTGGACTTCGTAATACATTTACTTACAAAGGACTTAGTCTTGATGCATTGTTTAATTTTTCTATAGGATCTTATGTTTACCTTGATGAGTTTACATTCTTAAATAACCCTACGTCTAGTTTTAATAAAACAACTGAATTGTTGAATGTATGGGAGAATCCAGGAGACAATGCTTATGCACCAGCATATACAAGTGCTACTAACTTGACTTTTGCTCAAGAATCTACTCAACAGTTAGCAAATGCTAACTTCTTGCGCCTGCGTACTCTCACTTTAGCATATGATCTTCCTAAGAATATTCTTGCTAAGACTAAGACTATTACTAGAGCAAGAGTTTATGTAAGAGGGCAAAATTTGCTTACAGTAACATCTAAGGATTTCTTTGGAGCAGATCCTGAGGTAAACCGTGATGGAACAGATGGACAACTGCAAGGAGCTTCTTTCTTTACTCCTCCACAAGGACAGGCACTTACTATTGGAGCTAACTTTAGTTTCTAATATTGTTGTTTAGTTTCAACCCCAAAATTTAAATAGAAATGGAAATAAGAAAAAATTTATATAAATATGTCATAGCTGCTATCATGTTAGCACCTATGATGAGTAGCTGTGAAAAACAGCTAGAAGAAATACAACCACAGCAAGAGGTATCTACTGACTTAGCTTTCAATGATGAACTATCTTCTTTTGGATCATTGATGGGAGTATATAGTAGAGCACAGTTTTTAGATGCTTTCGGTGGTACGGTAGGTATTATCTCTGAATATCAGCCTGATAATGTAGAGTTTATTGGCTCATTTATTACTCTTCAAGAAATCAATAATTTTGCAGCTATTGCTAGTAATTCTACTATAGAGGTAATTTGGAGAGACCATTATCGTACTATATTTGCTGCAAATGCAGTGATCTTAAATGTACCAAATGTTGAGGTAGATGGATTTACTGTAGAAGAAAAAGCACAATTTGTTGCAGAAGCAAAATTTATGCGTGCTCTTTCTTACTTTCAATTAGTAAATATCTTCGGTCAGCCATTCCAAGTTAGTAATGGAGGAACTTTAGGTGTACCTCTAGTAACTGAACCTTTTAATGGTACTATAGAGCTACCAACTCGTGCAACAGTAGCAGAAGTACATGCGCTTATCAAATCTGATTTGGAAGCAGGAGTAGCAGATTTAGCAGATGATTTAGGTGATCCTTTAGAAACTCGTGGTAGAGCTACTAAAGGTGCTGCTCGTGCAATGCTTTCTCGTTTACATCTTTACAGAGGAGAGTGGGATCAAGCAGCTAGTTTTGCTCGTCAAGTAATTGATGCAGGACTTTATGACTTAGCTTCAGATCATTCTTTTTGGTCATCTAAAAATACTTCTGAAACTATTTTTGCTATTCAAAACTCTGCTACAGATAACGGAGCTACTGGATCTGGTGGATGGGCTTCATTCACTCGTCCTGCACAAGCTGGTGGTAGAGGGGATGCTCCTTTTTCACAAGATTTGATTGATGCTCATGAAGCAGGTGATGCTCGTTTAGCAGTATCTTCAGAACAAGATGGAGTTTTATTTTCACTTAAATTTTCTGATGCTATTACAAATGCTGATAACGTTTCTGTAATTCGTACTACAGAAGTATATCTAAATTTGGCAGAAGCATTAGCTGAGTCTAGTGCTGGTGTAAATTCAGAAGCATTAGCAATCGTAAATCAATTGCGTACACGTGCAGGATTAGGAAATTTAGCTCCAGCTCCTACAACAAAACAGGAACTAGTTGATGCTATTTTGAATGAGCGTCGTTTAGAACTTGCTTTTGAAGGACACCGTCGTATGGATTTACTTCGTAAGGAAAAAGCATTACGTGTAGATGGTCCTTTTGCTGCTCAAGCAGTATTTGGAGGTCCAAAAACAATCTTGCCTATTCCTACTCGTGAAAGAGATGCAAATCCTAATTTAGAACAAAATCCTAGTTATTAATCAATAACTAAAGGTTTATTCTATTAAATTAGAATTTAATAAATAATAAAAAACTACTAAGAATTTAGTTTCTTAGTAGTTTTTTTATGTCTATTTTTTATCAAAAATTCTCCTTAACTATTTTTAACCCCAGTAGTTAGTTATTTATAATAAACTGATGCGACCTTTTGAGCATTTTTTGCATCTACTTTTTAAACTACTTAAACAAACAATTCTATTGTCTTCGTTTGCTAGTTATTTTTTTACTCTTGACTCTCATTATTTTTACTAAAATAAAACTAACTTATATACAATGAAAAATATAAAATCAATTCAATTCAATAAATTTCCTCTAAGGAGGATAATAGGAATAATTACTTTATCTGCAAGTGTATTTTGTTCAGATTTTGCTTCTGCTCAAAATAATCCAGTAGCACAAGGTTCTTTTGGATATTATGTTGATGCTAATCGTTTTGCTCAAACAATTC
Source organism: Bernardetia aquimarina (assembly GCF_042180575.1). Classification (NCBI taxonomy): domain Bacteria; kingdom Pseudomonadati; phylum Bacteroidota; class Cytophagia; order Cytophagales; family Bernardetiaceae; genus Bernardetia; species Bernardetia aquimarina. Next base: position 1,980,808 of record NZ_CP170094.1, on the reverse strand, counting down.
CTACTATGGGAGCAAATGCACGTATTCAAGGAATTGGAGGAGCTGCAACTGCAATCGGTGGAGATATTAGTTCGGCTTCTGTTAATCCTGCTGGTCTTGGATATTTGCAGCGTTCCGAAATTACATTTTCTCCTTCTCTAGCTTTTTTGGGTTCGGATGCTACTTATAACTTAGGTTCTCAGAACATACCCACAGAAGATGCTAAACTCAATTTTAACTTTGCTCAACTTGGAGGAGCATTTGTTTTACCTTCCAATAATTCATCAGGATATAAAGGAGGAGCATTTTCGGTTTCATATAGTCGTTTGAATAGCTTTCACAGACGTACAAGTTATGAAGGAACAAATTCAGAAAATTCTATCATAGATTATTTCTTAAATCAAGCTGATGGTATTCCTTGGAGTTCTATTTATCCTTCAGGTGGAGCAACTGATTTATTAGCATTAGCGTATGATGCCTATTTAATTAATGAAGATTTTGATTTTGATAATGGAGGACAAAATACCTACTATTCTATCGTGCCTATTGCACCTACATTACAACGTGAAACAATAGAGTATTCAGGTTCTCAAAGCCAATGGAATTTTTCGTATGGTGGAAATTATAATGATAAATTATTTTTTGGTGCAGGTTTGGGAATTCAGTCATTTAGATATAAAGAAGAAAAACGTTATGAAGAAACTGTAACAGGAGAACCAACTGACCCAAGTCAAGTAAAATCATTAAATAGTTTAGTTATTGGAGAAAATTTATTCATTAATGGAACAGGTGTAAATCTTACGGCAGGAGTGATTTATCGTCCTATTTATGCTATTCGTTTGGGTGCAAGTGTTACTACACCAACATATTTTTCTGTAAATGATACCTATAATGCCAGTTTAGACGCATTATATAATAATTTTTATTTTGGAGATGACGATAATCAAAACCCTATTATTTTGAATGATGTAAGTGGAACTACGCTAGACGTGGAAAGTACCTATAATATGACTACGCCATTGCGTGCCTCTTTAGGAGCAGCATTTTTTGTAGGAAAATTTGGTTTTATTAGTGCTGATGTAGATTTTATTAATTATGAATCTTCGAAATTATTAAGTCCACCTCAAGAGTTTAGTTTTACAGCAGATAATCAAACTATCCAAAATCTATATGCTTCTACAATGAATTATCGTTTGGGTGCAGAACTTCGCTTGAATACATTTTATTTGCGTGGTGGAGTAGGTCTGTATGGAAATACGATGAAAGAAGATTTTCGTAGAGAAGATGAGGATGCTTTTCAAACTCGTATTTCGGGAGGTTTGGGTATTCATAAAAAGGCATTTTATATAGATTTGGCAGTTGTTCAGCAAACCAATAATAATGTTTATACACCTTATAATTTGCCTGATAATTCGAATCCTACTATTGATATAAAAAATACGACAACAAACGTAGTAGCGACTGTTGGGTTTCATTTCTAATAAATTTGAAATACTAGCCAAAAAATAAACTTACTAAATCCAATTACTTACAAAAAGTAGTTGGATTTTTTTATTTTTGTGGCATTATGTAGTTTACACTTTAGTGTGAGAATGATTTATAAGAAAAATCAAGTTATATTTTGACAGAAAAAACAATAATTGGAAGCAATATAAAAATTGCTAAAGAAAGTTTAGAAAACGGAAATTTAGTTGCTATTCCTACCGAAACAGTGTATGGTTTGGCTGCAAATGCTTTTGATATAAAGGCTGTTGCTAAAATTTTTGAAGCAAAAAATCGCCCTACCTTTGATCCTTTAATTGTCCATACAGATAGCATTGAAAAAATAAAAAATTGGACAAGTGATTTTCCCTTTTGGGCAGAAGAACTAGGAAATAAGTTTTGGGCAGGTGCTTTGACACTTCTTTTGCCTAGAAAATCAATTATTCCAGACCTTGTTACAAGTGGACTTCCCCATGTTGCTGTTCGTATTCCGAACCATGAACTTACTTTAGAACTTCTCAAAAACCTTGATTTTCCTTTGGCTGCACCGAGTGCAAATCCGTTTGGTTATATCAGTCCGACAACTGCAAATCACGTTTTTGAGCAGTTGGGAGAAAAAGTAAGTTATATTTTGGATGGAGGAAACTGTAAAATAGGCGTAGAATCTACAATAATTGGAGAAGAAAATGGAAAACTTACTGTTTTTAGAAAAGGAGGAGTAGCCATCGAAGAACTAGAAAAAGTAGTCGGAAAATTAATCATAAAAGAACATTCAAATTCAAATCCTCATGTTGATAAAAAAGAACTAACAAAAGTAGCCTCTTCTGGAATGCTTTTAAGTCATTATGCACCAAAAATAAAAATGCGTTTGGGGAATATTGATGAAATGTTGAAAGAATATTTATCAAATAATGAACTACAACTAAACGAAATAGGAATTTTATCTTTTTCTAAAAATTACAATCAAATTCCTACAATCAATCAATTTATTTTATCAAAAAAAGGTAATTTTTCGGAGGCTGCACAAAATTTATTTTCGTATATGAGAGAATTAGACAAACTAAATATCAAAATTATCTTGGCAGAACTTTTACCTGAAAAAGAATTAGGAAGAGCAATAAATGACCGTTTGAGGAGAGCAGCTTATTAGTAAATCATCGAACGGTTCGCTTAAAGCGAATCGTTCGGTTAGTGTCATGATTATAAAAAATGACTTCTTGAAGAAGAGCGTTCTGTTTCAATATTTTCTTGTAAAATTATTTCTAATGTATCCAAATTTAAAGCTAAAAGTTGTCCCAAACCTGCTTTTCTACGTGCTTTATAGACACAACCATTATCAATACAAATAGAAGGACAGCCATAATCAATCTCTTCTTGAATAAATTGTAAATATTCGGGAACATGTCCGTGAATAACTCTTTTATCTCCTACAATACTTGTATCAACCTCAAAATAACGCACCCAAAGCATTTTTTCAGTTTCAGAAAAAGGATCTGGTGCTTCAAAATCAAAACCTGCATGAACCAAATAATAATCTTCTAATTCAAAATAATAAGAAAGACTTTCCAAAAAAGGTAAATATTGAGGCAAAATACGACGGTTTTCATCTACCAAACCTCTACCACGATGCAAAACAGGAATTAAACGAATTGATTTATCTCCTCCTGCTCTTCTATGCGCTCGCATGAGAAGTTCTTCATGATTTCCTCGTAAACAAAAAACAGAATAGCTTTTTTGAAGTTCTATAATATAATCTAAAACGCCTTTGCTATCTGGTCCTTTATTAATATAATCTCCCAACAAAAAAAGCTGGTCATCTGTAGAAAGATTTATTTTTTTGATGAGTGCTTTAAATGTTTGGGCGCAGCCATGTATGTCCGAAATGGCATAACGAGTACCTTTGGAAGAGTCAATTTTGGGAATAGAGCGAGTAATGGTTGTATTTGCAGCATTCATTTCTCAAAAATAATATAATTCTTTCAAAATCACAGTAGTAATTTTTTTATTTATGATTTTATAATTCACATTATGGATATAATTTTCATTTACAATCAAGAAAATTTTTAATGCCATGCAAAATTTTGTATTTGTGATTGACTACCTTATCTTTATATTTACCTTCTGAAAAGTACAATTATGTTTTATACTACAATTCCCTTCTATCAAATATAAACTGGAGAATGAAAACCCTCCTCTAAAAATACAGTTATTTCGATACTATTACTATCGATAAAATAAATCTATACCAATGAATAAGGATTTTTTCTATAATTTAAAAAACATAAAACCTATTAAATCAAATTTTTTTACTTCTGATTTAGCTACTAACCGAACTGCTAAATTGATTTGTAGTGTTTTTACTTGTCTATTCTTTTTGTCTTTTTTATCTCAAAATGCACACGCTACCCACGTTAGAGCAGGAGATTTGACAGCCGAACGTATTTCTGATATTAGTCTGACTTATCGAATTACGGCAATTATTTATACTGATGATGGAGGAGTTCCACCTGACCCAGAAATTGAATTTAATTTTGGAACTGGAGAAACACGTATGGTAGATCGTCTTTCAGGTGTTAGTATTGGAAATGCTACTACAAGAAATACTTATACTACTACTTATACTTTCCCTGGTGCTGGAGAGTATAATGTGGGTGTTGCTATTCGAAACAGAAACGAAAATATTGTCAATATTCCTAATTCTGTCAATACAGCTTTTCATATTCAATCTACTTTTTTGATAAATCCTTTTTTGGGATTAAATAGGTCACCTATTTTGCTTGTTCCACCGATTGACTTTGCTCGTGTAGGTGAAAAATTTATTCATAATCCAGGGGCGTATGATGCTGATGGTGATAGTTTAGCATATATTTTTGTTACTCCCAAACGTGATATAAATACGCCAGTTGAGGGTTTTAGTCTGTTAGATGACCCTTCATTTGGGGGAGAACGTGAAGAGGGAGGAGCAACTATTGCTACTCTTGACCCCATTACAGGAGATTTGGTTTGGAATACACCTGGGCGAACAGGGCAGTTTAATGTAGCTTTTATTGTTCAAGAATGGCGAGAAGGTATTTTGATTGGACAAGTAAACCGTGATATGCAGATTATTGTAAGAGATAATCCAAATAAACGTCCTATTTTAGAAATTCCTAGAGATACCTGTGTTACGGCAGGAGCATTTTTAAGAGATACAATTACAGGAACAGACCCTGATGAAGATTTTGTTAAACTTTTTGCTTATAGTGCATTATTTAGAGATGCAAATGTATTACAATCTGTTCCACCAAGAAATTATGCGAATTTTAATGTTTTGAATATTCAGCCTCCAAATGGAGAAGAAAAGGGTGTTTTTGATTGGCAAACAGTCTGTGAAGATGTACGTTTGCAACCTTATGCTGTTACTTTTAAAGCAGAAGACCAACCTCAACCCAGCAGCAACAAATTAGTAGATTTAAAAACGTGGCAAATCCGAGTTGTAGGTCCAAAACCTGATACGCTCATTGCTGATGTCAATACAGTTGATAATAGCATTTCATTGAGTTGGTTTTCTTATCAGTGTCCGAATGCTAGTGAAATGACTATTTGGCGAAGAGTAGGCTCTTTTGAGTTTAACCCTGATACATGTGAAACAGGTTTGCCTGCTTATACAGGTTATACACAAATTGGAACAAATGAAATTGGTAATCTATTCTATTTAGATGATAATAATGGAGAAGGATTAGAACGAGGAAAAACATATTGCTACCGTATTTTTGCAAGATTCCCAAATCCAGCAGGAGGAGAAAGTTATGTTTCTGACGAAGTTTGTGTAATTATTCCAACCAATGCACCGTATATTACAAAAGTAAGTGTAGAAGAAACAGACACCGAAAATGGAGAAATGCAAGTGGAATGGACAAAACCCCAAGACCTCATAGAAGAAGATTTTCCAAGACCTTATGAATATGAACTTTTCCGTGCAGATGGTTTCTCTGGAACTCAGAATTATACGCAATTAGGAGAACGTTTTGCTGAAAATGACACTACTTTTAGAGACACAAATCTGAATACTGAAGAAGAAGTTTATAATTATAGAGTTCTTTTTTATTCAAATGATAATTTGGTAGATTCTTCGGCTGTGGCAAGTTCTGTTCGTTTGAATGCAACTCCTTTAGTAAATGCAGCTACTTTAAGTTGGCGTGCAGAAGTGCCTTGGAACAATACTGATTCACGTTTTCCACAACATTATATTTATCGTCAAACGGATGCTGATGGAACTGATTTTGTTCTTTTGGATAGTATAAATGTCTTTAGTGGCTCGTTTTCTTATACTGATACAGAGCTTTTAGACAAGGTAGAATATTGTTATTTTGTTACAACACAAGGAAGTTACAATAAAGAAGGTTTGCCAGAACCACTTTTGAACAAGTCTCAAAAAGTATGTATTGTTCCACTTGACGAAACGCCTCCTTGTTCGCCTACAACCTTGTTTTTAGACTCTTTGATTTGTGAAACCATTAATTTTGAAGATCCAATTTATTGTAGTGATTCTCTTTTTAGAAATGAATTGAGATGGCAAAATGATTATTCGCCTGATTGTGATTTGGAAGTGAGTAGTTATAATTTATACTTCAAAGCCCAAATTAATGATTCATTGCAGCTTTTGATAAATACTACTGACACGACTTATACACACGAACAAGTTCGTTCTGTGGCAGGTTGTTATGTTGTTACAGCTCTTGATGCGTCTGGAAATGAGAGTACATTTAGTAATCAAGTATGTAATGATAACTGTCCAAATTATGCGCTACCAAATGTATTTACACCAAATGGCGACGGAATAAATGATACATTTAGAGCATTAGACTGTCCTGCTTTTGTCAAAAATGTAGAAACCAAAATTTATAGCCGTTGGGAAGATTTGGTTTTTGAAACTACAAGCGATGAAGATAATAATGTCTTTATTGATTGGAATGGAGAAAATAACAACGGAAAAGAAATGCCTTCTGGAATGTATTATTTCCAAGTCAAAGTTACTTTTAATCGTTTGAATCCAACTGATGAAGTTTTGATTTTGAAAGGTTGGGTTTCTTTATTGAGAGAATAAGATACAATTACGGATTACGAATTAAAAATTACGAACGGTTTGCTTTTGTGTGAACCGTTCGTTTTTTATTTTTCTTCGTCATATTTTTTAGATAAAATAAGTTTAAAATTACTCTTCATTTTCTTCAGCAGCCCAGCGTTCAGCTTTTTCTAAGGCTTCATCTAATGAACTTGAATCTTCATCTTCATAGCATAATCCTCCTGTGTCCATGATTCTAATCCAAGAGTCGCTATTTTCATCTGAACCGAGTTCAATCCAACCTTGTGCATCAACCCAATATTCTAAATTCGGATATTTTTCTGAAAACATTGTTTTTTTGTTTTTTGAGTGAGAGTTTTTAGTTTGTCGTTAAATTAATATTTATTTCTGTATTCCCATATTTGAAAAGTATCTAATGTATCTTCATCTGCTTCTACATTTCTTAGTTCACTTATTTCTACTGGAATAACCATATCCACATCTTCAAGTAGAGCTGATAAATAAAACTCTCCTCCTTCATAATTTGAAGAGTTTGTATAATTCTCTATAATTTTGACTTTTTTCCATTCGTTTGGTTTAGATGCTCTCCTTACTAAATATTCTGCTTCAAATGGAAAATTGATATTGTCTTCCATGTATGTTGCCCAGCCTGTTTCTGCTTCTTCATCAGTATAAGCATCTACAATGATTTCATTTTCAATGATTTCTTTAATTTCTTGTTCTGTTAGTGCCATAGTTGTGTGTGTTTTTATGTAAAAATTATTTGAACTTTGTCAATAGTCTGTAATCAGACTTTGACAATAGTTTAGATTATACTGCTTTTAACTATTGTCAGAGTTTGCTTAGGCAAACTACTGACAAAGTTTTTTTTGAGGAAAAAATGAAAGTTAAAATAGCTTCGTGAAAAAAAATGTCACTATGCTAAAACACTAATAAGCGCAAGGAAATATTATTCATAATATGAGTTTGAATTCGGATGCATAACTTTTTCTATTCCTTCATTTACTACACCTTTTTTTATAGCCTTGTATATTCTTAAGAAAGAGGGTAATTCAATTAATCCTTTTTTACGATAAACCAATTTATTTCTACATTCATTTATCAAATCATCTTTATTACAATTAAAAGGAAATTGATCTTCGTTAAAAGTAGGTATATGACTTTTTAATAGCTTTTTACGTTTATTTAAAACGTTCATTACTGTACTCAAAAGCCATTTATCCATTTCAATCATCTGATTTTCATCCGTTATTAACGGATAAAAGCTCATAATTCCTTTAAAAGAAAATCGTTTATATGTACCATTCAAATACTTTTTGAGAGTAATTTCAGTTAGGTTACCATACAAATATCTTCTTATCTGCATAATAGCAGTTATAAAGTCTTTATCCATATTATTTGCAGGAAGATTCATTGCTTTGAATGATTTAGTTCTAATAGGTTGAATTAAATTACGATACAAAAGATAAGAAATTTGCTTTTTTATTTTGTATATAGAAGCATCTTTAATTCCCACATTCTCACATGATATTTTATATCCTAAGAATTCTATGAATTCTTTTGAATTGTGAAACTCCGATTTTAACCCTGTCTTTTGTAGTAGACTTATACCATCAGATTTTTTATAGTTTAGTGAAATACCTGTTTCTTTAGAAAAATCTGCAATTATATCAAATGCTTTAGAGATTTTTGAATAATCTCTTGACCATATTATCGTGTCATCAGCATATCTTGCAAAACGAATCCCAGCATCTTCAAACTTTCTATCTAGTTCCCAACAAACTATATTAGCAAGAAATAGTGAAATAGAAGTACCAAGTGGGATTCCCTTCTTATCTTCTTTATAGGGTTCTAAGAAAGATTCAATAACATGTATTTCTAGCTCACTAACTAAAAAAGAGTTTTGTTTTAATTGATGAAACAAATAATTATGATCTATAGACCCAAAAAAGTTGCTAAAATCAAATTCAGCTACATAAATGCGTGGAATACTTGTTAGCTCTTGTGCTATATCTTGAATTGCAAAATGTATATTTCTATCATTACGATAAGCATAAGACAATGAGCTAAACCGATGTCTATTTTTTCCTAAAAGGTTATAATAAAACCTATCAGATACGGCAGAATCAGGGATTTGATAAATACTTATTGTTCTTGTACCTCCTCCTTTCTTAGGTATTATTTTTATATATGGAGGATTAGGCTTATAATTTTTGTCTAAAAGTTTCTTAGATATTGATCTTGCTATCTGCTTTTTGTGTTTTAACACATAAAATGGATTAAATTTACGGTCTTCTCCCCACTCTTCAGGTGTTCTAACATCTTTTGCAGGAGGATTTTTCAACCTACGACAATTTCTTTTGTGCTCAAGATGTAAATAATTATGATACAAATTATATTGAGCAGCTTTCTGTTCAGCTTCTTTCTGTATGTCACCTAGAATTATTTTTTCCATAATTATTTTTTTTTATAAAAAAAGTATTCACTGTAAACAGCGAATACTTTTGACACGGCAAGTACAAATAAAAATAAGTTTTCATTTTACAGGATTTCTTGAAAAAAACCTGAACCCAATTCCAAATGTTTCAATTTGGAGGTTGTAGCTTCCGTTAGCCCCCATAGGACATTTTCTTTAATATTTTATAGCTCAAATATAACTTTTTTGGCTCTTCCGACTTTTTAGCGATTATATGAATTTGACTATCATTCTCAATCTAAAATTTTGAAAGTTTCTAAACCCATACCCACTCCTTTTGAGGGTCTTAATTTTATTATTAATTCCCTCTACTATTCCGTTAGAATATCTATCTTTGAAGAAATTAATAATATCATTTTTCCAAGAATTAAACGTATTTATAAATCTATTTAGAGCCTTATGATTTATTTTTTGAGCTTCTTCTATCCATTGGTCTAGTAGTTTTTTAGCTTCTTGTTTACTCAAATCAGTATTAAATATATTTTGTAATTCCACTTTCATAAAATACACCTGTCTAAGCGTTGAGCTAAACCTAAACGCTTTAAGTAAAACTCGTCTTTCTTTATAAGTAAGGTCTTTCCATGCCTTGTATAAAAGCCATTTTATTTGCTTGAAATGAACGTTTTTATCATCTTTTCGTCGTAATTCTTTACGAATGCTATCTAGCACTTTATTACAATGCTGAAAAAAATGAAAGCGATCTATTACTACATCAGCGTTAGGAAATACTTCTTTTGCTGTATTTGAAAATCCCTCCCACATATCACAAGAAAATACTTCTATACTAGTACAAAAAACTTCGCCTTTGGATAAAAAATAGGCTTTTAAATACTCTTTATTACGGTATTCTAAAATATCCCAAACTTGACCTGTATCTAAATCTACTAAAACAACAGCATATTCCTTTTTTCCTTTTTTGTAAGCAAATTCATCAATACCTAAACGTCGAGGAAAATAATCTAGGTGTTTTTTTATCTCACGTTTACTATAGGTTTTAAAAATACCATCTAAAACATCCCAAAGTATGTTTTCTCGGATAGCTACTTCTTTGAAACTGCTATCTTTCAAACATAAATAAAGATATTTTTCCAAACGATGAGTTTGATTTTTTTGCTTAGAAACAAAACTAAAAACTTCTTGAAAGTAACGAGTACAATCTTGACAATGAAATTGACGAGAAGTTAAGTGTAAATAAACCTCTTTGTCTAAAATATTTCGGTCACGAACAATACGTTCTGAAGTAGAAGTCACTTTATTGCACTTTTTCAAGCAATTAGGACAAATAGAATCGGCTAAATTACTTTCTCCATAAATAGTTAAGCGAAGTGGAGAAGATTCTATTTTCGTTACTGAAAAATCTGAAAAACCTAATAAAATTGCTATTGTGTTAGTATCCATAGAAAGGCTAAATTAAGAAATTATCGCTAAATTGTCGGAAGAACCACTTTTTTTTACCTAAAAAGAAACTCTAAACCGTTTTAGGCTTATAAACTTCCGTAGGAAACAAATTTTTCTCTATTCGTTCGTTTCCAATTTGTTGGAAGTCATTTTTTTAGTTATTCAAATCTTCTTTTTCAAATAAACTTTTTAGCAATTTATCATAAGTAATATTCAAAGCAACATCATTTTTTACTTCAATGGCACTTGATAATTGAATAGCATCTAAAGTTCTCAAACCTTCTATTCCGTATTTTTTTAATAATAGAAATGCTCTTTGTAAAATTTTATCATCAATCTCTATCCAAGTAAATTTGCTAGAATCTTCAGTAAAAAGCCTTGAAATTTCTTCAGTTTCACTTTCTGTAAGTAATTTCATACGTTGTTTTTTTCTGATAGCAGATTCTAATTCTAAAATCGTAAGAGAAGAGAGATAGATTTTTTCAATTTTATTGGTAGTGAATAAAAGTTCCATTTCATCACTGCCTATTTCATTATCGTATAATTTCAATAATGCAGAAGTATCTAAAAATAAATTCATTCGTAACTTCTCCTTTCTTCAATAACAGCATCACTCAAATTCAGATTTTTTCCTTTCAAAATTTCTCTAGTACGTCCAAACGAAAAATCATCAAATTGTAGTCTTTTTGTTTCTTCTTTTTCTACGGATTGAGCAGGATTTAGAGTATAAGATTTTATTTTTTGTTGTAGAAATTCCCAGACAACCCAAATTTCATCACGATTTAGGTTTTCAAGGTCTTTTAATAGTAGTTCTATTTTTGCCATAATCAATTTATTTTATCTTTTAAGTTATAAAACTCTTTATCTAAGATACAAAAAAATACCGAACAGTTCACTCAAAGCGAACCGTTCGGTAAATATATTAAACCGTCTTCGGCTTATAAACTTCCGTAGGAAACAAGTTTTTCTCTATTCGTTCGTTTCCAATTTGTTGGAAGGAAGAAACTATCCAACCTCCACCAATGACATCATCGCCATCATAAAAAACGGCAGATTGTCCAGGGGCAATGGCATCGACAGGCTCGTGAAAAAGAACAGTAAGTTCTTGTCCGTCTTCGCTTTGTGTGATGGTTGCTGGTGCGCCTGCGTGGTGTACACGAACTTTTGTAGTGGTCAGTAAATCGCCTTCAATGTTTGCATATTTTTGAAGATTTAATTTTTTGACAATCATTCCATCTCTATACAAATCATCTTTGAAACCTAAAATAACTTCATTGGTATCTTTTTTAATTTCTACTACATAAGCAGGTTCGCCGAGTGCAATTCCTAATCCTTTGCGCTGTCCGACCGTATAAAACGGATAACCTTCATGTTGTCCGACTACTTCTCCAGTTGTCATTATGAAGTTTCCTTTTCCTACTTTTTCGTCCATATCTGGAACTCTTCTTTTCAAGAAACTACGGTAATCATTATCAGGAATAAAACAGATTTCATACGATTCTGATTTTTTGACAAGCTCATCAAAACCTCTATCCAATGCCATTTGACGAATTTGTGCTTTGGTAAGATTTCCCAAAGGAAGCATAGTACGGCTCAAACTTTCTTGCGAAACACCCCACAAAACATACGATTGGTCTTTTTTGGTATCGACACCTTTCGAAACTACAAAACGTCCGTTTTCCTCTCTAATATTGGCATAATGACCTGTCGCAATATACTGACAACCCAAATTATCAGCACGTCTTAAAAGTGCGTCCCATTTGATATGCGTATTGCAAAGTACACATGGATTTGGCGTTCTGCCTTCCATATATTCTTCTGTAAAATAATCGATGACGTAATCGCCAAATTCGGAACGAATGTCCAAAATATAATGAGGGAAACCCAAATCAACCGAAATAGAACGGGCATCATTGATAGAATCCAAGCTACAACAGCCCGTTTCTTTTTTCATATTGCCACCCGAAGCAGCATAATCCCACGTTTTCATCGTCATTCCGATGACTTCATAACCTTGTTCGTGCAACAAAACGGCTGCCAACGAACTATCAATTCCACCACTCATGGCGACCAAAACTCTTCCTTTCGAATTAGGGTTTTCTGGATTTTTTGTAGTTATATTCATAGTATTGTTTTTTTGAAACGGATTCAAAGTCCGTTAAAAACTTAATTTAATTACGAATTGGTCAATTACGGATTACGAATTTTTAATTACGAAATTCTATAGCTTAACTAGCTTCGCTGTTTTATTTATTACTGATTTTTCTTTAAAGAAGTTTGTATTTTACCAATTATTTTGCAGATTTCTTCTGCATCTTGAATCAGACTTTTACTCATTTCTTCTGAAAGATAGTCAGTTGCTTCTAAGAGTTTAATCCAATAAAGTGTTTCTCTAGCTTCTTTGTATGCAATGGATAATTTAAAACCAAAATCTGTCCTAGAATATCCACCTATAGCCTCTTCTACGTTTGCACCTATTGAAGTTCCACTACGTAATAATTGTTTTGACAAAACATATTCTTGTTTAGAAATCAAAAACTTATAAGCATTCACTATTCGGATAGCAAAATCAAAGCTCTTTTTCTGAATAATGTTGTCTTCTTTCATATCAATTACGAATTAAAAATTACGAGAGTAAAATAATGAATACTCAATAAGCTTTTGTTTTTATATATGATAAATATACTAGGTTTATTTTTGTATTTCAATTCGTAATTAGCTGCGCTGCTTTAGCAGGTCGTAATTGAAAATTCGTAATTTAACTTATTGAATTTCTTACTTTCTGTGTATATTCACGCATTGCAGCACGAGCATCAACGCCATCTTTTTCCATTTTTTCTTTTACCCAAACGGCTGCAATTACGTGTGTAAATTGTTCGCCTTCGTCTTCGCCTTTTACTTCAAAAGTAGGGTTTTCTCCTTCTTCCATAGCCATTTCAGCTTTTTTGAGGTCTTCTAACGAATGAGTTTCTACTAATTGTTTTATAACTGGTAATTTCATGATATTAGTTCAATAATTTTATTTGATAGTAAAAGTAGCTGTTAATCCAACAGAGAAATTTCTAGGTAATTTGTGAACTCCAAAAATAGCTCTTGAATGAATGCCTTTATCTTCTAATATTTGCACAAATAAATCAGAAGCTCCATTGACAACTTTTGGAGAATCATCCCATGTTTCATTGGATTGAAAGTAAGCATCTATATGATTTAGACCCATAATATTTTCAAAACCTATTTTTGAATCAATTTGAGCTAAAATATTTAAAGCACATAATTTCATTGCTTCATATCCTTCTTCTGTGGAAATTTCATCTCCTAATCTACCTTGAAACTTATATTCTCCATCTAAGATTGGAAATTGAATAGCAACGTAGGCAATGTTTGCTCTTACATTTACAGATACATAAGTTCCTCCAGGAGTTGAAACAGAAGGAAGAGTTATATTAGCTTTTTCTAAGTTTTTTGTAATATTCATAACTATACAAAATATTATAATTTCTCTAAAAGCTCAATTAAACTCTCTTCTTTGCTTGTAGAAAGACCTTCTACCAATTCTCCATTTTTGAAAATAGCAAAATAAGGAAGGCTCTGAACACCTGCTAAACCTCTAGCTTCTGGGTTGTGTTCTGCATCAGTATCTAAAAAAGTAATTGCTTCAAAACGCTCATCATTAGAAAGACGCTTGTATTTTGGTTTGATTAGTCTGCATGAGCCACACCAAGACGCATAATATTTTACAATTACTTTTTCGTTTTGGTTCAAGTTTTCTTTTACGTTTGAGTCGTCTATGTCTATAACTGCCATGATAATAAAGTTAGATTTAAGAATTGTAGGGAAAAGGCATGCCTTTTCCTGTACAGTAGTGAATTTTAAATATATTTTATCTAGGAACTCTGTGTTTAAATAAAATGCAAATTTACGAACAAAAAATGAAATAGTTTTTTGTCCAGTCTAAAGAACTTTTGTGAAATGGTTATGTTTTAGAATATTTGGGGCAGGCAATTTTTGTAGATGGTTTTATTCTTGATAGATGACTTCACCACTTTCAGCCATGTACACGTACTCTCTCCATCTTCCATCTTGCCATTTTATTCCTTTTGTGTTTTTTTCAAGAAATGGAAATTTATAGAATACTGACAACTACGGACAAGTTCATTAGTAATGCAAAAAACCTTATCTTTGTTTTAAAAAAACAGATGGCTATTGAAGATTACATTTCAGATTTACTCTCCCATTATAGTAATGTAGGGATAAAAAAAAATATTTCTTTGTGTACAACATTGATATTTTTAGGTGGTGTTCTTTTTATAAGGATGGATTCTATGCAATAATTTCATTGTTGTAATTTACTATAAAATATTTGATTGAATTATAATGATTCTCCCATTTTTTAGAAAAGGATAAAGAAAGCCTAACTAATGGGCTATTTCTCTGTCTGATTGTGTTATTAAAACGCTCAATTTTAGTAGTTTCTTTTTTACCTTCTTGTCGGAGTTGTTTTTTAGGAAATACAGTTCCATAAGAAGCAAAATCATCAGCATAAACAATGGCTTTTTCTCTTAATTTCTTATCTATACTCAAATAAAGTCCTAATGCACCCTCTTGATCTCTACCTCCACTATGAAATCCAACTACCAATCCTGTACGTCTTTCGATAGCTAACCAGATCCATTCTGGACAATCTTTAGCACCTACAAACCGAGCTTGCGAGCTCAGCGTAGCTAAACTCCATAACTCGTCGGCTTCTACCAGATATAAATCTATATCTGCTGAAGCTAAACGACCAATAGGCAAATCTTCTTTTATTCGCTCATAGCAGAGTTTCATACGAGAAGTAACCCAACTGACACTTTTTTTAAAAAGGCGACTAATGCCTCTTAAAGCAATACGTTCTAATAGAAGTTGAGCTACTAACTCATCTTGGTAAGAACTAATAATAGCTTCCTTACTTTCAGGTAAAGGACGTTCTACAAATTGGCGTTTACAAGTTTTACACTTGTAATTTTGCTTATTGTAATAAGTTTGACCGTTTTTTACGGTATATTTGCCTTGGCAATGAGGGCAAATGTGAGTTTGTTTAGTTTGCATTTTACAAATATCACAACTCATTGCCATTTTTTCAAAAAAAACATCCTTATATTTAGAACACTACCGATTTATTTTCCCCAAAATTTACTCAAAAATAAACTCTCTACATAATTTTTTGATTTTGTAGAGAGTTTTGAATAAAACCCAACGCCAAATGCTCATATAGACGATGCCCCTTGCTAAAACATTCGAAACGTTTTGGGTTATTTCTCAATGTAGAAATACGATTTTTTGAAGAAAATATTTTTATTTTTTAGGTAAAAATACGGTCTTTATTAGATTCTATATGTTCTTTTGTATATTCTGTAACAATAAAATCTTTTACATCATCACTCATCCCCACAAAATAGACTTTTATTTTTGCTCCTAGATTACATATTTCATCATTCATGTAATTGGGATAATTTCTACCATTAAGATTCTTCATAGCTACAACTCTTAACAAAGCAGGAAATTCTTTCCCAATATCCAAAAAAACACCAAAGGGAGCTTTTACAAAAATAGTTCCTGTAAAAGAATCATATTCTTGAAGTTCATTTTTAATTTTATCCCAAAGAATTTGTTTTTCTTCGTCAGTATAATTTTCTATTCTTGCATAGACTTTTTTAGCTAATTTTTCGTCTATTTTCCATTGATTACTCATAAGATTTTATTTTTCTCCAAAATTTACTCAAAAATAAACTCTCTACATAATTTTTTTTGATTTTGTAGAGAGTTTTATAAAGGATAAGAATAGAATTGTTTTTTTATAAATTCAAATTACTTTACTGTGTAAGTTTCAATTTTATCAAAATAATAAGGAGAATAAGGTCCTAAAACAATTACGTCAGACGAATTATATCCCAAATCCCAACTCGTAAAATGGTCTTCTGCAATGGTAGCAGTAGTTTTTAAGTACGCTACCCCTGGAATAGAAGCCGTACAGTCTTTTCCTATTGTTTCGGTAAAAAACCAGTTTTTGTCTTCAATAAATTCAAAGTCTAATCCACAACCCACTTTTTCGGTCAAATCTGCTGGTGTTGCTACATCAAAAAAATCAGGGTTTGCCCATTGTCCATTAAAATTCAAACCTCTAGGAAGTTCATAAATTAAGTCTTTCAACACTCCGTTTTGTTCAAACAAATGATAAATACGCTTACGGTACGGACTGCCCAAATCATCTGCATACGCCTGTTCGATATAGAGCCAATATCCATCTGTACGCTCATCCCAAATCTGAACCAACTGAACACGCACATCTACATGATAAACATCACTACTAGAGTCAGCTTGATTTTGACTACTAAATGAACCTACCATCCAATTTGCTAACTTAAAAAGTTCTGGATTGATAGCCAATACTTCCACATTAAAACTAACTTCTGCACTAAGTCCCTTCGAATCAGTTGTAGTAGCTGTAATTTGATGCGTAGCTGGCGAAAGATCTGAAAAAGTAACTGTTGTTCCTGTTCCAATTTCTCCATCTTTATCCGAAACCCATGTTATAGTTGTCAGATTTCCGTCTTCTACATCAGTGGCTGTTACACTGGCTGAAAAAGAACGATTTTGATAGGTTTTGGCGATGGGTGTTTCTACTAAACTAATTTGAGGCGCAGTATTAGGCACACTTACAAAAATAGTAACACTTGCTGTAACCGAAATTCCTTTACTATCTTCTACTGTTGCAGTAATAATATGCGTATTTTCAGTTAAGTTACTTACAGAAATTTCACTTCCTGTTCCGATTTGTCCGTCTTTATCAGAGTTCCAAGTTATGTTTGTCAAAGCACCATCTTCTGCATCATTTGCTGTTGCTTTGAAAGTAATAACTTCTCCTAGATTAAAATCTGCTTGGTCTTGTGGCGAATTTATTTGAATTGTTGGACTCTCGTTTAGTTTTGTTTCCTCATCTTTTTTACAAGAAAAAATAGCAAAGCATAGTAAAATAATAACAAAATTTGTCTTCCCAAAAAATAACTTTTTCATAATCGTTTTTTATTAAAAGTAGCGTATCTGTAAAATAGTTAGTTAAATTAACTATTGTAAATATACTCTTTATTTATTGATTAGAAAAAATACTGTTTGTTTTAGGGCTTTTCAATTAAAAATTAGATAATTCATAGTGTAAAATTTAAAGTTTCTACACTATGAAATCTCAAACTCCTACTTTCCATCTTCATCTATCAAAAAAGGAGTTTTTCCATTTGTGATAATTACTTTTGCATTATTCGATTTTGAAAGCTCTTTGAATGCTTGTATGCTTAAATATTTTAGTGTAATTTCATTGAGTGATTCATTAATGATTTTTTGGGCATCACGAATGGCTTCAGCTTCAATTTTCATTCTTTCAGCTTCTTGTCTTTCACGTTCCAAAACGAATTGCATGGTTTGCGCTCGTTGTTCGGCTTGTAACTTTTCTTCTATTGTTCTTGAAAGATTGGCAGGTAAGTTAATACTTTTCAAAAGAATAGATTCTACAACAAAACCTCTATCTCCTAAGCGTTCAGCCATTTTTTTAGCAATGGCAAGTTCTATCTCCTTACGTTCAGAGTTGTATAAATCCTTAGCAAAAAAGTTAGCTGTAACATCAGCCACAGAAGAGCGCAAAACATTCATAATTATATCCTGACCATTTTTCACACCAACTGTCTGAACTACTTTTATAGCATATTCTTCTTGGATATGAAATAAAACAGACAAATCACAACTAATCGCCAGTCCTTCTTTGGTAGGAAGAGAACTGAGAGAAGCATACATATTTATTGTGCGTGTTGGTACTTTGACAATTTTAGTAAAAAAAGGATTGTGCAAATACATTCCAGGTTGTCTTACTCCTCCTTTTATTTTTCCTAAACGCTGTTTTACGCCTACTTCTCCTGGTCGGACGATGCCACATGAAGAAATAGAAAATGAAAGAATAGTAATTAATAAAAGAGATAAAATAAGTTTTGAGTTAATTTTAAGGTAATTCATTGTAGTAGAAATTTGATGGGTAAAATGGAATTAGAGTTTTTATTTAATACCTCAATGACGGTTTCATTTGAATTTCATTGATGGTTACTATGAAAACAAGACAATTAAGATGATTTACTTTCTAATACGACAAAAGCAGAAAAAAGTATGCACAATGAAGAAGGTTATTTGCTAAAAACTGACTTTTAATAATTCTAATTTAGGTGTTAAAAATCATTAAATAAAGTATTTTACTTTTAAAAACCGACTTTGTTAAAAAGTGACATAATCCTAGTTTGTAATCATTTCCTATTATATTTAGTTTTTAATCAATCAGTAATTTCCATTTAAAGATGCAGAAAATGAAATATTTGTTTTTAATTTTAGTATTTGTTATAGATTTTTTACTCGTTTATTTTCTAAAACTTCTAGATAATTTTTGCTTAATTCTTTCATTACTTTTTTTTAAAGTCACAGTAATTGGAGCTTTTCATTTTTCTAAAAATACAGATAGAGCTTCAAAAAATACTCTTTGGGGATTTTTTTATGGCTCATTATTTTTTTTGATTGGTCTTATTTCATTTGTTGTTTGGTTATCATTTAATTTCCCTAAATAAAATAAAAAAATTGGTATCTTAGTCTATCAAAATACTTTTTAAATTTAAAACACGACTCATTTTGCAATCCTCAACTATATCAAATCCAAATCAAGAAACAGGGCAAATTCTCAACGCTGAACAAACCAAACAAAAAATACGCAGATTAGCCTTTGAGATTTATGAAGAAAATTTTGAAGAAAAAACGCTTATTTTGGCAGGAATTGAAGGAATGGGAATGATTCTTACAAAACTACTTGCTGAAGAACTAAAACAAATTTCGCCTTTAGAAATTACTCAAATCTGTGTACGTTTGGATAAACTTCAACCTACTCAAAGTGAGGTAGTTTTGGATTGTGAAACTTCTGTTTTTGAAAATAAATCTATTGTTTTGATAGACGATGTTTTGAATACAGGCAGAACACTCGCTTATAGCCTTCGCCCATTTTTAAAAGTAAGAATTAAAGAACTTCATACAGCAGTTTTGATAGATAGAGGGCATCATTCTTTTCCTATTGCAGCAGATTTTGCAGGTTTTCGGTTATCAACCACTTTACAAGAACGAATCGAAGTTATCTTAGATGATGAAAAAAAATATGGTGTTTACTTGCATTAACCTAAAAAAATTCGGATTTTAAAGGATATTTCAAAATAAACACTACTTTGATTCTTAATTAGTTTGAAAATTACCTGTAAAAGTAATATCTTGTATCAATAATAGCATTACTATAATTATAGCATATACATTCTAGTTTTTGTATAATTATTTTACTTCAATCAAAGATTCTGACAATAGACCCTAAAGTCTATTTTTACATAAAAAAACCTAACTCACTCTTATCTCCTCAATTTATATTATGGACAAAATTTGGCTCAAATCATACCCAGAAGGCATTCCAGCAGAAATAAATCCTGATGAATATTCTTCTTTATTAGGATTATTCGAAGAAAGTGTTGCAAAATATGGTAATAAAGTTGCTTATGAAAACATGGGAGCAACACTTACATTTAATGAATTAGATGAAAAAAGTGCAGCCTTTGCAGCTTATCTACAAAGAAAAGGGTTACAGAAAGGCGATCGTTTTGTTATTCAATCACCTAATCTTATTCAATATCCAATCGCTATTTTTGGCATTTTGCGTGCAGGATTGATTGTGGTAAATACAAATCCACTCTACACTCCCAAGGAAATGGAACATCAGTTTACAGATTCGGGTGCAAAAGGGATTTTGATTTTAGCAAATTTTGCTTCTAACCTTGAAAAGGTAATCAAGCATACAAGTATAGAACATGTTTTTGTTACAGAAGTAGCTGATATGGTAGGTGGTATAAAAGGTTGGGCTATGAATATGGCAATCAAGTATTTGAAGAAAATGGTTCCTTCTTATTCTCTTCCTCAAGCTGTTTCTTTTACAGATGCAATTTATGAAGGCAAGAAGTATAATTATAGTAAGCCAAAATTTGATTCTGGAGATGTTGCTTTCTTACAATATACAGGAGGAACAACAGGAGTTTCGAAGGGTGCAATGCTAACACACCGAAATATTTTAGCCAATATGCAACAGTTGGTTGCTTGGATAAATGCTAGTCCAATTAAAGAAGGAGTCGAAACAGGTATTACTGCGCTTCCATTGTATCATATCTTTGCACTTACCTTCAACTGTTTTGGATTTTTGCGTTATGGAGTTAAGAATGTTTTGATTACAAATCCTAGAGATATGGAAGGATTTGTAGAAGAACTCAAAAAACATAAAATGGGACTTATTAGTGGTGTAAATACACTTTTTAATGGTCTTTTGAATCAACCAGAATTTAAAAATGTAGATTTTTCTCATCTTAAAGTTGCTTTAGGTGGTGGAATGGCAGTGCAAGAAGCTGTAAATAATCGTTGGAAAGCTGTTACAGGACAACCTATTGCAGAAGCGTATGGACTTACCGAAACTTCACCAGGACTTATCGTAAATCCTCTAGCTGGAGATGTGCGTATTGGTTGGATTGGATTGCCTCTCCCAAGTACAGAAGTACGTATTTTGGATGATGCAGGAAACGATGTAGAACTTGGACAACCAGGTGAAATTTGTGGAAAAGGACCTCAAATTATGAAAGGCTATTGGGAGCGTCCAGAAGAAACTGCAAATGTGATGATAGGTGATTATTTCAAAACAGGAGATATTGGTGTAATGGATGAAGAAGGGTATTTCAAAATTGTGGATAGAAAGAAAGAAATGATTTTGGTTTCAGGTTTCAATGTTTATCCAAACGAAATTGAGGGTGTAATTGCACTCAATGACAAAGTTTTGGAAGTAGGTGTAATCGGAATTCCAGATGAAAAATCACACGAAGCAATTATGGCTTGTATCGTTAAGAAAGATGATAGCCTTACAAAAGAAGAAATAAGGGCTTTTTGTAAAGAACATTTGACAGGTTATAAAGTGCCAAAACACGTTGTTTTTAAAGATGAATTACCAAAATCTAATGTAGGTAAAATTCTTAGACGTGTCTTGAAAGAACAAGAACTAGGAACTGAAAAAGTCTAGTTATTTAGAATAAACAAATGATTTCACAACTAAAAGGGTTTCGAAAAGCAACAAGTTTTTCGAAACCTTTTTTTGATTATATCAATTCTATGCGTATTTATTGTTCCTTTTCTGTTGTGAGTAGGAACTCCAAGTGCAAGAATTTCTACATTTCTGCGAAGTCGTGAAGTAATAATATCATTGATAGAATCATTTATTTGGGCTGTGGCAGAAGAAGCAGACAAAAAAATAAAAGCAAAAAACAGAAAAGTTAGACTTTTTCTTTTTTAATAATAGAACATAATTTTTAGTTAAAGTTTATTTTAATAAAATAATTTATTCATTACGAATGAAAAATAAACTACGTTGCAAAGTAAGTAAATTGGAAGTAATAGTTAGAGATGTTTTTGAAAAATAATTCTATAAAAACTTGCATAATCGGAATTTAATTTCTATATTGAATCAAGTTACAGAATTAAAAGACACAAAAGGTGTTTTTGAAAGAATATTTAACAATTTGCTTTTGATGTTTTATTTCTAATTTTTATTGAAATCGTCAATACTTTTTTAGAAATTTTTATACTGAATTTTTGATAAGTTTTACCTCATCTACAAAAAGTAGTATTACTTTTGAGACCTTCAAATTTGTTTGAAAAGGTAATAGTACAAAAACAATTTTGTTATATGCATAAAAGTAAATTTACTGTAACTCGCAGTTTAATGTAGTTATTTCTACTATTAATCATCTAAATTATTCAATCGGGATTTTTTAGGTTTTGGAAGAAAAGCTACTTCATTTTTACTCGTATTGTTAATTTAATTTTAATTATATGGTATAAAAAATATTCAGATTTGTTTTTTAGAAAACGTTTATCTGTGAAAAATAGTGAATCACTTGATGTTTTGTTTGAAAATTAGTGATGGAAAGGCTTAAGTAAAATCTAAGTAAATAGTAGTTATGAATAGGGTAAAGAACTATTTATAAATTCTCTCTACAAAAATAGTGAGAATCTTTTAAAAACAATTTTCAGTTTCAAATTTTGTACGAATAAGAAAACGTATAAATATGATAACAGAACTCTTATGAAACATTCAAAATGGTAATGTAAATATATTCCTTTGGAGAGTAATGAAAGCTAAATACTTTGCTTTTAACCTTTCGCATCAAAGTAACCACATTAGTTTTAATTTTGAAGTCTAGTAATTTGTAATTCTTATTTTTTCATACTTATTATAAACAATTAAAAAGATAAGCCATTTATTCAAAAAACATTTCAATCAGTTATTATTTATTCAATATTGATAATAATAACTTCACTTGTATCTTTACTAATGTTTCACCTAGAGCTTCAAATAAACCATACAAATTTGCTCAACACTTATGTTAATTTTAATTCAAGATGTATTTCTCTTGTTCTAAATTCAGGTCTCAACTAATATAGTAAGCCCACAGGAAACCAGATAATGTAATTAGTAATTAAGAAAACAAGTAAAATCTGTTTTCATATCTTTTACAAAATCTATTTCACGATAATTCATCATTTTCGCTTACTTTTCAGATAAAATGAAATTTATCTAGTTGTATTTTATCCTGTCTAATCCTACAAAATCAATTTTATTCGAACTTAGTAGTTATGTATCTTTTGATAGTTTGAGTTAGAATCAATTTAGTACAAAAAAACAGCGAACAAAGTCAGTTTTATTTATTGTATTTTTATTTAAAATTTGTTCCTTCGTTATGAAAGCATCTTATATAGCCTAATCCTTACTATTTTTAGAATGGTAAGGATTAGTTTTTTTATAAAAACATTATTCACAAAAAGTTAGTTTATGAACTACATTATTATTATTCATTAAAACTAAAACCAAAGATGCATATCAAGCCATTTTTTTTATCTTTACTTATAATTTTTTCAACTGCCATTTTATTTTCAAGCTGCAAAAGCAATAAAAAAACAACAAACCTTACCGAAAATCAAAAATTAGCTAGAGTTTGGATGCTAACAGATATGAATGTAAATGAAGGAAATAATTTTTCAAAAGAAGACTTCATAAAAGTAGGAGCTAAACTAGACCTTACCAAACTAAAAGAAATTACAACTGACTTAGAAGGTAAGCGACTTGCACAAGGAAGTGCATTTATGGGGTGTAACAATATCTTTTTTTCAATTTCGACCAACGAAAAAACTAATTTAAGTAATAATATAACGTTCTCTCAAATAGGAATGACAAGAAAAGCTTGTCAGCAAAATATGGAACTAGAAACCAGTTTTGGAAAAAACCTTGCTGATATGATAACTTACAAATTAGAAGGACATTTTCTAACACTTTCTTCAGAAGACGGAAAAAGAATGAAATTTGTGGCTCAAGATTGGGACTAAACAAATAGAAAAAAAGGAAGTAAATTTTAACTATCTTATTTCCATTCTCTATGTATCTTTGTGTTTATGCTACAAAACTTTTACTTATTGGACAATTCTTTAGCTGATTTTTTTTCTTATTCAAGAAAAGTCAGCTTTTCTATGTTTATCATTTTTTTTGGGATATTTTTTTTCTCCTCCCTATCAAAGGCACAAACAAATACAAATGTTTTTTGGGCAAGCAAACTCATTGATTTTTCTTCTGAATATTTTGATGAAAATAACCCTACCCAACATACAGCAACACAAGTTTTAGGAAAACCAAATGTTTTGCCTGCTATTTGGCAAAGTCCGTGTGCTTGGTCGCCAGCACGTCCAGAAGCTCGTCAAGATGAATGGATAAAAGTGGGTTTTGAAAAAGCTATTTTTGTGAAGCAAATTGCTATTGCAGAGAGTTTTGGTGCTGGTGCAGTTTCGGCGATTATTCTCTACGATACAGAAGATAAAGGACATTTGATTTATAAAAATCAGCGAACAGAACCAATTTCTACACAAGGTAGAATGCTCAATGTTTATCTAAAACAAAAAACAACTTATAGAGTAAAAGCTGTAAAAATAAAACTCAATACCATTGATGTAGGAGGATGGAATAGTATTGATGCCATCGGAATTTCGGAAAGCGATATACAAATAAAGGCAGAAATAAATATCACACCAGTTATTCCTTTCAATGAAGTAGAACGCCTTCCAAGAACAGTAAATTCTTCGTATAGCGAAATTTTACCCATTATTTCTCCTGATGGAAAAACACTTTTTTTTGATAGAAAAGACCATCCACAAAACACACCTTCTATTTCAGCAGGAAAAGAAAATGATGATGTTTGGTTTTCTCGTCACCTTTCAGACACAGTTTGGAGTGAAGCACAGCGATTAGGTGAACCTGTAAATAATAATCAACACAATTATGTGTGTTCGGTAACACCTGATGGGAATGTTATTTTGCTTGCTAATGCTTATTTACCTAATGGAAAAATGGATCAAGGTGCATCAATCTCATACAAAACTATTGATGGTTCTTGGTCGTACCCAGAACCTTTGAAAATCAAGGATTTTTATAATACTGATAGATATGCAGAGATTTGTCTTGCTCCCAATCGCAAAGTTTTGATTATGGCTATTCGTAGAGAAGACACGTTCGGTTCACGAGATTTGTATGTTAGTTTTTTACAAAAAGATAACTCTTGGTCTGCCCCAAAAAATATGGGCAATATGCTCAATTCGGCAGCTTCTGAAATTACGCCTACACTTTCATCGGATAACAAAACGCTTTATTTTGCTTCGGATGGACGTAGTGGTTATGGAAGTTTTGATATGTATGTTAGTCGTAGGTTAGATGATACATGGACAAATTGGAGTGAGCCGTTGAATTTGGGAAATGTTCTGAATTCAGCAGGTTGGGATGCAGGTTATTCTATTGATGCTAGTGGAGAATATGCTTATTTTTCTTCTTCCAAACATTCAAACAAAACGACAGTTTCTGAGCTAGATATTTATCGTGCAAAACTCCACGTAGAAGTTCGTCCAGACCCAATTTTACTTATTTCAGGAACAGTCTATAATTCCAAAACAAAAGAACCAATCGGTGCAGAAATTTTTTATGAAATGTTGCCATCAGGAGACAATGCAGGAACAGCTCAAGCCGACCCACAAACAGGGAGTTATAAAATAGCTTTACCACCAAATTCAAATTATGGTTTCTTGGCAAAGTCAAGAGGTTTTGTGTCGGTAAGTGAAAATATTGATGCTAGAGGAAATGAAGTCTATAAAGAAATAAAACGAGATTTATACCTTACTCCAATAGAAGTTGGACAAAAAATAAGGCTGAATAATGTCTTTTTCAAACGAGGAACAAATGAACTTTTAGTAGAATCTTATCCAGAGCTTGACCGTTTAGTTATTTTTATGCTAGAGAATCCGACCATAAAAATAGAAGTAGAAGGACACACCGACCTTGAAGGAATACCTACTATGAATATGAAACTTTCTGCACTGCGTGTAAAAGCAATTCAAGATTATTTAGTCAAGAAAAAAATTGATAAATTAAGAATCGAAACTCGTCCGTATGGAAGTACACAACCCATTACACGACAAAGAGATGAGGAAAGTAAAAAACTTAATCGTAGAGTGGAATTTAAGATTTTGAGTTATTAATCTTAAAAAAAAATGAAATACATACTAATTCCATTTATTGCCCTAGGACTTGTTTTATCATTAATTATAAGGATTGAATATAATTGTAGTACAGGGCAAGACATGTTTCCTACTTATTATGCTAGTCCTTTCGTTTTTGCAGAACAATCTTTAGGAACTTCGTTAGAACGTTATTATAGTGTTTTTGGTGTAATTTGGAATACACTTGTTTGGAGTATTATACTAATTATACTTCAGTTAGTCATTTCAAAATTCATAAAATTCTACAACGAAAGTAAGGTAATCAAGGTTTTATACAGGATTTGTATTGGAATATTAATTATCTTTAGTAGTTTAAGTATAGCTTGGAATTCTCTTACAATAGGAGCTGGTTTTGAAGAAGGTTTCAATTATTGGTACATGGATTTAGATAAAAAAGCCAATAAATGGGGCGTAAAATGTGAGGGTAAATGGAAGTTTTGGCGTTGGGATTTTTGATAAAAAAAATCTTGTTTTATTATTAGACTTTAAAACGTAAATTTTATTATATTAGCGGTCATTTTATCCTTACTTTATGATTGATTTACCTAACTTACGTAAAAAAGAAAAGCCTTTTATGGCTCTTACTAGCTTGACTATCAAAGAGTTTGATGAGTTATTAGCTACTTTTTCTCCACTTTGGGAAAAACATTATATGTATTATGACCTCAAAGGAAAGGCTAGAAATAAGCCCACCTTCCGAGAACACGCAAAAATACAACTAAAAGGTAGTGAAATGAAACTTTTTTTTATCCTTTACTACTTGAAAAACAACCCTTTACAGGAATCTTTAGCTCTTACTTTTGATGTTTCTCAAGGAAAAGTTAATCAATGGATTAACAGCCTTCTTCCCATTTTAAAAGAAAGTTTAAGAAAAATTAATGTATTGCCTGCAAGAAATGAATCGGAATGGACAATAAAACTTGCAGATCGTGTTGAAGAAGCAGGTAAAGCCTTAGAGTTATGGGTAGATGGAAGCGAACGTGAAATTCCTCGTCCCTCCGATTACAAAGCTCAAAAAGAAGTATATAGTGGAAAAAAAAAAGCACACTATAAAAAATACTTTAGTTACAGATAAACATCAAGAGGTAGTTTTTTTAGGAGATACAGAAACAGGAAAAGTACACGATAAACGTTTATTAGAAGAAGATGATATTACCTTTCCTGAGGGAACTATTCTTCATCAAGATACTGGTTATCAAGGTCATAGACCTAAAGGTGTCCTTATTGAGCAACCCAAAAAAAAGCCTAGAGGAAAAGAATTATCGGAGCAGGACAAGGCTGAAAATAGTAAAAAGTCTAGTCGTAGAGTACGTGCAGAACACAGCATAGCAGGAGTAAAAAGACTTAGAATTGTCTTAGATGAAATCCGATTGTGGGGAGAAGAGGTAAGAGACCAAGTCATGGAAATTGCGTGTGGTATTCATAATTTAAGGGTAAAGACAAGAATAACCTATCAAAAATTATCGTAATAAAGTCTATTATCTACAAAAACTAATCACTTAAAAAATGGAACTTATATTCAAACATGGCTGGATACTATTCATTTTAGTAACACTGCTCAACGGTGTTATCCTAAAATTTAGAGCTAATAAGTACATAGAACAGAATCCTGAACTAAAAGAAGGGTATGATAACTACTTCAAAGGCTGGGTTTTCTTTGGAAATATTCCTTGGGTTATAATGGGAATAGGAGATTTGACAGGAATGACAAATAATATTTTTGAGTTTTTTGCTCCTAGAATGATGAATCCGATAGTATTATTTTTTCATTTTTCACTTATAGGATTATATATCCTAATGGCTTGGTGGGTTTATTTCAAAGGTGGAGCAGAGTTTATGGCAAATCATCCAGGACTTTTAAGAAATAATCCTAGTGCAAAGTATATCAAAATAACGATTCCTTTTATGCTTTTGGGAGGAGTAATAGCAATGATTTTTATGTGGAATTCTGTTATGCCAACACCTAAATTTTAAAACTACTCATTTCTCATGAATGACTACATAAAATTCATAGACAGCAATTCGATAAAACTAGGCAAAATAGCTTTCGAAATGAAAGACTACAACCTTAGCTTTACGAATTATAAAAAAGCAATAAAAAAACTCAAGCAATATAAAGGAAATGAAAAATATCCATTGCATTTGATTAGTCTTTTGGAAGAGAAAATCAATGAAGTTAAAGAAGAAGAAAAGCAAGAAAAAAACGAAAATAAATCTCAGTCTGCCTTAGAGTTTCAAAACTGGAATCTCTCTAAATCTTCATTTGTCAAGGGAAAACAATGTGTAAAATATCTGTATTTGGACAAACACAAGAAAAAAGAACGCACTCCACCAAGCGCAAAAACACTAGCACTTTTCAAAAAAGGACATCAATTTGAAGACCTTTTTAGAGAACAAAATTTTGAAAATGGAATCAATGTAAAAGAAAACCTAGGTTTCAATTTTGGTTATTTTCCTTCTTATACAGACTTTTTATTGAAAAAAAACGAAAAAATCACTCTTTTTGAAGCTACTTTTATAGAAAGTGATATTTTGGTCATGTGTGATGTGGTGGATAAAATAAGTGAAAACTTGTATGATTTTTATGAAATCAAATCTCATATTTATATGCAGGACGTAATTTGGAATGATTTGGCAATTCAATATTTCATCTGTAAACAAAAGTTTGGAGAAACAGCCATCAATACATTCAATGTCGTTTTGAGAGATGAAAATAACGAAGGAAATATAATTGATGTAAAAAATGAATTAGAGGAAAGAATAAAAGATATAGATTCATTAATACAAAAATTCAAAACTGTACTTGCGAGCGAAGAGCCAAAAATAGAAATGGGAGAGTATTGTCTTTCTCCTTATAAATGTGATTTTATGGAATATTGCGAGCAATTAAAATTGAATTTCAAGGCATAATTATATGTTTGCTTCTGAGGACGTATTTTCTTTAGCTTTAATTGAATACTTTTTTTTGTTTATGTCTATACAAGCAACATATTATACACTTAAAATTCATAACTCAGAAAGTAACTAAAACCAAGGTTTACAGGCTTATCATTTTGCCCAAAACCTGCAATCGTTGTGGGTTTAGCAAGTACATCATCTGGTTGATTGATTCGCATACGAATTCTGAACAAATAACTCATGTAGATATGCGATAAAAATCCTTTTCTAGCTAGATTTACTTTTAATCCAGCATTAATTTCTGCCCAACTAAAAGTTATATTATCTTCATTTAATTGTCTTGAAAAACGGGTACGTGGATTTTCGACAGCTTCTAAATCCCAATAACGATCATCAATATTATAATTTACTTTGTGAGAAAAGTTAGCAAAACCATATTTTGCTCCCAAAACAATAGCTTCTCTATCCAAAAGACGGTGTATTACATTATATTCCACACCTATTGTACCAAAATAACCTACATTTTGATACTCAAAAGAATTTGGAATATCTTTGAAGGAAAGTGCATCACCATAACCACCTTCCAAAACAGCAAACCAAATATTGTTCAAGGTAATTTCTGCATTACCATTAAAACGCAAAATATTTGGATTACGAGCATTATTAATCATAGACCACATATCTAATCCCAAACGAAAAGAAATAGGTGTATAAACGGCTGGAGACTTTGGTTCTTTTTTCTTTTTTACAACTACTTGTGTAGTATCATTTGTTGTAAATTGTGCCAAAACAGTATTCATTCCAAAAAATGAAATAAATAATAGAGTTGTCAAAAAAAATGGTGTAAAAAAATTAAAATATTTTTTTTTCATTATAGTTACAATTAAATCTATTTTAACTTATCGAATAATTCTGATATGAGGTAAAGGATTATCTGCATTGATTTCTTTCAATTCTTCTCTTATTACCTTCGCACTAGTAAAAGTACTGTAAAGAATTTCTACGTTATTAATGGCTTCATCATACCCACAATCAGGAGGTAAAATTTCTACATTGACTCTATATTTCATTGTCAAAGTATCTTGAATAGTATCACGAACCGAATTTAGAGTTCTATATTTATAAAAAACAAACATTGTTGTATCTACACGAGTGAAAATAGGCAGTTCGAAAGTCTTCAATTTATTTGTAGAATCGTATAGCGCAGTAGGCATTACTTCATTAGTACGAGTAAAAACCCCTACAATTTTATTAAATGCTGTGTCTATAGCTACTTCACTATCTTCGTTTGCATAAAAGGAAATAGCTGCAAATTGTACATTATCACTAATAAAAGTGCAGTTTTCACAACTAGAGAGTAAAAAAGGAAAACAAATAAGAGAAGAGTATAAAAGTCTTAACACGTATTTAGAATGAAGATTTGGCATAAATCAAGTTTTAAATAAAATTTGTAGCCACAAAAGTAACAAAGAGTTTGATAAAACTCTCTAAAGTAATTCTCTAATTTTGATTTTTAATAGAATTTATAAGCACAAACAAAAAACCTATTCAATTTTAACACTTTGAATAGGCTTTATACAAATAGATAGAAAGTTTTGGGTTAAGTAACTGGGCAAAATTATTTATAGGTTATTACAATCTGTCTGAAATTTTAAAAGTGGCTTGACAGTTTAAACTTTCAGGTTCTAATTTTTTTTAAAATTCTCACTAATTTCAATTTTTTACGTAGTTTTTGCATTTCTTTTTCAATCAAATTCCATTCAGCTATTGGAATTTGCACAGCTATTTTATTTCCTTCTGTATCAACTAAATAGGTAGTATTCATATAATTATATTTTTTAATGTTCTTCATAATTAACGCAAAAACTCTACTCTAAGTTTATTACTCTTTATCTTTTAATTTAAGCAAACTCATCAAATTTTGAAGGTTGCTAGATAATTGTGCATTTTCTAATTTAACTTTAATTGAAACCTCCTCAAAAGAATGTTTATCTTTCTTTTGGGGAGGTTTTTTTATAGAGTTTTATGTATAAAGCAGTTGATAATTTCTTGATTTAACAAAGTCTTCAAACTCTGTATTTTTCGTTGCAGGAAATTCTGTTTCAATTTCGCTATTCAAAATTTCTATTACTTTATGTCCTATCAAATTGTTGTTTTCTCCTCTTAAAGCCTTTTCATACCAATTTATTAAATCTACTTCTGTTACAATAGTCTGAATTTTTGACTTCCAACCAATTTGATTAAGAAGAGAAAGAATTATTTTTTGTTCAGCTTTTTTACATACAATTACTATTCTATCTGCTGTAATAGAATTGACAATATTTTCAGCCATTTCTTCATTTAATGAAAGATGTTTTATTTGAATTGCTAAACCAAAACTAGACCACATATCCAACCCTCTATCTGCTGCATTAGTAACTCCAACTCTATGAATTTTTGCTTTAGTTTTAAAGTTATTTTTGTCTGTGGATAGATTTAAAATGCGAGAAGTAAAATCAGAAAACTCTTCTAAAATAGGCTTTTTAGAGGGGCTGTAAGAAACTTCAATATCAATTTCTAGCACTTCAACGAGTGAAGAAAAAAGGGCAAAAACGATTATTTCATAAATTTTATCGAGACTTCTTTTTAAGAGCCTGTTCGAGTTTTTATTTTTTATTTCTTTTAGCTCCTTTGTTTATGAGATTCAAAATCATAGCTAAATACACAAATGCCTTTGCAGATTTTCTTGTTTTTTCATAATCTACTTTTAGTCTTCGGTTCTGATTGAGCCACGCAAATGTTCTTTCTACAACCCATCTTTTGGGTTGTGGAACAAATGCTTTATCATCTTTTTTTTCTCTTCTTGGACTATTGACAATTTCCACTTGCACTCCTGTTTGACTAAATATTTCAGTAGCCAAAGCCCCACTTCTATACCCTGCATCAGCAAGAATTTTGAAAAATGGTCTGCCTCTAAACTGAGCTAAATACGACAAATAAGCAAGTTGATTTACATCGGCTTGATTGGCTGGACTAATCTCTAATTCTAGTAAATTTCCTTGCGTATCTACTAAAATATGCCGTTTCCGTCCTTTTTTGAGCTTATAGCCGTCCACTCCTATCGCCTCTCCTCCATAAACACTCTGAACACTTTGAGAGTCTATACAACCCAAAGAAGGTCTTGGATTTCTACCTTGTGCTATACGTTCCCTTCTAACAAGCTTATCTAACAGCTTTTTATACCAACCTGTCTGCTGCCACTTACTGAAATAATCATACAAGCTACTCCAAGGAACACCATAACTACTAGGAAGCAAACGCCAACTGCTACCTGAACGAGTAAGATAGAATAGACCAGAAAATAAATTATACAAACTGTGTTTGCGTTTTCTTTTCAAATACGAAGAAGGTATAAATTTTTTCATATATTGCCAAAGAGCATCAGATAAATATTCATTAGTAAACATAGAAATTGATATTTTAATTAGTAACTGAAAATCAATTACTTAACTAATAAAAAAATCTGATGTTCTTTTTTTTTAAACTAAACTCGAACAGGCTCTAAACCTTTTTCCTTCCAAAATAAATCTAAAAACTCTGTGAGCTGAAAATTGCTTCTATCATGTAATTTGCAATAATCTAAAGCACTATTCATTTGAGTAAAACGCTTTGAAAATTGTGTGTAAATATGTGCTTCTATAATTCCATTTTTCGCTCTGTTTTCTTTTCCCAATATCTCTAATAAAGCAGGAGGAATAGCATTTTGATTGAAAATATCATCTTGATAACGAGCTGATGAAGTACTGACTCTACCCAGAAACTGCATACAAATTATGTCTCGCCATTTTTTAGAAGGATTGCGATAAGTTTCTAAATTAGAAAGGTCAATATCTCTTTCTACTCTATCCCTATAAAGAATTTCAGCAATTTGTATAGGTTTATACAAATGAACTCTTGATTTTTGGATAACTTTATCTAGTGCCTGTATTGCTATTTGAATATTCATAATTAGATTCTAAAATAGTAAGTTGTCTTGTAATTGGAAGAATTTTTTTGCTTTCCATTGCCTCCATCATTTTTTCTGCAACAGCTTCAAAAACTGGAATGGCGACACTATTTCCTGTCAGTTTTCGCATTGCTGTATAACTAACCACAACTTTAAAATCTTCTGGAAAGCCTTGTAAACGTAAAAGTTCTCTTTCTGAAAGTCTTCTATTTCCATTTACTAATAAATAATTGTAAGAACCTCCTGCACGTAAAGCACAAGAATAAGGCAAAACTGAAATATTTCCACCTTTGTTTTCGTGCCAAATAGAGGGAAAAAAGGGTTCTTTTTTTAATCTTGCTTGTCTTTTATCTAAAATTTTTTGAGAAGCAAAAAGTTTTTTATCTACTTCATTTTCAGGTGTCAAAAATTCAGAAAGTGGTGGGTATTCTCCTAAAGGCTTGGGAAACTGGAAGTTTATGTTTTCTCTAAAACCTACAATAATTGTACGCTCTCTTTTTTGTGGAAGTCCAAAATCTAAAGCATTTAAAACTGTATGATGTACAAAATATCCTAACTCTTCTAGTTTTTGTAAAATAACTTTAAAAGTTCGCCCTTTATCATGTGAACGTAACTGTTTTACATTTTCTAAGACAAATGAATAAGGTTTTTTTTCTTTGAGAATTTCTTCAATATTAAAAAAAAGAGTTCCTCTAGTATCCGAAAAACCTTCTCTATTTCCAATTACTGAAAAAGGCTGACAAGGAAACCCTGCTAATAAAATATCATGATTTGGTATTTCTTGTGGCAGAATTTGAGTAATATCTCCAAAGGGTTTTTCATCAAAATTTGCTTCATACATTTTTTGAGCATCTTTATCCCATTCTGAAGTAAATACATTTTGACAATTATATTTTTTAAAAGCTAAACGTAATCCTCCAATTCCTGCAAATAAATCTATTGTCTTTAATTTTTTCATAAAATTTTATTTTAAAACTATAATACTATTCCCTACAATCTATTCCTTCAATTTCAAATAAATAGTTTTTCCTTTTGGAATGGCTACATTAGGATTTAAAGATTGTGATACAATTCTTCCTTTTCCTTCAAAGGCGACTTTCATTCCTAAGTTTTCCAACAAATAAAGTGCATCACGAAGGCGCATTCCACGCACATCAGGAACAAGACTTGCAGCAGCTTGATTGTCTATCCACATAACTGTATCGGTTGCAACTTTCGTTTTTACCCATTGCTGAACCGTTTGGTTTTCTGTTTTGATTCCTAATTGAGAACATACCAAATCCAAATCTGGACGATAACCAGCACGAATAAAAGGCAAACGCATGTGTAAACTATCAGTTGCTGTTGGCTCAACTTCTGAAAGAGGCTTGTGCAAATAACGTTGATAAACTACATCAGAAACCTTACGAAAAATAGGTGCAGCTACTTCAGAAGCATAACGCTTATCTGTTTTTGGGTCGTCAATGACTACAATACACGAGTATTTTGGATTGTCAGCAGGAAAATAACCAGCAAAAGAAGTATAGTGGTCTTCGGTATATTCTCCATTTCTGACCTTTTCGGCAGTTCCTGTTTTTCCTGCAATTTGATAGATTTTTGTGTCAATTTTTTTGGCAGTTCCATTTTCTACTGCACCACGAAGCATTGTTTGTAATATTTTGACTGTTTTTTCTGAAAGTGTTTGTTTGTTTAATACTTTAGAATCAAAACTTTTTAGTGTTTTTCCTGCTTGTCTTGTCTGGCTTACAATAATTGGCTCAACCATTACTCCATTATTAGCAACCGTATTATAAAATGAAAGTGTTTGAAGAGGAGATAATTTAAGCTCATAACCAATAGACATCCAAGGAAGTGTACTTCCACTCCACGAAGAGTCAGAAGGAGATTTGATATAAGGCTGTGCTTCTCCTGCCATTTGAAAACCTAACGGACGAGAAAGCCCAAATTTTTTGAGATATTCGTAATACTTTTCAGGATTTTTACGGAAATACTTCCACACCAAAAGCGACATTCCAACATTAGATGACTTTTCAAAAACTTCTTGTACACTTAATTTTCCAAGCGCAGCCACATCACGCATAATTGCATCATCGTAATACTTATGAACTCCATCACCTGTTTGGACACTATCTGATAATGAAATGGGAATTTCTTCATCTTCAAAAAGTGCAGCCATAGACATCAACTTAAATGTAGATCCAGGTTCGGCAAGTCCCATATCTCCGACAGCATAATTATTGTTTTCTACATACGAACCGTTTGAGTTTATTCCCAAGTTTACAAGAGCCTTTATTTCTCCTGTTGCTACTTCCATTAAAATAACTGAACCATATTCTGCTTTATACTGACGAAGTGCATTTTGTAGAATCTGATGGACTGTATCTTGCAGATTTATATCAATCGTAGTCTGAATATCAATCCCTGGTTTGGGTCTGACTTGCGACATATCATCAACAGGCTTCCAAAAACCACCTGCAATAAGTTCGTACAATGCCTCACCTGCCACACCTTGCAACTCACTATTAAAACTATACTCCAATCCTCTACCGTTCAAGGATTGAGTGGTATCTTCTTCGGTTACAAAGCCAATAGTACGTCTTGCAAGTTCTCCAAAAGGTAAAAAACGTCTGTCGGTTTGTTCGTAAATTACGCCTCCTTTATTTCTACCTTCTCTAAAAATGGGAAATTTAGATAGTTTTTTATAGTTTTCGTGGTCAATTAATTCTTTACTAATTACGTAATATTTCTTTTTGTTTTTACGATAGTCTCTTAAAATATTTACATAATAACTAGGCTCTTCTTCCTTATAAAACTTAGATAAGAGCATTCCTAAAGAATCAATTCCACCTTCAAAAATGCTGCTATCTGCCACTGTTGGGTCAATAGCAACACGATAAAAAGGCAAAGAAGTAGCCAAAAGACTGCCATCATCTGCCAAAATGCTTCCTCTAGTCGGTTGTACATCACGCATTTCTACACCTCTAGCTTTACTGCTCCAACGCTCGCCTTCTACAATCTGAATGTTCATCATTTTATAAACAATCACTAAGGCAATCAGTGAAACCACCAAAAAAGCGATTCGGACACGAGCGAGTATGTATTTTCTTATTCCTGTTTTTGCCATAAATCAATTACGAATTACGAATTACGGATTACGAATTACGAATTACGGATTACGAATTACGAACTATGAATTAAAAATTACGACTACTAAATTTAGCATAGAAATAGTAGTTTATCGTAATTCGTAATTGACAATTCGTAATTGGCTATTCCGATATTCTTACTAATGGTTTTTCTCTTTCTTTTAAGCCTAATTGTTCAGCTTTTTTAGCTACTACTTGTCTTCTGCTATCATATACATAACGAGTTTGTAAAGCATGATAATCGATTTGATATTCTTCTACTTCTTGACGAAGCTGAGTAACTTCTCTAACTACTCGTTCTGTATAATGACGATTTGCAATATAGATAATTCCAAAAAAAGAAACATACAAAACATAAGGCATTATTCGGAATAAAAAATCTTGGTCAATGGTAAAATCCCACTCAGCTAGATTTCTCCAAAAGCCTCTTTTTGTAGGAATTTTGATTTCTTTTTCTTCCTCAATATGTTTGAATGTGTTTTGAATTTTTGCCATTTTTCTTAAATTATTAAAATACCGTAACTTATTAGCGAGTGATTAATATGATTTTTATGATAAAATGAAGATAAATACCAATACATTTTTGAAATTTCATTTGAAATTAACTGGTAACTAATTACTCCTCACTGGTAACTGATTTCTCTCCACATCCTTCAAACATTTGATTGTCATATAAAAAGAAAGTGTGATAACCATAATCTTTGTCCGACATTCCGTCTGAACAAGCACACTCTTCTCCTTTTTTGACGACTAATTGCGCTTGTTTTCCGTCTTGGTCTTCCAAAAAATAAGTCATAAAATATTCTATGGGTCTGCTTTCTGCTGCTTTCGGTTCTACATATTCGAAAGTTATAGAATCTAATCCATATTTTGAAAACAAAATACCACTTTTACGAACTTCTGCACTCCAAAAAGGTTCAGTTCCAAAACTTTTAAATAAAACTTCATCTGTTCCTATTTGGATAGGGGCTTTTTTGACTTTCTTTTGTTCTTCATTTTTTTCTTCTACTTTTTTATCAGATTCGTCTGTACTTGCGTGACTTTTTGAAGGCGAATCACAAGAAAAGCAAAGAAATAATATAAATATAGGAATAATAAATTTCATAGTGTTTTAGATTAAATAAGTGAACTAGAAACCGTCAACGAGGTCAAGACCGTCGTTGAGGATAGAAATTAAAAACCAAGAGCTTGTTGAAATTCGGCTACTCTACGGTCTTTTTCTTCGTTTCTGATTTCATCCATTTTTTGTTCGATTTCTAGTTCAAGTTTTGTTTCTTCATCAAGAGCATTTTTGAGTACAATAAGTGATTGATAAGCATCTTTACGAGTTTGAACAAACGAATTTGTTTTGGCTTGATAAACTAAATAATCAATTCCTTTTTTTTGAATATCTTTAGGTTGATTGATAAGATATTGCGTAAAATGATTGAGAAAATAACTCATTTCTGAACCCGAAATTCTATTCATATTTTTCACAAACCAATCATATTTTCCTTCAATTCCATAAACAGAATAATATTCTCCTAAAGCATAAACGACATGACGCTCTTCAATATTTTCGAAAGGCTCAACTTTATCCAACGCCTCTGCACCATATACATTTATCAATGAATAAATTGTATTACTGATCACAAAATAAGAAGAATCTTTTAGAGTTTGTTCCCAAAGTTGAGGAAAAGCTCCATACTGTGAAACAATATCAATAGCAGAGGCACGAGTTAGGTTATCTTTATCATTAAGAGCCATTTCTTTGAGTAAAGTTACGACTTCTGTAATATGTTTTTCAACATCTTCTGCTTCTGGATTTTCTAAATTTGCAAGATTATATTCTCCTAGCGAACGAATAGCCTGTGTTCTATATGCTGCAAAATCATTATTTTTTGCTACTTCCATTAATAAATTAAAAGTTGTATCATTTTCTACCGAACCAGCCAAATTATATAAAGCTGCTATTTTTGGAATATAATTTTCATAATACTTTGCTTGCAAACGCCATTCTTGATGTGTTTTTTCTTCTTGATTTTTTTGAGCTAAAAGATAACCAGAAGGATCAAAGACAACTAACTCTGGTTTTGATTCCGTTTTAAATTCAAAAATCTGTTCTGCTTTATCTAAGGTAAATTTATGTCTTGTAGATTTTCCATTTTCCCAAATATCCACTTCTAAAGGTAGGCGATAAATAGGAGAATAACGCAAATCTTGTGTCTGCGTAATGGTCATTTTGAGCGTTCCATCTTGGTAATTTTGTTCAATATTTAGTTCTGGATGCCCTGCTTCCATAAACCATTGATTAAAAAACCACTTTAAATCCATTCCTGTAACTTCCTCTGCTATTAATCTCAAATTATCTAATTCTACGGATTTGAAAGCATTTGCTTTTACGTATTTTTGAAGCGTAATTTTGAAGGCTTCATCTCCAATATGATAACGCAACATATTCAAAACTACTGCACCTTTTGCATAAGAATGAGAATCAAACATATCATCCTCACTTGTATAAAAATAACGAATAATAGGCTCTCTTTTGGCTTGAGATTCTCTAAAATAGCTTGTTTTTTCATTGGCAATATTTTGGTCGGCATCTTTTTTTCCTTTGCTATGCTCTAACCAAAGATACTCTCCATAATCAGCAAAAGATTCGTTCATGGCAAGATTTGCCCAAGATTCTGCTGTCATCAAATCTCCAAACCATTGATGGAAGAGTTCATGAGAAATAATTCCTTCCCAGTCGTGGTCTTGAACCGAACGCTTATCTACTAAAAGCCCTTCCATAAAAACGGAAGCACTTGTATTTTCCATTGCACCCGAAGTATAATCACGAACGATAATTTGAGCGTATTTTTCCCAAGGATATGGATAATCTAAGTAGTTGGAATAAAATTCTATCATTTCAGGCGTTTTACCAAAAACATCTTTTGCATACGGAGCGTGCCATTTTTCGGTGTAATAATACAAAGGGACATCTTTCCATTTGTCTTCAATAATTGCAAATTCTCCTACGGCAACCATTGTAAGGTAGGGCGCATGAGGCTTTTCCATTTTCCAATAATCGGTACGTGTTCCGTCATTATTTTTTTGAGAAGAAACAAGTCTTCCATTTGAAAGTGTCTGTAAAGAATCAGCTACAGTAATTAAAACTTCTTGTGTTCCTCTAAAATTAGAACCTTCAAAAGTTGGAAACCACATGGAATTGTTTGACGTTTCGCCTTGTGTCCAAATCTGTTTTGGTTTTCCTTTTGTTTTGCCTTCTGGGTTGATAAAGAAAAAACCTTCTTCTTCAATATTTGAAAGTACACTATTTGTCCAAATTGCCTCATTTGGTTTGGCTATATAATTTATTTCTACTGTTATTTTTTCATCTTTTTTATATTCTCTATCCAAACGAATAGTGAGCCACTTTCCATCATAATCCCAACGCAACGGCTTTGTAGTTTGGTTTTTTGAACTTCCTGCCAAGAGTTTTATAGATTCTATTGCTAGTCCTTTTGCATCTAAATCAATTTTATTTTGGTCATAAAAATGAGGCTGAACTGTCAGAGTAGCTGTTGAGTAAACCCACTGTCTTTCCCAATCTGGAGTAATATTAAGTTTTGTATGAAGTAAATCAAATTCTTTTGTTTTGGTAGCATGATAACTTCCTTTTTTGGGTTTCCAAATTGGCTCTGGAATATCTTTTTTAAATTGATTTTCAGATTCTTCTATCGGAACAAGAAATTCATTGGCTGTATTTGTTGTGTCTTTTTTAGTGGAATTATCCGTGGTAGATTGTGTAGGTTTACACGACGACACAAAAAGCGAAGTAGAAACGAAAAAAAGAACTGCAAAAAATGTAGGCACAAACTGAGCAGAAAAAAAAGAAGGGAAACGTAGCGATTTATTCATACTGAAAAAAGATTTTTGTAAAATTTTATACAACTTACAAAAAAACTCAAATTTAATGAATAAAAAAAGGGGAAAATCTTGAATTATCTTTTTAAAAAGGTAAGAAGGAACAACAACTATCCAAGTTGAACTATTATCAAGAGCTTTTTTTGTAAAAGACTATTGAGAATTTTGTATTTTATAGACAAGGGAAAATCGTCGTACTCCAAATTTAGATAACTATTTTGTATCTTTAAACTGAGAGCAAATAATCAATAATAAAAGCTCTAAAAGTTTAATTTTACTTTAGATACACCACAAACTGATATTAAAATGAAGTTACCTCAATTTTTTTCTAAAATATTCTTTATTGTAACAATAGTAGTTTTTTCAAGTACTTTGACTTCTTGTGAAAGAGATGAAGATAATAATAATGATTGTATTTCTTTAGCCAATGATATTACTGTTACTGCCCAAGCTTATTCTTCTGACCCAAATTCAGTTGCAAACTGTAATGCCTATAAAGCTGCTTTAGAAGCATATATTTCAGGTTGTTATAGTAGTGCTGATATTTCTTCTTTTCAAGAAACACTTAGGGATTTGGACTGTGAGTAAGGAAAAACACACTCTGTGAAAAAAGTTTTTTTTGTAAAGAGTGTGTTTCAGATTCTTTCTAAGAAAGTTTATTCTTAAACATTTCATAACCAATTTCTCGAACTAATTGAAATTCATTACTTTCTTTCCAAATTCCGATACTTGGATGAGAAACTCCATTAAAAGTAGAAGTTTTGACCATTGTATAATGAATCATATCATCAAAAACGATTTTAATCATTGATTTTTAATTTGTTCTACCAAATTCTACTAATTGAACTGCTATCTAAGTAATCATCAAAAATAACATCACAACTTACCAAATTCATGTTCTCAGATGATGCTTGTACAAAAAGTAATCTATCAAATGGGTCTTTATGAAAATACGGTAAATTTCTCAGCAAAAATGTATGTTCTATTTTTATAGGAAGGATTTGTATTCCATTTTCCCAAACTAATTTTTGTAGTTCTTCCATTGACAAATCCATCTCCAATTTGTCTATACTTATTTTAATAACAATTTCCCAAAAACTTACTACACTCACAAATATAGTATTCTTCGGTTCTTGTATAGTTTTTCTTGCCTTATTACTTAATTTTTTATCGCCTTCAAAAAACCAAATTAAAGCATGTGTATCTAGCAAAATATTCATTCAATTTTTTGATTAATTGGGCATATATTCGTCAAAATGGTCTAAAGGTTCATCAAAATCATCACTCATTCTGAATTTTCCTTTTGCACAACCAAATTGAGGAGTTTTCTTTGTCTTAGTTTCTGAAAACTGTTTTGTGAGTAAATAATCCATAAAATTTAATAACTCTTGTTTTAAGTTGTCAGAGTTAAGTAAAAATAGCTTTGAGTATATTTCTTGGTCTTTCATATTTTTTCTGATTTGTGAGTACGTTTATTTTTTAAATAAACGTACCTTTAATTATTTTTGTTCTAAGACAATTTATTCTTAAACATTTCATAACCAATTTCTCTAACTAATTGAAATTCATTGCTTTCTTTCCAAATGCCAATACTTGGATGTGGAACGCCATTAAAAGTAGAAGTTTTGACCATTGTGTAATGAATCATATCATCAAAAACTATTTTATCATTAATTTTCAATTCATTTTCAAAGGCATAATCTCCCATTCCGATAAAATCTCCTGCCAAACACGTAGAGCCACCAAAACGATAAACGTATTTTCCTTCACTCTTCGAACTTGTAGTAGCATCTTCTGCATTCCAAATTTTAGGTTTATAGGGCATTTCCAAACAGTCTGGCATGTGAGCCGTGAAAGAAACATCTAAAATAGCGACCTCAATCCCTCTACTATCCATCACATCTTGAACAGAAGCCACCAAATAACCTGTTTGCCAACCGATAGCTTCCCCTGGTTCTAGGATAATTTGAACATTATATTTTTCTTTTATTCTATTGAGTAGTTTTACTAAAAGCTCTACATCATAATCTTTTCTAGTGATATGATGCCCACCACCCATATTAAGCCATTTTGCTTGATGCAAAA
This sequence comes from Bernardetia aquimarina, assembly GCF_042180575.1. Classification (NCBI taxonomy): domain Bacteria; kingdom Pseudomonadati; phylum Bacteroidota; class Cytophagia; order Cytophagales; family Bernardetiaceae; genus Bernardetia; species Bernardetia aquimarina. The sequence continues at coordinate 1,938,683 of NZ_CP170094.1, read as the reverse complement.
GATGTCCAAATTTTTCTTCTACATGAATAAGTGTGCGCTCTAATGTATCCGAACCTTGCTCACAAAGTGTATGAAAATGTAATCCTTCAATTCCTTCTGGAAGGTTTTCGCCTATTTTATCAAAAGTGAGTCCGAACCTGGAACCTGGCACACAAGGATTGTATAAATCGGTTTCTACTTCTGAATATTCGGGATTGATACGCAAACCTGCTGATATTTTTTTGCTTGTTTTTGCTTCGTTTTTGGCTAATTTATCTTTGAAACGTTCATATTGAGAAAGAGAATTGAAACTAATATGATTTACATACGTCATTATTTCGTCAAATTCTTTATCTGTATAAGCAGGTGCGTAGGCGTGAACTTCTTGTCCAAATTCCTCAAAAGCCAAACGAGCTTCATAAAGCGAACTAGATGTACAACCATGTAAATACTGGCGCACCAAAGGAAATGTACTAAACATCGAAAAGCCTTTTAAAGCACAAATAATATGCGCTCCTGTTTGCTTTTGTACACTATCCAAAATTTCTAAATTTCGGCGAAGGAGTTTTTCTTCCAAAACAAAACAAGGCGAAGGAATTTTTGAAATATCTATCATTACAGTTTATATATTTTAAAATTGTCTGACACTTATGAAAGCGTCTGACAATGCTAGATTTTATTTTTTATGTAAAGTTAGTTTTATTTGAAAATAAATAAGAGTTGAAATAAAAATTACTCACTTTATATCTTGATGTTTTACTGAGCTAATTGTATCAGAAATACCATATTCATATTCTCTTAAACCACTCTGTATTAATTGAAACCTCCTCTATAAGTTCTGTTTTAACCCCTAATGAAAGCTCCTTCAATTTATCACATAATAAATCTCCATCAATTAAATCAATAGGAGGCGCACCATCTCTAGTGGCTTCTTTTACAGCTTCTCTTGTGAAATTTCCTGTTGTTATAAAAAGACCTTTGTCTGCTCTTCCTTGCATTGCACCTCTGAAATCTCTCACATCACCCGAACCAACAGAGCCTTTATATCTCTTAGATTGAAAGAATACGTGAAAACTCAAGAAACCATTCATTCTAACAATACCTTTACCATCAATTCCTCCATCTCCACTTTTTCCAGTTACTTCCACTTGCACAAAACCACTTTCTCTAAGAATCCTTTGACAAAGCCTTTCAAAAGCTGAGGGTTCGATTTGTAGGATAGTTGATATTAAATTTTCTTTCCAGTCTATATTTTCTTCTACCTCTTCTTTTGCTTCGTTTTTTATGTTTGTATTTTTCTCTTTTCTACTTTGATAAGTCAGTTCTCTTACTTTTTTTACAATTTCATCAGAATTGAAAGTTTCTGGGGCTAGTTCATTATCTATTAATGACCAAACACCACGAGAAGAATTTTCTATAACTCCATATTTCTTTAAGTATGTTCTTGCCCAAGCTAAACGATAATCAACCTCACTTTGCACGCCATTTTCATCGTGTTGAACTTCCAAAATTTCTTCTGATAATTCTGCAAGTAAATACACAGTTTCATTAATTTCATCAATAGAACCTGAACCACCAAGTTTTTTTAATGCTTTCAAAGTTGGAATTATAAATTTATCGTACTTAGGTATTTTCATGATTTTTTTTGTAAAAATAAATGATTCTTTTTATTTCACTTGCAAAAGTTCCTTTGCGCTATTATACGTACTCGTACTTGGCGTAGAACCTCCAATCATTTGAGCAATTTCTTTTACTCGCTCATCGTTTGAGAGTTTTTTGATTCTTGAAACAGTACGGTCAGATGAGTTGTCTTTGTAAATAAAATAATGTGTACTTCCCTGTGAGGCAACTTGTGGTAAATGACTAATAATCAAAACTTGGTGTGTTTTGGACATATCTTGAATGATTTTACCCATTTTGAGGGCAATTTCTCCCGAAATACCTGTATCAATTTCATCAAAAACGAGTGTAGGAAGTGAAATGTGTTTTGCCAAACGGTATTTTATACACAACATCAAACGAGAAAATTCTCCACCAGAAGCGACATCTTTCAATGGCTGTGGAGAAATTCCTTTATTTGCTGAAAACCAAAATTCTACCAAATCAGCACCAGATGGGCTAAGAGAAATAGGCGTAATTTCGATTTGAAAACGAGCATTTGGCATTCCTAAGTCTCCCAAAAGGTAATTTATTTCATTTTGTGTATCTTCTACAACTGACTTTCTTTGTTCGGTAAGTTGATTTGCTAAATCTGTCAAATAGGATTTACTTCTTAAAATCTCTTCTTTTAAGTCTTTCAAATCATCATCAAAATTTTCTACTTTTCTTACTTTATCAGCAATTTCATCACGAATTTGTATTAATTCTTCACTGCTCTGAACATTGTGTTTGTTTTCCAAATGATACAAAGCACTCAAAATTTGTTTTACAATTCCTGCCGTTTCTTCGTCTGTTACTAACTCACCAGATTCGATTTCAATTTCTTTCGAAATATCTTGAATTTCTATCATAGCACTATTCAAACGCTCATAAAGTGCATTGAAAGAAGGTGAAAAAGAACTCGTTTTTGAAAGCGCATGAACAGCTTCTCTCAAAATATTTTCAGCCGAATATTCTTCATCAGACAAAGAATTAAAGGCAATCGACATTTGAGTTCGGATAAAATCTACATTTTCAAGGCGTTCTAACTCTTGTTCTAGTTCTTCTTTATTTATTTTTTCTAAATCTGCTTTTTCTAGTTCTTCCAAAAGATGCATGTTATAATCGTACTCTTTTCGAAGTCGTATCTCTTCATTTTTTAGCTCTTCATATTTCTTTATGATTTTTCTGTATTGCTTAAACTCATGTCCATACATCTCCAAAAGTGTTTTTGTATTGGCATACAAATCCAAAACATCTCTCTGATAATCATTCGAAAAAAGCTGCATAGTATCGTGTTGGGCGTGAATATCCATCAAACGAACAGCAATTTTTTTGAGTGAATCTAAAGGAACAGGTGTATCATTAATGAAAGCTCTTGAACGACCATTTGGCGAAATTTGCCTTCTGATAATACATGTTGTGTCGTATTCTACATCTTCTTTCTCAAAAACTTTTTTAAGGTTATAATTTGCAATATCAAAAGTACCTTCAATGACACATTTGCCATCAGGATTGAGAAGCACTTTTGTGTCTGCTCGGTTTCCTGCCAAAAGTCCTAATGCACCACGCAAGATAGATTTTCCTGCACCTGTTTCGCCTGTAATGACGTTGAGATGAGAATCTGGCTGGATTTCTAAATGCTCTATGAGCGCATAATTATCGATAAGCAAATGTTTGAGCATAGTATTTTTTATTAAACTGTCGCTCGTGGAACACAAGCAACGGTTGAAAGATAACTAGAATGTTTTTTTAATAGACTAAAAATACACAAACCTATAAGGTTTTCAAAACCTTATAGGTTTAAATAATCAATAGTTTTTTACCTTTGTAAGATAAATTATTCTGCTCACAAAATTAGCAAAAAGTATTGAATTTTATCTAAATGTCTAAAATAAAATCGATTTTTTCTTCTTTCTTGTCTTATTTTTTAGTAATTGGGCTTCTTTTGGTGTGGAGTATGCCAATTTTGTATCTTTTTACAGCTTTTGATGGTGAAAGTAGTACAGCTTGGAATCATATTGCCAAAAATCTTTTATTGGATTATACATTAGGCTCTCTCAAAATGCTTTTTGGTGTGAGTGTGGGAGTGCTTTTTTTTGGTGTTCCGACGGCTTGGCTTGTTTCTACAACGGATTTTTTTGGACGTAAATTTTTTGAGTGGGCGTTGGTATTGCCTCTTGCTATTCCTGCTTATATTTTGGCTTATACTTACGCTGCTACACTTTCTTATACAGGTGGAGTTGGTATTTTTTTGAGAGAAAATGATTTACCTTCTGTACAAATTATGTCAGATTTTGGAGGTGTTTTTATTTTGTCTTTGGCTCTTTATCCGTATGTCTATGCAGTAAGCAAAACAGCTTTTTCGAATCAATTAGGAAGTGTTTGGGAGGCTTCAAAGATGCTAGGGAAATCCTCTTTCTATACTTTTTTTAAGGTTGTTTTGCCACTTGCTCGTCCGTTTATTTTTGGTGGACTTTTTCTTGTCTTGATGGAAGTTTTGAATGAATACGGAACATTCAAATATTACGGAATCCAGACTTTTACAACAGGTATTTTTAGTGCGTGGGCTAAGTTTGGAGATGTAAAGGCTGCTCTGCGACTGGCTTTGTGTCTTTTGGGAGTGATTGTTTTCTTAGTGATTTTGGAAAAAAAACAACGTGGTAGGATGGGTTTTTCAGATGATAAAAATACGGCTCAAATGCCTAGAAAAAAACTGAGTTTTTATCAGCAAACTCTCGCTTTAATTTTTTGTAGTTTTATTTTTTGTTTTGCCTTTGGGTTTCCTGTTTTGCAGCTTATTTTTTGGACAGTCAAAGAATTTCAAGATAAAGGAATAAGCGAAGTTTTGAATCAAGAAATTTATGATTTGGCTTCTCATACAATTACTTTGGCTTTTTTAAGTGCTTTTGTAGTTGTGATTGTAGCTATTTTATTAGGTCTTTTTCAAAAACGAATTAATAGTTTACATGTCGTTGGTGGGGACACCAACAACGGCAGGAGGGGTAGTGTATTCGTCAGTGGGGACAACGGCAGAGGTAACGATAACAACAATGGCAAAAAAATAAATTATTACAGTTTTATTCGTTACATCAAAAATTACCCTTTTTCATTATTCTTTCAAAAATCTATCAGTCGAATTGCTACTATGGGTTATGCTGTTCCAGGGGCTGTGATTGCTGTGGGAGTTTTGGGTGTTTTTCTTTGGATTGATAAAAAGTTATATTCCTTTTTACTTAATAATTTTGATATAAAAATCGGTTTGTTTGTTTCTGGAACTGTCGTTTCTTTGATTTATGCGTATTCTGTTCGTTTTTTGTCGGTTGGTTTTCAACCTGTTGAAAGTCAATTAATTAAAATAGGAAGTTCTTTAGAGTCTGCATCAAAAATGTTAGGTAAAAATTCGACACAGACATTTTTCAAAATAACTTTACCACTTCTTCGCCCTGCTATGCTGACAGCTTTACTTTTGGTTTTTGTAGATGTGAGTAAAGAATTACCTCTGACACTTATTTTACGCCCTTTTAATTATGATACACTTGCTACAAAAGCCTACGAACTTGCAGACCAAGAATTTGTAGCTCAATCAGCTTTGCCTGCATTACTAATTATTTTGGTAAGTCTTTTACCTGCCATTTTGCTTTCACAAGTAAGTAAAAAGAAGAAGTTACCAAATACGATAAAGAAGGGGAAATAATTAAGTATAGGTACAGTCTGCATGGAAATAAAATTTTTTATTCTCCAATCTCTATTTTTTTATTCTCCTTAACCTTCTTAAAATATGACCAACTCGTTTCATTTGGTTGAGAATATTCTGTCGGAGCGTGTTCAAAAATAGGTTGTTTTGCTCTTACATAGTCTTTTACATCTTTTGGCAACCCTTCAAACCCTTCCAAAACTTTATAACCTCTACACTGATATACCAAATACCCTTTTCTATCACCCATATTCATAAAAGGAAGCCATTGTCCTATACGTGTCCAAGAAATAGTAGCAGGAACATCTGTCAGCATTGGATTTTCTAAATCTGATTTTTTTACAAAAAACTGAAATAATTCTGCACCTTGATACAAATCACTTTGTACATTTTGAGGAAATTCTTTGCGAGTGATAAGTGACGGATAAGTCAGAAAAATATCAGCATAAAAACAAACAATATCTTCGCCTAATTCACTATAAGGAATGCCATAAACTGTACTTTCCTTATGGTTTTGTTCATAGTTTTCTTTGATGTTATATGGGAATCGTTGATTTACAGGGTTATTCCAAACATGAATAATTTCCACGGAATCAATTTTTTCATCTAAAAGAGGATTGTTCATCTTCTCCAAAATCTTTCCTGTTTTTGGGTCTGTATATAAAGCGACTTCTCTAGTCAATAATTGTCTTGAAGAATCTGTCTTTAGCCATCTTGATACACTAAAACCTTTCATTCCCAGTATCTTTTTACTACGCTGACCATCAATGAAAGAATAAATACTTCCTTCCCAATAGTAAATACTTTCTTTTGTTTGATTCGAACTATCCAAACCTTCAATAGAGCTTCTAATTTTCATAAAAGCGTCAAAATTTTGTTTGTCGTCTTCTAAGTTAATTTCTTTACTTGGGTCTGAATCTAAAATTATTTTGTCTTTTGTTCCAAAATTTCTAGTGCTAGATTCGCTATTCTGACTTATTTCGCTTTTCTTTGTTTGACAACTAAAAATAGTGAGGCTAAGAGTACTTATTCCTATCCAAAATAAAAGATTAAAATGTGCTTTTCTAAACATACATTGAGCTTTTTTGATAAAATAGTAGTTGTTGGTATTTAATTCTATTCCTAATTGATTTTCTGTAAAGCTAAACAAATTAGTAAGTTTTAGATTATAATTTTGAAAATTTTTACAAAAAAACGAGCATAAAATGGAAATTATTGGAAGAGTAGAAGAAGTGGGACTGACTGATTTGGGAGTTCCTTTAATAGATGCCAAAACAGATACAGGAGCTTATACCTCTTCACTACATTGTCATAATATTAGGGTAATAGAAGAAGAAGGAAAACAGTTTTTGTGTTTTTCGATTTTAGATCCCACTCATGAAGATTATCAAGAAAAAGAATATAAATTGGAGGAGTTTTCTCAAGCCAAAGTGCGTAGCTCAAACGGAGTAGCACAAACTCGTTACAAAATCCATACTCGTGTACGTATCGGACGAAGCGATTATAAGACCTATTTTACACTTACAAACCGAAAAAACATGCGCTACCCAATTTTGCTTGGTAGAAAGTTATTAAGCAAACGTTTTTTGGTAGATTGTTCACAAACCTATTTATTGCCTCTACCCAAGAAAAAGAAATGAAAATTGCAGTTCTCTCTACAAGTGATACTTTGTATTCTACACGTAGGCTCATCGAAGCCATCAAACAAAAAGGGCATACAGCTAGAGTCATTGACCATACCAAATGTCATTTTGGAATGGAAAAAGGACTTCCAACAATTTATTACAAAGGAAAATTACTGGGTCAATACGATGCCATTATTCCAAGAATTGGAGCATCTGTTACTTATTTCGGAACAGCCGTAGTTCGTCAGTTTGAAATGCGAGATACTTTTTGTGCCAATAGTTCACAAAGTATTTCACAATCTAGGGACAAACTTCGTAGCCTTCAATTATTATCAAAAATAGGTGTCGGAATTCCTAAAACGGTTTTTGCTAAATTTCCAAAAGACAAAGAAGTCGACATGCTTATTAGTGAAGTAGGAGGAACACCTGTTGTGATAAAACTTTTAGAAGGAACACAAGGATTAGGTGTTGTTTTGGCAGATACAGCACAAGCTGCAAAATCAACTATCGAAGCATTTTCTGGTTTGAAAGCTAATATTTTGATTCAAGAATTTATTGCAGAAGCTGGAGGTGCTGATATTCGTGCTTTTGTAGTGGACGGAAAGGTAGTTGGTTCGATGAAACGACAAGGAAAAGAAGGAGAGTTTCGTTCAAACCTTCATAGAGGAGGGCAAAGTAATATCATAGAACTCTCAAAAATAGAACGCAAAACAGCCGTAAAAGCTGCTAAAGTAATGGGACTTTCTGTTGCTGGTGTAGATATTTTGATTTCCGATAGAGGACCTTTGGTTTTGGAAGTAAATTCTTCTCCTGGTTTGCAAGGAATAGAAACGGCTACACAAGTAGATATTGCTACAAAAATAGTCGAATATGTAGAACGTGGCGTAATTGCCAAACGAGCAGAACTTGCAGCTATGCAAGAAGACGATGATGAAGATGATGAATAAATTTCAAGTCATTATTAGAATAAGTAACTGAGCAAATTATGTCTGATATCTCAAAGTTGTCTTGATAGTTTAAATTCTCACTTTCTAATTCTTTTTTTAAATGGTGTTACACAAAGTAGGATATTTAATCATGTTTTATTTTTTTTGTAAGTTATCATCAGTAGGGACATCGAAAATGGCGATATTAGCCTTTGAAAACTATGGTAATATCGGATTCGAACCGATGCCCCCCTTCACCAGTGATGTTAAGTTCTCTTTTTAAAGCATATTTTTTGAAACTGTGTACGAAATAAAATTTGGTTATACATTACATTTTCAGAATATTTATCTATTAGGAAATTGAGTGCTATAGTATTGAAAATAGCTCTATTTACTGCATGTTTACTATTTTTAACTTTGTTATCATCCTGTTTGAATACAATATCTTTATTTCTGTGTGCTTTATTTTCAATATCCCAATGCCCTCTAATACCTACATTAAATGACTTGGCTGAGAATCCCTCTTCTAGTTTTTTATTTGAAACATAATAACGACGAGTAGGAGTTACTTTAGTAGGTTCAATAACTGTTTTATAAATTACGATAATTGTTTCAATGCACTGCCATTCTTTCACTTTTTGCACATAATCGTAGCAGTAGCATTGCCAAGTTGTTTTTATGCCATTCTTTTTTTTTCTATAATGTGAGTGTCTCTATGAGTAGTAGTAAGTAGTGTAGTTTCTAAACTAGCTAGTAACTTTGGAGTATTTCCTTTTACTTGAACTGTAAAGTCATTTCCACTAGCGACAATACTTTTTAATGTTTTTTTTGGCAATGTAGAGCATCCAATGTAAACATTAAGCCTTTGTCTTTCAAATTCTTAAGTAGTAACTCTAAAACTATTTTAGCTTCTGATTCTTGTTTATCTTTATTCATATAATCTTTCAATAAAATACTCAAACCTGTTTTTTGACAAAATAAACTCACTACACTAACATAATCTTGTTTGCTTGTATGAGAAGAACTAACGGTAGAACATAGAGTTTGTCCATCTCCTGCTATCCAATCTCCTTTTTCTAATTCCGAATGAGAAAGCATAACAGTATTAAAAGAGGCTGCAAAAGATAAACTATCTAAATAAGATAAAAAAGTATGAAAAGTGCCATAACTAGGAGTACCATGTTTTAAATCAAAATAATCTATAAATACGTCTTGATAAGAAATACAAAAAGTAGCCATTTTACGACTACTCTCATAGCCACAAGCAATACTCAAAAAAATCATCCACATCATAGATTCAAAAGAGTAACGCTGACCTTGACTTCTACGGCTATCTTCCATGTTTCTGATAAAGTCACTAAATTCCATAAACCAAATTTTATTCTGTCAATAAAAAAACAAAAATACAAAATCAATTAGAACTTAACATCACTGCCCCCTTCACTGCTAGCGAAGTGCTCTAGCCAACTGAGCTAAATCCCCATTTTACAGACTTAAAAGGTTTATAAAAATCAAACTAATTCTTTGAAAAATAAGTTCAGTTTTTACATTTTTGTTTAGCCTAGCTAATAAAAGTGTATTTTTTCATAAATGCAAATTTTATTTTATTTCGTACCTTTGCTGTAACTAGATCAGACTTTCTTACTTGTTGGTGTTGCTATCATTAAAACACGAACAATAATTTAATAATAAGAACACGAACTGTAGATAATTACTACATCAAATTCGTAATTCGTAATTCGTAATTAATTTATGCGTAAAGTAGCTTTTTACACCTTGGGTTGCAAACTCAATTTTTCTGAAACCTCAACTATTGCCCGTCAGTTTGAAGAGCGTGGTTATGAGCGTGTCGAATTTGCTGAAAATCCAGATATTTTTGTCATCAATACCTGTTCGGTTACAGAAAACGCAGATAAAAAGTGTAAGCAGATTGTAAAACAAGCTAAAAAAACATCGCCAAATTCTTTTGTAATTATTATTGGTTGTTATGCTCAACTCAAACCACAAGAAATTGCTACTATAAAAGGTGTTGATGCCGTTTTGGGAGCAGCCGAAAAATTCCGTTTGTTTGAAGTTTTGAATGATTTTGAGCAAAAAGATACTGTTCAACTTTGCGCTTCTGAAATTTCACAAGCGACTGATTTTAATACAGCTTATTCATTCGGCGACCGTACACGTACATTTTTGAAAGTTCAAGATGGTTGTGATTATAATTGTGCTTTTTGTACGATTCCACTTGCTAGAGGAAATAGCAGAAGTGATACAGTAGAAAATATTTTGAAAGCTACAAGAGAAATTGCAGCTACAAAAGTAAAAGAAATTGTCTTGACAGGTGTAAATACAGGTGATTATGGCTTGATAAACAATGAGCGTGTTCATACTTTTTTCGAACTTGTACAAGAACTGGATAAAGTAGAAGGAATTGAGCGCTTTCGTATTTCGTCTATCGAACCTAATTTATTATCTGATGAAATTATCGAATTTGTAGCTAATTCTAAAAGGTTTGTGCCTCATTTTCATATTCCTTTACAGTCGGGTAGCGATGAGATTTTGCGTTTTATGCGTCGTCGTTATAAAACGAGTTTGTATAGTGAAAGAATAGAAAAAATTAAAAATCTAATGCCTGATGCGTGTATTGGTGTCGATGTAATTGTTGGTTTTCCAGGCGAAAGTGAAGAACATTTTATGGAAACATATAATTTTCTGCATAGCTTAGATATTTCTTATTTGCATGTTTTTACTTATTCAGAACGCCAAAATACAAAGGCTGCTGATATGAAAAATGCAGTTCCTAAAAAAGTTCGTGCCGAGCGTTCGAAGATGTTACATAGTCTTTCTGATAAAAAACGAAATTATTTTTACCAATCTCAATTAGGAAAAGCCAAGATAGTTTTGTGGGAAAATGAAGTCAAAGAAGACAAAATCTTTGGATTTACAGAAAATTATGTTCGTGTAAATCAAGCCTATAATGTTTCTTTGCCTAATACACTTCAAGAAGTAGAATTGAAAGATATTGATTTGTCTAATTCCAATCTAACTGTAAATGTTTTGCCTGTTTCTGAATTGGTATAGTTAATATAAACTACTTTTTGAATAAAATCAATGTGATTTTTTCAGGCTTTCCATTTTTTCCATTTTCTTGTTTGTAATAATAATCTTCAATAAAATTCTCAAAATCGACGATAAAATAAAATAGAAAATCACGAACTTGATAAAAATCTATATTTCCGTAAGTATGTTTCAAAAGTTCGGTCATTCTGTATGAAACCTTTACTTTTTCTAAAAGCGTATTTATTTTCTTTACTCCTTTTGCAGCTTTACTGGTTGCTTTTTCATCGATTAAAGAAAAGGATTGGTTTAGAATAAGAGGTTCGTTTTTTTCTAATTTCATAAACTGACTTGCAAAAGAAGAATAGGCTTTTTCGATAGGAAACTCAAAACTATAATTAGTAATAATGAGGTTAGAATCTAATTGAGTACTTTCATACACTTTTAATGCAGGACGTTCTTCTTTTGTATAAACTTTTCCTATTTCTATTCCATTTGTTTTCGTGTGAATAGTAAGTTCTGGCTTATCATATTTATTGTGATAATGGTCAATTACGATTTTTTCCCAGCCTTTTGGTTGTGCTAATGGATTATTTGCTGCTGGATGCCATTGATGAAAAACAGGCGATTTTTCAGCATTGAGCCATTTCATTTCTAACTTTTTATCTTTATTTTTCTCATACTTATAGTTCAATAATCGTCTATTCAAATCTTTATCTTCTATTCCCCAAAGCCTAAAATATTCATCAAAAGCTCCTATTTTTTTTAGTTTTTCTGTTGGAATAACGACAATTCCCATAGCCGATTCTTTACTACTCTTTTCAAATTGATTCGGATTTTCAATATTTAAGCTATGATTTTCCTGATATTTATCATACTCAAAGTCTTCATTCAAATAAAAACATTGATAATGCAAAAGTGTATTTTGAGTTGCGTTTTTATCGACTTCTTCCAAAAAATTAGGTGAATAAATCATATCTACATCAGCAATAATACAATATTCTCCTTTTGCTAAATAAATGCCGTTGTTGATAGAAGCCGAACGTGACCAAAACATTCCTCTTACTTCATTAAAAACATAATTTACTTTATCCAAATTTTCACAAAAATCTTCTAACTCATCCGAAATAGAAATATCACTTCCATAATCTATAAAAATGACTTCATAGTCTGTATCATTTCTTTGAATGAGTTTTTGATGCTGAAGAGAAAGCAAACAGCGTTTGGCTATTTTTGTGTCTCGGTTGCGATAAGGAACAATGAAAGAGAATTTTGACATGTGAATGAGGTAAGAAAACGAAAACAATTTAAACAGAATATCAAAAATAAGGATAAAATTTAGTTTTTGGTCTAAATACAGCATTTGCCTAAGGCAAACGCACGAAATTTTATTTTTTAAGAATTGGTTCAAGCGAGGACGCTTAAACCAGTTTTTGTCTAATTCAAGCGTCCTCGCTTGAATTTTAAAACTAAAAAAATAGGTCAAAAAGAGTGTAAAATCACACATTTTATTTTCGTGCGTTTGCCCTAGCATTTGCCTGTAATTAATTATTAGGACTTTTAGAAATTCTAAATTGAAGTTTAAAATTTTGATAATTTTACTGAAATGGAATCATTAGAAATGAAATAAAGTAAAAACTGCAATCAGATTTTGAAAATAGTTGTAAAAAGATTTATATTTTGAGTATTTTTGTTGATGAAAAAATTAGATATTCGAACCATAGATGTTATTCAATATTTGCAACCTTTACGAGAAGGTGGTTCGCTTCCTGCTATTGTCAAAGGTGATGATGATTTTTTGTATGTCCTAAAATTTAGAGGTGCAGGACAAGGAAAAATGGCTTTAATCGCAGAATTTATTGGTGGCGAAATGGCACGAGCAATAGGCTTGAAAGTTCCTGAACTTGTATTTATGAATCTTGATGAATCATTTAGTAAGAGTCAGCCTGATGAAGAAATTCAAGATTTACTCAAATTTAGTGTTGGTCTAAACCTTGGTTTGCAGTTTTTATCGTCTGCTATTACCTACGACCCTTTAGTAAATGATGTAGATAAAATGATTGCTTCTAAAGTAGTAATTTTGGATAGTATTATCAGTAATATCGACCGAACAGATAAAAATACAAACCTATTACATTGGAATAATGAATTATGGATAATCGACAATGGAGCTAGTTTTTATTTTCATCACAACTGGGATAATTGGAAAAGTCATCTGACAAGAACATTCCCACTCATTAAAGACCACGTTCTTTTAAGTAAAGCCGAAAAACTAACTGAGGCTGCAACCGAAATTAAGCAGTTATTAAGTAAAGATGTAATTATTGATATTGTATCGACTATTCCAGAAGATTGGTTGATGAGTGAATCTATCAGTTTAAGTCCACAAGAAATGAGAGAAGCCTATATCGAATTTATAACTACCAAACTCTCTAATATTGACTTATTAGTTAAAGAAGCTAATTATGCAAGATAGGCAAAATATACAAGACAAATTTACCTTCAAATACGCCATCATTCGTATTGTTCCAAAAGTAGAACGAGAAGAATTCTTTAATGTAGGTGTTATCGTTTTTTGTAAACGAAAAAAGTTTTTAGACATCAAATACACTATTAATGAAACAAAATTAAAGACATTTTCATGTGAAATAGAATTAGAATTATTGAATGATTATTTAAAGGCTTGGAAACTGGTTTGTGAAGGAAATTCTGCCAGTGGAAAAATAGGTCAATTAGAATTATCCGAACGTTTTGGATGGCTAACAGCCAGCAGAAGCACAATCATTCAAAGTTCTAAAACCTACTCTGGATTAGATAGTGACCCCAAAAAAGCATTAGAAACGATATTTAAAGAGCAGGTTTTATAAGAAAATGAGTATTGAATTTATAAAATTGGATGAATATATTCAAATCAACAGGAAAACTTTGTCAGTAGTTTTTGGTAATCCAAAATAACTCTGACAATAGTTTAGACCAAACAACAGCACACTTATTTTTTTAAATCAACAATCCACTTTCTTCTTTGCCAAATCTTTTGAGTGCGTTTATATGAGCAATAAGTGCATCAGAAAAACTTTCATTCATTAAATAAGGAATATCAAATTCAGCAGCCGTTTGTTGTACTATTTTAGAGATTTCAGGATAATGAATATGACAAATTTTGGTAAATAAATGATGTTCTACTTGAAAATTCAGACCTCCAATATACCACGAGAGCAGCTTGTTTTTTGGTGCAAAATCTACGGTTGTGTTCATTTGATGGATTGCCCAATCTTGTGTAATTTCATTTTTTTCGTTAGGCAATGGATGTGTAGTTCCTTCAACAGTATGCGCCAACTGAAAAATAACTGTTAGGACTAATCCTGCTACAAATTGCATGACCAAAAAACCTATGGCTACATTCAAAACAGGAATATCAAAAAATACAATAGGAAGTAATATGATTACAAAAGTATATATAATCTTGGATAAAATTAATTTGATAAATGTAAACCATTTTTTTTCTCCTTTTATGACATAACGCTTAAATTGAAGAAAATCCTTTACAAAAACCCAATAAATAGTTTGTAATCCATAAAAAAAGAAAGCATAAATATATTGATATTTGTGAAACCACTTTACTTCTGTATGGGGAGAAAAACGCAAAACAAATTTATCAGAAATATCATCGTCTTGATGAACTACATTTGTAAAAGTATGGTGCAATAAATTATGTTGTACTTTCCAATTATCGACCGAGCCACCTACCAAAGTAAGTGTATTGCCTAAGAGTTTGTTTATCCATTCCGAACGAGAATACGAACCATGATTTGCATCATGCATCACACTCATCCCAATTCCTGCAATACCTAGTCCCATTATTGACCATAAAACAGTAGAAATGATAAAACTAGGGTTGTAAGCTAAAATATAAATAAAAGGTAAAATATAGGCAGATAGTAAAATAATCGTCTTGATTACCATACCTGTATTTGCATTTTTACTAATATTGTTGGTAATAAAATAATCATCTACTCTCTTTTTTAAGGTCGGAAAGAATAAACTTTTGTCTTTAGGCTTGAATTTTACGTAGTTTTTCATAGTGGATAAGTTTCACAAAATTATTTATTTAAAATTTGTGTCTTGCAAATTTAGGGTTTTAGTTTTATACTTTAGAAAAAGATTTTGTTTCTAGTTGAAATTATTGAAAAGAAATTCAATAATCCTACTTCACTTAGGTCGTAACTTAATTTATTATATTTGTATATTATTTAAAAATTTAACTATAAAAACATGAAAAATCTACTTGTATTACTAATGCTATTTATCTCAACTCTAAGTTTTGGACAAAATATTGAAACTGGAAAATTATGGAGAACAAAAGGAGTGTATGATTCTTTAGGAAATTTTATGGAACAAGCAAAAGTTCAGATTTTTCTTTATAGCACAACGTCAAATCAGTTTCATAGAATGGAAACTCAAGACAGAATAAATATGAAAAGTGGTGAAACTAATGTATTTGTTTATAGAGACACATTAAACTTGACTTCTTTAGATGACAAAATATACAAACTGAATGAAGAAGAAACAATGACCGTCCATACAAACGATTCACTGACAATAAACTATAAAGGATATACATTGTCTTATGTCAAATTGAATGAAAAACCAAGTAATACAACTGTAAATAAATTGAAAAAAGAATTAATAAAAGCACCTTTATTTCAATCTATTGAAAAAGTAAAAGAATATAGATTTACTTATCAAGAAAATGGATTAGTTAAAACTAAAACGTTAGACAGAGATTACGAATGGGAGTCAGAATATAAAATTATTGATTTTAATGGTTTTGTATTCTTACAAGGAATTACATCTGCGCCAAAACTGATTACAAAAGTAGAAAAAGGAAAAATAGAGTTTCTTGAAATAGATTATCGTTTTGAGAACAAAGAAGGTAAATTGGCAAAATAAATATAACAAGTAAATCTATTATCAATGAGTTATCACAATCAAGACTATTGGATTGAAAAACTAAATTTGACTTCTCATCCTGAAGGAGGTTTTTTTGCAGAAACATATCGTGCAGAAGGAATTATTCCTAAAAGTGTATTACCCAAGAACTTTTTTGGAAATTGTGCATACAGTACTGCTATCTATTTTTTACTTACAGGAGATACTTTTTCGGCTTTTCATCGTATTGCTTCTGACGAAATGTGGCATTTTTATGATGGCGATCCACTTTCCATTTTCTTTTTTGATGATTTGGGAAATCTTCATGAAAAAGTATTGGGACTAGATATTGAAAAAAAACAGTTTCCTCAAGTTGTAATTCCTGCTGGACTTTGGTTTGCTTCACGTTGTCAGAATCCTAATGGTTTTACTTTATCGGGTTGTACAGTTGCTCCAGCATTTGATTTTGCTGATTTCGAACTAGCTAAGTATGAAGAGTTATCAAAAGAATTTCCAAAACATAGCAAGCTAATTAGAGAACTGACACGGATATAAAAAAAACTTTGAGTTGATTATTTACTACTTATAATTCAAAAAAAACATGCTTTTAAATCACCTTTTACATCATTACAAAGTCATTTTAGGTTCTGGTTCTCCACGTAGAAAGCAGCTTTTATCTTCTATGGATATAGAGTTTGAGCAGCGTGTAAAAGACGTAGAGGAAGATATTTTACCTGAGTGGCAAACAAAAGAAGTCGCTCAAAAATTAGCAGAACGAAAAGCCTTAGCACAACAAAGTGAATTAAAGGAAAACAATTCAGACTTTTTGAATGAAGTTTTAATTACTTCAGATACGATTGTAGTCATTGAAGATAAAATACTCAACAAACCTCAAAATAAATTTGAAGCTAGAGAAATGCTACATCTTCTTTCAGGTAAAAAACATTTGGTTATTACAGGGGTTTGTATTTGTACAAAATCAAAGTTACATAGCTTTTCGGATGAAACAGAAGTGTTTTTTAAAGAATTAAGTCAAAATGAAATTGATTATTATATTCAAAAATATAAACCTTTTGATAAAGCTGGTTCGTATGGAGCGCAAGAATGGCTCGGAATGATAGGAGTGGAAAAAATAAATGGAAGTTATTTTAATGTTATGGGATTACCTGTTCAAAAACTATATAAAGAATGGATAGCTTTTCTAAGCTAAACCAAAAATCCTGTTTATATCCATCTTTCAAGCTATTAAATTAGCTATAAGAAGTAACTAATTACCTTAATTATTTTAATTTTATCTTAATTTTTGAAATTACTTTTACGGAATACATAAAAAAACCACAGTTAATGTCCTTTATTATTTTCGTTTAGTTAGTTGCTATTAATGATATAATTATATGATAAATTTATTTTATGTATAAAAATAAAATAAAACAAGAGGGCTTGTAAAACAACAAAAGTTTTATAATCAACCTATTATCCACATCAAATTAAAAAACAAGATTTGCAAAAATTAATAAAATAAACGAATTTGCATTATGTAGAATTCTCTTAGATGTGACTTTCTTAAAAATATCCTATCTGTTACTTTTATAATTAATTTAAATATGCCTTTCCAAAATCTACTAAATAATGTGGTGGGAATGTGTGCGTACTTTTTTCTAGTTTTTTTTGTGCCATTCTCGCATGCTTTTCCCCAACATCATGCGCTTACAGGCTCAATTCCACTAGATAACACCTTCCAAAATGCCCTTACTCTTTTCGAACAGCAACATTATGAGGCCGCTCAAAAAACTTTTTTATCTTTTTTATCTTATGAAAACTCTTCTGTTTCCCCTCAGAATGAATTAAACAAGAAAATAGAAGCGACTTATTATGTACGACTTTGTGAGTTGTATCTCAAAAAATCATACTCAGAAAAAAATAGTATTGAATTTATTTCAAAATATGAACAAACGCTCTATGCTGATAATCTCAAACTTGCTTTAGCCAACTCTTTCTACAATGAAGAAAATTACCGAAGAGCAGCCTATTATTTTTCACCTTTAGAAAAATCTCGTCCTACTGAAAAAGATGAATTAGAAATTAATTTTCGTTTGGCATATTCGTATTTCAAAATTGGAAGAACAAAAGAAGCTCTACGTACTTTTGCCTCTTTGCAATCAAAAAATAATGAATATTATGCTCAAGCTAGTTATTATGTAGGTTTTATCAATTATGAATTAGGAAGTTTTGAGCAAGCTATTGAAAATCTAAATCAAGCAAAGGCAGACAAAAAATATACAGAAAGTACAAACAAACTGATTGCTAAAGCCTATTACAATTTGGAAGAATGTCAAGGTTTGAGTGATTTTCTGTCTTCAATAGCAAATGAAAGACACGATGTTGAACTTTTTTATTATGCAGCTCAGTGTGCTTACCTCAACAAAGAATATGATTTGGCTTATGAATGGTTTGGACGTTATAAACGAAATAGCAAACAGCTTTCTGACTCTGTTGCTTATCAATATCTCAATACGCTTTATGCAGTAGAAAATTATGATGAGTTTTTGGATTATGAAACGTCTTCACTGGCGGGTGGAGCATTTTACTCTCCTATTTTACTCATGAAGGCAAGTATTTATGAAAAACAAAATAACTACAAAAAAGCTGCTTCTACTTATGACGAATTAGCAGCCTTTAATCCTTCAGAAGCTGAAAAAGCCTATTATTCTAAACTTAAAAATCTGTACTTATCAGAAGAATATAGTGTATTGATTAGTGAAAGTAAAAAGTTTGAAAATAAATTTCCTCAAAGTCTGTATTTGTCAGAAGCAATTTTATTTACTGCTGATGCTCTAGCTTCTAACCAAGATGCACAAACAGCAATGGCATATTTAAAAGTTAGAGATTCGAAGAATCTAAATCAGAATCAAGACCAAATCAAAAAAATGTATGTTCATTTGGCTTTGCAGTCTATCAAAGAACTTTTTAATCAATCTTCGTACAATGAAATGAATCAAGCCATTGGGCAGCTCAAAAATGACATGCAACTCAATGATTCACTTCAAAACTTTATTAATTTTTATACAGCAGAAGCATTTTTACATACTCAAAAAGTAACAGAAGCTGAAAGTTATTATAAAAAAATACCTACTTCTAGTCGTTTTTATGCTGATGCAAAATATGGAATGGGAGTTATTAATTTTAATAAAGCAAATTATAGTAGTGTTGCCAAACAAAATGCACTTGTTTTATTGGAAGAATATTTATCTACGCCGACTGGAATTACAAAAGAAAAAGCTGTCGATGCTCTTACTCGTGTAGCAACAATTTATGCTGTCAATAAGCATTATAAAGAAGCCGAAGTCAATTTTATGAAAGCCTTGACTTTGGGAGATTCTGAGACAGAATATATTAATTTTTCTTTAGGACAAATTTATTTTGTTCAGAACGATTATTCAAAAGCCATGCATCAGTTTGATAAAGTAATGCAAACGCCAAATTCGTTGTATGCTCAATATTCGCAAGTGATGAAAGCAAAAATTTATGAAAGCCAAGGCAATCGCAAGCAAGTGATAGCTCTTTTGGATGATTTTATTAAGCGTTATCCTCAAAGTGAAAAACTAGCAGAAGCCTTATATAGTCGTGGAAATGCATGGTATGGATTAGGAGAAAATAAGAATGTAATCAATGACTATACAGCATTAATTATAAATTATCCGAATACAGACAAAGCAAAAATGGCTCTCAATACACTAGAAAATTATCCTGATTTTGGTGTGGTGGTAGAAAATATAGATGAACTTAGAAATATATATGCTCGTAATAATTCAAATTATGACCCCAATAATTCTACAGCATCAAATTCAATTACAAATCCTACTACTAATGATGGTATTCAACAAGAATTTGATAAAGGATTCAAACTTTATGAAAACAATGAATTTTCAGGTGCAATAGCTATTTTTAGAAAAATTATTGCTACTCATGAAATTGCAGGAACTATTCATTATGACCGTATTTATTATTATTTGGGTAAAAGTTATCAATATTATGGTGATAATTCTCAAGCAATAAATAATTTGCAGCGAGTAGGAGGACAAATGCAAACGGATGCACTTTCTGATATGGGGGATATTGAATTTGGTAGAGAAAATTATAATAGTGCTATTACACAGTATAAAAGTTTGGCTAAAGCAGCTCCTAATGATGCAAAACGTATAGAAGCGTGGGAAAAACTAACTAAAACTTATTGTAAGCAAGAAGATTATGCTACGGCAAACGATTATTTGGCTATCATTCGAAACAAAAAATCATACTCAAATAATGACTTTGTTCGGTTGTATGAAAACAAAATTTTGGCAGGGCAACAGCAAGTAGATGCAGCCATTGAAGGTTTTTCAAAACTAGGAAATGATAGACAAGCCAATCCAAAATATGCCTCAGAAGCTCTTTACGAACTGGCAGCACTGATGCACAATATCGGAGATGATTCAAGTGCAAAATCAATTCTGAAAGACTTGAAAAAACAGTTTGCAGAACAAACAGAAACACAACAAAAAGCAAATAAATTAGCTTTACTGTTGAATTAAATATCCTACAAAATAAAGTAATTTGGTAGCCTGACTACTATCAAGTTACTTTATTTGAAATTCTATCCTAATATATACCAATAGCTTTCTTCCAAAATGAAAAAAATAGCTACAAAAATTCTATCCATTTACCTTTTTATCCATTTACTGACTGTCTTCTCACCAGATTTTGGACAAAAAGCCCTTGCTCAAGGGCAAGCCGAATTAGAGCAAGAAAATGTTGATGTCAATAAAACCAATGAGTTTGAATTAATTTCGAAACCTCCTATCAAAACAAACGTTCAAATTGATGAACTTCCGAATTTGACAATTTCGAAAGATGAAGAGATTGATTTTAGTGAGGCAATGACCTTTAGTAGGCTCACTTTTAGAGAAATCCCAAATGAACTTGCTCCATCTATCCCAAAAGAAATGTTAGGGAATTATGTAAAGGCAGGTTTTGGAAATTATATAACACCTTATTTTGAAGGTTTTTATAGCCATGATTTTAATGAAAGAAATAAATACGGTGTTTTTGCTCGTCATTTTTCTTCTATGAATGGTGTTGTTGATGGACAAAACTCTGGTTATGGAAATACAAATGTTTTGCTTTTTTCGGAACACACAAAAGAAAGGTTTGTTCTCTCATCTTCTATTAATTATAACTTAGAACGAGTTCATTATTATGGCTATAATCCAAAAAATATATTGGATTTTGAAATACCTGAAAAGAAAGATATTCGTCAGACTTATCACAGACTAGAAACTAAAATTGATTTTTCGTCGCTTCCTCAAAAAGATGAATTTGGAGATTCTAGTGCTGATAAATTAGCGTATGAAGTTTCTGTTGGATTTAATCTTTTTGCTGCTAGAGATAATGTAAGTGAATGGCAAATTCCTGTTTTGGGAAATATTACGTATGCTATTTCTGAGAAATCAAGAATTAAATTAGATGCAGAATTTCATCAAACACAACAAAAAAGTGATTTTTTAAGCATAGATAATCAAACTATCAAACTAAAAAATGATAGAATGTTAGCTAGTTTTGTTCCTTCTTATAACTTCTCTACTGAAAATTTAACGCTAAATGTTGGTGCAGGAATGGCATATAGTTCGGATTCTCTTTTGGAAAATGCAACTGGAAACAAACTTTTTTTCTATCCAACTATTGATTTTTCTTATCAACTCGCTAAAGATAAATTTTGGATTTTGGGAGAGATTGGAGGAGGCGTAAAACCACAATTTTTGAGAATGCTAACCGTTCAAAATCCTTTTTTAGCTTCTGTGCAGCCTCTTAGCCATACTTTTTCACAAGTGGATGCAAACTTAGCTATTCAAGCCAAAATCAATAAAAATTTAAAAGCAAATGCAGAAGTAGGATTTGCAATGTATGATAATATGCCCTTTTTTGCTCCTTCTGTTTCGGATTCTTCGCAGTTTGGTTTGTTATACGATAAAGTAAACATCTTCCGTTTGGGAGTTTCTTCTTCCTATCAAAAAAATAATTTTAATGCTCGTTTGTCGGCTAACTATTTTGGTTACTCGCTTACAGATTTAGAAATTGCTCATCATCGTCCAAATTTTCAAACAAGTTTGAGTGTAGGTTATACGTTTATAGAAAAGCTCAAAACAGAACTTACTTTACAGCAGCTTTTTGGTATCCAAACTCAAAATCCTGTTTCTGAAACAGTTTATGATTTGAAACCAATTCATGATTTGAGTTTGTCAGTTTCGTATAAATTTACCGACCGAATTTCTGCTTTTGTGAACGGATATAATCTAATTGGACAGAATTATCAACGTTTTGTTTATTATCCAAATAATGGAATTACTGCTGTGGTGGGAGGAAAATATATATTTTAGATAAGTAATATAAATATTGCATTTCTCTTTTACTGGTGCAAGATTCTATCTTGTATCTATCTATTTCGTCAGCATATACTGACAAAAAAGAGCGTCCAAGCAAAATACTTGAACGAGAAATATGTAAAGGGAAAAATAACTTTTATTTTGGTATAATCTTGTCATAAAAAATGGTTTCAAATGTACATTTGAAACCATTTTTTGCTGAACTATTTTTGAATTTTCTAAATTTATACCAAAATAAATATTAAACTTCACTGGTGCAAGATTCTATCTTGTATCTATCTATTTCGTCAGCATATGCTGACAAAAAAGAGCGTCCAAGCAAAATACTTGAACGAGAAATCCAAAGGGAAAAATAGATTTTATTTTGGTATTAGTCTTCTTTTTTAATTTTGGAATTAGCATGAATTCTAAATAAAATATAAAGTGGAATTAAAGAAAGAACAAGATATAATTCCCAACCATAATCAGCTCCTTTACTCCCCAAATTTATAAAAATATAAGCTGCTCCACCTAATAAAGCAATCAAAACAACGATTGACATATTACCAAATAATGTTTTGCGTTTTTCTTTTGCTCTTCCAAATGAACCTCTTAACACAGAATGTTCTTCATTGTAGCTACTAAGTTCATTTAATTCTTCTTTTACCTCCTCTTTTTCTAGTTGTTTTAATCGTTCTTCGGCTTCTGCCCAGCGTTTGCGTTTGTCTAAGTCTTCTTTATCTGGATTATAAAAGCGAGGTTGAAACTCAAATTTTTTGTGTTTGGGAAGGCGTGCTGATTTTTTGAACATAAGATTATCGGATTTTATTTTAATTACTATTCATTCAACTATAAAAATACAGCTATATCTAAAAAGTAACAGAATGCCACAAAAATACTAGATTTTAATGGAAACGAAAAAATAACCTACTCGTTTGAAACTAATCACTAATCACTAATCACTAATCACTAATCACTAATCACTAATCACTAATTCAGTTAATTTTTCTATTGTTTTCCAGTTTCTTGTTGTTGCCTTTGTCTTTAATTTTTTCTCAAAAAAGTTATTTGTCAGTTTTGAGGTATGATACTTTCCTTCACAAAAAATAAAGACATTATTTTCTGTAATTTCAAATTTATCTGTTGTCTTTGATTCAATTTCTTTTGTTTTCTCTATATTTTCAGTTGTTGGAATATGTTCCAAAAAAGTCAGATGAAGATTATTGATTAATTCTTTTTTGTCTTCTTCATTTTTTATAAATGGATTTGAAGATTGAATATTAATTAATTCTTCTTTTGTTCGTATGATTACAGGAACTTCAAAATTATATTTCTCAAAAATTGCTTTTTCTATCTTAGTAGAAATTTCACTTCTGTCTAAATCTGAATTAAACTCAGAATCAAAAACTACATTTCCACTTTGGATATAGGTTTCTATATTCAGAAAACCTAAGTTTTGATACAATTCTTTCAAATCTTTCATCAAAATTTTTCGTTTTCCTCCTACGTTGATTCCTCTCAAAATGGAAATGTATTTCATAATAAATTTAGAAGTTAGATTTTAGAAGTCAGAATTAAAAACCAATTTAGAATACAATACATAATAAATTTGAAATTTTGAAATTAATTCTAAATTTTACCTTCTGAAATCTAAATTTATTTTATTTCTGCGTCCATTGTATCACTTACCACATAATAACGAGGGTCATCGATAGAACGCTCAATTACTTCTTCAAATTTTGGATTTGCTTTTAATAGAAGCGTAATACACTCTTCGCTCAAATGGGTTAGTTTTATTTCTTTTCCTAAATCTAAATAACGATTTGCAACTCCTCTTAGTGCCTCAATGCCTGAATGGTCGCTTACTTTTGATTCTATAAAATCTATTTCTACTTTTTCTGGGTCTGTTTTTGGGTCAAATTTAGCACTAAAAGCTTGTGTCGAACCAAAAAATAAAGGTCCCCAAATCTCATATACTTTTGTTCCGTTTTCTTTAGTGTGTTTTCTAGCACGAATACGAGTTGCATTTTCCCAAGCAAAAACTAAAGCTGACATAATTACACCAACAAAAACAGCAATCGCCAAATCTTGCCACACCGTAACAGCCGAAACAGTAATCAAAACAATAGCATCAGAAACAGGAATTTTGTGTAAAATACGGAAACTACTCCAAGCAAAAGTTCCGATAACCACCATAAACATAACACCAACAAGCGCAGCAATAGGAATTTGTTCGATAAGTGGCGCACCAAAAAGAACAAAACATAATAGCGCAATCGCAGCAATAACACCTGACAAGCGACCACGTCCACCAGATTCTACATTGATAATCGATTGTCCAATCATTGCACAACCACCCATTCCACCAAAAAGACCATTCAAAATATTTGCAGTTCCTTGAGCGACACACTCACGATTTCCACTTCCTCGGCTTTCTGTCATTTCATCCAATAAATTAAGAGTCATTAAAGATTCTATCAAGCCTACGGCAGCTAAAAGAAAAGCTGTTGATAAAATAAGTGTCCAATGCTCTTTCATTGTATAGAAAAGCGTAAAAACTTGGTTTTGAAAAGTAGGTAAAGAGCCCTCAATTCCTGTTGATTTTCCTCCACTTCCTTCAATTACAAATGATTTTACTGTTCCTACTTCTATATTTCCTAAAATTGTGATAGCAGCTACTACAACAATGGCAACTAAAGCCGACGGAACTTTTTTGGTTAGTTTTGGCAATCCAAACATAATTCCCATTGTAAGAGCTACCAGACCAATCATAATATACATATCATTTCCTTGTAACCATACTTTTTCAGCAGTACCTGCGACTGTTACAGTTTCTTTAAAAAAATCTATTTGTGCCATAAAAATCACAATCGCAAGACCATTTACAAAACCCATCATTACAGGATGAGGAATCAAACGGACAAACTTTCCCAAACGAAAAACACCAGCCAAAACTTGAAATATACCAACTAACAAAAGCGTAATAAAGAGCCATTGCACACCTAAATAATCAGCTTCCATTCCTAAAGCTGCACCTACTTCATTTCCTTTCATAATCAAATGCGTACTAACTACAACGGCAGCCATCGCACCCGTAGCACCTGAAATCATCCCTGGTCGTCCTCCAAAAATTGCTGTAACAATGCCCATCATAAAAGCACCATAAAGTCCAATTATTGGGTCAATTCCTGCCACAAAAGCAAAGGCAATCGCTTCAGGAACAAGTGCTAAAGCAACTGTAAGTCCTGAAAGAACATCATCTTTGGGGTTTTGTGTAAAGGTTTTAGAAAAATTTTGAGTAAAGTTTTTGAATATCGAAGTCATTTTTTGAATTTATTTTGTAAAGTTTTTATCTGTATTTTCTTTATTTGATTGTGTGTAGTGTTGTATTTTTTTAACGAAGGTGCAAAGGTACGATTTTTAAATTTGGGAATACATTTTAAACACAGAGTTCACAGAGAACGTAAAGGGATGAAATACAAATACATTTTAACTACAGAGGAAGAAGAGTTTAGAAGAGAATAAAAAAATCCATTATCTATTTTTTAATAAATAATGGACTTTAAAACAATTTAAAACTTTGACAGTCCTTTCAGAAGGCTGTCAATAGTTGAAATGTTAAACTATTATCAGAGTTATTTTGGATTACCAAAAAACTACTGACAAAATTTTTTTATATTTTATGCCTTAACTGTATTTTCCTCATTCTTAAATGCCTGACGAGGTTTTATTTGCAAGATTTGGAATAATTCTTTGTCTGTTTTGGCATCTGGATTTGGAGTAGTAAGAAGTTTATCACCTGCAAAAATAGAATTTGCACCAGCCAAGAAACAAAGAGCTTGTTCCTCAACGCTCATTCTGACACGACCAGCAGAAAGGCGAACCATTGCTTTAGGCATAATAATTCGTGCTGTCGCTATCATTCTGACCATTTCCCAAACAGAAACCTTTTCTTGTTCTTCCAAAGGCGTTCCTTCCACAGGCACAAGCGCATTTACAGGAACAGATTCTGGATGTTCTGGAAGTGTTGCAAGCGTATGAAGCATTCCGATACGGTCTTCTTCTGCCTCGCCCATTCCGATAATTCCACCCGAACAAACCGAAATACCAGACTTACGAACATTCTCTAAGGTATCCAAACGATTCGAATAATCTCTTGTGCTGATAATTTTGTCGTAATATTCTTCGCTTGTATCTAAGTTGTGATTGTAGGCGTACAGTCCTGCTTCTTTTAGTTTGTTTGCTTGTTCTTCGGTGAGCATTCCGAGTGTACAACAGACTTCTAAACCCATTCCATTGATTTCTTTTACAGCATCAACTACTCGGTCAAATTCTCTTCCGTTACGAACTTCTCTCCACGCTGCTCCCATACAAAAGCGTGTACTGCCAGATTCTTTGGCTTCCTTTGCTTTTTCTACAATTTCTTGATTTTTGAGCATTCTACTTGCTTCTACGTCGGTGTGATAGCGTGCAGCTTGTGGACAGTACGAACAATCTTCTGGACAACCTCCAGTTTTGACAGATAAAAGTGTACAAACTTGTACTTCTGATGTTTCGTGGAATTTTCTGTGGACACTTGCGCCTTTATAGATGAGTTCTAAAACTGGTGTATTATAAATTTCGGCTATTTCTGCACGAGTCCAATTTGTTTTTATTAAGTGGTCTAATGGTGTTTCTGACATTTGCGTGTATTTTTATATGAATGAGTTTTTAAATTCTATAGTATAAGAAATGAAAACCAATAAATTATTTTTTCATAAATCACAAACTATCGATAATAAATCATAATTGACTTCGCAAAGCTATAGGTTGTCTTAACTGCTTTGATAAATCGTAATTTTTAATTCGTAATTCGTAATTGTTTCTCAATTTACACAAAAATAGAAAAAACAAAATTCTAATCTTTCCTTCTATTCCAAAATGATAAAAAAAGCCTTCAAAATACCCTAAAAATCAGTCTAATAAATACCTTTTTAGGGTCCATTAAAAATTTCATAAAAAAACAGTAAAATCAATAAGTGAAATTACGAATTTTCTAAAGAATTAAATAAAATATTGCTAAATATTCATATTTTAATTAATTTCGTTGATAAATTTGCAACAAAAGAATCTTTTCCTTTACTTTGTATCATCAGAAAGGGAAAAATATTACAAATTTCATAAACGCTAAAAGAGCATTTGAAATTTAACTAATAACGACTTACTGATAAATAAAAATGTAGGGTGATGAAATTTTGGCAGCCATGCCCCTCGGTCTCAGGGGTGAAGGTTTGGGATAAATCAAATAGCTATTTCTGATAACTATCTGACTAACTACTTCGTGAAGGTTCGAGTCCTTCTCCTACAGCAAAATGTTTTAGTGAATTGAAACAAATCAAAAAAGACTTGTCGGTAAGATTATTTACTGACAAGTTTTTTTGTTTCGGAGCTTTATATGAAAAACATATTCTTTTACAAGACTAAGTTTGTAGTTTATCGGTTTATTAAAATTACTTTTGTTTATCTTTAAATAATTCTTTAACAAGATATTTACCTATATCTGATACTTGAGAAAAATCACCAAAAACACTATGCTTCTTTAGTTGTTTAATTAGCTTATTTGTATTCTTTATCTCCTCTACATATAGCAGCATATAGACTATCATATACATTTCTTCATCAGATAACTTAGACTTAAACAAATCAAGATAATTACCATTTGTTATTACTTCTAACTCATCTATTTTCTCTAATACTGTTCTAATTTGATTAAGATAGTTATTCCAAAATGCTATTTTCTTTTGATAAGTTTGTAGAGTTAATTTAGATGTATCCATTGCAGCTTCTGCTTCTTTATTCTTTTGCTGTACAGCCCAGTCTTCATCCTTCAAGTATTGTTCAATATCTAAATAAGTTTGTTGTACAGCTTGTTTTCCTTTAATTATTGTATTAATAGGTATATTATTCCCCACTCTATCATCGTTTAAAAGCACAAGGTTATCGACAGTATTATCAAAATACTCTAATAAATAGTAAAAACTTTTTTCTTTAATAGCAAGATTATATTGATTTTGGTTATTACCAACCATAGTATCTATATGTGTAGCAAGAGTTTTGAGTTGGTTTATTTGACTTAGACTCTGTTTTTTATTATCATTTA
This sequence comes from Bernardetia aquimarina, assembly GCF_042180575.1. Classification (NCBI taxonomy): domain Bacteria; kingdom Pseudomonadati; phylum Bacteroidota; class Cytophagia; order Cytophagales; family Bernardetiaceae; genus Bernardetia; species Bernardetia aquimarina. Next base: position 1,910,304 of record NZ_CP170094.1, on the reverse strand, counting down.
CGAGTTGTTTAATTGTTTTTGCCTGCTCTATAAGTTGTGTCTCTTTTTTAACCATATACTCCTCTTGCTTCTCATTAGCTACTTTTTGTTGTGCTTCTTTCTGTTTTATGTATTCAGCTTGTTCGTTGTTAATTTTCACCTGTTGTCTATATGTAGCAAAAACTAAGATGAAGGCAAATATGGCAGCAATACCAGCTACATGTGTTCCAAAATCACTAAATGCTTTAGAGTCAATAACAAACCATTCAAATTTAGTAAAAGTATTTAGACATATATGTGAATATATATATGTAGGAATTATAACTATAAAATATGCCATAGCTAAATATGATAAAATAGTTATTAAGGAAGTTGTTTTTGAACCTTTATCACCTTTTGCTTCTCCACTCTCTTTTATTTCTTCACTATCTTTTGAGTCAGCCATGTTTTTTTATTAAAAAGTATGTAGTTATTTTTTTAAATGAAAAATACGAAAAGTTATTTATATTTCACACAAAAGAAATAGTTTTCCTAAAATTACCTCAATGATTTGATATATAAACCCAAATAAAAAACAATTCCCCTAATGTTTTCTCTAGCATCTAAAAAAAACTTCAAACTATTTTAAAAATTTATTTCAAACTATCTTTCTGAAAATCAATCGCTTAGTAGTGTGTTGATATATTTTATTCATTTTTTTTGAAAAATTTTTAGGATAGTGTTTGGATATTAAGAAAAAGAACGTACCTTTGCATCGCACTAAGGGAAACAAACACATCAAAAAACAAATTATTTTTAAGAAGTAATTGAAAATTTTGAACTAAAAGTCTCTCAAAAGTGTAATTGGTGTAAGAATCAATTTCATAAATACGGTGATGTAGCTCAGCTGGTAGAGCGTCGGACTGAAAATCCGTGTGTCGGTGGTTCGAGCCCACTCATCACCACCGTAGTAAAAACCCAAATTAAGTAATAACTTTTTTTGGGTTTTTTTTGTTGTCTTAAATTATTAAGTCCTTTATTATTTTTTTTATCCTCAACGACGACAAAGTCTCGTTGACAGTTAAAAAATAGAACATAACCGTCGTTGAGACTCAAATGAAGTCGTCAACGAGGATTTAAAATAGAAAATTTATCACTAATCACTTACCATTAATCACTCTTTATGTCTGAATTCAATTCTTATCTTCCTTCTGATTTACCTGTTCCAGCTTTTCACGGCTTACTTTTGGGCGCAATTTCGCCTCGTCCGATTGCCTTTGCCAGTACGATAGACAAAGATGGAAATGTCAATCTTTCTCCTTTTAGTTTCTTTAATGTTTTTGGTGCAAATCCTCCCACACTTATTTTTTCGCCTGCCAGAAGAGGAAGAGATAACACCATAAAACATACTTTAGAAAATGTAAGAGAGGTAAAAGAGGTTGTCATTAATATGGTTTCGTATTCGATGGTAGAACAGATGTCGCTTTCCAGTACAGAATACGATAAAGGAGTAAACGAATTTATTAAAGCAGGATTCACTCCGATTGCATCCGAAAAAGTCCGTCCTCCTAGAGTGTTGGAGTCGCCAGCACAGTTTGAGTGTGAAGTAACACAGATTATCGAAACAGGACAAGAAGGAGGCGCAGGAAATTTAGTTATTTGTGAAATCAAGAAAATGCACATCAATAAAGCTGTTTTTGATAAAGAGGAAAAAATAGATCCTCATTTGATAGATTTGGTCGCTCGTATGGGAGGAAATTATTATTGTAGAGCAAGTGGAGATTCTGTCTTTGAAGTAGAAAAACCATTGACCACAAAAGGAATTGGAGTAGATTCTCTTCCTGATGCCATAAAAAACAGTAAATTTTTATCTGGAAATACATTAGGAAAACTAGGTAATATAGAAAAAATGCCAACCATAGAAGAACTAGAAATTTCTAAAGATGTCTTTGAAAATGAAGAAGCACAACACAAAACAGCAGAAAAACTAGCACAAAAAGGAAATGTTATGGAAGCATGGGCAGTTCTTTTGAGCTAAAACTTTTTCTATAACTGTCAGTTTAAAAATCTCTCACTCAAAAATACAAACTATGAAAGCAATTTGGAACGGTCAAGTAATTGCAGAAAGCGACACAACAGTACAAATAGAAGGAAATCATTATTTCCCTGCTGATTCTGTCAAAAAAGAATTTTTAAAGGAAAGCGACCACAAAAGTATGTGTCCTTGGAAGGGAACAGCTTCGTATTATTCCTTAGATGTAAATGGAGAAGAAAACAAAAATGCCGTTTGGTATTATCCAACTCCAAAAGATGCAGCTAAAGAAATTGGTGGAAAAATGGCTTTTTGGAAAGGTGTAGAAGTAGTGAAATAAGAAAATATTCAATCATAAAATGAAGAAGAATTGCTGTAAATGGCAATTCTTTTTTATTTTGGAAGATAAATTGACAGGGAGTAGAAACAAAAAAACAGATTGAAAATGCAAAAGATATTTTTATACATCAACATTATTTTTCTATTAGCTTCTTGTTCAAAAAAGATAGCTTATAATCATACAGAGGATTTTACGGAGCAAGAAGACTCTAATTATACAAAGCAAAAAATAGAAAAAATGGTTGCAACTCATCTTGCAACACTAGGAAAAGCAGTTGAAGAATATAAAAACAAGCAAAGTTGGAGAGAAACAACTTTCAAAGATTCACTCATAGAAGTACGATATGATTATCAAGATTCGAAATTTGTAAATATAATTGCTTTTAGAGATACAATTTGTTTTGTAGAAATAATTTCTGAACATTTCAAAATTACACCTAATACTGTTGATACAGTTATTTCAGACAATCATTTTGAAGGATGTAAAAATTATTTTAAGAAAATGTATCAAACCAATTTAGATATTTCTACGCTTCCAAAGAGTATATTTGATATAAGAGGGGATTTTGGAATAGCTGTTGGAGCAGCAGGAACACCAACTGAATATGGAAAAATATATTTAGATTTAAAGGAAAAAGGAGTAAATAGTGAAGAAGTATTGAAACTAATGACAAGTCTAAATCCATATCAGCAACTCAATGGATATTTATTATACGATGAAGAAAAACACCAGATTTCTAAATCTGTAATTGACTTGGTAGAAAAATCAACTTACAAGATAAATTATCGTTATGGTTGTTCGCCATATTATCCTCCTGTTACTATTTTAGATGTCAAGAAAATAATGAAAGAATACTAAAATCAAAACGAAAATTCATTTTCATTCTCTGTATTTAAAATGTATTTCTTCCTTATCTTTACCAAAAAAAACACCTAAAAAAAAACTTTTGAACGCACTAGGAAGACACGTCATCGTCGAACTTTACGACTGCAAACCCTCACTTTTAGACGACGTTACGTATGTACAAAACGCCATGCAAAATGCTGCACAACAAGCAGGAGCAACAATTATTAATCTTACTTTTCATCATTTTTCGCCATTCGGAGTTTCGGGAGTGGTCGTGATTCAAGAAAGTCATTTAGCGATTCATACGTGGCCTGAGTGGGGTTTTGCTTCGATTGATTTGTTTACATGTGGCGAAAGTACAGACCCTTGGAAATGCTACAACGTTTTGAAAGATGCTTTTTCGGCAAGTCATGGCTCAACGATTGAAATGCGAAGAGGACAATTAGAACTCTTAAAGAAAAATGATTACAAAGCTGAAAATATTGCTCAAAATAGACCAGTTTTAAATGAAAAACCTGCTTTTGTTTCAGAAAATGAAAATAAAGAAGTAAACCAAGAAAAATTAAACCAAATAAGTAAAGAGATTTGGTTTACAGAGCGAGATGAAAATTTAGCTTTATCACTCAAACACAAAGGCGATTTATTATTTAGAAAACAAAGCGAGTTTCAGAAAGTAGAAGTTTTTGATACGTTTGCTTTTGGGAAGGCATTGGTTTTGGATGGTTTGGTAGTCGCTACCGAAAAAGATGAAGCTGCTTATCACGAAATGCTTGTTCATCCTGCTTTTACATTTTACAATAATCATAATCCTGATTTTCATTCTAATAATTTAAACGCTAAAAAAACAGGAATTAAAGTATTGATTATTGGAGGAGGAGATGGAGGAACAGCACGAGAAGTTTTGCGTTACGATTCGGTAGAAAAAACAATCATGATTGAGCAAGACAAAACAGTTACAGAAGCTGCCAAAGCTCATTTTGAAAGTCTTACAAGTGCTTTAGAAAATCCAAAATTAGAACTCATTTTTTTAGAGGCAAATCAATTTTTGAATAATTACTCAACTACCCACAACAAACAAAAATTTGATATAATAATCGTAGATGCAGCCGACACCACACAAGAACCTATTTTAGATACAACATTTTTCAAAAAACTCTATAATTTATTAGACGAAAATGGAATTTTGGCTACTCAATGTGATGCACCTCGCTGGCATCAAGAGCGTTTTGTGAGCATCATAAATTCTTTAAAAGAAGTGTTTTTATTCAATCCAAACAATAAAACTGTTTTACCTTATTTGAGTTCGGTGGCTTCGTTGCCTACTGGAATGTGGGGTTTTGCGTGTGCAGCTAAAAATCAAGATTATTTTAAAACTAACAATCAAAATTTTGATGCTGATTTTGATGATGAATTATTTTATTATAATCAAGAAATACAACAAGCTGCTTTTTGTCTTCCTAATTTTATTAAGAATTTGTTAAGTTAAGGACAGACATTATTTAGAGAAACAGGTATTTTAAATCAAGGATATTTTATTCTTCTTCTGAATTAAAATTATTTTCAAAAAATAAAAGGAATTATAAAATAAAAGGCAAAATTGTTTCGTAAATTAGTATGTTAGCCGAATTTTTTATACCTTTTCAGTAAAAATAAGCAAGATAATTTAGAGTTTTCTCAAAAAAACAGTTTGTTTTTTATCAAAATAGAAAAAAGAACTAAATTAAGTTTTGAAAACTTCCGAAAAAACTATTCTTTTGCTTTATTAATTGAATACTTCAAAATTTTAATACGTAATTAATTATTTATTCACACACACAAACAGTGAAAGTTTTATGAAAAAATTTCTCAAAAAAGCAACTACAAGCATCATTGGAGCAGGATTGTTAAGCGCAGGTTTACTTCTTTCAAGCTCTAATGTGATGGCAAGTGGTTATCAAGTTGTCTTGCAAGGTAGCCGAGTAACTGCAATGGGTAACTGTGCAGTCGGATTTCGTTCTGGCGCACCAAGTTTATTCTTTAATCCTGGTGCAATGGCAATGGAACAAAATAGTTCTATTATGCTAGGAGCAAACTTTGTAAGTTCTAGTGTGCAGTATGCAGCACCAAATAGTACGTATAGAGCTGAAACATCATCTCCAACTTCTACACCATTTTTTGCGTATGGTATTTACAAAGTTAATGATAAACTCAATGTAGGTTTAGGTGTTGTTACTCCTTTTGGTTCTACAGTAACTTGGGGTGATGAATGGCAAGGTCGTTTTGCTTTAAATGAACTTAGTTTGGCAGCTTTTGTAATACAGCCAACAGTCAGTTATCAAGTTTCTGAAAAATTTGGAATTGGTGCAGGACTAGATATTGCAACAGGTTCTGTTTCTCTTCGTCGTAGTGCGCCTTTAGAAGCACAAGATGGAACTAAATCTTATGCACTATTAGAAGGAAATGCAAATCCAGCAGTAGGTTTCAATGTTGGAGCTTATTATGAAGCGAGTGAAAAATTCTCTTTAGGTATAAGTTATCGTTCTAAAATAGATTTAACCGTAGAAGATGGAGAGGCAACTTTTGTTGTTCCTAGTTTAGTTCAATCTCGTTTTGAGGCTACAAAATTTAATTCTACTCTTCCTTTGCCTTCTGTTCTTTCAATTGGAGCAGGTATTAAGCCAACAGACAAACTTCAACTTGCATTAGAATGGAGCATGACAGGATGGTCTGCTTATGAAGAATTGAAATTTGACTACAATGCACCTGTATTAGGAGCAACAGAAACAGTTTCAGAGCGTAATTACAAAAATTCTTCTGTATTCAAATTAGGTGCTGAATACATGGCTACCGAATCACTTGCATTACGTGGAGGTATTTATTATGACCAAACAGCAGTAGAAGATGGTTACATCACTCCAGAAACTCCAGACGCAAACACAATGGGTTATACTTTAGGATTAGGTTATACAGTAGGCGAAAAATTTACTATTGATGTACATTATTTATTAGTAGATAAAGCAGAACGTTCGAATGTAGCAGCACCAAACTCTGGTGGAATTGATGGAACTTTCGAAGCAGGTGCAAATATATTTGGTTTTGGACTTTCTTACAAATTTGGTAGTTCTTCAAAGGCTGCTGAATAAAAATTATAGTGATTAGTTATTAATGGTTAGTGATTAATTTGAGGATTAAAAATTAAACCAAAAATAGCATTTACAAAAATCATTAAATTTTACAGTACATTAATTTATATTATTTAAAAAAATACAAAAATTAGCATATATTCATTATGAAATTATACAACAAATTTTTTTCACGCTGGACAGGTGTAGCTATGCTTGCTACTATGGGGCTTTTTGCTTGTCAGCCAGAAATTGAAGTCGAAACACCTGTAAGTGGTAGTGCAGACTTTACAACTTATGTAGCTTTAGGAAACTCACTCACAGCAGGTTATGCAGATGGGGGAGTATATCGTGAATCACAAATCAATTCTTATCCTGAGATGATGGCTAAGAGTATGAAAGAAGTGAATTCAAGCCTAAACTTCTCAACTCCTCTTATGCCAGCAGGCAATGGTAGTGGTTATCTACAATTAGTTAATGGTTCTCCTTCGCCTGTTGCTCCTGACCCAAGTGCGTTTGCATCTGTTGCAAGTGGAGGTCCTTATCAAAATATGGGTGTACCAGGTGCTAGAGTAAAAAACTTAACACAAGTTGGTTATGGTTCGGCACAAGGTAATCCATACTATGCTCGCTTTGCATCTAACCCTGGAGCTACAATAGCAGGAGAAGCAGCAGCTCAAAACCCTACTTTTTTTACGCTTTGGATTGGAAACAATGACGTACTTGGTTATGCGACTTCGGGTGGTGACCAAGGAGGCGATGCAATCACTCCAGTAGAAGAATTCAGAACTGACTTTGACAAAATCTTGACTGAGATGGATGGTGCTAGTGGTGGGGCAATCGCTAATATCCCTAATATCTTAGCTGCTCCTTATTTCACAACAGCTACTTATAATGCTTTTGTAATTGATGCAGCACTTGCTGCACAAGTAAATGCAGGAATTGAAGCAACCATTAAAGGTGGAATAAGACAACAAGCAGAAGCTAATCGACCTGCTATTACAGCACAAGTGACTGCTGGATTAAGACAGGCAAGAATAGATGGGGGTATAGCTGCAGGACTTAGTGAAGCAGAGGCAACAGCAGCAGCAGATGCTTATCTAGCAAGTGCAGAAGGACAAGCCGATATTGCAGCTAGAGTACAAGGAGCAATAGATGCAGCAGTAGAATCAAATTATGAAGCAATACCATCTCAATTTCGCCCTACTGTTTCAGAAGGAGCAAATCCTTTTATTATTAGAAGCACTCCTAGTGCTACCAATCCAACAGGTTTGCGTTCGGCTACTCCAGATGATTTGATACTTCTTACAGTTCTTGCTTATACTGCTAGTCCAGAATTTCAAGCTCTTCCAGTTCTTCCTGAAAGTCTGGTATTAGATGTAAGTGAACAAGCAAAAGTAAATGCAGCTATTGATGCATACAATGGTGTTATCCAAGATGCAGCAGGTTCAAAATATGCGTATGTAGATATTAATGACTTCTTTAGCAAAGTAATATCTGGTTTTTCTTATCAAGGTGTTGGTTATAGCCCTAGTTTTGTAACAGGTGGTGCATTTAGTTTAGATGGAATTCACCTTACTCAACGTGGTTATGCACTTGCAGGAAATGAATTTATTAAAGCTATCAACGCAAAATACAATGCAAAATTATCATTGATTAATGTAAATGATTATCGTGGTGTATTGTTCCCATAAATCATTATAACTAATCATTAGTTTTACATAAAAGTCTTACAGAAATTTATTTTTGTAAGACTTTTTTTATTTTTTATAAAATCTAATTTCTAACTTTGGTTTTACTTCTAAATTCTAACTTCATATTTCTAACTTTATTTCATGGCATATCGTCTTAATCCAAATACATTAGATTTTCCTCCTGTTCAGTATTCTGATGATGATGGACTTTTGGCTGTTGGTGGAGATTTATCAGAAGAACGAATCAAAAAAGCCTATAATAACGGAATTTTTCCGTGGTATTCTGAATATAGTCCAGTTTTATGGTGGTCGCCTGACCCTCGTTTTGTTATTTTACCTCAAAATTTTAAATTTTCTAAGAGTCTTAGACCGATTTTAAGAAAACAGCAGTTTAGAGTTACTTTTAATCAAGCCTTCGAAAGAGTGATGCAAAACTGTAAAATGGCTTACCGACCCAACCAACATGGAACTTGGATTACTTCTGAAATGCAACAGGCTTTTATCAATCTTCATTACGAAGGTTTTGCTCATTCGGTAGAGGTTTGGCGAGAAAATGAATTAGTAGGAGGATTGTATGGAGAGATTGTAGGAACATGTTTTTTTGGGGAGTCTATGTTTGCGCTAGAAGATAATGCTTCAAAGGTTGGTTTTGTAGTCTTGGTAAAAAACTTATTAGCTAATAATTTTCAAATGATTGATTGTCAGGTTTACACAGAGCATTTGGCTAGGTTTGGAGCTGATATGATTCCTCGTGCAGGATTTATAGAGCGATTAGAAAAAGGAAAGGAAAAATCTTTTGATAAAGAAAAATTTGAAACCAATTTTAATGATTCAGCTGAATTTATTTTTTCGTAATTTATTGTTTGTGGGACATGAGCAACCTTATTTATATCTAACATGACCTCGGTATTCTATTCTTGCTTTATGTCCCTGTCAGACACTTCAGAGTGTCAGACAGCTATGTTGGACTAAATTGTCTGACACCTTGAAGGTGTACTGACAAGATAGTTGGCAAATCAGCTAATAAAGAAGCATAGACTGATAAATACATAAATTATAATACCGAGTTCTATATCTAATGAAAAAAATAAGTATTCTAGTAGCCGTCAGAAATGAAGAAAGAATAATTTTATCTTGCTTAGATAATTTACAACTAGCTATAAATGAATTTTACAAAACAGAAAAAAATAACAATAATTTTGAATTAGAAATCTTGATTGGAGATGATGATTCAATAGATGAGAGTGCAGGAATTATAAAGAAATTTAGAAACAAATTCATTCAAGAAAATCAAAAAATAAATTTTAAGTATTTTAAAATAGAAAATTCAAATAAAGAAATAAATCTGAAAGGCAAAGTAAATGTTATTCATCAATTAATCAATCATTCAGAAGGAGAAACCATTATTTTATTAGATGCTGATATTTTAGTAAATCAAAATTGGCTCAAAGAATTAGTAAAAAAATATTATCAAAAAGAATATATAAAAATGGTAATGGGAACGACAATTCCCAAATTAAATAATGCCGTTGTTGGTGTTTTAACGAAGCGACACCAACAACAATTTCTTACTACTTTTCAAATAATAGACTGGGTCTTTGGACAGGGAATTTTAGCCATTTTTTCAAAACTCCATTTTCCACAAACTGCAATGGGAAATAATCTCATTTTTGATAAAAAGACGTATCAAGAAATAGGAGGATATGAAAACATTGAGTTTTCAGTAACTGAAGATGTAGCTCTTTTTAAAGCCTTTCAAAATCACATAAATGGGCGTTGGTGGGGACACCAACAACGGCAGGAAAAACAAAATTGTCAGACACTTCAAAGTGTCAGACAATTAGAAAAGCAAAAAAAACACCGTTGCTCGTGTCCTCACGAGCGACTTATAAACAAAAATCAATTCTTCCTTCATCTTTTCAATCCTCAATCTTTAGCTTTCACAGAAGCAGAACCTACTCTAAAAGATTGGATTTTACAGCGTCATCGTTGGTTTTGTGGAGCTTGGCAGTTTTCTAATTTTCTTAAAAAAGGAATTTTGATAGCTTATTTATTCAGAATTATCTTTTTGTTAGGAATACTACTAGGAATAATTTTGAGTGGAAATTTTTACTTCATTCTATCAATTTTTATAATTTCAATAATTAATTTTTTACTGATTATTTCATTTTTTATAAAATTAAAACTCTTGCCTTTGTCGGTGTCTCTACCGACAACTATAATACAAATTTTTCTTTTCTGTTTGATAGAATCATTTTTATATTTCTTAGTAGGAATTTATTTTTTGAAAACAAAAAAGGTAAAATGGAAAGACAGAGAGTTTTGAAATATTGCCAAAAAAAATAGCAAAAGTTAGTATTTTGATAAATCAAGTTAGGATTTTTAGTAAAAAAAACGCATTTTTAGTATTACTTTTATTCTAGCTGTATTTTAGCTTCATTCTATCCAACTTACGTATTTAATTTATTCAAAAATTGGCTACAAACTCTACCTCAACAAGAAATAATAAAAAAACTGTAAAATCCTTAGATCCTTACAAAATGACCGAAATACTCAAACAAGGAGTTTTGGAAGGACTTATTCGCTTCGATGGAACAGGAACAGACCGTTATGTTTTTTATCCTCATCAATCTATGCGCTTGCGTTGGGAACCTGAAGAAGAAGTTAGGGCGTGGGCATACATAAAACTTGTAACAGAAAAAAAATACTCGCCTAGTAGAATAGCTTTTGAACGCAAAGTAAAAATGGGTTCTAGTTATAGATTTGTTGATATTGTTATATTTTCAGATAATCAACACACAAACGATGAAGTAATTATCGAATGTAAGCGTGCTGATGTAGGAAAAAGAGCGTTTTTAGAAGCTGTCGAACAAGGAAAATCCTATGATAATCAACTTTATGGAAAGTATGTTTGGGTTACTTCTCAAAAACGAAATACCTATTACAAGACCAAACCAGTAAAGAATGGTAGAGAGTATATAGAAATTGATAATTTGCCTTCTTTTTCGACTTCTTCAAAATTTACAGGTGCATTTAATGAAACTTTTTGGACAATAAAACACTCATTAAAAGCATTTTATAAAAATTATATCATTCCTCAAGCCAAAAAACCTTGGCTTACTGATGCTTTTCTTTTTGCTTTTGTATTCATTTTTATAGGTTTTCTGATAAGTTGGTTTAATGCAAAAGTTATCACAGCTCAAATCGATAATCATACTCGTTGGTTGGTAAAAGAGCGTATTCATTACGGACATTTGTATTGGACTGTTCCTATTCTGACTACTTTAGTTATGATGTGGGGATTCAAACGCAAACTTTTTCCTAAACTTACCGAAAAAAGAACAGCACGAAACCGTAAGAAAAAAGGAAAAAATCTACCTTTTGTTTTTAATAATAAAGTCATTTTTGCGACACTTATCGTCGTTATCCCTTCCCTTGTTTTGAGTGAGTTTTTGTTTGGAACAGATGAAATGTGTCGTACCTGTTGCTCTGAATACTGGTATTGTTGGTGGAGTAGAAATCATTATTATAAAGTAGAAGAATCTTGGCGAATGATGAATTATTTTGTTCCTTTTGTGATTGGAGTTCCTGTTCAATCGCTAATGATGGTAATTCTGAACTGGGTTTTTGAGGCTTTTTCTAGGGTAAGATAATTTTGAGAATGAAATAATTTATGAAAAAGATATTATTTGTAGAAGATGACCCTACACTAGGGTTTGTAGTAAAAGACCATTTAACACTAGAAGGTTATGAAATTGAATGGATAAAAGATGGACAAACAGCTTTTGAAGTTTTTGAAGATGAAAAAAATAACTTTGACTTGTGCATTTTTGATGTCATGCTTCCAAAACTAGATGGTTTTGAGTTAGCTCAAAAAATACGAACAAAAAATAAACAAATTCCGATACTTTTTCTGACTGCCAAATCATTACAAGAAGACCGTTTACATGCTCTTCGAATTGGTGCAGATGATTATCTGACAAAACCTTTTAGTATAGAAGAGTTAGTTTTAAAGATGGAGGTGTTTTTGAGGCGTTCGATAATTACAGAAAATCCTTTATTAGTACATAATCTTATCGATCAAAATTCCGTTATAGAAATAGGAAAGTATAGTTTTGATGTAAAAAATCTACTATTGCTTTCTCCTTCCCAAAATAAATATTCTCTTACTTCAAGAGAAGTTGAATTATTAGAGCTTTTTTGTAAAAATAAAGAACAGGTTTTGAGGAGAGAATTTATCTTAAAAGAACTTTGGGGAGATGATGATTATTTTTTGGGGAGAAGTTTGGATGTTTTTATTTCAAGATTACGCAAGTATTTGAAGGAAGATGAAACTATCCAAATAGAGAATATTCCTCGTGTAGGTTTTAAAATAACAACCAAAAAAGCTTGAAATGATGAATTGTTTTATTTTTTTGGCAAAAATAATTTAAAACTCAATAATTATCATTATTTTTAGGAAAAATATGGATTAAATTATTAAAAATACTATGGAAAACAAAAATTACTTACTTCATTTTTTAGCAACTGTTTTTTTGTGTTGCTTTATTAATATTGATTTATATGGGCAGTCTGACGATTGTTCATCTGCTCCTACCATTATTGTTAGCACAACAGGTTGTGTTTCTGTCCCAAGTACAAATGTAGGGTCTACATCTGGAAACGCTGCATCAGGAGGAAACCCTAGTTGTGCATTCGGTGGTGGCTTTGACCCAACAACTTTAGAAGATGTATGGTATCGTTTTGAAGCAGTAGCTAGTAATATTACTATTGAAACACAAATAGGTTCTCTTGGAGATACAGGTATTGAATTATATACTTCTACAGATGGAACATGTAATACACTTACATCTGTAGAATGTGATGATGATGGAGGTGCTGGAACTTTATCACTTATTACAAGAACTGATTTAGTTAATGGTCAAATTTATTACATAAGAATGTGGGGGTTTAATGGAGGAACAGGTGATTTTGGTATATGTGTACATTCTGTTTTACCCCCAGCTAACGATGAATGCACAGGAGCATTTGATTTAGATGTAGGGCAGTTTGAGTGTGTTTTTGGAGAAATCACAAATGTAGGAGCTACTTATAGTAATACTTTCGGCGGAGACCCTTCTTGTGCTAATGGTACTGGTGCAGAGGATGTATGGTATAGATTTGTAGCTCCAGCAGGTGGACAAGCAGTTATTGATACAGAAGCAGGTTCGATTACAAATAGTGGAATGGAGCTTTATCATGCACCTGATGGTACATGTGGCTCACTTGTATCAATCGATTGTGATAACAATGGAGGAACTGGTAATATGTCAAGAATATTAGAGTACAATCTTATAGGGGGAAATACCTATTATTTGCGTGTATGGGAGAATAATGGTGGAACAGGGACTATGGATATTTGCATCCAAAACCAATATTCAGATTGTGATGTTAGTTTTCCTTTGTGTAGTAGTTCTTCTTTTAATACGAATAGTTTTGGTCCTGGAGCAGTAGATAGTAATATTGGAAATTGTTTTACAGGAGGATTTGATGAAACGGAATTACAATCTATTTGGCTTAATTTTGAAATTCAAACTTCTGGAACTCTAGGCTTTGTAATAGATTCTCAAAATCCAGGAGGAGATGATTATGATTTTAATCTTTTTCGTGCAAATACTTGTGCAGGTATAGTAGGAGGAAATAGTGTATCTTGTAATGCAAGTTCTAGTACAGGTGCAGGAGGAACGACAGGATTAGATACAGGTTTAGCAGGTGGATTTGGTGATAATGACCCTGACCCTAACTCTGAAAATCCAGGTGGTGGTAATCCATTCAATGATGATTTGAATGTGGTAGCTGGAGAAAGATACTATATTGTAATTAATAATTTTAGTGCCACAGGTATTGGTTTTGACATTGCTTTCTCTGGAACAGCAGGATTAGACTGTGTGGTTTTACCTTTGGAACTAACCGAATTTGATGGAGAAAAAGTCAAAGACCAAAATTTATTGCATTGGGCAACAGCTAGAGAGTTTAATACTTCTCATTTTGAAATAGAGAGAAGTAATGATGCAATGGATTTTGTCAAAATAGGAGATTTGAAGTGTGGAAATAAAAAGATGGAAAATCAAATTTATCAATATTGGGATGATGAGCCACAAAATGGAATCAATTATTATAGATTGAAGCAAGTAGATTTGGATGGAACATTTACTTATACCAAAACAATAGCTATTGATAATCAAGGTGTAATTACAAAGTTTGAGATTCAAAAAATATATCCAAACCCTGCTCAAAACACTGTTAATTTTGTCTTTGCAATTCCTTCTTCTAATTCAGATATTCAACTAGAAATTTTTGATAGTAATGGAAAATCAGTTGCTAAGAATACTGAGAACTATGAAAAAGGAATTCAGAATTTTAATCAAAATTTATCTTCGTTCTCTAAAGGATTGTATATTCTTAGAATATCTAATCTAAAAACAGGACAAGTTTTGACAGAGAAATTTGTTAAAAAATAATTTCTAATACTTTAATTCACACTCATACTACTAGACATTTTACTAATTACTGTATAGGTCAGCCTCGTAGAGCAGACCGTTTATAGTCAATTTTACTTGTTTTTAGTTTATAGACGGTCTGCCCTCTGGGACTGACCTATTTATTTGAAAATGTCTAGTCTAGTAGTATGATTCACACTATGAAGTAGGAATTAAATAAGCTGATATTCAGTAGTTTATATTCGTAATTCATAATTACTCCTATGGAATGAGAAATAAATAAACTACACGACTTTTTAATTAAAAGTTTAATTAGTTGTTTATATTCATTTACCATTTACCATTTACAATTAATAATTCACCATTTCTATGCAGCCTTTTCATTTAGCTATCCCTGTCATTGATTTAGAAAAATGTCGTCAATTTTATAGAGATGTTTTGGAATGTTCAGAAGGACGAAGTGATTCTCACTGGGTTGATTTTGATTTCTTTGGACATCAACTTGTAATTCATCAAAAACCTGAAAGTAAATTCTCAAAAGAAAAACTTGCTTCAAATCCTACTAATTTGGTGGATGGACATGATGTTCCAGTTCCTCATTTTGGAGTTGTTTTGGAATGGCAAAAATGGGAGGAATTAGCTCAAAAGTTGAAAACTAAAAATATAAAATTTGTCATTGAGCCTTATTTGCGTTTTGAAGGAAAAGTAGGAGAACAAGCAACTATGTTTTTCCTAGACCCAGAAAATAATGCCTTAGAGTTTAAAGCCTTCAGAAATATAGACCAACTTTTTGCGAAATAAATTGATAGATTTACATATAAGTACTTGGACAAAATTAAATATAAGTAATGACTGATTAGTGAGTGATTTTTATGATAATTACAGGATAATACAAAGTTGTATTATAAAATAACAAATTAAATTTGAAATTGCATTTATCTTCATTTTATCTTAAAAATCATATAAATCATTTACCAATAAGTTACGGTATTTTTAGTTATATTTAATTCTACTCATTTACTTATAGGAGACTTTCTAGTCTGTTTCAAAAACACAAAACCATATTCTACTAAAAAGGTAAAATATGGTTTTGTATTTTTCAATTTATTTTGAACACAATAAATTGATTAACATTCAGAATACTCAATGTGAGGAAATTTATTAGAATTTGCCACACAGATTACTAATTTTGCATCTTCTTCTACATTATTTTTGAGGCTACATTGACATGCCAAACGCTCGTTTTCTTTTAGTCTTTCTAGTGCAAAAAAGTTTTTTTCTACGTTTCCTTTTGGTGTAAGATTTTCGCTGCCTTCTTTAATAATCATCTTACAAGTGGTGCATTTTCCTTTTCCTCCACAGGAGTGCAACCAGTCAATTTGTTCATCTAAAATGTTTTGTAATAAACTTTTTTTTGTGTCTGCCGAAAATTCTACGGCGTTCATGTTCTGAATTGTGATTTTTGGCATTGTTGGCAATATTTTGGGAATTAACTAGAAAAATAGAATTAAACTAAAAATAGTTTAATTTTTTTGAGCCTAAAAATAAGAGAAAATAAATTTAGAATACTAAAATAAAATAGAGTTCAAATTGTTTTCGTATTTTTAGCTAAAATTTTAGATTTAGAGAAAGTTTTATATGCACAAGTAGCAAAACTCTTTATATATAACACTTTAAAGACAACTTTTTCTGAAAAAAATCCTTTAAAAAGGGTTTTGAAATAATGTATTGATTAGCTTTTTGACGAACTTGCAATTCATTAAAAGCATAATCAAATTGGTATAACACAATACAAGACATAAAAATAGAATTTAATCCATTAAAAATAATATCCAAAACCAATTACTTATAAAATTATGGCAAGCAAATTAAATAATAACGCTGTTCTTGCTTATGCTGAATCATTCGCTAAAGCTGTTTGTTCGGAGTTTTTTGCAAAACATGAGCGTATTACAGGCTCTCAACTCACTGATTTTTGTGGAATAAAACAAATAAATTTATTTATCATTAAAATTCTTTTTGAAAATTGGCAAGCTGATAATGCTAAAATCAAAAGTCCATTTTTTGATTATGAAAATCCAGAAATTAAGGCTCTTTTAGAGAAACTTATGAATATGCTTTCTCGCAATATTTCTATTGACCAAGCTACTTTTGAGAAATTAGTTACACAATCTGTGGCTGATACCATTCAATTATTGTTAGCTCCGTATGTTTTTTACGAACAAGAAGTTCAGAAATTGGCTCAAAATGGAAGTACAATTCGTGTCAATGAAGAATTCAAACCTGCTTTAAAATACGTAAAAACACATAAAATTCTCTTTGAACAAATCATAAAAGGTTTAGAAGAAAAAAGTGATGCAGGAATGATTTCGGCTACAAAAGCGATTGACACCATCGGAAATATTGTAGATAATAATGTAGAATATGATGACCCAAAAACAGTTTTGCGTCAGCTTGGAGATATTGTTCCTCTCAAAATTCAAGAATTTGTTACTTTTACTGAACCTACTCAACAAGCTGAAAAAGTAGAAGAAAAAGCTCCTGAACCTGTCGCAGAAGTAACACCTCAAAAAGAAGAAACGAAAAGTTTTTTTGATACTTCTTTTGAAGAAGAGGAAGTAGAAAAAACAACCAATTTTGCTCCTTCTGAAGTAACTTATGCAGAAAAGAAAACAGAACCAAAAATAGAAAAAGTAAAAGAAGAAGCTACTCAAAAAGAAGATACACCTTTGTTCAAATCATATAAACGAGAGGAAGTAACAGAAGAGAATACTACTTATTCTGCACCTAATTTTATGAGCGAAGAGAAAAAAAATGGTAGCCCAGTAACGACTACAAGTGTAGCACCCAAACAAGCCGAAACGATTAAAGAACCTACTTTTGCTGATAAATATACAACAGGAGCAGATGATGATGCACCGACATTTGCAGAACGTTTTAAGCCTTCTGGTAAGACGATTAAGGAACTCATTACACTCAATCAAAAATTCCTTTTTACCAAAAAATTATTTGGGAATAATCAAGACGAACTAGAAGATGCACTCACAGGAATAGACCGTTGTGCGACTCACAAAGAAGCAATCATGTTTTTGAAGAATAATTATATCATGAAATATGATTGGAATTTTCAGAACGATGAAGTAAAAGAATTTTGGGAGTTAGTAGAGCTTCGTTTCTAATTTTTGAGACTACTTTTGAAAAGAAAAAAGTCATCAACACGTAATTTTGTTGATGGCTTTTTTTGTGAGTAAAAATTAAGAAACAAAACCATAAACAAGGTGTTAGTTGGGCATTAATTAAATATTTACTACTAATAATTACAACTATGTTCGGATTATTTAAGAAAAAAGACCCAATACAAGCAAAAATTGATAAATTGACAGAAACGTATAAAAAAATGACTGAAGAAGCCTTTAAACTGTCTCGTATAGATAGAAAAGCCAGTGATTTAAAAACGGCTGAAGCTGAAGAAATTTTGAAGCAAATAGATGAATTGAAGAATTCTCAAAATGGGTAATCAAATAATCTTATAAATAGCCCTAAAATAAACTTTTTCTCGTTTTTTTATATAAGTAAAAATTAGCTACTTTGTAGATTGAAAATATAAAACTGATTTTCAATTCTCCCTTTTTAAATTAACAAAGTTCTTTTTCTATGTCATATAAATTAGCAATTATTGGTTTGGGTTATGTAGGTTTGCCTTTGGCTGTTGAGTTTGGTAAAAAATATTCTACTATTGGTTTTGATATTAATGAAAATCGTATTGAAGAACTCAAAAAAGGCTACGACAAAACGCTTGAAGTAGATAAAGAAGGTTTACAAGAATCAAAACAACTTTCTTTCACAACAAGTCTTGAAAAACTGGCAGAAGCAACAATTTATATTGTAACTGTTCCTACACCTGTTGATTTATATAAAAAACCTGATTTAACTCCTATTCTTGCTGCTTCAAAAACAGTCGGAAAGGTTCTCAAAAAAGGAGATATTGTTGTCTATGAATCTACTGTTTACCCTGGATGTACCGAAGAAGATTGTGTACCTATTCTAGAAAAAGAAAGTGGACTAAAATTTAATCAAGATTTCTTTTGTGGATATTCTCCTGAACGCATCAATCCAGGGGATAAAGAACATACTATCTCAAAAATAAAAAAAGTTGTAAGTGGAAGTACACCAAAAATAGCAGAAGAATTAAATACACTTTATAAGTCAATTATTACAGCAGGAACTCATCTTGCCTCTTCTATCAAAGTAGCCGAAGCCTCAAAAGTCATTGAAAATGCTCAACGAGATTTGAATATTGCTTTTGTCAATGAATTGGCTCTTATTTTTGATAAAATGGATATCGATACACTTGAAGTATTGGAAGCAGCAGGTACAAAATGGAACTTTTTACCTTTCAAACCGGGATTAGTGGGTGGACATTGTATAGGTGTCGACCCTTATTATTTGACGTATAAAGCTGAAAGTTTGGGTTATCATCCAGAAGTTATTTTGGCAGGAAGAAGAATCAATGACACAATGGGGGTTTTTGTGGCTGCAAAAGTAGTAAAACTAATGATTCAGAGAAGTAGCAGCGTAAAAGGCGCACGAATTTTAGTGTTAGGGATTACTTTTAAAGAAAACTGTCCTGATATTCGTAATTCAAGAGTTATTGATGTAATTAGAGAATTTCAAGATTTTGGTGCAAATGTAGAAGTCTATGACCCTTGGGCAGATGCAGCCGAAGTAAAACATGAGTACACTCTTGATTTAATAAAAAAACCTTCTGAAAAGTATGATGCTATCGTTTTGGCAGTTTCACACAAAGAATTTGATTCATTAAATTTTGATACTATCAAACACGAAAAAACAGTTATTTATGATATTAAAGGAAAATTTGATAAGTCTAAAGTAACAGCAAGACTATAAAAAATAAACCTATAAGGTTTTCGAAAACCTTATAGGTTTAGGCAAAAATTACTTTTTCCTAGCTTTTCTCCATCTCACAATTCCAAAAATAATTCCTGCTAAGACAATCCAAAATACCCACAGACGCATCACTCCGACCACAAACATCAAGAAATCATCCCAACCTTCGCCCATATTTTCAAACAGACGACTAAAAAATGAACGTTCTGGTGGTTTAGAATAATTTTCTAATTTTTGAGTAAGTGTCAGATTGATTGTACTAAGCGAAACTTGGTCTTTTAAATAGCGCAAACGTCCTTCTTTTGCTTCTATTTCTTCACGGATGACACGTAGTTTGTCTTCAATTTTCAATATTTCAGAAATTGTCTTGGCATCTTTTAAAATCTCTGTATAGCGTTTTTCTACTTCTCTTTTTGATTTCAAACGTGCTTGAATATCTACAAATTCTTCACTTACATCTTGTGAGTTTTGAGATTGACTTTCTACAAAACCAATACTTGAAAGTTGTTTCATCAAGTTTTCAAAATTACTAGATGCTACACGAATTGTTATATTTTGCTGCTTTGAAGAGCTATAATCATTATAATTAGCAGCCGAAGTAAATCCTTTATTTGCTTTTACTTTTTGCAAAACTTCTTCTTTTGCTTTATCCAAATCTTGCACTTGAAGTTGCATATTTCCAGTTTTGATGACATACAAGCCTTGTACGATTGGCTCACCACTTGTTCCTCCTTCTGTGCCATCTTGATTACTTACAAAGCTGCTCATTGTTGCTTCATTACGTGCTTCTTCTGCATTCATCTTTGCTTGTGTAAGGTCGAAAGAATCTTGTTCTGTAAATTCATCCCTTTGACAAGAAGCAAAAAGGGGCAAAAAAAGAATCCAAACATAAAGTGAAAATTTCAAAGTAGTTTTCATAATTAAATAGAGTTAGTTTTTTGATTGTGATTGATGATTTTTTCTCATTTTATAATAAATAGATGCAAGGAATTAGAAAATTGCATAAATGATTTAGTAAAAATTTATCAATTTTTACTAAAATGTACTCAAAAAAAACTATAAAATCTGATTTTGAAGGTTTTAAAATCTAATTTATAGCGTTTTTACAAGAAAAATTAAGACCTTTGTAACTTATATAATTTATGTAAAAGCTCCTAAACGACAGTTTTTACCTCGTTTACGGTTACGATATACTAAAAATATGTTCAAAACAACAGAAATAACAGCTTATACCATTCCTAGCGATAACGTAATCCATCAACGTTTGCTTTTTGCTTATCATCAAACTGTCAAACATGTAAGTGGAAGCATTTTGGAAACAGGTTGTGGTGTGGGAAAAGGTGCAGAACTTTTCAAACCTCATTGTACGCATTACACGGCTCTTGACAAAAATCAAGAACTCATCAATCATTTGCAAAAACAACATCCAGAATTTACTTTTCTGAATCAAAACATTCCACCGTTTGCTAATCAAGCCGATGAAAGTTTTGATACTGTGGTTACGCAGCAGGTCATTGAGCATATCGAAGATGATAATTTTTACCTCAAAGAAATTCAACGAGTTTTGAAAAAGGGTGGGAAAATGATACTTACAACGCCAAATATCAAACTTTCGCTTACACGCAATCCTTGGCACACAAGAGAATATACAGCACAAGAGTTAGAAACACTTTTAAAGAAATATTTCTCAAAAGTAGATGTAAAAGGAATTACAGGGAATGAAAAAATTTGGGAATATTACAACCAAAATAAAGCATCGGTTGCCAAATACAAAAAGCTAGATATTTTTAATTTAGAACAAAACTTGCCTAGACAAATTCTTCAAATTCCGTATGATATTTTGAATAGAATGAATCGTAAAAAATTGCAAGAACAAGATAATTCGTTAGTTGGTTCGGTTACAATGGGTGATTATTTTGTCTCTGATGATGCCGATAAATGCTTTGATTTCTTTGCTGTGGTGGAGAAGTAAATTTTTTATAAATCTATTCTGATTTTATGATTAGAATAGGTTTATTCTTTAATATTTCAATTTTCTAAAATCTATAATTTTCTTTGAATATGGGACTTGATATAGACATTGTTACAGATAATTATCAAGAAATAGAAGAAATTTATAGTGGAGATTTTTTTCACAAACATAGCCTAAGTAGGCAGTTTTGCAACCTCATGTTTAGAGAAGCTTCAGTAGGACATGAAGCAGAGTTAGACCAAATTGGTAAAATTACAAATGTTGATATCTCAATAATTTATCAAATTATGGGTTACCCAGATGAAGAATCTCTAGAATTCGAACTAGGTTTAGCAAAAACAGAAGAAGAAAAACAAAAGATTTTAAGTAATGCTGAAGAAGCAAGGGCTAAACTAAAGAACAATTTAGATAAAGTTTTGCAAATTGTAACTTCACTAATAGAAAAACTCTCAAAACTTGAGAACTTAAATAAACTTTTACTGCCAACAGCATATGATATGCTGGATGCAGAATATTATTTTTCTGACTTTAATACTGATAAAGGAGATGGATATATAGGAAATAATTTTGGACAAGATTTAAGAAATTTCAAACGTTTTTTAGAGTTTGCAAAAGAAAATGGAGCAAAAACAGTGGTGGTGTTCTTTTTATAAGGATGGATTCTTTGCAATAATTTCATTGTTGTAATTTACTATAAAATATTTGATTGAATTATAATGATTCTCCCATTTTTTAGAAAAGGATAAAGAAAGCCTAACTAATGGGCTATTTCTCTGTCTGATTGTGTTATTAAAACGCTCAATTTTAGTAGTTTCTTTTTTACCTTCTTGTCGGAGTTGTTTTTTAGGAAATACAGTTCCATAAGAAGCAAAATCATCAGCATAAACAATGGCTTTTTCTCTTAATTTCTTATCTATACTCAAATAAAGTCCTAATGCACCCTCTTGATCTCTACCTCCACTATGAAATCCAACTACCAATCCTGTACGTCTTTCGATAGCTAACCAGATCCATTCTGGACAATCTTTAGCACCTACAAAACTCCATAACTCGTCGGCTTCTACCAGATATAAATCTATATCTGCTGAAGCTAAACGACCAATAGGCAAATCTTCTTTTATTCGCTCATAGCAGAGTTTCATACGAGAAGTAACCCAACTGACACTTTTTTTAAAAAGGCGACTAATGCCTCTTAAAGCAATACGTTCTAATAGAAGTTGAGCTACTAACTCATCTTGGTAAGAACTAATAATAGCTTCCTTACTTTCAGGTAAAGGACGTTCTACAAATTGGCGTTTACAAGTTTTACACTTGTAATTTTGCTTATTGTAATAAGTTTGACCGTTTTTTACGGTATATTTGCCTTGGCAATGAGGGCAAATGTGAGTTTGTTTAGTTTGCATTTTACAAATATCACAACTCATTGCCATTTTTTCAAAAAAAACATCCTTATATTTAGAACACTACCAAAACAGTTTGGTTTATGTTTGGGTAATTTATTGATTATTCTTCCTTTTGTTCATTATCCTTCTCAGCCTGTTCACTTTTTTCATTCTGAATATTTTCTTTATTCTGTTTTATCTGAAATTGCTTAGGTGTAATTCCTTCATACTTTTTGAAGACACGAATAAAATAGGTCATGTGATTGTAACCCAGTTCGTAACAAATATCTGTAACTGACTTTGAAATATCTACCAAACGATTTTTTGCAATCTCCACTCGTTCTCTATTTATATAATCAATCGGTGAAATATCTAGTGTTTCTTTGAATGTTCTGAAAAAAGCAGCCTTACTCATACTGGCAATATCTGTCAAGGTATCAATAGAAATAGGCTCGTCGATATGTTCTTTTATATAACCTAAAACAGCTTCAATACTTGGGCTGGTTTCGTTTTCTAGTTCTTCATTTTTTTCTAGCTCAATTTTATCTCGTGCAGGAGTTCTTACAAATCTTAAAATAAGTTCTTTAATAGCAAAATCTATAAAAGCCTCTTTATTATAGTGTTCTTCTGTAAACAAATCAATCAATCTTGCAATCGCTTTTTTGATACTGGTATCGTGCGTAACATTGATTGGATTTTCTCCAAATTGCCAAACCGAAGTATTTTCTACCTTCAATTTACAATCCTCTTGGGCTACTCCAATTTTATTATATTGAGAAATAGTAAGATTAATCGTTTCGATAGGAACTTCTAATTCTAGCCAAGAAAGTCCATTTTTTTTTGTTTTAGTTGTTTTTTTAGTCTGTTTTTCTTCACTTGATTTTGCGTCCAAACGAATAGCTTTATGAGGAGGAATAATCAAGGATTCGCCTACGGTACAATTTTGTTTATAGTCTTTAAAGTCAAAATTAATATTTCCGTCTAAAACAACTACTAAAGTAACTTTGCTTGTTTGGATAGTTTTGGGTTTGATAGTATTACTAATAAGTTCATCATTATAATTAAATAGCGATAAAGTAGTTCTGTTAGATTGATAAATTGTAGATTCTAGGGAAGCAATAGACATAAAATAAAAGGTAAATCAATAAAATAATTCGAACAATGGAATAAAAATAGGAAACTAATCTGTCATTTTTTTACAAAACGAAACAATAGTGTTACTTTTTGAATGCTTTGAAGGATTGATTCAAAAAATAGAGAGTTTCGTATAATTTTTACTACTCTACTTGCCGTAAATTTGTTATGTGTTAGGGAAGAAACACACTTGTTGAAAGCAAAAGTAGTAATTAGTTACTCATAATAAAAATGAGAATAAAATGACCTAACTTACAAAGACTTAGCAAGATACAATTTTTCTATCACAAATTTGGAATAAAACACAGATAATAAGAAGATAGTCTTACACACCCAGAAATATATTCACACACATAAGTATATTTACTGAGAGCTATCTTTAAACAACATAAAGGTTTTAATGAGATTCTAGTTTCATTTGTTTGGAACATTTTTTTGACCTTACACACAAATAACACAACACACACACGAATCAAAAGGCTTATTCTATTTTTAGAATGAGCCTTTTGTGGTTTTAGAGAGGTTGAATTACCAAGTAATTATATAAGTACAACTATCAGCTCCACCAAGACGAGTAGGTTTAGACGTATCTAGCTCTACTTGTATGGTTTTTGAAGATTTGAAGATAAATTTCCTTACCATAGTGATTATAATTCCTCTATCAAAGTCACTAGGATACGGATTTTTACATTCCATGATAGCCTTTTTATGATTTTTATCAAACGAAAGTAATTTATAATAACCAATATCTCCATTTCTATGGTTCATGTGATATGCCATATTAATACCTTTTAAAGCACTTTCTAGGTCATTAATTTGAGGTGGAAAAATAGCGTTTTCAGGAATAGCTTTTCCTATACTAAAGAGAGTTGCTTTTCCAAACTTTTTACTAATTTCTGCAAAAGCATCTAGCCATGACCTTTGACTATACCAAGAATTAGGTTCTATATCTTGTAAATTATACTTCTTGAGAGTGTCTTTAAGTACTCCATGAGCAAAGGCATTATGTGGAATAGCATTTAAAAAAGATAGAATTGTCTGTCCATTTACTTCTACATTTGGAGAAAAAGGAATAAATTGTGCCATAATAAAGGGGAGGAGGTTTTTATAAAAAGTGTTTCTATCAAAAATAAGATTTTTTAACTAAAAAAACAACTGAAAGTATTTATTTGTGGTTTTAGAAAGTTTTGACTTATATTAGCCTTATTTTTAGCAAATCTTCATTCTCAATTTTTAAAATGAAAAAATACATCATCAAAAAAACTTCAAATTTTGTCCTTTTAGTTTTACTTTCTTTTTCACTTTCTGCCCAAACCACAGAAGAGAAAAAAGATTTATTCACACTAGAACACGCTGCTCTTTATAATTTATCCCCAAAAAATATTGGACAATTACATTGGCGAAAAAATGGCTATTATGTTTATCAATCCTACGACGGACAAGAACTCCAAACGGCTCATCCAATTCTGAAAATTGCTGAACAAACACTCGTTTCTACCAAAACACTAAGCGAAAAATTAGAACTTACTGTTGTTATGCGCCGTTTGCCTCGCTTTAATTGGATAGATGAAAATTTGGCTTGGTTTGAATATGCAAATAAAGTTTATATATATAATTTTGAAAATCAAAGTGTAAAACTCGTTACAAATGTCGTAGAAAATGCAAGTTTTGCCGAATCTCATTCTGCTGAAAAACTAGCTGTAGTTATTGATAATAATATTTGGATTAAGAATGTAAAAAAGGACGGAACAACAGAATTTATTCAAATTACAGAAGATGGAACTAGAGACCTCACGTATGGAGAAGCTGCCCACCGTTACGAATTTGGAATTACAAAAGGACTTTTTTGGTCGGAAAATGCCGAAAAATTAGCTTTTTATCGTACAGATAGAAGCATGGTAACTGATTATCCTTTGATTGATTATTCTCCTTATCCAGCCAAACATACACCTATAAAATATCCGATGGCAGGACAAAAAAGTCATCATGCAACGGTAGGAGTTTATGATTTAGCGTCTAAAAAAACGGTTTATTTACAAACAAGAGAACTAAAAACAGACGAAGAACAGTATTCTACCAATATTACTTTTAGTCCAGATACAAAGACAATTTATGTAGCTATCGTAAATCGTGAACAAAATTTTATGCAATTAAAAGCATACAACGCAAATACAGGCGAAAAAATTAAAACACTTTTTGAGGAAAAAGACGACAAATATACAGAGCCTCAGCATTCGCTTTTGTTTATGAAGAAAAATAAAAATCTATTTGTTTGGCAAAGTCAAAGAGATGGTTTTAATCATTTGTATTTGTACGATACTGATGGAAAATTAATTAGACAACTTACAAAAGGAAATGGAGTTGTAACTGATATTTTGGGAACGGATGCCGAGGAGAAATTTTTATACTTTACGGCTGCTTTAGAAAGTCCGATTGAAAATCATATTTATAGAACAGAAATCAAAACAGGTAAAATTACAAAAATCACTAAAGAAGCAGGAACGCATTATGGAAAACTAAGTGAAGACGGAAAATTTTTATTAGATTCTTATTCTAATCTTGAAACGCCAGCGATTACGCAAATTATTGATACAAAAACAGGAACTTTAGTAAGAAAAGTTTTTGAAGCTGAAAATCCACTTGTAAATTATGAACGTGGACAAATGGAAATTTTCAAACTCAAAGCTGACGACGGAACAGACCTTTATTCAAGAGTTATCAAGCCTACAAATTTTGATTCTACCAAAAAACATCCTGTCATGATTTATGTTTATGGAGGACCTCATGTGCAGCTTATTCAAAATAAATGGCTCGGTGGTGCAGATTATTTTATGCAATATATGGCGCAACAGGGTTATATTATTTTTACGCTTGATAATCGTGGTTCTTCGAATAGAGGAAAAGATTTTGAACAAGCAACTTTTAGAAATTTGGGTGAAAATGAAATGTCAGACCAACTAAAAGGTGTAGAATGGCTCAAAAAACAATCGTATGTAGATAGCGAACGTTTGGGTGTTTTTGGTTGGAGTTTTGGTGGGTTTATGACAACTTCTTTGATGACAAAACATGCAGATTTGTTTAAAGTGGGTGTTGCTGGAGGACCAGTAATAGATTGGAGTTTGTATGAAATTATGTACACAGAACGCTACATGGACACGCCACAAGAAAATCCAGAAGGTTATAAAAATGCAAATCTTTTAAATTCTATTGAAAACTTAAAAGGTAGATTGATGATTATTCACGGTTTGCAAGATGATGTCGTTTTGCCACAACATACTCGTTTATTGATAAATAAAGCCATCGAAAAACAAATTTTGTTAGATTATTTTCCTTATCCTTCGCACCCTCACAATGTCAGAGGAATGGACAGAATACATTTGTATATGAAAATAGCAAAGTATTTTGAGGATTTTCTTTAGAATTAATTGCTGATAATTGAAAAAGGCTTTGTATCATTTTTGATGCAAAGCCTTTTTTATTTGTTCTATTATCTACCACCATTCTATATCAATCGCTTCTAAATCTACATCTGGAAAATTATACTTTTCTATCAATAACTTTCTTGGAAATGATTTTTCTTGTGGGTCTATCATAGAATATAATAATTCTTTTATTTCATCTAGCTTTTCTTTATCTATGCTTTGAGCTAAATCCCATACTTTATTTACAGTATAACCTCCCATAAGTGTACTGGCTTCCATAACTCCACTATTAATTTTTAAAAGGTTATCTGCTCGTTCTATTACTTCTAAAAATTTGGTAAACGTAAATGACAAAGAACTTCCCCATTGCATTTTGTAGTCTTCTAATTGCTCTTTTTTTCGTTTTTTATAGCTTTGTGATTCTATATTATCCACATACCTTTCTACATCATTATTAATTAATTTATACTCAAAAGCCTTTCTATTTCTCAAAAATTTGCCGTTTTTAAAATCTTTCAATAAGTCTTCTCCTATCTCAAAAGCCTTCATTAAAGATTTAAGTTGTTGCAATCTATAAAATCTAGGAGGATTAGAAGAAATAGCCTCTTGATTCCAGTCTGATTGACTTGGAACTAAATTCACAAATTCAAGATAAATATCTAAAAAATCTTTTACTGTATAAGATGTAGGAGTAATTCTAGTATTTCCAATATAGATGCCCCATATTCTTTTATCTCCATCATCCCAAGAAATAACTAAGTTTCTATCAGAGTAAAAATAGTAATGCGAACTATATTTTTTTTCTATAGAATCTGCTTTGCCAAATAAACGCTCAATATCTTTTTCCTCTTTTATTTTCAAAGAGTCTAAACCTTCTTTTCTAATCAAAAATTCTACAATTTTATTATCCGATGTTCTATAACAGTAAAAATCATCATTGTGTGTATTAACCCAACCATCCCCAGTAATCTCTTTTTCTGTTATAGATAGTTTGTCTAATAATACATTGCTATTTTGATTAAGACGAACACCCAAAAGAGTGATTTCATCTAAGTTAAAATCTTTTGTCAAAATGTTAATATTTTCTTGTAATTCCATAAATTATAATGTTTTTTTTGATTAAAAATAATAAAACCACATCTGACAAAAATCAAATATGGTTTTATAGAAATTAATAAATATTAAAAATTACTCTTCCCTATTCTCAGGCAATTTCAATCCACTCAAAACAGAGCTAAGCTGCGTTCCTTTCAAAAGATTTCCAAAGACATCAGCGATTGATTTTCCTCCCAAAATAGCTAATGGTGCCATTGAATCAGCCATTTTTTGAGCAAGTTCCTTATCAGAGAAAGATTGTAAAGCAGCAATTAAATCTGGAGAAACTGCTTTTGCTTTTGCAACAACAGCTTCTACTTCGGTTTGCTCTTCCAAAATAAACTGTTCTAATTCTTTTTGGGCTTTTTCTAACTCTACAGTATTGATAGCTTTTTGTCTTGAAAGCTCGTCATCATTGATTTGATTAAGCGATTTTTGCTCTTCTAATCGTGCCTGTAAATGACGTTCTTTACTGATTATTTCGCTTTCAATTTTTGATAAAGTAACCTCTAAGAGTTTTTTGGTTTCTTGTTTTTGAAGTTCGTAAATCGTTTGTTTTGTTTCGGATTGTGTGGCTGCAATTTGTCTTGTAATGGCTTCACTTTCTTGCGTAAATTCTAATTTTCGTTTTTCAGAATTAATACGAAGAGTTTGCATAACAGTATCTTGCTGCGAAGAAATTAGTAAGTTTTCAATATTTGCATCTCCCAAACTTATATCCAAAATTTCTACATCGTAGATACGCATTCCGTTTTCTTCAAAAAGCCGTCCTGTTCGTTTTCCTGTTTTCTTATCAGATTCTCCCAAAATAGCATCTCTCAAAATAGTAATTCCATTGGCATAAAATTCCATAATTGGGTATCTTCTGACTGTATTTCGGATATAGGAACGCATGTGGTCTGTCAGAAACTTAACATAATTTTCTACATTAAACCATTTATCAGAACTTCCCTCAAAATTGACACGGTATGAAAGATTTATTCTAACTTGTGTATAATCTGCTGATTCTGCCATTATTTCATCAGAAACTTTATTATACAAAACTCTCAAATAAACGGTTTTGATAGAGTTTTCTGTGGTTTTTGGAGTTCCTGTTGAAAGCTCTATGCCTTCTAATTCCTCATCATATTCTAATAAATACGATTGAGGACCTTCAATAACTTTTCGTTTTCCTGTCTTACTGACCACCAAAACAGCATATCCTGTCCAAGGTGCAATCGTAACAGCTCCCTCATACTTGGTGTCTAGCGTAATCATGCGAGGTGGCGTATGCGAACTATCACGATTAAACTCATCGCCTACCATTTCATCAGAAATCTTTGCTTTTTTACGGAGTTGTTGTGGCTGCTGAGGAGCTTGATTTTGTTCTTGTAATTCAAAATCAGTAACAAAATTATCGTTTTTGGCAATATTTTGTAAAGCCAAATTATATTCCATTGCCTCATTATTATTGGGAAACCAAAGTGAAGTTTGTTTTTTGGAAAGAACACGACGCACCAAAACAAATTCTCTAGGGTCAGGTAAAAACATCGCTGCACCTTTCATAAGAGCAACTGTTCCCGTTTTTCTATTCAAATAATAACGTCCTTCTCCTGCTGGAATGGCAATGGCATAATGGCGTTCTTTCGTTCCGTAACGAACAATGGCGTGTTCTGGACGAGGGTAATAAATCATTTGATCTTTTCCTGTTATGAAAAGTTCGTCGCCTTCTTTGTATTCATTTTTTCCTTCTTTGTAAGGAGCAATTACTTTTATATAAAGTCCACTCATTTCGTTGAGTTCGATAGCTTTAAATTTTCGCATTCCATTTTTTTGAATGAAAACTTCTGTAGGTTCTGGGAAAACGACTTTTGGACCTTGAATGTAGCGTTTGTTGCCGTCTTCGTTCAATAAAATACAATATTCCAAACGCTCTAAAGTTACAGCTTCACGTACATATTCGTCGTCATCTGCATATTCATCTCTGACTACTTCGATGCCTGTTGGTGGAATATAAAACGAAACTTCATCGCCACGAATAATCAAAAGTTGTCCCATGGTTAAGGTTTCGGCTACTTCGTTTAGTTCTTTTGCTTCGTTTGCTTCTCCTTCTTTTGTTTTGATGACAGATTTTCCCCAATTTTCTCGTGCTTGTTGCTCATCATAAATACGAACTAATAAATATTGATTTGAACTTAGGTTATGACCACGGATAACTCGTGCCATTTGCCCTGCCCAAAGTGCAAAAGAAATAGGTCCTGCAATATTTACTTTTCGTCCAACATTGAGTTCTGCTAAATTATTACTTGTTCCAATTTTTGGAGGATTTGTATCTTTTGAAGGATTTTTTAATACTACATACCAACCTTCAGGCGCAATAATAAAAGAGCGCATAGAATCCTCTAAATTGCATTTTTCGAAACGCTTCGTATCAGGGTCAAACATAACAGGACGGTCAGTATTGGCAAGACTCGTCTTGTAAGGACCTACATAAACATTAATATTTCCCTTTGTTTGGTCAGAAATAAAGGCATATTCGTTGGGAGCTAAAACTAAATCTCGTTCTCGGTTTGTGTCAGACATAAGTTGTTGGTTTTGTGTCATTGGCGAGGACACCAATAACGGCTAAAATGATAGATAAATTTGATGATTATCAGTAGAATACTTTCTTGATAAAATTCTTTCTCAAAATAAGAATTAATTAGTATTTTACAAAGGATAAATGTTAGTTAGTGTAAAAAATACAATAAGTTGTTTGTTTTCATTAACGCTACTTCATAAATAAAGGTTTCATTTTTTTAGAAAAAAACATCATTATCATTGTAGGTCAAAGGCTTGCCTTTGACAAAACACAAAACACAAAACACAAAACACAAAACACAAAACACAAAACACAAAACACAAAACACAAAACACAAAACACAAAACACAAAACACAAAACACAAAACACAAAACACAAAACACAAAACACAAAACACAAAACACAAAACACAAAACCGTCAAAGGCTTGCCTTTGACCTACAAATTCAAAAATTCAAATAAAACAAAATGAAACATAAAAATTACAGAAAGCCTATCATACGAGCAGAATGGTGGAATTATGATTGGAATGGTGCTTATTTTATTACTATTTGCACTAAAAATAAAGAACACTTTTTTGGTAAGATAAAAGATAAAAAAATGGAACTCTCAAAAGTGGGTGTTATAGTTGATGTTTTGTGGCATCAAATCCCTATTCATAGAACATATGTGGAGTTGGAAGAATTTGTAATAATGCCAAACCATTTGCACACAATTATTACGATAGATAAGCCTATGATAATAGAAGAAAAGACAGAACTAAACTCAGAAGGTTTTACGAAAAATCGCTTTCAAAATCAAGGTAAAGATACTATTTCCTCTATTATTGGAGGTTTTAAGTCTGGAGTAACCAAACACGTAAATCGTTTAGGATTAGAATCTGCTTGGCAAGCTCGTTTTAATGATCACATTATTAGAGATGAAAAATCATATCAACACATTTCAAATTACATTCAAAACAATGTAGAAAACTGGGAAGATGATACGTTTTTTACGCCATAAAATATATGTAATCATTGTAGGTCAAAGGCAAGCCTTTGCCCTACATTTATAAATGAAATATTATTTCAAAAATAAATCATTCCACAGGGTCATACCCACTTCCTCCCCAAGGGTGGCATCTTCCAATTCTTTTTAATCCTTTCCAACCTCCTTTGAAAGCACCGTGTTTTTGTATTGATTCGACCATATAAGCTGAACATGTGGGCGTATAACGACAACGAGGAGGAAGCATCGGCGAAATAAAATATTGATAAAATCGAACGATTGCTAAAAAAATGTAAGAGAAGAAACGTGAAATAGCTTTTAGTATCACAATAGAAATAGTATTATTTTGATAATTAATTTAATTAGAACGTTGTGAGGTATATTTACGTTATGATTTGGTTAGAATAATTTCTTGTTTATTCTATAGTTTTCTATGTTTTTTAATAAATGTCAAAAAAAATGAGAAAATTGAGCCTCAATACTAAGTTTATTTTTATAACATTCTTATATTTGACATTTGAATCTAGAAATTTTCTACTACAAAACCAGTAACTACCCTAAATTTAGTAATTTTGAGAATGGATTAATATTTTAATTCTCATTTATTAGTTGTTACCATTAATTCCCTTTTTTTAATTATATATATTGCAACATATCAACTATTATGAAATCAGTTTTGCACATCAAAATACCTTCCCTTTTAGAAAATATCCGTATTGTAGAGAGTTTTATAGATAATGCTCGTGATAAGTTTAACTTAAATGATGATATATACGGAAATATTATGGTTGCTGTTACCGAAGCTGTCAATAATGCCATTATTCATGGAAATGGAAAAGATAAAAATAAAGAAGTCGATTTGAGTTTAGAAGTGGGAAAAGAAAAATTGTTTTTTACGATAAAAGACCAAGGAAAAGGATTTGATCCAAATTCTCTCCCTGACCCAACTGCACCCGAAAACTTACTTACTATCGGAGGAAGAGGAATTTTCTTAGTGAGAAATTTGGCTGATAAAGTTGATTTCTTGGATGAAGGAAGAACTGTCAAGATGACTTTTAATGTTACTAATTCAGTTTTAAACTAATTTTGTTCAATTACGAATTACGACCTGCTAAAGCAGCGAAGCTAATTAAAAATTATGATTAGATTTTTTGTAAAAAACTATTAAGAGTTAATTTACATAATATATTCGATGATTTTTTTATCAAACCCATAGTAAAGCTATTAGAAATTAACTGATAACTGTTTACTGATAACTGAATAACTGCAAAGTGGAAAAGATAAATTTAGAAGATTATACCTATCATTTGCCGAGCGAAAAAATTGCTCAAAACCCTTTAGAAAAACGAGATAGTTCGAAGCTTTTAGTTTATAAAAAAGGCACTATTTCGCATCATCATTTTACAGAAATTACTGATTTTCTTGATGAAGATTATACTTTGTATTTTAATAATACGAAGGTTATTCCTGCACGTCTTTTATTTGAAAAAAAGGCTACTCAAAAAGGACAAAATGGAAAAGGTGCAACTATCGAAATATTTTTATTACATCCAGTTTTACCTACTGCTGATGTTAGTGAGGCAATGCTCAATACAGAAAAGTGTACCTGGAAATGTGTTGTAGGCAATCTAAAAAGATGGAAAGATGGATTGACATTAGAAAGAGAATTAGAAATTGATAATCAAAAAATCCTAATTGAAGCCAAAATAGCTGATAGAAATGAGCTTTTGATAGAACTAGAATGGAAAAGGCTAGATAAAAATAATCAAAAAATAGAAATTCCTTTTGTAGATATTGTAGAAAAATTAGGTGTCATGCCTTTGCCTCCTTATATAAAAAGAAAAGCTGCACAAAAAGATGCTAATACATATCAGACCATTTATAGCAAGGCAGCAGGAGCAGTCGCAGCACCCACAGCAGGACTGCATTTTACACAAGATGTTCTCAAAAATCTTGCAGACAAAAATATTCAAACTAACGAACTTACACTTCATGTAGGTGCAGGAACTTTCCAACCTGTCAAAAAAGAAAATGCTGGAAATGTAGCCACTCATACAATGCACTGTGAACAGATTGTAGTTACAAAAGAGAATATAAGAAGCATCATTGATTCTGAAAAAGCGGCTTCTGTCGGAACAACTTCCATGCGAACTTTAGAGAGTTTGTACTGGTATGGAACGAAGATTATTTTAAAAGAAAATACGACTTTTTTTGTAGAAAAATTAGAACCTTATAGCTATGATTCTGAAATAAAATTGCCTTCCAAAAAAGAAAGTTTTGAAGCAATTTTGAAGTATATGAATGATTCTAATCAATCCAAACTGACAGGAGAAACCGAAATTTTTATTCTTCCTTCTTATACTTTCCGTGTTTGTGATGCGCTAGTTACTAATTTTCACATGCCACAAACTACACTTATTTTGCTTGTAGCTGCTTTTATTGGAGAAGATTGGAGAAAAATTTATCAAACGGCTTTGGATAATGATTATCGTTTTTTGAGTTATGGAGATTCTTCTTTGTTATTTTTGTAGAATTATTTTAAATCAAAGTGTATTTTAACACTAAGGAAAATCAAGCATAAAATTTGAATAGGTCTAGTTGAATAATTTTTTATTTTTCGACTAATCCATAATCGTATGAAATTTTACCTATCTCTGATTTTTGTTTCTCTTTTGTTTTTTTCTTGTTCGAAAGACAATATTGATGTAGAAAAACGTAATTACAAAATGGGTTTTACTACTTGGCCTTATGATTTTAGTTTGGAAGCTGTCAATTCTACCTATTCTTTTATCGAACAAAATGCAGACATTTATTCTGAACACATAGATGGCAAAATTCCTTGGGAAGCTCTCATTAATCAAACAGCTTTTCCAACCGAATTTGTAGATGAAGTTGATGGCAAAATTAGCCGTAAAATTAATTCACATCAATTACTGCTTTCTGTAAGTTTATTAAATACGTTGAGAAATGATTTACAGGAAGGATATAATGAACAAGTCCCTGCTTATACTTCTCTTTCTGATACACATATCGAAAATGCCTATTTTGATTATTTGGTGTATTTGGTAGATAGATTCAATCCTGATTATTTGGTAATGGCAATGGAAGTCAATGAATTATTGACCAATAATTCGGGTAAATGGAATGAATATAAAATTTTGGGTGATAAATTAAGAATTCGTTTAAAAACAAAATATCCTAATCTGCAACTAGCAGAATCATTTACTTTACATAGTTGGTATCAACAACGCACTGATTTTGTAGATGATATTAAAACATATAGTCAAAAATCAGATTTCTTAGCTGTTAGTTTTTATGCTTTTGTGATGCAAAAACACACAAAGACAGAGTTTCAAGGTGCATTTGATTTTTTACATACCCAAACTTCTAAGCCAATTGCTTTTGTAGAAACGAATGCTTTAGCGCAAGATTTATCTATTCCAAACCTCAATGTATTTATTACTTCATCAGAAGAAGAACAAAATATTTATTTAGAAACGCTACTTGAAAATGCCCAAGAGCAAAATTATGAGTTTGTAATTTGGTGGGCGCATAGAGATTATGACAGATTATTAGAGTTTTTTCCAGAAGATTCGAAAGATTTGGGAAGTATTTGGAGAGATACAGGACTTTTAGATGAGGATGGAAATGAGCGACCTGCTTTTTCTACTTGGAAAGAAAACTTGGATAGGTAATTTATAAAAAGAGTTATAATTTTACACCTACAATAGCTATGTCATCTCTTTGAGGAGCATCTTTTTGATAATCTTTAAGTGTTTTTAATAATAGTTTTTGTTGTTCTTTTAAGGGAATATCTTTTATGGTATCTAATCTATCCATAAATGCTTGAGTACCCAAACGCTGTTCGTTAGGTGCATTTTGGTCTATGTATCCATCTGTTGTCAAATATAATATTTCTCCTTTTTCTAGTTCTACTATATTTTGAGTAAAAGGAGTTTTACTTTTTCGACTTCTTCTTCCTCCAATCGAACGTCTGCTTCCTTTTATCCTTTCTATTTTTCCATTATGAGAGAAAAACAAACTATTTTTTGCACCTGCAAAAGTAATTTTAGTTCTGTCATTTTGTAGGTTTTCAGTTTCTATTTTACAAAGTACCAAATCCATTCCATCACTATTTTTGGCTTGTTGTTGTTGTAGAGCATCTTGTATTTCTTGATCTAATTTCTCCAAAATATCAGCAGGTTCTTCCATATTTTGAATATTTATCAACTCATTAAAAATGGAAATACCTATCAAAGCCATAAATGCTCCTGGAACGCCATGTCCTGTACAATCTGCAACAACTAAATATGTTCCTCCAGCCGTATGACTCAACCAATAAAAATCACCACTTACGACATCTTTAGGAAGATAAACCAATAAATTATCCTCAAAAACCTCTCTTAATTTTTCTTTTGCTGGCAAAACAGCCTGTTGTATGGTTTGAGCATATCGGATACTATCTGTAATTTCTTGATTTTTTTGTTGAATAGTAGAAAATGATTTTGCATTCGAAAGAGCAATTGTAATATAAGAACTTAATGCTCTGAGTACAGCAACTGATTCGGGTTTATAGGCATTTTTATCAAAACTTTGTACTGTCAAAACACCCACAATTTGATTGTTTAGGAATAAAGGAACATAAATTACTGCATTAGTAATACCATCTTGAATTACTTCTTTTAGCTGATTATAATGTTTATAATCCTTCTCCATATCATTAATCCAAATTTCTTCTTTTTTGGTAAATGATTTGACAGAAAGAAGTGTATCATTATCTAAAGAATCAGAAGAATTAGGCTGTATTTTACCTTTTTCGATATAATATTTAAAATCTAGTGTATTACTAAACTCATTGTACATTCCAATTCCGAAACCATCAGTAGACATTAGTTTTTCTACTTGTATATATACAATTTCAACAATAGTTTTGAGGTCTAGTTCAGCCGTTATTTGTTGTCCCATTTTACTAACAAGGTCGATGTTCTTGTATGAATTTTCTAATCTTTCATGTTGTACTTGTATTTCTTCTTTTTGTTGATTTATTTCGGCTGTACGCTGTTCTACTGTTTTTTCTAGTCTTTGATTTCGTTTTTCTACTCGCCTCACTCTCCATCTATAAACCAAATAAATGATGACAAAAAACAAAATAAGTGTAATAACTTTGAATACTGTAGTTTGATAAAAAAGAGGTTCTATTTTAAACTCAAGAGTAGCTATTTCATCACTTTTTAATCCTTCTTCATTATAGGCTTCTAATTGAAATATATATGTATTAGGAGGAAGGTTTGTATAGGTGGCTTTTCTTTCCTCTTCTGCTGATATCCAATCTTTGTCTATACCTTTTACTTTATATCTAAACTTTACATCAGAAGGATGAACAAAACTAAGTCCTGAATACTCAAACACAATACGTTGTGTACCTGCTGGAAGTAGTACAGGTTCTTGGTTCGTAAACATAGAGTTTCCATCAACTATAATTTTATTAATAGCGACATTAGGGTGTATTTGATTTGTAGGGATAGAGCTAGGATCGATAGACACAACACCTCCAACAGTAGGAATCCAAAATTTCCCATCTGAAGTTTGTATTGAAAATGATGCACCCGAACATTGACTTTCTTTCATGCCATCACTTTTATTGAAAAGTTCGAAAGGAATTTTTTCAATTTCTCCATTGGTAATTTTTTCAAAGTCTTTTTTTGCCATCACAAAAATACCTTGACTTGTCGTACACCAAAAATTACCAACTTTATCTTCTAGTATATCAAAAATACTTGAAACAGGTAATCCATTTTTGGCTGTGAAATTTGTAATTTTATTATTTTCAATCTTGCTAATACCTTGTGTAGTAGTTGCCCAAACTGTATTATCTTTATCAAAATATGTACTAAAAACTAGGTCGCTTACTAAGCCTTGTTCTGTTGAGATATGTTCTAATTGTTTTTTGTCTTTGAGTTTTATGATACCAGCATTATTTGTTCCTACCCAAATAATTCCGTTTTCATCTTGCTTTATAGACATTATAAAATTAGAAGGAAAGTCTGTGTCTGTATTGTGATAGGTAATCTCTCCAGAGGGTGAAATTATGGTAATTCCTCCTGTACGTGTTCCTATCCAGATATTATGATTTTTATCTTCAAGAATTGTTCTTACAATATTACTTGAAAGCCCATTTTTTTCATTGTAAAATACTTCTTTTGTATAAGGTATTTTGGCTAATGGGTCAAAATTTTGAAGTTGTATTACTCCGTTGTCTGAACCTAACCAAACAGAGCCATCAGAAGCTTTTTTAATGGTTTTTACACGGGCTGTTATACGTTGGAGAGGGTGTCCAAAAGCCATAGCATTACCTTGGTGAATAATATCTAGTTGTGGAAAATCTGACCCTACCAAAAGGGTATTTTTATCAAAAGGTTCTAATATATTTATTGAGTTATTTGAGAGCCCATCTGTCGTGGTATAATTAGTAAACTTTCCTTGTTTTAGTTGAACAATCCCTCCTTTATAACAAGTAAACCAAATATTTTTTTCTTTATCTTGAATAATTTTTCTAACTATATTATGAGGCAAACCATTGCTTTCATTCAGTCGCTCTACTTTATTATCTTGGGTAATTCTAAGTAATCCATTATTTGTTCCTACCCAAATACTACTAAAATTATCTATATAAATAGAATTTATATAATCTTGAGAAGTAAACTCTAATTTTCTGATTTGATTATTTTCTAAAACAGCTATTCCTTCTGTTGTTCCGATATATATTTTGGTGTTTTTATAATTTTCTTCATACAAAATCTCTGTAACATTATCGGTAGGTAATCCATTTTCTTGTGTAAACTCTTTTATTTTTTGTCCATCAAAATGAACAAGCCCAACTTTAGTAATGGCAAAATAAATATTTCCTTTTTGGTCTCCTGTTATTTTTTTAACAGTAGTATTCTGATAATTATTTATTTGTCCAGTTGTGTTTTTTGCTCCTTCCCACCTTATCAATCTTTCATTTTCTACAAAATAAATCCCTTTTCCTCTTGTTCCTAGCCAAATTCGTTTGGGCTGATTATTTCTACTTTTTTCTACATAGATAGTTTCTATACGTACTGATAAGGTATCAAAAAGAGATTCAATTTGACGATTTTTGTAATGTACAAGACCATTTCCTTCCGATCCTATCCAAATTTCGGATTCCTTACCACTTTCATTAGTTTCTACTTCTAATGCAGTGAAACTATTTGTATTAAATTCAGGGTTTGTCGAATTAGTATAAGTATGAAAGTTTGCACCGTCAAATCTAACTAAACCATCATATCCCGTAACCCAAATAAAACCAATATTATCTTGAGTAATATGGTTTGTTGTATTTGAAGGCATTCCCTCTACTGTTGTCCAGTTTGTAAGAATATATTGAGTTAAACTTTTGTCTGGAGTAAGTCCTTGTTGGGCAGTAGTATTAAGTTGAGGCTGGGCATATAAATTAATGACCAGACAGAAATATAAATAGGTTGCTACAAAAAGAGAAGTAAAATGTAGTTTTTTTATCATATCATTAAGAGTTGTTCTACCAATAATACTACTTTTTAGGCTATTATCAAACTAATTACAGTGTATGACCTATGTTTTCGATAAAAATAAAATGACAATTTATAAAAAACTCCTAGTTCTCATAACTGAAAAATAGGAGTTTCATTCTTTTTAAATTTTCTTTTATATTCTAGGAGGATTATAACCACCATCATCATCATTTCTACGTTTTTGAGGTTGTTCTTCTGGAGCTGCAATCGATTCACGCATGAGTGTATCGGCTTGCATATTGCGTAAACGTTGATAATCCATAATTCCGAAGTTTCCACTACGTAAGGCTTCTGCTAGTGCTTTTGGAACTTCAGCTTCTGCTTCAATTACTTTTGCTCTTGACGCTTGTGCTTTTGCTTTCATTTCTTGTTCTACTGCGATTGCCATTGCACGACGTTCTTCAGCTTTTGCTTCTGCTACTCTAAGGTCGGCATTGGCTTGTTCGATTTGAAGTTTTGCTCCAATATTTTCTCCTACATCAATATCTGCAATATCAATCGATAATATTTCAAAGGCTGTTCCAGCATCAAGTCCTTTTTCCAAAACAAGTTTTGAGATTCTATCAGGGTTTTCCAAAACGTCTTTGTGAGAATGCGACGAACCTACTGCCGTTACGATACCCTCACCAACACGAGCCAAAATAGTTTCTTCGCCTGCACCACCGACTAATTGAGCAATATTTGCACGAAGTGTAACACGAGCTTTTGTGATAAGCTGAATACCATCTTGGGCTACTGAAGTAACAGCATTGGTTGTAATTACTTTTGGATTAACTGAGATTTGAACGGCTTCTGAAACATCTCTACCTGCTAAATCAATCGCAGCAGCTTGTTTGAAACTCAAATCAATATTTGCTTTGTCAGCTGCAATCAAGGCTTTTACGACTTCCTCAACACTACCACCAGCCAAAAAGTGAGTTTCTAGATCGGAGGCTGTAATTTCCTTCAATCCTGCTTTACTAGCATTAATGAGAGGCAAAACAATTTTACGTGGACGAACATTTCTGATTCGCATAGCTACCAGTTCTAGTAAACCCAAACGCACCCCTGAGAAAATGGCCGTAATCCATAAATTAATCGGAATATAGGTTCGGATAACATAAGCAAGCCCTAATACGATTACGCCAAGAATACTAAATAGAATAATCTGTTCTGTCGACATAGTGTTTTTTTAAATGGTTGGATGAAGTAGCAATTTAATAAATTGTTGTGAAATAAATTTTGTTTTTTTCTAAAAAGAAATTATAAAAAAATCCATAAAATAGAGATTTTCTATGCTATGGATTTTTGAGATTTTAATAGTCTATATAGTTTGTTTTTTTGAAAAATTATTGTTGTTGATGTTTAGAACTTCCTTTTCATCAACAATACTTTCTTTTTTTAAAGAATATACTGACTCAAATCTCTATTTTTGACAAGAGCTTTGAGTTTTTCTTGTACCATTTCTTTTGTGATTACTACATGAGCATTTGGAGGAATAGTATCTGGAATATCAAATAAAATTTCATTTAATAAATGACTCATCACTGTATTCAAACGTCTTGCTCCAATATTTTCAAGTTCACTATTAATATGAAAAGCAATATCAGCAATTTCTTCCAAGGCATCTTCTTGATATGTTAGTTTTACGCCTTCCGACTCCAAAAGAGAAACATATTGTTTACTAAGGGCATTTTTTGGGTCTTTCAAGATTTTATGGAAATCTTCTTTTGTAAGTGAATTGAGTTCTACACGAATTGGAAAACGTCCTTGTAACTCTGGAATCAAATCCGAAGGTTTTGAAACGTGAAAAGCTCCTGCTGCAATAAATAAAATATGGTCTGTATTTACAATTCCGTGTTTTGTAGTTACGGCACTTCCTTCTACAATCGGCAATAAATCACGCTGCACACCTTCACGACTTACATCAGCTCCTCCACCTTTATTTCCCGAAGAGGCTACTTTATCAATTTCATCAATAAAAATAATTCCTGAATTTTCAGCTTTTTTGATGGCTTCTATTTTTACCTCATCCATATCAATAAGTTTGAAGGCTTCTTCTTCTAAAAGCAACTTTCTAGCTTCTTCAATCGTAACTTTACGTTTTTTGGAACGAGAAGGTAACATTCCACTTAACATTTCTTGAAGATTCATCATCGAAACTTCATCAATCGCACCACCTACAACACCAACACCAGGATTATTACTAGATTCTAATGTAATCTCAATTTTTCGGTCTTCTAATTCTCCTACACGTAATTTCTCTCTAAAACGCTCTCTTGTTCTTTCATTAAGCTCGGCATCAGAAGTAGGCATTTCATCAGAAAAACCGACCGTAGAAGGTGCAGTAGAAGGTTGTCTATTTTTTAGAGGTGGAATAAGTGCATCTAAAATAATATCTTCGACAGCTTTTTCTGCTTTTTGTTTTACGGCATCACGCTTTTCAGTTTGAATAAGTTTGACAGCTTGTTCTACCAAATCACGCACCATACTTTCTACATCACGTCCCACATAACCCACTTCTGTAAATTTTGAAGCCTCTACTTTTACAAAAGGAGCATTTGCTACTTTTGCCAAACGACGAGCAATTTCTGTTTTTCCAACACCTGTTGAACCAATCATTAAAATATTGTTTGGCATAATTTCACGTTGCATATCTGATTTGACGTGCATGCGTCTCCAACGATTACGCAGCGCAATGGCTACATTTCTTTTAGCGTCGTGTTGTCCGATGATATATTTGTCAAGCTCCTCAACGATTTGTCGGGGCGTATAATAGATGTTATTGTCAATCATAAATTTATTTTCAATTTTGTCGTCAGTGGGGACACCGACAACGGAAAAAACAGCGACTTAGTAATACTCTCCTCGCCATTGTCGGTGTCCCCACCGACGATTTTTAACTTATATAGATTTTGAATTTATCAGTTAAATCTTAATCTAACA
The DNA here is from genome assembly GCF_042180575.1 of Bernardetia aquimarina. Lineage (NCBI taxonomy): Bacteria > Pseudomonadati > Bacteroidota > Cytophagia > Cytophagales > Bernardetiaceae > Bernardetia > Bernardetia aquimarina. Next base: position 1,867,898 of record NZ_CP170094.1, on the reverse strand, counting down.
AGTATCGTAATTTTTTATGAGAATAAAAATTGTTATTTCATTTTTATACTTGTTTTAGCTACTTTTAAATCACTTTCATAAAAGTTATTGAAAGTTTATCAAAAATAGTATTCCTTTCTTAACGAAAAAGAATGTTTTTAGTTTTGTAATATATATATCGCTTGTGGGGACACAAGCAATGGATGGGTTATTCACAAGATAGCAAAACTGACCGTTGCTCGTGTCCTTACCATAGCCGTGAGGCTATTGAGGAATTTTGTTTTTTACTCCTTTAGGAGTTCCATATTGGATAGATAAAAACAGAAAAAATAAAATTCATTTACTCTGTAGGAGTTGTATATTGGTTGCATTTTATATTGAAAATACTATCAATATGTAGTTCCTAACGGAACAGAATACAATTTTTTCTTTTATTTACTACCAATATAAAGTTCCTACGGAACACTTGAAGTGTAACGAAAGCAGTGAAGCTAAAAAGTTAAATAATTTTTAACCTTACGGCTATGGTGTCCTCACGAGCGACCTTTTAAAAAAAAGTATGCACGAAAATTTTATCAAAAATTATAAAGAGAGTATCTTCTCTATTCCAAAAAATGATTTTGAAGCATTCGAAAAAAAGACTTTAGAATTATTTTATTTCCAATCAAAATATAATCCTGTTTATAAGCAGTATTTAGAAAAGTTGAATATTGACTCATTAAAGGCAAATTCTATAAAGTCTATTTATGATATTCCATTTTTACCTATTCGATTTTTTAAGTCACATAATGTGCAAATAGAAGGCGTAAAGACAAATCAAATTTTTACAAGTAGTGGAACGAGCGACCAAACAAATAGAAGCAAACATGCTATTTCGGATTTGCATTTTTATGAAAAATCAAGTCAATTTATTTTTGAAGAATTGTATAAGGAATATGGAAAATTAAATGATTTTCAGATTTTTGCGCTCTTGCCTTCTTATTTGGAACGTGATGGTTCTTCCTTGATTTATATGGTAGATTATTTTTTGAAGAATGCTCAATCAAACTCAAATTATTTTCTCTATGATTATGAAAAACTTAAAAATGAATTAGAAAAAGCTGCTTTAAAGAATCCTAAAAAACCAGTTTTATTACTAGGAGTAACATTTGCGCTTTTAGATTTTGCTGATTTTTTGACAGAAAATTACCCAAATTATAGCCTACCAAAGACACAACAATTTGAAGAAAACACTATAAAAAATGAAATAATTGTGATGGAAACAGGAGGAATGAAAGGACGAAAAAAAGAAATGGTAAGAGAAGAAGTACATTCTGTTTTAAAAAAAGCGTTTGGAGTCTCGGCGATTGATTCAGAATATGGAATGACAGAGCTTTTATCTCAAGGTTATGCACTCAAAAATACAAACCAAAATAATTTGAAAAATAATAATGAAAACACAGAAATTTGGTTTCAAACGCCTTCTTGTCTCAAAATAATTATTCGTGATACCAACGACCCTTTTGACTTGAAAAAGATAGAAAGTATGAATAATAGTATAAGTAATCATCAAATTCAAAGTGGTGCAATCAATGTCATTGATTTGGCAAATGTAGAAAGCTGTGCCTTTATCGAAACACAGGATTTAGGAAAGATAAATGCAAAGGGAGAGTTTCAAGTCTTGGGGCGTTTTGATTATTCTGATGTCAGAGGGTGTAATTTGTTGGTGATTTGATAGAAGTAATAAAAATTACACCTCAAAAAGAATTTGAAAACTCAAGTTCTTTTTTTTGCATAAAACTAAGAATGAATAAGTTGTTAAAGGTGTATTAAATTTGGATAAATTAATTTTTTTTGAAAAAATATTCGGCTTGCATCACTTTTTTTAAAATATATTTTTATATTTGCCCTTAGAATTAGTCAATTAACTTTTTTTGACTTAACACACAAATATAAATACTCTTTACAAAATGAAAACTTATTTTTTCAATTCAAAGTCGATTGTTCGACGCTATTCTCCTTTGGCTATTGCAGCTTTTATGATGTTTTCTTGTCAGCAAGAATCTGAAATTATTACAGAACAAGCTATTGAGCATGCTGCTATTGATCGTTCTGATTTAGATAACATAATCTGGGAAACTGTCAAAAAAGAAGGTTCTTTTGATTGGAACAAACAATCAGAACAAATTATTTGGAATGCGCTTTCCAAGTCAGATGGTGTTTTGGCAGTTGGTTTTAAACCCAAAAGTCAAAATAAAGATATTCGTACTATTATTGATAAAATAGATATTAATCAAGGTGAATGGAATGATGCTAAAAATTACGTTTTGGATATGATTTTTGAATCAGAAAGAAAATTAAATCCAGATTTGAAGCGTGAAGAATTAATTGCTTTTGAAGAAAATACACTTCCTGTTTTAGATGTAGTTATCAAAAATCCAACGACATTAACTCTCCTTCGTAAATCTGATTTTGTTCGTTATGCTGAACCAATGGGTTATGAACCAAATGTAAGCAAAGGTCAGCAGTTTAATAAAGAACTTTCTAGTAGTGGTTGTAGTGGAAGTAATCCTGAAAATGGACTTATAAACGGAGTAGATTACACCACCTTAGCTCCAAATTCAAAAGGTTCTTGGAATCACAATTTTCATAATGTTTCACAGGCTTGGAATACGGCTTCTGGAAGTGGAATAACAGCAATGATTATTGATACAGGCTCTAGCTTTGCACAAAATAATTATGGAAGTGGACTTAATCAAGGACTTTCACAAGGTAGAACAATAGAAAAATTAGTAACACTTCCTCGTGATACTTTTTGGGGAATTCCGATTGGAAGTCCTGAAACTCCAGATGATGACTGTGGACACGGAACGGCTATGACAGGAGTTTTGGGTGGTTCTCGTGGTACAGATGGAAGTGCAACAGGAATTGCTTACAATGCTAATTTGGTTACAGTTCGTGCAGCAGAAGATGTACTTATTGAAGGTTCTAGAGAATCAAAAGGTGTTTCTGATGCGTATGTAATTGCTGGTAATCGTTCAGATATTCGTGTTACGAGTATGTCTTTGGGAAGAATTACAAATAGTTCTCAAATTGCTGATGCTGTTCGTTATGCCTACAATAGAAATGTTTTGATTTTCTGTGCTGCTGGAACTTCATTTGGCTGGTCTTCGGGTTGGTTTGGTGTTATTTTTCCTGCTACAATGAATGAAACAGTAGCTGTAACAGGTGTAAAAGACAATATGCAACGTTGTGATGCATGTCATGACGGTTCGAAAGTTGATTTTGTAGTGGTAATGGAAAAAGCATCAAATGGTCGTCATCCTCTTACACTTGCTATGTCGGGTGATGTTCCTGCAACAGTTGGAGGCTCATCTGTTGCAACTGCTCAAACGGCTGGAATGGCAACTTTAGTTTGGTCTTCAAATCCAAGCCTTACAAGAAATCAAGTGCTTAATAAACTCAAAGTTTCGGCAAGTTATTATCCAAATCGTAATTCAAACTTCGGTTGGGGAAAAATTAATTTGCAAAATGCTTTGACTGCTTCGGCAAATTAAAATAGAATTTGTTAGTAATCAAAACTCCTCAAAAGAATGCTTTATGGTTCTTTTGAGGAGTTTTTTTTATTTATATAATAATTTTGAATACCAAAAAAATAGGTATTTATTACAGAATAGATTTGGCTAAATTTTTCTCTATTATTTCAGCATATCTTTTTATAAAGAATGAATACTGTTCAAAGAAAAATATAGATTTTTTAAATAAAATTCCTTTGTCTTCACTAGAATTTCCTATTCTAAACAGATGAGGATTTTGACCCAAAAAATAATTAAAGCCTATTCTATAAATTGGGTATTCATCTTGTTCTATTAGGTAATTTTCTTGTTTCAAAAATGTATGGAAAGAATTTGAAAGAATTTCAATTTCTATACGAGGTAATTCTAAATACATATTTTTTAGCTCTGTCTGTATATAATTTGTATCAATGTATAAAGCAATACTCATTTGATTTCCAATATCTTTAGTGTATCTAAGAATTCCTTTTTTTGATAAAGATTTATTTTTTGAGTAATCTGGAAAGAATGATTTTATAAGTTTTTCATAAAAAACAATTACATTTTTGACATTGAAAAAATAATGCTTTTGGATAACAACTCCATTTGAGGCAGGAGTTTGAAGGGGATTATGTAAAGTTCTTTCTCTTATGTTTTTTGGTTCTCTATCTTCAAATAACTCTATTGAATCAAAGTCAAATTCTTTTTGTGTCCAATAATTACTCATTAATTCTTCTAAGAAGCCTTTGAAATCATCATTCGAAGAAAATATAGTTTTTATTCCTTTATGAATTGGATAACCTCCTTTGTAAGGTGCATCATAATTGAGAATATAAAATGAGGAGTTCATAAACTCTTCTTTGAGTGTTTTTCTCAATTTACTATTATTTATTGTACCTATTTTATCATCAAAAAAAGCACAAAGCATTGCATAATGAAAAGAATTTTGATTTTCTGTTGCACATAAATAAATTTCTTCTGCTATGTTTTTCCTTATTCCAAAAAAAAGTTGCTTGAATTTTTGATTGAAGTTATCCATATATTTTTTGATAAAAATGAGTTTCAAATAAGTTGTAACGCAAAAAAAAATGAACAGAGTCAAATTCTTTGGTTATCTGACAATTTTTGTAAAATTTTGATTTTTACTCCGTTAGGAGTTTTATATTGGTAGAAAAATAGAAACGTTAAAACTCATCTACTCCGTAGGAGTTGTATAGCATTTTTTACTACCTATTCTAAATGCTACCAATGTGTAGTTCCTAACGGAACAGAATACAGTTTCTAGCTTCTTAACTTTGCTACCAATAAATATCAAGTTCCTATGGAACAGAAAGGCAAATAAGTCTATTAATGAGTTGTAATTTAACTACTCATTGTTACACGCTCCACAAAAACTGTCAGATAACCAATTCTTTTTCTCAATAAAAATACTTCTAGTAAAAAATATCTACTCCTTCAATTTCAAATAAATAATTTTTCCCTTCTGAATTAATCTCTGTTCATAGTTAGTATGTTTTTAGAGTATGAACTGGATAATTGACAGTTGAGATTCGTTGGTTTATAATTTTAAACTCTCGTTTGAAGTGTGTTTTTTACCACCAAAATCTATTCAAAATCCACTTCTCTCACATTTTTGTTTGTTCTTAATCGTTCTACTTGATTTCTCATATTGTTTCTTAGCTCATCGCCCTTTTTTATTCCTGCTAAAGAAAGGTTAGGATTGCTTCTGTCAGATGATGTAATTTCAAGTACTGAGAGTCCGACCAATCGCTGCAAAAAAGGTTCTACCAAACGAATATCTTTTACTCTGTATAGTTCTATTTCGTCGGTTGTGCGTGTCAAAATTCCTTTTTTTATGATAAGTCGTTCGCTTGTGAGAGTATAGTTAATGAAACGAGTATCAACTATTTTTAGAAAAACGATTGAAAAAGGAATAATAATACTGGCAAGCAAAACCACCCAAAAGAAAGTATCTAATTTTGGATTTTCGATTCCTTTTGTCCATAAATAAATAATCAAAGAAGGAAGAACAACTCCTGAAATTGCCCAAAAAATAACATTGCCAAGATGTAAAAGCCACGAAGGAGATCCATTCCAAAGTGTTTGTTCTGTGTTATGATTGTTTAGATTATCTGATGGATTTGCTGTATTCATTTCAAAAAAGGCTTTAAATTAATAGAATTATGGCTTACAATGAAGCAAGATAAGATAGAATGAAATATATTTGTACTCAAATTATAATTGAATCACAAAAATAAGAATATTTAAAAGATTAAGGTCTTTCAAAAATTAGTATTTAGATATACGTTTAAAATACACGAAAAGATGGCTAGAAAAAAAATGATGCGTTTTGAAGAAAATTTAGAACGTTATAATGTATTGCAAATTGAAGATGAAGCCTATAAAAATTTAAAGGGAAACTGGAACAAAACTCATTTTCCATCTTCACAACCTATTGTTTTAGAACTTGCTTGTGGATATGGCGAGTATAGTGTCGGATTAGGAAAAGTCTATCCCAACAAAAATTTTGTAGGTGTAGATGTAAAAGGGGATAGACTATGGCGAGGAAGTACAGATGCTTTAAATAATGAATCTTTTAATGTCGCTTTTTTGCGTGCAGAAATACAAAAGTTAGATGAGTTTTTTGAGGAAAATGAAGTGAGTGAAATTTGGGTTATTCATCCAGACCCACGTCCGAGAAAAAGAGATAGAAAACGTCGTCTTACCAACTCTCGTTTTTTGGATATGTATCAAAAAATCTTAAAAAAAGGAGGAACAGTTCATATCAAAACTGATGATGATCCTCTTTATGATTATACGTTGGAAGAATTATCAAAGTATAAAATCAAAAATCTGTTTGTAACTAGAGATTTGCACAACTCGCCTCTTTACCCTGAACACCACGGCATACGTACACGTTATGAAAACAGAGCGCAAAAACAAGGTCTAAAAATCAATTATTTGCGTTTTGAATTTGAAGATTGAGCTGCGAAATAGCTTTTTTTGTGAAAATGTGCGTTATTATTAGTTTTCCTATTTTTCAAAAACACTAAAACCAAATACTTCTTTTTTACTTCTGGAAGACCAATAACAACGCATAGAAACCCAAAAATTTTTAGTTTCTGCTATTAATTTTATAGATAAAGATTTATTTCTCAAAATTTTATTTATATTTCTTATGAAAAATTTAAACGTATCTATACTTCTTTTTTTAGTGTTATTTTTGAGTTCTACAGTTGTGGAAGGACAAACAAATATAGAAGAGTATGATAATTTAAAAACAGTAAAAATGACTTTCTTTCAGAAAGATTCACTAACACAACAAGTAAAAAAAGATGGTTATTCGATAGAGGAAAGTTACGTAAGTAAAGCATACTACAAGAATTTTTCAAAATCATTATCAAATTGTAAACCTTGTATTATTGAATGGTACGATGAAAATAAAAATGTAGTCAAAGAAGGTGTTTATTATGTAGAAATCTATGAAAAAGACAAATGGGCTTTTAGTCAAATAGTGGGCTGGTTCAAAACCTACTATTCGAATGGAGAGTTAGAGCGAACAGAAAAATATACATTTGAAAAAAATCACTCAAACTATAAAACCCTTCATAGAGGAAAAAAATCCTACAAAAACCCTGTAAATATTAACAGAATAGGAACTTGGACATATTTTGATGATAAAGGGAATGTTCTCAAAACTGAAAATTATGATGATAAAGAAACTAAAGAAGAACCTCAACAGAAGTTTTATCTAGTCAATTCTTTAGATACGACAAAAAAAATCAGAGTAGCAGCAACTAATTATTTCAATACAATAGATTATGATACTCTTTCAAATGATTCTTCAATACTAGAAGTTCAAATGCAGTTTACAGGTTTTATTACTGACCTATCAGATTCTACACTCAAATTTCAAACAAGGAGTGAATACTTGATGATTGCTAATAAATTTGGGAAGGTTACCAAAAACAATGATTGTTATACGTGTGGCTATTATCTTGGTATGAAGGATTCGATAAAAATATCGACTATTAATCTTCGTAAAATAAATTTTCTTTCCACTAATTCCTCTTCACGAGAAACTCTAGGTGCAACGGGGCAATTTATAAGTGGAGTTTCTTTAATAACTACTTTAGTCGTTGCACCCTTAATAAGTATAAATTACAAAAATGGAAATTTTAATCAAGACAGGTATTATAAATTTGCTGGTGGGGGCTTGCTTGGTTTGAGTATTGGTATTCCTCTGACATTTTTAAATGACCAAAAGAAATATAATCTCATTTATAAAAATGGTCAGAAAAGTAAAAAGCATTGGTTTTTGCAAAAGATGGAAAGGTAAAAAAACTCCTGTTCTTCTTTATTGTTTTCAGTCTAACATAATTCAAATTCTTTTTTGTAGTAAACCCATACTTTTATAAACTAACAAATTAAAACCCAAAAATTTTTAGTTTATGCTATTATTTTCAGTAAATTTGTTAAGACTTTCGAAGATTAAAAAAACAAATAAAATTTAAAAAATGAAACCAGTATCATATATTTTTATTATACTTTTTCTGCAATTATGTTCTTCTTGTTTGGCTCAAGATAAAATCAATTATAAAAACGAAAGATTAATCATTGATTGTATAACAGAAAAATATGATAGTATAGACATAGATTTACAAAGCGAAGCAAAGAAATACGAACAAATACTTATAGAAAGCAAACATTTACAGGATAGTTCAGCCAAAAGTTATCTTGTACTATATAAAGACTTAATGAGTACTCAAATAAATGACAGTATTCCATATAATACAGCATTAGATAAAAGACTTATGGGATTTCGGAAAAAGTGTGTAGAGAAGAATATAACAGGACTAGATTCCATTGTAAATGATAGATTTTATGAAGCTGGTCTGCTTATGGATTCTGTAATTAAAAATCAAGAAACTATGACAACAGATGAAATTATAGATGCCAATAAGCGAGTTGGACGTTTATTTTCTGAAAAAGACTTTGAAGAACCTTATTATCGTATTTCTATATTGAATATGGTTTCTAGTTTTAGCATTATGAAACAAGAAAAATTCCTTATCAAAATTTATATAGATTTAGACCATAATATTGTTCTTAATGGTAAGACAACTACTTTAGATTCTCTTAGAAAAGAAGTAAAAATACTAACAGATAAAATTCCTGATAAAGAAAAAAAATATATCATAGTACAAATTTCAGGGGATACCTCATTGGATATGGGTATCGTAATTGATGTCAGAGAAGAATTAAGAGGGAGTGATGCCTTGCGTGTAAACTATGGTATTGATTGAATCTATTTTTAAGTTTTCTAATCAACTCAAATAATTTTGAAAATATATGAGCAAAAGTGATAAATCTAAACATGCCATCTGTATTGCTGCAATTAAAAAAAACACTATGAAACCTTATGATTTCAAATGGACTAAGTTTTATTCTAGCAATTCAGAATTTTCTCATAATAAAATTCAACTGCAACGAAAGGAAGGAGAGCTAATTATTTGCTCAACTATTATAAATGAAAAAAATTACAGCATCCTAACTACTCAAAGACTAATCACGAAAGAAAACGGAAATGAGAAAATAGGTAATATGAATGAAGCCTCAGATGAAAGCTATGGAAATTTCAAAGGTTATGGAGACGTTGGGTTTACATTTGGATTGGTTAAGTTAAAAAGTGAATTAGAACTAAAGTATTTTATTGAAACAGGTAAAGCATCTATGGTTATGGTTCATGGCATAAGAACTTTGATTAGAACACAGACCCTAACTGAAAAAAATATAGAGAATTTAATACGAATTTGGAATAGGCAGAATCAAAACAATGAGAAATAAAACTTTAGAAATGAAAATCTATTTTTTTAGTTTATGCTATTATTTTTAGTAAATTTGTATAAAAACACTTCCAAAAAAAATGTAGCATACTCTTTAGAGTGTGAGTAGTTTAAATAGAGTTTAATAAAAGATACATCTTCAAAAAAATGGATAACAAAACCAATAATTTTTCTAAAAAAGGTTCTTTCAATAAAAAAAAGCAAAACAACTTTGCTTCTGATTTATCGAATGAAATGGGCAAACTTCCACCTCAATCCATTCCTTTGGAAGAGGCTATTTTGGGGGCGCTTTTGTTAGAAAGAAAGGCTTTTGAAGATGTAGTCGATATTTTGAAGGCAGATAGTTTTTATAAAGATGCTCATCAACTTATCTATCAAGCGATGTTGGAACTTTCTGCAAAAGGTTCTCCGATTGACCTGCTGACTGTTCGTACTCAATTAGAAAAAAATGGAAATTTAGAGATTGTTGGAGGTGCATATTCTCTTGTTCGACTCACTACTGAAGTAAGCTCTTCCTCAAATGTAGTTTATCACGCTCATGAAATTGTAGAACGTGCCATCAAAAGAAAAATGATTGGTGTCGCTTCGACGGTTCGTCAAAATGCCTTTGAAGATACAACAGATGCTTTTGAACTTTTAGATGAAACACAGAGCGAACTTTTCGAAATTACAGAAGATAATGTCAGAAAAAGAACCTCTGATATGGCTTCCGTGTATTTGAACACACTCAAGGATTTAGAAGAAAAACGAAAAAATAAAACAGGAATTACAGGTATTCAGAGTGGTTTTACGGCTTTGGATAGAATAACAGCAGGTTGGCAGCGTTCGGATTTGATTATCTTAGCAGCTCGCCCTGGTATGGGAAAGGCACAACCTTTAGATGCAAAATTACTTTCTCCAACAGGTTGGAAGATGATGGGAGAAGTCCAAAAAGATGATTTAGTAGCAGGAAGTGATGGGAGGTTTTATAAGATAAAAGACGTTTTTCCACAAGGCAAAAAATCAATTTATAAAGTTAGTTTTGAAGATGGAACAAGTACAGAATGTTGTGAGGAGCATTTATGGATTACTTTTCAACAATCTGAAAATAAATTAGCTGTTCGTTCTTTAGCTCAAATAAAAAATACACTTCGTACAGGAACAGGCAAACCCAACCATTATATTCCAATGGTTATGCCGATTCAATGGGACGAAAAAAAATTACCTTTAAGTGGATATTTGGTAGGTCTTTTTGTATCTAATCAAGGTCAAACAAGTCTTTTGGCTGATAAAAATTCCTTCAAAACCAGCGAAAGAATGGCAGAAACATACCAAAAGCTACAACATGCTTTTGGTAAACAAATGGTTAATTTTGCAGAAGAGCCATTTATTCCTCAAGAATATTTATGGTCAAGTGTAAGACAACGTACCGAACTTTTAGAGGGAATGATGGCTTTTTCGGGACGCTTGGCTAAAGATGCTCACAACGAAATACGAGGAAAGTATCAAACGGATTCTTCTCGTATGAAAGATGATTTTATGTTTTTGATTCGTTCGTTGGGAGGAATTGTGTTTTGCACAGAAAATAAAAATCAAAAAGGAGAAGTCCTTTTTCAGCTAGAATTCGAATTACCTGCAAGCCTTTCTGACTTAGAAACAGGAACACACACAACTACAAACAACAGTCTTTCGCCACTTTTCAAATACATTACCAAAATAGATTTTATTGGAAATAAAGAAGCTGCTTGTATCAAAATTGATAGTGCTGATAGTTTGTATGTAACGGATGATTTTACGCTTACTCACAATACAGCTTTCGTTCTTTCAGCCTTGGCAAATGCAGCCGTAAAATACGACCATTGTGTAGCTATTTTTTCATTGGAGATGTCAGCCGAGCAGCTACTTACTCGTATGATGTCCTCAGAAGCAGAAGTGGAAAGTCAGAAATTACGTAATGGAAGCATTGCAGACCACGAATGGGCGCAACTTATTCACAGAACTACACAACTTTCAGCTTCCAAAATTTTTATTGATGATACGCCAGCCATTACCATGCTAGAACTTCGTGCAAAAGCAAGAAGACTAAAATCACAGCATAATTTGGATATGATTGTCATTGATTATTTGCAACTTATGTCTGGAGATGCAGGAAAAGGAGGAGGAAACCGTGAACAAGAAATTGCAGGTATTTCAAGAGCTTTAAAACAACTTGCTAAAGAATTGGATGTCCCTGTAATGGCACTTTCTCAGCTTTCTCGTGCCGTAGAAACTCGTGGAGGAGATAAAAAACCAATGCTTTCCGATTTGAGAGAATCGGGTTCCATTGAGCAAGATGCTGATATGGTAATTTTCCTTTATCGCCCAGAATATTATGAAATTACACAGGATGAAATGGGAAATCCTACACAGGGAACAGCCGAAGTAATCATCGCTAAAAACCGTCATGGTAGTTTGGAAACGGTTGTTTTACAGTTTGTAGGTAAATACACGAAGTTCCAAGATATAGATGAAGGAGCTTTTTCACCTGGAAATACAGGCTATGATAGTGGTTTTCCGAATGCAAATGACAACCTTTCTTCTATGCCTCCAATAGATGATGGCTTTACGACACTTCAAAGCAAAGGAAATAATATGAATCCGATTGATGATGACTTGAAGAATAAAAAATCAGTAGATTTTGATGATGAACCTCCTTTTTAGATTATAAATCTCATTGACTGACGACTTCATTTGAGCCTCAATGAGTTTACAAACGTCATTGAGGAGGGAATAAAAAAGGATACAGAGTTATAAAAAAACTCATATTCTTTTTAATAAAAATGTATTTTCATTCCTTCGTGAGTTGATTTGAATCCCAAGTCTTCATAAAGTTTAATTACAACTACTTATCAACAGTGTCATTAGTTCATTACTTTTATCCCAAAAGATTTGATTTGTATATCCCCATGCTGTATAAACAATCACTAAATTTTTATTTGGCACAACTAATACAAACTGTCCTCCATGTCCGTCTGCATAATACGCATTCCAAGCAGGTAAAATCCAAAAATAATATCCATAGGGTTCATTATGGCTGTTAGCCGAAACTTGTGTAGTTGTTGCATTTTTGAGATAAGTGCTATCTATGAGTTGCTTAGTATTCCACTTTCCATTTTGTAGTAATAACTGTCCTAGTTTACCCAAATCTCTTGGTTTTAAAAATAAACTAAATGCGCCAAATGTTGTTCCATCTTTGGCTTTTTCCCATTTCCATTTTGTAATATTGAGCTTTGAAAATAGTTTTTCTGCTGCGTATTGCTCTAAGTTTTTATTGCTTTTTGTTTCAATAACTTTCGAAATCAACTGAGGTGCGCCATCGTTATAATTCATAACCAAACCTGCTGGATATTCTTTTTTGAAGGAAAGAACATGTTTTATAGAGTTCTTCGAAGTCCTGTATAAATCTAGTGTATGCTTGCTATTATCAAACTCAAGACCTGTTCGCATGGTTAAAGCATCCGAAATTGTTATATCTCTTTTGTCTGTATCTTCATCAAAATAAGTCGGATAGATAGCATACAGTTTTTCATCTATTGAATCTATAAGACTATCTTGAATAGCAATTCCTGTCAAAATAGAAGTTACAGATTTGGTGCAAGATTGAATATTTGCCAATTTATTAATATCATTTTTATCATTGGGATAGGCTTCTGCTACCAACTTTCCATTTCTAAAAACAAGAAGACTTTTTGCCATTTTAAAACGCTCATCTTCATAAACTAATTGATAGGCTTTATTCAATAATTCGGTATTTATTTCTTCTTCTTGAGGTGTAGAAATTATCCAATCATCATAGTTTTGAATAGGCTCAAATCCAGTATAATTCAATTTGAAAGGTTCATCTGCCAAACAAGAAACAAACAAAAATAAAATACAGCAAACACAAATATATTTTTTCATAAGTATAATTTCAGACCGAGAAGATGTTGAATAGTAGAAAAGGAATTGCTTTTTGAAGTATCTAATTTTGTATAACTAAACTGATACAGAAACCCTGTTTTAAATTTAGCCTTACTTTTTGGTTTGTACTCTAAACTAGATTGTATAGCTCTGTTCTTATTCCAAGTTCCAAGTTGAGGATTAGCATGAAAATTAGTAATCAATCCTTCAAAAGATAAATCATCGATTTTATATTGTCTATCTACTTCTGGACGGATCACCAAAAATAGAATGGGTAATTGAAGACAAACTATAAAAGAATCATCATTAGAAAGTTGATAATAAAGTCTATTAGAAAACTTCAAATCAATAAAATTTGCCCAATACAAATGACTATCATCCCAATTTGGATAATGAGAAATGGCATAATTTAGTCCTGTTGCTATCCCACTATAAAAAGTATAATTATTCGTTTTTTGTATCAGAAATGAATACTCATAATTCAATTTGAAGTGTAAATTTATTGAAGAGGGATGATTTTCAAAAACGGTCTTGACTTTAGAATAAAGAAAATTTGTTTGAAAAGAAGAAAGATTCTTATTTATTCTCGTAAAACCATAATTCAATTCATATCCAATTCCTGTATGAACTTTTGGGTGGAGATTATTTTCTTTTATTTGATTTATGCCTATCGAAACTTGAAAATGCTTTTCCTTACAAATAGAACCTGCCTTGGATTGTCCAAAAGAAATAGATAGTTTACAAATCAATAGCAGTACAAAAAATAGTTTTTTCATCAAGAAAAGGTTTAGACATTTTTATCTTATCTAAATTTACATAATTATTCAAAAAAAGGACACAGAATTATAAAAAATTCTATATCCTTTTTTACTAAAAGTGCATTTTCATTCCTTCATGAGTTGATTTGAATCCTAAGTCTTCATAAAATTTAATGGCTTGTGGTCTTTTTTTATCTGTTGTTAATTGTAATACGTGTGCATTTCGCTGTTTTGCTCTGTTTATAGCCCATTCAAACATCGCTTTTCCAATTCCTAATCCTCTTTTATCTTTTCTAATTCTGACGGCTTCTATTTGCGCTCTAATTCCCCCCCGATAAGTCAGATATTGAATAAATGAGAGTTGTAAAGTTCCTATAATTTCAGTATTTTTATCAGCACCTTCATCTTCAACAACAATCAATTCTTGATTTTTATCAGCATTTATTTCTTCAAAAGCCTTTATATATTCTTGTGGTAATGGGTTTTGAAAATTTTCTCTTTTTTGTCCCAGTTCATCATCAGCAATCATTTCTACAATTTTTGAAACGTCTTCTTTTGTGGCTTTTCTGAAGTTCATAAGTGGCTTTTTAATAGTTTTCTAAACCTATATTATCATCAGTATATTCTAAATCAAGTCCTTTATAAACATTCAATATTAGTCTAGGATTCAATTCGGTGTACATTAATCCATTTATTTTTACTGTGTAAATTTTACAATGATCTCCAAAAGGATAGAAAGAATTATATTTAGTAATTGCAGTACAAAGATAGAAGTCAGTCTTAAATACAGATATATTTTTGTCTTTTCTAACAAATTTTAGACTTTCCTTCACTATATAATTCGAAAGACTGATTATTGTTGTTTCTATTTGAAAAGATGAAACAAGCATTGTAGTGGTATAGCTTTGATTTTTACTCTTTTCTATTAAACTATCCAATATTATTTCATTTTCTGCAAGAATTATGTTGGTAATAGAGTCTTGTAATTTATTAGATTTATATTCCATCCTAGACTTATCAGGCATACTAGACGTTCCCAATGGGGCAGTGTAATTACAGTCATATTTAGAATGGTAATAAGGTACAATAAAACCAAAATAGAGTATTGTAATCAGTAATGCCAAAAATGATGTTAGATATACTTTTTTCATTATTTTTTATTTTTCAGTAAATCTTACACTTGTTAAATTTTAGATTTATTATTATTTTGACTAGCAATGAATACACAAATCTAAGAAATTAATATAAAACAAAAAGGATACAGAATCATAAAAAAATTCCATATCCTTTTTACTTCAAAATTATTTTATCAAAAAAGGTAATTTTCATTTATATTCATCATAAAGATCATTAACCAATAAGTTCAAATATTTAGTTCAAATACTTCGGCAAAGTAGCTTCAAACTCTTCTTTTGCATCATCAACTGAAAGCCAAATAGTTCCATCTACTTGACAAACTTTTTCAGAAACCACGCTTCCAAGCTCTGAAAAATCTACATTTTGAATTTTGAGTAATGCTTCAAATTCTTCTTTCTTATCTTTAGAAACAGAAACAACAACTCTACTCTGACTTTCTCCAAACCAAAAAGCATCTTTACGCACTTTGTGAGAAGTCGTCTTGACAGAAAAACCTAAATCTTTACTGGCTGCCATTGCTGATTCTGTAAGTGTTACGAAAAGTCCACCATCTGAAACGTCATGAGCAGAAACAATAAGTTTGTTTTTGATAAGTTCTAAAATCGTTTTTTGAAGTTTTGATTCTTCTTCTAAGTCAATAAAAGGAGCAGGAGAGGCTTTGTACTTATGATACGAATACAAATATTCCGACGAAGAAATATCATTTCTTGATTTACCAACTTGATAAATAATATCGCCTTCATTTTTAAAATCTAACGTCATTTTGAGCTTAATATCTTCCAAAAGACCTAACATTCCGATTGTCGGAGTAGGAAAAACAGGACCTTCATCCGAAGATTGATTATAAAAACTCACATTTCCACCTGTTACAGGCGTTTTGAAAACTTCACAAGCTGCTTTCATTCCTTTTATTGCTCCTACAAAATGCCAATATACTTCTGGAATATATGGATTTCCAAAGTTCAAGCAGTTTGTAATCGCAACAGGCTCTCCACCACTACAAACAATATTTCTGGCAGCTTCTGAAACGGCAATCATAGTTCCTTTTTCTGGGTCTGCATTGACATAACGAGAATTACAATCTACCGAAATAACAATATTTTTATTTGTTCCTTTTACATTTACAATCGCTGCATCAGAAGGTTGGTTTGTAGAAGTATTTGCCGTTCCGACCATCGAATCGTACTGTTCTGAAATCCAACGACGAGAAGCAATATTTGGATGTCCAATTAAAAATTTAGCAATTTCAGGGAGTTTTTCATCTTCTGGTTCTTCTATTTCATCAATCTGAAACTGTTGGAATTCACTAAAATAAGCAGGTTCTGTATATTCTCTATTATAAACTGGTGCGCCACCTCCCAAAACCAAATCATCGGCAGGAACATCAGCCACTAATTCATCATTTACATAAAACTCTAGTCTTTTGGTGTCTGTAACTACTCCAATTTGAGCGCAATTCAAATCCCATTTATCAAAAATAGCTTGTAACTCGGCTTCTTTTCCTTTCTTAATAACAATAAGCATACGTTCTTGTGATTCTGATAAAAGAATCTCAAAAGGCTGCATATTTTTTTGTCTTGTCGGAACTTTATCCAAATAGATTTTCATTCCGTGTTCTCCTTTTGCACTCATTTCGGAAGTTGAGCAAGTAATTCCTGCTGCTCCCATGTCTTGAATTCCTATCAAATGTCCTGTTGCAATGGCTTCTAAAGTTGCCTCTAAAAGCAATTTTTCTTGGAAAGGGTCGCCTACTTGTACGGCTGGAAGGTCTTTTATCGAATCATCTGAAATGTCTTTTGAGGCAAATGAAGCTCCATGAATTCCGTCTTTTCCTGTTGCAGAACCTACAATATAAACAGGATTTCCTACGCCAAACGAAATAGCAGAAGCAATTTTATCAGTTTCTACAATTCCTGCTGAAAAAGCATTTACTAATGGATTTACATTATAACATTCATCAAAATAAACCTCTCCTCCTACTGTTGGGATTCCAAAGGCATTTCCATAATCTCCAATTCCTTTGACTACACCACGAACTAGCCATTGTGTTTTTGGAGAGCTAATTTTGCCAAAACGAAGTGAATTGAGTTGAGCAATAGGTCTTGCACCCATCGTAAAAATATCTCTATTTATTCCTCCTACACCTGTTGCAGCTCCTTGATACGGCTCTAAGGCAGACGGATGATTATGCGATTCTATTTTAAAACTACATGCCAAACCATCTCCAATATCTACTAAACCTGCATTTTCTTCTCCTGCTTCTACGAGCATTCTATCTGATTTTTTGGGAAGTGTTTTGAGCCAAACAATAGAGTTTTTGTAAGAACAATGTTCTGACCACATAACAGAAAAAATACTTAATTCAGTAAAATTGGGAGTTCTGCCGAGTATTTCTTCAATTTTGGTAAATTCTTCTGCTGTAAGTCCAAGTTTTTGTGCTGTTTCGGTTGTCGTGATTTCCATATTTTTGTTAGGCGAATAAATAATTGAGACGAGTTGAAAAACAAATTAGTATCAGATTGCTATTACTTATGAATATGCAAAAGTAACAATTTTTAGAGAGTTTGAGTAACCTAATTTTAATCAAATTTGTATTCTAAAGAAGTTATGACAAAAAAATAGAACATGAATCAGATATTTTTGGAGCTATTTCGAATTTTTCAAAACAAGTTTGTGAGGCAATACGTTTTCAGAGAGGAAAGAATAAATATTTTTTTTGTAAAACACTTTCTTTTTATTGTATATTTGATAGAATTACCTATAAATATAATTGATTTATAATTGACTTTGAAAAAATAGTCTAACCAACTACTCAATTTTCAGATACATTTTTTCTTATCTGTTTTCAAACATGGCATTCAAATCATCTCTTCGGACACGTATCACAACAGGGTTACTTTTTTTGTTAGGAATTATCATTCTTATTAGTGGTGTTGCTGTTTTTTATTTGACTCGCCTTTCTAATTCATCTGATAAAGTTCTTCATGAAAATTATCAAACTCTCTTTTTTATTCGAAATCTGACAGATGCTTTTCAAGTAGTTTCTTCTTCTCAAATACGTTATGTCGCTCAACAAAATTTTAATTATGAAAGTTATAAAAAGTTTGATATTCTGACAAGAGTTTATATTGATTCTTTAGATGAAATTATTGATAGTAAAGAGGAAAAAAAATATTTAGATTCTCTTTCTACTGGGTATTCAAAATTGATTAGAGAGTTTGATGAAACACGGCGAGATGGCTCTATTAAGCTCCCAGATATGAATCTTTATTATTCAAAATTAAGATTGAACTTCTTACCTGTAAGAGAATATTTAGACAAACTTAGAGAAATAAATCAAAATGAAGTTATAAAGAAAAATGACTTAGTTCAACAAAATACTGAAGAAGCTCTCTTTTATATGGCTATTATCGGAGGGTTTTGTGTGTTGATTACGGTGGGTTTTATATTTTATTTTCCTGTTTATTTGACAAAGCCTTTGAATGAGCTTTACTTAGCTTTGGAAGAAATGAGTAATAAAAATTATACGAAACGTCTGCATGTAGGTTCTACAGATGAGTTTGCACGACTAGCCATTTCTTTTAATAAAATGTCTAATAAAATAGCTGAATTTGAAAATATTAATTTAGAAAAAATATTAATTGAGAAAAAACGAACAGAAACAATCATTGAACATCTTCAAGATGGAATTATTGGTGTAAGTGCTCAAAATAAAATTCTTTTTATTAATCAAGTAGCTGAGATTTTACTTGATATGTCTTCTGAAGAAGCTGTCAATATGTATATTCCAGATTTGTTAGTTAATAATGATATTCTTTATCATGTGATGATTGATTTGATGGATATAGAAAAAGGACAGTTGTTTGCCGAAAAAACAATTAAAGTTCCGTCAGCAGACCGAGATTTGTTTTTTTCTAGGCAAGTAATGAGTCTTCCCGAGACAGAAGAACTTTCAGGATTGATTATACTTCTCAAAAATGTAACAAAGTTTACAGAAATGGATGCTGCCAAAACACATTTTATAGCAACCATTTCACACGAATTAAAAACTCCTTTAGCAGCAACACGTTTGAGCTTAGGATTATTGAGAGATACAAGATTAGGACAACTCAATGAAGATCAATCAGATTTGATTGGAGATATAGAACAAGCTACCGAACGTCTTTTTGCACTCACAAGTGAGATTCTGCAATTATCACAAATTGAATCTGGTAAAATAAAGATAAATCTACAACCAGTTGGGGTAGATGATTTGGTAAACTATACTTTACAAGCCATAAAAGTAGCTGCTGAACAAAAATTCTTATCTATAGAAGCTAATATTGCACCTAATTTACCCACGTTTTTTGCAGATATTGATAAAATAAAATGGGTTATTATTAATTTCTTGACAAATGCAATACATTATGCACCTCAAAAGTCAGAAGTAAAATTGAGTATTTATCCTGATGATAATGGAATTCTATTTTCGGTAAATGATAAAGGAAAAGGCATTAGTGAAATGTATTATCTGAAAGTATTTGAGAAATATTTTCAAATTCCTGATGCAGATGGAAATACAGACAAAAAAGGTTCTGGGCTAGGGCTTGCTATTTGTAGAGAGTTTATAGAAGCACACAAAGGCGAAATTTGGGTGGAAAGTGAAGTAGGAAAAGGTAGTACATTTTTCTTTTGGCTTCCCTTAAATACATAAAAATATCTGTTAAAAGAATCAAAAAACACTTACTCCAAATAATATAATGTTATTTTGCTTCAAAACTTCTTTTATTTGGCTAGTATCTAATAAAAGTTTTATATAATTTTGCACTACAATAAAAACGTTTACCTCTTTGTATGCGTTATATACATTTTAATTTCTATTGTATCATCAAATTTATAAACTGATATTTAGTTATGGCACTTCATTATAAAATAGATCTAATTGATAAACAGATTTTGGAAATTCTTCAAGAAAACGCCAAAATTACAAACGCTCAACTTTCTAAAGACATCAACCTTTCACCTGCACCTACTTTAGAACGTGTCAAAAAACTAGAAAATGCTGGTTATATTCAAAGTTATCATGCTCGTCTTGATGCTCAAAAATTGGGATTGGGAGTAGCTACTTTTGTAAGTGTAAAACTAAACAAACATAATAAAACAAGTAACGAAAATTTTGTAAAACAAGTAAGGGAAATCGACGAAATTGTTGAGTGTCATTATGTTACAGGTTCTAGTGATTATGTATTGAAGGTAGTTTCAAAAGACATTGATTCATATCAAAGTTTGATTATGAATAAAATTAGTGAAATTTCTGAAGTAGATAATATGCAAACCATGGTAATTCTTAACACAATAAAAGATAGTGATTCATTACCTATTCCAGAAGCTACTCCAGCATTGATAAAAAACATAGAAAACAGTTAATAAAAATCTGTTTCACTATTACTCTTCAAGAATAGCTGACAGAATAGTAATGAAAAATAACAATGTAATAATTCTGTAACATTAGGTTTATAGCTTATCAAATACTATATTAAGAAGTATTTGCTAACATCTACTACCTAATTTTGCTTTAAATTTTGTATTTTTGTTTAAAACTAAACCCTTTTTCCTCCCCTATAAAAGGCTAAAAGTATAATCAAATTTTCTACATTTTGCTACTTTGTTATTTTACTAAAAATATTTCTATTCTGTCATGCATATTGATCTTACCAACTCTGATAAAAAAGTAAAACTTTGTCGTCAAGGTTTTTTGTATTTACGTAAAAAAGGAATTCATGAAGGTTGGCGATTACATTCGGCTGGCTATGCTGTGCTTCAACAAATGAAGTTTGGCAAAATTCAGACGCTTTATATGCACAAAATATTAGCTGATAACTTTGTCAAAAAGCAAGATACTGATAAAAGGCTTTTTGTACGTATGCTTGATTCTAATAAATTAAATTGTCAGATAGAAAATTTAGAATGGGCAACCATGTCAGAACTTCGTCGTCATCAAACCAATCATACCCCAAATAATTACAGAGGAGTTTCGAAAGATGGTAAGAAATATAGAGCTATTATTTATGACCAAGGCGAACGGATTTATTTAGGTGTTTTTGATACACCCGAACTAGCAGCCGTCGCCTATAATCAAGAATCTTTAAAACGTTTTGGAGTAACTGAAAGCCTTAATGAGCTTCCAAGCCCTTTAGATATGAGTCCTCCTCCAACAAGAAATGAAACACCAAATGCAAGAGGAAGTAAATAGTATATTGATAATGAGTTGATTGTTACCTGTTTTTAGTCTAATAAGACTTTATTCGGGTCTAGTTTATCTAAAAATCTTACTTTGTAGTTATCTAAGTAATCTTGGTAGAATTTTCCATTTATCCATTCTGAATCAAGAGTAGCCTCCCATTTTTCATAAAAGGTTATAGCTGGTGTATTCCAATCCAAGACTTGCCACGTCATCATATTCGTGTTTTGGCGTTTGGCTTCTAGGATAGTCGCTTCAAAAAGAAGTTTACCTATTCCTTCACCTCTATATTCTTCATTTACTAAAAAATCTTCCAAGTACAAACAGCGTCCTTTCCAAGTAGAATAACGAATATAAAAAAGTGAAAATCCTATAATTGTGTCGCCTTGTTCTGCCACGATTGCACCATAAGAAGGATTCTCTCCAAATCCATCAATAGTCATTTGTTCAGGAGTTGTACTGACTTCGTGTTCTGCCTTTTCATAAATAGCAAGTTCGACAATCAAATCAAAAATTTGAGGAACATCTTTTTCAGTAGCTCTACGTATTGTTGTTTTTTTCATAATTTAGAATAAATAATAAGCGTTTGTCTATTTTAGTATGTAAATTTGCTCAATTAAATGTAGCAAAACAAAAAAATATAGGAATAAATTTGTTTTCAATTTTTCGATAAACACAGATTATATAAACTTTCAGTTTTGTGTTTTTAGCTAAACTATTATCAAACGAGTTATATTCGTAATTCGTAATTTTTAATTCGTAATTATTTCTTGTAGAAACATGTCTGACCTTCTTCACTCTTCCAATACATTAACCTCTTCTTTACAAATCTCAATCGTTATTCCTCTTTTTAATGAAGATGAATCATTACCTCCTTTGCATGATTGGATTGTGAAAGTAATGGAAAAAAACAACTTCTCGTATGAAATTATATTCATAAATGATGGAAGTACAGATAATTCGTGGAAAGTAATTGAAGAATTAGCACAAAAAAACGAAAGTGTAAAAGCAATTTGTTTTTCAAGAAATTACGGAAAATCGGCAGCCTTAGATGCAGGATTTAAAATTGTGAGGGGAGATGTAGTCATTACAATGGACGCAGACTTGCAAGACAGTCCAGACGAAATTCCAGAATTATATGACTTAATCAAAAATCAAAACTTTGATTTGATTTCAGGGTGGAAGAAAAAACGCCACGACCCACTTTCCAAAACACTTCCTACCAAACTTTTCAATGCTGCCACTCGTGCTTTTTCAGGAATCAAACTAAACGACTTTAATTGTGGATTAAAAGCCTATAAAGTTGAAGTTGTCAGAACTTTAAATGTTTATGGAGAAATGCACCGTTATTTACCTGTTTTGGCAAAATGGAATGGTTTTACAAAAATCGGAGAAAAAGTAGTCGAACACCGTGCAAGACAGTTTGGAAGTACAAAGTTTGGTTTAGAACGCTTTACAAATGGACTTTTAGACTTGCTTTCAGTTACTTTTATTACAAGATTCAAGAAAAAACCGATGCACTTTTTTGGCACATTCGGTTTGCTTTCTTTTTTTATGGGGTTTGGAATTGCTTTTTGGCTTCTATTAGAAAAATTACTTGGTATTCATTCTCGTGAACCTGTTGATGCACCACTTTTTTATATTTCACTTCTTGCTATTAGTGTTGGTACTCAGCTTTTTTTAGTTGGTTTTCTTGCCGAAATGATAGTTATTCATTCTAATGAAAGAAATGATTATATCATATCAAAAGAAATATAAGAAGAGTTTACTTAAAAAACTTATCCAAGTTCAACTTATCTTTATATTTTTCCATTAATTCAGCAGTATATTTTTCAGCAGCTTTTGTACCTGCTTGTTTGGCAAAATTAGTTACCATAGGCAAAAGGAGTGTCCAAATAACAGAACCCACACCTTTATTATTTTTGGTAGCTAATACAGCATCATTATTTCCTTGTTGCACATATACGATTTGAGGTTCTTGATTTTTGGCTTTTTTACGTTTTTTCTTTCTAAACATTCCAAATACAAAACTAACTACTTTAATTCCCACAAAAGCAGAAGCACCACCAATAAGTGCCAATTTTGCTACTTTGGTTGTTTCGTCTTTTGTATCTACAAATTGATTTTGAAGTCTTAGCTTTTGACCTTGTTGAGCTTTTAAAAGTTCTTCTTTATGCGCTTTAAATGATTTTTCCATGATTAAACTAAAAATAAACAATGATGAAAATAAAGATGAAAAATTACTATTTGTAACTGGATTGTTTTTAATGATAAAAATTAGCTAATTTTAGTTTGTATCAACATTATTTTCATTTTGTGTTGGTAGATTAGGATTTGATGGGGTTGAAGCTTCTTTTTCTATATTTTTTTGACTGGTTTTAGCTATTTCTTGCTGCTCCTCTTTCAACCTTTTAAGTTTCTTTTCTGGATAAGTTATTTCATCCAAACTGGTCAATTCTAAAGGAGTTCCTTTTATTCCGTCACTTACTCCTTTTTCTACTTTTGTCTGAATAAAAGACTGTACAGCAGCAAAAATAAGTGCAAGTGTACTATAAAACAGCGTCAAAATAAAGAAACCTGTCCAATAACGAGAATTAAAAAACCATTCACTAAGCCCAAAACCTATTACTAAATTACCAAAAATAAAAATACAAAGCCCCAAAAAAGCAAATACAGCACCTTTAATAATTCCAAAAATTGCTTTTGAAGAACCTTCCACAATAGAAGTCTTGATAATTTCTGTTTGTAAATCAATATATATTTTTACTTCTTTTGTCAAAGCATCTATACCAAAATATTTCTTAATTTGTTCTATAATTTGTTGTTTGTCCACGAGCTGTAAAAATTTCAGTTGAAAAAATGGAATATCTAATTAAAGGCTAAAAATAACAATTTTTGAAGGTTTATCAATAATTATTTCAAAAACACTCTTGTTTCGAAAAAGTTTAAGCTATTTGATATTTTAATCATTGCTAAATGACTTCTTAATAAAAACTCTAAATTCAAATCTTAAAATCAACCATTCACTAAATAAAAAAATGAACTCAATTACTCTCTATCTTTCGCTTTTCTCCCTCTTGTTTTTTTCTTGTACCAATAATAAAGTCGCTATTTCTCAAGAAAATAAGACCGAAATGGTCAATCAAGATTCAACCAAAACAGAAATTATATCAAACTCAAGCCAATCAAAACAAATTATCATAGGCGCAGCCCAAACAGAAAAGTATTTTGATTTAATCAAAAACAAACGTGTCGGAATGATTGTCAATCATACTTCAGTCATTTATAAAGATAATGATTCCCTTCATTTAGTAGATTATTTACTCAAAAATAATAACGAAAATAAAATAAATATACAAACTATTTTCGCTCCCGAACATGGTTTTCGTGGAACAGCCAGTGCAGGCGAAACAATCAAAAATGGAAAAGACACCAAAACAGGAATTGATATAATTTCTTTGTATGGAAAAAATAAAAAACCAACTAAAAACCAATTAGAAAATATCGATGTTCTAATCTTTGATATTCAAGATGTTGGCGCACGTTTTTACACCTATATCAGCACGATGCACTATTGTATGGAAGCTGCTGCCGAGTATAACAAACAAATTATAATCTTAGATAGACCAAATCCAAACGGCTTTTATGTGGATGGTTGTATCAGAGAAGAAAAGTACAAATCTTTTGTAGGAATGCACCCAATTCCGATTGTTCACGGATTGACAGTAGGCGAACTTGCAAAGATGATAGAAGGCGAAAAATGGCTAGAAAATGGCAAAAAACAAAAGATACAATTAGGAGACAACTTAACAGTTATTTCGTGTCAAAACTATTCCCACAAGGATAATTACACGCTAAATATCGCACCTTCGCCAAATCTTCCTACTCAAAATTCTATTTTACTTTATCCTTCTTTGTGTCTTTTTGAAGGAACAACAATGAGCGTAGGACGTGGAACAGACTTTCCTTTTGAAGTTGTGGGGCATCCTAGTTTTCCACAAAAAAAATCTACTATTTCTTTCACTCCAAAACCAAATGAAGGTGCGAAATATCCACCTTTCGAAAACAAACTTTGTTATGGAATTGATTATCAAACTCAAAAGCTAGAAAGCAGTTTTTCTTTAAAACCTATTTTAGAATTTTATCAGATGATAAAAGATGAGAATTTAGAAGGTAAAAAAGATAATTTCTTCAATTCTTATTTCAATACACTAGCAGGAAATGATAAACTACAAGACCAAATAAAAGCAGGTTTGACAGAACAAGAAATCAAAAAAACATGGCAAAAAGACTTAGAAGAGTATAAAGCAAGGAGAAAAAAATACTTGTTATATCAAGATTTTGAATAAAAAATCAAAGTATTTTCAAGCATTTTTTTGATAATCCCTAAAAAAGTGCTTTCTTTGCGCTCTCAATAATTTCTAAAAGAAGAAATATATAATTTGAGAGAATCAAAATTTGAAATCTAAGAAACAAATATATGTTATACGTCTTAATTAGCATTGTACTATTTGTTGCCATTCTTTTAATGGTCGTAGTACTCGCACAAGAACCGAAAGGTAGTGGAATCTCTAAAGAATTTGGAGGCGCAGGCGCAAATCAAATCATGGGAGCAAAAAATACCACTAACATAATGGAAAAAATTACGTGGACACTTATAGCTATTGTTTTTGTTGGAAGTATTGGAGCAACACTCCTTACTGACGCAAAACCAGCAGATACATATATTAGTCCAAACGTTGAAAAAGCAAAAGAACAACTTGACCCTAACCAAATGGGTGGTTCTCAGCTTGATCAAAATGATGTAACAAACCCTTCTGATCCTGATAAAGAAACTGAAGGACAACAATAAAGATAGAATATTCTAACAAAAGGTTAGGATTAAAAAATACAGCAACATAATTTCAAACTATTTCTAACTAAATTAATTTTCAACTAATTTAGTTAGAAATGGAACGAAAAAGACTAAAAACAAATTATAGATTTGTTAAGTTTACATCAAGTAAATTATTAAATTTATAACAGCTTACTTTTTAAGTAATTAACAGTTTTTCTGAAAAATAATTTAAAATTTTATTTAAAAAATTTGGATTGTAAAAATAAAGTCTGTACTTTTGCACTCGCTTTAACACACAAACTAAACACAAAATTTTAAATTTGTTTTGAAGCAATGTTTAGAAAAAGCTAAACAAATCTAGTTGGGGGGATACCAAAGCGGCCAACTGGGACGGACTGTAAATCCGTTGATTAATTTCTTCGCAGGTTCGAATCCTGCTCCCCCCACAATAATTTTTACATTTGTAAAGTTATTTTTATATTTATTCATTAGGAATAGATGGTATTATTTCAAATAAAACCAAACTTTGATTTTTAAGACTTTATCTTAAACCTCAATTTATATGCGAGAGTAGCTCAGTTGGTAGAGCGACAGCCTTCCAAGCTGTAGGTCGCGGGTTCGAGCCTCGTCTCTCGCTCTAATATAATCTGATACATAACTATTGGTATTTTTTATAGCAACATTAGATAACACTAATTAGACACAAACTTTTCACTAATCTCTATTTTATGTTTTTAGACTAATCCTCTAAAAAAATAAAACAAGAGACTAGATTATGGAAAGTTTGTATCATGCTATAAGCCGATGTAGCTCAGGGGTAGAGCGCTTCCTTGGTAAGGAAGAGGTCGTGGGTTCAATTCCCATCGTTGGCTCTACGTAGGCTCTACCAAGTGTATCATATAGGTTATGTTATTATTTTATTAAGAATTACCTTTTCATACTATTCTCATACTATTTTAAATTCTTTGTTAAGATGGCTAAGGAAACCTTCGATCGCTCGAAACCTCACGTAAATATTGGAACTATTGGTCACGTTGACCACGGTAAAACTACTTTAACTGCAGCAATTACGAAAGTATTAGCAGATGCAGGTCACTCTGCAGCTCGTAGTTTTGACTCAATTGATAACGCTCCTGAAGAAAAAGAGCGTGGTATTACTATCAACACTTCTCACGTAGAGTACGAGACAGCTAATCGTCACTATGCTCACGTTGACTGTCCAGGTCACGCCGATTATGTAAAAAACATGGTTACTGGTGCTGCTCAAATGGACGGAGCTATTCTTGTGGTAGCTGCTACTGATGGTCCTATGCCTCAAACTCGTGAACACATTCTTTTGGCTCGCCAAGTAGGTGTTCCTTCTATCGTTGTATTCATGAATAAAGTGGATATGGTAGATGATGAAGAATTATTAGAACTTGTAGAAATGGAGATCCGTGATCTTTTAAGTTTCTATGATTTTGATGGTGATAACATCGCTGTTGTTCAAGGTTCTGCACTTGGTGCATTGAACGGAGAAGGCAAGTGGGTTGATACTGTTTTGGCTTTAATGTCTGCTGTTGATGAAGGTATTCCATTGCCTCCTCGTATTACAGACAAACCATTCTTGATGCCTGTTGAGGATGTATTCTCTATTACTGGTCGTGGTACTGTTGCTACTGGTCGTGTAGAACGTGGTGCTATCAAAGTAGGTGAGCCAATCGAAATCTTAGGATTAGGTGAAGCTCCAATCAAATCTACTGTTACAGGTGTAGAGATGTTCCGTAAATTATTAGATGCTGCTGAAGCTGGTGATAACGCTGGTATTCTTTTACGTGGTGTTGATAAAGAACAAATCAAACGTGGTATGGTAATCGCTAAGCCAGGTTCGGTTTCTACTCACACTAAATTTAAAGCAGAAGTTTACGTATTGAAGAAAGAAGAAGGTGGTCGTCATACTCCATTCTTTAAAGGATACAATCCTCAGTTCTACTTCCGTACAACAGATGTAACTGGTGCTATTGAACTTCCTGAAGGAGTTGAAATGGTTATGCCTGGTGATAACATCACTATTACTGTTGAATTGTTGAAACCAATTGCAATGGAAAAAGGTCTTCGTTTCGCTATCCGTGAAGGTGGACGTACAGTAGGTGCTGGTCAAGTAACTGAAATTCTTTAATCTAAATTTTTATTCTCTTTCATAAGCTGAATAAAAAACGATTAATAAATCATATATTTAAAAATGACATTATTTTCTTTTGAAAGTAATGTCATTTTTTTTATGTTTGAATATTATTTCTATTAAATAATCTTTCTCAAATTACTCTTAATTCCATTTTTTTTGATAAATTCAAGTTATGAAACGATTATTTTATCTCTGTTCGGCTCTTCTTCTTTGTCTTGGAATTATGTTTTACAAACAAACTCCTACTTATAATCCCTTTGATGATGTATTTGATATTGATACAAATCAACTTGTAGAATGTGATACAATTATTGGAAGCTGTGGCTACATCAATTTTCAACCAAAAACTAAAAAACGTTTAAAAGTCTATTATCAAATTTATGCCGAAGATATAAATGATGTGGTAGCAAAAGGGTTTTGTTATGAAGAAGATACTTTTCTAATTCCAAGTCATTGTAATCATCAAATATTGTCTGATTCATTAGATAATTTACCTATTGACATAAAAGAGTTTAATCATGCTATAGAAAAGTTTGATTATGTTTATTTGGATAAGATTATGGAGAAAAATATAGACACTTATTCTCCCAAAATAAGAATTAGCCATAAAAATAATCTTGATACAGTCAGGACTTCTTTATATTGGCATGTTTCAGAAGAAGACTCTACTAAAGCAATTCGTACAATTAGTTATTTTAAAAGTAAACCTAGAATATTTCGTAATGCTAATGGAGGTTTTATAGAATAGAGTTTCAAGCAAGTAATTATCTAATTCAAAAACTAAATCTTATTATTTGAGTTGAAAAGAATTAAAACTTAATCCATAAAATTAACTCTCCCTAAGATGAAATTACTTCATATCCCTTTACTTTCTGTATTTCTATTATTTTCTAGTTTTTATTTTACTCAAAGTTTTGCTCAAAATTCTGAAAGCTATTCTGAATACGACCCTAAAATGTATGATATTATAAAAAATATCTCTACTCAAAATGTAGAAAATGATGTCAAAAAATTAGCAGACTTCGGAACACGTCATACACTTTCAGATACTGTTTCAGAAACTCGTGGAATTGGCGCAGCTAGAAGATGGATAAAAGCAGAGTTTGATAAAATTTCGGTAGAATGTAATGGTTGTTTAGAAGTTTCTTATCAAAGGAATTTACTCAAAAAAGGAGCAAATGAGCGCATCGTAAATGATGTTTGGATTGTCAATGTAGTTGCTATTTTGAGAGGAACAGAAAACCCTAATAGTTATGCTATCATGTCTGGCGATATTGATTCTCGTGCTTCTGACGTAACTAATTATACGATTGATGCACAAGGGGCGAATGACAATGCGACAGGAATTGCTGGTATTTTGGAAGCTGCACGAGTTTTATCAAAATATCATGTTGAAGGAAAATCTAAATTCAAAAATAGTATTGCCTTTGCTGCTCTTTCAGGCGAAGAACAAGGACTTTTTGGAGGTAAATTTATGGCAGAACAAGCAAAAAAGGATAATTGGGATATAATTGGAGTAATCAATAATGATATGATTGGAAATATTGAGGGTGTTAATGGTGTGATTGATAATCGTAGTTTTCGTATTTTTTCAGAACCAAATCCCATTACCGAAACCAAACAAGAAAGAAATAGAAGACGTTATTACGGAGGCGAAATAGACGGAATTTCTCGCCAGCTTGCTCGTTATATTCATGCTACAACTCAAAAGTATATGCCTGAAATGAATCCTACAATGATTTATCGTTTGGATAGATTTGGAAGAGGTGGACATCATAGACCTTTTAATGATGAAGGTTTTGCAGGTGTTCGTATCATGGAAAGCCACGAAAATTATAACCGTCAGCATCAAGATATTAGAGAAGAAGATGGAATAAAATATGGTGATGTAGTAGCAGGAGTAAATTTTGAGTATTTGGCAAAACTCACCTCGGTCAATGCGATTGTACTTGCAGGTTTGGGTTGGTCGCCTTTAGCACCTCAAAATGTAAAAATCGGTGGAGCTGTTCAGCCTTCGACTACGCTTTCTTGGGACAGACCAAAACAAGAAAACTCAAGTACTTCCTCTACTATTGTAGGTTACAAAATTTATTGGAGAGAAACCACTGCTCCACAATGGCAAAATGCTCGTTTTGTGCCAAAAGAATTTTATCAAAATGATACAAATACAACAGAACAAATTACCTTTGTACTAGAAAATATTGTCATCGACAATTATCTTTTTGGAGTAGCTACGGTTGATGAAAACGGATACGAAAGTATTGTAAGTTTTCCAAGAGAAGTTATTCGCTAAATAAAATTAAAATGTATTTAAACTGGTTACTAATTACTGGTAACTGCTAACTGATTAAGAATGGATATAGAAAATTACAACGATGCAGAGTTAGACTCAAAATATTTAGGCAAACTAACGACAAACTTTGTCAAGATTGCAGATAATTTGAAAGAAGCTGCTTATCAAATCAAAAAAAGAGGCTTTTCTTCGTATCCTGTTTTTCCAATTTGTAAAGCAAAACAACCTATCGGACAAGTTTTATTTTCGCAACGTGAAATGCCTGAGTTGGAATGGGATTATTATGCTTCTTTCTTAGAAGAGTTTGAGCAAAGAAATATTTTGGATAAAGAAGGCAGCGAACGTTTTAAAGTTGCTTACAAAAATCCAGAAGAATTTTGTTGTCTTTTTGTTATTGATGAAGGCTTTACAAGGTTTGTGTTTGTGCCTTATCCTGATGAAGAGTAAAAAAATAGAAAGTCTAAAGAACAGGAACTTAATTTTTGAGTTTCTGTTTTTTTGCTTTAAAAGTAAGTTGATTTAGAAGTTGTTACACCAAACAAAATTGAGATATAAAAGTTGATACAAAAGCAAAGTATATCTTGTATTTCTTCATTTTCATAGTTTAATCCTCGTTTTATCAAATGCGAAACATTTTTTCTCTTTTCGTACCTCATTTTTTTGCACATTTTTTTATAATTAGCTTTTTTCTAGGTAGTATTTTTTTTATTAGTGGCTGTACTGGGATGAGTAAAATCACCAAAGAAAATCCATTATATACAGGAAGCGAAATAAAATGGGATAGAAAAGAAGGCAAAATCCCAGAACAAGACCGTATTGAACTAGAAGCTGAAGAAGTTTTGTCGCCAGAACCAAATACAAAATTTTTATGGATGCGCCCAAGGTTGGCTTTTTATCATACATTTTATACTGAAAAAGAAAAAGGTTTTAAGCACTGGGTAATGACCAAAGTTGGAAAACCTCCTATTCTTATAAAAGATGTGAATGAAGAACGAGTTCGTAAACTTATTTTGAATAGGCTTTTGGCAAATGGTCATTTTCAAGCAGAAACAGAGGCAAAAATCAAACAAGATGGAAAAACAGCAGAAATAATTTATACTCCTACTGTTTATCAACCTTACAGATTAGATACCATTAATTTTCCTCAAGAACCTGAGCCACTAGGAAGTGTCCTAAATAATGCACAAAAAGAAACACTCTTGAAAACAGGCAACCCTTATAATTTTCAGCTATTAGAACAGGAAAGAAGTAGGTTGAATGATTATGCAAAAGAAAGAGGGTATTTTTATTTTAGTGATAAATTTATCATCTATAAAGTAGATTCGACAATCGGCAATCGAAAAATGAATGTTTATATGCAGGTAAAAAAGCAAATGCCCAATCTTGCTAGAAAGCCTTACCGAATTCGAAATGTATTTTTATTTCCCAATTATAAAATGGGAATGGATTCTGTACAAAATTCTAAAAAATTGCAGAGAATAGGAAGGTTAGAAGGAGATTCTACTTTTTATTGTATGATGGAAGAGTGTCAGTTTCGTCCAGAAATATTGGCTCGTTCTATTTTTTTAGACCCTGATACACTATATTCAGCAGAAAGACACGAACAAACTTTAAAACGCTTGATGGGATTAGGAGCTTTAAAATTTGCAGATATTCGATACAAACCTGTTGATTCTTTAGGAAGTGAAGGTTATTTAGATGCGTATATTCAGCTTGTTCCTGCAAAAAGAAAATCACTGAGAGCAGAGCTAAATTTGGTTTCGAAGTCAAATAATTTTGCAGGTCCTGGATTAAATATGAGTTATCGCAACAAAAATGCTTTTGGTGGTGCAGAACTTTTAGTTGTTCGTTTAGATGGACGTTTCGAAACGCAAGTTAGTGGACGCAACTCAAATCAAAGCGTCGAACAACCGAACCAACAAAATGGACTTTACTCGTATGAACTTGGTGCTGGTTTGGAAGTATATATTCCTCGTTTTATTACGCCAATTAAAATTCCTAGTTTGGCTCAAAAGTATGTTCCCAAAACTGTTTTTCAAGGAGATATACGATTATTAAGTAGAGTAAACTATTTCAAATTACTTTCTGGAACAGCTCAATTTGGTTACGATTGGCAAGAAACAGCCACTAAAAGACACCGTTTTAATCCAATCTCTATAAATTATGTGCGTTTGATGGACACAACCAGTCTTTTCAATGAAGCGATTGGAGATAATCCACTTTTACAGCGAAGTTTTCAAAATCAATTTATTTTTGGTGGAAATTATTCATTTACCTATCAAAGTGCTGCTGGTGTAGATGAAAATACTAGAAAAAATAAAAACCATCTATTTTTTAATGGAAATATTGACATAGGTGGAAATCTAATTCATAGTATTCAAAGTATTTTTGTGTCTAGGAAATCTAGTGGTGCAGAACCCTATACTATTTTTAGTGAGCCGTATGCACAATATGCTCGTGCAGATATAGACTTTAGGTATTATATCAATTTTAATGATGAAACCCATCACAAAATAGCCACTCGTTTTATTGCTGGTGTGGGTATTCCTTATGGAAATGCTGATGTTTTGCCTTATACAAAGCAGTTTTTTGCAGGGGGAGCAAATAGTATTCGTGCCTTTCAAGCTCGTTCGATAGGACCTGGTTCGTATATTTCAAAAGATAGTACAAGTGGACTTTTTTACGACCAAACAGGGGATATGCGTTTGGAAGCAAATATTGAATATCGTTTTCCTATTTATAGTGTGTTTAAAGGTGCTGTTTTTGCAGATGCAGGAAATGTTTGGCTTGTGAAAAATGACAAAAATCGTGAAGGAGGATTATTTAATTCAAATAATTTTATAAATGATATTGCTTTGGGTGTTGGTGCAGGACTTAGAGTTGATGTTACTTTTTTTGTTCTTCGTTTTGATGTAGCTTTTCCTCTTAGCAAACCTTGGCTTCCAGAAAATGAACGGTGGGTAGCCAGTCAGATAAAAATTAGAGATAAAGATTGGCGAAAAGAAAATTTAGTCTTGAATATTGCTATTGGGTATCCTTTCTAATCTAAAAAACAAAAAAGACCTTCCAAAAAAAATAGAAGGTCTTTTCTACAAAAAAATCAAAATCTTTTACGCAGGAATTGCTTCAATAATACTAAGAGGGCTTTTAGTAGGAAAAACAGCATTTAATTTAAAACCTGCTTTAGTTAGTATATCTTCAAATTCTTCTTTGGTGCGTTCTTTTGCTCCCAAAAGTAACAACATTACAATATCTAATGACTTTTCAAAAACTTGTGCTTCGTCTTCTTTTATTACCATATCCATAATTAACAAACGTCCGTTTGAAGGAATTGCTTCTCTACATTTTTTGAGAATTTTGATACAATCTTCATCATTCCAGTTGTGCAATACATATTTGATTACATAACAATCTATATCAGCAGGAATAGAATTAAAAAAATCTCCTTTTGCATATTCCAAAATTCCATTAGTATCATTTTGTTTTGCTTGTTCGATGGCGTGAGGCAAATCAAATAAAATTGGTTGAATAGCAGGATAATGTTTTTTGATTACTTTGAGTAACTGTCCTTCAGCTCCTCCCAAATCTATCACATTTTTATATTTACTAAAATTGTATGCATTTACCAAAGGCTCATCAAAAGCGTACGAAAAACTAGACATAGCTTGACTAAATATTTTTCCATCTTTTGGACTACCTTTTTTAAAAAACTCAAATAGATTTTCAAATCCCATGGCTTTTTCAGAAGCTGAATCTCCTGTAGCAATAGAGTGTTCTAAATCATTAAAAACTTTCCACATCCAAGGACTTCCCATCATTCGTGCAAAATTTCGTTGAGAACCATCTGCTTCTTCTCGCAAAAAATAAGAAACATCATTATTAGAAACCATAAGATTTTCATCAAGTTCAAAAATCCCTTGTACAGCCAAAACTCTGATTAAACGATATAGAGCATTTTCATTTACATTTAATTCTTGACTTAATTGAGTTGTAGATTTGGCTTGATTAGCAACTAAATCAGCAATGCCTAATTCGGCTGCAACACTCAAACATCTTGAAGAAACCATTTGAGTCATGATTTCACGCATTTGAGTAGGTGGTTTTTTATTAATTGTGTTTTGCATAGGATAGTTTATTAGGGATAATTATTATTTAAAATCTAAGATTTGTGAATCTACAAAATTTACCTTATAAATGTAAATGTATCAAAAAAAGACCTTCCACAATGCAGAAGGTCTTTTGATATATCAAACAAATAGATGAAGTAAATCCATTTTTAAGCGAATTAGATAGAAATTATTTTTCATCTTCTAATTCTTCGTCTTCAAAGACAAAATCTTCGTCGTTGTCTTCGTCTTCACTTTCGGCATCAGCAGTTGCAGTTATTGCTTTTTCTGCTTTTTTACCTTTAGATTTAGAAGATTTTCCGTCTTTTTCGGCTGCAATAGCAGCTTTATCAAGTTCACGAAGTTGTCCTTCAAGGTCTGTCATTAGCACTTCATCTTCTTCGATAAGAGCTTTTACAGAATCACGACCTTGTCCGAGTTTGTTATCTCCATAAGAGTACCAAGAACCCGATTTTTTTACAATATCCAAATCAACAGCTAAATCCAAGATTTCGCCAGCTTTAGAAATTCCTCGTCCATACATAATATCAAACTCAACTTGTTTGAAAGGAGGAGCTAATTTATTTTTCTTAACACTCACACGAGTACGGTTACCTGTGATTTTGTCGCCATCTTTGATTGCTCCAATACGGCGAATATCCAAACGAACAGAAGAGTAAAACTTGAGTGCATTACCACCAGTTGTTGTTTCAGGGCTACCGAACATGACACCAATCTTATCACGAAGTTGGTTAATAAAAATACAAGTACATTGTGTTTTGCTAATTACACCTGTCAGTTTACGAAGAGCTTGAGACATAAGTCGTGCTTGCAGACCCATTTTAGAATCTCCCATGTCGCCTTCTAATTCTGCCTTTGGTACAAGAGCAGCGACAGAGTCAATTACTACAATATCAATCGCTGTTGAACGAATAAGCTGTTCGGCAATTTCTAAGGCTTGCTCACCATTATCAGGTTGAGAGATAAGAAGATTATCCAAATCTACACCTAAATTTTGAGCATACACTCTATCAAATGCGTGTTCTGCATCAATAAAAGCAGCCAAACCACCTTGTTTTTGGGCTTCTGCAATAGCATGAAGAGTAAGTGTAGTTTTACCAGAAGATTCTGGACCATAAATTTCTACTACTCTACCACGAGGTAATCCTCCAATTCCTAGAGCAATATCAAGCCCTAAAGAACCTGTTGAGATGCTTGGAATATCTACTACATTATCATCGGTCAGTTTCATAACTGTACCTTTTCCATACGTTTTGTCAAGCTTTGCTAAAGTTACTTTTAGTGCTTCTAGTTTCTTTTTTTGGTCGTCGGCTCCTTTTGCCATAATTGAAATATATATAAGAGTGATAAATGATTTACTAAACTAATTTGTGTTTTTTTGCAGTTACTAAAACTGTTTTTTACACTTTTTCCTTTTAAGGATACTACAAAATTAAGAGTGCAGAACGTAAGGGATTTACGTAGTAAAAAAATAATTTACTTTTTTTTTAAATTTTTCTATTCTTCTTGACACTAAAAATATCTGTTATATTCCTTCTTCTTTTAAGGATATTACAAAATTAAGAGAGTAGAACGTAAGGGATTTACGAACTAAAAATTAATTTGATTTTTTTTCTGACATTTTGGAAAGTATCAGCTACCTTTTCTTTTAAGGATACTACAAAATTAAGAGTGCAGAACGTAAGGGATTTACGAACTAAAAAATAATTTACTTTTTTTGAGTTTTTATAAATCCTATCAAATCTGTATCGCTATTATTTTTTGTACTTTTGTAGGCTTATTATTTTAATCTAATAAAACTGAATTACACGTTTACAGAAGTAAAAATTATATAGAAATTATGGAAAATTACACACTCAATTATTATAAAACGTTTGCAGATGACATGAGAAAAAGTCTTCAAGCTGTTTTTGATGCTTATAATGGATATTTTGTGCAAGAAGCTATTCCTGCTTTTGGAAGTATCAACAATAAAGAAAATACTACAAAAATAAATTTTGAGACCAATGCTCATCGCAACTGTTTTACAGATTATGTACTTTTAGAACAACGAGTAAATAAGTATAAAGCATATCAGATTTTTTTAGAAGAACAAAAAGAAGCTGAAGAAATTGCTTTGCTAAATAAATTTGTTCCCTCTTTTGAAAACTCTTATACTTCTCTTTTTAGAATCATTGATGTAGATGTAGAAGAAGGAATTATTTATTTTGATGATGTTTTGGGAGTAAATGAAGGACAAGAAATAGCGATTATAGACAAAACACTTGCTGATACAATAGATAAAAATCCTATCAATATGAATTTTTTGATGTTTTTTCGTTTTGTACCTTTTTTGGGAGATTTTATTGATTTGAACGATGAAGAAGATACACTAAAAGGAATGTCGGCAGGTTATATTTATTTCTTTGAGCCACAAGAAGAACGCACGCTTATTAAAGAATATGAAAAAATGGCTGCAAAAGTAAGAGTTTCTAAATCTTCGTCTAAAAGGCAAATTGCTTTTACAGAACTAGATAAAAAATATGGTAAGAAACTTTTGTTGTCTTAAAAATATTCAAAAAAACACAATGAAATATAAAATTCATTGTGTTTTTTTCAAGAGAAAGTTAAAACTAACAATTACAAGTACATATCCAATCCCCATCAGCTTTCAAACAACTTCCTGGACCATAACACCTATAACCTACAAAAGGACATTCATAAAAATTCCACCCTCTCCCCTTTATGGTTTCTGCACTTTTCTTTTTCATAATAAACAGAGTTTCATAAATAATTCTCAAATCTTCTTCAGAAACATTCTTTTTTAAATAATCAAAACGAAAAGTTGTAATTCCTCTTTCATTATACTCAACTGTTTCTATAAAAGCAGCTAAATCTTGTGCTGGGATTTTAGAAAAGATTTTTTTATAATGAAAATTAAGAACTGTTTCTAGTTCTTTCCTATTTGTAATTTTGGTAGGGAGTTTTTCGCTACTAATAGCTTGCTTTTTTAAGAAAGGTAAAACAACTGTTTCTTGTGTAATATCTTCTTTGTTATCTAAACAAGAAAATAATCCTATTGATAAAAAAAACATCAAAAAATAAAATGAATACTTCATGGAAAATGTAGTTACTTGAAAAGTATTAAATATAAATAAACACTTTTTTTATAAAAAAAATAAGTATATAGTTTCAAATGTAAAAAAAAAAAATGAATCATACAATTTTAAGTATGTGTTTTTTTAATTTTTTGAAGATTTTATTGAATTATTGCCTTGGTGAACTGGAAAGGAAGAAAGTAAATTTAAAATGTTTTCATTAAAAAATCATATTTCTTATTTTGAACTAAAAATTTGAAATAGATTTAGCTACAAAAAGACAAAACCGTTATTTTTGAGTTAGAATAAAAAGCAAAATAAATAAGGAATTTTTGATAGAAAATTATGAGCCAATCAACTCCAAAAAATAAAGAAGAATTAAGAGAGCATTTGAAAGATGTAATCCGAAATATTCCACGCCAACCAGGGATTTATAAATATAAAGACGAGAATAATGAAATAATTTATGTAGGAAAAGCAAAGGAGCTTAGAAAACGAGTGTCTAGTTATTTTACTAAATCGCACCAATACGACCGAAAAACTCGGCAGCTTGTACGTGAAATCCGAAATGTAGAAATTACGATTGTCGATAGTGAAGCCGATGCGCTGCTTTTGGAAAATAATTTGATAAAGGCGCACCAACCAAAATATAATATTTTATTAAAGGATGGAAAATCATATCCTTATATCTGCATTACAGATGAGCCTTTTCCTAGAGTTTTTACAACTAGAAATCCGAATAAAAATCAAGGAACGAATTATGGTCCTTACACAAATGGAAAAACACTATATGCACTCAACGAACTTATCAAAAAATTATATACACTCCGAACTTGTTATTTCAACTTGAGTGAAGAAAATGTAAAAGCAGGAAAATATAAGGTTTGTTTAGAATATCACATCAAAAACTGCAAAGGACCTTGTGAAGGTTTGCAAGAAGAAGAGGAGTATTTGAAAGATATTGAACAGATTAGAAATATTTTGGCAGGAAAAACAAGCCGAGCAAAGGAATATTTCAAAACAAAAATGAAAACAGCAGCCGAAAAAATGGAATTTGAAGAAGCCCAAAAAGCAAAAGAAAAATGGGAAGCTCTTCATACTTACCAAAGTAAGTCACTTATCACAAATCCGAATATTTCGGATACAGAAGTAATTGCTCTTTTAGATGATGAAGCGACAGTTTATGTAAATTATCTCAAA
The DNA here is from genome assembly GCF_042180575.1 of Bernardetia aquimarina. Classification (NCBI taxonomy): domain Bacteria; kingdom Pseudomonadati; phylum Bacteroidota; class Cytophagia; order Cytophagales; family Bernardetiaceae; genus Bernardetia; species Bernardetia aquimarina. The sequence goes on along the minus strand of NZ_CP170094.1, from coordinate 1,828,809 downwards.
ATTGAAGATGGAAGTATTGTTTATACAGCCAATGAATCCTACAAAAAACGTCTTGAAGAAACTCCAGAAGATATTTTACCAATGGTAGCCGTAGAATTTAGGCAGCGTTTTGGAAGTGAAGCACAGCGAATTGTGAGTAATATTTCGGCAGAAGTTCCTTTGCCAAAAGTAGAAGTTATTAATCCAAAAATTGGAGATTTAAGAAAGTTATTAGATTTATCACTCAAAAATGTAGGTTACTTTAAAAAAGAAAGACTACGAAAAAAATTAGATTTTGCAGAAAAGAAACAAGAAAAAGGACTTTTTGCTATCGAAGCACTTCAAAAAGATTTGGGATTGAAAGAATTGCCAATGCACGTCGAATGTTTTGATAACTCTAATTTGCAAGGTACAAATCCTGTTTCTTCGATGGTTTGTTTTATGAATGGAAAACCTTCAAAGAGAAATTACAGAAAATACCACGTCAAGACAGTAGAAGGGGCAAACGATTTTGCGACTATGTATGAAGTGGTTTATCGTCGTTATAGAAGGCTTTTAGAAGAAAAACAGCCTTTGCCAAATTTGGTAATTGTCGATGGTGGAAAAGGACAGTTGAGTTTTGGAGCGCAGGCTTTGAAAGATTTAGATTTGTATGGAAAGATTCCTATTGTCGGAATTGCAAAGCGTTTGGAAGAAGTTTTTTATCCAGAAGACCAACACCCAATTTATATCAATAAAAAATCACCTTCTTTAAAGCTCATTCAACATTTGAGAGATGAAGCGCACCGTTTTGCTATTACTTTTCATAGAGATGTCAGAAGTAAAAATGCCCTTCGTAATCCATTAGAAAATGTAAAAGGAGTGGGAAGAGCAACCATTGAAAAACTTCTTTTAGAATATAAATCTATCAAAAAAATTGCAGTTACTTCTGATGAAGAATTGAAAGAATTGATTGGTGCAAATCGTACTCGTCTTATCAAAGAATATATTAAGAATAATCCTGATTTGTTGAGTTAATGGAGGTTTATGTCGTTGGTGGGGACACCAACAACGGCAAGGTTATATCATTATTCTCAAATTCACGTTATAGAAGTATCTCAAAATAAATTCTATTTTCATGAAATACCTCAAAAAGCCTCATTTGCCTATTTTTATCTTGTTTATTCTCTTATCTGGTTTTGGATATAGTGAATTTATAAAAGAAAAATATACCAATCAGGAAAAAATGATTCTAATTAAAGGCTATGAGCAGAATATGTTTCTGAGGGATAGTTACTTGCATTTATCATATCGCCTAGAGGACAACACAAAAGAAAATTTATTAATTCAACAAGGAGATAAATGTGCAGTAAAAAACTATTCAGAACTTGAACTAAAACTGGAAAAGCTAAGAGAAGTGTGCTTCGAAACGCTTAAAATTTGTTTCGATAATAAAATCACAGACGAAGCAAATGAAAAAAATTACTCGCCTTTAAAAATAAATAATCCAAAAGTCGTAACTGCTTTTTACGATTATATAGACAAAGTTTCAAAACTAGATACTATTTTCGCCAAAAAATATCAAGATTTCGTTTTTGAAAATGGAATGAATGACCAGCAAATCAATGACTTTTATTTTGATACAGATGATTATTTGAGAGTTTTTCATTATGCTCGTTTTGAGGCGCAACTTGCAAAAATGCATTATGAAGATGCAAAATTACTCACAAAAGAAAATTATTATGCTCCTTATGGTTTGAAAATAGAAGAGGCAAAAGTAATTCCTTATCTAAGTCCATCAAGACAAACAAATGCTAAAGAAAGCGAATATATCATATATGAATCTGTTTCTTTTCCTTTTGATAAAACATCTCGTATAATTTATCCAGAAAATATCACAACGAGTTTTGATAAAAATGGATTTATTATTATTCCAAAAGAATACAGAACAGGGGAGCAAAAATTTAAAATTAAGCTTCCTGTTGGTTGTAGTAGAGATACGATTATGTCAGTACATATAATTTTTAAAGAACATTAAGATTTTTACAAAAATGTTGCAAAATAAAAGCACACTGATTTTTCTTTGGTTATTAATATTCGTTTTTATTGGATTTTTATTTCTTAGAAATGATGATTCAAAGGAAAATGAGGCTGTTTTGAGAAGTATAAAACTTCTGAAGAATTATGATAAAGAAATTCTTGATAAGACAGAATACGAAATAGAACAAAATATTTTAGATCAAGGAAATAACCTAAGAGATAGAAAAATACTAGACCTATTTAGAGAAAATAGAGTTTTTTTAGATTCAATAAATAAAATAGCAACATTAGATTGGGCTACTTTACTTGGTCAGCTTGTACAAAGTTCAAAAGACTCTACTTATTATAAAATAAAAGATTTAGACTCACAACTATATTTCTATTCAAAATCAAGTTCAAAACCTATATTTTCCATTCATCAAAATCTACTTTATCATTACTATATGATAATTTTAGATGATGAAAGAAATAAATTTGGTTTTGGTGGAAATCGTTTTGGAGATTATCTACAAATTGGTCTTCTTGATTCTACACTTTGTTTAACGGCAACAACACCTATATATACCAATTTCATAATAGAACCTCACTTTGATAAGCCAAAATACTACTCTACCAACTTTATTTTTGATAAAGATAGTGTTATTCGTTTTCAAGCAGTTACCTATTTATTTATAGACGGAGAGAAAAACACACAAACAAAGTATTATGAAATTGTACCTAAGAATGGAAAAATAATGAGTCCTTTTTCGTATAAAGAAATTAAATAGAAAAATGATCAACAAAAAAAAATATTCAAATAAGAGTCTATAAAAAAGTCAGACAATCTAATCTAAAGACTGTCTGACTTATATTTAAATACCTGTAATACTATTTCAAGAATAGATATTCTTAATAACTACATTTTTACAACTTGAAAAGTTTTGTGTGTAAGATTGGTTTTTAATTGTATCAAATAACTTCCTTGAGCTAAATTTTGAAGATTATTTAATTCTAATTTATTGCTCCCTTTTGAGAAAGATTGAGAAATAGTTTTGATAGTACGTCCTGCCATATCCATTAAAGTAATTTCTATATTTTTTTGTTTTTCTAAATCAAATTCAAGAGTTAGAATATCTGTAAATGGGTTTGGATAAGCTACAAAAATAGGTTCACTTTCAGAATTGTTGATACTCCAATTTACTTTTTTGATGTCAGAATAAGCAAAAGTACCGTCTGTATCAATTTGTTTCAGACGGTAATAGGCTTCTCTGTTTTCTATTCCTACATTTTTATCGATAAATGAATAAGTACTTTTAGTATTATCTCTTGAGATTGCATCTTTTACATTTCCAATTTCTTTAAAATATTCGCCATTTATAGAGCGTTCAATTTCAAAATAATCGTGGTTTAATTCTCCTGTTGTTGTCCAATCTAAAATAGCATCACTTTCTAATGGTTTTGCATCAAAAGATAAGAAAGTAAGTGGTAGAATATTTTCATCAGTTAATGCCCCAAGTGTAAAAGGACTAAAATTATTTACTGTTCCCAAACTCAAAACACCGTCGTAAGGTGTATTTATAATCCCTCCATTAAAATGGTCTCTCCAAATTGCGCCATCCCAACGTACTACTTTTAATCCTGTAGGTCCTACAGTACAACTACGAATATCATCATAACTAAGCGTAACTACTACATTCGAAGAAGATCCAATTGCTCTATCCAAAATCCAGTATTCACATTGTCCGACATGATGAATAGTTGCTTCTTTGGAAAAAGGGTCATAAGGTGTAACTTGTTTTACATAATAGGCAGTAAAATGGTCTACTACATCAGAAGGAGCAGAAATTCCAATCGGTGCACCCCAGCCTGCATTACCAATTGGAAAATCAAAGGCATCATTTCCTATTTTACGTACACTCATATCTGCATGACTTGCATTAATAGCAACAGTTGAAGTAGTATTATCAGGGAAAATAAGTAGGTGATTGTTATCTGCTCTGAAAATTCCAGTTGTCCAAGTGGCAGAATTATTTACTATAATATCTGTATTTTGAGTACGAACTTCTATTCCTGTATTTTGCATTTCTACATCAAAAAACTGTAATCCTGTTGGTGGTGGTGTAGAGACTTGATTGAGTGTGAGAGAAGTTGTATTTAAAGTCCCAAAATCACCACCAGCATCATCAATAATGTACAAAGACCAAGTTCCTACATAAGTTCCTGCATAACCATTCCAGTTTTCTATTGGAAAAAAACTACCTGTAATAGTTGTATTTCCAGTAGGTGCAGTAGTAGTCGCAGGAGGATTGTTCATTGTAAAAGTAACATTATCATAACCATCTCCATTTCCACCCATATCAGCAGCTACAGAATAAACTGTATTATTAGGAGTAACTAAATACATTTCTATATCAGAATTCCAAGTATGATTTATATCCACTAAAAGGTTATTTATTCCTGTATATGTTCCTGCTGGAACGTTAAAGGTTACTATACGGACATGGTCTGAAATATAAGTATTTAAGCCAGCTAATGTTACTCCATTGCCTCCGTTTAAATTATTAGCACCACCGCCTGTTCCTATTGGTGGAATATCTAATGGCAAGATTTCATTTGTATTAAAAGTAACTGTACTAGAAGAGTTATAATTACTTGTTCCTGTATGATTAATAAGTTGTTGAGTAGTTCCATCAAAACGCATGGTGGAAGTATTTGGGTTGTATGCACCTTGATTCGTGAAATTTCCTGCTAACCTAAATAATCCAGTATTTCCATTTAGTGTGGCTGTGGCTGCATTTTGAAAACTTCCTTCTACTATGAGTGTACCGTTGCCTATACTTACCGTTGAGCTTGTTGTATTGATTAAGTTTCCTTCTATTATAAGTGTTCCTCCATTTACATCAATTGTTCCTTTATTAGTAACATCACCTTGAACTCTAAGTGTTTCTCCTACATTGAAATTAAGTTGGCTTCCGGTTTCTACTGTAAGTGTTCTGCATATATTAGTAATTAATGGAGTATTTACAGTAACTATATCAGGGTCAATACAACCAATTATAACATCATTGGAAAATATAGGAAGTAAACTGGTAATCCAAGTAAACAGATTATTCCAATTTCCATCTGTAATAGAATATACAACATTAGCAGTAGCAGGTAAAGTAGTAAAAGATACTGTACCTGTGGGAGCTAAGGTACTTAACTTGCCTTCTGTTACTGCATAAACTTGATAGCTATAATTTGTAGAAGGAGTCAGTCCTGTAATGGTTGTTGTTTCTGTGTCTGCTGGTAATTGTCTGTCAAAAACGTAAGCACCACCATTTACAGAACGATAAAGTACAATTCCTACTTCATTGGTAGCATTATCCGTCCAGTTCAAATTAAAAGATGTACTTGATAGACAACTTGCTGATACATCTACTTCTTGTCCAATTACTGTTGGTGGGTTGAAGTTATAAAACGACGATTGCCATTACTGTTACTATTGAGAGAAGTTATATTAGTTGGTGCTGCACCAAAACCATTACAGGATTCTAAACTAGTTCCATAAGAACGATTTGTGGCAGTTACACTAGCATGATTATCAGTATTAATATACACTACATCTGTACTGGAGTTACCGTATCCAATACCTGTCCAAGTAGTGGTAAAAGTATCACTACTGAATCCACAAATGGATGTAGCAGCATGAGATTGTATAAACATCCTACCATATACTATTTTCACAACCCCTCCATTTGTATTAGTAGGGGGAGGAGCTGTTTCATAGATATGAGCTTGAAAACGAGATATTCCTGTATTAGTACTAGCACTCCCTTCCATTCTTAGATTTACCCAATCCACTATTAATATTCTATTAGGAGCTGTTCCAATCATTTTATATCTAACTTGACCATTGTTTTCTGTACGCCATCTATCAGCAGTAACTTCTATAGAAGCTCCAAAAACACAGACTCTTGCATTTCTAGGTACACCAGGACTATTTGCGCCACCAACTATTTGTGTATTACCAAAACGCATTACTCCTCCTGTATTGGCTGAAAAGGTTGTAAAACGTTCGCCCATAAACCAAACTTCAAATCCTATGTTTGTAATTGCTGAAGCAACATTGAGTTGATTTGAACCAATAATTTGAGTCCAACCTCCTCCATCTACGAGGTTTTCATTAGAACCAGCTGTAATAACATAATTCTGAACATTCTGTGCTTTTATTCCAAAAGAAAGGAATAGAAAAATATATAGTAATAATTTTTTTCATAATTTTGTTTTAATAATTATGGAAAGTAAGGGATTATTGAGGGAAAATACGAGATAATATTAGTTAATCTAATTGTCTTTACGGTTTATTTATATAAATTATGTGTATAATGATGTTAAGTTTTTTGTGTAAGTAATAAGCAATAAAAATTTTCACAAAGGTACAAATATTATTTTCTTTTTCTGAGAAAATAACTTTTTATTTAGATATTTAAATTGATTTAGCAAATTTTATTTTGAAATAAGTGTATTGTTCCATTTTATATTTTGTTTTTTTTGGTGCTTGTGTAGATATTTTTGCTTTAATTATGTAAAGCATTGAAAATCAGTAATTATTCCTCTTTACAACTTTATAATAAAAAAAGTAAAAAAAATCTGAGCAATTATTGCTCTTTAAATGTACAAAATAAAAGTCAAATAATTATATCTCCACCTAAAAAAAATAATCTAAATGCTTACCACCGAATCAAACTCTCTTTATTCAGATTTAGAAAAAATGTCTGTCAAGGACTTACTAATTAATATCAATCAAGAAGACCAAAAAGTCGCCTTTGCTATAAAAGAAGTACTAGAAAACATAGAAAAGTTAGTGATAGAAATCACAAAACGAATGAGAAACGGAGGCAGACTTTTTTATATCGGTGCAGGTACAAGTGGACGTTTGGGTATTGTTGATGCTTCTGAATGTCCTCCTACTTTTGGTGTTTCTCATGATTTAGTTGTTGGACTTATTGCTGGGGGAGATTCTGCCATCAGAAAAGCCGTAGAGTTTGCCGAAGATGATAAAGAACAAGCATGGAAAGATTTAGAAAGTTATAATCTTACAAAAAATGATACACTCATCGGAATTGCAGCTTCTGGACGAACACCCTATGTGATTGGAGGATTAGAAAAAGCAAATCAAAACGGACTTTTGACAGGTTGTATTGTCTGTAATGCAGGTTCAGAAGTAGCAAGGGCAAGTCAGTTTCCGATTGAAATAATTGTAGGAGCAGAATTTGTAACAGGAAGCACTCGCATGAAAGCAGGAACAGCCCAAAAGCTAGTTTTGAATATGATTTCTACTTCTGTAATGATACAATTAGGAAGAGTGAAAGGAAATAAAATGGTTGATATGCAACTTTCTAATCAAAAACTCATCGAAAGAGGAACACGTTTTTTGGTAGAAGAATTAGAAATTTCAGAACAAAAAGCAAAAGAATTACTATTAAAATATGGAAGTGTGAGAGAAGTTTTGAATTTATATTAATTGAAAATACAAATACATTGTAACCACAGAGATTGAAGAGTTTAAGGAGAAATACAAATATACTTTATGAAACAGTGTCGACTATTTAGTTGAAATAGAATATCAACTGATAATTAATTCATTTACCACTAATCACTAAATTTCCCAAATAGCAGCAGCAGCTTCGGCTTGTCCGTGTAGCATTTCTAATCCGTGAATAATTTTTGCATTTTTTCCTTTTCCTATTTTCAAAAAGATTGTTTTTTCTGGATTATACACTAAATCGTACAAAAAATAACTATCATCAATTTTGGAATAATTATGCTCTGATAAAGGAGGAAAATTTTCAATATTTGGATACATTCCTAAAGGAGTAGTATTGATAATTAATTTATAATCTGAAATATCAATTTTTGAATAAGGAAGAGTTTTATAATTTGAATGATTTTGAATTTCGTTTATAGAGGAGGAAGCAAAATCAAACTTAATATTCAAATCTTCTAAAGCTACTTTTACGGCTTGTGCTGCTCCTCCTGTTCCTAAAATCAAGGCTTTTTCTTTAAAGCTAATATTTGGTTTTAAATTCAAAAAAGTTTCTAAACTATTCTTGAAGCCAATATAATCTGTGTTGTAGCCTATCTTTGTTCCATCTTTTTCTATTTTTATCGTATTTACTGCACCAATTTTTTTTGCTGTTGGGTCAAGTTTGTCCAAAAATGGAATTACCTCTTTTTTATAAGGAATGGTTACGTTTAACCCCCTTAAAGTTGGGTTTTCTCTAATTAAATTTTCAAAATTTTCTATTTTATCTAATTCAAAAAGCTCATAGATATAGCCTTCTTTTGGAGAAAGACCTAATTTTTGAAATTTCTCTGTGAAGTATTTTTTAGAAAATGAATGAGAAAGTTTTTTGCCAATGAGTCCAAACATAGTTTTTAGTGATTAATTTTTAGTGATAAGTGATTAGTTAGAAATATTGTCTTTCAACTAATCACTAACCATTAATCACTTATCACTCATCCGTTTTACATATTCAACTTCTTAGCATCTGCCAAAAATGTAGCTAATCCTTTGTCTGTAAGAGGATGATTTAAAAGTCCCATAATTACGTTTGAAGGACACGTAACGACATCTGCACCCACTTCTGCACATTGCAAAAGGTGCATCGTATGACGAACCGAAGCAGCCAAAATTTCTGTCTGAAAGCCATAATTTCCAAAAATATCTACTAATTGTTCGATAAGTTCCATGCCATCAGCTCCCACATCATCCAAACGACCAATAAAAGGAGAAATATAACTTGCACCTGCTTTAGCTGCCAAAATTGCTTGCCCTGCTGAAAAAATAAGTGTACAGTTGGTACGAATTCCTTTATCCGAAAAATATTTGATAGCACGAACACCATCTTTTATCATTGGTACTTTTACTACAATTTTAGAGTCAATTTCGGCAAGTTCTTCGCCTTCTCTGATAATATCTTTGTATTCTGTACCAATAACTTCTGCACTCACATTATCATCTACAATATCACAAATAGCTTTATAATGACTAAAAATGGCATCTTTTCCTGTAATTCCTACCTTTGCCATAAGAGAAGGATTGGTGGTTACTCCATCCAAAATTCCTAATTCTTGGCATTCTTTGATTTCTTGAAGGTCGGCTGTATCTACGAAAAATTTCATGTGTTTTATTTAAAAATAGTGAAGAGTTTTTAATTTTCTTGTATTAATCTCTTACTAAAAACTAAATCTAATTGATTTCGTTTTAGAAATTAGAATTGCTTTACAAGTTTATTCTACAAAGATGCGTTTTTTCTATCAAAAAGCCTTTTCTTATTGCAAGAAAAATAAATTGACTTTTCGTATTTTTGTAATTTGTGATAGTTCTCTTAATGGTTTACAGTATTTTCCCATTTCCCATTTCCCATTTCCCATTTCCTAATTTCCATGCATACATTTCCTTCGCCTTCTGAATTTCTAAAAAAACATGAACTTCGCAAAACTCCTTGTCGAATGGCTATTTTAGAATCCTTTTTGGAAGCACAAGTGGCTCTTTCACACCAAAATATTGAGCAGCTTGTCGGAGAAGACTTTGATAGAGTTACTATTTATAGAACACTGACTTCTTTTGAAGAAAAAGGAATTTTGCATAAAGTCCCTGATATGTCTGGGCAGGCAAAATATGCACTCTGTGAAAGTAATTGTGAGCAGCATCAACACAAAGAAAATCATGTTCATTTTAAATGTCAGAAATGCGAACATGTCTATTGTCTATCTCAAATTCAACTTCCTAATTTGAATCTACCACAAGGTTATAAAGTAGAAGAAGCTGAATTTCTGTTGAGTGGAACGTGTGAGAAGTGTAATTTTTAGTAAAGAAAAGAACTTGAAAGGGAATATGTAATTTTTTGGTAACCACATTGTTAAAAACAGCTTAAATCTTATTATTTCGGTAAATTTTTAATTATTTTCGATAAACGTATTCTTTTTTACGATAAAAAGTAAATTTTTTCATATCTTTAAGTAGTTCGATATACTACATTGTGAGTAATCTCGTTAGTAAGATAAATGGTTTGAATGTAGCACAAAAATTCGAACATAAAAATAGCCAGACAAAACAAAAAGTTTTCTGACAAAGAATCCTTTAAATAAACCTACACCATGAAACAAATTTTTACCTATACATTTTACGCTAAAAAAACTTTTCGTTTTCTGTTACTGTTACTCGTTTTATTGGTAGCACTCCCTAGTGTGGATACCCAACAAGTAGAAGCACAAACAACCAAAACAGGAAACTTTTTTACAAGACGTTTTAAAAGAAAAAATAAGTTTAAAAGAAAATCTAAAAATAGTACGGCTTTTCAGCGCAAACCTTTTAAATGTTCTGAAGTAGGCAAACCAAAAGTGGAGCAGATAAAAGTGTCTAAAAAACAACTGCGTAGATGGGAAGAAGAGCGATTGGTAAAGGCTGAACAAGAAAAATTGAAAGAACAAAGACAAGCAAAAGCTCAAAAAAATAAAACAGAAGAAAATATAGTTATGTCGGCATCTTCAAAAAATGATTTGGAAGAAATAGCCAATCAAAAAAATGAAAGAGCAGAAAAAGATACAAGGCTTGAAATAGAAAATAATGATGTAAAAGAGGATGTAAGTACAGAAAGAGCAGGGTGGTATTCTTCTGAAAAACCTGAAGCTCCCAAAGTCTCTCCTATTATAGTTAATCAAAAAAATGAAATTACAAGCAAGAAAAATAAACAAGAATTAGAAATAGCTGCCAAGCATTCAAGATTAGGTTATACGATTGTTTTGGAAAGTAATAATGAAAAGCAATTACAAACTGTCAAAAATTATTTAATTTCTATTGGAGCAACAGCAGAAACTATCAAAGTAAATACTTCTGAAAATCAAAATGAAGTAAGCCTTAAAATAGAAAAATAAGCTTTTTGCTAAAAAAATAAACTCAATATCCTTTTATTTCTTTTTATTCGAAATGAAAGGATTTTTTTGTAAAAAAAATAATTTTAAATAATTTTGAATTGCAAAGTAACAATGCTATTATTCATTGAATAAATAAGTTCAGAAATGAGTACCTTTGTTTTTTATTGAATTAATCTGATTTTTCAGAAAAAACTAACAGCAAACGAATTTTTTGAGATGATTTTATATAATATTACCGTAAATGTAGAAGATGGCATTCATTCTGACTGGCTCAAATGGATGAAAGAAACACATATTCCTGATGTAATGAATACAGGGGTGTTTCAAGAAAACAAAATACTAAAACTACTTTCCAAACTTCCAGAAGAAGAAGGAACAACTTATGCTATTCAATATTTTTGTAAATCTTTAGAAGACTTAGAACATTATCAACAAAAATTTGCTCCTAAATTGCAGGAAGATCACCTAAAAAGATACGGAAATAGAGTTATTGCTTTTCGTACTATTTTGGAAGTGATTTAACCACATTTTCAAATTCAGTTTGTTTATCTAATTTCATAAATCTAACTTCTAACTTTATATTATGGCAGAAATCCGTCCTTTTCGTGCTTGGAGATATGATTCTTCACTTACTAATCAAATTCAAGAATTTACTTCTCCTTTATTTGATGTCGTTTCCCAAAAACAGCGAGATAAATTGTATCAAAATCCACTAAATAGTATTCATTTGTCTGTTCCTTTAGGACAAAATCCAGCCGATGAAGCAAAAAAAACGCTTGAAAAATGGATAGCTGATGGAACAATTCAACAAGATGAAAAGCCAACTATTTATGTCTATTATCAATATTTCTCACTTCCTGCACGTATTTCTAAAAAGAAAGAATATTGTAGAAAGGGTTTTGTTACACTCATAAAGGCATATAATTGGAATGATAATATAATTTTAAGACACGAAAATACTATTCCTGCTGCTGTAAATGATAGAATAGAATTATTAGAAAAAACAGGATTGAATGTAAGTCCGACACATGGATTATATGGTGATAGCAATTTTGAGTTAGAAGAATATATGGATGAAGCTATCAAAAACCCAATTTATGAAACAGAAGATTATCAAGGTGTAAGAGAAGTTTTTGCAAAGATAGATAAGCCCGAAATTGTAGAAAAGTTTGTTCAAAAATTAGAAAAGAAAACAATTATTTTGGCTGATGGACATCATAGGTACGAGAGTTCGATGGTACACCGTCAGAAATGCAAAGCAGAAAATCCAAATCATACAGGCGACGAATTATATAATTTTCATTTGATGTATTTGACAAATTCTAATTCGAATGACCTTCGTATTTTACCTACACATAGACTTCTGACAGATTTAGAAATAAGTGAAGAACAGATTTTAGAAAAACTCAAAGAAGATTTTATCATCAAACCTGTCGAAAATGCTTCTGATTTGAACGAAATGATTTGGGGTAAAAAATGGGCATTTGGACTTATTTTCTTAGAAAATGCCTATAAAATTCGTCTAAAGCCTGAAAAATGGGAAACTTTAGCTTGGAAATTTCCAGACTCTGTCAAAAATCTTGACCTTACTGTACTTCATTATTTCTTTTTTGAAAAAGTAATTGGAATAAAAGGAAAAGACCAACGCAAGAGTACAAATATTCAATTTGAAAGAAACTTTACAGATTGTGTAACCAAAGTAATCAAAGGAGAAGCCTCTCTAGCTCTTATCACTAATGCTGTTACGATGCCAGAAGTAAAGGAAGTCTGTAAATCTGGTTTTACGATGCCACAAAAATCAACTTACTTTTATCCAAAAGCAATTTGTGGGTTTTGCTTTGCTAGTGTGGAGGAATAAAAATCGGTTCTAAACATGTTCATAAAAACTTTGTCAGTAGTTTTTTGGTAATCCAAAATAACTCTGACAATAGTTTAGCAGAAGTGCTTAGTTGCATAAACTATTGTCAGCCTTGTGATATGAACATTTTCTGATGATTATCTAATAATCAATAAATTATATTCGTAATCATTTCTAAGTAAAATGTATTCTTTCATTCCTAATCTCTCCTATTCATTTCCTAACTCCCCACTTCTACCTCTTCCCAAACTACATTCAACCAGTCATTCAAAGGTTGCCCTGCGATGGCTATTTGAGCTAATTTTTGAGCAATATCATCTGATAAAAGTTCTTTGTCAGTAATTGATTTTTCTACAATAAAATGTTTGAATCTCAAAAGTTCAATATTTGGGTGGTCTTTTGGATAACCACGAGGCGCAGTTTTCAAAATTCCATTTTCCATTTCCGAAAACCCTTCAAAATAAGTTTTGAATTCTTTTTTATTAAAAATTGCTTTTAGTTCGTCTGCATTATAATCAATCTCTTCTCTAATTTTTTTGATATATTCTTTGTTTGGTTGATAAACACCAATAGCTAGAAATGAATTATCATTTGGGGCAATGTGTAGATAAAAAATAGGTTTTTCTGTTTTTCGTCCGTCTGGGTGCAAAACGGCACTAAAATAAGTCTTGTAAGGCGTTTTGTCTTTACTAAAACGAATATCTCTATTTAATCTAAAAATACAATCTTTTGCTGTAAGGGTAGAAAAAGCAGGGTCAATTTTATGCGTAAAATATTCTAAAAGAGCCGTAACTAAGACAGAAAATTCTTCTCTTGCAGCTTCATATTCTTTTTTATGTTCTTTAAACCAATCTCTATCGTTGTTTTGATGTAGTTTTTTGAGGAAAGTTAGTGTTAGGGGAAGCATTTTTGAATTGTAAATTATGAATTGTAAACGGTAAATGTGTCAAATACTTACTGTTTTTGGTATTTCCACCAACGACAATAGTCATAACACTTTATCAAAACAGTCTTCCAACAATTAGGTTTGAAATGAAAGACTTTTTTTAGATAAATTTGTATAAATCAATACAAAATCAAAATTCTATTCTCAAAAAACAAAAATTTGTGTATCTTACCACAAGGAATATTATTCAGACAACTTATTAGACAACTCATACTACTTTTTGAATGGCAACTTATCATACTGTACAGAGTGGGGACACACTTTGGGGAATTTCTAGGCAATATCAAATTTCGGTAGATGACATCCGAAAAATTAATAATATGTCAGATGCTAGTCTTTCATTAGGTCAGCGTTTGCAGGTAAGTATAGATTCTCCTTCTTATGGGGGAAATACGGCTGCTGCATCTTCTCCCAACACTTCTTTTTACACAGTACAAGCTGGAGATTCACTTTGGAGAATTGCTACAAGGCTAAATATGTCAGTGAATGAAATAAAAGCCTTAAATAATCTTACGTCTAATGCCCTTTCACTAGGACAACAGCTTCGTATTAGTGGTGGAAGTAGTTATGAAGCTCCCACTGTTACTCCTACTATTCAAACAAATTCGCCAACGGTTGTAAAAGCTCCTGTTTTTACGCCTCGTCCGAGTTATGTTGTGCAGGCTGGAGATAGTATGTGGCGAGTTTCTCAAAAAGTAGGAGTTTCAGTAAATGAAATAAAAAGTATAAATAATCTAACAAGTAATATTCTACGTATTGGTCAGATGCTTTATTTGGAAGAAAAGCCAGAAGTTGCTTCTCAAGCTGCTCCTGTTCAGAATCCTCAACCTACTCAAGCAGCACCAAAAATTATTTATCATACCGTTGTATCAGGAGATTCTTTGTATAGAATTGCGATGGCATATAATGTAAGTGTTCAAGATATTAAAGAAAGTAACGGACTTAGCTCAAATGCACTTTCATTAGGACAGCGTTTGATGATTACAAAAGAAGCCAAAACAACAAATTATAGTTCAAGTAATAATAATGTCGGAAGTGGAAGTAGTAATGTAGATACAAGTATTGGAGATGGAAAGGACAATTCTTCTTCTGTTTCTCAAACGGGAAATATTTCAAAATACGAACAAAACAAAAAAGAAGTAATCAATCTTGATGCAATAAATGGAGTTCAGATTTTTGGAAGTGGACTTTCTGCAAGCGTTGGGCGTGGTGGTGCAAACCGTCAAGCTGATGTGGAAAAAGTACAACGACGTTTTGTTCAGTTAGATTATATGAATTCAGTTGCTGGGCTTTCTCAAATTCAAGCTACTATTTCAGCGATTGATAATTTCCAAAGAAGAAATAAAATTGATTGGTGGGCAGGAAAATCTTCTTTAATTGGTGCTTCAGGTTATTCTAGTGGACTTATTAATCCAAATGATGTAACCTATAAACTTTTAAGAGAACATACCACTTATAATATTACTTACAAAGACCATCTAAATAATTTACAAAAAGTTAGTTTTTCTAATTTTGTACGAAGTGGTTATAGTGTCTATCCGTATGGCGTTTCGTATTCTGGAACAGTTATTCACGATATTCCAGCTTCTTATTATGAAAGTGTTGGTCTTTCTCGTCAGCTTGCCGAGTCATTAGAATTTGTATCTAAAAATGAAGGAAAGTTTGATGCCATAAATAGTTATGACAAGGCAGCTTTTTCTTTCGGATTTATTCAGTTTGCAGGTGCAACAGGAGGAGGAACATTTCCAAATATGATGGCACTCATAAAAGATAGAAACCCTTCTTTGTTTGAAGAAGCCTTTGGAAGATTCGGAATTGATGTGGAATATACCTACCAAAATGATAGATACAAACCTGTAGATATGGTTGTATTTACTCCAGATGGAAAGCGTTATAAAGGAACAGATGCCGAAAAATATATTCGTGCTGATAAAATTTTACATGGCGTATTTGTAAGAGCCGGACAAAATATAGAAGTTGCTAAATTACAAGTTTTGGCAGCCGTTCAAGAATATGTTAAACCTGCACTTAGAGCCAAAATTTCATTGAATGCAAATGGAGTTGATGTAAATCGTGAACCTGTAACAGACTTCATTAATTCGGCAGGAGGAATAACTGTTCTGATAGATTTGGCTGTAAATCAAGGGCTTACAGGAGCATTGCGTATTTTTGCGCCAGCTATAGAACAGGTCATGAAAGAAACAGGAATTCGTTCATTAGCTGCACTAAAAAATATCGATGAAAAACGAGTAATTCAGACTATTGTTAAGAATGCAACAGACAAAAGAGTAAGAGAGCGTCCTCAAAAAGTACTTGATGCTGGGATTAGCTTTACTTAGAAAAATAAAATAAACCTATACAGTTTTTAAAAATCGCATAGGTTTGGAAATAATAATACTATGAAAACCACTTTCCAAGAAGACGTAATAGATGTAGTTTTACAAATCCCAAAAGGACGAGTAACTTCTTATGGAACGATTGCCAAATTTTTGGGACACACAAGAGGTGCAAGAATGGTAGGCTGGGTAATGAATAACTGTCAAGTAATAAATCAGACTAGAGAAAGTCAAAATGAAATAAAAATCCCAGCACACAGAGTAGTAAACAGAAACGGACTTCTGACAGGAAGACATCACTTCGAAACTCCTACAACAATGCAAGAGCTTTTAGAAGCCGAGAATATAAAAGTAGAAGACCACCAAATCCAAGATTTTGAAAAAGTATTTTGGAATCCTGAAGTGTTAATTTAATTCTGTAGCTTACACTTTAGCGTGAGAAAATAGTCTGTTTAAAATTTTCATCTAGCTCTGTGTGCCAAAAACACAGCTTTTCTATTCTTAAACTACTTCCCAAAAAAAGATTTTCTAAACTCACTAGGCGATTGGTCTGCATACTTTTTAAATAAAACACTAAAATAACTCAAACTATTAAAACCAGCTTTATAACAAACATCAGTTACACTCAATTTCATATTGGTTAATAATTTTTTTGCAAGGCTGATTCTCTGTTTCAAAATATATTCGACAGGCGTAATTCCAAATTCTCTTTTGAAGGCTTTATAAAAATTGGATTCGCTCATACAAGCTAGTTTACTCAATTTTTCTACTGTTATTTGTTCTTCCAAATGCGTTTCTACATATTCTATCACAAAAGCAAAACGATTTTGAGAACTGTATTTTTTGTATTCTTCAAAAATCAAATTACGTGCTTGTGTTTGCATAATTCGGATTAAAAGCTCTTGTAACGCAAGGTCAGCCAATAAATTTTTAGCTTCACTTTTTCCTAGTGAAATATGCGTAATTCTATCAATGACATTCTTTAACTCTGCATTATTTTTTAAATGATAATCTGGGTTTTCTAGTGTCCAATTTCCGTTCTTATTTTGTGGTGTTTCTAGTTTTGGAAACTGATTGTTGAGTGTTTCTAAAGTAGATTTTATTTTTTCATTATCAATTGCAATCGCCAAACACTGAGTAGGATTTTTTTCGTCTGCTTCTGGAAAATCAATTATCATTTCTTCATTGGCTGGAACAATCACACTTTCTCCAGGTAAATAATCAAATTCTGTTTTGGTATTTTTTATTTCTTTATAATGATTAATGTTTTCAAAAGATTGCATTACTTTTTTTCCACGAATCATAGCTGTTACTGTCAAAGTATCAAAAATTAGACTTACTTTTTTGCTTTTTTGATGCGTTTCGAAAAGATTTAGCTCAAAGTTGGGAAGATTAAAACTTGAACGATTTTCGACAAGCGTTTGAAGATTATTATATGAAGTAAGGTTCTGTTTTTTTGGAATAAATAAAGATGATTTTAAGGAAGTTTCCATAATTGATAAGATAAATTAGATAATTGTTTGTGTGTTTTTATTGGAGTGATATTTTAAATATAGTACAAGATAATCAATTTTTGACAAATTTTATTTGTTGGAATGATTGATAGAATACTATAAAGTTTTGATAGAATACTAAAAAGGAAGGGATTATTTATGTTTTAAATTTGTAAAAGAAAATAAGACTTTTTAAGAGAGAAATAACTTTTCACTCTAATTTTTCTCAGTATTGTATGCTTATAAATTAATTTTTTACACACAAATAATCATTTTTTAATTATGGAAACTACAACAGAAGTAACTAATAAATTAGCTTTTCCAAAGTTTAAGGAACGCTATGATAATTTTATAAATGGAGAATGGACTTCTCCTGTTAAAGGAAAATATTTTGATAATATCTCGCCAGTAAGTGGAGAAGTTATCACAAAAATTGCTCGTTCTAGCAAAGAGGACGTAGATTTGGCTCTTGATGCAGCTCACGAAGCATTCAAAACTTGGTCTAAAACATCAGCTACTGAAAGAAGTAATATTATGCTCAAAATAGCTGATATTATGGAACAGAATTTAGAGTATCTAGCTACTATTGAAACGGTGGATAACGGCAAAGCTGTCAGAGAAACAAAAGCTGCTGATTTACCACTTTGTATTGACCATTTTCGTTATTTCGCTGGTGTGATTCGTGCCGAAGAGGGAAGTGTTGCAGAACTAGACCAAAACACAGTTTCAATGAATATTGATGAGCCATTAGGTGTGGTGGGGCAAATTATTCCTTGGAATTTCCCTCTTTTAATGGCAACTTGGAAACTTGCACCAGCTTTGGCTGCTGGTTGTTGTGTGGTTATGAAACCTGCTGAACAAACGCCTGTCGGAATCTTGATTTTTATGGATTTGATTAAAGATGTACTTCCTAAAGGTGTTGTGAATATCGTTTCTGGTTTTGGGGTAGAAGCAGGAAAACCGTTGGCAAGTTCGCCACGAGTAGCAAAAGTTTCTTTCACAGGAGAAACAACAACAGGACGTTTGATTATGCAATATGCATCTGAAAATATCATTCCTGTAACGATGGAATTAGGTGGAAAATCGCCAAATGTATTTTTCCCTAGTGTAATGGATGCCGACGACGAATTTTTTGATAAATGTTTGGAAGGTGCTGTTATGTTTGCCTTAAATCAAGGTGAAATTTGTACGTGTCCTTCAAGATTGCTTGTACACGAAGATATTTATGATAAATTTATAGAAAGAGTCATTGAAAGAACCGAAAAAATCAAAATGGGACATCCATTAGATGATTCGACAATGATGGGTGCACAAGCTTCAAAAGACCAATACGAAAAAATATTATCCTACTTAGAAATTGGAAAAGAAGAGGGTGCAGAAGTATTGACAGGTGGCGCAGCCAAATATGTCGACGGACTAAAAGACGGATATTATATTCAACCAACTATATTAAAGGGACACAATAAAATGAGAGTTTTCCAAGAAGAAATTTTTGGACCTGTTCTTTGTGTAACTACTTTCAAAAATACCGAAGAAGCGATTGAAATTGCAAATGATACGCTTTATGGACTTGGTGCAGGTGTTTGGACGAGAGATGCCCACGAACTGTATAACGTTCCTCGTGCTATACAAGCAGGTCGTGTTTGGGTAAACTGTTACCATAATTATCCTGCTCATGCACCATTTGGAGGTTACAAAAAGTCTGGTTTTGGTAGAGAAAATCACAAAATGATGCTGAGTCATTATCGCCAAAACAAAAATATGCTTATTTCTTATGACAAGAAAGCATTAGGTTTCTTTTAAGAATTTAAAAATAAAAATTTCAACCAACTATTTATTAAACCCTAAGAATCTTCAAAGAGCCTTAGGGTTTTGCTATAAAATGTAGCTTACGCTTTAGCGTGAGAACAATGTACCGAAAACTTTAGTTTTCAGCTATAGGAGGTGTTTTTGTCGTCGGTGGAGACACCGACAACGGCTAGGGCTTTATCACATAAAATTAAAAAATAAAACAATTATGAAAAATACATCAGAAAATACACAAAGAGTTATTGCAACTGATTCGGCTAAAAAAATTATTGATGAGTTAAGAGAAGAAAATGGAGAGCTAATGTTCCATCAAAGTGGAGGTTGTTGTGATGGCTCACAGCCTATGTGCTTTGCAAAAGGAGAGTTTAAAGTCGGTTCAAATGATGTTTGGGTCGGAACGATTCACGGCTGCGATTTTTTTATGAACCAATCTCAATTTGATTATTGGAAACATACGCATCTTACGATTGATGTTACAGAAGGACGAGGTTCTAGTTTTTCGTTAGAGATTCCTTTGGGCTATCGTTTTATTGTAAAATCCAGACTTTTTACAGAAGAAGAAACTCAAAATTTGATTCCTGTCAAAAATGGAGAGGAATATTTGGAGGAAACAGCAGTGTAATATTTTTCATTGTCAGACACTTCAGAGTGTCAGACAATTTAAAAAGCAAAACTTCTTGTTTCAAAAAAACTAACTGTCTGACACTTTAAAAGTGTCTTGACAGTTTTTTTATTAGCTTTTATATAGCTTTCCATCCACTTCCAAAGCAAAAACATTCAAGGCTTCTTTAAACTCTTCATTTTTTATTCCTGCTACAAAAAAGCCTTTGAGTTCTTGATAATTTGTACTCATAGTAGAAGGAATAATCATATCCATTTCTTCAAAATATCCTCTGTAATTGTTGGAATTTAATTGATTTAGGGCTTTTTGGATTAGTGGGTGCATGTTTTAAAGGTTAATTTTCAAATAGTTCATGTAATTTCTGTTGAAGTATTTTTTTATCTAATAATTTGGTTTCGTATTCAGAAACTAAAGTAGGAGACAAGTTTCTACTAAGTGCATATTCTACTACTTCACTATCTTTAGTTTTACAAAGGATAATTCCTACACTTGGATTTTCGTGTTCCTTTTTTACATTTCTGTCTAAGGCTTCTAAATAGAAATTCATTTTACCTAAATATTCAGGTTTGAAGTCTGTAATTTTGAGTTCAAGAGCCACCAAGCAACGTAATTCTCTATGAAAAAATAATAAGTCAATATAAAAATCTTGATTTCCTACCTGTACTTTGTACTCTTCATCTATCAATAAAAAATCTTTTCCAAACTCTAAAACAAATTTTTTGAGATGTTTGAGAATAGATTTTTGTAAGTCAAATTCAGAAAAATCATCTTTCAAATTCAAAAATTCTACTACATAATTATCCAAAAAAACTTCCTTTATGCGTGGATAAAGTTCTTCTGCTGTTATGCTACTTTGCGTATTACTAAGCATTGTTCTTTCATAATAAGCACTATCAATTTGTCTTTCTAATTCTCGTTTGCTGTACCTTTCTTTTATACATTTTTTGATGTAAAACTCCTTTTCTTCTACCGTTTTTGTTTTGGATAAAATGAGTAAATTATTTGTCCAGCTTATCGTTGTCACCAGTGGTGACAACGTCGAATTTTGAGAATATTCTTCATAAAACTGTTTCATTCGCCACAAACCACGTCCATTAAATCCTTTCAAATGAGGTTCTCTATACATTATATATTGAGCTAACTCTTTTATTGTAGCATTAGCATTTTCTACATTTTCTGTTTTTAGGGAAACATATTTTCCAACTTTCCAATACAATTCTACCAAAGCACGATTTATAATAGAATTGGTTTGGTTTTTAGCATCTGAAATTAAATGTATGACTTCTTCAAAATCTTTATTCATAATGATTTATGGCTTTTTGGATTAGTGGGTGCATGTTTTTAGTTAGGATTTGAATTTATTAGAAACGGCTGTATGAATAAAATCAGCTAATTTTTCATAGTATAAATTTAGTTGTCCATTAGTTGTATTTTCATTTTCTGCTAGTTTATCAAAAGGAAGTAATTTGTTTCTTTCTATAGGTTTTGTAAATCCATATTCGCTATAATAGGTCTTAAAGAAATTTATTTTTGACAACTTTTCGAATTGTAAAAAATCATATTTCATAACTAACACAGGTAAAATTAAATACCCTCCTGCTTTTTGTCTTTCAAAAAATGCTGTCAATTCATTTTCATTTATAAATGAAGAAGCTGCAAAATTAGCACTAACCAATAAAATAGCGACGTTGCTTTCTTTTAATGCTTTTTCAATCGTTTCTTTCCAATCTGAACCAAAATCAATTTCTGCATCTGTCCATTGTTCATATTCAAAGTTTTGGCGATGAGTTAAATGTTTTTGAACTCCTTCTACTAAAAGTTCCCTTAATTCTCTATCTCTACTTGAATAAGAAACAAAAATATTTATTTTATTTTTTTCTTTTTTCATAATTTTATTTTCTTGTGAACTTTTAAACATAAACCAAAAGTCATTTTTATAAGTGTCTTCATATTCTCGTATGTCTGATAGACTTACAAAACGATTTTTTGCTTCTGAATAAAGTTGCAAGTTATCTTTTCCACCACTTATACGATATAACTCATCAAAAATTTCTTTAGTTAGAGTATCATTTTGATTTTGGACATTTACAGTAATAACTTTTTTTTCATAATCACAAGTTACGTAGCTTCCAACTTTATTTTTAGCAAAATAAATCTCTTCTTTTCCATACATCATTTTATCAGCATACATTCCATAATTACAGATAAAGCGAGTAAAAATACTTTTAGGCATAAAAGTAGGATAATGCAGAGTAAAAACTTTTTGTGGTTCTGTATAGTAAATATTGTCTTCTAAACGTTTTTTGTCTTGTATTTTTTTATTTAGATATTGAGGAGCGATAAATATTTTATCTTCATTTTTTATACTGAAAATAATTTCAAATTCTTTCATGAGTTCCAAACAAAAGTCTACGTGTTCTTTTTGATTTCCATACAAACTATATATAGATTCTCTAGTAAACTCGCCCTTATCTTTATCAGCTACTTTTCTATTTAATATGCTATAAATCGTATTTGTTATTCTCCAAGGTTGAGGAAATATATACTTTTTAAGTAATTCGTTATTTTTTATCCAAAGAATATCTCCTCTTTCGTGATAAAAATTTAGTATTTGTGGTAAATCATCTATCATTTCTTGATTCCATGATTGAACTTCCCTTTCTAATGAATCATACCGTATTCCAAAATAATTATTTCCTAAGCTACTGATAAATTCAATTACTTTCTGCCAAGAAACTGGGATTTTATATTTGTAGTGTTTTAGATTTTGTATTGAGCTTTTTATAAGTTTTTCTAATTCGTTAATACCTTCTAATTTTTTTAGACTAACTCTAGTATGAGGAATATCTTCTTCTAACTCTGAAAATCTATATTTAGGCTCTTGAATATCAGTTTTGTTTTGAACTAATAATATTGGGCTATCCTTTGAAAAAAATCTTATATTACTTACCCAATCAACTACAGGAAATCCTTCTGTAGTAATTTCTGTAGAGATAGGAGGATTGAAATATTGTAATCCTTGTTGAGATATAATAGTATCTTGTTCGCTAGTGAATGTATAGCTTCCATATTTATCAGTTTCCTGTTCCCAAAGAAGTAAATACAAAACATTATCAGAAAAAAATAAACGATGTGTAGCATGATAATATTCTTGACCTCCAAAGTCCCATAGATTTACGTTTACTGCTTCACTTTTTTCTATTTCAATATTAAAATTTCCAACTCTTATTCCATGTGTAGAACCTGCAAAATCAATAGGGGTTTTTGCTTTAGTAAGATAATTGAATAACATCGTTTTGCCTACATGAGCATTTCCAACAAGTATAATTTTGATATGATTATTTTCAATATAACCTAACTCTAACCCTCTAAAATAAGCCTTTATAGCCTTTGCTCCTAGTTTTACAATATTAGGAGGAGGAGAAGTTATTTCTAAATATAAAGTGTTTATGTCATTGAGTTTATCAAGGTTTAGTATTTTTTCACTGATAGTTGTAATATGATTATTATAAATATTTAGACTCTCTAGATTTTTTAGTTTATATATCCATTGAGGAATTTCTGTTAATCCATTACCATGAATTAAGAGGTGTTTCAAGTTTTTTAGATTTTGTAAAAAATTAGGAAATTCTATAGCAGGAGAAAAATTACCATTTATAAATCCACAATTGAAATATTCTAGTTTTTCTAATTTTAAAATATCCTTAGGAATATGAGAAATAGGATTAGCACTTATACTCAAATGAGTAAGTTCTTTCAATTCAAATAATTCATCTTGAAGGTTTTGTAGTTCACAATCGCTTAAATCTAAAACTTCTAACTTTGGAAATGCTTTAACAAAACTTATATCTTTCACTTTATCAAAAAGAAAACCGAGACCATTCACTTCATTTGAAGAGTTTAGAGAGTATGCAAAACTACCTGCATGGTTTTTCATTTCATCTAAAGTCTTTTGTACTAACTCTATTGATTTATTTAATCTCTTAGATAATAGATTTTCTAATTCTATAATTTCTTTAGGTTTCATGTTCTTATTGAGTAAGTATTTTTTATCTCACTAAAATACTATTTCTTTTTTAATTGTAATAATTTTTTGTCTTCAATTTATCGCACCACTGGTGCGAGTTTTATAAAAACTGATTGTGTCACCACTGGTGACAGTATTTGATTTACCTAAAAACAGTCATTTCCTAATTCCCGATCTCTATTCCCCAATTCCTAACTAATCAAACTCCTTCGGATAACTCCAACCATCACATCATCTAAAAATCATAGTCAAATGGTAATGTCAAAATTACTTTTGTACCTGTATCTTTTTCATGACTATATAAATCTTCAATAACATAGCCGAGATTGTTATTGTATTTCTTTTTAAAAATATCTAATCTTTTTTTGATAGCTGATAATGCAAATGATTCGTTTTTATTCTTCTGACGAGTGTATATTTCATTTACCTTTTTTCGTCCTATTCCATTATCGGTAATGATACATTTTAAACACTCTTCCTTAAATTCAAAGCTAATATTTAATTCTTTTTCTCCTTTTTTATGCATTAAGCCATGAACTAAGGCATTTTCTATAAAAGGTTGTATCAATAAAGAAGGAACTTTTATTAACTCTTGGATATCAGAATTAACAGTATAATTAAATGTATCTCCAAATCGGAGTTTTTCTAATTTCAAATAAACATTTAAAAATTTCAATTCTTTTTCTATAGGAATAAAATCTTCATTGGAATAGCTTAACGCATTGCGTATTAATTCTGAAAAAGTGACAATATAATCATAAGAAGCCTCTGTGTTTTTTTGTAGTATTAAATCTTGAATAGAGTTTAAGACATTGAAAATAAAATGAGGATTCATTTGTGAACGCAATGCTGTTAAGTTTATAGCCATGAGTTCTTTTTCTAAAGATATTTTTTCCAACTCGGCAATACGTTCTTTTTCTTTCTTTCTAATTTTCTTTTTGAAGAACAGAACAGTACCTCCAAAAATTAGTATAAGCCCTCCTAGTCTAAACCACCATGTTTGCCAAAAAGGTTTGTATATCACAATCAAAAGTTCTTTTATAACTCCATTCTCGGTTTGATTTTCTAAAACAGGTTGTACTTGAAATGTATAATTACCTGCTGGTAAACTATTATATTTCACAGAATTAATTCCCATGTCAGTACTTAACCAATTATCATTTAGTCCCTTTAATCTGTATTTATATCTTCCTTTATGATTAAAGGAGAAGCCATTCACATTAAAACCAATCTTAATTGTATTTTGGTCATGAGCTAATTTATAAATTGAGGTAACTAATGTGTCTCTATCATTTATTTCGAAAGCATTAAAATATATTTCATTATTTTGTTTTTTAAATGGTTGGCGTTTATCTATGGATAATAATCCTTCATCTGAGGAAAGATATACTTTATTTTTTAGGATTTCTATACCAGAAATATCATACGATATAATACCGTCTCTTTTAGTTAATGTCTTAAATTTTTGAGTTGCACAATCAAATATTTGCACACTATTATCTAAAGCTATCCATAATGTATTTTTATCTGCCTCAATTTGCTCTATATTATTAGACATTAATCCATTTTTGGTAGTATAATGATATAGTATAGAATCATTTTTAATTCCATAGATGCCATTTTTTAAACTTGCAAACCACACTATTCCATTAGACATTTGTGTTATTGATTTACCTAAAAGAGCCTTGTTTTTGTGTTGAATAACTGTAGGATTCCAAGCACTATCATATTTTACTAAATTATCTACGAATGCTATATAAACTTCATTTTTATCTTTATTATAATGTGATGCATAAGTTCTTTTGCTATAAATAAGAGTATCATTATCAAGATTACCTTCTTTAAATACTCTTACAGCCTTGTAATCTGTTAAAAGCAAATCATCATTTTTTAATATTGTTAGACTTTTTGCATTAAGAAAACCTCTAGTTTTAACCTTCTTTAATTCAAAATTATTATAGTTTAATGTAAAGGCAGAGTAAGATTTACTTATAAAAATGACATTGGTTTTTTTATGGTATTTAAGTGTAGAAACATGTCCTTTTGTTCCTGTTTCTATGTGTGTATGTTTATTTGTTGTTGTATTATAAATTCCTACACTTCCAGCATTTGTTCCAAAAACTAAAGTGTTATCATTTATGATGTCTAAACTATTTATATTTTTGTTTTCTTCTGAAATTTGGCAGTCTTCGATATGCATATTGGGGATTACATAAATCCCATTGTGTAATGTTGTAAAGAAATAATTACCTTCTTGATCTTTTACTATTTTAGAGATTTTTTTATCCTTGAGAAATTGCTTTTTAAATTGAAATTGGTCGTTTTTAATTTCATAAATCCAAACGCCATGGTTTGTGCCAAACCAAATTTCATTTTTATTATCAAAACTAGTATATATTATTTTATCTTCTAAAGTCTCAACACCTTTCATCTTAGTTAGATTTTTCTTCGAAATATTAAAACGAAAAAAAGTATTTAAACCAAACCTAGATTCTAATAAAAAGAGTGATGAAGTGCTTTTAAAAATTTTCGCCTTTCCAAAAGTAATTGTTTCTCCATTTTTACTTTTTGCTGGAAGATGAGTAGATAGTATTTTTTCAAAATTACCTTTTGGAGAGATGTGTACTAAAGAATCTTCATTGGTAAAGAATATACCCTCGTGCGTTTCTAAAGGACTACTGACACTACTATTATTGATCCAAGGAACTTCTATAAGTTTAGTATTTAGATTTATTTTATAAATTTTAGACCCACAAAAAAGCAATAAAGAATTATTATTAATGATAAAGCTGGGTAACTCTCCTTTTAAGTGTTCTTTTACATCTATAAATAAGTGCATTTCATTATCTTGTACATAGAAGAATTGTCCTGAAATATTCTGACACCAAATACGTCCTAAACTGTCTTGTTTTACTCCAAAAACGGATAATCCCCGTTGTTTTGAGTGTTTATATAATTTGAATTCTCTACCATCATATCTAAGTAATCCCTTATTTGCACATAGCCAAATAAAACCCTCATCATCCTCAAAGATATCATAGAACTCTTTATACTGTAGTCCACTTTTTTCTGAAAGGTGTATAGATACAGGTTCTTGTGCTTGTGTTAAAAATGAAATAGACAAAAAGAATAATAAAGCTATATTTTTAACCAATGTAATACTGTTTTTAGATTGTGCTTAAATTTTATTAAAGAACGGCATATAAACCACAAAAAAAATTACTCAAATCCTTTCGGTTCAACCATTACCACATCTTCTCTTTCCACGACAACTGCGCCAAGTGCTGCTCCTTTTGGTTTTCTGACATATTTTTTAGGTGTTACGATGACAGGACAAAGCGA
Source organism: Bernardetia aquimarina (assembly GCF_042180575.1). Taxonomy (NCBI): domain Bacteria; kingdom Pseudomonadati; phylum Bacteroidota; class Cytophagia; order Cytophagales; family Bernardetiaceae; genus Bernardetia; species Bernardetia aquimarina. Next base: position 1,801,477 of record NZ_CP170094.1, on the reverse strand, counting down.
ATCCGTTTTTCGCTTGGAATAATAGGCTGCTAAACTGGCTGCTTTTTCGATGACCGATTTTGGAAATGGTTTTCCTGCTCTATATTTTATCACGACATGCGAACCTGCTACGCCACGAGCATGAAGCCATAAATCTTCTTTGTAAGCATATTTTTGAGTAAGTAAGTCGTTGTTTTTAGAATTTTTTCCTACCAAAATCTGAAAATCTTGATATTCAAAAACTTTAAAAGGTAATTCATCGGGTTCGTTTTCTTGTAAATTGGTTACCTTAATTTTATTATCCTTCAAAAACTTTCGCATTTCTTTGAGCGATTCAAAATTATTTATCTCCTCCAACTGCCTTTCAAAAAGGCGTAATTGCTCTTCTTTTTTATCTAAATTTTGATACAAATTATCAATTTCTAGTTTTTGATTTTTTCCTTTTCTATAAAAAAGCTCTGCATTTTTTTGTGCTGATAAATGGTCTTTTAATGGAATTGTGATTTGCTTGTTGGTATAAAAATCAAAAAGCTCTACTGATTTTGAGCGAGGTTCTACAGCGTGAAGATTTGCCATCAAAATATGTCCAAATTCTTCGTAACGCATCGTATTTTCTACTTTTTCTATCTTTTTGAGTGTCTTGTCTATATAGTTTTGAGTTTGGCGATGACGTTTTTCTATGGCTTTAAGTGCTGCATTTTTTTCTTTGCCTAAATAATAACGCCTTGAAAATTCCATGTAAAACAAATTACATGCTTCAATGGCATTGTCTGTTTTGTGTAGAATTTCAGCATCTTTAATAAACTCTTTTGGATTAAGAATAGATAATTTTACTTCATTCTTTTTCAAGAAAACATAAAAGTCTAGCTTTTCTATCTCATCAAAATAAGTAATTAATTTTTCGATTTCGTTCCAATAATTTTCTCTGTCTTCTGCATTTTCTACTTTATTGCCTACCTTGCTTTTCAAATACGTCAAAACATCTTTTCCAAAAGTAGGAAAGGTTTTCTTGATTCCATTTTCTATAAAATCTTCTTTTTCCTGTTCTATACTTCTATCCAAATCTTCATAAATAATTTCCCAATCGGCTTGTAGCTTATGTTGAAAAATAGCTTCAATTTCTTGTTCTGAATTTTCACTTTTTGAATTCTCATCTTGAGAAAATAAAATAATGTTTGAACGGTTGCCAAATAATTTGAATAACAAAGTAAAATCTTCGTTTTTATCATTTTTTAGTTCTATCCCAAAAGCTCGTTCATTATTAAACTGACGAATACTTGTGATTTTTGTTCCGATAATAGAATCAAAAAGGTCGATGCTATTTCGTTTTGCTCGTGCAAAAGTTTGAGGAAAAGAAAGTGTTGTTAGTTCGGGGGTAAAGGTAGCACGAATCCAAAATTCTGTTTCTGGATTGTTATTATCAATTAATCCTATCAATAATTCATCTTTATTTTGCGAAAAAATAGTCGCAATTTCTAATCCGATAATCTGCTTTGAAAGTTCCAAAGAAAGCGCACGAATGAAATAATAATTGTTTTGCATAATGTGTTTTTCAACCGTCGTTGAGGTTCAAATGAAACCGTCAGAGAGGTTTTTTAGTTGTTTCTTTTATAAAAATCTACTATTTTCTTTAACTATGGACTATTTTTGAATCAGATTGCTTATAATTCCGTAATCCGTAATCCGTAATCCGTAATTTTCCTATACAACCCCAAAAATCAAAAAAAGATGCGACAATTTATTTTATTTTTTCTATTTCTCTCATTTTCATTTACTGTTTTTGCTCAAAATGACACTACAAAGGTAGAAAATTTGGATAAACCACTATCAAAAGTCAAATTTAGTGCATATTTAGAAACGTATTATATTTATGATTTTAATGAACCTGAAAGTCATATTCGTCCAGCCTTTTTTTATGCTTATCATCGTCATAACGAACTGGCTTTAAATTTAGGATTGATTCAAGCTGATTATGAAACCGAAAAAGTTCGTGCAAGACTTGCACTTATGGCAGGAACATACTCAAATATAAATCTAGCAGCCGAAGAAGGTGTTTTGAGAAATATTTATGAAGCATACGCAGGAGTAAAACTTTCAAAAACTAAAAACCTGTGGATTGATGCAGGTATTTTTAGTTCGCATATTGGTTTTGAAAGTGCTGTTGGAAAAGGTTGTTGGAATATGACACGTAGTATTTTGGCTGAAAATTCGCCGTATTATGAAAGTGGAATCAAAATCTCTTATACTTCGGATAATGAAAAATGGTTTTTGTCTGGACTTTTACTCAACGGTTGGCAGCGCATTCAGCGAGTAGAAGGAAATCAAACCCTTGCTTTTGGGCATCAAATTACCTTTACTCCAACTGAGAAAGTTTTGTTTAATAGTAGCTCTTTTATAGGAAATGATTATCCAACGGCAGAGAAAAAGATGCGTTATTTTCATAATTTTTATACACAAATTGATTTTTCTGACAAGTTTGGAGTTATTGCAGGATTTGATGTTGGAGTAGAGCAAAAAGAGAAAGGAAGTTCAGAATATAATACGTGGTATTCGCCGATTTTGATAGCAAAATATAATTTTAATGAAAAAATTTCTTTAGCTACACGAATAGAACATTACAATGATAAAGAAGGAGTTATTATTCCAAAAACAACTCAAAATGGCTTTCAAATGACAGGTTTTTCTATCAACTTTGATTATAATGTTACTAAAAATCTGCTTTGGCGTGTAGAATATCGCAATTTGAATAGTCAAGACAATTTTTTTGTAAAAAATAATGATTTAGTTTCTACAAATCAGTTTTTGGGAACTTCTTTGGCTATGAGTTTTTGAAAGTTGTAAATTATTTGTGAAAAATATAGAAAGTCAAAGCTTTATTTCATAATTTGTATTATATTTAGATTGATTTTATAATTTTTTCACTTAAATTTCTGTTTAGTTATGATTATTTACGAAAGCGACTATTCTACTTTTGACTATGATAAAGAACACTCTATCTTCTCACATATTTTTAAACCAGCTAGTGAGGATTTTACAACAGAGACATTTAAAAAAGAAATGTTCACTTATCTTGAATTTTTTAAAAAATATAGACCTAAAAAGGCATTGGTAAACAATCAAGAAATGAAATATATTATTGTTCCTGAGTTACAAGAATGGCATGCTCAAAATATATTTCCTAAATGTATTGAGTTGGGAGTAGAACAGGCTGCCATGGTAGAATCTCCAGATATATTTTCTCAAGTAGCCATGGAACAACTTATGGAAGAAGAAACTTCTGGAGGTTTTGCTGTTCGATTCTTTGATGATGTTGATAAAGCAACAGAGTGGCTTATCTCATAAACTTTCTATTACTAAAATATTCTATCACTTTAAATTTTTAATGACGACATGAATAATCGTAAATCTATGAATAGCCTTTGGTTAGATATGCCTGAGGATGTACAAGTACGCCAAGGTTGTGAACCAATAGACTGGGCAAAGCTAGAATCAAAAACAATTTTAGACGGCAATTTTATTGTTCGTGAAGCCACAGAAGCTGACTTAGAAGGAGCATCAGAAGCCTACAAAACTGGTTTTCCAGCACTAAAAGGCTGTGATTTTGAATTACTTTTTACACCTAGTGGTTTTGCTCCTTTTGTAGGAGAAGGCGATGCTTTTAATAAAGGAAATAATTTTTTGATTGTAATAGAAGAGGTAGCGACTAAAAAAATAGCCTCAGCTTTAATAATTACGATGTGGAAAATGTTGCGTAGAGGCGAATTATTAGTTATCGCAACTAATAAAGACTATCAAGCTGCTGGTTTGGGAACTGAAATCTTGAATGCAGCCGACAAGTTATTTGAAGATTCAGGTGTTGAGATGGCGTATGGCTGGTGTGCTGGGATGCATACTGTTACACAGACTATTTTGAAAGATATGGGGTATGTTCCTAGAGCTGTTGTACCAGGGTTATATAGACTTTGGGCAGGCGAAGGTGATCAATATCGCAGAACAGTTGAGGTGTTTTTTCAAAAATTTTATGGTGGTGCAGAAGAAATGTGTACAGCCGATGTGAATCTTTTACCAGAAATAGAAAAATTACTTATTCCTTGGCGTAAATAATTTATTCTTCAAAATTATTTCTCAAAAACTCACTTGTTTCTTAAAATGAGTGAGTTTTTTTTATACTTTTAAGTTTATTCAATTCTGTTTTATAAAACCTATACCTATGAAACTCAAAATTTTAGTCCTTTTTATTCTAATTACTTCCTTTTTAGGAAGTTGCAAACCCTACAAAATTGTTTTAGAAGAGGAAAAACAGAATGAGTTAATTAAAAATAGTATTCAAGCTGATTATGAAATAGAAAATATCTACAAAATCAATAAAAAATCTACTTTAGAATTGAGTTTGCAGGAAGGAAAAAAGTATAAATTTCAATATTTTTCTAAACGTTATTTTGATATGATTTTACTTGATTCTCAATCAGAAGTTATAGCAATAAATAAAATTGCCTACGGAAATTCTTCTTATCGTACTAAAACTATCATTTTTGACTGTAAGAATACAGGGAAGTATAATTTGAAATTAGAAGGAAAACATGTCAATAAATCTTCTCTTTTGGTTGTGGCTTCTCAAAATATAGAAAATCAAATTGATGATAAAGAAGAGTACACATTTGCGAAAAAATATCATGTAGCTCATAAATGGTATCGTTCATACAGTGAAAATCCTCAATATACTTGTGTTTTTTATAAAGGAGTTACCTATAAATATACTTTTGAAAAAGGAATTGCAGCTTTTCTTTTTTACAATAGTAGAAGAGAGTTGATTATGGAATATACTCCAAGTACCAATGAAAAAGAGTTTGATTTTAAAAACAAAAGTACAGGAATTTATTATTTGACAATCATAAATCCTATAAATCATAAAGATAGTGTAGCCATAATCAATGTGTACCACAATCGTTCTGATAGTACAAACTTAAAATAAATCATTATGAAATTGAAACAAGTAATCTTATTTATTGCAATAATTAGCTTTTTTGGAAGTTGTAAATTGCATTCAGATTCAATAACAAAAAACTCAAAGGTTATACTAATTTCCTCACATCAAATTAATAAAGAAGGAAATAAAATCACAAAAGAATTTGCTGAGGATACAACCTACTTTTTTAAAATTAAAGGTGGTGGGGAAGCAATAAAAGTAGAAATTTTGGAGGCTGAAACCCCATATAACCTTCAAAATTTTGAATTTGAGTTTAAAAGTGGGGAGGAAAGATTTATGTTTAAAAGTCGGAAAGCAGGAATTTACTATATAAAAGTAACAAAAATGAATCCTAACGATAATCATGAAACAACATTGATTATTGAGCAATAATTATTTAAACTACATTCCAACCGTCAACGACGGTTCACAAACACAAAAAAACTCAAACAAAAATGCTTGAGTTTTTCGTAATTCGTAATTGATTTTTATTTCCTAACAGCTCCAATCGGCATATTTGGATCAAAAAGTCCGTATAATTCTGGATTCTGACGGTAGTTTGTGTACTGGCGAGTTTGTGTTTGTACGTAATCAAAAAGTTCTCTTACCGAAACAATATTATCAGCATTAAAATCTGCTTCTCCTTTTAAACCACGAATCAAATAATAACTAAAAACACCTTGGCGAATGGTCTTATTTTCTAATGAAGTTTCTTCTGCTTTTGACGACATCATAAGTGCCGTTCCTCCAGAAGTTTTGGCAAGAGCTTGATAATATTTATCCATTGTTGCTTTTACATTTCCACGTAAATTTTCGCTGCTACTTCCCGAATGACACGCATCTGCAATAAATAATTTATTCTTTGCTTTGCAGCTTGTAAAAATATCTTGAACGTCTTTGTGCAAAAGTTTTGTGCTTTCTGTTCCATTGTAATCATAAGGGATAAAACTACCTTCTAAGCCGTGTCCAGCATAATAAAAAATAACTAAATCGTTTTCAGAAGCTGCACTAAATTTTTGATTTAAGGAATTTATAATCTGTGATTTTGTTGCATTTTCGTCCACTAAAAGTGTTATTTGATTGTCAGAAAGTGCGCCACCCTCTGGACTTTTCAAAAAGGCATACATTTGATACGCATCATCATCTGAATAACGCAGCGTTGGCATTGCTGTATAACTTGCCACACCTACCACAACTGCCCAAACTTTTGGCATCGAAGCAATAGCATTTTCTGTTCGACTTGGCGAAGTAAAAGTAACGTTTGCTTTATCTGAATAAAAAGTTCCTTGTGCTGTTGTTGCTTCCAAACGGATTTCATTTGAGCCATTTTGTAAAGGAATTTTGCGTTTTACTGTGATGGCACATGTCGTACTTGGTGTTACAGTAAGTCCTCTAATTGGGTCTTGTTCTTTATTATTTACAAAAACTTTTACTTCATTTACCATCAATTCAGATTCCAAACAAACCTCCAAATCAAAAAAAGAATTTGAAACAGTTGCTGTAAGGTTACTTGGGTTTTGAAAATGAAATTTTACGTCTTTTGCTTCATTTGCTTTCTTTTCTTCTGCAATAAGTTTATCCAAAACAACTATCTTCTTTGCAATTTCTACACGGTTTGGATGTCCTAATTGTCTTGCTTTTTGGAGATTTTTTAGACTTTCTTCGTAATTTTTATTCAAATAATTAATTGTAGCTAGTTCGTAATTTATCTCTGCTGATTTTGTACTTCCTTCTCCTAAAGCTAATCTAAAATTCTCTACTGTTTTATCTGAATTATTCATTTTTTGATAGGCAAAGCCTTTATATTCATAGATTTCTGAATTAATCTGAGAATTTTTATCGGTATTTAATTCTAAGGCTTTATCAAAATAACTAATCGCTTCTTTATAAGAATCCATTGAATAATAACTTTTCCCTTTCCATAGATTTGCTTCAGCTAATTTATAATTGAATAAAATTGTTCTGTCCAAGTCTGAAATAGCATCTTTATATTTTCCTAAGTGCCATCTTGCGATTCCTCTTTGAAGATATGCCTCCATATTTCTGCTGTTGTGCTTTAAGGAAGTTGTGTAATCGGTTTCTGCTTGTACATAATTTTTTTGTATCAATGCTTGATTTCCACTTTTGAGATAATGTGTGTCATACTGTGCAAAACTTGAAGTTTGACAGAGAAATAAAAGTAAAAAAGTAAATATTGTTGTTGACGTAAAGGAAAAATTAGGCATAGAAGTAAAATTTAAGCTGGTATTTATTCAGAATTATTGTATCTGGTTCTTTATTTTAACGAATAAAATTTGGTATTCGTCTATCAAAAAAGTGTATTTGTCTATTCTTAATTATACTTACGCAAATAATATGCAAAAAGGTATCGAAAAAAGGAAATGCTTTTTAAGTTTAATTTTTTTTGTAAAATAATCAATCTGAATTAAGTTTTGTATCTGAAAACTTTTGAGTAATTTTAGGCTTAATCAAGTAACAAAATAAAAAAGAAACCATAAACAATCAAAAATATGCTTACAGAAACACACAACGTATCAGCTTCTCAACAAAAATTTATCGATTTAGAAGATAATTACGGAGCGCACAATTACCATCCACTGCCAGTAGTTTTGGAAAAAGGCGAAGGTGTTCACGTTTGGGATACAGACGGAAAAAAATATTATGATTTTCTTTCAGCTTATAGTGCTGTTAATCAAGGACATTGTCATCCACATATCATAAAAGCTCTTGTTGCACAAGCTCAAAAACTTACCCTTACTTCTCGTGCTTTTTACAATAATGTATTGGGGAATTATGAGAAATTTATGACTGAATTTTTCGGTTATGATAGAGTTTTGCCAATGAATACAGGAGTAGAAGGTGGAGAAACGGCAATCAAATTGTGTCGTAAATGGGCATACAAAGTAAAAGGAATAGAAGAAAATAAAGCAAAGATACTTTTTGCAGAAAATAATTTTTGGGGAAGAACACTTGCAGCAGTTTCTTCTTCGACAGACCCAAGTGCATACAGTGATTATGGTCCTTACTTACCAGGATTTGAAATTGTAAAGTATAATGATTTGGCAGCATTGGAAAAAGCATTAGAAGACCCAAATGTAGCTGGTTTTATGGTTGAGCCAATACAGGGAGAAGCTGGTGTAGTTGTTCCCGATGAAGGATATTTGAAAAAGGCGTATGAACTTTGTAAGTCTAAAAATGTACTTTTTATTGCTGATGAAGTTCAGACAGGAATTGCAAGAACTGGAAAGTTAGTTTGTTGTGACCATGAAGGTTTTCAACCTGATATTTTGATTTTGGGTAAAGCTCTTTCGGGTGGAGTTTTTCCAGTTTCGGCAGTTTTGTCTAGTCATGAAATTATGCTTACCATCAAACCAGGGGAACATGGTTCTACTTTTGGTGGAAATCCTTTGGCGTGTGAGGTAGCAATGGCAGCTTTGGAAGTTGTAAAAAATGAAAATCTTTCAGAACGAGCAGAAGAATTAGGTAAAGTTTTCCGTCAGAAAATGACTGAATTGGCAAATAAATCAGAATTAGTAAATCTTGTTCGTGGAAAAGGTCTTTTGAATGCAGTAGTAATAAATGATACACCTGAAAGCTCAACAGCTTGGGATTTGTGTGTTGCATTGAAAGAAAATGGACTTTTGGCAAAACCTACACACGGAAATATTATTCGTTTTGCGCCACCACTTGTCATGACAGAAGAACAATTAGTAGAATGTTGTCAGATTATTGAAGATACTGTTCTGAATTTTAAGAAGTAATATTTTGAAATATTGATATATAAAAAAGCGAATTTCAATAAAATGAAATTCGTTTTTTTTGATTTTATATTTTGATTCCAACGACACAAATATCATCAATTTGTTTTTCACTTCTTCCCATCCAATCTCTCAAGTTTGTCTTTAATGCTCTTCGTTGATGCGACATAGACTCTTTGGAATATGTTTTGTATAAAAGATTTCTGAAACGTTTTGACATAAACTTAGCTCCATTCTCTCCTCCAAATTGGTCTTGATAACCATCAGAATACAAGAAAAATGCTTCTACATCATCCAAATTAATGACGTGATTGGTATATTTATTATGTTCTACTTTTTTGTTTCTTCCTCCTATTGATATTGTATCTCCCTTGATTACTGTCATGTTTGCTTCATCATTTTCTTGTTGTTTTTTATGTATATAAACAAGGGGATTTCTTGCACCTGCAAACTCTAAAACTCGTATATCTTCATCTACAACAGCGACAGAAATATCCATTCCATCTTTATTTTTTGTTGTTTTTTGTTTTAAAATATCTGTAATTTCTTTTTGTAATTCTTCTAAAATATGACTTGGTGTAGTTATTTTACGGTGTTCGATGATTTCATTCAAAAGCATAGTACCTAATAAAGACATAAAAGCTCCTGGAACTCCATGTCCTGTACAGTCAGCTACCACAACAATTTTACGATTGTCTACTTCTGCTGACCAATAAAAATCTCCAGAAACAATATCCTTTGGCACAAAGAAGATGAAAGAATTTGGAAAAATATTTTGTATTTCATTTGTACCTCCTAGTAAGGCAGATTGAATACGTTGAGCATAATTAACACTTGATACAAAATTATCATGCTGCTTTTTAATTTGCTTTGACTTTTGTTCAATATTAATTCTAGCTATTTCAGAATTAGTAACATCTTGCAACGTTCCACGTTGTCCTATTAAACTTCCCTCTTTATCAAAATATGGGTAGCCTTTTTCTTTTATGTAAAGCAATCCTTTTGTAGAAGTATTAATTCTATATATTTCATTAAATTTATTGTTTGATTCTACGGCTTCTGCCCATTTTTGTTTTACTCTTTCTAAATCTTGGGGTTCTATCCATTGTCTAAAATCAGCTAAAGAATTAGGAATTTCTTGTCTATCTATATAAAAAATACTCGCAAAATTATCAGACCAATTTATATTTCCTGATATTATATCATAACTTGCTATTTTAGCGAGCTTTTGTGCTTCTTCCAAACGCTCCTTGTTTTTTTCTGCATTTTCAAAAAGAGAGTTTATGCGTTGTTTTTGTTTTATTTCTTCTGTAATATCTTGTGCTGTACCAATAACTTGATACGCTTCCCCTTTTTCATCGTAGTCAAGTATCGAAAAAGCACGGTAGCATTTCCATTCTACCATATCAGCAAGGTAGGGAGGTCTTGCTCTGTATTGTGTCAAAACCTCTTTTTTCTGCATAGATGTAGCCTCAAAAATTTGCTTCTGAGTAATCTTAAAGTCATCAGGATGCAAAATATCTTGAAATACCTTTGGAGTAACTATTTGTCCTTCTTCCAGTCTATATATATAAGGTAGATTATCTGAATGTTGGACTGTATTTGTTTTTAAGTTCCAAATAAAACTACCCATTTTCGCCATTTTTTCGGCTTGGGAGAGCAAATTTTGTTTTTGTTCTATTTCTTTTTGAGAGGTAGTTAAGTTTTTATTTTTCTCTAAAAACTTAGCATTGGCTTCTTCTACATCAAAAAAGGCTTGTTTTACTCTATCTATGGTTGGTTTGAGTCCAAAAATTGCCAAACTAATTATAAATATGATAAGCACAATAACTATTACAAATGGTATAGTCTTTAGTCGCTTTGCCTTCACTTTACTTTCATTTTCATAGATGACAAGTAGAGATTCCATAAGGCTAGAAAACTCTTCTTGATTTATTTCTAATTCTCTTATCGTTTTTGCCGTATGATTTTTAAGGTTTAAAGAATCAGTGTTCTTAATTGGAAAAGGTATTAAAAGCCTATTGCCTTCTGTAACTACATTTTGATAACTTTTTTCTAAAGAATCAAATAAGTTTTGAAGAACTATAGCTTGATGTTTTTCACTACCTAATATATTAGCTTGTTGGGTAAGGTTTTGGTGTCCTTCTTTTAAGTTTTTTATTGTAAGACGTAGAGATTTTTTGTGTTTTGTTTTTTCATCTGCTTCCGTAACAGGAATTTTACTGGCATGATAGAGCATTTTTTGGCTAATTATGCGCTGATTCGTTCCAGTTTTAATTAGATGTACATTATCTTGTTCTTTGGACGAAAAGTCATGTAATAATAAAAAACCTATTACCAATAATAAGGTAATTATCATTGGAAAAACAGTATTTGCAATTCGCATTCGTTTTACAATCGCTTTATTTTCTTTGTTGTATTTATCAATATTACTATGATGTAACAAACTATTTTCTTCTAATCTATCAACATAATAGCCAATTGTACCAAAAGAACTTGCCAAAATAAAAGGAGCAGAATCTATTACAAAATGTATAGGATTATTGATGTGAAGACGAACTACCATATCCCAACCTAAAGTCATTCCATTGAAAAATAACCCATCAAGAATCCAAGAAAAGAAAGGAAAAAGAAGTCCAAATAAAAAACCTCCAAGTATATAACCTTTTGTGTTTGAGATGCTGTTCAATTCATGTAAAAGTTTAAAACATAAAATACTTTTGGTTATTAATGCTAGATGAACTAGAATGATACTTGCTAATTCATAAATATAATCACTTTTTATGAATTTTCATAGTAGAAATTAAATACTTTCATTGTGAATTATTCTTTGGTAATAATAAGAATCTTAAAATTTATTCAGATATAATTTTTAAGATTCAATTCAAACAATGCAAAAAGATTTGTACTTTTGCACCGTCAAATTTTTACACAAAATAAAAGAAAATGAATACGTTATTAACTAAAATTTCTACATTATTTTCTGTTTTTGCACTGCTATTTTTTATTGCTTGTTCGCCAAAAACAGTTTCTAATAAAATAAATTACCCTCAATCGCCAACACTTCTAAAAATAGATGACCAAATCGTTTCGGCAGATGAATTTGAATATCTCTATCAAAAAAATAATTCCACAGCCGAAGATAGCCTTTGGAATAGAGAAAAAATTCAAGAATACTTAGATTTGTATATTAATTTCAAACTCAAAGTAGAAGAAGCAAAAGAGTTGGGAATGGATACTTCACAGGCTTTCAAAAAGGAGTTTGAAATCTATAAAAACCAGCTTGCAGAACCGTATCTTACGCCAAAAAATGTAAGTCAAAAATTGGTAAAAGAAGCCTATTCTCGTCTCAATGAGTCGGTACGTGCATCTCATATTTTGATAATGGTAGAGCAATATGCTAACCCAGAAGATACTTTGGCTGCTTACAAAAAAATTCAAGATGTTAGAAAAAAGGCTGTGGCTGGAGAAAATTTTGCAGAATTAGCAAAAACTTATTCTGATGACCCTTCAGGCAAAATAAATGGAGGCGATTTGTATTATTTTTCTTCTCTTCAAATGGTTTATCCTTTCGAAACGGCAGCTTACAATACGCCAGAGGGCAAAATTTCGGAGATTGTTCGTACTCGTTTTGGGTATCATATCTTGAAAGTAACAGATAAAAAACCATCTTTAGGAAAAGTTCAGTTGGCTCATATTATGATTCGTTCGTCGGATGGAATGATTGCAGAAGATACATTGAAAGCCTATCGCAAAATTCAAGAAATTTATACGCAACTAGAGAAAACAACTGATGAGGCAAAACAAAAAGAACTATTCGAAAATCTAGCAAAACAGTTTTCGGAAGATTATCGCTCAAGAGAGCGTGGTGGGCAGCTTACCAACAACGGAAACCCAGAGTTTACTTCAGGAACACTTGTTCCACCATTTGAAGAAAAAATATCTACTATCAAAAAAGGAGAAATTACAAAGCCTTTCAAATCTGCTTTTGGGTGGCATATTGTTCGTTTGATAGAAAAAGATGCTATCGAACCTTTTGAAGATTTGCAGCCAATTCTTCAACAAAAAATAGCGAAAGATTCTCGTGCAGAGATTCAACAAGCTGTTTTGATTGATAAATTGAAATCTGAAAATGGTTTTTCTCAAAATAAAAAAGCAGATGAGTTTTTGACACAAATGGCAGCCGATTCGATGATTCAAAAGGCAAATATGTGGACGGTAAGCCGTTTTGAAATGCAAAACCCAAAATTAGTGAAGGATAAAAATTTATTTACTGTTGGAGTAAAAAACTATACTTTAGATGATTTTGCTGTTTATTTGGAAGAAAATAATAAACTTCCTGCTCCTGAAAAAGCATTACCATTTTTGAGAGAAGAATATCAAAATTTTGTAGCTCAAAAAATTATTGATAATGAAAAATCATTGTTATCAAAAAAATATCCTGAATACCGTTTCTTATTACAAGAATATTATGATGGAATTTTGCTTTTCAAGATAATGGAACAAAAAGTTTGGGCAAAAGCTCTAGCCGACCAAGAAGGGGTGATGGGTTTTTATGAGAATAACAAAGAAAACTATCGTTGGCAAGATCGTGCAAAAGTTACCATCTACAATGCAGCCGACCAAAAAACGCTTTCTATGTTGAAAGATAGTTTGAAATTAGGTTATTATGCAGTAGATAATTTTCAACCTTTACAGCTAGAGTTTGATAGAAGAAATGTAAAACTATCAGATGAACAAACTAAAAAACTAGCACCGTTTGCGCTTGCTGCCAAAACAAATCCTTCGTATGTATTTACCATAGAAGCTGCAAAAGGTATCGGAGAAACAAACGATATGATGAATAATAGAGTGGATGCTATACGTGCATTTTTCAAAACAGAAGGAATTGAGAATGTTCGTTTTGTAGCTCAAAAGATAGGAAATGCAAAAGTAGCAAAGGCAATTATTCAAATCAAAATCTTTACAACAGATTATAAAGTCTTGGAAAAACGCTTTAATAAAGAAAATGCCCTTCGTTTGGAAATCACAAATGGACTTTTTGAAAAACAAGCACAACCAGTTTTATCGAAAGTGGATTTCAAAAAAGGAGATTATACTGTTGAAGAAAATGGTAGAATGTATTATGTAATTGTTGAGGAAGTTGAACCTGCGAGGGTGAAAAAATTAGAAGAAACTCGTGGTGTAGTCATTTCTGATTATCAGCAGTTTTTAGAAAAAGAATGGATTACAGAATTACGTAAAAAGTATGAATTCAGTACAGATGAAAAAGTAATGCAGGCTGTTTTATTGAAGAATAAAAAGTAAAGTTATTATTTTCATTGTAGTAGGGACAATGCATGCATTGTCCCTACACAAATACCATTAAAAAAACACCTTATTTTATTCAATTTTTTTGAATAGAATGAGGTGTTTTTTATGATGTTAAATGAAAACTATTTATTACAACAATTACTATGAAAGTTTCTCTCTATATCTTTAGCAAGTAAAATATAATCATCATCTTTTTTTTCTAGCCTTCCTGTAACTGTGAAAGTATAGCATATCATACATTTTTTTATTCCTTCTAATATATCTTTTTTACCTTCTTCATATGCAACATAAATATCTTGATTGAGAAGGTTTTTTTTAATAATTTGATTGTTAGTTTTAATATCTTGGACTAAAAATTGAGGGCGACAATCTCCACAGGCATACATTTGATAAGAACAAATGAGCGTGATATTTTCGTTTATGAGTTTAGAACAAGATGTTGCAATAATGAAAATCACAAAAAGCAAAAAAATGGGTAACTTTAGATTTGTCATAGAATATAAAATTTAATCCTCCAAAGCACTAACCAAAAATGTATTTTTCAATCCCAACCAAATCATCAAAAACACAAATGCCCATGTCAAATAAATTTCATAATAATCTCTAGTCAGTGTAAACTTATTTTCTTTGATTTCGGAACGTTCTAATTTATCAATACTAGAAAAAATTTCGCCTAAGGATTTATTACTGGTAGCTCTAAAAAACTTCCCTTCACTAATTTCTGCAATCTGACGCAGACCTGTTTCATCAAGTGTATTATCGATATACTGAACTTGTCCAAAACGATTTCTGTAAGGAACTTTTCCTTTTTTTCCGACTCCAATCGTATAAATTTTGATGCCATAACTATATGCTAATTTTGCTGCTGTGATTGGGTCAAGACTTCCTGCATTGCTTTCTCCATCTGTCAAAAGTATCATTACTTTTGATTTAATTTTCTCATTTTCTCGCATTCGGTTTGTTCCTACTCCGATGGCACTTCCAATGGCTGTTCCACCTGTTTGTATCATTCTGAAGTCTATTTCCTCCAAATAACCATACAAAAGTTCGTAATCTGTCGTGAGTGGAGCAAGACTAAAAGCATCGCCAGCAAAAACAACTATTCCGATTCGGTCTTGCAACCGTCCTTTTATAAAATTATTAGCGACCATTTTGGCAGCTTCTAAACGATTAGGTTTGAAATCCTCAATCTGCATAGATTCCGAAATATCCATCACAAGCATAATATCAATTCCTTCTGTGTAGCGTTCAGGAGGTTGTTCTGATGTTTTTTGAGGACGAGCAAGTGCAATCAAAATAAAAACTAAAAACAAACCAAAAAATATTTTTGGAACATGTCGTAAGATTGTCCAAAAATCTGATTTTAGGTTTTGGTCTGGAAAAGCCACTTCTAATTTCTGACGAAAACGCACAAAAATAAGCCATTTTAATAAAAATAAAAATGGAATTCCAATAAGTGCATATAACCAAAATGGACTTTGCCAATCAAAACTTTGAAGTGTTTCGAGTGTAAACCATTTAAAATCTAACCATTCAAAACTTGATTTATCAAACATTTTCTTTATTATTTCTTTTTTGATTTAATTTTTGATTTCTTTTTTTGACTTGTTTTGCAACAGGAGAATTATGTTTTTGAGTAAATTCATCTTCTGAGGTTACTTGCAACTCTGCCAAACGTTTTTCAAAAATATTGATGGCATAATTTTTTAGATTTTGCAAGGCAAGTTCTGTATTATTGTCTATTTGTCCACCATAAATCGCTCTATCAATTACTTTAAGGTTTTGTCCTAATGATTCATTTTTAGTCAAGCGAGAAATTTCACTTGAAGTATAAGTCGTAAAAGGTTCGTTTTTGAGCTTTTCGATATAGGCTTTCCACATTCCTAGTGTGTGGTCAGTTGCTTCTGGATTTTCAATTTGTCGTAACTGACTAGCATATTCTTGTATAAACTTTTCATGTTGGCGTTGTAGGCGTTTCAAACGATATCCTCTTCGGATACTTTCTCCAAAAAATACAAAGAATAAAATTACGATGACTACTAAAATAACGACAATCAGAGCATATAAAGGATAATTCGTAAATCTTGGAATCTCTAAAAAAGTAGTATTTTGATAAAAAGTAATACTATCTTTTTGAATCATGTTCTGTAAATTGGCTTTTGAGAGAACAAATTCGGTTTCTTTTGTCGAAACTTCTGTAAAATATTTGAGTGTATCCCCAGTCTTCTGGTCAAGAACAAATACAGGAAGTTTTAGTGTCTGAATGGTGTCTAATTCAAAAGTGCGTAGCCAATAAATAGCACTATCAGTAGCAATTCCATCTGAAGTAGTTTGTGTAGGAAAAGCATCTGTTCTGACCCACTCAAAAGGCTCAAAATTGTAATTAGAATCAGCAAAAACGACCTCTTTATTATAATTATGAGTAAAAATTACTTTGAAAGGAATGTGTTTGCCAACCTTCAAACTGTCTTTCGAAAAAGAGCCTGTAATGGTGGGCAGTTTATCATCTTGTGCAAAACTAGAAAAATTACAAAACGTAAAATTTCCAATTAAGAAAAATAAAATGAGTAGAGAAAAAAAGTGTTTTTTATTTATTTTCATATTTTATCGTTACTTTCTACGGTATCGAAACCCTTAGGGCTTTCAAAACCCTAAGGGTTTAAAGTTCAAATTCTTTCTATATTACAAACTTAACTTATAGAGTTTCTTTTTGCAATAGTTGTAATAAGGTAATAACTTTTTTTGTGGAAATGGTTTTGGAAAGTTAGTCATTTTTTTAGTATTCTGTGCTTCTTTAGCTTACGCTTTAGTGTGAGAAAAGTATTTTTCAAGATGCAACGTATAGAATCCTTTTTGTATCTACCCAAAAACTAAACTTAATTTTGTATGCCAAATTATTACCTAACGATTGATTCAAAAAAAATATTTATTTTTCTATTTTTTTTCATTGCGATTATTCAAAATACAAATGCTTTAACTCCTTCTTTTGAGCTAGGGACAGAAACTAAAAAGTATGAACTCAAAACTTCTGACACAAAAAAAGTGGCTCTTCCGACTTTTTAGCGATTATATGAATTTGACTATCATTCTCAATCTAAAATTTTGAAAGTTTCTAAACCCATACCCACTCCTTTTGAGGGTCTTAATTTTATTATTAATTCCCTCTACTATTCCGTTAGAATATCTATCTTTGAAGAAATTAATAATATCATTTTTCCAAGAATTAAACGTATTTATAAATCTATTTAGAGCCTTATGATTTATTTTTTGAGCTTCTTCTATCCATTGGTCTAGTAGTTTTTTAGCTTCTTGTTTACTCAAATCAGTATTAAATATATTTTGTAATTCCACTTTCATAAAATACACCTGTCTAAGCGTTGAGCTAAACCTAAACGCTTTAAGTAAAACTCGTCTTTCTTTATAAGTAAGGTCTTTCCATGCCTTGTATAAAAGCCATTTTATTTGCTTGAAATGAACGTTTTTATCATCTTTTCGTCGTAATTCTTTACGAATGCTATCTAGCACTTTATTACAATGCTGAAAAAAATGAAAGCGATCTATTACTACATCAGCGTTAGGAAATACTTCTTTTGCTGTATTTGAAAATCCCTCCCACATATCACAAGAAAATACTTCTATACTAGTACAAAAAACTTCGCCTTTGGATAAAAAATAGGCTTTTAAATACTCTTTATTACGGTATTCTAAAATATCCCAAACTTGACCTGTATCTAAATCTACTAAAACAACAGCATATTCCTTTTTTCCTTTTTTGTAAGCAAATTCATCAATACCTAAACGTCGAGGAAAATAATCTAGGTGTTTTTTTATCTCACGTTTACTATAGGTTTTAAAAATACCATCTAAAACATCCCAAAGTATGTTTTCTCGGATAGCTACTTCTTTGAAACTGCTATCTTTCAAACATAAATAAAGATATTTTTCCAAACGATGAGTTTGATTTTTTTGCTTAGAAACAAAACTAAAAACTTCTTGAAAGTAACGAGTACAATCTTGACAATGAAATTGACGAGAAGTTAAGTGTAAATAAACCTCTTTGTCTAAAATATTTCGGTCACGAACAATACGTTCTGAAGTAGAAGTCACTTTATTGCACTTTTTCAAGCAATTAGGACAAATAGAATCGGCTAAATTACTTTCTCCATAAATAGTTAAGCGAAGTGGAGAAGATTCTATTTTCGTTACTGAAAAATCTGAAAAACCTAATAAAATTGCTATTGTGTTAGTATCCATAGAAAGGCTAAATTAAGAAATTATCGCTAAATTGTCGGAAGAACCAAAAAAGTTTTTCAAAATACAGAGAAATCAAGTAAAAGAGCTATTTTTGAATCTAAAAGTACAAAATCGAAGACTAAAAAAAGAAAAATTTCGTTTCGAAAAAAACTTTCTATCTTAAAGCTAGTTCTAAAAAGCAAGGCAGCTAAAAAACATCGTCATAAAACCAAACAAAAAAAACAATCTAAAGGATGGAATGGTCAGCATACGGCTGGACTTATTAGTTGGGCTAGTATTCTTGTAGCAGTTATGACTTTTGTTACAGGAGGTATAATAACTGGTGTTTTATTTTCTTGTGTGGCTTTGCTTGCTTTTTTGTTGGCTTCTTCATCAAAACAGATGTCAAATAGTACCAAAATTATAATTTGGATTTTTATTGGATTACTCTTAGCTTTATTTTTTGCTTTTGAGTTTCCTTTATTGACTGAATTTATACTTTATTTGCTTTAGTTTTTTTAATTGTGCTTATATTTTTTTCAATTTAACCCCTAATTTATTTTATGAAAACTACCTTTTTAACCCTCGTTCTTTTAGTATTCGGATTTTCTTCGTTTGCTTTTATGCCTTCTTTTCCTGCTGAAAATACTTCTGAGTCAGAAAAAAACATAACTTCTGAAAAACCAAAAACTGAGTCAGAAAATAAATCAGAATCAGAAGCTAAAGCAGAAACTAAAACTGTTACAGCAAAAGAACTCAAAGAAAAGATGGAAGCTAATTATGAAGCTAACAAAAAAGATATGAGTTTTAAAGAACGTATTGCTAATAAACTTCTTATCAAAAAACTTAAAAAAGCTGAGAAAAAGCAAATCAAAGATTCTAAAGAAACAAAAATCGATAGTGGATTTGCTACTCTTCTTAAAATAATTGGTATTATCTTCATCGTAGTAGGTGTTATTGGTATTGTAGCTTCATTAGGAGGTTCTTTTGGATACGGACTTGGGCTTATTTTGGTTGGTCTTTTATTCTACTTATTGCCATCACTTCTGTAATTTGAATTTTAATAAAAAAAAGCAGTGCAATTTTTAATTAAGTTGTATTGCTTTTTTTAGTATTATTTAGTAATTATTTTTTTACCTTTTAATCCTATTATAATATGAAATTTTTTTCTATCGTATTATTTACTCTTTTAATTAATTTTTCTGCTTTCGCATTTATTCCTGCTGAAAGCAACTCTAATCTTTTATTTTCTGAAAAAAGTAAAACAGAAGCTAAAACAACAACTAAAGAAACAAAAGCAAAAATAACTTCAAAAGAGCTTATCGAAAAACTAGAAGCCAATAAATCAAACATGAACTTTAAGGAGCGTTTGGCTACAAAATTGATTACCAAAAAGCTCAAAAAACTAGAAAGAAGAAATGCTAAGAAGAACAAACGCTCTATCAAAGAATCTAAAGATGGTACTGTTCTAGGAGGTATTTTTACATTAATAGGAACAGTTTTAATTATTTTGGGAGTTGTAGGGCTATTTGTATCTACCGTAACGGCTGGAGTAGGTGCAATTATTTTAGGAATTATTTTTATTTTACTTCCTGCATTGATATAAAGGTGTAATTCTTTATTTCATTTCAGAAAAGCAATGCAATTTTTAATTAAATTGCATTGCTTTTTTTGTCGATTTTGAGTATATTCTACCAATTTATAAATAACGTTTTTAATGAATTTTTATCAAAACAAATTAGCTTTAAATAGATTTTAGACTTGAAAGTTAGTCGTGCCATACAATACAAAAAGACCTTTCCAATAAACAATAATCAGTCATGAAAATAATTGAATTACTCAAAACATTAAAAACACAATCCATACAAGGAGATTTAGAAGGAACAATAAATCAAATTCAATTTGATTCTCGTAAAATAGAAAAAAATGATATTTATGTAGCCTTGAAAGGAACAGTTGCAGACGGACATCAATTTATAAAACAAGCCATTCAAGACGGAGCAAAAGCGATTGTTTGTGAAAAATTACCTGTTTATTTAGAGAAAGAAATCACATATATTCAAGTAGAAAATACAGCAAAAGCATTAGGAATATTAGCAGGAAATTTTTACGGAAACCCTTCCAAAAAATTGCAATTAGTAGGTGTTACAGGTACAAATGGAAAAACAACAGTCGTAACAATTCTTTACAAGTTATTCAAAAAATTAGGTTATAATGTAGGGCTTATTTCGACAATTCATAACAAAATAAAAAGTCGAATTTATACTTCTACACACACAACCCCTAATCCAGTAGAACTCAATAAATTACTTGCCGAAATGGTCAAAAAACGCTGTACGCACGTTTTTATGGAGGTAAGTTCGCATGCTGTGGTACAAAAACGCATTGAAGGGCTTCATTTTAAAGGGGCAGTTTTTACTAATATTTCACATGACCATTTGGATTATCATGGCACTTTTGCAGAATATATCAGAGCCAAAAAAGGGTTTTTTGATATGCTTTCCACTACTGCTTTTGCGCTAGTCAATCAAGACGACAAACGAGGACTGGTTATGCTTCAAAATTGTAAAGCCAAACATGTTACTTATTCGATGAAATCTATGTCGGATTATAAAGTCCGAATTATGGATAGCTCTTTTGAAGGAATGCAGTTACAAATAGAAGAAAAACACAACGGAATAATAAACGGAAAAGAAACATGGACAAAACTAATTGGTCATTTTAATGCCTATAATTTATTAGCTGTTTATGGTGTGGCAATGCTTTTGGGAGAAGATGAGGATGAAATTTTGACTGAATTATCAAATATAAAAGGGGTAAATGGTCGTTTTCAGCGTTATACATCTTCATTGGGAGTTCATGCGATTGTGGATTATGCTCATACACCTGATGCACTTGAAAATATTTTGAAGACAATAAGTGAAATCAAAAAAACGCATCAACATCTAATTACAGTAATAGGTTGTGGTGGAAATAGAGACAAAACAAAACGCCCAGAAATGGCAAAAATAGCCACAAATTATAGTGATTGGTCTATTTTTACATCAGATAATCCACGAACAGAAGAGCCAGAAACAATCATAAAAGATATGTTAGAAGGTGTAAAAGAAGTAGAACCTTCAAAATACCAAACGGTAACTCTGAGAAAAGAAGCCATTGAAAGAGCGTGTAGTATGGCTGCGAAAGATGATATTATTTTGGTAGCAGGAAAAGGACATGAAACCTATCAAGAAATAAATGGAGAACGTTTTGAATTTGATGATAGAGTTATTTTGAAGGAATCTTTGGAGTAATTTTGTTGGTTAAACACAAATAGAGTAAATTAGAAATCAATCATGTATTTCTAATCTAAATTACAAAATTATGCTTCGCTTTCTTTATGGTTTTTTTATACTGTTAGGTTGTGTTTTTTTAGGTGTTGGAATCTATCAGTATTACAAAACTAAAGATTTATTGAATACTGGTATTAACACTACGGCAACTGTAATAGGCTTTGTTCGTCATTCGGAAGGTAATGGAGCTAGTTTTGCGCCTATTTTTGAATATTATACTCCTAATAAAGAAAAAAGAACTTTCAAAAGTGAAGTAGCTTCTAATCCTGCTCTTTATGATATTGGCGAAAAAGAAAAAATCATTTATGATATAGAGGACAATGAAAATGTCAAAACACTTTCTTTTTGGGGACTTTATTTATGGACGGTTGTTTTCTGTTCTGTTGCAACTCCTTTTTTGATAATTGGACTTGTATATTTTTTGCGCTTGTGGCGTTCAAAGTAATTTTTTTTTATTAAAAAAAAACTGAATAGGAGGTAATTTTAATTATTCTAATAAAATCATAGGAGTTTGTGTAATTAGTATTTCTCCGTTATTCAACTCTATTTCTATATCAAATTGGATAGAATCATTTTGAATAATATTTACATTTGGAAACCAAAATTTCAAATTAAAAGGATTATTTTTTTCAAATCTAACAGTGGTTACACTTACAGTACTGGACATGTGTTAATTTAGGTTGTATTTTGAGTTTTAGATTTTTGCACTAATTGGGTTATTATTTTTAATATTTTGTCTATAGAAGTAGCATAAAATACTACTTTTCCATATCCGATTCTAAAAACAGACTCGTAAAAGGATTCATTGTCTTTTTTTACTCTTTGTTTTGTTTTTACTCCTTCTAAGATACAGAGTAAAAAAGATGCAATTACTAATGCCATTAGAACACGAATTTTTCTTGGGTTTACCATTCCTAACTCCTCTAAATGAAATCCATTTGTTTTCAAATGTCTAAATAAACACTCTATTTTCCATCTGAGATAATAGATAGCACTAATTTTCTCCTTTGTTAAACGATATTTGTTGGTTAATAAAATGACAAACTTTTCACTTTCTTTTGCTGCTTGAGCATTATAAGAAATCACTATTTTTAGTTTTTTTGCAAAGTCAGTTTCAAATTCTTGGCTTACTAGTTTGCCTGATTTAGCTTTTTTAAGTAAGCTGTGGTATTTTTTAACTTCTAATTGATAATCTCCCTTACAAAGACGAATAATGTAAGTATATCCTTGTTCTTCTAAATACCTAAACCAAACTCTACCTTTATACTCTCTATCAGCTAAAATTGTAAATCTTTTTAAAAAAGGATATAACAATAAAGCCGATGCTAATAAACTTTTACGATGAGCAACAGTAGAACTACCTTTTCGTTCTAAATTGATCCAAAAAATAGGAATAGCCATTTTTCTATAAATAACACTTAAGACCAAAACATGATAGGTATATTCCCCTAATTGCCAAACACTACCATCCATAGCTAGATAGAAAATTTCTTTTTTTATGTCTTTTCTATTCAAAAAAGAGCCTATACTAAAAACTAGAATCAGCTTCCATAGTGTTTTTTGAACATAGACATCCAAAAAATAACGAGTAAGCCGTTTATAATGAGAATCAATTTGAACAGTAGGAGAATTTAAAAAAATACCTACTTGATTTTTTAATTTGTTTAGATTAACAGTTTCTTTTATCAGAATACAGCTAATAAGCAACAAAGTAGCGTGAACATAATGGATAGGAATATCTGAAAATTCCTTTGTATATTTGTTCAGCAGGACGGAATAGAGTTTTTTGGTTTTCACACTTCTAAATTAACTCTTTCTGTCCTTTTTTTGTCAAAAATTTAACTCATGTCCAGTACTATAGGTTACACTAGCACTATCTACTTGAGTTCTTTCTACATCAAGAAAAGAAAAAGTAGAGCGAACATGTCTATTTATTAAATTTCCTGCTGGAATTGTATCGTTCAATGGTAAAAGTGTTTTTATCTTGATAGTTGAAGGATACGTATTTTTTAGATAAACTGAGGAAGCTGCACAATCACAAGCATAAGCAGAAGAAAAAAGAGAAAAATTATTTTTGTTAATATTTGGCTGAAAGGCTACTTCTCTAGCTGTAAAATTAACATCAAAACCATAATAGTCATTTTTTGGTATTGAATTATTTTCATCAGTTCCATAAAAAGATTTTCCTGTATGTTGAGCATCAATAATATCGATAATCTCAACAGGAGTATCTGTTACTTTCCCACAATTACAATCATCAATGAAAGAGGAACAATTATAAAAACTAAAAGCGAATAAGAACAGCAAAATAAAACTTATTTTTTTGATATATTTCATGATGAATGATTTTAATAGAAACTGATTTTGATAATAATACGATTTTAGAATGGATTTTGTCGTAAAATAGCTTAGATTATTTCTTTTCTATAATTGGTTTTTATTCTCTTTGAGCCTATACCTATATAAAAAGAAAGTAGAAATTTAGATTAGAAATGAAATTATTTTATTCTAATTTTGTTTTACTTAAAAAAATCTACTCAAAATTAAACCTGCTTTTATGTCTAATTCTTTCAAATTACTAATTTCTTGTGCTGTCATTTTTCTTTTTTTACAATCTTGTTCTAGCAGTCAGAAAACAAGTGCGCCTATGAATGAAAGCTCAGAAACAACTATAAATCAAGACAAAAAAGAGCGTACAAAAGAAGATATTGCAGCAGGAGCTACATCAGAAGAAGCAGAAGACCCAACTGTGGTTGTAGAATCAAAACCCTTAAATCAAGTCATAATTCCAGAACAAAAATTTACTATTGAAAGAATTATCAGTTTGAAAGATGAGGTAAGTGAAAGTGATATTTCTAGTGAGCTTACAAGTGAAAATGAGCAATTAAGCGTTTCGAACAAACATGCAAAAGTATTATTATTTGCCAAAAAGCTACAAAAAGGAGCATATCCAATAGCAAAAAATAATCTTCCTTACGCAACTGTACATGTAATGCTCACACAAGGACAAGAAAAAATAGAGGGAGATTTAGAAAATGGAACAGTAAATCTTCTACTTTTAGATTCAGCAGGAATAACAAAAGGGAGTTTTGAAGGAACGCTCATCAAAAATAATGAGCGTTATTATATTGGAGGAAACTTTAGCAACTAATGTTGCAAATTACGGATGGTATAAGATAAATGAGGAGTTAAAAATAAATATCTTTGAACAAAAATCACAAAGATTGATTCCTCCGTAATCCGTAATCCGTAATCCGTAATCCGTAATCCGTAATCCGTAATCGAATTTAAAGCACTTCTATCATAAAATTATGATTTGTATAAATACAAGTATCAGCAGCGATTGTTAAGGCTTCTTTTACCATTTCTTCGGCTGTCAAATGTGGGGCATGGCGTTTGAGAGCAAGAGCAGCAGATTTTGCATACATGCTTCCAGAACCGATTGATTCTACATCTTCATCTGGCTCAATGACATCTCCCGAACCCGAAATATTTAAGATTCCGTCTTTATTAACGACAATCATCATAGCTTCTAATTTACGAAGGTAACGGTCTGTTCGCCAGTCTTTTGCAAGTTCTATGGCAGAGCGTCTTACATTTCCTCCATACGAATTGAGTTTTTCTTCGAAGCGTTCTAAAAGTGTAAAGGCATCGGCTGTTGAGCCTGCAAAACCTGTGATTACTTTTCCATCAGCAATTCTACGAATCTTTTTGACAGTAGATTTTGCGACTGTGTTTCCCATTGTTGCTTGTCCGTCTGCACCGATGGCAATTTGTCCATTGTGAGAAACGGCAAGGACAGTTGTTGATTTTATTTTTTGCATAGTTTTTTGTTTGATGTCGTTGGTGAGGATACCATAGCAGTAAGGTTAAAAATTTATTTGTCTTTCTGTTCCATAGGAACTACATATTGGTAGGATTTCAAGATTTTTAATACAAAATGCGACCAATATACAACTCCTACGGAGTAAATGATTTTTAACTTTTCTGTTTTTATCTACCAATATAAAACTCCTAACGGAGTAGAGGGCAAAATTTCTCCATAGCCTTACGACTATGATGAACACCAACAACGGCATAAATATTTCTTAAACCTCGTTTGATGACTGCATTTGAGTCTCAACAACGGTTCGTTTATTAATTAAAATTCTTCATTAAAATCAGTATCAAAATTGAATATTTTTCTTTTATATTCGTACTGACGACCAAAATAAACGTCTTTTACTCGGTTATCTGCTGATACTTCTTCTGGTGTTCCATTGATAAGTGGATTTCCTTCAAACATAATATAAACCTTATCACAAATAGATAATGTTTCGTTTGCATTATGGTCTGTAATAAGTACCCCAATATTTTTTTGTTTTAATTTTGCTACTAGCATTTGAATATTTTCCACAGCGATAGGGTCGACACCAGCAAAAGGTTCATCTAACAAAATAAAATTTGGATTGGTAGCAACTGCTCTAGCAATTTCGGTTCTGCGACGCTCTCCACCAGAAAGTAATTTTCCTTTGGTTTTTTGGAAACGCTTCAAACGAAACTCTTCGATAAGCTCTTCCATTTTGTCTTTTTGCTCTTGTTTAGACAAATTTCGCATTTGTAAAGGAGCAAGAATATTTTCCTCTACTGTAAGTTCTCTAAAAACAGAGGCTTCTTGTGCCAAATATCCAATTCCAAGCTGCGAACGACGAAACATAGGAAGTTTGGTAATATCTCTATCATCAAGAAATATTTTGCCACTATTGGGTTTTACAAGACCTACAATCATATAAAATGAAGTTGTTTTTCCTGCACCATTTGGACCCAAAACACCTACAATTTCGCCTTGATTTACTTCTATCGAAACGCCATTGACGACAGTTCTTCCTCCGTAGCGTTTGACTATATTTTCTGCTCTCAAAACCATAAATCAGTTACCAGTTATCAGTTACCAGTTATCAGTAAATTTCAATACAATTTCTTTGTGTAACGTGGTAGTTCTGTGTTTATAAAATATTTTCTATTCAAACTTACGAATTACTAATCGTTTTGATGCAATTCTGTTTTTACCAAAACCTTATTTTGTGAATAAATAAGTATTTTATCTCTATTTATAGAATCTTTTAAGAATTTGGAAACCGAATTGTTACTAATCAAATCTACATCAATCTTCAATTCTTTCTCTAAATCTAATTGTAATTTTATTAAATCAAATAAAGAAAAATGGGTAGCATGTTCTATCAAAAAATCTATATCACTATTTGGTTTTTGCTCATTTCGTGCGTAAGAACCAAATAAATAGACTTTTTTAAGTTTGTGTTTTTTCCAAATTTGATGTAAATTTTGTAGCATAAGTTTTTTATCTAGTTCAAGCGTCGACGCTTGAACTAGATTTTTAGATTATTCAAATAAAGCCAATTCTACCCATTCACACAAAATATGTCCTACCAAAATATGACTTTCTTGTATACGTGGCGTATCATCAGAAGGAACATTCAAAATTATATCACATAATTCTTTTAGTTTTCCTCCTTTGCTGCCTGTCATTCCTATCGTAATCATTCCAATTTCTTTGGCTGCTTCTATGGCTTTTACAATATTTGGGGAATTTCCAGAAGTAGAAATGGCTACCAACACATCGCCTTCTCGTCCCATCGCTTGTACCATTCTTTCAAAAACAATATCATAGCCATAATCATTTCCTACGGCTGTCAGATACGAAGAATTGACGTGCAAGGCTTCGGCAAAAAGTGGTTTTCGGTCTTTATAAAAACGCCCAGAAAGTTCGGCAGAAATATGTTGTGCATCGGCAGCACTTCCACCATTTCCACAAAAAAGAACTTTTCCACCTTTTTCAAAAGTTGTTTTCCAAGCCTGTGCAGCTTTCGAAATGCTTTCTAATAAAGGTTCGTTTGTCATAATTCGCTCTTTTGTAGCGATGCTTTCCTGTATGCGTGTGTTTATGAAATTTTTGTTCATTTTGTAACATTTAATTTATTTAACTCTTCTATATTTATCTAAAAATTCGCTCTTTTGTTCAATAGATAAAGAGCTATCTTTATTAACAACAGTTTCTAATTTGTGATTAAACGAATTAAATCCAACCATATACGCATTATCTATCAAAAATAATCTAGCTGCTAAATAATGTTCTTTTATTATGAGACTGTCTATGTGTTTTTCAAATGATTCCACTAATAAACCATCACAATCACATTCAGATTTTTGATAAATCTGCTTAAAATGGTAAAAGTTACTAATTACTTTTAAAGAGGTGCATTTTTTTGACTTACATTCTATCTCTTGTAGGTTATTAGCATACCAAATACTAAAACCAAATATGAAACCTATAATTAAGAGAATACTAAGAAACCAAGCTAATGGAAATGGGTAATTAACAGGCTCTTGTATTTCTTCTTTTTTAATTTTGTCTATTAAAGGAATATATAATCTGTTATTAATTCTATACTTTTTAAGTATTTTTTTATTTAACTCACCTTCATTATCATCTTGTTTGTCTATTGAAAGTTCTTTTCTACACTGTTTTATTTCTTTATCCCTATAATTAATAATAATTTCTGCGTCCTTTTTGTCTATATCAAATTTTTCTTTTAGTAATCTTTCTGTTTCCCAAAGTTCCTTATTTAATAATATCAGATTATTGTCGATAAATTCTTCTACTTCAGGCTCATATCTAGTCTGACTTCTCAACCAACTAGATAACTCTATTTCTTCTACATGGCTAATCCTAGTATTTATTATATTTTTATCTTTCTTTCTAAAGAAAAAAGTGTTTTTTGGAATATCAATACTCTTCTTAGGATTTTCTTTATCTATTTGTATAAACTCTGTTGAAAAACGTGATTTATGACCTTTAGAAGGAATATCGATTTCAATGACACAGAGATTTTTGTCGTCATAAAAGAAATTTTCTACATTTATTTTAGCCGTTATTTCTATATAATCTTCTAAACAACTGTAAACTAAGTCAGTATTAACAGACTGATTGTGTAGTCCTATTATTCGTTCTTTACCTACTAAGTCAGATGACTTGTCTGCTACGCCACACAATATAAAAGCACTTCCTTCTCTTGGAGAATTTAAAAAGGCATTTACGTCACGAGCCATTTCAACAATTTGTCGTTTGTTTTTTTTGCCATTTTCATCTTTTAAATCATAAAATTTTACTTTATAATCTAAAGTATTTGATTCATCAGGTAGATTATCAAGAATTTGCTTCCATTCTTCTTTTATTTCCATAATAGTTTTTTACAATATCTACTTATATTTTCAGTCAATAGTTCATTTTATAGACAAATTTACCAAATAAAAAACTCAAATCTGTAATACTACTTTTAAAGTTGCTACTAATGAAGGTAAAATAACAATTTTTTGAAAAAAGACACAATTATGAATGAAGTAATCCACACAGAAAAAATATCAAGGCGTTATAAAATGGGAGATGAAATTATTCACGCTCTCAAATCGGTTTCTATTTCTATTAATTTTGGCGAATATGTTGCTTTTATGGGACCTTCGGGTTCTGGAAAATCTACGCTGATGAATATTGTGGGTTGTTTGGACACGCCTACAAGTGGTTCGTATGTTTTGAATAAACGTGATGTAAGTCGTCTTTCAGAAGATGAATTGGCAGAAATTAGAAATAAAGAAATCGGTTTTGTCTTTCAAACCTTTAATCTTTTGCCTCGTGCTTCTTCTTTGGATAATGTAGCTTTACCTTTGATTTATGCAGGATATAATAAAAAAGATAGAGATGCAAAAGCCAAAAAAGCCTTAGAAGATGTAGGATTAGGAGACCGTTATCATCACAAACCAAACGAACTTTCGGGTGGACAAAGACAGCGTGTAGCCATTGCAAGGGCATTAATAAACAGTCCTAGTATTATTTTAGCCGATGAACCAACAGGAAATCTAGATACAAAAACGTCGTATGAAATTATGAGTTTGTTTGCTGAATTGCATAAAAAAGGAAATACAATTATTATGGTTACGCACGAAGAAGACATCGCAAAATATGCTCATCGTGTTGTTTTTATGCGTGATGGAAATATTGAAAGAGATGAGATTAATGAAAACCCAACACAAGTAAATATGATTAATTTGGCGAAGAAAGAATAGAATTTTTGTATTTTTGTCGAAGTATTTTATCAAACAAAATTCTTTCTCAAAAGATTATAGAGGCATTCAACAACTCTTCTTTCTATAAACAAAATAGCTATGCAAACTACAAAGACAAATATAGATGATAATAATTCTGAAAAAATAGTCCGTACAAAAAAGAATACATTAAAAGATTATTTTGCTCTGATGCCAGTCTTGACATATTTTTTTACAAAGAAAAATTCGGCAAACTTCAATATTCGTGCAATGCACACCATTAATAAAATTTCAATTACTGTTTTTTTATTAGGTATTATTTTTATTATTGTCAAAAAAATATTTCTTAATTAAATTAACCGTCGTTGAGGCTTTGCCATCAACGAGGTTTTCTTTTGCCATTGTTGGTGTCCCCACCAACGACAAAAAGAACAATAATTTTATCAAAACAGCATTCGTAATTTTTAATTCGTAATTAGCTACGCTGATTATTTCATAATTCGTAATTTTTTTGTGATATACATTCATATTCCATTCTGCAAACAAGCCTGTCATTATTGCGATTTTCATTTTAGTACAAATCTCAAACAAAAACAGGCTTTTTTGTTTGCTCTACATCAAGAAATCGAACTTCAAAAAGACTTTTTTAAAAACGCAGTTTTTCCAAACTCAGAAAAAAATATACCGTTGCTCGTGTCCCCACGAGCGACACATACACAGCCGTTGTCGGTGTCCTTACCGACGACAAAACTACAAACCATTTATTTCGGTGGAGGAACGCCTTCTATTTTAGAAGTTTCTGAATTAAAAGCTATTTTAGATAAAGTAAAATCTACTTTTGAGATTGATAAAAATGCAGAAATTACGCTTGAAGCAAATCCTGACGACCTTACTTCTTTGGATTTTTTGAAAGGACTTAGAGAAATTGGTTTTAATCGTTTGAGTATCGGTATTCAATCTTTTGAAGAATCGTTTTTGAAGTTTATGAATAGGACACACAATGCCAAAGAAGCCAAAAATTGTGTAAAATTAGCCCAAAAAGCAGGTTTTGAGAATATTAGTATTGATTTAATTTATGGCGTACAGTTACCAACAGAAAAAATAGAAGTTATAAATAATGTTGAAAAACAAAGTTTAGAACCTCATTATTTTTGGAAGAAAGATTTGGAGTTTGCTCTTTCTTTGAATGTTGCTCATATTTCTGCTTATTGCTTGACAATCGAACCTAAAACGCAATTTGGAAACAGTCTGAAAAAAGGAAAACTAAAACCGATTGATGAAGAATTTGCAGCTCAACAATTTGAAATTTTGACAGAAACATTAAAAGAAAACGGTTATATTCATTACGAAATTTCCAATTTTGCAAAGCCAAAGCAGTTTTCAAAACATAATACTGCTTACTGGCAAGATGAGCCGTATTTAGGTTTGGGAGCTTCTGCCCATTCTTACGATGGCAAAAATCGTTTTATGAATGCTGCCAATAATAGAAAATATACGGACAGCCTAAGTAAAGATAATTTGCCTCAAATTATCGACGAACTTTCTGAAAATGATAGAATAAATGAATATTTTTTGACCTCTCTTCGAACAATATGGGGGATTGACTTGAATCATTTAATCAAAAAATATTCTTACAATCTGTTAGAAAATCAATCAAAAACGGTTTCAAAATTAGTTGATGATAAAATGATTTTTATAGAAAATAATAAAATAATTTTGACAGAAAAAGGAAAGTTATTTGCTGACGGAGTTGCTTCGGATTTGTTTGTCTAAATGATATTTCCACTCATTATTTCAGATATGATTTAATTAATTTTTTTAGTTCTTCAGTTCCATATCTATCTAGCAAGTCTAATGATTTCTTTGTCAGAAGGTTTGGATTTGCTCCATTATCGAAAATCTATTGAAGCATCTTAGTATTCTTTGTATTAATAGTAGTCATAATGCTAGTGTTTAAAATCATTCCATTTTGTACATTGATATCTATGCCTTTTGAGATTGCATACTTTAATCCATTCAATTCGTTGTTATGTACTGCGTAATAAACTCCTTGATAGTTATAGTTAGAAAAGTTAGCTCCAAGAGATAATAGGTATTCAGCAGTTTTAATTTGAGAATAAGCTATTGCGTTTTCAAGGGCGACATCAATTTCAAGTTGAGTATAATTCTGTTCTAAGATAAGTTTCAATTCACTCAGCTTTCCATCTCCAGCAAGTTTTTCAATAATAGATGTTCTTTCTTCCATTGATTATAAGATTAAATATTATATTTATTTCAATATTTGATATATTAAAATTTTAAAAAATACTAAAATAATATTTTAAAATAAAAACTATTTCAAAATCTGATTAGAAAGAATATAATCCATTTTTTCAAAACTGCCTTCATTCAAAATTTCCCCAAAAAGAAACTTTCCTTCTTTTCCCAAAATCACAATAACAGGTTCGTTTGTCGTCGGAATATACAAATCTGCAAAAATAGAATTACTGCTTGGAATAATATCAGCATAAAAAGGCGTTCCTATCAAAAACTCTTCTACTTCTTTTTTCTTGTTTTCTGTAAAACCATAAAAAGTAATATTATTTTTTGAATAAATTTCGATCATTTCGTTTAGCTTTGGAATAGCTTCAATGGATTTTGTAGAAGTAGGCGACCAAAAAATAAAAACAGTCAGTTTGTTTTCTAAGTTTTCTCTCAAAATTTCATTTTCTGAAATGAGCTTAAAATTAAAGTTAGGAAAGGTTGTAAATAGATTTCTTTGCATCGTAAAACCTTCAAAAAGAGCTTGTTTTTCGCTTCTACTCATTTTTGAAAATGGATAAGCTGCACTCGGTTTCATAATTTGAGTAGTATCAATAATTTGTTTTTTATTTTTGAATGTATCAAAATCATAACTTTCAAGCTGTGTAAATTTTGCACTCGTAAAATCACCATAACGAACAAACATATTCATAATCGAATCTTGTTTTATATCTAAAGTTGAGTCAATAGAAATCTCGTTTGCTTGAAAATCATCTTGACTTTTTCTGAAAAATAGATAAATAGGTTTGGCAACCGTCGAATAAGGATTACCATAACCATTTTTAAATTCTTTTTGAAGTCCATTTTTTACCAAAAAAGTATTGGGTGCAGTCTGATAAAGAGGCGAAATATGTTGATAATTTTTGAGCCATAGTTTTCCTTCTTTAAAAATAATTTCTTTTCCTAAACCATAATTTCCTAGAAAATCTTTTGCATTTTGTGGTAATTGATACGGATTTGGAATTGGTTTAGTAATCTCTTCAAACTGCTTAAAACGCTGTCCGTATTTTCTTATATAAGTCAATTTGTGTTTCATTACACTTTCTTCATAAGCCATTTTATAGGCAATATCAAAAGTCTTGTCTATGCTCGTGGTATTATAGGCAGAAACAAAAATATCTGGCTTTATTTTCTTATTTTTTTCGTTTGAATGAATCTCAACATTTGGAATATTAAGCCAACTATATGCGCTTGTTCCTATCCGTTTTGTAATTATTGATTGTCCTTTTGTCGGTTCGCCTATGACGATTGCATTTCTATATTTTTGTAAAACTTGTACAATCCATTCAGCAGCATTGGAAGTATTTCTGTCAGTAAGAATATAGATTGGACGTTCGTAATATCGAAGTGTATAATATTTTTCATAATTTTTATCTACTTCTAAAGGATAGCCAGAGTACCAACCCCAATAATTATCTCTTTTAAAATAAGGTTTTACTTTTTCAGTTTTAGCAATTAATGAAATAGTTGGATTTTCAACTTTATGTTTGCGTGGTTTTCCATTGTCTTTTAAATATTCTCTTGTATGAAAAACTTTGGCTGTTCCCAAATTATAGGTTGTATCTGGTCGTAAAAAACGTTCTACAAACCAAAGAGGAACACTCATTTCATTAATTGTCTTATCTTTTGTGAAAAATTTACTTTCAAATTTGTAAGTAGTCGTTCCTCTAAAATCCAAAATAAGTGCATCTGTAAACAAAAATTCTTTTACTAAATCTTTCAAAAAACGCTCATCTACATAGTTAGCAGAAGGTAGAAGAGAACATTTCAAATAGCCAATATTTCCTTCTAAGATTTCTTTTTTCTCAAATCCATTTGCTAGATAATCTAAATTATGTCTTGTATAGTTATATGTTGAAATATTTCGTTCATAACTTCCTCTACGTCTTGCTCTTTTAATTATTCCTTTTCTAAATAAAGATTTTCCTTGGGCTATTCTATTATAAAAATTTTTTCTATTGTAATGTCGTAAATCCCACCAAAATCTCTCGTGGATATGGTGTATTTCTTCGGTTGATTTCTCTTTGCTTCGTTCTCCTTTCCAGTCCCAATGCCATTCGTGTTCTCTTCCACAATTACAAAAGCTAGATTTTCTATGAAAACCCTCTCCTTCAAAATCATTCCATACTCCTCCTTCTTGTGGCGCAGTATTTTCTAAAGATAAAGCCGTATTTTCATCTAACTCATACCAATAATTATTCAAATAGGCAGCATATTCTTGCAAATTATTTTCAATCAAAGAATCCAAAAAAGGATTATTTCCAATCTCTAAAATAGGTTTTCTATAAATTGAATCTGTCGTATAAAGACAAAGAGCAGAATCTAATGTAGCTTTGAATTTTTCTACTTCTTCCTTTTCTATAATTCGTTTGGGTTTGCGTTGTGCCAAAACAGAAGTAGAAAAAAGGAATACAAATAAAATGGAAAAGATAAAAAATGACTTTGAATTTATTTTTAAGAATGAGAAATACATATAGTTGTGCCTTAATTGAGAATTGATTTTGAGCTAATAATTCTACAAATCTAAGCAAAATAATTTTGTAACTAAAAATTTAGTTTTATGAATTGTATTTTTAGTTAATTTTCAATGAAACACAAAAAAATTCCTCAAAATGAATTATTCATCTTGAGGAATTATGTGTTTTGAAAGTCGTCGGTGGGGACACCGATAACGGCTAGTTGAATATATTTGAAATTAATTTATCATTAATCACTAATAATTAATCACTATTCTTAAAAGTGTTTTTTAAAGAATTTAGAATTTTTGACTTTAGAAGCCGTAGAACTTACTGTATCTTCAAACTGACTTTCTGCTTTTGCCATTCTAGTTTTGAAACTTTCTTCTTCCAAAAATGAAGGTTTTTCTTCTAAATCAATTTGTTCTTGAAGGCTTTTTGCTGCTGGCATTGCAATCCAAAGAGCCAAATAAGCCAACAATCCAAATCCATCTAAAAACAGAGTTGCTACAAAAAGTAAACGTACAATCGTTTCGTCGATACCAAAATATTTTGCGATTCCAGAAGCAACTCCAGCTACTTTTTTATCGGTCATGCTACGCATAAAACGTTTTGCTTTTCCGACCAAAGACGTTGATTGTTTTTCTTCTAACATTCCCTCTTTTGGGTCTTTCGGCATAGCGAGCCAAGCAGCACCATACAAGGGAATACCGAAACCACCACCAAGAACAGCAGCTACAAAGCCTAAGCGTACAAAAGCAGGATCAATATTATAATAATCTGCAATTCCAGCAGCTACACCAGCTACTTTTTTATCTCTTTTTTGAAGGGTAAACTTTTTGCCTACATTACGCAATTCACGTTTTGGCTCAGCTTTTTTGAGTGGTTGCCATTGGTCTTTTCTTTCGAAATAACCTAAGTCCAAATCAATTCCTTCTGCAAGAGCGATTTCTTTTGCCGTTCCTACTTGTAAGACCATCAACTCAACATCGTTTTTGTCGATTGTGCCTTTATCAATACTTAATCTTTCCAAAAGCACCTCAGCCATACGTGTTTCGATGTCTTCGATAGTCATCGAATCTTCTGGAAAACAACGTTTCAAATCCATTAAATAGGCTTTCAAAGCAGGATAAGCTGCTTGTTCGACATGAAAAGAAATAGAAGCAATATGAACTTCTAAAGTGTTGTTGATAGATGAGTTGGTGTGTAGAGGAGGCATAATAAAGTTAGAATTTAGATTTCAGAATTTAGAAGAATAAATAATTATTTTTTGCTTCTAAAATTCTTTGATGTATTGGTTTATAATTAGTTAGTGATAAGTGATAACGAAAAATTACATTTTTGAGTAAATTTATTTTTGTTAAAATTAGCATTTAGAAAAGTATTTACAATTATTGCATTACTTCTACAATCTAAATTTTAATTTCTAAATTGGTTTTACCCTGCTTGTCTTTGTTCTTGTCTATTTTGGTTTGTATTTTCTAAAATAGTAGTAGCCGAAAAAACAAGTTGATGCCAAGAATTGGTTAGTTGGTGTAAAAAATTGTGTCCGTTGTCTGTTAGTCGGTAGTATTTTCTTGGTGGTCCTCCTGTGGATTCTTGCCAAGAGTAAGTAACCAAACCCGATTTGTTCAGACGATTTAGAAGTGGGTAAAGTGTTCCTTCTACCACTAATAATTGAGCTTCTTTCAAATGAGAAAGCAAATCTGAAGCATATACTTCTTGAGTAGCAATTACACGCAAAACACAAAGTTCCAAAATTCCTTTTCGCATCTGTACTTCGGCATTTTCTAATGTAATCACATTTTTTTTGGTTAGATTTTAAATTATTTTTGTTGGAATTGAAAGAGTTTGAGATTTTTGCTTACTCTAACAATGTCCGTATGTCTTCTTATACGAAGTGTGCAGAAAAAGGTTACTATGTTATGCAAGGTAGTAGGTAAAGGAATGTGGTTTTTGATAAAAATTAACAATCAAAATAAATTTTGCAAAAAATAAATAG
Source organism: Bernardetia aquimarina (assembly GCF_042180575.1). NCBI lineage: Bacteria > Pseudomonadati > Bacteroidota > Cytophagia > Cytophagales > Bernardetiaceae > Bernardetia > Bernardetia aquimarina. The sequence goes on along the minus strand of NZ_CP170094.1, from coordinate 1,765,040 downwards.
CATTTGCAAAAAATAATGTATATTTAGCTAACTTTGAGCAAATGTAGCTGACACTTTCTAAGTGTCATTTGTCAAGCAGAAAAAATAAAATTATGTCAAAATCAAATACGCCTTTCGGATATATCAAAACTTCTATCAATCAACCTGTTAGCATCTTAAAATATGCTATTGGTGTGATTGCGATTGCTGCTTTGGTGGCTTTTATATTTAATACTACCCAAGGTTCGGATAAAAAAGACGTAGAAAATACTTTTTTGTTGGAAGATATTCGCAAGACCAATGAAGAACATCTCAAAACGATTGCAGATTTGCAAAGAGAATTGGATGAAACCAAAAAAGATGCTGCTAAAGTAAAAGAAGAATTAATTCAGAAACAAGCGCAAATAGATTCGAAGGGCGCACAAATAGACGCAAAAGAAGGAAGTATCGGAACGCTTCAAACACAGCTTAGTGATTTGAAAAATGATAAAATGCGTTTGCATCAAATTATTGATGAGCGTGGAAGAGAGCTTGCACAAATGACAGAACGAAACAAAGAACAAAACGGACTTTTAGAAACTACACAAGATAATCTTCAAAAATCACAAGAACAAACTCGTCAAGACCAACAAGCCATCAAAAACCTTCAAGAAGAGTTGCGTGGTCTGAACGAAAAAGTAAATATTGCCTACAATCACGAAAAAGACCTTCAAAGTCAAGTAAATAAATTATTGACAGACTTGAATCAAACTAGAACAGAACTTAATCAATCAAGAATGGATTTGAGTGATGCAAAAGCAGAATTACGTATTTTGAAAGAACTCCACCCCATGAATAATAATACACCTGTTCAGCAAATAACAGTTTCTCAACCTCAAGAAGAAAGTAGCGCAAACGCCCTCAAAATGGTAGCTATCGTTTCTGTAATTGTTATGTTTATTGTTTTTGTGGTTTATATGTTGAGAGATTAGGATACAAAGTTAGAAGTATGAAGTTAGATTTTAGAAGTAGAATTAAATTTCATAATAATATGTTATTTATAGAAATTAGAAAATGAATAGTTTAGAGAATATAAAAAAAGCTATTTCTTTACAAAAAGAGTTGGACAGCCTTCGCCCATTAAGTGCAGAGCAAAATCAAAAAGTTCTACAAAAGTTTAGATTAGATTGGAATTATCATTCAAATAATATTGAGGGAAATTCACTTACCTACGGAGAAACAAAACTTTTACTTCTTCATGGACTGACTGCACAAGGGAAACCATTAAAAGACCATTTAGAAATAAAAGGACATAATGAAGCAATAGATGTAGTTTATGATTTTGTAAAAGATAAAGAAGGAATTACAGAATATTTTATTCGCTCTCTAAATGGAATGTTTATAGGAACAGAACCTACTCAAAAAAGAGCTATTGATAGTAATGGGAATGAAACCACAAGAACGATTCAAGGAGGGAGATATAAAATTCAACCTAATCATGTCAGAACTATAACAAGAGAAACTTTTTACTTTACTTCTCCAGAAAAAACGACTGATGAGGTGCAAGAATTGATTAAGTGGTACGAAACTGAAAAACTAAAAACGCAGCGCAATCCAATTATTTTAGCAGCCGAATTTCACTACAAATTTATCAGAATACATCCTTTTGATGATGGAAATGGAAGAACTGCAAGACTTTTAATGAATCTTATTTTGATGCGTTTTGATTTTCCTCCTGCTATCATAAAAACAAGTGATAAGGAAAATTACTACAATGTTTTGCGTCAAGCTGATGCTGGAAATATTACTCCTTTTATAGATTATATTGCTCAAAATATTATTTATTCTTTAGAAATAATGATTTCGGCAGCAAAAGGAGAAGATATTAGCGACCCTAATGATTTGGATAAAGAAATTACGCTTTTAGAACAGCAGCTTAAAACTGCTACGAGTGAGATTGAGGTTTTGAGAAGTAAAGAAGCAATAGAAAACATTTATAATAATTCTTTAAAAAGATTCAGAGAAGTACTTAATAAAGAGTCTAAAAAATTTGAACGATTTTATTTAGAATCTAACTCTGTGTTATGGGTACAGGGAAGTAAAGTAGAAAATGATTATTTAATTGATAAGGAGATAAACAGATGTGAAATTATTTATGAGTATAGATATTTTAAATATGACAATATGAATCACGATTACTATGATGTTAGTTTTGAAACTAAATTTGAGAGTACACATTATTTTTTTTTTAGTAAAAAAACTAAACAAGGTTTTCAAAAAAGGTATAACTCACAACTCACAGACCAAGAAATAAAAACTTTAGTAGAAGCAGAAACGAATTTACATAAAGAATTAATTGCTCAAAAAATAAAGGAATATCAGGATAAGCAACTTTAAAATCCCAAAATTTGCAATGCAAAAACAAAGTGAGTAATTTTACTATCACTTAAAATTTTGTCGTTGTCAGTGTCCTCACTGACGACTTAATTTATAAAACAACAACTCTATTATGTCAGATTTTCGTATTGAGCGTGATACAATGGGCGAAGTAAAAGTTCCTGCCGACAACTACTGGGGCGCACAAACACAGCGTAGCCGTAACAACTTCAAAATAGGCGATGAGGCTTCTATGCCAAAAGAAATTATTTATGCGTTTGCCTATCTCAAAAAAGCTGCTGCACAAGCCAACACAGAACTAGGTGTTTTGGCAAAAGAAAAAAGCGACCTTATCGGAAAAGCCTGTGAGGAAGTTTTAGATGGAAAGTTAGACCACGAATTTCCTTTAGTAATTTGGCAAACAGGTTCGGGAACACAGTCAAATATGAATGTAAACGAAGTAGTGGCTAATCGTGGACACGTTTTGCAAGGTGGAAAACTGACAGATGATAAAAAAGCATTGCACCCAAACGACGATGTAAACAAATCTCAATCTTCAAATGATACCTTTCCTACGGCAATGCACATTGCAGCCTACAAATTGGTAACAGAAAACACCATCAAAGGAGTTGAAAAATTACGTGATGCACTTCAAAGCAAAGTAGAAGAGTTTAAAGACATCGTAAAAATAGGTCGTACTCACTTTATGGATGCTACGCCTGTTACTTTAGGACAAGAATTTTCTGGTTATGTTCAGCAATTAAATAATTCTTTGCGCTGTATCAAAAATGCACTAGAAATGGTAAAAGAATTAGCTTTGGGAGGAACTGCCGTAGGAACTGGACTCAATACTCCAAAAGGCTACGACGTTTTAGTTGCCCAAAAAATTGCAAATCTTACAGGTTTGCCTTTCGTAACTGCACCCAACAAATTTGAGGCTTTGGCTGCTCACGATGCAATGGTTGAGCTTTCAGGAGCTTTGAAACGTACTGCCGTTTCGCTTATGAAGATTGCAAATGATGTTCGTATGCTTAGTTCGGGACCTCGTTGTGGTATTGGCGAAATTATTATTCCAGACAACGAACCAGGGTCTTCTATTATGCCAGGTAAAGTAAACCCTACTCAGCCAGAAGCACTTACAATGGTTTGCGCTCAAGTCATGGGAAATGATGTCGCTGTTTCGGTAGGTGGCTCAAACGGACACTTCGAACTCAATGTTTTTAAGCCTTTGATTGCTGCAAATGTACTTCAGTCAGCTCGTTTGATTGGTGATGCTTGTGTTTCTTTTACAGATAATTGTGCTGCTGGAATAAAAGCAAATCACGAGGTTATTCAAACTCACTTAGAAAATTCGTTGATGCTTGTTACTGCTCTCAATACGCATATTGGCTATGAAAAATCGGCTAAAATTGCCAAAAAAGCGCACCAAGAAAACAAAACGTTGCGTCAAGCTGCTGTAGAATTAGAATATTTGACTTCAGAAGATTTTGATAAGTGGGTTGTTCCTGCTGAAATGACTGGTTCTATGAAGTAATTCTTTGAGAGTAGTACTAAAAAAATGGGGATAAAAAAATGGGGATTAGAGAAGTAAAAACTTTTCTATTCCCTATTTGTTATTTCCGTATTCTGTTTTTTTCCTACCCTTATTTTCTCTTCCTATTTCTCAATTCCTAATTACTATGAAGCAAGAATTAAAAAACAAACAAGGAGATGTCTATTATACTGTGGAGTATTTGAAAGACCAAAATATTGTAAAATCTGTTTGGATAGGTAAGTATTTGCCTATTGAAGATATAAAGACGGCTGCTTTATTAGGTTTGTCTTTTTTTAAAAAATATAAAGCCACAAAAATATTAAATGATAATAAAAAACTAGAGGGTAGTTGGGACGAAGCCAATGAATGGATTGCTAAAAGATGGACACCTCAAGCTACAGAAGCAGGGTTGGTAAAACTTGCTCATGTTGTGGCTGACGAGATTTTGGCTAAATTTTCTGCTAAATTTATGAAAATGGAAAATGACCTACAAGACACTACTTTTCAATTAAAGTTATTTGATAATGAAAAAGAGGCTTTAGAATGGTTAGAGAAATAACATTGAAGTTTTGACTTAAAATCCAAAACCTAAAGAGCGTTCAAAAATTTCACACTTTTTTTAATAGACAGATACTTGCCTAAGTCTATTCTACTTCATTTCTTTGTGCTTTATTTTTACAAAAATACCTAATGAAACAATTATCTAAAATTATATTTTTGCTTGTTCTTATTTTTTCAACAAGCCAAGTTTTTGCTCAAACTGATTGGACAACAAGAACAGAAACACAGAAAAAAGAACTTGTCAAAAAATGGATAAATACAGAAAATAAAACGGATTCTATATTGAATAATTTAGGATATGCTTATTCAAAGGGAATAGGAATAGAACAGAGTGACAGAAAAGCATTTGAGTATTATGAAAAAGCTGCACAGAAAAATTTTGCTTTAGCTTATAATAACTTGGGCAATATGTATAAGGACGGAAAATATGTAGAAAAAGATTTGAAAAAAGCCTTAATCTATATTCGAAAAGCTGCTGAGAGCAATGAAAAATATGGAATGACTAATTTAGCTATGATGTATGAAGAGGGGCTAGAAGTAACTCAAAATATAGATAGTGCTATATTTTGGTACGAAAAAGCTGCACAATTAAATCATATTCCTGCTCAAAATAATTTGGGTTCAATTTATTTAACAGACACAACCAAACAAGATTTTGAAAAAGCACGTCATTACTTTGAAATTTGTGCAGAAAAAGGCGAACCTATCGCAATGCTTAATTTGCTTCAAATCTACAAAGGAGGTTTGGGTGTAGAAAAAGATTATGTTAAAGCAATGAGTTATGCTGAAAAAGCAGTTTTGTTGGACAATCCTATTGCTTTTTTTGAGTATGGAAATTTTTATTATAATGGAGAAGGAATAGAAAAAAATTGGTCAAAAGCATTACAATTATATGAAGAAGCTTCAAAAAGAGGTTATACATTAGCTCAAATCAATACAGCTTATATGTACGAAAATGCACAAGGAACAGAGAAAAATATAGAAAAAGCTGTTTTTTGGTATAAAGAAGCTGCCAAGACAGGAAATGAATATGCCATGAAACGCTTGAAAGAATTAGAATAAAGTTTAAATAGTTGCCTAAGTCTATCCTACTTCGTTTCTTTGCACTTCAATTTTTTATTTTAATTTTCAAAACGCTATAAAAGACGTTTTATATAATATGATTTACAATTCGTAATTAGTTTCGCAGAATAAGTATTTCGTAATCCGTAATTTCACCTATGCTACATGTATTCAAATTTGGTGGTGCGTCTGTAAAAGATGCCCCTGCTGTCAGAAATGTAAGTACTATTTTACGCTCATTTATTGACAAAAAAGACAAACTCGTTATTGTTGTTTCTGCTATGGGAAAAACAACAAATCACTTGGAAGATATTTTTAAGGCAGCCAAATCGAAACCCAAACATGAGCAGAATGACAAAGTTAAACAGATTTTAAAACAAATTGAAGACTATCATTATGCTCTTGCTGATGAACTTTTTGATGGAGAACGTGAAAAAATTGTCTATAAAATCCTTCAAAAATATATTTTTCAACTTGAAGCAACTCTAAAAGATGACGAACCTAACTGGGATAAGCATTACGACCAAGTAATTTGTTTTGGAGAGCTTATGTCTTCGGCTATTCTTTCCGAATATCTCAAAAAAGAACATGATGACAAATGTCTTTGGGTAGATGCTCGTCGTTTTGTACAGACAAACGAACGTTGGAGAGAAGGACAAATAGACTGGGAATGGTCAGAGCAGCTTATTAGAGCCGAACTTTTGCCAATGTTAGAACAGCGTTTTGTTTTGACACAAGGTTTTATTGGAGGAACAATCGGAGGAAAAACAACAACTTTAGGGCGTGAAGGTTCAGATTTTACGGCTGCCGTTTTTGCATATTGTTTACAAGCTGATGGAGTTACTATTTGGAAAGATGTTTCTGGAATTTTGAATGCTGATCCAAAAAGAATAAAAAATACTCGTCTTTTCAAACAAATCAATTATTCTGATGCTGCCGAAATGACTTATTATGGTGCAACTGTTATTCACCCAAAAACGATTCGTCCATTAGCTGCAAAGGGAATTCCTTTGTATGTTCGTTCATTTATTAACGCAGATATAGAAGGAACAAGAATTGGAAATTTTGATACAGAACCATCTATTCCGTCAATTATTGTAAAAGGAAATCAACGTATGCTTCTTTTTAAGGCTAAAGATTTGGCTGCTATCAATGAGCGTAATCAACTGGCTTATATTCATTCTGAACTCAATCGTTATACTATCAAAATCAATTTATTACAAGTTTCGGCTACTTCTTTTTCTGTTTGTACAGATAATGATGAAAGAAAACTAGCTTCTTTGAAAGAATCGTTGAGTAATGATTTTGAACTTTCTGTTTTGGACAATTTAGAACTTATTACAATCAAAAATTATGATACCGAAACTCTAAATAACTTTACAGGATTAGGAAATGCACTTATAGCACAACGTTCTGAAGATATTTTCCAAGTAGTCGTGAAAAAATAAAGTGAGAAGTATAAAGACAGATTTAAGAAGTTAGGAATTTAAAAACTGTTTTTTCTAAAACGTATTACTCTTTGAAAGGATTGTAAAGTAAAATTAAAAACAACTTTGCAATCCTTTTTTATTGAAAGAGTATATTTCAAAATTGGTCTAGCTGACTTTTTTTTGCTTAAATTTGCACTCTATTTGAAATTATTTATCGAATCATATTCATTTTATGCAGCCACAAGAAATTCCAGCGTCTTATAATGAGGCATGTAAAGCCTACGAAACAAGAAAATACGATATTGCTTTAGAAAAATTAGAAATTACTCTAACAGAAAATCCAGATTTTGCACCTGCTTTTTATATAAAAGGACTTACATATATGCAGCTTCAGGATTGGAGAGGTGCTTTTGATAATTTTAAAGCCTATTCTCAAATTACTCCTGAAAAAGGCGATACCTATTTGAATATGGGAACTGCAATGCTCAATATGAAACAACCTAGAACGGCTATTTCGTATTTTGATTTTGCTCTTTCACTAAGAATGACTGAAAACAGACCAGAGAGAGTACACCTTAATAAAGCCTTGGCATTCAGACAGATAAATGAAAACGAAAAAGCAGAAGAGTCTTTTGAAGCAGCCTTGAAAATACATCCTCATTTTGATGATGCTTTGTTGGAAATGGCAAAACTACAATTAGATTTAGAGAAAAATGAGTATGCACTTACTTATTATCAACGAGTAATTGACTTGCCAAAACAACGCAAAAGTTTTCCTCTTTGGGAGGCGTGGGTTGGTTTAGCTCTTTTACAAACAGAAGCAAAGGATTTTTCGAAAGCTCTTGTTTCGATAGAAGAAGCTACTGAATTAAATCCAAATACGATTGGTTTCTTCAAAACAAATGAAGCGTTTGACTTGCTAAGAAAAAGTGAGTATAACGATGATTTCGAAACTATTTTGGGTTAAAATAAAAATTTTCTCTTATCTAAATAGTGTACTTGTTAGAAAACAATTTGATTAAAAGGACGTTGGATAATTATAAATAATTACAAGATATACATTTTTTTAACTCAATTTTTCAACTATATTTATGGATAAGAGAACTCTAAAAACCATCACTTCAACAGTTAGTGGAGCAGAAACAGCTATTCGTTTTTTGCCAGGAGAATTACACCAAAAACCAATGTACAAAGGAGCTTTTGGAGCAGTTGCTTCCGTAACAGGATTAGTAGCTTTCGGACAAGCAATATTAAAAAAAGATGCATTTAATAAGGGCAATCGTCTAAATACAGCTATTATTCTATGCTTGAGTGCAGCAAGTGTTTTGCAAGGTGTAAAGAAAATCAAACAGGCTTATGCTCAAGAAACAGGACAATCTGATATGATAGAAGACTCTATGTCTAAAAGTTAAAAGAATTAGACTGAAAAAAAATTCTTATTTGTTGTTTACAGATAAGAATTTTTTTGTTTATAAACTTAAAGCAAGAGAAAATTTTATTTTAAATTTAACATAGTATTTACCCTTATTTTTTTATTTTTTAGAAGTGGTAGCATAATTTTTGTGTATTTTTGTAAAAAAACAATAGTTTTACTACCTTTTTATATCAGTTAGGTAATTTGATTTACTGATAAATAAAAAGTCAGATTAATAAATACCAATTAATGATAAGGTAGATAAAATTTTTTGACATTTTTTGAGTTTATTTAGTAGATAGATACTTCGATTAACAATTATTTATTCTACATTATTCAATAATAAAATTTTGAAAATGCAATTTTGTTTTTCAATTTAGATAGTTCAAGTAGCTTATTTTGAAATTGATTTTCACATATCTAATACTCTAAAAATTGCTCTATACATTTGTCTTGCTTATCAAATAGTATGACCTAAATTTTACTAATTATAGCTTGCCTTAAAATTTGTTTCTATGAAAAAAATTCTTTTTACATTTTTATTTACCTTACTTGGTGTCGCTTTTTTAGCAACTGAAGAAGTTCAGGCACAAGTAGGAAATAAATATTACTACAAAAAAACAACTCCTCGTAGAGGACCTCATAACCATCAATGGGTATGGACAAAACGCCGAGAGTATGTAAGTGTTGGTTTAAACGTCAATGCAATGAACTATTTTGGAGATATTGTGCCAAAGCCTAGTTTTTGGAGTACAGATTTACGCTTTACTCGTCCAAATATTGGAATTTTTGTTGAGAAAAAATTCCGACCTCAATTTTCAGCTCGCCTAGGATTAAACTGGGGACGACTCCTAAGTTCTGACGAAGAAACTGCAGATCCAGCAAGTCCACATGATATGTATCGTTATATTCGTAATGCTCATTTTAGAAATGATGTTTTCGAACTTAATACAACTTTTCGTTGGGATTTGATGGGTAGCGAACTTTTAAATAAAGAATTTTATCAGCGTCCAAAACAATTTGTGCCTTATGTAATGGGTGGTTTGGCTGTATTTTATCACGCACCAAAAGCAAAAGCTCCTCCGACTAAAATTGGTGGTGGTGATCCTGACTGGGGAGTTGATGAATGGACAGATTTACAACCTCTTGGAACAGAAGGACAAGGACGTGGCTCTTATACTACCGTTATACGAGGCGATTCTGTTACTAGAGATTTAGGTAAAAAATACTCTAAAGTACAAATTGCTATTCCTTTAGGTTTTGGTATTCGTAAAAAACTATCTAATCGTGTAGATATTGCCTTCGAATTTTCTTACCGTTTTCTTCTTACAGATTATTTAGATGATGTAAGTCGTAATTATGTAGATTTAGGTGTCTTTGGAGATGATGAACTTGCAAAAGCATTTCATGACCGTTCTTTAGAAGGAGATAGACCTGAAAAACTGGCTGAAATGGCTGGTAATGGTGAGCTTTATAGACTGCTAAACCGATATACTTATACAGGAGTAGATGGAAATGTTTATAATACTTTTGATGGTTTTGGAAGTGACCCTTATATAGACCCAAGTATTCGTGGAAATCAAAATGATAATGACGTTTATATGCTTACAGGATTTCATTTGATTTATATTATTCCTCCTCATGGAGTTCGTTGTCCTGTTCGTTTTAAATAAGAATCAGTAATATAACTTCAAGCAATAAAAGAATATTTTTCAAAAGTGTACAAGATTTGATTCTTGTACACTTTTTTTATAATTTTTGATGGTTATTCTAGTAAATGGCTGTAAATTTGTCAATTCAAAAATGAAGCTCTGAAAAAGAGCGTTCTAATTAATTAAGAAATAAAACTTACGATAACAGATATTATGGTGTCTATAAATTATAAATCACTTCTTTTAGTAGTATCTTTCATATTACTTTTTACTTTTTCTCAAGCTCAAGACGTAGAGTTTGGCTTTGGTATAGGTACAACAAATTATACAGGAGACGTTTCACCTTCTTATAAACTCAAAAATGCTCGCCCAGCAGGAGAGTTTTTTATTCGTCTTAATCCTACACCTGCTTTTTCGGTTCGGTTTGGTGCAATGGCAGGCATACTAAGAGCTGACGAAACTAAATCAAAAGATCCATTTTATCAACAAAGGGCAGCTAAATTTACAGCAAATATATATGAAGCCTCAGCTAGAATGGAGTATAATTTTAGAGATTATAGAGCCATGAGTGAACTCAACCGTCTTTCTCCTTATATTTTTCTAGGAGGTTCGATAGCACATATTTCTGTAAACAGTAATTATTTTGATAATCAACCTAAAGCATTAGAGTTTACTTTACCTATTGGTGTAGGAATAAAGTATATGTTGGCACATAATTACAATCTAGGATTTGAATTTGGTGCAAGACCTACTTTTACAGATGCTATTGATGGAATGATTCAAGATGGTAGTGGAGAAGAAGTAAGTAGTGTAGGTAAGTTCCAGATGACCAATTTATTTACAAAAGATATGTATTACTACACAGGAATTTCACTTAGTTTTACCATTAATAGAGTTGTTTGTCCAACAGAATTTAGGTAGCTAGTTTGATGAAGCTATTTGAATAGCTAAGATGATAAATATATTAAGTAACACTTCCTCTAATAAAGAAGTGTTATTTTTTTACCTTCAAATTTTAAGGCTATTTCTTTGAAAAATAAAGAAAAATAACGAAGTAAGTGTAAAAAATTAAAATAAAATAGCTTTTGATTTGAATTTACTGCTTAGGCTCGTTATTTTTGTCTTAAATCTTTTTCTATACTTCTTGTTCCTACTTCTATGAATTCTGTCAAAATCTTTGCTGGCTCTGCTTCTCATTATTTAGCCGAAAAAATTGCACATTCCTTTGGAAAACCTTTAGGGCTGCATAATCTTCAAGTTTTTAGTGATGGAGAAATTTGTCCTAATTATAGCGAATCTATTCGTGGTGCAGATGTTTTTATTGTTCAATCGACTTTTCCACCTGCTGATAATCTAATGGAACTCTTGCTGATGATTGATGCTGCAAAGCGTGCTTCGGCTGGCTCAGTTACAGTAGTAATGCCTTATTTTGGATATGCTCGTCAGGATAGAAAAGACAAACCTCGTGTGGCTATTGGTGCAAAACTGGTAGCCAATCTTATTTCTGCTGCTGGTGCAACTCGCATCATGACTTGTGATTTGCATGCAGGACAAATTCAAGGTTTTTTTGATATTCCTGTTGATCATCTGTATGCAACAGCTATTTTTATTCCTTATATTGAATCCTTAAAAATAGAGAATTTGGTTTTTGCTTCTCCTGATGTAGGAGGGGTAGCTAGAGCTAGAAGTTATGCTTCACAATTTCATGCAGATATGGTAGTTTGTGACAAACACCGAAAAAGAGCTAATGAAATTGCCTCTATGCAAGTGATTGGCGATGTGGAGGGTGCAAATGTGATTATTGTAGATGACCTTATAGATACAGCAGGGACAATTTCAAAAGCTGCACAAGTATTATTAGATAATGGTGCTGTTTCGGTTCGTGCTATTGCTACACACCCTGTTTTGTCTGGAAAAGCATATGAAAACATCAATAACTCACCTCTTTTAGAACTTGCTGTTATGGATACCATTCCACTAAAAGAAAAATCAGACAAGATAAAGGTATTGTCTGTGGCTGATTTGTTTGCAAAGGCTATTCGTAAAATTCACGACCAAGAATCTATTAGTACACTTTTTATATAAGTTATTGATAGATTTTTTTATGAAAATTCCTTCTTTTCTATTTTGGAGAAGAGGGAATTTGAGCTTTTAGGAGTAATTTGAATTGAAAATAGAGAAAAGAAAAATAGAAGAATATCAAAAGAAGATTCTAGCAAGAAGAATAAAGTAAAATCAACTCCCCAAGAAATTCAATAGCGAAAATAGTAAAATAAAATGAGTAGGTAGGACGTAATTTTAATAGATAACTTCGCAGATTTCATTTTTTTAATTTTAGAACAATTATTGATTTATAAGTTGAATAAAAAAATGAAGTGATTTAAAACAATAATAAATAAAAATGAAAGAACTTTATAATTATCTCAATCAATTTATAAAAATGAATGATGCTGAATGGGAGTTTTTACAAACTATCATTCAAACTCAAAAATTTGATGCAAAACAATTACTTATCCAACAAGGACAAGTTGCAAAGTCTATTTTTTTTATTAAAAATGGTTTGTTACGTGTTTTTCACTTAAATAAAGGAAAAGAAATTTCTACTTATTTTGCCTGTGATGGTCAGTTTGTTTCCACATTTGAAAGTCTTATTACTCAAAAACCTTCTATGGAATATTTAGAAGCGATTGAAGCAACAGACGTATATGCTATTTCCTATCAAAAGCTACTTCAGTTATACGAACAAAATCCTAAATTTGAGAAAATTGGACGTATGTTGGCAGAACAAAATTATTTATGTATCAAAAATAGAACATATAATTTTCAAATTCAAACTGCCAAAGAAAGGTATTTAGAGTTTATAACTACCTATCATCAAAAGATTGTTCAACGAGTAGCACAAAAACAATTAGCAAGTTATTTGGGAATAGAAGCCGAATCTTTGAGTAGAATTAGAGGGCAGTTCCTCATTACTTAACAAATGTCAATGCAAATGGACTTCAAAAATGAGAAGTTTGTCATGATTATTTATGTCATCAAACTTTAAATCATTTGTATTATGAACAAGAGAAAAATTCTTTTTAGTGTGCCTCTTTTTTTACTCGTATTTTTTTTAGTCAATTTTACTTTTCAAGCCTGCTCTTTAAAACCTAATGCTTGGTTTCCTTCTAAAGCCCCTAGTTTTGAGGGAAAATTAGCCAAAAATGAAATTTTGCAATCTACTGAATGGATAGATTTACAGGGCTGGTATGGTGCAGAAGATATTGCAGTAGATAAAAAAGGAAACTTATATTGTGGTGTTCATCGCAAAAAAACAGATTTTTCTGATGGCGCAATTTTAAAAATAGATACGGTAGGTAGAGTAACTGTTTTTTGTAAAACTGATTCTTGGGTTACAGGATTGCATTTTGATAAAGAGGAAAATTTAATCGCCTGTGATTTGGAAAGAGGATTAATTAGTGTCAATAAAACAGGGAAAATAACTATTCTGGCTTCGAAAAGTGAAAATAATAGTCCCTTTTTGATTCCTAATGATATAGATATTGCTTCTGATGGAATTATTTATTTTTCAAATACTTCTTCTACCATTAATTTTTCACGTCTTCATGCTCGTAAAATTATTTTAGAGATGCAGCCAGATGGAGGACTTTATTCTTATAACCCCACCACCAAAACAGTCAAAACACTAATAGATGGTGCTTTTTTTGGTAATGGTGTTGCAATTTCAAAAGATGAAGATTTTGTATTAATGGTGGATTTAGCAAAATACCGAGTGATGCGTTATTGGATCAAAGGTAAAAAGCAAGGCACAACAGATGTTTTTATAGACAATTTAATTGGTTTTCCTAATGGAATCGCAAGACGAAAAGATGGCTCATTTTGGTTAGGGTTTACAACAATACGAAATGAACTTTTAGACAATTTACATCCTCATACAGGCAAGAAAAAGTTGCTTTACGGTGTTCCTTTATGGCTTCAACCCAAACAAGAACCTTTTGGTATTGTGATGAATATTAGTGAAAAAGGTGAAATTTTAACTGTTTTTTATGATACAACAGGAAAAAAAGTATCAGAGTCTAGTTCAATAGAAGAACATAATGGATATTTATATTTAGGAGGAGATTTGGTAAATCATATAGGAAAATTCAAATTGCCTAACTAATTTGTTTTTTATAAAAAACAAGATACACTTTCTTTTCTATATTTTTTGATTCGAAGGTGTTTTTATCATTTTTTCTCAGACTCAATCAAAATACTTTTAGAACTGATAAGTCAGCAAAGCTAAATTTTTATACTTTACTTTATAGGAGTTAGTACAGTTATCAAGTGCATTGTCTGATACATTTGGGGCGTTCTGATAAGGTTGTTTTTTTGAAACCCATTAAGAGTCAGTATAACTATTTTAGGTTTATAGAGTTGTTTTAGCAAACACAATTTTTTTTTATTTTCAATTTTATGTTCAAAAGACCTTATCAATACATTCGTAAGACGTATTTAGCTCTTATTAATAGTATTATTTTTTTACCCTCTTTAATGGCTATTTTTTCAGTAGGGCTTTCTATTTCAATGATGACTTTTGAAAACTCAACAGTAAGTCAGCAATTAAAAGAAATTTTAAATGTTGCTTTAGTAACAGGAACTGACAATGCTCGTTTTGTGCTGAATGCCTTCATTGGAGGTATTATTTCATTGATGGTCTTTAATTTTTCAATGGTAATGGTGGTTTTGAATCAAACAGCTACGGCTTTTTCTCCTCGTGTCGTTCCAGGTATTTTGACAAATAAATCATATCAAGTAGTTTTGGGTACTTATCTAGGAACAATTTTATATTGTCTTTTACTTATTTTAAATATAGGCAAAATAGAAGATGAGGTTCATATTCCTCAATTAAGTATCTTTATAGGAATGTGTTTTGGAGTTTTATCTTTGGTTTTGTTTATTTACTTTATTCATTCTATTTCTCAATCTGTACAAGTAGATAATATTATTTTATTGATTTATAACAAGACATTTAATGAATTGAAATCAAAAGAAGTTAGTAAGTATCAAGATTATCAAACTGTTTTTGATAAGGTTTCTGACTGGCAAACAGTTTTTAGCAATCAGAGTGGCTACTTTAGAGAATGTAATAGAAAGAAGGTTGTCAAATTAGCCCAAAAATATGACCTTGAGATTTTTATTAAATTAGAGGAAGGTGCATTTTTAGTTATCGGAACACCTTTATTGAAGATAAATAGAAAAATAAGCCAAGAGGCTATTGATGAGATTTTAGAAGAATTTGTCTTTTATGACAATGAATATATCCAAGATAATTATGTCTATGGAGTCAAACAGCTTTGTGAAATAGCAACAAAAGCATTAAGTCCAGGTATAAATGACCCCGAAACAGCTATCCGAACAATTAATTATATGACTTTACTTTTTGTAGAAAAAGCTCTTCGGGAAGGTGTTTATTGTTATACAGATAAGGAAGAAAAAATACGTCTTTGGGAAGAAACTTATTCACTCTATAATTTGATGTACAGATATATTTCTCCTATTTTATATTATGGAAAGAGTGATATAATGGTAATGGAAAGGCTTTTTTCGATGGTAGAATGTTTGCTTTCTGCAGAACGAATTAAAGGAAAACTAGATATTGCAAAAATAAACTCACTTCTTTTAGAATTTCATTCTGCGATAAAAAATAATATAGAAGGTGAACAAAAAAAATACCTCAACCAAACTATTATACGTATTAACACACTACTACAAAAAAATGGATTTCAAATTCCTTTCTTTCAATAGAAGATATAAATATAGTAAAATTAGCCTTCTTAAAATTTATAGTTAAGAAGGTTAATTTTGTTATATACGAGCCAAGAGAATAAAAATTACATGAAGGATTAAGAATATTCCTAAAATTTTTCTTTTCTCAATGTTTTCTCAATGATTAGTAAGAAAGCAAATTAAAGCCTAAATCTACATCTTCAGCATATTCTTCGCCACTTTCAAGCATATCAACATCGTCTTTTTCGTAATACCAATTTACGGTAACGTTACCATTTTTAGATTTGCTATAATCTTCAAGTAAATCGAAGATTTCTAAGAAGCGACGAGAAGAAGATGTATTAAAATAGGTCATTCTGAAATTAAAAACAATTGTTCTTCCTTCCTGCTCTAAATAATTATTTAGCCATTCAAAAATGGGCTGAAAAAATTCAATAGTGTATTCGTGATACGATTCACCAGAGATTTCTAAAGCTCCAGTTTCAGCATTAAAATTAACAGTAGGGATGTAGTTTTCACCTTCGATTTGGAAGTTTTCCATACGAAATTATATAAGTTTTATGATTTATTTATCTAATCTGACAGTAATAGTTAAAAATGACTGGCTTGGGTAATCAGGATGTGGATATGCTTCTCCAATCAAAGGGTTATTGGATTTGCGTACCATATCGATTAGACCAATATTAGCACCAGGTTTGTTAGCACGTTGAGGTGCACGACGTTGTTCTTTATAATATGTTTTCAATTCATCATCATCTAAAGAATTAATGTACTGACAACGTTCCATGACGTGGTCTAATACAGAATTTTCTATTAAATTGGATGAAGAAATCAAAAAATGATCATCAGCTTCACTTACCAAAAGATAACCTACACCAATAGGTTTGTCTTCCTTTATAGAATATGATTTTTCTATGGAATGAAGGCTTACATTTTGAGAAAGCTCAATAAATATTGCAAATATCTTACGACCAATATTTGGGTCTTCTTGAGAACTTTTGCGTTTCAAACTACTCGCCAAACGAGAGAGCAAATCTTGAGAAACTACTCCTTGAAAAGCCAGCAACGTTTGATGTTTACGCATTTGGTCGTAAAAATCATATATGACGAAATCGTTATCCATACGCCTAGAATCTAGAATTAAATATAATTTTTTTGAAAAAAACTGAAACTCAAAACTCAACTCAAAATTGAGTTCAAATTAAGTTTATTAGTTCCACTCCAATAATTCAAATATACTTTAATGTAGTATCAAATACCTTATCTTTTCTTCGAAAATCATCATAAATCGGATAAGATTCACTATTTTTTCGACAAAACACTACGATTATTTAGATGATGTATCCTAATATTTAGTTTCTAAAGATAAACCTCTATAATATTTAGTATTAGAGTAAAGTATCAATAGCGAAACTAAACAAAAATTAACAGAAATAAAATCAATACATCATTTTTTTTGAAATTTATTTGATTTTACGCAAAAAATCTACATTTGATACATTATTTATGAATTGGATAGTAAAGTACGTATTTTTCTTCAAAAGAAAAAGTAAATAGTTCGGTTGTTCTTTGTTTACTGAAAATTACTTAAAAAACAAAAACCTATTCCATTGAATGCAATAGGTTTTTTTGTTGTACAAAAATATAAATTAGTTACCGAGTAATTCTATTTTAATTTTCTTCCACAAATTCTGAAATGATAGGCTGTATCTTATCTGTTTGCGTTTTATCTAAAGGAAAAAGGTGCATAAATAAAGGTTTTTTATCAACTACTCTTTTAAGTTTTAAGTCTTTGTTTTTAGCAAAAACAGTATTCCATTCTGCTCTAGCCACTTCCCAAAAATCTTTATTTTCCTTCCACCAACCTTTAGCAGACTTACAACGAGAATCATCTACCTTTTTATAGATATTCATTCCTTTTTCACTAGCAATCTTAAAATCTGCTTTATTATCTACACGCAAAACTTTATCGTTGTCTTGCTCATGCAACCAGCCTTCATTTGTAATTTCGTGGCGATTGCTACGAATCATTACATTATAATCTTTGCGTTTTGTATATTCTCTTCTAGGAAGTGGACTATCTGTAGTGTTTTCCCAATACTGACGACCATCCACATGAACCCAACTTGCAGAACCCTCATAACGTGGACTATCATCTACTTGAAATACTTTTTGTGTCCATTGTCCAGCTACTTCTGATTTTGGTTTTTGCACAAATTTCCATTGATTTTCCTTATCATACATGTAAAAATCTGTATTTTCATAGCTCCAATCTTGTCGCCAATGTTTAATAATCATAGTATCATTAGCAATCAAAAGATGTTGCATAGAAATAAAAGTAGGAGTTTCTTCCACTAGTTCAACCCACTCCAAAGCACTTGCTGTATAATTGTCATGAAACTGATAGCTTGTATCTGATGCAAACGTTTCAGCAAAATCAAAACTTACCTCATAACATCCACACATAGATTTAATAGCTTGTTTGTCCTTTGGATTTGGGTCATTATCAGAAGGAGAAGTAAAAGCAACACTCAAAATCACACTAGAAAATAAGCATAGGAATAGAACCGTCGAAAAGAGAAATTTCTTTTTCATAAAAGTATTTTTTTGTATTAAAAATAAACAATAGTAATAAATCATCAAATTGACTGCTTTAGACAGTGTTTGATGGTGCAAATTTATTCTTATTTAGATTAAATAAAAATTATTTCGCTAAATTTTTCAATATTTATTTGTAATTAGTCTAAATAAACTTAATTTTGTGTCATTAAAAATAACCAAAAAGGCTTTAATAGCCATTATAATTCTGCAAATCAAGGATTTAGCATAATTTGATTGGATTTTTTAGAAAAAATGAATCTTACTGATATTTTTTCACAACCATAAATTACTACTGATATTTTTCAATAGCCATGAAAAAAAATACTCTTTCTATTCTTTTATATTTAATTATTTTAACAGTTTTTAATCATAATTTGTATGCTCAAAAAAACAATAAAAAGCACTTGGAAATAGAGTCAGATACTTTAGAAAATAATACGAAGAACAATGAGGCAAACATCAAAACAGAAGACTTGGAGCAGGTTGTCATAACAGCTACTCGGAGTGAAAAACTGCTTTCAGAAATTCCTATTCCCATGATAATCATTGATAAAGAGCAAATTCAACAGATGGGAAGTTTGCGATTGAGTGATGTTTTGCAAGAACAAACAGGACTTACTCTTCTTCAAGAACACGGACAAGGCGTTCAATTGCAAGGTTTTGACCCAGATTATACGCTTATTTTGATTGATGGCGAACCAATAATCGGACGAACAGCAGGAACTTTAGAACTCTCACGCATTGCAGTAGGAAATATCGAACGCATCGAAATTATTAAAGGAGCAAGTTCTAGTTTGTATGGTTCAGAGGCGTTGGCAGGAGTTATTAATATCATCACAAAAAATCCGAAAGGTACAGAAGGAAGTATTTCGGCTCGTTATGGAACAAATCAAACAAGCGATTTGGCTCTTTCCTTTCAGACCAAAAAAGAAAAATTAGCCATTACAGCTTTTGCTAATCGGTATGGAAGTAATGGGTATGATTTTACACCAAATAGTTATGGAAAAACTGTTGAACCATTTCATAATTATACGTTTCAGAGTAAAATCAAATATAATTTTAGTGATAAAATAAGTCTTTCAGTTTCAGGAAGGTATTTTGAAGAAAGTCAAAAATCAAGATTTGGTGCAAGCACAGAAGTAGGAGAAGAACAAGTTTCGGGTGATGGAAAAGTTAATGATTATAACATGCTGACTAATTTGGATTGGAGAGTTACAAAAAAATGGCGTACTTATTTTAGATTTTATTATTCCAATTATCAAACAGATTCGAAACTTCTTTATGAGAATGATAATTCTGTCTATGATGAAACTTTTTTTGACCAGACTTTTCTTCGTCCAGAATTTCAAAGTGTTTATTCATTCAATGAAAAGCATTTTCTGACAGCAGGTGTTGGAAGTGTCAATGAATCGGTAAGTTCTACTCGTTACACAGATAAAAAACGCCTTCAAACCAACTATATTTTTGCTCAACATGAGTTTCTTCTTAGTGATAAATCTAATATTACATTGGGAGCTAGATTTGATTCACATTCTATTTATGGAAATCAATTAAGTCCAAAAATAGCCTCTTATTATCAAATTTCACCTAAAATTCGTCTGACAGCTTCGGCAGGAATGGGTTTCAAAACGCCTGATTTTAGACAACTTTATCTCAATTTTACGAATAATGTTGTGGGGTATTCTGTCTTTGGAACAGAGGAAATAAAACAAGGTATTGCAGATTTACAACAAGCAGGACAAATAGCAGAAGTGGTATTAAATCCTGATGATATTCAAGAAATAAAAGCAGAAAGTTCTGTTTCTTATAATCTTGGAATAAAATATACGCCAATACCAAGACTAATTCTGAAAGCTAATTTTTTCAGAAATGATGTCGATAATTTGATAGAAACGCAAGTTGTGGCTCGCAAAACAAATGGACAGAATTTATTTAGCTATACAAATCTCAATAGCATTTTTACGCAAGGAATGGAAACAGAACTGAGTTATTCAATTCTTTCTCCTTCTTCAAATTCTAGTTCTTCGCTTACTTTTTCGGCAGGTTATCAATACTTAAAAGCCAAGGACAAAACGGTTTTAAGTGAAATAGAAGACGGAAATTATTTTGCTAGAAATCCTGAAACACTAGAAACAAAGCGTCTTTCAAAATCAGATTATGGTGGACTGATGGGAAGAAGCAACCACATGGCAAATACAAAATTATTTTATCAAAATTCAAAACATGGTTTTTCGGCAAATATCAGAGCCATTTATAGAAGTAAATACGGTTTTGGCGACCGAAACGGAAATTTGATTTTAGATGCGCCAAATGAATATGTCGAAGGCTATACAACAGTTAATATTTCAACAGGAAAACAATTTTTAAAACAAAAACTCAATCTGCAAATCGGAGCAGATAATCTATTTAATTATAAAGACGAAAGTTTTATTCCAACACTTGCAGGGCGTTTGTTGTGGGTAAGAATGCAGTTTTTAATTCAAAAAAAATAATTATTATATCTAGTTCAAGCGTCGACGCTTGAACTAACAAACAAAAAAAACAATGAACTCAAAAACTATCAAAAACATCTTTTTCATCACTATTCGTCTGATTTTGGGAGGAATAATGCTCTATGGTGGCTATCAAAAATTTGCAAAACCATTGCCTGAACCTACCCAAATGATTACGCAAATTGAAACAGAAGGCAGCCAAAAACTTAGAGAAAAACCAAATATACTTGTTATCAAAAACTACATTTTTGGAATGAAACAAACAGGTTATTTTTGGCAGCTTTTAGGAATCTGTGAAATCGTTTTTGGTTTGATGATTCTGAGCCACTATATGAGCTTTGTAGGTGCGCTTATGCTTGTTCCGATTACGCTACATATTTTCTTATTTCATTTTTTTCTTGAACCTAATGACACAGCCGAACTCTTCCAAACAGGTGGTTTTTTGGCAATTAATATTATTCTGATAGCGAAAGAATACAAAAAATTTAAACCTCTTTTGTGGATAAAACCTTAGCATTCTTGTACCACAGACTTCCTAGTCTGTGAAAAAAACAATCTTTTATTTTTCCAACAGACAGGGATGTCTGTTTTACATTAACTTCAACCAACTCAAATTTTAACCAGCCATGAAAATTTTCTCTTTAAACGTAATCTTACTTTTAGCAACTTGTCTTTTTATTTTTTCTTCTTGTAAGGATGATGATAATGAAGACCCAACTCCAGAACCTTTGACAGTAGAAACAGCAAGTAATATTATTGCAGACCCAATTCAGATTGACCCAACAACAGGAATGCCAATGGGAACGACTGGAAATTTTACGCTTTTTAGTTTGCGTGAAAATAAAATTATTGCCAACACAGATAGTGCTTCTACAAAATGGGATATTGGTTTTAGAGGTTCTACAATCATTGTGAACGGTGGCGCAATCCGAACAGGACAAGGTGGCGCATATATTTTTGATGGTCTTTTTGACGAATTACAAGAAATTCCTGAAAGCCAAACATTCAATCAAGATAATTCTCCTACTGATTTAGCTATTACATCAGGTTCTGGAAAAGGTTGGTACAATTACGACCCAACTACTCATGTAATTAGTCCGATTGCAGGAAAAATTTTGGTTATCCGTACTGCTGACGAAAAATATGCAAAAGTAGAGATTGTGAGTTATTACAAAAATGCTCCTGCTGACCCAACTACTGCACCTCTTGAAGATTCAAGACATTATACGTTGCGTTTTGTGGTGCAAACTGATGGTTCTAAAAAATTCTAAGACTGTTCTGAAAAATTGAAAATATAGATTTTAATTTTTGATTCTTTCATTTTGAATATAGACAAAACCTATTTCTAGTAGAGATAGGTTTTTTTTTGGTTTAAACCTATAAGGTTTTGGAAACCTTATAGGTTTGAGTATTTATGTTTTGTATCTTGTTTTCTATTCCTAAAACGCTACTTCTTACTCAAAAAACTACTATGGAACTCCTTTATCTTTGGATTGAAGATTATAAAAATATTTACCGACAAGGATTTAATTTTAGTCCGTTGTATAAATTCGAATTTACTCCTACTGATTTTGATGAAGAAGGAAAAGTAATTGGTGGAAAATTAGAGGATAAAATGGATTTGAAAGAACGAGAAGATAAAAAAAAATTTTATAAAGATTTTTTCAAAGATGAAACAACAAAAAATACAGATTATGGAATAACAAATGTTACGGCTATTGTTGGGGAGAATGGAGCAGGGAAGAGTTCGGTTTTGGAATTTCTAAGTATAAATTCAACAAATGAATACTCTTACATTCAAATCGTTAAAAAAAATAAGCAAGTAAAAATAATTAACAATAAAATAAAAGTTGAGTCAATTTTTAGTTCAGTTTTACATTCAATAGAATATTCTATTTTAAAATATGAATACTTTACCACACCTAGTGATATTAATAGAAATTCTAATTTTAAATGGGTTCAAACATCTGTGAATCAACTTTATGATGCTTATAGTGCTGAATTATTACAAGATAATCGTAGATTAAATAGTGAAAAAGTATTTTTTCAAGTAAACTTTCTAATACAAAATAATATACTAGAAATAGATTCTTTAAATGTAAATGTAAAAAACATAGACCTATTAGATATAATGAGAAAGTTAGATGAAGAATCTATGGAATATGATGGTTCTGGATTTGAACCTTTAATCCATCAAATAAATTTAGAGAATCGGGGAAACAGAGCCAATAACTTTATTGAGTACAAAGAATATATTTTTATGTGTCTATATGAATTAATGACAACAAAAATTCACATGGTAATAGTTCAGATATTTAATGATACTGTCATTCTCTCTGAAAATGAAAGAAAAGAGTTTGAATTTATACTAGACCCAAGATATATCATAAACAAGCAAAATGATATAGTCAATTATAGGACTTATATACAAGATTATTTATTGTATTTCGAAGATTTGAATATTAAACGTCATTTTGATTTTTTTAAATATATTATTTCTCTATTTGAAATTATAGATAGCTTAGAAGAAAAGAACTATGATAATGTAAATAAATGTTTAACTCTTTACATAGAAGATAAATATACACAAGAGTTTATTGAATCATATGATAATAATTTTTATTTTTTTGATTTCGATTTAAAAAAAGACAATCAAATTCAACATTTAAGTAGAGGAGAAGATGCTCTTTTATTTCAACTTTCTACATTTCAGAATTTAGGGAAATCTAATACTAAAAATAGTATAATGATTATTATAGACGAAGGCGAATTAGGTTTACATCCCCAATGGCAAAAGCAGTATTTAAAAATCTTGCTTGATACTTTACCAAAGATATTCCCAAACAAACAAATCCAACTTATTCTAACTTCTCACTCTCCTTTTTTGGTTTCTGATTTGCCGAAAGAGAATGTTATTTTTTTGGAGAAAGGGGCAGATGGTAAATGTATTGTAGCTCAACCAACAGCAATGAAACAGACTTTTGGGGCAAATATTCATACATTGCTGACTAATTCATTTTTCATGAAAGATGGACTTACAGGCACTTTTGCACAAGATAAAATTGATGAAGTAATTAAATTATTAGATAAGTCAAAACTAGAAAAAGAAGAAATAGAACATTGTGAAATAATTATTTCAATGATTGGAGAACCGATTGTAAAAACGATGTTGCAAAAACTTTTGGATAGCAAACGCCTTCGAAAAGTAGATGAGCATGATGATAAAATAGAACGATTAGAAAAAGAACTAAGAAAATTGCGTGGATTAGTTAATCGGAAAACTAGAAAATAATAATGGTACTGATTCTTAAATGCTAAAAATACTCTATCAGTACACCTTCAAGGTGTCAGATAGTTAGGTTTTGAACTGTACTGACACTTCTGAAAGTGTCCGACAGTTTTATTTTAAAAAGACTATCAATAGTTTACAAACACGAATAAAATGATTCCAATACAACATAGAGATTTAGAGAAACTAGCGCAAAGGCATTGGGAATTAATATCAAAAAGAGACATTACTGATTTCTCTAAAACAGATTATGAAAATGTTTTGAAATGGTGTAAGGATAGAAATGTAAAATTTGAAACTCTTGTAAAGGCAAAACCTCAAGAATTAGAAAAATATGCAGTTCAATTAAAAGAAGAAAAATATTCTTCTGAAATTGAAAAATTAAAAAAACTATATGAAGATTTTGCAAAATCAACTACTCAATATGGCACAAGAAACAATCCCTACAATGCTTATCATTTAGTAAAAGAATTAGGCATTGATGTTTGTCCTTATTGTAATCGTAATTATATTCAAAATATTGATGAGAAAACTAGAAAGAGAACTTCCGAAATAGACCATTTTCATCCAAAGGAGAAATTTCCTTTTTTAGCAATTTCTTTTTACAATTTAATTCCAAGTTGTAAAGTATGTAATCATGTAAAATCATCTAAAAAAATTGACTTAAATCCGTATGATGAAAGATATTGGAATAAAGAACTTTTAAAATTTCATTTAAAAATAAAAGATTCAAAATTCTATTATGACCAAAATAGCATTGAAATAAGACTTAATCTAAAAGATGACATTATAAAATCTAATTTGAAATGTTTTTCACTACAATCTTTGTACAGTTCACACAAAGACCAAATTTTAGAACTTATCCAAAAACAAGTTACTTATCCAGATTCGTATATTGATGAATTATTCCAAAAATACGAAGGCACTTTTTTTAGAAATAGAGAAGACGTAATTCGCCATCTTTCCAACGGAATTATGGAAGAAGAAAATTTCCACCTTCGCCCCCTCTCCAAACTTACCCACGACATCGCCAAAGAATTAGGTTTGTTGGATTGATTTTAATGAACCTATTTTAACTTTTTCGTGTTTGTGCAAAAGCTTTGCCCATAGTTTAGAGTAAGCCAACCTATTTTTAATAGAAATAGGTTTTTTTATGCTATTTTTTTTAACACACTTTCACACCAAAAATCTAAACTAAAAAAAATAAGAAACGTTAGTAACTCCATAAACGCAGGAAACTTTGAAAATTGATTTAGTTTCCATAGTTTTGCAAGTGTAAATTCAGAGCTAAAGACTTAGACTGAATTTTAAACTTTTCAAACTAATAAAATAAATAAGGAGTGAACTACTAAAATGGACATATCTAATTTAGATAATACATCAAATCAAGAAGACGAATCGAAAGAGTCAAACGAAAAAGAATTGCAGGAATTTGAAGCTGTTAAGAAAACAATAGTAGAAGGAGCACAAGAACTTTTTTGGACGTACGGACTTCGCAGCGTAACAATGGACGATATAGCCAGCAAACTTGCTATGTCTAAAAAAACATTGTATCAATACATTCAAGATAAAGCAGAATTAGTTTATCTCTGTGCCGAACATCAACTTGAAAATGAGCATTGCAATATGGAAGAGGCTTCTCAAAAAGCTGAAAATGCGATTGACCAAGTTTTGAAAATTATGGAATACAACAGACAGTTTTTTCTCAATTTTCATCCTTCTCTGATTTTGGATTTGCAGCGCAGTTACCCAAAAGCATGGAAAATGTTTTTAAGGCACAAAGAAGAAAAAATTATTAAGGGAATAAAAGCAAATATGGAAAGAGGAAAAGAAGAAGGATTATATAGAGAAGATATTGACCCAGAAGTAATTGCAAGAATGCGAATGGCACAAGTCGAATCTATCTTTAATCCTCAAGTTTTTTCTCAAAAAACATATAATATCGGAGACGTACAGTTCCAAATTTTCAAGCATTTTTTATATGGTCTTGTAACTATTGAAGGACATCATACACTAACAAAAGCACTAGAAAGTGTAGAGTTTTTCAATTAAGCAACGATTTCTACTCAACTATTTTTAATTATTCAATCAACTACTTAATTATAATGTATCGATTTTTAACTTTATTTTCTGTCTTATTTTTAACTTTCCTTTTTGGAAGTGATTTAAAAGCACAAGAAAATACCCAAAATTCTACTACCACTAAAAATTTGGAAAACTATACACTAGAACAATGTATAGAATATGCCATCGAAAACCGTGTAGAAGTGAAAAATGCACAATTAGACAATCAAATTGCTAAAGCAAAAGTAGGAGAAGTTCGTTCTATCGGATTGCCACAAGTAAATGCTTCACTTTCTTTGATTGATAATTACAAAGTTCCTGTAAACTTTCTGCCTGCTCAAATCTTGAATCCACAAGCTCCAGAAGGGACATTTGTAGGTGTAGAATTTCAACCTCAATATGTAGGACAATCAAAAATCGAAGTACAACAGCTTGTTTTTAGTGGTTCGTATATTCTAGGTTTGAAGGCTGCTTCTACTTATACAGAACTTTCTGAAAAACAAATCACACAGTCAAAAATAGAAATTGCAGAATCAGTCAGTAAAGCCTATTATTCGCTTCTTATTAATAGAGAACGTTTAGAGCTTTTAAAGCAAAATTACAACAGACTTGATACTGTTTATCAACAAACAAAGGCTCTTTATGAAAATGGTTTTGCTGAAAAAATTGATGCTGATAGACTAAAAGTTTCTTCAAATAATATCAAAATGGAAATTCAGAATTTTGAGCGTTTGATAGAACTTAGTGATATGCTTCTCAAATTTCAGATGGGATTAGAACAGGAAGACAAACTGACTGTTAGTGGTTCATTAGAAAAATTAGAAATCAATGAATCTGATGCGTTAGTTGCTCAAATAAATCCAGAACAGCGCATTGAATTTTCATTACTCCAAACTCAAAAAGAACTCAACTTACTTCAAATCAAAGAATATAAAGCTCGTTATTTGCCTACACTTTCATTTTTTGCAAATTATGGTGCAAATATGGGTTCAGCAGAAACGAAAGATTTAGTTCCTTTTGCAAGTGACAGATGGGTAGCTAATGGGTCTTTCGGAATTAGTTTGAATGTTCCTGTTTTTGATTCTTTTGAGAAAAAATACTTAGTACAACAAGAAAAATTTAGACTTTTGAAAACAGAAAATCAGATGCGTGATTTTTCAAGAGTAGTAAACCTTCAAGTTGCTCAGTCACAAATTACACTCAAAAATAGCATTGACAAACTCAAATTTCAAGAAGAAAATATGGAGTTAGCCAAAGAAATTTTTAGAGTAACCAAAATCAAATATGAAGAAGGTGTAGGTTCAAATTTGGAAGTTGTGGAAGCTGAAACAGCATACAAAGAAGCTCAAACAAATTACTATTCAGCTTTATATGATGCAATGGTTGCCAAAATTGATATGCAGAAAGCACAAGGAACTTTATATACAGTTACTAGTGAACAGTAATCAGTTACCAGTTAATTTCAAAATGCAATTTCATTTCATTCTCTGTGTTCTCTGTAACTCTGTGTTTAATAAAGAAATTTGTATTTGTATTTCTCTCTAAACTCTAACCTCTGTGGTTAAAACGAAATTTGCATTTAATTCATTCAACATCAAAAAACATTCGTAATCCGTAATTTTTAATTCGTAATTGAACTATGAAATATTCTAATAAAAAAAGCTATTTATCTTTTTTGCTTGTAGCTATTCTTTCCCTTTCTTTTCTTTCTTCTTGTGGAGAAAAAGAACCTAAAACTCCAGAAGAAAAAAAGGCTGCTTTAGAGAAAAAACGCAATGAACTAATGGAACTTCAAGGCGAAATTGCTCAACTTGAAGATGCACTAGGTGAAGCTGCAAAAAAAGAAAATCCTTCAAAATTGGTAGAATCAATGCCTGTAAAATCTGAAACTTTCAATCATTATATTGAAGTACAAGGAACAGTAGAATCAGACAAAAATGTAAATATTTTGCCTGAAATGCCAGCAACGATTGTTTCTCTAAAAGTAAAAGAAGGAGATAGAGTTTCGGCAGGACAAGTAATTGCAACACTTGATGCAGGAACTTTTAACAAACAAGTAGCAGAACTTGAAACTCGCCTTTCACTTGCTACAACAGTTTATGAAAAAAGAAAACGTCTTTGGGAACAAAAAATAGGTTCAGAAATCGAATACCTACAATCTCAAAATCAAAAAGAATCTTTAGAAAACAGCATTGCTACACTTAAACAACAGATGAGTAAAACAGTAGTCAAATCCCCAATTTCGGGAACTATCGATGAAGTTTATGCAAAACAAGGTGAACTAGCAAATCCAGCTATGCCGATTGCTCGTGTTATTAATGTTTCTGATGTGCAACTTGTAGCCGATGTTTCTGAAAACTACCTTTCTGCTGTCAAAAAAGGTGATAAAGTAAAAATCTTCTTTAGTGCTTTAGGTACTGAAATGGAACAAAAAATATCTTTTGTAGGACAGACAATTAACACTGCAAACCGTACTTTTAAAGTTCAGATTGACCTTCCAAATAAAGACGGAGCTATCAAACCAAACCTTGTTGGAACTGTTAAAATCAATGATTTTCAACAAGAAGAAGCAATTACAGTTCCTACTAACTTGATTCAAATAGGAACAAGTGGAGATAAGTTTTTGTATGTTGTTAAAGAGGAAGCTGGAAAAAAAGTAGCTAAAAAAGTAGTTGTAAAAACAGGAATGTCGTATGAAGGTTCAACTGTTGTAACTGAAGGACTTTCAGCTACTGATGAAGTAATCAGTAAAGGATACAATGAAGTAGTGGACGGAGAAAATGTTCGTTTCATTAAGTCATAAAAAATAAATATTTCTCGTTCAAGCATATGCTTGGACATATTTTTTCTGCAAGCATATGCTTGCGAAACAGTAAGCACAAGATAGAATCTTGCGCTAGAGAATTAGAAATAAAACTCAAACTCATTAAAAAACCAAAACGATGAGCGAAACAAAACTAGACTCTAATAAAAAACCAGAACCTAAAAAAGAACTTGAGCAAGACACAAAATTCGAAATTTTTGGCTTGTCTAAGTTCTCCATCAAAAACTCTACGAGTGTATTCATTATTACGCTTCTTTTTGTAGCTGCAGGATGGTTTTCATATATAGTAATGCCAAAAGAGCAGTTTCCAGAAATTGTGATGCCGACGGTTTATGTCCAGACAGTTTATCCAGGGAACTCTCCTATCGATATTGAGAATCTGATTACTCGTCCGATAGAAAAAGAATTAAAATCACTCAAAGGAGTAAAGAAAATTTCTTCTACTTCAGTTCAAGATGCTTCGGCTGTCATTATCGAATTTAATGAAGATGTAGAAGTTTCGGATGCTGTCCTTGATGTAAAAGATGCTGTTGATAAAGCCAAAAAGGATTTACCGAAAGATTTAGATCAAGACCCAAATGTTTTGGAAGTAGATTTTTCTGAAATTCCGATTATGGAAATAAATCTTTCAGGAGATTTCGAACAAGCAAAACTCAAAGAATATGCTGAGTATTTACAAGACGAACTAGAAGAACTTTCGCAAGTTTCGGAAGTTGTAATTACTGGCGACCGTGATAGAGAAGTTCAAATCAATGCTGATATTTATAAAATGGCTGCTCGTAAAGTATCTTTTCAAGATATTGAAAATGCCATTCTTTCAGAAAACTTAACAGCTTCTGGTGGCGATGTTTTGACGGAAGGCTACCGTCGTTCGCTTCGTGTAGTTGGAGAGTTTAAAGATGTAAGTCAGCTTAATGGGATTATTGTAAAATCTGAAAATAATCAACCGATTTATCTCAATGAAGTTGCCGAAGTAAAAGATTCCTATGTAGAACGTTCTAGTTATGCTAGATTAGCAACAGGAAATAATTTTGAAGAAAAAGGAAGTTTGCCAGTAATTTCTTTGAAAGTAAAAAAACGTAGTGGCGAAAACCTTATTGAAGCAGCCGAGCTGATTAAAGAAGTTTTGAAGAAAGCACAAGGTTCTCATTTTCCTTCTACACTAGATGTTACGATTGTAAATGACCAATCTGAAAACATGGAAATGCAAATTTCTAACCTTATCAATAATATTATTTCAGGTGTTATCTTGGTAGTTGTGGTTTTGCTTTTCTTTATGGGACTTCGCAATGCACTTTTGGTAGGTGTTGCCATTCCGTTATCGATGCTTATCTCTTTTATGGTTTTGAATTTAGTAGGAGTGAGTATCAATATTGTTGTTTTGTTTGCCCTTATTTTGGCTCTCGGAATGCTTGTCGATAATGCGATTGTTGTTATTGAGAATACCTTTAGGTTTATGGAAGAGGGATATTCTGCCAAAAAAGCTGCCTTGATGGGTGTAAGTGAAGTGGCTTGGCCTATCATTAGTTCGACGGCTACTACCTTGGCTGCCTTTGTTCCTCTTGCTTTTTGGGGTGGAATTATGGGAGAGTTTTTGAAATATATGCCAATTACATTGATTATTGTCCTTTCTTCTTCGCTATTTGTAGGTTTGGTTATTAATCCTGTTTTCTCTACTTATTTTATGAAAGTAGAAGGAGTAGGCAAAAAAGGAATCAAAAATTGGTTGATTGCTGCCTTTGTAATGAGTGCTTTAGCAGGAGTTTTATATGTATCAGCTAGTTTTGTAGAAGGAATGACATATACGCTTCCAAACTTATTAGCTACTTTAGGGATTATTATTTTTGCAAATGTTTATCTGCTTACACCTGCTTCAAACTGGTTTCAAAACAAATTATTGACTCGTTTGGAAAATGTGTATATGAGAACTTTACGTTACCTTTTGAAAGGTTCTCGCCCTTATCTTCTAACTGTCGGAATGTTTTTTCTTTTGGTCTTGAGTTTTGTTTTGGTAGGAAATGTAGGGCTAAAAACAAGTCTTTTTCCTGATAGTGAACCCCTATTTGTTTATATGTATGTAGAAGCTCCTCTAGGAACGGACATCAAAACGACAAATGAGTTTGCAGAAACTATCGAAAAGAAAGCCTACAAAATTCTTGCTCCGTATGATGAAATTATTAAATCAATCGGAATAAATGTAGGAGAAGAATCAGGCGACCCACAAGATAATTTTGGTAGAAGTGGTGCAACACCTCACAAAGCACGTATTGCTGTTGCTTTTTATGAATTTCAGTATAGAAAAGGAATTAGTACATCTGAAATTATGAAAAAACTTTCTGCTGAAATGAAAACGATACCAGGAGTCAAAATCAAGACGGACAAAAACCGTGATGGTCCTCCAGTAGGGAAACCTGTAAATATTGAAATCTCAGGAGCTGAATATGATGTTTTGGTAAAAGAAGGCGAAAAGGTAAAACAAATGATTGAAGATGCAGGAATCCAAGGACTTGACAACTTAGTTGTAGAAGCTGAAACTGGAAAACCTGAATTAATATTGACGATTGATAGAGAAAAAGCTCGTTTGTTTGGACTTTCGACAAGCCAAGTAGCAATGACATTAAGAACAGCTATTTTTGGAAAAGAAATTTCGAAGTACAAAGACGGCGATGATGATTTTCCTATTCAACTTCGTTTGCAAGACAAATACCGTTATAATATTTCAGCTTTGATGAATCAAGTAATTACCTTTAGAGATAATCGTGGTACATATCATCAAGTTCCAATTTCGGCGATTGCTAAGATTGATTATAGTTCGTCGTATGGTTCTGTAAGACGTAAAGACTTAGACCGTATGGTGGCTGTAAGTTCTGGAATTGTGGAAGGGTATAATGCAAATGAGATTGTAGCACAAATCAAATTGCTTATCAAAAGTCATAAATTACCAGAAGGATATAGCATAAAACTGACAGGAGAGCAAGAAGAACAAGCAAAGTCAATGGCATTTTTGGCAAAAGCGATGTTAATTGCTGTTTCTGCGATTTCGCTAATTTTGGTTTCTCAGTTTAACTCTATCGTTAAGCCATTTATTATTATGGGTTCTGTAATCTTTAGTATGACTGGAGTAATGTTAGGATTGGTAATTTTCCAAATGGATTTTATTATCATCATGACTGGTATTGGTATTATTTCATTAGCTGGTGTTGTTGTAAATAATGCGATTGTACTAATTGATTATACCGACCAAGTGAGAGCTAAACGAAAGGAAGAATTAGGTCTTGATGAAGAAGAACATTTGCCTCAAACTGAATTTTTGGAAGCTGTTGTAAAGGCTGGTTATACTCGTCTTCGTCCTGTACTTCTAACAGCAATTACGACCGTTTTAGGACTTATTCCACTTGCAACAGGTATGAACATAGATTTTGTAACACTTTATTCTAGGTTTGACCCTCAATTTTATATGGGAGGAGATAATGCAACTTTCTGGGGACCAATGGCTTGGGCTGTTATCTTCGGTTTGGTGTTCGCTACTTTCCTTACACTTGTGGTTGTTCCTGCAATGTATTTGATGGCAGACCAACTTTCTGAGTGGATTAGTCCAAGTCCGAAAGCTACTGTTATTGCAGAACGAAAAGAGGATTAAGAATAATTGATTTTCTAGAAAGGTTAAAAGCCTATTCATTTTTATAAATGGATAGGCTTTTTGTTTTAAGAATGTTATTTCAATTCAAAATTATTCATAATACCAAAATAAATATTAAACTTCACTGGTGCAAGATTCTATCTTGTATCTATCTATTTCGTCAGCATATGCTGACAAAAAAGAGCGTCCAAGCAAAATGCTTGAACGAGAAATCTAAAGGGAAAAATAGATTTTATTTTGGTATAAACTACTTTTTATTTAATGCCACTTTAAAATGTTCATAATAGGTTTTGCAATAACTTGGAACTTCTCCTTCTTCATTCTCAATACTTTTTATCATTTCATATAATCCTATTTTAGTAGAAATATTGAAGTTTGCTGGAGATTTGAAGTGATGAAAAATTAGTTTTCTTAAAATTAGAGGTTTACTAAAACCATATCTTTTTTCGAAGCTATAAATAGCTTTTCTAATAA
This sequence comes from Bernardetia aquimarina, assembly GCF_042180575.1. NCBI lineage: Bacteria > Pseudomonadati > Bacteroidota > Cytophagia > Cytophagales > Bernardetiaceae > Bernardetia > Bernardetia aquimarina. The sequence continues at coordinate 1,731,900 of NZ_CP170094.1, read as the reverse complement.
TTGGATTATGTTCTTTTGAAAAATACCAATAACGTCCAGCTTCTACTATATTTCCATTTTGATATTCCAAATCAGCTATGACATCTAAAATATCTTGGTTGTGATAATATTGTTGTAAATATCCCCTTGCATGTACTAAAGCTATTTTCTTATCATATTTTTCAATAAGTCGTTGTACACGCACTAAAACAGGAGGTTTATGATTTCGTTTGTAAGGAAACATTTTCAGTAATGGATTTATATTTTTTATTTAAAACAAACCTCCACCAAAAATAATTTCATTTTGACGTTGAGAAGCATAATTCCAATCTATTCTTGAAGGAGGGTTTTTGAAGTTTTTATAAGCGAGTTGCATTTGCCTAGCAGCTTCATCTTCTGAAACTCTTCCTGTTGCCGTTCCTAATCCACAACATGCAACTGTATTAATCTTTATTTGGTTTTTAGCTTCATTGTTATGATAATGAACACTCAAAAGTAGTGCAAACATAGCTTTATAAACATTATCAGTTCTAGAAATAGTTAGTGGAACTCTCATTGTAGGTGTATGAGCAATAAATGGATGTTTATTGTGTTTGGTTTCCACAATCATTGAAGTTCCAACAGGTTGTTCTCCTCTATATTTTTCTATGATTTTTTGTTGAACTCTTTTTTCTAAGTCTGCTCCAAAATACTTAATGATAGCATAATCTACTCCTCCATCCATTAAACCAAAAGAATTAGCAGCACTTACCATACAATCAAACTCTTCTAATTCTTCAAAGTATCCATTTACTATTTCTACTTCTTTATAGTTTTTAAAAGGTTTTTTCCATTCGTTACAAAGAACAGGATTTGGGTCAATTAGGATTAGTTTTTTCATTATGAAGTAATTTAAAAATGTAAATGTTTTAATCTAGTATTCTGTGTGTTACAGAACATTGTTTTGTTTTTCTTCAAACAACTTCTATGTCTATAAGGTTGAATCTTCTAATAAATTATAATTATATTTTATGTAGAGTAAAACTATAATTTTTTGTCAAAAATAAGGACAAAAAACTTAAATTGTAGATTTAATTAATATTCTAATGGAATTGTATTTTATAATGAAATAATAAATCATATCTTATACGATTTTGATAAAATGCAGCGTTTTTATAGTATATTAATTTTTTATATTAATCATGACAGATAGTTGCATTTTTTGCCACAAAAACGAAATTAAAGTAGTATTAGAATGTTTTTTTAAAAAAAAGTACATTTAATAATACACAATTTAATTTCTTTTAAACAAAGAACATCCGAGATATAATTAAAAATAGTTATCTTTGTTTAAGATTTACGGAGTAAATCTCATTTTTAATAAAAGCAAAATATAGATTTCAAAGAATTTACAAATCATTTATTATAAAAAAAATCAAACACTTTTTTAGTGAAATTTGATAATACAAATTTTACATACTTATCCTTAAAGAAAATTAGTTATGCAAAATATGAATACAAAAAATATACATTTCTTAAAAAAAGGGGGAAGGGTATTTTTTCTTTTTCTTTTTTCTTTTTTTTTAACTCTTCAACTAAATGCTGCTGATTTTTATTGGATTGGAGGCACAGGAAATTGGAGTGACTTTGCTACTCATTGGGTTACTACTTCAGGAGGAGCTACCTTTCATACAAATGCCCCCACAGCAGCAGATAATGTGTTTTTTGATGCTAATTCGGGTGTAGCAGGTTATACTGTAACCTTAGATGTAGCAGGTGTAGCCAATAACTTTACGTTTAGTGGAAATGCTTTCTCTTATGATGGAACAAATAGCCTTACCATAAATGGAGCTTCTACGAACTCTTCTACACAAGCAATTACTTTTGGAGGAACAAACACCTATACTTTTACAGGAGCTTATACAGCCGTTGCAGCTTCTGAAACTCGTTTTACAGGAACAAGTGCAGTTGATTTTAATAATAGTATAACTATTGGAAATGGCTCTACGTTTAGTTTTACACCTGATGCTACTACTACTGTTACAGGAGTATTTAATTCTACAACTACTTGTGCAGCTTTAAATACGATTAATTCTACTGGTGGAACTGCTAATGTTACTTTTACAGCAGCTTCTACTTGGACAAATACAGATGTTACCAATATAGCAGCCACAGGAAGTGTAACATTAGAAAGTGGAAGTCTTACTACAAGTTCTGGAATTACAGATAATACAACTAATAGAAATCTTTTTTGGGTAGGAGGAACAGGAAACTGGAATAATACAGCAAATTGGTCTTTAACAAGTGGAGGCGCAGGAGGCGAATGTATTCCCACAGCAACTGATGATGTAAATTTTGATGGTTCTTCTGGTTTGGCAGGTGGTACAGTTACTTTAGATGTAGCTGCACCTGTTCGTGATTTTATTTATGATGTAGCTGGTGCTACTTTTGATGCTGCCAATGCTCTTACTGTAAATGGAACAACGACTATTGCAACTACAAGAACAATTAGTTTTGAAGGAACAGATACCTATACATTTGTAGGGGATTATACAGCAGGTGCAACTTCAACAACTCTTTTTAGTTCTTTAGGAACTGTTGATTTTGATAATAATATCACTGTTGGAAATGGTTCTACGTTTAGTTTTACACCTGATGCTACTACTACTGTTACAGGAACATTTAATTCTACAACTACTTGTGCAGCTTTAAATACGATTAATTCTACTGGTGGAACTGCTAATGTTACTTTTACAGCAGCTTCTACTTGGACAAATACAGATGTTACCAATATAGCAGCCACAGGAAGTGTAACATTAGAAAGTGGAAGTCTTACTACAAGTTCTGGAATTACAGATAATACAACTAATAGAAATCTTTTTTGGGTAGGAGGAACAGGAAACTGGAATAATACAGCAAATTGGTCTTTAACAAGTGGAGGCGCAGGAGGCGAATGTATTCCCACAGCAACTGATGATGTGAATTTTGATGGAGCTTCTGGGTTAGCAGGAGGAACGGTTACTTTAAATGTAGCTGCACCTGTTCGCAATTTTATTTATGATGTTGCTGGAGCTACTTTTAGTGCTGCCAATGCTCTTACTGTAAATGGAACAACAAATATAGCTACGACAAGATCAATTACTTTTACAGGTGCTAATACTTATACTTTCATAGGAGATTTTACAGCAGCTTCTGCTACTACTACTGACTTTTCAAATACTAATTTAGCTTCATTTAGTAATGTTACTGTTGAAGAAGGAAGTACATTTAGATTTTCAGCTAATGGCGCAGCAATATCAACTGTTTCAGGTACTTTTACACCAAATGGAAATTGTACAAACCCTGTAGTTTTATCTGGAGATGGAGGTACTGCACCTGTTAATTTTACTAATCCTCAAACGTGGAGTGGAGTAAATGTAAATCAAATTAATTCTACTGGAGCAAACGTAACAGTGAATAGTATTAGTGTAGTTGTAACAGGAAATTTTACGGATAATACTATAATAGGAAGAGATTTATATTGGGTAGGAGGAACAGGAAACTGGTCTGACCCTGCTCACTGGTCACTTGCAAATAATGGAACAGGTGGAGGAGAATGTATCCCAACACTTATAGATAATGTGTTTTTTAATAGTTTTTCTTTTACAGCAGCAGGTCAGACAGCAACTTTGGATGTAGTTGGGCAATGTAGAGATATGACTTGGACAGGAGTAACAAATACACCCACTTTTGCAGGAAATGCTCAACTGACAATTGCAGGTTCGCTTACTTTTGCAGCAGCAATGAATCAAACGGGAAATGCTCCTACTTATGAAGGACTTGTAGTTTTTGGTTCTGCAACTACTCAAACAATCACAATGAATGGAAAAGGACTTAATAGAGTTCGTTTTGAAACAGGTGCAGCAGGAGAATGGATATTTCAAGATGCTTATTTAGTTCAGAATCAAACATTATTAAATTCTGGAATAATAAACACAAATAATCAAGATGTAGTTTCTGGGACAATTTCTACTAATAATAATCTTGTACCTGACAGAACACTAACTTTAGGTTCTTCAACTATCACACTTACAAGTGCTTCTACTACTGTTTTGGATTATAGGAATGATGCCAATTTTACATTAAATTCTGGAACAAGTACAATCAACATTACAGCAAATGCAACCACTATAGAAACTGGAGAATCTTCTAAAACAATTTCTAACCTAAACTATACAGGTGCAGGAAATAGAGTAATTCAAACAAATGCTACTAATTTGATTACATTTGGAGATATTACAACAGGAAATGGAGGACAATTAAATATTAATGGAACTTCTCCGAAAGTTTATAATAATATTACAACAGGAAATAATGTTGGTGGAACAATCAACGGAGTAAATACAAACCTAGGAAATACTATTAATGGAAATGTAACCCTTGGTACAAATGGAACTACTAGTTTTGCTGGAGGATATGATATAATTGGTAATTTTTCTTTTGGAAATAACAAAACAGTTAGGTTTAATACTGCTAATGATAGCAGATTTGGAGGAACTCTTGTTAGTGGAATAGGAAGTACATTCATAGCAGGAGGAAACAAAAACACTACTTTTGTAGGAGCATTTACTTTAAATAATAACGCACAAGCGACATTTAATAATTCAGGAGCTGCAAATATTAATTCATTCTCTGATATTAATATGAATAATGGAACTACGATTGCATTTAGTTCTATTACTGATAATACAGTTTCTGGAGATATAAATGTTTTGGGGCTTTGTTCGAATCCAATTACTATCACATCAAATAATCCTCCCACTCAAGCAAGGTTGCAACTTGCAAATCCTTTAATTTTAGAAGGAGCAATAGTTCAGAATATAGATGCTTCTTCTGGTGCTGCAATTAATGTTTCTAATGGTACAACAGCTAATAACATAAATGTAACAGGAAATACAGTAAGCCGAGATTTATATTGGGTACATAGTGCTGTAGGTGCAGGAAGTACAGCAAATTGGTACGATGCAGCAAACTGGTCTTCTGCTTCGGGTGGAACGACAGGAGAGTGTCCTCCTACAATTTATGACAATGTGTTTTTTGATGCAAGTTCATTCTCAGCAGTTAATCAAATAGTTGATATGGATGCTGATGCTTTTTGTAGAAATATGGATTGGACAGGCGTAACTAATACACCTCGTTTACAGTCTATTGGAGAAGATACAGATTTGTATGTAGGTGGAAATTTAGACTTCGGAAATATAAACACAGCAGGCGCAATGACTGTCGGAACAGGTGGAGTTCAGCCAAACGAAATTCGTAATATTTATTTTGTGGCTACTGAAGAACTTACAGTTCCTTTCTTTACTGCTGCTACATTGAACAACACTATTAATTTAGGTCTGATAGCACCAGCAGATGAAGATACAAACGGAAGGCGTTTTAAGAGAGCTTTTTTTGATAAAAATGCAGCAGCAGGAAATACAGTTGTAAATCCTGTAACTTGGACATTTGATTCTGATTTTAATCTTACTCAAGAAGCTGTTACATCAGGCGCACCTACTTATTCAACAGGAACAGTAAGAATGGTAGATGGAGATTTAATTACAGCAAATTTTAATATTCAAGTTAGAATAATAAATGCTAATAGTGCTGTTGATGCTTCATTAGACATGGGAAGCTCTAGGTTTACTCTTAGAGCAACAGGTATGTCAGTGGATTTTAGAAATGATGCTAATTTTGATTTTATTACTCCAGCAGCAGGTGCTTTTTTTGATTGTACAGTAGGAACAAACTCTGATGTATATGTAGGAGCAAAAGCAAAAGAATTGCCAGATATAGATTGGAATGCTACTGATGTAGATGTGTTTACTGAAAATACAAATAACCGTATTACGTTCAGAAATATTATTCTTGATGCAGGTGTTAATTTTACAATTTCAGGAAATAGCCCAAAGACATATTTAGAAGCTCTTAATCTTCCAAACAACATAAATGCTACTTTTACAGGAAGTGATGGAACAGCAAACACAAATATTTTTACTAATACTGTAACTTTTGGAACAGGAGTACAATCTAATTTTATTGGTGATAATGATTTTCAAGGAGCATTTACAGTAGGTTCAACAGTAAATAATACAACAGGTATTCGTTTTACAGGAACTGGACGCAATCAGTTTCAAGGAGATGTTACACTAGCAGGAGCAAGTAGTTTCTTTTCTCTTCAAAATACCTCTGCTAATCCAAATACCTTTACTAATGTAACACTTGCTGATTCTGATATTTTTGAGTTTAGTCCAAACACAGACAGTAATATCACAGGAAATTTTGTAGCTGTTGCTGATTGTGCAACTCCTATTATTATTCGTTCTTCAATAGCAGGAAATCAAGCAATAGTAGATTTTAATATTGACCAAACTTGGGAAAATGTATTAGTTTCTGACCTAAACAACACAGGAGCAGGATTAGTAACCATACTTAGTATTAGTGCTGCGAATATAGCAGGTAACTTTGTTACTAGCTTCACAAATAGGACACTTTATTGGGTCGGAAATACAGGAAACTGGAGCAATACAGCCAACTGGTCGCTTACTTCAGGTGGAGCAGGTGGAGAATGTATTCCTACTTTAAGTGATGATGTGTTTTTTGATGTGAACTCATTCAATGCAGCAGGACAAATTGTTACTGTTGATATTGATGCTCAAACAAGAGATATTACTTGGACAGGAGCAACTGGAACACCAATTATTACAGGAACAAATGCCTTTAATATGCAAATTGGTGGAGATGTTACACTTATTACAGACATGAACTGGGATTTTAATGGAGTTGTAAACTTCCGTTATACTGATGAGTTAGAAGCTGATGCTAAAAATGTCATTATATCAGAAGGACAAACATTTAATGGTGCTGTCAATTTTGAGGATAATCTTAATGCTATTAATGGTGTTTGGGAATTAGGAGATGCTTTTGTTACAGATGATGATTTCAGACTTACGGCAGGTATATTCACTACTGGTGATGCTCTTACTGCCACCAACACAGTACAAGCTGCTACTATTGATGTCAATCAAGCAGGAAATCTTGCCAGAACATTGAGATTAAATACCTCAGAGTTTACAGTTACTCAAAATGCAGGACTGGTCGTAGATTTTAGAGGAAATACAGGAGATTTTTTACTTGAATCCGAACCTAATTCAAGCATACGTCTTACAGGTACAGGAAATCAAACAATGCAAACTGGAAGTTTTGGCAAAACAATTCCAAATTTATTTATTAATACTGCTCAAACACTAGATATTAACACAGACGCAGGAGATAGAATTATATTCAGAGATATTACTGGTCTAGTAGATGGAACAGATTTTAATGTAAATGGAACTTCTCCTAAAACTTATGGGAGTATTAGTTTTCCAAATAACATCTTTGCTCAATTCTTCGGAACAGAAAATGGTGTTCCTAGAAATATTTTCTCTGGAACAGTTGCTTTTGGAGAAGATACAAGAATAAATTTTCAAGATGATAATGAATTTCAACAAGCCGTAACAATAGCAAGTACAACTAATAATGGAGATGCTGTTCGTTTTTGGAGAGATAATACTTTTTTAGCTACTGCACCACTTACTTTTTCTAATCTAGGGCAAGCAAGATGGAGTTTAGGAGAAGGAGGAGAAACTACGACACAAATTTTTGGAGCACCTGTAAGATTAGAAGGAACACCAAATAATATACAATCGTATGGTAATAATGCAAGTTTGATTACTTTTGAAAGTACACTTTTTGTGGCTTCTACAAGTGCAGCAGCAGGACAAGCACAAGCTGAGTTTGATGTAAATGTTAATTTTCAAGATGAAGTAGAATTTGAAGATGGTGCTGGAGGAAATGCTAGTGATCTTATTCGTTTTAGAAGAAATGTAACTTTTGCAGGTGCTCCAAATGATACTCGTTTTATTATGGGAGATGATGCTAGAGTAGAGATAATAGGAACTTCAAACTTTGAGGATATTTTTGCAGGAGAGAATACACTACTTCGCTTTTATAGAAATTTCACAGTAGAAGACATAAATCTATCTCGCTTTGATGTAGTAGAGTTTCCTTATTCTTCTGGTACACAGCCTCTAGGCACAACAACGATAACAGGATATTTGAATGCTAGAGGAACTCAATGTAATGAATGGATACGTCTTAGTTCTCGCCAGTCTCCTATTCAAGCTGATATTGATTTTCAAAACGACCATTTAGTAGCCGATAATAGAAATCTAGCTTTTGCTTTCATGGAAGATATCAATAATATAGGTGGCACAACAGTAGAAGCATTTCCAGACCCTATTGTTGATGTGTCTAATAATGATGGAATTTCTTTTGTAGGTTCATTGGCAGGAAGAACACTTTTTTGGGTAGTAAGTGATGAAGGAAATCATTCTGGAAACTGGAACGATCTAAATCTAGGAGCTGGGCTTGATAATAATCATTGGTCGCTTACAGATGGAGGACCTTCTTCGGGTTGTATTCCTACACCAAATGATAGAGTTGTCTTTAATGATAATTCTTTTCCTGCTGGCGCACATACAGTTAGTTTAGAGAACTTATATTCTTATTGTGATGACTTCATTTGGGATATTTCTTCAGATAGAGATGTTACTTTGATAGGAACAAGTCCAGTAAATATCCTTCAAATTTATGGAGATGTACAATTTCCTAATAATCCAGCAGACCTTGATTGGAATGAGTTTGAAGGAACTACTGAGTTTAGAGGTACAGCAGCAGATGCAGGTTTTCCTAAAACACTAGAATTTAATACAGGGCGTTTCAATGGTCCTGTAATATTTGAAGCAGAAGTAAGTACATGGATATTACAAGATGAGATGCGAGTAGAAGGAGGTGCAAATGGTAATATTACTTTAAATTATGGAAGGTTAGAAGCCAATGACCAAACTATTCGTCTGCAAGATGACTGGACTGTAAATGCTCCTTTAGCTGGACTTACTTCAACAGAATTTATAGCAGGATTAGGTACAGTTACTTTTTATGGAACAGAAAATAATGTTTCAGATATTACAGTAAGAAATTATGATGCAGGAGAAATTTGTACAGAATGTGCTTCTTCAATCCGAACAGAATGTACAGGTAGTCCTTTTTATAATCTAGTAATGGACAAACAATATAACCGTCGTACTCAACTAGCAACAAGTATATCAGTACTTAATAACGTTCAAGTTTTGGGAGGAACATTTGAAGATGACGGAAACCAAATTAGAGGCAATGCTACTGGAAACTTCGAAATGGTAGATAATACATTGTTTAGAATTGGAGCAGATAATCGTGCAACTGTATTTCCTACTTGCTACCCTAGAGCAAACATTATATTAGCTGATGGTACTACTGATGGTGAAGCAAATGATAATTATAACCCTCAAAGTGGTTCTACCAAAGCATCTATTGTAGAATATCGTTGTCCTGATGATCAGTTTATTAGAGGTTTAGATTATGGTACGTTATATATTAGAAGTGCAGGAGGAGGGAATCATCAAAAATGGTTTACAGGTTCAGCTACTATACGTGGAAGTTTCTTTATTGATGACAATCAACGTCTGCGTGATATGGGATTCCAAATTATAGCTAATAACTTAGATAATACAGCAGCTAATAATCGTAATCGTTTCAGAATGGATAATGATGCTGCACTTTATTTAGGCACTAATCAAAATGTAGGACAAAATACATATATTTCGCCAAATATTCCAGATGCAGTACCTATCCCACCAACAGGAACAGAAGCTCAAGTAGCTTATGGAGGGGCAATCGTACCAAATAATTTAGTTACAGAGTTTCCTAAATTCACAGTAGATGGTGGTGCAGCAGGAACAGCAGATGACTTATTAGCTGACCGTGCAGATGGTGGCAAAATAGACTTCAATAATACATCTTATATCATTTATAATGCAGGAGCAGCACAACAAGTAGCTTCTGGGTTTACCTACTCTAGTGTAAGATTGAGAGCTACAGGGTTAGCAACACTGATACCTAAAACAGTTACACGTTATAATCTCATAAGTGATAGTGAGATGAGAGTGGCTAGAGAACTTCGTATAGAAACCTTCAATACATTGATAGACGATGGAAATCAAATTGTAGGAGTAGGCACACCAAACTTGGAAGCACAAGCAAATACAAAATTAATACTAGGAAATCAAACCGTAGCAACACAATTCCCTACTGTATTTATAAGAGCAAATATAGATTTGAATGCTACTGATCACGAAACCATCTATAATTCTGATGTAGCACAGCTTATGTCCACTGAGCCTGAATATGCCCATGTAACACTTACTGCACCTAATCTAACTACTGATGCTATGGTAGAAAAAAGTTTTTCAAGACTAACTGCACCTAGTAATTTAGCAGATGCATTTATTCGTGGAAACCTTTTAATTAATGAAAGAAATCATTTAATAGATGATGGAAATCAAATAAGAGGACTTAATTTCATTCCTCAAACAGTTACTATGAGAGGAGATGTGCCTAATCAAGGACGTAGTTGGCTAACTTTAGGTACAAATGGAGCAACAGACGTAGCCACAGAGTTTCCAACAGATTTTGAAAGTGTAGTTCTAGAAGATTCTACAACAGTAGTTTATAATGCAGGAAGTACAGTTAATCAAAATGTAAGAGGGTTTGCTAGTGCAGATGCAAATGGAGTAGATTCATATTACAATTTGATAGCACAATCTGGAGGAGAAAATGATGCTGAAAAATGGCTACAACAGGCAACAAGAATTAGGAATAACTTCTATATTTTAGATGGAAACTATTTCAGAGATAGAAGATTTCAGATAACAGGTAGTGTACGCTTAACAGGAACACTTTTGATGCGACCTAACTCTCAATTAAGAATAGGAACAGATTCACCATTAGCTCCTACAGTATTTCCTACTGGATATGAGAGAAGCCGAATAAACATAGACAATAATACTATTGTATCTTATGTATCTAGGTCTGCTACTACGCAACTTGTTTCTAGTGAGCCTGTATATGGAAGTCTTTTATTAGATGCAAACCAAAATACTGCATCACTTACTCTTAGTTCTAACAAAAGAGTTACGGCACAACCAGTAAGTAATGTAAATAATACAATTACTGTAACACGAAACTTAACTGTTGATTATAGAGTATTACTTGCCGATGATTCTGTACAAATAGTAGGAAATCCTACTTATGATTTAATAGTAAGAGATGGCTCTGAACTTGTTTTGGGTAATGACGTAATTGCTACTAGCTTCCCTACCAATTATTTAGCAGCTAATATCAATCTAAATCCGACAGCAACTCTAAAAACAACTGTTACATACAATTCGGGTATTACAGACCTTACTCCTCAAGGAAATAATGTTTCTGAACGCCCTACGTATGGTAATCTTACCTTGAATAATGCAGCAGGAGCAGGTACAGTTACTAAAAACCTTTTGGGAGATATATCTGTATTTGGAAACTTACGTGTCAATGAGAGAAATATCTTTGAAGTAACTATTAATAATTATGATATAAATCTCAAAGGAGATTGGACAGTAGAAACAGATGGTGTATTCAACTCTCAACAAGGAAGAGTTTCATTGACTGGAAATGCAGAGCAAAGACTGACTACAAACTCAGCACAAAACCAAAAATTCTATGAATTAGAAGCAAATTCAGCAGAGTTTGCAGGGGTTGTTCTTGCTAGTTTCCGTATGATGGACAATGTAATAATCAAAACAGGTGGACAAGTAATTTTTGATAAAGGTCTTTTCATTCCTGATGATATTGCTTTAGGAACAGGTAGTACTATCAAAATGATTTTTGAAGATGGAGCTACTGTGGGAGGAACTGGTACTTATACGCCTGCTTCTTGGATTAGTACAGGTGCGCCTGAATTACTTGCAAATGGTCCTAGTAATGTAAGTCATGTGGTAGGAAAAGTAGAAAAACAAGGAACAGATGCTTTTATGTTTCCAATTGGAAATGGTACTAATTATGCACCAGCAGGTTTAGGTATAAGAGGAAATGCAAATTCAGTATTTGAAGCACGTTATGTAGGACCTCGTCTGCCAGACTTAGATGGGTATATTACTGCACAAAAAGAAACAGGCATACAAATAGTAAGTCAAGTGGAATATTGGACAATCGATAAGCTAAGTGCTGTATCTGACCCTGCTTATGTATATTTGAGTTGGGATAATCCTCGTAGTGTTGCCTATCAACCTGAAGGACTTTTAGTATTGCGTTGGGAAGGACCTCCTAATGTAGCAAGTAGTATTTGGCAAAACAAATTCAAAAGTGGATATAATAATGCTTCTGCTAAAGGTGTAATTGCTAGTCAGAATCCAATAGCTGATTTTAGTCCATTTACATTAGGTTCATTTACTAACTTCAATCCACTTCCTTTAGATTTACTCAGTTTTGATGCTAAAGTAGAGGGAGAGTCTGTAAAAGTAACTTGGGAAACGACCAATGAAATAGATAACTCTTACTTTAATGTTCAACGCAGTCAAGATGGAAATTCTTTTGGTTCTTTAGGGCGTGTAAATGCAAAAGGAACAGGACTTGAAGGAATATTTAATTATCAATTTTGGGATGCAGAACCGTTTGATGGACTTTCTTATTATCGTTTACAAATGTTTGACACAGATGGCACATTCAAATACTCTCCAGTAAGAAGCATATTATTTGAAAAAATAATAAGTGGAATAAAAGGAGAAGTTAGTCTCTATCCAAACCCGAATGGTGGCGCACGTTTTTATCTTAATCTTGAAGGAAAATTAACAACAGATGCACAAGTAGAGATTATAGATATGGTAGGAAGAACAGTTCACAAACAAGATGTACAAAAAGGAGCTGCTGATATAATCGTTACTCCAATACGAGTATTACCAGCAGGAACATATATTTTACGTTTTGTTACTCCACAAGAAACTATTACTAAGAAATTTGTAGTAGAATAAATATAGTTTTGATATAAATAGAAAAGCCTTTTATCAGAAATGATGAAAGGCTTTTTTGTTGATGTAAAATTTAAAAAACTAGAAAGATAGTTTAGTTTTCTTTAGCTAATTTCTCCATTTTTTTGTTTAGTCTTGACTTTGCTCGGTGTACACTGGTTGGATTTATATTGAGTAAAGTAGCTATTTCTTTAGCCGACATATTGAGGTGATAATAAGCTGAAAGACGTATTTCATTAGGTGTAAGTGTTGGGTATTTCTCTTTCAAATCTCTGAAAAAATTTGGATGTACTTCCTCAAAATGAATTTTGAATTTATCCCAATCATTTTCTAAATACGAATCATTCTTTATAGTTGATTTTATTTCTCTTATTCCTTCTCTATTTTGTGTCGTAGTATCTTTGAAAGAAAGGTTCTGAATTTGTTTTTGCAGACTAGCCAACATTTCATTTTTTTGATAGAGGTAAAGCGTATTTGCTGTGAGTTCTCTTTGATTGGATTCTAGTTTTTGTTTTAAATCTGTATTTTGATTTACTTCTTGTGCCATTTCAGAAATAATATATTCATTTTCAAGTTCTATATATCTATTACGAGCAAGCATTTTGTCATTTTCTTTTTTTAACGTTTCTGCTTGAAGCTGTTTTTCTTTTAGATCATCTTTGAGAAGATTTATACGAGCTACTAAAGCAATAGCAAAAGTAACTGTTTGAAAAATTAGAGCAATATGAGGAAGTAATTGAATTGGTTGTGTATTATATTTGTATATTAAAAGGTAAATAGCAATAATAAATATAATTAGTAAAGGAAATAGATTAGCAATTAGAAAGTAACGACCTAATTTATATCCTTTTCTGTAAGAAAGAATAGTAATATAACAGATTAATAAAATAATTAGACCAACAGATAAATTTAAAATAGAAGCCAACCAAAAGTATAAAAAAGATGATTTGAAAGATGAAAGAACTAAAAAAAAGACACTATAAAGCGAAAATAGGGTAAGTATATATTTCAAAATTTTATCCCATTTTTTTAGATAAGTAGATAATTGTAAGTAGGTACGAGCAAATTGTATATACCCAAATAATAATATCCAAATAAAAAACAGATTTATAATAGTTGGAAGAGAATAAGAATATAACAGTCCATTAGGTTGTATTTGTATATTATAAAAATTGAAAGGTAGAATAAAATTAAGTATTTCACTAAAATGTGTAATATATAAAACAGAACCCAAAATCATTATGATATAATAAAGGTATGTCTTATCTCTAAATACAAGAAAAATATATAAGTTATAAATAATGAATAGCAGTATAGCAAAACATGTAACCAACCATGAAACAATTACAAATTGTTCGCCTTTTTTATGAGCTACTTTTGATTTTACATATAGCGTAAGTTTTATTGGATAATCTTGTGAATGAAGCTCTTTTACTTTTGACTTTATATAAAAAATATTTTTTTGTTTTGATTGCAATACAATAGGAAGGTAACCTTTTCTTCTTTTAAAATCTGTTATGGCAATACCTGCTTTTTTAGTACTCCATTTTTGATTTTCAAAATCATAATAATATAGAGTATTATCTATCTCTGGTATCAATATAATATATCCTTCTTTTGTATAAACAGAATTATTCTGTATCGAAAAACGAAACCAACAGTAGTCTTCTTTTTCAAATTTGTAATACTTAGGGTTTTCTTGAAAAAAAAGATTAGAATCATTCAAAACCTGTTCAAAAGTGTAGTTTTTGTCAAATAATATTTCAAAACCTTTTATTTCATCGACATCTTTTTCTTGCCACACGTAAGGAGTTTGAGCAACTATAAAAGATGCTTTTAGCAAAAATAAGATGGTTAAAGTAATTTTTTTCAATGTCAATAGCATTTCGAAGTCAGTGAAGTAACATATCAAAATAAAGTAGTACAAGATGTCTCGTCCTGAAATAGCGTTACAGGTTTTTAGATAAATTTTATATAAATCAGACGGTTTCTAAACTGTCTGATTTTTCTTTTTTATAGGTTCTTATTTGAATGTTTTCTTCTTGATGGGTTTGCTCTGGTGTCTGCAAATATAAAGAAAAATGTGGTCTTTCTTGATTATATATTTGAACACTTTGTTTTACCATTTTTTTCATCCATTCTAAATAAGGTGGTGTTCTTTTTATAAGGATGGATTCTATGCAATAATTTCATTGTTGTAATTTACTATAAAATATTTGATTGAATTATAATGATTCTCCCATTTTTTAGAAAAGGATAAAGAAAGCCTAACTAATGGGCTATTTCTCTGTCTGATTGTGTTATTAAAACGCTCAATTTTAGTAGTTTCTTTTTTACCTTCTTGTCGGAGTTGTTTTTTAGGAAATACAGTTCCATAAGAAGCAAAATCATCAGCATAAACAATGGCTTTTTCTCTTAATTTCTTATCTATACTCAAATAAAGTCCTAATGCACCCTCTTGATCTCTACCTCCACTATGAAATCCAACTACCAATCCTGTACGTCTTTCGATAGCTAACCAGATCCATTCTGGACAATCTTTAGCACCTACAAACCGAGCTTGCGAGCTCAGCGTAGCTAAACTCCATAACTCGTCGGCTTCTACCAGATATAAATCTATATCTGCTGAAGCTAAACGACCAATAGGCAAATCTTCTTTTATTCGCTCATAGCAGAGTTTCATACGAGAAGTAACCCAACTGACACTTTTTTTAAAAAGGCGACTAATGCCTCTTAAAGCAATACGTTCTAATAGAAGTTGAGCTACTAACTCATCTTGGTAAGAACTAATAATAGCTTCCTTACTTTCAGGTAAAGGACGTTCTACAAATTGGCGTTTACAAGTTTTACACTTGTAATTTTGCTTATTGTAATAAGTTTGACCGTTTTTTACGGTATATTTGCCTTGGCAATGAGGGCAAATGTGAGTTTGTTTAGTTTGCATTTTACGAATATCACAACTCATTGCCATTTTTTCAACTAAACCATCCTTATATTTAGAACACTACCAGAAATTTCTTTTAGTTACAAAATAGATGTTTTTTTTGTATTTTGAAATACCTGTACTTCGATAGCTTGGAAGCTGACAACTACTGGTTACATATCCCAAGACTGCATAAAAGCAAAATCAGATTTTTTCAGTCCTAGCCATTCCAACGCCGAACCACTCAATAACTGTTCTTTTTGTTTGTCTGTATAATCCATTGAATGAATAAGTTTTCCAGGTTGAAGTTCACCTAATGGAAAAGGATAATCTGTACCCAAACAAATCTTATCAGCACCCATTAATTTGACCACATAATCCAACATTTCAGGACTATGAACCAAGGAATCTAAATAAAATTTGCCTAAATAATCTTTTGGTGCAATCGGATTATCAACAGCACACAAATCTGGACGGACATCAAAACCGTGTTGAATACGTCCGATAGTAGCAGGAAAAGAACCTCCACCGTGAGCAAAAGCAACTTTTAGATTTGGTAATTTTTCAAAAACGCCACCAAAAATCATTGAACAAATAGCTAAACTTGTTTCGGCAGGCATTCCGACTAGCCAAGGAAGCCAGTATTTAGGCATTTTGCTTGTTCCCATCATATCCCAAGGATGCACAAAGATAGCTGCACCCAATTCTTCGGCAGCTTGAAAAATGGGAAATAATTCGGGTGCATCTAAGTTCCAATCCATAATATGCGAACCAATTTCTACACCTGCCAAACCCAAATCTTTTACGCATCGTTCTAGTTCTTTGATAGCCAAATCAGGAGATTGCATAGGCAAAGTTCCCAAACCAACAAAACGATCTGGATAATCTTTTACAATGCCTGCAATATGTTCGTTGAGCATTTTGGATAAATCCCACGTATGTTCTGGTTTTGCCCAATAGCCAAACATCACAGGAACAGTCGAAAGAACCTGCACATCCACATGTTGATGATTACATTCTTGCATGCGACGTTCTGCCGACCAACAATTATCTTCTACTTCACGAAAAAAACGGTCGTCCATCATCATACGAGCGCAACATGGTTT
This sequence comes from Bernardetia aquimarina, assembly GCF_042180575.1. Taxonomy (NCBI): domain Bacteria; kingdom Pseudomonadati; phylum Bacteroidota; class Cytophagia; order Cytophagales; family Bernardetiaceae; genus Bernardetia; species Bernardetia aquimarina. The sequence continues at coordinate 1,714,966 of NZ_CP170094.1, read as the reverse complement.
GTGGTGGTCTAAGTGAATAAAACCACCATAACCATATCTATCACGTAGGTTTGGCAAACGCTCAGGCAAAATATGCGTATGAATATCTATTGTAAAAAGATTTGAAGCAGGCGTAAACGTTTCTTTTTCGCTTTGTTTTTGTAATGTATTCGGAATAGTTGTATTCTGTGTGTTTGGCTTGGTATCTTGTGACATTCTTTAATTTATAAAAAAAACTATTATAAAACTTGAAAAGTAGGCTAAATTAAAGAATTGAAAAGGGTTTTCAAAAAAAACTTTTTCAACTAAAACTAATACTTTGCTAAAATCAAATGGTCATACAAGTACTAAACTGGACGATTTTTGCTTCTTTGTTAGATTGAAAGTAGATTAAAACAAATCACTTAAAACAAATATCATTCGGAATAATTCCTACTTTATAGCGTTCTACTTCTCTTTTGGTCTGCAAATCATATTCAAAAATATAACCTTCTTGTTGATAATCTAAAGCATCAGCAAAAAGTAAGCGTCCATTTTTAGGAGAAATAACAGCATTATAAATAAGCGTATTTACAGTTCCTAATCCTTCAATAAAAGGCGTTTGAGGAAGGCGAGAATCTACTTGAAAACTAGAAATTTGATATAAATTATTATCAGAAATCCAGTACAAATCATTATTATAAATACTCAAAAATTTAGGTTTTTCTTCTTCATCAAAAACTCTGCTTTCACTACTTCGAACATCTGAAAGTGAAGATGTAATCAATCTAGCTCTTTCTGTATCCGAACCTGCTGCCAAAATCCAAATTCTGTTTTGAGCTTCATCTGCAACAATCCATTTTGAGCCTTCTGGTGTATTAATGGTATGAATAATTTCATCATTTTGAGAATCAATAACCCAAGCTTTATCTGCATCGTGAGAAGTTACCCAAATATAATCGCCTAGTTTAGCCATTTTTTCTGTCCAAGCTGTTGTACGAATTTCATTTGTGATTTGATTGGTTTGTAAATCAATTACATAAATTAAATCTCTATAAATTGTCGTTACGTAGGCTTTTGAGTCATTTATTCCGATAAAATAACGAGGCGAATGAAGATTTTCGATGGTTGCGAGTTGCTCTAATGTGGTCGGATTTACAACTTCTATTTTTTGTGAATTATTGACTACAATATATCCTTTTCCATTATGAATTGTCATTGATTGTCCTACATTTCCTAAAGGCTCATTATTTACTCTTTCAAAAATGTTATTTTCTACTCTTCCTTTATCTATTCCGTCTTGATGAATAAAAGTGAGCGTCGATTTTCCCCAGCTAAAATTCCCTTCATTGACAACAAAAAAACCATTTTGATAATCTCTTGAAGGCTCGCCAGTATCTACACCGATAGGCGATTGTCCGTCAATTTCGCAGGAAAAAAGGGAAAGAGAAAGGATAAAAAAACAAGAAAGACGTAAAAAGTAAACTAAATTTTTCATAGGGTTTGGAATAGTTTTGTAAAAAAGAGAACACGAATAATAAAACAAAAAACTTGCCGTAGCTTAATATTCTATTTATACCCTTCTGCTTGTAAATTAAATAATTCGGCATATTTTCCGTCTTTTTCTAAGAGTTCTTGATGCGAACCAATTTCTAAAAGACCACCATTTTGTAAAACTAAAATTCTATCAGCCATTCTCACAGTTGAGAATCGGTGTGAAATCAAAACGGCTGTTTTTCCTTCAATTAGTTCTGCAAAACGCTCAAAAACTTCATGTTCTGCCCTTGCGTCTAGTGCTGCCGTTGGTTCGTCCAAAATATAAAGTTGAGCATCTCGCATGTAGGCACGCCCTAAAGCTACCTTTTGCCATTCTCCACCCGAAAGTGAAACACCTCCATTAAATTTTCTACCGAGCATTTGCTCGTATTTTTCAGGTAATTTTTCTACTACATCGTTTGCCAAACTCTTTGTTGCTGCATCTGTAATTAATGATAGATTTTCTCGCTCATTTATATTTCCAACAGCGATATTTTCAGAAACAGTGAGTTCAAATTTCACAAAATCTTGAAAAATTACACCAATTAAATTTCGTAATTGTGTCGGATTGTATTCTCTCAAATCGTGTCCATCTAACAAAATTCTTCCTTCTGTTGGGTCGTAAAGTCTAGCTAAAAGTTTTACAAGTGTAGTTTTTCCTGCTCCATTTTCTCCTACTAAAGCTAGTTTTTCGCCTTTGTGAAGTGTAAAAGAAAGATTTTTGATAGCATAACGCTCTTGATTCTGGTATTTGAAGCCTACATTTTCAAAAATAAAACCTTCTTTTATTGGATTAGGAACTTGTCTTTGCGTTTCGGTAGCAGGAATCAAAGGTTTTAATTCTAAAAATTCAAATAAATCTTTAAGATAAAGCGCACTTTGAGCAATGCTAGAAAAACGTCCCATAATCTGCTGCAACATAAAACGCAAGCGTTCGAACGAACCAGCCAAGAAAGTCAAATCTCCAAGCGAAATAACTTTTGTAATCGTTTCGATAATGATAAGTACATACGCACCATAATAAGAAGCCGTTCCGACAAGCGAAAAAACACTTCCCCAAAAGGCTCTCTTTTGAGTAAGTGATTTATTTTCATTGTAGTAATTATCTGAAAGGAATTTGAAACGATTTGCCAAAAAATCAGATAAACCAAAAACTTTGAGTTCTTTTGCTGAAAAATCACTTGCTCCAATATAACGCAAATAATCTAGTTCTCTTCGCTGAGGTGTCCAACTCAAAGATAATGAATAAGCACGTTCGTTGAAATGTGTTTCTCCCAAAAATGCAGGAACTAAAGCCAAAATAAGAATCAGAATAAGCCAACCATTAAAAGCCACCAAACCAATCGCCAAGGAAATAAGCGTAATAATATCTTGTCCTTGTGATAAAACTTGCGACATCAAAACGACACGCCCAGAAGTCTGTTGCCTTGCTCTTTCTAGTTTGTCGTAAAAAGTGGCATCTTCAAACTGTTCTAAATCTAATTTTGAAGCATGCCGAATAAGCTGAACAGAAGTATAATTGGCTACCAAATCGCCTAAAAGATTATCTGTAAGTGTAATTACTCTACTCAAAATTTCAGAAAAAACAGTCAGTCCTAATTCTATTCCGACCAAAATCCAAAGGTATTTTGTATTTTCAGAAATAAGCTCAAAAGCAGTTTCAGAATTGATAAGGCGTACTATTTCATCAATAATTAGCTTTCCAACATAGAGTGTAACAAGTGGAATAATCGCTTTAAAAACTCTAAGAATAAGCGTAGTAAATGCAAAACGTGGACTTGTCTGCCAAATTAATTTAAAGAAACGAGGTAAATAATTGAGTGCTTTTGCTTGTTCTTTTATAGATAATTTTTCTGCTTCTTCTTTCTGTTTTCGTTTTCCGTCGCCTTTTGCCATTTTATATAAATAAGTAATTTTCTAATTTTTATTTTCTATTGCTATTCAATTACAAATTTAAGGCAAAATAGTTTTTAGATTCCCACTCTTTTAGACCAAAAAAATACTCATCATACTTTTTAGTAACATGACTTAGAATTAGTTTAAGTAATTACCAAAAAAGAACCTACTGAAATCAGAATCCATAAAATAACACCTAAAACCAATGGTCGCCAACCTACTTTTTTTATTTTTTCGATAGACAAACTAAGACCAATCAAGAAAAGCGTCGTAACAAGCAATTTTTTGGCAACCCAAACTAAATAAGAAGAATATTCACTGACAAGAGGAACATAAGTATTTATCAAAATCGCCACTACAAAAAGCCCAATAAAATAAGGAATAGTAATTTTTGGAGTTGATTTTTTTGTTTGCTTATTTTTGTCTGAGCTTTCTAATTCTAATTCCTCAATTTGATTATCAATGTTATTTTTTTTGTAAAACTTCGTAATCAGAACAGAAAGCAAAACCAAGGGAATAATCCATAATGCACGAACGAGTTTTAAAGTCGTTGCAATCTTCAAAGATTCATCGCTAAAAGTCTGTGCTGCACCCACTACCGAACTGGTATCATGAATAGCCACAGCTACCCACATCCCAAAATTTTGAGGAGAAAGATTAAAAAAATGTCCCAAAACAGGAAAAATAAGAAGTGCTACTGAATTAAGAAGAAAAACAACTCCCAAAGAAACCGAAATATTAGAGTTGTCAGCATCAATGACAGGAGAAAAAGCAGCAATAGCACTTCCACCACAAATAGCCGTTCCGACAGAAATAAGTTGAGCCAATTTATTTTCTACTTTCAAGATTTTACCTAGTAAAAGACCAATCCCAAGTGTCAGAAAAATACTACTGACGACCAAACCAATTCCGTTTTGGCTGGCAGAAATTGCCATTTGAAGATTCAAACCCAAACCCAAACCCACAACTGCAATTTTTAGAAGTTGTTTAGTCGTTTTTGCTGTTTGTTCTGGAAAAGGATTTTTTAGAAAATGAGCGAATAAAAGTCCTGTTACAAGTGCCATCGGACTATTTACAAAAGGAATCCAGCACGCCAAAAGACAAGCAAAAAAGAGAACAGGAATGAGTTTATTTTTCAAAATTATTGTGTAAGTGTAGTTTGTGTGTTTTTGTTAAGATACAAAATTACCTACATTTTTCATGAAAAAACCCTAAGGGTCTTCAAGACTCTTAGGGTTTAACATAAATTACACTTCCAAAAGCTGCAAACGAACAAGTTGATTATATGTTCCTTCTTGATTAACTAGACTTTCGTGTGTTCCCTGTTCGCTAATTTGACCATTTTCCATAACATAAATAGTATCTACTTTTCGGATGGTAGCCAAACGGTGAGCAATAATAATTGTCGTTCGGTCTTTCATCAAAGTATCTAAGGCTTCCTGTACAAGGCTTTCAGATTCGGCATCTAATGAACTTGTCGCTTCATCTAAAATCAATATTTTTGGGTTTCGTAAAATAGCTCTTGCAATGGCAATTCTTTGACGCTGTCCACCTGAAAGTTTTATGCCACGTTCGCCTACTAAAGTTTCTAATCCTTCTGGGAAAGTTTCGATAAACTTAAATGCGTTGGCTTGTTTGGCTGCTTCGATGATTTCTTCTTCGGTTGCGTTTGGTTTTCCGTAGGCTATATTTTCTCTGATTGTTCCTCCAAAAAGCAAAATTTCTTGAGGTACAATTCCGATGGCTGAACGATAGAAATTCAAATCATACTCTAAATTATTTTTTCCATCTACTTCTATTGTTCCATTTTGAGGAGTATAAAAACGCTCCAAAAGCTGAATAATAGTAGATTTTCCTGCTCCACTATGTCCAACTAAAGCAATTTTCTCTCCTGCTTTTATATCAAAACTAAGCCCTTTCAAAACCTCTACATCAGTACGTGTAGGGTATGAAAAACGAACATCTTTAAAGGAAATATTTCCTTCGATTGCTTGTTGATTTGTAGCTAATTCTTGCTCATTATAAGTTGATTTTGATTCAGAATCTTCTCCCAAAATTTCCAAAACTCGTTCTGATGCTCCAATTGCTTTCTGTATTTGTCCATAAATATTTCCCAGTCCTCCAATCGAACCAGCAATAAACATAGAGTAAATAATAAAGGTAAACAAATCACCAGGGGTTAAATCACCAGCCTTTAAAAGAGTTGCACCATACCAAAACACAGCCGTAATACTTCCAAAAATCACAAAAAGAATAAAAGAAATAAAAGCTCCTCTATATGTAGCTGCTTTTAATGCTGTTTTTATTACGCTCTGTTGAGTAGTAGAATAGCGATTTGATTCAAAAACTTCGTTAGTAAATGCTTTTACAGTTGCAATGGCTTGAATAGTTTCTTCTACAATAATATTTGAAAGAGCAAGTTGATCTTGTGTCTTTTTAGATAGTTTACGGATAAATTTACCAAAAACAATAGCTCCAATAATTAGTGCAGGCATTACTCCCAACATAAAAAAGGTGAGTTTTGGAGTCATAAAAAATAAGATTCCCAAACCGACAACCAGTGTAATTATTTGACGAAAAAACTCAGCTAAAGTAACTGAAAAAGTTTCCTGCAAAAGAGCTATATCTGCTGTAATCCTACTCATAAGTTCTCCAGAGCGATGTTTATCATAAAAACTCATCGGTAAAGTCAAGTATTTTTGATACAAAGCATTTCGAATATCAGCCATTGAATACTCACTTACTTGAGCAAATAAATAAACTCTCAAAAATGAAAAAATGACTTGAACTACAATCACAACTGCCAAAGCAAGTGTAATTTGATTGATGCTATCTAGTAAAAAACTCTGATTGCCTGTTGCTACATCAACGAGGTTTCCTGTAAGTTTTGGAAAGGCTAAAAGCACCACACTAGAGAGAAAAAGACAAACCATTCCACTAAAAAAATATCCTTTGTAGGGCATCATAAATTTATAAATGCCTAAAAGATATTGAAAACTCTCTTTATTGAGTTTTCGTTTTTTGTGTTCGTCTTCTTTGTTTGCTGGTTCGTTAGGTGTTTCTTTAGAAGTCATATTTTCTGACGTATTTTCTGAATTAGATTCAGTCTTTTGATGCGCCTTTGTGCTTCCGTTTTTATTTATATCTTTGTTCACGTCTTGGTTCGTATTTTTCATAGTTTGTTTTAGAAACGATAGTACGTTTGGTTTTCGAAACGCAAAGATACGGTTTTTGTTAGATAAGTACTAACTAGAAATTTTTGTAAAACTTCTAAATCAAAATTGAGATACTATGTATAAAGGAAATTATGAATTAATTACAGATTTGTCTATTGTAAGACAATATGCTACCGAACGTTATGAAGTAGTGAAGCAATGGGAATATGTAGCCAAAGTAGAGGGAGCTAGAGATGGATTGGTAGATCTTTTTCTAACAAAAGAAGAAATTATTTATGTTGAGATAGATATGGATCCTTTGTATGGAGGTGGATATGCTAAAAGAGAAAAAGTTCAGAAAATAGCAGACTTTAAAGAAAATGGGGCTGCTAGAGAAATTCCTAATGGAATTATAGAGGAATTGAAAAGTTTGATTGTTTAAGCAATCCCCAGCTATATCTTACTAAATTACTATTGTTCATAAAAAAACTATTCTCAATCATCTAAAAAAGATAATGAGAATAGTTTTTAATTATTTAGGAAGGGAGGTATATCGATTTTTTTATTGTAATGTTTTTCCTAGTTCAAATGCTTTTTCATACATTTCTGTCAAGTCTGCATCACTCATATTAGTAAATACAAGAACCCCAATTTTGGTAACTGGGTCAAAAGCCATTTCTGTGCTTGTGCCTTGTTCGCCTCCATTGTGTCCCCAAAGTTCTAAAGATTCGTTTTGAAGAAACATGTGTAACCCCATTGTACCATCAAGATTTGGAACTTGCTTGGTAAGCATTGCCTCAACAGTTGAAGATTTGAGAAGCTCATAACCATTATATGTACCACCATTAGCTATTGCAGCCGTAAATTTAGCCATTTCTCTAGGTGTTGTACGCAACCCTCCATTTGGATAATCAGGGAATGTATAATGATCAACTTTTACAAAATTACCACCATCTACTTCATACGGTTGTACAATCGTCCCTGTAATTTCATCTAACCTCCAGCTTGTAGAAGTCATTCCTAGAGGAGTGAAAATATTTTGTTTTGTATAAGCCGTAAAACTCACTCCTGAGATTTCTTCTACCAAAACTCCAATAAGAGCAGAGCCTGCATTTGAATAATTAAATTCTGTACCAGGTGCTGCTTCTGCAAAATTAGCATCTGCATCATAACGAGAACCACCTACTTTGAGGTAACTTTCCATAAATGGTTTTAGTTCAAGAGGTGTATCTCCATTAAATGTATAATTATCATACAAAGATTCTCCATCTACAATAGAAGAAGTATGAGTAAGAAGCATACGAAAAGTAATTGGTGTATTAGAGTTAGGGTTCACAACAGGAAAAGAAAGATGATCATTTATTGAGTCATCTAAATCAAATCTACCTTCATCATACAAACGAAGTAAAGCAACTCCTGTAACTGTTTTGGAAATTGAAGCAATCAAAAATAAATGATTTTCTTCTAAAGGTAAATTTTGTTCTACATTTGATTTTCCATAATATCCTTCATGTAAAATCTGACCATCTTTGAATATAATTGCACCCACAGCAGGAAGTCGTTGAGAAGACATTTGAGCAGCTATGAAGTCGTTAAAGGCTTGTTTGTCTGTATTGGTATCATTTCCACCACCGTCGTCATCTCCTCCTCCATCACTATCATCTCCATCACTATCATCTCCATCATCATCATCTGCAGGAGGATCTACAACAACTACATCATCATCTGGTTCGGGGTCGTCTTCTCCACCACAACTTGATAGTGAAAAAGTAAATAATAAAGCTAATACTAATAGTACGGGAAATTTGAGAATATTCATAATAAACATACAGTTATAGGTTAAAATAAAGTAAGCATTTCTTAAAAGTTTTATTGTTTCTTTACAATAAAACCTTGGCAATAAGCAGTATAATCTGTTTTTATACAAAAAAAGTATATGGACAAAGTATAGACAACATCACAAAATCTACACCTTAAGGCTCTCAGTATTTCTAAAAAACTATTATTTCTTTATTTAATCTTACTTTTCGGCTCAACTGTAATTTTAGAACCTTCAGCAAGCATGACAGAATCTGGTTTTTGATGATCTAAAAAAGAAAACTCCTCTCCATAAATTCCACCAAAATCAGCATTTATTTTATAGTCTAAGACATCATAGTTGCGCCATGTTGGATGAGTTACTTCGTATTCATTAGTCTCAGTTTCGCTTTGTTTTGCATAACCCCAGTAGTGTTCTGTAATGAATTCGGTTTTGCTTCCTTCTTTTATTTCACTTAAATTTTTAGCTGTTTTGAGATAGATAGAATTGATTTTTTCGTTCTTATTTTTTTGCCATGTATATTCTATTTCTCTATTATTTTCATTTTCTATCCATTGATGACTCATTTTCATGGTTTCATAATTTTCTCCATAAACGGTATTTGCTACAAAAGTAATAGCAGGCTTAGGAACAATTTCTTTTATAAAAACGACACCTCTTTTCAGCATTTTCAAACCTTCTTTTTGTTCAAGTCTTGTAACATAAAAACGCAGATTCACTTCTTCAAATTCGGTATGAAAAGGGATTCTGAAACCTAATAGTTTTACATCTTTAAACATAAAACCAATAAGACTGACATAACATTTTCCTTTCCACAAATCTAATTTTGTACCGAATGGAAGATAAGGCAAAAGTAACTTAGGGTCTATTTCGTAATTTGCAATGGCTAGTTTTCGCCATTCTGCTTTTAGAAAACTCATTTTTTGTGGTTTAATTTAAAAAATATTCTCAATATCTAACTCAAAACCCTCTAAAACTTTAGATTTTATCTTTCCTGTTTTAGCTGCTGTTGAGAAAAGTTGGTAGCTTGGGTTTTTATTTTCTGCATTTATTTCAGTCAAAATCTCTACATTAATTTTTCTTTTTTTAGGATAAATTTCCCAGTATTCTCTTACTCCAAAACCAGCATATTTTTCTTTTTTTTCTTCTCGTAGTTTTTTGTAGTTGGCAGGAGAGATTACTTCAATCACTAAATCAGGAGCTTCATAAATTCCTTTTTCTGTTATTTTTTCTACATTATGATTCAAAACAAGCACAATATCAGGCTGCAAACTATGTCCTTCGTCTATATGAACAGCAACAGGAGCAACAAATAATTTACCTAGTTTATTTTGCATAACAAACATGTTCATATAAGTAGAAACTTTTGTCAGAATTTCTTGATGATTAGGAGTAGGAAGAGCCATAATAAATAATTTATAATTGAATAATTCGATTTTCACAAAAAGGTCTAAAGGAAAAATGGTTTCATCATCTAAATCTTCGGCTGTCCATTTTTTATTTGGAGGAAATAAATTTATAATCTCTTGTATATCTTCTACTGAATAAGAGAGTTGTTCTTTGTATAATTTACCTCCATTTTCCTTTTTTACTTTTTCTATTTTCAAATGGCTTATTCTCTCTTCATATTCTTGTTTTTCATCCAAAAAAGTATCTACAAGAGAAATGATTTTTTCTTGTTGATTTTGACTTAATAATTTTATCTTCTTTATTAATTGGCTCGTCAGCTCTTCATTTTTTTCTTTTACACTTTCCATTCCTAATTTCTTTGAGTGATTGACTTAATTTATAGACTTTGAAGTTTGATTAAAATACGTTCTAAAACAAATATAGTTTAGAAAATTGATTTCAGTTATTAAAAAAATCAAATATAGAAGATTTAAAATTGTAGTATATTTGAATTTCAAACACGAAACCACAGCAGAATACCGAATACATATTACTCACTCGTTAAAAACGAGTGAGAACAGAGATAACTAAAAGAAGCAAATAGTCACATATAATTTAAAAAAAATGAAAAATATTAGATTTAAAGCAGTGTTTTTATGCGTAATTACACTTTATCTTTTGGTATCATTGATATTGTATCTTTTATTGCTAAGAAAAATCACGGCATTTATACCTATTTCTTATCATATTACACATGCTACTTTGATAGGACTTATCATAATTGCTGTTTCTTATAAAGAAATAATTGCAGGAGTAAATGTTAACATTTTTTCTGCAATTATTTTAATTATGGCGTCTATTTGTTTGGCATTTATTAATACTGAAGGAATACTAAAGTTCTCTACTTTATTTTTGCATAAAAAAAATGCATCATTAGAATGTGTTCAAGTAACTGGTACTGCATATAGAACTAAGAAACATATATCTCATGATGCTCTCGTAAAAATATCTAACTATTGGGGTATAACACCTGTTTACCCAATAACACAAGAAGAAAAATCTTTTATTGATAAAAACATCGACTCTTGTGTGTGTGTAGAATTATCATTTTACGAATCCCCACTAGGTTTTACTTATACTGAATATGGAAAAAATAAAGGTGTAATTAAGGTTTGTGATGAGAAAAAATGAAACCAGCCCTAGCTCGGATTTTTTGTGGCTATCCCCTCGTTCGACTGAGTCTTTCAAAAGACTAAAAAATAAAAAAACTAATGTTAGACAAATCTTAGATTTGCAAGTGTAAAGATATTCTAAACAAAAAAAAATAGAGTTTCAAAAAGGAAACTCTATTTTTTTGTGCCTAACTATTTTATTGGTTCTTCCGACTTTTTTAGCTCTTCATTCACTTTACTTCTTAAAAAAATCAAAACAAGCCTTTTTATGCCTAAAAAAGTTAAACTCAAATCTAACTTTTAGTGTACCTTTATCGTTAAGACCAAATCTGTAGTTGATAGCTTCCAAACTATCAGAATAATATTTTATGAAACGACAGCTTGGAAGCTGTCATCTACTCAATTATGAAAGAACTTTTCGCCTTAAATAAATATTTTTATCGATACAAATGGCATCTATTAGGTGGTATTTTTTTCGTCCTTTTGTCGTGTGTTTTTGCGATTATTCCTGCTCAAATAGTTCGTCATGCTTTTGATTTGATAACTAATACTATCCGAATGAATGACCTTTTTGAAGGAACAGCAGGGCAGCAGCAAGTAATGGTTACTTTCAGAAATGTCGTTTTGCTTTATGGAGGTCTTATTTTATTAATGGCTCTTATTCGTGGTATATTTTTGTTCTTCCAACGCCAAACGATTATTGTCATGTCTAGACTAATTGAGTACGATTTGAAGAATGATATTTATGTTCATTATCAAAAATTGCCTTTATCTTTTTATAGAAAAAATAATACTGGTGACCTAATGAACCGTATTTCGGAAGATGTTTCACAGGTAAGAATGTATCTTGGTCCTGCTATTATGTACACCATTAATATGATTGGAACGGCTGTTTTGGTCATTTCTTATATGCTCACAATCAATGTACGTCTTACGCTTTTTGCGCTTTTGCCGTTGCCGATTCTTTCTATTAGCATTTATTATGTCAATAATTTAATTAATAAACGTTCTATCTTGATTCAAGAAAGCCTTTCTAAAATGACAACATTTGTACAAGAAGCCTTTTCTGGTATTCGTGTGATGAAAGCCTATATTAGAGAAGATGATTTTTCAAGAGAATTTGAGGGAGAAACAAAAGATTATTTCAACAAATCACTTAGTTTGGTGCGTGTAAATTCGCTTTTTATGCCTTTAATTGTCGGACTTATCGGACTGAGTACAATTCTGACTGTTTATGTTGGAGGAATTGAGGTAATGCGAGGAACAATTACGACAGGAAATATTGCCGAATTTGTGATTTATGTAAACCTTCTCACTTGGCCTGTCGCTTCTTTGGGTTGGGTAACGAGTCTTACTCAACGTGCAGCAGCTTCTCAAGAACGTATTAATGAGTTTTTGAATACAAAAAGCGAAATTATATCTTTAGAAAACAAAACAACCGAAATAAAAGGAAAAGTAAAATTTGATAACGTAACTTTCGTTTATCCAGATTCGGGAATTAAAGCCTTAGAGAATGTCAGTTTTGAGATTCGTGAAGGACAAACACTTGCTGTTTTGGGAACGACAGGCTCAGGAAAAAGTACGATTGCAAATCTTATTTGTAGAATGTACGATATAAATGAAGGACAAATTTTGATAGACCAAACCAATATCAAAGATTACGAAATTCAGTATTTGCGTTCAAATGTGGGCTATGTTCCACAAGAAGTATTTTTGTTTTCAGATTCTATTCGTAATAATATTGCTTTTGGATTTAATGAAAATGATTTTGAAGAAAAGCAAATCGAAGAAGCTGCAAGAGATGCCGACCTTTTAGAAAATATCGAACGCTTTCCAGAAGGATTCGAAACAATGTTGGGCGAACGTGGAATTACACTTTCAGGAGGGCAAAAACAGCGTGTCAGTATTGCTAGGGCAATTATCAGAAACCCAAAAATATTGATTTTGGATGATAGTCTTTCGGCAGTAGATACCAAAACAGAGAATGCGATTCTTCAAAACATGAAACGTATTATGAAAAATCGCACTTCTATTATTATTTCGCACCGTGTTTCTTCTGCCAAACTTGCCGATTATATTGTGTTCTTAGACGAAGGAAAAATCGTAGAACAAGGAACTCACGAAGACCTTTTGAAATTGGGTGGACTTTATACACAGCTTTATGAAAAGCAATTACATGAAGAAATTGTGAATGATAAATGATGAATTATGAATGGTAAATTGCATTATTTATAGGCTAATTTTTATTTCATAATTCATCACTCACAATTCATAATTCAAATTAAGCTACTTTAATCCATTCTTCGGCAGCTTTTACAGTACTAAAATATTCAATTTTCACAAGTCCTTGGAAGTGTAGACGTGTCATGGCAGAAAGTTGTGCAGCAGGAAAGCGTTTGAAAAAATCACGTTCTTGGATAATTGCCATCGACTGATAACCAGCTTCTAAAGCACGCTCTAACCAATCTTCCATTGCCCATTTTTGGTCTTTTGGAGCAAGTCCTTTTTTGATTTTACGGTCGTCATTTATGATTTTAGAAATTTGGCGTTCTTTCATCCAAACTATTGCATCATTAAGAGCTTTACGGTAGCTTTCACTTTCCATATCGCCACGCCATTTTATCATCAAACAAGGCACTTCTGGATTTAATTTTATTGAATATTTGGGTGTTTCGGCTAAAACTTCGAATTCAGTCATCGGTAATCTATATGTTTTGTATGAATTAAATTTCTTTTTTATAAATGAGATGCAAAATTACACAAATTTATTAAATCATAGCTACACATTTTAATTCAATAGCAATCGGAGTAGGTAAAGCACTAATCCCTAAAGTTGTTCTACAAGGCTGATTGTCTTTAAAATATTCTGCATAAACTTTATTATAGGTCTTAAAATCATCTTCCATATTGGTAAGAAAAACAGTTACATCGACGAGTTTGTCCCAGCTACTTCCACTTGCTTCCAAAATCGCTCTTACATTCTGAAAAACAGTATGACATTGCGCTTCTATATCATAAGCAACTAATTTTCCGTTTTCGTCATAAACATTTCCATGTATTTCATTGGTTTTGGCATCTCTTGCACCTACGCCTGAAAGAAATAATAAGTCGCCTACTTTTCGTGCGTGAGGATATAAACCGACTGGTTTTGGTGCGTTATTGGTTTCGAATTTTTGATTAGACATAATTAGAATATTTGTAGGGAAAAGGCACACCTTTTCCTAGTATAATTGGAATTTTTAAAAAATATGTATTTTGAAATAAACTGTATATAAAGGAAAAGGCATGCCATTTCCCCTACTTAAAATCATTTCATTTACACAAAAAACATTAATTTTGATTTGCTTTTCAGAAGATAGAGTAATTCTTTATACAAATCTTCGTTCCATAAAGATAAAACTAAAAAAATAAAATCAACTCAAGCGACAAATTAAAATTATGCAAAAAATAAAACTAACTGTTTTTGTCTTTTTTATTCTAATTACGTCTTTATTTTTTTCTTCGTGTTCACTTCAAAAGGAAAGCCTTCCAGATATTTCAGATTTGAAAGTCAATGTAGAAATAGAACGAGTAGATAAAAAAATATTTGATGGACAAAGTAAAGAGGAAATTTTAACATACCTAAAAGAAAACCCAGATTTATTATTAAAAGGTTTTCGTGTCAATGATATACGTATTTTGGATGAGCTTGTAAAACGAGCAAATGACCCTTACATTGATACTGTTCAAAACCAAGTAGATGAAATGTATGATTTTGATAAATTAAAAGAGCAATTAAATGATGTTTTTGCTTATACAAAATACTATTATCCCGATTTTTATGTGCCTAAAGTTTATACGATTGTGGCAGGATATGAAATGGATGTAGTGCCTAGTGATAGTATGTTTTTGATTGGTTTAGATTATTTTTTGGGGGAAGAATCCTATTACCGTCCTCCGATTGAAGCCGTTCCAAATTATATTTGGGAGCGTTATCATCCTGAAGCTATTCAAACACACGTTGCAAGAGAACTTTCTGGAAGGTATAATTTAAGTAATCCGTCTGATAATAGCTTAGTAAATGAGATGATTTGGTGGGGGAAAACCTATTATTTTATCGAAAAAGTAGTTCCAAAAGCTGCCGATTCATTAATTATTGGTTATTCAAATCAAGAAATACAAGACTGTGAAACCTATCAAACCGATGTTTGGGGACATTTTGTGAAGCAAGAATTATTTTATGCAACTTCCCAAATCGAAAAACGGAAATACTTAGAAGCTCGTCCTCATACGTTTGAAATTGGACAGGAATGCCCTGGAAGAATTGCTCAATGGCTCGGTTGGCAAATTGTGAGAGCGTACATGAAACAAAATCCTGATGTTACTTTGCCACAACTAATGAAAATGAAAAATCATAAAGAGATTTTTGAGAAATCTAAATATCGTCCGAAAAAACAAGAAGAGTAAAGTTTTGCTCAACCGTCAACGAGACGTAAAGTTGTCGTTGAGGGTTTAAAAACCTCGTTGACGGCGAAGCCTCAAAGACGGTTACTAACTAACCTGCCAATTCCAACTGATTTTTAACTAAATTAAAATACATTCCTTTTTTTTCTACAAGTTCTTGATGCGTTCCTTGTTCCCTTATTTTTCCTTTTTCTAGGAATATAATTTGGTCTGCATTTTTGACGGTACTAAGTCGGTGGGCAATGATAATTTGAGTTTTAGATTCTCCAAATTTTTGTAAATTTTCAGAGATTACTTTTTCATTTTTGGCATCAAGAGCAGAAGTTGCTTCATCAAAAAACAAATAATCTGGATTTTTATAAACGGCACGAGCAATCAATAAACGCTGTTTTTGTCCTTGACTAACACCTTCACCTGACTGACCTATTTTGGTATGAAAACCTAATGGAAGACCTTGAATATGCTCATAAATATTAGCTGTTTGTGTGGCTTTTATCAGTCGATTTTGTGTAGGGCGTTCATCTCCTAAGGCAATGTTTTTGGCTATACTTTCCGAAAAAATAAAACCTTCTTGCATTACTGAACCAATCGTAGAACGCCAAACTGAACTACTAAGCGCAGTCAAAGGCAATGAACCGACCGTAATTTGTCCACTTTGAGGAATATAATATTTCAATAAAAGCTTCAAAAGGGTAGTTTTTCCACTTCCACTTTCTCCTACAATAGCCGTTGTTTTTCCTGCTGGAATATGCAATGTCAAATCATCTATGGCTGGCTGACTGTGTGGTGTTCCGTATCTGAATGTTATATTTTTGAGATAAATATCTCTTGAGTTTTCGCCTTCTGGTAGTTCTTTAATCAAAAATTCTTCTGAATCCTCATCTTTTTGGTCATGAATTTCTCCTAAGCGTTCCAAACTCAGTTTTGCATCTTGTCCTTGTTGAATAAAATTGATAGACTGCATCAAAGGAACTTCCATTTGTCCCAAAACTTGCTGAACTGCCATCATCATTCCCAACGTCATACTTCCTTGAATAACTTCGTAAGCTGCCCAAAAAGTAATAATAATATTTTTGAGTTCGTTGATAAAACCTCCTCCATACTGCTGAAACTGACTAAGACGCAAACTTTGCATGGCTAGTTTAGCTCTCTTTACTTGCAAACGCTCCCACTCCCAACGTTTTTCTTTCTCAAAATTATTAAATTTAATTTCTGCCATTCCTTGTACCAATTCTACTTCATTACTTTGCGTAGAAGAAGAAAGTGCAAAACGTTTGTTGTCTAATACCTTTCGTTTTTTCAAGAAAAGCAAAATCCAAACAATATAAAGCGTACTTCCTACCATAAAAAGTAAAAATATAATAGGACTATAAAAAATAACAAGAATACTAACCGAAAAAAGACTTGCTAAAGAAAATATAAAATCTAATAATGTGCCACTCAAAAACTGTTCGATGCGCTGATTGTCTTGCATGCGTTGGAGAATATCACCTAAATTTTTGGACTCAAAAAATGGCAATGGCAAACGAATCATTTTAGCTAAAAAATCAGAAACAATTTGAATATTCAGACGAACTGAAATTTGTAATAAAATCCAACTCCGTATCAGATTGATTAAGTTTTTGGAAACAAAAAACAAAAGTTGAGCTATCAAAACGACATAAACAAAAGAAAGATTTTTTTGCTGAATACCAGTATCAACGAGAGCTTGAGTAAGCAACGGTAAAAAAAGTGAAAGCAAAGTAGCTCCCAAAAGCCCTAAAAATAATTGAAAAATAGCATTTTTATATGGCTTCAAATAACCCAATAAATATGAAAAAGAGGCTTTACTTTCTTCTACGTCATCTTGATTATCAAATTCGGGAGTAGTTTCTATCAAAAGTGCAATTCCTGTTTCTTCTACTTGCTGATTGCCTTCTCTTTTCTCTGTATTTCCTTCTGAATTAGCTTGAACCCACGCTTTTTTAAATTCTTGATGGCTGTATTCCAATAGCTGAGAAGCAGGGTCAGCTACAAAAACTTTTCTACTTGTGATTTTATAGACTACCACAAAATGATTTTGATTCCAATGTGCTATAAAAGGAACAGGTCTTTCTTCTATAACCGTATCGATATCTATCTGAACAGCAAGTGTGCGAAGTCCTATTTTTTCGGCTGCCGTAGCAATTCCCAATAAAGAAACACCTTGTTTTCCTATATAACAATTTTCTCTAAGATAGGGTAAAGAAAAATTTTTTCCATAATATTTAGTTATCATTTTCAAACACGTAGGACCACAATCCATTTGGTCACGCTGCTTGATATGAGGAAATTTTGCCATTTGATTAATTCTATATAATTCAATTTTATTTTGCTGCAAAATTAGATTAAAATTCTCAAACAACAATAAAAATTTAATTTTTTACTTAAATAGTAAAAAACTTGCTTAAAAAACTAAATTTTTTAAAGCTCATTTTTGACTAAAATATGATTTTATTTATCCAGTAGTACAATTTTTTAAATCATAACATATTGATTATAAATTAGTTAATAAATATTCAAAAAAAAAAAATAGAATTTAGTAGTATTTGATAATTATTTTTTAATACATTTGTGCTATCAAACACACTCAAGTAGGTTCTATAAATTCCTAAGTAGTAAATTTTGATAATCAATTTTATTTATAACTTTTAAATTGTAATTATATGTCTTTGTTAAAATCAAAATTTGGTAAGTTTGCCGTTTCTACTGAAAAAATGGCTAAAATTAATGGTGCAGGTGGAGAATTTCATTGTGTAGGAGCAGATGGCAAAATACGCAACAAAAGGAATGTTAAAAAAGCTTTGCGATTTGTTGAGAAGCATGGTGGTGGTTGTTCTAATTAAAAAATATAGCATAATAAATTTATGTAAGTATTGTTTCAAACTTCTAATACATTTAAAATATATTAGAAGTTTGTTTTATTTAACGTGATAAATTTTTAATAAAGTAGTTACAATTTTATCTAATTTTTACTGAAAGAATGAAAAATACAATAACAATCTTACTAGACAAACTAGGCGTTTCATACACGCCTTTTTTATTTGCAAGAAAATATTTATACAATATTTTTTTGAATGAAAATTACTTGCAAATTATCAAGAATAGAGTTTTACTATAAATTCTTGTTACTATAAAAAGTTGTCTATTTTTAAATTTAACATTTTGTAAACTGTTGATAATTAAGTTATTATGTTTTTTTTATTGAGATTAGGAGTTGTGGTATTTGCATAATTATATTTATTTTTGTAGTATTGTGGTGTGAAATTATTGATACATCATTAATTTTATGTGTGCGAATAATACTGCTACTACTTCTAATAAAACAATTTTTAATTTTTATGTATCTACTCAATTGTTTATTTTATGAAGTCTCTAAAAGAAAAATTCGGAAAATTCTCTGTATCACAAAAACAAGCTAAAAATATTACTGGTGGAGCAGCTCCAGCTCCTTCAGCAATGGGAGAACATGTTGGTCCTCGTGGACCTGTAAGACGCTGTTGTCATTATCTCAATTCTTCTGGCAATGTTTATACTAGCTGTGGAACTCCTCGTCCAGATGCATTAAGATGTTTTCATGTAACTGGATAATATTCTTTTGTCCTTAATTTTGCAACTAAACCTATTATTTAGATATTTGAAAATCTCATTTTCTAATTTTGTTTTACTTAGGAATTGAAATTAAATACTCATTTCAAAGTAACAAATTATTGATAATCAGCGTATTAAATTCGTAATTGTTCCTTAGTTGCCCTCAAGTTTTACAAACACATAAAACTTGATGCCATAACTTTAATGTGAGTTCATACTTAAATAAATTTTTAATTTCTATTTAAAAAGTAAGAAATAAATTTTGTTTGAGTAAAAATATAATATCGCTACTACTTCTAATAAAACAATTTTTAATTTTTATGTCTCTCTTAATTGTTTATTTTATGAAGTCTTTAAAAGAAAAATTTGGTAAATTTGTTGTATCTCAAAAAGAAGCTAAAAGTATTACTGGTGGAACTCCCGTAGCAGCAACACCAATTCAGGTAAAAGACAAAGCTAAAACTTTCTGCTGTGAATATGCAGATAGATATGGAAATCTTTATACTAGATGTGGAGTAACTCGTACTCCTGAAGCATTAAGATGTTTTTATGTTTATTAAAATTGTAGTTTTAGTATTTTAATTAAGTAAGGATTGTTTATATTTTAATATAGACAATCTTTATTTTTTATAAATAGTGATAGAATACATCACTATTTTTTTTAGATAAAAATATATATAAAATGAAGACTATTGTAAGTATTCTTTTAGATAAACTTGAAGTTATTTATACACCAATTTATTTAAAAAAAATAACAAAAAAGTGTAATAATGCTCAAACATTAAGTGATATTGCAGTCCTTTTAGCATATTACAAAGTAGAATCTTTAGCTGTTCAGATTGGAAGAGAAGAATTGTCAGAAATTCCTTTGCCTGCACTTGTGTTGGCTTCTCAAAAAGATGAAAATGGAAAAGTATATAATAACTATTCTATTTTAGAAGAAGTAAAAGAAGATAAGGTAGTCTTGATTAATGTGAAAGCAGAAAAAAAAATAATACAGATAGAAGAGTTTGAAAAAACATGGACAGGTTATACTCTTTTATTAGATAAAAATGAAAATGCAGCCGAGCCAAACTATGCAGTTCACAAAGCAGCAGAAAAAAAACAAAGTATTTTTGATTCTGTTAAAATGACTATTCAAGTTTTGGTAGGAATATCTTTTTTGTTTTTGATTGGAAAAACGTTTTTTGAAACGAGTACTAACAATGTAAAGTCTATTTTTGAAATTTCCTTTTATGTTTTTCATAGTGTAGGATTTATAATTAGTGTTATTTTACTTTCTGGAGAGATTTTTAAAGATAATATCGTTTTCAAAAAAGCTTGTAGTGCTTTTGGAAAGTCTTCTTCTTGTGCTGATACAAATACAAAAGAAAAGAGTAAAATTAATGTAATCAAAAAATATGTTACTTTTTCTGAGTTAGGTGTTTATTATTTTTTTGGAGCTTTTTTGTTTTTGCTGATTAGTAATTCTTTTGCATTGATTTTTCAAAGTATAATTTCAGTTTTGGGAATTTTTGCAGTTGTTGTTTCTTTGTATTATCAAAAGTTTGTTTTGAAAAAATGGTGTTCACTTTGTGTTTCTGTGATGGTGGTTTTGTTTTTAGAATCTGTTTTGGGTGGAAGTTATCTTTTCAGTTTTCAAAATAATTTAAGTGAAATTACTATTTCTTCTATGCTTTATGTTTCTGCAACAGTGGTTTTTTCATTTTTATTGCCTGTTCTTAGTTGGAATATTCTCAAACCTATTCTTACAAAATATAATTCCTATACACACGAAAATAAAAATCTTCATTCTTTCAAATATGATTTTGAGGTTTTCAAAACATTGCTTTCTCAATCCAAAAAGATAGATATTAGTGAAGTTCCTACACATTTTGTTGAGGGAAATACAGCGAGTGATGAAAATCCTGTTTCTTTGGTTGTTATTAGTCGCCCGACGTGTCCACCTTGTGTAACTGCCAAAAAAGATTTGCAAGAATTGAAAGAAATTTTTGGTAATTATTTCAAAATGACGACTTGCCACCTTACAGCCAATCAAAAAAATGAAGACTACAAACAAATTTCAGAATTGCTCTCAAATCTGCCAACCTCTTATTCTGAAACTGAAAAAGAACGTATTATTTCAGAACATTATGCTTGGATAAATCAGCAAGGAATTAATTTTACACCTGCTTTTATTATCAATGGTTATTTGTTACCAGAAAAATATACTGTTTCAGATTTGAATTATTTTATGGTACATTTGGCAAGTGAAATGGAAGATGAAATCAATCAAGAAGAATCAACTTTAGTTTAATTGTCAGACAAGTTTATTAAAAGAAGGACGTAAATTTTATAATGGAAGAAAACAATACAGAAAACGAAACAATTTTTCGCTCTTACTCAGAAGAAACACAAGAATTACTGACTAGTCCACAAGGTTTTTTTATGCGTTCAGGCATTATGATTATTTCTAGTGTTTTGGTGCTAATGTTTTTGGTGTCGCATTTTATACGTTATCCCGAATTATCTACTTCTGAAGTTACAATATTTGCTAATCAAGCAAAGGCGAGTTTGTTTCCCAAAATCAACAGTCGTATTGTGTTTATAAATGCAAAACATAGCCAAGATGTAAAAGAAAATGAACTTTTATTAGTTTTGGAAAGCACAACAAATTGGAAAGAAGCCCAAAAATTAGAGCGTTATTTAGATACACTTTCTAATCAAAATTCAGCATTTGAAGAAGTGGAGTTTTTTCAAAAAAATGAAATTCCTTTGTTTACTAATCTAGGAAACCTACAATTAGATTATGAAAGATTGAAAAATAATATTTTAGATTTTCAATTATTTTCAAAGACAAATTCACACGCTCAAAAACAAGCTGCTATTCGTTCAGAAATAGAAATTCAAAATTCTTTAAGAGCCATTTTACAAGAAAAATACGAAATTCAAGAGAGAGATTATGAGTTGAGTAAACAAAAATATATTACAGATTCATTATTGTATAAAAGTGATGCGATTGCAAAACAAGAGTTTTTACAAACAAAAAGTGCATTTTTGAATAAAGAAAGTAGCTTTTTGCAAAATAAAGAAGCCAATCTAAATGCTCAAATGAGAGTTAGTCAGCTCAATCAGCAACTTGTAGAAGTTTCGATTGCATATCAAGAACAGGCTTTTAAGTATAAACAGCAATTACGTACTAGCTTTGCCACTCTAAAAAAAATGCTAGAAGAATGGAAGGCTTCTTATTTGATTATTAGTCCAATAGAAGGAAAAGTTAATTTTTTCAACCCTCTTAATCTCTATCAATCTGTTGGTATAGACAAAGAAATTGTAGCAGTTTTACCTCAAAAAAATGCTATTTATGCTTATACAAAAGTAGATTCAAAACATATATCAAAACTAAGGGATAAAAAACAAAACGGAAAAGAACCTAATAAAGCAAAAATAAAACTAGAAGCCTATCCCTTTGCTCGTTATGGATGGATAGAGGCAGAAGTTGCACAAATAAGTCTTGCGCCACAAGAAAATAAATATTCAGTTCAACTAAAATTAAATAATGGTTTACAAACCAGTAGAAATGTGGAGCTAGATTTGGATGCAAAAAACGAAATTTATGGAACAGCAGAAATTATTTTAGAAGAAAGAAGTTTGTTAGATAAGTTTTTAGAACAAACAGTTTATTCAGTCGAAGCATTTGAATAACGCAAAAAAACTTCTTTCATCTGTATGTAAATCAATACATTGTATTTGGATTGGCTGACTCTTTAGGTATTTTCTGTATAGCATCCCAATGCTCACATATTTTACCATTTTCATCAAATCTAAAAAAATCCATAGTTACATATTCATTTTGTATGTCCTTTTCTTGCCAAGTTTGATGGGTATGTAAAGCTACTAAATCTCCTTCTGCAATACATCTCACAAACTCAATCGATTTATTGGGATATTCTTTTTGCATCCTTTCAAAATAATCAATAAATCCTTGTGTTCCATCAGCAACATCTGGATTGTGTTGAATATATTCTTTGCCAATATATGTCTCTATTGCTTTTTTAGGATTTCCTTCATAAGCTGTTTTATAAAATGCGATTGCATTTTCTTTGTTTTTTTGTAAGTTCATAGGTTTATTTTTAATTATTTTCAAATCACATAAATTGCAATATCTTAAAAATCTATCATAATCTTTCAAAAAATGAAGCAGTTCAAAAAAATAATATTCTTCTTTTTTCTGGTATTTACTTTATCATTGTTTAGTTTCACTGTTTTTGCTCAAGCTAATTTATTAATAAAAGGAAAAGTAATGGATTCTGAAACGAAAGAGTTATTGTCTTTTGCTTCTATCGGAATTGAAGGGACAAGTGTAGGAACGGCTAGTAATTCGACTGGAAGTTTTGAGTTTCGATTAAATCATGCGTGGAAAGACAAATTTATCGTTTGTTCCTTTGTCGGTTATCAGCCTTTCAAAATAAAGGTTTCAGAAGCCTATCAATATTCTCAAAATAATCAATTAGTCTTGGAATTAAAACCTTCTGAATCGCTCAAAACGGTTACTATTAGCTCAAAACGAATTCCGAAAGTAGAAAAAATAATGAAACAAGTCATTAAAAATCTACCCAAAAATCATCCTCAAAATCCGTATAATGCAGACTTTTTTTATAGAGAATATTTGAAAGATTCGACAGCTTATGTACGTTTGGTAGAGGCTGCCCTTTCTGTTTATGATGAAAGAAGTTATGTTCCAATTATTTATGATTATAAAAATAAAGCAACTGGTAGGATAGAAATTCAGAATTTGGAAGAAGATTATTTTGCACAAGTAAAAGAGCGACGAGCATCGTATGATTATTCAAAATCCAAAATAAATAACTTTTTTATTGATGTAGAATACGGCACAAAATACAATTGGATTCGAAAAAATCAATTTATTTTTGATAAAGAAATGTATAAGGAATTTGAATATGAACTCATAAATCTTACTTCACTAAATGATAAAACTGTCTATGAAATTGCTTTTTCATATAATGGAACGATTGATAGATTCCGAAAGCTCAAAGGAAAGTTATTTGTAAATGATGAAGATTTTGCTGTTTTGCAACTTCATTTTTCATACCTTCCTGTCGGAACAATGGGAGGATACAATGAAAAAGAACGCTATGGATATAATATTTATTTAGAAAATGAAGAACATTTTTACTTCAAAAAATATGGAGAAAAAGAAAATCAAAAATATCTAGTAAGTTATCAATCTTTACGATCAACAGAGAAATATTATGAGAGTTCAGAAGCCTTTGAAGAATCTGTTTCTGAATATTTTGTCGAACAGCTTACCGTAAATGTAAACCTAGAAAACCCAACTCCACAAGAATTACAAGATGATTCGAAGCTAAAAGGAATCACTTATAACCCTGTGTTTTGGGAAAATTATAATGTCTTGGCAGATTCTCCTTTGAATATAAAAATCAAAGCTGATTTAGAAAAACGACAATCTTTAGAGAAGCAGTTTGAGATAGGAAAGTAATTTACTCTTTTATTACTTTGAAATTCATTACTTTATCTGAATTTGATACTTGAAAAATATACATTCCTTGTGCTTGTTTTTGTAAATTAACAATTCCTTTGACTAATTTCCCTTGTTTTGTTCTTGTTTCTTCCCAAATTAATCTTCCTATTGCATCAAATAAGCGAATTTGATAATTTTCTTCTATTTCAATGGGGACATTATAGATAAATTGATTAGGGGTTGGATTGGGATAAATACCTAAAGGTTCTTTCAAAACAGAAACCATAATGAAAGCATTACTTCCTTGACACTTGTCTTTGGTTACTTCTACTTCTATTTTATCGTTATGATGTAATGTATTTGTTATGAATATATTTGAGCTGCCTTTTTGCATGATTTGTCCATTTATTTTGAATGTATAGTTTGTATTTTCTAGAGTTGTATTGGAGAGTTTTGCTATAAAAGTAACTGTTTCATCTTCAAAAAGAATTGTTTTGGAAGCAGATAATGTTACTTTAGGAGTGGGTTTTACTCGTATTTGGATAGAGTTACTTTTTCTATCACATTGTAACCCTACTATCTGAAAATCAACAATATCTCCATCTATTAATGACTTGGTAACAAATGTATCAAAGTGGTCTTTTTGTTGTGTTTTTCCATTGACTCTAAAATCATAGTCTCTAAAAAGAGTAGGGTTGGCTGTGAAAGTTATTTCATCACCTTCACAAATTAGAGTATCAGAAACTAATAATGTCAAATCAAAATCATCATTAACAAAGATTCGTATCGAATTACTCAAAACAGGACAAGTGCCATTATCACTAAATACGGTTATTGTATCATTGTTGGCAATGGAATGAGAGGTAAATATATTTGAGCTTCCATTTTGAATAGATATATTATTTACTCTAAAGTCATAATTTAATAATCCTTCAGTAGCAGTAAAAGTAATTTCTTCATCTTTACAGATAGTAATTTTAGAGGCAGAAAGAAATAATTGTGGAGTAATATTTTCTGTTACTTGCATGGTAATAGAATTACTTGTTTCTGTACATCCTCCTTTTGAAAAAATGACATTCACAACATCATTATTTTGCAAAAAAGGAGTAAAAATATTGCTTGTACTCTCTTGCATGGAAAAACCATTTACATAAAATTTATAAGTTGCACCTGTGATTTTGGGACTGGCTATAAAAACAGACCTTTCTCTCATACAAACGGTGTCTTCTGATACAGAAAGAGATAACTCAAAAGTAGAAAATACATCAACATTTAGACTTTCTTCAATAGGAGAACAGCCTGTATAAAATGCTTTTGCTTTGACAGTAGCTGTTCCTTCAAAAGATTGATTCCAAGTAACCACACCTGTCGAGGAATTGATAGTACCAGCATTTGAAGGGAAAATGGAATAAATAATACTTGTAGAATTAGTAGCTGTCGCTGAATAGGTGCTTGTTGTGGTAGAGTTGAGACATACTTGCTCCGAACCACTAAATTGTACATCTAAACAAGGTAAAATATTACAATCCATTAATCCATTTCCATCTGTTTGATTGACTTTAATATCTGTTTCTTCATTCGAAAAATTGGTTATGAGCATAATCCAAATTTCATTGGGTGTGATGGAAGTAAATTCTAAGTTTTCAAAGCTAGAAGCAGAATAACTACAATTTGTTGGAGCAATAGTACCACTATTAAGTGTCGCACAGATAGTTGCTAAAGAAGTATTGGGTGGAAAAGGTCCCCAAACGGCAACATCTATATCAACTCTTTCAATAGAACTAATTGAAATTTTATGATAACCAGGAATAGAAATTTTAGAAAAAAACCAAGCAGGATTTGGTTGAGAAGCCAAACAACCATAATTTACTTCATCTGAAATCCACCAATTATTTCCTGTATTGGCTGGATAGACAATAGTGGAACCTGCACAAAAAGGACTTGCATTCGAACAAATATCGTTGTTTTGAGCTTGACAGGGAGCGATATTTAAAAATAAATAAAGGCAAAAGATAAGATGAGAATAGCGCATAAAATAATTGTATGAAAGAATAGTTGGTGATTGCTTAAATAAGCATACAAGTTAAGACAGTAAAAAACAAAAAAATGCTGCTTTTCTATGTGAAAAAAGCAGCATTTTTATAACAGAAAACTAATCTGTATTTTCTAATCTCTAAAAACTACTCCTCCCAAATCACTTTTCCATCTAAACCTAAATAGGTAATTTTTCCTGCACGTTCTAGACGAATAACATAACCTTGCACATACTGACGAGCCTCAAAAGAAGGTTTCAAAATCCATTTTCCATCTAAATCTGAATAGCCATAAACGCCACTCGTTACCAAAAGCGTAGAAGTAGGCAAAACAGAAACAGCTTCATAACGAGTAGGCGAAACAAAACTTCCACTTTCATTTATCATCAGCCAATAGCCATCATCAACTTTCTCAAAACCTAAATCTACGATTGTTTCTCCATATTTGGTCTTGATTTTTCTATTCTTCTTATATTTGGCTTGATAATTTCGCATTGCTGTTGCTGAAAAATTCAAGCGAACTGTATCAGGATTTTCAGTTGAACGTCTTAGAAGTTGGTATTTTTCTCCTGTCTTTACAAAAGCCATTCCGTTTCTAAATTGTGTCAAGCTATCAAAATAACTTCGGTAAAGTGGAGTTCCATCTTTTTTGATATGAATAAAACCTCTTTCAGTTTCTATTCCAATAACTCCATTTTTAAAGCCAGTTGCATAATTGCCTATTGCATTTACAGTTTTATATGGAAGTTTTGAAATTCGTTTTCCAGTTTTGTCTATCAAAAAATTCTCTCCAATCGCCATTCCTTCGCCAAAATCACTTCCAGAAGTATAGGCTGATTTAATGACAACTTCGCCTTTTTCATTGATGTACGACCATTTTGTACCTGCTCTTGACAAATCTACTTTTGCCATATTATCCGAAAATGGAAAGGCTTTATAATATGCAAAATCAATTACTTTCTTGCCGTTTTCATCCAAATAACCAAAAAGTTGTTTGTCTCTTGATTTATGGTTTTGCTGAACAGCTATTTTTCCTTCTGACAAAATTCCGATTTCTAAATAGTCAGTTTCTAAAATAGTTTTGACCTCATTATTATTTGAAATGTCGATAATTCCATAAAGCATTTGTTTCGAATTCTTTGGGTCTTTTATTCCTACTTTTGCCCAAGAGGTTTTGCCTACTTTTCCAAATTCTTCTATAAAATCATAAGAAGGATTTACTAAAAATGTTTCTGCACTTGCATTTGTTTTGATTCCATATTTTTCTCCTTGGTTTACAATAACTAGATTTTTGTTTGGATTATCTTCAAGAAAATTTCCTTTTGCATCTAAATAAGAAACGACAGAAGAATCTAAAAATACTTCAATTAAGGCATTTTTTGTATTTGGTTTCTGCAAATATTTGACAGACGAATAACGAATCGGTACTACTGATTGTCCAAAAGGATTGATTACACCCCAATTATTATTTTGTTTGACAAAAGAAAGTGTATCATTCCTTTTGTCCATTCCTATAAAACTGTATTCAAATGGAATGATTGTATTATTATGACGGTCTATTGTTCCATATTTTCCATTACTTTCTTTACTCATTTTTTGGGCAACAGTTACGGCATCTTTTACATCGTAAATTCCATAAAAATCGGCTACTTTCGAAAACTCTAATGGTAAAATTTCTTTTCCTTCGTGATTGATATAACCAATTTTATTTTGATTTTTGACTTCTGAAATCCCCTTTTTTGAATAATAAATTTCTGAAAAATTATTTTCAATCGCATCGTATAAAGGCTCAACGATTACCTTTCCTGTTTTGTCTGCATAACCAACTTTATTATTTTCTTCTATCAAAACAAGTTCATTTTTTTGTTCTACATTAAAAATTTCATCTTCTATGAAACTATATTTTTGTTCTAAAACCCAAGTTCCATTTGTTTTGATGATTCCATTTTTCTTATAGAAAGCGTTTTTTGTTCCGTAGCCATCTTCTTCGATATAGCGTTCCGAACTCACTTTTGCCATTCCATTGCTGACTTCATTGATAAAGTCAGCCTTGATAGAAGGTTCTAAAATGATTTTTGGTGTTTCGTTTTGATTTGATAAAAATCCCCACAAATTATTTTTTCTAATAATAGCTACATTTTCAGAAAACGTACTAATATATTGATACTCAAAAGGCAAAACAGGTTTGTTTTGTGTGTTTACGATTCCCCATTTTCCGTCCTTTCTAGCTCTGATAACCCCGTTTTCTATGCTTAACCTTTCGTATTGAGGTTCGATTATTATTTTGCCTTTATTAGAGGTTACACCCACTTTTTTATTTTTGACAACTAAAGCCATGTTGTTCTCAAAACTTCCAATATATTCGTATTCTAATGGCAAAATAACTTTTCCAGTTTTATCAATAATCCCAAAGTTTTCGCCTAGCTGAACCTTTGCAGTTCCATTTTCAAAAGGCATAATAAAAGAGTACGTTGGTGGCAAAATAACGTGTCCTTTTTCGTCCATCAATCCATATGTCCCACCTGCTTTTATAGGCAAACGATTTTCAGAAAAGTAGGTCATCGAATCAATCATTGTTCCTGCAATTTCGGTCACTAATAGACCTGCTTTTGTCAGAATGGCATTTTCTTTTGTGCTATCTGCATAAGCTCGTGCTACATCTGCTGTTCTGAAATCTTCTAATTGAGCATAAAAAAGTTTGTTTTGACTAATCAACTTTCCATTTTTGTGGTCAATTAGGGCAGCAGCCGAAAGACTTCCATTTACATTATTTCTACCTAGCGTAAAACCTGCAATCGGCTCAACTGAAATGACATCAAAACCGTCTTTAAAAGCTGGTTCACGTTTTTTATTTAATAAGTGCCATTTTTTTGTATTTGGATTCTGAAACCAACGGTAATCTGTCGAAAGTCGATTGGCAAGTTGTGCTGTAAATACTTCTGGTTTGTTTAGCTTGGCATAATTGGAAGACAAAGTTTGGAAGGAAGGAAAAACTGTTTCTTTCTTTTTATTATTTGATTTATCAAATTCTAAAACTATAATTTTTTCATTTTGATAGGCAAAAACAGTCGTTTCATTTTTTTTTGGAATAAAAACATCAATTCCTGTATAAATTGGATTTAAGATGAGTTTTCCACTCTTATCAATAATTCCGTCGCCTTCTGGTGTGGTTACTTTTGTGAAAGGAGAATAGCTTGTAAAATCATATACTAAATCAAAATTTTGATTCAGAATTTTCTTTCCATTGGTGTCTAAAACTGTCCATTTGTTGCTGCTATTTTTTCCTAAAAAAAGAACATTTTGAAGGTTATAAATTTGAGAATAGGTAGGCTCTAAAATAAACTTTGCATCTTTGTTCATTACACCACAGTTTCCATTTTTACAAGCTGTAATTCTGATTTCTTTCTTATTACTTTTATCAGTATTTTCAATTTCTACTACTTCAAAAAACGAATATTCAGCTTCCGTAATTTCTTTTTTAGTTTTCAAATCAAATAACAACCATTCTGCTGTCGGAGACTTCAATGCCAAATAATCCATTGAAAGCGCAACAATAGAGGCGTATTTTGGCTCAATAACTATATTTCCATCTGTACCTGCCACTCCCAACGGACGACCAGCACCAAAACTGGTATAACCATTTGGCAGTAGTGTAATGTTATAAAGCGATTTTTGAGCTAGAGTTTCGTCTTTTAGATTAGGTAAATATTCATCTTTTCCAATTTGTGCAATAACTACATTACTTTGAACTTTGATATTCTGACTATTCAAAAAATAAGCTGTATCAATATTTTCTATCAATACTTTGGCATTCGGATTTATCAAATCATATTTCTTTGTTTTGTTTTTATAGCCCAAAGAATATGAGTTTCGCATTTTATAAATTCTATCAAAATTAGCTTCTGTTTTGGTCCCATTTTTACTCAAAAAAGTATATTTATTTTCTTGATTTTTATAGGCAATTAATAATGAATCAATAACTTTTATTTCAGTTGCATTTTCTGTAAAAGCTAATAGAGGTTTGCCGTTTTGGTCAGTTGCAATCCACTTTTCATTCTTTTTTAAAAGTAAATAATTAAACTCTGCGACTTCTACAAAATCGTATTCAATGGGAACAATCGTTTTTGAGTTTTGGTCGATAACTCCCCACTTTTTACCTTTTCGGACAGGCAAACGAGTAATTTCTGCATCGTTTTTTTGAGCAAAGGAAGGAGTAGAAAATGCAAAAAGTAAAATATAAAGGAGTAAAAAACGCATATTTTGATAGAATTAAGTTGATAATTTTTGGATTCTTTTTATGAAAAAGGAACGAGTGAATATACAATAAATTGTATGATTTTTTTCTTTTAATTTTTGCTATAAGCTCTACAAAAGAGTTAGAACTTTTGCAAAAATAAGGTCATTCTCCATTCAGAAGTTAAACTAACCTAAAAAAGATGATTCTGATACGAAACTCATTTGCTAAAGTTTTATAGAGCAAATACACTAATATTCAACTTAAAGTTGAGTTTTTTATTTCTACTTTAAGAGTCAAACTTTTTATAGAGTATTTGTAGTTTTTATAAATTGAAGGTAGGATATTTCTCTCAAAAATCAGAAGGAGAAATAATTAATTAAAGTGTTGTTTTATAGACCTTAGCAAATAATTGGTAGTATATTTAATTAAATTTAACAAAAAAAAGAAAAAATTGTTTTTTTTTGTTTTAACCAAATGAAAGGTGCTGAAAAGGCACTTTTGTGCTAATTTTTATCTGACTTTATGCGCTTTTGAAATATAAAAATGTTAATTTGTACGACAATTCAATTAACTATAATGTTGGAGGGATGATATCTATTACTGATACACCTACAAACTACTATCTATCTTTTACTACTATCTAATTCAAATATGAGAAAATACTCTCTACTATCTATTTCACTTGTTGGGGTAGCTTTGCTATTACTAATTGGTATAGCAAGTCATTTTATTTGGAATAATGTTTCCATTAATGAACAACTACTGTCTGACAACCAAGGTTTTGAAGTTACAAAACTTGAAGGAAAAGAAAAATATGCCTACTATAAAGCTTTATATACTAAATATAAAGGTTGGACAAAAAAAGACTTAAAAAAAATACCTAAAAAGGATCGTCCAGATTTAGCTGCGCTGCAAGATTATCTACGTACAGCAGATCCAAATACAGGAGATATTCCTTTTGATGCTAGTATAAAAGCAAATGAACTGACAGATGTAAAAGTTCAAGAAATTCGTAATAACCCAAATCAGAGAGCAATTACAGGTGTAAATTGGCTAGAAAGAGGACCTGATGATGTAGGTGGACGTACTCGTGCACTTATGTATGATCCTAATGATGCTACTGGCAAAAAAGTTTGGGCTGGTGGTGTTGGTGGTGGACTTTGGTACACAAATGATATTACAGTAGCTAACCCAACTTGGGTAGCTGTAGATAATTTTTGGGAAAATATTGCTATTTCATCTATTGCTTATGACCCTTCCAATACACAAATCATGTATGTAGCTACTGGTGAAGGTTGGCTTAATGGTGGTGCACAAGTAGGAGGTGGTATTTGGAAAACTGCTGATGGTGGTACTACTTGGAATAGGTTAGCCTCTTCTACACTTGCTGTATCCACAGAGTTTGCTTATCTACAAAAAATTGTTGTAACTCCTACTGGTAGGGTATTAGTAGCTTGTCGTAATGGTGGAAATGGTGGTATTTACTCTTCTACTGATGGAGGTGCTAACTGGGTAGAAGTGCTAGATGGTGAAGGAGGTGCAGATATTGAAATTGCTGCTAATGGCGATATCTATGCAACTACTCACTTTCTAAAATTTGCAGGTTTGAATACAGGGCAGATGCATAAATCTACTAATGATGGAGCTACTTGGACAAACATTACTCCTACTATTCCTTCAGCATCATCTCGTATAGAACTTGCATGTGCTCCTTCAGATGCAAATATAGTCTATGCAGTAGGTAGTGATGGAAGTAATATTGCTTTCTTCAAAAAAACTACTAATGGAGGAACTACTTGGACTGATGTAACTGTTCCAAAATATCTTAATCAAAACTGTACAGTTAGTGCAACTGATTTTACTCGTGGACAATCTTGGTATGACTTAATATTAACAGTTAATCCAACAAACTCAGACCATGTTGTAGTAGGTGGTATTGATGTTCATCGTAGTACAAACGGTGGTGCTAGTTGGACTTCAATATCTTACTGGACTGGTGGATGTGGTGAATATGTACATGCAGATATCCATGCTTTTGCTTACAAACCTGGTAGCTCAGATGAAATGTTAGTAGGTAGCGACGGAGGTATTTCTCGCAGTCCAAATATACAAGCAGCGACTCCTTCTTTTAGTGACAGAAATTCTGGGTATAACGTAACTCAGTTTTATGCTGTGGCAATGCATCCTACTGATGCTTCTAATTATTTTTTAGCAGGAGCCCAAGATAATGGAACACGCAAACTTACTTCAGCAGGGGTTGGTGGTAGTACACAACCAACTGGAGGAGATGGTGCTTTTTGTTTCATAGACCAAGATAATCCTAATATTCAGATTAGTTCTTATGTATTTAACTCTTTCTATAAATCTACGAATGGAGGAACAAGTTTTTCTGCTTTAGGCACTCAAGATCAAAATACAGGAGAGTTTATCAATCCAGCAGATTATCATGATGATTTGGATCTACTCTATTCTTCTTCTACAGGAAGTCGTGATGTAGCAAGATGGACTGTTCCAGCAGGAGGTCGCTCAAATTTTAATGTAACAGGTATGGCAGGTAATGTTATGCACTTAAAAGCCTCTCCTTTCTCAGCAGCTTCAACAACTCTTTACATAGGCACTGATGCAGGTGAAGTAGTAAGAGTAGCAAATGCAAATGCGACAGGAGGAACTAGTAAAGCAGGAACAATATTATCCAATGCTACTATGCAAGCACAGGGTTCTGTTTCTTCTATTGAATTTGGTACAAGTGAAAATGAGATTATAGTTACTTATTCTAACTATGGAGCTCAAAATGTTTGGTACACTACTAATGGAGGAACTAATTGGACAAGTAAAGATAACGGACATGGTTTACCAAATATGCCAGTACGTTGGGCAATGTTCAATCCAAATAATACCAATGAAGTGCTAATTGCTACTGAAACAGGTATATGGAGTACAGATGATATTACAACAGGTGCTGCTGGTGATTTTTGGGAATTAACAAGTACAGGATTAGCTAATGTACGTTGTGATATGCTACAAGTTCGTAGCTCAGATAAATTAGTCGCAGTAGCAACACATGGTAGAGGAGTTTTTACAACAAATGCTTTTGCTGCTGCTAGTGCTAGTTTTTCTAGCAGTGAAGAAATTACTTATGTAAATACCAATGTTACGTTTACAGATTTATCGGCAGGCGCAACTTCTTGGTCTTGGGATTTTGGAGCAGGAGCAAGTACAGCAACTGCAAGTACACAAGGTCCTCATACAATTTCTTACTCTACACCTGGTGTAAAAACAATTACACTTGATATTAATGGTGGTGGAGGTGTTTTGAGTACAAGTAAGACAATTACTGTTTTGCCTAATCGTACTGTTCCCTATTTAGCAGCAGATGGAGGTAACTTTGAGACTAATCCAAATGATTTTGTTGCAGAGAATGTAGGAGGAGCAACTAACTGGGAAAGAGGTAACTCTGCCATATCAGGTAAGAATGGAGTAGCAAGTGGATCAAATGCTTGGGTTACAGGGATTTCAGAAGCTCTGTATTCAGATAATTCACATTCAAATTTATATACACCTAACTTTGATTTTTCTAGTGCAGGTACTTATACTTTGTCTTTCCAAACTAAACATGTATATGAAGCAGACTGGGACGGAATGATTGTGGAGTACTCTACTGATAAAGGGAGTGTTTGGACAAAATTAGGAGATGGTGTTACAGGGGCTATTTGGTATAACTCTACGACAGCAGGACCTACTGATTTTGGCTCTACAGGAACACGTATAATGTCTGGAACAAATGCAAATTATGCTACCAAAAGTATTAATGTATCTTCTCTTGCAGGTAATCCAGATGTAGCATTTAGAGTAGTATTTAGAGCTGATGGTGCAGAACAAGATATTGGAGCAGCAGTAGATGATTTTATTATTGCTTATTCATCGGTAAGTACTCCATCCGTAAACCTCTCAGTAAGTTCCAATACAGGCTCAGAAGCTGCTGCTACTGCTATTACAGTAACAGCCACTGCTTCGTCTGCTGTTACTGGTGATAAAACTGTAGATTTGAATGTAACTGGAACAGGAATTACAGTTGGAGACTATACTCTTAGTAACTCTACAATTACTATCCTTGATGGACAAACTACTGGTTTTGTTACTTTTACTGTTGTAGATGATGCTTTGGCAGAAACAACAGAAACTGCTTCTCTTTCTATTTCTAATCCGTCAAGTGGGATAGCACTAGGAACAACTACTACACAAGATATAACTATTACAGATAATGATGATAATGATATTTGTACGGATGCAGCAATAGCTACTTGTGGCAATACTTATACAGGAACTACAGTAGGAAAAGGAAATGATACACCAGCTACTTGTGATACGGGAAGTGGAACAGGTGGAGGTGTTTGGTACAAAATTGTAGGTAATAATCAGCGAGTTACTGTTTCTACTTGTGGAGGCACTACTAATTTTGATACAAAACTACGTGTGTATTCGGGTTCTTGTGCAGGACTTGTTTGTGTTACAGGAAATGATGATGATTGTGGTACAGCAAGTACAGTAAATTTTGATGCCTTTACAGGAACAGATTATTACATATTAGTCCATGGATGGGATACATCAGAAGGGAATTACTCAATGAGTGTAAACTGTGTTCCTTTTCCTACAGTTAATCTATCAGTAAGTTCAAACACAGGTTCAGAAGCTGCTGCAAGTGCAATAACGGTTACAGCAACAGCATCTAGTGCAGTTACAGGAGATCAGACTGTAAATTTAGCTGCTAGTGGAACGGGAATTACGGCTGGAGATTATTCATTAAGCAATACTACAATTACTATTCTTGATGGACAAACTACTGGAACAGCTACATTTACAGTTGTGGATGATGCACTTTCAGAGGGAACGGAAACGGCTACACTTACCATTTCGAATCCATCATCAAGAGTTACTTTAGGAGCTACAACTACACAGGATATTGTTATTACTGATAATGACCTTTTTCCAAGTGTTGAGTTATCTGTTGATTCAAATACAGGTTCAGAAGCTGCTGCAAGTGTAATAACAGTTACAGCGATAGCATCTAGTGCAGTTACAGGTACTCAAACAGTAAATTTAGCTGCTAGTGGAACAGGAATTACAGCTGGAGATTATACTCTTAGTAATTCTACGATTACCATTCTTGATGGACAAACTACTGGAACAGCAACATTTACAGTTGTGGATGATGCACTTGTAGAAGGAACAGAAACAGCAACTCTGACTATTTCAAGTCCATCAGCAGGAATTACTTTGGGAGCAACGACTACACAGGATATTGCCATTACTGATAATGATAATTATACGATTGCAATTACAGAATTTATTAATAATACTACTGTAAACGATGCCACTGATGAATGGATTGAACTATATAATTATGGTGCAAATCCAATAGATATACAAAATTGGAGATTGAAAGACGAAGGTATTGATAATGATATTATCACAGCTTCAAGTTATTCAATCGCTGCTGGAGAGTATTTAATCTTGGCTAAAGACAAATCTGCATTCGAAACACAATGGTTAGCAGGAGTTGTAAATTCTAAAGTTATTGAGGTTACAGGACTTACATTAGCAAATGGAGCAGATGAGATTGTCGTAACTGATAATTTGGATAATGTAGTTTGGTCTTTAGCTTTTGCAAATGACGAAACAGACGGAAGAGCTACATTTTATAGCGAAAGTACATATACAACAAATGTATGGGGGAATACAACTACTCCTGGAGTAGTACGAAATGGTAATGATGTTACTACTGGTACATTAGGTTATGAATCAAATAATAATACAACTGATGTGTTGGCACGTACTTCTACCACAGGAGATATTGGTAGTCCACTTAACTTGCCTCCTCCCTCTCCTGCCTTCACTTCTACCATTAGCAGTGTAAGCTGTGCAGGAGGCACAGGTGCTATTGATTTAACAGTAACAGGAGGCACAGGAAGTGCTACTTACCTTTGGAATACAGGAGCTACTACAGAGGATATTTCTGGATTAGCAGTGGGTGAATATACCGTTACGATTAGTGATGGAGGAACTGATTATACAGCACGCTACTTTGTAGGTTATGATTTGAATTGGACAGATTTGACTAATTTTACAGTGAATGCAGAGAAAGAGTTAGTCAAAGGAGCTACTACAGGTTGGGATAGTGATGCAAATTCAGTAGAACGAGTAATAGGTGATGGAGGTATTGTATTTACAGCCTCTGAAACAACAAACTCCTATATTGTTGGTCTTTCTTATCTCAATAATACTGTTGGTTTTTCGGATATTGGATATGCTATTTATCTAAATAGACTGGGAGAAGTAGAAGTCTATCAACAAGGAAATTATATAGGAAGTCATGGTAATTATGTATCTGGCGATATTTTCCGTATCACTCGTAGTGGCACAACCATTACGTACTCTAAAAATGGTGTTCCTTTTCGCACTCAAACCAATGCTAAAAGTACAGATTTATTTGTGAGTGCTACTATGTTTGATGCTTCTTCATCAATTCCTCAAGTTCAATTTACGAGTTGTCCTATTTCTTTAGTAGTTTCTACGACTTCAAATAGTTGTCCTGCTACTACTTCAGGCAGTGCAGTGGCAAGTTTAGTAGGAGAAGTTCTTCCTGTTACCTATAGTTGGTCAGGTGGTGGAGAAACTACAGCTAGTATCACAGGCAAACCGAATGGCACTTATACAGTAACAGCTACTATTGCAAGTGCTGGTTTGGTTCTTAGTAAGTCTGTTGTTATTGGTAATATCATTACTTGGGAAAATGAAAGTAATGTTTCTGTTGTAGGTAATGTTGTCTCCAAAACAGATACACAAGGCTGGACAAGTGGAGCTAATTCTACCCAACAGTTGAGTCCTACAGTAGATGGATGGGTCAATAACACAATCACCTCCACTTCCACTTCCTATATGTTTGGTTTAGCCAAATCAAACACAGATGCAAATTATACTTCCATTACGTATGCGTGGTATGTTACAAAAAATGGGATTGCTTATCCTAATTATAATGCTCAATCAGGAGCAGGTGTAGCTTATCAAGTAGGCGATAATTTGAGAGTAGGACGAGAGGGAAGTCAAATCAAATTCTATAAAAATGAAGTTGTTGTTTATCAGTCTGCAGTGGTTACAGGAGAACGTTTGGTAGCTGATGTTTCCATTTATACACTTAATGGGACAGCAGGAGTTTTACAAAATTCATTTTGTGGAACAACAGGAGGTGAAACCTATTCGTCTGTTGTTACCGATTTTGATTGTGGCAGTGGTTCTAGTTTAGGTAGTATTGATGTAACAGGCACAGGTTTTACCTATTCTTGGTCAGCTCCTGGGTTTTCAACCGTTACTACAGAAGATATATCCAATCTACCAGCCAATGGCTACACACTTACACTTTCAAAAGGAGGAATAGATTATAGTTCTTCTTATTTAGTGGGAGCATCTCTCAGTTGGACAGGTTTGACAGATTTTACTCAAGAAGGATTGAATTTGAAGAAGACCAGTTCTAGCAATGGTTGGAGTAGTTCTGCTAATTCTACGGTTTCTTTTGAGGGAGATGGTGGTATTGTATTCCTTGCTCAACCAAACTCATCTTATATGATAGGCGTTTCTAAAGCAGAAGGTGGTGCAGGTTATACTTCTATTGATTATGCAATTTACTTGGCAGCATCAGGTAGTGTTTCCATTTATGAAAAAGGTGTTTTTAAAGGTAATTTTGGAACCTATCAAGCCAATGATGTTTTCAAAATAGAACGTTCTGGAAGTAGTATTCATTATTCCAAAAATGGTTCTTCTTTTTATACAAGTAGCACACCAAGTAACTCAAGTTTACTTGCTGATGTAACTATGCATACAGGAAGTGGTGTTTTACCTCAAGTCTTGTTTACGGATTGTCCTTTATCTATTGATGTAACAAGTTCTGCTGCTTCTTGTCCTAGTGCTGGTGTAAGTGCAACAGCCAGTCTAAGTGGAGGTAATTTTGCTACTTCGTATGAATGGAAAGATGCTGCAAATAACACAGTAAGTTCATCAGCAACGTTGAGTCCTCAAACTAATGGAGGCTATTATACAGTAACAGCGACAGGTAGTTATGGAACATTGACTAAAACAGTCTTTTTGAGTTACCAAAATAC
Organism: Bernardetia aquimarina; assembly: GCF_042180575.1. Taxonomy (NCBI): domain Bacteria; kingdom Pseudomonadati; phylum Bacteroidota; class Cytophagia; order Cytophagales; family Bernardetiaceae; genus Bernardetia; species Bernardetia aquimarina. Next base: position 1,676,084 of record NZ_CP170094.1, on the reverse strand, counting down.
TTTTGTGAATCAAACAGAGGTTTCAGTCAGTGGTTCAACAGTTACTAAAAGTACATCTGCAGCTTCTTGGTCAGCAGGCGCAACAACGAGTAATACGTTAGCAGCCAGTAGTTCAGGTTCTATCCTCAATACAGTTGCTCAAAAGGCATCTTATATGTTTGGTTTGGCTATTCCAAATACGATTGCAAGCTATACTTCCATCAAATATGCGTGGTATCTTTCTTCAAGTGGTGTTGCTTATTCAGGTTATAACTCTACTTCAGGTGGAAGTACAACTTATCAAGTAGGGGATAAATTTAGTGTGGCAAGAGATGGAAATATGATTAAATATTTCAAAAATAATGTTCTTATTCATCAAGAATCAGCGATTATGGATGCACTTGTAGGTGATGTATCGATTCATACACCAAATGCATCAGCAGGTAGTTTTGTAGTTTCTTTTTGTGGAAGTGGTGCTAGAATTCCAAACAAAATTCAAGCAACAACTCAACTAGAAAAAGATACATTTAGTATTTATCCAAATCCAAGTACAGGTATTTTCAATGTTCGTTTTGGAACTTCTTTATCAGCAGATACGCAAGTAACTGTTTTTGATGGCATCGGTAGAAGCATCAAAACACAAACTTTTGAAAAAGGAAGTCAGAAATTTACCATTGACCTCAAAAATCAGCCGAAAGGAATATATCTTATTCATTTTAATCAAAATGGAAACACTTATTCTAAGCAGATTATTGTAGAGTAGTAGTAATTTATATAAACTAAAACAAAAAAGAGGCTGTCCAAAAAGTAGGGATAGCCTTTTTTTTTATTGTAAAAAAAGTGTATTTTCGAGGTATATATATATTTCATACAGGGCATGTTCATAAAAATCTTTTGTGTTCAAATGATTCGTACACATTCTTGTATTTGTGAGCTAAATCTTCTCTTAGTGCTGTTAGATTTTCTGGTTTCTGGGCTTCTAACAAGTTTGTAGCCATTGTTATGCAAACTGCTATAAATCTACTTTGATTTTCATTTCTAGTTATTAAATTATCTTCTCCCATTTGTGTATCTCTCGTATTATGATGTACTTCTATTATCCAATGCTCTCTTATAGCCATAAATAGCTCTAAAAAATTAATTTGATTAAGTGTCAAATTAGTTACCCAGTAACTTTTTTCTTTGCTTTTTTTCTGTGTTTTAGTATTTTTTCTATCTCTTTCCACTACTATCAATGTTTTGACTTCTGTTTTATTCCAACGTTTAGGTAATGTTTCTACATTTAAGGAATACCCAAAACCAGTTCGTATTTCCTCCCTTCCGTGTGCTTTTTCCCACGTTGTTTTCTCATAAGGAGTTGTTAAATTATCGTCAATATGCTTACACTCTTCTAAAAGAAGTTTTTGATTTGCCTTTACCTGCATTAAATAAATACCTCCTTTTTTTGCAATCAAAACAGGTAATTCATCGCTTAAATGAAGAGCATCTAAGGTATATTTACCTAATAAATGGTCGTGGGATTTAAAATAGTGAGAAACAACAGGTTTCTCAGAATCTTTGCTGCCATTATACCAGCCTATAATACTTGTTTGACGGCTTCCATGAGAAGTACGAGAAACAATACTTTGACCTCGCTTTTCCCCTACTACTCCATCAATACTACCACGAAGTTCTTTCCCATCAATGGCATACCATTCTGAATCATCTTTCTCAATTCGTTGATTAAAAAAGGATTCATTTATTTTATTAAATTCTTGATAATCAGACTCTTTTAAAATACGTTGGAGTTGAGTGTAGGAAATACAACGAGAAACTTCTATACCCAAATCCTGTGCTAATTCTTCATAAGAACGACACATAAAACGATGTAGAGAAGCGGATAGTAAGCTTTTTATCTGAACGCAAAATACAAATCATAAAAAGAACAACAACAAAGGCTAAACAATGTTGTTTACCACGATTGTCTCGGTGATCTAAAAGGTGAGTTTGTACTTCTTGAAAATACTTTGTAATTTCGTTTTTTGGGGAGTATGCATAATTTTATATTTTGTACGTTAGAATTACAAAAATAGAAAATTTAGCAAACTACCCATTTTTTTTTGAAAATTATTTTTTATGAACATGCCCTGATATTTCATACTTTAGTTAGGAATACAAAATAAATAAAGTTTACATCTATGGATTGACTCTATAATTCAATTCAGGTATTTTAGGATGTCTTTGTATTCTATCATCTTTACTAATTTCTTTATCTACTTTGATTCTTTTTTGATATTCTGCTAGATTTAGTTTTACTACTACCGTTAGTCTCGTTTGAGTAGAAGTAGCTTCAATACGTTCTTTTATAATTTCATAATCACTAAAGACTACCCCACTCATTGCTTGATAAACATGGCAAAATAATCTATGCTCAATTGGATTCCACTTTGAAGCATAGGGTGGATAGTGTGATACCACAATTGATATTCCCAGTTCTTTGGTCAGTTTTAAGAGTCGGTCTTTAAAAATATGATGCCTATATGAATTAGCTCCTCCTGCATCACATAAAAGTAATAGCGTTGAGGCATCAGGATATAAATCTTTACCATAGTTTATCCACCACCATCTCAAATTATCAGTAATACAGTCAGCCGATTCCGTGCTATTTCCAATGAAAATATATCCTATATTTGCCTGCATATCATAGATGCCATGAGGTATTACTTTTCCTTCTGAAAGATGTGAATAGTCATGATCATATACTTTGATTGGCTCTTGTGAGTAGCACTTTCCTTCTCTATAAAGATTGCCTAAAACTTCTTTTTTCTTACAATCAATACTAATAATTGGGCTTTTACAACTCATTATTAGCATTAAATTTGTAATTATTTCGAATTGTAAATTACGATTTTTATATACCCCTGTTGCTAACTGTTTTGATTGTTTACGATAACCATACTTTAGTTTTTTTAAAAGTCTTTTAACTGTACCAATGCTTACTGTTTTTTCGTGTTTTTTATTAAAACCACTAGCAATTTCTTTGGCTTTTTGACTGACCCAAAAAATAATAGGGTCAGTAGGACTACCAGCCTTTAGTGTTTCTATATAACTCGTTAGTAAATGTTCTAAGGTGCTATCGTGATAAATTTTTTTTGCGACCACCACCATCTCTTCGCTGTTTATCAGATGGAATTTGTTCATAAAGAGAAGGGGCTTTTAGTTCTAAAAGACCTTTATCCAAGGTAGGACGACTTATGCTTAATAGAATACTGATATACGTTTTACCACCATAACCTAGTTTTTCGGTTTCAAGAGTGGCATAATGATGTTTATCTTTTTCTGATAAACGACTGTAATGTAATTGTATCAATTCCTCTAATTCTGGAGTGTAAAATTTTCTCATACAACAAATGTAGAGAAAAAATTGTAAATCTTATTTATTTATTGTTCCTTAGATATGCTATGGCAAAAGTAGTTTTTAAAAACCAAAGTGATTCTCAACCCGAACTTTTTCCTGTCAATATATTTGATAAAATTCCAGCCCATCATCCTGTTGGTTTAGTTGAAAAAGTGGTTGATTCGTTGGATATTAGTGATTTAATTTCCCAATATAAAGGAGGAGGTTGTTCAGCTTATCATCCAAGAATGCTCGTTAAAGTGCTATTCTATTCTTATTTATCTAATATTTATTCTTGTCGTAAAATAGCTAAAGCTCTTGGGGAGAATATTCATTTTATGTATTTATCAGGAAATTCTATCCCAGATTTTAGGGTAGTGTTCTAAATATAAGGATGGTTTAGTTGAAAAAATGGCAATGAGTTGTGATATTTGTAAAAATGCAAACTAAACAAACTCACATTTGCCCTCATTGCCAAGGCAAATATACCGTAAAAAACGGTCAAACTTATTACAATAAGCAAAATTACAAGTGTAAAACTTGTAAACGCCAATTTGTAGAACGTCCTTTACCTGAAAGTAAGGAAGCTATTATTAGTTCTTACCAAGATGAGTTAGTAGCTCAACTTCTATTAGAACGTATTGCTTTAAGAGGCATTAGTCGCCTTTTTAAAAAAAGTGTCAGTTGGGTTACTTCTCGTATGAAACTCTGCTATGAGCGAATAAAAGAAGATTTGCCTATTGGTCGTTTAGCTTCAGCAGAGATAGATTTATATCTGGTAGAAGCCGATGAGTTATGGAGTTTTGTAGGTGCTAAAGATTGTCCAGAATGGATCTGGTTAGCTATCGAAAGACGTACAGGATTGGTAGTTGGGTTTCATAGTGGAGGTAGAGATCAAGAGGGTGCATATAGGACTTTATTTGAGTATAGATAAGAAATTAAGAGAAAAAGCCATTGTTTATGCAGATGATTTTGCTTCTTATGGAACTGTATTTCCTAAAAAACAACTCCGACAAGAAGGTAAAAAAGAAACTACTAAAATTGAGCGTTTTAATAACACAATCAGACAGAGAAATAGCCGATTAGTTAGCCTTTCTTTATCCTTTTCTAAAAAATGGGAGAATCATTATAATTCAATCAAATATTTTATAGTAAATTACAACAATGAAATTATTGCAAAGAATCTATCCTTATAAAAAGAACACCACCGTCTTTTTGTGTCATTTTTTATCAGCAAAAAAATAGTCAAAAGACAAAATTTGCTTGCATCCTTAAAAAAAGCAACCAAAAAGAAGAAGTACAAAAAATAGCTGCATAAAAAAGTGGCTAACCTTTTCGGACAGTCTCATTTTATCTAAAAAATAAAAACTATTTGATTATTTCATCACAGGTTCTGCAAAAACACAGGCTTTTACATTTCCAAAATGCAGTGTATCAAAATTTTGTGCTTTCTTTCGAAGCTCATCAATCGTAATTTTGAGTTCTCCGATAAGGTCATCTTCATTATAAAAACGTCCTGTTTTTACACCCATTTTTTTATCAAAATCATAGAATTTGATAGTCAGTTCGGCATTTGGTTTTGTGTCTGGAATATAAAAAGGTTCTACTTTGTCCCATTTTGGCATAAACTCATCTTTTATAGATTCAGATTCGAAAACACGATCTTGTCCAAGCCAAATTTCATAATAAACATCTGGTTTGTGGTCGAAAGAAAACATATTTACTGGATCCCAATTTTTCGCATTATTAGGTGACTCATCAACACTCAAAAAAGTGGGTTTTATCTGTACAGAATACGTATTTTCAGGTTGTTTGGTGCTTTCACAGCTAAAAGCTAAGAATGAAAAAGATAATAGAAATAAAGAAGACGAAAAGTGAGAAAAAAGGTGTTGAGTTAATTTCATATAAATAGTAATTGATGGTAGTGATAGATTTAAAATTAAGCAAAAACTGACTACTTTTAGCAAATAGTCAGTTTAAATAGAAGTTTTATTCAATATTCAAGTAGAAACGAAGTTTTATTCCTTAATAATCTTAACTTCAGTACGACGATTTTGTTGTTTGCCTGCATCTGTACTGTTATCGGCTACTGGCTTGGTATCTCCATATCCTTTTGCTGTAATACGACTAGCATCGATTCCTTTTTTTATTAGATAATCTCTTACTGCTTCGGCTCTTTCTTGTGAGAGTTTTAGATTTGCATTTTTATCTCCTACATTGTCTGTATGACCAGCAATTTCTATTTCCATTGTTTTTTTTGCTGTCATCGCCGATGCTAATTCATCAATCGCTTTAAATGAAGAGTTTTTGAGATTTGCTTTTCCTGTTTCGAAAAGAACATTATCTAGTGTATAAGCTGTTGCTGGCTGAAATTTTACCAATACTTTGAGTTCTTTCAGACGTGCTACATCAGGAATTTGCACTTTTTGATAATCAACCTCTTTTCCAAAATTTTTATATTTGATAAGATACTCACTACCTTTGATCAATACAAAAAAACATTTTCCTTCCTTATCACTAATTTTGCTAAAGACTTCACCTGTTTGTGTATTGACAAACATGACTGTTTCTCCAGGTCTTACTTTCTGTTTAAAATCAACAACAGTGGTATTGATAAGTACTTTGTCATTATCTACTTGTCCAAATGTTAAATTATTTAGACCCAAGAAAAGGAAAACGGAAAGTAATAAAAATGGTATTTTATTTTTCATTATATTTTATGTCCTAATTTATTCTTTATAAAGCCTTTAACTGATTTTTATAATCTTTTTAACTAAGAGTTAGTCAGAATTATTTGAGATATTGAAAGGCTATTGTTTGTAAAATATTTCTATCTAATAATAGTTTTGAGAATAGTTCTGAGAATAAGTTTGTGTCTTAGTATATTTGTGGTATATTTTCAATTTATGCTAAAATGATACCAATTTATCATAAGTCATTTAAACCTACTAATAAAGGCTATTTTACTAGAAAGATTATTAAAAAGATATGCGAAGATATATTTATTACGTCAAAAGTACATCAAAAATTATCGAATTCATACAAATTTTATTGAAGTGTATTACCTTTGTTAAGAAAATCACAATAACTATAAATTTGCTGTTGTTGAGCTTTACATTCGACACTAAAATATAAAATTACAAATTTAATTTCTTATTAAACCTAATTTTTAAATCCTCTAATTCTTATGACTAATTTTTTTTCTAAATCATTTGTACTTATTATTTCCACTTGTTTTTTATTGATTTTTAATTCTTGTACAAATAAAGAAAATTCAGACTGTCCAGAAGGTGCAATTTGTAATGACCAATTACAAACGACCGAAACAGGATTAAAATATATTCATCATATTCATTATCCTAAAAATAGAAAACCAGAATACAATGAAATAATGACAATGCACTATTTATTGTTAGCTGAAAATGGAGATACAATTTCAGATACTTATAAACTCAACGAACCCGTTGGACAGCCTCTTTTGATGCCTGCCTATGAAGGAGCAATCGAAGAAGGATTCCGAATGATGAATGTAGGAGATAGTGCTACTTTTTATGTTACTTTAGATTCTATAAAAGAAGCAGAATTACCGATTGAACAAAATACAAGAGAGAAAATGAAAGAAATTCGTTATGTTATTAAACTGTATAATACACAAAGTAAAGCAGCTTTTGATATAGATGAAGAAGCAAGACTCAACAAACGTACAAAAGAGCAAGTAGCCATTCAAGACAAAAAAATTGTAGAGTATATGAAGAAAGAACTGGTTTGGGAAGGCTCAAAAAAACACCCTACTGGGCTTTACTATAAATTTACAAAAGAAGGAAAAGGAATGCCAGCACAAGTAGGAGATAGTGTTTCTTTCAAGTTTCAAACATGGTCAATTCCTTATCAACAAATTATTGACCATTCAAAAGAAGGCGAAACAGTAGGTTTTGTCATTGGCTCTAGGGCAATGCTTCCTGCTTGGCAAATTGCTTTTACACAACTTGCAAATGAAGGTTCAACTATTCTTCTTTTTACTCCTTCTCATCTTGCTTTTGGAAACAAAAAATATCAAACACTAGCAGCTTTTTCGATGCTTCGTTTCGAAATAGAAGTAGTAGATATTGTTAGAAAAAATGAAATGAAAAAATAATACTAAATTACGAATTACGAATTACGAATTACGAATTACGAATTTTTCTTACTAAAAAACTCTTTGGATTATACTAAAGACTACAGAAACGTAGTTTCTCCTAACCATTAATCACTATAAAAAAACATGAACATCAAAAAAACATCAAAACTAGCTGTTTTATCAATGGCTATCTGTCTAGGCTTTTGGAACTGTACACCAGAAAAAAAGACCACTAATGATACACTTACTGACACAACAAGTGTAGCAATAGAAACAAAAAATGAGCTTATTCGTCCAGAAATTTATGCAAATTTCAAACTCACTACTGATATTAGTTCTCTTTCAGAAAGTGAGAAAAAAATGATTCCACTTCTGATAGAAGCTGCTAAAATAATGGATGGTTTGTTTTGGAAACAAGCGTATATGGGCGATAAAGACAGTTTATTAGCAGCAACTGAAAATGCTGACACTAAAAAATTTATACAAATAAATTACGGTCTTTGGGATAGATTGGCTGAAAATCAACCTTTTATGGAAGGTGTAGGAGAAAAACCTCTTGGCGCAAATTTCTACCCAACCGACATGAAAAAAGAAGAATATGAAGCCTTTGATAATAAAGAAAAATCAAGTCTTTATACACTTCTTCGTAGAGATGCAGAAGGAAAATTAATGACAGTTCCTTATCATGAAGAATTTAAGGCAGAATTAGAAAAAGCTGCTGATTATTTGCGTCAAGCTGCCGAAGTTGCAGAAGATGAAAGTCTCAAAAATTACCTTACTCTGCGTGCTGATGCCCTTGTTACAGATGAATATATGGCAAGTGATATGGCGTGGATGGACATGAAAACGAACGGTATCGATATTATTATTGGTGCAATAGAAACCTATGAAGACCATTTATACGGACAAAAAGCTGCTTATTCGTCGTATGTTTTGGTAAAAGATAAATCTTGGAGTGAGCGTTTGGAAAAATATGCTGCCTTGTTGCCACAACTTCAAAAAGATTTACCTGTTGATGCCAAATACAAAGCTGAAAAACCAGGGTCGGATTCTCAACTCAATGCTTATGATGTTGTTTTTTATGGTGGAGATTGTAATGCAGGTAGCAAAACGATTGCTGTAAATCTTCCAAACGATGAAGAAGTACAACTCAAAAAAGGTACTCGTCGTTCGCAGCTAAAAAATGCTATGAAAGCAAAATTTGACCAAATTTTACTTCCTATTTCTGAAATGCTTATTACGCCAGAACAAAGAAAACATATTACTTTTGATGCTTTCTTTGAGAACACAATGTTTCATGAAGTAGCACACGGTTTAGGAATCAAAAATACAATTAATAACAAAGGAACAGTTAGAGAATCATTGAAAGATATGGCTTCTGCTTTGGAAGAAGGAAAAGCTGATATTTTGGGGCTTTATATGGTTACTAAACTGCGTGAAATGGGCGAGCTTTCAGAAGGCGAATTGATGGATAATTATACTACCTTTTTGGCTGGTATTTTCCGTTCTGTTCGTTTTGGAGCAGCTTCGGCACACGGAAAAGCAAATATGATTCGTTTTAATTTCTTCAATGAAAAAGGAGCTTTTGAGAAATTGGAAGACGGAACATACAAAGTAAATCCTGATAAAATGGCGATGGCTGTAAACGAACTTTCTGCCAAAATCTTAACGCTTCAAGGCGATGGCGATTACGAAGGCGTAACAAAATTGGCTGACGAAATGGGAATCATAAAAGCTGATTTACAGGCAGATTTGGATAGACTTTCGGCTGCAAATATTCCTGTTGATATTATCTTTGAGCAGGGTGCTGATGTTTTGGGACTTTAATTTTATAAAATTGAATTTGTAAATAAAAATCTAAATAAATGCTATTTGCTCGGCAAAATAAAGGAAACTTTTGTTCTTCTTTGACAGCCGAGCAAAGGCTATTAAATTATATAATAATTAAAACCAAGCTCAATTTTTTGCTTTTATAAGTTGTTTTTGTGTCCTATTGGCTTTTTGTTTTTCACGAAGTCGTTGATAATATTCTATAAATTGGATGTCAAAGCCAATACTAACAAAACCATTAGAAAAAGATTTTTTAAAACCACTATTAGGGAGAATTGGAATGCCATAACTAATATTCAAATCAAGAGCATTATAAAATGTAAGTCCAGTTCCAAATCCTACAATAGGTAGGTTAAATTCCGAATTTGTCTTAGTATTTACTAGATTATAAAGTACTCCAGAGCTATAAAGTAATAAGTGCCAATTACTTACTAAAGGTTCGCTAGGAGGAGTTTTTTTTACATATGTGTATCGACGAACGCTATACGTACACGGATTCCACCATTTTCCTCTAAAAGAACTCATTTGATATGTATCTCCGATATTTCTAGTATGCCAAAATGCTTTATCTATGATTTTCCATTTCACACCAATTTTTTCTCCTACATAGCTTAGATTTCTTACAGAACTACTATCATTTAGTTTTAACTCCTCCCTAAAAAAGAAGGCATTATTCATACCTACGGTAAAATTGAACTCTAATCTTCTCCACCTGTAAGGTTTAATATTTTGAAGTTTGAGAATATAGCTCTCAACATTAAAGCTAACAACCCCTTTTCCTTTTTCCTCTTCAAGAATGACTGTATAATCTTTTACAAAGGTTACTACTGTACTTAAAGCATCTTTGATATTGTCATTAGGAAAAATGTAACCAATATCTTCTATCAAAGTTAAGTATTGAGATATAGTACTGGTTTTATCAAATTGATAAAGCTTAGAAACCATAAGTAAAAAAGGGTCTATTTTTTTATTTTCGAAATTTAAAATCAAAGTATCATTTGTAATTAAACTATCTCTAATTAAATAGGCTAAATCATCTGATACAATAGAGATTCCAGAAATCAAATCTAAGTAACTGGTATCTCTGTAGCTCTGATTGAGGAGTAGAGGTCTAAACTCTTGATGAAATGTGTAAATTATGTCAGCAACTGTATGTGAATTAAACTTTTCCTTATTTTTTATTACTTTTTTTGCTTTATCAACATAAAAATACATCTTATTAAGATTTATTAATTCTTGCTTTATCAAACTATCTTGTATGTCTTTTTGAGTTAAGCTACCAATAAGCTGCTTTATGTTATTTTTCAATGTATCCAATCTATTATCTAAACCTTCTGACATTTTATGTTCTGACAAATCGCTATAAAAAGATTCTAATTTCTCATTTCGATAGCTATATTCAGTAACATAAAAATTAATTAGTCCAATATGATCTGTAAATTTAGATAGATGTTTTTCCATGTCGCATTTGATACGCATCGATAAATCTTTAATAACTTTTATTATATCTTTATCTTTAAAAATGTTATATGGAAAGTATTGTTTATCTATTTTTTCCTTCTGAACCTTTATAAAATAGTTCATATACTCATAAGTTGAAGAGTATGATACCTGCATAAGACCAAGCTTTTTGAGTTTTTCATCTTTTCTGACTACTTCACTTGTCATATCGATGAGAAGAGCAAGAAATGCTACAGTCTTTGCTTCGTTATATGCTTCTGATTTCCCCTCCTTTGATTCTTGATTTTTTTTTAAATTGGAAAAAGAATTGAGATTTTTTATATCATCTAAATTAATACAGAATTTGTTGGCTAACTTTGAAAAATTTGTATAAGAAGTATCTGATTTATTTAGTGTAGATAAATAGTAATTCAAATAAGAAGTAACAAATACAAGATTGACTGTATTCTCTAGTACTTTTCTTGTTCTGATTTCGGAGTCTTTCTCAAAAACTAGCTCTCTTATTATATTATCTGTAAAAGAATATACTGTTCCTCCTGAGTTTTGAACCTTTCTTAAGAAAGTTGATTGTATAGCCTTTATTTTTAACTCTTCCTGCTTTTCAGCGATGATTTCCATTATTAGTTGGGCATCTAATGACCCTTTTTTAAATGCTAATTGATCTAGTCCTATTTGAAGTGTAGGTGGGTTTGCTTCTAATTCGTTTTCATCTTGAGCGTATGAGTGTTGTGCTACACATAAAAAAAAAGTAATAGTAAAAAGAAGCACTCTGTGAAATGAAGTTATAATTAAGTAATTTATTGCTCTCATTGTATTAAGTGGTTAGTTGTGTATTTAGTTTTCAGCCATGTACTTTATAGAAAAATAACACAATTTTATTACATTTCAAAAATATAAATATCAAATTCACTTATTTATTTTCCAAAACTATAATTTCCTTTAACCTATAAAATCTACTCAACAAAAATTGCTACCTACCAAACTATTTTTTAGCTTTGTTTTATTAAAATTCTCTATCAAAATTTGCCGTTGTTGGTATTCTATCCAACAGCACTAAACCTACTTTTTATGTCCACAACTGCACAAAGTCCTAAAACGAATACAGATATTTTATCTCGTCGTGTTTCCGAAATGGAAGAATCTCAAACCCTTGCTATGGCTCGTAAAAGCCGTGAGTTAAAAGAACAAGGAATTGATATAATCAATATGAATTTGGGAGAACCTGACTTCAAAACACCTCTTTTCATTCAAGAAGCAGCCAAAAAAGCGATTGATGACGGTCATTTTGGTTATACACCTGTTGCTGGAATTGCGCCACTTCGCCAAGCTATCGTTGATAAACTCAAGAGAGAAAATAATTTAGAATATTCTACTGAACAAATTGTAGTTTCGACAGGCGCAAAGCAGTCTATTGCAAACGTAATGCTTGCTCTTCTTGATAAAGATGATGAGGTAATTATCATTACTCCGTATTGGGTTTCTTATGTCGGAATCGTACAACTTGCAGAAGGAAAGTCTATTTTTGTAGAAGGAAGTCTAGAAAATGATTATAAAGTAACAGCACAGCAAGTAAAAGAAGCTATTACACCGAAAACAAAAGCCGTTATTTTTTCTTCGCCTTGTAACCCTACTGGAAGTGTTTTTTCTGAACAAGAATTGAGAGAAATTGCTGAAGTAATTGCTCCACATGAAAAAATTACAGTCGTTGCAGACGAAATTTACGAATATATTAATTTTGGAGAAGCTCATTTTAGTATCGGAAGAGTAGAATCTTTGAAAGATAGAGTAGTTACTATCAATGGACTTTCAAAAGGTTTTGCCATGACAGGATGGCGTTTGGGTTATGCTGCTGCACCTTTAGCGATTGCAAAAGCGTGTGATAAAATTCAAGGACAAGTTACTTCGGGTACAAATTCTATCACTCAACATGCTGCCGTTGCTGCCCTTAATGGAAGCCGAAAAGAAGTAGAAGAAATGAAAACAGCTTACGAAAAAAGAGGAAAATTAATCAAATCTCTTTTAGATGAAGTAGAAGGATTCAAATGTAATACTCCTCAAGGAGCGTTTTACGTTTTTCCTGATGTAAGTGATTTTTATGGTAAAAAATATGAAGGCAAAACCATTCAAAACTCAGAAGATTTTTCAATGTTTTTATTAGAAACGGCTCATGTAGCTGTTGTGATGGGAGATGCTTTTGGTGCGCCTTCTTGTGTTCGTTTATCTTTTGCAACTTCGGAAGACCTTATCAAAAAAGCGATTGAGAGAATAAAAAAGGCTATTGAGAAATTGAGTTAATTTCAATATTTTTATTTTGCTCAGTTACTTAGAATGAAAAACATATACTGTTTTCTCACCAACATTTTTGCTCTATAACTGTACGAATACTAAAGCGACACAACTCAAGAAAAATTATTTTATTACGTTTGTAACGTTGTAAGTAGTCTTCCATAATTAGCATAACATTTTTTAAAATTAAAAATCTTTACTCTTATCGTTATCCTAAAAGAATGACAAAAGCGAGATGTTACATCAATTTAGTCACACTACTTATTTGAATATAACAGATATTTATTCTTTTCACTTTATTAAAATTATAAACTCTTTAAATAAAGAAATTTGGGAAGTTTGCTATTTCTTCTGAAAAAATGTTTAGACTAACTGGTGAAGCCAATTGTTATGCACAAGTAGGAGAACTGGTTGTTCTTCTTAATAATACGCAGTATGATTTGAATACAAAACAAGGTCAAACTGGAGCTGTGCATGCCTGTCAAGAGGATTCCTCTTGTATAGGATGTTGGTAAAATAGTATAAAGTATGGTATAGTTATACTATCCTTTATTAAATTTACAGGGTTTTCTTATAAAAAAATAAAGTTTTTTTTAAAAAAAACTTTCTAAATTAAACATTCTATTTTTAGATGTAGAAACCTTATGAAACAATCCTGAGACAAGCACCAAGAATTTTTATAAGAAAACCCTGTTCTAGCAATAGAGTTCCTTTTTTTTATTGACAATGTCTCGTCCTAACATAGTGTTACATAACTAATTTTATTATGGAACGTAAATATGTTAAACGTACACAGAAAGACTACACCATGCAGTTCAAACTTCAAGTAGTTAAGGAAATCGAACAAGGTCTTTTTACAGTCACTCAAGCCCAACGGAATTATGGTGTTCAGAGCCGAAAAACAGTTGTTAATTGGCTTGATAAATATGGTAATTTTGATCATTCTTATAAAGTAATTCGTCCTATGAAAACAGCAGAACAACGTTTATTAGAACAAGAACAGGAAATTCGTCATCTAAAAAAGCAAAATGCTACTTTACAAGAAGAACTATCTACTTTAGATAAAAAGGCTATTTTGTTTGATATGATGATTGATTTAGCAGAAAAGGAATATAAAATTCAGATACGAAAAAACTCCAAACCCAAGTAATTAGTTCATTTAGTGAACAGCATGCAACAAGTATAAGTAAAACCTGTAAATTGCTTGGGATAACTAGACGGGTGTATTATTACTCTTTATTGCGAACGAAAAAATGTAAAGAGTTAGCTCAAAAAGTAGTTGATTTAGTAAAAAAGGTTAGAGCGCAAATGCCACGAGTTGGTACTGGCAAACTCTATCATATTTTAGAAACTCCTTTGAAAGCCTTGAAAGTGGGACGAGATAAACTATTTTTTATTTTAAAAGCTAACCATCTTCTTATTTTACCCAAACGGAGGTATCACATTACTACGGATTCATTTCATCGTTTCAAAAAGCATAGAAATTTGATAGCAAATTTAAAAATTGAACGAGCAGAGCAAGTTTGGGTAAGTGATATTACTTATGTTGGAACAAGAGAGAATCCGATGTATTTAGCATTGGTTACAGATGCGTATTCAAAAAAAATAGTGGGTTATGATGTTTCTAATAGCTTAGAGACAATTGGTTGTTCAAATGCTTTGAAAATGGCATTGAAAAACAGAAACTATCCTTTACGAGAACTAACTCATCATTCAGACAGAGGAGTTCAATATTGTAGTGATGAATATCAAACTATTTTAACTAAAAACCATATTCGTTGTAGTATGACAGAATGCTATGATCCGTATGAAAATGCCGTTGCAGAACGTGTAAATGGAATTTTAAAACAAGAGTTTTTATTGGACTCACAAATAACTTATTTGAAGTTTTTGCAAAAAGTGGTAAAAGAAAGTGTGGAAATTTATAACACAGAAAGACCTCATTGGTCACTCTACATGCAAACACCACAACAAACCCATAAAGAGGAAAATATTCAAATAAGAACCTATAAAAAAGAAAAATCAGACAATCTAAAGACTGCCTGATATATATTTAATTTATCTAAAAAACTGTAACACTATTTCAGGACTAGACACAAGGTATTTCTTATTTTTCAAAAATTGAGATTTTAATAGCTCACTTTTAAAAACAAATATTAAAATAAGTAGTCTTCCATAATTAACATAACATTTTTTAAAATTAAAAATCTTTACTCTTATCGTTATCTTAAAATAATAACAAAAGCGAGATGTTACATTAATTTAGTCACACTACTTAACTTATGCTTTTTACAGTCTTTTTAACTAAAAACAAAATAAGGTTTAGTAATTTTGTGAATTATATAATTATTTTGCTCATCAACATATTTATCAAAATGAAAAAAAACATATTTATTCTTTTATTCTCTTTATGTATTGTTATGAAGCTGCAAGCACAGACGATTACTGCAAATGATGAAACTCCATTAAGTGGTTTTATGTGTAATTCAGATGTATTTGCATCTTTTACTACTACAGGGACATTTAATGTAGGAAACATATTTACGTTAGAAGTGTCTGATCAAAATGGAGATTTTACTACTCCTTCTGTTACTGCTACTACGACTACTGTACCACCACTATTTTCTTCTATTACTTTGACTGTTCCTCTTTCTTATCCATCAGGAAATGGGTATTTATTGCGAGTAAGGTCTTCCGACCCTGTTGTAATTAGTGATGTTGTACCTACTAATATGCCTATAGTTCAAGCTCCAATTACTTATACTGCTTCAGCCACTCCAAACGAGGTTTTATACGGCACAGGAACGACTATTTCTCTGTCAGGTTCTCAAGTAGGCATAGATTACAATTTGCGAAATGATTTGACAGGTTCGATGCACGAAATACATTATCTTTCTCCTACATCAGGTACAGGGGGAGTCATTGATTTTTCAACAGGAGCATTGACAACCACAACAAATTATCTCGTTAGAGCAGATTATCCTGCTTCACCTGGTGCGCCTTTTGCTTGTAGGCGTGAAACTGATGTAGTAACTGTAACCGTATATAGTGTAGGAAATCCAGGTACAGGAGGAAGATATGCCACCATTCAAGATGCTGTCGATGCAGCTACAGCAGGACAAACGATTGAGATATTAGCTAATCGTTTTTATGATGAGGATGTAATAGTAGATAAAAATCTTACTTTTACCTCTAGTACAGGAAATTACGAAGATGTAACTATAAAAAATATTCAAGTAAATGATGGAATAACTCTCACTATTGATGGAAATATGGGTATTTCAGAAGTTTTAGAGATGCAAGGAAATGCAGAAGTGATAGTTAATACAGGGGCTGATTTTGTTCTTCGCTCAACCGAAACAGGTACAGCAATGGTTGTTAATAGTGGCACAAATACGGTAAGTGGAAATGTAATTACTGAACGCCTCACACTTGACCCAACAACTATTCCCAATTTCACAGGAACGTATAATGGACAAGGTTATCACATGTTTTCTTCTCCCTTTACAAGTACAACTGCTACTGTTTCTCAGTTTGGTGATGACATGAATTTAGTTTTGACACAATCTTACAATACAGCAGCCGAACCTACTTATACGAATCCTTTTCCTACTTTTTTTAAGTATGATGAACCTTCATCTGCTACTGCTTCGCCATCAGGTCGTTTTAGTGCTTTTACAATGGGCTATAAAGTTCCTTTAGAAACGGATGATTTGGAGGTTGGACGAGGATATGAGGTAAATTTGGCTACGGGTGCAGTCATAGATTTGAAGGGACAGCTCAATAATGGAAACATAACTATTCCTCTTTCAAATACAGCAACTGGTTTTAATCTTATTGGAAATCCCTATCCATCCCCTATCAAATGGAGTTCGGTATATAACCTATCGACTAATTCTGCTAATGTAGAACCTACTATTTATATTGATATCAAAACAGGACAGTATGCTGCCAATTATGCTACTTATAATGCTCTAACAGATATGAAAGTAAATGGAGGGCAAGAAGATATTGCTCTAATGCAAAGCTTTTTTGTCAAAGCGATTGGAACTAATCCAGAACTTGCAATGAATAATAGTGTTCGTCCTACTACCTATGAAAATACACGCTTTTTCAAAACGCAAGCTAATGAAGTTGTTAAAGATGGAGTTATTAAATTAGGAATTTTGTCAGAAGGAAATATGGATGAAACAGCCATTGGGTTTATTGAAGGTGCAACTTCTAATTTTGATAATTTGTATGATGCTCAAAAAATTCATAAAATAAATGGCTATGTTTCTACTTTGTACTCGTACAATAAAAATAACACTACTTCTGAAAATGAATATTATGCTATCAATGTTTTGCCAAAATTTGATGAAGATATGATTTTGCCTTTAGCGATGAATATCATAAAAAGTGGTAAGCACAAAATTGTAGTTCGTGAAATCAAATATTTCCATTCATTAAGTAATGTCTATTTGTATGATTCATTGACCGAAACTTTGCACGACTTAAAAGCAAACCCAGAATATGAGTTTGTAGCCGAAGCAAATAAAGAAGTCAAGCGTTTTGTGATTTTGTTCAAAACAGATAAGAATTTTACACAAAAAGACCACATTGTAGCCTATCCAAATCCAACTCAAACTAACTTTTCATACAGTTTGAAAAATGATAAGGAAGGAGTACATACGATTCGTCTTTTTGATGTAACAGGTAAATTGATTTTGGAAAGAACACAAGACAAACAAGGCGCATTTTTGGAAGGTACAATCAACTTAGAAACACAATCTAAAGGTTTGTACTTACTTCAAATTTCAGATTCTCAAAAAACAACTACTGTGCGTATTGTAAAAGAATAACAAACGATAAAATTTTGATTAAAAAAGCAATCTTAGCAATAAGGTTGCTTTTTTTATGTAAAGCATTTTTTGAGAGAAAAGTAGTATCTTTAAATAATCTAATTATTTATTTCTATACTTTTTCTATTATGTCTAAAAATTACTTCACTATTATTTTTCTGTTTTTCTGCTTCTTGATAAGTCAAGTTTCTTATTCTCAAGAGCCTTGTGCAACAGATATTTTACACCAACAAAAATTAGCTTCTGACCCAGCTTACAAAGCTAATTTTCAAAAAATGCAACTTAGTCTGCAAAAACATATAGCCAAAAAAATGGCTAATGATGCTGTCAGTAAAACAGAGAATAGAGTCTATCAAATTCCTGTTGTGGTACATGTTATTCATACAGGAAGAGAAATAGATACTTTTTATAATCCTAGTGATTCTAGCATAAAAAAAATAATAAAAGTACTTAATGAAAATTTTAGAGCTATTTATAGTGGTGCAGACATAGAAATAGAATTTGTTTTGGCTAAAAGAAGTCCTGATTGTACTCCTACAACCGGTATTAATAGAGTAGATGGTTCAGTACTTGATGGTTATGTACAGAGAGGAGTTAGTATTGGTGCAGAAAGAGGGGTAACTGACCAAGAGATGAAAGCATTAAGTGTTTGGTCTAATATCGATTATTATAATATCTGGATAATAAATAGAGTGGCAGGAGGAAGAGCTGCAGGTTATGCTACTTATCCAAATACAACAAGAAATGAAACAGATGGTATAGTAATAGTTTCGCAAATAGTAAATGCTGTATCAACAACCCTAACTCATGAGTTTGGTCATGGTTTTTTTCTCTATCATACTTTTTATAGAGCAGAAATACATGGAGAAAGTACAGACTCTACTGATTGTCCAGAAAATACAGATTGTACTACACAAGGAGATGAAATTTGTGATACAGATCCTCATGGACGAATGTACTTTTCAGATTGTAAGCAAAGCAATTGTGGAATATTGGTATCTCAAGCTACTTTAAATAACTATATGTCTTATTGTAGTAATAGAAGTAGTTTTACCCCTAACCAAAAAATTCGTATGCGTACTGCATTAGAAACGTTAAGAGGTGGACTACTTACTTCTTTAGGTGCAACTCCCCCTAACCAAAACCTTTCCGTTTCTGCTTGTGTGCCTACAAATATAGGAGTAAAAACTAATGTAGGAATAACTCGTTTTGTTCTAGATGAATTAAATATTTTTTCACAAGATTCAGAGATAGAACAAGAAAATTATTTTGACAGAACTTGTACACAACAACTAATCTTAGATTCAGATTCAAAACAGATTATAAAAGTAGAAACCTCTACTACTTTGCACAATGTAAAAGTATATGTAGATTATAACAATGATGGCGATTTTATAGATGAAGGAGAAGAAATAGCATCAGGAAATACAGAATATAATGGAAACATACAAACGTTTAATGCAATCTATCAAGTACCTTATTCAGACATACTCTTCAATCAACCTTTACGAATGCGAGTAGTTGCTTCTGCTAATGAAGATGGAATAGCTACTTCTTGCCAAGTCTTTAATGGACAAGCAGAAGATTATTCTCTTATTATTAATAAAGTAGCCTGTTTCATTGATTCGATAGAAACAGGAACGCAAAGTGAATGTAATCAAGAAACAAATACATATTCTCAATCACTAACTATTAATTATTCCAATGCACCACCAACAGGAAATTTAGTAATCAATAATCAATCTTTTGCTATTACGCAAAGCCCTCAAACTATTACTCTTACCAATCTTGATTCAGATGATAAACTAGTAAATGTATTGGCTAGTTTTTCAGATGAAACGGATTGTCAATTTATAAAAAATGATGCTTTTACTGCTCCTCACCCTTGTATTATTACAAAAAAGGGTTTATTTATTTATCCAAATCCGACTCCAAATGAGTTTTCATATAGTTTGAGTTCTGAAAGAGAGGGAGAGCATACAATTCAGATTTTTGATGCAATAGGAAAGCTAGTTTTAGAAGAGAAAAAAATAAAAACAGGAGTAGTTTTAGAAGGGACTATCAACTTAGAAACACAACCTAAAGGCTTGTACTTACTTCAAATTTCGGATTCTCAAAAAACAACTACTGTGCGTATTGTAAAAGAATAATAAACGATATTGTAACAGGTTATTTTTACAACTAAACTCTTTTCAAGAGCAATTGAGAGAATAAAAAACAAAAAAGCAATCTTAGCAATAAGGTTGCTTTTTTATTGTAAAATAATTCATAACAAAGTATAGGCTAAAGCCTATAAAAATCAATTTTTGTTAAAAAAAATACTAGAAAAAGCAACCTCTTATGAAAAAAAATAGTATATTTATAGGTATATGCTACAAATAACTCCTTGCTTCTAACCTTATAAAAAGTGTATTGCTCGTGCAAAATCATTTTTTAAGTAACTTATATTCTATATAAATCAAGTGAGTATCACTAATATCAAAGATTGAATCAAATTACTTTAACTCAATCATTCAAATTTACTTTTCATACCTAAACTTTATTTGCCTTATGTACAAAAACTACATAATTGGTATTCTTTTATCATTTCTCTTTTTGATAAATCAGAATGCTTATTCACAAAATTGGACATGTGCGTCTAATGATAAACACCAAGAACTCCTATCTGACCCTCAATATAGGGCTACATTTGAAAAAATGCAATCAGATATAAGAAGACGCATAGATGAAAAAATGGCGAATGCTGCCACTCATAGAACAGAAGCAACAGTATATAATATCCCTGTTGTAGTTCACGTAATTCATACAGGAGGAGGAATTGGTACTATCTATAACCCTACAGTTGCTAACATAAATGCAATGCTTGGTAAAATTAATACTGATTTTAGAAATACAACTTTTGGTGCTGATGTAGAAATAAACTTTGTTTTAGCTCAAAGAGATCCTAATTGTAATGCAACTACTGGAATTAATAGAGTAGATGGTTCTGGGCTTACAAATTATACTGCAAATGGAGTAGGTACAGGTGGAGCTGCTGATGCTGATGTAAAAGCTCTAAGTATTTGGTCTAATACAGACTATTATAATATTTGGGTAGTCAATAAGATTGATGGAGCAGATGGAACAAGTGGTACATTTACAGCAGGATATGCTTATTTTCCTGGGGCAAGTCCTAGTGTAGATGGAACTGTCATTCTTGCTACACAGACAAATGGAACAAGTACAACAATGACACACGAATTCGGTCATGCTTTTGCTTTGCATCATACTTTTCACAAAGCAGAAACAGGAGATGATAGTTCAAATGATACTGATTGTCCATTAAATACAGATTGTACTACTCAAGGGGATTTAATCTGTGATACAGCACCACAAGCTGATGATCCTTTTCAATGTACAACGAATAACTGTGGAAGTACAGATGTCTTGACAAATTATATGTCTTATTCTAATTGTTCGGATAGATTTACTCCTAACCAAGTAACTCGTATGCGTACAGCTTTAGAAACCCAACGAGGAGGCTTAATTACTTCTTTGGGAGGGACTGCACCCATTACAGCTCCTACAACTGCTTGTACACCTACAAATACAGGAAATCATAGTGCTATGGGGGTAACTCGTTTTATCTTGAATAATCTAAATTTATCTTCTCAAAGTTCACAGTTTGAAGGAACAAATTATGTAAATAGAGTGTGTGGACAGGGAACAACTCTAAATGCAGGTTCTTCTCATACTATGACAGTTGAAACTTCTATTAATTCACATAATGTAAAAGTATATGTGGATTATAATAATAATGGAGATTTTACAGATGTAGGAGAAGAAATAGCCTCAGGAACTACTGTAGATGTTGCAGGAACAGAAACATTTACAACTACTTATAATGTACCTAATTCTGGCGTATTATTTAATCAGCCTTTACGTTTGCGTGTTGTTGCAGCATCTCAGTTTGATGGTGGTACAGCTACTTCTTGTGAGGTTTTTAGAGGGCAAGCTGAAGATTATTCTATTACTATTCAAAGTGTAGCAACTCCAACTGTCAATTTATCAGTTAGTACAAATGCAGGTTCAGAAGCAGGAACAACAGCCGTTACCGTTACAGCCACAGCATCTAGTGCTGTAAGTGGAGCGCAGACGGTAGATTTGGGTGTTTCGGGAACAGGTATTGCAGCAAGTGATTATACTTTGAGTGGTACTACAATTAATATTGCTGATGGAGCTACAACAGGTACAATAACTTTCACAGTTGTAGATGATGCCGATGTAGAAGGCACAGAAACAGCGACACTTACTATTTCTAATCCCTCATCAGGAATGACTTTAGGAGCTACAACTACACAAGATGTAGTTATTACTGATAATGATGTTTTACCAACCGTCAATTTATCAGTCAGTACAAATGCAGGTTCAGAAGCAGGAACAACAGCCGTTACCGTTACAGCCACAGCATCTAGTGCTGTAAGTGGAGCGCAGACGGTAGATTTGGATATTTCGGGAACAGGTATTGCAGCAAGTGACTATACTTTGAGTGGTACTACAATTAATATTGCTAATGGAGCTACAACAGGTACAGTAACTTTCACAGTTGTAGATGATGCCGATGTAGAAGGCACAGAAACAGCGACACTTACTATTTCTAATCCCTCATCAGGAATGACTTTAGGAGCTACAACTACACAAGATGTAGTTATTACTGATAATGATGTTTTACCAACCGTCAATTTATCAGTCAGTACAAATGCAGGTTCAGAAGCAGGAACAACAGCCGTTACCGTTACAGCCACAGCATCTAGTGCTGTAAGTGGAGCGCAGACGGTAGATTTGGATATTTCGGGAACAGGTATTGCAGCAAGTGACTATACTTTGAGTGGTACTACAATTAATATTGCTAATGGAGCTACAACAGGTACAGTAACTTTCACAGTTGTAGATGATGCCGATGTAGAAGGCACAGAAACAGCGACACTTACTATTTCGAATCCCTCAGCAGGA
This sequence comes from Bernardetia aquimarina, assembly GCF_042180575.1. NCBI lineage: Bacteria > Pseudomonadati > Bacteroidota > Cytophagia > Cytophagales > Bernardetiaceae > Bernardetia > Bernardetia aquimarina. Next base: position 1,653,202 of record NZ_CP170094.1, on the reverse strand, counting down.
ATGACTTTAGGAGCTACAACTACACAAGATGTAGTTATTACTGATAATGATGTTTTACCAACTGTCAATTTATCAGTTAGTACAAATGCAGGTTCAGAAGCAGGAACAACAGTTGTTACCGTTACAGCCACAGCATCTAGTGCTGTAAGTGGAGCTCAAACGGTAGATTTGGGTGTTTTGGGAACAGGTATTGCAGCAAGTGACTATACTTTGAGTGGTACTACAATTAATATTGCTGATGGAGCTACAACAGGTACAGTAACTTTCACAGTTGTAGATGATGCCGATGTAGAAGGCACAGAAACAGCGACACTTACTATTTCTAATCCCTCATCAGGAATGACTTTAGGAGCTACAACTACACAAGATGTAGTTATTACTGATAATGATGTTTTACCAACTGTCAATTTATCAGTTAGTACAAATGCAGGTTCAGAAGCAGGAACAACAGCCGTTACCGTTACAGCCACAGCATCTAGTGCTGTAAGTGGAGCGCAGACGGTAGATTTGGGTGTTTCGGGAACAGGTATTGCAGCAAGTGATTATACTTTGAGTGGTACTACAATTAATATTGCTAATGGGGCTACAACAGGTACAGTAACTTTCACAGTTGTAGATGATGCCGATGTAGAAGGCACAGAAACAGTAACACTTACTATTTCTAATCCATCAGCAGGAATGACTTTAGGAGCTACAACTACACAAGATGTAGTTATTACTGATAATGATGTTTTACCAACTGTCAATTTATCAGTTAGTACAAATGCAGGTTCAGAAGCAGGAACAACAGCTGTTACCGTTACAGCCACAGCATCTAGTGCTGTAAGTGGAGCTCAAACGGTAGATTTGGGTGTTTCGGGAACAGGTATTGCAGCAAGTGATTATACTTTGAGTGGTACAACGATTAATATTGCTAATGGGGCTACAACAGGTACAGTAACTTTCACAGTTGTAGATGATGCCGATGTAGAAGGCACAGAAACAGCGACACTTACTATTTCGAATCCCTCAGCAGGAATGACTTTAGGAGCTACAACTACACAAGATGTAGTTATTACTGATAATGATGCTGCCACAGGAAATATCACTAATATAGACCAAAGTACATTTTATTCTACCATTCAAGATGCTGTTGATGATGCAAATGATGGAGAAACTCTCAAAATATTAGTGAATGATACATACGACGAAGACGTAACCATTACAAATAAGAGTTTGACATTTACTTCTGATGCAACAGATTATACACAGATTACTGTTACACAAATTATCTTTAATGGAGTAGGAAAAACACTATCAATTTCTACTCACATGGGAATTTCAGAACTTTTAAATATGCAAGAAGGTAATGTTGTAGTAACAGCAGGTAGTGATTTTGCTCTTCATTCAACAATATCAGGAACGGCTATGGTTATCAACAATGGTACAAATACGGTAAATGGCAATGTCATTGCAGAGCGTTATTTGCCTTCTGTTTCTGATTTAGCGAGTGGCTATGATGCTCAAGGATATCACATGTTTTCTTCACCTTTCTCTGATGCAGCTATTTCACAATTTGGCGATGATATGAATTTGGTTTTGAATACGGCTTATAATACAGCAACTGAACCAACATATACAAATCCTTTCCCTACTTTTTATGAATATGACGAAACAAGTGCAGGAACACCAAGTCCGTCAGGTATTTTCAATGCTTTTACGATTGGTTATAAAGTTCCAACGACTGTCAATCTTGGGGTTGGAAAAGGCTATGAAGCAAATATTGCGACAGGAGTTACAGTTGATTTGAATGGAACACTTAATAATGGTGATATTTCTATTCCTATCACACATCAAGGTTTGAGTTATGCTAATGAGGGTTTTAATTTGATTGGTAATCCATATCCCTCTCCAATAAATTGGACTACTTTGATTGGTTTAGCTGGAAATAATGCGTTAGTTAACGATGCTGTTTATATCGACATTCCGACAAGCCAGTATGGAGCTACGTATGCTACTTTCATTAATGGAGCATCTGTTAATGGAGGAAAAGCAGATATTGCACCTTTCCAAGGTTTCTTTGTTCAAGCCATAGGAGCAGGTAATTTGAATGTAACTAATGCTGTTCGTCCAACTACTTATACAGACAGTCGTTTTTACAAAACAAATGGAGAAGAAGGCGAGCAAGGCTTAAAAGAAGGTTTAATCAAACTGGCTATTGAACAAAATGGAAAATTGGATGAAACAGCTATTTATTTTGAATCAGGAGCTACTCAAAAGTTTGATGGAAAATTTGATGCTTTGAAGATTCATAAAATAAATGGAAGTACACCAACCTTATACTCTTATAATGAAGGAATAGAAGAAAATGGACAAAATACTTATTTTTCTATCAATGGATTGAAGGAATTTAATGAAGATATGATTTTACCTTTAGCCATGAATATTGTCAAGAGTGGTAAGCACAAAATTGTCGTTCGTGAAATCAAGTATTTCCATTCACTAAGTAATGTTTATTTGTATGATTCTTTGACAGAAACGTTGCACGATTTGAAAGCAAATCCAGAATATGAATTTGTAGCTCAAGCAAGCAAAGAAGTTAAGCGTTTTGTAATTTTATTCAAAACAGATAAGAATTTTACACAAAAAGATTATGTTGTAGCCTATCCTAATCCAACTCCAAATCAGTTTTCATACAGTTTGAAAAATGATAGAGAAGGAGTACATACGATTCGTCTTTTTGATGCAACAGGTAAATTGATTTTGGAAAGAACACAAGACAAACAAGGTGCATTCTTAGAAGGAACAATCAATCTAGAAAAAGAGGCTTCTGGTTTGTATTTATTACAAATTTCAGACTCAAAGAATACAACGAATGTTCGTATTGTAAAAGAATAATTTTAAATTATTACTTTTATATTTTGCATAAAATTCAAAAATAGTCGTTATCAAAATAATTTGGTAACGACTTTCTCAAAATACTAAACTTAAATATAAACATGTATCAAAAAATAATTCTAACACTTTCTTTATTTTTTATAGTAGGCATCGCTTTATCACAACCTCCTTTTCCTACCTCAAATGCCATAGGCGCACCCATAGACGGAGGTCTTTCTCTACTTTTAGCAGCAGGAGCAGCTTATGGAGCTAAAAAAGTCTATGATTTCAAGAATAAAGATGGACAAGAGGAAGAAGACGAAATGAAATAATCTATCTTCAATAACTATCTAAATCCTTATTTTTTGCTTTTATGAAGTGAGAAATAAGGATTTTTCATTCTCTACTTTTGGTTAGGAAACTTCTCGCTGTCAAGCTATCCGTTTCTCTAATTTCATAATTGATAAATTCTATCCCAAATTTTCTCCATCGATAATTTGCGACTAAAAACTTTCCACTTTTCTCTTGTTCGATGGTTTTGATAATACATTTTTTCTTCATTTCATCTAAAGAATCAATTAAATAAGTAGGAGAAAAATCTACTAAAGGTTTACTCATTCTTGAACCCAACCACAATGGACGTATTTTTTCCTCAATAATTTTAAATAAAAAAAGGCGTTTTCTCTTCTTCTTATCAAAACGAGTTTCTTTAATTACGCCTACCCAAATATCATCTTGTCCATCATTATCAGCATCGGCAATCTCAAAATTATAAACTGGATAAGGTAATTTCCATTCATCTAAAATAATTTTATTTTCTTTTGAATCATTTTTTAAAAAAGTTTGAATTGCAAAGTTGTGTTTGTGTTTTTTACTTTTTTTCTCAACCAAACGAATACCTATTTTTTGTCCGTTTTTTAGAGTAGTGTAAAAAGTATTTTTTTCTTGTTTGTTTTGACAATTAAAAAAAAGAAAAATTAAGAGCAAAAAATAAAAGTAACGCATCATTTAGTTTACAAAAAAGTAGTTGTATTAATCCTGTATTTATCATAAAAATCCTACAACCGATAGCTCGGCGAAGCCAACTACGAAAGTACTCAGCGAAGCTAAATCACTCGCTAATCCTACTATAAAGTCATTGAATTTATTTTTATCTAAACAAGAAACAACTAATTTACGTTTTTATAATCAAAATCCTATCTCAAGCCACTTACAGAATACATTATGCACGATATAGAACCCTTTTATGGTTGGGAATTTTCTTACGATGCGAATACAGATGAGCGTTCGCCTTTTTTTGAAGCTGAGTATGATACCAATCAATATACCAACACCATTTACGGATATTATATTCATCCTTACTGGGATTTTATAGGCTCTGAAACACTTTATGTCAAGGTTTTGATGGCAGATTATCATCGCAAATTTGTAATTTTGGAGCTTATAGGAGAATGGAACGATGCGCTACACAACGATATTATGCACCTCAAACGAAATGTAATTGATTATTTTACAAATGAAGGTGTCAATCATTTTATTTTGATAGGAGAAAATATCCTTAATTATCACGGTTCGGATGATGAATATTACGAAGAATGGTTTGAAGATGTAGAAAATGGCTGGATTGTATTATTGAATTTTAGAGAGTTTGTACTTAGAGAAATGAATGCTTATAATTTAGATTCTTATTTGATTTGGGGAGGGATTTTGGACGAAATGGATAGTTGGCGCACCACAAATCCCCACAAACTATTTGAATTTGTGAGGAAAGAAGTTGAAAAACGAATTGCTTTATTTTAGAGTTGATTCTATTCTTTCTTTTAAATATTGAACTCTAGTGTTATCTTCTTCAAACTTATTCGAATAAATAGAAAGAGCTTCTTGTAAATGTGTTTTTTCTTTCTGTTTGTTTTTTTCTAAAGCAGCCAAATCAGCATAAGTAACTTCAATTTCTCCAAAATTTATATGATTTTTATCAAAAAAAGTAGCATTGATTTTGAAGGCTTCATCAATATGATTTTTCGCATTATCAACTTCTCTTTTATAAACATATAGTTTTGCCATATTGAGATGAACAGTCGCTAAAGAAGGTGTTGGTTTTTTGAAAATATCTTTATACATACGTAAAGAATAATGAAAAAGACTGTCTGCTTTTACATATTTCTTATTTTCTATCTCTACCAACCCTATTCCATTGAGTGTGATGGCAACAGTATTGCTTTTTATGGAAGAATACTCAAGATTTTCTCCAACTATTTTTTCATAAATTGTCTTGGCTAATTCATTATTTCCCATAGCATAATTTATATAAGCTATCTTATTATTTATATCGTCAAATTCTGTAATGGTTTCATTTAGTTGCTGATATTTTTGTGTTGCTTCATTGACATATTTTGCAGCTTTGTTTTGCTTATACTGATTAATATAAACATCTGCAAGTTGTGATAAGAGTTCTATTTCTTCATAGTTAGATTCATTTTTTAGTTCTCTATTAATTTTTAATGCTTCTTCATACTGCTTTTCTGCCATTTCATAGTTACTCAAAAGAAGGTTTAAACTAGCATAGATAGAAAGGTAATTTACATAATGTGCATTTACTTTGGTAAAATTATTTTTAGTAATTGTCAAAGCTTCTTTTATGTTTTTTTCTGCGTACTCGTATTTTCCTACTGCTCTATTTATTTGACTTAACAAAGCCTTACACTCAGCAATATTTAGTATTTCATTTATTTCTATATTCTCATATAATTGTATGGTTTCTGACAAAATAGATTCTGCTTTTTCGTATTCATGAAGTTGAAAGTGTAGAAAACCATAATAGAATAGATTCTGTATGTATATTTCACTTTCCTTGTTAGTTTCATAAAAGAAAGCTTTCTCAAAACTCTGAATTGCTTGGTCTGATTCTGCTAATTTTGCGTAATTAAGAGCTATTTTTGAGTAATATCCTGCAATACTAGTTCTATTTTCATCATTTAGAGAATCTCTTAAATTGACTTCAATAGAATAACTATATTTTTCGTTTGCTTCTTCATACAACTGTTGTTTAGTCAAAGAATTTCCCAATAAAATATAGGCGTATGTTATATCGCTACCTTGAAGATTATCTAAGGATTTTGTTAATTGAATAGCTTTATCAAAATATTCATTTGCTTGTTCATACCTTCCCATATAACTCAATGTATTAGCTATATTAGCAAAAGAAATGATGTTTTCTTTTTCCCAAAAGCCATTATTTAGGTTATAAATCATCAAGAACTTATGAGCTATTGTATAGTTTTTTAGAGCTTCTTCTGTCTTTCCTATATTATTATTATGGTTTGCTAAATGATTATAAGCCGAATAAAGCCGAGAATACATTGCATTCATAGCCACCAAATCTAATCCTTTTAGAAAAGTAGTATCTACTTCTCCAGGGCCCAAAAATAAAGGGTAATCAGGAAATTTAAAGCCCTTTCTTCCTTCTAATTCAGCTTTTAAAGCATACTCAATAGCTTTTTCATAATTCTCTTTTTCTATTTCTTCTCCTGCTTTTGTATGATATTTTGCCATATTCAGATTGTGTTGTAACCAATCTCTGTTGATATTCATCGCACGTATCAAATCATTGTAAGGCGAAAAATAAACAGGTGTATAAAAGAAAAAGCAAGTAAAAAGAAGAATAATAAAAGAACGAATCAGAATTAATTTGTTTGATTTTACAAAATCAGTTTCATTCTTTTTGACAAAAAATAAAATAGACAGAATTACAAAAAATAGAACATTTAGGAAAGGAAGATAAAATAGAATAGCATTCTGAACAATCATTATCCTAGTCCAAAAACCAATAAGTGCAACGCCAAAAACAAGTCCTCCAAAAATAGAAATAATTGTATTTGTTTTTTCTTTATTTCTTAAAACCCAATAACCACCAACAAAATAAGAAAGAGATAAAAGTGTATTTGATACCAGTAGAGAAAATGAAGTAAAGTTTATATCTATTTTGAAAAATTGGAGGATAATAGTAATAATGAATAAAGCAATAACAACAATTTCGTATAATTTCATGGAAAATATTTTTTGAATATTTAAATAAATTAGATTTATGTATGTACGTTGTTTAGGTTTGAATAGTTTGTTATATTCTTAAATTAGCTTAAAAATTGTTGATTATCAATGCGTTATTTTTTTACTTCTCAGTCTGTATCAACATAAAAGCACCCCAAAAATAAGGTTCTGGATATTCTTTTTTGAGTTTTTCTTGTGCTTCTCTGAATGCTTTATTTACATCTTTTGTTGTCGCCCAATTTTCATAAAAATAAGTCATTAGTTTTGCTGTTGCTTCATCGCTCACTTGCCAAAGGCTCATAATTGTCGATTTTGCACCTGCTAGTTGAAAGGCTCTTTGAAGTCCATAAACGCCCTCACCTGCTTTTATGTCGCCCAAGCCAGTTTCACATGCACTCAAAATTACAAGTTCTGTTCCTTCCAAATTTAATCCTCTTGCTTCGTAGGCTGTCAAGATTCCGTTATTGCTTTCTGTGGTTTCTTTTGATTTTTTGGTGTCTAAAGCTGATTCTGCATTTGTAAACATCAAACCCGAACGCAAAAGTGGATTCTGACGAACTTGACTTGCCTGTAAACCAAACGAACGAGTATTTTCGCCAGTAGAAATTGCATCATCTGGCAGAAAATAACCATGCGTAGCAATATGCAAAATATGTGGATTTTGAATCGATTTAATCGCTTTTTCATCTGCTGAATTTCCTAAAATAATCTCTGTTTTTTGTCCATTTTTTTGTAGTAATTTTTGGATTGCTTCTACTTCAGTTTTCGTTCCAGGGAGGGGAGGAATTTTTCCTGTATTTCCATAATTCGGAAAACCTACCAAAACAATTTTATTATTCTTGACAGAACTCGTTTTGCTTTTTTCTTTTGTCAAATCCTTCAAATTATTCAAAAAAACAAGATTTTGCTTATCAATAACATACGAACCATCGTCAAGACGAAGTGTATTGAGATTGATTTGATTATAAATTCCATCTAAAGAAACAAATATTTTTTCAGTTGATTCTTCTTCTTTTATTTTTTCCAATTCGTCATAAATCGATTTCCAATAGGCTGCAAAACTTTCTTCGTCTTCTATTTTTATTTGAATGGTATTTCTATGATAATTAAAATCGCCTTTGTCTAATTCAGAGCCATTTTTTAGAATAATAAGTTTTGGGGAATCAAAATTTGGAGTTCCTAATAAAGCGACATACTGTGTTTCTGAAAGTTTATTATTCTTCTCTTTTATGTCGTGTTTTGGAAAAGAAATAATATCTACAAAAGCTGTTTTTTGTGGTAATGCGTTTTTGATGTCTTGGTAGGTTTTCAAATCACTTTCTTTGAAAAGTTCTGGCAGACTTGCAGATAGGTTTTTTTCAATTTGATTAGTTTCCTTTTCTAGTGTATTTCTATCAATTCCTTGTTCTTTGAGTTCTTCTGGCGTGTAGGCATAAAGCTCAATAAGCTGTTCTCTATTGCTAATCCATTTTTGATAATCGTCTTTTAGTTGTTGATTATCCGATTTCAAAACTCCTTCCTTAATTTTATTTGTTGTATTGAGTAAAATCGCCTTTGTAGCCAAATGTGCATTGTGCATTTGTGTAACAAGGGCAGGATATTTATTTGGATAGTTAGTTTCTGTATCAGTTACAAAACTATAAAAACGCAAAAAAGTAGGACGGATTTTGTCCCAATAACGTTCCTTTTCAGTTTCACTCATGGCAGGGAAATAATTCTTTATAAAGTCGTAATTATGAGAAATTACGTTCTCAAAGAGAATTATGCTTTGTTCAATTTTATCTTGTTTCCAATATAATAAAGCCAATTCTTCTAAGGTTTCTATGGTTTTGATATGATTTTTTCCAAGCTGATTTACTCTAATTTCTAAGGCTGTTTTTAATTGATTTTCAGCTTTATTTAATTTTTCATTGCTTTCAAAAGTCCTGTAAAATTGCCCCAAATAATGACTAGCAGTTGCGTAGGATAAATTATCATTTCCTAATTTTTTCTCATAAATTCGTTGTGCTTCCAAGAGTAATTCTTCCGTTTTGTCATTCTTTCCCATTTCCAAATATAGAGCAGCCAAACCTGTCAGCATGCGTGCCAAATCTGGGTGATTACGTGTTCCGATTCGTTTTTCTTTTAATTTTATACTCTGTAAAAAAAGTGTTTCTGATTCTTCATACCGTTTCATTTGTTGGTATAAAAGAGCTTGATTTATCAAAAAACGTTGATAAGTATTCGAATTTCCTTTTAAACTCAAAGCTGCAATTTCTAATGCTTGTGATAAATATTTTTCGGCTTCTCTATAACGCCCTAACTCTTGAAATAAAATGGCTTGATTATTCAAAACAATCGCTGAAGAAACCGTTTGATTATTTTTATTTTGAGATTGAATGGTTTTAATTTTTTCAAATTGCTTTTCAGATTCACTATAAAGTCCTTTGTCTTTCCAAATCATTGCTTGATTATTTAGTGCAGCCGTATAATTTTCATTTTCTTGATTGTTAGAATTTGAGCTTATTTCTAAGGCTTTTTGAATATATTTTTCAGCTTCTGAAATCTGTTTGGTAGAATAATAAAGCAAACCTAGATTATTGATAAGTTTTGGATAAAGTGGATGTGAAGTTTTATTTAAACGACTAAATTCTTGCTCTGATTTCAAAAAATGTTGTTCAGCTTTTTTATAAAAACGAGCAGACTGTGCCATTTCTCCCAAATCATAATAATCTTTTGCAGCTTTAAGAGGGTCATTTTGTTTTTCGCCTGTTATTCCAATTTCATCAGAAAAACGCATCAAAAGTCGTTTTGCTTTTTGTCCTGTTTGTTTTTCTTCGTACAAATCAGCATTATCAATAAAAGCAATAGCATAACCAAAAGTAGAAGTATCATACGAACTTCTTACTTCTGTAAATTCTTCATCAGTTAGATTTTCGGCTTTATTTTCTACCTTGTCTTCTGTTTTATCTATGATTTTATCTTGAAGCTCATTTTTCTTGTCTTCTGCTTTTTTCTTGATTTTGTCTAGCCAACCTTGTGCATATAGATTAGGGGCAAATGAAAAATGAAATATAAAAATAAGCAGGAAAAACAATGTCGATAAAAATGATTGCTTTTTCATAATTGAGTGATTTTGATGAGATTAAATTTGGTGTGATTTTATAAATAAATTACGATTAACTTTAATGGAATATTGCAAATTTGGGTTTTATAGAAAATTATAAAAGAGTTGATTAGTTTATTTGAAAATTCATCTCAATCAAAACAATTTATAAATCAAGTTTGTTATATTAGCAGAGATTTTCAAAAATCTATTTTTTTAACTTTATTTTTTCAACTTCAATTTTTAGAATTATGTTTACTCAAAAATCATTAGGTAAAACCTCTTTTTTATTCGCTCTTTTATTTTCTTTTGCTTTTCTTTTTTCTTCTTGTGCCAAAAAAACAGTTTCACAAGGAACAGATGTTTTTGATGACAAAGTGCCAGTAGAAGCTCGTGTTACCAATAAATACACACAGGATGTAGGTGGAACAATGAAATATTTTACAGTCTTGTATTACTTTGCTTCTCCTGAAGTTCCTAATTCAGAAAAAAATACAAACGGAACAAATGAAGATTTGGAGGATGTTTTGGAAGATATTGGAGAAGGAATCAAAAATACAGGAAAAGAAGTAGGAAGAACGGATAATTTGACCTCAACAAGTGTAGAAGTTACTAAAGACCAATATGATAATTTGAATGTAGGAAAAAATGTAGCCATTTATTATTCTACTGAAAATAGAAAAAATGTGTCTTTTCGTTAAAGTAGCCGACAGTTTCTAACTGTCGTAGAAAATATGTATTTCTGACACTTGAAAAGTGTCAGCTACATTAAATCACAAATCAATTTAGTTTGGTTTGTGATTTTTTTGTGGCAAAAAAAGAACATTTTTTTAGAACAAATGTTAAAGAAACTACAAAGTTAATTTATAACAAATCAACCTCAAAATAAATGGAACAATTCAAAAATCAAGAAGCCTACTCAACAATTACATCTTACTCACAACAATTCGAAAAATTATTTGGATTAGCCATACAAATAGATACATCAGATGACAAAAAAGTATCATTACGAGTAAATAAAAACAATCTTAGAGGTGAATATGATATTGACACCCACATAGGACGAATGAATCATTACTTCAAACCTCTAGTAAAAGAAGGAATTGAATTTGATATTGTGGTTTCTTAGAAAAAAATACAAATAGGTCAGTCCCAAAGGGCAGACCGTTTGCAAAAATATACTATAAACGGTCTGCTCTACGAGACTGACCTATATAAAAAACAAGGGTAAAGCAACTTATCTTCATTCATCATATCAATCATAAAAATCACTCGCTAATCAGTACAGTATTTTAAAAACTAGCTCCCAAAGTCAAGAAAAAAGCTCTTCCATCAGCAGGAATAATTCCTGGACCTGGATAACCGTCTGCACGTCTTGTAAAATAAGAATTGTTTGTGAGATTATTTATACTTCCTTCTATTTTTAGCCATTTGTAGGAATAACTTGCTGATAAATCCATTACAGAATAAGAAGGAATAATTCCACTAACAGCCGTCGCACTTCGGATAACATTGGTAGCATCTGTAAAATGTTCTTTTGTATAAGAATATTGATACGAAAGTTTGAAATCTTTGTAGCCAAACTGCAATCCTGTACGCAATGTAATAGGTGGAACTAGCTCAACTTCTCTACCCAAAACTGCTGTTTCTTCCGAATTTGTATATTTACTTTTTAGAATTGAAGTATTCAAATAAAATCCTAAGTATGATTTTGGTAAAATACTCTCTATCCAATTATGACCAATTTTTCCGACATTAAATTCTAAAAGCGATTCAACTCCGTAGATTTTGGCTTGTGCAATATTTCCTCTAAAACGATATGGATTATAAGTTGGAGCAACTCCTTTGCGTTCTACTTGGCTGATTCTGTCATTATAATTCAAGTAAAAAAGACTTACATCAAACTGTAAAAGAGTGTTTATTTTTCCTCTAAAACCCAAATCTGCATTATAACCACTTTCATCTTTTATATCTGGACTAATTACTAAATTTGGATTCTGAATACGCAAATCACTAAAAGTAACCGAACGGTAGTTTTGAGAGAAATTCGCATAAATTTCTAATTCATTTTTAGAATTTACAATAGGTTTATAACTAATTCCAATTCCACCCAAAATAAAACTCCTAGGACGCTCTAAACTTTCCTCATTTTTGGTTTCAGAAATAAGATTTCCTGCAAAATCAAAAACTCGTTCCTTATAAAATCCGTCAGCTTGTGTCTTGATATATTCGGCTCTAATTCCAGGGGTAATACTCCATTTATCAGAAAGATTAAATACATTTTCTATAAAAAAAGAAGCATTTTGATTAGGAAATTTATAAGAAGAATTTTCTAAATTTTCAGAGTTTAAGAAGGTAAAGTTAGGTTCATTAGTTGCATCTGCATCGCCTTGCCTTTGTGTAGTAAAACCGTTGTAATATCTAAAACCTGTTATGAAAGCGTGAGTTTGTTTTTTGAATTTTTCGCCTAAAAAGTTGATAGAATAACGATGTAAAAGACGAGTTTCATTTCCAAAGTTTTTGAAATCTCCATCTATCAATGTTCTATTTTGTCCAAAATCAATGACACTTATTTTATCTAAATTTCCGACTGTTTTTCTTCCTGCATACAATCCGAAAGTACGGCTATTGAGTTGAGTTTTGTCAGAAATTTTGTAATCTATATTTACTGCTCCTAAGTTCCAATTTACGGCAAACCAGTTTCTATCTCTAATCGACTGACGTGGGTTTTGCTCAAACATAACATCAGTAAGTCCTCCAGCTTGTTGTGCTAGATAGTTCATTCCTGTATATTCTACCGAAATTTTGAATTTTGAAGAAGGTCTAAAAGTAAGTTTTGCAAAACCTGTATGAACATCAAAACCAGAATTTTTTCTCCAGCCATCACCACGCTTATACTGATAAAATCCGTAATAACTTAGTTTCGAATCGCCATTTTGATTTGATTTCTTTCCTAAATTTCCACCTACATCAACAAAACTACTCGTAAATCCATAAGAGCCAACAGTTTGTCGAAAGTTAGTTTCAAAATTATCTTTTTTGGGAGCATCTTTCATTACAAAATTTAGCATTCCTCCAAACTGCGTTCCATACTGCAAAGACGCTGCACCACGCACCAATTCAATGCGCTCAACAGCCTCAACAGGTGGCGTATAATAACTTTCAGGATAACCGAGCGCATCAGCAGAAATATCATAACCATTTTGGCGAGTATTAAAATTTGCTGTACGATTTGGCGAAAGTCCTCTAGCTCCGATGCCTAATTGAATACCTGCTCCATCGCTTTCCCATACATTCAGACCTGCTACTTTTGCATAAATTTGTCTTGAATTATTGGCTGCTAAGTTTGCTGTTGTATTGCTCAAAACGATTACTTCACTCTTTTTTGATTCATAAATTCCCATTCCATCAATGGTATTGAGGCGAGCCATTAAGTTAGAGTTTTCTAGCTCGGAATTTCCTTCTACTACGATTGTTTTTAAAGAATCTTGTAATTCTTCTAAGTCAAAATTTATAGTTAATGTAGTGTTATTTTTTATGTCTATTTCTTTTGAAACTGTTTTGAATCCGTATAAATAAGCGACAAGCGTATAAGTAGAATTAGGAGAAGAGGGAGCGAAAAATTCTACTAAAAAATTACCTTTATCATCACTTTGAGCATATTTGCCTAATTCTTGAACGACGATAGTTGCCCCAAAGAGAGGTTCATTTTTGGAATAAGAAGACGTTGAAACATTTCCTTTTATTCGGATTTGTGTTTCTAATGTTGTATTTGTCTTTATAGATGCTTTCAAGCCACTACTATTTTGAGCGAGGCAAAAACTACAAACTACACAACAACAGCAGCAACAACAAAAAGCAAAAATACTTCGATAAAAACAACAAAAAGAAGAGGTAAGAAACGTGTTCATTTATTTAGACTAATTATAGACAATCTCATTTTCCACAAAAATAAGACAGAGAAGGCATAAAAAAAAATGACAGAAGTCATTTTTTAGAATTATTCTAAATAAAGAGAGTTAATAAGTCTTGAAAGTTATTGTTGTATAATCCTTTCAAAAATAACTGCTTCATCTATTGTATCATTTTGATAAACAATAGCTACTTTAGTATATCCGTTTGTGGCTGATATCGTGAATCTTTTGGGATTGCTTTTTTCCATGTTTTCTATCCAATTTTGTTTTCTTGTAGTGTCTAAATTATCCAAAATAGTTTTTATCCAAACTGAATCTTCTGCATTCTCATTTTCTGCATTATACATTCCTATAAGCCATTTATCAAGGTTATTTGCATCTATTTGCAGAGCTATTTTATAATCCCAATAGGAAGCAGCAGAAACAAAAACGACTCTATTTTCAAAACCATTAGCATTAAAAAGAGAATATTCGGCATCCAAAATTTCAGAATATTCTTTAATTTGTTCTGATAAAACTTCGATTCGTTTTTCTTTATTTTCTATCTCAAAACTCTCTAATCTGTTAGATGAATTAGAGGTGCAACTTGCTAAAATCAGTAAACTAAAAAGAAAAAGAGTAAGTTTTTTCATAAGTAAGTAACAGAGCAAAATAAAACATATCTAAAAAAGAATTAGAAAATGGAAATTTAAACTGTCAAGACACCTTTGAGGTGTCAGACAGATTTCATTAACCTATAAATAATTTTGCCCAGTTACTTATAGTTTTTATAAAATGGTATCAAAAAAGCATTACATTCTAAAAAAATAGAATATAATGCTTTATAATTTTAATTATCAAATTTCATTGAAAATTTCTAATTACTTGTCTTTTTTACGCTCCAAAACTTCGTCAATTAAGCCATATTCTTTTGCTTCTGGTGCAATCATCCAATAATCACGGTCGCAATCTCTTTCTACTGTTTCGTAATCTTGTCCAGATTGGTCAGCCAAAATTTGAGTCAATTCTTTCTTGATGAGTAAAATCTGTTTTGCTGTAATCTCAATATCAGATGCCTGTCCTTGAATACCTCCAAGTGGTTGATGAATCATGACACGAGCATGAGGAAGAGCTGCACGCTTGCCTTTCTGACCAGCCGTAAGCAAAACAGCACCCATAGAAGCAGCCAAACCAGTACATACAGTAGATATATCAGGCTTCACATATTGCATAGTATCATAGATTCCCAATCCTGCATATACAGAACCACCAGGGCTATTAATATACATCAATACATCTTTATCAGGATCTGCAGATTCTAAAAACAAAAGCTGAGCTACTATAATATTAGAAATATGATCGTCTACACCTGTACCAAGAAAAATAATTCTATCCATCATTAGGCGAGAAAATACATCAATTTCTTGGAAATGAGTTTGCCTTTCCTCAATAATAGAACGAGTCATGTTTTGGATGCTATTTTGTGCATATCCTTCAAGTGTTGTTGTTGGAATATTCTGATGTCCGTGGGCAAACTTGAAAAAGTCTGTATTATGAAATTTCTTGTGGTCAAACATATAAAAATGGTTTTGTATATAATGAAAAGTAAATAATTTCTTTTTTGTCTTGTTACTTATGGCTATTTTTACTAAAATAAAGCCGTTGTTTCACTAACTGACAAATAGACAGTTATAAGAAAAATAAGTTAATTTTGTTTGATTTTTTCCTAAATCTACAATTTTATTTGGATAACAAACACTTTTACAAGCGATAAGTTAATTTACAAAAAGTTATATTTTGGTTTATATTTAGTTAAAATCTTAAAATGAATTCCCCTTTATTTAATTTCTGTCAGACTTATTTTCCTTCACTATATCTAGTGCAGTTTTCGGCTATGGAGTTTCAGATTTGGGATAATCAGAATGTAATTTGGGCAAAAATTGAAGTGGAAAAAAATAAATTAAAAATCATTTCTATTCAGCAAAAGTCAATTATACTCACTGATTTTGAGGAGCTTAATAAAGAAGAAATAAAATTTTTAGAAGAACTAAATAATTTATCAATAGAATTTTATCAAAAAATAAAACCACTTTCAGAACAAGCTAAAAAAGATAGTATAGTACGAAAAAAAGAAATTGAAAATCAGTTTAGAAAAGGTTTTTCTGCTGGGCAAAAAGAAGATTTGCAACCTATCATTCAGCTTTTGGAAGAAGGTGGACATTCGGTGTATTTAATTTCTGAATGGATTGCTATTTTTGAGTTTTGGAAGGTAATTTATGAGAAAAGTAATTTTAAAAAGTCATTTTTTCAAAGACAGGAAATTCTCAAATCGTTAACTAATTTTCTTGATAGTTTTTATAACAATTCTCAAAAATCTAATTCTCAAAATAAAATCCCTGCTTCTTATCTTGAAATAGAAAGTTTTGTAACTGATTTTTCTCAAAAAAATAAAATCAAGGAAACTGAAATTTTATTATATGGAATTTTGAATGAGTTTTTAAATGATAGTGGAAATAATACAGATTCAAAATTAGGGTTTAGTCCACGTATTCAGCAAAATATGCAAGAAAAAATCAGTCAAATTGAATCTAAAAATAAAAAGATTTGGGTTAATGATAATTTGATTTTAAAAGCATTAGAATTTAATAGCGAAGAGTTTAAGAAAAAAACACTTTTCGGAACGTTTGAGTGTTTTGCTGATTTATTGTTGGCTTTTTCTACTCAAAATGAAACTTCGCAGTTTGCTTTTGCTGCTAAAAAACCAATTTCGCAGGTGGGAATTTTTGGGCTTTCTAAAAATTCAGAGCTAGTAACTCAAATAAATACGGAATCAAATTATGATTTAATTATTTTAGATTTAGAAAAGCAAAATCTTCATTCTATAAAAGAAATTTCGCTTTTTCAATCGTTATCAAAACAAGACAAACAGCTTTTTAATTCTATTCAAAATGGGTTTAAATCACTTTCAGAAAATGGAATTTTATTTATTTTATTGAATGAAAACCAAAACAATTTTATAGAAAAAAAGTCGCTTTCTTCTCTTCGTCGTCTATTGCAAGAATGGTTTGAGAGAATAGAAATTTATCAGAATAAAAATGAAATAGGAATTATTTTTTATAAAAAAACAGAAGCCGAAAAAGGCATTTTTTATTCAGAATTAGACAAAGCAAAAAGTAATTTTGAGAGCAGCTTTATTCAAAATACGTGGAAACCAAAACCAGTTTTGCCAGAATATCAAAAACTTATTCCTGCCATAAATTTGAAGCAAGGTAAAAATGCTATTTTCAAAACGCATTTTAGAGCCATTCCAACTCAAAAAATAGAAAGTTTTATTGAAGTAGATAGTAATGATAATTCTAAAAACAATCTGAAAGTCAAAGTAAATGATTTTATTCAAAATTATAATCAAGAAATTGAGAAGTCAGAAGAACAGGAAAAGAGTAAATTAGAAAAAAAGAAAAATGTTTTAGTTTCTAAACTAGCAGCAAACACACTTTTTGAAAAAGATACTATAAAAGTAATTGAGGAGAAAATTGAGAAAAAAGTTGAAGTAAAAATAAATCAAAAAATAGAGAATAAATCATTAGAATTTAATGAAAAGAATTTAATCAAAACGCAGATTTCTGTTTTTGAAGATGGTTTTTGGTATTATGAAAAACTATTTTTTGAGCAATCTGAAAATCAATATACTTATGATTTAGATAAAATTTTTCCAAACCGAAAAAAAGGCGAAAACATCTTAGTCTTTTGGACAAACACAGAAAATGGAGGCGAAATTTGGGCAACTGACAGACCTGTTCCACCTAGTTTTTTGAATGCTATTTTGCCAAATGCCTATATTTTCCCTTTTTATATATATGACCAAATTGAGGAAAAAACAGAAAATGGAATAAGGAAGAAAGTTAATTTTTCTAAAACAGTTTTACAGAAATTTAGAAGAGGATATGCAGCAGCTTTCGAAAAACGAATTGAAAAAGTAGAAGATGCTATTCAAGTTTTATTTGATTTATCTGATTTTGAGTTTTTGCAAGTCAATCAAGAATTAGCTTTTGAGTTGAGAGCCTTGTCGAATATAGTGGATAAAGATGAGTTCAAAATGACTAGAGAATTAATAGATAATTTGCACCACCCAGAAACGAATACTTACATACAATTTGAGCAAATCGTAAAGGTTTTTACAACTACAAAACGCACTTTTGAAAGATTAGAAAACAAAGCCACACGCAACAAAGAAAGCCACGAAACACTACAAAATTATTTTAAAAAGGGAGAAAAAGCGATTGATTTTATAGAAAATTATTGGCAAAAACTAGAAACTGAAGAAGCCGAAGATTTCGTAGTTCCGACAGAAGAGAATATGACAGAGAAATTAATCTTAGGTTATATTTTTGCTGTTTGGCAGCGTGATTTGTTCAAATCTAAATACAAAGAAGAATTAAAAAATGAACCTCCACGCATTCCGATTTATAAAGACTTTCATCATTTTGCCAATCAAGGAGAGTTTTTATTACAGAAATTTCTTAGAGAACCAAAACACAAAATAGAATTCGAAATTGTAGAGGTTTTTGAAGAAGAAAAAGCTAAAAATGAACCTAAAAAAACGGCAAAAAAATCAAAAAACTGGTTTGAGAAAGAAAACAAAATTTGGTTCGATAAAACTACTTTTTTGCAGCCTATTTTGTCTGAACTAGATTTTGAAAAAATAAAAGAGTTTAAGATAAATGAAAAGCCATTTCTGGAGCTTACCTTAACTTATTTGAGAAAGAACAAAATTGATTTGAATGAAGGAAAAGATATTTTGGAACGAATTATCAATTTTATAATTGCTTAATTTTTTTACTGTAAAACTTGTAGGTTAAAGGCTTGCCTTTGACTGCATTTGAAATAAAATAGTACTCTCAAAGGCAAGCCTTTGCCCTACAAAACGCATTAAAATTTCAATTTTACAGCCGTTCCATACGCAAAAATTTCGGAAGCTCCCTGTGAAATCATCGAACTTTCAAAACGAATATTTACGATGGCATCAGCTCCTAATTGTTGGGCATCTTGGATTACTCTTTGTAAGGCTTGCTCTCTTGATTGAGCTTGTAGCTTTGTATATTCTTGTATCTCTCCTCCAACAAAATTTTTGAAGGCTGCTACAAAATCTCGCCCTGCATTTCTAGCTCTGACGGTACTTCCTCTTACAAGCCCTAAAACTTCTGTGATTTCTTCGCCGTGAATTGTTTCTGTATTTACAACAAGCATATTTTTTGGGTTTATAGTTGAAAAATTATTTTACAAATCAATTTTATAAGTAATTTTTAGCGTGTTTTCTTGGTCTGTTTTTTCTACTTGGATTGGATTTTTGATATAACGAAGTATAAATAGAAGACTCATGTCGTAGTCAAAGTAATATTCTTTTAAAAAGTTGGGAGAACGAGTTCCTCGGATTAACAATTTAATCATTTTTTTCAGACCTTCATCTCCTTCTTGAATCAATATTCTATTACAATTTTGTATTTCATAACAAACTTTATCAATATCTTCAAAATCGTAATGTTCTATCAAAAATTCAAGTACAATACAGTTTTTATATAAAATGACTTGATAGGTTGAATTTGTATCTCTTCTATATTGTTGAGATTGGTTTGTAAAAAGAATTTCAAAAGTAGCATGTCTTTGTTTTCGTTCTATTTTATGACTATCTAAAAAAACTTCTAAAGGTTCAGTATCATTTTTGCGTTCATGCATATCAACTCCAAACCTTCTCATTTCTTCAAAAGCAAAAATAGGAAATTCTTTTTCTATCATACTTCAAGTGTTATTTTACAAATCAATTTTATAAGTAATTTTTAGTGTGTTTTCTTGGTCTGTTTTTTCTACTTGGATTGGGTTTTTGCTTTTCCGAATCAAATCAATAAAATTTAAATCATAGTGGGTACGATATTTTTCCAAAAAAACAGAATACTTTTTTGATTTAACGGAAGCGAGAACTTTTTTGTAAAAATTTTTCAAACCTTCATCTCCTTCTTCAATAAAGAGTTTGTTGCAGTTTTCTATTTTAAAACAAATTTCATCAATATCATAATTTTCATTGTATTCTATTAAAAATTCAAGTAAAATATAGTTTTTATACAAAACAACTTGATAAAATGAATTTCCACCTCTTCTCCACTGTTGCATACTCTTTTCAACGAAAACATTAAAAACAGAGCTTTTTGGTTTTCGTTCTATTTTGTACTTATCTAAAAAAACTTCTAAAGGTTCAATATCATTTTTACGTTCTTGCATACTAACGCCAAACCTTCTCATTTCTTCAAAAGCAAAAACAGGAAATTCTTTTTCTATCATACTCCAAGTGTTATTTTATGAATAAATTTTGTCATTCCTATTTGTCTGTTGGTTTGTCCTTTTTGAACTTCTATGGGAGAGAGCGTTTGTTTGACAATATTTGCAATAGAAAGTGTATGAAAAGGGTGTTTGGCTGCATCAAAAGCATCTGTAAAAAGTTGTAGAAGAGCATCAATTCCTCCTTTCAAATACATAGGATTACAATGTTCGACAGCTTCTACAAGCTCTTTAGAGTCTTCTGTATTACACCAAATATAAAATATGGCTGATGTCTTTGTTTGTTTGATAAGCTGATATTCTAATTCTTTAGATTTATTTTCTAATTCATTAAAATATGTACCCAAGATACAGCTAATTATATCTTTCTCTTTTTTATTGAAAGATAATTTCTCCATTGTTTCTTTGAGTTTTTCAAGTTCCAAGTGAAGATTATATTTGCTTATTGGTGTTCGAACAGGTTTATTAAAAACATAAATCGGATATTCTAATTCTTGCATATTAGACTTTATTACGATAATTTTTGATAGGTTATTCTTGTCTTTACCCTTAAATTATGAATACCACACGCAATTTCCATGACTTGGTCTCTTACCTCTTCTCCCCACAATCGGATTTCATCTAAGACAATTCTAAGTCTTTTTACTCCTGCTATGCTGTGTTCTGCACGTACTCTACGACTAGACTTTTTACTATTTTCAGCCTTGTCCTGCTCCGATAATTCTTTTCCTCTAGGCTTTTTTTTGGGTTGCTCAATAAGGACACCTTTAGGTCTATGACCTTGATAACCAGTATCTTGATGAAGAATAGTTCCCTCAGGAAAGGTAATATCATCTTCTTCTAATAAACGTTTATCGTGTACTTTTCCTGTTTCTGTATCTCCTAAAAAAACTACCTCTTGATGTTTATCTGTAACTAAAGTATTTTTTATAGTGTGCTTTTTTTTTTCCACTATATACTTCTTTTTGAGCTTTGTAATCGGAGGGACGAGGAATTTCACGTTCGCTTCCATCTACCCATAACTCTAAGGCTTTACCTGCTTCTTCAACACGATCTGCAAGTTTTATTGTCCATTCCGATTCATTTCTTGCAGGCAATACATTAATTTTTCTTAAACTTTCTTTTAAAATGGGAAGAAGGCTGTTAATCCATTGATTAACTTTTCCTTGAGAAACATCAAAAGTAAGAGCTAAAGATTCCTGTAAAGGGTTGTTTTTCAAGTAGTAAAGGATAAAAAAAAGTTTCATTTCACTACCTTTTAGTTGTATTTTTGCGTGTTCTCGGAAGGTGGGCTTATTTCTAGCCTTTCCTTTGAGGTCATAATACATATAATGTTTTTCCCAAAGTGGAGAAAAAGTAGCTAATAACTCATCAAACTCTTTGATAGTCAAGCTAGTAAGAGCCATAAAAGGCTTTTCTTTTTTACGTAAGTTAGGTAAATCAATCATAAAGTAAGGATAAAATGACCGCTAATATAATAAAATTTACGTTTTAAAGTCTATTAATTCAAAAAATAAAGTAAAAAGAGTAAGTTATTGGTCATAGAAATAAACTCTATTTTAAGAATATCCTTTAATTTTTCTGTGGGTTGATTTTACAGCCGTTCCATACGCAAAAATTTCGGAAGCTCCCTGTGAAATCATCGAACTTTCAAAACGAATATTTACGATGGCATCAGCTCCTAATTGTTGGGCATCTTGGATTACTCTTTGTAAGGCTTGCTCTCTTGATTGAGCTTGTAGCTTTGTATATTCTTGTATCTCTCCTCCAACAAAATTTTTGAAGGCTGCTACAAAATCTCGCCCTGCATTTCTAGCTCTGACAGTACTTCCTCTGACAAGTCCTAAAACTTCTGTAATTTCTTCGCCGTGAATTGTTTCTGTATTTACAACAAGCATAATTTTATTAGGTTTTGATGATAAATAATTGGTTTGCTAATATATCAATAAAAATCATCAAAATTCTATTTTATAAGCAATATTTGGAATGACTAAAGATTCTTTGTGAGCATCTATGCTACCAGTTCGGAAATTGTATCTATATCCATAAAATTCTTTTGCTGCAAGTGCATTCAAAACTTGTAATGACCATATACTACGGTGTTTTGGTTTGTTCTTTTGATAATTTAATGACAAATGAGCCAAAAATGCATGAGGGTTTTGGTTTTCAAAAGCACGATTATCATCAAAAACAACCTCTTTCTGATTTGCAGAAGCTGTATAATCAATTGGAGAAATTCGTTCACCACCTTGATACGTCAGACGCACACTAAGAGCCATTACATTGTTATTATCTTTACCTACCTGCCATTCTTTTCCAACTAAAGCATTGGTAATAAATTGTTGATTGAATCGTGTATTATGCCAAATTTTATCCCCTCCTTGATAAGTAGAATTGAATAATGAAAGTGTAAATAGATAGAAAAAACCTTTATCCAAAAATTTTTCTACTGTAATATCCAAACCATAATTTCTGCCCTTTCCTTCATTGATTAATTTTTTATCAATAAACCAACTTTGACTTAAATTAAGCAGTGAAAAAGAGCTATCAGCTATCACAGGAACATTAAATAATTCTTGATAATAGGTTTCTACTTTCAAACGCAAGGTAGAAGAAAGCATTTTTTGATAACCCAAAGTAAAATGATGTGCCTTTGTCAAATCTAAGTCTTTATTGAGTGGCTCTGAATTTCCTATATTTCTATTTTTTACCAAATAAATATAAATTGGCTCAATTCTGCTATGAAGTCCATATCCAAAAGTTAGCGTTTGCTTTTTGGGTAATCTATACTCAAATGAAAAACGAGGCTCAATACTAAATTTTTCATTGATGGCTAAATATTGAAAATGACTTCCTAGATTAATTGTAAAATTAGAACTCACATCAATTAAAGATTGTGTATAGCCTTGAAAATGAAGTGCATTATCTTTTGATTGTACTAAAGTTTCTAAATTATTGCTTTCTTGTTTTTGCTTGACTGTTACATCATATTGCCAAAAATTGGCTATAATTCCTGTGCGATTGATATGTTTTTTTCCTAATTGTGTATTCAAATAACTAGAAAAAGTATGTTTGATAAGATTATTTTTAATTTCATTAGAAGGTTGTAAAGCTTCATTTTCATTCAACCTATTTGTTTGTACATCAATTCCATTTCCAGAGCTTGTAAAATTTGTATTCAAATAAGCTACTTTTCCCAAATGAATACGATGATTGATGCCTACTGCGCCCATATATTGCTTGCTATTTGCTTCTTCAAAATTAGCTTCATACTGACGTTTGGTTGAATCTTTTTCTGCTAATTGTCCTGAATTGTCTAGCGCACTAATTCCCCAAATTGAAAATGTACCAGCTTTTTGTGTTGGAAAGTTCATTTTGAAAGATAAATCTTGATAATTTGTTCCTCCAGCATTTTCAGGTAATAAAGGTTGAATCAATCCCAACATGGAATATCGGTAATTAAAAATATAAGATGATTCTTTTCCTTTTTTGAAAGCTCCTTCTGAAGCTACATCAATTCCTAATGCTCCAACTTGAAAAGCATGACTACGTTTGTCTGTTTTTCCATTTCGGATTTTTATATCAAAAACTCCTGACAAAGCATTTCCATATTCAGCAGGAAAGGCACTCAAAAGAAAATCTGAATTAGCTAATAAATGACTACTCAAAGCCGTCAGCCCACCACCTCCAAAGGCGATAATATCAGCAAAATGATTTGGGTTTGGAATTTCTACACCTTCCATTCGCCAAAGCATTCCTTTAGGAGCATTACCACGAACAATGACACCATTATTTCCCAAGCTACCTCCCACACCAGCAAAAGAGGAAGCCAAACGAGCAGGGTCATCAAAACCACCTGCATAACGTCGTGCTTCTTCCATACTTAATGTTCTTCCTCCTGATAAAACCATAACATTTTTTGGTGTTCCATGTTCTTCTTGTGCTGTAATGACGACACCTTTCAATTCAAAACTATCATCTTTCAAGCGCATTTCTACTACGGTTTCATTGAGAGAATTTACGACTACCTCTATTTGGCGAGTTTGATAGCTTACATAACTAACTTGTAAAGTATGACGACCAATAGGCATATTTTTGATTTTGAAATTTCCTGCACTATCTGTTGTTACTCCCATGAGAGGTTCAATATCTAATACAATTACATTTGCAAAAGGAACAGGCTGTCCAGTTCCTTCTTCCAAAACTTTTCCACTAATACTTTGAGTAAGTGTTTGTGCTTGTGTCGTTTGTGTTAAAAAGAGAAAAATAAATAGAAAAAACAGAATTTGAGGTAAGGCATATTGAGCCATTTTTGATATTGAAAATAGATAAGTCATAGTTTCGTTGAAGTTTGTTATATTTGATACTACAAAGTTCAGTATATGACCATTGCTATTCAATACTGATTTTTCAGTAATCTTTCTACTGACTTATTAATTTCATCATTATTTCTACTACTGATTTTATACTTATGTCCAATCTTGCCGAACTTTATGAAAAATATCTTCGTGAACTTACAGCACAAAATATTCAAGCCAAACATTTAGATTATCAAATTTTAGAAAATCATATTCCTTTTTTAGATCAATTAGATAAAATTGGAAATAGTTGTATTACAGTTTTTGATGTCTATAAACTCAAACATGTTTATATTTCAGAAAAATATACTCAAACTTTTGGTTATGAAAGTGAAGAAATGGAAGAAGGAGATAGTGAATTTTTTGACGCACAACAACATCCAGATGATTTAGCCTTAATTTTGGAAACAGGAACTCATTTTATACGATTTATCAATAAAGTAGCTCAAGAGGAAAAGAAGAATTATAAATTATTGGTTGAGTATAGAAGAAAAAATAGTAAAGGTGATTATTTGCGTGTCATTGAACAGTTTCAACACTTAGAATTTGATGCTATTGGAAATATGTGGTTGAGTCTATGTGTATTGGATATTTCTCCAGACCAAGATTTAGATGCTCCTTTTCGCTCTCGTTTATTGAATTTTAAGACAGGAGAAACATTCGTTTTTCCTCCTCCAAAAGCAGAAAATAATCTTAGTCTAAGAGAAAAAGAAGTGTTAGAACTTATCGCACAAGGACTGATTAGCAAACAAATTGCTGATAAATTATCTATTAGTTTTCATACAGTAAATACACATCGCCAGCGCATCATCGAAAAACTAAATGTTACAAATACATTTGAAGCATTGCGTTATGCTGCTACATATGGATTGATTAGTTCTAAAAAAATATAGATTGATTTAGTACATTGATTATCTCTATTGAACTTGCTTTTTGTAATCATCATACGCATTATTGAGAGCATTGTATAGCATTTCGCCTACCAGTTTTGCACCTCTTGCGTTGAAGTGTGTGTAATCACTTTGTGCTAAAGAAGGCTTGTTGTTTACCCACGAAACCATTGAGTTTTCTCCTCCCATAGCATCACGCAAATCCCAAAAAGCACATCCTGCTTTCATAGCTGCATTTCTTTGTGCTTGTCTAATAACTTCTACACTTGGATAAGATTCAAAACGAGTTCCTTTTTTTCTAGCTCTATCCGAAACACTTACTACAAGTACGCAAGCATCTGGATGTAAAGATTTTAAATAATTATACTGACGGTAAAACATTCTTTCATAATAAGAAAGACTATAATTTCCTTCGCCACTAATATTCACTCCAAATTGTACTACAATTAATTTTACCTGCAATTTATCAACCTGTTGCTTCATAAAATCACGATTCATACGAGGAATCTCAAAACCAGAACTTCCACGAATCGAAATATTATCCAAAGCAACACCAGTATTACAATCAAAAGCAACTCCCAAAATTTCAGGGTTTCCTTTACTTCCTAAATGAAGTTGTATTTTATTAAAATCAGTCTTTAAAGGAACTTTATGAATGGCTAAATCTTTGTTTTTAGGAAGGTCTTGTTTATCAATTACTTCATCGCCATTTAGATTTAATTGAAAAGCCAAAGGCGCAGAAGGATTGCGATAAATAAATTTTACATTTTCAATCTTTGTTGCTTTTTTATGTCCTAATTGAGGGTCAGTAAAACGAACCCAAGCGTGTTTCATTTCTGCATGAAGCGAATCTTCATGAACAGTCGGATTGGTAAAACGGTCGTATTCTGTCAGAAGCCCTAATTTATTATGACGAGGACTTTTCTTTTGGTCTATGTAAGCGTATTTTGTCCAGTTGGGAGAATAACTTGTAAAAAGTGTCGCACGTACATTTCCACGCACATAAACAGGAACAAGCCCAACACCACAACCACCAAAACGATGCTGAAAACGTTCTCTCAAATACGAACTAATACGGTCGCCTTCAATCTGAGAATCTCCATAATGAAGAATGCGAATCAGATTAGGTTTTTTAGAAAGGGATTGAAGAGAAGCAAAAAAAGCATTGAGCGCATCAGGATTTTGAGGTGGAAACTCTATCGCTTGACGAGCAGGAACGACAGGTTCATAACGCTCTTCTTGCAAAACGGTATCTTCTACATTAGCAAACTGTAATGAATCTTCTTTTGTAAGCTCTAAA
The DNA here is from genome assembly GCF_042180575.1 of Bernardetia aquimarina. NCBI lineage: Bacteria > Pseudomonadati > Bacteroidota > Cytophagia > Cytophagales > Bernardetiaceae > Bernardetia > Bernardetia aquimarina. The sequence goes on along the minus strand of NZ_CP170094.1, from coordinate 1,626,443 downwards.
GTATCTGTAGTTAGGTTTTCGGCATTCTCTACTTTATCTTGAATATCTGCAATAAAATCAAGTTCTTTTTGCCCTGTTGTATCAGCAAGTGGACTCAAATCATCCAACGTAAAAACATTCATCGTAAAACTATCACTCATAGGAATTTCGACAGGCGAAAACACCATTATCACAAGTGAAATACAAGTAATATAAAAAAGAAGTGTAAGAGGGCGTAAGGGTTCTACTGATTTTTCTTTCATTGATACTTTTTCTATAAATAAATTCTAAATCTATCGTAAAGATAACATACTAATCTTCACTTTAGCAAAAAGATATTTTTTCAAAGGTCATACTAAAATAAAAGCTAAATTTAATAATAAAAATAGATAGAACCATATACTCTTTAAATCCTCAATATTTTTTCAAAGGTTATATGAAAGATAGATTGAAGGTAGTGAAGACAATTATAGAATATCATATTACTCCTCATGAGTAATTAAATAAAAAGCCTACCAATGAATTTCGACTCTCCTTGGTAAGCTATATTTTCAACGTAAACAGTCAAAAACATGGTAAAATTACAAAAATTTGAAATAGTAAGAGGCTATCATATCTCAACTATTCAACGAGCTACCTATGACACAAAGGAATTAGGTAAAGATTTATTTAGTGCAATTTTGAATAATTGCGAAAATGATTTGGACGATTTGGTTCTAAATGATTTATATAAAAAACTCTGTGATGGAGATTTTCAAATTCAGCTACTCAAATTTATATCACAATGACAAAAAAGTACATAGTCATTGCAAAGATTGGAAACGATAAGTTTATAAAACATCACGTTTCTAACCTTTTGCTCTATACAAATTATTTAGACAAAAACTGGTCTGATTGGCGTTGGTTTAATGTTTTTGATAAAAAAACGAAAGAGCAAATTACTTCTTTTACTAAAAATAGAAGACCTAATAAATCTATTGTATAAATTGAAATACCTACTTGACCTGCAAATCTAAGATTTGCTGAACTGATAAATCGTAGTCGCAGACAACGCTTAACTACTTTTTTTTCATTCTACGCACAACTGGGTGTTATTTTTTTTTTTTAACTAATGACAATTAGAAGTTAAACAAAAGTGTTCTTTAGCTAAATATATTTTTTTCTTGAAGAGTTCTTGTTCATAAAAATTATATACTATTGCTTTAGGAGAAGAACCACTTATTGTATATCCAATAACACGTGGAATTATTGTAATAGCTAATTTATTATTTTCTATGTGGCAAATTCCATGGTATTCTAATCTTGTGTGATTATTTTGAGGAGTCTCTTGATAACTTATCAAGGATGTGAGTTCTACAATATTGTTACCCAAATAAGTTATATCTATAACTTGAGGGTTGGTAGTAAATCCAATTTCTTTTAAACTCAAATTTATCGTCTTGTATAAATCGTCACTATATATGATTTCAATATCTAAGCTATCTTTAGAAGTGGAAATTACCTTATTATAAAATGCACCAATGATACTGCTACTTCTACTACTTTGTTGTATATATACATATATGACAGAATCACTTATTTTTATAACAGGAGCAATCACTACATATTTATCACAACTATCCAAACAGTCAACACTATAAAACAAGCTATCATTACTTTTTAAGTATTTAGGAAATAGTGTAGCAGATTGTAAGTCAGATAAAGTATCATTATAATTAATACCATATGAATGAAAAAGCCATTTATCTTGAGCAAAGCTACTTGATAAAGTATAAAAAAAAATAATAGTAAGAAAATATTTCATTAAGCTAAAGTTTTTAATATAAATGTTAATCTACAGTTACTGTAACTCTGCTGTGATTTTCAGCTTTTGATGTACTACCTGTATTAGTTCCCCTGAAAACTATGGTAAAACCAAGTCTAACCTTTAGAAAAATTGTTAAAATTTATTCCGTTTCTATCATATAGTGTTTTGTTTTTTACACAGGCAAAAATGCGTTGTATAATTTTATTTCGTAAGGCATTAATAACACTCATTTTATTCTTGCCTTCTGCTACTTTTCTTAGATAATAAGTTCGTAATTCTCCTTCCACTTGCAAGGCTGATAAAGCACACATATGCAAAGCTGTTTTGAGTGTTTTATTAGCCATTTTTGATACTCTGGCTCTTCCTTTAAATTTTCCAGATGAATTTTCAAAGAGTACAACACCACAATAACAAGCTAACTGTTTAGCAGTATCAAATTTAGTAAATCCATCCGTTGCTACTAATAACTGAATGGCTGTTACTTTTCCAACTCCTGTAACAGAAGTAGCCAGTTGATAGAGTTCTTTAAGATGTGGGTCGTCTTTTATAATTTGATTCATTTCCTTTTCGATTTGCTCTATGCGTAGTGTCAAATGTTCTAAAGTTGATTTAGAATTTTCTTCAATCAGTTTTTGAGTAGAAGTTTTGCTAAATTGCCTCTGCTCACTCACATAAGTTTCTAGCTCTTGTTTATGAGTAACTAGCGTTTTACGTAGTGTTTGGAGCGTTTTTAAGGCTTCTAACTGCTCACTAGGTGGAGCGTATAGGTTTGCTTTGTCTTGAAAACGAAAGGCATAAGTAGCAATACGCCCAGCATCAACTTTGTCATTTTTACCTCTTGTAACTCCCCCTGAACGCTTTATATGAAGTGCATTTTCTACCCAAATAGCACAAGTAAAATTGCTTAAAGCTATCAAGAGCTAGTTGATATAAATACCTGTATGCTCCATACAAAACAAGCTCTCTTTAATTTCATACAGGTCTTGAAAAGAAGAAAGATAAGCTGTTATAGCTTTTAAATTATTATCAATTCGTTCGTGATTTACTACTTCTCCTTCTTGAAGAAGAGCGATATCTAAATGATCTTTGCTCACATCGATACCTATAAAATTTTGGTAAGTCTGCATAAAAAGTTAATTTAGGAGTTGTTAATTTAAAAGTGATTCATCGTATTCAATCAGACTTAAAACCTTAACTAATGAGTTTATTTTTAGGTCAATAAAAATGCTCCGAAAACTATTTGAGTTTGAGATTGAATAAAGGCAGATAGAGGCTGATTCAGGGGATAGATTTTAATATCTTGCTGTGCCTATAGGTTCTCTATCTGCTAGATGAATTCTTAAATACAAGATAAGAAATTACATCTATTTTATCTACTACAAACCTAAAGGCTCGTTTTTAACGAGTGAGCAATATGTATTCGGCTTGTAGCCGTGTATTTGCATTTCATATTAGTGGCTTTTAATTCTTCATAGAAAAGCATATTTTTCCTGCCTTTGCCCTGTATTTCGTAGCTTAAAAATAATAAAAACAAAGCTGCCACTCGTTTAGGAACGAGCAACAGCTACTAATAATCTATATCTTCATTTCAGGCACATTATCAGGAATAATCAATTTTCCTTCTGTTGCAGCCTTAATTTCTTCTACGCTTACATTTGGCGCACGTTCACGCAAAACAAAACCTTCATCTGTAACATCTAAAACAGCCAAATTAGTAACAATTTTTTTGACACAATTTAATCCTGTAATTGGCAGACTACATTTTTTGAGGATTTTTGATTCTCCTCTTTTGTTGGTGTGCATCATCGCAACGATAATGTTTTGAGCTGAAGCTACCAAATCCATTGCGCCACCCATTCCTTTTACCATTACTTTAGGAATTTTCCAGTTGGCAATATCTCCATTTTCAGAAACTTCCATTGCTCCCAAAACTGTCAAATCGACATGTCCACCACGAATCATGGCAAAGCTCATCGAAGAATCAAAAATTGAAGACCCTGCAAGTGTTGTAACTGTTTCTTTTCCTGCATTGATAAGGTCTGCATCGACGTTTTCTTCGTGAGGATAAGGACCCATTCCTAAAAGCCCGTTTTCAGATTGAAGAACAACATCAATTCCTTCTGGAACATAATTAGAAACTAAAGTAGGAATTCCGATTCCTAGATTGACATAAAAACCATCTTGCAACTCTTGTGCAATGCGTTTTGCGATTCCAAATTTATCTAACATAATCTTTTTGTGTATATGTAGCTGACAGTTTCCAAACTGTCAGAGTTGTTTTAATATTTTATAGTAATTTTATTACGATAGCTTGGAAGCTATCGGCTACTTATGAATTTACTGTACGCTTTTCGATGCGTTTTTCATAATTCTTCCCTTCAAAAATTCGTTGTACAAAAATTCCAGGGATATGAATAAAATTAGGGTCTAATTCTCCATTTTCTACTAATTCTTCTACTTCTACGACCGTTATTTTTCCAGCCATTGCCATCATCGGATTGAAGTTTCTGGCCGTTCCTTTGAAGATAATATTTCCTTTTTTGTCGCCTTTCCATGCTTTTACAAAAGCAAAATCTGCATGAAGGGCTTCTTCCAAAACATACATTTTACCGTTGTATTCTCTAGTTTCTTTGCCTTCGGCTACTTCTGTTCCGAATCCTGCTGGCGTAAAAAATGCTGGGATTCCTGCTCCACCTGCTCGGCAGCGTTCGGCAAGCGTTCCTTGTGGAATTAGATCAACTTCTAGTTCGCCTGACAAAAGTTGTCTTTCAAATTCGGCATTTTCTCCTACATACGAAGAAATCATTTTCTTTACTTGGCGTTTTTGGAGCATGAGTCCAATACCAAAATCATCTACACCTGCATTATTTGAGATACAAGTAAGACCTTTTACGCCACTTTTTACAAGGGCAGTAATAGAATTTTCAGGAATTCCACAAAGACCAAAACCACCTAACATAAGGGTCATGTTGTCTTCAATGCCTTCAAGGGCAGCCTCTGCGTTGGGATAGACTTTATTCATTTTTGATATTTTTTACGTGTTTGTTTGTAACTTTTTTATAATCTGAGTAAAAGGATTATATTTTATCCAAAGTTTGAAAAATAAGAGGAGTTTTCAAAATAGGAATTACTAAAAAAACAATTTTATGGCTTTCTGAAAATAAAAAAGAACAAGAAGGCGAAAATTAAGTTTAAAACTCGTTCACTAATCGTTAATAATTAATCACTAATAACTAATCACATGTCTTTCGATTTTCAATCTATGCGCTCTCGTCCTCGTCGTAATCGTCAATCTGCTGCTTTGCGTGCTATGGTAGAGGAAACTTCTCTTTCTGTTGCTGATTTTATCTTTCCTATTTTTGTTATTGAGGGAACAAATAAAAAAGAACCGATTGTTTCCATGCCTAATATTTTTCGCTATTCTTTAGACAAACTTTTAGAAGAAATTGAGGAATGTTATAATTTAGGAATACGTGCTTTTGCTCCTTTTCCAAGCCTAACCGATGAGCATAAAGATTCGATGGCTACTTCAAGCTACAATCCTGAAAATTTGTATTTAAAAACTATTACAGCCATAAAAGAAAAATTTCCAGATGTTTTTGTGATGACTGATGTAGCAATGGATCCATACAGTAGTGATGGACACGACGGAATTTATAAAGATGGAAAAATAATCAATGACGAAACGCTAGAAGTGTTGGGTAAAATGGCAGTTGCACAAGCAAAAGCAGGGGCTGATTATGTTGCGCCTTCGGATATGATGGATGGAAGAGTAGGATATTTGAGACACGCTTTGGATAAAGAAGGCTTTCAAGATGTGGGAATAATTGCTTATACAGCGAAATATGCGAGTGCATTTTATGGTCCTTTTAGAGATGCGTTGGATTCTGCACCTCGTTTTGGAGATAAAAAAACCTACCAAATGAATCCTGCAAATGTTCGTGAAGCTCTTTTAGAAGCAAAACTAGATATAGAAGAAGGTGCTGATATGATTATGGTCAAACCTGCACTTTCGTATCTTGATGTAATCAGTAAATTAAATCAAAATTCGCATGTTCCGATTGTAGCCTATAATGTAAGTGGCGAATATGCCATGATAAAAGCAGGCGCAGAAAAAGGCTGGATAGATGGTGAAAAAGTAATGCTAGAAGTTTTGTTGAGTATAAAAAGAGCAGGTGCAAAGGTTATTTTGTCGTATTTTGCAAAAGAAGTTGCTCAAATTTTATCTAAAAGGTAGTAGTTGTAATTATCAGTTTATTTAAAACCTCAACGACGGTTCAGACCTCGTTTACGGTTGATGAAATTATGAAAAGAACAAAAAAACAACTCGTTTTTTACGACGAACAAAAACAATTATTGACAGAGTTTTGTGAAGGAAATGAAAAAGCCTTTGCAAAACTCTATCAGTATTATTATGGCTTTGTAGAAAATTATGTTTGTAAAAATAAAGGCACAAAAGAGGATGCTCAAGATATTTTTCAAGAAACATTGATTGTATTTTTAGAAAAACTTAAAAAAGAGGATTTTTACCTTACAGCTTCTCTCAAAACTTATATTATTGCTATCAGTAAAAATTTATGGCTGAATATTTTGAGAAAAAATAAAAAAAATACGGTTTATTCTATTGCAAATTCTGATGATTCAGAAGAGGGAAATGATTTTAATCAAACAGTGATAGAAACTATTTTATCAGAAGAGTTTGATACAGAATTAGAAAATGAAAAGCCACTTTTAGAAAAGTTTGATGATTACTTTTCTCGTCTTACTTCGCATTGTCAGAATTTACTTTCTATTCTTGTAGAAGAAGAAAAAACAACAGAGGAAATTCAGAAAGAGTTTGGTTACACTACTCGCCACAATCTTCACAACCAAAAATATAAATGTGTTAAGCAGCTCAAAAAAGTAAAGGCATTGGCAGAATCAAAAAAATAAAAAAATGGACAACAGTACTGGTAATACTGTGTCCACTAGATTTGCTATCGGTAAGAACACTTCAAATATAATTTAATCTAAAATAGAAAGCACAATTTTTTTATTTCCATCAAGACAAGGGTGTTTTATAAGTAAATAATAAGTTCCTCCAGTTAGATTTTTTGGAGACCAATCATTTTTATAATTATCATTTTTATAAACTAATTTTTCCCAACGGTCGTAAACAAAAATCTGCGCTCCCTCAAAAGGCAAAACGTAGGCATCATTAAAACCGTCATCGTTTGGAGTAATTACATTTGGAAATTCTTCGTCAAAATTTATGATTTCTACTTCAATAGAATAGTTTTTTGTTTCACAACTATTTGAAACTTGAGCTTCATAAACTCCAGATTTTGTAGGAACAAACTCAGTTTTTGTACTTCCATCATTCCATTTTATGGTTTCATTTTCTTTTAAGGCTACATTCAAAATGGCTTCTCCACAATCTTTTTGAGTTAATTTTATTTCTGTATTTATTTCTTCTACATATTCAATTTTTATCGTATCACTTTTTGAAGTACATTCATTACTGAGAGTTACGACATAAAGTCCTGCCGTATTGACACTAATTTCTGCCGTTGTGTCGCCTGTATTCCATAAATAATCAAAATTACCACTTTCATTAGCAGCGTTTAACATCGTGCTTTCGCCATTGCAAAGGATTTTATCTTCTCCTAAGTCAATATTTATGTCGTCATTATTAGGTAAAACGATAGAAAAAGTATCGCTAACATTTCCACATTCATTCGATAAAGTATAAAAATATGTTCCTTCCCCTTGTAAAAAATGACTAAAATCTGTATTTCCATCAAACCAAATAATCGAAACATCTTGATTAGTAGAATCAATTTCTACAAAATAATTTTCATTTTGACATAAAACAGTGTCTTTTTGAGGTGTAAGATTTGGTTTTGATTTGTAATTTATTTGAACAGAATCGGAATAAATCTGACAGTTAGAAAATAATTGTACTGAATATGTACCTTTTTTGTTTATTTCTATACTATTTGTTGTATCTCCAGTATTCCATAAAACAGGAAAATTAGTAGGATTTTCTATGGAAAGTACAACAGTTTCGCCTTCGCAGAGTAGTTTATCTTCACCTAAATCTACTGTTGGTTCTACAAAATTATTTATGATTATAGAATCTCTTTTTGCACCACATTCATTGATTATATCAAAATAATAAATTCCTGCACTAGAAAAAGAACGGTTTTTTGAAGTGTCAGTATCAAACCAAATATAATCATAACTGATTGGTAATGAAATGATTATACTTTCATTCTGACACAAAAGCGTATCAAATCCTAAATCAATATTCGGTTTTTGGTCGAAAGAAACTGAAATTGTATCAAAAGCATTTCCACAATTATTCTCAACTTTTAATATATAATTTCCCTCTTGATTTGCTAAAATACTGTTTTGATTAGATGTTGTGCCGTTTGGAAATGTCCAATTATAGGAATCAAAACCGATAGGAGCAGACAAAGTAGTATCATTCTGACACGTAAAAATATCATTTCCTAAGTCTAAAGAAGGATTTGGAGCAACTTGTATTTTTATTTCATCAGTTGCAGCCCCACAAGAATTAGTAACTGTAAGTTTGTAAATCCCAGTTTCTGAAACGGTAATTGTTTGAAGGTTTGAAACCGAATTATTAGGCAATATCCACGTATAAGAAGTAAATCCACTTGGAGCGTTCAAAATGGTAGAAGTTCCTGCACAAATTTGTTTGTCAATTCCTAAATCCACCGTTGGAAGTGGCGAAATAACGACATCAATATCATCTGTTGCTGTCCCACAGGAATTTGTAACACTTAAAGAATACGTTCCTGCTTCTGTTGCTGTAAGATTTTGAGAATTTGAAGTGGTGGAATTTGGCAAAGTCCAAGTATAAGAAGTAAATCCACTTGGCGCATTCAAAACAGTAGAATTTCCTGCACAAATTTGTTTGTCTGTTCCTAAATCTACTGTTGGAAGTGGCGAAATAACGACATCAATATCATCTGTTGCTGTCCCACAGGAATTTGTAACACTTAAAGAATACGTTCCTGCTTCTGTTGCTGTAAGATTTTGAGAATTTGAAGTGGTGGAATTTGGCAAAGTCCACGTATAAGAAGTAAATCCACTTGGAGCGTTCAAAATGGTAGAAGTTCCTGCACAAATTTGTTGGTCAATTCCTAAATCTACTGTTGGAAGTGGCGAAATAACGACATCAATATCATCTGTTGCTGTTCCACAGGAATTTGTAACTTGTAAAGAATACGTTCCTGCTTCCGTTGCTGTAAGATTTTGAGAATTTGAAGTGGTGGAGTTTGGTAAAGTCCAAGTATAAGAAGTAAATCCACTTGGCGCATTCAAAACAGTAGAAGCTCCTGCACAAATTTGTTGGTCAATTCCTAAATCTACTGTTGGAAGTGGCGAAATAACGACATCAATATCATCTGTTGCTGTTCCACAGGAATTTGTAACTTGTAAAGAATACGTTCCTGCTTCCGTTGCTGTAAGATTTTGAGAATTTGAAGTGGTGGAGTTTGGTAAAGTCCAAGTATAAGAAGTAAATCCACTTGGCGCATTCAAAACAGTAGAAGCTCCTGCACAAATTTGTTTGTCAATTCCTAAATCCACCGTTGGAAGTGGCGAAATAACGACATCAATATCATCTGTTGCTGTTCCACAGGAATTTGTAACTTGTAAAGAATACGTTCCTGCTTCCGTTGCTGTAAGATTTTGAGAATTTGAAGTGGTGGAATTTGGCAAAGTCCACGTATAAGAAGTAAATCCACTTGGAGCGTTCAAAATGGTAGAAGTTCCTGCACAAATTTGTTGGTCAATTCCTAAATCTACTGTTGGAAGTGGCGAAATAACGACATCAATATCATCTGTTGCTGTTCCACAGGAATTTGTAACTTGTAAAGAATACGTTCCTGCTTCCGTTGCTGTAAGATTTTGAGAATTTGAAGTGGTGGAGTTTGGTAAAGTCCAAGTATAAGAAGTAAATCCACTTGGCGCATTCAAAACAGTAGAAGCTCCTGCACAAATTTGTTTGTCAGTTCCTAAATCTAATGTAGAAGCAGGTGTAAAACCAACATTTATACTATCTCGTGCCGTTCCACATCTACTGACAATATCTAAATAATAAACTCCTGTTTGGTTTGCTGCAATAGTAGGGTTTGTAGAAGTTGTAGTTCCATCTGGAAAAGTCCAAGTATAAGAAGTAAACCCACTTGGTGCTGTCAGAGAAACCGACGAACCACAAACTACTGTATCTGATTTTAGATTAAGACCACATTCTGGAATGCCATATTTTGCTAAAAAAGCATTGGGTTGAGTTGTTCCCAAAGATGATACATTTGCTACCCCTGCCAACATATCAAAATCGGCTGTTCCTCGCACCTGCCCTGCCATATAAAAGTTTCCTTTTGTGTCTAGCTCCAAATCTGAACCCGAAACATAACTATTATTATCATTTTGAGGGAATACTTCTCCGTGCCATAAATAATTAAAATCCTTATCAAAACTAACCATTGACAAATCTGAATAATTAGGAAAAGGAGGACTCACTGCTGTGAGGTTTACAGTACCAGTAGCAGATAAATCTATATCTACTGTTCCTTGGTAGAAAAAAGGAAAATATAAATTTCCTGCATCATCAGTAGTAGCTCGCCCTACTCTATTAAGACTACCTACTATCTGTTTTCTGTCTAATAAATTTCCATTCACATCATATTTTGCAAAAAAACTATTAAAGTTTGTTGAGGAGTGTAATGATACAGCGAGACTTGGGTCAAAATCATAATTTTGACTCAAACTACCTGTTATAGTTAAATTTTCTAAATTATCAGTAGAGAGTGTATTATCAAATAAAAATATAGCACTTACTAGATTGCTAGTAGCAAAAATAGGTTTTGCCCAAATGAAAACTCCATTTTCACTATATTTACATATTGCAAAATTTCTTGTATTAAGAAAAGGAGGGGTAATTATATAATCTGAATTACTAACATCAAAATCTGTTGCTGTTTGAAAATCAATAAATATATAAATATTTCCTAAAGAAGAAATTGTGAGTCCCAAAGGACTATTAGCTCTAGTATTAACTATATGTTTTGCCCAAAGAAAGTTTCCATTTGCATCGTATTTAGCGAAAAACATGTTATTAGTCAATGGGGGAGCAGTTAGTTGAAATCCTGCATTTCCTAATTCTATCGTTTCAGCAAAAGTACCTGCTATAACTATATTTCCATTAACATCTACATCAAAGAAAGAAACCGTACTTGCTCCATCAGAGGATACACTCTTTATTGTTTGTACCCATACTAATCTACCATCGCTATTGTATTTCGCTACATAAGAATCTGGAATTCCACTAGGATTTGTTGTTGTTATTATATTGGTAGTAGTTGGATAAATATCAAAATCCATAGAGTTAGAAAAACCTCCTGATATATATAGGTTATCTTCATTATCTATCTTTAAATCAAATAAAAACATTGCTCCTCCAAATCCAGACTCAAAATAATAAGCCCATAGATAATTTCCATCTTTGTCATATTTAGCTAAACACAGAGAAGAAGTTGGTAAAATCAAATTTGCTGTATTTACTGAAGGGTCAAAATCTATAGTACCAGTAAAATATCCAACGCAATATATATTGCCTTCAGAGTCTACTGCTATATTGTTGAAAATATTCGAATTGTTAGAACTACCCACGTTATTAGACCAGAGGTGAGTAGGCACTTGAGCAAAAGCTGCTAAAGTATTGAATAATAAGAATATACCTAGAAGTAGAGAGCATTTCATAGAAATAATAGTTAGTTGCCTTATTTGAATAATCTAAAAAATAGTTTTGAGAAAATATAGATTTAATCTTTAGAAATTTACTAAATGTAAAGGTATAACAAATTGTAATAATTACAGCAATTATATAAATATTTTTTTTACTCCTTCCCCTCCTATCAAATCGTATGCCACTATAAAATCTAATTAAAAAGCCTTTAATAGCGTTATTTAAGGGGGTGGTAATTATTAGTAAAAAAATAATGCAAAAAAAGTGCTGTACTATTTGGAAGTGATTCTTTTATTTTGCTACCTTTGCAATGTAATATATAAGCAGTTTAATAAATCCTTATGGTATTGCAATTTTATTAATTTTTCATTAAATAAATTACAAATAGTCTTAATCAATCAAATACAGCCATTGATTAATCCTTTAAATTTTACAAACTATGACCCATCAAAAAACGGGCAACAGTACTGGTAATACTGCGCCCGCTGAATTTGTTCCTAGACAGAACACTTCAAATTCAGCAAACATCGTGCGAAAAGCTGTTTTATCGCTTTTCTTGTTATTTATTATGTGTACTTCTTATGCACAAAATACTATTTCTATTGTTTCTCCTACTGGTGCATATTATTGTGGTTCAGTTGTTACTTTAGAAGCTCCTCAAACAGGAAGTAATAATTTTTTTTCTTGGACTGCAGATGGAGGAGTTCGCTTACGAGAAGTAGGAACTACTGGAACAGGTACAAATGCTTTATTTGTAAATTCTGAAACAAAAGTAGAGGCTATTATTAATGGTGAAGGTGAGGTTAGAGTAATCTGTAGCTGTGGCATCTTCCCTCTTCCTATTACCCTCACTCCCTCTCCAGCCACACTAAACAATGTAACATTTAGTGCAACTACTCCTATCAATCAGCCTAACGGCATCCAAACTACAAAAGGATGGATTTGTTTAAGTAATGATGGTAGTACAGAAACGATTACACTTACTAACCCTAGTCCACTCAATATTTTTTGGGTAGTTTCTGGTGGTGCAGTAAAGGTAAGCGAAACGCAGTCTTCTGGTTCTTCTCCATTTACAGCAAGTGTAACTATTGCTACTTCTGGTGCAGGTGCTGGCAAGGGTTTCATCCGTGCTTTTGTATCTGATCCTTGTGGTACGCTTACATGTGATCCTGCTTTGGATATTGAGATTTTGAAAGACTTGCAGCCTAATGAAATTGCAGGTCCTACTTGTTTGCGTAATAATAACTTAGATGTCAATCCTATAACAAATATTGGAACAGTAGTATATAGTATTACAGATGAGTTTGCTGGCAATGCTATTTTTGATTGGGAACTTCTTCAAGGTGGTGTACCTGTTACTAATTCTAATTTTGGTATTCGTTCTCAGGTACTTTATGGCAACTCTGCTACTATTGAATATAGAAATGGAGTAATGCCAAGCGATTTGGGTAATTTTTCACTTAGAGTAACTAATGCTTGTGGTGGTAGTTTTACTAGAGATATTACTGTAAGTCCTGCTAAGCCTGTTTTAGCTCAAACTACATATTGTGTATCTAATGCAGTACCAACAGTAGAAACCATTACTCTTCCTGCCTTACTTAATGGACAGACTTATTCAGTAACCCCACAAGGGAGCGTAAACTGGACAACTTCATTAGTTGGCAATCAATTAACAGTTACTTTTGATGATGCCGTAAGTGGTGCTATTGAGGTAAGAGCAGCTAGTAGTAGTGATCCAGGGTGTACAAGTGAAGGTACACTTATCTACTTCAACCGTGAAGGTGGAACACCAACAATTACAGGTCCTACTTGTGTTACACGTAATACAACAGATGCTTTTTCATTTACAGCAAGTCCTTTTGGGCAATATACTTGGACGGTAAGTCCTGCACTTCCTGCTGATTTCGTTACGTCTAGTGGTGGTAATGTATTTACAGTAAGTCCTCCTGCTGGTGGAATCAATGTATCTGGTAGTTATACAGTTACGGCTACTTTAGCAGGTTGTTCTTCCGTTCAAAATGCTACTTTTGATTTTGAGATTGGACCAGAAAAACCGACTATTACAAATGGTCTTACTTGTTTGGGTTCTGGTGCAACTACTAACTATACTGTTACTTCTGCTGGAGCAGTTTATTATATTGCTACTGTTACTCCTAATGGTGGTAGTCCAGTAGTTTCTTCTCCTTTCCCGATTGCTACTCCATATAGTTATACAGGAACAAGCCAAGATGCGAGTATTTCTATTACATCTTATTCTTCAACAGGTTGTGCTTCTTTGCCTACTGTGATTGATGTAAAAGCAAAACCTTCTGTAACTGCTATTAATGCAGATAACTTATGTATTTCATTCGGAGAAACTCCTACTGTTACTTTTACAGCAGTTAGTACAGGAACTATAAGTGATTATACTTGGACTAAACCTGCTGGTTGGAATTTCCCAGCTGCAAATACAGGTGGGGTTTATGGAGGAAATGGCTACAATTTTATTACATTAAAATTAGATGCCAACACAGCTGGTGATGTATGTGTTACACCTAGCAATGGTACATGTTTAGGTGAACAGTTTTGTTTGAATATTCCTCGTAATGCATTAGCTATTACATTAGTACGCACAGGAGTTCCAAATACTCCTTTTAGTACAATCACAGCTACTGCAAATACAAATTTATTGATGGATTGGAGATATGGACAAGATCAAAGTCAAGTAACAAACTGTGGTGGAACACTATATGGTGCTTTGGCTACTGGTGCTGGTACTACCACTTCTTCTTATTTTTATGTAGCAAGTCCAAATCCAAATCCTTGGATTTCATTGAAGTTAGTTGATCCAGTTACAGGCTGTGAAAGATGTATTGTTGTTGAGTTAAGTAGTATTCCTACCACAACTACAAATTATAAAGTCGCTGCTGATTCAAAAATAAATACATCTATTGACTTGAATGTTTATCCAAATCCAGTAGAAAATATTTTAAATGTAAAAGTTTCTAAAGATGTGAAAGTTAGTCAAACGTATTTAGTAGATGCAAAAGGAATTGTTGTGTTTCAATCTACTGAAATGTCAAACACTCAAAAAATTGATGTATCTAAGTTTGCAAAAGGCATGTATTACCTAGCTATTGTTACTGATAAAGGAATACAAGGAAAGAAAATCATTATTGAATAATAATCCATTCCCTTAAAACTGGACTTATTATTCCTTTTGTAAAAACTACAAACCACCTATAAAATCAAACTAACTGATTTTTTAGGTGGTTTTTTAATTTCTTTTTTTAACAAAAAATCTTATACGAAATTATCTACTAAAAAGTTTTGAAATAAAATGAAGATTTTTTAGAAAAATAGATTATTTCGCTTAGTTTTTGTTATCTGATTGTTTTAAAAGCTGTCTTGCCAAATAATTTGGTGTCTTCATACCAAAAATACTCGTACCTTCATTTCAAAATTATTTTGTTCTAGTTGTATCTTTCAGCACAATGAATTATTTTCTTTCTTTTTTTAGAACTCTCATTTTCTTGACAGGTCAAATTGACAGGTCAAAAATAACACTATTAGGCTTTCCACATTACCACCAAATAATAAGTAACTGAGTTATTTTACAGAATCTATTTTTTTTCTTAACTCAAAGTTCTTAATTTTGCACTTTAGTTTTTTAAGACTAATTTTCTAATCATTTAAAAAAGAATCTTATACTATGAATTTAGTGAATAAACCTGCGCCTCGTTTTTCTGCACCTGCTGTAATTGAAGGCGAAGAAATCATTAACGACTTTTCATTAGACCAATATATTGGCAAAAAAAATGTAATTCTTTTCTTTTACCCTAAAGATTTTACATTTGTTTGTCCGACTGAAATTTTAGCTTTTCAAGAGAAATTATCTATTTTTGAATCTAAAGAAACTGCCATTGTAGGTTGTTCTACAGATACAGAAGAAACTCACCTTGCTTGGCTCATGACTCCAAAAAATAAAGGAGGAATTGAAGGTGTAACTTTTCCAATGGTAGCTGATACTGCCAAAACAATCGCTACAAATTATGGCGTTTTAGGTGGAGACTATACGTATGACGAAAACAACAACCTTATTTTTGAAGGCGCACCAATTTGTCTTCGTGGAACTTATCTAATCAATAAAGAAGGAATTATCAAACATATCTCTATCAATGATTTTCCTTTGGGACGTAATATTGACGAGTATATCCGTTTGGTAGATGCACTTCGTTATGTTGAGAAACATGGAGAAGTTTGTCCTGCAAACTGGGAAGAAGGTAAAGAAGCCATGAATGAAACTAGAGAAAGTGTAGCTAATTATTTAGGTAAACAATAATTTGTTGCTTTTCAAGTAAATTAAAAATCCTAACTTTATCTTTATTTAGATAAGTTAGGATTTTTTTGTAGAATTAATTTATGGCTAAATACATCATAAACACTGACCAATTTCATATTGTACTGATACTTTTATCGTGCTTTATAGCCTATTTTTTTCCTTTCGAACTTTTTTTATTGAGTTATGTCATTTTAGGAGCATTACATTATCTAACAGAACTGACTTGGTTACACGAAAAAAAATATTTTACCTCTTCTTCTACCTTCGAACTTATTGTTATTTTTAGTTGTGCCATAGTGGTTACTTTGCTTTATGTTACATCACAAATAGGAATTGAACATTTTTTTTCTTCTCCCAAATATGGTATCAATCTTATTTTTATAGCTTTTTTAATGGCTATTTCTGCTGTTACAATACCTAAAAAATGGGCGAAATTTCTGTTTTTTGTAGTGGGTTTGTTTGTAATATTTTTATTTCAAAATCATTTTTACTATCTATTTCTTATTGGTCTTCTACTTCCTACACTTATTCATGTTTTTGTGTTTACAGGAGTTTTTATGCTTGTAGGAATCAAGAAAAAGCCTACTTTTTGGTCAAAATTATGTTTTGCTGTTTTTTTGCTTGTCGGAATTAGTTTTTTTATTATTCCTAGTTTTTTTCCTTATTCAGTTTCAACACTAAGCAAAACTAATTATTTAATGAGTGGATTCTCTAATCTTAATATGATTCTGACTTCTTTTTTTGGAGAATATATACGTTATGATAGTGATTTACTTTTTGAGGCAGAGGTAGCACTACAAATTCAACGCTTTATTGCCTTTGCTTATACCTATCATTATCTCAACTGGTTTTCGAAAGTGCATATTATTGCTTGGCATAAAGTCAATAAATTATGGCTTAGTTTATCTATTTTGCTGTGGCTCATTGCATTAGGTATTTATTTTTATGATTTCAAAACAGGACTTTTGACACTTTATTTTTTGAGTATTTTGCATGTTTTGATGGAATTTCCGTTAAATATTCAATCTATTTCTATTTTGATAAAAAAATAAAATTACGTATATTCTAAAAAGAATTGCGTCATTTTTGTTACTACTTTTGCATTCAACTATTTAAAAATCAACCTTTTTATTATGAAAATTAATTTACTCCAAAAATATAGTTTATTTTCAATTATATTTGTAATCATTTTTACTTTATCAAGCTGTGGAGCATCCAAACGCTCTGATTGTCCTACTTATAGAGACTCTGATCCAAAAGTTATTTTTGGAGAAATGACATTAGAGGAAAGAATGGATCAGCAAGAAAAAGACTTACAAGTAAAATCAGATAGGCAGCGACGAAAAGAAGCTAAAAAACAAATCAAACGCTCTAAAAAAACAAAAAAAAGACGTAAAAAATAATTTTCAATCATTCATTTTCTATGGACGAATTAGACAATCAACTAGACCTACTCCATAAAGGCTATCAAGCCTTATCTACAAAACTGTTAGGTTGGTTTGAGACATTAGTTGCAATGTTGCCCAATTTTTTCTTGGCAATAATTGTAATAATTGTATTTTATTTTTTAGCAAAAGCTATCAAGGTAGGAATGAACCGTGCGCTTTCTCGCCTAGTCGATAACAAAAATATATTAGAACTAGCTGCTCAAGTTATATTCTACATTATCATGCTAGTCGGTAGTTTTGTGGCATTAGGTGTCCTAAATTTGGATAAGACAGTTACTTCCTTGCTGGCTGGTGCTGGTGTGATTGGTCTTGCTCTTAGTTTTGCTTTTCAAGATTTGGCAACTAATTTTATTTCAGGAGTTTTTCTTGCTGTACAAAAACCTCTACAAATTGGAGACCTTATCCAAACAAATGATTATATTGGTTATGTAAAAAAGATAGGTTTGAGAGCTATTGATATAGAAAATTTTGATGGACAATACGTAATTATTCCATCGAAAGAAGTTTTTCAAAATCCATTATTAAATTATAATCGTCTCAACCATCGAAGAGTGAATGTACCTGTCGGAGTTTCGTATGGAGATGATGTAGAAGTTGTTGAAAAATTATTATATGAAACGATTCGTAATTTGGATATTGCTAGAGATGATTTTGGTGATATACGTGTAGATTTTGATGGTTTTGGAGATAGTTCTGTTAATTTTATTGTTCGTTTTTGGATAAATAGATGTGACCAACCTTCCTATCACAAGGCTTATACAAGAGCAGGAATAGCTGTAAAAAAAGCATTTGATGCCAATGATATTACCATTCCTTTTCCTATCAGAACATTAGATTTTGGCATAAAAGGAGGCGAAAAGCTCACACAACAACTTGCCATTTTGGATAAATTAGATAAAGGGAACTAAAGTAAGAAGTATGAATTCAGAAGTAAATACTTGAAGTTTAAAATTATCTGTAATAAATCAACTTTATTCAAACTAATAGAATACTAAACTTAGTACTAGCCTCGTAATTCTACAAAAACAATTTTGAATAATTTATGAATCTTGCCCAAAATACTGCTGAAGCTCTGCGTGCTACTCGTGATAATTGGCTTCGTTCTCTTCTTACAATCTCTCTTATTGCTATCGGAATTACAGCTCTAGTGGGTATTTTGACGGCTATTGATGGTATCGAACAAAATATTAGCTCTGGGCTTTCTGATTTGGGAGCTAACTCTTTTGATGTCAAAGACAAAAATAATAGTATGCGTTCTCGTCGTCGTGGGATAGTAGAAAAAATTGAAAGTCCATTGAAATATAATGAGGTAATGGAGTTTGGGAAGCGTTTTGCTCAGAATGTAAGTTCGCAAGATGCTGTTACAATTTATACTAGGGTAGGTTTTGGAACAGAAATAAAATATCAATCTGAAAAAACAAATCCAAATTCGTCTGTCATTGGTATTGATGAAAATTATAATTTAGTCAATGGATTTGATATTAAAGAAGGACGAAATTTTTCACCTTTAGATATTCAGAGAGGAAGTCAGTTTGCTATTATTGGAAAAGAAATCAAAGAAACACTTTTTAAAGAAAGTTCGCCCATTGGAAAACGAATACTCGTAAAAGGATATGGATTTACAGTAATAGGACTTTTAGAAGAGGAAGGAGGAGTAGGGAGTTCTTCAAGTACAGATAGAAGTGTTTTGATTCCTTTGCCTATGGCAAATATTTTGGGAAATGACAGACAACTTTCTTATACAATTACGGTAGGTGTAAAAAATCCTACCCAAACTGAAGCCTTAATGGGAGAAGCAACAGGACTTATGCGAATAATTAGAGGTGATAAACTTACTCAAAAACCTTCTTTTGAAGTTTCTAGTAGTGAATCATTAGCTTCGTCATTGGGAGAAACAACAGGAATATTACGTATGGGAGGAGCTGGAATAGGATTTTTGACTTTACTAGGAGCATCCATCGGACTGATGAATATTATGTTAGTATCTGTTACGGAAAGAACACGAGAAATAGGAATCAGAAAAGCAATTGGAGCTTCTTCCAAACAAATTAGAAGGCAATTTTTAATCGAAGCTATCGTTATTTGCTTACTCGGTGGATTATTTGGCATTTTTTTGGGTATTACATTAGGAAACGTAGTCGCCAAATTCATAGGAAGTGCAGATGCTCAATTTATTATTCCTTGGCTTTGGATGGTTAGTGGAATCATAATTTGTATTTTAGTTGGATTAGCTGCTGGAGTTTATCCTGCTTATAAGGCTTCAAAATTAGATCCCATTGAATCTTTGCGTTATGAATAAAATTTGGAACAATCCTAAATTATAAATGGTTAGTAGTAAACTATTCTTCTATTTTTTACGCATTAGTTTTGCTTTTTTAACAAAAAAATGCCTTATTACATTATAAACCATAATATTGATAGGTTTATTTTTGATTATAATTTACAACAAATAATTAATCATTTACAATTAAAAGACTATCCTACATAAAAAACAATATATTTGTGAGAATTATCACTTAAATTACTTTTGTTTGATAAATTGCATTTATGCAATGCTACATTCACAAACATATTAGCACACTAATTTTACCTTTATTTTTATTAAATGAAAACTACAAAATACTTATTTTTTTTATCTTTAATAGCTCTTCTATTTTTTTGTAATGGATACGTTTGGGCTACTTCGCTCACTACACTAAAAGGCACAAAATGGTATTTGGAACGAATGACAGAACAAGATACAAGTGTTTCTTCCAAAGTTACCTCTAAATTATTCAAACAAGGAGCGCAACAAATTTCATTTGAGAAAGATGGAAAATATGATGCACGAAATTTATTAGGCTTAGATAGCTTAAAAGGTTTTTTTATCGAAACAAATCATACTTTAGTTTTGAGTAATGAAGCTGGAAATGCCTACTATTGGGTATTTGAGTTTCAAAACAAAACTTCAGACTCTCTAACGGTACAGTTTGTAAATTATTCTGCAAAGCCATCTGTCATTCATCTTACCTTTAAGCCAATGACAAAACAGCTTGAAGAAATGGTACTTGCACAAACCAATCAACCTAAATATGCTGATTTTAAAGGTGATTGGGAGTGGAATTTTGATGGAAAAAAAGTCTTCATTCAACTTAATCAAGTTGGAAAAGAAGTGTTGGGAACACATTGTTATGGCGTAGATTGTCAGCATAATTATTCCCTTTCTGGTACAGTAGAAGGCGATACAGCAACTCTACAAATAAAAGACCGTAATACATTAGAAATTTTGGGAGTTGGAAAACTTATTCGTTTATCTGATGGAACATTAAGTTGGCGATTAGATAAAAATGAAAAAGGAAAAATTGTAACTGTTGAAAAAGTACAACTCAATCAACCCAAAGCTATCGAAAAGAAAGAGAAAATAAAGATAGACGATAGTAAAAAATTATAATTGCTAAAAAAGGCAAATTAAACCAAATAAATTACATCAATTTCACTATATTTGTAATTACAGAAAACTAAAAACCAAAACTAGCAAAACACGTATAAATATAACAGGTTCACGCCAAACTTTTAATAGATTTGGTGTGTTCTTTTTTTTGGTAAAAAATTCCTTAATCAATGGATAAGGAAACATACTCATACACTTTGACAAATAAATCATAAATTTTCAGAATTATGGCAAACATATCATATTTTACAAAAGAGAAATACGACGAATTACAACAAGAACTCTTATATCTCAAAACGAAAGGAAGAGCAGAAATAGCAGAAGAAATTTCAGAAGCTAGGGATAAAGGCGACTTGAGAGAAAATGCAGAATATGATGCAGCAAAAGATGCACAAGGAATGCTTGAAATGAAAATAGCAAAACTAGAAACAACAATTAGTAATGCTCGTATTCTTGATGAATCTCAAATTGATACTTCAAAGGTTTCGATTCTTTCGAAAGTAAAAATTAGAAATTCTGCCAACAAAAAATTAGTTTTACAATATACGATTGTAGCTGAAGAAGAATCAGATTTGAAGCAAAACAAAATTTCTGTTCTTTCTCCTATTGGTAAAGGTCTTTTGGGTAAAAAAGTAGGTGAAATGGCAGAAGTAGAAGCTCCAAGAGGAAAAATGAAATTTGAAATTCTAGAAATTAGTAGGTAATTTTCATTTTTAGCTAATTTTCAAATTGTAATTTTTAATCCTAATTAATACATGTCTATTTTCACAAAAATCATAAACGGCGAAATTCCTTCTTATAAAATATTGGAAGACGAAAAGCATTTGGCTTTTTTGGATGTTCGTCCATTAAAAGAAGGACACGTTTTGTGTGTTCCTAAAAAAGAAAACGATTATATTTTTGACTTGACCGATTCAGAACTCTCTGATTTGATGGTTTTTTCAAAAAAAGTGGCTGTCGCACTCAAAAAATCTATTTCTTGTAATCGTATTGGAGTGGCTGTTGTTGGTTTGGAAGTACCACATACACATGTCCATTTAGTTCCGATTGATGAAATTGCAGATTTGAGTTTTGAGAAAAAGCGACCAGAATTTAGCCAAGAAGAATTCCAAAACACAGCAGAAAAAATTCGTCAGAATTTTTAATAATTACCAACAATAAACTCTATTTTATATTTTGCTCAAGCTATTTTTTGCACTTATCAATTCAACCTTAACGGTTATCAATCTAATTGGTATATTAAGAAATAGATTTTATACCTTTGAATATATCAAAACTAACTTAGTTTAAAAATATTTAAGATAGGTAGTAGTAAGTAAATAAAGAACGTT
The DNA here is from genome assembly GCF_042180575.1 of Bernardetia aquimarina. Lineage (NCBI taxonomy): Bacteria > Pseudomonadati > Bacteroidota > Cytophagia > Cytophagales > Bernardetiaceae > Bernardetia > Bernardetia aquimarina. The sequence goes on along the minus strand of NZ_CP170094.1, from coordinate 1,604,367 downwards.
CGTTTGCTGTTTTCCAGTAAATGAGCGTTTCTTTTTTTTAGTTATTATTTTGTAAATTTGAGCTATATTATTTTGATATAAAGATAATTATCACCTATTTTCTAATTCCTAAAACTATGCTTTCTTATTCAGATTTTGAAAAAGTAGAAATGCGTGTCGGAACAATTTTAGAAGCTAAAGTTTTCGAAAAAGCACGCAAACCAGCTTATCAATTACGCATCGATTTTGGTAATTTTGGAATCAAAAAAACAAGCGCACAAATCACACAGAAATATCCCAATCCAGATATTTTGGTAGGAAAACAAATCATTGCAGTTACTAATTTCCCACCCAAACAGATTGCTAATTTTATGTCAGAGTGTTTGATTTTGGGAGTCATTGGAGATGAAGAAGGTGTAACTCTTCTTAGTACAGATTCGCCAGTTGAGAATGGACTTTTGATTAGTTAAGGTACAATTACGAATGCAAATCTCTGAATATAAATTTTTATTCCTAATAAAATAATGATATGAAGCTATTTGGAATTCTTTCTGCTATATTTTGTAATTTTTTGTTGCTCTTTTTATTTCGGTTTTTGTCTATTAATGTAGAAGGTTTTTCTTTTGTAGAGAATATTTCCATAAGTCAATATGTATTTTTTGTAGCTTTATTTTGTTGGTATTTATTGACTTTCAAAAAGGTAAATATTTATATCAATCATAGTTTATTTCTTGTTTTTATAATTATCTGTTTTGTTTATCTTCATTCTGTTTTAGTTCTTTCTATTAAAATGGAGGACTATGAATCTTTTTCTGAGTGGAATGCAGCTAGAGGATTGTCTGCGATTTATCTTATCCCTCTTGTATTTATTCTTTCTATTATAAAAGGTTTTGGTTATGATTATTTGATGAATAAAAGACAAAATAATGAAGACATTTCAGAATACTAAAAAAGAACAACCCAAAACCGAAAAAATAGCTATTCTTTCAGTCTTAAAACCTGTCAATGATATTCGTGCGTATCATAAAATAGCCAAATCAATTTCATATAATTCAGAAAATTCTAAGAAAGTAACTTTAATAGGTTTTGAAGCAAGTAGTAATTCTGAAAAAGAAAACACAAATTTGAATATTAACTTTATAGAATTATTCACTTCCAAAAAACATAAGAATCGTTTAGGCTTTTGGCGTTTTTTTGCTGGTTTTAAAGTTTTTAATCAGCTTTTAAAGCTCAAACCGAATACAATAATTGTTTGTGCAGTCGAAATTCTACCTTTTACATTATTTTTCAAATTTTTATTTAGCTTAAAATCAGAGTCAAAATCAAATTCGATAAAATTGGTTTATGATGTACAAGAAAATTATTCGTTTAATATTTTGTATCAAGACAATTACCCACTTTTTTTAAAGAAATCATTAGCTTTTTTGATTCAGTTTTTTGAAAAATTATCATCTTTTTTTATTGATTTATATCTTCTGGCAGAACGCTGTTATTTGGAAGAAATGCCTTATTTGAAAAATAAAAATTATGTTTTTTTGGAGAATAAATTTTTAATAGAAAATAATGAAAATCTCAATACTTTTGATTCTTATCATTCAGATTATTTAGCAACAAAGAAAATTAAATTTCTACTCTATGGTTCATTTTCAAAAACGTATGGAACTTTAGAAGGTATTTTATTTTTCAAAAAATTAGAAAAGGAATTACAAAAAAATGGTTTTTCTGCTACTTTAATTTTGGCTGGCTATTGTTCGGATTCTGTTTATTCTCAAAAAATAAATACATTGATAGAAAATGAAACTTCTATTTTGTTGATAAATGATTCTATTTCTTCGCCTGTTTCTCATACCATTTTATTACAGCAACTTCAAAAGACAGGTTTTGTAATTTTACCTTATTTATTCAATAAAAGCACTCAAAATTGTATTCCTACTAAATTTTATGAATGTTTGGGTTATCAAAAACCAATGCTTATTTCTGAGAATCCAAACTGGAAAAATTTTATTCAACCTTTAGAGGCTGGAATTTTTATTGATTTTGAGAATGAAAAACTAGAGGATGAAATACCAATTATTATACAGAAAATTCTTTCTCAAAAATTTTATACAAAAGCTATTGATGAAAAAATATGGAAATTTGATAGGGAAGTTTTGAAGAGAATAATTTAATTTTTGTAAACTGTTTATCTAGGTTAATCGCATCAAAAAACGAAATTTTGAAATTAGTAGGTTAAAGACTTGCCTTTGACTGTATTTGTATTTTGGATTATCTGACAGTTTTTGTGGAGTGGGTAATTTGTTCCGTAGGAACTTTATATTGGTAGAAAAATGAAAGACAAAAATTGTATTCTGTTCTGTTAGGAACTACATTTTGGTAGTATTTTTCACTACGTTTGTAAAATACTACCAAGATTAAATTCCTACAGAGTAAAAATCAAAATTTATTAGAATTAGTTTTATTATCAATGATTTTTACAAAAATTGTTAGATAACCTTATTTTTTTTAAACCTAGAAACTACTACTTAACAAATCAAAGGCAAGCCTTTGCACTACACATACACATTTAAAACAGACAAAAATGACCTACAAAAAAAGCAACCCTATTTCTAAGGTTGCTTTTTTTATTAAAATCACATTCTAAAAATGTGTTACAAATTATTATTTTTCAATAACAATTTTGCGAGTAACAACACCTTTTTCAGATTTGAATTGAAGTGTATAAAGAGCTGAAGCATATTTACTTAAATCTAATTGATACGAATTTGCATCTAAAGGTAAAGCAATCGTTTCCAATGTTCTTCCTAATTGGTCAGTCAAAACAAGAGTTACAGTTTCTGTATTTTGTCCTAGGTCAATTTGGAAAACACCACTTGCACTTGGATTTGGATAGATACGCAACGCCTTGATAAACTCATCTTCCACACCTACCACTACTGGAGGTGGAACATTGAAGCGTACAGTACGAGTGCGAACACTACAACCATTTTCATACGTTACTAAAGCAGAATACGAAGCACTTTCTGTTGGTGTAACTGTTGTTTGCCCTTCCAAAGAAGCATCATCTGTATCTTCTACTCTCCAAGTAATGTTAGAAATAGTACTTTCAGATTCTACAAAAAGAGTAGTTTCGGTAGTACGAAGATAAGCAGGCTCTACACTCAAACGTTCTACATTTATGGTAGAAGAAGTTGAACTACAACCATTTTGAGAAATAGTAATACTATAATCTCCACCACTTGTAACTGTAATTGAGCTTTCAGCATTTCTACGGATTACTCTTCCATTTCTACTCCAGTCATACGTTACACCACTAATTTGGTCTGTCGTAAGAGTTACCTCGTCGTCTGGACAGAATGTAGCTGATGAAGCTTCAATAGAAACAGAAGGCAAAGAAGTAACTACGACTTGAATTTCATCAGTAGCCGAACAACCATTTTCTGTAACTGTAAGTGTATATTCTCCAGATTGAGAAACAGATAGTTCTCTTTCAGAACCTACAACTGTATTATTAAATGTCCAAGAATAAGTTGCGTTTGCGACTTCTCTAGCTCTAAGTATTCCATTTTCACAGAATCCAGTACTTATTCCGTTTGCAATTTCGGCAGAAGGAGCATAATTAAGAGTAACATTACTAAATGTAGAAGTAGTAGAACAACCTGATTTAGCAATACGTACTTGATAATTTCCACTACGAGTAACAGAGAAAGTATTTGCATTTGAGTTTTCTATTGTAACACCATTCACTAGCCATGTATAAGTAGCATTATCTACTTGATTGGCTGTAAGAGTAGTAGTTGCATCACAACTACGAACACGAGAACCTTCCAAAATAGTAGCTTCAGTAGTAGGAATTACTACTGCCTCTACTCGTGTACGTGTACTTTCTAATCCTTGTTGACCAATTACACTAACATAATAAACTGTATTCTCACTAATTACAGGTGTTTGGTAGGTTGCATTTGCTGTTTGTGCTATTGCTGTCCCTCCAGTTTCTTCTGCATAAATATTGAATACAGAACCTGTTCCACCTAAGACAATCGTAGCAGAACCTGTTCCACAACTTGCTGTATTAGAAACAACTGTCGGAGCATCTGGAAAAGTACGTCCATTTGCTTGAGCAGCTTGAGATTGAACACCACCATTTGTAGCAACTAATCTGTATGAATAACGAGTATCTGCATTTAGTCCTGTATGTTGGAAAGTTGTTGTAGCTCCTGAATTTATTGTAGTAACTACTGTACTTCCTCTATAAAGAATATAACCTGTTGCACCATTTACGGCAGTCCAAGAAAGATTAATTTGTGAAGTAGAAACTCCTGTTGCAGTAAATCCAGTAGGTGTAGTTACTGTTGGAGTTCCACCTCCTCCTCCACCTGTTGGACAATCTATAACAACAACACTAGCTGTATCTGAACTTGTACAACTTCCAATAGTAACTGTATAAGTAACTATATATGTTCCTGCACCTCCTGCTGCAACAGCATCAAATGTTCCATTTGTTGAGTTTACATTTGTACCTGAATATACACCACCTGTTGGCAAGCCACCTGTAAGTGTTGCTGCTGTAGCTACAGCACATATATTAGGAGGATTAGTATAATCTGCTATTGGTGCATTACTGACTACTATATCCTGTGTAGCTGTAGAAGTACAACCACCTGTTGTAACAGAATAAGTAATTGTATGTGTGCCAATTCCTGCTGTTGTAGGGTTAAAGTTTCCACCTGTTACCCCTGTTCCTGTGTAAGTTCCACCTGCTGGCAAACCTCCACTAAGCACAAATGCTACATCACTTACACAAACATTTGAATTTGCAGTTGGTAAAGTAAATGTTACAGTAGGAGCTGCATTAATTGTAATGGTTGTTTCTGCGCTTGGACTATTTGGTTGCGTAGAAATTACTCGTACTCTATAAGCTGCACCAGTTGTTGCTGTACTTGGAATAGCTAATGAAATAGGGCTTGTACCAGATGCAGTAACAAGAGGTGTAGTAAATGAACCAGTAGCATCAGAAAGTTGAGCTGTAAATTCATTTGTACTTCCAAAAGTTCCTGAAGTAGTATAAGGAACAGAGATAGAAGTTCCTGCACAGTAAGTTGTTGGAGTAACTGTACCTAAAGTAACTGTTCCTGTAAATACATTACAAGCTGCTGGAGCAGTAAATAGAGCATTTGAAGTAAGCGTACAAGCTGCATTTCCAGAGAAAGAAGCTGTAACATCTACTGCATTGCCATCAGACTCTAAGTTAGTAAGAGTTACTGTTTGTGGACTTGTAGTTGTTGTGAACGTCTGTCCGTTTACTACTAAATTTCCACTAGGATTAGTATATGTAACTGTTACATTTGCTGTGTATTTATTATTTGTATCTACACAAGCTGTCTGACTTACATACGAAATAGCTGTAACACCACATTCACTAGGGTCGCCGATAGCTAAACCACCAGAAGCATTTCCATTTCCAAAACCATTATTGATAGTTGCTTTGGCTGCATGTTCGGTAGTTAAGTAAGCCGAACGAGTAAGTGCATGATCTGTGTTTGTAGTTCCATTTGCAATTGGTGTTGTTGGAGTAACTGCACTAATTGCTCCTCCTGTACGGTGCATTTTTGCATTTGTCGTCCAAGAAAGACCTGTTGCAGTTTCCCAACCTGTTTTTTCAGCATTAGTGTAATAAAGTGTAACATCTATATTTTGAGTAGAAGGGTTTGTAGGAGTAATTCGGAAAGACTTCTGAGTAAGTCCGTTTGCTGCTCCTGTTGAAGTATAAGCAACTTGTCCTGTTCCAATTCTATCAATAGCAACCGTAGTACAACCATAATCATGAGCTGTATTATTTTCTAACTTTGCCATTACTTTATCATTTGCACTAATGACATAAACTGTGCTATTAGCTCCTAGATAAACTTGCTTAGAAGCAAGAGCATTTTCTACTGGGAACTCTTGTAATCGACTTCCTGTCAATACAATATTATCTACTGTAAAAGGAGGACTTGTACCTACTGACCCATCATTATCCCATCTCCATACTAAATACAGAGTAGCTTGATTTTGACAAGCAGCAGGAAGAGTAACTGTATAAGCTGTAGAGTTTGGTTGTCCATAGAATGGAGTTGCGTTGGCAGGTGTTCCATTATTTGTACCATCTGCTGGTCCTGTAATAGCTGTAAAAGGTCCTGTTGGAGAAGTAGAATACATCAAACGCCCATAATCATAAGCAGTTCCTGTAACTTCGCCTTCTAACTTGAAATCAAAACTAAGTTGAAGATTTGTAGCACCAACTGTATTGATAGAAGGAGAAACCAAACGTCTTCTTGAAGTACTTGTAATAGTATAGGCTTGTGGTCTAGTCGTAGCATTATTTGTGATATATGCACTACGAGTCCCTGTCATTCCACCATTTTCTCCAAATACCCAGTTATTAGAACCATTTGCTGTTCCTACGGTGGCTATTGTCCAACCTCCAGAAACTGCACCAGCAGCATAACTTTCAAAGTTTTCAGAAAATAATGTTTGAGTAACATTTTGAGTAATGTCGTCATTATCATTTACTGTAAGTGTATGAATTGTATTTGTTCCTAAAATAGCTGCTGTACCTACTACTGATAAAGTAAGTTCTAAATTTTCAGCTACTTCTAGGGCATTATCATTAAATACTCTAACAACGACATTTTGAGAAGTTGTACTTGCTGCAGCAAAAGTAAGTGTAGGAGTTTGAAGTGTATAATCTTGTGCATTCATTGTTCCACCTGTTGCAGTTACATTGACAGTAACGGCAGTAGAAGGAGCAATAGTAACAGAAACAGGAATACTCAAATCTTGATATCCTCTACAATCTACTGTTCCAGAAGTTGAGTTTTCTGTAATTGTATTTGTAGTAGAAGTAAATTCTATTGTAGGACGAGCATCATAAATTTTCACGTTATCAATCCAAAGATTATTTCCATTTGCATTGACTGTAACAAATCGTACTTTGATACTCTGCCCAATATAAGCATTTAATGAAACAGACTCTCTGCGCCATTGATTAGCTGCTGTCGGAACAAATGCTGCTGTGGATGTTGTAGTAACTGTGGCAAGGTCTGTTCCTGTTTTAGAGTAAATAGGTGTAGTTACCCAAGTAGCCCCACAATCTGTTGAAACATCAATACGCAATGTTTCGCTTGTGCTTGTGTTTCTCTGACGATATGCTAAATCAAATTCTATACCTGCACTTGCAAGACCTGCAGTAGTTAGATTAATAGAAGGAGAAACTAGAATATCTTCTTGTCCTGCTCCTGTATAAGAATGGTGTCTTACCAATGCAGCCTTTGTACGTCCTCCATTCAGACCTACTAAAGTGGGAGAAGCATCAATCGTCCAAAGATTACAATCATTTCCTGGATTTAGAAGTTGCCAAGAAGGTGGTGGAAAATCATTACCTTCAAAATCAGCTAAAATTGGTAACGCTCCATTTCCTAACGTAAAAGAAGAGTTTGATAAATCAGAAGCTGTAAAAGGATCTGCTACTCCGTTTGGTAAAATAGTTCTTGCTTCAAAAGTATAAGTACCAAAAGTAACTCCTGTAATATTATTAAGTACTAAATCTGTAGTTCCTCCAGCAGGAACATTAAGTCCTGTAAAAACCTGTGAAGTATAAGCTCCTGTTGTTCCGATACGAGATTCAACTGTTACACTTGTAAGAGCAGTAGAACCATAATTTTTGATACGAACAGAAGGCGTAACCGTTCCACTACAAATATCTCCAAGAGGCGTAATTATATTCAAAACACCTGCATCACTAGGGTTTGGTGGAATAGAAGCTACTGAGTTGATAAGAGAAAAACGAGTAGTTTCTAAGATAGTACGCATACGAACTTTTTGGTCATTCGTAAAGATATTCATACAAGCATCCGTTGTATAATCCATATAGTTTTCAATCATATCAGGAAAATCTACAGGTGTGTCTGTACATGAGTTTGTTCCTGTTGGACAACCTCCATTAGAAGCTCCTGCTGTAGGAGTATCTGCACAAAAATCATCTGCTGTACAACCACCATCACCCCAAATGTGACGAAGTCCTAACCAGTGTCCAACTTCGTGAGTAGCTGTTCTACCCAAATCATAAGGTGCTGATGTACCTGGTGTAGTTTCTCCACCCACAGAACCTGTAGTCATAACAACTCCATCAGTAACTGAATTAGTAGTATTACAATCCATTCCACTTAAAGTAGTTTGAGGAAATTGAGCATATCCCAAAATTCCTCCACTAAGAGGTACACACCAAAAACTCATATAGACTGTTCCATCATAACCTTGAGTAGTTGTTGTATAAGGTTTTATAGTAGCATCAACGAAACCAGTAGCATAAGGAGGTGCACCCCAACCTTGAGTATTTCTATTGATACGGTTTACACCAATTTCTGTAAAAGCTGTTCCATTAGGTTGGCGTTGTGCTAAACGAAACTCAATTTTTGTATCTGCTCCAACAGGGTTGTTATTGAAACCATTTGTACCAGCATTACGACGAAAGTCATCAGTAAGTGTTTGTATTTGAGATTGAATACGAGCATACGAAATATTATCTCCTGTGCCAATAGGCTCTCCATTATGAATTACATGTACAACAACAGGAATAATATAAACCCCATCTACAATATGTGCATTCGGATTGCCTTGTTGTTTGTCTTTTATTAGTGGAGCAAGCATTTGCTCCATGTCGTCTAATGTTCCTAAATTGGGATTATTAGCTCTTAATTCAGTGTCATTTTCCATAGTAGCACATCGTACATAGCCGTTGTATTGAGCATAAGTAGTAGTACTTGATAGAGTTAAAAATGCAAACCAAATTACTCCCAATAGAGGTAGTAATATTCTCTTCATGTTATGTGTTTTAAAAATTGTGTAATAGTAGAATATAAGAAATAGGAACAATAAATTTGGTATTACATTCAAGTTAAGTCAAATTTATCAATCCAATAACAAAAGTATAATATTTTTTGGCTTATTCATAGAATTACTTTCATAAAATTGGGTTTTTTTCTGACTTTGCAATATTTAACCTCTTTTCAAATCATAATTTTTATAACTACTACCTTTATTGAAACAAACAGAATTAACAAAACCTCAAAACAAAAAAGCAATCTCTTTTCAGAAATTGCTTTTAAAAACTTTGCACTAATAATTCTTTCTATTTTCTATTCAAAAATTTCTATAATTGGATTTCCCACACAACCACTTGGCTGTTGAAGATGCAATAAAGAAGCTAATGTAGCAGCAATATCTGTAATTTCTACTCTACGATGTGTTTGTCCGTGTTTGATATTTTTACCAAAAAATAAAAGTGGTACTTGCGTGTCATACGTATAAGGTGTTCCGTGATTAGTACCTCCTTTTTTATAGTAGGAATCCATATAACCTGCTTGAAAAAGAAATGCTACATCTGGAGAAAGTATTGGATTAAACCCATTTTGAGTAAGCTGTAAAAATCCTGTTCTCTGAATTTGTTTGCTCAATTCTGTTGCTGTAATAGCTTGAGTAATTCCTTTTTGAGTAAGTAAAAATTCACTTGTTTTTTGTTGTGCTTCCTCTAAGGAAATATTTTTTTGAAGTAATAATTCTCTATTCAAAAAAACATCTTGGTCACCCAAAGAACTTACAAATTCGCCTTGTCCATAACTTTTTTCTAAAAAGTTATTTAACTCTACCTTCATAGAATCCCATTCCAAATAATCAGCATCAAACTGCAAATCATGTAAGTGTGATGGACTTGGTGCGCCTGCGTGGTCAGCCGTCAAGAAAAGTGTATATTCTCCTTCTCCTACATTCTTATCCAAAAACTCAAATAAAGCAGCCAGTTCTCTATCTAATCTCAAATAAGTATCTTCTATTTCTACCGAATAAATTCCATAACGATGTCCTACATAATCAGTAGCTGAAAAGCTAAGTGTCAAGAAATCAGTAACTTCATCTTTTCCCAGTTCTTCTTTCAAAATAGCTTCCTCTGCAAAGTCTTCTAAAAAACTATTTGCAGGAGCTGTAAACGGAAACTGTCTATATTTTTTTTCTTTATCATATTCATCTACAAAATAAGGAAAAGTTGCTTTTTTATCCTTTGTTGGCATTGCTTCATATTTGTTCTCATCGGCAAAACTTGCTGTATAATTTTCTATTGGAAGAAGTAACTCCCACCCTTTTTTCATGTACGCATCAGGTAGTTTTTTATCATTAAAATCATTGACCCATTGAGGCATTTTTTCAAAATAATAAGTACTACTAATCATCTTTCCAGAACTTGCATCATGCCAATATGCGCCATTTGGAATATGTCCTGCTGGCAAAATAGCACTTCTATCTTTTATAGAAATTCCAATCACTTTTCCTTTTTGATTGGTGGCTAATCGAAGCTCATCTGTAATTGTACTTGTTTTGAGGTTGCGAGGCGACATTTTACCAGCTTTCTCTTCTGGAGTTGCTGTTCCCAATCCTTTTACTGTACTGTCTTCTGTACAATAAAATCTTCTATTTTCGGTTCTACTGTACCAATTATTATTTATTATTCCATGATTGGTAGGAGTTGCTCCTGTAAAAATAGACGCATGACCAGGAGCTGTATTGGTAGGCGTATAATTGTAATGTGTATTTTCACAAGAAAAGCCATTATTCAATAATCTTTTAAATCCATTTTCAGAATATTGATTATAAAAACGATACAAATAATCATAACGCATTTGGTCGACTACAATTCCGACTACTAATTTTGGACGTGATTGTAAAGCATTTTTTTGATTATTATTATTATCAGAATTAGTTTGGCTAAATACTGATTGTGTAGAAAATAAATAACTCAGTAAGCAAAGTAAAACTGCTGCTTTTGTAGAAAAATTCATGTTGGTTGAGAGTAAAAGTATATAAATCTTATCAAGGCAACAAAGGTAGTTATTTTTATAGGGTGTTTGGATGGTAATAAGAAAAATCAAGGCATGTTCATAAAAAATAATTAAATTTGAAAATGCTTGTAATCAAATAAATTAACTATGCTGCTCCTTCGGAGTATAGCATTTTTTCAACTTTGATAGTAGTTTCACAAGGCTGTCAATATTTTTAAAAATAAGTCCTTTTGTGTTAAATTATTGTCAGAGTTATTTTGGATTACCAAAAAACTACTCACAAAGTTATTATGAACATGCCCTATAAGAAAAATTTAGTAAATAGGTTGCTAAGACAAAAGAAATGAAAATTCTGTAAATATAACTGATAGACAAAATCAATGGAGTTTTGATTTGTATTAATTTTACTATTTTTAGCTTATGAAAAAACGAAAACTAAATAAATCTACACTGCTTTTGGCTTTCTTTGCTGTGGCTCTTTGGTGTTTTTATTTGTGGAAAGAGAAGGAAAATCAAGCATTTATTGAGGAAACGCAAGGTATTATTATTGATTTTAATGAAAAAATAAGAAGAAGTAATTATTTTAATGATAATGTACAAAGAGCAAGAGGGAGTTGGGCTGACTCAATTGGTTTTGTAGATAAACTGCCTAAGTTTTCTATTGAGGATATTCCAAAAGAATACAATAACTATTTGAAAGCCATAAATGATTTTGAAACTGAATTTTTCTATGCAAGAAGATATTACGAAAACTTCAAATACAATGTTCTATATAGAAAAAAGTGTTTATCAGAAATAGAAAAGCAATTTCAACACATTATTAAATATTCAGACTTCGAAAAAGCAGATTTACACAAAGTAAATTGGCAAGAAACCAATGATGAAACGATTTGGCTAGATTTAGTTCAGCAAAGAAAAGAAGTGATACAAGTAGTAGATTCCATTTTTGAAGAGAATGAAAAGCAATTTCCTACTTCCTATGTTTCTAATAGTTTTGAGGGATATTCTACGCTCATTCCAAATTATGAAGCTCAAAAGATGCTCATAAAAGTATATTGGTTTCCTTCTGATACAAAATATTATACTGATTATGGAAAAACTCGTAGAAAATATATAAGCATAGACTATCGCTTCTTTCAATTTGGAGATTCTTTATACGACGAGGTCGCAAACCCTAGAACTTATCACATTTTTAATCAAAAAACAGATACTGTTCTATTTCCTATTTTTCCTAAAGAGAGATTAAAAAAAATGGACAAATTCGATAAAAATCAATTTAAAGTTCCTTTTAAAATTATTTCTAAAAAATTAAGCAAATGAAAAATAAAATTATAAACAGTTTATTGATTTTGATTTCTATTGTTGCTTTTGCTTTCATTTTGAAAAGCTATCTAAAAATAACAGTTTATCAAGACTTGCGAGATGATTACGAAGTAAAATATATGAATTTGAACCTTAAAGTTTCCAAGAGTTTAACTTCAGAAATGAATAGTTATGTAGTCAATGACAGAAATATGAATAAAGTAAACTCATTTACTCTTTTAGATGAAAATAGTATGCATCCACGTGATATACAGAACGTTGAAACAGCAAGAATTTTATATCCATTGGATTCAATTATAGAAAGTGATTTGTTAGGCAAAAATTGGCTTCAAAACAGAGATAAAATACGTTCGATTTTCTTGAAAGCATCAGAAGCAGATGACTCTTTAAAAAAATATAACACAGAACTTAGATATGACTTGGAGGAAATTTTTAAGAAAGACAAATTAAGCTTCTTCGAATGGGTTGGTTTATCTTATATTTCTATTGATTATAAAGGAATTTTAAACAGTAGAATGGGAAGTTTTTGTATGTGTTTTCCTAATTATAATATAATAGGTATTCCATCAAAGCAAATTGTGAATATAGGAGATACTGTTTTTATAGATTGGATAAGTTATATTGACACAGACTTTATTCCTCAAACTTATAATGTGACTTCTAATTATGAGAACTATCTTAATTTTGAAAGTGGTTACCATCATTGTCGTACATGTGGTAGAAGTGAAAATGCTTTTTTAGTCCAAGAATATCAAATCCCTTTCTCAGAAATAGAAAAGAATAAAAAATGGCGAAGTGTATTTTATTTTAGAAATGATAAATTAGAACAAGATTCTGTTGTTTTGGAGAGAGAATTGGAGTTTTGAGGTTTTTTATAGTTTATTTTTAAAATAAGATTGTATTTTTGAATGTATTACCTAACGCAAGATTCTATCTTGTGTTTACTGTTTCGCAAGCATCTGCTTGCAAAAAAGAATGTCCAAGCAAAATGCTTGAACAAGAAAATAAAAAATTATGCAAGAATTAGATATACAAGCCATTCGTCAGTTCGGAAATATAGAGTTTTTGGCTCGTCAAGTGGTAGAAGGATTCATTTCAGGACTTCATAAATCGCCTTATCACGGTTTTTCGGTAGAATTTGCCGAACACCGTCTTTATAATACAGGAGAAAGTACTCGTCATATTGACTGGAAAGTCTATGCACGTACCGACAAACTTTTTGTAAAACGCTACGAAGAAGAAACTAATCTAAGGGCGCAGCTTTTGATTGATGTTTCGCCTTCTATGTATTATCCACGAGAAGGAAAGTACGAAAATGGAAAAATTACCTTTTCGATTATGGCTGCTGCTTCCATTGCGTATATGCTTCAAAAACAGCGTGATGCTATCGGTGCGACTACTTTTTCGGATAAATTAGAACTCCAAACACCTATAAAAGCGACTTCAAAACATATTCATACGCTTTTTTTAGAGTTTCAAAGATTATTAAATGCACCAGCACCCAACAATAAAAAAACATCGACAGCAAAAGTATTACACGAAATAGCCGAGCGATTACACAAACGTTCGTTAGTCATTATTTTTAGTGATATGTTGGATAATATGAACGAAACCGACGACCTTTTTGCAGCTCTTCAACATTTAAAACACCGTCATCACGAAGTTTTATTATTTCATGTAAAAGATTCCAAAACAGAAACCGAATTTGATTTTGAAGACCGTCCGTATATTTTTACTGATGTAGAAACAGGCGAAAAAATCAAACTTCAACCAGCAGAAGTACGAGAGTATTATCGTGAGCAAACCAAAGCCAAAGAACAAGCTCTAAAACTAAAAAGTGGACAATATAAAATTGATTTTGTAGAGGTGGATATTCGTCAGCCAATGGACAGAATTTTATTGCCTTATTTGATAAAACGTGCGAAAATGAAGTAGTTTTTTCAGTTATCAGTGACCAGTAAAGTAGTTACCAGTTAATTTCAATACTTCTTATCATCTAAGTACTTGTATTTTAATTCTGAATTTTGAAATTAGACTTCTTACTTTATTTAAAATGTATTTGTCTTTATCCTGCCTTTCATCATATAAATCATTTACCAATCCTACTTATGTATTTCCATTAGCTACAAACTCCCAAAAGTTTGTAGCTTTTTTTGCTATTTTTTTTAGTCCTCATATAGTTTACGTCCTACTAAGTTAAATTTGTAGTATAAATAATTAGTAATTGCTATTAAATTTAGCATAAATTTCTTAACTTAGCTTTCAGAAAGAGCAATAGTAAGAATTTTGCTAAAAATACTATCACTCTTTTACACACCAAATTTACCTATTATGATTAAGCAACATTTTATTCCTGTTGGTTCTAATTTACCAAAACCAGCTATTACTCCTTTCAAAACAGCAAAATTAGTAATGGTAACGGCTGTAAATAACAATAAATACTATGAAATGCGACAGATTTCTGATGATATTTTTTCAGTTTCGTATGGAAGAGTAGGACAACGAGCAGCCGTAAATGAATATTCAATGTATCAATGGGAAAGCAAATACAGAGAAAAAGTACGGAAAGGCTACAAAGACGTAACCCATTTATTTAGAGAAGAATTAGAAAAAAAAGTATCAAAAAACAACTCAGTTCATTCTAATTATCAAAACTCCCATAACTTTTTAACTTCATGGTCGGCTATCAAAAACGGTCAAGTGCGTGAGCTTTTTCGTCATCTGACACGCTATGCACATCGTTCTTTGTCTCATAATTATGAAGTTTCGGCTGCTGATGTTACGATGGCACAAGTAGAAGAAGCACAAACTATTTTAGATAATCTGACTAAAAAAGTAGATTTTAAATCAAATAAAATAAGCAAAAAAGACTTAGAAAATTTTGATACAATCAGTTTTAATGCCCTTTTATTGGAGCTTTATAGTATTATTCCACGCAAAATGGAAAGCGTTCAGAATTACCTTTTAGAATATACAGCAGGAAAAATAGTTTCGAAACAGATTCTACAAAAAGCAAGAAAAATTCTAACAAATGAACAAGAAACGTTAGACGTAATGCGTGGCGAAGTAGAATTGAGATTGCAACAAGCAGCAAAAACACACATTGTCTCCTCAAGTAAAGGCACACAGTCGTGTGTCTCTCTTTTAGATGCATTAGGAGTTGAAGTCAATATTTTAGATAAAAAAAAGGCGAAAGATGCTATTCAAATCAAGCGTATCAAAAAAATGATGCAGGAAGAAGTAGGAAAGTTTGTAAATGCCTATTCTGTAAAAGACATTGCACAAGAACAGGTTTTTACTAAAAATCTAAAACAAAGCAAGTACAGAACAACAGATTTACTTTGGCATGGAAGCCGAAATGAAAATTGGCTTTCTATTCTCAAAACAGGTTTGATTTTGCGCCCAATAAATGCACTTATCACAGGAAAAATGTTTGGCTACGGACTTTATTTTGCTGATAAATGCCGAAAATCTTTGAATTATACTTCACTTGCAGGTTCTTTTTGGACAGGAGGAAATGATAAAAAAGCCTTTTTAGCCATCTATGAAGTACATACAGGCAGACAACTCAAAATCGAAGAATATGAAGATTGGTGTGCTAGTCTGACTTACGAAAACCTCAAAAAACAAAATTCAGAAGCTGATTCACTTTTTGCAAAAGGTGGAATTGACCTTTTCAATAATGAATTTATCATCTATAAAGAAAATCAATGTACGATTCGATACTTAGTCGAAGTGCATTATTGATATAATTCTAGCGCAAGATTCTATCTTGTGCTTGCTGTTTCGCAAGCATATGCTTGCAAAAAAGAACGTCCAAGCAGATGCTTGAACGATAAACCTAAAACTTCTCAACTCTAAATATAAACCTAAAATGAAAACACTCTCTTTGATTGACATACAACTTGTAGCACATGAGCATTTCAAAAAACGTGGTTTTACAACTACTTTAGATGTTAAAAATGAACTTCGAAAAAATGGTTTTCACGCCATTCAGTCGGAAGTTTCGCTTTGGATGGACGAACTTGCTACGGAAGAAGAATGGGATTATGAATGTAACGGAACATTCAGAATGTACTCTTTGGGTGACGACGAGCAGTATTCGGCTACACTTTATATGGTAAAAGGAAATGCGTTTTGGGAAGGCGAACTACATGGAAAAACCGTTTGGGTAACTCATGGCGCAATCGGTAGCACGATGCAAAGCCGAACAGTTCACGAACATACATTTCCTAAAAGTCGTATTGCGTGGGCAAATTGGAAACAGATTATTACTAGAAATTATCAACATGGTTTCAAATCATTAGATAATCCATTTATTGCTCGTCTGCGTTTGCGTTCGTTGTATCAAAATTATAGAATGCAAACTCCTGTTTCTTGTCTTGTTTCGTATAGAAATACAAAAAAATATATGGCAAAAGGCAATCAATGGATAGAAATGCAGGGAAATTATGTTTTGGGTTGGGAGCTTCCAAAACAAGAAAAAGAACTCAAAAGAATGCTTCGTAAAAAAGAATGGAACAGTGTTCAAGTAAATTTTCAGACTGTCCATGTGCATCACGAAGAAACTTCTCACAAAGAACCTTTATTGGTAGAAGACCTTTCACAGCCAATTATGGAAATTGATAATTCGAATATTTATGAAATAGAATTATCCTATCCAAATGGCGAAACACTTTATTTAAGTGCGTATGACTGGCAATGGGAGAGAGAACTCTTGCCTTTGGTGCGCTGGCTAACTCTTTAATAAAGTCAGAAGTATGAAGTTAGGGGGTAAGAAGTAAAGACAATAATTTTAGGATTAAATTTTATAAAGTAAAAACCGTTTTTAGAGCAATTCTGAAAACGGTTTTTGTGTTTATTTTTTCTCTAGTTCCAAGTCTGTTTTTCCATAATTGGGGTCATTACGAACATCATCTTTGTCAAGCATTCTATATTTTCGGTGACGCATATAATCCATAAAATAACCTGCTGCTGGGAAAAGCACAGACATTACTAAAATAAATGCAATCAATGCCATTGTACTACTCATAACTATATATTTTTGAATGGTGAATTATTAATGGTAAACTATGAACGAACTTCTTATACTTTGATAAATAATTGTGTAACCTAATGGTTTAATGTATTTCATTAACCATTCATCATTTACAATTAACCATTTCAAAAAAGAGTTCTGTTCCTTGTCTTGGTTTGATGCTATTGTAGCATCTTTTTAAATTTTTTATTTCAAAATAAGGTTCAAAAACATCTCTGTATTCGTTTATATTTCCTCCAAAAGGTGGACTATCTTGTTCTTCTCTGATTGGAAAATCAAATAAAAGTCCGATTAGTTTTCCTCTTTTTTTCAAAAGTTGATTCATTTTTTTTGCATAATCTGTTCTCAAACGTGGGTCTAAGGCACAAAAAAATGTTTGTTCGACAATCAAATCAAAGAAATTGAAGTATTCTGAATTTTGTCCTTCAAATTTAAAAAAATCATCTTGAATCAAATGTTCTTTCGGAAAAGTAGGACAACGTTTTGAAAACTCTTCTAAAGGCGACAAAGCCAAATCAATTACAAAAACATTTTTAAATCCTTTTTTATGTAAATATTCAGCTTCATGACTACTTCCTGCACCTGGAATAAGAATTTTTAGATTTTTATTTTCTTCTGACTTGTCTATTAATCTATCAAAATAAGCAACTAAAGGAGGACTAGCATAACCAATATCCCAAGGTGTATCCGAATCTTTATAGCGATTTTGCCAGTATGACGTATCAAAAGAGGTAGAAGAGGTGTTCATAAAAAAAAATGTGTGTGTTTGTAATGCAAAAATACGAATTTCTGAACAAAAAGTAGTACTGACTTTCTAGTCTGTGGAATTATCTCAAATTTTCCTTTTTTAGATTATAGAATTCTGATAAAAAAATCGTATTTTTGTAGTAATGTACCTAAAAATATCAATTCTAATAAACTGTCGTTTATGAAAATTTCAAAAACACATCTAATTAGCTTAAAGCACAAAACATCAAAATATGAAACTTTTGTAGTTTCTACATTTTCTATTTTCACTAGAAATATTTCCATTATTTAATAACCGTTTACTTTTTTTAAGATAAACGGTTTTTTTATGGAATTTGATTTGGTATTTTTTCAAGTTCTCAAAATAAAAGTTTTATAAAACATAAAAAAACAACTACCCAATAATTTTATAGATTTTAATTCTCCACTTTCATATTAGAAACCCTTATGTATAACTCAAACAACGCTTCAAATTATCGCTATCGTCGTATTTTATTAAAACTTAGTGGCGAGGCTCTTATGGGAAACCAACAATTCGGAATCGATGCCGAAAGATTAGAACAATATGCACTAGAAGTCAAAAAAGCAGTTGATGAAGGGCTGCAAGTAGCTATCGTAATTGGAGGTGGAAATATTTTTAGAGGAATGCAATCTCCTAAAATAGGCATTGACAGAGTACAGGGCGATTATATGGGAATGCTCGCTACTTCTATCAACGGAATGGCGTTGCAGTCTGCTCTTGAGCAAGTTGGTGTTTATACTCGTTTGCTTTCAGGCATCAAAATGGAACAGATTTGTGAGCCTTATGTACGTCGTCGTGCAATTCGTCATCTTGAAAAAGGACGTGTAGTTATTTTTGTAGCAGGTTTGGGAAGCCCTTATTTTACGACAGATTCGGCTGCTTCGCTTCGTGCTATCGAAATTGGTGCTGATGTAGTTTTGAAAGGAACACGAGTAGATGGCGTTTATTCTTCTGACCCAGAAAAAAATCCTGATGCTGTTCGTTACTCCAACCTTTCGTTCCAAGAAGTCTATAATAAAGGTTTGAATATTATGGATATGACAGCTTTTACACTTTGTAGAGAAAATAATTTGCCGATTATCGTTTTTGATATGAATGAAGAAGGTAATTTATTGAAAGTATTACACGGAGATGAAATTGGAACGTTGATTACGGAATACTAGAATTTTTTCAATTACGGATTACGGACTATGATTAATTATTATAGTTCGTTTTTTTGTCATCAAAATAACTAAGCCGAACTTAAATACTATAAAAATACAGAACTGATTGATAATGAATACAGGTACACTTATTATATCTATAAATAGAGCATCACTTTTTAATATCACAGTAAATACTAGATGCATTACATTTAGTTTAATTGATAAATGTATATATCTTAGAGTTATAACTTATAATCCTGTTGATGAGTATGAAAAAGACCTATATTTTAGTATTGGTGCTGAAGTAGAGGGAGACTTTGTAGATTTAAAATGCGAAGTAGAAATTGTTCAATCAAACTTAAGTATGACAGATATTACAAGAGGTAGGCATACGACATATGCTAGAGAGGAATAGTCTCTTAAATAACTTCTAAAAATAAAATTTCGATTATGAATACCAAATATTAATTCTCGTTTAAAAAGCTATTTTTTGAATGGTTTTTTAGTTTCTCTACTTGTTTATATTTCAGCAGGTGCATTATTTATTTTCTTACCTTTTCTTTTTAATTTGAGAATACTTGAAGATTTCAAAAAAAGAAAAGTGCCTTTTTTTGTAATAAGCATCTTTACAACTTTACTAGCCATTTTTCAAGTCTATTATATCGAAAGCATACAACAGGTATATGGCTGTTTGCATTTTGGCTCAACTCATTTTTCTTTAGGAAATAATACTTTTGTTTTGATTGTTCTTTCAGCTATGCTTTGGGAGATTGGGATTTATTTTAGTACAAACCATTCAAAACATAGAATATAGTGTTCAGAACATAAGATGTAGATTTAAAAAGAATGGAATTGTTATTGATATTGATTGAAATGAAAGCCTATCTGTTGTTCCATTTTATAGCACAAAATAGAGCTACTTACTTTATTAACTACATAAAAGAATCTATCATGAAAAAGCTGTTTTTCTACCTCGTTGTTCTGACTTTCTTTCTACCCTATTTAAGTACTGCACAAAATTACAATCCTAGCTCTTATAAGTTAGACGGAGTAGAGTTGTCGCAGAAAGAACAGAAGTTGTATAATCTAATTATGGATTATCGAAAGCAAAAAGGACTCCCCAGTATTCCACTTTCTAAATCCCTAACCTATGTAGCGCAAGTTCACGCATGGGACGTGGCAGTCAATAAGCCTAATGCTAGAAGTGGATGTAATATGCACAGTTGGTCTAGTGCTGGTTCTTGGTCGTCGTGTTGTTACACCAAAGACCATAAGCAAGCAAAATGTATGTGGAATAAGCCTAGAGAAATGACCAACTACAAAGGAAATGGTTATGAGATTTCTTATGGAGGAGGAGGTTCTATAACAGCAGAGGGCGCATTGAAAAGCTGGAAAAGTAGTGCTGGACACAATAATGTAATTATTAATAAAGAAATTTGGAAAAATTCTAACTGGCAATCTATCGGAATTGCTATATATAAAGGTTATGCTATGGTGTGGTTTGGAAAAGAGCAAGATGACCAAAAAGTAACTATTAGCTCAGATAATGGCTCTGGTACAAGTCCTAGTTTACCTTCAAATAACAATGTAGCAGGAACAGAAATGCAAATGGGAAATTCTATGATTACAAATCAACGTATTTATTCTCCCAATAAACAACATTATTTAGTTATGCAATCTGATGGAAACTTAGTAGTTTATACCAAAAATGACAAACCAACTTGGGCAACAGATACCTATGGAAAAGGAAATGGTTGTAGATTAGATATGCAAAATGATGGACATTTAGTGATTTATAATGCTAGTAATCGTGCTATTTGGGCATCAGGAACGCATAGTTCTCGTAATGCAAAATATGCACAAAGAGAATGGAAGCCTGTCAAAATGGTTTTTACTAATGGTGGCTTCGTAACGCTTATTAGCACAACTGGAAAAGTAGTTTGGACAAGCAAAAATAGCAAAGGCGAACGTCTTTAAAATCAAATTAGATTTTTTCTCAAACTTAAAAAGCTCATTTATTTCTTTAGAATAAATGAGCTTTTTTGAGCTAATATATATATTTTTGGACGTAGTACTCATAATTTATTTACTTAAAAAACACAAAATGACACAACTTTCAATCAGTACGGGAATCGGAGTAAGCATTTTTTATACGTTTTTTTTGGGTGGAATTTTCGCCTTATTTCTTTTTCTTCCGAAGGGCGAAACTACAAGCAAATATTTTTATTTTGTAATGATTGCAGTTCCTTTGCTATTATTTGGTATTTATTATTTTCTATTGTTTTGGACAACTTTCAAAACCGATAATAAGAAGCTAATTATTGAACAAAAAGCTCTTTTCAAAAATGAAGCAAAAGAGTTTGGAAATATAGAAAAGATAACCTTTTATCGTCGCAAAGGAAATTATGGTTTACAAATTGAATCTAAAAACGGAGAAAAACCAACTCAATATTTTGGCTTTTCGAAGAGTAATAAAAAAGAAATTCAGAGCTTTTTGGAAAAGACTAGTTTTGAGATTGAATACGAATAATTAATTCTTTATTTCTTAGGCTTTCTCTTCGAAGTACTCCTGTTTTTCTTCTTCCCTGCATCTTTCGGATTCAAGTATCTTTTTTTGTGGTGAAAAGCTCCTTTGTAGGTTGGGTCTTCTCGCTGCTTGATAAAATCTAAGGCTTTTATTAATTTTTGATTTTCTTCAAAAGGTGTTTCTGTAATATCTACTTCTGTTGGTATTCTTTCATTTGGAATCTTTTTTCCAATTAGTTTCTCAATTTTTTTGATATGATGAACATCTAAAACATTGGCAAAAGTAATCGCAATTCCTTCTTTTTCTGCTCGTCCTGTTCGCCCAATTCTGTGTACATAATCGTCGTACTGTTTCGGAACTTCAAAATTAATTACGTGGCTCACATCACTAACATCTAATCCTCGTGCAGCTACATCAGTTGCTACCAAAATACGAATATCTCCATTTTTGAAATCACTAAAGGCATTACTTCGTGTATTTTGGTCTTTGTTGCTATGAATTACTTTTACGCTATCATCAACTTTTCTACCCAAAAATTTATAGACATTATTAGCTACATCTTTCGTTCTTGTAAAGACAATTACTTTATTAAATTTCTCTTTATCCTTGAGTAAATAATCTAGTAAATTAATCTTCGTTCTGAAATTAGGAACTTCGTAATATTTTTGCTCAACAGTTTCAGCCGTAACCGAAATAGCCGAAATATTTATCTCTTCTGGAAACTCTAAAAAATCATGTGTCAATTTTACTACTTTCTCTGGCATTGTAGCCGAAAAGAGTGCGTTCTGACGCTTTTTGCTAGAAATAATCTCTAATAAACGATTGATTTGTGGCATAAAACCCATATCCAAAATACGGTCTGCTTCGTCCATTATCATCGTTTTGATTTGACGCAAATTCAGTTCATTTCGCTCATAAATATCCAATAATCTCCCCGGTGTTGCGATAATCAAATCCATTCCTTCACGAACTTGCTCAAGTTGTCTTTTTATACTTCCACTTCCTCCATATAAAGCAACGGCACGCAAATCTGTATATTTACTAAGCATCTCAAAATGTTCGTGAATCTGAATAACCAACTCACGAGTAGGTGCAAGAATCAATGCACGAGGATTTTCGCCTTGTGCATATTTTAGTTTCATCAAAAGAGGCAGCATAAAAGCAGCCGTTTTTCCTGTTCCTGTTTGTGCTACACCAATTACATCATGTCCTGCCAAAAGCAACGGAATTGCCTGTTCTTGAATTGGACTAGGTTTTTCATATCCAGCTTCTTCAATGGCATTAAGTAATTGTCTATTTAATTTAAAATCTTCGAAACTCATTTTTTATTCTTTATTTAACCATCGTTGAGGCTCAAATGCAGTCGTCAACGAGGTGTTTAATTTGTAATTTTCTAAAATAATTTTCATTTCCTAATTCCCAATCTACATTTCCCAATCTCTAAAATACTAGCTAAACATTGGATTTGATTCCCAAAATCTATAATTATCAGTATCTTCAAAAACGTGTTTCATGATTTTGCGTTCCGTTTCTGTAAACTCTACATCTCTACGGCTCATCATACGTTCAGCCGTTTTGAAAAGAGCGTCTAAGTGTGTTGTTACAAATTTAGTTTGATGATTGCCATTTCCCCACGCAAAAGAAGGAATAAATTTTGGTGGAAAGCCTTCTCCAAAAACATTTGCACCAGTTCCTACTACGGTTGCTGTATTAAACATCGTACAAATTCCTGATTTGCTATGGTCTCCCATTAAAAGTCCACAAAATTGCAATTCTGTTTTTTCGTAATTTTCTTCTGCATAATTCCAAATTCTGACTGTTCCGTAGTTATTTTTAAGGTTTGAGCAGTTGGTAGCTGCACCCAAATTGCACCATTCGCCGATTACTGCATTTCCTAAAAACCCGTCGTGTCCTTTATTAGAATATCCAAAAAATACGCAGTTGCTTACTTCGCCACCTATTTTACAGAATTTTCCGATTGTTGTATCGCCTCGCATATTTGAATTTGTATTGATTACAGAACCTTCTCCAAGCGCAAACGAACCACGAATAATTGCACCTTCTTCGATACTTGCATTTTTTCCAATATAGACTGCACCTTTTTCAGCATTCAAAATGGCAGCTCTTATAGTTGCTCCTTCTTCTACAAAAATGCGTTCTTCATTATATAAAACAGTATGTTTGTCTGTAATTTCTTGACTTTTACGACCTGTCGTAATCAAATCAAAGTCCTTTTCAATTTCTTGTTTATTAGCTCGGAAAATATCCCATGTTCTTTCTAAGAATTGAATATTTATTTTCTCTGTCTTTTGTTTGGCTACTTTCAAAGCAAAATCATAAAACTTATCTACACTTTTAAACTGTGTAAATGTTTTGAAGGCTATTAACTCTGTTCCATTTGCTGAATCTGAAAAAATAGCCGTTTCTAATGGAAGAGCTTCTAATTTTTTTAAAAACTCTAACGTTGGCAAAACTGCGCCATTGATATACAGATTTACAGTTTCTTTTTCTTCGAAATGAATAGGAAATTTTTCTTGTAAATAATCTTGTGTCAGAAATGAAAAAGTATGACTTTCAATTTCTGAATGATTTGTATTTTCTGTCGAATTTTTCACATATTCATTGAAATATGTTTCGAATTTTTCTTTAATTGTCAGAATTCCGACACGTAGGTCAGCCACAGGGCGAGTAAAAGTAAAAGGCAACAAATGGGTGCGAAGTGACGGAGAATCGAAAAAAATGATGTTCATGAATGAAAATGACAAGAAAAATGTATATAAATTAAAATATTTTTTGAATACTGCAAATTTACGTAAAAGTGAGTTAGAATTGTTATTTTTTTCCTGTTTAATTCTCTGACAGCTTAAAGTATCTTTATAATTCTATTTCCTAAAATCCAAAACCCAAGCTGAAGGAATATAATTTTTGACAATAAAACTACACAGGTTTATCCAATTTGAAGCATTTATGGTAATCCAAGCATCACAGGAAGCAACAATATGAGTTGAATTCTGACTCAATTCTACAATAGATTTATCAGCATGTTTTTCTAGCAGAATTTTCCAATTCCATTTTTTTTGTTCTGCCAAGTCTTCCATAATTTTTTTAAGTCTTCCACTATTTGAAATGGGCGAATCCAAAATCCAAATGGTTTCTTTTATTTCTAATTCTTCAATTACTTTTCCGATAAGTTCTAAAGCAGGAATTGTTTCTTCAACTTTTCTATACGTAGAATGAATACTGGCAATATCACGCATACAACCATCCAAACCAATAAAAAGAGGGGCATTTGATAGAGCGCATTCGGTTGTGATAAGCAAATTATAACCATCAATTACCAAAATAAAGTCAGAAGTATGATGTATGAAGTCAGAAGTAGAATCAATTTCTATTTCATTCTTTTTTCTTAATTCCAAACTTTCTTTTTCTGCGCTGGCCGCATTTATGGCTTTTCTTTGTCGGTCTGTAAGTGAAAATTTATCGCCTACCAATTTTAGAGATGCTTTTTGTGAATAGCCATTTGATAAAAGCCACGACAAATCAAAAACAGCTTGTTTTAGATTTTCAACATTTTTTTCAGTAAAAGCAGCATAATCTTTTGGGTTTGCACCTCTGTGTTTTTGAGAATTGGGCATTTTGATAAGTGTATTTTTGGTTTGAACGCAAAATACACCAATTACAATAGATATAAAATGTAATTGGTGTATTTCACTAATAATTAATCACTAACAACTAATCATTAAATTATGGTTCAAAAGTCCATAAAATACTTTCTACTTCACGGATATAATCACGTTTTTTGGAAGTAGGCGCAAAAATAAATCCTTCGATATAATACAATCTATTTTTCTTCTCATCGACAATTAAATAACCCAAAAAAGGACCTCCAGAAGTATTTGAAGTCAATTTCCAAAGCGCACGAATTTCTATTGCATACTTTCCTTTAAAGTTTATTTCTTGTGAAAAATAAGGCATTACATCTGTTTGGTCTGTTACATACGAACCTCTATCTGGGTCTTTCATATACTTTTCTCCTAACTCTCTTCGCCACGCCAAAACACTATCAGCATTTAATTGTCCTTGTGAAGAATAAGGTTTGTAAGCAACGAAAACATTTCTATCTCGTCCATTAGCATTGTCTATCATACGCAAAAATACAAAACCCGAATCTTGTTCATTTATATCTTTTGCCTCTTGATAACCATCTGGAATTCCCATCATAAAACCATGCTCCTTTTTATAACGTTCCATTCTTCCTGTCTGTTTTCCACCTCTAAAGGCTACTAAACGAGAACGTTCACGCTCTGTTTTATAAAAAATCTCACGTAGTTTTTCTTCATTTGCCTTCATGTGTTTGATAAGCTGCTCGTCATTTTTTCCAATCAGATAAACTACTTGTTGGTCTTTTGCATGTTCGTCTTGTTTTACAATCAAATAGGGTGTTGTATCGGCTTCTATTCTGTCCAAACTTTCTTTTGCAAATTTTTTGCGTAAAATATCGCTGTCATACGATTTGCTTTCTAACGACAAAACCACAAAAATAGAATGATATTCTTCCAATAAATCATTTACTTTCTTTGGTGCAGCATGATAAATTTTGAAAATTGGCTCGGCAGGTTGTGGAAATCCAGGCATGGGTGCCATATAAAGTTCACGAACGGCAGCTCCTAAATCTCCTTCCCATTTACTAGAATCCATTTGAAGCAAAATTTCGCCACGCCCACCCTTCGAAGGAGGTAAAAAGTCCTTGTATGAAAATACTTTTTCATCTTTATTATCACTTGAACAGGAAAATAAAAAAACTCCTGTCAATAGAAAAAAGGCTAAAAAGGCAAATTTGGTTATCGTCTGAAATTTCATTAATATATTGAATTGATTTTTAAAGTCTTGATTTTGTTCTTTGTCAAACAGCTAAGGGTTTGTTTAAAGGAAACACTATTATAACACGAAAGTAACAAAAATAGATGGAGTTTTCAGACTAATTAACATCAGAAGCAAAATAGAGGTTTTGAGTTTTTTTGAATTGGTAAGTTCTATATAATGTAAATACATTTACAGTACTGGACATGTGTTAATTTAGGTTGTATTTTGAGTTTTAGATTTTTGCACTAATTGGGTTATTATTTTTAATATTTTGTCTATAGAAGTAGCATAAAATACTACTTTTCCATATCCGATTCTAAAAACAGACTCGTAAAAGGATTCATTGTCTTTTTTTACTCTTTGTTTTGTTTTTACTCCTTCTAAGATACAGAGTAAAAAAGATGCAATTACTAATGCCATTAGAACACGAATTTTTCTTGGGTTTACCATTCCTAACTCCTCTAAATGAAATCCATTTGTTTTCAAATGTCTAAATAAACACTCTATTTTCCATCTGAGATAATAGATAGCACTAATTTTCTCCTTTGTTAAACGATATTTGTTGGTTAATAAAATGACAAACTTTTCACTTTCTTTTGCTGCTTGAGCATTATAAGAAATCACTATTTTTAGTTTTTTTGCAAAGTCAGTTTCAAATTCTTGGCTTACTAGTTTGCCTGATTTAGCTTTTTTAAGTAAGCTGTGGTATTTTTTAACTTCTAATTGATAATCTCCCTTACAAAGACGAATAATGTAAGTATATCCTTGTTCTTCTAAATACCTAAACCAAACTCTACCTTTATACTCTCTATCAGCTAAAATTGTAAATCTTTTTAAAAAAGGATATAACAATAAAGCCGATGCTAATAAACTTTTACGATGAGCAACAGTAGAACTACCTTTTCGTTCTAAATTGATCCAAAAAATAGGAATAGCCATTTTTCTATAAATAACACTTAAGACCAAAACATGATAGGTATATTCCCCTAATTGCCAAACACTACCATCCATAGCTAGATAGAAAATTTCTTTTTTTATGTCTTTTCTATTCAAAAAAGAGCCTATACTAAAAACTAGAATCAGCTTCCATAGTGTTTTTTGAACATAGACATCCAAAAAATAACGAGTAAGCCGTTTATAATGAGAATCAATTTGAACAGTAGGAGAATTTAAAAAAATACCTACTTGATTTTTTAATTTGTTTAGATTAACAGTTTCTTTTATCAGAATACAGCTAATAAGCAACAAAGTAGCGTGAACATAATGGATAGGAATATCTGAAAATTCCTTTGTATATTTGTTCAGCAGGACGGAATAGAGTTTTTTGGTTTTCACACTTCTAAATTAACTCTTTCTGTCCTTTTTTTGTCAAAAATTTAACTCATGTCCAGTACTATAAAATACATTAACTTATAATCTCTTTGCTTTGTTGTTTTTTGCTATTAATAAGAATTATTTTTTTTAAAAAAAAACCATTTTTATATTTATAAAAATGGTTTGTTTTAGCTTTTTCTCTTTGTCATCCTCAAAGATAATTAAGACGTTGTTAATACGATTAAGAAAGCTGAAATAGATTTAGCACTTGATTACTGACTTTATACATTTTACTTTTAGCTTAGTTTTACCAGTCTCCGTCACTTTCATCAAAAAAGTCTAATTCATTCTTTTGAGCTTCTTTTCTTCCACTTTTATTGATGTAATAACGTTCTCCGTCTTTTTCTACAAGTGCTTGTCCAGTTGTACCAAAACCCTCAGCAGAATCATAAATAAAAGGAATTATTATCTTTCCTGCTTTGCTTACATATCCCCATTTATCCCCTTTTCTGACAGCTATTGGTTCTTCTTCTGTTGTTCCTACATCATCGTATTCTGTACTGATTACTTCTTCTCCATCTTCATTTATAAATCCTTTTTTTCCATTTGCAGCTACTTCTAAAAGCCCACTAATAAAAACAGAACTGACAGAAGAGTAGCGATTTGGATTTATTTTCTGTTCTCCTTTTGTACGCAAATCTATAAAGCCGTATTGTAAAGTATTATTTTCTTTTTCTGCAATGATAATAATATTTTCATTGTTTGTAAAACGAATTTGGTCATATTTTATAGGAACAATTTCTTCTCCTTTATGATTTATCATGCCCCATTTCCCATTTTTCTTCACTTCTGCTTTTCCATTTTTGAAATTTCCTGCTTGTTCAAACTCAATAGGCAAAATTATTTTTGCATCTGTGCTGACATAGCCATTTTTACCATTCAAAGTAACTTTTGCATAACCTTCCGAAAAATTATCAATTTGGTCATAAATAATAGGAATAAGCATTTTTCCTTCCATATCAATAATTCCCCATTTTCCATTACGTTCTACTTTTGCATAGCCTGCAAGAGGTTCGATGTCTTCTCCAAAACTAGAGCTTTGAGGATAAATATAAAAGAAAGACTCTGCATTATCGTAGTCCATTGGGATAATAATCGTTTCAGTTTTGGTATTGAAAAAACCATATTTGCCTTCTTTTTTTACTCGTTTCATAATAGCATTATTTGCCATTAACATATAATCTACATCATCAAATCCATATTCAATGATTTCATTTTTACTATTTAAGTAATTCCAAGTGCCGTTTCGTTCTAAAAAAATTCTGTTTCTTCCTACTGTCGAACTTATTTTATCATACGCAAAAGGCATTATGTTTTCATTATCAACGTGCAACCCCATTTTTTGATTGGTTTCATCTTCTGTCCACATAAATGGTATTTCGTCCATATCAATAAAAATATCAGACGCAGAAGCTACTTGTAAATAACGATTTCCAAACTTATCAATCGATTGCCAATCATTACCATATCTTACCCAACCTTGCTCATCCAAAAATGGCAATGCACCATCATAATTAAATTCTATAAATGGAGTACCACTAATAGAAATATATCCCCATTTTCCATCTTTTTTTACGGCTGCAAATCCTTCTGAAAAAGAATAGGCTTCTTCGAATTTTGGAGAAATAAGCCAGTTGCCATCTGCTGATAAATATCCATATTTTGCTTTTTCTTTGTCATTTGTAGTATTTTCTAATGCTAAAGCGAGTCCGTTTTGGAATGATTCTACCATTTTATAACTTGGTTGGATAAGCCATTTTCCTTTTTTATCTATAAATCCCCATTTTCCATCTTTTTTTACGGCTGCAAATCCAGCAGAAAAAGGTTTTGCATCTTCATACTTTTTTCTTATTTTTTTTCCTTTTTCATTGAGAAATGTATAAGCTCCGTCGTGATATTTTGCAAGTGCAAAACCATCAGAGTAAGAATAAATATAATCCCAATTAAATTTGGTAATTGCTTTTCCTTCTCGTTTGATGATACCAAAGTTTCCATTGATGCGAGCTATTGCATTTCCTCTAAAAAAGCGTCCTATTTCATTGTAGGTAATAGGAATAGTCACTTTTCCATTAGAATTCATTAGTCCTACTTTTCCATCTTTATAAACCTTTAAATAATCATTACTTAGTTTTTCGATTTTATCAAAAGTGGGTTCTTGTAATATTTTCCCTGTTGGACTTATTGCTCCCCAGTGTTTGTTTTTCTTTACTAAAATTAGATTGTCTTTATAAAAAATATCAACTTCATCATATTGAGCAGGCGCAAGGATTTTTCCATTTTCTCCCATAAAACCATATTTATTTAGCTTTCTTATCCAAGCCAAATTTTTAGTGATAAAATGAATTTCATCGTACTCTAAAGGAACAATTAGGTCTCCTTTTGTATTGATTGCTCCCCAATGATCATTCTTTTTTACATGTGCAATTCCATATTCAAAATTATCGATTTCTTGATAAATAATAGGGGCAATGAGTGTTCCTTCCTTGTTTATTAATCCAAAAAGCTCATTTTGATATACTTTTGAAAGTCCATCAATAAAAGGTTCATAAATTGGGTAAGGCGATTTGAAAATTTCAATTCCTTTTTTATCAATAAAAAACCAATCTTTTCCTTTTCTTACTGCGCCTAATCCCTCTGAAAAATATTTTGCTTCATCATAAATAAAATCAACAACTGTTTCTCCTTTTTCATTGATATACCCCCATTTAGAAGTTCCATTTTTTGTACTTTCTTCTGTTCTGACTTCAGCCAAACCTTCATAGAAAAAAGGAATGTCTTTATAAATAATTTTTACTACTTCATTTCCCTTTTGGTCTATTTTACCCCAAAGTCCATTTTTTTGTACTAAAGCTGTCCCTTTTTCAAAATCTTTTGCATTTTCATAGATGAACGAAATTACTTCTTCTCCTTTTTTATTTATAAAACCATATTTACCCTCTTTTCTGACATAAGCTAATCCTTCTGAAAAGTTATAGGCATCTTCATAGACTAAATCAATCGCTAGATTTCCCTCTAAATCAACAAAACCCACACGATTATTTTTTTGTACTCTAGCCATTCCATTTTTGAAAGGATAGGTATAAGAATATTCGAAAGGCACAATAGATACATTTTGAATATCAATAAAACCTGCTCTTCCTTCCAAACGAGCCACAGCTCTACCTTCTTTGAATGCACCTAATTCTTGATAAATAATTGGAATAAATGAATTGTCATCTTCTGTAATATACCCCCAACGTCCGTTTTTTTTGACTCTAGCAATACTGATTAGATTATTTTCGGTGTTTTGTACTTGTTCGAAATCTAAGGCTTGAGAATAGTGAGCAGGAATAAGAATCATTCCCGTTTTTTTGTCTTTATAACCATATTTTTCAGTTTCTCCATTTTCACTACTTTGATGAAAAGGAACTAAATGCTGACCATATAAATCAGTAGAAAATATAATTAGGAAAGTACAAAAAACAAACAACAGAAGCAGTCGGCAATTAGAAAAAAAGCGATTGAAATAGGTATAAATATAGGTGTTCATGCAAGTAATGATTAGGCTCAAAGTAATTTCTTAGCACAAAGTAGGCAAATAATTAATCAAAGTTAAGAGTTAGTAGAACTAATTTATGGTAGTTTGGGCAAAGAAACAAATCTAAATAAGGTTTAGAGTTTAATTTTAGTGTAAATTTGCCTACTATAAAACGAATCAAATTTATAAAAATGGGAAAAATAGCCTTAGAAGAATTAGAATTTTTTGCCAAACATGGCGTACTCAAAGAAGAACAAATCATCGGAAATCGCTACCGAATTGATGTCGAAGTAGAAGCTGATTTAGAAAAAGCATCAAAAAGTGACAATGTAAAAGATACTGTCGACTACGGACATCTTTACAAAATCGTAGAACGAGAGGTAAATACACCAGCCAAACTTTTGGAACACCTAGCAGGAAACATTTTGAATGGAATATTAGACGAAATACCAAAAGTAGATAGTGCAAAAGTAATAGTACACAAATATAATGCACCTATTGGAGGTGTTTGTAAATGGTCAAAGGTTACTTTAGAGAGAAGTAGAAATAAAGAATAGTTTGGTCAGAATTACCCATTTTTTTTGTCTATAAAATGGGCAGCTTTCTGAATCATTTTACAAAAACTTTTTTCAAATAATTCAAATTCTTCGTTTTGAAGTTCTATTTCTTCTTCTGATAAGTTTTCCAAATCATCTTCATTTAGTATTGCTGGAAAATAAACATGCCGAATACGTTTGAGGGAAAGAGATTTTTGAGCAAATAAACCTTCTTTATCGTCTAAATTTATTCCGTCCATAAAACCAATAATCAGATTTTCTTTTGTCGGACGAAGATAAAGTAAAGGTTTTTTCTGATGATCATAAAAAGGCATTTTCCATTTTATAGATTCAGTTATAGTTGGTAGTTGTTCGAAGATAAGTTTACGCAAATAAAAAAGTTCGTTTTGATAATTTTCTTGGTTGAAAATATAGTTGCTGACATATTCTGATTGTTGCATACTTATTTTTGTTTTTTATCAAAAAAAGTCTTTTCTAAAACAAATTAGAAAAGACTTTGAAAGAGCATAAAATTAGAAATTTGTGTTTGTTTCTAACTTGGTTTTACACTGTTGTGATGTCTTTTTCTTTTGCTTCTAATAGTGTATCAATTTTTTTAGTATAATCATCAGTAAGTGCTTGTACTTTGTTTTCTGCACCTTTTATCATGTCTTCTGGTGCGCCTTCAATAGCACGCAAGGCATTATTTGTGTTTTTACGAGCATTACGAATACCTATTTTACCTTCTTCTGCTTCTGTTTTTGCTTGTTTTACAAGGTCTTGACGACGCTCACCTGAAAGAGATGGAACATTGATACGCACCAAATCAGCTTCTCCCATTGGATTGAAACCTAAGTTACTATCACGAATAGCACGAGTAATCTCGGCAACCATACTTTTTTCCCAAGGCTTAATCATTACCGTTTTTACATCAGGAATAGAAATATTTGCTACCTGAGCAAGTGGTGTTTGACTTCCATAATAATCTACCATAACACTATCAAACATAGAAGCTGTTGGTTTTCCTGCACGAATTTTCCCAAATTCTATAATGGTATGTTTAACGGCTTTTTCCATTTGTTCTTTTGCATCATCAAGATACATATTGATTTCCTCTTGCATAATTTCTATTGTTTTGAATGAATTTGAATAATTCTAAATAATTTTATATTCAGATTGTCCTTTTAGTAAATTAAATACCAAAACTACTAAATTACTCTAAAAAGATACTAACTATTTTGAGAAAAATTAGTTTTGTAATTAGCTTTCTACTTGGAGAATCATATAAACTTGTTAGAAAAGAACTATCTTGTTTTTCAAATATGGATTCAAGCCAAAAAAAATAGCTTCATTGTTGATTGTAGTGTTATTTAATTTTTAGTCTTATCTTTTTACTTTTTGCCTTATTTTTATGTTAGAATTTAGAGTTATCGAACACAATTCAAAAGATTATTGGGATACTGTTCATTTGAGAGAATTAGTTTTGCGTCAGCCATTAGGAATGCGTTTTTCTTCTGAAGAGTTAGAACTAGAAAATAATAGTTATCATATTGCAGCTTATGATGAGAATCAAAAAATAATTGGTGCTGCGATGTTTGTTCCTTTGTCTTCTACCAAACTAAAAATGCGACAAGTAGTAGTGGCAGATGATTGGCAAGGAAGAGGAATTGGAAAAGAACTCATTGAGTTTGCTGAAAATTTTGCTCAATCAAAAGGCTATAAAATTGTTGAAGCTAATGTAAGACAAAAAGCGATGGGATTTTATGAAAAGCTAAATTATCAAAAACAAGGAAAAGAATTTATGGAAGTGGGAGTTCCTCACATGAAAGTAGAAAAAAAATTGAATTAAGCAGCTAAAATGTAAGCTATAATGAATAAAATTCAACAACCTTGGATAGAAAAAGGATACCGAACATTTGCTTATGAGGGTGTCGAAAATCTCAAAATTGAACGTCTTTCAAAAGATGTAGAAAAAAATAAATCTTCTTTTTATCATCATTTTGCAGATTTGAAAATTTTCATCAGTAGATTGTTGGAATATCATTTGTTAAAAGCAGAGATTTTGGCAGAAAAAGAGGCAAATTGTGCTTCTTTAAAAGAATTAATTGAAATTATTATTGAACATAAAATTGACCTTCTATTTAGCCGACAGCTACGTATTCATAGACAAAATCCTGAATTTGAAGAGTGTTTTACCAAAACAAACCAAATCACTATGCCTGCATTTTTAAAAGTTTGGTCAGAAATATTAGAATTACAAGACAATTCTCATTTGTCAGAAATGATGCTTAAATTAAGTCTTGAAAATTTTTATCTGCAAATTACTGATGAAACTATAAATCATAACTGGTTGAATAATTATTTTGAGGAATTGAAAAAACTAACAAGAGAATTTAAACGAACATCAAAAATAAATATACCCAAATTGAACGGTAGCGTCTAAAATTTGACTGATTCTATCTCTAATTTTGTGTTATCAAATTACTCATTTAAACACAAAATTATCATGACAGAATCAACAAACAGTAAACTAACTTCTCCAAGTTTTCATAAATTTTGGCTCAAAATCACAGCGATAGTAGTAGGTTCTTTTGGCCCTATTTTCTTTTTGGGAACGATGACTTCAACCTCTGAACCTGCTCGTTTTACATTAGATTTATTGAGTTGGCCTATAGATGGGCTGACGACTTATACTTCTCCAGATGTACATTTTCTATCAGCACTTACAGGTGGTTTTCTTTTTGGCTGGGGTGTAATGATTTGGTGTCTTACGATATGGGTATATGAAAAAGCTCCCGAAGAAGTACGAAAAACAGTTTTAGTTGGTGTTTTATCGTGGTTTTTCTTAGATAGTGCTGGTTCGATTGCATCAGGAAATTTCTCAAATGCTTTTTTTAATATTCTAGTTTTGCTATTAGCAGTTGGTCCTTTATGGATTTCAGCAAAAAAATAGCATTTTCATAAACTCAATATTTTTGAGTAGAAACATCTTTGCGAAAATCCTAATAAATCAAAAATAGGTTAATCACAAAAAATATCTCAATTTAGTTGCGATTAACCTACTTTTCTAAGTACTTAAAACTGTTTAGTTAGGTTTTCTACAACTTCTCTAATTTTGCTTTTTCCAGAAGTAAGGTCGCTTTGAATATCCATAATTGTTTTATCTCCAGCCAAAACAAAGGTATTTCGTTTAGGAATAGAAACGATAGGAAGTAAAGAATCATAAAGTTTGGCTACTTTTCCTTTCGTATCTGCTAAGAGTTCGAAAGGTAAATTATATTCTTTTTTGAAACGATTGTGAGTTTCGATATCATCTTTACTAATTCCAATAACTGTAACTCCCAAATCTCTAAATGCTCCAAACTCATCTCTAAATGAACAAGCCTGTTCTGTACACACACTTGTAAAATCTTTTGGATAAAAATAAATGATACAAGGCTCATTGCCTACCGAATCATAAAGTGTAAATTCTTTGCCTGAAGTAGAGTCTAAAGTAAAGTTTGGTGCTTTTTCTCCAATTTTTAGTCCCATAAGTAGTTTTATTAAATTGTAAATGATAAATTATTTAGTTTCAAATTATCAAACTCGTTGGGTAAGGATTAGTTTAGAAAACACACAAGTTTTAATGTACCCTTGTTTGTATATTAAAAATAGCTGCTCGTAGTAATTTGTATTAAATTCTATAATCCTACCAACTGATAGTTCGGCAAAGCTAATTCTGAACCATAATAGATTACAAAAAAGAGTAAAAAAGAATCTACTAATTCCTCAAGTTAGATTTACATTTTAGATTCATCAACTCTTTTTGCATAATAATTGCAGACTAAGAATATAGTTGATAAATGGTATTTAGCTTGTTTTTTACTGTTTTATAAAAAACACGAAAATATATAAAATTTAGCATTGACTTTGATTAAACATGTGTAAAAATTATAGAATCGTTTAATCAAAATCGTTTAGTTTAATCGATATTTCAATTCACACTATTCAATTCATTGTTATTCATCACTAGATTTATTTCCGTTGTATGTAACAACTTTATTCACTCCTTTTTTAAGAATTTTAAAATATAATTATTTATGAAAAAATTGCTTTCTCTATTTCGCCTAAGCATTTTTTGTGGTGTATGTTTCTTCATGACTGCACAAGCCAATGCACAGCTCTCAACCAGTTGGTGGAACTCCCTTGACAAAAACTGGAAAAATGTTTTTATGACTAAATTTGGTGTAAGTGCTTCTCCTTCGGCTGCTGAATTAAACAAAATTTATGCTGCTGAAAAGTTAGATTGTAAAGATAGTGGACTAAGTACATTAGAGCCATTAGCAAGTTTGAAAAATCTGAAAATTCTTTGGTGTGATGGAAATTCAGGGATTTCTTCTTTAGATCCATTGAGAAATATTGTAGGACTCAAAGAATTAGATTGCTCAGGAACAGGGATAAGTGATTTAGAACCTCTGCGCTCAATGACAGGATTAAGCCGTTTGGATTGTTATGACACTCGTATTTCGAATCTTGCTCCTCTTAGTGGAATGCGTAAACTTAGAGTTTTGGATTTTTCGAATACACCTGTTAGTAATATTTTTCCATTAAAATATATAAAATCCCTAGAAGTGCTTTATATGGCTCGTACAAAAGTGGCTAGTCTTGCTCCTCTAAAAGACCTTACTAATTTGGGAGAACTTACTTTTTCAGAAACAAAAGTTTCTAGTATTGCTCCTCTTTCGAATCTTTTAAAACTCAGAGAAGTAGTTTTTGCAAAAACAGAAGTATCAGACCTTTCTCCACTTAGTAGAGCAAGTATGCTTTCTATTGTCTATTGTGAAAATACACGAGTAACTGAAAGTACTGCAAATGCGTTACAGAAAAAACAACCTGATTGCACAGTTTTTTTCTAAAATGAAAGTATGAATTTTTATTTGACTAAAACAAAAAGCCTTTATTCAATCAAGAATAAAGGCTTTTTTGATTATCAAAAAATATTGGTTTTATTATCCCTTATATTCATATTCACTCAAATCAGTTCCCAAAAATTTAACTACAACAGATGCTTTTTGGGTTTCAAAACAAGATTGAATAGCTTTTTCTAGGCTGGGCATTACTTCATTTAATTCTCCAAAAACTTGTGTACTGATACCATTTACTTTTATCTTTAGATTTTGGTTTTCGGAAAGTAATTTGATAAATGCTTTGACGGTTGGTTTGTAATTTTCTGTCAGTGGATAAACACTGACTTCGACGGAAACTATCATTCTTTGAGTAATTTAATGTAAAATACATGCAACTCACCCTTCAGAGTGAGAAAAATAAGTACAAAAATGGAAAATATCTGTCAATACTTTCTTGATTCTGCT
Organism: Bernardetia aquimarina; assembly: GCF_042180575.1. Taxonomy (NCBI): domain Bacteria; kingdom Pseudomonadati; phylum Bacteroidota; class Cytophagia; order Cytophagales; family Bernardetiaceae; genus Bernardetia; species Bernardetia aquimarina. The sequence goes on along the minus strand of NZ_CP170094.1, from coordinate 1,567,080 downwards.
CAAAAATTTCCCAATAGAATAGCTATTATTCATAAAAGTCAATCTATCACTTTTCAAGAGTTGGAGCAACGAGTAAAAGAAACTTCTCTTTATTTCTGTAAAATGGGAATTAAAGAAGGGTACAGAGTTTTGGTTTTTGTGCCGATGAGTATTGATTTATATGTAAATGTTCTGTCACTTTTTTATATAGGTGCAACGGCTGTTTTTTTAGACCAATTTTTGGATAGAAAAAAATTAGAAAGTTGTGCTAAAATAGCTAACTGCCAAGGTTTTATAGGAGTTTGGAAATCAAAGTTACTGTTTTTGCTTTCTAAGCAAATTCGCAATATTCCTATTCGTTTGGAAGTACGTAATGGTTTGGATAAATTGGAAAAGGAAATTGGAAAAAATTGGAGAGATATATATTTTGATGATAGATATTCAAAAAATTCTTCTCTGACAGCCTTGATAACTTTTACAACAGGAAGCACAGCAACACCAAAGGCTGCAAAACGAACACATAATTTTCTGAATGAACAATTTTTAGCTCTTTCAGAAGTTTTGGCAGATAATCAAATCAAGAGTAATAAGGGTTTTAAAACCGAACTTACTACACTTCCTATCGTTCTGTTATTAAATTTAGGGATTGGAAGTACTTCTGTGATTGCTGATTTTAAGAAAATTGAAAAAATGAAACCTCAAAAAATTCTATCTCAAATCAAAAAATATAAGATTGATAGAATGGTGGGTTCGCCTTTTTTTGTAAGAATGTTGAGTGAGTTTATAGAAAATGAAACACGAAAAAATAAAGTAAACAAAGCAGATTTTGATTCTTTAAAAGAAATTTTTGTTGGAGGTGCGCCTGTTTTTCAAGACGATGCTGAATATTTTGACAGTATTTTTTCAAATTCTAGTATCAAAATTGTTTATGGTTCAACAGAAGCAGAACCAATTAGTGTAGTTTCTACACTAGATTTTAAGCAAAAAAAGCAATCAAAAGGACTTTTTGTAGGAAAACCATATCATAAAACAAAAGTCAAAATCATTACTATAACAAATGAAATTATTTTTTGTGAAAATGAACAAAAATTAGACAAAATTACACAACCTCAAAATGAAATAGGAGAAATCATTGTAAGTGGTTTGCATGTTTTGGAAGAATACTTTTTTGATGAAAATGATAAGCAAAATAAGGAAGAAGCAAAACAAATCGTATTAAAAAATAAAATTTTTATTGATGGAGTCTGCTGGCACAGAACAGGCGATAGTGGTTTTTTGGATGATGAAAATAATTTGTTTCTGACAGGAAGATGTAATTCTTTGATTTATAAAAATAAAGAGGGAAAAGAACTTATCTATGCTCCTTTTTATTATGAAAGACTTCTTAATCAGATAGATGAGATAGAAATAGGAACACTGATTTTGAAAAATCATAAACTGACTTTTATAATAGAATTAAAAACAAGCTATCAAAAAAAGAATATTCAAAATGCTATTTCTCAGAAATTACAAAATGATTTTTTAGATATAGAACAAATTATTTTTATTAAAAAAATACCAAAGGATAAACGCCACTATTCAAAAATTGATTATTCAAAACTAAGTAGTTAGACATAATTATCGTAACAATTTTCCTTTATATATAGTAAAATCAATTTTATACTTTTTACTATTGTATTTTTTTAGAATATTTTTTACAGCTTGATGTAAGTCTTCTTTACTCGTGAAATCTTGAGGTCTTAACCACTCTATTTTGATTTTTCTCCATAGTGTTTCTATGGGATTCAAATGTGGACTGTAAGAAGGTAAGTAGAAAATAAGTACTCCTTTCTCTTCCCATTCCTCTATTTTCTCTTCTATTTCTTTAGAAATATGCCAAGGTCCATTATCTAACACTAGAACAGTCGTTTTTTCAATTGTTTCTACAAACTGATCTATACAATCAATGATAACTTTAGAATTAATGTTTTGGGTGCTTACAAAACTGCTTAGTTCTCCACGCAAGTTAAGCAATCCAAATACATTTAAATTACCTCCCTTACTACTTTTAATGCCTACTTGTTCTCCTATTCTACACCAACCATAAGGAACATTGGGTTCTAAATTGAAGGAAGACTCATCACAAAAACGCAAATCTATACAGCCTGCTAAAAATAAAAGAATGAGAAATTCTAAACTACGTTTTTTTTCTTCATATACAACAGGGTCAGGTTTCTTAACAGTTACTTTTCTGAAGCGTTTCCAACACCATTTTTTTTTTAAGCAACCTTTTTAAAGTCTTGACTGACATAGATTTACCCAATTCCTCTTCCAATTGAGAAACAACTACTTTCAAACTTTGAGGACTGGCTTCAACTAGAGATTCTACTTTATTCATTTCTTCTTCATTATCTATACGAAGAATAGGGCGACGACCTTGTCCTTTACTCGTCTCTAATCCTGCTATGCCCTCTTTTTCATACCGATTAAACCAACGAATAACTAATTGGCGAGTAACTTGATAAAAATCCATTATCTCACTAACCTTTTTTCCTTGATGGCTTAAAAGAATGTAATGACAACGAGTACGGAAAGTTGATGATTTACCTTCTTTCCAACCTTGCTCTAAGGAAGATACTTCCTCTATACTCAAACTAATAAAACGTTTTTTTCCTCTCATAAAACAAAGATAAAAAAAATATTTAATAATTTTGTCTAACTACTTATAACAAAGTAAAAAAAGCAACCTCAAAGAAGTTGCTTTTTGTTTTCATGAAGAGATAATTAATTACAATAATATTCTAAGGTAGAATCTGTAATTCAATATTTTATTTTTCTGACAAAACATATATTAGTCAATATAATAAGTTTCATAACTTGTCTTGTCTTGTCCAATGATTTGTAAAAAGTAAGTTCCTCGGTCTAAATCTTTAAGATTAAGTACACGCTCTTTACTTTCTTCGTTGATAGTTTCTTCGTATAAGATATTACCATCTATATCTGTAAGCGTTAATTTTACAGTTCCAAGGTTGTTTTCTACAGATGCAAAAACCTTTTTATTGGTTGCTTCTGGTGAAAAAGTAGCTATAAAATTATTTTTTAATGCACCTTTTACATTAACTGTTCTTTTTTCATTGTACGTTTCGCCTTTTATAAGGATTGTATAAGTTCCTTCGCCAATAGCAGTCATGTCATAGATACGTTGAATAAGAGCTTGTGAACCAAGTGCTTCTGAGAAAACAAGTTTCAAATCCGAATTATAAATCTTGACCTTGAGATTTTCTTGTTTCTCATTTTCAAATTTTAAAAGAAATTTGGTGCTATTTGGTAATGCTTCAACAGTTGCAATCATATTATCTTCATCAGCAAAAGCAGAAGTAAATGATGTAAAAGAAAGAGTAATAGCGAAAACTAAAGCGAAAATTGATTTTAATGAGTTCATAGTGAGTTGTTTTTATTAAGTGGCTTTTCAGAAAATCTGAAATAAATAGAAAAGTGTGAAAAAATATTGTTTTTAAATTAGTATTACATATTTGTTAGTTAGTGAGATTTGCTTGGTTTGTTCCGTCCGTGTTTCTCGTTCGGTGTTACAAATCTAACGGCTTATTTTGACACAGGTTTCAATTCAAAAATACGTTTTTGTGAACAAGCTATTTAACAAAAAAATGTGCAACCCAAAATAAAAGTAATTTATTTTAGTGTTTTTAAAAATTAAATTTTGTATTTGTTGTTTTTTTGTTAAAATAATTCTCTATTTCTGCTTTTTTATGTTAAATTCAAAATTTACTCTAAAACCAAATCATAATAAATCATAACGGCTAAAATGATATGCAACCCCCTATTTTAACAAAAATATAATTCTGTTTAATTAATATATTCAGAATATAATTCTGATTGAGAGTCTTTTTTTGCTGTTAATAATTTGTTAATTTTATAACTATTAAAAATAATTAAAAGAAAAAAGAAAAATAAATTTGATGAATTTTGGAGTATTTTATTGAAAAATGAACAATTTTTCAATAAAAAAAGCAACTTCGATTGAAGTTGCTTTATCAAACTAAAACTAAATTAAAAAATCAGTACCCTAAAGCTGTATCATCGCCACGCAAATAATCAGCAGCACCAACATAATTTCCATTTGGTAAAACTAAAATAGCATCTACATGTCCAAGTTGTTCTATTTTTTTGAGTTTATGTCCCAGTTTTTCCAACTTTATAATCACAGAATCAGATAAGTTTTCATAATATACTTCATCAGGCAACCATTGATGATGTACACGATTAGCATTTACAGCTTCTTGAATATTCATTTCAAAAATAGTTGTATTCAAAACGACTTGAAAAACAGTCGTAATAATTGTCGAACCACCAGGTGTTCCGACAATCATAAAGAGGTCATTTTTGCCTGTTTTTGGATTTTGTTTTTCTACTATTGTTGGTGTCATGGAGGAAAGCATTCTTTTATTTGCCTCAATTTTGTTTGCTTCTGCTCCCACAAGTCCAAACTGATTTGGAAAACCTGCTTTTATACTAAAATCGTCCATTTCATTATTCAAGAAAAAACCAGCACCAGAAACCATTACCTTTGAACCATAATTTCCATTGAGTGTTGTTGTGAGCGAAATTGCATTTCCATTTTTATCTGTAATCGAAAAATGAGTCGTTTCCATACTTTCAATTATAGTTACCTTTCCTTCTTTTATGCTATCAGAAGGCGTTTTTTTAAAAAGTGAAATGGTAGAATTTCGTTTTTTATTGTAAGAAGAATCTAAAAGCATTTTTTGAGGAACATCATAAAAATCTAGGTCACCAAGATAAGTAGCTCTATCAGCATACACTCTTCGTTCTAGTTCTGTAAGAATATGTAAAATCGGTGCAGAATTATATTTTATTGGTAATAGTTTTGGTGTAGAGCGATTTTGATTGATATAGTTTGTAGCTCCTTGCATAAGCTGTGCAAGTGCAATCCCACCACTTGAAGGAGGAGGCATCGATAAGATTGTATAAGCCGTTTTTGTATCAGAATTTGTCAAATAAATTGTTTGTGTTATTGGTTTTCTCCAAATAGGTTTGTAATCATCTAAATCTTTTTGTGTAATTATTCCTTTTCCTTTATTGATTTCTTTCAAAAGTAACTCGGCTGTTTTTCCTTTATAAAATCCATCTCGTTTATTATTTTTTATTCTTAAAAGTGTTTCGGCAAGTTGTTTTTGAATGATTGTATTTCCTGTTTGCCATTTTGGATTTATAAAAACACAATTTTGCTCATCATTCCATTTTCTAAACTCAGTTTGGTAATCATTTAATTTATTAGCTTCATTTTCTGTCAAAACAATTCCATTTTGAGCCAGTTGTATCGCAGGCTCAATCAATTCTTGCCAACTGATATTTTTAGAGCCATACTTTTCAAATAATTCTACCATTCCAGCCACACTTGCAGGAACTCCTACCGATAAATGCCCTTCTTGACTAAGATTTGGAAGAGGTTTTTGGGCTTTATCTAAATACATGTTGGTGGTAGCAGAAAAAGGCGCAGTTTCTCTAAAATCTAATGCCATAGATTCTCCATTTTTAAATCTCAAAATAGCAAAACCTCCTCCTCCGATATTTCCAGCACGAGGGTAAGCAACAGCCAAAGCAAATTTTACAGCAATGGCAGCATCAAAAGCATTTCCTCCTTTTTGAAGAATTTCTAAGCCAATTTGAGAAGCTAAAGGATGTGCTGTTACAACCATTCCATTTTTACCTTCAATTCCTTTTTCACTTGTTTCTACAAAAGGGTAAACAGATTTTAGTGAAGGACGTAATTCTGCTTTATCTAAATTTTTATTCGTAGTATTCGTTTTACAAGAGAAAAACAGAACAAAAAATGATAGAAAGAATAGCAATAGAGAGGAGTGAAAATTATTTTTAATCATTTTGAAATTTTATATTTGGTAGGTTAAAGGCTTGTCTTTGACAATGCAACAATAATGTATCGTATTTTATAAATGTAGCCATTTGATTTCTCAAATTCAATTTGTAAATTAGTATCTTTCTAAAAATAGTGCTTTCTAAAAAAACAACTACAATTATGAAAGGAATCGAATTTATACAAGAAAATGGAAAGACTGTAAAAGCAGTTATTGATTTAAGAGTCCATAAAGCACTTTTTGATGAAATTTTTGCTCGTTATCAAGCTGAAAGCTCTGCAAATTCAAATTCTACGGTTCATACACATTCAGAAGGACATCTTGCTGATAATGTATCAGGAACTAATAACAAAATTGCTCAAAAAGCTATCGAAGAAGCAAGAACTTACTTAGGAACACAGCACGTCATGGGAGGCGTTTCAAGAAATGGCTTGGATTGCTCTGGACTTACTCACATGGCTTTTAAAGAAGCAGGAATAGACCTTTCAAGAGATTCTCGTTCGCAGGCAGTAAGTGGTGTAGATATTTCTATCGATAATGTGGCAGCAGGAGATTTAGTGTTTTTTGCCACAGGAAGCGACCCAAACCGTATTAGCCACGTCGGAATTATTACTAAAACAGGAAATAGTAGAGATGACTTAGAATTTATTCATACTTCTACTTCAAGAGGAGTAGTAGAAGAGCCTTTGTTTCAGTATGATTATTGGCAGAAAGCCTATCGTCATGCTAGGCGTGTCATTAGTCCGTTAGTTTAAATAAAATATGAAGTTAGAGTTTAGAGTTAATAAAATTTTAATCACAACAACAATGGAAGAAACAATAAAAACACTTTATGAAGACTCTTTTTTAATAATTAAATTTGATGAACGAATCAAACTTATGTGTAGTTATTGGACAGAAAACACAAGCCATCTTAAAGAAGAAGAAATAAAGAGGTTGGTAACTCTATTTGTTAATTTTTTAGATGAATATACACCTGATTTGATCCTTTCTGATGATAGCAAGAGAAGCTCTGTTTATCCCATCGAACTTCAAGAATGGATAGGAAATACAATTGCAATGGGGGCTGCTCGTTCAAATACAAGCAAGTATGCAATTATTTTACCTCAAGATTTAGTTAGTTCTCTTTCGACAGAACAAACAGTTGAGGAGATAATTGATATACCTTTTGAATTAAAGTATTTTGAAGATGAAGAAAGTGCAAAAAAATGGTTTTTAGAGTAATTTAGAGTTTATAGAAAAATCAAATTTGTAGGAAACTGATTAAGTCAGCGAAGCTAAAAGGCTTGCCTTTTCCTGTACTGTTGTTTATAAATAAATTTAGAATCAACTATGGACTTTATCAAACAAATTTTTGACTATATCACCTATTTCATATATATTATGTGTGGAATTAGTACTTTAGTATTGGTTGCTTTCTACTTCTGTGAAGCAAAAAAAGGAAAATATAGTCAGTCATCTAAAAGAAAAAAAACAGATTATGAAAGATTTTAAAAGTGAACTTGATAAAAGAGATATTAGCTTGAAAAATTCAGATAAGAAAAAAAGAAATAATTGATTTTTTAAAGAAGTTCAATTTTACTAATTACTACGAACTGATTTTTTTTCCTAACTTTGCACCATTATAAACAAGACAAAAACACTCAAAAAACACAAAAAATAACTATGCGTTATTACAATCACATCATCGATACAGTTGGTAATACTCCACTTGTAAAACTAAACAGTGTAAATAAAGGAATCAAAGGAACAATTTTGGTAAAAGTAGAATATCTAAATCCAGGTAATTCTATGAAAGACCGTATTGGACTAAAAATGATTGAAGATGCCGAAAAAGCAGGATTACTCAAACCAGGTGGAACTGTCATTGAAGGAACTTCTGGAAATACAGGAATGGGATTAGCTCTTACTGCCATTGCAAAAGGTTATAAATGTATTTTTACGGTTTCAGATAAGCAATCACAAGAAAAAATAGATATTTTACGTGCTTTGGGTGCAGAAGTTATTGTTTGCCCTACAAATGTTTCACCTGAAGACCCTCGTTCGTATTATTCGATTGCAAAACGCAAAAATCAAGAAATAGAAAACTCATTCTATCCAAATCAGTACGATAACAAATCTAACCAACAAGCGCATTACGAAACTACTGCACCTGAAATTTGGAAAGATACAGATGGAAAAATTACGCATTATGTGGCAGGTGTAGGAACAGGTGGCTCTATGTGTGGAACATCAAGATATTTGAAAGAACAAAACCCTAATGTTGTTACTGTTGGTGTAGATTCGTATGGTTCTATTTTCAAAAAATTAAAAGAAACAGGCATTTTTGATGAAAAAGAAGTATATCCATATCTTACAGAAGGAATTGGAGAAGATATTTTGCCAGAAAATGTTAATATGGATTTGATAGATCATTTTGTAAAAGTTACTGATAAAGATAGTGCCATCATGACAAGAAGATTGGCTCGTGAAGAAGGTCTTTTTGTTGGTTGGTCGTGTGGTTCGGCTGTGTTTGGTGCATTGGAATATGCTAGAGAAAACCTAAAAGAAGATGATGTGATGGTTGTTATTTTGCCTGACCACGGAACTCGTTATTTGGGCAAAATCTACAATGATAACTGGATGAAAGACCACGGATTCTTAGAAAGAGAATTTTCTACGGCTGCTGATATTATTCAAAGCAAAAATGGTCATTCAGAACTTTTCGTTATCGATGAAGATATGAAAGTGGGAGAAGCTGTTCGCATGATGAACAAAGAAGGAATTTCTCAACTGCCTGTAAGTGACAAAAACAAAGAAAATATTGTAGGAAGTCTTGTAGATTCAAAAACGCTTGCAAAACTTATCGACAATCCTTCTTTGAAAGATATGCCAGTAAAAGACATTATGGACAGTCCATTTACGTTTGTAGCAATGAATAATACAGTTGATGTTCTTTCTTCGCTTATTAATAAAGATAATCCTGCACTTTTGGTGCGTGACGCAAACCAAAATGTACATATTATTACGCAACAAGATTTATTGATGGCTTTGGCTAAATAAAATTATTTTGGTAGGGAAAAGGCACGCCTTTTCTTAGATAATACTATAAATCCATTACTTTTTTGATTTTTCAAAATGGTAATGGATTTTTTTTGTACTTTTGCGTATTTGAATCTCATGAAATCTTAATCATCGTACAAACCTACAAAAGAACGAAGTTATTTTTATGGAAAATCACAAAAAAGCAGTTTTACTTCTCGCAGACGGAACAAAATACGAAGGCATCGCTATCGGAAAAATAGGCACAACAGGTGGCGAAATCTGTTTTAATACAGGAATGACAGGCTATCAAGAAATTTATACTGACCCTTCTTATTTTGGGCAAATTGTAGTCAATACAAGTTCTCATATCGGAAATTATGGAACAATAGATTCTGAAAACGAATCTGCAAATGTTAAGATAAATGGTCTTGTCGTTCGTAATTTTTCAGATATTCATTCTCGTTCTATGGCTGATAGTTCTCTTCAAAAGTACTTGGAAAATGCAGGCATTTCAGGAATTGCAGAAATTGACACTCGTGCTTTGGTACGTCATATTCGTGATAAAGGAGCAATGAATGCAGTTATTTCTTCGGAAGATTTGACAGATGAAGAACTGCAAAAAAGATTATCAGAAGTTCCTGATATGAATGGTTTAGAACTATCATCAAAAGTAACAACAAAAGAAACCTATACAGTTGGCGATGAAAATTCAGAAATAAGAGTAGCTGTTTTAGATTTGGGAATCAAAACAAATATCTTGAGAAGTTTGGCGCAAAGAGGGGTTTTTTGTAAAGTATTTCCTGCCAAAACTTCTGTAAAAGAATTGTTAGAATTTAATCCAACAGGTTTTTTTCTTTCTAATGGACCTGGTGATCCTGCTGCAATGGATTATGCTGTCAAGACAACAAAAGAACTTTTAGAGCTTGACAAACCAATCTTTGGAATCTGTCTCGGACACCAAATTTTAGCTCTTGCAGGTGGACTTTCTACTTACAAAATGTTTAACGGACACAGAGGACTAAATCATCCAGTTAAGAATTTGGAATTAGGAAACTGTGAAATTACTTCTCAAAATCACGGTTTTGGTGTCGATAGAGAATTATTAAACACTCAAAATGAAATTGTAGAAACACACAAAAACCTAAACGATAAAAGTGTTGCTGGGATTCGTTTTAAAAATAAAAAAGCCTTTTCAGTACAGTATCACCCAGAATCTTCTCCAGGACCTCACGATTCTCGTTATCTTTTTGACCAATTTGTAGAGATGATGCAGAAAGAAAAAGTGATGGCTTAGAAATAAAATCGTATTTGTAGGGAAAAGGCTTGCCTTTTCCCTTATTCAGTTATGTGCAAAATCTAATTAGGAACTTAAGAATGAATAAAAGTCTAGAAACTAAAAGTTTACTTCTTGTTGCTGGTAATCAAAATCTATTAGAAGCTGCTATTGAAGGAAACGAAAAATTATCACAACAATTGGGTATAATCGTCCCTGAAAATTGGACAGAATTTGGTTTAGAACCTCTAGAATATGCTTTAGATAAAATCAAATCTTCAAAAGAAGAAATGGGTTGGTGGAATTTTTTTGTAGTTCATAAATCAGATAACAAACTTATTGGAAATTGTGGATATAGTGGGCAATCTACTGAAGAGGGAATTGTTGAAATTGGATATGAAATTAAATCAGAATACAGAAATAAAGGACTTGCAACAGAATTAGCAAAGATTCTTATTGATAATGCTTTTAGTTTTGAAAAAGTAAAATCTATTCAAGCACATACATTAGGGCAAGAAAATGCTTCAACAAAAGTATTATCAAAATCTGGTTTTCAGAAAATAGATGAACTAGAAGACGAAGAAGAAGGGATTATTTGGGAGTGGGAATTAGAACGGATATAATATTACTCTCTCAAGTAAAAATACCAGTAATTTATTATAGAAAATCAATTTTTTATTTTCTATAAGCAAATTATCACTTATCTAACCTTTTTAAAATTTCCATAAAAAAAGTCAAAGAAATTTTCTCAAAGGTTATGTTAAGGCACTACAAATTTTTATCTTTGTAGTCCTACAAAAAAAAATAATTTACCATTTAATATATACGATATGAAGTTTATTGTTTCGTCGGCTGCGCTGCTCAAACAACTCAATTCGCTTAAAGGACTTGTTCCTAGCAATCCTGTTATTCCCATTTTAGAAAATTTTTTATTTGAGATTAGTGATGGTCTTTTGCGTGTAACGGCTTCCGATTTACAAAATGCAATGACTTTGGAAACGGCTGTTGAAACAGATGAAAAAGCAAATGTAGCTGTTCCTGCTCGTATGCTTTTGGATACACTTCGCAATTTGCCAGAGCAACCTATCACTTTTACGATTGATACAGAATCTCACGGTATCGAAATTTTATCAGATAATGGTCGTTATACATTGGCTGGAGAAGATGCTGGAGATTTTCCTCGTCCTGCTGAGCCAAAAAATACGACAAATTTAATGTTTTCATCAGATGTTATTTCCAGTGCTATTGCGTATGCTCTTTTTGCTGTTAGTTCGGACGAAATGAAACCTGCAATGAATGGCATTTTTGTGAATCTAACTGATGGAAAAACAAATTTTGTAGCAACAGATTCACACCGTTTGGTACGTTATCGTTATGAAGGAACAGAAGGAAATAGCAATTCTTCGATTATTATTCCAGGGAAAGCATTTGAGCAATTAAAAAATGCGTTGCCTTCTTCTCCTCAAGAAATTCAGTTAGAGTTTAATGATACAAATGTATTTTTTAGTTTTGCCAATATCAAAATGGTAAGTCGTTTGATTGATGAGCGTTTTCCAGATTATGAAAATGTAATTCCGACAAGTAACGACAAAAACTTAAATATTGACCGTCAGCAGCTTTTGGGTTCGTTGAAACGTATTTCTATCTATGCAAATAAAACATCTCAACAAATTCGTTTCAAATTAGAAAACAATAATTTGCTTATTTCGGCAGAAGACGTTGATTTCTCAAACGAAGCAAAAGAAAACTTGCCTTGTGATTATGATGGCGAAAGTTTAGAAATTGGTTTTAATGGCAAATTCTTAATGGAAATGTTATCTAACCTAAATTGTGATACAGTTCATTTCGAATTTTCTGAGCCAAATCGTGCAGCCTTATTATATCCACACGAACCAGCAGAAGGCGAAGATATTTTAATGCTTGTTATGCCAGTTATGCTTAATAATTATTATTAATTATAATTGTATCACAGACTTCCTGTCTGTGTAAAAGTAAAATAAATAGTATTTTCTCAAAAATCCTTTATAAATTAGATTTGTAAAGGATTTTTTCTGTTGAATGAAAATTGAATATTAACTTAAAGGTATTGATAATCAATGCGTTAATTCCGTAATCCGTAATCCGTAATCCGTAATTTTTAATTCTTCTTATGATGCTTTCTCCTGTTATTTTATTTGTTTATAAGCGTTCCAATCATACTAAGCAAGTTTTGGAGGCTTTGTCCTTGTGTCAAAAGTCAAAAGATACTCCTCTTATTATTTATTCAGACGGAGCAAAAACAAATTCTTCTTCAAAGGATAAAGAAGAAATTGAACAGACCAGAACCATTTTGAGAGAGTTTAAAGCACAAAAAGAGACTCATTTTTTGAGTATTGAAATTTACGAATCTGAATCAAATAAAGGATTAGCTAAATCAGTAAAAGAGGGAATTACAGAACAGATTAATAAATATGAAAAAGTAATTGTTTTGGAAGATGATATTGTTCCACAAAAAGGTTTTTTAAAGTATATGAATGAAGCCTTAGAAAAATATGAAAAGGAAGATAAAGTTTGGGGAATTTCAGCTTATGCCTATCCATTGGAAAATGAAACCAGTATAAATCAAGAAACTTTTTTTTTACCTATTAATTCTTCTTGGGGTTGGGCTACATGGAAAACAACTTGGAATAAAATAAATTTTGATATAGAAAGTATATTTAGAAAGTTTGAAGAAAAATCAATTACTGCAAAAGAATATAATTTTGGTAGTTATTATTATTATCAAATATTGGAAGCACAACGAGAACAAAAAATAGATTCATGGGCTGTTTTTTTGATGGCAACAATGTTTTTAGAAAAAGGCTGTTTTTTGTTTCCTAAATATTCATTATCAAAAAATATTGGTTTTGATGTAACGGGAACACATTGTAGCGAAGAAGATTTATTTTTTAATAGTCCTGTAATTGATTTTTTAGAATTAAAAACAATTCCAATCACTATTGAAAATGAAGGAAGAAAAGAAGTAGAAAAGACACTAAAAAAACAGTTTGGAAAACCTTCTTTTTTTAAAAGAATTCAAAATAAGTTAGATCCAAATTCGCCCTATTTTATTACAAAACGACTAAAAAGTATTTTGAATAAGAAATAGCAAAATTTGAAATTAGTAGGGCAAAGGCTTGCCTTTGAGTTTTGTAAAGTGATTTTTTTGTAAAAATCCATACTACTAGACATTTTACTAATTACTGTATAGGTCAGCCTCGTAGAGCAGACTGTTTATAGTCAATTTTACTTGTTTTTAGTTTTATATAGACGGTCTGCCCTCTGGGACTGACCTATTTATTTGAAAATGTCTAGTAGTATGGTAAAAATCCTAATACAGTCAAAAGCAAGCCTTTAACCTACCAATATGATATAATTTCTTAGAAATCCAGTCCAGGGAAATAAGCAGCTTCGCCTAACTCTTCCTCAATTCTAAGAAGTTGGTTGTATTTTGCCATACGGTCAGAGCGAGAAGCCGACCCTGTTTTGATTTGTCCAGTATTAAGAGCTACTGCCAAATCTGCAATGGTATTATCTTCTGTTTCGCCACTTCTGTGCGACATAACTGTTTTATATTCGTTCCTATGAGCAAGATTTACAGTATTTATTGTTTCTGTAAGCGTTCCAATTTGATTTACTTTTATCAAAACTGAATTTGCAACTTGCTTTTCAATTCCTTCTTGTAATCTCTTTACATTTGTTACAAAAAGGTCATCACCTACTAATTGAACTCTATCGCCAACAAGTTGTGTAAGTTTTTGCCATCCATTCCAATCGTCTTCATCCATTCCGTCTTCGATAGATAAAATAGGATATTGCTTGCACCAATCAGCCCAATATTCAGCCATTTGCTCAGAAGTAAGTTTGTCGCCAGTTGATTTATGGAAGTGATAAACTTGTTCTTTTGCATCATAAAATTCAGAACTTGCAGCATCAAGAGCAATAAAAACATCTTTTCCAGCTTTGTATCCTGCTGCTTCAATCGCTTGCAAAACGACTTCAATCGCTTCTACATTTGAGCGAAGATTTGGAGCAAAACCACCTTCATCGCCTACATTAGTAGAAAGTCCATTTTCCTTCAAAACTGTTTTTAAATGATGGAAAATTTCTGTTCCCATTCTCAATGAATCTGAAAAACGTTCTGCGCCAACAGGCATAATCATAAATTCTTGAAAATCAATAGCATTGTCAGCATGCGAACCTCCATTCAAAATATTCATCATCGGTACAGGAAGTGTATTTGCATTTACACCACCAATATAACGATACAAAGGAAGATTTGCCTCTTTTGCAGCAGCCTTTGAAAGTGCAAGCGAAATACCAAGCATCGCATTTGCGCCTACCTTTGATTTATTTGGTGTACCATCAATTTCAATCATCAATTTGTCGACGATATTCTGGTCAAAAACTGAAAAACCAATTAGCTCAGGTGCAATAATTTCATTTACATGTTTTACAGCTTGTAAAACGCCTTTTCCTAAAAATGCAGTTGCATCATTATCTCTAAGTTCGACGGCTTCGTGTTTTCCTGTCGATGCCCCAGAAGGAACGGCAGCACGTCCCATATTTCCTTTCGAAGTGTGTAAATCTACTTCAATAGTTGGATTTCCTCTTGAATCTAAAATTTGACGTGCGTGAATATGCTGAATTTGAGCCATGAATAAAATGTGTTTTTGGGAATGAATCTGAGTAAAGTTGCAAACTTATTATTTCTTGTTATTTTTTGATGAAGTTGTTTAAGAATGTTCATTCTTCCTTAGAAGTGGGTTTGCAACCCCATTTCTAAGGAAAGATAAACATAGCCTTTGTTGGTGTTTTAGCGTAGCGACACCAACAAATACATGCAAACTAATTCTTAAATAACTTCGATATAATAAGTCCAATAAGACAAAGGTAATCTCTTAATTGAAAAATGACAAGTCTGAACGTTAAATCTATCTCTATCTTTAAGTTAGCTTATTATTTTTTGTAAAAATGTAACAATAAAATATTGAAAATACATGTTTTGGGTGTAGAAAAATAATTAATTATTTGAATAATTGGTTTTCTAACTAGATTTTTGTTTAAATTGAATGTAAAAACTATTTGTTTTTTTTATCAGTTGAATAAATTATACACACAAGCAGACTTTATTAGCTACCTTCGCCTAGCTAAACCAACTTGAATTTATGCGTAAAAAAATACAGGAACGACTCAAAAAAACTTCTCACAACATTCGTAACCATAAACGAATAGAAGGTTTTGAGCGTTTTTTGGAAAATATTTATTTTAGAAAAAATCCAGAGTTTAATTTATACTTAATTTTGGGAATTTTTTTTTCCAAAATACAAAAAGATGCCGTTCCAGACCGTGCAAGTGGAATTGCTTTTAATCTTACCTTAGCTATTTTTCCATTTGTGATTTTCTTGTTTACACTTATTCCTTATCTACAAATTCCAGATTTGGAAGAACGTATTTTTACAGAACTCAATGCCATTGTGCCTAATGGAATTTATGCTTTTATAGATACGACAATTTATGATGTAGTTAGCAAACAGCGTGGAGGACTTTTGTCTTTTGGTTTTGTGGCTGCTCTTTTTGCTGCGACAAGTGGAACGATTGGTTTTATGGATGCTTTTAGTCGTTCTCAACGAATTATTGATAAAAGAAATTTTATTCATAAAAGAATTACAGCTCTTAGTCTTACACTTATTTTTACAGTTCTTTTATTATTGACGATTGTACTTATTATTGTAGGAGAATCTTTACTCAATTTTTTGATTTTTCATGACCTAATGAGTCAAGATGGACTGTATTATAGTATTCAGATTCTACGATATATTGTTGCCTTTTTGATTATTCTTCTCACTCTTTCGATGTTGTACCGTTTTGCACCTGCCCTCAAAATTCCTTGGCGCACCTATGGTGTGGGAGCTGTTTTGGCTTCACTTTCTTGTGTATTGGTTTCAGTTGGTTTTTCTTCTTATATCAGTTATTTTAATACTTATAACCGTCTGTATGGTTCTATTGGTACTTTTATTGGGTTTATGTTTTGGCTTTTTGTAATTTCTTTAGTGATTTTGTTTGGCTTTGAAATTAATGTCAGTATAGAAAAAGCACGAAAAATAGCAATTAGAAGACATAGAGTTTGGCAAAAAAATACCTCAAATGATTTGGAAACACAAGATGAAGAAGAAAAAGAAGCTGAAGAAAAAATAATCAATGAACCACAAAAAGCAGAAGACAAAGAAACCGAAGACGCAGAAAAGGAAATTGAAGGTAAAGCTAAAAATGAAGCTAAAGACTAGATAAAAATTAAATCTTAATCCCTATCAAGCTAATATCATCTACTTGTGCGCTCTCTTGTTGATGTTCTTTCAAAAGGTTAAGTAATTCAGTACGCTGTTTGGACATTATTTTTGGAGCATTTTTTTCTATGAAATTTCGCAGGTCTAAAGAACCAATTTTTTTACGTTCTGGGTTAGGTTGGTCTGCAAAACCATCTGTCGTGAGATAAATCAATGAACCTTTTCCTAAAATAATTTCATTATCTGTAAATGGAATTGGGTTGTTTCTTGTGCGTCCACCAATCGAACGACGGTCGCCTTTTATCGTTTTTATTTTTGGAGATTTATCTGATTTTTCAATAAAATACAAAGGTCGTTTTGCACCTGAAAAAGTAATTTTGAATTTGTTTTCTTCCTCTTCTTCCATACAAAAAAGTGCAACATCCATTCCGTCATCATTAGAAGTTTGGTCTTGTTTCAAAACGGCACGAGTATTTTTATCTAACAACTCCAATATTTTGGCAGGTTCTTTTATTTGATGTGTCTGTACAATTTCATCTAAAAGAGTTTTACCAATAACGGACATAAATCCCCCTGGTACGCCGTGTCCTGTACAATCAATGATGGCTGCATAGGTACGTGTCTGAATTATTCCATCAATTTCAGTTTCTATTTTACTTACCCAATAAAAATCTCCCGAAACCATAGAAAGAGGTTTGAAGATTACAAAATGAGAGTCAAAAAGTGAGTTGAGAAGCTCTTTTTCTGGCAACATTGCCTGTTGAATAGTGAGTGCGTAACGAATAGAATCTGTAATATTTCTATTGTTGGTTTCAATGGTTTTGTAAGCTCGTGCATTATCCAAAGCAATAGAAGTATAAGCAGCTAATGAACGCAAAATAGTAAGGTGCTGACTAGAATACGCATTTTTTTCAAAACTCTGAACTGTCAGAATTCCGATAGCATGTTGTTCTACACTTAATGGAAAATAAGCTGCTGATTTTGGTGTTTTGCCAAGTTCCATTTCTATTCCTTTACTGGCATGCTCATTGGTGTAGTTTTTATTTTCTTTTTCAAAATCTTGAATAACAATTTCTTTCTGACTTTCATAACAAAGAACAGAAAGACGTTTTTTGTCTCTCAAAGACTTGGTATGAAATGGAAAATAAGTTTCTCCTTCTACAAAAAATGGAAATTCCAAACGCTGTGATTCTTCATTAAAAACTCCAATTCCAAATCTATCAACAGGCATCAGTCCACTCACATTTTGATAAACAGTTTCTATCATTTGGCGCATATCCAACGTAGAAGTAATTTTTTGTCCTACTTCACTCAGAATATTTACATTATCATAAGCGACTTGAATTTCTTTTGACTGTTTTTCTAAAAGAGAATTTTGATTAGCCAACTGCTTGGTCTGACTTTCTAACTCCCATGTTTTTTCAGCTAGTTCATTTGTTCGTTCTTCTACTTGGTACTCCAAACGACGTTTTTGTTCTTGAATTTGGTAGGTTCTTACATTATATCCACCTATTGTAATCACTAAAAACAGAAAAACACTAAGCGTAATAAACCACCATGCACGCCAAAAAGGAGGTGTTACGATGATTTTTATCTCAATTCCTGTATCATTCCAAATTCCATCACTATTTGAGCCTTTTACTTTCAAGACATAACTACCCGAAGTTAGGTTGGTATAAGTAACAAAATTTCGGTCAGTAAAATGCCATTCTTTATCAAATCCTTCTAAGTAATACGAATATCTAGTTTTATGGGGTGCAATAAAATCCAAAACAGAAAAGTCAATAGAAAAAACATTTGCATCATAAGGCAATGTAATTTCATTGGTGTAAGGAATTGCTTTTTCTAAATATGAATTTTTATCAGAGGGAGAAATTGCTTTATTAAAAAGTGAAAATTGCGTAAAAACAAGTTTTGGAACATCTGTATTATAACTCAAACTATCAGGGTTGAAACGGTTAAAGCCATTTATTCCACCAAAATAAATGAAACCTTGTTTTTCTTCTCCTGTCTGTTTATCAATAATTTTTTCTTGAAAAACCGAACCTGAAATAAATTCGTTGCTCTGTAATCCATCCGACATATCATACGAACGAATCGTTTTTGAATAAGGGTCAATTTCTGCTACTCCTTGGCTAGTAGTAACCCAAATACGGTTTTGTATATCACAAACAACTCCATGAATTATATTGTTTGGTAAACCATCTTTTTCTGTAAAAACTGTAAAAAGCCCCTTTTTTACATCAAATTTATTTAGTCCATTGGCTGTTCCTATCCAAATATTTCCATCATCATCTTCTGTAATAGACAGAATTTCATCATTACTGATACTATTTTCATTTTCAATTTGGTGCATATAACGCACAAATTTTTCACTATTTGGGCTGTTATCGTATAGATTTAGTCCATCTTCTGTTCCTATCCAAAGGTTTCCTATTCTATCCTCAAAAATTACTCTGACATAATTATTACTTAAACTAAAATCATTGTAGGTTTCATTTTTGAAAAGCTGTGTTTCTCCAGAGGGTAATAATTGTAAAAGACCTTGTTGATACAAGCCTATCCAATAATTATTTTTTGTATCTTGATAAATCTCTTTTACTGATGTTTTCTTTGGATTGGTTAGTTTTTCATTATAAAGCAAAACCTGTTCGAAAGTCTGTTTTTTATCATTGAAAAGTTCCAAACCTTCTGATGTTCCTACCCAAATTTGATTTTGTCTATCTTCATAAACAACCGAAACTTTATCACTTGCAATAGTCGTTTCATCTTTTTCTCGGTGTTGATAGGTCTTGAAAATTCTTTCTTTTTGATTTTTAGGTGTTAAGAGAGTAATTCCTCCACTCGCTGTTCCTATCCAAAGGTTATCATTTTGGGCTTTAAAGATACTTGTAATTCTGCTATCAGGAAGACTTTTGGGTTTGTCGGCTTCTTCTCTAAAGTGAGCAAATTTATTTTTGATAGGATTAAATTTATTAATTCCTTCGGCAAGAGTTCCTATCCAAAGACTATTTTGATTGTCTTTAAAAATACTTGTAATATGATTGTTGCTGAGTGAATAACGCAATGAAGGATTAGATTCAAGGCGTTTTATTTGATTGTTTGAAGTATTGATAATCAAAATACCATCTTCTTGTGTACCTATAAAAATCTCATCTCCAAAACTCTCAAAAGTAGTAATTATTTTACCCGAAAAAAGATTTTTTGTAGTTGGTTTTCCTGTTTTATCTATTGTCTTTTGTTCTTGTGCTTCCAAAACTGTAAAAATCTCGGTATCCAAATCTAAACTATTAATACCTCCATCCCGAGTAGCAATCCACAATTTATTAGTTAATTGTCTGCTTTCAGAATCTTGTTTTTTGATTATTTCTAACCCTACAATCTGTTCACTACTTGGTGCGCTTGAGCTACTTCCATAAATACTAGGTCTGAAATGCACAAACTTATTTTCGTTTTCCTCAAAACGGTCTAAACCACCTTCAGCAGTTGCTATCCAAAGACGTTTTTGATTATCTTCTAGTATATCTGTAATATGATTTTGAGCTAATGAATTTTGATTGCGCTCGTCATTTCTATAATGGTCAAAGGTTTTGGTTTGAGGATTAAAAAGATTCAGTCCTCCAATAGAAGTGCCTACCCAAAGTCTGTTTTTAGAATCTTTTAGAATAGAAGTAACAGCCCCAGCACTAAGGCTAAGAGGGTTTTGTGGGTCGTGAGCAAAGGTTTCAAATTGTTCTGTGATGGTATTGAGCTTAGAAAGTCCACCATCTTGAGTTCCTATCCAAATAAAATTATCTTCGGTTTGTAGCAGGAAAGTAATATGATTATCAGGAATTGAATTTTTGTTTTGTTCTACTTTGTAGGTCTTAAAATTACTAGCATCATATCGATTAAGTCCGTTTTGAGTTCCTATCCAAACAAAACCAAGATTATCTTGTAACATGGAAGTAACTGTGTTTTGAGATAATCCATCTTGAGAAGTCAGTTTATCAAAACGCCAATCCAAAATAGTTTCTTGTGCATAGAGAACAGAAACCGTATTTTGAGAAATAAGGAAAATAAGAAAGACTACTATACGAAGAAATGATAAATTATTTTTACTAGAAAATTGAAATAAATATGACATAAATTTTTTTAGTGCCTGCTAAAAAGACAGTTTTCCTGTATTGTGATATTGGTTTTGTTCTTATCTAGGAAAGATAAAAAAAAACTAGCAGAATGCAATAAAAAATTAGATAAACCAGTTTTTAGGTTCTGTTAATTTGGGGACAAAACAAAACCTATCAAATTTCAAAAGAATCTGATAGGTTTGAAGTTTATCTAATAAATGGTAGTATTACGCTTTTTTGTTTTTATACCAATAGGAATCTGTATTTACAGTAGCATTGAGTTCGTGTAATAAGAAGTACAAACCAAAATAGGTTCGGTTCAAATAAAGTGAATGCTGCGACCCTCTTGCTTGTTTTGAGTTGCGAAGTTCTGGCATCTTGGAAAGACGCTCACCAAACTCATTCAAATCATTAAAGTATTTTTTATCTCCAAAATAAAATGTATCACTATGAAAAGGTTTCATAGAAAGCGATAATAATTCTTTAAAAACACCTTTAAAAAACGCTCTTTGTTGTGGTGTATCATCGTCCATCAAAAATCCTAATCCTTCAAAGGCAGTTTCTAATTGAGCATCATCTTCTAATATATTTTTTTCCATTATACTAAAATGCTGTAAATAATATTCTTCTGGGATTACTTTTACTGCACCAAAATCAATAAAACCAACTCTTCCATCTTCTTTCATTAAGAAATTACCAGGGTGTGGGTCTGCGTGTACTTCCTTCAAAATATGCATTTGATAATCATAAAAATCCCACAGCGTTTGAGCAACTTTATTTTTGATTTCTTGCGACGGATTGGTAGCCAAAAACTCTTTTAAGTGCATTCCTTCCAAAAAGTCCATTGTCAGAATTCTTTCTGAAGAATATTCTGGATAATATTCTGGAAAAATAGCATTTGGAACAGCTTCTTGAGTTAGTTTTGCTAGTTTTTGAGAACGTTCTAATTCTAAGTTATAATTGGTTTCAGACTTTAACATATCACCTACTTCTTTCATATAAATCTCCAAATCACGCTCACTAAGTCCCAAAATCTGCATTGCAAACGGTTTTACCATTCTCAAATCAGAATCTATACTTTCAGCTACCCCTGGATATTGAATTTTGACAGCAAAAGTTTTATCTCCAATTTTTGCTTTATGAACTTGTCCAATAGACGCTGCATTGATGGCATCTTTTGTAAAATCATCAAAAATATCATTTGGACTTTTACCCAAATATTGCCTAAACGTTTTGACAACTAATGGAAATGACAAAGGAGGTGCAGTATATTGAGCCATTTTGAATTTTTCACTATATGCATTTGGTAGCATTCCTTCGCTCATAGACATCATTTGTGCGACCTTCAAAGCACTTCCTTTTAGTTCGCTCAATGTTTCATAGACATCACTAGCATTTGCATCATCTAATTCTTGACGGCTAAGGTTTGGATTTATTGTTTTTTTGGCATAGTGTTTTACATAATTTGCACCCAATTTTACACCTGTTTTGGCAAATTTTGCAGCTCGTTGTACTTTGCTAGTGGGAATATTGTCTTGTGATTTGCGTTCCATAAAGTTTTATATATAACTATCGTTTTTTTATAATTTGAATTGATAATACAGTTCTTATCAATTAAACTAACGTTTGATTGAAAGCAATAGTTTTATTATTTTTTGTAAAACTACTCAAAATTAAAAATAGCTAACAGTTTGGAAACCATTAGCTATAACATCAAGAAATTAAAATAATAAGTTAAATCTACTCTGGTCTATTATTTATTAAGTAGTCTGTTGAGCAATTAACTGTGCTTCTTCCCAGTTTTCAAAGTCTCTAATGTCATCACTCAAAGAACCTATTGTCCAAGAAATTAGAGCAAAGTCATCCATCATTCCAACAAAAGGAATAAAATCAGGAATTAAATCTAAAGGTGAAACCAAATAAATAATAGTTGCCGTAGCTTTGACAAGTGAACCCCAAGGAAAATCTTTATATTCTTTCTTATAAAGCGCACGAATCAAACGTAAAAGAGTTTTGAATTTTTCCTTTACCTCTTGACTCATCGGTCGGTCATTTTCTTTATTATTAAAATGATTGTAGGCTTTATTTAGCAAAGCAAACATTTTATTTCTGCTTGCAATTACTTTAATGGCTTTTTTACTTGCTGTTTTATAGAATTGAGATTTTTCTACCTGTTCCTCTACTTCAATTTGAGAATTAGGTGTAACAATAGGATTTTTTTGTTGTTCAAAATCTTCTTCTGTAAAGTTTGTAGGGCTTGCTTTTGTCATATTTAGTATAAAATTTTAGTTTAAAAAATGGGTAATGACTTTCTCTATAATTTAATTAACTAAAAACTAAGGTAAAGAGTTTTCAATAAAATCATTCAATACTTCTGTATAAATTTTATGAGAGCCTTTATAAGGAATTAATTTTGGACTGATACCTAACTTTTCTAATTTCATAAGGCTTGTTTTTAAGCCCTCCTCACTTATAAACTCATCTTTATCTCCATAAAAAAGTGTTATTTTATCATGCATTTTTTTATAAAAAATAGAATCTATATCGTGAGCTATCATTCCTCCCCAAACTAGAAAATTATAGACTTTATAATTTGTATGAGCAATCCAACGACTTGCCGTAGCTGCTCCCTGTGAAAATCCTAAAACAATAATTTTTTTGTCAGTAATAGAGATTTCAGCTAGTTCAGTTTTGATTAAAGTTTCTAAATAATGCAGGTTATTCTCAATATCTAACTCTCTGTCGTGCTTGGTCATCCAATTTGCACCTACTCGTCCTGTAAAACTTTCTAAATAAGCTGTTGAAAGTCCTTGAGGAGCAATTATATAGTTTTTATTCGTATTTAATTTTTCAAATTTTTTTATAAAATATTCAGCTAATTGTCCATATCCGTGAAAAATTATCCAAATATTTTCTGTTTGATTAGATAACTCTCCAAAGGTACAATACCTAGCTTGATGTGAAAATGATATTGTTTTTTTTGTCATGATGCTAATATAAGGGGTTCTGTAGTTTGTACACCAAAAAAAAGAGCAAAAGATTTGCTCTTTTGCTCTGTTAATTTTTGGCTAATTCATACAATTAGCGTACTATTTTTCTAGTACAGTTTTCTATATAGGTAGTGAGTTAGTTTCTAACTTTCTAGCGACGGAAGCCTAAAACGGCTGCTCCACAATAGCTATTTGAATCTTTAAAAGTAAAACTCAAATAATAAATACCAGTAGAAGCACATTTGAAGGTCAAACCATCATAATACTTATTATTAAGGTAACTTGTTGCTAATTGTGAACGACGAGAGTCATAAAGAGTAGCAATAAGACCATTTGGGCCTCCATCTTTACCTGCCATACGAATCATATAATCAGTACCTTTACTGAATACACATGTATATTCAATTTTTTTACGTTGTCCTCCTTTACCGTCAATACGGTAACTCTTGACAAATGTATAACCTGGAGCAAGCTTTTTGAGCGCAAGGTTGTTATAAAGGTCAGTATTACATTGCGCTTGAGCATCAGTAGCTGCAAATGCGACAAAGAAAAAAGCACAGAAAAGAATTAATAAATGTTTCATACGTTTTGCTTATTTGGACAAAAACTTGTTCAATTAGGAATTAGGAAATAGTATAATTAATGTAACAATTAGGTTAATAATGAGTGATGTTGCAAATACTTTTCCAAAAGTAAAAAAGATAGATAAAAATAAAGAAACGTTTCTCCTAACCTAATAAATCATACTCAAATTATACTAAAGGTTTTATTACATTTTAGAAGAGTGGTAAAGGTAAAGATAAATTTTAGTCTATTTATTAATTTATCTTTCAAATAATCAATAACTATTTATTGATTATTATTTTTAGTATATACGCTTCTTCCATGTGATGTAATCAAAAAACCGTCCAATCTTAGAATTTCTAGTAATTTCTTGCTAAAAACACCTTTTTAAGCTAATAAAGACACTTTTTGATTACATTTATACACCTCAAATTATGGTGCAATTTAATTACTAATAATTTTATTACGGATAGAAGCTACCAAACTGTTGATAGATTGTACATCAGATTCGGAAATATTAACGACCGTTTCTTTTGTATCTGTAATGACAATTTCACCATTTACTACTTCCATTTTTGGTTGTCCGTCTTTTTCTACAATTTCTACGTTTTCATACACTTTTTTGAGTTCTTCCAAATCAGCTATGAAACCACTAAAATTAGGTTTGTTTTTATATACATTCAAAACTAAAAGAATTCGATTTAAAACAAGTTTTTGCTCTCCTATTTTTTCTCTTAGGTCTGCATTGTTACTTTCTTTATACACTAAAGATGTGATATAATTTGCTTCTAACCAACCCCCAGTAAGGATAAGAATACTTAAATACTCACGTTTTTGTTTACGAAGTTCTGTATTGATTTTCTCAAAATTTTGAGTAGTAAGCTGTAAAAGAGAATCTAAATCTTTATTTGATTGAGTCAATTTTTTGATGGTCGTATAGTCAAAAAACTGTCCGATATTAAGTCCATCAGCCAATTTTTTGACAGAATTAAGGTAGTTTAGAGCATCTTGATTTTTTTCATAAATATTAGCATAACCCAAATCTGTACTATAAACACCTAAGTTTAGAGCTTTTTTGTAGTTATTGGTATAATTATCTACCAAATCAGGATTACTCAAATTATCTTTGTGATAATCTGTTCCTAAATCTTTTATCAAAATAGAAACTTCTAAAGGGGAAGGAATTGACTGAATAATATCATTCATAACTCCTGGTGCTAAAATATCTTCGTCAGCTCCTGAGTCCGTAGTGCCTGCATTGGCTTCTGTTGTAGTTTCAGTAGAGTCTTCTTTTGGCTTGTCATCACAAGATGTAAGTGTAAAAAGACCAAAAGTAAGCACAAAAGCGATGAGTGGTAATTTTTTCATAGAAAGCATTTTTTTCTCAGATAAAGTGCTGAGAGAACTAATATAGATAGAATAAAATAAATGTTTCATATAAGAGAGTATTGGCGTAATTGAAATAATTTTAATATAACTTTTTGGTTAATGTATTACTTAGCAAATTTGATTTTATGTAAAACAAAATATCTAAAGTAATTGAATTTTAATTTTTAGCCTACTTCAAACGCAAGAGCAAGTGAAATAATAAACTAAATTTAGTAAATCTATTAGAAAAATCAAGTAATAACCTAAAGTTATTTTTTCTTCGTTTTAAAGCTAATGCTTCCAAGTATATCAATTATTTTTTTGAGCCATTCAAAATAAAGTGTAATAAGTAGGAAAATAGTCATTGCCCACATGACAAGTACATTGAACCACATAGTGTCAAAATAACGACCAAAGAAATGTTTTTCAGGAGCATAAAAGTGAGTACGATAATCTAAAGGATTAGAAATATTATTTGGATTACGAATAGCAAAAATAGGATCTGTTTGTTGTACCAAAAATCCATTTCCTTCTACATACTTATCTTTTATCATCTCATTTTTTACTTGTGACTCCAAGTATTCATTTGTGTATTTATTTTTCAAATCAACTACTGATAGTTTATTTGATGGGTCTTGTTCCATAGCATTGATGATACTATCTTTTCGTTCATTAGCAGCAACAAATATAGGGTTATATGCTTTATCACGAATCATTTGTAACACAGCCTTTAATTTATCAGCCATTGCCCTATCAAATTCTATGATTTGAAGCATTTTATCTAAGTCAATATTTAATAGTTTTTGTTCTTCCGAAGAGAGTTCCATGTCTTCAGCTTGAATTTTCAAACGGTCAAGTATTTCATTTACTTTCTCACTTTCCCACTCATGGTGAAGGAGGGCAATGTCATTTTGAAGTAAAACCATAACTGAATCAGCCGTTTCATTTTGTGCGCTTTCTGCATAATTAGCTGCTCGGTCTAGAATTTCTTGCATTTTAGGAATCCAAAAATTAGCTTTATGTTGATACTGACTAATCTCAAATTCTACATCAAAAATCTGCCTTTCGAAAGGATTATCTTTAAACTGTTCGACAGCTAATGCCTCATACGCCCAACGAGAAGCCATAAAATCGGCAATAAGTGGAATACGTCCTTTTTCTACAATAGAGTTATTAAGCTGGTCAAATCTAAAAATTGCACCACTCAAAATCATTTGAGGAATCAAAAGAAGTGGAATCAATATATAAACAGTTACGGCCGAATTGAAAGAAGCTGAAATATTCAATCCTAAGGCATTTGCAAAGCAAGAAATAGTAAATAAAACAAGCCAATATTGCCAGTACATGCCTTGAATTTCTAAAACAGTATTACCAATGAGCGCAAAAGTAAGCGTTTGAATAGCTGAAAGGGTAAACAAAATACCTACTTTCGAAGTCAGATAACTCATTCTACTCAAATTTAAGAATGATTCTCGCCTTTGAATTTTCCTATCCCGAATAATTTCCTCTGCACTTACTGTCAGTCCCATAAAAAGAGCAACAATAATAGCAATTAGCATATAAGCAGGAACATTATCATTATATCTAAAAACATACTCTTCGGCATCTTTTGCATTTTTGAAACGAACAATTACAGAAAGTAAAAGTGCAAGCAAAGGAGCTTCTAATAAATTAATCATCATATACTGCGTATTACTAATCTTAGAGAGAAAATCTCTAGTCGTAAAAATAGCAGCTTGTTTTATCTTTGAAGGAATACTTAATGAGTTGGGTGGTGGCTCATTGACTGTTTCTACTGGTGTAATAGAATGAGTTTGTTTGTAAAGGTCATTCCATTCAGCAGGAGCAATTTTTCTGACACCTGTATATTCTCCGTATTCATTTACTACTCGTGCTTCAATAATATTGAATAAAAGCTCTGGCGTAACAGTACCACAGGTTTGGCATTGTCCATTATCACTTCCAACTTGATTAGTTGCACGCTTAAAGTAAGCAATCGCTTCAACAGGATTTCCATAATAAATAGGATAACCACCTGTATCTAGCAAAATCATTTTATCAAACATTTTATAAATGTCTGATGAAGGCTGATGAATAACTACAAAAATGAGTTTTCCTTTGAGAGAAAGTTCTTTCAAAAGGTCAATTACATTTTCAGAATCTCGGGAAGAAAGACCCGACGTAGGCTCATCCACAAACATGACAGCAGGCTCACGAATAAGCTCTAACGCAATATTCAAACGTTTACGCTGCCCTCCACTAATCATTTTATTCAGAACACTACCAACAGTAATATCTTTAATCCTATCTAATCCTAAACTTGCCAAAACCTCCATTACACGAGCATCTAACTCTTCTTCACTAAGGTTTTTGAAACAAAGTTTGGCATTGTAATACAAATTTTGATAAACACTAAGTTCTTCTATCAATAAATCATCTTGAGAAACATAGCCAATTACACCTTCTACTTTATCAGATTCTGTATGAAGATTAAAACCATTTATACGAACTTCTCCCTTATATGGACTCTCCAAACCAGCCAAAACATTGAGAAGCGTAGTTTTTCCTGCTCCACTTGCTCCCATTATACTTAGGAGTTTGCCTGGACCTTCTGCTATATTTACATTTCGAAGACCAATAGTTCCGTCTGGAAAACGAAAGTCTAAATTAATAGCATTGAATGAAATAGGGTTTTGCTGTGCTGTATCATTATAACGAGTAACTAAGTCACTATAATAAAGAGGCGCACCTTTTGGTGTTTTGAAAACACTACCATTTGAGAAAAGAACAATCGTATCTTTCTTGACAAGCTGACCATTTAAGAAAATCTCATCATTTCCATTATACTTTGTGAAGTATAAATCAACACTTTTCAGACGAATAAACACAATTTCGCCATCTAAAAGCCCTGAATCAATGAATTTTTTTCTACTTTCTATTGGAGGAGCTTCTTCATCAAAAACTAACAGGTCTGGAGAATCAAACATTTGAGGAGAATCTGTTGACATAACAAAATTTTCCATTAGCTCGTACTCTTCTTTTGGTATTTTGAAGATTTGAGAAGCTGTTTTGATAATTTCTAATCTATGACTACTAAAGTTTCTGTCGACGGCAAGCATCTCCAAAATCTTGAATGTAACAATTACTTTTTGTTTTTGTGCAAGTGTTTTATTGATATTCTTACATACTTTTAAAGTACGCATACTATCTTTTAGCTGAATATTACCACTACTTCCTCCTTCTGCTGCTTTTTTTGCTTTTCTAGCTGCTCTTTTTATTGCCCTAGCTTTATCTTTCTCCTGCTGCTCTATTTCTTCAGGAGTTTTCCCTTCTGTTATTATTACTATATCTTCAGGATTTTCTGCTGTTGCTTCTTCGCCTTTTTGAGTTTCTTTATCTTCTCCTCCTACTCCAAATTCTGCATACTGGTCATAGAGCGTAACATATTCACTAAGCCTTTTTCTGTCTAATTCTTGTTCGAAGAATCGAATAACAAAATTACGCTCAGCTTCTGATACGCCACCGTCTTGTTTAGAGACAACTGCAAATAATTGGGTTAGGGCTTTTAGTATTTCCTCACTCATATTCTATTCTTTATCTTTCTTTTGGTAGTACTATGTTATAATGGTATGAATAATTTTCTAAATAGAAAATAGTTTTACTCAAAAGGCATAAAAGGGCAAACTTCGAATAGAGAACACTCTGAGCGAAATTACCCTATAAAAAGTAAATCATTGGTTATAATAGGTATAAGAATAGAAAGTACAAATGATATTTACGTTACTTCAATTATTATATTCTATTATTTTATATAGGATTAAAAAATAATTCTATATATAAAGGCATAGTTAAGATAGTTTTTTATCAAAAAATAAATGTATTTTGATAATCTACTTTATTCATTTTAATAGGTTTTGAAATCAAATGGAATATCTACAAGGTCAGAAAATTCTTCTCCTGCTTCTTCCATATCTTCATCATCCTCGTGAAAATACCAAATTACAGATGCACCTTCAATTTCTTCTAGCTTAGAAAGAATATCTAAGATAAGTTTTGAAGAGGCTGTATTAAAGTACTCTAACTTAAACATAAACTTGGTATCTGGGTTTACTTGATTTTCGTACTCATCAAGCCAGTCTAAGATAGGCTGATAAAATTCGGCTGCATCTTCAGGAAGAGAACGACCAGATATTTCGAATACCTGACGGTCTTTGTCTAAGATTACTTTTGGAGTGTCTTCTGTCGGTTCTAAGTTGATTACGTCCATATTCTTTATAGAGTATATTTAGTATAAATTGCTAAAATGAGTTGTAAGTTGAAATAATATAGTGTCAAATTAAATTGACTGTATTTTTGAAATATCTTTTTTATTTAAAAGTCTTCTTTTATTAAAGATTACGAGAAATTGTCATGCGAAGAGAGAAAAATGAAAGTTCATCATTAATTTTCTCAAAGTCAAAACGAATTTTGTTACCTGACTTTCTTGACATATCAATAAAACCAAGTCCTGCTCCACCTTTATCCGAAAGTTCTCCACGAGGCTTACTTTTGATAATTCTTTTGTACTCTTCTTTGAGCTGGTCAGCATCCATTAAATTAATTTCTTCTAACCTTGCTTTTAGTTTTTCGACCTCTCCTGTATAGAGTGGATTTCCTGACAGTACAAAATAATAATCATCTGTTTTGGCTAAAGAAAAGATTGCATTATTTTTTCCATAAATTTCCTCTTGATAACTTTCAGAGTGCTTTACAATATTTTGCAAAGATTCTACCATGACATTAAAAACCTTTGTTTTGACTTTGCGCTGCTCGCCAAAGGAATCCATATTACGTTCTGCCATTGCCAAAACTGACTTTGTTATTTCTTGATTAAACTCGCCTTCATATACCAAAAGCAAGCTTTGTTTGAGCATAACTTTATGTAAGTCATAAATATATTTCATAATTAGTGGCTTAAATGTCTTGAGAGTATCTTTAAAAATATTTTTAGTTCTGTATAAAATATTTGAATAAAATATTTGGATTGATAAACCTTCTAATAAGTCAGTTTAACAAATGTACATAGAAAATAATGTTCTAAGCAAAGGTTTTGTCCAAATAAAAAGGGTTTTTAGCGAAAATCAACACTATTTATACAAAACCTCTTTTTTTTACTTGTTCTTGTTATGCACCTTTCTTTTTAAACATGCCTTTAAGTTAGGATAAATTATTAGAAGAACAAAGAGAGATTTAAAATAACTTTAAAAAACACCTTGATTTTTTCTTTAATTTCAAATAAGGTTATCAAAATTTAATACCAATCATCAAAATATCATCAATTTGCTTACTATTTCCCATCCATTTTTCAAAACGGTTTTCGAAAGTAACGTGCATTTCTTCCATATTTTGTGTTCTGTTTTCTACCAAAATTTCTCTAATTTGTTTTGATGAAAACTTTTTATCTTCTTTTCCTCCAAACTGGTCTGGCAAACCATCAGAGAATATATAAATTGAATCTCCTTTAGATATAGTTTGGCTGTGATTACTAAAATCATTACTTGCACTATAAATAGCCCCCCCCCCAATCGGTTTTCGATCGCCTTTTAGTTGTATCAAATCGCCTTTTTGTGGCAAAACATACAACGGACGGTGTGCGCCAGCAAATTCCACTTTATTTTGTTTTCTATTAATACGACAAAGCGCAATGTCCATACCGTCTTTGGTATTTCCTTCTGTGTCTTGTCGTAGCGTTTGAGCGACTCCTTTATTAAGTCTATCTAATATTTGAGCAGGAGAAAGAACCGTTTGACTAGAACTCAAAATTTCATTTAGAATAAAATATCCAATTAGTGAAATTAATGCTCCTGGAACTCCATGTCCTGTACAATCAACGGCTGCAATATATACGTTGTCGCCTTTTTGTACGTACCATGGAAAATCTCCACTTACAATATCTCTAGGCTTATAGAATATAAATGAATCTGGAAAAATACTTTGCAAATGACGGCTTTCAGGTAAAATAGCACCTTGAATACGTCTTGCATAATTGATACTTTCGGAAATTTTACGATTGGTTTCTCTTACCTCAAATTCAGTTCGTTTACGTTCTGTAATATCATGAGAAACCACTAAAATAGATTCTAAATAGGCTTGGTCGTTATATTCTGGAATAGCTGTTGTTTGCATTACACGTTCTCCTGCAACCGAATCAATTTCTAGTTCTCTGAGTACTTTATTTCCTGTACGGTTTACTTTTTCTGTAATTTCTTCAATTCGCTTGACAATAGCAACAGGCAACTGTGAACCTCTCATCATCTTATTTGTCAGTGTAGATGGTTCTAGTCCTGTTAGATTTTTGATAGTTGGATTTACATAAAAAATCTTTCCTTCTGGATTTATACGCATGATAAGGTCAGGCGAGTTTTCAGATAAGGCTTGCATTTGTCCACGCATACGAGATTCTTGTTCGGCACGTCTTCGCTCTGTAATATCCCTAGAGTTGATAACAATACCTCTAATGGCTGGGTCACTCAAACGATTTGTTCCTGTTGCTTCCAACCAAACAGGGTCTCCATTTTTCTTGCGATATTCATATTGAATAGTTATATTTTCGTCTGGATGCTCCAAAAGATTTTCAAAAAGCTGTCTAAAGGTTTCTTTACTTGCTTGTTGTACATTTTCTACATCGTTTGTTCCGATAAGTTCGGATTGTTCGTAGCCTAAAATAGATTCAATAGACGGACTTATATAACGAACTTTTCCATTTTTTTCATAAATCGTAATTACTTCTGAGGCATTTTCTAATAAAACCTGCATACGTTTTTGAGTACGATTTACTTCTAATACTTGTTCTTCTAGTCGTGCATTAGATTTACGGAGTTCTTCTTGTGTAGATTCCATTTCTTCTGCATTTTGTCGCAATACTTCTTGTTGTAATTGAAGCTCTTCACTCATTTGTTGAGATTCTTGGAGAAGAGAAATAGTACGGTCATTGACTTTTATATTGAAAATTGTTCTTGCAATGATAATACTAATCTCACGAACAAAATTTACTTCTGTATCTGTAAAACGTGACAGTCCTGCAAATTCCATTACACCATATACTTTCTCATCTGTAATAAGAGGAACGATAAGTAAAGCCTTTGGTTTTTGTTCTCCCAAAAGTCCTGAACTAATTGTCATGTAATTGTCAGGAATTTCAGTACGAAGTATAATATCTTGTTCTATGGCTGCCTGCCCAACTAATCCCTCTGCAAAACGAAACGATTTTTTAAGGTATTTTCTTTTGTGATAGGCATACGTAGCACTTATTTCTATATGACTTTCTTGTGTAATTTCGTCTTCTTCTACGACATAGAAACTGCCTTGAACAGCATTTATTTTTTCTGTAATAAAAGCAATAATTTTTTCTGAAAGAAGTTCAATAGTTTGATATTCACGCAAAATCTGTCCAACTTCTGCTACACCTGAAACAATCCAGTTTCTTTGTTTGTCTTTACTATCTGCATCTTGAATACTATCTCGCATCGTAATCAATGCATTACCAAACGTGTCATTATCTCCCATCGGACGAAAAGAAGCTCTGTAGTTTCCTTTTCCAATTTGATACGCAAAATCTGCCGTTCGCTTTAGAGCCTGCACCAAATTATTAACGGCTTCTGTCATCTGACCAATTTCATCATTGGTTTCTTTTTTTATTTCTTTTGGCAATTCTCCTTTTGCTACAATTCCTAAAACAACTTGCAAACGCTCAATAGGGCGAGTAAGCATAGTAGAAAAGACAAAAGCAAGACCTCCAGCAACAACAATAATAACAAATCCAGTAAAAATAAAGGCATAAACAAGCCCATTCAAATCACTATCTACATCATTCTTATCTACTTGGGTAACAATTCCCCAACCTACTGGCTCAATATAATTCCATGCTGCAAGAGTTTCACTTCCTTTATAATCTATCGAAAATCCGTACCCTGTTGTTTTTTCCTTTAATGCTCTTTCTAATCCTTCAGCTTTTCCATCTCCAGTAATTTTTGGAGTATTTGCTCGCTGTGATTTTAGGTCATTTAAGAAAGTAATTGTAGTAGCACTTTTTTGTCTTCCCAACACAATTTCTCCTGTTTGTCCTAATCCTGTTGTGTCTGCAACAACATCATAAACCTCTTGCATATCTAATTCGGCAATAATATAGCCGATGATAATAAAGTTTTGTTCTGGGTCTTTAATTGTAGCAATCGCTTCCATACGGCTAGGTGTACCTGAGAGTTCTTTTGCTATTCTTGGTTCATTGAAGTAAATACCGTCATTAGCATGAGTCAAAAGAACTTGATAACGGTCATAAATTCTACCAAAAATAAGATAATCTGCTGCTGAATTTGTTTTATAAACTATTCGTCCATCTTTATTTACTAAAATCAAATTTGGATAGTTATAAGCTCTTTGAAAAGGCAATAAAGACTCGTCTAATTTATTACGAAGTTGACTTTGTAATGTGTCTGTATAGTTGTTTTCGCTAATTGTATTGACTTTTCGAAGCGATTGTAATACAGAAGAATATTCTTGAAGTAAGCCAATGTGAGAGGTAATTTGAGAAAAAACACCTTGAATTTCTTTGCTTTTTAGCGTATTGATTACTTTAAGGTTTTGCCAATAACGCTGTTCGACAGCTTCTTTTCCTTTATCGTAAGAAACGTAACTAAGCACAAATGCAGCAGCAAGCACTACTACCAAAAGTACTATCGTGATTTTGTTACGAATGCTGAATCGATTGAGCATAAAGATGAATTAAATATTTAGATTTATTTTTAAAAGTAACTAATAATTTTTAAACTTTATAAATGTTTGGCTATTAAATCAGCAACTTTATCTATATATTCTTTTTCTGAATCAGTAAAGTCTTTAAAAGAAGCTAATTCAATCACTCCTTTTACTGGGTTTTCTTTTACTTCTTTTTTTGTATTGTCTTGTTGAATAGGCACAGCTAATAAAACAGATGGTTGGCTTTCTCCCAAGCCTGAAAGTACATTTAGATACCCTTCTGGAATATCCCTAATATATGTTTTGTGTCCTATTTTGGCTACTTGTCCTGCGATTCCTTCTCCAAACTCATAAAATAAGGTTTGGCTATCAGGTAATGCAAACGCATAAGCAGCAACGAGTTCAATTCTTCTCAATTCTGTATCTGTATGAGCTACATAAAAAGCACCTGAAACAGCTTCTAGTTCATTACAAATATGTTTGAGAATATCATTTGAAAACTGTGTCTTATTTGGATTTTTGAGAAGTTTTGATAAAATTTCTCTCTGTGTATTCCAATCTAAAATTTTGGTTTGAGTTTCTGACTCATTTGTTTCTTCATTTACATATCTATCTACATAAATTACCTCTCCTTGTGCTTGTTTGCGTTGCCATCGAACATAAAAAGCGAACATCAAAACAAATCCTAAAAGTAATTCGAAAAATACAAAACCCATCAACAAATTACTATTTTCATCTGCAATTGAAGCTTTTTCAATTGTTTCTCTTAATTGAAGTAAGAAAAACCCAGACACGAAAATACCGATGAGATATATTCCTGCAGCCAAACCAAACCAAATACTATTTTGAAAGAGTTTTTTCATTTATTCTTAAATATTTTAACTTTTTTGCACCCCAAAGAGTACTTTACATTTTATTGCTGATAGACTTTATTTATTTTTAATAAAAAAGCTATAATTTCTTCTATTTTTAGTTCATAATCAATATCTACGATGTTTTTTGCAGCTAAAGGCATTGCATTAATCATACTCTCTTCAATGTTTTGAATAATGGTAAGACCTTTTCGATATTTTATCTTTTGCATTCCTACTGCACCATCTTTATTTGCTCCTGAAAGCAAAACACCAATAAGTTTGTCACGATATACATAGGCTGCTGACTCAAAAGTAATATCTATGGCAGGACGAGAATTATTTATTAATTCTTCAGTATTGAGAGAAACAGAATTACCAAGCTCAACTGCCATGTGATAATTGGCTGGAGCTAAATAAACGATTCCTTTTTTTATACTTTCCTTGTCCATAGGCTCAATAATATCTTTTTGGCTTTTAATAGAAAGAGCTTCTACAAAACCATGACGGACATGTTTGAGCCGATGCAAACACAGAAATATAGGCAACGGAAATTCACGGGGAATGGACGAAAGAATCTGAACAATAGGCTGAAAACTTCCTGCTGATCCACCGATAACAACTGCCTTGTATTTATCTGTAATATGTGTTTCTTTTACCATTTAGCTCAAAATTAGCTTTTAATTTGTTTATTCTAACCTACCTATCAATTTTGTATAATAAAGAATTGTTAAGAGGAAAACTAAGAAGGAAATTAGTAATTTAATCTTTTATTTTTTTGTAAATTTTTTCTTCATTATTAACTACAATAAATTTGTGTGCAATATCACACCAAATTAAAGATTCCTTCGAACCAATTACTAAATAACCATATTTGAATAAACTCTCATGCAAACGATGCAAAACTTGATTTTGAAGTGTTTGATTAAAATAAATCATTACATTTCTACATAAAACTAAATCAAACTTTGAAAAAACACTTCCCTGTACCAAATCGTGTTTGCGATAGGATACATTTTCTAAAAGAGCTTTATTAATGACAGCTTCTGAGCCTACTTCAGTATAATATTTTTCTAAAGAATACTTGCCTTGATAACGCAAATAATTCTTACGATTTACTTCCATGTGTTTGAGGGGGTAACGCCCTTCTTTTGCTTTTGCAATAATAGAACGGTCAATATCTGTCGCTACAATTTTTGCTTTATCTAAGATTCCCATTTCATCTAAGACAATAGACATAGAAACAATTTCTTCTCCAGACGAACAGCCAGCATGCCATATACTTATTTTGTTGTGATTGAGCATAATGTTTGGAATGATGTGTTCACGCAAGACACGCCAAAATGTAGGGTCACGAAACATTTCAGTAACATTTACAGTCAGTTCTGAAACAAACTCTTCAAAAAAGCCTTCTTTAGTGTTCATAATATGAATCAGCTCGTCGACAGTTTGAAGTTTGTACAAATCAAGCATCCGTTTAATACGTCTGCGAAAAGACGACATAGCATAATCTTTAAAATTATAATCGAACTTTTCTTGAATAAAAGTCGTCAGTTTGCGTAGTTCGGCTATTTCTATTTCGCCCATATTTGAAGACATAAGGGAAGTTTTAAGTTGTTTTGTCGTTTTTAAAATCTAATTTCTCCTATTTTTAAGGTTTATTAGGCAAAGTACATGCTTCTTTTAAACTTTACAAGTCTAAGTTAGCATTTTTTATCAATTATCTAAGTAAATTATTGATAATATGTAAATTAAGTTAGATAAACAGGTTTTTTTAGGAGGTAAAGGGTTTTATAATATATAAATCAAATCTTCAAGGCTTCCCATATCTTTTGCTCATTCCAATAGTTTTTCCAGTATTTTTCAATAACCTCCTCTATTACTTATTTTATATTTGGTTCTATTGTTCTGACTTCTTCTAACCATTCTTTAGAAAAAATATAGTATGCGTCAATACCACTTTCTACATTCCAACGCATTTCTTGATGCAATATGCCTAACCAATGTTTTGTTTTTTCTTCTTGGCTTAGGTTTTTATATTCTTCTTTAGTCATAAATGGACTTATACGAGTTGTATTCAATACTTGTTCCTAATTATTAGACTTGATTTGAGTGTGTAAAATTGTTATTAGAGACATCAAAGACACAATTACAGACAATTAATTCTACACCAGTATTATAGATTGTTAATCAATTCTAAAACTTTTATGTACGTCATAATCGCTAAAAATCATGAACGTATTTTGGTCAGTCTTAATTTTTTTTGAAGTCCTTTTTGATAAATAAACCCAAACAACCTCTTTGAAATCAATATCTTCAAACCATTGAGAAGTCATTATAAATTTTCCGTTGTCTGTTTTACAGGTAGTTCTAACAATTCTTTTCATTGTTCCTTTTGGAGTCCAAGTTTGTCCTAAGCTAATATCGCTAAATTCGTTGGTGGTTTTTAGTGTATAATTTAAAGGTTTATTAAATCTCATCGTAATTAGCACTTGCCCTTTATACTTTTCATCTTTACTCCAGTTAATTGTTATATTATTTCCTTTTTTTAGTTTTGTTGGTTCATAATAATTTTCTTTTGAAACTTTTTCTGTGCCTATTTTAAAATCTACACTTACTTTTTTTGGTAGGTAAATTTGTGTAGAGATGCTATCAATGTTTTCTTTTTTATTACCACCCAAGCTTATCCGAACAGTCTTTCCCCAATATTCATCAAAATTAGGTTTGTTTCCTCCAAACCCTAAATGTCCGTAACCATTCATTTTTTTCCAGAACTCCAAATCATTTACAAACCAAGAACCTCCATCAATATCCTTAATTGTATTATTTTCTATTCGATAAATACCTCCACTTGCTCTATTGCTGTTATCTCCTATTCCATAGAAATCGACACTATATAAACCAAAATACCCAGTGCAGTCATCACAACGAGGAGAATCCATAATCATCTCACTGCAATCAAGTGTTTTGTTGGTGTTATTGCTTTTAGGTTGAAAAGAACAGCTTGATGTTGTGATAACTATCAATAGAAAAATGTAAATTTTTAAAAAGTTCATTATTATTATTTTATAAAGTATCAAAATTATTCCATCTCAGGCAATTTCCCTCCACAATGAGGACAATAACAAAGAGTTGTAGAATGAGTTGTAGAATTTTCTGATTTTTCTTCTACTTCTCCATTTCGTTCTTTAAGTTCTTGTAAAAGCTGTTTTTCGATTTGTTCTTTTGCTTCTTTTTCAGCTTTTTTACGTTCTTCGACTTTTTCTAAAAAACCAGCACTCAAAATACTGGTTGGAAGTGCTACTACACCAATTCCGATAAGAGCAGTTGCTCCATTTAGTATTTTTCCTAGCATTGTTACAGGGACAACATCGCCATAACCAACCGTAGTCAAGGTAACAACAGCCCACCAAAGCGTAGCGATAATATTAGGAAATCCTTCTGGATTGGTTTCGTGTTCTACATAGTACATCAAGGTAGAAGAAACTAAAAGTAAAATCAAGGCAAAGAAGACAGTTGTAACAAGCTCTTCTCCTTTCTCTTTTAAGACATCATAAACTAGATTTAAAGCACGAGAATAACGGTTTAGTTTGAAGACACGCAAAAGACGTAAAAGTCGCATCATTCTCAACAATCGCAAATCTTCTACTCCCAAAAAAGGTAAGTAAAATGGAAGAATAGCAAGTAAATCTACCAAAGCAATAAAAGAAAAAATATACTTTAGATAGGCTTTCCAAGCTGACAAATGAGGATATTTGAGAGGAGCAGTCCAAAGACGGAGCAAATATTCTACTGTAAAAATAGCAATAGAAAAATTTTCAAATATATTAAAATACTCGCCGTATTCGCTACTTGCTTTTGGATAAGACTCCCAAATGGTAGAAATTACACTTAAAAGAACTAAGACAATGATGAAATAATCAAAATAGACACTTTTTTTGTCGTGTTTTTCGCCACGTTCTATAATGGTATAAATGCGTATTCTGAAAGTAGAGTACTTCATAAATGAATTTTTAGTAAAAAGTAAAATGCAGAGACTACTTATGTATTGTCGCTGCATTTATTAAAATATATCAATAAATTTAATTTTCTTCTATTGGTTTTACAAAAAGAATTGAATCAGATGCTGAGATAACTTCGTAACTCTGTTTCTGATCCTCTAGTATGATATTCACAGTGTTTTTATTGTTTTCATTTGTAAAAGTCCATTTGCCTTCTTTAGTTACATATGCATCTGTTGCTCCAATGGCTTGTTTTTTGAGAGTTCCATCTTCTTCAAATCTCCAACCTTCACGACCACGAGCAGGAGGGAATTCATACGTTTCTGGTCGATAGGCTTGTGTACCATCTTTGTCATCTTCAAAAGAACGAATCCAAGTAACATCAACTACTTTTTTCATAATATCTTCGGTTTGACAAGCCATTAATAAAATAGCAAATAAGGAAAATGTAAATAATACACTTAATTTTGTGAGGAATTTCATAGATATATAAAGTTAGAAGTCTGAATTTAAGAAGTATAGAATGAATTACGAATTACGAATTACGAATTTATTTTTTTTAATGACAACAAATTCAAAACAATGAGTATAGAAATACAATTTTTTACTAATCACTAATCACTAATCACTAATCACTAATCACTAATCACTAATCACTAATCACTAATCACTAATCACTATTTTGAAACCTGCTCATATTCTTGTACCGACGTTTTTTTCATTTAGAGATGCACTAACGCAAACTTATACATTGCCATACATCAAAATTATGAAAAAATATTTACCAAAAGATAGTAAAATTTATTTAATGACACTAGAACAGTCTCATTTTAAGATGAGCGAAGAGCAAAAAAAGCAGATTGAAACAGAGTTGCAAGACCAATTTGATATTCATTTGTTAGATTTTCCATATTATCCTTTCGGAACTCGTGCTATGCTCAACTGGACACGAATAATTAGTACCTTAGTAAAAATAATTTATGCAAAAAATATACGTTTTATACATCCTTTTTGTGTAACGGCAGGTTCTGGTGGACTCATTTTATCCAAAATTACAGGAAGAAAGCTAATCATTGATAGTTTTGAACCTCATGCAGAAACAATGCTAGAAAGTAATACTTGGACAAAAAACAGTCGTGCTTTTCAGATTCTTTGGAATTTAGAGAAACAGGAAGCTCGGCATGCCTCTGCTTTTATTCCTTGTGTCAATGAAATGCAAAACTATGCAAAAAATCGTTATGGAGTAGATGTTTCTGACCGTTGTTTAGAATCAAAACCTGCTTGTGTGGATTTAGATTTATTTGATTTTGAGAAAAGAAAAGACCCCAAATTACTTGAAGAGCTAGGATTGAAAGATAAAATAGTTAGTGTATATGCAGGAAAATTTGGAAGCTCGTATTTAGAAAAAGAAATATTTGATTTTTGGAAAGTCTGTCATAACTACTGGGGGGATAAATTTAGAGTTTTGATTTTGACATCACATAAAGAAGAAGAAATAAATTTGTATTGCAAAGTTAGTGCTTTGGATAGAAATATAGTTACTACAAAGTTTGTTTTTCATGAGCATATTCCATCTTACATTGGTCTTGGAGATTTTGGTGTTACTCCATTCAAACCTGCTGCTTCAAAACGTTATGGGACTCCTATCAAAACGGGTGAGTATTGGTCAATGGGATTGCCTGTTGTGATTACACCAAATATTTCAGATGATTCAGATACGATAGAAAAGTATAAAATTGGTTCGATTATGAATGAATTTACGGAAAAAGAATATCTACGAATCGCAGAAGAAATAAATGAACTATTGATTCATAAAGAAGAAACAGGTTTACACCAAAAAATAAGAAAAATTGCTGAAAAATATAGAGGTTTTCAAATCGCTCATCGTGTGTATAATGAGTTGTATGGAGAAAATGGAAGAGCTTGGTTTTTTTAATTTGTAGAGATTGATTTTGATTTAAAGCTTTGATTATTAAGCCTTTATGTTAGCCTTGTTTTGCAAAAAAAAATATAGTATTTCTTTATGGTCATCTGACAATTTTTGTAAAGTTTTGATTTTTACTCCGTTAGGAGTTTTATTTTTGTAGAAAAATAGAAACGTTAAAACTCATCTACTCCGTAGGAGTTGTATAGCATTTTTTACTATCTATTCTAAATGCTACCAATGTGTAGTTCCTAACAGAACAGAATACAGTTTCTAGCTTCTTAACTTTGCTACCAATATCAAGTTCCTACGGAACAAAAAGGCAAATAAGTGTATTAATGAGCTGTAATTTAATTACCCATGTTACACGCTCCACAAAAATTGTCAGATAACCTTCTTTAAAAGTATTCTTTTGTAGGGAAATAAAACTTTTTTGGTATTTGTTTAACACTTAATAAACTTTTAAAAATTTCATATTTATTGTATGTGTCTTTTTTTGGCTAAAAAATATTATTTTAATAAATAAAAGATACTTTTTTGTTTTACAGTAGGGAAGTAAATTAAAAATGTAGCAATCAATAATCATCTTTTTTTCGAATACAGACAAGAGTTTTTTGAATAAAAGTAAACTTATTCGTAGTTGTCAAGGTTCTTAGTGGATTAATCTTTTTTAAAAAGGTAAGTAACTGAGCAAAATAAAACATATCTAGAAAAGAATTAGAAAATGGAAATTTAAACTGTCAAGACACCTTTGAGGTGTCAGACAGATTTTGTTAACCTATAAATAATTTTGCCCAGTTACTTATTATTTTACTTCTGACTTTATTTTTTTGTAAGTTTGCTTTTTTTAAAATAGAAAAATAAGTAAAATTTCAAGGAAAACTACCAATAATTAAAATAGAATTACTCACTAGAACACAGAAAATAAATATCTATGTCGCCTAATAATACAGAAAATTCAAATCGCTTAAAAATAGCAATACAAAAATCGGGACGACTAAGTGAAAAATCCCTTGCTTTACTTAAAGAATGTGGAATACAAATCACGACAAGTCCAAATGCCTTACGTGCAGAAGCCTCTAACTTCCCTTTAGAAATTCTTTTTCTTAGAGATGACGATATTCCAGAATATGTACAAGATGGTGTTGCTGATGTTGGAATTATTGGCGAAAATGTAATGCTTGAAAAGGGAAAAAAGTTAGAGCTTATCGATAAATTAGGTTTTGCAAAATGTCGTTTGTCTTTGGCTGTGCCTAGAGGAACAACTTATGACGATGTTTCTTTCTTTGATGGAAAACGTATTGCTACTTCGTATCCAAAAATATTGGGCGAATATTTTAAAGAAAAAAATGTAAATGCCGAAATTCACATGATTAGTGGTTCGGTAGAAATTGCACCAAGTATTGGTCTTTCGGAAGGCGTTTGTGATATTGTAAGTTCTGGAAGTACACTTTTGAGCAATGGACTAAAAGAAGTAGAAACGGTTTTGAAATCAGAAGCTGTTTTGGTAGCCAATCCAGATTTTAATGGAGAAAAGCGTAAGAATTTTGAGAAACTTTTATTTAGAATGCAATCTGTAAGACGTTCGAATAAAAATAAATATATTCTTTTGAATGCGCCAAAATCAAAATTGGATGCTATTATTTCAGTTTTACCTGGTTTAAAAAGCCCAACCATTATGCCTTTGGCTAATGAGGATTGGGTTTCTGTGCATACTGTAATTAATGAAGATGATTTTTGGGAAAAAATTGATGCACTTCAAGAAGCAGGTGCAGAGGGGATTTTGGTTATTCCGATTGAAAAAATGATTGTCTAGTTTTTAATAAACCTATACTATTTTGAAAATGGTATGGGTTTATTTGACTTTGTTTACTCTTTTTCTTGTTGTGTCTCTTTCATTATTTCTCTAAATAAACGTTCTGATTCAGTTTCTTTTATTGTTTGTTGCTCTTGATTCATATCTATTTTTATTCCCACAATAGTAACATCATCTATCTGTTTGACAAAATTACACCATTCTAAAAATGTCATTTTCAAACGAGTTTTTTGTTTAAAAATAGGAAGAGTATGAATATCAAAAAATAATTGTCTTAGATTTTTACTATAAAACTTTCTATTTTCTTTTCCTCCAAACTGGTCTTGATAACCATCTGTGTACATATAAAAAATAGTTGGAGTAGCAACATCTATTTGATGTGCTGTAAATTTATCAAATGATTTTGAACTAATTTTAGATTTACCAATACTCATTTTATCACCTTGTATTGTTTCCATTTGTCCATTCTGAATATAAGTGATTGGATTTCTAGCTCCTGCAAAGTGTAATTTTTTGGTATCATAATTAATTGTTGATATACAAACATCCATTCCATCTTGGATATTATGAACACTCCCTGTAAAAAGAGTAGAAAAATAAACTTGTAGGGCATCTAAAATAAAAGCTGGTTCTGTAATTCCTTTTTCTAAAACAATATTATTCAAAAGACTTTCTCCTATCATAGTAAGCATTGCCCCTGGAACACCGTGTCCTGTACAATCTGCTACTACAATAATTTTATTATTATTTGTTTCTTTTGCCCAATAAAAATCTCCT
Source organism: Bernardetia aquimarina (assembly GCF_042180575.1). Classification (NCBI taxonomy): domain Bacteria; kingdom Pseudomonadati; phylum Bacteroidota; class Cytophagia; order Cytophagales; family Bernardetiaceae; genus Bernardetia; species Bernardetia aquimarina. The sequence goes on along the minus strand of NZ_CP170094.1, from coordinate 1,523,475 downwards.
GAAACAATATCTTTAGGACTATAAAAAACCATTACATTTTTTTCTCCAAATAAACTACTTAAATCTAAAGGAGAAGGCAAGACAGCTTCTTGGATTCGAAGAGCATATCTGATGCTATCTGTTGTATGTTTATTAGCCTGCTCTAACTGCTCAGACTGGATTTGCAGTTCCTCAGTTTGTTGTGCCAGCTCATTATTAAAAGACATTACTTTATTGCTTTGGTCTTTTAACTTACTATTTAATAGAGTTAATTTTTTTGAAGATTCATTAGAAATATAACTATAATACATCGTAACAATAATTACAATGACAGAAACACTAATAATATTCAAAATTTCGAAAACAAATGCTCCCATTTGGGAAAGAGGAGCTATTGGACTTTCATAATTAGTGTAAATAGCAAGAGCAATATAAAAAATGACGCAAGTTGCATTAATAATGTAAGCAACAATAGCATTTGTTTTAGATGTAACTAAAGCTGCTAAAATGGGAATAAAGAAATAAATATGAAAATTAGATTCCCAACCCAATAAAAAAATAGCAAAGGTAGCATGAACAAGTATCTCTAAACTCGCTAAAATAAGTAGAAGAGTAGGGTTTCTTGATAAAGTTCTATTGAAGTAAAAAATACAGGCAAAAATCGATAAACTTCCTATATTCAAATACATCATAAAGTGAGATTCAAATATAAAAAAGAGTATAAAAAACACAATATGAGCTAAAAAACCGAGTACACCTGCAGTAGAAGTAACAGCAAAATCTTTGTGTTCTTCAATAGGTAAATCTAAATAATGTGGAACATCAAATAGAATCGAAAGGGGATTAAATGACATAGAAAAGTTAAGAGAATCAAAAAAATAAAGTCAAATAAATAAGGGGAATTGACTATTTTTCAAGATACATAAGCAAAGATTTAAAGACTTGTTTATCAAGTGATTTTAATAAATATAGTGAAATAAATTTAAAAATTGAAAGATTTTTTTGATGTAAAAACAACCATAACGTCAATTCTTAAATTTATACAATAAAAAAAGAGCTTGATTGCTCAAACTCTTTTTTTTAAATTTATAAGAGATTTAGTTTAGAAAAAGAAACCAATATCTAAAGAGAAATAATGCAATAAGGCTCTAGCTTGAAATTGAGCATCTTCATCCTTTTTATTGAAACGGGTAAGTCCATTATGATAACTAAGTCCAAAGTCTAAAGTTCCTACATTGTCAATATCGTATTCTACACCTGCACCCACCAAAAAATCAACACTTAGTGGTTGGTAATAATTGCTTGTCTTACGGTCTTCTTCAGTAAAGCCACCAATATCTGTTATTGTTTTTGAAGACACATTTAGACCTAACTGACCTCCAAAAAGACCACGAATACGAAGTCCATCAGCAATATCTCCAGAACGCATTTTGAGAGCTAGAGGAAATTCTACGGCTGTAATTTTTGATTTGGTTGTTACATCAATTCCTTCAAAACTTGTTTCATATCCTTTTGAAACGATAAGCAAACCAGTATGAAAAGCAGCACGCTCAGAAAAATTAAAATCTAACATTAACCCTCCTGAAAAGCCTAGTTTAGAGCTTTGTTCGATGCCATCAATAGATTTTTTGTCTTCATCAGTTATTCGTGCATACGAAAGAATAGGATTGAATTTAAGTCCCAAACGCACAGGAGATTGAGCAAGTGCTTTAGATGAAAAGCCTACAAAAATAAAAAATAAGGCTAAAAAAGTTAGTTTTTTCATAAAAATAGAAGAATAAAAATGATAAAAATTGGTTAAATAAAGATTCAAATTACATAAAAAAACGCTTTATATCCTGTGTTAGTAACTCAAGATTAGAAGCTGTTTTTTCAGAAAAAGTAGTTAGTTCGGATGAAGAAATAGATAATGCTGGCAAAGACAAAGTAGGTGCATTATTCAAAAACTTGTCCTTTTGTTTTTCTATACGATGACGAATAGTTATTAGTTGTTCATTGAGTGTTTGTAAAAGAAGTTCTGTTTGCACTAAGGTTTGTTCTTGTTTTTGCTCAAAAGCATCTTTTAGAGCTTTTGTTTCAAACTTTTGCGACGTTTTGGCTACTTGCTTACGTAGAGAAGATATAGAAAGTGTTGTAAACAGTCTAATTTGCGTTTCTATTTGTTGAATAAAATCTTCCATAAACATCATAAAATCCTCCAAGTAAAACGGATTTTTTTCTACTATTGGAAGCATTAAGTCATCCAAAAAGCCAGCAATTTCTACAATTAATATTTGTAGTTGTTGTTTTTGAGCTTCAAATTTATCCATAGTAATTTCTTTTTGCTCTTGTATTTCTGCTTGAAAAGATTGAAGAGCTTCTAACTTTGATTGAAGAGAGTTTTGAAACGACTTTAACATAGGTTTGGAGATAGATTCTGATACAGACGTAGCAAATAAAGATATAGTATTAGTTTTAAAACTTTGAGAAGAATACATAAACAGAGTAAGGTTTGATAAAATAAATTCGTTTTTGTGTCTGTGTTCTTTTTTAACTTATTTCTAATTATACTAAATTTTAGTGCAAATTTACTGACCTTTTTGTAATTTTGAAGCATTTTAAATTTTATTGCACTTTCAAATAAGCAGAAAATATACACAAAAATCAAAATAAAGATTAAATAAATTGAGCTACTTTTCTGTTTTAGAACTAGAAAACTGTAATTTTGTGCATATACTTTCCGTTATGTATAGTGTAGCACTAATTTTACACATACAGCAGTTTTAATTCAAATAGCGTCATTCTAATTATAAATTAGAATAATCTTGCTTTTCAACTTTAGAAATTCTACGAAAAACAGCGTTCTATTACAAATAGATTAAAACGTTTCTACCATACTATGACTTCAATACAAATACTAAAACATTTTCTTACCAAAAATTTTCTACTTAAAAACAAGTTTTCTAACCTACATATAGTTTGGCAAATACTACTTTTAGGGATTTTTATAGTAGGAATAACAGCTTTTACTTCACCTATTTTAAATAAAAAGTTTGATAATTTTTTTGTTCATTCAACAATAGAAAATTCTTTTGCACAAAATAAAGCCGTTCAAAATTATTTTCCAGTCTCTTTCTCAAACTCTATTCTAAATCCCTTTTCTAAGGCTGAAATGTATCGTTTGATGTGCTTACCTGATGATTCATTGGCTTTAGTGGAGCTTTATAATGCTACTGATGGCACAAATTGGACAAACCCATGGGTTTTGACAGACCCTTGGACGACTTGGGATGGTGTCGTTTTGAATGCAAATGATAGCTGTGTCTTAGAACTAAATTTGAGCAACAAAAATATTATAGGGCAAATTCCTGCTACGATGTTTGGGGGAGATAAATTAAATCAAGTACAAAAAATTGATTTATCTAATAATGAATTAATAGGTGAAATTCCGACAGGTTTTGGTACATTACTTACTTTGGAAGAACTAAATTTAGGAAATAATGATTTGACAGGAGAAATACCTGCTTCGTTAAGTGATTTGTTATTATTACAACGATTAGATTTAAGTTTTAATTCTTTGATTGGTAATTTTCCTGCTTCTCTAACAGATATTTCGGTTCTTTTGGCTCTTGAGTCTATTAATATTGATTCTAACTTTATTGAAAATGTCCCTACTTTTCCAGTAAACCGACCTATTACACTTAATTTTGCTAATAATAGATTAAAATTAAATAGTCTTGTTCCTAATAATAAATCTCAATATACTTTTACCTATTCACCACAAGATAGTGTAGGAGCTTTCAAAATTATTAATGTACCACAAGGAGGGACATTTAAGGATACTGTTTCTGTCAATCAAATAAATGGAACAACGACTTATCGTTGGCTTCGTGCAACAAATTTAATAAACGAACAAACAGATGATAGTATCTTGGTTGTAAATAATGCAAATGTAGCAGACCATGAAGGAATTTATACAGCCGAAGTAACACACACAGGCGCATCCGATATAACTCTTAATAGAAAACGTTTCTTTGTAAATGTAATTGAATGTCCTTCTAATAATACGATTGTTACACCTGACACAACTGTTTGTGAGGGAATAAGATTACCTACTTTGGAAGGTTCGGAAGCTGAGTTAGGAGAGGTATCATTTTTTTCTTATCAATGGCAACAAACTTTAGATGGAGATACTACCAACTGGGTAGATGCTAGTAATGGAAATGTTCCAAATTATGCTTTGAATAATTTTGGTCTTACGATTGCAGACACAGCTTATTTTAGAAGAATTGTTATTCCTGCACCTAATCAAGGATGTAGCAACGATACAAGCGCAAAAGTACGAGTAGTTATTTTGCCTAATATTACAACAAATACTCTTTTTCCATCTATTCAAAATGTTTGTTTGGGAGTTGTTCCTACTAATATTTATGGTACTACTTCAGATTCTTCTGTTACAAGTCCACTTCGTTATCGTTATCAAGTTTCTTTAGACTCTGGACAAACTTGGATCGATAGTCTTCAAACTCAAAATTTTGATTTTACAGATACACTTGCTACGGCTGATACGGTTCAGTTTAGAAGAATTGTTACAGGAGCATGTGCGCCTGATACTAGCAATATAATTACAATTAATGCTATTCCTCGTGTAGTAGCTGATTCTATTTTTGAGAGTCAGACTATTTGTATAAACACTCGTCCTGATACATTAATAGGAAGTATTCCAATAGGAGGAGATGGAATTTATAAACACGTATGGCAAATAGCGACACGATTAGACACAGCAGATTGGTTGAGTGTAGATTCAACAGGAAGAAGTTTTGTTCCACCTATTGCTAATGATACTTTTTATGTCAGAAGGGTTGTAGAGAGTGCTTGTTTTGCAGATACAAGTAATATTGTTGATATTTTTATTTCTCCTGATTTGGGAAATGATACATCTGCTATTACAGCAACAAGAACACGCATTTGTACAGGCGACCCAATTCCGACCATTAATGGAACTGCCCCTACTGCCCCAACAGGTTTTAGATATTTGTGGGAGGTTTCTTTAGATTCTGCGCTTTGGACAAGCGTTGATTCAGTTCAGAATTATACGCCTGTTGATTCTACGCTTTTTGATAGTGTTTTTATGCAAATTCCTGATAGTTTTTTGGTAAGACGTTTGGTAATTGATAGTTGTCGTTCCTATCCTAGTAATGTTATAACATTATTTATGATAAAACCGATTGATAGCATCAGTAATCTAATTTCTTATGATAGTACTGGACTTTGTGAAGGCGATACAGCTTGGCAAATTAATGCAACTCAACCAACAGGAGGAAATGGGAATTATGCTTATCAATGGCAAATTTCGTTTGATAGTTTGGCATGGGCAGATAGAGATGATTCTCTGAATATTTCTAGTTTTGCTTTAATAGAACCCACTTACTTTAGGCGTTTGGTAATTGATAGTTGTAGGACAGATACAAGTAATGTAGCTTTTATTCCTGTTTCAAAACCATTTGGAATTAATCAAATTAGTGCGCCTTTTACAGAAATTTGTGTAGGAGATTCTACTACAATCACACTAACAGGAACAGAACAAGAAAATACAGGAGAGTATAGGTATTTTTATCAGCAATCAAGAGATACAGTTGCTTGGTTTAGTAGTTCTACTTTTACATTTAGTACAGGTAATTTTACACAAACACAAACTTTTGTCCCTGATACATTATATGGAGGTGAAAATTATTTCCGAAGAATTGTTTTAGGAGGTTGTGCGCCAGACACAAGCAATAGACTTTTAGTAAATGTAGTTTTGAATGCACGAAATAATTTTCTTTTTGGTAATCAAACTATCTGTCAAGGTGATACAGCTTCTACCATTACAGCAACTGGAGCAGTTGCTGGACAAGCAGGAAATATAATCACTCAATGGGAGGTTTCCTTTGATAGTCTTGTTTGGATTCCTACTGAAACAGACACAGTAACAGCTTATGAACCTGTCACGCCTCAACGGACAACGTATGTTCGAAGGAGTGTCAAGTCTGGAAACTGCCCCCCTGATTTTAGTAATGTTATAAAAATAAAAGTTATTAGATTTATAGAAGATAATGAAATTTCTTCTCCTCAAACAGTCGTTTGTGAAGGTTTTGCTGCTGATACATTACGAGGTACTTTCCCAACACAAGGAGGAAATGACAGTACAGCTTATAGATTCTTTTGGCAATCAAGAAAACTCAATGATTCGACGGCTATTTGGCGAACTGTAGGAGGTGATCAAGATTATTTTACAGGCGTAATAAATTTTGATACTGAATATCGCCGTCTTGTTCGTGTTTCTTGTTTTACAGATACTTCAAATGTTATTTCTCTTGAAATCAATCCTACTATCAAAAATAATGTTATTGATGAAGGGTTTGTAGATTGTAGCTTAGATACCTTGGGAAGACTTAATGGAACAGTTCTTTTAGATACACTCAATGAAATAGGACAGTTTCGTTATCAATGGCAAAGCTCTAGAAATAGAAGAAATTGGACAGATATTACCAATACGAATACAGCTAGTTATCTTCCTACACCAGTTGATACAACCACTTTTTATAGAAGGTTAGTTATCAATGATTGTTTTACAGATAGTAGTAATATTGCAACTATTACAATCCGTCCAACACCAATTTTGGAAATTATTCAAGATACAACAATCAATATTGGTTATGATGTACAATTATTTGCTAATGGAGGCATAAATTATATTTGGACACCAAGTGAAACTCTAACAGGAGATTCGACTGCTACACCAACTGCCAATCCTACTATAAGTACAATGTACACAGTGCGAGCCGAAAATATTTATGGTTGTGTTACGTATGATAGTGTTTTTGTAACTGTCATCGGAACACCAAAAGTGAGAACAGTAGATGTAATTACACCAGATGGAAATGGATTAAATGACCAACTTTTTATTGAAGAAATTGAGCGTTATCCTGATAATGAACTTGTAATTATTAATCGTTGGGGACAAGAAGTATTTCGTAAGAAAGGATACCGAAATGATTGGGAAGGAACAAATGAAACAGGAGGAGTGCTTCCAGCAGGAACTTATTTTTATATCATAAAATTTGAAACTGTCAGAACAATTTTAAAAGGCTCGTTCGAAATTATTCGTTAAGAAGTAATAAATCATCTACCAGTAATCAGTTAAAATCAATTCTGAATAGTAATTTTCAAAAATTAAATTGCTATTCAGATAGAAATCGAAATTATTTTATGAAACAGATACTACATATACATTCAAAATCTATTTTATTTCTAGCATTCAACTTCTTTTTAAGTAGTTTAATTTTAGGAATAAGTAGTTTTTCGAATCACTCTTTTGCTCAACAAGTACCCATTTATAGTCAGTACTTTTCTCATCCTTTTGTTCAAAATCCTGCTTGGACAGGACGTTCGGATTATAGTTCCGTTTTTATGACATATCGCTCGCAATGGGCAGGTTTTGAAGACGCACCCAAAACAGTTCTTTTGACGGTTGATTTACCTTTTTATGAATACCGTTCAGGCTTAGGTTTTTTTGTTCAGCAAGATCAAATAAAAAGTACAAGTCGTACAAAAGCAATGGTTTCTTATGGTTATCATTTGTTAGGACAATATGAAAATAGCTCAAAATTATCTTTTGGATTAATGGGAGGGCTTGTTTATAATCAAATTAATTTTGATGATTGGTTTATTCGCCATCCTACTGACCCTGTCTTGCTTAATAATACAGGAAATTATTTGGGTTTTGAATTAGGTTTTGGAGCAAGTTATACCTTTCGCCGAAATTTAGAAATTGGTCTTTCTGTACCTCAATTATTAAATCCTGCTTTTAGTCCTGAAGATGAAACAGATGATAATATTCGCCTTCAAAATCACTTTATGTTTTCTATTCGTGGAATGATTCCTGCTGGTATGGGTGAGTTTCGTCCGATGGCAGTAGTCAGACAAGTTCCAAATGTACCTATTCAGTATGAAGGTGGCTTGCAATATATGTACGATAACCAGTTTTGGGTAAGTACAGCTTATAGAAGCAATTTTTCTATAAATGTAGGTGCAGGTGTAAATTATGGACGTTTTAGTTTTGGTTATATTAGAGATTTTCCGATTGGTGATATTGTGGGAGCATTTGGAAGTACCAATGAGTTGATGTTAGGATATAAGTTTAATGAACTTCCAACTGCAGATTATGAAGGAAAACGAGGCTATGGACGTGGACTTATTCGTAAGAAAAAATATCATCCATCTCGTCCAGGTCCTCTTATGAAAAAATATCCTAAGAAACCAAAAAAGAAAAAACCAAAAGCAAAAGGAAAATATCGTAGATTCTAAAAATAAATGTATCAAAAAAAACTTTATAAGTGAGAACAAGATTTTATCTTCATTTATAAAGTTTTTTTGCATTAATCATTTAGATAAAGCAAATAAAGAGTAATTACAGATTGCGATTTTAATTCTCTATATTCTTAACCACTCTGTATTTAAAAAATAATAGAGTACGTAGAGTAAATCTATTTTCAAAATTTTTACTAAAAATACTTTGTATTACCAAAAGGAAAGTGTAAATTAGGTTAGTATTTCGATAAAAGCCGTCAAAATATTTATAAAAGCAGAATTTAAAGGTATAAACAAACCTAATATTACTTTTATTGTTATTAGCACAATGTCTATTTGGTTTCATTTAGTCTAAATTAAACTAGAAAATAAATTATTGAAACAATTCTATCCTATCTGTATAAATCTAGTATTCTTATTCGTTATCTCTTTGATTTTAATGTCAAATAATATAGAAAAATAGTGAGGTAAGTTGAATGAAAATATAAAAACAACCTACACACAAAAAAATAAAAAAGAATATGAAATTTATATAAAATATATATGTATTTATGGAGTCTTCGACACTCAAAGAAAAAAAAGTTATCCAAACTAAACCACCCGTAACCAAAGCAAAAAAGAAAACTTCAAGTAGGTTTTCAAGAGGAAGGCGATTTGCTAAAAGTAAATGGCGTATGCGTCTTGACCGTCTTTTTTTTAAATCAAATACCATTGAAGGAAAAGTGTTTGATACGGCTCTCTTGGCTCTTATTGTACTTAGTTTAGTTGTTGTGATGATGCAAAGTGTATCTGAAATTGATCAACAATATGGTACGTATCTTCTAGCTATCGAAATGGCTGTTACGGCACTTTTTGCTATTGAATATGTACTCCGAGTAGCTACTTCGCATCGTCCTATGCGTTATATCCTAAGTTTTTATGGGATTATTGATTTATTAGCTTTTGTTCCTGCTATTTTTTCTTGGACATTTGCAGGTAGTAACTTTTTTCTTCTTCTTCGTGTAACTCGTATTATCAGTATTTTTAAAGTATTGGATATGAATCAGTACACAGGTGAGGCACAGATTCTTAGTCAAGCCCTGCGTGCTAGTCGTCATAAAATAACTGTTTTTGTGATTTTTGTAGCTACAAATGTCGTATTACTTGGTTTTATTATGTTTTTGGTAGAAGGGCGAGATAACCCTGGGTTTTCAAGTATTCCAAAAAGTATTTATTGGGCAATCGTAACACTTACAACGGTAGGATATGGAGATATTGCTCCTCAAAGTGCATTAGGGCGAGCGATTGCAGCCGTTGTTATGGTACTTGGTTATGGAGTGCTTGCCGTTCCGACAGGAATTGTATCAGCCGAAATTGCTACACAAGTAACTCACAAATCAGATGAAGAAGAATTTGAAGAAGAAAGAGAATTAAGACAAGAATTAGCAAACGAAAAACATAAAAATCAACCCACAGAACAACAAGAAGCTAAAAGTATAATTGAAGAGTGTTCGCATTGTGGAGCAGAACATCATACCGAACTAGCTAGTTTTTGTTATAAATGTGGAAACGAATTAGTTTAGATTTTTAATTGCTAAGTAAAGATGCAAAATAAAATATACCTAATCTTGTATTTTAAATTGGTCAGACCTATGGTACAGACTTCGATAAAATACAAGATAGATTTTTAGGTATAAATAAAATAATTAAGCTCAATTACTTAGAAACTATTAAAGAGATGTAAAAAGAACATTCATCAAATTTCATTCACTAATCACTATTTATACAGAAGCAACTTCTGCACTTCTTTCAATTTTCTTTACCAATCCTTGCAATACTTTTCCTGCACCACATTCTGTAAATTTTGTTACCCCATCGTTGTGCATATTTTGGATAGTTTGTGTCCAACGCACAGGTGCAGTCAGTTGAGCAATAAGATTTTCTTTTATTTTTGAGGCTTCAGTATATGGTTTTGCATCTACATTCTGATAAATCGGACACGAAGGCGATTCAATTTTTACGTTATGAATAGCAGCAGCTAGTTCTTCTCTAGCTGATTCCATCAAAGGCGAATGAAAAGCTCCTCCTACATTGAGCATCAAAGCACGTTTTGCTCCAGCCTTTTTCATAGCTTCACAAGCCATTTCTACACCCTTTATCGAACCCGAAATAACAAGCTGTCCTGGGCAGTTATAGTTTGCAGGAACTACAACTTCGTCTATACCTTCACAAACTTTTTCAGCCGTTGCATCATCTAAAGCCAAAATAGCAGCCATTGTAGAAGGTTCTTTTTCACAGGCTTTTTGCATAGCTTCTGCACGTACTTTTACAAGTCGTAGCCCATCTTCAAAGGAAAGCGCACCAGCAGCTACAAGTGCCGAAAATTCTCCTAAAGAATGCCCAGCTACGGCATCAGGTTTGAAATCTGGTGTTACCTTTGCCAAAATAACAGAATGAAGAAAAATAGCAGGTTGTGTTACATTAGTTTGTTTGAGATCTTCAGTTGTTCCTTCAAACATCAAATCAGTGATTCTGAAACCTAAAATTTCGTTTCCTTTTTCAAAAAGCTCTTTTGCAGTTTCGTTTGTTTCGTATAATTCTTTGCCCATTCCGACAAATTGTGAGCCTTGACCAGGAAAAACATAAGCATTCATATAAAATAGAGTTTTATTGTTGTTTTTGTAAAATATTGTAGAATATCATAAAATTTGATAGACTAAATTAAGCCAAAAATAAGAAATTTTTATGTTCTATTAGTTCATAGATTGCTTTATCTATTTCAGACCAAAAAATATTTATGTAATTTTAGACACTCAAAGAAACAAAACCTCTCAATTAAAAAAACTATGGAAAACGAATCAGATTTTTATGCAGGTGAAGATCTTCCACAAAACAACCTCGGACTTACACCGAAAGATGAGTTTGCAAATCTTCGTATGCAAGGATATAGTGTAGAGTTTAGCGATACATTGAGTCGTTCGTGGGATTTTATGAAACCCTATTTGGGACAGCTTGTTTTCTACACACTTTTTTGTTTGTTTGCTGACCTAACTTTATCTTTTTTTATTCCAGAAATTGTAAATTTTATGGGTAGATTAGGTTATATAGTGGGTACAATAGTAAATCTTACTCTAATTTCAGCTCTTTTGGCTGGTTTTTATGCTTTTTTCAAACCCATTTATCAAAAGGATAAATCTTCGTTTCATAATTTATTTGATGGTTTTCAATATATCGGACAACTTGCTTTGCATCAAATTTTAGTTGTTGTAATAATAACTCTCCCTTTTTTGGGAATATTTTTTTTAGCACAAAAATTTGGTGTCAATCAAACAGTTGATATTTTTGATACAAATACTTACGAAACATTTACACTCTTTTTCTATTTTATTTTTGCGCTTCCTTCTCTCTTGGTTTTTACGCTCTATATTTTTACTCCTCTTTTGATTGTGGCTGCAAAGATGAATTTTTGGTCGGCGATGGAGGTTAGTCGTAAACTTGTTTTAGGAAATTATATCGGTGTTTTCGGATTTGTGCTTGGCTTTACAATCATCAATGGTATAGGTTTACTTTTATTAGGTCTTGGAACATTACTTACAATTCCTTTTACTTTTGCTGCTACCTTTATTCTTTATACAAAATTGATTGAAAAAAATGGAGGAGGAACAGATTTTAGTGGCGATTTTTATAGTGATGAAAACGCTCCTTTAGATGTTTTTTAAATAAAGTTAGAAGTCAGATTTAAGAAGTCAGAAGTAAATACAAATAAAATAATGTCTTTTTCATTATCTTGGTTTTTCTCCTCATTCTCTGTGCCTTTGTGAACTCTGTGTTTAAATAAAAAATATGATAAAATTAAATTCCAAAAACTTCCAAAAGACAAAAGATTTTTTAGAAGAAAAATATGAGAAATACAACCATATTGATTTTATAGAAAATGACCCTATTCAGATTCCTCATCGTTTCACAAAAAAGCAAGATATTGAAATTTCTGCTCTTTTTGCAGCCGTTTTGGCGTGGGGATTACGAAAAACAATTATCAATAAATGTAATTTGATAATGGAATTAATGGGTAATTCGCCTCACGATTTTATCCTAAATCATAAAGCATCAGACCTAAATAATGTCGGTTTTCAAGAATTCAAACATCGAACATTTAATTCTACTGATTTTCTGTATTTTATAGACTTTTTACAGCGATTTTATCAAAAAAATGATTCTTTAGAAATTCTTTTTTCCTCCAAAGAAACTCAAAAAGAAAATATAGCTCATTTTCACAACACTTTTTTTGATATAGATTATGCCCCACAACGCACCAAAAAACACATCAGTACGCCAGAAAGAAAATCAGCTTGCAAAAGATTGAATATGTATTTGCGCTGGCTAGTCAGAAAAGATGACAAAGGAGTAGATTTTGGGATTTGGGAGAATATATCGCCTTCTATTTTGATTTGTCCATTGGATATTCACGTAGAAAGAGAAAGTAAAAAACTAGGTCTTTTGGAACGCAATATTTCAGATTGGAAAGCAGCCGAAGAGCTTACCCAAAATTTGAGATTATTTGATGCAACTGACCCAGTAAAATATGATTTTGCCCTTTTTGGATTGGGTGTGGAGAATAAAAAGCGATAAATTGGTCAAATCAATACTATGAAAAAGATAAAAATACTTATTGCAGGAATTGGAGGAGTAGGTGGTTATTTTGGAGGGCTACTAGCAAATCACTTTTATAATCACTCTGAGGTAGAAATTATCTTTTTATCAAGAGGTCAGAATCTTTTATCAATTCAACAAAGTGGATTGAAAGTTATAAAAGGAGATAAAGAATTAATTTGTAAACCTAAATTAGCCACTGATAAACCAGCAGAAATTGGTACAGTAGATTTCATTATAATTGCTACCAAAACATATCACCTTCAAGAAATAGTCAGACAATTAGAAGTTTGTATAAACGAACAAACAATTATTTTGCCTTTGCTTAATGGTGTTGATAATAGAGAGAAGATACTTAAAATTACACCAAATAATCTTGTTTTGGAAGGCTGTGTTTATATTATTTCACGTTTGACAGAAGCTGGAAAAATTGAAAATATTGGCAATATTGAAAAACTCTTTTTTGGAATAGATGATTATCAAAATCATTCTGAAAAACAAAGCAAAAATATAATCCTTCTTGAAAAGCTATTCAAACAGGCTAATATTGATGCAACTTTATCTACTACTATTTCTCAAGTAATATGGCAGAAATTTATTTTCATTTCTACAATAGCTACTGCAACAACTTATTTTGACACCTCAATAGGCAAAATTTTGACAGACAATGAAAAATTCGAAATTGTAAAAAAATTAATAAATGAGGTTACTCAACTTGCAAAAGGCAAAAACATCACCGTTTCAGAAGACATAAAAGAATTGACTTTGCAAAAACTGAAATCTTTACCCTTCGAAACAACTTCTTCAATGCACTTTGATTTTGAGAATAAAAAACAAAACACTGAATTAGAATCTTTGACAAATTATGTTGTTCTAGAAGGACAAAAATACAATGTCAAAACGCCAATTTTCAGTAAATTTGTTTCAGAAATTAAAGCAAGAAAATAAGGTTATCTGACAATTTTTGTGAAGCGTGTAACATGGAGGAGTTAAATTACAGCTACCATTAATACACTTATTTGCCTTTCTGTTCCGTTAGGAACTACACATTGGTAGAATTTAAAATAGGTAGTGAAAAATGCTATACAACTCCTACGGAGAGATGAGGTTTAATTTTTCTACCAATATAAAACTCCTAACGGAGTAAAAATCAAAATTTTAAAAAAATTGTCAGATAACCGAAAATAACAGGTTGATTTTGATAAATACTAATCAAACTACTTCGTAATCACCCGAATACTACTTTTTACTTTATCGATTTTTTCTTTTAAAGAATCAATATCATTTCCTAAAATGGTAATATGTCCCATTTTTCGTGCAGGTTTGGTTATTTTTTTTCCATAAATATGAGGATAAACGTTTTCCAAATCCAATAATTTGTCTAACCCTTCATAAAATGGCTGACCTGTGTGATTTTCTTCTCCTATTAAATTCAAAATCGCAGCCGAACTTCGAAGTGTGGTTTTGCCTAAAGGAAGGTTCATAATTGAGCGCAAATGTTGTGCATATTGTGAAGTCGTGCAGGCTTCTATGGTGTGATGTCCACTATTATGAGGACGTGGCGCAACTTCATTAACAAGAATATTTCCTTTTTTATGATTATTTTTAGTGAGAAATAATTCTACTGCTAAAAGCCCAACCATTCCATTTATTCCCTCTTTTTGCCCTAATTTTGTTATGACTTCTGTTGCTAACTGTATAGATTCTTCTTTTTCATTTTTTGTAAGAGTGGCAGGAGCTAATAAATAATCAAGCAAATTATACTTTTCATTAACCACCATTTCAACAGCATCAAAAACAGCTATTTCACCTTTTTCATTTCTTGCTACAATCACAGAAATTTCCTTTTCAATGTCTATTTTTTCTTCTAAAACTGAAGGAGCATCAAAACCATTTTGTTTTGCATCTTCTAAATTCTTCAGAATCTGAACACCTTTTCCGTCGTAACCATCTTTTCCTAATTTTTGTACAATCGGAAATAGATTTGAATCATTCTTACTTTTTTCTGTCAAGTATTTTATCAATTCTTCTTTAGTAGAAATCAAAACAAAATCAGAAGTAGGAATATTGTTTTCTTTATAAAACTGTTTTTGCAATCTTTTATCTTGAATAAGACGAATAATAGCTGGTTGAGGAAAAATTTTTTTGCCTTCTTTTTCTAATTGCTCAAGTGCATCAGCCGAAACTTTTTCAATTTCTATGGAAATAATATCCATCTGACGACCAAAATCCAAAACATCTTGATAGCCTGTAATATCTCCTTTATGAAAATTTCTTGAAACTGTCGAACAAGGCGCAGATTCATCGTTTTCTAAAAAATGTAATTCAATATCTAAATCAATGGCTGGAGAAATCAACATTCTACCAAGCTGTCCACCTCCCAAAATTCCTACTTTTTTTTGTTGCATAACTAATTTAAGACGTTTTATAAAAATGCTCTACCTTACACGATTTTTTGGTTATATATCGTTTCAAATTGAGTAGAGTTGTGTAATTTTGCAACTCAAAACTAACAATTATCTAGTAAAAAAAATAGCTCTCAAGAAAAAGAAAATAATTAGCCTAAAAAATTACCACTATGGAAAACTCAATCATTTATACAGATTCTCATGTAGAGATTCATTTTGAAAAAGAGAAAAAGTATTTGCGTTGTCATTGGCGTGGAACAGTTTTGACAGAAGAAGCACTATCAGCCTATAAAACAGGATTGAAATTTATGAGAAAAAATGATATTTTGATGTGGGTAGATGATTTTACAAAAATAAATCTTCCTCCTGAAGAAACACTCATGTACATCGAACACATGTGGTATCCTGATGCAGAAGAGTATGGAATGCAAAAACACGCCTTTTTGGTAGAAAATATGGGTTTTGAAACAAATGTTTTTGAAGATGCTGTTGTGATGGCAAACCGAAAGACAAAAATCAAGGTAAAATTCTTTACAGAAATAGAAGAAGTCGAAAAATGGCTCAATACAATACAAATAGACAAAGAATAAATAATTTCTTCAAACAAAAAAAGGATTCAAAAAGTTAGCTTTTAAGATAATCGTTTAATGTTTAATCTAAAAAGCCTAAACAAAATCCATCTATAAAAATCACTTATTTTGAATACTGTCCTTATGAGCAATAAAGAAAAATCAAGAAAAGACGAGAAGAATAAAAATAAAACAGAAAATCTTTTTTTTGATGAAAAACAAAAACAACAATTCGAAAATTTTGTCAATCCGATTGATGCTGATAAAATAGCGACTAATCCAGGGTTGTTGCCCTATGCTCATACTGTTGGAAGTGCTATTATTGTTCCTACTGAAAAAGGTATCATGAAAAGTAAGGCTCTAGCTGCAATGGAACAACAAACTGAAATGCAGCTTGACCAAATAAGAGAACAAATAAATCTTTTGGCACAACAAGCAAAAGAAATTCAGTCCAGAACGCATATTTCATTAGAGATTTATAATGCTGATATGGGTTTTGAGCCACTTGTAAATCATACTTATTTTCTCTACGAACGCCCAAAAACAGGCGAAAAAGTGCTTTCTATGATTGCTCCTGAGCAATGGGGAAGAAGTTCTAAACTTACTTTTATAGCAGAAGTTTTATTATTGGCTGATAGAACTTGGAAAGTAGTTAGAGAAAATAAAGAAAGTGATGAAGATAATGAGAATAATATTGATATTTAGTTGTATCCTAATATTGTTGGTGTCGCAAAATTTGCAAAGCCGAATAAAAAGCTCTACCTTTGTGGTTCGTTTTGAAATGCACAGCCTCCAACATTTTCCCTTATCTTGTTTTTATTTTTTATAAAAATGGGAATAATAAAATTTCGTTTTGGACTGTCTTTAATAGAACTTTTTTATTAAATGATTATTAAAATCATTCAAAACCAAAATTATTTTCAACCCAAGTTGTGGAATATACTTTGAGGACTTTAATTGTCTATCAAACTCTTTATTTCAAACTTACCTATTTAGTTTCTCATGAGAAATGAATTAATTCAGATGGTAGAGGCTTCTAACGCAGAAGCTCGTAAAAAATTTCCTCAATTTCGTGCTGGCGATACAGTGAACGTAAGAGTTCGTATCAAAGAAGGCGATAAAGAGCGTATTCAGCAATATCAAGGCGTAGTTATTCAACGCAAAAACCCAAATACAAACGGAGAATCTTTTACAGTACGTAAAGTTTCTAACGGTGTTGGTGTTGAGCGTATCTTCCCACTTCTTTCTCCAAATGTAGAAGGTGTTGATATGGTTCGTCGTGGTAAAGTACGTAGAGCTAGATTGTACTACTTACGTGGTCGTATGGGTAAAGCTGCTCGTATCAAAGAACGTCGTGGTAACTATACTGCTTCACAGGCTTAATTTTAAATTATTAAAATTAGCTTAGAAAAATCTTTTTTGAAAACCAACTCTATTTTTTTAGTGTTGGTTTTCTTTTTTTATTTAAACCTATAAGGTTTGAACTTTTATAATTTTTGTATGCAAAATCTAACCCTTTCTCCGTCCAAAAAAATTTACATTGCTTCTGATTTTCATTTGGGATATTCCAAAGATGAAGCTGGTTTGGAATCTTTAGAAAGAGAAAAAAAAATACTTCGTTGGTTGGAAATGGCTCGTAAAGATGCAGAACTTATTATTTTATTGGGAGATATTTTTGATTTTTGGTACGAATATAAAAAAACTGTTCCAAAGGGTTTTGTACGTTTACAGGGGAAGATAGCAGAAATTGTAGATAGTGGAATTGAGGTGGTGTTTTTTACAGGAAATCACGATTTATGGATGTTTGGGTATTTTGAGAAGGAGTTGGGGGTAAAAGTTTATCATGAACCTCAAAGTGTTATTTGGAACAATAAAAAAATTCATTTAGGACATGGCGACGGATTAGGAAATGGCGATTATTCCTACAAGTTTATGAAAAAAGCTTTATTTAAAAATCCTATATGTCGTTTCTTTTTTGAATGGCTACACCCAAATATAGGAATTGGTTTGGCTCATTTTTGGTCGAATAGCCGTAAACCTGCCAAAAAATCAGTAAATAATAATCCTAAAAAAACGAAAGAAATAGACACATATAGAGGAAAAGAAAAGGAGTGGATTTGGAATTATTGTAATGAAATTCATCAAAAAACTCCACAAGATTATTATGTTTTTGGGCATCGTCATTTGCCCTTGATGATTGAGGTGGAGATAGAAAAAGATAAAAAAATAATAGCTTCTACCACCGATTCACAAACTGAACCTAATGATAAAAGCTATTATTTTAATACAGGTGAATGGATGAACCATTTTACCTATTTAGTTTTTGAGGTTGAAAAAATTAGCCATACTGCAACATTTAAACGTCATTGTTTTGAAGCAAATACAGAATGGATTATTGATTGATTGAATAAAAAATAGGCTTTTGACTGATAAGAGTGAAAACTTAAACTACTTCCTAAGCAGAAATATTTATGTTCTTATTATGAAAAGACTGCCAAACATTTTCTTGGTCTGCAAAAAGAACTTGATTTAATGGACTTTTAGAAAGCCATTTTTGTAGCTTTTCAGATTCTTTTTCAGTAATTTGTCCACTTAATTGTTTGGTAATAAGCTGAAGATATTTTATTTTTATTGGCATGGTTGAAATGGATTTTGAAAATAGTAAGAAAATAAACTTTAATTGAGATAAAGACGAACAAAAAACAGTTTTACCCTATTTGTTTATCTTTAAAGAGTGTTAATTTATGTAGTAATTATTTTTAATAAAAAATAGACCAATGAGAAATACTTCTGATACTAATTCTGAAAATCTTGAAAATGAGGCTTTTCAAACAGCTCATCTTACCAAAATCATTGATAAAAATGGAGAACTTATCTTTGTTCAAATTTCAGCTTCTTTATGGAAGGAAATAGAATCAAAAGTAGAACCTATTGTTTATCAAGAACTTAAAGAGCAATTCAGAAAAACTCAAAAACAAAAATCAGATGCTGAAAAAGAAGAGTTTTCTCCCTTCGAACATATAGAAACGCTGCAAGCCGAACAATTAAACAACGATACTTTTATAAAGAAACGTTTCAAGAATAGTACGGAACAATCGCAGCAAGTGCAGCAATATTTATACGCTTTACAGCAAAAATTAGCCGAACATAAACCTGTAAAATAATTTATTTTAACATTTCACTTCTTTTTCCTTGTTTTTGTTCGAAAAATCATTTTGATTACCTTTGAACTTTACTTTATAAGAATTACGTTGTTGTTTGTATTTATACAGACAATTTTATCTATATATTTATGGAATTTGCCCCTTTATCATCTTGGTTTCCAAACAACCCAAACTGGAATACCGAAAAAAATCCTTTGTTTATTGCTGGTCCTTGTAGTGCCGAAACGCCTGAACAATTAATGGAAACTTGTCAAGAAATTGCTAAAAATGACAAAGTACAAGTTTTGAGAGCAGGAATTTGGAAGCCTCGTACACGCCCAAATAATTTTGAAGGAGTAGGAAAAATTGGTTTAGAATGGCTTTTAGATGTCAAAAAAGCAACTGGAAAACTCATCACTACCGAAGTAGCCAAACCTGAACACGTAGAAGAAGCTCTAAAACATGAAGTGGATATTCTTTGGATTGGTGCAAGAAGTGTCGTGAATCCATTTACAATGCAAGAAATTGCTGATTCGTTGAAAGGAGTTGATGTTCCTGTTATTGTAAAAAATCCAATTAATCCAGATGTAGCACTTTGGATGGGGGGAATTGAGCGCATTCATCAAGCAGGAATAAATAAAATGGCAGCCTTGCATCGTGGTTTTTCAAGCTATGGAAATACAAAATACCGTAATGAGCCGATGTGGCAATTAGCTATCGAAATTAAAAGTAAATTACCTTCTTTGCCTCTTCTTTGTGACCCTAGTCACATTGGAGGAAAAAGAGAATTGATTTATCCACTTTCTCAAAAGGCAATGGATTTGAATTATGAAGGTTTGATGATAGAAACGCATCGTAGTCCTAATGATGCTTGGAGTGATGCCCCTCAGCAAGTTACACCACAACGATTAGCCGAAATTTTGGATAAATTAGTTGTTCGTACAGGAAGTTTAGAAACACTTGAAAAGGCAGGACTTTCAGACAAATTACAAGACTTACGTAATCAAATCGATAAAATTGATAGAGAAGTCGTGGAAAATTTTGTTGCTCGTTTGGAGCTTGTCAAGCAAATTGGAGATTATAAAAGAGAAAATAATTTACCTATCTTTCAACTAGACCGTTGGCAAAAAGTTTTTGAAAGCCGTCCAGAATGGGCAGAAACAATGGATATTAATCCCGATTTTGTTTCAGCGATTTTCAAACTTATTCACGACGAATCAATACGTATTCAAACAGAACGAAAAGAAGATTTTTAGATAAACAAAAAACACCTATTAGATTCAAGATTAATTGAAAATGATAGGTGTTTTTTTTGATAAAATTTCAATTATAATAATTTTATAATCGCTTTATTTAGAAATATTCAAAATAAGCAAAAATTACTATTACATATTGCAATGCCATTTTTTGTAGCGTACCTTTGAAAAGGTTTTATGTATTCAATAAAAAACTATGTAAATAGCCTTTTAAACAGTATATTTATCGCATCTTTATAAATGAAGTTTACTCTTGAAGTAGGATAACAAAAGGAAATAAACAAAATCAGTAACGAAAGATTTATTTTATATCCTTTCAATCATTCTCATAATTTAGAAACAAAAATTAATTAAAACACTAATTTTAAAATGTAATTCATTGATATTCAGTGTTTTTAGGTTGTGATTTTTAATTCGTAATTATTCCTTGGTAAATTTCAAATTCTAATTAATTAATTTTTAATCAACTTAACCAACTCCCTATGAATTGGATTATACGCACCCTGACAAGCAGCGTAGGCAAAAAAGTTTTGATGTCGCTGACAGGGTTATTTTTAGTAACGTTTCTGATTGCTCACATGGTCGGAAATATTCAATTACTCATCCCAAATATTGAAAGTGCAAGCGAAAAGTTTAATATGTATGCCGTTTTTATGACGACATTCCCTCTCGTTAAAGCTATTTCTTATTTGCTTTATGGTTCTATTATTCTTCACGCTTTAGTAGCTCTTTTTCTCACTTTACACAATAAAAAAGCTCGTCCAACAGGATATGCTATTGCTGGAAGTGCAGAAAAATCTTGGGCTTCTCGCAATATGGGTATTTTAGGTTCAATCCTATTGTTTTTTATTGTTATGCACATGTATCAGTTTTGGGGGCAATACCATTTTGGAGGTAATCAACCTGTGATGGAAATAGATGGAATGGCTTACAAAAACTTATATGCACTCGTAGCTACTACTTTGTCGGTATGGTGGTTTGCAGCTTTGTATCTTGTAAGTATGGTGGCAGTAGGTTTTCACTTATGGCATGGTTTCCAAAGTGGTTTCCAAACGCTAGGTCTTAATCATGTAAAATATACTTCTCTTATTTCATTAGTTAGTAAAGCATTAGCAGTACTTTTTATTGTTGGCTTTTCTAGTATGCCTTTAGCTATGATGGCTCAATTTGGAGTGTCAAATAGTATTGAAGAAGCAGAAGGTAAAGTAAAAGTAGAATATGAAAAAGAAAAGATAGAATGGAAAGTAACCAACTGGTCAGATTTAGAAGCTGATACAGAATGGGACAAAATACCAACTACTAACGCAGAATAATTTTGGTGAATGATTTTAAATTAGTAGGGAAAAGGCATGCCTTTTCCTAAATATATTCTAAATTAAGGTCAGTTTCAAAACTTTTTAAACAAACAAATTATTCAGTATCATATAGTTAAATAGTTGTTTCAAAACATTCAGTTTAAATTGAATCTCATTGAACCGACATTTGAAAGAAGTGTATTATTTGTAAAATACAAACAAAAAAGAACAATTATGTCAGAACTCAATTCAAAAATCCCTGAAGGCTCAATCGGCGAAAAATGGGACAAACATAAATTCAATATTCGCCTCGTAAATCCTGCCAACAAACGTAAATATACAATTATTGTTGTCGGAACAGGTCTTGCAGGCGCAGCAGCAGCAGCTTCTTTAGCAGAACTTGGCTACAATGTAAAAGCATTTACTTTCCATGATAGCCCAAGAAGAGCACACTCTATTGCAGCACAAGGAGGAATCAATGCAGCAAAAAATTATCAAAATGACGGAGATAGTGTTTATCGTCTGTTTTATGATACTGTAAAAGGTGGGGATTATCGTTCAAGAGAAGGAAACGTACACCGTTTGGCACAAGTCAGTGTAAATATTATTGACCAATGCGTTGCTCAAGGTGTGCCTTTTGCTCGTGAATATGGTGGAATGTTAGATAACCGTTCTTTTGGTGGAGCTTTGGTTTCACGTACTTTTTATGCAAAAGGACAAACAGGTCAGCAACTTCTTTTGGGTGCTTATTCTGCCCTTAGTCGTCAAGTAGCGACAGGAAAAGTAGAAATGTTTACTCGTACAGAAATGCTTGACATTGTCAAAATTGATGGAAAAGCAAGAGGAATTATTACTCGTAATTTAGTAACTGGAGAAATTGAATCTCACGCAGGTCATGCAGTTTTGCTTTGTACGGGTGGCTATTCAAATGTATTTTTCCTTTCTACAAATGCAATGGCATGTAATGCTACGGCAGCTTGGAGAGCGCACAAAAAAGGTGCTTACTTTGCAAACCCTTGTTACACTCAAATTCACCCAACTTGTATTCCTGTTTCTGGTGACCACCAATCAAAACTTACGTTGATGTCTGAATCACTTCGTAATGATGGACGTGTTTGGGTACCTCGCAATCCAGAAGATAAAAATAAAAAACCTTCTGAAATTCCAGATGCAGACCGTTTCTATTATTTAGAAGAAAAATATCCTACATTTGGTAATCTTGTGCCTCGTGATGTGGCTTCAAGAAATGCAAAATATGTGTGTGATGAAGGTTTGGGAGTGGGAGCAACAGGAAAAGCTGTTTATCTTGACTTTAGAGATGCAATTAAAAGAGATGGACAAAGCAGAGTAGCAGATAAATATGGTAATTTGTTTGATATGTACAAGCAAATCACAAACGAAGACCCATATAAAGTTCCAATGAAAATTTATCCAGCACCTCACTATACAATGGGTGGTCTTTGGGTAGATTATAATCTTATGACAAATGTTGATGGATTGTATGCACTTGGAGAAGCGAATTTCTCTGACCACGGCGCAAATCGTTTGGGAGCAAGTGCATTGATGCAAGGTTTGGCAGATGGATATTTTGTTGCACCTTATACAGTTGGAGATTTCTTGGCTACACAGCCTTACCAAATTGAAGATACTTCACACGAAGCATTCGGACAAGCAAAACAAGAAGTAGAAGCAAGAATCAAAAAGGTAATGAGTATTAATGGAAATCAAACTCCTGACGAAATCCATAAAAAATTAGGTCGCATTATGTGGGATCATTGTGGAATGTCAAGAAATGCAGACGGTTTGAAATTAGCTCGTACAGAAGTTCAAAAACTACGTGAAGAGTTTTGGAATGATGTAAAAGTAGTCGGAACTGAAAATCAACTCAATGCAGAACTTGAAAAAGCTCTTCGTATTGCTGACTTTTTAGAACTTGGCGAACTTATGATTATCGATGCCCTTGATAGAAATGAATCTTGTGGTGGACACTTTAGAGAAGAGTACGAAATCAATGGCGAAGCAAAACGTGATGATGAGAATTATTCGTATGTGGCAGCTTGGGAATTCCCTAGAGATAGCAAAGGCGAGTTTATGACAGGCGACCCAGTTCTTCACAAAGAAGAATTAGTCTTCGAAAATGTCAAACTTACGCAGCGTAGCTACAAGTAATATATAATCCTCAGCGACGGCAAAGCCTCGTTGACGGTTGAAAACAAGTAACAACTTTCAATTAAATAGAAATACATAAAAATTATGGCAGAACAACATAATTCATATAAAATAAAAGTTTGGAGACAAGCCAATGCAAATGCAAAAGGCGAGTTTAAAAACTATAAATTAGACGGCGTTTCAACAGATATGTCATTTTTAGAAATGATGGATATGCTCAACGAAACTCTTGTACGAAAAGGAGAAGACCCAGTAAGTTTTGACCACGATTGTCGTGAAGGAATTTGTGGTTCTTGTGCTATGTACATCAATGGACACCCACACGGAAATGTACGTGGTGTTACGACGTGTCAGTTACACATGCGTTCTTTTCCAAACAACACAACCATTACTATTGAGCCTTGGAGAGCATCAGCCTTTCCAGTTATTAAGGATTTGACAGTCAATAGAAGTGCTTTTGATAGAATCATTCAATCAGGAGGTTATATTTCCGTAAATACGGGAAATGCTCGTGATGCAAATGAAATGCCTATTCCAAAAGAAATTGCAGATGAAGCATTTGAAGCAGCAGCTTGTATTGGTTGTGGTGCTTGTGTAGCTGCGTGTAAAAATGCGTCTGCTATGCTTTTTGTTTCAGCTAAAGTTTCACAGCTTGCACTTCTTCCACAAGGAAAAGCAGAAGCTCAAAAACGTGCTGAAAATATGGTGGCTCAAATGGATGAAGAAGGATTTGGATCGTGTACAAACACAGGTGCTTGTTCGGCAGAATGTCCTAAACTTATCGGTCAAGAACATATCGCTCGTTTGAATAGAGAATATTTGACTGCAAAAGCATCTTCTGATTTTGTGAAGTAAAAGTGTAGTTTACTCTTTAGAGTGAGAAAATAAAATTCCCAATACAGAAAATATTTTTTTGTATTGGGAATTTTTGTAGCATTCTTTTTTTTATTTTAAAATTTTTGTCCTAAAACAGTAACTAAAGGTGCATTTTTAATACGTTCTTTTACAAAATCAATATCTTTACAATAAATTGTATTATGATTTCCAAAAGATTTCACTTCTGTTAATTTTCGTTGTAAAGGGTTGTAGGAGTAAGGTTTGTATCCCCAGTTTTCTAATTTTTGATGAATTTTGGCTTCATCATATCCATATCTTTCTCCAGAACCATTGAGTTCTATAATAATTGCTTTTTGTAAAGGAGAAGAAAAAATAGTTTCGCCACCATTTATAACTTCAGTTTTGAATCCCTCTACATCTATTTTTACCAAAATAGGCGTTTTTTTAGCTACATCACTCACTTTTTCAATCTGTACATCAATTCTTTGGTCTTTTGGTGTCTCTTTGGTTGCTACGTGATTGACTGTATCTAATGACTTTGTAAACTGTAAAACACCCTTTTTACTTCCCAAGCCAATATTTAATGCTGTTGCCTTACTTGCCAAATCATTTACTTGAATATTTTTTTGAAGTTTTTGATAAGTTGTTGGAATAGGTTCTATACTTGTTGTTTGTGTGCCAATTACTCCTGCTGCCAAAACAGTATAACTACCAATATTTGCACCAATATCCATAAAATAATCATCGCTTTCTTCTTCTGTATTCCTAAGAAAATGGAGCAAAAATCCCATATCGTTAAATTCATGCAGACCAGTATAAATATTTCCTGTTGCACCTGTCATTCCATTCTGAGCAGCTAATTTTGTGTTTTCTACAAAGGGTACAATATGAACTCCTTTATTTAATCTTGATTGAAATTGCCACTTGAAATACCTAAAAATAGCCGATATTTTTTGATTTTGAGTAAGTGGGTGTGAAGTAATATGTTTTAGGGTAATAGATAGTGACATAATAAGGGTTAGTGATAAAATCCATTGAGAAATATGTGTTTTATAAAACTGTTAGTCAAAATAACTTGTTAAGCAAAGATACTAGAAAGCTATTAATTTAATCTAAAGGAACTTAAAGTAAATTATGAGTTTTCCTAAATTTTTAATCAATTCCTAGGGCAAACGCACGAAATTTTATTTTTTAAGAATTGGTTCAAGCGAGGACGCTTAAACCAGTTTTTATCTAATTCAAGCGTCCTCGCTTGAATTTTAAAACTAAAAAAATAGGTCAAAAAGAGTATAAAATTACACATTTTATTTTCGTGCGTTTGTCCTAATCAATTCCCCAAAAACCCTCATTTTATATGAAATTTGCTACTAAAGCTATACATGCAGGTATAGAGCCAGACCCAAGCACAGGAGCTATCATGACTCCCATTTTTCAGACTTCTACTTTTGCACAAACTTCTGTTGGTCAGAATAAAGGTTTTGAGTATGCACGTTCGTCAAACCCTACTCGTCAAGCCTTAGAAAAATCACTTGCAGCCTTAGAAGATGCCAAGTATGGTTTTGCTTTTTCTTCTGGAATGGCAGCTATTGATGCTGTTATGAAACTTTTAAAACCTAATGATGAAGTTATTTGTGGACAAGATATTTATGGAGGCTCGTATCGTTTGTTTGTAAAAATCTATGAAGAAATTGGAGTTAAATTTCACTTTATAGATATGCAAGATGAAGAAATAGTAAAAAATACTATAAACCCAAAGACGAAAATAATTTGGATAGAAACACCTTCAAATCCACTTTTACAAATTGTTGATATTGAAAAAATAATTAAGATTGCTAAAGAAAATATTCTTGTTTCGGTAGTTGATAATACATTTGCAACGCCTTATTTACAAAATCCGATTACGATGGGAGCTGATATTGTGATGCACTCGGCTACAAAATATTTAGGTGGACATTCAGATGTAGTGATGGGTGCTTTGATGCTTAACAATGACAAATTAGCAGAACGAATTTATTTTATTCAAAAATCCTGTGGTGCTGTTCCTTCTCCTTTTGATTGTTTTTTGGTGCTTCGTGGTATCAAAACACTTCATTTGAGAGTAGATGCAAGTTGTAGAAATGCTGAAAAAATTGCTGATTTCTTAGTACATCATGAAAAAGTAGAAAATGTTTATTATGTAGGTTTGCAACATCACAAAGGACACGAACTTGCTAAAAAACAAATGCGTCAGTTTGGTGGAATGATTTCTTTTGATTTGAAAGAGGACACTCAAGCAAATGCCTATAAATTCTTAGAAAATATTACAGTTTTTGCATTGGCTGAGTCTTTAGGTGGTGTTGAGTCGTTGGCTTGTTATCCTGCGATGATGACACACGCCAGTATTCCTGTTGAAAAAAGACACGAAATTGGAATTACAGATTCACTGATTCGTTTGAGTATTGGCTGTGAAGATGTAGATGACTTGATTGAAGATTTGGATCAAGCTTTGACAAAAATAGATTAAAATGAAGTTTTTTAGATTATGATTATCATAACAGTAAGCTGAAACTAAAGTATTCTAACACAAGATTCTATCTTGCGCCAAATAGACTTCCAAATGACTACTTTAGTTTCCTGTAAATAATCCATTCAAATCTTTCACAAAAAACAATTTATCTAAAGGATTTTTCAAGAAATTAGGAGGTAATTCATTTTCCAAAACTTCTTGAAATCCATTTTTCTTATAAAAAGATTGGGCTGCTTTAAATTGGTTCATTGTTCCAAGGTAGATTTTAGAAATTTGATTTTCCTTGCTCCATTCAATAACAGTTTCAAGTAATAGTTTGGATAGTCCGAATTCTTTTCCACGAAACTCTTTTTTTAACATCATTTTTTTTAAAATTCCAAAGTCATTTTCTACCACAACAACTCCAGCTGTTCCAACAACTTTTCCATTATATAGAGCCACCCAATAGTTATTAGGAATACTAGGAGTTTCAACTGTTACTTTTGGAACTATTTGTTCCTCAAATTCCAATGCAATTTCATTCATCATCTCATCAATTCCGTTTTGATGAACATGGTCATAAATAACAATTTTTGTCATGTGTGTCATATTTCTAGCGCAAAATTCTATCTTGTGCTTATAATTTGGCTACCAGTTCGCAAGCATATGCTTGCTGAAACGGTAGGCACAAGGTAAAACCTTGCGCCAGAGTAAATGAATTATGATTTTTATTCAATAAATAAAATATCTAAAAGCCCTTTTTCTTTTTTTGTATCATCGTAATCTCTTGCACTACTGTAAAGCCACGCACTTGCATCATCTACAAAAGGATTTTGATGAATATATTCTAATTTTTGATCCATCATAAAATTATTAAAAAGTACAATCGGATGATTATCTTGTTGCCAAAATTGCCAATCTAAATTATTTGAATTCTTTTGTCCTTGCCACTCAAAAATACGCAACATCCATTGTTTACGACTTTCAGTAGGATGTCGGTTTATAGCTGCTCGTAATTCTCTTGAAGTAAACGATTTGAAATCTCTCAAAATATCTGAAAGTGGTTTGTCATTCGTTCCGATTATCAAATGTAAATGACTTGGCATAATACACCACGCATAAATTTCTAAGCCTTTATTTTTCTGACAAAACTTCAAACTATCAATAATAATTTCTCTATACTCCTCTCTAATAAAAACATCTACCCAAAAAACAGTTGCAAAACTCACAAAATAAAGTTTTTCATTGTCATCAAATTTATATTTTCTACTCATTTTGTTTCTAAATCAGTTTAAAGTATTCTAGTGCAAGATTCTATCTTGTACTAGCTATTTGGTCAGCATCTGCTGACAGAATCATATACACAAGGTAAAATATTTTTTTGCTTTTTCAATCATTACTACAAAAAAAAGCAGTCTAGCGCAAGATTCTATCTTGTGCTTATGGTTTGGCTACGCCGACTTTCAGTTCGCAAGCATATGCTTGCTGAAATAGTAGGCACAAGATAGAACCTTGCGCCAGATGGGAAGTATTCAAATAACCAACAAACAGCAAAATTATTTCTTGTCTGTTGATTTTTAGATTTCTAAAAATTGGAACAGCAACAAGTTTCTTTCAAAAAAAAGGTTTTTCATCAGATTCGTCTTGATCAATAATTCCATTTTCTACCATATACTTCGTAAAATCAGCATAGAAATGGGTTAGTTCAAATTTACGATATACATCTGCTAATTCTACAACTTGTCCATCTTCAAAATAAAAAAAAAGATTTGATATTTTTTCTCCCTGATTCAGTTCTCTTTTAGGTGTGTTATTCAACACATGATTTATCAACTCTTCATTTTTGTCTTTTATAGCGTTGAGATAATCATAAAGAGAAGCTGTATTATTTATTTGAGATTGATGTAAAAACTCATTCATTCTTTTTATGTGTTGCTCTGTTATGGAAAGAAAAACAGTAGTTATTTTTTCATAAGGACCTAAAGAAGGATTAGTATGCTGGAGTTTTATAGTTTGTATGTTCATGAACGTATATTTAATAGATAGAAAATTTATCTTGTACTATTTGTCAGGCTGTCAGTCATCGTAATTAATGGCATTGTAGGAATGTGGAAGAACAACAAAAACATAGGTTAAAAAATCTGATAACTATTTTTTTATTCTGCCCCTGCTGCTGCTCGGCTATCCAAAAATTGCTGTTGCTTGGCTTTGCCGAGTGACTTATATGTATTCGGCATCTCTGCCGTGTATTTGTATTTCGCTATTCAATACTCACAAATCTAAAAAAATAGCAGTAAAAAATATAATGTTGCAGCTAAATAGGTGCTTTTTTATAGCTTATGTGCTGCCACTAACAACAAATACAAAAACCACGGCTACAAGCCGAATACATATAAATCACTCGTTAAATAACGAGCGATAGCCACAAAAAAAACCTCACTATGATTTTTATAATAATTATTGTTTATTCTGTAAAGTTAAAATGCTAAATGTTTTTGCTAAAAGGCTACTATCTATATCGATACTCATCTTTCGTTTAGATTTTCTATTGGATAGATTAAATAATTGTTCCTTACACTCAGAACTGTAACATACATAATCTATTTTTCCCACCTTTAGATATATCGTATCAATTTTTGTTCTATACTCATCCACAAATGCCTTATCCCATCGTGTACTAAATCCTAACATTACATAACCTACTTGTTTAGGTTGAATTTCGTTAATATGTATTTGAGAGTATTCATTTTGATTTTTAAAAGAACAAGTAACTTTAATATTTTCATCAAGTTTATTTTTAACTTCTATAACTCCAGGTACGTCGCAACTCATTAAACTTGAAACAAGTAAGAACAAAAAGTAATATTTCATTTTTTTATCTAATTTTAAAGTTGAAATAATTAGAGGTTTTTTCTAATTTAATAGCTATTCAGACTAGTAGTTTTAGCTTACTAAGTAGTAAGACATTATTAGCAAGTGATTTGGCTTCGCCGAACTATCGGTTTTATGATTACTATGATAATTACAGGATAATACAATAAAAACAAAATAAGTATTAAAAAGATATTATTACTTAGGTTTTTCTAACTTTCATTTGTATTTATCTTGTATTTCATCTTAAAAATCATATAAATCACTCGCTAATCAGTTATATGTATTATTAATTTTGTACAACTACTTAGTATATGTGTTTGAGTTGTTGGTCAAATACAAAAACCACGGACCACGGCTACAAGCCGAATACATATAAATCACTCGTTAAAAACGAGCGATAGCCATAAAAAAAGCCGAGCAAGGGCAGGGGGATAATCTACGACCAACGAGGGATTGTAGGAATTTGGAAGACCAACAAGAACGTATCAAATTATTGTTTTTTTTCAGAATTTACTTCTTCGTAATCAGTAAAAAACTCTTCTTTATTTTTACCTTCTATTTTTAAAGGTTCTAATAATTCAAATTCTTGTTTTTTTACTCTAATCTTATTACTAAATGTAAATGTTTCCAAAAATATCTCTGGAGTAATCACTACTGAATCTTCAAGTTCAGTTTCTATTTGATGAAGAATATCTACAGTTTCTAAAATATTATTCTTAATATCTGAACTTTCAACTTTGTTAATTATATTTATTGCACCAGTAGCGATTCCACCTAAAGCACCTAGTATAAAAATAGCTTCTCTTATTTTACCTGTAATGACTGCCCAGTTAGAATTATTTGAATCTAATTGACTCAATATTATTTCAAATTCTTTTGTAATTTTATTTTTAGACCCTTTTTTTAGGGAGGTGTCTTCTTCTATTAATCGTATGCACTTCTCAATCAAAAATTTTATTCTGTCTTTACTTGTATTATCTGGGTTGAAGTATCCTTCAAATTCTATATAATGACTATTTTCTAAAACTCTTTTATATGTTGCTATGAACTCGCTATACAATAAGTTAAATGCTCTTTTTATCGCAATATTTCGTTGTTTTCTAAATGAAAATGATAATGGTATTAAAGATGATATTGCAGAAGACAGAATCGAATAATGGGAAGAAAGATTTATAGAAATAGGAGAAGGACTTACTACTACTTCCGTCTTTAATTGATCTGTATATTTCTTCATATTATCTAGAAGCACCAAATCATTATCTAATAAATGTGAACAACAATCAATATACTTATTAATAATAGTATCTAGTATATTAACTTTATTTATTGCAAAATCACTTGACTGAATTTCGTTCAGATAAGAATCTACATAGCTAAATATACTATCAAGGTTTGCTCTATTTTTCACATCTATCCTTAAAAAATCTGCAAGAGATAAATTATTCATTTTCTGTACTATATGTTTTATTTGAAATAGTTTTTTATTTTAAACCTAACTGGTTACTTTCCTATATAATTTGCAATCAAACCTCCAACTACTGAGATTACTAGACCAATTATAACAACTGTATTAACTGTTTTACGTAAACTTTCTCTTTTTCTGAAAGTTTCTAAATAATCTCCCCAACAGAAATTATAAACAGGATAAAGCCATAGAAAATAAAAATAAATAGTTATTACAGAAATTATAAGTACTCCTAGAGCAGCAAAAATATACTTCAATGGGTTTAATCCTTCTAAACTTTGTCCACTTTCCTGTATTCTTAACAGAGCCTCTATTGGTTCAGTAAGTTTACCTGATTCATAGTCAGCTCTAATTTCTTTAATTGTATCACTTCTTTTTGTAAAGCCACCAAAAACTAGGAATATTAATGGAATAAGCATAAATAACGGAATAATTATAACACTAAAATGTCGGTATTTTCTGCCTTTTGAGTCATAACTTAAATTCCATCTTTTAATTTTCTTTATTCTTTCTTCTATCAAAGAACTAGTTACAAATACCCAATCTCTAGTTAATCCATTGATATTATATCGAATACTGACTTCAGTAGAAGCATTAGCAGAATCAGTATTTGTAAATTCTAAGGATATTCGTCTAGTATCTAGTATCTCGCAAACTACCTCTAGTTTTACAATTTTAGATGAACCACTATTTTCTATTATAAATATTTCCTCTATATCATAAGTTTCTGCAACTACACCATTTTCAAAAATAACAGAAAAGCTATTCTGTATATCCCCACTCTCTTCTTTCTTAAGCTGTTCTTGAATTAGGTCATTGAATCTTCTTAACTCTTGTTCACTTAGAACAAAACCTTGATAAAATGATTTATTTGCTTCTACATTTATTTTCTTCATTTTTGTTTGAATAGTTAATCATAATTAATAAGAACGTTTACACATAAATTCCTAAACCCTCCTAAACCGTTTCTCATAACTTTCAATAACCTTCCAATAAACGACAGGAATTTCTTGTATCAAATCGGCTGCAATGGCAAAAAGAGAAGCGTCTTTTGAAAGTGTAACGCTGTATTGTCCTGCATTTTCTTCCCAGTTTTCGGCTGTCAGTATTTCGTTTGCACCAAAAAAATCGCCTTTTTGTAGGGTTTCTACTCGTGTTCCATTTCGTTTTATGTTTACTGTTCCTTCTTCTATGATGTAGAGAATATACTTTTGAGAAAGCTCTATTTCCTGTCCTTTTGTTTGGGTCATCGCTTTGGCTATGCGTGTCAGGATAGGAAAAGAAACCACCTCGCCAAAAAGCCACGTATTTTCTAAAAACAAAATATTTTTTTCTACTCGTTTGAGTTCGCTATACAAATCATTGCGTTCTACAAAATCGTGATACGATTGTAAAGGAATTTGAATAACGGTAATATTACTGGCTGCTCGGTAGGTTTCAAGAGCTTTTCCACCCAAATAACCCGAATAAAAACCTATCAAAGAACCTGCTGGCAAAACATGTTGATTGCCTCGTTGCGAATCTATAAACTCCACCGAACCTGTGATAAGCAAATAAACATATTCGCTATTTTGTCCTTTTTTGAATAAAATTGTTCCTGCATTGAAATGCCTAACCGAATGATTAAGCAAATAATTGACCTCATGCTGAGGTGCGCTAGGAAAATAAAACTGCAAATACTTACTCGCAAAATCAAATAAATAATCATGACTAGCAGGAATAAGCGTATCAATCATTCCAAAGGCTGCCGAAGAACCAATTTCACGCTCTTTGAAAGTGAGTGGCTTGTGTGTGTGCGCCAAAACGATTTTCTTAGAATCATCTTTTCGGTAATCTTCTGCTTGTCCGTGAATCATTCCACCACCAATATCAATTTTTTTGAGATTAGCA
Source organism: Bernardetia aquimarina (assembly GCF_042180575.1). Taxonomy (NCBI): domain Bacteria; kingdom Pseudomonadati; phylum Bacteroidota; class Cytophagia; order Cytophagales; family Bernardetiaceae; genus Bernardetia; species Bernardetia aquimarina. The sequence continues at coordinate 1,490,145 of NZ_CP170094.1, read as the reverse complement.
GGTATCAAATAATTTTGCGTGATTTTGTCATACCATTCTTGAGAAACTTGTAGATTATCATTTCTTTCTGTCATTTTTTTGAATACATCAAAAGAAACTACATCAGCTAAATGAGCATACGTTTTGTAAGTATCTTTCCATTTTGCTCTAAAATAAAACAAATTCGTTTCGACAGGATGAGGAGAATACAAAGGCATTACTTCCAGTCCGTCGACATCGTTCCATTCATCAAAATTAAGGTCGTGAATATCAAAAAAGTTAGAAAAATTATTTTCTTCAATAGACATCAAAGCACATAATTTTTTGGTAATGGCAGAACGAACCAAAGGCGTTGCATAATATTTAAAACGTCTATCCGTTCGGATAAGTGTAGTAAGTCCTGCAAAATGGTCGTCGTGAGCGTGGGTATGAAAAATACCTTCAATTTCATTGACACTAATTCCTAAATAATTCAGACTTGTCAGAATATTTGGACCTGCATCAACTAAATAAATTTTTCCTTGAAAAATAAGAATACTCGCCATACAAGGACGGTTTATGTCCCAACCGTCACCCTCGCCAGAATGCACGACAGCAAAATATTCTCTATTCAAATAATGATAACCGAGTTGATACGGAGCTTCATAACGGTCTTCTGCACCTAGATTTAGATTTACTTCAACACTTTCATCTTGATAACTAATCTCATAAATATTAAATCCTTTTCGCTCAATAAAAACACCATTTCGGATTTCAGTTTTTTTGTTTTCTTTTTCTACTTCATCCTTATTTTCTGCTTCTTCTATTACTCTTTTATCCAAAATTGCATCGGTAGGATTGATTTTTCCAAACGCAAAATTGAGTTTTATACGCATCATTTGTTCGGCAGTTTCACCTGTTACTCCTGCTGCTTCGTATTCTTCTTTATTTATCAAACCATAATTTCCACGATAAAAATATTTCATCTGAGCTTCGATTTGCTCATCTGTTCCAATAATCATCGGACGAATTCCTGTGTTATTTGGATGATTCGGAATTCCCATTCCTTGCAAATAAAGCATCTGCATGGCAGGAAATTCTATCAAATTAGAAAAACTTCCATTTTGCATTAATACCTCAGAAAGCAAAATACAGTTTGGACCCGATTCATAAGAAACGATATTTTGACCTATCTTTTTGTCTATTGTTTCGACAAGACCTCGTTTTTTCAAATGTTTGACAGCATCGGCAGGACAGCCACAAAGCATAAAAACGTTTGCTTCTGGTATTTCTACCCAAAAAATTCCTGTACTGACACTCAATTTTTTTACCAACATATAATTGAAATTTATGCTCTAAATTATTCTGCTTTTCAACCGTCAACGAGGCTTTGCCGTCGTTGAGGATTATGTTTGAAACCTCGTTGACGGCAAAGCCTCAACGACGGTTATAAATACTTAACTGATAACTGTATTCACAAAGTACATATCTATTTCCCCTTTATTTTTAGCTGTAATTTTCCCTCTATACTCACACTCAAAATCATTTTTGACGTGATTGTATGTAGTTTCAGAAATATTTACTTTTCCAACTTCTCCACTAGACTCCATTCTTGCAGCCAAGTTTACAGCATCTCCCCAAATATCGTAAGCAAATTTATTTTTACCAATAACGCCAGCTACAACAGAACCTGTATGAATTCCTAAGCGAAGTTCGAAAGTTGGTTCTCCTAACTTTTCTTGGTAAGTTTTCCAATCTTTCATAAACTTTTGCATTTCTAACCCTGCTTTTACAGCATCTTTTGGATTGGAAGTATTCGCCACAGGAACGCCACCAGCACACATATACGCATCGCCAATGGTTTTGATTTTTTCTAGATTATTATTCTCACAAATTTTATCAAATTCGGTAAAACAATACTCTAATTTTTTGACTAAATCTTCAGGTGATAATTTTTCAGAAATCTGTGTAAAGCCTTTAAAATCTGTAAACATAACTGTTACAAGGTCGTAAGAATGAGGTTGTGCATGTCCTGTTTCTTTGAGTTCTTGTGCTGTTTCTTCTGGAAGAATATTGAGTAAAAGGGTATCTGATTTTTGACGTTCTAAGTCAATTTCTTTGTTTTTGGAGTTGAGTTTTCTGTTACTATTAAATTTTTGTACAAAAGCAATTACTGAAAGGAGAAGAACGATTCCACCACCAATTAGACCAATCAAATACTGATTATTGGTTGCTTTTTGTGCTTTTGCTTCGGCTTCTTGTTCTCTTGCTATGGAGGCTTGTTTTTCAGCCTCAGCTTTTTGTCTTTTGCCTTCCGTTTCTTTCATTTTTAAGTCAAGGTTTTTGAGTTGAAGCTCTAATCCTTGCCTTTCAATAACATATTTTTGAGAATCAATATCAAGTGTAAGTTCTTTCTTTTGGGTACGCAAAAACTCTAATTCTCTTTGAGAAAGTAGCATAGGGTCAATTTGCATGGCTTCTGCTAATTCTCTTTTTTTATCTCTAGGGTCTGGCTTTTCGTTTTGTGCCTGTTCCCACATGAGTTCGAAGAGTTTTACCTTTTCTTCACTTCCTTGCTTGGTATGTGCTTCCATCAAGACAGTAGAAAGATTTATTCTGTCCTGACGAGTGATTTGAAATGTATCAGATTTTGCTAAAAGTGTTTCGGCTGTCGGGATTAGATTTTCATAATCTCTTTCTTTGTGCGTAATTTTTACTATTTTCCGAAGTATATTTCCTTCTTTCTCAAATTCATTTATTTCATTATAAAGTTGTGCAGCTTCTTGATATTGGCTATTTTTTTTTGTAAAATAATCAGGCATCTCATATTTATCGCCCAGTTTTTCGTGACTTCTTGCTTCTAAGAGTTTGTCATTATTTTTTTCAGCAGAATAAATTGCACGTTCATAGTAGCGCACCATCAAACCTATTTGCTTGATAAGATGATAACTTTCTGCAATTTGCCAACTAAGACTAATTGCTGTTTTGTAATCTCCATTTTTTAAGGCACGTTTTCGCTTTGCATCATAATCTCTAATTTTAGAAATTACTTGACGACGATTATAATTTTGAGCTTTTCCCCAATCATAAGGAACAAAAAGCAATAAAATAAGCGCAATAATAAGAACAAGGTACTTTTTTTTCATGATGAGTGCTCTGTTTTTTTGGATAGAATTTTTAAAAAAAGCTCTTTTGACAATGAATATTTTTATTGAAATAGTATTTTTTATTGTAAAAATAGAATTGGCTTATTTGTAATTCTCCAATTCCTAAATCCCAATCTCTATTTCCCATTTCCTAAAACTTAGAAACGACAAAATACATATCTACTTCGCCTTTATTTTTAGCTTGAATTTTTCCACGGTACGAACAGAAAAAATAATCTCTTACAAGCGAATAAGTATATTCTGAAATATTTACTCTGCCTACTTCTCCACTAGATTCCATTCGTGCAGCAAGATTGACAGTATCGCCCCAAATATCATAAGCAAAGCGTTTTTTTCCAACAACACCAGCCACAACTGCACCTGTATGAACTCCCAAACGCATCTCAAAATAGGGTTTGCCTTGTAATATTTTTTTCTGTTTTAGTTGTTCTATGACTTCTTGCATTTCCATAGCTGCACTGATTGCATCCACAGGATTTGTATAATTGGGAGTAGGAACACCACCTGCACACATATAGGCATCACCCATAGTTTTGATTCGCTCCAAATTCCAACGCTCACAAATAGAATCAAATTCTGAAAAACACTCTGCAAGTTCGTCGATGAGTTCTTCTGGGGTAAGTTGTTCGGCTGCTTGTGTAAAACCTTTAAAGTCTGTAAAAATAACAGTTACTTGGTCGTAAGAACGTGGTTTTAACTCTACATTATGTTTTAGTTCTTCGGCTATTTCTTTTGGTAGAATATTGAGTAGTAATGCTTCTGAGCGTTCTTTTTCTTTTTCTATCATTTCTTTTTGCTGCTCAATTTCCTCATTTTTGGCTGCCAGTTCGTGATTTGCTGAGGCTAATTCTTTGTTAGCTTTCTTTTTTGCTCTTACAGTACTGCTTTGAAGAAGAATAAAAATAATTAGAATAATAGCGAAAACGGCTGCTCCAGCGACAATATAAGTAAAGAGTTTTTTGTCTGCTTCTCGTGCAGCAACTGATTTTGCATGAAGTTGTTCCAAACTATCAGATTTAAAACTATTTCTTTCTAATAATTCTTCTATGGTAAGTGTTTTTACTTTTTGTTGTTCTGAAATACTTTCTGCTACTTTTTTCTTTTTTTCTAGCTCTGTTTTACTAATTGATGCAGAGTCTATTAATAGAGCATCTTTCTGTTCTTCCAAAGCCATTACATCTTGGGCTTGGTCTTTTATCTCCTCTTTTACCTTTTCATACAAATTAGCATTGCTATTATCTCCTTTTTTTCTATATATTTTGGACAGGTATTCGGTACTTTGCAAAACTAGGTCGGTAGCATTAGCTTGGTTAGCTATCCGTATTGTTTCCTTCAAAACAGTAATAGCTTTATCGTATTGTTGAGCATCAGCATATAATATTCCTTCTAAGTAATGCGAACTAGCTACCATTTTTTTATTCCCAAGCAAATTGTAGGCTTGTGTTGCTTTACTATAATTAAAAATAGCTAAACTATAATTTTTATTTTTTTTATAAATTACTCCCAGCAAGGAATATACTTTTCCTAGATTTCCATAGTCTTTTACTTTAAGTGAAAAATCAGTAGCTTCTTTGAGGTAATTAATTGCTTCTCGTTCGTTTCCCTCTCTATAATATCTTTGTCCTATTTGATAAGCTAGTTTTCCTGCTTTATTAGAATTACCTTGATTTTTGGCAGTTTTATATTGTGTTTCTATGTTTTGGGCAAAACTACTTATAGGCATAACGAAAAAACATACTATAAAAAGTAAGAAAGTAAAAAGTAATTTATTTTGAGAAGTAAACTTGTCCATACATTTATTTTTGTTGTGCCTTTTCATTCTGAAAACTAGCTATATAATGACTAAAGAAAGAGTAAAAAAATAGAACACTTAAATTAGATTGATTCTAGTAGAAATACAAATTTTTTTTGAAAAAGTTAAAGAAAAAAAATCCCTTTCTCATTAAAATAATAAGAAAGGGATTAGAAATTAATCTAGCATAAATTAAATTAGACCAACATTTTCAAAGGATTTTCCATAAATTCCTTCAAAGTCTGTAGGAATGCTGCGCCAACTGCGCCATCAACCACTCTATGGTCACATGATAAAGTCATTTTCATAATATTTCCAACTACAATTTCACCTTCTTTTACGATAGGTTGTTGAGTAATTGCACCAACAGCCAAAATACATGCATTTGGAGCATTGATAATAGCCGTAAATTCTTCAATGCCGAACATTCCTAGATTAGAAATTGTAAATGTACTTCCTTCCCAATCTGAAGGTTGTAATTTTTTGTCTTTTGCTTTTCCTGCAAAATCTTTTACTTCTGTATTTATTTGAGAAAGTGTTTTCATTTCTGCAAAACGCACCACAGGAACTAACAAACCTTCATCTACTGCCACAGCAACGCCCATGTGAACATTATCGTAATAACGAATCGTATCACCTTGCCAAGAAGCATTGATAGCTGGATGTTTTTTGAGTGCTAAAGCTGTTGATTTGATGACAATATCATTAAATGAAATTTTTGTATCAGAAAGACCATTGAGCATTTTGCGTGTTTCGATGGCTTTATCCATATTTACAGCAATCGTTAGATAAAAATGAGGTGCTGTAAATTTACTAGCTGAAAGACTTTTTGCAATGGCTTTACGCATCTGCGAAACTTTTTCGTCTTGTGTTCCTTCTTGTGCAAAAGCTGGTGCTGATTTTTGAGCTTGTTGTCCGTTTGATTGACTAGACTGGCTTTCAGAAACCTGTTTTGTTTCTGTTTTAGATGAAGACGAAGCAGCTTTTTGAGGAGTAAAGTTTTCTATATCTTTTTTAGTAATTCTTCCATTTTCGCCACTCCCTTCTATTTGATTAATATCATACCCATTTTCTTCTGCCATTTTTTTGGCTAAAGGAGAAATAAATATGCGTCCTTCCGAATTTGCATTCGAAGAAGTAGAACTACTTGAAGACGACATAGAAGCTGATTTTACCTCTTCTTTTATTTCTTTTTGCTCTTGTTCATTGGTAGTATCAGAGCTATTTAAACTTTCAGCATCTAAAAGAGCTTGATAATCTGCTCCTTTTTCTCCAATAACAGCAATTGGTGTGTCAATAGGAACACTATCTCCTTCTTCTGCTGCCAAATAAAGTACTTCGCCATCATCATAGATATCAAAATCCATTGTTGCTTTGTCTGTTTCTACTTCAGCTATAACATCACCAGATTTGAGTTTGTCACCTACTTTTACAAGCCAAGAAGCCAAAACGCCCTCTTCCATTGTATCAGTCATTTTTCGCATACGAAGAACGATAGCATTGATAGAAGAAGTATCAATTTTTTTGGTAGAAGATTTTTCTTGTTTTGGTTGTTCTACTTCTTTTTTAGAATCTGTTTGTTTTGGTTCTTCTTTAGACTCAGAAGAGCTATTTCCATTTTCTCCACTCTGTCCAAACTTTGCTTTTAAGTCTGAAATATCTTCTCCTTTTTTGCCCAAAATCAAAACTGGGTCATTGACAGGAATACCATCACCTTCACTGACACCAATATATAAGACTTCGCCATCAACAAAACTTTCCCATTCCATTGTTGCTTTATCAGTTTCAATTTCTGCCAAAAGGTCGCCTGACTTTACTTTGTCGCCTTCTTTTACGAGTATGCTTGCTACAACGCCTTCTTCCATTGTGTCGGTAAGGCGTGGCATAATAAGGATTTCAGCCATAAGAACGTATTATTTTATGTGATTTGCTTTTGTGTGTATCTTTATTTCTTTGAATGGAACTCAAAATGAGTTCTGATTTTTTCTAGTACAATCTAAATAAAAAATGATTTGTTTAGTTTTAGTGAGCTAGAAATGAAAATTCGATTCTTGTACTTCAAAGATAAGAATTTAATTTGTGAAGGCAATTTTAGAATAAATTTATTAGTGTTTTTTTGATAAAGAAAGATTTTTAGGAAACTCATTATCAAAAAATGAGCAATATGTAAAAAAAGCGATTTTTTCTAAAAAAAAAGTAACACACTAACCTATTGAAAGTCAATCACTTTTATTTTAAAAACAAAAAAACATCGAACTTTTTCAAAAAAAGTTTGGTTAGGGTGTTGTATAATCAAAAAAAGCGTGGTACATTTGTATCGTCTTAAGGGCAACACCACATAAGTTTTGCAAAATAAGTATTCTTTTTTGTAAGATTTCATTTAGAGAAATGGCAGAGTGGTCGAATGCGGTGGTCTTGAAAACCATTGTACCGTGAGGTACCGGGGGTTCGAATCCCTCTTTCTCTGCAAATCAGCCTTCACGGTATAGTGAAGGCTTTTTTTATGTCCTTGTCGCCAATTTGTCGCCAAAACCTACTAATCTCTTTTTCGATTGGCTTTATTATTACCTTAGATTTATTCAACTTAGGAATGGCAAAACACGAAAACAAAAAATTTCCTTATAAACCTGCAAAATTAGTCGATGGAGTAAAAAAATATGTTGAGTTTTGGGTTTGGAGTAATGAAACAAAAAAACTAATTAGAAAAAGACTTTATAAAAATGCTAGTCTTGAACTGGTAGAAATAATAAACAAAGATTTAGAAAAAGAAAATATATATGCTCCTTCAAAAATTGAGGTTGCTATTGCAGAAAAGGAAGAAAAAAAACAATCTGAAACGGCTATAAATGCCTTTCAATATGCTTTAAATTCTGCTTATCCACGACTAAGAAAAAAAACAAAAGAACGGTATAAAAGTCAAATAAATAACTTTTGTGATTTTCTAACAGAAAATTACAAAGGTCTTACTATTCGTGCCTTACAACAATCTCATGTAATTGAATATTTGAATCTAGTACAAGAAACTAGAAAAATTAGCAATAGAACTAGAAATGCTTACGGCTCTACTATTCGAATAATGTTATCTGACTTAAAAGAACTAGATTATGTTGATACTAATGTAATGAGTGGTTTTAAAAACTTAAAAGAAGGTAGTAGTACGGCTCATAAATTTTACACAAACGAACAAAGACAAAAACTAAAAGAAGTAATTAGTATAGAAAATCCTAATTTATGGCTCATGTGTCAATTTATGTTTTATACTTTTGCACGTCCTAATGAAATACGATTACTAAAAATTGGCTATATAGAAACCGATACAAACAAATTATACATACCTGCAGAAATAGCAAAAAACAAAAAAAGTGAGCGTATAGATATACCTGTTCAGCTCATGCAAATTTTATATAAAACTGGTTTTTTGTCTTATCATTCAGATTCTTATCTTTTTGGAAAAAATGGCACTCCTTCCAATATTCCCACACAAAGGGAACATTACACAAAGGAATATTCAAAGATTAGAAATAGGCTAAAAATCCCAAAAGAATATACTTTATACTCGTGGAAACATACGGGAGTAATAGAGGCATACAAAAACGGTCTTGATATGATAGAAATTTCGCAACAATGTAGGCACGCAGATTTAGACGAAACACGTAACTACATGCGTGGACTTGGTGCATACAGTTCTGAAAAAATAAAAAATAAATTTCCAACACTCTAAAATTTAGGCACAAAAAAAGCATAGAATTTTGTTCTACACTTAATTTGTTATCAGACTATGGCAAGTCCAAAAAAACCGTCTTACATATTTTTCTAGTCCTCAAAAGCATCATCAGAATAGGTTATTTCTTGGAGTAATTCCCATTCTGTCTTTTCTCCTACTACTTTGATAGCTCCGTAAAGTTTTAAACTAAAACCTTCTTCTTTTTTCATCAATGCACGTTCACGCTTTTCGAACTCTTTTTGTGCCTGTTCTGCGCTCATAAATTGCGCCCTTTTGCCCCCTCCTGTTACTCGGTAAATATTAAATACTCCTTCTTGTGGGGTTGCTGCTGTTGTTGCTTTCTTAGCCATTTTTTTACTGTTTTTTGGTTTGTTTTAATTAAATAAATTTTCGTTTCTGTCGTTGTCTCTGTCGTCTAATTCGTCAAGTATATTTTGAACTTCTGAAATATCCACGCCTACTACTTCATCAATTTTTTGTTCTGCTAAATATTTAATCCTTTCTAAAAAGTAAACTAAATGAAGTTTGAATTTAGCTTTGTAATTTTCTTCATCTTCTTCGGTTTTTAGCGTATCACTAAATAATGCTAAGTTTTGGGCGTGTTCTACGTATTCTGTTATTTCTCCTAATGATTCAAATAGTTCTTTACCTTCCTTTGAAATTTCACTTCTTTTGTATTCGGTATTTCCTACGGTTGCGATACATTCACTATATTTTTTTCTACAACGGTCTGAACACGTTTTTTTATCGCTTCTTGATTTTCTTGGTAGAATTGTACCACAACTCAAACATTTTTTTTCTTTGATTATTTCTTTTGCCATTCTCTTTTTATTTATTCTATACTACTAATATACGGCTTAATTGCCTTTTATGATACGTTTTTATGTTCCTTATCTGACACTTAGCAAAGTTCAACAATTACAAAAACCTCAAAATTTATACTCTAATAGCTATATGTACACTTTTTGAAAGTTATAACTTTTCACACTTAGCAAAAAAGTAAATTGATAGGGTAAGATGATTTTTGATTGATTTTTCTACTGGTGCAAATTTGAAGTAAGAAAAAGCTATAAAATTAACCACTTCAAAAACTGACTTTTTTACGAATCATTGTTTGTAGGCTGCAAACACACTTTTTTAATTTTGCCATGCTCTCAGCTTCTTATACTCCTGTTCTCATCAAAATATTTTTCTCTTGTAAGGAATAGAGAAAATAGTAATTTTTAGATTTTGACTATTCTATTTTTTGGCTATTCCTATAAACCTTCAAAAAACCTTAGTAAAACCTTGTAACAGACTAAACAGAAGCGTTTTTTAATCGTTCCGTTTCCTTCGTTCCGTTCCGTTGTTTTGCCTTGGAACGGTTGCGTTATACGGTTGCGTTCCTTCGTTCCTTTTTACTGTTTCGTTCCGTTGTTTTTGACTTGGAACGGCTGCGTATTACGGTTGCGTTCCTTCGTTCTAACAAATGCGTTGTAACCATCAAAAAACCTTATCAAATCCTTATTACAAGATAATTGAGGGCGTTTTTTGATTTTCCTATCTTTCTGTTTTTTTGGCTCTCATTTCTAACCTATTTTTTTGACTTTCCTGTGTGTATCTTATTGTTTTTTTATTGAAACACGCCTTTACGGTGTTGTTTCGGCTGTTTCTTGTTTCTGTTTCTGTTTCGTTTTGGTGTTTCTTGGGAGCTTTTAGGCTGCTGTTGGTCGGTGTTTGTTCCTTCTTTGTTCTGTTTATGAGAATGAAAACCTATGTAAAACCTTAGTAAAACCTTGTTTTGAGCTTTTTTAGTGATTCTGACTATATTTTGTATAAAATCTTTATTTTTGATAGTATAAAGGCTGTTTTTCACCATTTTTACCTCAAAATAAACCTTACTGAAACCTTGATTTTGACCTTTTTCAATGATATACGGCTTTTGTACTCTATTATATGCGTTTCCTTGCTGTATAGTCTGTTTTTGACTAATTAGAGATAAATAGCAACCTTATGAAAACCATTATAAAACCTTATAAAAACCTATCAGAAACCTATACATATACCTTTAATGTAGTAGGAATATGTACTGGTTACTGGTAGGTTTTTTAGTATGTGTCTATCTTTTTATTTTCTGTTTTGTGGCTGTACGCTTGTGTATAGCTGTTTTTCTGTTTTTGTGTTGTTTCTGTTTTCTGTTTTTGATTATCTATTTAATCGCTTTCTAGCGTTTTTGATTGTTGTATCAATATAGTTATCTCTACGACCTTGCGCCTTTTCGCTGTTCTTTAATAATTCATTTCTAATAAACTCATCGGTTTTGTTTTGCCTAATGAGCATACAACATGTATTAAAATCTTGTCGGCTTCTGTCAATTCCTTGCTTTTCCTTTTTTTTAAGCACACAACCAACAAAGTTGTTAGAATGAGTAATATTCAAATCGTAGTCTTTGGCAAATCCAATAGGAATAGTAGAAAAGCGTTTTTTTTTTTGTGTAAAATAACAGTAGGAAAGACACCGTTTTTTTTGTGTTTTTCTTTTTGGTTTGTGAATGAAGGCAATCGCCCCAAGTGGTCAGGTTCTGCGCTTCCTTTATCTGCGTCATGTTCGTTTGCTAGTTTTCTGCAAATTTGGAAAGCGTGTTCTCTATTATCTGGATTGAAAGAAGTTTGAAACCAAATTTGATAATTATCTTTACTGGTTTCCACAAGGGCGCACGGTGCGAGTTTTGCTAGTTCTGACAGACTTTCACGACTTACATCGTCAAGTAGTATAACATTGTATGTTTGAGGTCTTATATAAATGTTATAGCCTTGTACGTTCTTTGCAGCGTAAAATTTCAAACTTTGGTTTATTCGTTCCTTGGTACAAATAAATCTTAATTGAGGTTTTGATTTGTCAAAATGTATCAATGCTATTACGAATAGTTCGCAATGAAAGGCATTGAGGAAATTATTTATTACTGTATAGTTCATTCTACCTTTTGGGTTGTGTGCTTAAAAAAAACAACTTGTAAATAAATTTAAAGTCTTGTACTTTTTTCTTTCAAAACCTAATTTTAAAAAGTGTGTGTAGAGAGTTCAAAAAAAAAGTTACTTTGTTACCTTTTACCATTTTAACACCTTAACTAACTGAAAAACAGATTATTAACTAGGTAACAAAAGTGGTAACAAACTGGTAACAAAATGAAGATTTATTTTTTTTGTTACTACTCACTTTCTAAACACTTTCAATTTGTTACCGATTTGTTACCAACTTTGTTACCTTTATTTTTTAGAAAAAATTAGCTTTACAGTATATTAGAACTAGATTTTATAAAAAAAAGTAACAAAGTAACAAAAGTAACGTTTTTTTGAAGGCGCAAAATTAGGATGTATTTTAAGCGTGTAAGAAATCTTTAAAATAAATCTTTTGTTAAGTTTTTGGTGTTTTGTTCCGTAGCATCAATAAAAGGATTATCAATAGCATTATTAACCTGTTCATTTTCAACGACTTCTTTTTTCAAAGTTTCCGTTTTTGCTTCTAATCCTAAACATTCTCTAGTAAATCGGTAACACCTACCTGTTTTACTAATGTCTTCATTGCTTTCATCGTAGTATTTGTATTTTTTGGGATTACTAGCAGTCAAAGAAAAGTCTTCAAGTAATATTTTTTTTAGATATGATTTTTCTACACTTTTTAAACCTTCCTCTTTCACTATTTCCATAAGCTCCTTCATTTGATATTCTACAAAATCCAAATCATAGGTATCTAAAATATCTCCTATATAATTTTTTAATGCCTTATAAGATTTAGACATATTTGCATCCATAACACGCTGTAATGCTTCTGTATGAATTTGTTTTTCAGTAAACCACATACGAGTTTCATTTTTACTTTTGATGCCTCTATCTTTTAAAAAATGAAGAAAAAAAGGGATTTCACTTATTAGAGTGTCTAACATATTTACATTCTCTTTTACTCCTTTACTTTCAAAAGTATGTATTTTACGTACCCAAAAACGTATCTCTTTTGCATCAACTGGCATAAATGTTTCTTCAAAATTGGAACATAAGATAAATTTACCAAAAAACTTACCTTCTGTTTTATCTTTTCCTTTTGCTTCTGTTTTGTGGCTTCTTGCAGTAGAAAGGCTTTTAATACGTTCATAGACTGCCTTTTTTTCGATTAGTGTTTCTTCTACTGAAATAATTAATTTTGTAGTCCAATCACTATTAAAATTCCCTTCAAAGGCGTGTTGGTCATTGATAGTAGCATTTGAACCAAACAACTCATTAAGCCAAAAAATAAAAGTGCTTTTACCTGTCTTACGTTCATTACTAACAAGCGCAAGAATAGGCAAAATCTGCATTGGCTTCAAATATAAAATAGCTAAGTAATCTAAACCTAATTCGTAGTGTTCACCGAAAATATGTTTTATAAAGTTTAAGGTATTTGGGCAATCTCCTTGTTTTGGTTCGTACTTCAATTTCTTGTACTCATTGTAAAAACCGTGTACACTTTGTTTGTAATCGGTATGTGAAGGAAAAGTAATAAAGCCTTTATATTTAGGTATATCATATAAAAACTTCTTTCCAAAATCATCTATTATAGTTTGTTTTTCCCAAGGTTTCAATACAGATTCAAACATGTATTTATCTTTCTCTTTTGGGTGTTTGCTTATTGGCATATCTGTAAGACGATAATATTTTGTACCTACTCTTAGATACTCGTTATTTACTTCTTTCTCTTTACTCTGTTTTTTTCTAACTACTTCATTTTGAGGTTTTTGAGTAGCTTTGTTTGTTCCATTATTTGAAACAAAATTTGTATTTTCTGCGTTTAATTCCATATATTTACGGTGTTAAATGTTTATAGTATTTTAAATATTTACGTTGTATAATAATTTATTTACTGGAATGAATAAATTTACCTATTGGTAAACTTTTTCGGCTTTCGGCTGCCAAATGAAAAAGTTTGTCATCTTTCACTTAGACACAATAAAAACCGTTCAGAATGCTTCTGAACGGTTTTTTTATGCCCTATTTTTAGGCTGCAATAAGTTGTTTTTTGTTCTTAGTCTGTTCTTTTAATTCTAGTTCAGAAAGACTAATAAGACGTTCGTAAATAGCTATTTTTTTATTAAAAATGTTTTGCCATACCAAACTATCAGTATATTTTTCAAATGTATAACTAGCTTTCTGCAAGTCTTTACTACAAATCAAATCTATAAAAGTAGGAAAACAACCTATTAATTGAGTTACGGACGTTTTCAAGTCAGTTTTACTATTTGCGCCAATGATAGTGCCTACACAACTAAAAAGTTGGTCTATTACTTCCAATTCTTTTTTACTTCCTTTCTTACTGTTTTCGCTATCTACATACAGTCTATATAATTGTATATAAAAGCCATTTAGATTTTTGTCAGTCCATACGCTTTCGAAAACTGGATAAATTGCACCTTTTTGGTCGTTTGTTAATTCAGAGAATTTCATAATAATTTGAGGTTTTGGAATGAATAATAATTGATAAATACTAAGATTTTATTAAGCCTAATTTTTTGTAGTCTGGCTTATTTTTTTGTGATAGTGGATTGTCTTCTGACAAATATTTGAGTGTACACTCGTGTAGCTCGAAAATGTGAACATTGAAATATTTTGCAAGTCTTTGCATTTCATCAAACATCATAGGCTTTTCATTTCTGATTAATTGGTAGAATCTTCTTGAGCCTATTCCTATATGAGTAAAAAAAGCTCTATTAGGCTTAAAAGGCATTTTTGTTTGCTTTTCGTGAGCTTCTAATATAGCTTTTAAGGTATTTTTTGTTTCATTCATATTCTTAAAAGTTTATTTCGTTTCTCAAATATACGATTTAAGACAGATAAATAATAATTATAAGCCTTAAAATACTACAATATTAACACTTATTAATTTTATAGTCTTTATAAGAATAGAAATATGAAGTATAGTTGTATATTTTTGTGTTAATTATAACTATAGTTACTATGAGAGGAAAAGAAATACATGCAGCAATAAAATCAGAAAGAAGTCGAAAAGGATATTCTCAATTAGATATGTCTGAAAGACTAGATGTTACACAAAACGCATACAGTAAGATTGAAAGGGGGATTAGTGCTATGTCTTTAGATAGATTTTTAAGAATATGCGAAATACTTAACTTCAATCCTTCCAAATTTTTAGAGTATTGTAAATACAGTATGGAAAAAGAAAGTTATGATGAATATGAGCAGCGACAAAAATTACAAGATGATAACCGTAGGAATATTATAAATTCTGATTCAGATTTAGAATGGAAATTGTTTACTTTAAAAGAAAGACTAATTGAAAAAGAAAAGCTAGTTAAAGAAAAAGAAAGTTTAATATCTATTTTAATAGAAAAAGTCAATAGTTTAGAAAAGCAGATAAAAGAAAACTCTAAAAACAAATAATATTTTTGTTATTCTTAGAAAAATACCACAAACTAAGGTGTTTTTTTTATTTCGCTGTCGCCAAAAAATAGCCATTTACGTACTCTAAACGCACTTTTTATGCTGTCGCCAAACTTAATACAAACAAAAAAACACACCTACGTGCTTGTATGCGTGTTTTTAGTGGTTTTTGTGGTTTTCCCTCTTTCTCTGCAACTATTCAGTTTTATACTGAGAACCGTTTTTATATTAATTTATAAAAACGGTTTTTTTTATGTCAATTTTCTACCTCAAAGGTATCTTTATAGTTTAAACTTCCTCATTTATTTCATTTTTTCTACTATTTCATCTAAAAAATCTTCGGCTTGTTTTTCTGTTTTGAAGTGTTTGACAGAAAGTTCAGTACGTTCGACAGTTCTCTGAACTTGTAAAAGAGCAATATCATCTTCTGACATAACTGAGGCTGAATAGAGAAAACCATTCTCTAATTGATATTTTTGCAATTCTTCCATTACCTTCTGAAATTTATTAGGCATAGGTTGCATAAGTTTCAAGTCTGCCAATACAGTAAAGTTTTTTTGTAGGCTATCTATTGCTTTTATCCAATCTAATCGAAATTGTTCAATCATATCATCATTTTGCCATTTTGGTTTTAAATGTGTATAATAAATTCTATTTTTAGAATAATCTACTGATAAAGAATAGCATTCTGTTAGATTTATTTCTGTTTTCATTTATATATTAAAGTAAAGGTAGTAAGTGATTTTTTCTGTACGAATTTAATAAAAAAAGTAGTTTTTCTACTTTTAGGTTTGCTAGGCTCTTCAGAATTCTATTTTTGATAATTTTTTTAAAATCTATTACCCTATAAATAAAATAAAACTCTAAAAATTCCGTATTTTTGAGAATTAGCGTAATAATAGAATACAGAACACACATATTAAATAAAACACACATCTATAAACTATCAAAACAATGACACAAAAAGAACGAAGAGATGAACAGCTTTCTCACCAATATTACGAAAAATATACACAAGAAAATCATCAAGTTTGGCAAATTCTTTACGAACGTTTGATGAAAGTATTACCTAATCGTGCTGATGAAGCCTATTTTGAAGGAATGGAAGCAATTGGTTTTGAGCCTGACCGAATTCCTAATTTTGAAGAAGTAAATGAACATTTGAAAGCCATTACAGGATGGAGTTTGGTCGTTGTTCCAGGGCTTATAGACAACGAACCTTTTTTTAATTACCTCAAAAACAAACGATTTCCTGCGACTACTTGGCTTCGTAAAATGGAAGAACTGGATTATTTGGAAGAGCCTGATATGTTTCATGATGTTTTTGGACATGTTCCTATTCTTACCAACAAAAACTTTTGTCGTTTCTTAGAAGAACTTAGCCGAATGGCTCTCAAGCACCTAGGAAATGCAGATTCTATTGAGTTTATTTCTCGTATCTATTGGTACACCGTAGAATTTGGACTTATAAACAATAATGGCAATTTAAGGATTTATGGAGCAGGGATTATGTCTTCGGCTGGAGAGTCTGTCTATTCATTAGAAAGTGATATTCCTAAAAGAGTTCCCTACAATGTAAATGAGATTTTGCATACACCGTATATAAAAGACCGTTTTCAAGAAAAATATTTTGTTATCAATTCGTATAAAGAACTTTTTGATTCATTACCCGAAATCGAAGAAACATTAGATAATATGCTTGTTTCTAAATAAATAAAATAAAACCATTCACTAATAACTAACCATTAAAAACTATGACACAGGAAGATATTTTGCCATTAAAAGGCACAGACCATATAGAATTTTATGTAGGAAATGCAAAACAAGCAGCCTATTATTATCAAGCAGCTTTTGGTTTTGAAGTAGTTGCGTATGCAGGACAAGAAACGGGCGTTCGTGACCGTTCATCGTATGTTTTGCAACAAGGAAAAATTCGTTTTGTACTTACTTCACCAATGACTAGCGATTCGCCTATTGCAGAACACATCAGAAAACATGGCGATGGTGTAAAAGTACTAGCTCTTTGGGTAGATGATGCCGAAAAAGCATATTATGATACAATGAGTAGAGGTGCAAAATCTGCCTTCGAACCTACTCGTTTGTCAGACGAACACGGAGAAGTAGTTGTTTCTGGAATTCATACTTATGGAGAAACAATCCATAAATTTGTAGAAAGAGGAAACTACACAGGTGCATTTATGCCAGGATATAAGCCTAAAAAATCATTTTTTAAGGTAAAATCAACAGGTTTAAAATTCATTGACCACTGTGTTGGAAATGTAGAACTTGGAAAAATGAATGAATGGGTAGAGTTTTATGAAAAAGTAATGGGTTTCAATTTGCTCGTAACTTTTGATGATAAAGACATTTCTACTGAATATACAGCATTGATGTCAAAGGTAGTTTCGAATGGAAATGGTTATGTAAAATTTCCAATCAATGAACCAGCAGAGGGACGTAAAAAATCTCAAATTGAAGAGTATATTGAGTTTTATGAAGGTGCAGGTGTTCAACACATTGCTATTGCTACTGATGATATTTTAGAAACGATCGAAGATTTGCGTAGTCGTGGTGTGGATTTTCTTTATGTTCCTGATAATTACTATGAAGATTTAGCAGAACGAGTTGGCGATATCAAAGAAGATATGGAAGAACTCAAAAAGTTAAATATTTTGGTAGATAGAGATGATGAAGGTTATTTACTTCAAATTTTCACTAAACCAACAGGCGACCGTCCGACTGTTTTCTTTGAGATTATCCAACGCCAAGGCGCAAAATCTTTTGGAAAAGGAAACTTCAAAGCTCTTTTTGAAGCCATCGAAAGAGAACAAGAGTTGAGAGGGAATTTGTAATTATATAATGTAGAAATTGTTTAAGAATGTTCATTTTTCCATAGAATTGGATTTGCAAACCCAATTCTATGGAAAAATAGCACTGCTTTTGTTGGTGTTTTAGCGTAGCGACACCAACAAAAACACGTACAAAACTCATTCTTAAACAACTTTGTAATTTACTTTTTAGAGTGAAAAATTGTACCGTAAACTTTAGTTTTCGGATAAAAAAACATTATTTTCTTATAAATTCATTTCAAATAAAACCCTAAACGTAACTAACAAAGTCAGTCGTTTAGGGTTTTACTTCTAACATTCATTTTATCTAATATAATTCTATAAAAAAGTGATTACAGTAAAAGACATCAAAAAAAGTTTTAACGGAAAAGAAGTTTTGAAAGGAATTAGTGCTGAGTTCAAACAAGGTGTTACCAATCTAATTATTGGCTCAAGTGGTACAGGAAAAAGTGTACTTTTAAAATGCACAGTTGGACTTATAAAACCAGATGAAGGTTCTATTTTTTTTGATGGAAAAAATTTATATGAATCAGATAGAGAACAGCAAAGAGCTATTAGAGAACAACTAGGAATGCTTTTTCAAGGAAGTGCACTTTTTGATTCGATGACAGTAGAGCAAAATGTACGCTTTCCATTAGACATGAGAAGTAGAGGAATGAGTGATGCTGATAAATTAGAGCGTGTAAATTTTTGTCTAAAAAGAGTAGGCTTAGAAGGCTCAAATGATAAAAAACCTGCCGAAATTAGTGGTGGAATGATGAAACGTGTAGGAATTGCACGAGCAATAGTGATGAATCCAAAATACCTTTTTTGTGATGAACCTAATTCTGGACTTGACCCACAGACTTCTATCATGATTGATAATTTGATTTTAGAAATTACAGAAGAATACAATATGACAACAATCGTAGTAACTCATGATATGAATTCAGTTATGGAAATTGGAAAAAATATTGTCTTTTTAAGTAACGGATATAAGGAGTGGGAAGGCACAAAAGAACAAATTGTACATTCGGATGTAGAATCTCTGAATGATTTTGTATTTTCTAATTCCTTAATGGTTGCCTATAAGAAAAGCGAAGAGGAAAGAGCCAATCGCTAAAAATATTCTATCAAAAAAGAACTTTTGAATTTTTATAATAAGAATATTTTGTCTAACTTATAGTAATCTTAAAAAAACAAATAGCTTATGAAAAATTGCAACTTATTTTATTCCTGTTTTTTTACATTATTTTTTATTGTATTATTTACAGCCTGTAATTCTTCTTCAAGCACAATAAGTCAAGATGAAAGTTCGGATTCTACAAAAATAGCAGTTGCTTCTGAAAGTGTAGAAAGTGAAGTAGAAAAAACAACTCTTCCTTTTATAGAAGATAATTTTTCGAAAACTGTTTTTCCTTTACTAATAGATACAGTAGTTTTTGAAGGAAAAAAGAAATTGCCAACTGATTTTATAGTAAAATTAGAAAAAATGGTAACAGAAGAGGATAAAAGATATGCACTTCAATTTCCCTCTTTTGTTAAATTAAATAAACTAAAAAAAGAACAAGACCCAGTAGAAAGTGGCAATTTTGATATTGGAGAATCTATATTAGTAAATCATTATGAGATGGGATACTATTTTTTAGAAGAACAAAAAAAATGGCTTGCTTTTATTGGTGTAGAATATGAATCTTATCCTGCTTGTCCGTGGGGAAATGGGCGTGAAATTGTACTTTGCACATTTGATATAAAAGGAAATTTAATTGATTTGGTTACCATTGCTGAAAATTCTGAAGGAGGAGACCCACCAGCTTGGGGAACAGGAGAAAAAAAGATGCGTTCTCAAAATGGAACTGAATATTTGCTAGAAATAAAAAATGTGTATGGAGAATATGATGATAATGGAGAAAGAGCGTTCGAAGAAATTGACAAACAGACTCAAAAAATTAGTATTGTAGCAGGAGGGAAATTAAAAATAGAAGAACCTAAAAAGCAGCTATAAAAGTAAAATTTAGGAAATAAAATAATAAACTACTTTAAAATTAGTTCTTTTAGTAAACTTTTTGCCCAAAATTTGTATTTTAGAAGCTACAAAACACAGCTACTAAAAATGTTAGATAAAATATAACCCATTTTTATAATTATTAAAAGAATAGAAATATGTTAATGAAAATCGTACTTATATGGGCAGTAATAACAGGAGCAACTTATCTTGTAAGTGCTATTGCTTCTGAAGTAAAACAATGGGCTACTCGTCGTGCCTTGCGTCATGTAAGTCCAAAAGAAATTGCTCAACTTATCAAAGAAAATGAAGGCAAAATTACAGCGCAAGAATTGCATCAGCGCACAGCTATTCCGTATTGGGTGGCACAACTTGTCTTGACAGAACTTACAGAACAAAAACTTTTAGAAGAAAAGTATGAAAAAAATAGATTTGGAAGACGTATCAAACAATTTTCACTGTCGGTATTTCCAACAGAGCAAAATCTTCGTTTTCAGTTGCAAGGACTAACCTCTACAACACAACTAAAAGCAAAAGATCCTTTGTCGGATGCTGATGTTATTCGTCATGCCGTAGATGCACATGGAGATATTACAGCTACACGTCTTTGTTTGAAAGCAAATGTAACAATAGAAGAAGCTGCCAAAAAACTAGACCAACTACACACAAAAGGCGTTTTTGATATCCAAACAAGTGAAGAAGGAGGATTTTTTTATACACTTAATGATAAAAGTTTGCTAATTTAACAGAGCTGAAAATAAAAATAGAGAGTGAAATAGATTAATTTTAATTATTTGATTTTAATTATTTTTTTTCTAAATTTAGAATTACCTTTTACAAAACAATTTGTATTGATATTTTATTACAGCATTAATTTTGTAAATTAGTTCATAACTATTTTTATAGAGTATTCTTATGGAGCTTATTTCTATAAAATACTAGCCATTTTATCACACTTGCTAACTTATCATAAAGTACATGAATCCACCTATTTTTTATATAGAAGGAAAAAAATATATTCCAGAAGTACGTTTTGATGCTACAAAAGGGCTTTTGGAGTTTTCAGGGCAATGTTATCACGAATATACAGAAGAATTTTTTGCTCCAATTTATAAGTGGGTAAACGAGTATTTGGAAGAACCAGCACTTACAATTACATTAGAATTCAAAATGAATTATTATAATACAGTTTGTTCTCGTTGTTTTTTGGAGTTTTTGGAAATATTTGAAGATTATGCACTCAATCAAGGTGGGCAAGTTACAGTAAATTGGTATTACAAATCAAATGACTATGATATGATGGAAAGTGGAGAGGATTATCAAGACGATTTAGAACTAGATATTAATCTCATTTCACATTAGTTTAGTATATATTTTTTAACCTTTATTTTTTAAATCTATTTTTCTATGAAAAAGTCTGTTGGAATTGCTGTTTTAGTTATTGGTATTTTATTAGCTGCTTTTGGTTTTTATCAAAATGAAGCTTCTTCGAAAACACTCGTACAAATTGGAAAAACAGAAATTAATACAAAAAAAGAAGACCCTATGACCAACCCTCTAATTATTGGAGGTGGTGTAGTAGCTATTATTGGTCTTGTAGTAGTGGTTATAGCCAAAAAATAATTTCATGTTTATCAAAAAAATAATAAAGTCTGATTTTTTATATAAAGAATCAGACTTTTCTTCGTTTAAATTACATAAATTTATAATTATTCTAATCCTATTTATGATTTTTATAGTTAAAATTTAGATAAAATAGAATGAATAGGTGTAATTTTTGTAAATTTACAGTAGATAAAACTATAATTGATACTACCTAAGTGTTATTAAAAAACAGAAAAAAAATAATATGAATTTTAATATAAATTATTGCATTTTTATAGGGGTTTTTCTTTCTATATTTTCTCAAAAATTGTATGCTCAAACGGATTCTCTTTCTACTGAACTTCCAAATCAATTAACGACAGATACAAAACCTATTATTTTACTTAATGGAGATAAAAAAAATAAAGATGTAGCAAGTCAATCAAATACAGAAGGTGAAGCTATGCTTTTTTTAGATTTGAAAAAAAATGGCTCTTCTTCCAAAAAAAGAAACAAAAGAAATAAAGAACCCAAAGGGTATTATTATGGATTAGAAACAAAACGTATTTTTAGAAAGTACGAACAAGGACGCAAGACGATTGTAGAAACATTTTATTATCTCAAAGACTTCAAAAATCCTGACCCTTTGGTGGATGTTTATTATGTTTTTGATATAAAATCTGAAAAAATAAAAACACTTCCTCGTATAAGTGCTGACAATCATTTGGTTTTACACGGACCTTATGAGCGAAAAGAAAATGGAAAAGTAGTCGAAAGTGGAATTTATTATGTCGGTACAAAACATGGACGTTGGGAAAGCTATCACTCTAGTGGTGTACTGACCAACAAAGAAATCTATTATAAAGGGTTTCCAAAAAACACAAAGTTTGTTTATTATGACAAGCAAAAAACAAAAATAAAAGAAATAATCCCAATGGAAAGTAATTATATCCACGGACATTATATTATTTTTTATGAAAGTGGAGCAATTAAAGAAGAAGGAAATTATCAATATGGAAGACGAGTAAAACGTTGGATGAGTTATTATGATGGAAAAGCAAAAAATGCAAAAGGGCAACGCCACATAGAAACTCAATATAGAGAAGACCCTTTTGACAAAGCTACAAAGCCCTATATTATAAGGGAATGGGATGAAAAAGGTAAGTATATTCAAGATAATCGAAACTAATGAAATCAATTTATTCAAAACTATTTCTTGCTAGTTTTATTGTTTTATCTTTGCTTCCTTTTCTTGGTTTTGCACAATTAGATAATCGTTCGTTTTATCCTAAAAAAGAGTTTTATTCATTTTCTGACTCTTCTTTGGCATTGAGTCAAAATTCAAATCAAAGACAATTAAATCTTGAAATAGCTTATTTTGGCTTTTTTAGAAATAGAGAATTTTTTGAAACTATTGCAGATGGTTATACACTTTTTGGGTCACAATTTTTGAGTAAATTATCTTATTCTGTTGATACAACACTCAAAATTTCGGCAGGTGTTTTTTTGAGAAAAGACTTTGGAAGTGAGCATAATAACTCTCATTTTAATCAAATTCAGCCTTATTTTCAATTTTTATATAAAAAAGATAAGCATCAGTTTGTTTTTGGAAACTTAGAAGGAAATCTACAACATAATCTAATAGAACCTTTATTTAATTTTGAAAATATTATAAATAGACGGCTTGAAAATGGAGTTCAATATAAATACATATCAAAAAATACATCTTTAGATACATGGATAGATTGGGTAACAATGATTTATCCGTATTCAGATTTTGATGAAGAACTGCATTTTGGATTGAATGTAGAACGAAATATATTCACGTATAAAAAATGGAAAAGTGCAATTCCTATTCAACTTACAGCAATTCATAAAGGAGGACAAATCAATACTACAAATAATCCTTTGGTTACCATCTTTAATGCTGCAATAGGAAATAAAACAACCTATTATTTTGATAATAATGAGAAAAAAAATTCATATTTAAAATATATCCGAACACATCTTTATGGAGTTTTTTTTATAGATAATTCTTCTGTTCCTAGTTTTACCTTTGAAAGTGGAATGGGAATTTATGCAAACTTAGAATTTGCTACCAAAAAACATCAATTCATGTTTTCTTACTGGCGAGGACAAGATTTTGTAGCTCCTTTGGGTGGCGATATTTATAGTTCGACAAGTCGTATATTTGACCCAAATGCAGAAAACGAACCGTTAAGAAGTTTACTTATTCTACGCATTCTGACAAATTTTTCTATTCCAAATCTTGCAAAAGATGATGCCAAAATAGTCTTTCGTGTTACGCCTTATTACAATTTAGGAACACAAGAATTTAATTTTAGCACAGGGTTATATGCTACTTTTACGACTGATTTTTTGTTAAAAGGATTTAAAAATTAATATCTTTGTTCTTTAGGAGGAATAAATATAAGTTACCTTTTAGTAGAAAATACGTTGTTCTTAATTCCACAACTCTATTTAATCTTAGACAACTTTATTTATTTCATTACGTTTTAACAAATCTTGTATCTTTATTATTTAATCAAAATCTATATTTTTTATGAAAAAAATTATTTTCCTCTTTTTCTTTCTTGTTGGTTTTTCTTCTATTGCTTTTTCTCAAAACAAAAAAGCTGATGCTGTAAAAGATAAAATGGCTCAAGAAATCTGTGATTGTATTACTACAAGTGATGTAGATTTGGATGATGAAGAAGACCTAAAATTAAAACTAGGAATGTGCATGATGCAATCCATTAGCAGTAATCAGAAACAATTAAGCAAAGTGGGTATCAATATTAAAGGTGAGGATGATATGTCAGCTTTTGCTGAGGATTTGGGGTTAAACATGGCTACCAAATGTCCTGCTGTGTTTATGGGATTTGCAAAAAAAGAA
Source organism: Bernardetia aquimarina (assembly GCF_042180575.1). Classification (NCBI taxonomy): domain Bacteria; kingdom Pseudomonadati; phylum Bacteroidota; class Cytophagia; order Cytophagales; family Bernardetiaceae; genus Bernardetia; species Bernardetia aquimarina. The sequence goes on along the minus strand of NZ_CP170094.1, from coordinate 1,465,784 downwards.
ATGGAAGAAGAGAGAAAAAAAGAAGAAGTTGTAAGTCAGGCACTTACAGGAACTATTTCTTCAGTCGAAGAAGGTAGTTTTGTAACTATAATTATTAAAGATGAAGAAGGACGTTCGCATAATATACTTTGGTTAGAGTTTTTTGAAAATGCAGATGAAGTAAAAGAAAACTATAGCAAACTCAAAGGTATGTCTGTCAGTGTAGAATATTATGAGAAAGAATATTATAACCCTAAAATTGAAGATTACGTAAAAGTAAAAGTTTTGAGAAGTGTAGAGTTTGAATAATTTCTTTTAGGCTAAAAAATATAGTTGTTATTTGTTTCTAATAAGAATAAAAAATGAATAACAACTATATTTTACTACTAAATTAAACTTCCTCAAAAATCTTCTTCGCTTCCTTTGCCACTTCATCAGCCACCACACGACCCGAAATAATGGAAGGAGGAACACCTGGACCTGGCACAGTCAGTTGTCCTGTGAAAAACAAATTACTTATTTTTTTAGATTTCATTTTAGGTTTGAAGAATGCTGTTTGTGAAAGTGTGTTTGCAAGTCCGTAAGCATTTCCTTTGAAAGAATTATAATCAGCCTTAAAATCATCTAAAGCATAACTTCGCTTCAAAATAACATGTTCTCTAATTTTTTGTCCTGTTAGATTTTCCAATCTATCCATCACTAGGTTATAATATTTTTCTCTAATTGTTTCTCCATCTGGCAATCCAGGAGCAATCGGAACTAACAAAAATAGATTTTCTTTTCCTTCTGGCGCAACTTCATTATCAGTCTGTGAAGGACAACACGCATAAAATAACGGCTTTGAAGGCCAACGAGGATTTGTATAAATTTCCTCTGCATGTTTATTAAAATCTTCATCAAAAAATAAATTGTGATGTTCCAAGTTATCTAATTTTTTATCTATTCCTAAATAAAATAGCAAACTGGAAGGCGACATGGTTCTATCATCCCAATATTTCTCGGTATAATTTCGGTCAGCTTTGTCTAATAATTTTTGATCGGTGTTGTGATAGTCATTTCCTGCCACAATCCAATCAGCATGAAACTCTCCTTTTGAAGTCAAGACAGACCCAGCTTTGCCATTTTTAGTAACAATTTTCTGAACTTCGGTTTCAGTTTTGAATTTTACGCCTTGTTCTTCTGCTACGCTTACCATGGCCTCAATGATTTTATTCATTCCTCCCATCGGATACCACGTTCCGAGCGACAAATCAGCATAATTCATCATACTATACAATGCAGGCGTATTTTGTGGAGTTGCACCCAAAAAAAGCACAGGAAATTCTAATAATTTTATTAGTTTTTCATGGGTAAAGAATTGCTTGACATGTTTACTCATCGAAGTAAGCATCTGAATACGCAAACTTTCTTTCATCAAACGATAATCTATAAACTCGGTAATTGAATGGGAAGGACGAAAAACATACTCACTCATTCCAACTTCATATTTATATTTTGCTTGCGCCAAAAACTCACGTAATTTTAAGCTACTTCCTTCTTCATAACTCTCAAAAAGATTTTCTAATTCTTCCATGTTTGCAGGAATATCGACAAAATCATGTTCTTCAAACCAAACTCTATATGCAGGGTCTAGGCGATGCAAGTCATAATAATCACTTACTTTTTTTCCAAATAACGCAAAATATTCTTCAAAAACATCAGGCATCCAGTACCAACTTGGTCCCATATCAAATGTAAACCCTTCTGTTATCCATTGCCTAGCACGACCTCCAAGAGAATCATTTTTTTCTAAGACAGTTACATCAAAACCCTTTTGTGCTAAACACGCAGCAGCCGAAAGACCAGCAAAACCAGAACCAATTACTATTACTTTTTTCATAAATTTAGTAGAAAACGGTCGCTCGTGGGGACACAAGCAACGGTAAAATGTAGCTGACACTTTTTTCCAAGTGTCATTATAAAAAATGCTTATTTAAACGACACTTTGAAAGCATCGGCTATATAGTTACAAAAAGTTTGAAAATAAGTTTGAAAAAATCAATTAAAATATGCTTTTTGCAGAATAAATATAGAAATAAACCTATAAGGTTTTCAATAGGTTTGAATAAATAAACTATGAAAAAACAGTTATGGATAATAAATGGTACAAATCTCAATCTTTTAGGCAAACGAGAGCCGTCTATTTATGGAAATCAGTCATTTGAAGCGTATTTTGAAGAATTGCAACACGATTTTTCGGATAAATCAGTAGAATTACATTATTTTCAATCTAATCACGAAGGCGAAATTATAGATAAATTACACCAAATTGGTTTTAATGCTGATGGTATAATTTTGAATGCAGGAGCTTTTACACATACTTCGGTTGCTATTGGGGATGCCATTTCAAGTATTTCTACACCTGTCATTGAAGTTCATATTTCGAATACTTTTGCACGAGAAGAATTTAGACATAAAAGTTATTTGAGTGCAACCTGTATTGGTGTAATTGTAGGTTTTGGAATGGAAAGCTACCGTTTGGCATTAGAATTTTTTGAAAGAAAGTTTAATAATTGATTTTAAATAAATATTTGTTTTTATTTCATTTGTAATTTATCACGTACAATTTACCATTTCATTTATGTTACTAGATATACTTTCATTTTTTACTAATCCAGCAGAAGCCAAGTTGTTTTTACAAATAATTTGCTCACTATTTTTAGCTATTTTATTTATTCAATCTGGCTTTAATAAGGTTTTTCGTTGGGACGAAAACTGGTCTTGGCTTGTCGATCACTTCAAAGACTCGTATTTGGAAAAACCGATAACTCCTCTTTTAGTTATTGTTACTATTTTTGAAGTAGCAGCAGGTGTTTTTAGTGCTATCGGAGTTATAACACTTTTACTTACAGGCGATGTAAAATTTGCTTATATAGGAGCTGTTTTGGCAACTATCAATATTACAATGCTCTTCTTTGGTCAGCGAATTGTCAAAGATTATGTAGGTGCAGCTAATTTAGTGGCGTATTTTATCTTGTGTGTAATGGCAACTTATATTTTGGGTGGAATATAAATATTTTATTCAGGAGTTTGTTTTCTAGCAATATTGAAAAATAGATTGGGGAAAAATCGTCTTAGATATAACCCTAAACGCTCTTTTCCAAAAGGTTTGCCTACATAAGTTTCTTTTTTTTGATTCTTGATAGCCTGCAAAATTTGATGAGCACATTTGTCAGCAGGATAACCTTCGCCTGTGTTTTTACCCATTTTGGCAAATGTTTCTCCTGTTTCTGTGAGTGCGTTTATGGCAACATTGGTACGAATAAAACCAGGGGCAATCATCGAAACTTTTATATTATCATTATAAAACTCAGCTCTAAGTCCATCAAAGAAACCATACAAAGCGTGTTTTGAGCTTGAATAAGCACCACGCATAGGAGTTGCTAATTTCCCCAAAACACTCGTAATTACTACAAAATGTCCAGTTTGATTTTCTACAAAGTGAGGTAAAATTGCTTTTGTAAGTCCGACATAACCAAAATAATTGACTTCCATAATCTTGCGATAAACTTCCATTTTGGTATCTTTTATATACGAACGCTGACTAATTCCTCCATTATGAACTAGAATATCAACCTTTCCAAAAAATGAAATTGCTTCTTTTGTTTTTTCTTCAAAATCAGATTTTGTCAAATCTAAAGGAAGAATAGCTATATTTTCCCTGTTTTGGCTTATTTCTTTTACTCTTGCTAATTCTTCAATTCTTCTTGCTGAAATAATGATTTTCGTATCAAGATTCAGATTTGATAGTGCATAAACAAGCTCTTCTCCAATTCCAGAAGATGCACCTGTAATCCAAACTGTTTTGTTTTTGAAGTAATTCATTTTTTAGTGGTTTAGGTTTTTAAAAACTACGCTTCTCCATTTACCCTGAAATTATAATGCTGTTTTTTTGATAGATTAATTTTAAGATTAAAGTAACAACTTCCTCCATCTTTAACTTGCACTATTTCTTGTCTCCAATTGCTTTCTGTGTTTCTACAAAAGCAGTTTATCCAAACTTCTTTCTCTCCAAGTTTGTTTTTTACCACTATATACTGTCTATAATAATCGCCTATTTCAATTTTATTTCTTGTAGCTTGATTATGACTTTCAATAGATTCTCTAATCAATTCTTCTATTATTTTAAAATCTGTACTTGTTAATTCTGATTTTTCTGCATCTTCAAATACTTGATGAAGTCCATCTTTTTGATAGTCTAAAATAGCTATTTTTGAAGTATCAAGAGTAAATTTTTGACTAATTGTACATTTCTTTCGTGATTGCTTTTTTCAATGGCATCTCCAATAGCTGTATCAATTACGTTTCTTAAATCTCTATATATTTTTAAAGATTCAAAAGAGTCGCCATGTATTTTTGCATACTCTTCGTAAGTATTAGGGCAAAATTCTTCTAGTGTCATAATTTAGTTATTTTTTAGTTTTTCTACTTCGGTTGTAGATAATTTTAAAATTTGAGATATTTTCTCAATCGGCATTCCTTCCTTCAATAAGTCTTTGGCTATTTCTATATGACTTTCTCTTACAGCCGTATCAATTACATTTTTCATATCTCTATACACTTTCAAACTATCTTGATACGCATATTTTTCTTGTTCGTTATACTTTGTAATTTCAGCAATTTCAAATACTTTTTCAAACATACTTGTCTTTAATTTATCTGGAATTCTGTCTAATCTATGCAAATTTTTGAGTACATAAAGCCATTTATCAAATTGTGTTTCTAGTTCGTCAATCGTTTTATTGAACTTTGGCATTTCTAAATAAATGAACAGCAATTTATCATAAAAAACTTCTTTCGTTGACTTTTCCATTAACGCTACATCGTGCCTTAGCTGGTCTTTGTGTGTATCATCAAAAACAAAATCCATTATAGAAATGGTATAAACCCCTTGTAATTTAAAATTCCACTCACCTCTCTGTGCTTGTTCTTGAATGGGAAAAGTAGAATAATAAATACTTCTATCTTTAAAATAATTCTGTTTTGCTTTCTGTAATTCTATAATAAAACGCTCGTCTTTTTCATTTCTACAATACAAATCAAAAACAGCTTTTCTGTCTGTATCTCCTCTTCCTAAATTTTCATTTTTTAGATACGTAATTTCTTTTATTACTCCTCTTTCTGTAAAAAGTTGATTCAAAAAATCTAATAACAAATCTTTGTTTGCTTCTTCTCCAAATATTTTTTTGAAACCAAAATCAGTAAATGGATTTATATATCTTTCAATCATATTATCTTTATTAATTTAATCGGAATCTTCTCAACACTTATAACTAATTCTACTTTATAAAGAAGGTGTTTAAGAATGAGTTTTGTACGTATTTTTGTTGGTGTCGCTATGCTAAAACACCAACAAAGGCAGTGTCATTTTTCCATAGAATTGGGTTTGCAAACCCAATTCTATGGAAAAATGAACATTCTTAAAACCATTTCAAATAGAATAATCAAATTTACTCAAAAAAATCAAATTATTCCACAAAGAAAACTATCTAAAACTCTTCTATTTTACAATAAAATACTAACATAATCTAAACTTACTAAGCTAATTTACGTTCAATAAAGCGACTTTAGTTAGTCAAACTTAAAAATTAGAATACTAAAACGCCTTTTTAATAAAAAACAACTTATTATGTTAGTGCCTGCCACAAACTCGGAACTCAATTTTACATCAGAGCTACACATTCCTGCTGCCAACAAACCACGTATTGTGATTATTGGAGGAGGTTTTGCTGGATTAGAACTTACCAAAAAACTACGTTCGGTTGATGCTCAAATTGTGATGATTGATAGGTATAATTTTCATACTTTTCAGCCTCTTTTGTACCAAGTAGCGACAGCAGGATTAGAAGCCGATGCTATTGCAGGACCTTTGCGTAAAGTTTTGAAGAGTAGTAAAAGTAAGTCTGATTTTTATTTTAGAGTAGCTACTGTTACCGAAATTCATCACGATAAAAGTACAGTAGATACCAATTTGGGAACATTACGCTACGATTATTTAGTGATTGCGAATGGCTCAAAAACTAATTTTTATGGTAATAAATCGATTGAAGAAAGAGCATTTGCACTCAAACAAGTTCCTCAAGCATTAGCGATTCGTAATCACTTATTAAAGAATTTTGAAAAGGCACAGCTTGCCGAAACTATTGAAGAGCAGCAATCTCTTATGAATGTAGTTATTGTTGGTGGAGGTCCAACAGGTGTAGAAGTGGCTGGGGCTTTAGGAGAATTGAAATTACATGTTTTGCCAAAAGATTATCCTGAATTGGATTTTAGAAGAATGCAGATACACTTGGTAGAAGCAGGAAAAGGTCTTTTGAATGGAATGACAAATAATGCAAGCCGAAAAGCAGAAGAATATCTAAAAGATTTTACAGTTCAGATTTGGAAAGAAGTAAGTGTAAAAGCATTTGATGGGAGTCATGTAGAGCTTTCTAATGGAATGAGTTTGCCTTCTACTACACTTGTTTGGGCAGCAGGAGTTACAGGAAATTTGATAAAAGGATTGCCAGAAGAAGCAATCATGAAAGGAAATAGAATTATTGTAGATGAGTTTAATAGAGTAAAAGGAATCGATAATATTTTTGCTTTGGGTGATATTGCTGCCATGGTTTCGGAAGACCACCCAAAAGGTTTTCCAATGCTTGCACCAGTAGCCATGCAACAAGGAAAAGCACTTGGCGATAATCTTGAAAGAATGCTCAATAAAAAAGAAATGAAACCATTTAAGTATTTTGATAAGGGAAGTATGGCAACTGTTGGGCGAAATCGTGCTGTTGTGGATTTACCTAACAAAATGAGTTTTCAAGGCTTCTTTGCTTGGTTTGTATGGCTTTTTGTTCATTTGATGTTTATAATTGGTTTCAAAAATCGTTTTATTATTCTTACAAGCTGGGTTTGGAATTATTTTACGTATGACCGTAGCAATCGTTTGATTATTCCAACTGAAATAAAATCTAAAAAAGCAGAAGAAGAATTGTATGTTTAGATTTAACCCCTAAGAGTCTTCACAGACTCTTAGGGGTTAATGAAAAAGGGTGAATAAATTACCTTTGCAAAACAATATTTTGTCGATACGCTTTATGCAACTGTTTTACCATTTCATTCCAGTTTCTATATTCTGAAATAGGTAAAATCAAATAATTGCTATAAACGGTATGTTTTAGAATTATCTGTTCGGAAGTACGGGTGTATTCTACTGAAAAACCAAAATATTCTGAATCATAATTTTGATTTTGAGGTAAATACTTTACTGCTGCACCTCTTGGAAGTTCTAGCACATAAACTTGTGTTTTTTCGAATTTATAATTTGCACTTACAGGCGTTTTTCTTAAACTATCAATTTCTGTATTTCTCCAAATAGGATTTAAGTGAAGATTGATATAAAACTCGCTATACAAAGCCTGTGTATGATTTGGAATGTCATATTCATAATTTATCTGCAATGGTTTTTCTCTTTTGGTAGGCAGAATTTCTGTTTTTTTGAGTTGTAATGTTGGCTCATGAGGATTTAAAAGACGTTTGAAGGCTTCAGTTTCTTTTTCTTTATCTTGAAATTGTAAATAAGGAGCTATTGTAGTTTTGGGAAATCCTTTTAAAATTATACTTCCTGTTATAGTTATTTTTGCGCTTTCAATTTTTACTTTTGCACTATCATAAACAATATTTTGAGAGTAAGGTGTAGAATCAACCTTCAAAACTTCAAAGTTTTCAGAATCAATCGCTACTAAAGCCTCTTTATTTTGTGTAAAATAAGAAGGAGTACCAAATATTTCTTGATTTCCTGTAGCATCTAAAAAATAATTCTTTCCATTAATTTTTGCAACCACAATCATGTGATTATCCACCAATGGAATAGGAGTTTGAGAATAAGAATAAGGTAAATCTCTAGAACCCAACCACGCAAAATGTGCCTCAATTCCTTCAATACGCAACATTGCTAAAAGTGCGCTTGCCATATCCTTACAATCTCCATATTTTCGTTTACAGACTTTTTCGGGGTGTGCTGGTCTGAAACCACGTTCTCCATCTTCAAAAGCAATATACTGAACTTGAGTAGCAATCCAATCAAAAATAGTTTTAGCTTTTTTTAGTTGTGTGGTATCATTGGCTGTCAATCCATCTACAAAATACTCTAATTCTGGAAACTCTTTTAGTGTATCAATTTCGTGTATAAATGGATAATACCAATTATATAAATCTTTTATAGAAGATGATAAGGGAGTTTTTTTGATTTCATCATCATCATTTTGAGTAGTTTTTAGACTTCTATTTTTGATAAACAAAACTATATGAGGTTCGTAATAACGAAGGTTAGGTGAAGATTTTTCGTCTGTATATTTTGGTGCATTTTCTAAAGCCCACGTATAAATTTTTCTATTTCCTTGTATTTCTTCTGTAAAGTTGATTTTACTCGTATCCATTCCAAAAAGCTGAAAACCAATTTCTATATTATTAGCTACCGAAACAGAAATTTCTGTTTTTTTAGAAGGAATATAAGAAGTAAAGAAAAAACTACCCAAAAAACGAGGTTCTAAAAGCTCTTCGGTATAAGCAAGATGGGTTTGTGTTCCTGCTGTGATATTAGAAAATAGAAATACTTTTTCTTTTACATCATTATAAAAAACATCATCAGAAACGGCATCACGAGTTTGAAAATTATTAACCTGTTTTTTTTGTATTCCCTCAGCAGTCTGTACCAAAGAATAAGCATCAATAGCTGATATTTTGGTGTAATCTGAATACGTAATTGCTTCTTGTGCGTAGGCTTGTGAGTGAAGGCGCAAATGCAACATGCGTGATTCTATCTGTGAAATAATTTTGAAACTATCCTTTTTTACATCAAAATCAATAGTTACTTTTTTGTTGCGATAAACAAAAACAGCTTTTTCTTTGGGATAAAATTTTCGATATTCTTCTAAAATAGAATTTTGTGAAAAGCCATCATTCCAAAAAGAAAAATAAAATAAAAAGAGAAGAAAGAGAAAAGAATATTTTTTCATGAATAATTTTAATTACAATTAGTTAGGATAGTTTTTATGATTTATACTATTCAAATGATTAGCCATAATTTTTAAAATAGAAAGTAGTAAGAACTAAAATAATTTAATTTTTTTGAATAATTCTGTGAGAAAATACAAACTCTGACGAATAATAGAGTAAACAAACACGTCATCAAAATTATGTTTATCAAAAAAATACTCCGAAGAAAACAAAAAGAACCTCCTCTAAAACAGTCAGCAGAAATAAACAAAGAATTTTTGCAGGTATTGGAAGCAAATAAAGGAATCATTTATAAAATAGCTAATTCGTATTGCAAAGAACCAATGGACAGACAAGATTTGGTACAAGAAATTAGTTATCAGTTGTGGAAATCTTTTAAAAAATATGATAAAACCTATCAATTATCAACTTGGATTTATAGAATTTCTTTGAATGTAGCGATTTCTTTTTACAGAAAAACAAAAAAAAGAACTCGTTATGAAAGTAATTTTGAAGGAAACGAACTCCTTTATTTTGAAGAAAACGAAAATCCAGTAGATGAAAACTTACAACTACTGACTACTTTTATTTACCAACTCAAAGAAATAGATAAAGCAATTATTCTACTGTATTTGGAGGATAAAAATCAGACTGAAATTGCTCAAATAATGGGCTTATCATTGAGTAATATTTCTACAAAAATTTATAGAATCAAAAAAATATTGAGCAAAAAATTTCAAAATCTTAAAAAATAAATCATTTATAACAAATCAAAATATATCATCATGAACGAAATAGAATTAAAACAAATGTGGCAAAACTATGATTCTCAGCTTAATGAAAGTTTGACTATCAATAAAGAAATCTTGAAAGAAGTAAAACTAGGAAAGGTAAATCAACTCATCAACTCTATAAGTTGGACAAGGATTATATCTATATTTATTGGTATAGTTTGGATTATTGGAATAGATTCTATTCTTGTTTTGGCTTTTGAAGTAGAAGGTTATTTTCTCTTCTTTTCTCTTTTGATTCATTCAATGATTACCAAAATTGCGATTGGAATTTCTATTTACCATCTTTTTTTGATTAAACAAATGAATGAAATGGATTCTGTTGTTGAAATACAGAAAAAAATAGCAGATTTTAGGCTTACAACACTTACAACTGTTCGGTTATCACTCTTGCAACTCCCTATTTTTACGACTTTTTATATCAATTCTGAAATGATTGTTACAATGAATTTGACAGCTTGGATTATTCAGATTTTAATTACTTTGATGTTTCTATTTATGGGAATTTGGTGTTTTCTAAATTTTACACCCAAAAACAGTAATAAAAAATGGTTTAGGCTTTTCTTTTCTGATAAAGAATCTATAAATCTAAAAAAAGCTGATGCTATTTTGGAACAGTTAGAAGAAAATAAATAAAATTATTTTTCGATGGGTCTTTTGAATTGTTTTTTTTGTATATTAAAGTCAAAGCCAAATTTTATTTTTTACTAATTTTAAAAAACCAACTACTAAAAATTATGGAATCTCAAGAATCAAAACAATCAAAAAACTTTTCAGATATAGAAACAGCGACTGAAAGAAGTCTTACTATTTCCGAAAAAGAAAAGTCAAATGGTATTATTGCTTATATTACCATCATAGGATTAATTATAGCTTTTGTTCAAAATCAAGAAGAAAAATCAGAATATGTAAACTTTCATGTTCGTCAGATGATAGGATTGGCTCTTATCGGAATTGCAGTAAGTTGGATTCCATTTGTAGGTTGGATTATTGGTCTGGCTACTATTGTTTTTTGGATAATAGGACTTATGGGAGCTATGAATGGAGAGCGCAAACCTGTTCCTATTGTAGGAGAGCATTTTCAAGAGTGGTTTAAAAGTGTAGGTGCTTAAAGCTATCTGAAACTATAAATCATATAAAAATGACCAATAAAATAGATTATTGGTCATTTTTTTGTCTTGAAATAATTACTTTACTTCTGCTAAAGTTTTGGGTTGAAAAACAAAACCTTGTTCGCTGCTTCGCTCTTCAAAATCAATTTCTAATCCTATCAAAAACAACATATCTTTTTTTTGATAAATAACTTCTAATTTTTCATTATTATTTGCAGGGTTTTCTAAAAAATAAGATTCATCTTCTTCTTTTTTCTTATCAAAACCCAAACGAAAATTAACTCCACTACAACCATTTCCACCCTGTACAATCAAGCGCAAGCCGTATTCTTTTGGGATACTTTTAGTTTCTAAAATAGTTTGAATATGAGAAAATGCTTTATCAGTAATAGTAACAGGAATCATTTTTTAACAAGATAATATAAATTGAGAATTGTTTTAGTTTATAATTTTGACTTTTTGAATGGTATCACTTTCTATTTTAAAATCAGCTTCATCAAAATCAGGTGCACTCATCGTCGGTTTGTAATTGGTAGAAAACCCGTAACCTTCTTTAGGTATTCCGAACATATTGCTATCCATTTCATTATTGCCATTTTCATCATGGAATAACGCAAAAGCATACTCTCCAGTTTCCAAATCTGTAAAGGTAATTGTTGCTTTTTTGTCTTTGATATTTACTTTCATTTTTTTGATAGCCTTTGAGTCGTCTTTTGGAAAACCTTCTTCTCCTTTAAAAAGAGCTATCATTATTGTTCCTTTGTCACTTTTGATATTCGAAACTTCTACTGTGAGAGTGTGTTGAGCAAATGTGTAGCTAGAAAACGAAAAACTAGCCATAAATAAAACTATAAATAAAGCTTTTTTGATAAAGTGAATCTTTTTCATAATTGGTTTGATATGAGTTAAAAATAAATTACTTCTTAACTACTCTATTATTATACCAAATGTTTGTGAAATTAGCAGGTAAAATGTGATTTTTAGTAGATTTTATGTTGTATTACACTTTTTCTGAGGATACTCCAGCCGTTTCGAAAGAAGCCATATTATTCAGAAAGCTGACAGCCGATTCTAATAGAGGATAAGCAATGGCACAACCTGTCCCTTCTCCTAATCGCATTCCTAATAAAAGAAGTGGCATTGCTCTCAAGTGTTCTAGCATGTGAATGTGTCCATATTCACCAGATTGATGAGAAAAAATCATATATTCTTTGCTTTGTGGATAAAGTGCATGGGCTATCATGGCAGCCGAAGTAGCAATAAAACCATCTACCAAAATAACTATTTCTTGTTGGGCAGCTTCTAACATTGCACCTACCATGTGAGCAATTTCAAATCCTCCAAAGGTACATAATACTTCAAAAGGTTTTAGGTTTTTTGGATATTTTCGGTCGGCTTGTTTTAAGAGTGTAAGTTTTTTTTGTATTCCATTTTCATTTAATCCTGTTCCACTTCCTATACATTCAGCAAGTTTTATACCTGTCAAGTGATGCAAAATAAGAGAAGCAGAAGATGTATTTCCAATTCCCATTTCTCCAAAGCCGATTATATTTGTTCCGTTTTTTGCAATATCTTCTACGACTTTACTTCCTTGTTTGATACATTTCCAACCTTCTTTCTCTGTCATGGCAGGTTTTTCCATAAAATTATTTGTCCCAGAGGCTATTTTTAAGTTTAAAAAATTGTCTTGCATTTCTTCAAACTCTCCTTTTACTCCTGCATCTACTACTAGAAGTTCAATATTATTTTGCTTAGAAAATATATTAATAGCTGCTCCACCACTCAAAAAATTCTTTACCATTTGATAGGTTACTTCTTGTGGATACTGACTAACACCACTTTCTGCAATACCATGATCAGCAGCAAAGACAACAATGTGAGGATTTGTAAGCGTTGGGGAAAGTGTTTGTTGAATAAGTCCTATTTGAAGAGCTACCCCTTCTAATCTTCCTAATGAACCTAACGGTTTGGTTTTTTGGTTTATTTTGCGCTGTAATTCAGGCCGTAAACCCAAAGAAGGAGCTGAAATAGTAAAGGATAATGACATACAACAATAATAATTAATAAAATAGGTGTTAGATTTTTTCAAAAATACAATACTTTATTTGATTCACAATAAAAATAGTCTAAAAAAGTTGTATAGAAAAAAGAATTTTCATTGCTTTGTCATATTAATGCAATTTGTATTTTTTAAGTATATACAACCTTTTCTTTCCGAATAGAGTATTATAAGGTAACGTTTATTCATTGTTATGTTGCTTGTTATATCTCATAAATAGCTATCATTTTCATTTTTATTACTCTCAATTTATTTTACTTATGCGTTCTATTTGTTTTCGTCTTTTTATTGTTTTTACGTTTTTAGCTTTTGCTAGTGTAGGTACTTCTTGTCAGCGTTCTGCTTGTTATGTCAAGCCAAAAGCAGCTAAACAGAAACGAGCACATTATAATAATCAGTACAAATAATTTTCTATTCTTGATTAGAAATACTGTTTTTTTAGGAAAGATGTATTTTTTTCTAAAACTAAAAAAGCCATTACAATTTCTGTAATGGCTTTTTTAATTTTGTCTTTGATGAAGATTGAAACTATATTTTTATTCCTTTATAATACGAATATGTTCTGTTCCCTCTTTTGTATTTACCTTTAATAAATACATTCCAACAGGAAGATCTCCAATATATAATTCAGTTTTAGTATTCCATTTTTTTACTTCTTGTCCCTGAACATTCAGAAGAGATATAGATATAATCTCTGATTTTGATTTTATATTTAGGACGTTAGTAGCAGGATTTGGATATACAATAGAATTGATTTCTGAATTTTGTATAGCAGCAGTCATTTTTCTACTTGGAGTATGTCCACCTCCTTGTGGTGTAGTAGTTGTTCTACAAGCTCCCAATGATGGACAAAACTCGTATGCACCAATATCTACTGTTCTTTCTAATATTCTACTATTTCCTCCTAATCCTCTAGTCATACTGACAGGAATAAATGAGTTACCTCCTGCATTGCGAGCAGGTGAATTGTTACTTAATTTTAGAAAATCAGTAGAGTTAGGATTAGTGCTAACAAACTGAGGATTTGCTACTATAGTATTTGTGAAACTGACAGTAGTTTGAGGATTAATTAGGCTTGTTGTATTGATAGAAGTATTAAATAGACAGTTTTTGAAATTATATATACCACCTGCCATATATCTATTTACAGAAGGGTAGCCTATGTTGTAAAAAATGCAGTTTTCATAAGTTTGCTCATTCATTGACAGGAACATTTCAGAGCTTGAAAACGTACAATTAGTTGCTACAAGTTCTGATGCTCCATATATATGGAATTGAAGAAAAGGATAATTAGAAGGAGGGTGTAAGGTAGAAAAGATAGAATTACTTGCTTCCACATGAGAGTTATGATTAGCAGTAATTGAGCTGTGCATAAATTTACATCTATCAATAACTATATTACTAACCTTGTTTTGTATAGAGTTTGAATAACAACGGATACTTGAATTTTTAAATGTTGTCTGAGATATATTTAGATCTAAGTCGTCTGGGCTAATTACATAGACATGAATACCAGTATCTATTGTAGCCGATGTGGTAAAGCTGCTTCCTACTATTGTAGATGTAAACCTAGTAAGTGCTCCACCTGAGACAATTCTTGAATTATAAAAGGAGCAGTTTATAATTTTTGCGTTAAATGAAAGAGCAGAGTTTATAATAATTCCGTTTGTAGCATTTCCATTTTCACCACGAAAAAATAAACCGTTTAATATTGTTTGGTTACCCAAATTTTCATCTACTTCAATACCCACATTTTGTCTATGTTCAATAGTGGTAGTAGTTTCATTGAAAAAACGAGTAGCATTAATCAACCAATCGGGTAGTATGCTTCCACTAGAGTTTGTGCGTACATTATAGCCACCCCAAATTTGCACCCCATTTTTTAGTTGAAAACCACTTGCAGGTGTAGGATACATTCCATCTGAGACACGTACTATACCAGCTACTCCATTTGAAGAAAACGTAGCTGCTGCATCATCAATTCCGTCTTGTAAGTTATTGTAAGCACTAGACCAAGACAATCCATTCCCCCCTGCTGGTGCATCTATGTCGACATAAAAATAGCTTTGTGCTTGAGCTTCTATTCCTAAGAATAAGAAAGCTATAAATAGAATTAATTTAAAAGAAATATTTTTCATGACTAAGAAAATTTGTATGAAGTACATTAGACAATTTGAAGTAGATTAAATAAGCCATTGCAACTTTTGTAATGGCTTATTTTTATGTTGTTTTGATAATAAAATAAATTTTTATTCTTTTATTATACGAATATGTTCTATTCTTTCTGTGGTATTAACCTTTAATAAATACATTCCAATAGGAAGATCTCCGATATATAATTTATTTTTGGTATTCCATTTCTTTACTTCTTGTCCCTGAACATTCAGAAGAGATATAGATATAATCTCTGATTTTGATTTTATATTTAGGACGTTAGTAGCAGGATTTGGATATACAATAGAATTGATTTCTGAATTTTGTATAGCAGCAGTCATTT
Source organism: Bernardetia aquimarina (assembly GCF_042180575.1). Lineage (NCBI taxonomy): Bacteria > Pseudomonadati > Bacteroidota > Cytophagia > Cytophagales > Bernardetiaceae > Bernardetia > Bernardetia aquimarina. The sequence goes on along the minus strand of NZ_CP170094.1, from coordinate 1,450,328 downwards.
TTCTACTTGGAGTATGTCCACCTCCTTGTGGTGTAGTAGTTGTTCTACAAGCTCCCAATGATGGACAAAACTCGTATGCACCAATATCTACTGTTCTTTCTAATATTCTACTATTTCCTCCATATCCTTTAATGATGCCAACAGGAATAAAAGAGTTATTTCCTGCATTACGTGCAGGTGAATTAGTAGAAATTTTTAAAAAATCATTAGATACTGGATTAGTAGTAACAAATTGAGGGTCTGCTATTATAGCATTTGTCACATTTACAGCAGAATTATTTGTTAAGTTTCCATTGAAAGAATAATAATCAAATAGACAGTTTTTGAAGTTGAAAATTCCAGTTGGAAAAGGATAAGTTATATTACGGAATATACAGTTTTCAAAAGTTTCATTTCTATTTCCAAGTATTCGAGATCTAAAAAATGTACAATTAGTTGCTATAACGCTTGGTGTGTTAGATAAAGAAGATGTACCAAATTGATAAAAAGCATTAGGAGGAATGACAGGATTCAAGTTAAAAAAAGTTGAATTACTTACCTTGATCTGAGTCAGTGGAGTGTCCAAGTCACTATCTATAAATTCACACCTATCAAAAGTTATATTAGCTATGTTTGATTGCATATGATGCCAAAAATACCGAATTTGTGAATTTTTAAATGTTGTCTTAGATATAATTGGATTTAGAACAGATGTGAAAGAATTTCCTGTAATAGAAATAGCTGTAGAATAATAACTTAAGAGAAAATCGCATTCTGATATTATAGGATTAAACAAGGTAGCTTGTCCAGAAATACCATAACTACCACCTGTATTGTCTCTATAATATTGTATATCAAATATACAATTTATAATTTTTGCACTAAATGAGGTATAAGCATCTATCCTAATTCCCATATTCACAGACATCCTTAGACCATTTAACATTGTTTGGTCACACAAATCCTCCCCTGCCACAAAAGCTCTATTACGAGTTAATAGATTAGTTTGTACTTGCCTCGTAGAACCAGTGTTACCATCTGGTCCGATAATCGTAATAGCTCCATTAAAAAAACGTGTAGCATTGATTAACCAATCAGGTGCGCTACGTGCATTATATCCTCCCCAAATTTGAACTCCATTTTTGAGTTGAAAACCATTTACAGTAGGGTACATTCCATCTGAAACACGCACTATGCCAGCTCCATTATTGACAAAAGCAGTAGCTGCATTATCAATTCCATCTTGTAGATTATTGAAAGCAGTAGACCAAGACAATCCATTCCCCCCTGCTGGCGCATCTATGTCGACATAAAAATAGCTTTGTGCTTGAGCTTCTATTCCTAAGAATAAGAAAGCTATAAATAGAATTAATTTAAAAGAAATATTTTTCATGACTAAGAAAATTTGTATGAAGTACATTAGACAATTTGAAGTAGATTAAATAAGCCATTGCAACTTTTGTAATGGCTTATTTTTATGTTGTTTTGATAATAAAATAAATTTTTATTCTTTTATTATACGAATATGTTCTATTCTTTCTGTGGTATTAACCTTTAATAAATACATTCCAATAGGAAGATCTCCGATATATAATTTATTTTTGGTATTCCATTTCTTTACTTCTTGTCCTTGAACATTCAGAAGAGATATAGATACAATCTCTGAGTCTGATTTTATATTTAGGACGTTAGTAGCAGGGTTTGGATATACAATAGAATTAATTTCTGAGTTTGAAACAGCAGCAGTTATTTTCCTAGAAGGTAAATGACTTGAAGAAGAACAGGCTCTTGAAGGACAAAGCTCATAAGCTCCCATATCCACTATATTTTCCAAAATCCTACTATTTCCTCCATATCCTTTAGTAACCCCAACAGGAATAAAAGAGTTGTTGCCAGCATTGCGAGCAGGCGAACTGTTACTTAGTTTTAGATAATCAGAAGAGTTAGAATCAGTACTTAAAAATTGAGGGTTTTGATTATAAATCACATTATTACAAGTAATATGATTAGAAGAAGGATTTATAGCCGAACAAGAACTAACATCTACCAAACAATTATTAAAGGTTGCTGGAACAAAACCTGAAGTACCTGCATCTACTATAATATAATTCGAATCCCAAAAAATACAATTATTAAAAGTTGATAAGACAGTATTAGTTTTCATTATTGGCTGAGACAAACCATATAGAGTACAATTAGTTGCTGTTAAGTCAGTATGAAATCTAAGGTCAATTCCTGTAGAGTTAGTATATGAAAATGAACTTGTAAGTATTGAGTTAGTCACATTTGCATTACTAGTCATATTATTTCCATGGAGTTCTAACCAAATTCCATTACGGTCTATATTAAAACGAGAGTTATTAATATTCAAATCTACATTTCCTATGTTGTTAATAGTTGTAGAATAATGAGAATACAAATGAATAGAAGCATTATGGTTGTTATGAAATGTAGAATTATTAATAGATATATCTGCTGCTATTGTACCACCAATTTCTAAATTAATACCTACAATAGTATAAAAAGTACAGTTATTTATTTTAGGATTGAATGTTCCTGTAACATAACTATTTTGGGTTGAAGCTATTCCATATAAACCAGAAAAAAAGTGGTTCATATCTCTACCAAAGCTACAGTTATTAACACTCATTTCAAATACTTGACAAGTATTTTTTATTTCTATTCCATAGAATGTTCCTGTGCTGGGTGGTAGTATATTCATTCCATCAAGAATTGTTTGATTGCCTAAATTTTGATTAGCTATAAAACAACTTGTACCTAATACAGTAGTGCTAACACCTCCATAAAAACGTGTAGCATTTATTAACCAATCAGGCGCACTACGTGAATTATATCCTCCCCAAATTTGTACTCCATTTTTTAATTGGAATCCAGTTACAGGTGCAGGATATGTTCCATCTGATACACGTACTATACCAGTTCCATTATTAGCAAAAACAGTAGCTGCATTATCAATTCCATCTTGTAGATTATTGAAAGCTGTAGCCCAAGTTAAACCATCTCCCCCTAATGGCGCATCTATGTCGACATAATAGGTAGTTGTTTGTGCTTGTAGAGCAATTGCAGTAAAGGATAAAAATAAAAAAAGCAGTGTTTTGAAAAAATAATTTTTCATAATAAACGGAATTTGTGTGAAATAAACTAGGTAATTGGAGTTAATTTTTTAAAAAAGCCATCATAAAAATTATAATGGCTTTATAGGTTCGCTACTACTACGTGTGCGAGTTATTTTAAATATTTTTCAATTTTATTGAATAAAGAGGCTTTGTATTATTCATCATACCATTCTCTGAACTGCTTAAACCACTTTTCCATTTTTGCAGCTTTATAAACAAAACTAATTGTACCTTCAGCAATTTGAGCTTCGTTATTTCCATCATTATTAGAATACATTTTTACAGTCATTTTGTAAGTTTGTCCTTCTTTCAACTCAGCTTTATTTTGATACAATGTGTACATAAAAGCATAATCAATGATGTTTTCACGAGAAGAAATTAATTGATGTCCGTGGTTATAACAAAATTTATCTGTAACCTTTTTAGCAGAAATCATTTTGTTCCACTTTGCAGTAGAGTTACGAAGAGCTACACGGTCGCCTTTTTTGCCATTCATTTCATAAACAATATTAAGCTGACAATCTGCACCACAGCTTGTTCCAATTTTTTCCTTAAAATAAGCACCTAAGAAAATATCATCTCCCATATCTCTTGTTTTGATGAAGTTTTTTGGATCTTCAGTGGGCTTATCTCCATATTTGTAATTGAAACGAGTATAGCTATCTACAAAAACTACTTTACCTACATTTTCTTTATATGCTTTGTATTCCATAAGCTGTGCTTGTTTTTTCTTGTCTTCTTCTGCTTTACCTTTGTTTATCATTTGCTCAAATTTTGCTTGAGCAGTTTCAAGGTCATACACTTCTAACTTGGTTTCATCCTTAACAAAAACATCTGTTACAGTTTCGTCTCCCCTAAGGATATCTAAATGAGTTGTTTTGTTGTTGAGCGCAATAAGTACCCCTGGTTCTGCTTCAACCAACCAAACAGAATAAAAATTATCTAAGCGATATACTTTTGCACCTAACTTTTTGGTTTCTTTATCTTTAAGATAAAATGGGTGTTTATTTCCTTCTTTGTTGTAAAAAACATCTAGTGTATTTACAAACTTATCACCATCACGCCCTACAAATTTCAATTTTAAAGTTCTCTGACGACGTTTTGCTCCCATTGCATTTTCAAACTCTACACCATCTAGTGCTTTGTATGTTCCAGAAACTCCTGTATCATCTGAAAAATCTTCCCCATAAGGAGCACCTGCTTCTTTTGCTTTCTTAGAGCTTCCACCACTTTCAGCAGCAGCTAGTTTTTTTTCTAGTTTATCTTTTAATTTTTTTCCAAATTGTGCATTTGCATCATTTGAAATTCCGATTGTACACAATAATGCCGTGGCAAGTGTAGCTGTTTTGAATAAATTGACTAATTTCATGATAATTGTTTTTTAGTAGTACGATGATTAAAAATGATTGTGTCTGTTAGATACAGAACTAAAATTGATTGATTTTTTATAAATACTTTGAGAGTTTGATGGTTTTCCCACACATGCTGTCATCTACTTCAAAGATAAAATCGTCTTTACTGCCATTTGGAGCAGTATGGATTTTTCTACCATTATTGCAGCTAATACTTGTAGAGCTTCCATTATTTAAACTTACTACACCAGAACCTGTATGAATACGGATTTTGCTGCCTGTGTCATTTAATAGTTTGAAAGAACTTCCATTTGGAGCAACAGTAGCGTCAATTTTGATAGAATGGTTTGTAGTTTCTGCACTTTGATTGCTATAAAAGCTCATCATAAATGCCATCATTACAAGAGATAAAAAGAGTGTTCTCATTTTATTTTGAATTAAATAGGTTGAATAAATAATAATTTTGTTATTGATTTGAATATCAACAACTGAGTGAGATTGATATTTTGATGATTTTCTTTTTATAGGCTATTTTATTTTACCAGCCGAAACTGACAGTAGAAGTACGAACGTTTACAGAGCCTTTTGAACCTCTGTTTCCATCGTAAGGACTATGATTTTCGTGTTTTCCACCATTTCCACCTTGATTATTGATGGTGTAATTGAAGGTTGTTACACTTGAGTCTTTGATGATAGTTACATCTCCACCGTCTCCACCATTTCCTCCTCGTGTGCTATCTCTGCCATAGCTTCCACTTCCTCCTTGTAAATTGAGTGTGAGAGGAGCATTCGGACTCATTTTTAACTTTCTCAAAACTTGCCCCGAACTAGCATCTTTGATTTCTATTTGATTGACTTTCTCGCCATTTCCTGTTGTGGTTGCTTTTACAGAAACAATGACATCTTTTCCATTTTTTCCTCTATATCCTGCCGAAACAGTCAGATGAACAACACCTCCACGTTCTCCAAAATAATTGACATGCAAACCAGTATTGTAATGTACTGGAAGTTTTGCCATAGTTTTGATAGTTGATTGATGTTTAGATTGAACATTTACTACTAGATTATCACTTGGAATTACATCTGCATTTTCTGCTATTGTGATAGTTTCTTCTCCAAATAATCCACCATTTACAGTGATTTTGAAGTCATCCCAAGGCATTTTTCCTCCTAAGTTTTTTGTCTTGAGAATTTTTCCATCTGCTAGAGTTGCCTCAATTCCATAATTTACTTTTACCAAATGTCCTGTTTCGTTTTTATCACTAATCCATTTTACAGTGATACTTTTTACACTTTTTCCTTTGAGAGAATTAGCTAATGCCTCTGCTGCATCTTTTTCTGCTTGTTCGGCTGCAATTTCTGCTCTATCTTCAGATTGTGCAGCGACTGTTTTTTGGATATAATTTTCTATTTTACTGATATGCTCGGCGTGGTCTTTTCCAACACTTTCATTTTCTGTCAAAATATATTTGATGGTTGCTTTTCCTCCAGACCATTTGATGTAATAGAAATTATCATCAATAAATACAACTCTGTGTTTGATGTCTTTAAAATAAGCAGGATGTTCTGCCAAATCAGGTTCATACGGCTCTTCTATAATACCTGCTCGGTTGATGACAACTTTTGAAATAGCATCGCCATTTTTCTCTATTGTAATAGGCCAAGGTTTGGAGGCTTTTTCAAAAACGTATTTGTGATATTTTGGCTCTGTGAGTTTGAAAACATTGAGCGAAGTTGCTGTAAAATTTTTTAAGAGTTCATTCTGACTTTGTTGTGCAAAAACTGTATTGGAAAGCAAAACAGGATAAATACACAAGAAGAGAAAAGCAATTTGGAAATTTTTTGTTAAAAGTCGCATTGTACTAATTGTTTTAAGTTGATAGTTGTAGTAGTTTTTTGGCTTTTTCCGTTTGATTATGTTTCAAAACTACGCTATCACTAGGGAAGTACAATGTTTAGTTTCATAAATGGTAAGTTTCATTACACAAATGGTACAATATTACTATTAAGCTATTTTAAGAAGTTGTATATTTGTAAAAAATCATTCTCCAACTACTACTCTATTTTATGAAAAAGTTAATTTGTTTACTTGTTTTTAGCTTTATTACTTTATTGGGTTTGGCTCAGAATAAAGAAATAGGTTCTTTGAAGCATTTAGTTGCTCAAAGCGAAGGAAAAGAAAAGGTCAAACACCTACAAACTTTATTTGACAAACAACTTTCCTATAAACCAAAAGATGCTATAAATACAGTATATCAAACGTGGGAAATTGTAGAAAAACTAAAGGAAGGAACAGAAAACACAAAGCTAAAAGCAAATACAGCACAGATGTATATGACCATATATTCTAGTGTCTTGAAGAAACACGATAGCACGATTTATTGGTCAAAAAAAGCTATCAAATGGAGTGAAGAGGTTAAAGATTCATTAGGAATACTACACACGTATCGAAATGTAGCACGTAGTTTTTATTATCAAAAACAGATGGATAGTGCATTTATTTATTACTCTAATGCTATGGATCTGTCAGAAAAAATAAAACAGCCACAAGAGTTAGTAAAATCGTATGATAATATGGCTATGATGTATAATATTACAAGACAATTTGAGAAATCTTTGGAATTTAGAAAAAAAGCATACACTCTTGCTAAGAAACATAATTATGAAAAAGAATTATTAAAAATTTCGGTGAATTTGGGTGCATTATATCGTTCTATAGATTTAGATTCTGCTATTTTTTACACTAGAAATGCTGTGAAAATAGCAAAAAATATAAATTCAAATATCGGATTGCATCGTGCTATGACTAGTCTAGCCGATCTTTTATATCTTAAAAAAGAAAATAAAGAGTCTTTGATGGTTATAGAGCAAGTCATAAATATGCCTAAAGAAAAAAAAGATCCCAATTATGAACTAAGGACTTTAATTACATATTCTGGTATTTTGAAGCAAAATGGAAGGTATGAAGATGCTAAAAATAATATTTATAAAACACTCAAAGTAACCGAAAGCCAAAGTGATGATATTCAAACAGTTGGTAATTATACTTTATTAGGTGTTGTGTATGGATATTTGAATGAGCCTGATAGTACAGATGTGTATATTAAAAAATCTATTGCTCTAAAAAATACAATTACACAACAAGAAATACTAGCTAAAACATCAGAACTCCAAACCAAATACGAAACTGAAAAAAAAGAACAGCAAATAAAAGAGTTAGAGCAACAAAAAACGATTACAGATTTAGAAAATAAAAATCAAGTTGCAGCACTTCAAGCACAAGTTTCAATTTTAGGATTGATTTTATTAGCTCCTATTTCTCTTTTGATTGGTGGAGGTTGGTATGTCAATCGTCGTCGTCTGACATTAAAATTAGAGGCTGAGCAAAAAGAACGAGCCAAACAAATGAGCGAACTAAAGGCGTTGCGTTCTCAAATGAATCCTCATTTTATTTTTAATGCGCTCAATTCTATTCAAGATTTTATTATGCTTTCTGAAAAAGAAAATGCACAACATTATTTAGGTAAATTTGCAACGCTGATGCGTGGATTTTTGGATTCTTCTTCTAAAGAAAAAATTAGTTTAGAGAAAGAATTACCTTTATTAAAATCGTATATCGAACTAGAAGGATTGCGATTAGGAGAAGAGTTTAGTTATGAAATTAATTTTGGTAATAATGAAAACACAAAAATTGATGAAGATGAGTTAGATGAAATTGAAATTCCTCCACTTTTGATTCAGCCCTATTTAGAAAATGCTTTTAAACACGGACTTTTACACAAAATGGGAGAGAAAAAACTACTTTTAGAATTTGATAAAGTAGAAAAACAAAACGAGAATTTTCTTCAACTAAAAATCACAGACAACGGAGTAGGAAGACAAAAATCTGCCGAAATAAATGCACGAAAAGCAAAAACACATCAATCTTTTGCAACACAAGCCACAGAAGAACGACTAGAACTTATGAAAAATCAATCTACAACGAATAAAAACATTGAAGTAGAAATAAATGATTTGAAAGATAATCAAGGAAATGGAAACGGAACAGAAATTGTAATTCTGATTCCTTTTAATAGATATTAATTTTTTACTGGGAACTACGGAAAACTCAAAAAACTGATTATATCAACATATAAATATTGTCTACCAAAAGAATAAAATTTAGTTTTGAACTATAAAAGTTATTATTCGGATACTTTTTGGCTGAAAAATAGAATTTTATTTTTTTAATATTTATTTATAAGATGTTGATAGTCAATTAGTTAATAGCTGCTTTGTAGTTCTCAGTTTACTATTTAACTAAAATTCAAAATGAAGACTATATTATTTTATAATAGATTTTTGCTTTTATCTGTACTATATTTATTACTGTCATTCTCTAGCTTTGGACAGAATGAAGGTGCGATTTTAGAAGAAATAGATAAAAAAATATTAATATTGACAGATAGTTTTATAAGAAAAAATCCACAAAAGTCACTTCAAATTGCAGAAAAGATGCTAGTAATAGCTAATAAGAATGAATATAAAGAAAAAGAGGTTATTTTTTTAGAGAAAAAAGTTTTTATTTGCCTTCTTTTAGCTAAAAATGAAGAAGGTATTTCAAATGCAGAGTTGGCTATAAATTTAATTAAAGAGCATAAACTAAATCATAATTTAGCCAAACTATATACCCATAAAGGTACTGCACTAACCCGAATAGGAGAAGTAGATGCAGCTTTGCTTGTCTTAGATTCTGTAATACATTATCTAGATACAGCTCCTAAGAAAAAAGTGAACTCTATTGAATATCAAATATATTATTTAAAAGGTAGAATCTATGATAGAGAGGGGAAAATGGAACAAGCTGTAGATAGTTATTTAAAAGCTATGAAAATAGCAAAAAAAATGAACTCAAAGCGTAAACTTGCTAATATATTATATGACTTAGGTTATGTACATAATGCACAGGAAAACTGGAGTAAAGCAATAGAGTTTTATGAAGAGAGTTTAAAGTTAAGTACGCAAGTACAAGATACCATGTACATGGTTTTTAATCATGTTTTTATTGCAGGCTCATATATGGAACAAGAAAAGAGGACAGAAAGTAAAAACAATTTTTTAGAGAAAGCACATAGGCATCTACAAGAAGCTCTACAACTTTCTCAAAATCAAATAAATAATAAACCCTACGAATTAGAACTTATATATTTTGAGTTTTCAAACTATTATCAAGGGTTAAAGGAATATGAAAAAGCGATCGAGTATATTTATAAAAGCAGAAAGTATACTAAACAAATAAAAAACAAAGAAACTCTAGTAGCCAATTACACACAAGCTGCAGATTGTTATTTTGATAATAAAAAATATCAAAAAGCAATGCAAGAAATAAAACAAGGCATTAGTTTAGCTAAAGAAATAAAAACATTTTATCATTTAATAGAACTTTATGAATTAGCTGCAAAAGCAACTGAAAAGCAAAACAAAATAAAAGAGTCTTACCAATATTATAAAATATATTCTACGATAAAGGATAGCATTTTTAATGAAAAGAGAACTAATCAAGTCAATGAACTTCAAACCAAATACGAAACCGAAAAAAAAGAACAGCAAATAAAAGAGTTGAAACAACAAAAAACGATTGATGAACTAAAGAGTAAAACTGAAATATCCTCTCTTCAAGCACAGCGTTCAATTTTAGCATTAGTTCTTTTAGCTCCTATTTCTTTGCTGATTGGTGGTGGTTGGTATGTAAATCGTCGTCGTTTGTATTTAAAGTTGGAAGCCGAACAAAAAGAAAGAGCCAAACAACTCAGCGAACTAAAGGCGTTGCGCTCACAAATGAACCCTCATTTTATCTTTAATGCCCTCAATTCTATTCAAGATTTTATTATGCTTTCTGAAAAAGAAAATGCACAACATTATTTAGGTAAATTTGCAACGCTGATGCGTGGATTTTTGGATTCTTCGTCCAAAGAAAAAATTAGTTTGGATAAAGAATTACCTTTGATAGAATCGTATATCGAATTGGAAGGATTGCGTTTGGGAGAAGAATTTAGTTATGATATTATTTTTGATGATAAAATTGATAAAGGTGAGCTAGATGAAATTGAAATCCCACCACTTTTGATTCAGCCCTATTTAGAAAATGCTTTTAAACACGGACTTTTACACAAAATGGGAGAGAAAAAATTGCTTTTAGAATTTGATGAAATAGAAAAATCAAATGAAAAATTTCTTCAATTAAAAATTACAGATAATGGAATTGGAAGACAAAAATCTGCCGAAATAAATGCACGAAAAGCCCAAACGCACAACTCTACACATCAATCTTTTGCTACTCAAGCTACAACAGAACGATTAGAGCTTATGAAAAATCAATCTACAACGAATAAAAACATCGAAGTAGAAATAAATGATTTGAAAGATAATCAAGGAAATGGAAACGGAACAGAAATTGTAATTCTGATTCCCATTAATGAATAAAATAATATAGGTTAAAGGCTCGCCTTTGACTTATTTATACAGTAATTTTTATAATGCAGTCAAAGGCAAGCCTTTTGACCTACCAACTGAATATATGAAAGCTATAATCATAGACGATGAACTCCGTGCAAGAAGAATTTTGAAAACTCTCTTGACAGAACATTGCCCACAAATAAATATTGTTGGAGAGGCTGAAAATGTGCCTGATGCTGTTCAACTTATTCACAAAACAAATCCAGATATTGTCTTTTCGGATATCGAAATGCCTGAATATTCAGGTTTTGAGCTTCTCAAATTTATTACAAATATTGACTTTGCACTTATTTTCGTAACGGCTTATCAAGAGTATGCCATTCGTGCTTTTGAGGTTTCGGCAGTAGATTATTTACTCAAACCTTTAGAAATAGATTTACTCAAAAAAGCCGTACAAAAAGTAGAAAAACGACTTGAGGCAACAGGAAATGCTCAAAACAATCAAAAAATGGAAGCCTTACGAGAAAATTTGAAAGGCGAATACATTACTCGTTTTGCTTTGCCGATGGCAGACGGACTGATGTTTGTCGAAGCTGATGATATTATGTATTTAATTGCAGAAGGTTCTTATACAGAAATTGTTTTTTCGGATAAAAAACGAGTTTTGGTTACCAAAAAAATAAAGTATTTTGAAGAAAATTTAGTCCATCCTTGTTTTTTTCGTTCTCATCGTTCGTATATTGTCAATCTAAACAAAATCAGTCAGTATATCCGAACAGGAAATTATATTGTCATGGATGATGGTTTTAAAGCCAGTGTAGCTAGAGATAGAAAAGATGATTTTTTAAAAATTTATCAAGATTAAAATAAAGTTAGAAGTTAGATGTATGAAGTAATACAATTCAATGTAGGGCAAAGGCTTGCCTTTGACAATCATATATTTCAAAAAACAATATGCCAAAAACATTTTTAGAAAATACGACACTTATTCAGTACAATGAAAAAGAATACCAAAAAAGTAGTTATGATACTCCAGAAGATATTATCGTAACACAAAAAGATGGTCTGTTGCGTTGGATAAATACGTATGGAATGCAATATGAAGACCAACTAAAAGAAGTTATTACTCAAAATAAATTAGATGATTTTCTATTGAAATTAATCAAAGATGACGAACAGTCTAATAAAGTAATTGAGTTAGAAGATTTACTTTTTGTTTCGATTAGAGTATTAATAACTGAACATGATGATTTGGATTCAGAACAGATGTTTTTTATTGTTTCTTCTGATTTTGTGTGGAGCATTCAAGAGCAAAAAGGTGATTATTTTGGTTGGATTAGAGAGCGAATTAGAGATAATAAAGGAATTATCAGAAAAAAGAAATCTGATTATTTGCTTTTTCTTTTGATAGAATCAATTATTGATAATTATTATGAAACGAATCAGAATTATATCGAAATGTATTCTGAAATGCTAGACACAACCAAAGTAAAGCCTACACCAGAGTTTACCAATCAAATTGAAAAACAAAGACGCAACCTTTTAAAGTTTAAAAAATCAGCAAACAGTCTGCGTACTACGCTTCTTCGTTTAGAAAAAGTAAAATACAAAAATATCAAAAACAGCTATTTTTCAGAACTAAAAGAACAGACCAACGACCTAATTACAGATATTGATTTCGAACTCCAAACACTTGAAAGTAGTCTAAACTTAGTTTTTAGTATTCAAGGACACAGACTGAATGAAGTAATGAAAACGCTTACTATTTTTTCAGTTATCTTTATTCCTCTGACATTTTTGGCAGGAATTTATGGAATGAATTTTAAAAATATGCCTGAACTTCAAACACAGAATGGTTATTATGTTTTGTTGGGGGTAATGTCTGCTGTTACAGTCGGAATTATTATTTATTTTAAACAGAAAAAATGGTTTTAGTTTTTAATCTAAACAAACAACAAAAATGAAAAGAGTTACAGGAATTGGAGGAGTATTTTTTAAGTGTCAAAATCCTACAGCCATGAAAGAATGGTACAAAAAACATCTAGGGTTTGATACAGATGAATATGGAACAACCTTTGAATGGCGACAGGCAGAAAACCCAAATCAAAAAGGATTTACACAATGGAGTCCATTCGAACAAACAACAACCTATTTAGAACCTTCTAAAAAAGACTTTATGATAAATTATAGAGTCGAAAATTTAGAGAAATTAGTAGAAGTTTTGAAGGAGGAGGGAGTTACTGTTCTTGACGAAATAGAAAGCTTTGAGTATGGAAAATTTGTTCATATTTTGGACACAGAAGGAAATAAAATTGAACTTTGGCAGCCTAATGATATTGAGTACGATAAAATTGTGAAAGTAAGAACAAAATAGATTCATATAAATTTGTATTTTGCATTCACTTAACACTAATCACTAACAACTTATCACTATTTTCATGTCGCATTTAGAACAGTTACAAAATACTATTTCGGAACTCCAAACCCAAAGCAAAACTCTAAATTCTTTGACGGAAGTCTATGCAAAAGCTGAAAAAACTGAAGAGAATTATAGACAAAATTTAGAGCTTTTCGAAAAATTGCGACTACAACTAGAAAGCTATGAAAATCTGCTTGACCAAAAAATAATTTCTATTTCTAAGCAAAATACAGATTCAGTTTCTGCGCTTCAAGCCACCAATCAAAAAATAGAACAAGCTGAAAATCAAATTAAGCAAACAAGAGATGAGCTAGACGAACAAACAGCATCTATAGAAGCACATTTAAAGGAAGTAAAATCTCAGAATAAGGCTTTCTATGAACAAACACAGGATTTGCTTGTCCAAAAAACAGATAATCTTAATGCCAATCACGAAAAATTTTACTTAGAAACAACAGAAAGAATACAAAACCGACTGGCTGCACTAACACAAAAAAATGAAGATTTTTATTCGCTTACTTCTCACACGTTAGCCACACAATTACAGAGTTTAGACAAACAAACGACTACTTTTTATGAGCGTTCGACGGAAGGAATTAGAAATAATCTGTCTGATTTTGCCTCACATACAAAAGAACGAGATACAGAGTTAGAAAAAATGCTCGTCTTGAAAATTGATACAATTCAAGGGGAAAATCAAGTTCTTTTTATTCAAGTAAATTCACTTTCAGAAAGATTAGAAAAAACATACAATCAGTTTAAGGCTGTTTTGGATAAAATGGCTGAATTCCAAATGCAGTTTGATACCATCGGAACAAACCTAGAAAATCAAGAACGAGAAATTTATAATCAATCCGAACTTTTAAAAGAATCTCAATCTACTTTACAATCAACTCAAAAAAATCAATTTGATACCTTTGCAGATTATCAAAAAAAGGCATTAAAGTTCATTTATGACAACCAAAGTAAAGAATTTAAAGAAATAAAAGAGAATTTAGAAAATAAATTTGAGTTGCAAAGTGAAAGTTATAATCAAAATCAAATTAAGTTAGAAGAAGAAATTTCTTTGCAGCAAAAAAAACAACTTGTGTCATTACAAAAGGCTCAAAATGAAGCAATTATTCCAATCAAAGAGCAAATATCAGAAGAATTGAACCTACAAAAAGGAAAAATAGATAAAATTAGTACGTTTCAAATCATTACCTTTGTAGGATTGCTAATCAATTTGGCTTTACTCATTTATTTGCTAATAAAATAAGTTTAACTACTGGTTCAAGCGTCGACGCTTGAACCAGTAGTTACAATAGAAATGAATTACATCGGCTCAAAACTTCGTCTTTCAGATTGGATAATAGAAACTATTACCAAAACTTATACAAAACTCAGTACTGATTATAGTCCTTCAAAACCTCTTTCTCAAATCACTTTTGCAGAACTTTTCGCAGGAACAGCAATCATTAGTCGTAAACTAAAATCACAGGTAAGTCAAATTATTGCAAATGATTTAGAACCTTATAGTTATGTTTTGTTGAAAAATTATATTGAAAATACAAAAGTAATTCCGAACGAAAGAATTGTTTTTTTGATAGAAGAATTGAATAATTTATCTATAAAAAATCAAGATAATAAAGAAAAAAACGTTTTTATTTATCAAAATTATTGCCAAGGAAGTGGAAGTGAACGCCTTTATTTTAGTGATGATAATGGAAAAAAAATTGATGTAATTAGACAAAAGTTAGAAGAATGGAAAGTAAATAATTTTGTTTCTCAAAGTGAGTATTATTTCCTCTTAGCTTCTCTTTTAGAAAGTGCTGATAAAGTGGCAAATACGGCTTCTGTTTATGGCGCATTTTTGAAACAACTCAAGAAATCGGCTCAAAAAAATCTAGTTCTTTCTCCTGCTCACTTTCCAAAACCTCAAAATGGACACAACCAAGAAAATCAAGTTTTTAGAGAAGATGCAAACGAATTAATACAGAAAATAAAGGGCGATATTCTTTATTTAGACCCACCATATAATGCTCGTCAGTATGGCGCAAATTATCATCTTTTGAATACGATTGCGTTGTATGATAATTTTGAGCCAAAAGGAAAAACTGGTTTAAGAGAATATGAGCGTTCGAAATACTGTCAAAAAAACGAAGTAGAAACGGCTTTTGAAGACTTAATAAAAAATGCAGACTTCGAATTTATATTTTTAAGCTACAACAACGAAGGCTTGATGAACCTAGAAACTATCAAAAAAATAATGAGTAAATACGGTTCATACTCCTTAGAAAAAACAGAATACCAACGTTTTAAAGCTGACAAAGATATTAATAGAGAACATAAAGCCAATGCAACAATGGAGTATTTGCATATTTTGAGAAAATAATACTTCTATCCTTTATTTTTTCTACTTACCCTTTTTACAATTTTCTGTTTGGCTTTATCACTAAAAACAACCTTAACCCAATAAGTTATTATGATATCATATCCTCCAGTATCAATTTTTTGTTGTTCATTTAAGTAAAAAACACGAGTTGCAATTTTGTGTTCTCCTTCATCAAATTCTTTTATGGCATTAAAATAATCAGATTTTGTTGTTATGTCTTTACCTGATGAACCAGTTACAAAAATTACTTTTTTTCCAGTAAAGTCAATGTTTTGGTCAGAAAAATAACTATTGAGAAATTCAGATTCTACTTGTGAGAACTCTGGATTATCATCATTTCCACACTCATCTAAGTTTTGTCCGAAAGTAGTTAGAGAAATTAGAAGCAAAAGTAATGTTAGGTAGTTTTTCATATTTTTCTATTTGTTGAGTAGAGTCTTGTATAAAATAACACTGAATTGTTTTTGTTCGTACAAATTTTTATTCTAATCTATCTTGATATTTTTCAAGTGTATTCCAAACATCCCAAAACGCTTGATTTGCTTCATCACTCTCACTTTCTGTGTTCTTAATTAATATTCGTCCTATTTTTTTTTCTGGGTCAAAAAACATTAAAGTAAAAACACCTAGGTCGCTTCCACTATGCCCAATGACATTTCGTGTAATAAGTTTTTCAATAAATATTCCAATATTATCATCATCTCCTTCTTCAAAATGCTTTTTTTCTAATTGCGATTTAAATAGCTCTGAGTAACTATCTTTATTGAGTAAAGTTCCATTACCAGAATATCCTTTTATGAGTTCTTCTAATAACTTAGCTAAATCACTACTTGAAGTTATCAGATGTCCATCTGGATAAGTGAGTCCGATATAATGAGGAAGTTCTGTCTTATCAATGTAGAGTTTAGAAAATTTATCCAAATCAACCTCATCAAAAAACCATCCTGTAGAATTCATTTCTAAAGGTGTGAAAATATGTTTTTTAGTAAATTCATTGAAAGGAGTCTTAGCTGCAGATTCTATAACTAAAGCACATAAAGCAGCTCCTATATTGCTATACTCATTAAATTCTCCAGGTTTTCTGTTTGCAAAAGTTTCTTTTTTAAACCATTCTGAATCCTTGTGCAATATTTTTTCAAGAAACTCAGACAATGGAAGGTAGCTATCTTGATTATTAAAAAAATCTACAAACTCTTTATTTTTGGCTTGCTCATCACTTAGTTTATCTTTTAATACATAAACTTTTTCCCAGTAGAAATCCGAATCAAGAATGGATGATGTATGTGTAGCTAACTGTCTAATTGTAATTTCTTCGTTAGGAAAATAAGGATTCACAACTTCAAAAGGTAAGTGTTTATTGATTGCATCATCCAGTTTTAATAATCCCATTTCTTTGGCTTTGAGAAGTGCAACTGCAATAGAAATTTTAGAAATAGAGGCAATATTTTGAATCGTATTTTCAGTATATTCTTTTTTATCTTCAATATCAGCATATCCGAAACCGTTCTGATAAAGTGTTTCATTCTGATTTACTATAGCTACAGAAAATCCATTTATATACCCTCTTTTATAAATTTCACTCAACTCATTTGTCAGTGAATCTACTGTAAGTGTATTCTTTTCTGTTGGTTCTTTTTTTGAATTTGTTTTTTGATTACAAGAGGCAATCATAATTCCGATAAATAATAGAAAGATTGTGTTTTTCATGTTTTTTCAATGTATGTGATTAATTCTTGTGCTTTAGAATTAAAGTTTCTTTGTTGTATAGACACAATAATTAAAAGATAGTTGCTTATTTTTTAAATAAAAATTTATTTTCTATTTAAAAGCCATCTTATAATGCTTGTCAGTACAGAGCAAATTATCATTTTTTGAACCAAAATGCAAAACAGGTTTGAGAGAATACGAGCGTTCGAAATATTGCCAAAAAAATGAGTAAGTACGGTTTGTGTTTTTTAGAAAAAACAGAATACCAACGTTTCAAAGCCGATAAAGACATCAATAGAGAACACACAGTGGAGTATTTGCATATTTTGAGAAACAGTATCTAACTTTGACTTGTCACATTCCATTTCCAACTATTAATAGTATTCCAATAGCTAAAAGAACTATCCATCCAGGGTGTTTACCTTTTGTACCAAGCAATACTAAGCAAGAACCTATAAACATTGTAGAAGTTAGTAATTGAATAAGCATTTCCATAAATGCTGCATTTAGCTCATTGTGAATCAATGAAATTTGTATGATAATTCCTGCTAGACACCAGCCAAAAACGGAAGCTAGATGCCAAGTTGCCCATATTATTCTTAGATGCCTTTCTTTTAATCCATCACTTCTCTTTGATGGAACTACACTATTCTTATTTCTTTTACCATTGAAAATCATAATTTCGCCCAAAATTGAGTGAACAACTCCCAAAATAAAACATAGAATCCCAGCAGTTAGAAAATAGTTATTCATTACATATTTATTTTTTGTTTTGAAACTTCATGTTTTTTTACTTCTGATTAATTTGCTAGTTTACCTTTTAAGAAACGAATAACACTTCCCAAAATAGGAACATTTTCATAAAAGAGTTCGCCAGCATCAAAATAATCTCTTTGTCGGATTATTTTTTCTTCAAGAGTCAGTACTGAAATCCCTAATGCTTTTACATTCTTTTTAGGTCTTTTGAGTTTTAGATTCATTTCCCAAGTCAAATAAGCCTTATTTTCGATAATATCTTCATCAGTAAAGGTAAAAGAACCTTCTACTAAATTGTCATTTAGTTTGTTAAAATACTGTTTTAGATTTTCTATTCCTTGTATTTTATGAATGGGGTCTATAAAGACGATATTATCCGAATAAATAGTGTTTAAATCAGCTATATTACTAAAATCCATTTGCTTGAAATAATGCTTAAATGCTTCTATGCTGTTCGTATTCATAAATTTGGTTATTTGGTTAATATCTTTTCCAAAATAGTGATAATTTACCAAATAATATGACTGTACTAATAAATTATTGCTTTAAAAAAGCCAATGCAACTATGGAATATTTGTGTATTTTGAGAAAGGGATTTATTGTGCCTTTTTAAAGTCTTCTAAATCAAGCCCATTTCCTATTAATTCTGTTTCATTCAAAATTCTATCAAAAGGAATTATTTCTTTTTCTTCCAAATTTTCTTTCAATTTGTCAGCATATAAATGAGCAAATGATTCTTTTTCAGATTTTGGTAAATTATGATAATTATTCCATCTTTTTTCCCATTCTTCATACTCTTCTTCTTCAGTTGCAGGTCGTTCAACCATTTCTAAATAATGAACAAAATGCCCAAATTCGTGTGGAAGTGTTCTATAAAGTTGAGTGGCTCTGATTGCATCTAATTCATACTCTGATTCATAATACCTTTTTTCTGTTACGATTTTATGACCATCTTCTTTCAACCTTTTCAGTTCTTTTTGAGAATCAATATCTAGCTTTTTTGTCCATTTAAAAGTTCTTTCTAAATCAACAGCTTCAAGTATAACGGCTGGAAAAAAATCCTTTTCGAATTCATAAGAGTATATTAACCTTCCCCAAACAGGTTTGAGATTTTCTTCTTTTCTAGTGGGTTGTCGTAGTATAATCAACTCTAAATCTCCATAATCTTCTTTAGGAATTTGTAAAAGTAGCTGCTCAATATCTTCTATTGTACAGGCATGAAAAGAATTTTTCCTTGTTTTCTCTATAATAAATCTAAATTTATGCCCTTTGACTATTTTTTCAATGGTTTTATATTCTCCTAATCGCTCAAAAAATGACTTCATTTCAACAGAAGGAAAAGGAACGACTAATTTATTATCCTGTCCATGTCCCTGTTTTGCTGTTCCGATATTTCGATTTCTTCTTATTGGATTTATCATTAGTATTCTAATTAATTGTAGTACATCATTATTTTTTTGTAATCAAAAACTATTTTTAATGCTCATATAACCAATAAATTTTCTCATTTCTGTCTTCTGCTAACCGACAAAATTGAAGGACTTGGTCTAATTTCTTAAAATGCTTCTCATACATTGATGTTTTCTTTAAATAATACTTTCTGCCTTCTATTTTAATCTCATCAGAAATTGTAACCCATATATCCACTTCATTTTTTTCTGTTGGATAATTTATAATTCTAACTTTATCAGAAATTGAATGATAAAGTGATTGTCCTTTTATCCAGCATTTACTTTCATTTATGATTATATCAGTTTCTATATCTTCTTTATCCATTCGTTCGAAATCTAAATCAATTTCGAAGGGTAATAAATCCTTATTTTCCTCTAAATATTTTTTGACTTTCTCAATAACAACTTTTAAGTCATTAGGATTTATCTGTTTTACAGAATTATCTTCAAAATCCTCGTAAAAAGGAGCTTCTAACAAATTAATTTCCTCTTCGCTAAGAAAAGGTTCTTGATTTTCCCTATATCCTCGTGTTATTTCCCAATAAAAATCACGACCAAGAAAAGGAGCTAATTTTTTGTCATCATATTTATCACTTTCTAATCGTATATTAATTTGTGCGCCCATAGTGAAGGTTATTTTTCAATTCATTTTTGCTTATAAGTCATTTGGCTTTTTAATTTCCTTTTTTAATTTCCATTTTTTATTATGTAAATTAATAATTTTATTTTGCTTTATTTTCCACTTGGAATCTTTGAGTACAATTAAACTTGAGCTTGAAAGAGCATACATCAAACTGTCAGATTTATCCAAAGTCTTAGAGTTTAAAATTAAAAAATCATTTGAAGTTTTCCATTTCCCTTGAGTGAAGTCTGAAGCATGTCCTTTATGAATCCAAAATTTGAATTCATTATTATCTTCTAATAATAATTCAACTCTATAATTTTGCTCTTCAATTCCTACATACTTTCCCTCTAAAATATCAGAATTTAAGTTCAGATGCTGAGTTTTGCAGCTAACTAAGATTAGAATTACTAAACAGGATATTTTCAAAAAATGTGTTTTCATTTTATATTAATTAGATTTTTTATAAAATAGTTGAAAACGTTGATAATGATTGATAACCCAACCTTAGCAATCGTTGAACTAAACCTTCAAAACCTCCAAACTCTCCTCTTTATCCTTAGCGAGTTGTATTTTAAGCTCATCTAAAGAATTGTATTTTTCTTCTTCTCTCAAAAATTTCACAAACTGCAAAGTCAAATTTTTATCATAAATATCTTTATCAAAATCAAAAATATTTACTTCAATGGTTTGTTTGAGGTTTTTTCCTATCGTCGGACGAACACCAATACTGAGCATTCCACCATAAAATTCGTATTTATGAAAAATTCGGACGGCATAAATTCCCTGTTTTGGAATTAGTTTGTGTTTGTAATTCAGTTTTAAGTTTGCTGTTGGATAGCCGATTGTTCTTCCGATTTGCTTTCCTTTTACTACTTTTCCAGTAATCGAAAACTCATAACCCAAAAGTTCGTTTGCTGTTTCTATATCGCCATCAAAAAGTGCTTTTCTGATTCGTGTGCTACTGATTGCATTGTCTTCTATGTCTTGTCTTGAGATTTCTTCTACCTTAAATCCAAATCTATCTTCATTTTCTTTTAAATAATCAAATCCTCCTTCTCTATTTTTTCCGAAACGATGGTCATAACCAATTACAAACTGACGAGTTTGCAGCTTTTTTTGAATAATGCGTTTGATAAAATTTTCAGAAGATGTAGAAGCAAAACGCTTTGTAAACGGAATTATGCACAAATGGTCAATTCCCAAATCTTCTAACAAAATTGCTTTTTCCTCCAAAGTAGTCAGTATTTTGAGGTCTTTTTGTTCTGGAAAAAGCACCAAACGAGGATGAGGATGATACGTCAAGACAACCGTTTGAGCATTTGGAGTGCATTTTTTTAGGTCGACAACGTGCTGAATAATTTTTTGATGTCCTAAATGTACGCCGTCAAACGTTCCACTTGTCAGGATTGTATGTTGAAGTTCGGGAAACTCTGAAACCTTACGGTAAATTTTCATCTAGGAAGAAACAGATTTATTAGTAGAAATTTGGAAATAAAAGTAAAGGTAAAATAATCAATTATCAATTAAAAACTTTTAATCAATTAGGAGTTACAAATTAAAAATTACAATAAATTTTATTACAAATCAACCATAAATGCTAAAGGATAGTTTGATTTTATTCCCATTTCCTTGCCGTTGATTTATGTCCCCACAAACGACACACTATTCTACATTCATTCCATAAAGTGTATAAGTTCTGTATTTTTGTTTTGCAAAATTTTGAGAAAGCTCTGACGACAAACTATTTTCTATCATAAAAGCGTGAATAAAAGCCGAAAAGCCATCTTTTTTAGCTTGTTCGGCTACTTTATAAGTCATTACGTGTCCTAATCCTTTATAAAAATCGTCTTGATTTCTACCTATTGTCTTACAAACTAATTGCTTTTCAGATTGAGAATAAATAGAAGAATAAAGATTTGGATAACAAAAAATAAAGCCTACAATTTTAGTTATGTTATTGATTTTATGTTCTGCAATCAAAACATAATCAGGATTTATCAACTGTTTTATGGGTAAGTACTTTTCCTTAAAACTCTCCAAACTAATAGGCGTATAAAGAAAATTTTGCTCAAATAAGTTGCTCACAAATGGAAAAAGGTTTTCTAATTCCTGCTCAAAACTCTTTAAATTAATCTTTCGGATAGTTATATTTTCATTTTCTAATCGCTTTTGTTGTCGCAAAACTTCCTTATTTCCATAATCCATTTTTGTATCTAACAATGAAAAATACGTAGAAATAGGCTCAAAACTAGCATTCAAAAACTGTTTACTGTAATAATTTTGATGAATAGGTTCTAATAAAAAAGTGTTTTGTAGATTTTCTTCTAATGTTGTCGTTTTATCAAAATTCAGAAAACGATATTCATTCCACGTAGAGCCATTCATAGGCGCAATCAAAAATTCGGCTTTGAGTTTTTTTGCTTTCTGCTTACAAAAATCAATAATTTGAGAGGAAATTATATATTCATTTTCTAAGTCGTTGATACATTCATAATTTCCGATACAAAGCGTTTTTTTATTTTTATAAATCAAATTTGGGTTTTGATAGAGCGCAAAATAACCTTTTATTTTTTCTGTATTTTCTTCAAACTCTTTTATACAATAAACCCCTTCCAAAAATTCGGTTGGAAAATGTTCGCTTTTTTTAAATTTTAATTCTTTTTCTGAATAAATTTGATTTACAAAGTTTGATAGTTTTTCTAATTCTTCTCTTTTTATTTTTTGAATTTGATATTTTGAAGTAGTTTGTATCATAAGTAGAAGGCATTTTCAAATTTAAAACCTCGTTGACGGCAAAGCCTCAACGACGGTTAATATGTAACAGGAAGTAAAAAACTAAATAAAAAAAGTACAATGATTACTGTTGCAGGAATTGTTAGGTTATCCCACCCTTTTTTACTAAATGCTTCCGAAAAAGTAGCGCAAAAAGCAATTAAGAAAGCTAAACCAATTCCTACAAAAAATGAAAGTTCATTCAGACTAAAAAACAAAACTATTCCTATCAAAAAAGCACTTCCAAAAAAAGCCGTCGAACCAATAATGGTTTTACAAGGTGTCGTAATTTGATAACTATTAGTAAAATTAGATGTTAAATTTTTTGATAATAATAAACTCAAAATCTTATTATTAGAAAAAAAAGAAAATTGTCTTTTTGATAAATTTCTACCTAAAAGTGCGGCCATTGGGTCAGAAATAGCTAAAGTAAGCATTGGTAAATAAAAATAAATCAAATTTGCATTTTTGCTAATGGCTGGATTTATACTTTGATGCTGCATAAAATCAAACGCCAAAAAAGAAATATAAACAGCCAACGGATACGCCAAACTTCCCACCGATTTTCTTTCGATATTATTGATAGAAGGTAGAAAACTAAATTTCAAACTAAGCAAAAGCAAAACTGCAAAACTAGAACAGAGAAACAAAACCCACAAATGATGAGTCAGAAGCAACGGAAAAAGAAGCGTAATAAGTCCTGTCCCTACGTGAACAAGTTTACGAGTGTATTCTGTTTTTACCTTAAAAAAATTATATAAAATTTCAGCACTTCCAAATAAAGCTAAAAAGCCAAAAGTGAGAAGAATTGTATAAAAAAGATTGTCATTCATAATTTTTTGATTTTATTTTTTTTGAGTAACACAAAATCTATCATAGAAAAAGCCATCGTCTTTTTTTGAAGAATTTTTTAATTCAATATTTTTTGTTTCTTCTATAAAATGATTTGAACTAATGCGTTCAACCATTAGATTCCAGTACGCAAGTTTTCCCTCTTTTGCTGTGGCAGAAAGCAAAGTTTTTGAAGTTTTGATAAAGGTTTCTTCATTCATATACTCAAAAATATTTGACAAATTCATTGCATCAAATTCTATATTTTGATTCTTATATTTTGTTGCTATTTCTTCAGCAAAGCCTTTTTCTAAAATAATTTGAGTAGAATTTGAAAGTAAATTTTGTTTTATTTTGTTGAAGCTTTCTTCTTTCAGATAATGAGGAAGCGTATTTTCAAAATTGCCTATAAAATCTCCACAGAGCATAAACCGAAGCATAAAATTTGTCTGGGCATTGGTATCAGAAAGTTCTTTTGCCGTTTTATTAAAAATATGTTTGCCCACATTTACACCGACTTCTTTCAAAAACTCTGGACTTCTTCCCAATCTTCCCATCCAAAAACGACTGAAAAAAATCTTAAATAAAAGTTTCCATCGCCAATTATTCCATTTTTGATTGTAAAATTTTAGTTGTTCTTCCTGTGATTTAGGTTTGAAAAGTTCGTTTATTTTAGATTGAGAATGAATAAAAGGTAAAATCTTTTGACTAAAAAGAAGTAAATATTTTTCAAATTTTCCTTGATAAATAATTCCATTTTTAATCAAATCAATATGTGTTTCGAAATAGATTTTTGCAGGATTTGAAAGCTCTTTTTTTAAGGTTTCAAATTTTCTAATTCTGAAATCTTCGTAATTTTGTTTATTTATCTTTTTATTTTGATAGCTTTCATAACCTAGAAAAATTAAAATTTCTTGATAATTTAGATTTTCAATCAAGAGTTTTTTGAGTTCAATCAAATACAACTGAACTTCACTTACATCACAAATGACAAGTAATTTTGGATTTTTGGTAAGCAATGAAAAGCTATTATCACCAGCCGAACCAATCGATAAAATGTTGCTATTTTCTTCTAAATCAAGCTTTTGTAATAAAAAATCAGCATCTTCCCAACAACACGCATAACGCAAAACCTTAAAATCTACTTTTTGAGTAAGGTCATTTTTTTGTTTTATTTTTTGTGTAGTTGTATTCATTTTTTATAATTTTTGAAATACCGTTTTATAGTAAAAGGCTTGCCTTTTACCTACTTGGTTTTACTTCTAACTTCTTAAATCTGACTTCTAACTTTATTTACCTCACCTGTGCTTCCGTCCATTTCCACCTCATCGCCAGTTTTTAAAAACTGCAAAAGTCCTGAAAGTCCGACGATACAAGGAATGCCCATTTCCCTAGAAACGATTGCCGAATGACTCAAAACACTTCCTCTTTCCACCAAAATAGCCGAAGCACTTGGAAACAAAACCACCCAACCAGGGTCTGTGCTTGTCGTAACTAAAATATTTCCGTTCAAAGATTCCAATTCTTCTGGATTATTGACAACTTGTACTTTACCACGAACAATTCCGTGAGAACAACCTATTCCTTTCAACGTTTCTCCTTCCATACTTTTTACACTTTCTATCTTTTTTCTACTAAAAAAATCAGTCGCATGATAAGGCAAACCGTAAGAAGCAAAACGTTCGGAAGGAACAGCTAAATTTTGATAATTTTCAAACTCAGCTTTTCGAAGTTGAATTAAAGAAGCGATATTTTGAGTAACACTTCGTCCTTCTATAAACGCAAAAATCTCTTCTTTGGTCATGTAAAAGACATCTCTTTCACTTTCGATGATTGACTCTTCAAAAAACCGTTTTCCTATATGAGTGAATATTTCTCTAACTATTCCAAATGCTCTAGTGCGTTCATAACGTAGGTTTTCTCTTGCACTTACAAGCTCTCTTGCTTTTTTGAGTGTATTTTTAAAAGTCAGTTTTTGTATAAATTTATTCTTTAGATTTTCTTCAAAAATGGCTTCTGCTTGTTTTCTTATCTGCTCTTCGTGGTTTGTACTAAGATTTGATTGATTAATATTTGTTTCTGTGTAAGACTTCAAAATTTTGATAAATTTTGCAGGATTCTGCGTATAAGAAATGGTTTCTAGCTTCAATTCTCCTACACAACGATCTCCAAAATCGGTTATAAATTCATCTATTTTTTGTTTTACTTGTATTTTATTATTGTTTTCTTTTAAATTTTCTGAATTACTCAAAACTTCCCAAATAAATTGAGGAGAATTAGTAATAAAAAGTTTTTTTAGTTCTTCATTATTTTGAATAAAAGTAGCTATTTCGATAGTTCTATGAATGGGTTCTACTGAAATAATATCACTACTTCCACAAAGTAAATCATTATGAATATTTTGATATTTGTTAGATTGTTTTTGTGCTTCTGTAAGAAATTTTTGACTTCGTTTTTGTAACATTCCATACCAAATCATCGCAAAAAAATCATTTAATAAAGGAGCTTTCCATTCGTTTAATAATTTTTTTTCAAAATTGAGATACAAATTCATAAGTTCATGAGCATCTTTTTTATAAAAATTGATTTGCTTATATTCTGAAATTATTTTTTCTACATCTTCAAAAAAATGTTTTCTTTTTTTAGGTAAACTTCTAAATCTGACAAACATTGTTGCTGCCGTTTTAGTGATTTTCCACCACGCTAAAGGTTTAGAAATTTTATAATTTTGAGATTTTGGAATGTCAAAACGTTCGTTTACGCCCATCATTTTTTCCATAAAACGAGCGTTTATGCTATATCCTGGGAGAAGTGCAAGCATATAATACCACGTTTTGAGATTGTAATAAACCCTTCCATTGATAAGGCCAAGCGTATTTTCAAAGATTTTTTCATTATTTTGAATAGTTTTTTTATCCACTCCCATATAATTTGCAAAAAGAGAGTAAGCCGTTTTGTAGGAAGAACTAATAAATGAAAAAGTAAGTGGCGTAGTTGTGTTTGGGTACGATTCTACAATATTACTATTGTCCCAAAGTGTATATTCTCCTCCGTTTTTTTGGGTTGTAAATGTATTTTGAAGTCCTGTAATTGGGCGAGCTTGTAAAAAATAAAACGTGTTATTTTTGATACAAAATTCTATATCTTGAAATTTTCCGTATTCTTTGTGAAGAGTTTTTAAGGTTTTATTTATTTCTAAAATTTGATTTTCATTAAGTGTTGGTTTTTCTTGTTTTTCTAGTGCTACATTTGTTTTTTTTATAATTGTACTTTTTATAGAATTATCTTTTTTATTAGTAACAAAACTATCAGCTTCCAAATTTCCTGAAACCAAACCTTCTCCGACACCAAAAACTGAATTTATGAGTGTTTCTTTTCTACTTCCATTCATTGGATTTATTCCAAAAGCAACTCCTGAAACATCAGCATCAATCATTTCTTGAATGATAATGGCTATTTTAGATTTTTTTGTTGCATCAAAATTTTCTGTGGCATTATGGTTTTCTTGATAAATTTTGATTCTTTCAGAATTGATAGAATTATAAACTTCTTGAACAGCCTTTTCTAACTCTTCAATTTTATTCTCTATAAATAATTTAGTTTCAAATTGTCCTGCAAAAGAAAGTATTTTTCCATCTTCTTCAATAGCAGACGAACGAACAGCAAAAAACTGACTTTTATTATTTCCTTTATCAAAATCATTCTCAAAGTAAATGATAATTTCTTTTAACAAATCCTGCAAAACTATTTTTCCTTTATTTTGTATTGCTTTTTCTATTTCGTCAGCAGGAATAACTATCCAATTCGGAACATTTAGATGCAGTTTTTGAAGGCGTAAAAGCCCATTTGCTTTTCCTCCAATTTTTTGTAAAACTGAATTATCAAAGTCAGATTGATTTTTTGAAGAGAAGAAATTTTGCATAATTGAATTTATATAAATCTAAACTTTGACAGACCTTTCAGAAGGCTGTCAATAGTTTGAAAACCGTTTTTTAGTAGTGAACTATTGTCAGAGTTATTTCGGATTACCGAAAAACTACTTACAAAGTTCTTATAAATAGGGTTTATGAAATTAAATTTTTAATCATCGGAATTGCTCCCAAAGTGAAATACATCATTATTGTCCAAAGTCCTGATGAAATTTCAATCGCTTTTGCTGATTTTTGGGTTTGATTTTTTAGAAAAAATAAAGCTGGAATTAAGAAAATTACAAATAAAATAGTCAGAATTATAAATCCTAGATTGCCATAATCTGCAAAATAGGAAGCTACCAAGCTCAATAAATAGGTGCAAAAAAGTACCACAATCCATAAAAAAGTTGCTTTTTTTGCTCCCAAAAGACTAGAATATGTCAAAACTCCTTTTGCTTCGTCTTCTTTTATCTTTATTTTTCGTCCAATTTCTAATACAACGCCATTCATATACGAAACGGCAAAGAAAAATAATAATCCTTTTGGTGCAGCATCATTTTCTAAAAGCCAATCTAACCCACTTGCATAAACATCAACCAATGGAATAATAAACATGTGAGAAACGACATACCAAAACTGATTTTTTCTTAGCCATTCTTCAATAAAAAATTCTTTTGTCATAAAAAATAAATACACCATTACAAGCACATACAACAAAAGCATTTTAGGGAAAAATAGTGCATTAATAGCTATTTGAAGTATAATAACAATGATTGCAATCGTTTTGAGTTCGGAGAGTTTGACCAAACCACGAGGAACAGGAAGGTTTTTTCGGAACGCTGCATCATCTTTTGCATCTTTAAATTCATCAAAAATTCGGACTAATAAAAAAAGAGTTATTGTAGTGAAAATTCCTATCAAAAAGGCTTTCAGACTTACAAAATCGCTTTCTCCTCGGCTAATTCTGGAATAGGAAATGGCTGAAAAACTAAAGACTGTAATCAAAATTCCGTGAGCGAGAAGTGGAAAACGCTCTTTTTGATAAATATAAAGGCGTTTGAGTAGAGAAGAATTGTTTTCTTTTTCGTTTGAAAATTCGTTTTTGTTGTTTGTGTGTTCTTTCAAAGTTTGAAGTGTTTTTTATTTTTCACTTATAAAAATAGAGAATATCTTTTCGCATCCTAAAGGATAGACTACAAGAATTACGAAAAGCAATATACAATTCGTTGCAGACTATTTTTATAAAACTGACTTTTCAGAATTCAATAACTAAATCCTAGATTATTTCGTTAGGCAAATACTCTTACAGACTTTCAAATTAGATTGAAATTTGAGTTGAAATTTTGTACTTTTATAATAAATTAGCTCATCAGAATTAAACGAAAAATACAAAGAATAACTTAACTATATAATTAATAAGACGATGAAATTAGACGAAGCAAAAGAAAAATTTATCCAAGCATGGGGCGTTTTGGGAACAAGTTGGGGAATTAGTCGAACGATGGCACAAATCCATGCACTTTTATTGGTTTCTGCCGAACCACTTAGCGCACAGGAAATTATAGATACTTTATCGGTTTCACAAGGAAGCGCAAATATGAATTTGAGAGCCTTAATCGACTGGCAACTTATCGAAAAAACAGTCAAGATAGGAGAACGAAAAGAATATTTTTCTGCTGAAAAAGACATGTGGGAAATCACAAGACGAGTAATGAGAGAGCGCAGAAAACGAGAATTAGAACCTATTTTGAAAATGCTAGAAGATGTTAAAAATGTAGAACTTTCAGAAAAAGACAAAAAAGAATTAGAAACAAACGAACTTATAGAACAAAAAAATAAGGAAATAGAAGAGTTTAAAGAAATGATGGAACAAATAGATTCCTTTGCTAATCGTGCCGAAAAAGCATTAGAAGTAATGATAAAAGCCTCTGAATCTAAAATTGTTGAGCGTTTTCTCAAATAGTGATTAGTGATAAATTATTAGTCAGATACAAATTACCTTTATAATTGAATATTATTTAAAAATGAAAACTTTTTGGAATCTCAACTATAAAAAAGCCTTTGTTACAGGTGGCTCAAAAGGAATTGGAAAAGCAACTATCATTGAATTTTTAGAATTGGGGGCAGATGTTTTGTTTTCTGCTCGCAATGAAGATGAAATTCAAAACCTAGAAAAAGAACTAAAAAAAGAGTTTCCTAACTCTGTCATAAAAGGAATAAAAGCAGATGTAACAAGCAAAACAGATAGGCAAAATGTCTTTGATTGGATAGAAAGTAATTTTCAAAAACTAGATATTTTGGTAAATAATGCAGGAATAAATATCAGAAAATCAGCTTTAGAATATAGTGAAGAGGAATATCGTAAAATATTGGAAATCAATTTAGTTGCTCCTTTTGAGATGTCAAGAATTTTATATCCATTACTCCAAAAAACTGGACAGGCTTCGGTTATCAATGTAGGTTCGGTGGCAGGAAGTCAAGATGTAAATAGTGGTTTGCCTTATGCGATGTCGAAGGGTGGAATTAATCAACAAACACGTAGTTTTGCAACCGAATGGGCAAAAGACAATATTCGTGTAAATACTGTTTCGCCTTGGTACACCAAAACACCACTTACAGAAGCAGTTTTTGAAAATAAAGAAAAATTAGAGCGCATACTTTTAAGAACACCATTAGGAAGAATAGCCGAAGCATCAGAAATGGCTTCTGTAATTGCATTTTTGGCAATGGATAAATCTTCGTATCTGACAGGACAAAATATTACTGTTGATGGTGGTATGAGTGTGAGTGTTTTTTAGGGTTTAAGTATTGGAAATATTATTCTCCTCATCTTTTATTTTTTTCATGAGTTCGTCATAATGTTCTACATTTTTCATCATTAACCATTCACGAATAAAAATATTGGCTCTTCCGACTTTTTAGCGATTATATGAATTTGACTATCATTCTCAATCTAAAATTTTGAAAGTTTCTAAACCCATACCCACTCCTTTTGAGGGTCTTAATTTTATTATTAATTCCCTCTACTATTCCGTTAGAATATCTATCTTTGAAGAAATTAATAATATCATTTTTCCAAGAATTAAACGTATTTATAAATCTATTTAGAGCCTTATGATTTATTTTTTGAGCTTCTTCTATCCATTGGTCTAGTAGTTTTTTAGCTTCTTGTTTACTCAAATCAGTATTAAATATATTTTGTAATTCCACTTTCATAAAATACACCTGTCTAAGCGTTGAGCTAAACCTAAACGCTTTAAGTAAAACTCGTCTTTCTTTATAAGTAAGGTCTTTCCATGCCTTGTATAAAAGCCATTTTATTTGCTTGAAATGAACGTTTTTATCATCTTTTCGTCGTAATTCTTTACGAATGCTATCTAGCACTTTATTACAATGCTGAAAAAAATGAAAGCGATCTATTACTACATCAGCGTTAGGAAATACTTCTTTTGCTGTATTTGAAAATCCCTCCCACATATCACAAGAAAATACTTCTATACTAGTACAAAAAACTTCGCCTTTGGATAAAAAATAGGCTTTTAAATACTCTTTATTACGGTATTCTAAAATATCCCAAACTTGACCTGTATCTAAATCTACTAAAACAACAGCATATTCCTTTTTTCCTTTTTTGTAAGCAAATTCATCAATACCTAAACGTCGAGGAAAATAATCTAGGTGTTTTTTTATCTCACGTTTACTATAGGTTTTAAAAATACCATCTAAAACATCCCAAAGTATGTTTTCTCGGATAGCTACTTCTTTGAAACTGCTATCTTTCAAACATAAATAAAGATATTTTTCCAAACGATGAGTTTGATTTTTTTGCTTAGAAACAAAACTAAAAACTTCTTGAAAGTAACGAGTACAATCTTGACAATGAAATTGACGAGAAGTTAAGTGTAAATAAACCTCTTTGTCTAAAATATTTCGGTCACGAACAATACGTTCTGAAGTAGAAGTCACTTTATTGCACTTTTTCAAGCAATTAGGACAAATAGAATCGGCTAAATTACTTTCTCCATAAATAGTTAAGCGAAGTGGAGAAGATTCTATTTTCGTTACTGAAAAATCTGAAAAACCTAATAAAATTGCTATTGTGTTAGTATCCATAGAAAGGCTAAATTAAGAAATTATCGCTAAATTGTCGGAAGAACCAAAATATTCTTTTTTCTCTGCGTTATTCTACATAATATTTTGTCAATATCACGAATGAAGTTAGCTCTTAGTGCTTGTATATATCTATGACTAGAATGCAATAAAATCATAACAACTAAGCAAATCATCGAAAAATATATCAGTTTCTGAGAAATAGTCATAGAATTTTTATTCTGCTCGTTTACTAATTCTTGCTCGTTAGCTAATTCTTTTACAAGTGAGTCTAAAAAAATGTATTGTTTTTTTAACCGATTATCCATGCTAAGTAATGAATCTCTTGAAGGAATAGAAACTTCTGTAGTATCAGTAACATACATAGTAATTGATTTTAACTTGCTTTGTAAATCTTCGTTAATTCTTAAATCATTCTTTATATCTTGTTTAATAAATCTAATACTATTACTACTAGTCGATGACATCAGTAATATTGAATTCGAGCTATTTATTGATAAATTAAATAAAGTAGATATAAATACAAGAATAAGAATAAACCCTAATGAGTTATCATTTTCTGTATGTATTGTTCTTGCAGCTTCTTTTATTAGATAATTTTGGTACACTTTTGAAAAGCGAGCAAGCCATTTGATTATCATTGTTCCTATTTTACGAACAATTGGAACAAGAATGAGTGTTACTATTAATCCTGTAATTAAAGTAGATATACTAATCTCTAATTTCGTGTTTATAAAATCTATTTTCTTGCTTTTGTTTATTTTTTTTATCAAAAATAAACAAAATAATCTATTTCATTTTAGGATAACAAAAATAATTTTTAGTAACAGCTTGTGTAAGTGATTGAAGGTAAGGAATATCGGAAGCGTTTGTAATGTCTATCACTTCGCCAGTTTTTTTCAAAATACAGATTTCTTCACCTGTTCCGAGTGCATACGCTGAATTACTAATTTTTCCTTCACAAACCAAAAAAGACAAATCTTCATCGCTTATCCCAAACTGTTTTTTTACTTTTTCTTTTACGTCAGTTTTGAAGTTTTGGTCTAACTCTTCGGTTGTCAGATGCGTTTTGAAAAGCCTTCTATTCACTAGCATATTGCTAAGAGAAGAAAGAATTTTATCCTCACTTTTTGTCCAAACTTTTATACTTGCCCAAATATCATAATCATCTAATTGAACAAAGAAATCTAAAACATTTTTGTCATTTTTAAACTGGTTCAATGTAATTTCATTTTCTAAGAAAAAAGAAAGAGAAGGAGTAGCAAATAATTTTGTATCAGTATTATTATTGCTTTTTTGAACCAAAAATCTAGCTCTACGAATAGTTTGAATAAGCATTTGTTCTGTCGACACAGTGGTTTTGTGTAGATAAACCTGCCAATACATCATCCTACGAGCATTCAAAAAATGTTCGATGCTATAAACGCCTTTTTCTTCTACAACTAATTTGTCATCACTCAAATTAAGCATTCTGATAATTCGTTCTCCTCCGATTGTTCCTTCCGAAACGCCAGTAAAAAAACAATCTCGCTGTAAATAATCCATTCTATCGACATCAATCTGACCTGAAACAAGCTGATGAAAAAAAGGTCTGTGATAATTTCCTTTAAAAATTTCTATTGCTGTTTTGAGTTGTCCATTAAACTCGTCGTCTAATTTTTCCATAATCAAAAGCGATAATTCCTCATGATGACAATCTTTCAAAATCGTACATTCTAGCGCATGAGAGAAAGCTCCATGACCCACATCATGCAGCAAAATAGCAATCAAAGCTGATTCATATTCTTTATGAGAAATTTTGTGTTCTTTTAATCTCAATGTATCTAAAGCCATTCGCATCAAATTCATTGCGCCCAAAGCATGATGAAAACGAGTATGCAATGCCCCTGGATAAACGAACTCAGTAAGTCCTAACTGTTTTATTCTCCTCAAATGCTGAAAATAAGGATGATTGATGAGTTTCAAAATTAGTTTGGTGGGAATGCGAATAAAACCATGAACTGGGTCGTTTATGATTTTTCTTTGTTGTGGATAATCGTTCATAAGAAAATATATTTTATTGTTGGTGCGACACCAACAATGGCTGGTAAATAGATAGACAAAAGTACAAACAAAAAAACTCTTCAAAGTTTTTGATTTTGAAGAGTTTTTTGAGATAATAATTTGTGCAGTTCTACTTTTGCTATTTATATAACAAGCTATTTTTGATATTGTGTTAATGAAAAAAATATTTATTTTCCATTCAAAAAGAAATCAAAAGTATCTCCACGAAGTCCTAAACGAATGGTTTCTAAAGGAACGAGTTCGTTAGGAGCTATATTTCCTAAGTTTACATTTGCACCAATGAGTTTGATAAAATAAACTTGTTGAGCTTTTTGAGGAGCTTCCCAAATGATTTTTTCAGCTGGAATTTTTGTTAAAATCTCTTGTACAAGTCCTGAACGAACTTCACCAGTAGAACGGAAAAGTCCAACATTTCCACCTTCTCTAGCTTCTCCGATTACTTTCCATGCTCCAGCAGAAAGTTCGTCTTGCATGAGTTGAATCCATTGATAAGGAGCAATTATTTTTTCAGCATCTTTTGAGCCTACTTCTGAAAGAACAGTTACTTGTTTTGAGAAACGTTCAATAAGTTTGCATTTTTCTTCGTGGTCTAAATCTAATGACCCATCCGAAATTTCTGCGTATTGCATTCCATATTTATCCAATACTTTTTGATATTCATCTACTTGATTTCTGACCAAAAAAGCCTCAAAAAGTGTCCCACCAAAATAAGTAGGAATTCCAGCAGCTTTATAAACATCTAGTTTTTCTTGTAAATTCTGAATGACATACGAAGTAGCCCAACCAAGTTTTACAATGTCTATGTAATCGCCTGCTACGCTAATAAGGTCTTCTATTTCTCTGACACTCAAGCCTTTATCCATTACCATAGTAATTCCTGATTGGCGTGGTTTGGAAGGACGTTCTGGAATATGGGTGAGTGAGTAGTTTTGTTCTTGCATTTTTTTGTTGTTCTAGTGCAATTTGAAAAAATGAATATATTGCTCATTTTTTGTCAGTTAATTAAGCAAAATTAGGCTACAAAGATATTGAATTTGAATGAAAAGTATATTTAGAAGCTAAAAAATTATGATTAATTTATTTTAGGGATTCAAAATTTCTGTAATTTCTCTTACATCTAAATGAATATCATCTTCTCCAATTTCATCATAAGGGTGTTCTAAAAACTCTTGAATATTAGTCAGACTTACCAAAATAAAACAGTAAAGCACAGGCATCATATACGCCAAATGCGTTTCGTATTCAGAAAAAGTATAGGCAAAGTAAGAACCATAAATAATAGGAAAAGAGTAAATAAAAACTTTACTATAGGCTCTGAGTGTAATTGGAGTACGATAATAAGCAATATTTCGCATCGTTTCGAAAGCAACAATGGCTTTACTTAAATATTGGTTGGCACGAGAAATTTCAGAAGCATTGAGTCCTACTTCTCTCAGTTCTTGAATCAATTTTGAGAGTTTATCAAACTCTAAATAGACAAGTTTATCATGTTCGAAGGAATTATGTTCTTCTTGCATCAATAGTTTTTTGATGGCTCTTAACGTATGTTCAAACTGAATAGCAAATTTTTGAGGATATGGGTTAGGGGAATAATCTATCCAATCTCTAGAAGCATAAAAAATTCCAATCAAATGACCTTTTATGATTGCATACTGTTGTAAGGCATGTTCTCGTCTTTTGTAAGCACTATTTATTGAAAAGACAATAGGAA
This sequence comes from Bernardetia aquimarina, assembly GCF_042180575.1. Lineage (NCBI taxonomy): Bacteria > Pseudomonadati > Bacteroidota > Cytophagia > Cytophagales > Bernardetiaceae > Bernardetia > Bernardetia aquimarina. Next base: position 1,414,694 of record NZ_CP170094.1, on the reverse strand, counting down.
AAACAATCGCTAAACTCACAAGTGTAAGAGGAAAATTTGCAACTAAACCAGTTATATGACACAAATGAGTGGAAGCAAGTGATAAGGAAGAAACAATGAATGTCTTATAATTGACAATCATAAAAAAACTACGGAGGGTTTTCATAAAGGAAATATAAAGATAGAACTGTAAACACAAATATAACATTTATTCTATTTTGTTCATATTCCGTTCATATACAAAGAGAGTTTGTGAGTGTTGATAAGTTGTATATTTAGTATTATTTTACTCTAAATTCAAAGCAAATAAACCAACATGATGAGGCAATAAATCTTGATTAATATCAATCATCAATGATTTTAAAATCCTTTCTAAATCTCTAATTTTGAAAGCATCACTATCACTTCTGTCTTCTCTGTTTTTATGAAAAGCTATCATTTTTTGAGTTTCAAGAATTAAATGTAGTGTTCTGAAAATTCTTTTTTCTTCTACTGTTTCTTCCATAATTTCTATAAATTCCCATTCAAAATAACCTTCACTCTCAAAATCCCTGCAATGCTAATCGCATCAGTAATTTCTCCATTCAAAACCATTTCATACGCCTTTTGAAAAGGAAGTTTTTGTATTTTTAAATTTTCAGTTTCTTCCCAAGCCATTTCTCCTTGTTCTAATTCTTGTGCCAAAAAAACATAACCTATTTCATCACAAATTGAATTTGAAGTATGGAGTTTCATAATATTTTGCCATTTTTTGGCTTTTAAGCCTGTTTCTTCCTCTAATTCTCGCTGTGCGTGTAGCAGATAATCGTCTGTTGGTGCGCCTCCCATTGGCAACTCCCAAGAATATTCATTTAAAGCATAACGCCATTGTCCGACCAAATAGGTATTGTTTTCTTCATCTAAAGGAACAATTCCGATAGCTGCATTTTTGAAATGAACGACACCATAAATTCCATTATTTCCACTTGGGTTAATGACTTGATTTTCTTTTACATGAATCCAGTTATTTTCATAAACTGTTTTTGTAGAAAGGGTTTTCCAGTCGTTTTTTTTGTCTTTATTACTCATTAAAATACTATGATAGGATTGGTAAATGATTTATATGATGAAATACAGGATAAATACAAATATATTTTTGAATATCAATAATAAGATTCTTGCCGTTGTCGGTGTTTTACTGACGACTTTTACCTTTACACACTTATTTTCACACAAAATAAATCATAAAAATTGCATTTACCTCAATAGTTTACGAACTTTGCACCCAAATTCTAGTTAGTTTGTAATTAGTCTAAATAATTCATTTCTATTCAGAATATAGTTTTAGGCTTTCTTACTTTATAAATCTAACGTTTTTCATAAAAAAGAAAATACTCAAAAATGCTCAATATAAACAACTTACAGGCTAGTATCAATACAGATGCAGGCGCAAAAGAAATCTTAAAAGGACTTAGTCTTGAAGTAAAAGCTGGCGAAGTTCATGCTATTATGGGACCAAATGGTTCTGGAAAAAGCACATTGGCTTCTGTTTTGGCAGGAAGAGAAGAATACGAAGTAACAGGAGGAAATGTAGATTTTGAAGGAAAAGACCTTTTAGAACTTGCGCCAGAAGAGCGTGCTGGAGAAGGAATATTTTTAGCTTTTCAGTATCCTATCGAAATACCAGGAGTGAGCAATGCGACTTTTATGAAAACGGCTGTAAACGAAATTCGTAAATACAAAGGGCAAGAAGAGCTAGATGCAGTTTCATTTTTGAAATTGATGAAAGCAAAAGCTGCCGAAATGGAATTGGATTCTTCTCTTTTGACAAGAGCTTTGAATGAAGGTTTTTCGGGTGGAGAAAAGAAAAAAAATGAAATTTTTCAGATGGCAATGTTAGAACCAAGGTTAGCTATTTTGGACGAAACAGATTCTGGACTTGATATTGATGCACTCAAAATTGTTGCTAATGGCGTTAATCGTTTCAAAAATAAAGATAATGCAGTTATTGTAGTTACTCACTATCAACGACTTTTAGATTATATCGTTCCAGATTTTGTACACGTTTTGTATCAAGGACGTATCGTAAAATCAGGCACAAAAGAACTTGCTTTAGAATTGGAAGCAAAGGGTTATGATTGGATAAAAGAAGAAGTTGCAGCTCAATAAATTGAGCAATTACGAATTACGAATTAAAAATTACGTATTATTCTTTTAACTTTTATCAGAAAAAAAGCCTTTGTTGGTGTTTTAGCGAAGCGACACCAACAACAAAAACACCACCATTTATGACAACTACCTTAGACGATATAAAATCAACTTTTTTAGCTCCCTTTGAAGAACTAGCTGAAAAAGTAAGTGAAATTACAGGCACAGATAAAATTTCTACTGCCAAAAAAACGGCTTTAGAAGCTATCGAAAACAATGCTTTTCCGACAACAAGAAACGAAGAATGGAAATTTACAGATATAAAATCTATTATTTCCAATAAATTTGAGTTGCAAAGTGATAAAGATTCTTCAAACTCTGATTTAGACTTGAATTTGAATGAATTTGATTACTTTTTGAATAAAAATAAAGACTTAAACTCTCATGTTCTTGTTTTTATCAACGGTCATTTTTCTGAAAAACATTCTTCAATTAAGAAGTTGAATGACAAAATTTCTATCAAAACGCTTTCAGAAATAGAAAATACAAATTCTATTTTTGATAAATTTGAATCTGATTCGGTTAGTATTTTTTCTGATATCAATGCTGCCTTTGCTACCGATGGTTATGTAATTGAATTGGCAGCAAATCAAGAAATGGAACTTCCTGTTTTTGTTTATTTTGTAAATGATGCAAGCCAAAAAAACACGCTTTCACAGGTCAGAAATTATATTTCTGTTGGAGAGAATAGCCGTTGTACAGTTGTAGAAAACTATATTACAAAAGGCGAAAATCCGAACTTGACAAATATCGTAACTTCTGTAAATGTAGAAAAGTATGCAAATGTAAAGCATCTCAAAATTCAAGCTGATGCCAAAAGTCAGTTTCAGATAGGAAGTACGCACGCAAAACAAGCCGATAATAGCAGTTTTACAAATACGACGATTTCACTTGCAGGAAAGCTAATCCGAAATGATTTGAGAATTGTTTCTGGAGAACATTGTGAGTCGTATATGAACGGACTTTATTTATTGAACGATAAAACACACGTTGATAATCATACTGTTGTCGATCATCAACGACCAAATTCGTACAGTAATGAAACGTATAAAGGCGTTTTGGATGGCAAGTCAAGAGCTGTTTTTAATGGAAAAATATTTGTTCGTCAGGCTGCACAAAAAACAAATGCGTTTCAATCCAATAAAAATGTATTGCTTTCCGATGATGCAATTCTGAACACAAAACCTCAATTAGAGATTTGGGCAGATGATGTAAAATGTTCGCATGGTGCAACAACTGGCAAATTAGATGAAGAAGCATTATTTTATTTACAAGCAAGAGGAATTCCAAAACAAAAAGCAAAATCATTACTCTTACAAGCCTTTGCAGAAGAGGTATTGGAAAGTATAGAAATTGAGGTGTTGAGAGAGTTTTTGACAAATGAAATTGAAAATCGTTTGAGTTTGTAATATTTTGTTAAACACAGAGAATAAAAATTCCTTTTTGAATAGATTGTTTTATGCAATTTATCTAAAAAGGAGTTTTTTTGACTAATTTTGATTTTTGAAGCATAAATCGACTTTTACCTATGAAACCCAACGCAAAATTTTCTAAAATAGAATTATTCAAAAATACTATTTTATCTTATGAAATTATAGTATTGATTATTGTGGGTGTCATCGGTTTGGTTTTAGTTTTTAATACAGGAGATGCAACTCAAACAGATATGTTAGGTATGATTGCCGTTTTTATTATTCTGTTGGTTTTGTGGATTTTTGTGCTTTTTGTGTATAGAAATTATGTTTTAAATGATATTCTGAAACAATTAGAAAAAAATAATTTTGAGCTTTTAGAATTTACACTTAATCCTGTTCAAATAGAGTTTCAAAAACAACAACAAGCATTTATGTTAAAAACTGAAGATATAAGTTTGAGAAATATTGATTTTGCAGTAGAACCTACCAACAGAATAAAGACAAAACACAAACAGCGAAATAACTGGAAAAGAGAAGTAAGAACTTATTTTTATACTTCAAAAGTTACTCAAAAACTTCTTGATTTTGCAGAAAGTCAAAAATAAAAAAATCCTTTCTGAATAAACTGCTTAAAACAATATATTCAAAAAGGAATTTTTCTTAACTGATTACTGGTAACTATTTACTGGTTACTGTTTCTATTTTGCTTCCAGTTCAATAAAAGGAATTATCATTTCTTCCAATGAAATTCCTCCGTGCTGAAATGTATCTTTATAGTATTTTACGTAGTGATTGTAATTGTTTGGATATGCAAAGAAGTAGTCTTCTGTCGTAAATACAAAACTTGTTGAAACATTCTGACGAGGCAAAAAGAATTTTGCAGGGTCTTTGGCTACCAACACATTTTTAGGATTGTAATTTAGATTTTTTCCTTGTTTGTAACGCAAATTTGTATTTGTATTTCGGTCACCTATAATTTTATAAGGACGTTTTGTGCGAATTGTTCCGTGGTCTGTTGTGATAATCAAACGACCATTTACTTCTGCAATTTTTTTCAACATATCCCACAAAGGAGAATGTAAAAACCAAGATTTTGTTACAGAACGATAAGCAGCTTCATCAGGCGCAAGTTCACGAACCACAGCCGTATCAGTACGTGCATGTGAGAGCATATCTACAAAATTATAAACGATAACATTGAGTTCGTTTTGTTGTAGGTTACTAAAGTTTTCTACGAGTTGTTTTCCTTGATGATTGCGAAGAATTTTGTTGTATGTAGTTTTTGTATCTCCAAAACCAAATTCTTTCATTTGTCTGCGTAAAAACTCATCTTCAAAGTTATTTTTTCCTCCATCGTCTTGGTCTTCTACCCAAAGGTCTGGATGGTCTTCTGCCATTTCGGAAGGTAAAAGCCCTGAGAAAATAGCATTACGAGCATACGCTGTAGTAGTTGGTAAAATAGAACAATAGACTTTTTCGTCTTTTACTGTAAAATATTCTGCTAAAAGTGATTCGACTACTTTCCATTGGTCGTAACGCAAATTATCTATTAAAATAAAAAATAAAGGTCGTTCCTCATTGAGTTTTTTGTCTTCCAAAAGTGGAAAAACCCATTCCCCCATAATATCGTGCGACATCATCGGATATTCGTCATCTCCTGCATCATTGAGCCAGTATTCGTAATTATTTTGGATGAATTTAGCAAAACTAATATTTGCTTCTTCTTTTTGAGATTCTAAAATCTCTTGCATACTTTGATTTTCGGTATCTTCAATTTCAAGCTCCCAGTAAATCAATTTTTTATAGGCTTCTACCCACTCATCAAAATCCAAATCATCTTGAAAAATCATAGATAGATTCCTAAAATCTTGTTGATAATTTAGATTTGTTTTTTCTGTAACTAATCTTTTTTGGTCTAAAATCTTTTTGATAGAAAGCAAAATCTGATTCGGATTGACAGGTTTTATCAAATAATCAGCAATTTTTGCACCGATGGCATCTTCCATAATATGCTCTTCTTCGCTTTTGGTAATCATAATGGCAGGCAAAGAAGGACGAACTGCTTTTATGGCTGTCAAAGTTTCTAAACCAGACATCCCTGGCATATTTTCATCTAAAAATACAATATCAAAATTTTGTTTTTCGGCTGCTTCAAGAGCATCTGCGCCACTATTTACGGCTTTTACATCGTAGCCTTTTTTCTCTAAAAATAAAATATGAGGTTTGAGGAATTCAATTTCATCGTCTGCCCAAAGAATGGAGTATCGTTGCATAAAGGAGGTTTTAAGGATATAAATTTACATCATTTCTCGTTCAAGCATGTGCTTGGACGCTCTATTTTTGCAAGCATTATGCTTGCGAAACAATAAGTACAAGATAGAATCTTGCACTAGAAAAGAATTATTCTTTTAGTAGAATTTTATCGTATCAGCTTATTTGGGTTTTATTATTATCCTATAAAATCTCACAAAGATACATTTTTTTTGGGGTTTAGCAATTTAAAGAAATGTAAAAAGGTGGGATTTAGTTTTTTCGTTTTTTTAGATATACTACAAGAAAAATAATAGCTATTGCAAAAGCTCCTACCAATAATAGTGAATTATAATCAACTTCTCTAGGAATAAATTTTTCTTTTATTGCTTCGTGAGGTTCATTAAATTCAATTTTAGTAATTTTTTCTGTTGTACCTTTCTTTTCTACTATTTGAGGCTCTACTTTAATTGAATTACTTGCTTTTATACGTTTAGGTATTTGCTCAAAATCTACCAAATTCAACAAAGAATCTACATTAGTATTAATTTTAGACCAGTTTATTTTTTGCATAGGAAATTTTTGCAAAAATTGCTTATAGGTAAGATATGTCATTTTAAAATGGTCAGAGTGATCTACTGTCTTAACTGGATTTTCAATTTCTTTATTTGCATACTTCATCTTCAAACCTTTCGTTTCTTTTATCCTTGTTTGAAGGTATTCAGAGTTATATTCGTAATATTTATTTACAAGGTTATAAAGCGCATTTGCATATTCTACGGATTCTATATTTGTAGCACACTCGGCAAACTCCATAATTAAATGTGCCATTATTTCATTTGGAGGAGGACTAAAAGGAAAACGTTCACGAAGTTGTATATTTATTTGTTCATAAGTCTTCTTATCGTTTTTTTGCTTTTCTGATAATTGTAAAATGCTATTTTTAGTTAAATAAGAAGGGTTTTGTTTTATCTTCTTCTTTGCTTCCAATATTTTTACATGAACCCATTCACTTTCTCTGTGAGAATTTGGATTAAGTTCTAGACCTTTTTTGATATATTTCAATGCACTATCTAGCTCTGAGTTGAGTTCGTAAGCTGTTCCTAAATTTGCTGTAATTTTATAGTCATTTGGATAATGATAGTTTAATGCTTTCAATAATTCTAAAGCAATATCAGCTTTTCCAAGTTTCATAAGTGCAATAGAATAATCAGATAAGTATTTGTAGGAATGTTTTTTTTCTAAATTTTTGATAGATTTTTTGAGACTACTAAAGTGTTTTTGTGAATTAAAGTTCTCATAGAAAAAAGTTTCCATTATATAGGTCGCTTCGTGTGTGTGTCCATCTTTATCTACTCCATAGAAATAATTTAGACAAGCAGTTGCAGAAAATTGAATATTAAATAATAAAAATAAAGTTAGAAGTAGATTTTTCATTGTGATAAAATTTGGGGGCAAAAATAAATCTTCTGCGCTAATCGATACGTATCTGCATGCGCCTCTACAATATCAACAATTTTGGGAGAATATCCAATCCTTTGATTAAAAATAGGTCAGTCTCGTTAGAGCAGACTGGAGGTAGCTTTTATGGTGTATAGAGAAGTATGTTAGACTATTTTTTATGCCAAGTTCATGTTACTTAGAAGGAATTGAATAAACAAATTAAATTAGTTTAGATATTTTAACGTAACCTTTAAACAAAGCAATGCGTTAGTGTTTTGGAACAATCGTTCTGTTATTATTAAATATATTTTTTATAAATTTTATAGACATTATGCTTTTTGATTCATTCAAACTCGGAAATATAACTCTTCAAAATCGTGTTGTGATGGCACCTCTTACTCGCTCAAGAGCAACAGACAATATTCCAAACAATTTGATGGCAACTTATTATGCTCAACGTTCTAGTGCTGGTTTACTTATTACAGAAGGAGTTAGTCCTTCTCCAAATGGTTTGGGCTACCCACGTATTCCAGGTGCTTTTTCTGACGCTCAAACCAAGGGTTGGAAAAAAGTAGCTGAAGAGGTTCATAAAGGAGGAGCAAAAATTTTTATGCAATTGATGCACACAGGTAGAGTTTCACATCCTCTTAATATGGCAAAAGATGCTGAAGTATTGAGTACAACTACAACTCCAGTAGAAGGTGAGATGTACACAGATCAAGAAGGTTTGAAATCATATCCAGCAGCAAAACTAATGACTGAAAGTAAAATCAAAAATACGATTCAGGAATATGTAGATAGTGCAAAAAATGCTATAAAAGCAGGTTTTGACGGTGTGGAATTACATGGTGCAAACGGTTATTTAATAGAACAGTTTTTAAATCCTCTTGTAAACTCTTTAGACAATAGCTATAACGGAAACAACGAAGCAAGAGCAAAATTTGCATTAGAAATAGCAAAAGCAACTATTGCAGAAATTGGAGCAGAAAAAGTAGGTATTCGTCTTTCTCCTTATGGAGTCTATAATAGTACAGGAGTTTTTGAAGATGTCGAAGAGTTTTATGAGTATTTGGCAAAAGAATTAGGCAAACTTAATCTTGCTTATATTCATATTGTGGATCATTCTTCAGTAGGTGCGCCTGAGGTTACTCTTTCTGTAAAACAAAAAATTAGAGATGCGTTTGGTGGAACAATCATTATTAGTGGTGGTTATGATAAAGAAAGAGCTGAAAAAGATTTGAAAGATGGTGTGGGACATTTAGTAGCTTTTGGTCGTTCATTTATTTCTAATCCCGATTTAGTAGAAAGAATGAAACAAGGTACTCATCTTAATGACCCAAATCCAGATACATTTTATACATCAGGAGCAGAAGGTTATACAGATTATCCGACTTTAAAAGAAGAAACTCAAAAAGTATAATAGGTTGGAATGTTGCTTGGAGTCCCTATTAGTTGGTAAATCTTCAGATTTACGTTGTCAAATGGTTTAAATACAAAATAGTACACTCGTAAATCTGAAGTTTTGCCATACTGATAAATCATGATTAGAATCATAGAATCAAATCGACTTGGAGGCACTGTGCTTAACAAAGTCAAAAACAGAACACCTTGCGATAAGAATGGATTAAAATTAAAAGCTCTTCTAAAGGCAGGTTTTACATAGAAATAGATTTTTTATTCTAATAAAGTTTGGGGTCAAAAATAAATCTCTTGCGCCAAACGATACGTATTTGCATGTGCCTCTACAATATCAGCAATTTTGGGAGAATATCCACCTCCCATGCTTACAGAAACATGAATATTATTTTTTTTACATTCCTCAAAAACAAATTTATCACGTTCTTTACAGCCTTGTAAAGTCATTCCCAAACGTCCCAGTTTATCAGTTTTAAGTATATCTACACCAGATTGATAAAATATAAATTGTGGTTTTTGTTCTTGAATAATTCTGGGCAAGGTTTCTTTTAAGACTTGCAAGTAGGTTTTATCATCTATTTCATCTTCTAGTTCGATATCAAGGTCTGACTTTTCTTTTTTGTAAGGATAATTTTTTGCTCCGTGCATACTAAAAGTAAAAACTCGTTTTTCATTTGAAAAAATCTCTGCTGTTCCGTTTCCTTGATGAACATCCAAATCTACCACCAAAATTTTATCAAAATTATGTTCGTCTATCAAATGATAAGCACCTAAAGCAATGTCATTCAGAAGACAAAAACCTTCTCCATGTTTTGTAAAAGCATGGTGTGTTCCTCCTGCAATATTCAAACTGACACTATATTGTAAAGCAAATTCTGTATTTTGAATTGTTCCTCCTGCAATCGTAATCTCTCTTTCGATGAGTTTGGCTGAAAGTGGGAAACCTGTCTTTCGTTCTTCTTTTCTAGTAAGAGAAAGGTTCTTTAATTTGTTCCAATATTCTGCTGTGTGCGCTCTCAAAATTTTCTTTTCTGAAATAGGAATTGGCTCAAAGAAATTTTCTTTTGTAGCTGTTCCTTCATAAATTAATTGCTCTGGCAACAACTCATATTTTAACATCGGAAAGCGATGATTTTTGGGCAAAGGATGTGCATAGATAGGAGAAAAGGCGATTTTGAGCATTTTTTTGATAAATGAGTAGAATAATGAAATTTAGAAACTGTAAGGACTAATTTGTAATTTATAGTAATGGACAAAAGTAAAATTACCCTTCCAAATTCTTATAATAATATTTCAATTTCTCTAGTTTTAATTGAATATCATTGAGTTGATTGACAGAATCATTCAAATTTGCTTTTACAATCGGTGCTAGACGAGCATCTACAAATAGGTTTTGGTCTAATTCATACCATTCTTCTGGCTTTTCGGTATCTAGTTTTTGTAGATTTTCATTTACATAACTCAAAAGTTCCTCTAGTTTTTCATTCCAATACTTTTCTATGAGTTGATGAGGTTTTCTGTAAATAATTTCATCTTTTTCTACCTTATGCGTGCGTAAACCCAAGGCTAAAAGTTGGGCGTTATGGAATAAATGAACTTGATGCTGTACAGAAGGCTTTTTTGCTTTTACTTTATAAGTCAGTTTGAAATTATCATCATAAATATTAATGGTGCTTTCTTCTTGATTTAATTTATCAAAATCGGCTCGTTTGATATATTTTCCGTCCATTGAAGTTTCCAAATTCAGAACTTGATAAAATTCTTGCTCAACAGGATAGAGTTCTTCTCGTGTCGTAACATGTTTTACTTTTGTTTCTTTCTCAATTTCGGTTTCTAATTCTTTTATTTCTTGTCGTAAACCTGTCAGATTTAGCGAAATAGAATAACCATGTTTGCGTATCACTTCCGAAACCAAATGACGAACTTTATCAAGCTGCTCTGGCTGATTCCAAACGCAATGCGTAATCAAGAAACAATCCATTAGATTGACTTTTTTTCTGCCATTCAGAAAAGCACAAGTTTTCAGAAGACGAATTACTTTTTTCCATCTTCTATCTGAAACAAAATATACATTTCCAATCTGATTATCGGTATCATCAAGCTGTTTTTTGACGAGTTGAATTGTATTCAAAACTTCTGTTGGTAGTTCTATTTCATCAATTTCTTTGCTCCAAAGCTGATTTTCTTCTGCTGTAATCTTTAGTTCGTCTGAAACGGTATCTTCATAAACATCGTCTGAAGAGGTTAGCATTTGCAGAAAATTACCACTTTCTTTTATTTCAGAAATCATATAACGTACCAAAAACCTATCCCAAAGAGCTTCTAAACCTTCATTTTTGGGTGGAAGTTCGTTTGATGCTGCAATTAATCCTTTTAGTTCTACTTTTACTTCTTCTTCTCCATTTCTATAAATTTTTTCATTCAGAACTGTCAGAAGAGCATTCTGAATAGAAGGACTAGCTTTCCAAATTTCATCTAAAAAAACAACTGTTGCCCCAGGTAAATATTTTTCTGTCAGTCGTTCATATTTATCCTCATCTTTCAATTTTTTGATAGAAACAGGACCAAAAACCTCATCAGGCGTACTAAAACGATTCATCAAATACTCAAAAGATTGTCCTGCTGTAAAGGCAAATTTTAATTTACGAGCAATCAAACTTTTGGCTACCCCTGGTGCGCCAAGCATAAACAAACTTTCCCCAGCAACTGCCGTCAAAAGAGCAAGTTGTATCGGTTCTTGTCGTTCGTAAAGATTTTTATTGAGAGCAGAAAGTAAATTTTTGATTCGTTCTTTGCGTTGCATTGAAAGTGGATTTGTAAGACCCTAAGGGTTTTCAGAAACCCTTAGGGTCTAAAAACGAGGTCTGAATAATATTTTGAAATAAAACAGTCTAACTTTTTATTAATGAATAAGGTTTTGAGAATTTTATTTAATACATGCTTATTTCCCTCTCATTATTCTATCAGCCAAAGATGGACTAATTCTATTCATTATTTTCAATAATTTTACTTTTCCAATTTTTACTTCAAATTTATCTTTTTTGAAGGCTTTTATAAACTCTTTTACCAACTGTTGAGGAGTAATTTTTCCTGTTCCTCTTCCTTTTGTCATTTCTGTATCTACTAAAGGAGGAATAATCTCAAAAACTTTTGTGCTTTGAAGTTGGTAACGCAACGATTTTGAAAAAATATGAATGGCTGCCTTTGTAGCACAATAAACAGGACTTGTCATTTTAGGAACTAATCCCAAACCCGAAGAAACATTTACAATAGCTGCATTTTGATTGATTTCTAAAATTGGTAAAAGCAAAGAAATCAGTTTTAGAGGAGCTAAAAGATTTACATTTATTTCATTTTCTAGTTTTGGAATAATATATTTTTCTTCCAAAAAATGGTAATTGTATTGAATACCAGCATTATTGATTAGAATATTCAAGTCTTTGTGTTCTTGCTCAATAAATAAAACTAGGCTTTCAATATCTTCCTCTTTTGAAATATCTGCACAAAAGGGAATTATTCTTTTGTCTTTTTGAGCAAGAGCTTTTAGTTTTTCTTTATTTCTACCAACTGCAATAATTTGATTGTCATAATCAAGAAATTGATAAAGTAGAGCCTCGCCAATTCCTGCTGTTGCACCTGTGATAAGTATTTTGTTCGATTCTAATTTCATAATAAAGGAGAAAAAATGACTGATATTTATCCAAACTGATAGCACAAATTTCTACTTTACTTTTATCAAAAGCATTTACCTATGTACATGAATTAATCATAGATTTGATAAATTACTCTTTTTTTCCTCTAATTCTACTGAGTTGTGTAGGTGTAACTCCTAAATAAGAAGCAATATGATATTGGGTAATTTGATTTTCTAATCCTTTATGTTCTTCCAAAAAAATCTGATACCGTTGTTTTGCTTCAAGAGTTACCAATTCAATTTCTCTTTTTTCCTTGTTTACAAAAAACTGTTCTGCCAAAAGACGAGACAAACGCTCTATTTGGGGATAATCATCATAAAGCCTTGTAATATTCTCAAAATTAGCAACCCATATCACACAATCTGTAAGACATTGAATATCAATTAAGTTTTGTTTTTGACTAACTAGAGAAGAATATGCTCCAACAAATTGATTAGAGGTAAAAAATGTTTTGTTGTACTCTTCACCTTTTTCATTGCTATAAAAAGCTCTTAAAATACCTGTTTCTATAAAGGCAACTTGTTTACTATACTCTCCTTTTTTGGCGAAAAAGTGTTTTTTAGTCATCTTCTCTTTTTCAAATAAAGATGTAAAGAGTTCTAATTCTGTTTCAGAAAAATTGACAATGGAACACAAAAAGTGAGTGAAAGATATAGGTTTTTCCATCATTATGACTTTAGTAGATTGCAAAGGCAAAGTAAAAAATATTTTTCTGAATGAGATTTTGTAAATTTGTAGCTCAAATTTAATAAAAGATGAAAAACAAAAGAGTCATAATTATTGGTGGTGGTGCAGGTGGATTTTTTGCAGCCATTAATTTAAAAGAAAAAAATCCGAATTATAACGTTTCTATTTTAGAACAAACCAATACACTACTCAAAAAAGTAAAAATTTCGGGTGGTGGACGTTGTAATGTTACACATTCTTGTTTCGAACCTGAAGAATTAACTAAAAATTATCCACGAGGAGAAAAAGAACTTTTAGGCGCATTTTATCAATTCCAGCCTCAAGATATGATAGAATGGCTCAAAAAAAGAGGTGTCAAAACCAAAACGGAAGCAGATGGACGTATGTTTCCTGTTTCAGATGACTCTCAAACGATTATTGATTGTTTTTTGAAAGAAACTAAAAAGCTAAATATTGATATTCAAAAAGGCTGTGCAGTAGAAAAATTAATTCCTCCAACCGAAGAAACACATCAAAAGTGGCAAATTCAGATAAAAAACAAACCAAATTTAGAAGCCGATGCACTTATTGTAGCAACTGGAAGTCAGCCAAAATCTTGGAAAATGCTTACTGATTTGGGGCATTCTATTTCAAATCCTGTTCCTTCGCTTTTTACAATGGACGTGAAAAATGATGAGCGTTTAAAAGATATGGCAGGAGTTTCGGTAAGTAATGGTGCTGTTTGGGCAAAAGATACCAAACTTTCTACTGAAAATGGAGCTGTTTTGGTTACACATTGGGGACTTTCTGCGCCTGCTGTTTTGCGACTTTCTGCGTGGGGAGCGAGAGAACTGGCAGACAAAAACTATAAATTTGAAATGGGTGTAAACTGGATAGAAGATACGCCAAAAAACACGCTCAAAATCTTGAAAGCACACCGAGAAGAATGGCGTAAAAAACAAATTGGAACAATTTCTCCTTTTGATATTCCGAATCGTCTTTGGAAAAAACTCATCGAAGCTGTAAACATAGACCTCACTACAAACTGGGCATCACTTTCTAATAAAGAATTAGATAGCCTTTCAAACGAACTTACACAGGGAATTTTTCATGTAAGTGGAAAAAGTACTTATAAAGATGAATTCGTAACTTGTGGAGGAATTGCTTTATCAGAAGTGGATTTTAAGACGATGGAAAGCAAAGTTTTACCTAATTTGTATTTTACAGGCGAAGTATTGGATATTGATGCCATTACAGGAGGTTTTAATTTTCAAGCAGCTTGGACAACGGCTTGGATTGCATCACAAAATATCTAAAAATAGTTATTAACGTTTAGTTATTTAGGGGCAAACGCACGAAAATAAAATGTGTGATTTTACACTCTTTTTGACCTATTTTTTTAGTTTTAAAATTCAAGCGAGGACGCTTGAATTAGACAAAAACTGGTTTAAGCGTCCTCGCTTGAACCAATCTTAAAAAATAAAATTTCGTGCGTTTGCCTTATTAGTTATTAATGAATTACTCAATTTTTTAAACTTACCGTTGCTTGTGTCCTCACGAGCGATTTTCTAAACAACTGCCGTTGTTGGTGTCCCCACCAACAACACTCTAATTTTTTTATTCAAACTCTATAATTTATGAAGTCATTTGTTAATTGGATTGGTACAAAAATATTTTCTACTCGTTTGGAAAAAATAGAAAATTTCAAAAATAATCCTTTTCAGGTGCAAGAAGAAGTATTTAAGTATTTAATTGCTTCAGGGAAAAATACTGTTTGGGGGAAAAAATACGATTATTTTTCTATCAAAAATCAAGAACAATTTATTAAAAATGTTCCTGTTTCTAGTTATGAAGAATTTTATCCGTACATAGAAAGAAGTCTGAAAGGAGAACAAAACTTGCTTTGGAATAAACCCATTATTGGTTTTTCAAAATCTTCTGGGACGACCAATGCAAGAAGTAAATATATTCCTGTTTCGGAAGAAGGACTAGACAAAAATCATTATGGCGCAGGAAAAGATTTGATTGCCATTTATGCGAGTAATACTGAAAATACAAACTTTTTTTCTGGAAAAGGTTTGGGAGTTGGTGGAAGTATGCAGCCAAATCCAGTTACAGGAGAAAAAAATTGTGGTGATGTTTCGGCTCTGATTATGAACCATTTACCTGCGTGGGCAGAATATCTCCGAACGCCTAGTTTGGAAATTGCCTTGATGGATAACTGGGAAGAAAAAATGGAAGCGATGGCACGAGCAAGCTCAAAAGAAAATGTAACAAGCATTCAAGGCGTTCCGACATGGACACTTTTTTTAATCAAAAAAATACTGGAAGTTACAGGCAAAAATTCAATTTTGGAGGTTTGGCCCAACTTAGAATGTTTTTTTCATGGAGCAGTTTCTTTTACGCCTTACCGTCAGCTTTTCAAAGAACTTATTCCTTCTGATAAAATGAATTATATGGAGGTTTATAATGCTTCCGAAGGATTTTTTGCACTGCAAGACCAAAAAAATAGCGAGGATTTATTGCTTCTTTTAGATTATGGAATTTATTATGAATTTATTCCGATGGATGAGTGGGACAAAGAAAACCCAAAAACAATAACATTGCAAGACGTAAAATTGAATGAAAAATATGCAATGATTATTTCGACAAACTCGGGTCTTTGGCGATATAATATTGGCGATGTTATCAAATTTACGTCACTTAGTCCATTCAGAATACGAATTACAGGACGTACAAAACATTTTATCAATGCTTTTGGAGAAGAGGTCGTTGTCGAAAATGCTGATATTGCGTTGGCGTATGCGTGTAAAAAAACAGGCGCAAAACTAAAAGATTATACAGCAGCACCGATTTATATAAAAGACGAAGGAGAAGGAAATCACAAACAAGGAGGACACGAATGGATTATCGAATTTGAGAAAAATCCAGAAAATGAAACTCTTTTTGTGGAATCTTTAGACGAAAAACTAAGAGAAATAAATTCGGATTATGATGCCAAAAGACATGCAAATATTGCTTTAGTGATGCCAACCGTTCATTTTGCAGAGCCAAATACATTTTACAAATGGCTACACTCAAAAGGAAAATTAGGAGGACAACACAAAGTACCACGCCTTTCGAATGATAGAGAATATGTAGATGCAATTTTGGAAGTGATGGGGGAATGAAAATGAAATAAAATTTCTATACTTCTTCGTATCTTTGCAACTCAATTCAAAAAATAGTGATTGTATTCATTTATGCTTAATTACTAACATTAAAAATTATTTTACCACTTAGCTGAAACTAAGAACTAGGTATGAAAACAACAGAAAATAAGCAAGAAATTGCTGTAAACAACGTCGAAAATTCTCATTTTCCGTATCGTGTCCTTTTATATTATTGCTTTACTCCAATAGAAAACCCAGAAAAGTTTAAAGAAGAACATCATCTTTTTTGTATCAAAACAGGACTTTTGGGAAGAATTATTGTAGCCGATGAAGGGTTAAACGGAACAGTCTGTGGAACTCCAGAAGCATGTCAAAAATATATTGATGCTTTAGAAAGTGATTCTCGTTTTAAAGACATTGATTTCAAAATTGATGCTTCAGAGCATAATACATTTAGCAAAATAAATGTTCGTCTTAAAAAAGAAATTGTTCACGCAGGTATTCCAGACATAAAACCCTATCACGGAACAGGAACTCATCTTTCCCCACAAGAATTCAAAAATCTTAAAGATATGGAAGATGTCGTTATTCTTGATGTGCGTTCGGATTATGAGCATAATTTGGGACACTTCAAAAATGCTGTTACCTTAGATATTGAGAATTTTAGAGATTTTCCTGAGAAAGTAAAAGAACTTCAAAAGTATAAAGACAAAAAAGTTTTGACCTACTGCACAGGTGGAATAAAATGTGAAAAAGCGACTGCTTTGCTCATGAAAGAAGGTTTTAAAGACGTATATCAGCTTCATGGAGGAATCATCAAATATGGAAAAGAAGTAGGAGGAGAAGATTTTGAAGGAAAATGCTATGTTTTTGATGAGCGTGTTGCCGTTGATGTAAATGAAATCAATCCAACCTTGGTAAGTACTTGTTATGTCTGTAAAGAACGAAGTGATTATATGGTAAACTGTGCCAATCCAAAATGTAATCGCCACACAACGATTTGCAAGCCTTGTTTGGAAAAAATGGATGGTGCATGTAGTGATGAGTGTAAAAACCATCCAGAAAAACGCCAGTACGAACCAGAAGGAAAAGGAATGTACAAGAAAAATCTAAATGGTTACAACCCTTATATCGGTTGGAATGTTGATAAAGTGATTGATAAAAACACAAATAAAAAATAGAAAAATTAGAATTATCTAAACTGTTTTGACTTGAAAACGTTTTATGCTTTGTTTGGGGGAATTTAAGTTCGTTTTTCTTAGTTTCTCAAATGAAGCATTTTTTATAAATTTGTATCGCAACCAAAGATAAAACACACATTTTTTCAACTAACTATCCTACATGAAAAGTATTGGTAAGTATATGATTTTTTTGAGCCGAACGGTTACAGACATGGAACCTTGGCACGTTTATGTTCGTCTTTTTGTTGAAGAATGTATGCGAATTGGTATTAGTTCGGTATATATTGTTACAATCATTTCGACATTTATTGGTGCTGTAACGGCTGTTCAAACTGCTTACAACCTTGTAAGTCCTCTTATTCCTAAATCTCTTATTGGTACGATTGTACGTGATATGACTGTTTTAGAACTTGCTCCAACAATTACGGCTATTGTTTTTGCAGGAAAAGTAGGTTCGAATATCGCTGGTGGATTGGGAACAATGCGTATTACAGAACAAATTGATGCTATCGAAGTAATGGGGATCAATGCTACTTCTTACTTAGTATTCCCCAAAATTTTGGCAGGATTAGTAACTTATCCTTTACTTGTTATTTTGGCTGCTTTTTTAGCTATTACAGGTGGATATTTGGCTGCGACACTTACAGGACAAGTAACTTCGGTAGAATATGTTTATGGAATTCGATTAGATTTTGTGGAGTTTAATGTTGGTTTTATGCTTATCAAATCAGTAGTTTTTGCTTTTTTGGTTACTACTATCTCTGCTTACAAAGGGTATTATACACGAGGTGGCGCATTAGAAGTGGGAGAGTCAAGTACAAAAGCAGTTACTACAAGTTGTATTGCTATACTTTTAGCTGATTATTTACTCGCTCAAATGCTTGTTTGATATATGAAAGACAAAATTATTTATATTTTTATTGTTGCTTCGTTCATAGTAGGTCTTATCGGCGCAGGACTGACCTTTACAGAAAAACTAAGTGAACAAGGCGAGTACTTAATACAAGGAGGCTTTATCCTTACTCAATGGTGGGGAATCTATTTAATCTTCAAGAATGGAACTACAAAAGATACATTCTACTGGCAAATCATAAAAGCTCTACTTATTTTATTAGTTGTAGGGGTAAATTTCAAGATTATGCACTGGCCTTTTGCAGGAATAATGCTGATGATTTCTCTACTAGGAATTTCTTTTACCTATTTAGTTCGCTTTGTTACTAAGAATGATTTTTCAGTTTTATCAATATTAAAATTTCTTTGGCTCTTTTCAGCAGGGATAATTAGTTTTTTAGCTCTTAATAAAATGATTTCAAAGGATTATTATTCTATTTCTTTTGGCTTTTTTTGGGTGCTTTTTACATTTTATTTACTACAAGAATATAAAGCTAGAAAAATTACTAAACATTGATAACTACGGAAAAGTATTTACCTTGTAGGTTAAAGGCTTGCCTTTGACTGTATTTGCGTTTTTTCTGAATTACTTGACAAGTCAAAGGCAAGTCTTTGCCCTACAAATACACCTATTTTCAAGTTTTCCGTAGTTGTCAGTAAACAGTAATCTAGTCCAAAAATAGTACAAACTCATCATAATTAACCCTCAAAAAAATTGTCAGACCAAAACCTTACCCCAAAAAAAACTATTCGCCCACAGATTCCTGCTGCATTGATTGTAGATACAATGAGTGGCGAAGAGCGTTTTCAAAATGCTACTTTGCGTCCTATATTGAAACTTCAAAATAAGATTTTACTTGCTATTTTTAAGGATTATATCACAGAAAAGGAATCAAAAAAAGGTAGCAAAAAAGAAAGTGAAAGAACCTATTTCAGACTTTCGGCTACCAAACAGCGAGAATATATTGATATCGTTTTTCAAAAAGATATAAAATTTAAAAGTCAGTTATTAGGAATGATAATCGGACATTTTGATTTGGAAGAATATAATCTGTATGCACAAAACAGAACAGGAACAGACAGAAGAATCATAAATCTACTCAAGGAACGTATTTTTAATGGCTTGGCAGAACTTCCACAGGAGTTTTAACCTCACACATTTAAAAAGTCAGTTTTCAAAATAAGAGTAATCTTCCTTTCCTCATTTTCCCCAACTCTTGTATTTTATTTGCGTATTTTTCGGTAGAACAAATTATTTCTTTTCTACTTAAACCAAAACGCAATGCAAAATCTATTTCAAAAAGCTACTTTACTATTTTTAGTGTGTAGCTTTATTTCTTTCAACAGCCTTGCTCAACAAGATTCAATTTCTCTAAAATATATAAATGACAAAGAAAATGTTGTTTCTTCTGCTATGGAAGGCGAATGGTTTTCTCGTCAAGAAGGCTACACAATGATTTTCAAAAAAGATAGTACCATTCTAGAGCAAATCCCTACAAAGTATCAAGGTTTTTTGAAAGACAAAACCATTTATTCGGCTGGTTATATTACTATCAAATCTGAAACAAAAACTTATACAGAAAATAAACCTTATCTCTTGACTGTTTTGAGTGGTAATCCTCATATTTTTTGGTTTAGAGAACGAAATGGCGACCCTTTGGGCGATGCTGAAAGTTTTAATGTCTTTATTGCTATTGGAGAAACTCCTGCTGACGACCTTTTGTATGTGGGTGGAGATTTTAATAATCAGCCTTTTTTGAGATTTACACGAGTGAAAAAGTAGCGTATCCTTTAGGATGCGAAAAAGTAATGTACTCTTTAGAGTGCAATGTATTTGTATTTCAAAAATTATATTTTACTCTACACTCCATAATAGCCAACATACTCTAAAGAGTGTGCTACATTCCTTATGAAAAAACTAAAATTTGCCACCGACGAAGGCACAGACTTTTATCGTGAACTCAACGAAAGAGTAAACGACTATTTTTCTGAAAACAAAATTGAAAAAACAGGAAATAAAACAATGCTTTTCAAGATTTTTCTCTATTTCGGATTAGATATTTTGTTTTATTATTTGATGATAACGAGCAAAACAGAATTTTCTTTTTATGCTTTTTATCTGCTTATGGGACTTTCAGTTCTTTTGACAGCCTTTAATGTTTCGCATGATGCAGCACACAATGTAGCTGTAAAAAGTAAGTTTTGGAATAACTTTTTGTTTTCTTTGAGTTTCAATTTGCAGGGAAATAATGCGTATGTGTGGGGAAAGAATCATAATGAGTCGCATCATCTTTATACAAATATTGAAGGAAGTGATATTGATGTTTTGCACAATCCACTTTTCAGAATGACAGATACACAGCCATTGAAATGGTTTCATAAATATCAATTTCTGTATGCTCCTTTTTTGTACTTGTTATATTCTCTGAATTGGTTTTTGTTTCGTGAATCGCTAATGCTTTTTAATCTTTCTAGCCGAACCATAAAAGTAGAAATTCCGAAAATTGAAGTCGTAAAACTCATTTTTTACAAGTTTTTCTATATCGGTTATATGATTGTGCTTCCTATTTATTTGCTTGATTTTGGATGGCAAACGGTACTTTTAGCTTTTTTATTCAATCATTTTATGGTTTCTATTTTGTTTGTTGGTGTTTTGGGAGTTTCGCACCTTTCTGATTTTGTGCAGCATCCAAAGGCAGATAAAGAGGGAAAAGTAAATATGAGCTGGGCAAAACTGCAAATGTGTACTTCGGTAGATTATGATGCAGAAAGTACTTTTTTCAACTGGACATTAGGAGGATTTAATGCACACGCTTTGCACCACCTTTTACCTCATGTTTGTCATGTGCATTACCTCAAAATCTTACCTATTTTTAGAGAAACAGCCAAAAAACATGGCGTAACTTATATGGAAATGCCCTATCATAAATCTCTACTTTCTCACTTTCGTTTTTTGAAAATAATGGGGAGGGAAAAACATGTCGTTCCTACTGAATTTATAAAAGTAGCTGATAGCTTCCAAGCTGTCAGAAAAATAATTTATTGAGTTTTTAAAACGATAGCTTGGAAGCTATCGGCTACATTCTGAAACTATGAAACAAAAACATCTTCAAGTAGAAAAAGACAATCAACTTTTCAAAGAAATTTGCACCAAAATCAATCAAGAATTAGTCTTTGATAAATCTGAAAAAACTAAAATTGCTGTTTTTTTAGTGATAAAATTTTTAGTTTATTTTTCTTTGATGGTTGTCGTTTATAGTTTGCTTTTTATTGTTCAAAATCCAATTCTATTTTTGATTTGCTTTGTGAGTTTTGGTTTTGTGTCACTACTTTTTGCGTTTAATTTCTCTCATGATTTTTCTCACAATACTGTTTTTAAATCTAAAAAGCTGAATAACTTCTGTTTTACGGCTATTTACACACTTGTAGGCGCACATGCAGCAGCTTGGAAAAAACGTCATGTTCATTCTCATCATTTTGCGCCAAATGTAGAAGGCTATGATTCAGATTTAGAAATTTCTCGTTTGATTCGTGTTACTCCAGAAAGTAAATGGTATTCATTTCATCGTTTTCAATATATTTATGCATCTTTTGCTTACACAACATATTCCCTTTTTTGGATTTTTGTAAAGGATTTTGTGATTCTTTTTTCTAAGGATTGGAACAAAGGTTTTTCATATCACTTTGTTTTTTGGTATCAAAAAGTATTTTATCTGACTTATATTTTAGTTTTGCCCTTACTTTTTTCTTCTTTTTCTGGGCAAAATTATCTACTTGTCTTTACAGGATTTTTATTGATGCACAGTTGCCAGTCGCTTTTTCTGCTTTTTACATTTTTTATGACGCATCACGTCGAAACAACACATTATCCCACAACCGATAAAGACGGTTTTATAAATTCGTCTTGGCTGATGAATCAAATCAAAAGTTCAAACGATATGCACCCTTTTAGTGAACCTGCTAATTTTATTTTTGGAGGATTTAATAATCATATTGCTCATCATCTTTTTCCAAATATTCATCACATTCATTATCCAAGACTGAATCGTATTTTGTATAAAATCTTAGAAGAAAATGGAATTTATCCCAACAAAACGAGTTATTTTGGTGGTATTATTTCGCATTTGAGGTTATTGAAAAGTAGAGGGAAATGAATTGAATCATAAAAATACATCTTATAAGACAACATGAGTGACATTTTTCAAATTCTGTAAATTGACCAATTTTTGACAAAATAATAGTTTGCTGTTTTCCATAAAGTAGGATTTGCAAACCCTACTTTATGGAAAAAAGACATTTACACAGAATAAAATTTGGCAAAAATTTGCCTTTTTTAAAATGTCACTCATGTTGATAAGAAGTCAAAATTTTTATTTGGTATTTAGATTTAAGCAAAATTTTACTTTATTTACATTTACACAAATACATTTTAAAGCTCAAAAAAACACATGAACAAAAAATTCAAACACATCAAAGACTCTAAAGTAACGATTACACAATTAATGCTGCCTTCTCATTCTAATTTTAGTGGGAAAATTCATGGAGGTCATATTCTAAATTTGATGGATCAAATTGCTTTTGCTTGTGCTTCCAAACATTCCGAAAATTATTGTGTAACTGCTTCTGTAAATAGAGTTGATTTTTTGCATCCAATAGAAGTCGGCGAGTTGGTTACTCTGAAAGCCTCTATTAATTTTACTGGACGGACTTCTATGGTGGTTGGTCTGCAAGTAGTTTCTCAAAATGTCATTAATGGAGTAACTAAACATTGTAATTCTTCTTATTTTACAATGGTGGCTAAAGATGAAAATGGAAAAAGTACGCCTATTCCAGGGATTATTCTGACTACAAAAGAAGAAATAAGACGTTTTGCTAGAAGTATCACAAGACAACAAGAAGGTAGAAACAGAACTTCTAGGTTCAATAGTAGAATATTTAAAGTAGAAGATTATTTACACCTTTTTGAAAACAGTAATTCTAAAATTGAATTGAAGGAGAAGTAGGAAGAATATATTACAAATGAGACAATTATTTATTAACTCACTTATTAAAAGTGAGTGTGAGCAATTATACGAGAAACAACAGAGGAGATTTTGAATAGTACTATCCAATTTCTTACGAAATAGCCCCCTAAGTATAGTGAATATTAATAATTAAATTACTTAATAATGACAACAGATATTATAGAAATAAATAATTTTATTGTTTTAATAGAACAATCCAATGCCGAAAATACTATCATTCAGAAGTGTGATATAGAGGGAGAGACCCTAGGTTTTGCTTTCTATAGCTCTGGCAATGTAGAATTAGAAATAAAACATCAAAATCAAACTAAAATAGTAACAAACACAACAGGTATTGCTATTTCTTTTTTTGGAAATACTAGAGTAGAATTC
Source organism: Bernardetia aquimarina (assembly GCF_042180575.1). Lineage (NCBI taxonomy): Bacteria > Pseudomonadati > Bacteroidota > Cytophagia > Cytophagales > Bernardetiaceae > Bernardetia > Bernardetia aquimarina. The sequence goes on along the minus strand of NZ_CP170094.1, from coordinate 1,391,023 downwards.
TCTCATAAAATAGAACCAAACAAACCTCTCCAATCTATTAGTGTTTTTTCAAAATTAAAAAACCTAAATACCTTATCTAAAGAAGAACAGAAAATTTTTAATGATTTTTTGCCAGAATTAATTAGTCCAAAAGAAGACTTTGTAGAAGGACCAAGATTTTACATGACCCCTTATATGCAAAATGCTGTGTATAAAATTATGACTACTACCTATAAAGGAAGCACAAGGCGAATGTTTTTAAAAAGCCAAGTGAATGAGTTACTTTCGCATTTTTTTGCATTTCTTGCTACCGATAAGAAAGATAGGTTAACGAATGAAGAAAAAAGCAAACTATTTATGGCTAAAGAAATTATGGAGAATAACATTTCTACCCCCCCCTCATTGAGTGAATTATCAAAACTTATTGGACTGAATAATAATAAACTAAAGAAAAATTTTAAAGAGCTTTTTGGCATACCTGTTTTTAAATTTTTGCAAGAAGAGCGTTTGAATAAAGCCTATGAAATGTTAAGTACTAATCACCAAAGTGTTCAGGAAGTGGCTTGGTATGTAGGGTATGATAGTTTGAGTTCATTTTCCAATGCTTTTTTGGGGAAGTTTGGAGTTCGACCTAATGAAATTAAACAACAGTTCCTCTTAAACAAATCATAATGCTTTTGAAACAAATGTAAAAGAAGAAATTTTTCCAACTTTGTATTATCATTAATTCACAAATAAAATAATTTAATTATGATACAAAGAAAAATTTTAGTTCTTGGAGGAAAAGGAAAAACAGGAAGCAGAGTTGTTGATCGATTACGCAACTTAGGTTATACAAATATTCGCATTGGCTCACGAAGCGAGACACCAGCTTTTGATTGGGAAAATCAGGATACTTGGTTAGCTGTATTACAAGGGATGGAAATTGTGTATATCACTTTTCAGCCAGATTTAGCTATTCCTTCTGCCTTAGAAATTATTAAACAGTTTACAACTCTTGCTGTTGAGAATGGGGTAGAAAAAATAGTCTTGCTGTCTGGAAGAGGCGAAAAAGAAGCACAACGATGCGAAAAGGCAGTAATGGATATTGCTCCAAAATGGACTATCGTTCGGGCAAGCTGGTTCAACCAAAATTTTAGCGAAAGCCTATTTCTTGACCCTATTCTTGTAGGACATGTGGCTTTGCCTAGAGCCAAAGCCTTGGAACCTTTTACCGATGCCAACGATATAGCTGATGTAGTAGTTCAAACCATTATAGATGATAAGCACAATGAAGAAATTTATGAATTGACAGGTCCAAGATTGCTAACAATACCCCAAGCTGTAGCAGAAATATCAAGTGCTTGTGGCAGAAATATTCAGTTTCAACCTCTGACTTTAGAAGAAAACGTAGAGCTTTTAAGGAGCTTTCAATTGCCTGAAGATCATATATGGTTAGTCAATTATCTTTTTGAGCAAGTATTAGATGGACGAAATGCAACAATATCTTCTGATATTGAAAAAGTACTAGGTAGGAAAGCAACCGACTTTTCAGAATATGCGAAATTAACAGCAGCTACAGGAATATGGAATCCAGCTATGCAAACTAATAAAAATTAAAAAATGAAATATTTACGAGCAATTTTCATAGGTGGCATGGTTTGGGGACTCATACTTCTGTCATTTGCCTTACTAGAGTTTATCCCTTCAATACAAGATTCGTTGTATTTACAAGCATTAATAGTGGGCATTTTACTAGTGCCTTTTGCAATGTTTGGAGCATCTGTTTTCTACAAGAATGGCAATAAAGAAAATGGAATGATCATAGGCATTATTATGGCACTTACAGCCTTAGTTCTAGATGCCTTAATTACTGTTCCATTGGTAGAAATACCTAAAGGGGGAAGTTATCAAAGTTTCTACTCCTTCCCTCTCCTTTGGTTTCTTGTCATAATAAATATCACAACAGTTTACTTTTTTTGGAAACTAAAAATTAAATTAAGCTGAAAAAATGTAGTATTCTATTTTAGGAATAGATACACTAAATAACAATGAATTGCATAATATTGCCAAAATGAGAGCTGACAGAAGTCTATTACCACTTCTGTCAGCTTTTTTTGTAGATAGCTGCACTAACAGTTTTTAAGTATCTATTTATAGTAATGAATGATTTATATATATTTGAACTCTAGCTCATGGTAAATCGTATTCATTATTATTAAAGCAAAAACAAGAAAAACATAAGTCGCTGATATTCAATTTTTTAAAAAAAGCACTACTCTGATTTTATTTTGTTTGAAGAAACTAAAAGAATCTAATTTTTGTATATCCATTTTTTTAAACAAATAATCTGTATTTTTGTGTGAATTTATATTAAATAAGAAACAGAGTAAAATGGCAATTACAGAAAAACCGTTCCGAGTTATCTACGAAGATAATCATTTACTTATCGTCAATAAAGCAGCAGGATTGCTTTCACAAGGCGACCATACAGGCGATGATTCATTAGTAGATGTTGCAAAAGAATATATTAAAGTAAAATACGACAAACCAGGGAATATTTTTTGTGGTTTGGTACATCGTCTTGACCGTCCTGTGAGTGGCGTAGTAGTACTTGCCAAAACCTCAAAAGGACTGGAACGTATGTCCAAACTTTTTAGAGACCGAGAAATCAATAAAGTATATTGGGCTGTTGTAAAACGCAGACCTCCTAATAAAGAAGACAAACTCATTCATTATCTTGAAAAAGACCCAAAAACAAACACTACACAAGCCTACGATGAGCCACAAGGAAAAGCACAACGAGCAGAATTGAAATATAGATATGTTGGAAAACTAAATATGTTTCATTTATTGGAAGTTACGCCTCTGACTGGCAGACCTCATCAAATTCGTGTTCAGCTCGCTGCAATCGGTTGTCCTATTCGTGGCGATATAAAATATGGCTACAAAAAACCTAACGAAGAAGGCAACATAAATCTTCATGCACGAAGAATTAATTTTATTCATCCTGTCAAAAAAGAACCTATAATTTGTGTAGCAGCTTTACCTCAAAATCCGTTTTGGGAAGAATTCTTAACTTTAGATGATTTTAAAATAAAAGATAAACAATTAGATTATCTATATTCAATGTAATTTTATGAATTGAACAGAGTTTTGAACTCTGTTTTATGATAATAAATCACAAATAGCAACATTATCATGGAGAAAGAAAATAATACACCAACAAAACATATTCCACGCATTGCCATTTTCCCAGGTTCTTTTGACCCATTTACAAAAGGACATGAAGATGTAGTAAGACGTGGACTTCATCTTTTTGATAAAATTATTATTTCTATTGGATTTAATAGTACAAAAAAACGTTTTTTTCCTTTAGAAACAATGGAAAAAATGATACAAGAAACTTTCAAAGACGAAGAAAACATCGAAATACAAGCCTATTCTGAACTTACAGCTCACTTTGCAAAAAAAAATAGTGCAAGATTTATTCTTCGTGGCATTCGAAATACGACTGATTTTGAGTATGAAACACCCATTTCTCAAGCCAATAAACACGTAGATTCGGATATAGAAACTGTTTTTTTGATTACTTCTCCTGAATATACCTTTATCAGCTCTTCTATTGTGAGAGAATTGTATCGTTATGGACAAGATGTAAGCAAATTTGTACCGTATCAACTACCTCCAGTAACCAGTTAATTTCTTTGGAGAATACTATTTATTACCTAATATGCAATTCTTAGCTTTCAGTATCTTATTATTTTTTATATTCAGTAATTGAAATTCTGTATTTTCACTTACCATTTATCACTTATCATTTATCACTATTTCATGCGTTTTACTTTATTTTTAAGTGTAATAGCTAGTTTGCTATTTATTTTTTCGCCTTTATCTTCTTTTGCTCAAGTAGATTATCAGAGTTATTACCAAAAAGGTAAAACAGAACTTTCTAACAAAAATTATTCGGCAGCTCGCCAAAGTCTAATTATGGCTATGCAAGAAAATCCTAATAATGGATTCTTTTATCCTGCTAGTTATCTTTATTCCATGGCAAGCTATAAAGGAGGTGACCTTGCAACAGCTTATACCAAAATTAGTGAGCTTTTAGCAAAAGCAAAAAATGCTTCCCTACACGCTGACCAATATCAAGAAATGCTTTATTTAGGTGGAGTAATTGCTTTCGAAAAAGACCAATCTTTACAAGCCATGACGTGGCTAGATGAAATCAAAGGTTCAAAATTGCGTGTAGCTGTTCAAAATTTAAAAGGAGCATTTTTACCTCAAAAATCTGTTGCAGAATTAAAATTATTATATCAAAAATTCTCAAAAGACCGTGCTTTATCAGAAGCTCTAGCTGATAAATTAGCAGGGCAAAATGAAACATCAGAAGAGGATACAAAATTATTGAAAGACATTGAGTTTGCTTATGGTTATACATCTCCCTATCAAAAAAAGCAAAATGCAGTATCAGATAAAGTTGTCAAAAAGAAAGAATATAATGTAGCTGTAATGCTTCCTTTTAGGTTACAAAATGAAAGTTCGGCTCGTGAAGTGCAATCATTTTTAGATTTGTATGAAGGAATGAAAGTGGCACAAGAAGACTTAAAAAATGAAGGAATTATAATCAATTTATTGCCTTTTGATACAGAAAATGATGCCAATAATGTAAAGCGTTTGGTTGGTCTTTCAGCCATGAAAAATATAGATATGTTTTTTGGTCCTTTATATCCTACTACATTTCCTATTGTATCCGATTTTGCACAAAAAAACAGTATAAATATGGTAAACCCACTTTCTTATACACCTGATTTGATTGAAGGAAAACGAAATACCTATCTTTTCGAACCTAGTTTTTATACACAAGCAAAAGCAGTTGCTGACTATTCGTTTGACTCCTTGAATGCTGATAAAGCCTATATTATTTATGGTGATTCTCGTAAAGATTCTACTTTAGCTTATGCTTATAAAAAAATTGTAGAAGAAAAAGGAGGAAAAATAATGGTGTTTGAGAAAGTGAGTGCTGGAAAAAGTACTTTTAATAGAATAAATTCTCTATTAAAACCGATTGCTTCCAAACCTCCAAGACTTAAAGAAGGCGAAACATTCAAAAAACCTGAAGGAGATACAACAGCTCATATTTTTGTAGCAAGTTCAGAACTGGCTGTGGCAGGATCTGTAATTAGTGTTTTGAAAACTTCCAGAGTAGATATTCCTCTTTTTATAGATAAAGATTGGCTCAAATTTGACCAAATTGATATGAATGATTTTATGGATAGGTCTGTGTTTTTTATCTATACCGATTATGTTAGTCCATTAAAAAATAAAGAATTTGTCAAAAAATATATCAACAAAACAAATCTTTTGCCTTCGGAATATGCTTATGTAGGTTATGAATCGCTCTACTTTTTTGGAAAAACGATGTACAAATATGGAATAAACTTTGAAAATCAATTACAACAAGAACGCTTTAGAGAAGGAAAAGTAATGATAGGTCAAAATTATTATGGTTCAAATGATAATCAACTTGTTCCTTTACTTCGTTTTGTAAATAATCGTTTAGAAATTGTAAACCATTTTTATCAAGATTAAATGATAGTTAATAATTAAAATATACAGAAAACATTATTAATTTGTAGTAATTAATTTTTCAATCTTTCATTTTTATAACCCCTAATATCCACTTTCAATGCAATTTTTTGACTCTCCTTTTAATGATGATAATGCTATACAAGCAGGCTTTTTCTTGTTAGCAGAACCTTTATTAGATGACCCAAATTTTGACAGGACTGTCATATTAGTTTGCCAACATTCAGAAGAAGGTGCTTTTGGCTTAGTAGTCAATCGTCCAACTGATATTAGTGTGAGTGAAGCAACTGATTTATTAGAAATTGAAAATAGATTATTTGTAGGAGGTCCTGTTGATCAGCACACAATGCACTTTTTGCATACTCTTACTTCATTCAAAGAAGCACTCACTATTTCAGAAGATATTTTTTGGGGAGGAGATTTTGAAGACCTTCAAAAACTTGCTTTAAAAGGGAAAATTACAGAAGAAAATTGTCGTTTTTTTGTGGGTTATAGTGGGTGGTCAGAGTTACAGTTGGAAGCAGAACTAGAAAATAATACATGGATTATATCAAAAGTAAATCCTAAAATTATGTTTGAATATGAGCCTGAAGACCTTTGGAGTGCAATTTTGAAGGAAATGGGAGGGAAATATAAAATATATTCAAACTATCCAACTGACCCACGCTTAAATTAAAAATAGCTCATAACTTCCAAACTATCAGAAAAAAATAACTTAACATCGACTTGCCGTTGTTGGTGTCTCCACCAACGACATAATTACCAAATTATGATTCGTTCTCTTCTTTCTCGTCCATTTGCTTCATACATTGTAAGTCAGCAAAAAAAATGGATTCAAAATTCGGAAAAAATTCAACATCAATGGTTACAGAAATTGGTCTTTGAAGCAAAAAATACAGCTTTTGGAAAAGACCATAACTTTGGCGATATCAAAAATTATGAAGACTTCAAAAAGAATGTTTCCATAAATGATTATGAAGATTTGCGTTCTTATATTGACCGTATTTTGAAAGGAGAACAAGATATTCTTTGGAAAGGAAAACCATTGTATTTTGCCAAAACATCAGGAACGACATCAGGAACAAAATACATTCCGATTACAAAAGATTCTATTCCAAATCATATCAATTCGGCTAGAGATGCGCTTTTGTGTTATATCAATGAAACTGGAAAAAGTCAGTTTTTAGATAAGAGCTTGATTTTTCTTTCGGGTAGTCCTGTTTTAGAGGAAAAAGCAGGTATTCCGTTGGGAAGGCTGTCGGGAATTGTAAATCATCACGTTCCTTCTTATCTAAGAACAAATCAAAAACCTTCTTACCAAACAAATTGTATTGAAGATTGGGAGCAAAAACTAGATAAAATCATTGATGAAACCATTCATTCTGATATGTCTTTGATTTCAGGGATTCCACCTTGGGTACAAATGTATTTTGACCGTTTGCATGAGCGAACAGATGGAAAACAGATAAAAGATATTTTTCCAAATTTTGATTTGTTTGTTTATGGTGGGGTTAATTTTGAACCTTACAGAAATAAAATTTACGAATCTATTGGAGAAAAAATAGATTCTATCGAAACATTTCCTGCTTCAGAAGGATTTTTTGCCTACCAAAATTCTCAACATGACAATTCACTTTTATTGCTTTTGAATAGTGGGATTTTCTTTGAGTTTATCCCTGCTGAAAATTTCTATGATGAAAATCCACCTCGTTTGAGTATTTCGGAAGTAGAATTAGATAAAAATTATGCACTTATTTTGAATAGTAATGCAGGACTCTGGGGATACAGCATTGGGGATACCATCAAATTTGTGAGTAAAGACCCTTATAAAATTATTTTTTCTGGTAGAATAAAACATTTTATTTCTGCTTTTGGAGAGCATGTCATTGGAAGTGAAGTCGAACAGGCATTGCGTTTCGCTTTAGACAAACATCCAGAAACAAGAACGACAGAGTTTACTGTTGCGCCACAAGTTACACCCAAAGAAGGTTTACCATATCATGAATGGTTTATAGCTTTTGAAAACCAGCCGAATGATTTAGAGAAATTTGCAACTGACTTGGATAATAAATTACAAGAATTGAATTCTTATTACAATGATTTGATAAGAGGTTCTATTTTGAAAAGATTAGTTATTCGCTGTCTTCCTGCTGAGGGTTTTCAAACGTATATGAAATCTATTGGAAAATTAGGAGGACAAAATAAAGTTCCTCGCCTTTCAAATGATAGAAAAATTGCTGATGAGTTGGAAAAAATTATTTAAGTTTACGTAGTAGGATTATACTTATTGAATTAGATTTGTATGGAAATAGTATATTTATCCTTTTCCCAACAAGGTTTTCCTCCTTTTTTATTTCTGCTTTCTTTTATACAGTTTTTTATTTTTTCTCTGTTTTTAGAAAGAGGCTTTTTAGAATTGATTTGATAGATGGTTAATTCTGGTTTCATTTTCAGATAAATGTCAAAAACAAGTTCTTCATTTTCTTCTATTTCAAATTTGAAATCTAAACGTTCTGAATAATAACTTTCTACATTTGCTTTATATTTGCCTTTAGGAATTTCCATTTCAAAATTTCCATTTAATTCTACATCTATCATTGTTTCAAAATTACCCTCTAAGTTTATTATCTGCAACACATAAAACTCTCCCTGACCGTTTTTATTTGAAACAATACCACTTATTTTACTTTTTGTAGTTTCCTTCTTTTCTGTCTTTACTTTACTTTTATCGTCAAATGAAAAAACATATTCATACTTGAATTCTGAATTTTTGTCTATTCTATAAGAATGATTTTTTCTACTGCACGAATTAAAAGCGAAAAGAATTAGAAGTAAAAGAAGAGAGGTTTTGTAGATTTTCATAAGCGTTTTTTTAGATTAAATACTACTTGGGAATTGTTCTAAAATCCACATCAAAAAAATTACAGATGATAAACATATCATTGAAATAAAATAAGGATTACTAAATTTAAAACCTTCTTTTTTGATGCTTTTATAAAAACTCACAAAAAACCAAATCAAAAGAGGAATAGAAACAAAGAAATAGAATATTAGTAAAAAAGCTATAAAGAAAAGTATATTACCCATATCTCCTCCATCATGCCATCGTGTCCAAAATATAGGTTTTAAATTATTTTGTTCTAAGAAAATATCCCATTCTAATTCTGTTTCGAAAAAATGGGATTCATAGGTAGTTTCATTGAAAACAAAATAATTACCCAAATCTATTTCTGCTCTAATTCTATCATTAAAAGAAGGTGAACAGCTACATTTTCCTATGATAAAACCCTTATAAAAATACCATGTATCTAGTCCTGTTAATTGTTCTTTTCCGTCTGCTCTCAAAGTATTTCCTGTCCAATTATCTATTTCATTTCCATAAGGTGTGTAATATGTTTCATCTGCTAAACCAATCATCCCCCATGTTTGATTATAAACTAAGGAAGCAGCAAACAGCAAAAATAAAATTATGTATTTTTTCATTAGAATAAGTAGGTAAAATAATCCTTAAAAGTAAAAAATCTCTTCCTTATTTTTCAACAAGAAAGAGATTTTTAATAAAATTATCAATTTAAAAATTAATAAATCACAGTAACTGTTCCTGTGCGTTTAATAGTTTGGCTATTATCGGCAGGGCTATTATATGTGATTTCGTAATAATAAACGCCAGCAGGAACTTGTTTTCCTTTGTACTGTCCATTCCAAAACTCAATTTCATCAGACGAGGATTCAGTATAAGATTCGTGCATAATCATTCCCCAACGGTCAATAATTTTGATACGAAGATTTGCATAATAACGTCCGAAAAGTTCCCATTCATCATTAAAATCATCATTATTTGGTGTAAATGCTGTTGGAATATAAAGTTCGGGTTCGCAGCTTGCCTTTATTACCAAACTCGTCATTGCATTACAAGAAGTTTCGTATTCTGCTGTTACTCTGACTAAATAATTTCCACCGTATTTAGTTTTCAAGAGTGAATCTTCGCCTACAATTTCGCCAGTTTCATCTAGCCATTGATAACGGTATCTTGCCGTAGAATCGTAGTTTCTAATTTTTACTCCTAATTCGTGGAAAATCAATTTTGACTCTTCATCTTCAAAACAAAGAACAGTGTCTATTGCTGTCAATTTAGGTGGGTTGATATATGAAATAGTAACCGAATCGGTATAACTACATTCATTTATTTTTACTTCTACATAATATTTTCCACCAAAAGTAACTGTAATAGAATCACTTGTTGCTCCTGTACTCCATAAATATTCTGCTCCAAAAGGACGAGGCGCACCAATAATTGTTGTATCGCCTTTACAAAGTTGCTGGTCTGCACCCAAATCAATTTGAGGTTGAGCCAAAACAACGACAGTATCAGTAGAAGAACAACCTAAAGTATCAAAACCAGTAACCACATACATCGTCGTATCAGTTGGATAAACAACAACCGTATCGCCTGTTTCGGTAGGAGTGTGCGACCACGAATAAGAAGCTCCACCACTTGCAATAAACTGAATTGAATCACCTACACAAATACTGACTGTATCAGGTTTATTAAGTTTGATAGTCGGAACACCTTTGAATTGAACTAAAATACTTGTTCCTAAGCTATCACATACATTTTCGCCATCGCCATAACTTCCCAAAACAGTATATCTAAATACACCTGCTGAATCGGAAGAAACTGTAATTGATTGCGTTGTTTCGCCTGTGTTCCAAGTAAAATTAGTTGCTCCTTCGGCTGTAAGTGTGATTTGTTCGCCTACACAAACAAGCGTATCTGATGCTGTGATAGTTGGTGTTGCAGACCTTGAAAAAGTAACTGTAATTAGACTTTCTATTCCACAACGTCCACCACCTAGCGTATCATAAACGCCTACTTTGAAAGTTTGAGGTTGATAAGTAACATTCGCAGAATCTTGTTTGAAAACGTGCAGAGCTAATGTATCAATTATTTCTCCTGTTGTTTCGTTTGTCCATTCATAAACATAACGAGGCTGATGAGAAGGCAAGAAAGCATCTACTTCTACCGAATCGTTTTCACAAATAACAAGCGTTTCAGGTACAGATAATTCAGGAACATTGACTACTCTAAATTTGATTGTATCTGCACTTGCTCCACAAAGATTAGGAGAATTGAAAGTGCCATTGACAATAAAAGTGTAATAACCTGCTTCTGTTGGTGTAACTTCAATGGTTGAACTGGTTGCTCCATTACTCCAAGTATAAGCATCTGCGCCTGTTGCTGTAAGTGTTTGAGTTTGACCTAAACATAACGTTTTTATGAAAGTAGAATCAATCTGAACTCCTGTTTTTCTATCAAAACGAACAATTACAGTATCTAAAACAGAACAACTTCCACCACCAGTAAGATTTGGGTCACTTACTTTTACCTCAAAACGATTTGAAATATAATTATTTACCATTTCATAATTGATAGCAATTTTTGAACTTGTAGAAACGACTTGATTGCTTTCAATTATTCTCCATTGATAATTAAAATTATTATTGTGTTCTGGACGGAAAGCATTTAAAACTAATGAATCTCCTTCACAAAGACGAAGTGTATCGCTAGTTGCAGAAAGTCCTAAATCAATATTCGGACGAACAAATACTTCAACGGATTGAGAATAGGTACAATTTGCATCTGTGTTATTATCTATTACGGTAGCTGTATAAATTCCACTTACATTTACAATAGCTACTTTATTAGAATCAGAAGTAGAAACAATGCCATTTCCAAACCAATTAATTGTCATATTTCTGACATTCGTTCTTTCAATACGAAGCGTATCAAAAGTAGAACAATTTGGGCTTTCATGTCCTGTAATTACAAAATCTGGAGTAGGAGTAAAATTAATACGAATGGTATCACTTATTCTACAACCTCGTGGATCTTGAGCGACAACGCTATATGTATTTTCTGCTGTTACATCAAGAACTGAATCTGAACCAATTATTGTATTTGTTCCTGCAACATACCATTCATAAGTTGTTCCTGCAAGGTGTGATAAATCACTTCCTACCAAACGATAAGGCAAGTCAGCAGGGTCGCAAATGGTTTTGTCTGCACCTAAATTAACAACTACATTATCATCGTAATTTCTGACTTTTACTCTATTACTTGTATTCGAACATCCTGTAACTGTATTAGTAACATTTACAAAATAAGTTCCTGTATCAAGGGCTAAAAGTGTATTGTTTCCATTTCCTACCGAAACGGCTGTACCTGTTGCATCTAATTTTTTCCAATCAAAAATATAATCGGCATTTGCAGGAACAGTCAGAGTTGCAGTGTCATTTTGACATTTGAATCTATCAACTCCTAAATCAACAACTGGCAAAGGATTTACAATAACAGTCATTTTTCGTGTCGTATCTGGGCAGCTATTAGTCTGACCAATAACCCAAACTTGGTCGCCATTTTGGAATGTTCCAACTGGTGGCTCATACGTAGAACTTGTCGAAACTTCTACGCCATTTCTATAAAAGACATAACTTGTTGCGCCTGTTGCTTCAAAAATAGTAGTTTCATTGGTACAAATAACTGTATCAGGCGATGAAATAGCTACTGTTACAGAGGCAGGATTGCGTCTTACATTTACAACTTGTGTTTTGGTTACTGTATTTCCTGCTCCGTCGGTTGCTGTCCAACGAACATTTGTAGTTCCGATTGGGAAATTTGCAGGAGCATTACTTGTAACATCTGCAATCGTACAATTATCACTCGTTGTTGGTGGAGTAAGATTATTTGTTGCTGTACAAGCTCCTATATCTGTCAATAAATTTACAGGAACAGGATTTGTCATTGTTGGATTGATTCTATCCAAAACCAAGACAGGTTGTGTAGCTGTTGCTGTATTTCCTGCATTATCCGTTACTGTCCAAATTACATCTGTATTTCCTAATGGAAAAATAGAAGGTGCATTATTAGTAACAGTTGCAACTCCACAATTATCTGCTGTTGTAGGAGTTCCTAAATCAACACTAGAAGCTGTACAAATTCCTGCATCAGTAGAAACGACTACACTCAAAGGAGCTGTAATAGTTGGGTTCTCTGTATCTGAAATAGTTACTGTTTGAGTTGCCGTAGCTGTATTTCCAGAGTTATCTGTTACTGTCCAAGTTACTGTTGTAGTTCCTAATGAATATGTAGCTGGTGCAATAGGTGCATCATTCGTAACACTTGCAACTCCACAATCATCGTTTGTTGTTGGTGTTCCCAGTACTACAGCATCAGTACAACTCAAAGTCAAGTCTGAAGGAGCTGTAATTGTTGGATTGGTTACATCATTTACTGTTACTGTATTTGTTGAAGTGGCTGTATTTCCTGCTGCATCGGTGACTGTCCAAGTTACAGTAGTTGTTCCTTGTGGGAAAGCTGTCGGAGCATCATTTGTAAGAATTGCACCTGTACAGTTATCACTTATTGTAGGATCTACTAAAACTACATTTTGAGGACAACCAACAGAAATATCTGCTGGCGTAGAAATAGTAGGGTCTTGGGTATCATTTACAGTTACAGTTTGTGAGGCTGTGGCTGTATTTCCTTCAAAATCTGTAACTGTCCAAACTACTGTCGTAACTCCATTTGGAAAAACAGTAGGCGCATCATTTGTTGTACTATTAATTCCACAATTATCACTTGAAGTAGGTGTTCCCAAAACCACATCATCAGGACAACTAACATTTACATCAGCAGGTGCTGTAATAGTTGGATTTTCATTATCTGTAACAGTTACTATTTGAGTAGCAGAAGCTGTATTCCCTGCTGCATCGGTTGCTGTCCAAACTACATTTGTAGTTCCACTTGGAAAAACTAAAGGAGCATTATTTGTAATAGTTGGTGTTCCACAATTATCATTTACGGTTGGTGTTCCTAAAGCGACTCCAGAAGCCGTACAAATTCCTGTATCTGTATCTGCTGTTACAGTTGTAGGTGCTGTAATTGTTGGGTTTTGTGTATCTAGTTCTCCTCGTCCTTTTATATCAAAAGTATAAGTTGCTTCATCATTATCATTACTCAAAATAGTAAGTGTTTGAGTTTGATTACCATCAGTAGATGGGTCAAAAGTAATAACTATATCTTGACTATTTCCTGCTGCAATAGTCAAAGGAAAAGTAGGTAAAGGAAATGTAAAATCAGTTCCTGTCACAGAAATATTACTGATATCTAAATCAAGAGTTCCTGTATTTTGGATAGTAAATGTTTTGCGAATAAAACCATTACAAGTAAGCTGACTTCCAAAATCAGTATTATCTGCAAGACTTGGTGTAATATCCCCACTCAAAATAGAAACAGAATTACCTACCACATTTATTTCAGGGGCATTTATCGTAACAGTTACGGTATTCAAAATTCTTTCACAACCTGTTACTGGATTTGTTGCTACTACTCTAAAATCAGTAGTAGAAGTTAAATTTCCTGTTGGAATAGAAAGCGTTCCTCCTGTTCCTGTTTGTGGTGTGCCTATGTTAGCATTACTATTCGAAACGTCTTGTAATTGGTAGTTTACAGTAGTTTGTGAATTAGGAATTTCTATATTTGAAGAAGCTCCTAAAGCGATAATAGCAGGGTTTGCAATTATCGTTCTATCCAATGGCAAAGGCAAAACAGTAACATCAAATTCTGCACTTGTAGTAAAAGGGTCAGAACCAATTACACGAACTCTATAATTAGTAGAAGGTGTTGCTGATGCAGGAATAAATAAGGAAATCGGACTATTAAATGTATTTTCAACTAAAGGAATAACAAAATTTCCATTTTCATCAGATAATTGAGCTGTAAATGTATTTCCTGCACCAAAAGCACCCGAAAAAGTAAAAGGAACACTAATAGTTGCTGTTGGACAGTAAGTTATTGGTGTAATTGTTCCTAAAGTAATGGTCGGAATATTACAAGGTGTAGGCGCAGTAAAAGCATTCGTTTGAGTAAATGTACAAGCTGCATCGGCTGAAAAAGAAACTGTTATATCTACAGAGTTTCCGTCGGCTATAAGTCCTGTAAGTGTTACTGTTTGAGGACTTGTAGTAATAGGAAAGTTTTGACCATTGACAACTAAATCTCCTGTTACTGGTGGCACTACGTAAGTAACTGTAACATCCTTAGAGTAAAGATTTGTTGTTGCATCACAAGTTCCAGTCGATCCTTCTGTAATTGCAGAAATTGTACAAGGAACTACAACAGTAACCGTTGTAGTATTTAAAACTCTTTCACAAGTCGCTGTATTTGTTGCAATTACTCTAAAGTCTGTCGTAGCTGTTAGGTTTCCTGTTGGAATAGAAATCAGTCCTCCTGTTCCTGCAACTGGCGTACCTACATTGGTATTTCCTGCTGTTACATCTTGTAATTGATAGCTTACTCCTGTTTGAGAGTTTGCAATATCAATATTTGCACTTTGTCCTGTATTTACTGTATTCGGATTTGCAATTATTGTTCTATCTAAAGGAAGTGCATTAATAGTCAAGTTTGACGAATTAGCACTAATAAGACTAGGACTAGAAGAAAAAACACGAATTTTATAAGCTGTACCATTTGCTGCTGTGTTCGGAATTGTGATACTTATCGGACTTGTTCCTGTACCAGTTGCAATAGAAGCAACAAAATTCCCTCCTGCTGATGATAATTGTGCTGTAAAAGTATTTCCTGCATTAAATGTTCCTCCTGTTGTATAAGGAACACTAATTGTTTCTCCTGCACAATAGGTTGTTGGTGTAATTGTACCTAAAGTAATTCTAGGTTCGCAAGCTGCTGGTGCAGTAAATAAAGCTGTTTCTGTAAATGGACATGTTCCGTTTGCTGAAAAAGTAGCTGTTACATCTACGGTTGCTCCATCAGAATTTAACCCTGTAAGTGTTACTGTTTGAGGACTTGTAGTAAGTGGAAATGCCTGTCCGTTTACTACTAAATTACCACTAGAAGGTTCATTTGCAAACGTTACGGTTACTTGTTGAGTATATTCATTGGTAGTTGGGTCACAAGCTGTTTGTGTTCCTGCTGTAATAGCTGTTATATCACAAGGTAAATTTGTTTCAATAATTACTGAAAAATCTTCAGCTTGTCCTTGATCAACTGTACATGAAGTAGGGTCTGTATTTCCTTGAAAATCGCCTACTACACGCATACGTAAAGGTTGATTAAATGGAACTCCTGTTGTCGGAATGACTACACTTGCAATGTGTTCTATGCCACTATTAGACACTAAAATTTCTTCTCCTGCATCTGCAAAATCTCCGTCATTATTATAATCAATATAAGCTCTTACTTTATGAGAGTTAGTAAAAAAGCTATTAACTCTTAGTTCGTGTGTACTTCCTGCAAGAACAGTTGTTCCTTGCACACAACTTCTATCTACATAACTTCCTTCATCATCTGCTGCCCCAGAAGTAACATCAATAGTATTAAAACGTACCCTTTCCATTCCTGAAAAGCTAGGTGTGCCTGTTGTTGGAATACAAGCAATGGCAGCTAAAGAAGCAGGAGGTGGCTCACTTCCTAAAGAAGAAATAAGCCCAGGTCGTTGTGTTTCTAAGGCTGTACGCATACGATTTTTTTGTCCTAATGTAAATTTATCTTGACAACCCGAATATGACATCGTATTTTCCAAAACTGTCAAATCTGCATCACATACATTCGTTGTACACTGAAAATGATCAACATCATGAGGAGCTGTATCACATACAAAATCTCCTTGTGTGGCACAATCTGCATTTGGAGGACAAACACCTACTCCTCCACTTCCTTGAAAAGTATGAGATAATCTCAAAGCATGTCCAATTTCATGAGGAAGAGTAATTTCTCCTGGATCTATTTGTGTAGCAAGCATGACTGTGCCATCTACATCTGAACCAGCACCTGGGAAATAAGCATAACCTGCTGTAAATGAACCTATTGTTCCGTCTGCGCCATTCAGTTTATTTACAATCCAAATATTATAGTATTCTGTATTTGACCAACGACTTAAATCTTTAATTTGTATTTCGGGTACACCTGGATTTGCTCCTCCAGTAGAAATACCATTTGCTGTATATCCTGTTACACCACTTGCATCTACTCTATTTATTCCAGTTGTTGCTGTACAATTTTCCGTTCTTTGTGCTAATTCAAATTGTATTTCTACATCTACGCCACCTGCTGTATTGAAAGGAGCTTGATTTCGGTACATTTGATTAAGGTAGGCTACCATATCATTAATTCTTGCATCAGTTGGATTATAGATAGAACCTACTGCACCTCCTGTGTGCATAATATGTACTACCAAAGGAATAATAATCAAATCGCCTTCTCTTCTTTGATTTGGGGTGTTTTGAATATATTCTCTCAAATCATCGTTCATCTTTTTATAGTTTTCTCTATAGGCTGGATCTTCTGCCATTTTTCTCTGATGAATAATATCAGTTGCACACGGTTCTGGCTCGCCTGCTTGATGATTTGTTCTGTCAAATTGAGAATAAGACAAATGAGAAAAACTAATAAAAAACAAGAGTAGTACTAAACGAATAGCATTCCTTTTTTTAGGAAAATTAGAACAGCAGTTCTGTAGGTAAAGTATAAATTTATTGGACATAGCTTGGGTTTGTAATAATAAATTAGGAAGTAAGCAAGATTAAATCTAGCAACATCTGTAGTTTAGGCAAAAATACAAAAATGTTAATGAAATAGTTGTAAAATCATAAAATACTCATAACAAAGATTTTGCTATACTTGAAAAAAACAAAATAAGAACTATATTTTATGGTTTATAGTAGCTATAAAAACGTCTAGAAATTATAAATGCACAAAAAAACCTCACTTTCTATTAAAAATAAAAAATAAGGTTAGTTATTTGAGACAATAAATAAAAACTAGAGGTTAGTCTTCGTCTTCATCTATTACTACTTCTTTTGCAAGTTCTGCAATCATTTTTCCTTTAAGGTAAAGATTGCCTTCGTGATAATAAGCACGGTGTTGTAAATGCGCTTCGCCTGTATTTGGACAGATAGAAATCGCTTTAGTATCACATTTGTGGTGTGTACGACGCTTATCACGGCGTGTTTTGGAAATTCGACTTTTAGGATGTGCCATAAGATTTTTACTAAATTTTTAAAGAAAGACTGCAAAGATGAAGATTTTTTGTGTAAAAACAGAATTCAAGCTCTATTTTTATCACTAATTTCTCAATAAATATTTTTAGGTCTTTCTATTTAAGGTTCAACAATATTTTTAAAGACCTGTTTCTACATCTTGAAAACTATAAAATTCAATCAAATTTAATTTTGATTATTTTTTAAGTTTTTCAAAATATTCCAACGTGGGTCTATTTTTTCCTCTTCAGAAGAAGAATCAGCTTTATCTTTGCTATTCTTTTTTTCTTCTTTTTTATCTGTTTCAGAGGAATAAATGAAATTGATTTTTTTTGCTTTTTGCTCAGACTTATCATTAGACTCTTCGTCATCCAAATTATCTAAATCTTCACTTTCAGAGTATTCATCATACTTGTCGTCTTCTTCCCAAAAACGAGGGTGTAACTTTTTCATTGGAATATCTAACATCAAAAACTCATGCAAAAGCTCACCTACATTGATGTTTGGCGTTCTACGAGTAATTAATATAATCTCTTCAGTAAGTTCTCGTTCTTCCTCACTGTATTTGTAGAGAATAGTTTCATCGACATCTACTTCATAATCAAATTCATCTAAAGAACGGTCACAGACCAGCTCTATAGTTCCATTGATAATAAAAGTAGCACGAATAAGTTGTTCGTTTTTTTCGAGAATGACTTCAGCATTACAATCTCCTTTTTCAACAAATCCATTTAGATGCTCCTTGACATAAGCAAAGAATTCATTGTCTAATTTGAAAGTAAAGGAATGCGAACCTAGTTTGAGCGCAATAATATCAATTTCGAAAGTGCGTAAATCTTTCACTTGATTTTTAACTTTTTGATTAAGACCACAAAGATACCATTTTCTATCGAAAAACAAGTGCTTTTTTTATAAAAAATAATTTTTGATGAAATAAAAATTAGACAAAACGATTCGACTAAAATCTTGCAAAACTCATTTTATTTTTAGATTTTACAAAAAAATAAACTCATTCTTTAATTACCTAACTACTTATTACCATGATAAATTATGTTTGTGTTTCTGATTTACATTTGGGAGCAGCTTCCAGTTTGATGACGTATGTAAATCCAAATAGTTTTCAGACTGACCCACAAAAACCTAGTCCAACGTTAGCAGAATGGGTAAAATGTATGGAGAAAATTATTTCTCAGACCAATCCAAAAGGCACAAAAAAACCAAAACTAATTTTGAATGGCGATATTATGGAACTTGCTCTTTCGAATACTAATGAAACTGCAATGGCTTTTGAGCAGTTTGTAAGGTTGATTTTTCCTGCTGATAAAAGTACCGAAGAGTGGGTTTTTGATACAGAAATGCACTTTTTACCTGGAAACCACGATCATCATTTATGGGAAAAGGCTAGGGAAACACAGTATATCAATTATATTGAAACTTTACCTCCAAATAGTTATTTGCCGATTCCTTGGCATACAACCAAAATGTATGAACCTCATCCAATTCCTGATTATTTTATGAATGGAATTATGCAAAGACAACCTCATTTGAAAGAAGCCTGTGTATGTATTTCTACAATTTATCCAAATTATATTGTAACCAATCAAGACAAAAGTAAAGGTGTAATTTTTTCTCATGGACATTATATAGAATCACTTTATACATTAATGAGTGAGTTGAAAACTATGATTTTTCCTGACCGTTTGCGTCCTCAAGACATGTGGGATATTGAAGCTGAAAATTTTGCTTGGATAGATTTCTTTTGGTCGACAATGGGACGTTCTGGTGAAGTTGGAAAAGATATCGAAGTAATTTATAATAAAATGCAAGACCCTAAAGAAGTGCGAAAACTAACTGATAATCTAGCTGAAAGTATTGCAGAGCGTTGGCAAAAAAATGCAATCAAAGAAGTAATTACAGAAAAGTCTTTGCAATGGATTTTGGGAGAAGTATTTGAAAAAATTGCCAATTCTGAACGTGGAGTTCCTCACAAAGTATTAGATGACAAAACAAAAGCAGGACTAACAGATTTTATAGAAAAACCTGTTTTGTTACAAATGAGAGCCGAAATGGGACAAATCCCACCTAATTTGAGTTTTATTTTCGGACACACACACAAACCGTTTGAAAAAATGATGACTTTTAGTGGCTTTCCACAAGCTGTAAAAGTCTATAATGACGGAGGTTGGGTTGTTGATACAGTTGAACAACAGGCTTTTCATGGTGGAGCTGTTGTTTTGGTAGATGATAATTTGGATTGCCTTTCACTACGTATGTATAACGAAGGCAAATACGAAATTTCGGTAGCAGAAGCCAAATATGAAACTGAAGAACATTCAGAATTTTTCAACACTATTTCTAATTTAATAGATACTCAACATGAGCCTTTTGCTAGTTTTTGTAAAGTGATAGAAAAAGAAGTAGCAATTCGTCATGCTTACCTGCGTTCTAGTGTGGAGAGTTAGGAATTGGGAATTATAGCATTTTTCAACTTTGACAGTCCTTTCACAAGGCTGTCAATAGTTTGAAAAATAAGTACTTCGCACCAAACTATTGTCAGAGTTATTTTGGATTACCAAAAAACTACTGACAAAGTTTTTATGAACAAACACCTATTCTCTCTTTTTTCCTAATCTCAAAACTAAACTTCCTCCAATAAGCGCACCTACACCAGCCCAAACCCAAAGAGAAGGACGTATTTTTTTAGGATTTTCTCCCAAAAAGAAATGTGAAACGTCATATAAAAAAGGACGGTTGTTAGCTACTTTTTGATAAAGCCATTCGGTAAGTTCTGCAAAATTTGGATTTAGTTCATACCAACTCATCGGCAAATCAGTTGCGCCTCCTAATTCCAAACTTTTAAAAGCAGCCGAAGCACCTGAATAAACTGTTCCGTCTGGTGTAATCAAACGAACAGCTTTTTGAAATAATTTTGTATCTAAATCGGGAAAATCATTCGCTGCTTCTTGATAAGGATGCAAATCAATATTTTTTTCATCGACAATCATTTGCCATTTGGTTATCCAATATTTACAAAAACCACACTCTGCATCCCAAATTAAGACTGTTTTTTGTGGAGCATGTAAAGTAGAAAGGGAAGTTTGAGAAGGAAGAGAAGACATGATATATTTGTTTTTGATTGATAAGAATTTGTAAATGGTTATTAAACAGAGTTAAAACTCTGTTGATATATTTTTGTTATCTGTTTTATTAAAATGCCTCAGAACTCCTTTTTTTCGTATATTTGATTAATTTTATTTTTTGTTCCTTTTTTCTGTAATCTTCTCTGTAACTATTTCATGAATACGCATTCTACCTCTACAATCTGTCTTTTGATTACTGAAGAATATTGTAGTGCAGCTTTTTATAATTCTCAAAACTTACTTTCTATCCCTTATCAAGGAAAAGAATGTGTAGAACTTTTCTTTGAAATAGATACTCAAATAAAGCCTATTTCGAAAAAACAGTATGAGAGTTTGGATGCTTCTGTCAATGCACTTCGTCATCCTTCTTATGGAATGGAAAACAACAAAACCTTTGATTGGCTAGGTGCTTCTCATCCCTACGAAAAATTATTTGATAGCATCATAGAAAATATAAAAATAGAATTTGAACGTTTGTCGCCCAGTTATCAAGGTGTTATTCCTTTATTATGTGTTTTTTCTCCTGCTTTTTCAGCAACACTAATTGAAAAATTTAATTCTTATTTTACAAAAAAAGGTTTTCATATTCTACCTTACCAGTCTTATATTGGTTCTTTGGTAGAAGGCAAAAATCTTGCTTTACAAGCTTCAAAATCGTCTCTTACTTTTATAGAAAGTTTTGGAGAACGGATTATGCTTACGCTTATTGGAGAAGAAAGTGCAACAAGTTTTTCCACTAAAAAACTACAAGATGTTTCAGATTGGGATTTTGAAAGAGAGCTAGTAAAATTTGTTTTGCAGCGAGCCATGAGACAAGTTCCGACAGGTGTAGATTTGGATGAAGAAGTCGCTTTGCATTCTCACAGAGCAGAAGAATGGCTCAATCAAATTAGAGAAGAAAAACAGAGCTTTATTACAGTTCGTTTGTCAAGTGGAACAAGTGCGACAGCAACCATAACGGCACAAGAAGTTCAGTTATTACGTATTCAAGACCGAGAGCTTGCCGAAAAAGTCGTTGAACATACCAAAACAGATTCAGAAATTTATTTGATAGGTAATTTACTTTTACAATCCGAATTAAAGGCATTATTAGTTCATAGACATTATACCATTCATACGCTTACCGACGAAGAGGCTACTCGTTATATTTTGAGAGGAATGAAAAATCATTTGGACAATCAAGAGAGGGATGAGCCTGTTTTGGTAGAAGAAACACTCATAAAAGAAGCCATTCCACAGTTTTTGGTGTATCAATATTTTTTACCTAAAAAAATATGGAATGCTCATGTAAGTTCGCAAAACTGGAATCAAGAAACGGTAGATAAAATAGTCAAACAAAACGGTTTGGAGGTTTTGCCTGCTTTAGAAATTTTATTGAATCAAGCACAAGAACTAGCCAAAGATGAGTTGCTTTCTACCGAACAAATGAAAAGTTTGCGTATAAAAGCACGAGAATTAGATATTAGTGAAAATGAATTCGAACAGCGTTTGCAGGCAGCAGGAATACGTGTTTTGCCGTTGCGTGAACTCTTAGAAACCAATGTAGAAAGACGAAAAGTAGGACGTTTTTTTCCAAGTGAATATTACCCTCAACTTTTGGCAGTAGCCGAACAAAATGGTTTTTCAGAGAAAGAACTCAATATTTTTTTCCGTCAAAGAAATTTAAAATTACAAACACGAGAAGAAATTTTAGATTTAGAACTTCAAGATAGAATGAAAGGAAAAGTGCTTTCACAAGAACACTTTCAAGAGATTTTGGAAGTCGGCGACAAACTTCATTATTCGAAATCTGATATAGAAATTTTGTTGGATAAACGCAAAATAAAGGTCAGCAAACCTAAAGGAGTAGGTGTTTTTCTGATTGCAGGAATTGTATTTGCTGTTTTGGCAGTCGGAATTATTTTAGCTCTTCAAATTCCAAACTCTCCTTTTTCGTTTTCTACCAGCAATTCTACTGAAGTAAAAAAAGAATTTAGTAGTGATAAAATAGAAAATCCAGAGCAACTTATCGGAAAATATGCAGGTACTGTTTTTCATACCGAACTCAACAGAATCAAAAATAGTAGAATAGAAATTTTGGCTGTCAGAGAAGAAAATGGAGAATATATTTTTACGTATTCCATTCCTCAAGACCGTTTTACGACGTGGAAAGGAAAGATAAACCTAGAAGAAAAAACGATTGATTTTATGCCTCCCGAAAATGCTCGTCATAGAGTAGAAAAGTATCGTTTTTATAGAAAAAACTACAAAGAATCCGACGGAACAATTCGTAGAACTGATATTGTACTTGAAAATCTGAAAGATACGACACAGGTTTTTGTGAAGTAAAAAATGTATAACAGACTTCCTAGTCTGTTCGAAAAGTAGAAAAACACCAAACTCTAAATTTTATAAAGATTTCTTTCTTTTTAAGTTTAGGTTTTTTTGTTGTTTTATGAATTTTAAATTTTAAATAAAAATATAATTGTAATTTGATTCATTGAATAAAAATGCTATTTTTAGAAAATAAAAAAATGATACATAAAATAAATTTGTTAAGCGTTGTCTTTGACTACAATTTATCAGTTTGGCAAAGGTATTTTGTATTTGGAATACTTGACAACGTAAATCTGAAGATTTCCTAACTGATAGGGTTTGTACATACATTTATGTTTTTTACTGTTTTTTGTTTCTAATTTATTAGATTTGTAATCGTTGTAGAACAGAAATACAGAATACAAATACACGGCTGGAAGCCGAATACATAGTCCTCACTTGCGAAGACGCAAGCGAGAGCAATCTTGCGAGCGACGGCTGGGGGAAGCTGCTACAATCGGAGCAGGAGTTGCTGTTGCTTCAGCTCTTATAAGTACTGGTATAGGTGCAGTTGCAGGTGCATCAATGATGAGTACAGTAGCTGGAACAACATTAGCAGGAGTAGGAGGTGCAGGAGCAACAACGTTAGCAGGAGCATCAGGTGCAGGACTTGCGATGGGAAGTATAGGGATAGTAATAGGAAGTACTATTGTAGGTTCTTTGGTTACTCAAGGGCTAGCGAATGTCTTTGGATTACAAGACGGATTTGATAAAAGAGGGTTTGAAGCTGACTTAGTCTATTCTTTGCCTGACGGTATCATTACTGTAATGACAGGAGGACTAGTTAAAATTCCTAAGAAAAACTGGCTTAATAAAATTTTAAGAAGAAAAGGAAAAACAGAAATCGATGCAAAAAACATAGACGAAGTTGGGGAAGTTTTAGAGGCAACAGAGAAGCAATCAAAGAAAATAATAGCAAACACGACAACTGTTGATAGCCCCCTAGGTATAATAGGTGCAAGTTCTAAAATAGTAAAGCTAATAGGAAAGGATCTAGAAGATCTTATACAAGCTGACGCAATAAAGAATGGATACAAATATACTGCAAAAGAATTGAAAGAGATGACTAGAACAATGGCAACAAAAATGGTTAACAATGAAAGAAGAATAAGAAAGGAGGCGTTCAGAACACTAGAAGATGTTAGTGAAATAAGACATCTCATCACTATAGTAGATGGTGTATTCGAAGTGAAAACTGCAATGATACAAGTAAATGGTGGTACTATCATAAAGGAAGAGTTGAAACAATACATAGAGGGTGATGATGGTAATACAACACCTGAAGGAAATTAATCTTATTAATACGATAAATCACTTTAAAAGTAGGTAAGTTCTAATTATATTTGAGCATAATATTAGACTACTAACTATTTCTAGTGGCAAACAAAGTTAGAACCTTAAGTTTGCTGCTAGAATACTAACAATAAAATAATTCAGTTGATATGGAAAATAATAGTAAGCCATTTTTATTCTTAATTACGTTCTTTGCAATTCTTTCTATAATTTTTCCTATGATATTCCTTGGAATCCCTTTTGGGTCTGGAATAAAGAGTATCATATTTAGTGCTGCTTCTGCCACTGTAGTAACAGGAGTAATTATTATGTTTTCTTTTTTTTACGAGAAAATTAAAGTAATAAGTTGGAAAAATGTAATTGTAGTTTGTTTGGTATTTTCAATTGGATATTTTGGTTTGGCTTTTTTCTTAAAAAAACAAAGTCAGCAAAACCTATCTTTCGAAAATGAAAAAAGTTATTTTGAAGTTTTACAAGGTAAGTGGAAATGTGAAGTAGATAGTAGTACGAAGATGACTCTTCACTTTATTTCAAGAGAGAAAATTACTATTGAAGTTGATATAGTAGAGGAAGGTGTAAGTGAGCATTCTATGTATACAGGCAATTACACTCTTATTGATAAAAAACAAATATATGCTGTGGACACTACAAACACTTACGAACTATACATAAACATTGTAGATAATAATACTCTTATGATAGAGAATGAACCAAATAACTTATTATTCTATAAATAGAAAATCGTAGTTACCCCGAATTCTATGGTAAAACCAAGTCTATCCTTTAGAAAAATTGTTAAATTGTATTCCGTTTCTATTATATAGCGTTTTGTTTTTTACACAAGCAAAAACACGGTGTATAATTTTATTTCTAATGGCATTAATAACACTCATTTTAGCTTTCCCTTCTGCTACTTTTCTTAGGTAGTAATCTCTCATCTCCCCCTCTACTTTCATAGCAGATAAAGCACACATGTGCAAAGCTGTTTTGAGGGTTTTGTTCGCCATTTTTGACACTCTTGCCCTTCCTTTAAATTTTCCAGATGAATTTTCAAAAGGCACAACACCACAATAAGAAGCTAGTTGTTTGGCAGTATCAAATTTGGTAAACCCGTCGGTAGCTACTAGTAACTGAATCGCTGTTACTTTTCCAACACCTACTACAGAAGTGGTGAGCCGATAGAGTTCTTTAAGCTCAGGGTCATCTTTGATAATTTGATGCATTTGTTTTTCTATTTCTTCTATGCGAAGACTCAAGTGTTCCAACGTTGTTTTAGAGCTTTCCTCTAGAAGCTGCTGAATAGACGCTTTGCTAAATTGACTCTGCTCACTAACGTAGGTTTCTAGCTCCTGTCTATGAGTAACTAGCTTTTTTCGTAGTGTCTGCAAGGTTTTTAGGGTTTCTAGCTCTTGAGTAGGAGGAGTATATAAGTTCGCTTTGTCTTGAAAACGAAAGGCATAAGCTGCGATATTTTCAGCATCAACTTTGTCGCTTTTGAGCTTTTTGACACCCATAGAACGTTTAATTTGAATAGCATTTTCTACCCAAATGGCACAATCAAATTTCATCAAAGCGATAACAAGCCAGTTGATATACATACCTGTATGTTCCATACAAAACAAACTTTTCTCTAGCTCATAAAGGTCTTGAAAAGAAAAAAGATAGGTCTGTATTGTCTTTAAATTATTTGCAATACGCTGGTGATCTACTAACTTTCCTTCTTGAAGAATAGCAATATCTAAATGTTCTTTACTCACATCGATGCCTATAAAATTTTGGTAAGTCTGCATAAAAAGTTAATTTAGGGTTACCTAATTTAAAAAATGATTCATCATATTCAATCGGACTTAAAACCTTATCTAATGAGTTTATTTTTAGGTCAATAAAAATACTCCGAAAACTATTTGAGTTTGAGATTGAATAAAGGTAGGAAGAGGCTGTTTCGAGAGATAGATTTTTATAGTCTGGCTCGTTTCATAGGTTCTCTTCCTACTAGATGAATTCTTAAATACAAGATAAGAAATTACATCTATTTTATCTACTACAAACCTAAAGGCTCGTTTTTAACGAGTGATTTATATGTATTCGGCTTGTAGCCGTGGTTTTTGTGTTTTTTATTCAAGTAGTCTTTTTTCCTATCAGATAAATAAAACTTCTCAAAGCAAGTCTAGGGTAAACGCACGAAAAAAAAAATATACTCGTTTAAAGCAAAAAATTGTAGCTCTTAGAAGTCAAACCTCTTTTTTTGATAAAAATAAGTTTTTATCAGGTAGTAAAGATAGAAATTACAGATATACGACTACTACATATCAAACACCTTCATTAGATATATTAGCCTCAAATATTTATCTAAATGCTAGTTCATTTGGAAATCATTCTTCAAATCAACCTCAAAACGTTGATGTAAAATATTGGGAAATGCCTACCAAATATGCTATAAAAAGTGTTTTTTATGCTTTATTAGAGCAACTTATTTGGTTTAAAGAATTAATGAGAAGAATATAGATTTCTACTCAAAACTCCCCTTCGTATAAACCTTAGAAACAAATTTCTGCTCATCTATTGGCGTTCTAGCATAATGATTTGTTTCATCAATATCTGGAATATTTACTGGTTCTGGCAAAACATTTTCGTATTCTATTTGACTTAAAATATGTGTTATACAGTTTAGACGAGCAGATTTTTTGTGGTCAGAATCAATAACATTCCAAGGCGAAGTTTTGGTGTCGGTGTGAGCAAACATAGTATCTTTTGCTTTTGAGTATTCGTGCCATTTTTCTCGCCCTTTTAAGTCCATTCCACTTAGCTTCCATCTTTTTCTAGGTAAAAGTGTGCGTTCTTCGAAGCGTGCTTTTTGTTTTTCTGGACTGACCGAAAACCAATATTTTATCAAAATAATACCCGAACGAATCAGCATATTTTCAAATTCTGGACAGGAGTGCAAAAATTCTTGGTATTCTTCCTCTGTACAAAAACCCATTACACGCTCTACACCTGCCCGATTGTACCAACTTCTATCAAACAAAGCAATTTCTCCTGCTGCTGGTAGATGTGTAACATAACGTTGAAAATACCATTGAGTTCTTTCTCTTTCATTGGGCTTGTCTAAAGCTACAATCTTACAAAAACGAGGGTTTAGTGCGTCAGAAATTCTTTTTATTGCTCCTCCTTTTCCTGCTGCATCTCTTCCTTCAAAAATAATGGCTACTTTCAACCCTTTTTCCTTCACCCAAAATTGAAGTTTGACGAGTTCTCTTTGTAATTTGATAAGTTCTTTGTTGTAATTGATGTTTGTTTTGTGTTCCATAGTGATAAGATTTGCTAAAAATGGGTAGAGTTTTTTATAATTTTTATATAGTACTCAAAAAATACGTATTTTTGTAATTCATTTTGGTTTTTTTACAAAAAAAATCCATTAATCGTTAATCACTAATCACTAACAAAGTCTTGAGTAACAAAAAAACATTTTGGCAATGGTTTACACATCATTATTTGATGGTATTTCGTGATGAAGAAAATTTTGAAAAACTAAGAACAATTCGCTTCAACTTTGCAAGAGTTGTAGTTGTTTTGGCTGCTTTTGTTTTGCTTGTCTTTATTCCGTCCTTTTTTTTAGCAAAAGCTATTGCTGATTATCAAATTTCGACTTCTGAAAATCCACAGGCAAGGCTTTTTAAGCTAATGGAAAAATCAGATTCTTTAGAAGCCATAGTAGCAGAGCAAAATGCTTATTATGAAAACCTAAGACAAATTTTGGGAGGAGAGATTCCTACAACTACTATTTCAGAAGATTCTGCTGAATCAACAATCAATTCGACAGATGTAGATTTAGAAAAAATAGATTCGATTGATTTGGCTTTCAGAAAACAGTTTGAAAAAGAAGATTCAGAAACAAAAGGTTTGCGTACTTCGAAAAGTGAGTTGCAACAAGTTTTATTTTTTGCTCCTATTTCTGGAATTGTTACTAATAAATATAATTCGGCTAGTTCGCATTTTGGAGTTGATGTAGTTGCTCCAAAAAATGAAGTTATTAAAGCTGCTGCCGACGGAACAGTTATTCTATCTTCTTGGACACAAGATTCGGGACATACTTTAGCTATTCAACACAAACATCAGTTAGTTTCTTTCTACAAACATAATTCGGTTTTGCTCAAAAAAGTAGGAGAAACAGTAAAAGCAGGTGACCCTGTGGCAGTTATTGGAAATTCTGGCGAACTTACAGATGGACCTCACTTACACTTTGAACTTTGGTATGAAGGAAATCCTGTAAACCCTCAAGATTTTATTTCTTTTTAGAGTCTTACTTTTATAGGAAAAGGTGTGCCTTTTCCCTACTATTTTCTTACTTTATTTATTGAATTCTGTCAGGATTTTCTTCTAAGAATGCAGCCCATGAAGTACTTTTTGGAAGGAGTGCATTTTGCTGAAAATAATGACAAACTGCTACACCAACGGCATCAGTAGCATCTAATAAATCTGGAATTTCATCAAAAGAAAGCAATGTTTGCAACATACTAGCAACTTGTTCTTTGGATGCTGTTCCTTTTCCTGTAACGGCTTGTTTTACTTTTCGTGGAGCATATTCTTCTACCGAAACGCCACGAGAAAGGGCAGCAGCCATGCAAACACCTTGCGCTCTACCTAATTTGAGCATTGACTGAACATTTTTACCAAAAAAAGGAGCTTCTAAAGCCATTTGTTGAGGGTTAAATTCTTCGATGATGGTGCTTACTCTTTCATAAATTTTTTGCAGCCTTACATAATGGTCTTTCCATTGGGCTAACTTGATGACTCCAAATTGAATCAAATACATTTTATCGTCTTTGATTCCCAAAACACCATAACCCAAAACAACTGTTCCAGGGTCTATTCCTACTATAATTTGGTCAAAAGAAGTTGGTTTCATAAAGTAGCTGACACGTTAGCTTCGCTGATTTGCAATTCTAAGTGTCGTTTTTTTTAAGGTAAACTAAAAGTAGTGCGTTTTTTGTTTATGGATTGATTTCTACTTTTAAAATTAGTAAATGAAAAAACGTATTAATAAGAATAGTCAAAAAAATCTCTCCAAAAAAAATCTTTTTAGGCTTCTCAATTTTGTATTAATGTCTTTGGCTTGGGTTTATTTGTATTCTCAAATCAAAAATCATCAATCCTTTTTTTTACAAATAACCGATTTATGGAACGAATTGCAAAAAAATAGAGCAATTTTATTTATTGTTTTTCTATTAATGTTCATAAATTGGATTTTAGAAGCTAAAAAGTGGCAAATTTTGATAAAACCATTAGCAAAAATTAATTTATTTCAGTCTTTACAAAGTGTTTGGATAGGTCTTTCTTTAGCTACTTTTTTGCCTTTGGGGAATTTTTTAGGGCGTGCAAAAAATCTACCTCAAAAAAATCGTTTTGATTCGGCTGGTGCTTTGATTGTAAATGGAGGTTTGCAGTTTTGGGTAACTATGTTGGGAGGAGTTTTTGGAATAAGTCAGTTTTTAGAAATTAATAATTTTATTACTTTTCTGTTTTTTGGGTTTTGGATTTTGATTTATTTATTGGGATTGTTTTTTTATAAAAAATGGTCGTATAAGCAAGTGGTCGTCGGTGGAGACACCGACAACGGTAGAAAAAATAGAATTGTAAGACACTTTGAAAGTGTAAGACAATTAAAAATAATAGATAAAATTTTTTTTTGGCTACAAAAAAATCTTTATTTCGCCAGTCAATACTCTAAAAAAGATATTTTCAAAACTACTTTTTTATCTCTGGTTCGTTATATTGTTTTTTTAGTGCAGATGATTTTGATATTCAAAGCTGCTAATTTTTCTCTTTCTATTGAAAAAATAATTGTAGGTTCTAGTCTTTTATTTGCTGCAAAATCTGTTTTACCTGTGGGTGGTTTTTTTGTCGGACTTAGTGTAAGAGAAGCTACGGCACTTTACTTTTTTGGCTCTTTGGGCGAAGAGAAAGTTGTAACAATTACTTTTTTACTTTGGATTATTAATATTGGAATTCCTGTTTTGGTGGGTTCGGTTTTGCTTTTGAAGAATGCTAGAAAGGTAAAATGAATAGTCTTTTAAAAATTATTTAAAGTCATTTTTTCTGCCCAGTTTAATTTTTTTGGTAATTCTTGATTTGAAAGTTCTATATGAATCACTCGTCTTTGTTGGTCGTTTGTTGTTCTCTTCGAACTGTGTAAAAGCAAAGGTTTCATTAGCATTATTCCTCCTTTTTCCACATTACAAACTGTTTCTGATTCTATTTTCCAATCTATATTTTGGGGTTTGTATATTTTTTTGCGATGAGATTTGGGAATAACTCTCAATGCTCCATTATTTTTATCCGTTTTATCAAGATGAATACGAATAGTAATTATATTTTCCAAAATCGGCAAAGGAGGCTGAACAGCAAATTGATTTTGTTTGATTGTCCAATAATTAAAACCTTCTAATTCTATTTTTTTATCTACTGAAATAGTTAAATCTTGATGATAAGGAACATACCAATTTGAATTTTGAGGTTTATCAAAATAAATACTTTTGACAACAAAAAAGTCATTTTCTGCTAGTTCTTGAAGGATTGATTTGAGGTTTTTTGTAAAAATCAAATTGCTAATTTCAGGGCTTTCTTTTAAAAATTGACGAATGGCAAACAAATCAATGGATTTTCTAACTGTACTTTTTGTAGTATCTATTTTATCTATGAAGGTCGTTATTTTTTCTATTTCACTTTCAGAATATATCTGTGGAAAAATAGAAAAGCCATTCTCTAAAAGTTCTTTTTTATGTTTGTTCATTCTCTACTCTATCTTTGTTACAATTGGTAAATGATCTGAAGGATAATGACCATTTGTAGAAGTATTATCTATCAGAAGGCTAGTGATTTTACACTTATTAGATACAAAAATATAGTCTAGCCGATGGTGCAGATATTTAGAATAGAAAAGTCGTAATAACATCTTCTGAAAAGTATATTTTTTGTGTATTCCAACAAAGCTATAATTAATTTTATTTTTTACATTTAACGGATTTTCAAATGTATCTTTCAAATCACTTTGTTTAGCGATAATATTGTAAACAGCAGAGTTTGGTATAGAGTTAAAATCTCCTGTCAGTATTACGACATCATCATCGTTTTTGAGTTGCCTAATTTTTTGTAAAATAAGAGTAATTCCTTCGCTACGTGCCAGTTCGCTTTTGTGGTCTAGGTGTGTGTTGAAGTGTAAGGTTATTTTGTTGTTTTTTGTATCTCTTAGTTTAACGTAACTACATATTCTGTGATGCGATGAACCCCAACTTTTAGAGTAAATATGAGGTGTTTCGGATAGCCAAAACGTGTTTTTATCTAATAATTCAAAGCGTTCTTTATTAAAAAAAATACCTGTTTGTTCTCCAAAATCTTCATTTTTAGATGCACTCTTGCCGTAATATTCTAAATAGTTTAAATCATTTTTAATATCTTCGATTTGGTTTATTTTTGCTTCTTGTATTGCCAACAAATCAGGACGATGTTTTTTGATGAGTTTAATGATATTACCTTTTCGATTTGACCATTTTTTAGGAGAGTTAGATGAAAATTTAGGGTTGTCATTCAAGATATTATAAGTCATTATTTTTAACATAAGTAGTTAGACATAATTATCGTAACAATTTTCCTTTATATATAGTAAAATCAATTTTATACTTTTTACTATTGTATTTTTTTAGAATATTTTTTACAGCTTGATGTAAGTCTTCTTTACTCGTGAAATCTTGAGGTCTTAACCACTCTATTTTGATTTTTCTCCATAGTGTTTCTATGGGATTCAAATGTGGACTGTAAGAAGGTAAGTAGAAAATAAGTACTCCTTTCTCTTCCCATTCCTCTATTTTCTCTTCTATTTCTTTAGAAATATGCCAAGGTCCATTATCTAACACTAGAACAGTCGTTTTTTCAATTGTTTCTACAAACTGATCTATACAATCAATGATAACTTTAGAATTAATGTTTTGGGTGCTTACAAAACTGCTTAGTTCTCCACGCAAGTTAAGCAATCCAAATACATTTAAATTACCTCCCTTACTACTTTTAATGCCTACTTGTTCTCCTATTCTACACCAACCATAAGGAACATTGGGTTCTAAATTGAAGGAAGACTCATCACAAAAACGCAAATCTATACAGCCTGCTAAAAATAAAAGAATGAGAAATTCTAAACTACGTTTTTTTTCTTCATATACAACAGGGTCAGGTTTCTTAACAGTTACTTTTCTGAAGCGTTTCCAACACCATTTTTTTTTTAAGCAACCTTTTTAAAGTCTTGACTGACATAGATTTACCCAATTCCTCTTCCAATTGAGAAACAACTACTTTCAAACTTTGAGGACTGGCTTCAACTAGAGATTCTACTTTATTCATTTCTTCTTCATTATCTATACGAAGAATAGGGCGACGACCTTGTCCTTTACTCGTCTCTAATCCTGCTATGCCCTCTTTTTCATACCGATTAAACCAACGAATAACTAATTGGCGAGTAACTTGATAAAAATCCATTATCTCACTAACCTTTTTTCCTTGATGGCTTAAAAGAATGTAATGACAACGAGTACGGAAAGTTGATGATTTACCTTCTTTCCAACCTTGCTCTAAGGAAGATACTTCCTCTATACTCAAACTAATAAAACGTTTTTTTCCTCTCATAAAACAAAGATAAAAAAAATATTTAATAATTTTGTCTAACTACTTAACTTCATTTTTTAATACGTTTCTAATTTCTTCAAAAACATTTCTACATTATTGTTTTCTACTTCAAAATGAGCTTGCTCATAATATTTCTTTCTTTCTGTCCATTTTTTCTCAATCATTTCATAAAGCATTTCATAAGAAGTAGCATCTTTAAAAAGTGGACGATTATCGTTTTGTTTTTGCTGGGCTTCAAAGGTTCTTTGTGCTAAAACATTTATTTTGATATTCAGAAAACAAACAATTCCGTTTTCTTTCATTTTTTCCAAATTATCAAAAAAACAAGGCGTTCCTCCACCTGTTGCGATGATAGTTTTTTCTAAATTAAAGGTAAGCTGAAGTGCTTTCTGTTCTTCTTTTCTAAAAAAATCTTCTCCTTTTTGTTCAAAAATTTGTGGAATGGTAGAATTGTTATCTTCTTCAATTAAAGCATCTAAATCTAAGAAGTTATAGTTTAGTTTTTCTGCGAGAAGTCTTCCAAAGGTAGATTTGCCTGAAGCTGGCATTCCAATTAAATAAATAAGCATAGATGAATTACGAATTATGAAATAATCAGCATAGCTAATTACGAATTTATTTAATGATAACAAATTCAAAACAATGAGTATAGAAATGCAATTTTTCACTAATCACTAATCACTAATCACTAATCACTAATCACTAATCACTGTATCCTGTTTGCTGATAACTGCTTTATGTCGCATTTCACGAGCAATAATCGAATCTTGAAGTTGCTGAACGACTTGACGATGTAATTTAGATTCTTGTTGAGATTCTTTTAAAAGCTCTCTTTGTCTGTCTGTTTCTAACATTTGAAAAAATGCAAGTCCTCCCAAAATGAGAATTACACCCAAAGAAACAACAGCCACCAAACGCATTTTTTTGCTTGTCTTTTTGACTTTTTCTTCTGTTTCTGATGTGATTTCTGATTTTAATTTTTGTTCTACTTCTTCTCGTATTTCTTCTTTTACTTCGTTTCGTAGTATGTCTTTTGTCTCGTTTTCTTTTTTTCTCAACTGTTCATTTACTTCTGTCTGAACATAACTATCTAGGGCTTCAATTCGGATTTCTTCCTCTTTGAGCCATTGCAATAATTTTTCTTCCTTTTGTTCTTTTTCAGAATCAGATAATGAAATAAGAATACGTTTCATAGGTTTTGATACAGACAAAAATCAATTTTTCTCAAAAATACGTTAAAAAATATTCTATTTGGTAAACTTTGAGAACAGATAATCAAAACTAAAAAAAAAGAAGGAGAAATAATAGTGTTTTTTTGGTTTACAACGCATTCAACTCTTCTAAAACTTCCAAAGCTAAGAAACCATACGTTTTTTTAATTCCTTTTTTATATTCTGAAATTTCATATTTCTCTGTGATATCTTCCCACTTCTAAAAACATTAATTCTGTTTTATCTTTATTCAAATCCATTGAAAACGATATAAATTTCTTTTCAGCAGTTACGATAATTCCCTCATCTGTATTCATTCCGTGAAAATCTTGCTCATAATCTAAAAATAGAGTGGTTTTTGGATTAATTTCTTTTTCTAGCAAAATTTTATGAAGTGCTAAAGGTATTCCATTTTCTCTCCAATATTTTGCTTCTGAAAGAATATTATCTTTAGTAATAGCATTTTGTTCTTGTACATTTAGTCTTTTAATACTCATTTCTTCGTGCTTTTAAATAATCATCAAAAGTCGGATAGTGGATAATATTTCCTATTTCATCTACTTTCAAATACTGATTTTGATATTTTAGTAAGTGAGCCAATAGTTTATTTTGATGTGGAAAGGGAAGAATTTTTTTGAAAATTGAAATTAATTCTAATTTAGAATCCAATTCAAAATGACATTCTCCATCATCATGAGAAGATAATTTTCCATAATTTTTGATTATTACTTCAAAATTAATCAAACCTAATTCTTGTTCATTTTCTAAAAACCTAACTACATCTTTGACAGTTGATAATTTTGGAATATCGTTTTGAGTAGCCCAACCGAATTGCTTATATTCTGTTGCACCAAAATCTGTAATATCGCTTTCTAACTCTTGAGGTAATAATTTTAGACCATCTAAAGTAGAGAGTTCAAGGACATAAAATAAATACTTGTCTTCTATTTTTTTGTATAAAAATAAGCTAGGAATCATTTTGAAGGTAAATTTTGTAATTCTGTGATTGCGAATTTTATAGTTTCTTTTAGCTTAGAAATATCATAGCAAGAATACACTGCTATCGGATTATCCCAATCCGAATTTTGGATAATGTAAATCTTAAAATGAGAATCTTTAGTTATTTCTGCATATTCTGGATACCATCCTATATCAATTAGACTATTTTTTTCTTTATATTCTATTTGACAAATATCTTCAGTTAAGCATTCTTGCTGCTCTTCTAAGGGAATAGTTAGATTTAAATATGTATTTCCGTAATATATTCCTCCAAATAAATTCAATTCTTTTATGGTCATTATTTTTATAAAAATTGATGAAAATTATATATTTGGCAATATTTGATTTCTATTGTAGGTCTAATAATTCCTTCAATAACATGTGAGGTAATGTAGAATAACTCTTACCTTTCTTTTGCAATTTGGAATAAATAGTTTCAACAGTTTTCCAAAATATTTTTCTCTGTTGCTCATTAAGTTCTGAAAGAGGAACAATACGATCAACTATGTCATTTTCTGTTACAAATCCCCAACCCATCTCTAAACTCTCATCAAAATTTCGTGGAGGTGTATAAGATTGAAGGAAGCTGGAAACAATGTTAGCATCTACATCTTGTTCTTGATTCAACTCATTAATAAGAAGGTTTAAAATCATATCATAGGCAGTCCATCTTACACTAAACTCTTTATTTTCATCAATTTCTATGAAACCACTAGCCATTTTTTTGATATTTAAAATTACTGAATCAACATAAAATAAATAGGCATTCCGACAGTAATATTGAAAGGAAATGTTACAGCTAAAGCCATCGGAATAAAAAGACCAGAGTTAGCTTGTGGAACAGCAATTTTCATCGCAGCAGGAACAGCAATATACGAAGCACTCGCTGCCAAAATTGCAAAAATAAAACGATTTGCAATATCATCTGTAATAAATCCACTCAAAACAGCCGTCAGAGAACCATTAAAAATAGGAATAATAATCGCAAAAAGTGCTGCAAACCAACCAGACTTTAAAAAGGCACTTAGTTTTTTTCCACTTTCAATTCCCATTGCTAAAAGAAAAATAGCTAAAAATCCTTTAAAAATATCAGTTGTAAAAGGCTTGATTCCTTCGGCTTGTTTTTCGTCTGCAATAAGTCCGATAATCAAACTTCCCAAAACCATCAAAACACTACCATTTGTAAAAGAGTGAATAATGATATTTTTCATTTTACTAACAGAGGAAATATTTTTTGGAGTAGCATGGTAAGTATCATCAATCTGAAAATCGTGAGTAGGAATAATTTTAAATTCAGATTCTTCCATTTCTTCCTCTTCATTTCCTTTTGCTTTATCTTCTTTTTTATTGTAAAGCATAATCAAAGCTACACCAACAACAATCGCAGGAGCTTCCATAAGAGCCATAACAGCAACCATGTGTCCACCAAAAGTGAGATTTTGAAGTTCTAAAAAAGAGGCAGCAGCTACAAACGTAACGGCACTTACCGAACCATAAGAAGCTGCAATCGCACCAGCATCAAAAACAGAAAGTTTGCGCTTCAAGATAAAAAATGTATAAAGAGGAACAATTACAGAAAGAAAAATTCCAAACAGAAGTGAAAATAAAATTTCTAAATCAAATGTACTATGCGAAAGTTCTTGTCCACCTTTAAAACCGATAGCGAAAAGAAGATAAAGTGAAATAAACTTGACCGAGCCAGCAGGGATTTCTAAATCACTTTTTACTTTGACAGCAAAAATACCCAACACAAAAAATAAAAGTGTAGGGTTGGTAAGATTGGAGAGCAGTAAATCAAAATTCATTAGTTGTAGGGCTGATAAATAAAAAGAAAAAATAAATTATTTATTTATGCAGAAAGAGTATGCAAATGTAGTGAAGGAATTTGATTTTTATCTAAATTTACCTTCATAAATTCACTATTTATTAAAATTATGCAAAGACATTTCAAGTACTCAAAGGGTTATGTCAATATTGATGACACAAATATTTATTTAACTGAAACAGGAAATTGGTCTGAAACCAAAGAGCTTTCTGAAAAAATGAGTAATCAGTTATTTAGGAGGTATGGAAATGCTATTGCTATTTTAGGAGTCTGTTTGGTAATTGCTTTGGGTGGAGTTTTTGCTTTTATTTCTAGTCAAAAAATTAGAATTGGTGGAGTAATTAGTGTGATAGCTGTTCTATTTTTCTTTTATCAAGCTGTAAGTTCTAAAATGGGATACAAATTTTACATTCCAAAAGAAAAAATCATCAAGGTTTCTTCTCATAAAAATATATTATTTCTCAAGTTTAAAAATGCTTCTGAGAAAGAAGAGATAGTGAGAATTTCTGATATTGAAAAGATAGATGAGGTAATTGAACTACTTAAGAAGGAATAATAAATTTCTAATATTGAAAACCTCGGCGACGGCTTCATTTGAGCCTCGCCGACGGTTCAAACATGATTTAACTACGATAACGTTTCAGTAAATCCGAATACGCATCAATTCGTCTATCTCTAAGAAAAGGCCAAATACGACGGACATTTTCACTTCGTTTCATATCAATCTCTACAACATTATTTTCTTCTTTGTCTTTCGTTCCTTCAAATAAAAATTCACCTTGTGAACCTGTTACAAAACTATTTCCCCAAAAGGTAATTCCGTCAGTTACACCTGTCGAATCTTCTTCAAAACCTGTGCGATTAACAGAAATTACTGGCAAACCGTTGGCTACTGCGTGTCCTCGTTGTGAAATAATCCAAGCATTTCTTTGTCTGTCTTTTTCGTCTTGTGTATCGCCTTTTTCCCAACCGATAGCCGTCGGATAAATCAAAACTTCTGCACCAGCGAGAGCCATAAGTCGTGCCGCTTCTGGATACCATTGATCCCAACACACCAAAACTCCCAAACGTCCGACAGAAGTATCGATAGGCTCAAAACCTGCTCCTTCATCACTCACACTTCTTTTTTCATAATCCCCTGGGGTAAAATAGAATTTTTCATAATAGGCTGGGTCGTCTGGAATGTGCATTTTTCGGTATGTTCCTGCTATTGTTCCGTCGTTTTCCAAAACTACGGCTGTGTTGTGATAAATTCCTGCTGCACGTCTTTCGAAAATAGAAGCAACTACAACTACACCATATTCTTTTGCCGTTTCGGCAATGGCATTTGAAGTATACCCCGGGATAGTTTCGGCAAGGTCAAAATAATTTACATCTTCACTTTGGCAAAAATAAATGTTGTTGTGAAGCTCTTGTAAGACAACTAGATTAGCTCCTTTTTTGGCACATTCTCTGATGCCTTCTTGGCTTTTTTTGATGTTTTCTTCTCTGTTTGTACTGCATGTTTGTTGGACTAAACCAACTTTTAGATTTTTCATAAATTAATTACGAATTAAAAATTACGAATTACGAATTTAGCTAACCAATAGTTCGGCAAAGCCAATTACGAAAACATAATTATTATTTGAAAGGTATTTTAAAGGCTTCAAGCCAAAATTTAATTTAAAACTTGCCGTTTTTGGTATTATTACCAACAATGCCTACTCTAAATTTTAAACAAAATAAGTCTATTAAGCGTATTTTCTATTGTAGAATGAAATTAACTGGTTACTGTTCACTACTTACTGGTAACTGCTAGTCGTATTTTGTAATTATAATAGAAATTAACTAAAAACTGTTTACTGAAAACTGATAACTGAATGAGCGATTTTATACAAAAACTCAAAAACCGTTTGGATTCTCCTCTTCGTCCTGCTGAAAAAGCACAGCGATTGATGGAATCTTCGGCACGAACAAAAGAATTTTCATTTCAATACAAAGAAAGAAAAAAAACACGAGTTGCAGCCGTTTTGATGTTGCTTTATCCGTATCAAGACGAAAATGGAAACGAAAAATTTGACTGGAAGATGCCTTTAGTTTTGCGTCCTCCTTATGACGGAATGCACAATCACGGAGGACAAATCGGCTTACCAGGAGGAGGAAGAGAAGAACAAGACGAAAATTTGATGATGACTGCCATTAGAGAAACACAAGAAGAAATAGGCGTTATCGTTCCAAAAATCAATATTTTGGGTTCTTTGTCGGATTTATATATTCCACCGAGTGATTCTATGGTAACTCCTTTTGTTGGTTTTTTGGATTCGAAACCTGATTTTATCCGTGACCCAAAAGAAGTCGATAGAATTATTGAAGCTCCTCTTTCGTCTCTTCAAAACCCAAAATTACGTTTGCAGAAAAAAGTAACTCTACCAAATAAAATAGTTTTAGACGTTCCTTATTTTTCTGTAAATGAGGATTCTATTTGGGGTGCAACGGCAATGATGTTGAGTGAATTTTTGCATTTGATAGAAGAAATTGATTGATTCAGAATGTAGCTTACTCTTTAGAGTGAGAAGTATTTTCTATATAGATCAGTCTCGTAGAGCAGACCGTTTGTAGTCTGTTTTCAGTAAACAGTCTGCCCTTTGGGACTGACCTATTTGTATTTTTCTGAAAAATGTCTAGTAGTATGAGGAATTATATAACTTTGTAACTCACTCTAAAACTCTACCTGCTAAAATGAAATTTTTATTCTACATTTTCCTTTCTATTATTTCCGTTATTTTTCTTTTTTCCTGTAAAACTGAAAAGGAACAAGAACAAATCAATCAAAAAATATTTCGGTATAATGAATTAGAAATTGTCAAAACTCTACATCCACTTTCTATAACCAATGAAGCTGAGAGAAGAATTGTCCATCAGATTTTTAATGGACTTTGGAGACTAGAAAATGACGGAAATTTTTATCCTTCTTTGGCAGATTCTACAACGCAGATTGATAGCTTGACGTGGGAATTTGTCTTGAAACCGAATATTCAACTTCATAGCACTTCTTCAAAAGAGTTTTTAGAAGCAAAAGATGTAGTAGAAAGTTTAACAAATTGGGCGAAAAGTGAAGGAAAAAAGAATATAAATAATGAAAATGAAATCTCTACTCAAACACAGATTTTTAAAGAAATAATAGGAACAGATTATGAAAAGGCATTTGAAATAATCAATGAAAGAAAATTTAGAATACATCTGCAAATTCCTTTTTCGCCTTTGATTCAGTTGTTTTCTTGTACTGAATCTTTGATTGTTCCTACTAAAAAAAGCCGTTTGGGAGATAAATTTTCGCCTGTTGGTTCAGGGGCTTTTTATGTTGATTATTTTGAAGATAATCGTAAAATTACGTT
This sequence comes from Bernardetia aquimarina, assembly GCF_042180575.1. Lineage (NCBI taxonomy): Bacteria > Pseudomonadati > Bacteroidota > Cytophagia > Cytophagales > Bernardetiaceae > Bernardetia > Bernardetia aquimarina. Next base: position 1,350,549 of record NZ_CP170094.1, on the reverse strand, counting down.
GAAGAAAAATCAAAATTATTTTCACAAGACAATCAAATTAGATACGCTTCCACTTTTAGATGAAATACACGTTTATTTTTATCAAAACCTTGAACATATTGCCTACAAAGTTTTAAATGATGAATTAGATTGGCTTCCTTCAACACAACAAACTCAAAACGTTTTGCCTTTTATTATCCAAAAAGAAATACAAAATAATAGTAAATCAAATAATTCTGAGATTCAAAGTAAAGAGTTTGTTTCAAAGTTTATTCGATTAGATTCTTTTCCTATTCTTCAAACGGCAGGTTTTGAGATTCAAATTTTAGATACTTCTGAGGTAGAATTAAATGCTAATTTTTTTACAATTCAGTCTTTTCGACAGGCTTTGAATATGGGAATTTATAGAGAAGAATTTAAAAAGATTTCGTCTTACTCTTCGCCAGCTCACGAGGGAATTTTTCCGAATATTCTACCAAAAAATACGCAGAATAAAGCAGATGGTTATTATTTCCATCCACAAAGAAGCAGAGATATTTTACAAAAAATAGGTTTTGATTCTACGAATGTTATAAAGGTTTTTGCAGAAAAATACGATACAGTTTGGGTAAATCTAGCACGAAAACAATGGAAGAGTCTAGGAATAAATTCGATTTTGTACCTAGATAATATTAATAAAAATAAGGCTGATTTAATTGCAACCACTTTTAAGGCTTCTTTTGCAGATGAGAGTTTTCTGTTTTGGAAGTATTTTGATATACAAAGTTATAGTAATTTTTTAGTGGAGAAAGAAGGTTTTTTAGAGTTTGAGAAAGAAGAAACTAAAACAGTAACCCAAACAAATAATCAAAATGATTCTAGCAAAATAAGTTTTATTAATAAAGTTGATAAAAACGATTTATTTTCCATTAAAAAACTTCGTTTTGATTCTCTTTTTATAGAATATCTAAAACAAAAAAATGAAATTGAAAGAGAGTTTCTAACCAATCAACTCAAAAATAAATTGATTCGTTCTGTGCCATTTATAGAAATTTTTCATCTCCAAACGCATCAAATTAGACGTTCTTATATTGCCGAACTTGTTCCAAATGCGTTAGGGATTTATCATTTTGATAGATTGGATAAGTCATTTTTAGAACCTGCAGAGCTTATTAGAGAAGATTATATGTACGAGGAAGAATCAGTTAGCAGTGAACAGTAATCAGTTACCAGTTAATTTCAAATAATTTTTACTCTATATTATTTTTTTCTACTTGAAGTACAGAATCAAGTTCTGCAAGTGTATAACAATTGTAGAGTATATAGTTGTCATAGTGTTTATATTTACCTAAGTGTTTTTTATCTCCTGCTCTGCTAGTATCTCCTATCGGTAAAAATAGGTTCGAGTATTTTTTTTCAATGACTTTTATTTGTAGAAAATCCCCTAATTCTACAATTTTTTGCAATGACTTTTCAAAATTTGATGAGTCACTAATTTGTTCTAAACCTTTCTTTGTATTTCTATATTTTATTTTTTTTGTTATAGATACATAATTAGTAGAATCAATTTCACTATAATCATATCTTTCTAAACGAGAATGAGGAATATAAAACCCATTTATGATTTTTTCATCACGATAATAGTCAATCATATCATAGTTAGAATAAAAAGAAGTATGAAGACTATTTCCCTCTTCTACAAATAATAATTCATATTCAATTTCAAATGTTATATAACCTCTATTTTCCTCAGTAGAGTCTATCCAAAATGTACAAGCGTCATGAGTTGGATAAATATCAAATATAGATAATCCCAAACTAGGATTTTCATGTTGTGTAGCTATAGGAATCCATTGTGAAATTCCATTTATCCATCTTTTTTCAAAAGTAGTTTCAAAGTAATACTCAAATTCTTCATCATCTATTTCTGGGAAAAAGAAATCTCTCGCTCCTTGAAACTCTATTCTCCACCTTGCTTCGTACTTATCACATCCTTCTTCCTCACCTAAATATGTAGATGTTTCATGCTTAATTTCATCATAAGATATTATTTTCGTTTCTAACATTACTTTATTATCCGAACAAGAAACAAAAATAAGCAACCCCAAAACTGTAAAAGCTATATTTTTTATAAAGTTCATTTTCTAATTTTATTTCGTTTAATTTTTTGACAAAAATACATCAAATAATCTTTCTTTTTGGAAGTTATAGTTTTAAAATAAAACCAAAAACAGACGAGTAGAGTTTTTTGTAATGGAAAAAGAAGGTTAGTAAACTCTTAAAATTGATACAATTACTTATAATCATTTTGAAATCTGTGTTTTTTTAAGAATATTTGTATTCCCTTTCCTCTAAAATTTTTGATAAACATATAAAAACTCAAATTATATAACTCAAGCAAGAAAATATAGTATAAAAATTATATAATATATCTAGTCAAAAATTATAACTTCAAAAAGCAAATATAAGCTGGTCAATTCCTCTATGAAAAAAATCTACTTTTCTATTTAATTGTTTTAGTCAATCTTTTTAAACTCTTAGTAATAAGTTATCTAATTCTACAAAATCTGAATTTTGAATTTAGTTTGTTTTAAATTCTAAAATGCTAATTTTGTAATTGGCTTATTATTTATAGTGCCTTTAATTTTCTGTGTTACTCTAAATCAAGTAAAAATTTGATGTATCAAGTTTTTAACAAAAGAAAATTATATAAAGACAATTTTGATAGAAATTCTATTTCAAGTTATAAAATGAAATAGAGTAAGATAAAAATACGATAACTCTTTTAGCTACAAATATTTATGCAGCGAACCCATTTCGCCCACTCGTTTTATAGTTTATATTTGCTTTCTGCAAATTCTATATATTTTCGTTTTCTTATTCCTAGTATCACTACGTTATGTGTTTTTTGTGGTATTTCTATTGCAAATATTGCTTTTGCTCAAGATACAACTGTAGTAAATAATATAGATTCACTTCTATTTTATGACCAACAAATAAAATCAAGTTCTACCGAAGGAGAAACTCAAAATCCGATGTTAGAGCCTGATTTGTCTTCACCACTTTTGCAGCTTCCAGACCCTAGAAGTCTTGATGCTGTTTATCGTTTGGATGAAACTGGAGAATTTTATGATGTTTTGCGTCGTGATGCTCCGAATTCTTATACTCCGTTGGGTAGAATTTCGGTAGAAGATTATACAAAGTTGAAGACCTATTATGATGATGTTGCTTATTACAAAGAAAAAATACAAGAAGAAAGTGAAGAACAAGCAGCGACGACAAGTTCAGTTCCTAAAATTGAAGTTGCTTTGCCGTCTGGTTTGGGAAGACTTTTGGGAGGAGATAAAATTGAAATTCAGCCTACTGGTTCGGTACTTTTAGATTTTGGTGGAAAGTGGCAACGAATTGATAATCCACAAATTCCTGTTCGTCAGCAACGCAATGGAGGAATTAATTTTGATCAACGTATTCAGTTTTCAATTTTGGGAAAGCTAGGCGAAAAAATGCAACTCAATGCCAATTTTGATACAAAAGCTGCTTTTCAATTTGAAAACAAATTTAATCAAGGTTATACAGGCTATGAGGAAGATATTGTTCAGCAAGTACAGTTTGGAAATGTAAGTTTGAATACCACAAATACACTCATTACAGGAAGTCAGAATCTAATGGGTATTACTACTCGCCTTCGTTTTGGTAAACTTTGGTTGAATACATTGGTAGCAAATCAACGAGGAGTTTCTGAAAGTATTACGATTAGAAATGGAGCGCAAGGACAAGAATTTGAAATCCGTGCAGACCAATATGAAGCCAATCAACACTTTTTCTTAGGACAATTTTTTAGAGATAATTATGAAGAGGCTCTTCGTGCTGTTCCAAGTATAGTTTCAGGAGTCAATATTACTCGTGTAGAGGTGTATGTTACTAACAGAAATAACGATACCGAAACGCTTCGAAATATTATTGGTTTTATGGATTTGGGAGAGGGTTCACCATTTAGAGAACGTTTTGCAGGACAGGGAGGAGCAGCAAGAAATGGAGCAAATAATTTGTATCAGCAAGTAAAAGATTTGACTAGAACACCTGACCAACTGACACAACTTTTAGAAAGTGGTGCATTTAATCTTGAAAATGGAACAGATTATTCTTTTCTTCGCTCGGCAAGAAAATTAAGTAATAATGAATTTACATTTCATCCTCAACTCGGTTATATCTCATTACAACAACCACTTAGAAATGACGAAATTTTGGCTGTTGCTTATGAATATACGTACAATGGAGAAGTTTTCAAAGTAGGAGAGTTGACAGAAGATTATCAAAATAGAGATGCAAATTCAGCTATTTTTATGAAATTATTAAGTCCTCCAACAATTCGTACCGATTTGCCTTTGTGGGATTTGATGATGAAAAATATTTATTCTCTTCAAGCAACACAGTTACGTCAAGAAAATTTTAAGTTACAAGTTATTTATCGTGATGATATTACAGGAATTGATAATCCAAGTTTGCATGAAGGAAGAAATACAGAAGATATTCCACTCGTTCAGCTTACCAATATGGATAGATTGAATCCAAACCTTGACCCACAAGTAGATGGAAATTTTGATTATTTAGAAAATATTACGGTTCAGTCTGACCAAGCACGGATTATTTTTCCAGTTGTTGAGCCGTTTGGAGATAAACTTCTTACTTATTTTGACCCAGTCGATGAAGTCCAGTTTATTGATAAATATGTCTTTCAAGAACTCTACGATGGAACTCAAGCCGATGCTGTTTTGTATGCCAATAAAAGTAAATATTTCTTGAAAGGTTCGTATCAAAGTGCAGGAGGAAATGAAGTAGTTTTACCAGGGATTAATATTTCTGAAGGTTCAGTTATGGTGCGTGCAGGTTCGGTAATGCTTTCTGAAGGTGCAGATTATACGGTTGATTATCAATTCGGTAGAGTAAGAATATTGAATGAAGGTGTTTTGGCTTCTGGAAAAGACATTACAATTCAATATGAAAGAGCTGATTTGTTTAGCGTTCAACAGCGTAATATCATGGGATTAGATGCTGAATATATTTTGAATAAAGATGTGAAATTTTCAGCAACACTTTTACATTTGAATGAACGACCAATTATTACTCGTGTTACGACAGGACTTGAGCCAGTCAGAAATACGATGATAGGAGCAACAGCAAGTATTCAGAAAGAATCAGGATTTTTGACAAGAATGGTCGATGCAATCCCAGGACTAGACACAAAAGAAAAATCAACGATTACTTTTAGAGGAGAATATGCACAGCTAATTCCAGGAGAGAATAATGTAATCAAAAGAAACGGAGGAGAAGCAGCTTCTTATGTAGATGATTTTGAAAGCAGTGAAATTCCGTATGACCTTACTCGCCAACCTGTAACGTGGAAATTGGGAAGTACACCTCAACTTTTCCGTCCAGAAAATGGCTTTGATTCATTGAATTATGCGTATAAAAGAGCTAAACTTTCGTGGCATACAGTTGATGTAACAGCATTTTTTACAAGTGGACTTGTCGATCAAGTTCCTGATAATATTACAGACCAAGACAAACAAAATCATTATGTTCGTCAAGTAGAGTTTAATGAAATTTTTCAACAGCGTGATAATCAACAAATCAATCCACCAGAAATTACATTTGATTTAGCCTATTATCCATCTTATCCAGGACAATATAATTACAATCCAGAGTTAAATGTAGATGGAACACTTCGCAATCCAAAAGAAAATTTTGCAGCGATTACAAAAGGAATTACGTATAATGTAGATTTTGATAATATCAATGTTCAGTATATTGAATTTTGGCTAATGGATCCATTCATTCAAAGTCAAAATGGACGTGTAGAAACGCCAGATGGTGCAGGAGTTTCGAATACCACAGGAGGAAAGTTTTATATTAACTTAGGAAATATTTCAGAAGATGTAATTCCTGATAGAAGACATGGTTTTGAAAATGGCTTGCCAGTCAATGATGCAGATTTGAATGATGTAGAAGAAACCGATTGGGGACGAGTAACGACACAACAATTTTTGACAGATGCTTTTTCAGCAGAAGAGGGAGCAAGAGCAAAGCAAGATGTAGGACTTGATGGACTTAGCGATGAAGACGAACGTTTTTTTTATAGAGATTATTTAGCAGCCGTTCAGCCACGTTTGAGTGCAGCAGCTTTTCAAAGACTTCAAGCAGACCCTTCAAAAGATAACTTTAGATATTATTTAGGGGGAGACCAAGATGATGCAAATCGAAAAATCTTAGGACGTTATTTTGATTTCAATGGAACAGAAGGAAACTCACCTGAAAACTCGGGAACAGCTTCTTCAACAACATTGCCTGATAATGAAGATTTGAACCGAGATAATACACTTTCAGATTTGGATGGATATTATCAATACGAATTGGATTTAAGACCAAATCAGTTGGAAAGTAATAAATATGTAGTTGATAAAGTAACTGTTGAACGCAATGGTGATAGAGTAAATTGGTATCAATTCCGTATTCCGATTCGTGAATTTGATGATAAAATTGGAAGTATTGATGGCTTTAAGTCTATTCGTTTTATTCGTTTGTTTATGACAGATTGGGAACAGCCTGTGGTTATGCGTATGGCACATTTTCAGTTTGTGGGAGCGCAATGGAGACCTTATTTTGCTTCGTTGCAAGATGAAGGTTTGGCTCGTCCTGTTGAACCTTATGACCCTAGTTTTATTATTTCTACTGTTAATATTGAAGAAAATGGAAGTGATGCAAGTCCTAATTCTCAAGGAATCTCGTATGCCGTTCCACCGAATTTTCAGCGTGATACTGACCCAACTTCTATTACTCAAGCTCGTCTAAATGAACAATCTATACAACTTTGTGTAGAAGATTTACAAGATGGAGATAGTCGTGCAGCCTATAAAAATATTATTTTTGATTTTGTGTTTTATAAGCGTTTGAAAATGTTTTTGCACGCAAATAGTGCAACAGCACAAAATGGAGATGTAACGGCTTTTTTACGTTTGGGAACAGATTTTAAAGAAAATTACTATGAAATTGAAGTTCCTCTGACAATGTCGGCAGCAGGTTCTTCGCTTCCAAATCAAATTTGGTTACAAGAAAATGAAATCGATTTGCCTTTTGATGCTCTTTATGATACCAAAACAGAACGAAATGCAAGTGGACTGAGCGTAAGAGTTCCGTATGAACGAATTTTTGAAAAGTATAAATTACGAGTAGTTGGAAATCCAGACCTTAGTAGTGTTCAGACAATTATGATAGGAATTCGAAACCCAAAAACAGAGGACGAACAGCCAAAATCGGTTTGTGTTTGGGCAAATGAACTCCGAGTAACTGACTTCAATAAAGAAGGTGGCTGGGCGACAAACCTACAATTACAAACCCAACTTGCTGATTTTGCTACCGTAAATGCAGCTTTACGATACAGTACGCCATTTTTTGGAGGAATTCAAGACCGAATTTCTGATCGTTCTAGAGAAACAAATTTATTTTATGATGTTTCTGCTGCTACTCAATTAGATAAAATATTTTTGAATCGTTTGGGGATTTCACTTCCTTTATTTGTAGGTTACGAACAGACACGAATAACACCACTTTTCAATCCTCTTGACCCAGATATTCGATTAGAACGTTCACTAGAAACTTCTTTTGATAATGATGCAGCACGGAGTGATTATAGAAAGTTGGTGCAGGATAGACTCACAAGGCGAAGTATAAACCTAACCAATATCCGAAAACAGCGAGTAAATCCAGATGCAAAAGAGGATTTTTGGGACATTGAAAACTTTGCTGCTTCGGTTTCTTATACCGATTCGAAGCGTTCGAATATTCGTTTGGCTACTGATGAGCTACGAGAAACTAAAGTTGGTTTGGTGTATAATTATGGTTTTGATGTAAAACCGTTTGAGCCATTTAAGAAAAATGAATTATTGAATGCGCCTTATCTCAAATTTATTAGGGATTTTAATTTCAATTATCTACCCAATAATATTACAGTTGCAGGACAAGTAAACCGTCGTTTTGCCAAAACACAATATCGAAATGCCCAACTCAACACAGATGGAGTTTTGCCATTCTTTCAAAAATCATTTTTCTTTGATAGAAATTATACCGTTCAATGGAATTTTACCAAAAGTTTGTTAGCTGATTATAATGCTACGGCTTCAGCAATTATTGACGAGCCAGCAGGAGAACTCAACACACAAGAAAAACGAGATTCGGTTTGGTCAAATATTCAATCTTTGGGTAGAATGAAGTTCTTTTCACAAGCCACAACATTAAATTATCGTGTTCCTTTGGATAAATTCCCAGCTATTGATTTCTTGAATGCAGATATTCGTCGTTCTTCCAATTATACGTGGACAGCAAATGCCGTTGGAGTTGCTGATACGCTTGGTAATATGGCAAGAAGTAGCAGTCAGTTTTTGATAAATGGACAAATTGATATGCAGAAATTGTATAATAAAAGTCCGTATTTGAGAGAAGTAACTGCACCAAAACGAAAAGGTAGGGATAATCAAAATAATGCTACTTCTCGTCCTACCGAATCGCCAAAACAAAAGCGTTTGGAATATAGAATTAAGAAATTTAGAGATAAAAAAGAACGAAAAAATAAAGTTCGAAATATCAAATTAGATAGACTTGTCGATTCTGTTTTGATAGATACTATTTTAGTTGCTCAATTAGATTCTTCAAAACAAGAAAAAATCAATGAAAAGTATGATAGAAAAGTTGCGAGGATAAATAAAAAACAGCAACGCATTGAAGAAAAACTAAAAGCAGAAATAGCAAATCAGAAAGGTAAAAAAGGAGGTTCTTCTGGTGGTGGAGTTGGTGAAGGTGCAGTAAAAGCACTTTTATCTGTCAAACGAATTACCTTTAATTATTCTGTCAATGGAAATACAATGCTTCCAAATCTTCTGACAACACCGACTTATTTAGGACTAGACCAAAACTTTGCAGCTCCTGGAGTGCCGTTTGTTTTGGGAAGCCAAAGCCGAGATAATATTTTGGATATGGCAAATAATGGTTATTTATCAAGGTCGGCATCACAGACAAATCCGATTGTTCAAGATCAAGCCAAAACGTTAAGTTTACGACTAGATATAGAACCATTGAAGGATTTTCAGTTGCAGATAGAAGGACAACGAACACAAGGCGCAAACTATTCAGAAGTGCTGCGTTATGACCCTTTTACAGATGATTATCTTTCAGAAACTGCTGTAAGAACAGGTAATTACAATATTTCATATTTTAGTTTGTCGACAGCCTTTACTGGCGATGATGAGTTTGGAAACTCTCCTTTGTTTGATGATTTTATTGCTAACCGAGCAACTGTAAAAGCTAGTTTGGATGCTGAAAATCAAGCAGGAAGTTATGATTTGGGTTCGCAAGATGTTTTGATTCCTGCATTTTTGTCTGCTTATTCAGGTAGAAGTACGACCTCTGAATTTCCACGTATTCCATTACCAAATTGGCGACTGACCTACAATGGTCTTACTAATTTAGAAGTTTTCAAAGACCGTTTCCGTTCTATTAGCATTACTCACGGTTATCAATCTACGTATGCAGTTGGTAGTTATACGTCTTCGCTTTTGTATGATTTCTCTTATCTAAACTTAGGAATAACAGAATACAATGTTCCTTTGGCTGACCTTGTCGACCCAGAAACTGGCGATTTATTACCTGTTTTTGTGGTAAATCAAGTCAGTATTACAGAGCGTTTTAGCCCACTTATCGGAATTAATATCCGTACTAATAATGATATTACTTTCCGTTTCAATTTCAATAAAGACCGTACACTTTCTTTAAATCTGTCTAACTCACAGCTTGCCGAACAGCGAAATAATGACTTTGTTTTTGATGTTGGTTTTGTCAGAAAAGGCGTAAAAATTCCATTTACGGATGTGATCTTAAAAAATGATTTGACGTTCCGTTGTGCTGTTACACTTAGAGATACAAAAGTGATTCAGCGCAAAATAGATACTGATGGAACACAAGACAGCGATTTTACAGGTGGAAACTTCAATTTACAGTTCAAACCAACGCTTGCCTACATGGTCAATAAGCGTGTAAACTTGACAGCTTATTTTGATAGGGCAATTAATAAACCACGTTTGAGTAATTCGTTTCCTCGTTATAATACTGCCTTTGGTGTGCAGGTTAGATTTAATTTGGCGCAGTAGGATATTTCCAAACCTATAAGGTTTTCAGAAACCTTATAGGTTTAAATCATTAAGTTTGGAGCTTTTGCGTTTATTTTTTATTTTTAGAAATGAAATATCAAGATGCTTTCGAAGCTGATACATTTTACCACGTTTTCAATCATGCTGTGGGAAGTGAAAACTTATTTCGTAATGATGATAACTTTCGCTATTTCCTCAAACGTTACAACCATTATATGAGTCAAGTTTGGGAAACTTATTGCTATTGTCTGATGCCAAATCATTTTCATTTTTTAGTGCGTATAAAGGAGGAAAGCGAACTTGCTAAACTTCCAAAATACAAAGGAGACACACACAAGCTAGTAATGCAACACCTTAGCAATTTTTTGAATAGCTATGCTAAATCTTATAACATAAAATACCAACGAAAGGGCGCACTTTTCTTAGATTTTACCAAACGCAAAGCTGTAAGAGAAGAAAGCTATTATACTACGCTTATCAATTATATTCATCAAAATCCTGTTCATCATAAATTTTGCAAAACTACTGATGAATGGATATATTCATCTTATGATGCTTTTTTATCACAAAAATCTACCAAAATAAAGAGAGATGAAGTATTAGACTGGTTTGGAGACAGAAAAGCCTTTCAAGAATTTCATAAAGAACACGCAGCAGTATTAAAAGAAGAACTAGAGTTTGAATAGACAACAAACCTATAAGGTTTCTGAAAACCTTATAGGTTTAAATTTCTTTTCCTCGTTATAATACTGCTTTTGGTGTGCAGGTAAGGTTTAATTTGGCGCAGTAAGGTTTTTGAATGTCATATACATGGAGCATTAGAAAATTGATAATTATTTTATATATTTAGGTTTTAAGTAGTTGCTCATAACAATTTTGTTATTTTTGATTTTCTCTTATTAATAATGCTATTTTAATTAAGAGGGTGCAAAATTTATAGTATATTCTTTTTCTTTTCCAAACTGAGCTAATATATCTAAAACAGCCTTTTGGAGCGTTTTCACATTTGTCCAAGCTGCTATATCTAACCAATAATGCTTAATATGTTTCCACAACATTTCAATATAATTTAAGTCTGAACAATAAGAAGGAAGGAATTGAATAAATACATTTTTTTCTTTCCACTTTTTTATTGCTTTATCTACTTTATGATTGCTGTGAGAGGTCGCTCTATCTAAAATCAAGAGTATTTTCTGCCCTTTTGCTCGTTTTTCAATAAAATTATTTACACAAGCAATAAACGTATCTGCATCCATAGATTGATAGAATTCATAAAATTCGCTTTCATTATTAGTTCGCATAAATCCTAAGATATTTGCTCCTCTAGCACGGTTGGCAGGTAAAAATACTTTTTTAAGCGTCTCCAAAGTCTTTTCTTGCCAACCATACATACTATTAGGATTTAGATGAAAACTACTCTCATCACTAAACCACACTTCTACCTCTCCCTTTTCTTCTTCTTTTAACCACCAGTCAAGCTCTTTCTTAAAAAAGTCGTGCATCCACTCATCTCGTTGAGATTTTAGCGATTTTTGTATTCGTCTCCAACTCCACTTTTTTTTTTAAGAAAACGTTTTAGAATAGAAGGATTAGTTTCAATTTGATGTTCTTTTTTCAATAAAACAACGGTTCTTTTTAAATTTTGAGGTGTTTGTTTTACAGCTTCTAAAATAATTTCTGCATTTTCAGTAGCTAAACTACTTTGAGAATGAGCCATGTTTTTATCTAAAAGCCCCAAACAGCCCATTGATTCGTACCTATCAAACCAACTTTTTATACTATTTTCACTCACATCAAATTGTGCTGAAAGCTCCTTAATAGTAAACTTATGTTTGGAACTCAAACAAATTGAACTAAATCGTTTACGTTCTCTTGGTAAGAGTTTTACATCACTACTAGATAAATAACGACGAAGTTCCTGTTCTTGAAAAATACTTAGGGGAGCTATAAAACGCATCAGAAATATAAAATTGTGTTTTTTGAAATAAAAAATCAAATCTAACAAAATTGTAGCATATAACTACTTAATGTATCAATCAATAATATTTTATGCCTGAAAAACCAAATAAAAAGATAGTTGATAATTATCATATATACGAAAAAGTTAGACATGAGAGTAAAGAAATAGATAGAGCAAATATATGTTTGATAGATAAAAAAAATAAGGCAAATGCTAAGATAGCGACTTGTAATGTAAAAAGTGTTCAAGTTGGTGATTTAGAATTGCTTATAGAAGCTAGTAAAGATTATACGAAGAGATATGGCTTCAAATTAATGTCTAAAACAATATGTCCTCAACCTTTTTTTCGATTTGATGCTTCTGGAGGGGCGCATAATAATAATTCTCCAAACACGCCTCTTTCTAACAGACAGGTTCGTACTCCTCATTTTCAATATTATGATGATTTGGGTCATAATACAGCTTATCAAACTGATGAATTGAAGAATTCAAAAGTAGTTGCAGAAATAGAAAAAGACATTAATAAAGGAGTTGAATTATTTTGTGAAGAAAGTGTTACATTTACGGATAATATGAGCTATCCATTTATTGAAAGATATGATGGAGTTATTTTTAAAACAAGTAATACAGACCCTCTAAAAAATATCAATTTTGAATAATCATATTGAACTATATAATTTGGTGAAAAAAGATTTTTGTAACTTGTTTAGTTTTAAGTTACATGAATCTACTCTTGAAATAATTACTCCTCTTGTTACTATAACAGATAAGTTTGTTTCTGTATTTGTAACAGAAAGAGGAAATAGATTAATTGTAACTGATGGTGGTTGGATTAGTCAAGAAGTTTACGGTAATTCAATTTCCTCTGAAGATATAGAAACAATTTCTGTTATATTTCAACAGTATAAATCTTATTATAATATTCAAGAAACAAAGGCTAATAGTGATAGTACAGATATTTTTTATTATGTTCCAATTGATATAAAAAAAGTAGAATTGTTGTCTGCTGCTGTTTTTGATGTAGCCAACTTTATAGTAGGAATTGTAAATAGTCATTCTTTATCTTATAGGGAAAAAAAAGAAAAAGAACAGAGAGATAGGTTCAAACATGACACCAATAAGCTATTAAAGAATATTTATAAGGATAGTTTTAGTAGTCATCAAAATATAGGCATACAAGGAGTTACCTATAATGGGGTAATAAAATATAGAAGTAAATTGTATTTACTAGAGTATATTACAGGTTCTACAACTAAATATTTTCAACAAGATGTAAGAAAAGCAACTATTAATTTTCAGTTAGTTGAGGAAGTTGATTACATATTTAGACAGGTTGAAAGTAGAATAGCTATAATTAACGATGATTCTAGTGGGTATCAAAATAATGGATTTCCAATTGTTTTACAAAAACATTTAGAAAAATCTACAAGTGATTTAATATTCAGAACAGAAAATGATAAGATATTTAATATAATACCTTCTTTAAACTAGAGATATATAGTCAACCTCCGTGTTCTGTGGCACACAGAACACTCACAACAATTAATTTAAAATTATCAAAAATATGAAATGGTTATATAAAATAGTAGATGAGGTTTTCGAAAGAATGCAAAAAGAAGAGTTTGCTATGAGTGTTGAAGATTATTATTTTCCTAAAGAAATGATTGAAAAGGAAGATGCTAAAAATAAAAAATATGGAAACCTGTTGCTAGTTCTATTACAGATGAAGAATTAGATGAGTTAGAGAACAAAATAAATAAAAAGCTACCCAAATCTTACAGAGAGTTTTTGAAGTACAAATATTTTAAAGAGTTTATGTTAGAAGATTATGGAATAGACTTTCCTTCTCATTTACCTAACAAAACGATTGATGATATTCTAGAACGAGAAGAAATATTTGCAGATGAATTTATGCCAAATGGTTTTATTTATTTTGCCGATTTTTCTGATTGGGGCTTTCTTTGTTTTGATACAAATCAAAATAGAGAAGAAAATGAATACCCTATCGTAATGATTGACCACGAAGACACAGAAACTATTCATTTATATGCAGAAGATTTCAAAGATTTATTAGAAAGTGATGAAGATAGAAGTAATAGATTTATAGAAGATTTGAATGATTTTAATAAAGAAAAATAGAATCAAAAATGAACAAACAACCCCTAAAAGACCACCTAAAACAAGCCATAAATTCCAATAAACGAATTACATTTTTAGTAGGCGCAGGTATTTCGGCTGAAAGTGGTATTCCTACTTTTAGAGGAACAGAAGGCTATTGGAAAGTAGGCTCTACCAATTATCAACCCCAAGAAATAGGAACATATCAAATGTTTTTGAAGCAACCTTTAGAAGTTTGGAAGTGGTTTTTATTTCGTAATACGGTTTGTAGAGCTGCTAATCCCAACTCTGGGCATCACGCCTTGGTAGAGATAGAACAAATGCTAGGAGATAATTTTGCGCTCATTACTCAAAATGTAGATGGATTGCATATCAGAGCTGGAAATACTTATCATCGAATGTATCCCATACACGGAGATTTGAATTATGCTAGATGCAGCAAAGAATGTTCGAAAGAATTATATCCCTTTCCCAACATTCCCAAACAAAGAGAGGAAGATTTGACAAAGCAAGAAATAAAACTACTCAAATGCAAAAAATGTAATGAATTTTTGCGTCCTCACGTTCTTTGGTTTGATGAATTTTACAATGAAGAATATTATAAAGCTGAGTCTGCCTTGAAAATAGCAGAAGATACAGAGGTACTTTTTATCATAGGAACTTCTGGCGCAACAAATCTTCCACACCGTATTTTCAAAATTGCTTTGCTTAACCGTGCTGTCGTTGTGGTTATTGATATTGCAAGTAATATTTTTTCAGAGGTAATAGAAGAAGATTATGAAGTAGGTTATGTTTACCAAGAAAAAAGTGGAAAGGTTTTGCAACAAATAGCAGAAATGATTAAGAATGTGATTTAATGGGTTTTGTGTAGTAAAAATATAATACTGAAAGAGTTAGCTGTTTTGTAAATGATTTTTTGAATAATTATAAATGCAATGTGAAGTTTTTGAGAATAAATTTAGTGATTTTTAACAAATTATTAAGGAATTATAAAAACAATCTAAGGAAGTAGGTTGTTAGTGTGGCTGATTACTTTAAATTATTTTTTTTTACTAAAACAAACCCTATTATGAAAAATTATTGGAAAACAGCAATGTGGAGCATGGCTCTAATTTTATTCACATTTATGGCTGCTAGTTGTGGTGATGACTCAGATGACGAAGATCCTTTACAAACTAAAACATACACGCTTGAAAGTGTTGGTGGTTCTGGTGTAGCTGGTACAGTTACTTTCACTGAAGTAAATGCTACAAGTACGACTGTAACTACGAGTCTTACAGGTGCGCCTGATGGAGGTAGTCATCCTGCACATATTCACGATGGTGTTTCAGGAAGTGGTGGTGATGTAGCATTCAATATTGGACCTATTGAAAACTCTACAAATACAGCTACTGTAACTGCAAGTTATGATGAACTTATAAACTATAATGGTTATGTAAATGTACACCTTAGTGCAGATAGTTTACAAGTAGTGGTAGCTACGACTAACATCGGCTCAAACGAATAAAACTATTCTGAATACCAATTAATTGAGTATTCATTCAAAGCAAATTACTTTGAGGGCAATTTTATTTCTGAATTTCTTTATGAAATTTTGAAATAGAATTGCTTTTTTTATGTCAAAAAAAATGAAACAATAAAAACAATTTAGTATATCAAGTGTTATATAGTTATAAATACATTTTTTAATATTTAATTTTTTAAACTACAAATAATATGAACAACGAATCAAATAGAAAAGCAGTAGAAGCCTTAAACGAACTTATCGAAAAAAATTATGATGCTGAAAAAGGCTATACAGAAGCTGCTAAAGAAGCCGAAAATCATGAATTAAAAGACTTTTTTACAAAATCAATAAAACAACGTTATGATTTTGGACACGAATTAAAAACAGAAATAGCCAAACTAGGAGGAAGTCCTAAAAAAGAAACAAGTATTACAACAGATTTACATCACCTATGGATAAATTTAAAATCTCTAGTAGGTGGAAAAGATGTTGAAGTCGTAGTAGATGAATGCGAGCGAGTAGAACAAGCAGCCATTGAAGATTATGAAAAAATCTTGAAAATAGATGAAATTCCGATGGAAACAAAAACTGTTATTCATAGTCATTTACAACAAATTCGCCCATCATTAGAGCATTTGAAGCAGTTAAAAGAACGCTTCATTACTGCATAAATAGCTAAACAGAACTAAAACACAAGCAAAAAACCAATTATTTTACAATATACTGTAAAAATAATTGGCTTTTTTTATGTTAGAAAACAAACTAACTCAAAATATAATTTTTTACTAATGACTAATCTTTCACAATCTTCAAATAAGTAGTTGTTTTTGTTCCGATAGGGGTAATTTCGACAAAATACATTCCTTTTTTCCATTTACTGGCAGCAATACGAACAGAATGAGTAATCTGTGCTTTATAAATAACCTTCCCCAAAGCATCACGAATAGCAATATCATACCTACCATTCGGAATCTTTAAAAAATAATTCTCATTACTTGGATTCGGAAAAACTTTCATATTTTCTTCTCCTTCGTCTTCATTCGTCAAAACAGGTGAATCACAAGATAAATTAGAAATCCTACCCCAAAGCTCATTATCAAAAGAAGAAACAGCATTTAATCTATCAGATTCGGCACTATTTCCTACCCTAACAACTACTAAATTCTGACTTGGAACAACATAAATTTTTTGGTCATTTGCACCCAAAGCTGCAATCATATCAGAAGGCGCATTTGGAATCATAGAACCTTCATAAATCTCATCCGAAGCAGGAATTTTAAATTTATCTTTTCCATTGAGCCACCACAAATAACCATACGCAGGATTAAGAAGTTGAGAAGTCGTTGTCATTTGTTCAAAATACATAGCATCATTCAAAACAGGATTGTTTTCCCATTTTCCTTTATTCAAAATCAAAAGACCAAAACGAGCCATACTACGAGGTTTGGAAACTAAAATATAATTTAAAAAAGCTCCTGTAATTCCTGTTTTGCGAGTAACTCGCTCTGCAAAATATTGATTGATAGGTTTTCCTGTTGCGCTATCCAAAACATGTTGTAAAAGACGATACGGAGAATTATAGTAATACCAACGAGTATCAGGTTCAGAGCCGTAATTTAAGCAAGAAGGTTCAATACAATTATCTACTCCTGTAATATCAGCTTCTCTCAGCCCTGTTGTCATTGTCATTTGATGGCGAATTGTGATTTTATCTTCTTGTTCTTTTGTTAGACTTGTCCAACCTTCCCCCAAATAAGTTGAGGTTTTTTTATTAATATCCAACAAACTAGAACGCTGTGCAATTCCTACCAACGTAGCGACCATAGATTTTCCTGCTGAAGCCCAATACCAAACACTATCACCAGTAAAAGTTCCAAAATATTTTTCCAAAACAATTTTACCATTTTTCAAAACAATAAAACCTTTTGTATTCTTCTCTTCTAAAAATGTATATAAACTATCGATATGCTGCTCACACCATTCTAGTTCTGAAGCTGACATTGTTTCCCAGTTATTTTCTTCCGTTTCTATAAGTGGAGGAAAATATAAATTTTGAGCATTGGCAAACTCAAAATGAAACAAGAATAAGACAAAGACTATAAAAATACGTGTAAAAATTGATTGCATAAGGTTAAAAAATTAAATAGGGAAAGAAATTAGTATTTAGATAAAGGTTTTTCTATAAAGTTTAATCCAAGACTAATTTCGCTACCAAAGTTGAACTATTTATTATACATAAACCTATTTAGGAGGGGTAAATGTTTACTCAATCAAAAGTAGTTGTCGAAACTCTAAAGAGTTCCAAGAGCCTTAGGGTTAAATATATTTTTAAAAAATAAATGAATCCAAATATCTTAAAATTATTTAAAATTTGTATAAATGGTGAAATTATTTGAGTGAAGTTACTAAATATTCAAAATAAATTCAGAATTTGTAAATAATTATTGTCTTTTAAGAAACCCAAGAGATATATTTTCCGTTCTAATAATACAATCAACAACTAAACACTTATAAATCAATGAGTTATGGTGTAAGTGTACTTGTTAATTTGATTGTAAAAGAATTTTTTTCAAAGATAGTTTTAGGGATTCTTTGAGAAACAGAAATTCAAAGTTTTGAGAGCTTAAAATAGTAGAAGAATGATAGTTTTAGAAAATAGTTTTATTTATCTTCTATTAAATTTTAACGTTTTCATATCAATAGGGTTAAGTTGTAAGTTGAAAAGAGTCCGATAAGTTATCGGACTTTTTTTTGTATAATAGTTTTCAAAACATATTTATGCTCAACTAATTATTTCTCTAACTCTAGTCTTACTTTGTATTCACTTCTAAAATCATACTTCTAACTTCTAATTTTATTTTTATGGCTGCCCTAATGATGATTTTTGCTTTTTCGTGTTCTATTTTCCTTATTGGAATCCTAACCAAAATTGCCTTTTTTAATAAAAATACCATTTCAGAGAAAGAAAAAGAAGAAGTTGCAGAGCTAAAACAACGCAATCACGAATTAGAAATGCGTATGGAAACACTAGAAACCATCGTAACAAGTATAGACCCAGAGCTTTTGGGAGGGCTTTTAGAAATGAATTCTACAAAAAAGCGAGTTCCCAAAAATGTAAGAGATAAAATTGATAAGATTAAAAGAAAAGGATAGGTTACGAATTACGAATTGAGGTTATCGGACAATTTTTGTGAAATTTTGATTTTTACTCCGTTAGGAGTTTTATAGCATTTTTTACTACCTATTCTAAATGCTACCAATATCAAGTTTCTATGGAACAGAAAGGCAAATAAGTGTATTAATGAGTTGTAATTTAACTACCATGTTAGACGCTCCACAAAAATTGTCAGATAACCCAAATTTTTTCATCCTAAAAACTGTATTTACTTTACAATTCATTTTATTCTAATAAATTTGTATTCAATCTGTATTTTCAATCCTAACAACCTCTCCCTAACCATATCTTACAGAAATAATTGTATTTTTGTGAAATCATAATTTTACACTGTATGCAATAGAAATTAATTAAGGTACTATTTTAAAGAAATAAGCTATTAATTTTAGTGTATTAAATTAGCTTCGCTGAATGTTCATTTCGTAATCCGTAATCTTTAATTCGTAATTGTTGTTATGTATTCACTTCTACGCCCTCTTTTTTTCAAACTTGATGCTGAAAAAGCACATTATACAGCCATTGCAGGATTACAAACCCTTCTAAAATTTGGAGGGAAAACGATTGTAACAAATTCCATAAACTCAGACAAACGATTAGAAAAAGAAGTTTTTGGACTAAAGTTCAAAAATCCTGTAGGTTTGGCAGCAGGTTTTGATAAAAATGCAAAATGGATTGAAGAGCTAGACCAGCTCGGTTTTGGATTTATAGAGATAGGAACACTCACACCAAAACCACAAGACGGAAACCCAAAACCTCGTTTGTTTCGTTTAAAAGAAGATAATGCACTCATCAATAGAATGGGTTTTAATAATGAAGGTGTAGAAATTGCCGTCGAAAGATTGAAACAAATAAAAGCCAAAAAACCACATATTATTATTGGTGGAAATATTGGAAAGAATAAAGTTACTCTGAATGAAGAAGCGACAAACGATTATTTGATTTGTTTTGACGCACTCTTCGATTATGTGGACTATTTTGTGGTAAATGTAAGTTCGCCAAATACACCAAATCTTAGAGAGTTACAAGAAAAAAAACCACTAACAGAACTTTTACAAACCCTACAAAATCACAATCAAGAAAAACAAAATCCAAAACCGTTACTTCTCAAAATTGCGCCAGACCTTACTGATTCTCAACTTGATGATATTATAGAAATTGCTAAAGAAACTAATCTTGCAGGAATAATTGCCACAAACACAACCATCAGCCGAGAAAATCTCAAAACAGAATCTCAAAAAGTAGGAACTATCGGAAATGGTGGACTAAGTGGAAAACCATTAAAAAACCGAAGTACAGAAGTAATTGCTTATCTTCATCAAAAATCAAATGCAGCCTTTCCAATTATTGGAGTAGGAGGAATTCATAACCCAAAAGATGCACTAGAAAAATTAGAAGCTGGAGCATCTTTGATTCAACTTTATACAGGTTTTATTTATGAAGGCTGGGAATTGATTAGTAAAATAAATAAAGAAATTTTAAACAGTAAACTCTAAGGGTTTTCAGAAACCTTTAGGGTTAAAGTTTACAATTATGGACACACAAGAACAAGAATACGATTTTTTGCCCTACGTTTTTACAGAAAAAATGTATTACATTGATGCAGTAAAATCAGAATGGGAAATTGAAGCAAACGAAAATCCAACACAGGAAAGTCAAACAAGACAAGTTTCTCAAAATCAAGAACCAAAAACTCTAAAACAAGAAATTAATAAAATTAAATCAGATAATTCTGAAAATCAAAATAAAGAGGTTTTAGATACAGATTTTTCTTATTTCGGAAAAAACCGTAAAAACTTTTTGATTTTGATAAAGGAAACTGAACAAGAAAACCTAAAAGATGCTGACAATAAACTTCTGACAGGAATTTTGGCAGCAGGACAACTTTCGCTTAATGATGTAGCGATTGTAAATATGGCAAAAACAAAGGCGAATTTTCTGGATATGTACAAAAAATTAAAACCTACTTCGGTAGTTAGTTTTGGTGTGGATACAAAAAATTTAGGCGTTCCACATGAGTTTGAAACATATAAACCAACCAAAATAAAAGCAATTACGTGGATTGTTTCGCATAATTTTGTGGCTCTACATTCTGACAAAACCAAAAAACTAGGACTTTGGACGGCTTTGAAAGAATTGGAATGTTATGTTTCTTAATCTATAAACCCAATCGTTCGGCTTCCTCTGGATTCTGTTTTTTGAGTAATGCAAAATCACTGTATTGCGTAATAATATTAAATTTCAAAAGTAGATTTGCTGTGTCTTCACTTGCCTCATAAAGTTCTTCATGCTTTTTTATGTAAATAGCATTGTGTCTTTCTTGGTCTAGTTTGAAATATTCTTGCATAATATCATTATCGACTTTTTCTCGTTCTTCTGTGGATAATGCTTCTTTTTCCTTGCCCATTTCTACAAGTTGAGCAACATATTCATCAAACCATTTTTGTAATTGGGAATGAATATCGTTTATGTTGCTTTCAGTTTTGTATAAAAGGTCATAAATTTTATCGTTAAGTTGATTGGCAAGGTTCATAATGCGTTTGCCTAAAGACGTTTCATTTTTCATAAGATTTTTGATTAAATTTAGTTGAATTAATTTTACATTCTCATTACTCTAGAAAATTTTATTACCCATTTTCTATTTCCATAAATAGTTTTGATTTCTAACATTGAACTTGAAAGTGTAATAACTTCCCAAAAAACATTAGGTTCTTTGTGTCTATATAAGGCAATTTGTTTTTTTTCTTTCAGATAATGCCAAGAGATAGGTTTTTCAGTTTCAAAAAAGTTGCTTTCTAGTTTTCCATTGTTTGTATCTCTGAAAATAAAACTACTTGTTTCAAAATTTAAGAATAAAATCTTTTTCTTTGAAAGAAGGACAGAATCTCGTTGAAGAAGAATTTGTTTTTGTTCTTCTGAATAATACTTTTTTCCTTCAATAAGTGCTGAACTCATCTGTTCGATTTTCCATTCTCCTACTAAATCACTGTCTTTTTCTAAAAATTTACTTCCAAAAAAGTAAAAAACAGAAAGTGCTATTACCAAAATAAAAGTAATAGCACCATAAAAAATAGCATTTGTAATTCGCAAAATATTATTCATAAAAATTACTACCTGTATCTTCTTTATTTCTAATTTTTTTGCTGTAACTCATTCGTGATGCTTTTTCTTTGCTAAACATTTTTTTGATGTCTTGCTCATTTGCCTCAAATTTCATTGTGTTATTGATAGAAATTGTTGCTGCAAATTTTTCTACATCGTGATTTGCACCAATATAGGTAAATGTCCAGTTTTGTGATTTTAACTCTTCTACCATTTTTTTGATGGTTGCTCCATTGTATTCTTTTGATGAATTTTCTTCTCCGTCTGTCAATATAGTTACCAAAACATTATAATCCGAATGTGTTTGAGTGATTTTACGAAGCTGTGAAATGCTATTTCCCATCGCATCAAAAAGAGGTGTTCCTGCTGTGGGACTGTACTGTCTTTCATCAATTTCTTTTAGTTTTTCTACACTTTCATTTTCTAAAAGAATATTTATTTTTAGAGAATTGAAGGTAACAAGTGTAATAAAATGAGCCTGTTCTGGATATTCTTTGGCTACTCCTTTGACGGTTTGGACGACTTCATTAAAACCACTAATAATAGTTTTTTTGATTGATTCCATCGAACCACTTTCATCAAGAATGATAAGGTTAAATACTTTGTGTGTTTTTTGATTTGACATAATAGGTAATTTGGATTTAATTAAAATAAATAAGAAAATAAGTCTTCTTGAACTTTTTTTGATTAGAGATATGTTGCTAGTCCGTACAGATGATAAATAGTATAAAATCAGTATAAGATGATTTTTTATTGTTAATAAATTTATACGTATCTTTACATCTTTATTTTTTAGAACTGTTTTATTACATCAAATTTAGATTTGATTTTGTAATAAAAAATGAAAAATAATTTAGATTACACACCTAATTTTACCACAGAACACTTATTTACATTACTCAATTTAAACAAAAATTATAACATGAAAAAAATAGTATTCAGTTTCTTGTATCTTTTTATGACTCTTTTTAGTTTTACTGTGCATGCTCAATTAGTAGTAGAGGATAGCACACAAATTTTGATTGATAACGTAGAACAATCACTTAATTATCAAAAAGGTATCATTGAGTTTGAAACAGGAAATGCAACACTAAATGTTCCTGAAGGTTTTGGTTATCTCAACAAAGAACAAGCTAATTATGTCTTGAGCGATTTATGGGGGAATCCGAAAGATGAAACTATTTTAGGAATGCTTGTTCCGTCAGATAAAAGTGTTTTGGCTGACGATGGCTGGGTTTTTACAATTAGCTTTGAAGAAATGGGCTATGTAGAAGACAAAGATGCTGATGACATTGACTATGACGAGCTTTTGGCACAAATACAAGAAGAAATGAAAGAATCAAATCCTGAAAGAGTACGTTTGGGATATGAGCCAATTACTTTAGTAGGTTGGGCATCCAAACCTTACTATGATAAAGATAAAAAAATATTACACTGGGCTAAAGAAGCTAAGTTTGGAGAAAATTCTAACAATACATTGAATTATAATTTACGTGTTTTGGGACGTAAAGGAGTATTTATGTTAAATGCTGTTGCTCCTATGAACCAATTACCAGAAGTAAAAGCAAATATTGATAATGTTATTGGGAGTGTGAAATTCAAAGAAGGACACACTTATGCTGATTTTATTCCAGATGTAGATAATGTAGCAGCTTGGACAATTGGAGGCTTAGTGGCAGGAAAAATCCTTGCAAAAACAGGGTTTTTCATTGTACTTCTAAAGTTTTGGAAAGTTATTGCATTAGCTGTTGGTGGTGCAGCAACGACTCTTTGGAAATTTTTAAAAGGACGTAAGAAAGGAGAATAATTTAGGATAAGTAAAAAACAGTAAAAAGTCATAGAATCCAATTCTGTGACTTTTTTATTTGCCTAATAGAGCCATACATTCTTCAATTTACTATTTTTTATAATAACATTAAAGCTATCCTACTGTTGATTAGAAGTAAATTATAAAATAACTAAAACCTAATTAAACTATATGTCAAATCAAGTAAAAGCATTTGGAACAGAAGCAAAAGACAAGCCTTTAGAACAAATAACCATAGAAAGAAGAGAAGTAACTGCAAAAGATATTGAAATTGATATTTTATATTGTGGCGTTTGTCATTCCGATTTACATACTGCCAAAAATGACTGGGGAGGCACGGTTTACCCATCAGTTCCAGGGCATGAGATTGTAGGAAAAATCACCAAAGTAGGAAGTGATGTTACCAAACTTAAAGTAGGCGATTATGCTGCTGTGGGTTGTATGGTGGATTCGTGTCAGACATGCAATAGTTGTAAGCAGGATTTGGAACAGTATTGTTTGAATGGTTTTACAGGAACATACAACGGAAAAGATAAGCATTTGGGAGGACGAACTTTTGGTGGATATTCTGAAAAAGTGATTGTAGATGAAAACTTTGTCTTGAAAGTACCTAAAAATCTTGCAGATTCTAATTTGGCTGCTGTTGCTCCTTTGCTTTGTGCAGGTGTTACTACATGGTCACCTTTGGTGCATTGGAATGTGAAAAAAGGAAGCAAAGTTGCCGTTATTGGTTTGGGAGGTCTTGGACACATGGCAATCAAACTTGCTAAGGGAATGGGCGCAGATGTTACACTTTTTTCTCGCTCTCCAAGTAAAGAAAAAGATGCAAAAGAACTAGGTGCTGACACAGTTATTATTTCAACAGATGAAAGTCAAATGAAGTCAGTAAGAGGAAATTTTGATTTAATTATTGATACTGTTCCCTACGAACACAATTTGAATCCATATATTTCTACACTTTCAATAAATGGAACTTTAGTTTTGGTTGGTTTTATAGGCGAATTAGATTCTATGCTAAAAACTCCAACTATGATAATGGGAAGGCGTTCGGTTGCTGGTTCTGTAATTGGTGGAATAAAAGAAACTCAAGAAATGCTAGATTTTTGTGGAAAACATAATATTGTTTCAGAAATTGAAGAAATCAAGATGCAAGAAATAAACGAAGCCTACGAAAGAATGCTCAAAAGTGATGTTCGTTATCGTTTTGTGATTGATATGAAATCATTGAAAAATCATTAATTCAAGTGTATAACAGACTTCCCAGTCTATTTGAAATTATTTCTCTAACTGGTTTAAGCGTCGACGCTTAAACCAGTTATTTTTTTTAGAGAAAAATCATTATTTTTAGATACAAAAACTAAAATCTAGTTCTAATTTTAAATTCTAAAAATGAAATTTCAATCCATTGTATTTTTCCTAATTGTTGTTTTTGCTACTTTTTCATCTGTCCAAAATAGTTTTTCGCAGACAAATTCCTATTCTCTTACTCCAAAAGTAGATAGTGCATTGGTTCGTTTTTCAGTTTTTGATGCGAATAATCAACCTCTACAAACCAAAATCTGTTTTTATGGAAAGAATACAAAAAAGACATTTTGTATAGAAGATGAAATAAGTAAAGCAAATAATCAAAATGAAATTTTGCTTCCAAATAATGATACCTATTTAGTTTATTCTTCTATTTCTGTTTTGGCGTATCAAATTCCTGTTTCTGAGGTCGAAAATCAATTTTATAATCTCGCTTTTGCCTTTCCAACCGATAAAAAAGACCAACTTCAACCCACGCCAGAAAAAGCTCTTATTCGTATTTTGCCAATTAATAATGAAAAAGAACCACAAAAGGCAAAAATTACGCTTACAAGTTTGAAAGATAATTCGGTTTATAATTCTATTGATAAAAATTCTATTACTGCAACGAATACAGATTCTACCAATTCAGAAGGAGCAGCCGTTTTTTTAGTTCCTACTGGTGATACGTATTCTATTTCAATTAATGGAAATGCAAATTATGATAAAATAGAAGTGGAAGAAAAGTATTTTTCAAAAGTGGATAGATATATTCAGTATGAAGGAATGAAAATTGGAAATTTACAACCTTCTTTGGATAGTGCTGTTTTTAGTCTTATTTATTTAGATTTGGCTGAAAATCCTGCAATAAATGAAATTTTTACAATCACACGCAAAACAACAGGAAAAGAATATACCACCTTACCAACAGATGCAACTGGAAAAACACAGATTAAAATTCCTATTGGAGATACCTATTCGATTGGAATAAAATATTTCAAAGATTTTATGGAGCAGGAAGTAAGTAGCGATGAAGGAATATATGTTTTGCCTTTAGAAATTCTCTATCCAAGTTCGGAGCAAATAGAAGCAAGGCGAAAAGAAATGGAACAAGCCGACAAAGAACGTGAAGAAGAATGGAAAAAATTAGAAGCAGAAATGGCAGCTTTGGATAAAAAAAATGAAGAATTACGTCAAGCACGTATCAAAAAAGCACAAAAAGAAGCCGAAAAAGCACAAAAAGAATATGAAATACGAGTTGAAAAATTAAGACAAGCTAGAAAATTACAAGATTCTTTAGAATCTATTAGAGTACAAAAGGAAATAGAAGACTATCAAAGAGAGTTTCAAAAACAAGAAGAAGAACGAAAAGCACTTGCAGCCAAAAAAGAAGCAGAACTAAGAGAAGCTGAAGCAAAAGAATTGAGAGATGTTTTGAAACGAAAACAATACAGTTGGGGAAGTGATACCGTAGTAACCAAAATTTTGAATAAGAAAGAATGGAAAAAGAAACTGGTTGTTTTGGACGTAACTTCAAGTATGTTGCCCTATATCGAACAGGTAAAATATTGGTACAGTCTGAATTATGCCCAAGA
Source organism: Bernardetia aquimarina (assembly GCF_042180575.1). Classification (NCBI taxonomy): domain Bacteria; kingdom Pseudomonadati; phylum Bacteroidota; class Cytophagia; order Cytophagales; family Bernardetiaceae; genus Bernardetia; species Bernardetia aquimarina. Next base: position 1,323,850 of record NZ_CP170094.1, on the reverse strand, counting down.
TTCGACGATGGAGTTTTATCTTTTTAATGATGGAAATGGAATGTCTTCTGCAAGAAAAGAAATTGGCAGAACAGGAGGAATTTATGAATGCAAAGCCTGTCAAATCAATGGATTAGAACGATTGATAGAGAAGGCAAGGGCAGCAGGAAATGGAGGAGATTCACAAGAAAATGACCTTGAAGCTATTTTGTATGCTCTAAAATATACAGATGGATATGATGAACTTGTTTTGGTAGCCGATAATATGAGTTATGCAAGAGATATGATTATGATTGGAAAAATAGGTGTTCCTGTCAGAATTATTTTGTGTGGAACTCATCGTTTTGTCAATGAACAGTATTTGGATATTGCCTACCGTACAAAAGGTTCTGTTCATACCATCGAAGAAGAAATTACAGATTTGAGTGATATGATAGAAGGAAAAATGATTACAGTAAATGGCTATGAATATCGTTTTACAAAAGGGCGTTTTTTTAGAATGCCGAAGAAATAAAATTATTTTTATTACAAAAATGATGTATTATTTTTTTATTTTGCAGTATGAAAAAACTTACTCAAGAAGAAGCAAAAGAAATTATTGATTTAATCGAACAAGCAAATATTTCAGATGCTTTCGACAGACTTGATAAATATGCAATTCACTCCTCAAAATTAGCCAGTCTAAGAAATGAATACATAACAGGAAAAGATAATCATTTCTTTGCAGATAGATTTAAAACTTATGTAAAATCATTATCAAAGAAAAAAAAGAACGAAGATACAAATGAAAATGAGTTTGTTCTGAAACAAAATCATAATCTAACAGCCACTCTGTATTTAATTTCTAAAGTGTTTTTAGTATTGATAGGTATTTCTATTGTGATATTAATGGTTGTTGCAAATTATAAAGAAAATAATGACATGCTTTCCTTCACAGAAAAACTCCCAAAAGGAATAAAACTGGTAAAAGTAGAAAGTGGACAGTTTTTAATGGGTTGTGATGATAAGAATAATAAAGAGTGTTATGAAGAAGAAAAACCTTCACATAGTGTGTATTTGACAGGTTTTTACATTAGCCAAACAGAAATTACAAATGCTCAGTATGCTATTTTTTTAAATGACTATGGGAGTATTGAAGTAAAAAAAGGGAAATATTTAGGAAAAAAAATGTTTTCCGATTATTACAAAGAAATAAATAAAATGGCAAATGGCAAGTAATCAAAGGCTATGAGGATTTCCCAGTTTCTTCCGTAAACTGGTACGGAGCTAACGAGTTTTGTACATATTATGGAGGTTCACTTCCTACTGAGGCTCAATGGGAATATGCAGCTAGAGGGGGGATAAGAAGTAAGAAATACTTATATGCAGGAGGAAATGATTTGGATAAAATTTCTTGGAATCACTCAAACTCCTACAAAAAAAAACATAATGTAGCTACTAAAAAATCAAATGAAATAGGTTTATATGATATGACTGGAAGTGTTTTAGAATGGTGTCAAGATTGGTACAATGCAGAATATTATCAGAACATAGAACTTTTAACAAATCCAGTAAACACATATAAAAATAGCAGCAGAGTGTGCCGTAGTAGTTCTTGGAATTTCGTTGGTAATGGTTTTCATCGCATAACCCAACGTCATGAGACTAAACCTGATATGTTTGCTCCAAATATAGGTTTTCGTATGGTTTTTTCGTACAAATAAATACATCTTAAAAAGATTTGTGATTTAACTTTTTAGAATATCTAAATAGTTGATAGAATTACATTTTTTATTTAATTAGATTGTAGTTTTATCAAAAGAACTCATTCCATAAAAAATATAGAATGAGTTTAAAAAAGGAAGTTGGCATTTATCTTCATTCATCCTATAAATCATAAATATCACTTGCCAATCAGTTACAGTATTTTTTTTACAAAGCAATCTCTTTCAAAATTTCATAAAAACGATAACAATCCATAAACGAATTGTACAAAGGAATAGGCGCAATACGAATGACATTTGGTTCTCTCCAATCCGAAATAACTCCTTTTTGGGTCAGAATTTCGTGGTACTTTTTACCTTCTTTATCAAAAACTAAAGATAATTGACAACCTCTATCGGCTGCATTTTTTGGAGTAATAATTTTTATTCTGATTTTTGATTGTTCTTTATTAAAAGATTCTATCAAAAACTCCATATAAGCTGTTAGTTTTTCGCTTTTTTGTCTTAGATTTTCAAAACCTGCTTCTTCAAAAATATCTAAAGAGGCTTTATGTGCTGCCATTGGCAAAATCTGTGCATTACTAAGCTGCCAACCTTCTGCGCCACGCATCGGAACAAATCCTTTTTTCATCTTAAAACGGTCTTTCTCATCGTGTCCCCACCAACCTGCAAAACGAGGAAGGGAATCATCATCAGCATATTTTTCATTAATAAAAATGCCTGAAGTTCCACCAGCACCCGAATTTAGATATTTATAACTACACCAAGTAGCAAAATCTACCTTCCACTCATTAAGTTTTAAAGGAACATTTCCTGCTGCATGTGCCAAGTCAAATCCTGCCGTCGCACCAACTTTATGAGCTGCTTCTGTTATTTTTTCTAAATCAAAAAATTGTCCTGTATAATAATTTACGCCACCAAACATCACTAAAGCCAGTTGATCGCCTAACTCTTCTATTTTTTTTGTTATGTCTTCTGTTCTTAGTGTTTCTTCGTTTTCTCTAGGAGTCATTTCTACAATGGCATCATCTGGCAAAAAACCATGAAATTTTACTTGAGATTCGACGGCATATTGGTCAGAAGGAAAAGCTCCTCCTTCCATCAATATTTTAAAGCGTTTTTGATTTGGACGATAAAACGAAACCATCAATAAATGCAAATTGACAGTAAGATTATTCATTACAACTACTTCAATAGATTTTGCACCTACAATTTTGGCAGTCTGATTTGTAAGGAGTTTGTGATACGAAAGCCAAGGATTTTTTCCATGAAAATGCCCTTCTACACCTAAGTTTTTCCAGTCTTCTAATTCTTGATTTATGTAGTCTTTTGTCGTTTTGGGTTGAAGCCCTAGAGAGTTTCCACAAAAATAAACTACCTCTTCATCACTAGGATTTGTGTTTTTTGAAACAGAATTCAGAGTAGGAATCCAAAATTTATCTCTAAAATGAGCTAGAGAATCAGTTGCGTCTAATTGCGCTGCAAAGTCTTTAGTAGTTTCGAAGTTCATTTTTGATAGTTTTGTTTGTGTGAATTTTTTAGAAGATATTCTATCGGTTAAAAATAAAAATAAAGTTAGTTATAAAAAATGCAACATTAAGAAGAGTACTTGTAAGTCCAATCAAAGGTGCATTGGTTTGTAGTGCTTTATTTCCTTTCAATGGTTCTACATAAATAATATCTCCTGGTTGCACATAAAAAAGAGGAGAGGTGAGAATATCATCTTGGGTAAGGTCGATATAATAGCTTTCCAAGTTAGCTCCTTTTCTTCTCATAATCCTTATTTTTTGTCTGTTTGCTGTTACTAAAGGTTCTCCTGCTAGAGCCATCACATCTAAAATTGTAGTCATACGCATATTATAGATTGTAACTTGTCCAGGTACTGAGACCTCTCCTAACATAGTTACTTGAAAGGTAAGTAACTGTACTTTTACGATTACTTCTGTAAAGCGTTCTTCTACGGCAGTTTTTATTTTACTTGCAGCCTCATCTACTGTTAGCCCTGCTACCTGTACATCTCCAACTAAAGGCACTTGTACATAGCCACTATCACTAATGGTATAACCTGTCAAGAGTACATTTCCATTTTGTCCTCCTTGTTGTTGAGATTTTATATTACTTGCTTCTGTTGTACCTAAATCATATTTTGAGGGTACTATACTTTGCACATTAATGCCTAAAACATCATAAGATTGCAATCTATACGAGGTAAAATTTAAAGAATAATTTTCAGGAGTTGTGCTTCCTATATTTGGATTTTCCTGTTGTTTTCCTTTCAAATAGGTAAGGTTGCGAGTAGGCACACAACTAGAAAAACATACAATGGATAAGAAGATTAAAAATAAAGTAATATTTTTCATAATAGCAGTTAATAATAAAATAACCTTCAATTCTGTTTTTTTACAGAATTGAAGGTAGGATAAAATGTAAAATAGTTTCACAACTATCTTCTTTATAATCTATACTTCCACTTCTTTATTCGAATACGAATTAGAAGTTGCATAAACAAGCTCTAATTTTTCTTGAGTAATACCATGGAAATATTGAGGTATTTTTGATAATGGTTTCATAAAGCGAGTATAAAACTTAGGTTGTAAGTCATTGATTTTCCAAGCCTTATAATCTTCAATATTTGCCATTAATCGATTTCTCAAACTACTATTACTTTTTCCTCCTGTACGCATACTTGCCATAACCATAGGTAAATAGGTAGCCGAAATTTTATGCTTCAAAAGCATACGCAAAGTAAGTTCGTAGTCAGCAGCACTTTTAAAACGAGTGTCATAAACACCATATTTTTGATAGCATTCTTTTTTTATGAAAAGTGCAGGATGTGGAGGCATCCAACCTTTATAAAAACTCTCACAATCAAATTCTCCCGATTGCCAATAACGAATTACTTTTTGAGTATCTTCTTTATCTACATATACCAAATCACCATATACTGCGTCAGTATCGTGTTCTTCAAAGGTTTTGACAAAAGAAGAAACTACTTTATTATTTGGATAAAAATCGTCGGAGTGAAGTAGTCCAATAATATCTCCACTACACATACGAATTCCTTTGTTGATAGCATCATAAAGCCCTTCATCTTTTTCAGAAATAAAACGAGTAATACGATTTTGATACATGCGTATCAATTCAGTAGTTCCGTCTGTGGAGGCTCCATCGATAAGAATATATTCCAAGTCAGGATAATCTTGATTTAAAACAGATTCAATAGCGTCTGCTACCATTGATACGTTGTTATAAACTACAGTTACAATGGAAACTTTCAATTTTTTTTAGGTTAAGTTAAATGTCTAGTTGTTTGACTTCTAGATTCTTTAGATGAGAATATAGAAGTTCTTTTATTTTAAAGTTGTAGTAGTCTGCTTCATAGTTTAAGCAGATTTTTTTATTCTTACTCTCACAGAATAAAAAATAACTTTTGATTATGTGAAAATAAAATTACTCTTTTCGCTAGAGTGATTTTTGACTACAAAATTGCAAATTTTTATACAAAAATCAACTATTATTTCTCAATTTTTCTCAATTTCTGTTATTATTTGAATAAAAAAAAGAATAAATTGTAATATAGCAGTTTTTGTTGCTGATTAACTATTATAATACTATTTTTTGTGAAAATTGTTTTTTTAAATTTTCTTTATTAGAAAAAAGGTATTTAAGAATAGAGAAATTATTTTTTTATATAAAAGAAGGATTATTGTTCAAGCATTCTGCTTGGGAACTCTTTTTCAGCAAGCATATACTTACAAAAGGATAAGTTCAAGGTAGAGTTTGAGCTAGAAAAATAATTTATTAAACACTTTCAAATAAAAAAGCCTTATTCTAAAGATTTGGAATAAGGCTTTAAAAAAATAACAGATAATTAGTTTATCAAGAATTATGAATTTGCCATTGCTTTAGGTGCGCCAGCCATAATCTCATCATTTGCATATTCTGCATACTTTTCAAAATTAGTTACAAATGCAGTAGCTAGTTTGTTAGCTGTCGCATCATACTCTTCTTTATTTTTCCAAGTATTTTTAGGGTTTAAGATTTCAGTAGGAACATTCGGACATTCAGCAGGAATTTTTACTCCAAAAATAGGTTGTTCTTCAAAGTTTACATCATTCAATTTACCTTCCAAAGCAGCTGTAATCATAGCACGAGTATAAGAAAGTTTCATTCTTGAACCTACACCATAACTACCACCAGACCAGCCAGTGTTAATAAGCCAAACATTTACATTTGATTCTTCCATTTTCTTACCCAACATTTCTGCATATTTTGTAGGGTGTAAAGGTAAAAATGCAGCACCAAAACAAGCTGAGAAAGTACGTTGTGGCTCTGTAATACCTACTTCTGTACCTGCTACTTTGGCAGTATAACCCGAAATAAAGTGATACATTGCTTGTCCTTTTTCTAATTTAGAAATTGGAGGCAAAACACCATACGCATCACAAGTAAGAAAGAAAATATTTTTTGGAATACCACCCACAGAAGGTTCAACAGCATTATCAATATGATGAATTGGATAAGCAACACGAGTGTTTTCAGTAACCGAAGAATTGAGATAATCTACTTTTCTTGTTCCTTCGTGAAAGCGAGTGTTTTCTAATAATGCACCAAACTTAACAGCATTAAAGATTTGGGGTTCTTTTTCTTCTGTAAGGTCAATTACTTTTGCATAACAACCTCCTTCAAAATTGAAAACTGAATCTGAAGTCCAGCCATGTTCATCATCTCCGATAAGTGGGCGATTAGGGTCTGCTGAAAGAGTTGTTTTTCCTGTTCCTGAAAGACCAAAGAAAATAGCCGTATCGCCATCTACTCCTATATTTGCCGAGCAGTGCATCGACAAAACTTTATGTTTGTGAGGAAGAAGATAATTCAAGACAGAGAAAATTCCTTTTTTCATTTCGCCTGTATAACCTGTTCCTCCAATCAAAATCATTTTTTTAGTGAAATTGATGATAGCAAAATTAGCTTGACGAGTACCATCTACTTCTGGATCTGCCATATATTCAGGCACTTGAAGGATAGTAAAAGTAGGGTCAAAAGATTCAAACTCTGTTTGTTCTGGACGAATAAACATGTTATGACAAAAAAGATTTGAGCAAGCATTCGTATTGATAACACGAAGTTTGAGTTGATAGTTTTTGTCTGCTCCAGCATACGCATCACGTACATAAAGGTCTTTTCCTTCTAATGAAGCAATCATTTTTTCCATGAGTGCATCAAATTTTTCTGGAGAAAAAGCAATGTTTACATCACCCCACCATACTGAATTTTCAGTTTCAGCATCTTTTACAATAAATCTATCTTTAGGAGAACGACCTGTAAATTTGCCTGTATCAAACATTAAAGCTCCTTTATCATTCAAAACACCTTCTTTTCTGTCTAGTGCATGTTCGACAAGCTCTGCTGCTGGCAAGTTCCAATATACGTTCGCTGCGTGTTTTATTCCTAGCTCCTCAATTCCTGATTGGTTAGACTTGACTCCGTGTTGTTGCATAATTTAATGTCAGTATAATAAATTGGTAAAATCAAAAAAGCCAATTCGTTTTCCATACCTAATGAAAACAAATTGGCAAAATATCAAAATGAGTATATAATTTTTTTAGTAGATGTAATTTGTCTAGTCTTCAAAGCTAAGGAGACAAAAGTAGTACCTTCAACTAGAAGTACACGTTTTTTAGCACTCAAAAACAGTATCTTATTAAGTAGTAGAAGAACCACCTCAACTATAAAATCAAGAGATTTATCTTTTTGAGAGGATTTTTCAAACAAAATTTTTAATAAGTTTGATTGTTTTTTTAAAAAAAGAGGCTTCAAAAGCAATAGACGCATAAGCAGTTATTTGCTATCAGTACAAAATTAGTCCCTACAAAATCTAAATTGTAATTATTGCACACAAAGGTACAATTATTTTTGTGATGTAACGCAAAATTCACACCGAAAAAATGAAATAAATACCCTTGCTTGTCTTTCTGAAAGGTTGTCGGTAACTTTTAATTAGCTAACTTCTACCAAAATGCGAAAAAACAAAAACCTTTTTCAACCTCAAAAGACAACCTCAAAAGCAATATTTGTGAATAAAATTCTTTATAAACAAGTAAGTTAATATTTTGATTTTAGAGTAAACTCAAATTTCTACAATTATGAAAAACAAAAAAAAATATAGCCTCTATATATTTCTAGTTCTCTTGTTTACCTTTTTAATGATAGAAGCTACACAAGCTCAAAAGCTGACAGAAGCATATTGTATCAAACATTTTAATCTTGATAAAGGTGTTGCCATTGAGGGCTACGATATAGTTTCTTATTTTGTAGAAGCTGAGCCACAAAAAGGAAAATCCTCTATTTCTGCAAAATATTTGGGTGTGATTTATAGATTTGCTACAAAAGAACACCGAGATTTATTTATCAAAAACCCAAAAAAGTATATGCCTGAATATGGTGGTTGGTGTGCGTATGCAATGGGAGCGAAAAACGAGAAAGTAACTATGGATCCCAAAAATTATAAGATTATAGATGGTAAGCTCTATCTTTTTTATAAAAATTTCTTTACAGATACACTAGATGATTGGAATGAAGATGAAGAAAATTTGAAACGAAAAGCTGATAAAAACTGGTCAGAAGTAAAATAATAACTTATTTTGTAATTCATAAATCCATTTTACAAAATGAATATGCTACAATTACTCAAAAAGCCACATCCTTTTATTTTTAATATAGGAAGCATTTTAGTTCCTGCCTTGATTACTTTTTTAGTGATTTTGGTTTTTGCTCCTTTCGGTTTAGCTCAGTCTGATGCGTTGAGTCGTTTTAGTTATGCTATTTTTTTTGGTGCAGTAGTCGCTTTCTGTATTTGGGTAGGTGTAAGTGGACTACAAAAAGTATTCTCTAACTCTTTTGAAGAAGAAAACTGGACAGTAGGAAAAGAAATAAGTCTAGTTTTTACGATTTTGATATTTATTATTTTTGTAACCTTCTTTATTTTTGCTTTTCTGAAAGGTTTTGAAAACTTAGGAGCTTTGTTTCAAATCATGTTCGTTCGGACACTTCTCATTTCATTTTTCCCAATTCTGATAATGATTCTTTACGAGCAGTATTACCATCAAAAACAAAAGTGGAAAGAAGCACAATTACTCAATCAAAGACTTCAAGAAAAACAGACTGAATTACAGGAAAACCAAAGTAAACTCAAAGCAGAATTCGAAAATCAACTTCAAAACCAAGTAGAGGAAAAAGTTGAAGAACAAGTCAAAACAAAAACAGCAGAAATAGAAAATACTATTTCTCTAAAAAAAATCATTTTAGAAGCCGAAAATGGAAAAATTGCTTTGCAATTAGAAAGTAAACAAATTTTTTATCTACAATCAGAAGGAAATTATATTGAAGTTTTTTATAAATCAGACAATTCTATTCAAAAAGAATTAATCCGAAATAGCCTCAAAAAATTAGAAGAAAATCTACCTCAAAAAGACTTTTTTAGATGTCATAAAAGTTATATCATCAACCTTTCAAAGATTGAAAAGGTAGAAGGAAATGCACGAAATTTTGAATTGATTTTGCAAAATATTGATACAAAAATTCCTGTTTCACGTTCCAAATCTCAAGAGCTTTCAGAGATTCTCAAAGCAAACTCCCACTAATTTGAATTTGATTTGTCCTTTTTATCCCAAAATCTGCCTATTGTTCCCAAAACGAAATTCAAAAATAGAACTTATAGGTACATTTTTTTACTTTTGAGTTATTCGTTTTCACAGAAACATTCAATATGCAAGACTATAAAAGATGCAACTTTCTATGAAAATATTTGTCTCTTGACCTTATAAACAATTTAATTCAAATATAGGGCAAACGCACGAAATTTATTTTCCATTTTCTCCCCATTATCAACGTCTTTTTATCTTCGATAAAGACGATTGCTAAGGAAAAAAAATGAAAAATATAGAGTTTCTACCTTAGAAAGGGTTAATTTTTGAAAAAAATGACCTTGATAATGGTGAAATACAGCACAAAATTGGATAAAATGATTCGTTTAAAATTTCGTGCGTTTGCCCTAATTCAAATAATTTTCATGTTAAATTATCAGAAAATCTATTATCAAGATAGCTCCATTCAAATAGCAAGAAATCACTATGCTAAAACTAAATCTGATATGCCTCTACATAGTCATGATTTTCTGACTATCAGTCTTTTATTAAATGGAAAAATAGCAGAAAAAACCTCTCAAAACCAAACTCATCAAGCAGGTGCAGGACATGTTTCTATAAAACCTCCTCAAATTATTCATAGTGATTCTTTTGCAGAAGATAGTTCGCTTTTATCGCTAAAAGTATATGACTGGGAGTATTACGGCTTAGATTTTAAAGAGTGGAGTTGGATTGCAGAACATACATTTATACCCTATTTTTTGGCTATCATTCAACAACGAAATAAAAAAGAGTCAATAAAACAACTTAAAAAAATATTATCTATTTGTTTACAGCAAAAAAATAAATCTACACAAATTCCTACTTGGGTTTCAGAAATTGCTATTAATATCCATAAAAACCCTGAAAAAAAAATTATAATAACAGAGATAGCTCAAAATGCAAAAAAACATCCTTTTCATGTAGGACGTTTTTTTAAAAAGTTTTATGGTATGGATATAAAAACATATCAACAGCATTTGAGAATACAACATAGTTTGGCCCAAGCAGTAGAACAAAATAAAAGTCTAACAGAAATCGCTTACCAAAATGGTTTTGCAGACCAAAGTCATTTTTGCCGAACCTTCAAAAAAATTACTCAATTTACGCCCCAAAAAGCTCTGCATTTAATTGATGTTTGATTTGTTCTATTTTTTGGTAAAATACAAAGCTACTTTTGCAGCATTGTTTTACCAAAAATATTAAAAAATATGACCATCAAAATTATTTTTCAAAGATATATAGTTAAGTTATTGCTATGTAACATTCTTTGCCTTATTGTACTGAGCAGTTGCAGACAAGAAGACTTTAATTTAGAATTACAAACAGAAAAATATTTTCATATAAAAAATGGAGATTACCTAATACCAACTTTAGTAAGAGGAAGTACAACGTCTAAAAAAATAATTCTATTTATACAAGGAGGACCTGGATATTCCTCTTTGGATTTTGCAGGAATAGATTTTCCAAAATGGAGAAATACATTAGAGTTTGACTATGCTGTTGCCTACTACGACCAAAGAGGAACTGGAAACAAACAAGGTGATTTTTCTCAAGGCACTTCTGTAATTCAAACTTGGACAAGTGATTTACATGCAGTAGCCTCTTTTTTACAACAAGCATACGATGCCGAAATTATCTTAATGGGACATAGTTTTGGAGGTTGGTTGATGTATAAGTACATGCTAGAATACCCAAATAATAGTATTGTCAGTAAATATATTGCTATGAATGCCCCTATTACTTCTGATGGAGATATTAGTGGTTTGCGATGGGAATTTCGAAGAGAGTTTTTAGAGAACACAGCTCAATTAGAAATCAGTAAGGGAAACCGAGTAACAGAATGGCAAGACGTGATGAGTTGGCTAGAAGAAAACCCTAAAATTGAAGAAGTCAATGGAGAAGACCCTTTTATTTTGTATCGCCAGTGGAATAGGTATGTAAATCAATTAATTACAATAGATTATCCAGAACCAGAGCCTACAAATCAAGATTATTTACGAGTAATTTTTTCCTCTTCTTATAATCCTTTAGCCTATCTAAATAGCCAATATACAGATGAAATAACAGACAGAATCTATGATGAAAGAATAGGAGATTCTTTAGTTTATCAATTAGAAAATATCACTCAACCTAGCTTACTTCTGATTACAGGGCGTTATGATGATATTTGTCCACCAGAAGAATTGACTTATGCTTTTAATAATATCAGTTCAGAAGATAAAGAATTGGTTATTATAGAAGGTGCTAGTCATAATCCATTTATCGAACAACCTACTACTTTTTATTCTACTATCAAAAACTTTATAAAATGAAATATTTAATTTCAATCCTTTTTCTAATGTTTTCTAGTGCTGTTTTGGCGCAAACATTCAAACCTCAAACAATTGGAGTTTCTTATTTTGGAGAAACAATTACTCACTCTGGTATGAAAGTTTTTGCTGAATATAATTTATTTACAAAAGTAAAAAACAAGAAAAAGAACTCCGAGAAAAATGTTTATCATTCTATTTTACTCACACCAAGTATAGCTTATTTTTATCACAAGAACTATCAACATGCAGCTTTAGGTCAGTTTGAAGTTGGTTATAATCGTACAAGTCCGAATGGAAATTACTGGGGGTTTGGAGTAGGTGTGGGATATATGCGAACGTTTATTCCGAATGTTTACGAACTAAGCCCAACAGGAAATATAGAATCTATATCAGCAGGAGATAATTATTTTACAAATTCATATTCTTTTACGATTGGAAAAGAAATAGCTCGTAATTCAGAGCATCCTTTTGCTTTTTTTATTAAACCAATATTTACACAAGCTCGCCCTAGTATAATGGGTACTACACCTTATTTTTTCTTAGAAATAGGGACAAAAATTAAATTAAAATAATTAAATTATAAAACTCAATCAACTATGAAACTAAAAATATTTTCACTCCTCATTTTTTCATTTTTCTTTATGAGCTTCTCAAACTTTCTGTCGGCTCAATCTGCTGACAAAGACAAACAGCTTACTGATTTTATTGAGAGAGTTCGCTCCGAGCTAGAAATGATTCCTGCTATCAGTGTTGCAGTTTCTCATCTTGATGATAAAAAAAACACACAACCTTTTGCATATACCACAGGCTACACAAATATCGAAACCAAGCAAAAAGCTACTAATTCTACTGGGTTTTATATTGCTTCTTCTACCAAATCTTTTGTAGGTCTTTTAGCGTGTATTTTGGAATATGAAGGAAAAATGGACCTCAAAAAACCAATTATTGACTATAAACCGTTTAGTAATTTCAAAGAAAAAGCAAAGTTTGAAGGAATTACGATTAATGATTTGTTGTCGCACCAAGTGGGCGTTGATAATGAATATTTATCTAGTCGTTTGGCTTACACTGGCGAATATACAGAGGAGGAAATTTTGAAAATTACAGAACAAGAAAGTGAAGCCTTAGAAACAGGAAAACAGTTTATGTATTCTAATTATGGTTATTATCTTTTTTCTATGATTTTGAAGGCAGAATTAGGGGAAAATTGGCAAGACTTGCTACAAGAGAAAATTTTTACGCCTTTAGAAATGAAAAACAGTTCTGCAAAAGTTTCTGATTTTGATGAAAATGAACTAGCCAAACCTCATCATAGTACCTTTGGAAAAGACGTTCAGAAATCTGATTTTTTCAAAATAGATGAAACTATGCACGCAGCAGGAGGAGTAATTACTTCAGCAGAAGACATGGCAAACTTTCTTTCTTTTTTACTCAATGATGGAAATTTCAAAGGTAAAATTATTTATCCAAAAGCTGTTTTAGAAAAAAATCAAGAAAAATTAGTCTCAGCAACACATGATTATATCAAAATCTTTGAAGGAAATGGCTATGCAAGAGGTTGGAGAATTGGCGATTTTGAAGGAAAGAAAGTAATTTATCATTTTGGAGGGTATCATGGTTTTGCTTCTCACGTTTCTTTTTTACCGAATGAAAAAATAGGGGTTAGTGTAGTTATCAATCACTCATTAGGTTTGGATATTGGAAACCTAATTGCTAAATATGCTTACTATTTGTACTTAGGAGATGAAAGTGCAGTCAAAAAACTAGAAAAGAAAAGCATCAAAAAGCTACAAAAGAAATTCAAACGCTACAACAAATCGGAAGTAAAATATGCCGAAAAACTAGCCAAACGTGAATGGATGTTATCGCTTCCCAAAGAACAATATATAGGCAGTTACAAAAGTAAAAATATCGGAACAGTAAACGTCAGTTATCAAGATGGTAAACTGTTATTCACTACTGGAAATGTAAAAAGCATAGCAACAGCTTATGAGTTAGAAGAATGTATGCGTATCGAACTCGCTCCTGGAAATGGTATCGTGATTCGCTTTCAAATTGAAGACGGAAAGCCAGTTAGTTTTTCGTTTGGAGAAGATGTTTTTGAGAAAATATAAGTCAATTCAAAACGGTCTTGAACAAAAAACAAGACCGTTTTTTTATGTTTGTTTTTAGAGTTTTGATTAAAAAATACGATAAAGATTCAAATCATCTCCCACTTATCCCAAACTCTGCCATTTCCTACCAAAATCACTTTAAAAGGCTGTAAAACTACATTTTATCCCTCATCTTTGTCGTATAAGTTTTTAAAAAATCACTAAAAACAAATACACCAATGACAAAATATAGACTATCAGTTTCACTTATTTTTGTGCTTATTTTCATACTTGTTTTTTCGCTTTCTAGTAATGCACAAGTTTATACAGAAAAAAAATCACAACACCGTTTTGCTCAATCCTATTTTGGCTTTAATACACAAATTGTTCCTGCATCGGGTAGCTTAATTTGGCAAGGGCAAGAACAAGAGTTTCCTACTGCCATTATGCCACATCTTACTCTTGGAGGTTTGCATTTTTGGGGAAAGTTGGATTTCAATATGACACTTTACTTGACCAATTTAGGAAGTACAAAACTTCAAAATAACGGAGAAGTTGATTACCGTTCGGCAGGAAGTCTAAGTGCAAAATATTATCCTTGGCGAATGGAGTTTAAAAAACTTCGTCCCTATATGGGAGTTTGCCTAGATTTTTCTTCACTAGGTTTGGGAAATGATACACAAGGAAAACGTTATGATGGTTTTATTACACCGATGCCAGTAGGAGGGTTTTCTTTTGCTCTAAAAGGTTGGCAAATCAATGCCGAAGCAATGTTTCTAGCAAACAACAAGAAGACTTTTTATAGTAGTGAAACTCAAAGAAACACCTTCGAACTTCCTAAAACTTATTTGTCTTTGGGGCTAGTCAAATATTTTGATACAACAATAAGAGAAGAAAAACCAAAGGAATCTGGTGGTACAGCAGAAGTTACGGCAAGTTTGGCAGCCAAACGAAAACTCAACAGTTTTTCTATTGGAGTTGCTCCGAGTTCTTCTTTTTTTCTACAATCTCCCAAATTCTCAGAAGAACTAGAATCTTTACCACTGCATAAAGCTAGTTTTAATTTTGATATTGGAGCAGGTTATTTTTTCTATAAAGCTAAACTACATGCAGGGTTTAGTTATCGTAATTATTCCTCAAAAACCATTAGTTACAGCCTAGAACACATCGTCAGACGACAATCCATAGCCTTCGAAGCCTACAAGTTTTTGTTTGATTATAATGGTTTTGTTCCCTTCATTGGAGCAAGTATTAGTTCTGAAAAATGGGCTACTGGACTTTTTAGAAACGACACACAACAAGGCGAAATAGTAAGAACAGAAATGATTTCTCCTGGAATTATCTTCGGTTGGGACATTGTGCCATCGTCTTTAGATACTTGGGTATTGCGTACTAATCTGCGCTATTATCCAATGCAAAAAATTAATGATATAGATGGAAAAAAATCAAGAGTCGATCAGTTTGAATTTAATTTTATTCAGTTTGTCATCTATCCAAATCGCATTATCAATTTTAGAAAAGCAAAAAAAGGTTTTTATAAATAGCTCAGAAAATTCTTATACAAAAATTATGAAAGACTTCGTTCAATACACACTTTTTTTCCACGTTTTGGTGGGAGGTATCGCCCTAATCAGTGGCGCAGTTGCTATCCTTTCTAAAAAGGGCAAAAAGTGGCACAAATACGCTGGTAAAATCTATTTCTGGGCAATGACTTTAGTTTTCATTACTGGAATCATCGTGGCAGGTTATCGTTTTAATCGTTTCTTATTCTTGATAGCTTTTTTGAGTTATTACAGCGTTTTTTCTGGACTTCGTTTTCTTAAATTGAAGAAATTACACAAAGACCAAAATCCAAAATGGTACGACTGGGCAGCAGGAGTTATCAATGGACTTGCCAATATTATTTTTATCGGAATTGGGTTGCATTACCTTTTTAGAGAAAATCATAACCTAGCTGGTGCATTGCTTTCTATTGGTTTTGGAATCGGTGGTTTTATGATTTCCTATACAAATTTGAAGATGTTTATTATTCGTCCTACAAAACATTATCATTGGTACACAGCCCATATCGGAAATATGATGGGAGGTTATATTGCTACTTTTACAGCTTTTTCAGCGACAGTGGTTTCTCGTTTTGATTTGATGAATCCTTTTTTAGCCTTTGCTTTACCTCCTCTTATTGGTGTTCCTATCTTGATTTATTGGACAAGCCAAGTAGAAAAGAAATTTCAAAAACCTACTGTCTAATCTAAGTTTCTTATTCTCACTTTATACATTTAAAATTATTTATTAATTCAACTCAAAAACTCAGTTTTCAATGAAATATATTCTTTCTTTTATTCTGATTTTTCTCTGTTTGAATCAACTTCAAGCACAAATAGATACTGTAAATACACAATCTGATGTGTTAGAAATCAAGCAACTTCAAGAAAATCAAACTTCTTATATCGTCTATATTCAAGACTCTATTTATAAATCAAATTTTGAAATTTGGGATAGGACAGTTTCTAAAAATGAAAATACATATCAACTTCATTGGACAAGACATACCAACGATAAAAATAAATTTTATAAATACCTCATTACGTTTGATAAAAAGCTACGTCCTTTGAGTGAAAAAGTCTTTCATCAAGATGTGAGTGAAGAAAAGACACTTATAGAAAAAAAGCATTTTATCTATGAGGAAAATAAAATGTACTCAAATTCTGATACCACACAACATAATATTTTGCCTTTTGAAATAAATGATTTGGAATATTCATTCAATTGGGAACTAGATTTAGAAGTTTTGTCTGCATTGCCATTGGAAGAGGATAAGCAATTTGCGATTAGTTTTTATCATCCTGCCTCAAAAACGCCTCCTAAATATTATAAATATTGGGTAGATAGAAGCGAGGAAGTTTCATTGAATAATAAATCAATGGATTGTTGGGTAGTAAAAGTAATTTATTCAGAATATCAATCAAGCGAATTTTGGATTGATAAATCTACACACCGTGTGCTTCAAATGAAGGAAGGCTTTTTTGGTAAATACCGATTTAAGAAATTGATACTCTAATCTAAATTTAATTTAAAACTAATGATAGACTACAAACACTCTTTACTTTTAATATTGCTTGTTTTTGCTACTTCTTGTTCCTACATCAAAAACGTAGGGTTACTTTCAGGAGGAGAATTAAAAGCCAAAGATTTTGTTCAAGAAGTTCCTTTTGAGCTTAAAAAAGACTTGATTGTCGTAAAAGCCAAGCTAAATGCTGATACCGTTTTGAGAGAGTTTGTTTTTGATACAGGAGCATTTAATAGCAAAATAGAAAATAGCCTAGCAACTGATTTGAGTTTAGAAACAGTTACTACCAAATCAAATTCGACAGCACAAGGTATTTCTAATGAAATTGAAGTTACTCGTTTGGATTCAATAACTTTTGGAGAAACTTCTTTTTATAAAATTGGAGCAGGAAAGGTCGTCTATTCTGAAAAATCGGCTAGTCCTTGTATTGCCAAACACGGAATTATTGGAGCAAATCTAATGAAACTAGCGCATTGGAAAATCGACTATCAAAATAAAAAACTCTATTTTTCAGATACGCCTTTTTCTATAAATGGAGAACATTATACCTTACCTTTTGACAGTCCTACTTTGTCTGGAACACCAAAAATTAATTTAAAACTAGGCGATAAAACCGTCGAAAACATACTTTTTGATGTTGGTTTTAATGGTAGTTTGGTTTTGCCGTTGTCTTTAGCACAGCATTTTGAAACAGCAGAAACACAAATTATTTTGGATAAATCTACTTCTGGAATTTATGGTTCAAATACAGATTCAATTATTGTAAAGAAATTAAAAGTAGAAATAGGAGGTTATCAAACTGAAATGTTTGTGGAATTTTCAGCTATTGGAAAAGCTCTTTTAGGAAATGAATTTTTGAAGTATTTTACAGT
This sequence comes from Bernardetia aquimarina, assembly GCF_042180575.1. Lineage (NCBI taxonomy): Bacteria > Pseudomonadati > Bacteroidota > Cytophagia > Cytophagales > Bernardetiaceae > Bernardetia > Bernardetia aquimarina. The sequence continues at coordinate 1,306,136 of NZ_CP170094.1, read as the reverse complement.
TTGTATTGATTATGAAGACGATGAAATCTTACTCCAATCTCAACAAGAAGTAAAAATAGAAGCTCCAACAAATTTTTTGCTAGGAATACTCAATGATTCGCTTTGGGTAGTCAATCGCACAAATTCAGAATTAGATTTGCAGTTGGGCGACACTGTCCTTTCAGTCAATAATCGTAAGCCAAAAGATTTATTTTCTTCGCATTGTGATTACATAATGAATGCTAAAAAAATATTTGAAGCTGATACTTTAGTTTTGGAACTCAAAAATGACAATAAAATAAATTTATTTCCTTAATCTTCAATTAATTAAAAACCAAAAATGAAAAAACACAATTTATTTACCCTAATTACTGTCTTCTCTCTAATTGTATTTGGCTGCACAGAAGATGAAAATATCACTCCTATTACTTCAAATGAAGAGCTTACAGATTACTTACAAGAAGTCTATGAAGGCTCTCAACTTCCTGCTTTTTCTTTAGCGATTGTGAAGAATGGAGAAATTACTTATCAAAACTCTTTTGGACATAAAAACAACGAAAACAATGAAATTTATACCAATCAAACATTACAACCCATTGCCTCAATTAGTAAAACAGTTTTGGGTGTAGCTACTGTAAAGGCAATAGAGTTAGGTTATTTTGATTTAGAAACAGATATTAATAGCATTCTACCAAATCCAATTATAAATCCTAATAATCCTAATGATATTATCAAAATTCGTCATTTGGTAACTCACACTTCTTCATTATTGGATGTTTCAGAAGCCTATTTTGATGCATATTATATTCAAAATGGAGAAAATATGAATACAGAAGGAGCAGTCTTGTTGCAAAATTTTATGGGAATTGAACAGCGAAATAAAAAGTCTTTAGAAAGTTTGATTTCAAATTATTTTTATCCAAGTGGTATCAATTATTCTCTTGACGCATTTTCAAATTCTAAAGCTGGAGAAAAATGGGCGTATTCTAACCTTGCTTCTTCTTTGATGGCATACTTAATTGAAATAAAAGCAAATCAGCCTTATCATCAATTTGTAGAAGAACAGATTTTTGAACCATTAGAGATGAATAAAAGCACTTATTTTCCTTCTTTGTCAGAAAGTCAGTTGGCTACTTTGTATTTTGATAAAAATACACCTTTGCCTAGATATGGAAATGATTCTTATCCAGATGGTTCTGTGTTTACCTCAAATAATGAACTTAGTTTATTTTTATTGACAATGATAAAAGGCTTTCATTTTTCAGAAGCATCTATAATTTCATCGGAAGGATTTGAGATTTTATTCTCTCCTCTTTTAGCAGAAGAAAAGCTCATTTTACAAGCTCACAACAACCACGGAGTTTTTTGGGTACACAATAATAATACCTTGCAACATAGTGGAAGCGACCCTGGTACGACTTGTTTATTAGAGTTTTCAAAAGAAAAACCAGAGGGTTTTTTATTATTGACTAATAGTGATGCTTCCGTTGAAGAAACGCAAACGGTATATAATCAATCTGCTAGACAAATAAAATCGGCTATATCTTCTTATTTATCATCCTCTGAATAATTTTTATTAGCTGAATTTCGAATAAAATAGATATTTTTGTAGAATATATCTTTCACTAAAATCTATAAAATATCAAAATGAAAAAGATAAATTTACTCTTCTCTGTCTTATCGCTTTTAGTTCTAGTTTCATGTAAAAACTCCAAAACAGCAACGACAAAGGATAATTCTAATCAAACAAGCTATGTTTCTCAAATAAAATCATTTCAAGAAGAAATGAATAGCAGTTATAAGAGTGCTAAAGAATCGCCTTTAGAGGAAAGTAAGCGCAAGAAATTCAAAACTCTACCTTTTTTCAAGATTGATGAAAGCTATAAAGTAGAAGGTGATTTTGTCAGAACAACTGATGGTAAACCTTTCGAAATGCAAACGACGACAGATAGAAAGCCGATTTATCAAAAATTTGGAGAAGTTAGTTTTGAGTTGCACGGAAAAAGACATACACTAAATGTCTATCAAAGTGAAAGTTTGACACAACAAGAAGAGTATAAAGATTATCTTTTCTTGCCTTTCACAGATTTGAGTAATGGACAAGAATCTTATGAAGGAGGACGTTATATTGACTTGAAAATTCCAGAAAGAGAAGCCACAGATGGACAAGAACTAGACAAAATTACGATTGATTTTAATAAAGCCTACAATCCGTATTGTGCTTATAATCATAAATATTCGTGTCCTATTCCACCAAAAGAAAATCATTTAGACATTAAAGTTTTGGCTGGTGTTGGGTATGAAAAACACGACTGATTTTAAACAGAGTTCACAGAGAAATTACAATACAGATAATTAGAACGTCTTTTTTGAATACAAAAATTATGAAACAATCATTTCAGAAAATAATTTCCACTTATCACTATTTTCTATCTTCCAAAATCTAAAACACTATTAAAACGATATGTTTTATGAGGTTGAACCGAAACGCCTAATGTTTTGTAACTTCCACTAAGACAAATTTTTCTGTGTCCTAAACTTGGTACACCCGAATCGATGAGTAATTGCATCACAATTTCAAGGGCATCAAATTGTCCATACGAGCAACATTCGCCAGCAAATTTGGATTGACAACCCGAGTTTGGAAGACGTGTATGTCCGACATATCCTTTTTTTCCTGATGAAATGGCGTGGCATTTTGCACTTTCAAATAAATCTCTTTGAGGATAAAGTATGCCCACAGGTTGCATGTTTTTTAGTGTTTTGTAGAGCGAACCTGCATAATAATCTGATAAACTCAAGTCTTCATACGAGTTCCATTTTTTATATTTTACCAAAAAAGTTTCTGCAAAAAGTGGAGGGTTAAGACGAGCTAAATTGAGATAATAATAAACTAGCTTTTCATTTTCGGTCAGATAATCTGTGTTTTGAGCTGTGTAAGCTATATTATACTTTGCATTTTTCCACTCTGGAACAATTTCATGAAATTCTTTTTGATAAGGTTTTATTCCTAAATTTTCATTTGATTCAGTTACATTTTCTGTATAGTCTTCTATAATTTCGTCGCCACTTTGATTGTCTTTGATTTCTAATACTTTTCTATCAAATTTTGTCAAACGAGCCGAAGTTTCTACTTTTTTGAGAGTTGGAAGAATAGAAATACCGAAATAATCAGTTTTATTAGAAAGTAAAATCTGTTTTGCTTGATTATTAGATTGAGATTTTAAGATAGACATCAATAATCGCATTCCTGTATTTTCATAGTACATCGAAGATGATGTTCCACTTACTTGAAAGTTTTGACATTCTTTATTTTTGTTATAACAAGCTGCCAAAATACATTCTTCTCTCATCGGAGAAATAATAGAAAGAGGACGCATTTTTTTGAGCTGATTCGACAAAGTTTCTATGTCTTTTCCAAACATTACTACATAACCCAATGAATTTGCACCATTCCAGTCGGTACATTTATCTAAAAAAGTTTCTGCAAAAAGTGGTGGATTAAGGCGCATCAAATTAAGAAAATAATAAAACTGTTTTTCTTCTTCATTCAAATAATTAGCAGATTGTGCAGAGTTGGCTGAATTATATTTTGGTTGTTTCCATTCTGGAATCCATTTTTTGAAGTCATCACATTGCGCAAAAGAGTTTTTAGGCAAACTAAAAAATCCTATAAGAAATACAAATCCTACAAATAAAATTGTTTTTTTCATAACTGCATTGTTTTTTTGATTCAATTATCTACTTTTCAATTTACTTGCCAAAAAGAAATAAAGTAAGAAGTATGAAATAAGAAGTAAATACAAATACAATCTAACCACAGAGGAAGAAGAGTTTGAGGAGAATACAAATACATTTTTTTAATAAAAAAACTCTTTCATTAAAAATAACAAAAGAGTTTTTAAATATAATACTGATTGTATTTACTTCTAATTTCTGAAATCTAACTTCGGGCTTTATTCTACTGTAACTGATTTCGCCAAATTTCTAGGCTGGTCGACATTACAACCACGCATCAAAGCAACATGATATGATAAAAGTTGAAGAGGAATAACCGAAACCAAAGGCATAAAAGCATCGTGTGTACTTGGTACTTCGATAACATAATCTACCTTTTTAGGAATAGCTGCATCGCCTTCTGTTACGACTGCAATTACTTTTCCTCGTCTTGCTTTTACTTCTTCGATATTTGATAAAATTTTATCATACGAATTATCACGAGTTGCAATTACAACAACTGGCATTTCTTCATCGATAAGCGCAATAGGACCATGTTTCATTTCGGCAGCAGGATAACCTTCTGCGTGTATATATGAAATTTCTTTCAATTTTAAAGCTCCTTCTAAAGCCACAGGAAAATTATATCCACGTCCTAGATACAAAAAATTACGAGCATTAACAAAGTCTTTGGCTATTTTTTCTATTTGCGTATTTAGTTTTAGAGCTTGTTCTACTTTTTGAGGAATGCGTTCTAATTGTCTTAAAAGGTCTTTTAGTTGATTTTCTGAAAGTGTTTTCTTTTCTTTGGCAAGCATAAGTCCGAGAAGAGCCAAAACGGTTACTTGTCCTGTAAACGCTTTTGTACTTGCTACTCCGATTTCAGGACCTGCGTGTATGTATGCGCCTTCGTGTGTTGCTCGTGCAATAGACGAACCGACTACATTACAAACACCAAAAATAATTGCGCCTCTACTTTTAGCTAATTCTATGGCTGCAAGTGTATCAGCAGTTTCTCCAGATTGAGAAATAGCAATCATTACATCACCTTCTTCAATAATTGGATTTCTGTAACGAAATTCAGAAGCATATTCTACCTCAACAGGAATGCGTGCAAACTCTTCGATAATATATTCAGCTACCAAACCTGCGTGCCAAGACGTTCCACAAGCAACAATCACAATACGTTTTGCATTGACAAGATTATCCAAATATTTATGAATTCCTCCCAAATTTACGTGTCCATTGGCTGCTATAAGTCGTCCACGAAGAGCATCACGAATAGATTTTGGTTGCTCAAAAATTTCTTTGAGCATAAAATAATCATAACCACCTTTTTCGATAGATTCCAATTCCATATCCAATGTATGAATATAAGGAGTAGTCGGAATGTCTTCAATATTTCTGATGGTAAGTGAATCATTTGTCAGAAGTGCAATTTCACCATCATTGAGATAAACCACTTCTTTTGTATATTCAATAATTGGAGTAGCATCAGAAGCAATAAAAAATTCGTCTTGTTCTTTTCCAATTCCAATAACTAATGGACTTCCCTTTCGTGCTGCAATCAGTTGATGAGGACTATCTTCTGACATAATAATAATGGCATACGCTCCTACTACTTTATGAAGAGCCAAACGAACAGCTTCTTCTAAGCTACATTTGTGTTGGTCTTGAATTTCTTCAATAAAATGAATAAAAACTTCTGAATCGGTATCCGATTTAAAAGTATGTCCTTTATTTATTAAATCTTGTTTTAAGACAGAATAATTTTCAATAATTCCATTATGAATAATTGCTAAACGGCTTGAACCTGAATAATGAGGGTGTGCATTTACATCATTAGGTTCTCCATGAGTTGCCCAACGAGTATGTCCTATACCTACTTTACCTTCTTTGCTTTTATTTCCGATAAAGCTCTCTAGCTCGGCTACTTTACCTTGTTTTTTATATATATTGATACCAGAGTCCATTAAAGCAACTCCAGAACTATCATAACCACGATATTCTAGTCTTTTAAGTCCTTTTATAAGAATGGGATATGCTTCACGCTGCCCAATATAACCTACAATTCCACACATAAATTCGTATTTTTTAATGACGTATTTTTAATAATTTAGTGAGTTTTAGCAATTCAAACTCTTTATTACTAGCAAATTACAGAATAATTTTAATTCTCTTTTGATTTGAAAAACGATTTATAAAAAAATAAGTTTTCAATTTTTATTTTACCTTTTATTCTGCAATGCTATAATACATACGTAATCGAATAACAGGAAGGTTATCTGTGTTTTTTTGAGTAGCAAAAATAAATCTATTTATACTAATATTATTTTCAGAAGGTTGAAGAATTAATCCATCACTTTCTGGAATCAGACCTTTTGCAAATTGATTAATATAACTTGTAATTGTTGCATAACTGTATGATTTTCCTTGTACAGAATAACCCATTGAAAGTCCTGAATTTGCTCCTCCTTCTGTTTGTAAAAATTGAATAGAACCACTTGGTGTATAATAAAAACCATTTCCAGCTCCAAATAGAAATAAAAGTTGATTAGGTGCTGTAACAGTAGAACTCATAGCAGCATCTAATGCAGGAATATCTAATTCGGCACGTTGAATAATAACACTTTGATTCGTTACAAAATCATTTAGATAAGGAAATTCTAATTTTACACCAATTCCAGTTCCTGCTTGTATGGCAGCAATATTATTTGTGTTTTCAGTTGGAATAAAATCTTGTGTAGCTAAAGATACTAAAGCAGAATTAGACAAATCACTCTCTATATTCGAAAAGCTCACAGGCATATCAAATTTATAAGAAGATGAAACGGTATCACTTGGGTAGTGAAAATACAATGTCAAATTTGTGGCTGGTGCAAGAGGATTAATTCCTACAATGGATGTATTTGGAGAAGCACTACGAAAAGCAAGACCTTTTGAAAAAATTCTGAATAAAGAATCATTTTCAAAGTTGGTATTTACTCCATAATTAAATAATTTTCTTCCAAATTCTTCTGAAAAAGGAACTCTCAATATCCTATTACTATCCAAAGCAGCAGGATAAAAAGCACTTCCAACGACTGAACTTGAAGTTTGTAGAGTATCAAACTGATAATAGGTTTTGTTTTCAAAAAGCTCTGAAACTTCATAGAGCTGTATGTTATTTGGAGTGAGTGTATCCCCATAAACATAATCCGTTTGAAAAAAACCAACTAAGGAATCATAAATAGCTATTTCTCCAGCATCATTTTGTAGGTCTTCGGTAAGAGTGGTAAGTGAGATATTACCAAAACTTTGTGTCGAATATGTACCTACATATTCATCAGTCAATGAACCCATCAGAAGACGAGAGTTTCCTATTGTACTAGTTGTGTTGATAGTATCAGATTGAAAGACTTTGACATTTACGCTTACTGTATCTGTATAATAAGTAGTAATAAGTTGCTCACTTCCTATGTCAATTGGTTCAGGTTCTTTCTCACAACTACTCAAAGTTAGACTAAAGAAAAGAAGAGCAATTATACCAAAGAAAGAAGAATAAGTAGCAGGAATTTTTTTTGAGAATAGTATCAAAAGACGAGATGAATTATTATTTTTCATTAAATTAAATTTATGACAACTGTTTTAGTGAGTTTTTGAGCATTAAATGCAAATAGGACGAAGTAAGTATCTTATTTCGTTGCAAAAAATACTATCTGAAAGAATACATTTTGCACTCTAAAGAGTGAGCTATATAAATACTTTTGCAAAAGTACAAATTATATAGATATATCTGAATATTTGTCAGTTTTGAGAATGAGTGCAAAAAAAAATAATTACAAACAAAAAAACAGACAGAATAAAATTATTCTGTCTGTTTTTTATAAAAAAATGTCAATTTAAGCTGTTTTTTCTTCCTCTACTAATTCTGCCATTCTATCTCCTAGAAGCGTCTTATAAATTTCGTAATAGCTATCACAAATAGCTTCTTCTCCTCCTACAATCGTACTTACATTTTCAGATGAAGAGGCTGCAATTATATCATTTGTTTTTCCAGATTCTTGTGCATTTACTACACAATCAGAATATTTTGCACCCATTTCCATAAATCCTTGTGGAGTTGGGTTTGAAATAAGAGAAGCTAACATTTCCTCAGTAATATCTTCTAAAGCTACTTTGTCTGCTAGTGTAGCAGCATCAAAGTTTTGTTCAAAAAGATTGTCATAAACTGTAGAAACGATTTTTGATTCTTTAAAAAGAGGTTCGTTTTGGTAAGTTGTGCGAAGGTATAAAGGCAAAAGACCTGTAAACCAATCATTACAATGTACAATATCAGGAGCCCAGCCTAGTTTTTTTACTGTTTCGGCAACTCCTTTACAGAAGAAGATAGCACGCTCGTCGTTATCTTCAAAAAGATTTTCTGCTTTGTCTTTGTATAATTTTTTACGGTGAAAATAATCTTCATTATCGATAAAATACACCTGCATTTTGGCTTGTGGAATAGAAGCTACTTTGATAGTGAGTGGCTTGTCTTCTTCTCCAACTGTAATATTGATTCCAGAAAGTCTAACTACTTCATGAAGACGATTTTTACGTTCATTAATAACTCCCCAACGTGGTACGATAACACGAATTTCGATGTCTTTGTTTTGCATTGCTTCTGGCAACGGACGTACATAATCTCCAACTCCTAACTTATTCAAAAATGGTGTAATCTCGCTCGTTACGTAAAGTATGCGTAGGCTCTCCGACATAGTATAAAAAATTTGGTAAAATATTCTTTAAAATTTTTCTTTGAATTACATATTGATTTATTACTAAAAAAGTAATTCATTAAAACGAATTAATAAATTTATTTTAGTGCATTCTTTAATGAAATGTTTTGAAATTTCATTTAAAGTAATTCAAAATGTTTTACAAAAATACGGAATTTTTTTTCAGAAAACAATAGGTTTGTCAAAAATAACTTGTATTATTGCTTTTCAAACTTCAACTTGCACTACTTATGCCCTTTCGAATACTCAAATTCGTTGTAAAACTACCCATCTAATTTTATTCTTTAATAAGTGCAATTTATTTACTCCTTACCTTTTCATTGTAAACTAAAACAGATTAGACCACGTTAGAAAATCAATATTTAGTCTTTCTATACTCTTATCTTTTAGTCCTACTTTTTACTCAATGAAAAATATTTTTTTTGTAGTCTTTTTGTTTTTGCCTTTTCTGTCTTATTCTCAAGTGGCTTTATCTTCTTTTGAGGAGAATGCACAAGATAGTTCTTTGACTATTTCTTATAAGCTATCCCATTATAAGGTTCAAGCAGATACTATTTATCCAAAAGAAATTCCTAAAAAGCTAGTTGTGGCTTTTGATGATGTAGACTCTGTTGCTACGCCATTTCATATTATAATTACTTTAGCTAGAGGGTACAGACCAATAATAAGTAATACATATTCTGCCAGCAAAAAAGTGAATTTTCCTACTTCAAAGATTAGGTGGGATGGTGATAGACTGATAGTATTTGCTAAATTTTATAGAAATAATACTTTAGATAGTTTGGTAAATGAAATTTATATAGTTCCACAACCTATCACAGATAAAATAAATAGATTAGAAAAAGAAAGAATACAAGACTCTACAAAAAGAGCAGAAAGTTTAAGAAGGATAAAAGAAAACCATCCATTAGCTGTAGAATACTATCAAAAACGTTTTGATAAGCTCAAAGAACCACAAGAAAATCTGACAGAAAAAGATAAAAAGAAAATTACTAAGATTTATTCTAAATCAGCACCTCCTAATGGAGTTTGGGTAGATACAAATAAATATTTTGATGAAACAGAAATAGCAAATATTCATTGGTTAGAATACATGCACTATATGTTACAAGATTCTTCTGATTCACATTATAATCAAGCAAAACCTGACAGTATGATTTGGTACAAAAATTTAGATAAGGTAGATGCTTATTTATTTCATTATTTGCGTTATCCAGGCTTTAGATACTTTCCTGTGAATGGTATTTCTTACATGCAAGCACAACAATATTGTGTTTGGAGAGGAAATATAGTTACTAAAAGAATGAATGAAAAGCTCAAATTAGTAGATTCAGACTACGAAATAACCGTTCATTACAGATTACCAACCAAAGAAGAATGGGAATACGCAGCCATAAAAGACGACTTGAACAAACAATTTGGGGGGTATTCTACAAAAAGAAGATACACAGAAAAGGAAAAACGGAAGATTTATCGTTTAGCTAAAAGGTATTCTGATTCTACTCGTACTATAGAACATGTAAAATTAGATATGAAAAATTACTTTGAAAGTGATACAAGTTATAAAAGAATGTTTACTTATAAACCAACATATCAAAATCCATATTTTGATACAAATATTTTTCTCTATGAAGGACAGTTAATAACTACTTGGATATATTCTAATCAACCTGTATATCATTTTGGGCTATACAATATGTTTGGAAACGTAGCCGAAATGACTTCAGAAAAAGGCATTGCTAAAGGAGGAAGTTTTGCTCATACTTTAGAGGAATGTGCTGCTGATAAAGTTCAAACGTATGATTCTCCACAGGCTTGGTTAGGATTTCGTTGTGTGGCTGAGGTAGTGGTTAGGAAGAAAGAAGAAGTAGAGTAATTTGTGTTTTTCTAGGAATTTGTTTGGTTACTCCAAATATAGAGCATTAAATCTAGAAGTTAATTTGAGAAAATGACATTTTTAGCAATGTAGAATTAAACGGAATAGAATCTACACATCCTAAAAGTTGTCCAAATACTTGATTATTAGTAGGCAAGGTATTTTGCAATGCTTGTTAAAAAATAAATGAAATAGTAGAGAATCCTGTTTTTTTAGAATTAAAAAAAGAAATGTTGATTTTATGTTGAATTAATAGTGAAAAAATTTAGAGCAACACTTTTTTTTACTTAAATTATAAACAGTTGTTAGCTTATTAACCATGGCAACTAAATAATTCATTTTCTATCACTCATAAATCCTATTTTTAAATATGAAACTAATAAGATTACTACAAGTTTTTGGAATTTTGCACTTTTACTTATTCTAACACAAAATTACTAGAAACAATTTGGAATACAGGAGAATTAAGCACCCTTATTATTTGAGAATACAAAACACTCTTTTACAAGGATCTAAACAAACTCTCTTGAATAGAGAAGTAATTTTATAACCTTTCATTGCTTTTCATAATTTAGCTTTATCAACTATTAATTCTAATTATACACTTTATGCAAAATTTACATTTTAAGCCTTTTATGGATAAATGGCTACTTTTATTATTATTTCTTTTTGTTTCTTTTTCCAGTTTTGGGCAGATTCAGTTTGAAGGGTGTAGAAACCAAATTACAACAGGAGCTTTTCCTTATACTTTAGTTCAAACAGGAACTACTAATGATGGTGGTATCATCCGAAATACTTTTGATAATTCTGCTCAAGGTGCTGGGGCAGTTTCTTGTTCTGCTGGGGTATGTTATTTTTCTATTCAATGGAACACAACATCAGATCGATGGGAGATTATTCTTGACCCTACAGGAAGTAATCTTCTACTTTATACAAATAACACCCCTTCAGCACCTAGCCCTCCAAGCCTAACTTTAGGAGGCTGGGTTAGTGAGTCTGCACAAAGCTGTAATGATATAGTTACTCTTTCAGGAGATGTCGAAAATAATTGCTTTCCTAGTCTAGGTGTAAATGATTTTGATTCATCACCTTCAGGAAATCTAATTGGTAGTGCTCCAGTTGGAACTGCATCTGCTACTGTAGAATGTTGGACTTTTGAGGTAAATTCAAGTGGACCTGTAACTATAAATTTGGCAGCAGGTGGAGGACCTAATCCAGGAGGTCTTGGAGATCAAACTATTAATCTAACTCGTTCAGGTACTACTGACGAATTAACAAATGGAATTTTTAAAAGCAATGATGGCAGTGAGTTTAAACTTAATAGTGTTTATCTTCGTCCAAATAGTGATGCTAATTCTGATTTGACTATTATAGCATACAGAGATGGACTTAGTGTAGCAGGTGCTACTCTTACAAATTCAAATATAGCAAATAACATATGGTCATTATTTGATTTAACAAGTAATTCTAATTTTAATAATATAGATGAAGTACGCATTACGCACAATGGTAGTATTTATGCAGCAGTAACTATTGACGAGATAAATATAAGTCCTGCTATTATAAATACCCCTCCCACAGTAACCACCACAGCCCAAGCCAATGTAACAGCCACTACAGCCGATTTAGGAGGAAATGTAACAGATGATGGAGGAGCAACAGTAACCGAAAGAGGCATTGTGTGGGGAACAAGTACAGCACCTACTACTTCAAATAATAAAGTACAAATAGGAACAGGAACAGGAGTTTTCAATCAAAATGTAACAGGATTACCTTCTGCTACTACTGTTTTTGTTCGTTCGTATGCCATTAATAGCGAAGGAACTTCTTATGGAAATGAAATTAGTTTTACGACATTAGCTCCAAGTGTTTTATTATCTTCTAATCCAATATTAGATTTTGATCAACCTAATAACACTAACCTAGGTGCTACTATTTCTGATGGATTATATGGCACACCAAATATCTCTGATGCTAATATACAAATGTATGAAGCCAATTCTAGTGGAATAGCTACAGGTAATGACTTAGGTTATTATACTAGTCCCATTAATGGAGGTGTAGTAAATTTTGCTGGTAGTGGTTCTGATATGATAGTTGTTGAAGAAGCAACTGGAAATGAATTTTATTTTCGTGGAGTAGAACTAACAGAATATGCTGGTGGTGGTTATAATATAAGAATAGAGGGTTTCAGAAATACTGTTTCTACAGGTTCTCAAGTCGTCGTTGTTGGTGGAGATTTCATCGAAAACTTCAATACTTCTACACTTACAGCTTCTATATTTCAAAATGTAGACCGTATAGAAATTACTAATAATGCAGGAGGAAATTTATTTTTATATTTTGATAAGGTTGTTGTTGGAAATCCAGTAACTTGCTCTGCCCCAACATCACAGGTTACGACTTTACTGGCAGGTAACAATCCTACTCCTTCTACTTTAGATGTTGTAAGTTATGATGCTCCAACAGGAGGTGCGACAGGCTATGTAATCAAAATAAACAGTAGCAATAGTTTTACAGCTCCTACAAATTCTGGAACATTACCAACAGCAGATTTGAGTTGGAATGATGCAGGGGAACAGGTTATTTATGCAGGTATTTCTACTAACCCTAATATTGTAGTTACAGGATTAGACCCTAGTACACAATATTTCTTTAGAGTTTATGCTTACAATGATTGTGCAGGAACAAATACATTTGAAACAACTGGTACTGGAGAAGCAGGAACTACTATAACTCCTCCTACCTTCACTTCGACCATCACAAGTATAGGCTGTTCTGGAGGAGGCACAGGAGCTATTGATTTAACAGTAACAGGAGGCACAGGAAGTCCTACTTATCTTTGGAATACAGGAGCAACGACAGAAGATATTTCTGGATTAGCAGTGGGTGAATATACAGTTACGATTAGTGATGGAGGAACTGATTATACAGCGACTTATGAAGTAGGTTATGACTTAAACTGGACAGATTTGACTAATTTTACAGTGAATGCAGAGAAAGAGTTAGTCAAAGGAGCTACTACAGGTTGGGATAGTGATGCAAGTTCAGTAGAACGAGTAATAGGTGATGGAGGTATTGTATTTACAGCCTCTGAAACAACAAACTCTTATATTGTTGGTCTTTCTTATCTCAATAATAATGTTGGTTATTCGGATATTGGATATGCTATTTATCTAAATAGACTGGGAGAAGTACAAGTCTATCAACAAGGAAATTATATAGGAAGTCATGGTAATTATGTATCTGGTGATATTTTCCGTATCACTCGTAGTGGCACAACCATTACGTACTCTAAAAATGGTGTTACTTTCCACACTCAAACCAATGCTAAAAGTACAGATTTATTTGTGAGTGCTACTATGTTTGATGCTTCTTCATCAATTCCTCAAGTTCAATTTACGAGTTGTCCTATTTCTTTAGTCGTTTCTACGACTTCAAATAGTTGTCCTGCTACTACTTCAGGCAGTGCAGTGGCAAGTTTAGTAGGAGAAGTTCTTCCTGTTACCTATAGTTGGTCAGGTGGTGGAGAAACTACAGCTAGTATCACAGGCAAACCGAATGGCACTTATACAGTAACAGCTACTCTTGCAAGTGCTGGTTTGGTTCTTACTAAATCTGTCGTTATTGGTAATATCATTACTTGGGAAAATGAAAGTAATGTTTCTGTTGTAGGTAATGTTGTCTCCAAAACAGATACACAAGGCTGGACAAGTGGAGCTAATTCTACCCAACAGTTGAGTCCTACAGTAGATGGATGGGTCAATAACACAATCACTTCCACTTCCACTTCCACTTCCTATATGTTTGGTTTAGCCAAATCCAACACAGATGCAGGCTATACTTCCATTACATATGCGTGGTATGTTACAAAAAATGGGATTGCTTATCCCAATTATAATGCTCAATCAGGAGCAGGTGTAGCTTATCAAGTAGGCGATAATTTGAGAGTAGGACGAGAGGGAAATCAAATCAAATTCTATAAAAATGAAGTTGTTGTTTATCAGTCTACAGTGGTTACAGGAGAACGTTTGGTAGCTGATGTTTCCATTTATACACTTAATGGGACAGCAGGAGTTTTACAAAATTCATTTTGTGGAACAACAGGAGGTGAAACCTATTCGTCTGTTGTTACCGATTTTGATTGTGGCAGTGGTTCTAGTTTAGGTAGTATTGATGTAACAGGCACAGGTTTTACCTATTCTTGGTCAGCTCCTGGGTTTTCAACCGTTACTACAGAAGATATATCCAATCTACCAGCCAATGGCTACACACTTACACTTTCAAAAGGAGGAATAGATTATAGTTCTTCTTATTTAGTGGGAGCATCTCTCAGTTGGACAGGTTTGACAGATTTTACTCAAGAAGGATTGAATTTGAAGAAGACCAGTTCTAGCAATGGTTGGAGTAGTTCTGCTAATTCTACGGTTTCTTTTGAGGGAGATGGTGGTATTGTATTCCTTGCTCAACCAAACTCATCTTATATGATAGGCGTTTCTAAAGCAGAAGGTGGTGCAGGTTATACTTCTATTGATTATGCAATTTACTTGGCAGCATCAGGTAGTGTTTCCATTTATGAAAAAGGTGTTTTTAAAGGTAATTTTGGAACCTATCAAGCCAATGATGTTTTCAAAATAGAACGTTCTGGAAGTAGTATTCATTATTCCAAAAATGGTTCTTCTTTTTATACAAGTAGCACACCAAGTAACTCAAGTTTACTTGCTGATGTAACTATGCATACAGGAAGTGGTGTTTTACCTCAAGTCTTGTTTACGGATTGTCCTTTATCTATTGATGTAACAAGTTCTGCTGCTTCTTGTCCTAGTGCTGGTGTAAGTGCAACAGCCAGTCTAAGTGGAGGTAATTTTGCTACTTCGTATGAATGGAAAGATGCTGCAAATAACACAGTAAGTTCATCAGCAACGTTGAGTCCTCAAACTAATGGAGGCTATTATACAGTAACAGCGACAGGTAGTTATGGAACATTGACTAAAACAGTCTTTTTGAGTTACCAAAATACTTTTGTGAATCAAACAGAGGTTTCAGTCAGTGGTTCAACAGTTACTAAAAGTACATCTGCAGCTTCTTGGTCAGCAGGCGCAACAACGAGTAATACGTTAGCAGCCAGTAGTTCAGGTTCTATCCTCAATACAGTTGCTCAAAAGGCATCTTATATGTTTGGTTTGGCTATTCCAAATACGATTGCAAGCTATACTTCCATCAAATATGCGTGGTATCTTACTCCAAGTGGTGTTGCTTATTCAGGTTATAACTCTACTTCAGGTGGAAGTACAACTTATCAAGTAGGGGATAAATTTAGTGTGGCAAGAGATGAAAATATGATTAAATATTTCAAAAATAATGTTCTTATTCATCAAGAATCAGCGATTATGGATGTACTTGTAGGTGATGTATCGATTCATACACCAAATGCATCAGCAGGTAGTTTTGTCGTTTCTTTTTGTGGAAGTGGTGCTAGAATTCCAAACAAAATTCAAGCAACAACTCAACTAGAAAAAGATACATTTAGTATTTATCCAAATCCAAGTACAGGTATTTTCAATGTTCGTTTTGGAACTTCTTTATCAGCAGATACACAGGTAACTGTTTTTGATGGCATCGGTAGAAGTATCAAAACACAAACTTTCGAAAAAGGAAGGCAGAAATTTACCATTGACCTCAAAAATCAACCGAAAGGAATATATCTTATTCATTTTAATCAAAATGGAAACACTTATTCTAAGCAGATTATTGTGGAGTAATAGTAATTTATATAAACTAAAACAAAAAAGACTGTCCGAAGAGGACAGTCTTTTTTGATGTTAATTACTTAATTTTCTCCAATTCAGCAATTTTCTTTTTGAGTTCTTCTGTTTTTTGTTCGTTTTCTTTTTGCTCAGTTGCATTTTTTTCAATCTCTTTTTCAGCTTCTGCGATTTTCTTTTTAGCTTCTTCAATGCTATTTTTAAGATTTTCCTCTGTTTTTTTATTTTTCTCAACGTCTTTCTCTGCATCTTTCAAGTTATCTTGTAAAGTAGCAATTTGAAGGTTAATCTGCTCTAAACGAACTTCTTTTACCATATTTTCTAACCAAGAACGGATATTTTGTGCTTCTTGTGGATGGTCTTTGCTATTTACTGCCAAATCATAACCTAGTGTTTGAACAGCTTGTAGCGTAATCCTACCTTTTTTTTCTTCTACAAAAATATGCAAATCAGAAGTTTTGTCTGAAAATTGTTTTACGACTACTTCTTCTGCGTGATAATTTCCTTTTTTACTTTTATATTTTATTTTTTGAGAATCAAGCCATTTTTCGATAGCAATTTCAAGAGCTTTTTCAGCGTCTTCCGAAATTCCATCGAATTGAATTTCAAAACCATTCAATGTTTTTTTCTTTTCTATCTTGATTGCTTTTTCACTTACATTTTGAGCAGAAATAGAAAAACTAGCTCCCATAAAAAATAAAATAGCTAGACTAAAAATGATAGTATTAATTTTTTTCATTAGATTGTATAAATTTTTGAATAAAAAATTGACTTAAAAACACATTCGTTACAAAAATCAAACTAATTTTGGATGTAACTGTTTAAATTTCAATATTAAGATATATTTAGTTTTTTTAATAAAAAATAATCTCTCTCAAATTTTCCAACATTTATCAATGCAAAAAAATCTACTTTTCCTATCTACTGTTTTAGTCTTTTCTTTATTTACTTTTTTAATAAATGATGTAAAAGCACAATACGCAACAGCCGTTTTTGAGTACGAAAAATCCTCGTTTAATAATAGTCAAGCCCTTCCTGCTGAAGAAAATCTGATGATTAGTGGTGCAGCACAACCCGAAACTGTACTTGTAGAAATCACTATTTTAGATGATAAAAGCAACCGAAAAGATGACCCTAAACCATTATTTGTAGCTTCTTGGGTTCGTCCTCCTTATTCTTCTATTGGTACATTTACTGTTCCTGTCAATTACAAACTTCGTGGTTCTTCAAAATATGATGTTCAAGTTGATTATTACAGGAGAATTACGGATATGGAACGAGAAAACCTTCGCCAAGACCTTTATAACAATCTTTTTGCTTATACCGAACAATCCTTTACCGTTGAAAGAAAACGAGCCAGAGTAATCGGAGGAACTGCACAACTTGTCAGAAACTTAAATGAAATTGCTAGAAAAGGAATGTCTTTGTACAGAAATAGAAGTCAATTACAATTTGAAGGTTTTTCGGATTTAGTAGTTTCTAAAATCGATCAAATAAATAAAGCTAACCTCAAAAAAGGAAAATTTATTTTCTCCAAAAGAAAGAAAAAAGATTCTCGTGCCGATTATAGAGAAAAATTGATGACAGAATTAAAACAACTTTTAGCTAGTGAACTAGGACAGGTTTTGAATGTAGATTTGCTAGTCTTGCAAGACCGTAAATTTATGGACGATTATCCAACCGAAAAAACTCGTACCGAAATTCCTTTAAATGTAGGTTATGGAGGTGTTCATCTGACAGGAACAAATTCTGAAAATAGCTCTTTCGGAACTTCTCCTTATGCAGGTTTATCCTTGCCACTAGGTAAAAAAGGGTTTGCAGGAGAGTTTTGGAGTAGAAGTTCGATTTCAGCAGGTTTTTTTTGGAGTAATTTTGAAGATGATTTGGGAGAAGAAATTTCAGGTCCTATTTTCGGACGACCTACTTATTTGGGTTTGGGATATAGAGTTTTTCGCTTTATTCGCTTCAATGCAGGCGCAACATTTTTGGAAGATTCAACACGAGGAGCTTCTTTAGCTGACCAAGTTTATATACGTCCGTTTATTGGTTTTAGTGCAGAGTTTCGTTTTTGGATTGATTTAGAAAAGTAGAATAGGTATGTGTTGTCGGTGGAGACACCGACAACGGCAAGTAAATAATCACCAGTTATCAGTTAATTTCCTTTTATTATGAGTTTAGTCAAAATCAAAAATAACTTTGAAATGCCTATCGAAGGTTATAAAATTCATACAATCAGTTTTAATGGATTTATTGAAATAATATTTCAAGATAAAATTAAAGATGAATGGATATACAAACTTGAAATTGAAGGAGATTATAAAATTGAAATATATGGACAAATATTTCAATTTTCTCCAACAAATAAAGAAGGCTACAAGATGCTAATTGATTTTTTACAAGAAACTATAAAAGTTTGTAAAGCTGATAAAAATGGTTATTTCTACTTAGAAACTCAAAAAGGAAATTCAATACAAATTGAAGATAGTCCTTATGAAAACTGGCATTTCAGAATTTATAAGCAATCCATCAAATATGAACGTCAAAGTGATGTTACTGGTGGAGTTGGACAAACTTCAATTTATCAAAACAAACTTTGATTTATTCTTATGATTAATTTTAAAATTATTTTTCAAAAACTATCATTCTATTTTTCTCTATTTTGGCTTTTAACTTATATTTTTCAGCAATAAATTGAACTGTTTTTTCTGTATAAATAAAAACGTGAGTAGGGTCTTTTCTATAATACCAATCTTTAAAATTTGCATCTGTTTCAACATCATAAACAAGTGTCATTATTAGCAATGAACCAGTTGGTTTAAGAATAGATAATAATTTTTCTAGTTCTTGTTTTGGATTATAGAAATGCTCAAAAACCTCACAACTAAAAATATAATCATACTGATAATTGAGATAATTTTCATTTGGATGAAAATAAGGGTCATAAAGTTCAACTTGATAATTTTTATCGTGTAAAATTTTAGAAATTACAGGACCTGTACCACAGCCATAATCCAAACCTAGATGATTTTGAGTAAAGTTTTCTAAAATATTATTCGTAATTGGCGAAGTAAAATTTTGATAACCAATGTCATTTACATCGTTGTTATGCTGTTCATAAACATCTTTTTCGTCAAGGTTATTTAAGTAAAATTTGGGGTCTTTTAGATATGAACCACACATATCACAGATGAAATAAAAATCGTCTGCTTTAGTTTTTAAAAGCGTTTGGCATAAAGTGCAATTCATTTTGATTGGAAAAATGGTAAAAAACTAAATAATATTTCTCGTTCAAGCATTTGCTTGGACATTCTCTTTCGGCAAGCATATGCTTGCAAAATAAAAAGCACAAGATAGAATCTTGCGTTAGAGTTTAATTACAAATTACAATGAAAAAAATATACTTCCTAATCCTGACATTTTTCTTATTTATTCCTTTTAGTTTCAGTCAGCAAAACAATTTTAATTGGCGTGTTGGTTTACAAACAGGAAATATGACCTATCGTGGAGATTTGAATGAAAAATTTTGGCAGCCTAGCAATATGTTTGCGACTGATTTCGATCAATTTTCTTTTGGTCTTAGTATTGAAAACACACCTAACAAAACGCTTTCAAATCGTCTTCAACTGACCTATGGAGAATTTACAGCAAATGACAGAAATACAGGGATTTTGGAGCGTTCTCTGAATTTCCAGACCAAGATTTATTCGGCTGCTTATATTTTTACTTTTTATACAGATAATGGATGGCTTTTGGGAGAAAATGCTCTTTTATCGCCTTATTTGATGGCTGGAATAGGTGGAACGTATTTTGAAAATTATGGAGATTTGTATTATCAAAATGCTCAAGGCACAAAATCGCCTTATTATTATTGGTCAGATAATACCATTCGTGATGCTGCTGAAAGTAGTGGAGGAGGACAAATTATCACACAAGATGGAAACTTCGAAACTCGTCTTTCTGATTTTAAGACAGAAAATCCAACTGGTTATTCGCCTTATTTTTTAAATGTTCCTGTCGGTGTGGGTTTGAAATTACGTTTACTAAATCGCCTTAGTTTTCATATTCAATCAGTAGTTAATTATTCGCTTACAAGTGATTTTTTGGATGATGTAAGTGGAGATTTTCGCTCGTCGTATGAAAGTGCAGAACAAGGTTATATTGCCAATCCTGCTAATTACAACAACGGACAAGGAAGCAGAGGAAATACAAATCAAGGTTTTTTAGGAAACGATGCGTTTATTTTTACTTCGTTTGGAATTAGTTGGTCTTTTTCTCCTAAAAAACATGCTTTTCGTGCGCCAGCCTTGTATGCAGCCAACAAACCAAAAAGTATTTTTGAACTTAACCCAGATTCTTTAAAAACGATTACGGTTGATGGCATTCCAGATTATAGCAAAAATTCTGAAATACAAGTGGAAACAAATCAAACACAAAATCAGAATAATCAGAATCAAAATTCACAAAATCTATACAACCAAAATAATCAAGGACAGAATCAGCAAAATCCATATCAACAACAAAACCCTGTTCAGACCGTCAAAATTGATATTAATGTCAATGTAACGACCAATAAATCGGGAAGTGATAGTTCAATTACAAAAGTGGAAATCGTGCCTCAAACTGGACAAATAGTAGAGTCTGAAGACACAGAAGCAGTAAAGACGAACAGTCGTTCGTCTGAAGAAGAAAAAACACTTGAAGAACTAGAAAATCGTTTGAAGGAAATTGAGGAAGATAAAAAAAGCAAGAAAACAAGAGCGCAACGAAAAGCAGATGAAGAAGCACAAGAACAAGCAAAATTAGAAATGGATACGCTTCAAAAACAATTAGAAGAACTCAAAAATAATAGACAAAATGATATTTCTATTACGCTAGATAATCCAAATCAAGTAAGTCAAAACACACAAAAACAAGATTCTGTGGCGTATAAATTAATGGAATTGCAGTTTCAATACATGCAGCAACGTATGGCAACCTTGGAAAAGCAACTTGAAAATCAAGCAATTAAAGAAGAAGAGAATTCTACTAAAAATGAAGATTTATTAAAAATTGAAAGTCAATTAGCAACTCTTCAAACACAATTAGAACTTTTGGCAAATCAAAAACAAACTGAAAAAACAGTCGTAGAAGAAAATTCAACTACTACAAAAGATACCGTTGTGGTAATGAACAAAGAAGAAAAAGCACCTACTATTAATCAAATAAGCAAAGTAGTTGGAATAAAAAAAGTAGAGATTTTCTTCAAAACAGGTTCTTCTGATATTGTACCGAAAGACAAAGAAAAAATAGCTCCTTTAATTGAAGTTTTGAAAAATGACAAAAATCTAAGTGTCAGAATTTATGGTTTTACAGATTCAAAAGGAAGTGCTGCCTTTAATCAAAAATTATCAAAACAAAGAACAGAAGCCGTCAAAAAAATACTTTTAGAAGCAGGAATCTCTGAAACTCGTATTGTAGAAGCTTCTTTTGGGATAGATACAAACAACCCTTATGGAGAAGATTTTTATGGTCGAAGAGTGGAGATTGAATTGGTAGGGAAATAAAATCAAATAACGCATTTGTAGGTCAAAGACTTGTCTTTGACCTACAAATTTCAGATTTTTCATAAAAAACAGCTTTAAAATAGTAATACTTGTTGTTGGGGTTTTAGTGATAGTAACACCAACAACCACAAAAATTTGTTATCTTATACTCCTTTTTTGATTTAAACCGTTAAGAAACTTAACTTTGAAGGACTAGACCATTCAAATAAAATAAATAAAGCACGTAAAAATAGATAAAATAAATGTTCGCAACCTCTCATATAGAAATTAGCAAGTCAGCTCTTCAAAACAACTACAATTTTTTAAGACAACTCATAGGAGAAAAAACAATACTGTCTTCTGTTGTAAAAGGAAATGCTTACGGACACGGATTAGAAAATTTTATTCCGTTGGCAGAATCGTTTGGTATTCATCATTTTTCGGTCTTTTCGGCTGATGAAGCCTTTGCTGTTCAGAAGCTAAAAAAAGAAGATTCTGAAATTATGATTATGGGAATGATAGGAAATGAAGAGTTAGAATGGGCAATCCAAACGGGTGTAGAAGTTTATATTTTTGATTTGGAGAGATTAGAAGCAGGACTGACTATAGCTCAGAAAGCTCAAATTCCTATCAAAATTCATTTAGAAATGGAAACAGGAATGAACCGTTTGGGTATTGCAAAAAGAGAAATTCCTAAAATGTTTGATTTACTTACCAAATATCAAAATTGTTTTATTTTGGAAGGACTTTGTACACATTATGCAGGAGCTGAAAGCATTGCCAATTATGTCAGAGTAAAATCACAAATTATCAATTATAAGAAAATTGTAAAGCGTTTCAAACGAAGAGAAGATAATGCTTTTATTCCTAAAAAATACCATACAGCGTGTTCGGCTGCTACGATTGCCTACCCACAAACACAAATGGATATGGTCAGAATTGGTATTTTGCAATATGGTTTTTTTCCTACCCAAGAAACGCTTATTCAATACTTAAAAGATAACAAAACACATCAAGACCCACTAAAACGAGTTTTGTCTTGGAAAAGTAAAATAATGACAATAAAAGATGTAGAAGCTGGCGAATTTATAGGATATGGAACATCTTTTTTAGCTTCTCAAAAAATGAAAATTGCGATTGTTCCTGTTGGTTATGCACATGGATATAGTCGAAGTTTGAGTAATATGGGAAGGGTTTTGATTCGTGGCGAACGTATGGCTGTGGTGGGAGTAGTCAATATGAATCTAATGATTATCGATTTAGAAAAAATGCAAAGTGCTGAAATAGGAGATGAAGTAGTTTTGATAGGAAAGCAAGGCGAACAAGAAATAAGTGTAGCCAGTTTTGGAGAAATGAGTAACCAACTCAATTATGAACTTCTTACTCGCTTGCCTGTAAATATTCCTCGTAAAGTGGTGGAATAAGTATTTTTATGTTGTAAATGCAACTCTGTTGCATAAAGTCGTTATCTTTTTATATCTTTGCAAGAATAAAGATTTTCCTTTCCTTATCTCCTCCTTTTTTTCATCATGCAAAGTCAATTTTTTAGAATAATTGTTTTTCAGTTTTTATTTCTATTTCTTTCTACAAGTGTCTTTTCTCAAAACTGCAATCTCTCCGTAACAGGTTTTATAATTGATGAAAATACAAATCAGCCTTTAGAATTTGTAAATGTCTATAATAAAGAAACGCTAAAAGGAACAGCAAGTAATGAAAAAGGTTATTTCGAATTGAAGAATATTTGTAAAGGAAAACATCATTTTATTTTTAGTCATGTAAGTGGAGAAAATCACAGTATTTTTTTGAATATCGAAAAAGATACTGTTTTGTATGTAGAAATTCATGCGCTCAATACGGTTTTGGAAAGTGTAGTAATTAGTGATAAATCAATTAATTCTACTCAAAATATACAAACTCTCAATCATCAACATATTTCAGATAATTCGAATCAAAACCTTTCGAATATGTTGGAGGAAATTTCTGGAGTAAGTACACTCAAAAATGGAAATGGAATCTCAAAACCTGTCGTACATGGATTGTATGGAAATCGCCTTACAATCCTAAACAACGGAATTGCACAAAGTGGACAGCAATGGGGAAACGACCACGCCCCCGAAATTGACCCTTTAGTTGCAAATAAAATCAGAGTAATAAAAGGAGTTTCTAGCTTAGAATATCAAGGCTCAAACTTAGGAAGCGTGATTTTAGTAGAACCTTCTAGAATAGACCGAGAACCTCACGTACACGGAAATACAAGCTATTTTTTTGAAAGTAATGGAAAAGGACATGGAGCAAATTTACAAGTAGAACAATACGGTTCGTTTTTGGCGTGGAAAATAAACGGAACACTCAAAAAAAGTGGGGACAAAAAAACAGCTAATTATTTTTTGAATAATACAGGAAATCAAGAAGTAAATATTGCCATTCAATTAGAGAAACAGTTTACCGAAAACTTCTTTACAGATTTTTATTTTAGCTCTTTCAATACAGAATTAGGAGTTTTGCGTGGTGCGCATGTTGGAAATCTGACTGACTTAGAAAGTGCTTTTGAGCGTGAAACTCCATTTTTTACAGAAGAGAGTTTTAGTTATGCTATCGACGCACCAAAACAAACAGTAAACCATCATTTATTCAAAATTCATTCAAAGAAATATTTTGAGCCAAAAAATAAAGAGAATGACACAGAACAATTCCTAGATTTTACCTTTGCTACTCAACTCAATATTCGTAAAGAATTTGATGTTCGTAGAAGTGGACGTTCAGATATTCCAGCCCTAAACCTCAAACAATATTCCTATTTTTCAGAAATTAAATACCAAAAAGAATTTTATAATAATTTGATATTCAAAGTGGGGTTGCAATCTACCATTACAGATAATACCAACGACCCAGAAACAGGGATTTTGCCATTGATTCCAGATTATTTGAGTTATGAAACTGGAGTTTTTACAGTGCTGACCAAAAAAGTAAATCGTTGGTTTTTCGAAACAGGTTTTCGTTATCAAAATACAATTCAAAATGCTGTTACAATTAGTAGAAGTGTGCCTAGAGAAATTATTCGTTTTGATAATAACTTCAACAATTTTAGTTCATCTTTAGGAATAAATTATGAATTGAGTGAGCATATTCAAGTTTCGTATAATGTAGGTTATGCAACTCGTAATCCTGCTGTCAATGAGCTTTTTAGCAATGGACTTCATCAAGGAGTAAGTGGAATAGAAGAAGGAAATCCAAATCTGAATACCGAAAAGTCTATCAAAAATACGCTTTCTTTGAGTGGAAAAATCAAAGAAAAATTATCTTTCGAAACGCTGATTTATTATCAAAATATTGATGATTATATTTATCTCAATCCAGAAAATGAAGTTCGTCTGACTATTCGTGGAGCTTTTCCAGTCTTTAAATACAAACAAACGAATGCTCAAATTTATGGCTTAGATATTTCTACTCGTTATCAGTTTACCAAGTCATTGGATTTGAAGGCAAGTTATAGCTTTATAAAAGGCGAAGATTTAGAGAATAATTTACCTCTTATAAATATGCCTTCGAATAATTTACAGGCAAGTTTGCGCTATCAAATTCAGAAACCAATTTCTATTGGAGGAAAAGATAAAAAACGTCCTAAAAAGCTGACCAATACACAGTTTGAAATAACAAATCGTTATGTTTTTTATCAACGAAATATTTTAGAAGAACAAGACTTTACGCTTCCTCCTGCTGCTTATAATTTGGTAGGCTTGAGAATTTCTACTACTATTCAAGGACAAAAAACACAACTACGGATTTTTGGAAAAGTAGATAATTTATTCAATGTAGCATACAGAGATTACCTAAATAGACAGCGTTATTTTGCTGATGATTTGGGGATAAACATTGTTTTGGGTGCAAAATTGGAGTTTTAATATTCTACTAATAATAGAAATTTTTGTATATTTACATAGTAATAAAAAGCATATTTAATGTTATACAGATTAAACAAAAAATAGTGCAATAACTTTACAAAAAAAAATAACTGAAAATAGTTGTTTCAATGTTTAAAAATCTATGAATCAGTCCCCTATAATTGATAATACAATTCCCCCAAAAACAAAAGAAGAAAATTTAACGAATATAGACCTCAAAGAATATCTAATAAAAGTACAAGAACAAGCTGATAAAATATCTGATAAATTTGTGATTATATCTTTTATTATCGGATTTTTTTTAGCTCCTGTCTATGAAACATGGCTTTTTAGTTTCATTACTGGAGGTTGTGCTTTGGGGATTTATTTGATTGCTCGTTTTATACTTCAAAATAAATTTCAGGCTCGCATGCTTATTAGTATCGTCTATGCTGTTTTTATGTTACAGTTTATTGGACAGATGCACGGTATGGCAGAAACTCATTTTTTCTTTTTTGTAAATGCAGCCCTTCTCATTATTTATCAAGACTGGCGCATCATGATTCCTTATGCTATTCTTACAGTTGGGCATCATAGTATATTAGCTATTTTGCAAGTAGCTTATGGAATGGAAAGTTTAGGGCAATATTTTATTAGTTATAATGGTGTAACTCTTGAGGGAGAAACAGTGGCTCATGTAACTGCTTTTCAACTTGCTATTCATTTTACTATTGTTTCTATCATGGCTGTTGTATGTGGTTGGTGGGCAATTCTGTTTAGAAAAAATAGTATGTTTTTGATGAAAAATCAAAGAAAAATACAAGTCAAAAATGAAAGACTAATAACTTCTGAAGAAGAATTAAAGCAAAATATTGAAGAATTAGAGACGACACAAAATAAGTTGAGTTTAATGAACAATGAAATGACTTATAATATGATAGCTTTAGAGGATAAAAATAAAATTATCGAAGAAAAAAATAAGAAAATTACTTCAAGTATAAACTATGCCAAGCGTATTCAAGATGCAATGCTTCCAAAGATAGGAAAAATAAAACGAGGTTTGCCTCACTCATTTGTTTATTTTAAGCCTAGAGATATTGTGAGTGGAGATTTTTATTATTATCATAAAGTAGATAATAAAATTATTATTGCTGCCATTGATTGTACAGGTCATGGTGTTCCAGGGGCATTTATGTCTTTGATAGGAAATGATTTAATGAATGAAATAATAGATTCTAGGAATATTCTTACTCCTGCTTCTATTCTTACTATTCTAAATCAAAAAATAGATAAGGTTCTTCATCAATCAGATGCTTATTCAGAGCTTGATGATAACTTTGTTTCAATGAGAGATGGAATGGATGCTGCTATTTGTATGATAGATTTTGAAAATAACAAATTAGAATATGCAGGAGCAAAAAATCCATTAGTTTGTATTCAAGGTAAAGAGGTAAAAGTAATAAAAGGAGATAGAATATCAGTAGGAGGAAACTCAATCAGTCAGCAGAGTACGATGTTTACCAATCATGTTATTTCTATTGAAGAACCAACTTCATTTTATATTTATTCAGATGGCTTTCAAGACCAATTTGGAGGAAAAAAAAATATGAAATACAATACAAAAAGGTTTCAACAAACACTTTTAGATATTTCTAATTATCCTTTTTCTGAACAAGAAGATACATTAAATGCTATCTTTGAAGAGTGGAAAGGAGAAAAACAGAAGCAAATTGATGATATTTTGGTAGTTGGCTTTGAAGTAAAGCCAACTTAATTTTGAAAAGTATATAATTTATGTAGTATCTCTTATGAAGATTATCTAAATAGACAATATTATTAAATTAGATTTTTGAAAAGTAATATACTCCCCCTATAACTAGATTCCGAAATTTTCTCCTATCAGCATACCTTCAAGGTTTCAGATAGTTTGTTTTATTAATCGTAATAATACTTATGAACAGCTTTAGCCTGCAATAAAGTTAAAGTGTCCGACAGGTTTACTTTTTCGAAAACCAAAAGTGTATGAGTATAATCATAGAAATAACTTTATTTTTAAGTAAAAAATAGTTAAGTTAGGCAAAAAACTTACTACTTTTTCTGAAAATATATGAAATCATCTATAATTGACAATTCAGAGCTTGTTTTTGACACAGACGAAATTTCAGAAGAGCTATATCTTAAAAGATACTTAATAAAAGTACAAACCAAAGCTGATAAAATATCTGATAAGTTTGTAATGATATTTTTTGTTATTGGAGTTTTTTTAGCACCTATTTATGAAACATGGCTTTTTAGTTTCATTACAGGAGGTTGTGCTTTGGGTATTTATTTGGCTGCTCGTTTTTTATTGAGCAATAAATTGTATGCCCGTATGCTTATTAGTATTGTTTATGCTGTTTTTATGTTACAGTTTATTGGACAGATGCATGGCATGGCAGAAACTCATTTTTTCTTTTTTGTAAACGCAGCTCTTCTCATTATTTATCAAGATTGGCGTATTATGATTCCTTATGCTATCCTTACTGTTGGACATCATAGTATTTTGGCTGTTTTGCAAGTAGTGTATGGAATGGAAAGTTTAGGGCAATATTTTATTAGTTATAATGGTGTAACTCTTGAGGGAGAAACAGTAGCTTATGTAACTGCTTTTCAACTTGCTATTCATTTTACTATTGTTTCTATCATGGCTGTTGTATGTGGTTGGTGGGCAATTATTTTTAGACAGAATAGTATTTTTCTGATTAAAAATAAAATGGAAGTACAAGATAAAAATAAACGTTTACTAGTTTCTGAAGAAGAATTAAGACAAAATATTGAAGAACTAGAAACAATACAAAACAAGCTAAGTCTAGTAAATAGTGAAATGACTTACAATATGGAAGCTTTGGAGGATAAAAATAAAATTATAGAAGAAAAAAATAATAACATAGAAGAAAAAAATAAAAGTATTACAGCAAGTATCAATTATGCCAAACGCATTCAAGAAGCTATGCTTCCTAAAATAGAAAAAATTAAAGAAAGTTTGCCCAATTCATTTGTGCTTTTTAAACCTAAAGACATTGTAAGTGGAGATTTTTACTATTTTCATAAAGTGGATAATAAAATTATTATTGCTGCTATTGATTGTACTGGGCATGGCGTTCCAGGTGCGTTTATGTCTTTGATAGGAAATGAGTTATTAAATGCAATCTTAGATAAAAATATTTTTACTCCTTCTCAGATTCTTACAAATTTAAACCAAAAAATAGACAAAGCTCTTCAGCAAACTGATCTCTCTATTCGTTCTACAAGAGATGGAATGGATGCAGCCATTTGTATGATAGATTTGGAAAACAACAAACTAGAATTTGCAGGAGCAAAAAATCCTTTAGTTTATATTCAAAATAATGAAGTACATGTTATAAAAGGAGATAGAACTTCAGTAGGAGGAAATTTAGCTAAAAAGCAGCAAAAACAGTTTACCAATCATACCATTTCTATTGATTCTACGACTTCTTTTTATATTTATTCAGATGGTTTTCAAGACCAGTTTGGAGGAGAAGAAGATGTAACATATAACACAACAAGATTTAAACAAACCCTTTTAGAGATTTCTACTAGTCCTTTTTCTGAGCAAAAAGAAGTATTAGAAACTATTTTTGAAGATTGGAAAGGAAAACAAAGGAGAGGACAAATGGATGATGTTTTAGTAATTGGCTTTGAAGTTGGTTTTTCTTAGACTTAGGACTTTTGCAAGATTTGCTAAAATTTGAAAAATATGTCTTGTCCTAACTATAGTTTGAAAGGTGAATTCAGATTAGCAATATTTCTTTTATTCGTTTAAAATAGATTAGATATTGTCTTTGGTCTGCTCTATTTTTAAATCACAAAAAAAACTATTCATTTTTATAAAATGAATAGTTTTTTGTTAGGGAGTAATAATTTAGGTCATTAAAATGACTTTGCAATTTCCACAAAATCTCTTGATTTTAGAGCAGCTCCTCCAATAAGTCCACCATCTACATCAGGACAAGCAAAAAGTTCTTTTGCATTATCAGGTTTACAGCTTCCCCCATACAAAATAGGTGTTTTGTCTGCTATTTCTTTTCCATATTTTGATGTGATATGTTTTCTTATTTCTGCATGAATTTCTTGTGCTTGCTGGCTAGAAGCAGTTTTTCCTGTTCCGATTGCCCAAATAGGTTCATAAGCAATGACTACTTTTTCAAAATCAGAGTTTGATAAATGAAAAAGACTTTCTGAAATTTGATTTTTGATAAATTCGACATGATTTCCTTCTTCTCTGAGTTCTAATGTTTCACCACAACAAAAAATAGGAAGCATTTTATTAGCAAAAATTAAATCAATTTTTTGAGCAATTTCTTGATTTGTTTCTTTGAAATATTGTCTTCTTTCACTGTGTCCGATAATAACATATTCTACTTGATAAGAAGCAAGCATTTCAGCCGAAATTTCGCCTGTATAAGCTCCTTTTTCTTTAGAAGCTACATTTTGCGCTCCTAAATATATATTTTTAGTATTTTTGAAAAGTGATTTTATAGTAGAAATATGAATAAAAGGAGAACAAAGAATAAGTTTTACATTTTTTTGATTGGTTGCTAGTTCATCATTACTCATTCCCACAACTTCAGAAGTAAGACTTTGAGCTTCTTCTTTGTTAAGATTCATTTTCCAGTTTCCTGCTACAATTTTTTGACGCATAATAATTTAGTTTAATTTGACTATTAGTTTGGTGTCCGTTTTGAATATAAAATTATTTTATGTTTTTTTGTTAAAAAAAATAAACAATTCCTAATTAACTGTCGTGATAATTTATTATGACTAAAATACAATTTAGGAATTGTGTATTTTTACAAAAAAAATATTTACAAAAATAAGAAAACTAAATTACCCTTCTTACTACTTACTAAATAAATACTTATGATTGTTATACTTTCCCCTTCAAAGACACAAGATTTTGAGAATATAAATCGGACAGATATACAAACTCAACCCGAGTTTATGTTAGACACCAAAGAACTTTTAGAAGAAGTTCAGAAAAAAGAAATCGATGAGTTACAAGAAGTTATGCAAGTAAGCGAACGATTAGCTTTCTTAAATTATAATCGCTTTCAAGATATTCAATTTCCATTTAATCCAGATTATGATAGACAGGCGATTGTAGCTTTTCGTGGTGATGTCTATGAAGGCTTAGATTCGGATACTCTTACAGATGAAGAATTATATTTTGCACAATCTACTTTGCGTATTATTTCAGGCTTTTATGGTATTTTGCGTCCTCTTGATTTGATTCAACCTTATCGTTTGGAAATGAAAACGCCTTTAAAAACAAGACGAGGAAAGAATTTGTATCAGTTTTGGGACAAATTTTTAACAGATTATTTTAATACTCGTTATCCAGATGATACCATTATTAATTTGGCTTCCCAAGAATATGCAAAAGCTATCTTTAATAGACATTTTAAGCTCAAAGCCATAACACCTCTTTTCAAAGAAGAAAAAGATGGAGAATTAAAAACAGTTGCTATTTATGCAAAAAAAGCGAGAGGCAAAATGGCTCGTTATATTATTCAAAATAAAATCAAGCAGCCAAGTAAATTAAAATTCTTTGAAGAAGATGGTTATAAATTTGATGCCGAAATATCTACAGAGACTGAATGGGTTTTTGCTAGACCAAGACCAGAAAAAGTAGAACAGGAAGTATCTAAAGAACCCAAAAAGAGAGGTAGAAAATCAAAAGAAAAAGCACATCAAGAAGAGGAGTAATAAATGGTCAAAATAAATAGACTTTTAGATTGCTTTTTTTGAAAATAGAATCAAAATTAGTATTTTGGTAGCTTAGATTATTTTTTTGTTAATATATTTCACTTTGATGGAAAAATATAATTATATGTTACTTTTTTTGTATTACTACAAGGTATTTTAAAAATATTTCTGCTATGATTCATCACGTAAATAACGAATTTGGTTCTGTCTGTCTAACTGTAGAATATGACGAAAAATCGCAATGGGTTTTTTATCAATGGAAAGGTTTTATTCGTATGCAGGATATCAAGGCAGGATATAATAAGATTATCGAACAAGTAGCAGAAAACAATGCTGTGGCAGTTTTGGCAGACCATAGTCAGATTGTAGGACCTTGGAATGAAGCGAACGATTGGCTTACAAATGACTGGACTCCTCGTGCTATCGAAGCAGGAATGTTTTATTGGGCAATTAATACAGGAAATGACCTTTTTTCAAATATTTCATTAGAAATGTTTTTAAATAAAAATAGTCAAGGAAAGTATAAAGTACAAGTTTTTGAGCAATTATCAGATGCTAGTAAATGGCTTTCGAATAGAATTATGCTAGACCCAACTCCTAAAAGAATAGCAAAAATTCAGACTGCTACAAAAAAAGAATTGCCTAACCCTGCAAAACAAATAGAAGCATCAAAATCTACAAATGGAAAAAGGTTGTAATTTAAAATAAAAAACCTTCTTAAAGTTGATATTAAAATCAATTTTAGGAAGGTTTGTTTTTTTGTAAAATGTGCCAAGAGATTAAAAATCTATTTGTGTATTGTAACTTTTCTGTCATAAAAATGATTTAGGCATGTTGTAAAAACTGCTTCCAGTTTTCATCTCCCATTCTTGAAAACTCACGTAAAAACATCACAAAAGTAGGCTTGAATGGCTTGTAAGGTAATTTCATTCCTACATCTTCAAGACTAAAATCACTTTTTCTTGAATTACAACGCTGACAAGCACTTACTAAGTTTGTCCAAGATGTTTTTCCACCTTGAGAGCGTGGCACAACGTGGTCTAGGGTAAGGTCTTTTTTACTGTTGCAATACACACATTGATTTCCATCTCGTTTGAAGATGTTTTGACGTGTAAGCATGACTCCTCTGTATGGAATATTGACGTAAGAATTTAGGCGAATAACAGAAGGAGCAGCGAAAGATTTGTTTACTGTTTGAATAAAACCATCAGGAACAGAGTTTACCATCTCAGCTTTATGTAGATAAACAAGCAAAAACGCTTTGGCTACACTACAAACAGAAATTGCACGATAATCTGCATTCAATACTAACACTTTCCGACTAACCATGACTTTAGAATTTTGGATTAATGGAGAAATAAATAAAATTAAAATCTAATTACATAACTGTAAATTGATTTGTTAAATTTTGTATATGCCAAAATTATGCAAATTAAGTTTGTTATAATATTAATTTCACGTAAAATTATTATTAATAAATTGAATTGCACCTAATTTTTATCATATACTTTTTCAAAACCAAAAATTGAATAATAAAGTTCATTAATCAATTACGAATTACGAATTAAAAATTACGAATTTAATGAAACACAAAAATTAAATTGTATTTTTTAGTTCGCTATTTTATTTTCCGTAATCCGTAATCCGTAATCCGTAATCCGTAATCCGTAATCCGTAATCCGTAATCCGTAATCCGTAATCCGTAATTTATTCAACCACTTCTCCATTAAAACGAAGCACAACAGGCTCATTTTCGCCAGCTATTGTAACGGTAACAGTTTTGCTGAATGCACCAATTTTGGCAGCATTGAAAGTTGCTTTTATGTTGCTTGATTGTCCTGTTGGAATAGCCTCTTTCGAAAACTCTACTCCTGTACAACCACAAGAACCTTTTGCAGATTGAATGACAATCGGAGTTTTGCCTGTATTGACAAACTCATAAGTAGCTGTTACAGGTTTATTGTGTTCTATTTTTCCAAAGTCAATACTGGTTTGTTTCCAGTTGATAGAATTGTAGGCTGGAGAAAAAGCGAATAAAAAAGAAATTGTAACTAATGTAAAGAGAAAACCAAAAAATTGCTTTTGCATAATCTTGAAAATTTAAAGTGTAAATAACGATTTGATAAAATTAAGCTATCGTTGCAACAAGAACTTATACAAATATACGGCAAAACACCTTTCAACGCTGTTAATGACTTTCAAAGGTTTGTTAAGGAGATGTTAATAGAATAAATGTAGAAGGTAGAAGTCAGATTTTAGAAGTAAATTCAAAGAAATAACAGGATTTCTCTTTTATCTCTTTGGTCAAAACGTATTTTTAATGAACAAACAAACTATCATTCTTCTTTTAATTTTTGCTTTACTTTCTATTTTTGGAATTATTTCTATTCAAATTTATTGGGTGCAACGTGCTTTTGATGCCAATAGAAAACAAAACGAACAAAAAATACAAGTCGCTTTACAGAATATTGCTGAAAAAATTGCTGATTATAACAAAACTACTTTGCCTTCTAATTCTCCTATTAATCAGCTTTCTAGTGATTATTATACGGTTAGTGTAAACTGTGAAATTGATGCTGCTGTGTTGGAATATTTTTTGAAAAGTGAGTTTTCTAAAAGGAATATTCAGACTGATTTTGAATATGGAATTTATGATTGTGATAGCGAAAAGATGGTCTATGGAAATTATATTTCATCAAATCAATCAGATACTAATTCTAAAAATACACAAAGACTTAAAAAAGAGCTGCCAAAATGGGAAGGACAAAATTATTATTTTGGTATTCGGTTTCCTTCGGTTTCTTCGCAACTCGTTTCAGAAATGGATATTTGGATATTTTTATCAGTGATTTTGCTGTTGGTAATTTTCTTTTTGGTCTATGGAATGTTTTTTATTATTACACAAAGGCAGTTTTCACAAGCTCAAAAACAATTTATCAATAATATTACACACGAGTTGAAAACACCTATTTCTATTTTAGGAATTGCTGCAAAGGTTTTGATAAATAATGATGAAAATGCAGAAATCACACATGAACGAACTCAAAAGGAGAAAGAAAGAAAAAATCAATACGCCATTATTGTAAAAGAACAAACCGAAAGGCTCAATTCGCAGGTAGAAAAGCTCGTCGAACTTTTGATGTTAGAACGAAGTAGTTATGTGCCTCTTTCTTTAGAAAAAATTAATCTTCAAGAAACGATTCAAGAAACAATACAGAGTTTTGAGTTAGAGGTTTTGGCAAAACAAGACTTTCAGAATCAAGATTTTAAAATTCAATTTACAGAAGGAGAAAATCAAATAGAAAATGAGATTTTTATAAAAGCTGATAAAGTTCATTTTCAAAATATGTTACACAATCTTTTAGAAAATGCCTTCAAATACAATCAAAATACGCCTTTTGTAGAAATTTCTATTTCACTTCAATCAAAAAATAGACTAACTCTGTCCATAAAAGACAATGGAATAGGAATCGATAAAAAATATCAAAAACGAATCTTTGATAAATTTTTTAGAATCCAAAACAGCGATATTCACACTACAAAAGGTTTTGGATTAGGGCTTAGTTATATCAAACAAGTAATAAAAGCCCACAAATGGACAATAAAAGTAGATAGCAAAATGAATAATCAAGAAAATAACTTGAATGAGGGAACAACTTTTTTTATAGAAATTCCTTTTCAATAATTGAATTTATTCAGCACTCAAAAAACGTATTTTTTCTTGATATGCCATTACATCGCTACAATATTCATTCAATCGTTTTGACATTTCTCTTAGTTTTCGGAGTTCTTTTGGCGAAATAGTTTCATTTTCAGTAGTAGATTCATTGGCTGTATTCAAACTATCATATTCTGTTTTGAGTTGGGAAAGAACATTTTTAATTTGAAGTTTATAACTTGCAATTTGATGTTGAGCAGTCGTGTTCATAATTGATGTAGTCGTAATTTTGGTTTTTTGTTATTGGTGGAGACAACAACAGCAAAATGTTTTTAATAAAAAATTGAAAACAATAAATAATCTTCTTTTGATGCTACTAAATTACGACTTCTACATTTCATAGTAATTTCCAAATCGTTAGGAAATTATTAATTTTGTTGTGTCTGTTTATCACTCGTGGGGACACGAGCAATGGTAGATTTTTTGATTTACAATTAAGAAGAACATACTATTTTAAAAAATATTTTCAATGTATCCGTTGCTTGTGTCCCCACGAGCGACCTAAAAAAAATAAATATGGCTTTAATTCTTCCTGTGCGTGGTTTTTCTCCAAAATTTGGCAAAGATTGTTTTCTTGCTCCCAATGCTACAATAGTTGGCGAAGTAGAAATGGGTAATAATTGTAGTGTTTGGTTTAGTGCTGTTGTTCGTGGTGATGTAAATTATATCAGAATCGGTCATCACACCAATATTCAAGACAATGCAACTATTCACGGAACTTACGAAACTGCACCGACAACCATCGGAAATTATGTAAGTATCGGACACAATGCCATCGTTCATGGCTGTACGATTGAAGACAACGTTTTGATAGGAATGGGCGCACGATTGATGGATGGGGTAATTGTTAGAACTGGAAGTATTGTAGCAGCAGGTGCAGTAGTTTTGGAAGGAACAGAAATTGAAAGTGGATTTATTTATGCTGGTGTTCCTGCTAAAAAAGTAAAACCAATCGGAGAAAGAGGCGAAATGTTACAACGAATAGCAAATAATTATATCAAGTATTCGGGTTGGTTTATGGAAAAAGGTAATTAATTACGAATTACGAATTACAGGGCATGTTCATAAAAAATAATTGAGCTTGTGAATATGTTTAATCAAATAAGTTATAGCATTTTTTTAACTTTGACAGTCCTTTCAGAAGGCTGTCAATAGTTGGAAAAATAAGCTCGTCTGTACCTAAACTATTGTCAGAGTTATTTTGGATTACCAAAAACTACTGACAAAGTTTTTATGAACATGCCCTGTTACGAATTACGAATTACGAATTACGAATTACGAATTTCTTTTTTTTATAAAAACATGGGATTAGATTCTTTAGTCGTTGTCGGTGGATATATCTCCACCGACGAGTGTATAAAACGAATTACTTCTTATTTACCATAGCAGATTTTGCTTGGTCGGCTGGCAAAATCAAAATGTCAGCAATATTGACATGTGAAGGACGAGAAACTACAAAATAAATCAATTCTGCAATATCTTGCGCTGTAAGTGGTGTATAGTTTTGATAAACTTTTTCGGCTCTATTTTCATCATTTTTGAAACGAACTTTCGAAAACTCGGTTTCTACTAATCCTGGTTTTACTTCGCTTACTTTTATATTTTCTTTGAGTAAATCAATACGCATTGTTTCACTAAGCATCGCAACGGCAGACTTAGTGGCACAATAGACATTTCCATTTGCATACGAATCTATTCCAGCTATCGAACCAATATTTATAATCTGTCCTTTGTTTTTTTCTGACCTTGTTTTGTTCAATAGTTTTGGTAGAAGTGCTTTTGTTACATACAAAAGTCCTTTTATATTGAGGTCAATCATAAAATCCCAATCGTCTAAATTTCCTTCTTGAATGGAAGAAAGTCCGTGTGCATTTCCTGCATTATTGATGAGAATATCTATATTTTTAAAAGAA
This sequence comes from Bernardetia aquimarina, assembly GCF_042180575.1. Lineage (NCBI taxonomy): Bacteria > Pseudomonadati > Bacteroidota > Cytophagia > Cytophagales > Bernardetiaceae > Bernardetia > Bernardetia aquimarina. The sequence continues at coordinate 1,269,242 of NZ_CP170094.1, read as the reverse complement.
TCTTCAAGCGAATCAACAGCTTTTTGAACTTCTTCTCTATTACGAATATCAAAAGAAAGTGTTTTTACGTTTACTTTTTGAGATAATTCCTTTTCTAATTCTTGAAGCCTTTCTGTTCTTCTTCCACAAAGAATAAGGTTAATATTGTTTTCTGCAAAAATGTGTGCTGTGGCAAGTCCAATTCCTGAAGTTGCGCCTGTGATGAATGCTAACATAAAATAGTGATAAGTGATAAATTGTAAGTGATAAGTTATGAAATACGAATGACTTTAATAAGTAACTGAGCAAAATAAAACATATCTAAAAAGAATTAGAAACTGGAAATTTAAACTGTCAAGACACCTTTGAGGTGTCAGACAGATTTTGTTAACCTATAAATAATTTACCCAGTTACTTATTAAGTTACTAATTCAAATTAAAGAAGATAAGAAAATTACTAATTTATTTTTTAATAAAAACTCAAAACAATCATTTCAAAATGTAATTTTACCTAACTGATAACTGATAACTGATAACTGATAACTGATAACTGATAACTGATAAAACTACCATTCAATTACATCTCCTAGATTATTTAAAAAAGGTAAATCATCTTGGTAAGGAGTTAGTTTTCCTTGATTTGCCCAACTATTTACACGCTGCAATTCTTCAAAGTTTGGAGAGTGAACCGTTACAGGAATTTTACGAAGACGAGAATCATTTTTTTGAAAAGGAGCTTCTTCTTTCGAAGTATAAAATAAATACCATAAATCAGAAGAGCCACTTTGTCCGATGTGTTCTATTTTATCAAAAATGTTTGATTGTTTGTGCCACTCTTTTAGTTTTAGGTTAATTTGTTCGAAAAAATGAATGGTATTTTGTAAGCGAATACGAGAACCCAAACGAGATTTGCCTTTAGAATTCAAGTGTTTTATTTGTGCTTTTCCTTGTTTTTTTCTGACCATATACGCTGTAATTGCTTTATGATAAACCAGTTCTCCTTCCTCAAAATAACCTAAAGAAGCATAACCAGCTTGAATCAAAATAAGTAAATACGGTTTTGGTAAAAATGAAATTTTATCAGAATAATCTGAAAGACAAAGTGTTCTTTGTTCATCTTCTTTTTTTGGAAGTGTCGGAAACGTAATCGGAACACGAAAGTCAAATAGTTTTTCTCCTTCTGAATTTGTAGCATACAAAATTCCTTTTTTAGAATTAGAATCGAATAAAACCTCATCTTCTTTTGGAGCTAAAGAGGCTAATCGTTCTATCAAATCTATTGAATCAGAATAATTCATTTTTATAAATTATCTTTTATTTGTTGAAGCTGCTTCTCCTCCAAACCTGTTATTTTTACAATCAATTCAAGAGGCAATTCTTCTAAAATTAATTTTCTGGCAATTTGTTTTTTTTCCATTTCTACTCCCATCTCTACTCCCATTTCTAAACCTCTCTTTTCCCCTTTTTCTTCTGCATAATCCAAGCTATTTTTTATATCTCTATATACTTTCAAGCTGTTTTCATAACTACTACGCTCTTTTTTGTTGAATTTTGCTAATTCAGCAGTTTGAAAAACTTTATCAAAAATTCGTTCTTGAAGAGCTGCAGGACGATTAGGAAAACTTTGAAGGTTTTTCATTACATAAAACCATTTATCTTCTAAAGTTTCTAACTCGCTTTCTGTTTTATCAAAAAGGGGAATTTGAATATATACATACGTTAGTTTGTCATAAAAAATCTTGTTTGTATTGATACTCATTAGCATAGCTGTTTCTTTTACTATACTTTCCTCATCTTCTTCATTCCACACAAAATCTAAAATAGACACCGTATAAATAGCCTTTAATTGAAAATTCCAATCTCCTCTTTTAGCTTGTTCTTGAATAGGAAAGGTAGAATAAAAAATAGTACGGTCTTTGAAAAATTTTTGTTTTGCTTTTTGTAATTCGACTATAAATTTTTCTCCCTTTTCATTCTCACAGTATAGGTCATAAACAACTTTTCTGTCTATTGCCGAACGACCTAAATTTTCTGATTTTAGATAAGTAAGCGTTTTTATTTGTGCTTTTTGAGGTAATACCTCATTCAAAAAGCTAATCAATAAATCACTATTAACTTCAGAGCCAAATAGTTTTTTGAATCCAAAATCAGTAAAAGGATTTAGGTATTTTTCTTGTGTCGACATAATTATTTTATAAAATTATTCTTCCTTTTTAAAATCATCTTTCAAAATTTTATCTGCAAATGTAGTTGTATTGTCTTCTTCTTTATTTTCATTATTCTCTAAAACTTCTGAATTTGATGTATTTTCTGTGCCTTCTAGGTTGTTTGAGTTTTCAAATTCGGTTGTGGTATCATCTTTTATTCCATCTTCTAATGATTTTTCTACCTCTACTTCTACTTCTTCTTTTGGAAAAAAACGTCTTTGCCAAATCAAAATAATACAAACTCCAATAAAAATAGCTGCATCAGCAATATTAAAAATTGGAAAAAAGGAATAATGAGAACCTCCAAAATAAGGAATAGATTCTGGAAAATAGCCCGAAGCAATATCAAAATAAAACATGTCAATTACTTGCCCATGAAACCAAGGATAAAAACTAGGTTCGTTTCCATACATTGGCACAGCGTTTCCTTCTATAAAAACACCATAAAAAGTAGAATCTACAATATTTCCGAATGCACCACCCAAAATCAAAGCCATACTAAAAACAAAACCTTTGGGAGCATCACGAAGTGCTGCACGAGCCATCACATACGCAATTCCGATTCCTGCAAAAATTCTGAAAACAGTCAAGATAAGTTTTCCATAATCAGAACCCAATGTAATACCAAATGCCATCCCTGGATTGAGTGTATAATGAAGTTTGAACCAATCGCCAAAAATCAAAATATCTTCTCCCAAAGAAAGTGTAGAATGAATATATAATTTGAGAGCTTGGTCAATAAGAATTACGCCTAGCGCAATAAGAAAATAAGGTAAGTATTTCATTGTTTTTTAGAAAGTCAAAAAGTAATTTGGTATTTAGTCAGATTCTAATTTATAGTTTAGTTTAATCATAAATTAGAAATGAAAAAATAGAGTTACAAATTTATTAAAAAAGCAGCGTTTAATTGGTAAGACTTAACAAGTTTTAGCGACTAGAGTTATTAAATCTTACAAAAACTTCAAAAAAGAGCGATTGAAACAATCAAAATACAGATAAAACACATACAAAGACCCTACAAAAAAGCATTTTATGAATCTTTGCAGTAAATAGAGTTACCTAAGAATTTTAATTTTAGTAATTTTGCAGCCTTATTAGTTTAAACAAGTTCTTAATACATTTTTTAGTGTGAAGGACAATCAAACAATTTATTCAAAATTAACTTTAATCATGAAATTCAAAAATATAAACCTTTCTTTTTCAGTAGGTTTTTCATCAAAGCTATTTTGTTCAGGAGTATTTTTAGGACTTCTTTTTTTGAGTAGTTGTTCTGATTCTTCCAAAATCAAGGGGGAATGGGTGCGTTCGGATTATAAAAGTACACTCAAAATAACAGACGAAAAAGTAATTTTTGATAATGTTATGGAAAGAGAGTATAAAGTAGATAACAATACATTGAAAGTTGTTACCTATGGTGTTTCTGATGATTATCAATTTGATTTTAAAGGAGATACACTTTTACTGACAAAAGCTGGTAGAGTTCAAAAATTTATTTCAAAAGACAAAGTAGGTTCGGATGAAGAACAAGTAAAAATTCTTTTGCAGCCACAAGTAGAAAAAATGTTTGAGAAAAAAATAGCTACTTTAGAGCTTGAAAAAGAACATTGGGGAGATTTGAAGAAGAAAATTACATTACAGAAATTGCCGTCTATCCCAGATGATGAATGGACTTATTTAGCTGAAGTTACCTTTGAAAACAAATCTATTCCTGCTGCAACTATTTTTGTGAGAGTAGGAAGAGATAAGGCTGGAGTACTACAACCTGCTTGGGGAGAAACATTAGAATCTAGTACACGACGTTACTTAATTAATGGAATGGGAATTCCTGCTGAAAAAGTAGAATTAAAATCTACTGGTGGAAATGCGTATGAAGCAACTGTTACAACAGATAATGGAAGTACACTGCCTGTTCTTTTAGATCCAAAGTTTGGTGTTTTTCCAAAACAAGATGATACTTCTGTTTCTACTTATTTTCAATATTCTCTACAAAAAATGTATGGAAAAGAACTTATAAAAAAGGTGGATTTGAAAAAAGAAGGAGAAAATTATAAAGGTATAGTTACGCTATCAAATGGAACTCAGACTCCAATTACTTACTCTAAAATCAAAGGAGTAGATTTTACAGAATTAGACCAGAAAACTAAAGAGTTATTGGGGCAGGCAATGATAGAAAATGAACTCAATGTACAATTAGAATTGCAGGAAACAGAAATAGTGTCTGATTTATTAAAAATAACTTTTCAAACAAATTCTGAAGAAAAATTAGTAGCCTATATGGATATAATACGTGGTTGGTATCCTGAAAACACAGCTATTTCACTTTCTACGGCTACTCGTTATCGTATTCAGAAAAAATTAGGAGAAGCAAACAAAGTGGGTTCTGTAATCTTGGCTCAACGTTCGCCTACAAAATATGAAGGGACAGTAGATTATGCGTCTGGAGATGTTCAACGTATTATTGTAGAGCATTCAGGAACAGGATTTAGTTGGCGTGTAGCCACAGAGCAAGACAAGTAATTAATAGTGGTTAGTGATTAGTTGTAAGTTATTAGTGACTTTCTGCATTTTTTAGCTAAAATAAAACCCTAAAAATGAGATTTGATAATCTCATTTTTAGGGTTTTTGCTTTATATAATTGTATTTGGCTTCGCCGACTTTCAGTTATCTTCATTTTATCATAAAACCGATAGCTCGGCGAAGCCAAATCATACAAATCATTTACCAATAAGTTATAGTATTTTTAATTCGCCAAACTCACAGCTTTTCCAAAAAGAGTAGCCGAAGTACAATCATTAACATGTACATTTACGTATTGCCCTTTTTCATAATTTTCTCTAGGAAAAACGATTACTTTATTATCTGTCGTTCTACCTTGCAAATCTTTATCAGAGCGTTTTGATTCTCCTTCTACCAAAACTTTATGCGTCTTGCCTATCAATCTTTGATTACGAGCCAATGAATGTTTTGATTGAAGTTCAATGATTTCACTTAGACGTTTTTTCTTTACATCCATCGGAATATCATCTAAATATTTCTTTGCTGCAAGCGTTCCAGGACGTTCCGAATAGAAAAACATATACGAATAATCGTAATTTACGTAGTCCATTAAGGTCAATGTTTCTTGATGTTCTTCTTCTGTTTCAGTACAAAAACCCGAAATCATATCCGAACTGATAGCACAATCTTCTCCCAAAATTCTACGAATTGCATCTACTCTATCAATATACCATTCACGAGTATAAGTACGATTCATGAGTTTCAAAACTCTACTATTTCCACTCTGAACAGGCAAGTGAATATACTTACAAATATTTTCATACTTCGCCATTACGTGCAACACATCGTCTGTCATGTCTTTTGGGTGCGAAGTCGTAAAACGTACTCTTAGATTTGGGTCTATTTGAGCGACCATTTCCAAAAGTGTTGCAAAGTTTTCATTTCTTATTTTTTGTCCTGTTTCTGCTTCAAAGTTGGCTGCTTTTATTGTTCTCGGTACATTTGTCCATTTGTACGAATCTACATTTTGTCCAAGCAAAGTAACTTCTTTATAACCTTGTGCTACCAAATCCTTAATTTCTTGTACAATAGAATCAGCAGGACGGCTGCGTTCTCTTCCACGAGTAAACGGAACAACACAAAAACTACATACATTGTCGCAACCACGCATAATCGAAACAAAGGCAGAAATACCATTTGAGTTTAGACGAATAGGTGAAATATCAGCATATGTTTCTTCTCTTGAAAGCAAAACATTGACAGCTTTTTGTCCGTCATCTACTGCGCCTACAAGTTTTGGCAAATCACGGTACGCATCGGGTCCTGCTACTAAATCAACAATTTTCTCTTCTTCCAAAAACTTATGTTTCAAACGCTCTGCCATACAACCCAAAACACCAACCATCATTTCAGGCTTGCGTTTTTTGAGTCCATTGATATGAACCAAACGTTTACGAACAGTTTGTTCGGCTTTCTCACGAATAGAACAGGTATTTAGGAAAATCAAATCAGCATCTTCGGCTGTGTCAGTCGTTCCGAAGCCGTGTTCTTGCATTACAGAAGCCACAATTTCACTATCAGCAAAATTCATCTGACAACCATAACTTTCGATGTAGAGTTTTCGCTCTCCTTCTTTGGCGTTGTTAGCCGTTTTTTTGACGGTTTCGCAAGGTTCGTGTATAGCTTCGCTTGCATTATCAACGATGTCTATATCAGCAATTAATTTATTCATTTTGAATGTTTTTTATGTATTAATCCAAATTCGTTTATTTAAAAAATGGATGTCGCTTTTATCAACTTACAAAGTTAATGAATTAGTTCTTATTTGTTGGAATAAATTTTTGATGGAATTACTCATTTTTCATTTGAATACTCTTTAATAAAAACTTATCTTGCTATTAGATTGATAAAATAATAAACAAAAAAGTAAGAAGTGGAAAATCCAACTCCCAATAATAACGAACAAAAGAGCATTTCAAACTCTGAAAATGCTATGAATAACTCTCAAATGGGAAATGTTGGGGGAAATGTGCAATTTGGAAATAATACAACAAACAATAATTATACTAATCCACTAGAAAATTTAACCAAAAAACAGAAAAAAGAATTAGAAAAAAAGAAAGACGAAAGGCTAGAAATGCTTAATACTTTAGAAGAAAGATATAAGGAACGTTTGAGTAAAAAAATGGAAGGAGAAAATCTAAAAATAGAATTTGAGCCAAAATATACAAAAGTTGGAACTACACAAGATTATAGAAATATAGTTCTCAATCATTATCACGAAGGGAAAACCGTAAATACAAGCACACTTTACAACGATTTTTTAAAGAAAAAACAGCTTCTAATTATTGGAGAAGCAGGTTCAGGAAAAACCGTTCTTTTACTTACCATAGCTCAAAAATTGATAGCAGAAGCAAAAAAGAGAATAGAAAAAAATGATATAAGTTATCCCTACCCTATTTTACTGAATCTCGCTACGTGGAGAACAGAAGACAAATATACATTTAAAGAATGGCTAGAAAAAAACTTAGTTTATGCAGCAGGTAGAAGTGGGGTTTCAAAGAAATATGCGAAAGAACTTGTAGAAGAAAACAATATGATTTTGTTTTTAGACGGATTAGATGAAATTCCTGAAAGTGATAGGAAAGATTGTGTAATTGCAATGAAACATTATTTTGAAGAAAAAAGTAGAAATTCAAAGTTTCCAATAGGGATTATTTGTTGTAGAAAAAATGAATATCTAAAACTCAAACAAGATTTACCTACACGAGCTATAACCGAAATTGTACCTCTTACTTTAGAGAAAGTCAAAGAGCAGTTAAAACTGAAAAATATTATAGATGCAGAAATATTATTAAATATAATTGAAGAAAACAAAAAAGCTATAGAGAAAGCAAACTATCTAACTACAGTTTTTGAAATAAATATAGCCCTAATTTTAGCACAAAGTTATTTGCTAAGTGATTTTAGATTGGAAAAATTAGAAACTCAAAATTTAATAGATGCTTATATTAATCAAGAAGTGCAAAAGGTAGAAGGCTATGAAGGAAAACCTAAAAAAGTAAAACACTATCTTTTGTTTTTATCTGAAAATCTTAAAGGTGAAAATTTCGAACTATCAAATATAGCTGATAGATGGTCAAACCCAAACTTAAAGGAAAGAGATGTAACATTTTTTAGCTTCTTTTTTAGTATATCTTTCGCTTTAATTGGCATTACCTCTACAATAATTTATCTTATAACAGAGGCAATAATACAATATAGTATCTATATTAATTATAAGAACTCTATTATCGGAATTAACGGCATGTTGATCCTGTCTGTACTCAAAATGTACATACTATCTGTTATTTTTAAAAATATAATAGAATATAGAAGTAAAAAATACAATAGCTTATCTATAAGAATAAATTTAAGTAAAACAAAGTTAAGAATAGTGTACAAAGTTTGTTTTTTATTTATTTCAGTTATCACGTTATTATTTTTTATAGATCATAGTATTACAAGACGTACTTATTTAGAGTTATTATTTTTTACGATATCTTCTTCGTTATTAAGCAGTATTTCATTTGTAAATATTAGAACCCCATACATTAAAAAAGCATACACTAGACTAATAAATTCTTTTATATATGATTTTGTAAAATTTTTTCCATACCTATTAGTTAACATAATTTTGCTATATGTAACTAATGATCAATATGAAACTAACCACTTAGTATTTACATATTTATACAGTTTTATCATGATAATATTTATTATGAATAATATATCTTCTTATATTGTTGAATATATATTACTCATAAAAAGTAAAAAGATTCCAATAGGTATAATAGATTTTATTGATAAAGTAAGCCAAACAGGCTTAATGGAAAAAGACGGAGGACAATGGCGTTTTCGTCATCAGCTTATCCAAGATAGACTAGCAGGAAAAGAAATAAAGAAAAATTAATTTTATCTCAAAACTCAAAAATTATGACACCAGAAGAAACAAATCTTATCAAAGAAGCCGTAGAGTATGTAAAAGAAGCAGGGAAATTTGCTAAGGAAACAGGTATTGTTCCAGTCGTAAAAGCAGGTTCAAAAGAAATTTTCTCTTATTTGGGTGGACTTCTGACACGAAAAAGTCAGAAAGATGCCGTAAAAGCTATTGAAGAAAATCCAACAGATGAAAAAGCAGCTACAAAATTAGAAATGACCTTAGAAAGTGCCGTAGCCGATGAAGAACTAGAAATTACAGCTTTAAAAGCAGAAATAGAAAAATTTAAAGCTCTTTTAGCAGAACATCAGCCTACTGCTAATTCGAATGTTCAGACAAGAATCAGTAATAGCAAAAACGTAATAAACAACTCTAATTTTGGGAATATTGGAGGGAGTTTTAGAGTAGGAGATAATATTACTAAAGGAAAATAGATTTTGATAGTTTTGAAATCCTCAACGACGGCTTTATGCCTCGTTGACGGTTGGTTCTAAGAGTAAGATTCTTAACCGTCGTTGAGGCTCAAATGCAGCCGTCGACGAGGATAGTGTCTAATTTTTATTTTTGAAAATGATAAAATTTTAAGTCTTGGGGAAATAAGGAAATAATAACCTACTTCGTTTCCTTTCTTTTTTCCAATTCCCAACGGTCAAGAGGAGTTTTTTCTTCAATGGCTTCTTTTATAGCCCATACAATACGGTCAAGGTCTTGAATTTCTTTATTGCAAAGTTGTAAGTAAAACTCTATTTCAGTAGTATCTTTTGAAAGTTCAAGGATCTGCATAATTCCTAAAAGACGAGCCACAGGCGCACGTAATTTGTGAGCATTAATGAAGGCATACTCTTCTAACATTTTATTTTTTTCTACTAATTCTTGACTGCGTTCAGTTACCATGCTTTCCAGATTATCATTCATAGTAACCAGTTCTTCATGTGAAGATTTTAGTTCTTCGGCTTGAGTTGTTAGTTCAGCAGACTGTTCGGAAAGAGTACGATTTTGTTTTATTACTTCTTCTTGTGTTGCAGAAAGTTTTAGATTTATTTTATGTAGTTTTATACTACTTTTTTTGTTTATCCAGTATGCTCTTACTATAATAACAAAAATAACTAAAAAGGTGGTTAGTCCTAATAAAAAATATTTTCTATTTTGTTGTTCTTTTTCTAATGCAGCAGTATATTTTATTTTTTCCAACTCATTTTCTTTTTCTTGTAAAAGTAAGCGTTGATTTACTTCTAATTCATAAATATTCTGTTGTAATTTTTTATTATAGGTGGCTTTATAGAGTGAAATGTATTTTTGTGAATGATAATTTGCTTTTTTGTAATCTCTTAGAAAAAAATAGGTGTAAGAAAACAACTCATGCATTGCCAGACGATTAGTAAAGTCATCCTCTTTTTCAGCAGATATTCCTTTCTCAACTTCTTTAACATAATGGTGTGCTGCTAAAGTATCTTTTAGTTGTAAGTGAATTTTGGCTTTCAATATTACTAAAGTATGGTAGGATTGAGGTTTGGCTTTTATATACAAAGAATCCAATATTTTAATTTTTTCTAATGCTTTTTGAGGTTCTTTGGCATCCAAAAAAAGATTTACATATTCCAAATGGTATTCAATGGCTGTGTTTAATGATGTTTTGAGAGCTAAAGGCGTATTTTTATCCAAAATAGAAAGTGCTTTTTTGTAATCTCCTTTTTTATAATAACAGTGGGCAATATTGAGTGGAATAACCGAAATTGTTTCTTTATCGTCTCTATATTTATTTGCTTCATAAAAAAAAGGCAATGCTTTTTCATACATACTCATCTGTAAATACGTATGACCAATGTTGTTAGCAAGGCTAGAAAGAGCTTTTTTATCCTGTGTTTTGTAGGCTATTTGCCTAGCTTCTAAAAGCAACTGTGTAGCATCAAGGTATTTTCCTTTGTCCATAAAAAGAAAAGATATAGCTTCTAAACTTTTAATCTCTCCATGTTTATAATTTACCTTTTTACTTTCTTGTAGTCCCAATTCAAAATACAATAAAGCTGAATCTTTATCATAAAGCCTATTTTTATAGATAAACCCTTTTAGACGAAGCATATCTATTTTTACGTCATGATTTTCTGTTTTTTCTGATAAATCCAATGCCTTTTCTATGTAAAAAAAAGCACTATCTGTATTTCCTTTTCGATAAGAAATAACGGATTTCATATTATATCCTTTCAATAAAAAAGAATCGTTTTTTTGTTTCAGACTCTCTAAAATCAATTTTTGTATATATAAATCTTGTTGTTCTATATCTTTACTTCCATATAATTGTGCTGAGTCATAATAAACTGATAAATCTTGTCCATAAGTAGAAGATGTGCTAAAAAAACAGACATAGAAAAACAGGAATATTACTTTGCTATCAAAGAATATTCTACTGAGACACCATTTTTTTATGAAAAGAGTAATAGGGTTCAATCTTTTAAAATGTAGTTAGTAAGCCTATCAATTTACAAAAAAAGTAATAAATACTAAAACTATTTAAATTATTCGACAGAGAAATAATTTATCAAGATAGAAAATTGACTTTGTTAGGTGTTTTATTTTTCATGGAGAAGAGTTTTTTCGTAATTTTGTACTATGTCTATCCCCTCCCACATCATCGACCAAATAAGAGAAAATTCCCATATTGAAGAAGTAGTGGGCGATTTTGTTACGCTCAAAAAACAAGGTTCTAGTTTTAAGGCGTGTTGTCCTTTTCATCAAGAAAAAACGCCTTCTTTTGTCGTTACGCCAAGCAAAGGCATTTTCAAATGTTTTGGGTGTGGAAAAGGAGGCGACAGTATTACCTTTGTGATGGAACACGAGAATATGAGTTATCCTGAAGCCTTACGTTTTTTGGCAGGAAAATACCATATTGAAATTCCAGAAGAAAGAGAAGCCAGCGACGAAGCCAAAGAAGAACAAAGACACCGAGAAAGTCTTTTGATTGTGCTTTCGTTTGCTCAAAAATTCTATACCGAAAACCTCAAAAATACAGACGAAGGAAAATCAATCGGAGGAAGTTATTTTAAAGAGCGTGGGTTTATCCAAAAAACACAAGAAAAATTTGAGTTAGGATATGCTTTTGACGAGTGGGATTCTATCTTGAAAGCTGCTACCGAAAAAGGACATAGCAACCAATTTTTAGAAGATACAGGACTGATAATAAAGAAAGAAGACAGACATTACGACCGTTTTCGTGGACGTGTTATGTTTCCGATTCATAACGTTTCGGGCAGAACGATTGGTTTTGGAGCAAGAGCTTTAAAAAAAGACCAACAACCCAAATACCTCAACAGTCCAGAAACAGAAGTTTATCAAAAAAGTCATATTCTTTACGGAATTTTTCAAGCAAAAAATGCGATTCGTAAAGAAGAAAATTGTTATTTGGTAGAAGGTTATACGGATGTAATTGGATTGCATCAAGCAGGAATTGAAAATGTAGTGGCAAGTTCGGGTACTTCGCTCACAGACGGACAAATAAATCTCCTAAAACGCTACACAGACCGAATAACACTTCTTTTTGATGGTGATAAAGCTGGTCTGAAAGCTGCCATTCGTGGAATTGATATTATTTTAGAGCAAGGCTTAGATGTTCAAGCTGTTGTTTTGCCAGAAGGACACGACCCTGATACATTTGTAACCGAACAAGGAGGAGAAAAAGCTAAAAATTATTTGGAATCCAAAGCACAGAATTTTCTGCGTTTCAAGTATCAAGTTTTAGTTCCTGATAAAGATGACCCAATGGCGAGGGCAAGTGCATTAAAAGAGCTTTGTCAGACGATTGCTGTTGTGCCAGATGTTTTTAAGCGTTCACTTTTGACAAAAGAATTGGCACATTGGATGGAAATAAGTGAGCAAGATGTCATTTTAGAAACAAATAAATTTATTCAGCGAAGAGCAGAACAAAAATTAAAAGAACAGGAAAGAGATAAAAACAGACAACAGAGAGAAAGACAACAAAATAGAAGTAATCAAAATTCTGGTCAGAATTCTGCTCAGAATAATACACAAGGCAATTCTTCTGCTGATGAGTTTGGCTATTTTCCACCTTCAGAATATGGAGGAGAATATGAACAAGGAGGACAAAATGAACCAAATTATTACGAAGAGTTTGGAGGACAAGCCATTGATTTATCTGAATTAGAAGCTGCCTTAAATCCTCAATCAAATTCTAAAAAAGAAACACGAGAAATTACTTATTTTCGTCAGTATGAAGATGAAATTACACGTCTTTTGATTCGTTATGGACATCAAACCATTGCTGGAGGAGAATATATTTGTGATTATATTTTGGAAGAAATAAGTGAAATTCCGTCACTTAATCCGTCTTATGCACAGCTTCGAATTATTTATGAAAATGCACGTATTCAGAATATTAAAGTTTCTCATAAAGAATTATTGACTGATTTTATTGAAGATGATGAAAAATTAATACAAATTGTTACAGGATTTTTGACCAATACTTCACAGATTAGTCCAAATTGGGAAAAACGTATGCAGCTTGTCATTCCTAATGAAGAGCAACAATTAGCCAGTATTATTCCTCAGACTATTTTGCATTTGAAACGAGTATATTTAAAAGGAATTTTGAGTGAAAACCTACGCAAAATCAAGAAAGCAAACAATCAAAGCCAAGAGGAAATAGAAAAGTTATTGCTTATCTATCAAGAACTTAAAACCCAAGAAATACAAATTTCGAATGAATTGGGGATTGTTATTCATAAATAAGACACTTTTGAAAAAATCTATTATTATACTTATTTAATAAGAATAATCGAATAAAAAATTTTGCATTTTGCTAAAAGTAGTGTAGATTGTGAGAGCAAACAAATTAATTTTTGTTTTTGAGTTAAAAAATAACACAATAAAATACAATTATAGAAAAGACTAGAAAAAATAATTATGAATTGGTTAGTACGGTATTTGATAGTTTTCAAATTACTGATTAACAAATTAATTATTATATTTAAACTTCTAATTTTCATTTACCATCTTATCATTCAAATATATTTACTATGGGTTCTAAAAAAATACTTATTGCAGAAGATAGTTCTGTAATTCAAAACATTACTCGCAAAGTGTTGCAGTTTCAAAACTATGAAATCGAAACGGCAAAAGACGGTTTGCAGGTATTGGAAGCAATGGCAATGGAAGATTTTGATGCCATATTAATGGACATCAATATGCCAAAAATGGATGGGATGGAATGCGCTAAGAAAATTCGTGCTATGAGCGACCCTAAAAAGTCTAAAATTCCAATTATTGCAATTACTGGAAATGCTCGTAATTATACCTCATCAGATTTTGCTGCCGTAGGAATCAATGACTATATGCAAAAACCTGTAAACTTTGATGATTTAGTAGAAAAACTTTCTTCGTATTTAGAAAAGAAATAAAGCAAGTTAAAAGATATTCTCTTCCCAAAACTGATTTTATTTCGGTAAAACTAAAACCTTCATTACTCTATTTTTGATAGAGTAATGAAGGTTTTTTTGAATTCTATTTGTAGGGCTTTTAATAAAGAAAGTAATAGTTTTTCTAGTAAAACCTACAAGGTTTTAAGAAACCTTATAGGTTTGAATTATTAATTATTTATACAAAATCTCAAAAGCCTCTTCAACTACTTTATCTAATCCAGATAAATCTTTTCCTCCTGCCGTAGCAAAGAAAGGCTGTCCACCTCCTCCACCTTTGATATTTTTGGCTAAATCTTTCACAATCTTTCCAGCATTCAAGCCTTTTTCTTCTACTAATTCTGGCGAAATAGTAACAGCTATTTGTGGTTTACCTTCAATATCAGCAGCCAAAACAGCAAAGAGATTTTCTACTTCGTTTTTGAGTTCGAAACTAAGATTTTTGAGTGCATCTGCCGACGGAATAGAAATTTTTTGAATCAAAATATTTATTCCGTTTTCATTTTTTACTTCTGTCAAAAGGTTCTTTTTGATATTCTTTGCTTCTTTCTCTTGGAACTCTTGAATCTGTTTTGAAAGAATAGCATTTTGTTCTACCAAAGAATTTACATCGTCTTTAAGGTTTTTATTTCCTTTTACAATCGAACGAATTTCTTTGACAAGTTTGTTTTGTTCTTGAATCCAATTATAGGCTTTTTCTCCTGTCAGAGCTTCCAAACGACGAACACCAGATGCTACCGAAGATTCAGAAATAACCTTGAAGAAACCAATTTTCCCTGTTGCTGAAACGTGTGTTCCTCCACAAAGCTCAACCGAATATTTTTTATCAAACATAACTACACGAACCGAATCGCCATATTTTTCGCCAAAAAGAGCCATTGCACCCATTTCTTTGGCTTCTTCTATTGGCGTATTTCGCATTTCTTGAAGTTCAATATTTTCTCTAATTTTTTGATTGACAATAGTTTCAATTTTTTCAATTTCTTCGTCAGTCATTTTAGAAAAATGAGAAAAATCAAAACGTAAAATATCTTCTGAAACTAATGAACCTCGTTGCTGCACGTGAGTTCCCAAAACATCTCTCAAAGCTGCATGTAAAAGGTGTGTTGCAGAGTGGTTATTTTCTGTCGAACGTCTTAAAGTTTCACTTACAATCGCTTTATAATTTGCTGTGAAATTAGAAGGTAATTTTTTTGTGATATGAACAATCATATCGTTTTCTTTCTGCGTATCGATGATACTAATTTTTTCTCCATTATTTTCATTATCTGAATCAATGGCTTGAATATAACCTCTATCTCCAACCTGTCCACCACTTTCTGCATAAAAAGGCGTTTGGTCAAGCACAATTTGATAGAGTGTTTTGCCTTTTTGAGTAATTTCTCTCCATTTTACAATCTTTGCCTTTGCTTGAAGTGTATCGTAACCCAAGAAATCAACATTTACACTTTTGTCTTCTTGGATTTCGTGCCAATCCGATTTTTCAGAAGAAGCATCTTTTTGTGAACGTTTTCTTTGCTCATTTAAAGCCTTTTCAAAACCAACTGTGTCGATTTTCATTCCTGCTTCTCTTGCCATCAAATCTGTTAAATCATCAGGAAAACCGAATGTATCATATAATTCAAATACTTCTTTTCCATTAATTGTATCTCCTTTTGTTCGATTTTTTACTTCTTCAAAACGCTTAATTCCATTTTCTAAAGTACGCAAAAACGAATTTTCTTCTTCTTTTACAACTCTTGCAACAAAATCTTTTTGAGCGTCTAATTCTGGGAACGTATCATCAAACTGTTCTGCCAAAATATGCACTAATTCAAACAAAAATGGTTCTTTCAAATCCAAATAGGTATAGCCATAACGAACAGCACGACGCAAAATACGACGAACTACATAACCTTGTTTGTTATTTGATGGAAGTTGTCCGTCTGCAATCACAAAAGCAATCGCACGAATATGGTCAGAAATAACACGAATAGCAATATCTGTTTTCTCATCTACACCATACGAAACGCCACTAAGGGCTTCAACGGTTTTGATAAGGGGAGTAAAAACATCTGTGTCATAATTGGATTGTTTGCCTTCGATAGCACGAACCAAACGCTCAAAACCCATTCCTGTATCTACGTGTTGCGAAGGAAGTTTTACAAGAGATTTGTCGGCTTTGCGCTCAAATTCCATAAAAACATTATTCCAAATTTCGATGACCTGTGGGTGATCTCCATTTACTAATGTTTTTCCATCTACATCAAAACGCTCTGCATCAGTACGTAAATCAATATGAATTTCTGAGCTAGGACCACAAGGACCTACATCGCCCATTTCCCAAAAATTATCTTTTTTATTTCCGTAAATAATATGTTCTTCTCCTCCCAAAATTTCTTTCCAAATAGCAAAAGATTCTTTATCAGAAGGCGTTTTGTCTTCTTTATCTCCCTCAAAAACAGTTACATACAAACGCTCTTTAGGTAATTTATAGATTTCTGTCAATAATTCCCAAGCCCACGGTAGAGCTTCTTTTTTGAAATAATCGCCAAACGACCAGTTTCCTAGCATTTCAAAAAATGTATGGTGGTAGGTATCAATTCCGACATCATCCAAATCATTGTGTTTTCCAGAAACACGAAGACATTTTTGCGTGTCTGCAATTCGTTTGGAAGGAGGATTTCCATTTCCTAAAAAATAATCTTTAAACTGTGCCATTCCAGAATTGATAAACATCAGCGTAGTATCGCCTTTTGGAATAAGTGGCGCAGAATCAACAATTAAATGCTGTTTTTCTTGAAAAAAATTGAGAAAGGTTTGGCGTACTTCTTTAGCTGTCATGTTTATATTTTTGGTTCGATTGTAGCTAACAGCTTCCAAGCTGTTAGGTTTGTAACTACGTATGGACAGCTTGGAAGCTGTCTGCTACATTTTAAGCAAAGATAAGAAAAGATAAAAAATAATTAGAATAAAAATCTATTCAATTTGATTTTTTAGTTTTCGAACAATTTCCAAACTTTTAGTAAACGTCTCTTTGTCTTCTTGGTCGGAAGTGTCTTTTATTATTTTTACAAAAATACTTTCAGCTTTATTAAATAATTCTAGTGCTTTATTATTTTGCTCCATTACTTTATGGCATTTTCCTAGTTTTACAATTCCGATAGCTAACAGATTTTGAAAATAATCTATTTGTTCACCTTCAATTTCCTTTGCCTCATCAATAAGAAATTTGTAGGTTTCTATTTGGTCTTGGTAATAATCTAATGCTATTTTAGGTTTTCCTTTTTTATAATAAAAATCGCCTATTTTTTGATTTGTTTCTCCTAAAGAAATTCCATAATCTAACTCTTGTTCTTTTGTCAGTTCTTCTGAAAAATTAAGCTGTAAGTCTTCCAAATACTCTAAATTCTCTCTATATTTTTCTATTGCTATTACTGGATAACCCCTCAAATCATTTATTTCTGCTAACTTATTGGTTGCTTCATTTAATAAATGCAAAAAATCTACATCTTCCATAAGACCTTCTGTATTCTTAATATACTCTGATTGTTTCTCATACCATTCTATCGATTTTTTATATTCTTCTCTTTCAAAATCCAACTCTCCCAAACAGCCATACGTAGCTGTCAAATCAAATGTAAAATCATCATTATTAGGAAAAAGAGAAGCTAACTTTTCTGCTATACCAATCTTTAGATTATAGAAACTAAAAGCTGTTTTGATATGCCCTGATTTATAAAGAATATCACCCCACTTTTCATAGATAGTTCCTAACTCTTCTTCATATTCTATATTATTAGGAAATTTTTCTGTAAGTTTCTTTTGAAGAAAAGCTGATTTTTCGATAAAGAAAAAAGCATCTTTTTGATTAGGAATATCAAAAGCATATAAAGCAATTTCTTTACAAATCTTGGCAATAGCATCTTGAATAATTCCCTCTTCGACATTCAAAAATGGAATTTGATTTTCATTAAGGTCTAAAAAATGCTTTGTATAATTTGCATACTCTTCATAATTTTTGTCTAGCAATGTATCTGATTGCATTTTGTATTCCCAACTTTGTAAAAATGGATGAGTTAGTTTCCAAATTTGTTCTTTTTGAGTTTCTAAAAGTTGTGTTCGGTTTGTTTGTGATAGAAAATAATAAACTGTTTCATTTTTGGCTATTTTCTCAATCCAATCTTGACTAACCAATTCTTGTATAGATTCTTCAATATACTTTTTGCCTTTTTCTAATCGTACTTTTTCAATATGACTATCTACATACTCTTCACTTGGATTTCCAATAGACATCAACATTGATTTTATATAATCTTCTCCACTATTTTCTCCTAAAATCGGACTAAGCAAGTCTATATTTTGTTCGCCTTCATCAAAAGAAAAATGTAATTCTAAAAAAGAACTATGGATTTCTTTATTCGGCAAGACTGACAAAACAGAAAGCAAACTTTTAGCTTGTTGAGACAAACTGTCGAAAGGTTTTTTGGTAGAGTTCATACGTGTAAGGTTAGAATATTCTTAGAATTTGAACTTAGAAAAGAAGTTTTTTGGAGCAGGAATAATAAAATTTTGAATCAGATACTCTCTTTGTGAATCATTAGAAACGACCATTGAACCCAAAAAATCAACGAGTTTGTTGGCATCTATTTTTATCATTGCCAAAGGAATATTAGTTTCTTCAAAACCCATTGCTTTATTTAATTTGCCTAAGTTTTTCTGAATAGAATTCTGCTTTTTAGGTTTTGAAGAAGTAGTATTCAGACAGATAAATTTTTGATTATTTACAGAAGACCAATGAATATTTTTTATAGTTTCCCATTCTATAATATCCTCATAATTACGTTTTTTCCAAACTGCTTTCTTATACCAAATTCCTTTCTGATTGATAATAATTTGAGGTGTTTTATCAAACATTATAGCCAAGCCCACGAAAGTACACAAGCCAAAAAAAAGGAGTGCAAACCAAGCCATAAAAGAACCTTCTTTCATAACCATAAAAACTCCACCTATTACAAATATTAAGCTACCTAAAGAAAGATAAAAAGCTGATAAAAGCGATTTGTATAATTTAATTTCCTTCATAAATAAATTTTTTGAGTAAAAACAATTTGAATCAAGATTGCGTATTTAAAAATATGAAAAAATCTACTAAAATCCACTTTCTAATTGTTTCATTTATAAATTTGCTTGTTGCTGCAAAATTACTTTTTGTTACTTTTGAGTCAAACAGTTGTAAATCTGTAATTCTTATAATTATTCCTTTTCCTATTTTGATGACTTTGAATGGAATTATAGGTTTTGTTCTTTTTTTGATAAAAAAATCAGATTATAGAATTTATATGATAAATATTTTGGGTTTGGTTTGGTTGTTTTTCTTGGGAATGATTTTAGCCATAGAAGGATAATATTTCACATAAACTCTGGAATTACTTTTCCATTTTCTTCTATTTGAGAAAGAATCCAAATAACTCCTGTCAGTAAAATATCAGATGAAGTTTGATTGGATAATTTGAGGTTGTTTTTATAATCTTGTTTCAAAATAGGATAAGAAACTGTGAACCTGTCCTTATCTTTTAAAGCAATAAACACAGAATCAACAGCATTCTTGAATTGTACTTCAAAAATGCTTGGCTCTGTGTCTAATTCAATAATAGTTGCTTTTTGAAAACGCCTTTTGATTTCGAAATATAAATCCATAGCTACATTTTTTTATTTCAAAAATCAATTTTATACTTTTTCTATCTACTTTGAATTAAATTTTAAAGGGCTGTTACTACACAATTAGAAACAAACAGCTCATTTTCTGTAGGCTGTAAAATGACTTGTACGTGATATTTTTCTGCATAAATATAGTTTATGATGTAAAATTCCCCTTCAAACTCTCTTATTTGGTTTTGTATTAGCCTACTATGAAGTTGCTTTTTGCCTTGTTTTATTTGATGACTATATGGTTCAAATGATTTTATAAATTGTTCTTTAGTAGCTGTTTTTTTCGATTTGGGAGAAAACTTGCTCCACATATTGTCATAATTGTCTTCTTCTATCGAATCAATAAAATAACTTGCTTTTAATGTTGCATCTCTCAAGCTCTTTCCATTTTCTTTATATTGCTGTGCTTTTTCCTCAAAAAAGGCTGTAAAGTAATCGCTTACTTCTTTTGTATAAGACATTGTAGAACCACTAAGTTTAAGACTCAATTTTACAGCTTTTTCTGTGGTTTCTGTTTCATATTGAATCCCATTCAGAACTGTGGAATCTGTTAAGTTCAATTTTTCTTTCATCATAGTGGCGTGGTCATAAGCCAAAACATCACTAACAAATTGTTGATTTTCTTCTAGAGTAGGAAAAGGGTCTATTTCTCCAAGCAATATTGTAGTTTCAAAATTACAAGAGGAAATGCTAACTATAAGAAGGATGAATAATGTGATTTGCTTTTTCATTTTTTTATGTATAAAGTTAGGGATTTTATATAGATCTAAGCCAAAAACTAGCTAATAACATTTTATCT
This sequence comes from Bernardetia aquimarina, assembly GCF_042180575.1. Lineage (NCBI taxonomy): Bacteria > Pseudomonadati > Bacteroidota > Cytophagia > Cytophagales > Bernardetiaceae > Bernardetia > Bernardetia aquimarina. The sequence continues at coordinate 1,248,665 of NZ_CP170094.1, read as the reverse complement.
GAATTTTCAAAAACAAGTTCTAGTTTGTAATCATTTTTGTATGAATATGTCAGACTTATCAAATCGTTATCAATACCTTCTACTTTGTCAAGTATTATTCGTTCTGTCAATTTTTTATCTTCATATTTTGATATAACTTCTTCTATTTTTTTCCATGTTTCAATAAACTCTGGCTTTGTCATTCTCCATTTCAAATGCTGTGATGTTCTTATTTCCCAAACTTCTTCAAGGTTTTCATATTTTATAAGCATCATAATTTTTTCTGCCTCAATTTCGGCTTCAACAAAAAGTGCAGTATTTAATTGATCTTGTTTTGCCTTATTATTTAACAAATCAACTACATATTTTTTAAATGGCTCTTTATATTTTATAGCCTCATTAATAAACGTAAATTCTATATTAACACCTTTTCCATCATTGACAATTTCATATCTGATTTTGTCTAAAATAGTTGAATCCTTAATATCCAACTCTTTTGCCAAAGTTATTATTTCCTTCTCAGTAAAGGCTTCTCTTACAAAACGTTCATTTTCTTCTAATGTAGGATATATGTTAATTCCTTTGATAGCAGACTGCTCATAACGGTAATTATTACAAGAAGAAATGCCAACTATAAATACTAAAAAAAGCAAGAGTTTATATATGAATTTCATGTTTTTGAAATGGTTTTGTTGAATCAAAAATTAAAAAGCATTCTGAACTTCTTGATAAGAAATAAGCAAAATAGCAAAAATAGCTAACGTTAAACCTAATTTATTGATAAGTGATAATTTTTCTTTAAAGAAAAAATACGAAGCAATAGCAGCGATAAGTATTACAGAAATATTAAAGACAGGAAAAACAAGTGCGCCATCTCCTTTAAAACCACTCAATACTTTTAATAATAAAAAGATAGAAAAAAAGTTAGGGATTCCTAGACAGATTCCTCCAATAATACTTCGTTTTGTCATGGTTACTTTCTTTTTCAAAAACAGAATTGTAAAGACAATAATTCCTGTAATTCCTGCAATTCCGAAAAGCAATATACTAAAAATGCCTTGTTGATTTGGTAAAACTATTTGTACATCTTCTCTAACCGTATAATTAAAAGTGGTGTCTATTGTTCCACTTACCAAGAAAACCAAAATAGGAAGTATGATAGCTAAATACTTTTTCTTGTCGTCTTTATATTCTGTTGGGTCAGTAATTTTTGAAGGTTTGTAAGACACTAAACCGACAGCCATAATTGCCAAGAAAAGACCTAAATAATTGAGGAAATCATAATCTTTACCTCCACTTTTCCAAATCCAAAGATTTACCAAGACAGGAATCACAAATGAAATACGAGCCGAAAGTGAAGCCACAGCAACACCTGAAAGTTGTGTAGTCAGTCCCATCAAATAAAAGGAAGCAATAAAGAATGAACCCATTCCCATTGCAATATATAAAGCCGTCGAAAAGCTAGGGCTTTGTAGCGTTTCGAAAACTGGAGGACTTTCTATCCAACCCATCGAAATAAACAAACTACCCGTCAAGACACAAACGACATAATTAATGACAATCGCAGGAAAAGTAGGTACATTGTAGCTTGAAAAAGCACGAAAGTTGATAAAAATAGCTACGTTTGCAAGCACCCAAAGGATAAATAAAATAGACATAGAATCAGTAATCAGTTATTTTGAATACAAAACCCTAAGAGTCTCAAAGACCCTTAGGGTTTAAAATGCAAAGGTAAGAAAATGTAGCATACTCTTTAGAGTGTGAATCCTGTATTTTAGGTTTTAGTCTGAAAAAAGAATTAAATCAAACCCAAACTGTCAAAGCTTTTGAAATAATTTTGTATTCTATACTTGTACCCAATCCTTTTGACTCTCCGTCTATATGTGCTGGAATGGCAGTATTAAAAGATATTTTGACTTTGTCTGTTTTGTGAGTTTCCATATATTGACTTTGTGGAAGTGTTTTATTGAATAACTGCCAAGCTAGTTTTGGGATTTGTATTTTAGGGAATGGTTTAAAAATACAAATATCTAACTTTCCGTCTTGTATGTCAGCGTGTGGAGCAACATAAGCACTATTGCCATATTGGCTGGCATTAGCAAAAGCTATGACAAAGGCTTCTCTTTCAATTTTTTGTTTTTCAAATTCAAGTGTATAAGTGAGAGGTTTATAAGAAAATAATTCTTTTATAGTAAAATAGGCATATCCACGTAATCCACGAAAAGTACGTGCAGCAAAGGAAGCACTTACATGAGCATCAAATCCTATTCCTGATGTACAAAAAAAATGGTTTCCATTTGCAGTTGCTGCATCAATCAGCATTTTTTTAGGTTCTAATAATCTCTTTATAGCCTCTTCTGTACGAAGTGGAATTCCCAAATGCCTAGCCAAGCCATTTCCAGAACCTTGTGGAATAATAGCTAAAGCAGTTTTTGTTTTGATAAGAGCTTGAGCAATTTCATTAATTGTTCCATCACCTCCAACTGCTACAACAGCATCATATTTGTGTTCGATAGCTTGTTTGGCAAGTTCTGTTGCATGTCCTGCAAAAGAAGTATAAGCAATGTCATAGTGTAATCCTGAAAGTTTTAAGGTTTCATGGATAAGTGTAACAATATGCTCTTTTTGTTCTGTCCCAGATACAGGATTTATAATAAAGACGATTTTAGTTGCTGTTTCGTCTAATGATTTTAATGTATTCTGAATTATTGGTTGTTGTTCTGATTGCATGATGTGTGGTATTACTTGTGAGTACACGAACAATAGCTATATTTTTACCTACAAGAAATATTGCTTTGCCAAACTAATTACTATTGCTTGTGCTTTACAAGATATTATCAATCCGTATTTATAATTTCTCTAAATATACAATAACAGTTTTTCTAATATCAGATTGAGGATTATCTAAATCATCAGAAGAGATTACATTTTTGATTTCTTCATTTGTATCCTTGTTCATAAATGCCATATTATTTTCCTTTCCTGACAGGTTATAATCGTTTGTAACAAGTGTGTATTGTTTATCTTTTTCTATTTTCTGTCCATTCAATAACCAACCTTTTTTAGTATCAAATTTTAATTTCTCTTGATACTGCAAATATCCTCCAGTTCCTTTATTTTTTATTCCTGCATCTAAAAATTGTATTAAAACATCCCCAGAAGTAGTAAACTGATATATTTTTCCACCAAAAGGAAGCATTCTCAAAATATCATACTCTGTAACGGTTCCTATAAGTTGGTCATCTAATCTAACCGAACCACTTCCTAAAATTGCTAATTCTGCATCAGGAAAAGCGTATGCCATGGCATCAACAATTAATGTTCCTGCATTTGTTTGTGTAGTTCTTATGAGAGCTTCTCTTGCTTCTAATGGTTCTTTGAGTTTATAAATTTCTCTTTCTACATCAAAGCCTTGTGCATCAAAAACTGAATCAGCAATAGTGTCCCATTTTTCAATAGCAGTTTTGGCTGTAGGTTCATAACCAATAGAGTTATCTATTGTCTTTAGTTCAGATTCAATGTGTAGTTTGTTTGTTTTTTTATTGTAGGTAAGTCTATGGATATAGGCAGTTCTTGCATTTGCATCAGCTTTTGCCATAATTGTTTGTCCATAAGTAAATTTCATGTTTTCGTGGTCGTGTCCTCCCATCAAAAGTTTAAGTTCAGGAACAATACCAGCCAATTTCTTATCTTCATTTTCTAAAAGATGTGTAAGAGCAACTGTAAAATCGGTTTCAGATTCTATTTGAGTATAAATATTTTTTGCTGTTTCATATTCATCTGTATATCGAACAAAATCAGGTTGATTGTATTTTGTTGTAATTCCTAATATTCCAACTTTGATACTTTTTCCTGCTTCATTTTTAGGTTCTATTGTAATATAAGTAGGTAGTTTATTTCCATCTCTTGTAAAAGGTTGAATTTTTTCATTTTTATAATAAAATGTGTTTGAAGCAATCCATTCAAACTCAGATTCATTTATTCTCTCCAAAACTTCTTCTTCTTTCAAATCAAACTCATGATTTCCAAATGTTACAAAATCTACTTTTGCTGCATTCATAACATCAACCATTTGCTCTCCAGAAATACGCTTTTCGTTTAGCTTCAAAGTTCCTAAAACAGATGGATTAAGAAAATCACCTGAAAGCACCAAATATGTATTTGGGTTTTCTTTTAAAAGTTCTTTTTTAAGCTGCGCTACTCGTGCTAAATTGCCATACTTTCCACCACTTACACCACTAATTTCATAAACATCATTGATATGAAGAAAAGTGAGTTTGACTATATCTTCCGAATCTGAAGAATTAGACTGAGAAGAACGACAGCCTGTAAAAGCAAGCAGAAGAATAAGAAGCCAAAAAGCAGAAAAGCTAAAAAGGAAAAAACGTTTCATTATACTAATTTGTGTTTGATTGCTAAAAAAAGAGAAAGCGAACAAATTTTTGTTCGCTTCCTATATGTAGATTGATACTATAAATTTATAAAAAAAATAGCTATGATTTGATTCTATGTAATAAATCAACTTATTTTAAAACCAATAACTAGCACATCATCTATTTGGTTGTATTCTCCTCCAAGCCATGACTGAAACTCTAACTTCAAGATTCGTTCTTGCTCTTCAAAAGGTTGTTGATGAATTTCTACTAAAAATTCTCTAAATCGTTTTTTCATATATTTTCTACCTTTATCTCCTCCAAACTGATCTTGAAAACCATCTGAAAACATATAAAAAGTAGTCGGTGCAGTTATATCAACAGTTTGTTTGTGAAAAAAACGTTCTACATCAAGTCGTTCTCCACCTATAGGCATTTTGTCGCCTTTAAGTTGAGCTACATTTCCATTCTGAATATAAACTACTTCACTTTTTGCACCTGCAAAATGAACTTGTTTATTTTCTTGGTCAACTACACAAAGTGTCATGTCCATACCATCTCGGTTGTCTGTTGCTCGTTGATTAAGGGCATTTACTACTCCCATGTGAAGACTGTGAAGAATTCTGTCAGGTTCGTGTATATTTCTAGCATTTACAGTTTCATTCAAGACATCATTTCCGATAAGCGACATAAATGCCCCTGGAACGCCATGTCCTGTACAATCACAGGCAGCAATAATACATTTTTGTTCAGATACTTGACTAAACCAATAAAAATCTCCACTTACAATATCTCTAGGCTGAAAAAAGATAAATGACTCGTGCAAGGCTTGTTTAACTTTATTCAAATCAGGTAACATTGCCGTTTGGATTCTTTTGGCATAATTGATACTAGAAGTAATATCATGATTTTTCTTCTCAATGACTTCTTTCTGATTTTCTACTTCTACTAAAGAAGCACCTAAAGCAAGGTTTTTTTCTTCTATACTCATCTTAACCAGTGTAAGCTGCTCATTGGTAGTTTGAAGTTCTTCTGAATTTTGTCTTAATTCTTCTTCTGATGCTTGAAGTTCTTCGTGTTTTTGAGATATTTCTTGTTTCTGTTTTTCTAAGGCTTTATTTTGAGCCTCAATTTTTTTATTTTTCTTTTTGTTTTGAATGAATGCAAAAAGAGCAAAACCAAATAAAATAGTCGCAGCCACAGCAATCAAATAAGCAATATATTTAGATGACTTTTGTTTTGAGGCTTCTAAACGTTCTTTTTCAGTTTCTAACTCTTGAAGTTTGTTTTTATTTTCTAAAAGTTCTTTTTCTTTTTTCTGTTGTTCTGCTTCAAGTGCTTGTTCTCTCAGTTTTGCATTATTTTTTTGTCTTTCTATTTCTAATATCTGAATATCTTCTTTTCTTTTAGCTGCTTCTAGTTCATTTTTAGCAAGTAAAAGAGCTTGTTGTGTTTGTTCTCTTTGCAAGATTGCATTTTTGGTTTGGCTTTGTTGAAGCTCATTTTCGCTTTTCAGAAGTTCGTTTTCCTTTGCTTGTTTTTCAGCTTCACTACGCAATTTTTCCAATCTTAGACGTTCTTGTTCTCTGTCATTTTCATATTGAACAAGCTGGGTTTCTTGTCTTTCTGCATCTGTTCGTTGTTTTTGTAGTTCTTCTTTTTGTTTGGCAGCTTCTTTTTCTAGCTTGGTTTTGAGGTCTGTATATTTTTTAAATGCTTCTTGAGATTGTCTAAAATCGCCTTCATATTCCCAAACTTTAGATAAAAGTAAATATGAATCTGCTAAAGCTTTTTGTTGATTATTTTTTTCAGCAATAGTAATTGCCTTTCCAACATAGACTCTAGCTTCTTGGGCATGTGCTGCTAAATATTCATTTGCTCCTAGGTAATTATAAGAGTCAGCTATTGCAGCAGGATTATTTTTTGATTGATTGATTTCTAAAGCCTCTTGATATTGAGCTTGAGCAGCAGGGTATTTTTTGAGAGCTGTATAAGTTACTCCTAAATTATTAAGGACAATCTCATCTTTTTTATTAATTTTATTTAGGGCTTCCAAGGCTTTCTCAAAATAAGAAATTGCTTCTTGTTCTTTTTCTAATTGTCTGTATAAATAACCAATGCTATTTGCTGCGAAAGCAATTTGTTCGTAATTATTTCCTTTTTCTACTTCTAAATTATATTTTTCGATAGAATATTTTAATGAATTTTCAGGGTTTTTAATTCTACTTACAATCGCAAGTTTGCCCAATGAAAAAGAAATAAGTCCTTTATCTCCTGTTTTTTTATCTTCTTCTAATAATTTTACATAATTTTCTTCCGACTTTTCATAATCACCATTCAAAAATTGATTGTGTGCTATTTTTCGATTCAATTCTATTACTTCTTTCTTTTTTTGATTGGCTTTATAAATCTGTTTTGCTTTTTCAAAATTTTCTATTGCCTTATCATAAGATAGCCAGTTTTGATACAAAAGACCTATTTCTGTAAAAACTTCAGCTTTACCTAATGCAGCCTTTTCTTTGTCTTTTTCAACTCTATCAAACTGTGTAGTTGCCTGAACTGCATAATTAAGAGCTGTAGAATAATCTTCTTGATAACGATAAGCACGAGCAATAACAGTCATTAACTCTCCACGACCAAGTGCATCCTCAGTATTTTCTAGTGCTGTTTGTGCGTGACGAATAGCTTGATTATAATTTCCCTTCTCTAAATGATAAAAAGGAGAATTTTCATCTACTTGTGCAAAAACCGAAAAAGAAACAAAACAATAAATAAATATATTTACAAAAACCAAAAATAGGCAACGACTTATAAGGGAATAAGTGGTTGTATTTTTTTTTGTAATAAAAGATGCTATTCTCATTGGATTATATAAGAATGAAATAGAAATTTTGAATAACTCTTATGAAAAAGAATATTCAAATCAGTTTTAATTCTGATTAATTTTTATAGGGGAACAAATCAATGTATCAATTTGAGGATTTTTTTGTTAAAATGCAAGCATTAAGTAGTCTTCTTTGTTAAAAAATAATTCTAAGATGATTACTTGATTTTCTGTAATGAAACTTTTTCATTATTAGATTTGGCTCAGTAAATTAGTAAAACAAAGATATTTATTGTTCTTTTTAGTGGTCATTTTGATAAAAATCAACAGTAAATCAACACTTATTTTGATATAATTTAGTAAAGTAAAGAATGTTTAGGAATAGAAATTAAATAAAGCACGCATTTAAAAATAATAAGTTGTTGGTATTCAATGTATTACATTCGTAATCATTCCTTAATAATTTTTTTCTTTTGCATAAGCATCATTTTGTATTTCAATCGTACTTCTGAGTTTTTTATTGTAAAGAAAAAAGTGACTGACATTAAAACTCAAAATTCACTATCTTTGAATTTACATAAAGAAGTTGTTTAAGAATGAGTTTTGTACGTATTTTTGTTGGTGTCGCTATGCTAAAACACCAACAAAGGCAGTGTTATTTTTCCATAGAATTGGGTTTGCAAACCCAATTCTATGGAAAAATGAATATTCTTAAACAACTTCAAAGAAAGAATTTGATAGAAGAAGAAAATATAAAAAATAGAATGGATAATACTACTTATTTTGCACAGTTTACAGATAATACTTACTACAATGCGTATTTTTTGGAATACGAAATGAAGAATTATTTTGATAAAGACCATACAGAAGACTGCAAAAAAGCATTTGAGAATATAAAAAATCTTTATAATAAATTAGACATTCAAGAGCTTTCAGAAGCACAATTAGAAGATAAGTTTATCACAAATGTTTTGATAGAAATTGGATATGGTTATACCTATCAAGTTGTAAAAAAAGTATTTGGCAAAATTCATAAACCTGATTTTGCCTTGTTTGAAAGTGAAGAAATAGAAAGAATAAGTGGAGGAAAAGACAAATCTAGTACAGAAAATATTTTGGCTTTGTGTGAATCAAAAGCCTATAAGGTTGTTTTGGATAACAGAACAACAACAACAGATAATCCACACTTTCAGCTTTTACGTTACCAATCTGATTTGAAAATCAATTATGGTTTTCTTACCAACGGACAAAAATGGCGTTTTTATGATATTACAAATCCAAAACAAGACAAAATTTATTTCGAAATAGATTTGGAATGGATTATACAAAATGATGATTATAGAGCTTTTCAGTATTTTTATTATAATTTTTATAAAGAACAATTACTCAAACTCTACAACAAAGAAAGAGGAATTGCTATAAAAGAAAAAACATTTGCAGAGCTGAATCAAGAATATATTTTAGAAGTAGAAAAAGACCTTAAAGAACTTATCTATGGAAAAGATTCTATTATTGAAATGATTGGACAACGATTTTTTACTCGTTATGGAGATACCTATTCTATCAAAGAAATTTATGCAAATTCACTTGTTTTTGGTTTCCGAATGCTTTTTATAGCCTATTTTGAAAGTAAATTTGCTTCACTCTTATTTGATTCAACTAACAATTATAAAGATTATTCTTTGCGTTCTATTTTATTTCTTTTACAAAGTGAAGAATATAAAGAAAGACAGAAAAAATATCAAGGTTGGAATGGGTTAAAATTACTTTTTGATTATCTCAATTATGGAAATATTGACCTAGAAATGCCACTTCTCAATGGTGGGCTTTTTGCAGAAGATAAAGCTCCATTATTAAAACTTCCTCTCGTTTTAACTAATCAAGATTTAGAACAAATTTTGAGTTTAGTACTCTATCACAAAGACGAGGGTTCGTTTAAAACATTTAGAGATTACAAAACACTTTCTGTTACTCATTTAGGAAACATTTATGAAGGACTTTTAGAGTCTGAATTTAGACAGGCATTTGAAGGAACGTATTATCTTACTTTTTTGGAGGGCAAAACAGAAAAAGAAGGCTATTTTGATAATTACGATTATCAAAATTATAAGAAAGATAAAAAAGTTGTCATTTTAGAAGAGCGTTTCTATAAAAATGATGAGCTTTATCTTTCTAATCAGTCTGGAAACCGAAAAACAACAGCTTCTTATTACACGCCACAAGATATTACGCATTTTATGGCTGAAGAATCTATCCAAAAACTGCTGAAAGAAAATGAAATAAAAGAGAAAAGTATTTTAGATTTGCGTGTAATGGATAATGCTTGTGGAAGTGGGCATTTTCTGATTGCAACATTAGATGTCTTGACTAGTGAAGCTCTAAAACGAATTGACAACCAAAGTGATGAAAAACTAAAACAAACCCTAGAAACTGAAAAGGAAATTATCTTGCAAAATCTACAAGAAATTTTACAAGATAAAAAACACGAAATAGATGAACTGACATTACTCAAAAGAATTCTTCTCAAAAAAAATATTTTTGGAGTAGATTTGAATGAGTTTGCTATCGAACTCACTCGCCTTTCTCTTTGGCTAGATAGCTTTATTTTTGGAACTCCTCTTAGTTTTATTGAACATCATATCAAACAAGGAAATGCTCTTATTGGGGCAAGAAAAGAAGAGTTATATCAAAATTTGGGTAGTGAAAAGGACTTGTTTAGTAGTAGAATAAAAGATAAAATTACAGAACTTATAGCCAAACTAAACAATCTTTCGAATCTAAAAGACACTACAGCAGAAGAAATAAAAGAATCTAAAAAGATTTATAACGAATTACAGCCATCATTAGAACAGCTTAATTTGGCACTTCATTTTTATACCTACAAACGTTTTATTCCAATTATTTTTGAAGATAAGGAGCTGCGTAAAAAGGAAGAAATAATAATGGAACAAGCCATAGAACAGTTTGAAAAAGATATTTTTAATAGGGGAAATGAAGCACTCATAAAAAGAATTGAAGAAACAGCTAAACTATTTAATTTTTTTAATTATGATATTAGCTTTGCTGAAGTATTTCAAAATGGACATAGTGGTTTTGATTTGATTATAGGAAATCCACCTTGGGACGTAATGGAATTTAATGATTCTGATTTTTTCTCTATGTGGAGAAGTTCATACAGAACAATGAAAAATCAAGAGAAAAAAGAAACTCGTCAGAATGTTTTGGGGTATAAAGGAATCCAAAATGAATACGATACTAAAAAATCGTTTCGAACAAATGGTAACGAATACTGTAAAAATTATTATCCTTATAATGGAGGAGGAAAAGGTAATTTATTCCGTTTTTTCATAGAGCAAAACTTAGGACTTTTGACCAAAGATGGAACGCTTACTTATATTACTCCGTCGGCTTGGATTTATGAAGACTCTTCAATTAATTTAAGAAAACATATTTTTGAAAACTATCAACTAGAATTTTTCTATCAATTTGAAAATAAAAAAGCTATTTTTCCTGACGTTCATCGCAGTTATAAATTTGCTGTTTTTCAGATTACTCAATTACAAAATAGAAAAAGGTATAAAACTTTGCCTGTTCGTTTTATGCAAACCGATACAGAAATTCTCTACAAAACAGAAACGTATGATGGCAAAAAAGGAATTTTATACTATCCGTATGAAGATATTTATACACTTTCCCCAATTCATAATGCACTCTTTGAAATCAAAGACCAAAAAGATTTAGAGATACTTCGAAGTGCTTACAAACGTTTTGAGATAATAAACCCAGATTATATTGATTTTAGAAATGAACTTAATATGACAAGTGATCGGGATTTATTTCAAGAAATACAAAGCGATATGATTTTGTATGAAGGAAAAATGATTCATCAATATACCAACAACTTAGCAACGCCGAATTATTGGATAAAGAAAGAAGAATTTGAAGCAAAATTAATAAAGACAGAAACGAGCAGGTTAGTAAGTGATATTTATGAATATATCCCAGTAGAAAAAAGACTTTCTACAAAGAAAAATAGTGTTTTGAGTTTCTTAGAATTAAATGAAGAAGAAGATTTAGAACAATTTGTAGTTTTGAATAGTGAATATTACCGTTTAGTCTTTAGAGATATTGCAAGAAATACAGATTATCGAAGCATTATTTGTGGAATAATTCCCCCTCAAAATACGTATGGCAATACGCTACAAGGTTCTATTCCAAAAAGATATATTCTAAAAAATGGAAAGATAGAAATAGAAGAGTTTTCTTTTGAAAAACTATTTTTTGTTCAAGCTATTCTGAATAGTTTGGTTGTAGATTATATTATTCGTTTTTTGATTGATATTCATGTGAATAAAACGTATTTGATGCGTCTTCCCATTCCTCAGCCAACTGACAAAGAACTTTCAGAAAACAAAACCTATCAAACACTTATCAAAAATGCACTTTTATTGAACCTCTCTAATGCTACAAACTTAGAAGAATTAAAAGGCAAAGTAAATTTTGAAGTCAAAAAATCAGATATTCCTACTACTCAAAAACAAAAAGACAAGCTACAAGCCGAAAATGATTTACTAATTGCAGACCTCTATGGACTTACAAAAGAACAACTCAAACATCTCACTTCGCCAGCTTATTTCAAGATTTTGAATGATAAAAATAAGGCGTATTTGTCTTTGTTGGAATAAAACAAAAATAATTGTCAATTTTTTAGTAAAAATAGTAGTTTTCTAATAAATTATCGTACCTTTGTTTCGAAGGCACAACTTAGAGCCTTCAATTTATTCTCAGTTAATTAGTTATATGAATCTTTACGTATCAAACTTGCCTTATTCTATCTCAGAAGAAGAATTAGAGGCTGTATTTTCAGAACTTGGTGTTGTTACATCAACAAAAATTATCACAGATCGTGAAACACGTCGCTCAAGAGGTTTTGGTTTCGTTGAAATGGAATCAGACGAAGATGGCGAAGCAGCTATCGAAGAATTGAACGGTGTTGAGCTTAAAGATCGTGAAATCCAAGTAAAAAAAGCCATTCCTAGAGAAGACAGAAGTGGTGGAAACTTTGGTGGTGGTCGTCGTGACTACTAATCAAAATTATTGAATTAGTTATCAATAGTTGTAGTTTCAAACTCGTTCTGTTTTTAATTGAATCAATATATGTTTAGCTCAATGTATATTCTGTAAAGTATAATACAAAGAGTAACAAAAAAAAGCAACTTTCAATAGAGAGTTGCTTTTTTTTGTCGTTGTTTTTATTTATGTTACCAATCTATTTCTTCTTTTCCGTATTCTTTTAGGTAATTATTAGCTTGACTAAAATGCTTATTTCCAAAAAAACCAGTATGCACAGAATAAGGGGAAGGGTGAGCTGATTCTAAAACTAAGTGCTTGTCTCTATCTATAATTTCGCCTCGTTTTTGAGCATCTTTTCCCCAAAGTAAAAAGACTAGATTTTCTTTTTTATCAGAAACGAGTTTCAAAACTGCCGAAGTAAACTCTTCCCAGCCTTTTTTGCGATGTGACGCAGGTTTCGAAGCCTGTACTGTCAAGACTGCATTGAGCATCAAAACACCTTGAGATGCCCAACGCTCAAGATTACCACTTTTAGGGATTTCTTTTCCCAAATCATCATTTATTTCTTGAAAAATATTCTTTAGTGAAGGAGGAATACGAACTCCATCACTTACCGAAAAACTGAGTCCATTTGCTTGTCCTGCGCCATGATAAGGATCTTGTCCCAAAATGACAACTTTTGTATCTTCGAAACTACATTTTTCAAAAGCATTAAAAATAAGTTTTCCAGGAGGATAGATTTTTTCTTGTTGTACAGCCTCTCTCAAAAAAAGAGATAGCTTTTCGAAATAAGGTTTTGAAAACTCATCTTCCAAATGTGATTTCCAAGATTCTGCGATTTTTACGTCCATACAAAATAAAAGTTTAGGTTTTGATGCTTGATACAAAAATTTATGAATTGAAATTTGTAATCATTAAAAATATTTATCATTTTAGTAGTAAATCATTTCCTTTACTAAATGTTTTATAAAATGTTGGGAGAACTTTTTAGTGCTATTACAGACGGTATTTTGGTGCGTGTGCGTACCGAATTTCATAAAAAACACTCCCAAAATGGGAATTTTGTTTTTACTTATTATATCATAATCACAAATACAGGCAATCAAACTGTACAGCTTATGCGTCGTCATTGGTATATTTATGATTCGAAAGGCATACATCAAGAGGTAGAGGGGGAAGGAGTAATTGGACAGCAACCTATTTTAAAATCTGGACAATCACACAAATATGTTTCGGGCTGCCATCTCAAGAGTGATATGGGGAAAATGTCGGGCACATATCTAATGAGAAGAATGAGTGATGACACTCTTTTTGAAGTCAAAATTCCTGATTTTTCATTGATTGACCCTGTTAGGTTTAATTAAAATATTAAATTTGACAAACAACCTATTTTTTATATAAATGGAAATTTATCTTATCCGTCATACCACACCAAAAATAGAAAAAGGAGTTTGTTATGGTTTTTCAGATTTAGAAGTTACAGATGGTTATGAGTATGAATTGGATATTTTATCGAAAAAATTAATCAAAACACTCAAAAAACAACACTACAAAAATACTGAACAAAAAAAACAGAATACCCTTTTAATTTATACAAGTCCATTACAACGCTGTTCAATTCTAGCCAAAAATTTAAAAATCAATCTACAAGATTATTTTCATTCAAAAATAAAAACTCATGAAAACCTAAAAGAAATGAATTTTGGCGACTGGGAATTGAAAAAATGGAGTGAGATAAATGAAACAGAACTAAAAAAATGGACAGATAGTTTTGTAGCCGAATTTACACCCAATGGAGAAAGTTTTGAGGTTTTGAATCAACGAGTAATTGATTTTTGGAAAAAAAATATACAGTCAGAAAAAGGAAAAATAGCTCTTATCGTCTGCCACGCTGGAGTTATTCGGGCTATTTTATGTCATGTTTTACAAATTCCTCTAAAGAATGCTTTTTCTGTTTCGATAGATTATGGAAGTATTAGCAAACTAAAGGTTTTTGAAACTCATGTACAAGTAGAATTTTTGAATGGTTAACAGAGTTATTTAGCTTCCCTTTCTTCCCACTCAGTTTTTATTTTGTACATTTTGAGAAAATATGGAATCAATAAAATAAGCTCAAGACGTATATTAAGTTTCATTCCTCCTTCACGAAAAAACAAATCACTCATCATTACAAAAGCACAAACTCCTATACCTATTATTGCATCTATGAGAGCCAAATCAACAGCCCATTTTTTTTCTGTCCATAATCCAAAAGCAATAACTCCCTTATAAAAAATGAGTAATATTATAAAACCTCCTAATAGTGAAATTGGAGAAACGGTTTCTAAACTATAGATAGAAAGTGAAAAACTATATCCAAACAAGCCTGCAACGATAGATAGAGGAGCAAAAAAACCTATAATCATAAATATCCATATAAATACTTTTATCCAAATAGGAAGCAATTTTCGTCTTCTTGCTTTTATCTCTTTATCTTTTCCTTCTTGGAAGGATGGAAAATCATCATCTAATATATTTTTGTTCATACTTATTATTTGTCTTTTTTGATTTTTTAGCGATATAATTGATTTTAAATGTATTAAGGTAAGAAAAAAAACCTATAAGAATTTTAAATCCTTATAGGTTTAAATGATATTTTTGAGATTTCATTAATTAAGCATCTTCTTTTTTACCTTCCAATACTTCTCGTACTGTATAAGTAGCAATCATAAATTCTTCTCCTTTGTGTTGTCTTATTTTACCTATAATTTTTTCTTGCAGACTAGCATTGTTTTTTAGCTCATCATACAAATTATCTTCATTTGAGATGAGAGAGCCTGACAAAGCAATTTTTACTTCAGGATGAATGGCTTCACAGACATAATGAAAACTACTATATCCTGATTTGTAGTTTACATCGCAGGGTTTCATAGGTTTTCTTGTAATTGGACAAATGTTACCTCTCAAAAACTCATCAAGTCTTTCAGCAAATAGTTTTGAATTGTAGTATCCCATAGTTTTGACTTCTATTTTTTATTTTGTTTAGTGTTTTATTTTTATTTAAAATATTGTATTTATAGAAACTAACCTACAAAACAAAAATTAAAAAAATAGTTTCAATTTAATTAGTTGAAATTCTCCTAACAGACACTAAGGACAAACTGTAAAAAGAATTTTAAATTGCTTTTCTCTGATTATTAATACTAATAAAGATAGCATTTTTCTATTATAAAAACAAAAATAAACAAAACCAAAGTGTTGTAGCTGTAAAGCTAAATTAGTTTTTTGTTTACTTTTACTAAAAAATAGACTAAACAAGTTGAAATTTTGTGTAGTCATATTACGCTCAATCCAAAGTAGTTTTTGAAAACCAAAAGCGTATGAATATAGCAATCAATAGACTATCCACATCAAAAATAATCTTAAATATTCGATTTTATTCTACTTATTTTTAATAATATGTGCAACCCTTATTCAAAATTACTGTCTTTAATCTAAATCATTACAGATTAAATTATTTAACAGAACTTATTATTATGAAATCACCTCTCACTACTGTTGTTTTTTTCTTCCTTTTTATGTTTCCTGTATTGAGTTTTGCTCAAGATGAAGGAGTAAAGATAGAAGTAGAAATCGAAGAATCAGACAAAAAAAGCACTCGTACAGATACTAAAACAAATAAAAAGACAAATCGTAAACGAGTAATTATCATCGAACAAGATGAATTAGACGACCTCAAAGAAGAAATTAAAATTGATTTAAAAGAATTAAAAATTGAACTCAAAAATGCTTTCAAAGAAATAGAAGACATTGATTGGGAAGAAGTAGATCATGAAATCGAAATCGCTATGGAAGAAGCAAGACAAGGACTAGAAGAAGCTAATGAAGAACTGGCACATATCAGAATCGAAATCGATGAAGATTTTGAAGAAGAATTACATGAAGAATTAGAAGAGCTTAGAGAAGAGTTAGACGAAATACACGTCAATAATGGTTCGCCACGCATCAGAATTCTAACTCAAAATAGCCGTCCTTACAAAGGAAATAGAAAAGTAGAGCGTAATTTTTCTGAATTAAATACAGAAGCAAATCCAACTTTATCTGATAAAATGAAGAAACAAACAACTACTTTGTTTGATGAGTCTGTTCAGAATTCTGTCAAAATAACTCCACAAATAAAAGAAGGAAAATTTATTCTAAATTTTTCGTTATCAGAAAATAAAGCTGACAAAAAAACGACTTATATTGAAGTATATGATTCAGAAGACAATGCAATTTATTTTGAATCATTGGTAGATTTTTCTGGTAATTATCAAGGAGAAATTGATTTGGCTGTCAATGGTGCAGATACTTACACACTTGTAGTTCGTCAAGGAACAAATTATTTGAGTAGAAAAATTAATTTGAAATAAATCAATTAGAAAGCATTTTTTAAAAATAGAAACGAGTTTGAACAGTACTGTTTGAACTCGTTTTATTTTTCCCTAATTTTCCTTAAAAATGAAAAATGATATGCAACACTTGTAACTAATTTGGAATCTAAAAGACAAATCAATCAAAAAAATAATTTTAAATAGAATTCTGAATTTCATTCTTAACAAACTAACTCAATGCGTTATTTTCCAACTTTACTACTATTTTATTTTTGTTTTCTTTTATCATTTAATTCAAATGCAGCTCGTCTTTTTGGAAAAGCAACAGCATCAGACGGAGAAGCTATGCCATTTCTGACAGTCTATGAAGAGGGAACAACTTACGGCACAACAACAAATCAAGAAGGTAGTTATTTTTTAGAATTAGAAGAAGGAACACATCAAATTGTTTTTCGTTATGTGGGTTTCCAATCTCAAACGCATACTGTTGTTATCAAAAATGGAAAAAATGTCGAATTAAATGTAGTCATGGAATCTTCTACAATCGGCTTAAAAGAGGTCGTTATTACTCCAAATGGAGAAGACCCAGCTTATGCTGTCATTCGTCAAGCTCAGAAAAAAAGGGAATTTTACAGAACCCAAAATAAAGCCTTTTCTTGTGATGTATATATCAAAAATGTACAGAAATTAGATGAATTTAAAGTACCTAAGATTTTGGAAGATGATGATATGGAAGAGTTTCGTAAAGAGTGGGAAAAAAATAAGATTGTTTACTTTTCCGAATCAGTTTCAAAATATTATTTTCTAGCTCCAAACAAGCGCAAAGAAGTGGTTATTTCTTCAAAAGTAAGTGGCGATAGTGGTGGTTTTTCTTGGAATAGTGCACTTTATTTGAGTTTTGATATTTATGAAAATACGATTGATGCACCTATTGGAGACCGTCCTTTTGTTTCTCCAATTGCAGCAGGCGCAATGCTTTATTATGAATACCAACACGAGGGAGAGTTTATGGATAAGGGTGTAAATGTTCATAAAATACGTGTTTTCCCTCGTTCGAAAGGACAGCCTTTGTTTGGTGGACTTATCTATATTCAAGATAGTACATGGCGAGTTCATAGCACAGATTTAGAAGTGTCGAAGGATGTTGGGTTAGAGTTTATTGATAAATTGAGTATCAAACAAACATTTGTTCCTGTATCAAAAAACACTGGAAATTTATCAGATGATATTTGGCTTTGTAGTACACAGGCTTTTTCTTTTAATTATTCGATTGCTATGATGGGAGCAAAAGTAGTTGGACACGGAAATTACACAGGCAATTTTTCAAATTATGACGTAACACCAAATTTTACAAAAGCACAATTAGCAGCCGATACAAAAGGACAGAAACTGCCTAACCTTGCGTTGTCTAAGAAAAAAAATGAAAAGAATAAAGGAAAATTGATAGATGAAAAAGACATACCAAAAAAAGAAAATATCAAAACCGAGAATAAAACTGAAATTATAACTCAAAATATAAGTAAAGATTCAGTTTCCAGTCTAAAAAATAGTACTAAAGATGACTTGGAAGCAATGATTTTGGAACGTAATTTTTTTAATAAAGAAATTTCTATTATCTCAGATAGTTCGAATCTAAAAAGTGCAGAATATTGGAAAAAAATGCGTCCTGTTCCCCTTACAAGTGAAGAAAGTGGACATTATGTAAGAAGTGATAGTGTAGAAAAAGCACAAAAAGACCCTGTTTATCTGGACTCAATGGATAGAAAGAGCAACAAATTTAAAGCTCTTGATTTACTGACAGGTTATACTTATAGAAACAGAAAAAGAGAACTTACCTTTAATTTTGTTCCTCTTATGGAGAATATTCAAGTCAATACTGTTGAAGGATATGTTTTGAATGCAGGTGTGAATTTGAGGAAATTTAGAGAGCGAAATTTTAGTACTACTCAAGCAGGTTTGGACGGACGCTATGGATTTAAGAGTGAAAAAATTTACATGAAAGGAAGTTTTCTTCATCGTTTTAATCAAACAAATTATGCTTACATCCGTGCAGAAGGAGGAAGTTTTGTTGAGCAGTTTGATGCTGATGCCGTTTCGCCTTTTGTAAATGGAATTTATACACTTTTTAGAGAAGAGAATTATCAGAAATTATATGAAAAACGTTTTGTTAAAATTACGACAGGTACACGTATTTTTGATGGTGCATTTTTTAATATTCAAGGAAACTTTGAGCAGCGTATTCCTCTTCAAAATGCAAACCCAACTATCAAACCTCTTATCAATAGAGATGAAATAGAATTTACATCAAATACACCTATTGATTTTGATGGAAATGACTTCTTTTTTGAGAAGCACAATGCTTTCATTTTGAAGGCGCAACTTCGTTATCGTATTGGAGAAAAGTATATTTTGCGTCCAAAACAACGAATTACAGTGAGTAGTAAATATCCAACTTTTACACTGAGCTATTCACAAGGAATTCCGAATATATTTAATAGCAAGACAGATTTTGCTCAGCTTACACTTAATGTAAAAGATGATATTAGTTTAGGAGTCGTAGGTTCATTGGATTATGAGGCTCAAGCAGGAACATTTTTATGGAATAATTACACTTCCTTTGCTGATAATTTTCATTTTCAAACTTCACCTTTACTACTTGCTCAATCTCGTTTGCGTCAGTTTCTTTTACTACCTTATTACCAATATAGCACAACAGATAACTTTGCCGAGTTTCACGCAGAACATCATTTCAATGGTTATTTGATGAATAGAATTCCTCTTATCAAAAAACTAAAATGGCAATTTGTAGCAGGTGTTCATTATCTTTATACACCAACGACACCTAATTACACAGAAGTAAGTATCGGGTTTGAGCGTATTTTCAAAGTCTTGCGAGTAGATGCTGTGTGGGCTGTCAATCCAAGTTTGAAAAATGAAATAAAGACAGGATTAGGGACAAACTTTGGTCTTCGTCTGAGATTTGGTTTTTAGCAAAAAGTTGTTGATACAACGGCTATAACCTGCTGTTATTGGTGTCTCACGACATAGTGCAAAAATTGTCAGAGAACCATATTTTCTTATATAAAAAGAAAAGTGTTATTGTTGATGTTTTAGCGATAGTGACACCAACACCTACAACTTGAAAAAGAGGTTTATAAACGTGAACTTGGTATTATATTCTTGCTTTTATGTCCCTGTCAGACACTTCAGAGTGTCAGACAGCTATGTTGGACTAAATTGTCAGACACCTTGAAGGTGTACTGACAAGATTCGCAAAGTAGCTAATAAAGAAGCATAGACTGATAAATACATAAATTCTAATACCGAGTTCACGTTTTATAAATACAAAAAGAGACCAAAGAGTTTTTATAAGAAAATCCTTTTATTTTATCTTCTTTGCAACAAAGACTCAATTTGTTTTTTGCTACTTGAAAAACTGAGTGTTTCTTTTACAGTACGGAAATTATCTTTGTCTATTGTTCTACCAAAAGCAAATTTTGCAAACTCTACTTTGTATTTATCCATTGTCATGAGTTCCATAATATTTGCTACTTGATAAGCTGTTAAACACTCATTATTAATAAGCTGTTTGGCTAATTTCAATTTATTTTTGTCAATAAATTCATCTTCAATAACTGCTTTTATATTCTCAAACCTATCTGGATTGAGTGAAGAAGTACAGTTGAGTTCGTGTTTTAAGTTTTTAGTAGAAATTTTTGCTTCTAGCTCTTCTTTTGTATCCAAATCATCAAGTGTTTGAGACGAAGAGCTAGAGTTTCCAAATTCTACATCAAATTCATCTTCAAATGCACCTCCTTTTTTGTTGTGAGATTCTTTAGTTGCTACCACTTCGCCATTCTTTGTTTCTTCATAACTATAATCAGAAGTCATTTCAAAACGTCCACTTGTTTCTCCATGAATTTTACCACTTCCCTCACAAGCAAAAAGACCAAAGACTACAAAAAGAGATAAAAAAAGATAATGAAGAGAAGAGTAATTCATAGCTAATAAAATTAAAAGGAGTTAATTTGAAAAATAAAAGTTTAATATTTATAGCTTAGTACGTACATTTTTGAGAAATGGTTTAAAGAAATAAGGGAAAATTATATTCTTTCTGTGAGTTAAATTATTGGGTTATCTGACAATTTTTGTAAAATTTTGATTTTTACTCCGTTAGGAGTTTTATATTGGTAGAAAAATAGAAACGTTAAAACTCATCTACTCCGTAGGAGTTGTATAGCATTTTTTACTACCTATTCTAAATGCTACCAATGTGTAGTTCCTAACGGAACAGAATACAGTTTCTAGCTTCTTAACTTTGCTACCAATATCAAGTTCCTACGGAACAGAAAGGCAAATAAGTGTATTAATGAGCTGTAATTTAACTACCCATGTTACACGCTCCACAAAAATTGTCAGATAACCAATTATTGTTGGTAGAGGTGTCAAAAATGGTAAGAATGGCTATTATTGATATTTCCACCACCAACAAAAACACATATTATCTTTTTATATCACTACCAATAATTTTACCTAGTTACTAGGTTAATCACATCTAAAAATGAAGGTTTTTAGTTGTCAGTAGGGCAACGCACGAAAATAAAATGTGTGATTTTACACTCTTTTTGACCTATTTTTTTAGTTTTAAAATTCAAGCGAGGACGCTTGAATTAGACAAAAACTGGTTTAAGCGTCCTCGCTTGAACTAATTCTTAAAATAAAATTTCGTGTGTTTGCCCTAGTTGTCAGAGTTATTTAGGGCTACCAAAAACTACTTAAAAAGTTAAATAATTCATCTAAAATAGAATCTCCTCTCCATTCGCTAATTAGCCCAACCAAAATCAAACTGACTAATAGTCCAGCAAAAACTTTTAATAAATCAGAACTAATCATTCTCAAAATTCCGATTGTATCTGAGTAGCGTGGATAAAGTGGGTGGTTCAGAATATCTTGCTCTTCATTTAAAATCTCATCTAAATTTCCTTTCTTTTTAGCTTTTTTAGTTTCACTTTTCAGACGAGCTTCAAAAGCAGCTTGCATATTTACACGCAGGTTTATCATCAGTTCTCGTCCTGCCAAAAGACCTACAAAAACCCACGTTGTACTCATCGGAATATCACTCATTTCTTTAAAAACAAATAAAACAATTCCATAAATAAGGTCAATAATAGTAGCCGAACGAATATCCGTCGTGTTGGTTTTGGTAGTAACAATTTTCTGAATATTTCCACCACGACTATAAAAAATATAACCCAACAGACCCACTAACATAAGAGCTGACAAGAAAAATGCAGTAGAAGAAAGCTCATTGCCACGAGGCAAATAAACATAAATATTAGCCAAATCTTGAATCAACCATTGCGACCACAAAAAACCTGTCGAAAGCCATTGCAAGACTGTCCAAATTCTTTTTTCGTTCTTTTTTATTTCTTTTCTTATAAAATTCTCTTCAAAAAATCTACTGATTAGTAAATAAACAACAATAGCAGCACCAAAAGCAACTAAATATCCCAAGGCTGATTTGGTAACCATACTTTGAATATTTTTGGTAGCAAAAACACTCAAAACCAAAAAGGTCGTGCTGACAGGAATCCCAAAACGAGTAATAATCATCAACACTAAAGGAGGCAAAACGTGCCACCATTGCAATACTTCGGGGAAAGGGATTTTATTAAGTCTTCCATACGCTACGCCTTGCCCTGAATACCAACCATAAAAAAGCACACTTATCATAATAATTCCTGTATAAGCCCAAAGCAAGTACCAAGGAGTTTTTCCATTAGAGCTTATAAATGTTCCTAATGTTTGGATTACATCATTGCCTACCACCGAATAGGCTGCAAAACTAAAACCCAAAATCATAAATACGATGTGTAAATCCATTTTTTATGTAGTTATTTTTAAAACTATTAATTAATATATTTTCTTAAAATTTATTTTTTTTTATTCTGAACAAAAGAGGAATCTTGTTGTGTGTCAGTTGTACTTATTTTTTGCAAATCTAAATCATTATGCTGAAAAGAACTATAAATCATTCCAAAAGGAAGAACAAAAAACACAACTAACAAATAAGCTAAGGCACTACTTCGATTATTCATAGCAGCCATTCCCAAACGCTGTGCAAGAGAAATAGGAATTTGTCTCATAAAAGGAATAATCAAGAAAATTATAGCACCAACAAGATTGAATAAAATATGCACAAGTGCAATCGTAATAGCTGCTTCTGACTTAAATAAAGCTGCCAAAAGTGTAGTGAGTGTAGTGCCAATATTTGCACCGACAATAAAAGGAAAGGCTTTTTGAATATTTACTTTGCGAGTAGCAACCAAAGGAACAACTAAAGAAGTCGTAACCGAACTAGACTGAATGGCTGCCGTTGTGATAAATCCCCAGCTAAAAGATTTCCAAATACTTCCAAAGAAAAGCTCATGCATCTGTTGTCTTTGCTTTCCTATCATTTGTTCTTTTAAAAGGTTGATAAACAAGCGAATAGCCAAAAACAAACAAAGAATAGCAAAAATTAGAATCAAAATAGGATAGTCTTCTAATTGTGTTACTATAAAATTAGAAGGAATAGAAATAATAGGAGGAATAAAACTTCCAGAGGTATTTGACAGAGGAAGCAAACCTGTTACAAACTTGGCTAATCCAGATAAAAAATGCGTGTAATATTCTAGTGGAAACAGAATAAGGGCTGTCAAGACATTAAAAAAATCGTGCAAACTAGCTGCTGAAAAGGCTTTTCGGAGTTCCTTCTTTTTCGAAATATGACCCAAAGCAACAATAGCACTTGTAATAGTTGTTCCTACATTTGCACCCATGATGATGGGTGTTGCTGTTTCGATAGTGAGTGCGCCTGCTGCCACGGCTGCTACTACCATCGCTGTAACTGTAGAACTACTTTGCAAAATGGCAGTAATCAAAAGACCTACAAAAATTCCAACAAAAGGATGTGCTGATACCGACAAAATTGTATTTGCTACCCCTTTTCCAAACAAACGGAAAGCACTCATCAACATATCTATCGAAACCAAAAATAAACAAACAATCAATACTGCATATAAGATACGAAGTAGTAACTTTTGCAGATTTGTTTTATTTTCGTTTCTTGGATCAAGATTGTTTTGTAGAGGTAGGTTCAAGATGAATTAAGTATTTTTCGTTTTGCTGTATTTACTTTTTATAAAATATCCCGAATGAGTATTTTATATTTAACTGCAAAGTTAGTGTTTCATTGAACCACTCTTGATACTTATTAAATGAACGATTTGTTAAGTTTAGTTTATCTTTGTGTTATTTTATTATTTTTCAGTAGCAATTAGCATATAAAATGAAAATATATTTAATTCCAATTTGGTTAGAAGAAGGAAATAAAGAAAGTCTTTCAGAAGAAATTCCAATGATTATTCGGCAAACAAAGTATTTTTTGGTAGAAAATTTACGAACAGCAAGGCGTTTTATTTCTGCTCTAAAATTAGGAGTTGTGATAGATGATTTGGTTCTTTTTCAGTTGGATAAAAAAACAACAAAAGCAGAACTAGAAAACTACTTCAAAAAAATTCCTGCAAGAGATGGAAATAATGAACCAACAAAAATTGGAATTATGTCAGAAGCAGGTTGCCCTGGAATTGCAGACCCAGGGGCGTTGGCTATTGAATATGCTCATAAAAATAATATTGAGGTTGTTCCTTTGGTGGGAGCATCTTCTATTTTGCTTGCGTTGATGGCTTCGGGTTTTAATGGGCAAAATTTTGCTTTTCATGGCTATCTTTCTATTGATGCAAATCAACGAAAAAATGAGATTAAGAATTTGGAATCTGAAAGCAAGAAATTGAAACGTACACAGATTTTTATGGAAACCCCTTACCGTAATAATCCTTTATTAAAAGATATTTTGAAAGTTTTGCATCCAAAAACTCAGCTTTGTATTGCTTCAAATATTACGTCTAAAAATCAATTTATTAAGACAAAAATGGTAGGAGAGTGGAAAAAAGAAATTCCTGATTTACACAAAATACCAACTATTTTTGTTTTGTACACTCAATAACTACTTGGTAGGATTGGTAAATGATTTATATGATTTTTATAGTACTGGACATGGGTGCTAAATCATCGGTGGGGACACCGACAATGGCGAGGGGTTTATTTAAAAAGCTTTTTTTTGCCGTTGTTGGTGTCCCCACCAACGACAATATTATGGATGAATATATTTATTTTTATATGAAGTTATAATAATCAAAAAATGAAACAAAATTTACTTTTATTTATTTTGTCTTTGTTCTTTTTCTTGTGTATAAATTCTGCAACTGCACAAATTCTGTCGGCAGGTTTTCTTTCACAAGGGAATTATTCAAGAATACGAAACCTTGAAAATGTACGGCGTTTGGCGTATGGTGCAGGTGGTTTTTTGGAAATAAAATTGAAAGATAACTGGCGCATTGCTCCACAGATTTTTTATAATCAAATTGGAGGAAATATAGGCGAAGAACGCCCAAATGTAATACCTTTGCGATTGCATTATATAGAAAATCAGTATTCACTTTCTTATATTTTTGAAGGAAATTATTGGCATTATCAAGTTTCGGCAGCACTTTCAGCTTCTTATCTTTGGCAGGCAAAGTATGATACTAATCCTAGTTTTAATTTGCGCTGGGCAACTCACGATTTTGATGTCGGCTGGCTCGCAGGTTTTGGTTTTAGATATGAAACAGGAGGCTGGCGATGGTTTTCGGCAGGATTTCGTCATTACTGGGGAAGAAACAGTGTTTTTTTAGATAGATTTGGTTTTGCTGTCCGTAATTCAGTTTTTTCGCTTCGGTTGGCTTATACTTTTCCTTTGAAAATGAGATGAAGAATGGCATAAGGTCGCTCGTGGGACACCATGTCTGTCAAGCTAACAATGAAAACAGGGTAAAACCCTATCGATTACCCACATGTTTTTTAAACGTAAAAAAATAGCAAAATGTAGTGTATTTGGTAGGTTAAAGACTTGCCTTTGACTGTATTTGCATTTCTATCAAACTAAAAATACCTACTTAACAAGTCAAAGGCAAGTTTTTGACCTACAAATTTCACAAGCAATATTTAAACAAAAAAATTATGTCAAATTATTTCGAATCAAAAACGTTTGAAAACAAAGATTTCACACAAAATGAATTGCCAAAAGGCGAATATGAAGAGTGTGATTTTCGAAATTGTATTTTTACGGATAGCAATTTATCAGGAATTACTTTTATAGGGTGTAGCTTCCAAAGCTGTGATTTGAGTAATGCAAAAATAGGAAATACCTCATTTCAAGAAACAAATTTCTTTGATTGCAAACTTCTAGGACTTCAATTTTCAGATTGTAACACTTTTTTGCTTTCTCTACATTTTGAAGATTGTGTACTTGATTTTTCTTCTTTCTATCAGCTAAATCTCAAACTTTCTAAATTCAAAAACTCTATGCTCAAAGAAGTAGATTTTACAGAAAGTAATCTCAACAATGTATCTTTTCAAGACTGTGAACTTGCAGGCGCAGTATTCGAAAATACAACTTTAGAAGGTGCAGACTTCCGAAGCGCAACTAATTATTCTATCAATCCTGCAAAAAATAGAATTAAAAAAGCAAAATTTTCAAGTCATGGAATAAGAGGACTTTTAGATAGCTATGATATTTTGATTGAGTAAGCTGATGGGAGGCATAACAAGTTGTAGCAGGAGAATGAAAAATGTACAGCAGGATGCCGAATACATATTCCTCATTTGCTAGGAAGCAAGTGAGAGCTTTTTGTATCTTGTGAGGGACAGCTAGTGAAGTAACAGACGTAACAGAAACAATTAATCCAAACGATGAATAAAAAGAAATTTTGTTTTTTAGTGCTATTTCAATTTTTCATATTCAGTAATGTTTTAGCAAAAGATTACTATTTTACCGATATGTTTGGAAATGAAATAGACTATATTTATGCCAATGTAAATAATTACCTATCCATAAAAACAAGAGATAACAGCCCTGTTTTTTATTTAGGATGCTCTGCAATATGTTTTTACAATCAAGGCGAAATAAAAGTCAATCCTAAATCTGTTAGTAAAATATCTTTTTATGTAATTTTAGAACGTGACATTTATCAAGATAATATAAAAACAGATACACTTACTATAGAAGTAAAGTATCCATTTCACAATTTTGAAATTAATGTTTTATTTGAAGATACTATTCCAAAATTGAAGTACAACACTAGTGTAAAATTTAATTTACATTTCGATGAGAGATATAAATATCTTACAAAATTTGAGGAAAATATTTTCTTTGTTTCATATATACACTATACACTAGACAAACGTAAAGTTTGTGTTGTGATAAATAGAAAAAGTTACTACGAGTCAGACTAAACGCACTATAAAATTAATAAAAAAGAGTTAATTTTCGTTCTCACTTTTAATTTTTTCTCTTTTATGGTCAGTTTAAGCTCTTATTTATCAGAAGTTCCTGATTTTCGTAGGCAAAATAAAAATTACTTGCACAATTTGCAGGATATTTTGCTTTTAAGTGTATGTGCTATTTTTCATGGTGCAGATGGTTATGAAGAAATAGCCGATTTTGGTATTGAGAAAAAGGAATTTTTACAAAATTTTCTACGTTTGCCTAACGGAATTCCTTCCCATGATACTATACGTAGAGTTTTTTTACACTTAGATAGTGCTTTTTTTAATAGTTGTTTTATGGATTGGATTTCAGCTTGCATTAAAGATTTAGGTTTACCTTATCAGCAAATTAGTGTGGATGGAAAAGCTCTTCGGGGTAGTAAAACGGGGATTTATTTAGTTAGTGCTGTTGCTAGTGAACTAGGTTTGAGTTTAGGACAGGTTCAAGTAGAAGAAAAAAGTAATGAAATTACGGCTATTCCAGCTCTTTTAGGAATGCTTTATTTGAAAGGATATGTTGTTTCTTTAGATGCTATGGGAACACAACAAGCGATTGCTCAACAGATTATAGAGAAAGAAGGAGATTATTTTTTAGCCCTAAAAGGAAACCAAAAACATCTTTTAGAGCAAACAGAGCTTACTTTTAAAGTAGAAAAGGCTGATGATATATTTGAGACACAAGATTGGTCAGCAAGTGCTAATCAAGTAGTAGAATATAAAGTAGAGGTAAGTTCAAACTGTAAATGGATAGAAAATCTAGCTAATTGGTTAGGTTTAGTAACTTTAATAAAATTAACTACAAATAGCTCATTACGAGGAGAACATATACGCTATT
The DNA here is from genome assembly GCF_042180575.1 of Bernardetia aquimarina. NCBI lineage: Bacteria > Pseudomonadati > Bacteroidota > Cytophagia > Cytophagales > Bernardetiaceae > Bernardetia > Bernardetia aquimarina. The sequence goes on along the minus strand of NZ_CP170094.1, from coordinate 1,220,822 downwards.
ATATCTCAAGTATTAAAAATTTGAGTGCAAAACAAGCCTATAAATTAGCTAGAGGGCATTGGGCAATAGAAAATAAATTACATTGGCAACTAGACGTTATTTTAAAAGAAGACGAAAAAAGAAACCGAAAAGACAATTCAGTTCATAATTTAGCACTAGTCAGAAAAATAATACTAAATGCTGCTAAAATGTATGAAACTAAACTTAGCACTAAAAAAATGATGAATAAAATTAATTGGAATACAAGCTATGCTGAACAACTTTTTACCAAAATGTTCATTTAATAGTGCGTTTAGTCTGACTACGAGTATGAATTATTGTTTTCTGATGAAGTTTTTCGATATAAAAATGAAAATATTTATCTCAATATAATACCTTTTGCAAGAGAAAAAAATACTCTAGAACCAATTTTACATAGGGAAGTTCAACAGGTAATAGAAGTAGAGAAGAGAGAGTAGCCTTGTTGATTGTAACCCCTCCAAGTTGATTTAATTCTGTGATTCCAACGTGGTAAAATTTAGTAAAAATATAATTTTTAGGGTTTGGTATTGTCTTTTTTTATGTTTTGAAATCATGTTGTAGGAAGTTTATTAACTACGATTTATTCAGTACAGCAACTTTTAAGTCAGCATAGCTAAATCTTCAGGTTTGCGAGTGAATAAAAGGAATTTTAGATAGCTATGATATTTTAATTGAGTAACTGTTTTTTTGTTGTGTAACTAAAATAGATTTTGATTAGATATTTGCTAGTTAAAGTTAAACATACTATATTTGTTGTTTAACTAAAGGGTACTATTTTTTAAACTTCTATTTTTTTTGATGTCTATTTTACAAACTGTCCGAACAGCTACTCGTTCGAAGCATGATTTAATGGAAAACTTGATTGGTTCAGACCGTTTGAGTATTTTTTCTATTGAAGATTATAACTTACTATTAAGTACAAATTATCTGTTTCATTCGCATTTAGAAGCCAAAGTAAGAATATTTTTATCAACACTAGACCAAAAAAAGCAACAAGAACCACAGGAAAAACAACTCATCAAACTCAATTTTAAAGAGCGTGTAAAGGCAATTTCTTTAGAACAAGAATTAAAACATATTTTGCCCCTTTCAACATTTGAAAAATTAAAATCTCTTCCTAATACCATTTATTTTTTAGATTATTACTCACTTTTGGGGCATGTATATGTTGCAGAGGGTTCAATGTTGGGAGGCAAAATGATGCACAAAGTTTTATCTCAAAATACTCATATAAATAAAGTTACAAGATTTGAATTCTTCAAAAATTATCAACATAAAACGTTAGAGCTTTGGAAGGATTTTAAAGAGTTAGTAGTAGAAGGTTGTACTTCTGAACAACAAAAGGAACATTTTTTAGATGGTGCAGAAAAATCATATATGTATTTTGAAAAGGCATTTTATCAAGCCAAAAACATTTTACAACAAGAATGATTAATAAATTGTATTTCTAAATCTAATTTTAATGTTTATAACTTACTTTTTTCTGTATGTCGAATCTCTCTGAAAATGAATTAAAAACAGCCATTGAAAACTGTGCGAAAGAACCTATTGCTCGTTTGGGTTTCATCCAACCTCATGGTTTTTTGATTCTTTTTTCAGAACAAATGAAAGTTTTGGGCGTAAGTCAGAATCTAACAGAACAAATAAAATATAATTTTGATGAAATTATAAATACATCTATTTCTAAGTTATTGGGAAATAGACAAACCAAATTTTTGAAAAATAAAATAAAAAATGTTGATTTAGAAGATGAAGCTTCCTATTATAAAGCGATTAGTCCATTACATTTTTTCTTGAAAGTAAATAATGAAAAAATGTCTTTTGATGGAGTCATTCATAAAAATAGACATGATTTTGTATTAGAATTAGAACCTATAAATGTTGAAATAAATGAAATACCGAAAGATAATTTTTATCAAATCAACAAAAAATCAATCATTCGTTTTCAATATTCGCATAAACTCACTGAATTATATAAAATTATTGTAGAAGAAATCCAAACGATTACAGGCTTTGATAGAGTCATGCTTTATAAGTTTAATAAGGAATATGATGGACAAATTATAGCTGAAGTAAAAAAGGAAAGTATGGATGCTTTTTATGATTTATGGTTTCCTTCAACAGATATTCCTAAGCAAGCTAGAGATTTGTATCTCAAAAATCTACTTCGTTTGATTGTTGATGTAAATTATACACCATCTCCTATTTTATTAGAAAACTCTATCAATCATGAGGCTTTAGATTTGACTTATTCTACGCTTAGAAGTGTTTCGCCTGTTCATATCGAATATCTCAAAAATATGGGTGTGGGTGCATCTATGTCTATTTCGATTGTTATTGATGGAAAATTGTGGGGACTTATTTCTTGTCATCATAATTCTGCGAAAAAGGTAGATTATTCTACTCGTATGACAGCCGAATTTTTTGCTCAACTGGTATCTTTACAGATAGAAAGACTTGAAAAAAATGAAATTCAATATGATAAATTAGAAAAACAAACGCTTTCAGAAGGAATTATCGAATCATTGAATGAAGAAAAGAATGTATATACAGGACTTATCAAAAAGGGAAATTCATTTTTAAAATTAACGAATGCTGATGGTTTTGCTGTTTTGACTGGAGATACCCAAGAGAAAAATATTTTGAAACTAGGAATTACACCAGAGAGCAAACAAATTTTAGAAATCAAAGACTGGTTGGAGCTAAATTATCCAAAAGATATTTTTTATTCTAACTGTATTAAAGAAGACATACCAACCATAAAAATACCTGCAACTTTATGTTCTGGAATTTTGAGTGTATCTATTTCAAGCGAAGATAATAGCCGTGTAATTTGGTTTAGAAAAGAGTTGCAACAGAATATTAGTTGGGGTGGAAAACCTCAGAAAGTGGTACTAAAGGAAGAAGATAAATTTGTATTAAAACCTAGAAATTCGTTTGCCAAATGGAATCAAAGTGTAGAATTTCAGTCAGAAAAATGGACAGCATCAGAAAGAGAAATAGCTAAAGCCATTCAATCCAAAATTTTCTATATTATTACTCAAAATATGAATGAATATAGAGAAGAATTAAGACGAAAAGAACTAGAACAGCAAGTACAAATTCGTACAGAAGAGCTTACCACTACCAACGAAAAACTAAATACAGAAATACAAACAAGAGAAAAAATAGCCTATCAACTAAAGGAAGGAATGAGACTTTTGGAGCTTACCAATAAAGAATTAGAACATTTTGCGTATGTCGCTTCTCACGATTTGCAAGAGCCTTTGAGAGCTATTTCTAGTTTTAGTCAGCTTTTAGAAAAGCGTTATAAAGGACAATTAGATGAAAAAGCAGATATGTATATTGGTTTTATTATTGAAGGTTCGAATAGAATGAAAAATCTGATTATGGATTTGTTGCAATATTCAAGATTACACCGAAACGAAACACCTCATAAAAAAGTAAACTTGAGTCAAATCTATCAGAATGCTATCAAAAACTTAACTCTTCAAATAGAAGAAACCAATGCAAAAATAGAATTACAAAATGAATTGCCGACTTCTCATTTAATGGGAAATGAAACAAAATTAACTCAACTTTTTCAAAATATTATAGGAAATGCAATAAAATATCGTTCGGAAAAAACGCCTCTTGTAGATGTTTCTTGCCTAGAAAAGAAAAATCATTTTGAGTTTACAATATCAGATAATGGAATCGGAATTGACCCACGATTTGCTGATAGAATCTTTATTTTGTTTCAACGTTTGCACACAAAAGAAGAGTATGCAGGAACTGGAATTGGTCTTGCTTTATGTCAAAAAATAGTAGAACAACATGGAGGCGAAATTTGGCTAGACACTCAAAAAAGTAAGTTTGGAGAAGGAACAATGCTACATTTTACACTCAAAAAATAAAAATCAAACTAAGAAAATACTATTTTCATAAATGGTATTTATGCAATATAAAACAAAACAAAACAAAGATAGTTGTTTCTTGTTTATCTATTCATCAAACAACTTACTTACAAATTATAACAAAAAACAAAAACTATGAAACCCATCAAAATTCTTTTAGTAGAAGATAATTTGGCTGATACGGTTCTTATTCAAGAAAGTTTATTGGAAAGCAAACTCAATCTTGATATTGATACTGTCATTGATGGCGAAAAAGCAATGAATTATCTTTATGAAAATCTAAATAATGACAAAGAAAGGTTACCTGATTTAATTATTTTGGATTTGAATATGCCTCGTAAAGATGGAAGAGAAGTATTAAAGGAAATTAAAGAACATGAAGAGTTACGTCTTATTCCTGTCGTGATTATGACTACTTCTGAAAATGAAGAAGATGTAAAGTTTGCTTATAAGAATCACGCAAATAGCTATATTAGTAAGCCTGTTGATATGGAACAGTTTACCAAAATTGTATCTTCTATAAATAATTTTTGGCTTACCATAGTAAAATTGCCAAATTCCTAAATCATAAAAATTGACTTATAAATTGGAGCAATAAACATTTATCCCAATGAATCCAACTTTGAATAAAATACATATTTTATTGATAGAAGATAATAAGGCTGATCAGTTTCTTATGCAAGAAATTTTAGAAAAGACTACATTTCCTGTCAAAAATTTAACCACAGCAGATACTCTTGCTAGTGGATTAGAAGAACTCAAAACAAAAAAAATAGATTTAGTATTTTTAGATTTATCGTTGCCTGATAGTCATGGATTGGAAACGTGCAAGACAATTACAGAAGATTATTATGGAGTACCAATTATTGTTCTGACAGGACTTAATGATGTTCACGTTGGTTTGGAAGCTATTTCTTTAGGAGCTGCCGACTATATCGTAAAAGGAACATTGGATGAATTTGGAATGGAAAGAGCTATTTTGTATGCTTTGCAACGCAACGAAACGCAAAAGCAGATGACCAAAACGATGGATATGCTTAGAGGCTACAATCAAAAGCTGGAACAATTTGCTCACATTATTTCTCATGACCTTATGTCGCCTATTGTCTCTATAAAAGCTTCTATTCAACTTTATGAATTAGAAAAAAAACATAATGATTTGACACAAACACCTGAAGAAGTGATGCAAGAAGTCAATGAAGGAGTGGACAAATTACACACAAAATTAAAATCCCTTGTAAAAACACTTGTAGAACAACAAACCTCAGGTTCTAAATTTGATACTATTGAATTATCTAGTTTTACCAGAAAGGTAATTCAAGATATGAGAAATATTTATAATGAACCTAATATTGATATCGAAGTAGATTTGACAGACGAACAAACCATTTCTTTTGTTCCTGATTTGATGTATAGTATTATGCAAAATTTACTTTCAAATGCTATAAAATATCGCTCTCCCAAACGCAAACCCAAAATAAAAATTTGGGCAGAACCACAAGAAGAATATTACTGTTTGAATATAGAAGATAATGGAATTGGAATTGACTTAGAAACCCATAAAAGTCGTCTTTTTGGTATGTTTCAGCGTTTGCATGAGGATAATATGGATGTAGAAGGAAGAGGAATTGGACTCCATTTAGTCCGAAATATTGTATATAGTAATGGAGGAAAAATAGATGTAGAAAGTAAAGTAGATGAAGGAACTACTTTTTCAATATGCCTACCTAGAGAACCAAAGTTTTAAAAACAAAAAACTCCTTTTTTACACTAAAGTAGAAAAGGAGTTTTTGGAGGTATTACATAAAGTATGATATTTCTTCATACTCTTTCTGTGGGTTAAATTATTGTCGGTGGAGACACCGACAATGGCAAAAAATAGCCGTTGTTGGTGTCCCCACCAACGACAAAATTTACAACCCCACCATATTTTATTTTACCAAATGAGGTTCTACCATTGAGCGAAGAGCTGCCAAAGGCATCATTCCCGACTGGCGAGAAACGGCTTCTCCATTCTTAAAAACAATAAAAGTAGGAATTCCACGTACATTGAAAGTAGAAGCAACGGCAGGATTTGTATCTACATTAATCTTGATTACTTTTACTTTTTCTCCCATTTCAGAAGAAAAATCAGTAATTACAGGAGTCATGGCTTGACAAGGACCACACCAATCGGCATAAAAATCTACTAAAACAGGTGTGTCAGATTGAATAATATCTTGAAATGATGGTTTAACGTCCATAATAGTTAGTTATTTTGAGGTTTTGAATTTAATTTTTTAAAGTTGAAAAAATGAGCTGAAAATTTGATTTAAAATTAAGTTATACAAACATATCAACATTTATTCATATATACGTTTTTCTCTTAGAAAGGTTTTGACTTTCTAAACTATTCTTCTATTCAAATGATTAAAAGTCTATCAAAAAACTAGAATAAACAGAATGTAGTACGTTTTTTACTATCCGTTAAATCTTATTAAAACCATTCATAAATTTCCTCTGTTCTCTTTTTTGAGCAAAATATGAGTTATCTTAGTAAGGTTATTGTCTTTATTAATAAATTAATTTTTTACAGCAGGTTGTTTTTCAACAAGTTTAGTTAATTTTGAATTTATTTATGAAAATGAATATAAAAATGAAATTAGATAGTTTTAGCTGCATTATAGCGTACTATTTGTAGCAGCAAAGTAATTTAAAGAATAAATCATTACAAAAAATTTTATAGCATAGTTTTATGTCAGAAAGTAATTCAGGATCTTCTAGTGATTCTTCTAATGAGCGTCTTATTTACACACGTTCTACTCCGAAAGAAAATCAAGCAAGAACAAAGTCAAATCCGAATCCCTCTGTTTTGGCTTCTCAAATCAAATTACCAATTTTTACAGCTATTGCTTTGGGAGTAGGGCTGATTTTTGGCGCACGTTTTTTTGGAGGACAAGATAATTCTTTTTCATCTGCTCTCACAGGTTTGCAAACAGAAGAAAGTGCTTCTGACCAAGCCAAAAAAATGCGTCAAGTACTTTCCTATATTGAAGATTATTATGTAGATACAGTTAATTTGACTGATATTACCGACCATGCTATCAGCGAAATGTTATCCAAACTTGATCCTCATACAAGTTATATTCCTGCAAAAGATGTAGAAATAATGAACTCTCAACTGGAAGGAGATTTTGAAGGAATAGGTGTTGAATTTGTTCTTTTTGAGGATACCATTCAAGTCATTATGCCAGTTCCGAATAGTCCATCTTCAAGGGCAGGAATAGAAGCAGGTGATAGAATCATAAAAGTAGATGAAACGCCAGTAGCAAATGTAAAAATTGATAATCGAAAAGTTTTTGATTTGTTGCGTGGAAAGAAAAATTCGAAAGTAAATCTGACCGTTTTTCGTCCCTATCAAAATAAAGAATTGACCTTGACAGTTGAGCGTGGTACAATTCCGACAAGTACAGTAGAAGTAGGTTATATGCTTACTTCAAAGACAGGCTATATCAAAGTTTCTCGTTTTGGAATGAATACTTTTAAAGAATTCGAAACGCAATTAAACAAGCTTTTGCGTGAAGGAATGAAAGATTTAGTTTTGGATTTGCGTGGAAATCCAGGGGGGTATATGGATCAAGCAGTCAAAATGGTAGATGAGCTTTTGGCAGGAAAAGAAATGATTGTTTATACAGATGGTAAAAAAGGACGTTTTGATAGTGAAGAAAAAGCGCACCGAAAAGGAGATTTTGAAGAAGGAGCAGTAATTGTTTTGTTAGATGAAGGAAGTGCTTCGGCTTCTGAAATTGTGGCTGGTGCATTGCAAGATAATGATAGAGCTTTGATTGTGGGAAGGCGTTCGTTTGGAAAAGGATTGGTTCAGAAACCAATTACACTTCGTGATGGTTCGGAGATGCGTCTTACGATTTCAAGATATTATACACCGAGTGGCAGAAGTATTCAAAAACCATACAGCGACACAACAGATTATAGTTTGGAAATAATGGAGCGTTACACAAATGGTGAATTATATCACGCTGACAGTTCGAAAATGAATACAGAAAAGAAATACAAAACGATTCATGGAAGAACAGTTTATGGAAGTGGTGGAATAATGCCTGATATTTTTGTTCCCAGAGACACATCTTATTTTACACCTTTTGTAGATTCGCTTTACTCCAAAAATGTCGTTAGAAATTGGACAAGCACTTATTATAATATCAACAAAGAAAAATTTAAAGTGATGAAACTAGAAAGTTTTATTGCCAATTTTACGATTGATAAAAACTTAGAAAATGACTTTTTAAAATTTGCTGCAACAAAAGGAGTAGTTTTCAATAATGCAGAATATCAAATTTCAAGAGCTTTTATTTTAAATCAATTAAAGGCAAGTTTAGGAAAACTAGGTTGGCAAAATGAAGGCTATTATCCTATAACCAATCAAGAAGATAAAGAAATAAAAGTCGCCTTAGAGAGTCTTGGAAAGGCAGAAGAATTGAAAAAATATTATTTGATAAAAGAATAATTTTGAGTTCATTAGAGTAGCCGATAGCTTCCAAGCTGTCGGCTTTTTTTATGTTCTTTAGTTATGAAAAAATTATTCCAATGTTTTGAGAAGTTCCCATTTATCATATTCTTCTTCCATTTCTTCATAGATTTCTTTTCCATAAAATTCTACTTTATTGTCTTTTTTGATAGCATAAAAATTTTCTCCTGCACCTGCCCACCAACATTTACATGCCCAAACTGCATCAGTTGGTACTTTCATAGATTCATACTCTTCTTTTTCGGCTATATTACAGTTTGTGGCTCTAGTAAGCTCTGTATCTTTTCCATTTATCGTTACTTTAATTGTGCTTTCAGTTCCATTAATATCATCTTCTACATTCGAAATTGCAAAGGTAACTTCCATTTCTTGTTTTTCTTCTGCAATTCTGATTTCTTGATTTTGAGTGGTATCTGCTTCTGATGTTTCTTTATTAGAATTTACATTTGATTGGCAAGAAAAAAGACTCAAAGAACAAAAAATAAAACAGGAAAATAGAGATGTAAAATACAACTGTTTTGATAATACTAAATAATTGATTTTCATAAGAATTAAATTTAAGTAAAAAGATTGAGATAAAGTAAGATAGATATGATGCTTTTCAAAAATACATTTTTTTGACTGAAACTTGAAATTGAAATTTATTTGGACAAAATATTTATTCAAACAATCTACATTAAAGAGCTGTTTAATTTTTGCTATTTTGTTCATAATTAGTGCAAAATAAACTATTTTTTCAACTTATATTTTTGCTTTTTTATCTATGGATATTACTAAAGAACTTCACGAAAAACTTCTTCTTTATTGGGAAATACTCATCGAAAGTATTCCCAAAATTGCCCTTTCACTTATCGTAACAACTGTTTGTATCCTTTTAGCTATCGGAATAACAAAAGTGTTTCGAAGAAAAATGATGCAAAAAGCAGAGAACAAATTGGTAGTTGATTATGTAGTTCGACTTGTCAAGTTTTTGCTTATTCTAGCAGGAGTTATTCTAGGATTGCATACGATGGGACTTACAGGAATAGCAGGAGGACTTTTGGCTGGTGCAGGTGCAGGAGCCGTAATTTTAGGTTTTGCTTTTAAAGAAATTGGAGAAAATTTTTTGGCAGGAGTTATTTTAGTTTTTGACCGTCCTTTCAATTTGGGAGATACAGTTACTGTTGAGGGAAATATGGGGAAAATAGTTTCTCTTAATTTCAGAACGACACAAATGAAAACTTTTGATGGGCGTGATGTCTATATTCCTAATATTTTGGTCATCACAAATGAAGTATATAATCACACACAAGACGGCTTTTTGCGCTTAGATTTTTTGATAGGAATTGATTATGATGACGATATAAAAGAGGCTATAAAAGGAATCACAGAAATTGTAAATGCAAATCCAGAAGTGTTACAGAATGAAAAAACACTTGTTTTGATAGATGAATTTGCAGCCAGTACCGTAAATTTGAAAGTGATGTTTTGGGTAAATACTTTAGATTATAAAGTTTCGGCACTAGAAACCAAAACAGAAATTATGCGAACGGTCAAAAATTTTCTTCTTGAAAACAAATTTGGTCTTCCAGCTAATATTCAAGAAATCAAGATGTATAAACCCGAGCCTATTCCTGTCATCATTAAAAAAGAAAGTGATACAATTTCTTTCAAAAAAGACAACTAATTTGCTTATAATCGCATAATTACTACAAATAATTAGTAAAAACCATCAAAATCTGTTTTCTTTGAAGTATGATAATTAATTCCAAAGATTCTTCCTATAATTCTGAACAGGATTTGCGTTTGGCAGCCATCGATATTGGTTCTAATGCCTTGCGTTTGCATATTAGTAGAGTTCGTTTTTCTGATAAAGACGGATTTCCTAGTTTTAAAAGAATAGAACAAGTTCGTTTTCCTCTGCGTTTGGGAACAGATGTTTTTAGTCTTTCTCACGAAATTAGCCCTAAAAATGAAGAGAAATTTTTAGAGGTAATGCACGTTTTTAAAAGTGTAATGGACGTTTTTGAAGTCAATGATTATATGGCATGTGCAACTTCTGCAATGAGAGAAGCCAAAAATGGACAGCAAATTGTTGAGCGTGTCAAAAAAGAAGTCGGAATTCCAATCAATATTATTAGTGGAGATATGGAAGCCGAACTGATTAATAAATCAATTTTAAGCTACGTTTCGACAGATAATTTTGTACATATCGATGTTGGTGGAGGAAGTACAGAAGTAAATATCTATCATAATCTTGAAAAAATAGATGCTCATTCATTTGATATGGGTTCGGTACGTTCTATCACAACAGATAAAAAAACAGCTACCAAAGAATACATCGAAAAAGAAGATAAAACACTTAAAGATTGGATTCAGAAAGCAATAAAACCTCTTTCCACAACTGTAAATGCAGTCGGAACAGGAGGAAATATCAATAAACTCTATGACCTTTCTAAAAATTCAAAAAGTGGTAAATTATTGACTATAAAAGAAATAGAGCGACTTTATAAAGAACTCAAGAAAAGAAATTACCAAGAACGAATTAGAGATTTTGGTTTGAATGACGATAGAGCCGATGTAATTGTTCCTGCAACCGAAATTTATTTAAAAGTAATGAAGGCAGCCAATATCAAAGAAATTATAATTCCTAAAGTGGGTTTGAGAGAGGGAATTATTCAATATTTATTTGAGAAAAATAATGTGATGCAAGAGTAAAAACTAACTTTTTATCTTAAAAAATAAATTTTAAAGCTAATCTAATTCTATTGTAGGTTAGCTTTTTTTATTCACAAAAAATAATAAATCATCTAACAAAGTCTTGAAAGGGAGTGTTTTAACAAAAAAATACGTATAAGTTTGAAAAATAAAAATAATACAATGAAAAATAAATCAAGACTTCCTTTCTTTCTTTTACTTTTGATGAGCCTGTCAGCTATTTTTGTAAGTGCGTGTGCGCCAAAACAAAATGCTCAAGCAAAAGATTTGAAAGAAGTAAAAGAATCAAATAAAGAACAAACTAAAACAGAAAAAAATATGACAAATATAAATTCCAATTTAGATACAGCTACTTTTGGTGCAGGTTGTTTTTGGTGTATCGAAGCCGTTTTTCAGCGTTTAGAAGGCGTTGATACAGTTATTTCGGGTTATACAGGTGGACAAACAAAAGACCCTAGTTATAAAGAAATCTGTACAGGAACAACAGGACACGCAGAAGTAGCACAAATCACTTACAATCCAGAAGTCATTTCTTTTGATGAATTATTAGAGGTTTTTTGGGCTACACACGACCCAACAACATTAAACAGACAAGGAAATGATGTAGGAACACAATACCGTTCGGCTGTTTTTTATCATAATGACGAGCAAAAAGAAAAAGCAGAGTTTTATCTAAAAAGACTAACTGAAGAAAAGGTTTTTGATAAACCAATCGTTACCGAAATTTCGCCTTTAGGAGTATTTTATGTAGCTGAAAATTATCATCAAAATTATTACAATAATAATAAAACTCAAGGTTATTGTTCTTTTATAATTAGTCCAAAGGTAGATAAACTCAAAAAAGTATTTCCAAACAAATTGAAAAAAGAATATGCAAAATAAGGATAAATACTAAACGGATAAGTAACTGAGCAAAATAAAACATATCTAAAAAAGAATTAGAAAATGGAAATTTAAACTGTCAAGACACCTTTGAGGTGTCAGACAGGTTTTGTTAACCTATAAATAATTTTGCCTAGTTACTTAACTTTCAAAAATTCATCAGGGCAAACGCACGAAAATAAAATGTGTAATTTTATACTCTTTTGACCTATTTTTTAGTTTTAAAATTCAAGCGAGGACGCTTGAATTAGACAAAAACTGGTTTAAGCGTCCTCGCTTGAACCAATTCTTAAAAAATAAAATTTCGTGCGTTTGCCCTAAAAATTCATTGTTTAATTTGATTAAGCAATGAGTTTTTTGTATAAATCATTATAAAAACTGGATATTTCCAACTCAAAAAACATAAGTAACTCTCATTTGATTTGGTGCAAGTGCAATCGAAACAGGAATATCATACAAAACTTTTGACTGATGTTTGTTGAGTGTGTATGCTGTCAAGTCAAAAAGAAACAAAAATCCACCTTGTAAAATCAAAGATTTGCCATATCCTAAAAGTTGATTTGTATTTTTTGTGTTTGTAGAAGTTTTTGCTCGTTCTCGTAGATATAAACCTGTTGCCATATAACCAATATCAATTCCAGTATTGAGTAAAAAAAGAGATTCTGTCGAATGATAGGCTTTCAGAGTTTGAGCATAATTCAAATCAGTGTCTTTCTTAGCAAATAATAAACTACTTCCTGCTAAAGCAAAATTGACAGTATTCCAATAGATATTAAACTGATGGAAGTATTTGTTTTCTCCATTTTCTACTCCTGCTGCCAGTGTTGCGCCACTATATGCAAAATTAGTAACCGACCAACCTCCCAAAACATACATAGAATTTTTTTGAAGAGAAAGACGTTTTTTATTAATTTGAGGTAAATCAATGTCGCTAATTTGAGCAAAAGCAGAAAATGAAATAAAAAAACAACTAAATATCAAGACAAAAAAGATAGAAATACAAAGATAACTTCTCATACTAAAAAGGTAGATTAAGATTAAAAAATGGAATAGCTTTTTGAAACTATTATTCTGTCTAACTTGATAGATATAATTTTAGTTTGAAAAGTAAACTGATTTTATAAATCAAATTACAAACTAAATAATAACTTCTTGATTTATTAGGTAAGTTTTATAAAAACTATTTTCCAAATTTTTAAGAAAAAAAACAATTCAAAAAATCGTATCTTTACAAACCCTTTTATTAATCAAAAACGTATTCAAAAGGTTATTAATCAGTGCATTATAATATCAAATTACTACCAGCCATCTCAAAATTATATAAAAAAATAATTCCTATGAATTTTCATATCTCAAAATATATTTCTAAATACATTTTCTTTCCTTTATTTTTATTCTTTTTATTGATTGCCTCAATAGGTTTTTCCCAAAATTCTGTTCTTGCAGATGGACAAATTCTAAAACTAAAAATAGAACAAAATGGAGTTCATAAAATTACTTTTCAAGACCTTCAAACAGCAGGACTAAATCCTTCTGCCATCAATCCAACCAATATTCAAATTTTTGGAAATGGAGGAGGAATGCTTCCACAAGCAAATGCAGCAATAAGAATTTTAGACTTAGAAGAAAATGCTATTATTGTAGAACTTGGAAGTGATAATGTTTTTAATACTGGAGATTATATCTTATTTTATGCACAAGGAGCTGATATTCATCAATATGATGCACAAGCAAATGATTTATTAAAATTTACTTTTGAGAAAAATCTGTATGATGAATTTAATTATTATTATTTAAAAATTGGAAGTGAAACAGGAAAACGAATCCAAGCAGCCGAAAACCTAACAGGAGGAACAAAAATCACGACTTATAATGAAATAGCACATCACGAATTAGAAGAAACAAATATTATAGGAAGTTTAAGAAACTCTGGAGGTGGAGGTTCGGGTAGAATGTGGTTTGGAGAAGGTTTTGATTTTGTAACTGAAGAAACTATCAATTTTGAATCTGAAGGTTTGGTTACTTCTCGTCCTGTATTTTTGCGTGCCTCAGCAATGGCATATTCGGCTCGTGTGAGTGAATATACATTTACAGTTGCAGGTCAAGATTTTGGAATACTTCCGATTGCAGCTTCTCAAATTTCTACCTACACCAAAAAAGGAGATATACAAACGGCTACTTTTTCATCGAATCTTAGCTCTTCGCCAGCTTCCTTGCCTGTAAAAGTTACTTACAACAAAACAGATAATACAGCTTTTGGTTATGTGGATTATCTAACATTAGAATTTACTCGTACTTTATCTTTTTACAAACAAAATACACATTTCCGTTCGGTTTCTTCTGCTCAAAATGAAATTAGTAGTTTCGAATTTGCTCAAAAACCTGCTTCTATGCGTGTTTGGAACATAACTAATTTGAGTTCTATTCAAGAAATTTCTTTAAGTTCTTCCAATCAAAATGCTTTTGTAGTTCGTACAAACAGAGAATTAAATGAATTAGTGGCTTTTGATGTAAATACAGAATTACCAAAACCAGTAGAAATTACACCCATTGCAAATCAGAATTTACATAGTTTTTCTACCCCTGATTTTGTAATTGTTACACACGAAGATTTTTTAGAAGCTGCTCAAAAACTAGCTGCTTTTCATAGTGATAATGATGATATGGAAGTTTTGGTAGTAACGGTTAGTCAGATTTGGAATGAATTTTCTTCTGGAAAACAAGATGTTTCGGCTATTCGTGATTTCGTTCGTTTTTTATATAAAAAGCAAAATAATAAGTTACGTTACTTACTTCTTTTTGGAGATACAAGTTATGATTATAAGGATAGAATTCTATCAAATAATAATTTTGTTCCTATCTATCAATCAAGAGAATCTTTAGAACCTGTCGAAACGTTTTCTTCAGAAGACTTTTTTGGTCTTTTAGAAGAAAATGAAGGAGAATGGGAAGAAAGTTTTCAAACTGAGCAAGAAGATTTGGATATTGGAATTGGTCGTATTCCTGTCAGAAGTACAAATCAAGCTAATTTAGTTGTCGATAAAATTATTGGATATTCTCTTCCCCAAACGCTAGGAAATTGGAGAAACAAAGTTGTCTTTGTAGCTGATGATGGAGATAATAATATTCACATGAGAGATTCTGAACAGCTTATTGATATTATTGAAAGTTATAATGGCTACCAAGCAGAAAAATTATATGTTGATGCGTTTCCTCAAATTTCTACATCAAATGGAAAATATTCACCTAAAGTACGTGAAAAATTAAATCAAAATGTAAACGAGGGTTCGCTGATTGTCAATTATATGGGACATGGTTCAGAATCTAGTTTGGCGACTGAATCTGTGGTTGATTTGGCTTCAATTTCGAATTGGAAAAACCTTAATAATTTGCCTATGTTTGTTACAGCGACCTGTGAGTTTGGACGTTATGACAATCCAGATGTTTTTTCAGTAGGAGAAAGGCTTATGACAAATGAAGATGGTGGAGGAATTGCGCTTGTAACCACTACACGCCCAGTAACGGCTTCAACTAATTTTATCTTAGCAAAAGCATTTTATAATAATGTTTTCAAGCGTTTGCCGAATGGAGAAATGCCACGTCTGGGAGATATTATTAGAGCCACTAAAAATGAAAGTTTATCAAAACTAAATAGAAATTTCACACTTTTGGGTGACCCTGCTTTACGTCTAAATTATCCACAAGAAGAAGCCATTATTACAGAAGTAAAAACAAATGGAAGAATTGTAGAATCTATAAAAGCATTAGATAAAGTTACTTTGAATGGACAAATTGTAAATAACGGAACGTTAAGTGCTGATTTTACTGGCGATTTGGATATTATTATTTATGACAAACCTGCCGAATTACGCACCTTTGGAGACGAATCTCAACCGATGGTTTATACTGCTTGGCAAAACGTTTTGTATAAAGGAAAAGCAAAAATCAATCAAGGTAAATTTGAAGTTACTTTTGTTGTTTCGAAAGATATAAATTATAATTTGGAAGCAGGAAGAGTTACGATGTATGCAAAACATGAAACACAAAACCGAGATGCAAATGGTTTTTATGGGATTCAGATTGGAGCAAGTAACAACAATGCACCAACCGACAATACGCCACCAACAGCACAAATTTGGATAGAAGATAAGACGTTTGTTTCGGGGGTAAAAGTTCCTTCAAATACAACACTTTTAGCAGAAATAAGTGATGAAAATGGAATTAATCTAACTGGTTATGGAGTGGGAAGGGAAATAACAGCCGTTTTGGATGGAGAAGCAACCCAGACTTTTATCTTAAATGATTATTTTGAGTACGAAGAAGGAAGTTATAAAAAGGGAACAATCGCTTTTCCGTTGCAAGATTTAACAGTAGGAAAACACACTCTTACATTCACTGTTTGGGATAATTATTCAAATCCGACGACGATTGAGGTTGATTTTTATGTAGAAAACAAACCGATTGAAATTACAGAAATTACTCCTTTTCCAAATCCTTTTTGGAGTAATGTAGAGTTTAATGTTACACATACACGCACAGGAGATGATATTGAGGTAATTTTGGTGGTTTATGATGTTTTGGGAAGAGCAGTCAGAACGGTTCGTCAGAATTATTTGAATAATAACGGAAATTTCTCAAACCTTTCGTGGAATGGTAGAGGAAATGAAGGTGAAATGGTGAAAAATGGAATGTATATCTGTAAAATTTATGTACACTCACTTCAAGATAATGCTGTCGGAACAAGTACAGTTAAGATTATTTTGAATAGGTAATTTTTTGTTTTTTCTAAACTATTGTCAGAGTTATTTTGGATTACCAAAAAACTACTGACAAAGTTTTTTTTATTATCATAAATTTCATTCAATGAAAAAAGTATTTTTTCTAGTCTTATTTTTTTTCTGTTCTTTTAATTTTGTAAAAGCAGATACATTAGATTATTGGCATGTTTACTATTACTCTATTGCAAGTGAAATTGAAGTGGCAGCATTTACTATTTCAGATGAGGAAAGAGAAATTAATTTAAAGATAATTGATTTCAATAATCTAAATATTGTATTTGATTATCTAGAGCGTGTTTAAATTTTATTTTGCCAAAATTTGCAATTTCACTAATATCACTTTACAAAGTTAAATAAAATGAGAATTTGTAGAAGAAGTAGTACTTTTGTTAAATGAAAGAACAAAAAACAACAACTTCTAGGCAACAACGTCGCTTCCTACAGCGCAGTTTTAAACCCTTGACAAATTCTCAATGGGAAATTATAAAAAATCTTTTAGATAAACCAAGAAAACGTAAGCATTCTTTGCGAAATGTTCTTGATGGAATCTTAAAAATAACTCGTACAGGAACTCAATGGCGTAATTTAGACTCTTGTTTTCCACCTTGGGAACTAGTCTATTATTACTTTCGTAAATGGCAAAAAAAGGGAGTTCTAACATTTATTTTAAATCATCTTGTTGGTTTAGAACGAGTTAGGCAAGAGCGTAATGTTTCTCCTACCACTTGTGCAGTAGACAGTCAAAGTGTTAAAATAGCTGCTTTTATAAATGAAGAAGTAGGCATAGACGGTTTTAAAAAAATTAATGGGCGTAAGCGTCATATTGCAGTAGATAGCTTAGGATTACCTCTTGCTATTCACGTATCAGCAGCAAATACTTATGATGGAAATGAAGGTATTGAACTATTTTCTCAATTAGAAGAAGTAGCTTCAGAGCTAGAAATTATTTTCGCAGATAGTGCTTACAAAGGATATTTCAAAGAATGTGCAGCATGGTACAAATGGAAGGTTGAAATTACACAACGTCCACCTAATGAGAAAGGATTTGTTCCTCAAAAGGGAAGGTGGCAAGTGGAAAGGTCGTTTGGATGGTTCAATTTTTTCCGTAGATTAGCCAAAGATTACGAAAAAACAATACAATCTTCTGTAGCTTTTATACAAAGTGTATTTATTACTATAATTTTAGCTAGATTAGATAGAGAAAATTTTTAAACACGCTCTAACTGTAGAATATTATAATGATACTCCTTGTGTGGAATGTGAAAATTATATTTTTGTTGAAAACTTGAGAGAACAAGTAATAACAAAAGGAGAAGCGATAGGAACATCAACGCCAATTAAAATTCCTATGAAAAATATAATAGAGTACTATCGCTCAACAAAGAATAAATATTATGACTTTTTCCATGTTGAAAAAAGTGAATATGCAAAGCCTAAAAAAATATTATTATTTAGGTTAAAGTTGGAGTAGAAAAAAACTTCAAATAAATATCATTCGTAATTGAACCTTAAATAGAATTAACTTTCTAATTTCTTCAAAATATTAACCATCAAAATTTCTACCTCTGAAATAGAAAGACTTACTAATTTTCCTATCTTTTCATTGTCCCAACCCAAAATATGGTGCAATAAATAAGGTAATTTGTCTTCAAAAGAAAGTGCATTTATTTTTTGCCAAATCTGACTAGCATATACACTCTCTGCCATCTCTGAATTTAATTCTTCCATTAAATATTCTTTCTGAATCCCTTCCTTTTGGATTTTGTTATTAAGTAAATAAAATATTTCTTCTTGCCATTTTTTAGACGTATTTTTATAGGCTTCTGCTATTAAACCCGAAAATTTATCTGGTTTAACACGTAATAGGAACAACGTTTGAACAATACTTTTTAATTCTTCGTTTTGAGTACTGAAAGGCGAATGTGTCATTTCTGATTCTTTATTAGTAATGCTATTTTTAGGTCAAAATTACTCAAAAAATCGACTACTACAACCACCAAATTTTATCTATTATTTATTTTATCTAACCAATTATGAAAATCAATTTTATTTATTCAAAAAAACTACTCTTTTTTTTAGTTGTTAGTTTCTGTTTTATTAATTTCTCTGTTTCTGCTCAAAAGAAAAGTCAAGAAAAAAATACCGATTATATAGACAATTTAATCGAAGTTTTTCAAGAAGATTGCTTCAAAGATAGCTTTCATGGATTTGTTTTGTATGATTTGGATAGCTCAAAATATCTTTTTGAATATAATGCAGACAAATATTTTACACCTGCTTCGAATGTGAAAATAGCTTCTCTTTTTGCTGCCACTAAGATTTTGAGTGAGCGTTTGCCTTCTCTTAGTTATTTTGAAAAGGGAGATTCTCTTATTTTTTGGGGAACTGGCGACCCTACTTTTTTGCATCCTGTTTTTAATAATTCGGCTGTGATTGATTTTCTTTTATTGAAATCTAAAACCAAAAAACTCTACTTTTCTACGACCAATTATGAAGATGAACCCTTTGGAGATGGCTGGGCGTGGGAAGATTACCGTACTACTTATGGAGTAGAAAAATCTGTTTTTCCAATGTATGGAAATGCTGTTTATTTTGAAGCTGACCCTTCTTGTGAAATTGAGGTGTATCCCTCTTTTTTTAAAGATTTATTAATAGAAAATAGTGAAATAGCCACACAAAACTTTAGAATCGAAAGAGATTTGGGTATAAATTCTTTTAAATATAATATTGGAGATTTGTATTACAAAAACGGAAAATCATATCCTTTTCACGCTACTTCCGAACTCATAACGGCACTTCTGAATGATAAATTAGGAATAGAAGTTGCTCATCTGGATTATCCAATGCCTGAAAATACATCAATGCTTTATACTGCAAAAAGTGATGAAATGTACAAACGAATGATGCAGCAAAGTGATAATTTTTTAGCAGAACAAACACTTTTGATGTGTTCGGCAGAACTTTTTGGAACGCTTTCGACACGAAGAGTGATTGACTATTTGGATGCAAATTATTTCAATAAATTTTATAATCGTCCTCGTTGGGTAGATGGTTCTGGACTTTCTCGTTATAATCTTTTTACGCCTCGCAATTTTGTAGAAATGCTCAAATCAATTCGTAAGGATATGGGAGAAGAAAAGTTATTCGAAACCCTTGCCATAGGAGGAGAGGCAGGAACATTACGACGTAGATACGAATTTTCAAGAAATTCCACTCCTTTTTTATATGGAAAAACAGGAACGATTAGTAATAATCATTGTTTGAGTGGATTTTTGGTTACTAAAAGTGGTAGAAAGTTCTGTTTTTCGTTTCAAAATAATCATCACAGAGAATCTTCAAAAACAATAGGAAATAAAATGGAGGAAATTTTGACGACGATTTATAAGAAATATTGATTTTTAGGAAGTATTTACGAATAATTATTTTGGTTCTTCCGACAATTTAGCGATAATTTCTTAATTTAGCCTTTCTATGGATACTAACACAATAGCAATTTTATTAGGTTTTTCAGATTTTTCAGTAACGAAAATAGAATCTTCTCCACTTCGCTTAACTATTTATGGAGAAAGTAATTTAGCCGATTCTATTTGTCCTAATTGCTTGAAAAAGTGCAATAAAGTGACTTCTACTTCAGAACGTATTGTTCGTGACCGAAATATTTTAGACAAAGAGGTTTATTTACACTTAACTTCTCGTCAATTTCATTGTCAAGATTGTACTCGTTACTTTCAAGAAGTTTTTAGTTTTGTTTCTAAGCAAAAAAATCAAACTCATCGTTTGGAAAAATATCTTTATTTATGTTTGAAAGATAGCAGTTTCAAAGAAGTAGCTATCCGAGAAAACATACTTTGGGATGTTTTAGATGGTATTTTTAAAACCTATAGTAAACGTGAGATAAAAAAACACCTAGATTATTTTCCTCGACGTTTAGGTATTGATGAATTTGCTTACAAAAAAGGAAAAAAGGAATATGCTGTTGTTTTAGTAGATTTAGATACAGGTCAAGTTTGGGATATTTTAGAATACCGTAATAAAGAGTATTTAAAAGCCTATTTTTTATCCAAAGGCGAAGTTTTTTGTACTAGTATAGAAGTATTTTCTTGTGATATGTGGGAGGGATTTTCAAATACAGCAAAAGAAGTATTTCCTAACGCTGATGTAGTAATAGATCGCTTTCATTTTTTTCAGCATTGTAATAAAGTGCTAGATAGCATTCGTAAAGAATTACGACGAAAAGATGATAAAAACGTTCATTTCAAGCAAATAAAATGGCTTTTATACAAGGCATGGAAAGACCTTACTTATAAAGAAAGACGAGTTTTACTTAAAGCGTTTAGGTTTAGCTCAACGCTTAGACAGGTGTATTTTATGAAAGTGGAATTACAAAATATATTTAATACTGATTTGAGTAAACAAGAAGCTAAAAAACTACTAGACCAATGGATAGAAGAAGCTCAAAAAATAAATCATAAGGCTCTAAATAGATTTATAAATACGTTTAATTCTTGGAAAAATGATATTATTAATTTCTTCAAAGATAGATATTCTAACGGAATAGTAGAGGGAATTAATAATAAAATTAAGACCCTCAAAAGGAGTGGGTATGGGTTTAGAAACTTTCAAAATTTTAGATTGAGAATGATAGTCAAATTCATATAATCGCTAAAAAGTCGGAAGAGCCATTATTTTTAACCAACTTCTATAAGGAATTTTAAACGATAAAAAATAGAAGCTACAATTCGGAATTGTGGTGAAAAAGTCGTTTTTTTGTAACCCTTTTCAAATTCAGTTTTTGTTATTCCTTCTATATGTCTTCTACTTCTATCCAAAAAATTCCTTTTTATCAAGTTGATGCCTTTGCTCCAAAATCGTTTAGTGGAAATCCTGCTGCTGTTTTTTTGTGTGATGAAACCTTGACAGATGAGCAATATCTAAATATTGCTAGAGAAATGTATTTGCCCGAAACTACTTTTTTGCGTCCTTTATTTGATAAAAAAGAAGACCAAAAAAAACTAAACTGGCAAACAGCAACGCTTTTTGAAGTCCGTTGGTTTATGGTAGAAGAAGAAACGAATCTTTGTGGACACGCTACACTCGCTGCTGCACACGTAGTTTTTGAAGAAATAAAAAGCATTCATTCAGAAATAACTTTTCGTACACGAAGTGGCGATTTGCTTATCAAAAAAGAAAATTTTGAACAAGAAGCGAATTATATCAAAATGCAGTTTCCTGTGGCAAAAGTGTTTGAAGAAAAAACGCCTGAATCTAATTTATTAAAATCATTAGGAATTGAGAATCAAAAAATTAATTCTTCGGTGTATATTCCTGAAAAACAAACTTGGATTTTAGAATTTGAAAACAGAGAAGAATTAGAAAGTCTAAAACCAAATTTTGAAGAGTTAGTAAAAAATAGCTATCAAAATTCTATCAAAAAAGTAGGAATTACGATAAAAGGAGATTCAAAATATGATTTTATTTCTCGTTGTTTTTGTCCTTGGATTGGAATAAATGAAGATGCACTTTCGGCAGTTTCACATGGGCTTTTTGCAAAATATTGGCAACCCAAACTAAACAAAAATTCTTTTTTTGCTTATCAAGCCTCAAAACGTGGTGGAGAAATTCATTTGGAGTTATTAAAAAATAATCAAGTCTTGCTAATTGGAAAAGGAATTACTACTTTAGAAGGACAAGGAAGGATATAATGAGGAGGGAGAGAAGAGGGGAATGAAAGTTTCACTTTAAAAAATAAATTACAAACTCAAAGTT
This sequence comes from Bernardetia aquimarina, assembly GCF_042180575.1. Taxonomy (NCBI): domain Bacteria; kingdom Pseudomonadati; phylum Bacteroidota; class Cytophagia; order Cytophagales; family Bernardetiaceae; genus Bernardetia; species Bernardetia aquimarina. The sequence goes on along the minus strand of NZ_CP170094.1, from coordinate 1,198,257 downwards.
TTCATATAATTAGTTATTGCATTCGAAATTAACTGATTACTGGTAACTGATTACTGATAACTGTTTCATGCACATCGAACCTACCATACATCATTTAGACCATCCTGTTGAGGGAGGTTGGATAGAAGTCGTTTGTGGCTCTATGTTTTCTGGCAAAACGGAAGAGCTTATTCGTCGTCTTACTCGTGCCAAAATTGCACGCCAATCGGTTCAGATTTTCAAGCCTGCTATCGATACTCGTTATGACGATCAAAAAGTAGTTTCGCACAATCAAAATGAAATCGATTCAATAGCTGTTCAAAAATCAACTGATATTTTAGAGATTTTAAAAGAAAAAGATTGTCAAGTTATCGGAATTGATGAAGCACAGTTTTTTGATAAAGAACTCGTAAATGTATGTCAGATTTTGGCTAATCAAGGAAAACGAATTGTAGTAGCTGGCTTAGATATGGATTTTGAAGGCAAACCATTTGGAATAATGCCTAATCTTTTGGCTATTTCGGAATATGTAACCAAAGTACACGCTATCTGTATGTGTTGTGGAAAAGTGGCTGCTTATTCGTTTCGTCTTACACCTTCCAAACAGAAAATATTATTAGGAGAAAAAACAGAATACGAAGCTCGTTGTAGAAAATGTTTTGTAAAAGGAAACCTAAATCAAGAAACAGATTGTAAAGAAGTTTTGAAAGATGAAGCTAAAGTTTAGCCCAAAAAAACGATAAAACATAAAACCTATTTATCTCTCTTAGCCAATTCGTCAATCGCTTGTAATTCCATCAAAATAACTTCTTTTTTGAGTGCGCTAAGAAAAGCAAAAGCAGCTTCTGGAAATGTTTTTTGAAAGTGGGCTTCTACCAAATCTGTATCTTTATTGTGTAATAACTCTACATCATTTTGAGAAACAAAAGGCGAAGTAAAATCCCATTTGTTATCAATTTTATTCATTTCAGTTACATATTCTTTTAGGTTTTTTTCTAGTTGATAACCTCTTCCTTTTTTGTTTTTTCCTATAAAAAATAAAATGGTAGCCTCTTTATAATTTTTATTCGCAGGAATATTATCCAAAAGATGACTAAGGTCAGAATAGGTTTTGTCTATCTGTTGTAAAATGGTTTCAGTACGCTGACGAAGTAAATTTCCTTTTCGCTTCAAGGTAGAATCTTCTTCCAAGGCACGGTAATGTATATCATACAAGGCTTCTAAACTATCAGCAGCTTCTCTATTTTGTTTTTCTAGTTTTTCAAAATGTAGAGCAGGCGAAAAATCAGTCATTTCTATTTCTTTATTTGTAGTTTCTTGATTTTCAGAAGTGCAGGCACAAAAAAACAAACTCACTATTCCAAAAGAGAGAAAAATAAAAAAACTAGAAATAGATAAAATTTTCATAGAAAATGAGTTTGTTTTTTGTAAAGAATTAAGAATAATAATTGTTTGTTTACAGTTTTACCATTCATAATTTACAACTATAGATTTATTCATTGCTTATCAAACGACTTTCTGGGTGTGGAAGTTGCCAACGTTTTTTGAGCTCTTCAGGAAGAGCTGCAATTTTTCGATTTTTATAATCAAAAAGAACCATTCCTGTTTTTACTTTCAAAATTTCTCTTCTTGAATCTTGGTCAATAAACTTGTAATATAAATCAAAACCCGAAGAAGAAAGTCCACCAACAGTTACATAAACCTCAAAAATATTTCCATAAAACCCTTCGCCTTTAAACTGCATTGCTACATCTGCCATAATCACGCCCAATCCCATAATATCAAGTTCACTTTTGAAGCCTTCACTCATAAAAAACTGTACTCTTGCTTCATGAACCAAACTCAGCATAGCATCATTTCCAACATGTCCACCATAGTTGAGGTCTGTAATTCGGACTGGGATTTCTGTTTTGAATAAAAACTGGTCTGGTAAATCTACTTTTACTCTGTTCATAAATTTTTAAATCTTTTTTAGGTTAAAAAATGGATTATAAAACTGATTTTAAGTCTAAACAAATTTAAACAAAAAAGTTCTATATTTTAAATAAGCACTATTCCATCAAAGACTTTATTAAGAGAATCCTATATTATTTTATTATCCAGTCTATTTTTATCAAAAAAACGTTTTAGGTAGAGATTCAAAAAGAGTGATTTTTAATATTGGTCTTTTGTTATATCAAAAAAAATCCATTTATAAAGTAATTTATAAATGGATTTTTAAGTTGTTTAAAATCTTATTTAAGAAACAAGTTCTTTTTCAAAAACACCAAAAAAATGTCTGCTTGGGTGTTCTTCGTCTTGATTCATATGAAACTCATAAAACATAGTGGATAATTCTTCTTCAGAAATTACACCATCTTTATTGATGTCCATTAGTTCGAAAACTCTATCAGCTTCTTCTACTGGATTACGGAAACTACGATAAAATTTTTCATAATCTTCTTTTGTCATGTGGTCTTTTCCTTGGGAAATAATTGGAAATACTCCTTGAAAGAAAGGAAGAATATATTTCTCATAAGCTGCCTTATCAGCAATAGTAACTATATAAGCATCTTGCAATTCCTCATGACTGACCATTTTGTCGTTATTTTTGTCTGCTGCTTCTACCAAATCTTTCCACATTTGATGATACACAGTAGTAAAGCCCTCTGTTGTTTCTTTATCCCAGTTATATTCTTTAGCAAATGTATTACAAATAGCATCTATATCGACATATTCAATAAGACCATTTTCATTTACATCATAGAATTTGAAAATCTTTGTTACTTTTTGTTGTTGAAATTTACTTAACATAATAAAAATTAAATTTTAGGTTATAGATAATTATTAATTAAGTAGCGTATTTTTTTTGATTGGTAAATCTAATTGTAGAATATATAGCTTAATAATACCCTTAAAATATTTTTTATCAATCAATTAACAATATAGTGCTTTTTATTCCCAGATTCAAATTTTACAAGATAAATCCTAATGCAGCAATAAAAATGACATCCCAAATCTATAAAGTAAGCGACAAAATGGCAGTTAATGGCAAATCAAAACGACACAAAAAGACAAAATTTACATCCAAAAAATCATTTTTGGTATTGGCATATTCTATGTAAAGACTACAACGAAAGTATCGCAAACACATTTGAAAATAAATAAAACGATACAAAAATTTATGTATTCATTCACTATTAAATAAACTAGACAACTATGGCTGATGTAAATATTCGTCCGTTAGCAGACCGTGTTTTGGTCGCTCCTGATGCAGCAGAAGAAAAAACTGCAAGTGGAATTATCATTCCTGATTCTGCAAAAGAAAAACCACAACGTGGAAAAGTAATCGCAATCGGAAATGGCAAAAAAGACGAACCAATTACTGTAAAAGTAGGCGACAATGTCCTTTATGGTAAGTATTCAGGTACAGAAATCAATGTAGAAGGAAATGATTACCTTATCATGCGTGAATCTGACATTTATGCAGTTGTTTAATTAATTTGTCGTTGGTGGGGACACCAACAACGGCATTTTTTTATGGATTTATTTTTTAGATAAGTAGTAATTTGATTTATTAAATTCTATCTATTTAACTTCATAAAAACATTTTTCTACAAATTTTTTAATAGAATTAGAACACAAAAAACATTCAAAATAGTATGGCTAAGATAATATCGTTCGATACAGTTGCTCGTGAAAAATTAAAAAAAGGCGTTGATGCTTTGGCAAACGCAGTAAAAACAACTTTAGGTCCTAAAGGTCGTAATGTAGTAATTGACAAAAAATTTGGCGCACCTTCAGTTACTAAAGATGGTGTAACAGTTGCCAAAGAAATTGACTTGAAAGACCCAATCGAAAACATGGGCGCACAGCTTGTAAAAGAAGTAGCTTCAAAAACGGCTGATATGGCTGGTGATGGTACTACAACTGCAACAGTTTTGGCTCAAGCTATCTTTAATGCAGGGATTAAAAATGTTGCTGCTGGTGCAAATCCAATGGATTTGAAACGTGGTATGGACAAGGCTGTAATTAGAGTAGTAGAGAATTTGAAATCTCAATCTAATCCAATCAAATCATCTTCAGAAGTAGCACAAGTAGGTGCAATTTCTGCCAACAATGACATGGAAATTGGTAAAATGATTGCCGATGCGATGGACAAAGTAGGAAAAGATGGTGTAATCACAGTAGAAGAAGCTCGTGGTACCGAAACAGAAGTAAAAACGGTTGAAGGTATGCAGTTTGACCGTGGTTATTTGTCGCCATATTTTGTTACGAATACAGAAACAATGGAAGTAGAATTAGAAGATGCTTATATCTTAATCTACGACAAAAAAATCTCTTCTATGAAAGAACTTCTTCCTATTTTGGAACAAGTTGCTCAAAGTGGTAAACCATTGGTTATCATTTCAGAAGATGTAGATGGCGAAGCATTGGCTACTTTGGTAGTAAACAAAATTCGTGGTGCGCTCCGTATTGCTGCTGTTAAAGCTCCAGGATTTGGCGACCGTCGTAAGGCAATGTTGGAAGACATCGCTACTCTTACAGGTGGTACTCTTATCAGCGAAGAGCGTGGTTACAAACTAGAAAGTGCAGAAGTTTCTTACTTAGGACGTGCTGAAAAAATCACTATCGACAAAGACAACACTACAATTATCAATGGTGCTGGCGAAAGTGATAATATCAAACGTCGTATCAACGAAATTAAATCTCAAATTGAGAAAACAACTTCTGATTATGACCGTGAGAAATTGCAAGAACGTTTGGCTAAATTAGCTGGTGGTGTTGCAATCCTTTATATCGGTGCAGCTACAGAAGTAGAAATGAAAGAGAAGAAAGACAGAGTAGATGATGCATTACACGCAACTCGTGCAGCCGTACAAGAAGGTGTAGTACCTGGGGGTGGTGTAGCATTTATCCGTGCGCTTGATTCTTTGAATGACTTTGTTGTTGGTAAAAATGGCATTGAAAACCAAGACCAAGAAACAGGTGTAAATATCATCCGTCAGGCTTTAGAAGCTCCTCTTCGTACTATCGTTTCGAATGCAGGTCTTGAAGGCTCTGTAATTATTCAGAAAGTAAGAGAAGGAAAAGCTGATTTTGGCTACAATGCTCGTGAAGACAAATATGAAAACTTAGTAGCTGCTGGTGTTCTTGACCCAACTAAAGTTTCTCGTTTGGCTCTTGAAAATGCTGCTTCTATTGCATCTCTTTTACTTACTACTGAGTGTGTAATTGCAGATGATCCAGAAGAAAAAGAAGCTATGCCTTCTGCTCCAGGAATGGGTGGAATGGGTGGAATGATGTAAGAATCATTTCCCTAAAAACTTGCAGCCTATTTTTAGCACTCTTTTTTGAGGTGTAGGCTACAAAATTAAAAAGTCATTTCTTTTATCTTATGGATAGAGGAAATGACTTTTTTTGTGCAAAAGTTAAAATAGTGGATATTCTACTATTATATTGCGAGTTGTAGTATTTACCTACTTTATTGTAATTAATTTTGATTTTTCCATAAAAAAACACTTTTACAGGTTTTGCAAAAGTGTTTTAGGTAGCTTTTTAATCAAAATTAAATTAATGTTTTACTACAAATTTTTTAGTAATGAGGCTTTTATTGTTTACTGAAATTGTGTAAAAATAAATACCTGCCTTCATATTATCCACAGGAATTTGAATACGATTATCATAATTATTTAATCTATGTTCTCCTACTAAACTTCCCAAAAGGTTATAAACTGATATTTTTCCTTCTGACATCCTATCAGTCATTCTATAATCAAACTGAATATAATGTGCTGCTGGATTAGGATAGGCTTCTGAAATTTCAATTTTATCAGCTTCATTTGTGGTAGAAGTAATAGTTTGAAGATTTTGAGAATATGAAAATGATACAGTCATAAAGAATACAAATGCTACCAAAATCGACTTAAAAAGGGATTTAATAGGTAAATTAGACTGTTGAGGTGGTTTTTTGGAAAAGGATAAAAACTGATTTGATTTCATAAAAATAATTAGTTAGAGTTTTGTCATTCGGAATATTAGGGTAATTAAAAGGGAAAAATACAGAGTTTTTTGAATAAGTGTTTATTCTGATTGATTAGTATTTTATTATTAGAACTGAAATTATATAATTTAGGTTACATAATTTTCATCAAGAATGGTGTTTTTTAAACTTTTTGATAATTTTTTTTATAAAAAAATGATAAATCAACATCTAATCAACACTTTTGCTTTTCTTCTGATAATTATACTGTCTAGCTAATTTACGAAATAATTTCTTTCTTTCTTACTAGCTAATACAAAAGTCCTAATTATTATTGTAAGAAAAAAGGATTTATTTCTTAAAACTGCACAATTTTATGTAAAAAACACTTTATATTTTAACTCTTTTTTTATTTTTTGTAAATTCTCTCGCCTGCCTTTACCTCAATATTTAGGTAACTTTCTTTTGGTGGAATCGGACAATCATATTTTTTATCGTAGATACAATATGGGTTATAGGCACGATTAAAGTCTAAAATAGCTCTAAGTCCATTTATTTCAGGTTCGATATAGCGTCCCACTTCATACGTGGTTTTGCCATTTGTCAAATCAGTAAACAAAACAGAAAATCCATCTCCATCTTCAATCGCTTTATAAATATTCAAAGAAAAGGGTTTGCCTTTTAGTTTAAAATCAGCCTTTGCATAGGTTTTGAATCTTCGGTCTTTGCCTTGTGACGTTTTGAGTGTTATTTCTTTTACATCTTGTGTTAAGGTCAGCATAGCAACAACATAATAAGAAGAGTCTATCGGATAATAATCTAGTCCTTCAAAAGTCTTTCTATCATCATAAGGAATAGGAGAACCATTGCCTTCCCTAAATTGCTTGTCTTTTTTATTTCTTTCTGTCTGAACTTCTACTTCATATTTTGGAGCGCAAGAGGCTAAAATAAATAGAGTAAAAATAAATAATGTAATTGATTTTTTCATTTTTTTTGATTTAATTCTAAAAATAGATAAGTTATTTAAGAATATATTTTGTTCATTAGTTTTTCTATTTTTAAATAACTCATCAATAAACTTATAAAATGTGTACTAAGTTTTATATTAATTCTATACATTTTTTTCTATCTATTTTATCTGTTTTTGTCAATACAAATTCTGAAAGATAAAAAATTTGTTTAGGTGAATGATAAGCAGGAAGATTTTTTTTGAGATGTTCTAAAATGTCTTTTTCAAATTTTCTAGCAAATGGCAGACCTTCAAGAATCAAAATTACTTTTTCCCCCAGTATATCATCAGGCATAGAAGAAATAAAGAAACGTTTTTGCAAATCTAGTTCATAAAAAGCTCTTTCAATAAAATTCTCTATTTTTTCTGGAAAAACTTTTACTCCTCCTGTATTAATGGCAAAATCAGCACGACCAAGCCACTCAAATTCAGTATCATTTTTTATTTCTACCAAATCATTTGTTATAATTTCTTTTCCTAGTGTATGGGGTGCAGAAATAATAAGACAACCACGTTTGTCCGTTTTTATTTTTACGTTTGGAAGTATTTTATAAGTGTTTGAAATTTCTTTTTTTTCTTTAATTTTTCCATTGAGTCTTTTCAAAGCAATATGTGTCACTGTTTCACTCATTCCATACGTCGAATAAATAGGCACTCTATGTAGAGCTTTTATAGAACGGATTTTTTTGAGTAGAGAATACGAAACAGGCGCACCACCAATAATAATGGCTTTCATTTGACATAAAATTGCAATTTTTTCAGGGCTTTCCTCTAAAATAGTTTGGAGTTGCATCGGAACAAAAGCAGCAAAATCAAACCACATTTTCTCATCAAAATCTTCTAATGGATTGCGTTTTGGAGGAACAATAATCATTTCTGCATGTAGTTCCATTCCACGAACAAGCATCATTTTTCCTGCAATATATTCAGTATTCAGACAAATCAAAAAACGTTCATTTTGCTTTAAATTCAATGCTTCTGCCGTTGCCAAAACGCTATTCTGCATTTGTGTTCTAGTAAGTGTAATTGGTTTTGGAATACCCGTCGAACCCGAAGTATGAACCACAAAATTATTCTTATTACTTTGCCATTCAATACAAAAATTAATAACAAGTTGATTATAAGAACTACAAAGGACTGTTTGAGGAAGTTCTGAAATAGCAATTTTTTTACCTATTTCTCCTTTACAAACTTCAAGAGGAAAGTATAAAGTAGATTCTGAATGAGTAGCTGTAATAACTGAGGATAATGATTCGGGCATAATGAGTAAGTGGGAATAGTGATTGAATTATTTTGAAATCTGCAATAAGTTTAAAAAATGAACTCAACTATATAACTTAAAGTAGTACCAGTTTGTTGAGATAAGCGAAAATAAAGAATATTTTTAATAAAAATACTTTTAATCTTGCTCTGTTAGAATAACTACTAAATCCGTATTCTAAATAATTTTAAGTAAAAGTAAGTAATTGAAATCTGTTTTAAATCAAAGAGTTATAAATTTTAGAAAAACTAATCTGCTTATTTTTGTAATTTTCTAATAAAATACATAACTTTGTAGAGTCGTGTTTTTATTTGTTTAAAATCACTATTTAAGTGGTTATTTTCCCTTTGTAATAAATAAAAAACGCAATTTTATCTCATTTTTATCTTGCTATTATAATTTTTCAATAAAATAGTACGATCTACTTTACACAGATTTTGTTTTTCTTTTAAATTAATTCAAGCTGTTTTATTTATCAATAAAATAGTATAACAAATATTATTATGTTTCTTCCCTTTGAAAAAATGCCTTCTTACTCTCGTCTTTGGATTTATCAATCTGATAGAGAACTTACAGATAGTGAAGTTTTGGCAATAACCAATGTTTTAACAAAATTTATTGAGAACTGGCAAGCACACGGAAATTCTTTAGTTTCTTCTTTCGAAATTCGTCATCATCGTTTCTTAATTTTGGCAATTAATGAAGAACTTACAAAAGCTACTGGTTGTTCTATTGATAAATCAGTTGAGCTGATGAAAGCTATTGAAGAAGAATTTAAAATTTCTCTTTTTGACAGAACTAAAGTAGCTTATTTAGATAAAGAAGAAAAAATAAATATTACCTCTCTTTCTAAACTCAAAGAGCTAGTACACGAACAAAAAATCACCTCTGATACAATCATCTTTGATAATTTAGTTCAGATAAAAGAACAATTAGATTCTCAATGGCAAAATAAAGCCTCAAATACTTGGCTCAAGCGTTATTTTCAAAATGTTCTTTCATAAAAAATCATATAAGTTTAGCTGTAATTTTTCCATTCTTAAACAACTTCAATATCAAACACAAAAAAACCTTATTTCAATAAAGAAATAAGGTTTTTTGTATATACTAAAAAGAGTATTCTAATTTTATTCTACTGAATAAGATTATTTACCTTCGTCGCTTTTCATATCGTCTTTCAACTGAGAAAGTGCAGAATTTTCTCCTAATGAGCTAGTCGTTTCCAAATCTTTAGATTTTTTCATGTCTTTAGATTTTGAAGTTGTTTCTTGATTAGCTTCTCCTTTAGGAGTTTTAGCTTTCTTTGCAGGAGCAGCCGTTTCTTCTTTTCCACTACGGTAAGTAGCTACGTGAGAAAGAATAATGCGTTGCTCATCTTTAGAAAACTCTACTACTTTGAAGTCTATGTTGTTTCCAACTTCAGCCGTTTTGCCTGTTTCTTCAAGAGTAAGGTGTTTTGTAGAAGCAAAGCCTTGTACACCGTAAGGAAGTTCGATGTTTGCACCTTTGTCATTTTTATTCACTAAAGTACCTTTGTGTACACTGTTTGGTGTAAAGATAGTTTCGAAAGTATCCCAAGGATTTTCTTCCATGTGTTTATGACTAAGAGCCAAACGACGTTGTTCTGTATCAAGTTCTAATACTTGTACTTCTAATTTTTCGTTTACTTTGATAAATTCAGATGGGTGTTTGAATTTACGAGTCCAAGAAAGGTCAGAAATATGAACAAGTCCGTCAATACCTTCTTCTAACTCTAAGAATAAACCATAGTTAGTAAGGTTACGAACTGTACCTGTATGACGTTGTCCAGAAGCATATTTTGTTTTAACTTCTTCTTTCGTCCAAGGATCTTCAGTAAGTTGTTTGATACCTAATGACATTTTACGCTCTTCACGGTCAATAGTCAAGATAACTGCATCTACTGTATCATTGATACTCAAGAATTCTTGTGGATTACGCAAGTGTTGCGACCAAGACATTTCCGAAACGTGAATCAAACCTTCAACACCTGGTTTGATTTCTAAGAATGCACCATAATCAGCTACATTCACAATACGTCCGTTTACTTTTGTACCTACTTCTAAGCCAGCTTCAAGCGAATCCCAAGGATGCTCTTGAAGTTGTTTCATACCTAATGAAATACGTTTTTTATCATCATCAAAATCAAGAACAACAACATTAAGTTTTTGGTCAAGTTCTAATACTTCGTTTGGATGAGAGATACGTCCCCAAGAAATATCAGTAATGTGAAGTAATCCATCTACACCACCCAAATCAACGAATGCACCGAAATTAGTGATGTTTTTAACTACACCTTCCAATACTTGTCCTCTTTCAAGGTTGTCAAGGATTTGTAAACGTTGTTTTTCAAGGTCTTTCTCAATAAGAATTTTATGAGAAACTACTACGTTGTCATTTGCATAATTGATTTTGACAACTTTCAATTCCATTTTTTTATCAACATAAATATCAAAATCACGAATTGGCTTAACGTCAATTTGTGAACCTGGTAAAAATGCCTCAATACCGAAAATATCTGCAATCAAACCACCTTTTGTACGGCGTTTGATGATTCCTTCGATAACTTCATCGCCTTGATGCGACTGCTCAATTTTTTTCCACGCCTGAAGAGCCATTGCCTTACGACGAGAAAGCAAAATTTGTCCGTTTGCGTCTTCTTGTTTTTCTACATAAACTGTTACTTGGTCACCAGCTTTAAGTTCTGGTAAATCTCTAAATTCTGAAAGAGATACAAGTCCGTCTGATTTGTGTCCGATATTTACGATGGCTTCACGGTCTGTAACGCCTACGATTGTACCTGTAACAAGTTCGTTTTCCGAAAATTCAGTAAGTGTTTCTTCGTAAAGGTCTGCGAGTTCTTGTTGGCGTGCATCTTTGTAGCCAGCACCAAAGCCTGTTTTGTTAGACTCTAATTCTTCCCAATTGATTTCGCCTGCTGAAATGTTTGAATTACTCATATAATAAAATAAAGACAACAATTATTTTCAGGTTTGTTGGAGAACCTGCCTTTGTAGCATGTTTTTATTACTAAAAATTATGCTTAAAGGTATTGAATTAACTGTGATAAAATAATTTAATTAAAATTCATTTTTACTAAAGCAAGTAAAAAAAGTAAGTCATTGATTTACAGAAATTTACCTATCTATTTGAAAATGAGTTACAAAGATAAGAACTTTTGATAGGAAAAGGAAATTTTGAGTGTTTTTTGTTGGTGTGATTATACTAAGACATCAAAAAGGTATTGTTGTTTTTCCTTAGTGTTAGGATTGAAACAACCTAATAGCTAGAAAAAGTAAGTGTTTATTAAATACCTTCTATTACAAAATCAATAAAAAAGACCTTCTTCACTCAGATGTAAGTGAAAGAAGGTCTTTAGTTTTTTACAGAAAATCTAAAAAAACACCTTAGTTTTTCTTACCTTTTCCTGTTTTAGGAAGTTCTTGAGAGTATGTTTTTATAAACTGTTCCATTTCAGGCTTCAAACGCTTATAAAAATTTGTATTTTCTTTTTCTCCCATTTCCATTGCTTTTTTTACCATAGCTATAGCTGCACCAGTACTGCTAGAAACTCCACCTGTGTTATTACGAGCCACCAAAATACGAGCTTTAATCCAATTATTATAAAAATGGTCTTTCATAACAATAGATTTATCAATCCATTCTTGAGCTTGTTCTTTACTTTGGTTATTTTCTAGATAATATTCAGCCGATTGTGCATACGTGTACCACAAATTATCAGCTTGTTTCAATGTAGTTTCAATCGTAGAAACTACTTGTGCTACTGGGTTGGCATCTACCATAAATGAAACTTGTATATCAGCCCAAAATAAAGAAATTTCTGCTGTATGATTTTCAAGAGCCGTAATCATAAATGTCATGCGTTGAAAAGTCATTGGAGCTTTAGAAGGTTTGGCAGTCAAACGAAGAGCATCTTCTTTTTCGTCATATTCGCCTGCTCCCCATTGTTCTGTATTTTTGTTCAAGATAATTGTCCATTCATTTTCATTTGGAATGGTAAAAACTGAATAACTTCCAGCTTCTACTTTTTTTCCTTCGATAGTAACATCCTCAGAAAAAGTAATTGCAGTTGCTTTATTTGCACCTGTACGCCACATTTCGCCATAAGGAACAAGACCACCAAAAATCTCACGCCCACGCATAGCAGGAGATGAATAATCAATAGTAATATCTGTCAAACCAACTGTTTGTTTGACCATTGCTGCAGGACTAGGTTGTGGCATTTGAAGTTGTGCAAAAGCCGAAAAAGACATAAAAACGAGAGTAAAAAGTAAACTAAAAGTTGAAATTTTTAACATGAAAATTGTAGTAACGATGAATAAAATAAAAAAAAATAGGAAAAATTCAGAATAAGCGAAAAAATTTTGACTTACTCCAAAATCTTTAACATCAATAGAAAGACAATTTATGTGCCTTATTACTGGAAAATACAAATATACTTTACACTACTCTTTTTATTCTAATTTGTTAGAAAATAAAATCTTAATAAGAATTGGAATAGAAATAATTAAAGAAATAATTGTTTTATTGAGTTTTTTATTTGGAAAAGTGAAATAAAATGTAAAAATTACGTATTAGTTTATCTAAAAACTATCATTTAAACGTTATTAGCTTTAAAACACGACACACCCATTATTTTATATAGATTCATTTATGAATTCATCAAACTTCAATAAATTTATAGAAGATTTTTCTTCCATTACTTCTTCTGATACTACTTCTTTTGAGAGAATTTTGAGGAAACACCCCTATTTTCAAACGGCTGCACTTTTTTTAGCTAAATCAAATTCTGTTCAACATAATACACAAATGGCTGCATTGCGTTCGGCTGATCGTAGAGTATTACGTAGTTGGTTGGATGATGAGTATAGAAAAGAATTGGAGAGAGAAAAACAAGAATTAGAGGCTAAAGAAGCAGCATTAGAGATAGAAAATGATGAAAATAAAGAAAATTTAGATATTAATACAGAATCTATAAATGCCTTTGACAAACTTGTTGGTACGACGACAATAATAGAAGAAAAAGAAGAAGACAAAATTGAAGAAATAAACCAAGAAGAAAAAAGTACAGAAAATACAGTATCACAAAATGAGTTAGAAGAGACCAAACACACATCCTCAAATAGTTTCTTTGATGAAATAGGAGATGATGATTCTAAAATTAAAACTGAAACTACTGAAAATAAAATAGACTCTTCTAGTTTTTTTGATGACTTAGAAGATAATCAAGAAGTAGAAAAAACAGCGATTACGACAAGTGACTCTGAAACTAATTTTTTTGATGAAGTAGAAAGTGATGACAATGAATCAGAAGACTCTATTTTTAAAGAACAATCTGATATAAACGAGCCTTTAGTAACAGAAAATACAACTGAAATTCCTCCTTCAACGACGGATGCTAATTTTTTTGATGAGGTAGAAAGTGATGAAAATGAATCAGAAGCCCCTATTTTTAAAGAACAATCTGATATAAACGAGCCTTTAGTAACAGAAAATACAACTGAAATTCCTCCTTCAACGACGGATGCTAATTTTTTTGATGAAGTAGAAAGTGATGACAATGAATCAGAAACTCCTATTTTTAAAGAACAATCTGATATAAACGAGCCTTTAGTAACAGAAAATACAACTGAAATTCCTCCTTCAACAACGGATGCTAATTTCTTTGATGAGGTAGAAAGTGATGATGATATTTTTGGAGAAGCTCAAAAAGATTTAGATGCATACAATTTTCCAGATTTTGAAGAGGAAAAAGAAGAAAAAGATAAAAAAACGAACGAAGGAGAAGGAAGTTTTTTTGATGATATTTAAAATAAAGAAAAATCCTTGTTGAATGAATAAATATCAACAAGGATTTTTAAAGTTAGAAGAAGTTCAAGAATTTAAACCAGTTGCTTCCAGCCGTTTTTATCTATATTTTCTACATCAGCAATTACTTTTTCTTTTAGAGCTTCTTTGAAGTTATCTAATCGAAGAGCTAACTTTTCATCGGAAGTACCCAAAATTTGAGCTGCCAAAATACCTGCATTTTTTGCGCCATCTAATGCCACAGTTGCCACAGGTACACCAGAAGGCATTTGCAAAATAGACAAAACCGAATCCCAGCCATCAATAGAATTAGAAGACTTGACAGGAACACCAATAACAGGCAAAGAAGTAAGTGAAGCCACCATTCCAGGTAAATGTGCTGCACCTCCTGCACCTGCAATGATTACTTTTATACCATTTTTTCTTGCATTTTTGGCAAAATCAAACAAACGTTCGGGAGTACGGTGTGCCGAAACGATTGTCAGTGAATACTCTACTTTAAGTTCGTCTAAAACTTCTGCTGCTGCACCCATTACTCGTAAATCGGAACGACTGCCCATTATTATCGAAACCATAATTTCTTTTTTTGTAATTCTGTTCTTCAAATGATTTAAAAATTCAATGCAATATTACAGAAAATGAGAGTAGAAAGTAAAGTTTTTGGTCATTTTTATTCGTTCAAAAGACTTTCTGTAAGATATTCAATACTTTTCATCATTGACTCATCAAAAATAATATCTGGATTTTTATTTTTTGCTAAATCTATTAAAGAATAACCTAATCTTACTAATTTGCCCATATTTGTTTCTTCGTATGGAGAACTAACTTGTCCTACTCTGTATCTTACTGAAAAATAATAACTCACTCCGTCTAACACAGCATTAGGAGATTGAGAATACTTTGCTTGAAAAATAACACCTTCAAATATTTTTTCTATTAGTTTTACATCACTAGATTGTATAACCTTTTTGTATTTATGAATTTTAGTAGATTTGTCGTCTTCAAGATGAAAAATATTTTTATCACTTTCATGATAAACTAAATAATATTGCTTTTCTTTTCTATTCTATCAAATTCTATTTGCAACATACTTTCTGTTCCCCAAGATGGAAATATTTGAAATCTAAGTAGTGGAGAATCTGATAATCCTTCAAATAAAATCTCTTTCAGTTTTAAATAATATTTTTCTTGCCACTCAAGCATATAAAAAATACTTTCTACTGGTTCTAAATGGTCGTTTCCTAATGCTTTTTTGATTCCTTGCTCTTTCACAATGTCATAGGATGGGTCTTTGACTTTTTGTGTTGATGAAAATAGGTTTTTGAAAAAATTCATTGCTTTTTATAGTAATCGGAGAATATTTTTGTGTGAAAAATAATTAAAGATTATCGTACAACAAAAAAACCTTACTGTCTGAACAATAAGGATTTAATAATTTTACTTTTGAAGGAATTTACAAGACTTCTTTCAATACTTCTACTAATTCTTGATTTGTGATGGCTGTCTTTACTATTTCTCCTTTTGGATTGAGAAGGACATGATAAGGAAGTTCAGAAACTTTGTATTTGTTACAAGCTGCACTTTTCCAACCTTTCAAATCTGATATTTCTAACCATGAAGAATGATTTTGAGCAATAGCTTTTTTCCAACGCTCTTTCGAATTGTCTAAAGAAACAGATACAATTTCTAAATTTTTTGAATTATACTCCGAATAAACTTCATTTAATACATTTCGATTTTTCATACTTTCGCTGTTCCACGAAGCCCAAAAATCTAAAAGTATCCATTTTCCTTTTAATTTTTCGTTTTGATTCAAGTTTTCTAATTCGATCGTTTCACCTAGAGGTGTTTCTAAATGTATAGTTTTTTCAGTTGAAGAGTTTGTTTTTAGCTTAGAAGGCGAAAATATATTACCACATAATCCTACAAGGAATAAGCTCATGGCAATAATAGGTAAGGCAAATAAAGAGAATTTCATACTATTATTTTGAATAAAATTGATTTTGGATAGTTTTTTTATTGAGTGTGATTTTGATATAAAAAGCTGATAGATAGGTTTATTTTTTTATTTTATCTTCCTTTTATTTCTTGGTTCATTTTTTAAGGGAAATTCATATCAACTGAATAAACAAATATCAATCACACTTATTATAAGGCAAAATTAGTGCTTAGTTTGTTTTAAAAAAATGTAACTTAATGGTAGAAGTTACGTTAGAATTGTTTTTGTTAGAATAATGACTCTTTTGGAACAAAAAAAGGTTTTTTTATGCTAAAATGCTCAGATATAAATAAAAAGAGCCAACTTATCTAAAAATTGACTCTTTTTATTATAGATATAAAGTTAAAGTCTAGTTTCTTGGTTTAACTCTACGAATAGAACGAAAACGTTGTTCATAATATCCTGTTCCATCTTTCGATAAAGTGCTATAAGCTACTGAATATCTTTTTCCAGAAGTAGCATGAATAAATTTTATAGGTTCATTTGTATTATTTTCTACTACAATTCCAACGTGTCCTGTACGGTCAATGCTTGGGTCTGTTCCTGTAAAACAAATAATATCTCCTTTTTTGGCATTTTCTAAAGCAATGGTTTTGCCTACATTGTCATACATACTTGAAGAAGCAGGAAGAGCGATATCATGATTTTTGAAAACATAATAAACAAATCCTGAACAGTCAAAACCTTGTGGCGACTTGCCAGCATACACATAAGGAACACCTTCTAAGGCAGTAGCAGTTTCTAAAATAGAAGTTATAAACTCACTGTTTTCTTCTGAATTAATAATCTCATTATCTCTTTTATTTTCATTTCTATTTTTTATTTCTGTAATTTTTCCTTCTCCAATAGCTGAAGCATCATAGGCTGAAAAAACTTTTCCTTCATTCTTGTTTTCATTTTGAGAAAAAGCAGTGCAGCCGAAAATAAAAACTAATAACAGCACTGATAAAACATAATTGCGAATGGTAATCATAATAACTTCTTTTTAGTGAGTATTCAAAACAAAAATAGCCCAAGTTAATGGATATTAATAAAATTGCAATCTTTGTTTTGTATAAATAGTACTATAAATAATTCAATTATCTTACCAAAGTCTTGTTTGATTAGAATGGTTATAAATAAAATATGATTTTGCAGTCTTTTTATTGAATAATTTTATTGATTCTTTTTAAGAAAATAAACACAAAAAAAAGGGAAAAGATGATTCTTTTCCCTAGAATTATTTTTCCAATTAAGACTTTTACTCAAAGTGGAATAATAATGATACTTTATGAGTAGTCATTCTTTCAATATTTCTAAAATAAACACTTTGATTGCGAAGATTCATATTTGCAATACCGTGTGAAAAACGAACCTCAGGTGCAAATTTGAAAAAGCCAAAATAATGATCCCAACCTAAACCATACGTAATTTCCAAATTATAGTCTTCCATTCCAAAGGCTTCTTTGTTATCACGTTGTTTTCTTCCTCCTACTTTTATACTTGGAACAATTCCACCAACCATATAAAGACGATTATTATTTCGGCGCAAAGATTTATATTTAAATAAAATAGGAAAATCAAAAAAGACACTCTCAACAGGAACTTGTGTATCAATATATTTGCCTGTGGAGCGTTCTAGTAGTTTGTGAGTAACGCTATATTCGTATAAACCTACTGTTGGTGTAAAACGAAAATTCCATTGTTCTGACATAGGCAAATCGATAATCATTCCGACAGCAAAATTACTAAATGTGCGTTGAGGTAATAATGCAATCGTAGTATCTTCGTTTTTGGCAAAATAATCTGAATAATTTATTCTAAATTTTGCATAGTGCATTCCTAAAATAAATCCATAATGCAATGGTTTTGAGTCATAATTAGGAATATTGAGACTTTTATCTTTCAACTTTTTATCTTGATTGACTGGCTTTTTTTTATTTGTATTTTGAGCCGAAACAAAAGACAGACTCACAAAGAAAAACAAGATAAAAAGAGTAGCGAATAACGTGGTTTTTTGTCTAATTTTCATAGTATTTTTTGTTGGTGTTCCCACCGACGATTTTTAACAAACTATTTTTTTCCGTAATAAATCGAACTTATTCCAAAAGTAAGTGCTTCATCTCGTGTAAAAACAAAACCTACCTTCTCCATAATTTGAAGAAAATCCTTACCATACGGAAATGCAGCCACAGATTCAGGCAAATAAGTATATGCTGAGGTATCCTTAGAAATCGTTTTTCCTATTCTTGGAAGTACCTGTGCTGAATAAAATGAGTAGAATTGTTTTATAGGAAATGCTTCTGGTTGTGAGAATTCTAATACAACAAGTGAACCACCTTTTTTCAAAACTCGGTAAATATCTGCTAATCCTTTTTCTAGGTTTTCGAAGTTCCTTACTCCAAAAGAAACGGTAACAGCATCAAAAGTATTGTCATCAAAAGGTAAGTTTTCGGAATCTCCAACTTTCAATTCAATTCTATCTTGAAGACCTAATTTTTCTATTTTTTCTTTTCCATAAGAGAGCATTCCTGTCGAAATATCAACACCAACAATTTTTTTTGGTTTGAGTTTTTTGTAGGCTTCAATAGCAAAATCTCCTGTTCCTGTTGCTACATCTAACAGAGTTTGAGGACGTTCGGATTTTAGATATGAAATGGCTTTTTTTCTCCAAATAATATCTATTCCACCACTCAATATTCGGTTGAGTAAATCGTAGTTATTCGATATGTTATCGAACATTTGTGCTACTTGGTCTTTTTTAGAAGCTGTTTGGTCTTTATAAGGAATAACTGTCATAATCTTTGTGCTATATTTGTTAAAAGAGTTTGCAAAATTAAGTAAAAAATAGAATTTAAGCCTAATTTGTTTCAAACTTGTGCCTAAAATACTAGACAAAAAATAGAAATAAATCAAACCACAACTTATTAGAGTTTTTGATGAATAATTTACTACATTAGTAATTCATTATTTTTTTATAAAAAAATAGGAAAGAACGAATCTTCAATTCATTATAATAAAACAATCCATTAATTAATAAACGTGTTATTTACAACTAAAAAAAAATTAGCTTATTATTCTAGTCGTGATGAATTTATTCATTTTCGTACTGCTATTTTTAGTTTTGTTCTATTACCTATTTTACAATCTGTAAAAGGTTTTTGTTTGTCTTTTTTGTTGTCTTTTATTCTTATTTTTTACTTCAATAATTCTTCTTTTGGTCAGTCATTTCTATCTTCTTCTAAAAAAATAACACAATACAGCCAAAATACATGGCAAAAGAAAGATGGGCTGCCACAAAATAGTATTACCTCAATTACACAATCAGATGATGGTTATTTGTGGATAGGAACACATAACGGATTAGTAAAATTTGATGGTAGAGAGTTTAGAGTTTTTTCTGCTCCGACTGATTTGAAAAATAATATAAATAGTGGAATTCCTGATAATTTTGTTTCAGTAGTTGAGAGTACCGAAAATGATGGTTTATGGATTGGAACAAATGGAGAAGGACTGTCTAATTATAATTTTAAGACTTTTAAGACTTTCAATACACAAAAAGATTTAATCAATAATATGATTCTATGTTTGGAAGACTGGGAAGAGAGTATTTGGATAGGAACACCAAAAGGGCTTAGTCGTTATCGTAGAAATGTCTTTAGAAATTATACTAAAAAAGATGGATTATTAAATGTAAAAATAAATACACTTTTAAAAGATACCAAAAATGGACAAAATACGCTTTGGATTGGAACAGATGAAGGATTAGCTAAATTTGATTTGGATTCTGGAAAGATTACTCCTATTTCTCTTCCATTACCTAACTTACAAATTCTAGCTTTGGAAAGTGATGCCAAAAACAACCTTTATATAGGAACTACAAGTGGACTTTTATATTGGGATAAAGAAAAGAATGAATTAAAGAACTTTAATGACAATATTGCTCTAAACATTGATACAAACAAACTTATCAGAAATGCAACTATTAATACATTGCTTGTCGATAAATTAGGTTCTCTTTGGATAGGAACAAATAGCCAAGGACTTGTACGATATATTCCTAATTTAGAAAAGTTTGAAACCTTGACCACCAAAGAAGGACTAGCAAGCAACAGCATAACAGCACTTTTTGAAGACAAAGAAGGAAGTCTGTGGGTCGGAATGAATAGAGGAGGACTTTTGCGATTGAATGACAGTAAGTTTACACCTTATTCTACGTTAGAAGGACTTTCTGATAATCTTACAAATTGTATTTTTACATATTCTTCAACTAACTCTTATGAAAAGAACAAAAATCAATCACAACATCAAGTTTGGATAGGCACACAAAGCGACGGTATTTCTATACTAAATCAAGATAATACTTTTTCTCATCTGACAATCAAAAATGGCTTACCTCATAATCATGTCAGAAGTATTACAGCGACAAAAAATGATTCTAACCAACCTATTTTTTGGATAGGAACGTATGGAGGAGGAATCGCAAAATATAATTCTGAAAGTAAACAAATAACTACTTTTGATGCAAAAAATGGATTAGTCGGAAATTTTGTAAGAGCTATTAGAGTAAGTCAGAAAAAACCTAAAACACTTTTAATTGCAACAACAGAAGGATTAAGTATTTTGGATGGCTCTAAAACAGGGGTTGCTAAATTTACAAATTATACTACTTCACAAGGTTTGGCTTCTGATAACTTAACATGTGTTTTGGAAACTCACGACGGACAGATTTTGATAGGAACAGAAGACAACGGAATTTTATTGATAGACAAACCGTATTCAGATAGCAAAGAAAATACATCTTCATTTTTTTCTTTTACTACCCAAGATGGATTAGCTGATAATTTGGTTTTGAGTTTGTATCAAGACCCTTTGGATAATATGATTTATATAGGAACAAAAAATGGAATTTCTACCTATAAAAATGGAAAAATAACTACTCCAAAATCAACAAGTCATTGGTCTAGTGATGCTATTCATTCTATTTTGAAAGTAAGTTCGACATGGTGGTTTACGAGTAATGATGGCGTTTGGACAGTTTCGAATGATAGTTTTAGAAATTGGATTGCTCAAAAAACGGATAGTTTGACTATTACTTCTTATGATGAAAATGATGGGCTTCGAAGTAGTGATTGTGCTTCTTTATCTTACCCTGCCATTACAAAAGATGTAAATGGGCATATTTGGATTCCGACAGCACAGGGGTTTTCATCTTTTAATTATACTATTCTGCATAGTCTTTTACCAAAACCAAATGTAATTGTAGAAAGTGTTTTTGATGATAATGGAAATAATTGGCGATTCAAAGAAACGGATAAAAACGGCAGAGTAGTTTTTCCTTCAGAGTTTAATAATTTAGAAATTCATTTTGATGCACTTACATTTGTTTCTCCTCAAAAAGTAATATACAAATATAGATTAGATGGCTATGATAAAGAATGGCGATTTACAGACAAAAGAACTGTTTTTTATGGCGATTTGCCTCCTAAGAAATATATTTTTCAAGTAAAAGCTGCTAATAGTGATGGTATTTGGAATGAAGAAGGAACAAGTTTTTTATTTAGGATACAACCAAAACTTACACAAATAATTTGGTTTTGGATTGCTTTGGTTGCACTTGTTTTGATTGTGGCTTATTTTATTTATAAATGGCGAGCAGGAATTATCGAAAATCAACGCAGAAAACTAGAAGAGCTTGTAGAAAGTCGTACTGAAGCCTTACTCATTCAAACAACAGAAACTCAAAATCAAGCTTCAGAATTGGCAGTTATTGATAGAATTGTAGCCAGTGTAAATCAGCAAGTTACCTTTGATAATGTATTGGATACGCTTTTACAACAAGCACTAACACTCGTAAAAAACACAGATAAAGGTTATTTTTTGTATTATCAAGAAGATTATTTCCATGTAGCAGTTCCACAAGGTTATACACATCGTTTGCCCGAAAAACTTTCATTTGATAAAGTGATTAGTTATTTCAAATGGGGCGTTCCGTTGGCTCGCTATTTTTATAAGGTTTATCCAACAGATAGAGAGTATTTGCTTGCACCTTATACACCTCGTTTTTCGCTTGTGATTCCAATTTTGATAGGTAATTTTCCAGAAGCAATATTAGTTTTTGATTTTGAAAAAGAGCGTTCATTTTCGCTTACAGAATCTCGTCAGTTGCAACGTTTTACCGAACATGCTGTTTCTTCTTTCTTAAAAGCGAGAGCATACAGAGAAGTTCAGTTACAAAAAGAAGCCTTACAAGATACTGTCGGACACCTTTCGGATAGTATTCAGTATGCCTTTCGTATTCAGCAAGCTATTCTCAAAAATCCAATAACTATAAAATCTCACTTTGAAGATGCGTTTGTTTTTTATCGTCCTCGTGATGTGGTGAGTGGCGATTTTTATTGGTTTTATCAAAATAAAGAAACAGGAATACTTACTTTTGCTGTCATTGATTGTACAGGACATGGCGTTCCAGGGGCATTTATGACAGTTATGACGAATTCAATTTTGAATCAAATTATTAGAGAAAGTCATGTGGAAGACCCTGCTGAAATCTTGACACTTTTAGATAAAAAATTAGAAGAAACCTTCTCTAATGATTCGAAGCGAAAAGATGGAATGGATATAGGAATTTTTAGTGTAGATAAATCCAAGAAAATTCTTAATTATGCTGCTGCAAAACTAGATTTGTGTTTTATTAGAGATAATGAAATTCATCAAATAAAGGCTACTCGTTATCCAATTGGAAACATGGGAATAAAAAGAGTAAAAGAAAAAGACTTCACTACACATTCTATTGAATATCAGAAAGGGGATATTTTTTATCTTTATACAGATGGTTTCCCAGACCAGTTTGGAGGAGAAGAAAATCGCAAGTTTATGAGTCGTCGTTTTAGAGAGTTTTTGTTAGAGTATCATTATTTATTAGGCACAGAACAAGAAGAAAAGCTACAAACAGCTTTAGAAATGTGGAGAGGAAATCTAAAACAAACTGATGATATTTTGGTGGTGGGTGTGAAAGTAGAATGATTCAACAATAAACATAAAGCAAAAAAAGTCTATAAAAATTTATTTTTATAGACTTTTTTTATGAATTGAACTATAATAAAGAATTAGTTAGCAGCTTCTGTGCTATCTTTTTCAGCTTTATATTTTGCATTCAAAAGCTCTAAAACTGGTTTTGTAATGTCTAAATTTTTGTCCGTATAAAGAATCATAGACATTCCCTTTTGAACTCCTAAAACTACTTTATAACCTTTTTCTGTTTTATATTCTTCCAAAACAGATTCAATATTAGAGAAAGCAGTATTCATGTCTTTTACTTCTTGGAGTCTAAATGCTTCTGCCATAGAAGATTTTTGTCTATCCAACATTTGCATTTTTGTTTGAAGGTCTTGTTCCTCTTTTTTTGCTCCATTTTCAGACAAAAGTCCTTGTTGAAGTCGTTTTTGATAGCTTTCAATCTCACTTTTTAACTGAATTTCACTTTGTTCGATTTGTCTTCTTGCATCTACTTGTTTTTTTTCTGTTTGGTTTCCAATATCTACTAAATAATCATAGTAAACATTTAAAGAATCAATATTGACATAAGCAATATCGCCTTCATTTGAAGAGCTTGATGAACTAGAAGAAGTTGTTGTTGAAGCACTTGCACTTTTAGAATCTTTTGGTTGGCAACCTGTAAGAGAAACAAAAGAAACCAACAAGGCAAGAACAAAATAAAATGAATTAGGAAACGTACTTTTAATTGTATTTTTAATCATGAGATTGAAATTGAAAAAATTGAAATTTATTTTTTAATAAAGGCACAAAGATAAGATAATTTTGCTTATTAAATCTTTTAAGAACAATTATGACTTACTAAAGCAACAAAATTAAGTAAAAATTAAAAATTATAGATTTAACCAGTTGATTGTTAGCTGATTAAATTAAAAGAGTAATGTGTTTAATTTCTACTCCTTATATTAATTTTTGAGAATATATGCCTTTATTTTATTTTGATATTTAGAGTTATGCAGTAGGTTTTCTAACAACCATTTTGGTACGGAAAGAACCTGTAATATCTAATACTGCATTTTGGTCTTTGGCATTTAGCTCTTGTGCTTTTCCTTTGAAAGTACCTTCATAAACATCTCCATCAATTTTATTGATAGTCATTTCAAAGATTTCGGCATCTTTCCATTGGTTTTTAAACTTGCCTTGATTATTGGTTAGAATAAAATTAATGATAATATCTTTTCTAGGTTTTGCGCCAAGATCTTCTATTAATGTGAAAGGAGGTGTTTGATTAAAGTCAAAGTTATGTGCTTGTAGATAAAAGTTTTGTTTGCAATGGGCATCTGCACAACGTTCTATTCTAAATAAATCTTGTTTCATTAGATTATAACTATCTCTACCATCAAGAGGTAAATAATTGAAATTATACTCTTTCCCTTCAATAGTAGCTTTAATATAAAAATTAGTATCTATTGCAGCAGACGCAGGACGAGTATCTGGTTCTTCTATTTCTTCTACTTGTGTAGAATCTGATGTAGTTTCAGAAGTACTTGTATTGTTGCATCCCCAAAGACCATAAGAACTGATAGCAGCAAAAATAAATAATATGTAGATAGATTTAATCTTTTTCATAGAGTGTGATAAGTTTAAGAGATTTTTGAATCAAATATTTTAATCGAAAATAAAAAACAATAGTAAAAATAACTGCACTATTATTTAGGAGTGCAAAATTCTAAAAAAAAAGGGTCTTATCAAATTCATTTCAAAATATATTATGCTCTGTATGAGTGAGTTTTTAGATAAATTACAAAACTAAGGTATAAATTTCTGTTTTTATAACTCTTTTTAATCAATCCTAAGTGGTATCGTTTCTCATTTAGCGTAACAACAAGCACATCATTTTCTACGTACAATTAGATATATTTTCTAATAATTTCTTAGTTTTCCTATATGCACATTCACAAAATCCACAAACAAAAACACTATAATTTTCTCAATCAAAACCGTAAAGACCCAATTACAGGGGATTTGATTGTGGAAGGAGATGAAATCGTTTTTTGTAAAGAATGCAAATCTGCCTTTTTGAAAGATACGTGGGAGTATTTGGGAAAGACACATTGTAATTCTTCTGAAACGCTCATTGATTTTCCTGTACAAAGAGTTTTAGAGCTTCGTATTTTAAAGGATGCAAATTCATTACTTTTTCCCATACGAGGCTCAGAAAATGAAGATTTTGAAAGTTTTGGTAATAAACTAGATGATTATTTTTGGAAAAAAATAAAAATTCATTTGCGTATAGATACTAAAACACAGCAAAACCTTCAGAAACATAGTAGTTTATCTATGCCTGTTATAAATAAACAGTCTATTCAAGTTCTAATGGGATTAATTTTTATGGCTCTTCCGACTTTTTAGCGATTATATGAATTTGACTATCATTCTCAATCTAAAATTTTGAAAGTTTCTAAACCCATACCCACTCCTTTTGAGGGTCTTAATTTTATTATTAATTCCCTCTACTATTCCGTTAGAATATCTATCTTTGAAGAAATTAATAATATCATTTTTCCAAGAATTAAACGTATTTATAAATCTATTTAGAGCCTTATGATTTATTTTTTGAGCTTCTTCTATCCATTGGTCTAGTAGTTTTTTAGCTTCTTGTTTACTCAAATCAGTATTAAATATATTTTGTAATTCCACTTTCATAAAATACACCTGTCTAAGCGTTGAGCTAAACCTAAACGCTTTAAGTAAAACTCGTCTTTCTTTATAAGTAAGGTCTTTCCATGCCTTGTATAAAAGCCATTTTATTTGCTTGAAATGAACGTTTTTATCATCTTTTCGTCGTAATTCTTTACGAATGCTATCTAGCACTTTATTACAATGCTGAAAAAAATGAAAGCGATCTATTACTACATCAGCGTTAGGAAATACTTCTTTTGCTGTATTTGAAAATCCCTCCCACATATCACAAGAAAATACTTCTATACTAGTACAAAAAACTTCGCCTTTGGATAAAAAATAGGCTTTTAAATACTCTTTATTACGGTATTCTAAAATATCCCAAACTTGACCTGTATCTAAATCTACTAAAACAACAGCATATTCCTTTTTTCCTTTTTTGTAAGCAAATTCATCAATACCTAAACGTCGAGGAAAATAATCTAGGTGTTTTTTTATCTCACGTTTACTATAGGTTTTAAAAATACCATCTAAAACATCCCAAAGTATGTTTTCTCGGATAGCTACTTCTTTGAAACTGCTATCTTTCAAACATAAATAAAGATATTTTTCCAAACGATGAGTTTGATTTTTTTGCTTAGAAACAAAACTAAAAACTTCTTGAAAGTAACGAGTACAATCTTGACAATGAAATTGACGAGAAGTTAAGTGTAAATAAACCTCTTTGTCTAAAATATTTCGGTCACGAACAATACGTTCTGAAGTAGAAGTCACTTTATTGCACTTTTTCAAGCAATTAGGACAAATAGAATCGGCTAAATTACTTTCTCCATAAATAGTTAAGCGAAGTGGAGAAGATTCTATTTTCGTTACTGAAAAATCTGAAAAACCTAATAAAATTGCTATTGTGTTAGTATCCATAGAAAGGCTAAATTAAGAAATTATCGCTAAATTGTCGGAAGAACCATTTTTATTATCTGTGTAATTATAGGAATTGTAATAGAGTTTTCTACAACAGGATATATATTTTTAATAGCAATAGCTTTAGGAAGTATTTTTTTAGTCTTAAACTCCATAGAAGATTATGACACAAAAGATTCGCCTGATTATGAGTTATTTTCTATTATGAATAAAAGAAATGCGCTACTTCATTTTAAGGAAGATGCAATTTTGGTTTATTTTGATGCTTCAAAAAGTGCATATAGTATAGATTATACAGATATTACACAAATAGTTCTTTCAGGTCAAAATATCACTATTTGTCCTAAAAACGGACATCAAAATACATTTCGTTTAGGTGAAATTTCAGTTGAGCAAATTCAAAGTATGGTTCAGTTGATTTACAAATTATCATCTTCTACCTTGCTTATTTTCAAAAAACAACCTGTTATTATCAAAAGACTTTTGAAAAGTTTAGAAACTCAATATTCAAGTATTTGGATAGAATAAAATGATTCTGTATAATGTCAAAATTATACAGAATCATCAAAACCTAGTTTTTAACTATTTTCTTCAAAACGATTTGTTCTTCTTGTTTCGAAAGAATTTGGTCTATAAAACTTTTCAAGGCTTCATATTCGGTAGGCAAAAATAAGTCAGAATTGATTTGAGTTTTACAACGAATTTGTAACATATTTCCATTTTTATTGATGCTATACGAGTAACTTGCTTTACCATCTATCAAAGCCAAAGCAATAGATTCAGGCATTTCATCAATTTCATAGCCCTCTGGAATAGTAAGCATCATCATATAGACTTCTGATTGTTTGATTCCAAAATCAACAGGATAAACTCGTTTAGAACTTTTGAAAGGGTTTTCTTCAAACATAGCAGCCAAAATAGGTGTAAAATAAATCAAATCTGCCGTTGATTCTGCTGAATTAATTTTGACATCCATTGTTAGTCCAAGAGGATTTTGTAGTTCATTTAATCCTTTAAATTCATAAGATTTGACTTCCATTTCGCTTGTTTTGATTTCTTCTTCTATATATTTTTCTTCGCTAGTTGCTTTTGCTATTTGATTCATAACACGAGATTTTTGATTGCCATACGAAGTAATTTTGAGTTGTCCTTCTAATATTCCTTCTTCATTGATTGCAAGTACAGCCGTTGTATTTTTCTTAAACTCTACTCCTTCTGAAAGTACAAGCCATTCTTGTTTGTTGGGGTTTACAACCCATCCTTGTCCATTATAACATTGAAAAGGAAGAAGACCAGTAGGCAAATGATTTTGAGTAGCATCTAAAAAATAGTTTTTACCCTCCAAACTAACTTTTGCAACTACGTAATCAAACTTAAAAAGATGGGGCGTTTCGTGAGAAAATACTTTTCCGTTCCCTCTCGTACTGAGCAGCATTGGTTCTACATTTAGATTAGCTTCTTTGAGCATCAACAGCATAAGTAAGTTTATATCTGCCGAACTTCCTTCTTTTTCATCAATCGTTTTCTTGATTCCTTTTGTATAAATACGCTCTTTTCCATTGTACGAAAAGTTTTGAGCTACGTATTGATGAATTACCTGCATTTTAGTTTTATCATCCATATCAGGAGTAATAATGGCTTCCAAAATATTTTTTACTTGTCTGCCTTTTTTGAGTTCTGCTCCAAAATTTTCATCTTCTAATAATCTCTCTGCCATTTGTTGGAGACTAGTCGATATTTTTAGAGCCTGTGTCATAAAATCTAGACGCAAAGAGTTATATTCAATAGTCATCGATTGTAAATAGTCTTTTGCTGTACTCATATATTTTTCCATCTTAAAAGCAGGCAAATCTTTCTGAGCTAAATGGATTTCTTTTGCTGCAAGTCCCTCTCCATCATTATAAATAGTAACATCATTTCTTTCACTCACTACATAATCAAAATAACCTCTTCCTACTGGTGAGAAAGTATAAACATTAGGAATCGTAACTATATATTCACTCCACTTTGTAGGGATTGAGTTTTGAAAAGTCCAGTCTTCCATCTCTACACCTACTTTTTCAATGATATAACTGTATTCTATTACACAGCCTTCTTTTATATTCGGTATGGCAAATGATATTTCTTTATAGTCGTTTGTATTTCTATCTGTAACCACTTTATCATAAATATCTTTTTTGTCTAATTCATACTCTTCGACTTTTCCATTTTCTAAAATGTATGTACTTGCTTTTATTTTATTGATAGATTGCCCTGTTTTTCCTTCAAGAGTATGTCTTTCAGCCAAATAACCTATCGTAATATTTCCTAATTCGAAGGCTGTTTTATTAAAAATTTTGATACGACGGTGTACTTCTTTTGTAGTAACAGGTCTATAAACTGTTCCTTCATTTGTTTTTATTTTAGAGAAATTAGTACGGATTTCACAGGTTTCGAAGAGAACAATAGCTTCGGCATCTGGATAAAGTTCATAGCTTTTCATTTCGACTTCTTCTTGTGTTACTTTTCCAAACTTAGAAGTCATTTCTTTCGAAAACTGTCCGTAAGAGAACGAAATACATGAAAGATAAAATAAAATTAAGAACAATGGTTTTTTATAATTTGACATAACTTTGGTTTAATGAAATGGATTTTTTATAAATACAATTAAAGGTGAGTCTTTAACTTAGAGATACATTTTAAAATTTAATGTTTACGTTCTGTTTACCAAAACTAATTTTGCTTTATCTGCTTTCTGTACTTTTTCCAAAAATTCCACAAACTCAGCATAACTTTCCTTTGCAAACTCTCCTTTTTTCATTTGCATTTTACGAATATAAGTAAGTCCTTTTTCGCTCATAATGTATTTTGTAGAATATGAACCAAACTGACTTTCAATGTTTTCCTCTTCTGGAACTGCTTCTGGTGCAAACCCCTCTGGCAAAACAAATTCAATCGTATCTGTATCTATCCAATCCAAAGAAAGAATAAGAGGTTGCGTTCTTTCTCCATAAATTTCAGGAACAGTTTCTTCTTGGGTAAACAAATTAGGTTGAATAAAAAGACGTTTGCCTGTTCTTTTAGCGCAATTTTTAATTTCTAATGTCATTTTTTCTTCTACAAAAGGAATGCGCTGTTTATGACGAATCATCTCACTTTCTTTTATTTCTACATTATTCAAAGGAATTGATTTATATAAAAACTTGATTTGTTCGTCTTTTCCCTCTTCTACCAAAAATTTTCTACTTCGTTCTTGTAATGCACCATATTCGGTTCTAACTTCTGCATTTGCGCTTCCATTTTCGGCCAAAATGATATTTGCTTTTCTTGCAATTCGGTTGTCTTCTGCTGTATAAATTGTTGTGTGGACAACTTTTCCTCCCTCTGGGGTAATTAAAAGAGCATCTCTATCTTCTGTAAAGCCTCCTTGATAGGCAAAGGCTTCTGTTTGGCTGGTACATTCTAACCAAAGTGTGTCTTGTTTATTTTGAGTTTGTGTTGTTTTTTCTTTTAAAGGAACACACAAAATAGCGTGATTGAATTGATTTGAAGGAAAATCTTTCATCATTTTCGGAGCATAACTTCCTGCTCGTATGAAGGCATAATGTGAATCTATTCCGACTGATTTGAGCATCGCATGCGTAAAATTAGATAATGCTTTACAATCTCCATATTTTTTTTCTGCTACCTCTTCAGCAGGAAAAGGCTGCCAACCTCCAATACCTAACTGAATACTGACATAGCGAGTGTTATCTTGTAAATATTTATAAATTCTACGGATTTTTTCATAATCATTTGGTGCATCAGCAACTAATTCATTGAGTTGATTGGCTAATTCTTCAGGAATAGTCTGACGGTCTTTATTGAGTAAAACTCCCCATTTTCCAAAATCTTCCCACGTATTTAGACTTCCTGTATAACCATCAATTTCGAACTGTGTTGGAGCAACATATACATTTGGTGATTGCAATTCCCAATCTGGGCTAAAAGGCTCTTTTCTTTTTGCAGTAATGTTTTTGAGGTTCCAATTTTTAGTCTGAACTTTCTCTATATTATCTGCTTGATTTGGGATATTTATCTGTTTGATACGTAAAGGAACACTTGAAGTCAATGAAAAACTAGCATTTTGAACCGCAACATCATTACTAATTTGAGGATGCCAATCAGGAACAAAAAAAGTAGCAGTATAGCTTTTCTCAATAGTGAATTCTACTGTATAAGGATAAGTGGTAGGGTGGAATTCGGCAAATTTAGCACGATTATCATGAGCAATAGACATTCCGTCGTCAGGCGACCAATCTGTAATATCACTCTTTTTGAGTCTTTCTATTTGATTTCCCATTGCATCATACAAAGCACCTTCTATCTTAGTGATTTTGCTAAAATCATCATAATAAGCAATCAAACGAGAAAAGTATTTGTTTGCTTTTACATCTAAAATAGTATATGCCCATGTTTGGGAATAATTGACTTTTGTAAGGGAAACAACCTCTATTTTTGTATCACTTTTACGAACGACTACATGAGCATTATCACCTTTCAATGAGTCTGGAATAGATGAAACAGAATAGTTTTGAGCAATTAGAAAGTTAAACGAAAAAACTAAAAGTAAGATAGACAAAAATGTCTTTTTGAATATTATTTTCATTTTATTAATTTTAATAGTAAGAAAAAGCACACTTTTTCCTACATATATGATAAGTTATATTTTGGCACAGAATGGAAAGTCTGTGGTAGGTAAATAAAAGTTTAGTTCTCAATTCGCTTCAAAACAACTTGTTCTTCTTGTTTTGACATAATTTGATTGATAAAACCCCTTAAAACAAGATATTCTTTAGGCGAAAATATTTTTTCATTAAACTGTGTTCTGCAACGAATCTGAATTTTATTTCCTTTTTGACTAATCGTATAACTATAAGCAGCTTTTCCTCCTAATAAATCATATATTTCAGATTTAGGCATTTCATCTACTTCATAATTTTGAGGAATATCCAAAATTAGCATATAAGTATGTGTTTGTGCAGTTCCAAAATCTACTGGATAGGTTCTTTCAGGGTTTTTAAATGGATTTTCTTCAAAAAGACTAGACAAAACAGGTGTAAAGTAAATCAAATCTGCTGTTGATTCTGCTGACTGACTTTTTATTTGCATTGTAAGTCCTAAAGGTTCTTGCAAATCATCAAGTCCTTCAAACTCAAAAGATTCTACTTTCAGTTCTGCATTTTCTATGCGTTCTTTGATATATTCCTCTTGATTTTTGGCTTCTAATTGGTCAGCAATTCTTCTTTTTATATGGTCATATGCTGTAATTTTCATTGTTCCTGTTAGGTTTCCCTTTTCATCAAGTTTCAAAAGAGCTTTGGTACTTTGTTTTTGTGTTACACCATCTGAAATATCAAACCACTTTACAACACCTTTATTAACAACCCAAGCCTGCCCATTATAACAATGAAAAGGAAGAAGTCCAGTAGGTAAATGATTTTGAGTAGCATCTAAAAAATAATGCTTTTGGTCTAACAAAACATAAGCAACCATGTAATTGAATTTCCAAATAGATGGAGATAAAAAAGGGTTTATTTTTCTATTTTCTCTTGTACTAAGTAGCATAGGTTCGGCAAACAAACCTGCTTCTTGCAACATCACTAACATTACAAAATTCAAATCAGCAGCATTTCCTGATTTTTCATCGATCGTTTTTTTGATTCCTTTTGTAAAAACGCCAACCTCTTTGTTGTGTTCAAAGTTTTTTACTACAAATTTATGTATAGCTGCCATTTTCTCTATTTGACTCATCTCAGAATGAATTAATGTGTCTAAGATGGGTTGAATATGCCTAGTTTTATTTAATTGCTCACCAAAGTTACCCATCATAAATAGACGTTCTGCTTTTTGTGTCATTTTGGGATTAAAGACTTGAGGAAGGGGCATAAAATCAAATTGCAATGAGTTATATTCTGCTGCAAACCATTGTATATGGTCAGCAGAAGAGGTCATATATAGTTCTCTCTTGAAGGCAGGAAGGTTTTTTACAGCTAGATGTATATTACGTGTTAAGAAACCTTCTCCTCCATCAAACACTTCTCCTGTTGTTTCTTTATTGATTTCATATTCAAAACCACCTTTGTGAATAGGGCTAATACCAAATACTTTTGGAATCATAGTATAATATTCACTCCAAAGAACAGGTATTTCGTGTTGAAAGCTCCAACCGTTTGTAGCTAATTGTCTTTCTACAGTATAGCTATATTCTATGACACAACCCTCTTTCATGCTCGGCAAAGCAAAACTAATTTCTTTGTAATCACTATTACTTTTATCTATTACATTTTTTTCAAAAATGTCATCTTTTGATAGTTCGTATTTCTTTATTTTTCCTTCTTCTTCTACATAAGTTGTAGCTTTTATATCTGTAACATTGTCTCCTTCACTATCAGCAGAATAATGTCTTTCCTCTGTATAGTTTATATTTACATTTCCTTGGTCTAAAGCTATTTTATTGAAAATTTTGATACGTTTGTGAATATCTATGTAGGTAATGTATTTATAAAAATCACCTCTATTTGTCGGAACTTTTTCGATTTTAGTAACTGATTTACACGTTTCGAACAAAATAATAGCATCAGCTTCTGGAAAAGCATCATGTTTTTTCATTTGCACTTCCTCCAAACTTACCTTTCCAAATTTAGAAGTATGTTCTTTAGAAAACTGTCCGTAGGACAAAGAGATAGGAAAGAAAAATAGATTTAATAATAACAATAAAATAAAAAGCCTTTTCATTTATGTAGTGATTTTTGCAAGTAAAAATTAATTATATCACAAAAGTACTATATGTAATCAAAATACTAAAATTTGAAGTTAAAATAATTAAATAATATGTATGATATAAAAATTTTTATATAAAATTAAATTTTGAAAAAATATTTTTTTTAGTTTTATATATTTTAAACGAAATTTTTTTATCTTCTTTGTTCTGGAAAAGTGTCTTTTTATGAAATAATATTTTGTGATGGTGTATTGAAAAAAATGCTAACTTTTTAATAAAAAAAACAAGTTGTTGTTTGTTATAGTGTTGATTTTAAGACTGTTGTAGTCGTAACTTTTATTAATAGCTGTTTCTTTCCATGTAGGTTTGTAGAATCAAAACGGCACTTATTTTATCTACATTTGATTTATTACGACGATTTTTCTTACTCATTCCTCCACTAATCATGGCATCTAAGGCAAGTGAAGAGGTAAAGCGTTCATCTTCTAATGCAATCGGAATATCTGGAAAAAGTGTTTCTAGTTTTTTCTGAAATTTTACAACGGCTGCTGCATTGCTAGAAGGAGAATTATCTAATTTTTTTGGCATTCCTAATACAAAAACTTCTACTGGTTCGGTTTCTATATAATTTTTGAGATATTCTAATACTTCATTTTCTGCAACAGTTTCTAAAGCTGTTGCAATTATTTTTTCAGAATCTGTAACGGCTAGTCCAACTCTTTTTTGTCCGTAATCGATGGCTAATAATCTTCCCATAGTATTTTATTTTTATTGATAAGTTTATCTTTTCGTTGAATTTTAGACGAATAATTACTCAAAAGTACGCTAAAACAAATTCATTCCTGTTTTTTTTACAAAAAACTCTAATTTTATTCTTAAATTTCATTTTGGTAAACGTAAATTTATAATCAAACCCCTTTAAAAAATGATACACTCATTATTTTCAAAACTACTTATCGCTGGAATTCTTTTTTCTTTTTATTCATGTGGGACTCCTACAAATACAGAAACCACAACAGAAGAAACTAAAGAAGAAAATACTGAAATTCAACAGGCTGTCAATGCAGAAGCCAACAAAGAACAAGAAAATTTAGACTATGCTGAAAAGCAAGAAGCTACCAATCAAGCCATTGCTTTTTATGAAGCCTTAAAAAATGGGTTGTACGACAAGACTACTGAAATGGTAGATAAAGAAAATTATGAAAAATTTTCAGAAACAGAATGGATTGCGCTTCTCAAAAAAGAAACTGAAACAAAAGGAGAAACCGAAAAATATGCCATGCAGACATCTACCCTAGAAACGTTAGAAGATGGCAGCAAAATTGTAAAAATGACTTTTGATGTAACTCGCAATGGCAAAAAATACAAAGAAGAAATGGACTTGATAAAAATGAATGGAAAAACATCTTACCTTTTAAAAGAAATTGAGTTTGAAGCAGAAACTGCTAACACAGAAGAAGATGATGATTAATAGTTTGTTGTTCAAATTTAGTTGAGATTTCTTTTTTTGAATCCTCATTGATACCTGTATTTGAGGCTCAATGAGGATTTGTTTTAATTCCCAAAAAATTCAAAAATACCTTAAAATGAATAGTTCTTTAAAAGAAAAGATACAAAAAATCAAAATCATCCTTACTGATGTAGATGGAGTTTTGACAGATAGCAAAATCATTTATGATGATAATTTTTTAGAATACAAAAATTTCAATGTCAAAGATGGTTTTATTATCAAACCACTTCAAAAGCTAGGTTTCAAAATTGGTGTAATCACTGGAAGAGAATCAGATGTAGTAAAAAAACGCTGTCAAGAACTCGGTTTTGATTTTCATTATCATGGAAAAGGAGGAATAAATGCTAAATTAGATACTTTTCAAACCATTCTCACAGAAAATTTAGTAGATGCCGAAAATATTGCTTATATCGGTGATGACTGGATAGATTTACCTATTTTGATGCGTTGTGGACTGAGTGCAGCCCCAAAAGATGCTATGAAAGAAGTATTAAAAAGAGTTGATTTTGTAACCGAAAGAAAAGGAGGCGAAGGAGCATTGAGAGAGTTTGCTCAATTTATTTTGGAAGGACAAGAAAAGTTAGAGGATTTAATTCAGGTGTATTTGTAAGGACATAATTTATTGTTTAAAAATCCTTAAAGTATTGATTTACTGTTTAGTAGGGTGTAATTCTATGCCCAACCTTGCAACTAAGTAGCTAAATAAACTGTCCGTATAAAAGAACACAGAAGAATACAGGAAACATAAAAATTACTTTTCTATGATAAAATACATTTACTTACTACTTTTTATTTTATTTTCCATAACTCCACTTTTTGCACAAGTGGGTACACCTCCCATGACAGGATTTGCACCCAATGAATACAATGGAGCACCAGATATTCGTGCTATTATGCAAAGCAAAAGAGGTTTTTTGTATGCTAGTTCGACAGGAGGAAATCTCTTAGAATATGATGGTATTTCTTGGAAAAGAATTGCTGTGCCTTGTACTCACATTAATACGCTCGTTGAAGATAAGAATGGAAATATATTTTTTGGAGGTATGTTTTTTCCTTGTGCAGCCTATTTGCGTCCTAATAGTACAACTGGACAATGGGAAACTGTTCCAATTAATTTAGATTTGCCTGATTCTATTATTGCAGGGAATAATTTTGGTATGAGAGTTCGTCAAATAAATGGCGAAATATATTGTATTTTGCGTGGTGGTGCTATAGGAAAAGATGTGTCATCAGTTCATAAGTTTAAAAATGGAAAATTTATTCCTCTTCCTTTGACCTCTATATCTTCTACTACATTTATTACAGAGAAAGGTCTTTTTAATGTAAAAGCAAAAAATAAAATAGATGTATATGATTTGAATGGAATCAAAAAAGATAGTTTTCAAATAGATGTGGAGGCAGAACCATTAGCTTTCTATCAATTTAATGATTATTCAGAGGATGAGATTTTATTCTTAACTGTTTTTGATAATCTTTGGAAATATAATTTCAAGACAAAAGAAACATCATCATTTTTTTCTTCTGAGGTTACACAAACACTTAAAGCTGCCCAACCTCTCAATTTTAATATCCTTACAAATGGAAATATAGCCATAGGAACAGTACAAAAAGGAGTTTTTATTGTTGATAAAAATGGAAATATCATAAAAAATATTTCTACTGCTGAAGGGTTGAGGGATAATATCGTAATGGCAACTACTCAAGACAAACAAAACCAACTTTGGACAGCTTTATATAATGGAATAAATAGAATAGATATTAATGCTCCTCTAAGTGTATGGACAAAAGAAAATGGAATTTTGGGAAGCACAACACAGAATATAGTCAAATATCAAGATACTTATTTTGCTGCTACTATTAGTAATGTTGTTTTTTTTGATAAAAATGAAAATACATGGAAGTCTGTAAAAGGGACTAATATAGAAAATTATATTGCTGGAATACTTACTTTATCAGACCAAAAGGAGCATTTGTTTATTGGAAATGTAAATGGACTGCAAGAAGTTATAAAAGATGGTAAAGAAGGCTGGATAGTAAAAGACATCATAAAATCAAATCAGCAACTTCGAATTAGAGGAGTAGCAAATCATTTTTCTTCTCCAAATAAAATATATGCTTGGGGACTAGCTAATTTAGGATATTTCAATTACGATGAACCTTCTAACCAATTACAAGTAATTGAGGCATTAGAAGGAATTAGAGTAGCTTTTGGTCTAACACAACATATAGAAAATTCGATTTGGACAATCGCAGTAGAAAAACAACAACCTGTAAGGCTAGAATTGCCTAGTGAAAAAATGACTGTAATGCCTTATGATACAGCATTTGTAACTCTTTTTAATGGAAAATTAATTCTAGCAAAAAGCAATTTAGATTCTATTTTTAGTTTGGATAAAAACAATCAAAAAGTATATGATAAAAACATCAGTAATCTTTTAAAGTCTTACAGAAATCGTCAAATAGGATTTCAAGAAGATAGTTTGGGTTCTTTATGGATATTCAACCTTCAAGATTTTTTTATCAACGTACTGCGTAAAACAGAAAATGGCTATCAAAGAGATAATTTATTAGAACAGTCTTTAGGAAAATATGTAATAAGAGGGATTTATTCAGACCCTGATGACAAACAAATTGTGTGGGTAAGTACGACTGAAGGTGTTCTGCGAGTAAATATGTCAAAATCAGAGGTTCAAACAGATAATCAAGCTAATTTTTCGACTCATATTCGTCAAATAAAGATTGGACAGGATTCTCTTATTTTTGATGGGAATTTCTTTGAAATCAAAAAGTTAGAGAATGATTCTACTCAATATACTATTTTGGCAAATCAGCCCAAAAATCAAGTGATAGAATTAGACTTTATAAATAATTCTATTGCCTTTCAAGTAGCAGCACCATTTTTTATAGAGGAAAAACAAATTCAGTTTGCTTATTTTTTAGAAGGGCTGGATACAAAATGGTCAGACTGGACAAAATTAAGTGTAAAAGAATACAATAATCTAAGAGAAGGAAGCTATACACTTCATGTAAAAGCTAAAAATTATTTAGATCAAGAAAGTACAGAAACAACATATCAGTTTAAAGTTTTTCCTCCTTGGCATCGTACCACAACAGCCTATGTTTTGTATGTGATTTTTGGAGTAGGAATCATTTTTGGGTCAAGTAGAATTTATACCCATCGTTTGCGCCAACAAAATGAACAATTAGAAAATTTAGTTTCAGAACGTACAGACGAACTTTATCAAAAAAATGCAGAGCTCTCTACTCAAAATGAAGAAATTGTGCAGCAGCGAGATCAATTAGATGTCAAAAACCAACATATTGCAGAACAAAATAAAAATATCGTTTCTAGTATAAATTACGCAAAAAGAATCCAAACAGCACTTTTACCAATGGAAAAGCGTATTAAACAAGAAATTCCAGAGCATTTTATTTTCTATAAACCTCGTGATATTGTGAGTGGCGATTTTTATTGGATAGAAAAAGTGGAAGATAAAATAATTATTGCTGTGGCAGACTGTACAGGTCATGGCGTTCCAGGGGCATTTATGTCTATGCTTGGAAGTAGTGGACTTACTGATGCTGTTTTTCAGCAAAATCTAACTGCGCCTGATTTGATTCTGACTCATTTACACAACTATATTTTTGCAGCTTTAAAGCAAAGTCAATCTGATAATAGAGATGGAATGGATATTTGTATTGCTGTTTGGGATAAAACAAAAAATCAAATTCAGTATGCAGGGGCAATGAACCCAATTTATTATGTTCAAAATGAAGAGCTTTTTATAATAAAAGCAGACAAAATTCCTGTTGGAGGAACAATGGCAAAAGAAAGAATCTATACACCTCACACTATAAATCTTCATGTTCCGACAACTATTTATTTGGCTTCAGATGGTTATCAAGACCAGTTTGGTGGAGAAAATAACAGAAAGTTTATGACAAAACAGTTTAGAGAACTTTTATTAGAAATTTCGCATCTGCCTATTAAAGAACAAGAAAACAGGATTGCTAATGTCTTCGAACGTTGGAAAGGAACAACACATCAAATTGATGATGTTTTGGTAATGGGAATGAAAGTGGGGTAAATTTTAATTCATTTGAAGCAACTTAAAACTAAATTTATGTATCTGTGTTTAAAGAGGTAAGAGAATGAAAAATAGAGATAAAACAAAAATCCTTTTTTGGGAAAAACAAAAAAAGAATCAAAAGGTACTAGGTTTACTCTTATTAAATTCTTAAACTCCCTAAAAATCAAGTTGTTTACTTCGATTTTTTTATAGAAAAATTGTATCTTCGTAATAAATACAATTTAACCAAAAAGTTAAACAACTTATTGATTAGTCATTCATTCATCCATAGAAAAAAACAAAAAAAGGATAAGAGAAAAATAAGAATACATTTTTACATTTTAGAAATGATTTTGATATGTTTATTGCTATCTATTTTTTGTACTAAAACACAGACAGAATTTTATGCAAAAACAAGAACAAACCAATATTAGAGAGAAAAAAACAACTCTTGAAAAAATGGAACAACAACACCCTTACGTCATGATGATGTACTTGGGTATCATGGGAATATTTATGGCGTTTACGCTTTTGATGTTATTGTTTTTTAATGAATCTTTGATAAAAGCTATAAGTCATCCTATTCAGTTTCCTTACGCTTTTTTTGTTAGTACGATAGCCATTGTAAGTAGTAGTTTCTTCTTAGAAAAAGCACGTCAGCAGTTTTATAAAGACAATTTTAGAAAATTAAGAAATAATCTTTTAGCTGTTTTTGGTTTGGGAGTTATTTTTCTCTCTTTGCAAATAATTGGAGGTTATGAGTTACACCAAAACAAAATTTATTTAGAAGGCAAAACTGCAGGAGCATATCTTTATATAATTTCGGGTTTTCACATGATTCATCTTATGGGAGGTCTTATCTATGCAGCCATTTTGCTCAATCAATATATCAAAAAAACTGATGATGCCGTTCAAATTTTAATTACAGTTACAAATCCGTATGAAAAAATTAAATTACAACTTCTTACTATTTATTGGCATTTTATGGATGCTCTGTGGGTTGCCATTTTTGTAGGATTTTTGATTGCTTTACTGTAAATGAATTAGATAATAGATGAACTGAAAAAGCAGAAAATAGATATTTTTTCTGCTCACAACTTTAAGATAAGAATAGGATAACTAAACAGAATTTAACCTTATGAAGGTGCTGTTTAGTTATCCTATTTTTTGCTTTATCAATACTCATGTTCTATAAAAATAGACTTTCCACAAAAATTATTAGACCAGTAAATAGAATTGTAAAATCACTAAAAACGTAAATCAATATTTTTAAAAATCATAATTAAAGTCATTTTTTTAATCAAATAATCATATTTTTTTGAATAAAAGAGTGCTTTTTTTCTGTTGTCTATATTTTGTCCATACTCATTTTTAGGAAAAATACATACAAAACTCTTGTTTTACAGTATAAGATTTAAGAACGCAATATTATCAAAGCGTTTACATTAAATTTTCAGTAAGCCACTTTTTATCATCAAAAGGAAGTACTTATGAAAACTATTTACCACTTTAAATTACAAATATTATGTTACAACAATTCAGTAAAATTTTCCTTGTCTTATTTATTTTTGCAGGTGTTTTCTTTTCTTGTACAAAAGATGATGAGCCTACACCAACAACAGACCCAAATCCAACAGATACCACTACTGTTGGGGATACTACTACTACTGGGGACACCACAACAAATGATACCACAGATACTCCTGACCCAGAGCCAGAACCAGAACCTACTGCAATTACTATTATAGGTTCAGATTTCGCAAGATACGAAGGAGTAGGCTCAGAATTTACAGCCAAAGGAATTCTTTTATCACAAGTAGAAGTACCGACAGAGGGAGAGAATCAGCTTTGGGATATTAGTTCTTATAATGCTTCTAATATCGCTTACTTTCAACATGATAGACTTCCTGTTCCTGATAACACTTCATTTCCTTCTGCTACTTACATAACTATAATTCCATCAGAGTTTAATGAAGCACTTACTATAAAAAGTTTCTATGAAGTATCTGATGAAGGTTTTCTTAGATTAGGAGGAGTAGTAAATCCAGATACATTGAATTTAGGAGGGGGAACTACTCTTACAGCATCAGGAGAAGAGATTGTTTATGAAGATAAAATTTATGATTTTCCTATGAATTATGGAGATATGGTTGATAATAATTGGGTGTTAGAAGAAAACTATTCTCTTACTGCTCCTGCTTTTGGATTATCTAATGCACCTGTAAGTAGAAAGCTTACTAAAGAGGGTAAAATAGAAATCGTTGGTTGGGGGAAAATCGTACTTCCTCAAGGGGCTATTACAGATTCGGTTGAAGTACTTTTAGTAAAAGATACTAGAAAAACTGTTCTCAATTACTTTTTAGATGGAAGTACAGCTCCAGCAGCTCTTACAGGGGCTTTAGGCTTAACAGAAGGTGAAACAGAAAACTCAATTTCATACGTTTTTATATCTAAAGAATTTGGTAGAGTACTACAACTTGATTTTGATATGAGAAGTAATGGAACTCCTATTACTCCAGCAAGAACAGCTTACTATATGACTAGCAAAACAGAATAAACACATTAAAGACTAAAATGAAGTTATATACACTTTTCATATTAGAGTAAAAATAATATGAAACCGTCTATAATTTAAAGTAGCGTATCAAAAAACCACTTTTCATTGAAAGGTGGTTTTTTTGTTTTTGATAATCAATAGAAAATTAGCGACCTTTGTATTTATTTTAAATTTAATCTTGTTGTTAGTTATGCTAATGCCATCAAAACTAATGGTGTTTTAGGGAAACAAAAGCAACAAAAACCGTTTCCACTATTTCAGCATGAATATCAATACTGCCAAATTTTTAGAAAGTAATCCGTCTGTAAAGACTTGTCCTTCACCTCACATGCCCGAATATGCCTTTATTGGACGTTCGAATGTGGGAAAATCTTCGCTCATTAACGCAATGACAAACCGAAGTAGTCTTGCCAAAACTTCTTCTACACCTGGTAAAACACAACTTATCAATCATTTTTTGATTAACGAAAACTGGTATTTAGTTGATTTGCCTGGATATGGATGGGCAAAAGTAAGTAAATCACAACGAAGAGATTTTGAAGGATTGATTACAGAATATCTTTCTGAACGCAAAAATTTAGTAGTTACTTTTGTTTTGGTGGATATTCGCCACGAACCACAAGCTATTGATTTAGAATTCTTTGAATGGTTAGGCGAAAATCAAATTCCGTTTGCTATTGTTTTTACAAAAGCTGATAAACTCAACAACAGTAAATTGGTAGCTTCTTTAGAACGTTATGAAACAGTTTTGAAATCTCGTTGGGAAGCTCTCCCTCCTAATTTTATTACTTCTTCTGTCAAAAATGAAGGAACAGAAGATATTTTGGTGTATATAGAAAAGTATAATAAAGCACTTGAGGAAAAATTTTCTCAGATTCAGCCTATTAAAGTAATAAAAGAAACTCCAGAATTACCCCAAAAACAAGTAAAGAAAGCAGCTAAACCTAGAACATATAAAAAAGAAGATGATGAAAGTAAACTAAATGACTTTGAGAAAAAATCGTTTGATAAAAATGCTCCCAAACCTTCAAAATATGCTTCTCCTAGAAAAACAAATTCTAAATATACTGTTCCTTTTTCAGATTCTAATCAAAATGATAAACCTACTAAAAATACAGGAAAAAGACCTGCCCAAAATGTAAAACGAAATTCGAAGGCAGCAGAAAAGAAAGAATTTGGAAAGGAGGAGTTTGCAAAAGATGGCTCTAAGAAATTTAGTAAGAAATCAACACCTTTTAAAGGAAAATCTAAGCGACCTAAAAAGTAAGACAAATCTTAAACTAAGATTCTATTTTATTTTTACTATTTTTGCGCTCTTGCATTTATTGTAATTTAAAATGTAGCATAGGCTTTAGCCTTCGAATAAAATTTTAGTTCCTAAAAATCGTTTATCTAAATGAACTGATTTTTACACAAAAATTGAAATATAATTCTCTTATACAACTAATCAACAAAACTCTACATAAGTATATATGAAACTTAAAGAAGTAGCCGTTATTTCGGGCAAACCAGGACTTTATCAAATTCTTAAACCTACTCGCAATGGAGTAATTATTGAAGCTATTGGAGGAGGTCGCTCCAAAATTATGGCAGATGCAAGCCATCGTATTTCTATTCTAAAAGAAATTTCTATTTATACAACTACAGAAGAAGGGTCTGTTCCTTTGCAAGATGTATTTCATAAAATGTATGACAAATATGCACTCCAATTAGACATCAAAACATCTGATAATACTGCATTGAAAGGTCTTTTAAATGATATTTTACCAGAATGGGATAAAGACCGAGTTTATACTTCGGACATCAAAAAGTTAGTTATGTGGTATGGTATTTTGGCTGAACATGCTCCTGAACTCATTGATCCTGCTCAAAAAGAAGAAGATGAGGACGAAGAAGTTGTGGTAGCACAAAGAGAAGAAAGTCAAGCTAAATTAGAAGAAAATTCTGAAGAGCCAGTTACCATTTCTAAAATGGAAACAGAGCCAAAATCAAAAGCCAAAACTAAAAAAGCAGCAGCTAAAGTAGATGCAATGGTAGAAGCTGAAACGTCTGCAACAGAAGAAAAACCAAAAAAAGCAACTACTAAAAAAACGGCTGCTAAGAAAACAACAACAAAAGCAACAGCTAAAAAGACTGAAAAACCATCAGCAAAACAAAAGCCAACTACCAAAGCCGTAAAAGGTAAAAGAGGAGATAAATAATTTTAGTTGTCTTTTCTACGAAAACCTAAATAGAAAGTTCTATTTAGGTTTTTTTGATTATAAGATTAAGTTGTGACGCAAAAAAAAAAACTAAAAAATGATACATGTAAAACAATATAATTCAAATAAAACAGTAAAAAATATTTTTTTGATTAATGTATTATTTCTTTGCTTTTTATTTTTACCCTCTTGTATGATGACTAAATACAAATTTCAAGAAAAAAGTAATTCTATCATCTCCAAAAATAGAAATTCAATTAGCTCAATAAGAATATATGAAATAGAAATTCCTCTGAAGCGTGAAGATATGAGAAAAAACTTAGTAGCTCATTATGAAGCAAAAGTAAATACATACTCTAAAAAGTTTTCATTA
This sequence comes from Bernardetia aquimarina, assembly GCF_042180575.1. Lineage (NCBI taxonomy): Bacteria > Pseudomonadati > Bacteroidota > Cytophagia > Cytophagales > Bernardetiaceae > Bernardetia > Bernardetia aquimarina. The sequence goes on along the minus strand of NZ_CP170094.1, from coordinate 1,154,169 downwards.
AAAGACTTTAGCTCTCACTATTTTAGATGTAAAGAAGGTTGCTCGTTTTTTATGGAAAAAGGAAAAGCATATATGATAAGAGTTTTTCCAAAGTTTGATGGAAGTACTGCTCCAATCTTTATCAAAGTAGAAAAAGATGGACAACTAAAAAGTATAAAAATTGAAGACATTTTTCAAATATAAGTATTTTTATTTACACAAGTTTTGTATAATTCAAAAATAAATATTAACTTTGCAGTTCGTTAAAAAGCGGGTAGATAACAAAATTTAGACTTTTTAGAACAAAATAAAAACTAAAATAAGCTCTGAATTTAGAAAAAATAATCACTTTTTGATAGTTAATCTATTAAATAGCGTTGTTCTGCCTCTACAAATAGAATAAAAGGAAGTGTTCTATTTAATTCTGAACATTCATTTCTCTATTCTATTTATTATCTAAATTCTAACTTATCAAATCTAAAATCTAAATTTAATTTTATGGCTAAACAAGACAGCATCGAACAAGACGGAACTGTATCAGAAGCATTATCAAATGCTATGTTTCGTGTGTCTCTTCAAAATGGACACGAAGTAACTGCTCATATTTCTGGAAAAATGCGTATGAATTATATCAAAATTCTTCCAGGAGATAAAGTGAAGTTAGAAATGTCGCCGTATGATTTGACCAAAGCCCGTATCGTATATCGCTACAAATAAAAATGTAGGTCATCTTTATTCTTTCTTTTTGATTGTTGCTGATTAGAAAAGAAAAGTAAAGTTGATGTTCTTTTTTCTTTATATATAAATAAACTTTTCACATTAATTTTCGAATTATGAAAGTTAGAGCTTCCGTAAAAAAGCGTAGCGTAGATTGCAAAATCGTACGTCGCAATGGAAAAGTTTACGTTATCAACAAGAAAAACCCTCGCTTTAAGCAGCGTCAAGGTTAATTTTGGTTTTTTTGATGTAATTTAATTATAAATTGATTAGTTACAATCAAAAAATGCGTAACCTTTTTATATTAGGAAATAAAAATTAAGTAAAAAACGGTTTCATTCGTAATTCATAATTTTTAATTCGTAATTGTTTTTAATAAATCATCACTTAGAATTAATCAGCTAATATGGCAAGGATTCAAGGTGTCGATATTCCAGATAATAAGCGTGGAGTCATTAGTTTGACATACATCTTTGGCATTGGAGATACTCGTGCAGGTCAGATTTTAGACGCAGCAGGTGTAGATCAAAACAAAAAAGCGAAAGATTGGTCTGATGACGAAGCAAAAGCTATTCGTGAATATATCGGCGAAAACTTCAAAGTAGAAGGTGAACTAAAATCCGAAGTACAACTAAACATCAAACGTTTGATGGATATCGGTTGTTATCGTGGTTTACGCCATCGTAAAGGACTTCCTGTAAGAGGACAACGTACACAAACAAATGCACGTACTCGCAAAGGAAAACCAAAAACGGTTGCAAACAAAAAGAAATAATAATTTTTACTTTTATCTTTATTATAATAATAAGGGTAAGAAAAAGTCTAGTAGAGAAGTATTACATGTATCTAATGACTTATTATTGATGAATTTCATTCGTAATTTGTAATTGATTCTTCGTAATTGATTCTTTGCAGCTTAAACGTTTAAAAAACTTATGGCACAAAAGCGTAAAGACAAAGCCAAAAAACGAGTAGTGAAAGTTGCTGCTGTGGGTCAAGCTCACATCAAAGCATCTTTTAACAACGTTATTATTTCTATGACTAACGAAGCAGGTCAAGTTATCACTTGGGCAACGGCAGGCAAAATGGGTTTCAGAGGTTCTAAAAAGAACACTCCGTATGCAGCTCAAACAGCAGCTCGTGATTGCGCTCAACGTGCTTACGACTTAGGTCTTCGTAAAGTAGAAGTATTTGTCAAAGGACCAGGTTCTGGTCGTGAGGCAGCTATTCGTACAATCCACAGTGTAGGTATTGATATTACATCTATCAAAGATGTTACTCCTCTTCCTCACAATGGTTGTCGTCCTCCAAAACGTCGTAGAGTATAATTTTATATTCTAAATTGTCAGACACTTCAAAGTGTTCAGACAATTAAAGTTTAGGACAGGCTAAGAAAATTTGGATAGAATATTCTATCTCGCTTCTCCCAATTCTAGCGTAAAAAGAGTTGATAGTGAGTTGAAACGTTAGGTGTTATTCTCCCTTGTTGCGTGCTTTAGATAAAATTTAGATATAGTTATTATAGATATTTTAAATCGACTGGCTCGGCAACTCTTATTTTTTTGAAAACGGATTAGTTATAACCTTTCTAATCGTCTGTTTTCTAAGAGATTAATTATAAACTGACAGTATTTGCAGTTTGTAATTTTATATCAAAACAAAGAATAAATAACGTAGAGAAGGACTAGAATACCCCGTTTAGCTCACGACTGTAAGAATCCGATAAGGAAATAAAAGTTTTACGCAGGTATTTATAATATCTATTATTAATGAATTACAAAGTAATCAGTTTCACTAAGTGATAATTCGTAATTTTTAATTCGTAATTCGTAATTGTTATTTATCAATTATTTTTACTTTTAGAATTTATTTTTAATTTTCGTATAGTAAACACGAAAAATACAAAACAGTATGGCACGTTATACAGGACCTACGGCAAAAATTGCTAGACGTTTCGGAGAGGCAATCTTCGGACCAAGCAAAGCCCTAAAGAAAAAAGCTTATCCGCCGGGTCAGCATGGAAAAGGTCGTCGTCGTAAAGTATCCGATTATGCAGTCCAGTTGATGGAAAAGCAGAAAGTAAAACATACTTACGGTGTACTTGAGCGTCAGTTTTCGAACGTATTTAAACATGCAGTTCGAGCGCAAGGCTCAACAGGCGAAAACCTAATGAAATTCTTAGAAACACGTTTGGACAATGTAGTTTATCGTTTGGGTATTGCACCTACTCGTAGAGCTGCTCGTCAGCTTGTTTCTCACAAACATATTACCGTAAACGGAGAAATTGTAAATATTGCTTCTTATTCATTACGTCCTGGCGATTTAGTTGGGGTACGTGAAAAATCGAAGTCTTTGCAAATTATTACTGATGCTTTGAGTGGAAGAGCAAATGCTCGTTACTCTTGGTTAGAATGGGATAATACAGAGATGCAAGGCAGATTTATGATGCTTCCAGAGCGTGAGGAAATTCCAGAGAATGTTCAAGAACGTTTAATCGTTGAATTATACTCTAAATAATCCTAGCTTATAAAACCTAATTATTCAGGTATAATTTAGACAGTATAGAAACTGTTCATTACTTGATAGGTTATCAATTCTTTAAAAAACACTTCAAAATATACAGTAAGTTCTATGGCAGTATTAGCGTTTCAAATGCCCGACAAAGTGGTAATGGAGAAAGCCGATGATTTTCACGGTATTTTCGAATTCAAACCATTAGAACCCGGTTATGGTGTAACTGTTGGTAACGCACTTCGTCGTGTATTACTTTCTTCATTGGAAGGGTATGCAATTATCGGTATCAAAATGGGTTCAGTTTTACATGAGTTTTCTACCGTCGAAGGCGTTGTAGAAGATGTAAGTGAAATTATTTTGAATTTAAAGATGTTGCGTCTTAAAAAATTAGTAGAAGATGAGTCTAGTCAGAAGATTACAATTCAACTTTCTGGAAAATCTGAACTAACTGGAAAAGACATTACAGATGCTACTAATGAATTTGAGGTGTTGAATCCTGAATTGGTAATCTGTCACATGGACGAATCAGTAGAACTCGAACTTGAGCTTTTCTTAGACAAAGGACGTGGATACGTTCCTGCCGAAGAAAATCGTCAGGCAGAAAATTCTTCTAGCTACATTCCAATAGATGCTATTTATACGCCAATTAAAAACGTAACGTATAGCATCGAAAACACTCGTGTTGAGCAAAAAACGGATTATGAAAAATTAGTTATGGATATCCAAACTGATGGTTCTATTCATCCAGAAGATGCTCTTAAAGGTGCAGCTCATTTACTTATGCGTCATTTGGCTCTAATTTCTGACCAAAACATTACGCTTGATTATTTGGAAACACAACAAGAGGAGGAAGTAGATGAAGAATTTGTAAGAATGCGTAAGCAACTCAAAACAGCTCTTTCAGAAATGGATTTGTCTGTTCGTGCTTACAACTGCTTGAAAGCAGCAAACATTCGTACACTTGGCGACCTTGTAAGTTTGGAAATTTCTGATATGATGAAATTCCGTAACTTTGGTAAGAAATCACTTACTGAATTGGAACAACTTGTATCTGATTTAGGACTTACTTTTGGATTAGACATTGCTAAATACAAATTAGACGAAGATTAATTGTAAAAATCAATTACGAATTAAAAATTACGAATTACGAATATAACGTATTAATACTACTTTAGATTCAAATTTAATTAATTTTCATTCCTAATTATTTATACATGTTCTTTTAAATGTATTTGAAATTGTCTGATTTAATGTTCTACTACTGGCATTTAATACAGAACTCCAGGCAAGGTTTGTTTTCTATAAAATGAACTTGTCCAAACTTATACGAAAATGAGACACGGAAAAAAATTCAATCATTTAGGGCGTACATCATCTCACCGTAAGGCGATGCTCTCTAACATGGCGGCTTCTCTCATATTATTCAAACGAATTCAAACAACTACTGCGAAAGCGAAAGCATTACGTAAATATGTAGAGCCTTTGATTACTCGTGCGAAGGGTGGAACTCAAAACGACCAACGTGTTGTTTTCTCTTACCTTCAAAATAAAGAAGCTACCAAAGAGCTTTTCAATGAAGTAGCTCGTAAAGTGGGTGAGCGTCCTGGTGGATACACACGCATTATCAAACTTAGTTTGCCTCGTTTGGGCGATAATTCTGATGTTTGCTTTATCGAACTTGTAGATTATAACGAGCTTATGCTACAAGAATCAAGCACTTCAGGACGTACTCGTCGTGGTCGTCGTAAGAAGAAAAAATCTTCTGATGATACACAAACAGCTTCTTCTGAAGCAACGCAAACAGAAGAAAAGAAAGCAGATGACACTTCTTCTGACGAGGAAGAATAATCAACACTTGATTTTCTCAAAATAAAAAACCAACTTTCTAACCTTATAGGTTTTGAAAGTTGGTTTTTTTGTGGGATATATTCTAAAATTTGAGCTTCAATTTATTCTTTCAAATAAAATATCTTTTACAGTTCCTTCTGCTGCTACTTTAAAAGTCTGTATTTTTCCTTGTTTATTTCTTTGAAAAGAAAGTCGCATTCGTTGATTTGTTCCAAACTCATCTTTTCTTCTTGAAGAGAGTTCTATATGTTCATTATTTGGAAAAGAAAGTATTAATTCCTCGTTGTTTTTTAAAATGTGATAGGTAACATCTAACTCTTCAGAGTAAAATTTACCGAGATAATCATCTTTATTTATCTTTTCCTCAGCAAATAAATTTACCTTTTCAAAATAAAATATTCCTCCTCCAAAATTTACACTTAAATCCATATCAGCATTGCTATTTTTTTCAGAAGTGTTATAAAAACTATACACTACATTTCTAGCATGAATACGATAAAATGTGTTTTCTGAATCTGTTAGTAATGAAATAGCATTCTTTCCCATATTTGTTTTTACCTTTAATGTATCATTTTCTAAGAAAAAATCCATTAATAAATCACTATTTAATTCTTGATACGAACCCAAAAATAATTTTAATTCTTCTTTAGAGTGTTGATAAACATTTTTTTCTTTATTCTTTTTGCTTTCCTTTTGTCCAGTCATGACCTCTAAAATATCAAATGCAATACCTTGAGCATTAATATGTTCAGAATTGGTATAAACCATAATTGAAATTTTTCTTTTAGGAATACACACAAAATATGAACGCATTCCTATATCTCTACCTCCGTGTGCTACCAAAGTATCTCCTTCAAACTCCCATACAAAAATGCCACGAGCTTGTGTTATCAAAGAACCATCATTGAGAGCATCTTTTGTAGTTAGAAATTTTGAAATATAAGAAAATTTATGTGTTTCATCTAAAAATATTTTAGACCATTTTGACATATCCGAAATAGTAGTTTCTATACCTCCTGCTCCTACACACAAGGTAAGTGATTTTGGGTGTTTATATATTTTTCCATCAAAATAATATCCACAGGCTTTATTTGGAATTATTGTTTCTAAATCATTTTGATAAAATGTGTCATTCATTCCTAAAGGTTCAAAAATTTCTTTTTTTGCAAATTCTGAAATTGTTTGTTTAGAAACTCGCTCTATAATCAGAGCCAAAAAGACATAATTAGTATTTGAATACAACATTTTTTGTCCTGCTCTGTTATTTATTCCACGCTGACGAAACATCAATTTTTCAATCATTTCATTAGTATAACCTCTATGTTCATAATCAAAACCTTGCAAACTCAAAAGAATATTGTGATTACGAATTCCACTTGTATGATTGAGTAAATGTTTTATTCTGATTGTATCTCCATAAAAAAGAAGTTCTGGAATATATTTTCGGACATCATCTTCTACACTCAAAAGTTGTTGTTTTTCTAAAATAGCAATACAAGCAGCCGTAAATTGCTTAGTAACTGAAGCTAAACCAAAAACGGTACTATCATTAAATGGAACTTGATATTCTAAGTTGGCAAAACCTGTGTAGTTGTGGTGTATCAACTTACCATTTTGGGTAATTCCGACTGTAATACCTAAATCTTGGTTTTGAGTGTTTTTTTGAAGAATAGAATCAACTTTAATTTCCCAGTCTGCTGGTTTAGTTACTAATTGAGCTTTTTGGGCAAAAATTGTAAATGTATTTGAAAATAATAATATCACTAGAAATAATGAGCTAATAGGGGATAAAAAATAATTTTTCATTAAAAGTAATTTTAAAAAGAAAGTATATAAAAATAATATCCTTGCCAACCAAATAAGAAAATTAGTATTCTGTTTAGTTTGGATAATTTTTCTTATAAAATGATAAGAGTTATAAATAAACAGCTTTCTGTTGCATTAATTAATGTGAGTTTTGGAAAGCTGTTTTAGGATTCTATAAAGTTATATTAAGCTATTTGAATTGACTTTTGATAAAGCTGATAAAAGAAAATAGGTAGAAAAACGCATGCAAAAATGCCACAACCAATAGTAAATATAATACTTGCATAAGGAAAATGTAATCCCTTAAAAATCATTCCTGTACTTATCAATGCACCTGCTAGAATGCCAATACTTAGACGAGTTTTATCCATTTTATCAAGGCTATTTTTATTTTTGAAAGCTAATGCTACCAAACTAGGTAAAGCAAAAAAGAGTAAAATAACATTGCCTAACTGTAATAGAACATTAGCATAAGGCCAGTGTAAATGCTTGAAAAGCAAATAAAAAGAAAGTGAAAAAGCTACTAAAAAGCTAGAGGAATACAAGATACGTTTCATAGTAATTTGGGTTTTGAAATGAGTAATAAAAAATAATTCTTCTTCTATTTCACTAACTCCATTAGGAGCAATAGAAACTGAAGCCTCTTTAATGCTTTCCTCAAAAGAAAAGCCTTCACTCATTTTACTTTCTACAAAGCAACAAAAGTGGTCTAACAAACTGTCTTGTAAATCAGTATCTTGAAGAGGATTTTTAAAAATACGTTCACAAATCAGTTCTACTTGATTTTCATTAAGTGTTACCATAAATTGGTTCGGTAGTAATAAGATGATGGATTGTACTCAAAAAGTCTAAAAGTTCATTGATTGCCTTTGCTGTTGCTGTTTCTCCTGCTGGAGTAAGATGATAATATTTGCGTACTCGCTTTCCTATCATTACTTTTTCACATTCAATCAAGCCATCAGCTTCTAATTTGTGAAGAGCAGGATATAATGAGCCTTCTTTTATTAATACTTTGCCATCTGTTGTTTCTTTGACACATTGCGCCAACTCATAACCGTACATTTTGCCCTTTTCGGAAAGCAAACGAAGGATAATAGTTGTTAGTGTTCCTTTGAGTAATTCTTTGCTTGGATTTGTTTTCATTTTTGCATAGATATTTAATACATCGTAAATCTATGTATTTATACTCAAAACGCAAAAAAAAGTTGCGTTTTGGCGCAACTTTTTTAATTATTTTTCAAATAAAGGCTTTTAAAGCAATTTAAGGGTGCTTTTTATTTCTTTTTGTTTGGAGAAGCTAATTGCATTTCTTCACAGTCATTAGAAATTTTATATACACTCATTTTTTCTTTTAAAGTAAAACCCATCTTTAGTCCTTCAAAAATGATATATATTTTTTCATTATTAGATTCTGTTTCTAATTGAGCTACTTGTTTTTGTCCTTTTGCATCATTATAAGTCAAAACATATTTATTATTCTCTTTTTTTACAGAAATAAGTTGATACATCATAATATCATATAATCCAGCCATCACAAACATGGGTTCGCCATTACTAACATCAAAATAAAATGTACTTATAGGTTCTCCACATTGTGTATAAATGATTTCTATGTTGTCTTCTGTTGCTAATCCAATATAAGTTTTGTCTTGAAACGTAGCTAAATATTTATTTTTATCAGCATTTTGAGCATACGTAGAAAAAGAAAATGATAGAAATAAAACTAAGAAAACACTAAAAATAAACCCTAAAGATAAGATTCGTAAATTTTTGTTTTGTTTTTTTGTATTTATTTCTAAATTGTGTGTGGCTACTTTTGTGAAAGTTATGTCAGAATTATTTGTGAGATGGTTCATTAAGGTATAGGATTTGAGATAGATTTAAAAGAGAATTATAAATTGATGAAAAACAATTTATATTAATACATTTTCAATAAAGTGTGAGTAAGTAGCGTTATTTGGATAATATCTTTTTTCTCTTCTAGTTCTACAACACAATTTATTAAAATTAAATTAGCAAATATTGATTTATTATATTTCAAGCAAATTTTGAGCAAATTTTGATAGATAGGGCAATAAAACGCAATAAATTTCTTATTTTTACAAATTATTTTATAAAAATATAATTATTAGATTTTTTATAAAAGCGTAACATAAAAAATCAAATTCTAATCAAAAACGACTCTATTCTAATAGAAATTTAGATAAATCAATATCAAAACGAAATAAAACAATCCGTATTCCATATTATGTTTGCAACTATGACTTCAAACCATTTATTTACACATGCTAAAAAACTAGGAGCATTTCTAATGCTTTTGGTATCTCTTCTTTTATTTTCTATGAGTCAAACACAAGCTCAAGTAAGTATGAGTATTGCAGGACGTTATCAAAAATTTATTGGAGGAGAAGAACGTTTTCCTTTTGGTAAAGTAGAAGATTTTCCTCCTTTTGCAGGATTAGAAGCCCGTTTGAATATTGGACTAAACTACAAAACTGCTCTTTCTTTAGAAGGCTCATACATGATGGGTACAAAACGTGGAGAATTTGCTTATGCTAATATGATTACAACTAAAAATATAGCTGTTGAATTGAGTGCAAATCTGCGTTACTATTTATTTGGAGCTTATAATGATAGAGGTGGTTTTTATACCTATGGAGGAATGAGTGGAGGAATGTATAATATTGACTGGACTCTTAAAGATTATGAAAGGTTAGAGGGGAGAGAAGCCTTTCCAGAACCACAATACTTTCAAGATGTGCAGTTTTGGCTTTTGAGTGTAAATGCTGGACTTGGTGCAGAAGTTTATACAGGTTCTTTTTATATTTTTGCTGAGGGAGGAGGTTCTTACCGTTTCAAAGATTATGTTTCTAATGTAACTGTTAATACACCTCAATTACATCATTATTGGAAAGCTAATGTGGGAGTACGTATTCCTTTTGGTGGTGGTCCTCAATAAAATAACAGATTTACTACTCTAACAATACTAACTAATTTTTATAACTATTCAGATAAAAATAAAACAGTATTCAAATTTTTTAATAGCCTATTCTATGAAATACTCAAATTCAATGAAATCAAATAAGTTTGTATCCAAATTTGCCTATATTTTTTTAGCTCTTTTTGCCTTCTTAACTTTTGCTTGTGAATCTAATAACGATGATAACCCACTTGTAAGTTCTACTATCAAAGGATATGTTTCTGATACTAACTACTGGTTTACTAATACTCCAAGTGTATTAAGTTCAGGTAAAGACTCTTTAGGTAGAGATACAATTTTAAATGTTACAGGAGCTTCTTTGATCGATGGGAGTACTATTTCGATGTTTGTTCCTTTTCCTGCTGTTGGCTCGTTTACAGTGGCTCAACCAGATAGTATAAATACTTCTGTAACGACAATTAAATATAACGGAGAAGCTGTTCCTAGTGGTACAATCAACATCACTCGTTTTGATACTGTACGTTATATTTTAGAAGCAGAGTTTAATTTTAGTTTTGAAGGTGTTGTAGAAGGAGATAGTGGTACTATTGACACGACTTCTATTGAATTTACTAAAGGTGAGATTAGAGCAGCTTACTTGAGAAGAAGATAATTTGCAAAGACATTATAATTAGAAAGCCTTTTCTTTCAGAACACAACTGAAAAGAAAAGGCTTTTTGGGGTTTAATTTAAACAGTTATTTTTTCATTAAATACATTTTTAGCTTGGTGAAGTGCGTCACTAAATTTTATCATATCTAACCCTGTTTTTATATCATTCATATTTGCAAAAGCTAAAATAGATTCAGTAGGAATATTTCCTGTTAGTTCATCTTTTGCCATCGGACAACCTCCAAAGCCTAACATCGCACCATCAAAACGCCTACAACCTGCTTGATAAGCTGCTTCAATTTTTTCACTAGCTGTTCGAAGAGGAGAGTGAAAATGCACCCCAATTTCTATATGTGCAAACTCTTTTGTGAGTGATTCAAATAAAGGAATAATATTTTCTTGTGTTGAAGAACCAATGGTATCAGAAAGTTGAACAATTTTAATTTCCATCTCATCTAATTTTCTCATAAAATCACTTACAATTTTTGGATTATAGACTTCTTTATAAGGATTACCAAAGGCCATTGATAGATAAACCACTAAGGTTTTATTGCGTTGCAAACACATGTTTTGTGCTTCACTAACCAAATTTAAGGCTTCTTGCACTGTTTTTTTTGTATTTCTTATTTGGAATGTTTCTGAAATAGAAAGTGGAAAGCCTAAATAATCTATCTTTTCAAATTCGATAGCACGTTTTAATCCCCCATAACCAGCAATGACAGCGAGTAATTTTGTAGCAGTATTGGACAAATCCAGATGTTCTAAAACCTCAGATGTATCCTTCATTTGAGGAATTGCTTTTTCGGAAACAAAACTTCCAAAGTCAAGGGTATCAAAACCCACTTGTAAAAGTGAATTGAGATAATTTATTTTTATGTCTGTATCTATAAAATGAGATAATCCTTGCATAGCATCACGAGGACATTCAATAATTTTAAGCATGTGTAAAGTGTATTTATTGGTGGTATTTGTGTAATTCTTTTTCTACTCAAAAATACAAAAAAAACAGATAATATTATAATTTTGATAATTGAGTTAGAGTAAATGCTTCAAATTCACTGTCAGTTTTTTTCTTTTTTACATAAAGTCTTATTCAAGAGAATAGAATTGCTAAGGAATAGAAATTTATTAAATATAAATGGTTTATAATCAGTGTTTTGTAGTCGTAATTTTTAATTAGCTTCGCTGCTTTAGCAGGTTGTAATTGTTTCTAATGTAGAAGAATTGAAAAATGGAAGAGTTTTATGTGGAAAAGTGAGCTTTGATGATAAGAATTCAAATCATGACACAAAAATAGGTTGTTATATTTTCACTGCTGTTAAGTTACTCAACTACTAAAATTGTTACTAATAATTATAATTGATATAATTCAAATAGTTAGTAGGATTTATTCTATATATCTTGTTGTTTTATCGATAAAAAGTTGAATAGTGGTATCATTTTTACATTATTTATAATAGTATTTATTCTAAATAAGTGGGATAAAGTGCTTAACTTTGTGGTGTTTATACTCATGCGCTTTTGGTTTTCGAAAAATTGATAGAAGAAAATTTCGAAATCTAATTACGGAGGAGTATATAATAAAGCAAATATTTCAAAATTTAATCATTAAAAGCAAAAAACATTCAGATTTGAACGACCTTCGCAGATATATTATTCAAGTAGCTATTTTAGTAGTTTTGTTAATCTATGGTTTCCAACTTCTTTGGTTGCAAGTCATTTCCGATGATTTTCAACAACAAGCTCAAAATACTTCTACCAGAACTAATATTTTATACCCTCCTCGTGGTCTTGTTTATGATAGAAATGGAAAATTATTGGTCGAAAATAATCCTGTTTTTGATATAGAGATTATAGCAAAAGAATTTAAGTTAGAACCCGAAGATACTACCCATCTTTGCCAGCTTTTACGTATTTCTTTAGATGAATTTAGAGAAAAATTACAGAAGGCTAGACATGGTTTACAGCTATACAAACCTTATTTGTTTATCAAACAAATGTCGGTAGAAAATTATGCTAAAATTCAAGATGAACTCTCTGACTATAAAGGTGTTTATCCAAATGTGAGAACGATTCGTAAGTATCCATACTCTTCTTTTGCTGGAGGACTGGGGTATGTTCGTGAGATTGACCAACGTATGCTTTCCAAAGATACAGCAGACTATTACAGACGTGGTGATATGCTTGGTATCAGTGGAATTGAAAGGAGTTATGAAGAAGAATTGAGAGGAAAACGAGGTGTTCAGCAGGTTATGTATGACCGTTTGGGAATTGCTAGAGGTTCTTTTAAAGACGGAGAATACGACAAACTTCCAGAAGCAGGTTTGACATTACAGACTACCATAGATGCTGAGCTACAAAAATATGGTGAATATCTAATGCAAAATAAAATTGGTAGTATCGTTGCTATTGACCCCAAAACAGGTGAAGTATTGTCAATGGTTTCAGCTCCAACTTTTGACCCAAATCTTCTGACAGGAGAAGGAACAGAAGTAGCCAAAAATTATTTAATGCTCTCTCATGACCCAACCAAACCCCTATATAATCGTGCTTTGCAGGCTGCCTATCCTCCTGGTTCTACATTTAAGATTGTACAGGCTCTTATTGGCTTGCAAGATGGTGTTTTAGATACAGTTCATACATCCTTTAGCTGTTCTAAAGAACTTGTAAATTGTCATAATCATCCTTCGCCATTGAATTTACATGGTTCTATTCAGCATTCTTGTAACCCATTTTATTACAAATCTTTTATCAGAATTATTCGTCAAAATCGTTCTGAAAATGATAAAGAAGATACTCGTATTGGGTTAGATCGTTGGCACGACCATGCCTTATCTTTTGGTTTTGGTAGAAAATTAGGAATAGATTTACCTTACGAAAGTAGAGGGCTTATTCCTTCTACTGCTTATTATGATAGAATAGCTGAAAGACGTGGATATGGTTGGAAGCTAGGAAATATTTATTCACTAAGTATCGGACAAGGAGAAATGAGCGCAGTTCCATTACAACTTGCAAATTTTGCTGCAATTTTGGCAAATAGAGGACATTATTACATTCCTCATGTTGTTAGGGCAATAAATGATACTACTTTGGTAGATATAAAATACAGAACAAAACAAAAAACTACTGTTGATGAAAAATATTTTCCTTATGTAGTTGATGCAATGGCTGATGTTGTTCGTGCAGGAACAGCTCGTAGAGCTAGAATAGATGATATTATTGTTTGTGGAAAAACAGGAACAGTACAGAATCCTCATGGAGAAGACCATTCTGTTTTTATAGCTTTTGCTCCAAAGGATAATCCTAAGATTGCGATTGCTGTGGTAGTAGAGAATGCTGGTTTTGGAGGAACATGGGCTGCGCCAATAGCTAGTTTGATGATAGAAAAATATCTTAATGATACTATCTCTGATAAAAATGTAAAATATAAAGAAAAGAGAGTTGTAGAACTTAATTTAATAGAACAAGAAAGAATACGATTAGAGAAAGAAGAAGAACGAAAAAAGCAAAAACTTCAAAAAAAGAAAGAAGAAGAACAAGCTAATCTTATTACCCAAAAGAATACTTCGTCTAATAAAAGTACAGAAATGACTAATAATATAGTATTAGCAGAGGCAAAAAAAGAAGATGAAGAATAGTATAAGTATTTAAAAGAATGTCTTAGAATCAAGATAATAATCCTATTACGCTAGAAATGAATCCACGTTATTTATTACTTTATTTACCTGTATTTCTGACTTACCTTTTTCAGACTACAAATCCCTCATTAGCTTATTGGATAGCATGGGGAGGTTCTTTTTGGATTTATCTAATTACTTTTACAGGTCTTGTAAGACCATTGCCTACTGACCGTCCTATTTTGAACCAAGTATTTAGACCTTTTTTTTTGGTGCATCTTATTTTTTCAGGGTATATGACTATCACATCTATTTTTTTTTATTTAGATGCTATGGGTTATTTTTATTTAGATAAGATTAAAAGTGAAGAATCTTTTGTCTATATTTCAAGTATTGCTTATTGTCAATTTTTATATTGCTTGGGACATGCTGCTTATATTCATGGTTTACTTTTATTTTTGGATTATAAACCTCCAAAATATGTCATTCAAGTTTCTTCTCAAACCTCTATTTCTAAAATATTTTTTTTTACGACCTTATTTTTCTTTTTAGGAAGTGTTGTTTTTAGATTTATACCAGGAGGAGCGCAGTTTTTGATTCAATTTCAACTTTCTACTGCAGTTTTTGCAGTTTTTGCATTTGGTTATTCCTTATTAGAAAAAAAGAAAAATTATATATTTATAACAGGATTATTGTTTTGTTATGGAGAGTTTCAAGCCCTTACATCAGGGTGGAAAGAATTTACAGTACTTCCTATATTACTTTTGGGTGCTATTTTGTGGACAAAATATAAAAAAACTATTTTGTTTACAGCCCCTTTCATGATTTTTTTATTCTTATTTGTAATTCCTTATTATACAGGAATTGTTAGAGGATTAAGCTGGGGTAAAAATGTAGAAGGAACACAAGCTGCTGCTATTGCATTAGATAAAGTTAGAAATGAAAATATAGATGGCTTACTAGAAGAAAATTGGAGTTTTTTGATTTATCGACTTTCTGAAATAAAAATGTTTATGGTATATGTAGATAAAGTGCCAACACAAATACCTTATATGACAGATGAAATTCTTACTCAATCGTTAGAATCTATTCTCCCTCGTATATTATATCCTAATAAACCAGTTCCTGATGAAGTTATTATGGAAAGAGTCTATAAAATAGGTGCAGTAGGAAAAGGTTCAAATGTATCTGCAAAACCAGCCTTTATTGCTGATTCGTATATAATGGGAGGGGAAATAGGAATTTTTTGTTCTTTATTTTTATTGGGTGTTTTAGTTACTTTGTTATCTAAAAAAGCAGAAAGTCTATTTGGTGGTTATGCTATTGGTTCGGGTTGTATGTTTTTAGGTTTATTTTATATTTTGATAAGAGGGAATGCGTTTGAGTTTATGATTAATTCAGTGTTTTGGAGCATCGTTACTATGTATTTACTTTTTTATATAGCTAAAAGATTCAATGTACTTGTCAAAAACCCATATTATGAGTCTAATATTTAGATTGATAGTTTTATTTCATTATTTAACTCCTTAAAAAACAATTTATTGAATATTTTACATATTACACCTTCTTACAAACCTGCTTATGTTTATGGTGGACCAACTGTATCAGTAAGTCGTTTGTGTGAAAGTCAAGCAAAGTTTTTGAGTAAGAAAAAAAAAGATAAAGAAATCAATAAAGTTACCGTTTATACTACTACTGCAAATGGAAATCAAGAATTAGATGTTGATTCCAATACAGCTATTTTAGTAGAAGGTGTAGAAGTCTGGTATTTTAAAAGACAAACTAAAGATCACACTCATTTTTCTATTGCCCTTCTCAAAAAAGTTTTTCAAACAGCCAAAACCTATGATGTCATTCATATTCATTCTTGGTGGAATACAGTTGTTATTTTTTCTGTTTTGATATGTGTTTTTAGAGGCGTAAAAGTAATTGTTTCTCCTCGTGGAATGATTGGACAATATACACTACATACTCAAAAAAAATCGTTGAAAAGTATTTTTCATAAATTTATAGGAAAAAAGTTATTACAAAAGTCATATTTACACTTAACAGCCCCTATAGAAATACAAGATGTTGGTTTTATGAAAAAGAACCGTTTTTTTGTACTTCCCAATTTATCATCTTTCTCTGTTCGACAACAAAATACAGAAGTAAAACATATAAAAAAAGAATATACAAATAGTTTTAACCTTACTTTTTTATCTAGGATTCATCCTGTAAAAGGACTAGAAATATTGATTGAAGTTATATCACAATTTGAAAGTAATAATGATTCAAAAATAAATTTACAACTTGATTTAATTGGGAAAAGTGAAAGTGAAGAGTATGAGAAATCTCTAAAAAGGCTCATTTCTCAAAAAAAACTAGAAGATAAGATAAACTGGATAGGTTGGTTAGAAGGAAATCAGAAATTCGAAAACTTAGAAAAATCAGATCTATTTATACTTCCGTCTTTTAGTGAAAATTTTGCGAATGTAGTTATAGAATGTCTGAGTACAGGAACGCCTGTTTTAGTTACAGATAAAGTTGGTTTAGCTGATTATGTAAAAGAAAAAGACTTGGGGTGGGTGTGTGAAGCAAATAATGTAGAATCTTTATTCCAAACTTTACAGACAGCTATTAATGATAAAGTAAAAAGAGATGAGATACGACAAACTGCCCCTCAAATTATTCAAAATGATTTTTCTTCTCAAAAATTAGCTCAAAAATATATAGAAATATATCAGAGAATAAAAGATACAAATCAAACTATCTAGTCTGTGGAACAATTAGAACTTGCCAGACTACTGGATATTTTTATAAATAAATAGGTAGTCCCAAAGGGCAAACCATCTACAAGACTAAAATAGAAGAAATTAACTACAAACGGTCTGCTCTACGAGACTGACCTATATGCAATCATTAAAATGTCTAGTAGTATAAGAACTTGCTTAACTTTCATTCCTTTTGGGCTAAAAAAAAACAAGACTTGAAAGTAAATCATACCTTCAAATCTTGTTTATATTCATTCATTACTACTATCTTGCTGTAGGAGAAGGACTCGAACCTTCACGAAGTAGTTAGTCAGATAATTGTTAGAAACACTCATTTGATTTATCCCAAACCTTCACCCTTGAGACCGAAGGGCGTGGCTGCCAAAATTTCACCATCCTACATTTTCAATTATCAGTAAAACAGTTATCAGTTAAATTTCTAAATACAATTACTTTTAATTGATTATGAAACTTGTAACATTTTTCCCTTTCTGATAATACAAAGTAAAGGAAAATATTCTTTTGTTGCAAATTTGTTAATTAAATAGGGTAAAATTTGTGTAATTTTTAATTATTTGTTTGAATAGTTGAGTATTTCATAATTAGAATGCTGTATTTTAGGCTTTTTTTATGAAATTTTTAACAAAATTCAGTAAAGTAGAGATTTTGTATCTAAGAAGTCCATTTTTTGCTCATTTTTATTTATTTTAAGTCATCTTAGCCAGAATCAAAATCAAAATTGGTTCAATTCTTAGAATATAATCAGAGATAAGACAATCAAATAATTTATAAAAGACATTGACGTTATTTATATCTAAAACAATAACCCCAATTTATCATATATGAAAAATTCATATTCAGTACTGTCAGACTTTAGAAAATATATCATTCCGTGTATATTTTTTGTGCTTTCATTTTTTATAATTTCCTCCATTAATTTTGTATCTGCACAAGGAACAAACAATCGAAGAGCGCAAACAGCCTATCAAAATGGACAAGATTATATTGCTTCAAGGGATTTCGAACGTGGAATAAAACTGCTTGAAAAAGCCATTGAATTAGATAATGATTATTTTGAGGCACATTATGCACTCGGAAGTCATTATCATTTGCTTGGGAATAGAGATAAATCAAAACTCCATTTTAAAGAAGCTGCTCGTATTATGCCAAATGACCCACGCAGAGTTTCTTTATATATGATAGTGGCAGGGGATTATTTGGAAGAAGGAAACTATGAAGAGGCAAATAAATTATATCAAAAATCATATCAATATGCGCAATCTCAATCTCAAAAAAATGTATCCATAAAAGGATTAGCTATTTGTAAATTTGGAGTGGAAGGAATGAAAAATCCGTTGGATATAAAACCAGAACGCCTTCCTGATGTAATCAACGCTAGAAAATTACAATATTTTGCTGTTTTGAGTGCTGATGAAGAAGAAATGTATTTTACGGCAAGAGATGGCGACGACCCACGAGCAGATGAAGATATTTTGAGAAGTGTGAAAAAAGATAGCCTTTGGCAAACTCCTGAAAAAGTAGAAGAATTAAATACTCGTTCGAATGAAGGAACGTGTACAATTTCGGCAGATGGACGTACAATTATTTTCACAGTTTGTGAGAATAGTGGAAGGCAAGTATATGGAAGTTGTGATTTGTTTATTAGTGAAAAAAAGGGCGATAAATGGTCTGAGCCTCAAAATATGGGAAATCTTATCAATACAAAAGCATGGGAAACACAGGCTTCACTTTCGGCAGATGGCAGAACGCTGTATTTTGTTTCTACTCGTGATGGAGGGTATGGAAGGTCGGATATTTGGAAATCTACTCGTAATGATAGAGGTGTTTGGAGTGCGCCACAAAATTTAGGCGAAAAAATAAATACGGCAGGCGAAGAAAATAGTCCGTTTATTCATGTCAATGGAAAAACGTTGTTTTTTGCTTCTGATATTCATTTGGGTTTTGGTGGATTTGATTTATTCAAAACAGAAATAGATGAAACTGACCCAAAAGGTTGGAAAAAACCTGAAAATTTGGGTTATCCAATCAACACACACACCGACCAACACAGTCTTTTTGTTACAACAGACGGAAAAACAGCCTATTATTCAGATTTGAAAATAGGACAAAGAGATATTATCAAAAGTGATATTTATAAATTTGAAATGCCTGAAGAAATCGAAATAACTGTCAGTAGATACATAAAAGGAACTGTTTATGATGCCAAAACAAAAGAAAAGCTAGGCGCAAGTGTAGATTTATATAATCTGACAAATAAAACTATTCAGTCTTCTGTAAAATCTGACCCAAGAAATGGAAAGTATCTTTTTGTGTTGAATGAAGGCTCAAATTATGCACTTAATGTAAACAAAGAAGGCTATTTATTTCAAAGTCTTGCTTTTGATTATTCAGAAGGAACAGGCGAAAATGTAACAGTAGATATTTATTTAGAAAAAGCTGAGAAAGGCTCAAAGGTAGTCTTGAATAATATTTTCTTTGATACAGATAAATGGGAGTTAAAGGAAGAATCAAAAACAGAATTAGATTTAGTAACAAAATATTTACAAACAAATCCGAAAATCAAAGTGCAAATCTCTGGACATACAGACAATGTAGGAGATAAAACCTATAATCAAAAACTTTCTGAAAAACGGGCTACTTCTGTGGTAGATTATTTAATAAATGCAGGGATTCCTAAGGAACAATTAGTCGTCAAAGGCTTTGGAGAAGCACAGCCACAAGTAGAGAATAATTCAGTAGAGAATAAAGCTAAAAATAGAAGAATAGAGTTTGAGATTTTGTAGGAAACGAAGCTGTTTTTAAAAAAAGAAGATGGTTATCATTGGATGTAAAAACCTTCAATGATAACCATCAGCTTTAATCTGTCATTTATCCACCTGCAATTTGAAAAAATAGTACTTAAATTAAGAGTCAAGTTAGGTTACTTGCTTCTCAGATAAAGTGTAAGACAATATTAAGCATTAAAACGCTCTTCAATTTTTTCCCAGTTGATTATTTTATAGAAATTATCTATATATTCTCCACGTTTGTTTTGATAATTGAGATAATAAGCATGTTCCCAAACATCAAGACCCAAAATAGGCGTTCCTGTTTGTTCTGCAAGGTTTTTCATTAATGGATTATCTTGATTTGGTGTGGAGGTAATAAATAGTTTACCATCATTTGCTTTACAAAGCCACGCCCAACCCGAACCAAAAACTCCTTTTGCTTCTTCTGTAAATTCTTTTTGGAAAGCCTCATACGAACCAAAATCTTTTTCTAAAGCTGCCTTTATATTTCCTGTTGCCACTTGATTTTTAGGAGATAAAGATTCCCAAAAAAGACTGTGATTGTAGTGTCCACCTCCATTATTACGAACTCCTGTATCACTTTCAGTTACATTTTCTAAGATTTCTAATAGATTTTGATTGGCAAAATTAGTTCCTTCAATCGCTTTATTGAGTTTATTGACATAACCTTGGTGGTGTTTTCCATGATGAATTTCCATAGTTTGTTTGTCAATATTTGGTGCAAGGGCAGCAAAATCATAAGCCAAAGCAGGTAATTTGAAAGGCGATTTGAGTGTAAAAAGTCCATTTTCGGTTGTTACTGCTGTTGAGTCTGTATCAGTTTCTGTTGTTGATTTAGTTGAAGAATCACATGCCGAAAGAGGGTTGAGAATAATTCCGATAGTAGCAAGCCCTGCTGTTTTGAGAAAAGTACGTTTGTCCATTGACATAAAAATTATTTTTTAGAGTTAGAGTGTAGTTGTAATTTATGCTATACTAATTGATTTATGGCTAAAAAAGTTTTGAAAAATTCATCTTCATTTTACTTTAGCAAGGTATCAATTTTTTCTTGATTATTTTTTCCAAAATGAGTATTTACAAATTCATTAAGCTCTTTAAATTCATTTTTTGAATAAGAATGTAGAATTTTTCCTTTTTCTAAAAAGCTAACTTCATCGGCATGTCTTACGATGGTTTCCAAAATATGAGAAGATAGTAAAATTGTTTTTCCAGTTTTTTTGAGCTTTTGAATAATCAAATGAACAATTTCAGAAGTCTGTAAGTCCAAACCATTAAAAGGTTCATCTAAAATAATGATTTCTTTATCCAACAATAAAATACTCAAAAGACTTAATTTTCGCTTCATTCCAGTTGAATAATTTTGAGCAAAATCTTGTAAAGGAAGTTCAAAAAGCTCATTCCAATCGTTTATTCTTTGATGGATTACTTGTTGATTTTCATTTGTAAACTCTACACTTAAAAGTAAATGCTCTAACCCTGTTGTGTAAGGATAAAAATAATTCTCGGTTTGTAGAAAAGCAATATTTTTGCTTTTTTTTATTTTTATCTCTCCCTTTTTAGGCTTCAAAAAACCAAAAATTAGATTAAAAAGTGTAGTTTTTCCTGCTCCATTATCTCCCAAAATTCCGTGTATTGTTCCTTTTTTTGTTGCAAGTGAAAAATCATTTAAGATATTTTTGGAAGATTTTGAATAGCTAAATTCAATATTTTTTAGTTCAAGACTATACTGACTTTGTGATTGGCTTTTTTCCATGTTTGATAACAAATAAAGAGTGAAACAGGTAGAAAAATTGAGATGAGAATGAAAATAGTTGTCGGAATAGAATTGAGAACTTTGCCATTTTTACTATCCAAACTTGAATATTTATAGAAAATCAATTGAAATAAAATCAAATTATAAATAAGAAAACAAAATCCTAAAATCCCTAAAAAAATAAAAGTAGGAAAGTTAGCAGCCGAATATCTATCAAATACAAATAAATTCAAAAGGCTTATCAAATAATGAGGAAACAAAATTAGGTTACTAAAAATGACGGCTGAAAGAAGGCGTTTTTGCCAAAACTGCTTTTTTGTTGGATAATTTTGTATGAGTTCTTTGGGTTCTAAATAATTATAAATTTCAACCAAAAACAGGGAATAAAAAAGTAGAATATAAGGAAAAGCAGCCCAAAACCAAGAAGCTACAAAACCAAGAATATAAAGAGGGATAAAAAGGATTCCATTTTTGCGTAGAGCCATACGCCATTCCCAAACAGAAAGAGGAATAAAAGCTGTTGTTTTTTGAATAAATTGATTGAAAAATGATTTTTTAATTGATTTTTGAGGAGAATAAAAAGAGAGTAAAAGCACTAAACCAAAAGCAACACAAATAGAAATGAGATGATAAAAGGTAAGTTTGAGAATAAAAAGTAATGGCAAATGATACAACAAAAATAGCACACTATATTCTGCAATACGAACCTTGAAAGCTCTATTTTGATTATGACTTTTGGAAAGATAAGCTAAAAAATGATGATCTTTTCGGTTTTGATGAAGTGAAAAAATAAGAGCTAAAAAGACAAGTTCTATTTGATATTCTTTCAAAAAGATAATTTTTCCATACACATAACCAATTCCAATAAAAACCAAAAACAATAAAATCAGCATTCTGAAAATACCAAATTCTTTTAAAATTCTGACAAACTGTTTGAATCTTAATTTGAGAAGGAAAAAAAACATATAAAAATTGTAGGGTAAAATAGTCTTAAAAAAGTATGCTATTTTATTGGTACATCAAATAATGATTTAATTACAGACTTTTCAAAATTTCTTTGAGACGATTATTTACTTCTTCAGAATGTGTCAAAATCATAAAATGTCCTCCATTTTTTATTAAAAATTGATTAGTTATCTTGTCCTTAGAGTAGGGAAGTATCAAATCATTTGTACCATGAATTCTGAAAATAGAATTAGTCAGAGTTTTATGATTATTATTTTCCCAAGTCAGAATCATTTTTATGAATGACTTTGCCTGCTTTGGGTTTGTGTTTTTGATGATGTGGTAAAGTTGTTTTTCTTCTTTCTTGTGTTTTTTTTGAACTGTTCCGAAGGCAAAACTGAGTACTTTATTAGGTTTATTGAGAAGAAAAGCAGGAATAAAAAAATAGAGTTTTAACTTCCCGAATAATCGGTATAAAAATGGAAGTTCAGAAGGGTTGTTAGCACTAGAAATCAAAATTACTTTCTCTGTTTGAATATGTTTTGAAAGTGTAGAAATGAGCATTCCACCAAAAGAAATGCCTATCAAAATGATTTTTTTTGTTTTGTCTATCTGTTCAGCAAGTTGTAAAGCATAGTCTTCTAAATCATCCGTTTTTGGTGTTTCCCATTCTATAAATTTATGTTTTCTTGTTTTGAGAAAAAAAAGGTCATTGAATACAGATTTGTCTGCTCCAAGTCCAGAAAAAAGATAAATTATCGTTTCTTCATTATTCATTAAGATTACTTATTTTTTCAAGCCTAATCGTTGCAAAATTCTAGTTGTAAAATAACTTCCTTGCCTATATAAAAGAGTTCTTCTAAATAACTTCGTTTTTTCAGAAAAAAACATATTTATATTAACAGAATAAAAAGCCATTATTCCTTTCTTCGCAATAAAAAAATCTTTTTTTGCATAAAACTGGTCTCCTGCTTGTCCATTAGTTGTATCTAATACTTTGAAAAAATCACGTTTATACATAAACTTTTCTACATCAGGTTTTAAAGGCTGTCCTTTGTAGAGTTCTATTTCCTCTACTTCCATCCAAATACAATCTATATTTTTGATAAATTCGTATGCACCCTCAAAAACCATTAATTCAGCACCCTGCACATCAATATGAATAAAATCTATTTTAGGAATTTGTTTTTCTTTACAAAAATCAGATAAAATTTGGGTTTGTACCTCAATTTTATTTTCAAATTTTAGCCATTGGTGAGTACTTGTATGGAGTTCTGGTGAGAGAAGTGAGCTTGATTTGTTTCCATAATCAGTTGTGTCTTCATTGTCTATATTTTCAGGTGTTCCAGACGAAACATGAAAAGTAGCAGTTCCATTTTCATTGCTTAATGCAATTTGAAAAGGAGTAATATTTGAATAGGAAGCTGTATTCTTCTTTATTAATTCAAAATTTGAAGGAACAGGTTCGAAAGTATATAACTTTGCATTCGGAAAATGTTCGGAGTAAAAAATAGAACTTTCTCCTTCACAAGCACCAATATCAAAAATAATTAAATTTTCATTTTTGCTATATATCTTATACAACAAAGCGATTGGGTGATACATATCTTCGACTAACGCTGTACTCATTTCTTAAAATTATTTAATTGAAAAGAAAATACTTTACCATTGACAGGTTTTATGATACTGTAAAGATACTAAAAGGATTTAGAATACAAGTTGAATTTTCAATTCGATAAACAGAGATAAAAATAGACAAAACCAATACTTATTCGTTACTTTGTAAATTAAAAGAAAAAAAGACGATTTAAAACAAATATGAGTTCAGATAATAATTCGGACAACTATCAAATTTATACCTTTCCAAACGGCATTCGTTTAATCCATTGTAGAGTAAATCATACCAAAATAGCACATTGTGGCTTTAGTTTGGAGGTCGGAAGTAGAGATGAAAAAGCACATCAAGAAGGAATAGCACACTTTTGGGAACATATGGCTTTCAAAGGAACTCAAAAACGTAAAGCCTTTCATATCATCAACCGTTTGGATGCTGTGGGTGGCGAACTAAATGCCTTTACGACAAAAGAAAAGATTGTTTTTTATGCTTCTGTTTTGGATGAGCATTCTGAAAAAGCGATTGATATTTTGTCTGATATTGCTTTTCGTTCTATTTTTCCTGATAAGGAAATTGAGAAAGAACGAGGTGTTATTTTGGAAGAAATGGCAATGTATAAAGACAATCCGATCGATTTATTAGATGATGAATTTGATGAAGTAGTTTTTGGAAATCACGCTTTAGGAAAACAGATTTTAGGCACAACAGAAAGTGTAAAACGTTTTAAAAAAACAGATTTTGAAGAATTTGTGGCTCAAAACTTAGATACAAGTCGTCTTATTTTTTCGTCTGTGAGTCGTCTGCCATTTGAGAAAGTCAAAAAAATGGTAGAAAAATATATTGCTGATATTCCTGTCTATTCTTCTAAACTATATCGAAATTCTGCTCCATTTATAAAGGCACAGCATATCATAAAATCAAAATCTATTTCACAGGCACATTGCATGATTGGGGGAGCAGCTTATAATTTGCACAACAAAAAACGTATTCCTTTTGCACTCTTGAATAATTATTTGGGAGGTCCTGCGCTTAATTCTCGTCTAAACCTTTCGCTTAGAGAAAAATATGGTTTGGTGTATTCTGTCGATTCGGGCTTTTCTGCGTATAGTGATTCTGGAATGTTTGCTATTTCGTTTGCAACAGAAAAAAAGAATTTAGATAAAAGTTTGAATTTGGTTTTGAAACAGCTCAATTTACTCAAGGAAAAAACACTTGGAAGTGGACTGTTTCACACAGCAAAGCAACAATTCAAAGGACAGTTGGCAATGTCTAGTGAGAGTAATTCGGGGCTTATGATAGGAATGGGAAAATCTTTTTTAGATTTTGGAAGGATGATTTCTTTGCAAGAATTTTTTGACCAAATAGATGCCTTGACAGTTTTGGATTTACAAGATATTGCTCAAGAAATATTTAGGGAAGAAAACCTTCATCGTTTGATTTATATGCCTGATGGTACACAAGATGAGGAAGAACAATAAAATCAAATCTTTACAGCTACAATAGTAATATCATCACGCTGCTCTACTCCCCAACTGTGTGTTTGAAGTTCGTCATTAAGCTCTTGTTTCTGAACAGGAAGGGAAAGTGTAGCATTTTTTTCTAGGAGTTCTAAAAGGCGTGTCGTTCCGAACTTCTTGTTGTCAGAGTTTTGTTGGTCGCTAAAGCCGTCTGTCATGAGATAAAGGCAATCTCCTTTCATTAAGTACAAATCTTGTGTAGTGAAAGGTTTGTCTTTTCTATCTCTTCCTCCAATAGATTTTACATCTCCTTTTAGGCTTTGTAAAAATGAATTTTGGAAATAATAAAGGGGTCTTTTTGCTCCTGTAAACTGTACATGTGCTGTTTCGTCAGAGTTGAAATTAATAGTACAAATACAGACATCCATTCCATCATCGTTTGACATGTTATTTTGTTGTAATGATTTTTTTACGCCATCATGCAAACGTGTGAGGATTTGGGCAGTATCAAATATTTTTTCTTGATTGACTATTTCATTCAAAAGTGTATTTCCAATCATAGACATAAATGCCCCTGGAACACCATGACCTGTACAATCGACAGTTGCTAAGATAGTTTTCTGACCATCTAATGTATAATGATTTGCCATCCAATAAAAATCTCCCGAAACCATATCTTTAGGAGAGTAAAGAACAAAGTGGTCTGCAAAAGCCTTTTCAAATTCTATTTCTTGTGGAAGAATGGCTTCTTGAATAGTTTGAGCATAACGAATTGAATCTGTAATTTTTTGATTTTTGGTAGTAACTTCCTTATTCAGATTCTGAATTTCATCAATTTTATTTTCTAGTTCGTCTTTTGTTTGGTTGAGGTCGTGATTTGATTTTTCTAAATCTTCATTTTGTTTATTTATCTTACGAGAAACAAAATAAGCACCTCCAGCCACAACCAAAAATAGCAGTGCCACAATTCCAGCAATAATCATTTGCAGCCGAGCAAGAGCTTTTTCGGCTTCTACTTCTTCTATTTTTTCTGTAAAAGCCGTTGTCATAGAGTCTTTTTCGTATAAAAGACCTCTGATTTTGTCCATTAATTTACGAGTTTCTGCTTGTGCTTCTTCAAAAGCAGTTTCATTTTTGATAAGTTGATTGGCTAATGCCTCCAATTCTTTTCTTAATCTACTTTTTTCTTGTGGTGTAATATTGCTACTATTTAGTTCTTCTGCTATACGTTCCATTTCTGCACGTATTTTATAACCTTGTTCGGCAAGCAAACTTTTTTGCATTTCAAGGTCATTGACTACCTTTTCCAAATTAATACGCTCTTGTATTTTGGCTGTATCTTCTTCAATTTTTTCTACTTTAGGCTCTTCCTTTTTTGCTGACTTCGTTTCTTTTAAAATAGGATTTGATAAATCTCCTGACAAGACTATTTTTACTTCATTTAGCTTTGAATCATAAGAAAAAAACTTTCCATCTATGTTTTTTCCATTGACTATAAACTCTGAAGAAGAGGTTACTGTTTTCTCATTCGGAATTTCCATATAAAAGTTTCCAACAGCATCAGCTTTAGTTGCTTTTTCATAATTCACACCTTTCCAAATTACCTCTGCACCAGATAGAGGAGCATTTTTTTGAGCAAAAATTTGACCTTTTAAAATTTTATCTAATTGTCTTAGTTTAATAGAAAGACCATTTCTTCCCATATCATAATCTACTAATGAATATCCATCCTTTTCTACATTTACTTTTTTGGGAATACCTTTTGAGGAAGGGTATTCTATTGTAAAACCTCCATTACTATTACTTATTCCTTTTCCAATATTGGGCATAATTACAGTAACACCTTCAACAGGATTGCCTTTTGTATCAGTAGTTGTTCCCATAATAATTTTTGTTTGTGCTATTGCTTGATTAGAAAAGCAAAACAAAAACATCACTATGAAAAAACAGTTTGTGATAAATTGAGTAAGAAAAGAAATATTTATTTGAGTATTTATTGATTTGGATAGCATACGTAAGTAGAATAGAGAAATTCTTAGTTTCTATTTTGTTTGTTTGAATCTATGAATCTAAATCATGATTTTTTTCATTCCTTATAATATACAATCTTTATTGATAAAGATGACAATCATTTATTCAAACAGTTTCCAAATATATAAAATCTGTATCTATCTACCTACAAAAAAAGGAAGAACTCTAATTTTAAATCAAAAAAACAGTATTTTTAGACTTTATTTTTTAAAATAAACATCTCTTGCCTTTTTGAGTGCATTGCTAAAGGCTTTTTTTGAAGAGAACATTTTTTTGAATGCACTTTGATAGGTTTTAGGGTTTTGATTTATCTGATTTTCATTATCTTGATTTAATGTAGTATCTGAATTTATAGTTGTTGTATTTTCACTACTATCATTTGTTTTGTTTTTGGCTTGATTTTCCTCTTTCTGACTAATCTCTGAATCTGCTTTTTTTTCAAGCATTTCATCTTCTTGACTTTGCTCTTCTCTGAGTTTATCAGCTTTCTCAAAATGTTGATTTGCCTTTAGTTGATAACCTACTTTCTCTTCCAAAAGCCCCAAATTATTATGAGCAATCGCATCTTCTGGGTCTAATTCTACTGCTTTTCTATAATCTTGCATTGCCAAAACCGTCATTCCTGCTGCTGCACGAATATACGCACGACTAGAATAACGATACGGATTATCAGGCTCTAATTCTAAAGCAATATTCATATTTACTAATGCTTCTGATAGCTTTCCGACTGTAAAATAAAGCACTCCACGCTCACTATACGCATTCGGATTTTCGGCTTTTTGAATAGATAAATTATAATCTTCTAATGCCTTTTTGAATTCTTGTAATTTGAAATACGCATATCCACGACGAAACAAAACCTCGCCTTCCGAAATAAATTTTAATTCCTCTTTTATAGAATTTTTAGCAAATTCATTTAGTATTTTAGTAGAAATCTGAACGGCTTCTTCGAAATTTCCCTCTTGAATAGCTATATTTATGGTTTGAATATTCATTTTAAATAGATGATTATTTTTTAGTGATAGATAATTGAAATCACAAAGTTATTTTAAAAATTATTTAATTTCTATGAAGAAAGTATTATTTATACTGCTAATTTTTTGTTTTTATTCGTGTAATTTATCAGAAACAAACAAAAAAGTAACTATTGATAAAGATAAAGGAATTATCAAAACAGAGAGTAGTAAAAAACTAATCAATGACCCTCGCTCGCCTAACCCAAGTAGTGAATTAGCCATTTTGATGCGTGATATGTGGGAATATGCAGATACATTAAAAACTGCAATTACCAACCAAAATACAACTTATTTACCTGAATATCGTCCTCGTTTTACGGATGTTCTGAGAGCTACTCCCACTGATGAACATACAAAAAGCCCTGCTTTTGATGCAATGGCAAAGATAATGCTTCAAAAATTAGAAAATGTATATCAAAATGCTGCTGAAAATAAAGAACAGAGTGTACAAGTAGAAGGTTTTAATCTCTTTGTAAAAAGTTGTTTGCAATGCCATGAACAACAATGCCCTGGACCTGTTTCAAAAATTTCTAAATTGATAATAAAAGAGTAAAAACTCTATTTGAGTCAAAAAATAAGTATAATAAATGTAGCGTCTAAGATTCTAATAGACAGTTGATTAAGGAGAGGTTTTGAAAATAATTTAGTTTTTTTTTGAAATTTCTCTATCCTTTTTAACTTTCTTCCGTATAAGAATGTATAAAGAATCTTTAAATAGTTCTATGTTTTTTATTATTCATCTATAAACTTTATTTTAACTTTAATAAAATACAAAATAATTTTGTCTTTTATTATTTATGATTATCTCTCAAAAAACTATGTGGAAAAGAATTAGTAAAATTTGGCAAGCTCACGAAGAACATGCTCGTATAGAACAAGAAAAAGCAGAAAGAGGTGATGCGAGTCAGATTTTTAAGTTGGCGATTATGCAAATTGAGCAAGCTATCCAAAAAAATAGTGTGATTTGGGAAAATGTCAGAAAAAATAAAGAAGAATTATATCAAAAAATAGAACAGATAAAATATGCTATTCAGCAAGAAGAAACATCTTTGCAATATGCGTTGAGAAGCAAAAATAAGTCACTAGCTAGTTCACATATTCTTCAAAAAGAAAATTTAGAAAAACAAAAAAGAGAATTCGAAACACTTTACAATAATGTGTTACAAACTTGGCAGCAAATGCAACTTCAAAAACAAAAACTGACTTTGCAACTTCAAGAACTCAAAACAAAAGAAATTTTACTGACAAATAAACTTCAAAACGCAAAAAACCAACGTGAATTACAACAAGTCCTTGATAGTTTAGAAATTTCTGATGAAATAGATTTGTTTGAAGATAAAGTAAATCAAGCTCAAATTGAAGTTGATTTGGTAGATGGTGTTTTGGATATTGAAAATCAAATTGATGGTTTGGAAGCTAATTCTCTGCAAGAAATAGACGAAAAAATAAACAAAAAATTTGAAAATTATCAGCAACAAGAGCAAGATAAAATCCAAGAAAAACAGCGAAAAAGAGTAGAACAGCTTTTTGGTAGAAATGAAAACAAAACACAACAACAGAAAGCAGATGAAAAAAAACAGCTAGAAGAAAAACGAAAAAATCTTGGTTCTTCCGACAATTTAGCGATAATTTCTTAATTTAGCCTTTCTATGGATACTAACACAATAGCAATTTTATTAGGTTTTTCAGATTTTTCAGTAACGAAAATAGAATCTTCTCCACTTCGCTTAACTATTTATGGAGAAAGTAATTTAGCCGATTCTATTTGTCCTAATTGCTTGAAAAAGTGCAATAAAGTGACTTCTACTTCAGAACGTATTGTTCGTGACCGAAATATTTTAGACAAAGAGGTTTATTTACACTTAACTTCTCGTCAATTTCATTGTCAAGATTGTACTCGTTACTTTCAAGAAGTTTTTAGTTTTGTTTCTAAGCAAAAAAATCAAACTCATCGTTTGGAAAAATATCTTTATTTATGTTTGAAAGATAGCAGTTTCAAAGAAGTAGCTATCCGAGAAAACATACTTTGGGATGTTTTAGATGGTATTTTTAAAACCTATAGTAAACGTGAGATAAAAAAACACCTAGATTATTTTCCTCGACGTTTAGGTATTGATGAATTTGCTTACAAAAAAGGAAAAAAGGAATATGCTGTTGTTTTAGTAGATTTAGATACAGGTCAAGTTTGGGATATTTTAGAATACCGTAATAAAGAGTATTTAAAAGCCTATTTTTTATCCAAAGGCGAAGTTTTTTGTACTAGTATAGAAGTATTTTCTTGTGATATGTGGGAGGGATTTTCAAATACAGCAAAAGAAGTATTTCCTAACGCTGATGTAGTAATAGATCGCTTTCATTTTTTTCAGCATTGTAATAAAGTGCTAGATAGCATTCGTAAAGAATTACGACGAAAAGATGATAAAAACGTTCATTTCAAGCAAATAAAATGGCTTTTATACAAGGCATGGAAAGACCTTACTTATAAAGAAAGACGAGTTTTACTTAAAGCGTTTAGGTTTAGCTCAACGCTTAGACAGGTGTATTTTATGAAAGTGGAATTACAAAATATATTTAATACTGATTTGAGTAAACAAGAAGCTAAAAAACTACTAGACCAATGGATAGAAGAAGCTCAAAAAATAAATCATAAGGCTCTAAATAGATTTATAAATACGTTTAATTCTTGGAAAAATGATATTATTAATTTCTTCAAAGATAGATATTCTAACGGAATAGTAGAGGGAATTAATAATAAAATTAAGACCCTCAAAAGGAGTGGGTATGGGTTTAGAAACTTTCAAAATTTTAGATTGAGAATGATAGTCAAATTCATATAATCGCTAAAAAGTCGGAAGAGCCAAAATCTTTTAGAACAGTTTAAGACAAATCATACAAAAAATGTAAATACAAACGACAACAAAAAATTAGAAGACGAAATTAAAGCGCATTTTGAGAAGGAAAGTAAAATAGAAAATAAAGATGTTTTAAATGACTTTTTTTCTCAAAGTGAAAAGGTAGAAGACACCACTCAAAAAAGTGTTGAGAAATCTGTAATAGATGATTTTTTTGGAAATGAGAACAAATCAAAAGAGAAAAAAGAACAGCCTAAAGAAATAGAGAAAAAATTGGACGAGCAACTCAGCAAAGAAGAACAAATGAAAAAGTTTTTTGGTAAATAATTACCTTTTCAGTTGTATAAAATTGGAATAAGTAAGAATTATTTACTAATATTTAACAACGTACAACCTAAGTTGTATTTATTCAATTTCACACTTAAAATAATTCAAAAAAATGGCAATTTCGCTAAAAAAAGGAGGACGTTTCAACCTCTCTAAAAACGAACCTAGTTTAGAAAAAGTAATGGTTGGGCTTGGCTGGGAAATGAAGTCAGGTGCAAAATTAGACCTTGATGTGTCTGTTTTTATGGTAGGACCTTCAGGAAAAGTTCCTGCTGATGAGTATTTTGTTTTTTATAATAATCTCAAATCTCCAGATGGTTCTATTCAACATACAGGCGATAATCGAACAGGTGATGGTGATGGCGATGATGAGATGGTTTTGGCAAACCTTCCTTTGGTTTCTTCGGATGTAAACGAACTTATTTTTGTTGCTTCTATTCACGAGGCTGCTACTCGTCGTCATAACTTTGGGTTATTGAAAGATGCGTATATCCGAGTAGTAGATGTGAGTTCGGATAGAGAAATTTTGCGCTATGATTTGGATGAAGAATTTGCTTCCAACACAGATGTAGAGTTTGGAAGATTAGTTAGAGAAAATGGAGAATGGTCATTTGTAGCCTCTGGGTTAGGTGAAAATGGTGGTTTACAGGCTTTCTTAGATAAATACGCTTAAATAAATTTAGAAGTCAGAGTTTAGAAGTTAGAGTTTAAAATCAATTTCAATTCTACAGTTAATCTTATTGCATTCTAAATTCTGACTTTATTCAACTTCTAAATTCATACTTCTAACTTCTAACTTTATTTCAATATGAGCATTTCATTAAATAAAAAAACAGGTATTAATCTCAAAAAAGGAAGTTCTATTTCCTTAGAAAAAGCAGGTAAGACTTATGACCGAATTTGTATCGGTGTAAATTGGGGAATGATAAAAACAAAGCAGCTTTTTGGTCTAGTTTCTAGTAATGAAAGTGTAGATTTGGATGGAAGTGTTGCTGTTTTTGACAAAGACGGAAATCGAATTGATTTAGTCTATTATTCTTCACTCATTTCACAAGACAAGGCAATCGTTCATAGTGGCGATGATAGAGAAGGCGATAGCAAAACAGATGATTTTGACAATGAAATCATTGAAATTGAACTTAACAAAATTAATGTAGAAGCAACCCAACTTATCTTCTTTTTAAACTCTTACAAAGGACAAGATTTTGCAGAAATTCCGTATTCTAAAATTCGAATTTTTGAAGGAAACAGAAGAGAAGTAAGAGAGGTTTTGGCTACTTTCAATCTTTCATCTGAACCAAAGTTTGCAGGACAAACCTCTATGGTTATGGGAAAAATGATACGACATGCTTCTGGAAAATGGGAGTTTAAAGCCATTGGAGAAGCTATTGCTGCACCTCACATGACCCAAACTTTAGATATTATTGCTAATGAGTATTTGTAAAACCAATTTAGAATTTAGAAGGTAGATTTTAGAAGTAAATACACTTTTATTTTAATTTTTAAATTTATTTCATTTCTAAATTCTGCAATCTAACTTTATATCATTTCATTTCAGACTTCTAATTTCTGAAATCTAACTTCTAACTTTATATACATGTCAATCAAACTCACAAAAGGAAGTACACTTAATTTAACAAAAAAAGAGCCTAGCTTAGAAAAAATAATGATAGGATTAGGCTGGGATATGAAAACATCAAACAAACTAGATTTGGATGTATCTATGTTTATGATTGGAAAAAATGGAAAACTTATTTCGGATGAATATTTAGTTTTTTATAATAATTTGAAATCCCCTGATGGCTCTGCACAGCATTTGGGCGATAATCGTACAGGTGATGGTGATGGCGATGATGAAATGGTTTTGGTCAATCTTGCTGCTATAAACCCTGAAGTAACAGAACTTATTTTGGCTGTTACTATTCATGAAGCAGAAGCTCGTCGCCATAATTTTGGACTTTTGAAAGATGCTTATATTCGTATTGTAGATGTCAAAACAGATAGACAAATCTTGATTTATGACCTTGATGAAGAGTTTCCAACTGACACAGATGTAGAATTTGGAAGACTTGTAAAACAAAATAATGAATGGTCTTTTGTAGCTTCAGGAGTAGGAGGCAAAGAAGGTTTGCAAGGTTATGTAGATAGATATGCTTAGTGTAAAGAAAAAGCTTAGTATTATTTTGATGAGGGAAGACTATAACATTTAGGATACTAAACTCATCAGTAAAGAAATAAAAAAAAGTCTTTGCTAGATTATTTCTAGTAAAGACTTTTCTATTTTTATAATTTTTAATCAAAACTAAATTATCTATTCTGCTGCTAGTTTTTGAGTAAATTTTGCAAGTAACTGTTCTGAAAGTGAACGATTCATTAAATGTGCATAAATCTGTGGTGTAATATCACGAAGACGTTTAGAAGAACCGTCTTTAAACTCAATGTCAAGGGTTTTTTCTGCTAAGTTATAAACAGCAGAGCGAATTGTTTGATAAGAAAATGGGAAGTGGCGCATGATTGTGTGATTTTGGAGTAAAGGATAAAGAAATTATTTTTGATGGCTAAGTTAAACTGCTGGAAAGTAATAGTCTATTAATATAACCAATTTTTATGATAAATCATTCCATTTTTCTGTGTTTTTTTACAAAAAAATAGTTAAAGGTCTATTTGCATATTTTAGTAATAAAAGACCAACTCAAAATCAAAAAAATCTTAACTTATATTATTTCCTCTATTTAGTTATTTCTATATTTTGAATAATTAGTCAAAATTTGCGAACTTGATAGTTTATATTCAAAATTAATTATAATCTCTACTATGTTAAAGAAAAATTACTTTTTATCCCTTTGTTTGGGGGTTTTTGTTTTCTCTAGTGTTTGTTTTTCTTCGGAAGTTATAGCACAAAATGATACAAAATCAAAAATTAGTGTTACTGACATTTATTCGAATGGAACACTTTATGCAAAAAATCTACAAGGCGTAGATTGGACTTCTAATGGGCAGTTTTATACTCGTATGGACGGAAATGCTATTGTTCGTTACGATATCAAAACAAATAAAGCAGTCGAAACTATTTTTGATGGAGATGCTTCTGATCCAAAAATCAATATTGCAGAATATTCTTTTTCAGATAAAGAAGACAAAATTCTTGTGCAAACCAATCGTCAAGCTATTTATCGTCGTTCGTACATTGCAGAGTACTATGTAGTTGATACAAAGGATAAATCGGTTAAAAAACTTTCAGAAAAAGGACGTTCTGCATACTCTACGTTCTCTCCAGATGGCTCAAAAGTAGCTTTTTTTAGAGATAATAATCTTTTTTATGTTACACTTTCAGATATGTCAGAAGTTCAGATTACAGATAATGGACTTTTTAATAAAATCATAAATGGTGCTGGAGATTGGGTCTATGAAGAAGAGTTCCAACTTACAAAGGCATTTGATTGGTCACCTAATGGAAAAAACTTGGCTTTCATTCAGTTTGATGAGAGTAAAGTATTGGAATATAATATGCAATATTGGGCTGATAAATCTCAATTATATCCTATTGATTATAAATTCAAATATCCAAAAGCAGGTGCAGATAATTCTACCCTAAAAGTTTTTGTTTATAATTTGGAATCTAAAGACAAAAAAGAAATTGATTTAGGAGAAGAAAAAGATATTTATGTTCCTCGTTTGCAATGGACAAACAATCCTGAAATTTTGGCAATTCGTAGAATGAATCGCCTTCAAAACAAAATTGATCTTATCCATGCTGACATCAAAAAAAATGAAACAAAAGTAGTTTATTCTGATGAAGACAAAGATGGTTATGTTGATTTTGAATATACTGAGGACTTAATTTATTTACAAGATGGAAAGCATTTTATTGTTTCTAGTGAGCGTACAGGCTACAAACATTTGTATCTTTTTACTATGGACGGAAAACAAGTTCGTCAAATTACAAATGGAGATTGGGAAGTAATTGAGCTTTTGGGAGTAGAAGAAAAAGACTTGAAAGTTCCTATGTTGTATTATATTTCTACAAAAGATTCTCCTTTAGAGCGTCATTTGTATATGGTGGATTTGCAAGGCAAAAAAACTCGTAAACTTACTGACAGACATGGAACAAACTCTGTTGATATGAGCAAAGATTTTGCTTTTTATATTCTTACACATGAGAGTACAGAAATGCCTGTTAATTATTGTTTGTACCAAACAAAAGGGAATCTGCTTTTGAGTAAAATTCAAGATAACGACGGTCTTATCAAAACATTCAAACAAAATGATTTACCTCAAAAAGAGCTTTCTTCTTTCAAAAATAGAAATGGAGAAACGCTAAATTATCAAATTTTCAAGCCAGTAGATTTTGATGAAAACAAAAAATATCCTGTTTTGATGCACGTTTATGGAGGACCTTCTTCACAACTTGTAACTGATTCTTGGGCAGGTGGAACAAATGACCTTTGGCACGGAATGCTTACTCAAAAAGGATATATCGTAGTAACAGTAGATAATCGTGGAACGCAAGGACGTGGTGAAGCATTCAAAAAGGCAACTTACAAAAACCTTGGAAAATTAGAAGTAGAAGACCAAATCGACGGTGCAAAATATCTAGCTAGTTTGTCTTTTGTGGATAAAGAAAGAATTGGTATTTGGGGCTGGAGTTATGGTGGTTATATGTCGTCGCTTTTGATGATGTTGGGAGCAGATTATTTCAAAGCTGGAATTGCTGTTGCGCCTGTTACTTCGTGGAGATATTATGATACGATTTATACAGAACGCTTTTTACAACGTCCACAAGATAATCCTAGTGGTTATGATGATTTTTCTCCAATTACACACGCTTCAAAACTAAAAGGAGAGTTTCTTTTGGTTCACGGAACTGGTGATGATAATGTACACGTTCAGAATTCTATTGCGCTACAAAATGCACTTGTCAATGCAAACCGTCCTTTTGAGATGTTTTATTATCCAGATAGAAATCACGGAATTTATGGTGGAATGACTAGAATCCATTTGTATAATATGATGACAAAATTTGTAGAAGATAATTTGTAGAATGTATCATAGACTTTCTATGTCTGTATAAAAAACTATAATTTCTTTATCAGACTGGGAAGTCTGACCTACTTTGAAATCCTATCGTTTAGATGAAAATTCTAAATGATAGGGTTTTTTCTGTTTATTATGCCATAATTTTGAGTACTTTTAATTTTTCTATCCATAATTTAACCATAAAAAACAACTACAATGAAATCTTTATTTTCCGTCTTGATTTTACTGTTTTCTATAAGCTGCAAACCTGTTTCAACATCTGTTCAGACACAACAAGAAGCAATTATTATAACCTCTGATATTTCAAATTTTTGGAAGGCTTATGATAAAATCAGTCAAACAAAAGATACCATTCTACAAGAAAAATATCTCAAAGAATTATTTTTTGATAAAGATTCGAAGGGATTAGATGGAATAATAAGAGCTAGAAGTTATACACCACAGGAATATCTAACATCAATAAATAATTATCCTTTATTTTGGCAATCTGTTCGAAAAAATGCACTTCAAGCTGACAAATTAAGTAAAGAGTTAGAAGATGGAATCCAAAAATTAAAAGTTGTTTATCCCAATCTAAAACCAACCAAAATATATTTTACGATTGGTGCTTTACGAACTAACGGAACGGCTATCGATAGCATGCTTCTTATTGGAACAGAGTTAGCAACAGCAGACAAAAACACAATTTCATCAGAATTTCCAAAGCGATTATCACATTTAAAAAACTATTTTCAAACAAACCCGATCGAAAATATCGTTGCTTTGAACATTCATGAATATGTGCATACACAACAAAATGCCATTGGTGGCTATGATTTGCTTTCTCAAACTTTGTTTGAAGGCGTTGCTGAATTTGTTCCTACGATTGCACTAAAAAAAGAATCCAAAACGCCAGCTATTGCGTATGGAAAAGCAAATGATAAACAAGTAAGAGAAGTTTTTGAGAAGGAAATGTTTTCGCCTTGGACTTATAATTGGGTTTGGAATGATGAGAATAATGAGTTCAAAATGCGTGATTTGGGATATTATGTAGGTTATGCAATGGCAGAAAAATATTATAATCAAGCTGCAAATAAAGAAGAAGCTATAAGAGAATTGATAGAATTAGATTATACAAATCAAGAAAAAGTAGAAAATTTTATTGATAAAATAGGCTATTTCGAAAAACCACTCTCAGAACTCAAACTAGAATACAAAAATAATCGTCCAAAAGTAATTTCTGTAAATAATTTTGAAATACAAAGTGATGAGGTAAAAGGAAATTTTACAAAAGTTATAATAAATTTTTCTCAAAAAATGGATATTCGTTTTCGTTCTTTTGGTTTAGGAGAATTGGGAAGAGAGCATTTTCCAGAGTTTGAAAAAGTAGAGTTTTCAGAAGATGGAAAACAGCTTATTTTTGATGTAAAGAATTTAGAATCAAATAAAAAGTATCAAGTTATTTTGGAAGAAGGATTTAGGTCTGAAAAATATAGTTTACCTCTAAATGAATATTTGATAGAATTTGTATTAAATTAATTTTAGATAAAAAAAATAT
Source organism: Bernardetia aquimarina (assembly GCF_042180575.1). Lineage (NCBI taxonomy): Bacteria > Pseudomonadati > Bacteroidota > Cytophagia > Cytophagales > Bernardetiaceae > Bernardetia > Bernardetia aquimarina. The sequence goes on along the minus strand of NZ_CP170094.1, from coordinate 1,115,964 downwards.
GTATCTTTATGTAAATCAGCTTTTTAAACTTTATTTTTAAACCTAAATTTATTTATTATGGGATGGCTTACATGGATTGTATTTGGACTTATTGCAGGTGTTATTGCTAAATTTATTATGCCGGGTAAAGACCCTGGTGGTTTTATTGTAACTATTCTTATTGGTATCGTTGGTGCTGTTGTGGGTGGTTATTTGGGAACTATGTTTTTGGGAGTTAGTGTAACTGGATTTAACCTTCCTAGTATGGGAATTGCTATTGGAGGTTCATTGTTACTTCTCTTTGTATATCGTTTGGTTACTAAAAAGTAAAAAACTGAAAATTAGAAAGCCTTTTAAATCAGTTGTGAATTGATTTAAAAGGCTATTTTTTGATTTATGAATTACTATAAAAACTAAAACTCACTAATATATACCATTTCTCCATTGACATAAGTTTGCAAAACATGTGTATTTCGTAAAAGTCGGTTATCTGTCTTCATAATATCAGTATCGATAAGAATAAAATCAGCAAATTTTCCAGCTTCTATGCTTCCTTTTTCATTCTCTTCAAAAGCTGCGTAAGCTGCCCAAATTGTCATGGCTCTCAAGGCAACTTCACGAGTAACAGCATTTTCCATTTGAAAACCTTCTTGTGGATTTCCCAAACCATCTTGTCTTGCTACGGCTGCATGAAAAGTAGCAAATGGATTGATAGCTTCTATCGGAAAATCCGTTCCAAAAGCTATCCTATTATTCTGTTCGTAGAGTTCTCTGTAGGTATAAGCATGACGAATACGAACTTTCCCCAAACGATTTTCTACCCATGGCATATCCGAAATAGCGTGTGTAGGCTGTACAGAAGGAATAATTTTGAATTTTTTGAATTTTTCTAAATCGTTTGGATGAATTACTTGAGCGTGTTCGATGCGCCAACGCAAATCCTTATTTTTGTTTTCTTCTGCAGACAAAAACTCACCATACAAATCTAAAAAAATACGATTTGCCGAATCTCCAATACAATGTGTATTGACTTGAAAACCTTTGTCAGCAAATTTTTTGATAAGCTCTCTGTATTCATCTGTACTTCTCCACATTGCACCGTAAGCAGATGCACTATCCGAATACGATTCCAACATGGCAGCACCATACGAACCCAACGTACCGTCAGCAAAAAGTTTTAAAGCTCCTGCATGCAAACGGTCAGTTTTGAGAGTTCCTTTTTCTAAAAAATAGTCTTGATTTTCTTCTGTTGGGTCAATCATCGCATAGACACGTAATTTCAGCGACTCTTCTCGGTGCATACTATCCAAAAGCTCAAACATTCTTTTATCCATTAGCGCATCTCCTACTGAAGTTACACCGTTTTTAAAACAGGCTTTTTCTGCTCCTTGAAAAGCTCTTTTCATCTCTTCATCTGTCAGAGGAGGCATTTTATCGGTAGCTAGATTGATAGCTGTTTCGTATAAAAGTCCATTTAATCCCTTTAATCCTTTTTCTTTATTGATTTTTCCTTTTTCGCCTTCATCTTCATAAACTCCTAAAGTTCCTCCTTTTGGCATTCTTGAATATTGATTTATACGAGCTTCAAATAAGGCTTTTTGATTGACTAAAGCCACATGTTCGTCTATTCGCTTCAAAAAAACAGGAACATCAGGAAAAGCTTCATCTAATAATTCTTTGGTCGGTAAAATAGAAGGATTCCAATTATTTTGATTCCATCCGTAGCCTTTTATCCATTTTTTATCTGGATTTGCTTCTCTATATTGTTGCAAAATAGTAATCACTTCATCAAATGATTTGGCTTTGCTTACATCAGCTTCTTCTAGTTTCTGTCCAAGCCAATACAAATGAGCATGTGCATCAATAATACCTGGAAGAATATAATTTTTCTGAGCATCAACAATTCTTGCACTTGTATATTTTGCTAAAATAGTTCTACTTTTTCCGACCTCAATAAACTTTCCATCACGAATGGCAAAGGCTTCTTGCTGTGAAAAATCAGAATCAACAGTATAAACTTTTGCATTATGGACAATCAAATCAACGGCTTCTTTGGAAGAACAAGAGGACAACATACTAGACATAACTAATAAAAGGACTAAAACGAAAAAATTAGAAAAAGTATAAAAAAAACGCAAACAAAATAAAGGTAGTTTCATAAATTTACTTTTCTTTGAAAACAGAATTGAGAAACAAAATGGAAACTAAATAGACTTCTACTCATTAGATAATCATCAAAATTAGTTAATTTTAATCGTTTCTCTTTATTTTTTTACTAATAATAAAATGGGAATCTTTCAAAAGGTGTATTTTTCTACAGGAATAATTTAGATTTATGATTTTATTTGAATTTACTTTTTATCTTATATCTCTAACTTCATACTTTATTTCTACCTTTGTGATATGGAAGACATAAAAAATGACATAGAAGAAAGAGATGAAAATCAAACTTCGCTTTACCTCGTTCCGACACCAATCGGAAATTTAGGAGATATTACATTGAGAGCTTTAGAAACACTCAAAAAAGTAGATTTAATCTTAGCAGAAGATACACGCAAAACAGGTGTTTTGTTAAAACATTATGAAATAAAACAACCCTTGCAAAGTTATCACGCTCATAATGAACATCATACCGTTCAAAAATGGATAGAACAAATGCAGCAAGGAAGTGTTTTTGCACTCGTTTCAGATGCTGGAACACCTGCCATTTCTGACCCTGGATTTTTGCTTGTTCGTGAAGCCTTAAAAGCAAATTTGAATATAGAATGCTTGACTGGTGCGACAGCTTTTGTTCCTGCGCTTGTAAAATCGGGATTGCCAAGTGAGCGTTTTTGCTTTGAGGGATTTTTGCCACACAAAAAAGGTAGAAAAACACATTTAGATGCCCTAGCAGAAGAAAAACGAACTTTTATTTTATACGAATCTCCTCACAGGCTTATCAAAACACTTACACAGCTTGCCGAAGTTTGTGGAAATGATAGAAACGCCTCTGTTTCTCGTGAACTTACAAAAGTTTATGAAGAAACCAAAAATGGAACTTTAGAAGAAATAATAAATTATTTTTCTACGGAAGGAAAAGTAAAAGGAGAATTTGTAATTGTGGTAGAAGGAAAAACAAAATCAGTTACCAGTAAATAGTAATCAGTTACCAGTAAATTTCATTTCATAATTTTCTTAAAAATGCAAGACTTACTTTTCGATTATCTTTCCAAATATATTGTTCTTTCAGAAGAAGAAAAAAAGGCAATTACTGACTTAGATATGTTTAGGAATTATGAAAAAGGAACTATTTTATTAAAAACTGGACAATCTTCAGAGAAAGGATATTTTGTTATAAAAGGTTGCCTAAGAACGTATTATATAATTGAGGGAGAAGAAAAAACTACTAATTTTTATACAGAATTAGAATCTCTTGCGCCTGTTTGTAGTATCACTAAAAAACCTTCTGAGTATTCTGTTTCTTGTATAGAAAATTCTATTATTATGGTTTCAGACCCAAGTATGGAAGAGGTTATTTTTGAGAAGTTTCCACGTTTCGAAACGCTTTGTAGAGTACTATCAGAAGAATTATTAGTAAATCATCAAACTACTTTTGATAAATTTAAAATCTCTTCGCCAGAACAGCGTTATCTCAACTTGATGAAAAATAGACCCGATTTGTTACAACGAGTACCACAATATCAACTCGCAAGTTATTTAGGAATTAAGCCCCAGTCTTTGAGCCGTATGCGTGCTAGATTGGCAGAAAAAGCAAAATAAAGACGCTTTCTTTCTGAATTTGCGTCTTTTATTAACTTTAGTGAACGAGATAAAACATAGCACCAACTTATTTTTGTGTATTCATTTTATAGAACTCTAAACAAAAATAACGTTATGAAACTCAAACTACTTTTATTAATAGCTTTTCTTGTTGCTCTATTTTTTACTTTTTCTATCCAAACAGCAAATGCTCAAACTGATTCTACCTATAAAAAACACTTTATAGGAAGCACTTTTTTTATGTTGGGTAATTTTGCGCCTAGCAATCCACCTGATTTTGTCCAGCTTAATTTAGGCTATAGAATTACAAAAAAAGATGTTGTTTCTTTAGAATTAAAGACATGGAAATATGCATGGGCGTTAGGTATTCCTTATGGAAAATCCTTCGAAGCACCAGAAGAAAAATTCCCTGGTTATATTAGAGAATATGGTGTTGCACTTGTTTATCAACGTTTTTGGTGGAAAGGTTTATATAATGCTGTTCATGCTATGAATACGTTGCAGCACTTTGTAGATAAAGACGGTAAAAAAATAAAAAATGGGTATCAATTATTTATGACCTATCGTTTGGGTTATCAATTCAAACTCTTCAAAAATAGGTTTTTTATTGAGCCTTCTATCGCAATTACACATCGCCCAATACATAGCGAAATGCCTGAATCGTTTAAAGTTTTAGATGACAAATGGTCAAAATTCTTTTTTGGCGAACCAGGGTTACATTTTGGGTTTAATTTTTAGTTAGAAATAGAAAAACCTGTAAAATAAAAAAATGTTTGCTTATATTTTTAAAGGAACATAGTCAAACATTTGTGTTTTGTAATTATGAAAGAATAATAAAGTATCTTTGATTAATTCTAACCAAATTCTATATGATAAATCTAATCTAATAAATTCATGCAAAAACACATTCTATCATTAATTATCATTCTATTTTCTCAATTCATCATTTTTCAATCTTCTGCCCAAGACAAAAAAATATTTCCGTTTGGTGTAATTGAAGAAATTGATTCAAAAGAATTAGCCGAAAAGAGAACACTCAATATTTATCTTCCACAAGGTTATCATCCAGATTCTGCAACGATTTATCCAGTTATTTATGTTTTGGATGGTTCTCAATATGAAGATTTTCCACATATTGCAGGATTAGCGCAGTTTATGAATATGTATGAAATTTTGCCCAAATCTATTGTAGTCGGAATTTCGAATTTAGGAAAATCAAGATATAGAGATTTTACGTATCCAAGTGATGACAAACAGGATTTGAAGGCAATTCCGAATAATGGAGGTTCTGAAAAATTTATGGCGTATTTAGAAAACGAAGTAATTCCACTGATAGAAAAAAACTATAAAACAGATTCTCATAAAACTATTATTGGACAATCTTTGGGAGGACTTTTGGCAACAGAAATCTTATTCAAAAAGCCGTATTTATTTGATGATTATGTAATTGTAAGTCCGTCGCTTTGGTGGGACAATCAAAAAATGGTCAGAAAAGCGAATGATTTTTTAGAAAATTTATCAAAAAACATAGCTGAAACTAAAAAAGATAATACAGATTATAAAAAACGAATTTTTGTTTCTTTAGGCGAAGAACATCCAACAATGCACAAAGTAGCTGATAAATTAGTTGATTCAATCAAGAAGTTAGAAGAAACTAAAAACGGAACAATTACCCTTTTTTATGAACCGATTTTAGACCAAAACCACGCTACTATTTTACATTTAGCTGTTTATAAAGCCTTTGAAAAATTTTATAAAAAAGAAGAAGAAAAGAAAAAATAAATGGCATAAAAAAAGGAATTTCAAAACTCGTTTGAAATTCCTTTTTTTATAATTTAATGACACTACTTTTGATGTTTGAATCTTCTAAATTGCTGCATCCAATTTTTTCCAAGTAAAGTAAGAAACAGAAAACAAAATCAATGCGATTACTGCGCCACCAAACTTTCCATCGTCTGCCATAAGATGAGCAGCAAGTGCGAGTATAAAATCAAAGAAAAAACCTGCATAAGCCCACTCTTTCAATGTTTTAGATTTATTTGTCCAAATAGCAATCAAGCCAAGTATTTTGGCAATCGCTAACGGATAAATAATATGAGTTGGATAACCCAAGCTCAAAAAATCTTGACTAACCTGTGCATTATTGAAAATATACATTCCTGCTGAAATTAGCATTAAAGCACTTAAAAGTCCTGTACTTACCCAATAAGCAATTTTAATTTTTTTCATAGTTGTATATGATTTGATAATTAGTTTTGAGTTGATTCGTCTTGTTGTTGTTTATTTTTAAAGTATGCAACAAAACTCAAAATTATAGCTGCACTTGAAATGAGTGTCATTATAGTTCCTGGTACAAAATTGACAAAACCACCCAAATCTAAGAATATAAAATATCCCAAATCAGCCAAACCACCTGTAAGAGCAGCCAAAAAGATAGCATTTGTATTTCCTTTCCAAATAAAAAATGCAGAGATAAATGTTGTCAGACCAATCCAAAATAAATTAAATCCATGTTGTCCGATGACAGCACCAGCAGCTTTTGGATAATCCATTTGTAGAGTTGTTGCATCGACGGCATCAGCAATTCCAGCAATAGAAGAAGATATATCTCCAGAAATTATAAAAGTCATAGTCAGTACACCTGCAAGAATATGCACAAGTCCCCATAAAATCCATAAAACAGCAGAGATTTTTAATAAAAAAGATAGATTTTTCATAGTATAAAAAAGTTTAATAGTTGGTATCAATGAATACACAAATATCACAAAAGCGATACAGCCTTGCATTAATGTAGATTAAGAAAATAGATTGGGTGTTATATTTACAAACCTCTCGCTTTATCGCCTTTTACTTTACTGAGAGCTTCAGGCGTGATTCCTAAATAAGAAGCAATCATTTTTTGTGGAACTCGCTGAATAATCTGTGGATAGGTTTCTACAAAATGCTCATAACGCACTATGGCAGAACTACTCATGAGCATCAAAATACGTTTTTGTAAAACAGCCATGCACTTCATCAAAGTTATTACATCAATATTATCTTCTTCAAACTTCTTTTCTCTAACTGTAATAATGGTGTCTTCTAACGCATCAATATACAAATCACAAGGTATTTCGCTTGAAGTATTATCTGTAATTATCCAATTTTCCGGTGCAAACATAAAAATATGTTCTTTTCCTTTTTTATCAATGGTATAGCTGCGTAGTAAGCCACTTTTTACGATAAAAACTTTCGTGTTTAGTTCTCCACTTCGTTGAAGAATTTCTCCTTTTTTTACCTCAATATTTTTCATTTTTTGTTATTAAAGAATAGTTTAATGACAAATTACTTTTCTAAATTTAATAAAAAAAGGAACTCCAAACTAGATTTGAAATTCCTTCTTTATAATTATTTTCTGAATGAATTTACATTATAATATCTTCTAATTTTCCTCTAGTAGGCATCAATTCTCTTAAAGAATCTACTACTCCCGAACGATTATATTTGCTACAATCAGTATCTATAGAAAGCTCTGATTTTTTGACTAAAGGTTCTCTTGGCATTACATAATCTGTAATTGTAGAGTCCATATACAATGAATCCATAAACATTCCATAAGCAGGCATTGCCATTCTTGAGCCTTGCCCATAAGCAAAATTATTGAAGTGAATACTTCTATCATCTCCACCTACCCACGTTCCGACAACTAAGTTTTTGGTCATTCCCATAAACCAACCATCCGAATAATTTTGTGTAGTTCCTGTTTTTCCTGCTATCTGTACACCAGCTTTTCTAAATTTATATTTCCAAAGTCCTAATGCAGTTCCTCCACGCTCTTCACCTGCTCCCATAAGCATGTAAAGCATTGTATTAGCATTCTCTTTTGAAAGTGCAGGACGAGTTTTTGGAGAAAAATCACGAATTACACGACCGTTTTTGTCTTCTATACGAGTGATAAAGATAGGTTCTGTCCAGTTTCCATCATTATTAAAAGTTCCATACGCTCCGACCATTTCATAAACAGAAACATCACTTACACCTAATGCCAAAGCAGGAACAGCATCTAAAGGAGCTTCTATTCCCATTCTACGAGCATATTCGATGACTTTATTTGCACCATTTTTAGAATCTAACTCTCCAATTAAATAGGCTGCAATCGTATTTACTGAACGTGCAAGACCTTGACGAAGTGTCATGGTTTGTCCTGTATAACCACCACTATTTTTTGCTGTCCATGTTCCCCCAGATTCTAAATTAAATGTTTTTGGAACATCTGTAACTTGAAAACAAGGATGAAATTTTTTCTCTGAAATAGCCGTAGCATAAACAATAGGCTTAAAAGTCGAACCTGGTTGTCTTCTTCCTTGTTGTACATGGTCAAATTGGAAATGCTTGTGATTAATACCACCAACCCATGCTTTTATTTGTCCTGTGTGTGGATCCATTGCCATCATGCCGATATGCATGAAGTGTTTGTAGTATTTTATCGAATCTAATGGAGTCATGACAGAATCTTTTTCATATCCTTTGCTATTCCAATCAAAGACTTTCATTTTGATAGGCTCATTCATTTGTTTTGCCATATCTTGAGCTATTAAAGTAGAATCTCCGTCATACTTTATACGTGTTAGTCGATAACGTTCAGTTTGTCTTGTTACTTTTTCTAAGAAGCCTTCAATTTCTTTTCCGTACTCATCTCTCCAAGGATTTTTGTCTTTCCATTGTTTGAAAAAATTACCTTGTAATTCTTTCATGTGTTCTTTTACAGCATTCTCTGCATGCTGTTGCATTCTTGAATCAATAGTCGTATAAATTCGAAGACCATCAGCAAACAAATCATATCCATTATCTTTACACCATCTCATTACTTCATTTCTTACAATGGTTCTAAAATAAGGTGCTGCTCCGTTGTGGTGAGCATCTACTTCACTAAAATTTTCATTAGTTACCAATGGTTTTTCCTTCAAAACAGTTCGTTCTTCAAGGGTAATATAGTTGTACTTTTCCATCTGTTTGAAAACTACATTTCTACGAAATTTAGATTTATCAGGGTTTCCAATCGCATTATAATAAGTTGGTGCTTTCAACATTCCAACAAGTGTAGCAGCCTCTGGAATTGTCAAATCAATAGGTTCTTTGTCAAAATAAGTCTTGGCTGCTACTTTTATTCCAAAAGCATTTCTACCAAAATCTACTGTATTAAGATACCAATAAAGAATTTCATCTTTTGTATAAGAGCGTTCTAATTTTATAGAAAGCATCCATTCTTTGAATTTGATGATTCCCATACGTAAAATTCGATTATTATCAGGTGTTGTCCATTCTCCATTATACTGCTCTGTACGAGTATTGAATAGGTTTTTTGCAAGCTGCTGAGAAATTGTACTTCCTCCTCCGTCAAGTTCAAAAGTAATAATTCCTTTAAAAACACGCATCAAACTAATCAAATCTATTCCAGAATGTTCTCTAAAGCGAATGTCTTCTGTTGCTACTAGAGCATTGGTAACATTAGGAGATATTTCGGAAAGAGGAACAGGTGTTCTGTTTTCTCTATAGTATTTACCCATTAATGTTCCGTCTGCTGAATAAATTTCAGAAGCAACATTACTATTTGGGTTTTCAAGTTCTTTTAGATCTGGCATTCCACCAAAATAACCACCAAAATCTTCTTGAATTGCCATTACCCATAGGGCAATAAAAAATAGTCCTAATCCAAAGACTGCCCAAGTGATTTTTATGGCTTTTATAAATAAGGATTTTTTTAGCATAACTTTCTTTTCTTCAATCATCAACGAGGTATAAAATAATCATTGAGGACTTTATTTTTAATTTTAATAGGTAAAATTGCAAAAAAATAAGGACTTTTTCAATTTTTTTTATCAAAAAAAACTAAGGTTCTTCAAGAATCTTAGGGTTTAAAAACTAGCGAAGCATATCACGAATAATCTTCAAATGATGTTCAGTATGAATTCCTATAAACCGAATGGCTTCTTTTTTATTCATATTTCCAAAATAAGGATGTGGAAAATAACTGTTTTTATCCAAACCTTCTATTTTATCAACTTGCATTTTTGTTTTTTCTAAAAACTCTCTAATTGTTTCTTCTGTAATTGCTTCTTCATTTCGTACAGATTTTGGAGCTTTTGCTTTTCCTCTAGGAATGCGCTTTGTCGTCATTACTATAAACTTCATAAAACTAAACGTACTTTTAAACTCACTTGGATTAGAGTCTTCTAGCTGTTTTGAGACACCACGAATGACACGCAAAGAATGGTCAATCTGCCAACCTATATTCGAATGCGTAATTTTTGAGTTTGTTTTTTCTAGTTGAGGAATATAAGATTCAAGCTCAGAGAGTTGTTTTTCGAAAAGCATAGAGAAACAAATTTAGATTTTAGAAATTAGAAGTCAGAATTTAAAACCATTAGATACAATTTGCAAATTTAGATTTTAGAAGTTAGAATTAATTTCTAAAATCTACATTCTAAATTAGTTTACGTTTTTCTTTTCTTTTTCTTTGCAGCAGGAAATAAAATATTATTCAAAATTAATCTATATCCAGGGGATTGTGGGTGCAAATTTAGGTCTGTTGGAGCTTCTCCTACATAATGTTGATAATCTTCTGGGTCATGTCCACCATAGAAAGTCCATGTTCCTTTTCCCATTGTTCCATGAATATAACGAACTTCATTTACAGTCTTAAATTCGCCCATCACAACAACATCAGACTTTACAAGGTCTTTTCTGAATGCTGTTGTTTGTCCCATAAATCCTTTTACTTTAGTAACGTGGTTTTGAGTGAGCATGGTAGGAATAGGATCCCATTTGGCAGAAAACTGAAAAAGCTCAAAATAATCATTCTTTTCTGTAATTCCTGTTCGCTGACGATAGCTATTATCTATATTCGAATATTCGTACTCAAAAGGATTCAAAACAAGTTTGAAATCTTTGAAAGCAAATGTATTTTCAAATTTTAATTTCTTGTTGGCTGCTGGGTCTGCTGGGTCTCCATCATAAACTCTATCACAAATATCAATTCCTTCGGCTGCAAGTGCAATGTCGTAGGTATCTGTTGCCGAACACATCGCAAACATAAATCCACCTCCTAAACAATAGCCTTGAATTTTCTTTACAACAGCTAATTTTAGCTCTGAAACTTTATTAAAACCATATTTTTTGGCTACCTCTTCATATTCTCTTTGTTGGTCTTGATACCATTTTTGTCCCGAATAACTTGCATAAAACTTTCCATATTGACCTGTAAAATCTTCGTGGTGTAGGTGTAACCAATCATATTCAGGTAGTTTGTCTTGCATGATTTCATCATCAAAAATAATATCATACGGAATTTCGGCATAGGTCAAAACAAGTGTTACAGCATCATCCCAAGGTTGTTTTGATTTGGGAGAATAAACAGCAATTTTGGGAGCAACTTCCAGCTTTACAATATCTTGATTGACATCTGCTTTTGCAATCTGACTACGAATTTGGGTTGCTTGTGCTTCTGAAACGATTTCAAAACTCACACCTCTAAGACGCATTTCTTCCTCAAAAACTCGTGAGTAATCAAACATAAAACTACCACCACGATAATTTAAAAGCCATTCGACAGTCATATCTTGCTTCAAGACTGCAAATGCAATTCCATAGGCTTTTAAATGATTTTTTTGTGTTTCGTCCATCGCAATCATTATTTGATTAGCTTTGGCAAAATTAGAAACACCTATAAAAAATAAAAACAATAAAGATAGAATAAGATTTTTTTTCATAATTGGGATTTTATATTTGGTTTAACCTCGTTAATTGCAAAAGTCTCAACAACGGTTGTATTTTATTATGTAATTGGTGCAAAAATTATACAATTTACTCATTTTTTAGCTCTCAACAAGGTTTCATCGTCATTGAAGTTTAGAAACCTCTTTCATTTTGTCCAAAAATACATTTAATCAAAATAAATATACTTATTTTTTTATATCTTAACGTTTTAAATTAAACTTATTTTTTTGGTGGTTGTATCGGAATCTCAACGGTACTTGTATGAAAAATAAAAAACTTATTTGTACTGAAAACGTTTGTTTAAAAAAGTGATTAAAACACCAAATTTATTTCTTAGTTATTTTCAAAACACATTTCAATCTAGTAATATGGCAATCAGTAGAGTAAAACTTGTATCATTGGTTTCAATAGGCATAGTATTAATTTTATTTTTTGGAATAGGTAGCTTTCTTTATTTCGGTTCGTTTAGTACGGGTGATAGAGCAGGAGTAGTCATCAAAATAAGTCAAAGGGGATATGTTTTTAAAACATGGGAAGGTGAAATGAATCTCAACGACCAAGGAAATACAATAGAAAAATTTGAGTTTTCAGTAGAAGATGACCAAACCCAAGTAATAGAAGCCCTCAAAGACGCAGCTCTTTCAGGAGAACGAATCCGAATTTCTTATGTAGAAAGATACCGTACTTTCTCATGGCGTGGCGATACAAAGTATTTTATTACAGAAGTAATACGTCAAAAAAACAATGATTTGAGAAATGATAAAGAAGATAGCCGAGACAATTCTTCAAATCAACAAAATGAAATTAAAGATGAAAACAAACAAGATATTCAGAAAGAAGAACCAATAAGCACAGATACAACTATTCGTGATATGTAAATAAGTATTGAATCTCAGTTTAAACTTATTAATATTATTTTTGAGTAGGTGTTAGTGTTGTAGTAAAGTCTTTTCTGAAGTGTCTGTAAATAACGTGAATCTAAATTTTATTGAAAAACAAAAATAGATTCCATAAAAAAAGTCCATTTTCAACTTAATTAAGTCAAAAATGGATTTTCTTCTGTATAAAATATAGTAAGTTTATATACTTATATACCTGGACGAATAGAAAATACTTCTTTTTTATTTTCTTTATAACGCTCTTGACACTGCAAGACAATTTCGACAGCATGTTTTTCGTCTTGCCAATCTTCTACCGATACTTTTTTCTTTTCTAAGTCTTTATAAACTTCAAAAAAGTGTCCAATTTCTTTCAATAAGTGAGGATTTACATCATCAAATTTGTGAATGCTATTCCAAATAGGATCAGAAACAGGAACACAAAGTACTTTTGCATCAGGACCTTTTTCATCTGTCATATTAAAAATACCAACAGCACGCACTTCAATCAAACATCCAGGAAAAGTTGGCTCAGAAACTAATACCAAAACATCTAATGCATCACCATCTAAAGCAAGTGTTTCGGGAACAAACCCATAATCACTTGGATAGTGCATAGACGAGAAAATCATACGGTCGTAACGAATCATACGTTTTTCAGCATCATATTCATATTTATTTCTACTTCCTTTTGGTATCTCAACGATAACATCGAAGGTAAAGTCATTTTTTTCAGCCATTATTTTTTTTATTTATAAAATAGTAATTACTAATTAATTTTATTTTGTGTGATGTGATAAGTTATTTTCATAAAAGGGACTGCAAAGGTAGTTTTTTTGCTTTAATTAATCAACTTCTTTTGAAGTCATAAATTATCCTTTTTGTCATCGATATTACCTACCTATCATTACAAAAGCTCCCCAATAAATAGGTTCTACATATTTTGGATTCTGACGAAGCTCTCTTTTTGCTTCCCTAATAGCTATTCTTTTATCGCCTGTTTCATTCCATTTTTCATAGAAAATACGCATTAGTTCTTGTGTAGCATCATCATCTACCTTAAACAAAGACATCAAAAGAGCATCAGCTCCAGCCAGTAAAAAAGCACTCTGCAAACCATACACTCCTTCTCCTACTTTGGTTTCTCCACGCCCAGTTTCACAAGCACTCATTACTACAAGAGGAGAATTAAAATTGAGAGTCGCTACTTCTGAAGCTGTCAAGATACCTTCATCTCTGTTGTATTCGTGTACGTTTCTATTCTGAACCATATTTCCACCTGCTGTAAAAAGCAAACCTGAACGCATAAAAGGGTCATTATATGTTCCTAAAACTGCTGAACGCTCACGTTCTTCTTCTGAAATATCTTCTTTAAAGACACCATGTGTCGCAATATGATAAACAGTATTATTTATACTATTCATATTTTTGATTTGGTCTTCTTTTGCATCTTGATTTAGATACATTGTTACATTTTTATTTCCTCCTTTTAATTGAGTAGAAATAATTTCTACTTCACGTTCTGCTCCCAAAAGTGTCGGAAAACTTTGTGTACCTTCATAATCTACATAAAAAAGAGGATTACCAAAAAGCACAAAATGACTAGGAAATATGTTCGCTATCTCTTTTTCTGCTATTTGACGAGTACTTGTAAGTTGTGCAATAAAATAATTATCTATTACAAAGTCATTTTGTCCCATTCTAAATGTTTCTACATTAAGTTGATTATAAACACCATCACAAGAAAGATAAACTTTGCCTGCATCTCGGTCTATTTTATCTCCAATAGGTTTCCAATAGGTTTCATAAGACTCATAATCTTCCAAAGAAAATTCTACATTATTTCGATAATATTGCAAATCGCCATCTTCCATTTTGTTTCCATCTCCCATTTGAGCCAGTTCAATTTTTCCAGAAGAAGGCAATACCAAAGCAATATATTTTATACTATCCGTAAAATCTTTATCAAATTCACGATAACGAATAATTTCAACAGCATATTCTTTTTTCTTTAAATTTTTCTGTATGTCTTTCCAACTAAGAGCTTTACTTTTATTAGCTGCTGCAAAATCAGAAGATTGACGAGAAAGGATTTTTGATAAGTCTTCGATTTCTTTTTGCAAAGTGCGTACATCTATATTTTCTTGTTTGAGTTGTTCGGGACTTAATGCTAAAGCCGAATTGAGCCTAATTTTCTTTAATTGCCATTTTTCGAAATTAATACGCAATGTATCGTCAGGACTTCTCTTATAAATCTCGTTGCGTAATTTCTGTGATTGACCTAATAAAATCCCTTTTGTTAGCAAAATATTGTCATACAAATCCTGTAATAATTTCTTCTTTTTAGGTTGTAGTTGAATGACAAGGTGATTAAAGAATTCAAAATCTGGACGAATTTGCGCCCAGTTTTTTGCTTTTTCTCTTTCACTAAGCACTGCAAAAGTAGTATTGATATATTCTTTGTGTTTGTCTAATACCTCACTCAAATATTTTTCTGCTTTTTTATAGTTATTTTTCACGTAGTACATACGAGCAATACGCCCCAAAACTTCTACATATTTTGGATGAACATCACTAAAAACTTTGGAATATTTCTTTTGAGCATCTTCATAAAATTCTTTTGCTTTATCAGGATTGTCTTGTTGAATTTGTAAATCACCTAATAAAACATTTATTTCAGCCAAACTTACCAGTGATGCTGAAGGAATTTTTTCTAAGATATTTAAAGCCTTTCCTAATTTATCAGAAGCACTTTGTATGTCTTTATGAGCAAAATAAAGTTCTGCTGATGTTTTCAAAAAACCAGCATAAACAGGTGTGTTTTCGCCTAAGTTATCAAGAATCATTTGATTAGCTTCATCCAATTCTTTAGCCACTTTTTCCCAATCAGCCGTTGAGTAAAAATTAATTCTAGCAAGTTGAATAAGTGTACTTGCTCTATCTAAGTGATTTTTTCCCAATACTTCGGTTTTGATTTTGAGTACTTTTTGAGCAAATTCTTGTGCTTTTTCATAATCTCCAATAGCCAAATTATAATCTGCCAAAATACCCAAACTCTCAACAGTACGAATAGAGTTTTGACCAAATATATTCTCAGAAATAGCTAATGCTTTATTTGCAAACTTTTCTGCCTCTACATATTTTCCATTCGCAAATTCCAAATGTGCGCTTTGATTATAGGTGTTAATCAGAAAACGGCTTTCTGTTCCATATCTTTTTTCTTTTTCTGTTACAGTTTCCTTTAAAAGCTGTTCTGCTGCACTAAAATCGGCTGTTTCTATATATAAGAATGCTAATTCTTCTGCCGTGGCAGAATTTGCAATAGATTGACTAGAACGATTGAATCTTCTTTTGGCTTGATTTAATAAATCTTCTGCACGGTCGTAAAGTCCCATTATCATGTAATAATGTGCTGCCGTTTCTAATGCTCTTGCATGTTCGAAGGCTAAAGAAGGGTTATATTGCTTTTCATAGATTTGCAACATTTCTCGTACTTGTCCATCAACTTCTTTATAATTACTCTGTTGCATATTCAAACGGGCTGCAATTTCAAGTTGAGCAGCATAACGTGGATGTGCATCACCATATCTTTTTTGAATTAAATCTAAAGCTTCTTTTGATTTTTCATTGGCTTCCTTAAATTGGTCATTAGCCATATAATAATCAATCCAGTTATTTAATGAATTGATATAAATAAGACTTTGAGGCTCAACAAAATTTGTCAAGGGTGTCATGTGGAGATTGTAGAGTTCTCCTGCTTCATTGAATTTTTCAGTATAATTAAAATAAAATTTGGCTAATTGTAAATTTGCTAAATGGTAGCCAAGTGTCTTTGTTCCATGAATGCGTGCGTGAGAAGCTACCCATTCTTCCATAAGTTTGCCAGCTTCCTCATAATCATCAGCAGCCAAACGTACATAATAAATATCTTCTAGGATAGATAAACGTCTTTGGTGGTCTTGGGGAACAAGTTTTGTGTTTTCATACATATCTAACAACGTTTTGATAGATTGAGCATAACGCTGATTTTCATAATTCCAAATCGCATCTGCTTGAAGTGCCGTAGAATACTGTAAATGTCCTGTACCATAATATTTTGCTGCATTACGTTCTAATTCCCAACGCTGACGAACATTTTCTGTACTGTATTTTATATTTTGCAAAAATTTTGGTTTTAAAGAAAATCCTTTCTTTTCATCATCTACTTGTACCACAAATCCACTATTTACATAATAATCAATCAGTAAAGTATGTAATTTGATATAATCTTTATGTACTGTTCCGACAGTTCTTTCAGCACGATAAAGTGTTTTTTCTAGTAGTTTTCTAATTTTTTCTCGCTCATCTCCATTATCAATCATAAGTTGAATCCTAACATATTGATTGCGAATATAGGCAAGCTGACGAGTTGATAATTCTGTTTTGATAAAATTATCTGCTTGGTCTATATATTCGGCAGCTTTTACATATCTTCCTGCCAATCGTGCAGCATCTGCTTGTAGAGATAGTATTTGAGCATACTCTGCTTTTCTTCTTACCTCTTCTCTATCTGATAAATTACGAGTTTCTGTTTGCTTCGAAACATCACTATAAAACTGTGTTTGTTTTTCGATGAGTGATTTCTGAACACTTAATAAATCTTGAATTTGATAATCCAATATATTCAAGAAATTACCTCTTTGAAAATCAATACATATTTGAGTATAATATAAATCTGAAAAGATATAGTTTTCGGTTGGCTTTTCGCCTAGTATTTTTTTAGCTTCTGTCAAATAAGTTTCGGCTTGCTGTGTAAATGAATATTCAGCATAGTATTTTGCAGCATGTAACAATGCTAATCCATATCCTTTGCTATCTTCGCCCTGTTGTTTACGATGTTCTAAAAACTTTTTTACCATCGCATGAAAATTTACAATTTCACCTGTCGCTTCATAATATTTGATTAAATATTTTTCTATTTGGATGGCTACATTGGTATTTCCTCTTTTTTGTGCTTTTTTGTAGAGCTGTTCGGTTTCGGATAAAGCCTTTTTGTAATCGCCATCTTCAAAATAGCGTTCAGAGATTTCTAGTTTTTTTTGTAGTTGCTTTTGCTCTCCACTTAATTGTGCAAAACTAGAAGTAGATAAAAAAGCAAAGACTAGAAAGAGTGTAAATAGCAGTATATTATTTTTCAACATAAAAATTATTTTCTTGATAAATGTCGTTAGAATATAATTATCTTTAATTTAATGAATATCTTTTTTCTAAATATAGAAGTAGTAAGTTTACATATTTAATCTGATAATTAGATTATTTACAGATAAAATAAATTCGACAAAAGAAAAAATGATGAATTAACTTTTATTCTGAATTAAGAATCGAAATTACAAAAAAATAGTCATTAAAATCGTATCTTATACAACTCTATTTAAGCAAAACTATCAAAATCATAAAAACTAAAGAGATTTTATTTGAAAAAATGATGTTGTAGTATGTATTTTATCTTCTTTAATATCCAACCTCTAATAATTCATTCTCTATGTTTTTTTTCTTATCCAAAACACTTTTTTATTTCTTAATGCCTATTACTTGGATTGCTATTTTTTTATTAATCGCTGTTTTTATAAAAAAATGGCGTTCAAAATCACTAAAAATAGGTGTCATTATGTTTTTACTTTTTACAAATCCATTTTTGGCAAATGAAATATATTTGCTTTGGGAGATTCCTCCAACTCCAATAAAAGAAGTCAAAAACTATGACCTAGGAATCGTCTTGACAGGAATGAGTAATGCAGGAAAAGAACCAAAAGATAGAATTTATGCTAGTGCAGGAATAGATAGACTTATACAAGCTGTTCGATTGTATAATGAAGGAAAAATAAAAAAAATATTGATTGTTGGAATGTCAGAAGAGATAAATATTATGACAGGAGAAGAAAAACTACCTAAGCGAACCTACACATATAGAGATATGCTCAAAGATATGTGCATCAAAGAAGAAGATATTTTGATAGAATCCAAATCAAAAAATACATACCAAAATGCTCAATTTTCATCTCAATTTTTAAAAGATAATAGACAAAAAATCAATTCAATTTCAACTAATCAACATCAAGTTTTAGTTATTACTTCGGCTTTTCATTTGAGACGTTCGCTAGGTTGCTTTAAGAACGCAGGATTAGAAGTTGATGGATTTTCTACGGATTTTATTTCTACCGAACGAAAAAATACACTTACTATTTCTAGTTTGATTCCTACAGAAGATGCTATGGCAAAATGGGGCAGAATTATACACGAAATAATAGGCTATTTAGTTTATGATATAACAGGAAAGTTATAAATCTCATTCAGAGAGACACAAAAAAAGCATTTTCTAAAAAATTAGAAAATGCTTTTGCATACGATTTTTGCTATTGTGTTGAGTAAAACATCAATATCTAAAAAGAATTATCTTTTTAAGTTGATATTTGTACAGTTTTCTGAATAAACATCGCCTTTCAAAATTGACATAATTGCTAAAACTTCATCATTAGGATGTGATTTGGCTACCAATTCTCCTTGTGTTCCATCAGCATTTTGTTTGAAAATATCACCTGTTTGTGTCCATTTATAGATATTATCACCTACTCTAACTGTACGCTCTCCTCCTTGTCCACCTTGATTTTCATAGAGAAATTCAAAATTATTTACTAGAGTAGAATAATTTTTTCCACTTGGAACTATCGTTTTTACTAAATAATTTCCAGAGTTGATACCTGTACTAGATTTATAAAGTTCACACGAACAAACGCCTTTTATACGCTCATCTTCTGTTCCAATCACTGAGTAATGAGCAATTTTCCAATCGCTAGTTTGTTTTTCATTTCTAAAAACCATCGACACTGTTTCAGTTCCTTTAGACCAAATGTCTTTGTCTTTTGTAATTTCATATTCTACTACATAGACAATGATTCCAATATCTCCTTTTACTTCATTTTTCAATACTTCTTTTACAGAATAATTGATTTTTAAGCCTTCTGTACGTGTGATTTTTGTCAAATAACTCAAAAAGCCTTCATAATCGCTATTCAAAACTGAGCCTCTACCAGAAATATTGAATGTAACGAGTGTAGAAGTAACATCTTTTGCCATGTGTTTCATGACGGCTTTTACATCATTTGTATTACCTAGCTTGGAATAAGCCTCTGCAAATTCCATTAAGTTTTTCTTGATAATGACCTCAGCAGCTTTGTCTCTAGCTTTTTGTTTTTCATCCTCACTGATTTTAGTTGTATTTTTTTGAGCATACAACGTAGAGTAAAACAGAGAAGAAGAAAATGCTAACAATAATAAAAAACAAACCTTAGAAAGTGTGCTTCGAAAAATTCTCATTAAATGAGAAGAAGAAAATGAATATATCATAAAAGTATAAGTTTGAGAATGGGTTTTAGTAAAAACAACATTGATATTAGTTTCAATGTTTGATTATGAGGATAAAATTAAAAAAATAGTTTGCAAAAAAAGTGATTATGCAAAAATAGCTTTTTAGAGTTAAATAACTGTTTTTTTACTCTTTTTTGAATTAATTAATCTGAAAAATAATGATTTTACAAGAATTAATCCAAGCAAATGTAAAAATTGTTAAACTCAATTTGTGGTGTCAGACTTTTGAATAAGCTCTTGTACTTTTTTAGTTTACCCAAACTAGCATCTCCAAAAATAGTAAGAAGAGTTTGAATAAACCACATAAATCCCCAACGTTTTGGACTAAAGACACGATACTTACGCTTTTCAACTCCCTTTAAAAGTGCTTTTACGACTATTTTGGGAGGTACAGGATTCAGAAAATACGACTGAATACCAACCTAAGAACAAGAGTTAATTGGTTTTTATAAGTTTGAATTGTAGTTCAGAGCTATTTTTTTAAAATTATATTTCTATATTTGGATAGAACTGTTAAAGATAATGAAACTATTTTTGAAATAAATTACTCCAAATCAGCTTCATTCATAGAAACAAACTCTATTTTTGTCTAAAAAATGAACTTCAAACAAAATTGTAGTTCAATAAGGTTGTATTATTGCAAAGAAAGATGTAAAATTGTAAAGGTGTTTGTAAAATTGTATATTTAGGATTGTATTTACAGATTCTACTTTTTTAAGAATTTGTGTATAGAAAAAGATAAAGTTTATAGTCGTATATAAATGAGTAGAACACAAAAAAGCCAAATTAAAACTTAATCAACTAAAAAAAGACGCATGTCTGAGCAACTATCTCGCATTCAGGTACTTATCGTAGATGATGTCCCGAGTAATTTATTTACTCTTCGTGCATTATTGGAAGAACATTTTGAAGAAATCGAAATTGTAGAGGCAAATTCGGGTATTGAAGCCTTAGAGGTGTTGATGCGTGAATCGATTGACCTTATTATTTTGGATATTCAAATGCCTGAAATGGACGGTTTTCAAACTGCAAAACTTATTCGTAGCAGAAAGAAAACAAGAAATATTCCTATTGTATTCTTGACAGCAGCTTACAAATCAGAAGAATTTAAAGAAAAAGGATTTTCACTAGGTGCAACTGATTATCTGACCAAACCGATTGATGATTATCAGCTTACAAGTCGTATTAATGCCTATTTAAGTATTATCAAGCTAGAAAAAAATCATAAATCAGAGTTAGAACGAAGAGTAGAAGAACGAACTTCGGAACTCAAAAAAGCTCTTTCTCAAATAAAAGAAACTAACCTTAAGCTAGAAACAACACTTAGTAAGCTCAAAAACGCACAAAAACAAGTTATTGCACAAGAAAAATTAGCCTCTTTGGGCGAACTAACAGCAGGAATAGCTCATGAAATAAAAAATCCTCTGAATTTTATTATTAATTTTTCAGAGCTTTCGAAAGAAATGATTGTCGAACTCAATGACACTTTTGCTAATGTAGGAAAAGATATTGTGGAGGGAAGTTTGAAAGATATTACGCCTGATGATGTAGAAGATATTAAAGATATTTTGCAGAATCTGAATGAAAATTCCGAGAAAATCCATGAACATGGAAAACGTGCTGACAGCATAATTAATAATATGTTGATGCACTCACAAGACAGAAAAGGAGTTTATCAAGACACACACATTAATACGATGTTGCAAGAATATATTAGTTTGGCTTATCATAGCACAATTAATAATTATAAAGGTTTTGCTGCCAAAATAGAAACCAATCTTGATGCAGATGTAACTAACGTAAAAATTATTCCGCAAGATTTGGGACGTGTATTTTTAAATGTTGTAAGTAATTCATTGTATGCACTCTACAACAAAAAACGAAAATTAGGCGAAGATTTTGAACCTATGCTAACCGTTCGCACCATCAATCACGAAGACAACATAGAGATTATTTTTAGGGATAACGGAACAGGAATTCCACAAGAAATGATGGATAAAATTTTTAATCCATTTTTCACTACCAAACCAGCAGGCGAAGGAACAGGTTTAGGACTTTCAATCTGTTATGATATTGTCAGAAATATTCACAAAGGAGAAATTCAAGTAGATTCGAAAGAAGGAGAATATACAGATTTTAGTATTTTCTTACCCAAACATGTTGATTCTGAAGAAGAAAACGGAGAAAATGAAAACGTAAGTTATCAAAATCAAAATAAATAATTTGTGATTAGTGGATTACAAATGAAAAGGCCTTTACTTTTTGCTAAGTAAAGGCTTTTTTGGGGAAGTTTAGTTTGACAGTTGATGAACAACTGCTAGGAAAGAATATGTCAAAAACAGGAGTTGTTTATTTAAGTAATGAAATAAAATTGCAAATAACTTTGTCGTCTTTCAGCTTGTATGAATGAACTAATTTGACCTTTCTTATGGTTTATAGTTCTAAGAAAATAAAATAGTCAAGATAAAACAACAAAAGACAATGATTACTGGAAAAACACTTATTGATTTAGGATTTAAGCCAAACAAATGGTTTAAAGAAGCTATCGAATACGCTAATAAAAACAATCTTGAAGGCGATAGATTACTGAATTATTTAGAATCAATACGACCAACTATTATCGAACCTTTTTCTGTTGCGCTTGATTATCATAAAAATATTCGTGCTGAATCTGAAAAAGAAATTTCGAATGTAGAGCAAATCCATAAAACAATGGAGGAACTCATGAAAACTCCTACTTTGGTAAAAGGTGCAGTCATGCCAGATGCTTGTCCGACTGGTGGAACAGGTCAGATTCCTGTGGGTGGAATTGCTGTTGCCAAAAATGCCATTCATCCAGCTATGCATAGTGCAGATATTTGTTGCTCGGTTATGATGACCAATTTAGGACAAATTGACCCTAAAAAAGTATTGGATAAAGCACATGCACTTACTCATTTTGGAGGAGGAGGGCGAAAAGATTTATTTGATTTGCCTAGAGATTTGGAGGACAAAATAAAAGGAAATTATTATCTAAATTCTGAAAGAAGTTTGAGTTTTGCTCGTACACATTTAGGAACTCAAGGCGATGGAAATCATTTTTTGTATGTGGGGCGTTCTGAAAAAACAGGTGAAACAATGCTTGTAACACACCATGGAAGTCGTGGTTTTGGAGCAAACTTGTATAGTACAGGAATGAAACTAGCAGAGGTTTTTAGAAAAGAAATTTCTCCAAAAACACTAGCCAAAAATGCGTGGATTCCTTACGATACCGAAGAAGGAAAACAGTATTGGGAAGCTCTTCAAATCATTAGAGAATGGACAAAATTGAATCACAAAATTATTCATGATACTACACAAAGAAGACTAAAAGTAGAAACATTAGACCAGTTTTGGAACGAACATAATTTTGTTTTTAAAGAAGATGATTTGTTTTATCACGCCAAAGGAGCAACACCTTTAGATGATAAATTTGTTCCAGATTCTAAAGATGGTTTGCGTTTGATTCCGTTGAATATGAGTGAGCCAATTTTGATTGTAAAAGGTCAGACTACAGATTCTAATCTTGGTTTTGCGCCACATGGTGCAGGTAGAGATGTCAGTCGTACTCAGCACAAAAAGAGCAAAGGTAACAAGACAAAAGAACAAGTTTTTGCAGAAGAAACAACAGGTTTAGACGTTCGTTTTTTCTCTGGTCATATTGATATTTCTGAATTGCCATCAGCTTACAAAAATGCTCAAAATGTACAAGACCAAATGAAAGAATTTGGACTTGGCGAAGTAGAAGACAAAATTTTGCCGTATGGTTGTATTATGGCTGGCGATTGGCAAATTGATGCACCTTGGAAAGTAAAAGCTAGAAAAAAACGTGAAGCAAAGGAAAGAAAAGTCAAAAATAAAATTTCTAGAGAGAAATATAGAAATAGATAATCTTTGATTATTCTTTTTGAAGTTGTTTATTATTATTGAAATCAAAATTCTTTTACTATAAAAAATGAATAAACTCAAAATTCTCTTACTTTTTATCATTCTTTTTGTAAGCTGTAAAGCTAAAATAGAAAATACCAAAATCCAATTATTAAGCAAAAAAGTTCCGAATAATACACCTTTTGAGTTTAGACAAGATGTAATTCCTCAAAATATGCTTATTCATAAAGGAATATTTAGCCCTGATTTAGAAGAATATTATTACACTATTTCTGATACAAATTTTGAACAATTTGAAGTCTATGTAATTGAAAAAAGTAATAATGTTTGGTCTGAACCTAAAGAAGTATTTTTCAATAGTAAATACAATGAACACGGAATGAGTTTTTCACCAGATGGAAAGACAATTTATTTTAGTTCGACAAGACCAGTTTATGGGGATGGAATAAGTTCAACTTGGCATATTTGGAAATCAAATAAAACTGATGGAAAATGGAGCAAACCTATTTTTGTAGATATTCCAAATTTGAGAAATAAATTAGTTTCTCATCCTACCATTACTAATTCTGGAACACTCTATTTTCATTCTAGTAATTTAGATTATAGTGAAATGGATATTTACAAATCAAAAAATGTGAATGGCAAGTTTCAAGATGCAGAAAAAATATTGATTACAGTAGATTCACCAAGGGGAAAATGTACACCTTATATTTCTCCTAACGAAGATTATATTATTTTTGCTGCTATTGGAAATCAACTTGATTTGATAATAAGTTTTAATGATGGAAATGGAGGGTGGAAAAACACAAGAAAACTAAGTGATAAAATAAATAATTTTGGGCAAGGAAATCCATACGTAACACCTGATAACAAATTTCTTTTTTATACAACAGGAGAGTATCAAAAACAAAATTGGAAAGTAAAATGGGTTAATATAGAGTCTGAAATGAAACACAACTAACTTTTGAGTTGTTTAGTGAACAATTTTTAGCACAAACCTAATAAATGCTGCTTAAATGACATTTACTTGTAATAACCTTTGAATTATTGTCACATAATTCAAAGGTTATTTTTTTGCTATACACTTTTAAACCTTTTTTTGAGCTATTTGCTAATTTTATTGTAAAAACTTTATTCTTATTCCTTTTAGTATTGAATTTAGTTTACTAATTTTGGATACATAAAGACTGCTAAATTAGTATAAAATACATTTTCGCAGCCTAATTTTATTTTCTTCTTATTCTTCTCCCTTTTTCTATGAGCAACCGTCTAAAAACTGGTTTAATTTTACTTACTATTGCTTTTTTATTAGGTTGTATTTTGGTGCAAATGTTTACACAAACCCTAAAAAGTGAAATCACAACTCTGCCAGAAGGTTATCATAATGTGCTGATTCGTGTTCCCTCAACCTTTGAATTTTGTGGAGAACAAGTTCCTTTATATGATGAAGAAGTAAAAGAAAGTTTTGATAAAGAATTATATATCAATGTTTTTCGTCATTCTTCTACCAGTTTGATAATCAAACGCTCTGAAAAGTTTTTTCCAATAATTGAGCAAATTTTGAGAGAAGAAGAAGTTCCTGAAGATATGAAGTACATTGCTGTTATTGAAAGTGGACTTGAAAATGTACGTTCTTTTGCTGGAGC
The DNA here is from genome assembly GCF_042180575.1 of Bernardetia aquimarina. NCBI lineage: Bacteria > Pseudomonadati > Bacteroidota > Cytophagia > Cytophagales > Bernardetiaceae > Bernardetia > Bernardetia aquimarina. Next base: position 1,090,637 of record NZ_CP170094.1, on the reverse strand, counting down.
AGATGGTTATTGGCAATTTATGGAAGAAACAGCAAAAGAATTTGATTTAGAAATTTCTAAAGAAGTAGATGAGCGTTTTCACATCGAAAAATCTACTCGTGCAGCCTGTAAATATCTAAAACGCTCTTTCAAAAAATTTGGAAATTGGACACTCGTAGCAGCTTCTTATAATCGTGGAATGGGAGGAATGAATGCAGCATTACGCAATCAAAATGCTATTTCTTACTATGATGTAGCTTTAAACAACGAAACAGCTCGTTATATTTATCGTGCTTTAGCATTTAAAGAAATTATGCAAAACCCTGAAAAATATGGATTTGTTATTCCTAAAGAATTGCGTTACCCTCCAATAAAATATAGAAAAATTGTACTTGATACTACCGTAAATGATATTGCTGCACGTGCTGCCCAGTATGGAATGAGTTATAAAACACTAAAGTATCACAATCCTTGGCTTTTGATGAACAAACTTACCTTTGATAAGAAAGACCTAGCACAAAGAAAAACTTATACACTCTTTGTTCCTCAAAACCCACCAATGCCACATTCGAATGTTTTGGCACAAGAATCCTTAGATATGCAAAAAATGTTAGATTCTATTCTTCGTGAAGAAGATACAGTAATTGATATTCAAGATGTAAAATAATGCTAGAAATATAAAAGCCAAATAAAGTAAAATTTATTTGGCTTTTATTATAATTATATTCTTTTGAAGAAAGTTTATTCTTCTGAATGTTTTACCGAAACTAGATTAATATTTAAGTCAATAGCCTCAATATAATCTTCTCCATTCTCTAACATATCATAGTCATCCTCTCTATAATGCCAGTTTATGGTTACATTTCCACCCTTTTCTTTTTCATATATCTCCAATGTTTCTAAAAGGTCTTGAAAACGTCTTGAAGTAGCTGTATTGAAATAGGAAAGCTGAAAATTAAGTATAATTGTTCTGTTGGGAGTATTTAAGTAACGCTCTAACCAATCAAAAACAGGCGCAAATATTTCCTCTGCGTGTTCAGGGTACGACTGTCCTTCTATACTCAAAATTCCTGTTTCCCCATTAAAATCAATAGTAGGGGTAAATTTTTGTCCTTTGAAAAAAAAATTCTCCATAATTTTCGCTATAATTTTGATAGCTAATGCTTTTCTTAGATAGTTATTTCAAAAAAGTTAATATAAATGAGTTATACTAACAATTTGTTTTAAATTTTATAATTTGGCATTTTTCTTTTTTTTGTTATTCATAGGCTGCCAGTCTTTATCTACAGTTACAGTAATAGAAAAAAAACTTAGTTTTTCTGAAATTGTATCAAAACGTATCTCTAAAGGATTTCCAGAACGCCTAACCATGTCTATCAATCCAACATGTGCGCCTGTACTAGTTTTGCCTTTTGCATTTTTTCTTTCCTGTCTATAGTATTCTGTTAGATGTTCTTTATCTAAGCCATTGATATAACTACAACGTTCCTCTAATGCTTCTCGTTGGTGTTTTTTTACCATATTTCCTGCACTAAGTGTATAAGAGTTGGGTAAATCACGAATAGCTACTATTCCCACTCCAATATGAGAATCAGTAGTATAGAAATGTCTTTTATCTGCTGAATGATGATAAATATTTTGTGCAAGTTCTATAAAAATAGCAAATATTTTACTTTTTATAGTTTCTCTATCTGAAATTTTTTCTTTCAAGTTTTCTGCTATTTCTGATAAAACAGATTGCGACAAAGCACCTTGAAAAATAGCAGTAATACCATTTTTATTAAACTCGTTGTAATATTTAGTAATCTGAAAATCGTCGTGCATATTCTGCCGAAATATAGGAGAATTAATTAAATAATAGTTTCAACGAATAAAAAGAGTATTCGCTTTGCTTATTTTTTGATAAAAATACCTTCTTTTTGTAAGTATCATAAGGTTAAAAATAAAATCACTGTGTAGAAATAGTCAGTACTATGTATGACCAAACTTGAATTGATATTTTATAAGCTATGCACAATTTAATATATATAACTCAAAAAACAAATACTCTTTCTATTTTTTTTAAAAAATATTCAATAGAATTTAAGAAGAAAAAATCGAATTTATTTTTTTATTTAAAGATAAGTTTTTATTCAAAGGTTCACTTTCTCATTTGTTATTTGTAATTTTGCACCCTCAAAAAAAGACACAAACGAAGAAATATTATTTTACATTAGAATAAAAATTAGAAAATAAATATAAGAATGGACGAATTAATCAAGTTTGGATTGCTCTGTTTTACGACTTACTTTACAATCATCAATCCTTTGGGAGTAATGCCTGTCTTTATGACCATGACAGCAGACCTTAGTGATGCAGACCGTACTGCAACAGCACGAAAAGCTCTTATAACAGCTTTTTTTACAATGATTGCTTTTGCTTTTTCAGGACAATTACTCTTTGAGTTTTTTGGTATTTCTGCTGATGCTTTTCGTGTAGTTGGAGGGATTATATTCTTTATGATGGGATATGATATGCTTCAAGCACGCCTTATTCGTACTAAAATAGCTGAAGAAACTGTCAAAAGTTATGTTACAGATATTTCTATTACGCCATTAGCTATTCCAATGATTTGTGGACCAGGTGCAATTACTAACTCTATTGTTATGATGCAAGATGCCGAAACATTTGATAAAAAAGCTGTTTTGATAGGTGTAATGCTTTTCATTTGTTTGATTACATTTGTTACTCTTTGGGCTTCTTCAAAAATATCAAAGGCATTAGGAGAAACAGGAAACAAAATTTTGATGCGACTAATGGGACTTATCGTAATGGTAGTAGCCGTTGAGTTTTTGAGAAGTGGACTAAAACCAATTATAGTAGATATTGTTAAAGCAGCGGCAGTACAGTAACCAGTTAAGTAACAGAGCAAAATAAAACATATCTAAAAAAGAATTAGAAAATGGAAATTTAAACTGTCAAGACACCTTTGAGGTGTCAGACAGATTTCATTAACCTATAAATAATTTTGCCCAGTTACTTAGTAGTAATCAGTTACCAGTAAAATGAAGTTTAAAGTCAGAAGTAAATACTATTTTTTGAAAACTAGTTTCTTTATATATTACTTCTCATTTTAAGGAAAAACTGTTTATTAATTGTACTACTTCTTACTTTATACCTCATACTTCTTACTTTATTTTTATGAAATTTACTGATTTTTCTGATACTATTATTGCTCTTTCTACGCCTGCTGGACGTGGGGCGATTGCGCTTGTTCGTCTTTCTGGAAAAGATGCTATTTTGCATACACAAACCTTCTTTAAAGGAAAGAATTTGTTAGAACAAAAAACTCATACTGTTCATTTTGGAACAATCAGAAGTCTTGAAAATGAAATTTTGGATGAAGTAGTTGTTACAATTTTCAAAACGCCCAATTCATTTACAAAAGAAAATGTAGTAGAAATATCGTGTCATGGCTCGCCTTTTATTGTAAAACGAATTATTCAGAATTTTTTGGATAACTCGCCTGTTCGTTATGCAAAAGCTGGAGAGTTTACACAAAGAGCTTTTCTAAATGGTCGTTTTGATTTGGCACAAGCTGAAGCCGTTGCTGATTTGATTGCAGCAGATTCGGCAGCATCGCATAAAGTGGCTATTTCTCAACTTCGTGGTGGTTTTTCTTCTCAAATAAAAGAACTTCGTCAGCAACTTCTTGATTTTGTTTCTTTGATAGAATTAGAGTTGGATTTTGGAGAAGAAGATGTAGAGTTTGCTGAGCGTGAAAAACTAACTCAATTAGTAAAAACAATTCAAACCGTAATTGAGCAATTATTAACTTCTTTTGAGCTTGGAAATGCTATCAAAAATGGTGTTCCGACAGTCATTGCAGGAAAGCCAAATGCAGGAAAATCTACTCTTTTGAATGCACTTTTGAATGAAGAAAAAGCCATCGTTTCAGAAATTGCAGGAACGACACGAGATTTTATAGAAGATGAAATAAGTATTGAAGGAATTGCTTTTCGTTTTATAGATACGGCAGGTTTGCGTTGGACAGAAGACAAAGTAGAATCTATTGGAGTAGAGCGAGCTAGAAAAAAAATGGCAGAGGCATCGCTTATTTTATATGTGATTGATTTAGCAGAATTATTCAATGAAACTATAACAAAGGAAGCATTTTTTGAAGAAATAAAGGAAATTGAAGAACTGAATATCAATACGCTTTTTATTTTGAATAAGGCTGATTTTTGGGTAAAAATAGAGAATGAGATAGAAAATGAAACAGAAAAAGAATCTAAATTTGACTGGCTCAAAACGTGGGCAAAAGAATCAAATACCATTTTTACACAAGCCAATAACACAACCGACAAAGAAGATATTGAAAAGTTAAAAACAAAAATCTTAGAAGTCATTCAAGCTGATAATTTTAATGCTGGCGATACGCTCGTAACAAATACACGTCATTATGAAAGTCTAAGAAATGCAAATTTAGCTTTAGATGATGTTCTGAATGCGCTAGAAATGAGTTTTACAGGCGATTTGCTTTCTTTAGATTTGAGAACAGCTTTAGAACATCTAGGTTCGATTACTGGCGAAGTGTCAAATGACGAGATTTTGGGAAATATATTTGGAAAGTTTTGTATAGGAAAGTAAGACCTCCTACGAAGAGTGAAAAGAATAATAAAATAGTTTATTCTTGGTTTAATTACTTTGACAGTAAACAAAACTTGATTTATCAACCTAATCACAAGTTATCGACTATTAAAGAAAGAGAAAGCATAACGGTTTATGATGACAACTGGTTTGTTAGAAGTGTTGAACTATTTGAATAATAACTATTTTCCCTGTTCCTCGTAATACTCCAAAAAATAAATGTTGCGCTTTAAAATACAATTTTAGTCTAAATTACATTCATAACAATCCTGTTGTTGAAAGCATTGTAGAAAATGCAGACAAGTATTTGTATAGTAGTGTTAGAAACTACCAAGGTAAAAAAGGGTTGATAGTTCGATGATTTGAAAATAATAGCTATCTTTTATAGACAAAAAATGTTATTTTTGCACTATGAAGACAACTGAAACAAAACAACCAGCCGAATTAAAAGAATTATTAAATCAAACCTCTATTTTTGAGTGGATAAAAAATAGTGCTGATGCGCTAAATTTAGAAACTTTTGTAATAGGTGGATTTGTACGAGATTTTTTATTAAAGCGAAAAAAAGAAACTAAAGATATTGATATTGTCTGTATTGGAAGTGGAATTACACTTGCCAAACATGTAGCTAAATCGTATGGACAAGCAAATAATATTTTTGTGAAAGTCTCTATTTTTAAGCGTTTTGGAACGGCTATGATTACGCTAGAAGACGAACAAACCAAACAAAAAATAGAAGTTGAGTTTGTAGGTGCAAGAAAAGAATCTTACGATTTTGATTCAAGAAAACCAACCGTAGAAGAAGGAACATTAGAAGACGACCAAAAACGCAGAGATTTTACTATAAATGCGCTTGCTGTTAGCTTAAATGCAGAAACGTATGGGAAATTTTTAGATCCTTTTGATGGAATGAAAGATTTGCGTAAAAAAATAATTCGTACTCCTTTAGCTCCTGAAAAGACATTTTCTGATGACCCTTTGCGTATGCTTCGTGCTGTGCGTTTTGCTTCTCAACTCGGCTTTGATATTGAAGTAAATACCTTTGAAGCTCTTTCTACTCAAAAAGAAAGAATAAAGATTATTTCACAAGAAAGAATTACTACCGAACTTAATAAAATTATACTTTCGAATCCTCCTTCGTATGGTTTTAAGTTGCTGTATCAATGTGGACTTTTAGAGCTGATTTTCTCTGAAATGACAGATTTGCATGGCGTAGAATATATTGATGGAAAAGGACACAAAGATAATTTTTATCATACTTTGCAGGTTTTGGACAATGTAGCGAAGGTTTCGGATGACTTGTGGTTGCGTTGGGCTGCCATTTTGCATGATATTGCAAAACCAGCTACAAAACGTTTTCATCCAAAAGCAGGTTGGACTTTTCACGGACATGAAGACAAAGGCGCACGAATGACTCCAGCTATTTTTAAAAAACTACGCCTTCCTTTAGATGCAAAAATGCGTTTTGTACAGAAATTGGTAAAGCTACATTTGCGTCCGATTGCACTTGTCAAAAAAACAATTACTGATTCGGCTATTCGTCGTTTGCTTTTTGAGGCAGGCGAAGATACAGATGCGCTCATGATGCTTTGTCGTGCCGATATTACCTCAAAAGACCATAGCAGAGTACAGCGTTACTTGCAAAATTTTGATAGAGTAGAAAAACGAATGGCAGAGGTAGAAGAAAAAGACCAGTTGCGTACTTTTCAGCCTGTCATTGATGGCGAAATAATTATGAAAACCTTTGGTTTGAAACCTTCAGCAGAAGTAGGAAAAATAAAAATTGCTATTCGTGAAGCTATTTTGGAAGGCGAAATTAGAAACGAATACGAAGAAGCCTTTGATTTTATGCTTAAAGAAGGAAAGAAGTTGGGTTTGATGAAAATATAAAAAATAGTGTTTCTTTTTAAGAAAAACTTTGTCAGTAGTTTTGTTGGTAATCCGAAATGACTTTGAAAATAGTTGCAAACTAACTATTGACAGTCTTATGAAAGAACTGTCAAAGTTTATAAACCTCTTCAACAAAACCCCAAATTCTACCGTAGTGAGTTAGAAATCTAAAATTAGTTCTTAGCTGAAAACCACCTAACTCACTTCAAAATGTCTTTTTCTTCAACAAAATCTAGCAGTTTCTTTTTATTGTTGTCTTTATTTTTTTTATCAAACTCCTTTCTAATTGCTCAAAATAGCGTAATAGAAGGTGTTTTAAAAGACGAGGAAACCAAAGAAATTTTACCTTTTTGTAATGTCTATCTCAAAACGACACAACTAGGAACTGTCAGTAATTCAGAAGGAAAGTTTAGACTTCTCGTCCCTCAAAAACAGAAAAATGACACGCTTTTTATTTCTTATATCGGTTATAAAACCAAAAAAATAGCCGTTTCTGATTTAATTTTTCAAAAGAAAACTGTCATTTTCTTAGAAACTGACCAAACTAAGCTCAATGAAATCGTTGTTCAAGATTATACAGCCGATTTTATTATCCAAAAAGCAATAGAAAATATTCCTAAAAATTATTATAACGAATCTCATAAAACGAAAGGCTTTTATAGAGTTGTTTCCCAAAAGGATGCTCAACAAGGAAAAAACTATGTGCATTTGTCTGAGGCTGTCTTTGACCTTCATCTTTCCAAAACAGAAAATCCGAATCAGCAATTTAAGCTAGAAAAAATGAGAGCCATAAAAGATGAAAAGGCTTCAAAAGGAATTGATTTAGGTATGAAACCGAAAGGAATATTTGAGATGGATGTTGTAAACTATGAAAAAGGGATTGATTTGCTCACTAAAAAAGGTCTGAAACTACATACTTTTGAATTGGAAGATTATAAAATGGTAGATGGAAAAGTGGATTTCAAAATTACTTTTGAGCAAAAAGAGGAGAAAAAATCGGGTTATAAAGGCTATATTTTGATTGATAAAGAAACCTTTGCTTTTCTTTATTTTGATTTTAAATTGAGTGAAAAAGGAATCAAATATCATAAATATGGCGATTTGGCAACACGAGCATTGATGAATTTGCTTGATATTCATATTGAAGTGCTAAGTAATCGTTATCAAATTCAATATAAAAAAGTAGGCAATATTTATTATTTGAATACTATTTCAGATAATGTAGTCCTTAATTTTAGTTCTACTCGTCAGAATTTCAATTTTGATTTGGATACACAAGTTGATTATCTCACTACGGAAATTGACACGACCAATAAAACGCCTTTTGAAGAAGACGAAATTTTAGGAAAAGGAAAACTCATCGAACATCAAAATTCTATTTATGATAAAGATTTTTGGAAAAATTATACGATTGTTTTGCCTTCAAATGATTTTGTAGAAATTGCGAAAGTTTTGGAAGCCAACAACAAGGCAAACGACCTAAAAACTCAGATAGAGGAAAAATTATATAAATTTTCAAAAGATAAAACGATTCGAATGGATTCCCTACTTACTTTTTATAACAATGAAGGTTTGTTTAATGGAAATGCACTTATCGTTTATGATGGGAAAACAATTTTACAAAAAAGCTATAATAATGAACTTACTCAAAACTCTCAAAATTCGCAATTTCGGATTGGGTCTTTGAGCAAAACCTTTACAGCAATGCTTATTTTGCAATTAGAAAATGAAGGAAAGATTAGTTTTGAGGATTCAGTTGGAAAGTTTTTACCAAGTTATAGACACAAGAAAGTTAAAATTTCAGAGCTTTTGAGCCATCAAAGTGGAATTCCAGATTATCTGAAAAAGAATGAATATGTTACTCAAATAATGACAAAAGCATTTTCATCCGAAGAATTAGTCAAGCGTTTTTGTAGTGATAGTTTGGAGTTTGAGCCGAGTAAAAAGTTTGCTTATTCAAATTCGAATTATGTTATTTTAGCAAGAATCATTGAAAAAATAACAAATCAAGATTTCGGAACAGTCTTAAACGAACGAATTTTTGAACCTTTAGAAATGAATAATACTTTTTTTGGAGAAAGCAAAACCGAAAATTCTAATCTAACAAAAGCCTTTTTGTATGGAAAAGTAGAGCCGTTTTATTTTATTCAAAACAGTATTGGAGCAGGTGGAATTACTTCCACAACAGAAGATTTATTGAAATGGAGTAAAGCATTAGATGGTAAAAATGAAAACTTTATGGTTCTTCCGACAATTTAGCGATAATTTCTTAATTTAGCCTTTCTATGGATACTAACACAATAGCAATTTTATTAGGTTTTTCAGATTTTTCAGTAACGAAAATAGAATCTTCTCCACTTCGCTTAACTATTTATGGAGAAAGTAATTTAGCCGATTCTATTTGTCCTAATTGCTTGAAAAAGTGCAATAAAGTGACTTCTACTTCAGAACGTATTGTTCGTGACCGAAATATTTTAGACAAAGAGGTTTATTTACACTTAACTTCTCGTCAATTTCATTGTCAAGATTGTACTCGTTACTTTCAAGAAGTTTTTAGTTTTGTTTCTAAGCAAAAAAATCAAACTCATCGTTTGGAAAAATATCTTTATTTATGTTTGAAAGATAGCAGTTTCAAAGAAGTAGCTATCCGAGAAAACATACTTTGGGATGTTTTAGATGGTATTTTTAAAACCTATAGTAAACGTGAGATAAAAAAACACCTAGATTATTTTCCTCGACGTTTAGGTATTGATGAATTTGCTTACAAAAAAGGAAAAAAGGAATATGCTGTTGTTTTAGTAGATTTAGATACAGGTCAAGTTTGGGATATTTTAGAATACCGTAATAAAGAGTATTTAAAAGCCTATTTTTTATCCAAAGGCGAAGTTTTTTGTACTAGTATAGAAGTATTTTCTTGTGATATGTGGGAGGGATTTTCAAATACAGCAAAAGAAGTATTTCCTAACGCTGATGTAGTAATAGATCGCTTTCATTTTTTTCAGCATTGTAATAAAGTGCTAGATAGCATTCGTAAAGAATTACGACGAAAAGATGATAAAAACGTTCATTTCAAGCAAATAAAATGGCTTTTATACAAGGCATGGAAAGACCTTACTTATAAAGAAAGACGAGTTTTACTTAAAGCGTTTAGGTTTAGCTCAACGCTTAGACAGGTGTATTTTATGAAAGTGGAATTACAAAATATATTTAATACTGATTTGAGTAAACAAGAAGCTAAAAAACTACTAGACCAATGGATAGAAGAAGCTCAAAAAATAAATCATAAGGCTCTAAATAGATTTATAAATACGTTTAATTCTTGGAAAAATGATATTATTAATTTCTTCAAAGATAGATATTCTAACGGAATAGTAAGTAGTTAGACATAATTATCGTAACAATTTTCCTTTATATATAGTAAAATCAATTTTATACTTTTTACTATTGTATTTTTTTAGAATATTTTTTACAGCTTGATGTAAGTCTTCTTTACTCGTGAAATCTTGAGGTCTTAACCACTCTATTTTGATTTTTCTCCATAGTGTTTCTATGGGATTCAAATGTGGACTGTAAGAAGGTAAGTAGAAAATAAGTACTCCTTTCTCTTCCCATTCCTCTATTTTCTCTTCTATTTCTTTAGAAATATGCCAAGGTCCATTATCTAACACTAGAACAGTCGTTTTTTCAATTGTTTCTACAAACTGATCTATACAATCAATGATAACTTTAGAATTAATGTTTTGGGTGCTTACAAAACTGCTTAGTTCTCCACGCAAGTTAAGCAATCCAAATACATTTAAATTACCTCCCTTACTACTTTTAATGCCTACTTGTTCTCCTATTCTACACCAACCATAAGGAACATTGGGTTCTAAATTGAAGGAAGACTCATCACAAAAACGCAAATCTATACAGCCTGCTAAAAATAAAAGAATGAGAAATTCTAAACTACGTTTTTTTTCTTCATATACAACAGGGTCAGGTTTCTTAACAGTTACTTTTCTGAAGCGTTTCCAACACCATTTTTTTTTTAAGCAACCTTTTTAAAGTCTTGACTGACATAGATTTACCCAATTCCTCTTCCAATTGAGAAACAACTACTTTCAAACTTTGAGGACTGGCTTCAACTAGAGATTCTACTTTATTCATTTCTTCTTCATTATCTATACGAAGAATAGGGCGACGACCTTGTCCTTTACTCGTCTCTAATCCTGCTATGCCCTCTTTTTCATACCGATTAAACCAACGAATAACTAATTGGCGAGTAACTTGATAAAAATCCATTATCTCACTAACCTTTTTTCCTTGATGGCTTAAAAGAATGTAATGACAACGAGTACGGAAAGTTGATGATTTACCTTCTTTCCAACCTTGCTCTAAGGAAGATACTTCCTCTATACTCAAACTAATAAAACGTTTTTTTCCTCTCATAAAACAAAGATAAAAAAAATATTTAATAATTTTGTCTAACTACTTAGAGGGAATTAATAATAAAATTAAGACCCTCAAAAGGAGTGGGTATGGGTTTAGAAACTTTCAAAATTTTAGATTGAGAATGATAGTCAAATTCATATAATCGCTAAAAAGTCGGAAGAGCCAACTTTATTTCTTTCTCTGAAATTGAAAAATTATTTGTTCCACAAGCTGAATACATAGACTGGGAAGCCTATTATGGATATGGTTTTATGATTGATAAATATTATTTTTTGACTTCGAAAGACCGAAAAGTTATCTATCACCCTGGAACTGATTTTGGATTTTATACTATGTTTTTGAAACAACCTGAATCTGATATTACAATTATTTTACTCAATAATACGGGCGAGTTTCCTCGTTTTGATATTAGTGAAGTTATCTTGAATCAATTTGATTAAAACAATTTGTTTAAAAAAAGCCTTTATGAAATGTAAAAACAATTTTTTAATCTTACCTATTTGCTTATGCTCTTACAGACAGTTACAAATCAAATCAATTTAATAGAAAAGGCATACAATGCCCTAATGGAAAAACTTATTACTTGGTTTAAGTTATTAGTAGCAACACTTCCAAATTTTGTTCTCGCTATTGTAGTTTTACTTGTATTTTATTTTTTAGCTAAAGCAGCAAAGTCATTACTCAATAAAGCACTTTTAAAATGGGTAGATAATAAAAATTTATTAGATTTAACATCTCAAATTCTCTTCACAGCAATTATTTTAGTAGGATTGTTTTTCGCTTTAGGGGTTCTAAATCTTGATAAAACAGTTACTTCATTGCTTGCTGGTGCTGGTGTGATTGGTCTTGCACTTAGTTTTGCATTTCAAGATTTGGCTACCAATTTTGTTTCAGGTGTTTTTATTACTATTCAAAAACCTCTTCGTGTGGGAGATTTGGTCGAAACAAATGATTATACAGGAATTGTTAGAAAAATTGGTTTGCGAGCGATTGACATTGAAGATTTTAATGGACGTTATATTATTATTCCATCAAAAGAAGTTTTTCAAAATCCATTAGTGAATTATAATGAAACAAAATATAGAAGAATCAATCTTTCTGTTGGCGTTTCGTATGGGGATAATATGAAAGAAGTTAGAAAATTATTATATGATACTGTAAAATCTGTAAAAGAAGTAAGCACAAATCATGCAGATGTCAGAATTGATTTTGATGGTTTTGGAGATAGTTCTATCAATTTTGTCGCTCGTTTTTTTATAGATAAAAGTGATGAAAAATCATATAAAATCGCCGAAGTAGAAGTAGCAACAGCAGTAAAAGAAGCCTTTGATGCAAATGATATTATGATTCCATTCCCTATTCGTACATTAGATTTTGGAATACGTGGAGGCGAAAAACTCAATGAACAATTAAGCCTAAATGGACAAAACGGACAAAATAAGTAAGTAGTCAGACAAAAAAATGACTCATTTAACCCTCCTTGACGATTGCATTTGAATCTTAACGAGGGTTATTGTCATATAAATCTCTTGTTGAAATAAATATGTCAATTATATAGTTAGAGAAATAGGTCATTTTTATGAAAACAAAAAGTCATTTTGTAAAACATTTTCGTAAATTTGAATCTAACAAATAAAATCAAATAACTACTTGTTTACCTTAACTTTCTAGGGTAAACGCACAAAATTTTATTTTTTTTAAAACTGGTTCAAGCGAGGACGCTTAAACCAGTTTTTATCTAATTCAAGCGTCCTCGCTTGAATTATAAAACTAAAAAAATAGCTCAAAAAGAGTATAAAACTATATATTTTATTTTCGTGCGTTTGCCCTATTAACTTTTCAGCTTAGAGAGATTATGAAAAAATCAACACAATGTGTTCATAGTGGGACTTATTTTGACGAAAAAAGTGGTGGTGTAAATACACCTATTTTTACTTCAACAGCTTATACTTATAGTGAGGAAGGCGCAATTCCTTATCCTCGTTATTTCAACACCATTAATCAAGAAGTAGTTGCTCAAAAAATTGCAGCACTAGAACGTGGAGAAGCTGCTCTTATTTTTTCTTCTGGAATGGCTGCTACTATGTCGGCACTTTTGGGTATTTTACAAGCTGGCGACCATTTGATTTTGCAAAATGATATTTATGGAGGAACACATTATGCTGTTCGTGAGCAACTTTCAAAACTTGGTATTGAATCTACTTTTGTAGAAGGACGAAAATTAGAAGATTTTAAAAAGGCTATACAACCTAATTCAAAGGCAATTTTTATCGAAACGCCTTCCAATCCCTTGCTGTCATTGGTTGATATTGCCGAAATGGTAAATTTCGCTAGAGAAAATAATCTTGTTTCTTTTATTGATAACACATTCGGAACACCTATTTTTCAAAATCCATTGAGATTAGGAATTGATATTGTCATTCATAGTGCAACGAAATACTTGGCAGGACATAGTGACCTTTCTTGTGGTGCAGTCGTAACTTCTCAAAATTTGATTGAAAAAATTCATCATGTGGCTTTTAATTTTGGTGGAAATTTAGATGCAATGGCAACCTCACTTTTAGAAAGAAGTATCAAAACACTTGCAATTCGTGTTAAAACACAAGCTCAAAATGCTCAAAAAATAGCTGAAGCATTACAAAAATTACCACAAGTAAAAAATGTTTTTTATCCAGGTCTTCCTACTCATCCAGACCACCAGCTTGCCAAAAAGCAAATGAAAGGAGGTTTTGGTGCAATGCTTTCTTTTGAATTAGATACAGATAAGGAAGGAAGAGCAAAATTTGTGCGTCATTTGGAATTGATTTGTAAAGCTGTGAGTTTGGGAGGCGTAGAGAGTACTCTTACCGAACCTGTTTTGACTTCACATGCAAAAGTGCCTGTCCAGATGCGTGAAAAAATGGGGATTACTGAAAACCTGTATCGTCTTTCTGTTGGTATTGAAGATGCCGATGATTTGATTGAAGACCTTACAAATGCTATTCAGACTTTAGAGGTTTCTAAAAAAAGTAGTTTGGCTGTATAAATTATTATTAAAGGTTTGTATTTTATTATTTGTTGTTGTCCGAAATGCAGAAAATTATTAGAAGAAACAAAAGTTTTAAATTTTTCTAAGAACTATTTTGTTGTTGTAAAGCATATTAAAACCTAACTTTGTATGTATCTCGCTCATTCCTTTAGAATGAGAAGTAGCTATGAAAAAAAACAATAAAAAATGAATAAATTAATAGTACTCTTATTTCTATCTACTTTTCTATTTTCGTGTGCTGAAAAAACTCCTTTTGATAAGGGCGAACCAGCACCAAAATTTGAAACACAAGACGTAGAAGGAAATTCTCAAACAATAGAAAAACATACTAAAAATAGTAAAGTTGTAATGCTTTATTTTTGGGCAGATTGGTGTCCGACTTGTAAACAAGAGTTTCCAGAAACGCAGAGTTATTACGAAAAGCTACAAAAAGAAGGGTTAGAGATTTTGGCAATCAATGTAAAACAACCCAAAGAAGCCTCTGAAAAATTCAAAGAACAGTTTGGAGCTACTTTTCCAATGCTTATTGATGTAGATGGAAAGATTTCAGATTTATACAAGGTAGAAGAATTACCAACTAATTTTTTTATAGATAAAGAAGGAAAAATTATTCGTAAAATTGTCGGTTGGGTAAGTGAACAACAAGCAGAAGTAATTTTGAAACAGCAGAAATAAAAATTAATTACGGATTAAAAATTACGGATTACGAGTGTGATATGCAATTCAGAAAGCAAAAGTATTTATATCACTAAAATTGATACCTTAGTAAAAACTTGAAAATCCATCTCTACAAATCCAAATTCTAGCTTGTAACTATTTATTTCATTAATCGTAATTTTTAATCCGTAATCCGTAATCCGTAATCCGTAATCCGTAATCCGTAATCGAATAGATGAATATCCTAAATTACGCTGTTTTATCTTTACTCCGAAGTTGGAAAAAGCAGGTTGCTTTGATTGTAATTTATGCACTTGTGATTGGTTTTTATGCCTCGGTAGTTTTTTTTACGAGTAGTTTGAAAACCGAAACTTCACAAACTTTAGAAGATTTGCCTCCTTTGTGGGTACAACAGTTACAGGGTGGAAGGCTTGTTCCGATGTCTGTTTCTTTACAAGATTCCATTTCAAAAATTAGAGGAATAAAAAAAGTTTTTCCTCGTTATTGGGGATATTTTTTTGATGATGCAACAGGAGCAGTTCTGACAGTTATGGGAAGTGATTTTCCGAATGAAGAAATAGGCTTTTTAGAATTTAAAGAAGATTATAGTCAAAAAAATAAAGACGATAATAATCAAAATGGTGTTTTGGTAGGAACAGGAATTTTAGAAACACGTAATTTACAACTAGGTGATTTTCTTTCTTTGAATGATGCAAATGGGAAAAAGGTAAGTTATGAAATTGTGGGAAGTTTTGGTGCAAAATCAGACTTACTAACCAAGGATTTGATTATTTTGCCAGTAAAAGAAGCTCAAAAGATTATAGGTTTACGTTCAGATTCTACAAATTCTTTATGTACAGATATTGCCGTCGAAATTTATAATCCAGAAGAAATAGAAAATATTGGAAAAAAAATAGATGTTCGTTTTCCTTCTTTGCGTGTCGTTACTTTGGCTCAACTTTCTTCTACCTATCAAACACTTTTTAGTTGGCGAGGAGGGATTTTTATTTATGGTTCGCTGCTTTCTGTTTTGGCTTTTTTGCTTTTGATGTGGGAACGTGCATCAGGACTTAGTAGTAATGAGAAAAAAGAATTAGGAATCTTAAAAGCTATCGGTTGGCAAATAAATGATGTTTTGTTTTTAAAACTTACCGAAGGCGCAATTTTGTCGATTACGGCTACTTTGTTAGGAATTATTTTGGCTTATATTCACGTTTTTGTTTTTAACTCTCCTATTTTAAAGCCTTTTTTGGTGGGTTGGTCGGTGCTTTATCCTGCTTACGATTTGCAACCGTTTGTTAGTTTGGGAGATATTTTGAGTGTTTTTTCGCTTTCTGTTGTGCCTTATTTGGCTGCCACTCTTTTTCCTGCTTGGCGTGGAGCGACTACGGAAGCTGCCGATGCGATGAGATAATTTTGACAAAGAAAAAAGCAAATTCTAAAACTAGAATTTGCTTTTTGATACTACTTTTGACTACCCAAAGTAAATTTTTAACTACTACTAAAACTAGATTTTTACATTAAATTTTCCTTCTGTAATTGTTCTTGTTTCAGAACCTCCTCCTCCAGCATTGCTTCCAGTAAATTCGAATGTTCCTTTTATTCTTTCATCAGTTACTTCTGTGATATTTACTTGTCCACTTCCTAAAATAAAGTTTGCTGTAAATATTTGGTCTGTGCTAGTTCCTTCTGACCAAATTGCTGTGCTACCTGGAGTAGAAAAATTGTATGTTCCTGTTCCTTGATAATCTGCAATGGCAATATTTATTTGACGAACTGAAGAAGAAGAATTGGCTGTTCCTGCAAAAGCAAAAACACCACCCGAAACAGTTGCTTGAACAGCTAAAGTAGCTTCAAATGCTTGTCCATCTACTTTTGCAGACATACTTCCACCTGCCAATTCTGTTCCTTCATCTGGGTTTTCGTCTTCATCATCTTTTTTACAGCCCACAAAAGCGACTGAACAAACTAAAAGTAGAATGAATAATTTACTAAAATTAAATGTTGAGTAGAATATCGAAAATGCTTTTTTTGTAAGTTTCATAAATTTGGTGTTTTAATGGTTTTTAAAAAAGTAGCTTTATTTTTTATAACTAAATAAAGTCTATACAACAAATTTACAAATCTCATTAAGCAAAGTCTATACGTAGTTTTGGGTATTTTTTGATTAAATCATCGCTAAAAAATCACTTTCACTAATTACAGTTACACCTGCTTTTTCTGCTTTTTCTATTTTCGAACTTCCTGCTTTATCTCCTGCCAACAAATAATCTAATTTCTTAGAAACCGAACTAGAAATTTTTCCTCCCAAATCTTTGATTTTTTCTTTTAGTTCTTCTCTCTCAAAGTTTTGGAAAGTACCAGAAACTACAAATGTTTTTCCACTCAAAATTCCGTCTGTAACAACAGCTTTTTTCTCTGCTTGTTCGAATTGCAAACCTGCTGCTTTTAATTTTTCAATGATTTCTATATTTTTAGGTTCATCAAAGTAGGCTTTTATGCTTTCTGCTATTCTTTGTCCGATTCCAAAAACATTTGCAATTTGTTCTTCGTTAGCATTTTTTAGATTGTCAATAGAAGCAAATTCATCAGCCAAAATTTCGGCAATGCTTGCACCTACATGACGGATTCCCAACCCAAAAAGAACATATTTAAACGGTTGTTTTTTAGATTCTTCTACACCTACAAAAATATTATCAACAGATTTTTCTTTGAAATTAGGTAAAGCCAAAATTTTCTCTCTATCTAATTGATATAAATCTGCAATGTCTTTTATTAGCTTTTCTTTCAAAAACAATTCAACTGTTTTACTTCCAATTCCATCAATATTCATTGCTTTTCGATGAATAAAATGCTGAATTTTGGCTAAAATCTGTGGTGGACAGCCGTTTTCATTCGGACAGTAATAAGCAGCTTCGCCTTCTTCTCTCACTAATTTGGTTTCACATTCTGGGCAGTTTTCTGTAAAAATAATCGGTTTTGCGTTTTTTTCTCTTAATTCTGTAACTACTCTAGTTACTTTTGGGATAATTTCTCCACTTTTTTCTACAAAAACGGTGTCGCCTTCGTGTAAATCTAATCGTTTTATTTCTCCTTCGTTATGCAAGGTAGCACGTTTTACAGTCGTTCCCGAAAGCTGAACAGCCGTAAGATTTGCAACTGGTGTAACTGCACCTGTTCTTCCGACTTGAAAAACGACACTTTTTAGTTTTGATTGTGCTTCTTCGGCTTTGTATTTATAGGCGATTGCCCAGCGTGGACTTTTTGAAGTAAAACCAAGTTCTTCTCTTTGGTCTAAATCATTGATTTTGATGACAACTCCGTCGGTTTCATACGGCAATTCAAGCCTTTTACTTTCCCAAATTTTAATAAATTCTAATACTTCTTGAATGCCATTTGCTTTTTTATAAAAATCAGAAACAGCAAAATTCCATTTTTCTAAATGCTCTAAAATGCTGGTATGCGAATCAAAAGGCGTTCCATAGGCATCATACACAAAACAAGAAAGTTTGCGTTTTGCCATTTCTTGTGAAGATTTCATTTTGATTGCTCCAGAAGCTGCATTTCTAGGATTTTTTAATAATAAATCAGGAATTTTTTCTTCTTCTATGCCTTTTTCTTTTGCTCTTTCTACAATTTCTTGATTGAGGATTTCGAATTGTGTTTTGCTCAAATATACTTCTCCACGTAATTCAAAATCTTGTGGAATTTCATTTTTATTATTTTCTTTAATCTTTAATGGAATATCACGAATCGTTCTGACATTCGAAGTTACATCATCGCCTTGTGTTCCGTCGCCACGAGTAACGCCCTGCGTAAAAATTCCATTTTCATAACGCAGCGAAATAGCCACGCCATCAAATTTGAGTTCACAAACATAAACAGGATTATCAACCGTTTTTCGGATTCGCACATCAAATTCTAAAAGTTCTTCCTCATTATACGTATTTGAAAGCGAAAGCATCGGATAACGATGGACAACTGTTTCAAAATTGTTTGTAATATCTCCACCCACACGCAAAGTAGGCGAATTTGGAAGTTTGAATTGTGGGTTTTCTTCTTCTAATTTCTTTAACTCTTCTAATAACTTATCAAACTCAAAATCAGAAATTTCTGAAATATCGTTTTGATAATATTGAGTATTGTAGTGATTGAGCTTTTCAGAAAGTGTTTTTATTTTTTCTTTTATGACTGACGGATTCATATATTTTGACTAGATAGATAATTTAAAGTGAAATTTTGAAATTAGTAGGGCAAAGGCTCTCTTCTGCTTTTTAATGCAGTAATTTTATCAGTTCGAAAAATATAGAATACAGTCAAAGGCAAGCCTTTTACCTACAAATAACCCACAAATGTACAATTTTTTTACTGTTTCAAAAGCCAATTTTGAGCCTTTTCTACATCTGGAAAAAAAGAAATATGAAGGTTTTTATAAATCTTCTTTACACCACTAGTAATTAAATTAGTGGTCATTCTCTGAAATAAATTGCTAGATTCTATAAGTGCTAAATAACACTCTCGCCCCTTGAACTCTTTTCCATAACGAGGAACATAACTTGTAACAAACCAAGCTCTTGATTGAGGAGGGTCATATTCTAATTTTAAATAATCAAAAATGGCATGTGTGTAATCTCCGTTTTTGAATAAATCTAAGTACGCTTCAAAACCTTCTCTGTGTTCTTCAACTGTCAGTCGTCCGATTAGATAGAGTTTAAGAACTTTTTGAGTTTTTAAATCTTGGTTAGTTACGTTTTGTTCAGATATTGTAACTTCTTCTATTAAAAATGTTTTGCGTTCGTTTTGGTAGAGCATAAATTTTAGTTTGGAAAGTAGAAAAGAAATATCTGATTTGAAACTTCCTTTTTAAAAAAAGGTTTTATAGATTAATTTTCCTCTCTCAAAAACCAGTCTAATTCATTTATATTTTGATATTCTTTTGGCAATGAATCTAAAATTTCTCCTTGACTATTTTGGAGTAAATTAATTTGTTTTTTTGTTCGAATGAATTTTTTGAAATTACTTTCTTTTGTTCTGTAAATATATTCTACGGTATCTAGTTTTGTTCTATTCCATTTGTATTTATACAAACCTACTTCTGGAAAATAGCCATATCCTAAACCACGAACTACTTTTTCTTTTGGGCTAAAAGTAGGGTTTATAAAATTATATTTTATGAAATTTTTGTCTTTGTAAAGAAATACCATTTTGCATTGTCTTGGACAACAACCAGAAGATGGAGAGTAAGTAATTATGAAATCTATTTGATTATCTCCATTAATATCTTGAAAAAAACCTTGCTCTCCATGATTGGTGTATTCTTCAAACAATAACCAAAAAGAATCATTTTTGAATAAATAAATTCTATAATATTTATCAAAAGAGAATTTATAATAATCACAAGTGAGAATTAAAAACTTTTCATTTTTTTCAAAGAAAGAACCATAATCCACATTCATTTCTAAATTATTTCTTTCCGAATTTTTATCTTTTTCTTCAAAGTAATAAGTAAAGTGAGGTTTGCTCATCTCTTTTTTAGCAAATTCTAACGCCTTTACGAATGCTCTTTCTACTTCTTTTGGTAGAAATGGGTCTTTGTGGGAAACTTTGAAAGATGTAATTAGAAAGAAAGTAATTAAAGTTGATAAAAGATAAATAACATTTTTTATAGATTATGTAAATCAAATACTACGTTTTATAATTATAGGAGGGTAAATAAGCGTTTCTACAGTACTGGACATGTGTTAATTTAGGTTGTATTTTGAGTTTTAGATTTTTGCACTAATTGGGTTATTATTTTTAATATTTTGTCTATAGAAGTAGCATAAAATACTACTTTTCCATATCCGATTCTAAAAACAGACTCGTAAAAGGATTCATTGTCTTTTTTTACTCTTTGTTTTGTTTTTACTCCTTCTAAGATACAGAGTAAAAAAGATGCAATTACTAATGCCATTAGAACACGAATTTTTCTTGGGTTTACCATTCCTAACTCCTCTAAATGAAATCCATTTGTTTTCAAATGTCTAAATAAACACTCTATTTTCCATCTGAGATAATAGATAGCACTAATTTTCTCCTTTGTTAAACGATATTTGTTGGTTAATAAAATGACAAACTTTTCACTTTCTTTTGCTGCTTGAGCATTATAAGAAATCACTATTTTTAGTTTTTTTGCAAAGTCAGTTTCAAATTCTTGGCTTACTAGTTTGCCTGATTTAGCTTTTTTAAGTAAGCTGTGGTATTTTTTAACTTCTAATTGATAATCTCCCTTACAAAGACGAATAATGTAAGTATATCCTTGTTCTTCTAAATACCTAAACCAAACTCTACCTTTATACTCTCTATCAGCTAAAATTGTAAATCTTTTTAAAAAAGGATATAACAATAAAGCCGATGCTAATAAACTTTTACGATGAGCAACAGTAGAACTACCTTTTCGTTCTAAATTGATCCAAAAAATAGGAATAGCCATTTTTCTATAAATAACACTTAAGACCAAAACATGATAGGTATATTCCCCTAATTGCCAAACACTACCATCCATAGCTAGATAGAAAATTTCTTTTTTTATGTCTTTTCTATTCAAAAAAGAGCCTATACTAAAAACTAGAATCAGCTTCCATAGTGTTTTTTGAACATAGACATCCAAAAAATAACGAGTAAGCCGTTTATAATGAGAATCAATTTGAACAGTAGGAGAATTTAAAAAAATACCTACTTGATTTTTTAATTTGTTTAGATTAACAGTTTCTTTTATCAGAATACAGCTAATAAGCAACAAAGTAGCGTGAACATAATGGATAGGAATATCTGAAAATTCCTTTGTATATTTGTTCAGCAGGACGGAATAGAGTTTTTTGGTTTTCACACTTCTAAATTAACTCTTTCTGTCCTTTTTTTGTCAAAAATTTAACTCATGTCCAGTACTATAAAGCGTTTCTCCTATTATTACATTTGCTTTTTGTGCTTTTTCTGCCTGCTCCATAAAGTAACCCATCGGATTTTGATAGGCTCTATCTGGAGTTTTTGCAAAATCTAAAACTTTCTCTAATTTTGTGTCCCAAATAATATTAGGAGTATAAAACCCAAATAGAGAAAATTTGAATTCTTCTGCCTTAACCATTACAGGAGGAAAAATAATTTTGTTCTCGTAATCAGAACGAATAACATATTTTTTTACATACATTAAAATTTCAGTATTTAATACACTACTAAGTATTTTTTCTACGTCTAAGATTTTCAGACCTACTTGGTATTTTATTTCTTTGGTTATTTCTATTTTTTCCATCTTAAATCAGAATAAATAATTAACAAAATAATTTTCCCAATTCCCTAAAACTTTACTCTCATTTGTATTCGAATATCATTTCTCAAATCTCCCTCAATTCGTTCTAATCCTGAACCAATTCTTTCTTGGTCTCTGTATTTTGTATAAGCCCATTTTGCCCAAATATCAATTTTTTTACCTGCTTTGAGTTGAATCATATAAAAATTACGAAAACCACGCCCATAATACGCAGGAATAAAGAAATAATACAAGACATCTTTTTCATAAACATACTGCCTATTTTCATAATCATCAGTATCAAAAAGCGCAAAACGAGTAGAAAAACGAACCTTTCCAAAATCTAAATTGACATCTTGAACAATTACATAACCTTGTGTGGGTGCTGCTTGGTGTTCATACGAACTAAGCTGAATTCTAGCACGAAGAGAAACAATTTCTTCAGCTTTATAATTACAATTTAGTTGATAATTTCTTCGTGTATAAGGTGTAATTTTATTGAAATTTGAGTTATTATCATCTTCATTTCTATAATTTTTTTCTCTCACTTCTTGTCTAAACTGTCCGTAAAGTTGGATAGCACGAGAAGGACGATAGGTCAGACGAGCCAAATATTCATAACCTTCAGAGGGTGCATCTACCAAAAAACGCATCCAAGGAAAACGAAAACGGTCGTAATAAGCTGCAAGTTGCCATTTTTTGGAAGGCGCATATTTCATTCCCCAATAAAAACCTTGCTCATTGATAGGACGAGAACCCTCTCCAAAAGCTGCTCCATAAAAAGTATGAAAATCTCTATCATATTTACGAAAAAGCATCGACATTTCTAAAGGACGAGCCAGCGACAAAATTACACCCGAAATAATTCCTATTCCACCACTTTTTGAGCGTGCAGCTTCTCCAAAAAAACTCATATTTCGCCAAGCGTAAGAATAATTCAGACCGATATTATAATTGTCTTTTCCATTAAATTCAAAGCGATTATAAAGTCTGTCATTTCTTTGTAAGGATTTATTATAGGAAGTATAAGCTAATGTTGCTCCGAGTTCTAAATTATTTTGTTTATCTCTATACGTGATATTTCCACCCATATCTTGACGTGTAAAATTATCTTTTTTGGCTATTTCGTTGGGTGTCCTATGGAAACCTGTCGCAATAAGTGAGCTTATAAAATCGCCTTCTTCTCCTTGATTGAGCGAATCTGCAATAACTTGATTTGAAGCTCCTCCGTCTTCTCCTACTCTTGAATAATACCCTGTAAAATCAAACTGTCCAGTAGAATAAGTTGCTGCTGCGCCACGTTGAAAGGCTGTTTCCAAAACGGATGTATAAGGTCTGATGCCCTGTGTACTTCTCCGAACTGTATTGATAGTTTCAGAGCCTTTTCCTGCTGCAAAACCTGCCCCCATAATCAATCCTTGACCAAATTGAAGTTGATAATCACCTACTGCAAGCGTTTTGAATTTTCCTTGATTATAAAGAACTGCGTGAGCCGAAAGAAAATCAAAACCGTATCTATTTGTTTTTTTGTCCCAGATAAACTGTTCGCCTGCATCTTTTTCAAGTGTAAAACCAATACTAAAGTCGTTGAGATGAGAAATACGCATACGTGTATAAATCCTGTCTGGCGAACCCAAATAACGACTTGCGCCTGTGGTATCACTTGTGTAACCTCGCTGCTCTTCCAAAACTCTGCTATAACGAATCAAAAGGGTTTTGTTTTTTTCTGCCAAAATTCGTTGAAAAAGACTGCGTGTATCTTGCTGAATGGTACTTTCTGTAACGGTAATAAATGGCAAAACTCGTTCTATTGTATTTGCGTCCCAAGATGGAATAGATTGTATTTCATAAATACTAAGCAATTTTCCATACTTTTCTCTATGATTTAAAAAGTCTTCAATTTGACGTTCAGAAAGCAAAAAAGTACTTATCAAATCATTTCGTGTGGCTCTATTTAAGTCTAAAGGCTGAATAAAAAATTGAAATAAAGATTCGTACAAATCACTATAATCAACATCGTCTTCAGGAACAGGAAAAAGTTCTTGTACTAAAATATCAAAATCAGCTTTTTCAGAAGTATATCTTTTCGGAATTTCAAAATTTAGAGGCTGATTGATGGGAGGTGCATAACTGATAGTTGT
The DNA here is from genome assembly GCF_042180575.1 of Bernardetia aquimarina. NCBI lineage: Bacteria > Pseudomonadati > Bacteroidota > Cytophagia > Cytophagales > Bernardetiaceae > Bernardetia > Bernardetia aquimarina. The sequence continues at coordinate 1,066,594 of NZ_CP170094.1, read as the reverse complement.
ATCTTGTGTAATTGAGTCATTTTGAGCAAAAACAGTATTTCCAAAGACATTAAAAAACAAAACCAACAAAATAATTACAAAAAGAGCTACTCGTATCCAAATTCCTAAAGAAACTTTGGTAGATTGTTCTTCTTTGTATTTTGAAATAAACTCTTCATTATAACCATGAAATTTGCTAAAATGGTCGTCTTGAAATCTTACCTTATGTCCTTTTTTGCGTTGCTCGGCTTGTCTTTTGCCTGAAATAGAATGGGGGGCAGAGGTTAAGTCTTTGCGTGGGCTTCCTGCGTGTTCGCTCATTTGGCTTCAAAAATTGATTTAGTAAAGTAACTGACATTTTCTACGTGTCGTTAATATGACCTATGACACTAATATAGAATAAATTAAGCTATTTTTTGATAAAATGAAACAAGAATAATTGATTTACTCTTTTTTATAAAACAAAACCCACAACTTTAGTCATGGGTTTGGAGTTTTATTGTTTATCAAAACAGGGGTAGAAAACTATCTAATTGATAAAAATTATTTTTTAAAACTGAACAGGAATAACAACACGCTGCTCAACAGCTCTTCCGTGATACAAAGCAGGTTGCCAACCTTCATGGTATTCTTCTATTAAGCGAATTGCTTCATTATCCAAAGTAGGACTAACACTTGAAAGTACTGAAATATCAGCCAAAGAACCATCTTCTTGCACAAAAAATTGAACATAAATAGTTCCTGTTTCACCTGTGGAATTTATTTTATTTTGCTCAAAGTAACGATATAGATTTTCTGTTCCACCATAAGGAGTTGCAGAGCGTTCTATATATGTTGTTTCTTGTCTTCTGTTTTTATTACAACCTCTTCTTTTGATTATAATTCGTGTTTCTTGTTGGTAATGTGGTTGTTCCCAATCACAAGTTGTTGTTAATTGAGAATTAATTCCCCAAATTGTAAGACCTATTCCCATAATAATACTTCCAATTAGTAGAGGGGTATGATAACGATTCAGAAAAGCATAATAATCTTGTAGCCAAAAAGGAGGGTGGTCTTCTAGTTTTTGTGTTAGACTTTTACTGTTTTTGAAGACCATGTAAGTAATAGAAGCCAGCGTAGTGCCAAGCCAAAAAAGTCCGAATATTGTAAATATGATGAACATTGCCATAATTGTAGAGTGTTTTTAGGTGGTAAAAATTAGCAGGTATTTTAAAGTAGATGCCGATTTCTGTTATTTTCCACAGATTTCTTTTAATTTATTCAATAATTTACAAAATATTGAGGAGTCTTCAAATAATTTGTTCTCTAAAAAATCGTAAAAAAGATAATTTAGCAAATCAAAAAAAAATTACTCAAAACTACTTTCCATCAAATTCGTTAGTAGTTTCTATTCATTTACTAAATCTACTTTCCATTAAAACGATATTTTATTAATTTAAGTCAAGCTATGAAAAAAAAATCTTACTCTTTAGTAGTGCTTTCTGTTTTTCTGTTTTTTGCTCTTAGTATTTCTTCGTGTATTCCTCCTGACGTAAAAGGGACAGCAGACACACAATTTTTTGATTTAAAAGGCTTTTTGGATAATCAAATTACTCAACTAGAAAAAAAGGAGATTACAATTACTAAAAAAACGATTTTGCAAGGACAAAAATCCGAACAAATACTCAAAAAAATAGACTGGAAAGACGAACTAGCCTTTTTTTATTCTGCTGATATCAATACACCACAACTTCGTGATAGATATAAAACTGAAAAAATACCTCAAAAATGGACGTTCAAAACAGAGGAGGAAAATTTGATAGTCAAACAAATGCAAATCACCTTTGATAAAGAAAATGATTATTCTTTTAAGAATGTAAAAGAAATTGTCATTATTCAAAAAGATAAAAATAGACTTTATGAAAATAATAGAACATTGATTATCAAAGTGAAAGATGGTTTTTTAGAAAGTTATTCTATCAAAGGTTCGGAAGATGTTATTCTGAATGAAAAACAGGAGTTTTTGGTGGAGGGAATTGTGAAGTAATGAATAATACACACATTTTGACTATAAACTCTCAAAAAAAATCGCTAAATCTGTAAATTTTATAGATAAAAGTTATTTTTTTTGCTTATTTGTTTTTACCTTTTCATATAAATCCGTAAATTTTGAGTTAAATAGAATTTTTAATCTCCTTTATTAAACGATTATTGAAACTATTTTATCAAAAACGTATCAAAAAATATTCATTTTTTCAACTTGTTTTTTTTAAGCAATTTTTAAATAAAATTATAGGTAGCATGCTCGAAAAATATATCAAACAATTATTAAACGAAAACGATGAAGTCGTTGTTCCAAAACTCGGTACTTTCGTAGCAGGTTATGCAGGCTCTGAAATTTCTGGTATTAAGGTAGCTCCACCTAGCAAAAAAATTCATTTCTATGAAAAACTTAAAAGTGATAAAAATGAGCTTTTACGCAAACGTGTAACCGAAGCCGAAGGAATCAGTATTTTTGATTTTCAGTCAGAGTTAGAAAAAATGACTACCAAAATAGACGACGAACTTCGTAATTCGGGTAGCTCTCATATTAGTCATTTGGGAATTATCAAGAAAAAACCTGATGGTTCGTTAGAGTTTGAGCAAGATGATGATAATCTTTTGGATGACTCTTTTGGCTTACCTTCACTTGAGAGAAAACCTCTGAATAAAAGAGATAATCAACAAGATGATAAAGAAGATGTAGTTGTTGCAGCTAGTAATGAGGATGAACCTGTTTTTGATAGAGACGAACAAAAAGAAAAATCTGAAAATGAAGATACAAAAGATGACGCTATCTATGCTACTTTAGGAGATAGGCTTATCAAAGACCCAGTAGAAGAAGAAGAACGTTTGAAAAAGGAAAAAGAAGACTTCATAAAATCTACTTCACATGTAGAAAATCCTCCTGTGAAGAAAGAAAATGCTCCTCCAGTTATCAATGTAGAACAGGAGGATGAGGAAGAAGAGGAGGAAGAAGAAAAATCCTCTCTTGTTGTGTGGTTAATTGCTATTCCTATCTTGTTTGCTTTTGTTTTCTTGCTTTATATTTATACTGACTCTGGTGCAATGGCAAGTGTAAAAGCTCTTTTAGGACAAAAACCAGCTACTACTATTGTTACGAATGAAACTAATACTGACCCAGTAACAGAAGTTGATAATTCAACAGATGCAACAACTGATAATACCACAACAAGTGATAATGCAAGTAATACAGGGGATAATACAGCCGATAATTCGACTGATAACTCAACTGATAATACTACCACAACAGATAATTCGGTAAATAATGGTACAGATCCATCTACTGAATATACAGGAAATTCAGAAACTCAACCAGAAGATATAATTAATGACCCTAAAAATCGTTTTTATATTGTAATTGGTAGTTTTGCTGAAATAGAAAATGCTCGCAGACTTCGTACTGATTTGCAAGGAAGTGGTGTTTCTGATGCCAAAATTGTAATGTATCCAAAACGTGGAATGTACCGAGTAACCGTAGGTGACCAAGCATCGCAGCGAGAAGCCTATAATCAAAAAAATACATTAGGAACAACTTACCCTGATATGTGGGTTCTTAATTATTAATAAAAAAACAGGGTGAAAGCCCTGTTCAATTTATTTTAGTTGTTTTATTTTTATTCAAAATTGTGCAAAAAAGAGTTTTAAAAGCTATCTTCCTATCTATTAATTAATTTCAACTGTGAATATTCCCTTTATTCTACTTCAAGCTACTACTGAAACTTCCCCTGACAGCGTAAATTACTTAAATGTATTTATGAAAGGAGGCATTGTTAGTTATACCCTTATTGGTCTTTCTATACTATTATTTTACTTTTTTTTTGAAAGAGTTTGGACATTTTTTAAACTTACAAGAGAAAATCCCAAAGATTTATTAGACCGTATCAAACAATTACTCATGAGCAGAGGAATGGATAGCGCACAAGAAGCCCTACGCAAATCTTCTTCTTCTTATTCTATTATTTTGAGAGAAAGTTTGGAAATAATGACGTATGTAAAGTCAGACCAACTCAAAGAACGTATCGACGAAGTCGCTCAAAGAGAACTTACCAAATTAGAAAGAAAAGTAGGTTATATTTCTTTGGTGGCAGGTGCTGCGCCAATGGTTGGTTTTTTGGGAACTGTTGTCGGAATGATACAAGCCTTTTCAGAACTTGCCAATCAAGACGGAGCAACGAGTGCAAAAGTTTTGGCAGAAGGAATTTATCAAGCTATGGGAACTACAATGGGTGGACTTGTGGTAGGACTTTTTGCCTACATTATGTATAATTATTTGATAGCCAAAATTCATAAAGTAACAGGTAGAATGAATACACTTATTCATGATTTTATATTGATGTTGCAACAGAGAAGCTAAATGTTAATACACCCTAAAAATGCCTTTTTTGGTGTTTTTGCAAAGTGACACTAACAACCCATGCAAGAGAAATAAAGTTGAAAAACAAAAAATCCTTCCACAAAAAATAAGATAAATAAAAAGAGTTATGCCAAAATCTCAACTCAAATTTGACCCTACTTTTAATATGTCTTCTATGACAGACATTGTATTTCTATTGCTCATTTTTTTTATGCTGACTTCTAATTTTGTAACGCCCTCAGCTGTAGAAGTAAATGTGCCGACAAGTAATTCGGGGGGGGCAGTAATGCCAAAACTAACAATTACAATTTCAGAACAAGGAAAATTTTATGTCAATAAACAAGAGGTTGCTATAGAACAAATGAAAGACGAGTTAAAATCTATTCTCACAAATTCGGGTGAGAAAGAAGTCGTTTTGCATGCTGAAAACACAACTCCTATTCAAAAAATTATTCAAGTTATGGATATTGGACATGAACTAGGAATAAAAGTGCAATTAGCTGTTGAAAAAGAATAAAAATAACATAAAAAATTAGATTTTAGAAGTTAAAATACAATTAGAAAGATTGAAGAGTATATTATCATTTTCTCTATCCCAAAATAGAAGCTCATAATTTGTAATAAAAAATGGCAATTCCACCTAATTATATTAATGAAAGCAAACACCTCATGCGTGTCCGACCAGAGCAATTAGATGTGTTGTGGAAAGATGGATGGCGACACTTTGGAACACATTTTTATAGATATAGCTGGGCATTGTATGACGATGTGCTTTGTATGGTTGTGCCTTTGCGTGTAGATTTGGAAGGATATAAACATAGCAAACGTTTTAAGAAAATTCTATCAAAAAATAAACACTTCAGAACTGTAATAGAACCTATTGCACTTACAACAGAACACCATGTTCTTTTTGATAAACACAAACAGAAATTTTCGCATACGATTCCACAGGATATTTATGTTTTTCTTTCTCGTCAGCCAGACAAAATTCCAAATCCTACTTATCAAATAAATATTTATGATACAGAAAGAGAGGGTAAAACAAGTCCAGTGGATAAGGGAAGAGGAAAATTAATTGCTTGTAGTTTTTTTGATATTGGAAATGAATCGATTTCATCAGTTTATGGAATGTATGATTCAGATTACTCCAGCAATAGTTTGGGAATTTATTCCATGTTAATGGAAATAGAATATGCTAAAGAACAGCAAAAAAACTATTATTATCATGGGTATAGTTATGATTTGCCTTCCATGTACGATTACAAAAAAACGTTTCCTAATATTCAAGCCTACGATTGGGAACGCTGGCAACACCCAAAAAATATATTTGCAAATCCACTTCCAAAGCGTTTTTATCATTTGGTCAAACTTTCTGATTGGGATTTAGACCATTATCAAGATACTCAGATTCGTCCTCCAGGGGAGTTTATTCATTGTTCTTATTCTGAACAAGTAGCACGTTCTGCCAACAAATATTTTGCAGAAGAAGAGTCTGTTTTGGTTCTGCATATTGCACCCGAACGAGTTCATTCACTAATAAAAGATGAATATGCGCCTGACGGATTACTTTTTCCTCATATTTACGGTTATATTCCAAGAATGGCAATTTTTAGAATGACAGAAATTAGCAAGAATAAAAATGGTGTTTTTGAGTTTGATGAAACGATTGATGATGAATTTTATGAGTAGCCTTTGGTATATTTTTACTATCAAAAAATGAAACCTATTTTCTATCAAAGAGAATAGGTTTTTTTATTTTCTACCTTCAAAAGAAACTATTTTTATTTTTTGAGTGTAGTATTTCTGTAAATGCAAAAGGGCAGTAGCTCAGTTGGTAGAGCAACGTATTATTTTTATGATTATCGTTGTATTTATATTCATTCGGTCAAATAAAATTTACTTCTAAGCCTGTAACGCCGTGTGTCGTAGGTTCGAATCCTACCTGCCCTGCTAGTTTTGTGATAAAAAGTTATTACAAACAAAAATAAAAAATACTAGGTCAATTTAGTCATACTTCTCTATTGGTTGAGGTTTCCCACATGTGGGGGACTTGGGTTCGAGTCCTGTTTGACTAAAAATTACCTGTATTTTTTTTAATATTCAAAATATAAAGGTCAAATACGGCTTACTTCTAAATTCTTTGGTTGAAATCAGTTGTATGATTACCTTTTTATAAAAAATATCCAAGTGGTAGCTCAGTCAGGTAGAGCATTAGGTTTTAATCTATAGATTACCTTATGGTCAATATAAATTTACTTCAAATTGGGTTCTAAAGGTCGCAGGTTCGAATCCTGCCCACTTGGCAAAATTTTAGAATGAGAAAAATATAAAGGTTAATCAAAATTTACTTCCCATAAAAACAATGGAGCTATAAACGCAAATTAGTTTTGAGATTATCTTATGCTAGTATTTTTCTAAAAATCAAGAGCAGGTCAATTAAGACTTACTTCTTTTCGCTTTAAAAGTCGGGTTGCAAAAGCAATTCACAGTTTTAAGATTATCTTTTTTGATTTTTACAGTCTTTCAAAAATAAATTTCAGGTCAAATAGGACTTACTTCTTTTGCCTAATAAGCAAATCACCATATGATTATCAGTTCTATGATTACCTATTTTTAAACTAAAATAATTACAACTTATGGAAACTATTTTCCCAACAACTACAAAATTTTCAAATCTTTCTTCTGTTGCTGTTCGTAACGAAGCCATTTATGTAATGACTGAAATTGCAGAAATTAATAAGCAGATTGATACAAAAATAGGAGAAAACAAAAAACTAAGACAAACTACCTCTGTTTTGGTGGCTAATTTGGCGAAATTAGGTTATGGAGTAGATGAAAAACTCTTGACGGCTCTCAACAACTTGCCTACCAACTATCAGCTTATGATTGCTGATAAGTTTAAGACAATTATGGGAGTAAATAAAAATTGGACTCCACTCGTAAAAGGTTGGGATGTTCCGACAGGAGAAGATATTACAGACCATTTGATGACTTGGTTTGTGAATGTATTTATTCCAAAGGGAAATAAAAAAAGAGGAACTGAACTTGCTTGTGGACATACTATTCCAGCAAATACATTTCCTTTGGAGCGTTATAATGGTTGTCCTTTTTGTGGAACTCCTTTTGAATTTGGAGAATTAGAAAAAGAGAACTTCGGACAAGGAAGCAAACTCAAAATACTTTCACTTTGGACAGACAAAGAAGCAAAACAATATTTTGAAGATTTATTGGCTTCCAAAACGGCTCTTGATGCAACTCAAATTGATAGCTTGAAAAAAATGATTCAAGCCTATAAGGAGGAAGAATTGCCAGCCGTAGAAATAAAAATGAAGGAAACCTTAATGGTAGTGATTTCTAATTTGGTAGAGTTAGAAAAAGCTGATAAAGCTCAAATTTATTTCAAATCGCCTGTCGATGTGATGCGTTATTTGTGGTACAAACACACTGGTTTTTTACAGATTGTCGAACCAAAAACAATCATTCAAAGAAAATCTAAAAATAACAAACACATTGCAAGTGTAATTTTAAAAGAGTTAGACCAAAGTGCAGCAGCTAAACTCGCAGCAAAAACCGAATTAAAACTAAAATATTCAAGAAAAGAATGTTTTATGGTAGCTTCTTGGCTCAATAATCTTGAAATGAATGCTGCTACAATGTGTGAAGCAATGCACCCAAAACGTGAAATGTGGATTCGTTTTATTCGTGCTTTGCGTTTGGCAGAATATAGCAAAAAAGCAGGTTTTGAGAAATTAAAAACTGTTTTGGATAAATTCTATAATGAAGATTATCAAGTGTGGCAATCAAAAGTAGATGCTTACAGATTGAGAACTGATGTAGAAAAAACGATGCAACTTTTGAAGCAACGCCCAGGGCTTTTTGCTAGATCTTTGTTTGCTAATATGCTTTGGTTTGGAAAAGAGGATGTTTTGGCAGCTTTTTCAGAAGTAATTGATAAAGTTCCTGCTCGTCTTGTTTTTACGCTCAATATGTATGCAGAAACGTATTTCACAAAAGGTGGAACTCGTGCTGTTAAGCCTTTGGGTGGAACAAACAAAAATGTACCTAAAAATCAACTTCTTGCTCTTTATGATGATGAAGGATTAACTGAAATGAAAAAAGGAATTGAAGAAATGTGTATTTTGGCAATGAAAAAACGTTTTGAAGCTCAAAAAATGAAAGAAGGAAATGAGAACAAGACTATTTTTATTGACCCAATGCTTTTCAAAATGCCTGTTTCGATTGGAGATAGAAGTGAAACGGTTCAAGATATGCCTTCTGCGCTTATGGGAACTCGTTTTGAGATTGAAGGTGATACTATTCGTTTGTTTATGCAATGGGGCGAAGGCTTAGCTGCTCAACACCTAGATATGGATTTGAGTTGTCATGTTGCTTACAAAGAGAATGTAAATAATTCTCAAAAGCATTATTCAGATTATGGCAATGCTTATGATATTTGTTCGTACAGCAATTTAGTGATTGATGGTTGTAAGCATAGTGGCGATATTCAAAGAATTCCTAATAAAGTAGGAACAGCAGAATACATTGATATCGATGTAAATAAACTGCGCCAAAAGGGAGCAAAATATGTTACATTTACTTCAAATGCCTATTCTGGTGGTTCGATTACACCTAATTTGGTTGTCGGTTGGATGAATAGCAAATTTCCAATGAAAGTTTCTGAAAAAACAGGTGTTGCTTATGACCCTTCTTGCGTTCAACATCAAGTCAGAATCCAAAAAACAGTAACAAAAGGTTTAGTTTTTGGAGTTTTGGATATTGATGCAAATGAAATTGTTTGGTTAGAACTTTCATTCCAAGGACAAGTAGTAGGTCAGCTCAATACAAAGGGTGTAGAAGCTCTTTTAGAAAAGCTAGATGCAAAACTTAGCATCGGAAATCTATTACTTTTGAAAGCCGAAGCACAAGATTTAGAAATTCTTGAAACGAATGATGAAGAAAATCCTGCTGATGAAGTTTATTCAAGAGAATGGGCAATGAATACAGCAGCCGTTACCCAATTATTGGTGGATTAATTTTATAGATGAAAAAAGCCAACAGTTTAAAATTAAATTGTTGGCTTTTTTATGCTCATCATTTTTTTTAAAATTCTAAATTTAATCTTTCAAATAATTTTTTAAAACGTTCTTCCCATGTATGGTCTTTCATGGCTCTTTCGTGTGCTGCTATTCTCATAGAATTTCGAAGCGTTTCATTTTTGAGCAAAAAATTAGATTTTTCTATAAGTTCTTCTGGATTATTATAAAAACAAACTTCTTTATCAGCTTCAAATAAGTCTCTACTTTCAGGAGTTTCTAAGGTCAGATAACAAGCTCCTGACATTGTAACCTCAAAATCTCTCATCTTAGGATGATTGACAATGTTTCCTTTTTTATCTTTTATAAAATTATCATTAACTCCTAGAGTAATAGCACTTTCTGCATAGAGTTTATTTACATCTTCCCATTCTAAGATTTTATTGACTGCTAAGTCATTTAAAAACTCTTCTTTTTGTTCTTGATTTTCTTGAAAATTATTGTCATAAATGGGTTTGATATTAGTGTTTTCTCCTAATACTCGTTTTCTGAATGCACTCTTTTTGAAATCTAGCCAAACTTTAAACCTCTCTAAAGGAGGCATAGGAGCATACTTTGATAAATCTATTTCTGGAGGGTTTTCAGTATCCAAATGAGAGGCAAGTCCTTTTTTCCATCCACTTCCATAAAGTTCTAAAGGTAATTTTTCTTTTGCCAAATGATACAATAAATTTACTCTGTACTCTCTTTTATAGCCGACAAAAGCAATATTTTCTCTTCGTTTGGAAACTGAAACAGGAAAATTAAGTACAGGATTGGCAGCCATTGGTAAATAAATATAATTACTTTTTGAATCTTTAAAAGAATCTAAAACACTATATTCGGGTACCCAGTTTAATGTGGCTTGTGGTGCATATTCTTTAGCAACATTAGGATAATAAAAATTATCACAGAAAAAATACACACAAGGAATTCCTAATTTTTCTATTTTTTTGAGTAGGGAGGCTTCAAACTGAAATGGAAATAAATATAATAAACAAACATCCAAGCCATTTTTTTTATGTTTAGTTGTTATGTCTTCTAAAATATCTTCAGAAAGTTTTTTTCTTCCAGCATTTCCCCAATTATAAAAAGGAACATTCCACGACTCGCCTATACCAATTGTTGCAGGTGGAGTAAAAACGGAGTGACCTCTTTTTTTTAGAGTCCAAGAGAATTGCCTATGCCATAATGAATCTTCATTTTCTACAATCAGACAAACATATATATTTAAAGACTTCATTGACTACTAATTATTAATTTATATTACTTTTTTTTGAAAAGAATATCAGCTTGAATTAATTTGCTAAGAACTGTGGTATCTTTATTTAGAGAATAAAATGTATATCCAATTTTTTCCATATAATTAAAAACATCTGTATATACAGGTTGTCCTTCATAAAGCTCTTCAAAACTAACTTCCATCAGAATCCATTTTGCATTTTGTATAAATGGTAGTCCACCTTCCAAAATATCTAATTCTAAGCCTTGTACATCTATTTTTATTAAATCTGGAGAGGGAAGTTTGTTTTCTTCTATAAAAGAAGAAAGTGTTTTGATATGTAATTCTATTCTTTCAGTTTCTCCCAAAAAACTCCATGTTTGCAATCCTTTTTCAGAAATAGGTAAAAAACTAGAAGCATCTGTATTTCTTTGAAGATACATCATCTGTGTTTTTTCTTCTTTTCCTAATGCTTGATTAAAAACAGTAATTTCATCTTTTACATGACTTATTTTTTGTTTTAACTCTGTGACGTGTTTTTCAAGAGCTTCAAAGGCATATATTTTTGATTGGGGAAAAATTGCTTTTGCAAGTAAAGACCATGTACCAATGCAAGCTCCAATATCATAAATTGTTTTTATACTTTCTTTATCTTCTAGGTTTTCTAAAAGCTCCATAGAGTCAAAATAGGCAAGGTGTAGATTTTTAGCAGGCGTTTTTTGCAGTTTTTTGTATTTGTGTCTGTCATAAAATAATTTATGAAGTCTTTCAAAAAGCAAGTGAGGTGTCCAAAGTAATTCCTTTCTCATAATTTGTGTTTTTTAAGTGGCAAATGTACTTATTCTACCTCGTTTTTCCTAAAATCTGATTTTGTCTTTAAAATTATATCAGCTAATTGAGGAGCAAAAAGTAATAATTGATTTTTAAATAAAACAAAATACTTTCCTCTAGCTGTATAAATTTCTAATTTTTGAGGTTCTTCATTTCTAATATCATTCAATGAAAAAATTGCTATTGGAGAAATAGATTTTAAAGAATCTTGAAGTTGGTCGTTTTTGACATATTGCTCACCCATTACTTGACTAAAGTAAGGCAAATACTCATAAATTCTGTTTGTATCTGCTTCTGCTAATTCTTTCATTTTGAAGGTTTTGCCAGTAAACTCTATTGTAAAACTCTCTTCTTTATTTTGTGGATAAGAAACTGAAATCGAACGAAATGTATTTGGAGTTGTAGCTAAAAGTGTTCGGTCTTGCCATTCATACGGACGAATATCAAAAATATCTCTAATCTGTAAATAATATCCTGGAATATAAATTGAATAAGGAGAAGTGGATTCTTGTTGCATGGCATAAGTTTCACCTTCGTGTGTACAAACCTTATAATTTCGAATTTGATTGTCTCCTCTAAAAACTTGCACATCAATTCCATTTAAAAGAAAACTATTGATTACCTCATCTTTTATACTTTCTGAAACAGGTTTTTTTATTTCTATTCGCTGCATAATTGCCCAAAGAGAAGCAATCATTTCTTCATCTACTACAAAATCATTATTCATTAGCCATTCACTAGAATTGGTTTTGCTCTGTGAAAGTGTTTGTTCTCCCAAAACAAGTTTTGTAATTCCTGTTGTATCTTCTAAAGCATATTTTGTTTCATTGATTAAAGATTTATCTGAAATCGAATTTTGAGAAGGAATAGCAAAAAATATGGCTAATAATAATACAACTGCCAAAAGTGTAAGTAATTTTAATTTTAAAGAAAAACCTGTATTTGGTGTTTTGGTGGTTGATTGTGTCATAAATTTCGTTTTTACTATCCTTAAATTTGAGAGAATACTAAAGTATTCGATACGTTTTTATCACTCTAAAGAGTAAGCTACAACAAATATACTAATAAGCTACCTTTTGTCTTTCAAGTATTTTAATTTTACCAAATTTGTGATTAAAGCCTAATTTTTACACTCTGCTTTTTGAAGTGTTGTATTTAGTCCTAAAGATTCATCTGCTCCATTTACTACTACTTTATTATTCTCCAAAATAAGAAGTATAGATGTTGTGTCTTTATTTCCTTCTTGTGTAAATGTATAGGTAGCATTTATTTTATTTCCCTTTAGTATTCCCTCAAAATTTCCTGTTCTTTGGTCTTTTTCAGCAGGTAACCAGTTGTAAGAACCAACCACTTTTTGACCTTGAATAGTCAAAATTAATTCTTCAATATCTTTCATTCCAGAACCATCTGTATAAGCCATTTCATTTCTAAAACATTCTGTTTTATTCGAAATAGTAGTTTCTTCAATAGTTAGGTTTTCCGTTGTTTGTGATTCTTGGTTTTCTGTATCAGTAGTCATAGTTGAGTTAGTACAACTACTTAGGAAAGCAACAAAAAAAGCAATGAATTTTATTTTATGAAGCATTTTTTATAACGTAATTGGTAATTATTTTTTTCTATTTAATAGGAACTTATTCAAAATTAAGCATTCTTTTTAACAAAATAACTAATTTAGTTTCTGTTTTTTTAGATAAAATAACCGTATTTTTGAAATTCAACATTTACATAAGAACCACTCTATTTTGAAAGACACTTTGAAAAATCAATCTCCATTTATAAAATCAATCGTTTTTTTATTTTCTGTTTTACTTTTCTGCTTTATTTCTTTCTCCTCTTTTGCTCAAAATAAATCAGAAACTGTAATTGAAGGACAAGTTTTGGATTCACTCAAAAATCCTGTTAAAAATGCCTCTGTCGGTATTTTGGAAGAAGGAAAAGCTGTCCAAACAGATTCTTTAGGTAATTTTAGATTAGAATCTTCGCCTTCTTTCTCAAAAGAATTCTTGAATAAAGAAGTTACCCTAGCAGCTCAACATCCAGAATTCAGAACATTCCGTCAAAAAATAGTTTTGAAATCGTATCAAAAATATAGTATTCGTCTTTCAGAATTTGAAGAATTAAAAGCTGTTGAGATTACAGCAAAACTGAATAATGATGATAGAGAAACCAGTAAAATAATTCTTGACCCAGAAGGATTGGAAAATACACCCACAGGAACAGGCGAATTTTCACAGATTTTGGTTACGCTAGGTTTGGGAATTGTCAGTAATAGTGAACTTTCATCGGCCTATTCGGTACGTGGTGGAAACTATGAAGAAAATTTGATTTATGTAAATGGAATAGAAATTTATCGTCCTTTTTTGGTTCGTTCGGGACAACAAGAAGGGCTTAGTTTTGTCAATCTTGATTTAGTAAAAAAGGTAGAGTTTTCGGCTGGAGGATGGCAGGCAAAATGGGGCGACAAACTCTCTTCAGTTTTGAATGTGGATTACAAAACGCCAACAAGTTTTGCAGGTTCGGCTTCTGTGGGTCTTTTGGGAGGAAATGCACATATAGAAGGTGCAAACAAATCAAAACGCTTTTCTTATCTAGCAGGAATCCGTCATAAAGATTTGAGTTATTTATTAGGTACATTAGAAACAAAAGGAGAATATCAACCTCGTTTTAGTGATTTTCAGTCGCTTTTAGGGTATAAATTAGGAAAATTAGATAAAGATGGGAATTTCGAAAACAGAGATAGAAATACCACATTAAGTCTTCTGACAGCTTATTCTCAAAATCGTTATCGTGTTTTTCCATCTGGAAGAGAAACTACTTTTGGTACTTTTGATGAGCAAGTTCGTTTTTTTGTGGATTACACAGGAGAAGAGTTGATGAATTATACAACTTACCAAACAGCACTTAGATTAACACAAAAATTCTCTCAAAAATTCTCTATGGATTTTACACTTTCGGGAGTAGATACCAGAGAACGAGAATTTGTAGATACGGAAGGTGCATATCGTTTGTGTGATGTAAATAATGATATTACTTCGGATAATTTTAATAAATGTACGTTGGTTCGTGGGGCAGCTTCGGAATATTTTTATGCTCGTAATTCATTGGATGCTCAAATTTATTCTTTCAAGAATCGTTCTTCATGGCAATTAGGAAACCGAACAATGGTAGAGTTTGGGGGAGAAATAAAAAGCGAAAATATAAATGACGAACTCTATGAATATAAAGTCTTGGATTCGGCAGGTTTTGCAGACATAAATTATTTTGTAGATACAAACACAACGTTAAACTCAATCAGAACACAAGGCTATGCTCAAATTTCTCATTTTTTTGGAACAGATACAGCCGAATGGCATAATGTAACGATTGGTGTGCGTGTTCATAATTGGTCGTTGAATGGACAAACTTTTATCAGTCCACGTCTTCAATATAAATATCAACCCAACTGGAAAGCAGATATTCAGTTTGGACTTGCAGCAGGAATTTATCAACAATCGCCTTTTTATCGTGAGCTTCGAAACTTTGCAGGAGAGGTCAATCAATCACTTTTAGCACAGCGTTCGGTTCATATTATTGGAAGTATGGACTGGGATTTTAAGTTTTCAAAACGCCCTTTTAAATTGATTGTAGAGAGTTATTACAAACAAATTTCGAATCTAATTCCGTATGATGTCGATAATATGCGACTACGTTATTATGCCACCAATGGCGCAAAAGGCTATGCTTGGGGAATTGATTCTAGGATTAGTGGCGAATTTATCAGAGGAACAGAATCTTGGTTTAGTTTGTCTTATTTACAGACAAAAGAAGATGTAGAATTTGATGAGCGTTCTTTTGTTCGTCGTCCGTCTGACCAACGAGTAACAGCAACAATATTTTTTGAAGACCATTTTCCAAATAATCCTACTTTTAGAGTGAATCTGCGTTTACTTTTTGGTTCTGGAGTTCCTTTTGGTGCGCCAAACAATCAAAATTTCCGTTCGTTTTTCTCCAACCCTGCGTATCGTCGTGTAGATATTGGTTTTTCAAAGTCGCTGATTTTTGATGAAGAAAAGCGTATAAAATCAATTTGGATAGGTTTAGAAGTTCTGAATATTTTGGGGGTAGAAAATATTATTTCTCATCAATGGATAAGTGATTATGTAAATGATGTTCAACTTGCCGTTCCGAATGGTCTTTCACAGCGTTTTTTGAATATTCGTGGAGTGGTGAAATTTTAGTCTTTTTTGTGAAAGTATCGCTCGTGAGGACACGAGCAACGGTAATTTATTTTTAAGTAATAAATTTTATAAAATGGAAAATCAAAACAAAAAATTCAACCTAAAATATTTTATTCTTTTTGCAGTAATTGATTTTATTACTTTAGGTTTTGGAGGATATTTTTTCTCTATTGGTTTAGGCTCATGTCTTAGAGATAATAGAGGAGTGGGAGAGATGGGAATAGGAGGAGTTTTAATTGTTTTGTTTTTCCTAATTCGCCTTTGGAGAAAAGAATATAGAGAAAGAAATTCAGATAGATAAACCATATAAAAAAAACACATTCCAATATTATATTTGAAATGTGTTTTGAGATTACAAAAAAAACTAAATATTTTAATTGTTTGTACTTCCTAACCAAGCAGAAAGCATCCAAACAGTTTTTTCCTGTACTTTGATAAAACCAGCTAACATATCAGTTGTTCCTTCATCTTTTGCATTATCAGCAACAGGAAGAGTTTCACGTTCTTTCTGAATGAGGATAGAGTAATCTTGAATGATGGATTCTACTGATTTTTTTTCATCACTAATATTTTTGTGAACCTTCACAGTTGAGTTTTTGAGATAATCTTCGTAAGTGTGTAAAGGTGTGTGTCCTAAAGTAAGGATTCGTTCAGCAATTTCATCAATATTTAATTGTGCTTCGTTATATAATTCTTCAAATTTTATATGAAGAGAAAAGAAATGATGACCCAATAGATTCCAATGAAACCCTCTTAGATTTTGATAAAATACTTGGTAATTTGATAGTATTTCGTTTAAATGTGTGACGGTTTTTTCTGATTTTTCTTTATCTAAAGCAATACGATTGAGTTCTATCATAGCAGTTTCCATAAAAATAATATTCTGTTAAAAGTGAGTTATAAATTAAAAAATGAGAAACTTTAAGTTTAAA
This sequence comes from Bernardetia aquimarina, assembly GCF_042180575.1. Taxonomy (NCBI): domain Bacteria; kingdom Pseudomonadati; phylum Bacteroidota; class Cytophagia; order Cytophagales; family Bernardetiaceae; genus Bernardetia; species Bernardetia aquimarina. The sequence continues at coordinate 1,049,945 of NZ_CP170094.1, read as the reverse complement.
ATTCTACTTTGATGTAGCCTTCTACTACTTGCGTTTCTATATAATACTAACACTCAAAAGCCTGTTTTGTTAGATAAAATTGAAAATAAGCTATACTCAAGAAATATCATAACTTACAACATTAATATTCTACTTCATCAAATAAAGGAAGGTTTTTGTCTTTTTCAGAAAGAATAATTTTATCTAAATCCATTTGCCATTCTATTTCTAATTTGGGGTCATTAAAATACATTCCTGTATCGGCTTTTGGCTCATAAAAGGCATCACATTTATAAAAAAACTCAGCATAATCACTCAAAACTAAAAAACCATGAGCAAATCCTTTTGGAACAAAAAGTTGTTTTTTATTTTCTTCTGAAAGATTGATACTCAAACTTTTTCCATAAGTAGCTGATTCTTTTCGTAAATCAACAATTACATCTTGTACTTCTCCTACAATTACTCGCACAAGTTTGGACTGACCGTAAGGAGCTTTTTGAAAATGCAATCCTCTCATTACTCCTTTAGTCGAACCAGATTGATTATCTTGTACAAAAGTAGGTCTCAAACCTGTATGTTTTTCAAAATTATTGAGATTAAAACTCTCAAAAAAATAACCTCTATGGTCTTCAAAAAGGTGTGGTTCAAAAACCCAAACACCTTCAAAATCTGTTTTGTTATACATATAAATTAATTATGATTTAAACGAAGTACTACAAAATAACGTATTAATTTTGTGACTTACACAATTTTATCACTAAACTTTACTAATCTATAAAAAATGACAACTCAAAAAACAGTTTTACATCAAATTTCTTCTCGTGCGTGGGAACATCCAGCCGACCGTGCAGCTCTGAACTCCCTCAAAAAAGTACCTGGATTAGACAAACTTTTGAGCATGCTCTTTGGTGCAACTTCTGAGCGTTCGCTTCGCCTTATGTATTTGGCTTCTTCTGTTAGAGTGTCAGATAAGCAGTTTGTGAGAGTCAAATTGCTTTTTGATGAAGTGTGTAAAACTTTTGATGTAGAAAAAAGACCTGAAGTGTATGTTTCTCAAAGTACAATCTTAAATGCGTTTGCTGTCGGAATGGATAATCCTTTTATTGTCTTGAATTCAGGGTTGGTAGAACGCTTAGATGATGAGGAATTGACAGAGGTTTTGGGACACGAACTTGGGCATATTATGAGTGGGCATATGTTGTACAGAACTCTTTTTGTGATTCTTCAAAAAATATCTAAGTCTTTAGTTCAACTTCCTGTTCCAAATTGGATTTTTTCAGGTGTATATTATGCACTTCAAGAATGGAGTAGAAAAAGTGAATTGAGTGCAGACCGAGCTGGGCTTTTAGCTACTCAAAACCCTGATGTTTCACTGCGTGTAGCTATGAAATTGGCAGGAGGGAATTTTGAACAAATGGATGTAGCAGCTTTTTTGGAGCAAGCAGAAGAATACAATAAAAATGATAATGCAGGAGATACTGTTTTTAAGTTTTTGAATATTATTGGAGAATCTCATCCTTTTGCCTCTACTCGTGCTTTAGAAATTGTAAATTGGGTGCGTTCGGGAAATTATGATGCGACTTTACAAGGAACGTATCCAAGAAGAACAGATGCTGAAAAAAATGCGTCAGTTTGGGAAGATATAAAGGAAGCCTCAGAAGGATATTCAAATGATTTTAAGGAAGCAACAGAATCTACAAGAAACGCTGCAAATTCGTCCCAGTTTAATGACCAATTCAAACAAACAGCTCAAAATGTATCTGATAAAATGGATGAAACAAGCCGAAAAGCAAAAGAATTTTTTGATGATTTTTTTAAGAATAAAAATTCTTGATAGAAAACAAAAAATCCATCAGAAAAATAAATTTCTGATGGATTTTTGTATGAAAAATTTCTTTTACTTGTAGAGCAAATGAAATGATTATGCTTCTTCTTCTTCGCTTTCTTCTTCGCCAGCACCTACTCCACCACCTGTACGAAGTGTACGAGGGATAGTAACAGTTGCAATAGAAACTAAAGGATTGTTCATGATTTCATACGGACGTTCTCCAATTTCAGAAAGTTTGATAGATTTTCCTAAGTCTAATTTTTCAACATTTACTTCGATATTATCAGGAAGATTAGCTGGTAATGCTTTTACTTTAAGTTTACGCATTTTCAAAACCATACGACCACCTTTTTGCTCGCCAACAGAACGACCAATAAGTTTTACAGGAACGTCAATTTTTACAGGTTTGTCTTCTTTCATAGCAAGAAAATCAACGTGCATCATAACATCACTTACTGGGTGAGTTTGATAATCTTGAACGATAGCATTAAAAATATCACCTTCGATATTCAATACTACTGTATGTACTTTTGATGTATAAATCAAATCACGGAATAAGATATTTGGCACATAAAAGTGTTTGTTATCTTCTCCTGTTCCGTACAATACACAAGGAACATAGCCTTCTAAACGCAATAAATGAGCAGCTTTTGCTCCCATTTGATTTTCTTTTCGGTAATAACCGATGATTTCTAAAGATTTCATTTTTTGTATAAATTAAATTGCCTAAAGACGATTGCCGACCGTCTAATAAAAATAAAGATGCAAAATTGCGCTTTTTTTATTAGATAAACAACTTTAAGAAGGGATAATTTTGGAATGAAGAAAGAATAAATAAATAATATTGCCTTTGGGAATGGTCTGTTGTAACAAAATGCTATCAATTAAGTGCTAAGTGTTGCTAAGGCATCTAATTAAAGTTGTGTTCATTCTTACTGGATTACTCTACTTTTTTTAACCACCGAATTTACAGAGGATAAAGAGAATGAAAATACAACTACTTCTAATTTAAAATTGGTTTTTTAGATAAAATTTATCACTTATTTAAGTCAAATAAATAGATTGTAGTTATCTGTATGTTTAGATTCTGTCTTTTTTATAAAAGTCAGTTATAAAGAAATATAGGATAAATTAGTTTTTTTATTGAATTTTGAAGGAGTTATTTGGAAATTTTGTTAGATTTAAACAATTAGACCAAATTTTGAATTTGAAATTTTCTATTTTAAAAAGTAAGAGGAATATGCTTTTACTTTAATACCAGCACTATGAAACTAACTACTACTGAATTACTTGCTAAAATAGCTAATCAAGAGAAAGAAGTAAAGAATTATAAAGAAGTTTTACATCAAATCAAAATGGCTGCTCAAATGGGAATTTGGGAGGTAGATTTGGAAACACAAGTACTCACATGGAGTGATGTTACAAAACAGATACATGAAGTAGAAATGGATTATTGTCCTACATTAGAAGAAGGCATTAATTTTTACTTAGAGGGAAAAAATCGTCAGACAATTACAAAAATCATTACAGAGGCAATAGAAAAAGGAATAAATTATGATACTGAATTACAAATTCAGACAGTCAAAGGAAATATAAAGTGGGTTAGAGTGATAGTGATTAGTGAATTTGAAAATCAAAAATGCAAAAAGTTATATGGACTTTTTCAAGATATTAACCAAACTGTAAAATATAGACAAGAACTAGAACAGCAAAAAGAACTTTTCAGACAAACCTTTGAGTTTGCACCTAATGGAATGGCTCTTGTAGCGTTGAACGGAAACTGGATACAAGTGAATCAACAGGTTTGTAGTATGCTTGGTTATACAAAAGAAGAATTATCAAAACTTACCTTTCAAGACATTACGCACCCAGAAGATTTGGATTTGGACTTGCAACTATTGGAGGAATTAATAGCAGGAGAAAGAGAAAACTATCAAATGGAAAAACGTTATTTTCACAAATTAGGTAATTTAGTATGGGCTTTATTAGGCGTTTCGATGATGAAAGATAGTGAAGGAAATCCAGCACATTTTGTATCTCAATTAACTGACATTACAGAAAAGAAACTTTTGTTAGAAACTACACTTGAGCAAAATGAACGACTACTTAATTTTGCACATATTGTATCCCATAATCTTCGTTCACATACCAGTAATTTTTCAATGCTTCTTTCCATGATGAAAATGGAAAATCCAAAATTACTAGAAAACGAATTTTTTCCTTTTTTGCTACAATCCTCAAATAGTTTGCAAGAAACATTGTCTTATTTGACTGATATTGTAGTGATGCAAAATGAGGTTAAAGATAATACAGAGGCGTTAAATCTTTATAAATATGTAGAAAAGGCTCATTTAGCAATACAGAGTTTAGTTTCTTCTAGCAATGCTGAGATTCATAATGAAGTAGATAAAACTCTATTTGTAGATGCAATTCCTGCTTATTTAGAGAGTATTATTCTGAATTTTCTTACTAATTCTATAAAATATCGTTCTGATAAAAGAAAACCAATTATTTTTATTACTTCTCAAACAAATCCGTCTTATGTGGTCTTTTCTATAAAGGATAATGGATTAGACTTAAAAAAACATGGAAAAAAACTTTTTGGGATGTACAAAACTTTTCATGATAAAGAAGATGCTCGTGGAATAGGATTATTCATTACTAAAAATCAAATTGAAGCTCTTGGTGGAAAAATAGAAGTAGAAAGCCAAGTAAATCAAGGAACAACTTTTAAAATTTATTTAAAACATGGCACAATTTAAACACGTCTGCATCATAGACGACGACCCTATCTATACTTTTACTACTCGTAAAATAATGGAGCTTGGAAATTTTTCTAATTATATCGAAGTTTTCAAGAATGGAAAAGAAGCTATAAATGCTTTAAAACCGAGAGTAAAAATGAATGAAAATATTCCTGAAGTAATATTTTTGGATTTGAATATGCCAATTATGGATGGATGGCAGTTTTTAGACGAGTTTACAATGCCAGATACCAAAGAAATAACAATTTACATTGTGTCTTCTTCCATTGATCCTGCTGATATTGAAAGAGCCAAAAAGTATTCATTAGTAAGTAATTATGTGATAAAGCCAATTACATCTGACGATTTAAAAAAACTTTTTGATGATATGAAGGATAATAATAGTTATGAATAGAGTGAAGCATTTATAATAAATTCTTCCAAGTTCCTTTCATAAAATTATACTTGAGTGTACTCGGCAAAGCCTTCCAAAAAAAACGGTTTATTTCCACAGCAAAAGAAGGTTGCATATAACAATTAATGGTGCAGCCTTCGCACTCTGGTAGTTTTCCTTCTTCTGAAATGAGTTTTTTTATTTTGTCAGAATGGTATAATTCATACAAATTATCATTGATTTCAAATTCTTCTTTTCCCAAATGATAACAAGGCAAAACGAGTTTGTTTTCAGGCGAAATAACAAGGGTCGAACTAGCAGCCTTACAAATCGGTTTTTCAATTTTATTTCCTCCTTCCAAACGCAAATCTATAAAAGCCTCATTGAGATAGACTAATTTTTTCTTAGAAAATGCTAACAAATCCTGTAAATATTTTTTATTCAAATTTCCTAATGTATCCACCGAATTATATTCAAAAACAGGATTAAGAATTAAAACTAATTTATTTTTCAAAGTGATAGTTTCATAGATTTTTTCTATTTCCTCAAAATTTCCTTCAAAGACAGTACACAAAATGTCTGGTCGTTCTCCCAAACTTTTAGCTATTTCTATCGATTCCATTATTTTATCAAAACACTTTACACCACGCATTTTATCGTGAGTTTCGGCATCGGCTGCATCTAAAGAAAAATGCAACATGTCTATTTTTCCTTTGAGTTTTTCGGCTAATTTTGGATAACGGATTCCGTTTGTGGTAACAGTTGTGATAAACTTTTTTTTCTTAGCAATCTCCAAAAAAGCGTCTAATTGAGGATGTAAAAGAGGTTCTCCACCTGTAAAATCAATTACTTTTACGCCTAATTTTTTAAGGTCTGAAAGATTTTTTTCTACATTTTCTACCTTTACAAAAGGCGAAGGTTTTTCCCAAATATCACAAAAACTACACGTTGCATTGCAGCGATAGGTTAGGTAATAATTGCATAAAATGGGGTGGGGGATAAGGCGCATAAAATCAGTAAGTAGTTTTGTATAAGTGCCAGTAAAATAGCAGGTTATATGCAATTATATTTTGTTGGGTGCTGTTTTATATTTTTTGATTGAATATTTTTCTGATAGCTTCTTTTATATCTTTAGCGAAAAATTCTTTTTTATCTATAATATTATAATCAATCCAAATTTCATCTTCTTTATTTACAAGTAAATCAATATAGGTTTTTTCATATGTTCCAAGATAAAGATACTTATCATACGGAAATATTTCTTCTGCCCAAAGAATTTCAGTTTCTATCCCAGCACGATATGATTGGAGTCTAAACTGTTTGCCTTTAAAAAGCTAGGATTTTGTTTTGCATACAAAAAAAGGTTTTCATTTGGAAGTTTGATTTTGTGAAAACTCAATAATGTATCTACTTTCCAATTAATAAATTCTTCCTTATTAGTAATGTTGGCAAAGATAAAATCCTTGATATTTAATTCAGAATTACGATTATTATAATTGAACACTAGTAGAAATTGATAGTGTTCTTCACCAATTACTTCCTCAAGCTCAACGCATTTATAAATCCAATCTTCAAATTGTGAAAGACTAATATCACCATCTAGAAATTTGTAGAATTTTTCAATCAACATTAAATGTATTTTTCTTTGTATTATGTTTTGTGTAAAAAATGGTTTTAGCTTTCTTTGATTTTTTTATTCAACTTGTTGCCTATAGAATATTTCAAATATGTTAAGATTCCGAATGTTATAAAAAAGATTAAACTAATTTTTCCATAATCTTTTAAGTCACGATTTGAGATACTTTTCCAACTAGGGTTTAAGTATCTGTGAATTAAAAATAGGATAACAATTATTGTTAGAAATCCCCAAAAACCAGCAAAAACATACCTCAAAACATTGATTAACTTTTTTAAAAAAATTAAAACTTTTTCATTCATAAATTTACGTTTAAAAGACTCAACTCAGCATTACTTTTTAAATTCCTTCATATTTATCAGTTACAAATCGAAGTTTGTCAATTATCTTATACATAGAAAATCCAAAATCATGGTGAGGTAGGTTCACGACCACGTTAGTATTATCTTTTTTTATGATTTTAAAATCACCTGAATAGAGCCATCTTTTGTATTCCCCATGATTTTTTAACTCAAGTGCTTTTCTTCTCCGTCTTCCCTGTTCTTGATTAAGAAATTTGAATTTCTCAATTTCAAGTCCATCAACTCTGTTAATTGTATTATCTTGATTTATAAACAAACATTTAGTTGTGAGAAGAATCCAATTTGAATTACCTAAATCCATTAGTAAAACTTCAACATCATTATCATCAAGTACAAACTCACTTGACTGAAAACTGGAGTCTGGTAAGTCAAAAAAGTGAAACCCAAGTTTCTTCTTATAAACTTCAAGTGACTTAATAAGCTGAGCTTTTATTTTCTCTTTTTCTTTTTTCAATTTGTTTCCAATTAAACCTAATGTGTACGACTTAGCGAATATGAGATTTATTATCTTGTCCTTGCTAAACTTATAAAACTTTGTTTTTTATTTAAAAGGATGTGTTAAAATGTTAAGTCAATGTTATATTCATACGCTTTTGGTTTTCGGAAAAGTAAACCTGTCGGGTATTGAGGGTTAAAGCTGTTCATAAGTGTCAGTACAGTTCATAAAACGAACTATCTGACACCTTAAAGGATACCAATAGGAGAAAGTTAAAGGTAATTACGGAAGAGTATAGCTGTTGTTGTTCTTTTTATTGTATCAACATTGTTATCAATATTGCACAAACAAAATAGATAGTATAACTTGCAATGATAATACCTATGACTTTTAGGTACTTTGAAGTTGAAGAATTGTCTTGGCGAAAAATGTTAAAATTAATAGCTGTTGCGAACATACCAACTAACCCTCCAATTGCTCCACCTACAAATACTAGTAAAATAGGTAGTCCTCCTAAAATGTATTGAAACCATTTTAGTTGGGGTGTTACTTGATGTTTGATACCATCAATTTCTAGTGTAGGAGCAAAATCAGGAAAGCTCGTTTTGTGATATGCTTTAACTGTTTTTCCTGTATCTGTAGAAATAAGGAATGGTTTTCCTTTTTCATTAGACCGTTCAACTTGAATACCATTTTTTTTTAGGTTAGGTTTTCCTGTCCAAATAGATGTTTCTATCTCAAATAATGTATTTGGAAAATCTGGAAGTTGAAATTGATGTTTCATATATGTTTTTAAGTATTTCTATGCTAAAATATCTGCTGATGATATGCCTTAACGAATATGGGATAAATCTCTAAAAGTCTGTGTTAACATGCTAAATCCATTTTCGCTAAACCAATGTTATGTGGTATTTTTTTACTAGATAGTTTTAGTTTTCCACTATTATTAGTTGAATGTATTCCAAATTTCTTTTGTAGGTTTTTTTCCTGTAATCATCTCTAGTAAAGAAAACAAATAATCATTTTGATTTTCCCCACTATCATCAGCCATCTTTTTAAAAGCTATTGTTGAAATTGGAAATATTGATGTTAAATCTATTTTCCACTTTCCTTGCTCTTTGTAAAAGTGAAAATAGAAAGGAGCTTTCTGACCATTTGCTACAAATTCTCCTTTTGCAAAGTTATCTTCTACTATAACCTCACCGATAGAATTATTTGCAACGCTATTTTTACCAACCATACCACTTTTTATTGCATAAATGAAAAGTGATTTTCCGTCAAAACTTAAAATATCTTCTTTTGAAACTCTATGTCTAATTGAAAACACCATTAACTTGTCAAGAATAGATAAGGATTCTATTTTTGTAGAATCAGCAGTCTTAACAAGTTCTAATATATCACTGTAATACTGAATTGTTCTACTGTCGACATATTTAATAGCGTCTTTTCCTTTGTCATTAAGAATTGAAGTCTTGTAGTTGTCAAACGATTTTTTTACTTTTTTTTCTTCACTCTTCTGCCCATATGTTAGTTGTACTGTTATTAGTAAAAGTAGTATGGTTAAGATTTTAGTTTTTGTTGTCATTATTATTAGTTTTTAAAATGCCACATAACGGTGTGGCTTGGCGAATATGGGGCTTCTAAGCTCATCCCTCGCTAAAGCTCTAAAAGTTTATTTTATGTTCAAAAGTCTGTGTCAAAACGTTACGCCCATTTTTGCTAAGCCAATGTTGCACCTAGTTTTTTGTTGTTTTAATACCATCCCATCAATGTCATTAGTCCAATTAGGATATGTCCAATAGCCATTATTATTTGTAATGTTAAAATTGTCAAGAGAGAAGCTCTTAAATATCTCTTTTTGTATGAAAGTCCCTTAAATGGGAATAAAGCAACGATGACTCCAAGCATAAATCCAATAATATTAAATCCAATCAAGTTTGCAATTAAAGCAGACATAAAATTATCAGTCATACTTCTTTGTCCTTTGATTAATAATCCAAATAAAATTGTGTTGAGTACAATTAGTATCAAAATACGTACTACATATTTTTTCTTATCAGATTTCAGTTTTTCGTCAATACTTTCTGTTAAATCTGCGTCTAAAATTTCTCGGTTTTGCATTTTGTCTTCTTTCAAATTAGGTACAACATGTGAATATACGACATTTGTTTATTTCTCATTTATATAAATGACAATTTAACTACTTTAGCTACAATTTCAAAAAGCATACACATTCATTATTTATCATTTACAATACTCCCATTTTTCACTTCAAAAAAAGCAATTGGTCTGCCAAAAGAATCTAATAACTTTCTTGTTCGTTCGGGTCTTGCATCGGTAACGAATACTTGTCCGAAGTCAGATTTTGAGAGGAGTTTTAATAGGTTTTCAATTCTGCTTTCATCTAATTTATCAAAAATATCATCAAGAAGTAAAATTGGTTTTATCTGTGTTTGATTATAGATAATAGAAAATGTAGCTAGTTTTAAGGCAATTACAAAAGACTTTTGCTGTCCTTGTGAACCGTAATGTTTTAATGTCTTTTTTCTTAGTAAAAATTTATAATCGTCTCTGTGTGTTCCTTTTTCGGTGCGTTGTAAAATCAAATCTTTCAATAAATTTCCTTTAAAAATGCTGTCAAAACTAAGCGTTTCTTTTTTAGGACGTTTAGATTTTTTAGATTCTGTTTCGTCTGTTTCTTGATTTTTGTTTTCTATTTCTTCCTCTTGTTCTTTTATTGTTTCTTCTTCTTTCTCATTGCCTTCTAAGTGCGAACGGTAATTTATTTTCATTTCTTCATCTGCCAAAGCTGTATAAATTTCTGAAAAGATAGGCATAAACTCATTTATAAACTCACTTCTAAAACGATGGATTTCTTTAAAAACAGGCAAAAGTTGTTCATCGTAAATTTCCAAAACATCTTTCTTTAAAAACTTCTCTTGCTGGTCTGCATCTTTCAAAAGTTGATTTCTTTGTCTTAAAATCTGTTTTTGCTTGATGAGAAGTTGAATATAATTTTTATGAATTTGAGAAATAATAGTATCAAAAAAATTACGTCTAAGTTCGCTGCTTTCTCGTATCAAATCAGTATCGTTGGGAGCTAACAAAACACAAGGGAAATTCCCCACATGTTCACTAATTTTTGGATAAGGCTTATTATTTAATTTTACAACCTTGGCTTTTCCTTTTTCTACAATACACTGAACTGTATTTTTTCTACCTTCTTTTTCAAATGTCCCTTTCAAGGAAAAAAAAGTTTTTCCATGTTGCAAATGCTGTGTATCAGTATAACTAAACGCACCACGACCAATGCAGAGATAATAAATTCCGTCTAAAAGATTTGTTTTTCCACTTCCATTCTTGCCTACCAAACAATTTATATTTTCTTCAAAAGATGAGTTTGTATCTTCGTGATTTCTGAAATGAGTAAGGCTAAGTTGTTTTATCCACATTTTTAAATAGTGATAAATGTTTAATTATTAGTGATTAATGAAATGTTTATTTAATTTTATTGATTCTATTTGTAATATCTTTTACTTTCCGATTCTTTTTTAGATATGTTTTGTTTTAGTTACTTGTATAAAAATAGGTCTAAAAAAAACTTATTTGTTTTCTAATAGACTTACCGTTTTTGCATCACCATAATTCCAAGAAACCCAAGAGTATTTTTTTTGTTCTTCTAAATAGGTTTCAATTCTATAATCTAAATAGTTTTCACTAAAAAATCTTTTTATATCATTTTCAAAATACTGTTGATTTTCTTTCAGTAAAAATAAAGTTTGGTCTGAACGACTTACCATAAATCCTATATCTATTTTAGCTTTACTTTCTGCTGATTTACATTTTTCAATATTATGTTTGACAATCAACATATCCCAATTTATACAAGCCATAGAGATGAGCATAGCATAAGTAGCCCAACTATTTACTCTCCATAAATAAAAACTTGATTTTTGGTTTTTAATTTTTACAAATAAGGAATACAAACCATAGGTTGTTAAAGTCAAAAAGAGCAAAACTCCAATTCTTTTGTAAGCCAATCCATGTTCTTCAATGTAATAGTAAGTTCTGATGGCTACCGAAATTACCAAAATTGTATTTTGAAAAACCCAGATATACGCTAGTTTTTTGAGCAAGTCGTTTTTGTGGTAGAAATTTAAGTTTTTACGAAAAAAATACATCAAAATTCCCATAGAAAGTAAAATGCTCAGTATCAACATATACGTTCCCTCGTGAACTAATTCTGCCAAATTGCCAACTTCACTAACGTCAAAACTCAGCCATAAAAATTGAATATCAATGCCATTTACAACTAATAGCAGAGCATTAACCATCGCAATCAATACTATTCCCATTTGATATTCTTGTTTCAAATCCACTGTTTTGAAAGAAGTATCTACTTTTTTTCTTTTCCTTTCTAATGTGTCTGTTTTTTCATTTTTCCAAGCAGAAGCCACAGCAGTAGTTTCACGTTTTACAAGACTTACCAAAATTATAACAGCACCTAGAACTAAAAACAAAACTTTTAGTATCGAAAAACCAACAAATAAATTACTCAAAATGTCAAATAGTTGATTTCCCAAGTTGTTTGTCAAGTCATTGAAAACTGGATTAGCGATTTTGAAAATTATAAAAAATATAATAAAGACAATTATAGGAATAAGTAAAAGACGAAGTTTGCGAATAGAGGATGTCGAAATGTTATTGGGGAGACGAACAAAATTAATTTGCTCTAAAAAAGAATGATGTATAGAAATGAGAGCTAATGAGCTGCTCCAAAAGGCAGAAGTCAGTAAACGAATATTTTCTTGTTGAAAAAAGCCTAATAACAACCAAAAAGAGGTAATATGAGCAATTTTACTGATTATAGAATTATGAATAAGTACAGTAATTCCTGTAATAAAGGTGCAAAAAATAGCTATTCTAACATTTTTAGATTTGAAACTTTTTTTATGAAAGAAAATGAAAGAACTTATCAGTAAATTTGAAAATATAAATAAGTTTAAGCCCAACATTTCATTCCAAAAAAGAGCATTAAAAATCACTAGAAGAAGAAGCATGATAGCACTTTTTAAAGTTTCTATTTTCATAATAATGAGAGTTTTTAATAGCTATATTTTTTTTAGAAAAAAGAATAAAGAGCAAAATTACATAAAATTTGTACGTTTTTATAGATCTTTAAAAAAAGATTTGCTTTATCTTTTGCGTCTGTTTTGTCGTTGGATAACGAACTCTAAATATGCACAAATAATTTACAAATCTCTCCTAATTTTATTTTTTTAAGAGGCTTTTGGAAAGACGAGAGTTATTTTTTAACATGTTATTTTTTTATAAAATAAGAATTATAAAATTACTTTTTATATCTTTGAAACTGCTTTTAGTTAATTTCAATCAACAAAAATTATAAAAAAAAATGCAAAATGATGACTTTTTAGATAAGGATTCTTTCTATTCAGAAGGAGGTTTTCAAATTACAAACCGAGCAAAAGGCTTTTTAGCCACAACAGCATTTTGGGGTAAAGTAGTAGCTATTGTAGGCTTTATATCCTCTGTTCTTATGCTTTTGGCAGGTATTGTATTAGCTTTTTCAGGCTCTTTACTTTCTCAGTTTGGAGCTGGGTTTGATGCTTTGGGAGCTGCAGGAGGAATACTAATTGCTTTTGTTTATGTTATTGGAGCATTGTTTTATTTTGTACCTTCTCTTTATTTATTTCATTTCTCTAATAAAACACAAGCAGCTATTCGTTCTTCGGATAGTTTGGTTTTGGAAAAAGCCTTCGAAAATCTAAAATCTCTTTACAAATTTATGGGGATTACAGTTTTTGTAATTATTGGTTTTTATATTCTTTTCTTCATAATTGGTTTATTTGGTAGTGCAATGATGTAAAAAAAGTTTTTAGGAGAATAAAAAGCGAAAAGTATTTTTAATAAATACCTTTCGCTTTTTTGTATAAATTTGATAGAACAATTAGGGGTTTTAAAAACTATTTCTTTTTAGGCATCCAATTTTCAGGTTTATCTCTCCATTTGACCAAGATTTCGTGGTCAGCTTCTTCCAAATAATTTTGAGAAATTGCTTGTTCGACTAACGTAGAATAATCACTAAGTGTCTTTAAATTGATAGCAGCTTGTGAAAAATTGCGAGTTGCACGGTCAAAACCATACGTAAAAATAGCTGCCATTCCGATTACTTTTGCTCGTGCAGATTGCAAAACATGAACAGCTGCAAGAGAGCTTTGTCCTGTCGAAATCAAATCTTCAATCAAAACAACTTTATCATCAGCATTCAATTTTCCTTCAATCTGACTTTGAGTTCCATGTTCTTTAGGTTTTGCTCGTACATAAAGCATCGGTAAACCTAATTCATGTGCTACAAGTGCAGCTTGTGGGATTCCTGCTGTTGCTACACCTGCAATAGCTGTAACCTCTGGAAACTCTGTTTTTATCATCTCTACTAATGATTTTGTAATAAAAGTTCTTACTTTCGGATAAGAAAGTGTTAGACGATTATCACAATAAATAGGAGAGTTCCAACCAGAAGCCCATTGAAAAGGCTCATGAGGACGTAATTTGACAGCTTCAATTTCTAAAAGCATCGAAGCAATTTGGTGAGCAACAGAAGAAAAGTTTTCTGTTTGTAGTTCTGATTGTGGAGTAGTTTCTTTCATTCTACAAAGGTAAATATTCAATTACGAATTAAAAATTATGAATTACAAATTGAATTAAATTTCTGTATAATTATGATTTTTGTAGTGTTATATAGAAGTTGTTTAAGAATGTTATTTTTCCATAGAATTGGGTTTGCAAACCCAATTCTATGGAAAAATAACACTGCCTTTGTTGGCGTTTTAGTGCAGCAACACCAACAAAAATACGATATTTCCATTAAGAAATAGAAATTAAATAAAGCACTCATTTATAAGTAGTAAATTGTTGTTATTCAGTGTGTTACATTCGTAGTCTTTCAGTTCGTAATTGCTCCTAAAGTCCTTTCTATCTGTTTTATATTTACAGAATATGAGATTTTATTATTTTCTTTTCTCAACAAAAAAAGTCGTCTGTCATTAAAAAGAACATTATTAAGAATAGAATTTTTGAGTAAAATTCTCTGTATATTGTATTTTACTTCTAACTTCATAAATCTGACTTCTAATTTTATATAAAAATGTACGATAAAGAGTATAACAAACTTCCTTCAAGAAGAACACCTGACCCAAAACCGATTGGCGAAGCATTGAAAGCATTTTTAGATGCTCAAAAATGGAGTGTAAAGTATGAAAGCAATAGGTTGAAAGTAGATTGGGCAAAAATTGTAGGCGATTTTGTAGCACAGCAAACTGAAAAAGTAGAAATCCGAAATAAAAAAATATTTATTCGTGTTTCTCAACCTACTTTAAGATATGAACTATTGATGCAAAAAACGTCTATTATTTATCGTGTCAATTCTCACTTTGGAAAAAGGATGATAGAAGATGTTGTTTTATTATAATCTAGCTTACGATCTAGCGTGAGAAAAATGAACCTTATACTTTATTCGAAGCAGAAAACACACAAAATTTCAAGAAAAATAAATCTTTTTGTAAAAAATAAAGTTTATAAAACCTTTATCTCAATTTTTTGTTATATTTTTGCAGTATCAAAATTATTTAGACTAATTACAAACAAGATAACTGAAAGACCCTAAGAGTTTTCAGAAACCCTTAAACTTAAGGTCTAAAAATTTAAAAATTAGCATTATTTGTCTTTGTTGGTGTTTTAGCGTAGCGACACTAACAAATATATAATTATCAAACTGCTACTTACTCAAAAAAATTATGGCAGAAGCAAAACAAACCGAGCAAGAACTTTTAGAAGACATCACAAATTCGGAATATAAATACGGATTTGTTTCAAATATAGAATCAGATAAAGCTGTTAAAGGACTAACAGAAGATACTGTTCGTTTCATTTCGGCAAAGAAAAATGAACCCGAATGGTTATTAGAATGGCGTTTGGAGGCTTTCAAAAAATGGCAAGCTATGCCAACTCCAAAATGGGCAAACTTAAATATTCCTGAAATAGATTTTCAAGAAATTATTTATTATGCTGCTCCTAAAAAGAAGCCACAAGTAAACAGTCTTGATGAAGTTGATCCAGAGCTTTTAGCTACTTTTGACAAATTAGGAATTTCTTTGACAGAACAAAAACGCCTTTCAGGAGTGGCTGTCGATGTAGTTATGGATAGTGTTTCAGTAGCAACTACTTTCAAAAGTAAATTAGCTGAATTAGGAATTATTTTCTGTTCATTTAGTGAAGCTGTTCAAGAACACCCAGAACTTATCAAAAAATATTTAGGTTCGGTTGTTCCTGTGAGTGATAATTATTTTTCTGCTCTCAATTCGGCTGTTTTTAGTGATGGTTCATTTTGTTATATTCCTAAAGGAGTTCGTTCGCCAATGGAATTATCAACGTATTTTAGAATCAATGAAGCCAATACAGGACAGTTTGAAAGAACGTTGATTGTAGCAGAAGAAGGTTCTTATGTCAGCTATTTGGAAGGTTGTACTGCTCCTCAACGAGATGAAAACCAACTTCACGCTGCCGTAGTAGAGATTTTTGCACACAAAAAATCAGAAGTAAAATATTCAACAGTACAGAACTGGTATCCAGGAGATAAAAATGGAAAAGGTGGAATCTATAATTTTGTAACAAAAAGAGGTATTTGTTATGGAGATGATTCTAAAATTTCTTGGACACAGGTAGAAACTGGCTCTGCAATAACTTGGAAATATCCGTCTTGTATCTTAAAAGGCGATAATTCAATGGGAGAATTTTATTCTGTTGCTGTTACTAAAAACTATCAACAAGCAGATACAGGTACAAAAATGATTCATATTGGCAAAAATACAAGAAGTCGTATTGTTTCAAAAGGTATTTCGGCTGGTCATAGTCAAAACTCATATCGTGGTTCGGTGGATATTATGAAACGAGCGACAAATTCACGTAACTTCTCTCAATGTGATTCTCTTTTGATTGGTGATTTGTGTGGAGCGCACACTTTTCCGTATATAAATGCAGAAAATAGTAGCGCACAAATTGAACACGAAGCTACTACTTCAAAAATTGGAGAAGATCAAATTTTCTATTGTAATCAACGAGGAATTGATTCTGAAAAAGCTGTTGCACTAATCGTAAATGGTTATTGTAAAGAAGTTTTGAATAAATTACCAATGGAATTTGCCGTAGAAGCTCAAAAATTATTAGCTCTTTCTTTAGAAGGAAGTGTTGGGTAAAATTTTTCAAGAATTTATTTACAGAAAATCCTATCAGAAACAGAATTTTGTTTTTGGTAGGATTTTTTGATAGAAGAAACAATCATAAAATTCTTTTTTTATGTAACTTGTTAAATCAATTATTCTCAATAAAAAAAACAATCAAATAATGAATAATGAAGAAGTAGAAAATCTAAAACAGGTAAGAGATATTTTAGTAGAAAAATTAAATTTCTTTAGAAAAGAATTAGCTATTACTGCTGATGTTTCTACAAAATTTGAATTACAAAAACGTATTGATGAAGCTGAAAAAGATGTTAATGCAATCAATTTGCAAGAGAATACAGAGGCTACTTTAGTACAAGCGAAGAAAAGATTAGAAGAGTTACAAGAAGAGGTCAGAAAGTTAAAAATTAATTTAGAAAATAATCTAGGAATAGTAAGTAAATATACTGATTATGATGATTTTATTATAGATGTAAAACATTTTACACATAACCAAAAAGCTACTACTTCTCTTCCTCTTGCTGGAAAAACAGTTGAAACATTAGATAAAAACTCCTTAGATAAACTTTTTTCATTAGAATTAGTAAAACGACATTTTCTCTTACATAACCTTCAAACAAATGATCTAAATCATAGACTAAAAGTATTAAATTTGATTACAAATGGGCTTGTTTTAAAAGGTACTTTCCTGTGCCTGTCAAATATTGAACAAATTAGAAGTGTTAGCCAGAATGCCTATATTTCTAAATTTTTTGTTTTTGAAGATAATGAAGGTTTACGCACTTTTATTAACGAGTTTGTACAAGGAAATTTGATTGAACAGTTTGAGCAAATGATTCGTCATATCAAAAATAACTTATATATAATAAGAGATATAGAAACAAGAACAGGAGATTATCAGATACCAGAAAAAGTTTTTACAGAACTTGTAGCAAATGCTTTCATTCATCGTAGTTATGAAGAAAATGTTTTAAACCCTACCAAAGTAGAAATCTATCCAAATAGAATGGAAATTACTAATGCAGGGAATTTCCCAGATTCTATACAAATAGAAGATTTGCAAAATTCTCAATATACTGATACTTCTTTTATCATTAATCCTGAAGTTGTACAGGTTTTCTTTTTACACGAATTTGTAGAAACGGCTGGTAAAGGAATAAAAAGAAGTCAAGCTATTTTAGAAAATAAAAAAATGAAAAAAGCTATCTTTGAACAAAAAATAGGATATGTAAAAACGACCATCTATAAAAACAAGCCAAAAGATAGTAATGAATATCAGCTTTCAGAAATTTATGCTTTAATAGATGAAAATAGATTTATAGATGTTTTTGAGTGGTTAGATAATCAAAATATAAATTCTTCTTCAATCCAACAACTAAAGTCAGAGTTTATTAATGGAATTACAGATACTAATTTCTCTAACAGACTAAAACTATTGGTTAAAGAAATAATCAAATCTAAAAATTAAATATACCTCAAATCAAGAGAAAAATTCTCTGGATATTTCCCAATTTTATCTTTATAAAAATTCATTATTTCTCTCAAATCAGCTTCCATGTCATCAGTAGGTGTCATAATTTTTGTTACTCCTGCTTCTCTTTTTTTATAGTCTAAATAGCCGAGTGCAATCGGAACGTTTGCTAACTTGGCTGCATGATAAAAGCCCATTTTCCATTCCGTTACTTTTTTGCGTGTAGCTTCAGGTGTAAATGCAACAGCTAATTTTTCATTTTCTGTAAAAAGGTTTGCCATGGCTTGTACCATCGAAGGACGCTCTTCTCCTGCAATTTTTGGTTTTCGGTCTATTCCAATTGCTCCCATTTTCAATAACATTTTTCCAAAAGGAGGTTTTATCCATTCTTTTTTGATAGTAAAACGCCATTTTATTTTAGCAATATCAAACCAAGCAATCGTATAAACTGCATCCCAGTTGGAGGTATGTGGAGCAGCTACAATTACGCATCGCTCTAATTCTTTTAATGTAACATCATCATCCCAAACAATTTTCCAACCACGAAAACGAAATAAAAAACGAAAAAGAGCAAGTACCATTATTTTAATTATTAGTTATTAGTGAATGATAAAAATCATATTTATATTCATTTGCAAGTTACAAATTATAGAAACTCAATTTTTACAAAAATAGTTAATATCATTATTTTATTCTTGTCTTTATTGATGTTTTAGGGTAGCGCTACCAACATAGCGAAACCAACAAAACTACTCATTTTTTATCTAATCTTGAGAGTGGCTAATGCAATAATGACAAGCAAAATACCTACAATCCAAAAGCGAGTAACAATCTTGACTTCGTGATAGCCTTTCTTTTGATAATGATGATGAAGAGGAGACATCAAAAAAATACGTCTTCCTTCTCCAAATTTCTTTTTGGTATATTTGAAATAAGCTACTTGCATCATTACAGACAAATTTTCCACTAAAAATACTCCACAAATAATAGGAATCATGAGTTCTTTTCGAAGCGTAATCGCCAAAACAGCTACAATTCCACCGAGTGATAAACTACCTGTATCTCCCATAAAAACTTGTGCAGGAAAAGAATTATACCACAAAAAACCAATACACGCACCCATAAAAGCAGCACAAAAAATTACAACTTCTCCTGTATTGGGCAAATACATAATATTGAGATAATCAGCAAAAATTAAATTTCCAGAAACATAAGCAAAAACACTCAATGCTGTTGCAATAATTGCTGTTGTCCCTGCTGCTAGTCCGTCTAATCCATCAGTTAGATTTGCACCATTCGAAACGGCTGTAATAATAAAAGTAACAACAAGAATATAAAAAATAACTACTCCATATTCTCCCAAAAAGTCAGGAACAAGATTTCGATAATCCAATTCATTATTCTTACTAAATGGGATAGTGGTTTTTAAAGACTTTATATCGGTAAAGCTAGAATTTATATACGTGCTGTAATCATCGGCAGCATTTATCCCTGTATTAAATTCTCGCATCAAAACGTCTGGATGATAATACATTGCTACACCAATCAAAATACCAATACCAACTTGTCCTAATATTTTAAACTTGCCTGATAGTCCACCTTTATCTTTACGAATAACTTTGATATAATCATCTAAAAAACCAATAAGTCCTAACCAAACCGTAGAAATAATCAGAAGTAGAATATAAATATTATGAAGTTGAGCCAAAAGAAGTGTCGGAATAAGTGTGGCAGCCAAAATAATAATTCCTCCCATAGTAGGAGTTCCTGCTTTTAGGTTTTCTCCTTTGAGTCCTAAATCTCTTACCGTTTCTCCAATTTGCTGTTTTTGTAGAAAACGAATGATTTTTTTACCAAAAACAATACTAATCAAGAGTGATAAAACAGCAGCCAACATAGCCCTAAAACTAATGTATTGAAAAAGACCTGCTCCAGAGAGTTCGAACTGTTCACGTAAAAAGCGAAATAAATAATATAACATGAGAAAAAACAGAGAATGAGATGTGAAGGGAATTAAAAAATGGTGTTGCAATTTTTTCTTTACTCTGAAAAAAAGACAAGAGTGTTGGTTTTTATATAATCCAAAGACAAATTTACAAAAAAAAGCATTCTACCTCTATAAAGTAAAATGCTTATTATTACAATTAATTAGAATATATTGATACTGATTTTTTATTGAGTCAAAACTAGCTAAACAAACGCTTTGGTTTGGTAAACGAAAAATAATAAGCGAAAAAGAATCCAAGGGCATAAAATGCAATATCCACATATTCGAAACGGTCTTTTAAGAAGCCCCACAAGTGAGAAATATCAAACGTAGTAAAGGTTTCTACATAAGAAAGTTGAAAACTTTGTACAATCGGTTCGACAGCAGCCAAAACATTTCCAACAAAAAAACCTAATATAGTAATCAAAATAGCCATTATTCCAAAAACAGGACGGTGTCCCCTTCCTCCAATTCTCATTCCTAGAGCTGCTAAAAGCCCAACCAAAATAGCCATAAAAGCATAATGATGTTGTTCTATATATTCATCTATTAGCATTGTTGTTTTGCCCCAAGTGTAGGCTGCTCCTAATGCTCCGATTAAAGAGAGTATAATTCCTAAAAATAAATTGGATTTGGATTTCATGTCTGATAGGGAAGATTTTTTTGATAAAGTAAATGACTCATCAAGATAATCAGATTCTGTATCAAAATCTTCTGAGGCATTTGATTGTGTGTTATTCTGATTCAACTCAGTCGTTGAGCTAATCCACTCGTAATTTACTTCTAATTCTTCTAAAGGCAAAATAGCCGATTTATCAAATGAAATTGGACTCTCGCTTGGCAAGTCTGAAAAAGAAGACGATTGCAAAGATGAATGTTCTTCATGCAATGCATCATCCTTTGTAGTAGTAGAATTTACCTCATCTTGAGTTATTTCTAGCTTTTTATTAGTTGGAGTAGTATAATTCATACGAGTAAAGTCTTAAAATCAAATTAGAGTAGAATAAGAATAGTTGTAATTGACCTATCATAGCTTTGGGTAAGAAAGATAAGTTACTCTCAAACTTTCAAGAACTATACCTTTTTGATTAGAATGCTTACACTGATTCAATCAGATAAAATAACTAAATAATGAATCAGTTGAGGCTAGTAAAGGTAAATAATTTGAAGGCAAAAATAATATTTCTATGCAAAAAAGTATTTATATGAGCCAAAAAAGCTGATTGTTAGTTTGGTTGTCAATTCTATAAATATAAAAATAAGCAGACCACATTTGCAAAAAATCATACATAACATGTAAAAGGCAATCGACGAACGAATTATTCTACTCGGCAAGAAGCGTATTATTTTAGATTAAAAAAAAGAATGAAAATGCCCTTTTATACTCCCAAAAAGCAATTCTAGTATATCATAAAATGAATCAAAGTAAAAATAAGATATAACAAAACCACTTTTATCATTTATTCATAAGTATATTTTTGCTACTTTGTCGAAACAATACGTATTTTTAACATAAAAAGCACACTTTTTGAATTAAGAGCAAGTACTTAATTTAATAATGAAAAGCTAAACAGGCTCATAATTCATTCTACACTAATCACTAAAAACTAATCACTCTTTTAAAGTTATGACAAAAATTATGATAAAAAATTATTTTTATACAAAAGCAGCCTTTACTCTTGGTTTATTTTGTTTGTTTGTATCTACTTTTTCTACCACAGCCTCAGCACAACAAGTAAGCATTCCTGAAGATGTTTGTATGAATGGTTTCGAACAACAACTTTATGCTCTCATTGATACATATAGAGGTGAAAATGAAGCGCATACTATATCACTATCTAAAAAACTAACTTTTGTAGCCAAGTTACATGCTAGAGATTTGTACCACAACAGAATTGATAAAGATTCGTGTAGCATGCAAAGTTGGTCGGATAAAGGATTTTGGAATGCCTGTTGTTTTAGTGAAAGAGATAACTCAAAACAAGCCTGTATGTGGGACAAACCTAAAGAAATCACAGGATATGGAGGAAAAGCGTATGAAGTTATTTATAATGGAGGAAGTGAGCCAAAACGAATAATGGAGCTTTGGAAAGGAAGTTCTTTTTATTCAGACATCCTCAAAAATTCGGGGCGTTATGCTGATAAAGATTGGGCTGCCGTTGGAATTGGACAATACAAAAATGTAACAGTAGTTTGGTTTGGAGAAGTAGAAGATGAAGAAAACGAAGTTCAGAATTGTAGTGGTTCAGAGCCTGAATATGATTTGAAAACTGGAACTACAAAAGGCTCAACAGAAGTTGCTGATAATACAAATGATAATGGCGTAAATACACTTACAGGAGATGATAATAATAATGCTGATGCAGACGGAGGAAATTCTACTTCGAATACAGGTTTAGAAAGTGGAAAATTCTATTTGATTTATGGAAGTTATTCTACACAAGAATATGCTGATGCTGCTGTCAGACAACTTAGTGGACAGTTTCCACAAGCAAGAGTTATCACAACAAATGATAGCGACCGTTACAGAATTGCACTCTACGAATACACTACAAAAGAAGAAGCCAGAGATGCTCAAAACAAACTAGATTATACCTATGTAGGTGCTTGGGTGCTTGCAGCAGAATAACTTTTAGATTTAATTATAACTTACCAAAACCTATTTGATTTTTATTAAATCAGATAGGTTTTTTTATTATTTGAAATAATAGAAACAAGAGGGATAGAAAAAGCGTAGATATAAAAATGAAAAACTCCCTAACACTTACCAAAAAACAAGCAAGCTTCTTAGAAGAAAACCGTCAAGACCCAATTACAGGCGATAAATTTAAGATAGGTAATGAAATTGTTTTTTGTGCTGAATGTAAATCTGCTTTTTTGAAGGAAAGTTGGGAATATATGGGAAATAGGCATTGTAATCAGAGAGAAACTTTTACTCAAATCCCTCAAACTAGAAAAATAGAAGTAAGAAGAACAGTTGTAACAAAGTATAGTATTCCGTTTGCTCCAAATCTGTTTATTTCTTGGATGATAGATACAGGTATTTTTTTGTTGATGGTTTTCATTACTTGGCATTTAATGGCTGATTATTTAGATATGTACTTGAATTACTTCAAAATTTTTGTAATCACACTGTTTTTGCTAAAAGACAATAACCTTATTTTCACAAGTATAGGTAAAAAAGTTAGAGGGGTAGCCATTGTTTATACCAAGAATCATAAAATACTAAATCCTATTTTCTATCCTCTAAGACATCTTTTTTCTGCTATTTCGCTGACTTTAGTGCTTTATTTCGAAATAATTACTTTTGTTCCTTCTATTCTAACACTTATTTTTATTCTTTTGGCTGGTGTAGATTTATTTCAAAGTTTATTTTTTTATAAAAGAATGTTAGATTATCTTTTCGGAACTGCACTTAGACAAGATAATACTGTTACAGAATTTAATTTGCCTGATTATGAGTATGTAAATCAAGATTCTTTTGGAGAAGGTTATGATGACCCTACTATTTTAGATAATTTTTAAAAAAAGAACATGAAAAATACTTTAACTCTTACCAAAAAACAAGCAAGTTTCTTAGAAGAAAACCGTCAAGACCCAATTACAGGCGATAAATTTAAGATAAATGATAAAATTGTTTTTTGTGCTGAATGCAAATCTGCTTTTTTGAAGGAAAGTTGGGAGTATATGGGAAATAGGCATTGTAATCAAAACAAAATGCTCCGAAAAATTCCTAAAAACAGAAAGTTAGCATTAAAAAAGGTAGTCAAAGTTGATTATCAAATTCCTTCAAGAAGAGATGTAGTTGTTTCTTGGGTAGTAGATACAGTTATTTGGCTTATGATAATTGTTGGATTATCGTATTTTTCAACTTTTTACTCAAAAGAAATCTATATCATTATGGTAATTGGAACACTTTTAGTCAAGGATAATAACCTCATCACAACGAGCGTCGGAAAAAAATTGAGAAGCCTATCAATGATTCATATCAAAACGAATAAAAAAGCAAGTCCTTTTTTGTATCCTTTGCGTCATGTTTTTTCTGCTATTTTGCTGCTTTTGTTTTACTATAATGATGTAAATACTTTTAAAGGCTTGATTGCAATTTTTGGTAGTACATGTTTGTTAGATTTGCTTATAAATTTTGAGAAAAGCAGAAGAATAATAGATTATGTTTTGGGAACTGCAATGACAAAAGATGAGAACATAGAAGACATCGATATTTCATTTCCAGATGAAGGTTTCTTTTCATTAAGCGATTATCAAGACCCAACTTCTTTAGATGGTTTTTGATATTTTACTCTAGCCTATTTTTGTTTTCCAGCCTCTTTTCTCAATTCTTCTCACATTCGTTTTATCTTTCAAAGTAAGTAAATAATCTGCAAGCAAAAGGAGTTCATTATCATTTTCTTCTCCTTTGTTATCTTGTGGGCAATATTCTTTAGGATAAATTACGTTTCCATAATTTTCTTTTGATTTATGTGGCGTATCATCTACAATCAAAATACGTTCTAGTTTATAGCCCTTTTTCTTTAGTTTTTTTAGTGGTTTTATGAAATGATAGTGCGAATTGTCCGAAGTAGAATAATCTTGATAATCATCAAAAATAGCATTGAAATTTCTCTTATAACTACACCGACTTCTTGCCCAAACAAACTCTAGTTCTATATCTTTTGGGATTATTTTTTTTGCTATTTCTTCTACATACTCATCATCAGCAGAAGACCAAATTGCAATCAAAAAATGCTCTTTAATTTTCTCAAAAAACTCTTTCAAATAAGGTCTTTGATAAATAAAATAATTGAAAACGGTAAAATCAAACGGCTTTTCTAATTTTTGTGTAGAACCAAAAATCAATGTTTCGTCTATATCAAGAATGAGAAGTGTTTTAGTCAAGTTTTTGTAAATCATTTTTCAGAACTGTTTTAGTAAAATTAGAAACAGAACAATGATTTCAGATTTAAAAGTTCTGTTTGACTTTTAATTTTTCAGAATTCTTTTGGAGCTTTCGTACATAAATATTTTCTCAAAATAATATTTTGTTGTCGGTTCACTCTACGAGGCTGACCTTATTTTATACTTAGGACACTGCCAAAGAGTAACAAAATAAAAACACCAAAGCTAATCCAATTTTATGTTTCTACATGTCTATTCTACGTATTTCTTTTGTTTCAGAATTGATAATAGTATAAAATCCTTCGCCTTTGTGTTTATAAACTGAATCGCCTACATGTACAGTTTGTACTAAGGAATTAGAAATTTTGAATGTATTCCCATTTTCTAGTTCAATTATTTTGTAAGTTACTTTTCGTCCTTCTTTGGCTTCCCTAATTAGTTTTACCTTTCCATTTCCTTCTTGGTTTAGAATGGTGTCTTGGTGACTATTGTCTAATTTTGAAACCATAATGCCAAAAATAAGCATAAAAAGAACGATAACACCGATTATTACTTTATGTTGAGTTTTCATAATTGATTTTTTTATAGGAATAAGATTTGAAAAAAAAAATTCTGAACTAAAAATAAATAAAATTCTGTTAGATTGAATAATTACTAATTTACCCAAACAAATAAATAAACGAAGACATGGAAACGACAACACATGATTTTAGTATTCAACCTCTAACCCATAAACATCCTTTTCGGCAATGGTTAGAATGGCAAATTCCCAATACGCATTGGACAATAAAAGGCTATTCAAGAAGTGGCGACAAAACTTTTTTTCATATTCCTCAACTTGATATTTGTTTGGATGCAGCCTTAGCAGAAGGAAACCAATCCAAACACGTTTTTGTTACACATACACACAACGACCATATTGCAGATATTGAATATTTGTCTAGTAAAGAAGATGTAGAAATTTATCTACCCAAATCTTCACTTTCTTATTTGGAAACATATATTTTGGCAAGGCGAGAATTGAATCATTCTGCACCCTACAATCCAGAATTAAGAGGAAATTGTACCCTAAAAGGAATAGAAAAAAATGATACTATTTTCTTTGGTAAACATGACAATTATAAAGTCGAAGTCGTTCAATGTTTTCATTCTATTGATTGTGTTGGTTATGCTTTTTCTGAAAAAAATCGTCGTTTGAAAGCTGAATATGAAAAACTCAAAGAGCAGTATTTGGCAAAAAATGAAATGAAAGAGTTTGGAAAACTCTTGGCTGAAAAGAAAAAAACAGAAGAAGTAGAAGAATGGATTTACGAACCCAAATTTGTTTTCTTGGGAGATACAACTGAAAAAGTAGTTGAAGAAAATGAGTTTTTGCTAGATTATCCTGTCATTTTTATAGAATGCACTTTTCTAACAGACGAGCATTTCGATTATGCAGCAGAAAGAGGACATAGCCATTGGCAAAATCTAAAACCAATTATTAAAGCAAATCCAAATACAACTTTTGTTTTGATTCATTTTAGTTTGCGTTATTCTGATGCTGAAATTATTGAATTTTTTGAGCAAGAATTAGAACAAAATGAAATTACAAATGTCAAAATTTGGGTTTCCGATAGTTCTTTACTTCCTGCACAACACCAAAAAAGCTAAGAAATAATAAAAATAGAAAGCATAAGAAAAGCCTAAAATTCTAAATTTAAACTAGAATTTTAGGCTTTTCTTGCAAAAACTAAATTACTTTTTTAGGGTCTTCTATCTAGTAAATCTTTAATACCTACTAATAGTTCGTTTATATCTACTC
Organism: Bernardetia aquimarina; assembly: GCF_042180575.1. NCBI lineage: Bacteria > Pseudomonadati > Bacteroidota > Cytophagia > Cytophagales > Bernardetiaceae > Bernardetia > Bernardetia aquimarina. The sequence continues at coordinate 1,023,154 of NZ_CP170094.1, read as the reverse complement.
CTATTCCATCCAAAACAACTACGATATAATAAAAAACATCCATTACTAAAGGCATAAGCAAAGATTTTGAACGAATTTCATCCTCTGCAAAAAGTCCAATATCAATACAAAGTGTCATGACAAGACCCACTACAAAACAATATTTAATAAGACTAAAAATAGCTCCAATAAAAGAATCTGCTGAACCAAAGAGTGTAAACCTCAAAAACTTTCTACCTATATTTCCCAAAAATTCCATCAATAGAGAAAGCAAAATTGTAATAATAAGGAAAGTCAGAAAAGGTGTAGTTCGTTTGGAAAACTCTCCTACCATTTGGCTGTCATTAAGAGATGAAAATCCATAAAAAGTACCTGTCATTACCCAATAAACAATAAAAACAAGTAAGAATAGAGATAATAATTCTACAATGATTCCTTTTAAATAGCCTTGATATGCACTAAAACCGAGTAGCAAAAGTAAAATTACATCTCCTATTTTGAAGGAATAATCCCAAAATGATTTGTCTGCTGCACCGATTTCTAAGAGAAGATTTAACATAGGTAATTGATTATGCTATAATTTATTCTGATAATTATTTTTATAAAAAATATTATAATTTTTGTTTTTGCGTAAAAAAAATAGCTACACTAAAAACAGTTACTAATTAGTTTGAAGATAATTTGATACGTATTCGTAAATCTATTGAAAGATAAGCAATTTTACAATAAAAAACCTATCAAATTTCTTTATTAAGACATATTTAAAGTTATTTTATCTATTTTTCTCGTTTTTATTTCTATCAAAAATCAGTTTTATAAGATTTTTTTATTTAGAAAAGTCCAAGATTGACGTATTTTTGTGAGATTAGAATTTGTACTATAAAAAGTTTTTTGTATCTTTATTAAAGCCGTTATATTTGAAGGGTTATCGTAACTTTTATACTTGTATTACGAATTAATTCTTCATTATCTCACATTCTCTCCTCTTTAAAAATGAAACAATTATGGCAACAACTTTGGAAAAAACAGAGCTTCTACAAAGAATAAAACAAGATTTGGAGCAAACCAATGTCGATATCAGCAACCTAAAAAGTAGTATCCAAAATGGAACACTAAAAGATAAAGATTTTGAAGATATTATGCCTCCTACTGATGATGTAAATGTCAGAGTAGCACAGATGTACCGTGTTTTGTCTTTTTATGGAAATAATGGAAATGAAAAACCAATTTGGAACGAATTAAGAAATTGTTTTACTCCTTCTGCCATCATGACAAATAATACATTTGGTGAACCAATTCGTTTGTCTGTCGATAGGTTTATTAGTTTGTTTCGTTCACAGATTCAACAAAATGACTTTCCTCCTTTTTATGTACGAGAACTCAATTATAAAGTAGAACAATTTGGAAATATTGCACAGCGTTTTGGAGGCTTTGAGATTTGTTATTATGATGCAGCTATTGAAAATAAAAAGGGAATGGCAAGTATAGAATTGCTATTTATAAAAGGAGATTGGAAAATTTACAGTACTGGACATGTGTTAATTTAGGTTGTATTTTGAGTTTTAGATTTTTGCACTAATTGGGTTATTATTTTTAATATTTTGTCTATAGAAGTAGCATAAAATACTACTTTTCCATATCCGATTCTAAAAACAGACTCGTAAAAGGATTCATTGTCTTTTTTTACTCTTTGTTTTGTTTTTACTCCTTCTAAGATACAGAGTAAAAAAGATGCAATTACTAATGCCATTAGAACACGAATTTTTCTTGGGTTTACCATTCCTAACTCCTCTAAATGAAATCCATTTGTTTTCAAATGTCTAAATAAACACTCTATTTTCCATCTGAGATAATAGATAGCACTAATTTTCTCCTTTGTTAAACGATATTTGTTGGTTAATAAAATGACAAACTTTTCACTTTCTTTTGCTGCTTGAGCATTATAAGAAATCACTATTTTTAGTTTTTTTGCAAAGTCAGTTTCAAATTCTTGGCTTACTAGTTTGCCTGATTTAGCTTTTTTAAGTAAGCTGTGGTATTTTTTAACTTCTAATTGATAATCTCCCTTACAAAGACGAATAATGTAAGTATATCCTTGTTCTTCTAAATACCTAAACCAAACTCTACCTTTATACTCTCTATCAGCTAAAATTGTAAATCTTTTTAAAAAAGGATATAACAATAAAGCCGATGCTAATAAACTTTTACGATGAGCAACAGTAGAACTACCTTTTCGTTCTAAATTGATCCAAAAAATAGGAATAGCCATTTTTCTATAAATAACACTTAAGACCAAAACATGATAGGTATATTCCCCTAATTGCCAAACACTACCATCCATAGCTAGATAGAAAATTTCTTTTTTTATGTCTTTTCTATTCAAAAAAGAGCCTATACTAAAAACTAGAATCAGCTTCCATAGTGTTTTTTGAACATAGACATCCAAAAAATAACGAGTAAGCCGTTTATAATGAGAATCAATTTGAACAGTAGGAGAATTTAAAAAAATACCTACTTGATTTTTTAATTTGTTTAGATTAACAGTTTCTTTTATCAGAATACAGCTAATAAGCAACAAAGTAGCGTGAACATAATGGATAGGAATATCTGAAAATTCCTTTGTATATTTGTTCAGCAGGACGGAATAGAGTTTTTTGGTTTTCACACTTCTAAATTAACTCTTTCTGTCCTTTTTTTGTCAAAAATTTAACTCATGTCCAGTACTATATGGAAAATTAGCTCTATGATTTGGCAAGAAGAAACTGATGACTTCAAACTACCAATGCGTTTTGTATTATAGAAATAAAACCTTTTTGAAGAGAACTAAAAAACGTCATAAAATATTAATTTATGACGTTTTTTTACTACTAGAACTTTTGCAAAATTAATCTTTAAAAGTAATTTTGATAAACTGATATGTCTTTTTTCGCTTGGCAAACAAAATCATTTCATTTTTAGAAACCTGTACTGATACTTTTGGTCGTACAATTTCCTCTTTTTTAGGTGTATTTAATAAACTGGTTCGGTCTTGTTTTCCATTACTATCTACTGTATTGAGAGCCACAGCAATATTTTTATAGCTAAATCTATATACTTTACCTTCTTTGATAGTTTTATCATAAATATTTCTAGCATTATCATTAAAGACAAATTGAAGTTTATCGCCAACAACTGCTAAGGTATAAGAAGAATAATAGCCTCCATCATCTACTGTTGTTTGTCTTTTTGGGATTTTGTGCGCCCACTCTATTTGTCCAGCAGGAGAAATGCTGATGACGATAATATCGTGATAATTGTAATAATAAGTGGTTCTTGAGCTTACTTGACCATTTGCACCAGTAGTTCGGATAGTAGATTCACGAATATAAAATTGCTCACCCACAAGCACAGCCCCTCCATTATCTTTGATAATAATATTATCCAAATCATATTCATAGAGTTCGACATCCTTTCCTTTATCTGCTTTTTTCTTGGTTTTTTTCTTTTGCTTTTCAGTCATATCTTCAGTAATAAAATCAAGACCAAATTCCTTAAAACTCTTTGTTTTGATTTGCTTGCTCTCATCATCTATCGTCAGAAAATAACTTCCCTCAATACTAAATGTTCCTACATTAGAATAAAAACCAGCGCAAATCAAGTCAGAGTTATCAGCAATGGCAAGTTGCATGTCCGTCAAAAACTTATCTTTCACAATTACATCATATTCTTTTAGCGTTTTGCCTTCTTCTATATAACTCAAAACTTTGTATGAATAATTTGGCTTTCCTGCTCGTTTTGTTTTGGCTTTTTCTTTATACAAAATACTCAAAAGATGAACATTTCCTTTTTTATCAATTTTGTAATCAGTTACTCCAAATAATTTGTCTTCGTAAGGTAGTGTTACATTTTTTGTCCAAAGTAGATTCATGTCTTTATCAAAAACATGAAAACCAAATTTTTCGTTTTCCTTTTTTTCATAAGGAAGTTGATAATATACCAAAACTTTAGAGGTATCTCTAGCGACTGAAAATCCAAAAGAACCACTATTAAACTTACTTTTTCCTTCAAAAGATATTTGAGCAATTTGCTTTTTTTCTCCTTTAAATTTCAAACTTTGATTATCTATCTGCTGAACAAAAAGGGTTTTTTCTTTTGATTTTTTATCCAAAAATTGAGAGAAAAAATAAAGTTTCCCATTAAACTGACTAATCTTAACAAGCGTATAATCGTCTTCTAATTCAAGTTTTTCTGACTTGATTTGATTTAATTTATTGTCGTAACGCTCAATATAATTTTCTACTTTAAACAAACCTTTTGTTTCATATTTGAGTAGATAAAATCCAGTATCATCATAACCTACAATCGAACCAATTTGCCCTCTACGAGAAATAGGATATTCTTTTCCCATTTTTATATCTGCATATGGATTATTATTGATTTGTCCAAAAGTAGAATGCGAAACTGAAAAGTAGGATAGAAAAACAATGAAAAATAAAATGAATGAGAATGATTTCATTTGAAGTAGATTAAATTAGATACTAATATTTAAAAATAAATGCAAAAATAAAGAATTTTGATTTATAAAAACAAAAAAATACCTCAAAAATAAATTTATAAGGCATTTTACTATTTAAAAGTACTAATTTTAATATTGCATCAATTTTTTCAATTTCTCTACAAAACTCAGTTGTTGGGCTTAGCCCCTCCAAGTTCGATTTGATTCTGTGATTCCAATGTGGTAAAATTTGAGCAAAAAATAGACTTTTTCTAATTTAAAATAGTCTTTTTTTATGTTGACAAAATCACGTTGTAGGAAGTTTGTAACTAAGACCTATCAGTTATATAAATCTTCAGATTTATGTGATAAAGTAATTACAAAACTACCTACTTGACCTGCAAATCTAAGATTTGCCATACTGATAGGTCGTAGTCATCGCTTCGCTAAAGACAACGCCCAACACTTGTTGTTATTTCTAGTCTTCGGAAGACTCAGCCGAATGGGGGTTTTGAAATTTTGCACAAAAAAAACACAAAAACCACAGCTACAAGCCGAATACATATAAATCACTCTTTAAAAACGAGCAATAGCCATATTTTTTATTTATTTTTCGGCTGCCGAGGCAGAACTGGGTTGATACAGGTCATGTTCATAAAAAATATATATTCTTGTAAATATGTTTAATCAAGCAAATTATAGTATTTTTTTGACTTTGACAGTCCTTTCAGAAGGCTGTCAATAGTTGAAAAAATAAAGAGTTGTGGGTTAAACTATTGTCAGAGTTATTTTGGATTACCAAAAACTACTGACAAAGTTTTTATGAACATGCTCTGTGGGTTGATATACATAAGTATTTTGTATATATTTACCTAGTAACTTTTATAAGACCCAAAATACTATGAAATTTCTAATTTTCACCTTCTTAACACCATTATTCATACTTTTAAACTTTGGTAAATACTCAGACAATAGGAGTCTAACTATTATAAGTGGAGAATACAGTAGCACAGATTGTAAACATATTGCTTTCCGTATCTCAAATGAAAAAATTGAAATTGATACTTGCTATAATTTTGAAAGTAATATTTTTAATACCACTAAAATAGTTGAGTTGAATAATGAGCCAATAATCAAAAAAAATTATAATACTTCAACAGAAAAATTGAAGAGTTATGAAGCAGAAATTGACTCTACCATTTATGCTACTCCTTGTGATTATCTATTATTTCCAATTTCGATAATCATAACTGAAAAAGAAAAAGAAACGACAGTAGAATGGAAAAGAACTGGTAATTGCTATCACAAAGAAATTAGAGAAAAAATAGAAGAATTAGAAAAGATTTTTGATAAGTATAAATAATATTCCACGACTGCCCTTGTTCATCCCCTTGCTGTCCCTAAATGATATCTATTTTATCTACTACAAACCTAAAGACCGTGTATTTGAATTTCATAAACAATACTGAAACCACAAAAACAAAATATCTAAAAATCCTAAAAAACAACTTTTAGGATTTTTAGATATTCTATAAAATGCTCGTTTTAATACTGTAATAATTTTTTCAGTTTCTCTACAAAACGTTCGTAAGGCAAGAAATTTTTCTCCAAATCAGCACTAAACGGAACGGCTGTATCCAAACTTCCCTCACGCATAATTGGCGCATCAAGATTTGTGAAATGGTGTTCTGCAATCCAAGCCGAAATTTCTCCACCAATTCCACCAGTTAGGCAGTCTTCATGTAGAATGATTACTTTTCCTGTCTTCTTAACCGTTTCCGAAACTGCTTCTTTATCCCAAGGAAGTAAAGTTCTTAAATCCAAAATTTCTAAAGAATAAGAATCTCCTAGTTCTTCGGCTGCCTTTCTTGCCCAATGAACTCCCATTCCGTAGGTAATAATACTGACATCTTCGCCTTCTGAAACTAGAGCAGCTTTTCCGATTGGAAGAGTATAATAGTCATCATAAATATCTTCTGAAATGGCACGATAAAGTGCTTTGTGTTCGAAGAAAATAACTGGATTTGGGTCTTCAATAGAAGCATTCAAAAGACCTTTTGCATCATAGGGAGAAGATGGATAAACGACCTTTAACCCTGGTGTATGAGCAAACCATGCTTCATTTGATTGTGAATGAAAAGGTCCTGCTGCAACTCCTGCACCTGTTGGCATACGAACTACAACATCAGCATTTTGTCCCCAACGGTAATGCGATTTGGCTAAATTATTAATAATTTGATTGAATCCACACGTAACAAAATCAGCAAACTGCATTTCCATAACAGCTTTCCAGCCACGAATAGAAAGACCTAAACTAGCCCCTACAATAGCTGATTCACACAAAGGCGTATTTCTGACACGTTCTTTGCCAAACTGCTCAACAAAACCATCTGTAATTTTGAAAACACCACCATAATCAGCTACATCTTGTCCCATAATAGTCATTTTTGGGTAGCGTTCCATACTTTGGCGAAGTGAATCTGAAATAGCATCAATTAAACGTTTTTGAGTTTGGCTACTGCTAATTGGTGCGATGAGTTCTTGTTCGTGAGGTGCATACATATCGGCGACTTCTTCTTCCGTATTTGGAACAATTTTAGGTAATTCTAAGGCTGTATCTAAGGCACTTTTTATGTTTTCAAAGAATTCTTCTCTAATTTCTTTGGTTTTATCTTCTGTCAGAATATTATTTTCTACTAAGAATTTTTCGTAATTAGTAACTGGGTCTTTTTTCTCCCATACTTCAAAAAGCTCTTTTGGTACGTATTTAGTTCCTGATGCTTCTTCGTGTCCACGCATACGGAAAGTTATCATTTCTAATAAAACAGGCTGTGGATTTTCTCTCATTTCTTCAGCCAATTTTTTGACTGTCGAATAGACTTCTAAAATATTATTTCCATCTACTTGAACGGCTTTCATTCCGTACCCGATTCCTTTATCGATAAATTGTTTACAACGAAACTGTTCATGGCTTGGCGTAGAAAGTCCATAACCATTATTCTCAACTACAAAAATTGTAGGCAAATCCCAAACAGCAGCTACATTTAAGGCTTCATGGAAATCTCCTTGTGAAGTACCACCATCACCTGTAAAAGTAACCGTAACACGTTTTTTATTTTCCAAAACATCAGCTAAAGCAATTCCATTGGCTACTGTAAGTTGAGGACCTAAATGCGAAATCATTCCGACAATATGATGTTCGTTTGTACCAAAATGGAAAGACCTATCTCTACCTTTGGTAAAACCTTCTTTTTTGCCTTGAAACTGTGCAAAAAGTTTTTCTAGTTCTATTTTACGAGATGTAAAAAGACCTAAATTTCTGTGAAGTGGTAATAAATATTCATCTGTTTGAATAGCTTCTGCAATTCCGACAGAAATGGCTTCTTGTCCATAGCCTGAAAACCATTTTGAAATTTTACCTTGGCGAAGCGCAATCAGCATTCTATCCTCAATCAAACGAGGCATTACAAGAGCCTTGTATAAATGAATAAGTTGCTCATCAGAAATATCTGTTCTATCAAAAATCATTTCTTCCTCTGAATAGGTTTTTCTGACTTCTGTTTTTGCATCTTGAGAAATTATAGGTTTTTTATCTTCAATTTCTTGTTCAGCAATCGCTTCTACTTCGATTTGTTCTTTGGTATCATTTACTTCATCTGTGAGTAATTCTACTTCTTTTTCTTCTTCGTTTGTTGTGTGTTGTGGTTGCATTTCTGCCTCTTTATGTGTGTCTTTTAAATAAGTATTTTCCAACAAATCAGCTTCCATTTCTAATTCTTGTTGAATGGAATTGATTTTGTCTTCTAAAGAAGGCAAAGATATATCATTTAATTCTGTTTCATCTGTTTTTTCTTCTAAATCAATTTTTGGTTTTTTAGCAAATCCATTCAAATGCGTTTTGGGTTTTGGCAAATCTTCTGAAAACTCTATATTTTTGAAAAAATCTATTTCTTCTTCCATCTGTTCATCATCCAATTCGATTTCTAACTCTATCTCTTCTTTTATTTGCTCAATTTTTTCTTCTTTTGGTTTAGGTTGTTGGTGCAGGCTTTCTAACTCTTCTCTGAGAGCATTCATTTCGTCTTCTGAAAAAGCATCATTTCTATCTAATGGACTAGCAAAAATAGTTGGGTCTTTTTCTATTGTTGTTGTTTCTTCCTTTTTATCTGTATCATTTTTTTCATCGAAAAGCATATCTAGAGGACTAGATGACTTTTTTTGAATAGGAGTTTCTGTTTTACTTTCTTCTTCTTTTTTGTCGTTCTCTTCAAAAACCATATCCAAAGGACTAACTGCTTTTTTAGCAACAGAACTTTGAGGTTCTTCTTCTTTTTTTGCACTATTTTCTTTCGCTTTTTCTTCTTGTTCTTTCTTTGCTTTTGCTTCTTGTTCAGCTTTTAATGCTAGTTCTAGTGGATTCATAATCTATAAAATTGAATTGTGAGTTGCTTAGTTTGTTGTTTTTGGGATAGAGATATAATTAATTAACGTACTACAAATTTCTGTAAAATTATAATCTATTATTCTAAAATACGGATTTTTTTTGAAAAAAGTCTTTTGAAGGAAAGAGATTTTCGATAAATGTATCGTATTGACTTGTTGGTAGAATATATAAAACGGCAAAATTTTTAAATTTAATCAAGTTTATAGCCTTTTATTTTTATTCAAAAGGAATTAAATCTACTTCAATATTAACACCTTTGAATTTTTTTTGTCCAAGTAGATTATACGAATATTCTGGAACAGCTTTATAAATAATTTCACTTTTTGCTACCACAGTCAGAAAATGGTCGTAGGCTTGAATATCAAAAGAATCTCCCAAAATATTATTAAATACATTCGAACTACTCAAAACGCCAGCTTCAATATGATTTTCTTGTGAATAATCGTACAAATCCATCGAAGTCAAGATAGATTCTTTTTCGTTGGCGTAATACTTTGCGTGTAATTTGGGTTCAATCCGAAGTTCGATATTGGTAAACTGCTTAAAAAACTCTACGTCTTTTACAGCAATATTTTTGATAGGATTTGCCCCACTTTTGGCAAAGAGAACAATTATTTCAAGGTTTGGATTGATGAGCTTTACTTGCAAAAGTTTTTTATAGTAAGAATGCAAACGAATATAGGGCGAAATAAGAATTAATCTTTTTTCAGCTTTTTCGATAATATCTCCTACTTTGTGATTGAGGCTATTGCCTGTTAAGAATTTTGGCATATATCAAAATTACACATTTTTATTTTTTTATAAACTATGAATCGTTTTTTTAGTTGATTAAGTATAGAAATTTAAGCTAAAATTAGATTTTAAATTTCTTTATTTTTTTATCTCCTTTTTTCTTCGTGTACGTATGGTTGATTTTTTACTTTCATTATTGAATTGGTTTCTGATTGTTCCTGCACTTTTTTGTATAATAGGAACGGTTTGTAGTTTTATCAAAAATGAAACTTGGTGGGTGCGTGGTTTTGATTTCCCTCGTGTGCAGATGCTTTTTCTTATTTTCTTTTCAACTATTTTGCTTTATTTTTTTGAAGAGAGTAGTGTTATTTGCTATGCGTTGTGGGCAAGTCTTTTGATTGCATTTAGCTTTCATAGTTGGGTTATTTTCCCTTATTCTCCACTAGCTTCCAAAAATGTAAAAAATGTAGAGAACATAACAGAAGACACACTCAAAGTTAGTGTTTTGGTCTCCAATGTTTTGATGTACAATAGAGAAAGTCAAAGATTAAAACTCCTCATAAAAAGAGAAAATCCAGATATTGTCTTTATGGTCGAAACTGACCATTGGTGGGCAGATCAAATGAATTACCTGAAAGAAGAATATCCTTATCAACTTTTAAAACCTATCGATAATACGTATGGACTTTTGTTTTTTTCGAAAAAAGAGCCAACTAAATTAGAACTCAATTATTATATTCAAGATGATGTTCCTTCTATTATTGCTACTTTCAAATTAGACAAAAATGGCAAAGAAACATTTGATTTTTATGGTATCCATCCACGTCCTCCTGCGCCAGAAGAAGCCAAAACATCTATTCCTAGAGATGCAGAACTTGTTATGGTAGGAAAGGAAATTGAGAAAAAAGATAATCCTACCATTGTAGCAGGAGATTTTAATGATGTAGCTTGGTCACATACTTCACGCCTTTTTAGAAGATTAGGTAATTTGCTTGACCCACGAATTGGAAGAGGAATGTATAGCACTTTTCATGCAGATTATGCTCTTTTGCGTTGGCCTCTTGACCATGTTTTTCATTCTGACGAGTTTCAAGTTATTGAAATAAAAAAACTGGAACATATTGGTTCAGACCATTTTCCTATTTTTATAAATCTAGCTTACACTCCAAAAGAAAAACATACTCAAGAAGAACCAGAAGTAGAAAAAGATGATGAAGAGGAAGCAAAGAAAAAGCTTGAAAAAGCATAAATTAAACCACTTAAAAGCAAGAAAATGTCTTATCTTTACAAGATAAAGTGCATTTGAACGGAGATTTTACTGAAGACTTGGGCTGAATTTTATGTAGCAGATGAAAAACGTGATTATTTTAGATTTGGATGGTGTTTTGATTACAACTCCTACTTGGAAAACTGATGAAATGGATTTTGATGGTTATTCTGCATTCAATAAAAAATGTGTGGAAAATTTTAATAAACTAACTGAAAACTTAGGGTGTGAATTATGGCTTTCTTCAACAAGAAGAATGAATAAAACTTTACAAGAATTTAGAGAAATATTTGTCAATCGAAATATCATAACAGAGATAAAAGGATTTTTACCAAAAGGAGATTATCAAATTTCAAGGCTGACAGAAATAGAAGCATTTATATCACATGAACCAATAAATAATTTTCTGATTTTAGATGATGATTCTAGTTTGCATAATCTCAAACAAGAAGATAAGAAATTTTGGATTCAAACAAGTCTAACCATAGGTTTCAATTCAGAAAAATTAAAGGAAGCACAAGAAATTATTGATACTTTTTGGTAAATGTGGAATAAAGAAATTATGGATTTCTGATTCTCAATTTTTTGCCATTTCAAAAAACGTTTTTAAGACTAAAAAAGCTGCATTTTACAAAAAGTAAAATACAGTTTTATGCCTTCAAAAACGGTTTAGTTAATCACTAATAACTAAACATTAATCATTATTCTAAACTCTAGGCTTCCAAGCAATTTCATCAGCTTTTACTTCGTGTGAAGTCATTCTAGACAAAACAAAAATATAATCAGAAAGACGGTTGAGGTAACGAATAATTATTTCATCAATGCCTTCTTTTTCTTGTGTATGTAATTCTGTACAACGACGTTCTGCTCTTCTACAAACTGTTCTTGCTAAATGACAAAAAGAAACAGCTTGATGTCCACCTGGTAAAATAAAATGTGTCATGGGTGGTAATTCTTCATTCATGACATCAATCGCTACTTCCAAATCTGTAATATCTGTTTCATCAATTTGAGGAATAGCAATATGAGATACTTTCTTTGGATCAGAAGCCAGCAAAGAACCAATCGTAAACAAACGGTCTTGAATTTCTATCAAAATATCTTTTCGATGTGCGAGTTCTTTTTGGTCACGTAACATTCCGATATACGAATTGAGTTCATCTACTGTTCCATAAGATTCAATTCTAAGATTTGCCTTTGATACTCGTCGTCCACTGATGAGTGAAGTTGTTCCTTTATCGCCTGTTTTAGTGTATATTTTCATTGTGTTTTTTATTGGAGTATATTTTTTGTTTTTAGATTTCAATCGATACCAAATATACACAGACTATTTTTAGTAAAAAACCGAATCTATTTAGCTTACAGGGTTTTCTCAACTAAAATTAAAAAATCAAAAACCTTTTCTATAAATTATTTACGCTATTAAATTGTTGATTTTTAGGTGTTTATTGACTTTTTATGACTAAGGGTCATTTTTTAACGATTAGTTCATAACTTTATTTAAAAAAAAGTGTTATCATTGTATTCATTTCGTAAAAAGAGGTTTTCTTGCTTATATCAAAGAAAATGAACTTACGATTTTAATTAAAAATGAATCATTTTTTATCAAGTATTTTTTAAACTATTTTTATTATGACAAACAAATTATTTCAATCCCTATTTGTAGCTTTTGCCTTACTTTTTGTTTCAGCATCTACTTCTTTTGCTCAAAGCACACCTGAAGAGTCAGTAAGTTATGGCGCATTTACTTTATATGGAAACTTTCCTTTAGATGAGGATTTTAAAAACCAAGCAAAATTTGGTGGTGGATTAGGTTTTGAAGGAGCATATTATTTTAATCCTTTAATTGGTCTTGCTTACTCAGTAGATGCTCAAGTCAATCCTTATAACACAGAAGCAAATACAACACTTTTTACAGGTGTAGAAGATGCTCAACCTTGGGTATATGGCAATTTGATGGGTGGTATAGAACTTTCATTTCCTATAACTCCAGTAGTTGCTCCCGAATTTCGTGCTTTAGGGGGACTTATGATAGCCCGTTCTCCTGAACTGACAGGAACAGTTGCAGGTTTTCCAGTAGGAACTGTAGAGTCTGTTACAGCTCTAGCTTTTGCTTATTCAGTAAGTGGAGGCTTAAAGATTACAAATTATGATAGTGGAAGTGCTTTTCGTGTAGGTGTTCGTTATCTAGCTGCAACACCTAATTTTGATTATGGAAATAATGTAGAACAAAAACTCACTATGTCAAGTGCACAACTTTATGTTTCTTTTGCTTTTCTTTCAAGGAAATAAGGAGGTGAAAATATTTTAACCCAAAAAGCCTATTCAAACTTGCTTTGAATAGGCTTTTTGGATTTTAAAAAATGAAGTGTTTATTCCTAGAAACATAGTCTTACTAGAAAACAGAAATAGAGTTTTATGAGACTTACTAAGATAACCCTTATTGATGACTTGTTTTTTGATATTTTACGTGTAGTTTTTTATAAACTTACCTAAAATTAAAATTTTATATGTTTTTTTTAGTCTATTAGTTGCTTGTTAGTTAAAGAGTTAGTATTTTTGCACTCCCAAATAGAGGAAGACTATGTTTTTTAGTCAGCGTTTTTTAAATTTTATTTTGATAAAATGCTGATAATCAAAGACTATATTTTCTACAACTATTCAAATTTAGAGGTATAAAAGTAACTTTTTGGGAAATTGATTTTTATTTGTAAAATAAAAACTTAGTTTATGCTTTTATGACTTCGCCTAATAATTAAATTCCAGTATAATGCCGATAGGTTTAATTGGTAAAAAAATCGGAATGACTAGTTTGTTTGATGCCGATGGACGCAGTGTCGCATGCACAGTAATACAAGCTGGTCCTTGTGTAGTTACACAAGTCAAGACTGAAGATACAGACGGTTATCGTGCCGTACAAATGGGTTTTGGTGAGCGTAAAGAAAAAAACACTCCTAGACCACTTCAAGGACACTTCAAAAAATCAGGAACTACTCCTAAACGCAAACTTGTAGAGTTTCGTAACATGGGTGTAGAGGCTGAAAAAACGTATGAAGTAGGTCAAGAATTAAACATTACAGACCTTTTCGAAGAAGGTCAATTTGTAGATGTTGTTGGAACTTCTAAAGGTAAAGGTTTTCAAGGTGTTGTTAAGCGTTATAACTTCGGTGGTGTAGGTCAAGCTACTCACGGTCAGCATAACCGTTTACGTGCTCCTGGTTCAATTGGTGCTTCTTCTTATCCTTCTCGTGTATTCAAAGGTATGCGTATGGCTGGGCGTATGGGTGGTAATCGTGTGAAAGTGAAAAACTTGCGTGTAGAAAAAATTATGCCTGAGGCAAATCTTATTGTCGTTTCAGGTGCAATTCCAGGTGCAAACAATTCTACTATTCTCATTCAACGTTAATTTTTAGATATTGAATTGCTTAATTCAATGCTAACTTTGACTTGTAATTTATCTGAACATTAGTTCGGAATTTACTTTTAGATTACTTTCATTCCAATCTTGCCGTTGTCGGTGTTTTAGCTTTAGCGACCACCAACAATAACAAAAAACGAAATATCATTATGGAATTACCTATCTTAAATAAAGAAGGAAAAGAAATCGGCAAAAACGCTACATTATCAGATGCAGTATTTGCCATCGAACCAAATGACCATGCTATTTACCTAGACGTTAAGCAATACTTAGCTAATCAACGTCAGGGAACGCACTCTTCTAAACATAGAGGTATAGTGTCAGGTTCTACTCGTAAAATAAAACGCCAAAAGGGAACTGGAGGCGCACGTGCAGGTAGTATCAAATCTCCTGTATTTGTAGGTGGTGGTCGTATCTTTGGACCAGAGCCTCGTGATTATAGCTTCAAACTGAACCGTAAAGTAAAACAATTAGCTCGTAAATCTGCCCTTTCTCACAAAGCAAAAGCAGAAGCGATTACAGTGATGGAAAATCTAGTAATGGATACTCCAAAAACAAAAGAGTTTGTTTCTTTACTTAATAATTTGAATCTTTCAGGTAAAAAAGTGCTTGTTGTAACTGGAGAACAAAACGATACAGTTTACCGTTCTGCTCGCAACTTGCCTAAAACTAAAGTTTTGCCAGCAAATCAATTACATACTTATCATATCATGAATAGTGATGTGATCGTACTTGCAGAAGGTGCATTAGAAGTAATTCAAGCTGAAGCTAACTAGACAATTACGAATTACGAATTAAAAATTACGAATATAATACACTTGCAAAAAGTAAATTAAGATTGTAATTATTTAGTTCTAATTTTATTACAATTTTTTAAAAAGTTAAATTAGAAAAGAAATATGAAAACTATTTTAAAGAAGCCTGTAATTACCGAGAAAGCAACAGCAATGAACGAAAATGGTGTATATGTTTTCATCGTAGACAAAAAAGCTACAAAGGCAGAAATCAAAACTGCTGTTGAGAAAATGTATGCAGACCAAGATGCTAAAGTTGTTAAGGTACGTACAGCAATTATTTTCGGTAAGCCGAAATTTCGCTACTTAAAAACGGCAATTACTAAAGGTCATACTTCGACTTATAAAAAAGCATTTGTGCAACTTGCAGAAGGAAGCACAATTGATATATTTGACACTGAGGAAAATTAGTAGTGATTAATTTTTAGTGATAAATGATTAGTTAAATACAAATGAATAATAGGTAGTTAATTAATCACTAAACATTAATAATTAAATTCTAATAAAAAATCCTTTTTTATTTTCTGTAAGAGAACACTACTTAGTTTCATTAAAATTAATTTAGTTAAAATAGTGTCAAGGCTAGTTCTCTTTTTTTTCCATTTTAGTTGTACTGTTTCTTATAGAAGAAACCACGAAAAAGTAGCAGTAATAGCGCAGAAAAACGGTTATTCATTTATCATGAATTTTGTATTCAAGGTAAAAGTTATTAAAAACAGAATGTGAAGCATTCAACTGATAACTGCATTACTGATAACTGATAACTGAAGTTATTGTGCTGCAAAGCCTTTTTCGTCTAATCAAATTCAACATGGCTGTTAAAAAGTTAAAACCAATGACTCCAGGTCAGCGTTTTCGTATTGCTCCTACATTTGAGGAAATCACGACAAACACACCTGAGAAGTCTTTACTAGCACCTTGGAAAAGGTCTGGTGGTCGTAACGGATCAGGGAAAATGACAATTCGTCAGCGTGGTGGTGGACACAAAAAACGCTACCGTATCATAGACTTCAAACGTTTAAAGCACGGTGTGCCAGCGACAGTGAAGACTATCGAATATGACCCAATCCGTACGGCTCGTATTGCTCTGCTTTTTTATGCAGACGGTGCAAAAGCGTATATGATTGCTCCTCAAGGTATCAAAGTAGGACAAACTGTTATGTCAGGAGAAGGTGCTTCTCCAGATGTAGGAAACTGTCTTCCTCTTGGTGTTATGCCTTTAGGTACAATCGTACATTGTATTGAAATGAAACCTGGTCAAGGTGCAAGTCTTGCACGTAGTGCTGGAGCGTATGCTCAATTAGTAGCTCGTGATGGCAAATATGCTATTCTTAGACTCCCTTCTGGTGAAACTCGCATGATTCTAGGTACTTGTTATGCTACTGTTGGTACAGTATCTAATGGAGACCACATGAACGTAATTATGGGTAAAGCTGGTCGTAAGCGTTGGCACGGTCGTCGCCCTCGTACTCGTGGTGTTGCAATGAACCCTGTCGATCACCCAATGGGTGGTGGTGAAGGTAAATCATCTGGTGGTCACCCTCGCTCACGCAATGGCTTATATGCTAAAGGACAAAAGACTCGCAAGGTCAATAAATACTCCAATAGCTTTATTATTACTCGTCGTAAAACTCGTAACTCTTAATTATGGCTCGTTCACTCAGAAAAGGTCCCTATATAGACTATCGCTTAGAGAAAAAAGTAGCTGCTTTAGAGCAGACAGGCAAGAAGACCGTTATCAAAACTTGGTCTCGCCGTTCTATGATTTCTCCAGACTTTATCGGACATACTTTCGCTGTTCATAACGGCAACAAATTTATTCCTGTTTATGTAACTGACAACATGGTTGGTCATAAATTAGGAGAATTTTCACCTACTCGTAACTTTCGTGGACATATTGCCAAGAAAGATAAGCGTGGTAAGAAATAAGGTAGTCGTTTTTTTTAATTCTGTTTCACCTTTCTAAACAACAAATAAATGGAAGCTGTTGCTAAATTACAGAACGTACCTACATCTCCACGCAAGATGCGCTTAGTCGCTGATATGATTCGTGGAAAGAAAGTAAGTTCTGCAATAAATATGTTAAAATTTGAGCCCAAAGTTGGAGCTCGTTATATGGAAAAATTACTTCTCTCGGCAGTAGCCAACTGGGAAGTCAAACACGAAGATTTCGCTAACGAAATTGGTAGCTTAGTTGTAAAAACTGTTTTTGTTGATGGTGGTAAAATGCTTAAACGCATCCAGCCAGCTCCTCAAGGACGTGCGCACCGTGTACGTAAGCGTTCTAACCACATTACACTTGTTGTGGGATTACCATCAGAAGGTGCTTCACTTGCAGATATGACTGAATCGATTGCGAATCAGGCAGCAGAGCAAGCAGCAGAGGCTTTGGAATCAAACGACAAATCAAACCAAGAATAACAAAAAACTAACACTATGGGACAAAAAGTAAATCCTGTTGGCTTTCGCTTGGGTATTGTTAAAGGCTGGGACTCAAACTGGTACGGTGGCAAAACCTTCGCAGACAAGCTCGTAGAAGACGAAAAAATTCGTAAATATATCCGTGCTAGAATTCAACGTGGTGGTATTTCTAAAATTATCATCGAACGTACACTCAAGCGCATTACCGTTACTGTTCATACTTCTCGCCCTGGCGTAGTAATCGGACGTGAAGGTAAAGAGGTTGATAATCTCAAAAATGAGCTTCAAAAATTGACTTCGAAAGAAGTACAAATCAATATCTTCGAAATCAAACGCCCAGAGATGGATGCTCGTTTGGTAGGTGAAAATATTGCTCAACAATTAGAAGCTCGTATGTCACACCGTCGTGCGATGAAACAAGCGATTCAAGCTGCTATGCGTGCTGGAGCAGAAGGAATTAAAGTCAAATTGGCTGGTCGTTTGGGTGGTGCTGAGATGGCTCGTGTAGAACTTTATAAAGAAGGAAGCACGCCTCTTCACACACTTCGTGCAGATATTGATTATGCTATCAGTGAAGGCAATACTATCTATGGAAAAATAGGTATTAAAGTATGGATCTATAAAGGTCAGCTTTACGGAAAGCAAGATTTATCTCCTGCTGCTCTTGCTGAAAAACAAGAACGCAGTGGTGGACGTGGTGGAAATGACCGTGGTGGTAATCGCCGTGGTGGAAACCGTAATGACAGAAATGACCGTGGTGGAAACCGTCGTGGTGGAAACCGTAATGACAGAAATGAAGGTGGTGGAGACTCAAAAGGAGGAAATCGTGGTGGTAATAACCGTGGTGGAAACTCTGGAGGTGGAAACAACCGTGGTGGTGGTGGAGGAAAAAGATAAATTTAGATTTATCCTTTTCTTAAACTAAACTAACATAGTTTCTGATATATTAAAATGAGATATATTTCTTTAATTAGAAATGTATCTCATTTTTTGTTGAATTAGAAAGCTACTCTCACAAAATAAAACGATAGAAGGAAGAATAATAATTTTTATAGAACTGATAAACTCAATGTACAAAGTTAGATGTGCCTATATAAAACCTGTTTCAAAATAATAATTTGCTCAATTTTCGTTATATTTAGAAAGTCATTAAAGATAATTCCTTTCTAAACTTATGAAAAACTACTACATTCTATTCTTATTTTATATTTCCTTTTCTTCAACTATTTTTGCTCAAAATTCTAGTATAAGTTATAATGATAATTCAGATTCTTTAGATATAAAAAAATGGAATTTATTATTAGAAGAAGCTGCTTATCAACAAGCTCGTTACGATTACAAAAATGCGATTCAGTTTTATAAAAACCTTCAAGAAAAAACGCAAGAAAAAGACAGTATTTATTTTTTTGAAGTAACGAATCAGTTTGCTAGTCTGTATAAACAACAGGGAAATTATGCAAAAGCCGAAATTTTACTTTCTCAATGTATTAATTTCAACAAAAAAAAATTTGGTTCAAACAGTCTTCAATATGCTCAAACTTGTAATGATTTAGCTGTTATTTATCGATTACAAGGCAATTATAAAAAATCAGAAACTCTTCATCTAAAAGCAAGAGAAATTCAGAAAAAAGAACTAACAAAACTTAGCATTCCTTATGCTACTTCATGTCTGAATCTTGCAGAACTTTACCGAATAGGTAATTTATACGACAAATCAGAACTTTATTTGATAGAAGCAAGTAATATTTTTGGACATCTTTTGGGAAGAAATCACCCAAGTTATGCAAAGTCTTTGGTCAGTTTGGCAGATTATCATATTTATAAAAACCGTTTTGCTATGGCAGAAACAGCCTTGATTACGGCTCGTCAGATTTATGCTGAAAGTTATAGCAAACAAAATTTAGAATATGCAAATACGTGTACAAATTTAGCGACACTTTATACCTCTCAAAATAATTATCAAAAAGCTCTTTCTCTTTACAAGGAAGTCGAACATATCTATAATAATTTACTCAGCAAAAGACATCCAGATTATATTTTCTTCTTAAATTCATTCGCTATTTTTTATCAAAAATATGGTTTTTATGGAAAAGCACAGCCACTTTTTGTTGAAGTAATAAAAACAAAACTAGAAGAGTTAGAAGCAAATTTTTATAGTTTGAGTGAAAAAGAAAAACTAAATTATATCGAAAGTAATGAGTTCTATTTTGATAATTTCACTACTTTTTTTGTACAAATGTTAGTTGAAAAACCTGATTATAATGGCTTTGAAGAGCTTTTGAAATCAACTATCAATATTCAAATTGCTCGTAAAGGAATCTTATTAAATGAGAATAAAAAAATTCAACAGACTATTCTTTCTAGCAAAAATCAAAATCTTATTGAGAAATATGAAGAATGGAAACAAGTCAAACATCAAATTGCATTAGGACATAATCTTACCCTTTCAAAGAGAAATGAATTAAAATTAGACTTAGAAGAATTAGAAAATATTGCTAATGATTTAGAGAAACAAATCTCTGCAATTTCGAATAAAACATCCTCTCAAAGTATATATGTAGAAAAATATACCATTCAAAATCTACAAAATAGTTTGAATCCAGATGAAGCTGCCATCGAAATACTGAAAAGCTCATTTTGGGACAAAAAATCTCGTCAAGAAAAAACATTATACATCGCTCTTATCATCAAAAAAACGGAAATAAATCCTGTTTTGATAACTGATATTGATGAAGAAAAAGAATTAGTTTATTATAGAAATACAGTTCAATTTGAGTTAGAGAATACAGATAGTTATGATAAGTTTTGGTTTCAGATTGATAGAAAATTAGGTAATACAAAGAAAATTTATTTTTCACCCAACGGAATTTATAATTTTGTTAATCTCTACACACTTTATAATCCCAAAACTAAAAGTTATTTGATAGATGAATTGACAGTCCATTCAGTAACTTCCCTAAGAGAAGTTATAGAAACGAACGAAGATAAAAAAGGTAATCCAAACTTTGAAAAAATGGCTGTTTTGATGGGAAGACCAAATTATTCATCTCAAAAATCATCTCAAAATGATGATGAGGAAACTAATCCATCTAACTCGGATGATAGAGGTTCAATTTTGTCTAATTCACTGCAATTATCAACAGGTATTTTTACAGATTTGAAACAAACTGAGCAAGAGGTAAAGACAATAGATTCGCTTTTGAAAAAAAATAGTTGGAAGACAGAAGTATTTTTGAAATCAGAAGCCTCCGAAGAAACTCTCAAACAAGTTTTTAATCCGACTATTTTGCATATCGCAACACATGGGTATTTTAAAGAAACAGAAAATCAAACTCCTATAAATAGTATGTTGGAAGCAGGGATTGTACTTGCAAAACCTCAAGATAATAATCAAGCAGAAGATGGAATTTTTACAGCGTATGAAGCCTCATTATTGGATTTACAAAAAACAGAATTAGTTGTTATTTCAGCTTGTGAAACTGGACTCGGAAAAGTTGCTTCCCAAGAAGGTATTTATGGATTACAAAGAGGTTTTAGAGCAGCAGGGGCAAAAAATATTTTGTTATCATTGTGGAAAGTTGATGATAAAGCCACTCAAGAACTTATGATTATCTTTTACAAAGAATGGTTTGGAGGAAAAACAAAACAAGAAGCTCTACATGCAGCACAACTTTCTATGAAACAAAAATATCAACATCCGTATTATTGGGGTGCTTTTGTTTTGGTAGGAAAGTGATTTTATTAAAAACTATATCAGAAGGGAGAGTTTAACCAACAAATCAAATTACCTTAGTCTTCTTTTAAATCATCTAAATTTAATCCGATTTGAGGAAAAACTATCTTTTGTATATAATCCATAATTGATTTTTGAGCTTCTTTGACTTTATCTTTTCGCTTTATAAGTTCTTTGCGAACTTTATTAGCTATTTTTTGAGCATCTTTATTTTCATCTTCCAAATCCTCAATAGGTATATCTTTATGAGCAAATTCTTTTAAAAACCACGTATTATCATATAAAATTATACAACAAGCAGCAATCAAAATATCAATTTTCCGTTTTGGATAAATAGAATCATCGATAGCATCTAAAAATAAATCTAAATAATCAATTTCAGCCATGATAATATCTTCATCTTGTTCCATAAAATAATAATCTGGGTTTGCTCCCCAAATATCTAATAATTCTTTATCTATTTTTGGAGGAGAATAACCAACAGAAGAGCATTTTGTAGAATTACATTTGGTACAAGCTGAATTCCAAATTTTATTTGAATCATATAAACTAAAAGCAGCTTCAATTTTGCTAAACTCAAATGCATCTTGATTTTTACAGTCTTTGCAAGTTCGTTTTACGTAGTATTTCATAATCAGTATAACAAAATTGATGGATAATAAATTCCTTACTTATTCTATGAAAAATATAATTTATGCGTTTTTAGCCATTTTAATGCTGTTTTCTTTTAATTCTTGCCAAAATAATAAAAAAATAGAAACTAAAAATGCAGATTCTCTTTCTACTCAAAGAGAGAAATCAAAATTAGTTGTTGAATATAGAATTATTGAAGGATTAAATAAAGAAGATCGTTGTTTAGAACTTGCTTTACGAGATAGTTTGAATAGAAAACGAATTTATTTTGTAGAAGTAGATTCGAATAAATTTTTACCTAGAAAAGTTACAGAAAATTATTTTTATTGGTATGATAATACTAATTCAGCAAGTTTAACAGGAGAAGATGAAAATTACAAAATTTATGTAGATAAATATTATTATACAACTTCAACTCTAATTTTTGAAGATAAAAAAACAGGACATTATTATTTTACATTTACGACTACCATCAAGGGAATTTATATGATAAATAATGCATATTGGATAGTTCAAAATGGGTGTCACATGGGCTGTTATACAGAAATTAGTAGAATAAAAGACCCTAAAAAATTATTTTGGATAGATAAGACAGATATAAAGCGTATTTACAAATACATAGATTCTAGTTCCTATGAAGATAGACAAGAAATGTATCAAGAAATGGAATATATGTATTCTTATGATAGCTTAGGACAAGATTTTTTAGGATTTATTCCTTATCAAAATTCTATGATTTTATTTTTAAATGGTAGGGAAAATAGAAATAATAGATTTTCAGTAATTCAAATTAATGAAGATAAAAGTATAGATACACTTGAAAATAGTTTTGAGGGAACAATGTTTGGAATGCCTTATGATGGTTGTACAATTCTACCAAAAAATCAAAATTTCATTTCATTTTGTAGTGTAGTTTTGGAGATAGAAAACGATACACTTTTTGTTTATTCTTTGGAATAGAATCTAGCAGTTTGATTTTATTCTGAAAAGTGAGTTACAACAAAAACCTACTAAACTTCCAAAAAAGGAAACTTAGTAGGTTTTACGTAATTCTTAAATCAACTGTTATTTATTCAGCCAATTCAGCATCAACAGCATTAATAAAATGTGTTGTAAAATCTTCTAAAGACATTGTACCCAAATCGCCTTCACCTTTCTTACGAACTGAAACAGTATTTGATTCAACTTCTTTTTCGCCAACTAAAAGCATATAAGGAGTTTTTCCGACTTCTGCATCACGAATTTTGCGACCAATTTTCTCATTGCGCTCATCTACACTACCACGAATATCATTTTGACGTAATTTTTGTACAATTTCTTTTGCATAATCATTAAAACGCTCTGAAATTGGCAATACAACAAGCTGGTCAGGAGAAAGCCAAAGAGGGAAATTTCCTGCCGTACTTTCAATCAAAATAGCTACAAAACGTTCAATCGAACCAAAAGGCGCACGATGAATCATAACTGGACGATGCGCTTTATTATCCGAACCTGTATATTCCAATTCAAAACGCTCTGGTAATGTATAATCTACCTGAACAGTTCCTAATTGCCATTTTCTACCGATTGCATCACGCACCATAAAATCTAGCTTAGGACCATAAAATGCAGCTTCTCCATATTCAACGACAGTTTTTAAGCCTTTTTCTTCAGCAGCTTCTTTGATTTGACGCTCTGCTAAATCCCAGTTTTCATCTGTACCTACATATTTAGCTTTATTTTCTGGGTCACGGAGCGAAACTTGCGCCGAAAACTCTTTAAAACCAAATACTTTGAAAACATAAAGTACTAAATCAATAACACTTTTAAATTCGTCTTTTACCTGTTCTGGCGTACAGAAAATATGTGCATCATCTTGCGTAAAACCACGTACACGAGTAAGTCCGTGCAATTCTCCACTTTGTTCATAACGATATACCGTTCCAAATTCTGCCAAACGTAACGGCAAATCACGATAAGAATGTGGTTTTGTTTTATAAATTTCGCAATGATGAGGACAGTTCATTGGTTTCAAGAAAAACTCTTCATCTTCTGATGGCGTTTTGATAGGCTGAAAGGCATCTGCACCATATTTTTCGTAGTGTCCAGAAGTAATATAGAGGTTTTTGTGTCCAATATGAGGAGTAACAACAGGGTCATAACCACGTTTTACTTGCTCTTTTCTCAAAAACTGCTCTAAACGTTCTCTAAGCATTGTACCTTTAGGCAACCACAAAGGAAGTCCCAGACCAACACGCTCTGAAAAAGTAAACAATTCTAGTTCTTTTCCTAATTTACGGTGGTCTCTTTTCTTAGCTTCTTCTACTTGCTCTAAATATTCTTTTAATTCTTTCTCTTTTGGAAATGTAATTCCGTAGATACGTGTGAGCTGCTGACGGTTTTCGTCGCCACGCCAGTACGCACCTGCTACATTAAGTAATTTTACTGCTTTTACTGCTCCTGTATGTGGAATATGAGGTCCACGACACAAATCTGTGAAATTTCCTTGTGTATAGAAAGTGATTTTGCCATCTTCTAAGGCTTCAATCATTTCTAGTTTATAAGGGTCTGCTTTTTCTGTGAAATAAGAAATTGCATCAGCTTTCGAAATTTCTTTTCTTACAAATTCGTTTTTTTGTTTGGCAAGTTCTTTCATCTTTGCTTCGATTTTTGGCAAATCGTCAGAAGAAAAAGTTTTTTCGCCAAAATCTACGTCGTAATAAAAACCGTTTTCGATGGGAGGTCCGATAGCAAATTTTACATTTTCATAAAGAGCTTCTAAGGCTTCGGCTAAAAGGTGGGCAGAAGAATGCCAAAAAGCCATTTTTCCGTTGTCATCATTCCACGTAAGAAGTTTTAAAGCCGTTTTTTCTGGTAAAGAACGTGTAGAATCCCACACTTCTCCATTTACTTCGGCTGCAAGTACATTTCTTGCTAGTCCTTCACTAATACTTTTTGCTACCTCAAAGGCATTTGTGCCTTGTGGATAATTTCGGATACTTCCGTCTGGAAGAGTTACATTGATTTCGCTCATAAAGTTTGTTTAGTCATTGCCTACAAACGCAACAACCTATTTTTTTGTGGGGTTAGAAATAAATCAAAGCTACAATTCCTTGATTTTTTATTTTTAAACCGTCGTTGAGACTCAAATGCAGCCATCAACGAGGACTTAGTTACAAATATCTATAAAATAAATGTAGAATGATAGGAAAAACGCTCAATGAACTCAAAAGAATTTAGAAATTCAGTCATTTTCATCTTTGGCAGTTATGATTATAACTTGAACTCTTGTTTATAGCTTGTTTTTAAGAAATATTCTTATTTCAGAGTTTTAAGTTTAGGACAAAAATAGAAAACAATTAGCACAGAAACATAATTTCTCACTAATCATAATCACTAATTTATTTTTTTCAAAAAGTCTGTTACTTTCTTGTTTCTTTTGGATTGTAAAGGTAGAAAGGCACTTAAAATAGATTTCTTTTAGGGATTTTGAGAAATTTCTTAACTTTTTTAGAAAAAAACTCATTTCAGATTAGGAACTTTATAATAGTCTTTTTACTTTTGATTTACTGTTTTTTACTTCAAAACTAAAAAAAAATATGTTAGGTTTAATACTTATAGGAGGATTACTTGCCATTTCAATTGGTTTAATCTTTCTTTTCAAAGGCGTTTTAGATAATAACGGCAAAAAAATATTAGCAGGCGAAATAAAGCAGCCTGAAGTAGGTATCCTTCGTAAATTTTACGATGTAGATGCAAATTATTATTCAGGACTTTTCTTTAGTATTGGTCTTGTAATAAGTGTAGGAATGATGCTTGTGGCTTTCACTTGGGAATTTGAAGACACAGAAGATTTGGCTGAGTATGTTGCCCCTGTTGCAGAAACAGAAGAAATCATTGATGTTCCTCTTACAAATATTCCACCACCACCACCACCAAAAGTACAGGTAGTAACTCCAGAGGAGATTATAGAGGTAGAAAATGATATTGAATTAGATGAAAATATCGAAATCAAAATCGAAGATGTAGAAATTGAAATTGATAATATCGTAACTGATGTAACAGCCATTGAAGCTCCTCGTCAAGAAGAAGAAGTAGAACAGGTTTTTACTATTGTAGAGCAAAGTGCAGTATATCCAGGTGGAATGGATGCTTTCTATAAATATGTAGCAAAAGAATTAGATTACCCAAGACAAGCCAAAAAAATGGGTATTCAAGGTAGAGTATTTGTTCAGTTTGTTGTAGATAAATCAGGTAAACTTACAGACGTAAAAACTGTAAAAGGTATCGGTGGAGGCTGTGATGAAGAAGCCGAACGTGTACTTAGAGAATCTGTTAGATGGGCTCCAGCTAAACAGCGTGGTAAGACTGTAAAAGTTCGTATGAATATTCCTATCGTTTTCAAATTGGATAATTAAAAATTAGTTTTATCTTAGAAAGTGAAAACATAGCTTTAGAAAATACTTTTAAAACCTATTCATTTATTTGGATAGGTTTTTTTGTTTATTGTTATAAAATTGTTACTTTTTTTGTGTTTATGGATTGTATAGTTATAAAAAAATAACTTGAAAATATATTGCAATGACTACTAAATCTATCAACGTTCTAAAATTTGCTTTAGCTATTCTTCTTTTATCAAACTCTGTTTTTATTTTTTATGTTTTCAAGCAAGAACAAAATCAAAACAAACAAAATTCTGAATTAAAGAATCTAAATACGAAATTAGATTTATTAGTTAAAAATAATTCTGAAAGTCAAAGTAAAAAAATACCTTGCTTACAAGTTGTTATAGCAGATGAAAAAACACAAGAACTAAAACCTGTAAAGATTGAATACGTAAAGGAGGTTTTGATAGATAGTGTTGAAGATATTGAATACATTGAAGCTCCTAGAGAAGAAGATGAAATTATTTCTTGTATGGCTTTTTCTTGGAGAGAAGTTGCACCAGAAAAAGGAATCCAATCATTTTATGATTACATCAATAAAAATATAAATTATCCCATAAATGCAAAAAGAGAAGGGATTGAAGGAAAAGTAATCGTAAGTTTTGTAGTAAATAAAAAAGGAGAAATTACAGAGGTAGAAGCAAAAAATGACATTGGTGGAGGTTGTAAAGAGGAAACCGAACGAGTAATCAAAAACTCTCCCAAATGGAATCCTGCTCGGCAGCGTGGGAAAACTGTAAAAGTACGTATGTCTATTCCAATAGTGTTTAAACTAACGTGAACCTTTAGGTTTGTAGTAGATAAAATAGAGAAGTAAAATAATTGAAATTGAATGTTACTTTTTGGAATAAAATGAATTGTATAAAGTAAGTAATTATAACTACTAAAATTATTTTTAATTTAAAATATATACAATTATGCAACTACTTATTTTTCTTAGTGCTATTTTATGTTTTTCTGTTTTAGCTGGTGTATCGCTTTTGCGTTTGTGGCTAAATTACCAAGAAAGAAATATCCTAAATTATGATTCAGCTTATAAAGATGACAAAAATAGTATAGACCAAATTCCAAAACGTTTTTCAGCTATTTCTATTCATAATTATTCCAAAATGCTTTTTGGTTTTGGACTCATGGTTAGTTCTGCTTTGATTTTGCTTGCTTTTACTTGGCAAACTGAGGAAGAACAAAGTTTGATGGAAAATACGACTGCATTTGTTGAAGAAGAAGTAATTGATTTGCCTCCTCTTACAGATATTGTACCTCCACCTCCTCCAAAAGTTCAGATAGTCGATCCAAGTAATCATATAGAAGTCGATGATATTGATTTTAATAATGAGTTTATTGAAATTAATATGGAAGAATTAGAAGTCGAAATTGAGAATATTGTAAGTGATGTAAAAGGAATTGATGAAAAGAATTTTCAGAAGGAAGAAGAAGAAGAGTTATTTATTTTTGTAGAAGAACCTGCTGTTTTTGAGGGAGGAATGGATAACTTTTATAAATATGTATCCAAAAATCTAAAATATCCAAAAGAAGCAAAAAAACAGGGCATAGAAGGAAGAATATTTCTTCAATTTGTAGTTGATAAAGATGGAAGTCTTACTGATATAAAAGTAGCTAAGGGAGTTGGATTTGGATTAGATGAAGAGGCAAAACGTGTTTTGAGAGCATGTCCGAAATGGAAACCTGCTCGTCAGCGTGGAAAAATTGTAAAAGTACGTATGTCTATTCCAATTGTGTTTAAATTGGATTAAAAAACTGTTTGGGCAAGGTATTTCTTGTCCTTACTTTTTGTTCTGTATTTACTTACTTCTGATTTCTGACTTTACTTAGGTTCTCTATAAATCATAATTGGCATTCCATTATCAAGAGCCATTTTTCGGATGCTTTCTTTACTTCCAAAAAGTTTTTTAAAGAATGTTTTTTCAGTTTTTAACATCACAAGTATATCAGGTGTGTGATTAGAAAGATAATTTTCTAGTCCACTGGTTACACTTTTTGAATCACGAAGTACTTTAAAACTAAGTTTGCTAAACAAAACAACATCAAACTCAGCTTGAAGTTCTTGCATTTTTTCGTTTTCTTCTCTCAATTTTTTTCCATCAGTACAAACGTGCAAACAATCTAGTTTTGCATCAAAATTACTGGTAAGCTCTATTAAATCACGAATTCTTGTTGCATCATTTCCATCAAAATTAGCAGCATAAACTACATATTCTAGTGGTTTGTAAGTAGCATCTTCTGGAATGGTTAGTATAGGACAATTTGCCTCTCTGACCACTTTATTATTCAAAAACAAATCTTTTATTTCGTTACTATCTTTGTGTGACAAGACTATCATAGCAATAGAATTGTCTTGCATAATTTTTCCTGTTGCATCGTCGGGGTGTCCTTCCATAACTAAAGGTTCAATCATAACAGGCTGTCCAGTTCCATTATAGGTGTAATTTTCATATTGAGCCAATAAAACACGCATTTCCATGTATGCTTTTTCGTGTTTTTCTTTAATTTCTCTTTTGTGTAATACTGCATTTGCCCCTAAGGGAATAGTAGAAGTAATAAAATGACACAGAATAACTATCTTATGAGAGGCTTGAGCAATCCCTATGGCATGTGCTAAGGAAATTTCGGTTGCAGGAGTAAAATTGATGGGAACGAGAATATGCTCCATATTTTCTTTAGAAATTAGAGTAGTAGCGTGTGTGTGTTGTTCAATAGATGACTTTGAAAATGATTCTGAAATAGAAATCATACTTTTTTCAAATTAATAACTTCTTTACTTTTCTCAAAATTAGATGACAAGTTTCGTATTATTTTTTGAACAAAAAACACAAAGTAAATTGACCAAAAATGAAGTAAAAGAAAAGGATAAAAAAGTTTAGTAAAAGAATAAAATTAGTGGATTGTATTGTAATATCTTATACAATAGAATTTAGTAGGATTAATATTTCAAGTCAAAATACACTTTTTTTGTAAATTAATCAATGTAAAATCTAAAAACTATCTAATTTTGGTCAAAAAGGAGGTAAATAAATGAGTTCATTTTTTATAATAGTAGATAGAAATCGGTATTCAAGGTTGTATCAATTATTTTTCTAAATTATCAATAGTTGATTTTAACATAACAGGTACAATAATTTTATGAAAAATTTTGACAGGAAGAAAATAGAGTTTCCCAAACCAGTTGTTAAATTCAACTGTGGTAGAAATAAATACCTCTGTTTTGTTTATGTCTAAGTTACTTGGGGTAAAAAAAAGAGAAACTCTAAAATTCAAATGTCTGTCATCTTCTCCCATAACAACTTCGTTTTCTGTTTTATGAAATATTTTGAAGAGTCCTAGTTGTTCTCCTACTTCACACCTAAAATTATTTAATTGTTGTTCTCTTTTTGTCATCTTGCCTGATGTTTTAAGTCCAAATAATGACACTATTTTATTTCTTAGACTAAATAATTTTCCTACCCAGTTTGGAGAATAAACAAAAAAAGCCTTTCCAAGTTGTGTGCTTGTTAGAGTATTGTTTTTGTCATTCAAGATTCCTACAAAACTATCTATATAATCATATTTTGCTTTATCCAAATTTAAAATGGATTGCTGTGGAAGCTCTGTTTTGGCTATCATTTTGGTTATAATTTGATTGTAATTTCTTCAAAAATGGAGTATTGATTACCATTATTTTGTGTGATAATATTTCTCTAATAGTTCTTTGGCTACTTCTACGGCATTTCTATTTCCATTTGCGACTTGCTTTTCTAAGTTAGATAATTGATTTTTGATAAAATTAGTTTTGTAAAAATCTCTTTTCAGATGCTCTTCAATAGTTTGATGTAACCATTCCTTATTTTGCCTACTACGATTTATTGTGAAAAATTCATTTAAAGAAGTTTGACTTACAAAGTCTTCGATAGTTGCCCAAATAGTTGATATTCCATTGTTTTTCAAAGCCGAACAAATTTCTACAGGAACTGTCCAGTTAGAATCATTAGGTGGAAAAAGGTGTAAAGCATGTTTGTATTGGGACTTGGCTCTTGTGGCTGCATTTTTATTCTCTCCATCAGCTTTTGTAATGACGAGCATGTCAGCCATTTCCATAATTCCACGTTTGATTCCCTGTAATTCGTCGCCAGCACCTGCAAGCATTAATAAAAGAAAAAAATCTACCATTCCTTTTACAATCGTTTCAGACTGTCCAACACCAACAGTTTCTATCAAGATTACATCAAAACCTGCTGCTTCACACAAAAGCATTGTTTCTCTTGTTTTCTGACTTACTCCACCCAAAGAACTGCGAGCTGGCGAAGGACGAATATATGCATTTTTGTGATTTGAGAGTTTTTCCATTCTTGTTTTATCTCCCAAAATACTTCCTCCCGAACGCTGGCTACTTGGGTCAATGGCAAGAACAGCTACTTTTTTGTTTTGATTTTCTAATTCTGCCAAAAACAAACCAAATGTTTCGATAAATGTACTCTTTCCAACCCCTGGAACACCAGTAATTCCTACACGAATCGAATTTCCTGTATAAGGCATTAGTTTGTCAATAATTTGTGTGGCAAGCTCATTATCGCTTTCCAACTGACTTTCTATAAGTGTAATGGCTCTACTTAAAATAAAAGGATTGTGAGCCAAAATTCCGTCGATATACTCTTGAGGTTCTAAACGTGAACGTCTGTTTTTTGCCATAAAAACTAATAAAAATTAAAGTTCGAATAAAAAATGTGAAAATAAACTATGTCGATAAAGTGTCGATTGTCTTTTTGCTTTTACTGTTTTTTGGTCGTTTTATTCAACCAATTTGTAGAAAAGCTAAACAAAAATGATGAAAATACAAGCCTTAATTTCGGATTATTGACAAAAAAACGTTATTTTTAGTCAATAATAAGAGTTTATTAATGACTTGTATGATAAAACCTTTCACAACGTACAAACGTATCGAAAAATAATTCGTATCTTTGTATGTATAGAAATAGGTTTTCCCTGCTTGTTTTAATTTTAACTTCAATTCAAGACGACTATTTATTCTATTGTTTACAACTTACCTAATTACTAATAATGCGTTTTTTACGAAAGATATTTAATCTTGCTACAATTACAGGAACAATTACAATTTTTGCGTTTATGTTTTTGTTGCAGACGGTTGCTGTAAATTTTGATTTTCTCAATATTTTCGAACAAACTATTAATAACTTCAAAATTTCTGATGTTTATTTTTCTCAAATTAGAGATAATGAAAAAATAGAAGTAGATACAAATATAGTCATTGTAAATATTGGATATTTGTATCGTGATGGGTTGGGAGCGCAATTAGAAATTATTTCAAGATACAAACCTAAAGTGATTGGGTTAGATGCACTTTTGGAAGGTCCAAGAGCTTATGAACAAGATTCTACATTAGAAACTTTTTTACAGATTGCAAGTGATAGGTGTCCGATTGTTTTTGCTTCAAAACTAGAAAAACCAAATGAAAAAACGAAAAGTTTTGATAGTTTAGGAATGCCTTTCGAACCTTTCCAAAAATATGTAGAACTTGGTTATGTAAATGTAGTAACTGATGAAGATACAAAATTTGAAACGGCTCGTATTGTCTCTCCAAAAGAAAAGGTAAAAGCTTCAGTAGAATATAGTTTTGCGACAAAGTTGATACAACTTTCGTATCCTAAGAAAGCAGAAAGACTTTTAGCTAGAGATAATGAAGTAGAAACAATTTACTATCGTGGAGATTGGGATAAATTTATGGTCATTGATCCTGTAGATGTTTTACAAGAAAATTTTGACCCTTCTTTTTTTAAAGACAAAATAGTTATTATGGGCTATATGGGTTCTACCTTTATAGAAGAAGATGGTGTAGATGACAGATATTATACGCCAATGAATACACGACCTGTCGGAAGGGCAGCAACAGATATGTACGGAATTATGATTCATGCCAATATGCTTTCGATGATATTACATGAAAACTATATCGATGTTATTCCTTCTTATTTAGCTATTATTATTTCTGTGCTGATGGCTTTTGCAAATGCTGTATTATTTACGTATATCTATTTTCATAGAAAACTAGGAACTTGGTACGATGTTATCACAAAAGGAGTTCAGCTTGTAGAAGTAGTTATATTTGTATTTATTTTTATTTGGACACTTGCCACTTATAACTTAATGTTAGAAGTAACTGTCGGTGTTTTGGCTGTAGTATTGTCTGGAGATGTGCTAGAAGTATTTTTGGCTATCTTGACTAATTTGTACCCTAAATCAAGTCGTGCCTATGAATAAAAACTGAAAAAATAAAAACTGGAAAGGAAAGTTAAGTTCAGAAAAATAGAACTGAAAAATACGACAATCTGTATCTAGTAATAAAATTATAGAAATCGAATAAAAATTTCAGATTTTTATATCTTTTTACCAAGTTTTCACGTAAAACTAATATATGATTATTTTTTGTTCGATTATTGCAGAACAATAAACTAAAGTTATCTCAGAACTATCTACAAAAGAAGGGGAAAAGTAAATACTATTCTTTGTTTTTGAAAAACAAGTTTGAATAAACGAAGTCTTTCATATAGGTAGTCAAATATAATAAAATTATCAAAACTCAAAAAAAATAGTTATCAAATACTTATCTCAATTAAATTTTAAAACTATGAAAACAAAATCACTATTCTTAGTCGCTCTTATGTTGCTAATCGGTGGAACTACAATGGCACAAGATTATGCCTTTCGTGTTCTGACTGCAAAAGGAAACAATACAGCTTCTAAAAACGCAATCCGTGTAGGTTCTAAACTCAATAATTCTGACGTTATCGTTATGGAAGAAGGAGGATATTTAGGTCTTTTACACACGAATGGACAAACTGTTGAGCTTCGTACTAAAGGAACTTACAAAGTAAACGAATTGGCAAGTAACTTAAAGGCAAGCAATGGCTCTAGTCTTACTGCTCGTTATGCAAACTACGTAGTTTCTGAACTTACATCTTCTGCTGAAGAAGCGAGTGGCGATAATCGTTATAAGCACATGAAAAAGACTGGTGCTGTAAAGCGTAATATGTTGAAAAAGGTTACTATTCTTCAAGAAAGTAAAGTAAATATGCTAGGCGATAAAATGGAAATCGAATGGTTTGTTTATGAAGATTTGGCAAAAGTTAGCCCTAAAGATGTGAGAGAGTACCGTGTTATATTGACAGATCTTCGCAATAACGAACTTTACTCTGAGACTACAACAGAAACATCTTATGTAATAGATTTTTCTCGTCCAGAGCTTAAAGACCAAACTACTGTTCTTTATAGAGTTGAAGTGGCAGATGAAGACAAAAAGGATAAAAACATCAATTCTGATAACCAAGTTATTAAAAAAGAAAGTGATGCTAAGAAAGAAATCCGTGAGCAATTAGACCAAATTGGTGATGATACTGCTCTTGGACATCTTATCAAAGCACAATATTTGGAAGATGAAGGATATTATGCAGAAGCTGCAATGGCGTATAAAGCTGCAATGGCTCTTGCTCCTGAAGTAGAAACATACAAAATATTGTATGATAGTTTTACTGAGCGTTCTGAAATGAGTGAGAAAGCAATTCTTGCAAAGAAAGAAGATAAGAATACAGCTACAAATGACTAATATTTATAATCAATATTAAATTTATTTCATATAAAAAAAGGTCTTTACTTGATTGTAAAGACCTTTTTTGTTTTGCTTATCAAGTAAAACAGATTATTTTATTTCCCACTTTTCCCAAGCCTTCAAGAGTTTGATTTGTTTTTCATTTTTATCTTGGGTCTCTTCAAAACCAAAATCTTGTTCTTGTTCTACAAATACAGGTTTAGATTTTAATGTTTGTTCTTTTATTTTGGTTTTTTTTCTTTTCTTAAACTCTCTAGCCACTACTATTTCCATCTCTTCATTTTCTTTATAACTGGCTTCTGTAATCAAATCCAAGAAATTCGCAGCATCTACTTTTTGGTTATTTATTTTCAAGATAACATCACCTTCTTCAAACATCTTCCCAAATTCATTTGCGCCTTCCATACTAAAAACACTTACTTCTTTTGTTTGTGGATCAACTGCCAAACCAATATTTCCAAAGTTAAATACTTCTTCTGTTCCTTCGCCTGTTGTGTTTATGCCAATAGTTTTTAGATAATCTGTATAAGGTAACTCTTTATTTCCTTCTACATAATCAGCAAAGAAAGTACGAATTTCTGGGTACGTCATTTCAGTAATTACATCAAAAAGTTTGTCGTCTTTAAAAGGTTGTTCTGTTCCATATTTTTTTGATAAATCTTGCATTAAGTTCATCAAACCATATTTTCCTTCAGATAATTCTCTCAAACGAATATCCAACATCCAACCAATTAAAGCTCCTTTTTCATAAACATTTCCATATTCGTCAGCATATTCATCCAAACAACCCAAGCTCATTTCTGTAAAAGGAACATCAGAATAATTATTGGCTTCACTTACTTTTTCACGCATTTTATCCAAAAATTCTTCTAAAGAAATCAAATCTTGTTGTAACAAAACATGATTTGCAAAATATTCAGTAACTCCTTCATAGAGCCAAAGGTGTTTTGACATTTTAGGATTGATAAAATCAAAATAATGAATTTGTTCAGAGTGAATAGAAAGAGGTGTCAAGATATGAAAAAACTCATGAGCTGCAATTTCTACAACTGTATTTGCAAGACGAGAAGCTCCCAAATTAGGCAAGAAATAAAGCGAAGAATACGAATGCTCTAAAGCTCCATACGAACCCGAATTGCTAAAACCATCAAAAATATAAATCAAAAACGCATATTTTTTGATAGGTAATGTTCCTCCTAAATAATTTTTTTGAGCTTCTAAAGATTTCTGAACTTCTTTTGCTACTTCTTTCGCCTTTACTGTTCCTTTTTCGTGAAAAACTGAAACCAAAATTTCTGCGCCTCCTACATCAAAAGTAACTGTATCAGGAACAGAATATAACATCGGAGAATCTGCCAAAAGGTGATAATCTGAAACTAAGTAAAGGTCTTCTTTCTCTCCAGAATTGATAGGAATTAAAGGAGTAGCGCCATAAAACTTTTTAGGTTTGATAATATTTATCAAAAAAGAGTTGCGTTTTAATCCTTCCAAATAACCAAAAAAGCCATGTGTATTGATTACAAAAATCTCATCTTCAATATCTGTTCCTCCTGGTTCGAAGACTTTGTTTTTTTCTTGTGAATCAAAAGTATCATCTACTAAATATGTGATTTTATCTAAATTTTTAGTAGGAAAACGCCATTCGTTTTCATTAGGATGAGAAAAACCAATTTCTTTGCCTTTTTTATCAAATACTTTAAAATTACTCAAAAACCGTCCAAAATCATAAATACGATACGTACCAGGAACAATTTTAGGCATAAAAAAAGAAATAGAATCTTCTTTTGGTGGATCAGTTGGCTCAACAGAAGGACGGAATTTGTCTAAGTTTGTAATTAAAACTTCAACAGGAACTTTGTCATTTTTTACTTTTGTGAGGTCAAGCTGATACGAATATACTATTTCTGAAGGGTCGTAGATTTGAACCACTCCCATTGTTTCTTGTTGAGCAAATATAGATTGGGCTGACAAGCTAAATACAAAGAGTAAAAAGACAAATTTAGAATGAAGTGAAAAAATATTCATAAGATAAAATTAAATTGTATAAATAGAAATAATTGATTTTGTAACTAAAATAGCAATTTGATTGACAAGAAAGGTTTTTTTTAGATTCAGTTTTGATTATTTATGATTTTTGGAATGAAACTCCGAATAAAACAAAACTTCGAAAATATAACCTGTCATTCCTCCAAGTGTATAACTGATTATATCAAACCATTGAAAATTATTTCCCAAAATCAATCTACTTACTTCATAACTCCGAATAAAACTAATCCAGTTAGCTGGTTTTGGTTGATAAAGTTGAAGAAATTCAATTCCATAGCAAAATGAGTAGAAAAATTTTGTAAGTCTGAGCTTTTGTAAATATAAATCCAAAAATCAAGAAAAATAAAACGGCATATAGATAATCTCCAAAATGCTCAGTAATGAAACTAGAAATAAATTCAGTTCTTGAAACCAAACCAATTATAATAGTAAGAACAACTAATAGGAAATAAATTTTTCGCTTTCTTGGCATTTTGGAATAGGTTGAAATGTATAAATCAAAATTACTTCAAAAATTTCTAAATTATTTCAATAAATTTGAAGTTTAAAGCAAAATAAATGTATTAATTCAAATAAAAACATATCAAAAAATGAGTATCAAAATAAAGCCAGTAGAACTAATCAATGAAGGACAAAAAAATACAATGGTTGGTTTTTTAGGAATTGAAATTACAGAAGTTACAGAAAACTCAATTAGTGGAAAAATGCCTGTTGATGAGCGTCATATACAAATTATGGGTGTTTTACATGGAGGAGGTTCTGTTGTTCTTGCCGAAACGTTGGGAAGTATTGCTGCAAATATGAGCGTCGATACAGAAAAATATGCCTGTATGGGATTGGAAATAAATGCAAATCATATCCGACCTGTTCCAAAGGGAAAATGGGTGTACGGAACAGCAACAGCACTTCATGTAGGTAGAAAAACACATGTTTGGGAAATAAAAATGACTAACGAAGAAGGAAAGCTAACATGTATCAGTAGAATAACGATGGCAGTAGTGGAGCGTTTTCATTAATTACTGAAAGTTGCTTGTAGAGAAATAAGCAACAGTAAAATTAATTGGATTTAGAAAATTCTGATGAATGATAACAAAAAATAAGGTTACTTATTTAATTTCAAAAATTTAAGAATATATACGCCATTGCTCGTGTCTTGATGAGCAATACATTAAACAAAATAGCTATTTTATGGCTATCTTTGTAGTATAATTGAACTAATAATCGAATCAGAATACATAATTCATTCCCACCTTTTTTTCTTCTATTATGAGCGAATCTCTAAAACATGAATGTGGAGTAGCATTCTTACGCCTTCGAAAACCACTTGGATATTATATTGAAAAATATGGAACACCTGCTTATCCTGTCAATAAAATGTTTTTATTGATGGAAAAACAGCACAACCGAGGTCAAGATGGTGCAGGATTGGCAAGTATCAAAATTGATATGAAAAAAGGACATCAATACATTGACCGTATTCGTTCGATTGAAGAACAGCCTATCAATCATATTTTTAATAAAATAGGTAAAAAATTTACTAAAGCCCAAAAAGAAGGTAAAAAATATTATAAAGGAAAATGGGTAAAAGAGAATGTTCCTTTTGCTGGAGAGCTATTTTTAGGACATTTGCGTTATGCAACCTATGGAGCAAATGATGTACGTTTTTGTCATCCTCTTTTGAGAAGTAGCAACTGGAGAAGTAGAAATTTACTTTTAGCTGGTAATTTTAATATGACAAATGCCGAGGAGTTATTTAGTCATTTGGCAGAATTAGGGCAGTTTCCACAAGAACAAGGCGATACAATAACAGCTTTAGAAAAAATAGGGCATTTTTTGGATAGAGAAAATCAACATTATTATGCCCAATATCAACAAGAAGAAAGGGCAAAACTAGCTTTTGATGTGAATGTAAATGGAAAAAATATCCATGAAAACTATGAAACCACAGAAAAAACACAAACGCTTACCAATGAAGAGATAATTGGTAAAGTAGAACAAAATATTGATTGGAAAAAAATATTAGAGCGTTCGTGCAACGATTTTGATGGTGGATATGTCATGGTAGGGATGGCTGGTCATGGAGATGCGTTTGTGGCTCGTGACCCTGCAAGTATTCGTCCTGCTTATTATTATATCAATGATGAGGTAATTGTGGCAGCTTCTGAAAAACCTGCTATCAAAACAGCTTTTAATTGTGATTATTCTGAAATACAGGAACTTGAAGGAGGTCATGCGCTTATTGTAAACAAAAAAGCAGACTACGAAATAGTCAAGTTTCAAGAACCACTACCGAAAAAGTCGTGTAGTTTCGAACGTATTTATTTTTCAAGAGGAACAGACCCAGAGATTTATAACGAACGAAAAATGTTAGGTCGTCAGTTGCATCATCAAGTTTTGGATGCCATAGAACACGATTTGGAAAATACTATTTTTTCTTATATTCCTAATACTGCCGAAACTGCATTTTTAGGTTTGGTAAAAGGAGTAGAACATCATTTGATAGCGCAGCGAGAAAAAACATTAAACCATGACGAAGAGTTATCAAAGGAAGAGGAGGTAAAGATTATGTCTTTCCGTCCTAGAGTTGAAAAATTGGTAATTAAAGATTCTAAAATGCGAACTTTCATTACTGGTGATGCTCAACGAGATGATATGGTGGCGCATGTTTATGACACAACGTATGAGATTGTCAGAAAAGGAATTGATACGCTTGTTGTCATTGATGATTCGATTGTGAGAGGAACAACCTTAGAAAAAAGTATCCTTACGATGCTTGATAAACTAGAGCCAAAGAAAATCGTTATTGTTTCTTCTGCTCCTCAAATTCGTTTTCCTGATTGTTATGGAATTGATATGTCTAGGCAACATGAATTTGTTGTTTTTCGTGCTTTGCTTGCGCTTTTGGAAGAGCGTCATCTGAAATACATGCTTGATGATGTGTATGATAAATGTTTGGAATCAAAAAAACTGCCGTTAGAAAAAGTAGTTAATCATGTCAAAGAATTATATGATATGTTTGAGTATGAAGAAGTTTCTGACAAAGTAGCCGAAATTATTTCAACAAATATCAAAGCAGAAGTAAAAGTAGTCTATCAAACAGTAGAAAATTTGCATAAAGCCTGTCCAAATCATTTGGGAGATTGGTATTTTACAGGAAATTATCCTACACGAGGGGGAAATAGAGTAGCTAATCAAGCCTTTATTAACTTTATGGAAGGTAAAAAAACGAGAGCCTATTAAAACTAATAAACCTATACGATTTTCAAAATCTTATAGGTTTGCATTACTAAAATAAAAACGTATAAAAACAATGAAAAAAATAATCTTAGTTATTGTATTATCATTTTTCTGTTCTATTTCTTTTGCACAGGTAGAAGGTGTAGAAGTAGAAAAGCCACAAGAAGATGAAAAAGAAGAAAAGAAAGAAGAAAAAGAAAGTGAAGACGATGATGATGAAAAGATTCCTCTTATTGATCGTTTTTATTTTGGTGGAAACTTAGGAGGAACTTTCGGACGTTTTAC
Source organism: Bernardetia aquimarina (assembly GCF_042180575.1). Classification (NCBI taxonomy): domain Bacteria; kingdom Pseudomonadati; phylum Bacteroidota; class Cytophagia; order Cytophagales; family Bernardetiaceae; genus Bernardetia; species Bernardetia aquimarina. The sequence continues at coordinate 983,652 of NZ_CP170094.1, read as the reverse complement.
TTACATAGATATTTCTCCAATAATAGGATATAGACTTACACCCAAATTTTCAGTAGGTGTTGGAGGTACATATCAGTATCAAAGACAAAATGATAATGGTGGAAATTTGTTATGGAAACAGAATATTTATGGAGGACGTTTGTTTTCTCGTTACATAATTGCAGAAGATTTTTTGAATGTAGGCAATTTATTTGCTCACGCAGAATATGAATCTTTATTTGCTAAATTTTCTTATACAAATATTAGTGGTGTAGCCGAAAATACACAAGCATTTCCTGCGTTTTTTGTTGGTGGGGGATTAGTCTTTCCGATAGGCAATCGTGCTGGTTTTACTATTTCAGCTTTGTATAATCCTTTCTATGACCAGTATAACTCAATTTATGGAAGTCCTTTACAAGTGCGTGTAGGTGGATTTTTTTAAAAAATGAATATTCATAATTACATGAAAAAGCATAAAATTGGTGTTTCTGTCTTATTATTATTTCTTCTTATGTCTTTCCAAACTGACAAACCAGCCTATCAAATTTTTGATGCAGCAGGAAAAAAATCGTCTTATCAATCTATTTTAGAAAAAGCACAAGAAGCCGATATTATTCTTTTTGGAGAAAGTCATAATAATCCGATTATTCATTGGTTACAGATTGAATTGACAAAGGATTTGTATAAAATTCTATCTAAAAATTCAAATATAATAAAAGAGGGAAAGATTTTTAGAACAAAAAATAATCTCATTTTAGGCGCAGAAATATTTGAAGCCGATAATCAAACTATTTTAGATGAATATCTGAATGACATTATTACAGAAAAAAACTTTGAAGCCGAAGCAAGATTATGGAATAATTATAAGACAGATTATAAGCCGTTGGTAGAATTTGCAAAGGAAAATAATCTTGATTTTGTAGCTACAAATATCCCTCGTCGTTATGCTTCTTTGGTTTCTAAAAAAGGGTTGTCTAGTTTGGATGAGCTTTCAGAAGATGCAAAACGTTTTATGATGCCTTTGCCTATTGAAGTAGATTTGAAGATGCCAGCTTACGCAAATATGCTCAAAATGATGGGGGTTCATTCGACTTCTGATACTGAAACAGTAAGTGAAGGTGCTGCAAATTTTGCCTACGCACAAGCCGTAAAAGATGCAACAATGGCATATAGAATTAACGAATATTACAAACAAGAGAGAGTAACACAAAATAAAAAGGCAGAAAAGAAAAATTCTATTTTCCTACACTTCAATGGTTCTTACCATTCAGATAATTACGAAAGTATTGTTTATTATCTTAGAAAATATAATCCAAGTTTGAAAATAATGACCATTACGGCAGCCGACCAAAAAGACTTAGATGTTTTAGAAAAAACGAATGTTGCTGATTTTGCGATTGTTACGCCTCTTTCTATGACTAAGACGTATTAATTTTAATTTTTTATGGATATAAGACAAGAATTTGAAGATTATTCATTCGAAGTAATGGATAAGTTATTTGATATAGAAAAAGGAAACTTAGAAAATCTATCTCAAAATGAACAAGAAATTGTACGAATTTGGAGACTAGAATCTGATATGTACAATGGAGGTTTTATACAGTTTTTTTGTAATTGGGGGTATGAAAATTTCTTAGAAACACAAAAAGTACTTAAAAAAATAAATGCTAGTAAGAATTTAGAAATTATTACTGAGTGCGAACTAATTATCTCAAAATGTCAAGATGATGAAAGAATAGAAAAATTTTGGGATATTCCAATTATTTTACGAGAGTATATTACAAAAGAAGAAGAGAAAAGACTTGATGAATTGGATGAGCTTTACTGGACAGACCCAAATGATATTCAAAAATTGGCGTATGATTTTTACTTAAAAGAAAATTAGGACACATAAACTTCTTCTCATGTATATTGATAGTTTTCTTCTAAAAAATGAGTTTGATTTTCAGTAAGAATTAAGGCATTTTTCATTTTTTTATAGCATTCTTATTTTTTTGCATCAACTTTATTCCTAATAAATTATCAAAAAAACTAAACTGATTTGTAAGTAGTGCAAGTGCTTGAACGATATGTAAAATCAATAGTATAATTACAATAAAAAGAGAGAAAACCGAGTTGTTTTCTGTCCAAAGTAGTAATGTAATTAGTATCGCCATTGGTATCCAATAGATTAAATTTCGTATGACAAGAGTTAAAAAATATACTTTTTTAGCAGTTTGATTATTTATAAAATAAAGTCCCAGTATTTTTTTTCCGACACTGCTATCTCCTAATATACAATCTCTAAAAATGATGTATAAAAATGCTGTACCTATCGAAAAATTTGAAATAGTTTGTTTCTCGGCTCTAAAGTAGGATAAAACAAAATACATTCCTGCTCCAAAACACAATGCGACCAATAAATCTAATAAAAAAGCAAGCGAACGGTCATCACTATTTGGGTTTATGTAAGCAGAAGTAATGACTTTCTTAATTTGTAAAGCAGTTGCTAGTCTTGGAAAATCGTATAATGTATTCTTTTGATTACAATGCTCTGAACCCATATACTCCCAACTTTCCTTCAAAAAAGCAGATTTACAAGAAGCACAAAAAACAATTTCATCTCCTAAAGAAAAACTATCTTGAGTAATTGGGTCTTGACGATTTTCTTGTAAAAAGTGATTTTGATTTTCAGTAAGAATTAAGGCGTGTTTCATTTTTATATAATTGATTCTATTATCACAAACTATGAGTTAAACTCTAAAAGTAGCTAATTAGGTTACATTTTATCTTATTATTTTTTTCTCAAACTGACTTTTATAAAATGTTTTTTAGATAAATAAATCTAACAAAATTAGCAAAAAAGATTGTTTTTCTACTTTAATTTGCTATTTTTGTAAAGCACTATCTTTTACAAACTATTGGAAAAATCTGCCGAAAATAATACGCAAAATAGCATACAAAATAATGCAATAGATTCTAATCAAGAATCTCAAAATGCTGCGCCTAATTCTGAAAACTCTAAAATAAATAGTAGAAAAACAGTTGAGAAAACAGTTTTTGATACAAAAATAGAATTTCTGAAAGGTGTTGGTGGCTTGCGTGCAGAAGTTTTACAAAAAGAACTCAATATCAGAACTTTTGGTGATTTGCTGATGCACTTGCCTTTTCGTTATGAAGACCGTACACAATTTCAAAAAATAGGTTTAATTTCAGAAGAAGATACAGCCGTTCAACTCAAAGGAAGATTACGAAATATCAATCTTTGGGGAGAAGGAAAAAAGAAACGTTTGGAAGCAATTTTAGAAGATGCTACTGGAGAAGTAAAACTGGTTTGGTTTCGGGGTGCAAACTGGGTTGCTAAAAAACTTAAAGATGGACAAGAATATATCGTTTATGGTCGTCCGAATATGTATGGCAGGAATTTTAGCATTGCTCATCCAGAAGTAGAATTATATATTCCTTCTGAAAAAGAAAAACTCTATTTGCAGCCTGTCTATCATACAAGCGAAAAAATGAAGGCAAAGGGAATGGACAGCCGAGGAATTTCAAATTTGATGCAAACGCTTATTCGTCAAGTACATAAAGAAATTGAGGAAACTTTGCCAGCTTCTATTATTGAAAAACAAGATTTATTGGATAGAAGAAGAGCTATTGTTCATATTCATTTTCCAAAAAATACAGAGTGGTTAGAAACAGCAAGAAATCGACTAAAATTTGAAGAATTATTTTTTATTCAGCTTCAACTCTTGCAATTAAAACTCGTCAGAACAGACAAAAATCAAGGTTTAATTTTTGAAAAAACACCTACTTTAGCCAAATTTTATAAAGAACATTTGCCTTTTGAGCTTACAGGCGCACAAAAACGAGTTATCAAAGAAATTCATCAAGACGTACAATCGGGTAGCCAGATGAACAGACTTTTGCAAGGAGATGTAGGAAGTGGAAAAACGATTGTTTCCTTTTTGATTATGCTCATGGGAATTGATTATGAGGCTCAAAGCTGCTTGATGGCACCTACCGAGATTTTGGCGCAACAACATTATGAAGGTCTGAAAGGATTTTGTGATGCATTGGGACTTCGAATTGATATTCTTACAGGCTCAACAAAGACAAAAGCAAGGCGTGAAATGTTGGAAGATTTGAAAGAAGGAAAAATTCATATTATTGTCGGAACACATGCGCTTTTAGAAGATAGAGTTCAGTTTCAGAAATTAGGAATTTGTGTAATTGATGAGCAGCACCGTTTTGGAGTAGCACAAAGAGCTAAATTATGGCAAAAAAATGAAGGTTTCTTTCCTCATGTTTTGGTCATGACAGCAACGCCAATTCCTAGAACGTTGGCGATGACTTTGTACGGAGATTTGGATGTTTCGATAATTGATGAACTTCCAGCAGGTCGCAAACCTATTAAAACAGTTCATAAATTTGATGCTCATCGTCTGCGTGTTTTTGGTTTTATGCAAAGTCAGATTGATTTGGGAAGACAAATTTATTTGGTTTATCCATTGATTGAAGAATCAGAAACATTAGATTATAAGAATTTGGAAGATGGATATGAGAGTATTTGCAGAGCTTTTCCAAAAGTTCCTGTCAGTATTTTGCATGGAAAAATGAAACCTAAAGACAAAGATTTTGAGATGCAACGCTTCGCAAAAGGAGAAACCAAAATTTTGGTTGCCACAACGGTAATTGAAGTAGGTGTAAATGTTCCGAATGCTTCTGTTATGATTATCGAAAATTCTGAACGTTTTGGACTTTCACAGCTTCATCAGCTTCGTGGGCGTGTTGGGCGTGGAAGTGAACAGTCATATTGTGTCTTGATGAGTGGTTATAAACTCAGTAAAGAAGGCAAAAAACGTCTTGAAGTAATGGTCAGGACAGTAAATGGTTTTGAAATTGCTGATGAAGATTTGAAATTACGTGGTGCTGGCGATATTGCAGGAACACAACAAAGTGGTGCAGTAGATTTACGAATTGCTGATTTAGCAAGAGATGGCGAAATTCTGAAAGTAGCAAGAGAGGTAGCCCAAGAAATACTAAAAGAAGACCCAAAATTAGAAAAAGAAGAAAATCAGCCTTTAGTAACTATGTTAGAAAATATTCAAAAAGAGCAGACTATTAATTGGAGCAGAATCTCTTAGATTATAAAAATAAATTAATTATACCAAAAAAATACAGTCTTTGTTGCTGTTTTAGTGTAGCGACACCAACAAATAAAAATAAGTTTGCAAAAGAAATTAGCTACGCTGTTTCTTTGGGGTATAGCATTTTTTCAACTTTGACAGTCCTTTCACAAGGCTGTCAATAGTTTGAAAAATACGCACTAAACTATTGTCAGAGTTATTTTGGATTACCAAAAAACTACTGACAAAGTTTTTATGAACATGCCCTAATTCTTCAAACAACTTTTATATATAATTTAAAATTTGTAATTATATTTGGATATTTATTTTCCTAGTCCATTTATTTTTCAATCTCATTATTTTTATGCCTAATTTTTTTACTAATAAATGGATTCCTATTGTTGAATATACAAATAAGGAAAGTTATCTCAATGAAGTACAAAAACAAGTAGATTCTATTTCAGATGGATTTGTAGGACTATTTTTTTTGATAGGAATTTGCCTTGCTCCTATATATAGTACTTGGCTTTTTACTTGGATTACAGCAGGTTGTACGTGTATGCTGTATTTGATAATTCGTTTGGTTTTGCAAGAAGGCAGACTTTCTAGAGCATTGATTTCTGTGGTTTATACTATTTTTATGCTGCAATTTATAGGTCAGCTTCACGGAATGGCAGAAATGCACTTTTTTTATTTTACCAATGCTGCTCTTCTTATTATTTATCAAGATTGGCGTATGCAGGTAGTTTATTCTTTCTTAGCTATCGGACATCATAGTATTTTGGCTATTTTACAATGGCATTATGGAACTGATTTGGGACAGTATTTTATTGGATATGGAGAAATTACATTTTTTAGGTTGTTTTTTCATTTTGGAATAGCTCTTTTGATGTCGTTTATTTGTGGTTTTTGGGCATTTCTGATTCAAAAAATGTATATTACGATTACCTCAAAATACCAAGAAAGTCAAAAAAATATCTCAAATGAAGGCTTGAAAGAATAAATAATGAAGTGAAAAATTGTAAATATTAAAATAAAACTCTACCTTTGCAGTCTTGTTTTTATAGAACTCTTATCAAAACAAGAACTCTAATTTATTTTATTTTAGGGTATTATTTTAATTTTCAGACCTCTCTAAACTTTGTATAAGTTATGGCAACTCGCATAAGACTTGCAAGAAGAGGGCGCAAAAAAGCTGCACGTTTCGAAATCGTTGTAGCTGACTCCCGAGCGCCACGTGATGGTAAATTCATCGAAAAAATTGGGACTTACAATCCGCAGACTGTACCTGCTACTATCGTTATTGATGACGAGAAAGCTATTAAATGGCTTATGGTAGGAGCGCAGCCTTCTGAAACTGTAAGAAGAATGTTACATTATAAAGGTTTAATGTTCCGTAAACACCTTCAATTAGGTGTAAACAAAGGAGCTATTACTCAAGAATCTGCTGACGAAAAAATGGCAGCTTGGAGAGAAGCTAAAGACCAAAAAATTGAAAGCCGTATTTCTAAACTTTCGGGTGATAAACAACAAGCTGCTAAAGACCGTATGGCTGCTGAAGCTAAGGTAAAAGAAGCTCGTGCTGAAGCTATCCGTAAGAAACAAGAAGAAGCTGCTAAAGCTAATGAGCCTGCTGCCGAAGCAAGCGAAGAAGCTCCAGAAGCATCTACGGAAGAAACAACAGAAAATGCAGGAGAATAATTTATAAGGAATAATTATGAATTAAAAATTACAAGTTAGTAATCTATTTGATTTATAATTACTGATATAGATAACTGGTTTTAATTAAACGTATATCTATTTATAAAAAAACTTCTAACTCTTTTTTATTTTTGTTCTATTTTTATAGGATAAAAATAAAAAAGAGTTTTTTTTTAGAAAAAAACCAATAAAAATTAAAGGAATCAAAATAAAATTATCTACTGTCAAAATATTTCTTTAACTTTTCAGAAACAAACCTAAGCGAATGAATATTCGTTTATCATAAAATAACACACTATTCAGACTACCAAATTTTATCATTTTTAGTTATAAAATAATGGACACAAACACATCTACCTCAAACGAAGAAAATACAATCCAGTCGCCAAAAAAATTTAGACGAAGAAATAAAGTACGTTCTGACAAACAAAAAATGTCTTGGATAAGTAAAGTGAAAAAATTGAAAATTATTCGAAAAGATCCATTTGGAAATTTTCTTTTTTTGAAAAGGATGCTTGTAGGCGTTCTTGGTGCAGCGACGTATCCACGTTTTAATATTTTGAATAACACAAAAGTAGAAGGTGCAGAACATTTAATGAATCTTCCCAACAAAGGCGTTATGTTTATCTCCAATCATCAAACTTATTTTGCTGATGTAATGGTAATGTATCACGTTTTTTGTAGTGTAAAATGGAAATTTAAAAATATTAATTTTCCTGTATATTTATTAAATCCACGTACAAAAATGTTTTATGTAGCAGCCGAAGAAACGATGAAAGATGGTGGTTGGTTGCCAAAACTATTAGCTTATACAGGTGCTGTTACTATAAAACGAAGTTGGAGAGCAAAAGGAGAAGAAGTACAACGAGGAGCAGATACATCAGCTCCTAACAAAATAAAACAAGCATTGGCAGAAGGTTGGGTAGTAACTTTTCCTCAAGGAACAACAAAAGCATTTGCTCCAGTAAGAAAAGGTTCTGCACATTTGATTCACGAATTAAAACCGATTGTAGTTCCTGTTTATATCAATGGTTTTAGAAGGGCATTTGATAAAAAAGGATTCTTTTTGAAAAAAAGAGGTACACAATTACAAGTAACATTCAAAAAACCAGTTCAGTTTACAGACGAACATACGATTGCAGATATTCAGCATTTTATTGAAAAACATGTCAAATTGCCTGAGGAAATGAAAACAATAAAATAATCATATCGTCTAACAACACTAGGCTAGGAAGTTGTTTTAAGAATATACACTTTAAACAACTTCTAGGTTTGGATTCTTCTATCGATAAACTACTTTGTTGAAATACTATTTTCAATAAAATCAATTATTTTTTCTTTATAATTTGCTTGCGAAAGGTCATACCAAGTATATTCTGTATCTCTTCTAAACCAAGTTAATTGTCGTTTGGCAAATCGTCTTGTGTTTTGTTGAATGTTTGAAATGGCTGTTGGTAAATCAATTTCTTGAGTAGCATCTAAATAATCAAAAATTTCTTGATAACCGACTGTTTTTAATGGGGAAAGATGAGCATAATTTTGTAAGCCTTTTACTTCTTCGACTAAACCATTTTTTATCATTATCAAAACTCGTTTGTTTATTCGTTCGTATAATTCTTCTCTAGGTCGGTCTAACATAATTTTGATAGTTTCGAAGCCTAATTTTTGTTTTCTTTCTTGTTTATTTTTTTCTTGATTTTGCCTAGTTTTTTTTCTGAATTCTGAATAAGTTTTGTTTGTACTTCGAATGATTTCTAAAGCCCTAACGACTCGTTGAGGATTATTCAAATCTGCCTCTTGGGCATATTCTGAATCTTTTTCTTTTAATTCTGAGACTAATTTTTCTAATCCATTTTCTTCTAACTCTTTATTTAATTGCTCTCTGAATTTTGTGTCAATAGTTGGTATTTCATCAAATCCATCACAGATTGCTTGAATAAAAAGTCCAGAACCTCCTGTCAGAATTAATATATCATTTTTATTATTTCTCTTTTTGAATAAATTATCAATAACAGATAAAGCCTCCTTTTCAAATTGTCCTGCTGATAGAGGGTTTTGAATTGAATGAGAATCGATAAAATGATGCTTTATTACTTTTGGGGTGTCATTTTTAGACAAAAAAGTCATTTCTTTTTGTGTGGGTTTTGCTGTTCCAATGCTCATTTCTTTATAAAATTGTCTTGAATCGGCTGAAATGACTTCTGTATTAAAGTAAGCTGCTAATTCTGTACATAAAGCTGTTTTTCCTACGGCTGTTGCACCTGCTATTACTACTAATGTTTTCAAGTTAGTTTATATTTCGTAGTCAAATTTTGTATTCTAAAATAGTCTCCCAATCTAAAAAAGGCATAACAAATTATTGCTTTTATGAATTATAAAAACAGGCTATTTTGGGTGTTTTAGTGTATCAAGACCAAAAACACAGTTTATCCAAATAATTTGTGTTTAGTTATTTCTATTCTCTTTGGTAGCCTCCAAATCAGAAGAAATAAATAGTTTTTCTAACTCTTCTTTTGTTTGAGGCTTAAAGCTAGGCAAAATTACCATAAAAGTAGAGCCTTTTCCAAGCTGACTAGCAAATTTGAGTTCACCTCCTAGTTTTTCGACAGCTTGACGTACAATATAAAGTCCTAAACCATTTCCATCTGACCTTTCATTTCCACGATAAAACATATCAAAAATTCGTTCTTGATACTGTTTGTCTATTCCTAATCCGTTATCAGTAATGGATAAAACAAACTTTTTATCGTCTCTTGTGGCAGTTTCTACTAGAATAACAGACATTTTTTTTGTTCGGTCTGCAAACTTGATTGCATTAGAAAGTAAATTTCTCAAAATAACATTTAACCTTAAATTATCTGTATAAATGATTCCTTTTTGGCTTGATTTGATTTTGAATTTTATCTCACTTGCATACGGTAAAAAATCTAAGTCAGCAATGTTTTTATGAATTAGATATTCTATTCTCAAAGGTTCGTATTTAGTTTCCAAATTACTTGTTTGAGAATAATTGATAATTGACTGTACAAACTCATCTAATTTATGAATTCTTCCTCTAATCATTTTGATATGAGAAAGTGCATGTTCTTTATCAATTTCGGCAATATTTAATAAACCGAGTATAGAAGTTAGGGGTGAGCGCAAATCGTGTGATGCCTTATAGACAAATTGGTCTAGTTCATAATTACTTATCTTCAATTCTTCTAAAGTTTGTCTGAGCATTTCTTCAGCTTCTACTTGGTCAGAAATATTCTCAATAAACATAACTATAAATGCAGGTTTTTTGTCATCATCTTTTACTACGGAAAGAGAAAGATTGAGCCAAATTGTATCTCCATTTTTATGAATATAACGTGTTCGCATTGAATAACCATCACTTTTTTCATTCAGAACACGACGAAGCTGCCTAATATCTCTAGGCAAATCTTTTGGATGCGTAATTTCTCTGAGTTTTCTTATACTAAGTTCGTTTTGAGAATAACCTGTCATTTTACAAAAATGAATATTAAAGGCAGCCCACGACAAATCTATTCCAATATGAGCAATTCCAATTCCTGCTTGTTCGAAGGTAGAACGAAATTTGAGTTCACTTTCTTTGAGTAATTGTTCAGTAATTTTTCGTTCGCTAATATCTCTTACAATAGCCACAAAACGATTTTCACCATCATCCAAATCAACATATTGCAATAAAAGTGCAACAGGAAATTTGCCACCACTTTTATGTGAAAAAGTTGTATCCAAATTTATTTGATGATTTGTATTATTTATAACATAAGAAATGAGTTGCTCAAAGTCTTTTGGAGTACTGTTGCTCATAAGGTCAATGAGTTTCATTGTGCGAAGTTCTCCAAAAGAATAACCAACAGCTTCAGTAGCTCCTTTATTGGCATAAATAAATAAATGAGTAGTTGCATCAAACATAAAAACGCTATCCTTTGTAACATCTAAAGTGCGTTTGAATTGAGCTAAGGAACGCATAATTTGTGCTTTTTCTTCCTCAAATACTCTGCGTTCACTAATATCTCTAATCACATACAGATAACCAATTATATTTTTACTAGAATCATAAACAGGGGTAGAAATAGTTTCTGAATAAATTAAATTTCCATTTTTGGCTTTTAAAGCAATTTCAAAAACAGATGTTTTTTCCATAATATCAAAATGATCAGAAATCAGAAAAAAACTTTCCTCTTCAAATAAACTTGAAAAAATTCTACCTTTGTATTCATCATCATCATAACCTAAGATATTTTTTATGGCAGGATTGACCCATTCTATTTCCAAATTTGGAGTCGTAAATATTACACCATCAGGAAGTGCATCTAAAATAAATTGCAACATCCTTTTTGTACTATCCAACTCTTTGTTAGCCAAAACACGTTGTGTAACTTCTGTATCTACACCTTCTATACGGATTGGTTGTTTATCTTTTCCTAGTGTTACTTTTACATCTGTCTGAATCCAATGTATATCTCCTTTGCTATCAATGATACGATATTCATAAGAAATACTCTGTCCTTCTCGTGCTTTGTTGCGAGCCTCTTTTACGGCTTTTATATCTTCTTTATGTACTCTTTTTAGCCAAGCATTTGCATCTTTTTTTAGTTCTTCTTGAGAAATATCATAGACTTTTTCAACGGCAGCCGAAATAGTAAGTAAATTATCTTTTTTGACATCATACGACCAAAATACATTGTCTAATGACTGAAAAATACCTTCAAGTAGTTCTTTTGTATTTCTTAAATCTTTTTCAATCGCTTTTTCTTCAGTAATATCTTTAGAAGAAAGAATAAAAAACTGTCCTCCATGACGATTGTAAAAATCATTGATATATAATTCAATATCGATGAGTGAGTTGTCTTTTCGTTTTAATTTCCAATATTTTTTTGCTGTTGTATTTCCTTTTCGTGCTTGTTTGATGGTCTGAATAGCATTTTCTAATTCAAAATCAGGAACAATGATAGAATATACCTGCTCAATTAATTCAGTAGGTTCATAGCCTGTCATGAGTGCATATTGTTTGTTTACATTAACAAAATATCCCCATTCATTGATAACAGCTAATCCAATTTTGGCAGATTGAAAAATAGATTCTCCAAAATTTTGACTATCTCTTAATTTATTTTGTGCTTCTTTTGACTTTGTTAGATTTCTGACTAGAGCAATATAAACGATTTTTTCCTTTTCAAAATTAGTTTCATTTAAGGAAACACTTAAAGGAAATGTTGTTTGATTTTTGTGTTTAGCGATGAGTTCTACATTATGAATTACTTTTGTATTGTCTGAAGACTCTGCCATTAACTCTGTAAAAGTTGCTGGTATAGGCTGTTCAGATAGTAGTATTTCGACTGATTTGCCGAGTAATTCTTTTTCTTTATACCCAAAAATAGTTTCAGCAGCAGGGTTTACCAAAGATATTATCCCTTTATCATTGACTATCAGAATACCATCTGGTATAGTGGCTAGGATAATATTTAGCTGTTTGGTTTGTATTGCACTATTTTCTAGGAAGGATTCTATCAAGCTAGAAGAAGGAATATTTGTATGTGCAATAGATACATATACAATTTGTTCTTCATTTGATACTAGACTAATTTTATATCCGTTTTCGTTTTTATCCTCATTCTGTTGGTTATGTTCAAAAATATATGACTCAACTATTTTTTTATTGGTATAATGACGTGCTTTTTCGAATTGATAGCCTAATTTTGCATTCTGCTTTTTAATATTTTTTCCTACTTCTACGATAAAATTTTTTCCGACTAATTCTTTTTCTTTTTGTTTAGTGATTTTCTCCATTGCAGAATTGACATGCAAGATGTTATTTTGTGCATCTACTACGCAGAATGCTTCTGCTGATAATTCGAAAAATGGGGTTGTATAAGGCATTAACTACCAACTTTACAGCGATTAAATAATTTATTCAAATTTTTCTTTAATTTATGAAAAAAAAAACACTTATATTATTTCAATTAAAAATAATGTTGTGTTTTTAGTTCATTATAGTCTAAAATCTAGTTTTTAGTCTGTTACAGGAATTCTAACACCTATTACCAGTACATCATCTATTTGTGGATATTCTTTTCTCCAATCTTCAAATTTATCTTTTAAGATTTCATTTTGTTGTTTCATAGGCAGTTTATGAATTTCTAATAAAAGGTTTTTGAATTTTCCTTTCATAAATTTTCTGTTTTTTTCTCCCCCAAATTGGTCTTGATAACCATCCGAAAAAGTATATACAACAGTTGGAGAATCAATTTTGATAGTATGGTTTGTGTATTTTATGGCTTGTTTGCCTATCCAGTTTCCACCAATAGGAATTTTGTTTGCTTTTAGTTCGTGTAATTCTTCATTTTGGATATAAATTAATGAGTTTTTTGCTCCAGCAAATTCTATTGTATTTGCCTTTTTGTCCCATGTCCAAATATTCATGTCCATTCCATCACGATTGTCGGTTTCTCGTTGTTTTAAGATATTACTTACCTCATCATTGAGTACATCCAGAATTAAGTTGGGTTGTGTAATAGAATAATCTATAATTACCTTATTGAGCATATCATTTCCAATTAAAGACATAAAAGCCCCTGGAACACCATGTCCAGTACAATCGACAGTAGCTACAACTACTTTTTCACTTTGCTCTTCGATCCAATAAAAATCTCCCGAAACTATATCTCTAGGTAAAAATAAAATAAAAAATTCGGATAGAAGCTCTTCAATACGCTCTGGTGTAGGAAGCATTGCTATTTGAATACGCTTGGCATAATTAATACTAGAAATAATATTATTGTTTTGTTTTTCAATGATTTTATTTCTTTCATCAACTACTTGTTGTTGAGTAATTAATTCTTCATTTGTAGAACGAAGTTCGGTAGTACGTAATTTGACAATTTGTTCTAGCTCCTCAGCTTTCATTTTTATTCTTTTGGTTCTTACTACGACTACTCCCCATATACCTCCACCTATCAAAAGAATAACCAATCCTATAAACCAAGTAGTTTCGTAAATATGAGGTTGTACTACTACTATGATACTTGCTCCTTCATTATTCCAAACACCGTCATTATTGGCAGCAATAACATGAAATGTATATGTTCCGTTGGGAAGATTTGTATAAACAGCTTCTCTTTTATTATCTTTTGTAATAACCCATTCTTTATCAAAGCCTTCAAGTTGATATTTGAACTTTACTTTTTCAGGTGCACGAAAACTAAGAGCCGTAAAATCAATAGTTACACGTTGTTGTTCGGGTTGCACAATTATTTTTAGAGGCTCTAAAAAGGTTTGATTATCTAAAAGAACTTTTTGTACATATACAGGAGGGCGACGAGAATTGATGGGTAAAAAATTAGGGTCAATACGCAAAGCTCCATTATTGGTCGGAATCCAAATTATGCCTTGAGAAGACATGAGTGATTGAGTAGCTCCTTTACATTGCTCAGTACGCATCCCATCGTTTTTGTCATATTGTGTCCAGTTTGGTTCTATTTTATCTCCATTTGCTAAAGAATTGAGGTCATTTTTTTTGATACGCAAAACCCCTCTATTTGAAGAACACCAAAAATAGCCATTATTGTCTTCTACAATATCAAAAATAGTTTCATTTGGAAGACCATTTGAAGCATCAAAGATAAATGCTTTTTTGTCTTTCCAGCGTACCAAACCTGCATTAGTTGCCAACCAAATTGTATTTTGTTTGTCGCAATGAATATTAAAAATCAGATTAGTAGGCAAACCATTTTCAATAGTAAATAAATCAAATTTATTTCCATTTTCGACAGCTAACCCTCCATTATTTGTTCCTACTAGAAGGTTTCCATTATTATCTTCTGTTATTGACATCACAAAGTCAGGTGTAAACCCTCTCTCTAAACCAATTTTTTCAAAAATATATTTATCTGTTTTTTGGTCTTTTTTATATTCTACTAAACCTTCTCCTCTAGTTCCTATCCAAAAACGTCCTTTTGAATCTTGGTAGGTAAGACGCAATACATTAGTTGGTAAACCATCAGCCTTGGTAAATAATTTTTCGTTTCCATTAAGGTCTTTTTTTAATAAACCGTCGTAAGTAATTATCCAAACTATTCCTGCACTATCTTGACGAATATTGAAAATTTCTTGCCCATTGAGGTTTGTTTTTAATGGATAATCAAATACTTTATTTTTTTGGGAATTGATACGATGAATTGTACCATTACTTGTTCCAACCAAAACATCTGTATTATTATAAATACCCACTGAATTTACAGAAGGATAAGCAAGACCTTCACGGACTGTATAGTTGATAAATTTTCCATCACGCAGACGACAAAGTCCATGTCTAGCTGTCGGAATCCATAAATCTTCTTCTTGGTCTAACCAAATTGAACGCACATCATCAAATGCCTCTCCTGTTTCTGTTGTAAGAAGTTCTAACTTTTCTGTCAAAACATTATGGCGATAAATATTATTACGAGTAACAATCCAAAAGTTACCTGCTGGGTCAAATCTCATATCATGAATACGCTCTTCTGCAAGTTGTGGAAATTGTCTGATAAATTTATCATTGTTATATTTCAAAACTCCATTGTATGTACCTGCCCAAATTACTTTTTTATTATCTAAATACAATTTTAATGTACGAGGGTTTTCTACTTCAGAAGCTACTTTTAAAAGACTATTATTTTGTAATATCAAAATTCCTTGGTTTCTTGTAGCTAACCAAAACTTTCCTCTAGGATATTCTAAAATATCATAAATAGATTCTGATGATAATTCTTTTGAAGAGATAGATGTGAATTTTTGTGTTTTGATATCATAAACAAACAAACCTCCTGCACGAGTACCCACATACACAGAATCACTATTATCTAATACATGAATAGCTTCAATATATTCTTTTTCTAAGCCATGTGATTTGAATGCTCCATTTTTATAACTTACGAGTCCACTTCCTTGTGTACCTATCCAAAGAGTGCTATCTTTTGCTTCTTTAAGGCGTGTAATATTATTTGTTTGAAATTGTTCTACGGTATTTTTGGTATAGAGATCAAAACTATTACCATCAAAACGCAAAAGTCCGTCATAACTTCCAATCCATAAATAGCCGTCATTGGTTTGAATAAGTTGTAGAAGTGTTCCTGAAGGCAGTCCTTTTTCGCTATCCCAAACATCTATCAAAAACTGAGAAAGTTGTTTGTTAGGGTCAAAGGGAATATGTTTATTTTGCTTTTGTGCATGTACAAGAAATGAAATACAGAAAAAAGTGAGCAGAAATACTCCTATTTTGAAAAAATATAGAAAGGACTGTTTAGGAAAAGCAATAAAACAATTTATGAAAAAGTGTTTATCTTGTAAGTGTTTCAAGGGGAAATAAGCTAAATAAAGTACAATTTGGTTGAGTTTATGCAAATACAAGTGCTACAAAAATAACATTTTTTTTGACTTATTAGACATTTAGTGAAAATTAATTCGAAATAAATTCAATTTATTTCAAAATCATATTTTGAATAAGTTTGGATAAAATCTTAATTTGTTTCATTCTATTTATTTCTTGACAAAATTAGAAAGTAGTATGATAATTGGTATTTTTACTGCTATTATTAATTTCGTTATTATCTAATCAAAATTATATGAAAAGCCAGTATTATTTAGGGAGTTTGAGTATGTGTCTAGTAATCTTTTGTTTTTTTGCATGTACTCAAATGGGTGTTGCTCAATCTAAAAAGCAAGAGTTTTATAAAGATGGCTCATTAAAAGCAGAAGGAAAAGAAGTAAAAGGAAATAAAGAAGGGTATTGGTTTTTGTATTATCCAGACGGAACAACAATGGCTTTTGAAAATTATCAATATGATAAACTCAATGGACATTCGAAATATTATTCGCCAGATGGAAAATTAGAGCGTAAAGAAATGTGGATAAATGGAATGTTGCAAGATTCGGCATTTTTTTATTATCCAAACGGACAAATAAAACGTACTGGAATTTATCGTGATGGAGCGTATGAAGGGCTTTGGCTTTCCTTTTATGAAGATGGAACACTTGCAAGAAGAGTTTTTTATACAAAAGGACAACTAGATGGATTGGTAGAAGAATATTTTACTGATGGAAGTATGATACAATCAGGAACATACAAAGACGGACAAAAACAAGGTTCTTGGACATACTATGATGAAAATGGAGTAGTCATGAGTAGAGGAGTTTATAAAGAAGGTAAAAAGAATGGATATTGGATTCACTACGACGAAAAAGGCAAACCGAAATATGAAGGAAAATACGAAAACGGAAAAGTAACTGGTGAATGGTTTTATTATAAAAAAGGTAAACGAAAAACTGCCAAAAAGAAAAAATTGCCTATTGAAGAATTGGAATATGAGGAGGGAGAGAATGAATAATTGTAAATTATAAATGGTTAATTGTAAATGAATGAGTAGCTCATTTACAATTAACCATTTATCACTAATAATTTGATTTTAGTCTATCCACTTAAATTTGTATCCTGCTGTTTTATCTATTTTCATTCTTTCAGCTACTCTCAAAAGTCTAGCAGGGAGTTTCATAATATAATCTCTTGCTTTTTCGCCTGTTTCGTTGAGGTCTTTTAGGTCAGCAATTTTCCATTTTTTGATAAGTACTTCCATAATATCCACATAATCTTCTGCTGTATAAACTCCCAAACGTTGGGCGCAATCCGAAAAGTGCTTAAAGGTTTCGCCTACTTTTCCACCAATTTCTCTCAAATAATGAGCTGGCATGACTATTTTTTTACGCATCATGTCCTCAAAAGCAAAAAGCATTTCATTTGGATCAACTTCCAAAATCTTTTCTACAAATGACATATAGGCATAAGCATGACGGTATTCATCAGCAGCTACCATACTACACATTTTTTCCAAATCCGAATTATCGTGTGTTCCTGCAAGTTGTGCTACTCGTTTGTGCGAAATATTAGTGGCTAATTCTTGAAAAGAAGTATAAACAAAATTACGATAAGGGTCTGTTGCTGTTCCAATATCAAAACCGTCGGCAATTAAATGTTGAGTAGAAATTTCTACTTGTTTCATGTTTACTCTTCCTGATAAATAAAGGTATTTATTGAGTAAGTCGCCATGACGATTCTCTTCTGCTGTCCAGCCTCTTACCCATTTTGACCAAGGATTTTCTTTATCGCCTTGATGTACACCCTCTACATCCATAAGCCATGATTCATACGTTGGGAGGGCTTCTTCAGTTATCATATCACCTATCAAGACAATCCAAAAATCATAAGAAAGTTCTCTAGCACGCTCTTGAAGGTCTTTTACTTTATCAAAAAAGTCTAATTTAGAAGCATCAGGTAATAAATCTGAAGGTTGCCAATTGGTATCAATAGGACGTAAAAATTTGCTTGTCATTTGATCTACATAACCTTCTAAATGCTGCATGACTTCTAAACGAGAAGGGGAAAGGGTTAGGATATTACTCATAGACTATTTTTTTGTATCAATTTTTTATAAAACCTATGTTTATCTAAGATTAACATAGAATGGAATTGATAAATTATTTATTTGATTGTATGTATTTGTGTGTTGTTTATTTTAGGGTTGCAAGATACAAATTTAATAATAGCAAAACACTATCAAAAGTCGCTTTAATTAGTGATTTTTGATAGCTTTTATTATAAAAACTGACTTTTAGATTATGAAAAAAGATACCTAATTTTAGTCTCAATAGGTAGATAACTGGTGTTTTATTTCAAAAAGCTATCAAAATACAGATATTTATTTCTATTTTGAGAATCAAGTTATTTTATCCTATTTCTATTTTGGTTATGCCATTTTCATTTATAATTATTTTTTTATTATCATGTTTTGTAACAAGTTACTGTACCCTACTTTTTTTGTAGAGTATGATTAGCAAGTGATTTATATGATTCTTATGATGAAATACAGGATAATACAACTGAAAATTACTTTATAAAATGCTACTTTTTATTAAAATGATTAAATTATAAAGGTTTTGTTTCTTAAAAAATGAATTTTCATTCTCTGTGTTCCTCTGTGAACTCCGTGTTTTAAAAAAAGTAGGGTACAGTAGTAACAAGTGCAAATCCATTATAAAAAGGTTCGATTTCTAAGTAGCGTTCTGAATAAATTTCATTTCCATTTTTATTAATATGAAACCAACCTTTTGCATCTTTTGCTGTTGCAAAGTTTTTATGGAAAGTTGTCATAAATCACAGCAAAATAACGCTGCTATTTTTCTATTTATCTGGTATTCTTTTAAAACGCTTTCCCATTTGCTTTGCACATCTTTAGAGATTAATATACTTTCTTCATTTGCAATTTTATCTCCTTTTTCTTTATTGAAGGACAGAAAATTAAAACTTCCTTGAATAAAATAATGATTATCTTTTACAACTAGCTTTCTATGAGTGCCTGTCATTTTGGGATTTCGTTTTTTTTCAAAATGAGTAGGTAAGTGTACTAAATAAAAATTGGTTTCATACTTTTTTTCTAAATCCCTTAATTTTTCAATTACTCTGATGTCGTGGTTGTCATTGTTTTCAATTCCGTAAAAAATAATGATTTTTACATTTCTTTTTAGTGCTTTTTCAATGCTATTAACATAGTTTGAAGTTGCTTGTTTAATCCAAGGACTTTCTATCAATAGTTTTGATGTAGCAGTTTTTATTGCTTCTTCAAACTTCTCTTGTGTTTCCCAAACTGAAAGAGTTTGAGTTTCTGTTATTTTTTTTTCTGTCTGAATTGGTTTAAACTCTTTTAAAACTTCTATATTTTCCTCTTCTTGTAATTGAATAATACTTGTTCTTTCAGAATCGGATAGTTTTTTAATTAACTCTGAATATCTACTACTAAGAATTTTTGTTAGTCGTTTTTCTTTTGAAAAGTCCTTATCTATATTTCTAATTTCGATATAAGGCTCTAGTTCATTTTCCTTTTCTTTTGTTGGTGTGTATTCTATAAAATAAAATTCTTTAAATTCTTTATCTTCACTATCAAATTGAATATCTGACTTATCATAATCGACTAAATAGGCTTTTCCTTGATTTTCACTCTTGTAAATATCAGCAAGTTGTTCATTTCTATTATCCAATAATCTAATATCTCTATTAGAATAATTAATTTCCGAAGCCAGTTTTTTTATGTTGCTTTCTACTTTATATTCATACGTTTTGAAATTCTTTACTAATACCTCATCTGTTATACCATCAATTAAGAACTCAAACTCTTCTTCTTCAAGAATTTTTAAAATACTGTTGTCCTTAATAAATTCTTCGCCTTGTTCTGTAATTAGCCAAGTACCTGATGCAAAATCAAGAAATCCTCTTTCACGTAGAAAATAGAGTTCTCTTAAAATAAAGTCATCTTTACTTAGACCTAAAAAGCTGATTATTTGTTCTTCTTTATTATAACCTGCTTTTATTGTCCTTAAAAAAACCGAGTACACTTGTTGAATTGACTCTTCAGGCGATTTATTTACTATAACTTTTATTCTTACACGTCTGTATGGATAAGCAAAAGGTATAATTTCATTAATTCTGAAATTACTTGGACATTGCTTATTTAGTTTAGTATGAATTTGTTGTATTTCCATTAAAATAGTTGTTCTATGTTTTTGACTATCCAATCTTTTTTCAATTCTTTTAAATAATGTTGTAAAGCTGGTTTTTGATTTTTGTTTTCTCGTCCTTTTGGTGATTTAGCATTCAGAATACTATCCAAATTTCCAATAATTATAAGTAGCTTTTTTTGTCTTGATAAAGCAACATTTATACGATTTGCATTTGCTAGAAAACCTAAGGAATGTTGATTGCTCCTTACTAAATCAAAAATAATAATATCTTTTTCCAAACCTTGAAACCTATCTACAACAGATATTACTACATTATTTTCCTTAATATTTCTTAGTTTTTTGTAGTCAATCTCCTTTCTAAAAACTTTTTTTATTTCTTTTACTTGAGCAGAATAACCTGTTATTACGCCAATAGAATAGTCTTTTACTTTATCAAAAGAATCCAAACGCTTTAGGAGTTTTGGAATTAGCTCGGCACTTTGCTTGTTTTTTGATGAACCATTTCCG
Source organism: Bernardetia aquimarina (assembly GCF_042180575.1). Classification (NCBI taxonomy): domain Bacteria; kingdom Pseudomonadati; phylum Bacteroidota; class Cytophagia; order Cytophagales; family Bernardetiaceae; genus Bernardetia; species Bernardetia aquimarina. Next base: position 962,806 of record NZ_CP170094.1, on the reverse strand, counting down.
TCAGTTTCACTTCTGTAAGAATTACCTATGTCAAAGAAAATGATAGAGCTATCTACTTTCAAATCAAGATTATGTTCTTTTTCTTGTGGTCTGTCAAATGGCTTTATTGCTTGATCTCCAAAAGGTTCATAAAAGCATTTTGAAGTCAGTAAAACTTGTTCTTTCGAACTTCTTCTACATACTTCTAACTGACTTTTATAATCGTCATCAATTCTTTTTATTACTTGCTCAAATAAACTAGGTCTATTAAAATAATCGTCCCAACTATCAAATTCATCTACTTCATTTTTAAACTCTTGTCTTAACCACTTTTCAACTTCTCTATTTGAAGTTAGCATAGGTCGTAATTGCCTATGATCGCCAACAAGAACTAATTTATCAGCCAAAACTATTGGAATTAATGCTTCTGCTGTGTTTGCTTTTCCACTTTCGTCCATTATTACATAATCAAACTCAAAACCAAATTTAGCATATTTTTTTGATGCGATATGATTTGTCGTTGCGCCAATTACTCTAATACTATCTATTAGTTTTTGATTAATATTACTATTTTCACCTAATGAACTTATGGTAGCCAACCAATCATTATATATTTCTTGCTTTAAAAAATATTCTTCAAAATTTACTTTTACAAAACTATTGATTGATGTTATAAATTCTGTTTGAGAATCTAAAGATTTTTCTAAGTCTTTTAAGTTTTGGAAAAAACTCAACACTTTTTCAATATTTCGCTTTTTTATTACCCATTTTTTATCAGATGATAAAGTTTCAAAAATTTGCTGTATAATCGGATTTTCGTCTTCTATTTCTTTCTTAAAGTTTTGTTCGTATAATCTCCAATTCTTTTTGACTTTTTTCTTAACTTCTTGTTCCCAGCCTTCAATTTTTTTTTCTAAAGTATGTTTTTGTAAACTTTTTTTTGGTTGTTTTATACCACTCAATCGAACAATCGGAATATCTTTTTTTAAAAGATTATCCAATACGTTATCAACAGCATCATTTGTTTGTGAAGTGATTAATATTTTAGCATCAGGATTAGTATTCAGAATCTGAAAAACAATTTCGGTGATTACAGTAGTTTTACCTGTCCCTGGTGGACCTTGAATAATTGTCAGAGGTTCTCTATTAATAGCATTGAATATAGCTCTCTGTTGATTATCACTATACTCAAGTTCTTTTCCTTTTTCATCAGTTTGATAAATCTTTTTTAGCTCTTTAAACTCAAGATACTTACCTTTCAAACTTGTAGGATTGAAAATATAATGTATTAAATCTCTATTCTGAACATCATTACATTCTACTTTTCGTATTGCCTTTTGTTGCCTTTTCTTTTCCTGTTCTTGTTTACTGATATTTTCAAAAATATATCCATTTCTAGGAATTTTATTAAAATCTAAATGATCACAATCTTTAAATTTTAGAGTTCTTGTTTTTGGATCAAAGTCATAAGCTACTCCTGAAAATTTCAAAGGATCTTTCATTTGTTTTTTATCAGCAGTTTGACTTACAATAAATTCAAATTCTTCTACATTGGGTGGTTCTGCTTTGTCAATATGCGAGCGAATAAAGCCATCACTACTGTATTTACTGTTTTCTTGAATTTTGAATGAAATTTCATAATCTCCTTTTTTCTCAAAGTGGTCAAAACGTAATCTTAGTGAATTTTTTTCTAAAACTTGTAGTTCTTTTTCTATTAATTTTTTGAAAAATTTTAGTTCTCTGTTTGTTTCTTTTTTACCTTTTTTGTAACTAATTTCCTGTTGTTTTTCTTTCTGAATTTTCTTAAAAAAAGGAGTTAGGTTAAAATGTTTTTGATACGCATCTTCTGATGTAAATGCGATTGGTAAATTTAATTCTATTCCAAATTTGCATATTGTATCATATCTACTTTCCTCTTCAACTTTGTGAGAGTCATTCCGAATCAACAATTTATTTTCAGAAATAATCCACAGACAATGAATTATAAAACTATTTGTTACGATATCCAATAGAACATTATTTCCTTCATTTGGACGAATATCAAACTTTGGTTTAAAATCTGAACTATTTAAGTCATCAATTATTTCTGATTTTAATGTTTTCCTTGAAAATACATAGACAGTATTCTCTTCATTAAAAGAAATTTCACTTGTAATTTTTGCTAGTTTTTCCAAAAGAGAAATATAGCTTACCCTTTTTTCTGGTAATTGCTCACAACATATATCTATTAGATTTTTAATTTCTTCAAATTCATTAATTTCACTTTCCAAAAAACACCATTCAATAACTTTTCCAATAGAATAAATATCAGATTGGTAAGGAAAACCCTGTGGAATATTTCTGTTCCATTTTTCGGGTGCAGCAAACTCTTTTGCAAAAATTTCTAATTCTTGTGATTGACTTAGCGATACTGAAATATCAGCAATACCAAAATCAATCAAATAAAAATCAAAATTTTCATCAACTAATATATTTGCTGGAGTAATATCTCCGTGAGCAAGCCTATCTTTTGTTTGTAATTGTTGTAGACATTTTACTATTTGTTCTATTCCTTTTAGAAAATGAGTTAGATCAGGTGTAAAATTTAAAACAACCTCCTCTAAAGAATATGTTTCTTTGTTTTCAAATATAATGCAGTATGCACTTTGTGTTTCTTCCCATTTGTAATCAATGATTTTTGGTAGAGAAGAATGAACTGCTTTTTTAAGACGACGCAATTTATCAAAGAGGATTTTGCTTTGTTGAGAATCTTTTTTAATTCCCCTTATCCATTTTGCAAAATAAACACATCCATCTTCATCTATTATTTTAGCAGTTGATGAATAACCTCTATGTTGAACTTCTTCCTTAGGTTTAAGTTGATACTTCTCTAAAATCATTTCTAAATTTTGTTATTGTAAAATAAGATTATAATTTAAATAAAACAATTCAAAAAGCAAATTTTTCAATCTATAAAGTAATTTCATAATACATGAATACAAAATACTAAGATAAGAAGAGAGGGTTAAAATTTAAGTAGTTGATGATTTTAGAGGTTTTCTGTAAATTTTCATAAAATAAATTGTTTGAAATAAAAATATTAGCCACCTTTTCACATCATCTGCATCTCAACAAGTTTTGAATATGCGCCTTGTTCTTCAATAAGAGTGTGATGTGTTCCTGTTTCAATTATTTTTCCATCATTAACCACTATAATTTTATCAGCATGCTGGATGGTACTCAAACGGTGTGCAATTACTAATGTTGTTCTTCCTTCCATTAATTTATAGAGAGCTTCTTGTACTAATTGTTCGGATTCAGAGTCTAAGGCAGAAGTTGCTTCATCTAAAATCAAAATGGCAGGGTTTTTCAAAACAGCTCTTGCAATACTGATGCGTTGGCGTTGTCCTCCTGAAAGTTTGCTTCCTCGGTCGCCTATATTTGTTTGATAACCTTCTTCTGTCTTGATAATAAATTCGTGAGCATTGGCAATTTGGGCAGCTTTTTCTACGTCTTTTTGTGTAGCTGTGTCTATTCCAAAGGCAATATTATTAAAAATTGTATCATTAAATAAAATTGCTTCTTGTGTAACAATTCCCATTTGAGAACGCAAAGAATGAAGTTTGTATTCTTTCAAAGAATGATTATCTAACAAAATATCTCCTTGCTGTGGGTCATAAAAACGAGCCACCAAATCAGCAAGTGTAGATTTTCCTCCTCCAGACATCCCTACCAAAGCTACGATTTCGCCTTTTTTTATGGTCAGATTGATTCCATCCAATACTTTTTTCTCTATAACTCCCTCTTCTTCTTTACTAATTTTATACGAAAAATGAAGGTCTTTGATTTCGATTTTATCTGAAAATTGTTTTAATTCTTTTGCATTGGGAAGGTCGCTGATAGAGGTTTGAATATCTAATACTTCAAAAACTCGTTTTCCAGAAATAATTCCACGTTGCATGTTTGTAACAAGTGTAGAACCCTCTTTTATAGGAGGAATAATTTGAGAAAAAACAGCAATATAAGCAATAAAAATTTCGGCAGTTAATTGCCCTGTCAAGACCATATTTCCACCATACAATAAAATGACAGCAATAGTAATGATTCCTAAAAACTCAGATAAAGGAGCAGCTATATCTCTTTTATTATCATAAGATGTTTTGGAAATGCGATAACGTTCATTGAGTTTTTTGAATCTTGAAAGAATAAAATTTTGAGCATTAAAGGCACTTACAATCTTAACACCTGATAAAAGCTCGTCTAACATTGACAAAATATTTCCTAATGTTGTTTGTGAAATGTCGCTACTTTTGCGAAGTTTGCGAGAAATAAGGGCAATAATTCCACCTGAAATAGGTAAGAAAATAAAAGAAAACAACGTCAGTTTCCAAGACCAATATACCAATAAACCAAAATATACCAAGAAGGTAAGAGGCGCACGAATCAAACCTTTAAATTCATTATAGACAGAAGACTCTACTTCTCTAGCATCATTTGAAAAACGAGACATTAAATCTCCTTTTCGTTCTTGTGAAAAATAGCCCACATTGAGAGAAAGAACATTTTGAAAAAGTGCATTTTGAAGGCGTGCCGTTGCTCTGAATCTAACTTTATTGATAATATATAAAGCCAAATAACGAAAAATATTAGATAGAAAAACAGTTACTACCAATACTTTACAGACAAAATAAAGAGCTTCCATTTTTCCTTCTTCTACAATAATTTTAGAGAAATTATAATTAAAAAGGTCAGTAAAATAACCAAATGACCACGAAAAAGTAGGAGCAGCTACAGCTATTTGTGTAGGAGTTTCGTCTAAAAATAAAATTTTGAGAAGAGGAGCTAGTAAAGTGAAGTTTATTGCCCCAAAAATAATTGCTAAAACAGAGGTCAAGATATAAAAAGGCACAAAAGACCGAAAAGGTCGCATAAAGCCCATTAATCGCCAAATTACTTTCATATCAAATTAATTACGAATTAAAAATTACGAATTACGATATATTTAATTACCTAGATATTAGTTTATTTGGGTGTATCTCAAAATGTCGTACTGTATTATATCTTTGCTGTCGCTAGGCTAAAATACCAACAACAGTATTTTTTGTGTTTTTAAAAAGCGACAAGATGAGATGAACCTAGTTTATTCCGTAATTTTTAATTCGTAATTCGTAATTGAATATTAGTTAAGTTTTATTCCAATCATCATTATATCATCAGTTTGTTTGTTATTTGCTTGCCAAGTTTCTAACTGATTTTCGATGTGTATTTTTTGCTTTTCTAAAGGCATTTTATGAATTTGAGTAAGCATTTGGTATAAATTTTTACTCATAAATTTTTTATCATTTTTTCCTCCAAATTGGTCTTGAAAGCCATCAGAAGTAATATAAAGTGTATCTCCAACTTGATAATGAATGGTAATATCTTCATACTTTCTTTTTATTCTTACTTCATGTCCTCCGATAGGCAACGAACTAGCCTTGAAACGATTAAACTCTCCATCTTTATCTACATAGAGTAAAGGCTGTTTTGCTCCTGAATAAGTTAGTGTTTTTTCGGTCGGATTAATACGACAAATTGCAATGTCCATTCCATCCTGTACATTACTTGTTTGTTTGTGTAAATGATGAATCAAACGACGATGTAATTCAATAAGAATTTCGGCAGGAGAGCGTACACCACTACGAGAATTAAAAATATCATTGAGTAAAGAATTACAAAGAATTGTCATAAAAGCTCCTGGAATGCCGTGTCCTGTACAATCAGCTAAAGCGACATAAAATTCTCCTTGTCGTTGTTCGAACCAATAACAATCTCCACTCACAATATCTCTAGGACGGTCTATAATAAAATTATCCTTTAATTCTTCAAAAATAGTGGTTGTGTTTACTTGCATAGCATCTTGAATCCTGCGAGCATAATTAATACTTTTGGTAATTGTATTATTTGTATCATCTATTATAGTTGCTTGTTTGGATATTTGCTCATAAACAGAACGAATTTCATCATTTTGTTTGCGTAATCTAGTAATTGTTTTTTTCTTGATTTGCGTTCTATAAATAAATATCCCGACTATCAGAAATGCTATTAATGCAACTGCTGAAATGAGATAGAGAGTTAGATTTTTGTTTTTACTTTCTTCTTTCAATAATTGATTTTCTCTATCTTTTCTTTCAGATTCATAATAGGTTTGCATATTCGAAACTTGATGCCTACGACTAATATTCGAAAGACTATCATTCATAGCCACAGCAAGCGATTGATTTTCGAAGGCTTTTTTATAATTTCCAACTTTAAAATAAATATCTCGGAGTACCTCATAACCATTTCTGACAAGAGCTGCATAACGAAATTTTTGAGCTAACTCTACACCGTCTTCTGTTATGTTGATGGCTTTGGATAAATCTCCTTTTTCAGAATAAATTTCGCCTAGTTTTATCATATTGACGATATTACCATAATTATCATTTATTCTTTCTGTAATTTCTTTACTTTTGGTAATATAAGAAGTCGCTTTTCCTAATTCTCCTTTTTTGAGATGTGCATCTGCTAGATTAGAAAAAATCTTGTACATCAAATCGTCATTTTCTAATTTTTCAGCAATTACTAACCCTTGTTCTAATGATTCAATAGCCTCATTCAGACGTTTGAGGTAAATTAGGCTAAGACCTTTTAGGTTTAATGAGCTTGCCAACCCATACTCAGAACCAGATGTTCTCCACAATTTTTCTTCTTTTACAGCATATTGGTAGGATTGTTCGAAATCTCTCATCAAAAGATACGTAACTGCTACTTTGTGCAACGCATCAGTTTGTAAAGAATCATTTCCTATTTCTTCGGCTGCATTAAGACCTCTGAGGAGCAAAGTAAGTGCAAAGTCAGACTCTCCTTTATTCCTGTGCAATGCGCCTGCTTGTATGGAGGCTTGGGCAATTAGGTTTTTATCTCGTAACTCTGTGGCTTGTTTTACTGCTTTGGTGGCATATTCTAAGGCTTTTTCAGAATCTCGTAGTTGTGTTCTGTAAAATTCTGAAACTTCTATTAATAACTCTATTTTTTTCTTAGGTTTTGCCTTTTCTAATTTAGTTATTAATGTTTCTACTTCTTCTTCCTTCTGTTGTTTTTTGCTGTTTTCTTGTTGAGGTATTTCTTTTTTTTTCTTCAAACTATCTTTTAAGGTACTATATAATTCTGATTGAGCATAACTAAAAGACACAGAAAAAAAGCAGCACTTAAAAGCTAAAAAGAAAATAAAAAACGATAAAATAGAGAAATGATGTACTTGTGTATTTTTTCTCAACATAAAAAATAAAAATAACTTTTTTCTGATTAATACCTCTTAAAAATAAATAACGATTTAGAAACAAAACATATTTTAATCAAAGAATTAATATAAGTAGTAGCATAAAAAACGAAGGTACAAAAATTTATCCTCTATTTCTTTTACGTTCTTCTTTGCGTCTTTGTTTGTGCTGATTTTTTTCTTGATTGGTAATTTCAAAATCAATTCTACTTTTTACTGTATCTATGGCTAAAAATAAAGCATTTCTGAATGAACTTTCATCAGCTATATTTTTCCCAGCAATACTATATGCTGTTCCATGGTCTGGTGATGTTCTAACAACTGGTAAACCAGCCGTAAAGTTTATACCTTCATTAAAAGCAAGTGTTTTGAATGGAATAAGTCCTTGGTCGTGGTACATTGCCAAAATTCCATCAAATTTTTCGTATTCTTTTGCGCCAAAGAATCCATCAGAAGGAAAAGCACCATAAACTAAATGTTCTTTTTGACGAAATTTTTCTATTACAGGTAAAATAATTTCTTTTTCTTCATTTCCCAAAAGTCCATTTTCTCCTGCATGTGGATTAAGTCCCAAGAGAGCTACTTTTGGCTTTGCAATTCCGAAATCTTGTTTCAGAGAATGCAGCATTAAATCTAATTTCCGTGTGATTTTTTCGGCAGTAACGGCAGTAGGAATGTCTTTTAATGGAATATGACCAGTAACTACACCCACACGCAAGTTTTCATGTACCAAAAACATCAAACTATCTTTTACTTTATCGGTACTAAATTTCTCAGTCAAATATTCCGTATGTCCTGGGAAATTGAAAGTTTCAGATTGAATATTATCTTTATTAATTGGTGCAGTAACAAGGGCATCTATCCAACCTTCTTGCATTGCTTTTGTTGCTCCTTCCAAAGCCTCTAATGCACATGTCCCTGCTTCTGCTGTAATTTTTCCAGCTTCTACATCTATTTTTGCAGAACTACAATTTACAATATTTACTTTTTGAGTATGAATAGAATTTGCTAGATTTTCATCATCTATAAAATGCTGTTGGAATGTAAAATCTATATTTAATAATCTTTTGTAATGAGAAAAAACTCGTGCAGCACCAAAAATAACAGGAATACAAAGTTCTAAAACTCGGTTATCTGTTAGTGTTTTTAGGATTACTTCTATGCCAATTCCATTAAAATCACCCATAGAAATTCCTATTCTTGGACGGAAACGTTTTGGACGTTCGGTTTTTTGAGAATGTATATCTGATGTATCTGATTCGAAGGGATAATAAGATTGTGAGTTTTCGTTTTCCAAGGTAACTATTGAACTAATTGATGAATGTTTTTTTTGATAGAATTACAAAATTACAAATTTATTTCTGAACAAAAATCTATAAAGAAGCAGCATTTTCTTCTATGAGTTTTACTTTTTCTTTTGCGTGTTTGGAAACTTTTGTTTTGTGTTTGTAAAAACGAGCATAAACTTTTGTAAATTCTGCACCAAAAAATAAAATCAAACAGGCATAAGATACCCAAAGTAAAATCAAGACAACCGAACCTGCCACGCCATACGTAGAAGCAGGCTCTGCAATTCCAAAATAAAGGCTCAAACCCTCTTTACCTAAAGTAAATAAAATAGCTGTAACAATTCCACCAATACTGACTGTTTTCCAACCAATTTCCCTATCAGGAAGAGTTTTGAACATAAAAGCAAATAAAACTCCTATAATAATAAGTGAAACAATAATTTCAATAGCACTCATTCCATAAATCATAAAGTCAGGTAGGAAAGTCATCATCCAGTCTGAAAGTGTAGAAATAAGTGTAGAAATAATTAGCGAAGTCAAAAGTAAAAAGGCAATTACCATAATAAGACCAAATGAAGTCGCACGGTCTGTAACAAGTTTTACAATTCCATTTTTTGATGTATCTGGTTCTACTTCCCAAATGTTATTAAATGATTTTTGAAGCTGAACAAAAACACCTGTTGCACCAAAAATAAGCGAACCAACACCAACTATTAAAGCGAAAGTAGAATCTTCTGTACTAAGTGCATTTTTTATCATTTCTTGTACAGCTTTGGCTGCATCCTGTCCTATCATTCCAGAAATTTGTCCTGTAATTTCTCCTCTGACAGCTTCTTCTCCAAAAAGTAAACCTGCAGATTTGATAACCATAATTAAAAGACCTGGAAGAGAAAAAATAGTATAATAGGCAATGACAGCACTTTCACGAAAAGGGTCAAGCGCATTCCATTCTTTAAAAGTTTCTTTGAGTAGTGTTCCTAAGTCTTTGAATCTAAATTTACGAGCCATAAAAATAAGTAGAGATGAAAAAATAAAGTTGAAAAAATTATAAAGTAGTTTTCCATACTACGAGACTGACCTATAAAAACACAAGGATAATATTTTTGTCTAGTAGTATGGTAGTTTTTCTTTCATTGAGGTTGTTTAAGAATGAGTTTTGTACGTATTTTTTGTTGGTGTCGCTACGCTAAAACACCAACAAAGGCAGTGTTATTTTTCCATAAATTGGGTTTGCAAACCCAATTTTATGGAAAAATGAACATTCTTAAACAGCTTCATTATTAGTTTAAAACATAACCTAGAAAAAATAAATTTGTTATTGATTTTATGAGTTTCAAATTTTACTCTCCCAATTCTTTTGCTCGTTTTTGTGCTGCTTCTAGTCCGTTCCCTATTTTATCAGATAGTTTTTCTTCAGAAAATACGTTTAATGCTGCTTCAGTTGTTCCTCCTTTTGAAGAAACTCGTTTTATCCATTCTCCACAAGAATAATTGCTTCTATTTTCCAAATGAACTGCTCCCATAAAGGTTTGGGTAACTAATAATTCGGCTTCTGAATGCGAAAAACCCATTTTTTGAGCTTCTTTTATCATTGCTTCCATAAAATAATAAATGTATGCAGGACCACTTCCAGAAATAGCCGTTACAGCATCTATTTTTTCTTCTTCGGAAAAATAAAGTGATTTTCCTGTTGTGTTTAGAAGGTTTTGAACAAAAAATAATTCCTCTCTACTTACTGATTCGTCAGCCGTAAAACCAGTCATTCCCATTCCAATTTGAGAAGGAAGATTTGGCATTGCACGAACGATTTTTGAAGTTCCTAAACTATTTTTTAAAGTTTCAATTTTTACTCCTGCCATAATAGAAAGAACGGTTTGAGAAGGCAAAATATAATCTTTAAGCGTTTCGAATAACGCTTTTGTGTCTTGTGGTTTGACTGCCAAGATGATTAATTGAACTTTCGAAACTCGTTTATCAGGTTTAGAAATGACGAATGAATACCCTTTTTCTCTCAAAAAATCAGCTTTTTCAGTTGTTTTTTCTAAGATAAGTAAATCATCTTTTGTAATGGAATGAGAAAGCAAAAAGCTCTCTGCATACGTTGTTCCCATATTCCCAGCACCCACAATTAGAATTTTCATTGTTGAATTATTTTGAATTATTCGAATGATAAAAAGTATTTTAAAAAAAAATAAAAGAAATTTTGAAGTTTTTTTTAGTCCTCAAATAGATTACGTTCTGCCCTCCTAAATTTGTAGTATAAACAAAGAGAAAAAACGATTTTTAAAATAAAACAGAATCAAAAACCTGTTCAATTAATAAAAATCAACTCACAATTTATTTTTCATCAAATTTACCTATTTATTTATTCCCAATTATTATGGACAAGAATCAAATTAAAAACGACTTCGCTTCACTTCTCAAAAACTACTATCATCAACGTCATGAAGTGATTACCAAAGAGGAATCAGTAGCCAAAGTAAAAGAAATTACACTTTTACAAACTGCTCGTACTTACACACCTGATAATATTATCAAAGGACTCGGAACGCTTCAACTTACTTTTGCTGATACGCTTACACAGTGGTCTAAAAAACTACAAGATGAATCTGAAAAACGTTCACAGATTGAAGAAGCTATCGGAATTGAAAAGAAAAGGCTTAAAAACTTACATCAAGTAAAGTTAGCTGCTGATGCTTTGTATTTATTGAAACAAGAACACGAATCAAAGTTGGCAGAGCTTACTGAAGCACATCAAAAAAGAATGGAGTTGATGGCAAATTCTCGTAAAGAAGACGAAACTTTTTGGAAAAAAGAAACAGAACTTTTTGAGAAAGAAGTAAAAGAATCGGAAGAACGCACAAATAAAACTCGTTTGCAAGAAGAAGAGCGATTTGAATATGATTTGGAACGAAATACACAACTTTCTACTGATGCTTTCGAAGCGCAGAAGAAACAAACGAATCGTAAATTAGCACAGCAAAAAGCTGAGAAAGAAAAAGCGTGGACTGCTCGTGAAGAAGTTTTGGCAGAAAAAGATGAGAAGCACCAAAAAAATCTTGTGTTGATTGCCGAATTTGATGAAAAACTCAAAGAGGAAGTCAAAAAATCAAGAGAAAAGGCTGCTAATGAAGCTACAAAAGAAGGAAAAGCAGTTGCCGAATTAATGGAAAGAGAAGAAGCTGCCAACGAACAAATCTTTGCCGAACAAATAGAAGATTTGAAATTGAATGTAGAAAGTGGAAAGATTGAAGTTGATAATTTGACAATTCAACTCAAACATGCTTTAGAGCAAGTGCAATCACTTTCTTTGAGAGCATTTGATAATCCAACTTCTAAATAAATTTATTGTTGTTGTCGTCGGTGGGGACACCGACAACGGCAAAATATTTTACATTTAGTATAAAAAAAAGCTCTACCTCGCCATTGTCGGTGTCCCCACCGACGATTTCTACTTTTAAATCATTTCAAAACCTTCAAAAAAAAATATTATTATGGCAGTTTCAATGAAAAATACGAAAAAGGAAATTCTTGATGTTTATCAAGACCTTGTAAGAGAAAATAAATCACTTCAAGCAGAAGTAACTAAGTTAAAAGCAGAAAACAAAACACTGCAAAACAATTTGGAGAAAAATATTGCTCCTCAAAAATCTACATCAAAAGTTCAAGCATTTACAAAGGCAGAGCCGAAACCAGTTTCAAATAATGGTTTAAATGGTGGTGGTTATGAGTCTGTGGAGAGTGTAGTTACGGCTTTTGAACATATCAAAGGAAATGTAGGTGTTGCAATTAGTGGACTTTCGGATAATCTGACAAAAGAGGCTGCAAATTTAGCTGTTTTGCAAGATGAGAGTAACCAAATCGAAACGCAACTTTTAGAACTTCATCAGATTGAGGAAGCAGAAGAAAATACGCTTTCAAAACTTGTTCAAGAATACATCGAAAAATCGGAATCTTTCGAAAAAATTATCACTCAAACAGGAAAAGAGCAGTTAGAAGCCGAAGAAGAAGCTAAAAAAGCCTACGAAGAAGCCGAAGATTTGCACAACTCAACACTTAGTGAGCGCAAAAAAGAATGGCAAATGAAACTAGATAGAGAAGATGAGAACTATCAGTACGAGAAGAATCTCACTCGTCAGCAAATAAAGGATGAAGCTATGCAACTTGCTAAATCTCGTGCTGAAGAATTGGAAAATCTTAAAGAAGAACAAGAAAAAGAGTGGACATTGCGTGAAAAACTGTTAGCTGAAAAAGAAGAAAGTTACGAAAAAGCAACTGAAAAAGCTGAAGAACTACCTAAAAAATTGGATAGCGAAACCAAACGTGCTTATGAAAGTACAAAAGCTGCTATTCAGAGAGATAATAAAGCAACGTCTGATTTGTTGGCTAAAGAAAATGAAGGCAAAAAGCGTATTGCAGAACGTCAAATCAATGCTCTTTCTGGCAAAATTACACAGCAAAATGAGCAAATCAAGTCATTAAACCTTCAACTGACAGGTGCATTAAAAGAAGCAAAAGAATTGGCTATTAAGGCAATAGATGGAGCTTCGGGTGCAAAATCATTGGCTGCCCTTCGTGAAGTTGCTTTTGAGCAATCTAAACAAAATGGTAAAAAGTAAGAAGTAAGTTTCTTTTCTAGGAAGTAGAAAAACCTATCTAATTATTCACTTAAAAGAAAAATCGGATAGGTTTTTTGAATTTGTAATTATCTAGTAAAACTATTATCATTTATTTTGTTTATATTAGAAGAGAATACCTTTATTATTTATCATTTCTAAAATTTTTATATGAATTTTTTAGCACATTTTTTCTTATCCAATAAAATAGAAAATATAGTCATAGGTAATTTTTTGGGTGATTTTGTGCGAGGAAATAAATATAAAGACTATCCAGAGGAAATAGCAAAAGGAATTATGTTGCATCGTCATATTGATACATTTACAGACCAACATCCTGTTATTTTGCAGACTAACAAACGTTTGCACGCTGATTTTGGAAAATATGCCCCTGTAATTACAGATATTTATTATGACCATTTTTTAGGAATACATTTTGATAAATATAAATTTGAAAATCAAAGTGATGGTGATGATTTAGCTAATTTTTCGTTATTTATTTATCAGATTTTAGAGAAAAATTATGAAGTTTTGCCATCTTTAGCACAACAGGTTTTTTTAAGAATGCAAAAGCAAGACTGGCTTACTCATTATGCGACATTTTATGGAATGGAACAATCTCTTAATGGACTTTCGCATAGGGCAAAGTATGCTACTAATTTACACGAATCATATCATTTTTTAAAACAAAATTATTCAATGATTGAAAAAGATTTTTTATTGTTTTTTCCAGATATTATACAATTTGTTCATGAAAAATTAAATGAATAAATTTGTAACCAAACTAATTTTATTTTTTTACTTTTAGAATTTTTATCAAGTAGCTTATTTTTGTTATACTGAAGTTTATGCACTTTTAGTTATTTTATTTTCTATATGAATCGTTTTAATCCATATTATTATTTTTATTCTAGTAAAATGAAAAAATACTTTTCTTTTTTGAAAGATGGATTAATTTATTGTATGACTTTCCTCAAAAAGATAAATTATATTTATTCAAAATCAGTTTTATTTTTTCTTCTTTTTCTGTCTATTTCTTATACAGCACATTCCTATAATCAAAATGTTAAAGAGTTAGATAGTCTTATTCGTGCCTTAGAATTACGTCAAAAAGAAGATACTGTCAAACTTTCTCTTTATAATTCAATAGTCATAAGAGCAATAAAAAATGACAATGAAATGGCATATAAGTATGCTGAAAAGGGGTATCAATTAGGGCAAAAATTATATCCTATTCGTTTAGTGGCGATTTCTTCTTATCAATATGCTAAAGTGTTACAAACCAAAGGCGAACATTTAAAAGCAGCACAAGTCATAGAACATCAAATTTCAGAATTTTCAACTCATAAAGAAACCTCTCCTCCTTTTTTATATCATCAATTAGGAAAAGTATATGATGAAACAGGAAATAAAGTAGAGGCTTTGAATAGTTATTTGAGAGCATTCGAATTGTGGAGGAGTTATAAAAATCCACTACTAACAAAAGAAGATTTTTATGAAAGTATTGCTAATTTGTATCTTGAAAGTCAGCAGTATAAAGAAGCACAATATTATTATGAAGAATTATTAAAATGGGCAAGTAAAGAAAAGAAGAACCAAAATGAAGATATAAATGAAAATAAAAAAACACAGGCAACAGCCTCGCATGGTCTTGTACGAGTTTTTATAGCGAAAAAAGAATATGATACTGCTTTATTTTATCTTCAAAAATCAGAAGAATTTTGTACAGGAAAATCAAAACGAAAATGTTTGTTAGCTACCTATGATTTATTTTCAGAGTTATATTTTACAAAATTTGATTATAATTTAGCCAAAAAATATGCCTTTGATGCACTACAAATTGCCGAACAGTTGGGAGAGCAACAACAAGCTATTTTACTTTCTATTCGTTTGGGAGATATTTATAGTGCAGAAGGTTCTTATGATAAAGCCGAATTATTTTTGAAACGAGCTGAAAAAACAGCCTTATCTTTAGAAAATAATTTATTGTACAAACAAGTTTATTTCTCATTTGCTAATCTATATGAAAAAAGTCGGAAAGATAAAATGGCTTTGAATTATTATAGAAAATACTTGACTTATAAAGATTCAGTAAATAATGAAGTTTCTATTCGTAAAATTAATAGTCTTCAAATGCAGTTTGAGCAAGAGCGTCACCGACAAGAAATTGATGTCTTGGAACTTAATCAACGTGAAAAACAACTCCAACAACAAGCTGAAGTAGATAGAGCGCAAGCCTTTAATATTATTGGATTGATAGCTGTTATTGCTTTGGGAGTCGTTGCTTTTCTGATTTATAACCGTTATCGTTTTGGAGAACGCACTCAAAAAATGCTTAAACGTCAAAGCTATTCTATAAACAAACAAAATCAAAAATTACAAAATATAAATGAGCAACTTTTGGAATCTAAGAAAGAACTCAATGCAATTAATAAAACAAAAGACCGTTTTTTTTCTATTGTAGCTCACGACTTAAAAGGACCTCTCAATTCTCTCAAAGGATATTCTCATCTTATTTCTACTTTTGGAGACAAACTTCCTAAAGAAGAGATAATTAGTATGGCAGCCGATCAAGAGCGAACACTAGATAATCTATATAAATTTTTGGAAGATTTGCTTTCGTGGTCAAGAATCCAAATGAAAGCTGTTGCGTTAGAACCTCAAAATGTAGAATTAAAATTAGTCATTGATAAAATGTGTGAAATACTGATGCCTCAAATAGAGGAAAAAGAAATTGATGCACAGTGTATTGAGGTTGAAGGAAAACAGGTTTTTGCTGATGAAAATGCAGTATTTACGATTATGAGAAATTTGGTTTCGAATTCTGTAAAGTTTACACCTAGAGAAGGGATAATACGAGTAACAGCAGAAATACAAAAAAATGAAGAAGGAAATGAAACAGGTTTTACCAAAATTTCAATAACAGATACAGGTGTAGGAATGCCAAAAGAAGTATCTCAAAAACTGTTTAAACTAGACAATAAATATTCTACAAAAGGAACAGAAGGCGAAAAAGGAACAGGTTTAGGATTAATAATTTGTAAAGAATTTGTAGAGCAAAACGGAGGAGAAATAGGTGTAGAAAGCACAGAAGGAGAAGGAACAACATTTTGGTTTACGCTTCCTTCAAAAAATGATAATTATGAGGCTGACTCAAATAAAGATAAAGAAGTTTCTGCTATCGAAACGGTAAACTAAAAAAAAACTACAAAAAATAAATTTTGTAGTTTTTTTTATTGTAATAACTGGTTCAAGCGTCGACGATTGAACCAGTTATTACTAAAGAAGAAAAATTAATTAAGACGTATATCTTTCAATACAAATAATTGATAATCAGTTTATTGTATTCGTAATCCGTAATTGATTTTAAGCATGCTTTTTTACATCCTCTGCTGTAATTGCTTTTCCACTCATAATAATAAGTCTTTCGACTACATTTCGGAGTTCACGAATATTTCCTGTCCAATCGTGTTTTTGGAGTTCTTTTAAAGCTGCTGCATCAATTTTCTTTTTAGACTCGCCATATTCAGTAGCAATTTGATCCAAAAAGTGTTCTACAAGAAGTGGAATATCATCTCTACGGTCATTGAGAGCAGGAACTTTTATTAAAATAACACCCAAACGATGGTACAAATCTTCTCTAAAGTTTCCTTTTTTGATTTCTTCTTTTAGGTTTTTATTCGTTGCAGCGACTACACGCACATCAACTTTTATTTCTTTGTCGCCACCCACACGAGTAATTTTGTGTTCTTGCAAAGCACGCAAAACTTTTGCTTGTGCAGAAAGACTCATATCTCCAATTTCATCAAGAAACAGAGTTCCTTTATCGGCCAATTCAAATTTTCCGATACGCTGTTTGATAGCTGAAGTAAAAGAGCCTTTTTCGTGTCCAAAAAGTTCACTTTCTATAAGTTCGGAAGGAATGGCAGCGCAGTTTACCTCTACTAAAAGATGTGCCGAACGCTCACTTTTTTCGTGTAACCATTTGGCTACCAGCTCTTTACCTGAGCCATTAGGACCTGTAATCATCACACGAGCATCAGTAGGCGCAACTTTTTCGATAGTTTCTTTTACATCCTGAATTGCTTGTGATTCTCCAATAATGTCAATCGTTTTGGGTACTTTTTTCTTGAGTGTTTTGGTTTCGGTAACGAGCTGCGTTTTTTCCATCGCATTACGAATTGTAACCAAAAGACGGTTCAAATCGGGTGGTTTTTCGATAAAATCAAATGCTCCTTTTTTGGTACATTCGACGGCAGTTTCAATATTTCCATGTGCCGAAATCATAATAAAAGCATTTTCTCTACCTAGTTCAGTAGATTTTTGTAATACTTCTATACCGTCCATTTTTGGCATTTTGATGTCGCACAAAACTACATCGTAATTATTGATAAGCAACATATCAAGACCTTGCTGTCCGTCTTTGGCTTCATCTATTTCATACTTTTCGTACTCCAAAATATCTCGGAGTGTATGACGAATGGCAGCTTCATCGTCTATGATAAGAATTTTTTTTGGCATAAGTTATAATGTCTTAGTTGTTGATGAGAACACCATAGCCGTAAGGTTAAAAATTTATTTGTCTTTCTGTTCCGTAGGAACTTTATATTGGTAGTAAAAATAAGAAAGAAAGAGTGTATTCTGTTCTGTTAGGAACTACATATTGGTAGGATTTCAAGATTTTTAATACAAAATGTGACCAATATACAACTCCTACGGAGTAAATGATTTTTAACTTTTCTGTTTTTATCTACCAATATGAAACTCCTAATGGAGTAGAGGACAAAATTTCTCAATAGTTTTACGGCTATGATGAGAACATCAACAACGGCGAGATGAAAAAATATTTTATTCCAAACCCTAAGGTTTTATATTGTAATCTACAATAAGAAAAGTAGTTTTACAAGAAAAAGTTTGAAATCCGATAAATTTAGAAAACAGTTTTATAAAACCTCGTTGACAGCAATGCCTCAACGACGGTTAATTTACCAATTTTTCAACATTGAATATCATTTACACCCTTCTCTACGACGTGTGTCCGTAATTCCAATTATTTTCCAGCCTTCTTCAGTTTGAATTATGTGAAAAGCATTTACCCCACAATGACTAAACATTTCTCCTACATAAAATTCATACGGAGTCCATACTTGCGCTAAGTTATCGTCTATTTTAATATCATAACTCAAAACCTTTTCTATATACGGTTGGTCGTGTGGTGTGGCTATGGTAACTAAAAAATCTTCTAATTTGCTGTCTGCTAGTTGTTCGTCGGTTTTTTTGTTTTTAGTAATGGTTCTTAGAGTTGGATTTTTGTAAAAGGCTGCACGAATCATACTGCTATCACCTTTAAACATTCCTTCAAAAAGCTGTTCAATGGGTTTAATAACTTCTTTTTGTTCTTGCGAAAGTGTGTCTGCTGATTGGTCTGTTGGAGTTTGTGCCATAGCTGCAAAACCAAAAACAAGAAAGAGTGCTATAAAAAATAGGAAAAGTAATGTGTTTTTCATTTGAGTGTTTTGTAATTATTAGTAGAAATTTACCAAATAAGTAGTGGAAAGTTTTAATAAATTATAGCTTTTTGTTTTTTTAGATTGTTCGATATTTTCTTTGAAAATCTTGTTGTTGTCTTGGGATATTTTTTTATTACTCAACAACAATATATATTTTAGACAGATTTTTTGGAAATTAGGTTACTTTTGTATTGAAATCTTGAAGAATATAAATATTATTCTAACCATCTCATTATTTTTAGTATTCTTTTAGAGCAAACGCACGAAATTTTATTTTTTAAAAATTGGTTCAAGCGAGGACGCTTAAACCAGTTTTTGTCTAATTCAAGCGTCCTCGCTTGAATTTTAAAACTAAAAAAATAGGTCAAAAAGAGTGTAAAATCACACATTTTATTTTCGTGCGTTTGCCCTAAAAATATTAGATATACAAGAGGTGTCTATGAAGGTAATTTCTAAAGGAATAAGATTACAACAAAACTCAACTGGAATGAAACTGAAAGTAGAGAATATGTCGCTAATACTTAAGAATAATTATCTACTTTCTAACCACTCTTTAGCTTCTTCCATTGTTTTGAAGTATTGGTTATTTGCAGCCACTTCTCCTACTTGGCTTTTATAATTATTCATCAATTGACGTGTACCAAACTCATTGAAAGCATCTTTAGACAGTACAGTAGCGACATATTGCATTGTAGTAGCATTGTGAGTGGCAGGAACAAATACTTCTTCAAAATATTTTTGATTATTTACAGCGATGACTTTTGCATTTCTACTATCGCTCAGCCATTTTGTAGTAGAGTGCTTTTTTATCAAATCAAGGGCATATTCTAAATGAGCCACCCAATCATCATATTTTACTACTCCATTATAGGTAGCAATGATACTTTTTAAGGTTTCATCATAATAAATTTCTGTTCCTTCGTTGGTAAAAACATCTATTTTCATAACTTCTCAATATTTCTAATTTAGTTACTCATATTATATTTTTTCTTGAGTTCAGAAAGTTGCTTTTCTTTTGCTTTACGAAGTTTGCCATCTAGTTCTTCAATCCATTTTATTTGGCTATATTTTCCATCTGGATGTGCAACTGTATAATTTTGAAATTCAATTCCTTGTTCGGTAAAAATATCTTTGTACATATCTTCTAAGATAACAAAATTCTCAGCAATATTCTGTTTCAAATCTGACATTCCTTCCCACTCAGGCATAATAATCGCTTCTAATCCTTGCACATCTTTAAATGTAATTGTTGCTGATTGTCCACTCGCTTTAGCTGCTTGAATCTGTGCTTCAAACTCTCTAAAAGCAGCCTCATCAATAAAAAAACCTTCATCAATATCATCTGTAATTACAAAACCAATAACAGCATCATTACTTGCCAGTTTTCGTAACATCAATTCTTGTTTCCAACCATTTACTTTTTCAGCTTCTTTTTTGTTCATTGAAGCCCAAGGTTTTCCATAATAGTTTGCCCAAAGTGTAGAATCAGTAGGATCTTCAGTAAGCTGTTGCCAAATACCCGAATTTCCCATTGGGTCTTCTACAAAATCATCTTGAGCAAAAGCAGACGAAATCCCTAAAATAAAAAAAGAGCTGACCAAAAATAATAGAAAAAATATTTTTTTAGTATTTATTACACGTTCTTTATTCAAATTTGAAGAAAACAATCCTAGAACAGAATCTATTAGAATAGATTTTAAAGTTGGTTTTGGAAGAGCAATTACTTTTGAAGTAGTTGGTTCTGTTGTATATATGGTCTCGTAAATAGATTGATTCATAGAAAGTTAGCTTTTTTAGAGTGGTTTTTTTTAGTAAGAACGGTAAAATTAAAAATTGGTTCTTTACTTCTGAAAACAGACATGCAAATGTGCGTATTTTGATTCAAAATTTCAAATAAAAATGCAACAACAATACCAATACAGTAAAAAAAAATGCTTTTTATTACACAATTTATTCTGCATACCGACAAAATAGCCATAAATTAGATTATAAAATAGAGAAAAAACAGAAAAATCGTATTTTTGTACTTAACTAAACTTTAAAAACTTCAATTCCTATATATATGTCTTCAGCTATTTTAAATCAAGCAGCAAGCAAAACAAACTTTGGCAAACTCACACCTCAACTAATCAATCAATTCGAACAGATTGTAGGAAAAGAGTATGTTTTCACAGACGATAAAAACAGAGATACTTATTCAAGAGACCACACCGAAGACTATTCTTTCTTACCTGATGTTGTTTTGAAACCACGCACACCACAAGAAATTAGTCAGATTATGAAAATTTGTAACGAGCATATTTTGCCTGTTACGCCTCGTGGTGGTGGTACAAGTCTGAGTGGTGGTGCTTTACCAACTAATCACGGTGTAGTAATTTCGATGGAACGTTTCAATGAAATTATCGAAATTGATACGCTAAACCTTCAAGCAACTGTCGAAACAGGCGTAATTACAGAAGTTTTTCAGAATGCTGTCAAAGAAAAAAATCTTTTTTATCCACCTGACCCAGCTAGTAAAGGAAGTTGTTTTATTGGTGGAAATGTTTCGCACAATTCGGGAGGTCCTAAGGCTGTAAAATATGGTGTTACTCGTGATTATGTCTTGAATTTGGAAGTTGTTTTGCCAACAGGAGAAATTATTTGGACAGGTGCAAATGTCTTGAAAAATTCTACGGGTTATAATCTTACTCAATTAATAACTGGGAGTGAAGGAACTTTAGGTATTGTTACCAAAATTGTATTCAAACTTCGTCCTTATCCTCACAAAAATATTGCTTTGCTTGTTCCTTTTGAAAGCAATGAAGAAGCATGTAGAGCCATTTCAGCTATTTATATTGCAGGAATTACACCTTCTGGAATGGAATTTATGGAACGAGAAGCTATCGAAAGAACGATGTTTTATTTGGAAGATAAAATGAATCAAAAGACAAATATTGATTTACCTGATTCTATTCAAGCACATTTGATTATTGAATTAGATGGAAATAATGAAGAATCAATGATGGTCGATGCTGAAAAAATAGTAACTGTTTTGGAAGACTTCAAGACAGGAGAAATTTTATTTGCTGATTCGGAAGCACAAAAGGAAGAACTTTGGAGATTGCGTAAAAATATTTCACCTGCTGTAAATGCCTATTCGCTTACAAAAGCAGAAGATGTAGTTGTTCCTCGTGGAAATTTACCTGAACTTATTACTTCTATAAAAAGGATTGGAGATGAATATGGTTTTCGCTCGGTATGTTTTGGACATGTAGGAGATGGAAATTTGCATGTAAATGTCTTGAAAGAACAAATTTCTGATCAAGATTGGAATACAAAAGTAGTAGATGGAATTGGAGAAATTTTTAAAGAAGTAGTTCGTTTGGGTGGAATGCTTTCAGGTGAACACGGAATCGGAATTGCCAAACGTCCTTATATGTCTATTGCATTAGGCGAAGTAAATCTAAGGTTGATGAGAGAAATCAAAAAAGTCTTTGACCCTAATGGAATATTAAATGCAGGCAAGATATTTTAAATTTTCATTACATTTTTATAAAAACAAGGAACTTCCACAAATAAAATTTTGTATTCTAAGAGAAAATTAGTTTATTGAGGATTGTTTTAAGATTTATTTAGAATCTTGGAATGTTTTTCAATCACACAAATTTATTTATCTCTCACTTAATTTTAATTTACTTTTATGGAAGATGGAATCGGCATTATTGGCTCACTCATATTTGGTGTTATTTATTTAGGATTAATTGTTTTTTTCATTGCCACATACTGGAAAATATTTGAAAAAGCAGGAAAACCAGGTTGGGCTTCTCTTATTCCTATTTATAGTTCTTTAGTATTCATGGAAATAATTAATAAACCTAAAATATGGGTTTTATACATGTTTATTCCTTTTGTAGGCTTATATTGGGCTATATTGTCAGTAGTAGAATTTGCTAAAGTATTTGGTAAAGATACTGGTTTTGCTATTGGTATTATATTTTTACCTATTGTTTTTCTTCCTATGCTTGCCTTTGGAGATGCACAGTATCAAGGTGCAAGTGGAGAAAAATTTTATGATGACGAAGTTTTAGACAGAGGATAGACTTTTCTATTTCTGAATAATAAATAATGAACTTCTCAAATCTAAGTGTTTAGCAAAGATTTGAGAAGTTTTTTTGTATCTTATATTTTATTGAAATCTAGTCTAGTTATAGCTTCACATTACACTATTATACATTTTTAATAATTTCTACAAAAACAACTGCTCAATCATCTCGGTATCCAAAAGCATAAATATTTTCTTTCCATCAGGTGTATAGTTGGGCTGCTGACAGGCGAAAAGCTCATCAATAAGACTCTGCATTTCTTCGGTAGAAAAATAATTTTTTGCTTGCATAGAGGCACGTTTGGCAAAGGCACGCAAAATATTTTCTCGTTTCGGAATTTTGATAGTCGTTTGATTGTACTTAAACTGCTCTAAAAGTGCTTCTAAGATAGACTCTCCCTTTTCTTTGAGCAAATCAGCAGGAAGACCAATCAATCTGATTTGTTGTTTGGTTTCTAATTTTTTATCAATTTCTATCGAAAAACCTAAATTTTTGAGTTCGGGCAAAACTTCCTTCAAAAGTTCATAATCTACGACCGAAAAAGTAAGTGTCGGAGGAAAAAGAATTTGTTGAGAAGTGGCTATATTATTTGTGCTTTTTGCAATTCTTTGTTCATAACGTTCGTACAAAATACGCTCATGAGCAGCCGAGGCATCAATCAAAATCATTCCCGATTTAGTTGGACTAGCCACAAAACGATTGGCTACCCAAAAAACATGACGTTTGTCGCTAGTTGAAATTTTTGATTTAGATGATTTTATTTCAGCTTCTAACTCTGTTTTTGAAAGGTTATTGGCAGAACTTCTGAATGTTACAGGGTTTGAGGATTGGAAGTTTGGAACTGGGGAAATTTCATTCTCATTTCCTAATTCCTTTTCATTCCCATTTCCTAATTCCTCTCGCTGTTCATCATTCAAATAAATTCTTTCCCAGTTTTTCTGATTGCTTTTTTGTCTTTCTGTGGGTTCTGGTCGCTCGTAATTTTTTAAATCTTTTTTTCTATTAAACGGCTCATTGATATAATCACCATATTTACCTTTATTTTCTTCCTTGTCGTATCTACCAATAAAATCATCTGATTTTTCTGAGTCTTGATTATCATACTTTGAAAAATCAGATAAAAAAGTTCTTGGTTCTTCTTCATTTTCATCTTCCAACTCGCCACTATTAGTATCAAGAGTATTACCATGATAATTTGAAGGATTTAAAAAATTAGTATCTGTATCAAAATCCAAAGGAGAAACTACTTGATGAACTCCCAAAGCCTGTTTGACAGCCGATTGAACCACGACATAAACGGTTCTTTCATCATCAAACTTTATTTCTGTTTTGGTGGGGTGTACATTTATATCAATTTTTTTTGGGTCAATTTCGATAAATAAAACATAAAAAGGATGTGCGTCTTTTGGCAAAAGTCCTTCGTAAGCCGTCATGACAGCATGATGCAAATAACCACTTTTTATAAAGCGATTATTGACAAAAAAATACTGATTTCCTTTTGTTTTTTTGGCTGCTTGTGGTTTGCCTACATAACCTAAAAGTTTGATGGTTTCTACATCTTCTTGACAGGTAAGAAGGTTTGATTGATAGCTTTTCCCAAACATTGCCACAATTCGACGTGCTAACTTTCCTTCTTTGAGGTTATACACTTCTTGATTATTGTGGTGCATAGAAAAATTAATATGAGGATTTGCAAGTGCAACTCGCTCAAACTCTTGTGTGATATGACGAAGCTCTACCGAATTAGATTTCAAAAATTTTCGTCTTGCTGGGGTATTAAAAAATAGGTTTTTGACAGCCAAAGAAGTTCCTTTTTGTGTCGCTGTTGGTTCGTGTTTTTTTACTTCTGAGCCTTCAATATAAATCAAAGTTCCTATTTCTTGGTCTTCTTGTCGTGAACGAAGTTCGACCTGTGCAACGGCAGCAATCGAAGCCATTGCCTCTCCTCTAAAACCAAACGTTCGGATGTTATACAAATCATCTTGCGTAATTATTTTTGAAGTCGCATGTCTTTCAAAACACATTCTAGCATCTGTTTCAGACATTCCTTTTCCATTATCAATGACTTGAATGAGGGCTTTTCCTGCATCTTGCAAAACAAGTTCTATTGTGCTTGCTTCTGCATCAACAGAGTTTTCTAGCATTTCTTTTACCACAGAAGCAGGACGTTGCACAACTTCTCCAGCAGCAATTTGATTGGCAAGTGATTCGGGAAGCAAACGGATAATGTCTAACATAAAGAGGAATTACGGATTACGACCTGACAAAGCAGCAAAGCTAATTACGGATTATGAAGGCAGCTTTTTCATACCTACAATCAAAATCTGAAAATAATTGCCTTGTCAAAATATCATTTTTTTATTATCCAAAGTTCGATAAATTTGAGCAAGCAAACAAATATGAAGTTGATTATTAAACTTGTTATGTTTTTAGTGAAGTTTGCTAACCATAATAAAAAAATTTTGTATAAAAATGCAAAATCAATGTTTTTACTACATCAATGCTTTATATTCCAAATAAAAATAGCATCTTGCGAAATTATTAACGATTTTTAAAGATATAAAAAACTATTTTACTCTTTTCCTGTTTATCTTCAACGATTTTACTATGCAGTTACTTATACGATTACTACTTTGTTTTTCTCTTACCCTTCTATTTAGTTGGCAGTCCCTTTATGCTCAAGTAAATATGTCTGATGGTAGCTCTACTACTTGTGGAACAGATTTTTTTGATTCTGGTGGAAGTGGTGGTGGTGGAAATAGCTATTCCAATAATGAAAGTTTTGTATATACATTCTCTCCAGCCGTAGCAGGAAATAAAATACAGATTGATTTTGAACGTTTTAGAACAAGAAATGCTAATGATTTTTTAGAAATTTTTGATGGAAATGGTGTAACAGGAACTTTATTAGCTACTCTGTCAGGTAACCTAGGAACGGGTCTTACAGGCACTCAAGTCTATACCTCAACTACTATTGATGGCTCACTTACTTTTCGATTCACTTCGGACAATAATAATACTAGATATGGTTGGGAAGCAGCCATTTCTTGTGTACCACCTTCATTAAATATGTCTAATGGAAGTACTACTACTTGTTTTTCAGAATTTTTTGATTCTGGTGGTAGTGGTGGAGAGTATAATGATGATGAAAATTTTGTTCATACATTTAATCCGACTTCTCCAACTGATAAAATTAGTGTAACCTTTACATCTTTTGATGTAGAAAATCAAGCAACTTGTAATTTTGACAGGTTAATAATTTATGATGGACCAACTACAGCATCTCCTGTTTTAGGAACTTTTTGTGGAACTACTCTTCCTCCTACATTTACATCTACAGATGCTAGTGGTAGTCTTACTTTTGAGTTTATTTCAGATGGATTTGTAACAGAAGCAGGCTGGGAGGCTGAAATTTCTTGTGTTAGTTCGCCTTGTCCAATAGTCGCAGGAACGGCTGCTATTTCAGATAATACTGCTTGTTTGGGTGAAAATATTACCTTAAGTCTAACAGGACAAAATAGCTCATCTATACAATGGCAAGCATCTACTGATGGAGGAACTATTTTTACTGATATTGTAGGAGCTACAACAGATACTGAAATAGTCAACCCTACTGTTAATACGATTTATCGTGCTGTGGTAAGTAATATTACTTGTTTACCAAATAGTTCAAACTCAAATACAGTTTCTGTTACAATGGATAATTGCTCTGTGATTCCTCCAACAGGCACTACTACATTAACAACTTGTAATTCTACTTTATTTGATTCAGGTGGTGATAGTGGAAATTATACTGATAATGAAGATGGAACAATTACTATTTTTCCAGATGTGGTAGGAAACTTTGTGCGATTGACTTTTACTTCATTCAATACGCAAGCAACTTCAGATAGACTACGAGTATTTGATGGAAATACTATAGGAGCAACTCAAATAGGAGATTTTTCTGGAAATATTTCTCCACCTGTACTTACTTCTACAGCAGCAGATGGCTCTCTTACATTACGATTTACCTCAAATGGTAATACTACTAACACTGGTTTTGAGATTGCAATTTCCTGTTTTAATCCTTGCCCTACTGTAGGTGGTACAGCTACTATTTCAGATGCTAGTGTTTGTAGTGGCGAAGCTGTTACATTAAGCCTAACAGGACAAAATGGCTCTAGCATACAATGGCAACAATCTACCAATGGAGGTGTTACATTTAGTGATATTGTAGGAGCTATAACAGATACAGAAACTGTAAATCCTGCTGTAAACACAACTTATCGTGCTGTGGTAAGTTCTGTTAGTTGTGCTTCTTCTAATTCTAGTACAGTTGCCGTAACAATGATCAACAACTGTGTGACTATGCCTGTTGGTACATCTTCTGTTACTACGTGTGATGCTACTTTATTTGACTCTGGTGGTAGCCTTGGAGATTACGCAAATAATGGAGACGGAACACTAACCATTTTTCCAAGTGTTACAGGCTCAAAAGTTAGTATTACTTTTACAGAATTTAATACAGAAAATGGCACTGATATTTTAAGAATATACGATGGAAATAGTACCGCTTTCCCATTGTTAGTAAGTGCCTCAGGAACAGCTCTCCCAATAACTGTTACCTCAACTGCGATAGATGGTTCTCTTACCTTAGATTTTAATGCTAATGGTAGTATAGTAAGACCTGGGTGGAGAGCTATTGTCTCCTGTACATGTGGATGGGCATTTAATAATTTTACAGTTAATAACTGTGCAGGAAGTAATCCAACAATTTATGATCTAACTATTGGTTTTAGTGCAATCTCAGCTACTCCCAATTATGAAGTTTATATAAATGGTGCTTTACAGACTACTCAAGCATATGGAACAAACCCTCAAACAGTAACCCTAACTGGTTTATTGAATGCAAACTCTCCTTTAGAGATAGAACTAAGAAATGCTGCTGACCCTACTTGTAATCTAACTCGTACTTTATTTTCAGCAGGAACAGACCGAACTATTTGTGGGACAGAAGTTACTCTGAATGCACAAACTTCGACAGGTGGACAATGGACGGTTGTTTCAGGACCTAATACACCTACCTTTTCTAATGATTTGAATCCAAATGCCGTAGTAACAGGAATGGTTACAGGAACTTATACTTTCCGTTGGACTTCTACAGTGAGTGGAGGTTGTAGTTTTACCGACGAGGTAACAATGACAATGGATGATGATTGTCAGTTTGATACTTCTGACCCAAATGTAGGAAATAATTGTGGAGGTACATTTACAAGTCATGATACATATCCTGCTAACTATCCTAATAACTATGACGAAGTAATTACACTTTGTCCAGAAGCAGGGCAAGCTCTTCAACTTACTTTTGATAACATTGATTTAGGAACAGGTGATAATATAGAAATTTGGCTTTCAGATACACAAGCAGGAGCTGCTGATTTGACGTTTGATGATGGAGATAACGGACGTTCATTTACAGTTAAATCACAAGATGCCTCTGGTTGTATTACAGTTCGTTTTGATGCAAATGGTAGTAATACAGGAGATGGATTTACCTCTACTATTTCTTGTACTACCCCTGATGACCCTGCTGCTGTTGATTGTATTGGTGCTGTGCCTCTTTGTACAGATTTAACATACGCATTCCCAACAGGTGGTGGTGGTGCAGGTACACAAAATGGGACTATAAATAATGGTTGTGCTGCATATAATAATGTAAAATGGTTCTACCTAGAAATTGCTGCAACAGGGGATTTTGAATTTGATATCAATCCTGTTGTGCCTAATGACGACTATGATTTTGCAATATGGGGACCTTTTGCGAGTTATGGCGATATTCCTTGTTTGGCTGGAGATAATGCAGGTATGGGTGCGCCAATACGATGTAATTATTCAGCCACAAGAGGTGTTACAGGATTAAGTACATTAGGAGACAACGATTCAGAAGGTGCAGGAGGGCAAGTATATTCTAATGAATTACCTGTAATTATAGGAGAATTTTATGTAATGATGGTAGATGATTTTGGCGATCAAGGAAATGGATTTAATATCACAGCAAATACCATTAATGGAAATAACCCAACCAATTGTGAGATTGTAGATTGTGATGCTTTCTTCGGAAATCAAGTGTTTTCAAGTACTGGAACTACTAATTTTGGCAATAATTATATTTGTTATAATGATGCCATTACACTTGGAGCAGTAGATAACTCTTATACCTTTGGAGGACTTACAGGAGAAGAGTTGTATTTTGTTCACTCTGATAATCCTAATACACCTTTTAATATTCGTAATAACTTTACTCTTGATAACCTTGCTACAAGTGATTATGTAACTACAAACTTAGGAGGGGTAGATAATAATCAACTTACCTTTACTAATGATGGAAGTATGTTTGCAGATAACCAGATTTGGAATATTTATGCAACAACAGGAGTAGCAGGTGCGCCAGACCCTTCTTTTGTAAATAGTTGTTCCTTTTGGTTTCCTTTTGAAGTAAAATTATTACCAGAAATTACGGCTACTCTACCAACAGGGTGTGCTGCTGACTTTAGTATTACTGATATTGAAGGTGGTTTGCCTAGATTCCAACAAGATAGAGAAGGAGGAGCAAGTACAAACTATACAGTAGATTTATTAGATGGAGGAAGTAACGTAGTTGATAGTAGAAGCGTAGCTTTAGGAAATGATGCAAACTTCACAGGCGTAGCCACAGGAACTTACACAGTTCAAATTACAGATCAAAATGGTTGTCCTGTTTCTTTAGGAACTATTTCTATTAGTAATGCTCCTTATGATGATTTTTGTAGTGCAGAACCTGTTTTCTTAGGAAATAATGGTCCTTTCACAAACGAATGTGCGACTTTAGAAGTAGGCGAAACAGGAGGTTCTTGTTTTACAGGAGCTACTAACCAAGTAGATCAATCCATTTGGACTGCTTTTACTGCTCCTACAACTTCTGATTATGTAGTCCGAATTGCAGAAGGAACAGATGCAACTTTCCCAGCAACTGGAGGATTCTTTGATTCTGAAATTGCTATTTATACTAATTCAGCGACATGTCCTGCTCTCCCTGTACTTACTCAACTTGCTTGTAGTGATGACAATACAAATACAAGTCTTCCTAGTGCATTGTACTCTGAGGTTCCAACAGTTGCTATGACAGCAGGTACAACTTATTATATTCAGATTGATGGAAAAGCATTTTTTACTGGTTTGAATTATGATGGAAGTTCTCAAGCAGATGATATTATTCTTTACATTGAAGAATTTGATTTATTGCCTATCGAACTCAAATTATTTGATGGAGTAGTAGAAGATGAAGGAAACAGACTTTTTTGGGAAACTGCAATGGAAAAAGATGTAGAATACTTCTCTTTAGAAGCATCAGTAGATGGAATTACATTTTTTGAAATCAATAGACAAAACCCAAATCAAAAACCTTCAAATTATGAATTTTTGCATACAGAGCCTCAACAAAAAATGTATTATCGTTTGAAAGATGTCTCTACCAATGGTGAAGAAAGCTATTCAAATGTTGTTTATTTAGTTAGAGAAAATACAATTTCTAGTGAAAAAGGATTATTAGGAGTTTATCCAAATCCGACTTTGGATAACGTTACAATTCGTATGTTTTATCCTAATTCAAAGAAAGTTTCTCTTCAACTCTATGATACAAAAGGAGTAGAATTGATAAATAAAACGATCGAAATTCCAAGCTCACAAGTAATTGAAAAGACACTTTCTTTGTCCAACCTGCCTGCTGGAGTTTATATTTTGACATTAACTACCGAAAAAGGAAGAGAAGTAGTCAAGGTCGTAAGACAATAAAATCATCAATTTATCTGTATCTCAAAAGACCTTTTATGTAGCCATAAGCTATATAAAAGGTCTTTTAATTTGATTTGAGGTTTTATTCAAACCCTCATTATTGTTTTTTCGTAATAATGAAGTACAATTACAAAACCTCAACTTTCACATAATGCAGAACAAAAAATATACTCCTATTGATTGTGGTTTTTATGATAACTTAGAAGCCTTTGCCACAACTCAAAAAACTGTAAAAATCAATTATTTAGATACAGATTATGATACAATTATCAATCAAGAAATAAAAGTGAAGAACTTGGAAACCAAAAATGGAGAAGAATTTATGATTTTTGAAGTTATAGAAAACTCAGAAGTAGAAAAACACAACATCAAAATTTGTTTGGATAGACTGATTGATATTGATGGAATAGAAGTTCCTAAAGATGGAGATTCGTGTAGAATATAGGTTTACAAAACTCATCAAAACAGAAAATCCCTTCTCAAAATAAATTGAAAAGGGATTTTCTAGTTGTATAAAAACGAGAATTTAAGTTTTACTTATTCCTCTGTTTTTTTCGTTTTTTGTTTTTTGATTTTGACAGTCAGTTCTGGCTCGCCTTCTTTGTGGTCTGCCATTAGTGTATCGCCTTCCTGTACTTCGCCTTTCAAAAGCTCCTCTGCAACTGGGTCTTCCAAGTATTTTTGGATGGCTCGGTTCAGTGGTCTTGCTCCGTACTGTTTATCAAATCCTTTTTCTGATAAAAAGTCTTTTGCAGCTTCTGTAAGCTCTACCTCATATCCCAAAAGTTTGATACGATGGAATAATTTACCCAAAGAAATATCAATAATTTTGTGGATATGCTCTCTTTCAAGAGAATTAAAGACAATTACATCATCAAGACGATTCAAAAACTCTGGAGAAAAAGCTTTTTTGAGTGCTTTCTGAATAGTATCTTTCATCAAATCATCGCCTATTTCTTGTTTTGCTTGAGTAGAAAATCCTACACCTGCACCAAAATCTTTAAGCTGACGAACTCCAATATTTGAAGTCATGATAATGATAGTATTTCTGAAATCTACTCTACGACCTAAGCCATCAGTAAGGATTCCATCATCCAAAACTTGTAATAAAATATTGAAAACATCTGGGTGTGCTTTCTCAATTTCATCAAGTAAAATAACACTATATGGTTTACGACGAACTTTTTCAGTAAGCTGTCCACCTTCTTCATAACCGACATATCCTGGAGGCGCACCTACCAAACGAGAGATAGAGAATTTCTCCATATACTCACTCATATCGATACGAATAAGCGCATCTGGACGGTCAAAAAGATAAGTAGCTAACACTTTAGCTAATTCTGTTTTACCTACACCTGTTGGTCCTAAGAAAACAAACGAACCGATTGGTTTATTTGGGTCTTTTAAGCCTACACGAGTACGCTGAATTGCTTTTGTAAGTTTGACAACAGCTTGGTCTTGTCCGATAACCTTTCCTGTCAAGGCTTCTTTCATTTCCAAAATCTTTTGTCCTTCGCTTTGTGTAATACGTTTTACTGGGATTCCTGTCATCATCGCAATTACTTCTCCGATATTATCTTCTGTAACTGGATAAGTCATTTTGCGTGTTTCGTGTTCCCACTTGTATTTTGCACGCTCTAATTTTTCAATCAAGCGTTTTTCTTTATCTCTAAGTTGTGCAGCCTCTTCGTATTTTTGACTTTTGACAACTTGATTTTTTTCTACTTTTACGTCTTCGATATCAGCCTCTAGTTTCGTGATTTCTTCTGGAACGTGAATATTATTGATATGCACTCTTGCACCAGCTTCATCCAAAACATCAATCGCTTTATCAGGCAAGAAACGGTCTGTAATATAACGTTCTGAAAGCGTTACACAAGCTTTAATTGCTTCTTCATCATACTTTACGTGGTGATGAGATTCGTACTTGTCTTTGATATTATCTAAGATTTGAATTGTTTCTTCTACATCAGTAGGCTCAATCATAACCATTTGAAAACGACGAGCTAATGCACCATCTTTTTCAATATACTGACGATATTCGTCTAAAGTCGTCGCACCAATACATTGTATTTCACCACGAGCTAAAGCAGGTTTGAACATATTCGAAGCATCCAAAGAACCCGATGCGCCACCTGCGCCAACTATTGTATGAAGCTCATCAATGAAAAGAATAATATCTCTATTTTTTTCTAATTCACTCATAACAGCTTTCATACGCTCTTCAAACTGTCCACGATATTTTGTACCTGCAACAAGTGAAGCAAGGTCAAGCGTAACGACACGCTTTCCAAACAAAATACGTGATACTTTGCGTTGAACGATTCGAAGGGCTAAACCTTCGGCAATGGCAGTTTTACCAACCCCTGGTTCACCTATCAAAATAGGATTGTTTTTCTTACGACGAGAAAGAATTTGGGCTACACGCTCAATTTCTTTTTCACGCCCAATGATTGGGTCTAATTTGTCATCTTCGGCAAGTTTTGTAAGGTCTCTACCAAAGTTGTCTAAAACTGGAGTACGTGATTTTTCGGTTGATTTTCCTTGAGTTCCACCTGTACCAGACGGTTCTCTTCCACCACCAAAAATACGTCCTTCATCATCATCATCTTCGGCAGCCGAAGTGATGGGTTTGTCTGTGTGATATTGGAGCATTTCTTTTACTACTTCGTAGGTAATATTAAATTTTTCTAAAATATGAGTAGCAATACTATCCTCATCTCTCAAAATAGATAAAAGCAAATGTTCTGTTCCGATTAAATCAGCTTTAAAAATTTTTGCTTCCAAATACGTGATTTTCAAGACTTTTTCAGCTTGACGAGTAAGGGGAATATTGGCAAGATTGCGAACATTATACGTGGCTGTACCTTGTGAATGGCGTTCGATTTCAGCTTTTAATTCTTCAATCGTAACACCGAGTTTCTTTAAAATATTGATGGCACTTCCTTCTCCTTCTCGTATCATACCGAGCAATAGATGTTCTGTGCCTATATAATCATGTCCAAGCCTCAAAGCCTCTTCTCTAGCTAGAGAAATTACTTCTTTGACTCTGTCTGAAAATTTGGCTTCCATAAGCAGGTTGTATATTGATTTAGTAAAATTATGTCTTGATTTTTGTCTGATTTGCCAAATATTGTTTTATCTATTGCTAATATTAACATTAAATAAAAAATATTGGCGAGTTCATTTCTTGCTTTTATAAATAAGCAAAAAATATCTCTTATTTACAAGTTTGAACGGCTTAAAGCTACAAAATGTTTAGTTATATGGTTATCTAAGAAACCTCAATGATAAAATTCTATTTTTTTAATAGAATTAACTTACTGATTATCTTATATTTAGTTTGAATCTAATCCTTTCTTTATTTGTGTAGTAATTAATAATTTATAACTAACCATTTATAATTGAAGTAGCATTTGTTCCTTCATTGAATAATAAATCCAAAATACTCAAATTATTTTCGAAAGTAGATGTATTAGATTTGTTTTCAGTATCAGAACTATTCCTTTCTTCTTCGCTATTTTCAAACTTATTGCCAAAGGTTTGATAGTATTCTTGATGTGCAAAAATGGCAGGTTTTTTTGGAGAAATTAAATTTCGCTTATCTAAAGTTTCGTTAGTTGCTTCTTTTTCAAAACTTTCTGTGTTTTTTATTGGAATAGAAATACGTAGCAGTTTCTGACAGATAGTCAGTAATTTATAATTAAATTCCCACAATAAAACAGGTGGGTTTTCATAAATAGGCTCTAAAAAATCAGCATAATGAATAAAAAAAGGACTTTTCCCATACGCTGACTTTATACTTTGCCAATGCTGACGATTCCAGTCTGTCGAATAATCAATCTTTACATCTGTAATAAGTGTTTTTTGACTACCTTTTTGTACAGGAACAGTCAAAGCCATTTTTCCATTTGCACCTAAAATATAAGCTCGGTTTCGGTAGCTTTGTTTATTAAAATTTTCGTTGGCTTCTAAAATTACGTCCTTCCCTAAATTATGAGCTTCTAAAAGTATTTTCCAATAATCTAAACAAGGAAGGTAATGAAGTTCTATGAGGATTTTTGTCATTTTTAAGGATTAGGTAATAAAGATAAAACATTAAAAAGATAAAATTACAAATTTAAAAACTACTTAATAGTTTCAAGCAAATTTTTCTGATTAAAAGCTATTAGGTCTTTTTTTTGATAAAAAACAAAAACAGCATTTTTATTTTCAAAGAAAAGAATCCTGTAATTGTAAGTTCAGATAAACATAAATTCAATTTTGTAACTTTTACTATTTTCAATAACTTTATCATACAGACTACTAATTATACTCTATTTTGAACGAAAACACACAAACTATCTCTCAATCTGTTCGCTATATTTTACTTATAGCTTCTATTTTTTGGGCTATTCATTTGACTGAATGGATGTGGGAACAAGATTGGTCGCATTGGGTCGGTTATCCTAGAAGTAAAGAAGGAATAATTGGCATTTTTTTGAGTGCATGGCTGCATGGCGATTGGCTTCATTTGGGATCAAATACGGTTGCCTTTATTATGCTTGGAAGTGGGCTTTTTGTGCTTTATCCTTCACTCTCTGAAAAAGTTTTATGGATAAATTTCTTCTTGACAGGAATAGGAGTGTGGCTGTTTGCTCGTTCAGCTTATCATATTGGCGCAAGTGGTTGGATTTATTCACTAGCTAGTTTTCTGTTTTTTAGTGGTGCTTTTCGGAGAGATAGGCGTTCACTTTTAATTAGTTTTACAATTATGTTTGTCTATGCAGGAATGCTAGAAACTATTTTTCCATCAGAAAAAACAGTTTCAGAAGGTATCTCGTGGGAATCTCATCTTGTTGGAGGAATTGTAGGTGCTTTTATGGCATTTTCATTTCGAAAAGAAAAAGCTGATAATGCTGTTTTAGAAGAGAATGAAATGATAGATTATTTAGATTCAAATAAAAGTTATCAAGAAGGAATAATTCCATTAGAAACTCCTAATTTTGTGTACTCGTATAAAGAAAATAAAAAGTAGCTTTATTTAATCCTCGCCGTTGAAAACTATGGTAAAACCAAGTCTAACCTTTAGAAAAATTGTTAAAATTTATTCCATTTCTATCGTATAAAACTTTGTTTTTTACACAAGCGAAAATGCGTTGAATAATTTTATTTCGCAAGGCATTAATGACACTCATTTTATTCTTACCTTCTGCTACTTTTCTTAAATAATAAGCTCTTAATTCTCCTTCCACTTGTAAAGCTGATAAAGCACACATATGTAGAGCCGTTTTAAGTTGCTTATTAGCCATTTTTGAAACTCTAGCTTTTCCTTTGAATTTTCCAGAAGAATTTTCAAAGGGAACAACACCACAATAACAAGCTAATTGTTTAGCTGTATCAAACTTAGTAAATCCATCAGTAGCTACTAATAACTGAATAGCAGTTACTTTTCCTACTCCTGTCACGGAAGTAGCTAATTGATAGAGTTCTTTAAGATGTGGGTCGTTTTTTATAATTTGGTTCATTTCTTCTTCAAGCTCTTTTATCCTTTGTGTCAAATGCTCTAAAGTAGCTTTAGAGTTTTCTTCAAGCAGTTTTTGAGTAGAAGATTTACTAAATTGACTTTGTTCATTGACATACGTTTCTAACTCTTGTTTATGATTGACTAGCGTTTTACGTAGTTTTTGAAGTGTTTTTAAGTCTTCTAGCTGTTCACTGGGTGGACAATATAGATTTGCTTTGTCTTGAAAACGAAACGCATAAGTAGCAATACGCCCAGCATCAACTTTATCATTTTTACCTCTATTAGCTCCTCCAGAACGCTTTACTTGAAGAGCATTTTCTACCCAAATAGAACACTTAAAATCACTAAAAGCAACCAAAAGCCAGTTAATGTAAACACCTGTATGTTCCATACAAAACAAACTTTCTTTAATTTCATGCTTGTCTTGAAAAGAAGAAAGGTAAGAAGTTATACTTTCTAAATTATTCACAATATGTTTGTATTTGATGGGTTTGCCTTCTTGAAAAAGAGCTATATCTAAATGGTTTTTACTCACATCAATACCTATAAAATTTTGGTAAGTTGGCATAAAAAAGTTAATTTAGGGTGACTAATTTAAAGTGATTCATCGTATTCAATCAGACTTAAAACCTTATCTAATGAGTTTATTTTTAGGTCAATAAAAATACTCCGAAAACTATTTGAGTTTGAGATTGAATAAAAGCAGATAGAGGCTGATTCAGGATATAGATTTCAAAATCTTGCCGTGGATATAGGTTCTCTATCTGCTAGATGAATTCTTAAATACAAGATAAGAAATTACATCTATTTTATCTACTACAAACCTAAAGGTTGGTGTCCCCACCAACGACATAATAATCATAAAAAATTGAATTCAAAAATAGCTGTCGTTATTCTAAATTATAATGGTGAAAAATTATTTCCAGTTTTTTTACCTTCTGTTATTGAGCATAGCACGAATGATTTTACAGAAATAATCATTGCTGATAATGCTTCTACTGATAATTCTATTGACTATTTAGAGTCAAATTACCCACAACTTAGAAGAATAGAATTATCTCAAAATCATGGTTTTGCAGAAGGATATAATCAAGCCTTAGAAATCCTTAAAAAAGAAGGAGAGCAGAATCAAGACAATCAATTTGAGTATTATATTTTGCTCAATTCTGATGTAGAAGTTACCAAAAACTGGCTCAATCCTATCTTAGAAATCTTTGAACACGATACAGAAAAAATCATTTCAGCTATTCAGCCAAAAATAAGAATGCATGCTCAAAAAAATCTATTCGAACACGCAGGAGCAGCAGGTGGAATGATTGATTATTTGGGTTATCCTTTTTGTAGAGGACGAATTTTTGATGCCTTAGAAGAAGATAAAGGTCAGTATGAAAATCAAATTCCTATCTTTTGGGCGACAGGGGCAACAATGGCAATTCGTGCAGAAGTCTATCACGATTTGGGAGGCTTAGACAAAGATTTTTTTGCTCACATGGAAGAAATAGATTTGTGTTGGCGCATTCATCATACAGGTAAAAAGATTGTTTATTGTCCTAAAAGTATTGTTTTTCATTTGGGAGGAGGAACGCTAAATCCAATGAGCGAGAGAAAAACCTACCTTAATTTTAGAAATGGTTTGACACTTTTACTCAAAAATCTTCCTTCAAAAAACCTATTCTTTAAAATCTATTTTAGAATGATTTTAGATGGAATAGCAGGAGTTAAATTTCTTTTAGATGGAAAACCAAAGTTTACATTAGCTATCCTAAAAGCGCATTTTTATATGTATCAAAATCTTTCTTCTATCCTAAAAAAGAGAAAAGACAATCAAAAAAAGTTTGGTAAATTAAAACTTCCTTCGATTGTCTATAATAAAAGTATTGTTTGGCAATATTTTGTAAAGAAAAATAAAACGTATGAAGAATTAGAAAAGTAATTTACTTCAATTCCAAAACAACAACATCTTTGTTAATCTCTTCAAAAGAATAGATTTTTTTACCGTTGTGTTCTGTCATAAAATTTTCTGCTTCTTCTTTTGTAGAAAAGGGAACAAAATCTTTTCCCATAGGACTTGTTTTGTCGCTTCCTGTTACATAAAAAGCTGTTTTTCCATCTATTTTTTGAGTAGTATAATAATCCGTAACTTCCATTTTTTCAATAGAATTAGCGATATTATTCGAAGAATCTGCTAAGTGAATCATCATACAACGAGGCGCACAAAAAGCGATAGTTGCAGAATTTGCTTGTAGCATAACTTGCCAGTTTGGAAAATCATTAGTAGGCATTCCACAGTTTTGGCAGTCTGTCCAGTCGTATTTTTCTTCTGTTTTTTCAGAAGTTGTGGCTGTATTTTCTTCTTTTTTAGAAGTCGTTGTACAAGAAAAAAGCATTGAAATTACTCCAATAAAAAATAACGAGAGTTTATTTATTTTAAGCATTTGATAAAACTATTTAATCTAATTTGAAAACAAGAGGCATAGAAATACGTGTTTTGACTGCTTGCCCATCTTTTTGAGCAGGAATCCAAGGAGAAGTGCTTTTGATTACTCGTATGGCTTCATTATCACAATCTGTACTTACACTTTGCAAAACTTTAAAATCAGAAAGACTTCCATCTGTTTCTACTACAAATTCTACAATTACTTTTCCTTGTTCTCCTAATTTTTTAGCTGATTTTGGATAGTCAAGGTTTTGAGAAATATGTTTATAAAGTCCGTCTAGTCCGTCTTTATGATTAGCTACTTCATCAACTTCTGCAATATTTACTTCTTCGTCAGTATTTTGTTTTTTTGTTTGTGTTTGAGCTACATCTAATTTAAAAATAATCGGAATTGTCATCAAACTACGTACATTTTGCCCATTTATTTGAGCAGGAATCCATTTGGTAAGGCTGACTACTCGCTCAGCTTCTTGTTTCAAAATATCGTATTCTCCTCTTACAGATTCTGCTTTCGAAACCGAACCATCTTTATTAACTACAAAACGAACATAAATTTTATCTTGCTGTTTTTTCCTTCTTGCTTCTTCTGGATAATTGATATTATAAGCGACAAATTTATAAAACAAACTCATTTTGCCCTCAATATATTCTACTGGTTTGTCTGTAATTAGAAAAATAGAATCTTCTGCAAATTTATCTAACTCATTTTGAGGTTTTAATTCTGTTTCTGTCGTTTTATTTTTTTCGCTTCCTACTTCTATAAGTTGCGCTACATTTGCACTATCTTTTTTTGTAGAGTCTGATTTTGCACTATCTGACAAAACTAAGTGGTTATAATTTTTTAAAGGCAAATCAGAAACAACATCCGAAGAATAGTTTTTGGAAAATCCAGTTACAAAAAAAATAGCCATACAACTTATAGCTATAAAGTTTAAATTAAATGAATTCATAATTTTTAAATAATTTATTTTCTACCAATGAGAATACAATATTCCTCAGGTTTTTCGACACGAAATTGTAATATATTTTGAGATTCTAAATATCCACGAATAAGTTTTTGATTAAAATTTTCTGGAAAAGTTAGAATAATAAAACGTTTTGTAATACGAGTTAGCTCAGGCAAGGCTTCCATTAATTCTTGTTCAGTTTCGAAACCATCTGTACTCGTAACAACATCAAACTGATTACTGGGATAGCCTTGAAGTTTTGGAAAAGGAAGGTTTTCTTTTGTTGAAAGTGTCGTAAAACCTCCTTTGTGTAGATTTTTGATTCTATCGACTTGCTTTTCGTCCATAGAAAGCGCAATAGTAGGCAGATAATGAAACTCATCGACTAATTGCCAAACAAAATCAGTTTGTTTTTTTTCTAAATTTAGTACTTGGTCGGGCTGAACACCACGTAATACACCAAAAAGTTTGTCTAAATAAGGTGCTGGATTTTCTTTTTTTAAAAAATCTAATTCTAGTTTTTTCTCTTCTCCTAACTTAACTAGCTCATGATTTTCTTCATGAATTAAATCTTCCAAAGGTTTTTTGAAGTAGGTTTGAGTAGCAGAAGGTGTACCCAATTTTCCTCGTACAAAAGCTGCCGTTAGTTGAAGATAATAAGTAGAAGGTATTTGGTCTGGAGTTGATGAAAACGGATTTTCCACGTAATACTATTTTTATGTAATTAATTCTAAGGATAGGTAAATAATTAAGTATCAGTTTGACTTTTTTGATAAGTATAGAATAAAGTCAGAATAAAATTATAATTTTGAATTAAAAGTCAGTATAACTAATTACTTTTGAAAACTTCCAAGTCAAATTATAAATTTTGATACTCATTATGTTGTATTGTATTATTCTTAATTTAGCTAGTTCAAATATACTGTCTTTTTGTAAGTTGTCCTAATAAAAAGCACGACAAAATAGAATATTTAGATTCATCAAATTAGTTTTAATAGAGTACACATTTTATTTTTTTTACATAAACTTTAATCTTTACTGACAAAACTTTTTAGTAAAAATGAAAGTTAGTCTAAAACAAAAAAACTATTTTTTTTATATCAAAAAATCCAAGTCTGTATTTTTTATACCAATAAAAGTATAGATTTTATTAATTATGAGTAATTCAGAACAACAACTCACACACCTTCAACAACTTTTACGAATAGAAAAGCGAGAAGATGCAGCCCAATATCAACTCAAAATAGTACAAGCACCACTTATCAAACGCCGAAAAGATGGTTTGTGTTGGTTTCCTATCGCAATAAACGATGAATTTGTAGGACTAGGAGGAAGATGGAATATTGATATAGAACGAACAAACGACAAAGGACAACCTCATCAGCTTAATGTAGGAAGTATCGTTACTGTTTTTGAGCAAAAAAATGGATTAGAAGGCGACAAAACAAATGGTGTTGTTAGTAAAGTAGAAAATGATAGAATGCGAATTGCACTCAATAATGATGAATTTCCAGATTTTTTGGAAAATCAAAATAATAGCATTGGTGTTTATTTGGCTTTTGATGATTCGACATACAGAGAAATGAATCATACTATCGAAAAAGTAAAAAATGCCAAAAATGACCGTTTGGCAGAGTTTAGAGAGATTTTTTTAGGAGAAAAAGCACCCACATTTGACGAAATAAAAGAAATAGGACAAAATGGCTATTCAGATTTTGACAACTCACTCAATAATCTAAATGATTCACAAAAAAATGCTGTTCAGAATATTTTACAGGCTCAAGATATAGCTATCATTCATGGACCTCCTGGAACTGGAAAAACAACTACTTTGGTAGCTGCCATTGTCGAAACGCTAAAAAATGAAAGACAAGTTATGGTTTGTGCGCCAAGTAATACGGCTGTCGATTGGCTGACAGAAAAACTAAATGCACAAAATGTAAAAGTAACTCGTTTAGGACATCCAGCACGAGTAAGCGACACGTTAGAACACTTGACTTTAGATGGGAAAATAGAAAAACACCCCGATTACAAATATTACAAAAATCTATTAAAACAGTCTGAACAGATGCGTAGAAAGGCATTGAAGTTCAAAAGGCATTTTGGAAAACAAGAACGAAACGAACGCCAACACATGCTTCGTGATGCCAAAAGATTAAAACAAGATGCTCTAAAATTGGAAGAATATATTTCAAAACATGTCTTAGAGCATTCACAGGTTTTAGCGTGTACATTGGCAGGTTCGGCAAATTATATGCTCAATCATCGTACTTTTTCAACACTTTTTATTGATGAAGCTGCACAGGCCTTGGAAGGTGCAACTTGGATTCCGATTCTGAAAGCAAACCGAGTAGTAATGGCAGGCGACCATCAACAATTACCACCAACAATAAAGTCTTTTGAAGCTGCAAAGTCAGGCTTAGAAAACACACTTTTCGAAAAAATAATAAAAAAACATCCTATATCAGCTCACATGTTGAGTGTTCAGTATCGCATGAATGAGCAGATTATGGAGTTTTCTAATCAAAAATTCTATAAAGGAAATTTAAAGGCTTTTGAAGCAAACAAACATCATATACTTTTTGAAAATCTTGCACCAGTAGAATTTGTAGATACAGCAGGTTGTGGTTTTTCAGAGATTCAAGATGAAGAAACTTTGAGTCGTTATAATCCAGAAGAAGCAAAATTGGTAGTTTCTCATTTAGAACGACTTTTTGAGGAAATTCTACAAAAAATAGAAACTAAAGAAATAGAAAACCCAAATCAATTTATTGATAATTTCTCGGTGGGTGTTCTTTCTACTTACAAAGCACAAGTTTATTTATTGCGTGATTTGATTCGAAAAAATGACCTTTTGACTAATTATTCTAGCCAAATTACGATTCATACTGTTGATGGTTTTCAAGGGCAAGAAAGAGAAGTGATGTATATTTCTTTAGTTCGTTCGAATGAAAAAGGTGAAATTGGTTTTTTAAAAGATTTGCGTAGGTTCAATGTAGCCATTACACGAGCAAAAAAACGTCTTGTAGTTTTTGGAGATTCGGCTACTTTAGGCTCTGATGAATTTTATAAAGACTTTTTGGATTATGCCGAAATGATTGAAGCCTATAAAAGTGCTTGGGAATATATGGTTTAAAAACGATTATGACTTGCAAAAGCAGCAAAGTTAATTGCATACTACTAGACATTTTCAAATAAATAGGTCAGTCCCAAAGGGCAGACCTATAAAACTAAAAACAAGCAGGATTGACTATAAACGGTCTGCTCTACGAGGCTGACCTATACAGTAATTAATAAAATGTCTAGTAGTATGAGTTAATTGTTAATTACAGGTTTAACATATTGAATATCAAAAACTTATGCTTTAAAAAAATAGTATCTTAATTAACTTTTCTTTCCGTGCATATATTCTAATTTTGATTGAAAAATATAGGCGATAGAATTTGCTCTTTGTTTGGCTTCATCAGCTTTATTTCCTTCAAAAAGCTCATCAACTGTTCCAATAAATAAAGAAATCCAGTTTTCAAAATGAGTAGCATTAATAGGAAGAGGAATGTGTTTTTCAAATGGATTTCCTTTATAGCCTCCTTCTCCAAACAAAATTCCATTCCAAAAACGATACATGGTAGGTAAATGAGATTCCCAATGTACACCAGCAAAATCGTTAAAAATAGGCGATAAAAGCAGACTTTGATTTACTTTATCATAAAAAGTATCAACAAGTAATTTGATGTCTTC
Source organism: Bernardetia aquimarina (assembly GCF_042180575.1). Lineage (NCBI taxonomy): Bacteria > Pseudomonadati > Bacteroidota > Cytophagia > Cytophagales > Bernardetiaceae > Bernardetia > Bernardetia aquimarina. The sequence goes on along the minus strand of NZ_CP170094.1, from coordinate 919,611 downwards.
TTCATTCTGAATATCGTTTTTAAGGTTTTGTGTTATTGGTTTCATAGGTTTTTGATTGAGTTTTTTTAAAAATACAGTTATGATACAATTTTTTTATAGTTTTGTAAGGAGTTTTAAAAAATGATTCAAGGGATATTAAATGTTACCATGGTTGCCTAAAAGGTTGATAATAAGAAAGTTATTGAGAATCAAAACAGTCTTGTTTTCTATAATGTAAGAGTTTACAAATCATACACTATAAAAAAACGAACATTATTTAATTAATCGTGCTAACATTTATTAAAGTTTGTCTCAAATTTAATCATTCCACCTTATTAATTAAAAACATTGACAACACCAACGACTTCCCCCAGCCGTCGCATAGGATATTTAGATAGTATTAGAGGACTAGCAGCCTTAGCTGTTGTAATTTTTCATGCTAATATGTGGTTAGATTTCACAAAAGATCCTTATTTTAACAGTAGTATCCCTACTCACATTTTAAATATTGTTTTTAATGGATATAATGCTGTCTGTCTGTTTTTTGTTTTGAGTGGATTTGTTCTTTCTCTCAAATATGTTAATGAAGAAAATAAAGAAGTGTCTTATGCTGAGTTTATAATAAAGCGATTTTTTAGACTTTATCCAGGTTATTGGTTTGTATTGATTCTGACTTGTTTGTATAACCAAGTAGAACTACTTACTTTCTTAGAAGAACTTCCTCTCTTAATATTAAAAAAATGGTCTTTAATTACTCCTGTTTGGTCTATTCGAATAGAAATGAGAATGTCTCTTATATTTTTATCTCTGTTAATTTTAGCTTTTAGAAAAATAAAATTCCTTCTTATTTTAATACTTATATATTATTTTGTATTTGATTTTGAACTATATATACTACACTTTTTCTTAGGTATCTTGTTAGCAATAAATTTTGAAAAAGTAAAACAAATCAAGTTGAGTAAAACAAAAAGATATTTGTTGTTTCTCTTAGGGCTTGTTCTGTGTTCTTATGAGCAAATCCATTTTATAATTATTCCTCATAAAAACTTTACAGAAACTCATACCGAATTAGGTTTTTTTGTAGGCGCATTTGGGTGCATGATATGGCTCATGTTAGCTATGTCTGCTCCTAATTTTCAAAAGAAACTAGAAAGTAAGCCTTTATTGTTTTTGGGAGATATTTCTTATGGTCTATATATTGGTCATTGGTTTGTATTTGTAATTGTTTTAGAACCTCATTTTAGTTGGTTTTTATCTAAAATTGGATCGTATTATTTGACACATATTGTAGTTCGATATTTTATAATGACTTCTTTATCTCTGCTTTTTGCTGTATTTATTTATTACGTAATAGAAAAACCGTTTATCAAAATGGGTTATAAGATAGCTAAAAAATACAATGATAAATTAGTTTTTAAACTAAAATAATTTATTGTTCCTATTACAGTGTAACATAAGCTTGGTGATATTTTAAAAATCTTTTTGATACAAGTTATTATCAATAAAACGAACTGTCAGACACTTTCAAAAGTGTCAGTACAGTTAAAGAGCTAAACTATCAGACACTTCTGAACGGCTTTAGCCTTCAACGAAGTTAAAGTGTCTGATAGGAATAAAACAATCTCAAAATATATCTAAAATAAGACCATCCCTTGCTCTTAAATTACAAACATTTCAAAAAAGCCAATAAAGCTGTTTTTTCTTCATCGGATAAATCATTTTCGTTTAAAAAATATTCTAAATTATCTACACTTCCATTATGTAAATAAGGATATGTTTCGGAAATATGTCTTAGAGTTGGCGTTTTAAATTTTAAATAATCATCAGCATTTTCTGTAATTCGTTGCCTTCCTAACTCACTTTTATTCAGAATAGAGTTTATAGGATTTGTTATTTTTTTAGTATATAATATAGTATCCAAATGAGCAAAATGAAATTTGTAATCTGAAAACAAAGGCGCAATATGACAAGAGTTACAATGTTTATCAAAAAGCACTTGTCCCTTTAATTCTACTGCTGAAAATACAGTTTTTTTCTGTTTTATACTATCCCATTTTGTTATAAAATTAAACTCAGAGTTGGGAGAAGAAGGAGAAATAATTGTTCGTTGATATTGTGCTAAAGCTCTAAAAATCAAGGCATTTGTAATGGTATCATTTCCAAAAGCATTTCTAAATAAACGAGAATAAGTTGTATCTTTTTGTAATAAAAAAGGAAGTTTTTTCAAATCCATTGCCATTTCGTCTGGATGCTGAAGAGGTGCAGCAGGGAGCGATTCAAGGTTTTTTATTCCTCCATCTAAAAAAAGTCCGTTTTGTGAATAGGCTACATTTATAAGTGTTGGTGTATTGCGAGCAAGTTTATTTCCTGTTGTTCCTAAATTACTTCGTTCCAAATTATCAGCAAAATAATATTTTGGATGATGACACGTAGCACACGAAACTCTATTGTTTTTTGATAATTTTGTATCAAAGAAAAGCATTTTGCCTAAAATTACTCCTTCTTTTGTAGTAAAGTTTTGAGAAGGTGCTGCTGGGATAGAGGGCATATAAGAAGGCAAAATGATTGTATAGATTTCATTCCGATTTTCTTTATTTTTGCAAGAAAAAACCAATACAAGTAGAAAAATTAATTTCGTTAAACTAGAAGTAAAACTATGTCGTATTCTCATACACTAAATATAGAAAATCATTCTCACATAATTGGCAGGCAAGACGGAGTAACTGGAGATAGCATAAAAGCAAATGATACTATTGTTTTTTGTGCTGCTTGCCAGTCTGTTTTTTTGAAAGAGAGTTGGGAATATATGAACTCAACGCATTGTAATCAGTCTGAAACACTTGATTTTGTTCCTTCGCCTATTCCTAAATTGACAGCTAAAAAGAAAGGCGTAAAGCTTATTTTTGAAACATTTAATAATTTGAGAAAAGATTTTACAGAGTTTGTATTAAAAACGTCTTGTTTTTTTATTGCCATCTCTGTAGGGCTGTTATTACTGTTTTTTTATAACCTTTTACCAAGTTCTATAAAAGCAAACACAATTACTTCTTTCTTTTCTGTAACACTAATTATAGGAAATATCATAGGTTCAATTTCTCTCTACAATTTCCTTTTGGAAGCTAAGTCTATTAGAAAAATTACAGGAATAGATAAAAATACAATTCGTATTTTAGAAACAGGAATAGAACTTAGAAAGTATGAAATATATTCTATATATGAGATAAGACAGATAAATTATTCTAAAACCAAGAAGGAAAATAAACTTATAATTTATCTCAAAAATGGAGAAGTAATTTATTATTTATTTCCTAAAATAGACTATGAAGAAACAAAATCATTTTTATATGCACTTGTTTGGATAGCTCAATTTGTACCAGTTAGAGTATATACAGAAAATCAAAAAGAGCATGGATTTGCAAAAAGCATAGAACGAAATTATGTAGCCAAGTTTTTAGTTGTTGAAAATTCGTATGTGTTAGATGTTTATAATTAAATTTTTCTCAAAAAATGAATAGTCACAAATTAGATTCTCAAAATCATTCTCACATAATTGGCAGGCAAGACGGAGTTACTGGAGATAGCATAAAAGCAAATGATACTATTGTTTTCTGCTAGTTATTCGTCTGTTAGAAATTAGGTTACTTTTGTAATTGAAAAATAAATACTCATATCTTCTTACTTAACTTTTGAAATCTTGAAGAACATAAATATTATTCCAACCATCTCATTATTTTTACTATTTCTTAGTTCCTTTCCATCTTTTTCACAAGAAATTGCAACTGTTACAAAACCAAGTTGGGTTAAAGAAATAGCTGTTCCTTATGAAAAATTAGATACTTTAAAGAAAATGAATGAACACGGATTTTCTCAAGATGTATATCGTGAGATTCAAGTAAATTTAGATACAAAAGAGATGTTTATGAAGGTAATTTCTAAAACAGGTAAAGATGTAACTAGGACAAATCAACAACAAATTCATATAAATTATTCTTCTAAAGATACAGACAAGAAAATTATTGCAATTTCACTTATAAAAAATGGAAAAGAAGAAAATATTACAACAAAACTCAACTGGAATGAAGCTGAAAATAGAGAGTATGTTGCTAATAGATTATGGGAAGCTGAAAAGCATATACAATTTACTATTGATAAGGTAAGTGAAGAGGATATGTATGCTGTCAGTTCATTAGACAAATATTTGCGTACAGATGTAAGTATGGAGGAAGGCATTTTGCAGGGTGTTGAAGATAGTACCTATATTTATTTACGAGTTATTTCAAAAAAAACTCTCAATTACCAAACTTATAATGGCTTTCCTAAAGTAAATGTAACTAAAAAAGAAGGGTATTTTGAATATATAGCAGAAGGAATTGCCATTACTCCGTTTAAAGGAAGAGTTCCCACAGGTTTTGCATCGCCCTCTTTTATTTGTCTGTCAAAATATGATAATTTTGAGCAGGTAGGAAGGTCTTTTTCAAATCAGTTTATAGCTGATGATACTTCTATAAAAGCAATAGATAAATTATATATTCAATTAACAGAAGATGTCAAAAATGATTCTATCAAAATACAAAACATTATCAATTATGTACAAGATACACTCGTATATCAAGATTATGGATTAATACGAAGTTATCAACCTTCTTGGTGTATTCAAGGCAGTAGAGGAGATTGTAAGGCTAAATCACTTATTGCTATCGAATTATTCAAACGTGCTGGAATTAAGGCTGTCCCTGTTTTGGTAAATAGTCCGACATATTTTTCGCAGTTAGATTCTGTTCCTTCTATGTATAGTTTTAATCATGTGATTGTTCAATTTACGTTTAATGATAAAAAGATACTACTAGACCCAACAGCATTCAAACAAACAGATAAAATAGGAGCATATTCTATTGACAACTTTAAAAAAGGACTTGCACTTCATAAAGATAGTATAGAATGGATAGATATGCCATTGAATAAAAAAGGAAAAATAGAAATTCATGATATTTTTTCAGATACGATTACTAGAAAAGTTATTTTGAGTGGAGAATTTACTGAAAGAGGTGTTAATTTTAAAGAAGGAAACTCTAGAAGTCTATTTCACAGTGATTTTTTGGATTTTGAGGAAGATAACTATGCCATAGAGTCATTAAGAGATATAGCTTATGACCAATATTCAAAAAAAGAAAATTTAATATGTACAACTGTAAATAAAAAATACTATAACTCAGTTTCTCAAGATTCGTTAGTGCTTAGTCAAAAAGCATTTTATCCAGACTCTGTTGAAAGAAATTTTTATATAACAGTTATAGGCTCAGGTGGTAAAAGATTTAGTTTTGGAAGTGGAGTAGATTCAAGAGAGGAAGATAGTTTATATACTGGTTTGTGGGATTTGCCTTATATCAATCAAACAACTACAGCAACTTATGACAAAGATAAAGTCTATTTTACTCAAGATGATTTTGATAAGTTTGAAAAAGAATTTGAGATAAAAACTGACTTTGGTTATTACAAATGTCTAGTAGAGCAAAAGAATGATAAATTTGTTGTAAGACAAGATATTTTCGTTTCTGGAGGTTTGCCTTTTGATAGACTAAATGAACAAGAAGAGTTTAAAGAAAAAATAGAAATACATGCACAAGAAGTAACAAAGCTTGTTTTTGCTGAACGTATTAGAGAAGATGAAGAATGGAGAGCTAAGAAAAAGGAAGAGAATAGTAAAAAGTCTAAGCTCAAAAAGAAGAAGAAAAAATAATTTTCTCATAAAAATAAAAAGATTCCATGATGAAAAAAATAACTATCATTTTTCTATCTATAATTTGTTTTTCGTGTTCTCAAAACTCAAAAACAGAAGTTTCTTCTCAAAATTTTTCAAAAGATTCTATCAATCAAATCTCTAGTGAAATTGTCGAAGTAGAAAAAGATACATTACCACTTTTTGATACAACTATTTATATAAAATCAGAAAAACAAAAAGTAGATTCTCCAAAATCAGTTTCTCGCCAAATGGTAATTGATGATTTGTATGCTCATTTTAAGAAAAAGAATGTTTGTATAGAAGGTCATTTAGTAGGAAAACAAACGGAGTACAACGAAACAATCTGTGTTAGAGCAGATACAACAGAGTTTTACATGATAGATTTGAATGATGATAATCAATTAGATGCTATTGTAAAATACTGGCTTACTCCATGGGGAGCAAGTAGTCATTGTTTTCAACCTACAAAAAGTATAATGATAAATAAAAGTGGGAAATTTTTTTTAGAATATGAAGAGTTTATTCAAGATCATTACTTTATAGATAGCGTAAAGACAAATAAAGAAGAAACTATAATTTATGGTTACGAATATTTTTGTTATGACCATAAAGTAACAGGCTATTTTAAAGTCCATCTAAAACATTCCCATTAACCAAGCTATTTTAATTCTCAATCTTTCTTTGTATTTTTGTTAATTAATTTAAGCTCAAAATGTAGTTATAATTGTCAGACACTTTCAGAAGTGTCTGACAATTATAAAAAGAGAAATAAAATAATAAAAGCCTTCTAGCCCAGTAATTATATAAAGGGAATAATCTATATAGAACAACGTATGAAAAACATCAGAAATTTTTGCATCATTGCACACATTGACCACGGAAAAAGTACGCTTGCCGATCGTCTTCTCCAAACCACAAACACCATTACCGAACGCCAAATGCAGGCGCAAGTTTTGGATGATATGGATTTGGAACGTGAGCGTGGAATTACGATAAAAAGTCACGCTATTCAGATGAATTATATAGACCCTGAAACGAAAGAAGAATATACGCTGAATCTTATCGATACTCCAGGACACGTAGATTTTTCGTATGAGGTTTCTCGTTCGATTGCTGCTTGTGAAGGTGCTTTATTGATTGTAGATGCAGCACAAGGTATTGAGGCTCAGACTATTTCAAACCTTTATTTGGCTTTGGGAAATGATTTGACAATTATTCCTGTGATGAATAAAATTGATTTGCCAAGCGCACAACCCGAAGTCGTGGCAGATGAAATTATGAATTTGATTAGTTGTGAACGTGAAGATATTATTTCTGCTTCGGCAAAAGAAGGAATAGGCATTACAGAGATTTTAGATGCGATTGTGAAACGCATTCCTGCACCTGTTGGAAACCCTGATGAAGAACTTCAAGCACTTATTTTTGATTCTGAATACAATACGTACAGAGGAATTGAGGTAATTTTTAGAGTGATGAACGGCACAATCAAAAAAGGCGATAAAGTAAAATTTATGGCAACAGGAAAAGAATATGAAGCCGATGAAATTGGAATTTTAGGGTTAGAACAAAAGCCACAAAAAGAAATAAAAGCTGGAAATGTAGGTTATCTTATTTCTGGAATCAAACAAGCCAAAGAGGTAAAAGTAGGAGATACAATTACGCACATAGCCAAGCCGTGTAAGAAAATGATTGAGGGTTTTGAGAATGTAAAACCAATGGTTTTTGCAGGAATTTACCCAGTAGATACAACAGAGTTTGAAGAACTTCGTGCCTCTATGGAAAAACTTCAACTCAATGATTCTGCTCTTATTTGGGAACCTGAAACTTCGGCAGCCTTAGGTTTTGGTTTCCGTTGTGGATTCTTAGGAATGCTTCACATGGAAATTGTACAAGAGCGTTTGGAAAGAGAATTTGATATGACAGTTATTATGACTGTTCCTTCTGTTCGTTTTCAAGTTACAACCAAAAAAGAAGGCGTTTTCAATGTCAGCGCACCTTCCGAAATGCCAGACCCAGGGTTTTTAGAGAAGGTAGAAGAGCCATTTATTAGAGCAGCTATTATTACGAAATCGGATTATATTGGACAAGTTATCAAAATTTGTATGGATAATCGTGGTATTTTACTCAATCAATCATATTTGACTCCTGACCGTGTAGAAATGACTTTTGAGATGCCACTTGCAGAGATTGTATTTGATTTTTATGATAGACTCAAAACGGTATCTCGTGGTTATGCTTCCTTTGATTATGAACTTATTGGTCTTCGTCAGTCAAATATGGTTAAGCTAGATGTAATGCTTAATGGCGAACCTGTTGATGCTCTTTCTGCCATTGTACACCGAGATAAAGCGTATGAGTGGGGAAAACGCCTCTGTGAAAATTTAAAAACATTGCTTCCTCGTCAGCAGTTTGAAATTGCTATTCAAGCAGCTATTGGAGCGAAAGTAATTGCTAGAGAAACTATTTCAGCACTTCGTAAAAACGTAATTGCAAAATGTTATGGTGGAGATATTTCTCGTAAAAGAAAACTACTAGAAAAACAGAAAAAAGGTAAAAAACGTATGCGTCAGATTGGTTCGGTAGAAGTGCCACAAGAAGCATTTATGGCTGTTTTGAAAATTAATAACTAGAAATTAGTTACCAGTAAATAGTAATCAGTTAATTTCAAATTCGTTTTTAGTAAAAAAGCAATTTCATTTTTTTGGAGTTGCTTTTTTGTTTTGGTAGAAGTTTATTAAATTTGAGAAAACACAATCATTATTGATTATCCTGTTTTGGATAAGCGTATTGAAGGTTTGTTTTGTTTATGAACAAGTTGCTTAAATCAAAAAAGATGAATAGAATAATAACCATGTTGATGCTAATAATCTTGACTTCATGTGGACAAGAGAAAAATACTTCTGACATTAACACAAAAAATGAATTAAATGCTGATACAATAAAAACTAAAAAAGCAGAAGATATTTCAACTGATATTATTACCTACTTTACAGATTTTCAAACTGATAGTATAAAAATAGAGGTTGAAGCCTATATCGAAACACAAAGATTTTTACCTAAAGACTGCCTTCCGTTGAAATTTCTTCCTCTACTTGATAATAAGATTCCACAAACACAATCAGAATCGACAGGCGCAAAACCAGTTGGTAAAATTAAAATAAATAATAATCACTATTTTTTGGTCATAGTTCAACAAGATGATTATGGACCTATTTACTACGGTTTAACTTATGATTCAGATAAAAACAAAATTCAGAATAGTGATAAAATTGCTGAGATTTGGGGAGATGCAGGGGATTCACAAATAACGTATTCTATTGTATCTGTTACAGAACAGAAAGTTCAAATTGATAAATTCATTGAAACTTGTCATGCTAACCTTGAAGTTCCAGAGGAGGAAATGATGGAAACAGATATGGAATGCTCTGATTCAACAGCAACAATTGAATTTAAAATAAATACAGATTAAGCATGAGAGATATTCCATTTCCCCAAAAAAACCTACAAATTTACTTGTAGGTTTTTTTATGCTTTTCATTTAGCCAATCATTTTTTTATCTTTGGTATAGCTATTTCTCTTAAAATGTGTTTATTTATAGAAAAATGGCTTATTGTACCATTCCCCTTTGATGCTGAAATAAATCAAGCAAAATTAAAATTATGAAAAAGAGTATTCTAATATATATATCATTTCTTACTATTGTATTCCTTCCTTTTACTTTATTGGCTCAAACCAATGAAGCTAGTGGAAATGAAGAAGATACCGAAGAAACAGAAAAAGAGCCTCCTTATGACAAAAAATGGAATATTGACATTATAGGGGAGTTTTTCGAAAATCAGCGTACAGCACCACTTATATTAATTGATTCAGTAGAAAATGTATATTTAGCAGGGACTTTTTCGGAAGAACTCAAAATAAATGCACAAACTAGCCTCAAAAGTAAAGGTGGAACAGATGCTTTTTTATTAAAATTTGATACAAACGGAAAACTTCTATGGAAAAAACAAGCTGGAGGAATAAAAGATGATTATGTCGGTTCGCTACGAATTGCAAAAGAAGGAGGTGTGATTTTGTCTGGACACTTTGAAGATTCTACTGTCTTTGATAGAATAAAAGCAGATATAAAAGAAGGAGGATATGTTGCTAATTATGATAAAAATGGAACAGTTCTTTGGGTCAAAACAGAAAATAAAACAGCCTATTCTTTACCTCAAACCGATCGTCAGCTTAATCTTTATCTAGCAGAAGCCTATAAAGATAAAGTAAAAATAGATACAAATATAATTAATAATCCTACTCGTTATTACAATAGCTATCTATCCAAATATGATAATAATGACAAATTAGAATGGTTTACGATTATTAATAAAATGAATAAAAATGGACGTGGAGAAGTCAAAACGTCTGATATGGCAATCGATAATGATGGAAATATTTTTTTAGGTGGAACATTCAAATATGCTCCTGTTTTTGATAATATAGAAATCCGTAGTGGAAAAGAAGACGATATTTTTTTAGCAAAATACAATAGTGAGGGTAAGTTAGGTTGGGTTTTGCAGCTTACCAATAGTGATGATTCTTATACAGTAGATAGAGTTTTTATCCATGATGGAAATGTTTGTCTTCGTGCAACAGCTTATTTGATAGAAAACGGAGATACAACCGAAACACATCATCAATTTGAATACAATGAACACGCTACTTCGGTAGAATATCATGCCTTTTATGGCTGGGAAACAGGAGAAACGATTACAGGCGACTCACTCAATTATCAGTATAGTAATTTCACACAAAACACAGTCAAAAATACAGTTTATAAATTTGGAATTATAGGTAATAAACTTATGCTTATGAAGTTTCTTAGAAAACCTTTAACTAATGCTAGAAAAGAAGAGGAGTAAGTTTTAGTAAGATTTTAATTTATTCTGTATGGCTTCATAATTCCAACTTAATCTACTCATATTATAGTCTGGATGCTCCTTAATAATTTTCTTTAACTCGTTATCTGGATTCATAATCATATTTTCAATAGAGTCAGAAAAAAGTTGAAGGATATGTTTTGAATTTATCCAGTTTACAATTTTATCTGAAATCTCTTTCTCCATAAAATAAGTAAAAAATGTATGATAATCTTTTTTAGGTATTTCTGATTCAATTAATTCAATGAAGTGATAAGTGTTTTTTATAGAAATAGAGTCTTGCCAGTATTTGAATAAAACAGATAAGTCTAGTTTTGTTTTGTCAAACATTATTAGAATAGAATCTATATGTTCACTACCAACAGGAGGGTATATTTCTAAATAATGACTAAAAAATGTTATCATAAATTCATTCAATAATCTCCATTCTTCTTCTGTCCAATTTTTCTTAGCAAAATGTCCAACACGAGTAAGTGAAAGTTCTGCTGAGTGAGAAGGATAATCAAACTCAGCTACTAATTCTAAGAAACGAGGTAAAAAATACTTAGTTTCTTCTAAATTGAGATTTTTTGGCTGTGCAGAGTCTTGGTAGTGTGCTAAAGCATCTCTACTAATTTTTTTTAAAGGAGTTTCTATCAAATAATTCTCTTCTTCCTCTGTAACACAACAAATTCTACAAGCATCTATAGGCTTAGAAATTGTATAATTACCAAAAATTTCATAGGCTCTTTTTATAGTTGTTTTAAGTTCAGAGTTCATTTACTTAAGTGTTATTTGATTTATATTCAGATTTTATCCAACAAAAAAATCTATCAAAAAATTATAATTTGATAGATTTTTAAATGTATTTTCTTAGTGTATCAAAAAATTAATTTCTTCTATTCATTTCATCTCTAATTTTGGCAGCTCGTTCATAATCCTCATTTGTAACAGCTTTTTCCATTTCAGCTTCTAATTCTGTTACTGACATCGCTTCTAAAGAAACGGCTTTTTTCTTTGTTTTCTTTTTCTTAGGCTCTTTTGCACTTTCTTCTTGTTCTAGTGCTTCTCCTTCTTCAGAAGTATTTGTTGTTGTTATTCCTGCTTCACTCATAATATTTTCTGTCGTGAAAATAGGTGCATCAAAACGCAAACCAATAGCAATAGCATCAGAAGGACGTGCATCTACGATTATTTTTTTGCCTTCACGTTCATCTATATAAATCATTTCTGCATAAAAAATGCCTTCACGAAGGTCAGAAATTATAATTTCGTTGAGTTTGAATTGAAACTGTGTAGCCAAAGATTTGAATAAATCATGCGTCATAGGACGAGTAGAAGTAACTTTTTCTATTTCAATAGCGATTGCCTGTGCTTCAAATCTACCTATGATGATAGGCAAACGACGATTACCTTCTTCTTCCTCCAAAATTAAGGCAAAAGAATCAGATTGAGATTGGCTAGAGGAAAGTCCTAATATTTGTAAGCGAATTTTGTTCACAAGTTCGAGGTATAGAAGTGATATAAAAAATTATCTTTAAAAATACTGTTTATTTATCTTTAATTGTATCTAAAAATACAGCTAGGTTATGTCTAATTATGTCCTAAAAAATCACGTACAAAACTACAAAAAAATGTTTTGAAAGCCTAAAACGATTCTTAAAACTATTGGTTATTAAATTTTATAATCCATTACTAAAGTATAACATTGTCATCCAAAATTTAATATATTTCTTACAAACTTCAAAGTCTTTATAAAGTTTGATGTATTTTTGTAAAAACAGAGTAAAATATAAGACTAGGTTTATCAAACATCTATAATTACCTAATTTATTAAATTATAGAAATGATATAGATTCTTTAATTATTTCTCTGATTATTTTGAGTAAATTAAATAAAAATTTTAAGATACCTATATGACTTCTAAATCTTCGTTAAAAGACTCTGTATCAAATTCTAAAGTAGATTCTACAATGAAATTTAAAAACCAAACTGATTTTTATCAAGGAAAAGTAAGAGATGTATATTCTTTTCCCAACGTTGTAGCTATGGTTGCCTCTGACCGTATTTCTGCTTTTGATGTGGTTTTGCCAAAACCAATTCCGTATAAAGGACAAGTTTTGAATCAACTGGCAGCTTATTTTCTTCAAAATGCAAAAGATATTGTTCCTAATTGGTTCGAAACAAGTCCACATCCACAAGTTAGTATTGGTAAAAAAGCCAAAACATTGCCTGTGGAAATGGTTATTCGTGGTTATTTGGCTGGACATGCTTGGAGAACTTACCAAGAAGGTAAACGAATTTTGTGTGGTGTAGAATTGCCAGAAGGAATGAAAGAAAATGATAAATTTTCATCTCCTATCATAACACCATCTACAAAAGCCGAAAATGGAGCGCATGATGAAGATATTTCGGAAGAAGAAATTTTGAAACAAGGCTTAGTTACAGCAGCTCAATGGCAAAAAATGCTAGAATATACGCAGGCACTTTTTAGAAGAGGAACTGCACTTGCTGCCGAACGTGGGCTTATTTTGGTAGATACAAAATATGAATTTGGTGTGTATCAGAATGAAGAAGGAGAAGAAGATGTTATTTTGATAGACGAAATTCATACGCCAGATTCTTCTCGTTATTTTTATGCTAAAGAATACCATGAAAAACAAGAAAAAGGCGAACGTCAAAACCAGCTTTCAAAAGAATTTGTAAGAGAGTGGCTCATGGAAAATGGTTTTCAAGGAAAAGAAGGACAAAAAATTCCTAAAATGACCGAAGAAGTAATTGACAGAATTTCGCAACGTTATTGCCATCTGTATTTTTTATTGACAGGAAAAGAATTAAATAAAAATCCAGATGTAATGAATGAAAAAAGCATCGAAGAGTCAGTTATAAATTATCAGAAATCTGTTGTCAGTTAATTTTATTTTTTATTAACTTGATTATATTTACTATTTTGTTGGTCTGTAATTTGGGTATATCTCATTTTGTCGTTTTTTATTTATTGCAAGCATTTTTTAATGTAGCAACACCAATAACATCATTTCGCAAAAACGACATTTTGAGATGTACCCTATAATCTCTAATTATACTCATACGCTTTTGGTTTTCGAAAAAATAAACCTGTCAGACACTTTAACTTCATTGAGGGCTAAAGCCGTTCATAAGTGTTAGTACAGTTACATAGAACGAACTATCTGATACTTTGAAGGTATCGATAGAAGAAAATTCGAAATCTAATTACGGATGAGTATAGCATCACTAAAGATTTATTTTGTAATTAAATTATTTGTTTTGAAAAAAATACTATTTCCTCTTTTAGCTTTATTGATTAGTTTGCTTGTGTATGCGTATATGCGAACTGAAGTTTATGATTTTTCAGATAAAGATTTGAAAGTCATTCATGATGCTGACCGAATAGCTGTGCAACTTGTGGCAGAAAAGCGAGTGAAAAATAATGCTTTTATAGAAAGATTTAGAAGCTATTTAGATGAAAATGGAAAAGCAAGTATTGGTGTAAATACATTGCAACGAATCAAACAAGTACAAACACTTTCTTCTGATTTGTTGCAACAAAGTAATGAAATTAGAGCGCAATGGCTTCAAAATCCTGATGAAAAACCAACTGATTTACTGTTTGCTTTTGGAACTGCCCAGCAAGAATATATTTCTAAGCTAAGGAGTTTTACAGAAATTTCTTTGTCTAATTCTGAAATTCTAAATCCTCTTTTTATTGACCCTACAAAAACAAATAATATTTCAAATTCAGATAGCAAAACAGAAAACACATCACAAGACAAACAACAAAATGATTTTGATGTAGAAGATTTTGTAAGCTATTTTGATAATCTTCCTGTTGCTGTTCGTTTGTATGCACTTACTTCAATGGATGCTGCGATTGCCAACCGAGAAGCAGAAGCTATCTATTATATTAGTCAGAAAATAGATTACCCTATTTTTGAAATAAATAATTTTGTAAGTATAGTTACTCCTAATGAAATTATTCTTTCAGAAGGAGATATGTATCAAGCCAAAATGAAGATAGTGGGGGTTTCATCGTTCAGCAAGCCTCAATTAGAATTAGAAAATAAAGAAGTCTATCAAGACCTCAAAACCCAAGAAAAAAATGGAATGGTAAATCTTTCGTTTGTAGCACAAGCAGATAATTACGACGAGCGTGGATTGGCTTTCAAAACGTGGACAGCAGAAGTGAAAATACAACTTCCAAATGGAAAAGATTCTACATTCCTTTTACAAGAAAATTATATCGTCAGAAAAAATAGAAATGGTAGCCCTACAACACCTACTGAAATCAATCCAAATGAAAGTAATATAATTTATGATGAGCCTACAAATATTGAGTAAAAACAACGTGTTTTTCTCAAAAAAAGACTTGTATAACATTTCCCAAAAATGTATTTTTGTATAAACTTCTTTCAGTTCATTATACAGCAAAAAATACGTGGAAAAATCGCACTCAAACACAAGTCAGTCTTTACGAACGGTTTCAGAAAATAATTTTGGTATTAATCAAACCATAAAGTATTTTGAACAGTCGCTTGAAAAACCTCATAATTACGTCCGAATAGCAAAACAGTATTTAGTTTTTACGATGGAATTTAATTTTGCTATCGACAAAATGAGCATAGAAATGTTTGTTGAAAAGAAAGCAGCCGTTTATAAAACTGCGTGTAGAAAATTCTTAAAATTTGCTCAAAAAAATGATATTCATAGAGTTTATGATGACACTACCCCAAATTATAAAGGAAATAAATATGTTTTGGCTTTCCTTGCCAATGCACAATTAAGTGAAAATAGCAAAGAAACATATTCTAGAGCATTGCAAGAATTCTATTCTTTTATGGATACAAAATCTCTCCCTCCTAATCGTACAACTGTTTTGGCTTTTGTGCAGCAATGCAAAAATAATGGACTGAGTCCACATACTACGAATACCTATTTATCAGCCATAAAGCAGTTTGTACAGTTTTGTGTGTTGAAACGAGATGATTTGAAAATAGAAGAAAAATTAGTAGAGCAAATGCGTGATGTAGCCTATGTAAAAGTGTTGAAAACAGGAGGAACAACCAAAAAATACGCTAAGGATTCGCTCACAGAACAAGAACGTACTCATTTATTAAACTCAATTACCAACTCAAAAGACAAAGCGATTATCGGACTTATGGCTTATCAAGGCTTACGAACGGTTGAGGTAGTTCGTTTGTCGTGGAAAGATATAAAAGTACAAGAAGGAAAAAATTATTTAGCTGTTTGGGGAAAAGGGCGAGAAGAAAAAGAACTCATTCCACTCTTACCAGAAACATATAAGATTTTGATTGATTACCAGATGTCTATCACTCGTGCAGAGGGAAGTATGTTTGATTTTAAAGAAACGAGTAGCATCAGAAAAATCACCAATAAATGGCTAAAAGAAGCAGGACTAAAACGTGAAAATGTTTCTGCACACAGTTTGCGCCATACTGTTGCACAGCTTATGCTTGATAAAGGCATTCCAAAACCAATGGTTCAACGTTTTCTACGACACAAATCTGAATCTATGACTAGCACCTACACAGCAAAACAAGAAGATAGAGAGTTTTTGAATTATGAGTTTTGAAAGTTACAAAAATATGGAAGCAGTTCAAATGACAGTTGAAAATATATTTTATCTTAGTGATGGCTTGACAGTTTTTGTTGGTAAATTAACTGGGCAGGTATCTTCAGGTAAGAAAACAACTTGGAAAGTATTGAAAGATGAGAATGAAATCCAACAAGTTATAATTAGTAGTTTTCGCATGTCTTCTTCTCTATCAAGCAAAGGTTTGACAGCATTAGAAACAAGGACTAAAATATGTGATAAATTGTTAGATGCTGAAAAATACCGTATAGAACTTGTGAAAATTATAGATTAATTTATTGCTATCTACAAAGACTCTACAACTTAGCAGGGTGAAAATCTAAATTACATATCTATGAATGAAGAAATTAAAGAAATTGTACCCCCCCCCATCTGGCGCAAGGTTCTGCCTTGTGTCTATAATTTTGTCAGCATATGCTGACGAAAAAAACAGTGCAAGATAGAATCTTGCACTATAATAATATCTTTTTCCTTCGTTCTTAACTCTTCCAACTCAAAACTATTTTTTTTATATCTTGTATAAGACACAAACAAGAACATCAAAATAAAAATGAAATAGTAGGCTGTTGGGAAGAAAATGAAATGACAGAAGAACTTTTAGTTATGATAAAGAGATAATCTATGAAGGATGTAATTGACACAAATATTTAGGGCATGTTCATAAACACTTTGTCAGTAGTTTTTTGGTAATCCAAAATAACTCTGATAATAGTTTAATTGAGAAGTGCTTATTTTTTAAACTATTGACAGCCTTTTGAAAGGACTGTCAAAGTTAAAAAAATGCTATACCCCAAAGGTAATAATGCTTGTTTTCATTATTTCTTGATTACATCTAAATCACAAATTCATAAATATCCTTCACATTTACTTTACAGCCTAAAACCTCTAAAACACCTTCTAATCCTAAAACTTCTTCTACAAATTTATTTTCATTTTCTAGCTGACGAGTATATACTTTTGGTTCTTTTTTAGTTTTTGGTTTTCCATTTTCATCTTCTTCTGTCAAATCACTTTCTATCATAATATACTGTTTGAGTGATTTCATTTTCCTATAACATTCAAATTTTTCGTCTTTATCATAAGCCGTTGTAGAAGCCGAAAGTATTTCTATAATTACAGTAGGTTCTTTGAGAGCATACGCTCCTCGTTTCATTTTTTCTTTTTTTAGTTCCCCACAATAAATATGAAGGTCGGGATACAAAAATGCTTTTGCACATGCTTGAGTAAATAATTTTACATCTCCAGTAATTAATGAACATCCTTTTTCTCTCAAACATTTATTCAAAAGTTCTACTAACATATTACTAATCATGTTATGTTCAATCGTCGTTCCTGCCATCGAACGAATCGTGCCATTTATGTATTCCAATTTTTCGCCTGTGACCTCTTCCATCCTAAAATACTCTTCTAGACTTGCTTTATTCTGTGTAATTCCCATTTTTTTATTATTTATGTTCATCGTTTACTAAAGATACAAAAAATAACTTTCTAATCTTCAAAGCTACTTTTTAATCACATTCAAATAAAATTTCTCTACTTGTTCTCTTGCCCAAGGCGTTTTACGTAAAAATGTCAGACTAGATTTTATAGAAGGATTATTTTTAAAACAATTTATATTTACTTGTTTTGCCATTTTTTCCCAGCCTTGTTTTTCTACTAAGATTTCTAAAATATCAGCTAATTTTACTCCGTGTAAAGGGTCATTAGATTTATGATTAGAATGATTGTTAGGTTGCTCATTTTGAGAAGTTGATTTTTCGTCCATTTTTTAAATTATTTTGATGAGATTTTATAATTGTATTTTTATTTTATCCAAAAATAGAAAAATAATTGTGATAATTTTTAGGAAAGAGGCTGATAAAATATATATTTTAACGAACCTTTTTTTTTGTAGTCCGTTAAAAGAATGATTTTAGAAAACAATCAAGAAAGCAAAATCTGATAAAAGAGAGAAACAATTTTTTCTTAAAGAATTAAAGAGGTTTTTTCTATTATATTAGATAATTATTTTGTAGAAGCTGGAATTTTGTTAAATTAGCTTATTGTTATTTCAGTTCATTCAATCAAGACAATTTTTATATTATTCATCATTTTTAATCTATATTATTTTTATGGCAAATTCAGATAACGGTGGTTTAGGTGTAGTAACATTCATAGCAGGACTAGCAGTAGGCGCATTAGTAGGTGTTTTGATGGCACCAGAAGCAGGCGACAAAACTCGTGGTCGTATTGCACGCAAATCAAATGACCTTTTAGAAGATTTGGAAGGACAAGTAGAAATTACAAAGCATAAAGTAAATCAATTTAACGAATCTATGAAAGAACGTGCAAATACACTTGCAGCCGAAGCAAAATCAAAAGCAAATGAACTTGCAGCAAAAGCAAAAAATCAAACTGGAAGTACGCCAGCAACAGATGGCGAAGAAGCATAGTTTCTAATCGTATTATTAAAAGTAAAATCACTTTTTAAAGAATCTTAATCTACCTTATTATTAGATTAAGATTCTTTTTTTTGTATTTTCGTTTTTTATTGTGGTTTCATTTGGTTTTATCAGATAAAGACAAATAGTATTTTATCACTTACCATTTACCACTTATAACTTATCACTAAAAAGCTATTCTATGCAACATTTCTCATTACAACTACGAACTATATTTTCTAGTTTGGTCTTACTTTCTCTCTTTACAGCCTGTAATCCAGAGAAAAAAACGACAGAAACGAACACAGATTCTATTACAGAAACCGATTCTACTGCTCAAATGAATACTTCCACGCCTACTGATATTCATACGTATGCTCTTCCAGAAGATGCAAAAATTACTCATTTAGACTTAAAATTAAATGTAGATTTTGAAAACAAAATGCTTTCAGGGATTGCTACTTATGATATAGAAGTTCAGAATAATATGTACAAAATTTACTTAGACACTCGTAGTCTGACCATCGAAAATGTAGAAGTAGATGGACAAAAAGCAAATTTTGAGCTTGCAACTGAAGACGAAAATTTAGGACAAAAACTAACTATTCCAGTTACTCCTCAATCTCAAAAAGTAACTATTACTTACAAAACCTCATCAGATGCAGAGGCTTTGCAATGGCTTGCTCCTTCACAAACGGCAGGAAAGAAAAGCCCATTTTTGTTTACTCAATCACAAGCTATTTTGGCTCGTACTTGGGTACCGACACAAGATAGCCCAGGGATTCGTTTTACTTATACAGCCGAAGTAACTGTTCCTAAGGAGCTTATGGCAGTGATGAGTGCAGAAAATCCTCAGCAAAAAAATGATTCTGGTGTTTATAACTTCAAAATGGAACAACCAATTCCTGCTTATCTTTTAGCTTTGGCAGTTGGAGATTTACGTTTTCAGCCGATTGGAGAGCGCACAGGCGTTTATGCAGAGCCTTCTATGATTTCTAAAGCTGCTTATGAGTTTGAAGAAATGGACAAAATGCTAGAAGCTGCTGAAAAACTCTATGGAAAATATGCGTGGGGACGTTATGATTTAATTGTTTTGCCTCCTAGTTTTCCTTTTGGTGGAATGGAAAATCCTCGTCTTACTTTTGCAACACCTACTATTTTGGCTGGCGACCGTTCGCTTACTTCTTTGGTGGCTCATGAGTTAGCTCACTCGTGGTCTGGAAACTTAGTTACGAATGCGACATGGAATGACTTTTGGCTAAATGAAGGTTTTACTGTTTATTTTGAGAACAGAATAATGGAAGAAGTTTATGGAAAAGATTATGCTGAAATGTTGGCTTTGATTTCTTATCAAGATTTGAAAGACGAAGTAGATGCAATGACAAAAGCAGGAAATGCAGAAGACACCAAACTCAAACTTGACCTTACAGGGCGTAATCCTGATGACGGAGTTACTTCAATCGCTTATGACAAAGGATTCTATCTTTTAAAATTGATTGAAAATACAGTTGGAAGAGAAAAATTTGATGTTTTCTTGAATCAATATTTTACAGAATACGCTTTCAAAACAACAAATACAGAAGATTTTCTAACTTATTTAGATAAAAATCTTCTTTCGCAGGTAGAAGGTTCTATGGAGACAATTAATCCAAAAGAATGGATTTATGAAACAGGAATTCCTTCTAGCATTCCAAAAATTGAATCAGAGCGTTACGACAAAGCCATCGCAGCAGCACAATCTTGGAAAGATGGAACGCCAGCAGCACAGTTAGATACAAAAGATTGGTCGTATCAACAATGGTTGTTTTTCCTTCGTGCTTTACCGAATGAGCTTAGTTCACAACAAATGGACGAACTAGACAAACAATTTAAGTTCTCTGATACAGGAAATAATGAAGTTCTGGGAGAATGGCTTGTAAAAGTAGCTCATAATGAGTACGAAAAATCATATCCACAACTGCGTAAATTCTTGGTTAATGTAGGAAGACGTAAATTTTTAAGTCCTATTTATTCAGAACTTATCGCAAATGCAAAAACACTTCCGTTAGCAAAAGATATTTTTGAGGAAGCAAAACCAAATTATCATTTTGTTTCTTCTTCTAGCATTGAAAAGATGTTGGCAGGGAAGTAAAATCATTTTTTTAGCCTCTAAGAATTGTAAAAACCTTAGAGGCTTTTTAATTTTTAACTCCTAAAATTTATGCGTTATTTTTCATGTCTGATTTTCATTTTTTTACTTACTTCTTGTGATTTTTCACAAAGTGGGGTTTCTGCTGAAGAGTATAAGGCTTTAGTAGATTTTTATAAAGCTACTGATGGAGATAATTGGCACAGAAATACGGGTTGGGATATTAATCAAGATCCAAATAAAAATACAGTAAGTAATGACTGGTTGGGAGTGTATATAGAAAATCATCACGTAAAATCTATTTATTTGGAGCAAAATAATGTAGATGGAAAAATTCCATCTTCTATTCAACATCTGACCGATTTAGAATCTATTTCACTTCATACCAATTCAATAGTATCAATTCCAAATACGATTGGAGAACTAAAAAACCTTAAAGACCTTCGCTTGTCAGCAAATAAGATAGAACAAGTTCCTATTGAAATTGGAAGTCTAAAGAAGTTAAAGGTTCTTTATTTAAGTAAAAATCCTATAAATAATTTACCGAATGAAATTGGGAAATGTGAAAGTTTGGAAACTTTGTATTTAGGTAGTTTAGAAGGATTTCCAAAAGGAATTATAAAACTCAAGAATTTAAAATATCTAGATATCTCGTTGAAAAACTTTGAAGACCTTCCTTCTGAATTTTCAGAATTAAGAGAAAATAATCTTTATTTGAGTATAAGTGGATTAAATGGAAAAATTCCTTCTGTAATCTTTGAGTTAGATAGTCTTAGGTCATTAAATCTACGTTTAAATAAAATCAAAAGTCTTCCAAAAGAAATTAGCAATCTTAAAAAATTAGAGATATTAGATTTAGGAATTAATAAGATAGAGAATATACCGATTGAAATACAAGAGTTGAAAGAATTGATGTACATTGATTTGAGTGGAAATAAATTAAAAGAATTTCCTAAAGAGATATTATCCTTAAAAAATATGCAAGTTCTTTATTTACAGAGCAATAAAATACCAACTGTTCCAATAGAAATTGGAAATCTAAAAAAACTCAAAACGCTATATCTTTCTGATAATAAAATTACTCATTTGCCCAAAAGTATAAACAGTCTTCCAAAACTGTATCTTTTTGAGGCAGATAAAGAACTTATTGAAAATAGAAAAGAAATAAAAGAACTCAATGAATAATGATTGAAGAGTAATCCTACTTAAAACATAACACAATCACATCCTTCCAAACACTTAAAAAGATTCAAGATATTTCGTTCTCTAAGCGAATAATAAACATTTTTTCCTTCTCTTTTTGAAGATAAAATTCCTTTTAGTTTCATATTCGAAAGATGATGAGAAGTAAGCGATTGTTCTACTTCTAAGCCTTCACAAATTTGATTGACTGATAGGCGTTCTGTTTTTTCTAACAATTTCAAAATACCTAAACGAACAGGATGAGCAACCGTTTTCAAGATAAAAGCTGTTCGTTCTAGTGTTTCTACATCAATTTGTAATGTTTTTTCTTCAAGATTTGATTCTGTATTATTTTTTAAATTAGATTCCATAATTGATTTTCAGTTTTACCAAGTAATTACTTTTCCCCTTTTTAATTTTAAGAACCTATAAATCAACACTTGTTTATATGTTCATATAAGTTAGGTAACGGAAAAATAGCCTTTTTAGTTATTCTCATACTAGAATTGCAAATTAGTTTTTCAAATTCTTCATCACTTTCCAATCTTTCCAAGTAATAAAAAAATAAGCAACCAAAAATAAAGGAGGAATACCCCAAAAAATAATAAAAGTCAGTTCATTTTCATTAGCAGGATTATCCAAAACAAAAAATACAACTATAAAAACTATCAAATAAATGATGGCACTTATGGCATGTATTTTTCGATATGTTTCCACTTCTTTCGAATAACTTCCTTGAAAAATATGATATGTCATTCCAATAGAATTATAAAGCGCAATAGGAAGCAAACTAAAAAGCCCCAAAATCATAAAATAACCACTTGTAAAAGATAAAACTCCAAAAATAAGAAGTAATCCAAAGAAAAAACATTGAATATAAAAATCAATGGTTAAAAAGGGTTGTTTGTTGGGATTGAGAGTTGTATTTTTCATAATTTACTAGAAGTAAAATTAAAGCTTTGAGTGATTTTGTGTTTCTTTCATTGCTTTCCAATCTTGCCAAGTAATTATAAAATAAGCGACTAAAAAAATAAGAGGAATAGCCGAGATAACATAAAAAACAAGTCCTTCATCTATCAAATTATCTTTGAGATAAAATAATATTCCAGCAATCGACATAAATCCTAACACAGCATGAATTATCCTAAAAATAACTACACTTTTAGAATAACTTCCCATAAAAATATGATAGATAAGACCAGCAGAATTATAAAGAGCAACAGGAACAATCAGCCACAAACCAATCGCAGCAAAAAGCCCATCAAAAATAGATAAAATAGCAAGCACAACGGCTACTCCTGAAAAAAAAGCTTGTGCATAAAAATCAAAGGAGAGAAAAGATTTTTTATTTGGTTTGGACGAAAACATAATAGTTGTTTTGTAAGTATAAGTGCATTTACTTTCAAAACGTATAATTTTAATTGAAAGTTGTTGTGAATAAGTAATTTAGGTGCTATTTGTTAGTTTTGTCTAGTATTTCCAACAAAAAATCTACTAATGTAGTGGGAGAGCATTCTTCTGTGATGGCACTAAACTGAACTGTTCCTGTTTCTAATTGAAAGCATGTTTTTCCAATTTGATTATTATTCTCATCAAAAAAGGTAAGCTGAATAAAAGTTTTGTCTATTCCATCAGTATAAACACATTTTTTTTTCCATTTCCAAAGTGGTTTTTTTCGAATAATAAGTTGTAGTATTTCGTGGGCTGCAATTTCTTGAATCATAATTTTAAATAGTTTATAAAGCGTGATTGTGTGTGTTTATTTTATGTTTCTCTAAGTAAAATACTAATTTTTTATGAAACTGATAAACTTAACCCTCAATTTTTATAAGTTTTATAAAAAAAGTAGTCTGCCCTATTACTTTACTCGTTTTGCATACCTTTATAAATGATATATTATATCATAATTAATAAGATATTAAGTATATTTGTAACTATCTACCAAATATCAACAGAATAAATTTTGGATTAGATAAAGTTAACTAATAGAAAATTTTGTGTCTCTTTTTTTCGTTTTATATAAAAAGTAATCAACTTTTCTTTTAGTGAAATTAATTACTATTGTATTTGGTAATTACTTTTTTTGTATAAAATTAATAACAAACTGAAGCCTACTCACTATAATTTCAACCAACCAATGAAGCAATTATTTTTACTTTTACTCTTTACGTTATTTTTTACTCATTCGTTTTCTCTCCTTGCTCAAACTGACCCTTGTGTTCGTACTTCGGAAGGTAGAGAGTTTTGGGTGGGTTATATGCACAATGATCCTGCACCTGATCCTAATATACGTCTGTATGTAACTTCACGTTTTGCTGCAACAGGGACTGTATTCGCTGATGGAGGTGCAACCAATGTAGCAGCTATCAATGTAGCAGCGAATGGCTCTCAAACAATAGAATTAACACCTGTCAATAATTACTCTGTATCTAATGTACAAACTGTTCAAAATAAAGGAGTTTTTGTTTCCACTTCCGAAACAGTGAGTTTGTATGCTCTGAATAGAGGTACTTTTACAGCAGATGCGACACTTATATTTCCATTAAATGGGCTAGGAACTGAATACTATACTATGAGCTATGCTCCAGGTATTCGTCAATCTCAATTTTTAGTAGTAGGAACACAAGATGGAACAACTGTTAGTATAACTCCTTCTGCTAATACAACAACAGGTAGCCCTGCTGGAATTCCTATTTCTGTTAATCTTGATAGAGGACAAACTTATCTTGTCAAGTCAAATGCTGACCTTACGGGAAGTTTTATACAAGGAAGTAATCCAATTGCTGTTTTTTCTGGAAATACTCGTGTTAATATTGATGCTACTTCATCAGACCATGTTTATGAGCAAATACCACCTGTAAATACATGGGGACGTAACTTTGTTACTATTCCTTCAGTGGCTGCACCAGGATTAACAGTTAGAGATTATGATTATTATAAAATATTAGCACAAAGAGATGGTACTGTTGTTACTATTAGTGGTGATCCTACTTCTCCTAGAACCTTAAATGCTGGAGAATTTTATCAATTTAGTACTCAAGGTAATAATGTACCTCGTGTAATTAGTTCTACTGAACCAATATTAGTAGGACAGTTTACCATTTCTCAACAGACAGGAGGAGAAAATGCAGATCCTTATTTTGTATTATTGTCTGCCAATGAACAGACAGTAAAAGATATAAATGTAGAAGCTTTAGAAATCGTAACAGGACGAGCTGACGACTTTTTCATTACTATAGTAACTAAAACCACAAATACAGGAAATGTAAGACTCAATGGAGCTAATTTAGCTTTTACTGCTATCACTGGTTCAGATATGTCATTTACTAGACAGGCTGTAACTTTTGGAACATATAATATAGACAATACCTTACCTACAAATGAGGGTTTTATTGCTTATGTACATGGGTATGCACAAACAGAATCCTACGGCTATCTAGCAGGAAGTAGCCTAGAAATAGTAGTGGATGTAGCCAATGATGTAGCCTATTGTGATGGAGTAACAACAGACAGAACCTTAGAAGCTCCTGATGGGTTTATTCGGTACGAATGGCGACTTATTCCAGACCCAACGATACTTAGTATAAATCAAGATTTTACAGTTAGTGTTTCGGGTAGTTATGAATTGACTACTGAAAATGCAGAAGGGTGTATTAAAAGAGATACAACAGAGGTTATTTTTAGCCCTCCTGCTATTGCTGATATTAAACATAATGGAGTTTCGACAGATGAAATTCGTCTTTGTGATAGTTTAGGACAACAAACAATTACAGGTTTTAATGCAGCCAATACACCTGCAAGTGAATATAAATGGAGAGTTGTAGGAAGCCCAACAGTAATAGCAAATACTCCTGATTTGGTAGTTAATAATTTTTCGGCTACAACAGTGTATGAATTAGAAGTTACTAATGAAGCTACTCAATGTAGTTTATTGGGTAATGGAAGTGCTTTTGATATCATTACAGTAATTTTTGAGCCTACTCATGATGTAAATATTGCTTTTGATGGCACAACACCTGATTTTCTTGACTTTTGTAATAGTGAAGGCGCACAAACAATCACAGCTTCTCTTAATCCACTACCTGCTAATGTAGAATACAAATGGTTTAAAGATGGAGCTTTAATTCCGACAGCTACTACAAATACACTAACAGTGGATGAGTTTTCTGCCACTACTCGTTATAAAGTAGAGGCTTTACGACCTAATCAAACAATTTCTTGTCCTCAAACGGATGAAATTGTAGTAAGTTTTGCTGCTGGTGTTTTGGTAGATATTTCAAATAATGGAAATGTAGTTTCTGGAGATACACTTATTTTGTGTGATACAGAAGGAGCGCAAACACTATCAGCTTTCAACCCAGCAAATCCAGCAAACGTAACCTATAAATGGTTTGCGAGAGATAGTGAAACAGATCCTTTGCCTACGACACTTTTTGATACAACTCCTACTATTACAGCAGATAATTTTTCTGACTCTACTTATTATACTGTAATTATCACTAACATAAATACGCCTGCCTTCTGTAATGACACTGCTCATGTAACTGTCTTTTTCAGACCTCAACCTGTCGCTGATATTTATTATGATGAAATAATTGCACCTACAACATTAAATTTTTGTGATGATCAAGGAGCGCAAATTCTAAGATTAGATAGTTTGAATAATCCAGACCGTGTAGTTGTAGAATGGTATGATGATGATACAAATACATTACTTGCTGATGATGTATTTTCTCTTGTGGTAGATAATTTTTCAAGCACTTTAAATATTAGAGTAGAAACTACTCAACAAACCTGTACAGATACAGATTTTATTGAAGTTAAATTTTTCCCTGCTGCCATCATTCAACATACAGATTCCATAAGTGGGGATGAATTGTTCTTTTGTGATGTGCAAGGATCACAAACAATTTTTGGAGGTTATACTACAAGTACAGCTATCATAGGATACCAATGGAGAGACATTACAGACCCAAGTAATATCATTGATTTAGGTACAAATATAGATTTAATAGCAAATAATTTTTCAGACACTACATTATATGAAGTAGAATTAATTGATATCGGAAATGGACTTTTTCCTAGTTGTAAGTTGAAAGATAGTGTAACAGTTATTTTCTTTGGTAATCAATCTGCTCAAATTAGAGAAATAGGAAAAACAAATACACCTGATACACTTATATTTTGTGCTGCTGATGGAGCTAGAGATTTAGAAATCCCTGTGGCTTCTATTCTACAACCTGTTACAACAACTACTTGGTTTGAACTAAATGGAACAACAACAACACAGATAGTAAGAACACCTATTTTAAATGTAAACGAGTTTCAAGCAAATCAAAAAATAACTAAACAGTACATAGCAAGACTCACAAATACACTTACCAACTGTGATGTAGAAGATACAATGACAGTAGTATTTTTACCCCCTATAGGAGTAGTCTTAACAGGAAGTACAGATATTTGTGATGGAAATCAGACTCCTGTTATTTTTAGACTTAGTGGAGCTTTTCCGATGAAACTTACCTACCGAGAAATTCCTAGAGTAGGAACACCAACAGTAAGAGAAGTTTATGTAGGAACAGAAACAACAACAAGCCCATTTGATTATGTAGTACAATCAACAGGAGGAACTTTTGAGGTACTTGCTCTTAGAGACACTTTGTGCGACCTTTTACCTGTTCCATCAGATATTGTAGAAGTTACTGTTACACCAAAACCAGAGGTGCTTATTTCTTCTCCTGATACTTCTATTTGTGTCAATCAAACTACCAAATTTGTAGCCGAAGGAGCAACTTCTTATGTATTTTATAAAAATGGCTTGCCAATGCCAGCAGGTGCAGTAGCTAATGAATACGAACCAGTTGTAGGCACTTTCCAAGATGGCGACCAAATTTGGGTAATAGGTGAAACAAACGGCTGTCCAGATACAAGCCGAATCATGACAATGATTGTACATCCTCTTCCAGTTGTAGATTTGGGAGTTGATAGATATAAATGTAAAACCGATACTGCTTTACTTGTTGCGCCTGAAGGAGATTTTATTTATGATTGGAAAAAAATAGATGTTGATGGTTCTGTAATTTCAGTAGGCAATGGCAATGATACACTTTTTGCTTTGGACACAGGAACGTATTTTATTCGTTTAGAAAATACGATTACAGGCTGTTCTACGATAAGTAACCGAGTAAAAATCTTTAATTTTGATGATGAAGTAGTTGTAGATTTGGGAGAAGATAAAACGGTTTGTGATCCATCTGATTTGCCTTATAGATTGGTAGGAAGTGATTTATCACACCTCAACGGAACAACGTATGAATGGTATGTAACAGGAGAAAATACGATTATTGGAAGCGATTCTGTTTTGGATGTAACAGCAGAAAATATGTATAGTGTCGTTATTCAAGACCCTAGAGGATGTAGAATTAGCGATACTGTTCGGATTAATTTTGCACCTACTCCTGATTTTGTCATTACTGGAGCTGAAAATCCAAATTGTTCCACGTTTGATACGCTCAGAATTGAAAGAACAAATGTAAGAGGAATGATAATTAATTGGTTTGGAGATGGAATTGTTTCTGTTTCAGATTCTAATAAAGTTGCTATCGTTAATGTAAGTGGAATTTATACAGCAACCGTAACCGACACCAGCACAACAGCAAATTGTAGTTATACGCAATCTGTTGAAGTTTTTGTTCGTCCGAATATTGATTTAGGAATAAGTACATCAGCAGCAAGTGATACCATTCGTCTTTGTGAAGGAGATTCTTTAGTTTTGGATGCCTTCAGACCAGAACACAACAATAATTTTACGTATCAATGGCGAGTAATTGAAAGTAATCAGACAGTCTCTACAAATTCAAAAATTGCTATTACATATAGCATGGTTGATAATTATGTAGCCAATCGTTTTGAAGTAAAAGTAACTGACCCAAATTTAACAGGTGGAGGAAATTGTAGTGTTTTAGATACAATTAATGTTCGTTTTGACAGAAAATCAGGTGTTCAGATTGATTCTACTTTCATCAAAACATTATGTTTAGGACAAACACAAACGCTTTCAGCCGTTGGAGCAGATTCATATCAATGGAGTAATGGAGAAACCACCTCAACGATTGAAGTAACACCAACTGAAGCAGGTTTTTATACATTTATTGTAAATGGGATTTTCTCTACTCCTAATTTGTGTGGTGCAAGTGCTGATACTATTAAGTTTAGAGTTGTTCCTGTTCCTGAAATTGATATTCCAGAAAGTCTAGTTATTTGTGAGAATGATTCAGTTGAAGTAAATGCTTTCTTGCCTTCTCATGAGCCTCGTTATATTTATGAATGGATTAATGAAAACACAGGAGAAATCATCGATACTTTAGCAATTCACGTTTTCAAACAAGATTCTGCTAACATCAATTACGAACCTCAAACGTACCGAGTGGGTGTTTATGATACACTTGGTGGTGGTCGTTGTGGTGCAGAAAGTCTGATTACAGTTACTTTTAATAGAACTTCGATTACAGAAATTACAGCTTCTGATACGCTTGTTTGTATAGGCGAAGAAATTACGCTTCGTGCAACAGGAGCAACTAATTTTAGATGGAATACTGGCGAAACAACACAAGAAATAACTATTTCTTCTGATTCGGCAGGTGTTTTTAGATATACAGTAATTGGAAGTTATGGAGATGACACCAATCAAAATGTGTGTGATAGCACAGGAACAAGTATTTTGGTTCAGTTTAAAGACATTCCAAAAATTACTTTAAACAAGCCAGATACAATCAGTATTTGTGCAGGCGATTCTGTTCAATTTATTGCAAATGGTGGGTTTACTTATTCTTGGTCGCAGTCGCCAGCAGATAGTGGCGATACGGTTGTTGTTTATCCAACAGATACAACTACTTACGTAGTTACAGGCTTTGACACTTTGGGCTGCTCTTCTACAGATACAACCGTTGTTTTGGTTCAACCTCAAATAGATTTAGGTCAAGAACAGCAGCTTTGTGAAGGAGATACGGCTAGTATTGGTGCGCCTCGTCCTTATGGAGCAACTTATTTATGGAATACAGGAGAAACTTCGGATTCTATTCGTATTCGTAGAAGTGGTTTGTATTATGTAGAAGTGAGCATCAATGAATGTAGTTATACAGATAGTGTTCAGATTAATTTTATTGAGCCACCTGTTTTAAGTGCAAAAGATACAATTCTATGTTTTGAAGATGAAAACCAAGACCGTATTTTCCATCAAATAGGAGTAGAAATAGATAACTATGATTCTACGGCTCGTTATCGTTATCAATGGTTTGATGAAAATGAAAATTTGGTCGGACAAGATTCTCTCTTAAATGTTGAATTTGGAGGCGTTTATCTAGCACGAGTAACGGTTGAATATGCAAATTCTTGTAGTGCCATCACAAGTTTAGAAGTAGAAGCAAATTGCGACCCTCAGATTTTTATTCCACAGGCTTTCACTCCTAATCAAGACAGATTGAATGAAGAATGGGAAATCTTTGGACGTTTTTATTCAAATCTTCGCATCAAAGTTCTTGACCGTTGGGGAATGGAAGTTTATTCAGCTCTTCAAAAACGAAATGATGATGAAATTACATTTTGGGATGGAACATATAAAGGTAAAAAAGTTCCTGCTGGTGTTTATTACTACGAAGTAACTTATACAAGTCCAAGTGATAAAAGTAAAACTATAAAACAGACAGGAACAGTTACGATTATTTATTAAAAATAATACCTTAATTGTCTAACCAGAAAATTCCTTATCAAAATTTAGTTTTGGTAAGGAGTTTTTTTATAAAAAAATCAGACTAAACGCACTATTAAATGAACATTTTGGTAAAAAGTTGTTCAGCATAGCTTGTATTCCAATTAATTTTATTCATCATTTTTTTAGTGCTAAGTTTAGTTTCATACATTTTAGCAGCATTTAGTATTATTTTTCTGACTAGTGCTAAATTATGAACTGAATTGTCTTTTCGGTTTCTTTTTTCGTCTTCTTTTAAAATAACGTCTAGTTGCCAATGTAATTTATTTTCTATTGCCCAATGCCCTCTAGCTAATTTATAGGCTTGTTTTGCACTCAAATTTTTAATACTTGAGATATAATAGCGTATATGTTCTCCTCGTAATGAGCTATTTGTAGTTAATTTTATTAAAGTTACTAAACCTAACCAATTAGCTAGATTTTCTATCCATTTACAGTTTGAACTTACCTCTACTTTATATTCTACTACTTGATTAGCACTTGCTGACCAATCTTGTGTCTCAAATATATCATCAGCCTTTTCTACTTTAAAAGTAAGCTCTGTTTGCTCTAAAAGATGTTTTTGGTTTCCTTTTAGGGCTAAAAAATAATCTCCTTCTTTCTCTATAATCTGTTGAGCAATCGCTTGTTGTGTTCCCATAGCATCTAAAGAAACAACATATCCTTTCAAATAAAGCATTCCTAAAAGAGCTGGAATAGCCGTAATTTCATTACTTTTTTCTTCTACTTGAACCTGTCCTAAACTCAAACCTAGTTCACTAGCAACAGCACTAACTAAATAAATCCCCGTTTTACTACCCCGAAGAGCTTTTCCATCCACACTAATTTGCTGATAAGGTAAACCTAAATCTTTAATGCAAGCTGAAATCCAATCCATAAAACAACTATTAAAAAAAGCACTATCTAAGTGTAAAAAAACTCTACGTATAGTATCATGGGAAGGAATTCCGTTAGGCAAACGTAGAAAATTTTGTAAAAATTCCTTTTTCTCAATACCAAAATCGGCTATTTCTTCATAACCATCTGCACCATGAAAAATAGCACATACACTTAAAAGCAAAATATCCTGCAAATTGTGCAAGTAATTTTTATTTTGCCTACGAAAATCAGGAACTTCTGATAAATAAGAGCTTAAACTGACCATAAAAGAGAAAAAATTAAAAGTGAGAACGAAAATTAACTCTTTTTTATTAATTTTATAGTGCGTTTAGTCTGATAAAAAAATGAATAAGTTTTGGAGTTTTAAAAAAAAGTATTACCTTTGCTAACGCAATCAGAAAACGACCTCTATTTACAAGTTCAAATTCTAAATAGAAAGTGTAATTTATGATTCAATTACCAATATTGATACTCCATGTAGTGTCAAAACATGCGAAAGTAGCTCAGTTGGTAGAGCGCAACCTTGCCAAGGTTGAGGTCGCGAGTTCGAGCCTCGTCTTTCGCTCTAAATTACAGACTCGACATGGAGAATTAATTCTCTAAAGTCATTCGTAAAATAAGCAAAACATTCAAGATTTATTTTGAAGTAAAAAAAAGACCCAAAATTGATTAAAATCAAATTTGGGTCTTTTTTGTGACTATGACAATTTATTATTAAGTGTATTTTTCTTTCTTTGTTTTCTTAACTGTTTCCAAAAACTCTTTGATTCTTTGTTCTTGGTCTTTATGGCAAACTAAAAGAACACCATCATAATCAGCTACAATAAAATTATCTAACCCTTGTACGACAGCTAAACGGTCTTTTGTAATTTTAATAATAGAGTTTTTGGTATCATACGCCATTACATCTCCTGTAATTACATTTTTGTTTTCATCTTTTTTGGCTTGTTCGTGCAACGATTTCCATGTTCCCAAGTCAGACCAGCCACAATCACATTGAACAACAAAAACATTATCAGCTTTTTCCATTATTCCATAATCAATCGAAATTCCATGAAACTGTGAATAGGCTTTTTCTAATGATTTGGCTTCATTTTTTGTGTAAAAATCGCTTTTCATATCTTCAAATGCTTCTGAAATATCACTTAGATGAGTATCAAATGCTTTAGCAATCGTTTTTACATTCCAAATAAAAATACCTGCATTCCATACAAAATCACCACTTTCTAAAAATGACTTTGCCATTTCTAAATTTGGTTTTTCTGTAAATAAACGTACTTTTTTGACACTTCCTTTTTGATTTTCTTCGCTCTGAATATAACCATATCCTGTATCTGGACGAGTAGGCTTGATTCCTAAAGTAACAATTTTATCACTTGATTTGGCTGTATCAATAGCAACTTTAAGTTTTTCAATAAAACTGTATGTATCCAAAATGACATGGTCAGAAGGCGTAACAATAATATTTGCTTCTGGATTTTTGGATTTAATTTTATAAGACGCATACGCAATACAAGGAGCTGTATTTCGTAAAAAGGGTTCTAATAAAATTTGGTCTTCTGAAAAGTTAGGTAATTGTTCTTTTACCAAGTCTTTATAATCTTGATTGGTAACAATATACATGTTTTCAGGCTTACAAACAGGCTCAAAACGCTTAACTGTTTGTTGTAAAAGTGACTTCCCAGTTCCTAAAATATCTTGAAACTGTTTTGGATAATTACGGCGACTGAAAGGCCAAAAACGGCTTCCAATTCCACCTGCCATAATGATAAGGTGTGTATTTGGGTCTTGCATATTTTTTATTTAAACACAGAGTTCGCAGAGGAACACAGAGAACATAGTTTTTTTATTTAAACACAGAGTTCGCAGAGGAACACAGAGAATACAAATTTCTTTTGTTTAAATAATCCATCTATAAATTCCCTTTGTGAGTAAAATAGAATTAAAATTTATAATTAATCCGACTTTACAATTAGTCAATTTTGTATAAGTATTAATTTGTGCTTTGTGAATAGGGTGAATTTCGGTTACAGATTTAAGTTCTAAAACTACTTTATTTTCTACAATTAAGTCAGCACGAAAAGCACAGTTCATTTTTAATCCTTTATAAAGCACAGGTATTTCTTTTTGTCTTTCTACTTTTAATTTTGCCAAAGCAATTAATTCATGAAACAAACACTCTTCATAAACAGATTCTAGCAAACCAACACCTAAATTTTTATGAACTTCTATTGCACAACCAATAATTTTTTTAGTAATTTCATTGATTTTTTCCATGTGTTTAGTTTCCATTTTTTTATAGTTAAGTTAGATTATTAATAATTTCACAAATTAATAATTTTATCTGTAAATTTTGCTTAAAATTACACTTCAATAAAAAATAAGCAATTTTGTATTCAAAAAAGTATTTTCTCTGTGTTCCTCTGTGAACTCTGTGTTTTAAAAGTATTTCTAAACCTCCCAGCCTTTCACAAACTCAAACTTTCCTCCATCAAAAAGTCCTTTATCACTTAGTTTTAAGGATGGAATAACTAAAAGAGCCATAAATGAAAGAGTCATAAAAGGAGCGTGTAATTTTTTTGTAGTAACTGGATTAGTCATTAATGTTTTTGCAAAGGTATCAATTTGAGCATATTTTTTACCTACTTCTTCGCCATTTTCTAAAGACATAATTCCTGCAACTGGAAGAGGCAAAACTTGATTATTATTTTCTCCTTCTTTCCCATTTGTAGCCGAAACGCCTCCTTTTTCTCTAATTACTAAATTGACTGCCTTCATCAAATCTTCATCTGTAACTCCTACGGCTACAATATTATGAGAATCATGGGCGACACAAGAAGCAATCGCACCTTTTTCTAATCCAAAATTTTTGATAAAAGCAATCGCAATCGGAGCATCAGAAGTATAACGATTGACAACAACCATTTTTAGAATATCTTTTTCAATAGTTGAAACTAAATTACCATCTTTATCTGTCAAATCATCAATTTCTACAAAAACAGGATTCGTAATTAATTGTCCATCTAAGGCTTCAATGACGGGAATTTGAGCAATTTCTTGATTATTTCCTGTTATTTTACTTCTCTTTACTTCAAAATCAGATGCTTTTTTAGGGTGTACATCAAATTGATTTATAGCTTTTGTTTCTACATTTTTGATAAATGATTTTCCATTTTCTGCTACTTTTTCTCCATTGATATATGTTTCCAGAACTTCAAAGTTTTCTAAATCTTTTACGATAATAAAATCAGCTTTATCTCCTTCTCTCAACCTTCCTACTTCTAAATTATAATGCTCAATCGGATTGAGACAAGCAGCTTGAAGTACTTTAAATTTATCAATTCCTAATTTGATAGCTCGTTTTACAAGTAGGTTTATATGTCCTTCAATAAGGTCGTCTGGGTGTTTGTCGTCCGAACAAAACATCATTTTTTCATAATATTCTGGTAATAAATCAATCAAAGCATCAAAGTTTTTGGCTGCGCTTCCTTCTCTGATTATGATTTTCATTCCATATTTTAGCTTGTCTAATGCTTCTTCGGCTGTAAAACACTCGTGGTCGGTGCTTATTCCTGCTTCTATATATTTTTTTGCGTCTTCTCCTCGTAGTGCTGGTGCGTGTCCGTCGGTTGGTTTTCCGTATTTTTTGGCTGCTGCAATTTTTGCCATTACTTCGTTATCTCTTGCCAAAACAGCGGGGTAATTCATCATTTCTGATAAATACTTTATGTGAGGTTGGCTCATCAGTTTTTCAATATCTTCTACTGAGATGGTTGCTCCAGCTGTTTCAAAACTTGTCGCAGGAACACATGAAGGCGCACCAAAAAAGAAATTAAACGGAACTTTATTTCCATCATTTACCATAAACTCTACACCTTCCATTCCCATTACATTTGCAATTTCGTGAGGGTCTGAAACTGTTGCAACTGTACCATGAACGACTGCCATTTGAGAAAACTTGGAAGGAACAAGCATCGAACTTTCAATGTGAATATGAGCATCAATGAAACCACAGAGAGCGTAGTTTTTTATTTCATTATTTGTATCTACAACTTTTTCTATGGAATGAATTTTGCCTTCTTTAATTGTTATTTGTGCAGGGAAAATGGTTTTTTCTGCAATATTTACGAGGTTTGTACGTATTATCATAAACGTATTTATTGAAATAAGTGAAATGAATAAGAAACTGTTTTTATAGAAACTTTGTGTAATTTTACGATTGTATAAGTATTGTATAAGCCCTAAAAAGTTCAAAGATAACTTATTCTATCAAAATTATTTTTTGCATCTTATTTTGCATCATTAAGTAAAACTACTTTTGTTTATTTATTTCTAATCCTCAGACTCAAAAATTAAAGCCCTTAAAATAGAATTTAATATGAAAAATATATTCTCAAAAATTACTTCTAAAGCGTTATTTTTACTTTTTGCTTTTACCCTTTCTTTCACATTACAAAGTTGTCTTCATTCTCCTCAACAGGCTTGGACACCAACAAAACGTAAAAATATGAGAGATAAAAAACCTCGTTCACCAAAACACGAACAACGTTTGAAAACAGTAAGAGCTTGGTAAAATAACTGCAAATTATTATCACTAAAATTAATAAAAAATGAATTCTATTAAAAAAACTATCTTTTCAAAAAAAAGAATAGCTATCTGTTTATTGACTATTTTTTCTACTGCCATTATGAGTAGTTGTGTGCATGCTCCAAAACAAGCATGGACTCCAAAATACAAAAGTTACAAAGCTTCTAAGAAAAAGAGATAAGAATTAGATTCTAAAAGAAAATATAAAAAAGTACAAGCAATAATGAAAAATATAAAAATAAAATCTATCTATTTTCTTTATTTTATGGTTTTGCCTGCCTTTATGATTACGATTACTTCTTGCAATTCACATAAAGGACATACCATGAAAAAGAAAAAACTCAAAAGAGGTCGTCCAATTCCTTGTCCTGTAAAAGATTGTTAATTTAGTTGTATCAACTTGTCTTTATCATTTAAAAAAAGTTTTAGTCTTCCATTCTTTTATAGAGGAAGACTTTTTTTCTGATTTTTTTCAGTAAAAAGATTCTTATTTGTTTTGAGTAATCAATTTATTTGTATCTTTTAGTTAAAATTCAAAAATCATTACTACATTCCAAAAAGTGTATTACATAAATTTATATTATGAAAAAATTCTTATTCTTACTTTTATTTTTTGTATTTGGTGCTGTTTATTCGGTATCAGCACAAGATAGTGTTGCACTTATTTTGAAAGCTATTGATGAGCTTCGTTCGGAGCAACGCCAACTTCAACAACAAAACAAAGATTTTGTACGTCGTTATCAAACTCTTGCAGACCAACGCCAAAGAGATAGTTTGAAAGTTTTGGCTCTTACTGATTCTTTAAGAAATCGTTCTTCTCAAATCAATACACTTTCTTCTGATTTAGGTCTTTATAAAGAAACTGTTGAAAAAAATGATGCGATTGTAAAAGGAGTTTCTCGTCGTGTAGAGCTTACAGATGAGGCTCGTTATAAAATGGTCAAGACAAATTTGATTCATTCGGCTGAATTCTTTGAAGTTTTAAACGACCGTTTGAATACACTTTATGCTATCAATCAAGTAGAAAGCTACCGAACCATGCTCAATAGTTTGAATAACCCTGCTGATGAAACACTTGGTTTTTCTTATAATGACAAAGTAATGCAGCTTATGGAAAAAAAGTTAGTTAGTAAAAAAGATAAAGGAGGTTCAAAAATTCTCAATATTGCTAATATGCTTTTGCAAGATCCTGTTGTGAGTAATATTGCTTCTGCTACACCTGTTATAAATATTGCAACTTCTGTTTTGGGTTTTGTATCTGGAATTGCTGCACAAAGAAAGGATATTGATGAAAAAGATGTCCAAGAATTCAAAAATGAGTTAGAAAAATATACAGCGTATTATGCAAAGCTAAATTTGGTAAATGCTCGTTTTGCTAATAATATCGATAATTATCAAGTTCAGACTACCAATTTGCACGATAAACTGACTGAATATGTGAATCTTCAAGCAAAAGGGTTGAAGTTTGATGTCAAGCTCAAAGAGCCAGAAGGAAATGCTACCAATGGAGAATATTTATTAACTGTCTTTAGAACCTATAATAAATCTTCTGTTACTGCTTATTTTGATAAATTAGAGAATGAGTTTGCAAAAGGTGGCAAGGTTGATTATTCAAAGTTGATGGCAAAATATCCTCATATTATGGAAGCCAACAAAAAGATTGAAGATGTAATTTATCTGTATAAAGAATTTGATTATCTCTATGGTCAATATATTTCGATGATAGATGAAAATAGCCGTAATACGATTGTTATTTTGCAAGGAGCAGTCGCACAAAATTTGAGTAGCGAACCTGCAAAAGTAAATACTCAAATTGAAATCTTGAAGAATAAAAAAGGTGAAGCTGTTACAGGAATTCGTCGTGCTGTAAACCTTCCTCGTTTGAAAGATATTGTAAATACATTAGATAGTTATTATCCAGCATTATAAAATTAGTGATTAAGTGATTAGTTATATGATTAACTATTAGTAAAATTGCTTTTGTAAAGAATGTAAAAAGCCTATTCAAACTTGATTTGAATAGGCTTTTTTAAATTTAAGTAACCGCTAAAATTATTTATAGGTTATTGTAATCTATCTGACACTTCAAAGGTTTCTTGACAGTTTAAGTTTCCATTTTCTAATTCTTTTTTTAGATATGTTTTATTTTGCTCAGTTACTTATTTTGAAAAAAATCATAATAAAACTTTTCTAGTGGATTTATTGATTCAGCGTTAAAAAAAGTATAGTTACCTTTGCAGACTTATAATTTAGGTTGCTCATTTTTTATAAAATAAGCTAGATTATATTCACAAATCTTACTCAACTACTTACTTACAACAAAAAATGAGAGCTATATTTATAGTTATTTTTTTCGTGCTTATGCCTTATTTTGGCTTTGCTCAAACTACTTCGCCTATCAACACATCTATTCCTAATTTTTCTAAAGGTAGAATGTATTTTTATTGGGGATATAATAGAGGCTGGTTTACCAATTCAGATATTCATTTTAAGGGAAGCAATTATAACTTTACATTAAAAGATGTAGTTGCAAAAGACAGACAATCTAAGTTTGCAATCGACCCTTATTTCAAGCTAAACAAAATTACAATTCCTCAATATAACCTTAGAGTAGGTTATTATTTGACAGAAAACTGGGACATTTCCTTTGGAATAGACCACATGAAATATGTCGTACAACAAAATCAAATTGTAGATATTAATGGTTATATTCACGATACACCTTCAAATTATAATGCTGATTATTTTCATAATGACATACAACTAACAGATGATTTTTTAAAATTCGAACATACAGATGGTCTGAATTATGTAAATGTTGAGGTCAGACATTCAAATTTGCTTTTTGATTTTAATAAGGTCAAAATTAGTCTAAATGAAGGAGTAGGAGTTGGTTTTTTATATCCAAGAACAAATACGACTTTGTTAGGACAACAAAGACATGATGATTTTCATGTAGCAGGATATGGAATTGGTGGTGTAGTGGGAGCAAGAGTTGCATTTTTTAATAAATTCTTTATTCAATCTGAATTTAAAGGAGGTTATATCAATTTACCTGATATAGAAACGACGTATTCAAAATCAGATAAAGCCTATCAAACTTTCTTTTTCTCACAACTTAATATTGTTTTTGGAGGAATGATTAATCTGCGTAAAAAGTCCTAAAACAAATATTTTGAAAAAGAAAAACCACCTTCAAAACTCAAAAAAATAGCTTTAAAAGGTGGTTTTTAATTATCCTGTTTGGTTGGCTTCTAACGTAATTAATGAGAGTTATTAGTATTTATCAAACCTTCAATCGGACTTTTAACAATTCGTACTAAATTACCTTTTCTTTTTGAAATTCGTTCTTTCAAAATCTCTTCAAAAAAATAAGCTACCGAACCCACAGCATAAAAACTAAGATTCAAATCTTTAAATTCTTCTTCTATCCTATCCAAAAATTCATCAAAAGCAGTTTCAATTAGTTTTTTTATAGATGCTTCACTTTTATATTTATGTAAAAATGGAACAAAGGAAGCAAAAAATTCATTTGGTTTTGTTTCTTGATAAGCCTTTTTCAAAACAATTTCTCTGTCTAGTTTATATTTTTGATGAAATAAATAATGAATTTCTTTAGGCAAACGATTATACAAAAAGTCAGTTACTAATTTTTTTCCTAAAAAACCACCACTTCCTTCATCTCCCAACCAAAAGCCTAAATTTGTGAGTTCTTGAGTTATTTTTTTACTATTATAAAGACACGCATTTGAGCCTGTTCCCAAAATAAGAATAATTCCTTTTTGATTTTCGGAATCATTATAAGCCGAACGGGCAGCACCCAAAAGGTCGTGAGCAACTTCTATTTTTTGAGCTTGTGGAAAAAGCGTTTTGAGAGCAGCATAAACAATTTGTCTATTTTCATCTGTCGAACAGCCAGCACCATAAAACTGAATTTGAGTTACTTTATATAAATGTTCTTCCAAATAATCCTCAGAATCTTGATGAGATTCATTTTGATGTTCAAGATAAGATGTATTGATAAAATCTTTGCCCTCTTCTATCATTTGTTGTGTAGAAAGAAAGTAAGGATTCCAGCCTCCACTTTTCCAAGTCAAGATTTTTCCATCTTCGGTTTTTAATGCCCAGTCTGTTTTGGTTGAGCCACTATCTGCGTAAAGAATCATTTTTTGAGTTTCGTTTTACTATTTTTTGTAAGTTTATAGCATCAAATTTAGATAAAAAATTGCATTCTAAAGAATGCGCTACAAGCTATATTTATGGAAGAGTCAAAAGAAGAAATTACTAAAGATATTCGTAGTTATTACAAGATTGATATTGAGTCTTTGGATAGAGATTGGCAATATTATCTTGAGAATGGTCTTATAGAAATGAAATATGATTACAAATATGAAGCAACTGCTGATAAGGAAAATATTTTTCATCATCATACTGCCTCCCCTAAATACAATACTAGATTTCTTTTATTTCAACAGGCTAAAATAGGAGATGTGATTTTTGCTGCAAAAGGTTTTAATCATTGTTTAGGAATAGGAATTTTGACAAGTGAGGTTATTGATGATTATAACATTGGACTTCTAAAAAATGAATCTATCTATAAAGCAAGAGAAGTCAAATGGATTACAGCCAAACAATTCCAACATTTTAAACAAGGAATAGATGGAAAGAAACGATTTTTATTTTCTAATGATAGATTTGTAAGTGCTAGAAATTATGAATTCATTTTTGAACAATATGTGTTGAAATATCCAAAACTAGAAAAGATATTTAGAAAATACGATTTACCAGTTGATACAGATGTAGAACAAGAATTAAATGAAAAAAACGAATATGAAAATCAAAAACAAGAGATAGAAAACGAAAATTATTGGTGGCTTAATGCAAATCCGAAAATTTGGAGTATTAGTGAGAGCAAAGTAGGAGATACTCAAACCTACACAGCACTTACAGACAAAGGACACAAACGAAATACATATAGAAACTTTGAAAATGTAAAAAAGAAAGACATCGTTTTAGGATATGAAAGTACGCCTACAAAGCAGATAAAAGCAATTTATGAGATTACGAAGCCTTTGCACGAAATAGAGAGTGATAAAATAATTGAATTCAAACTTATCG
This sequence comes from Bernardetia aquimarina, assembly GCF_042180575.1. Classification (NCBI taxonomy): domain Bacteria; kingdom Pseudomonadati; phylum Bacteroidota; class Cytophagia; order Cytophagales; family Bernardetiaceae; genus Bernardetia; species Bernardetia aquimarina. The sequence goes on along the minus strand of NZ_CP170094.1, from coordinate 878,279 downwards.
AAAAATTAGAAGTTCCGATAAGTTGGAGAGAGTTGAAAAATAATGAAGACTTGAAAGATTGCCCTGTTTTGCGTAATAATCAAGGAAGTTTGTTTGAAGTAAGTAAGCAAGATTACAAAATTATTAGAGCGATTATAGAAGAGAAAGAGGAAACAGAAAGGCAGCTAACTAAAAAGGAAAATATCAAAAAATACAATTTCCCACAAGACAAAGACAAACCATTTATCAGTGAAAAACAATTTCTTCAAACGGTAGAAATTCTGAAAAGAAAGAAAAATATTATTCTGCAAGGTGCAGCAGGAGTAGGAAAAACATTTATTGCTCGCAAACTTGCCTATCAGATTATGGGAGAAACTAATAACCTAAATATTGAAATGGTACAATTTCATCAATCGTATTCTTATGAGGATTTTATTCAAGGATTGCGACCAACAAAAACAGGAGGTTTTGAGGTGCAAAATGGTGTTTTTTATGATTTTTGTAAAAAGGCATTAGCACATCCAGAACGTCATTTTTTCTTTATTATCGATGAAATAAACAGAGGAAATTTGAGTAAAATTTTTGGCGAACTAATGATGCTCATTGAGGCTGACAAACGAGAAGAAAAATTTGCTTTAAAACTCACTTATTCCGAAGAAGAAGAAGACCGTTTTTATGTTCCGAATAATCTGTATCTTATTGGCACGATGAATACGGCTGACCGTTCGTTGGCGATGGTGGATTATGCGTTGCGTAGGCGTTTTGCTTTTGTGAGTTTGAAACCTGACTTTGGAGAGAATTTTAAAGAATTTTTAGCTCAAAAAGGAATTTCAGAATCACTCATCAATCATATTTCAACTTCTATTCAGAAAGTAAATCAAGAAATAGCATCAGATATAAATCTAGGCGAAGGTTTTCAGATTGGACACAGTTATTTTTGTGATTATGAAAAGGAAAAGCAAGAAGAAAATATTTGGTTCAATCAAGTTCTTGATTTTGAAATACAACCACTTTTAGAAGAAATTTGGTTTGATAATAATGAAAAAGTAAATGAGATGATGAAAATTTTAGTTACTGCATAGCCTTTAAATTATTTTTTTATAAAGACTCTCAAAATGAAAAAATTACTAATATTCTTTATCCTATTTTTAGGAATATCTTGTACTCCAAAAACAACAAACTCATCTATGAAAACAGACGAACTAAAAAGCTATTATGAAAAAGAATTAACAGAGTTAGAATGGGATTCTACAGATATAGATTATATAAAATCATTTCTAAAACCTGCTATCAATATTAGTTTTGAGAAAAGTAAAAGTATAGGTTTAGGAAAATCTAAATTTGGAGGTACACCAGATTTGCCAAAAGATATAGAATGGGCTAGGTTTGAAGGAAAACCAATGATATTTTTAGCTCAAATCAATCTTTCAGAACTTAAAGAATATGATTTGAATAATGAACTTCCAAAAACAGGAATTTTATATTTCTTTATTCATTTCAAAGAACCAGAAAATCAATTTGGAGCAGAGTATAATTTTATCTTTGATAAACAAGAATATTCTGTATTGTACTCTGAAAACGAAAATCTTGAAAAAACTGATTTTCCAAGTGATTTAATTTCCTTATATCATTTTAACGAAGTAGCTCTAAACTTTTCAAATATCTATACTTTTCCATCTTATGAAACCTTAGAAGCTGAATCAATAAATGAAAAAGATAGAGAGAATTTTTATACATTCAATGAGATGCATGGGAATAATGAAGGAGAACAAATACTTGGTTACACAATGCCTATACAAAGTGATGTAACAGGAGATTGGGCATTTTCTTATCTAAATTTAACCTCTTGGGATTTATCTGAACAAGACAAAAAGAAAATTGATAACATACGACCTAAATTTGTTACTCTTTTACAATTTTCCTTAGAAAATGATATAACTGGATTTAATAAAATTGGAATATCTATTGGTTATTTTGGGATTACTAAAGAAGATTTAAAAAATAAAAATTTCAAAAATTCTATATTGGTACTTCAAGATACTTAAAGCAAAATGAATAAAATCCCCATAAAAAATATCTATTATCTGCTTTGTTATGTGTGGAACAAACTAGATGAAAGTCAGCGCATTCAAGTTTCGATAGATGACAAAACACAGCTTTTAGATTTGTTTGCAAAAGTATTGATTACAGCTACAAAAGTGCTTTTAAAGCGTGGAATTGATAGAGATTATATCGAAATAGAACAAGAAATAAATGCTATCAAAGGAAAATTGCAAGTCAGTCAGACACTCAAGCAAAATCTTTTATCAAGACAAAAAACGATTTGTAGTTTTGATGATTTTTCGTTTAATATCCTTCAAAATCAAATTCTGCTTTCTACTATTCAACGGCTTATCAAAACAAAGAATGTAGATAGAAAACTGAAAACAGAACTCATTTTCCTACAAAGAAAACTCCCCAAAACGATAGAAAAAATTGAACTCAAAAACGCTCTTTTCTCTCAAGTCAAGATTCATAGAAATAACCGTTTTTATGGTTTTGTGATGAATATTTGTCAGATTATTTTTGAAAACACGCTGCCTTCAGAAAGTAAAAAAGATGAAGAGAAAGAGAATAAAGGAAGTTATATCTTTTCAGACTTTACAAGAGATGAACGAAAAATGAATCAACTTTTTGAGGCATTTATTCGTAATTTTTATAAGCTAGAACAAACAAAATTTACAACTATAAAAGCAGAAATTATAAAATGGAATTTTGAGAAGAGTGAAAATAAGTTTGGATTACAAAGTAAAAAATCTCTTTTACAAAGTCAGGAATATCTCCCAATTATGATAACAGATATTTCACTAGAAAATGAAACCGAAAAAATAATCATTGATGCCAAATATTATCAAGAAACAATGAAAGAAAATTTTGGTAAAGAGAAAATAAATTCTTCTAATTTGTATCAATTATTTAGTTATTTATTGAATCAAGAAAACGGAAGCGAAAAGACTCAAAATGCAAAAGGAATTTTGATTTATCCAACTATAGAAAAAGAATATGATTTGGATTATAAATTCAAAAATCATCAAATTCAAATAAAAACACTAAATTTGAATGCCGATTGGAGAGAAATTGAAAAACGGTTGAAAGAAATTGTTGGAGTTTAATTATAACTAGAAATCTAAAATGAAAATTACATTATTTGCCTTACTAATTTTATTGCTTTTCATATCCTGTAGTTCTGAAAAAGAAACTCAATCTAATACAGATGAAACCCAGATAAGTAATATTAAGAATCAAGAAACAAGAAATAATTTTGTTGAAATAAATCAAAAGGAGGTAAGTCTACAAAGGAAAGAGATTAAAAAAAGAATTGAAAAGGATTCTATTTTTATTGTGAAATTCGATAAAATAAATATAAAATTCATTTCTTCTGATATTTGGTCTAAAGAAGATGAATTTGAAAAAACTTATACAGACTCAATTAAAATTAATTCAGGACTTGGTGAAAGTTTTAAAAATAAGGTTTTTGAGATTATTCAAAAAGATTCTTCTATTGTAGATGTAGAAGTATTTGAGAGCTATCAAACCAGTTTAGGTGTATCTGAAGAAGGTGCACATCTTGATTTGCTAAATTGGAAACATTTTAATTCAGAATGGCAAAAATTAATTATAAAGAATAATTCATTTATTTCTAAAGAATATTCTGAAAAGGAGTCTAAATTATTTCCAAAAGTAAACACAAAACAGATTTTAGAAGCTGTTATGGTTGAATATGGTGGGGAAGAAAATAAATTTACAGAACGAGCTAGAAATTGCAAAAATGCAAATAGTTATCCTTGTTCTGTTATGATTAATCAATTTAATTTTAAGATTGTTGTAACAGATAAAAATGGAAGTAAAATAAATTATTTTATATTGATAAATTTGCCAATGGGTTGTTAGGAAGTTACAGAAATGAAAACATACACCACCTTACAAATCGGAGAGTTTCACACCAACTACTGCGAAGATTTTTTGATAAAAGAACAACTCGCTTCTAATCAAATCTTAATTGCTGTTTTGGACGGCTGTACGATGGGAACAGAATCTGTTTTTACTTCTATTTTGTATGGGAAAATTCTTAGAAAAATAGCTAAGAATATGTTTTATGAAGAGTTTGTTTCACAGCAAAATCAAGAAGTAGATTTACAATCAAAGCTCAAAACTATCCTTCAAGAACTTATAGAAGACACAAAAGAAATAAAGAATAAATTAGGTTTGGAAACAAATGAATTGCTTTCTACGCTTATTTTGGGAATTATTGATACAAAAAATTACAATGCTGAACTAATAACAATAGGCGACGGACTTATTTGTGTTGATGGAAAATTTACAGAATACAAACAAAATAATACGCCTGATTATTTGGGTTATCATCTGACAGAAAATTTTGAAGAGTTTTATAAAAATCAACAACAAAAATTATCTATTTCTAACTTTGAAGATTTATCAATTTCTACAGATGGAATATTTACCTTCAAAAATTTAGAAAATCAAAATCATCAAAAAAGTGAATCTGAAATAATCAATTATCTTTTAATAGACAATCAAGAATCCGAATTTGATAATTTTTTGGATAGAAAAGTTAGAAATTTAAAGAAAATCAATCACGTAGTTACAGATGATTTGGCTATTATTCGTATCAAAAAATAACTGTTAATTTCTTTTTTTTATCGAATTGTTAGTTGTATTCTCTTCAAGGTTTTCTCTTGTGTCAGCAATTTTTTGTAGTAAATATTTCTTTGTTTCTGCATCAGTAACATTATTTAAAGCCATATCATAAAGAGTTTGAGCTTGTTTGAAGTTATTGGCAAAATAAAAACTATCTGCTTTTTTGATAAGCAAGCCTTCTAGTCTATTTTTATTTCGTTTTTGTGGGTTTTGGACTTCTTCGTCATGTATTTGCACACCCAAAACTTCATTATCTATTCTATTATTAATTTGATTTTTAGAAGAGTAAGCAGAACAAAAAATAATAAAGAAAACAGAAAAGAAATTTAATGTAGTTTTTTGAAGGAAGTTGAATTTCATAAATTATTTTGTGAAGGTAAAATCAGAAAAATAGTAGAATAAAAAGTCAAATACTTTTACAAAAGTAGAAAATGGTAATTTAGTAAGGAAATGTAGTAAATTATTGCTGTTTTTTAAAATTTAAACTATTCAAATTGATGCAAATTGCTAATTTTTTTGGTAAATTTGAATAAAAATATAAAAGTGAAAAACTATGCGTCAAGATTACATAGACCCAAATATAAAACCTGAAACAACTACAACAGAAGCAGACATCGAACGTGCTTTGCGTCCCTTGTCGTTTGCTGATTTTACAGGACAGGAGAAAATACTAGAAAATTTACAAGTTTTTGTAAAAGCTGCCACTAATAGGGGGGAACCGTTAGACCACGTACTTTTACATGGCCCTCCAGGGTTGGGAAAAACTACGCTTTCGCATATCATTTCGAACGAACTAAATGCAAATATAAAAACAACTTCGGGACCTGTTTTGGACAAACCAAGTGATTTAGCAGGACTTCTGACAAATCTAAAGGCTGGAGACGTTCTTTTTATTGATGAAATTCATCGTCTTAATCCTGTTGTTGAGGAGTATTTGTATTCAGCTATGGAAGATTATCGCATCGATATTATGTTGGATACAGGACCCAATGCTCGTTCGGTTCAGATAAAATTAAAACCTTTTACGCTCATTGGTGCGACTACTCGCTCAGGTCTTCTGACTTCTCCTTTGCGTGCTAGGTTTGGAATTAATTTGCGTTTAGAATATTATGATGCCGAACTTTTGACAACTATTATTCAGCGTTCGGCAGCTATTTTGAATACTCCAATTGAAAAAGAAGCAGCCTTTGAGATTGCAAGAAGAAGTAGAGGAACGCCTCGTATTTCGAATAATCTTTTGCGTAGAACACGAGATTTTGCACAAGTAAAAGGCGACGGAACGATTGATTTCAAAATTGCTCAAATTTCTCTAAAAGCCTTAGAAGTTGATGAAAATGGATTGGATGAAATGGACAATCGTATTCTTTTGACAATTATTGATAAATTTGGTGGAGGTCCTGTCGGTCTGACAACTATTGCGACAGCATGTGCCGAAGAAGCCGAAACGATAGAAGAAGTATATGAGCCATTTTTGATAAAAGAAGGATTTTTGAAGCGTACACCACGAGGGCGAGAAGTTACTGCACTTGCATATCGTCATTTTGATATGTTGCCTCCACACGAACAGGCTAGATTATTTTAAAGAAATTATAATTTTAATAGTATGTCCACACAAGAAAAATACTTAAATCCATTTACTGATTTTGGCTTCAAAAAACTTTTTGGCACAGAAGTCAATAAAGATTTATTGATTCATTTTCTCAATTCTGTTTTACCAGATAATGTAAAAATTTCTACTCTGACGTATCTCAAAAACGAACATGTCGGTCATTCGGCAATGGATAGAAAAGTGATTTATGATTTATATTGTGAAAATGAAAAAGGCGAAAAATTTATTGTCGAATTACAAAAAGCAAGGCAGAAATATTTTAAAGAACGCACTATTTTTTATTCTACTTTTCCTATTCAAGAACAATCAAAACAAGGAGATTGGGATTTTGGTTTGAATGCTGTTTATTCTGTTTCGATTCTTAATTTTTTGATAGATGATAATTCTTATGCAGCCAAGCAAAAAAAGAGAGATGAAAAAGCATCTGTCAAGACGATAGCAAAACTAATGAATATTGATACAAAAGAAGTTTTTTATGATAAGCTGACTTATGTACAAATTCATATTCCTCTTTTTGATAAAAAGGAAAGTGAGTTAGAAACTTTTGAAGACAAATGGTTTTATGTAATTCAAAATTTACAACGTTTTCAAAATAGACCCGAAGCCTTACAAGAGCGTATTTTTGATAAACTTTTCAAAACAGCCGAACTTGCTAAGTTTGATAAAAAGCAAAGAATGGCGTATGAGGACAGTTTGAAATATTATAGAGATATTCGAAATGTAGAAAATACAGCAGAGGAGAGAGGTAAAGAAGAAGGGAAAATAGAAGGGAAAATAGAAGGGAAAAAAGAAAGAACAATAGAAATTATAAAGAATGGCATTGCTAAAGGCTATTCACTAGAAATGATTGCAGATATTACTAATTCTTCAATAGAAGAAATTCAAGAAATAATTGACTCATTGAGAAAATAATTTGAAAAAAATATGTCCACACAAGAAAAATACTTAAATCCATTTACTGATTTTGGCTTCAAAAAACTTTTTGGCACAGAAGTCAATAAAGATTTATTGATTCATTTTCTCAATTCTGTTTTACCAGATAATGTAAAAATTTCTACTCTGACGTATCTCAAAAACGAACATGTCGGTCATTCGGCAATGGATAGAAAAGTGATTTATGATTTGTATTGTGAAAATGAAAAAGGTGAAAAATTTATTGTAGAATTACAAAAAGCTAGACAGAAATATTTTAAAGAACGTACTATTTTTTATTCTACTTTTCCTATTCAAGAACAATCAAAGCAAGGAGATTGGGATTTTGGTTTGAATGCTGTTTATTCTGTTTCGATTCTTAATTTTCTGATAGGTGATAATTCTTATGCAACAAAACAGAAAAAGATAAAAGAAAAAGCATCTGTCAAGACAATAGCCAAACTAATGAATATTGATACAAAAGAAGTTTTTTATGATAAGCTGACTTATGTACAAATTCATATTCCTCTTTTTGATAAAAAGGAAAGCGAGTTAGAAACTTTTGAAGACAAATGGTTTTATGTAATTCAAAATTTACAACGTTTTCAAAACAGACCCGAAGCCTTACAAGAGCGTATTTTTGATAAACTTTTCAAAACAGCCGAACTCGCCAAGTTTGATAAAAAGCAAAGAATGGCGTATGAGGACAGTTTGAAATATTATAGAGATATTCGAAATGTAGAAAATACAGCAGAAGAGAGAGGTAAAGAAGAGGGGAAAATAGAAGGTAAAAAAGAAAGAACAATAGAAATTGCCAAACAAGCTCTTGCAGAAGGAGCTTCTGTTAATTTCGTTTGTAAAATAACTAAACTATCAATAGAGGATGTTCAGAAAATTATTAATTCATTGAAAAAGGAGTAAAAACATGAACTACAACAACAAAAAATTCCGTCCAGTTTCGAATACAGAAAATGGAGAAACATCTAGCGAAACTATTTTTGAATACAAACAAGAAGGAAATATCTTGACTTCAAATTATAGTGGAGGAAAAATAATTCAAGGTCATTTGATTGGTCTTGTTGATGAAAATGGGAATATTGATATGCGTTATCATCAAGTCAATGAAAAAGGCGAATTAATGACAGGAATTTGTAATTCTACGCCTGAAATGCTAGAAAATGGAAAAATCCGTCTTCATGAACAATGGCAATGGACATCAGGTGATAACTCAAAAGGAAATTCTACTTTAGAAGAAATTTAACTCAAAAAAAATGCTCTCTCAAACCTCACAAAATCCACCTTTAGCAGAACGAATGCGACCAACTTCTTTAGAGGAAGTCATCGGACAAAAACATTTAATTGGACAAAATGGTGTAATTGCTCGTGTTATTTCGTCTGGTGCAGTTCCTTCCATGATTCTTTGGGGCGCACCTGGGATTGGCAAAACTACACTTGCTTTACTTATTGCTAAAGCTCTGAAACGTCCTTTTCACACGCTGAGTGCGATTTCGGCTGGTGTAAAAGATGTTAGAGAAGTAATCGAAACGGCAAAAAGACAGACTAGAGCAATTCTTTTTATTGATGAAATTCATCGTTTTAGTAAATCTCAACAAGATGCACTTTTGGGAGCAGTTGAACGTGGAACGATTACGCTTATTGGTGCGACAACTGAAAATCCTTCTTTTGAGATAAATTCGGCTTTGCTTTCTCGTTGTCAGGTTTATATTCTGAATCCTTTGTCGGAAGAGGAATTAAAGCAGCTTTTGCAGCAAGCGATGGAAAAAGATTTTAAGCTCAAAAAGAAAACGATTGAAATAAAATCTTATGAAGCACTTTTTAGAATTTCGGGAGGAGATGCACGAAAACTATTGAATCTTTTTGAACTGGTTGTAGAATCTGAACCTAATTTTAATCTCCCGAATAATGAAGACGAAGAAGGAAATACAATCAAAAATAAGATTGAAGTTACAGATGAAAAAGTAATGCAGTCGGCACAACAACGCATTTCTTCTTATGATAAAAGTGGCGAAAATCATTATGATATTGTTTCAGCATTGATAAAATCTATTCGTGGAAGCGACCCAAATGCAGCTATTTATTGGTTGGCTAGAATGATTGAAGGAGGCGAAGATGTCAAATTTATTGCTCGTCGTTTGGTTATTTCAGCATCAGAAGATATTGGAAATGCAAATCCGACAGCTTTAGTTTTGGCTACAACGACTTTTCAAGCTGCTACACAAATCGGTTTTCCAGAGGCTCAAATTGTTTTGGCTCAATGTGTTACGTATTTGGCAACTTCTCCCAAAAGCAATGCGTCTTATGTTGCTATCAAAACAGCTAGAAAAATAGTACAAGAACAAGGAGATTTGCCTGTTCCGTTGCATCTTCGAAATGCACCTACAAAATTAATGAAACAACAAGGCTACGGAAAAAACTATAACTATTCCCATAATAACGCCAATAATTTTGCAGAACAAGAATATTTTCCAAAGGAACTTGCCAATACAAAACTCTATGAACCTGCAAATAATGCAAGAGAGAATGGAATACGACAGTTTTTGAAAGAACGTTGGAAAGAGAAATACAATTATTGAATCAGTAATCAGTAAAATAGTTACCAGTTAATTTCAATGAAATTACGGATTTATGACACTGTTTCATTTTGCTTCTCACTATTTTCTGTAAAACGAGATGTACCTTTACGTAATTTAGCTTCCAATTCTTCAATAGTCATAATCAAAAGTATAGTTTTTATTTAATTAATTCAATGAAAATAAAGAAAAATAATCAAAACAGAAAACCTAAAAAGAAATTTTTCACTAATCACTAATCACTAATCACTAATCACTAATCACTAATCACTAATTCCTATTAATTTTTTCTGCCAAAAGATACAAAACAGCCATTCGTATAGCTACTCCATTTTCCACTTGATTAAGGATAATTGAGTGTTCAGAATCGGCTACATCACTGTCTATTTCTACACCTCTATTAATTGGTCCAGGGTGCATAATGACAATTTCTTTATTGAGAGAATCTAATAACTCTTTGTTTATTCCATAATAAAGGGAGTATTCACGCAGTGAAGGAATATTTTTTACATCTTGTCTTTCCAGTTGAATACGCAAAACATTTGCAACATCACACCATTCTAAAGTTTCTCTAAGATTATAGCTTACCTTTACACCTAACTGATTTATAAATTTTGGAATAAGTGTAGGCATTCCACAAAGAGTAACCTCTGCACCTAGTTTTTGGAGTGCAAAAATATTTGAAAGAGCCACTCTTGAATGTGAAATATCTCCAATAATGGCTACTTTTTTTCCTTCTACATCGCCTAGTTTTTCTCTGATTGAAAATGTATCTAAAAGTGCTTGAGTTGGGTGTTCGTGTGTTCCGTCACCTGCATTTACGATAGCTGCATTGATATGTTTGGATAAAAAATGGGGCGCACCTGCGCTAGAATGACGCATCACAATCATATCTACTTTCATAGCCAAAATATTATTGACTGTATCAAGAAGCGTTTCCCCTTTCGAAACAGAACTATTACTTGCCGAAAAATTAACGACATCAGCAGAAAGACGTTTTTGAGCTAACTCAAAAGAAATACGAGTACGAGTAGAGTTTTCAAAAAAAACATTAGCAATCGTAATGTCACGTAAGGAAGGAACTTTCTTGATAGGACGATTAATGACTTCTTTAAACTGCTCTGCCATTTCAAAAATATGCAAAATATCAGCTTTGGTTAGGTCTTTTATTCCTAGTAAATGATTGACACTCAGACTCATAAATGGGGTTGGGAAATAGGGGATAGAATTTAGAAATTAAAAAATCAATACTTGCTGTTGTTGGTAGATTTATCAACGAGAGTATTTACTACAAAAGTATCACAAATTTGTAAGGCTTAAAAATGAAAAATCTATAAAAAATGAGATTCGTTAAATAAAATTGAATAGAAAATATTTTTGAGAAGGAAATTAGAATTTTACCAAATAAGACGATTATTTTTTATTATATTTAGAGTTCTTTGTAAACTATGAATTTTATTACTAATTTATAGGATAATCCTATAATCTCTCTGCCATAAACCTGTCTCTAAATTAATGCAAACACAAAAACCTATTTTATTTACAGGAGCTTTTTGTTCTCAGCAAGAATGGATAGAACCTATTTTATCTGTTTTTCCTTCGGTTCGTTATCTACCTCATTTTTTTTCACCAAATACTGATGCGATGGATATTTTTTCATTTGAAAATGAATTTCCATTTATAGCACCTCAAGAAGATAATCCATACTCATCTTTTTTATCCGAGTTTTTTGGTCATAAAATAGGACAAGAAAATGCAAAGGCAGCATCTGGAAATAGCTTTAAGCAGTTATATCAGCGTTTTGTTGATAAATATCAAATTAATAAAGAAGTAAAACAAGAAATTCGTCCACTTATTTATGACAAGCATGGTATTTTTTTGGCAGAATGGTTAAGTAAACATTATCAAGCTGATGTTGTAATTCTTATTCAGCACCCTTTGAGTTTTGTGGCTAACTGGATAGAAAATAAGGAAAATATGGATTTTGATAAATTATTTTCTCCCAAACTCATAACATATTCTCCCAATATTTACGAGCGTATTGCATCAGAAAAAGAGGCAAATATATTCAAAGACCTTCAAGAATGGGAAAAAGCATTAAGAATATGGCTTATTTTTGCTGAAACTATTTTATATTATCAACTCAATTATCCAGATTGGTTGTTTTTTAGATACGAAGATTTTAGAGAAACACCAGAACGAACACTCACAGATATTTGTGATATGTTGGATTTGACTTATACAAAAGAGTTTTTACAGAAAGTTGAGGAAACAAAAGAAGTAAGAACAAAAGATGCAGAAAGAATAAATCCTGACTACCTTAAAGCCTTAATCAATGAAACACAAGAATATCTAACGCATTTTTATCCTAGAAATATCATAGGAAAAAGCATGTTTCGATAAAAGGTAATTACAACAAAAATAATTTTTCAAATAAAACTCCTTATTCATTCTACTTGAATAAGGAGTTTTATTTGCTTTGTAAATATACTTACTAATAAGTAAGCTCTTTGTTGTTAAAAAATAACTCTAAGTCTATTTTTTCAGAAACACCAAAAATAGAATCAAAATGTGAGATAATTTTATCAAAATATAATTTAGGATTTTTCTTAATAGGTTCTAAATGAGCTGCTTTTTTGAATACTAGAAGTTCTGTTTTTATATTTGATTTTGCTTTTAGACGTTCTCCCATCTCCACAGGTGTATGAATATCCTGATCACCATATATCAAAAGCATATTTTCTAGGCGTTTAATTTGTGATACTTTATTTATTGGACGAACTTTATTTTCAAAATCTGGTGCAATAGTTTGCATAAATTTCAATATTCTAGCAGAAGAGGGATAATGTTTCCAAAACTCTGCTAAAGAGGTAAGTGGAGCTTCAAAAATAGCTGTTTGGAAGTTATGAGTAGGGTTTGCTAATGCACAAATTCCCCAAGCTGCACCTTGAGAAACACCAAAATATCCTAAAGGAACAGAAGGAGTAAGCTCTTCTAAAACTTGTGAAGCTGCCAATACATCAGCAGGAAAATCAAAACTTCCATTCTGACTTTCTCCAAAACCATTCAAATCAATTATAAAAACATTGTATCCATTTTCTCGTAATTTTTGTGCTGTGTTATTGCTCAAAAAATAACCTTTTGATGATTTAAGCATTGGAGGTACAAGCAAAATACTTGCTTTTGGGTTGGCAGTTAATGCGTTAGCAAACAAACCTTTTAAAACAAAACCATCTGGATTAAGAAAACTAATTTCTTTCCATTGTTCTTGCTGAATTTGTGATAAAGGATTTTTCCAATTTTTGACAAAAAAATTACCAAAAAAAGGCTTTTTTAGTAGTTGTTGCAAAATAATATTCATAGTTGTTAAAAATTTATACTTACTAATAAGTAAGTTGTGTGTGAAAATTTAATCTAAGACAAAATAAATTTAGTATAAACGTTTTTGGTTATCTGACAATTTTTGTGAAATTTTGATTTTTACTCCGAGTTGCATAGCATTTTTTAAGACCTATTCTAAATGCTACCAATGTAGTTCCTAACGGAACAGAATATAGTTTCTACATTCTTAACTGTGTTACCAATATCAAGTTCCTACGGAACATAAAGGCAAATAAGTGTATTAATGGTAGCTGTTAAATACCCATGTTATACGTTCCATAAAAATTGTCAGATAGCCACGTTTTTTTAATGAATTGAGTAAGAAAAAGAACTGATTTATTTTTTAGTAATAAGATTTAAAAAAATTTGTTGTTTGGCAATTTGAAAGACTTCTTTTCCATGCAAACGAGCTGTCATGAGCGAACCTTGAAGTGTCATCAACATGCTCAATGCTTGGTATTTTGCTTTTCCAGCAAACTGAAACTCGTTTTTTTCTAGTCCTTCTTCCAAAACATTTGTATAAATTCCTCTTATAAAATAACCCAATGATTGAGCTTTTTTTTGCATTGTTTCGGGAAGAGAAAAGTAGTCTGCACCTGTAGCAGCTATCATACAAATACGATCTCCTTTATTTATTTGCCAACCGTATATATCCTCAATGTATCTTTCTAGTTTTTGAGTAGGAGTCAGATTTAGCTCATCAATTCTTAATTTCCAAAGTTCTAATCTGTTTGTAGCATGTTCGATAATAGCAATTCCCAAATCTTCTTTTGAAGGAAAATGATAATGAATAGCTGCATTTTTGATTCCTAATTTCTCAGAAATATGTTTGTAGCTAAAACCATTATAACCAAACTGTTGAAAAAGAGCTTCTCCCAAATAAACTATCTTTTCTCTAGTATCTAACTTTGATAATTTATCATCCAAGTAAGCAAAAGAATAAGAGTGAGAGGCAATAGTAATATCTGACATAGAAAATAGTAGAAATGGATAAAGAAAAATGATGGACTTTGATTTTACTAACGCAATATATGAAAAAATGTTTTACTTACTACTAAGTAAGTTTGATTTTTTTCAAAAAAAAGCTATTTCTTCTTGATAGAGGAAATAGCTTTTCTTTATTTTTTTATAAAAATAATTATTAATTATCCATAGAAGCCAAAAACTCATCATTTGATTTTGTACCTCTCATGTGCTTGAGCATATAATCCATAGCTTCGTTGGAGTGCATATCATTCATCATTCTACGCAAAATCCAAACACGTTGTAAAGTGTCTTTATCTAATAACAAATCTTCACGACGAGTACCAGAAGCAGGAATATCAATAGCAGGATAAACTCGTTTGTTGGCAAGTTTACGGTCAAGTTGAAGTTCCATGTTACCTGTTCCTTTGAATTCTTCAAAGATTACTTCGTCCATTTTCGAACCTGTATCAATAAGAGCTGTTGCGATAATAGTCAATGAACCACCATTTTCTACATTACGAGCAGCACCAAAGAAACGTTTTGGCTTGTGAAGAGCATTTGCATCAACACCACCTGAAAGAATTTTGCCAGAAGAAGGAACAGTCGTGTTATAAGCACGAGCCAAACGAGTAATTGAATCTAAAAGAATGACTACATCGTGTCCACATTCTACCAATCTTTTGGCTTTTTCCAAAACCATATTCGAAACTTTTACATGCCTATCAGCTTGTTCATCAAAAGTAGAAGCAACTACTTCGCCTCTTACACTACGTTCCATATCAGTTACTTCCTCTGGACGTTCGTCTATCAAAAGTACAATAAGATAACATTCTGGGTGATTTTCAGCGATGGCATTTGCAATTTCTTTCAAAAGAACTGTTTTACCAGTCTTTGGCTGGGCTACAATCATTCCACGCTGCCCTTTTCCGATAGGTGCAAACAAATCCAACATTCTAGTTGAATAGGTATTTGATTTTGTAGAAAGATTTAGGCGTTCACGAGGAAAAAGTGGTGTAAGGTGTTCGAAAGAAACTCTATCTCTAATCTGTTCGGTAGTTTTTCCATTTACAGATTCAATTCTTAGTAAGGCAAAATATTTTTCTCCGTCTTTTGGTGGACGAATTTGTCCTTTTACAGTATCGCCAGTTTTGAGTCCTAAAAGTTTGATTTGAGAAGGCGAAATATAAACATCATCAGGACTAGCCAAATAATTATAATCTGAAGAGCGTAAAAATCCGTATCCATCAGAAATTACTTCCAAAACTCCTTCACTGGTTACGACTCCATCAAACTCACGAATATTGTATTTTTTGTTTGAAGAGCGTTCTTTTCTGTCTGTATTTCGGTCGTTTGTTCTTTCTTTTCTATCATTCGAACGACTGGCTTTGTCGGATTGGTTAGAATCATTTTCATTTGATTTGTCATCTTCATTTGATTTTGAACGCTGAGAAGCTCTCTGAATAGATGTTTTTGAATCTGTTTCTTTTACATTGACTCGGCTTCGACGACGCAGGTTTTCGCTTTCGTTTCGTTCATTTCTTTCTTCATTACGAGCATCTAATCTTGAACGTCTTTCATTTCGTTCTTTAGACTCTTTTGTTGAATCTTGATTTGAATCTGTGTTGTCTTTATTTTCGGTGGTATCGCTTTTCCCAATAAGGTTTGCACGTTTCCTTTCACGAAGAGTTTCTCGGATTCGTTCTATTGAATCATCTTTTTTAGGCTCTTCTTTTTTCTCTTCGTTAGAAATGGCAGTAGCTGTTTCTGTTTTTTCTTCTTGAGCATTGTTATTTTCTTGCTTATCTTTTTTCAAAAAGCTAAAGGTAGGGATTTTGTAACCTGATTCTTTTTTCTCGGTAGTTTTGGAAGAGTCATTTTTTTCTTCTTCTTCTTTTACGGATTCTTTGGAAAGAGTTTCTTTTTTTGAAGACACAGAAGATTTTTTTGTTTCTTCTTGAGTGTCATCATTATCTTCATCCTCCTCTATTTTATTAGCTTGATAATCCAAGATTTTATAAATAAGGTCTTTTTTGGCTAAACGGCTATGATTTTTCAAGCCCATTTCGGTAGCGATAGTACGCAATTCGGAGAGTAAGCGAACGTTGAGTTCCTCAATATTATACATATTGACTTATAAGGTTGGTAGGAATAATGGTTTATTTCTAAAAAATATTTGTAGAAAAGTCTAAAAATAAAGTTAGAAAAAAACGTGAAGTTGTAATAAAAAATATACTTAAAGATAAAATGGTGTTTTTGAAACCAATTTTTATTTATCTATTAAAGTTTGAAAGGGTAGATTAAATCTCAAGCTAAAACTTGTAGTAAAAATCTATTTGGTAATAATGTATTGTAGGTACTTTCTCTAGTTTTTTAGTGCTATAAGGGAGTAAAAATACATTTTCTGAAAAAGTAGAGGAACTATTTTAATTTCTATAAGAAACCTTTGGAAAACACAAATTTAATTAAGTATCAAAATAAATACTGTAAAACAAATACTATCAATACCAATTTTATATTGGTTATACTTCTGATTTACTTTATCAAATCTGTCCTCTTTTTTCTTGTCCTTTAGTAGTAATACTATAACTCTGTTTTTAAAGGACACGTAAATATAACATTTTTTCTGACTAATAGTATCATTTCTACGTTATTTTTTGGAATTATTTGTGTTATTTATTCCAATATTTCCAAAAAGACCATAATTTTCTATTTGAGAGATACTCCAAATTCCATTCATTTTGGTAGGCTTCTTTTTCAAAAACGATATTCATATAAGCTGGGTAATGCTTTTTATAATGAATGAGTTGAATAAAGTAATGCCCCAAATACGCTAAATAGAAAGGAATAATGAGCATTTCTAGTTGTTGATAAAGATGAATTTTTTCGTGATTGATTAAGACCTTATCGTACTTGTCTTTTTCTGAATCTACCAATACAAACGGAAATAAAGCCATTGCACGAGGTGGATTTTTCAGAATTTTGAATAATAAAGGATTAGCAAGTAAAATCAAGTGGTGTAAGATTAAATATTTGGAAATAAAAATTAGTATAATCCAAAATACATGAATAAAAACTGAATAATTAACGACGAAGTAGTTTCTTTTCTTCTGGTAACAAATCGTCCCATTTTTTTTTGAGAACTTCCAAATTTGTAATACAATTATCTAAACCCATTTGTGTACATAAAGTTTTTATATCTGTGGCAGAAACTGATTTTTTACCACTAATTTGTTTTATAATAAAAGGAGTAACTATTTGTGCTGTTTTTGCAGCTTCTAAATCTGATAGTTTTAAGTTAGTTCTTAATTTTTGGGCATGAAAATATTCCATCAAAGAAGTAATTTGAGAAACAGAAAGAGAAGTAGCTGTTCCATTATAAATTTTCAGAAACTCATCGAAATGTCCTGCCCCTGCTTCACTTTCTAACAGAAGAATATAAGCATCTTTAACAAATTCAAACACTTGATTAGTCGTTTGTTCGGATATTTTGATTTCCTGTTTGACTTTTTCGGCTAAATTATTTTTAGCATCATTGATAATTTTATCTATTGGGCTAGTAGTCATGGCTATTTGTTGGTTTAATCCTTTTTGATATGAAATTACTAAAATTTCTCACAATCAAAATTTATCAGTTAAATCAGACTATGAGAAACTTTAAAAGGAAGATAAATTAAAAGATTTTAGCTAAAAAGACCACCTAAACCACCTTTTTTGCCAAGTAACCCTCCGAGCATTCCCCCAATATTATCCAAATTATCAAGTCCTAATTGTGACATCATAGAACCTGCATCATCTGCTTTTCCTGTTTCAGGAGAGCCAATTTTTGACATTACAAAAGGAATAACCATATTCGAAACCATAGCAGCCGTTTCTTTTGAAACACCCATTTTTTCCATCATGTCGCCTCCAAATTGATCTACAAGACGCATAACCATTGGATTAGCAGTTGTGGTAGATGCTTTTCCATTAAAAATATCTAAAAGTTGAGGCAAGTTTCCACTCATTGCTTCACTAGCCATTTGAGTAAGAAATGAATCTTTAGCTACATCAGCCGTTTTGGATACTTGGTCTTCTGATAGACCAGCTTCTTGTGTGAGTTGAGTTCCGAGTTGTCCTTGAGCGAGTTTTAATAAATCGTCTAACATAGTTTTGATTGTAGTTTGTGTAAGATTAAAATTAAATAATGAACTCTACAAGATACTATTTTTTATGAAAAATAATAAATTAGTATTTTTATTTTATGAATTTATTTCTTGCTCTCTCAATAATCTCATTGATAAACCCTTTTGCTTTTTTTTCCTTTAGTTCTGCATACTGTTTTTTCTGTTGATTTACTTTTTCAGCCAAGTCATATTTCAGATTTTGATAATCTGTTCTTGCTTTTTCATTTTGGCGTAAATAATCTCTAAAAAGTAAATGGCGTTCTAACTCCTTGCTTTTGGAAGAGCAAACATACAAGTGATGGGTTATTGTATCCAATACTTCATCAAATTCATTTTCTATGTCATTTTGAGGTCTTCTTTTAAAAACCTCTCGGTCTTTAATGCCTTGATTTCCATTATGAAAATAACCTATTTTTGCCAATGCTTTTTTTATTTCTTCAAACTTGTTTGCAAAATTAACTTCATCAAAATAAATAATATCTATATCTATGATGGCTTTTGCTGCTAAATTAGGAACTGATGTACTTCCTACATGTTCTATTTTGGTATTTGTAGGCAAATTGCTTTCTAATTTTTGTTTTAATTTGGTAAAGCTATCAACCCAGTTTTTGTTGTATTCTTTTATAAGCATTTTATATATAAGGTGTTCATAAATAGTTTTTTATCAGAAATTGTATGTCGGTTTTTTTTTAATGAAACTGACTTTATTTTGATTCATAGTGTATGTGTACTACAAAACTAACCCTTAAAACGTCCTTTCTATCGAATAATATTTGATTAGATTAAACAAAACAGTTCGTTTTTTCTTATTTTTACTTTCTTAATAAACTGACTTGACACAAAATAAAGATATATATTCCTAAAAAATATGGATTTCGAACTTACACCAGAAATAGAAGAAAAGATAAAATTATTAGCCATCAAATACGATTCGATGGGACAGGATTTAGTATCTTATTTAGATGGTTTGTTGTATGCAAATTATCTTACCTATTGGGATTATATTCATTTGGATACACTTTTGAGCCTTCAAGACCCTAAAACGGATTTTCCAGACGAAACTATTTTTATTACCTATCATCAAATTACAGAGCTTTATTTTAAGCTCATTATGCACGAGCTAGACCAAGTAAGTTGGCTCAAAGACAGTAATGGAAAAGTATTTTTGGAAAAAGTTAGACGTGTAAATCGTTACTTTAGGCATTTGGTCAATTCTTTCGAAATAATGGTGGAAGGAATGGATTATAGAGAGTTTTTAAAGTTTAGAATGTCATTGCTTCCTGCAAGTGGTTTTCAGTCTGCACAATATCGTCAAATAGAAATTTTGTGTACTGATTTTCGTTTTTTGGTGGAAGCGAGTCAGCGAGATTTGTTTGATGAGCATTCACGTATTGAAGAAATGTTTGGATATGCTTATTGGAAAAGAGGCGCAATAGAAACCGATTCTGGACTAAAAACACTTACTTTACGTCAGTTTGAAAGAAAATATTCAGAAGATTTATTAAAACTTACCAAACGCTGCCGAACTCGTAATTTGTGGTTTCTTTTTTCTAATCGCCTTCAAGATTCGAATCTTAAAGACAAAATAATAGAAGAACTTCGTACCCTTGATGCTCTAGTAAATATAGATTGGCGACTTTCTCATTTTCAAGCTGCTGTTCGTTATCTAAATAAAGATACAGAAGCTGTTGCAGCAACGGGTGGCACTAATTGGCAAAAATACCTTCCTCCTAGATTTCAAAGACAAGTTTTTTATCCTTCACTTTGGAGCAAAGAGGAACTAGAAAACTGGGGTAAATCATGGGTTATTCAGCATGTCGGTTCTCGTACTCGTGTAACTGCACCTTCGCCTTCAGATTCTTTTCATTCAGAAGGAAAACCAAAGCCGACTACCAAAAATGAAAGTGATAAAACTGAATAAGAAAAAAATAGAAGTGCAAATAGACTTACATAAAAAAAAAGAGATTAGGAATTAGTAACCTAAAAAATATTTTTGTTACCTTTGCAGCCTAAAATTTTATTCAAAAAGAATAACTATTTTGCAGTAATAAAGAAATAACAAACGAATTTTAATTTTAGACCCTAAGGATTTTTGAAACCTTTAGGGTCTGAGCAAGAAATCAAACATAAAATCAAAATGGCAAAAACAACAGACAAAAAAACAGTAAAAGCGCAAGCTAAAGCAGGAGAAAAAACAGAAGCTCAAGAAATAAATCCAGATATCGAAGCTGGAACAGAACAGTTTTATCAAGCTGTAGAAGCTGACCGTTTGCAACAAAGTATTTTAGAAGTAAGCGAAAACAAAGGATTAAGAAACGGAATATTTGGCGTTTTAGGTTTAGTAGCTGTGGCTGTCATAGGTATTTTTGGATGGCAATGGTATGTAGAAAAGCAAGAAACAAAAGCTCAACAAGAACTTTTTGCAGCTCAATTTTACTTCGAAAAAGATTCATTGAATGCAGCTCTTAAAGGTGATGGTGCTACAACAGTAGGTGTTGAAAAAATTGCTGATGAATATTCTATGACAAAAGCTGGCGATTTGGCTGCTTTTTATGAAGGAACTGCTTATTTGAAAGAAGGAAAATTCAATGAAGCTATCGAAAGTTTGAAAGCATTTAATGCTGATGATTATTTAGTTCAAGCTAGAGCTTATTCTTTAATTGGAGATGCGTATATGGAACTTGATAATTTAGATGAAGCAATTACATATTACAAAAAGGCTTCAAATCACTCTCCAAACGATTTCTTTACACCAGAATATTTGATGAAATTAGGTTTGGCGTATGAACTTAAAAACGATTATGCAATGGCTGCACAGGCTTACGAAACAATCGTAGAAAACCATAAAAAATCAGATGCTGTAAATAAAGCAAAGCGTGCTTTAGGTCGTGCTGAAAGCATGAAAGGCAAAAAAGCAGCTTAATTAAAATTAAAAAATAATATCTAGTCTAGAAATAGATATACAGACTTTTATATAAAAATAGAAATCCCTTTTACTCGTAAGTAAGTAAAAGGGATTTTTTTGCTTTTTAAAGTTTAGCAGTAAGTAAAAAACACAAGTATCTCCAAAAGGAATTTTTAACATTTTATAGTAAAAAAAAGAGTTTTGTAAAATGTTTTAATAAAAATAAAATATTTTGTTTTTTTAATAGTCATTCAAAAAATGTTAATAAAAGATTGTACCTACAACTATAAATAAAAAAAAACGTATAAATAAACATATCACAACTTAAAAAGATGACTATGCGTCCATTTTTTAATTTTTTGGGTTTTATGTTTTTTTTCATGTTTTTATTTTTAAATAATTCTACCCAAGTATTTTCTCAATCAACTTATGCAGGAAATATATCAAAAAACATAATTTATATTGAAGGTGCTGGAGCAGGAGGATATGGTTCTATTAATTATGAACGTTTATTTTTTTTATCCAGCAAATCATCTCCCTCTTATTCAAAAATAGCTTTTGCTTTTCGTTTAGGAGTAAGTACCTATTACTTAAATGATTATACAGACACATTTAACCCAGAAATTATAGTTCCTGTTGGTTTTCATTTTTTGTATGGAACAAACCATAAATTAGAATTTGGAGCAGGGCAAACAATTACTTCTTTTGTGAGAGCTAGTTCTTCTAACTTTCAACCAAAACGGGATATTCATAATCATACTCATTTTATGGTAGGTTATCGTTATCAAAAAAATAAAGGAGGACTGATATTTAGGATTGCTTATACTCCCATTTTAGAATTTAATACAAATTATCAGCACTGGGGAGGGCTTACTGTTGGTTATGCTTTTTAAAATCAATTTGATATATCTCATTTTTTTACTTTTTAATTTTACTTTCCAATGAAAAAATTATTACTCTCTCAAAAATCAATACAAATTCTATTTCTTATTCTAATTTCTGTTTTTTCTTTTACCTCCTGTAACCAAGAGGAAATTAATATTGACTTATCTGAAAGAACCATAAAAGTTATTGGTCATGGTGGAATGGGAATAGGTCAAGTATATCCAATGAATGGTTATGAATCAATTATGTACGCTTTGAGTTTAGGAAGTAATGGAGTAGAAATTGATGTGCAGATGACCAAAGATGGTGTTTTGGTGGCTTTTCATGATGAAGAATTAGAAACTAAAACTAATAAAAAAGGAAAAATTTATGAGCAAAACTGGAATGAAATCAAAGGAGCTGAATATATAAGTTCTGCACCTTATACAAAATATAGAGTAATTCGTTTGGAAGATATTTTTGAGCATATTCCTAATCTTGAAAAGTATGTGTTTTCTTTAGATATTAAAGGTTTTAATCCTTCTACCTCTTCAGTATATTATAATCAGCTCAATACAGCACTTATTTCTTTACTGGAAAAATATGAGCAAAAACGCAATCTTGATTTGAATAAAGTATATATGGAATTTAAAAGAACAGATTTGATAGAATCTTTACAAAAAGAACGTCCTGATTATCAAATTTTTGCTTACGAGACTTTTGAAGTTGCTATACAAAAAGCTAGAAAATATAATTTAAGAGGAATTACTGTGCAAACAAATAATCTAACGAAAGAAAATGTAGAAGAAGCACATCAAGAAGGTTTCTTAGTAGCGACTCTTAATACACATTCGAAAGAAAGAAATATAGAAGCTATCAATAAAGGAGTTGATTATATCCAAACTGATAAAGTAAAACATTTACTCAAAGTCTTAAAATAACAAAGGAAAATAAAGGTAAAATCAAATTTTTCGTTAAAAATGATTTAGATAACTAGAGAAGACAAAAAAAATCACTAAACTTGGTTATATTTTCTACCAAAAACTGATAACTAAAAAAATGCTTTCTCTACAAAATATTCATAAATCCTATCATACCACAGCACAAAGCATGCACGTTTTGAAAGGCATTGATATGACCATTAATGAGGGAGAACTGGTTTCTATAATGGGTTCTTCGGGTTCTGGAAAATCTACCTTACTCAATATTTTGGGAATGCTAGATAATTATGATAAAGGAGAATATTGGCTAGACAAAGTCTTGATAAAAAACCTAACCGAAAAACAAGCAGCTATTTATCGTAATAAATTCTTAGGTTTTGTGTTTCAATCTTTCAATTTGCTTTCCTTCAAAACAGCAGCCGAAAATGTAGCTCTACCTCTTTATTATCAAAAAGTGGGGCGTAAAGAAAGACAAATTTTGGCAGAAGAATATTTAGAACGTGTTGGATTGCGTCAATGGGCGCATCACTTGCCTTCTGAGCTTTCGGGGGGACAAAAACAGCGTGTTGCCATTGCAAGAGCCTTAATTACTGACCCAAAAGTAATTTTAGCCGATGAGCCAACAGGAGCATTAGATACTACCACCTCCTATGAAGTAATGGAACTTTTCAAACAAGTACACGAAAGTGGAAAAACGATTGTTATTGTAACTCATGAAGATGATATTGCAGCAAAAACAGAACGAATAATTCGTCTAAGAGATGGAAATATAGAAACACAAAATGATAAAAAAGATACACAAAGTATCAATCTAAATAAAAAATAAATAGCAATACAGAAACAGATGCTCCACAACTTATTTGAAGGATTCAAGCATAATTTAAAACAATATAAATATATTATTGAATAATTATGATATAAAATTGAATTTTACTAAGAATGATGCTAAAATATAGCCTGTATTTACTTAGTTAATGATTTTATGCTAAATTGTAGCGTATTCTATCTTATAAGTAGGCACACTTATTGCAAAATTGCTAAACAAGTGCGAATACAAACAATAAATGACTATTTTTTAATCTTATGTATAAATTGATTTTATACTTATATAATTAGAGTAGAAATACAAGTCGCCTTTAACTATTTGCTTTACCAAATTATCTGTAAAATAAAAATATAGCCTTAGCGTATGAAAATCTTAACTTTCTGCATTGCAGCAGCCTTGTCTATCAGTTCTACTGTTTCATTTTCTGCTCCTTTCTTGACTAATAATTCTGACAATACTTCTACTAATTTAGTTACTACTAACTCAGTTAATAACACCAACAAACTTGCCTACAAATCTGTAGGAGATAAGGGTTTTGATGCTGCTAATACGATTATAAAATGTCAAGATGGAAATTTTATATTACTGGGTCGTACAGATTCGTATGGTGCAGGAGATATGAATATGAGTGCCATCAAAGTAGATGCAAGTGGAAATATTATTTGGAATAAAAACTATGGTGCAGAAGAAAGCGAAGAAGGATATGCAGGATTAGAAACGGCTGATGGAGGGTTTATTTTTGCAGGTTATTCAGATTCGTATGGTGCAGGTTCGGATATAAAAGATGGTTGGATTGTTCGTACAGATGCAAAAGGAATTCGTATTTGGGACAAAACATTTGGTTCTAACCAAAGTATAGATGAAATTTATAGTATTGTTGCTACTGATGAAGGAAATTACATGATTTTGATGAATAGTATTCCTATCGAAACAGGAAAAAGTGATATTATGCTTTTAGAAATAGATGACAAAGGAGAAACAATTTGGAAAAAAAGTTTTGGAGGAAAAAGTAGTGAGCAAGGACACTCTTTAGCCAAAACAGAAACTGGATATTTGATTGCTGGACACGTAGAAGGCGAAATGATGACAAAATGGGATATGCTTTTGATACACGTAGATAAAGAAGGAAATAAAAAGTGGGAAAAAACGTATGGTGGTGGAGATAACGAAATGGCAAACGTAGTAAAAGTAATGCCTTCTGGAAACATCTTAATCGCTGGTTATTCTTATACCTATGCAGAGGGAAGTCATGATGCGTGGATAGTATGTGCAGATAAAAATGGAAAAAAAGTGTGGGATAAAAACTTTGGAGGACTAAGCACAGATGAAGCATTTGATATTTTAGTAACTGAAAATTCTGAAATTATTCTTATTGGTTATACTGATATTTATAAAGCTGACGAATACGGAAATAATGTAAGTACACTTTCTAATGAAATTATGATTAATAAGTTAGATTCAAAAGGAAAAGAAATTTGGACACGAACACTCGGAGGAGAGAAGGACCAAGTAGCCAAAGCTGGGGCGATTGCCAATGATGGAAGTTTTGTTTTAGCTGGTTACACCAATGAAAATATGGATACAAAAAATGTAGATATGCTTATCTTAAAAGTATCTGCTGATGGAAAGTAGAAATAAATTATAATTTATTTCATCGTCAAAAAGAATAACTTTACCGAATTTCTCATTATGTTAATAGTGGGAGGTTCGGTTTTTGTTTGTTTTTTTAATTAAATAAAAGATTAGAAGAAGCACTTTAGTAAAAATACCAAATGAGCAGAGGAAAGGTTGAAGTAGGATAAAATATCTTGACCTAATTCTAAAAAAAGGTTCTGATATAATTTAAAATAACTTAGTGAGAAAACGTAGGAGAAATAAGATGAGAAACCCATACAAATCAAACTATTCATTTCATTTATTTGCAAAAAAAGTAAATATGAGTAAAAATAAAAACGTTGTTCTTTTTTTGTTGGTCTTAGGATTTTTTGCAATAAATAATTCTCACGCTCAAGATTTTGATTCTCCTAAAAATATACAAACAGAAAATACAAATTTGTTTGCTCCTACTTCTGCTATCATAAAAGGAAAATTATTTGCTTATCATTATCAGCACAAAAAAGACAAAGACAAAAAAACAAACATTCAAAAAGAAAAACTAGCAGTCAATCTAACTGTTAGAAATCTTCGAACACAAGAAAAACAATTAAGAGTTTTTTCACCTGATACAGTTACTGGAGCTTATTTTATGTTTTTATTACCTGATGAGCGTTACGAAATTAGCGTTCATGTAGAAGGTTTTCGTCCTTACATCATTGTTCTTTTTGTTCCCCCACAAACATTCATTTATGAACTAAATCGTGATATTATTTTTGAGCCAATTCTACTTCTGGATAACCAAATTGGACAACATAATTTTTTCGAAACTCGCTCTCAAAACCTAACTAATTACTACGATTCGGCAGCTTTGCACAATTACGATAAAGATAGATTTGAGGTATTAAAAGAATTGATAGATTATACAATGGCAAAAGGAAATAGTGATGCTTTTGATAGTTTAGAACGAGTTACAGTAAATGAAATTTCTCCCAAAACTTCTATAAAATATGTTTCTTCACAACTAGAACCAACCAACTTCAAACCTATTTTTGATAAAATTAAGGAAAGCTTTTCACACGGCTCGTGGGAATATATAGATGAGTTTTATGCAAGACAAAGCACAGGAAATACTTATTATTCAGAAGCAAAGAGTGTTTCTACTTCTGAAAAAGGAAATCAAAAAACTATTGTAACTCATTTTGTTGTTTTTGATGGCAAAAGTGCTAAAAGACTTACTAGAGAACAAAAAGGTAAACTCAAACAAGTAGCAACCTTTTTGAATAATGACCCTAGATTAGCCATAGAAATTTTTGGAAGAACCTATTCTGAGAATAAGCAAGAACAAGATAATGCAGAAAATCGTCTTCGTATGTCAGCCAAACGCACCAAGCAAGTGTATAAATACTTAAAAAGGCGTGTAGATGACAAAAGCAAATTTCATTATATTGTATATGGAATGAGTGAAAAATTGGATGATGCCATTTTAGAAGAAATTATCAACGAACAAAATAAGAAGCAGAAAGAAAATAATACAGATAAGGAAGAGTTAATTTTGACACAACTTCCTCCAAAAGCTCCTAGGGTAGAATTAGTTATTAGTTTGGATTAAGCTAAGTTTCTGTATTTTATTTTTTATATTTGAAGATTAAATTATTTAAAAGCACATTTTTCTGTGCTTTTTTTATTTCTATTAATTTTAACTCTTATGAAAACTATTTTCTGGTTTTTATCTTCTCTACTTTTTTTCTTTTTTATGTCAAACGCATTTTCACAAACTAATATTGAAGAAACTACAAGCTATAAAAAAGTAGCACAAAACTTCGAAACCCATTATAATAACTCAGCTTATGATAGTATTTTTGAGATGTATGGAGCAGGAATGAAAGATGCTTTACCTTTAACAAATAGCACAGAGTTTTTTAAAGGATTATTTGCTCAAGTAGGAAAAATAACCAACCGAGAATTTTCTAGGTATGAAAACGAAAGTTATGCTGTTTACAAAACTAAGTTTGAAAGAGCTACTCTAGGATTGAATATTTCTATTGATAGTAAAGGAAAAATCAATGGGTTATTTATCAAACCTTTTGAAGAAAAATTAGACATACCCACACCAGAACGCAATCAAACCCAGCTTAGTTTGCCTTTTTCTAAAAATGAAAAATGGATAGTTGTTTGGGGAGGAGATACAAAAGAACAGAATTATCACATAGAAAATCAATCACAAAAAAATGCGTTTGATTTTGTGATTAAGAAAGAAGGAAAAAGCTATAAAACTGATGGACAAAAAAACGAAGATTATTATGCTTTTGGAAAAGAAATTTTTGCTCCTTGTGACGGCGAAGTTGTTTTGTCAGTTGATGGTGTAAAAGACAATAAAATAGGAAAAATGAATACAATGTTTGTTCCTGGAAATACAGTTATTATCAAGACTATAAATAATGAGTATTTGATATTTGCTCATTTTAAGCAAAATTCTATTAAAGTAAAAGAAGGACAAAAAGTAAAACAAGGAGAATTATTAGGACTTTGTGGGAATTCAGGTAATTCTTCCGAACCTCATTTACATTTTCACATTCAAAATACAGAAACCTTTAATGGAGCAACAGGCATAAAATGTTATTTTGATAAACTAATCGTTGATGGAAAAGAAAAAATAGATTATTCACCTGTGCAAAATGAAGTGATTGAGAAGAAGTAATTTTTTGAATTTTTGATGTCTCTACTTTTCATTTGTGATTACCTCAACGGTATCTTTTGCAATACTTATACCTCTTGATTTTTGCATTTCTGTTTGTTCTATTTTTTTAGGCAAACAGTTTTTTTTTGTGGGGTTTTAGTTCGGAATTATTTAGTATGCTGTCTACAAAAATTACTTCCTTCTAAAGCCTTACGACTACAACCTTCTTTATAATTACTAGTCTTAGTTTTAGCCAAATACTTACTTGCACGAGAGTGGATTCTTGACCAATACAAAGAAAAGAAACCACGAGATGAAACGATTAGAGAAAAATTCAATACCTATAAATTTGAAGATTATAAAGAAGAAGTTATTGAGCTTTTGCAGTGTGTTTGTACGGTAAGTGTAAAGACGATGGAAATTGTGGGGGAAATGGAGAGGAGAGGTTAGGAATTGGAGATGGGGAAAAAGAAAGAATCTTTTTAAAGAAAAAACTCATTGACAGCGAAGCCTCAACGATGGTTAGTAGTTGAAACTTTTCCCACCAAAAAAACAGTTTCCTAACTACAATCATTTTCTATCAAAAAAAACAAGCTATCAATGAGTTGGAGAATTGTAGAACGAAAAATCGGAAAAGCAGGAAACCTCAAACAAAGACACAAAAGACAACGAGAATGGGATAAAAAATATGGCGATAATTGGCTGATAGGGTATGTAATTGAAGGCGAATTTATCTCACAAGAAGATGCGCTAGAAAGTATCTATTATAAAAGTTATGAACAGCATTTTGAAAACAATCCTAGTGATTTAGAAGAACTAATACATACAGCTAAGTTGTTAGAAAATCCACACGCAAAAGCTACTGGAGGAGTAGATTTGCAAGTTCCTGCTATTATGAGTTATCTGATTAGAAATGATTTGAAACTGCTCGGAAATGAAGTGGTAGATATTGGAACTTATGGAGAGTCTTTTTACAAAATAAGTGTTCGTTTGAGTCCACTTACCATAAAAGTAGTTTCGAATCCCAAAATGACATTAGAAAAGTTTTGGCAAGAGAAAAAATGCTTGGCTATTTGGGAAGAGGAAGTATAAAACTAAATTTAAACACCCTTTTTTAAAAATCTAATAAAAAAACTCCTTCAACAGACTTTCTAATAAACTAAGAAGTTTCCTTTTTTGTGATAAAAAGTAGGTCAGACTTACCAGTCTGACAAAAAATATAGTTTTACTTTACCATTGTTGATGTCTCCACCATAGCTGTAAGGCTATTGAGAAATTTTTTCCTCTATTCCGTTAGGAGTTGTATATTGGTCTTATTTTGTATTAAAAATCTTGAAATCCTACCAATATGTGTAGTTCCTAACGGAACATAATACACTCTTTCTTTCTTACTTTACTACCAATATAAAGTTCCTAAGGAACAGAAAGATAAATAAATTTTTAACCTTACAGCTATGGTGGGGACACCAACAATAATTTAACCCACAGAAAGAATATGAAGAAATATTATCCTTTGTGTAGCACCTCCAAAAAATCATTATAGAAACTATTTCTTCCTAAAATCAATAGCATTCATTCTAACTGCACCTTCATCAGTTACATACACTTCTGACCAAACAATATATTCTTCTCTATTTTCATCAAAAGACCAATTCGGACGCATTTTGTCTTGTAGAGATAAAGCATTTTCTTTCTTCGTAAAAAAAGATTCAATTCCTGCTGTTATACTAATTGTATTATATCCTCTATTCCAAAAACTAAAAGTGTCTTTTCGTCTTGTTCCTTTCAAAAGAAGGTTTTGAGGGGTTGATTTTTTAGTAGGATTTTGCCAAAGTCCGACTGTTTCATAAAATTCTTTATTCGAATCTAAAGCTAGTTCTACAAAAAGTTCATCACCATATGTAAGTGTATTAAGCGCAATAGAATCCAAATCATTTGGAATAGCATCTAAATCAATTCTACTAAAATCATAGCCTAAATTGACATAATTCCCTCTAAACAAATCACGAGGATCAATCGGCAAAACTTTGAGTTTGATAGGCGTTCCGACCATCACAGGATAAAATGCCTTTGCAAACATTCCTCCCAAAACCAACACTTGAAAAAGTACAACGAGATAGATTAATGATTTATTTTTCATAGTTTTTATATTTTAAATCTATAAGGTTTTTGAAAACCTTATAGGTTTGATTATCTATTTACTAATTTTTTTATTCCAAAAGTTATTGATAAAATACAGTCCCATTCCCAAGACAATAAACAAAATACCTGTAATAACATAGTTCTCAAACAAATCAAAATAACGAGCTAAGGCAAGCATTAAGAGATAAAAAATTCCTGTCATAAAATCACCTTTTTGTTGGTTTTGTATTCCATCATAAATTTTCCACACGGACAAGCCAAACAAAACAATACTATAAAATACAGCTAAAAACTTATCAGAAGTGCCTGTTTCTATTAATGGAATAAAAAGCAAAGCCAAGAGAGCTAAAGGAAATACAGTTTTGAAATTGATTTTTTCAGCTTTGATAAAGACAGAATAAATATATATTCCGATACAAACTAAAGCCATAATTCCAATAACTAAATAATTAATTTCAGTTTTTCCATAAAGATAACTGCTGTGATGTTCACGAGTAATTTCTTCAATAATACCTTTAAATGTGAAGAGAAAAAGAACAAACACAAAAGCAAAACGCAATAAATTTTGAACATTTCTTTGAATAAAATCAGAATATTTATCTTTCAAAAATTGAAATATTCCTAAGAAAAAAAGTAAATAACTAAGCCCAAACATATAATACCCTTCATCTACAATTCTAAAAAAACGTTCTTGATAAATCGCTGAAATTCCATTCATAAAAGCTAAATACAAACTCACAAACATTCCAATAAGCAATAACACATTTGGACGAATATAAAGCATATACCCAAAAAGCAAAACTAAAATAGGTGACCAAATCGAAAATTGCATATATTCCATTTGCAGCGAAATCCAAAGTATAAAGAAACCTTGAAAAATAATAGCTATGATTTTACTTCTAAAATAAATCATAACTGGCATTGTCCCCAAAACCCACCACAAAACTCCATTTGGAAAATAAGATGAAATATGAAAAATTTGTGCTTGTAGCATTATATTTACTCCAAAAAGTAAGGAAGCCAAAAGAAAAGCGAGTTCTGCTGTTGATTCATCATTTTGATGTAATTTTAAGAATCCCCAAATGTAGGCTGTAAAAAGTGGCAAAAGTCCTGTGAGCATTCTGACTATAATCGGCAAATCATCCCAATTTTGAGCAATCACGAGCATAAGCCCAGCTACACCAATCAAAATAGCAACAGCTTTTAGGATAAAACTAGAATCTTTATAAAATGGAGGAGCTTCGCCAAGCTCTGGAAGCTGGTATTTTTGAGAAAGTGTTTGGGATTGTTCGGAATTGATAATTCCTTCTTTTACCCAACTTTCTATTTCTTCTCTGAATTGTGCAGAGCCTTTTAGATTGAAAAACATAGGATTTTTATTTTGGTGGTAAAGTAACTAATAGGTTAGCTTCGCAGAGGGCTAAAGCCGTTCCAAGTTGTCAGCTACAATAATACAAACGCTAATTTTGAAAATCAGTTGTTTCGATAAATTTAAAACTGACTTTTTTAATACTTAAAACACTCTAATTTTGAATTAAATTAGCATAAAAACTAATTTAAAACCGACTTTTGAAAAGTTAAATTTAAGATTATAAATTTTTAGGACAGTTTTTTTTACAAAAACGAGTAAATTTGTAGAAATTGCAGATTGTTTTTGAGTACAAAAGTTTTTAAACCCTAAGGGTCTTGAAGACCCTTAGGGTTTGAATAGACTATAAAGCCATTCTTTAAGAAATGTATAAATTTTTATCAAATAAA
Organism: Bernardetia aquimarina; assembly: GCF_042180575.1. Taxonomy (NCBI): domain Bacteria; kingdom Pseudomonadati; phylum Bacteroidota; class Cytophagia; order Cytophagales; family Bernardetiaceae; genus Bernardetia; species Bernardetia aquimarina. The sequence continues at coordinate 846,271 of NZ_CP170094.1, read as the reverse complement.
TTATTTTTTCTAAGTTCTTTTTCCATTTTATTTTATCTTCTACTAGCTCAAAATTCAGTTTTTGGACAAATAGGAGGAAAAACATCTTTAGAATTTATAAATCTTCCTACACATGCACGAATAATCGGACTTGGAGGAGCAAATATTACTTCACAAGATGCAGGAGAACAGCAAGACATAAATATGCACATCGAAAACCCTGCTCTTTTGACTGATGCTACACACGATCGTCTTTCATTGGCTTATTATGGTTACTCGGCAGGAATTAGCAATGTAAATCTAGCGTATGGACACGATTTTAAAAAACTAGGACGTTTTTCGAATCTTGCTTTTTCTTTTCAATATCTTGATTATGGAAACATTGAAAGTTATGATGCTTTGGGAAACTCTTTAGGTCAAATAAATGCTAGTGAATATAGTTTTGGAGTAAGTCACTCACAAAAATTTGATGCCTTTCGTGTTGGTGGAACGTTGAAAATTGCAGGCTCGCAGTTGGCAGGATATAATGCAACAGGTGTTTATTTGGATTTAGGAGGAACACTAACCCATCCAGACAAAGATTTGCGTTTTGGATTAGTAATGAATAACTTAGGCTTTCTGATTAGTAATTATTCGCCTACTTCTGATTATGAAATGCCGATGAATATTCTTTTGGGAGCTTCTTTAAAACCTGAAAAAATGCCAGTTCGTTTTTCATTGACTTTGCAACAGCTTTTTAGAAAAAATATTGCTTATAATGACCCTGCAAGAAGTACGACTTTAGATGCAAACGGACAAGTTGTGGTCGAAGAAACAAGTGCAGTTGATAAAGCATTTCGACGAATTGTTTTGGGAGCAGAAATTATTTTTAGTAAGAATTTTAATCTTCGTGCAGGATATAATTTTTTAAGAAGAAGAGAACTGACCGTAACAGCTAGACCTGCATTTGTAGGTTTTTCGTTTGGTGGAGTTTTGCGTGTTCGTTCCTTCGAATTTGCATATTCTCGTTCTTTAGCACATATTGCAGGTGGAACAAATAATTTTACAATTACATTGGACACGAAAAAATTATTTCGAAAAAATTAATTGTGTGTTTTGTGTTGGTGGTGGGAACATCAACAATGGCAAAGTATTAAGGTAAGAAATTCTGTTCCATAGGAACTATATATTGGTAGCAAAAAAAGAGAAAAATTAGAATTTATTTACTCCGTAGGAGTTTGATAGTATTTCACAGTTATAAAAAAATAATTATGCCTAACACATATACCCAAATTCATATTCAATTTGTATTTGCTGTAAAATATAGAACAGGATTGATACAAAAAGACTGGAAAGATGAATTGTATAAGTATATTACAGGAATAATACAAAATCAAAAACATAAATTATTAGCAATTAATGGAATGGCTGATCATATTCATATCTTGATAGGACTTCGTCCAAATCAGAGCATTTCAGATTTAGCTAAAAGTATTAAACAAAATTCTTCTTTGTGGGTAAATGAACAAAAATTATCTAAAGGAAAGTTTGCTTGGCAAGAAGGTTTTGGAGCTTTTTCGTATTCTCGTTCAAGTGTTGATAAAGTAGTGAAATACATTGAAAATCAAGAAGAACATCATAAAAAAAAGTCTTTTTTAGAAGAATATACAGACTTTTTAAAGGCTTTTGAAATAGAATATGAGGAAAAATATTTGTTCAAACCTTTAGAATGAAAATACTACCAATATGCAGTTCCTATGGAACAAATTAAAATTCTGTCACTCAATAGTTACCAATATAAAGTCCCGATGGGACAAGTTAAAATTCCGTCATTCAATAGTTACCAATATAAAGTCCTAATGGGACAACTGAAATAAATAAAAATGTATTTTTACTCCATTAGGAGTTGTATATTGGTAGATAAAATGAAAAGACATCTCATTTACTCCGTAGGAGTTTAATATCGGTAGCATTTGTATTTTTATAAATTCAAAAAATAATATGTTAAAAGATATAATTAGCAAACTTCGCAAATATGAGGTTTTGATTCGTAAGGCTGTCAATAGCAGTATGCAGGGCGAAAGCCATTCGGTTTTTAAAGGCTCAGGACTAGAATTTGACGATGTCCGACAGTATAATTATGGCGATGATGTCCGTACTATAAACTGGAATATTTCGGCAAAAGGACATGGTGCATATATAAATACCTACAAAGAAGAAAAAGAGCAAAACGTTTTTTTTGTGCTTGATGTAAGTGCATCACAACGTGTGGGAGCAAAAGGATTACAAAAGCTAGATATTGGAAAAGAAATTTGTGGTGTATTGACTATTTCGGCTCTCAATGAACAAAGTTCTGTTGGTCTTCTTTGTTTTAGTGATAAAAGAGAGCGTTATGTTCGTCCAGATAAAGGCAATAGACAAGCAGCACAGATTTTGAAAGTCATTTTTGATTTGAACCCTGCTTCTGATCAAACCAATCTTCAAAAAGCCATTACGATGGCAATGAATATCATAAAACGTAAAAGTGTAATGATTTTGGTTTCTGATTTTATTGATGAAAACTATGAAGCTGCACTAAAAGGAGTTGCCAAGCAGCACGATTTGATTTGTATTCATTTAGGTGACCCACGAGAACAAGATTTGCCACAACTCGGAATCGTTCAGATTTATGATAAAGAATCAGGTAAATCAGTTTGGGTAAATACTTCTTCAAAAGAATACCGTCAGCATTTTGAAAAGCAGTTTGTACAAAAAAGAGAAGAGCTAGAAAATCTCTGTAAACGCTACGGAGCTGATTATTTGTACTTGAGTACACACGATGATTATGTTCCCAAACTGATAAAACTTTTTAAATTGAGAAAGACGAGAAGAAAGTAGTGTTTTTTTTATTGTCTTTCTATGCTAAAACATCAACAAACTCAGAAGGAATTACAACACCTTTAAAATGATTTGTAAAACCGTAAAATAGAACAATAGAAAAAACTAAACCAATAATCAAAATTACGATAGCTTGCTTTTGAGGAGTAAAGCCTAGTATATTATGCTTCATTTTTTTGAAATGAATAGCTGAAATATGAGCAAAAAAAGCCATTATAGCTAATCCATAATAAGGAATAAAAAAAAGATTTAGAGGAAATATATTAATTCCTGCTACTCCAAAATAAAAATTAGTATCTAATTTTAATATAAATCTTCCTACCAAAACAGCACTCACATGGATTAAAAGAAAAATAGCCAAGTAAAATCCAGACCAAACCGAAAGGTTTTCAAAGTTTAGACGATGCTGTTTTTTAAGTTTCAAAATCAATTTACTTCCTGATATAATTTGAACAAAAACGGCAAATAATAAAAGACTTTCTATAACAATATTTCGATATACTATTCGCAATGAATCCATCATAGAAATATGGAATTCTGCTCCAAAAATGCTACAAAGATGATTGAATAAATGAAGTCCTATAAAAAGAGACAGAATAATACCCGAACTGTAATGGATTTGTTTGTTGCTTATCTTTTTCATAATTAGTTGTATTTGTAATAATAAAATTAGAAATACAAATATCAAAAAGGAGAGGAAGAAAACATTTGATCTAGATCAAATTCCGTATAAGTTGAAAATTAATTTTTATTTATAGGATTGCGAATTCGGCTGAGAGTTTCTAAAGTAATTCCTAAATAGGATGCAATATGAGTCAGAGGAACTCTTTGTGTAATGGAAGGGATGACTTGTAACAAGTTTTCATATTTCTGTTGTGCTGTTTCGAATTGAATACCTACAATTCTTTCTTGTAGTTGTAACATTGTTTTTATAACAACTGTTTTAGTGAGAGTTTCAAAACTATGATGCTTTTGAGCTAGTTTTTCAGCATCAGACTTAGAAATTTGAAGTAAAATACTTGGTTCTAATGTTTCTATAAAATGTACACTTGGTTTAGACAAAAAGAAACTATTAATTGAACACACAAAGTCATTTTCGAAAGCAAACCAATCTGTAATATCTTTCCCATCTTTCAAATAAAAAGCCCTTAAGCATCCTTTGAGAATAAAAAAAATTGTATTAGCTTGATCTCCTTGACGAACAATAACTGTTGGCTTTTCAAGTATTGAAATACTAGATGAAGCTACTAAATCTTCTTTACATTCTTTAGCCAGTGGACTATATTTAGTATTTATAACCTCAATAACTTTTTCTATATCAATAGCATTCATTGAATTATGTATATGAAATAAATTAAGCAGCCGTATTTTGATATGTTTTTCTAAAATCAATAAAATACGTTTCTACCATACGAAAATCATTCTCATCGATATTAGTTTCTCCATACCAGGCTTTTTCGTACCAAAGGGTTAGTTTTCTAAAATTGGTCGCTGATTCTTCTGATGATTTTCTAGCTAATTCTGAAATATAAGCGTGATTTGTTTTGTCTTTTTTCCAGTTAATCAATTCTTTTTCATACAAGACTTTCAAAAGCCATAGATAATGAATACGAATTGCCATACGGAAATTACGTTGCAATAGTGCTTTTTCTAATGCTTGTTCTAAATACCCAAACTCTACTTTTTCTAGGTTTTCTTCTGTCAAAAATGCAGCTTGTTCTTCTTCTAATTTAGATTTTTTATTTCCAAACAAAACACCTTTTGTAAAAAACCAAACCAAAGCTAGAGCCAATAATGCCACTACAACTCCTATAATAACATACTTAAAGGATGCTAAAAAGTTAAAGTCTATTTTTGGCCAATTAGAAGTAGGTGCTTCATATTCTTTTTTTGGCTTTTCTATTTCTTTTGCATATTTGATTCCATCTCGCAATTCATTCCATTTTTGATTATCAAATTCTTTTATTGTTACTTCTGTTTCTTGCTGCTTTGTTTTATTTTGAGTTGTACTTTGGGCATAAGAAATAGAAAATGGCAAGCCAACCGAAAAAATAAATGCAATCAATAAAGAAAAAATAGCTTTTTTAAAAGTAGTCTTCATAAAGTTTTTATAAAATTATACTGTCTTTGTAGTATGTTTCTCTATTTGACATTGGTATTTTAGCAAAGCAACACCAAAAATAATTTTAGTGAGAATCAAAAGAGAGTTGGTAAATATACAAAAAAATAAAAAGTTAATGATTATTTTGACGTTCTTAATTCAATTATTTTCTATCTTAGAAAAAAAATAGCTTTTATATTCAATCTCTTTTTGTGATGCAACACGAACCTATCCGAACTTTATTTTCAAGAAATCACGATACTATTTTTCCAAAGTTAGGTGTTTTTTTGGCTGGTGCAACGCCTTCTGAAGAAAACTTGAAAACAGGCTGGAGGAGAAAAGTAATCCAAAAACTAACAGCAGATAAACGATTAAATCCAAGTATGATTGTCGTTTCTCCAGAACCCGAAACAGGAAAATGGGCAGATATTGATAATAAAAACCCAAAAACAGAGCTAGAAGCCGTCAGAGATAAACAAATTACGTGGGAACTTCAATATTTACAACTTTGTGATATTACAGCTTTTTGGTTGCCTGCCTATTGGACAAAAGAAAAATCAGGTATTTTTGATGCCAATATTGCGCCTACAAGTCGTTTAGAATTTGGTTATTTTTTGCAAGAATATGTCAAAAACCCTCTCAAAAGAAAATTTATTGTAGGAAGCCCAGAAGATGCCGACAGTATAAAATGGGCAAAAAAAATAGCTGATATTCACGGAATAAAATGGCATTTTTTGAAAACAGAAGACAAAAGCAAACTTGTTGCAGATTCTTTTATTGAGGAAATTGCTACTGCTCTTATTGGTGGGAAGTGGGAGTATTGATTTTTCGTGTAAAATCAAAGCTATTTAGGATAGTTTGGGGCTTTTAAAAGTTTTAAAGGTTCTTTTATATTAATATTTCCTTTACTAAATCTTGATGCTAATTTTTTGATAGTCGCATATTCTCTTGCTTCTTCTGTGTATAAAAATACTTCTACGAAAGCAGGTATTTCCATTAGTCCTTTCAGAAATAATTCAACATCTTCATAATTTGAATTAGGAAGTATTTTTATCTGTTTTATTCCATTCGTTACATTGATTATGAGTTCTGGACTTTTAGAATAGCCCTCTCCTTTGTCTCCAACCATCCACCTCTGAAATTTAATTTCTTCTACATCTTGCCAGTAAAATATTTCTTGTTCTACCTCTATCCTATTTTCAAAAATAACAATATCATGTTTTTTGAAACCTATCATATTTCTAAAAAAATCAGTATTTATAAAGCGAGAACTTATATAGATATTTATAGCAAAAATAAATAAGAAGATGATAATACTTGAAATCGCTATAGTATCTTCAGATATACTCATTGTAATCTGTAAGATGTAATAAAATAAAGACACCACTGACCCACTAAAAGTCAAATTCAAAACTCCAAGCAAAGTTTGAATACCATCTGTATCAGCTCTTTTTTTAAGAACAATGATACTATTTTTATTCTTTTTCACAAGAAGTTTAGAAGGAGCTAGAGGTACAGCATCTAAAGTTTCATCTTGCTGACAATGATTATTACCTATGTAGTTCCAACTCTCTTCTAAAAAGCATGAACTACAACTTTTACAAAAGACTACTTTATCATTTTCTGTGATTTTATCTCCTGTAATAGGGTCAGTCCGTCCAATAATATGCGAATGAGCAGAATTATTTAATTGATGAGTATGATACATGATTTAATTTCTATAATCCAAATAGTTTATAAATATACTCAACTATTGACAGCCTTTAAAAAAGACTGTCAATAGTTGAAAAACAAAAATCAATACCCTAAAATATTCAAAACTTATTATTTTTTATTTGCTACTAACTCTTCCTTTCCATTAAAGAATATAAATTGTTTGTGAATATTATCAAAAATTAGGTATTGATTAAGCGTTTGTCCTTTCAAATGAAACTTTATTTCTGAAAGAGATACAATCTCATATATATAATTGCCTTTGCTTCGTAAAAACAATTTACCTTCTTGATATATAACTTCATCTATTTGACCATTTTCATACTGATAGCTACCTTCATAACTTCTAAGAGTAGTTACAGGAATAATAGTAGCAACTAAATTAACAGAAATTGTTTTCTTAATTGTTTGTGATAATCGCTGAGCTGATATATTATTTCCATCATTAAAAATCAAACTTAATTCTTTGATTTGTTTATCATTAGCAATCTGCTCAGAAGTTTTACCTGCATCATTAAGTTCTTTTATTCTATTAATCCATTTTATAGAATTACTTTTATAAATGCTAAGTTCTTTTTTATTAGATGACAATTTACCGTGGGCAGCAACTATAGTGGTACTTTCATCTCCTAAAGATAATGCTTTATCAATAATATCTAAATGCCCCTTGCTTCCACCACCATAATAAAAATGTGGGAAAGAATTAGTCATATAAGTATCTCCCATAAATACTGTATTATTGTTCTTAAAGTAAATCAAAACATCATCAAAAGTATGTGCTTTAATATGATACAGTTCTACTGTTTCACTTTCCATTTTTACTGTATAAGTATTCTTAAAAGTAACATCATAAACTGCTTTCGAATATTTACTATTTTCTTGGGAAATAATTGTCGCACCCAGTTCCATAAAAAAAGAATTTGCTCCACTATGGTCTTGATGGCTATGTGTGTTCAATACATACTTGATGGGTTTGTCAGAAAGTTCTCTTATTGCTTTGAGTAAATCTTTTTGATTATTCATTCCTGTCATTGGATCTATCAAAAGTAATTCCTTTACACCAATAAATAGACCTACATTGGTATTATAGCTAGATGCTTTTAAAATATATAGGTTATCTGTTATTTTTTTTTGACTAAAATCTGATTGTACTATTTTGTTACTTTTATTTTGTTTTGTTATTTCAGTTTTGACTTTCGCTTCTGAACAAGAAGTATTTAGAATTGAAATGACAAATAAAAAAATAATTTTTAAATAATTCATACAGAGAATACTTTTATGTTTTAAATAATACAGCATTTCATAAATTTTATGCTGCACACTTTATAAGTTTATTTTAGCTTCATTTTCAAAATGACTGAAACAATGTCTTAGAAGTATTTTAATCAATCTGAGTAACTAAACAAATAGTAAAATAAAAAATTTGAAAAGCTATGAAGATGTTTAAAAATGAAAAAACCGTGTTCTGTAAGTTACAGAACACGAGTAAAATTTTTATTCTTTTATACAATTTTCTTAATACCCCAAAATATTCAAAACCTGTTCTGCCGTTTGTTCTTTATTGAATAATTTGGTGGTTACATTTCCTTGTGCATCTCTGTCGATGATTACGTGTTGAGAGTTAGGAATCAAACAATGTTGAATGCCTCCATAGCCTCCCAAACTTTCTTGGTATGCTCCTGTATGGAAAAAACCAATATATTGTTCTGTTCCTCGTGTAAATTTTGGCAGCATCAATTTCGAAACATGTGATTCTGAATCGTAATAATCCATACTATCACAGGTAATTCCACCGACATGAACCTGCTGATATTCCTTATCCCAATTATTGATTGCCATCGTAATAAAACGATAACCCATTCCCCACGTATCGGGCAAATGTGTGATAAATGAACCGTCAATCATATACCAAAGCTCACGGTCGTTTTGTTGTTTTTGAGCCATGACAGAAAAAATCATTGCACCACTTTCGCCTACTGTAAAACTTCCAAACTCCGAAAAAATAGTAGGAACAGGAACACCTTCTTGCTCACAAACTTCTTGAATATTTGCTACAATCGCTTCGGTCATATATTCGTAATCAAACTCAAAACCAAGTGAGTTTTTGATAGGCAAACCACCACCAATATCCAAAATATGAAGTTCTGGACAGATTTTTTTCAAATCACAATAGGCACGAACAAACTTATTAAATTCACTCCAAAAATAAACTGTATCACGAATACCCGAGTTTACAAAAAAGTGTAATAAACTAAGTTTGAATTTTGGATTGGTAGCGACGTGTTTTTTATAAAACTCAACCACATCTTTATAACGAATACCCAAACGAGAAGTATAAAACGAAAAATTAGGCTCTTCTTCTGTCGCAATGCGAAGTCCAATTTGCATTTGTTCTACCTCTAATTCTTCGTAGGCTTGTATTTCTTTTCTATTATCCAAGACAGCAATACAATTTTCAAAACCATCTTGCCAAAGTGATTTTATCTCATTGGTATAAGTTTCTCTCTTAAAACCATTACAAACAATGTATTTATCTTTATTAAAAAGTCCTTTTTGATGTAATTTTTTGATGATAGCCATATCAAAAGTAGAGGACGTTTCAAGGTGCGCTCCTGTTTTTAAAACCTCCTCCATGATAAAATTGAAATGCGAAGATTTGGTACAGTAACAATACACATAATCAGCATCATAATTTAATTTTTTCATGGCTTCTCCAAAATGACTTCTCGCCCTTCGTATATTTTCACTAATTTTTGGTAAATAAGTAAGGCGCAAAGGCGTTCCATATTTTTCAATAATTGGCATTAGTTCGACACCATAAAAATTAAGTTCGTCGTTTGAAACTGTAAAATCAGGCGTATCAAAATAAAAAGTTTGTTTGATAAGGTCAATATAACGTTGTTGAGAAGTGCGTTTTACCATCAGAGTTTTTTGAGGAAAATAAATGAAAGGAAAAAGTTGTAGCTTATTTTGTTGGTGTCGCTACACTAAAATACTAACAAAGGCTAAAGTTTTATAAGAAAATAGAGTTTGTGTGCAGATGATTCAAAATTCTGTTACAAATTTACATCTATTTATATGAACAGAACTTTAAATAGACTGTAAAGTTATTGCAAAATTATTTAACTTGTAGAAAAAGACAAGAAAATAAGCCTTTAAACTGTATTTGCATCTAATATCATCAAAAAATAATTTAGTTATGAGTACACAAACAGTTTCTCAGCTAGGAAAAGAACTTTCAGAAGTCGTTGAGCAATATTACAAATCTCTTCAAGATTATTCAAACGAGGATTTTGAGAAAACATTTGATGATGATAGTTGGTCAATGGCACAACTTTATAATTATCTTTTTTCATCTTCTCGGCATTGGATAAATGGAAAAATCATGAATTGTATCCATCTAAGAAAAGGAGTTCCGAATGCAGAATTGACCAAAGAAGGAAGTTTTATTTTGGATAGAGGTTATATTTCACACACCAAAAAAGTGAAAATTCCTAATGGATTGCCACAACCAGAACCTTTACCAAAAGCGTTTTTTGAGAAAGAATTGTCAAATTATTCGGCTTATCTTGAAGATCTTGTAGAACAAATAAATAATCAAATAGAACCTAGCTTTGGCACAAAACATCCTATTTTTGGAATGCTAACAGCAAAAAACTGGCTCACTTTTGATTTAATTCATTGGAAACATCATCTTAGACAACAAAAGGAAATTGAAGCAAAGTTTTGAATTAAGAAAAACAGGGTTAAAACCCTGTTCAACTCATAAAGCCAAATTATTTTTCAACCGTCAACGAGGCTTTGCCGTCGTTGAGGATTGATTTCAAAATTCTTATTTCTCATTTCATTATTTCTAAAATCTTACTTCTTATTTCATACTTTATTGTATCCAAACCGTTTTTATATTTACAAATTCGTGAATTCCATTTATGGCTAGTTCTCTTCCATAACCTGACTTTTTGATTCCCCCAAAAGGCAAACGAGGGTCAGATTTTACCATTCCATTAATAAAAACACTTCCAGATTCTATCTGTGAGGCTAATTCTTGTGCTTTTTCTAAGTTTGTTGTCCAAAGCGAAGAACCTAACCCAAACTCTGAATCATTGGCAAGCTCAATCGCATGGTTTTCATTTTTTGCTTTTATGACCGAAGCAATAGGACCAAAAAGTTCATCATCAAAAGCTGGCATTCCTTCTTTTACATCTACTAAAATTGTAGGTTCATAAAAGGCTTTATTTCGATTTCCTCCTAAAATAACTTTTGCACCTTTTTCTACCGATTTATTGACTTGTTCTTCTAATTCTTTTGCCAAATCTTCTCTTGCTTGACAACCAACATCAGTATTTTCGTCCATTGGATTACCCATTTTGAGAGTTGCCATTTCATTTTTGAATTCTTTCACAAACTCATCATAGACTTCTTTTACAATGATAAAACGTTTGGCAGCAATACAACTTTGACCAGAGTTTTGAGTACGTGCTTTTACGGCAGTTTTGGCAGCCGTTTTTATATCTGCATCAGCCAAAACAATAAAAGGGTCGCTTCCTCCTAATTCTAAAACTGTTTTTTTGATGTTTTTTCCTGCAATTTCAGCAACTGATGAGCCTGCTGCTTCGCTTCCTGTAAGGGTTGCAGCTTTTATGTGTTCATTTTCCAAAACCTGTTTTACTTGACTTCCACTAATCACTAAATTTTGAAATACATTTTTAGGAAATCCTGCTTCTAAAAAAAGTGATTCCATCGCTTCTCCACAACCAAAAGAATTTGAAGAATGCTTCAAAACTCCAGTATTTCCAGCCATAAGTGAAGGAACAGCAAAACGAAAGACTTGCCAAAATGGAAAGTTCCAAGGCATAACAGCCAAAATAACACCAAGTGGGTCGTAACGCACATACGCTTCCGAGCCATCTGATTTTTTGGTAACAGGAGCTAAAAACTCCTCAGCTTTTTCTGCATAAAAATCACAAAGCCAAGCACATTTTTCGACTTCCGATTTAGCTTGAGTAATTGGTTTTCCCATTTCTTTTGTCATGAGAGTAGCCAATTCTTGTTCTTTTTCCTTTAGAAGAAGTCCTAATTTTCTAAATACCTCAGAACGCTCTGCAAAACTCGTCTTTTTCCAATCTTGAAAAGCCTCTTCTGCTTGCTGAATTTTATCTGTGATTTCTGTTTCCGAAAGAAGTGTATAGGTTTTTAAGATTTCATTTGTAGTTGGGTTGATTGTCTGAACGGTGTTTTTTTCTTTAGTTTGATGTGACATAATTGTATTCTTTTGATAAAAATAGAGTTGAAAAAATAAGTCATGGAAGTAGCAGCATTTATACGACTTCTCTCACAATATAAAATAGCTAAGTTGTCAGAAGGTTTAGAAATTCTTTGTAAAAAGCTCAAGTATCTAAGAATACACAAAAAATGCTAAAGGTTCATGCAAAAATTGGCATTGAATACAGAGTTTTGATTAGTTTTAGGATTCAATAACTCGTGCTACTTCAAATTACAAAAATTATGAAAGAACTTACTAAAGAAGAAAATAATAAAGATGAGCATAATGAGTTTGAAAAACCTCCTATCTTTGGAACTTGGCAAACATTTTATAGTATCGTCTTGGGCGAACTAGTAGTTTTGATTGTTCTTTTTTATTTATTTGGAGAATACTTTGGTGCTTAGAAAAAGCAAATACTTTTTAACCACAGAGAAATAAAGAGATTAAGGAGGAAATACAAATATTTTTTTAACATAAAGTTACAGAGAAGACAGAAAAAATACGAATTGGTATTTAACTGGTTACTGGTAACTGATAACTGCTAACTGAAAAAATGGATATTTTAGACTGGGCTGTTCTTATTGCGACACAAGTTTTGATAATCGCTTATGGCGTATGGAAAACTCGCAAACAAAGTAAAAATTTACAAGGTTATTTGCTTTCTGATAGAGATATGAACTGGTTTACAATCGGTCTTTCTATTATGGCTACGCAAGCAAGTGCAATTACCTTTCTCTCTACCCCAGGGCAAGCCTTTGGCAACGGAATGGGTTTTGTACAGTTTTATTTTGGTCTGCCTATCGCTATGGTCATTTTATCAATTACGGCTGTTCCTATTTATCATAAACTCAATGTTTATACAGCGTATGAGTATCTTGAAAATCGATTTGATTTAAAAACTCGTTCCCTAGGTGCTGCACTTTTTTTGACTCAACGTGGATTGGCTGCTGGACTTTCTATTTATGCTCCTGCAATTATTTTATCGACAGTTTTAGGTTGGAATATTTATTATTTAATTGTCATTATTGGAATTGTTGTGATTGCTTATACTGTTTTTGGAGGAACAAAAGCTGTTAGTCAGACTCAAAAACAACAAATGTTGGTTATTCTTATTGGAATGGTGGCAGCAGGATATATTTTGGTTTCGCTCTTGCCAAAAGAAGTTTCGGTTACAGATGCCTTGAGTGTGGCTGGTGCTGTGGGAAGACTAGAAGTAATTAATTTAGAATTTGATGTCAATAACCGTTATAATGTTTGGTCTGGAATTATTGGAGGTTTGTTTTTGGCATTATCGTATTTTGGAACTGACCAATCGCAAGTTCAGCGTTATTTGACAGGAAAATCCATTGCTCAAACTCGTGTAGGACTTTTAATGAATGGAATGGTCAAAATTCCGATGCAGTTTTTGATTCTTTTAGTAGGTGTTTTTCTTTTTGCTTTCTATCAGTTTTATCAACCACCAATTTTTTTTAATAAGCAAAAAAAGGAAAGATTTGTACAAGAAAATACTGTTAAAGCCAATGAACTAACAGAATTAGAAACACAGTATTCTCAAAATTTTGAAGAGAAGAAACAAGTTATTTTTGATTTTTTGGAAGCCAAAAAAGAAGCCGAATCTAAAAATGTAGAATTAGATACGATGTATGCGAGTCGTATCAGAACCTACAATGCACAAAATGATACATTGAGAAATCAAGCAACGGCTATCATTAATAATATTGATAAAGAAGATAAATTAGAAGCCAAACGATTGAGTAATAATGACTTGGATTATGCTTTTATCAACTTTGTTTTAGATTATTTGCCTATTGGTTTGATTGGTCTTTTGGTTTCTGTGATGCTTTCGGCTGCTATGTCGTCAGCCTCTTCCGAACTCAATGCACTTGGCTCAACAACGGTTATTGACATTTATAAACGCTCACTTGTAAAAGATAAAGAAGACGAACATTATGTAAAAGCATCAAAAGGATTTACTATGTTTTGGGGAGTATATGCCATATTTTTTGCAATGCTTGCCACCCAATTAGATAATTTGATACAGGCTGTAAATATTTTGGGTTCGCTGTTTTATGGAACAATCTTAGGAATATTTTTGGTAGCTTTTTATATCAAAAAAGTAAAATCAAACGCTGTTTTTTGGGCTGCTGTTGTGAGTGAGTCACTTATACTTTTTCATTATATTTTCTTAAAAAAACACTTCGATATTGGATTTTTATGGTATAATCTGATTGGTTGTATGATGGTAATTCTTTTTGGGATTTTGTTTCAGCTTTTGTTGAAAGGTGATAAAAAAACACAGATTTAGGTTTTAAATAATATGAAATATACGATAATAATAATCTCAGTTTTAGCCATTTTCTCCTGTAAAGGCAATCAACAAGATAAAATAAAGGATAATAACAATAAAATTGTAAAAGTAGATTCTACTAAAACGGATTCTATACCTTCCAAAAAAGAGTTAGCTGAACAATGTATTCAAAAAGATACAGTTACTCCTATGGGAACAATTATAAAATATTCTTACGAAATTGAAAATGAAGGTTTTAGAATTATTTGGTCAGGAAATTCTTACGAAAGAAGCTCAGATAGTTTATATTACTGTAATTTTTATGAGCAGATGGGAACTTGGGATTTTGTACCAAAGTATATTCACGAAACAAAAAATACTATTGTTCTTCGTAATATTTTTTATACTTCTGGTGGTGGACATCCTGCTCCTATTGCTTATACAACTCTCGTTCTGCCCAAAAATGATACAAGTTCCATTATAGAAAAGTATGAGTTATTAATGACCAAAGATGATTATTTAGTTTATGCAACTGATTTAGATAGTGTTTTTATTCTAAACTTAGAAACAAATAAAGAACAAACGATACTTCTACAACCTAGACCTTTATATATTAGATCACCTAGCATGTCTATTCAGAAATATAAAATAGAGAACAAAGTTTTAAAAATAGAGTATGATGCTATAAAGAAAGTTGGAGAAACTTACGAAGAAATAAGAGTAAAAAAATCATTTAAGATAGAAATTTAGAATACTCTATTTGTTTGTTTAAATGGGAGTATCCCATAAAGTGTGTAAGTTGTAATTTTCATAGGGTCTAATTGTTTTTATAATTTGACCCTATCTCCAAATATAATTACAAACTGGTTGAGTATTATCCCCCAATTTCTAATTTGCATAGACCACTTTCTAGTGGCTTCTCTTATTGCTAAGTACACCGATTTATTTACAGCATCGTCTGTTGGAAAAGAAAGTTTATTTTTGGTGTATTTTCTAATCTTTCCATTTAGATTTTCTATGGTATTTGTCGTATAAATAATGGTTCTTATTTCTACTGGATAGTCAAAAAAGACAGTTAATTCGTCCCAGTTAGTTTCCCAACCCTTTATGGCATAGCTATATTTAGCGTTCCATTTGGCTTTACAATCTGTAAGAGCTGCTTGAGTTGCTTCTTTATTGGGAGCTGTATAAACTGCTTTTAAGTCGTTGGCAAACTCTTTTTTATCTTTCCATACCACAAATTTAAAAGCATTTCTAAGTTGATGAACAATGCATAACTGTGTTGCTGCTTGTGGAAAAACGGTTTTTATCGTTTCTGTAAAACCATTTAAGTTGTCGGTTGCTGTAATTAAAATATCCTCTACTCCTCTGGTTTTCATGTCTGTCAAAACACTCATCCAAAAAGAAGAAGATTCATTTTTTCCTAGCCATAAACCTAAGACCTCTTTTCTGCCATCAGTACGTAATCCAACTGCAATATACATGGTTTTGTTAATTACTTTTGAACCCTGACGAACTTTAAAGATAATTCCATCTAACCAAACGATTAAATAAAGAGCTTCTAAAGGGCGATTACGCCAAGCAATACTATCTTCTACCACCTTGTCCGTAATTCTTGAAATAGTAGAAGTAGAAACTGAAAAACCATAAATATCGTTGAGTTGCTCTTCTATATCAGAAGTACTCATTCCTTTGGCATAAAGAGAGATAATTACATTCTCAATGCCTTCTGTAGGACTTTTTTGACGCTTTTTAATGATTTCTGTGTCTAGTCCTGAAATAGTGTTACAGGTTTTTAGATAAATTAAATATAGATCAGGCAGTCTTTAGATTGTCTGATTTTTCTTTTTTATACGTTCTTATTCGAATGTTTTCCTCTTGATGTGTTTGTTGTGGTGTTTGCATGTAGAGCGACCAATGAGGTCTTTCTGTATTATAAATTTCCACACTTTGTTTTACCACTTTTTGTAAAAACTTCAAATAAGTTATTTGTGAGTCCAATAAAAACTCTTGTTTTAAAATTCCATTCACACGTTCTGCAACAGCATTTTCGTATGGGTCATAGCATTCTGTCATACTACAACGAACACGGTTTTTAATTAAAATAGTTTGATATTCATCACTACAATATTGAACCCCTCTATCTGAATGATGAATTAGTTCTCGTAAAGGATAGTTTCTGTTTTTCAATGCCATTTTCAAAGCATTTGAACAACCAACTGTTTCTAAACTATTAGAAACATCATAACCCACTATTTTTTTTGAATACGCATCTGTAACCAATGCTAAATACATCGGATTCTCCCTTGTTCCAACATAAGTAATATCACTTACCCAAACTTGCTCTGCTCGTTCAATTTTCAAATTTGCTATCAAATTTCTATGCTTTTTGAAACGATGAAGTGAGTTTGTAGTAACATGATACCTCCGTTTAGGTAAAATAAGAAGATGGTTAGCTTTTAAAATAAAAAATAGTTTATCTCGTCCCACTTTCAAGGCTTTCAAAGGAGCTTCTAAAATATGATAGAGTTTACGAGTACCAACTCTTGGCATTTGCGCTCTAACCTTTTTTACTAAATCAACTACTTTTTGAGCCAACTCTTTACATTTTTTCGTTCGCAATAAAGAGTAATAATACACCCGTCTAGTTATCCCAAGCAATTTACAGGTTTTACTTATACTTGTTGCATGCTGTTCACTAAATGAACTAATTACTTGGGTTTGGAGTTTTTTCGTATCTGAATTTTATATTCCTTTTCTGCTAAATCAATCATCATATCAAACAAAATAGCCTTTTTATCTAAAGTAGATAGCTCTTCTTGTAAAGTAGCATTTTGCTTTTTTAGATGACGAATTTCCTGTTCTTGTTCTATTAAACGTTGTTCTGCTGTTTTCATAGGACGAATTACTTTATAAGAATGATCAAAATTACCATATTTATCAAGCCAATTCACAACTGTTTTTCGGCTCTGAATACCATAATTCCGTTGGGCTTGAGTGACTGTAAAAAGACCTTGTTCAATTTCCTTAACTACTTGAAGTTTGAACTGCATGGTGTAGTCTTTCTGTGTACGTTTAACATATTTACGTTCCATAATAAAATTAGTTGTGTAACACTATATTAGGACGACACACTGGCTCAAAAGAACCTGCTCTATCTCTAGGAACTCGTATCTCTTGTTCGCTTGAATGGCTCTTTATTTTTTTCTTTCCATACCCATTTCTTGAGTTAGAATTACTACTTTTTTGATGCTTGTCGTAAGCTAAATGAGCATCTAATTCTCCTTCTAGTATCTTTTCAATACCACGACGATGAAGTTCTTCTAAAAAACTATTCAAGTCTGAACCTGTTTTAAATTGCTTCATAAAAGCATCTGTCAGAATATCTTCTGTTTTCATAAAATGTGAAATTTAAATTCAATTAAAAATAAATAATTTTGAGCTAAATCTAAAATAGCTCCTTTTTAAACTTACACACTTTATGAAACAGTGTCTTTCACTCTAAATTGATATAAAACAAAAATGGGCTTAAAGTACATACTTCAAACCCATTTTTATTTTTTCCTAAACACAGAAAAGTTTCACTTTAATTTGTTTCAACTTCTACTGTTTCTCCATTTTCTATTTTTTCCTCAATAGCCTTAACTGACATCTTAAACAAATCTGTAATTGTCTTTGTATCTATCTCTTGTCTAGATTTAGAAACGACAAACCCTACTTTTGGATATGAATACGCTAACATTTCTCCTGTAGAAGCTAACATAGCTTGTTGTCCAAATAACATTTTTGATATAGTTAGTCCACCTGTTCGTCCTCCTGCTGATGCTGCCATTAGGGGAATAACTTGTATATAACAAACTCCTTCTTCTCTATTCCATATCGCTTCATTGATACGATCTCTTGATACAATTTCGAATTTGTATGGATAAACTGATCTTATCTTTGCCTCAGTAGTTTTTTTGCTTAGTTGTTCTTTATCTATCAAGAGAGTAAGTTTGCTCAACTGTTCGCTATTAGATTTTATCTCTTGACGCATCTCTTTTCCTTTTTTTCCTTCTTTAAAGTTTTCAAGAGAGTTTTGTATATACAAAATAGCATATGCAAAATCTTCTTTAGAAGCTATAATATTTGGCATAATAGCAGAGGTAACATATTTACTTTTTTTGCCTTTACCAAGCATAATTCCTAAAACAGATTTCTCTCCTACTTTAGTACGAAAAGTATTAAACTGACCTACATATTGTGTTACAATATCATGTTCTAGAATAGCATATTTGCTTAGTTTTTTTGCTTTGCGTAAACTTGCTATTTCTTGATGTGATTTATATTCTACTTTAGCATTAAAAGTCCAAAATTTATCAACAGCAGCTTTAATATTTTCGTTATATTCCTTAATATCTTTTCTATAATCCTCAAGTTTAGATTTATCTTTTTTCTTCTTGTATTTCGCTATCAGTTTGGGATCTTCTTTAGCAATACCAACTAATAAAACACGTTTCTTGAGCATGGCTATGTCTTCAGGATTATTTTTAGCTCCTAATTGAGCAAAAGAAGAAGAAACCCCACAAAATAAAAAAAGAATAATAGCACTAAACACAAACAATTTGCTTTTGTACATAAGTAAGTTAAGTTACATTTAAATTAAAAATTAATTTTCCTTAAAAGGAATGCAAAACTAGAAAAACATTTACTTATATCCTACAAAGTATTACTAATTTTGTTTGTTTTTCATAATAATTGAGCCTTTTTACCATATTTTCACTCATCTAGTTTTTTTTATAGTTTTTTTTAGTACATTTGCATCTTCAATTTTTAATCAATTAAACTTACATTTGGATAATGAAAAATTTATTATTTTCTTTTACTTTAATTACTTTTATCATGTTTGGTTTTTCTGCAAAAGCACAAAATGATATTTCGTTTTCTTTTAAAGCTGGAGTAGGCGCATATTCAGGAGGAGGCTCTGCAGGATATGCTGCTGTACTCTCACCTAGATTAAATTTCCTTTCGTTCTCAGAAATAGGCACTCTCTCTGTAGGAACACATATTGGATTAGGTTATTCTAGTAACTCTACTTATAACTCTCGTACAGGAGCAGAAGGACAAAGCTCATTTGTATTTGACCTTCCTGTAATGTTAGAGCTTAATTTGGGAAATAGTTCTAGCCCAGATAATGAGAGTGACTTTGGTGGTTTTGTAGGTGCTGGATATGGGTTTAGCAAACTATCAAACAATGACCTTAATTATGGAGGAAATTCAGCTACTACAAGTGGTCCTGTATTAAATGCTGGCTTATCTTATAGAGGTGTAGGAGTTCGTTTTTCTTACCTTTTAAGCACTAAAGATGCAGAGCCTGGAGAAAGCTCTCGTAATGTACTAGGACTTTCCCTTCTATATACATTAAAGTAGTATAAATTAATACAATCATTTAAACTAAGTAACTGAGTAAAATAAAACATACCTAAAAAAGAATTAGAAAGTAGAAATTTAAACTGTCAAGAAACCTTTGAGGTGTCAGACATATTTTGTTAGCATATAAATTATTTGGCTCTTCCGACTTTTTAGCGATTATATGAATTTGACTATCATTCTCAATCTAAAATTTTGAAAGTTTCTAAACCCATACCCACTCCTTTTGAGGGTCTTAATTTTATTATTAATTCCCTCTACTATTCCGTTAGAATATCTATCTTTGAAGAAATTAATAATATCATTTTTCCAAGAATTAAACGTATTTATAAATCTATTTAGAGCCTTATGATTTATTTTTTGAGCTTCTTCTATCCATTGGTCTAGTAGTTTTTTAGCTTCTTGTTTACTCAAATCAGTATTAAATATATTTTGTAATTCCACTTTCATAAAATACACCTGTCTAAGCGTTGAGCTAAACCTAAACGCTTTAAGTAAAACTCGTCTTTCTTTATAAGTAAGGTCTTTCCATGCCTTGTATAAAAGCCATTTTATTTGCTTGAAATGAACGTTTTTATCATCTTTTCGTCGTAATTCTTTACGAATGCTATCTAGCACTTTATTACAATGCTGAAAAAAATGAAAGCGATCTATTACTACATCAGCGTTAGGAAATACTTCTTTTGCTGTATTTGAAAATCCCTCCCACATATCACAAGAAAATACTTCTATACTAGTACAAAAAACTTCGCCTTTGGATAAAAAATAGGCTTTTAAATACTCTTTATTACGGTATTCTAAAATATCCCAAACTTGACCTGTATCTAAATCTACTAAAACAACAGCATATTCCTTTTTTCCTTTTTTGTAAGCAAATTCATCAATACCTAAACGTCGAGGAAAATAATCTAGGTGTTTTTTTATCTCACGTTTACTATAGGTTTTAAAAATACCATCTAAAACATCCCAAAGTATGTTTTCTCGGATAGCTACTTCTTTGAAACTGCTATCTTTCAAACATAAATAAAGATATTTTTCCAAACGATGAGTTTGATTTTTTTGCTTAGAAACAAAACTAAAAACTTCTTGAAAGTAACGAGTACAATCTTGACAATGAAATTGACGAGAAGTTAAGTGTAAATAAACCTCTTTGTCTAAAATATTTCGGTCACGAACAATACGTTCTGAAGTAGAAGTCACTTTATTGCACTTTTTCAAGCAATTAGGACAAATAGAATCGGCTAAATTACTTTCTCCATAAATAGTTAAGCGAAGTGGAGAAGATTCTATTTTCGTTACTGAAAAATCTGAAAAACCTAATAAAATTGCTATTGTGTTAGTATCCATAGAAAGGCTAAATTAAGAAATTATCGCTAAATTGTCGGAAGAACCAAAAAAATTATTTAAAAAGAGGCTATCCGTACTTTTCGGATAGCCTTTTTTTGATAATTGTTTATTAGTAACTTCTAATTACTCCTCATAATTTTCATTTTCAGAAAGATAATCTGCTTCAGCATGGTCATCTTCGTACTGGTTTTTGACATTTTCTTTCAAATATCCATCATCATCAAAATCATCATCGTCTTCAACCAATTGAAGAGCTGTAGCAACAGACATCCTGACTAAATAAATTTTCTCATCAGTTTCGAAGCGCAAAGCACTCACAGTTTGATTGTCTTTATTTTGGAAGGTAATCAAATGCTGACTATATCCTTCTGGATAAACAAGTTTGATTTGTTCTTGTAAATTAGAGTTTAGTTTTTCAAAATCGGTAATTACACGTGCTTTATTCATTTGTTTTGGTTTAATTATTAGGTTTAGTAGTTGGATTTTCGAAACACAAAATTATTTCCTCTTGTTTGAAAATTCTGAATTATTTTTTTGTTCCTAAACTAATTCTAAACTCTCATTTCTGCAAAAATATTTCAAAAATCAAAAAAAACAGTCAATTTTTATTTTATATTGAATCTGAAAAAGAATTTGAACTTTTTTCATTAAAAAAAGGTAGTTTTTTTATTACTGTCTGACAGTTGAACTTTATCTAAAACTAAAATTAATTCAAAATATCATGGAAATAGAAAACATACAACTACAAACAGAAAGACTACTCCTCAATTCTCTTTCTTACAAAGACATCCCCCAAATTATTGAATATGCAGGAAATCCAAAAATATCAGATAATTTAATCAATATTCCTTTTCCTTATTTCGAACAAGATGCTATTTTTTGGATAAACTCTGCCAATCAAGACCTCAAAACAGGAGAAGCCTACAAATTTGCTATTCGTATCAAAAAAAATAACAAATTAGATTTTATAGGAGCTGTTGGGCTTTTGTTAGACAAAAAACACAATAAAGCAGAATTAGGTTATTGGATGGCAGAGCCTTTTTGGAATAAAGGTTTTATGAGTGAAGCAGTAGGAAAAGTTATTGAATTTGGATTTGAAACCTTACAACTCAATAAAATTTTTGCAAATCATTTTATTTCTAATCCTGCATCTGGAAAAATCATGATAAAAAATGGAATGGTAAAAGAAGCCGAAATTAAAGAGCATTTCAAAAAAGGAGATACATATTTAGATATAATTCAGTATCGTTTGACACAAAAAGAATATAAAAATCAATCAAAATAGCTTTCTAATTATGCAATGGTTTATTTTTTTGTGATTTTCGAAACCTTTGATTTTCCAGTAGTGTAGTAAAATTGTGTTTCTTCATTTCAACCATTGCCAAGGTCTTATTTTTCTTCGAAAAATGACCATTGTCAAGGTCAAAATGAAGGATTCAGTAGAAAGTAAAAAAATGTTTTGCTACAAACACAATTTTACTACACAACCGATTTTCCCTGATTTTATAAAATAATTTAGATGATTTTTTGGGTAAATTTTCAAAAAACATCTTATGTATTTGTTAAACCTTCCAAAAAATTTGTTTAAACAAAACCATTCTGTTACTTTTGTGTTAGTAAGTAATACTATCAATATAGTTAATTAAGCAATCAATTATTTAACTACTTGATTGAAGTTACCTTCAACAACCAATAAACAATCATTTTTCTTTTTAAAAAATCTTTAAAATATTTCTCTTATGTTAGTATCTAACAGAAATTACACAGACACACAAGACACTACATTCAAACAAAAACCTGTTCATAAAAAAACATTAGTCACTGTTGCTAAAGGTGACGGAATAGGTGAAGAAATTATGGATGCAACACTTTCTATTTTGGAAGCTGCAAAAGCAAGAATAGATTTTGAAGAAGTAGAAATTGGTGAAAAAGTATATAAAAACGGACATTCAGCAGGAATAACACCTGAAACGTGGAAATCTTTACGCAAAACAAAAGTATTTTTGAAAGCTCCTATCACAACTCCTCAAGGTGGTGGTTTTAAGAGTTTGAATGTTACGATACGCAAAACTTTGGGACTTTATTCAAATGTTCGTCCTTGTGTTTCGTACAATCCGTATGTACAGACAAAGCATCCAAAAATGGATACCGTAATTATAAGAGAGAATGAAGAAGATTTATACGCAGGAATCGAACATCAACAGACAGACGAAGTAACACAATGTTTGAAACTGATTACAAGTGTAGGAACAGAAAAAATTATCCGTTATGCTTTTGAATATGCAAAAGTATATAACCGTAAAAAGGTTACTTGTTTTTCGAAGGATAATATTATGAAAATTACAGATGGTCTTTTCCACAAAACATTTGATAGAATAGGCGAAGAATATCCAGAAATAGAAAAAGAGCATTGGATTGTTGATATAGGAGCTGCAAAATTAGCTACTAAACCAGAGCAGTTTGATGTAATTGTGATGCCAAATTTATATGGCGATATTTTATCTGATGTAGCTGCCGAAATTACTGGTTCGGTAGGTCTTGCTGGTTCTGCAAATATTGGGGATGATTTTGCGATGTTTGAGGCTATTCATGGTTCTGCACCTGATATTGCAGGAAAAGGAATTGCAAATCCTTCAGGTCTTTTATTGGGTGCTGTTCAGATGTTAGTTTATATTGGACAAGCTGATATTGCTGAAAAAGTACAAAATGCATGGCTCAAAACAATCGAAGATGGAATCCATACAGGCGATATTTACAACGAAGAAATAAGCACAAAAAAGGTCGGTACAAAAGAATTTGGAGAAGCAGTTATTGAAAGATTAGGGCAAAAGCCAACTACTTTAAAGCCTGTGGAATATGGAAGAGGAAAATCAATCAATATTAATGTTGAACCTACCAAAATAGCTAAAAAAGAACTTATAGGCGTAGATATTTTCTTGCATTGGAACGACCCAGCAGACCTAACAGGTAAAAAACGCAATGCAAACACATTAGGCGATGCCCTTTCTAAGGCTGCTTTGGAGAGCAAAACAGATTTAGAACTTCAAATGATTACGAATAGAGGTGTAAAAGTTTATCCTAATGGTTTTCCTGAAACATTTTGTACAGACCACTGGCGTTGTCGTTTCCAAACCTCAACAGAATCAGCGATTGATTATAAGGATGTTTTAAAACTAATGAATAAATTAAATCAAGAGGGATTTGATATTATCAAAACAGAAAACCTTTGTACATTCGATGGTGTTCGTTCCTTTTCTTTAGGACAAGGACAATAAAACATAACAGATTCTTTTACAACCCAAAAAAGCCTTTATTTGAAAAAATGAAGGCTTTTTGAATTCTACCTAAACCTCAACACATAAGAAAATCCACCTCTAAATTCTTGAAAATCTTGAAAAGACTTTGAAGAATTTGCAATTAGAGAAGAGTTCAGAGAAAAAGTATGTCGTTTTTTGATAGTTGTACTTGCTGTAAAATTAGATTGAATAACATTTCCATCAGAGATTTTATCTACAATACTTTGATTATAGGAA
The DNA here is from genome assembly GCF_042180575.1 of Bernardetia aquimarina. Taxonomy (NCBI): domain Bacteria; kingdom Pseudomonadati; phylum Bacteroidota; class Cytophagia; order Cytophagales; family Bernardetiaceae; genus Bernardetia; species Bernardetia aquimarina. The sequence goes on along the minus strand of NZ_CP170094.1, from coordinate 821,783 downwards.
GCATCAATATTAAGTTGAAGAGTTTTTTTGAAGACAGATTTTCCTGCGCCAAGCGTAAAACCATACAAGATATTTTCCAAATTAGCGACTTCTACCCTATTAAAATTCAGTCCAGACATAAACGAAAAACTAGATTGCATATATTGTGTAGAATGATTTGCTGAAAAAACTAAGGCTTTCATATCTGCAAAACCTTGTGTGAAAATATTAAAATCATTGACTTGTTGATAAACAGCAGAAAGCGAAATAGTATGAATCTGTGAAGTATCTTTTACAATATTATAAAAAGGTGAAATACTAATGGATTGAACTGTATTACGAATTCGAAGAGAGTCCGAAAGTGGAATATTTCCCTCTTCTTGATTATTTGTATTGTTGGTATAATTAAAATTAATGCCGTAATGAGGTTTTGGAAGTAGATTTATATTCAAATTTCCGATAGTTCGCCAAGTGGTTTCACTTCTTGTATTGAGTAGATTATTTCGCATTATTCCAATCGTTCCATTGACCAAAATTTTATTTTTAGCTAAAGAAATAAAAGGTGTTAGACTAAACCGTTCCATATCATTTGCAAAAAAATACGCTCCTAAGGTCTGATATTCTGGCATTACTCGTTCGTAATCTAACTTTAAAGAATACGATTTTGCTCTCCAAGCAAGACCAATTTTTCCAGCATACGAAACACGAGAAGAAGCCTTTGGATTGACAATTTTATATTCAAAATTACGAAAAGAAGTAGAAGCCAAATCTCTAGTAAAAAAACTTACTCCTACATCTGTATCTAAAGTTAGCTTCTTAAAAACAGTCAGTTTTCCTACCAATCCTAAAGCAATATTTTCGGCAGGTGTAACACCTGTGCTATCCGTCGGACGAAAAATAGAAGTAGAATCATCTTTAGCCTTAAAAAACACCAAATCCACAAAATTTTGAGAACTTCCATAGCCTGCTTTTATAGCATAACCCTTTCTTTTATAACGAGGTAGAGCCAAATCTTTTACGTCTTGTTGGGGCAAATTACTATTAAAAATACCGTTCATTGCTCCAAAACGAAACTTTCCAGTATTAATTTCTACGGCTGCTCCCAAAAAAGTATGACCGTTTAAGGTATAATTTGAATACGTAAGATTACGATAACCCAAATGAAGGGTAAGAAACTTCCACTTCGGACTCATTCCAAATTGAAAAAAAGGACGCTGAAAATCTAACTGTTGTTTGCCCAATGTATAAGAAAATGGCAAGTCTATGCCACCTTTTAAGCGCAAACCAAAATTTCCTGTTACATTCCAGTAAAATGGATTCGAACGCTGTGGGATTCCACTTACACCATAAACATTGAAAGAAGACGAAACCGAACCGTACCAATTTACAAGGTTAGATTTCTTTTTAGCATCTGAATTTAGTTGAGTAGAATCTGTGTTTTGAGCTATTGCAGCAAAACAAAAGCAACAGAAAAAAGCCAAGAAAAGTAGTTTAGATAATGATTTCATAAGCAGTAGGAGTTATTCTAGCGCAAGATTCTATCTTGTGCTTACTATTTTGTAAGCATATGCTTACGAAAGAGAGCGTCCAAGCAAGATGCTTGAACGAGAAAAGTTTTTTAAAGAAAAAAAGGTAATTATTTCAAATCAATTTTTACTTGATTGCTCAATTCAGATTCTGAACCGTCTTCATAAATCAATTTTATGACATAGACAAAGCCTTTTTGATTATCGTAAAGCGAATAATCTATGTATTCATTTTCTTGAATGGTTGTGAGTGCGACAAATTCGGCTTCTTTTTCTTTGCGTAAAATCATTACTTGAAACTCTTGTTTTTGCTTTTCTTTCCATTCTTTTCCTTCCCAAAACAAACGTAATTGCTTTTCCTTTTTCGAAAATTCTGCTTTTAGTGTAGGAACAAAATTTTGTTTTCCATTATCATAAAATTGAATCGATGTAATGGTTGTGATAGGAGAAAGGTTTTCAGATTCATCTTTTGCTTGAATGGCATATTGATACCATTTTGATTTTTCTGTTTTCTTATCCAAAAACTGACTTGTTGTGTCTTCAAAAGTTTTCAAAATTTCCCATTTATCATTCTCATTTTCTCTTCTCAAAACAGAATGCGAAACAACATCTAAACTGCTACTTCTTCTAAAATCTAGTTTTATTCCTTTCTCATTTACTTCATAAAAAGCAACAAAAGGCGAAGTTGGTGGAATAGTATCAGGTTTAGATAATTCTAAAATTTCAGAATAATCAGAAGCATTATAACGCAAATCAATCGCAGCAATTTTGTAGTAAATTTTATTCGAAAGTGTATTTAAAGAGATTGTATCTAAAAAAACATCATTTGCAATCGGCGAAACGGTCAGTTGGGCAAATTCTCGGTCTTTTGCATTGGCATAATAGACTCTATATCCTCTCAAATCAGCTTCTGTTCCTTCCTCCCAATTTAACCTTACAACTCCCAAACTATCGATAGTTCCCTTTAGACTTTTTGGGGTTTGTGGTGGGATACTATCCAAAATGGTGTGCATTGTCGTCATTGATTTGGAAATATTTCCATTTTTATCGTGAGCATAAACCGTATAATAAGAATTAAAAACCTGTTCAGGATTTTTGTCTATAAACTGATTATTTCCACCTATTGAGCGAATTGGATTTTCATTGAGATAAATAAATTCGTGTTCGATATCCAATGCTCTAGCTACATAATACCCTTCCAAATCAGGTTGTTCTCCTATGGGTTGCCACATTATTTTTACAGAACCATCAGGCAGAGTTTCTGTAAAAATCCCACCAAAACCAGCAGCAACAGATAAATCAATTCCTTGTCCTTCTACAACTTCGGAGGGCAAACTCTCATCTCCAAAAGGTGTAAGTCCAATTACTCTATATTTTGCCTTTTGGTAATTTTGAGAAACAGAATCGATATGAAAATTATAGGGAATATCTTGGTCTGTAATAGCTGGATTTTCATTTAATGCAAAAAAAGTCTTTCCATCTGTTGATTTTTCTACCCTAAAAGCTGAAAATGTATCATTTCCATCTTTATCCCAAGTTATGGTTACTGCGTGTTCGCCTTCCTCTGTCGAAACTCCAATGACAGGGTACAGCTCATATTTTTCTGTAAAATCAATTCTTACAATCGCTGTATCTACTTCCATTCCGTCTATTTTTTGAGAAGGATAAATGGAATAAATAGCAAAACCCTCTGTTTTTTGAAATTCATCTTTAAAAGACAATCCCAAACCTTGAGCAGCTTCTTTTTCCATATCAGCCGAAAGCATAGCAAAAGCATAACGCATTTGTAGTTCATTTTCTGTTTTTTTAGCCGTTTCGAAAGGCGAGGAAATTTCTGCTGTATTTACCGAAACAGTACCGTACATCGATTCTGCTGCTGCTGTTACATACGCATTATCTGTGTTGGTTTTAGTTTTCCATTCTTCCAATGAATATGGCAAAATAGGACTTTGCGTAATTTTTTCAGCTTTGAAATCATCATTATTGATATAAATTCTTTCAATGGTATAACCAATTTTATTTTTGTGCATTATGCGCCAAAGCAAAGGCGAAGAAGGAGCAAAGCGCAATAAAACTTCCGAGCCTGTAAAACGTCCTATTGCTTGAATATTTACTGAATCTTTAAAAGGGTCATTATCTTGTGCAACTGCAAAAGAGAGAGAAACACCCAAAAAGAAGAGAATTAAAAATATATTTTTCATTGTTTTTTATTGATTAGAAACCGTCGTTGAGACTCAAATGCAGTCGTCAACGAGGCTTTTTAGTTATTTTTTGACGTTGTAAGTAAATGTTCGTCCTTCTAAAGTGATGGTATATTTATGCGAACCAAGTAGGTATAAAGGTCTTTCAAAAGAAGTATAAAATGACTGATATTTTGAAGGTGTTATTCCTTTATAATGACCATTTTGCAGAAAGTGACTTTTAACATTAAGAGCCTTATTGTGTGCAAAGGATTGAAGTTTCTTAATATCTCTAGCCAAAATATAATTTCTATATTCAATAATTGGAATGTAGTATTTTGTATTACTATCAAAACCTAAGTTATTATCAAATTGGCTCTTAGGAGGTTTTGGAACATTGATTTGTAAATTCAATCCTCCTAGATTCAAGTTTTGCTTTGGAGCTTTTGCTCTTGCTTGTTGAATTTCATAAGGCGAAATAGGTGTTTTGGGAAGTGTATACGTTATTCCTTTTGGCTTAAATAAAGAACTTGGATAATTTGATGAGTTTCTATTCGAACCAACTCTATAAACCTTTTGATAGTGAGGACGATAAAACATCACTGTATTTCTCGCTTCCAAATTATAAATTGGGGATTGAAACGTCTTGTTACTTCCAAAATTATACAGCCCATAATAACGAGTAGGGTGGAATGTTGGAACAAAGTTTAAAATCCCTTCTCCATACTTAGCTTTTAAAATAGAAGGTCTAAAATGTTGTTTTGCATATTCTTGTGGAAACTGATTTGTATTTTGATAAGCTGTCATTAAGCTAATGCCATTTGTGGTAGGTGGTGTCAAGTCTAAGTTTGTTCCAAAACCTAATATTCTAGTATCTTGTACATAACCATACGCATCCACTACGTCAATCGGCTCATCACACTCAAGAGCAATCATAGCCACTTCTGCACGCTGGTTGTTGCCTATCGATATTGTGGCTAATTCAGCTTGTTTGATACTCATTTTATTCATCTTATCTATCATTTTATTATACTTTCCAGTTCTGAAATGATAGGTAAGAAGTTTGGTTTCAACTTGCTTTTTAGAGTTACGGCTGCCTTTGAGAGCTGTATAATACGCCATACTACTTCCTCCAATATTTTTTTCGATTTGGCTTGTATTTGCTCCTGCTGAAAGGTTATTGTTTCCTTCTTTATCAATACGAACAATACTGATTTCATAAATGGTAGAACCCTTTAGTTGTGGAACTTGGAAGTTCACTTGGTCAAAAGTACAGTTTACCTTATCTGTATCTATACTTTCGCCTGTTTTGAGGTCTGTAAAACGAGCTACAAAAATAGTTGAGCCTTCAGAAATATGTAATTTTTTAAATAAAGGCTGATCGCAAATAGACTTTGTAAGTTTTACATTTCCCCACCTTGCACCTTTAAAGGCATAACGAGACCTTGCAAAAGGTTCTGCACTCACGATCTGATCTTGAGGTATTTCTTCCAACCCTTCATTTGTTGTGAAAGAAGTTGATTTATGTTGAGTAGCTAGTTTTGTATGAATATTATTTTCAATTTCCCAACCTGAAACTTCTACATAAAACGTATATTTTGTAGTTGGTTTTAAGGCTTCTTTTGCTACAAAATAGGCTTCTTTTTGGTATTTATCAAACTTGGTTTTGCCTTCTACCATTATCTTTTTTCCTCCTTCTTGATATGATAATTCAGCTTTTTGCAAACGAACATAAACTGTACTGACTTCATCTTGCTCATCTTCGTTTTCGGCAGGCACAACCAATTTGTAGGTATTATTTGAATAATACTTTGTAATGCCTTGACTTTCATCTCTACCAATTCCCAAATTGAAAGATACGCTTGGGTCAGTCATTACACTTGCTTTTTTAGAGCCTTCTTTTGGAGCAATTTGAGAAATTAGAGGATAATCATCAAAAGGATTTTTGTTTCCTTGTCCTGTAAACTCACATTTTTCACCAAACTCAAATTCAAAATCCATATTTATTTTGATGCGATTTCCTAAAAGTCCACCCTTTACGACAAAATTACCACCCAAGTAACTAGGGTTTGGAGCTTCTACTTCTACAAGTGCAGCACTCTTCAAATCTATTATTTTGAACTCTCTCTCTTTGCCGAAAAGTTTTCCTTTAAAACCTGCTTCTCCACCAAAATAACCGTAAGCTTGTCCTTTCGCTCTCCATTTATTGATTCCAAAATCAGATTTATTATTACAAAGTGTTTCATCACTATATTTAGCAAGAAGAATATCAAAACCTGCAAAGAGTTCAAAATCAGCATAGAGAAACAAAAACTTTGCATCTAAAGCTCTTCTGAAACCTAGTCCCATTGCAAAACCTTTTCCTTCTTGCGCTTCTTGGTATTGTGCCTTTTGTGATATTGGAAGATTGAGTGTCTGACGTATTTTTTTAGGGACAGATGGCAAATATTGAGGAATATGCGTTCCCATCATAAAATAACCATTGTAAGAAAGTGTGGTAACTTTCAAATCAATATTCATATTCAAACGGCTCTTGTCATTCCAAGGCTCATCTTGCATAGCTTGTGATTTTGACCATTTTCCTAAATTCAGATACCATTTGTTTGGTTCAAAATGTAATTCAAGGTTTCCGTTTCCTTGCACCACATCTCCAGCTTTTATATTGATTGCACCAGCCATATTAAAGGCAGGTTTGATGGCATCAACTTTTATTCTGACCGAAGCACTAGCCACAGCATTTATTTTTTCTGCCATTGGTAAATCAATCGGTTGCATAAAATAGCCATCGCCTTTCAAAATAAGTGAATCCAAGGCTAGTCCTTTTTCATTGTCTTTTCGCATAAACACCTCAAAACCTAAGTCTGCATTAAAACTAGAAGCTGCATCTGAGCCTCCAGAAAGCCCTAAAACCATATTGGCTTTAAAACCAAATTTATCTTTTTGAGGTGTAAATGTAGTTCCTGAAACGGTTTGCCCTGCTTCTGAATTTGGATCAAAATCAACTGTTTCAAACTGCTCATAAGACACTGCTTTTGGAGTTTCTCCTCGTTTCATATTGTACCACGCACCACCACCAAAACCATAGGCAGACAAAGAAGTAGTCATAGGAATACCTGTTTTTAATAATGCCATTGCATCAAAATACCAATACCTAAAGCCTTCTTCTGTAACGACATTATTTTTATTTTTGATAGAAAGTGTTTTTCCAATTTGTAGCGTAGCATCTACTTTTACCAATTTTTGAATATCGACACTTACTGCTCCTCTAAAACCATTACCAAAAGTTAGGTCTTGTTTGTAAATATCAACTTCTCCTATAAAATGAGCTACACCGATATTTGCATCAATATTAATACTATTCAGAGATGTTTCTTCATAAGTCAATTTCTTAGTATTTTTATTATACTTAGAAAAAACAGTAAAGGTAGCACCTCCTTTTATTCCGTTGGCAAGATTAATAAGGGTAAGTTCTGGCGATAATTTTATTCCATATATTTCTCCTCCTCCTTTTTGTTGGGAAACAAGTTCTAAAGGTTTTTCAGGATTGAAAGATAAAGGAAAATCTGCCAAACGGCTTTGTTCTTCGTTTGGATTTTCTAAAGCAAATTTTGTAAAAGATTCAATGAGCTTATTAGACCCACTTTTTAAAGCCAGTTGTTCGAAACGAATATTAGGAAGTGAAAAACTAGAAACATTATTTTCTTTTAATTCCTCTTCTTGTCCTTCCGAGTTTTTGGCTTTTCCATCTTCCCAACCAATACTTACAGCACCATTTAAAACAGCATCAACATGCCATTTATTTGAATTATCCTTTTTGATAGTAACTTTAGAATCTTGTTCTAAATCCAAAGTAGCAATCCAAGCTGAAACTGAATAATCTTCATTTGTAATGACTGAAAACTCAAAATTTGCATCTCCTTGTTGATTGGCTTGAGCAATCGAACCTTCATAACTTAATGCCTCATCAGTCAAAGGAATTTTGACTTTCCCTTCCATAAGTCCACCAGAAAGCGAACTGTTTTTGAGTGTAATTCCAAATTTTTGAAGTGAAATTGCCCAGTCATCAACACTTCCATCATTTAAGGAAAGCAATTCTCCACTTGCATTGATTTTTCCAGAAAATCCTAATTTGTCAATGATAAACTCATTCGCTTCCAAAACTAATGGTTGTTTGTTTTTCTCAAATACTTTTGGTAACGTTACACTCAAATTTTGAATATAAATTCCTACCCAATCATTTCCTTTTTGGTGTTTTTGTTTGACAGCAGTAGGCGTTTTTTTGCCTGATAAATCCAAAGACAAAGAAGGCGCAGCAAAGACCAAATTTTGAGCAGAAGGTAAGACAAAAGAAGGGTAATTAAAGGCAGCTTCAAAAATCCAATCTCCAACCTGTTCGATTTCTGTTTGGAAGGTTGCTTTTAGTTTTTTGTTCTCATTCTGAACTACTTTATTATATTGGTAAGGCAAAATTTTATTTCTTGACCATTCTAAATTACCTTTTAAAGCTACTTTTTCAATTCCTTTACAACTAAAGTTTGCATACGTATTTTGTTGTCCTTTCTCTAAAATCAAAACTAAATCATTCGAAAGTTTGAGCGTTTTGTCACTAGAAAGAGAAATTCTGCCCTCTGTATCAGCACAAAAACCATTCGGACGAATTCCTAAACCTGTTCCTGTAAGTGTAAAAAGGTCATTTTGCAAAACTTGAGGAATTTCTACTCCCAAAACGGTGTGCATTTTGGCTTCCGTTGGAGAAAAAATAATTCCAACAATCGCCAAATTATAATTATTGTTATCCAAGCTTAAAGGCAAACCAATTGGAACATTTCCACCTAATTTTGAAACTTGTCTTGAAGCATTTCCTAAAAATTGATTGATTTGTTTTGCTTTACTGGCTATACTTTGCAAATCTGCATTCGGATTTTCACTAACTGCTTGACTAACCAAACTTTGATTATCCACTTTTGCATAAATATTTCCATCAAAGAGTTGGAAGCTATTATTTACTTTTAGATTATTGAATTTTACTTTTATAGGAGCATTTAGAAAAGCAACCAGAATTGTTCCTTCACCCGAATTATTTCCATTGATAGAAGTAATTTTCATCTTAAATTTTCCTGCAATAATTTCTTGTCCTACTGAAAGTTTCAAAGGCGCAGAAGGTGTAGGTGCAACAATCTGACAAGCTGCCATACATTCGGGAGAATCTTGTGGGTCTTTGGGAATATTTGGATTATCATCATCATTTGGCAAATCATCATTATCAATTATGACAACAATATCATCAGGAATTGGATTTTCATCATCGCCATTATTATCATCATCGTCGTCGTCATTATCTCCATCAACTACAATTTTATCATCATCATAAGTAAAAGAAGTAACTGGACTATGCCCTTGATTTTTGAATTGAATTGAATTACTAGGGTCATAAGCTGTTACACGAATGGCATATTTTCGCCCTTTTTGCAGAGGTGGCATTGCTAATGTGTACGAAAATGTATTTGTGATAATATTATCTTTCTCAAAATAAATCTGAATAGATGGATTATTAAAAGCATCATTGATATTGAATAAATTATTTGCACTCATATCTACAATTTTCAAATGATAACGAGTTTTTGAAGGCACACCAGCAGGAGTCCAAACAAAATTGACAAATTGAGGTGTACTAGGGTTTATTTTGGCTTCATCAAGTGGCAAAACCATAATTGGAGGATCATAATTGGTTATCAAAATAGATGCACAACCAAATTCAGAGGACAAAAGATTGCTATTCTGAAACTCAAAAGCCTTTATACACAAAGAATATGAACCTTCTGGAAGAGCTTCATTTTGTGCCAATGTAGAAACAGAAACACCTTGAATCTGCACGTCATTTTCTGTCAGATTTGCATTAAAACTCTGTAATTGATTGTAGGTAAATGTCCTTGTCTGTCGTGGATTAAGAATAATTGGTGCAGTAGGAAAATAACTTTCCTTTACTTTTATAGAAACACCATTATTTCCCTCCAAAGAAGGAATAAGTCGGATTTGCTGTGTTTCAGCACTTGTATTTGTGAGCGTGATAATGACAGAATTTCCTCTATTGATGTAATTTTCTAAATAAATTGGATAAGGAGGAATGACAGTAACATTTACGTTTATAGTTTGTGAAAAAACAGTTTGAATACTTCCAAAACAGACTAAAAAGAGTATTAAAAGTGATAAATAAAAATGGTGTTTGTATGTCCTCATTGTTTAATTTGGTGATTTGATGAGATTGTTTTCTTGAATTTTGTATATAAAAAGTATGCTTTATAGTCCCATTTTTGGTAAAAATGGGTAATTAATAGCTTTATTTTTTTTGTAATGTATAGCTCGTGAGGACACAAGCAATGGTAGTTTTTACTCCGTTAGGAGTTTCATATTGGTAGTAAAAATGAAAAAATCAGAATTCATATACTCCGTAGGAGTTGTATATTGGTAGCTTTTTGGATTAAAAATCTTAAAATTCTACCAATATGTAGTTCCTAACGGAACAGAAAGACAAATAAGTTTTAACCTTACGGCTATGAATCCTAACTAGCAATTAACATAAATGTAAAAAGCAGGAGATTATCTTACCTCTTCGCTTGTTAAAAAATGTTACGTCAAAAATGCGTAAAAGGGTTCTGCAAGACAAGCAAAATGATGTAAACGGTAACTTTTGGGGCGAATGGCAAAGCAAATATATAACTTAAACCTGTTTTTTTGTAAAAATTTCTAGTTTTTCTTTAATAATAGAATTGTTTTTTCTTGATACAGGAATTAGTTCTTCGCCATAAAAAAGGTGTAGTTTATAGCCTTGTGCATTTCCAGAAATGTGTTTGACTTGATGAAGATTGATAAGATAACTTTTATGGCAACGAAAAAATTGAGGAAAGTCATTTTCCAACATTTCAGAAATTGATTTGAGTGTATTTCGGATTAGCTTCTTTGAAATAGATTGATTTTCTAGAAAAAATATTTCTAAATAATTATCAGCAGTTTGAATGTAAAGTAAATTATCGGCTTCTACTTTAAAATCTTCTTCTTTGTTTTCTGTTAAGATAGAGATAATATTAGATTTTGTTTGCAATGATGCTGTAAGAGTAGGTTCTGATTTTATATGCTGTGATACTTCTAGTTTTTTATCTATCTTTTCTACTTTTCTATCAAGTTCAAAAATTTCTACTGAAGTGTTTTGAGATTGCTCTTTATTATTGGATAACTTTGTAATCTCTTGTGTTAGTATTTTTCTCAGTTCAAAATAATTTCTGACATAAAATGAAATAAAAATGGGAAAAATAGCTACAGAAATAGTATAGAATTCAAATTTTAGTAATCCCCAAATTGTTAAGTCAATAAATCCAGCCCAATTAGCGTATAGAATATTTACAAAACCAATTGTTCCAATATTGATAATGGTTATCACAAATTCTTTTGCTACTGTCCAATTTTCAGCTTGAAATAATTTAGGAAAAAAATGGAATAATACTACTTGAAACACAAACATTACAATAAAACAAATAAGCCCAGAGCCAAAAGCGACTTCAAAAACATTTAATCGATGTCCGTGGGCAATACCAAAAGGCTGAAAAATGAGCAAGAAAAAACTAATAAACAGACTGTACACTATACAAATCCAAATGCGTTTTTGAATAGAAGTTTCTAGTGGGTACTGTCGTGTAAAAAATGAAATTATAGTTTCTTTGCTCAAAAAAAACTGATAATATCCGACCTTGTGTTTCAGTATTGTATTTTGCTCTCGTATAATTTTTTTATTTTCTCTTATGGTTTCCAAGGTCTTCTGCTGCGTAACTTTAGGTTCTTTTTTTAGCACATTTTTTTTGGCTTGCAAAGCAAATGAAATAAACAAAACCTCTAGAACTGAGCCTAGTTGTACAGGGTTTAAGTAGTTACTGGGAGGTAACAAAACCAATGTTTGAGCTATGGCTAAGATAAAACCTAGTGTTAAGAATCCCCAAGCTAATAAATAATATTTAGCTGGATAAAAGCCTCTATAATAACTTAAAATTCCTGTGATAAGCAATACAACTCCTAATGTCAGAATTCCCACCTGCGAAAGCATCCAAGCCTCAACTTTAAAGCTAGAAAAAACCAATAGAATAATCAGAAATCCAAAAAAAATATAAAAGTTCAAAAGAAAAGAAAGCCACTTAGGAAATATGCTTTTTGTAAAAAAAGTCTTGGTAAAAATTACAGCAAAGATTTGCATCAGAGCAGCTTGTAAGATAATGAACTGGTTCAATTCTGGTATCTCTGACCACAAGTATTTAAAAGGGTAACCATAAATACTTGCCATAAAAAATGTTATAGAAAAAACATAGAACACATAAATTAAATATACACGTTTTCGGATAACTAGAAAATTCAAAAGGTTATATAAAATAACTAGAATCATAAAACCTAAGTAAATACCTTGAGCAAAGTCAAAATCGTGAACAAAGGCAAGATAATTCTCTGCCGTCCAAGAACGCAAAGAGAAGAAGAGGGGTTGTAGCGAACGAATGCGTATGTAAATCGTACTTTCAGAAACATCTTCAACTGGAAATGTAAAATATCCTACCTGAAACGACCGACTTGAAAAGGGATAGTTATCTCCTGTAGTGACTTGTTGAATAATTTTCCCTTCGGCATTCACTTGATAGAAAGTAACCTCGTCTAAAGAAGATGCCCCTAGTTCAATACGATTATCTCCTTTTGTAATACTTTGGTAAGGTAATTTGAGCCAAAAAGCTGAATAAGAACTTTCTAAGTTTACATATTCTAACGTGTTTTTTTCAAATTTGTAAACTTCACTTCCTAGCAAGTCTTGAAGCGTGAGTTTTCTTTCAACATCTTCAAGTATAGAAACCTCTTTGCCCAGTGTATGAAAAGTATAACCCTCTACTTTCAAAGGTACACAAAGCAGAAAAATAATTAAGAAAAGCATAATAAAAAAACTAAATCCGACAGCATCATAAATGCGCTTTTTGATAGATTTTTCTAAAGAATATTTTTTCCTTAATAAAGAAGTAATAAACATAAAAAATAAGAGTAGTAATAGTTTTCTGATTGAGAATATTTATAGAAAAACATTCAATTATCTAACAAGAAAGTGATATTTATTCAAAAAAACGAATTGACTTTAACGGTAAATTAAAATATTATAACATATCAAAACTCATTCAACAGCTATAAAATAGCTTTAAATTAATTAAATTTGGAAAAAATGTCTTTACTCTATAATTTATATAGAACTTAATCCAACTATTTTCTTAACAATTACTCAATGAATATTAAATACAACTATTCAAACATGTTGCTCCTTATGGTGGGCATGTTTATTTCTTTTGCTTCTCAAAATGCCTTTGCACAGCGAGATAAAAATATAAATCGTTCTTATTTCAAACAACTTGACCAAGAACTTCCTACACCAAATGTCTATCGTGCAGGCTCTGGCGCACCTGGTCATGAATATTGGCAACAAAAAGTAGATTACAAAATTCAACTTACCTTAGACGACGAAAAACAGCGCATTACAGGTCAAGAAACAATTACGTATCATAATAATTCGCCTGACGAACTTTCTTACTTTTGGGTACAGTTAGACCAAAACATGAGAGCAAAAGATTCTGATACTTATAAAACTTCTACTGGTACACTTAACGAAAAAAATACACTTCAAGGAATTGCTTATGTAACAGGAAATTCTGATTTTGAAGGTGGTTTTAATATTGAAGGTGTAATGACAACTGATGGAACAAAACTTCCTTTTACTATCAATAGAACAATGATGAGAGTGGATTTGCCAACCCCATTAAAGGCAAATGAGACATATTCTTTTCAAATAAAATGGAATTACAATATTCAAGACCAATTAAAATATGGTGGCAGAAGTGGCTATGAATATTTCGAAGATGATAAAAATTATTTATACGAAATTGCTCAATTTTTCCCAAGAATGGCAGTTTATGACGATGTAAATGGTTGGTTGCACAAACAGTTTTTAGGACGTGGAGAGTTTGCGTTAGAGTTTGGAGATTATGAAGTAGAAATGACTGTTCCTGCTGACCACATTTTGGGTGCAACAGGTGTTTTACAGAATCCAGATGAAGTTTTGACTGCTGAACAAAAAGAGCGTTGGGCAAAAGCTCAAACTTCTGAGATTCCTGTTGTGATTGTTACACAAGATGAAGCTACTAAAGCAGAAAAAAACAAAGCAAAAGAGACAAAAACATGGAAATTTAAAGCTGAAAATGTACGTGATTTTGCTTTTGCAAGTTCTAGAAAGTTTATTTGGGATGCAATGGGCGTAAAAATGCCAAACGGTAAAACGGTTATGGCAATGTCATATTATCCAAAAGAAGGAAACCCACTTTGGGGGCAATATTCTACGGAGGTTGTGGCGCATACGTTAGAAGTTTATTCAAAACATACGATTGCTTATCCTTATCCAGTTGCTATTTCAGTTCATGGACCTGTTTGGGGGATGGAATATCCAATGATTTGTTTTAATGGTGGAAGACCAGAAACAGATGGAACATATTCTTCAAGAATTAAATACGCAATGATTTCGGTAATTATTCACGAAGTAGGACACAACTTTTTCCCTATGATTATCAATTCTGATGAGCGTCATTGGACGTGGATGGATGAAGGTTTGAATACATTTATGCAGTTTATTACAGAACAAGAATGGCAAAGAGATTATCCTTCTCGTCGTGGTGATGCTGCAAATATTGTAGATTACATGAAAGGTGAAAAATCGGGTATTATGCCAATTATGACAGACTCAGAAGAGATTTTACAGTTTGGAAACAATGCTTACGGAAAACCTGCAACTGCTCTTAATATTTTGAGAGAAACTGTAATGGGAAGAGAACTTTTTGATTATGCTTTCAAAGAATATGCAGAGCGTTGGGCATTCAAACATCCCAAACCTGCTGATTTTTTCCGTACTATGGAAGATGCTTCTGGAACTGATTTAGATTGGTTTTGGTGGGGTTGGTTCTATACGACTGATAATGTAGATATTTCTATTGAAAATGTAATGTTCTTTGAGCCAAATTCTGCCAATGCTGAAATAGCAAAAGCAACTACAACAGAACAAGAAAGCATCACAGCACAACGCAACAAAGCAGCTATCGAAAAAACTCGTTTGGAGCGTCGCCCACAGCTTAAAGATTTCTATAACTCGTACAATGATGGAATTACAGAAGCAGAAGCAAAGAAAAATTATGAGGATTATATGAGTAGTTTAACAGATGAAGAGCGTACTTTTATTAAAAACAATCCTTATTTCTATCAAATAGATTTCAAAAATATAGGTGGAATTGTAATGCCTGTTATTATTGAGTTTACTTACGCTGATGGCAGTAAAGAAACACAAAAAATCCCCGCAGAAGTGTGGAGAAGAGATAATGAAATGTTTAGTAAAGTCTTCATGACGAAGAAAAAAGTTGTTTCTTTCCATTTAGACCCAAATCTTGAAACGGCTGATACAGATGTGTATAATAATTCGTATCCTCGTCAAGAAGTTCCTACTCGTTTTGAGCTTTATAGAAGAGATAATAGTTACTCTTCTCCAAATCCAATGCAAATGAACAAAAAGAAGAAAAATTAATAGCATTTGATACATCAAATTATTACAAATCAAAAAACTCATTCTATAAATTTTTTATGGAATGAGTTTTTTTATGCCTCTACAAAATCATTGTACTATTACAAGCTATTTTCTCAACTATTAAATTTAAAATTAAAAACTACTTCTATTCATTGTATGCTATGTTTTTACAAAAAAAAATATAAAAAGTTGTACATGTAATTTTTTTTTCACAAACTATTTTTTTTAGTATTGTATATCAGTTGATTACTGACTAGGTTTAATTCTATTATTTAAACACTTAATTTTTTAAGAAAATGAAAAAATCAATGAATTTTTATGCGCCTATATGGCTGTTTGTGCTAGGTTTGGCTTTTGGGCTTTTTAGCTGTGAAAATGTGGATAAAGAAGGTGACCCTTGTTATGATGAGCCTAATCCTCTATATTTTGCTATTACAGACTCAAGTTATAATAATCTTTCTCCCACTAAAGAAGATAGTTATTATGATTTAGATTATGTTCACATAATAATGCACGATGGTAAAAAAGTAGATGATTTAAAATACATGTATGCAGGACAACAATTTGATACTTTTTTTTCAGCTAACAAAGGATATATTTTTGTTTCTGATTTCTTGGGAGATATCGCTAGTTCAGAAGAATGGAATTGTAACCATATACCTAGTGAAAATTCTATTACTTATATGAATAAACCATTTTACCTTCACTTGAGTATAGACGATATAGATACATTAATGTGGAAGCAAGATGGTTTATATCATAATGGACAAAAAGCTCCAGTAGATAAAAAAACACCATTTATAATTCGTAAAAAAGCTGACTAAGCAAAATAATAAAAAAACTGCTGTTAATTTTGATACTGTTTGTACTAGGTACAAATCTATCATTTGCTCAAAAAGAAAATGACCCAGAAAGGGCTTATGGAACTCGTAATATGACTGACCAAGAAATGGAAACCTTACCTTGATACGGAAATAATCAGTATTTATTAGACTTAGAATATTCATATAATAAATTCATTCATTACATTTGTAAAACTACTTATGAATAAAACTCTACTAGCTAATTTTTAGCTTTTTTATATTTCAATTTTAAACACTTAAATTTTTAATACTATGAAAAATTTAATTAATTTTTATGCGCCTATATGGCTGCTGGTGCTGGGTTTGGTTTTTGGACTTTGGGGATGTCAAGAAGATGCTTCTGAAGAATTTGATAACCCTAATGCTCTTACTATAGGTTCTCCTATGAATCTTCTAACGATGAATTTTGTGATTGCAGATTCCTCTTATACTAATTTAATGAAAGGAGAAGGTCGTAATTTTTATGACCCAGAATATATTTATCTAGAAACGTTTGATAAAAAACATAGAGATAATCTAAGTAAAAGGTTTCAAAATAGGTCTCATGCTCCTGTTTATGAGGGGTGGGTCTTTGAATCTAAATTACTAGCACAAATAGCTAAGGACAGAGATTATGAACCAAAATGTCAGAAACCAGAATATGCCAATAAACCCTTATATCTTCATTTAAGCCCTATAGATATAGATACACTAATGTGGAATCCAGCAGATACAAGTTTGTATCACAATGGAAAAAAGGTAAATAAATTTAATGCCTTACTTAAATCAACTAATGACTAAAATGAAAAAATATTTATTTGTTCTCTTCTTTATATTGAATTTTATCTCTTTTTCTTTTGCACAGAAAGTGGATAGTTTGTATGATTGTGCTACTCCTTACTTTACCAAAAGTCAGATGCAAGAATTACCTTGGTATGGAAATAATCAATATTTACTAAATACTTTATGAAAAAACTCTACTAGCTAGTTTTTAGCTTTTTTTAATTTATTTAAACACTTTAATTTTTAAGAAAATGAAAAATTTAAAATTCAATTTACCGATATGGCTGCTGGTGCTAG
Organism: Bernardetia aquimarina; assembly: GCF_042180575.1. NCBI lineage: Bacteria > Pseudomonadati > Bacteroidota > Cytophagia > Cytophagales > Bernardetiaceae > Bernardetia > Bernardetia aquimarina. The sequence continues at coordinate 804,547 of NZ_CP170094.1, read as the reverse complement.
GTTTAGCTTTTGGGGTGTGCTTATCAAGTTGCAATAAGAATGAAGGAGAACCCATGACAAATGAAATAGCAGGAGATTTCGTTTTTGCTTTTGTAGATTCGAATGCTAACAATATTTGTAAATCAAAAGAAAATAGTCCCTACGATGTAGATGCTATCAAAATTGTTATGCATGATGGATATGAAGTAGAAGACTTATATTACTATACGCCTGGACAAGGACAGAACGATTCATCACACCCTTCTACTAGAGGATTAGTATTTGGTTCTCATTATATATTTACGATAGTAGCTGATTTTACAGAAGCACATCAAAAATATAGTGATAAGCCTTTTTACTTGATAATAAATGAAGAGGATACAGATACACTTATGTGGAATTCACAAGCAAAAAGATTCTTTCATAATGGTAAAGAAGCTCCTGTTGATAGATATGGTTCTCCACATATGTTAATAAAAGGAAAAGGTCTTTAATATGAAGAATATACTACTACTGTTTGTTTTGGTACTAGGTACGATACTTACAACTAATGCACAAGTAAAGGTAGGAGAATGTGGAACAGAACCTCTTACGCAAGAAGAAGCTCAAAATCAACCTTGGTTTGGAAATAATCAATTTCTATTAGACTTAGAATATTCATATAATAAATTCATTCATTACATTTGTAAAACTACTTATGAATAAAACTCTACTAGCTAATTTTTAGCTTTTTTTAATTTATTTAAACATTTTAATTTTTAAGAAAATGAAAAATTTAAAATTCAATTTACCTATATGGCTGCTGGTGCTAGGTTTAGCTTTTGGTCTTTTTAGCTGTGAAAATGTGGATAAAGAGGGAGAGCCTTGTTATGATGACATCACTCCTTTAACTTTTACTATGACTGATATGCTAGGAAACAGTCTTTCTTCTACTAAAGAAGATAGTTTTTATGATTTGGATTATGTACATGTGATTATGCATGATGGAAAAAGAGTAGATGACTTGAAGTATGAATATAACCCTTTCAAATCTTACCATCCATCGAATGAAGGGTATGCGTTTCTTTCAAATTTTTTAGGAGATATTGCTTATTCTAATATTAATAAATGTAATGGAGATGAAAAGCAAAACCCAAACTCTATAAAATATACTAATCAGCCTTTCTATTTAGTGTTAAGTCCAGATGATACAGATACTCTACTTTGGGATGGAACTAAACTTTATCATAATGGAAATCCTGCTCCTAAGGATTCTTCTCCATTTATGATACGTAAAAAAGGAAATTAAAAAACATGAAACAATTACTGTTGATATTGATGCTATTTGTACTAGGTACGAGTCCATCATTTGCACAAAAAGAAATAAACGAAACTGATACTTGTGGAACCAAAAAACCTACAAGAAAAGATGCAGAAAAGCTTCCTTGGTATGGAAATAATGAATTTCTATATGATTTTTTGGATATTTCAAAATAAATAAATTAACCTATGACAAAAACTCTACTAGCTAATTTTTAGCTTTTTATATTTCAATTTTAAACACTTAATTTTTTAATACAATGAAAAATTTAATGAATTTTTATGCGCCTATGTGGCTGCTGGTGCTTGGTTTTGCTTTGTTTAGCTGTGATAGTGAAGATATTACTGCTAGTGATGAAGAACCTATTTTTTATACTAATAGAGGAGGGATTGCTTTTGCAATAGTGGATAGAGAATATAACAATCTCTTTAAAGATGAACAAAACAGCATTTATGATATGGATTATATTCATATTGTTACTGCTGACGGAAAGTACAGAGACAACTTGAGAAAACAATATATAGAACATTATCATATACCCTATTATGAAGGATATACTTTTGTTTCTACTTTACTATCACAGATATCAGCATCTGGAAGCCATGATAAAGACCATATTAAACCAGAATATGCTAATAAACCTCTTTATCTTCATTTAAGTTCTACTGACATTGATACTCTTGTTTGGAATGGTAATGAGAAAAAATTGTATCATAATGGAAAAGCTACGAACAACAATGCAATCGTTAAAGATTTGAAGAAATGAAAAAGTATATATTTATTTGGCTGTTTGTAGTACTAGGTACTACATCAGTATTTGCACAAAAAGATGGTGACAGCACATATTATTGTGGAACTCCTAACCCTACAGTAGAACAAATGGAAAAACTGCCTTGGTATGGAAATAATCAATATTTACTAAATACTTTATGAAAAAACTCTACTAGCTAATTTTTAGCTTTTATTTAATTTATTTAAACACTTTAATTTTTTAATACAATGAAAAATTTAAAATTCAATTTACCGATATGGCTATTTGTGCTTCTTTTTTCTTTTAGTTTATTTAGCTGTGATAGTGAGGATATTACTACAGATAGTAACCAAGATTATGGAATGCCTAATAATAGTGGAGGAATGCTCTTTGTAATAGCAGATTATCAATACAATAATCTTTTTAAAGATACTAAAAAAGGTTATTATGATATGGATTACGTATATCTCATTACAGCTGATGGAAAATATAGAGATAACCTAGGAGAACAACATTTAGAAAGATCTATTGAACCTATTTATAAAGGATGGGCTTTTATTTCTCCTTTACTTGCTCAGATTTCTAGTAGTGGCATTTATGAAAAAAAGTTTTGGAAAACTGAATATGTAGATAAACCCCTATATCTTCATCTAAGTCCAACTGATATAGATACACTTATGTGGAGTAGTGAAGATAAACGCCTTCATCACAATGGTAAACTAATAAATAAATATAACGCAATATTAAAAGACGTAAAAAACTAAAACAAATGAAAAGATATATATTTACTTGGCTGCTTGTTATACTAGGTATTGGATCAGCTTATGCACAAAAAGACAGCTTGATTGAATGTGGAACTCCAAATATACCGAGGTCAGAAATGGAAAAACTGCCTTGGTATGGAAATAATCAGTTTTTATACGACTTTTTAGATGATTTAGAAGGTTCAAATAAACGTACAGAACGTGATTTTCAAGGCTATCAAGTTGCTGTACAGATTTGGGTATATCATAAAGACGATGGTAGTGGAACAGTTCCTGAAAACTGGGAAATTATGCGTTGGCTCAATATGGCAAATGATATTTACAAACTGAATAATATTCCTATAAAACTCTATTTGTTGTGTGATCCTGTTCATGTTAATCGGACTCGTTATTATGATAACATAACTTATGCAGAGTTTGAAAATATGATAGGTGAAAGCTATAACCCAAACGCATTAAACGTACATTTTGTCAGAGATAACCGTGTGAATGGAAGGTCTGTATTTCCTAATTATTTCCCAAATCCTTATAGTCTGATGATAAAGACTGGTGATAGAGATGTGATAGGAAGTTTAGAAAATATAGATAATGAAGATAATCAAAAAAGCTTTGTTTCTACACTTGTACACGAGATAGGACATACTTTAGGTTTATCTCATACTCATCAAGGAGGGGAAGTGACTAGTAATATTGCTAATAATGCTCTTGCAGGTAGATGTGAACAAGAGTATGTAGATAGAGGTAAAATATTAGAAGCTAGTTGTTCTCAATTTTATACTACCCCATTTTTAGCAGCCGAACGTAATGGAGATGCACTTATGGATACTCCTGCTGACCCAGATTTATTTTTAGACGATAGATGGTGGGTAACTGATGGCTGTAACTATGCTCCTAATATAGGAGGACATTCAATACCTATATCAAAAGATAAAGATGGAGTTTCTTGGCAACCTTCTGCTATTAATATCATGTCTTATTCTCGTCCTATTTGTAGAATTAGAGAAGGTTCTATTACTACTTTACAAAAAGGTGTAATGTTGTGGTATTTAGAAAATCATCTTCAAAGTAATTTTGGTTTTCCTCCTTATGATCCCAATCCCATTGTTCACAACGATGCCGAAATAGACGAATATGAAAACGACAACACTAGAGAAACAGCTAATTTTGTCAATCTCTCACGTCTGACACGTCAGCATCATACACTACACGTAGATAAGGGTGGAACGGAAAAAGTATGTGATGAAGACTGGCTTACTTTTGATGTGACTTATACTCGCAAGGTAATCGTAGTTACTCGCCCAGCACCAACAGGAAATCTAGGTGCAAATACTTATTTAGAGTTATTTAGGTATCAAGCAAATTCAAGTGGTAACTTTACTTTAGTGCCTGTTGCTCAAGATGCTAACAGTAGTATTTATGGAACAGGTTACTCTCGCATCATAGAAGATAATCTCCCAGCAGGAAGGTATTATGTAAAAGTTAGTAGTCTTTCAAGTGGCTTAGGACATTATGTAATCGGTATTTTTCCAGAAAGAGAAAGTTGGGGTGGCTATCCTAGTGGCTCTGGAGGAACTGGAGGAAGTACACCAGACGGAGAAGTAGAAGTCGTATTGGGTACTCCTACTGGTGCAGGTGGTGATATAGATGGAGATGGAACAGTTGATTATCTATGTGATGATACACAGTTTGCTATTAATGGAATAGATTTTAGTGATCCTTTATGGTCTGTAGAGTGGAGTGTAAATAATTCTATTGCTACAATTGGAAGTAATGGCTTACTTCAAACAAATGGTTTTTATGGCGATGTAGTTATTACAGCTATGATTAAATATGATGGTGTACTTGTAGCCAATGCAGTAACATCAGTTTGGATAGGCAAACCAGAATCACCAACTTTGAATATTACTGGTTTGCGAGATAATAATGTAAAATGTGAGGGTGAACCTATTTATTTGAGTGCTGCTAATTCTACCCAAGGTTTTGCGACTCACTACAAATGGACAGCTTATAAAAACTTAGTACAAGTTTATGAAACGACTACAACAGGTTCTTATTTAGGAGTAAACGCTTTTATAAGAAACTTACCTGTGGGTAATTATTTTGCAAAAGTATCTGCTTGTAATGATTGTGGATGTAATGAATCTCAATTTGTAAGTTTGACAGTTATTTCTAGTAAAGACCCAGAGTGTGGAAGTCTTGGGGGAGGAAGAGGAAAAGTACAAATCAATTCTATAATTGAAAATGAAATTGTTATTTATCCAAATCCAGTAAGTAATCAACTAACTATAAAACTTCCACCTATTTATAGTGATAATTCTACCCAAGTAGAATTATACAATAGCATTGGTCAGTTAGTTTTATCAAAGAGTTATGAAGAAACAAATATTGAACTTCCTGTTTTATCTTATCCAAAAGGATTGTATATTTTGAAAATACAAAACGGAGAAGAACTCAAAACAGAAAAGATAATTATAGAATAATTTGATTGAATAAAACATAAAACTCATTCTATAAATTTTTTATGGAATGAGTTTTTTTTTGAAAAATCATACTCTACCTTATACCAAAATCAAATTACATCTAAAAACTATATGATTGTCTGACAATTTTTGTGAAAGTCATCAATGAGGATTTTTCTGCAACTAGATGAAGAAAATGATTAAGGAATTAAAATTAAATAACATACTCATTTAAAATAACAAATTATTGATATTCAGCGCATTACATTTGTAATCTTTAATTATCTTCGCTGCTTTGGCAGGTCGTAATTGTTCCTAAAGGAATAAAATAAAAAATAAATTGTTACTTTCCATAAAAAAATGAATTATAGAAAATAAAAGCTCTCATTAAGTTTTATTGAAGATTTTATCAAAAAGATTGAGAAAGATTTTGAGAAAGACACAAATTTTATTTTCTTATTTGGCTATATTCTGTAAATTTACCATTACAAACGAAATTTAAAATAAAACAGACCTATACACACTAGCTCTATTTTCAAAAAATAGTAGCTTATAATATAAAATTTTATGCGAGTAATTCAATTTAGAGAAGCCCTACGTGAAGCCATGAACGAAGAAATGCGTCGTGATAAAAGCGTTTTTTTGATGGGAGAAGAAGTAGCAGAATACAATGGAGCTTATAAAGTCAGTCAAGGAATGTTAGAAGAATTTGGCGAAAAGCGTATCATTGATACACCGATTGCCGAACTTGGTTTTGCAGGAATTGGCGTTGGTGCAGCTATGAATGGCTTGCGTCCGATTATCGAATTTATGACTTTCAACTTTTCATTAGTTGCTATTGACCAAGTAATCAATTCAGCTGCCAAAACACTTGCTATGTCGGCAGGACAGTATGGCGCACCGATTGTTTTTCGTGGACCAACAGGAAATGCAGGACAGTTAGGCGCACAGCACTCTCAAAACTTTGAAAATTGGTATGCCAATACACCTGGATTGAAAGTGGTTGTTCCAGCTAATCCGTATGATGCAAAAGGCTTACTCAAATCATCTATTCGTGATAATGACCCTGTAATTTTTATGGAGTCTGAAATGATGTATGGCGACAAAGGTGAAGTTCCAGAAGAAGAATATTTAATTCCTTTGGGTGTAGCTGATGTAAAACGTGAAGGAACAGATGTAACTGTCGTTTCTTTTGGTAAAATTTTGAAAGTAGCTCAACAGGCTGCTGAAGAATTAGAAAAAGATGGAATTTCTGTTGAAATAATAGATTTAAGAACTGTTCGTCCGATTGATTATGCTGCCATTATAAAATCTGTCAAGAAGACAAATCGTTTAGTCATTGTAGAAGAAGCTTGGCCTCTTGCTTCTATTGCAACTGATATTACCTACAATGTTCAACGCCATGCTTTTGATTATTTGGATGCTCCTATTCGTAGAGTAAATTCTATGGACGTTCCTTTGAGTTATGCACCAACGCTTATTGAAGCTGTTTTACCAAATGTAAAACGCACTATCGAAGCGATTAAAGATGTAGCTTATGTGAGCTAAAAATTAAAACAAACCTACACCGTTTTTGAAACCTTGTAGGTTTAAACACTAAAAATATTTTGATTTATCAATAAAATAACGAAATTTACAGTCATATTACTGTATTTCAAAATTTATTTCTCTTTTAAAACATGAAAAAACGAACCATTTTTACTCTTGTATTTTGGCTTTGTGCAATTGCACTTGGTTATGCCCTTGTTGATACTATCAAAACGAGTATAGAACAAGAACAACTTATTAAAGAATCTGAAGCTCGTGTTATCGAACGCCTCAAAATCATTCGTGAAGCTCAAAAAACATATCAACTTCGTTATGGAAAATATGCTGCTAGTTGGGATTCACTAGAAAAGTTTATGAAGGAAGGTGTTATTTATAATGTCAGTAAAAGAGAAGTTGTAATTCCTAAAGACAAAATTCGTACACTTGAAACCTATTATTTAGGTGATAGCGTCAAAACTTATTATGATACATTAGGAACAATTCCTGCAATTAATAGTGTTTTTGAAGAAGGAAAACCTACTTTTAATTTGGATAGTATGAGGTTTATTCCTGGTAAAAAAGAAGGCAAGCAATTCAAGATGTTTGTAGAGAAAAAACCTACTGGAAAAACAGATATTATGGCAGATTATATTGAAGTAATTGACCCTTTTCCAGTTAATCCAGAGCGTTCTGATGAAAATACAAATCGTCGTACAAAATTCTTGCGTTTTGGTTCTTTGAATGAAGTTTCGACAGTTGGTAACTGGGAAGATAAATAAACAAAAAAGTATATCAGTTCTATCATAATAAAAACGATTATCAATTTATTTGGTAATCGTTTTTTTATGTGGAAAAATTGAAAATAATCTAATCTTTAAGTTGCTTATTTACGTTCAAAGTATAAGGATTTTCCTTGATAAATAAATTTAAAACAGCCAAATTATGAATGCTATAATTCTTCAAAATTGGAAAAGTAATAAAGCGTTTCTTTTACTTCTTATTCCCGTGCTACTTTTAATGGGACTTATTTTTTTGATTCAATCTCCTTATTTTAATCAAGGACTTACTCAATCAAATAATTTTATTTTAGCCATCAGCATTGATTTTGTTTTTACTATTCCACTTATTTATTTTTTTGCAATCCGAAAAACTAAAATTCCGAACCTGACAGCTATTACATTAATGATTGCAGGACTTTTTTTAGGGTTGTATTTTTTACCAAAAGAAAATCAGAATTACCTACAACTTTTTAAAACCTATTTTTTTCCTATAATTGAACTCAGTATTTTGAGCGTTGTAATTTGGAAAGTCAGAACAGCTATCAAAAAATATAAAAATCTGAAATTAGATTATGACAGAAATACAGCAGAAATATCTTTTGATTTTTTTACAGTATTAAAAAATAGTTGTGAGGAAATTTTACCAAAACTGCCTGCTTCTTTATTAGCTACTGAAATAGCAGTTGTTTATTATTCAGTTATTAACTGGAAAAAAACCAAAATAAATACTACAAAAGAATTTACTTATCACGCAACTAGTGGAACAGTCGGACTTTTAGGAGCTTTGGTTTTCATTATTACTATCGAAACGATTGCTCTTCATTTGTTATTAGGAATGTGGAGTAACATTGCAGCTTGGATTCTTACTATTTTGAGTATTTATACAGGTTTTCAGATTTTAGCTTTTGCAAAATCAATTTCTAAAAGACCAGTTTTGATAGAAAATGATATACTTTACTTGCGTTATGGCATAATGAGTGAAACTGAAATTGAACTAAAAAATATCAAATCAATAGAAATCTCTGAAAAACCATTAGAGGAATTAATGGAAATGGAAACAATAGAAAATAAGGCGAAAAGCAAATTGTATCAGAAACTTTCCCCCTTAGGAAATCTTGAACAGCATAATATTATAATTCGTCTTCATAAAAAAAGGAAATTAAATGGAATTTATGGAATAAATAAAGAATTTGAAGTCTTGGCTTTTCATGTAGATGAAAAAGTAGATTTTGTAAATCAGATTCAAGAAAGAATAGAATCAAAGTAAGAAAAAACAAAAGGCAAGATACATAAAATAGTATTTTGCCTTTCATTCATAATCTAATATTCAACATTCACAATTCTCTAGTGCGTATAATCTCTCATCAAGATAGCTTCTAATTGTTTCATTCCTTTTGTAGCTACTTCTTCTATAAAGTGAAGGTTAGGGAACGCACGAACAGCAGGAACTTTTGGGTCAATGATATATTTAGGAGCTTGGCGAGGGGCGTAATCAAGCAGACCAGCAGCAGGATAAACCAAAAGGGAAGTTCCCACAACGACAAAAATATCTGCTCCCATAGCTTCCATAACAGCTTGTTCCATCATAGGAACAGGTTCGCCAAACCATACAATATACGGACGCATTTGTGAGCCTTTAGGGCATTTTTCACCCATATTTAGCTCCCAACCTTTCATCGTAACAATATGCGAATCATCTACCGAACTTCTAGCCTTCATTAGCTCGCCATGAAGATGCAAAACGTGTGAAGAACCTGCACGCTCGTGCAAATCATCTACATTTTGAGTGATAATAGTAACATCAAAATTGCGTTCTAATTGAGCTAATATTCTATGTGCTTTATTGGGTTTTGCCTCCAAAACATTTTTTCTACGTTCATTATAAAACTTTAATACTTTCTGTGGATCAGCTTCCCAACCTTGGGGTGATGCTACTTCTTCTACTTTATGTCCTTCCCAAAGCCCATCAGAAGCTCTAAAGGTTGCAATTCCACTTTCTGCACTTACGCCAGCACCTGTCAAGACTACAATTTTTTTACGCATAGGTATCGATGAATAGGATTTATAAGATATATAAGATTTTAGATTGCGAAAATTTCGAAACATTTATAAAGTCAATTTAATCATATATAGCTATACTCCTCCATTAATTAGATTTCGAAACTTTCTCTTATCAGTACACCTTCAAGGTGTCAGATAGTTCGTTTTATTAACTGTACTGACACTTATTAAAATGTCCGACAGGTTTACTTTTTCGAAAACCAAAAGGGTATGAGTATAACATTTTTCAAACTGTCAGCTACTTTAAAACCAAATAAATAGCATATATTTTTTTCTATCGTATCATTTTAATAATACAAAATACAAAGTTCTCAAAATAATTTGAAATAGTAGTATAGAATTTAAAATAATTTAGTTTTATATTAAAATGAGATACAAAGCTACTTTGTTTGAATTTCTACTAATTTTTGAAGTTCTTTGTCTTGATAATTTTCTTTTACTTGTATGACTGCATTGATTTTCAGTTTACAATTCATCATTCACAATTTTTATTTTTATGCCCACCCAAGAACAAATTGTACATTATTTTTATCGTCTATTTCGTAGTGCAGGAATAGAAGTTCAGATGGCAAAATATCTAAATGCGCTGATTGGTGTAGTTGTTTTATTGATTGTAGTTTATATTTTGGATAAAGTTGTCAAACAGCTTTTTGTAAATCTTATTACCAAAATTTCAGAAAGAACGACGAATCAATTTGATAACTATTTAGTCAAAAATAATGCTGCTGGACTTACAGCTCATCTTTTTATTCTTCTTTTTATTGTCTATGCACTGCCTTTTGTACTTTGGGATTTTCCTCAAACATATATTTATATAGAAAAAGCAGTTGATATTTTTGCTACGTTTGTTGTTGTTTTGTTAGTTCAGAGTGTTTTGAGAACTTTTAGTGATTATCTCAAAACGATGCCTACTTTTAGAGATAAACCAATTCATAGTTATGTGCAGGTTTTTATGATTTTTGCTTGGTTGGCTGCTGTCGTGTATATTTTTACAATTCTGACAAATAAATCCCCTTGGACTTTTTTTTCTGCGTTAGGTGCGCTTTCTGCTGTAATTTTACTCATTTTTAAAGATACAATTTTGGGTTTTGTGGCGAGTATCCAAGTTACGGTCAATGATATGGTCAGAATTGGTGATTGGATAACGATGGACAAATACAATGCTGATGGCGATGTGATAGAAATTAGTTTAGCGACCGTAAAAGTGCAGAATTTTGATAAAACCATTACGACGATTCCTACTTATTATTTGATTTCAGATTCGTTTAGAAACTGGCGAGGAATGACACGTTCGGAAGGAAGAAGAATAAAGCGTTCGATACTTTTGAAAGTTTCTAGTATTCATTATTTGAGTAATGAAGAAATAACAGAACTCAAAAATATTGATTTGATAAAAGGCTATTTAGACACAATGGACAGCGAAGTAAATAATTACAACAAGGAACATAACAGCAATAAAACGCTTCTTTTGAATGGAAAAAACATGACAAATTTGGGTGTTTTCAGAATTTATATTGAAGAATACCTAAAACAAAACCCTCACATCAACAACGATATGATTATGATGAGCAGACAATTAGAAGCTACTCCACAAGGTGTTCCTTTAGAAATTTATGCTTTTAGTAAGACTAAAGTGTGGCTAGAATATGAAAAAGTGCTTTCTGATATTTTTGACCATTTATTTGCTGCTGTTCCTTATTTTAACCTAGAACTTTTTGAAGCTCCTTCGAATGTTTTGGCAATTAAAAGAGAGAAGAGGTAATTTCAATTACGAATTACGAATTAAAAATTACGAGGTAAGCCAAGCCTAAAACCTCCAATTCCTGCACATAAATCTGCGAATGTGAAATTGTTTTTTGTTGTTTTCATTTTGTAAAGATAGGAAATTAATGAATTAAATAAATGGCTATTTTTTTTGATTGAACTTACTAATATATTTATTATTTTGCCTATTTATAAATTTAATTATTGAATAATAATGAATAACTACGACTTCTCAACTCTTAATGATAAAGAATTTGAATCTCTTGTAAAAGATTTATTAAATGCTGAGTTTAAACTTGAATTACAAGATTTCAAAAAGGGAAAAGATAAGGGAATAGATTTGAGATATTCAACTTCTGAAAATGATAATTCATTAGTAGTACAAGTTAAACAGTATATAAAATCAAAATATTCTAATCTAAAGTCTGATATAAAAAAAGAACTTCCTAAAGTAAAAGAATTAAATCCAAATAGATATATAGTAGTAACATCTTTAGAGTTAGCTGCTTATGAAAAAGATGAATTGAAAAAGGAATTGCATCCATTCGTTTTGAGTTCACAAGATATAATTGCAAGAAATGAATTGAATGATTATTTATCCAAAAATGAAGAAATAGAAAAAAAATATTTCAAGCTATGGTTTTCAAGTATCAATGTATTTAATTCTATTCTAAATAATGCTGTTGAAGGAAGAACAAGGTATTTGCTAGAAAAAATAAGAAGAAAATTGCCATTTTACGTTCCTACTAAAAAAACAGATGACGCAAATAAGATACTAGAAAAAGAAAAGCTATTGCTTATAACAGGTCAGCCAGGAATTGGAAAAACTACCTTAGCAGAAATTTTATTGCTTGATAAAGCTGAAAAAGGATATAAAATATATCAGATTGAAAATGTAAGAGATGCAGAAGATGTTTTTTCTCCAAATCTTAAAGAAAAACAGCTATTTTATTTTGATGATTTTTTAGGTTCAAATTATTTAGAAATAGTAAACGCTGATAAAACTGAAACTCAACTAACTAATTTTATTGATAGAATTAGAAATTCAGAAAATAAGTATTTAATACTGACAACCCGTACAGTAATTCTCAACTATGCGAATGAAAAGTATGAAAAAATAAGTCGTGAATCTTTAAAAAGAGATAAGTTTGAAATAGAATTAACAGATTACAATAATTATCAAAAAGCTCTTATATTATACAATCATTTATATTTTAATCAAATTAGTAATGATTTATACGAAATTATTATTCAAGAAAGATTTTATTGGAATATTATAAAACATAAAAATTATACTCCTCGCCTTATAGAATTTTTAGTAGAGAAAAGAGAAATAGAAAACTTAAAACCCATTGAATATAAAGAGCTAATAATAAATAATTTAGAATACCCTGAAAAAATTTGGGAGTCTTCATTTAGAAATCAAATATCTGATTTAGATAGGTTTTTATTATTTACCTTATTTAGTTTTGAAACAGAACCTAAAATAGAAGTATTGAGAGAAGCATATGAAAATAGATTAAATTTCGAAAGAAAAGACCATAATCTATCTGTAAGTTCTAATGCTTTTGAGAAATCAATTAGAATTTTGCAAAATGGATTTATAGTATTAAAAATTTATGATAGAGATTCAAATAAACAATATTTTGATTTTATCAATCCATCATTAACAGACTTTTTGATTCCATATATTGAGAAATCCTACTCAACAAAAAAAGATATAATTTCTAGTGTACTTTATATAGAGCAATTCAGAAGGTTTAATCCTAGAGAAAAAGTGTTCACACTTGATAGTGACCTTCAAAATATCATTTTTGATAAGATAGCTAGTAATATTTGGACAGCACATACTGATGGTCTGTATTATAAAGACTATAAAGTTTATATAGAACAATTAGATATACTGTATAATTATTGTGAAAGCTGTGACATTGATTCTCAGTTTTTGACTATACTAAAGAATATCAATTTTTTAAATGTAAATGAAAAAATGATAGTGATTCTGTTTAATGCACAAGAGTTAGAGAATAGCTTTATTTATTTAAAAGAGAATTTTATGGAATATATAGGAATATTGATAGAGAGGGTAGATAGTATAGAAAATGCTGATAAAATAATAGAATTATTCGAAATTTATGGATATGATTATAAAGAATATTCAGATTATGCAGGGTCAGACTATATTCGTGAGATGATTGGAAATATATTATATAATGAAGAAGAAAAAATAAAAGACGAGCATGAAACTACTATTTTAGACTTTGATGATATATATTGGGAATATGAAAAGTTAGATGATTTATTAAAGAAACTACAAAGTCAATTCTTAGAATATGAAAAATTATCTCTTCACAGGGATTATAAAATGTATTTAGATGAGAATTATTGGGAAGAAATAATTGAACGAAATAAAGAAAAAGCAGCAAAGGAAGAATTGGCAGCAGAAGATAAATATGAGTATTATCAAGAAAGTAATGATTTTGAGATTGATAATTTATTTAATTAAAAAACTCCGAACTAAAACCACAAAAAAAACTGTTTGCCTAAAAAAATAGAACAAACAGAAATACAAAAATCAAGAGGTATAAGTATTGCAAAAGATACCGTTGAGGTAATCACAAATGAAAGTAGAGACATCAAAAATTCAAAAAATTACTGAAAATTTGGCAACAAAGGGGATTACATATTTTTTATCTACCACCTTATTCTCCACACTTAAATATTATTGAAAGACTTTGGAAAGAAATAAAAGAAGGCTAGATAAAACCATCTGATTATACAACTGCTGATGATTTATTTTATGTGTAAATAGAATATGTGAAGCCTATAGGAAAAGAGCTAAAAATGAACTTTTCTGAATACTCTTTTTAGGTATATTTAATTATGCTCAATTACTTATTACCAACAAGAATTCCTATAATCGTTTGTTTGTTATTAAAAATTCTACAGGTTCAAGTCCCTCAATGAAAAATATCAATTGCTTTACAATGATGATTAGTTTAGTTCCCCTTCCTCCCCTTTCTGAACAAAAAGCAATAGTAGAAAAAGTAGAGCAGTTAATGAATTTTTGTAGTGAATTAGAGAAGGAAATAGAAAAAAGTGAGCAGTATGCCGATAATCTAATTATTCTCTCTCAAAATAATTCAATCTCTTGTTTTTTTACAGTTTTATCTTGGTAAATTACTCTCAAAAAGTCGTTTTTATTTACTGTAAAAAATGGGAGAAATTGTTTAAAATTTCTTCATTTTTTTTCTAAAAAAAAATCATTCTTAACAATGTAAAATTCAAAATTTATCTTGCAGAAACGCTAATTATTTTTTAATGACTACGAAACTCAGAGTTAGAAGTAATCTAAACTTAAAAACAAAATTTTTTTCGCCTTACGTAACATTTTGGTAAAGATTAAGTAATACCGAAATCTACACGAACCCATTCAGAGTATCATAAACGGCGATTATGCGTTTAAAATAGTGGTATTACTATTAAAAAGGTAGCGTATTCTTAGATGAAAAACCGATTTTTTTTCTCAGTTTTTTTTCTCAATTTTGTTATCACAATCCACATACACGGAAAGATAATTACTAGCCTCTCTGTCTTTTTAGGAAAATCAATAAGCATGACAAATTTTATTGACTTTCAAAAAATAAGTTTACAAAAGAGGGTAGTTTTTGCACCCCCAGTTTTTGGTAAAATTAAATTTTTAATAAAAAATGGGTAAAGGAATTTTTGTCTTTATATAAAAAATATAGAGTAGTGGACAGGGTTATAAAATCTTCGGTGGGAACACTGACAATGGCTAGAATTTTAGATTTATTTTTTGCCATTGTTAATAAGGAACGTGAATTAAATAAATTTACATTTTAAAACAGGGAATAAAATAAACAAATAATGTGTGTGTTTTTCTTGAAAATGGGCTATTTTGATTTTTCAAAAGCTTTTTATTCAATCAACTTTAACTAATTGAATGCACAACTTTTGAAATTCTAAAAGTGTAAATTTATTTTTTTATCATTCCTAATTAAATACTACCGAAAATAAACCTTGTAGTTGTTGGTGTTCCCATCCGATGACAAACTATTACTCTAAAAAAATTTAAATTATAGATTTTATAATAGTAGAGCTACAGATTAGATTTTGTGGTTAGTTATCAAATCAAAGACAACCAATAAACTAAACAGGAATTAGAAAAACGAATACAGTAAAATAAAGACAACTAAAAGAATAAATTAGTACTCAAAAATAAAAGGCATTAATAGTAGTAAAATCTTTAATTAGATTGCCTTTTTTGATTTTATGAGTAAAAGAAATTTGGATAGTGTGTGGAAATTTAGTTTTTTAAATTAATTATGGTATCACTTTCTCAACAAAATACGGCTATCTCATTGAACCCACACTCAACAAATAGTGGTGGTTATAAGGATTGTCAGACAGTTTGGCAGCAGTGTTTGGAGGTAATTAAGTCTGAAATTCCAGAACAGAGTTTCAAAACTTGGTTTATGCCTGTCCGACCATTGCGCTTGCGCCAAAATATTTTGACGATTCAAGTACCGAGCCTCTATTTTTACGAATTTTTAGAAGAACATTATGTTCTTGTACTCAGAAAAGCGATTATCGAACAGTTGGGAACACATGGAAAATTAGAATATTCTCTTCTTCCTGAAAAAAAACAATCCCCTTTGTTTGATAATTCGTTTGACGAAAGTATAGAATCCACAAATCAGAATCAGCAAGGTCAAAAAATACAAAAAAATAATTTTAATTCTTCTTCTCATGTTCATGAGACTCATGAAGGAGATAATTCTGACACTACTTCTATTCAAACAAGTTTGTTTCAGAATCAAAATTCAACTCAACAAAATAATAATCAAAAGGATACAGATTCAGACAATCCGATAGTATTAAATGGCAATTCGAATTATGAAACGGCTACTTCTAGAAGTCAATTAACTAATAATAATTCAAATTCGACTCAGCAATCAACTAGACAGGAGTATAAACAAGAATACAGACCCGAATATAGAAAAAATAATGAGCTAGAAAACCAAGTAGGAAACCAACAATCAACTAGACCAGAAAACAGAACCAGTCATACTGCAAACCAGTTTAAACCACAGGTTCAGAAGTCGTCTAATTTTCAACCTTCTACTTCACAATCTTCTCAACAATTCTATCATCAAAATCAGCAGCGAACACAAGATGTTCAGCAACAGTCTAATTTTCGTCCTGTCAAGACAACACAAGCATTGCCTCACAATCTCAATCCGAGATATACCTTCGATACTTTTGTAGAAGGTGAGTGTAATAGTGTTGCTTTTGCAGCAGGTAGAGCGATTGCCAAAAATCCAGGAAGAACGAGTTTTCACCCTTTGGTTTTATATGGTGGTGTAGGTTTGGGCAAAACGCACTTGGCACATGCGATTGGCAACAAAATCTTAGAACATCATCCAGAAAAAAGAGTAGTTTATGTATCAGCCGACCAATTTGCAAATGATTTTGTAGCTTCTGTACGTGAAAACGAAATTACGCAGTTTACCGAACAGTATTATCATTTGGATGTCTTAATCGTTGATGATATTCAGTTTTTGTGTGATAAGGTAAAGACTCAAGAGAGTTTTTTCCATATCTTCAATCACTTGCATAGCGCAGGCAAACAGATGATAATGACTAGCGATTGTGCACCTGCTCAGATGAGAGGTTTGCAAGAGCGATTACTTTCTCGTTTCAAATGGGGAGCAATCCTAGATTTGAAAGTTCCTGATATAGAAACTAGAAAGGCAATTATTTATACAAAATTACAAGGATACGAAACGCAAGTTTCTTTAGATGTCATTGATTTTCTAGCAAAAAGTGTAACGACAAATGTTAGAGAATTAGAAGGTGTAATTACCTCACTTTTGGCTAAATCATCTTTAGCTGATATGAGTATTACGTTAGACCTTGCTCGTCAAGCACTTGGTGCAGTAGTGGCTCATCAAAACGAAACACACGAACTTTCTATTGATGCGATTGAAGAAATTGTAGCTGCTTTCTTTCAAGTTACTTTAGAACAACTTAAAGGAAAGACTAGAAAAAAAGAAATTGCAGTAGCTCGTCAGTTTGCCATGTATCTAACAAAAGAATATACTGATTTGCCCTTAAAAGCAATCGGTTGGCATTTTGGAAAAAGAGACCACAGTACAGTTATTCACGCTTGTAAAGTTGTTCCTATCAAAATGGAGCAAGAAGAATCTTACAAAAAGACGTTTGATGAGATTATTAAGCGAATAGAACAGCTTTAAATTTGAATTTAGTCGCTCGTGAGGACACAAGCAACGGTAGAAATTTAATTTTATTCATTTATAAAAAAAAGCCAATAAGTTCCTTTTAGTTCTTATTGGCTTTTTTAGTTGTTTGTTATTCTATTATGTCTTTGTTATTTCTGTTTTCTCCTTTAAAATAAGAATGACTCAATTCGAAAATACCAAAAGAATCTCTGTAAGCATTAAATATATTTTGAATATATTCTTGTTGATTTTGCGACATCATTTCATATATTTTTGATTTTATGCGTGGATATTCTTCAAAAATTTCTAATATATTAGCAAGTGGTAAAATATAAAGTTCGGTTACGGCATCACAACAAATGGCATTGTATAATCTATTAGTGCCATTTACTAGACAATTTTCTCCAAAAAACTCTCCCTTTGTTACCTTTCCTAACTCTTCAAAACGCTCTCCAACATCCAAATCTAGTCGTATTTGACCAGATTTTACCATATAAAGAGCTTGACTAGGATCATTTCTAAAAAATACAACTTCATCTTTTGAATAATTTCTTAAATAAAGATTAGGAAGAAAAACCATTAATTCTTCGTCAGTAAGACATGAAAAAATCAACATTTTTCTAAGAAAATCCATCAATTTTTTATCTTGAGAAGAGTATTTACGAGCAAATGGATTCCACATACAAATAAAGATTAGAAGTTTGAATTTAGATTTCAGAAGTGAAATACAATTATAGAAGTTGTTTAAGAATAGATTTTAAAAGCTAAGTTTGTTAGATGGTCTGTCCTTTGGAGCTGACCTATTTTATCCAAAAATATCCAGTAGTATGCTTTCTAACATCAAAATTAAGTAAAAATATGAAGTTAATTTTCAATATTTTCTTGAATAAAAATTTGACTTGAAGTCAAATCCAGACATAGCAAATTTCCCAAAAACCATTTTTTATTGTAAACACAACCATTATCTAAGCAAATTGAAGGGAGCTTTAAATTAATATCTTGTAAAATATACTCTAAAAAAGTGGGATTATGTCCGATGATAATCGTTTTATCATAAAAAAAATTATTTTTTCCTCATTAGTAATTGCAAAACCTCTCTTCCAAAGCATTGTTTCAAAATCTAAAAATGGATTATTAATTTCTACATTAAAACCAGCATGAACTAGAAAGTAATTATCTAATTCATAGAAATAAGATAAATTAGAAACGAATTTATAATGCAATTCTGAATAATTATTTGTCTTATCTAAATATTCATTTGTACTTATTCCTTCATAATCCTCAATGAGCATTTGTTCATGATTTCCACGTAAAGGAAAAATTTGATAACCATTTTTTTCTTGATTTTCTTGAAGTTTTATGATTAAATCTACTACTCCTTTGCTATTTTTTCCTTTATTGATATAATCTCCCAACAAAAAAAGTTGGTCATTTTTAGTTAATTTAATCTGTTTTAATAGGGCTTCAAAAGTAAATAAGCAGCCATGAATATTAGGAATAACAAGCTGTCTTCCATTTGGATTTTTAGAAACAAACTTTGAAAATTTTGCAAGTGTGAGTATTTCAAATCAGAAAAATACAAAATTCCCTAAAACTCACAGAGTTTTAGGAAGTTTTATATTTTTCTGATAACTGATTTTAGTAGTCGCTGTAAGTAGATTCATTTTGTGCTAAAGCAAGTTCTAATTGCTCGTCATTTGGAGCTACACCGTGCCATTTGTGAGTTCCCATCATATAATCCACACCATGTCCCATTTCTGTTTTCATCAAAATCATTGTTGGTTTGTCGTTTCCTGTAAGGTCTTTTGCTTGTCTTAATATTGGAATCAAAACATCAAAATTATTTCCGTTCTGACAAGTAATTACATTCCAACCAAATGCTTTGTATTTTTCTTCTAAGCCTTTAAGGTCTCCAAGGTTCATTACATCTTTTACATCTCCGTCGATTTGTCTTCCGTTTGCATCAATGATAGCAATAAGATTATCTACTTTTTGATGCGCTGCAAAGATAGCAGCTTCCCAAACTTGTCCCTCTTGCTGTTCGCCATCTCCCATCAGAACAAAAACAGTTTTATTGTCTTTATTCATTTTCTTAGAAAGAGCTGCGCCAATCGCCACAGAAAGCCCTTGTCCTAAAGAACCAGAAGCGATACGAATACCTTCTAACCCTTCTTCTGTTGCTGGATGTCCTTGCAAACGAGAATTTATTTTGCGAAAAGTAGTCAAATCATTAATATTAAAATAACCACTACGAGCCAAAACGCTATACCAAACTGGCGAAATATGACCATTTGACAAGAAAAATAAATCTTCATTAGGCGCATTCATATCAAAAGATGGATTGTGTTCCATAATCTCAAAATAAAGAGCTACCAAAAGTTCGGCACATCCCAAAGAACCTCCTGGGTGTCCAGAATTTACTTGATGCACCATTCTAACAATATCTCTACGGACTTGCGAAGTCATATTTTCTAAAAATTCTTTATCGTTTTTTTTGTATGAAGTCATTTTGAAGTGTTTTTAAAAAAGATTGAGTAAAAGTCGTCGGTGGGGACACCGACAACGGCAAAAATAAGTTTTTGTATTTTATGACACTTAATATTTTACAAAAGTACAAAAGACTGGCTATTCAAACTAGATTTATAGTGCATTATCGTAAAAAATATATAATTTACAATTTTCAAAATAGTAGGTTAAAGGCTTGCCTTTGACAGGAAGATAGTATTTTTTTTCAAATTAAATATAAAACAAAAATACAGTCAAAGGCAAGCCGTTTGACCTACGAATACAATTCAAAACAAAAAAATCAGAAAGCCTTTCGACTTTCTGATTTTTCATTTTAATAAAACAACTCAACATTATTTCAAACTTACTTTGAAACTTTGTTTTTTAGATTTATTTTGAATAAACCATTGTTTGAGTTACACGCTCACTTCCGTTACGGATTTCAGCGATATAAAGACCATTTTTCACTTTATTTTGATTTACATTCCAAGTATATTGGTGTGTTCCGATTCCATAAGAAGACAAATCAGCAGTTTCAACTACACGACCTACTGCATCATAGATAGTAAGAACGGCAGGAGAAGAATTTTTCAATTCGAAACTGATTGTAGTTTGAGTACTGAATGGATTTGGGAAAGAAGGCATCAATTTGATAGATTCTACACTATTTTCATTAATGTCATTTTTTGTATCAACATTTCCTAAAGTATGTAAAACACCATCTACAACTGCAATACTTGTAACTAAAGACTTGCTAAAGTTTCCGTTTTCAGCTTGAATAGTAATGCTATAAATACCTTCGTCTAATTTGTCATTTACAGTAGCTGTAAACTGACCGTTGTTTTGCTTAAATTCTAATACAACTGCTTTTTGTGATTTTACGTCGTTTGAAGTAAGTGTCATTACACCTGTTACTTTAGCACCTTGTGTATTGATTCCTAATTCGTTGATAAGAGAAATATTCAAGTTGATTGTTTCTCCCACATTATAAACATATTTTTTGTCATTCAAATCACTTGTCATACGAAGAGTAACTCCTTCATTTGCAGTAACTAAAGCAACAAATGGAGCTTGAGATTCAATAGAGTATGTTCCTACTTGTGGATTCTGAATAGAAAGTGTAGTAGCAAAACCACCTAACATATCATTTGCTTTTTCAGAAACACGTAGAGCTTTAGGACTTACTTTTTCTCCGTTTGGAGCAATAATTACAAACTCTTCGTTTGCTTCTAAGTGATGAATATCTAACATTGTTTCTGTTACTCCTTTTTCTACCATAAAATTACGGCTAGTTTTTTCAGAGCTAAGAACTTGTACTCTACTTTCAATAACTGCATTTGGATTAGTAAATTCGCCATCTACTGGTTTAGCACCTACTTTAGAAAGGTTATAAGGTAAATTATTTTTTACTGTATTCCACATATAGCTTCCTTCGTGTACTTCACTATGGTCAAGGTTTGTGGTAGAGTTTCCATATCCACTATGTAATGTTGTAGAATTAGGACGTTTTGAACTTTTGTAAGTAACAACACCATCATTTCCACCTGACCACATTCCACCACCATTCCAGTTTAAGTATTGTCCTGGAATCCAAAGAATTCCACCATACCCCCAAGCACCTACTGTACGGAAGTTAGTTGTATTGTTTGAATTATTGTCTGTTTGAGAACGGAAGTAACTTGCATAACCTGTTTGAAGACAGTTAGTAGCATCATTTACTTGACCAAAAACACCTGATAACCAAGAAACCCAACCACTTTGAGCTAAATCAGCTAGAGGAGTTCCATGGTGAGGAGAACTAAGTGTGATTACACGTTCTACTTTGTTTTTTCCTCCATAGTGTACTAAAGCTGCATCTGTATCCAAACCACCTTTACTGTGTGCTACAACAACTACTTTATTTACACCAAAACGATTTGTAATTGTTCCAAGCATTCCACTAAAAAGCTGACCATTTACCCACATGTCTTTGTCTGGGTTTACAGAAACAAATGCTGTGCGATAACCGTCTGCATACGCTTTATTATACATATCGTTTCCATCCCACCATGTACTAGCACGAGAAGAATAACCGTGAATAAAAACGATTACAGGAGAACCTGCTCTAAGATTTGAAGGAGTAGCTCCGTAATAAATGTTACCTGCATCACTTTCGCCACTTCCTAAAATATCACCAGCAACGCTAGTCATTTGAGTAGGAGCTACAAGATTTGTTTCTTGAATTTGTTGAGCAACTGCTCCAAAGCTAAAAAGCAAGAAAACGAAAAATGCGATGATTGATTGAAAAATTCTTTTCATAATGAGGGAATATTAATTGTTTGTGTGTATAACTTAAATAACTTGTCTCAATCTAATTTTTACCTATTTAGTAAACTAAATTACATCAAAGGTTAATTAATTGAATTAATGAGTATGTATTTTTTTTTAAAATTTTTATCTTATGACTGCTAGTCATAATGTGAGCCTTTATATAGTATGCGTGCATAACTATAACACAAAGTAAACACATAACTTTCTGATTTGCAAGTTATTACCAAAATAATTTTCAATATTTTTTAATAGTAAAGCTATTAATTTTCTCAAAAAAATACAATTCACTTCCTTTACTAATTTACTCAACATCGTACCACCGTTCACAAAAAAACACATTAAAACATACAGAGAGTAGTTTTTTGCTAAAATAGTATTTTTTAGTTAATTTGATTAACTAAGCTAATATTCTTCAAAAAATACAATAAATAAAATAGATTTTTTTTCAGTTTTGCAGAAAAACCAAATAAAAAAGGTTCTTTATGAATTCGGTTGCAAATACACTTTATCACTAAAAATAAATCGTATCATTTTCTTGAAATTATGAGTGTATCTAAATCCTCTAGCTACTCTTTTAATTACCTGTATAGTTGAATTAATTCCCTCTAAAATACCATTTGTTAGTTTAGAAGAAAAGTAATTTATAATACCTTCAAAATGACGATATATTGTCTTTGTGAATGGATTTTTGGGTTTTATTTCTTCTGCAAAATCAGCCATAAACAGTAATTGTGCTTTGGCTTCTTCTATTGATTTGTTCTCGTAAAAACTTTCAAGTTTTTCCATACTAAGTACTAGACTATCATAAATTGGTGTTTTCTTTAACTTTTCTAAGTGTTTGTATAATAACTTAATTACATGCCATTTATCAAAAGTAAGAGCTGCATTTGGAAAATATTCATTGGCTGCACTAATGAAAGCAGGAGACATATCAATAGAAATCTCCTTTACTGTATTAGGATTAGGATGGTGTAGAGCTAATTGCTCAAAAGTAGCCCCTGATTTCCCATCTTCTATTGCAATTATTTTTGAAGTTTCCATATCTATAAAAGAAGTGATATAATCATGTCCTTTTTTAGTAGAAGTTTCATCTGCTCCTATTTTTCTAACTGCTCCTAGAGGTGGATTTTCATTTAAGTCTTGCGTATAATAGTGATAAATGTGTTCCACTCGCTGTGTATAAATACCTAGTTGTTTAGCTACTTTTTGAAAACAATGATATATTTTTAGTAAATCCATTACTTTTTGCTCATAAAGTAGAGTAAAACGAGAAAACTCTCTAGAAAAATCTACTTTAAGTTGAGAAGTTTCTTTAGTAATTTTGTTTTGATAAATAGGTAGTTTACAATGAATAAAACAGCGATATTCAAAAATATTTAAATGCTCCCACTCTCTATCTTTATAGCTATGAATACGCCAGTCTTCAAAAGCAGAAGGACGGTAAGTAGAACAAACTTCAACATAAACATGAACCTTTTTGGCTAATTCATCTTTATCAATTTGACGAATATGAAAAGGAGCGACAATATGTAATAATTCATCAAAAACAATTACACTATCCATAAAAATGATATTTGTAATAAAGAGAAAATAAATGCTAATTTAAACATTTGCAACTAAAATCATAAAGAACCATAAAAAAAGGCTTTTTTCTGTGTTTGCAATAGAAAAAAAATCAGAAAGCCTTTCGACTTTCTGATTTTCATTTTAATAAAACAACTCAACATTATTTCAAACTTACTTTGAAACTTTGTTTTTTAGATTTATTTTGAATAAACCATTGTTTGAGTTACACGCTCACTTCCGTTACGGATTTCAGCGATATAAAGACCATTTTTCACTTTGTTCTGATTTACATTCCAAGTATATTGGTGTGTTCCAATTCCATAAGAAGCCAAATCAACTGTTTCAACTACACGACCTACTGCATCATAGATAGTAAGAACAGCAGGAGAAGAACTTTTCAATTCAAAACTAATGGTAGTATGAGCATTGAAAGGATTTGGAAAAGAAGGCATTAACTTAATAGACTCTATGCTATTCTCATCAATTTTAGTAGGAATTATTGTTTCTGCTTTTACATCATACAATACACCATCTACAACTGCAATACTTGTAACTAAAGATTTGCTAAAGTTTCCATTTTCAGCTTGTATAGCAATGTTATAGATTCCTGCTTCCAATTTATCATTTACAGTAGCTGTAAACTGACCATTGTTTTGCTTAAATTCTAATACAACTGCATTTTGTGATTTTACATCATTTGAAGTAAGTGTCATTGCACCTGTTACTTTTGCGCCTTTTGTATTGATTCCTAGTTCATTTATAAGAGAAATATTCAAATTAATTGTTTCTCCAACATTATAAACCTGTTTTTTATCGTTCAAATCACTTGTCATACGAAGAGTAACTCCTTCATTTGCAGTAACCAATGCCACAAAAGCAGATTTAGATTCAATAGAGTATGTTCCTACTTGTGGATTCTGAATAGAAAGTGTAGTAGCAAAGCCACCTATCAAATCACCTGCTTCTTCAGAAGCACGCAAAACTTTAGGACTTACTTTCTCTCCATTTGGTGCAATGATTACAAACTCTTCATTTGCATTTAAAGAATGGATATCTAACATCGTTTCAGTTACGCCTTTTTCTACCATAAAATTACGGCTTGTTTTTTCAGAGCTAATTACTTGTACTCTACTTTCAATAACTGCATTTGGGTTTGTAAAATCATTTTCTACTGGTTTGGCAGCTTCTTTAGAAAGGTTATAAGGTAAATTACTTTTTATAGTACTCCACATTTTACTTCCTTGTTGTATTTCAAGGTGATTTACGTTTGTTGTCCAGTTTCCAAATCCACCAAGTAAGTGCATCGCATTAGGACGTTTTGAACTTTTGTAAGTAACAACACCGTCATTTCCACCTGCAAATGGACCACCACCATTCCAGTCAAGATATGCACCTGGAACTGAAAGAAGCACACCATATCCCCAAGCACCTACTGTACGAAATTTAGCTTTAGAATAATTTGGGTGATTAGCTGTTTGTGTACGGAAACCACTTGCATAACCTGTTTGAAGACAAAAAGTAGCATCATTTACTTGACCAAAAACACTAGATAACCAAGATACCCAGCCACTTTGAGCCAAGTCTGCTAGAGGAGTTCCGTAGTGAGGAGTACTAAGTGTAATTACACGTTCTACTTTTGTATGTGCGCCATAGTGTACCACAGCAGCATCTGTGTCTAAACCACCTTTACTATGTGCTACTACTACTACTTTATTTACACCAAGATGATTTGTAATTGTGCCAAGCATGTTACTAAAAAGCTGACCATTTACCCACATATTTTTGTCTGGGTGTACTGAAACGAATGCTGTACGATAGCCGTCATTAAATGCTTTTGTGTACATATCATTTAAAATCCACCAAGAACTAGCACGAGAAAAATAACCATGAATAAAAACGATTACAGGAGAACCTGCTCTAAGGTTTGATGGAGTAGCTCCATAATAAATATTACCTGCATCGCTTATTCCACTTCCCAAAAGACTTCCAGAAATGCTAGTTATTTGTGAAGGAGGAACAAGATTATTTTCTTGAATCTGCTGAGCTACTGCTCCAAAGCTAAAAAGTAAGAAAATACAAAAGGCTAGTGTGGTTTGAAAAATTCTGTTTAATCTGTTCATAATAAAGGGATATTAATTGTTTGTGTGAAAAATTGTAATTCATCTTGTAAACCCAACTTAATGACTTATTTTATTGATAAATTACATCAAATGTTAATTAACTTGAGTTAATGAGTATGTATTTTTTTACAATTCTCATCTTATGACTGCTAGTCATACTGTGAGTTTTAATATAGTATGCGTGCATACCTATAACACAAAGTAAACATATAACTTTCTGATTTGCAAGTTATTACAAAAACAATTTTTAGTCTTTTTTAATAGTAAAACTATTATTTTTCTCAAAAAAATACAATTTACTTCCTTTACTAATTTACTCAACATCGTACCACCGTTCATAAAAAACACGACAAAACATACAGAGAATAGTTTTATTACAAATATCCACTTTTTTAGTTAATTATATTAATCATTATCAAAATTCTTAAAAAAATACAATAAATAAAAATCTATTTTTTTTCATTTTTACAAAAAAAAACAAATAAAAAAAGGCTTTTTTCTATTTTTGCAATAGAAAAAAGCCTTAATTTTGACATGTGCATAATTATTACACTACAAAAATTAGTTCTTCTTTAAAGATTATTGAACAAGAATTAGTTTATAGATTATCTCTGAATCTCCTTCACTTCTGCCCAATGTCATTTCTGTTTCTGTTAATTCTATAATGCTTGCATTATTAGGAAAGACATTAATTCTAGAAAACTCAATATATCTTTCATTAAAGATAAATTTCCATCTTCCATTCGAATTTGCTTCTCCATTTGTTAGTGTTCCTTTATCAAAGACACAATTAAATGTATATGTTCCATCAGTCTGATTTTCTCTAAAAAATTGAAGTGTATTATCTTCCTCATAATCATTAATTAATTCAGGACCATCATTTAATTTTATAGATGTAAATCTCCACGTTTTTGATACTTGTCCTGCTAGTAAATCTAATGGTGGAATCGGACGTACTTCAAAATTTAATACTTGAATAATAGTAGATTCTCCTCCTTCATTGGCTACTCTCAAACTCACATCATATCTACCAGGAGCATCAAATGGATGAGAAAGCGAAATTAGAGTAGAATCTTCGTTAATAATAATTTCTTGTGGGTTGGTTACTATTGTTCCATTTATTTTCCATTCCAATTCTTCAATATATCCACCTGTTTTAGTAGCTTGTAGCACCACCGATTCATCAGTATAAAATATTCTATCTGCTGACGGAGCATTTTGCCATGTTACAACAGGACGATCAGGAAGTTCTTTTGGCGTTGGATCATCTTTTTTATCTCCACAAGAAGACAAAACAAAACTAAATAAGATAAAAGCTAGAAAATAAAATACAAAACGATTTGACATATTTGAAATGATTAGAATAGATAAATTGATTTTATAAAATTGGTATAACTAAAAATAATACGTTAGTTTTGAACCTTTTAAAAAAATAAATAGAGGTTAGTAATTAGACTGTTTTTTGAGCTAAACTGCTGCATTAATCTTTAAAATGATTTAATTAGAAATTATTTTTGGCAAAAATCGTCATTTTTTTTCTATTTTGCTTTATAATTTTGGTTTTTAATCTCTTTACTACTATTTATATAAATTTTCTAGTCAGAATACATTAGTCATATTAAATGAATACATTCGAACATATTTTAAAGAATTGTAGCACAAAAGAAAAATTAGCTTACCTTCAATTAGTTATTTTTATTGCTTTTAGTGACCACCACTTATCCGATGATGAAGTTGCTTTCTTAGAAAAAATAACAGAAATAGCAGAGCTTTCAGAAGAGGAACAACAAATACTCGCTTCTTATTCTCGCCAACCAACAAGTATAGATATACAACTTTGTGCCCAAAATATAGCTAGAAGTCCATTACGAGAAATTTTATTGATTGATTTGATGGTAATTGCTCGTTCGGATGATGAAGTAGCCACCGAAGAACGAAGTGCCATTACTCAAATAGCTGTTCTTTTAGGTGTACCTTTAGATGAGGTCATTCGCTTGACCAATTCTGTAAATAAATTTAGTAATTCAGAAAATGATGCTCCTCAAGAATGGTTAAGTCAAAGCATGATTACTATCTTATATAAAAACATAACACCAACATCATCAAAAAAATTGAGTATGGTCGGAAAAATAAAGAAGTTTTTAGGAATTTTGAAGGGATAGTTTTTTTGTCAGTATTCAATATTAAATTCTTCTATCATTTTCAAATAAGCATTTTTCATAAATTCTATATTTTCTTTTGAATTCCAATGGTTTACATTGGGATGAAACTGTTCGATAATCAAACGAGAATTACTATCAAAATAGGTGTTCTGCTTGCTACTGATATTAAAAACAGGTTTAATATAATAAGCACTAGTATTAATTTTTTTTTTATACTTTATACCATCCCATATAGCAGTTCCTATAATTTTTTCTTTGGAAAAGTTCTTAGGAATAATAAATAACTCTGAATTCCACAAACCGTCTAAATTATTCCGATTTATTGTAAAATAAAGATTTTTAGTAGTGTCAATACAAACCAATATTCCAATATCATAAGGGGCTTTTAAAACAACAGGAGCAAGCGAATCTGTAGAAAAATTATATATTTCTTTATGATTACAAGGATAACCAATTTCATAATAGATAGCTATTTCTTGTATATTATCATTATTCAAATCTAATAATTCAATATTTTTCCAATAGGAATATAGCTCTTTTTCATCTTTGTCTATGATAGTAAATTGTTTATCATTCTGTTTTTTTGAAGCGTAATATCTGTAATATTTCATATTCATGTTTTCTGAAAAAACTACAAAGACAAAAACCTTATCTTTATGTTTTCGCTGCACAAACTCATAACTATACATAGATTTCTTATTTTTACTATAAATTGTATCTTTTATAATCGTATAAAAAGGAACATTCTCATGTTTTTTAGAAATTACATGAAAAAGTGAATCTGTATTTTGCCCAAAAACAAAACCTATTTTTAGCAAAAATAAAAGGGTAAGAACAATATATTTTGTCATTATTTTTTGTTTATAATATGATATAGTTAAGCTGTTGAAATAAAAATGAACGTATTTAGTACGACTGCTTTTTCATCAAAAAACTGATTTCTTACCAATAGAAAAAAATAGACAGAATTATACCCTTCTAAAGTAGTAAAGCTATTCGATAGCTTGGCAAAGACAATTAGAAAATTACAAACTGAATATTCAGCGTAGCTAATTATGATTAGAATACAAAAATAGCTGTATTATAGTTTAATTTTTAAGAAATTTATTGCTAAATTGAGCTATCAAAATATAGAAAACGAACTTATTTTATTCTATCCTTATAAAAAATTTGAAAATGAACGAAAGAGATAAAGAATACGAAGAATACAAAAAAGAGCAAGAAAAAGAACCAAGCGACTACCTAGAAGCCAATAAAAAAATGTGGAACTCACTTACTGAAGCTCACCGAGATTCTAATTTTTATAATGTTGCACAGTTCAAAAAAGATAGAAATTCATTGAATGCCATTGAAATAAATGAAGTAGGCAACGTAAAAGGAAAATCACTGTTGCATCTTCAATGTCATTTTGGAATGGATACGCTTTCGTGGGCAAATATGGGTGCAGAGGTTACAGGAATGGATATGTCTGATGCCTCAATAGAATTAGCAGGTGAACTTTCTAGAGAAATAGAAACACCTGCAAATTTTGTAGTTTCTGATGTCTATTCGCTTAGAGATAATTTAGAAGGCGAATTTGACATTGTTTTTACTTCGTATGGTGCGATTGGTTGGCTTCCCGATTTGAATAAATGGGCTGAAATAGTAGCAAGTTATATCAAAGAAGGTGGTTTTTTTTATATGGTAGAATTTCACCCTGTGATTTATATGTATGAATGGGGAAATAACTTTGCGCTTCAATATTCTTACTTCAATGAGTCTTCAATTATAGAAGAAGTCGAACAATCTTATACAGGCGATAGACACAAACAAAAACAAGTTTCTTATTCTTGGAATCATTCTATTAGCGAAATCATTAATTCGCTGCTTGCACAAGGATTGCAATTAGAATTTTTTAATGAATATGAATATAGTGTTTACAACTGTTTTCCAAATTTGAAAGAAATAGAAAAAGGAAAATTCCGTTTCAAACCTCCTTATGATAAACTTCCTCATACCTTTTCATTGAAAGTAAGAAAACCATTTTCTAAGAAAAAAATCAGTGGAAGAATTGATGTGTAAGACATCAATTAAAGAACTGGTTCAAGCGTCGACACTTGAACCAGTTTTTTAATTCAATTTTCTGGAAAATACTTCAAAAAAGGATTAATAATTTTTTCATCATTTGTTTTGATAGCAAAGACGACTTCTTCAAAACAGTTTTCAAATTTTGTAGTCAGAAGTTCGTAAAAAATCTTGGCAATATCAGCAGGTTCGTTTTGAAAAACTCCACATCCCCACGCTCCCAACACTAAATTTTTGTAACCATTACGATGTGCAATAGCCAATACTTTTTCAGTTCGCTGATACATAACAGGAATAATTTGGTCTATTCGTTTTCGCTCTTGCCTTTTGACCACTCCTGCATTTACGGCAGCCGAAGTAAGAATACTTACTTTTTGTGGTTTGTCTAAATATTCTCCTTCATCATTTTTGAAAATCGGAACATTAGGCGAATAAATCATTGTATCGGTATAAAGCATGCTTTTTCTACTGCGATGAAACTGATAATATTCTTCAAAAAACTCAAAACAACACGCACTAAGTCCTGTTACTCGTGCGATAGATTCCTCTTGTGCTTGCGCTCCAGTCAGAAAACCACCTCCAATATTTTTGGCAGAGGCGAAATTCAGACAAAAAACAGGTTCATTATTCGCCTTCAACAGATTATCAATTACGACCATAACTGATTCATTCTGTGTATAAAACTTTCTTTTTATACTTTTCAGAGGTTCATAATGAGCTTCTAGCATAAAATTATCTTTTGCTTCAAAAAGCTCTGAGTTTTTCTGTGCTTGTTCTTGAATTTTTGATATATCTACTTTTTCGCCTTTCTGATTGATATAAAAACCATTTTTGATGACCTCAACGGTATCTTTTGCAATACTTATACGTCTTGATTTTTGCATTTCTATTTGTTTGAGTTGTTACAGTTGTTAGTTGTTTTTTAGGCAAACAGTTTTCTATATGGTTTTAGTTCGGTTTTATGAGTATTCTATTTTTCAAAATTGTATTTCAGTAATTCATATCTGTCTATAAAATCTTGTCCACTATCATATTCTGTTGGATTTATATAGGAAATCACACCTATTTGAGAATCTAAAAATTGTTTTAATTTCAAATAATACTTCCTTTCTGTTTCCAATGTTCCATCTAAAGTTAGACTAACAACCATCATATTATCAGTTGTGATATTTACTCCTACCATAATTTTATCTAAATTATTTGGTTCTTTCGTCCAATAAAACCTTTGACTTAGATTTGGAGTATTTATAAAATAATCAATCATTTCCTCTTCTGATTCAAAAATATAATTTTCATCATCAATTTTAGAATAAGACAAAAGGTCTAATTTTTCATAAGTAGGCAAAAATTGATTCAAAAGTTTATAAATGACTTTTTTTGATTTTTGCTTTACCAAAACTTGACAAATAATATCTTTTATGACTTTTTTGTTTTGCATTTAATTTTAGAAATTGTTTGAAGAGTAGAAAAACTGTATTTTGTATGCCACATCACAACTATATTAATTGGTGTAATCTAAACAAAAATATAGTTTGACAGAATACATAACAAATATGGCGAAAATTAAGAATCAAAAATCTTTAATTATCGTATTCCACATTCACAAAAAAACCTAATAAATCCCCTTTCATTAGCCTGCCAAGAAAGTTTTATAAAAAGTATAGCTAAATTTAAAGTTGTAAAGAAAATTCAACTTTTAATAAACCTATACCCAAACATGATAAAACAGACAATAAAACAAAGTCTATTTTTACTACTCACTTTATTTGCATTTACAGCCTGTAAGCAAGAAGTAAAAAAAGAAACCACAGAAACACAGACAGAAAACACAACAGAAAATTTATTATTACAAGAATGGACAGGTGATTATGGTGGAGTTCCTGCTTTTGATAAAATGAGGCTAGAAGATATCAAACCTGCCATGCTCAAAGGAATGGAAATGAATTTGGCTGATATTGAAAAAATAGCCAACAATCCAGAGCCTGCTACCTTCGAAAACACCATTGAAGAAATGGAACGTGCTGGAAAAGAACTAGACAGAGCTTTCAATTATTACGGAATTTGGAGTAGTAATATGTCTTCGCCTGAATTTAGAGCGATTGATGAAGAATTATCTCCTAAATTTTCTGAGTTTCAGTCTAAAATTACTCAAAACGAAAAACTTTTTCAGCGTATCAAAACTGTTTATGATAACTCACAAACTACACCTTTAGAGGCTGATAAACAACGTGTTTTAGAACTGACCTATAAAAGTTTTGAAATGAATGGTGCAGAACTTAGTCCAGAGAAAAAAGAAAGATACGCAGCTATTAATAAAGAACTTTCAACACTTTACACTAAATTTTCAAATAATGTTCTGCACGATGAAGAAGGTTATATTACTTATTTGGATTCTTCTCAATTAGGAGGCTTGTCAGAAGGTTTTGTTAAGTCTGCTGCCAAAATAGCTACTGATAACGGAAAAAAAGGAATGTATGCCATCACAAATACTCGTTCTTCGATGGATCCGTTCTTGACATATTCGACAGAAAGAGATTTGCGTGAAAAAGTTTGGAAAAATTATTATTCAAGAGGAGATAATGCAGATGAATACGACAACAACAAAATCATTGCAGAAATCTTGAAATTACGTAGAGAGCGTGTTGAGCTTTTAGGGTATAAAAATTATGCAGAATGGCGTTTGCAGGACAGAATGGCAAAAACACCAGAAAATGCAATGAATTTGATGGAAACAGTTTGGAAGGCTTCTATTGCTAGAGTGGATGAAGAAGTCAAAGACATGCAAGCCATAGCAAACAAAAATGGAGATAATATCAAAATTGAACCTTGGGATTATCGTTATTATGCCGAAAAGGTAAGACAAGCAAAATATGATTTGGATTCGGAAGAAGTAAAACAATACTTGCAACTTGACAAACTTACCGAAGCGATGCACTATGTAGCAGGTCGTTTGTTTAATTTTAAATTTACACCAGTTCCAGAGGGTTCTGTTCCTGTTTTTCATGAAGATGTAAAGGTTTGGGAAGTAACCGACAAAGACACAGGCGAGAATATCGGACTTTGGTATCTTGACCCGTATGCTAGACAAGGAAAGCGTTCGGGAGCGTGGGCGACAAGTTACAGAAGTCATACAACTTTTGATGGAAAGAAAAATGTTTTAGCTTCCAACAACTCAAATTTTGTAAAACCTGCACCGAATCAACCTCTTTTAGTTTCTTGGGATGATGCAAATACATTTTTTCATGAGTTTGGACACGCACTTCACGCTCTTTCTTCAAATGTAAAATATCCAACTTTGAATGGTGGTGTGAGAGATTATACCGAGTTTCAGTCGCAGCTTTTGGAGCGTTGGTTATCTACTGACGAGGTAATCAATAATTATTTGGTGCATAATAAAACAGGCGAACCAATGCCAAAAGAGTTAGTAGAAAAAATCAAAAAAGCAGGAACGTTTAATCAAGGTTTTGCTACAACAGAATATTTAGCTTCTGCCATAATGGATATGAAATTTCACTTAGCAGACCCAGCAACTATCGACGTAGATAAATTTGAACGTGAAACATTGGAAGAGTTAGGAATGCCACAACAGCTTGTCATGCGCCACAGAACGCCACATTTTGGACACGTTTTTTCAGGAGAAGGCTATGCGACAGCGTATTACGGTTATATGTGGGCTGATGTTTTGACAGCTGATGCAGCCGAAGCCTTTGCAGAAGCTCCAGACGGTTTTTATGACAAAGAAATGGCTGATAAATTGGTAAAACATTTATTTGCGCCAAGAAATGCCATAGACCCAGCCGAAGCCTACAAATTATTTAGAGGACGTGAAGCAAATATGGAAGCTCTGATGCGTGATAGAGGTTTTCCTGTTCCGAAGAAGTAATTTTTTAGAATAGATAAATTTATTGAAACCACCTTTGAAAATATTTTTGTTTTTGGAGGTGGTTTTTTACTGGAAGTTATGTAATACCCAAACTTTTAATTGTTCTGGAAACTCATATCCTCCTCCATCATGTATAAATCGTTTTTTTAGTCTAGATACCTCTGCATTTTGTTTGTTTAGATTTCTTACTTCATCGAAAAACGTATAATATTCTGTTTCATTTATTAAATAAATTAACTGATTGCGTTTTTCTATATACTCTAAATATTCTATTACAGAATCTAATACATTTTCTCGTTTATCGAATAGTTCTGTTGGAATATTTTTTACTGGATTTTTATCTAAAAATAACTCTTCTAATCTAGGTAGTTCATTCAGAAAATCTAATGATATACTTGATATTTCATTACTACATATGTTAAGTCTTTGTAAGTGTTTTAGTCCTTTCAAAGCAGAAATATCTTTTATTTTGTTACATTCTACATTCAAATATGTTAGAATTTTTAAATTTTTCAAGAATGAAATATCTTCAATTTTATTCTCAAATAAACTAAGCGATTGTACTGTAGTCAAATGTTCAATGAAAGAATATTCTAAAATATTATTTCTACTCAAAAAAAGTCCTTGTAGTCTTTTCATTTTGCTAATTGGAGTATAGTCTTGAACAAGATTGTTACTCAAGTCAAGATGTTTCAAATTAGAATATTGTGTAAGAAAAGAAATATCTGAAATCTGATTATTTGCTAAATACAAACGTTCTATAAAATTCAAATTTGATAAAAAATCTGTATTTGTAATTATATTATCTTGTAATTTAATGTGATATAAATGCTTCACTTTTGCTAACTCTTTTAGCACCTCTTCATTACCAGTAAGTTTACATCTTGATAAATCTATAGATGAACTCTTAGTTTTTAAGTTTTCTTCAATACACTTTTCTATTTCTTTTATGTTAGACATTGTAATTATTTTCTTTAAATAGTTTAACAAAAGTAAATATAGCTATTTTTTACTTTTTGTGATAAAATGAAGCAAATTGTTTATTTGAAACCACCTTTGAAAACTCTTTTTTTGTTTTTAGAGGTGGTTTTTTACTAAAAATGAAATTTTAGCAGTAAATTGATGTTTTCTAAAACTCCAAAACAGACTATGAAAAGATTTATTCAATTACTTGTTCGCTTCATTTTTTATAGAACTTATCGTAATATTGAAAAGACGATTACTTCAATGATTGATAATTCAGAAGGAATACTAGAAGATATTAAAGTAGATGAAACAGTAAAGTTTAAGAGAAAATGGGAATCACAACTTTTTAATATTTATGATAATCCACAAGAATGTCCTGTTTCAATAAAAGAAAAATTAGATAAATATACTTTAGGACAGAACTGGGAACTAGCTTGGGTAAAAGCTACCTTTGAACTGATTGGACTGTCTCAAATAGAAAATCATGTTGATAAACTTAAAAGTATAATTGAGGAGTGTCATATCTGGTATTCTATAGAAGCAATGAAAGTATTAGTAAAGTATCCAGATTTTTTTGACGAGGTAGAGAATATTGAATTTATTGAAAAGGCTTTTGAAAAGAAAGGGAAGTTTGGTCCGTATGGACACATTTACATGAAATATCTTTCAGCTCTAAGAGATAAACCTCTAGTCATCTCATTACTTTCTAGATTAATTACTCGCAGTATAGTGAAAGATAACGATTGGGCTTATTTAAGAAGTTTCTATCTTATCAAAGATTTATACGAACAAGAAAACCCACTTATTGAAAAATACTGTTATTATTTTTTTGATATAGCTATTTCTGAGCAAAGAATTAAAGAAGGAAAATATTCTAGAAGGTTTAAATTTACTAAACCACTTAAAGCTCATTCTCTCAAAATGTATTTAGAAATAAAACCAAATGATGTTTTTGCCCTTGATGTTTTAGAAAAATGGAAAGCAAGAGAAACAGATGAGGAAATTTTGAAAATTTTGAATTGATTTAATTCTGAACCTTTCCCACCAAAAAAGCAGTTTCCTAACTACAATCATTTTCTATCAAAAAAAGCAAACTATCAATGAGTTGGAAAATTGTAGAACGAAAAATCGGAAAAGCAGGAAACCTCAAACAAAGACAAAAAAGACAGAGAGAATGGGATAAAAAATATGGCGATAATTGGCTTATCGGTTATGTAATTGATGGCGAATTTATTTCACAGGAAGATGCGTTAGAAAGTATCTATTATAAAAGTTATGAATTGCATTTTGAAAATAACCCTGCTGATTTGGAGGAATTGATACAAACTGCCAAATTTTTAGAAAATCCACATGCAAAAGCTACTGGAGGAGTAGATTTACAAGTTCCTGCCATTATGAGTTATTTGGATAGAAATGATTTGAAACTGCTCGGAAATGAAGTCGTTGATATTGGAACGTATGGAGAACCTTCGCACAAAATAAGTGTTCGTTTGAGTCCACTTACCATAAAAGTAGTTTTGAATCCTAAAATGATGTTAGAGAAATTTTGGCAAGAAAAAAAATGCTTGGCTATTTGGGAAGAGGAAGTATAAAACTAAATTTAAACACCCTTTTTTAAAAAAATCTAATAAGTAGTTATATGCTACAATTTTGTTAGATTTGATTTTTTATTTCAAAAAACACAATTTTATATTTCTGATGCGTTTTATAGCTCCCCTAAGTATTTTTCAAGAACAGGAACTTCGTCGTTATTTATCTAGTAGTGATGTAAAACTCTTACCAAGAGAACGTAAACGATTTAGTTCAATTTGTTTGAGTTCCAAACATAAGTTTACTATTAAGGAGCTTTCAGCACAATTTGATGTGAGTGAAAATAGTATAAAAAGTTGGTTTGATAGGTACGAATCAATGGGCTGTTTGGGGCTTTTAGATAAAAACATGGCTCATTCTCAAAGTAGTTTAGCTACTGAAAATGCAGAAATTATTTTAGAAGCTGTAAAACAAACACCTCAAAATTTAAAAAGAACCGTTGTTTTATTGAAAAAAGAACATCAAATTGAAACTAATCCTTCTATTCTAAAACGTTTTCTTAAAAAAAAAAGTGGAGTTGGAGACGAATACAAAAATCGCTAAAATCTCAACGAGATGAGTGGATGCACGACTTTTTTAAGAAAGAGCTTGACTGGTGGTTAAAAGAAGAAGAAAAGGGAGAGGTAGAAGTGTGGTTTAGTGATGAGAGTAGTTTTCATCTAAATCCTAATAGTATGTATGGTTGGCAAGAAAAGACTTTGGAGACGCTTAAAAAAGTATTTTTACCTGCCAACCGTGCTAGAGGAGCAAATATCTTAGGATTTATGCGAACTAATAATGAAAGCGAATTTTATGAATTCTATCAATCTATGGATGCAGATACGTTTATTGCTTGTGTAAATAATTTTATTGAAAAACGAGCAAAAGGGCAGAAAATACTCTTGATTTTAGATAGAGCGACCTCTCACAGCAATCATAAAGTAGATAAAGCAATAAAAAAGTGGAAAGAAAAAAATGTATTTATTCAATTCCTTCCTTCTTATTGTTCAGACTTAAATTATATTGAAATGTTGTGGAAACATATTAAGCATTATTGGTTAGATATAGCAGCTTGGACAAATGTGAAAACGCTCCAAAAGGCTGTTTTAGATATATTAGCTCAGTTTGGAAAAGAAAAAGAATATACTATAAATTTTGCACCCTCTTAATTAAAATAGCATTATTAATAAGAGAAAATCAAAAATAACAAAATTGTTATGAGCAACTACTTAATAAAAACATTCATTCAACAGACTTTCTAATAAACTAGAAAGTCTGTTTTTTTTGTACAAAAAGAATGTATTTTTATCTATATTTACAAAAATAGAAAATTGAGATTATTCATAACTGCTAACTGATTATTTACCGTTGTCGGTGTCCTCACCGACGACATTATCCATTTTTTTATATCTGTACAACTCGTCCGTAATTACCAAAGAGAACTTAGCAAAGTCAAAGATTTGGGTGCTAGAAACGAAATGGCTCTCAAACGTCCGTTTTCTAACCTTTTGTATGCGCTGTGTCAAGCCAAAAATCTAACTTTGGTAGAAGAGATTAGTATCAAAAATCCAGAAGGAAAGACAATCAGACCAGACGGAATTGTAAAAGGAGTAAACCGACTAGATTGGGGATATTGGGAATCAAAAGATGAAGCTGACGACATTGAAGACGAAATAAAAAAGAAATTTGCTAAAGGTTATCCCAACGATAATATCATTTTTGAAGATACACAACAAGCCATTTTATACCAAAATGGAAAACGTGTGGCTACGGCAGAAATGCAAGATGAAGGTGTAAATTTGTATTCTCTTTTGCAGCAGTTTGTTAGTTTCGAAAGACCAGAATATACCGAATTTAGACAAGCCTTAGAGAATTTCAAGACAGATATTCCTCCAATTATTAAGGAATTGCGTCAGCTCATGGACGAGGAAGCCAAAGAAAATAAGGAATTTGTAAAAGCAAAAACGAAATTTTTAAAGATTTGTCAAGATAGTATCAATCCAGATATTACACCAAAAGATATTCGTGAAATGCTCGTGCAGCACATTCTGACACAAGATATTTTTAATACCATTTTTGATGAAGCTGATTTTCATAGGTCAAACAATATTGCTTCCGAACTAGAAAATGTCTTGAAAACTTTTTTTACAAAGAATATCAAGAGAAATTTTTATCCCAAAATCCGAAATTATTATGCCGTCATCAAAACGGTCGCTGCACGAATAGAAGATGTACAGGAAAAACAAACCTTTTTGAAGGTCATCTATGAAGATTTTTATAAAGCCTACAATCCAAAAGGTGCTGACCGACTAGGAATTGTCTATACGCCCAATGAAATTGTACGTTTTATGATTGAGAGTACCGACCATCTTTTGTATGAGCATTTTGGTAAAGAACTGTTGAGCCAAGGCATAGAAATTCTTGACCCAGCCACAGGAACAGGTACTTTTATTACTGATTTGATAGATTATTTTCCTTCTTCAAAAATAGAACAGATAAGACACAAATATCAAAACGAAATTCACGCCAACGAAGTCAGTATTTTGCCCTATTATATTGCCAATCTGAATATTGAATATGCCTATCAACAAAAAACAGGAGAGTACAAAGAAT
Source organism: Bernardetia aquimarina (assembly GCF_042180575.1). NCBI lineage: Bacteria > Pseudomonadati > Bacteroidota > Cytophagia > Cytophagales > Bernardetiaceae > Bernardetia > Bernardetia aquimarina. The sequence goes on along the minus strand of NZ_CP170094.1, from coordinate 765,142 downwards.
TCGAAAACCTCGTTTTTGTGGATACCTTGGATAATATGGGTTTTGGCTTTGCAGGAAAACAAACAGGACTTTTTACGAGCCTTTCGGCTGAAAACTTAGACCGTATCAAGAGGCAAAATGAACGCAAAATTTCGGTTATTATTGGAAATCCTCCTTACAATGCCAACCAACAAAACGAAAATGATAACAATAAAAATAGAGAATATCCAGCTTTAGACAAGCGAATAAAAGATACGTATATAAAAGAAAGTACGGCACAAAAAACGAAAGTATATGATATGTATTCTCGTTTTTATCGTTGGGCTGTGGATAGATTGGGCGAAGAGGGAATTATTGCTTTTGTTACGAATCGTAGTTTTATAGATAGCCGAACTTTTGATGGTTTTCGAAAATGTATTTATGAAGATTTTGATTATGTTTATATTGTAGATACAAAATCAGATGTACGAGCAAATCCCAAAATTGCAGGAACAACACATAATGTTTTTGGTATTCAGACAGGTGTAGCAATTATGTTTTTGATAAGAAAAAAGGAGTAGATACACACCGTCATGTGTAGCAGATGTACACCGTCGTGTGCATAATGTGTGATAATGTATGCATAAATATTAAAATAAAATTATTATAGAGACGCACGATGGTGCGTCTGTACATAAGGAAAGGAGAAGAAATTAATTATGGCAAAATATAAAGGAAAATATCGTTCGGAGTCGCATCGTTTGAGAGGATGGGATTATAGCAGGGAAGCAATTTATTTCATTACATTTTGTGTGCAAGATTTCGAATGTTTGTTTGGTAGCGTTATCAATACCGTAGATTCGCATAATGTAGATTCGCACCGTCGTGCGAATCATAATGTAGTAGATTCGAACGACAGTGCGAATAATAATAATAATAATGAGACGCACGACGATGCGCCTGTACGGAAGAGAGCAAGGATGAAATTGAATGAATTTGGGAAGATTGTGGAAGCAGAAATTCAAAAATCAATAGAAATACGAAGCAACTGGATATTTCACGAATGGGTTGTGATGCCGAATCATGTGCATATGCTTATCGAAATTGAATCCAATGATAATTCTGTACAGATGCACAATCGTGCATCTCAAAATAATAATACTAATAATAGGATTCACGATAGAATGATTCACGACGGTGAATCACTACGATTACGGCGAATGCCAAATTCTATTTCTTCCTTTCTGGGAATTTTCAAAACGGTTGTAACAAAACAAATAAATCAGTTACGGAACACAAAAGGGGAAAGAATATGGCAACGCAACTATCACGACCACATTGTTAGAAATTATCAATCGTTTCAAAGAATAGCAAATTATATCGATCAAAACCCTCAGCGTTGGTATGAAGACCGATTCAATCCTACAAAAAAAACAAAAAATGAAAAAAGCTAAAATATACTACTTCACACTTACAGACGAACAACGAAAAGAAGAAAAATTAGAATGGCTAAAAAATACGAAGTTTAAGAAAATTCCTTTTGAATTAATTACACCAAGTAAAAAAAATAATTGGCTTAATCTGGCTGATACAGATTTTGAGGAGTTAATGCCTATTTGCAGCAAAGAAGCAAAAGCAGGAAAAGATGAAAAAGCTATTTTTAAATTGTATGCAAATGCTCCTTTATCAGCTAGAGATGAATGGGTTTATGATTTTGATGAAGATAATTTAAAAAATAAAACAGAATTTTTTGTAGATAATTATAATGATTTGTTATCTCAAAATGATAAATCTTGGAAAACTGTAATTAAATGGAGTGAATCATTAAAAAGTTTATTTAAAAGAAATATAGCTTTAATTTTTAATAAAGAATTAATTACTAAATCAAATTATAGACCTTATGTAAAACAGTTCTATTATGCTGATAAGTCTTTAAATGATAGATTAACACAAAATCATTATGATATTTTTGGTTTTGGTCAGAAAAAGGCAAAGAATTAATGGAATTGCATCTTGATTATGAAAAGGTAGAAAAACAGGATTTGCAGCGAGAAGAAAACACGCTCAAAAGTAGTAGTCTGAATAAAACCAAACTAAAAGCTGATAAGAAAAAGAGTGAGATTATTTTAGACGAACAAACGACACTCAAAAACATTCCTGCTCTTGCTTGGGAGTATAAATTAGGCAATCGGAGTGCTTTAGAGTGGATTCTTGACCAATACAAAGAAAAGAAACCACGAGATGAAACGATTAGAGAAAGATTCAATACCTATAAATTTGAAGATTATAAAGAAGAAGTTATTGAGCTTTTGCAGCGTGTTTGTACGGTAAGTGTAAAGACGATGGAAATTGTGGGGGAAATGGAAAAAATGTAGCCATTTAATTTATTAAATTCATTCTCATTTGATAAATCAAATAGTTACATCAAAATTTAATAAAAACAACATGAAACATATACGACACGGAAAATATCGTTTAACAAACTATGACTATTCAAAAGAAGGAGCGTACTTTATAACTGTACGTGTTTTGGATAAGGAAAATGTATTATCTAAAATAGAAAACAACTTAGTTTGTCTTACCCAGATGGGACAAAAAGCAGATAGAATAATTAATTTGACTGAAAATTAATATAAAAATGTATTTATAGACAAATATGTAATTATGCCAGATCATTTTCATTTGATTGTGAAGTTGTTTAAGAATGAGTTTTGTACGTATTTTTGTTGGTGTCGCTACGCTAAAACACGAACCTTTAGGTTTGTACTGACAACAATAGATGTAATTTCTTATCTTGTACTTGTTCTTTTTAATTTTTTAAGACTAAATCTTCTATTATTTTAAAATTTTTATTGTTGGGTACATGTTTCGAATTTTCTAACAAGATGATTTCATCTAGTGAAGGAAATATTTTTTTAGCTCTTTTTATCATTTTCTTACCAGGAAACATCAAGTCATTTTCACAGGCAAAAATCGTAATAGGAACTTTAATATTCATTGCCGAATTTCTAGTGATTATAGGCAAAGGAGAAAAATCCATATTACAATTCTGAAACGTAGTTGACATAAATTGCAAAGCAAAATCGTCATATTCAGAAAAAAGAACGTTCATAACCTTGTTAATATATTGTGGATTATTGGTTTTTATGAATTTTTTTAAAGGCATAAACATTTTAAATAAACCCAAAATAGGATTTCCATTTACAATATAAACAGGTGCAATTAAGAATGCTTTTTTTATAAGTGTTTCGTTGAACTCTAAAGTCTTTAAAGAGATGAAACCCCCAAATGAAAAACCAACTAATGTAACTTCTTTTAGGCTTAACTTTTCAATGAGTTCCATCAACCATTTTCCATAATCTAATGACCTCATATCCAATCTATTCTCAGCACTTTTATTAGGTTGTGCTAACACATCTACGGCATACACACAGTATTTTGAAGATAAATTTGGAAACGATTCTAAGATTTGAGGCGCACAACCACCTGTTCCGTGAATTAGTAATAAAGGAGGTTTTTTAGTATTACCAGTAATTATAATATTAGTAGCTCCGAATTTTGTTTCTACCAACTTTTCTGAATATTCAATATTCAACTCATTTAACTTTTGATTGTAAAGGGTTATAATTTTTTCTTTTCCTTCTTTTGATTTGAAAAACATGTGTTGTTTGTCTTTTGATTGATGGTTATGATTGATGTATTTAAAATATTATGACAAATGACTTGTGAATAATTGGATTTTACCTTTAAACATTTTTCACTTTGTTCAACTTTTTTATCGCTCTTGTATAAGAATAGTAGCGTTATGACCACAAACTTTTCAATTTAGACCAAAGTTCATTGTTGTTACTATTTTGGGTTTTGTTCTCTCCTAATGATTAACCAAATAGCAAAAGTTACTTCCCAGAACCCTGCTAATATTAGTAAGTACATACTCCATTCTTTGCCAAATAACTCCATTAAAAAGCCTATAGCCATAAAAGTGTATCCAATAAGCCCCCATAAAGCCAGCCATTTTGGTAAAAGATTATGTTTGTAGCATATATAACACATTGGAATACTACCAATTCCTAAAAAAAACATTGCAATAAAATAACCAAAATCCAAAGAAATACTAATTGCAGGAATTAGGTTTAAAAGAATACTACCAAGTGCTAATGCTTCGATTACTCTTGACAAAAAGTAAGTGTTTCCTATTAAAAGGTTAAACTTGATTATGGTTTTTCTTAGAAAAAAACCAATCAACAATACTGCAACTGAATTTATGATGATTAGCACAGACCCAAAGTATTTATAGGCATCTAGCTCACTTTCAAATAAACTGCGCCCAATACCATAAAATAAAAAAGCCAAAAGAAATAAGACACCAATAACTCTTGATTTTATAAACTGAATTGTTTTGTTATACTTTTTCATTTGTTAATTAAATTTTAATATTAAAGATTTAATTCTTAGGTCTTAATGCTTCAATGATTTGAGCATCTACCCAAAAAACATCTACATTTTCAAAATCATCTGATCCTACATTTCTACTAAAGAAAAGGTATTTACCATCTGGCGTGATACTCGCAGAAGCTTCCCATGCGTTGGTGTTTATTTTATCTCCCAAATTAATTGCCTTACCCCAAGTACCATCTTTTTGTTTAAAACTGATATAAATATCAGAGTCCCCAAAACCATCTTCTCTTTGAGCGTCAAATAACAAATACGATTCATCTGGGGCTATAAAAGGATGACTTAAAAAAGCTCCTGTGTTTATTGTTTTGGGCAAAGCTATGGGTTCTTCATGCTTTCCATCTATCAAACGTGAATAGCGAATTGGAAAAGTGGAATCAGACTCTATATAAGTGTCAAAATAATACGTGCCATTTGCAGATGATGAAAGACGCATAATATACATAGAATCATTACTTACCGTGGGTGGTTCAAGGTTTTGTAATTCCGACCATCCAGATTCCGTTCTTTTTAAATATCTGTCACCTAAATGCATGGTTTCACCGTCTGGAGAAATTACTGGTCTTCCTATCCATGGTGATGCTATTTCTGATTTTTCCCAAATCCCATTAATTTCATTGTATTTATATTCATAAAAAGCTGATTTTTTATTTTCTTCTCCTCTTCTAACAAAATAAAATGCCTTCATATCTGGGGTAAATGCACTAGTGGATTCATACAAATCTGTAGATACAAGACCTGGAGCAAATGGTATAGGCATTAATCCTGGTGGTTTTTGTCCAAGATAAATTTCTTCTAAACTTGCTTCCTTATTTACTTTTGATTTATGCTCTGCATTTTTACAGGAGCTAAAAACTAATGCTATTACAATTAGTAAAGAATAATGTGTTTTTTTCATTTTATAATTTTTAAGATTCACTTATTTTACCAAAATCCAAATTTCAAATAGTAACAAGTTGATACATATTATAATTCTACCCTACATATATGGCGAACCTATAACGTGAAAAACCAAATCCCAAATAATATGAGCTGTTATTGCTATTAATAAACCTCGTTTCCAATACACCCAACCAAAGAATGATCCTGTAATTAGATTACCTATCATGGTGGAGGCAACAGTAACCAAAGTAAAATTTGAAAAGCTTTTTGATAGTGGCAAATGCATTAAGCCAAAACATATTGCCGTAATTATTATGCCTACCCAAACCACAGTATTTGTAGGTTTAGTTTCCTTTTTTAAAAATTGAATTACTGCTATAATTAGAGACATTAATCCTAATCGAAACATAATTTCTTCTGTAATTCCTGCCGAAAATGATACGATAGCATAAAATAGTTTAGAAGGTCTTTCAATAATACTCGTTGCAGGACAGTAATATCTAATGAATTTATGAACTAAAAGTATTACTAATGCTAAACCCACGCTAAGACCGATAGAATATAAAAGTTTTTTAGTAAAAAATGGATATTTTGTTTTTTCACTATTTGAAAAAAAACTTTCTACTACAGGTACTCCTAACTTTGCATTTCTTGATAACCATAAGCCCACAAAGACCAAAACCACTCCTAAAATAAAACCATAAATACTTGTTTGTATTATATCAGTAGCTATCGAATCTGATAATTTTACACTTGCATCACCAGCTTCAATTTTTAATCGTTTTAATTCTCGACTAAAAGGAATATTTAGAAGTGTGCCTATTACGAATAGAATAACTATAACACTCGCTGTTTTAATATGCGTATAATTATTTGTTTTCATTTTGCTTGGCTAATTTATAGCTAGGTCTTATGCCAAAAATTAGTAAATAACCTATCATCCAAAATTCTCCTATGGTTGCAGGTAGAGTAAGAAAGTTATTGTAGCTAAAATCAATTCCTGTGTAGTGTATGACTGTAGAAATTAGATAGCCTATACCACCTAAAATAATTATTCTTCCTAACCAGACAGGTAACCTTTTAGATTTGATAACTATGTATCCCATTGGAAATAACCATAACCCGAAAAATAGACTACCAATACCCCAAGCATTCGAAATAATATTTTGAAAAACCTGAATTAGTAAAACTTTGTCTTCCATGGCACTTATTTCAGAATTTGCAATACCTATTGCTGAGGCGATTGAAATTGCACTAATCATAATGGCTAAAGCATTTACCATTCCCCATATACCTAGCGTCCATGCTTCCCATTCATAATTATCTTTAAATAATTTGAAAAACCAAACTGCGGTAAGTGCCTGAGAAATCACTATACCAAATTCTAATAGCAACCTAATTCTTGCTGTAGATTCTAATTCTACTAAATTTGTTAGCGTTTGTTCAGGATTACCAGACACAAATATTTGAGAATGAAAGACCATAAACCCTAGAATTCCTGTAATAGCCATCATTAAATACCATAAGCCAGTTATTCTAGCGGTCTTAATTAAATTTTTCTGTTCTGTATTTGCAATCATAGATGATTTATTTTTATTATTTTATACTAATTCTGACTCTGTAAAAGGGTAATTGTTACAGTTTTGCCCTAATGGCACTCAACGTGTTTATATAGTTTGTTACGTGTTTTAAGCAACTAATTACCGACCAAGAAAGTCCGCAAGGACTTTCGCAAGTAGGCAAAAAGCCAGCAATAAATTATATATGGTGTTACCAAACGTATTTGTTGATATTACCAGCTTCGAAATCATTCCTCTTGATTAATATATTTTAACCCTTCGTATAGAGCTACTAATGGTACAGAGCGATGGTTTTCTTTTTCAAAATATTCTATTTCGATATTTAGAGGTTTATCCGATTTCTTTGTTATTAAAGTATAGAGAGAGTCGTGTCTTTGTTTATTCCTTTCGTAATTAGCCTCTCCTTGATTGGCAGTAGCGATATAAAGTTTTTTATCTAATGATATTGAGGAAGTAGAATCAACTTTGTTTTTCATCATCTCCTCATTCCACCAAATACTTGGGTCTATAGAAATGTAAGCATTGAATACGCTGTTTTCATCCATATAGGAATTTAGTGTAAGTAGTCCTCCTAAAGAATGCCCAACAAGAGTTCTAAACGGCTCTGTCTTATACTTTTTATCAATATAAGGCACTAGTTCTTTCTCAATGAAATTCAAAAAAATCCTTCCACCTCCCATATTATTCGGTCGTTTGGTCTTAATTTTTGTAACTGTAAAATCTCGTTCTCGGTCAACATTCTCTATGGCTATAATAATACTTTCAGGCATTAAATTGTTTCGATTCCTATTAGAACTCATAAAATGTACTATTCCAGATGCTGTTTTAAAATGAGTATATCCATCCAATAATATGATAACTGGATATTTTTTATCAACTTCAGATGAATTATTGTATGAATCGGGAAGACTTATTAAACAGGTTCTTTCTTCATCTAAAATATTAGATTTAATAACGAACTTACTGCCTACTATAATATCATCTGTTTCATTCTGTCCAAATGTGGTTTGTACTCCTGAAAGAAGAATATATAAAATTACAAATGTCAAATTTTTCATAGTTTGCTTTATATGTTTGGTAACAATAGAATATATAAGTAGTAGGACATAATTAGCGAGTGATTTTTATGATCAATATGATAGTTACAGGATAATACAATGAAATTAAATAAGTATTAAAAAAAACAATTACTATTATCCGTATTTGTATTTATCTTGTATTTCATCTTAAAAATCATATAAATCCCTCGCTAATCAGTTATATGTATTGTTAATTTTGTACGACTACTTACAATAGATAAATTTTTATAACCAACTAAACCCTAATCCTACATTAAAGATTGCTGCATCTCTATTTGCATCTCCATCTAAAGACACATGACCAAAAACTAATTTTGACTGTACATTAAGTGCGAAGTTTTTCTTTTTATAAATTTCGTAACCTGAACTTACCATTATGGCAGTACCAAAATTCCAATCATCATTGACATCGTCTTCAATATCATATAGTGCTGGTGAATCTATTGCTAAACCAACTCCACCATGAATCCACCATCTATCTTTTACCCAATATTGTAGCGATGGAATAACACCTCCAAAGCTCCTGTCATTATCTTGAAATTCGTATATATTTCCTGGTAAAGAGAGAGTAATAGCAAGATTTTTATTTAACATGTGACCAAACTTTACATCTGGAAAAACGAACGTTCCTTGAGCTTTGTCGAAAGTTTGAATTTCATAGCTATCTTCTATACTGATAGCACCACCACCTACCACGAATTCAAAGATGAAACCGTCCCTTTGAGTGGATACTTCAGAATTTGCATTTTGTGCATAAGCTCTACTGGATAATAAAACGAAGGCTACAAAAGCCATTTTTAATAAAAATTGTTTCTTGATTGTTTTCATTTTTTTAGTTTTTGTGTTAATTGCATTTTTTAGTGTCATAATTTTACTGTTCTTTTGGTTAGTGGTAGAAGACAAAATTTTTATACAAAATAAATCAGTGATACTGACTATTCTATTAGTATGTACAGAGTCTAAAAAATAATACAAAAATGTACCTTTCTTTTGTTTATGCTTTTAATCTACTGATATTGAGTGTTTTATGTACTGTGTATGGTAAAGATTGGTATATATGTCGTTTTCTGAAGGGTATGGCTTATATACATTGTTAGCCTTTTGTTATTTTTTATTTAGGGCTTCAATTCTTTCTTTATAGTAATCGTTACCACTTAATTCAAATGCCTTATTTAAGTATTTTAAGGCATTTTCTTTATCGTTTTGAGATTCATAATACTCAGCCATCGAATCATAAGCATTTGCACTTGTTGGATTGTACTTAATATTCATTTCAAAAAACATGAACGCTTTTTTAGGTTGTCCCATTTGCATATTCATGTAGCCATAGCCATTTAACATTTCGTCTATCATTGGTGCAGTGGGAACACCAAAATGCTCGGTATAGATTTGTTCCTGCTCCTTCAATAGAGAAACCAATTCTTCTATAGGTGTTTCTGGATTATTATATTTTTGTGGAGATTTGAACTGATACCATTCAAAAAGAAATATAAGCCCATCTCTCATTGATGGTAACGGAACTGTACCATGTAAATCTTCATTATAAACCTTCCATGAAAAGTTTAATCCATTCTGTTTTTGAGATTTAGTATAATTTGAAAACTCAATGATTGAACGTGGAAACAAAGTATATTCTGAAGAATCCTCCATGATATTATCTATATTTATCTTTTCATTTTGCATATGTAACATCTCTGCAGCAAGTGAAACAAAAAGCGATTTTCCACTATAATCTTCCGTTTTTAATTTTTCTTTAGCTTGTTTTAATAATTTTTGGTCATCCCAATCCAAACTTGGATCTATAGCAATATAGTTTTGAAAGAGATGTTTATGATTAACCAACATATTTATAGTAAACTGACCTGCATAGGAATGACCAATTAATGTCCGATAGGGCATAGTTGGATACTTACTATCAATATATGGGATGAGTTCATCTTCCATAAATTTAGTAAAGGTTTCTGCACCTCCAGTTTCACTATCAAATGCACTACCACGTCTCATTTTTATCTGCGAAGTAGTTAAATCTCTTGTTCTATTTGTTTTATTAGAAACCCCAACAAGTATCATATGTGGTAGGTAATGCCCCCAATAATTGCCATAAACAGCTTCCAAAGTGCTTTCTAGTGAAAATCCATCCATAAGATAAATCACAGCATATTTTTCTTCACTATCTGGCTTGTAATTATCAGGCAATTTTACCCAAAAGCTACGGCTTTCACTTAAAGTTTTAGAATATATGGAATCCACTATTCGATTTTGAAATTGCTCTGTTTGGGACTCAGTTGTTTGTGCAATTGTATGTTGATTTACAATCAAAATTGATACGATAAGTAAAAATAGAAGTGTGTAATATTTCATTTCAAATGTAATTAAGTACAAAGTTTAAACTAAGGTTTAAGGTAATAAATTTGTACGGTTATAAATTTAATCATTTCTGACAAGTCAAGGATTCTTAGCCTTGGCTTGTCAGAACTAAATTTAAAACTTCCACCCCAAGTAAAGATTTGGCTCAAAAAGAAAGACGTTTCCATATTTATCGTCAAACTCCTTAAACCCTTCAGGAGAATTGTTGTCAAACATCCACTGGTTGCAATGAACCTGAGGTTCAATGAAAAATCGTTTTTTCTTCCCAAATGCAACATGGTAGCCCAAATGAAGCGAGTTATAAACTTTAAATCCATTTTTAATTTTATTACCGTCTAAATCCGTGTAGGTTTGAATTTGTGGAACGACTTCAATAGAAGTAAATAACCCTTTCCAAAGCATACGTTGGTACGTGATGCCAATTCCTGTTTCCCTTAAATATCCATCGTAATATTCAGTTCCAGAGTCTATTTTATCGACAACACCATCCCACCAAGTGATTCCCATTGGTTGAAATAATCGCCAGGTGACAAACTTTACCCCAATGATATTCTTATTATCTAGGTTGCGTTTAACATGTAACTCTACCATTTGAGTACTTGTTCGTTTGCCCCAACCAAAGATAAGCTCATCAGGAACAATATAAGGCATAACTACCCTCCACTTGTGATCCACTTCGGTTTCTTTAACTACTGTTGAGTCAGTTTGAGCAAAAGCACTAAACGTGCAAAAAAATAAAAGAATTGCAAATAAATTTTTCATAATAATAATTTTTTAATAAAAAAGTAAGTTCTACAAAGAACCTCCCATTATTTTTAGTTCAAGGGGAGAAGTCATCATCCGATGATTATGTACTCTGCTTTATCGATTTGATAATACAAAGATGGGGTATAAAGGAAGGTGAATCGTTCTGAATTATAATTATGCACTTAATAGTGAGATTTAGGACTTTTTAAACAGTCTTAAATTTGATTAGCCCTCAACCAAGCTTTTGGTGTCATCCCTTGGTTTTTTTTAAAGTAGGCATTGAATACCGATTTAGAACTAAAACCACTTTCATAAGCTAATGCTAAAAGAGTAAGATGGCTATTGGCAGGATTTAGGGCATTCTCTTTGAAGTTTTCCACACGGAAACTATTGATATATTCATTGAAGTTTTGACCAATTTGTTCATTCAGCAACCAAGAAAGCTTGTTACTGCTAATATTCACGCTTTCGGCTAACTCTCGTAAAGATAAAGATGGGTTCTGAAACCATTTTTCTTCCTGCATTCCTTTTTCTAAAACATCTAATGCAATATTGATTTCAATATCTGACATTAATGCTTTAGTAGAGGTGGTTTGTATTTTTATTTTGGGATTAGATGGCAATAGTTCTAATCGGAAAGCAGCTTGTACTAAATCCTGAAACCTCTTATACTGATATAGAGGTTTAAGCAGTGGAATATTCATAAAGTTTATGATTTGACCAGTATGCATCTTGATGTTTTCTTCCAAAAAGTCCAATGCCATTTCGTGTTTGTCCAAATGAACCAATAAAAAAAGTTGCCAAGGAAAAAGTGTTCCTCCAGAATCTTCTTTTATCATTAAACTAACCCTGCTGATATCAATGTCGATTTTATCTTCAGAATTGACTAATTTGTATAACACTCTACATTCTTCTGGTCGCTCAGCTAAAGGGGTTTGACTCAAGAAGTCATTTAGATTTTCATAATCTTTGGTAAGAATTAAGCACAGTTGTTTTAACGCAATGGAATGTGTGAAATTGGGGTTGATGCTCAATGAGGTTTCTATACACTCCAATGCTTTTGTGTAATCCTCACTTAAATAATGAATATTTGCTTTGGTAAAATAATGATTCGGAGATAAAGGATTTATTTTTAAAATATTATCAGTATGCCAGTGCGCTTTTTTGAAATAACCTACTGCTGTATATAATTCGCATAAACCTTCTTCTGCTTCCGTATAGGATGGATTAAGTTCTATTGCTTTTTGAAAAAATTTATGCCCATTGATGAAATCCCATTTGCCCCAAAAGGACAATGTTGCTTTACTAAAACTCCCTACATAGGATTGTTTGTCCAGCTTAAAACCTTTACTGAGCTTCTCTTCTGACATCTGCAACAAGCCTTGATTATTTCCCCAAGATCCAGCCATGGCATAACAATACGCCAAACCAAAGTAAGGCAAAGCAAATGAGGGATCTATCACTACACATTGCTCATAAAGTTCTATTGCATTCGCAATTCCTTCACCATCCCACATTAAATGCTGATAACGACCTTTAAGATACAGGTCGTAAGCCTCCATATTTTTAGTTGGAGGTTCAATTAAATGTTTTTGAATATTGAGGTGACCAAAATTTTCTCGAATCTGGTCAGCAATGAGTAAACTGACTTCATCTTGTAGTGCAAATATGTCTTCCAAATCCCGATCGAAATTCCTTGACCAAAAGTGAGTACCGTCGTTAGTACTGATTAATTGCGCTGTAATGCGAACCCTGTTTTTGGCTTTCCGAACGCTTCCCTCCAAAACTGTACTTACTCCTAACTGCTTACCAATGGTTCGCACGTCTATATTTTTATTCTTAAATGCAAAAGAAGATGTGCGAGCAATGACTTTTAAGCCTTTCACTGTGGTTAGTGCATTGATTATTTCTTCAGTAATGCCATCACTGAAGTATTCGTTCTCAAGGTCAGCACTCATATTAACAAAAGGGAGAACCACAATGGATTTGTTGGATGATGATATGGGTACATGGTTGCTCATTTTCTACTATACTTTATCAAGGCTTCTACAAACTGACATTGAATTTTTAATAATTTTCTTTTTAATTGACTACAATGTTGTTAATAAGAGCAGTTACAGATTAAATGCACTTAACTTTCGAATGGCAAGATACTTAATTAAAACCAAAACTGTTTCGCTATTTCTCCCAAATTGCTATTATACATTGTGTGTGTCTTAAATGGGTTGTGCAGTAAAATTGTGTTTTTTCATTTTTGTCAATGGTTAAAATAAAAGATTTCGTTTATAATAAAAAACTCTTCTTGTTATCAAACACAATTTTACTGCACTACCAATTATCTCAGTATAATAATTATCATTTATAACTTACTTAGGATTTGTAATCCAAACAGTTGCATCAGTAATAAAACCGACATCATTCATAGAAAGAAGAGATAGTATAAGCAATTTTAGTTCCTTGTAGTTTTGTTGGGTTAGTTTTCTCTTGATTCATACCTACTTTATCAAAAAATGGTGTTACAACCCCTAAGATTCTTTGAGAGCTTAGGGGTAGATTTCTAAATACTATTTAAATTTTGTAGGTGCTGTGTCCAATTTTGTAGGGCGAAAAATAGTTGCTTTCTCTTCAATTTTAACAAACGGAATTTCATCTCCATCTTTAAGTTTAAATAACTCAACTGTTTCTAATAAAATACCTTCTTCATATTTGTAATGTTGGGTAATTCTCATTGTATTATAGGGTGCAAAGGCACTAATTCCATCTAAAGAAAATGTCATCATTTGTTCTCTAAATTCATTGTCAGATTTGCCTGTTCCATTTCCTAATGATGAATTTATAGTAGAAATGATTTGGGTTTGATTAGCTGAAAAGTCAATTCCAAAGAACATCGTTTGTTCTCTTTTTCCAGCTTTCCCATCATAATTTGGATGAATACGGTGCATATTTTTGACCGATTTCCATGAGTTGCCATATCGTCGTTGCACAACTTCAAAAGTATAATCATTTGATTGATTTCTTTGATATTTTCCATCAACATAAATATATGATTCTCCACTTCCTTGCCATATAATAGGATAATTATCTTCTAAGTTTGGAAGTTTTTCACTTGTCGGAATAATTATTTGACTAGATGTACCACAAGATGTTAGAGAAAAAGAAAAAATAATTGCTAATAGAATATAGATTGCCGTTTTTGTCTGTTGCATAAAAAAATACTTTAAGAGTGAATAATAATTACACTACAAAAGTATGGAGCTATGCTTTGAAAAAAATTGATGTATGTTACAATCGAAATTTAGTTTGCAATTTCTTTTCGAATTCGGCTCAAACTCTCTCTTTCAATTCCTAAGTAAGAAGCTAAATGATAGAGTGGTATTTTTTGGATAAATAGAGGATAATCTTTTAGCATTTGTAAATATCTTTCTTTGGCTGACAAAAATAAGAAAGACTCAAAACGATTTGTAGCTGTCGCATATACACTCTCAGCAATAATTCTTCCAAACCTTTCCCAGTTTTTAGATTCTTGATAGGCAATTTGCAAAGATTGGGAGTTAAATGTAATTAATTCACAATCTTCTAAGGCTTGAATATAATATCTACTTGAAGTTCCTTTCAAAAAATCTAAATATGAAACAGCATAATCATTTTTTAAGAAAAAGTGACTATTGATTTCTTTCTCGTCAGATGAATAAAACAAGCGCAAAACACCTTTTTCAACAAAAGCAATTTCATTTACCTTTTGTCCTTCTTTCAATAAAAATTCTCCTTTTTGTACTGTTTTATGTTTTAAATGTGGAGCAAACATAGAACATTCTTTTTCCGAAAAATCAGTTATTTTTCTAATCTGTATTTTGAAATTATCTAAATTCATATGCCATTTTTCATAAAAAAAGTTTTTTTTAATATTTTTCTCCCCTGCTGTCCCTCACAAGATTGCCCTCGCCGAGTGAGCAATATGTATTCGGCTTGTAGCCGTGTATTTGTATTCAATGTTATATAGTTACAAACCTAAGAAAATTCTATCAAAATCACGAAATGTCAATATAGTTAAATGCAAAATTCCCTAAAACTCTTTTGAGTTTTAGGGAGTTTGTGTTTGCCCATTTCCTAATTTCTATTCTCTAATTCCTACTTTGGATTTGTAGCCCAAACAGTTGCATCAGTAATAAAACCGACATCATTCATAGAAAGAAGAGAAGATATAGTGTGAGCAATTTCACTTCCTTGTAATTTTGTTGGATTGGCTTTGTCTTGTTTTGCTCCTAATTTATCAAAAAATGGTGTAACTACTTCACTAGGATTGACTTGCATAACTCTGACATTGTATTTACGAAGTTCTGCACGCCAACATTCTGTCATGGCAGCTAATGCAAATTTACTAGAACAATAAGCTGTTCCGTTTGCAAAACCTTTTTGAGAAGCCGTAGAAGCAATATTGATAATATTACCTGTATTTTCTTTTTGGAAATGTTTGGCTGCTTCTTTTCCCACCATAAATGCACCTTTTACATTTACTTCCCAAACTTTGGTAAAATCTTCTACTGAAGTATCTACAAGTGCATTAAAATTTCCAATTCCTGCATTATTGATAACAACATTAATTCCTCCCATTTCTTGAAGAGCTTTTTCGAAGAGATTCTTTACATCAACTTCATTCGAAACATCAGCCGTTGTTCCTTTTATTCCTAATTCTGAAATAGCCTTTTGTACGTCTTTTGCATGTCTAGCACATATAAAAACATCTGCTCCTTGTTCTTTTAAAAGTTTAGCTGTTTCATAGCCAATTCCTGTACTTCCACCTGTCAAGATTACTTTTGCGTCTTTGATATTCATAAAAAATGAGGGTATTTTAGTTAAAATATAAATGTTCAATCAATCAAAGGAATTAAAATCAATATTGTTTTAAAAATAAAGTAAGAAGTCAAATTTATGAAGTTAGAAGTAAATGCAAAATACATTTAAACCACAGAGGAATAAAGAGTTTAAAGAGAATATAAAATATAAATCTTCTTATAAAACATCTTTCTCAAAATACAACTCTTCCGTAATCCGTAATCTAAAATTCGTATGTTTCTTTCCACTCTTTAATAGTATTACGTTTTTTGATTATTTCTCCAGTTTCTTCGACTATTTGTGGTTTTATTTTTTGTCCTGTCGTGATTTTTTTAATCTTGAATTTTGGCAATTCTTGGGTATAATAGAAAGGTTGATTTGGTTTATAGATTTCTGTATCCATATTGTAAAATGGAATAACTACATAGCCATATAATCTAAACTCTTCTGGTAAATCTTTTTTATTTTGAGGATAGACATATAAGAAAAATTCATTTTCAAGATTTCTAGCTGGTAATTTTGGATTGTAGTAGGTTAGTTTTTGTTTGTCTTCACTCAAATAAACACCAAAAAATTCACTATCAATAATTCTATTTCCATCTACATCTTTTACTTTATAGGTGTTTTTGGCTGCTTCTTCGGTACTTCTTCCTTGCATAATTTTATTATAAGTCGGTTTTTCTTCGATGCGCCATTCAAAATTATTAAGTTCAGAGTTTTTCTTTGTTATAAGTTGAGGAGGAATTACTTGTCCTTCGGGTTGTTGTAAAAATAAAATTTCTTCCAGTTCATTATCTGCAATAAATTTCATAATGATATTACTGCATTTTATATAATTCATTCCTTTTAAGAGCGTTTCTTTATCTTTTTGTTCATCCAAAATAAAATAAATACTCTCGCCATTTCCATCGACATTTACTCGTTTGATATAACCACTATCAAAAACAGCCAGTAAATCCCGTCCTTTTATTTGATTGAATTGTCCAAAAACATCAGCCGAAATAACAAAGGCTTTGTCTGTAATTGTCAAAGAATCAACAGTATTATCTCTTAATTTTGCTTTAATTTTTGTTCCTGAAAGTTGATTTGAAGTATTCCACAAAACAGGGTCATCATTAAAATAAATAATCGAATCCTTCAAATCATAATTCAAAGAATCACAAATTCCTTGAATGTCTCTTTTGTAAATCTTGACATTTCGATATCCATACAAACGCTGTTCAGTTATGGTATCATTTACTGCAATCAATGTATCAGCCGAAATATAAAGTGTATCATTTTTGAAAGGTTTTACCAAAAGAGCATCGCCATAAGCATCCAAACGGCTTTTTATTCCATCATAATAGGCTTCATCTCCAAAAATGGTAATTTTTTCTTTTTTGTAAAAAAGTTGGACATTTTCTTTAAACACTCCTTTTTCAGTCAGGTTATCATAATCGATAAAATTTGCCGAAATAATATATTCTCTATTTTCGATACGAGTGGGTACATTTGCTCCTTCTGCCGTTTTCAAAATGCCTGTTTGAGCATTGATTTGAGTTCCCTTTACTGCATTGATTGTTCCGTCTTTATTAATTATTTTTCCTTCTGAGTCAAAAAATATAGTTTTTGTTTGTGTATTATAAACTACTGATTCAGCAATTAATTGTTGGTCTGGACTCAAAGCCTGTACATTTCCATTAAAAGTAGCCACCCTAGAATTGGTATTATAAGAACCTCTATCACTTGTCAGTCGTGAAGTTTTGTCAGTAACCGTTCCTCCTTCAAAATAATTAGCCGTTTTTGTTTTGAGGTCATAATTTAATTTTCGTGTTCTGACCGTTTTTTCTTGGTCTTGCATCACTACATTTCCTCTTACTTTTGCTATTTTGGTATAACCATCATAATATAATGTATCGCCAACAAGCGTAAGGCTATCTTGTTCCACAAAACGAATATTTCCAAACGCCTCAATTTGATTTCTATCAATATATTGAAAAACACTATCAGCATACATAACCGTATTTTTTTGCTTAAACTGAACTTGTCCACGTTCGTCTTTTTTAAGAATACGTATTTTTTCACCATTTGGTAAGACAGCGCCTTCCAAAACACCAGCTTGTAAAAGCTCTACCCTTGATACAGCTTGAGTGGTATCTTCAATAGTCTCTAAAGTTGGTTTTTTTTCTATGGTTTTGTTAGTTGCTCCATTAGTTGATTTTTGGGCAAAAGAATTTTGAGAAGAAAATCCTAAAAAAATAAATAGTATAACAAATAAAAATCTCATAAAACTATAAAGTAGATTAGCTCGTGTCCTCACCATAGCTGTAAGGTTAAAAATTTATTTGTCTTTCTGTTCCGTAGGAACTTTATATTGGTAGCAAAATAAAAGGTAAAATTGTATTCTGTTCCGTTAGGAACTTTATATTGGTAGAATTTTTAATACAAAATGTTACCAATATAAAACTCCTACGGAGTAAATGAGATATAATTTCATCGTTTTTACTACCAATATGAAACTCCTAATGGAGTAAAAATCAAAATTCGTTAATAGCCTTACGGCTATGGTGTCCTCACGAGCGATTATTTAATTCAATCTACAAAGTTAGTCTATTTTAATTCCATTTTTAATAAACCTATTCAGAAAACAAATTATTTTGTATTTACTTAATGATTGATAAAGCTATTTAACGGATTTGACTGTATTTTTTCTGTTTTACTAAAAAGGATTCAAAGAGGAAGTTTTAAGTATTTTTTGTTTTTTTAAACTTTATTTTCTAACAATCCGTATTTTAAAGTATATAAAAAGGGTTTCCTCTTTTGAGAATTTAAAAAATATTGAACTCACCAAAAATATTATTGATTATGAATAAGTTTGACAAAACACCTGAAAATGATATAAATGGCTATGAACTTTTCTGTAAGAGATGGAATATAGAGGATGTTAAAACAGTAGAAGATATGTATCACTTAGAAGATTTGAAAGCATTTTTGCCTGATGAGCCAACAGACAAAGATAAAGTAGCTTTAAATAGTGTTTTGGGGGCAAGCTTCGATAATTTTTATGGCTATATGGATTACCAAAAATCTACAAATACATTTGAGCTTATTATGCAATGGCGTGAAAAAACAGGGAAGTTTGAGGTGTGATTGTAAAATGTAAATCGTAAATTTGCTATTGTGATTTTTAAAAAAGACAATGAATTTGGGATAATAGAAAAAATATGAAGGGTAGTATTAATAAAAATCTTATCAATAGTTTATTAGAAAACAATCAAACTCAAGAAATTGAAAAGCATTTGATTTATTTTTTTGTACAGAATAATGTTGGAGACTTAGGAAAAGTTTCCAATCTTAATAGAAATATTTCTTTTACCACTTTCTACACTTGCAACATAACTTCTATATAAATCAGAATCATAAGCCAAATTTTTTTGAGAAATACCTTTAATTTCTCTAAGTTCTTTGATACGATTTCCTATTTTAGATTGTATTTCCATATTGCAAAAATGAATTTTTGTGGACTATAAGTAACAATTTAGAAAAAAAATAAAAAAAAAGAACACAAAAAAAAGCCTATTCAAATGTTGAATAGGCTTTTTGTACTCCGTAGGGGAATCGAACCCCTGCTACCAGGATGAAAACCTGGCGTCCTAACCGCTAGACGAACGGAGCATTTTTTCACTCTAAAATTTCTACTTTAACTTTATAACCAAAAAATAATCTATTATGATTTACCATAAGGTTATGATGTTGTACTCCGTAGGGGAATCGAACCCCTGCTACCAGGATGAAAACCTGGCGTCCTAACCGCTAGACGAACGGAGCATTTTTAATTGTTCTTATTAATATTGAACAATTTTGCTTTGCTTTTTTAAAGAATTTCAAACCATTTTTGTGTGTTTGTTTTCCCTTAATGCGATGCAAAGGTACGCCTTTTTTTTATATCTGCAAATAGAATTTTAATTTTTTCTTAAAAAACATCATCTTTTTTCTTTGTCTAACTCATTTGAAAGGCATTTTTAGCTTTTTGATTTTGAAATTTAGAGCTTTTTTTTATCCTAAATTATTGATTTTCAAATCTTAACAAAATTAAAATCCTTATTTTGCTTGTCATAAATACTCAACTTATTTTTTTTGAAAAAAATTCAAATTAAATTAATTTATTTCAAAAGGAATAGATTTATTGAATCCTAGTCTGATAATTTTAATGAATTTGTGAGAAAGTTTGCTTCTAATTTTTTGATAGGTGTAGCATTGATTATAAATTTGAAATTACTACAATAATAAGCCACAAAATATAAGTAAATTGCTAAAAGGATTATTTTTTTAGAAAAAATAAAATTATTTTTCAACCCAATAAAATTCTATAAAATCACAGAAAACCCAATTAAACTCAACGTATAAACACTTGAGATAAGTAGGCAAGAGATAAAAAAGAATGAATTTTGAATTTTAATTTTGTTTAAAAAGATTCAAAAAGCAGATTAGTAATGAATTATTAATCCTATAAACTGTTGTTTTATAAAATAAATTACGTAATTTTGCACCACTAAGAAAAAAAACAATTCGTAACTCACTATGAATCAATAGAATAAATAAAAATAGCGATTTAAGCATTTTTAGTTTTTTCTGAAAAATTGATTTAGAATTTGTTAAATAATTATAAAAATACTCTCAAGCCTTTTACATTAGTTTTTACTACCTTATGCAGTCTATTAGAAATATCGCTATTATTGCTCACGTTGACCACGGCAAGACTACTCTTGTTGATAAAATGCTCGTTACTGGAAATTTGTTTAAAGAACACGAACGTCCAGGCGAACTTATTATGGATAACAACGACATTGAGCGTGAACGTGGAATTACAATTTTAGCTAAAAACGTTTCTATTGACTACAAAGGAACAAAAATTAATATCATAGATACTCCAGGTCACGCCGATTTTGGTGGTGAAGTAGAACGTGTTTTAAACATGGCTGATGGTGTGCTTTTGTTGGTTGATGCGTTTGAAGGTGCTATGCCTCAAACTCGTTTTGTACTTCAAAAAGCAATCAACTTAGGTTTGAAACCTATTGTAGTTGTAAATAAAGTAGATAAATTGAACTGTAAGCCAAATGAAGTTCAAGATCAAGTATTTGACTTAATGTTCTCTTTGGGGGCAACAGAAGACCAATTAGACTTCCCAACTATCTTTGGTTCTGCCAAAAATAACTGGATGAGTACAGATTGGGAACAACCAACTGATAGTATTGTTCCACTTTTGGATGCTATCATGGAAACGATTCCTGCTCCAGAAATCGAAGAAGGAACTACTCAACTTCAAATTACATCTTTGGATTATTCTACTTATATCGGACGTATCGCTGTTGGTCGTTTGGTTCGTGGAACACTAAATGTAAATCAGACAGTTTCATTGATGAAGCGTGATGGAACAATTAAAAAGAATAAAGTAAAGGAATTATACGTTTTTGAAGGATTAGGAAAACGTAAGGTAGAAGAAATACAAGCAGGAGATATTTGTGCGATTGTAGGATTAGAAGATTTTGAAATCGGAGATACTGTTGCAGATAGAGATGAGCCAGAAGCATTGCCTCCAATTTCTATTGATGAGCCTACAATGTCGATGGTATTTACTATCAATAACTCTCCTTTTTATGGTAAAGAAGGTAAATTTGTTACTTCTCGTCATATCAAAGAGCGTTTAGAAAAAGAATTAGAAAAAAATCTAGCACTTCGTGTTGAGCCAACAGAATCAGCAGATTCATTCAATGTATTTGGTCGTGGTGTTCTTCACTTGTCAGTTCTTATCGAAACGATGCGTCGTGAAGGATACGAGCTTCAAGTAGGTCAGCCTCAAGTAATTATCAAGCATATTGATGGTAAAAAATGTGAGCCGATTGAAGAATTAACGATTGATATTCCTGATAATCTTTCTGGAAAAGCGATTGAATTAGTTACTCAAAGAAAGGGTGATTTATTAGAGATGAATCCGAAAGACGATCGCACTATCTTAAAATTTGAGATGCCTTCTCGTGGAATCATTGGTCTTCGTAACCAACTTCTTACAGCAACAGCAGGAGAGGCAATTATGTATCATCGTTTCAAAGCATTTGAGCCTTTCAAAGGAGAAATCAAAGGTCGTCAGAGTGGTTCACTCATTTCTATGGAACTTGGAAATGCTATTCCTTATAGTATAAACAAATTACAAGATAAAGGTATTTTCTTTGTTGATCAGAATGAAGCAATTTATGAAGGTCAAGTTGTTGGTGAGCATACTCGTGGAAATGATCTTGTTGTGAATATCACAAAAACGAAACAATTAACAAACATGCGTTCTTCGGGTACGGATAGTAAAAACAAAATAGCTCCTCCTGTAAAATTCTCTTTAGAAGAAGCATTAGAATATATCCAAGCTGATGAGTATGTAGAACTTACTCCAGAATCTCTTCGTATTCGTAAAATTTATTTGAACGAAGGAGAAAGAAAGCGTAATGCAAAAACATTTGTTACTGTATAGTATTACAAAAAACCCTAAGGGCTTTAAATACTCTTAGGGTTTACACATTCTGTTGAAAATAAATAGTTGTATTTGCAGCAAAGAAAAATCAATTTTCGTATTAATTAAAAATATTTCTATCAGAGAAAACAAAAGATAGAAATTTATAAGATATTTTATGTTTTATCATTAAATAATGATGAAATATACTGTTTTTAAATAGGATAGCTACTTGTTTTTAATAGAATTTCGTCTTTTATATTTTCATTTTTAACAAAAAAATAGAAAAAGATTGAAAATATTGCAACAAATGGCTTCCTTCTTCCGTAAGAAGGAAGATTAAGTTTTATATCTGTAAAGGGGATATAGAGTAAATTAAAGGTAATCACATTTGTGGTTGCCTTTTCTTATTTATAAGATTTTTGTGACAATAGAGTAAAAAAAAATAGATAATTTTTGCCACAAATTATAAAGAGTTTACGTATAGAGAATAAATCCAACAAGAATAAATTACTCAAAAAATTCTATTACAATAAAAATTCTATTACAATTTAACTTTTATAATTATGTCAAAATTAAATTTAAACTCAAAACAAGAAATTATTGGTTCTGCTAAAACGGCATTTTCTATTAATTTTCCTTTTTATGTCTTTGCGCTAGGAATCCTACTTGCTTTTTCAGCTTTTCAATGTCAAGAGGGTTGTGAAGAAGGGTATGGAGATCCTCTTTATTGTGGAGTTGGCGAATGTGAAACTATCAATGTCGCTGAAATAACTGTCGAAGAAGTAATTTGTGGAGTGGGAGTTTGGGATAACTTTTGGTTTAATGATGGCTCAAACGTCTATTTACAGCCTTATTCTTTGGATGAATATGTAAAAGCTGATATTGAAAATATGGAAATAAAAGATAACATGAGATTAAAAGTTTCTTTTCAATATACTCAAGAAGATAATCGTTATGATGGCATAGCTGTTTGTGAAGCGTATGTAGGCGAAAAGAACCCTATCAAAATTATGGCTATTGAAGTAGTGAATAATTAAAAAATAATTTGACTTGCAAAGTAAAAAAGCAATCTGAATCACTTCTTTTGAAAATAAGGAAGTGATTTTTTTGTATGATGATATAGAAAATCCAAACAACAAAAAAGCCTAGCATAATTTTTCATTATCCTAGGCTTTTCTTATATATATTTTTTGAGCTAAATTTCAGTCTAAATCTGAAAGAGAAGGAATATCCACATGACTCAAATAAACACTTTTTGCATTTGTACAATCTATAATTTTACTATCTTTTGAGCGATAGGTAATATTTATGACTTGGTTGTGAGAAGGTTCTTTTAGAAAGCTATTTAGGTTGGTAGGTAAAATGTATGTTCCATCTTTCAATAAAAAAGCTACTCTATAACCACAAAATTTATCCTCTTGTTCTGTACTATTTTCATCAATTACTTGAATAGTTGCAGTACGAACTAATAAACTCCCTTGAGAAGTTTTTTCTTTTGGACTAATTTTTTGACAGGCTGTAATTCCTGCTCCAAGCATCAAGATAATCATCAAGATAAATGGAATATTGTGGGCTTTCATGAGAGTACAATTTTGAGATAAATGAGTGTATAATAATCAAAATGGAAAAGTTATTTTATGAAATTAAGTATATTATGTCAAATAATATGACCTAAATAAAATTATATTAAATTCCCTTTATTATCATGACCCAAAAAACAGCAAAAAGGTTGCAATCAAACTAAAAAAAATGATTTTTTTTATGTTAATTCTATTTTAAGGCATTGTTTACTCCAAATTAAGCAAAAATCACAATTTTTTTAGGATAGCACTCATGTTGATTTTTAAATTAATTTTACAATTTTTAAGCTAAACCGAAGTACCACATCACTATAAATTGCAATATTCCTGCAAACATTCCCAAAACTGCACCTACCAAAATCAAAATCCATTCATCTTCTTGAAAAACAGGGCGTAAAAACTCCTCAAATTCTTTAAAAGAAAGATTACCCATTCGTTCTGCTAGTGTATTTTCCAAGTTTAGAGCTTCTTCTGCATAATCTTCTGTTTGTTTGACAACAATAGGAAGTTCTCTCATAAAATGAAACATTATAATATTTTTGGCAATATCCATTCGCTTTCCTGCTACAAGCGTAAAAATAGGACGAGATGCACCAGCCATATCTTCTACTACATCATCAACCAAATTACTAACTTCTTTATTTATGATTATAGCAAGTCTATCTGATGCTGGTCCTCTTACCAAATACTCTGTCATCACTTCAGTAGGTAATATTTTTTCTGTGATTACTTTTGCGTATTCTCTAGCTACTTCTTTCTGTCTTTTGAGAAATAAACCTTGAAATTTATAAATACCCAAAATATTGATAGGTTCTAAAGGTTCAAAAATCAGTTTTAAAGCTAAAACATTTGTCAAATAACCCACTATCAAACCACACCCTGGAAGAATAAACCAAGAACCAGAAGGGAAATTATAGGAAAGAACCATCTGAGCCAACCCAAAAAGCCCACCAAACCAAAAACCTGAGACTTCAATAAACTTAAATTCTTTGTCTCCACAACGCAAAAATATTTCATTAACAAGCTGTTTGTCAGCCATTAGAGTTTCGATAGCAATACGTTTGAGGTCTAATAATTTGTCAATTTGTCCATTTACCTCAAGCATAATATCTACTACTGCATTAGGAATTTCATCTTTTGCACGCTGATAAATTTGTTTTTTTATAGGTATAGGAGTGTTTTTCCAAATTACACCTGCTTGTGCTTCCATGGCTTCATTGATAATCTTTACACTAAGAGTTTCTAACTCTGGTTGCATCTGACGAGCAACAATAATAGGGTCTAGTTGTTCGAAGCGTTCTTCTATACGCAAGAGTTTGGAGGTCAGCATTTCTACTGATTTGGTAGCCATTTTTTGTGCTTTTGATGGAATAATTCCCTGCCAACCAAAAGGTTTAATTCCTATATATTCAAGGGGATAAAAAGTCATTAAGAGAGCCATCCAGTTAGTAGCCCAGCCAATAATACCACTTGAAATAGGAATAGATAGATACACCAACAACACCTTGATTTGCGCCCAATCTAGGTTTGAGAAAAAGCCTGAAAAGTAGTCTGAAATAGTTAAAACGATTTCCACTTAGTTGGTTGAATAAATTACGACCTGCAAAAGCAGTGAAGCCAGTTAAAAATTATGATAGATAAAACTATACTAATTAGTTAAAAATAACTGTAATGTGTTGGAATAAATAGATTAAAATATTTGTGTGTAAAAATTAAAGCAAGTACGAAAGATAAAAAAACTCTTCTTAACTAAAAATGTTTTTTGAAACTAAACCAAAAAAATCCTCTTTTTGCTAGAACTGAATCATAGAAAAAGAGGATTTTTTTAAAACTTATATAAGAAATTATAGATTTAGAAAATAAACGATGTCTATTTTACTTTTTCTACAATCGACTTAAATGCTTCAGGATGATTCATAGCCAAATCAGCAAGAACTTTACGGTTTAATGTAATTCCTGCTTTATGAATTTTGCCCATAAATTGAGAGTAAGACATTCCATGCTGGCGTGCGCCTGCATTGATACGTTGAATCCAGATACTACGGAAATCACGTTTTTTGAGTTTACGACCAACATAGGCGTATTCAAAACTCTTTTCGACAGCATTTTTTGCTACTGTCCAAACATTTTTACGACGACCAAAGAATCCTTTGGCGTGTTGCATTACTCGCTTACGACGAGCTCGTGAAGCGACATGGTTTACCGAACGAGGCATAATTATAACAATTTTTGAGAGGAGGCGACAAAAAATAATTATGTTTTGTACTTGTTCTTATTGAAATTAGAATTTTTTGAAGCAAATGCTTTCAAATCACTTATCATCAATGAAATTTCAACTGTGCTGAATTTTCATTCATAATTCGTAATTTTTAATTCGTAATTTATACTAAGAGCCTATTCTCTGGTAAAAGAAACCTAAAATTAAAAAAGATGCATACACGATTTGTATGCGATAGTTGTCTATTCTATGATTAGTTAGGTCTAATATAGAAAAATCAAAATGATTTACTTAGAAATAGAAATTAAATAAATATCAGTTTTAGAATTATGAAATATTCAGTTCAGAGAATTAATTCGTAATTCGTAATTTATATTTATTACTTCATGTTGATAAGCAATTTTTTGATACGCTTTTCGTCAGTTGAATGAACGATAGCAAATTGAGCAAGACGCTTCTTACGTTTGTGTGACTTTTTGGTAAGAATGTGGTTCATAAATGCGTGTTTACGCTTTATTTTTCCACTACCAGTAAGTTTAAAACGTTTTTTTGCGCCTGAGTTGGTTTTCATCTTAGGCATAATTGCACTGTTTTATTGAATTAAAAAAAGCAACTTAAATCAAAGTAAAGTAATTTATATAAAATCTAAAATCTAAAATCTAAAATAATCATTCATAAATAATTATGGATAATCACATACATTTAATTCATATCATACAAGGTACTCCATTTGAGCCTACAAAGGTAGCATTTTTTCAATTACTTTCTAAATTATTTAATAATATATTTTGATAAGTTTCAAAAAAAAAGCAGCCAAAATATGATTTAGCTGCTTTATCATGAAGTTGTATAACAAATATCTAGCTTTCTGTTTATTCTTCTTCTTCGTTGTTTTCCTTTTTAGGAGAAGATTTTTTGCTTACAGGAGCTTTTTCATCTTTATTAGAATCTTTGTTTTCTTTAGAAGACTTGCTTGCTTTTGGTTTATCACTTTTGCCAGACTCTTCTTTTGTTGTTTTCTTTTTAGGGATTGCTTTTGGAGTAAACATAATAATCATACGTTTTCCTTCCATTTTGGGATATCCTTCTGGCTTTCCTTGTTCTTCTATGGCTTCTGCAAAACGGTCTAAGATTTCTCTTCCTCTGTCTTTAAAGACAATAGTTCGTCCTGCAAATTGCACATACGCTTTTACTTTGTTTCCTTCTTCAAGAAACTTTTGAGCGTGTTTTGTTTTGAAATCTAGGTCATGTTCGTTGGTATTAGGACCAAAACGAATTTCCTTAACCACTACTTTATGAGCATTGGCTTTGAGTTCTTTTTGTTTCTTTTTCTGTTCGTATTTGAATTTCGAATAGTCGATAATTTTACAAACAGGTGGTGTAGCATTAGGTGCTATTTCTACTAAGTCAAGTCCCAGTTTTTGAGCTATTTCTAAAGCATCGGCAGTAGAATAAATTCCATTTTCAACATCATCACCTACGATGCGAATTTCTTTTGCTCTGATACGGCGATTAATGCGATGAGGGTCTTCCTCTCTTCTGATAGGTCGTCTGCCCCCTCTTCTGTATGTTTTTGCGATTGTATACCTCCTTATTTAATGAAGAATTTGAATATAAAAAATGAGCTTTTGAATAATGATAAATCTATGGTATAAATTACTCATTTAAAAATAATTTACTCATAAACTTAAACTCACTACTTCTTTTAACTCACAGATAAAAAAATAGTTTTGTAAATTGCATTTTTGTTGCAATTCTATTTTTTAATAAAACTATATATTTTTTACTGAATATGCAAATTTAAACTTTCTATTCGTAAAATACCAATACTTTCATAAGTAATTACGAATTAAAAATTAAAAATTACGAATTTTTTTAGCGAAAAAAGTGTGTTTTATCTATCACTCTGCTTTATTTTGTGTTTGATGTAGAATCAATAAAAAACCTTCACTCTCCAATTTCCATAATATTATCTTCCAAATTTTTATCTAAACGTGTAAAAAATGGGTCAATACTAGCATAAATAGGCAGTTCATTGACATAGAAAGTAAATGTATTTAGTTCTTGATCGATATTTTTAGAATCTAAATAAATGATTTGCTCACTTTCTTTTTCTTTATCAATTTGAGAAGGCAAAACAGAAAAAAGTCCAATCATAATAGGTTCATTAATAGGAATAGAAACTATTTTTTCACTTGTATTGTGTTGGTTTTCTATTGTTTCAAAGCGTTTTGCTTTTACTTGTAACGTAATTTCATAGTTTCCTCGTGCATCATTAGTGAGCTTTTTTGAGCTTACATTTTCGATTTTCAAATCATAAATAACTCGCTTTTTAAACCAATCATTTACCAAAGAATGATATTTTTGAGGTGTAACTTTATAGACCTCTTCCAAAAAATCTAAAGAAGTTCCTGAAAACTCACTTTTATTTTTATGCTTTTCTAGTAGATTTTTCAAAACTTGATTTACTTTTCCTTCTCCTATCAGCTCCTTTAAGGCAAACATCACAGTATAACTTTTTCCATACGATAAATAACTTTCTCCTCTTGCCAAATATAAAGCTGGTTCGGTTTCACTTGTATAGGTTTTGCCTTTGAAATATTGTTTGTTTGCTGTTTTAGCGAGTTGAAAAAGGTGTTTTTTACCAATCATTTTTTCCATAATCATAGCTTCATTATACTTTGTAAATCCTTCAACAATCAAACTTGAACCTTCAATATTTTTAGGCGATAAAGCGTGTCCCCACCATTGATGTGCCACTTCATGAATGGTTCTTTTGGTTACTAAGTCAAAATCATTGGTATTTCTTCTATCAATCAAGTACAATCTATCTTCTACCATCGAAATCATTCCTGCATGTGCAAAGCCTCCAAAACTCCAATAAGCAGGGATTTCAGCAATACGTAGCTCTTTAAAAGGATATTTGCCATAGTTTTTCGTACAATAATCTAGTGTTGTTTTGATGCTTTCTATGATTTGTTGATTGTTATAGTTATGTGAAGGATGATAATAATGTTCAATCGCAATTTCGTTATAATTTTCTCTCTGAACAGCATAATTTGCAGAGAAAAAAGAAACAGCAGGCGAAATCAAAATAGGCGTTTTGTAATGGTAATAGTTTCTTTGATTTTCAGTCCATTTTTTAATCAAATTTCCTGAGCTAATCGCAATTTGGTCAGAAGATGTAGAAACAATTGCTTCAAAATTAATTCTTCCAATTCCATTATAATCCTCATTATTTAAGTCATCATCATTAACTTTTTCTTCTATTCGTTTGGGTAAATTTCGCTTTTCTCTTTCATGTGAATTGGTAATTTCCCAACTTTTTGCATAACTCAAAATAGGAGAAAAATCTCTCAAACCAATGTAAGAACCATTTTTTAGAATGCTTTTTGAAGTTTCAAACTTTTTTACTTCTTTGGTTATTTGATACGAAAAAGCAACTTCTTGATTGGGCAAAATAGGCTTTTCAAACTCAAAAATCAGAATTCCCAAACTAGAATCTTGTTCTATCAATTTTGCATTTTGAAGAATTACATTTGATAATTTCTCTTTTTCTGTAATAAATAATGTATAGATTTTTTTATTGCTTTTATTTCTCAAAATATACTTTCCAACAGCTTTGTATTTTTGCTGATTTGGAAAAATATCCATCTCAATAGCAATAGAAACAGGAACTAATTTTTCGATGTTTTCATACGATTTATACTTCCTTTCATAACTTTCTTGTCTGTCTAATTGCTCATTTTGAGTCAAATATTCAGTTTCAATATTGGTTTGATAGAATATAAATAGTGCCGAACATAAAGGCAAAATAAAAGCAATTCCTAAAATAAAATTTGATTTTTTGATTGTCAATAACTCAGAAATTGAAATTGTTTTTTCTCCTCGTTTCCAAATTTTGAAAGTCAGAATAGTTAAAAAAAGTCCAATTAAAGTCCAATGAAGAGCTAAATAATGAAAACCTCCCACGCTATAGCCATTCATATCTGAATAGTTGATAGTAGGCAAATTTCCAAAACGCAGCAAAGGGTGTTCAATACCAATTCCAAAAGAAAGAGAAGTTCCAAAAAACAGAATAAAACAACCCAAAAGTAGCATTCCCAAGTATTTATTTTTTATAAGACTTTGAATAAATAGAGCCAAAATGCTATAAAAAATCATCCTTACACCTTCATAATAGAACAAAGAAACATATAAATCAAATTCAAAATTGAAATAGCTTTTCGAAATCTGCAATCCAATAGATAAAAATATTCCTACCAAAGTCAGAATGAAAGGTAAGGCAATCAGCACCGTTAATTTTGAGAAAAACAAAGTCATATTTTTGACTGGCAGAGCTTCCAAAATTCCATTAAATTTCAATTCTCGTTCCTTCCAAACAATTTCTCCACTATAAAAAACAATCAAAAACAGAGCTAATGGCTTCAATACATCTTTAAAAAGGTCTATTAAAATAAATGTAACAGGAAACCAACTTTCATTATATGCACCTCCATTTGTAGTTCTGGTATAGCTTTCTATCAGAACAATTATCATAAAAACTAAAAGCACAGCCACAAAAGGCAAACTTTTAAAAATGAGTTGTAGATTGATTTTGGTTTGAATCAAATAACTATTCCAATGTGTTTTGAAAGTTTTGTAATTAGGTTCAATGGAATCAAAAGTGAATGCAGAAATAAAATGATGATTCTGTTTTTCTGTACTATTTTTTTGTTTTTTTAGGCTTGTGTTGCTACTTCGAAAAGAAAATAATTTATAGGCAAAACCTAAAATAAAAACACCTATTGTTATCCATAACATTCTGTTTATGAGTAAATTATCTGTAAAAGAAATCCATAAAGTATTTTTTTCTTGATTTGTCCAGTAGGTAGTTTGTTCGAAAAAAGCAGAAATTCCAAACGGGTCTAAAATGGCAGCAAGTTGCAGGTTTTCAGCAGACGTAGAAGTCGAAGAAGCCATTAAAGGCGACTCAAAAAATATAGAACACAGAAAGTAAAATGCATAAATAAAAACGGCACTGCTATAAACTGCTAAACTATTTTTACTCAAAAGTGCCACCGAAAAAATAATAGAAGAACAAATAAATACGTTTGGCAACGCAAAAATAAACCAACTCCACAAATACATCAAAATATCAAAATCAGCAATTCGTACAGCATCCAAATCGTGTATAAAAAGTCCAAGTATCAAACCCAAAAATAGAAAACTAAATGCCAACAAACTAAACACAAAAACACCTAAAAAACGGCTTATAAAAAAAGAAGTTTTGGATAATTTTGTAGTGAAAATAAGACTTTCAGTTTCGTAATTTCTCTCTCTCAAAACGCCACTAATCACAAAAAACATAATCATAAAAACACTTCCCAAGCTAACTAAAGCCGTTTGATTACTTATTTTGTAAGAAGAGTTATAATTAATATTGTAAGTCTGTTTGACTAAAACAAGTCCAAAAAACATGAAAAGAAAAGCTCCAAGAAAGAAAAAATATTGTTTTCTTTGATAAGAAAATTCGAAGGAAATGAGTTGAGAAAGCATAAGTGTTTTATTTGATTTGTGGTAGTTTTTGTAGGTGTCGCTGTGCTAAAACACCAACAAAGGCAAGGAGTGTTTTTGGCTGGTGTTGTTGCGATAAAATATCAATGAAGGCAGGGCTGTTAATCAGAATATTAAATTCGTAATTTTTAATTCGTAATTCGTAATTGATATTAGCTTTTTGTAAAGTAAAAATCTTCTAAAGTTGCCATTTTAGGCTCAAAACCTTCATTAGGAGCTGTTTTTGAAAAAATAGTAAGTTGTGTTTTTCCTCCTATGAGTTTTGTAGAAATGACTTGAAACCTATTTTTAAGGTGTAGAACTTCATTTTTTTCTACCATTTTCGTCCAAATACAATTCTTTAAAGTAGAAATAAGCTCATTAGGATTTCCTTTTGTTATAATTTTTCCTTGTCCCATAATTGCCATATTGGTACAGAGTTCTCGTATGTCTTCCACAAAATGCGTCGATAAAATAACGATTCTGTTTTCGCCAATTTCACTCAGAAGATTCAAAAAACGATTGCGCTCTGTGGGGTCAAGTCCTGCTGTGGGTTCATCTACAATAATCAGTTTTGGATTTCCCAATAATGCTTGTGCAATTCCGAAACGTTGGCGCATTCCACCTGAAAAAGTAGCAACTGATTTTTTGCGTTGTTGATATAAATTTGTTTGCTCTAAAAGTGCGTTTACTTGTTCTTTTCGTTCTTTTTTATTTTCTAACCCTTTCAAAATTCCTAAATAATTGAGCATTTCTTGTGCTGAAATTTTGGGATACACACCAAATTCTTGAGGTAAATAGCCAAGTGTATGACGAATTGCATCTGGATTTTTTAGAATATCATTTTTATTGAAAGTAATAGTTCCTAAAGAGGGTTCTTGTAATGTGGCAAGGGTTCGCATGAGAGACGATTTTCCTGCTCCATTTGCTCCTAATAA
This sequence comes from Bernardetia aquimarina, assembly GCF_042180575.1. Taxonomy (NCBI): domain Bacteria; kingdom Pseudomonadati; phylum Bacteroidota; class Cytophagia; order Cytophagales; family Bernardetiaceae; genus Bernardetia; species Bernardetia aquimarina. Next base: position 732,489 of record NZ_CP170094.1, on the reverse strand, counting down.
GCCAAACATTCCGTCTGTAAGTTCTAAAGAAATAGATTGTAAGGCTTCTGTTCCGTTGGGATATGTTTTTGAAAGGTTTTCAATAGTGAGTGTGTTCATTTTGGTAGAGATTAAATGAAGAATGTTTTTTCTACTGCCGTTGTGGGTGTCTCACCAACGACTGTTTTTTTCTATATTCCAAAACTAAAACACTATTTTTTCTCTATCTAATAAGAATGACAAACACGTTTTTTTTGACTTTATACACTTTTAAAAGACTGACAAACCATTTTAAATCAAAAAACAACTTGTTTGACCTTGTTTTTACTGGGTTTGTCATGATTTTTATGAATGAGAGTAAAGAAGATGTATTTTCGTAAGACAAAAATTATACTTCACATGAATCAAATTATTACTCTTCTCAAGAAATATAAAGCCGTTTTGATAGGCTTTCCACTTACTTTTATTCTTGTAAAATTATTGCAGTACAGCAAACTGATTTTGATAGATGAAAAGGAGTTTTTTATGAATACTTTTTTTCTGTTGCTATATGGAGTTGTTATTTCGTTGATGATTTATACCTATTTTAAAAAAGGAGGAAACTATTTATATCTACTTCTAGGACTTCTCTTATTAATTGGAGTTTTGGCTTTTGTACGACTTTCTATGCAGGGAATGACTGATAATCCTGTAATTATTTTAATTATGATTTTATTTTGGATGGGTGGATTTTATGCTGCTTTTCCGTCTTTTTTTACAAAATATAAAATCATTATTTGGGGAGTTTATGGGGTTTCATCGCTTTATTTTCTGTATGTTAGGTTGTTTTCTGGTGGATTGGAAATGTATTTACAGAAAAAAGAAACAGCTCTTAGTTTTTTTATTTTGCCTATTCCTGCTTTTTTTCTGATTTGGATATATGAACAATGGAAATGGTTACAAAACTTAAAAGCACAAAAAACGACTGCCGAATTAGCTCTTTTGAAAACTCAAATAAATCCTCATTTTTTCTTTAATACGCTCAATAATCTTTATTCTTTGACAGTTCAAAATTCAGAAAAAGCTCCTACAATGATTTTGCAACTTTCTGATATGATGCGTTACACCATTTATGAAGGACAAAAACAGACCGTTTTGGTACTTGATGAAATAGAATATCTAAAAAATTATATCGAACTTCAAAAAATTCGGTATCAAAAAGACGTAGAAATCAGTTTTTCAGTTGGACAAACTATAAATACAGAAACTACTCAAATTGCGCCTTTACTTTTCATTATTTTACTTGAAAATGCCTTCAAACATGGCGTAGAAACATTGAGAGAAAATGCTTTTTTGACTATTCAACTAGATTTGATTCAAAATAAAAATCAACAAGAACTTATGTTTTGGATAGAAAATAATTTTGATTCAGAAGAAAATAATCAAAAACAGACAGAACAAGGAATTGGATTACAAAACCTCAAACGAAGGCTAGAACTTCTTTATCCTCATAAATATTCTTTAGAAATTGAGCAAAAGGAAACTATTTATAGTGCAAAACTGAGAATTGAGATTGATTAAGCAAATTTTTGATGTGTTGCACAACTAGAAACAGAGAACCTATTTTTTTAAGAGAGTAAATAATATTATTTTAAACCTCCTGTCCTTTTTGATAAGCCACAGCAGCACGCAATTTGACATAACTCATTTTTTCTTCTAAATACTCAAAGACAAATTTCATTCTGAAAGTTTCATCTTTTGGTATCCTTTTTCTGACTGTTTTGATGGCTTTTTCGATAATTTCTATTTCTTCTAGGGTTACAAATTCTAACCAATCAATTTCAAATCCGTCTTGACTTGCTTTATACAAATGTCCTAAAACAGTTCCTTCAGTAATATTTCGCTCTTTTGCTATTTGAGCTAATGATTTATTTTCTTTTGTAAACATTTCGTAACTCACTTGATGCGAACTTGTCAGTTTTGCTTTATCTGCAACATCTTGATTTTTGAGAAAATTTACTATTGTATCTAAAAATATTTGTCCAAATTCTCTCAATTTTACATCACCAACACCAGAAACTTGGCGCATCTGAAACAAATGTGTAGGCGATTTATCGACCATATCTTTGAGTGTTGCATCTCCAAAAACCATATAGGGAGCAATTCCTTTTGAGTCTGCAATCTGTCTTCTGAGCTGACGCAATTCTTCAAATAATCCGTCTTGAAGTTCTCGTTTTTTACTTTTTGGTCTTTCAAATTCTTTCTCTCTTTCTTTCTTAGATTTAAACTCAAATTTGACTAAATCTACTTTCTTTTTTTGAAATAAAATAGCTTTTGCTGCCTCTGTTAGCTTTAAAGCATTATTTTGGTCATACGCAATTTCTATCAAACCCATATTCAAAAACTGTAATAAATGCTGTTGCCAAATTCCAGCCGAAATATCCGAACCTGCACCATACGTTTTTATTTTATCATATCCTCTTTCCAAAACTTCCTGTCGCTGCGAACCACGCAAAACATCAATAAGCATCGTAAAACCTACTTTTTCATCCATTCGCATCATTGCCGAAAATGCTTTTTGTGCGATGATTGTTCCATCAAAATGTTTAGGAGGATTTTTACATACATCACAGTTTCCACAGTTTTCTAATAAAGTTTCTCCAAAATAACTCAATAATATCTTTCTTCTACAAATTTGAGCATCTGCGTACTGTTGCATTCGCTCTAGTTTGGCAAGTTGAAGTTCTTTTTGTCCACTTTCTTCTGCAAAACCTTTCAATACTTCCAAGTCATTAAAACTATAAAAAAGCAGTGTATCGCCTGTAAGTCCATCACGTCCTGCTCGTCCAATTTCTTGATAATAGCCTTCAATATTTTTTGGAATATTATAATGCATTACCCAACGAACATTTGGCTTATCGATGCCCATTCCAAAGGCAACTGTTGCACAAACAATAGGTGTTCGGTCTGCAATAAAATCATCTTGAACTCGGTTTCTTTCGTGAGCAGTTAGTCCTGCGTGGTAATAATCAGCTTTTACACCTGCTTTTTGAAGCCTTGCAGCGATATTTTCTGTATTTTTTCTGCTCAAGGCATAAATAATTCCTGATTCATTTGGTCGCCTCAAAATATAACTTACAATGCTATCCATCCTTTTATAAGCAGGTAAAACATTGAGTGAAAGATTAGGACGGTTAAATGAAGCCACAAACTCGGTCGGATTTTCTAAACCTAATTGACTGACAATATCTCGCCTAGTAATTTTATCAGCCGTAGCCGTAAGAGCAATCATCGGAACGAGTGGAAAACGGTCTTTTAACGTTTTGAGTTGTGTGTATTCTGGACGAAAATCGTGTCCCCACTGCGAAATACAATGCGCTTCATCGACAGCAAAAAGTGAAACAGGCAAAGAACTCAAAAAATAAAGAAATGAATCTGTCAATAATTTTTCTGGTGAAACGTACAAAAGTTTTATAATTCCTTGTTTTACTTCTGCTTCTATTTCTCTTTGTTCGCCTGCATCTTGTGAAGAATTAAGAAAGGCTGCCGAAATTCCGTTGGTTTGAAGTGCATTTACTTGGTCTTTCATCAGCGCAATCAAAGGCGAAATAACAATACAAATTCCATCTAAAGTAACGGCAGGAATTTGATAACAAATAGATTTTCCTCCACCTGTTGGCATCAAAACAAGTGTATCATTTTTTGCATAGACAGAAGAAATAATATCTTCTTGCAACGGGCGAAAAGTAGAATAACCAAAATATTGTTGAAGAGCGTGGCGAGCTTTATTGAGATTCATTGATGAATAATTACGAAATGGATATTCAGCGAAGCTAATTATGAAATAATCAGCATAGCTAATTAAAAATTATGACCTACTAAGTATTTTATAGATTTAAAGGTACTAATTTTAGTAGAATTTTAAAATTACTTTAGCAAAAGCTGTTTTTTTATCGGAAATTTATTCAAAAATGAAACCTACGAATTTATTCGTGGAGAAAAAGGATTAACTTTCTCTTCTCAACCAACCTGTCATACTCATTCTGTTTCGTTTTTCACTCGGCAAAACTTCATGCCAAATAAGTTCGCTTCGCATACATACAAAGCGATTAAAGATGGGCAAAATATCAGTTTCTACTTTATGTTTATCGTCTTTATCGTAGATTCTCAATTTGCCTCCATCTTCTTCTTTCCAATCTTGATTGAAATAAAGAATACAGGAAATAAACCGTTTTTGGGCTGACTGATGATTGTCTAAATGTTTTTTGTAGAAACTTTTAGGTGGATAAATAGCAAAATGCCCTTCAAAATTATTTAGGGATAAATATAATTCTTGATTAATTGCTTGTTTGAAATTATCTATTTGAGTCCAATAAAGCTGTTGAAATTCTGTCAATTCATTGGGTTGCAACCATTTTACATAATCGCTTCTTATTTCTGGTCGTAATTGCCAATCTACACCACGTCTTCCTATTCCTGCTGGGTCAAATTCCCCTTTTTCATATTCATCATTTAATTCTTTTCTAAGAGAATTTGCAATTTCTAAAGGTAAAAAATCATCAACAGTTGCCCAGCCATTTTCTGCCAAACCGTCAATGAGAAGATTTATTTTATCGGATTCTATCAAACTTATTGAATTCATAATTTTATTTTGAATGATTTTTTTTTTGTAAAACAATTTTCTACTACATTTATTTCTTATTGTCAATCACAAAGTTACAGATAAAAAGCGAGTAAAGATTTTTTATAATCAGCTTATATCAAGTAGTTTGATACGACTTGTTTTGATATGAAAATTTAAAAAAATAGCAAAATTTTGAAATAAAACGTGTTTTTTAATGAATTGCTATTGGTATTTGAGAATTTTTGAACGTATATTTGTAGCTATATTATTTCAATAAATGAATCTTTAGTAAGTAATTTATTCAAACGCAAAAATAGACCTAAAAAAACAGAATACATGATCAATTTAACTGTAATTCTTGCAGGACTTGCCGTTTTCGGAGTTGTTACTCTTCTGCTTGTAGGATTGCTTCTTGTTGCAAAGGCGCAATTAGTACAAAGTGGAGACGTAAAAATCACTGTCAATGGTAATGAGGGCGATCCAATCGTTGTTGCTGCTGGCTCAACACTTCTTTCTACTCTTGGTGAAAACAAAATATTTTTACCTTCTGCCTGTGGTGGTGGTGGTACATGTGCCATGTGTAAATGTATTGTAGATGATGGTGGTGGTGATGTTTTGCCTACCGAAGTCGGACATTTGAGCCGTTCTGAACAAAAAGAAAATGTTCGTTTGGCTTGTCAAGTAAAAGTAAAGAAAGATATGCAAATCCGTATTCCAGAAGAAATTTTTGGAATTAAAAAATGGGAATGTACTGTTAAATCTAACTATAATGTAGCCTCTTTTATTAAAGAATTTGTAGTAGAATTACCTGCAGGGGAGAGTTTACACTTTGAGTCGGGTGGATATATTCAGATTGACGTACCACCAATTACAGTAGATTTTAAAAATATAGATATTAGCCCACTTCCAAATGACCCTGGTGGAAAAGACAAGTTCAGAGATGAATGGAATAAATTTGGTCTTTGGGATTTGAAAATGGTAAATGATGAGCTAGAATTTAGAGCTTATTCTATGGCAAATCACCCAGCAGAGGGAAATATTGTCATGCTTAACATTCGTATTGCTACTCCACCTTGGGATAGAGCAAATAACAAATGGATGGATGTAAATCCAGGAAAATGTTCTTCTTATGTATTTAATTGTAAAGAAGGAGATAAAGTAAATATCTCAGGACCTTATGGCGAATTCTTTATTAAAGATACAGGTAAAGAAATGATTTATATTGGTGGTGGTGCTGGTATGGCTCCATTGCGTTCTCATATTTTCCATTTATTCCATACTCTTAAATCTGACCGTAAGGTTTCATTTTGGTATGGTGGACGTTCGAAAAGAGAACTTTTCTACGTAGAGGAATTTAGAGCTATCGAAAAAGAATTTCCGAATTTTACATTTAATATTGTACTTTCAGAACCATTACCAGAAGATAACTGGGATGGTAAAGTAGGTTTTGTTCATCAATCTTTGATTGATAATTATCTTTCTAAACATGAAGATCCAGAAGAAATTGAATTTTACTTCTGTGGACCTCCAATGATGAATGCAGCCGTTTTGAAAATGTTAGATGATTATGGCGTTCCACAAGAACACATTATGTTTGATGATTTTGGTGGATAAGAATATAGTTATAAGTTGTTAGTGGTAAGTTATAAGTGAAATTACCATTGACTTTATAAATACAAAATGCTTGAAATTTCCTGTTTTTATGGGAACTTCAAGCATTTTTTTTGTGTTGTATAGTGTTGCCAGACTCTTTAGGTGTAACAAAAATTAAATTATCAACTTAACTATACAATACAATGAGAAAAATTATTTATTATGTAGCTTGTTCATTAGATGGATTTATTGCAGGAGAAAATGAGGATATAAGCCAATTTATATTTGAAGGTAATGGAGTTACAAAATATCAAAATGATTTGAAAGAATTTGATACTGTAATTATGGGAAGAAAAACATATGAATTTGGATATAAATATGGTTTAGAAGTTGGCAAAGCTGCTTACTCAACTATGGAACATTATATTTTTTCAGATAATCTAACATTTGAAAATGCTGATGCAAATGTTCACATAAAAAGTATAAACCTTTCTGAAATAGAAAAAATTCAAGCACAACAAGGAACTGACATTTATCTTTGTGGAGGAGGAAGATTTGCAGGGTGGTTGTTAGAAAACAAAAAAATCGATATTCTAAAAATTAAGTTAAATCCTATTCTGTTAGGTAAAGGCATCAAAATTTTTGGAAATTCTCAGAAATCCTATCAGTTAGAGCTTTTGCAAACTGAATCGTATGAAAAAGGAATGCAAATTTTGACTTATAAAATTTTGTATTAGTTTTTATAAAATGGTTATTATTCTTTAAAATAGTAACCATTTTTAGTAGTATCAAAACAAAGTCATCTCCCCACAAAGAGGAGTTTGTAGTAGTTCAATTATTTTTTCCTTCTCTTTTTTGTTGTCGTAATTGCCAAAGAGATACATAAGTTTTGTTAGAGCTGCCTCGGAAGTCAAATCATTTCCACTGATTACACCTATTTGAGTGAGCGCATGACTTGTTTCATAATGTCCTTGCAAAACATAACCACCAGCACATTGAGACACATTCACAACGACTACTCCACGATTAATTATTTTTTCTAAAATATCTATAATCCATTTTTCAGTTGGGATATTTCCAGAACCAAATGATTCTAAAACTACACCTTTTAGGTTTTCACTTTCCAACATAGGAAGATAATATTTTGGATTCATACTAGGATGTATTTTCCAAAGAATAACATTATCATCCATTGCACTTTTAAAATTTAGTTTTTTATTCGAAACAGGAAGGATATAGCCTTTTGCATAATTAATGAAAATTCCTGCTTCGGCAAGATGAGGATAGTTTTGGGATTCAAAGGCTGTAAAATTCAAACTCTGCACTTTCTTCGAACGATTTCCTCTCAAGAGTAAATTATCAAAATAAACACAAACCTCTGGAACTAAAGCAACATTTTGTTCTTTAATTATTTCATTTCCCTCTTCTGTTATTACTATTTGCTGTTTGTTTTCTTGCATAGAAGCAATTTCTAAAGCCCCAATTAGGTTTTCTCTTGCATCGGTTCGGTGTGCGCTTATCGGAATTTGTGCGCCAGTCAAGATAACAGGTTTAGCTAGATTTTGAAGTAAAAAACTCATAGCTGAAGCTGAATATGCCATCGTATCTGTTCCATGCAAAATCACGAAACCATCAAACTGATCATACAATTCTTCAATCAGCCAACTCATACTAAGCCAATGTTCTGTTCCCATATTTGATGAATCCATAGGTTCGAAAGGAACAAGCATCGTAAGCCAAAACTTAAAACGAGTAAGCTCAGGAACTTTTTCTAACAAAATTTCAAAATCAAAAGGAACAAGACTACCATTTTCGTCATAATCCATTCCGATTGTTCCTCCTGTATAAATTACCAAAATTGACGTTTTGCAGTCCTCATCAGCAGCAGTACGTAATTTTATGATGTTGTATTGGTCTAAAAGCATATTTTTTCAGTTACCAGTAATCAGTTAATTTCATTAAACTGTCAAGACAGTTGTATTTCATTTGTAGTTCCCCATGTCCCAATTTCTATTCCCTAATTCCCAAATAATTTCTTTGCATTTTGAGTAGTTTTTTCAGCGACTTCTTTTATTGTAAGTCCTTTTATTTCAGCGATTTTTTTGGCGATAATTGGAATGTAACTGCTTTCATTTCGCTTTCCTCTATGTGGAACAGGCGAAAGATAAGGTGCATCAGTTTCCAAAATCAAATGTTTTAAATCTACACTTGGTAATACTTTATCCAAACCTCCATTTTTATAAGTAACCACTCCACCGATTCCCATCAAAAAATCTAGTTTTTGGATTCTTTCAGCTTGCTGCAAAGTTCCACCAAAACAATGAAAGACACCTTTTAACTTTTCATCTTTGAGATTTTCTAAAATATCTAATGCTTCGTCAGTTGATTCTCTTGTATGAATAGCAATCGGAATATTGAATTTTTTAGCCCAATTTATTTGAATTTCGAAGGCTTCTTTTTGTTGTTCGAAAAAGGATTTGTCCCAGTATAAATCCAGTCCAATTTCTCCAACGGCTGAAAATTTACGTTTATTTAGCCATTCTTCTACAATATAAAGTTCTTTTTCAAAATCTTTTTTGACAGAACAAGGATGCAATCCCATCATAGGAATAAACCTTTGTTTATCTTTTGCTTCAATTTCAAACATAGGTTCGATGGAAGCGTGGTCAATATTTGGTAAGTAAACTCGTTCTATTCCCGTATCATTGAGTCTATCTACTAATTCGTTCCAGTCAGGTTTAAATTTTTTGTCATATAAATGAGCGTGCGTGTCTATAAAATTCATAATTTCAGTTATCAGTAAACAGTTACCAGTAATCAGTTAATTACCTTTGATTTTGTATCTTGTTACAAAGATAAAATAAAGTCGCTTAGTCTTCTTTTAAATCTTCTAAATTTATTTCGTTTTGAGGAAAAACTATTCTTTTGATATAATTCATAATTGATTTTTTAGCATTTTGACTTTATTTTAGTTTGCTCAAGTCAAATTACGACGATGTATTTGACTTCCAGTTGTGATTTTTAGATTTCAAAAACTAGCTTTTCTATCAAAATAACCTTAGCCTTACAAAAAATAATTCTAAGGCTATTTTTGATTAAATTTGTATTTTAAGTTTGAGGGTCAAAATAAATCTCTAAAAATGAAAAGTAGTATAGTTTTTATAATGGTTGCTTTATTTTTAATGAGCTGCGAGCAGCGTTCTGAAGAAAACATAAAAGTAGAAAATATAACCTTAGACAATGGAAAATACTTAGAAGTAGAGAAAACAAATAAAGAAACTACTCATATAGGTTTGATTACAAAACATAATTATGGTACAACTCACAGCTTTAAGTATAAAGTAAATCTAAAAGAGAATGAAACAATATGGAAGGGTAAAAAAGACCAAGAACCTAAACATATTATTTTTTGTCAAGACACAATTTATATGCACTATTTAGAAAAACAGTTTATATCTACACAAACTATTGATACGCTTACTCAAGATACACTCTATGGTTCTTATTTTGAAGTAAAAGAATTTTTCTTGAAAAATATAGATGAACGTTATCTGAATAATTTATTGGGGCAACAAAATTGGAAAGATATGTCCATTCAAGAATACAATACTCTAAAACAAAAATGTAAAGAATATAAAATCCCTAATGATGAAGAGTTGGTAGTGGGAAAAGTTGAGTGATTTTTCTCTAGTTGAGTTTTAATGCATTGAGAGTATTCCGAAAAATTGAAAATATCAATTAGCAGCATTTTCTATTTCCTCCAACATCCATTTTTGATTATTGAAAGTAAATTTATAAATCACAAGAATACCATTGTCAATTCCTCTCATTTCATATAAGACCAAATTCTCATTACCAATTTCCTTTACATATTCGTATTGGTCATATTCAGTTTTATGGTTATCTTCAAAATTATTAAATTCCCAATCGCTTTTTGGGATAAAAGTAGTCGTAATTTCTTCCAATTCTATATTGACACATTTGAGAGGAAATTTTGTGTGATTGACTTGAAAAACTGAATCAGAACGGTATTTTTGAAAGAATGTATCAAAATCTGTTTCCTCTACTTTCTCTGTTTCTTCTTTTTTGATAGAATTTTCTTGAGTGGAATCTGTAATTTCTTTGTTTTTGGAATTGTTATTTTGACAAGAAGAGAAAAAAACTATAACCACGAATAGTGAATTTACTAATTGCTTCATTTTTAATATTTAGATGACACGAACAATTTATTTTTTTGAATAAAACCAAATTTCAATAAAAATCGTTATCTTAAAAAACATTTTAGATATAAATAAGAGGAGAAGAAGCAAAACACTACAATTATGCAAAACTTATTATCACGCATTACAATAGATTCAGAAATTTGTCATGGCAAACCTTGTATTAGAGGAATGCGTTTTCCTGTGGAGGTAATTTTGGATATGCTAGGAAGTGGCATGACGTATGACGAAATTATAGAAGACCATCCAAGTTTAGAACTAGACGATATTAGAGCTTCTTTACAGTTTGCTAAAGTATGGGTTAGTACAAAATCTATTAAAAATATAGCCTAAAAAGAGATTAGAAAATGATAAAAATAGTCTGTGATGTTCATATTTCTTTTAAGGTTGTTCGTTTTTTAGAATCTAAAAATGTAGAAGCTGTTCATGTAAATGATATTTTAGATGGTGATACTACAAAAGACAATAAAATAGCTGAATTTGTTGATGAAAATAATTATACTTTAATGAGTAAAGACGCAGATTTTCAAAACAGTCATTTTTTAAATAAATCTCCTAAAAAACTAATCAAAATTAATTTAGGCAATATTAGTACAAAAATGCTGATAGATATTTTAGATGCAAACTTTGATTTTATTTACACTCATTTGTCAGAAGATAGCTTTTTGATAGAAATTGATAATGATATGATTCGTATTAGAGAATAGTTTTCAAAATTATTAAATTCCCAGTCATTTTTTTGGATAAAAGTAATCTCATCTTCTTCCAATTCCATAGTTATACATTTGAGAGGAAATTTTGTGTGATTGACTTGAAAAACTGAATCAGAACGGTATTTTTCAAAGAATTTATCAAAATCTATTTCCTCTACTTTCTCTATTTCTTCTTTTTGGATAGAGTTTTCTTGAGTTGAATCTGTGATTTCGTTGTTTTTGGAATCGTTCTTTTGGCAAGAAAATAAAGCTAGGAAAATGAGTGAAATTGAAATAACATGTTTTTTCATAGAGATGTTTGAACTTAGAAGTAGAAATGGTTGTTTTGTTTTTTCTTATTAGATAGTTTTTCAAATTCAGAAATTAATTTACAAAATGAACACAAATGCAATATATAGTTTCCGTGTAAACCGAAATAATGAAACTGGTATTTCAGTACAATACTTTGACAAAAATATTACTAAAGGTAGTTTTCAAATCAGTTTAGACTCTTCTCCTCAAATTACTGTAATACAAATAGAAGATGTTACTCTACTAGAAAAGGTAACAAATGAAGAATATTTCAAAAGACTTTTGAGAGATATTCGTTCTCAAGATACTTACACAAGAGATGCAGCAGCTTTTATACTCTCAGGTTTCATAGAATTTTCATCAAATACTATAGATTTTGATATTATAAAGGAAGGAATAGAAATTGTAATTGCACAGATTAGTGTAGAAAAACAATATGAAATAGCACATTATTTAGCTGCTAGTATTTTTGAATATATTTGGTTAGAAAAGTTAACCTCCCAAGAAGAACGACAATTTATTATTCGTCTATCCAACATCGATGCTGACAATTTGTATGGATATTTAAATAATGATGATGAATATTTAGAAATACCAGAAGTTCAGGCTTATATAGAAAGAACAGAGAAAAGGTGGAGTGAACAAAATAAACCTTAATCAAATAACAATCTTCTCCTTTTCCACCCACTCCAAAAACTTCCCATAAAATTTCCCAGTCTTCAAAACTGCTGGATTACCTAGCAAAATCAACTGTTCTTTGGCACGACTAAGCGCAACATTTAGTTTTTTATCAACGGTTTGTTTTGCATTCAATGACTCCAAAAAGCGCATTTGTGCAGCGTGATTTGTTGCCATTGACAAAATAATAATTTTTCGCTCACTTCCTTGATAGCGTTCTACGGTATCGACGGTTATTACTTTTCTTAGATTTTCGTCTAATCGCTGATAAATTTGTGCAATTTGCGCTCGGTAGGGCGTAATTACTCCGACAGTTTCTTCATCAAAATCATCTCCAAAAATTCGGTGTATGGTGCGTAAAAGTTCGACTACTCTGTCGGCTTCTTCGCTATGAAATTTTGTTCCTTTTTCGGATTTGGTAGGAATAAATAAAACTCTTTTTTGTGCTAAGAATTTCTCTAGTTCGTCTTCTGAATTTGGATTGTAATAACTCAATTTCTCAAACTGTCTTTCACTTCCTGCTTTTAGTGTTTTATAAAATTCTGTACTGATAAACTCGGCAATATCTTGGTGCGTTCGATATTGTGTCGAAAGCATTGCTACACATTTATTCCAATTTCGTTTTTCGGCATTTTCTACCAAACGCTCAAAAACAGACTGACTCAAATCTTCAATTCCAATCTCATGCAACAACGGACTTTTAGCTTGACTTAATTTTGAAGGCTGCGTAACAACGGCAGGAAGTTGTTTTTCATCTCCAATCAAAATAAAACGTTTAAATTTTGGCAAAATTCCACACAAATGAGGTTCTAAAAGTTGTGAAGCCTCATCGACGATAAGTGTATCAAAAGTCAGTTTTCCTCCATTTGGGTCATCTCTATTTAAGATTCGAAGATTTGAATAAAAGGAAGAAACCGTCGAAACAAAAACTCTTGACGTATGAATTTTGGCTTTTAGTTCGTCCAAACTTTTTGAGGCTTTCAAACTGTTTTCAAAGAAAACACTATCTTCTCTTACATTTCCCAAACGCACAAAATCATCTCCACAAACGAGTTTTACTTTTTGGCAAATTTCGTCTGTTGCACGGTTTGTAAAAGCTAAAAGAACGACAATTTGGTCAGTTTCATTGTAGAGATAATCGACCATATTTTTGAGCATAGCCGACGTTTTTCCAGTTCCAGGAGGACCTTGTAACAGGAAATAATCTTTTGCAGAAAGCGCACAATTAAAGATTTCGTTTTGTTCTTCGCTCAGTCCTTTTTCTGTGTAATCTACTTTAAAATTCTCATCAAAACGAGGTTTTTGTTTTCCGTAAATAATTCCTTTTTTGTGATTATCAGCTCCCAAAAACTCGGCTAATGATGCGCTAAGGTCGTTAAAAGTACGTTCCATTAAGTTAGGTTCGATGCCCCATTTTGGATAGGATTCGAAAAATGCTTGGTTGATATGCTTACTCCAAATCTTGACAATTACTTTTTCTGACGAGATTTCTTCAATATTTCCCTTCAAAATTTGATAATGTAGCGCAGAATGAGGTTTTGTTCCTTCTTTTTCTTCTTCTATTGGATAAATTACAATAATATCGCCTGTTCTGAAAGAAGTAATCGATTGATTTTCTGGGCGTTTCAGAGTTAATAACGTTTCTTTTTTGTCCCATTCTTCATAAATCAATTCATTTAATAAAGAAAAATTATTACTTTTTTCGGTGGGTGTATTTCTCCAAAGACTTGCAAAACCCTGTACTGGCTCTGTTCCTGCCATTCCTCCTACCTTTGCAAACATTGCCTCACGCATCACAAGGGCAATAAATTCGATAAAATAAGCTCTATCCAACTGACTTGCTTTTTGCCATTTATCATTAAAATCTACTGCTTTATCTCTGTCAAAAAAAGCAGGATTTGACATTTCGACAGACTTCAATAAATTATCAAAAACTTTTACACTTCCATTTGCAATCCACATATCCATCGAAACAATTCTGTTTCTAATTTCCATAGCCGTTTGTTTGTCAAAGTCAAGACTTCCACAATCTCGCAAACCATTTTGAGAATCACTAGAATATAAAAGCGCACTAATTCCTGTTCGTTTTTCGAAAGTGCTATCAATCAAAAGGTTATAACAAGCGACTTGTATCAAATCATTTTTCCAACCATTCGAAATATTCATATCAGGAGCTTTCGAACTCTTTAATTCTATAATATCTTTTCGCTCTCTTAATTCTGTTTCTCTGTGTTCGACAAGCAAATCGATACGTCCTTGTAATCCATATTTACTAGAAATAAAAGTTGGTTCTGTCGTCAGTAAATTTTCAAAATAGGGACTGATATGTTTCTGAACTACAAAAAAATGTTCTTTTAACTGTCGGCTAATTTCTTTTAGTTTGTCTTTATCGATAAAGGCAGCATCGATACTATTTTCTATAAAAGCATCTTTGTAGGACTCTGCAAAAGTAGTTTCTGGATTTTCTACCAATTTATCTAAAAGTTCGTTGATTACTTTTCCTCTAAATGTTCCCTCATTTCCTGCAAAAAATTCAAGTTTTGAAAGTAGATACAAATAAGGTGTTTGTCCTTTAAAGGTTTTGCATTTTGCAATAGCAGAAGCATCAACCAAATAATCTGGATTCAAGATAATGAGCGATTTATCGGTACTGACAAATTGATTTTCTCCTATCAATTCCAAATTTGTAACACTGACAGGTTGATAAGGCATCAAACGAGGAATTTCTCTACTTAAATTATGCTGATGAAAAATAGTGTTTTTCTTGGAATAATAATGAACATCAGCTACTGAAATGCTAATCATTCCATGTTCTTCTGTAAAAAGTTGGAAAGAAGCCGTACCACGTCCTTTGTCATCATAAATAATTTCAGTGTCTTTTTCTTGCACTGTTCCGAAAATTCTACCGACTTTTTGCTCTGCTTCTTCTTTAAAAGCTAGGCTAATTAGTTCTTCATTTTCGTAGTTACTTTTTAATAATTGAGGAGCATCTTCTGTTGCAAAAATTTGAACCAAACGAGTAAGCAAGGACAAAGCCGTCAGAAATTGAACTTCTGAAGGATTAAAAAAGACTTGTAAACTATTCTTTCTTAAGAGTCTTCGTAACCCTTGCAACTCACTTTCCCATTCAGTTCCCAACCCATACGCCTGACACACAAAATGAAGTTTTGCATACCAACCAGTAAAAATCTGCTGCTCTCTATCTTCTGTCAGATTATTTAAAAGACTCAAAAAAGCGACATACAAACGTTGTAAACGCTGTTTTGGAGTTTCTTCGCCTTTGGTAGATAAATGTTGAAGTTGGTCGTAATAATACTGCGTTTCTAGTGCGTTGAGAATGGTTTTTCGCATAATGTTTTCCTGTAGTTCAGACATCTTGTCTGAACAAAATGACTATAAGTTTTTTTAAAACAACAGACTGGAAGTCTGTTATACAATTAGTATCGAAGTTACTCTATTTTTTAGATTCTTGCAAAAAATTTGAGCACGATTAATTCTTGCATTTTTATTTTACTTCCAATATTTTGAAAATTCTTTTTCTACACTCTTGTTTAATTCTATTATTATTCCTCTAAAATATATAGAACTTATAGTCTTTTGATAAAAGTATGGTTTTCTGTTTATATCATTGTATTCATAATTATTTCCAATTAATTTCCAATAGAAGGTTATATTTTCTTTTTTATAGTTTGCTCTTATGATAAAATCATCAAAATTTTCTGTCAGACTAATATGTTTACTAAATAATAGACTTTATTACGATAATTTTTGATAGGTTATTCTTGTCTTTACCCTTAAATTATGAATACCACACGCAATTTCCATGACTTGGTCTCTTACCTCTTCTCCCCACAATCGGATTTCATCTAAGACAATTCTAAGTCTTTTTACTCCTGCTATGCTGTGTTCTGCACGTACTCTACGACTAGACTTTTTACTATTTTCAGCCTTGTCCTGCTCCGATAATTCTTTTCCTCTAGGCTTTTTTTTGGGTTGCTCAATAAGGACACCTTTAGGTCTATGACCTTGATAACCAGTATCTTGATGAAGAATAGTTCCCTCAGGAAAGGTAATATCATCTTCTTCTAATAAACGTTTATCGTGTACTTTTCCTGTTTCTGTATCTCCTAAAAAAACTACCTCTTGATGTTTATCTGTAACTAAAGTATTTTTTATAGTGTGCTTTTTTTTTTCCACTATATACTTCTTTTTGAGCTTTGTAATCGGAGGGACGAGGAATTTCACGTTCGCTTCCATCTACCCATAACTCTAAGGCTTTACCTGCTTCTTCAACACGATCTGCAAGTTTTATTGTCCATTCCGATTCATTTCTTGCAGGCAATACATTAATTTTTCTTAAACTTTCTTTTAAAATGGGAAGAAGGCTGTTAATCCATTGATTAACTTTTCCTTGAGAAACATCAAAAGTAAGAGCTAAAGATTCCTGTAAAGGGTTGTTTTTCAAGTAGTAAAGGATAAAAAAAAGTTTCATTTCACTACCTTTTAGTTGTATTTTTGCGTGTTCTCGGAAGGTGGGCTTATTTCTAGCCTTTCCTTTGAGGTCATAATACATATAATGTTTTTCCCAAAGTGGAGAAAAAGTAGCTAATAACTCATCAAACTCTTTGATAGTCAAGCTAGTAAGAGCCATAAAAGGCTTTTCTTTTTTACGTAAGTTAGGTAAATCAATCATAAAGTAAGGATAAAATGACCGCTAATATAATAAAATTTACGTTTTAAAGTCTAATAGATTATAACTATTCTCTTTCATAATTCTTAAACAATTAATAAAAGAACCCATCATTATTTCCTCTTGAATAGCTCCTAAGGGATTATTATTTATCCATATTCTAGTATTTCCGTATAAACGATTACTACTAGTTAAACGAAGTTTTACTTCTATAGCAAACTTAGACTTTTCTCCTATGATTTTTGTTTTCATATATTTCTATTTTTTAATTACTACACTTGGTTCTTTAATATATTGTGAATACCAGTAAATAATAGAACCTATAAATGTTTCCAGTTTGTTTTTTGATTTTACATATAAAGCTCTCATTTTTACTCTTCCATTAACTAGCATATCATTAGAAAAAGGATTTTCAGCATATTCAGATAGATATTCATTCTTAAATTTGAAATCATCTTTCCACCAAGATTGAGGTTCTGAGGAAATGATATTTTCTTTATTCAAAAAAGTAATCTTATAAGAAAACCAAAACATATCTTCAAAATTAGCTTCACTTAATTTTGCTATTACTTGTCCATTTAATTCGACAAGCCAAATGGAATCTCTACCATAATTAGATAAAGCTATTTTTTTGACTCGTGTTAGAAATTTTCTCATTGAAATAATTTTTGTCCTAAACTAACTCAAAAAAAGCTATCAAATTTCATTAAAATTTGATAGCTTTTTACTTTTTATACAAAAAAATCTTATTGTCTTTCGAACGTATAAGTTCCGTTTACATCAAGTGTTTGAGTAGTACCTTGCTCCTCAACCTCTTGAGTGTGATTCCATTCTACTTTTAAAGTATTACCACTATTTTCTAAGACAGTAAGCGTGTTTGTTTCACCTCCACTAGAAATAATAATTTGGTCACCATCTTGACTCCAAGTACCAGCACCTACAAATCCTACAGCATCATAACGCTGTTCAATAGACTGTCCAAAGAAACTTGTAGTCAGAATAATACTATAATCACCACTTGTGGTGTAATTCATATTATTATCGAATTGCATTTCTAAATCCATATCTACGCCTTCTCCTTCGAAATCTGCTTCAAATTCAACTCCTTGTTGTGATGCTGTAGTAGTTCCAGTATAATCTATTTCAGTAACTTTCCAAGTTCCGATAATACCATCTCCAGAAGGAGTAGTGTTTTCATCATCATCATTTCCACAAGCTGATAAAAAAGAGATAAGCGCAAATACAAATACGAATTTTAATAATTTCATAATGAATATAAATTTTGTTTTAGTTAATTTAACTGCAAATATATTACATTTTTTTTGAAATCAATTATAACTTAGGAATGATTACGAATTAAATATTACGACATGCAAAAGCAGCGAAGCTAATTACGAATGTAATGCATTGAATACCAATAATTTATTGTTTGTGATTTTTTTCCTCTTCTAAAAGCTCATTTATCCATTTTAGAGCTTCTTCTTTATTCTCACAAATTTTGATTTTACTAGGATAAGATATAATTAGAAAAACAGCTTTTGCGAGTGTTCTTTTGATAAAAGAAGGAGCTATTACTGCCAATCCGATTGCTTTATTCTCAATTTCTTCTTTATTTTTTCGTATGTCTTTTGCTTGCAAATCACGGTATTTGGATTGCACATATTCTACTTTCGAAATATCATATATCATAGCATACCTATTCCATTCAAATGCTTTGTGAGATTGTAGTGTATATTCTTCAAAATTTTTATCATTAAAGTCATTTCCTGTAAAAGTTACAAAAACAAACGGTTTTTCAAATTCAAAAATAGCTATTGATTTATTTTTCATAACTGATGTTACGCAATTTTCACAAATATATAAAAAAAAAGCGTTAATTTCGTACATGAATACCCTACTTGATTTTTATACAGACTATTTGATTAGTAGCACTAGTCAAACTAGTGCAACAGGTTTATCCAATTTATTGGATAATGAAATTAGTCATGATGATGTCACTCGTTTTTTGAGTGGCTTCGATTTTGATAATAAAACTCTTTGGCAATGGACAAATATTAAATTATTAGCATTACCTAATAATGCTCCTGTAAAAGTTTGGCTAAAAGGTATGAATTTTCCTGTTCTTTTAGTTAAACAAATCTTCACAAACGAAGAAAATATAAAAACTGGAGATAGATTTTTGGTAAGTAACGATTTTAGTCTGACCTATGAAAACTTCGTTACAATCTACAAAAAAAGGTGGGGAGTAGAAGAATATCACAAAAGTTTAAAGCAAAATGTAGGAATTGCAAAATCTCCAACTCGTAAAGTAAAAACACAAACAAATCATATGTATTGTGCTATTCAAGCATATATTAAGTTGGAAAAATTGCAAATTCAAACACAACTAAATTACTTCCAAATAAAAGCTAAGATTTATATTAAAGCTCTAAAAGCAGCATACCAAGAGTTGATAAACATTAAAACTAAAAGCACTGCTGTTGCGTAACATTAGTTAATTAGCAAAAAAGACTAAGTACTGCGTAACATAAGTTTTGCAATGTTTTTTTATATTAAAAATAACGGTGCTTGTAGGTTAAAGGCTTGCCTTTGACTATATTTTAGTGCGTTTGAACCGTCATTGAGGAAAAAAACAAAATGTAAAGTAATTTACGTTACACGGTACTAAGTTATCGTATTTTTATAGGATGATTTTATAAAAATAGTATAATCCAAAAAGTTATGCTATACACACAATTCAACGCAAGAGAACTCTCTAAAAAATTTGGTATTCAATTTAAAGCCACACATTTTTTTGATACAAAAGATTTACCTATTGTTCAGCCTACTTCTTGGATTGTTGAAGCGATAGAAAAAGCTATGAAAATAGGTTTTAGTTCTGAAAAATCACGTTCGGAGCATATTGTTTCGCCTATTTTGATGGAACTTAGTTTGATGAATAACGAAGGTTTTACGATTTATTCGGGAATGAATTTGAATGTAGATGAAACAACGGGACTGAATGGAGAATGTGATTTTATGCTTTCCTTTAGCAAAATTCAAGATTTTGTAGTTGCTCCTATTTTTGCGATTATGGAAGTCAAAAAACAAGATATTGAAAGTGGTACTATTCAATGTGCTGCCCAACTTATTGCAGCCAATTTATTAAATCAAGAAGAAGGGCATCATTTCAAAACGCTGTTTGGGTGTAGCACAACAGGAACAGAATGGCGTTTTCTAAAATTGGAAAATAATGTAATTACGCTAGATACAGAACGTTATTTTATTACCAATCTAACAAAATTGATGAGCGTTTTGCAGTTTATTTTGAATGAGAGTGAGAAGGAAATGGTGGGAAACTAAAACTAGACCGTCGTTTAGGCTTATAGCCGTAAACGAGGTTTCATTTACCTAAACGACGGCTTCAGTCCTCGTTTACGGTGGAATTACTTCAAACTATCCACAGCATCATCAATCTCTTGTGCTAGTTTTTTAAAGTATTTGTTCAATAATCTAGCTTGAGGTTTTGGAATATCAGCTAAATCTTCAAACGGCATTAAATCATTGATTTCATTCAAATCTTCGATATCATACTCATTCTTGTAAGTTTTGAAAAGCTGCATCTTTTTCAATATTTCATTATTTCCAAAACTACAATCTCTCAACAAAATAGGAACAATCAAATAATCTTCATTCTCTTGTTTATCTAACATTATTGTTAATTCCTCTCCTGTACAATATTCAGAAGCCAAAAAATCTGGACTTACCAATAAAATACCAATTGTTGATTCATTCAATGCGTCTTGAATTTCTTTATCCCAATCATCTCCTACTTTAAGTTCTACATCAGACCAAATAGTTTCGTAATCATTTTTTGCTCCTTGCAAATACACTTTCAAACGATTTTCCATAGTTTGACGTAGTTTACGGTCATAACTACAATAAGAAATAAATATTTTCAATGGCTTTTTTTCATTCATAACAGTAGTGTTTTTTTTGTTTTTGGCTTCCTCAATAAGTGAATTTTTATCTTCTTCTTGCTGTTTTGGGTGTTGGTCTTGCTTTACATTTGATTTTTGAGCTAACCTAAACTTTTCAGCAAAATCTTTTACTTTTAGAAGTTTATCATTTTGCGTTCTGATATTGCTTTCGTAATTACCATCCTTTATTTGCTCTAATAGTTTTTTGCCTTCTACAAAACCCTCTCCATCAAGCGAATAAAAAAACGTTACCTTTTCAGAAGGATTAGTTTGTGAACCTTCATCTAAAATTTTATTGAGTTCTTTTAGTATTGCTTCCAAAAGCTCATAGTTTTCAGTAGAAATATTGACTTCTTTCTTTTCTCTATCAAAAGTAATTAAGGCTTCTGTATCTCCAAAGGCTTGACTTTCTATACGGATTCCATCTTTCCATAACTCGTTTTCTCCACTCAAACGTCCTAAACGACTCAAAAAACGCTCTGCAATTCCTTTATGGAAAAAAGCAGGTTTGTAAATTATATAAAAACTATTGTCCTTTTCCCACTTCGTAACAAAACGGCTTGGCTCTTCCAAATAATGAGGAACAATAAAAGTAGGATTTTCTAATTCTCTATAATTTTGCTGTTCCTTACAAAAACAAATTTCAGAACTAACCATAAAATCAATAAAGGTTTTGGCTTCTGTTTTTGAGTAGTTTTTTTCAAGCCAAAAACTTTCTAAATCTTCGTATTCTAGTTTTCCTTTTGCTCTTTTGGCTATACTTTTTGGTTTTAAGGCTTCATAAATGGCTTCTATTGCCCACGTCTGATTGAGAATAATATTGTTTGATAATTGTGTATCATAATACAAAAAGCCTGTTCGATGTAAAAAAGTAAGAACCGTTTCGGCTTCTGATTCTTCTATTTCATAGTTGGCACATTCTTTCAAATAATCTTCTTTTGAAATTTCGTTTTTCTTATCTTCTTCATTTTCTCTTAATTTCCTTAAATCATCACGAAGAAACGACCATTTTTCAGGAATTTTTGTTTCTACCCTATCTGAAAGTTTATCCTTTATAGCTTTTCTAATGGCTTTATTTAGCTCTTCAACTCCTATTTTTTCCTTAGCCGAAAATGGTAAATATTCTTCTATAATATTGTCTTTGTATTTTTCATTCCAACCAAGCATTTTTTGTTCTCTTATTTTATCTTGGTCTTGTTCACTTTCCTTATCAATCTGACTATGCACCAAAATTATAGGACTATCAATAGCCAAATCTTGTGCATAATCTAACCAATAATTCAAATCTTGACGGATTTCTTCTTTTTGTTCGTCCGTTTCCAATGTCCAAACAATAATATAAACAGCATCTTTGTCTAAAAAAAGACGATGCGTTCCATGATAAACTTCTTGTCCTCCAAAATCCCAAATGTTCAAGTTTATTTCTTCATTTCCTTCTAACTTGAAATCTTCCTTTCTCTCTATTGCAACTCCTTCTGTACGTTTACTAACATCTATTTGTATTTCTGTTTCCCAATCGCCAGTAGGATTCAAAAAACGCTTCAAAAGCGTACTTTTCCCTACCATTCCATTACCTAAAATGACTACTTTTATTTCTTTGTTTGGAACAAAATCTTGATTTTGGTAGTAGTTTCTTAGGTCTTGGAGGCAGTTGTCTGATGGGTGACTTCCTAATAGTTCTTTTGGTAGATAAGGAATATTATTATCATATAAATCAAGCCCCTTTAATTTCTCCTTTTGTATTATCTTTATAATATCTTTTGCGTTTGAAATTGGATTAGAATTTAGACTTAAATATTTTAAGTCTAACTCTGTAATAAAAGAAATATCTGAAACTTGATTATCACTAATATTCAAATCAAGCACTTTTTTTAGTTCTGATAAAACTGAAATATTTGATATTTTATTCTTAGATAAATTTAGAGAAGCAAGTTTATTTAATTTTGATAAAGCTGAAATATCTGATATTTGATTATAATCAAGATTTAAATTAATTAGTTCTTCTAATTCTGATAGAGAAGAAATATCGGATATATTATTATGACTGAGTTTCAAATACTTTATTTTTTTTAATTTTGATAAAGCTGAAATATCTGATATTTGATTATAATCAAGGTTCAATCGTATTAAACCTTTTAGGTTTTTTAAAAAAGAGTAATCTGAACATATGTTATCACTAAGATGCAAGCTAGTTAAGTTCGTCAAACTAGACAAACAGGAAAAATCTAAAATTTGATTGCCACCTACAGATAGTCTTTCTAGGTTTATTAAGTTAGACAAAGGAGAAATATCTAATATTTGATTCCAACTAAGCTCTAAATTAGTTAGATTTATCAAGTTAGATAATGAGGAAAGGTCTGAAATGTAGTTACCAAAAATATTTAAATCAGTTAAGCTTCTTAAGCTGGATAAAGAAGAAATATCAAAAATACCATTCTCAATGAAACGCAAGTGCGTTAATTGTGTTAGTTCAGATAAATAAGAAATGTCTATTCCTTCATTCCAACTAAAATCTAAATAAAGTAAATTCGCAAAATTAGATAAAAAAGAAATGTCTGATGTGCAGTAATTATTAAATTTCAATCCTACTATTTCATTATATTCATTAATAGCATAACTTGTCGAACCTGAATCAAATAACTCTTCTTGTGTTTCAAATCTCTCAAATTTACAATGAAGCTGTTCCTCAAGCCACAAAACCTGTTCTGGTTTATTTACTTTTTTCTTATCCATTAACTGTATTTTTAGATTTTTTGTGAGCTAATAAAGAACGCAACTATTTTTATCAAAACAAAATGGTTTTTGGTGTTTTTTATTGGTAAACTAACCGTCGTTTAGGCTTTTAGCCGTAAACGAGGATTTACATACCTAAACGACGGCTAGAAGCCTCGTTTACGGTTGGCAAAACATAATTCCTTAAAAATCAAGGAACTAAAAATTAGTAAAAAACGCTACATTATTGTAATTTTGTATATTCAATTACGAATTACGAATTAAAAATTACGAATTGAAAAGACAACATGAGTAATTAACTGATTATAAAAAGTACAGTCGCACAGTTGTGCGTCTAAATGACAACTGAAAATATATGTACGACGTAATAATAGTGGGCGCAGGACACGCAGGTTGTGAAGCAGCCCACACAGCAGCCACATTAGGCTCAAAAGTTTTGTTAGTAACAATGAATATGCACACGATTGCTCAAATGAGTTGTAACCCTGCTATGGGAGGCGTTGCAAAGGGTCAAATCGTGCGAGAAATAGATGCTTTAGGTGGAATGTCTGGAATAATTACAGACAAAACAATGATACAATTCCGAATGCTCAACCGTTCGAAAGGTGCTGCAATGTGGAGTCCACGTTGTCAGAGCGACCGAATGCGTTTTGCAGAAGAATGGCGAACAGCTTTAGAAAACAATAAAAATATTGACCTTTGGCAAGAAATGGTCGAAGGTTTGGTGGTGCGTGATGGACGAGTTTGTGGAGTAAGAACGCAATTAGGAATTGAGTTTGAAGGAAAAACTGTAATCCTTACCAACGGAACTTTCCTAAACGGACTTATTCATATTGGAGAAAAACAATTTGGAGGAGGACGTGCAGGCGAGCGAGCAGCCACAGGAATTACAGGACAATTAGTAGAATTAGGTTTTGAGGCTGGTAGAATGAAAACAGGAACGCCACCACGAGTAGATGGCAGAACTATTAATTACGAAGCCATCGAAGAACAAAAGGGCGACGAAAATCCTTCAAAATTTTCGTATTCTGATGAAACGACCTCTTTAGTAAATCAAAGAAGTTGTTATATCACTTATACCAATCCAAAAGTTCATGAGATTTTGCAAACTGGTTTTGAGAAATCGCCTATGTTTGCAGGACGTATAAAAGGATTGGGACCAAGATATTGTCCTTCGATTGAGGATAAAATTGTTCGTTTTTCGGAGCGTGACAGACACCAAATTTTTGTAGAACCAGAAGGTTGGGATACTGTAGAAGTGTATGTAAATGGTTTTTCGACTTCGCTTCCGTATGAAGTTCAGCAAAAAGCATTAAATCAAATTGTAGGTTTTGAGAAAGCAAAAATGTTTCGTCCCGGATATGCAATTGAATATGATTTTTTCCAACCCACACAATTAAAGGAAACTTTAGAAACAAAACGCATTGAAAATCTGTATTTTGCAGGTCAAATCAATGGCACAACAGGCTATGAAGAAGCTGCTTGTCAGGGACTTATGGCAGGAATAAACGCCCATCAAAAAGCACATGAAAAAGAAGCCTTTACGCTTTCTCGTTCTGATGCTTATATTGGTGTTTTGATTGATGATTTGATTCATAAAGGCACAGATGAGCCGTACAGAATGTTTACTTCAAGAGCCGAATATCGTATTTTGTTACGTCAAGATAATGCTGATGTTCGTCTTACTCAAAAAGGTTTTGATTTGGGATTAGCTTCTGAAACTCGTCTTCAAAAAATGAAACAAAAAGAAGAAGAAGTAAAAGAAGTTATTAAAGTTTTGTCTAAAAGAAGTCTTGAGTTAGAAGATGCAAATCCTGTTTTGGCAGCATTAGGAACTTCTGAATTAAAGCAGAAAGTAAAATCGATTGATGTTTTGAAGCGTCCACAAGTTCAGCTTTCTGATTTGGGTAAAATGGACAGCGAAATCGCTAATTTGTTAGAAAAATATTCTGTTTCTGATTCAGAAAATGGAAGCAGTACAAACAATAGGAATAATGAAGAGATTTTGGAACAAGCCGAAATTCAAGTCAAATATTCTGAATATGTAGAGAAAGAACAAAAGCTAGTTGAGAAAATGCACCGTTTGGAAGGACTTCATTTATTTGATGGTCTTGATTATCATTCTATGCCTTCACTTTCTATGGAAGCACGTAAAAAACTAACTCAAATTCAGCCTCGCACATTAGGACAAGCATCACGAATTAGTGGAATTAGTCCTTCTGATATTTCTGTTTTGATGGTTTATTTGAATAGGTAAATACTGTAACTGATTAGCGAGTGATTTGTATGATTCTTATGATGAATGAAGATAAATACAAATTACTTTTTAGAAAATGAAAAAGCCTATTAGATTTTTATAATCTGATAGGCTTTTTTGTGTTTACTAATAGGAGTAGAGGTAACAACAAATAGGTTTAGTTTTTGTCTTATGGATTCATTATTAATCCATAAACTATTATAAAAATCCTATCTATGAAAACTTATTTATCTTCTTTTTCCTTTATTGTATATCTTGTGTTATTTAGTCATTTTTCTCTTGCTCAGAATACTAATTGTACAAAAGCATTGTCTGATTATTTATTTCAGAGTAAAAAGAATTTTATTGAAAGGCAAAGTATTCAAAAATCTAAATTAGAGGCTGCACTAAAATTAAGTAAAGAGAACTGCCTAAGTACAGCTCAAATCAAATTAATCATTTCGTTATTTACAGGAGATTTAGAGAGGCTTTTAGTTGCAAAAAACGCATATAATTCTAGTATTGATAAAGAAAACTTTCATCAAATCTACGATACTTTTTCTACTTTTTCTAGTGCTATTTTGTTATATGATTTTGTAAAAAGCAAAGAATCTCATCATCCTTCTAGTTCCCATTCGTCAAACATTCATTCTACTTATTTTATAAGTACTGAAGAATTGCAAGAAATAAAAGAATTGATGAAATCTGAATCTATCGACAGTCGGAAAAATGACAAAATAAAAAAGATTTTGAAGAAATATCCTCCTTGTTTTTCTATAAATCAAATTAAGGAACTAATGAATCTGTATAGTTTTAGTAGTTACAAATTAGAGTTTACAAAAATTATGTATCAATATGTACTACCAAATGATAAAAGAAGGTACTATCTAATAGCTGAGGAATTTTCCTATTTTGATAAACAAGAACTATTAGAATATATAGAGGATAATTAGTCAATTTGAAAATAAAGAAGCCTATTAGAGTTATAGAATCTGATAGGCTGCTTTGTGGTTTTGGTAAATCCAGAATTGAAATGTTAAATTTCAGTTTTTTTATATTTAATTGCAGCAAAATTTGTACTTTTAGAGTATTAGTAAAAAAGACAATCTAATTATCTACTTCAATAACTGCAATTCATTCTACTATGAAAAATCAAAAAGCATTTCATTTCAATCTAAAATCAATACTTTATCTTTCCTTATTAGGAACTGTTTTATCATTTTCGGCTTTTTCTTGTGAGGTATATGAGCCTTTGGAAATTAGAATCGAAAATAAAACAGGTTATGATTTGACAGAAATTAGAGCTGATAAGCTAGAAATTTCATCTTTGAGAAGTGGGCAGATTTCAAATTATACATCTTTAGAAGATTTTAGGTATTTAAGAGGTGTTTCGGTAGTAGTAAGTGAGAAATTTAAGCGAGGTTTAAGTAGTGAGTATAAAGAAATAAATCATTGGGGTTGGTGTGGAACAGGATTAACCGATGAGGATTATAAGCGAATGGATCAAGCTAGTAAAGCTGATGTGCTAAAATCAGGAAAACATACATTTGTTCTCACTATTGAAAAAGGAGTAGATGGTGAAATTCTCTATTTTGAAAAAAAATAAATACGATTAAATAAACCTATTATGAATATTCAAAAAATAGCTCATTTCAACTTAAAATCAATACTTCACCTTTCCTTATTAGGAATTGTTTTATCGTTTTCTGCTTTTTCTTGTGAGGTGTATGAACCTTTGGAAATTAAAATTGAAAACAAGACAGGGTATGATTTGACAGACATCAAAATTGATGAAGTAAGTATTTCATCATTAAAAAATGGCGCAACATCAAACTATATTTCTACAAAAGATTTTGAATATATGAAATCTATCTCTGCAAAAGTAAAAGGCAAATTTGAAAAAGAATTAAGCAGTTTTGGAACTGATTCAGGTCTTTGGTGTGGTTGGGGAAAATATCCTACTAAAGAATCTGGCAAACATAGTTTTGTTATCATCTTATACAACAATGATGGCAGAGAATCACTCGGTTTTGAGGAGAAATAAAGTAAATAAAAAGCTAAAAACATCCATAAAATAAAAAACTTCAATCAAACTATTTTAGAAATAGCTGATTGAAGTTTTTTGTTTTCCTTTGGTTAGAAGGAATCTAAACCAATTTCTCCAAAATTCTACTCATAGAACATTCATAAAGTAGTTTTGCTTTCAGTTCTGAAATAGGAATACGGATTTGTTCCATTGTATCACGATAACGAAGTGTAACTGTATTGTCTTCCAACGTATCGTGGTCGACAGTAACACAAAACGGAGTTCCGACAACATCTTGACGAGCATAACGCTTTCCGATAGAAGCACTTTCTTCATAAAATGTTTCTAAATCCAAACTCAATTCTTTCAAAATTTCTTGTGCTTTTTCTGGTAGTCCGTCTTTTTTGGTAAGAGGAAAAACAGCAACTTTTGTTGGTGCAAGTGGCGCAGGAAAAGAAAGAACAATACGTTTTTCGACGTTACCTTTGTCATTTGTAGATTCAATTTCTTGATAGGCATTGCTCATCACAGACAAAAACAAACGGTCAAGACCGATAGAAGTTTCGATGACATAAGGAATATAATTTTCCTTTGCTTGTGCATCGTGGAAACGTAATTTTTTCTTAGAATATTCTTCGTGTTGCTTCAAATCAAAGTCTGTACGAGAATGAATTCCTTCCATTTCCTTCCAACCAATTGGATAATTAAATTCTATATCTTCGGCTGCATCAGCATAGTGAGCTAATTTGTCATGAACGTGAAAACGAAGTTTTTCGGCAGGTGTTCCGATAGCCAAATGCCATTTATGACGATTTTCTTTCCATTTATCAAACCATTCTTTTTGTGTCCCTGGTTTAATAAAAAATTGCATTTCCATTTGAGTAAATTCACGCATACGCATGATAAACTGACGAGCTACAATTTCATTTCTAAATGCTTTACCAACTTGTGCAATACCAAAAGGAGGTTGTAAACGGCTTGTTTTCTGAACATTTAGGTAATTTACAAAAATACCTTGTGCAGTTTCTGGACGAAGATAAACTTGACTAGATTCGTTATCTACCGAACCAATTTGAGTAGAAAACATCAAATTAAACTGACGTACTTCTGTCCAATTTGCAGTTCCTGAAATTGGACAAGTAATATTTTCTTCGACAATCAAATTATGAACTCCTTCTAAATCTTCTTTCTTCAAAAGGTCATTCATTTTATTTACCAAAGCCTGTGCTTTTTCTTTATCGCCTTCTTTTTCATACTGTTCTGCTCGGTCTTCAATGATTTGGTCAGCACGATAACGTTTTTGAGAATCTTTGTTATCAATCATTGGGTCATTAAAACCTTCGATGTGTCCAGACGCTTGCCACGTCGTTGGGTGCATAAAAATAGCTGCATCAATTCCGACGATATTATCATTCAAACGTGTCATGGCAAGCCACCAAGCCTGTTGAAGGTTGTTACGAAGAGCAGAACCATTTTGTCCGTAATCATAAACAGCTTGCAAACCGTCATAGATTTCAGACGATTGAAATACAAAGCCGTATTCTTTACAATGTGAAATTATTTTTTGAAAAACCTCATTTTCTGGGCTTCCCTTTTTTTTCTTATTTTTTTTTGCCGTGCTTTCCATGAAAGTCTTTTTAGATATATGATTTAATAATTTTTTCGATAGAATAGACAAAGATAAGGATTCTATATGAAATCATTTGAACAAAAGAAAAACAAAGTCTATCAATTTAATAAAGCCAAAACTTCTTTGAAACGTTTTTTTTGCTAATTTATCGAAAAAACGCTTAACAACGTGCAAGAATTGAGAAATAATTTATACATTAGAGTACCCAAATTTATCTAAAATTGTAATTTATGAATTTTTCTTTATCAAAAACACTACTATTTTTTAGTTGTTGTATTTGCATTTTCTTGTTGTATTTTACTTCCTCACAGGCTCAAAATCCTCATTTTCGTACTTATACTATACAAGAAGGTTTGCCACAAAGTTCTGTTTATTCTCTTCTTTTGGATAATCAATCCAAGCTTTGGGTAGGAACGCAGGGAGGAGTAGCTTCTTTTGATGGGCAAGAATTTACGACCTATACACAAAAAGAAGGGCTAGGAGATAATCATGTAACTACAATTTATCAAGATAATCAAAATCAGATTTGGGTAGGACATCGTTATACAGGAATTTCTCTCAAACAAGGAAATACATTTATAAATTTTGCTTCTGATACCATAAAAGCTGTAAATTCTATCTTACGAGTAGAAAATGATAAGCTTTGTGTAGCCACAAATACAGGTCTTTTTTTGGTAGATGCAATTACTGGAAAGCTACTTTCTCATCATTTTCAAACTAATTTTATCAGTCAGGTTTTTACAGAAAATGATGAAACATTTGCTGTGGGAATAAATGGGTTACATAAATTAAACACTACCAATCAAATACCAAAACTTGATTCACTTCTTTCTCCCTTCAATCTCAACTCACAGGCAGCAGGATTTTCTGATGTCAAATTTATAGATAAAAATACACTTTGGGTAGCTACAGGAAATGAATTATTCAAAATTTCACTAGAAAGAGCGCAGAAAGCTACTGTTTTAGAAAAATATACAGTCAATGAAATTCCTCTTTTGAATGGAATAAACTCTCTCAAGTTAGCTAATGATAAAAGTATTTGGGTAGCTACAAATGGAGGAGTTGTTCATATAAAAAACAAAGAAATAGAAACTTTTACCACTCAAAACGGACTAGCAGGGGCGCAAGTAGTTACTATCGAACAAGACCATGAAGGACAAGTTTGGATAGGAACACACTTGGGAAAAGGACTTTCACTTTTTCTAGGACGTTATTTCGAAAAGATAAAACAAGCTGAAGACGAAATCATTTTTGCAACCACAACGGATAATCAAGGAGGAGTTTGGACAGGTACACTGAAAGGTTTATATCGTTACACATTTACAAATAAAGCTCAAAGTAATATTGCGAATGTAGAACAAATAAATATTTTTCCAAATACATCAATTACGTCACTTTATACAGATTCAAGAGGTTTGGTCTGGATAGGTGCGAGAGGAAAATTGGCGAGTTACAATCCTCAAACCAAACAAATTTCAGATTATTCAAAATTGATAAATGGCAATCCAAATGCGCCTATTATTTCAATCAATGAAGACAAAACAAATCAGATTTGGGTTTCAGTTTTTAGACAAAAATGTGTTCGTTTAACTATGCAAGGACAAAAAGCTGTTTCTACTCAAGATTTTACAACCAATGAAGGACTTGTCAGTAATGTAATTTGGACTTTGTATAAAGACAAAAAAGGTGATTTATGGTTTGGAAGTAATGATAATGGACTTTCACGCTATGATGGGACAAAATTTCATTCACTTACCAAAAATGAAGGTTTACCTCACAATCGCCCTGCTGCCATTACCGAAGATGAAGATGGTAATTTATGGTTTGGAAGTATTGGAGGTGGAATTTTCAAGTATGATGGAAAAGATTTCAAAGTTTATACAACTAAAGAAGGTATCAGCTCTGATAATCCCTATTTGATTCAAGGAGATGCCTTAGGAAATATTTGGATAGGTACAAATGATGGTGTAAACTGCCTAAATCCAAAAACAAATGAAGTAAAAAAATATAGTTTTAAAGAAGGTTTTACAGGAATGGAAACGAATCAGAATTCAGTTTTTAGAGATAAAAATGATAATCTTTGGTTTGGTACAATCAATGGACTTATGAAATGTAACCCTACTTTATTTGAAAAAAATGATACTCCTCCACCTATTTTCTTAGAAAATGTTCAATTATTTTTGAGAGATACCATTCAAATCAATAATCAAGAATTAGCTTACAATAAAAATTATTTGACTTTCAATTTTATAGGAATCAGCTACAAAAACCCTAAAGATTTACGTTATCAATACCGTTTGACAGGGTTAGATACAGAATGGTCTCCACCAACAACCATAAATTCAGCAACTTATACCAGTCTTCCTGATGGAAAATATAATTTTGAAGCTCGTGCTATTAATGCTGACGGTGTGGTTTCTCAAGAATTTGCAACTACTTCATTTGTAATCAGTCCAGCTTTTTGGAATCGTCTTTGGTTTCAAATTTTGGCTGGTATTGTTGTTTGTTTTGTAGTTTGGGGAGGACATAATTTGCGTATGCAAAAAATTAAAAATGATAAATTACATTTAGAAAAAATCGTAGAAATTCGTACTGAAGAAATCAATGCTCAAAAAGAAGAGATAGAAGCTACAAATGGTTCATTATTAGAAAGAAATGCTGAAATTATGCAGCAAAAAGAAGAGATTTTGGCACAGCGAGATGATATTAGTTTACAAGCAGAACAACTTTCAACCATTTATTTAGAAGCTGATAAACAGAACAAAAAAATTGGGCAAAGTATTCGGTATGCAAAGCGCATTCAACAAGCTATGTTGCCTTCAGAAAGATTATTATTGAAGCTTTTACCAAATCACTTTGTGTATTATCAGCCAAAAGATGTGGTAAGTGGAGATTCGTATTGGATAGGAAAAACGGATGAAAAAACTCTTATTGCAGGGATTGATTGTACAGGACACGGCGTACCAGGGGCTATTATGGCGATGGCTGCCAACTCTGCGCTCACTCAAATAATTGAAGCAGAGGGAGAATGGCAACCTCACAAAGTTTTGAGTAGATTGCATACACTTATTCGTCAGAGTTTATCACAATCTGAAAATAATATTAAAGATGGAATGGATATTATTTTGTGTGCTTTTGATAATGATAAAGTTGAAAATAAACAAGTCTATTTTGCAGGTGCAAAACGTCCTTTTATTTATGTTCAAGATAAAAAACTTCATTCTGTAAAAGGCGATCGTCATTCTATTGGAGGTAAAGAAGAAGATATAGAGTTTACATTGCACACTCTGTCTTTAGATTCAGACACAACATTTTATCTTACTTCTGATGGCTATCAAGACCAATTTGGAGGAAAAGAGAATAAAAAACTGGGAAGACACGATTTTTATGAAATGATTAAAGAAGTAGCTCCTCAACCTTTAGACAAGCAGAAAGAATACTTTACAGATTTTATGGGAAAATGGAAAGAAGAAGGGAATGAAGACCAAATTGACGACCAACTTATTTTAGGTTTTAAGTGGAGTTAGAAATGGATTGTGTTTTTCTATCTTCTCTTATAATTTTTATAATGGTTTTTATGTTGGTTTTGATGATGATGATTTCTGTTTTTACTCTGTTTAGATATTTTTTGACTTTTTGTTAAGTCTATTGGACTGGTTAACTTTTCTAGCGAAACAGATTCATTTTCAGCTTTTGCTTTATAGCGAATCAACTCTTTTTTAGGTTCTATTTTTTTAGGTTCTTCGAAAATAATATCTGTATAAAGCATCAATTTTCTTTTCAACAAACGAATTCTATCAATAGGAAAATTAGTCAATTTAACCTGTGAGTGATTCGAAACTCCTTTTTTTGTTTTGGCTAATCGTATCAGAAAAGTAGTTATTCGTTCTTTTTTTGAAAAAATCAAAGGAATACTAATTGCCTTGTTATTTTTATCATTTTTTTTCAAAATTAAATTAATACAACAACTAGATTGATATTGAATTTCTATCTTACCAATGCGTGTAAGTTCTATAAAAATACCTTGTTGAATTTCCTCAAAATAGAAAAACAAACTATGATTGAAAATACCAAAAGTAATTGAGTTATCACTATTTTCATTATCGTTTCTTATGACCTTTTTTTTACTAAAAAAATTGTATTTATTTGCTACTACAAAGAGGAAAGCCACCAAAACATAAGATATGACTACCAAAACCTTTGATAATGTTGTTTCTATTATGGCAGAAAGAGGAAAAGCTGTAATAAATGCAAAGACTACAAAAATTATAACACCTTGCATTATGTCATCTTCCCAATTTCCTTTTTTTTCTATTTTTATCTCTTGCTCTGTTTTCCTTTCAGGTTTTCTTATCGCCTTTTCTAGTAATCTATTGTACTGTTCTGTTCCTTTTTTCAAAATTGGATCTAAGCGAATCTCTACTTTTTTATCTCTTGGGTTAAAATCAGAAAGCATTTCCAAATACTTTTCAAATGATACAGAGGAAGTCGTAAGCGTAATAAAATGAGGTTTTATAATCGAAACATTCAATAACAAGGGTTTAGAAATAGGAACAGAGTTAAGCGTTTTGGTCTGTCCACAATGTTTTCTATCCATATATTCCCACGAATCTTTGAAAAAAGCAGACTTACAAACTGCACAAAAAACAACCTCGTCATTTGCTTGAATCAAATCTCCTGTAATGGCATCTTTTCGTTCTTCTTCTAAAAAAGATTTGTGTAAATGGCTGTTTATTTTATGTATGTTCATTTTCAAAAGTGATATTTGGATATAATCTTAGGCTATTTTGCAAAGAAACTTTTTGGTTAATGGGAAAATTAGTAACTACTATTTTTGAAGGGTTTGAAATCTCTTTATTGGACAAACTTAATTTCATCAAAAATTTTATTACTCGTGAGTTTTTCGAAAAAACCAAAGGTATTTCTATTTCCTCACTAGCTTTTTTATAGCTTTTCAAAACTAAAAGGACATAACAATGTGCTTGATATTTAATTTCTATTTCAGATATTTTTGCTAATTCGACAAAAATTGCTTGTTGTAATTCTTCAAAATAAAGAAATAGATTGTGATTGAAGATACTAAAAGTAATTGAATCTTTGTATTCAAACTTGTTTTGTAGATTTCCTAAACGAATTATTTTCCTTTTGTGTTTTTTTCCCTTTTGAAATTTCTCTTTTTGCTCTAAATTTTTCTTTTATTGAATCTATAGCCTCTTGAATGAGTGCTAAAATAAGAAAGAATAAAATAATGGCAGGAAATACTTTAAGTACGGAATAATCTTTGGGGATAAAATAAACAATACCGATTAGCACTAGAGCGATAATTAGAGTTGTAGAATTTACAAGTGATTCGTCTTCAACTTGAGTAGTACTTAGAGTAACTTTATCTTGTTCTATTTTCTTTGTAGTTTTTTCAAGTAGATTGGTGTATTCTTGTGTTCCTTTTTTTACAACAAAATCTAATAAAATATCTATTTTTTTATCTTTTGGATTAAAAGAAGAAAGTAGATCTAAACATTCTTCAAAAGAAGTAGAAACATTTGTAAGCGTAATAAAATGAGGTTTTATACTCGTAATATTCAATAACAAAGGCACAGAAACAGGAACTTTTTTAAGTGTTTTAGTTTGCCCACAATGCTTCCTATCCATATATTCCCACGAACCTTTCAGAAAAGCAGACTTACAAACTCCACAAAAAACAACCTCGTCATTTGCTTGAATCAAATCTCCTGTAATGGCATCTTTTCGGTCTTCTTCTAAAAAAGAGTGGTGTAAATGACTGTCTATTTTATGAATATTCATGTTTTTTGATGAAAATGTTTTTTATTGTACTGTCTAATTCAGATTTTAGTTCTTGTTTCTCTGTTTTTTTCTCATTTTTTTTCTTTCATTTACTCTACTACTTTTCAATTCTCTTAATGTAGATTTTTTATAATCTTCTGTTTGGGTTTCTGTTGAGTTTTGTATAAATAGAAAGTTTTTATAACGGAATGATTTTTCTTTGTAATTCCTTATTATGCTAGAAGGAAAATCTATCAATGTCATTTTTGTTTTACTAGAAAGTTCTTTTTGCATTTTTCCCAACTCCAACAAAAATAAGTCTAGTTCTTCTTTATTCAAAAAGACTAACGGAATAGTTACCTCAACATCTTTTTGTTTGTGTTTTATTAGTGTAATATACCAATACGTATCGGATTGATAATTAATTCTAATTTGATCAATTCGTGTAAATTCTAGGAAAATAGCTTGTTGTGCTTCTTCAAAATAAAAAAACAGACTCTTATCAATCATTCCAAAAGTAACAGCATCGTGATTATCTGAAGAATGCATGCTTTTGGGTGGAAATTTATGTATTACCTTATTGCTTATTTCTTCCTGTTCTGAAATATCCTTTTTGTTTTTTTGCTTATCTTCTTGTTCAAACGAAGCATATTTTAAGAATTTATGTATAAGAAAATAAATTACACTTATAATTACCAAAGACAAAACTATTCCCCAAGTCCAACCTAATTTTACAAACTCGTTCAGTTTTAGTAATGTTATTGGTAAAAAAATAACTGATACTCCCAAAGTGCCTGCACAAGTATTAAATAGATGCTCATTTATTATTTCAATAGGCTTGTAATTTTCTCTCATCTCATCTCCTATGCGCTTACTTTCTATTCTTTTACATTGGTCTAATAACTCATTGTATTTTACCGTTCCTTTCTTAAAGTCTTCTTTCAAATAAATAACTGTCTTTTTATTGCTTGGCTTGAAAGTAGAAAGAAATTTTTGACACTCTTTAAAAGAAATATCTGAATTTATGAGCGTAATAAATTTAGGGATAATTTTGAAAACGCTAAGTGATAAAGGCTGAGAAATAGGAACAGAATCAAGCGTTTTGAAGTCATTACAATGCTTTTTACCCATATATTCCCAAGAATCCTTCAGAAAAGCAGATTTACAAACTCCACAAAAAACAACCTCGTCATTTGCTTGAATCAAATCTCCTGTAATGGCATCTTTGCGTTCTTCTTCTAAAAAAGAGTGGTGTAAATGGTTATCTATTTTATGAATATTCATGTTTTTTGCTCTGTAATTCTACTTATTTATCAATTTGTAACATAAAATTAGTACAATTCTTGAAACTATTTTACTTAATACAGACGTTATCTATTTAGTTTTGTTTGGGTAAATTGTATCTATATTTGACTTATAAACAAAAAAGCCTCATACAAAACTAAATTATCTAACAAAGATTTATAAAAAACAATACTCAATTCACTAAAACACAATTCATTATGAAAATTTCTACTCCAGATAAAATTATTTACATTATTAGGCACGGAGAAACTGAATACAACCGACGAGGTTTGGTTCAAGGCTGTGGTATAGATTCCGATTTAAACGATGTAGGAAGACAACAAGCAGATTTATTTTTTCAAAAACATGGAGAAACAAAATTTGATAAAGTCTATACCTCAATGCTCAAACGAACGCATCAAAGCATACAAAATTTTTTAGATTTAGAAATAGCATGGGAAAAACTTGTCGGACTAAACGAAGTTAGTTGGGGCGATAAAGAAGGCAGACCTATTACAAAAGAAGAAAATGATGCTTACTTTAAAATGTTAGAAGGTTGGCGAAATGGCGAACTTCATCTAAAAGTACCAAAAGGAGAAAGTCCTCTTGAAGTAGCCGAAAGGCAAAGAGAAGCATTAGAGGTAATTCTTTCTCGTCCACAAGAAAAAAACGTTTTGGTTTGTATGCACGGACGAGCAATGCGTATTTTGCTCTGTCAGCTTATGCGACAACCGATTTCTAAAATGGATGACTTCGAACATTCAAACTTAGGACTTTATGTTCTTCATTATCATTATGATACGCATAGTTTCGAACTGCAATTAGCCAATGATAGAAGTCATTTGGAAGAAATGAATGTTTCTAAATAATCAGAATATCTCATGCATGGGAATAGTGCATGAGATTTTTTATAAAAACTTACTCTACTCTCAGAGAATCTTTACGAGCCTGCAAAGTATCTTCTACAATGAATAAAAGAAGCTCTGAACGTTTTGGCATTTTCATATAATAATTATAGTTTTTCATAAAGTAGTTAGAATCAATTTCATGCTTTTTATAAATATTATATCTGTATTTTTCAAAACGCATCAACTTTGATTCTTTTGGGTCGTACTGTTGCACTACGGCAGATTCAGCCGTCAGAATATCAGCAATTATTTGTACAAATTTTTCTCTAGGCAAAATACTATCAGGCAATTCTTTTGAAGTAGAAAAAAAAGACTCATTACTTTTCTTTTTTTTACCTCCACAAGAAGAAAAAATAGCAATACTACTAAAAATCAAAAGAAAAAGTAAAGGAAAGTTGATTGTGTTTTTTTTATAGAAACCCTGTAAGCTCATAAATATAAATTTCATAGAAAGTTTTTTTGAATAAATAGTTTACAAAAATGCGATAAAATCTAGTATTTTTCTACTCACTATGTCATTTTTGATAAAGCAATTAAGGAAAGAAGAGAATTTTTAATGAAAATTGAGAATATTTACTTTAGAATCCATAACTCTACTCTTTTTTATAAAATTAGGCGTGATAAAATTTGTAAAAATAATAGATAAAAACTAACTTTGCAGTTCGCTAAAAGAAACAATGCAGATTTTTTTGTAGTTCTATTAGTAGAAGTTTTAATAAAAGAACAAATTAAAAAAGTAGTTAGTAGGAGCTAATTACACCATTATAAAACTTTATATATTCTATTTTAAATCTAAATTTTGTTATAATTTATATCAAAATATAAAAAAAATAGAATAGAAAAATATTATTTTTTCTCAATGATTACTCCTAAGTAATTAAAGAAAAATTCAAAACTCATTTATTTCATTTAATAAACTCATTTTTATATGTTATCTATCAATGTAAAAGACAACGAGTCTATCGACAAGGCTCTTAAACGTTTCAAGAAAAAATTCGAAAAAGCTGGCGTTTTGCGTACAGTTCGTAGCCGTAACTACTTCGAAAAACCATCTGTAAGCCGTCGTACTGAAAAAATCCGTGCAGCTTACCGTCAGAAAATGCAAATGCAAGACGAAGAAATGTAGAAATATTTTAGAATTATTCTTTAATTCTAAGAAAGTTCTATCACATTTTTATTAAAAAAAGGCTTTTATTTTTTAACTTACTTGCTAAGTTGATAAATAGAAGCCTTTTCTGTTTAATTTAGTAAAGCCGACTTTTTTTAGTCTGTTTATTTATTATAAAATTTTAAATAAATGAATTTTATCAAGCAACTATTTTTTACTGTTTGTATTTTTATTTTAATACAAACAAACTTGTCTGCTCAAATCTTAAATATAGAAAAAGAAAGACAAGAAATAGAAGTAACTGATTCGACAGTTTGGAGAGGAAACTTTATTTTTGGATTTGATTGGACACGCCAACAAAACACTGTATTACAGTTTGATAACGATGATTATTTACTTCTCATGACACCCAAACATGCCTATATTTGGATAGCTCATATCAACCTTATAAAATCAGAAGGAAAAAATGTTATTAGTGAAGGTTATTTTCATCATAGAATTAATTTTTGGAGAAAAAAGAAACTTTCGGCTGAGGTTTTTGCACAATATCAATACAATGAAACTAGAGGACTTATAAATCGTGGGCTTATAGGAGCAACTCCACGTCTAACATTAAAAAACTCCGAAAACTTGGATATTGCTATCGGAACAGGTGCAATGTACGAATGGGAAGAATGGAAACTTGAAGAAAATTATGAACTTACTCGGCTTGTAAAATCTACCAACTATATAAATTTTCATGCGAAATTTAATGAAAATACAGAGTTAATGTTTATCACTTATTATCAAGCTCGTTTTGATATGTTTTTTCATCCTCGCATTAGTGGTGATGCAAATTTTAGAGCTAGACTTTCCAAACATATTTCATTTAACTTAAAGTTTGTGCCTTATTACGATGCTGCGCCTGTTATTCGTATCGAAAAATGGAATTATGAAGTTACTTCTGGAATTGGTATCCAGTTTTAGCAAACACAATAAAAAACTTCTAACTTCTTAAATCTGACTTCTAACTTTATTGATTCCATTCTCTACTTTCATTTTCTTTATTTTTATCTCTAAAAGCTTGTGCTAAATCTATCTCAAAATGATTCGAAATATCTAATAGATAATTCAATACATCGGCAAGTTCGGAGGCTAGTTCGGCTTTTGTTTTTTGTTGTTTTTCTTCTGAATCTTGTGCTTTTTGAGTGTGTAAATTAGTATGATTTCGAATAGCCTTTGCTACTTCTCCAATTTCTTCTGTCAAGAGCAAAAAAAGCTGTGAAGGTGAGTTTTTGTCCCAACCTCTTTCTATACAAAGTTCTTTTATGTATTTTTGAAATTCGTTTAAATCGTTTGTTTGTGGTAAATTTGGCATAGAATAATAGTGATTAGTTATTAACGTTTAGTGATTAATAGAAATACAATTCATTCAAAAGTAATTAAAAATTTGATTTTTGATTTAAAAAAATGTATTTATCCTATATTTCATCCTATAAATCTTATAAATCATTTACCAATCCTACCCTAGCATTTTCGTTTACTCAATTTCAAAATGATAAAAATAACAAATCTCACAAAACTTTACGGTTCACAAGCTGCTGTCAATAATCTTTCTTTGGAAGCCAAAAAAGGAGAAATTTTGGGTTTTCTAGGACCAAATGGAGCAGGAAAATCTACAACGATGAAAATAGCAACCTGTTATATGGCTGCAAGTAGTGGAAATGTAGAAGTTTGTGGAATTGATGTAGCTCAAAATCCAAAAGAAGTCAGAAAAAAAATTGGCTATCTAGCCGAAAATAATCCTCTCTATTCGGATATGTATGTAAAGGAATATCTAGCTTTTATGGGGAAATTTTATGATTTAAAAAGTGTAAATCTGAAAAATAGAATTGATGAAGTAATTCAGTTAGTAAAACTAGAAAGAGAATCACACAAACAACTTCACCAACTTTCAAAAGGTTTTCAGCAGCGTGTCGGACTTGCACAAGCACTTTTACACGACCCAGAAGTTTTGATTTTGGACGAACCAACAACAGGACTAGACCCAAATCAGATTGTAGAAATTCGTCAAGTAATAAAGAGTATTAGCGCAGAAAAAACGATTATTTTTTCTACCCATATTATGCAAGAAGTTCAAGCTCTTTGTGATAGAGTTGTGATTATAAATAAAGGCGAAAAAGTGCTTGATACATCAATAGACCAACTAAATGATAAACTTAAAACGGAATTAAATCAGAATGAGTATGTCGTAAATATCGAAACGGAAAAGCCCATTTTAGAAGAAGAATGGAAAAAAATTGAGGGAATAGTAAAGGTAGAAATTAATCAAAATGAACCTAAAAAAGTCAAGTTATTTACGCAAAGTGATTTAAGAAAAGAAATATTTTTACATTCTGCTCAAAATAATTGGATTCTTTTAGAAATGCAGCAACAAACGCAATCTTTAGAAAATGTTTTTCATCAGCTTACGAACAACTAAAAAATCCTTATTAACAGTGAAGTTTCAACCTTTAGAAAAAAATGAACTTGAAATAGGAAAAGTTAGACATTTTAATTTTGAAGATTTAAAGAAATAAAACTTTACTCAAAAAATATGCGTTATTTTTACAACTACTTTTTTTGAAAACTAAACTAAAAAACGATGAAAAATATAACCATTCCAGAAGAAGAATATCTAGCCTTAAAGCAAACTATCAGTGAACTACAAGAAAAAATTAGCTTATTAAAAGATGAAGAGTTCATAAAAAAACTGCAACGTAGTTATCAACTTTTTGTGAGTACAGAAAACCAAACAGATAAAAAAATTCCTCATTTGTCAATAAAAAGAGGGTCTGGAAAAAATGTAATACGAAATATGAGTGATGATTTTGATGCTCCTTTAGAAGATTTTAAAGATTATATGTAATGGAAATACTTTTAGATACACATATTTTGATTTGGCATTTGACAAATAATTCTAGACTTAGCAAAGAAAAAAGTGCTTTTATAGAAAATGCAACTCACAAAAAATATATCAGTATAGTTAGTTTGTGGGAAATAGCTCTCAAAAATAGCTTGGGTAAATTAGAGGTATATATTCCTTTGAATAAAATGATTCCAAAGGAGGTTATTTTGTTAGACATAACTATCCCTCATTTAGAAGTTTTACAAAAGCTACCTTTTCATCATAAAGACCCTTTTGATAGAGTTATCATTAGTCAAGCTATTTCAGAAAATCTACTTTTAATGAGCGAAGATGGAAATTTTCCTTTTTATGATGAAGAACTAATATAAAAAGTATGTTTATTATGTAAAAAGAAAAGCTTTTATCTACAATTTACCGTTTTTGATGTCTCTCCACCTTGCCGTTGTTGGTGTCCCACCAACGACATAAAAACTATGCAAAAACACAAACTTTTAGAAATCTATCAACGCAGACTGACCAATCTTTCGGGTAAAAACCGTTCGCTTTGGCTTCCTAAAATCTATAAGAATTCATTTTTAGATATAAATGAACTTGATTTTTTACTGGATAAAAATAAATCTGCCTTTTCAGTTGTTGAAAGTTTGTTATCAAATAAAAAAAATATTCCAATTTGTAGTCTTTCAGATGCTAGAGATTCTAAAACCAATCAAATCAGCCGACAATTAAAGGGAATTGAGCGAAAGACAACTTCTATTTTTGAAGAAAGTGGAGCATTCGATTTGTATGTCGGTTTTCCGTTTGTGGAAGGAAAGTTATTTGATGATACAGTTGTGCGTTGTCCACTTTTGTTTTTTCCTGTAACCTTGGAAATTAAAAACAGGAAATGGCAAATTACGCAGCGAACTGATGCAGGAGTTAGTTTTAATAAAGCCCTTTTACTGGCGTATTCTCATTTTAATGAAACTGAAATTTCAGATTCTTTTTTAGAGGAAAACTTTGAAGATTTTCCGAAAGATTCCTTAGAATTTCTGACAGAGTTATATAATTATTTAGAAAAAAGTCAGCTAGAAATTAATTTTAATCAAGAAACGTTTGCTCAAAAACTCCTTCCTTTTTTCTCTCAAACCAAACAAGATGCTACAAATCTTTTCGAAACAGGAAAATTAAAATTGATTTCTCAAGCCGTTTTGGGAATTTTCCCTCAAGCTGGTTCGTATTTGTATCAAGATTATGAAAAACTGATAAATAATGAAAAAACACCTCAATTAGAAGATTTTTTTCACGGAGATTTTGATAAATTTAATGATTTTGAAAAGTTTAAAGGAACTGAATATCAAGATGAGATTTTAAAAAATAATTCAGTAGAAAAATACATTTCAGAAGAAGAAATTTTTGCGCCTTTTGCCCTTGATGCTTCACAAGAACAGGTTTTGAAGGCTGTCAAAAATAATAATTCGTTTGTCGTACAAGGACCTCCTGGAACTGGAAAATCTCAACTGATTTGTAACTTAGTTAGTGATTTTGTGGCGCAAGGAAAAAAAGTTTTAGTTGTTTGTCAGAAAAGAGCAGCTTTAGATGTAGTTCAGAATCGTTTGAAAGAAATAGAAATTTCAGATTTTATTG
The DNA here is from genome assembly GCF_042180575.1 of Bernardetia aquimarina. Lineage (NCBI taxonomy): Bacteria > Pseudomonadati > Bacteroidota > Cytophagia > Cytophagales > Bernardetiaceae > Bernardetia > Bernardetia aquimarina. The sequence goes on along the minus strand of NZ_CP170094.1, from coordinate 689,547 downwards.
CCCTTGTTCACGATTTTAAACAGGATAGAAAAAACATTTATGAGCAAATAGCAAATCATATTCAGAATTTAGAAAGCTACGAAAAGCAAAATAAAACGCTCAATGCAATTCATTTGGAACGTAATTTTCTGAAAATTAGTAGAGAAATTGATAGCCTTACCAACGAATTTGAAAAGTACAGAACAGCTTTTTTTGATGAAAAAATTGCAGGAAAATCAATCAAAGAATTATATCTAAATGCTGATTTAAAGAAAGAAAATATTGAATTATCACACGTTTCTGATTTTTATTTTGATGATGAATTTGATTCTAATATTGACATTGAACCGTCGTTGAGACTTCGCCATCAACGAGGGATTATAAAGTTTAGAAAAAACTTAAAAACATATATTCGTCTTCAAAATAATTATGATAATCCAACTTATATTTTATCAGAAAGACAAAGTTTTGCAGGTTTTACAGAAGAAAATAAAAAGGAAATTCTATCGCTTTTTACAGACATTCCAACTTTCAAAAAAGGTAGTGAATCAAAACTTTCTACACTTTTAGGTAAAACAATTTCATACAACCAAGCTAAAAAATGGAGTGAAAAAGTTCCTCAATGGAAACAAGCTGTCAAAGAACTCAAAGACGATAATTTATGGCAAATTTTTAAGGAAAGTCGTTTTTATGAATTCGAACAACCTGAGTGGATTAATGAATATATAGAAATTTCTCAAAAAGAAAATATAGCTGCTTCATTTGCAAATGCAGAAAAAAAATGGCTTTCAGAAAAAGAAAAAGATTTGTTGAGTTATTTTCATTTTGGAGGAATGGAAAAATTTTTAGAACACAGAACTCTCAAAGAAGCTAAATTCTTATTAGAAGAATACAAAAAACAAAAACAGTCTTTTTTTAGAAAAGTGTGGAAACGAATGGCTGCACCAAAAGCCGAGAAATTTACAAAAGAGTTTTTAGAGAAATACAAACGAAAAGATACAATAAAAGATATAGATTTTCTTCTAAAAAAAATATCAAAACGTAATCGTTTCGAACTCAAAATGATTGCTATGCAGGCAGTAGAATGGGTTTCTGAACCTCCAAAATCAATCGGACTTAAAAAAAATGAGCTTAAAAATTGGTTTTCTACCCATCGAAAAGCCTTAGATTTGAAACTTCTTTTGGTAGAACTTATAGAATACAGCCGTATTTTTTTAGACAAACATATTACGCATCAAGATTTGAATTTGTTTTTGGAGGAGTTTGTAAACATTCTGACAGAAATTGATACAGAGGAAAAAAAATGGCAAAATTATTTAACAAATAATCAAATTGAGTTGCTTTTAAATGAAAATAAATCTGAAAATCAAAGTAAAGAAATAGATGAAATAAAATCTACTATTCAATCTGATTTTGATAAATTGGTAGAATTAGACACGCTAAAAAGTAAATTTTCAGAAGCAGAACTAAAGACGATTGAAGAGTTAAAAAATTATTTTTCTGAAAATGAAAATAATCAATTTAGTGAAGTTGAAGTTTTAGATTTATTTGATAATTCCATTCAAATTAGTTGGATAAATGAATTAGAAAAACGCTTTCCAGTTTTGAAAACGGTAGGTTCTCAAAATTGGAAAGAAAATGAAGAGCGTTTAAAGAGTTTGGTTACTCAAAAACAGCAAATTAGTGCCGATATTTTGCGCTTAAAAGTAAAAGAAAAAACGTATAAAGACATAGAGTTTAATCGTTTGGGCAACCGAACAACCTACCGAGATTTGGAACATCAAGTAAAGAAAAAACGCAGTATTTGGGCATTACGCAAACTTTTATCTAATTTTTCTGATGAAATTTTTGGACTTTTACCCTGTTGGTTGGCTTCTCCTGAAACGGTTTCTGCTATTTTTCCACTCGTTCAAAACTTTGATTTAGTGATTTTTGATGAGGCTTCTCAATGTTTTGCTGAAAAGGGAATTCCTGCGCTTTATCGTGGCAAACAAAGTATTATTGCTGGTGATGAAAAACAGCTTCCTCCACACGATTTGTATCAACCTCGTTGGGAAGAAGATTTGGATAAGTTAGATTCAGAAGTACTAAATTTTAATGATTTAGATGATGAAATCAATGAAAGTCCCACACTTGCTTTAGAGGTAGATTCGCTTTTGGATTTGGGTAAAAATTATCTTCCTTCTTTTGAATTGAATGGACATTATCGCAGTCGTTTTGCTGAACTGATAGCCTTTTCGAATTATCATTTTTATGGAAATCGTTTGAAAGTTGTACCAGATTTGAAGATGATGGAAGAATATAAAGATTCTACACCAATAGAATATCTAAAAGTAAACGGAACGTGGTATCAAAACCAAAATCAAGAAGAAGCGCAAAAAGTAGTAGAGTTAGTTAATAAATTACTCAAAGACGAAAAAACGAGTAAAAAATCTATTGGAATAATTACATTCAATGCAAAACAGCAAAATCTAATTCGTGATTTATTAGAGGAGAATTTGGAAACTATTCCAGAAGATTTATTTATCAAAAATATAGAAAATGTACAGGGCGATGAGCGAGATTTAATTATTTTTTCTGTGGGTTATGCGCCAAACATGAGTGGGAAATTTCGTTTAAGTTTTGGTTCTTTAAGTCAGCAAGGAGGCGAAAATCGTTTGAATGTAGCAATTAGCAGAGCTAGGGAAAAGATTTTTGTGGTAAGTAGTATTTTTCCTCATCAGTTACCTGTTTTGGAAACGCATAGCTTGGGTGCACAACTTTTGAAAAAATACTTATCCTTTGTTCATTCGATTTCAGAAGGGAAAAGCTGGCATCAAATCAATTTTGAGAATGATAATTCAACTGTCGCTCGTGAAACACAAGCAACAGAAAATAATTTGATGCAAAATAATTATTTTTCAAATCTAAAAAGTACAATTATTTCAAATAATGAAAATTCAGAAATAGAATTTTCTCAAAATACTTTTTCGGTGATGGATTTAGTTATGCTTTCAAATGAAAACAAGGAAATACTAGCAGCCGTTTACACAGATGACGAACGTTATTTTGCTTCTTATTCTGCTAAAGAATTTCACGTTTATTTGCCTATGCTTTTAGAGAAAAAAGGTTGGAAAGTGAAGTTTTTTTGGTCTAAGGATTATTTTTCAAGTGAAGAAAAATAGCTTTTTCTATTACCTCTAATTTCTTTTTATTTTTATAATTACTTTTAAGTTCATTCCAATAAAGACGCTGTTTGTTTTGATCTTCTTCTGCAACAGCAATATAAAATTTATATAGTGATTTACATTCTTTACAGGCTTCAGTTTTAATAAGCTCTTCTAATGTTTGGATATATAATGGCATGGAAAAATTTTTTACAATATTCAATTTTTTCATTAGAAAAGCCGTTTCTTGGTTAAACGGTAATGGAATTGATTGGTATATAGAATATGCCTCTTCATAGTTCTGTAAAGCTGATAATTTACTAATTTCAGTGAGTTTGATTAACGCCTTTCCTAATTTAGAATTTACATCATCACCATATTTTGCACGATTAGAAATAAATTTATCTAGAGATACACTTGCCAATTCACCAGACATATAAATTAAATAATCACAAATGACTATTTTTCCGTTGTCATTTCGTGTTAAAAATAAATCAAAGAAGTTCAACCCAGCAGTATCATTCCAAACAAATGAAAGAGGAAGGTAATTACCTTGCTGTTGTTTTGCTTCTATAAAATAGATTTGTAAAGAATCACTTGCAATATCTAAAGAGTTTGACATATTCTTGACAAAATTATCTTCTGCAATTCTTGAAACTTCTTTTACCCTAACTTGTGGATTCTGACGAGAATCAATGGATAAACGTTCATAAAACTCCTTGCCATCAAATAATGAATAAACTTGTGTTCCTTTTTTGTTTTGAAGGAGTTTTTCAATTTTTTCAGCTATTTTTTCTACTTCACTCTGAGGTAAAAAATCAGTTAGTTCTTCATGTTTTTCTGATTTAGGTTTTGAACAAGAAAAGAAAATAAATAACAATAATAATAAAGGAATGATTTTTATTATTAAATTTTTTCTATGAGGTGCTTTATTAAACATGTTTCAATATTATAATTAATAACTACAAATATATACTTACAAATCTAAGTAATTCATATCAAAATCAAGAGAACACAAAATACTAATCACATATCAATTTTCCATATCTTCTTCATTTTAGAGTTTACAAGATTATAAAAATTGTCTTCCTGCTCTGTCTTGCAAGGTGCAAGTGAGAGCCGTTGATACTTTCAAAACAAATGATTTGTAATTTAATAAGTGTATTACAGTTTGGTTTTACTTCTAAATTGACTGCCTTACTTTTGCAGGTCTAAATTTATTTGTAAATTTGTATTTTAATTTTTTAGAAATAATTAAGTAATAGAATTACGAAGTAATTTAATCAATTTTCATTCAGTAGTTACTTCTTATTTCTTACTTCATACTTCACAATTTGTATATATGAGTTTATTAGTAGTCGGTTCGGTTGCCTTTGATGCCATCGAAACACCTTTTGGTAGTACAGACAAAATTATTGGTGGTGCAGCCACTTTTATTAGCCTTTGCGCTTCTTATTTTACCAAACCTGTAAATTTGGTAGCCGTAGTGGGTGGCGATTTCCCAAAAGACAAAATCAAAATGTTAGAGTCGCATGGCGTAAATACCGAAGGACTACAAATCAAAGAAGATGAGAAATCATTTTTTTGGAAAGGAAAATACAATAATGACATGAATTCTAGAGATACACTTATCACAGAATTGAATGTTTTAGAAAACTTTGACCCAATCATTCCAGAATCGTATCAAGATTGCGAATATTTAATGCTTGGTAATCTTGCGCCACAAGTTCAGCGTACAGTTATCGAAAGATTGAAAAAACGTCCGAAACTTATTGTTATGGATACTATGAACTTTTGGATGGATGTAGCTTTGGAAGAATTGAAAAAAACATTGAAATTAGTTGATGTTGTTTCTATTAATGATGAAGAAGCAAGACAATTATCAGGAGAATATTCTCTTGTAAAGGCTGCTCGTAAGATTCATGCAATGGGACCTAAGTATGTAATCATCAAAAAAGGAGAACATGGCGCACTTCTTTTTGAGTTAAATAAAGAGGATGATAAAATTTATTATGCTCCAGCTCTTCCATTAGAAGAAGTATTTGACCCAACTGGTGCAGGAGATACTTTTGCAGCAGGTTTTATTGGTTATATGGCACAGCAAGGAACTATTGATTTCCAAACCATGTCAAAAGCAGTAGTCAAAGGTTCGGCAATGGCTTCTTTTTGTGTAGAAAAGTTTGGAACAGAGCGTTTGGAAAATCTTTCTTCAAAAGAAATTGCACAGCGTGAACGAAAATTTGCTGATTTAATAGGAACTGTATTTGTTTAATAAAAACTAAAAAGTTAATTTGGTAAATCAAATTTCTCTTAATAGAGAGATTTGATTTATTATTTTTGTAAAAAAAAGTAAATATAAATTTTAAGTCTTTTAATAAAAGTATAAAATTAGTGAACAAAATTATAAAATACCGTTTCTTATTACTATCATTCTCATTAGTTTTTCTAATAAGTTTGTCTAGTTGTGGAACTACTAGACCTTCTACATCTTCGACTGCTTCTGTATATAATGAAGATTTGGGAGCATTTAGAATAGCTTTAGCTACCTATAAAACTCCAACAAAAGAAATTAATAAAACAGAAAATACAGAAACGAATAATGTATCACAATCAAATGGAACGCCTCCTACTTCTGATTTGGAAGCCGTAGATAGAATGCTTTCTCGTTTGGCTGAAAAAAATTCTGAATTCAAATCTTTACCAGGGTATCGTATTCAACTTTACACAGGTTCGGATAGCGACAAAGCAAATGCCGTAAAAAATAAAGCAAGTTATACACTTTCTAGACATGGGCTGCGAGCTGAATCTGTTTATGAAGAGCCTTTATTTAAAATAAAAGCAGGACATTTTATTAGTCAGTTGGAAGCACAAAGACAACTTGTAGCTATAAAAGATGATTTTCCAGAAGCAATTTTAGTTCCTGATAAAATTAGCATGTCTATTTTACGAGCTAGATATCAAGACATAAAAGAGGAAGATTAAGGTAAAATTGTATTAACAAAGTACAAATTTTGCTTTTTTTGAAAAAAAATGACTAAAAAGTTGCTATAAAATTGTACTTTTTATTAATTTTAGGTAAAAAATAATATGATAGTTGATTAAGGCTCATTTTAATCACTCAAAATTCCTCAAACTTTTTTAGCGTTACTTTTCAAGCTACATTAAAAGAAGTACATCAAAAACGTACATTCAAGAAAATATTATGGCAAAACTCACAAATATAATAAAGCAATTATCTGAAAAAGATTACCAAGCAATATATGATTCATTAATCGTCAGTAATGCCGATAAATCTGCTTTTTTACTTAAAGCCTTACGAGAAAGAAATCTTGCAGATGGAAAAGTAATGACTGAACTAGATGTAAATACAAATGCGTATTACACATTACGTTCTCGCTTGAATCAAAAAATAGAGGAATATTTGTTGCAGCAAATGGAAAGTCCTCGTACTGATTTACTCAAAAAAGTAGCTAATATTAATGAAGTTCTTTTTACCAAAAAGAAAACAATCTCTATTGCTACAATCAAAAAATTAGAAAAGGAATTATTAGATTATGACCTTTCTAACGAACTTACTCTAGTTTATAAGGCACTCAAAAAACTTCATGTTCATTCTCAAGAACATTATGAGTATTCTCAACTCTATAATAAACATGTAGCTTATATGTTGGCTATTGATAGAGCAGAAGATATTTTATCAGATTATTTCAAAAAATTTGGAATTTATTCCATGACAGGCGACGAAGTAGAGCGTTTAGGGCTTACACTTCTCAAAAACGAAATTGAAAATGTGGCTCGTCTGTATGAATCTCATCGTTTGTTTGTCTATCAAAGTTGTATTAATATCTTTCACAGGTTATTTGTGGAAGGCGATGAAGGACTTACAGATGACGAAGAGCCAATTGAAGATATTTTGATAAAAGTAAATAAAATATTTGCTACCTACGAAAAAGATACAATTTATTATCATTTCCGTTTATTATTTGAGTTCTTGCGTTTGGAGTATTACAATTATTACAAAGTATATCGCAAAGCTGAGAAATATTATGAGGATGTAAACGAAGCAATTGGCGATTTACTGACAAATTATAGCTGGTACACCTATCCATCACAGTTTTTACATACCAAAATTGAGCGTTGCATTCGTGCTGGCGAACAGTCGTATATGTATGTAGAAAATGAAATGTTGTTTGCTGATTATGAAGCAGATGAAGACGACATGCCAAAGTATATTGAATATATTACGTATCGTGCTATTTCGTGTCATTATGCTGATAAATACGACGAGGCTTCTCGTTGGTTAAATAATCTTTTGAATAATGTCAATCTGAAAAAATATCCGTATGCTCAATTAGAAATAAAATCTATTTTGGCTTTAGAGTATGCAATTATGAAAGAATATGATTTATTTAATCAACTGATTAGTAGTATTCAGCGTCAGATTAGATTGATGGGTAAAGAGCATTGTGAACACGTTATCAATTTTGTCAAAATATTGAAAACGGCTGTTAATGATACCAAACGCAATAAACAACATAAAATTCGTGCAATCTTTAATAAAATGAAAGACCACGATAGAAAGCATTTTTCACCTACAAAATATATTTTGTTTGATGAAAAATTGATGGCTATGATTTGTTAAAAAGCTGTTTAACTGTGTTGCTTAATCAATAAAAAGGCGTGTTTTTTTTCTATTTGAGCTAATAACCTTTCGTTTTATCAAATTAGTTGTTATATTTCATTTATTATTCTTTCCTATAAACACTAATTTTTATTCGCATGGCTGGAAGTTATCAAGTAAATCATGTAGAAAACCCAAAAGGGAATTACATTAAAGTAGAAATGAAAGGCTTTTTGGTATTAGAAAAATATCAACCTTGTTGGTTAGAAGTATTGGATTTGATAGAAAAAAAACAAACCAATAAACTTTTGGTCGATATGAGCCAAAGTAAAGTAATTGCAGAAGAAAACCGAGATTGGCTCAAAGAAAATTATTTTCCGAAAGCTTACCAAGTTTCAGAGAGTAAATTTTTTAAAGTAGCTCGTATTGTGGCAGAAGATATTTATAATCAAATGTCTTTAAAGCAATTAGATACAATGAGAAATGAAGGTGATTATTCTGAAGAGTCTAAAAACTTCAAAACAGAAGATGAAGCTCGCAACTGGTTACTTGCTTAAAACGTTAGATTAAATCAAGAAAACAAAAATGATTTTCTAAACCTTATAAAATTAATCTTATTTTTATGATAAGATGATTTTATAAGGTTTTTTAATTACTAAAATACCAAAACAAAATAGATTTTGTTCTGAATAATTTTTATGAATACAGCTCTTTTTATTGCTCGTCGTTATTTTTTTGCTAAGAAAAAACGAAATTTCATTAACCTCTTGACTTTTATGTCTATGATTGGGGTGGCTATCGGAACGGCTGCTCTCATTATTGTACTTTCGGTTTTTAATGGACTAGAAAATCTAACACGGAAACTTCATACAGCCTATAATGCTGAACTCAAAATCTCAGCTAAAGAAGGAAAATCATTTGTTTTGAATGATTCTTTACTAACGACGCTCAAAAGTGTAGAAGGTATCCAAACAATTACAGAAGTGATTGAAGATAATGCACTCATTCAATATAAAGGAACACGAATGGCAGTTCATTTGAAGGGAGTTAGTGATAACTTTTCGGAGCAATATCAACTCAAAGAGCAAATTATTGATGGAAAATTCAAGATAAAAGAAGGAAATTTAGATTTTGCTCTTTTGGGATATGGGGTTTATACGATGCTTTCTGTGGCTATGAATGATGAAGTTACGCCTTTACAAGTTTGGTATCCCAAAAAAGGAGTAAAAAATATTTCACCTACCAATCCATTAAATGCCTTTAATCAGCAACCTATTATGACAGGTGGTGTTCTTTTTATCGAACAACAGTTTGACCAAAATCACGTTATTGTACCTCTTTCATTTGCTCAAAAATTAACTGACTATGGAGAAAATCGAACTTCTTTAGAAATCAAAGTCAAAGAAGGATTTTCAATCAATAAAGTTCAACGACAACTCAAACGAGAATTAGAAGATAAATCAGGGCTTTTAGTAAAAAATGCTGAAACCGAAACAAATGGAAAGTTCAAGGGAAAGTTTTTGGTAGAAAATGCAGAACAGCAACAAGCAAGTATTTTGAGAGCTTTTAAGATAGAACGTTTTTTTGCTTATATCGCTTTTTCGTTTGTTCTTGCGTTGGCTAGTTTTAATATTTTCTTTTCTTTGGCGATGCTTGCCGTAGAAAAACGTTATGATATTTCGCTTTTGTTTTCGATTGGTGCTTCAAAGTCTATGATAAGAAGGCTTTTTTATTTTGAAGGTTCTATAATTGCTTTTATTGGTGCAATGGTAGGAATTGTTTTGAGTGTTTCGATGATTTTGGCGCAACAACAATGGGGTTTTGTACCTCTAGGAAATGGAAATTCGATTGTAGAGTCATATCCTGTTGAGTTGGAATATTTAGATGTTTTGTGGGTGTGTATTACAGTAGTTGTGGTTACTATTTTGGCATCTTTTGTTCCTGCTCGTAATGCTTCTCATACTTCTATTACTGCAAATTTATTGAAATAATAAGTAGGGTTTTCTTATAAAAAAATGTTGTTGTTCGTGTTTTAGCAATACCAAAAACCATAATTTTTTTGGACGGATTTGATTATACATATAGGAATTTAGATATTTTTTTAGAAAAATAGACTTCTCATAAAACCTTTTAAGAAGATAAATAAATTGGTCTTATCGAACACTAGCAAATATCTTAACAAATAAAAACAAAAAAGACTGTCCGAAGAGGACAGTCTTTTTTGTTTTAGTTTATATAAATTACTATTACTCCACAATAATCGCTTTAGAATAAGTGTTTCCATTTTGATTAAAATGAATAAGATATATTCCTTTCGGCTGATTTTTGAGGTCAATGGTAAACTTCTGCCTTCCTTTTTCGAAAGCTTGTGTTTTGATGCTTCTACCGATGCCATCAAAAACAGTTACTTGCGTATCTGCTGATAAAGAAGTTCCAAAACGAACATTGAAAATACCTGTACTTGGATTTGGATAAATACTAAATGTATCTTTTTCTAGTTGAGTTGTTGCTTGAATTTTGTTTGGAATTCTAGCACCACTTCCACAAAAAGAAACGACAAAACTACCTGCTGATGCATTTGGTGTATGAATCGATACATCACCTACAAGTACATCCATAATCGCTGATTCTTGATGAATAAGAACATTATTTTTGAAATATTTAATCATATTTTCATCTCTTGCCACACTAAATTTATCCCCTACTTGATAAGTTGTACTTCCACCTGAAGTAGAGTTATAACCTGAATAAGCAACACCACTTGGAGTAAGATACCACGCATATTTGATGGAAGTATAGCTTGCAATCGTATTTGGAATAGCCAAACCAAACATATAAGATGCCTTTTGAGCAACTGTATTGAGGATAGAACCTGAACTACTTGCTGCTAACGTATTTGTTGTTGCGCCTGCTGACCAAGAAGCTGTAGATGTACTTTTAGTGACTGTTGTACCACTGACTGAAACCTCTGTTTGATTCACAAAAGTATTTTGGTAACTCAAAAAGACTGTTTTAGTCAATGTTCCATAACTACCTGTCGCTGTAACGGTGTAATATCCTCCATCTGTTTGAGGACTCAACGTTGCTGATGAACTTACTGTGTTATTTGCAGCATCTTTCCATTCATAAGTACTTGAAAAAACACCACCACTTAGACTGGCTGTTGCACTTACACCAGAACTAGGACAAGAAGCAGCAGAACTTGTTACATCAATAGATAAAGGACAATCCGTAAACAAGACTTGAGGTAAAATACCACTTCCTGTATGCATACTCACATCAGCAAGTAAACTTGAGTTACTTGGTGTGCTGCTTGTATAAAAAGAAGAACCATTTTTGGAATAATGAATACTACTTCCAAAACGTTCTACTTTGAAAACATCATTGGCTTGATAAGTTCCAAAATTACCTTTAAAAACACCTTTTTCATAAATGGAAACACTACCTGATGCTGTCAAGTAAATTGCATAATCAATAGAAGTATAACCTGCACCACCTTCTGCTTTAGAAACACCTATCATATAAGATGAGTTTGGTTGAGCAAGGAATACAATACCACCATCTCCCTCAAAAGAAACCGTAGAATTAGCAGAACTACTCCAACCATTGCTAGAACTGGTCTTCTTCAAATTCAATCCTTCTTGAGTAAAATCTGTCAAACCTGTCCAACTGAGAGATGCTCCCACTAAATAAGAAGAACTATAATCTATTCCTCCTTTTGAAAGTGTAAGTGTGTAGCCATTGGCTGGTAGATTGGATATATCTTCTGTAGTAACGGTTGAAAACCCAGGAGCTGACCAAGAATAGGTAAAACCTGTGCCTGTTACATCAATACTACCTAAACTAGAACCACTGCCACAATCAAAATCGGTAACAACAGACGAATAGGTTTCACCTCCTGTTGTTCCACAAAATGAATTTTGTAAAACTCCTGCTGTCCCATTAAGTGTATAAATGGAAACATCAGCTACCAAACGTTCTCCTGTAACCACTGTAGACTGATAAACAACAACTTCATTTTTATAGAATTTGATTTGATTTCCCTCTCGTCCTACTCTCAAATTATCGCCTACTTGATAAGCTACACCTGCTCCTGATTGAGCATTATAATTGGGATAAGCAATCCCATTTTTTGTAACATACCACGCATATGTAATGGAAGTATAGCCTGCATCTGTGTTGGATTTGGCTAAACCAAACATATAGGAAGTGGAAGTGGAAGTGGAAGTGATTGTGTTATTGACCCATCCATCTACTGTAGGACTCAACTGTTGGGTAGAATTAGCTCCACTTGTCCAGCCTTGTGTACCTGTTTTGGAGACAACATTACCTACAACAGAAACATTATTTTCATTTTCCCAAGTAATGATATTACCAATAACGACAGATTTACTAAGAACCAAACCAGCACTTGCAATAGTAGCTGTTACTGTATAAGTGCCATTCGGTTTGCCTGTGATACTAGCTGTAGTTTCTCCACCACCTGACCAACTATAGGTAACAGGAAGAACTTCTCCTACTAAACTTGCCACTGCACTGCCTGAAGTAGTAGCAGGACAACTATTTGAAGTCGTAGAAACTACTAAAGAAATAGGACAACTCGTAAATTGAACTTGAGGAATTGATGAAGAAGCATCAAACATAGTAGCACTCACAAATAAATCTGTACTTTTAGCATTGGTTTGAGTGCGAAAAGGAACACCATTTTTAGAGTACGTAATGGTTGTGCCACTACGAGTGATACGGAAAATATCGCCAGATACATAATTACCATGACTTCCTATATAATTTCCTTGTTGATAGACTTCTACTTCTCCCAGTCTATTTAGATAAATAGCATATCCAATATCCGAAAAACCAACAGTATTATTGAGATAAGAAAGACCAACAATATAGGAGTTTGTTGTTTCAGAGGCTGTAAATACAATACCTCCATCACCTATTACTCGTTCTACTGAATTTGCATCACTATCCCAACCTGTAGTAGCTCCTTTGACTAATTCTTTCTCTGCATTCACTGTAAAATTAGTCAAATCTGTCCAATTCAAATCATAGCCTACAAAGTAGCGTGCTGTATAATCAGTTCCTCCATCACTAATCGTAACTGTATATTCACCCACTGCTAATCCAGAAATATCCTCTGTAGTAGCTCCTGTATTCCAAAGATAAGTAGGACTTCCTGTGCCTCCTGTTACTGTTAAATCAATAGCTCCTGTGCCTCCTCCAGAACAACCTATATTTGTAATGGTAGAAGTGAAGGTAGGGGGATTAGATAAAGGATTTAACACATCAGAAAATGACCAGTGTTTCTGTAAGTTTGTACTTGCATATGTATATGAACGAGAAGACATATCAACAGAAGTATTCACAGAAGTCCATTGTCCAGCTGCTGTAGTAGTAGTAGAACGCCAAAGCTGCATTTGATTTAGATCTTTGCCATTATCTAAATCAGAAAGCCAACTAAAAGATAAATTACGAGAAGCATCCAAATCACTTATAAAAGACCAATAAACACCAATACCTGTATTTGTAGTATTAGTAATAGTTCCTTGTGTTCCTGTGTAACGAGTAAAGCTTACATCTCCTAAATCTGCACCTGCGTCAAAAGAAACACCCAAAAAAGTAGATAAACTACTTGTACCAATGTTATAGCCTTGTAGGGTTGCTGTTCCTATAATACGGTTTGCATTTGTTTCAACAGGATTTAAAGCTGTTGAAGAAAAGAAAATTGGAGCTGCTTCACTAATCAAACGACCATTTGTTAGGCTCAGAAGATTAGAAATAGTAATACTATTTTGTAGAGTGACATGATTTGCATTATTATTGATTTGCATATTATACAAAGAAATAGAATTTGTTCCTTGTATATTTTGCATGGTTGATCCAATAAAATAAAGTGTAGAGGCATTTGCTCCTATAAAAACGCCATTATTGAGGAGATTTTGGGTAAGACTCAAACTACCAAATAAATTGGTATGCGAAGCTCCATTTGTATTTGTCCATTCCCCCCCCCTAACAAAGCTGCTAGAGCCAATGGTTATTTTTGCACCGTCATTTTTGAGGTATTGAGCTTTTAGGGGCAAAATAAAGCCCAGTAAAAGCAATAGAATTATATATTTTTTCATAGAATAGAATTTAATAATTGTTATATAAAATTATTTAGTCAAGAATATGAATAATAAAGTATTTTATTTTATATACAGTATTTTAAAAATCACTGTGCTATAAAAATCAAATTACGACACTATTTTATACTCTTAAAAACAAGAAATAGTACTTATTCAATAGTTAAAGGACCTACTATAGTAGTTGGAACACCAGCAGTAGCTTTTGTGATTGATGTTAATATCCATCCATCTTTGTCACTTGTGCTTGTGCTACCACAATTTTGATCAGAGAGAGCCCATATATTAGTTGCACTAAAAAAATCTACAGCTATGGCTACTCCACTTGAGTTAGGATTAGCAACAGTGTAAAAACCACTACTTGCTCCATCATAGACTAGATACTTAACACCTCTTGCTGATCCTACAGAACCATTTAACATTCTTGTACCATTACAACCTGTGGTAGAATAATATATCTGTTCTCCTCTGAAAGTTCCATCCCATTGAACATTATAAATATATCCTGTAGAGCTTAATACAGTTATTTGACTTGGACTAACTAACAAAACCTCTCCTAATACAGTATTATTAGCATCTTTCAAAGTAAGTCCTGATGCTCCTCCTCCAGCAGCCGTTGCCCACTGTGTATTGTAGTTTGTTCCATCTACTTTTGTGAGTACTTGCCCTGTTGTTCCTCCTGTTGGTACACCTTGTCCAGCTACTCCTGTCGCTCCGTCAGCACCATTACAAACGAATTTTGTAAGTGTAGCATTTTCTTCTCCTGTATCTAGTGTTCCATTACTATTGATGTCTAAGCCATATTCTACTTTGATACCACCATTCGTACAGTTTGCTCCTGCTGGTTCAGTTGTAGTTTTGCTCAAGGAGTTGAGACCATCTTGTCCTGCTACGCCTGCTGCATTAATAAATGTCCAAACTGTTCCATTATAATAATAGAATCCTGCTGTTCCATCTGTTTGATAAATAAGTAACCCTGTTGCTGGGCTAGAAATAGCTGTTTTTTGTGCTGCACTCATTCTAGGAGCGAGCATGCCTTTTGTTGTAGATTTAATATCTAAAATAGCAGAAGCATTAGCACTACTATTATCTTCATTGATTGCAACACCTTGGGAAAAAGCCACATGGCTTGCAAAAAGAAGAGAGGCTGAAAGTATAAGTTTTTTGAACATAATAGTTGATTTAGACAGTATTTAAAAATTAAATTTATTCTACAGTAAGTGGAGGAGTTATGGTAGCAGGAATTCCTGCAGCAGCTTTTGTTATTGGTGCTAACAACCATCCTCCATTACTCATAGAACCAGAAGAACATGAACCATAGTTCCAAATAGAGTTTGCTGTAAATGGAACATTCACTGCCATACCATTTGCATCAGCATTATCTAAAATATAAAAATCTCCTGTAGGAGGATCATGAACTAAAAACTTTACATTTCTTGGACGTGGTGAGGTAGAACCAGCATTTAACCATTTAGTACCTACTCCACAGGTAGATGTTGAGTAATAAATTTGCCCATCAGGAAATACAGCAGCCCAACTAATAAAATAGATATAACCTGTAGAAGTCAAAATAGTAATACCTCCAGCATCTATGTCTATAGCTTTTCCTAAGGTAACATCATTTGCATCTTTTACAATGCCTATACCTGTACCTTGTACAGCTGCCCAACTTGCATTGGTACCATCAGTCGTTAAGTATTTACCTGCATTACCCGTTTGATTTGGTAAACTAGAACCTCCAGCCACAGCCCATTGCGTGTTATAGTCTGTTCCATCTATTTTAGTAAGCACCTGCCCTGTTGTTCCTCCTGTTGGTACACCTTGTCCAGCTGCTCCTGTTGCTCCAGTAGCACCTGTTGCTCCGTCAGCACCATTACAAACAAATTTTGTAAGTGTAGCATTTTCTTCTCCTGTATCTAGTGTTCCATTGGTATTTATGTCTAAGCCATATTCTACTTTGATTCCACCATTCGTACAATTTACTCCTGCTGGCTCAGTTGTAGTTTTACTAAGTGAGTTAAGACCATCTTGTCCTGCTACGCCTGCTGCATTAATAAATGTCCAAACAGAACCATTATAATAATAAAAACCTGCTGTTCCATCTGTTTGATAAATTAGCAATCCTGTTGCAGGGCTAGAAATAGCTGTTTTTTGTGCTGCACTCATTCTAGGAGCAAGCATGCCTTTTGTTGTAGATTTAATATCTAAGATAGCAGAAGCATTTGCACTACTATTGTCTTCATTGATAGCTACACCTTGGGAAAAAGCTATATGAGTAGTAAAAAGAAGAGAGGCTGATAGGATAATTTTTTTTAACATAATAAAAGTAAGATTAGAATAGATTTGTATAATTAATAATTTAAACTGATAATTACTCAATAGTAAAAGGAAAAGTTATAGTAGTTGGAACTCCTGTTGCAGCTTTTTTTATTGAGATAAGTAATTCAGCTCTTGAGTGATAATAGAGTATGTAATAGCTTCTTAATAAAGCTTCTTTTTATTAATTCTTTAATTTAGTTTAACTAATGAATATTTTACAACACAATTAGCAGAAGCTGGTGTACTCCAAGTTGCAAGTTTTCCTTTCACAGTTAAACTTGTTGTAGTTGTTAAATCCAATACCATAGAAATATTTGCATACATAGCATTATCGTCATAAAATGATCCTGCTACTTTGATAACACCTCCTTGATCTAATGTAAGTGACATTGCTGTAGATGCTGAATATTCAGTATTACAGAATACTGTAACTAAATATTTTCCCGTGCTTGGAACAATAATGGTTGCTAATGTTGTATTTGTTTTTGTTATTGTTGTAGCACTTCCTGTTTCTTCAGCATTTACTATAGTTATCTCTCCTCCTCCTCCAGCCGTTGCCCACTGTGTATTGTAGTTTGTACCATCTACTTTTGTGAGTACTTGTCCTGTTGTACCACCTACGGGAACACCTTGTCCAGTTGCTCCTGTCGCACCGTCAGCACCATTACAAACAAATTTTGTAAGTGTAGCATTTTCTTCTCCTGTATCTAGTGTTCCATTGGTATTTATGTCTAAACCATATTCTACTTTGATTCCACCATTCGTACAATTTACTCCTGCTGGCTCAGTTGTAGTTTTACTAAGTGAGTTAAGACCATCTTGTCCTGCTACGCCTGCTGCATTAATGAATGTCCAAACAGAACCATTATAATAATAAAAACCTGCTGTTCCATCTGTTTGATAAATTAGCAATCCTGTTGCAGGACTAGAAATAGCTGTTTTTTGTGCTGCACTCATTCTAGGAGCAAGCATGCCTTTTGTTGTAGATTTAATATCTAAAATAGCAGAAGCATTTGCACTACTATTGTCTTCATTGATGGCTACACCCTGCGAAAAAGCTATATGAGTAGTAAAAAGAAGAGATGTTGATAGGATAATTTTTTTTAACATATAAAATTGATTTTAATGGTTATTTTATGAAGAGAACTTATTAAACCACACTTACAAAGTAGGAATAAAAAATAGTTTGTGCAAAATTTACACATTAATAATCAACAAAAAATCAACATATACTTTCTTTTAGCTGAATTTTTTCTTTACAAAGACTAATTAACCAATTTATTATGGAATTAAACTTATGTAAAATATAGATAAAAAGACTAGAAAGTGCAGTTTAAACTTTGATTTTTTAATAAAACCACACATGTTTTTTCACTGTTACTACAATGAAAATATAGAATCTAAAAAAAACAGTACAAGAGTATGTGAGAGAATATGGATATTAGAATTACAAAATTTATCTCAAAATTATTTATGGAATAAAACTAAAATTAGCATCTAAGGTATAAAATCACGAAATTGGTTGTATGCCTTTTTTGATTTTCTTGTTTCTCTTCTTTTGTAAGTGAAACTTCAATCCATTTTTTTCAATAAATTCAAACTACTACTTTTTTATGAAAAACTCCAAATTATGTCTATCCCTCATTCTAATTGCATCAATTTATTTTGCTTTCTTACCATCAAGTTTTGTATTCTCTCAAAGTCTGAACTCTCAACCTGTAACAAGTAAAATTGAATCTGTAACTGCATTTAGAAGCAGAGCACAAATTACACGCCTTGCCAAAGCAAATCTGAAAACAGGAAAAAACGAAATTATCTTTACAGGACTTTCTCCAAAACTTATAGAAAATAGCTTTCAACTTTTAGCTAACTCAAGTCAAGTAACTATTTTTTCAGTTCAACCAACTATTACAAGCCGAAGAAATCCACAAGCGTGGAAAATTTCTGAAAAAATTAGAGACTCACTTCAAAATGCAAGAACTCATCAAAAAGAACTTTCTGATGATTTACAAATCTTACAAAATGAAGAAAAATTATTGGTAAGTAATCAAAAAATTAGTAGTCAAACTCGTCCACTTACACCTACTGAATTAGCTGCAATGGCAGATTTTGTCAGGAAAAGAATTTCAACAGTTCGAAAAGAAATCAGAGAAACAAACCAAGAACAAGCTGAAAATAATTTACTTATAAACCGTCTGCAAAGTGATTTGTCTCGTATGCTCAACAAAAGCACAAATTCAAGTTTTGATTTGGCAGTAGATATTCCTTCTGGGGAAGTGATTGTGAGTTTGGAAGCAAAATCTGCTGTAAGTGTAGAATTTATGTTGCAGTATTTAGTTACACATGTTTCTTGGAATCCAATTTATGATTTGAGAGCAAAAGAGGTGGGAGAGCCAATGGAAATTTCGTACAGAGCGCACGTAAGTCAGACCACAGGAATTGATTGGAAAGATATAAATTTGACTTTATCGACAGCAGATCCAACCCAAAGCACCCAAACACCTGAATTTTATGCTCAACATTTGAAAATTTATCAGCCTGTTGCAGCATATAAAAATCAAAAAGCACGATATGCAAGAGCAGAAAAAGAAGCAGCAGTAGATGCAGCTTGGGGAGATGGTGGAGGTTATAATGATGATATTGAAGTAGAAGAGTCAGCCTCTATTGCAGACTATACAACAGTAAAAGAAACAGCTTTAGCAGCCGAATTTGAAATTAGTTTGCCTTATACGATTCTTTCAGATGGAAGAAAACAGCTTGTAGAAGTTTCGAAAATGGAAGTAGAAACAGATTATCAATACACCGTTTTTGCAGGGCAATGTAAAGAGGGATACTTAATGGCAAATCTTTCAGACTGGCAGCAATATCAACTCGTTTCGGGTGATGTAAATATTTATTTTGAAAATAAATTTGTAGGAAAAACCTATCTTGATACACAAAATTCGGGCGATACATTAGCCGTTTCGTTAGGAAAAGATAGCCGTATTGTAGCTCAACGTATTACACTCAAAGACAAAAACAAAAGAAAATTTATTGGCTCAAATATAACAGAATCAAAATCTTTTGAAATTATAATCAAAAATAATTTGAGTCGCAAAGTAAGTGTGAAGATTATTGACCAAATTCCTCTTTCTATGGATAGCCGAATTGAAGTAGAAACAGAAAATCTAAGTGGTGGAGAGTTAAATTCTAGAACTGGTCAAGTTGTTTGGAATACTGAAATTCCTGCTTCTGATTCTAAGAAATTCAAATTAGAATATACCATCAAATACCCAAAAGGAAAACAGTTGGATACTAATTTTGTGGAAACGAATTAGGGTTTTATTTAAAAATTGAATCTTCTAGATAGCATACAGTTTTAAGTAATTGTATGCTATTTTTGTGGACAAAGTTTCACTCATGTATTATCAAATCGAAAAAAAATATACAATAAAATAGACTACTTGGGGTTATTATTACTAAATAATTCACAAAAATTACAAATTCATCTTAAAAAAATATTTATGAAAAGTCATACCTTACCTACTCTACTTTTATCAATTTTATGTTGCTTTTTTATTCTACAAAGTAATCTTGCTTTTTCTCAAAATCTAAATTCCCAATCTGTAACTAGCAAAATTGAATCTGTAACTGTTTTCAGAACACGAGCGCAAATTACACGCTCGGCAAAAGCAAACCTAAAAGAAGGAAAAAACGAAATTATTTTTACAGGACTTTCTCCAAAACTTATCGAAAGTAGTTTTCAACTTTTAGCTAATTCTAGTCAAGTAACTATTTTTTCGGTTCAGCCAACTATTACAAGCCGCAGAAATCCGAAAGCGTGGGCAATTTCTCAAAAAATTAGAGATTCTCTTCAAAATGCTAGAACAGCACAAAAAGAACTCTCTGATGATTTGCAAATCTTACAAAATGAAGAAAAATTATTAATTGATAATCAAAAAATAAGTAGCCAAAATCGTCCACTTACTCCTACTGAACTAGCTGCAATGGCTGATTTTGTTAGGCAACGAATTACGACAGTTCGCAAAGAAATTAGAGAAAATAAACAAGAAGAAAACGATAATAATCAACTTATAAGACGTTTGCAAAGTGATTTGTCTCGTATGCTCAATAAAAGCACAAATTCTAGTTTTGATTTGTCAGTCGATATTCCTTCTGGGGAAGTGATTGTGAGTTTGGAAGCTAAATCTGCTGTAAGTGTAGAGTTTATGTTGCAATATTTAGTTAAAAATGTTTCTTGGAATCCTGTTTATGATTTGAGAGCAAAGGAAGTAGGCGAACCAATGGAAATTTCGTACAGAGCGCACGTAAGCCAGACCACAGGAATTGATTGGAAAGATATAAATCTGACTTTATCGACAGCCGACCCAACACAAAGCACCGAAACACCTGAATTTTATGCACAACATTTGAAAATCTTTGTTCCTCAAAAAGCGAATGAAGAAGTACAACTTACTGAAGAAGAAATTGCAATGGGATTTACAAGTGATGATTTAGATAGTTTTGGAGGAGGAGATGACTGGGGAAGTGGTGATGATTGGGGTGGAGAAGATGAAAAATCAGAGTCGATTGCAGATTATACCAAAACAAAGGAAACAGCTCTAGCAGCCGAATTTGAAATTAGTTTGCCTTATACGATTCTTTCTGATGGCAGAAAACAACTGGTAGAAGTTTCGAAAATGGAAGTAGAAACAGATTATCAATACACCGTTTTTGCAGGAAAAAACAAAGAAGGTTTCTTGATGGCAAATCTTTCAGACTGGCAACAATATCAACTCGTTTCTGGAGATGTAAATATTTATTTTGAGAATAAATTTGTAGGCAAAACGTATCTTGATACACAAAATTCGGGCGATACATTAGCCGTTTCATTAGGAAAAGACAGCCGTATTATAGCTGAACGGATTACACTCAAAGACAAAAATAAAAGAAAATTTATAGGCTCAAACATAAAGGAATCAAAAGTTTTTGAAATTATAATCAAAAATAATTTGAGTCGCAAAGTAAGTATAAAAATTATTGACCAAATTCCTCTTTCTATGGATAGCCGAATTGAGGTAGAAACAGAAAATCTAAGTGGTGGAGAGTTAAATTCTAGAACAGGTCAAGTAATCTGGAATACCGAAATTTCTGCATCAGACTCTAAGAAATTCAAATTAGAATACACCATCAAATATCCAAAAGGAAAGCAGTTGGAAACTAATTTTGTGGAAACGAATTAGATTGTTTTGATAAATTCAAATCTAGAAAGTAAAATAATATCTGTTTTGCTTTCTAGGTTATAGATTAATATTAGTTTGAAACTTTAGATAAAAAACACAATAAATACTTATGTTTACATTTAGATTTTACATTACGCTCACAAAAAATAAAAAAATATGTCTTTATCCTTTCTGAAAAAAATATTTCTACTTATTATCTGCTCTTTTAGTTTTCAAAGTGCTTTTTCTCAAAATGATACTCCTACTGCCGAAGAAATAATTGAAAGACATTTGGAAGCCATCGGAGGTAGAGAAGCTATAAGTAAAATCAAGACTATCGAATTTGTAGATAAGATATATACTGATAATGGTAAAGTGAAGGATACTATATTTCTTCACTCAAAAATAATTATTGGAGAGTCTGGTTATTCTGAAAATAAAAGAGATTCTATGTTTAGTATTGCTAGAGATAACATGGCGATTGTCAATACAAAAGGTCAAATAATGGGAGCAATTTTTTCTACACTGATGGAAGTAATGGGACATGAAAAAACATTTGAAGAGCTAAACTTTTTATCTGATAAATATAGAATAAGATATTCAGGGCAGGGAAATGTAAATGATTCTGTTTCAGCTTATCAAATCACGATTACAGATTTAAAGGGAATTTCTCAAACAAGGGCTTATGACAAGAAAACAGGACTTTTAGTTTTGAAGCTAAGTAGAACAGGTCAACTAAGTTATTATAGCGATTACCGTAAAGTAGAAGGTGTTTTATTTCCTTTCGGAGTAAAAATGGAAGCAAACAAAACAGTTGTGCAATACATAAAAGTAAATCAAAAATTTGACGAGAATATATTTGAATGGAACAATGAGCAAGACAAAAAAATGATTGGACGTTGGATTCATAAAGCTGAAAAAGTAGAACAAAAAGATACTCCTTTTCTTGAATTGAATTTACAAGAAAGTAGAGGTGGAGAATATCAAGCAGGTTATTTTGACATAGAGGGAGATAGAATAAATGAAGCTAGACTTCCTATTTTGGGTTGGCAACTTGATGGAGATACACTAATGGTTCAGATTGTAGATGTTGGAAAGGTTGATAATCGCTATTTTAAAGTAGAAGATAAAACTGAAAACTCGTTTACTGGTCGTCCTGTCAAGTTTGAATTAGAGGAGATGAGAGACGATGAGAGAGAACAGATAAAAAATTTTAGATTTTATTTTAAAAAGGAGGAAGAGTAAAATAAAAAGAGAAATAACAGTTTGATAAAAATATCATTTCTCTTTTACTTTTTATTCTTTCTCACTCTTACAGTATAAGTAACAAGATATTGACCGTTAATTTTGATATGAACATCATAATAACCTAGCTTTTCAAAAGTATATTTTAATTCTATCAATCCTTCTTTAGTTGTGCTAATAATGGGTTTTTTAGCATATTTAGTAGAACCTGAACTAAGTTCTATTTTAATATTTTCTGTTTTGAGTGAATCGGGAGCTTCAAATAAAAAACTAATTGTTTCATTTTTACCTATCTCCATTTTCATTTTTTGAGGTTCTAATGGAATAAGTTGAGAATTAAAAGCATGTTTAATAAATTAATGGTGCATTCAAAAATTCAGAAAGAGTCGGTTTATTATTCAAAAGCATCCATTTTTTCTCTAAAGGATAATGATTTTTGATAAATAATTTGGGTTCAGTCAAAAAATAACCCTCATTATATTCTGAAATAAATTCATTTTTATCCACATCAAAAAAACCACTTGACCAAGTTGCATCACAGAGATACCATTTGTTATCAAGTTCTACTGCATTCCATGAATGATTTGGAATGCTGTTTTCCTCATTCATATTACTACTTGCAGTCTTTCCATACCCATTCACAATTTCACAATTTATATCTGCAATATTTGCTAGTTCTCTGATTAAATAAGCATAGCCTGTACAAAGCGTTTTTTGTTCTTTAAGTAATTTTTCAAATACTTTTGATGAAAAAGATGTATTCCAGTTTTTCAAAGCTAAACTATCATTTTGAAACTGTTTGCGCTTCTGTTTATTTTTGACATATCCCCAATAATCATTTTCAATATTAGTACTTACCCAAGTATATATCGCTCTAAATTTTTCTACTTGAGAAGGTAACGAGTTTGTCAAATTATAAGAAAGTAAAGGCAAGTTTTTTAAGTTCTCGCCTTTGTAGTGATTTGCAACACTATCAGCTTTACGAAAATCTACATTTCCAAAATCACTGAGTTGTGCTTTAGCTATTCCAGTAATGAACAAAAATAAAATCCATAAAAATCGAATCATCTAAATAAACCTTTAAATTTTTGCCAAACTGTTTGTTTTGATTGATATACTTCATTGACACTTACTTCTCCCAGAAGTTCACAAGCAGAACTTAAAAAGACTTTTAAATTTTGTGGATTATTTTCTGTGATTTGTATTTCTTCGCTTTTGTAACCCACAAATGAAAATATGAGTGTAACTTCTCCATCAGGTATAACAAGACTAAAATTTCCTTCAATATCTGTGGTCGTTCCTATTTTACTTCCTTTGATATAAACTGTTGCCCCTGGTAAAGCTCCATCTGGACTAGTAATATTTCCTGTTATGGTAAATTGGTTAATTGTAGTCGTCAGGTTTTTATCTTCGTTATCTTTTTCTTTCTTTTCAGATGCTTCTGTAATCACAGTTGGATTAGTCTGTTGTGCTTGACTTTTACTAATTGTCAAGAGAGAAAGAAGAGAAAAACTCATCAAACCAATTCCTATTTTTTTCAAGCTATATATTCTTTTTGAAGGAGTAACGGTAGAATAGGTTTTGAGTTGAGACTCATTAAAACGACCACAAGACTTTTTTTGATTATTTTGGAAATAGGCTATAATCTCTTTATCAGTCATTTGGGTAAAATCTATGACTTCTTTCTGACAAGAACCACAAAAGCCACCCACTTTTGTAGCTTTAAAATTCTCAAACTTTTCTGAACATGGCTTATCAATGCCGAGAGTAATGTTTGGTTTCATCGTTTATTAGTTTCTAAAAAATTATTAAAAATTCATAGTATGTTTTCAATACGTTGAGGATAAGCTAAAGTGTTGCAATAGAAGAGTTTTTTTAAATTTTGATTAACAGAAATATTTCACTTTATTTAGCAATTCTAATTCAAAAAAATAATTTTATGGAATTTAGCTACAAAGAAATCAAAGAATCCTATTTAGAAATAAAATCATTTCTAAAATTAAGTAAAAAAGAAAATGAAAAACTCAATCTTAAAACTAAAATAGGAGAAGATTTAGATTTTTGGGGAGATGACAACCTTCTTTTATTAGAAGAATATATCAAAAAATATAATTTGAATTTTGATAATTTTAATTATGCTCATCATTTTGAAAGTGAACTTGAAATAATTGATATTCGTCGTTTTATAATAGGACTTATTTATCTTCCTTTTCTAATTTTAATTTTATCATTCAATTATTTATTTCCAAAAAATAGTATAGAACCTAGTATTCTATTTCTGAAAGGAGATGTAAAAGCAGATTTAACTTTCGGAGATTTGGTAGCCAGTAAATTAAAAGGAGAGTTTTGTTTGAAAGCAGATGCAAATATTCAACTGAAAAAATAAGACATAAAAAAAGGGATAAAGCGTACTTTATCCCTACAAATACTAATATTCTGACAGTTTTCAAACCTGCCGTTGTCGGTACCCCCACCGACGACCAAAAAATTACTTTCTAATCAAAGCACCTACTTCTTTTTCATAAGCAGCAATAAGTCTTTGCATCGTTTTTTCGATTGTTTTTTCATCTAGTGTTTTGTTTTTGTCTTGCAATGAGAATGCAACAGAATACGATTTTTTGCCTTCTTCAATTTTGTCGCCTTCGTAAATATCAAAAACAGAAACATTTTGTAAAATTTTTCGCTCTGTTTTTTGAGCTACTTTTTCAAGTTCAGCAAAAGAAACTTTTTTATCCAAAACGATAGACAAATCACGACGCACAACAGGGAATTTTGAAAGCGCAGAAAACTCTCTTGGTTTCATTTTTTGATTTAATAAAGCTTCCCAACGAATTTGAGCATAAAAAACTTCTGCATTTGTTTCTGTGAGTTTACACAATTTTTTCTTTACCAATCCCATTTTCAGAATTTGCTCAAAAGAATCTTTTCCTGTTCTTTTTGTAAGTTCGATGCCGTATTGAAGTTCATTATCTTCACTCAATTTGTTTTGGTCAAAATCAGAAATATCAAAACCTACTGCTTTCAAAATTCGTTGAACGACACTAGAAAGCTGAAAATAATCAACTGGAGTAGCTTTTTTATTCCAAGAAGTAAGCGTAGAACCAACTAAGAAAAGACCTAGTTGCCACTCTTCGAAGTATTTATGTTCGTCATCTTTAGGCTCTTCTATTTTTGAATAAACTTTTCCAAACTCAAATCCTTTTATGAGTTCTTCTTGTCTATTCAAGTTTCTTGTAATGCTTTCCAAACCACCAAAAAGCAAACTCTGACGCATTACGTCCAAATCTTCACTCAATGGATTTAGCATTTTTACACTTGTAGATTCTATTTCTAAAGCCTTTGCATAATTTGACGAAGTAAGCGAATTATTCATCATTTCTGAAAAGCCCATTCCTACCAAAATATCAGCCGTTTTTTTACGAATTTCTTGGTCTTTTGAAATGGAAGGTGCAATATAATCAGTCGCTGCTGTCTGTGGAAAATCAATATTATTCAATCCATAAATACGTAAAACTTCTTCAGCAATATCAGCAGGTTTTAAGACATCGACACGATAAGTTGGAACTGAAACAGTTATTTTATCATCATTTTCATTAGAAACTACAATATCTAAATCTTTTAAGATGCGTTTTACAGTTTCTTTTGGAATTTCATTTCCGATAAGCGTGTTCAAATAGTTGTAAGAAACTTCAAAAGTTGGATTTTCAATTTTTTGAGGATACAAATCGGTAACTTCACTAAAAATAGTTTCTTCTGTTCCTGCAACTTCTTGAATTAATAAAGCTGCATATTTGAGTGGATAAAGAACATTATTTGGGTCAGTTCCACGAGCAAAACGGAAAGAAGCATCTGTAAAAAGGTCGTGAATTTTTGAAGTTTTACGAACAAAATCAGGCGAAAAATAAGCTGACTCTAAAAAAATATTCGTAGTAGAATCAGAAACACCCGAATCCAAACCACCAAAAACGCCAGCAATACAAAGAGGATTTAGCTCAGAATCACAAATCATCAAATCGCTTTCTGCTAATTTATATGTTTCTTTATCTAAGGCTACAAATTCTGTTTTATCCTTTAAAGTTGAAACTACAATTTTATTTCCTTTAATTTTATCAGCATCAAAGGCGTGTAAAGGCTGCCCAAAAGAATGCAAAACATAGTTTGTAATATCAACTACATTATTGATTGATTTCTGTCCAATAGATTCCAAAGCCATTTTGAGCCACGCTGGAGAATCTGTAACTTTTACATTTTTGATAGTAAGACCTGCATATCTTGGACACGCCTCAGCATTTGCAATTTCTACTTGAACGGCATCAGTTTTATTAATTTCTTTCTTTAGTTTGTCAAATTCTTCAATACTTGGTTTAGAAATTTCACGTTTCAAACGAGCTTTCAAATCTCTAGCCGTTCCATAATGTGAAGCTGCATCTACTCGGTTTGGAGTAAGACCAATTTCTAAAACTATATCATTTTGTAAATCAAAAACTTGACTTGCAGGAGTTCCATTTTTGGCTTGTGCTTTTTCGCCTTCTAAGACCAAAATTCCGTCGTGTCCTTTTCCTAACCCTAGTTCATCTTCGGCACAAATCATTCCTTCGGAAACTTCTCCTCTGATTTTTCCTTTTTTAATTTTAAATGGTTCTCCGTCTTCTGGATAAAGCATTGTTCCGATTGTAGCAACAATTACTTTTTGTCCTTTGGCTACATTTGAAGCTCCACAAACGATTGATAAATTTTCTTCTGCTCCAATATTTACCGTTGTGCAGTTCAAATGGTCAGAATTTGTATGAGGCTCACAAGTCAAAACTTCGCCCACTACAAAACCTTCTAAACCACCTTTTATTTGTTCGAAAGTTTCGATTCCTTCTACTTCTAGTCCTGTTTCGGTAAGGTATTCTGCTATTTTTTCAGCAGATTCTTCAAGTTGAATGTATTTTTTGAGCCAGCTAAGTGAAATGTTCATAGTATAAGTTCTGTGTTGTTGGTAAGGAAACCAACAACGGCGATTTTAATTTCTTGATTTATATTTTTTATAGATGCGAAGGTAAGAAGTTTTTTGGAAATTATCTATACTAGAAAATTTGAAGATATATTTTTACTCTACATAAATGAAATCTAACTCTCCTTTTTTAATTCCTTTAAAACTGTTTTGGTTGGTTGTTTTTATCTGAAAACATTAATAGTACTCCTTCTGAGTTTTTTCTATAAGCTAGACCAAAATTATCTTGACTTAAATAATCTACACCAGTATGTGACGCATAATCTTGATGCCAACCTTCTTGATTATTATTCATCCATTCAACTATTTTTTTCCACTTTTCAGAATTTACTTCAATCTTAATAGATTTACTTTCTGTAAGACCAGTTTCTGAATCAGTTGTATTTATTGTTAATACAAATGGCTCAGAGGTATTGACTAAATTCTCATTTGTTAAATCAGTTGTGCAACTGGATAGTAATAGAATCAAAATTAAATACCCAAAATTTATAATTTGTTTCATTTTTATTTTTTGTAAATTATCTATACTTGTGTTTGTAGTTATTTACGACTATTTTTCAAAATAGTTATTACTTCTTCGTCTGTTGTATCTCCCAAAACGGCATTAAAAACTCTTTCAATCATTTCTTTAGAAATATCTAAATGTGTAACAATTCTGAGCCATTCTTTTCCAAAATTAGAAACTAAAACACCTTTTTTAGCTTCATTTTTGAATTTTTCGGACGATTTTAATTTCTTGACATATATTTTTTATAGATGCGAAGGTAAGAAGTTTTTTTCGTCTCTAAAAAAACAGTTGTTATGACTTGATAAATTAAAAAAGGAATTAAATTTTTCTTAAAAATTGTAATTTTTATAGACTTGGTGCAACCTGTTAGGAGAAATAGACTCTATTAAAACTCAAAAAGCATTTTTCACTCACTCAACTACTGTTATGCAATTAACTATCAATAATCTAAACAAAACGTATGCTAATGGCGTACAGGCTCTTACCAATGTTTCACTTACCATCAATAAAGGAATGTTTGGGCTTTTAGGACCAAATGGAGCAGGAAAATCTTCCCTTATGCGAACTATTGCTACACTACAAGAAGCTGATAGTGGCACAATTACTTTTGAAAATGGAAAAGAGAGTATTAATGTTTTAGAACAAAAAGATAAAGTTCGTTCTATTTTGGGTTATTTACCTCAAGAATTTGGTGTTTATCCAAAAATAAGTGCAGAGGTTTTATTAGACCATTTGGCTGTTTTGAAAGGAATTACAAATAAAACTGAACGCAAAGAAGTAGTTCACGCACTTCTGCACAAGACAAATTTGTATGACAAAAGAAAGAAAAATTTAGGAGGATATAGTGGAGGAATGAAGCAGCGTTTCGGAATTGCTCAAGCACTTTTAGCAAATCCAGAACTTATCATTGTAGATGAACCAACAGCAGGGTTAGACCCAGCAGAACGCAATCGTTTTCATAATCTTTTGAGCGAGCTTGGCGAAAATACCATCGTTATTCTTTCTACACATATTGTAGATGATGTAAAAGAACTTTGTACAGATATGGCAATTATAAATAAAGGAGAAGTTTTATTACAAGTTCATCCATTAAAAGCCATCGAATCTTTAGAAAACAAAGTATGGAGAAAAAAAATAGAAAGAAACGAAGTAGAAAGTTATCAAAAAAGAATGAATGTAATTTCGGATAGAATGAGTGCAGGAAAACCAGTTATTCATGTTTATTCTGAAACTCAACCCGAGGAAGGTTTCGAAATCGTAGAAGCAGACTTGGAAGATGTATATTTTAATACAGTTAGTAATCACCAGTTAGCAGTTGCCAGTAAATAAATTTAGAAGTCAGATTTTAGAAGTTAGAAGTAATACTAATTTCATTGAAATTCTCCAATCTCCATTTCCTAACTCCCTTTTCCATGTTATTAGAAATTATTCGTTTCGAACTCAAATATAGGCTCAAACGTCCTGCGACCTATCTTTATTTTGCCATTCTTTTCTTGCTCACTCTTGCAGCCATGACAAGTGATTTTGTTCAGATTGGAGGTGCAGCAGGACAAGTCAAAATCAATGCTCCTGTAACTCTTGCCAATACTATTCTTATTATTACAGCCTTTTTTAGCATGATAGTTTCAGCTATTATGGGCGTAGGTATTTTGCGTGATTTCGAACACAAAACGCATTCTATGCTATTTACTACACCTATTACTAAACGAGATTATCTGTTTGGTCGTTTTATAGGTTCTCTCATTGTTCTTATTTTTGTTTTTAGTGGTGCTTTCTTCGGAATGACTTTGGGCTATCTCAAATCATTTTCAGAACCTGAACGTTTTTTGGCTTTTAATTTATGGCATTATTTACAACCTTTTTTGCTTTTTGGAGTAACAAACCTTTTTATTAGTGGAACACTTATGTTTGCTGGTGGTGCTTTGAGCCGTAAAATGTTAGTAGTTTATACACAAGGAATTTTACTTTTGGTGCTTTATATTGTTGCTCTTCAACTTTCTAGTTCTTTAGAATACAAAGATATTGTTGCTTGGCTAGACCCATTTGGAATTTCTGCTTTTAGAAGACAGACAGAATATTGGTCTATTGCAGAGCAAAATTCTCAAACTGCTCAACTTACAGGTTTTGTTTTGTATAATCGTTTATTGTGGCTTAGTATTGCTATCGTTTCCTTATTTGTTTTGTATAAAGGTTTTGCTTTTCGTGTGGTTCGTCAGAGTTTATTTAAACCAAAATCAGAAATAAAAACAGTTGCTACTCCGATTGCAATTACTAATTTGCCAAAAGTAAACCTAAATTTTGGTTTTGGTGCAACTCTTCAACACCTTTTTAAATTAACCATTTTTTATTTTAAAAACCTTTTTAAAGAAGTTCCTTTTCTCGCCGTTGTGATTGCTGGAATGCTTATGACTTTTGCTGCTTCAATGAATATGAATAGACTTTATGGAGCATATTCTTTTCCGACAACTTATTCTGTTATTGAACTTATTCAAAATAACTTTACTTTATTCTTCTTGATTATTGCTGTTTTTTATACTGGAGAGTTAGTTTGGAAAGAACGAGAAGCCAAAATGGATTTGATTGTAGATGCACTACCTACTCAAACTTGGATTGGAATTATTAGTAAATTTTTTGCTCTTATTTTGTCCTATTCTGTATTAATTTTAATGCTCATCTTGACAGGAGTTTTAATACAAACTTTTAAAGGATATTATAATTACGAACTTGGTTTGTACTTCAAAACAATGTTTTCAGACACGCTTTCGATGCTGATTATTTATACTTTACTAGGTTTGTTTGTACAAGTAATGGTCAATAATAAGTTCATTGGATTTGCTACAATGATTATCATTTTTATTGTTGATGGGTTGTTGCAATATATGGATATCGAACATCCTCTTTTTCACTTTGGAAGTGGAATGAGCTTGGGAACATATTCAGATATGAATAGCTTTGGGCATTTTGTTACGCCATTTTCTTGGATGAGTGCTTATTGGATTATGTTTTCGGTGGCTTTGCTTTTTATGGCTGTTTATTTTTCAGTAAGAGGAACAGAAACAAACCTCAAAACTCGTTTTACGATTGGAAAATATAGAATCAATAAAACATGGACTGCTGGGCTTATGGTAAGTCTTGTCGCTGTTGTATTTTTGGGTTCATTTGCTTTCTATAATACAAATTTGTTGAATGAATATAAAAATTCGAAACAACAAGAAGAAGTAAGTGTAAATTATGAAAAAGAATTAAAGCAATATAAAGATGTAGAATTACCAAAAATTACGGCTGCAAACCTTAAAGTTGATATTTTTCCAAAAGAAAGAAACGTAACTGTAGAAGGCTATTTTACATTAAAAAATAAAACGAACAAACCGATTGCAGATATTCATATTCAGAAAGGAGATAGAGGAAATATCAAAACTGAATATCTAAAGTTCTCAAAAGAAGCAGGCCTAAAAGACAAATTCAAAGAATTTAACTATGAAATCTACACACTTGCAAAACCATTACAGCCCAATGAAACCATGAAACTCAACTTCAAGATGGTTTTGGAAACAGAAGGGTTTGTAACAAGTGGAAGTAATACCAATATAGTGGAAAATGGAACATTTTTTAATAATAGCTTTTTTCCTTCTTTGGGATATAATGAAGGATATGAATTAGGAGACGACGACAAGCGAAAAGAATATGATTTACCAGAAAAAGAACGTATGCCAGCTCGTGAGGAAGAGAAATTTCATTCGCATAATCTTTTTGGAAATGATGCTGATATGATTGATTTTGAAATCGTTCTGAGTACTTCGCCTGACCAAATTGCTATTTCACCTGGGTATTTACAAAAAGAATGGATAGAAAATGACAGACGTTATTTTCATTACAAAATGGATGCTCCAATGGCTAATTTTTATGCGATGCAATCTGGAGTTTATGAAGTAATGAGAGATAAATGGATTTCAAAAGCTGATTCGAATGGAACACAAAAAGAAGTTGCTCTTGAAATTTATTATCACAAAGAACATACAGCAAATTTGGATAGAATGATGAACGGAATGAAAGATGCTTTAGGTTATTTTTCTGAAAATTTTGGAGAATATCAACATCGTCAGTTACGTATTATTGAGTTTCCTCGTTATCAATCATTTGCTCAATCATTTGCCAATACAGTTCCATATTCAGAAGAAATTGGTTTTATGTTGGATATGAAAAGTGATGATATTGATATGAATTATTATGTTACGGCACACGAAACGGCGCACCAATGGTGGGGACATCAAGTAACAGAAGCACCAGTACAAGGAGGTACGATGCTTTCAGAAACGCTTTCGCAGTATTCAGCTTTGATGGTAATGAAACATAAATATCCTAAAGAAATGGTTCAGAAATTCTTGATTTATGAATTGAATAGCTATTTGAGAGGAAGAAAAAATGAAAAAAGAAAAGAACTTCCTTTGGATTTGGTAGAAGGTCAGCAGTACATTCATTACCGAAAAGGTTCTTTGATTATGTTTGCTTTGCAGGATTATATTGGAGAAGATAAAATTAATTTAGCTTTGAGAAATTACCTCAATAAATGGAAATTTAGTGAAGGAATTTATCCAACTACAACAGATTTGACAGACGAAATAAAAGCTGTTACGCCTGATTCTCTTCAATATTTAATTACTGATTTGGTAGAAAATATTACTTTTTATGACAACGAAACCAAAAAAGCAACTTACAAAGAGTTAGGAAATGATATGTATGAAGTTACTTTAGTCTTGAAAAGTAAAAAAATGGTAGCTGATTCTTTGGGATTAGAAACCAAATTGCCTTTAACAGAGTGGATAGATATTGGAGTTTATGGAGAAGAACCAGAAGAAGTAAATGCAGAAGGGTATAAATTTGCTCCTCTTTTGTATCTTGAAAAGCACCAAATTACAGAAGAAAATTCTACAATTACAATAAAAGTAAAAGGCAAACCTGTAAAAGCTGGAATTGACCCACTCAATAAACTCATCAACAGACGTGATGATAATGTCAAAAAAGTGGAGAAAGAGTAATCAAAAGTATTTTTTAATAACTGGTTTAAGTGTCGATGCTTAAACCAGTTATTTTTTTTCTATCAAAATGAATTCACAGCTTGAATCAATAAATCAGAAATAGAAGATATTTCTATAAAATCTGTTTTTTGGGCTGCTTCTTTTGCGTTTGGATGCGTGTCTGTAACAATTATTTTTTCTATCAATTTAGAATCTTCTAATCTTTTCACACTTCCATTTGGAAAAACTCCGTGTGTTGCTACTACATAAATTTCTTTTGCACCTGCTTCTTTATACACCTTTGCAGCATTAACAAGTGAGCCACCTGTTCGAATCATATCATCGTATAAAACTACTTTTTTTCCATTTACATCTGCATTGATGCCTGTAATTTCGGTATCACTTCCCGAAGAACGACGCTTATAAACAAAGGCAGCATCTACTCCCAAATCAAAAGCAAGAGATTCTACCCATTTTGCACGACCAGCATCAGCAGAAGCCAAGACAAAATCTGTTCCTCCTAACTTTCTAGCAGCTTCCAAAATCAACGGTTTTGCGTACAGATGAACTGTATGAACACCTCTTTCAAAATAATATTGAAGTCCAGAAACGTGTAAATCTACCATAACAATACGATTTCCTAAATAGGATTGAGGAATAGCAGAAAGCAATCTTGCACGAGTTTTGGCAGTAACAATTTCGCCAGATTTTACAGTTCTTTCCATAGTGGAATAACCATAAAAAGGAATAATAATCGTTAGTTTTTTTACACCTTCATCTACAAGTCCACTTGCTAAGTCGTAAAGTTCCATCGTATCTTGTTCCGAAACTGTTCCACCAATCAAAACAACTTCTCTTGACTGAATTTTTGATAAAATTCTGTAATACGATTCTCCATCTGGAAAAAGTTTGTGTTCTAATTCTCCTTTCTCAAATATATTTTCTTTTTTTACAAATGCTTCTTGAAAATAGGTGTATTTTTGAGTAGAAAATACTAATATTTGTTCTTTCATAATTTTATTATAAAAATAAAAACCGTCGTTGAGGTTTCACCGTCAACGAGGTTTTAATTACTTATTTCTTCTTTAAAAACATTAAAATTATAAACGGATTATTGTCAATGAATTAAATTCATAATTCACAATTTATCATTCATAATTTTAAAATTATCCTCTTCTACGCTCCAAAAGAATCATCATCATCAAACCTAAAAGTATTCTTTCTTCTTCTATTTCGTTCATTTCAGCTAGTTTTTCTACTTTGAATCTTCTTCCAAAAAATGAAGGTTCTTTTTTAAGTTTGGCTACAATTTCGCCATTAGGACGGGAAACATTATAACTAGGATTGAAAAAATAACCTGTTAGCATATTTAAAACAGGGACTTCTCCCAAAGCCGAATCAGCAACTTTTATCCAAGCATTTGCTTCTTCGATAATAAAATCTTGCTCATCTGAAATATCATAAATTTCATATTTTGCTTTCCAAATAGAACGCCAGCCTTTACGAGCAACTCTTCCTAAGTTTTTGCCTGAAGCATCTTCAAAAGCATAAGAAGCTGAAAAATCTAACCATTTGTTGGCTTTGATAGAATATTTAAGTTCTGATTTGGAATCGTCTGTAAAAAGATTGACTTCTTCTTTTAGCTTAAACATTTTTTGGCGTACATACGCAAGTGTTTGGTCGTTGGCATCGGTAGCAATAAAATCGTTTGCAAATGTGCCTATTTTGAAAGTAAGATGAAGAGGGAACTGAAAATGACTCATAATATAATTTTAATTTGAGATAAATTTGGTAAAAGTAGATATTATTCTACAATAATATTTTAGTCTAAATACTAGGGTGCATAACAAACTGTCGCATAAACAGGGTTTTAACCCTACTGTTTACCCACATGTTTTTAAACGTAAAACACAGATAGTGTATTTGTAGGTTAAAGGCTTGCCTTTGACAAGTTAGGTAGTCATTTTTTAGTTTGAAAAGAATACAAATACAGTCAAAGGCAAGCCTTTGCCCTACAAATTTTAACATTTCCATTGTTTTGGAAACTATTTTATGCAAAAACAACCTATTTTAGACTTGTGGGTAATCGATAGGGTTTTAACCCTGTTTTTATTTTTGTAATGCACCCAAATACCATTAAAAGGTAAGAAAGAACAATTTATACATTTAATTTAGATAATGAAAAAATAATTGACTTATGATTAATTTACTTTTTTGAAAAATATCTAGGTTTGGGCAGGCAAAACTTCCTGTTTTCCTAGATTAGGAATTTGTAATGTAAAAATAGAGCCTTTTTTATAATTGGATTGTAATTGAAGTGTTCCTTCAAGTTGTTCAACGGTTTGTTTGACTACATAAAGCCCCAAGCCTGTTCCTTTCGAACGTTCATTTCCTCTATAAAACATTTCAAAAACTTTATCTAGTTGTTGTTCTTCAATCCCTTCACTATTATCTTCAATCGTAATCGAAGCATGGGTTCGTGTAACTCGTGTCGAAATTTTGACAAATGAAGGCTCTTCTCGTTTTGCTCTATATTCTACCGAATTAGCAATCAAACATTCCAAAATTGTATAAAGACGGTTTGTATCTGAATAAAATTTGACTTCTTGTATAATTTGTTTCTCAAAACCTACTTCATTTGCACCTTCCAAAAACTTTGCTTCTTCTATTAGTTGAGAAATCAAACCATCAAAATGGATGCGTTCTTTTTTTACTTTAAAGTTTTTATTGGCTACATAGGCTAAAATTTTATTTACGTAATAATCTAATTTGTGCAGACTTTTTCCAATATTCGAAACATAAAAAGAAAGGTTTTCATTCTCTTCAAATTCTAATTGAATAATGCTGACCAAACCTAAAGCAGAAGCAATCGGAGAACGTACATTATGCGAAACACTATATACAAATTTATCTAATTCATAATTTCTTTTTTCTAACTCATCATTTTTATCAAAAAGTAATCTTTGCATTTTTTGGCGTTCTACTACTTCTTGTTGAAGTTTTTTTGTCTTTCTTTGTACTTGTTTTTTTAATGTCCAAACCCAGCTACCTACAATAACGATAAGAGAAATAAAAATTATGGCAAACCATTTTAATCGTTTTAGTAAAAGTGTATAGGCTTCTTTTTCATTATCAAACCATTTAACATAAAGTTCTGAATAAATTCCATTTTCTTTTATTCGGTTCATTCCTTCCTCAATATCTTGGGCTAGTTTTTTATTTCCTTTTTTGATAACAAAAGATAGATTTTTTGAAAAAATAAAATCTTCACTTACTGCCAAATCATCCAAATTGTGTTCCTCTATAAATTTATGAGCTGTATATTGATTGATAAGCGCATAATCACACATTCCTGAAGCAACCATTTTGAGAGCATGCAAATCAGTAACAGACTGAATTCTTTTTATACTTGGTTCTTGTTTTTTTATGTATTCATCTGCAATCGCCATTGAAGTTACGACAATAGACCTATCTTTTAATTGAACAATGGATTTTATGGGAGTACTTTTTTTATTTCTCACAATAACATAAGAAACAATATCATGATGAGGTAAAAAATCTACAACTTGCGCTCTTTCTTCTGAATAAATCATATCTGATACATTTATTCTTCCATTTGGTTGTTCCAATTCTTCTCTAATATGTGTCCAGTTTCCAAGAGTTACTTCTACCTTATATCCCATTTCTTTTCCAATGGCACGTATTAGATCAACATGAAAACCATCATAATTACCTTTTTTATTGATAAACTCATAAGGAGGGTAGTCATAATCAGAACCAAAAATGATTTGTTTGATAGAATCATTTTGTCCAAATAAGTATGAAGAGGAAAATAGAAGTAGTAAGAATAAAAATACGTATCTCATCAAAAAAATCAATAAAGAAAGTAAAAATTGTTTTTTGCCTATCTTAAATTGTATTAAGATACGTATTTTTTTTAAAAATCTAAGAGTATGTTTAAATTTTATTTTATTAATTGATTTTAGATAAAATGCTGTTTTGTATCTCACAGATCAGCATTTGAAGAGATAAAACTGTGTCCTCTGTTCCACAGGATACTAAATTGTGTATGTCAGTTATTAAAATTTAATACTGTACTATCTCTAATTATAGGCTATTTCTGTTAGTTAATGGAATAATCTAGCAGGTTCTCCTATCACTATATGTCCATTACTATTTGATTGAATTCTTTGCATGGTTTCATATTCATTTTGGTTTTCACTATAAAAAAAGACTTCTTTAAAATAAGATATTTGTTCTAATCCTCTCAAAAAAGTAGCTGTTTTTTTATAATCTCCAGTAGGTAAAACTTTTTTTGTCAAACTTCCAGTGTCAAAATAAACCAACAAGCTAGGAAAAATTTGAGTATATATTTCTCTGTCATTTACTCGTTCTACATATGTTTCTCGTTGGTATTTAATTTGTCTTATCCTATCTAAAGAAATACGCTCTTTTCCCAGTTCAATATAGGTTCTAAAAATACGTACATCATCTTCATGATTCCCTATTATTTTTCTAAATTGAGTAGTAGAACTCATCATAGCAGCCAACATTGCACCCATAACTCCAGCCAACAGCGTAATTCCATAGTTTAATTCTATTTCAAAATTAAGTTCTATTGCACTTATAGAAAATAAAGTAAGAAAAAAAGGAATAATTGCACCTACTATGATAGCATCATAATTCATCTCCAAACTCAATAATTCTGTAATTAATTGTGATTTTCCTTTTTTAGCAATAAGTTTTATAGGTAGAGCAGGAACAGCTTCAAGCGTTTGATTCTGTTCACAATGTTGTTCATTCATATACATCCAGCTATCTTCCAAAAAGCAAGATTTACAAATAGAACAGAAAACAACACTATCATTTTCTTTGACAGCATCTCCTGTAATTGGGTCGGTTCGTTCTATGATATGAGAATGATAAACAGAATTTAATTTGTGGGAATGGTAGGACATAAATTTTTGATTGAAATATGAAATAGTGTCTATTTTTCTAGGAGTTTTATCAGTCTGATGTAGTGAATACAGATTTTCCTCTATAATCAATTATTTTTCTAGGTTTGCCTACTTGTATGTTTCCATTACTATTTGACTGAATGGCATCCATCGTTTGTAATTCTTCAAAACTTTCACTGTAAAAAAATACTTCGGTAAAATGTGAAATTTTTGCTAATCCTTCCAAAAAGTATTTGTTACGCTCATAATTGGCAGTAGGCAAACGGCTTTGTAGAAACTTCCCTTCATTAAAATAAATCAATATAATAGGTGTGTAAGTACTAATTGTTTGTCCTTCTTGTCCTTGATAAACAACTATTTCTCGTTGATACTTAATTTGTCTTATATCACTCCAAGAAAAATGATCTTTTCCTATTTCTATTCGGTTCTTGAAAATACGAACATTATTTCTATCATTTTTTACTATTCTTTTAAATGTTTGTGAGGTACTTAGAATACTAGACAAAATAGCTGATATTGTTGTTGTAAATACTGAACCAATAAATGTTGCTGTCAAACTATAAGCAAAAAAAGTATCTGATGTAGCCAAACCAAAGAAAGAAACTAGAAAAGTAACAAATACAACACCCACTACAAAATCAATATTTATTCCTGTATTTTTGAGTTCTGTAATCATTTCTTTACTTCTATTTTTAATAGTAAGTTTAGAAGGCAAAGCAGGCACAGTATCAAGTGTTTGACTTTGCTCACAATGTCTTTCCTTCATAAAATCCCAACTATCTTCCAAAAAACAAGATTTACAAACAGTACAAAAAACAACCCTATCATTTTCTTGTACAGCATCGCCTGTAATTGGGTCGGTTCTGCCAATGATATGAGAATGAGTTGAATTTAATTTGTGGGAATGGTAAGACATTTATGGAATTTAAGTTTAATACACTGTTTCAAAAGTTTGTTTATATTTTGAGATTGTTTTATTCCTATCAGACACTTTAACTTCGTTGAGGACTAAAGCTGTTCAGAAGTTTTAGATAGTTTAGTTCTTTAACTGTACTGACACTTCTGAAAGTGTCTGACAGTTTGTTTTATTGATAAAACTTGTCATCAAAAATATTTTTAAAATATCGCCAAACTTATGTTACACTGTATTTAAATATGTAATATAAATATATCTTCTATTATTACCTTCTACGCTTTCCTATTTCTATTTTCCCATCACTTTTTGTTTGAATGTTTATCATAGTTGCTCTTTCAACATAACTTTCACTATAAAAAAATACGGCTTTAAAATGAGATATTTTTTCTAATCCGTTTAGAAAAACAGCTGTTTTTTTATAGCTTTTAGTAGGCAAACTTTTCTTCAAAAATTTCCCATTCTCAAAATAAATTAATAAACAAGGTGTGTCTAATACATAATCATGATTCATTTCTCGCTGATATTTGATTTGTCTTATATCATTCCACGAAAAACTATCTTTTCCTATTTCAATTCGATTTCTGAAAATACGGATATTATTTTTAGTGTTTCCTACTAATTCTTTGAATGACTCTGTTGATGTAAGTAGGGCAGATAGAATACTTAACAGTCCTGTTATCCATAATGAAACTGTAAATGCCGATTTTATATCGAAGGCATTAGATGTACTCAAACCAAAAAAAGGGATTAAAAAAGAAAAAATACAAGTAGCCACTACAATATTAAAATTTATTCCTTGATTCCTTAATTCAGTAATCATTTCTTTACTTCTATTTTTAATAGTAAGTGTAGAAGGCAAAGCAGGCACAGAACCAAGCGTTTGATTTTGCTCACAATGACTTTCATTCATATAAATCCAACTATCCTCTAAAAAGCAAGATTTACAAACAGCACAAAAAACAACCTTGTCATTTTCTTTGACAGTATCGCCTGTAATAGGGTCAGTTCTGCCGATGATATGAGAGTGAGTTGAGGAGTTTAGTATGTGGGAATGGTAGGACATTTTCTTTAAAATTGGTTAGGATAGGCAGAATCAGCTAATAATCTAAATGGCTCTCCTACGGTGATATTTCCTTTGGTGTGTGCTTTTATTTTTTTAATAATTATATATTCTTGTGATTGCTCGCTGTACAAATATACTTCTGTAAAGTTTGATATTTTGGCTAATCCTTTCAAAAATAACTCTATTGTAGCATAATCTTTTGTAGGAAGGTTTTTGATTTGTCTTGTTTCATCATGGAAGTAAATAAATAAAGTTGGGATTTTAGATGTTGTTGGATAATTTCCATTAGGTATAACCTCCATTTCTCGTTGAAACTTAACTTGTTTTATATCTTTCCAATAAAATATTTCTTTTCCTATTTCTAGTTTGTTTTGAAAAACACGCATATCCTGTTTGTTAAATCCTATAATTTTTCTGAATAAATTTGTCGAAAGTAAAAAGCCTGATGTAAAACCTACAAAGGCAGAACCTAAAAACATTACCATTCCAATCTCTAATGTTGCTTTTTGACCGTCATAATAAAATCCAAAGCTAAGTAAAGAAATTAAAGTAAATAGAAGCCCTAATATGAGTGTATTAACTCTTTTTTGTAGCTCAACTATTAGCTCTTCTGTTATTTTTCTAGCAACAATTTTAGAAGACAAAGCAGGAACAGTTTCAAGCGTTTGATTTTGCTCACAATGACTTTCATTCATATAAATCCAACTATCCTCTAAAAAGCAAGATTGACAATTTGCACAAAAAACAACCTTGTCATTTTCTTTGACAGTATCGCCTGTAATAGGGTCAGTCCTGCCAATGATATGAGAATGAGTTGAATTTAATTTGTGGGAATGGTAAGACATTTTTTTTAAAATTGATGAGGATAATCAGAGTCAGTTAATAATCTAGTAGGTTCTTTTATGAGGAGATGTCCCTTTGTGTTTTTCTTGATTTTTTTGCTGTTTTCATATTCCTGTGGATGTTCAGTATAAAAAACTACCTCTGTATAATTTGATATTTTTGCTAGTCCCTTTAAGAATAAATCTATACTTATATAATCTTTTGTAGGAAGAATTCTGACTTGTTTTGTTCCATCTTTGAGGTAAATAGATAAAGTTGGAGTTTTGGATAAATAACGTGTAGTATAATCTCCCATTTTTCTTTCAAACTGTATTTGCTTTATGTCTTTCCAGTAAAAAAAAACTCTTTCTATGTCTAATTTATCTTCAAAAAGATATATATCTTTCTCTCCTCTTTTTATTTGTTTGGGTTTTCCGATAAAAAAAGCTAATGAAAAACCTAAAATAATGGATAATAAGAGAGAAATTGAAAAATTATCTGAAAGTTCTTCAAAAAGTTGGGTGAGGGGAAGAGTTAAAAGTAAACCATTTAGTATAAAAGAATTTGAATTTTTTGTAAAATTTTTATCATCATTCAAAACAGCCAAAAGTTCCTCACCTTGTCTTTTTACAACAAGTGTAGAGGGCAAAGCAGGAACAGCATCAAGTGTTTGATTTTGTTCACAATGCTGCTCATTCATATATTTCCAACTCTCTTCTAAAAAGCAAGATTTACAAACAGCACAAAAAACAATCCTATCATTTTCTTTGACAGCATCACCTGTAATTGAGTCGGTTCTTCCAATGATATGAGAATGAGTTGAATTTAATATGTGGGAATTATAGGGCATTTTTTAAAATTGAAAACAGATTTGCAAAATAAAGGCGTAGAGTGTACTTTTGTCGAAAATTAAAACCTTATTTAAAATTAGTCTAAACAAAAATAGCGATTATTTAATTTCTATTTTAATACTAATCAGAATTAAGATAATTCTATCATATACGCAAAAACAGCCTTTTAAGTTGTTTGCTTTTTAATGATTTTTAAAACTCATACTATCTATATATACAACTAAATCTATGAAAAATATTTTTTTTAAATTTTACGTTCTTTTTTTTACAACTCTTTCTTTTTTCGGACTTTCTGCGTGTGGAAGTGATACAGAAACCAAAAAAACAGAATTTGATAGAAAAGAATTATTAGAAAATATAGCTACAAATTTGATTATTCCGTCCTATCAAAACTTAGAAAGTAATACAAATTTACTTGTAGAAGCAACTCAAAATTTTACTCAAAACCCATCCGTTTCTACCTTAGAAGCTGCTCAAACTGCTTGGAAATCAGCTTATTTATCTTTTCAAGATGCCAACGTTTATAATTTTGGTGCAGCACAAGGAACACTCGGTTCTCTTGTAGAAAATGTAGGAACTT
This sequence comes from Bernardetia aquimarina, assembly GCF_042180575.1. Taxonomy (NCBI): domain Bacteria; kingdom Pseudomonadati; phylum Bacteroidota; class Cytophagia; order Cytophagales; family Bernardetiaceae; genus Bernardetia; species Bernardetia aquimarina. Next base: position 647,199 of record NZ_CP170094.1, on the reverse strand, counting down.
TTCCTGTCAGTGAAACCAAAATTGAAAATTATATCAGTGCTGGAAACTCTTCATTAACTAATTTTGATAGAGATTCAAGAGGTTTTTTGGGTGCAGAATATTTGCTTTTTGATAAAGAAAATAAAACAAATGTAGTAGAAAAATATACAGACCCAAATAGAAAAGAATATTTGCTTGCCGTAGTTCAAAATATTCAAACAGAAGTAAAAAAAGTAAATGATTCTTGGGCAAATGGTTACAAAGAAACATTCACAAATAACACAGGAACAGACGCAGGAAGTGGTGTTTCTATTTTATTTAATGAGTGGAATAAGAGTTTTGAGAGTATCAAAAATTTTAAATTAGGTTTGCCTTTAGGAAGACGAGCAGGACAAACGCAAGCTGACCCAACATTGGTAGAAGCCTATTATAGCAAAGAATCTATTTTGTTTTTGAAAGCTCATTTTGAGAATATCGAACGTATTTGGTATGGAAAATCATTAAACGGACAAGATGGAATCGGTTTTGAAGAATATTTGATGTCAGTAGAAGGTGGAGAAGCAATCGTTTTGGAAACCAAAGCACAGTTAGAGGAAGTCAAAAAAGTAATCAACCTTTTACCAAATGAAGATTTACAAACTCAAATTAGCTCAAATCCAACAGCTATAAATAACGTTCTGACAGAAATACAAAAACTAACTCGTTTTTTCAAAAGTGAAATGATTTCCCTTTTAGGAATTACAATTACGTATGATAGTGGTGATGGAGATTAAAAAAATATAAAAATACCCCAACAATCGCATAGCCTCCTTAATGGGTATATTGAAACGCTATTTCAAAAACTTGAAATAGCGTTTTTTCATTTCAAAAAGTGTGTTTTTTCAAGAAAAAATAAGCAACTTTGTATCAAAAACTACTAAAACAGACAATCAGAAAACCAATTATCATAAAATGAATATCTTCCACAAACTTATTTCTTGGATTACAACACCTATTTTTATTGTTGTTTTTTATCTTACGCTCTGTATTTTTCACGTTTTGCAAGTTATTTCTCTAAATCTTTGGGGCTATAAAGGACACAAAAAAAGTGTAGATTATATGGTTTTTTGGCTTATGCAAGGGTTATATACATTAGGCGCAAGACTGCCAAATATGAAACAACCCAATCTTCCAACTGACCGACCTATCATTATTGTTTCGAATCATCAGAGTATTTATGATGTTCCTGCTATTCTTTGGACATTCAGAAAGTACCATCCAAAATTTGTGAGTAAAAAAGAATTAGAGTATGGAACGCCTGCTATTTCGTATAATCTGCGTCATGGAGGTTCTGTTTTGATTGATAGAAAAGATAGAAAACAAGCACTAACAGCCATGACACAATTTTCAAAATATATAGAAGAAAATAATTATGCAGGTTGTATTTTTCCTGAAGGAACTCGTTCTAAAGATGGAGAAATGCTAGATTTTAAACCTGCAGGAATGCTGATGATGTTTAAAAGCATGGCAAAAAATCCTCCTATTATTGTTCCTGTGGTAATCGATAATTTTTGGCAAATGCAACGCTATAAATTTAAGCCAATTCCGTTTGGGATTAATTTTTTCTTGAAAGTATTAGAACCTATTGATATGAAAATTTGGCTAGAAGAAGGGAATAGCTCTACATCACTTATTGCCGAAACAGAAAAAAGAATTAAAGCAACTTTAGAAGAAGCTAGAAATAAATAAACATCAATTAAAATGGGAGAAAGAACTTTAAGTGTATTTTGACGTACTATCAGTAAAATAGAAGAAATTTAACTACAAACGGTCTGTTCTACGAGACTGACCTGTACTGCAATTATTAAAAATCTAGTAGTATGATATCAAACATCACAAATCTTATTGATATTTTAGCCTAGTGAAACTAACAAAATATGCAGAGTGAAATTTTTTTTGCTTAAAAAAGCATTTGAAATAACCTCAATAGATTTTCTTACGTTTAAAAAACAATTATATCTTCAATCTAACGATTTATTTTTTTTACTTTAATATTTTAAATCATGGGAATTTTTTGGTCAATTATTATTGGAATTTTGGCTGGCTTTATTGCTGGTAAAGTGATGCGTGGAAAAGGATTAGGTCTAATTGTCAATCTAATTGTGGGTATTATTGGAGCTTCTATTGGAGGTTGGATTTTTACCAAACTGAATATCATGGTAGAGGCTAGTTTTCTAGGAAATCTTATTACTTCAACAGTAGGAGCGATTGTTTTGCTTTTTGTTATTGGTATTTTTACTGGTGGAAATAAAAGGAAATAGTCTTTTATAGAATATTTTGATATATCTCAATAAAAAATGGTTCGTGGTAGATGATTTTTCATTTGTTACGAATCATTTTTTATTGTTATTTAGATTGAGATAAGGTCATTTTTGTTAGAAGTAGAACAATAAAAAAGAATATTATTTTGAGCAGATACTTCCTTTACAAAAAACAATATTACTCCAAGAAAACTATTTTAAATATTGAACTTCTATAAAATGCTACTTCTATCTAGTTTCTTATCTCGTTTTTTTATTTTTTGTTTTTTCTGTTTAGCTATTTTGTCTTGTAAAAGTGTTTCTAAAGTTGAACCTATTCCTAATTTTTCTATTGATTATGATAAAAATGAAATTGACAAAACCATTTTTTTATTAGGTGATGCAGGAAATAGCGATTCACTAACCCCTATTTTTTTATCTTTAAAGAAAGAACTTTCTCAAAATCCTTCTTCCACGCTTATTTTTTTGGGAGATAATATTTATCCGTATGGTTTAATTCCAAAAGAAGAAATAAAAGAAGATTCAAAATTACTTTTAGAAAGATTAGAAGCAGAAAAACACATTGATTCACAACTCAAAATTGTAGAAAATCATAAAAAAGAAAATATCATTTTTGTAGCAGGAAATCACGATTGGGGAAAAGGTAAAAAACAAACTTTTGTGGTAGAAGAACAAAATTACATTACCAAACAAGGTTATAATTACCTTCCAAAAAATGGATGTAGTACTCCAACACTTCTCAACTTGTCGGATAGTATTGTTTTGATTTGTTTAGATACACAGTACTTGATTCAAAAAAAGAAATCTTCTGATTGTGAACTGGAAACAAATGAAGAAATTTATGCTCATTTGGATAGTCTGATTACAGCAAATAGAACCAAAAAAGTAATCGTTGCAGCACATCACTTGTTAGAAAGTGAAAGTTCGCATGGAGGGAAATTTTCCTTACGTTCTCATCTTTTTCCTTTGGTAGATTTTAAGAAAAAATTATATATTCCTTTGCCTATTTTGGGAACTGTTTATGTTTTGATGCGAAAAATGGGTTTTTCAGAACAAGATATTTCAAACCCTCGTTATCAAGGTTTAAAGAAAAATTTGTCTTCTATTTTTGAGAAACACCCTAATTTAGTTTATGTTTCTGGACACGAACATACATTACAATATCACAAATTTAATCTTTATACAAAAGGTGAAAATGTCCATATTTGGCGACAAATAAATAGTGGTGCTGGTTCGAAAAAAACTTTTGTGAAACGAAATTATAAAAGAGATAAAAAAGTTTCTTTTGCTTACTCTAATTATGGTTTTGCTCGCTTGGATTATCTGAAAAATGGAACTATAATCGTTTATTATTACAATCAAAAGGGAGAAGTTTTGTATTCTGACAAATGGTGAAATTAATTACGAATTAAAAATTATGAACTGAAAGCCAGTATAGCTATTTAAAAATTGTATAAATGGTAATAAAAAAATGGCTCAAACATAAATGCCTAAACCAATTTTATAATAGCCTAAAACTACTTCTGTCTTTTTTAATATTGTCCAGAACCTAGCATTACCAATGTACAAGCGATTTCCACTTCAATTCCTTGTTCTCTAGCCATTTTCATGAGCTCAGGGTTTTCTGTTCCAGGATTGAAGATTATTCGTTTTGGTTTCGTTTTTAGAATATAATCATACCATTCAGGTTGATTTTTCAAACCTACATAAAGTGTGATGGTATCAATATCATTATGAATAGTTAAGTCATTATTTTGAGTTTTATGTTCTATTTGACTTCCAAAAACTTCACCTTGTTTTATCCCAACTGGTACAATTTCGTGATTTTTATTTGTAAGTCGTTCGGCTGCTAAATAAGCATAACGAGTAGGATTTGGAGTTGCTCCAAGAATAAGCGTTTTTTTGCTTTGCATAATAAATCTATAAGTTTAAAAAATGAGTTGAATTGATTTTTTGATTAAAAATATACCTTTAAAATCAATTCAACCTATGTTTTGTTTAAAAAGTCTGATTATAACTTTTCCATCAATTTTCCTTTCAAACGCTGAAATTCTTCTTCTGTCAAGATTCCTTTATCTCTCAAACTTGCTAATTGTCTAAGTTCTGCAAGAGCATTGGCTGACTCTTTTGCAGATTGATATGAAGATGGATTTGCTGCATTTGTTTTATTCGTTGCACTATCTGGAGGTGTATTTTCTGTTTTTGGAGCTTTTTGGGCAGAATGTTTATTTGGATTGGCTTGATGAGGAGGTTCTTCAGTAAAAGTAGAACTCGTTTTTGTGTTTTGATTAGCATTTTGATTTGTTGATGGATTGGTAGTAGTTGTATTTTTTTGAAATTTTTCATCCACCACTTCTTCAAAATCCATTACTTCTTCAAAATCAAAATCTTTCTCATTTTCTTTTTTTACTTCCTCACCTGAAAACTCTGCATAAGCAGCCTTTGCACGTTTTTCTACTTCATCTTTCATTTGTTTGGCAAAATCTCGTCCTTTGATAAGTTGCTCATCATAAAAACCTTTTACAGCTTCTGTATCAAAGTTTTCTAAGTCGCCTCCTTCTCTAAAGTGTTTGGCAAATGTTTTTCCTGCTGCGTAAGTTGAAGCTCCTGACAAAACTGCCATTCCGACACCACCAGCAATACTTCCCCATCCTGGAATGAGTTTGAGAGCTTGCGCTCCTAGTTTTGATAATACTCCACCCGAAAGTGTTCCGAGCCAAGATTCTATATTTGCATTATTTGGTTTTACATCATTTATTTCTGCCAATCTTCTGACCATATCAGCTTGTATGACCGTTACGGCAATCATATCAGCCAAAGGAATCGGAATAAGTGAAGCTGCCATTGCCCAAATAACAGAGTTTTCGATGACTTTATCAGCACGCTCATTGTCATCATCAAGACGCATTTTGTCTTTTAATTTATAGAGAAGATAGTCCCACATAGGTAATTTATTGGTTTAATTTTTTTTGTTTATAATAACTACTTGGTTATACACAGTACGTAAAAATAATATGTATAGTTTTCGGTATAGCTTTTATTAACGCTAAAATACTCAAATAGTTAATCATTTTCGCTTGTTAATTATTTAGCAATCTAATTAGTATTTTATTCATTTAAAATTTATTCAAATATAATATCTATTATTTTCTTATTAAAATACAAAATTGCATCTTGCATTCATAAAGTTAGAAAATCAGATGGTTTTTATCTCATTTTTATATTTCATTCAATTATCTATTTTAAACGACAATTTGATTATGAACAGAGAAAATTTTGAAGAATTATTAGAACAAGCCTCTTATTTTTTTCAGTCGTGCAAACACGATGTAGTATATTCTGCACCAGATGGTAAATTTTATCGTGAAAAAGATTTATACAGAATAGAAACCAAATTTGGTGCAGCCAGTCTTATCAAAATCCATAGACACGAAACGCTCTCTTATATAGAAGAAACAATTTATTTTTAAAGTGAAAATTCGTAAAAAATAAATGGAATAAGAATGAATGATGTTTTTATTAATTCATTTTTTTTGAGGTCTTTTTCTAAGACCTTTTTTTATTTTGGTGAATCAGAATTGTTATATAAATGACTGTATTCGTTTCAAGAAAATAATCAAGATTAAAGTGTTTACTTTTCTAGTTTCTTCAAATACTGAATTGCTTCTGGCTCATCTTTATCAATAGCTAGTTGTAAATACTTCATTCCTTCTTCTTTTTTATCTTGATTTAATAAGAAAAGACCATAATTAAATTCTAATAACTCTACTGGATAATAACTAGCTTCTTCAAAAGCAAGTTTAAAATATTCTTCTGCTTTTTCACTTTTTCCTTTTGCAGTATAATACAAAGCTACATTCATATTATGATGTCCCAAATCATTGTTTTCTGTGGCTATTGCTGCTTCAAGATACTGTTTTGATTTTTCTAGTTGTCCTAACTTAACATAAACATACGCCAAATTATCGTTTGCAATACCAAAGTTAGGTTCTAATTCAAGAGCTTTTTCAAAATTGATTATACTTTCTTCTAAGTCTCCATTCCGAATTTGAGAGTATCCAATACTATTAAGAATTGCCGTTTGTACAACAGAACTATTGGTTAGTGTTAGGGCTTCCTTTGCAAGAGAAATAGAAAAATCAAATTTATTTTTATCGTATTCTTGATATGATTTTTCAATCAAACGCATAGCTTTTAGTTCTGCTGGATTGAGTAATGAAGAAGGATATTTTTCTAAAAACTGCATTGCCTTTTCAAATTGAAGTTTTATAGTTGGGTGTACCGTTTCCTTCCACTCAAAATTTTCTTCTTCTACCAAACCACAGTAAAGAGCCAACGAGTAGGTCATTACTTCCTTTGGCATCGGCGAAACATAGCTCCATTTTGTCTCCCACATACCATCTGTTGAGTAGCCACCACTAATAATACTCTGACAAAAAATTACTCCAAAACCAAAGTAAATCCCTGTTAAATAGATAAATAACTCTGAAAACAAATCATCTTGTTGCTCAATGCCCGAATTATCTTCTATCAAACGTATTCTGATAAACTCTTTTATAAGGCTAAGTAAAAGACCATTTGGTCGTTTAGTAAGCTCATTCGGAATGCAAATAACATAACCATCTTCTGTAATCATCGTTTCAGAGCTATTGATGTTCTCTGCTGAATAAGGGATTCCATAAGCATCTGAAATATCTTTTTCCAAAACAAAATCAATTTTATTAGCGTCTAATTCTAATAAAGTTGATAAGTCTTCTATAAGATTTGGAACAGTTAGTTTTTCAGCACTAAATGATTTTGGAAAGAAATTTTTATCGAACAAAACTTGTGCATTTTCTTTTTTAGGAAGTCCGTAAGTCTCAATAAATGCTTTAAAACTCATTTCTACCCATTCTTTATCTGTTTGTGTAATGACTGGAAATTTGCCCTCTTTATTTTTATGAAAATCTACTTTTTGATTCTCTTTTTTGCTAGATTCTTGTTTTTTTGATGTATTGCCAAATTCAAATCCGAATAGTTTCATTTTGTCTGTTTTAAGGTTGAAGTTGTTTTAAAGTCCACTTATTATTTTCCATTACGTATAGTCTTCTATCATGAAAACGTGTCTTTCTAAATTCCATAAATTCTATTCTGATTGGTTCAATGGAATAACCACCCCAATTTTTCGGCATTTCAATTTTGGGATTTGTTAAAGTCATTTTAATAATTTCTTTTTCAAGAGCCTTAATATCATCCGTTTCTCTTCCCTGTTGGCAAATTAAAGATACAATTTGAGAATCTAAATCTCTTTCATAAAAATACTTTTGAGCTAATTCTTTATCTATTTTGGTTGCAATTCCTTGTATTCTGACTTGTCTTTGAGTTTCTGTCCACCAAAAAGTCAGAGCAACTTTATTAGTATTTTCTATTTCTAGTCCTTTCCTAGAATCAAATGAAGTAGTTATGATAAAACTGTCCTTCACTATTTCTTTAAGAGAAACAAACCGTGCATTTGGAAAACCATCCAAGCCGATGGTAGATAGACAAACTGCTGTAGGAACACTTGTTTTTGAGTATTTTTCCTCTTCACTCAACCACTTTTTGAAAAGTTTTATGGGGGCTTTTATAGGATTCATTGGGTTTTTTTAGGCAAAATATCAATCTATTTATTCGTAAATTTGCATCTTCTATCTTAAAGGTAGTTTCATTTCTCAAAAAATACAAAATTTTAAAACTTCTTATTCATTTCTCAATTCATAATTGTTATGTCAAATTCTATCAAAAATCAAAAAGCCATTTTATCAAAATTAGGAATTAAGAAACTCAATGAAATGCAAGAAGAAGCAAAACTTGCCATTCATTCTTCTGATGAAGTTATTTTGCTTTCTCCAACAGGAACAGGAAAAACACTTGCTTTTTTACTTCCCATCATTGAAAATTTAGATAAAAATACAGAAGAAATACAAGCTCTAATTGTTGTTCCTTCAAGAGAACTTGCCATCCAAATAGAACAAGTAATGCGTGAAATGGGAACAGGTTTTAAAGTAAATGCTGTTTACGGAGGGCGTGCAGGCTCAAAAGACAGACTAGAAATCAAGCACCGACCAGCCGTTTTGGTAGGTACAATGGGGCGAGTGGCAGACCATTTGAGAAGAGAAGCCTTTGAAACAAAATTTATCAAAACATTAGTTTTAGATGAGTTTGATAAATCATTAGAAATAGGATTTGAAGGTGAAATGAAAGAGGTTTTGAATCTTTTACCACAGGTCAATAAAAAGATATTAACTTCTGCCACACAAGGTGTAGAAATTCCAAGTTTTGTAGGGTTAAAGAAGCCTCTTACGATTGATTATTTAGATGGAAATCAGAAGAGTAATAAATTACAACTCAAATTAGTTGCTTCTCCCAGCAAAGATAAATTAGATACACTTTTAGAACTTTTGGCACATATTGGAAATGAAAATGGAATTGTTTTTTGTAATTATAAAGATTCTATTGAAAGAATAAGTAATTTTTTATCAGAAAATAATATCTCTTATGGTACTTTTTTTGGTGGAATGGAACAGGTAGAACGAGAACGAGCGTTGATAAAATTTAGAAATGGCACGTATAAAATTTTATTAGCAACCGATTTGGCAGCACGAGGAATTGACGTTCCAGAACTAAATTTTATTATTCATTACCATTTGCCTCAAAGAAAAGAAGAGTTTACGCACCGAAACGGAAGAACGGCTCGTATGAACAGCAAAGGAACAGCTTATATTTTATCTTCACAGGAAGAAAATTTGCCTGATTTTATTGACGAATTGAACTTAAACACAGAAAATCTTACAGAAAAACAGCTTCCTAATTCTTCTAAATGGATAACTTTATTTATTTCTGGAGGAAGAAAAGATAAAATTTCGAAAGGTGATATTGCAGGGTTATTTTTCAAACAAGGAAATATCGAAAAAGAGCAGTTAGGAATTATCGAACTAAAAAATGATTGTGCATTCGTTTCTGTAAAAAAAGAAATTCTAAAAGAACTTTTACCAAAAGTAAATAATGTAAAATTGAAGAAGAAAAAAGTTAGAGTTTCGGTAATTTAGATAATATTTTGCCATCCCAATTAAACTCAATAAATTTCTATTCAAAATAAGGTGTTGTTGTAAAAGAGGCATCTCATTTTGTTGCTTTTTACTAGTGCAAGTTTTTTTAATCCTAAAAAAAGTATGGTTCTCTGACAATTTTTGCACTTTGTTCTAATTATGAGATATTTGAATGTCATTCATTTTGTCATATCTAGTGATTTTTATTTGTAGGGAAAAGACACGTCTTTTCCCTACAATTCTCAAAATATCAAATGATAGACGAAAACGAGTAGGTGCAAAAATTGTCAAAGAACCAAAAGTATAAAATAGTTGTTGTTGATGTCTTCACCAACGACAAAAATAGGTATCATACTTTTTACAATAGGGGAAATTCGAAATCCAATTATGAAATAGTATTACATATCATTTTTAGAAATAATACTTGGGTCAATAATAAAAAAGTCAATACATTCTTGTCCATTGAAATCTACCTTTTGAGCATATTCCCAAACAGTTTTTACTTTCTTGTTTTTGGTAACTACTCTAAAAGAAGCTGAATAACTATTTCCTTTTGCTAGTTTTTCTTTTGTGATTTGGGTTAGCTTTGGTATGTCATCTTTATGAATAAAACCACCAAAACCATTCTTTTTAATAAAATTGGCATCATAACCAATAAGGTCTTCGCCATATTCATTTACATAGACAATTTCCAATTTTCCACCTAATGTAGCACGCCCAACAAGTGCAGGAATTTCATCAAGAATACTAAGTAGAGATTCTAAAAACTTTTCTCTTTTTTCTAATTGGTCTTGATGGTCTTCTAAATCAGTTATATTTTTTTGAATTAATTTTTCTTGTTCTTTTTGGGTTGTAATATCATCACTTACAGCTATAATTTTGGTTACATTTCCGTTTTGGTCTTTGATAGGAATATAGAATGTTTTGAGAAAAATAATTGATTTGTTTTTAGCTTTTAATTTTACAATTCGTTCTGTATAATCTCCTTCTATGGTTTCTTTCCAAAGGTGTTCGAAGGTCTCATTCCCTTCTAACTCTTCAAAATCAGAATAGCTATGTCCCATAACTTCATCGTCATGATAACCTGTTGTTTCTTCAAACAGATTATTAACTGTCAGAATATTTCCATCTTTATCAAAATCAATAACAATATTAAAATCATTGATAAAATCATGAAAATCTTTGAATTCCCTTGTTTTATAATCTAGTTCTTCTTGTGCTGTTTGCAAATATTCCATACTGATACGCATTTCTTCTTCTTGCGCTGTCATTTGCTCCAACAGATTTTCAAGCTCAATTTGTTGAGTTTTGGATTCAGTTACATCATAACTTAGTTTTGTTACTTTTTGAAGTTCATTTTTTGCATTGAGAACTGGTGTATAGCTTCCTCTTACCCAAACTGTTTTTCCAGTTTTATATTTTCGTTGGAAAGTTCCTTCCACCGTTTGTCCTTCTCTTAACTGTTGCCACAAATCCAAATATTCTTCAGTAAGAGCAGTTTCTTTTTCTACCAAGTCTGAATGATGCTTTCCTATCAAATCATTTTTGTCATCATAACCCATAATTTGTAGGAAATTTTCATTTACTTGAAGTATTTTTCCTTTGCCATCCATTTCTAACATAGCTACTGAGTTATCAATCGCTCTTAACTGCTCTTGACTCTGACGACTTGCCGAAGTCGCTTTTTCCCTAGCTTCTTCAGTTTCTTTAAGTAATCTTTTTAGTCTGGCATCTTGCTTCATCTGACGAGTAATATTGTGTCCGATGGCAATATATTTATAGATTTTTTGATTTTTATCTCGTACAGGAGCAATCGTTAGGTCAATCCAAGAATGACTTTTATCTGGTCGTTTGTTTTTGAATACTAAGTGTCCTATTTCACCAAGCTGAACCTGCGCCCAAACTCGTTCCCACGATTGTAAATGCTCTTCATCATCAATTAATGTTGATAATTTAAGACCATCTAAATCATTTTCATATCTACGAATAGCATCAGAAACACGCTCATTAGCAGAAATAATACGCCCTTTATCATCAAGTTGAATGAGCAAAGCAGAAAGATTTAGAGCTTCCAACTGTGCCGTAACTTCATTTTTAATGTACTCTGTTTCACGCATTTGTTTGGCGAGTTCTTCTTGTGTACTGGTCAATTCTTCTACATTCTGACGCATTTCTTCTTCTTGAGATGCAATTTGTTCTGCATTTTCTTGAGATGCTTCTAATAATCGTTTGTTTTCTTCCTGCGAGCGAAGGGCAATCATAGTGGCTGCAATACGACTAGAAATTTCTTCTAAAAAACTACGTTCATGTTCAGAAAGAGGACGCAACAAGGCAATTTCCAAAACACCTACCAAATCTTCACGTAATTGTAAAGGCACAAGCATCAGACCCTGTGGAGGAGCTTCGCCAATAGCAGATTTTATTTTAAAAAAATGAGGAGGAGGATTTTTGAGATAAATTGGACTTTGAGACTGTGCTACTTGTCCGACCAAACCATCACCAATCAGAATTTTTTGGTCTAATTTTTCAATATCATCATAAGCATACGCTGCTGTTGCCTTTAAATAAGGTTCGTGTTTGTAAGAATCTTTATGCAAAGAATAAAAAATACCTTGATGCGCTCCCAAATAAGAAACTACTTTATTCAAAATCTGTTGAGAAAGGATGTTTAATGATTCACTAGAAACCAAAATATCACTAATTTGTGCTACTCCATCGCTTCGCCATTTGTTCAGTCTTTCATTTTCTACAAAAGTATTTAAGCTATTTCTCATATTTAGAAGAGCTTCTCCCATTACGTCATTTTCGGCAGGTTTAAACTCCGAATTAAGCTCTCCTTCTGCAATCTGATTGGCAAATTCTAAATTACCTGAAAAATTGAGTTGTTCGTTAAGGTAAATTTTATTTCGTGCATCTTGGTCTGTCTGTTTTTTGAGATAACCTGCAAAAAATATTGCAATAAAGAGTTGTGCTGCACCTAAAAGAGAACCAAAAAATGCAACTTGAAAATCTAAATTTTCGATATTCAGAAAGTAATTTTTAATTTCTTCTTGCCCAAAAATGCTATACAACATAAAACAAATAATATTATAAACTCCAGTTAGAGAAGCATAAAAAACTAGAATACGCCAGTTTTGATAAAAAACTAAAACGGTAAGAGTAATAAAAAATACAAAATGAATATAAAAAGCTCCTTGTAATTGTATCAAATACAAAACTCCCATAATTGCCAAAACAGCCGTCAAGACGTAGCGAGAATCTTGAGGCATTACAAAACGCTTAATTAAATGATAACTCAAAAAAGCACCTACATTAGGCAAAACCCAGTAAATTTCTACAAACTCTTGAGAAAAAGAAATAGCTAAAATACCACTAAAACCCATATAAATCAGTAAAAAGCGTTCCATTATTGTATCAATATAATGAAAGGTTTCTTCTTCATAGGCTTCTAAAAGCGCATCATCTGGGATAAAATTTTCTACACTAATATATTGTTTCATTCTATTTGATTGATTCTTTTTTACTTATGCTGCTGATTTATGTCTAGTTTAAGAAGTTAATTTACAACTTCATTGTTTTAGTTCAAAATGAAAAATGTTTTTACTTGAAGATTTTCGATAAAAGAAGAGTAAATTAAAAACAATCAACAATTTTTAGATAATTTTGAACAAGAAACCGTATTTTTGATTAGATTTAAAAAGCATTATAGACTTATCATTCTGTATAAATAAAAAATACAAACAGACAAGAATGTCTGTTTTACAAAAACAAAAATATGACCGACGTACTTATCATTGGAGGAGGAATTGCAGGACTTACGGCTGCAAGAAAACTACATAAAAGAGGACTTTCTATCAAAATCATTGAAGCCAGTGACAGAATTGGAGGGAGAGTCAAAACGGACATTATAAATGGTTTTCGTTTGGATAGAGGTTTTCAAGTTCTTCTGACAGCTTATCCAGAGGCTCAAAAAGCATTGAATTATTCAAAACTACAGCTCCGAACAATCGATGCAGGTGCGCTTTTGCATACCGATAAAGGCATTTTTGAGTTTGCAGACCCTTTTCGTAATCCATCCAAAACGCTTTCTACGCTTGCAAATCCGATAGGAACATGGGCAGACAAACTGCGTATGCTTTTGGTGAAAACAGAAATCAATGGAAAGAATGTACATGAGATTTTTACACAGCCAGAAACTACTACTTACCAAGCTCTTAGAGAAAATTACAACTTCAAAAGTTCTTTGATAGAACAGTTTTTGAATCCATTTTTGGCAGGAATATTTTTAGAAAAAGATTTAGAAACTTCTAATCGAATGTTTGATTTTGTCTTTCAAATGTTTTCGAATGGAAATGGAGCAGTTCCAGCTTTGGGAATGGAAGAAATTCCTCGTCAGCTTGCTAGTGTTTTGCTAGATGATGCCATTATTACAAATGAAAGAGTAGTTTCGATTAATAAAAATAAAGCTACTACAGAAAGTGGAAGTGAGTTTGAAGCAAAAACGATTCTGATTGCAACAAATAATAACGGTTTTGATAATGAACTGGCACAATCGTACAAAGCAAACACTACACAAAATGAAAATACAAGAGGAACAACAAATTTGTATTTCTCAATGGATAAATCTATCGTAAAACGTCCTATTTTGTGTCTGAATTCTTTAGAAAAACGATTGGTAAATAATTTTGTAGTCATGAGTGATATTTCTTCGGATTATGCACCGATTGATAAATCATTGCTTTCTGTTTCCATTGTTACAGATGATGAAAATAAAAACTTTACAGAAGAAGAATTAGTAGAAAAAGCGAGAAGAGAATTAAGTCTTTGGTATGGAACGCACGCTTACGAATGGGATTTTTTGAAGTCGTATCCTATTCCTTATGCTCTACCCAATCAAAGATCTGTAAAACACACGCCTTCTATGGAAGATTTGAAAATACATGATGGTTTGTACCGTTGTGGCGATTATCTTCTGAATGGTTCTTTGAATGCTGCGATGCGTTCTGGGCGTTTGGTGGCGCAGCTTATTGGAGATGAAATTTAGGTTTTTATTAATGAAAACAAGTAATTTCCTATGTTTGTATCTTATTGTTTGAATCAAGAAGTTATTTTTAGTTCAGTAAATTAACATTTAAAAAATAATCACTTCGAACAAGCAAAAGCTAGAACTTAACAAAGAAATGAATTCTATTTTTAATTTGAAGCTATAAAAATTGCTGTGGCTGTTTAAAAAAGATAAAATCTAGTTCAAATATTTGATACTTGAACTAGATTTTATCAAAATTCCATTCCAAATTTAACTCATTTCCACACATTTGACATTCAAAAACTTGTTCTTTAATGAGGTTGATAGTTTGGCAGTTTGTACAAAGTCTAAAATCAAAGTCTAGTGTAAAATAATTTGGATATTCTATTCCTAATTTGCTTAAAACTTCATTTACATATTTCCAAGACTTAGGTTCTGGACAATAACCTGTTGATTGATTACTGATTTCATTGATTGAAATTTTATCTTTTTCTTCAAAAAAAAATGTTATTTCCCCTGCTGAAACAACCTTTTTTCCACCTGCACAAAGCACATGTTCAGAGTGTCTATCATTAATTACAAGTTCATGATTTTCATTAATGATGAATGTTGCAATTACACTAGCATTGATTAATTCTTGAGAAGTTGTTTCAATCCAATTTAATATATCATCACTTTTGAAAATTTTATAGCCAATAAAATCAAGGTTGATAGAATCAAATATTTCTTGAGAACCAACATAAGAATAAAGCTGAACGCTGTCTTTTTTAGGATTCATATTTCTTTTTTGCTAATTAATTTTACCAAATCTAACTAAGAAAAATTGTAACTTTCACTATGAGTAAAACAATTTCTCAAAAAATAACAAATTATCAAAAATGAAAAATCTAGTTTCAGTAGAATGGTTGTCTCAAAATCTATCAAACAATAATATATTTATTCTTGATGCTAGTCAGAGCAATAATAAAGCAGATTTAAAGCCTAAGTTTGAAAATCTAAAAATTAAAAATGCTCGTTTTTTTGATTTAAAAAAGTTTAGTGATACAACAAGTAATTTGCCTTCTATGCTTCCATCAGCAAGATATTTTGAAGAAAATTGTAGAAAATTAGGTATTAATAAAAATAGTCAAATTATTGTTTATGATAATTTGGGTATTTATACAAGTCCTAGAGTTTGGTGGATGTTTAAGGCAATGGGACACAAAAATATTGCAGTTTTAGATGGTGGTTTGGATGTGTGGATGGAAAATGGATATGAAACAGAATCTATAATTACATCAAATGAAACAGTAGAAAATAATTTTGAGGCTAATATTCAATCTGAATATATTAGGAATATTGAATTTATTCAGAAAAATATTGGAACAAAACAAGAATATGTTATTGATGCTCGTTCAGCAGGTAGGTTTAATGGAACAGAAGAAGAGCCACGAAAAGGACTTAAAAGTGGAAGTATTCCTAATTCGTTTAATCTTCCTTTTCAAAATGTACTACAAGAAGGGAAATATAAATCTGAACAAGAGTTGAAAATAATCTTTGAAAGATTGAATTTACAAGATAAACCATTGATTTTTAGTTGTGGTTCTGGAATTACAGCTTGTATTATTTTGTTAGCAGCAGAGTTAGTTTTGCCTAATCAAAAAAAAACAGTTTATGATGGTTCTTGGACAGAATGGGCGCAAAAAATGCTATAAAAATGATAAAACAATTCCTCAAAAAATCCTTCAAACTATCTTTAAAAATAGGAATCATCGGATTACTTTCAACCGTAATTCTATTTTTTGTATGCAATTATTTTTTTCCTTTTAAGTTAGATATTTCATATTCTCAACTTATTTTGGATAGAAAAGGTGAAATAGTATATGGTTTTTTGAGCAAAGATGATAAATGGCGTTTTCAAACTCAGCTAGATGAAATCAGTCCAACTTTAAAAGAAACGATTTTATATAAAGAAGACCGTTGGTTTTATTATCACTTTGGTGTAAATCCATTTTCTGTTGGACGGGCAGCAGCTAGAAATATTTGGACAGGAAGACGAACTTCTGGAGCTTCTACAATAACTATGCAAGTTGTAAGGCTTTTAAATCCAAAGTCAAGAACGTATTTTAATAAAGTTATTGAAACGTTTAGAGCTTTTCAGTTAGAATTAAATTACTCAAAAGACGAAATTTTACAGCTTTATCTCAATCTAATTCCGTATGGTGGAAATATTGAAGGTGTAAAATCGGCTTCCCTCCTTTATTTTGGTCAAGAACCTGAGAAATTGAGTTTGGCACAAATTACAGCTCTTACCATTGTTCCAAATCGTCCGACTACGCTAGGATTTTCTACCAATTCTGATAAAGATTATTTAGTTACAGTTCAAAAAATTATCAAGGAACGCAATAAATGGCTAAAGCGTTTTAAGAAAGATAATTTATTCAAAACGGAAAATATAAATGATGCTTTAGACGAGCCTTTAGATATTAATTTTAGAAAAATGAACCGAGAAGCTCCTCATTTTTCTTTCTTTTTACATTCAAAATACCCAAATCAAAATGTTTTAGAAACGACTTTAGACCGAACTATTCAGCAAAAAGTAGAACAGATTACTCAAAATTATACCAAAAGATTAGGCAAGTTAGGTATTTATAATTCAGCTATTTTAGTTGTCGATAATCGGACAAAAGAAATTCGTGCTTATGTAGGTTCGCAAGATTTTTTAGATTCTTTGCACGGTGGACAGGTGGACGGAGTTCAAGCTTATCGTTCTCCAGGGAGTACATTAAAGCCACTTATTTACGGAATGGCATTTGACGAAGGGTTTCTGACACCAAAACGAAAATTACTTGATGTTCCGATTGATTACGATGGTTACACACCTGAAAACTTTGATAAAAATTTTAATGGGGAGGTAAGTGTAGAAATTGCGCTGGCGTATTCTCTGAATGTTCCTGCTGTAAACACGCTCAAAGAGTTGAGTGTTTTTAAAATGGTTTCGAAGCTTTCTGATGCTGGTTTTTCTCAGATTGAAGCCGATAGACACAAACTAGGACTTTCACTAGCTTTGGGTGGTTGTGGGGTTTCTTTGGAGGAAATGGTCGGACTTTTTTCTGCTTTTTCTACAAAAGGAGAGTTTGAAAAACCTCATTATTTAAAGAAAAAAAACACTAAAACGAACAAACAAAGTCATTCTATTGCTGAAGATAATTTTTCTTTTCAGCTTATTTCAGAAGAATCAGCTTATATGATTTCGGATATTCTGACAAAAGTAGAACGTCCAGATTTTCCTTCTGATTATCAAAATAGTAAGAATGTTCCCAAAATTTCTTGGAAAACAGGAACTTCTTATGGTCGTAGAGATGCGTGGAGTATTGGTTACAATGCTCATTATACGATTGGGGTTTGGGTGGGAAATTTTGATGGGCAGAGTTCTGAATATCTGACAGGAGCGCAAGTCGCAACGCCACTTTTATTTCAACTTTTTGGAAGTGTGGATTATGCAGCGACAGATGAAGCAATAAAGCAACCCCAAACTTTAAAACAGCGATTGGTGTGTAGTGAAACAGGGAAAGTTCCTGCTGATTTTTGTGAGAGTGTTTTGAAGGATTTTTATATTCCGACGATTTCACAAAGTGATGAATGTCAGCACTTAAAAAAGGTTTTTGTTAGTAATACTTCTGAAAATAAAATAAGTTATTGTTCTTTTTGCCTTCCAAAAGATA
Source organism: Bernardetia aquimarina (assembly GCF_042180575.1). Taxonomy (NCBI): domain Bacteria; kingdom Pseudomonadati; phylum Bacteroidota; class Cytophagia; order Cytophagales; family Bernardetiaceae; genus Bernardetia; species Bernardetia aquimarina. The sequence goes on along the minus strand of NZ_CP170094.1, from coordinate 629,123 downwards.
ATGCTGAAAATGGAAAAAGCTATAAAACAGAATATTTCCCAAACATAAAACCAGAACTTACTTCTTATTATCTAAATAGAAATTTACCAATTCGTAGCGTTCCACCTCATAATCCAAATTGTACGCATATTTTTAAAGATAAAAATTCTCCTCAAATCACATCTCTTTTTGAAAATAGAGAATATATTTTAGATGATGATTCGACACAGCTTTTATTAGAATGTCGTACAGCTTCTGATATTAGTAGCGTTTTTTGGTATATTAATAATCGTTTTTTGAAAGAAAGTAAGCCCAATGAAAGAGTGTTTTTTAGTCCTTTTGAGTTTACAGATAATCAAGATAAAAATGGTAAAACTAAAATCTCTTGTACTGATAATAAAGGACGAAATACAGATATTTGGATTCGTTTGAAGAGAAGTTTTTGATGATTTACCAAACCTCCCACAGAATTTTCTTATCTAATTCTATTGCTTTATCCAAAAAATCATAACATCGCTGAAACTCTTCTCTAAATTGTTCTGCTTTTGAAACTGTCTTTGTAAAATACTTCTTACTATTTATAAAGATTATTGGTTTTACATCTACAAAGAAGTTTACTTTTCCGTAATCTTCGCCATAAGTTTTTATATTTATTTTATTACGAATCTCTTCATAATCTACTTCGCCTGATGGACTGTCAGTTGCTATATTTTCAAAATCTATGTAATGAAATAAATCTCCATTAATAGTGGCATCTATATTATTTATAGAAATATATCTTACCTCTGAATTTTCATTAAGACTTTCATTTTCAAAAACAAAATGAACTTGGGGTAATATTTCTGCATTTTCCTTCATATAATTCTCAATTTTTAAGAGAATATTTTTGAAGGTTTGTGGGTTTATTTCTTTTTTTGGCGTGTCCTGTTGAATAAAAGAGAAAGAATCAGATATTTTGTTGATGTCTTCTAAAGTATCTCTTTTATTAAAAGCAATATCTAATATTTTAGATGAAATTTGCTTTTGCTCTTCCTTGCTTACTTCTCTTTTCTTATCAAGAATTATTTCACTTTCATGAGATGGACAAATTAAATCTAATTCCTTATCATCTAAAAAAACTTCAAATTCAAAATGAGAAGGATATATTATTTCGTCTTTAAAACTTCTTGATAAGAATGGACTTTCAATACTTTCATCTTTTACGTATAATTCTAATGTTTGCCCCATATTTTTTAATTCTGTTATTTAAATTTCCTCCACCAAATACTCAACTTCTGTTTTATTTTTAAAATTGACACCTAGTAAAAAAATAGTTTTGTCATTTTCTTTTTCAGTCAAATATTTATCAGCGTATTTCTTTTCTTTAATTTGTTCTATTGCCATTTGTGGCGTTTCATTTACTTTAAATTCAAAAATAAAGATGGCTTCCTTTGATTTCACGACAGCATCAATTCTTCCTCTTGACGTATTTACTTCTGCATCTATATAAAAACCCAAAAGCTCAAACGTTAGAAAAATCACGGTATGATAATAACTTTCTTTGTACTGCTCAAAAATTTGATAGGGAATTTTGGCAAAAAGTGTCGCAAAATGAATAAATAATTTTTCAAAATCTTGATGTAGAAAAGCATTTTCCAACTGAACAACTAACGGAATAGCAAAACCCTCTGGTTGAAAACTATACGAATTAAGAAGCATATTGAGCATTGAATTTTTGACTTCTCTGTTTGGATAACCCAAACGATAGACATTCATTCTATATTCTTCTACTAAAGTCAAATACCCTGTTTGAAACAAAACAGTAATCGGTTGAATATTGATAATATCAAAATTCCCTAAACTCTGTAAGTCCATTATTTGATTATCCATATCATAATAATTTCCTTTTTGCATTAGTTTTACCAAAAAAGTAGGTGTTCCTGTTGCAAACCAATAATTATCAAAATTAGATTTTTGTAAGGCATTCATAATCGAAAATGGATTATATACTTTATCTTCTCCTGTCCAAGAATACCCATTATACCATTCTTTTAATTCTTTTAAAGTTTCTTTTTTATCTAATTTGTGTTTTGTTGCTAATTTATTTATATGTTCCTCAAAATAAAACTCTACTTCTTTTTGTGTATAGCCTACCAAAGTAGAAAAATTATCATCTACCGTTATGTCATTCAGATGATTCAAATCAGAAAAAATAGATACTTTTGTAAATTTAGAAACGCCTGTCAGAAAGAAAAATCTCAATTCATTATCCAAACTTTTGATAGGAGAATAAAAACTCTTCATTATCTCATTATTTTCTTTAGCAATATGAATTTTGTCATCATCTAAAAAATCGATAATTGGTTTGTCGTATTCATCAATTAATAAAACAACTTTTTGATTGTATTTTTTATAGAGCTTATGGATTAATTCTTCTAAAGCAAAACCTATAGATTCTGCTTCAATTTCAATTTGATATTCAGTCGCATTTTGTATTATTTTTTGTTGTAAATAATCATACAAACCTATTTTTTTATAATCTCCTACTGCAAAATCTAAATGAATCACAGGAAAAGTAGTCCATTCAATTTTATCTTCTATAAAAAGCCCTTTAAAAAGTTCTTTTTTACCTAAAAAAATTTCTTTCAATGTGTTGATTAATAGAGATTTACCAAAACGACGAGGACGAGATAAAAAATAATATCCTGCACTGTCTAATAAACTGTAAATATGTTCTGTTTTATCTACATACAAATAATTTTCTGTACGTATTTTTTCAAAACTCTGTATTCCGATTGGTAATTTTTGCATGATATTTTATGCTGTCTTATTTATAGAAATAGTAACTAAACAAAAATACAAAAAATAGAGAATAAATTTTGTAGTTTTGAACTAAAGTGCTACTTTTTCCCTTTCAATTAATTTTTTATTTTCGCTTTATGTATAATGTAAAAGAAACAGAAACAGCCTTAGAAGTACGAAGCAAAACAGCTATGGGATTTGTATGGACAGGACTGTTTTTGACAGTTTTAGTAGTCAGTTTTTATATGGGGTTTGAGTATATTTCAATCAAATGTGAGCGTTCGATAGAACAAATTACAAATACTTCTACTAAGAATAAAAAAAATAAAAGTATAAAAAAAATAAATGATGTAAATAAAGTGTTTTGTTACATTACTTATTTTAGTTTTCAAGAAGGAGTCAGCTTAGATTCTATTCTTCTATCCGAAACGCTTCGAATGGATAAAGGATACTCTTCGGCTACTAATGAAGCAAGTTTTATTTCTCATTATAATCCGACTTTTATTACCCTAGAAGAAGAACGGTTTCCACTGCGTAGAATTTCTGATATTACATTTACGAAAGAAGAAGAAATTAGTAAAAAATTTAATGATTTTGTTCTTAATAAGAATAAATTTTCATCTTTTATTATTTGGGAGTGGTATATGGGATATTGGGGAATTGCAGCAGGAATGTCTTTTTTAGCTCTTTTGTTTTTAAGTATTAGTGGACGGTATCAAGTAGCTTGTTTTGATAAAGAAAAGCACACTTTTTCTATTAAAAATTATGGGCTTTTGGGAGTTGTAGAGCAAAATGGAAACTGGAAAGACATCAAAAAAATAATCTATCAAGATAAAAAAACCCTTCATAAAAAGGGGATTTTCTTTGTTGTTAAGACAAAATTAACCAGTTCTAGCAAAAAATATAAAACCAAAAAAATCTATTTTACACATCATACTGACCCAAAATCAAAAGAAGTAGCACAAGTAATAGCCGATTTGATTCGCCCAATAGCGAAGCCATATTCTGAGAAAAATAAAACTGTTGAGCAAGAAGTTTAGTAAAGGAAAAGGCACACCTTTTCCTTACTTTTATAAAAAAAAGTTTAGCTTCTAGCTTTTTTGATAAGCTCTTCCAACTGTTGCAAGTGATGTTCGAAGGCTCGTCTTCCTGTTGGGGTAATTTTATACGATGTATTCGGACGTTTTCCAATGAATTTTTTGCGAACTTCCATATAACCACAGTTTTCTAAAGCTGCTACATGACTTGCCAAATTACCATCAGTAAGGTCTAAAAGGTGTTTCATGGTCTTGAATTCTATCCAATCTTCTATCATCATGGCTGCCATAAGCCCCAAACGAATACGATTATTAAATTCTTTGTCCATATCAGTAATAATACTGCGTAAATCTGCCATAAGTTTGAAAAGTTAGGTGTAAAAAGTTACCGAAAATAATTAATTTTATAAAGTCTATTTGAATTGAATATTGTTTGATAAACAAAGTAAAAGATTAGAAACTGAATTTGCAAGTAATTTGAGCAAAAAACTAAAATAAATTACAAAAATTTTTGATGGAATATTAGAAAATAATATAAAAATCTCTCAAAAGCTCCACAAAATCATCTGTATAACCTCTATTGAGTTCAATATCATTTTCATTTTTTGATTTATAAATTATAAAATTATCTTCAGTTATTTTTTGTTCTGCTTCATTCTCTATTTTTTTTTCAGAATTATTATTTCTCTCAAATCGTGTAACTACTCTAAAAATTCCTTGTTCTTTTCTTGTATAAATACTTAATTTTTTTTGAGGAAATAAATTATAATTTTTTGCTTTTTTGATAAAAATATCCATTTCGAATGCAGGAAGTAGAATATCGCACTTTCCATTTTCTGAAAGCAATTTATCAACAGAATTTAATAAATCATCAAAAGAAAGAGCTTCACTATGCAAAGCTAAGTTTTTGGACTTGTTTTTTGTTTTGGATTGATGAAGGAAAAAAGGAGGATTACTGATAATATGATCGAAGGTAGAAGAATAAATTTCTGAAAAAACTTGAATAGAATGATGAAAAATTTCTAATCTATCTTTATAATTACTTCTTTCAAAATTTTGTTTTGCTGTCAGAAAAGCATCTTTTTCGATTTCTATGCCTGTGATTTTGGTACTTTCATGAGTGCTTCTTTGGGCTACCATTAATGATAAAAGTCCTGTTCCTGTTCCGATGTCTAAAATAGATTTACTTTCAGAAATATCAATATAACCACCAAAAATACAGGCATCTGTACAGATTTTCATGGCGCAATTTTCTTGATTAATGCTAAATTTTTTGAACTCAAACATGGAATACAGGGAAATAGGAATTGGATATTAGGGAATGGGAAATGCAAATACAGGGGAATTGGATATGTAGGAATCGGAAAATGCAATGAATTAGAACATGTTTATAAAAATTTTGTCAGTAGTTTTTCGGTAATCCGAAACAACTCTGACAATAGTTGAAGGCAAATATATCGTTAATGAGAATTAATACACACCTTTTGCTGTATTGTCCCAGCCATTTTGTTGGAAAAGTATCATTTTTCTGCCGTTTTCAGGCAAATCTACAATCAATAGATGATAATTATCTTTTAAAGACATTCTATAACCATACGCTCGTTGTCCATTTTTTATTCCAAATTGAGAAATATTAGGTAAAAATTTATCTAATTGATGAATATCAAAATTAGGCTTGTCAGAGGAAGCAAACATATATTTTTTGACTTCCTCTAGCTGCGAAGTATTTACAAACTGATTTCTATAAAAATCATATATTCGGTCGATAGGCTGCATTTTGAATGCTAAAAGTGTTGAGTCAGCTTTATTTTCTCGCAAGTAAGTAATTTTGTTTTTTGCGATGGCAATCGAACTATTTATACCATAATTTATATCACTAATTTCTTTCAAACGTGTAGGAGTTGCAAAATAAGCCACAGCAGCTTTATAGGTTCGGTAAGTGCTTGGCTTTAAGTCTTGTAAGATGGTAATACGCTCCAAAAACTCATTTTCTGTCAGATGTGTACTAGAATCTATTTTATATTTATCAAAACGCTCTTTTATTTCTTCTAATGTATAGTAAGTATATTCTTTGACATTCTTATCTTTTGTAGTAATTTGTGCTTTTGATTCTGAAAAATTAAAAGCAAAAAAAAGTAAAGTAAAGATAAAAATAGAGTTTGTTTTTTTTAGAGTTGTCATAATTTTTGTAGTTTTCATAATTGTTAAAGATAGGTTTGCCATAGTTTTGTATTGCTTACCTAAGGAATATTCAAATTTCATTCTCAATTTAGTCAATTTATGAAAAATTTAATTTTAGTGCTTTGTGTTTTTTCAATTTTTAGTTGTGCTAATACAAAGAAAAGTAATTCTAAAGAAAATTCTCAAGCAAGTTCAAAACAAGATACTACAATGAATTATAAAGAATTAGCCAAACAGAAACTCAATGTTACAGATAAAGCAGAAGAAAAATTTGAGTGTATAACAAATACAGATAAAACTTTTGTGCTTTGTAAAAAAACTATTGATGGAACTGTCATGCAACCTAGAAATTCGATTCAATATGTTGTCTATGATACCAAAACAAATGAAATGGTCTATGAAGGAAGTATTGGTGGTGGTTTTGTAAAATGGTATGACAAAAATCGTTTAGAAATTTATCAACAACTAGGAATTCCGATGCAAGGTAAGACACAAGATGACCTAATAAAAATATATGACCTCGTAGAAAAAACATATCGCTCAAAAAGTAATGTAGAGAAAAGTGAGAATTGAAAATTATTCTTTATTATTTTATTGTTACTTTAAGAAAATAGGTTTAAATTCGTTTTTGTATAAATCAAACTATAAATTTAGGGAAGTTATAATTCAAATATTTTTCAATGGAAATTAATACAATTAGTAAAAGAATCTTTACAGGTGATAAGATTATTTGGGGCGTAGTTTTCCTCTTAGTTATTATTAGTATTTTGGTGGTTTATAGTGCTACTGGTGCGATTGCCTTTAAAAGAATGAAAGGAGATACAGAATATTATTTATTCAAACATGGTGTTCTTTTAATTATGGCTCTTATCATTATGTGGGTTTGTCATCGGATAGATTATCGTTATTATTCTCGTCTTTCTCGGTTGGCATTACTTATTTCAGTTCCTCTTTTGATTCTGACATGGCTCTTTGGAACGACTGTAAATGAGGCTGTTCGTGTAATTACCATTCCTTTTATCAATCAATCTTTTCAGACTTCAGATTTTGCAACACTTGCCTTGATTGCCAATGTAGCTAGTATGCTTTCCAAACGCCAGCAAAGTATTAGAGAATTTCAGCGTTCTACTTTACCAATTATTTTTTGGTCTGGGCTTATTTGTGGTTTGATTGCTCTTGCCAATTTTTCGTCGGCTATCTTGCTTTTTGCTACTTGTCTTTTAATTATGTTTATTGGACGTGTTCCTGTTCGTTATTTGGTCATGACTGTCGTAATTGGCGCAATGGTCGGAATGATTGCATTAAAATTAGGACAACGTTCTGGAACGGCAGCTTCTCGTGTAAAAGCATTTTTTGATACAGAACAGGTTACTTTTCAAGAAGAACAATCATACATAGCTGTCGCAACAGGTGGATTTGTAGGAAAAGGAATTGGAAACAGTCAGCAACGAAATTTTCTTCCTCATCCTTATTCAGATTTTATTTATGCTATTATTATTGAAGAATACGGACTTCTTGGTGGTGTTATCGTTTTAGGACTTTATCTTATTTTGCTCTATCGTGGAATGGTAGCCATGGCAAAATCTGAACGAGCCTTTGGAGGACTTTTGTCGGCTGGACTTAGTTTTAGTTTGGTCGTTCAGGCTCTTGTTCACATGAGTGTAGTGGTTGGACTTGTTCCTGTTACTGGACTTCCTTTGCCACTTCTGAGTATGGGAGGAACATCTTTATTTTTTACAGGAATTTCTTTAGGAATTATTTTGAGTGTGAGTAGAGGAGAATTAGAAAATACTGAAAAAGAAGCCATTACTCCTCCTTCTCAAACAGGAAATAATTATCGCAGAATTGTTCATACGATTGAGTAAGGAACAATCAAAAATTACGATTGCAATATTATTCTTTTTTTCCAATCAAAACAGCTACACCGAGTAGTGCAATAGTAAGTAAAATACCTCCTAATTCGAAAAATAGAATATAATCTGTCAGAAAAAGACGAGCAATTTCATCAAGTGTAGAATTATCTGCATTTGATGAAATTTCTTTATTGGGTATAAATGTTATTAAATTTCCTCTCAAAATCCAACTAGAAATTAATAAAATAAATAAAACTGAAAGTGAAATACCAGAAAGTTTGTACTGCTTATCAGAAATTATTTTCTCATCGGATATTTTATGCACAAACATAATCCCAAATAAAAGCAATACCACAACACCTCCCACATAAATAGCCAAATGAGTAGCAGCTACAAAATCAGCTCCTTCCAAAACAAAAAGTGCAGCAATGCCAAGCATGGTAGCCAAAAAAGAAAAAGCAGATTTTACGACTTCTTTTTGATACCAAACACTCAAAGCACTTAGAATAACGATTATTCCAAAAATGATTTGTAAGATTTTTATATATTCCATTGTCCAACATTCTAATTATAAACACTAAATATTTTGACTATCTTCATTTCATCATGATAATCTTCAAATTCGTCTTTAGGTTCTGACTTTTCTATAATTGATTCAACTTTTATCATAAAATTATCTGCGTCAGATAAGTTGTTAAACAAATAAAAATCATTTAGTTTATCCAAATATTTCTCTCTTAAAGACCAAGTATCACCACCTATCTCTCTAAGAAAATAAACTATTGCTGATTCCGTATTATTTTTTGGGAAAATGATTTCATAGCCTAAAAAAATATTTAGATTAGTGTCTTCTTCAATTTCCAAAATAGCTATTACTTCAAAATTTTCATCTTCATATTGATTAGAGAAATCAACAATACTTTTATATACAGATAATTCTTCTTCGTTGTTATCATTCTCTTTTGAAAAAAAGATAATATCAATACACTTATTAAACAAATTAGTCTTACCTATTTCTTTCAAAAAATCAGGAGGTAAACTATTTCTCTCTACTCCTCTATATCCTTCATAAAAATGAAAAGGTTTAGGAAAAACATCTCCTACTAATAAATATCTCATAATGTAAAATTTACTGTTTCAAATAACGTCTTTTATACTTAAATAAATCCGATTTTGTAGGAATACTTTCATTATGTAATCTATCAACAGCCGTAACTAAATAGGTGTATTTGCAATTTTTACGAACATTTGGGTCAATATAAAAACATTCTTTTTGGCGTAAAATAGCTGCAATATTTTTTGGGTTCTCAGTGTCGATTTCTTGTCCATTTTCAAAACGATAGACAATAAAATAAGTAGGTTGCTCAAAAGGATCAGCCGTTTCTTGCGCTTGCCAATTCAAAACTGCTCCTTTTCTTGAACCCGAAACGGTTAAATTCATGGGTGGAGGTGGAGGTGTTTGGTCAATCCAAGTCAGAACAGGAGGCAATGCCTTGAAACGATAAAAATTAGCCTTCAAAGAATCTTGCACATGGGCTGGATTATCTTGCAGAAAACGAGAACGATAAAAAATACTTCCTGCTGCCATTCCTCTGCGTGTTCGCATGATTCGAATCTGGTCACTCATTTCAGAAGGATTATTCCAACGCTCATCATATTTATCATTTTGGATTTTATACACAGCATGACCGATATAAATATGTCTTCCAAAACTATTTTCTTGCCACCAGTTGAGCATCGTTTGATAAGGAACAGCATTAGATTTTGTGCTAAAATAAACCTGTGGGGCTAAATAATCTATCCAACCACGTTGCAACCAAAGGCGAGTATCAGCATGTAAATCGTCATACGCAGAAATTCCTTTTGTATCCGAACCTGTTTTATCTTTGTTTTGATTGCGCCAAACAGCACACGGACTTATTCCAAATTTGATATAAGGTTTGATATTTTTGATAGCCAAAGCCGTTTCTTTGATAAAAGTATTGATATTATCTCTTCGCCATTCTTCTATTGTCGAAAATTCTTTTCCGTGTTTTTTGAATGTTTCTGTATCATTATAAACTCCTGCATCAGGATAAGGATAAAAATAATCGTCTAAATGGACACCATCAATATCATAACGCATCACTACTTCAATAATAATTTCTCGTACAAATTCTCTTGCATCAGGTTCACCTGGATTAAAAACCAAACTATTTCCAGCTTGCATAAACCATTCTGGGTGTAGTTTTGTAATATGATTTTCTGGTAAATCAATTTTTTGAGAAAGATTCATGATAGCACGAAATGGATTGAACCACGCATGAAATTCCATCGATTTTTTATGTGTCTCTTCTATCATAAAAGCCAGTGGGTCATAAAAAGGCATCGGCATTTGTCCCATTTTTCCAGTCAAAACAGAAGACCAAGGCTCACGAACAGAGGGATAAAGTGCATCTCCAGAAGGTCGGACTTGCACAATAAGTGCGTTTAAGTTATTTTGAGAGTGCATTTTTACCAAACTAACAAACTCTTCTCGTTGAGCTTTTGAGTTGAGATTCGACTTAGAAGGAAAATCAATATTTCCTACACTAGCAATCCAAACGGCTCTAAATTCTCTTTTTGGAGAAGGATTTAATAACAAATCTTGAGAAAAAACAGTTTGACAAATAGATAAAGAAAAGAATAGAGCAATAAACAAAGAAAAAAAACGAGTTGTTTTTTTTGTAGAAAGGAATAATATTTTCATTTTTTGGATAGAATTCAATTTTTATAATACAGACTTAACTTTATTCAAAGGTATTACATTATTTTCAATTCTGTTTTTTTTGATTTGCTAAAGTTTTCTTTATTTCAAGTTATTTTATCACTAATTTGCCTTTTAAACACTCAAATTTTACAATTATGGAATACAAAAATCCACTTCAACTTATCGATAATCTTGTCGGACAAGCAAATGAATATCTTACTAATCAGATGGTTATTAGTCGTCCTGCTGTGAATGTTTCGGAAACTGAAAACTCATATTGTGTTCAGCTTGCAGCCCCTGGACTAAAAAAAGATGATTTTGAAATTGACCTGTCTGAAGGAAACCTAACTATTTCAGCGAACAAAGGACACGAAACAACTGCTTCTACGGGAAAGAAATTTACTCGTAGAGAGTATAGTTTTTCACAATTTAAACGTACATTTTCGCTTCCTTCTCACGTCAATACAGACAAAGTGGCAGCAAAATACGAAGATGGAATTTTGGAAATAATTTTGCCATTCATAAAACCAGAAACACAATCAGAAATTAGAAAAGTGAAAATTGATTAGTCACATATATTTATCGTTCGTGAGGACACGAACAATGGTAAATTAAATTACTTTTCAACAAAACAATCGTTGCTCGTGTCCTTACCATAGCCGTAAGGTTAATAATAAAAACAGGGTTTTAACCTACTGTTTACCCACATGTTTTTAAACGTAAAACATAGATAGTGTATTTGTAGGTTAAAGGCTTGCCTTTGACTGTATTTGTATTCTTTTCAAACTAAAAAATGACTACCTAACCTGTCAAAGGCAAGCCTTTGCCCTACAAATTTCAATATTTCCATTGTTTTGGAAACTATTTTATGCAAAAACAACCTATTTTAGACTTGTGGGCAATCGATAGGGTTTTAACCCTGTTTACGAGATAAAATAAAATTAACCTTACGTCTATGGTGTCCTCACGAGCGACTTTATTTAAAACAACAAATTCATAAAATATAAATAAACATTTATTTTCTGAATATTTTTTTATTAAATTTTTAGACAAGAATAGATAATTATGGATTACTACAAAACATTAGGAATAACAAAATCTGCCTCAGCAGACGAAATAAAAAAAGCATTTCGAAAACTTGCCGTAAAATATCATCCAGATAAAAATACTGGAAACTCTACTGCAGAACAAAAATTTAAAGAAATAAACGAAGCATATGAAACACTAAAAGACCCAGAAAAACGTAAAAAATACGACCAATACGGAAAAGATTACCAAAAGTATGAAGGTGCAGGAACTGGTGGTGGAGCTTATGATTTTGGAGGAAACAGAAATGGAGGAGGATATGCACAATACGAAACCAATTTTGATGATGCCTTTGGACAAGGTGGTTTTAGTTCTTTCTTTGAGCAAATGTTTGGAGGAGGACAAGGAGGAGGTTTTGGTGCTGCAGCTTCAACAGGGCGAGATTTGGAAGCCGAAATGACTATTACTTTGCAAGAAGCATACTTCGGAACTACTCGTACAATTAGTGTAAATAAACAGCAACTTCGTATAAATATAAAAGCTGGAACAACAGATAATAAAAAACTCAGACTAAAAGGAAAAGGTGAAAAAGGTTCAAACGGACAAAGTGGCGACTTGTATATTTATGTGAAGATAGAAAAACACCCAACCTTTGAAAGAAAAGGAGATGATTTGTATTGTAATGTAAAAGTAGATTTGTATGCTGCTGTTTTGGGTGGAAAAGTACAAATCCCAACTATCAAAGGAAGTCCTATAAACATTCCTATTCCAAAAGGCGCACAAAATGGACAAAAACTTAGATTGAGAAACTTAGGAATGCCTGTGTACGGAAAATCAGATAAGTTTGGAGATATGTTTGTCAAACTTCGTGTCGAAATTCCAACTCAACTGAGTGACAAAGAAGAATCTTTATTCAAAGAATTGAGCCGATTGAAAGGCTAATTTATAATCAGTAGCTTTTAGCGTTTTAACTTTACAATTCCATGTAATTAAAATGTAATAAAGTATTAGGGTTTAAAAAATTTTTATTGGACTTTTGAATAAGAGTACGTATTTTGCAGAGATTTGTAGTTGATAGATAATCTTCTAGCTGTGAATAGTTAACAAACTAAACTATTATTTGCTATCTTTAACAAATCTTACAGAGTTAGATAGAACTAATTTTCTGTTTTCTCTATGTTTATGTATCCTTAATTAGAAATTTTGATGTCTTCTAATGTACGCACCTATGTCATGCTTCACATGATTGTATTATTGAGTAGTTTTATTCCCTCAATAGTACTTTTAATTGATGTGCCTGCTATCGAACTGCTTTTTTTGCGTACTTTGGCAGCCTTTGTTATGTTATTGTTTTTGATTAACAAACGTGCTGCTCCAAGTTTATTTACAAGAAAGGCAATTCTTCACATGTTAGGTTCTGGAATATTAGTTTTTCTTTATTGGGGCTTGTCTTTTATTTCTGCTAAAATATCCACTGCTTCGGTGTGTTTGGTCGGAATGGCTACCACTTCACTTTGGATTAGTTTTTTAGACCCTCTTTTATCAAAACGAAAAAGTCGTCCATTTCAAGTATTGGTTGGAATGAATGCTATTTTGGGTATTTATATTATCTTCAATTCTGATTTTAATTATGGCTGGGGATTGGCTGTGGGTATTATAGGAGCAATCTTTGGCGCACTTCTTACTATTTATAATGCAAAACTAGCTCATCAACACGATGCGTATGTTGTTACTTTTTATCAAATGGGAGGCGCATTGATTAGTACTACTATATTTTTGCCTTTTTATTATTATTTCTTCTTAGTTCCTGAAGGAAAATCATTTCAATTTGATGCAAGCCCTACTGATTATATGCTTATTTTAGGACTTGCTTTTGTGTTTTCTATTTATGCCTATTCTATTTTTATTAGTATTATGAAATCAATACCTCCTTTTACGGTGGCTTTGGTTAGTAATTTGAATCCTGTATATGGAACGGCTGCTGCGATTTTACTTTTTCAAGAAAATGTGATGAATACAGGTTTTTATATCGGAACAGGATTATTACTTCTTTCGGTATTTACGTATCCTATTTTGAGCGACTATATGAAAAACTATAAAAAAAATCAGATAGAAAATTCAAAAGAAAAGAGCGAAAACCAAAATAAAGTAGAAGAAAAAATTGCTACAGATTAATTTTATATCACGCCCAAGTTTGTTCACTTCTAAAAAGAGAAATTTCTTCATTTTGAAGAGATAATTCTTTACAAACTTTTTTGCTGGTCGGACGCTGTAATAAAAACAGAGTGAGAATACTCATGACAACAAAAGCAAAAATCCCTTCTCCTGTCATATAATATCCTAGCGCAGCAAAAGCTCCTGAAAATGCAGGGAATGTATATTTATAGCTAGAAGCACGAAGAAAATGCTGTACTTTCCAACGTAAGAGTACTTGTGCTTTTGCATTTGGAATACGTTTTTTATAAAGTAAAATACCTAAAAGAGCTACTCCAATACAAGAAATAGCTAATAACCATATAAACCATTGTGGGAAATTATTTATATATGGATAAACATGACTGTTGGGTTGCTGATAACGCCCTAGTCCAAAAAATAATAATATAAGAGGTGCTGAAACGGATGAGTAAAATAAAATATCTAATCGATGAAAAAAATCCGAACGCCTAGTAACACCAAAGAAGCCTTTCTTTTGCATAAATTAATTATAAATCAAGTAAGTATAAATAGAAAATAATTAGAGGTAGAGTCGATTTATGTATAAAATTTTATAGGCAATTTGGGTAGTTTAGATATTGGTTTAATTATATTTTGTCTATCATTTCTTATTACTTGAAACAATATCTACACCAAAGTTATTAAAAAGTAATAAAAAATGACATGTATTTTTAAATTTTTTGATAAAAATATACTAAAATGCTATGAGTCAGATTTTTAAATAAAAAAAACTTGTTTTTAGCTATTCGTTTTGTAACTGAATAGTAAAAACAAGATTAAAATATTTAAGACTGAATCAAGAAATAGTTATTCTTTTTCTACTTCTATCAAACTAAGCAACTCCATTTCTCCAGATGGCTTGTACTCATATTGATAAAAACCATCTTCAGCAATAAGTAACAATAAACCATTGAAAGGAATTACATCTCTTGCCTGTATATTTCTAAACTCATGTAAAAGTTGGATTCGGTCTGGCGTAAATGTAACATCAAAAACTTTTAAACCTGCATTGCCATCACATACAAAAAGTAAGTCATCATCTATTCCTAATCCATAAGGATTTTCCAGTTGATAGGCATTAACAGCAAAAGGTTGAGCAGGATTGCTTACATTAATAATTTCTAATTGGTCTATATTCGAAGTGTTTCGACAAGTCGTTCCTGAACGAACAGTTACATATGCATAATCTCCTTGAACTACCACAGGGTCACAGGCTTGAACATGCTCATACATAGATAAATAACGAGGAGCAGAAGGATTCGAAATATCATAAATCAACATCCCTGTTTGTGTTCCTAAATACAGAATATTATTATATGGAAAAACAGTTTCGACTCCACTTATCAAATCAACAGTTTGTTCAAAAGTAGGATTTGTATTTTCTTCAATATCAAAAATTCGCATTTGGTCGTTATCTATTGTATAGAGTTTGTCCCCCACAACTGTAAAACGGGCTAGTGAACCTCCTTTGCCTCCGTTATTGACAGAATCTACACTATTTTCAGAAAAATCATCGTTTTGACAACTGCTCAAAGCAAAGACTAAAAAACCAAAAAGTATATATATGTTATTTTTCATTTTTTTTTAATTAAATTATTTCAAATTAAGAATTTATGTTGGAGTAAAAAATTAATCGTTTTTTATCCAATTAATGATATATCCTTTGCTGGCATCATATTCAAATTCTCCTCCATCTGGTGGACGTACTTGATTAGCTTCTGGAAAACTCTCTTCAATACGCTTCAAAACTTGAATAGATGGCAAATTTGAAATATCTATAGCTACTAAATCAACAGCGTTATCTGCATACAAAACATTACCTTTTGTAGCAACATCTACATTTCCTGAAATGGCAATAAAACCAACATTTTTTGGGTCTCTTGGATTACGGTTATCAATCACATGAACACCTTCATAACGTTCTCCAACAAAAACATACGAGCCTTTCATAAATATTTTACCTGTATTTTGGAGTGGACGTGCAGCTTCAAATTTTACAGAGTTATTTAGTTCTTGGCGACTCATATAAACTGGACTATACTCTGTTTTATAAACAGGTTGTGATGGCTCTTCCACATAAAAACAAGCTGCCAAACCAAAAAGAACAATTCCAAAAAGCATGAATTGAAGAACTTTTTTGGGAAAATTTTGAGTAAATACAATGTGTTTTTTCATAAAATAAAAATTTAGGTTTTTTTAAGGCTTTTAATTCAAGACGTGAAATTTTTGAAAATCGTTGCAAAGGTTTTTTGTTAATTATTATAAGAGTCCATCAATCCTTGTGAAGTATGTCCTTGCAATTTTTTTAACTGTGCTTTATTAAAACTGCCTTCAAATTCATTCGAATAAATAACTATTTTTCCATTGATAAAAAGTTCAAATCTACATGTAGCTTTTATTTTTCCTTCTACACAAGGAGCTACGAATTCCCAATACTGATTTGGCTTTATGAAGACTGAATGATAACTATTTCCACACCAACTACTTGGGATATACTCAATATCTTGCCATTTATTTTTATAAAAAACCTGTCTTTTTAGATACAAACGACTGTCTTGTGCAACTAATTCAGAAATAGAATCAGTTTTATTAACAACAAAAATTTTAAAGCCACTAATTTTATCCGTAAAATTTGTAGTAGAATCCAAACAAACTATAATTTGCAATTTATCCTCTTCAAATATTTTTTTTATAAAATCTAATTTTTTAGGAATGTTCTCATCTTTATAAAACCCTCCAAAAGCTGTTGAGTCTTCTATACTTGAACCTGCATAAAAATAACCTCTGAGTTTAAAATTTACATCTAAACATTGTTGTCCGAAACAAGAAAATGTAACACATAACAAAACTGATAAAATTGTATATTTCATAATTTTTGATTATTTATGATAATAAAATATTGATTTTTATTATAGAACGAAAAAATATATTATTGTGCTGCACTAAAGTTAAGATAATAAAAAAAGGTACTTCAATTAAGAAATACCTTCACAAAATAAAAAAATATTATTGCTCTTTTATTTCAATTTCTTCATATACATCTTCAATTTCCTCTCTAATTTCTTCTTCTGTAATTTTTATGGGAGCAGCTATTCTAGCTAGAAGATAGGCTTTTACCTCCTTTCCTTCTTCACTATTTTTATAAAAGCTACAATAATGTGTCATTCCTCTATAATATACAATCTCTTGATATTGATTCTCTATACATAGGAAAGAAGCTGAATAATTACGATCACTTCCTAATGAGTATTCGTAATAGGTCTTATCATCTATTTGAAAAGAAGCTTTTGGAGTTGAAAATTTGAAAGCAGTTAAATAACTACTATATTCTTTTTTCTTTTTACAGCAATATTCATCGCCATCACACAAAAAATTACTACTGATTTTATCATTTGAAGTTGTGCAACTTTGAAATAGTAAAAAAATAAATGCTATTTTTATAAAAGATGTCATAAATTATTTTATTTTAAATAAAAAAAGGCATTTCAATAAAGAAACACCTTTTTAGAGTAAAATTTTATAGAAAGTTACTTCACCACTTCCACCGTAGTACGACGATTTAATTGATGTTCTTCTTCATTTTTAGCATTTGGTATTTTCAAGCGATTTTCGCCATAACCTACTGCTTTTATCTTGTCTTTTGAAACACCTTTTTCAAGAACATAGTTTACAGCTGAGTTTGCACGACGTTGTGAAAGTCGTTGGTTGTAACCATTCGAACCTCGTGAATCTGTATGTGAACCCATAGTAAGTTTAGCATCTGGATACATCGCTAAATATTCTTTTAAGAAAACTACAAAATTATCTAATTTCTCTTTAGCTTCTGGAGTTAGTTCTGCACTATTGAGTTTGTATAAAATCTCAATTTCTGGTGGCAGCATATCTTTTCCTTCTCCTCCTCCAGTTACGAAGAAATCTTTTGTCAAAACAAAAGCCGTATCAAAATAAACGAGTGTGTACATTTGAGTCAGTTTGTTTTTATCCAAACCACGACCAACAGTAGAAAAAGCATTATCATTTTTTGGTAAATATCCTGCTGCTGTTACATCAATATCATATACCTTTCCAATAACAAGAGAAGTATCAAATAAGAATTTTCCTTTGTCGTCTGTCGAAACTTTTACAATGTTATTATTGCCCAAATTCAAATCCATTTCTACACCTGAAAGAAATTCACGAGTATTTTCTACTTTATCAACTCCCTCAACTGTTCCACGAAGCACATAACGCACCTCACGAATATCTAAAGAATCAAGATGAAAACGGTAAATATCATCGTTGGTTTCTGCAATAACTTCACTTTCATTTTTCTCACGTTTTGAGGTAAAATAACCTCCTTTGTCTTCTTTTTCTGTAAAAGTAAGTCCAAAATCATCGCCTGTACTATTTATTGGCGCACCTACATTGCGAATTTTCTTAATCATTGAAGTAGTATCCGTATCTGAAGGGTTTTTCATTTCTTCTTGAACAAAAATATCCAAACCACCTAAACCACCATGTCCGTTAGAAGCAAAAAAGAAACGTCCTTTTTCATCGATATAAGGAAACATTTCATTTCCTTCTGTATTAATATCATCTCCCAAACGAACTACATTTGACCACGTTTTGTCTCTGTCATTAAAACTAGCTTTATAAATATCCAATCCACCTTTACTAGAAGCACGATTAGAAGAAAAATAAAGTGTCTGACCATCTTTAGAAATGTGTGGCGTTCCGTCCCAGTAGCTACTATTTACATAAGAAAGAGGTTTTGGGTCTGACCAAAGACCATTATTCAAAGAAGAAGTATAAAGACTAACCTCTTTGTCAGATTCTCCTTTTTTATCTCCATTTCCACTACGAGCAAAAATTACTGTCTTTCCATCAGGCGAAAAAGTAGCCGAAGCATCATGAGTTCCTACTTTATTAAAAATTTCTCCTCCCCAAAGTTTTACAGTTCCTACACACGCATTTGTGGTGTCAGAAATATCGTTTTCATTTTCGAAGCTGTACAAGTCATAAAAACCTTGTCCTGTTCCTTCATAAGTTGCTTCTTTTCTTCTATCTGACGAAAAAACCAGTTTGTTCATCCATTTTGTAGGTGCAAAATCCGAATTTTCAGTATTTATTCCATCACAAGGAACAACAGTAACATATTGATTTGCTTCTGCAATTTCATTGATAGACTCTAGGTTGTCAATTTCACTTTGAGCTAATGCTTTGAGTTTTTGATTGATTCCTAATTTGACATAATCTTCAAATTGAGCTTTTGCTTCATCGTATTTTTTATTGACTTTCAAGGCTTCGGCTGTGTAATAACGAAGTGTATCACGGTCGCCTGCTGTGAGTTTGTTTGTTCCTGCTTCCACTACTTTTTTATAATGAGGTAATGCCATTTGAAGACGATTCGAACGGCGATAGGCTTCAGCAATTTTATAATTTACCTCAGCAGCCTTCGCTGGATTTTTGGCTAAATAAGATTGATAAAGTGTAATGGCTTTATTATAAGCTGCTCTATCAAATTCAGATTCTGCTTTTTGATAAACAGATGAGCAACCTGTAAAAAATGCAAAAAGTAAAATCAAAGCTGCAAATAGCTTGATAGAATTACCTTTTTGAGATTGGTTTTTGAGATTCATATTAATAAGAATAATTACGAATTACGAATTGAAAATTATGAATGTAACACGTTTAAATAGTGTACGTTGTTTAATTTTATATTCTTTAGTTGATTTTATTTGTTGTTTTTCTGACACCTTAGAAGGTGTGAGTTATATTATATATTCCCTTCAAAAACTGCTGTTGCAGCTCCTATTAGAAAAATATTTGTGAAATGATGTTCGGAATTTCTATTGGAATAATCAAAACGCACCTGTAAATTCCCTCCTAAAGTGTGAATTTGTACTAGGTTTGTTTGATTTGTATTTTCATCTAAATTAGTAGTTATATTTTGGTCATATAAAGAATAAGCTAGAGCGCAAGCTGTTACGCCTGTTCCACAAGAAAGTGTTTCGTCTTCTACGCCACGTTCATAAGTTCTTACAAAAATGCTATTTTTTTCTGAATTATTTGCATTCCTTGCAACAAAATTAACATTTGTACCTTCTTTTTTGAATCTTTCATTATACCGAACCTTTTTTCCTTCTTCTACAACAGCATAATTTTCTAAGCCATTTTGTGTTTTTTTATTATCTGTTTCGGACAAAAAACTCACATAATGAGGCGAACCTGTATCTAAAAAATAGGCATTTTTATCTGACTCAAGATTAGACTCAAAATTAGAATTGAGATTTGTTTCTACTTTTGAAACATCGCCCATTTGGAGTTCTACTTCTGTAACAATTTCTTTTTCTGAGTTTTCTACACTCATTACTTTTGCAAAATGTAGTCCATCAAAAGCCATAAAAGTAGTTTCTTTTCCTTCAAAAACACCCAAACGATACGCAAAAGCAACGGCACAGCGTCCACCATTTCCACACATAGAACTTGTATTTCCATCAGAATTGAAATAAACCATTACAAAATCTCCTTCAAGTGATTTATCTGTTGGATTTTCTATTAAAATAAGTCCGTCAGCACCAATCCCGAAACGACGATGACATAATTTTTCGATAAAATTTTTGTCTTTTTTTTGTTCTTCAGAAAAAGAATTATCACGATTATCAACCATAATAAAATCATTTCCTGTTCCTTGATATTTATAAAATTTCATTTTTTTATGTTTATGTCGTTGGTGGGGACACCAACAACGGCAGGTAAATTAAATTTAGAAGTTAGATTTTAGAAATTAGAACTGAAAGTCGGCGTAGCCAATTAAATTCAAATAAATTTAGAAGTTTAGAAATTGAATAAATAAATCTAAATTCTGACTTCTAAAATCTAAATTTGTTTTAACCTATACATACTTCTGTCAAATCTACTAAATATTTCTGTGCCATTTTCTGTACATTTTCTACGGTTACTTTTCTTAGATTAGTGATGTAATTATTGTAATAGTTTTCATCAAGGTTATACAAATGAATATCCTGCATTTTGTCCATAACTGCAAAAGCTGTTGAGAGCGAACCCAAAAAGTTTCCACTCATATAATTTTTTACATTTTCTAACTCTTCTTCCGAAACAGGTTCATTTTTCAATCTTTCAATTTCCTTATAAATTTCATTAACGGCATCTTGATAAATTTCTTTTTTTACATCTGTACCAATTACGAAATACGAACCATTTTTCATAGCTGCATTTCTTGACGAAATTCCATACGTATAACCTTTATCTTCTCTAATATTTTGCATCAACCTTGAGCCAAAATAGCCTCCCAAAATCATATTCATAACCTTGAAAGCTGCATAATCTGGGTGTTTTTGATTGAAAAGAAGTCTTCCAATACGAATAGAAGTTTGTACACTTCCCTCTATTTCTTCATAGATTTTAGTAATAGAATTAGTCGGGTTTTCTAATAATTGCTTTTCTTTCTTGTCAGAATCAACTGCAAAACTTTCGATAAAATTAGTTATTAATTTTTCAGAATCAGCATCAATATCTCCTACTAAATAGGCTTCAAAAGGATTTGATTTGATATGAGTTTCATAAAAATCAATTAAATCTTGTCTTTGAATTGCTCTAATACTCTGCTCACTTGAAGAAGCAGAATAAGGATGGTTTTCTTTAAAAAGCACTTCTTTAATTTTGACAGTCGCTCGGTAAGCTGTTCTTTCTTCTTGAATTTTTAGATTTTGAACCGAACGGTTCTTTAAATTATCTATTTCAGATTGTGGAAAAGTAGGTTCTTGTAAAATTTCCTTTAATAAAGGTAAAAGGTGTTCTAAATGTTTTTCTAAGGTATAAAAAGAAACAATCGTAAAATCATTCCCTGAATCTACCTGTATTGAAGCTCCATAAAACGAAATTTTGTCAGCAATTTGTTTTCCTGTATTGGTTTGTGTGCCTTCTAAAAGCATTTTTGCCATAAAAGAAGCCTCTCCTGTTTTATTTTCTTGACATCTTCCTGCCTCAAAAGCAATTTGAAAGCCCAAAACTGGCTGATTTTTAGTGATTAATTGATGAAAAGAAATACCATTTTTTAGTTTCTTTGTATTAATCTTTGGTAGTTGGTGTGATTTAATAAGCTGAAAATCAGGTGATTTTGTACGGTCAAGCATAGAATTTTGTGTTACGTAGCCGACACTTTCCAAGTGTCGTTATGTTTTATTATTTCTGACACTTGGAAAGTGTCAGCTATATTATAATAGGCGAAAATAGCCATTTTTAATCAATCTTCTATAAGAATCTCAAAATTAGTTGATTGTTTTTTTATCTTGGTATATTTTTGGAATATGTAGTGTTTATAAATCTATTTTAAGAAAAAATAATGCTTTTGATAGAAATTTGACTGCAATAAGACTTTCAATCAAGCGTTTTGTTGGTAGTTAGAAGGTTGCTCGTGAGATATGAGCAACAATAAAATCAAATACTATTAAATTGTTAATCAAGAAATAAATAAAATCCTACCATTATTCATGTTCTCATGAGTAATTTATTAAAAAGAAAATAAACATAATGACGAATAAAAAAATAATCTATTTTTTAGCCTTTTTAATTTTATACAATCTTCCTTTGGTTGTTTTTGGACAGCTTTCAGCTTCGGCTCAAACGGCTGAAAATGAGCGTTTGAAGTCTGCTAATCAGAACGGAAGACGAGTTGCTCGCACGTATTATGATATGGATAACACCATTTTGAAGGCTGAATATTACTTTATTGGAAACGATAGCACAAATGTAGATGGAGAGTACAAACTTTTTCACGTAACAGGAGAGTTAAAATCTATTGCCACTTTTAAAGAAGGCGAAATACAAGGTAGAGCTATCGAATACTATCCAAATGGAAAAGAAAAATTAATTGGTTCATATAAAGAAGGAAAAAAAGATGGAATCTTTAAAGAATATTATTTTGAAGGTGGTTTGATGGCAGAATATGAATGTCAAGATGATAAAAGAAATGGAAATGCAAAAGTATATAATGAAAAACAAATTGTAGTACAGGAAGCAAATTATCAAAATGACCATTTAAACGGAATTATAAAAACATTTTATCCAGACGGAGAACTAAAAGCAAAAACACCTTTTGAATTAGATAAAATAAATGGGTTGGTAGAAGAATATTATCCAGATGGACAAATTAAAAGAATGATTACTTTCAAAAATCATAAACCAAACGGAGAAGAAAAAACATTTTATCAAAATGGAGTTTTGCGTACCACTACGACTTATTTGGATGGAGAAATGAGTGGCGATTTTAAAAGCTATTACGATAATGGAATCTTAGAGTTAGAGACCATAAATATTCATGGAAAAAAGAATGGATATTTTAGAAGATATACAAGAGATAGTGTTTTGGTGCAAGATGCAATCTATAAAAACGGACAATTACACGGAGATAATATTCTTTATTATGACAATGGAAAACTCAAGCAAGAAGTAAAATACCGTTCTGGACAACAACTTTCTTCCAAAATTTACAGAGAAAATGGAAATCTTGCAAAAGAAGTTGATTTTGGAAAAAGTATTAAAGATAGAAAAGAAACTCATTATTATGCTAATGGAAATAAAGAAAAACAAATTGAGGTTTCTGATGAAAAAAGAGCTGGCGAATGGAGTTATTTTTATTCAAATGGAGAGAAAAAAGTAACTGAAAATTATGAAAATGATAAGCTACATGGCAAACGTGAAACTTATTTTACAAATGGAAAAACGCATCTCAAAGAAGAATATGCCTTTGGACACAAAAAAGGAATTACAAAAGAATATAGCTCAAAAGGAGATTTGGTTTCCGAAATTGAGTATAAACTGAGCAAAAAGTGGGGTGTTGCTACTTATTATCACTCAAATGGAAAAATTTCGGCAGAAGGTCATTTTTACAAAGACATCAAAAACGGAAAATGGTATTACTACGATGAAGATGAAAGATTAAATAGAAGAGAAATCCATAGAAAAGGAAAAGTTTCTGCTGCAAAAACCTATAGAAAAGGAAAAGTACGTAAAAAATCTCCTTTTAAAAGAAGATAACCAAAACAAACGAAAAAGCATCTTGAAATGAATCAAGATGCTTTTTCGTTTGTAAGAGGAAATGTTATCATAATTTTTTTAATTTTCTTTCAAAAATTCTTTTGGAATAAAATCAGTAAGCCAAACGCCATTTTCTGAACAATAAAATTTTATTCCTGCTTCTTGCATTTTGTAGGTTTCAATTTTGAAAATATAAGGGTTTCCGTGTCTTGAACCTACTTTTTGAGCTGTTTCTGTATCAGCAGATAGATGAACATATTGACGACTACCTTTTATGATTCCATTTTTCAGAATTGAATCTACATTTTTTGTAGCTGTTCCATGATATAAAACTGGAGGAGGTGTAGTAGGCTGATAATTCATTTCCACATTGGTGGAATGCCCTTGATTAGCTCTTATTTTGGTTTTGTCTTCATTGAAAGCAAACCGTTGTTTATCATTATTTTCTACAATATATTCTAATTCTTCAAAAGTAATAGAATCTCCTTTTTTATAATTATTTATTTTTTCTAAGAAGTCTTTTGTATCTGTCCAGCCTCCTTCTTCTAATTTTAAGCCTACTGTTTCGGGTTGATGTCGAAGAAGTAAAGAGAAAAATTTACTTCGTTTTTTTGCTTTTTTAGCGTCCATAGTTATTTAGGTTAATTTCGTTTTTAATTCTAATTATTTCTTACCCAACCTAATTTTATACTCAAAAAGTTCTTTCGAATCCTTAAATTTTCAGAACAAAATAGTTACTAGGAAATAAATAAAAGTATGCAAACCGAATTTTAAATTAAAAAACTATGCTATTTTGATATAAAATTCTTTCATTTTATTGGTTTATATCTATTAGATAACGCAATTTTAACTTTTTAGAAGCGTTATTTTTTTAAGAATCGAACAAAAAATGCTAACTTGCGTACGATTTGTTTAGTGAAATAGATTAAAGTTTAATAAAACAGTTGAGAAAAGTCTATTTTTAACTAAAAAAAACCAGCTATAAAATTTCAAACATACCATTTATCATTACAACAATGAATTTAGAATTACTCAAAAAACCTTTGTGGAGTATTGCCTTACTCGCTTGTTTTGGTCTTTATTTCGGATTTCATAATACAGCTTCTGCACAAGACTTACAATTTTCACAATTTCATAATGCTCCTCTTTATCTCAATCCAGCTTTTGCAGGAATGCACCAAGGAGGAAGAATGACACTCAATTATCGCAATCAATGGCCTAGCTTAGATGTAAATTATATTACGTATGCAGGTGGTTTTGATTATTATTTCCCAAATATTCGTTCTTCTATTGGTGTAATAGCCAAAGTAGATGAGCAAAGTACAGGAATAACACCTTATAAAAGCACAGATGTTTCGCTTATTTATGCTTACATGATTCCTTTGAGTGATAGGCTTACTGTGCAGCCAGCTTTGCAAGTAGGCTATGTACAAAAAAGTGCTGGTTTTGTAGGACTTACTTTTCCAGACCAATTTAGTGATAGAGGATTTTTAGGAACACCAACAGAAGAAAGCTTTGCTCGTCAGCAGTTGGGTTATGTAGATATTTCAACAGGAGCAGTATTATTTGGACAAAATTTTTGGTTAGGACTTTCTGCTAATCATATCAACAGTCCTCCCGATAGTTTTATTGGAGATGAAAATCGCTTACCAATGAAAATATCATTCCATGGTGGTTATAAAGTAGATTTTGGAGGTCGTTATGATGACCGTACCAAAAGTATCACACCAAGCTTTATGTATAAAAAACAAGGCTCTTTTCAACAATTTAGTCTTGGCGCACATGGTGAGTATGCACCACTTTTGTATGGTCTTTGGTACAGAGGGTTTCCTATTGAGCAATCAACAAATAATTTTCCAAAACATGATGCTGTTGTGGCGATGTTAGGTGTTAAGTTTGGTGGTTGGGCATTAGCATATAGCTATGATTGGTCTATTTCAGAAGTAGCAGGTGCAAGAGCAAATTCTCACGAAATTTCTTTAGTATTTAATTTTGGAGGAAAAGATGATGTAAATTGTCCAAACCCATTCTCTGAACCACGTTATAAAGGCGCACGTTATCGTTAAATATACTGTTCAGTAAGACAATTTTATATAGATATTTTCAAAATTCCTATCAGATTGAAATTCAATTTGATGGGAATTTTTGTGTCTAAGAAACTCAATTCTTACAAAAATGATAAGACAACCAAAACTATTACCTATTTTTGTAAAAAAATGTATGGATTTTATTTCCCAATAACGAAAAGACAAAGTGAATACAGACAACGAAAACAATGAATTTACAGAAAGTGAATTTATAGAAAGTGAAAAAAAAGACAATACTGAAAAGGTTGAGGAGACTCAAACTCCAAAAATTGAAATGGCAGAGCCTTTAGACGAGCCTTTCGATGATTTGGAAGATGACGAAGACGAAGAAAATCTCTATGAGCATTATCGTATAAAAGTAGATGGAAAACAGTTGTTGTTGCGTATCGATAAGTATTTGATGGAACGTTTGCCTAGAGTTACTCGCAACCGTTTGCAGACTGCTATCAAAGGTGGATATGTAAAAGTAAACGAAAAGCAAGTAAAGCCTAGTTATAAAGTGTTGCCTCATGATATAATTACGGTTCGTTTGCCTGACCCTGTGCGTGATTTGAAAGCCGTTGAGCCTGAGAATATTCCTTTAGATATTGTTTATGAAGACAAAGATTTAATGATTGTTTTCAAACCTGCAGGAATGGTTTCGCACCCAGCTACTGACAACTGGACAGGAACACTTGCCAATGCAGTAGCCTATCACATGCAACAAAATGGAGAAAAATTCTTAGGACTTTCTCATCGAATAGACAAAAATACAACAGGGATTTTAGTAATTGCCAAAACCCCTGAAGCTAGGGATTTTATAGGAAAACAATTTTTTCATCACACTATTGAGCGTACTTATTATGCTTTAGTTTGGGGAGAAGTAAAAGAAGATAAAGGAACAATAAAAGGACATATTGCACGAGGACGAAATGACCGTCGAATTATGTCAGTTTTACCAGATGGAGAAAGAGGAAAACATGCCGTTACACATTATAAGGTAATTAAGCGTTTGCGTTATGTTACCTTGGTACAATGTAACCTTGAAACAGGAAGAACACATCAAATTAGAGCGCACATGAAACACATTGGGCATCCTCTTTTTGGAGATTCTTTTTATGGTGGAAATAAAATTTTACAAGGTTCTGTGTTTTCAAAATACAAATCATTTGTAGAAAATTGTTTTACTATTTTGCCAAGACAAGCACTTCACGCAAAATCTTTAGGATTCGAACACCCAACCACTAAAGAATGGATTCAGTTTGATTCAGAATTACCTCAAGATATTGTAGCTGTGATTGAAAAATGGGAGAATTATGTGAAATATACGTAAGGAACGATTACGAATTAAAGATTACGGAAAATACAGAAATTAACTGGTTACTGGTTACTATTGACTGGTAACTGACTAGGTAACTGTTCAACAAATTTTGCTTTCAGTTCAGGTGTAGGAATTCTACATTCATTTTTCTGACCAAACCAACTATATCTATTTTTGGCAACAAGATTATAAATTCCATTTCTTAAAAATGTAGGTACAATTCTGAAAATACTAAAATATTTCCAACCTCCTGACAGTCCTGCTGCAATACGTAGAGCTGCTGTGGATTTGGTTTTTATTTTTCCGTTTTCATAAACAATCATAGAGTCAAAGTCGCTTGTATTTCTATCAAAATGAGCTAAAAGAGCTTGCCCAAATTCGGATTGTAGAGATGCAAAATAAAAATGATTGTTTGTATCTTTATCGATAACAAAATTAATAGCACTGTTACAAAGGTTACACACACCATCAAACAAAATGATAGTTTTATCTTTGGCTATTTCTTGAAAAGTTGCTTTTTGTAGTTCTTTATTTTGAGTAATAGTTTCCACTTGTAAGCTATTTTAGTTTATTGATTTGATTGAGTACAAATTTATACTTTGATTTTACGTAAAACAAAGTAAATTGTTGTTTTGTTTTAAGTATCTAGCAGCTTAGAAGCTGTTGTTGATATTAATTAAATTATGGAAGAGAATTTAAAAGAAGAATTTGAAAATTTCTTGCGTTCAAAAAAAATTAGTCCAAAACTATTCAAAGAAGCTGAAAAAGAGCGTTTTGAAGAATGGCAAGTTTTATTTTCTGCCGTTCATCCAAAAAGTTTTGTGATGCAAAAACTACATTTGATAAATGATATTCGAAGAAAATACCATATTGATAAAGATACAAAACAAGATATGTAAATTATTGTATTATCCTGTAATTTATCATACAAATCATATAAATCACTCGCTAATCAGTTATAAAAAATGAAATACGATATACTAATTGTTGGAGGTGGAATTGTCGGACTTGCTACGGCTTATCAACTTCTTTTGGCTCGTCCTTCCATCAAACTCCTTCTCATAGAAAAAGAAAATTCGATTGCAAAACACCAAACTGGAAATAATAGTGGTGTCATTCATTCGGGTATTTATTACAAACCTAATAGTTTGAAAGCTATAAATTGTATTGGTGGCTATGAAATGCTATTAGATTTTTGTGAGAAAGAAAATATAGCTTTTGATAAATGTGGTAAAATTATCGTTGCCACAAAAAATGAAGAACTGCCAGCACTAAAAAATATTTATGATAGAGGATTGGAAAATGGTCTGACAGGACTTATAAACATAAAAAAAGAAGAGATTGCAGATTACGAACCTCACGTAAAAGGAGTAGCAGGAATTTTTGTTCCCCAAACAGGAATTATCGATTATAAAACTGTTTGTCAAAAATTAGCACAAAAAATAGAAGAACTGGGAGGATATATCCATCTTTCAGAAAAAGTAGAAAACATAAAACTCAACGATGAAACAAAAGGAAATGTTACTCTAGCAAAAGTAATCACTTCAAATTCAGAATATCAAACAAGTTTGGTCGTAAATTGTGCAGGTCTGTATTCGGATAAAGTTACCAAAATGACAATGCCTGATGCGCCTATCAAAATAATTCCGTTTAGAGGAGAGTATTATAAACTTGTTCCAGACAAAAAGCATTTAGTCAAAAACTTAATTTATCCTGTTCCAGACCCAAATTTCCCTTTTTTGGGTGTGCATTTTACAAGAATGATAAATGGAGATGTAGAAGCAGGACCCAATGCAGTTTTGGCTTACAAACGTGAAGGATATAAAAAAACAGATATTTCAGTTTCTGAACTCTTAGAAACGCTTACTTTCAGTGGTTTTCAAAAGGTAGCTCTCAAGTATTGGAAAACAGGATTGGGAGAAATTCATCGTTCGTATTCCAAAAATGCGTTTACAAAAGCCTTACAAGAGCTTATTCCAGAAGTACAAAAACAAGATTTGATTACAGCCGATGCAGGTGTAAGAGCGCAAGCCTGCGATAAAGACGGAGGGCTTTTAGATGATTTTAAGATTTTGGAAAAACAAGGCGTTATTAATGTTGTTAATGCACCTTCGCCAGCAGCTACTTCTTCGCTTTCGATTGGAAAGACAATTTCTGAAATGGCTTTGGAGAGAGTTTAATTTGATTTTGAATATCAATCAAATTAAGTTAATTTTATCTAATCAAGTTTTCTAATTCGTAATTGTCTTTATAAATGGGTTTATTTCAATATTCGGTTCTCAAAAATCATCTCAAATTTTTACCTAAAGACAAACTAGAAATAGCGTGGCAAAAATTTGTGGAGCATTTTCATAATCCAATTATTCAAGAAAATATAAGAGCTTCGAAAGAAGAACAATATCAAGAAGGATTTTTGAATGATTTGTTTGTAAATGTATTTGGGTATGTCAAAAATCCAAATCCGTCTTTCAACCTTACCACCGAACTCAAAAATATCAAAAATGCTAAAAAAACAGATGGCGCACTGCTTCGTAGAGGAAATGCCTTTGCTGTTATTGAGCTGAAAGGAATGGACACAACAGACCTTTCTAGAGTAGAAACTCAAGCATTTGGATACAAAAATAATCAGGCTGATTGTAACTACGTAATTATTTCAAACTTCGAAAAGCTGCGTTTTTATATCGATACTACTATCGAATTTGAAGAATTTAATCTTTTTACACTTACAAGAGAGCGTTTCGAAATTCTTTATTTTTGTTTGTCTTTCGAAACTTTGCTTCGTGATGACAAACCCAAAAAAGCAAAAGAAGAATCAATAAATAAAGAAGAAAGTATTACAAATGCTTTATATAAAGATTATTCTAATTTTAGGGATGATGTTTTCAAGAATATTCAACAATTAAATCCTAAGTATGACAAACTTACACTTTTCAAAAAAACACAAAAACTGCTAGACCGTTTTTTGTTTATTTTCTTTGCCGAAGACAAATTATTACTTCCTCCAAATCTCAACACAACTATCATTGAGGAATGGAGATGTTTAGAAGAAATACATGATATAAAAATGCCTTTGTATGAAAAATACAAACTCTATTTTAATTATCTTTATGTAGGCAAAAAAAATAAAAAGCATGCTATTTTTCCTTATAATGGTGGACTTTTCGCTACGGATAAATTATTAGACAGTCTTAAAATTGATGATGCACTTCTGCTTCGTCATACACAAAAGATAAGTTTGTATGATTTTGATAGTGAGGTAAGTGTAAATATTTTGGGGCATATTTTCGAACATTCTATGAATGAGTTTGAGGAAATACAAGCCGAAATAGAAGGAAACGAATTTGAAATACAGACCACAAGAAGAAAAAAAGATGGCGTTTTTTATACACCAAAATACATCACAAAATATATCGTAGATAATACAGTCGGAAAACTCTGTCAAGAACAAAAACAAGAATTAGGTTTGTCGGAAGAGCTTTTAGAAAAAAACTATGAAATAGAAAACGGAAAGTCAATCAAGGACAAAAAAATAAGTCAAGAATTAAAATCTAAAATTGAAAGTTACAGAAATTGGCTCTTAGAACTAACCATTTGCGACCCTGCCTGTGGAAGTGGTGCTTTTCTGAATCAAGCTCTAGAGTTTTTGATAACAGAACATAATTATATCTACGAATTAGAATTAAAACTTATCGGAACAGCTCTTATTGATACAGAATTAGAAAACAAAATATTACAAAAAAATATCTTTGGAGTAGATATAAATGAAGAATCTGTCGAAATTGCAAAACTCTCTCTTTGGTTACGAACAGCACACCAAGGACGAAAACTAACGACACTCAATGAGAATATAAAATGTGGTAATTCATTAATTGATGATAAAGAAATTGCAGGAGAAAAAGCATTTAATTGGAAAAAAGAATTTCCTACTGTTTTTAAAGGAAAGAATAGTGGGTTTGATGTTGTTATTGGGAATCCTCCGTATGTTAGAGCAGATACAGAAGATACAAATTTTATTAAACAAAGAAAGTTTTTAGATAATTCTAAAGAGTATGAAACACTTTATGAAAAGTGGGATTTGATGGTTCCGTTTTATGAAAGAGGTCTCAAAATTTTGAAAAAAAGTGGTTATCATGGCTTTATCGCATCAAATTCCATAAGTACCTCAAAATATGCTTTAAGGTTACAAGAATGGATTTTAGCTACAAAAAATTTAATTTCCATTAATTATTTTGAAGATATTGAGGTGTTTAAAGGTGTAGGAGTAATTCCGATTATTACAATTATCAAAAATGAACCTTGTAACTTAGAGTTTTATAAAATAATTCATCAAAAAGAATTTGAAAATCAGTTAGTTATTCATCAAAAATTTTCAACTAAAGATGACATCAAACCTATAAAAGTTTTTAAGAAAAATTATGTAGAAAGTAATCTAAAAGTTGATGTAGATTTGCTTGGTGATATGTGTTATATAAGTAAAGGAATGGTAATAAATGCAGATGAAAAAACAGCAAAAGGAGAATTTGCAAAAGATGATTTGATTAGTTTTGTAGAAACAGAAATCAACACAAAACCCTTTATAGAAGGAAAAGATTTGAAAAGGTATGAAATAGAACAAATTAAATTTTTGGAATGGAATACTGAAAGAGTCCCTAGTAAATTAAGTAGAAAAACTTTTCCTGAGCTTTATAAAGGAAATAAAATTTTGAGAGGTGCTGTAACACAAGGAACATTTGATAATACAGGAATAATTTGTAATCATGGAGTTATTGTTTTCAAACTTTATAATGATTTAAAAGGATTAGAACAAAGAAGTATTGAAAATGCTATCAAACGTCATAATGGACATACACGAGCAGAAGTAGAAGTTATTTCTAGTCATTATGATTTGAAATATATTCTTGCAATTCTAAATTCAAGCTATGCGATGCACTTTTTGAATAATATTAGAAGACATAGACTAAAAAATTATTTTTACCCTGATGATTTTAGAAAACTTCCTATTGCAAGAATTTCAAAAGAATCTCAACAGACTTTTATAGATTTAGCTGATAAAATGCTTTCTTTGAATGAAGAGTTTTCTAGTAAAAAAGCTCGTTTTTTGCGTAGCTTATCAAATAGTTTTGAGCTAGAAAAAATGCCTAAGAAATTAGAGAATTTTTATGAGCTTGATTTTAGAGGTTTTTTGAAGGAACTAGAAAAGAAAAAAATAACGCTTTCCCTTTTCAAACAAGAAGAATGGCAAGATTATTTTGAAGCAAATAAAAAAGAAGTTTTGACTATTTACAATCAAATACAAACGACTGATAAGCAGATAGATAATTTGGTTTTCGAACTCTATGGATTGAGTGAAGCAGAAATTGAAATCATTAATAATAATAAATGATGTTTATTAATTTAGGCACTTTGCCTTGTGGCTTAGATTTTGGTTTTGTTTAGGATAAAGGAAATTATCTACAACTACAAAATCAAAAATGTATGAAAACTAACATCACTTTCTTATTGCTATCTGTTTTATTCATTGTCCTTGGAATTGGTTTATTTGGAGCATGTAGTTCTGATTCCACGAATATAAAAAAAAGTTATTCTACTGAAATTGTAAATGAGTTAGATAATTCTGAAAAACCTATTGAGAATAATTCAGTTGATGAAAAAACAATAAAAAATGTAGAACAAATTTATCAAATTCCATTACCTCAAAATTATAGTAGAAAAGAAGTTTCTTCAACCTCTTTTGCCCATTATCTCCGTCATATTTCATTAAAACCTCAAAATACGCCTGTAAAATTATACAATGGAGAGCTTAAAAATTATCAACAAGTTCATTATAGAGTGCTTGATATTTCTGTTGGAAAACGAGATTTACAACAGTGTGCTGATGCTGTGATGCGTCTTCGTGCCGAATATTTATTCAAAAACAATCAAAAAGACAAGATTTCATTCAATTATACCAGTGGAGATGCAGCTATTTATGAAAAATGGTCAAAAGGCTACCGTCCTTCTATTAAAGGAAATAAAGTGAGTTGGGTTTTGAAATCCAAAGTAGATACAAGTTATACTAATTTTTTGAAGTATATGGATAATGTTTTTATGTATGCAGGTTCGGCTTCTTTGAGTAAAGAATTAAAATCAAAAAACATACAAGATATTGAAATAGGAGATGTTTTTATACAAGGAGGATTTCCAGGGCATGCTGTTTTGGTAGTTGATGTGGCGATTCATTCAGAAACAAATAAAAAGATATTTTTAGTGGCTCAAAGCTACATGCCTGCACAAGATATTCATATTTTGAATAATTTTAATGATGATACAATAAGTCCTTGGTATGAAATTCCGACAAATAAATCTGATAAAATCTTTACTCCTCAATGGACATTTGAGCAAAATGACTTAATGAGTTTTGACTAAAAAAAGTGCAATAACTATCTTGATTTATTTCAAATTTATTCTTTGAATTTATTCTATTAAAAGCTATATTGCTAATGTTAAGACAGGTATTTTATTATCATTTTTACAATTATCTATTATTAATCTATTTTTTTATGCAAGCAAAAAATTTTCATGCTGATTCGGTTTCTTCTTTAGAAAATCAACTTCAAAAACATACAGCAGCAGATTTTAGCCCTACATTAGCTTTTGTTTTTGCATCAGTTGCTCACGATATAGATGCCATTTCAAGTTCATTTGACAATTATGATATTCAGCTTGTTGGTTGTACTACTTCTGGTGAGTTTGTCAATGAAGAAGTAAGTGATGAAGCAATAGCTGTTTTACTTTTGGACATGAAGAAAGAAAATTTTTCTATTTATATAGCCGAAGAAGAAGATACTGTTTTGGCAGCTAAAAATGCAGCAACAGATTCAAAAGAAAAATTTGAAAATCCAGCTTTAATAGTTTTTTCGGGTGGACTTGCAACAAATGGAGATGATATTATAAAAGGAGTAAACGAAGTAGGAAATTATCCACTCTTTGGTGGACTTGCAGGAGACGATTTTAAGATGCAAGCCTCTTATGTTTTTACCAATAATAAAAAATCAAATAAAGCACTTTTATTTTTAGCTATTGATAAAGAAAATGTAACCATTTCAGGACTTGCTACAAGTGGTTGGAAGGCTGTCGGTACACCAAAAATAGCGACAAAAGCAGAAGGAAATATCCTTTATACGATTGATAATGAACCTGCATTAGATGTTTTCTTGAAATATTTTGATATTCCAGTTCCTAATGACCGTCGTAAAGATATTGTTGCAGAAGTGGGAATGAAATATCCTTTACAACTTCAACGAGATGGATATACGACACTTCGTGCGCCACTTATGGCAAATGATGATGGTGCGCTTATTTTGGCTGGAGAAGTTCCACAAGGCTCATCAATGTTTTTTTCGATGCCACCAGATTTTGATGTCATTGACCAATCCATAGAAGATTTAGGAACACTTAAAGATGAGTTTCCAGAAGCTGATGCACTGATTTTGGTTTCTTGTATTGCTCGTCATTTGGCTTTAGGACCTATGATAGAAGGAGAATTAGAAGGATTACAAAAACTTTGGAATGCGCCTTTGATTGGTTTCTTTTCGTATGGAGAAATAGGAACTATAAATGGTGCTAGTGTATGTGATTTGCATAACGAAACTGTTTCTTTAATTCTTTTAAAAGAGAAATAAGAAAGTGAAGTTGTTTAAAAATAATACTGCCTTTGTTGCTATTTTAGCGTAGCGACACCAACAAAAATACGTACAATTCATCCTTAAACAACTTTAGTATTTTTAAGAAAAATCGACAAAAATTACTTACTACTATTTTTACTTATTAATTTTCTTTGATTTGAATTTAGCAAAATATATTGAAGCATTTAAAACTCATGTTCTTGAAGGTTCACTTTCAGAAGAACAAGAAAAAGAACTAGCTCAACTTTTTAAAAAAGTTGAGAGTGAGATAACAATGGCTAATTTTAAATATGAAAAAACAGCTAAAGAAAAAAAATCATTAGAAAAACTTTTAGCACAAACTATCAAAGAGTTAGAAACAAAGAATGATAGTTTGGCTCAAACAAATGTGCAACTTTCTTCCATGGAAGAAGAATTGCGTCAGAACTCCGAAGAATTAGTAATTCTTAATGAAGGTTTAGAGGAGAGAGTTCAACAGGCTGTTTCAGATATTGAGAATCAAAAAGAACTTTTAGAGATAAAAAATAAACATATTTTGGATAGTATCAATTATGCAAAACGTATCCAAAGAGCAATGCTTTTGTCAGAGGAAGAAGTGATTAGTATTTTTCCTAGTAGTTTTATTTTCTTTTCTCCCAAAGATATTGTTTCAGGCGATTTTTATTGGTTGGCTAAAGTAAATGAATATCGTTTTGTGGCTGTAATAGATTGTACAGGACATGGAGTACCAGGAGCTTTTATGAGTTTGATTTTGAATGATGGACTAAATGAAATAGTGAGGTTACGAAATATATACGAACCAGCCATAATTTTGGAACAACTTCATATTCATGTCATGAATGCTCTTAGACAAAAAGGAAGTGCTAATCGTGATGGAGCAGATATGTCTTTGTGTGTCATTAATGATAAGCTAAATACACTAACTTTTTCGGGGGCAAGGCAAAATTTAGTCTTTTTTAAAGAGAATGAATTAATT
Source organism: Bernardetia aquimarina (assembly GCF_042180575.1). NCBI lineage: Bacteria > Pseudomonadati > Bacteroidota > Cytophagia > Cytophagales > Bernardetiaceae > Bernardetia > Bernardetia aquimarina. Next base: position 593,259 of record NZ_CP170094.1, on the reverse strand, counting down.
GAACTAAAAGCAAATCGACAATCTATTGGAGGATATATTAAAAATGAGGATTTACAAAAATTTACTTCTCATATTATAGATTTATCTTCTTACAAAGATTCTTATTTTTATCTCTCTTCTGATGGATTTGCCGACCAATTTGGAGGAGAGAATGAAACTAAATTATTACGTCAGAATTTTAAAAAGAAACTTCAAAAAATCTGTACATCAGATTGTAAAACACAATATAAAGAACTCAAAAAATATTTTCAAAATTGGAAAGGAGACTATGATCAAATTGATGATGTGCTAGTAATTGGATTTAAAGCTTAAAAATCAACACTAAAGAATGAAAACAAAACTTTTTATTTTATTATTCTCACTCTTATTATTTGATGTAGAAGCCCAATCTACAAAAACAACTTCGTTCATCAAACCTTGGAACGACACAGAAAAACCTATTATTATTGATGTTTATTCTAAAAATGATTATACCATAAATCAAATCACGAAAGAAAAAAGAATAAAGGGAATTATCCACAAACTATCAGAAGAAGACAGTAGTATTTTTTATAAGAGAAGAAAAGAAGCCTACAAAAATGACTTGCTTTTTGGTTCGTATTGGTTACCCAAGCATAATACAGATGGAAAAAAACAAGCTGATGAATATCTGCAACTGGTAGGAGAAGAGTATATAAAAAAAGAGTTTTTGGCTTTAGATTTTGAAAAGCACAAAACGACAAATGAATTTATTTCTCCTTATAATGCGTATCTTTTCGTAACTCGTATTTATGAAAAAACAGGACGTTATCCTCATATTTATTCTTCTCGTTCGAATCTTAAAAAGTTAGAAAACTCTCTCTACACACATGTTTTTGAAAAGTGTAAACTATGGATTATCGCTCTTACAGAAGATGGAGATATTACAGAAACATTTGAAGAGGAAATTGAAAATAGCAAGAAAATATGGACAACTTATTCGCTTTGGCAATTTGGTTGTGAAATGAATTGTTGTTCAGATACTGTAAATGAAGAAAAACCTTGTTTTTATAAAGTTGATGGGCTAGAATGTGGAATAGATTATAATATTTATAATGGAAATGAAAAAGAGTTAATCAAAAATTGGGGTTCTTGATTCTATTAAAATACCTCAAAAAATAAGAATTTATAGGAACAAGTCTTTTTATAAAAACTACCTTTGCGCTTGATTCAAAATAATTAAAATGAATCATTTTTTCTGCAAAAAAAAGTAATTTTATTCTTCCTATGAACAGCTCTACTTCTACCAAAAATCCTCTTGTTTTATCTTGGTTTCTTCTTTTTTTGCTTGCTCTTATTTGGGGAAGTTCTTTTATTTTGATGAAAAGAGGTTTGCTAGTTTTTTCCCCTTTAGAAATTGGTGCGCTGCGTATTTCGGCTGCGTTTGTGGCTCTGTTGCCTTTTGCTGTATTTCATGCACGAAAAATTCCGAAGTCAAAATGGAAATATTTGCTTATTTCAGGACTTTTGGGGAATGCTATTCCTGCTGTACTTTTTCCACTTGCCCAAACTCGGCTTCTGAGTTCGGTTACAGGCGTTTTGAATGGACTTACACCCCTTTTTACTGTTTTAGTTGGTGCGCTTTTTTTTAGTCAAACACTCAAATACAAACAATTAGTAGGTTTAGGAATTGCTTTTATAGGTGCAGGACTTTTGAGTATTGCCAAAAAAGGAGGAGGTTTTGGAGATATAAATATGTATGTTGCTTTTGTAGTTTTGGCAGCGTTTTTTTATGCGATTAGTCTAAATGTCATTAAAAGTAACCTTTCAGAAGTGGCTTCCTTTCCGATTGCTTCTTGTGCTTTTCTTACTGTGGGCATTCCTTCTATTTTGTTTTTGTTTTTTGGAACACCTTTCCTTTCTCATTTCCAAGAAGCGCAAGAAATTACTACACAAACGACGATTATTCCTCCTATTGCTTTAGTGTGGAAATCTTTTTTTTATATCGTTATTTTAGGAGTTGTCGGAACAGCAATAGCTTTGATTATTTTTAATAAAGTGATTCAGTTAAATGATGCCGTTTTTGCAAGTACAGTAACTTACTTCATTCCGATTGTAGCTATTTTTTGGGGAGTAATTGATGATGAACCTTTACAATCTGGACATTTTATTGGAATGGTTTTGATTATTTTTGGTGTTTTTGTGGCAAATAGGTGGAAATAAATAAAGTCAAAAGTATGAAATCAGAAGTCAGAAGTAATACGATGGAATAAAGTAAGAAATAATTTAAAAATGTATTCTCGCTAGAAATCTGTGTTAAAAAATGAAGCTCTACTTTTAAAAATTCTTAATCTATTCTTATTTCCGTATCCTTTTGTAAGGAATTGAGTTGTTTTGTAACTGCTTATTAAACAATTAAAAATTATGAGTATAATTTACCTCTAATTGCTAATTTATTATCTATTCATTTCTATTTTATGAAAAATATTTCCTCGTTCGGTTATCAATTTTATTTTATTTTTGTTCTAGTAGTTATTTTTTCTTTGGTTTTTTCCTCTAGTTTTGCACAAACAAATTCTACTCAAAATCAAGTTTTTAAAACTACAAATTCTACGCTTACACTGCAAGAAGCAATCGCTCAAAGTTTGAAAAATAACTATGGAATTTTGATAGAAAGACAACGTATAGAACAAGCAACACTCAATAATAATTGGGGTGAAACTGGGCGTTTTCCAACCATAAATCTTCTTTTACAACAAAATAATGGTGTAAATAATATAGACAATCCTGCTTCATTTTTGTCTGGAAATGTAATCAATAATAGCATTCAACCTGCTCTGAATGTAAATTGGGTAATTTTTAATGGATTCAGAACCAAAATAGCCAAACATCGTTTGGAACAGTTGCAGGAAGAATCAGAAGGAAATGCAGAAATTGTTATTCAAAATGCCATTCAAGCTGTTATTTTGGGATATTATAGAGTTATTTTGGAAAAAGAACGTATTGATGTTCTCAAAAAAGTACTGAATTATTCAAGAGACAGAAATAAATATTCTGATGTACAAATAGAATTAGGAACTGCCACAACTGCCGAAACACTTCTTACCAAAACCAATTTTCTAACAGATTCTATTAATTTAATCAATCAAGAATTAGTGTATAGAAATGCTGTTCGTGATTTGAATGTTTTGATGGGAGAAAAAGAAGTAGACAAAGTATATGAGATAAATGAAAAACTACAAGCCCCAGCAGAAACGTATCAGTTTGATGATTTGGAAAAACAAATGCTTGAAGCAAACCCAGATTTGAATCGTCTTTTGATTTCTCAAGCTATTCTGCACGATGCAACATTATTAAATCAAGCTGCTATTATGCCTCAGCTTTCTCTTTCAGCAGGAAACTCATATAATTACAACAGACAGGATTTGAGTCAAGCTACTTTTTCAGGTGACCGTGCAGCACCCACAGAGCCTATAAATGCAACGACAACAAACTATTTTCTCAACTTTAATTTATCATTTACTCTTTTTAATGGAGGACAGCTAAAACGAGCTGTTCAGAGAGCCAAAATTTCGGAAAATATAGGGAGTCTTTCTATCGACCAAAACAAACTTACGCTTTCAAGAGATTTGGCTAGAGCTTTTGATTTGTATAATGTCAGAAGGCAATTATTAGCCTTATCGACAGAAAGTAAAAATGTATCTGAACAAAATTTACAGATTTTGGAAGAGCGTTATAATTCAGGTTTGATAAATTCTTTTGATTATCGTCAAATTCAAAATGCTTTTCAAAATGCTGCTTTTAATGAATTACAGGCAACTTATAATTTGATTGATGCAAATACGACTTTGATTAGACTTACAGGAGGTTTAACAAAGTAAGAAGTCAGAGGTTTTAATGTAGGACAAAGGCTCGCCTTTAACTGTATTTGTATTTTTTGAATTAAAAACAAACTATTGCAACAAGTCAAAGGCAAGCCTCTGACCTACAAATAACATAAATTCTGTTACTTCTTACCTCTGATTTCATACTTTTTACTTTATCTTCCTCCTCGCCCTCCAGTTGTTCCACGTCTATTTTGGTTTTTGAGTGTTGAATAATAACGAGCCGAAACTGATAAATCTCTAAAATCTCCAACTGGATAGGTTACACTGTCCCATGCGCCACCACGAACAATAAAACCTTCTATTACATCAAAGGAAAGAAAATCAGCATTTCCATTTTCATCTAAAGAACCGTTTCCTACTTGATTTCTTTGAAAATTTAATGTATTTGAATTATTTATTTTTACAGAGTATTCCCAAACATTTCCACTTAGTTCTAGTACACCCCAAAAACTTGCGCCTGCTTGCAAACGCAATTCAAAATCTGAATTAGAAAAGTCTAAACCCTTTGCCCCAAAACCATTTCTCAAAACACCATTTAGTTGATTAAATTCTATCCCAGAGTTATAAGGCGCAAGTCCTGCCGAATCTATACTATTTGCTAATTCTGAAACTGTTTCACTTTCTGTCCCATCATTTTGTATTGTATTTGCATCGATAATATAAGGAGTTCCCCAAGAAAATTCACCTTTTAGAGGATTTGTTATTCCTCGTGCAGCTTTTTCAAATTCTAGTTCTGTAATTGGTCGTAAGGCTGCCCAATCCAAAAAAGCAGCTATATCTTTTGCATTTAGCCAATTACAAGCTCTGTATTTTCCCTCTTTAATTTCATAAATTGCAGGAATATTTAAGTTTTCATTTCCTTTTTCTTTTATAACAATAGAATTACGTAAAAGTGTATTTGAAGAAATAGCTAAAGCAGGTGTATTTGCATCACTTTCTGGAGAGTTTGCCGTTCTGTTTAATTGCTGTTTGAAAGTCAAAGTGTTGAGGAAATCTGTATATTGACTTTGATTAATTTCATATTTCATAATCCAAAAACCGTTGTAACCTTTCGGAAAAGTAGCAGGAATATTTGATTTTGGAAATTCTTCTTGTTCATTATTTCCATACAAACTATTCTCATTTGTTCCTACCAAGATTTCATTTTCAGAGTTTATCAAAAATGGTTTTATATCTGTGCTGTCATTAGTTTGTGTTGCTTTTCGCAGTGCATATTGTGAGTGAACCCCATCACCTACAAAAAAACCTCCTTCATCTACCCAAACCATTTCGACAGCATAAAGTGCAATATCATACACCCCAAATTGATTTTTTATTTCATCAGGTAATTTTATAGAAATAGAAGTTTGAGAAATTCCGTTTTTTTCTTCTCTTATAATTGATTTTAAAAAAAAGCCTCCTTTGTCTCTGATAGTTTCTAATTCTGTGTCTAACAATTCATTTGTATCAGAATTTATAAAAACTTCATTTTCTGATAAATAAATATGTTTCCAAGTGTAATCATTTGTTCGTATCTTTAAAAAACACCAAACACCATCTCTGAAAGTAAAATTATTTTTGTGTGTAGAAGACTGATTTTCTGAAGCAATGGTAAGTTCTTTGTTAAAAAACCAACTGTTTTCCCATTTTACCGTACACTCTAAAAAGTTATTTTCTGTAATCACTAAATTTTCTATTTTTACATTATTGGCAAAGCTACTTTTTGAAAGAGTAACTAATAAAAAACTACCAATTAGTAGTGAAAAAATGGCTTTTAATTTTCTTTTTTGATTGTCTTGTATCATTTTAATTTTATCTGAATTTTTGAAAAATTATATTCCTTTTATGAAAAATATATGTACTGCTAATTCTCTATTGAACTTGTTTGTTTTGGGTTTTGTATCTATTTTATCTCTACAAACAACAAGTGTATTGGCTCAAGGTTGTAGTGATGCAGGTTTTTGTACGATGGGAGCAATGCGCCCAGACCAACCTTTTAGCAAAAAAATCAATATTCGTCTTCGTTCTGTTAGTTTGACACAGTATATTGGACTTACTAAATTTGATGACAAAATTCTTTCTTATGTTGCTGAAGCAAATGTAGGCATTTCTGATAGATGGCAAGCACAAATTAAACTTCCTTATACTTTTGTACAAGGACCTTTAGCAAACACACAAGGTGTTGGAGATATTTCACTTAGTTTGACAAGAACGCTTATTCAGAAAAAAGAATGGCAATTAAATGCTACTTTGGGAGCAAAAATACCTACAAATGACGCAAATTTCAAAAATGACACAGGATTAGCTTTACCAATGTATTATCAAAGTAGTTTGGGAACGTATGATGTAATTGCAGGAATTGCATTTATTAATGAAAATTTCTTGTTTGCAGCAGGAGTTCAACATCCTTTCAATCAAATAGATAATGGTTTTAAATGGGGGATTTGGCAAGAAGACCCACTTTTTGAAACAGCAACTCATTATCCTGTTGCTCAACTTTTGGATAGAGGAACAGATGCAATGCTAAGAGCAGAATATAATCTTCGTTTTTCAAAGTGGAGTATGAATATTGGAATTTTGCCTATTTATCGTTTTACACCTGATATTATTACAAGCCCACAAACAGGAGAAAGGGTAGAAGTAGAAGATAGTAAAGGTGTTGCTGTTAGTGGACTTATTGGAGGAACATATAACTTTTCGGTACGCTCAAGTCTAAAATTACTTTTAGGAAAACAATTACAAAAACGCTACACAAATCCTGATGGGCTTTCAAGAGAATGGGTAAATACAATTACGTATCAGTATAGATTTTAATACAAAGAAGAGGGTAGGTTTTAGGATGTGTTGATAAAAACTTTGTCAGTAGTTTTTTGGTAATCCAAAACAACTCTGACAATAGTTTAACGCATAAACTATTGACAGCCTTGTGAAAGGACTGTCAAAGTTGAAAAATTCTAAAAAACAAATTTCTAAGAAAATTGTTCTATCAAGAAATGATATAATGTTCTGACACCTGTTCCTGTTCCATTTTTTCCTCTATAACTAGAAGGTTTCATAAGATAAGCTGGAGCTGCAATATCCATGTGAATCCAATCAAAATCCACAAAATGCTCTAAAAATTTTCCTGCAATGATTGCGCCTGCAAAATTTCCACCTACATTTTTTATATCAGCAACATCAGATTTTAAATACTCTTTATATTCATCCCATAAAGGAAATTCTACCAAACGCTCATAGGTTTCTCGTCCACTTTTTTCTAAAGCTCTTTTTAATAATTCGTCAGCATTTCCCATAAAAACTGTTCCTTCTTCTCCTATGGCACGCACAGCATTTCCTGTTAGTGTTGCCAAATCAATCACTAATTCGGGTGCTAATTCTTTGGCATAATCTAGCGCATCAGCCATAATTAATCGTCCTTCGCCATCTGTATTTGTGATTTCTACCGTCAGACCACTTCGCATCGTAATTACATCGCCTGGAACTAACCCTTTATTACTGATTGAATTATCTGTAATTGGTAAAAGTCCGACTACATACAATGGAATATTATTTTTGGCAAGTGCATAAATAAGTCCGACAACACTTGCAGAACCTCCCATATCTGATTTCATAATTTCTAATGCAGACATTGAAGTTTTGATATTCGAACCACCAATGTCAAAAGTAACTCCTTTTCCTACCAAAACAATAGGTGTATCGTTGGTAGCCTCTTTTGGCGAATAGGTAATTTTTGCAAAAATGGCATCTTCATGACTAGCTTGTGAAACTCCCAAAAGTCCTCCCATTCTTTCAGCTTTTATGCGTTCTTTATCCCAAATTTCAGTTTCAAATCCTGCTTCTTTTCCTAATTCTTCTATTTTTTGTCCATACAAAGAGGGGTTTTTGAAATTAGGTGGGTCATTTACCAAATCTCTAGTCAGCCAAACGGCATCACAAAGTGTAGTTAGTTTCTCTAATTCTTCTTGTTCGATGTTTTCTGTCTCATTTGAAAAAACAACTTCTACTTGTAATGTATTTCTAAAATAATCTTCTGAATTTCCTTTTTTCTCATAACTATAACTTCCTAAATTCAACCCTTCCAAAAAACAAAGAACACTTTCTTTACTCAAAACAGCATCAGAAAAAACTTGTAATTTATTGATTGCATGTTGTTGGATAAGCCCTGCAACCCAATTTCCTTGATTACGCATTTTTTCTTTGTGAACATAACTTTCCTGTGTAGGGGCAAGATAAGGAACAGCAAAAACAACTTGGTTATCCAAAAAAACAGGTGTTGGATGTTGTTCATTTTCAAAAAAATGAATCAATGAAGAAACAGGAAACGTATCAGAAAAAGTAGAAGGAAGGTTATCAAAGTTTTCGCCAAGCAAGTAAATACAAGGGATAGATTCTGAAAGATGCTCACGAACAGTAAAGAAAATTTGCATAAAAAAGGTAAATAAAAAAATACGTGTATAGACTAGCTAGAACAGATTGGTTTTGGAAAAGGTTTTGATTTTAATTGAATAAAAATTAACAAGAAATTTTTTCAACTCTTTTTTGGTGTCTTCCACCTTCAAATTCTGTTTTTAAGAAAGTTTCGACCATTTTTTGAGCCAACTCTTGACTTACAAAACGAGCAGGAATACAAATCACATTTGCATTATTATGCTGACGAGCAAGAGCAGCTAATTCTTCATTCCAGCAAATAGCAGCACGAATATCAGCGTGTTTGTTTGCACTCATAGCAATTCCATTTCCACTTCCACAAATCAAAATTCCTATTTCGGTTTCTTTATTGGTAACAGAATTTGCCAAAGGATGTGCAAAATCAGGATAATCTACCGAATCCGAACTATCTGTACCAAAATTTTTGATTTCATGACCCAAATTAGTCAAATAATTTTGTAAAAACTCTTTGTATTCTGTTCCTGCGTGGTCGTTTGCTATTGAAATTTTCATGAAAAATAAGTGTAATTTATTCAAAAGGAATAATGAATGTATAATTTTGCCGAAAAATACGGATTTTAAACTAATATAGAAAGTATCTGAAATTGTATTTTTTATAAATCATAAAAACAATTTTTATTTTAAACCAAAAAATCATTTTGAAGTTATAACAAAATAAATCAGTTAAAACATTTTTTTGAATAGTAATTAAACGATAACTTAATGAATGCATCTCAAATCCTAATTCTTATTATTGCTATTTTGGTAGGTAATTTTTTATTAGAAAATTTCTTAGAATGGCTAAACTCTCAAAAACAACCTGCTCATTTGCCCAATCAATTCTCAGATATTTATACAGAAGATGAGTACCAAAAATCAAAAGCCTATAAAAAATCAAATGCAGCTTTTTCATTGATTAGTAACTCAATTAGTTTTATTCTTACACTTGCTTTTCTTATTACAGGCTCTTTTGGTTGGTTAAGTGAATATTTAGAAGTTTATTTTCAAAATCCAATTTGGCATGCACTTGCTTTTTTTGGTGTAGTTACAATAGCTTCTTCGCTTTTGGGGCTGCCTTTTTCTTTATATCATACTTTTGTAATTGAAGAAAAATTTGGGTTTAACAAAACAACAAAGAAATTATTTTTTACAGACAAACTCAAAGGACTTGTGCTTGGTGCAGTTGTGGGAGGAATTATAGGCTATGTTCTTTTATATCTTGTCTTAGAGATTGGTAAGAATTTTTGGATTTACTTTTGGATAATTATTACAATTTTTTCTGTCGGAATGCAGTTTTTTTATGCTTCCTTGATAATGCCACTTTTCAACAAACTCACTCCTTTAGAAGATGGCGAACTTAGAGAAGCGATTGAAGAGTATGCAGGAAGTGTTTATTTTCCCCTTCAAAATATCTTTGTAATTGATGGCTCAAAACGCTCTACAAAAGCAAATGCTTTTTTTATGGGATTTGGCAAGCAAAAGAAAGTAGTTTTTTATGATACAATTTTAGAAAAACACTCAACGGAAGAATTAGTGGCTATTTTTGCTCACGAAGTAGGACATTACAAAAAACATCATATTCTTCAAATGATGGCAATTTCTATTGTTCAAACTGGGTTTACTCTTTTTATATTAGCTCAGATTATTTTTAATAAAGAAATTTCTTTGGCGTTAGGTGCAAATGAATGGCAAATCCATTTGAATATGGTTGCTTTTGGCTTTCTTTATTCGCCTATTTCTACAGTTACAGAAGTTTTATTTAATATTTTTTCTCGTAAGAATGAATATGAAGCTGATAATTATGCAAAGGAAACCTACGGAAGCAAACCACTTGCAACAGCTCTCAAAAAACTTTCTGCTGATTCGCTTTCCAATCTGACACCACATCCTTGGTATGTATTTTTTAATTATTCACATCCTCCACTTAGTGAGCGTTTGAAAGCAATGGAAGAGGAATAAAGTAAGAAGTTAGAAGTATGAATCAAGAAGTAAATACAGAATAAAGTTAGAGGTTAGAATTAAGAATCTTGGATTCAACTGATAAACGCAATTTTATTCTCTGTGAATTTTATGTTTAATAAAGTCAAATAAAAACCAATTTTTATGAAAAAAATAATCGTATCTCTGCTATTTTTCTTTTGTGTCTCTTCATTTGTTCAAGCTCAAACTCTTACTGATAAAACATTTCAAACAAAAGAAGATTACTACGAGCATCAGCCTCAAGTAGAAAAAGGCTTAAAAGATTGGTTTACTTATAACCCTTTAGAAAAAGATAATACGACCATTCAACTTCGAAATATTTTGCAAGCCTATTTGATGGCTTGGATAACAGGTGCGCCTCATGTTACTCTAGCTATTGACGGAAAAATTGAAGGCGAAATGCTTTCTGACAAACGATTTGAATATACTCAAGATTTACTTTTAGCTATGATGTTTGCCAAAACTACTTATTTATTAGAAAATAAAGAGGCTAAAAGTACAGATTTTGAAACGAATTTAGCAGGTGTAAAAGGAATGCTTCTCATCTATAAAAAGATAAAAGAACAAACTAAAAATAAGAAAAAATACCGAACAGACTCACTAGATAATTATTTGGAATGGGAAAAACAAGGAAAACTAGAAGACCAAATAAAGAAAATTATAAATGATTAATTTGTCTAAAATTAGATAAGTAACTGGGCAAAATTATTTATAGGTTAATGAAATCTGTCTGACACCTCAAAGGTGTCTTGACAGTTTAAATTTCCATTTTCTAATTCTTTTTTAGATATGTTTTATTTTGCTCAGTTACTTACTATTTTATAAAGTTATACTAAAGTAGTGTTGCTAAAAACTATCTTGTGAAGTAAACTTTGCAGCTATAAATTCCGTTAAACCAACATAAGCATTTTGTAATTGCTAAAATAAATCGTATTTTGATAGATATTTAAGCGATAATAAAAAAACAACTTGTAATCAATTCTCATTTATAAAAATAAATCAACTCTAATTTTATGGAAAATTTCAATTTCTTATATCCTTTAGCGTATGGTGGACTTCTGCTCTCAGCAGCCGTTTATTTCTTCTTGAAAGAACGCCAACACGCAGCAGGTTTTGCAAGAAACAGCTTTTTAGTTTCTTCACTCCTTTATATTCTGTCATTATTTTTTAATGACGGTGGACTTATGTACGACCTTTTAGGTGTTCTTACTCCTGATTTGGCAATTCTTACTGTTGTTATCTTGATTTTCAACCGTCTTGCTCCTCGTCCTAAAGTACTTTATTTTACTATTTTTGCAGTTATTGCAGGACTAAAGTTATTCTTTTTTGATGCAGGTAGAGATGCAGTAGTAGATACTTACGAAAATGGTTTTACTTCTGAGCCAACTGAAATTATAGGAGAAAAAATTATTGGTGATAAAGAAACAGCTACTTTACCTTCAAATCTTAGTGCAAATGGCGAACTTCTTTTAGATTTGAATATGACGAATAAAGATGATATTGTTCCAATTTTGGAAAAATACAGTATGTCTATTCGTAGAGCTTTTCCAGATTTGCAGCACGATGAATATTCTGAATTAGAAGAATATTATATTTTAGATATTCCTACTTTTCAATTAAAAAATATTGACGTAATCATTGGTGAGCTTCAAAACTCGGGTGCAGTAGATTATTTAGAAAACAATGAAATCTTAGAACTTCCAACTAATCCAACTACCTCTTTTGATGTAGCTCCAAACAAACCTTCTTTTGGAATCAATGATCCTAACTTGAAAGACCTTTGGGGATTTGAGAAAATGGGAGTGGCAGAAATGTATGCTTCTTTGAAAGAACAAAAACCAAAGAAAAAAGCAAAGATTGTTATTTTAGATACGGGTGTAGAAGCTGACCATGAAGATATTACTTCAAATTACCTTTCTCTTGAAAAGAAAAGTGATTATGACAAATTAGGACACGGAACACATTGTGCAGGAATCGCAGCAGCAGTAACAAACAATGGAAAAGGAATTGCTTCTTTTTCTCCAAACTCAGAGTTTGTAACTGTTTCTAGTATCAAAGTGTTGAATGATGCTGGTTTTGGTTCTCAAGAAACTGTTTTGGCAGGAATCATTAAGGCAGCAGATGCAGGAGCAGATGTAATTTCGCTTTCTTTGGGAGGTCCTTCAAATGATGCTCATCAAAAAGCGTATTCAGAAGCTGTAAAATATGCAAATAAAGCAGGTGCGATTGTAGTAGTTGCAGCAGGAAACTCTAACAAAAATGCAAAAGACTTTTCACCAGCTAATGCACAAGGTGTAATCACTGTTTCGGCTATTTCGCCTGATTTGAGTATTGCGCCATTCTCTAACCATGTACAAGATATGGAAATGGGAATTGCAGCTCCTGGGGTTCAGATTTTTTCTACGTATCCTAAAGGAACTTATAAATTCTTAAATGGTACTTCAATGGCAACTCCTTATGTAGCTGGTCTCTTGGGTGTAATGAAAGCATTGAATCCAGAGCTAGATACAAAAACTGCTTTTGAAATCTTAAAATCAACAGGTAAAGAATTAGAAGCTGGCGAAAAAGCTGGTAACTTTATTCAAGCTGACAAAGCAATTAATGCAGTTTTAGAACAAGAATAAATTAGAATTTATATTTTCTAAAAGCAAAAGCCTATTCAATTTTTATGATTGAATAGGCTTTTTTATTGGAAAGGAATTGTTTTTTTTATACTTTTATTACTTTGAAAAAAGTAAAATAGAATCACTCATATTAGAGATTTATTAAAATAGATAGATGAACATAATTACAAATCCTAGCAAAGTTCTCAACCCTTCTTATCGCAAAGTTAACATTATTAGGAATGAAATAAATCAGTTTAAAGGTTCATTATTGGAGTGTTTGGAACATATAAAAATAAGTGATGAAAAAAAAGAACACGAAGAGAATGTTAAGAAATATATAGCTGATTTTTTACAAAAAACATTTTATCAAGATTATTTAATCAATACAAAAAACCGTGTTGATTTGGCTATTTATGCAGGAAAAGATGCAAAAAGTAATATAAGTGTTCTGATAGAAGCCAAGCGACCAAGCAATACAAATGAGTTTTTGAAAGTTAATGAGATAAATAAAAAAGCATTACAAGAACTTTTGCTTTATTATTTGACGGAAAGAATAGATTTAGACAACAATCAAATCAAACATTTGATTGCTACAAATGGCTATGAGTGGTATTTTTTTAAAGGAGAAGATTTTTATAATTTTTTCTACAAAAACAAAAAATTACTCAAAGAATACAATGAATTTGTAAGTGGACGAAAAGATTCTGCCAAAAATGAATTATTCTACACTGAAATTGCTAAAAAATACATTGAAGAGGTAAAATACGAATTACCATTTTTGTATATTAATATTAAAGATGATTACGAAAATTATTTACCTCTCTCAAATACAAATGATGACAAATTGGTGTCTTTGTACAAAATTTTTTCGCCTATTCATTTGTTAGCGCAATCGTATGGAAATGATAGCAATGAATTAAATAGAGAGTTTTATTTTGAACTTTTGCATATCATTGGGTTAGAAGAAGTAAAAAATAATGGTATAAATTTAATTCAACGTAAAAAGCAAAAAGAGAGAGATAAAGGTTCGTTATTAGAAACGACTATTTTTATTTTAGATGATAGAGAGTATTTAAAGAAAGTAGAACACCTTCAAAACTATGGACAAGACAGAGAAGAACAACTATTTAATGTTGCTTTAGAGCTTTGCTTGACTTGGATAAATCGAATTTTGTTTCTCAAATTATTGGAAGCTCAACTGGTAGTTTATAATAAAAGTAAAGAATATGAGTTTTTAAATACTGATTTTATTACTCGTTTTAATGATTTGGAAGATTTGTTTTTTTCGGCTTTAGCAAAGAAACCAGAAGAGAGAAACGAAGAACGTATAAAGGAAAAATACAAGCGTGTTCCGTATTTGAATAGTTCACTTTTTGAACCGAGTGAATTAGAAGAAAGTACACTTCGGGTTTCAAGTATAAATGGAGTAGAATTAGAAATTTATGATAAAACGGTTTTGAAGGATAATCTAAAAACTTCAAAAGGCAAAATTTCTCTTTTATCCTATATTTTTCGTTTTTTAGATGCGTATGATTTTAGTGGAACAGACCAAAATAAAGTAGATGAGAGCAATCAAGGAAAAGCTCTTATTTCATCTTCCGTTTTAGGACTTATTTTTGAAAAAATAAACGGCTACAAAGAAGGTTCATTTTACACGCCTGCCTATATTACAATGTATATGGCTAAAGAAACGCTGCGTAAAACGGTCTTACAAAAATTCAATGCTCATTATGGATGGGAGTATCAAAGCTTCGATTCTTTAAAAGAAAATTTCTATGATTATATTCGAAAAGGCGACCGAAATATTGTAAGAAAAGAAGCTAATCAAATCATTAATTCTATAAAAATATGCGACCCTGCTGTTGGTTCTGGACACTTTTTAGTAAGTGCTTTGAATGAGCTTATTGTAATAAAAAATGAGCTTAATATTTTGGTAGGTAAAAATGGAGAATACTTATACCTTGATGTTAAAGTCGAAAATGACGAACTTGTTATTTTGGATAGAGATGACCGATTTTTTATCTATCGACCTAAAAATGAATTAAATCAAATTGTACAAGAAACACTATTTCACGAAAAACAAACACTTATAGAAAGTTGTCTTTTTGGTGTCGATATCAATCCTAATTCTGTCAAAATATGTAGATTGCGTTTGTGGATTGAGCTTTTAAAAAATGCGTATTATATTGATTATAAAAAAAGTGAAGACCTTCAAACGCTACCAAATATTGATATTAATATCAAAACAGGAAATTCTTTGGTTAGTCGTTTTGATGTAAATGATATTGAATTTTATAATGATTTGAAGGCTGCACCAAACTTCAAAAAATACCTTGAAGAATATAAAAATTGGGTCTTTTTGTATAAAAATACAAAAGATAAAAATGCAAAATGGGAACTTACTAAAAACATTAAGAACTATAAAACAAACTTAAAAAAGCAGCACCCAAGTTTGAAAAAGTTGCGTAACGAATTACAAACCTTATCAACTAATTATTTTACAGAATATAAAAACACACAAATTTTTGATACGAACACAAAAGGATATTTAGAAAAAAAGCAAAAAGCAGATAACAAAATTCTTGAAGCAAATGAAAAAATATCTTCTTTTGAAACAGATAGAATTTATAGAAATTCGCTAGAATGGCTTTTCGAATTTCCTGAAGTTTTGGATAAAGAAGGTAATTTTACTGGTTTTGATGCTATAATTGGAAATCCTCCTTATATCAGGCAAGAGGAAATAAAAGAACAAAAACCTCATTTGAAAAATCATTATCAAACCTATACAGGAAAATCAGATTTGTTAGTTTTCTTTATCGAATTGGGAATAAATCTTTTAAAACCACAAGGTATTTTTTCTTTTATTGTGGCAAATAAGTTTTTGAGAGCAGGTTTTGGGAAGCCTTTAAGAGATTTTTTACAGAAACAACAACTTCACGAAATTATTGATTTTGGAGATTTGCGTGTTTTTACAGAAGCAACTGCTTATCCGTGTATCATTTCTGCTGCTAAAGAAGAATTCAAAAAAGAACATGAACATTCTTTTAAAGCCGTTAATATAGATGATTTGGATTTCAAAAATTTAGAAGAAAAAACAACTACATTAGGTTTTGAAATGAGCCAACAAGAATTGGAAAGTACAGGTTGGAATCTAATAGATAAAAAAACAAAAAATCTACTTTCAAAAATGAAGAGTCAAGGACAAACTTTAGAAGAGTATGTAGATGAAAAAGTCTTTAGAGGTGTTGTAACAGGTTTAAGTGAAGCATTTGTAATAGATGAACAAACAAAAAATGAGTTTATTAGTGAAGATGTCAAAAATAAAGAAGTAATAAAACCACTTTTATCAGGAAGAGAAATACAACCTTATGTAACTCCTAAAGTAAACAATCATTTATTATTTATTCCTTGGCATTTTCCATTACAAAATAAACCAAATATTACAGGAGCTTCAAAGGAAGCAGAACAAGAATTTGAAAGTAGTTATCCTATTATTTATAAACATCTTTTATCCTACAAAGATAAATTAGAGAAGAGAAATAAAGCAGAAACTGGAATAAGATATGAATGGTATGCTATGCAAAGATGGGCTTCTTCTTACATAAAAGAATTTGAGAAACCTAAGATAATGTATCAAGTTTTTCAAGTAAAACCTTGTTTTATTTATGATGATCAAGGTTTATATTGCAATAATTCTATGTGGATGATTCCTAAAGATGATAAAACTTTAGTTGCTATTTTAAATTCAAAAGTAGGTTGGTGGTTAATATCTAATTATTGTACAGCTATACAAAATGGTTATCAATTAATTTGGGATTATTTTGGTAAAATACCTATGCCAAATGCTGATAA
The DNA here is from genome assembly GCF_042180575.1 of Bernardetia aquimarina. Classification (NCBI taxonomy): domain Bacteria; kingdom Pseudomonadati; phylum Bacteroidota; class Cytophagia; order Cytophagales; family Bernardetiaceae; genus Bernardetia; species Bernardetia aquimarina. The sequence continues at coordinate 576,569 of NZ_CP170094.1, read as the reverse complement.
AAATCAAACAAAAGCAATAGAAATACTAGTAAACCAAATTCTAAAATCAAAAAAGAAAAACCCAAAAACAGATACAACAGATTTAGAAAATAAAATTGATATTTTGGTGTATAAACTCTATGAATTGAGTTATGAGGAAGTTTTGATTATTGATTCTGATTTTGGCTTGAGTGAAGAAGAGTATATAAAATAGAAATTACATTTTACAAAAAAACTCCTATCCAATTTCAAAAATTAGATAGGAGTTTTCGTTTATTTAATGCTCTTGCCGTTGTTGGTGTCCCCACCAACGACACATAATAACTTTATTTCAACCAACCTTCTACTTCTTCTTTGGTTGGATTTTTTACTTCTTTGAGTTTCATTTTCTTACGCATTCCACACATATCATTGAAAAGTTTTGAAGGAATTGCTTCTTTCAAGTCTTCAATAGTAAGGAAACCTAATTTTTGAATGATTGGAATAAGTTCTGTGCGAATTCCTAATGCTTCATAATCGCTTTCAGATGCATATTTTGGTTGTTTTTTAGGACGCATTTGAGGGAAAAACAAAACATCTTGAATAGAATTTTGATTCGTCATAATCATAGAAAGACGGTCAATTCCGATTCCTAAACCTGCCGTTGGTGGCATTCCGTATTCAAGAGCATTTAAGAAATCTTCATCCAAAATCATTGCTTCATCATCGCCTCGTTTTCCAAGTTCCAACTGTTCTTCAAAACGTTTTCTCTGGTCGATAGGGTCATTAAGCTCAGAGAATGCGTTACAAATTTCTTTCCCATTACAAACTGCTTCAAAACGCTCTACCAAACCTTCTTTTGTTCTGTGTTTTTTGGCAAGTGGCGACATCTCAACAGGATAATCTGTAATAAATGTAGGCTGAATCAGTTTTGGCTCACAATGTTCTCCAAAAATCTCATCAATCAATTTTCCTCTTCCCATTGTATCATCAATCGGAACGCCTAATTGTAGAGCAACTTTACGCATCTCTTCCTCACTCATTTCCGAAATATCAACACCTGTAAAATGCTCAATGGCTTCATACATGGTGTAGCGTTTCCAAGGACGAGCAAAGTTAATTATATTATCGCCTACCTGTACTTCTGTTGAATTATGAAGTTTTAGAGCAATTTTTTCTACCATTTCTTCTACCAAATTCATCATCCATTCGTAGTCTTTGTAAGCTACATAAAGTTCGATTTGAGTAAATTCTGGATTATGAAAACGGCTCATTCCTTCATTTCTAAAGTCTTTTGAAAACTCATAAACACCATCATAACCACCAACAATCAATCTTTTTAGATACAATTCATTTGCAATACGCAAATAAAGAGTCATATCTAATGTATTGTGATGCGTTTTGAAAGGGCGAGCTGCTGCACCTCCATAAATTGGCTGCAAAATTGGTGTTTCTACTTCTAAATAATCTTTGTCATTTAAGTATTCACGCATTACATTCATGAGCTGAGAGCGTTTTTTGAAAACATCTCTTACCTCAGGGTTCACAATTAAATCTACATAACGCTGACGATAACGCTGTTCAGAATCTGTAAAAGCATCATACGTTTTTACTGTTCCGTCTTCATTTTCTACTCGCCTTACGACAGGTAGAGGATGCAGAGATTTTGTAAGAATCGTAAATTCGGTAGCACGAAGTGTAATTTCTCCTACATTTGTACGAAAAATATATCCTTTTACGCCAATAATATCTCCAATATCTAATAGTTTTTTGAAAACAGTATTATACATCGTTTTATCTTCATCAGGACAAATATCATCTCTACGAAAATAAACTTGCAAACGTCCTGTGCTATCTTCAATTTCTGCAAAAGCAGCCGAACCTTGAATACGATTTGTCATCAAACGACCTGCAAGAGAAATTTCCTTAAAATCATCAAAGTTCTCCTCTCCTTCTGGTTTTTCCTCTGGAAAAAGAGCCTTAATCTGTTTGGCTGTATGTGTAAAATTATAAAGTGCAGCAGGATAAGGTTCTATTCCTAGTTGTATAAGTTGTTCTCTTTTCTGACGACGCAGAATTTCTTGTTCGCTAAGTAATGGTTGCATAAAATGAGTAAAAGTCGTATTTAGTAACTGGCTCAAGCGTCGACGCTTGAACCAGTTACTATTACTATCAATTATATATATAGTTTAAAAAAGTCTTTTATTAGATATAAGTTTCAAAAATACGGATTTTTTTTGATTTTTTGGAATAGTATTTTTTTTTTAGGGTAAACAAGCTACTTTAGTCTATTATGAGTATAAAATTTGCTTTTCGTTTCTCTATCATTTTTTTTGCTTGGTCTATATATTTTTGTTTATATAGCTTTAATTCTATGGGTTTGGAAAGGTTAGAAGCTAAATATTGAAAAGCATCAAGGAAATTTAATCTGTTATGGAAAACAGATGATAGAGCTACAGATATTACTTGCTTTTGATTTTCTTTTATGTAAAAAATAGAGATAGAATCCTTTGCTAAAAAGTGAGCAGCTTCTTTAAAAATAATTTTATCTATATTTTTGTAAGGAAAAGTATATTCTGTTTTTCCATATTTTTCACTAAAACCAATTGTTTGGTGAGTGATAAAAAAACTTTCTCTTTTGAAAAACTTATGAGCCGTTTTTAGTCTTTTGCCATAATAGTTATCACGTAAATAAGGGATTGAAATGCTCAAAAGCATACTTAACAGACTTATAAGTACAATAATGAGATAACCATTAAAAGCAGAAGCTACCATCAAACCAAAAAAAAACAGTTGTAAAATTAAGATTATTAAACTAAATTTTTCTGAATGAAAAGAAGATAATTTTCTTGATTTATATTTCCATTGTAAAGTTACTTGTAGAGGGATTTTTGGAGCAGGAGTTGATTTTATTAATGAATCAGAATTTTCTAAGAAATTATAAAACAAAATCTCATCTCTTAAAATTAGAGTAGATATAGAAGGAAATTTTTCTAATGTTTCAGATTGCTCACAGTGTTTCTCATCTAAATAAAGCCACGTATCGACTAAGAAAACAGATTTACAACTTGCACAAAAAACAACCTTATCATTTTCTCTAATCAAATCGCCTGTAATTGGGTCTTTTCTTTCTTGTAATAAAAATTCTTGATATTTTTCTGTTTCTATTTTATGAATGTGCATAGGGTATTTTTATTGATTTCCCATAATAGAACGAAAAATAGTAATAAAGAGTTAAAAAAATTCCCTATTCAAAATTAATTGAATAGGGGATTTTGTTTATTTATAAATTGTCAGACACTTCAAAGTGTCAGTACAATTAAATATTTATTAGTTTACACGTTCAAAAATACCAGCAATACCTTGTCCACCACCGATACAAGCAGTAACCATTCCGTATTTTTTGTCTTGTGCTTCCATTTCATTCATCAACTGAATAGTAAGTTTTGCTCCAGTACAACCGAGTGGGTGTCCTAATGCAATTGCTCCACCATTTGGATTGACTTTAGATTCATCTAGCTTCAAATCACGAATTACAGCTAAAGATTGTGCTGCAAATGCTTCATTAAGTTCGATTACATCAATATCTTCTAATTTCAAACCTGCTTGTTTTAATGCTTTTGGCACAGCAGCCACAGGTCCGATTCCCATAATACGTGGATCAACACCAGCAGAAGTATAAGCTAACATTTTCAAACGAGGTTTTAGACCTAATTCTTCAACCATTTTCTCAGACATAACAATTACAAAAGCTGCACCATCTGAAGTTTGAGAAGAGTTACCTGCTGTAACTGTTCCATCACTTGCAAAAGCAGGACGAAGACGACCCAAACCTTCCATAGAAGTATCTGCACGAGGTCCTTCATCTGTATCAACTGTATATTTACGAGTTTTTTTCTGTCCATCTTCGTAGTAGTTTTCTTCTACTTCAACAGGAACGATTTGACTTTTGAATTTTCCTTCAGCAATCGCTTTTAATGCTTTTTTGTGAGAGTTTACAGAAAAAGCATCTTGGTCTTCACGAGTAATTTTGTAATCACGAACAATTTCCTCTGCTGTAAGTCCCATAGAAAGCATATATTCTGGGTGTTCGCTTACAATATTCCAGTTTAGAGCTGGTTTATATCCCATCATTGGAAGAGCTGACATAGACTCAGTTCCACCTGCGATGATACAATCTGCTGTTCCTGCTTGGATACGTGCAGAAGCAAGTCCAATTGCTTCCAAACCAGAACCACAATAACGATTAAGAACCATTCCTGGAACATTCAAAGGCAAAGAAAGAAGAGAAATAAGTCTTCCCATTTGCATTCCTTGTTCTCCTTCTGGGATTGCATTACCAACAATTACATCATCAATGCGTGTTGGGTCAAGATTAGGAATAGATTTTACAAGATGCTTAATTACATCTGCTGCCAAATCGTCTGAACGGTAATTTTTGAAACCACCTTTTTTAGCTTTTCCTACTGCGCTGCGAAAGCCAGTTACTATATATGCTGTATTCATGTCAGTTATCAGTAAACAGTTACCAGTAATCAGTTAAAACCAAATAGCTAACAGTCTTCAACTGTTAAAATAAATTACTAGTAACTTATGTTATTTTATATTTTATTAAAAAAAATGTCAATGATTGAAATATAAAATTAGAGTTATAAAAAAATAGTATTTCATAATTCGTAATTTTTAATTCATAATTCGTAATCGAATTTATTAGTTTCTCAACGGTTTGCCTTTGAAAAGAATACTATTGATTCTATCCAATGTTTTTTGCTCACCACAAAGAGATAAAAATGCTTCTCTTTCTAAGTCTAAAAGATATTGCTCTGAAACTTTAGCAGCACCTGAAAGGTCGCCACCAGAAATTACATACGCTAATTTTTTAGCAATTTTGATGTCGTGAGGAGTTGCATAATGACCGTAAAGCATTCCAACAGCACCAGCCGTAAAGGTTGCTAAAGCAGTTTTTCCTTCTACATCAATATCTTGTTGTTGCGTTGGTTGAGTATAACCTGATGCTACCATTTCCATAGCTTTGCGTTTTGCATCAGCAATCAATCTTGAACGGTTAAGTGTATAACCATCATGACTACGTAAGAATCCCATTTCTAATGCTTCTTGTGCTGAAGTAGCTACTTTTGCAGTTGCAATATTTAAGAATACATCTTGCAAACGGTTTACTTTTGGATCGCCAGTTGTAAATGTATTTGCAGTACGACGAATCATTTCTTTTGTTCCTCCACCAGCAGGAATAAGACCAACACCAACTTCTACAAGCCCCATATACGTTTCTGTATGTGCCTGTACGTGGTCAGCGTGCAAACAAAGTTCGCAACCACCACCTAAAGCTAATCCAGAAGTTGCAGCAACAACAGGAATTGCAGAGAATTTGGCACGCATCATTGTATTTTGGAACTGACGAATTATCATTTCTATTTCATCAAATTCTTGCTCTAAGGCATACATATAAAGCATAGCAAGGTTTGCTCCTGCCGAAAAGTTTGGTGCATCACTACCAATAACAACACTTGAATAACTTTTTTCTGCTAAAGAAATAGCTGTATTGATTCCTTCGATAACTTCTCCACCAATAGCATTCATTTTAGTATGGAATTCTAAACCTAAAACACCATCACCTAAATCAAAAATCGTTGTTCCATCGTTACCCCAAACTTTGTTTGTTCCACGGATAGCATCTAAAACAATAAATTCTTCCGTCCCTGGAATTACTTTATAAGATTTTGATTCTATATCAAAATACAATTTTTTACCATTTTCAGTTTTGAAGAAAGAATCTACATTTTTAACCCAGTCAGCTACTTTATAGCCAGCTTCTTCCATTTTGGCAATCGTTTCTTTTACTCCAAGGGCATCCCAAGTAGCAAAAGGACCCATTTCCCAACCAAAACCAGCAGAAACTGCATTGTCTATTTGATAAGTATGGTCTGCAATTTCAGGAATACGATTAGAAACATAAGCGAATACATCATAAAATGTAGTACGGAAAAATTCGCCATATTTAGAATCATCATTTAAGAAGATAGCAAAACGTTTGCTCAAATCATCTTCGTCTTTTGCTTTTCCATAAACTTTAATGTCTGGCTTTTCAGTAGGCTTATATTCGTAATCATTTAAGTCTAATTCAAGAATAACAGTTTTTCCTTTTTCGTCTTTTGTTTTCTTGAAATAACCTTGTTTGGTTTTGTCTCCGTACCATTTACGTTTATCCAATTCTTTTACAATGTTTGGCAATTCAAACATTTCTTTACGCTCGTCATTTGGTACATTTTGAGCGACACCATTTGCTACTTTGATAGTTGTATCTAATCCAACTACATCAAGAGTACGGAAAGTAGCTGATTTTGCACGTCCGATGATTGGTCCTGTAAGTCTATCTACTTCACCTACTGTAAGACCATATTTTTCTACTGCATGAAGTCCAGACATAATTGCAAAAACACCAACACGGTTAGCAATAAATGCAGGAGTGTCTTTACAAAGAACAGTTTCTTTACCTAAATAAAGGTCGCCATATTGTAAAAGGAAATCTACAATTTCTGGTTTTGTATGCTCACAAGGAATAATTTCCAAAAGACGCATATAACGTGGAGGATTGAAAAAGTGCATTCCACAGAAATTCTCTTTAAAACCTTGGCTTCTTCCTTCGATAAGCATGTGCATTGGAATACCAGAAGTATTCGAAGCAATGATTGCATCTTCTCTACGGTGTTTTTCTACACGCTCAAAAAGTTGTTGTTTAATATCAAGTCTTTCGATAACAGCCTCTAAAATCAAATCACAATCAGCAATCCAATCAAGATTATCAGTAAGATTGCCTGTTTTGATACGGCTTGCAAAGTTATTGCTATAAAAAGGAGCTGGTTTTGATTTTGTAGCTTCTACTAAAAATTTATTAACAATACTATTTCTCCAAAGAAGACTTTTTTCTTGTTTTTCATCTTTTGGAGCGTCTAAAGGAATGATGTCTAATAAGACAACTTCACAGCCAATATTAGCAAAATGGGCAGCAATACGAGAACCCATTACACCAGAACCTAAAATTGCCACTTTGCGAATGTGGCGTTCTGCTGTTTTTTTTGCGCTTTTGCTTTGTTGAGCAGGAGCTTGAGCAACTTGAGTCATAAAATATATAGTTTTGGAGTTTAATATAAAATCTTTTTTTGTATGAGTAAATTATACAATTATTTCTTTATTAAAAAACTATTTTAGATGAAATAATATTCTGTATAACCTATCTAAAACCAAAGATAAGAAAAAAAGGTATGCGTGCATAATTATTTCAAAAATTTAACTAGCTTTTTTTATTGAAATCTAAAATAGATTAACTAGAAATTATCAAAACAAGAGATAGAAAATAATGTTTGTATAAATGGAATTTTCAAATACAATTTTAACAAAAATAAAACCCTAAAATTTTTTAGGGTTTTTACTTGCTTTTAACTTTATTTTTGAAAATTATTTTTTTGTGCTTCTTCTACTTTTGTACGAACATCTTGAATAAAATCATTTTTTTGAGAGAGATTTCTTTCAGCCGTTCTATTTATATGTTCTATTACTTCAAAGAAATTTTCCATTTTATCTGGAGAAATTTTATCAAAAATCTGCATATTAAATGTTTTTACAGATTGTCTAGCAGCTTCTCTTCTTAGCTTTCCTTCATCTGTAAGACAAATCATTACTTTTCTACGGTCTTCACTGTCGCTTTGACGAACAATTAAACCTTCTTCTTCCATCGATTTCAAAATTCTTGTCAATGAACGTGCTTCCATTCCCATTAAAGGAGCTATTTTGGTAGCAGGAGAACCATTTTCTTGGTCAATATTCAACAAAACAAACCCTGTTGAGTGTGTGATTCCGTGTTCTGTACCTATCATATTATACATTTTGGCAATCGATAACCAAGATGCTTTGATAGCAAAATCGACAGAACGTCTTTTTTTTCTATCTATTAAAGAATTATCTGAAAAAGAATTAGTGTTTTTTTTAATTCCATTTTTTTTTATCTGAGTTTTACTAGTAGCCATTTTTATTTATTTTTTAGCTGATTTTTTGATGTGTTTGTGGTATTGGTTGGTTTTTTTAGTCTTTTTTATTCAAAAATACCATTTTTATTTCCCATTCAATTTTGCTATGCAGCTTTTTATTTGGTAAATTTGAGCTATTAGTCTATAAACAAAGATAAGTAAAAAATGTTATGCGTGCATAATTTTTTAAGAATTTTTTAATCTGTTTTTAGATTTACTCTTTAAAATATCTGTGTTTCTCCTTTTTTTGTTATAAATTGATAGTTTTTGTTTACTGATGTTACTCAGTTTAATGTTCTGTGCGTTACAGGATATGGTTTTAGAACAAAATCACAATAAGGTGTTCTATATTTACAGAGAATAAATTACGAATTTATTTTTTTTAGAAAACGAACATACAAAAAAAACCTGTAATTTTTAGACTTTATTTTTATAAAAATCTATCCTTGAATGATTTCTTTTATAATAGATTCCAGAATCTAACTGTATTATTTCATGAGTTGAAAACTTTGAAAAACTCCAAACAGCCTCTTCAAATTTTAGATAAATAGTTCTTTTCTTTGTCATCAAATCTAATACTGAAATACATTTGTTCCCCATTTCAGTGATATAGAGTTTATTATCAGCTCTGTTAATATCTTCTGGAAAGCTCAATGGACTATATTCTTCATAAGGGATGCCTAACTCAAAAATAGTAGCACCAGTATTTATATTTTTACAAAGAACTATCTGTCCTGCTCCTGTTGCTATCCACAGATTTTGCATAGAATCATCTAATTGAATTTGATAAGGAGTAAATCCTCCAAAAAAGTTTTTTTTTACTTCTATCAAAACTCCTTCTCTATCGAATATTTTTAAATCATTTTGCTGATAGAATGCAGTAATTATTTTATTTGGCATGATACAATATCTATAGCCTAGTAACTTGTATAAGTTGAAGTTATAATTACCAAATATAGCTTTACAGTATTCTTCTTTTGTAATCTCATGAATTGATTCTTGAATAGAATCCAAGTAAAAATAACAATTCTCAGAAAATGAAAAATAAATCTTCTTATTTATTTCGATCATGTTTTAAATTGTGATTTTTTTAGGTAAAAAAACTCTACTCTCTCCAAAAAGAAGAAAATAGAGTTTTACAAAACTAAAATGTATTTCAAATAACTTTATACCAATTTATCAATACGGTTTTGAAGTTCTTTTTTAGTAGTTGTTCCGACAATTTTTTCTACAATTTCGCCATCTTTAAAGATAAGAATTGTAGGAATATTACGAACACCATATTTTACAGTAAGTTCTGAATTTGAATCTACATCTACTTTTGCGATTTTTGCTTTTCCAGCATACTCATCAGAAAGCTCGTGAACGATAGGAGTCATCATCTGACAAGGTCCACACCATTCTGCCCAAAAATCAACCAAAACAGGTTGGCTAGAAGAAATAAGTTCTGTAAAAGTTGCTTGCGTTGCTTCAATAGCTGCCATAATAAAAATATTTTTATTTAGTAAAAAATGAATTAAAATTTTATAAAAATGAAAATGATTTGAGTCTTTCCCAACAAATTCGATTTGTATTTTCTAAGTTGTGCAAAAATAATGCTTTCTGCTATCTAAAAATAATTCTTCTGTCATTTAGTCAGTTGTTATAATTAGAATAAAAAGTAAGTTATTTTAGAAAAATCCCATTATTACAACACAAAAATTGCTTTTGTGTTTGAAATAGAAAAAAAGTTAAGGCTTTATAAACTCCAAAATGAGAATCAAAATTTTGATTATTTTTGTCAAACTATAAATAAAAAACGAAAAACTAAACGATGAAAACCACCACAATCACACCAAAACAAATAAACGAACTTATCAAAAATAGGAGAACTATTTTTCCTCATGAGTGTACAGGAGAAAAAATTGATGACAAAATAATTTGGCAACTCTTAGAAAATGCTACGTGGTCGCCTAATCATGGAAAAATAGAACCTTGGCGTTTTTTTGTTTTTGCAGATGATACAAGAGAAAAGCTAGGCGATTTTTTGATAAAATTATACGAAAAGCTAACTCCAAAAGAAGATTATAATAATCAAAAAGTAGTCAAATTACGTGACAGAATGAGCCAATCTTCGCATATTATTGTGGTGGTTGCTCAGACAAATCAAAATCCACGTATTCCAGAAATTGAAGATATAGAAGCTGTTGCATGTGGCATTCAGAATATGCAACTTTCAGCTACTGTTTATGGTTTGGCGAGTTATTGGGGAACAGGTGCGCTTGTGTATGCAGAAGAAACACATGCACAATTAGGCTTATCTGAAAATGAAAAAGTAATCGGTTTTCTTTATTTGGGCGTTCCGAAAGAAGATTTGATAAAAGAAGCAAAACGAAAACCAGTACAAGAAAAAGTCGTTTGGATAAAGTAAATTAGTGATTAGTTTTTAGCGATAAGTGATTAATGAATGAAAATCTTATCCTGCTAAAGTTTAAGCTATTAAATTATCTTATGTACTTTTGTTTTCTAATAAAATAAACCATAAACCTCATTTTTACCCAGTTTCATTTTGAATAATAATAACGATAATATTCTCACTATTTCAGATATTCGAAAAGAATACCACAATCATACTGCTCTTTCAGGTGTTAGTCTTTCTATTCCAAAAGGAAGTATTTATGGACTTTTAGGTCCTAATGGTGCAGGGAAAACATCACTTATTCGTATTATTACTCAAATTACGGGAGCAGATAGTGGAAAAATTCTTTTTGAAGGAGAGCCACTCGCTCCAAAACATATTGCCAAAATTGGTTATTTACCAGAAGAAAGAGGACTTTATCCAAAAATGAAAGTAGGCGAACAGCTTATTTATTTAGGAAGATTAAAAGGAATTCCGAAGGTTGAAATTCAGAAAAAATTAAAATATTGGCTTACTACTTTTCAAATGAAAGAATGGTGGAACAAAGAAGTAGGAGGGCTTTCGAAAGGAATGCAACAAAAAGTACAGTTTGTTGCAACTGTTTTGCACGACCCAAAACTATTGATTTTGGATGAACCTTTTTCTGGTTTTGACCCCATTAATGCCAACCTTTTAAAAGATGAAATTCTTAAACTTCAACAAAAAGGTACAACTGTTATTTTTTCGACGCATAGAATGGAATCTGTGGAAGAACTTTGTGATACGATTACACTAATTAATAAATCACATAAAATATTTGAAGGTAAAAAGGCTGATATAAAAATGAGCCACCGAACACACATTTTTGAAGTCCAGACAGACCATCCTATACTAGAAAGTGGAATTTCATTTGAAATTTTGAAAGAAAGCAAAGAAACAGATTTCAAAACTTATATTACTTCTGTCAAAATAAATGAAGGAACAGAAAAAAATGCACTTTTAAAAGAACTGCTAACTAATTATGAAATAATTTCTATGCAGGAAAAATTACCTTCTATCAATGATATTTTTATTAAAATGGTAGAAGAAAAATAAGCTAATATTTGTACGTTTTTTCTATATTAAAATTTTTAGGAATAGAAATTAAATACGTTGCTATTTTTTGAATTTCCAACTAGCTAAAGGTCAATGAATTAAATTCGTAATTGTTCCTTATTGATTAATTAAAACAATGATTCAATCAAAAAAATGCTTTTTGAACAAAATAATTTTGAAAAATGAGTGTCATTTTAGTCTATGTTTCTATTCTATTTTTATAAAAAAATTGTATCTTAGTTTGGAAGTAGATATTTTTGGATTTTAAAAAAAATAATTTTACTTCTTTTTTAACAAAATAATCTGTTTCGAAGTTAAGATAAGGTTCTGTTTCAAGACTATAAAAGTAATCTTAAACAGATTCATAAAATGTAGCTAAAATAAAATTAGGCTTTTTTATTGCTTTATTTTATCAAATTCTAAAAATTAATTCTAACAACGCCAAAGCCAAGCCTTTTAATCCTAGATTTACTTTAAACTAGGTTTATTTAATCACTCTAAAAAATCACTACAAACAATGTCCACAAACAATTCAGCCAACTCAACTACCAATCACGACAACTCAACAACAACTTACGGTTATATCAAAGATGATACTGTTTATCTAAAAGGCTATAACGACAGATCAGACCGTCAAATCGGTGTGGTAAAAGAAAGCCCAGAAGCAAGTATTGCTTATTTTGAAGACCGTTATCAAAAATTATTAGAAAAAGTAGAAGAAGTAGCACAAGCTATCGAAGAATCTCAAAATAAAGGTTCATATCTAATGAAACTCGTTCATATTAGAGAATCTTTAGAAACCTACAATGCTATCGGTGATTATACAGCCGTAGAAGCACGAATTTTAGAATTAGAGCAAGGAATCGAAGACTATATTTCTGAAAATAGAGTCAAAAACACAGAAATAAAAACAGCTTTATTGGCTGAAGCACAAGAACTGAAAGATAGCGACGACTGGGAAGAAGTGTCTGAATATCTAAAAGACCTCAAAATGCGCTGGATACGTACAGGAAGCGTAGGAGAAGAAGATGAAGAAATGTCAGAAGAATTTGATAGATGTTTGGATGTCTTTTTCGAACGTAGAAAAGCCTTTTTTGATAATGAAAGAATTGTTAATGATGAGCGAATATTGAAATACAAACGCATTAGTAATAAAGTCAGAAAACTCAATTATCAAAAAGAAAAAACGCCTGAAATGCGTCAAGAGGTAATTGATTTGCAAAAAGAATGGAAAGAAGTAGGCGTGATTCCGAAATGGAAATACCTCAAATTATACAGAAATTATAAACGAGAAGTTGATATTTTCTTTGGAAATCCTGAGCAGAGCAATGATAGTTATGGTTCGTATCGTCAAGAGCCTCCAATTCCGACTACTCCAGAGGGAATCTTAGAACTCAAACGAAAACTTACCGAAGAGGTAGAAGAAATTGCCAGTAAGTTTGAAAATGTACATTTGAATAATGTCAAGACCAAACAAGTACAATGGAAAAAAATGGGAATTATCAGAAATAATGACGAAGACCGTTTATTAAATAACCGTTTTCATGCTGCTTGTAGTGAGATTTTTACGCATGTATTTTTAGAAAATGATGCAAAACAAAACTTTGAAGGTTACGAAGAAAAAACAGGTTTCGAACAGTTGAAACTCAAAATCAAACTTATCAAAGATAGCATCAGAGAAGAAGAGCCAAAACTACAACAAATTGCTAAGAATATACCTCAAGATAGCTATGGAAGACCTATGTTTGATAGAAATGAGCCTTCTCATGCACCTGTGCGTTCTGAATATATGAATCTTTTGAATGTAATCAGAACAAAGAAAAGGTTATCTAAAAAGTTTCAAAATCAACTTAATAGTAGTTATAATTTTTAATGTAGTGTAGCCTTTAGGCTTCAAAACGTATTATTTTTTTATAAAAATGAATATCCCAACTACCACCAAACTTACACAATCCGAAAAAACAGGACAAGGAGGTTTGGTGGTTACTTCTTTAGAAAATCTTATTCAATGGGCGAGATTGTCTTCTCTTTGGCCCATGACTTTTGGTTTGGCGTGTTGCGCTATCGAAATGATGGGTACTTATGCGCCTCATTATGATTTAGACCGTTTTGGTGTTTTTCCTCGTGCTTCTCCTCGCCAGTCTGATGTGATGATTGTAGCAGGAACAGTTACTTTCAAAATGGCTGATAGAATAAAACGCCTTTATGAACAAATGGCAGAACCTCGTTATGTCATTTCGATGGGAAGTTGTTCGAATTGTGGAGGTCCATACTGGGAACACGGCTATCACGTTGTGAAAGGTGTCGACAGAATTATTCCAGTTGATATTTATGTGGCAGGTTGTCCACCACGCCCAGAAGCACTTATTGGAGGTATTCTGAAATTACAAGAAAAAATTCGCTCACAAGCTCCTACTCCAACAGGTATTTTGAATTTAAAAAACGCTTAAAAAAATTTTTTTAAGATTAATTTTAACAAAAAGCTATTTTATATAGTATAAGTAATAGGAAATAACCTATTTTTTTACATAACCTTTATAATTTACTTTATGATGAAGCATTTTTTAAAACATTCATTTTTATATTCTATTATTGTTTTTTTAATTTTTTTTACTTCTTGTAACTCTTCTAAAGATGCTGCTATTACCGAAGAAGATACATTGGGTGGCGTAGTTGTTACGCCTGATGAAAATAAAGTTGTTGGAAACATTGACACGCCTATTATTGACACACTAAATGGTTTTTATGAAGGTGAATATGTAGCTGTTAATCAAGGAACAGATAGTTGGTATATGGCTCAAATTGTAGCTTTTGATGGAGGAAAAACTAATTTAAGATACATGGATAATGATACTGGTTCAAAAGATTTTGTAGAATTAATGAAACTAGATACCATAGACATTCAGAAAAATGATAAAGTATGGGCTTTATTTGGTGATGGAATTCGTTTTAGACAAGCTACAATTAAGGAGATAGAAGAAGATTCTATTATAGTAAAATTTGAAGGCTATAACGATGATAAAGTACATTTTTTACAGATATTCAAAGACAAAGAATAATCTACAGTAATTTTATTTAATTAGACAAGGAATCATTTTATCGTTTCTTGTCTATTTTTTTGTAATTTAGTTGTATCATAAAAATTAATGCTAAAGAAACCTTTCTAAATTCTAAAAAAATGAGTTCTTCTAAGAAAATTTATAACGACATTACCAAACTTCAAAAAAAGGTCGAAATATGGAAATTTAATAAGCAAGATGTAGTTTTTACAAATGGCTGTTTTGATATTTTACATGTAGGACACATTGATTATTTAGAAAAGGCTGCTGCTTTAGGTAAAAAACTTATTATTGGAGTAAATACAGATGCGTCCGTCAAAACATTAGACAAAGGAAAAGAACGTCCTGTCAATGATGAGTATGCAAGAATGCGTATTTTGGCTGCTTTAGGTTTTGTAGATGCCGTTATTTTGTTTTCAGAGCCGACCCCTTTAGAACTTATTACTGCCTTGAAACCAAGTATTTTGGTAAAAGGAAGTGATTATTCAGTTGAAACTATCGTAGGTGCTGATGTAGTCCTTCAAGATGGAGGTAAAGTAGAAACAATAGAATTAGTAAAAGGATATTCGACAACCAAAATTATTAATAAAATCTTAGGAAAATAAACTATTTTATGTATTGCTCGTGGGGACATGAGCAATGGTAAGTTAATTAGTTTCTATAAAAAAACTTTGTCAGTAGTTTTTTTGGTAATCCAAAATAACTCTGACAATAGTTTCGCAAACATGTCTTTTTTCAACTATTGACAGCCTTCTGAAAGGACTATCAAAGTTAAAAAAATGCTAATCTCGTCTTCCCATCAACATCGAACCATAATAAAGAAGTGTTGCTAAAGAACTCAATGCAGCTACTACATACGTCATGGCAGCCCAAGAAAGTGCACTTTTTGCCATCGAATATTCTTGTGGATTGACTATATTTTCTTCTTCTATCCATTTCAAAGCTCTTCTACTTGCATCAAATTCTACTGGCAAAGTAATAAAGCTAAATAACGTAGAAACAGCTAGTGCCAAAACTCCAATAGCCAAAACATAAGGAATATTAGCAAAAAACAAAAGACCAACTCCAATCATCAATAAAAAAGGTGTAAAACGGTTCGTAATATTCAAAACAGGAACCATTGCCGAACGAAAACCCAAAAAAGAATATGCTTTTGCATCTTGAATGGCGTGTCCACATTCGTGAGCAGCCACAGCCACAGCAGCAGCATTACGCCCATGATAAACATTTTCACTTAAATTGACTGTTTTGTTACTTGGACTATAATGGTCTGTCAAGTTTCCTTGGACACTCATTATTTTTACCCCTCGTATTCCGTTGTCGTTTAGCATTCTTTCGGCTACTTCTGCACCACTCATATTAGAAGCTAAGGGAGTTTGAGCGTATTTTTTGAATCGATTTCTAAACATATATTGTACGCCCATGCTTATCAAGCCTACAATAATTATTAATATATAACCTGAATTGAATACCATTGAATATAAATTTTTAGTTTAAAAAATAATGTAAAACAGAAACCCCTATCTGTTGGGTTTTACACAGACTGGGAAGTCTGTGATACTTCTAAATTTAAACGAAAATAAAGAAAAGTTGTTTCTCTTTTAAAATTACAATCACTAAATTTGAATAAAAGTAGCTGATAGCTACAAAATTTATAAACCAACCAAAAACACATGTACGATACACTTCAACCCTTTTTAGAAAAAGAATTACAAGAAATAAAAGATGCAGGACTTTACAAAAAAGAACGCATCATCACAACGCCACAATCAGCAGCCATCAAAACGCAAAGCACAGGCGAAGTAATCAATTTTTGTGCAAATAATTACTTAGGACTTTCTTCAAACCCTCGTGTTTTGGAAGCTGCCAAAAAAGCCATTGATACACACGGTTTTGGACTTTCTTCAGTTCGTTTTATTTGTGGAACACAAGATTTACACAAAGAATTAGAACGAAAAACAGCCGAATTTTTGGGAACAGAAGACTGTATTTTGTATGCAGCAGCTTTTGATGCAAACGGTGGAGTTTTTGAGCCACTTTTGGGAGCAGACGATGCCATTATTTCTGATGCTTTGAATCACGCTTCTATTATTGATGGTGTTCGTTTATGTAAAGCAAAGCGTTTTAGATACCAGCACAATGATATGGCAGACCTTGAAAAACAACTTCAAGATGCCGATGCAGCAGGCGCAGTACAAAAAATGATTGTTACAGATGGCGTTTTTTCGATGGATGGAACGATTGCACAACTAGACAAAATCTGTGCTTTGGCAGAAAAATATAAGGCTCTCGTTATGGTAGATGAGTGTCATTCGTCTGGTTTTATTGGAAAAACAGGGAGAGGAACACACGAATACAGAAATGTAATGGGCAAAATTGACATCATTACAGGAACGTATGGAAAAGCTCTTGGAGGTGCTTCTGGTGGATTTACGGCAGCAAAAAAAGAAATTGTAGAAATGTTGCGTCAGCGTTCTCGTCCTTATTTGTTTTCAAATACGGTTGCACCACCGATTGTGGGAGCTTCTATTGAGGTTTTGAATGTCTTGATGGAATCTACACAGCTTAGAGATAAACTAGAAGAAAGTACGAAGTATTTTAGAGAACAGATGACTAAAGCAGGTTTTGACATTGTAAAAGGCGAACATCCGATTGTTCCTGTAATGTTGTATGATGCGCCACTTTCTCAAAAATTTGCCGAACGACTTTTGGAAGAAGGAATTTATGTAATTGGTTTTTATTACCCTGTTGTTCCGAAAGGAAAAGCTCGTATTCGTGTTCAAATTTCGGCTTTACATGAGCGTGAACATTTGGATAAAGCCATTGCAGCTTTTACTAAAGTGGGTAAAGAATTGGGCGTAATTTCTTAGATTATTTATGTTAATGAACGGTTTGCTCAAAGTGAACCGTTCATTTTTAAGTGTAATTTATGTGTATCTTTTTTATTTAACGTGAACTCGGCATTTAACTACTTGATATTTAGTATTTTATACTGTTTTTTAAGAGTTTTTTATCAAAAAAGGCTCAAAAAGGTTATTTTTGAATAGCATTAATCAACTTTAACCCTTTTTCGCCTTATGAATGACAAAAATATAAAATTTGATGAAGACCAACTAATCGGTATTTTTTATTTAGTAGATGAGTTCTGTTTACAAGCTCAATCCTATGTTTCTAGCCATTGGGTAGGTAGCAAAAGTCAATCTTCTTCTCATTCTCCAACTCGTATTCCTGAATTAAGCGCAAGTGAAATGATGACTATTTTGATTTATTATAACTACTCTGGTTACAAGAATTTTCAATACTATTATCAACGTCTTGTTAGTACAGATTTACTACCTTATTTTCCTAAACTTTGCTCCTACAATCGTTTTTTAGAACTCATAGAAAGAGTGAGCCTTCCCATGTATGTGTTAGCTAAATTACTCTGTGCTAAAAGTCAAAAAACAGGAACTTATTTTGTAGATTCTAAGAAAATAGTAGTTTCTGATAATCGTCGTATTCACTCGCATAAAGTGTTTAAAGACCTTGCAAAACGAGGAAAAGGCTCAATGGGCTGGTTTTTTGGTTTTAAACTTCATTTAGTTATCAATCAATTAGGAGAGGTGATGGCATTTGAAATCACAGCAGCTAACAAGGCTGACAATAACCACAATCTATTGAAAAAATTACTCAATAACTTAGAAGGAAGTTGCTTCGGAGACAAAGGCTACTTGACAAAATTATGGCAAGAACTCTATGAAAATGGACTTAAATTAATTACTAAAGTCAAAAAGAACATGAAGAATCAACTTATTACGTTGAAAGAAAAATACACCCTCAGAAAAAGAGCAGTTATTGAATCTGTAAATGACATTCTGACTTCTGTTTTTGACCTAGAACACTCTAGACACAGAAAACCAATAAATGCTTTTACACATATGTCGGCTACCATAGTTGCATATCATTTATATCCAGAAAAACCTAGAATTTTTGTAACCAACTAATACCGAGTTCACGTTTATTTAGTAAATTAGGGACACGCCACAATACGCTTTGCCATTCTGAAAAGTCCTACATCTAAGCCAAGATTTGACTTTTGTGCAGCTTCAATATTGAGTTCGAAACGGTAGGGTTTGTTATCTACGGTCACAAAATTTATGATTCCACATTGTTCGATAAAACCTTTTAGATTATCCCCAATAGTCAAGGTTGGATATCTTCTAAAGTAATCCAAAATATCACTCAATTTATCTTGTTCGGATTTACTAATATAAATAACTTGACATCCCCATAAATCAGAGGCATTTTTCTTTCTTCTGACACGCAAACCACGCCCATTGATGCGATAGTGAGCAAGAAAAGATTCTAGTTCATCACCAAAAGGATCATCACCTAATATTCCGATTTGTATCATTTCTTTCGGACTTTTGAAGGCTTCAGGAGGAAAGGTTGTGTGTTCGATAAAATGAACAATCAATGCAATTTTCATTTGTGTTGCCGAGTATTGTGCTTTAGAAGGCAAGGTAATAAAGCTAAATAAAAAACCTAGTATAAAAATGAATAAGAATTTTGAAACTAAATTTCTTTTATATTTTTTTGGAGAAAGTAATTGTATAAACATCAAGTAAATTTAAAATAATGGTAATCCTTTGTTTGTGTAATCAGTTGAAACGATATTAAAAACTACAAAAAATGAAGATTAATAATAAAATTATGCAATTATTTAATCTCTCTGCAATCTAAACTATAAACGTTTATCTTACAAATAAAATATATAGTTTGTCAAAATCTTTGTGTTTTATAAATAATTAAGCCAAAAAGTAATTCACAAAAAAAGAGAAGAATCGATTTAATTCTTCCCTCTTTTCAATCAAAAATAGAGTTTTAATTATCTTTTATTTGGATTTTCACTTTCTACAGGTGTTTCTATATTTTCTATTAAATATTTATCTTTATTTTCTTCTGTAATTGGGTCAAAATCTTCCAAACTAACCAAAATACCACGTAATCCCATTTTTTCTTTCAAATTTTTGTTATAAACTTCTGCATGTTCGTAGCTATAAAAAGGACCTAAAAGTAACCTATACAACATTTTTCCATCTATTTCTACAAAAGTAACTAGAATATTGTCGTGCCAGTGCAATTCTAATTCAGAAACATTATTGACTAAATTTTGATAGTTTTCAAAAACACCTAACTGAATTCCGATAGTTTTTTCTTCTACACCATACGGACGAATACTAAAATGATATACTTCTTGGATTTCTCCTTCTGTTTGTAATTTCATAGAAAGTTCTGGATTGGCAGCTTTTGCAAAAGCAGAAATACGTTCGTCTGATGAGCCTGTTTTACTTTCATGTAGTTTCAAACGAGCAATCATTTGTTTAGGACTAAGATACGATGTGATTCTGTCGACGAGTTTTCCTTGAGGTGTAAAAACCAAAATTTGAGGAAAGTTTTTTACCTCGTATTGCTTTACTACATAATCAGCATATAATGAAGGTGCTTGTAGTTTTTGAGCTAAATAACGCTTTTTTATGTATGTTTGAACATATTTATTAGCAAAAGTAACTGAATCAAATTTATTGTTTCGTGCATGAACATAAACAAAATAAGGTTTGTTTTGCTTTTTTCCTTCTTCCTGTAATTGGTCAAAAGAACCTACCAAATAAGACATATTGTTGGTTTGAGACGTTGTAGTATTTTGAGCAAAAACAGAATTGCTGTTATTTATTGAACCAATAAAAAATCCTAAGAAAAAAAGAAAAGCTACTTTTTTATAAAATGAATAGAATTTGTATAAACTAAAGTTTGTTATTTTTGCTGTAAGCAATGTGAAGCAAGACATAAAAATAGGAGTTAAGGTGAAAAAATTCTTTATTTTTAAACTTTATGAAAATAAAGATAGGAATAAATTAGTTTAGGAAATAAATTAGAAGATAAAATAAAATAGAAAAAAATCAATTTTTATAGATTGTAAAAATTTATTTCTCTCAAAATCGTTCTACTTGTAAACTATAAAAACTGAAAAGAGTTTGTATATTTTGCTAGAAAACCAGCACAAATAAAATCAAAAATAGATTAAGAACACATGAGTAATTACTACGATTTATTAGGAATCTCTAAAACAGCAACAATACAGGAAATAAAATCGGCTTACAAAAAACAGGCGTTAAAGTTTCACCCAGACCGAAATGCAGGAAATCCAGAAGAAGCTCAATTAGCAGAAGAACGATTCAAACTAATAAATGAAGCCTACCAAGTTCTTTCTGACCCTTTCAAAAAATCAAGTTATGATAATCAATTAGAGTACGATGAGGTAACAAGACAACGCTATTACAAACAATATACATCAAGTGGAAATTATTCTGATTATCAAAGTAATAATTCAAATCAAAATACAGGTTATACCTATCAAAGAAGAGAAACCAAAAAAGAAAAACAGCCTACTTTTGTATTTGGCAAAACAGAAATGTACATTGTTTTGGGTTTTGCTCTGATGTCTGTTTTTGCCTATTTTTTGATGAATATAATGACAAATTATTCGTACACTACTTATATGGAAGAAGCAAAAGTAGCCATAGAATTAGGCAATTTTTCTGCTGCTAAAAAAGCATTAGAAGAAGCTCAAACACAAAAAGAAAAGGATGCAGAAATAAATTATTTGCTTGGAGTAGTAGAAGTTAAGTTTAAAAAAGATTATCCTGATGCGATCGAATTTTTTGATAAAGCAATTTATCAAGCAGATAAAGATGATAATGAGGCACGAGCGAAATATGCTAAAATAAAAGCAGATACGTATCTTTTAATGAATGAATATTATAAAGCTACAGAAGAATATATAAATGTAATTGGGGCATTTGGTTACGACCAAGAAGTAATTATGAATATTGCTGATTTGTATTTAGATAAATTGAAAGACTACAATAAAGCAAGTTTGTATTTTGATAAAATTATAGAAAAAGAACCACAATTAGTAGAACCTTATATTGGAAAAGCTGTTGCCAAACATAAGTCAAAGGATTATGAAGCAATGGGAGAATTATTAGATAAAGCTATCAAAATTAATCCAAAAAACCCATATTTGTGGTATTACAAAGGTTTTTATTTTTGGGAAAAACCAACTTCAGACGAAGAAGTAAAAACAAAAGACAAAAAAAATGCTTGTGAGAGTTGGAAAATTGCGTTTAGTTATGGAAATGAAGATGCTCAAAAGCCTTTAAATGAATATTGTAAATAGCTTTTTATTAAAAGATACTCCAAATGAAATTAAATAAACTTCTCGTTTTATTGATTTTTGTTTTTCAAAGCTGTGCAAATGCTGTTTTTGATACTTCTATCAATATAGATGAATTAAAAAATCAAAACTCTCAAGCCAATTCTCAAGCTAATTATAAAGTAAAGTTAGGAGAAAAAATCACTTTCAAAACCAATGTTCATGGTTCTGTGGGAATGACAGCAGAATATGAAATTTTGGATGATACAATTCTAAAATTAGAGAATAGCAAAATTATTTATGACAACCCCAATTTTAAAGGTTCAGGGGGAGATGGTGGAATGAAAAAATTTGCTTTCAAAGCTCTCTCCAAAGGAAAAACAAAAGTAACCATAAAGAAAATCTATAGAAGGGAACTTCAAAAAGAAATCGTTTTGGAGATTGAGGTAATTTGAATTAATTACGAACTGAAAGGATTATCAAAAGAATCTTAAAGACAACACCTCAAGGACAGTTGATGCCCAATAAAAAAAAACAAGTCAATAGTAAAATATTGACTTGTTTTTTCGAAAACTAAATTTTTTAGTACACTTTTCTCACGCTAAAGCGTAAGCTACATTTCACTACATTTATTCTTCTTCTTTCAAAGAAGCTGTTTGTGTAGTTTCTGTTTTATTTGATAAAGATTCTACCAAAGCAGTAAGTTGTTTTTCTAATGCTTCTACCTTTTGAGCTAAAGCAGAATTAGTATTTTCATTTTCTTGAAGAGTTGCAACAATTTCTTTCAAACCTGCAATCTGTTTTTTGAGTTCTTCAAGTTCTGTTTTTTGAGTGTTTATTTCCTCTTTTTGATTATCTATGATAGTTTGTTGTTCTTTAGTTGCTTCTATCAAGACAGGAACAAGACCTATGTAGTTTACAGATTTGTACCCTTCACTATTTGTATGGACAAGATTAGGGAAAACTTCTTCTATTTCTTGTGCAATAACACCGAATTGTAGTTTCTCTCCTCTCTTCTCTTTATCTTTCCAATAATAATTCGTGCCACGAAGAGAAATAATATTTGAAAGAGAATTGTTTAGTGTATTTATTTGTTCTTTATATCGAATATCACTAGAATAGTTAAAAGATCCTATTCCTTCTATATTTCCATTTACTGTCAATACTCCATTAATTGTAGTATTTCCATTCTTCAAAATTACAAGAGCATTAGAACGATTACTAGCATCTGCACCATTACCTACTACAAAGAGTCTATCGGTAGCTACAAATGCAGTTGGGTTTCCTCCTGTTAAAGGATTTGTTAAATTGCCACTATATACACCGATTACGGTTTCTCCATAGCTTAAGGCATTATTTGTAAATCCTGCTGCAACAGAAAAAGTACCATTCGCATTATTACCTTCTCCACCTAATACAGTAGCAGTATTTCCATTTACATTATTACTAAGCCCTCCTAATATACTTCCATTAAAATTATTTATTCTATTACTACGTCCTCCTACTATTGTTGAATAAGAAGAAGTTGCAGTTTGAGCTATTTTATTATCAAATCCTCCACTAATTACAGCAGCATTAGCATCAGAGCTAAGAGAACCTATTTTATTAAAATGTCCTCCAGAAATAGTTGAATACGCAGCAGCATTTTCAATAATATTTGCACGTGCAGGACTTTCTCCACCTCCAGAAATAGTAGCTCCATTCGCTGCTGGATCAATGCTATTATTTGGATTCCCTAAAATGACATTATCACTTTGTCCTAATGTCATTATTTTATTTCCTCCTATTGTGAATATCATATCAGCTTGTAAAGGACTAACAGATGTAATCATCTTTATTTCTCCTACATTTTGAAAAGTACTACCATTATGTCCTTCAAAAACAATTTCTCCGACAATATCATTGATTGCTAATGTATTAGGTGTACCCTCTGTTCCTCTTGCACTTTGAAACAAGAAAGAACTACCTTTAAAAGTAGGATTATTATCATATGAAGTAAGCATAAGATTAGATGGAGTACCTAAATTCTCTCTTTTAATATGCAAGTCTGCTTGAGGAGGGGTTACAGAAAAATCTCCTATTCCTACTGTTCCTCCTGATGTACTATAATATAAAGCACTAGCATTTGTTTGCCAAGGAGAAGTTATATTTGTTCCACTCCAAATTAAATTACCCGAATCATCAGAGTAAAGCTTATTAGATAGATTAGAATTTAAGTTTGCTGGCAAAGTAGAAGGTTGATTTGGAATATCTAACCAACCATTGAGTTGTAATTGAGAATCATTAGAACCACTTCCTACAACGACATCTCCTCCAAAATTTTGGATTCTTACAAAACCTCTTGTATTAGGTCCAGAAGCAACCCCTCCATTGATACTTATACTTCCAGCAGTAAGTGATGAATTTCCTGCTGTAAGGTTTATATCTCCACCTTGAGAAATTCCTTCTCCTGCCAATATATTTACAGGTCCCCCTTGTCCCCCTGAACCGATAGAAGATTGACTAGTAAGGCTTATTTGTCCACCACTTGAAGCAGTTGTAGTTCCTAAATCTACAGTAAAATTAAATAAGTCAGTTGCTGGTTGATTATCAAGTGAAAATAAATTTGAAGGTTGTAGTGTATTTGAAATGGTAAAATCGGTATCAACAATCTCTACTTCATTACCGTTAATGTTCATCCTTTCATTTCCATTAACAAAAAATCGCATTTCGTTTTCAAAAGTAGCTGCGTCTGCGAGTAATACATCTATTCTACCTGATTCTGCAAAACTTCCACTCCTATGGGCTTCAAAAAGAATTTTTCCTACTTCTTGATTATTATCAGTTAGATCATCTTCTGTATCAGTACCACTTCTAGTAGCCGTTCTTAAACTAAGAGAAGAAGATTCGTTAAGACTACCTGTTCCAATCAGTGTAACAACTCTAATATCAGCTTCATTTCCTAACTTTCGTATATGAAGGTTAGCATCTGGCTCAAAAGTAGTAGAGAAAGCTCCAATTCCTACTTTAGCAGGAATTCCAGGTCTGTAAAAAATAGAATTTGGTGTGCTTGTCCAAAGATTTGCACCTTGTGAAAGGTTCTGATCTCCCCAAAATAAATCTCCTGTATTGTCAGCATATAAAAAGTTGGGAAAGTTCGGTAATATATTTGTTGGAGGAGGATCTAAACTAGGCAAATGTAACCAACCATTTATGCGTAGTTCAGAATCAGATCCACTTCCTATTTCTACATTTCCTCCATCATCTTGTAAATATACCTTTCCTTTACTTCCTATTCCTCCACCTCCATTTAGATAAACATGCCCTCCTCTAAAACCATCTGCATTGCCTCCTTCTAAAAAAAGATTTGCTGCGTCAAAAAAACTAGAACCGTCTATTATATTTTGTGCTTTTATATTTATTTCTCCTCCTGAAAGTACTCCTGAAAGTGAAACATCACTTAGCCCCAAATCTACATTCCAATCAAATACATCTGTATTGCTATTTCGAATAGAGAATAATTCATTTGGGCTATCATCTTGAATAATAAAGGCTGCATCATCGTCAGCAAGAGTAATTATTGCCTCTTCTGTTACTTCCATGTCAAGAGTAGTTGCACTTATTTCTATATTACTAGTAGCATCAAGACTTATATCTCCATTTGATTCTAAGCCAATAAAATCAGTATTTGTCAATTCAAATTCAAAACCATTACCATCAATAGCTGTATCCTCTGTGAGTGTTCCTCCCAATCCTATATTTCCAGAAAGTAATGTGTCCACTCCATTTTCAAATGTATAAATAGGAGTTTGAGTAGCTATATAATCTGTAATTGCAGCACTTGTCATAAGTTGTCCATCAGTAGGGGAAAAAGCAGCTATCTCAGTTTGAGTAATTACTTCATCTATAGAATTTCCGTCTAATTCTATTTCTCCTCCTGTATTGACTAAAATATTATTTGCATCAATATTATCTGCTGTAACGTTACCAGTTACTACTACATCTCCACCTATTGTTGCATCATTTGCTAAAATTAAATCTTGACTCAAAGAAGCTGTAGAGGCTATCTGCACGACACTACTAGTAGATTCTATAACTACATCTCCATCAGCAACTACATTAAAATCAGATGAGGTATTAATATTAACATCAGAACCATCATCTGTAATCGAACCATCTACTAATTGACTTCCATTCCAACGAGGAACAGCATCTGTATTTGAAATATTAATAGTTGGATCATTTTCAGTTATGGCAGTATTTATATCTTGCCAATCTACTGTACTTCCACTAGAAACTAAAATTTGATTTGTTCCTGCTACTTGAATATCTGCTGCTAGTATTGTTCCGTTTGCAATTTTATCATTTGTTACAGCATCATCAGCTATTTTTATAGTACTAATTCCTCCATCACTTACAGATATAGTTTCATTGCTAGAGCCATCATAAAGACCATTAGAAATAGTGATTGAACCATCTGAATTAGATAAATCTTGCAAAGAACCTCCTGTAATAGCATCGACGTATGCTTTATTTGCTGCATCTTGTGGGTCTGTTGGGGTTGCTAAATTAATTATTTTGGTGTTTCCTGCATCATTTCCTGTATTCAGAATTTGTTGGAGGGTAGGAGTAGGAGACGTAACAGCAGTTCTATCAATCCAAACTACCAAACCATTTGCGTCAGTAGCTAATATTTTATTTTGTCCTCCACTTGCTATATCAATAGTCTGAATTGTTCCATTAACAATTTGTATAGAGTTAATAGAATTATCAGCAACCGAACCAGCAGCATGGGCATAAGGAACAGCTCGCAAAACAGTAATAGGTGTGAGTGCATTTCCATTAACACTTACTCGCAAACCTAAAGACGGATTTTGAGAGAAAAAATTAGGTGTAAATGGCGTTTGAGCACCCAAAACAACAGAGTAAAGCCCGTCTTGTACATTTATGGTTTGAGTTTCTGTCCAAGCAATTATATTTGTGGTAGGATTAACTAATTCGAAAATCATTGTTGTAGAACCTGAAAACGGAACTCCATTTTCCACTAACTTTCCTTGATAAGTAATCTGTTGAGGCAATGTTTGAGCTTGGATAGTAGAAATAATTGTTATTACTATCAATAAAGTAAGAGCTATTATTCTAAACTGTTTTTTATGAAATGTTGTACAGAAAGAAAATAAACGGTTAGAAAAGTAAGTCTGATTCATAGTAGTTGAGATAATGTTGATAAAGTGTTGATTATAATCAATAGTACAATAGTATGCTAATTTAATGATTTTTTACTAAAAGTAATTATTTTCCTTTAAAAAAAAACAACGTATAAACGAAAAGACTGTTTTGTTGTCTTGTATATACTATCCTTTTACGAAAAAAACCTTTGCCTACCCACTAAGCAAAGGTTTTAGTTTAAAATTTAAAAAAAATTGAAGTTCTATTTTTTAGAATAATTCAATATTTTATCTAGCACTTGACTTGATGGTTTTTGTCTTGTCTGACAGTCATCCATTTGTTTTTTTAGATTTACAATTTCATAAAAAAACTGATTTAGCTTTTCATTTGATTGAAGTAAAAATTCTATTTTTGAATTTTCTATTGAAGAAGTTTCTTGATACACATAACGAACTACCATATTTTGGAGATACTGAAAATCAGTTTCTTGATTATCCGATGTGGTTTTATTGGTCTTGATAGAATTTGAGGTAGAACTAATTTTTGATAGGATTGAATTTTTCATACACTTTTTAGCTTATATAGATAGAATAACCTGTATTTTTGAGTTGTTCTTTGTAAGTATGAGTAAGCTCGTATTCAATCCTTCCAATCACTTATTATAGATGGTAATTAGCAAATTGATTAATTTTGTTTATTAATTTCTTCGCTTGCATCCATAAGCTTTCTAAGATTGATAAGAGCATAACGCATTCTTCCTAGTGCAGTATTTATACTTACGTGTGTGGCATCTGCAATTTCTTGAAAACTCATATTAAAATACTGACGCATAATCAATACTTCTCGTTGAGCATCAGGCAACTGGCGCACATGTTTTTTTAGGTTTTCACAAATCTCTTGCTCAATATGAGCTTCTTCAGAGGATTTTTGAGTGAACTCTATGGTATTAAAAACTGTACTACCGTCTTCTACAGTAATAGTAGGATAACGTTTTTGCTTTCTAAAGTAATCTATGGCTAAGTTGTGAGCAATACGAGAAAGCCAAGGCAAAAATTTACCTTCTTCATTATATTTGCCCAAACGAATTGTATCTACTACTTTTATGAAGGCTTCTTGCATCAAATCTTCAGCAATATAAGTATCCTTTACAATCGTAATCAAAATAGTAAAAATTCTATTTTTATGACGATTCAATAAAACTGCAAAAGCAGCATCATCGCCTGATTTGTAAAGAGTAATGAGCTGACTATCATTAGCCTCTAATAGGTCTTCTAAAGGAAGAGAATTCTTTTTTCTCTTACCTTTTGTATTTTTGTTTGTAGTAGAATTAGTCTTAAAAATTTTAGACTTTTTTTCTTTGCTTAAATTACTTTTAGTTTGCATCTTCTTAACGTGGCTTAATAGTGGGTATTGCTTTTAAAAGAAGTACGAAGTGTACTGTGTCTGTAATAATTGATTGATATATACAAATATAACAACGTTTTATTAAAAATGAAAGTTACAGATGATTTTTTTTTAGAATAGTTTGAAATTCGCTTATCATTAATAATGCCAGATAATATAAATAGCAACTTTGTGTCGGTAAACGAATCGTTATTTTCGACGAATCAATCAAAATCAACGATTAATTTTAATAAAAAACAGATATGATAATGATGTATTTATGTTAAAATAAAATTTTTTTATACAAAAAATCACATACGTAATTTAAAATAATAATGAGTAGTTTTTTAACTCCATTTTCTCATACTTTCTTTATGCAAGAAGCTTTAAAGGAAGCACAAAAAAGTTTTGAAGCTGGAGAGATTCCAGTAGGTGCTATCGTTGTACACAATCAAAAAATCATTGCTAGAGCACATAATATGACCGAAAAACTGCAAGATATAACTGCTCATGCCGAACTTATTGCTCTTACTTCGGCTACTAATACACTAAATTTTAAGTATCTGACGGGTTGTAAGCTATATGTAACACTTGAGCCGTGTGTAATGTGTGCTGGTGCATTGGCTTGGTCACAGATTTCAGAGATTTATTATGGAGCAAATGACTTACAACGAGGTTTTTCTGTTCTTACACATTCAAATTTGTTTCCAAAAAAAATAAAAATAGAAAATGAAATCTTGGCGCAAGAATGTGAAGAGTTATTAAAAAAATTCTTTAAAAAACTGCGTAGCTAATGATTTATTTTGAGAAACGCTCTTTTAGAAGTAATTCCATTGGTTTGAGATAAAAATCAAAAAATAGAAAATCATGATTTTTTTTATTTTTTTTCA
Organism: Bernardetia aquimarina; assembly: GCF_042180575.1. NCBI lineage: Bacteria > Pseudomonadati > Bacteroidota > Cytophagia > Cytophagales > Bernardetiaceae > Bernardetia > Bernardetia aquimarina. The sequence goes on along the minus strand of NZ_CP170094.1, from coordinate 547,422 downwards.
GTTTTCTTTTTTGAGTAGAAAAATCAAAAATTAAAGACTAAAAAAAAGTCAATTTAAAAACTGTATTCTACAATTTTTAAATTGACTAAAAATTTAACAATTTTTTATTTAACAAGATTTAACTTTTTAAGGTTGCTATTTTGACTTGAAAATCTAGAAACGTATTTTGTCTTTTAGGTATTATTCTTCAATAACTACTTAAAACGAGCTACCAAATTGGTCATTTCTAAAAAAGGAGTAGGCAAATCATCATTATTGCTTATCAAGTTTGGATGTTTGGTATTATAAGTATGGTCTGCATCTTCTATCAAAACTAATTTTGCATTCTGATTTTGACTTGTCGTCGAATTACTCCACTCAAAAATATCTTGTGCATCTTGTGGAGTTACAGAAGTGTCTTTTGTTCCATGAATAATAAGCTGTGGTGTATTTGCTTGATTAAGTTTCTGTGTAGCTTCCTTGACAGAGTAATTTGAAGGATTTTTTTTGAAATCTTTATAGAAAGATTCATATAAAGGCATTTTTTGATTGGTTCGTCCATTTTGAATAATCACTACATCTTTTCGTTGCCATTCTCTTTGATTTTCTTCATTAAAATAACGAGTTTCCAAATCACTTACTGCCGAAAGTGTAACTACTTTTTTAATTCTTTTATCTTTTGATGCATAAATAATACCTGTACTTCCTCCTCTACTATGCCCTACTAAACAAATATCTTCTATATTTCTTCTTGGTAAATCTGATTTTGTATTGTAAATGAAATTAATGAGAGTGGCTGTATCAGATAATTCTTTTGTAATTGTATTTTCTCCAAAAGCATCTAAATCACCAAAATCAAGAGGGTTTTCGGAAGTGGTTCCGTTATGAGAAAAATTTAGTTTAAAAACTAAAAATCCTTTATCTGTCCAAATTTGCGCCATTTGATTAAATGCACCCCAATCTTTGAAGCCTTTAAAACCGTGTAAAAAAACAATAACAGGAGTTTTGAAACTTGTTGTCTTATTACTTGGGAGGTGATAGTCTATTAAAATGGGTTTGGTGGGAGATAATGTATTAGGTAATGTAAGTTCAATTTTTTTCATAGTTTGGGAGTTAGGGGATTAGAGTTTGGGAAATCAGAAGTTTTACTATCATACAGTTGCATAACAAATTGTCGCAATTTAGTTATATTTGTTGATATTGTATTTTCCACCTTTAATTTTTAGGGCAAACACACGAAATTTATTCTAGCAATTCTCTAAGATAATTTAAGTCATACAGCCTTTATCCTTCTCTTTTTCAAACTTGTATTCAACTCATCAATGCAATTTTCTCTCTTCTCTTTAAGAAAATACATTTTTTTATCAATCTGCTTTTGTGTACTTTCAGCTATCTCAACTTATCAAGAATAAACCTCAAAATTCTGTTCAGTTATTTATTACTTAATTTTAATCAACAAAATGCAACTTCTAAAAACCACTCGTACAAATTTTTTAAATCTATTGAATGAATTTTCATTAGCACAAATCAATCAAGTTCCACAAGGATTTTCTAATAATCTCATTTGGAATTTTGGACATCTTGTTGTTACACAGCAACTTTTATGTTACAAGCTTTCTGGAAATAAAATGTATATCAGTGAGGAATTAGTTAATAAATATAGAAAAGGAACAAAACCAGAAGTAGATGCAACCAAAGAAGAAGTAGAAGAACTCAAAAAACTAGCTTTTGATTTGATTGATAAATTTGAAAAAGATTATTCAGAAAACAAATCTATGTTTGATTCTTTTACAGCATACCCAACAAGCTATAATTATACATTAAAGAATATTGAAGATACAATACATTTCAATAATACACATGAAGGTGTACATTATGGATATGCCTTGGCTCTTAGGAAAGCTTTAGTTTAATTATGAAGTTGTTTGAGCATAGAATTCAGTTAGTATTTAGATTTTTCCATCTTGGATTCAACCCATAAACGCAATTTTATGGAAAAATAATACCAATATAAATATTGCATTTCCCTTTTGCTGGCGCAAGATTTTATCTTGTGTCTGTCTATTCTGTCAGCATATGCTGACAAAAAAGAGTGTCCAAGCAAAATACTTGAACAAGAAATATGTAAAGGGAAAAATAATTTTTATTTTGGTATAATGCTGTTTTTGTTGGTATGATTAGCATAGTAACACAAAAAAACTCCCAAAACTACAAACGTAATTTTGAGAGTAGAAGAAATGAGAGTTAATTTAATGAAAATCAGAGTTAAGTTTGTGGATTATAAATAATCTAAAAGACACTGTTTCATAAAGTGTGTAAGTTTAAAAATTATTTATAAATTCCGAGTTCACCTTATTTCGCATTTGCATTTTTTTGCATATAAATTTTATATTCTTTTTCTGCTAATTCAATCATTGTATCAAATAAAATAGCCTTTTTATCTAAAGTAGATAATTCTTCTTTTAAAGTTGTGTTTTGTTTTCTAAGATTACGAATTTCTTGTTCTTGCTCTAATAAGCGTTGTTCTGCCGTTTTCATGGAATGGTTTATTTTGTAATAAAAATTTTAACTTATTTGGTATAGGTAACTTGGAAATTATTTTGTAATACCTAACTATTAACGTGAACTTGGAATTATATTTTAAATTATAATTTATTTTTTTATATCTCAGTACTTACTTGTCTGTCTGATTTTATTCAGCTAAAGTCAAACCTTGTTAGAACAAACTGAAAAGTTTATCTAATTTGTTTTAAGTAACTGTAAATGTTGTTTTATAATTCCAAGTTCATGTTAATCAGTTTAATATTTAAACTAAAGGTTATAGGTATTCAACATCAGCAGCCGAATCATCATCTTTTTTAGCTTCTTCTTCTTTAGCTTTTTCAGCTTCATTGAAGTTTTCAATGAAATTAAGCAATTTTTCGCCTCCTGGAATGCTACTTACCATTTCCAAAACATCACCATATTCATTATCTGATTTGATGGTCTTGACAACTTCTTTGAGCATCGGAACTGCCATTCCAACTCCCATAACTGTTCCCATAATGTTTTGCATTGGTGAAGAACCTCCTCCAAATACGTTTCCATTTGCAGCATTACCATTTTGAGCTACTCCTGTCCCTGATTGTATTCCATTGATATTTAAAAATTTGATACTATCAATTTTCTCAGCAGGTGCCATAAGTTTCTCCATAATTGTAGGTAATAAAGGAATAAGTTCTTTGATTGCATCTGCAAGAATAAGATTTTTACCCACTTTATTTTGAGCTTCAATTTTGAGCATAAGTGCATGTGCTTCTGCTTCTCCAATTTGCTTAATTGTCTGTGATTGCAAATCAGCAGCTTTGCTTTCCAACTCAGCAGCCTCTAATTTTGCTTGTGCAACTGTTCTCAAACGATATGCCTCTGCATCTACATCTACATTGAAAGCAATCAATTCTTTCTTAGCTTCTTTGTCTGCTTCAATGACTTCAATTTGAGCTTGTTTATCAGCCGTTTTCAAGTCTAGGTCAGCAGCTTCTTGCTTCGATTGTGCATTCTTAATCAAGTTATAGGCTTTGATATCAGCTTCAACACGTTGGTTTGTAACCTGTGTTTGTGCTTGTTGTTCTGCTCTAATTACTTCGATTTCTTTATCACGATTTGCCACCTCAACAGCTTGAACAGTCTTTGCTTGCTCTTCTGCTCTGATTTTTTCGGCTTCTTGTTTTGCCGTTTCTTCTAGCATTTTGAGTTTTTCACGAAGCTGCTCTGCTACTTCACTTTCTCTACGAATACGAGCCAGTTCAATCTCTTTTTCTTTGGTTTCATCAGCTACACTAATCGTTTGCTCTTTCATTTTTTGAGCGACAGTCGATTCTTGTTCCCTTTGCTGATTTGCCAAACTGATTGCTAATTCTCTAGCAATACTCGCTTGTTGTTCGATAGACTCTTGCTCTTGTTTGGTTTTTTCAGCTAAAGCATTTTCTCTAGATTTCGTTTCAGCGATTTCACGTTTTTGTCTTTCACCTTTAAACTCCAAATCTTGCGTAATCTCTAACTGACGAGTTTCGGCAGCTTGATTTTGTTCTGCAATACGAACTTCCTTTTCACGTAAACGAAGGTTGGCAGCCTCTGCTTGTGATGCAGTACGTTGAGCAATTTCTTTAATACCCTGCGAATCCAGAACGTTTTGGTCATCGTGTTGAGAAAGAGGAAGTTGCTCCAAATATTGAATAGCTACATCGTCTAGCTTATATCCATTAAGAATTACGTCAGAATCCTCATCTTCTCCTAAAGCCTTCATGATTTCCTTTTTGAATTCTGTACGGTTTTGGTACAACGAATCAAAAGTTAGTTTCGAACCTGCTGTTTTCAGAGCATCCGAAAATTTTGCTTCAAAAAGTTCTCTAAGAATACTAATATCAGAAGCTCTCCCACAACCTACGGCACTTGCCACACGACGAATATCTTCGTCCATAGCATTGATTTTGATATAAAAATCAACTTCAACTTCGGCACGGATACCGTCTTTACAAGAAAGACTCTCGTGTTCACGTCTTCTTATTCTGACCGTTTTGACAGTCAAATCAATCGTTTCTATTTTGTGAAGAAGAGGAATAACGATTGCAGAACTAGTAGAAATAGAAGCCTGTTGAAGTCCAAAACCTGTTTTTACAAGGGCAGTACCAGGGCTTGCTTTCTTTAGAAATGCTCTAAGCAAAGCAACTAAAAAGACAAAGAAGAGGATAACACCCCCTGCAATAAATACAAAAGTAGGTACACCATTAACGGCTTGCAAAATAATTGCGTTCATGTTTTTTTTGATTAAGTTAAAACTAGATAAATAAGTTTGATTGCTTTTCATTGAATAGATTCCTTTACAAGAAAAGAATTTTTATTAATTTTTGCTAAATTTTATGTAGTATTGGCAAAAGAAAAGCAGTACGAAAACAAGTTTCGCAAAAACGAAGGCATATAAAGTTCACATGGGAGTGTAAAGTAAAAAGTTAGAATTAAGAATTCAGAAGTAATACAATGCAGAATAAGTAGGGAAACAGCTTGCCTTTTCCTATAAGAAAGTAAAGTCAGAAGTGAAAAATAAAATAAGAAGGAAAAATTAAAAGTATTTTGAATTACTTCTAACTTCATACATCTGACTTCCAAACTTTATTTAGTTTAGCATCACAAAGTATAAATTTTTTTCTTTATCAAAATCTACAATGACTACTTCTTGCCTCTTTACGAAGACAGAGCCTTTTTCAGCTACACGGATAGAAATATCAACGATATCTCCTCCATCTAATTTAAAGATAGCAGTTCCAAATTTGTCTGTAACTTCTGAAGAAGAAACAATAGCTACCTTTCCTACAAGACTATTTGCAGTTCTGACAATTCCGTAATCTCTAAAGAATGGTTTTATGGGTTTCAATAAAAAACCTGCAATAAAAACAGCTACAAAAAAAGAAATTCCAAAATTGACAAAAAACATAGTCCAAATTTGCCAAGAACCATTATTAGTAAGTTCTAATTGATTGATAGCAAACTGATTGAGCCAAATTCCAATAATTGCTTGTATAAAAAACAAGATTGTAAAGATTATTGAAATAGGAACTTGTCCGACACTCAAAAAGGTAAGAAAACTATCACCTAAACTAAAATTACTTCCACCATCGGCATCAAAATCAATGTCTATATCTACATCAATATCAAGGTGTGGATGAGGAAAAAATCCTTCTATTGCACTATGACTAAATAATCCGATTGCAGACATAAGCCAGATTCCGACAGAAATTGCACCCAATACTCCATAAACTAAGTTATAGGGAGCTTCTAAAAGTGTGATTAATTCGTTCATGGCTGTGTAATTTTTTTGTTGTGTTAAGTTATAAGTAGATGCAAATATGCAAAACTTATTTTAAAGTTAGTTTAACCTTTAAGCTAAAGTAGTTTTAGTTTTTAAAGTTTATTACTTAAAATGTTTGTGGTTATATTTACGTAAAAAAATAAAATAAGGTTTTGTTTTGCAATAACTATTCCAATTATAATTTTGCTAATATGCTCATTTATAGCATATTATTCTGCAAAATATTTTTAAGATTTGTTTTGATTTAGGGTTTGGTAGGAGTTTTTATGTATAACTGGGACTTATTTTAGCAAACTAGAAATCAAAAATGATGATATACTTCACCATTTAGATTCTTAAATTTCAATAAACAAAACATTTATTACAACGAAATATGTGTTTTTTCTGTATATTAGATTAATAGAACAGAAAATGGATATTTATTTGTCCTTACTTTTGTGTAATTGATAGCTTCTAAATATAAGTCTCAAAAATTATTCTATTCTTTATAAATATTTTAGGGGAATATTAAAGCATCAATTACAAAACACTAAAAGAAAATTTATCAAAAACTTATATAGATTCTTCCTATGAAACTAAAACTTCCTAAACTAAAAAAGAAATTCAAATACGGTATTGCAGGGCTTTTAATTGTCTTTATGACAGGTTCGGCCTTCTATAATCCAAGTGAAAAGTATTTTGAGATTGCCAAAAACCTAGATATTTTTGCAACCCTTTTCAAAGAGGTAAATACATGGTATGTAGATGATGTAACACCTGCCAAACTCATGAAAACGGGAATTGATGCGATGTTGGCATCACTAGACCCTTACACAAATTATATTTCAGAAGACCAAATTGAAGACTATCGCACCATGACAACAGGTGAATACAGTGGAATTGGTGCATCTGTCGGAACAAGAGATGGTAGAATATTAATTATGATGCCCTTAGCAGGTTTTGCAGCCGATAAAGCAGGAATAAAAATAGGTGATGAAATTCTTGCTATTGATGGAATTTCATTAGCAGACAAAACGTATGATGAAACAAGCCAACTTTTGAAAGGACAAGCAAAAACAGATGTTATTCTTTCAATTAAACGATATGGAAATGAAAATCCGATTGATATTACAGTTACTAGAGAAAAAATTCAGACCTATAATGTGCCTTATTACGGAATGGTAACAGAAAATATCGGAATGATAAAACTAACTGATTTTACTCGTGATGCAAGCAAAGAAGTAAATGATGCTTTATTGGCTTTAAAAGCAAAAGGAGCAGAAAAAATAATTTTTGATGTAAGAGGAAATCCAGGAGGACTTTTGGATGAGGCTGTCAAAATCTCTAATATTTTTGTAGAAAAAGGAAAAGAGATTGTAAGTACAAAAGGAAAAGTAAAAGATTGGAACAAAACCTATAATGGTCTTTCAGAAGCAACAGATACACAGATTCCTTTAGTAGTCTTGACAAGTGGTACAAGTGCTTCGGCTGCCGAAATTGTTTCTGGAGTAATTCAAGATTATGACAGAGGAGTTTTGATTGGAGAAAATACGTATGGAAAAGGTTTGGTACAAGCCACTCGTTCGCTTTCTTACAACTCAAAACTAAAAGTTACGATAGCAAAATATTATATTCCAAGTGGAAGATGTATTCAAGCGATTGATTATGCCAACAGAAATGAAGATGGAAGCGTAGGAAAAATGGCTGATTCGCTTCGTATGCCTTTCAAAACGGCTGCTGGGCGTTTGGTATATGATGGAGGTGGAGTGAAGCCAGATATTTCTATCGAACACGACAAATATGCACCAATTACACAAACTTTATTTTTGAAAAGTCTTTTATTTGATTATGCCAATAAATATCATTTTGAACACAAAACAATCGCAGAGGCAAAGAAATTTAATCTAACAGATGCAGAATATAATGATTTTATCAAATGGCTTTCTACTAAGGAATATGATTATACAACTAAAGTAGAAAAAATGATAAAAGATTTGGAGGAAGTTGCTCAAAAAGAAGATTCTTATGAAGCTTTAAAACCTCAAATCAATGAATTCAAAAAGAGTATTGCTCATAATAAAGAAAATGATTTGCGTAATCATAAAGCTGAAATTATAGAGCTTTTAGAAAAAGAAATTGCTACTCGTTATTATTTAGAACAAGGAGCAATGGAGGCTACCTTTGATGATGATTTGGATATGAAAGCAGCTATTGAAGTATTGAATGATGAGGTTAGATACAAGAAAATTTTGAGTGCAAAATAATTTGAAATTATTCAAAGTTTTCAATGAACATGTAGGGCAAACGCACGAAAATAAAATGTGTGATTTTACACTCTTTTTGACCTATTTTTTTAGTTTTAAAATTCAAGCGAGGACGCTTGAATTAGACAAAAACTGGTTTAAGCGTCCTCGCTTGAACCAATTCTTAAAAAATAAAATTTCGTGCGTTTGCCTTAATGAACATGCCTTGAATCTCATAATTAGAAGTATTTGGTTTTGCTTTTTAATCATTGCAAAAATAAATACTTCTTTTTTGTTTCTTAAATCAAAATAGCAAAAAAACTGAAAATATTTATATCTCAATTTTATGACTAACTTAGAATACCTAAAAGAAAATCCCTATTTTCAAGAAGTTCCTGAAAATCAATTAGAATGGCTTTTGGAGCAAGCAGAATGTCAAGATTTGGCAGAAGGAGAATTTTTGTTTCAGCCTAATATCGAAATAAATTGTATGTATATTGTTTTGTGTGGCAGGATTCGTCTTTACATTGCCCAAAATGGACAGATGCGACAACTTGCTATCTATGAACCTCATGAAATTACAGGACAACTTCCCTATTCTCGTATGAGCAAATCAACAGGTTATGGGATTGCTTTAGAACCTACAAAATTACTTTGTTTTGATAAGTCCAAATTTCCTAAGCTTATTCAAAAAAATTATGAACTCACAGAAGCACTCGTAAGAAGAATGACAACACGAGTAAGAGAGTTTACCAAAAACCAGCAAATGACAGAAAAAATGGTTTCACTTGGAAAACTTTCTGCAGGGCTTGCTCATGAACTTAATAATCCAGCTTCAGCAGTTGTGCGTAGTGCAGAGTCTTTACAAAAACACCTCAAAAATACACCAGAGCAGTTTAAAGATGTAATGACAATTAAGGTAACAGCAGAGGAAGTCGAAAAAATCAATGATTTTATGTTCGAAAAAATCAATGATTACCAAAATAAAGATAAAAATACATCCCAAAAATCTAAAAAAACTATTCTTCAAAAAAGCAATTTAGAAGACGAATTATTAGATTACATGGAAGATAAAGAAGTGAGAGATGCCTTTGATATTGCACCAACTTTTGTAGAATATGATTTTGAAATTAAGGATTTGGAAAGGGTAGAAGAAATTGTTTCAGCAGCACATTTAAGCCCTGTTCTGAATTGGATTTGTAATAATTTAATTACTGAAAAAACAATTCAAGAAATAAAAGATGCTTCAGAACGAATTGGACATTTAGTAAAATCAATCAAGTCTTATACACACATGGACAAAGGTGCAGATGCTACACAAGTTTCGATTGTGGAAGGAATAGAAAATACATTGACTTTACTCAATCATAAAATTAAAGTCAAAAAAATAGAAGTAGAACTGAATTTTGAAGATAATTTACCAAAAGTACAAGGACAAGCAGGTGAAATCAATCAAGTTTGGACAAATATAATTGATAATGCGCTTGATGTAATGCCAGAAAATGGAGGAGGAAAACTACTCATAGAAAGTAAAAATGACCACGATTTTGTTTTGACAAAAATTACAGATAATGGAGGAGGAATTCCAAAAGAGATAATAAATAATATTTTTGACCCATTTTTTACCACAAAAGAAATAGGGAAAGGAACAGGCTTAGGATTGGATATTACACACCGAATCATTCAACAACACAAAGGAAGTATCAAAGTAAATTCTGAAAATGGACAAACTACTTTTGAGGTTTGTATTCCTATAAATGGACAATCTTAATAAAAAAATAAAAAGAAGAATTTTTGAAAATGATAAATTTTATGCAACCACATTCATAATTTAAGTGTCTTTGAAAATAAAAACTAATCCATTACCTTTTTATATGAATTTTATTTATTTTTATTCGGTGCTTTTTTGCTCATTTTTTTCAATTCAAATAGCTCTTTCTCAAAATCTACTTTACTCTTCTGACCCAAAATCTTTAGATAAAGAAATCCGTCAAGTAATGCAAGAAGCTCATATTCCTGCACTTTCTTTGGCTTATTTTGAAGGAAATAAAATCAAAAAAATAGGTGCGTATGGCTATCGGAATCTCTATGAAAAAGATTCTATTGATATAAACACAATTTTTTCGGCTGCTTCGTTGAGTAAAGTTTTGTTTTCTTATATCATTTTGCAGCTTGTAGAAGAAGGTAAACTAAATTTGGATACGCCTATTTCTTCTTATTATGATTATCCAGATTTTAAGCATTTAACAAATACTGAAGATAAAAAAAGAGTAGAATCAGTTACCACAAGAATGCTTTTGACACACCAAACAGGACTTCCAAACTGGCGCAACGGAAATCTTAATTTTGAATATTCAAACAATAATCAATTTCACTATTCAGGAGAAGGATTTATGTGGTTACAAAAAACAGTAGAACATATCACAGGAAAAAATCTTGAAAAATTAGCTCAAGAAAGAGTTTTTATTCCTTTAGAAATGAAAAATACAAGTTATGAATGGCAGCAATACTTTGAAGAAAATTATGCACTACCTCATAATAAATTATCTGTTTTGGAAAATGCCCCTAAATGGACAAAAGCAGGTGCAGCATACAGCTTACAAACAACGGCTGAAGATTATGCAAAATTTTTGATGGCTATTTGTAATCATCAAGGACTTTCTAAGGAAATGGTTGAAAAGTTTTTAACACCACAAATTATAGCTACTTCTTCGAATGATGCTGTAATAGAATGGGGACTCGGAGTAGGATTACAAACTAAAAATAATCAAAAACAGTTTTGGCATTGGGGCGATAACGGAGCTTTTAAGGCTTATTTTGTAGTTTCTCCTCATCAGAAAAACGGTTTGGTCTATTTTGCAAATAGCAGGAATGGACTTTCTATTACACCAAAAATTACTTCTTTCTTTATGGAAAATGAGCAAACAGGGTGGGAGTGGCAAGGCTATCAATATTATAAAGAAACAGCTTTTCATGCCTTTTATGATTTTATAGAAACAGATTTTGATGCAGCAATTAAAAACTATTCTATTAAAAAAAATAAAAATTTTATTCGTGATACTACTAAACTCAATGAACAAATTATGAATAAAATAGGAGAAGAATTTATAAATCAACGTCGTTTTGAAGAAGCAAAAAAATCCTTTTATTCTAATCTAAAATTTTATCTCAACTCAATCAATACTTATCAAAATTTGGGTTTGATTGCTCTAAAAGAGGGGAATAATCAAAAGGCTATAGAGTTTTATGAGAAGAGTTTAGAACAAGAAACCGATAAACAAAATTCTCAAAGAATAGAAAAAATCATAAACCAACTTACTCAACCTCAAAAAGGTGCTATTATTTTCAGACTTTCCTCTTATCAAAATGCAAAAATGATAAGTTTGGTAGGTAATTTTAATGATTGGAATGAAACATCAAATATATTCCAAAAAGAAAAAGGTAAATGGATTTGTAAAATAGATTTAGACAAGGGAAACTATGATTATAAATTTATTATAGATGGCGTTTGGATAATTGACCCTATAAATAAAACTTCAAAACATACAGGAACAAGCCATGTTTCTGTTCTTGAAGTAGAATAAATCAATTTTATCCAAAACAAAACCCCTTAAAAGAGACTTTAATAGATAAGAAACTACTATTTTTTAAACTTTAATTTTTAAAAAACTATTATTATGGATAACAACAAAGAAAATCAAAAACAACAGCAAAAAGAAGATAGAATTGTATTAGAAGAATTACAGCATACTAATACTAATTCAAATCCAAATTCTCCTCTTCATACACTTGATACATTGAGTGAAACAATGAATGCACTCAAAAATGAAGGTTATACAACTGATTTTAATCTAAAAAAAGAATGTTTGGTGTGCGAAAAAGATGGAAAAGAAATTCATATCTATCCAAATGAATTCGAAATTAAAGACACTTTTCGTTTTGAGGGAGAAACAAACCCTTCTGATTCTGCTATTTTATATGCTATCAAATCTGACAAATACAATTTAAAAGGTGTTTTGGTAAATGCGTATGGCGTTTATGCTGAGGATATGGCTGGCGAAATGGCAAAGAAATTTAAGTAAGAGTTGATTTTATATAAAAGAAAAAAAGAAGGGAGGTTTTGACATTGACCTTCTTTTTTTGTTTAATTATTTTACTAAATTGAGAAATCAAAATAATAATAAAAAGTCAAAATAATATGAAATTCAAAGTTAAAGTGGTTTTTCTATTTCTATCATTAATTGTTGTTTCTTCTTCTTGTACTTCTCTGTTTGGTAAGAAAAAAGATACTTCTTCTGCAAAAGCAGGAGAACATTCTGAAACAGGAATTGCATCTTATTACGGAGATAAATATGAAGGAAGACCCACAGCAAGTGGCGAAAAGTTTAGACAAAAACTCTTGACAGCAGCACACCGAACTCTTCCTTTTGGTACAATGGTAACAGTTACTAATCTGAAAAATGATAAGAAAATCAGAGTACGAATAAATGACAGAGGACCTTTTAAAAAAGGAAGAATAATTGATGTTACACGAAAAGGTGCCGAAATGTTAGATTTTGTTCGTGATGGACTTACAGAGGTAAAAATAGAATATGACTTGGAATGAAATGCCCTGTTGTAAGTTATGGGTTATAAATGATGTTTCATACTCTTATTATCTGTCTAGCAATTCTTTAATTTCCTGTAGTTTTTTAAGATAAATAGCATGCTTTTCTGCGTCTTTTTTGCTGTATTTCTCTTTTTCTCTTTCTTTTTTTCTTTTTTCATTATTTTCTGCATAGTTTATTTCTTTCTCTATTGCATATTTGGCTGTTTTTTGTTGTCCTGCAAAACTACAAGCAAAGTTTGGATTTGCTTTTTGGTTTAATAGTGTCTTTAGAAGTTCTGTATTATGTTTTTCTACGACAAGTATTAAAGGGTTTTTTCCAAACGAACCACATTGATTCCAGTTTACATTGTATTTTGCCACCAATTCTATCCATTCTTTTCTTGTATGCTGGTTTGCTTTTTTCTTAGTACGATTGCTATAAACTCGTCCATCAAAATTTTCGTCGATTATTTTTTCTAAAAAAATACCATCCATACAAGAAGCATCAACATTATTTTCTAAAAGCCATTTTGTACGTTCAAAATTAATTTTTTGAAATTGAGTTATTTTAGATAATTGAGTAAATTCTTCACAGGTTATTTTGCTTATATCAATTTTATATTTTTCTGCTAACTGCTTGTAATTCTCTTCTTCAAACAAACTTACTTTATCTATATTTTCAGTCTTTGCTCCGTTTTCAATCAAAAAGTCAAGTGTTTTTTCATCATTAGTCTGTATAATTAAATTTTCGGTTTTTGCTCCCAAACTTAGAACAAACTTTATATTTTCTAACTCATTCTGACTAACATAATTTTCTAAGATAGAACCTACATCTTTTGTCTTTGTGTCCAAATTTGCACCACGATTCACAAGCTGACGAATCATAATTGTATCTTCACTAAAAAGCATTACAATAGGATATTCTTTTAAAATAGTAGTTGTTTTTTTACCTCTTTTTTTAAATTTTGTACGTAAAAGACGGTTACTTACAGCTACTCCCATATTAACAAAAAGTCTTTCTAATGCACCAGAAACAACTTCTTCTTTAAGACTACAAGGAATATTTATATCAACATTTTGAGCAATAAAATTATCAATATTTTTTATTGTTTCGTCTCTACTTGTACTATCAACCAAACATTTACAAAAGGCACGTTGTAGAGAATCTTGTTTTTGTTGTTGTAGAAGTTGAGCTAGTTTTTCAGTATGACTTTCTTCTACATCTTCTGTTTTCTTGGCTGTCTGACAAGAAAAAATAAATAATAAAAGAGATAGAGAAAAAACTAAAAATAGATATTGAATCTTCATAAAATGATAAAATAAGAGTAAGTAAAGTTTTTTTTGAAACATCAAAATACAAAATTCTTTTAAGATTTAATTTACTCTAAACAAAAAGTCTTTTTTATTTCAATCTGTAATTCATCATTTTTTTTGAATTCCTTATAGGTATTTATATGAACTTGAAAGGTTTGATGGTTTTTATTTTTTCCTATTAATTTATAACTATTCCCATAAAAATTTATTTTTTCTATTTTTATTGTTTCTAAGTGAGTTTGATTTTCTATTTTAGGATTTTTATCAAGAATTTCAATCCATTCTGGACGAGTGTATTCTGATTCTGATAGTTGCTGAATTTCTCCAAAAAGTGTCGCCACATATTTTGTAAGAGGATTTTGATATAATTTTTGAGGAGAATCTAACTGTTCAATTTTTCCATTTCGCATAACAGCAAGTTTGTCAGAAAGAGATAGAGCATCTTGCAAATCATGGGTAACTAAAATAGTTGTGGTCTGTGTTTTTTCTAAAATGGTTTTAATTTGTTGGCGAACCTCTCCCTTTAATTGTTCATCAAGGTTTGAAAAAGGTTCATCCAAAAGTAAAAGTTCAGGTTTGGGAGCAAGCGCACGAGCTAATGCAATTCGTTGTTGTTGTCCTCCTGAAAGCTCATGAGGAAATCTTTTTTCATAATTTGGTAATTCTACAAGAGATAACATTTCGCTTACCCTGTCCTTTTTTTGTGATTTGTTATATAATTTACTGCTCAATCCATAAGCGATATTCTCAAAAACAGTCAAATGAGGAAAAAGGGCATAATGTTGAAAAAACAAACCGACATTTCGCTTTTCAGGTTTTACAAAAATAGAGTTTTTGTTATCGAATACTGATTTGTTTTGTAAAATAATAGAGCCTTCTGAAGGTTTTTCTAATCCTGCTATCATTCTCAAAAGTGTAGTTTTGCCACTTCCACTTTCTCCCAAAAGAGCCAATGTTTCGCCTTTTTGGAGAGAAAATGAAACATCATTGACAGCATAGTTTTCCATTAAAGGAAATTGTTTATAAATAGTTGTGAGTTGTAGCATACGCTTTAGTGAGAAAAATGTATCGTACTTTTTTAAGGTGTAAAAAGTGTATAAAAAATTAAACAACAAATTTCGATAAAAAATAGTATTATACGCCATTTTTTTATAATTCCTTAATAAACAAAGTATTAGATTATTTCGTTTATAGAAATATGAAAATAAAAACTTTAATTTTGCCAATATTAGCTGTTGTTTGTTCGATAGGAATTATTGCATTTTTGAGCTTCACAAATGATTCTCAAAATAAATCTGAAAACAATAAGGCTGATAAAAAAGTAGAGGCTACTGAAAGCCTTGAAGATAATTCACATTATAAAAATCTAAACCACTTAAAAAATAAAAAAGATACTTCTATGTCAGATTACAAAGAAAAGAAAACTGAAGCCGAATGGAAAGAAGAATTAACAGAAAATGAATACCGAGTTTTGCGTCAAAAAGGAACAGAACGAGCATTTACTGGTGAATTTTATGACCATCACGAAAAAGGAATTTATACTTGTGGAGCGTGTCATGAAAAACTATTTGATTCAAAAACAAAATTTGAGTCAGGTAGTGGATGGCCAAGTTTTTATACAACGATTGAGGGAAATGTAAAGGAAATAACTGATCGTTCTCATGGCATGGTTCGTACAGAAGTAGTTTGTAATAATTGTGGTTCGCATCTAGGACACGTTTTTAATGATGGACCCAAACCAACAGGGATGCGCTATTGTATCAATTCTATTTCGTTAGATTTTGAAAAAGAATAGTAAGAAATTATAAATTAGCTCCTGAAATGAAATACGAGTGATACAAATAATAAAAAAGGCATTTTGATTGATTTCAGAATGCTTTTTTTATGAGAATAAAACAGAAAAGAAATAGAATAAAACGAATACAAAATTTTGCTTTTTATATAAAATTTAAAACTCAGGACATTTTACTTCTAAAATCTGACTTTTAACTTCTCACTTTGTTTGCAAGAGTGTAGTTTTTTTAGTTTCTTAGCTATTCGATTAGTAACTATAAAAATTAGTCGCATCACATTAACACAAAAAAAATAGCGTGTTCCAAGAAGATTTAATTTTACGAGATGAAAAGTTTGAAGTCGACCAAATTGGCAGATACAAACTATGTTTTGCCCTTACACCCACCCAGTGTCGTTTGGCTGTTTTTGATACGAAATCAGACCGTTGTTTGTGTTATGAACGCTATACGGTTGATTCTCCTTTCGAAAATGATGAGCAAATTTTAGAAGCATTTAGTTATTTAGTAGATACACATAGTTTTGCTTCTGCTGGTTATTGGCAGAAAATTGCACTGATGATGGGCGAGCAAGAATTTACTTTTGTTCCTGATGAATTTTTTAGGACAGAATATGCACTTTCTTATCTGCGTTTTAATACTACACTAGATACGTCTAGAAGCTATGTACAGTTTAGCGAACACCAACTTGCATCTACAAACTGTCTTTTTTCTATGCCCAAAGCAGTTTCTGATTGGATAGAAGAAAAATATCCTCATCAAAAAACAGGAATTACGTATGTACATCAAACGGCTGCTTTTTTGGAAGGTCTTTTATTACAAGAAAATAAATCAAATCAAGTGCATGCGTTGATAGAAGGAAACCAACTTTTTGTAGCTGTTTTGGATGGGCAGAACCTACTTTTCTTGAATCGTTTTGAGTTTAAGAATGCCGAAGAAGTAGCTTATTTTATTTTGGCTGTAAGTGATGACGCAAAAATAGATTCTCAAAAACTGGAAGTTGTTCTTTATGGACAAATTAATAAGGATGGAAAAATTTTTCAGCTTTTAGATAGATATGCTTATGTGAAATTTGGTCAGCGTACTGCCCATTTGAGTTTTGGTTATCACTTTGACCAACTAGAAAGCCACGAAGATTTTGATTTGTTTAGTTTGTATTATGTCAAAACAGTTTAAAAAAAGAAGTCAGATTTATGAAGTAAGAAGTCCAAAATAAATGAATGAAATACGAATTTGTAGAGAAAATAGCTTGTCTTTTTTTCTATATAAGAATTAATTTGATTACAATATGGGGTATAAAAATGTATGTTTAGAATGCAGAAGAACAGAGAATTTGGGAACTAACTACGAAAAAATTGTTGCAAAAAAATGTCCTAAATGCGCTGAAAAAATGCTTTTTGTCAGTCATCTTTTCAAACCTCCTAAAAAATCAAATGATAAATTATGGAAAGTTGCAATTTTTTTGATTCAAAATGGATTTAGTTTTCAACATGTTTATAAAATAAAAGAGAATGAAAACTCATTGAGTGAAGAATTAGTAAGTTATCCTATTACTATCTCAGACGCTAAAGTATTTATTAAGACATACAAGGAACAGGCTATTGATATTTTGACAAGGTAATTTCGTGTATCTGACTATAATTTAATTTTAAGAAAGAGTGCGAAGAAGTATCATACAATGCTACATTATTTTAGACATTTGCCTCAAAAAAGTCATTTTCCTTCAACAATCTATTACAAAATTGCGCTTTTAAAGAACATGCCGTATATTCGCAGTTAGATTCACACACATTCCAAACATTTTTATTAATCATTCCTTTTATCTAGGTAGTTTCAAAGGTTTATCTTTAAGAAAAATCTTTAGTAAATTAAGAAAAAGGAATTATTCATTTTTTAACTCGTTTTTACCAATCTCTTTATATGAATATATTAGTTTGCATTTGTCATGTACCCGACACAACAACAAAAATTAAATTTGATGGTACAGAATTAGACAAAAACGGTGTACAGTTTATTATTGGTCCTTATGATGATTATGCTCTTGCTCGTGCCGTAGAACTCAAAGAGGCAAGTGGAGGAAAACTGACTGTCCTCAATGTAGGAGAAGCAGATACAGAACCTACTATCCGTAAAGCATTAGCTATTGGAGCAGATGATGCTGTTCGTATCAATGCACACCCAAAAGATGCTTATTTTGTCGCTGAACAGATTGCAGCGTATGCAAAAGACAAAAATTTTGATATGATTTTGATGGGACGTGAAGCCAGTGATTATAATGGTGGACAGGTTCATGGAATGGTTGCCGAAATGTTAGATATGCCTTGTATCGTTCCTTGTATGACATTAGAAGTAGAAGGAAATACAGCTAAAATGGGGCGTGAAATCGAAGGTGGAAAAGAATATGTAGAATGTGAAATGCCATTTGTAGCAGGTTGTCAAGAACCAATCGCAGAATGGAAAATTCCTAACATGCGTGGTATTATGATGGCTCGTAAAAAGCCTTTAGAAGTAGTTGAACCAACTTCACAATCAGCACCAACAGAAATCGTAAATTTCGAACTTCCTCCTTCTCGTGGAAATGTAAAAATGATTGATGCTGATAATATGGACGAACTTGTACGTCTTTTGAAAGAAGATGCAAAGGTACTCTAATCAATTTCAAATTAGGAATTACGAATTACGAATTATATACTACTATTTATTAATGACGTTATTTGTATTTTCTCTCTTTCATTGGTTTTGCCGTTGTTGGTGTCCTCACCAACGACATATTACATAAAATTAAAAATATAAAACAAATAAAACTATGTCAGTTTTAGTATATATAGAAGCAGATAACAATGCAGTGAAAAAGTCTTCATTAGAGGCATTGACGTATGCAACCAAAATGAACACAGGAGATGTAACAGCTTTAGTTACAGATAAAGCCGAAAATTTAGCAGACCTTGGGAAATATGGTGTCAAAACTGTTTTGCAAGTAAGTGATGACAAACTTTCTACTCGTCCTGTAAGTGCTATTGCTAGTGCTATTTCAGCAGCAGCTAATAAAGTTGGTGCAAATACAGTTGTTATGTCACGTTCTTCTACTGTTGATGCAGCAGCACCACGAGTAGGCGTAAAAATGAAGGCAACAGTAGCTTCAAACGTAGTTGCATTACCTCAAACAGACAATGGTTTTGTCGTTCGTAGAGGTGTTTTTACAGGAAAAGCTTTTGCAGACACAAAATTAGAAGGCGAAAATAAAGTGCTTACAATAGCTAAAAATGCACTTGCAGTAGATGATTCTGTTGGTGGTTCGGCTACTGTTGAAGCGTTTAGTCCAGAATATGGAGCTAAAGATTTTGCTATCAAGGTAACAGATGTGAAAAAACAAGAAGGTGATATTTTATTGCCAGAAGCTGATTTAGTTGTTTCTGCTGGTCGTGGATTGAAAGGTCCTGAAAACTGGGGAATGATTGAAAACTTAGCAAATGAATTACACGCAGCAACAGCTTGTTCTAAACCAGTTTCAGATATGGACTGGAGACCTCACCACGAACACGTAGGTCAAACAGGAATCAAAGTTGCTCCTTCTTTATATATTGCTATTGGTATTTCGGGTGCAATTCAGCATTTAGCAGGTGTAAACTCTTCTAAAACTATTGTTGTAATTAATAAAGATGGAGAAGCTCCTTTCTTCAAATCGGCTGATTATGGTGTAGTAGGAGATGCTTTTGATGTAGTTCCTAAACTTACTGAAGCTCTCAAAAAAGCTGGAATTTAGTATTAGGTTTTAATGACAACTTCTAAGGAATTGAAATTAAATAACATACTTATTTGAAAATAACAAAATATTGATATTCAGTGTATTACATTCGTAATTATTCCTAAGTTGTCAGCGACAAAAAACGCTTTACATTTAATTTTGTAAAGCGTTTTTTTATTGTCTAGTCTTATGATGTTATTTCAAGATTAGATAATTTTTTGTTTTTTTACTCGGTCTTTATAATTGTGGCTATTGGTTTTGTTATCGATAAAATATCAAAATAGGATTTTTCTTTTTTTATAAGAAAACTTTGTTATTAGATAGATAATTTGTCTATCAATTCAATTTAATTTTTCTAACTTTGCCAATGACTGTATTTTTGTAATACAGCTATAAAATAATTACTTCCTTAGCTTTATATTTAATTGATAAAAAAGGAATCATTAGTTTATAAAATTGCCTTACGTATATTGTTTTTCCACAAGCTCATTTGATGACAGAGTCTCAAGGCTTAAAAGAAATAACAATACTTTTATTTATTGCTGATTTTTATCTTGTAACTATTATGATGAACGAAGAAAACGAGAATTTGACAAACGAAAACGAAACTACTAATCAAGACCAAGTAGTAAACGAACTGGAAAATAACCTAGAAAAACCAGAACTTAAAGACGAATCAGCAGAAGAAGCTGATGAAGAGGTAAGTCAAGAAGATTTGGAAGCTATCAAAAAAGAAAGCGAAGAAACAAATGCTTCGGATGATGAAAAAACAGATGATACAGAAAATGAAAATTCGGAAAAAGAAAAAACCGAAGAACGTCCTCAAGAAGACTATTCTACATTTTCGAAAGAAGAATTAGTTTCTAAAAGTGCCATGCTTGCAGCAGAAGCAACAGCTTCAGAAGGCAGAATAAACTTTCGTTATTTGGATGACCAAGTTTCAAAAATTAGAGAATTCATAGACAGTTTCAATGAAAAAGAACGTGAAGAAGCTCGTCAAAAATATGAAGAAGCAGCAACAACAGCCGAAGAAAAAGAAGGATTTTCATTCCAACAAGACCAATTTACAGGAATGTTTTATGAAAACTTTAAGGCAATAAAAGAAGCAAAACGCAATCATTACGCAAAGTTAGAAAGCGAAAAACAAAGTAATTTAAAGAAAAAACAAGCTATTATTGAAGAACTTCGTTCTCTGACTGATACTTCAAAGCCAAGTGAACTTTCAAGAAAAGGTGAATTTGATAGAGTTAAAGCGATTCAATCAGAATTTAAAAGTATTGGATATGTTCCGATGCAAGAAGCTGATGAAATTTATAGAAATTATAAGGCATTACTTGACCTTTTTTATAATCAAAAATCACAAGAGCGTGAACTTTTAGCTCTTGACCGTGAACGTAATTTGGAAGCCAAAAAGACGATTGTTACTCGTGCTGAAGAACTTTTGAATTATGATAAAATCAATGATGCAGTTACTGAACTCAATCGTTTGCATCAAGAATATAAGCGAATTGGACCTGTTCCTAGAGCAGATAGAGAAGAACTTTGGGAGCGTTTTAAATTAGCTTCTGACAAAATTTATGATGCTCGTAGAGAGTATGCAGAGAATTTTAAGGCACAGTTGGAAGAAAATATGAAACTCAAACAAGACCTTTGCTTGAAAGTAGAAGAGTTTGTAAGTTTTGATACAGACAGAATTAGAGATTGGAATAACAAAACTCAAGAACTTGTTGAGCTTCAAAAACAATGGGATGCGATTGGACCTGCCCCTCGTGAAGTAGCTAAAAGTTTGAACAAACAATTTTGGGATAATTTTAAATTATTTTTCAACAATAAATCTAAATTCTTTGAGAAATTAGATGCAGCTAGAGATGAAAATTTAGTCAAAAAACAAGAGCTTATCAAACAAGCTGAAGAACTCAAAGAAAGTACAGACTGGGATAATGCAGCCAATCAACTAAAAAGATTGCAGAGTGAATGGAGAGAAATTGGACATGTTCCTGAAAAGCAACGTGAAGTAGTTTATCAACAATTCAAACAAGCTGCTGATTATTTCTTTGAGCGTCGTCGTAATCGTTATAAAGAACAAGATGCTGCACAAGAAGAAAATTTGAAACAAAAATTAGAAGTTTGTAATCAAATAGAAGAACTTGCAAAAGCAAAGTCAAATGATACAGTAAAATTACAAGAATTACATTTGAAGTTTCATGAAATTGGTTTTGTACCACGTAAAAATATTCGTACCATTCAAGACCGTTTTGATGAGGTAAATAAAAAGTTTATGAAAAATTCGGAATTAAGCAGCGAAGAAGCTCAAACATTCCACTTCAAAACACAAGCAAAAGCTATTAAGAATAATCCAAAAATGGCTGGAGACTTCAAACAAACTGAAAACAAACTCAAACGTAAAATTACAGATTTAGAAAACGAAATTAATTTGTGGCAAAATAATATTGAGTTTTTTGCAAAATCAAAAACGGCTGACAAACTTCGTGAAGAATTTAACGAAAAAATTTCAAATGCAAAAACTGAAATTGCAGCCATAGAAAATCAAATCAAAATCTTGACAACTCCTCCAAAAGAAGAAAAAGTGGAAGAAAACAAAGAAGTTGAAGCAAACACAGAAACTTCAAATACTGACTCTGAAAACTAGAATTGCTTATTTTCTAATTTTTGTTTCTAAAAAAAGGCATTTTATTCAAAATTATTTTTTGAATAAAATGCCTTTTTGATTTATGATCATTTTGAAATTTGTAGAAAAAATGACTTCTCTGTCATATTTGGCTTGTGGCAGAAGTAGAGGTTATAAAAGTTTTGGCTCTTCCGACAATTTAGCGATAATTTTGTAATTTAACTTTCCTATGGACGCTACAACAATAGAACTATTATTAGGATTTCAGATTTTTCAGTAACACAAATAGAATCTTATAAACAGCGATTGACTATTTATGGAGAAAGCAATTTGGAAGAATTTATGTATCCCAATCTAACTGAAAAAACACCAAAACTTTCGTATAAGGATTGTATAAAATTTTCTTTTGATTATTTTTCTTTTGTGAAAGAACTGAAAATGAGTACTTAGGAACAATTACGACCTGTCAAAGCAACAAAGCATACTACTGGACAAAGTGTTATATTGTTACATCCTTATATTTCTATAAGGTCAAGTTTGTAGAGTGACTGTTTAAAATAGACAGTCTGCTCTTTTGAACTGGACTATTTGTTGAAAAATACTAGTAGTATGCTATTGATTATTCTTTACTAATTCTGTTTTTTGTTGGTCATCACAACGGCAACCCAAAGTTAAAGACCAACAGGCTTAGGCTTCTCACACTCTAATTTTGTAAGTAAAGATGGAATATAAAACAAGTGAAATTTGAGTTGGGTAAGAGGTGTTTTGGTTTCAAAGAATTTTCAAATTTATTTTATCGTTTCTGTAATTCCATAATCAATTTATCCAACCAGTTTTTGAAACGAGGACATTTTTCTAAAATAATTTCAATTCCTGTTAGTTCAGCTATTTGAATTCCGTCGATAACCTTTGCATACTTTTGATTGTTATTTTTATAAATCCTCTCTAACCTTTTGGAAGGAGCATTTTCTAAAGTATGGTTTATATCTTCCACACTTTCAAAATCATTACACATTTCTATAACTTCCTCTTTTATTTTATCAAGATGTAAATCAAAACCTTCTTTTGGATTTGATAAAAATAGCGTTTCTATTTCGTGTCTTGTGATATTTGGAATAAAGAATGGATACTTTTTGATTGAATTGATTATTTCAAATAAATTACCTTCCATGCATTTTATACGCTCTTCTGTTTCTTGTTTTTGGCTACAAACCTCATAATTAGGTAATTTTCTTACGCTATTTATTCCATAATGGTCTATAAAAGTAGTAATTATAGGTTCATTTTTATAATAAAGCAAAGGTTCTATTGTATTTTTCAAATGTTCTATATTATCGTAACCGTGTCCACCTCCACTTTTTTCAATCATAATTCCTTGTATGTGGGTGTATATGTTTTGGCTGTTAAAATAAGGAATTACTAATTGATTAATAAACTCTAACTCCGTTTCTCCTTCTACAACGATATATAAATGCTTCATAGATTTTATTTTGAAAATTTCTAAGGAATAAGAATTAAATAAATGGTTATTTTTAATAAATTGATATTCAGTGATTTATAATCGTAATTAGCTACACTGACTTTCAATTCGTAATTTTTAATTCGTAATTCGTAATTGATTCTAAGGTCTTGCACCAATAACATTTTTATTCCAAACATCGCCTATTGTGTATTCTTTGAGCCAATCTTCCAAACTTTCAGAAGACTGTAAGGTAAAAACAGACTGTTTTTCTTTTCTATCCACTGTAATAATATCATCGGCTGAAAAATTATCTACCAAAGTTACAGATTGTGTAGAAATAATAATCTGACTAGAAACAGAGGCTTTATTGATAAGTCCTGCTAATTTATGAATAGCAAAAGGATGTAAACCCAATTCGGGTTCATCAATAATTATGATTTTTGGAAGTTCGGGTTGTAAAAAAAGTGTAGCTAAAGCAATAAAACGCAATGTTCCGTCAGAAAGATGATAAGCACTAAATGGAAAATCACTTTCTTTTTCTTGCCAACGCAACTCTATTTGTTTTTCATTGAGCCTGTCAGGTTGCAAATCAAATCTATCAAAAAAAGGAGCTACCGAACGAACAATAAACTCTATTTGCTTAAATGACTTTGGATGTTTTTCTTGTAAATAATATAAATAAGCTGCTAAATTTCTACCGTTTTCTGCTAAATACCTATTGTCATTGATTTGTGAAGGAGCTTTGAGTGGCGAGGTGCTACTTGTATCGTGAAAATGATAAATTTTGAAACTTTCTAAATGTTTTCTTTCGAAGTTCAATGAAGAAGGCTCTTTGTCTTTTAATCTACTTTCATCAACATTCTCATCTATATAGCTAAAATTGTGGTTTTTAAATGGTTCTACATTAGCACAAGATACTGTTTTCAAATATCCATTATTAGAGTTTTGTTTGGGGTGAATTATGATTCGTAATGTAGTTTCAATTTTTTTATCTTCAGTTTCAAAAAAAAGAAGCATACTTAAAAAACTACTCTTTTTTCTACCAAAATAAAGCAAGCTATCAATATCATTTCCTATATATTCTTGTAACCTCTGTTCATAGATTTGATTGAGAAGTTTAAATATTTCAATAAAATTACTTTTCCCTACTCCATTAGCACCAATCAAGATATTAATTGGACGCAAACAAATATCTAATTCTTTTATAGATTTGAAGTTTTCTATTTTTATTCTACTTATCATTGTTTTACCTTGCTAATTCTGTTTGTATTATAGCTTCTTAGTTTGCAGAATTAAAATTACATAAAAGCAGTTTAATAAAAAAATGCAATTTTTTAATTTACTTTGAAGAATTGAGTTTGTATTTTTATCAAAAATAACTTGTCAATTTCTAATTTTTAGAAGATTCATGTGAAAATAAATTTGTAATTTTGGATAGATTTAATTTTGAAATAGAATAGAAGTAATAAAAATGAAATATAAATTTATAGATTTATTTGCAGGAATTGGAGGTTTTAGAAAAGGCTTTGAAGATGTTGGTTTTGAATGTGTTTTTACTTCTGAAATAAACGAAAAATGCCAAGAGGTATATGAAACTAATTTTGGAGAAAAACCCTTTGGAGATATTACTCAAATTGAACCAAAAGATATTCCCGATTTTGATATTTTATTAGCAGGTTTTCCGTGTCAGCCTTTTAGTATTTCGGGTAAAAAAATGGGTTTTGAAGATACAAGAGGAACATTATTTTTTGATATTTGTCAGATTATAGATAAAAAAAAACCAAGTGTAGTAGTTTTAGAAAATGTAAAGCATCTTATTCATCACGACAAAAAAAGAACCTTTATAACTATATTACAAACATTGACTAATTTAGGTTATAATGTTACTCACAAAATAGTAAATGCTAAAGATTTTGGTCTTCCACAAAATAGAGAGCGTATTTTTATTATTGCTACAAAAAATCATTATTTTGATTTCTCTAAATTAAAAAAGAAAAAGAAAGTAATTTTGAGAGATTTTTTGGATAAAGAAGAAGACCAAAAAGGAGGTTTTGAATTCCTTGAAAAATCAGAATATACGCTTATTGATATGCCAAGAAAACAAGATAGTGGTTTGCTTTTCGTAGGTTATCGAAATAAAAATATTTGGAAAAAAGGAGTTAGAGAAAATACCGAACATCTTTCAAGAGTACACAGGCAGCCAAATCGCATCTATTCTATTGACGGAACACATCCAACAATTCCCTCACAAGAAACGGCAGGGCGTTTTTTTATTTACATTCCAGAACTAGATGCTGTCAGAAAATTAACTATCAATGAATGTTATAAAATAATGGGTTTTGGTTCTGATTTTATAAAACATTCAAACACAGGCGAACAGTATAAACAAATTGGAAATTCTGTTGCTATTCCTGTTATACGAGCCATTGCAGAAAGTATTAAAGAACAAAAATTATTAATTGATGAACCACAAAGACAAATTGAAGGAGATTTACACTCTCTCTTCTTCGCTTCTTGATATTAAGAATGTAGATACCAAAACACAAGAATACATAAAATCTATTGGCAAAAATATCAACAGCCAAAAAGCTGTTTTTACCGTTTTGGTTACTTTAGTTACTCACAAAATTATTGACCCAAAACAAGATATTAGAAATCATCAAGCAAGCATGAAAGATGGGTTTTCTGGGCGTTCGATAGACACGCAATTTATAACACCAACTTTGAAAGAATTAGGTTTGCCTTCCATGTCTGAAAGTGGTTGGCTTACTCGTTCTTTAGAACAACCTTATCCTTACACTTTGGGGTATAATGGAAAAATTAGTAATAAAGTTGTCAAAGAAGACTTTTTAAAGATTCTTGATGTTGTAGAGAAAAATCCTAAAACAGCAATCAATATTTTACGTTTATTATTGTCTGAAGCTATTCAAGTACAGAAAAATTCTTTTGTCCAAA
Organism: Bernardetia aquimarina; assembly: GCF_042180575.1. NCBI lineage: Bacteria > Pseudomonadati > Bacteroidota > Cytophagia > Cytophagales > Bernardetiaceae > Bernardetia > Bernardetia aquimarina. The sequence continues at coordinate 520,893 of NZ_CP170094.1, read as the reverse complement.
TAATTCCATTAAAAGATTCTGAAAAGTTAAGCATTCAAACAATTCGTTTAGTTTTAAACGAACATTTCTACACAAAATATAAAACTTCTGGAGGTTCTAAACTTCCTGTTTTAGCTCTTTTTGCAGTTTATGAATGTTTGATTTCTGAAATTGGTAGATATAAAGATTGTGTTTTATCTCCGTTAGGAAGCCATACAGCATCAGATAGAACTTCAAAAACGGCTGGCGATATTGAGATATTCAAACAAAAACAACTTTTTGAAGCTATTGAAGTAAAATTGGATAAACCTATTGATGCAAATATGGTCAGAATTGCTATTGAAAAAATTAAGCGTTATAATCCAGATAGATATTATATTCTGTCTTATGAAACAAAAGAAAGTGATAAGGAAATTATTGGGAAATTAATTGAAGAAATAAAGAAAGAACATGGTTGTCAGATTATTGTAAATGGTATTTTACCAACCATAAAATACTATCTTCGTTTGATAAATTCTTTAAATGATTTTATCAAAAATTATAGTTTTCTTATTGAAAATGATACAGAACTTAAAAAAGTACACAAAGAAAAATGGAATGAATTGGTAGAAAAGTATTTGAATTGAAATTCGTCAAAAAAACCTACTAAATTTCCAAAAAAGAAACTTAGTAGGTTTTCATAATTTAAAACAGAAATAAAATTACTTCACTTCTGCCAATTCTCTTTCTTCATATTCTTCAACAGGAATACAGCTACAAACTAGATTTCTATCGCCATAGGCATCATCTATGCGACTAACCGAAACCCAAAACTTACGTTCTTTTACCCATTCTAATGGATAAACTGCTTTCTGACGAGAATAAGGGAAATTCCATTCATTCGCCAAAAGTCTTCCTGCTGTGTGAGGAGCATTTTTCAAGACGTTATCAGTTGCATCTGAATCTCTATCTTCAATTTCTTGAATTTCTTTGCGAATCTGAATCATCGCTTGTGCAAAACGGTCTAGTTCTTCTTTTGTTTCGCTTTCAGTTGGCTCAATCATAAGCGTTCCTGCAACTGGGAAAGAAACCGTCGGAGCGTGGAAACCATAATCCATCAAACGTTTAGCAATATCTACAACTTCAATACCTACTGTTTTTTTGAATTCTCTACAATCCAAAATAAACTCGTGAGCGCAACGACCATTTTTGCCTACATACAAAATTGGATAGTGTTCTTCCAATAAAGATTTGATATAATTGGCATTCAAAATCGCTCTTTCTGTTGCTCTTTTTAGTCCGTCGCCTCCCATCATAGCGATATAGGCATACGAAATAAGCAAAATAGAAGCACTTCCATAAGGAGCTGCCGAAATAGGATGACTTGCGCCATTTTCTCCAATTTTTCCACGAATCTCAACCACTGGATGAGAAGGTAAATAAGGAACTAAATCTTTGACTACACCGATTGGCCCCATTCCTGGACCTCCACCACCGTGAGGAATACAAAAAGTTTTGTGTAAGTTCAAATGACAAACATCTGCACCAATATTAGCAGGAGAAGTCAAGCCCACTTGTGCATTCATATTTGCACCATCCATATAGACACGACCACCATTTTGATGAATTATATCACAAATTTCGATAATTGCCTCTTCAAAAACTCCGTGTGTAGAAGGATATGTTACCATCAAACACGATAAATTTTCTTTGTGTTTTTCTACTTTCTCTTTTAAATCTGCTACATCAATATTTCCATTATCATCACATTTTGTAATGACAACTTTCATTCCTGCCATAACTGCACTCGCTGGATTTGTTCCGTGAGCTGAGGAAGGAATAATAGCGATATTTCTATGTGTATCGCCATTTGCTACATGATAACCACGAATAGCCATAAGTCCAGCATATTCGCCTTGCGCTCCAGAGTTTGGTTGCAAAGAAACATCATCAAAACCTGTAATTTCACAAAGCCAAGTACGCAAATTATCCGTCATTTCTTTATATCCTTCTGCTTGTCCAAAAGGTGCAAACGGATGAATTTGTCCAAATTCTGACCACGTAACAGGAATCATTTCTGTTGTTGCATTGAGTTTCATGGTACAAGAACCCAAAGAAATCATAGAATGAACTAAAGATAAATCTTTGTTTTCCAAACGTTTCATGTAACGCAACATTTCATGTTCGGTATGATACAAAGAAAAAACAGGGTGTGTCATAAAATCAGATTTTCTGACTACGGCATCTTCCCAGTTTAGTTCTAAATTTTGAGCATATTCTTTAATTTCTTCTTTGAAAGAATCTTTGTGAGCAGCTCTTGCAAAAATAGCTGAAAGCGTTTCTAAATCTGCGTATTCTGCACGCTCGCCAAATGAAATACCTATATTTCCATTATCAAAATAACGAAGGTTTATTTCATTTTTTTCTGCAAGTTCCTTTATTTTTTGAGCTTGTTTAGTTGTTGTATTAATTTTAATTGTATCAAAATACTGATTATAAACCACTTCATAACCTAACTTCTCAACTACTTTGTGTGTAATTTTGGCAAAACCATGTATTCTGTGAGCAATGTTTTTGAGTCCATCTGCACCGTGATAAACTCCATACATACTAGCCATTACAGAAAGTAAAACCTGTGCTGTACAAATATTTGAGGTTGCTCTTTCTCTTTTAATGTGTTGCTCACGAGTTTGAAGAGCCATTCTGTACGCAGGATTTCCCTCAGCATCTTTAGAAACACCAATCACACGACCAGGCATAAAACGTTTGTCTTTTTCATTAATTGCAAAAAATGCAGCGTGAGGACCTCCATAACCCATTGGAACACCCAAACGTTGAGCCGAACCAAAGACTACATCTGCACCCATTTCCCCTGGAGGAGTAAGCATGGTAAGAGCCAAAAGGTCAGAAGCAACAGCAACTGAAACTTCGTTTTCTTTTGCAGCAGCGATAAATGAATTTATATTTTTGATATGCCCATCTGTATTTGGATATTGAAGTAAAATTCCAAATAAATTCTCGTCAGTAACATCTAGTTTTGTAATATCTCCAATTTCTAATTCTATTCCCAACGGCTCTGCACGCCCTACTAGAAGAGAAAGTGTTTGTGGGTGACATTTATCAGAAACAAAAAACTTCATTGCCTTTTTCTTTGTTTTTGCTTTTGTAGCTTCCAAAAGGCGCATGGCTTCTGCTGCTGCTGTGGCTTCATCTAAAAGTGAGGCATTCGCAATTTCCATTCCTGTAAGGTCAATAACCATTGTTTGAAAATTGATGAGAGCTTCCAAACGACCTTGTGCAATTTCGGCTTGATAAGGCGTATAAGCTGTGTACCATGCTGGATTTTCTAAGATATTTCTTAGAATTACATTCGGAACAAGCGTTTCATAATATCCCATTCCGATAAAAGAACGAAATACTTTATTTTTTGAGGCAATTTTTTGAAGGCTATGAACAAAATCACTTTCTGTAAGAGCAGAAGGTAAGTTTAATGGTTTTTTAAGACGAATATCAGCAGGAATAGTTTCTGAAATAAGCTGTTCTATGGAAGAAGCATTTACTTTTTTGAGCATGTCAGTAACAGAATCATCAAAGTTTCCATTATGACGGCTCTCAAAAGTGGTTTGGTTGAAGATATTGATTTTCATTCGTATAGGTTTACTAAAGGTAAGCTAGAATTAAAAAGACCCAGTATAAAAATACAGTAAATATTAAAGACTTTTCAATGAATTAAAATAGACAGTAGAGAAATTTTGAACTCATTTTTGACATCGTAAAGTTACAAAATATATCATTCTGAACCTTACTACAAATATCCTTAGACTTATGTTTGAATCAAAATTAGAGTGTAAATAAAATGATTCTGTTTTCTACAAAACAGGCTTTTTAACTCAAACTAACAAAATCATTAAAAAATAATTCATTTTTTTATATTCTAAAAAAGTGTATAACTATTTTGTTTTGGAGCTGTTAGTAGATTTAGAATTACATACTATAAAAAAAGAACTGTTTTTTGTAAATTATTCTTTTGAACATCATAAAACACGTAATGATGGAAATAAAGAAATTTTTTAAATTACAAAAAGATAAAAACTCATTCTAATTACATCAAACTTTTTTTTGGTATTATTTTTAGTAGAAAAACAACATTGCCTTTATTGAAAGGTAATTCTTTAATGAGCAAATAGTTAAGGGTTAAAGAAAGTTTAGATATATATTTTTTATTCTCTATTTTTTTAAAGATTTTTGTGTTAAATATGCCCTTGATAGATATTTTGATTCCCTACTTTATTTTTTTTTGTTTGATTAAGTAACTCATTCAACTTCAATATCTCTTTGAGTAAAAGAATAAAGTAAACAACACTTATTTTCTATCTCAAAAACTATTTTCCTAACTTTTTTATTAAAAAAACATACAAGAGTAGTGTAAAAACAAAAAGTGTTTTAAGGTTTTTTTAAATTTGGTCTTGCGTTTGCTTATACTCTAAGCATAAAATGAATTAGCTTCTAATGATGAGTTTCTTGTAAAAAGAGAGAAAAGACATTAAAATATAAAATGCTTGATTTGCTATTTTGATTTTAATCAACAAAGTATCAACATTTTCAAAAAGTATCTTTCTGTATCTTTATACTAAACTTTAGGCTCAAATTAGATTAGTGTTTATTTGGTAACTTTTTAATTTACGCATACCTCTTTTATATGAATTAAACTCTACTATAGCCTTGTTAAAAGAATTTCTAGACATTAAAATTTGTAAGAGATTCTGTAAGAAATTTATGAGATTTAACTGAATGCGAAATAACCAACATAAGATGAAAATAGGAATTGTAGTCAATTCTTCTTGGAACATTTATAACTTTAGAGCAGGTTTAATCAAAGCCTTTTTACAAAACCATGAAGTAATTGCCATTGCTCCAGACGATGGATATCGTGAGTCGTTGGAAGAAATGGGTTGTAAGTTTGAAGCTGTTCCTATGGAATGTAAAGGAACAAACCCAATCAACGATGCACTGCTTGTCAAAAGATTAGTAACTGCTTACAAAAAACATAACCTTGATGTAGTATTACATTATACTATAAAGCCAAATATTTATGGTACAATGGCTGCCGAGCTTTTAAAAATCCCTTCTATCAATAATGTAACTGGACTAGGAACTGTATTTTTAAGAGAAGGTGTTTCTTCCAAAATAGCACAATATTTATATCGTTTTACATTTCGCTTTCCCAAGATTGTATTTTTTCAAAATAAAGATGATAGAGAACTTTTTGTTAGCAAAAACCTAATTAAAGAATCTATTGCTCGTCTTTTACCTGGTTCTGGTATAGATACAAGCCATTTTGTACCAAAACAATCTTCTGTATCTATTCCAAAACAAAAAAATAAAAAAGAATTTACATTTTTACTGATTGCTAGGGTGCTTTATGATAAAGGAATTGCAGAATATGCTGATGCTATTAAACTTTTGAGAAGTAAAGGTATTAATGCCCGTTTTCAACTGCTAGGAAAAATAGATGAAACAAAAGGCTTAGGTGTTCCTGAAAAGCAAATTAAAGAATGGGAAAAAGAAGGTATTTTGAAATACCTTGGTACTACCAGTGATGTTCGTCCTCTTATCTCAAATGCTGATTGCATTGTTTTACCTTCTTATAGAGAAGGAACTCCACGTACACTTTTAGAAGCAGCTTGTTTGGGTAAACCAATCATCACAACAGATGTTCCAGGGTGTAGAGAAACGGTTATTCATAATTTTAATGGATATTTATGTGAAGTAAAAAATGCGTATGATTTGGCTGATAAGATGCAACGAATGATTTGTTTGGACAAAGGAAAATTAGAAGAAATGGGAGTTAATAGTCGTTGGCTTGCTGAAACAAAATTTGACCAACAGATTATTATAAGAAGATATACAGAAGTGCTTGATAAAGTACAGGTAGAGGGTTCAAGAAGAAGTTTTCCTGCTCATAGTAATTTTGCAAAAATGCGTTCTAAAGTTCAGGCAAGGCAATTACAAGAACAACTCAAACAAAAGAGTCAGCTAGAAGAAAGGAAAGTAGTTCAGCAAACAAAGAATGTAAATTCAAGAGTTGCAAGTGTTGTTATGATAGAATCCTAGCTTTTAAATTAAAAATAGAATATAAAAGCCTATTTCTCTAGTAAGGAAATAGGCTTTTGTGTTTTTAGAATACATCCACTTATTTTTTTTCTAAGAAAGCCAAATACTCAATTAAACGTCGCTTTGCAATAGGCAGAAGAGAGTTTTCTATCGAACAAACAATTTGTGTTTGCATCAAAAAAGTAGCAGGGTTTGGTAAGTTTCTATCATTTTTGATAAGGTCTATTTTTATATTTTCATAAGTTTGAAAGGTACTTTTAGCTAAGGTATTAATATGTTGTAGATTTATTCCTCTCAATATTTCACTATTCTCACTTCTTTCAAATAGCGTAATTTTATACTTATAAACCTGAATAGTATGACTAGAATTATTTTTTAATTTATCATTCATTCCTAAAAACAAATACCCTTCTCTAAAATAAATAGGTGTAATTCCGACAGGAATAATTTCTAGATTCTCATTTATCCAATCATAAATCTGTTTTCCTTCATTTACACTTGCATTAATTTTTGGTAAGGCAAACTCTACTACACTTTCTATTTCTTGCATCATCTCATCATCTTTTAGAATAGATGTATAGGTCAGTTTTAATTTTTCAAAATCAGCTTTGGAGAGTTTTTTTGGAAAACTTTCAGACAGAAGTTGTTTGTTTTCTTTTATTTGAAGTAAATTATTATAATGAAAAAGCAGTTCTGAAAAAGTAGGATATAGTTTTACTTCATCAAATTGCTTTTTGGTGTACTGCAAATATGCCAAAAGCATATATTTTTTATACTCAAAATCTATAAGACCTTGTGTAATCCAATCTGGAGAAAGCTGATTTGCTTTAGTATTCGAATTTTGATTTAAAGAATTTGATAAACTCATTAGATAATTAATTTGGTTCTTTATCTAAAATAGCAAATATTATTCTTGTTTCAAAGGTTATTTCAATAGTTATTTCAAAATTAAGGTTTAATATTACCACCCAGTATGAAACAAATTTGTAGCTCCTTTTAGTCCACATTTATGGATTTTGTGATACATTGCTCCTATTTTCGAACGAATTGTTCTGCCATCTTCTAACATTGCCCAAGAATCAATAACTGCTTCTATTCCGTAGGCTTCAGGAGCGAGCAAATTTGTAGTAGTAAGAAGTGGATAGGCTCTAGCAACATTCAAATGCCTTTTGAAATAAGTGTGAGAAGTACAGGCAATCGAAACAGCATCACGCATTCGGTTATCTTCGTTTATAAAAAGAGCTGCATACGAATCCATAAGTCCGTTGTGTCCATTAAAAGCAATCAAATCAGCTTCGCCAAAGGCTTTTATTTTTGTTGAATCATTGTCCAATCCTAAAATTCCTTTCTTTTTTCCTGCCAAAGAAGCAAAATAATTAGTCAAACATTCGTGCATTTTGTCGCCACGATAAGCATCAGCAACTAGAAAAACAGTCGCACCATTTGGATATTTTTTCTTAAAAATAACACGTTCCAAAACTATCGAATCTACATCTAATTGACTACTCAAAAGTGTCCATTCTTTCAATCGTTTGAAATGTGTTTTGATGCCATAACCTGCTCCCCAATATAAATTTGTTCTTAAATTTTGTCCATCTCCTAGCGATTTATTGACAGGAACAATTCCTTGATTTTCATTATCACAAAGAGGAACAAAAATATGTACAAACAAAGGTTCATTATTCTTTACTTTTTCAGTAAGTACATTTTTGATGCTATCTCTACTTAATTCTACATAAGGAGGGATTTTTCTTGTATCTACTTTTGGAAAATCATCAGCAGATAACTCCGTAGAATCAATTTTTTCTTGAATGACTTTTGTAGAATCATTTGAATCGTTTTTACTCTCACTATTTTGTGCATTGCAGGAAGTGAAGATAAATAGGAATACTATGAGGTAGAGGGAAATGTTTGCTTGGTTGAATTTCATAATTTTTTAAGTAAAATAATTTCTCAAAATTGTCAGTTGTTCCATCACAACAGGAAACCAAGCATTTGCTGTAATTCCTGCTAAAATATTATAAACTACATTTAGAGATGGATTAATTATAGTAGAATTTAGTATTTCTCTTTTTGATTGACTTTCTAATATAGTTAATTGATTTTCAATATCCTCTCTATCATTATCTTCTAAATCTGATAAATTAGATTTTACTTGTTCTATAAAGTCTTGTAAAATTTCTCTAGCTTCTTTTTCACTAGAAATATTTTGAGTAGCATTTTTTCCAGAGGCTATATTCATATCTCTTTGAGTTCCGTTGTTTATAGCTTGTGATGAGTTATTGCCATTATTTACATATACATTCATACTTCCACTTGAATTAAAATTTCCTCCAATAGTAGATTTTAAAATATTATCAATTTTCTCAGTTTTTTGAGATAATGGAATATTAATCTCAGTCTCTAGCTCTTCACTTAATTTTATTAAAAAATCTAACAAATGAGATTTTATGTTATGTAAAATATCTACGTATATATTTTGTGTAATTTGTTTATAAATTCTTATAGGAGTCCATCCTTCTTGAACTAAAGCAGTAAAAAATGAAAAATATTTATTTGGTACAATCTGCATCATTGTTAAATCTTTCGATATAATACCAATAATTTCAGGTACACTTTGATAAATTCTAAGAATTTTGAAATCTTTTTTTACTTTCTCCAAATCGTTAGGTAATTCATCTACAGGCAACTCAAATCCTTTCCATTTGGCATTAAGAGACACCAAGTCTGCAAACAAGGTAGTCGGTCTTGTGCGATAAATAGGAGGATTTTCTTTTCCTCTATATCCGTTAAGTTCTAAATCTACCCACTTTTTTAACTCCTCGTTTTTTAGTTTAAAAGCAATTACCTTCAGTTTTAATAAAACGTCCGTTAAAGAAATAGAAAAATTGGCTAAATCGTCTATTGTACTTTGAATTAAATTTTCAGTAGTCTGCATAATATTTTATTTTAAAATTTAAAAAACCAATTTAATCACATCTTCAAGTGTTTTGGCAATTTTTACTTCTATATCAAATTTCTTCAAATCCAATCCTTTGATATTGTATTTTGAAACGACAATCTGACGAAAACCTAGCTTTGCAGCTTCCGAAATACGTTGTTCTATGCGTTGAACAGCTCTAATCTCTCCTCCCAAACCTACCTCAGCAGCAAAACAAATATCTGAACTTACAGGCGAGTTTTCCAACGAAGAAATAAGCGACGTACAGACAGCCAAATCAATAGAAGGGTCTTCAATCTTAAAACCACCAGCAATATTCAAGAAAACATCTTGCGTACCGAGCCTAAAACCTCCACGTTTTTCCAAAACAGCCAAAAGCATATTCAGACGCTTGGCATCAAAACCTGTACTGCTTCGCTGTGGCGTTCCATAGGCTGCAATACTGACTAACGACTGAACCTCAATCAAAAGAGGACGATTTCCTTCCATTGTCGTGCCGATAGTAATTCCTCCAATAACTTCATCTCGCTGCGACATCAAAATCTCTGATGGATTACTTACCTCACGAAGTCCAGTAGATTGCATTTCATAAATACCAAGTTCGGAAGTAGAGCCAAAACGATTTTTGATAGTACGCAAAATACGATACGACATGTGTCTGTCACCTTCAAATTGTAAAACGGTATCGACCATGTGTTCCAAAACTTTAGGACCTGCAAGCGAACCTTCTTTAGTAATATGTCCAATCAAAAATACAGGCGTTCCTGTTTCTTTGGCAAAACGCAAGAGTTCGGCAGCACATTCACGCACCTGTGAAACGCTACCTGCTGACGACTCAATATGTGCTGTATGAAGTGTTTGGATAGAATCAATAATCAAAACATCAGGTTTCGATTGTTCTATCTGAATAAAAATATTTTGTGTATTGGTTTCATTAAGTACCAAACAGTTTTCAGAATAAGCATCTAATCTTTCAGCACGAAGTTTTATTTGTTGCTCACTTTCCTCTCCCGAAACATATAAAACGGTATGGTCTTTCAAAGCCAAAGCAACTTGTAACATCAACGTAGATTTTCCAATCCCTGGTTCTCCACCAATCAAAACTAAAGAACCTTGAACTAATCCACTTCCCAAAACTCTATTTAGTTCTCCGTCGTGGGTTGAGATTCTAGCAAAATCAGTTTTTTCTATTTCAGATAATTTCTTTGGTTTGTTTGATTTTCGTCTTTCATTATCACTTTGCCACAATTTTTTTACATCTGTTTTGTCTGCTCCTTTATCTATTACTTCTTCTACATAGGTGTTCCATTCTTCACAAGAAGAACATTTCCCCATCCATTTAGCAGACTCATGTCCACATTCTTGACAAAAATAAGCTGTCTTTACTTTTTTCTTAGCCATACAAGTATAGTTTTGATTAGCTGATTTGCTAATAAATTTAGAATGTAATTTTTTAATAGTGTAAATTTAGCTAAAATAATTAGTTTTTGGTAGTCTTTATTTGAGAATTATTATCGATAGTGTTACACAAAGTATGATATTTCGTCATACTCTTTCTGTGGGGTAAATTATTATTGGCGTACCTAGGACATAAAAGAACTTGTAATTTATCATAATCTATAATTCCATATCAAAAAAAGTAGAGTTTCAAAAATGAAACTCTACTTTTTTGTATCTAGCTATTTTATTGAAGCTGTTTAAACTTTATTTTTCTTTCTACTATTTGGCATTTCGTAGGGAAAAGGCATGCCTTTTCCTGTAAATAGTCGTTTGTAATTTGATTTTAAACTACAAAATTACCTACTGAGTAGGAAAAGACGTATCTTTTCCCTACAACAATACAGATGATACAGAAAGTTTAAACAATTTCATTATCAAAAAAGTAAAGCACAAAACAGCAAGTATTTGTTTTTTTATTTACTTCAAAAATTACGGTTTTCCTTTATATGGAGAAGCATTATAATAGGTCATTGCTTCTGGAAGCCATTTTTTTAGATTATTGATACGAGTAGAAGAACTTGGGTGTGTCGATAAAAACTCTGGTGGAGCTTGTCCTCCTGCTTGTGCAGACATGCGTTGCCAAAAAGCGATTGATTCGGCTGGATTATAACCTGCCATTGCCATAAAAATAATTCCTAAACGGTCAGCCTCAGATTCTTGGTCTCTTGAAAATTTCAAAAGTCCAACCTGCGTTCCCATTCCTGCTGCTTGCAAAATTAACTGATTGGCAAGTGTTGGTTTTTGGTTCATGAAGGCAGCTCCTAAAGATAAAACCCCTTGTGCAGCCATTCCTTGGCTCATTCGTTCATTACCATGACTTGCTACAGCATGCGCTACTTCGTGTCCCATTACTACACCAACACCTGTTGGAGTTTGGCAAATTGGCATAATCCCAGTATGAAAAATTACCTTTCCACCAGGCATACAAGAAGCATTTGCAGAAGCCTCTTCTACTAGATTATATTCCCATTTAAAACCTTCAGTAATTTTAGACTGATTATTGTCTTTTAAGTATTTTTCTACGGCATATTCAATTCGTTTGCCTACTTCGGTTACAGTTTGTGCATCTTTTGTGCCTTTTACGACTTTTTGCTCACTAAGCATTTGATTATAAGCCTGAAAACTCATTGCATTGATTTCCGAAGCTGGAAGTAAAATAAGCTGTTTTCGTCCTGTTAGTGGTGCAGTGGCACAGGCAGTTATGAAATAGAATAAGACAATAAATGATAAATAAGATAGTTTTTTCATTAAAAATAAAGTTTAAAAAGTGAATTAAAAATAAATGAAAATTAAGTGTATTTGTAAAAATAAGTTATAAAGTTGATAAAACTTGTTTGTTAGTACAAAAACCTGTTTTTTTGCAGAAAGTTTTGAGAAAATTATTCAAAACAAATACAAAAAGATAAATCAAAAAATAATGCCATTAAATTACGAATCTATTTTTATTGATTTAAAAACAGAACAGAATGACACTTTACACCTAAAAAGAATTTATAAAGAGGAGATAGAAAAAGAGGAATTGAAAAATCTACCTTCTATTTTGCTTATTCATGGAAGTGTCGAAAATGGACGTATTTTTTATTCTGTTGGTGGCAAAGGATTTGGAAGTTATTTAGCTCAAAATGGTTTTGATGTTTTTGTGGCAGATTTGAGAGGAAAAGGGGAAAGCAAACCTACTGTAAACAAAAATTCGACTTTTGGACAAACGGAATATATTTTGGAGGATTTGCCAGCTTTTGCCAATAAAGTCAGAGAAATAAAAGGAGAGTTTCCTAATTTTTGGGCTGCTCATTCTTGGGGGGGCGTGATGATTCCTCCTTTTATGTTACGTTTTCCACAAGTAGCAGAGGTTGCAAAGAAAATGGTGTTTTTTGGCAGTAAAAGAAGAATAAGAACAAAAGGAATAGAAAAAATAGCTAAAATAGATTTTGTGTGGAATTTTTTGGGAAAAGCATTAGGAAGAACACTGGGTTATATGCCTACTACAAAAATTGGTTTTGGTACAGATAATGAAAGTAGAGGGTTTATAAGAGAGTCAAACAAATGGATTTATGAAGATAAATGGATTTGTAGAGACAAGTTTGATTATCAAAGTAACTTCCAAGACTTAAAGCAAAAAAATGGATATTTCCCTTCTACACTTCATATTGCAGCAGCAAAAGATACGATTTTGGGAAATCCGAATGATGTAAAATTATTGAAAGAAGAAATAGATAATCCAAGTGATGAGTTTTGGTTATTATCAAAGTCAAATCAAAATCTACACGATTACGACCATAATAATATGCTGACTCATAAAGATGCAATCAATGACCATTTTCCAACTATTTTGGAATGGTTAAGAAAGTAGCTTGGTAAGAAAAATAGTAGCTTATACCGAATGCTTCAGTTTTCAAAAGATGTTTTTACAAGAAAAATAAGTATTTTTGAATTGAATAATTAAATAGAAAAAACCAAAATAATGAATTCACAAACAGAAGAAAATTACTTAAAGGCTCTTTTCAAACTCGCTTCTCAAGAAAATGAGATAAATTTGTCAGAACTAAGTAAAAAACTTTCTGTCAGTACGCCCACAGCAAACAGCATGATTAAGCGTTTGCACGAAAAAGAATTTGTTATTTATGAAAAATATAAACCTATCAAACTGACTCAAAAAGGCAAGACTACGGCAGCACTTATTGTCAGAAAACACCGACTTACAGAAATGTTTTTGGTAGAAAAAATGGGTTTTGGTTGGGAGAAAGTTCACGCTATTGCCGAGCAAATCGAACACATAAAATCGCCTATTTTCTTTGATAAAATGGATGAACTTTTGGGTTACCCTAATCTTGATCCTCACGGTTCACCGATTCCAAATAAAGAAGGATTAATAGAAAATAGAGTAAACTCAGAATTAAAGTTGAGTGATTGCAAAGAAGGAGACAAACTCAAGATTGTAGCCGTTTCTGAATCTTCTCTAGAGTTTTTACAGTTTTTGAATAGTCGTAAAATTAGTTTGGGGCTAGAAATTGAAGTACTAGACATAGAAAAATACGACGGAACAATGAAAGTTCTTTTATCAGAAGAAAATCATCAAACAAGAGAGGAAACACTCAGTAAAATTGTATGTGAAAAATTGTGTGTTGTTCAGACAAAATAAATTTTGTTATCAAAATAACTATTGAATTCAAAGTAAATAATTCTATTTTTTTTCAATTTATATGTATAGATTTGTAAAGACGTTATTTTTAGTATGAAAATTAAAATTTTAGAAAGATGGAGTTATCAAAATATCCTTTACAAGTTATTAGAGATGTAAAAGCATTAGAGGAAGAATTTGAATCAATTATAAATAAACGTGACTTGGAAAATTTTTTTGACAGCGAAATTTTCACGAATAACTTATTTATAGTAAGGGGGCGAGGAGATTTTGAAAAATATAACTTCTTTGTAACCGAACTTGTAAGTAAAGAATACTACGAAGTAATAAGTAATCCTTCTGACGGCTACTCTTTAGAATCAGGTACGACTTGGGTAGATACAAAGGGAATAGTTAAACGACTTATACAATGGATTGATTTAGTTACTGAAGCTACCAATATAATGTATGACTTTGAATTTTCAAAGTCTGTTAAAGAAGATAAAGTTAAAGAAAATATAAAGTTAGCAACTTGTAAGAATTTGATTCAAAATATTCAATTAAAAAACTTTCAATTCATAAAACAAGTAGAATTAAAAGAATTATCAAACAAAAAAGAAATTTACATTTTAGGAGAAAATGGCGATGGCAAAACGGTTTTATTACAGGCTTTCATGTTAGCTTTTAAAGAACATTTTGTCAAAAATATGGCTCGTAAAAGTTTAGTAGGAGAATTTTTAGATTTTGATAATGATTTTGAAGGAGCAAGTTATCAAGTAAAATTAGAGGATGAAACTATTCTTTCAAAAACAGATATATCATATCATTCAGATGTGTATGCGTACGGAATAAATAGAGGAAATATTTTGAGTGAAACAGAAGATGAATATGGTTTTATGACACTTTTTAGTCCTCGTTATCATCTTCGTAATCCTGTTGATTGGTTGGAAGATTTGAGAGGAAAAGAATTGGAATTAAAAGAACAAAACAAAGAAGGAAATACTGAAAATCAAAACTTACTTACTTTAGAAACAGCCAAACACCTTTTAGAAGACATTATTAATTCTGGAGAGAATCCAAAAGATATTCGTATTGAGGTAAATTTATCTACAAAAGAAAAAGTAAAGTTTGTAGAAAGAGATACAAAAATCAAATTCGAACACTTGTCGGAAGGTTATCGAAGTGTTTTTATTTGGGTGGCTGATTTGGTTTCTCGTTTGGCAGAATCTCAACCGACTGTAAAGCAAATTCAAGATTTTAAAGGAATTGTTTTGGTAGATGAAATTGGTCTTCATTTACATCCAAAATGGGAAAATAAGATTGTGCAAAAACTGCGTTTTTGGTTTCCGAATATTCAATTTTTCTTTACTACACATAGTCCGATTTGTGTTTTGGGAGCGTCGGAAGATGCCGTTTTTTATAGATTGTATAAAGAAGAAGGAATTGCAAAACTTTCAGAGCAAATAGAGTATTCTCAAATCAAAGAAATGACTGCAAATCAAGTAGTTACGTCTATGCTTTTTGATTTGGAAACGCCTTTTATGCGACATACAGAGAGTTCAGAAATTGATACCAGTGAAGATTATTTGTATAACAGAATTCATAAAAAAATTAGTCAGCGTTTAGAAGATAGAAAGAAAGAAGGAGAGGTTTATTTTTCTGATGAAGAAATCAACGCAATGATTGACGAAGCATTAGATTCAGAAATAGAAAACGATGAAATAGAATAATTTATGTACCACAGACTTCCCAGTCTGTGTAATTCTTTATACAGACTAGGAAGTCTGTATTACTTATAATCCTAAAACCTTATAAAAACTATTTCAAAGATGATTTCTGTAAAAAAAGATTTTGAGAATATTCCTTATCCTTTATCAAAAGAAAATTGTGAAAATGGAACACAAGAAAGAACTGCAACAACAAATGAAGACAGAAGAAAGACAGTTATAGAAAATGAGCAGTATGATGATAATTTTAACGACAGATATAAACACAAAGAAATAAGAAAAGAATTAGGTAGAATCTATAAAGAAAAATGTGCTTTTTGTGAACAGAATCAAGAAATTATGGAGGTGGAGCATTATCGTCCAAAAAGTATTTACTATTGGTTGGCTTTTTCTTGGGACAATTTGTTGTTAGCTTGTGCAACTTGTAATAGAAGTAAATCAACACACTTTCCTATTGAAAATACAGCTATCTCAAAACCAAAAGTAGATTATTCAGATATAGATTTGAGCAAAATAAACCATCTTTGTAAAGAATATGACAAGCTAGAAAAACCTCTTCTACTCAATCCAGAACAAGAAAAAGACTTACACTTTAGATTTTCTTTTGATAGAAATGGAGAAATTTGTCCTACAAATTCAAATGATAAACAAGCAAAAAAAACGATTGATGTTATAAAACTAAATAGAGATAGTCTAAAGATAGCTAGAAAGAAAATTATTGATGATTTTGAAAAAAGTGTAATAGGTAAAAAAGTGAAAGACAAAGGAGAATTGAGAAGACATGTAATGCATGAAATGGAAATGTTAAAACAGAAAGCAAACTTTAAAACGTCTGATGAGAACTTTTTAGCATTCAGAAATTATGTTGTAAATGAAGGAATCATGAAACAGATTATTAAAAGTGTGTTTGGTCAGAGTAATCAAAAATAATAGTATCTTTGAGGCTCTAATTTAACTTTTTAAACTGTATCAAATCAAAAAATGACTTCTTACCCAATTCTACTACTCAAAAAAAACAGAGAAAAATCAATCTTAAATCAGCATCCTTGGATATTTTCAGGAGGAGTTCAGAAGATGCCAAAAGCTCAAAATGGCGAAATTGTAGCTGTTCAAGATGCAAGTGGACGTATTTTGGGATATGGTTTTTTTGATACGAGCAGTCAGATTACGTGTCGTATTTTTGAATTTACTCGTTTTCATGATAAAAAAGCAGAATTTGTAGCTGATAAAGAATATTTTCATCAAAAAATTAAAAATGCGTACAACTTGCGTAAAGATTATTTACTTAATTCTTCTACAAATGCGTATAGACTTTTACATGCAGAAGGAGATTTTTTTTCTGGTGTAATTGTAGATATTTATGATAATGTAGCATCAGTTCAGCTTCTAATAAAAGGTACAGAACGAATTGTAGAGCATATTTTTAGTGGAATTCGTGCTATTGGAATCGAATATATTTATCTTCATATAAAAGAAAGTACACGAAATATTGAAGGCTTTGGAGATACTGAAAATGCAATCATAAAACAAGGCTGGCAGTTAGCAGAAGGACAAAAAGAAAATGATATTCCAACAATGCCAGTTCAAATTTTAGAAAATAATCTGAAATTCAAAGTAGATGTTGTAGATGGACAAAAAACAGGTTTTTTTATAGACCAGCGAGAAAACCGAGAACTTGTAAAAAGATATTCGAGAGATAAATCTGTTCTGAATTGTTTTGGTTATACAGGTGGTTTTAGTGTTTATGCGATTGATGGAGGCGCAAAAAATGTAGTTTCGGTAGATATTTCGAAAGATGCAACTGAAGAAGCCAATCAAAATGTAGCTCTTAATTTTAATAGTCTGATGAGGGCAAACAAAAATCATGAAGCCATTGCACAAGATTGTTTTGAATATTTGAAAGGGTTAGATGTAAATAATGAAGAAGAACAATTTGATATAATTATCCTTGATCCTCCTGCTTTTGCTAAAAATAAACGCTCACTTCCAAAGGCTTCACGAGGATATATTAATCTGAATGAATTAGGATTTAAGAAAGTCAAAAGTGGAGGCTTGGTCTTTACTTTTTCGTGTTCGGGAAGTGTGAGTAAAGATTTATTTAGAAAATTAGTTTTTACAGCAGCCTCTGAAGCTGGACGAAAAGTAAGAATAGTTCATCAACTGACACAGCCTTTAGACCATCCCATAAATATTTATCATCCAGAAGGAGAATATTTGAAAGGTTTGGTTTTGCAAGTTGAATAATTTTAGTAAATTGAAATTCATTGATTTAATTAAATAAGATTTAATCAATATTTTTATCACTCAATTTACTAATACTCAAAAATTTAGAAATTTATGGGAACATTCAAAGTAGATGGTCGTATGACTGTAAACACACTTAAAGACAAATTTAAAGAAGCTTTTGGCTATTCATTACGTGTCTATAAAGGCAATAATGCAGGGCGTGGCGCACGTTTTGCTGATGATACAGCTCGTTTGGGCGAAGTAGCTGACGAGCGTGAATCACTTGCAGGTTTGGGCGAATTCGAAATGCCATCAGAAATGAGTATTTCAGAATTTGAAAAACTTTTTCAAGAAAAATTTGATATTGCTGTACAAGTTGCTGATGCAGACAATGACAAATTATTAGATAATGACACTACTTTGAAAGCAAACTAATAACTGCTAAGAAGTACTTTATATTAGAAAATAAAAAGACTCTTTATAGTTTTGTTTATCAAAGTTATAGAGAGTTTTTTGTTTTACTTTGTCTATTATTTTATGAATGTAATACGCTGAATATCAATAATTTGTTTTTTTAATGGGTATGTCATTTAATTTCAATTCCTAAAGCAAAATTGGATTTCAACACCGTTTTTTTGAATATTGTCAGACACTTTAACTTCGTTGAGAACTAAAGCCGTTCATAAGTGTCAATACAACTTAAAAACAAACTAGCTGACATTTATGATTGGATAATTTTTTCAAAAATGAATAAAAACTCAATAAACAGAAGGTTTTTAGCTAAAAATTTTAGTATTTTGCATTTTATATTTTCATTTGTTGTACCTGTTTTAGTTTTAATTTATGTCTGATATTCGTCAGTTTCAAGTGGCTTTATCGCTTTTGCCTCATGTGGGTGCAAAAACTGCCAAACTTTTGATTAGTTATTGTGGCTCTGCCGAAGAAGTGTTTAGTGTTTTGCCTTCCAAATTGCTCAAAATTCCGAATGTAGGACAAAAAATAATTACTTCTATAAAAGAAAATAAAACAGAAGTTTTACAAAAAGCCGAAAAGCAATTAGCTATTGCCGAAAAACAAGATGTCAAAATTTTGATTTATACAGACAAAAATTATCCTCAACGCCTTCTTAGACATGAAGATTCACCGTATATTTTATATTATAAAGGCAATGCAGATTTGAATGCTCAAAAAACAGTCGGAATTGTGGGAACACGAAAAGCAACAGAATACGGTAAAGAAATGACACAAAAAATAGTTAGGGATTTGGTAAAGTATAACCCTTTGATAGTAAGTGGTTTGGCGTATGGAATTGATATTTTTTCGCATAGAGCAAGTCTTGAAAATGGCTTAGATACGATTGGAGTAATGGCAAATGGATTGGATAAAATCTATCCAGCCGTTCATAAAAATACTGCCTTCGAAATGACTGAACAGGGAGGACTTTTGACGGAAGAATGTTTTGGAACAACACCTGATGCTCCTCGTTTTCCACAACGCAACCGAGTAATTGCAGGTCTTTCGGATGTTTTGATTGTGGTAGAAGCTGCTGCAAAAGGGGGCGCACTGATTACGGCTCACATTGCAAATGCTTATAATTGTGAAGTTTTTGCCGTTCCAGGGAATTTGGATTCTGCAAGTTCGGCAGGTTGTAATCGTCTTATTCGCAATCATCACGCTCATATTTATACGGCAGTAGAAGATATTGAATATATTTTGAAATGGGATTTGGATGAACAAAATATTCCACCTATCAAAAAAACAAATATCCAACTCACTATGGACGAACAAATTATTATCAATAAATTGGAAGAAGCTGGGGGAACGGTAGCCATCGATAATCTTTCTATCAAAACCCAAATCCCACTTGGAGAGCTTGCAGGGCAGTTATTGATGATGGAAATGAAAGGAATTATTAAGGCTTTACCAGGAAAGCAATTTAAGGTAATTAATTAATATAAGTTGAATGCAATTCGTAATTTCTTTAAAAAAATAGAACTAAAAATAAAATGGATTTTATAACAATAGATTTCGAAACAGCCAATTCATATAGAAATAGTGCGTGTGAAATAGGACTTACTTTTGTCAAAAATAGCCAAATTGTGGAAACAAAATCGTGGTTGATTCGTCCAAAAATTAATCATTTTGACCCAATGAATATTTCTATTCACGGAATCACGCCTGCCGATGTGTGGGAACAACCTCGTTTTGATGAGCTTTGGAAATCGGAATTGAAAGATTTATTAGAAAATCAGTTTTTGATAGCACACAATGCAAGTTTTGATTTTTCGGTTCTTCGCAAAACATTAGACCATTATGATTTGCCTTATCCCGATTTGTCGTATTCGTGTAGTTATTTGTTTGCCAAAAAGATTTGGACAGAAATGCCTCGCTATGATTTAAAGACCCTTTGTAACCAAAATGAAATTTATTTTCGTCATCATAGAGCAGGTTCAGATGCTGATGCGACGGCACAATTAGCAATAAAAGGTTTTGACAAAATGAATATTAGGTGTCAGAAAACCTTTTCTGAAAAGCTAGAAATCACGGTTGGCAAACTTTTTAAAGGTGGTTATATTCCTTCTACGAATCATAAAAAAACGAAAAGAAAAAGGACATATTAAATAAACTTGAACTCAGTATTAGAAATGTCTTTTTGATTTTGACCAAATGGTTCGTTTGAACCATTTGGTTTATAAATCTATCTCTTTTTTACTCCCAAAACATTTGGAATATCCCAAAAACGATGGTTTTCATCACTCAGATAAAAATTTGTTTCATAACTTCCTTGTTTTGAAATTACACTATCCCCATATTTTATAAAAAATGAAGTTTCGGGTCCTCCTTCCAAATACATTATTTTTTTGATATTCAATTCTGATTTTAGAAGCATATCATTATACATTTGAACATTATAGGGTGAGCGAGTATGAATAAAAAGAGCATTCGAATTCATATCTTCTGCCAAAACAACCATACTCCAATAACGCTTTTGATTTCCCCAACGGTTTTTTTGATTACAATCTACCAAACGCAAATTCTGAATCAACGTATTATAATTTTTGATGGTTTCTTCCCAGTTTCCACACGAATTATCTTTATCTATAATCTGAAATTCAGGTAAATTCTTACTTTTGGCTTCTTCTTTTAAGTTAAAAGCTGCAATAGAATTGTATTTTTCTGTAAAATTTGGATTATTTACAAAATCAAAATCTTTCATATAGCCTGCACTTGTTCCATCCATTTGAAACATAGAAGCATTAAAGGCTGCAATCAGTTGTTCAGCTTTCGCCCATTTGGGAGCAGTTTTAGTTCCTTTTTTATCAAAAGAATTCTCTGATAACTTTTCTAGGGAAGAAATTAAATCTAACTCAAAAAAATCTAAATCAATTCTTAAAACAGAAATTTTACTATCTGCAATATTTGATTTTATAGGTGCATCAAATTCAGCATATTCTAATCCTTCTTCAAAAACCTTCCAAATTATTTTGCTTTCTACTTTTCTAGGTGTAAAAGTGGGAACTACTTCTTTTGGTTCTACATAATTAGAATCAGTTATCCAACCTACTTTTTCTCCATCATAATATGGGTCGTTTTTATCGTTCTTAATTTCTTTTTTTGAAGTAATTTGAGTAGAATCTAAATTGATAATTTTATTTGTAGGATTTGTTATAGGGTTTGGTTTGTTATTCGTTTCTTTTTTTTGATTTTCAACTTGTGAAGAACTAGAAGTACAAGAAGAGCAAACCAAGGTAAAGCAAACTAAAATAGGAATAAATACTAAAGCAAATAATGGTATCTTTGCAGTCAAATGTAAAAAGAAATGTTTCATAATGTAGCTTGCTCTTTAGAGTGAGAAATAGTGTACCGTAAACTTTAGTTTGCGAGTTGTTCATAAAACGAAATAGCTATTTTTATAGTATAAGAATTTTTGATAAAAAAAAGAGTAAATAAATGGAATCTAACTATCACAATCCTGTTATGCTTTCTGAATGTATAGAAGCACTGGATATAAAAGAAAATGGAATTTATGTCGATCTTACTTTTGGAGGTGGTGGACATAGCCGAGCAATTTTAGAAAAACTAGAAAAACTCAAGTCAGACAAAAATACAACAGGAAAACTCTATGCCTTCGACCAAGATGCAGATGCACAAGCAGAAGCCGAAAAACTAGCTAAAGAATTTAATACACTTGAAAACCCTTCTCGTTTTGTTTTCTTGAAAGCTAACTTTAGGTATTTAGAGAAGTATTTAAGAATGTATAAAGTAGAAAAAGTAGATGGGATTTTGGCAGATTTGGGTATTTCTTCACATCAAATAGACGAACCCACACGAGGGTTTTCTACTCGTTTTGATGCTGATTTGGATATGCGAATGGATACTTCAATGCCCCAAACGGCAAAGGATGTTTTGAATGAATATGGAGAATCTGAATTACATAAACTTTTCGGAATTTATGGAGAAATAAAAAATGCTAAGACACTAGCCAAAACGATTGTAGCTTCAAGAATCAATAAAACGATTGAGACAACTACTGAGTTTAAGATGATTTTAGAGCGTATTGCACCAAAACGACAGGAGTTTAAATATTATGCACAAGCCTTTCAAGCCTTGCGTATTGAAGTCAATCAAGAAATGGAATCGTTGGAAGATATGTTATTACAATGCGCTGAAGTCTTGAAAACTGATGGACGTTTGGTCGCTATGTCGTATCATTCTTTGGAAGACAGACCTCTCAAAAAAATTATTCAAATGGGAAAGTTTCATGGTGAAGTAGAAAAGGATTTTTATGGAAATATAATAAAGCCTTTTGAAGCCATTAATAGAAAACCAATTATGGCATCAAAAGAAGAAATAGAACAAAACCCAAGAGCAAGAAGCGCAAAGCTTCGAATTGCTAAAAGACTGTAGATCAGCTACAAATAAAAAGACTGTTTTCAATCCCAAGTTTACGTTAAAATTATCAAGCTGAGAGATACAAATAAGTTTTTTTGAAATAAATCAATAAAGACACTATAAAAATTTGCAATGTGCTAATAAAATGTTAAATTACAAACGTTTGTCAAAAATAGACAAAAAAATAAGCCAACAATAAATTTGTTGGCTTATTTCAATCAATCCTATCCTAAAAACTAAGCATCTTTTTAAGAAATTTTGAAGTAAAAAACTGATTTCTGAAAAGGTGCTTTTGTGATTATAAAATAATCAATTTCAAAAGTCTTTTTTTGTCAATTTAGTTTCAAAGGTTTTCTTAGAATTTCCTCAAAGTTTTTATAATTAAGTCAAAGGCATCAAATCAAATTTGTGTTTCTTTGTCTTAATCGTTACGCTAATATACGTCAAGAATTGATACAAGATTTGTTTCTTCGATATAAACAAAGAAGAGGTCGGCTAAAGGCTAAAATCAATCGATAAAAAATAAAGTTAGAAGTATGAAATCAGAAGTTAAATCAAATTCTCTAACTCTGTTTTTGTAAATCTACCATTTCCACCAATTTGGCAATCGTCTTCTGTATTCCTTCATTAATTTGACTAATACTAGCTTCCATCATATAGCACGGCGAAGAAACAATATTATTTACATCATCAGAGATGACTTCTGTAACAGTACATAAAACAGGGTTTGCACCTACTTTCTTCATTTCTCCATTGATATCACCAATTTGATAGGGGGATTTTTCAGTAGTTGTTCCTACTGTCAAAGTGGCTTCAATTCCACTTCCTTCTAATGCTTTGGCTACCGTAGTAGGTGACATACAAACGGCTGCAATCGGTTTGTGATGCTTTACCATTTGATTGACTAATTTTTTTACATCTGGATTTATTTCTCCATTTGCACCTTCAAATGCCCATTTTGTAAAGTTTTTTGCCACTCCAAATCCTCCTGGCATTACAAGTCCATCCATATCATCTGTATTTACTGTTGATAAATCTTTGATATTTCCTCTTGCAATTCGGGCAGCTTCTACAAGTACATTTCTTTTTTCGTTCATTTCATCGCCTGTCAAATGATTAATGACATGATGCTGCTCAATATTAGGAGCAATGCAAAAATATTCGACTCCAGCTTGTTCTAAAGCTAGTAAAATTAAGACAGATTCTTGAATTTCTGCGCCATCATAGACACCTGCACCTGATAATAAAACACCTATTTTCATAATTGAGAATCTTTTAGTCTGTGAGTAATTTCTTTAAAAAATAATATTTCAAAAATAGAAAAATCAAATTGAATTAGGAAACACAAAATATAATTTTATCTATTTCATAAATCGTATCGAAAAAGTTGTTCCTTTATTTTCAGAACTCTCATTATCTGTATTACTTTCTACCCAAATTTCACCTTTTTGTTTTCGGGTTGTTCCATCTTCATTTTGAGTTTCGTAGCTATGTGCTTCTACAATTCGTTTGGCAATACTCAATCCTAGTCCTGTTCCTTTTGGTTTACGATTATTTTTATCTCTAATTTGATGAAATTTTTCAAAAATAGAAATTTGATTTTCTTTCGAAATTCCTTTTCCATTATCAATAATATTTATTTGCCAAAAATTAGTCTCCAACTTTGTTTCAATTTTGATTTTATATAAAGGAAATTCTGAATTATTGTTTTCTAAATCTGTCCATAAGTCATTTCTATTTAAGTCTATTCTTTCACTAGGAATTTCATTTTCATTAAATTTCATGTGGTTAATGGCATTTGAAACTAAATTAATTAGAGCTTGTTCTATGCGTTTTCTGTCTGCTTTTACTGTTGTATTTATTTTTTCTTTTAGTGGGTTTTGTGGAATAAAAATCATTTCTAAATCAATATTTTTCTGCTCTGCCAAAGGTTGCATAATTTTATATACTTGTTCAATTAGTTTTATCAAATCGAACTCCTTGATTTCTAAAGGTAGTGTATTATTTCTAGCATGATTATCAAAACTTTCTATATCCAAAATTTCATTTATCAAAAGGCTTAAACGTTCGCATTCATTGACCACATTTTCTAAAAAATTCTGTCTTTCGTCTTCTTCCAAATCTGGGTTTTGATAGACAATTTCAGAAAGCGCACGAATTGCTGTAATAGGTGTTCGGAGTTCGTGGGTAACTGTTGAAATAAAATCATTTTTTATTCTATCTTGTTCTTTTAGCTTTTGATTTGAAGTTTCTAATTCCTGTGTCAATCGTTTGAGTTCATTTGATTTTTGGCGCAATTCTCTATTTGTAGAAAGTACATCTTGAGATTCTTTTAAGATGGTAATTACTTCTTCCATAGCAACCGTTTCTTGTTCATGAAGCAGCGAAGAAACCAAAATACGAGCCGAAACCGAACCCACCACACTAGAAAGCATACGCTCAGTAAGTGTCAGAAGACGAGAATCTGCCAAAACTATCTGCTTTTGATAGTGAAACGAATTATTTTTCACTTCTTCATTGTCTATATTTATATCTGTTTTTGAATAATTTTCTAATAAAAAAGTTGTTCGTTTTTCTCCTAAAAAGCTATTCAATAATTCTTTTACTTCTGAAAAATAGGCTTTTCCTTTCCATAAAACAGCACTCTCAAAACGAGTAGAATATTTAAAAATATCTACAAAAATTTCGGCTTCATTGCGTTCACTTGCTGATTGAACACTCATAACTGAAACAACAACGTAAAAAAAGCTATTCAAAAAAAGTGACCAAAAAACACTTTGAGAAATTGAATCTAAATAATCCATTCCAAAAAGAGCATTCGGATTTAATAATTGTAAAAAAACAGAATCAGAAATCCAATAAGCAGAAACATAACCACTTTGAGCAAAAGAAGGCAGAATAAGTGTATAAGCCCAAATCAAAAAACCTATAACAATTCCTACAAAAGCACCATTTTTAGTTCCTCTTTTCCAAAAAAGCCCACCCAAAAAAGCAGGTGCAAGTTGAGCAATGGCAGCAAAAGAAACCATTCCAACTGAAACAAGTGAAGAAAATTCTCCAATAACTCTAAAATAAAAATAAGCCAAAAAGAGAATTGATAAAATTCCTAATCTTCGAAACCACTTTATAGTAGTAATAGCTTTAAAATCAGGGTTTTTCCAATCAAAATCTGAAACCCATTTTGGCAATAATAAATTATTTGAAATCATTGTACTCAGCGCAGCCGTCGAAACAATAATCATACTTGTTGCAGCCGAAAATCCTCCAATATAAGAAAGCAAAGCCATTTGTGGAAAATCAGAAGCCAATGGCAAACTAAGCATAAACATATCAGAATTAAAGACAGAACTTGTTCCTTCAAACCAAATTTTACCACCTAAAGCAATCGGCAACACCAAAAAATTGATAATCAATAGATAGAGTGCAAAAATCCACATTGCAGGAATAATATGTTTTTCATCTTCATTTTCTACTACCGAAACTTGAAACTGACGAGGTAAAAGAAAGATAGCCAAAGCAGATAAAAGCAAATACCAAAACCATTCTCCACTACTTTTTTCATGTTGAATAACTGTCAATTTTTGTAAATCTACATTTAGAGATGTTTTCTCAAAAATATCAATCATTCCATCAAACATGCCATAGACAATAAAAAAACCAACTCCCAAAAAAGTCATTAATTTTATGATAGATTCGAAGGCAATAGCAGCCATCATTCCTCTGTTCTTGTTGTCGCTTTGTAAGTTGCGAGTAGTAAAAAGCATCGTAAAAAAACCAAGAATAAGCGTAGCATAAAATGCCGTATCACTTATCCAAAAGTTGCTAAACGAAGTAGTTTGATTTGAAGCTGTCAGTACTTCAATACTCATCGAAATGGCTTGTATTTGAATAGAAATATAAGGTACAATCCCCAAAACACATAAAATAGTAATCAAACGACCTAATGCAATGCTTTTTCCATAGCGAGCTGAAATAAAATCTGCGAGTGTCGTAATTCCTTTTGCTTTACTAATTTTGATAATTTTACGCAGTACAAACCACCAAAGAGGAACTGTAAGCAAAGGACCAATGTAGGTTGTCAAAAACCCTAAACCAGAAGTAGCAGCCTGTCCAACACTTCCATAAAATGTCCAAGCAGTACAATAAACACCCATAGAAAGGGCATAAATGAGAGGTTTATAAAATTTATGTATCGTCTTTTTAATCTTACTTTTTGGCTTGTTTTTCATTCTTGCTTTGTTCAAAAATGAAAGCATTCGGTATTCTGTCCAGTAGGCTACACCAAACAAAACACCTAGATAACCAATAGAAATAATAAAAAGTAGAAGTTCGGAATACAAATTGAGTTATAAATTATTAATTGTGAACGATGAATGAAATATAAATATAATTCTTATTTTGAACTCTCAATGAGCTTAGTAAGTATCCTTGAGAAATTCAATTTATAAAAAAACTCATTAAACTTACTCTAAAATAATTCTTAAAACACCAAATTTCCCTAAAATTATGAAACGTATTTTGATTGCCGACGACGAACCAAATATTTTACTGTCTTTAGATTTTTTGATGCGAAAAAATGGCTATGAAGTTTTTGTGGCACGAGATGGAAAAGAAGCTGTTGAGATTATTAAAAAACAAAAACCGAATGCCGTTATTTTGGATATTATGATGCCCGAGATGGATGGTTATGAAGTATGCCAGTTTATTAGAAATAATGAAGAGTTGAAATCTACAAAAGTGATATTTCTATCAGCTAAAACCCAACCTTCCGATATTGAAAAAGGACTTAAAATGGCAGATTCGTATATTACAAAACCATTTTCCACGAAGGATATTGTTAATGAAGTGAAGAAACTACTTTGAATTGTGAGTGATAAATTAGCTACGCTGACTTACAGTTGTGAATTATAAACGAATACAGAATGGAATCTACGTTTAAAATAGAAGATAAATTTATAGTTAAAAATGATGTTTATGTACTTGCTAGTATTGTTGGAGAAATTTCAGATTATAATTTAACAGAAAACTCAACATTAGCAGGTATTCCCATAAAACCTTTTCTCACTATACCAAGAGTTACCGATAAAAATGGAAGTCCAAGATTTGATTTATTTGGTTTTTGTCTAAAAGGCAAAAATGATATAGAAAAAATAGAAATTGGAAAAGTAGTACAGCTTATTTTCTAAAAAAAGGAAGAATAAACCTCAAAAAGGTCATTCTTCCTCAATATCCGACTTAACACAGTTTCAGCGTTTCCAATGGTAGATAATTATTATCAAAAGAAGTACTGAAACAAACCACACACCAAATAGATAAAAGAAAGCTGTCGGAACTTTCTCCACCCATTTTATCTTATTGAACATTCCCAATAGTGGATAATTGAAAAGTACAACCATTAGCGTAGCTAAAATCAATAAATTGCGTGTTAGTAAACGATTTCTCATTTCAGTTATCAGTAAACAGTCATCAGTTACCAGTCAAATACTGATTACTTTAACTCTATGAATAAATATTATCAAAAAAAATAATTGTTAGGCTCATTCAGATTTCCAAATAATCTAACAAGTTTTTAAGTCATCAATTACCAATAATCAATTTAATAATGATTATTGGTATTGATGTTTGATAACTGAAAATTAGTGATCGCTTGCTGCACCAGCACCACGAGGCAAACGAATATCTTCTACAATATCCTGTACTTCTTGTGGAGGTGGAGGTGTAAATCTACTTACAGCTAATGATACAATTACATTGAGTATCATTCCAACTGTTCCAATTCCTTCAGGAGAAATTCCGAAAAGCCAATGTTCAGGAATATTTAAGTTAGGGGAAATAAATTTAAAATAAACGATATAAACAATCGTAAAGACAAGTCCTACTACCATACCTGCGATTGCTCCTTCTTTATTCATTCGTTTATAGAAAATTCCCATTACAATAACAGGGAAGAATGAAGCTGCTGCCAGTCCGAAGGCAAAGGCGACTACTTGCGCTACAAATCCTGGAGGATAGATTCCAAAAAGACCTGCAATAACAATAGCTACGGCTGCTGCAATACGTGCAGCTACAAGCTCACCTTTTTCAGAAATATTTGGCATTACTACCTTTTTCAATAAATCATGCGAAACGGAAGAAGAGATTACTAAAAGAAGTCCTGCTGCTGTTGAAAGTGCTGCTGCTAAACCACCTGCTGCTACAAGAGCAATTACCCAGTTTGGAAGATTTGCAATTTCAGGGTTAGCAAGAACCATAATATCTCTATCAATCTCCATTTCATTTCCTTTATATCCTTTTGCAGCTACTTCTGCTAAAAAGGCTTCATCTTTACTTTTGTCATTGTAATATTGAACAATTCCATCGCCATTTTTATCATCATATTTAATAAGACCAGTTTTTTCCCAGTTTGCTACCCAAGCAGGCATTTCAGAATAGGGTTTGTTACTTATCGTATTAATTAGATTTGTACGAGCAAAAGCAGCAATGGCAGGAGCAGTTGTATAAAGAATTGCAATAAAAATCAGCGCATAACCACCCGAAATACGAGCATCTTTTACACGAGGAACAGTAAAGAAACGAACAATTACGTGTGGAAGTCCTGCTGTTCCGACCATTAAAGCAGCCGTAATAAAGAAGACATCTATGGTGCTTTTTGAGCCATCAGTATAAGCTGCAAAACCAAGTTCTTGATTGAGTCCGTCTAGTTTATCTAAAAGATAGGTGTCTGTTCCTGCTAAAGTCCCTCCAAAACCGAGTTGAGGAATTATAGTATCTGTCATTTGAATTGAAATAAAAATGGCAGGAACCATAAAAGCAAAAATCAAAACACAATATTGAGCTACTTGGGTATAAGTAATCCCTTTCATTCCACCCAAAACAGCATAGAAAAATACAATACACATTCCGATAACTACTCCCCACTCAACAGAAACTTCTAAGAAACGAGAGAATACTACTCCTACTCCACGCATTTGACCAGCTACATAAGTAAAAGAAACAAAAAGCGCACAAATTACAGCTACCAAACGAGCCGTATCCGAATAATATCTATCTCCTACAAAATCAGGAACAGTAAATTTTCCAAACTTTCGCAAATAAGGAGCAAGTAATAATGCTAAAAGCACATAACCTCCTGTCCAACCCATTAGGTAAACCGAACCATCGTAGCCACTAAAGGAAATAATTCCTGCCATAGATATAAATGAAGCTGCCGACATCCAGTCTGCTGCCGTAGCAATTCCGTTAGCAAGTGGAGAAACTCCTCCCCCTGCTACATAAAACTCTTTTGTCGAACCTGCTCTTGACCATATTGCAATACCAATATAGAGGGCAAAAGTAATTCCGACGATAATATATGTCCAAACTAGAATACTCATAGTAATTGAAATTTATTTTGTGTGGTGTGTATTTTTTAAATTTATTCTAGCGCAAGATTCCATCTTGTGCTTTCCTTTTTGCAAGCATATGCTTGCAAAAAGTTACGTCCAAGCAAATGCTTGAACGAGATTTATTTCTCATCTACATCAAATTCTTTATCTAGCTTGTTCATCAGCCAAACATAGACAAAAATCAAGACGACAAAAATGTAAATTGAGCCTTGTTGAGCGAACCAAAAACCGAGTTTGAAACCTCCTATTTTGATTCCATTAAGTGCATCGGCAAACATAATTCCTGCGCCATAAGACACTAAAAACCATATAACTAGTAGAACGGTGAGATAGGAAAGGTTTTTTTTCCAATATTTATCCATACTTTCTTTGCTGTGGTCTTTGTCATTTTTCATAATTATTTTTCAGTTATCAGTAAACAGTTATCAATCATCAATCATCAATGAAATATAATTTGATACCATTTACTTGTGGTGTGTAAAAATTAATTGTGTTTTTGATGGAAATACCAAAAACGGTTAGGGTAAGTTACAAATAGAAATTCTTTGTCTAGCATTTTCAATAAACAAAAATCATTATAGAAATTAACTGATAACTGTTAACTGGTTTATAGCCAAATATGTGTTTGAAGGATAATTTCTCCTCGTGTGGTATCTAAATTTCCTGCTGCATAAACAGGACGTTGAGAATATTGTAGTGTTATTTTGGCATGATGTCCATTGATAAAATAATTTGCACCAAAATCAAATTGAGTAGAAGGATCGTTTAAGGCTTCAAAATCTTTATAGGTTACGGCAGCGAAGGGTTGAAACTGACTTCCATTTTGAAATTTTTTGAAAGCATAACCAGCTTGTGTATAAAAAATTGAACCTGTTCCGATGGTAGGTTGTGTATTTCCTCCACCTCCAGAAATATTCATAATTCCTACATTACGAAGATAATTATCTCCAAAATTATAATTATAAAAAGCTGAATAAGCTGTGATTCCACCACTACCCAAAGGCATATCTAAAAAAGCATCAACTGCAAAAAGTGAAATGTCTTTTAGTTCTGCTTCTGTTTGTCCTGCTTTTTTTACGGCTGTTGCTTCTGCGTGATAATGAAAACCTGCACCAATATTAAAAATCTTTTTGCTTCCCATATATGTTCCTACAAAATAAGGTAGCTTATTAGATTCTTTATCAAAAAATTGATAATTAAAATATCCTTGTACGGCAGTGTTATCATTCAAAACATTTCTTGCAATCCCATCATCTGCCAAATCATTTGCTAATCCACCTGCTGCAAAAGGTTTATTAAGTGCGATACGATAGTCAAAACCTCCAATTTTTCCTTTTGCATAAACTCCCATCTGACGAGCAAATTGGTCAGTAAGTTCAATCGTCGCCCAGTTGAAAATAGGAGCATCTACTGCCAAAAAATTGAGTGTACTGGCATTTGTCATTCTTGAAATTCCATTCCAATAATGAAGTCCTGCACCTATGTAAAGTTGGTCAGCTACTTTGTATTCTGTCCAAGCATCATGCATGAAAATTTGTGGTTTTTTTCCTGCTGCTACTCCTCCATTTACAAAAGTCTGATTATTAATACCAAAATGAGTTAGAATTAAAAAACGAGGCGAAACTTGGGCAAACATCAAGACACGAGAGCGACGAAGACCAATATCAAATGTATTGTCTGAAGGGTTTCCTGCTAAATCTACACTATTAGGATTATTTTGAGTAGAACGAACCCAGAACTGATGCCAAGTAAGAAAACGGATATATTTATTACCACTATCATCTAATTTAAGAGTTAGAGGTTTGTAAGAGTAGTCAATTTCTTGTTTTTCTTCTGTTTTTTCTTGAGCGAATAAATTTTGGCTAAAGCAGAGTAAAGCCAAACAAAATGCAATCAATGTTAATTTTAATAGTTTCATTGTATGGTAGGTTTGTGTGTATGTGAAATTTTATTTTGTGTTTTGTTTCCTCAATGATACACACAAGCCGACCTAATAGCCAAATGGTGGGTTGTTTTCTGTTAATTTATTATTGTTTTGTCAAAGGTAAATTATTCGTAGGTCAAAAGGCTTGCCTTTGACAATACTTTATAAGTATGTATTTACTGTTAAAGGCAAGCCTTTAATCTACAAAATATTTTTCTAAATCCTTTCCCATTTTATCGCCATAAACTTATCCCCTAAGGGTGTAATCAAAACACTAGAGTTTTCTAGCGCATCTTTTTCTTTTAAAAAATCTAATAATTCGCTGTGTTTCAATATTTTATAAGTAGGGCGATATTCTCTCATTTTTGGACGAGAAATTTTATATTCTTTCACCCAGTTCATTACAGATACATGACTTACTCCAATAATTCGTTCTATTTCTCTGTATGAAAGTCCTTCTAAATAAAGCTGTAAAGCCTTCACTACATAGTAATTATCAATACGTTTACCATCTTTCTGAACAGTAAAATAATAAGTACATGATTTACATAAAAAACGTTGTTTTTTGCGTATTGTACCACTTTTTATAACTTGATTGCTTTGGCAGCGTGGGCAATCTGGAATTTTGAAAGTATTCATTTTGATAAAAATTAATAAGAATAGTTGTGTGTTAGCTTTTATTATTTGATAATTTACGTAAAAAAAATATAACTATCTAAAATTTACAGAGCATAGCTATACAAAATTTGTATAACGATATTAATTTAGCAGAGTGTGTCTTATTAAAAACAACTAAAACTATACTTTGCTAAAATACTATATTTTTTTAGGGAAACTGTTTTTATTTTTTTAGATTGAGTTATGAAAGAGCAAAAAGGGTAACTAAGTTTGCTTTTAATATATAATTACACACCTCAAAAAATACACACAATCATGAGAATTAGAACCTTAGAAGATTATAGTACAGCTTATCGAAAAAGCGTAGAAAATCCTGAACGTTTTTGGGAAGATGTAGCAGAAACTTTTTCTTGGCACAAACGCTGGGACAAAGTTTTAGATTATAACTTTGAAGATTATTATGTAAAATGGTTTGAAGGCGCAAAATTTAATATTACAGAAAATTGCTTAGACAGACATTTACTCACAAAAGGTGATAAAGTAGCCTTAATATGGGAACCTAACAGCCCAGATGACGACGAAATAGAATTTACTTACAAACAATTACATGAAAAAGTATGTGAATTTGCTAATGTTTTGAAAAATAATGGGATAGAAAAAGGCGACAGAGTTGTTTTATACATGCCAATGGTTCCCGAACTTGCTATTGGAGTTTTGGCTTGTGCTAGAATTGGAGCAGTTCATTCAGTAGTTTTTGCAGGTTTTTCTTCTTCTGCATTGGCTGATAGAATTAATGATGCACAAGCAAAAGTAGTTTTGAGTTCTGATGGGAATTTTAGAGGAAATAGAGTATTTGAAGTAAAAAGTGTAGTAGATGAAGCCCTTTCAACCTGTCCTTCTATCGAAAAACAAATCGTTTTGAAACGTACAGATTCAAATGTTACGATGAAAGAAGGTAGAGATATTTGGTGGCACGAACAAACCGAAAAAGCTGACCCATTTTGTCCTGCTACAATTATTGATGCTGAAGATCCTTTATTTATTCTTTATACTTCGGGTTCGACAGGAAAACCAAAGGGAGTTGTACATCATGCAGGTGGTTATATGGTTTATACAAAATATAGTTTTGAGAATGTTTTTCAGCTTCAAGAAGATGATATTTATTGGTGTACGGCTGATATTGGTTGGATTACAGGACATTCGTATATTGTCTATGCACCTCTTTTGGCAGGTTCGACGACTATGATGTTTGAGGGAACACCTACTTTTCCAGATGCAGGTCGTTTTTGGGAAGTAGTAGATAAGTATAAAGTTTCTATTTTTTATACTGCTCCAACGGCTATTCGTGCGCTACAAGCAAAAGGACTTGAGTTTGTCAATAAATATGATTTGTCTTCTTTGCGTGTTTTGGGAACAGTGGGCGAACCTATCAATGAAGAAGCATGGGATTGGTATCATCATCATATCGGAAAAGGAAATTGTCCAATCGTCGATACATGGTGGCAAACTGAAACGGGTGGAATGATGATATCTAACATGGCAGGAGTTACACCTAACAAACCGACTTGTGCGACACTTCCACTTCCAGGTATTCAGCCTGTTTTATTAGATTCAGAAGGAAATGAACTTGAAGGAAATAATGTAGAAGGAAATTTATGTATTAAATATCCTTGGCCTAGTATCTTACGCACAACTTATGGCGACCATGAACGTTGTAAACAAACCTATTTTTCTACTTATAAAGGTTATTATTTTACTGGTGATGGCTGTAAAAGAGATCATGATGGAATGTACAGAATTTTAGGAAGAGTAGATGATGTAATTAATGTTTCTGGACACCGAATGGGAACAGCAGAAGTAGAAGATGCTATAAATCAACACGAAGACGTAATCGAATCAGCAGTTGTAGGCTATCCTCATGACATAAAAGGACAAGGAATTTATGCTTTTGTGATTTGTGATGAAAATTCATCTAAATCCATAGAAGATTTAAGAACTGAAATTTTGAAAACCGTTTCACAAGAAATTGGAGCGATTGCCAAGCCTGAAAAAATTCAAATCGTTTCTGGACTTCCAAAAACTCGCTCTGGAAAAATTATGCGTAGAATTTTGAGGAAAATTGCAGAAGGAGATGTTTCTAATTTGGGAGATACTTCTACTTTAGTTGATCCTTCAGTGGTGGATGAAATTAAAGAAGGAGCAGGACTTTAAAATACAAGTGATAGGAGAAATTTCTTACAACTTTCCACACAAAAAAAGCAACTTTCAAAGAAGGTTGCTTTTTTTTGTTCCAACAATTAAAAAAGTAATAGAATTACTAATTTAGAACCTAGATGAAAAAAATAACTTTTGGGTTGCTTTGCTGTTTTAATAGTTTGTAGTTATTTCTTAGGAGTAGTTACAAATTGCTAATTTAATTTGTTGGTTATAAGGTGTTTATAGTTCAAAGTAACAACCAAATAACTTTAATAAAGTGCTTTTTCTTAGTAGAACATCCACAAAAAAATTAGTGATTATTTAATAAAATCTCTTCATAACGTTTTCTTTCTTCAGTATTCATCAAAGGAGTTGATATCTGAGTAGAATCTTTTAGACTTTTGGCATCTCTAAGTTGTTTTAAATCTAATTTATTGATATGTACAGGGTCTTTTAAATCAAAAACATGATTTGAATCACTATCTGAAATATATCTAAAATAAATTTGCCCTTTTTCTTTTTCTACTGTCCAATCTATTGTTCGTGTATTTCGTGGTGTAACAGCTCTAAAATAACGCCCTCTATTATCCGAAACATACATCACAACAGCATCTTTCCAATCATAAAAACCATCTTGATTATAATCTTCTTGAACAGTTTTATATAAAATAATAGTAGAAGATTCTTTATACGTTCCTATTTCTTCGAAATAAAAAGCAATTCGTTTGAATTTTTGAGTAGTCAGAAGATGTGTTTCTTTTGTTTTTTCATCAAAGAAAATCAAATTATGAGCATTCTGTGAAATATCTTCAGCCGTTTTTCCATCATCTGTATAACGAGCTTCTGCAATATCTCTTGCATTAACTATTTGCATAGGAACGACCGTAAAATCTGTGTTTTTTACAGAAACAGGTTGTCCATAAATTACTCTTCGTTGCTCATCACTTTCTAAAGTTTCTGAGATAGGTTGGCGAGAATCACAACTACTAAAAGTAAAAATCAAAGAAAGTAATACAAAAAAAGAAAACAGACTGATTGAAAATAATTTAAAAAATTGACTAAGAATAAAATATTTTTTTTTCACAGCGAGAAAAGATAGATATGAAACAAGGGTAAAATAAAAGGCATTTTTTATGGGATAGAATTAGTAATCCTATCCCACAATTTAGTCAAAAATATAGACAAAGAAAACCAATGTAACTAATTTAGTTTTTATCAGAATCTATATTATCATCTTTTTGTTTTGCTAATTCTTCTTTTATAAATTCAATATAATGAGCTTCATCCCCTGGATTATAAGAAGTATGTTGCCAAACAATTTCTCCTTCTGCATTTACGATAAACGTATGAGGAACATTTTGGACATTCAAAGCACGCTTTAAATCACTATTTTCATCACTATAGACTTCAAATGCCCAGTTTTTTCCATTTACAATAGTTGGAATACGATTTTTACTACGAGCATCATCAACAGAAATTGCTACGACTTTTACACCTGTTTCTTCCTGCCAGTCGATATATTCGTCATTGATAGCACTCAGCTCAGAAATACAAGGTTTGCACCATGTAGCCCAAAAACTAATAATTGTATAACCTTCTTTGTTGAGTGTTTCTTGAATATTAACTGTTTGATTTTTGAGTGTTTTGATAGCAACAGAAGGAACTGTCGATTTTGGAGATAACATTTTTTTGTTTGTCGTATTTGTTATTTTGAAAGAAGACAAAGTAACTCCTATTACAAACAAGAGGATAAAAGAAGAAAAAATAGAAAATTTGATATGATTTATTTTGATAGTCATAGTAAATAATTGATTAGGTTTTTTTTGATTAAAAATTAAATTTTATGTGAATTATTATTGTTTCTAAAAACACATTATTTTCAAAAATACGATTTTCTTACTAAGAAATTCAACATAAATTTGATTTATAGGTGCTTTAATTAAAGAATGAAAATCTAAATTCGATTACTAAATTACATAAAAGCTAAAATTATGCTGCTTTTTTATGAAAAATAATTTGAGCATAAAATAACTATTCTGTATTTTTGTAGTTAGTTTCGATAATTGTTGTTTCTTTTAGACAAAATGAGGGCATTAGTGTTCTTTTATCTAAATTATAAACACACAATTTTATTTTTTGAAACTGCTTAGTACAAAATTACTAAATCCATCAACCCAAAACCTACAACTATTATCAAAGCACCTGGTTACAAATCTACAAAACGCTACAAATTATCGTCATTCAAATTTGACTTACCTCAAGAATTGACAGCAAAATACCCTACTGATAATCGTGATGATTCTCGTCTTATGGTCGTACATCGTGATACAGGCGTTATCGAACACAAAATGTTCAAAGATGTATTGGATTACTTTGGGGAGGGGGATAAAATGATTGTCAATGATACAATGGTTTTTCCAGCTCGTTTGTATGGCTATAAAGAAAAAACAAATGCCAAAATCGAAGTATTCTTATTAAGAGAATTAAACTCTACTTCGCATCTTTGGGATGTGCTTGTTGATCCTGCTCGTAAAATCAGAGTGGGTAACAAACTTTTCTTTGGAGAAGGAGAGTTAGTAGCAGAAGTTATCGACAATACTACTTCAAGAGGTCGTACAATTCGTTTTTTATATGATGGCGAGCCTGAAGAATTTTATAAAACATTGGAAGAGTTAGGAGAAACTCCTCTTCCTCGTGAAATTGGTAGAGAAGCTGAAGAATCAGACAAAGACCGTTATCAAACAATTTTTGCAAGTCAAAAAGGTGCAGTAGCTGCTCCTACAGCTGGTCTTCACTTTACACCTCAACTTCAAAAAAGATTACAATTACAAGGAACAAGTTTCCACCCAATCACACTTCATTTAGGTTTGGGAATGTTTCGTCAAGTAGAAGTAGAAGATTTGACAAAACATAAAATGGATTCTGAAAATTTTGAAGTAGGAGAAGAAACTGTACATGCTGTCAATGAAGCGATTGATGCCAAAAAGAAAATTTGTGCTGTTGGTACTACTTCTTTGCGTGCTTTAGAATCATCAGTTTCTGCAAATGACCATCTAAAACCAAATGGAGGCTGGACAGATAAATTTATTTTCCCTCCTTACGAATTCAAAATTTGTAATGCACTTATTTCTAATTTTCATTATCCACAATCTACTCTTTTGATGATGAATTGTGCTTTTGGTGGTTATGATTTAGTTATGGAGGCTTACGAATTGGCAATCAAAGAAAAATACCGTTTCTTTAGTTATGGTGATGCAATGCTTATTATCTAAAGTGATTATTGCAGCAAATAAATATAATTTCTACTTTTATTAAAAAAAACAAGTAGAAATTGAAACAAAAACAACAAAAATCCTTTTATTTATAAAAATGAAAGGATTTTTTATTTTCGTAGGCTATTCGTGAAAGAAGAGAACAACAAAGGAAAATATTTTGGTTATCTGATAATTTTTGTGGAGCGTGTAACATGGGTAGTTAAATTACAGCTCATTAATAGACTTATTTGCCTTTCTGTTCCGTAGGAACTTGATATTGGTAGCAAAGTTAAGAAGCTAGAAACTGTATTCTGTTCCGTTAGGAACTACACATTGGTAGCATTTAGAATAGGTAGTAAAAAATGCTATACAACTCCTACGGAGTAGATGAGTTTTAACGTTTCTATTTTTCTACCAATATAAAACTCCTAATGGAGTAAAAATCAAAAATTTACAAAAATTGTCAGATAACCAATATTTTTATTCTTTCAATAGAAATAATTAGAACTAAATAGTACAACTGCTTTGTGTTCCTCACAAGCAATATCAACAAAAAACAATGAATAAAGAACGTTTATACGATGCTTTTGGCGAACTCATTTATGCACTTGCTATGGCAGACGGACTCATTCAGCCTGAGGAAATACGAGCCTTAGATGCTATTTTGGAAGGGCATCCTTGGGCTTCTCAAATAAAATGGTCATTTAATTACGAATCAAATAAAAATCTTGATTTGAAAGATGTTTATAAAAAAGCTTTAGATACATTTACACAACATGGACAAGATAAAGAGTATGCTTATTTGATAGATGTTTTGAAAAAGGTAGCCAAAGCAAGTGATGGAATTGATGAAGCCGAACAAGAAATGATTGAGCGTTTTCAGAAAGACTTGAAAGAGAACTTTATTACTGAAATGGAAAAAAGACATTTAGTTTAAAAAAAAAAGTATATAAAAAAGTGATGTTAAATTTCTTCAAACCTCCTATTTCTATCAAAAAATGGATAGGCATTGCTTTTTTATTACTTATTTTTTGGCTCATTGTCCTCACTTTTTTTTATGCACCTACACTTGTGCGAAGTATTTTTTGGAAAGATTTTTATTTGGATAAACTAGAATTCAAACCAATTAATATTTATGTAAATCCTCAAATGAATAAAGAAGAGCGTCAGAATATTATTCTCCTTTATCAAAAGTCAAAACTTCGAATTGATTCACTTTTTGGAAACACAGAAGCTAAACCTTCTATTTTAGTCGGAAATACAAATGAAGTAATGCAGCTTTTTGGAAGTTCAAGCACTCAAAAGGCTCAATATCAAACAGGTATGACGCATCTTACTCCTTTTGGTGCTTATATTATTCTTTCTCCTAAAGGAACAAACATTGATGTATTGAGTCATGAACTTTCTCATGCCGAACTTATGGAACGATTAGGTTGGCAGACAAGAAGACAAAAAATACCTATTTGGTTTGATGAGGGTTTGGCGATGCTTGTCGATAAGCGTTTTGAATATTGGACTGTTTTACAAGAAGATTGGAAAAATTTAATTGATTTAGAGAAAAAGGATTCTATTTCTGATTCTAATTTTTATTCTCATTCTCATTCTTCCAGTAATTTGGATTCTATTGCATTTTCATCTTTTTCTTTACAAAATCTTCAAACTACAGAACAATTTTTTACAGAAAATGCACAAGTTCATTATTTTTTAGCTCAGGAAGAGGTTTCTCGTTGGTATAAAAAGAAAGGACAAAAAGGTCTTTTAGAATTAATTGAAAACTTAAAAACAAATAGCTTTGAAGAAAGCTATGAATAATAAAAACACCTACCAAAAAAATAATTTAGTAGGTGTTGATATTTTATATTGAAGTCATTTATTAACCAATATTACATCGGTGGTGGAGGTAGAGGTGGTGGCACACTTCCAAAAAAGTTTTGTAGTTCAGCTACTTTTTCGGCTGCTGCCCATTCTGCCATTCCTGCTTTCCATACATACGAAGTGCGAGTAATTTGTCCACTTTGTATCATTTTTTGTATTTCTCCCAATGGAAAAGGACCTGCTTGTTGTCCATCTAAATGCACATGGAAAGCGACCATTGGAGGAGGTGGAGTGCTATTTTGCTGTTGGTTTTGGTTTTGTTGCTGTTGTTGCATTTGGTTAGACATTTGGTTTGCCATTGCCATTCCCATTCCCATGCTCATTCCATCATTTCCTCCGTTTGGATTATTGGCAGAATCTTCCATTGCCTGTCCCATTTTGAATTGGGTATAATTATTAAGATTTCCCTGCATAGAACGTCCCATAATTTCCATTTCATTTCTTTGGTCAAGTACTTTTTGTACATGATCTGGTAAGGACATATTCTCTACAATAAAATCAGTAATATCGACACCATAACGGTCAAAATCTAATACTAATTTTTTCTTGATTATTGCAGCCAGTTCTTCATAATTAGCAGCTAAGTCTAAGAAAGGGATTTTGCTTTCTCCCAGTCCATCAGTAAACTGTTTCACAACCAAACTTTTGAGTTTTGTTGTAATTTCTTCTGTCGTAAAATGTCCATCTGTTCCTACTACATCGATAAGAAAACGACTCGGTTCAATTACTTTAAAAGCAAAGCTACCAAAAGCACGAATTTCTATACC
The DNA here is from genome assembly GCF_042180575.1 of Bernardetia aquimarina. Lineage (NCBI taxonomy): Bacteria > Pseudomonadati > Bacteroidota > Cytophagia > Cytophagales > Bernardetiaceae > Bernardetia > Bernardetia aquimarina. Next base: position 480,397 of record NZ_CP170094.1, on the reverse strand, counting down.
CATCGAACCAAGTTCGGCATCTCTAACACGAATTGGGTTTTTAGTTCCCCATTTATTATCATAAAAGGGACGCATATTTACAAAATAAACTTCTGCCTTAAAGGGACTATTAAATCCATACTTCCAACTTTTCAAAGTGGTTAGAAGAGGCATGTTTTGAGTGGATAGTTCGTATCTTCCAGGAGGAAAAACATCTGCTAATTGTCCTTCATTAATAAAAACAGCTTGTTGTCCTTCTCTGACAGTAAGTTGCGCTCCATATTTGATTTCATTTCCGTCTCTGTTGAATCTGTAAACGATTGTATCTCTGCTATCATCTATCCATTCGATAACATCGATAAATTGTCCACTAATTTTATCCCAAAGTCCCATAAAAAAGTAATTTAGTTAGTAATGATAAATTTGTTTTGTTAAAATTTACTCATAAGTTACAAAAAAGAAATAAAAAATCCCACTTCTGAAAGATTTTTTCAAAAATGGGAGTTACTGATAGTATTGATAGTACATTTTATTTGAAAATTTTTTTCAAGATTGTACGTATAATGATTCCTATGATAATTTTTTTCCAGTCAATGCGCTTTAAGATAAGCCAAATTAGATTCAACATAATGGTATGGTTTTGTGAGTTTATTTATAGATAAATGAATTTTAGAGAAGTTTTGAATGTTTATGAAATGATATAAAATTTCGTTTTTTTATTATCAACATAATTAAATGTACGATTTATTCTTTAGAAACGAAAAAATCAAGCCAAAAGTTATTATAAAAAATGTTAGCTTAACATAGAAGTTTATCTGCATAATTGTTGTCTTTACTTTTACAAAACTACAGGGGGGCATAACAAACTGTCGCACTACAAAAATAAAACAGGGTTAAAACCCTACTGTTTACCCACATGTTTTTAAACGTAAAACACAGATAGTGTATTTGTAGGTTAAAGGCTTGCCTTTGACTGTATTTGTATTCTTTTCAAACTAAAAAATGACTACCTAACTTGTCAAAGGCAAGCCTTTGCCCTACAAATTTCAACATTTCCATTGTTTTGGAAACTATTTTATGCAAAAACAACCTATTTTAGACTTGTGGGTAAACGATAGGGTTAAAACCCTGTTTATGCGACAATTTGTTATGCAGCCCTACAGGGTGTTCATAAAAATTTTGTCAGTAGTTTTTTGGTAATCCAAAATAACTCTGACAATAGTTTAATGCAGAAGTGCTTATTTTTTAAAACAGTAACATAAGAGCCATTTTGTTCGAATAATAGTATTTCAACTCTCTGTGTTTTTAGTGAACTTTGTATTTAAAAAAACAGAATTTTTATTTCATAAAAAATCACATATTCTCTAACTTTGTGTCTTTGATTTGTATTTTTTCTCTATTCTATTCGTTTTATACTCAAACTTTATTCATAAGTGCTATTATCGTAAAATTATAAATTACATTTTTTATAAAAATATGGATTTAAAAAATAAAAAATATTTGTCTTCTAGTTTTTTAATTATTGTACTAACTCTTTTTTTGTTTCTTTTTCAACAAGAAAATATATTTGCTCAAACCCCTTGTTTTGATGTTTCTAATGTAAAAGGATGTGCGCCTCTAACAGTCAATGTTACGGATTGTTCTGGAGCAGACCCAAATTTAGTTTTTTATCGCTTTGGAGGTGCAAGAGTACAACAAGAAACCATTTTTACATTCCAACAACCAGGTATTTATTCTATTTCTCAACTCATAAATACAGGAGGTGCAGGAGGAGATTCTGTCAGGCAAGAAAATATTATTGAAGTTTTTGCTCCCAAAGTTGTTGATTTTGATGTTATTCGTTGTATAGATACAAAAGTGAGAGTTCAAATAAATGAAGATTATTACGATTCTTATAAAATAGATTTTGGAGATAATCAGTCTGTAACTGTCGGAGATAATGAGTTTGCAGACCATACTTACACCTCTCTAAATAACTTTACGATTACTGTAAGAGGGCTTTTTACAGATGGCGCAGAAAACTGCACACCAAGTAGTGAAATAATAACCCCTTTGGGCGAACTTTTACCACCTACAGTAACTCGTTTTGAGTCTTTTGAAAATGGAAGTGCAACAATAGAATATATATTACGAACTGATTTGCCTCATAATTTAGAAATCATGACAGGAAATAGTTTTGAAATCATCAATGCTATTCCATTAGGTTCTACAAGTTTTACTATTCAGAATATTTCGCCAAATGCAGTGTATCGTATTTCAGTTCAAGATGTATGTTCTAATCAAACAGAAAGCTCATCGCTTTTTTATGCTGCTGATGTCTTCTTGAGAGGAGAAGAAAACTATATTGATATTAACTGGACAAGAGTTACAGCGATTGATGATACAGAATTTGTAAAATACAGGCTTTATAAACTTTCTAAAGATGGAAATGTAATTTATGATTCAACTGATGTCAATTTTACTACTATTTCTGATGAGGATATTGCTTGTAAGGTAACCTATTGTTATCAGTTGGAAACAGAGTTTGTTTCTGGACTTCAAATCATAAGTCCTAAACGTTGTATTTTGGCTGCTTCGAATGCGCTACCTCCTCCTGTTTTTGATGTATATGCAAGTTTTACTCCTACTGGGCAGACTGTTTTTTCGTGGTCTTATCCTGTTGGTTTGTTGGGAGCAGTAGTTACTGGAGCTAAAATAACTAGAAAAAATGATGCTGGGATTGAAAATGTTTATACTGTCAATTCAGCCGATTCAATTTTTGAGGATAGAGCAGTAGATATTGAAGCTGCACCCTATTGTTATTCTATTTCTTATACAAATGCTTGTGATTTGACTTCTGAACCCAGTCCTTTTATTTGTCCAATTATAATAAGAATGGAAGGAAATACAAGTGAAAAAGAAGGAACACTTTATTTTGATTGGACAGCCTTTGAAGGAGAGGTTACAAGTAATTATACTTTCGAACAGACTGATTCAATAGGAAAGCAGCCTTTTAATATACAATCGGTTTCTAGTTCAGGAACATATTCTATAGATATTGGAAGCCAATTAAATCAAACCAGTTATATAAGAATACGAGCCGATTTGGGCGATTCTGTTACTTATTCAAATACTATACGTATTGATTTTAATTCTTTTATTAATTTCCCAAATGTTTTTACACCAAATGGTGATAATCTAAACGATACCTATGGAGTAGAAAGTAAATTTATAAAAAAGTTTGATATGATAATCTTTAATAAGTGGGGAGAAGGTGTTTTTCAAACTAATAATATAGGTCAGCGTTGGGATGGAAGATATAGAAATGGTCTTGCTCCTTCAGGAGAATACACAGTAAAAATTGTTGCTACTGACCAAAGAAATAGAAAGTATGTGTTTACTGAAATGGTAAAATTGATGAGGTAGTTTTATATGCATGTTGGTGTTGCTATCGTTGTATCAAAAAACTTTCTTACAAAAATTGAAAAGCAACTCTTCCATTCTTTCATAACAACCAAATTCTGTGAAATTATAGTTTTCTTGTGGTAGTTCTAATTTATTTTCTTCCAAAAAAGTAGGAGCAAAATCATTCTGAGCTACTTTAATTAAATATAAAACAAATAATCGCAAACGTTCATCTTTTGAGTCTTTTAAATGTCTTTGATAATAATTTCTGAAATTATTTGATTCTGAAACAAAGTCTTCCATTCCTGTATAGAATAAAAACACTAATTTTATCCAAATTCGGATGATATTATATCCTGTTTTGTCTTTTGTAATGGGTTCATCTGGAAGTTGCAAAAGTAGATTTTTTCTATAAAAATTAGGTGTAAATTTCTTGACTAATTTTGGGTCTTTATCTTCTAAAATCAAAAATAAATAGGCTTCACGCAATCGCCAAGAAGATTTGTCCCATTTATCAAGTCTTTCAAATTGTGGCGTTTGCAAAACTTCTAACAAAATAAGTGCTGCCTGTTTGTAGCCGTGTTTGGGTTCATTTATCTTTAAAAGTGTATCAAAGTAAAGTTCTTGAATCTTAAATTTATTAAAGGCTTGATAGGTTGTGAGTTTGGCAGCTTTTTTTATTAATTGTAAGGCTTGCAAAAATTCTCCTGCATAACGATGTGTATAAATTTGTGCAGTCAGTAACTCTAAATTCCGTGTAGGTGTATTCAGATGAGGATACGTTTGAAAATGTTCTTGCCAATCATTTGTATTTTTTTGTAATTCTTTGAGTTGAGGGTGGCTTTGTAAAAGACGAATATTTCTGAAACGAAAACCGTATAATTTAGCTAATGGATGTGTGTTTTTTTCGTCTTCTTCATATTTTTTATAATACTTTTCTGTTAGTTTTTCGGCTGCGTAGGCTTCGGCTTCCCATTCAGAATATTGCCCAATAAAAAATTTAGTTTTAGCTTGCATTACTTCCCAGTAACTTTTCAAGTTATCCAAAAAAATCATCTCTTCTCTTAGCTCCTGTGCCTCTAGGGTGTATTTTTCAGTTTCGTTAGCAAATCCTTTGAGTGCATAAATAGTTCGAAGTTTTCGGACACATTCCCATTCTATTTCTATCAAATGATATTCTTTTGCTTTCTGCCTAACTCTTTCAATAATTTTTTCAGCATTGTGATATACATTTTGAATCAATAATTTATCTGCAATAATTAAATATTGATTTGCTAAAAACTTAGTTTCTTCTTGATTAAAAATATCTTTTCGTTTGCTCTTTCGTATTTTTTTTTCTACTTCCAAATCACTAGAAAGTAAAAGTTCGAAAAGTTTGTTTATTAAATTTCGTTTGAGCATCAAATAACGCTTATCAGAAGGAGAAGTTTCATACAAAAAACTGGCAGCCTCCTCATCAGTCTGAATAATTCCTTTTGAAACAGCATCAAAAAGCCTTCTCATTTTAGAATCTTTTGATAAAACTTGATCTAAAGATTTGAGAGGGTATTTGGAAAGAATGAAGGCAAGTTCGAGGAGTAAATCCATTTTTAATAATTTCTTTATGTGCTTATCAATATAGAAATAATAGTCTAAAGTTTGTAAATGTTAATTCTGAGTTACTCAAAAAACACAAAATTAAATTAGCGTTAATGTTAAAATGGCTTTACTATTCTATGGTTTTTTATTAAAATAGAAAAATAATAAAGTTTGGTTTAATTAACACTTAGTTCATACAAAATTCAAAGCCTATTCCTAAGGTTTAAATTTTAAAAAAGCTATTTGAAGTCTTTTGAGTGTATTTTAATCTATTTTTTACTTTACAAAGTTCGCATTAACTTCTTAGTAATCAAGCCTTTTATTGTGAACAAATTAAGAACAAAACTTTACGTATTTATCTCACAACTCTAATAAAATCTTCTAATTCTTACACAAAAATCACTTTACTATCTTAACTGTTTTTTGATTGTGAGTGTAAAGCAAAGGGAGTAGTTTTGGAAATATTAGAATTACAAATGATTAAAATTTGATGAATCAAATTGATTTCTAATTCTCAATATCCCCTTTTACTATAAAAATTTATTCTCTAAAGTTCCCTTTCCCTTTTCAAAAATGACTACGAATTTACGATTCCAATTTTTTTCTGTTTTATTGATTTTTCTTTGTTTTACTTTTTCAGTAAACGCACAAACTGCTCCCCCTTCTAATCTTTCAGGTTCTGCTCTAAGGACTTGGTACAAACAAAATTATCATGATGGAAAACACAATACCCTAGGCTACTCAACAGCTAGAAGGTATATGTACAATTACATCGATAACAAAAATAACTCAATTACTGGCGTATATTCAGGTTTTGTACAACCTTGGACGTATGGAGGAACAGGCACAAACCCAATGCCTATCAACTGCGAACATACAGTGCCTCAAAGTTTCTTTGGAAAAGCTGACCCAATGGTTTCAGATATTCATCATCTTTTTCCTACTTATGTGGATTGGAATGGGACACGCTCAAATTATCCTTTTGCAGAAATAAATGATTCTCAAACGGAGAAATGGATGGTCAATTCTTCACAACAAACTTCTATTCCTTCTTCAAATATCGATGAGTATAGTGAATATGCTTCTCAAACTTTTGAGCCTCGTGAAGACCATAAAGGAAATACGGCTCGTGCAATTTTTTATTTTTACACAATGTACCCAACGCAAGCAGGTGCAATGAGTCAAGTAGCAGATATTAATGTTTTGTATCAATGGCATTTGCAAGACCCTGTTGATGCAGCCGAAATAGACAGAAATAATAAAATCGAACAGTATCAAGGCGACCGTAATCCGTACATTGACTATCCTAATACAGTAGCAATCGCTTGGAATTTGTCTGGTGGAGGTACTGGAGGTGGAACAGGTGGAGGAACACCAACTTCTTATTGTGCTTCAAAAGGAAATAGCGTTTCTGATGAATGGATAAACAGAGTTACTTTTGGTTCTATCGATAATACATCTGGTGCAAATGCAGGTTATAAAGACTATACAAACTTAACAGCAAACGTAACACAAGGAAGTAGCACAACAATTACAATTTATCCTTCTTGGAGTGGTTCTCAATATGCAGAAGGTTATGCCGTTTGGGTAGATTTGAATAAAGATGGAGATTTTACAGATACTGGTGAACTTGTTTTTTCAAAAACTGCTTCTACTTCAGCAACGGCAACAGGAAGTATTACAATTCCTTCAACAGCTACAACAGGAACAACTCGTATGCGTGTTTCTATGAAATATAATGGTATTCCGACTTCTTGTGAAGCATTTAGTTATGGCGAAGTAGAAGATTATACGCTCAATATTCAAACAGGTTCTACTGGTGGAGGTGGAGGAACAACGCCACCAACTACTGGAGCAGAGCTCTTTATTTCTGAATATGTTGAGGGTTCTTCTAATAATAAAGCATTAGAAATTTATAATCCAACTTCTTCATCGGTTAGTCTTTCTGGTTATTCTCTTCAAAAACAAGCAAATGGAAGTGGTAGCTGGGGTTCTGAACTTTCTCTTAGTGGAAGTTTGGCAGCAGGTCAGACGTATGTAATTGTTTATTCTTCTGCTTCTTCAACATTACAAGCAAAAGGAGATTTAGTTACTTCTTCTAGTGCAATTACATTTAACGGAAATGATGCTGTAGGATTATTCAAAAATAGTTCTTTAGTTGATGTAGTGGGTGTTTTTAATAGCTCGGCTACTTTTGGTGCAGATGTTACTTTGGTTAGAAAAACGACGGTTACAGGAGGAAATACAACTTATACAGTTGCTGAATGGACTTCTTTTTCACAGGATACTTTTTCTTATTTGGGAAACCATAACAATTCTGATGGTAGTGGAGGAAGTACAGGAGGTGGAAATACAGCAGCACCAACAGGTTATTGTGCATCAAAAGGTAATAGTGTTTCTGACGAATGGATTAACAGAGTAGTTTTTGGCTCTATCAATAATACTTCTGGTGCAAATGATGGTTATAAAGATTATACAAATCTTAGCACAACGGTAAGTAAAGGAAGTTCTCAAACGATTACTATTTATCCTGCTTGGGCTGGAAGTATTTATAATGAGGCTTACACTGTTTTTATTGATTGGAATAGAGATGGAGATTTTAATGACAGTAACGAAACAGTTTATACTCGTTCGGCTGGTAATTCGTCTTCTGTAAGTGGAACAATTAGCGTTCCTGCCACAGCTTCAACAGGTACAACTCGTATGCGTGTTTCGATGAAATACAATGCAAACTCTACTTCTTGTGAAACATTTAGTTATGGCGAAGTAGAAGATTATCATATCAACATTACAGGAACTTCAAAAATTGCTGTTGGAAATCGTTCGAATAATAATAACGATAAAAAAGAAGAAATGACAATTCAGAATACAGTAAATGAATTTAAAATCTTCCCAAATCCAACTACACAAAACGCAAAATTACAATTATCAGTCATCGAATCTCAAAATGTAACTGTTCGTATGTTTGATGCACAAGGAAAAGAAGTTTCACTCCAAACTACTTTTGTAAATGGAAATGAAGAAATTACACTTCCCACTCAACGCTTAAAAACAGGACTGTATATTGTAGAAATTACAGGAAAAGACTTCCGTTTCACACATAGAGTTATTAAAAACTAAGTAATAGAAATTAATTTTAGTGGATTGATAAACACCTTGCTTTTTTGAAGTAAGGTGTTTTTGTATCTAAGTTTATCTAGCTCAATATTTTATCAAAATCAATTATTAAGCTGTATAATCAATGTCAAGACAAATAAAATCTCCCACCACTATACTTTATCAAAAAATTGGAATAATAAATAAATTTCGTGTGTTTGCGCTAAAGTCAAAATTACTTCTGATAAGAATAAAAACGAGCTTTCGCTAATGTTTTTGGTTCTGCTTTGATTTCGGACAATACAAAACCTTCTTTTTGATTAGCTAATGGAGTCGTTTGTGTTTTGTCGTGAAGTTTTTCGTAGCTATCTAAGCTAATAGATTTTCTGTTTTTTAAAGTAGAAAAAACGTCAAACTTCTCTACTATTTCTTTTGCAGTTGATTGCAAAATGCCTTCAAAAACTTTTGATTTTGAACCACTTCCATACGCACAAAAACCTATTTTTTGATTTTCTAAACATTCATTTTCTTCATTATTATTTACTAATTTCATTTCCAAACAACTCATCAACGCCATAAAAATAGAAGCTGTGTACATATTTCCAATTTCGGAAGATGCTAATTGACTATCAGTAATTTTGTTTTTTACAAAATCTTTATACAAATCAGTTTTTGAAACAAGTTTAATCACCTGATTTGCTTCTAAACTCAACTCCTCTTCACTCAAATTTAGCTTTTTCAAAAATTCTTTTTTTATCTCTTTATTATTTGTCAAAACTCTTTCTTCCGTAAAAATCTGACTAAATATTCGTTTTCCATGAAAAGCGTAAGGCAAATGAAAAATTAAGCTACTCCATTTTTTGGAAAGAATATCGTTTTCATTGTATAAATTTGGTTCTTCCGACAATTTAGCGATAATTTCTTAATTTAGCCTTTCTATGGATACTAACACAATAGCAATTTTATTAGGTTTTTCAGATTTTTCAGTAACGAAAATAGAATCTTCTCCACTTCGCTTAACTATTTATGGAGAAAGTAATTTAGCCGATTCTATTTGTCCTAATTGCTTGAAAAAGTGCAATAAAGTGACTTCTACTTCAGAACGTATTGTTCGTGACCGAAATATTTTAGACAAAGAGGTTTATTTACACTTAACTTCTCGTCAATTTCATTGTCAAGATTGTACTCGTTACTTTCAAGAAGTTTTTAGTTTTGTTTCTAAGCAAAAAAATCAAACTCATCGTTTGGAAAAATATCTTTATTTATGTTTGAAAGATAGCAGTTTCAAAGAAGTAGCTATCCGAGAAAACATACTTTGGGATGTTTTAGATGGTATTTTTAAAACCTATAGTAAACGTGAGATAAAAAAACACCTAGATTATTTTCCTCGACGTTTAGGTATTGATGAATTTGCTTACAAAAAAGGAAAAAAGGAATATGCTGTTGTTTTAGTAGATTTAGATACAGGTCAAGTTTGGGATATTTTAGAATACCGTAATAAAGAGTATTTAAAAGCCTATTTTTTATCCAAAGGCGAAGTTTTTTGTACTAGTATAGAAGTATTTTCTTGTGATATGTGGGAGGGATTTTCAAATACAGCAAAAGAAGTATTTCCTAACGCTGATGTAGTAATAGATCGCTTTCATTTTTTTCAGCATTGTAATAAAGTGCTAGATAGCATTCGTAAAGAATTACGACGAAAAGATGATAAAAACGTTCATTTCAAGCAAATAAAATGGCTTTTATACAAGGCATGGAAAGACCTTACTTATAAAGAAAGACGAGTTTTACTTAAAGCGTTTAGGTTTAGCTCAACGCTTAGACAGGTGTATTTTATGAAAGTGGAATTACAAAATATATTTAATACTGATTTGAGTAAACAAGAAGCTAAAAAACTACTAGACCAATGGATAGAAGAAGCTCAAAAAATAAATCATAAGGCTCTAAATAGATTTATAAATACGTTTAATTCTTGGAAAAATGATATTATTAATTTCTTCAAAGATAGATATTCTAACGGAATAGTAGAGGGAATTAATAATAAAATTAAGACCCTCAAAAGGAGTGGGTATGGGTTTAGAAACTTTCAAAATTTTAGATTGAGAATGATAGTCAAATTCATATAATCGCTAAAAAGTCGGAAGAGCCATAAATTTTCTTCAACAGCCTGTTTTTTGAATGAAAAATAAGCATCATGCAAACGATTTTGATAACAAGAGTTTGAAAATTGACCATCAAAAACAGGAGTTTCACTAAAATTAGGTTTGAAAAAATCGTGTTCACTTTTCGTAGAAACTCCCCAAATATCATTGATAGCTAATAATCTAGGATTTTGTTTTATAAGCATGGCAACTGCTCCTGCACCTTGTGTGTATTCGCCACCCGATAGTTTTTCATATTTGGCATAATCAGTAGAAACTACAATTCCAATTCTATTTTCGTTTCCTCTAGTCCAATCTAGCGTATTTTGAAGTGCATCAATACCACCAATACAAGCAAATGTCATGTCTAAGGCATCACAATTTTTGAAAAATTCTGCATTTTTTTCTTCTTTCTTATTGCTCTCTTCTTGCAATTTCTCATTAATCATCCCTAAAACGTAAGTAGCGATAGGTTTTGCACCGTCAAGACCAGATTCTGTTCCTATATAAAGTCTTCCAATATCTTTTGGATTGAGATTATAATCTTTTATCAATTTTAAAACGGCATTGGCTGCCATACTTGCTGCATCTTCATTGACATCTGGAAGAGCCATTTTCAAAACGCCTAATCCTTTGCTTAGTTTATCATAATCAAGATTGCGTGAAGGTGCTAATGTTTTCAAATCTAAATAAATAGAGGGAACATAAAAAGACATGGCATCAATGCCAACTTGTACTGTATTTTGATTCATCAAAAAGTGAGTTCATAGATAAAGAATGTAAATAATTTTTCTTAATGTGTTTGTGGTTGTTTATCACTCGGTTTATTTTTTATCGTTTACAAATCTATAATAAATCTACTAAAAATGACAATGATTAGTTTTGAAAAGTCTTTTTGATAGAATAAATTCGATTTTAAAAAGATAATACTGCATTATTTTTGATAAAAAATGAATTTAACGATTATTTAACATAGAATTTATAGATTTATTTGGATAATAAAAAAAGTCGTCGTATCATTGCATCACACTTCAACTACACTTAATCAAATCAGACATATATGATTTACCAAAGTGTATGAGATTTATAAAGAAGTACAGAGAGAACAGGCTCAATGATGTACTGGCAACCTGCTAACGCAAGGTGCTAATTCCTGCCTAAATCAAATTTTTTCTTTTTGAATTTAATTAAGTTTAATTTAAAAAGAATTTAGGACATATAAATTCTAACCATCATGTTTATACAGACTCTACTAAGCTCAACACTTGAGCAACCCAATCAAACAACACCAACCAATATACAGGTAAATTCTATTACCTCTCATTTTGCTATTAATTCTTTTGCACAAGCCACTCCAAAGGTTATGTGTTGTTGTTGCTGTTAATTTATTTCTTAGGTTTTATTATTTCTCTAGTTTTTTTGTATTTTTCCTAAAAAGAAGAATTGTTTTTTTGCACCTTAGCAAAACTAAATTATTCTATTTTAGCTTAAAATTTTACAAAAATAATTGTATCTACAGTTTTTATTAAAATACATTTGCTGTTAAAACAAAATACAGTTAAATTATTTTATACTATTTCAAATCTAATTTCATTTTTCCATAAATTGATAATTTTCAGAATTATCACTCTAAATTCTACAAACTATGTCAAACAAACCATTGCATTTCGACACATTACAACTTCACGCTGGACAAGAAGTTGATCCAACAACAGGCTCTCGTGCCGTTCCTATTTATCAAACTACTTCGTATGTTTTTAATAACGCAGAACACGGAGCTAACTTATTTGCTCTCAAAGAGTTTGGTAATATTTATACTCGTATCATGAACCCAACAACAGATGTTTTTGAGAAGCGAATTGCTGCCCTTGAAGGTGGTGTAGCTGCTCTTGCTGTTGCATCTGGACAAGCTGCACAATTCACGGCACTTAATAATATTTTGGAAGTTGGAGATAATTTTGTTTCTACTTCTTACTTATATGGTGGTAGCTACAATCAATTTAAAGTAGCTTTTAAACGCATCGGAATTGAAGCTCGTTTTGCAGAAGGTAGCGAAGTTTCTGCATTTGAAAAACTTATTGACGAAAACACAAAAGCTATTTATTTAGAAACTATCGGAAATCCAGAGTTTAATATTCCAGATTTTGAAGCGATTGCCACTTTAGCTAGAAAACATGATATTCCATTAGTTGTCGATAATACATTTGGTGCAGCAGGTTATCTTTTCCGTCCTTTAGAACATGGTGCAAACGTAGTAACAGCATCAGCTACAAAATGGATTGGAGGACACGGAACAAGCATCGGAGGAGTTATCGTTGATGGGGGAAATTATAATTGGGGTAACGGAAAATTCAAACAATTCTCTGAGCCATCAGAAGGTTATCACGGTCTTAATTTTTGGGAAACTTTTGGAGAAGGAAACCCACTAGGATTGCCAAATATTGCCTTTGCAATTCGTGCTAGAGTAGAAGGTTTAAGAGATTTTGGTGCAGCAATTAGTCCTTTTAATTCATTTTTATTACTTCAAGGTTTAGAAACACTTTCACTTCGTGTTCAACGCCACGTTGAAAATGCTCTTGCGCTTGCAAAATGGTTAGAAAACCACGAATTAGTAGAAAAAGTAAATTACCCAGGATTGGAAAGTAGCCCATATAACAAATTAGCCAAAAAATATTTGAAAAATGGTTTTGGTGGAGTTTTGTCTTTCCAAATAAAAGGAGGAAAAGAAAATGCTGAAAAATTTGTCAATAGCTTAGAGCTTGTTAGTCATTTGGCAAACGTGGGTGATGCAAAAACACTCATTATTCATCCAGCTTCAACAACGCATCAGCAGCTTTCAGCAGAAGACCAAGTAAAAGCAGGTGTACACCCAACTTTATTGAGAGTTTCGGTAGGTATTGAATATATAGATGACATCAAAGGTGATTTTATAAATGCTTTTGAAAAAGTATTTGCTCCTGTTTTAGCTTAACTTTAATTTCTAGTTCAAGCGTCGACGCTTGAACTAGAAATTAAAAAACAAAAAACCTTGTTTTGGCTAGAAAACAAGGTTTTGATTATCATTTTCCATAAAACGAGGTTGCAGCCTCTTTGTGTTTTACTTATTTCAATCTTTCAAAATTACGAAAAAATGTCTATACTTTCTTTCTCATTTCAAGGAATCAATAAAAGCTCGGCAAAATTTACAGGAAAAAGCCGAGAATTCGAACTTACTATCGATGAGCCTATTGAATTAGGTGGTACAAATGAATACCCAAATCCTGTCGAATATATTTTGGCTGGTTACGCGGGTTGTCTGAATGTGGTGGCACACATTGTAGCCAAAGAACTTAATATTGTTCTTAAAAAACTAGAAATTAATGTTTCTGGAGAGCTAAATCCTGCCAAACTTTTGGGAGAATATACAACAGAACGAGCAGGTTTTCATCGCATTGAAGTTAGTCTGAAACCTCAAACTACGGCTACTGAAACTGAATTATTAGGATGGTTATATGAAATTGAAAGACGCTGCCCAGTAGGAGATAATTTGCAAAATCAAACATCAGTTTCTTTGCAGATTAAAAAAGAGCTTTTTGTAGCTTCTTTGAATTAAAACTACACAGACTAGGAAGTCTGTGGTACAAAAAAACAATCAGCTATAAGAAAAATAGTGTCAATGGTCGGATAATCTATCTGACTTTGACTTCTATTTTATCAACTCAAAAAAACTTTCAATCCATCATTTTAGAAAAATCAAAAACTACAAAAAGATTTTTAAAAATCTTCTTTTGTTGAGGCTCTTTCCTATTGCCTTTATTGAACGTTTTTTCTAAAAATTAATTAAAATTTAATCAGGAAAACTATGATTAAAGGATACGTAACTCTAGCAGGAGCAGGTTCGGGCGACCCTGAACTCATCACACTAAAAGCTCTAAAAGCACTACAAAAGGCAGACATAATCTTAACAGACCGTTTGGTTTCGCCTTTTTTGATTGAAAAAGAAGCACGAAAAGATGCTCAAATTATTTATGTAGGAAAGCAGTGCAGCAAAGGAATTCATACACCACAACAGGAAATTAATTTATTGATGGTAGAATATGCCTTGCAAGGAAAACAGGTTTTGAGATTAAAAGGAGGAGATGCTTCTTTGTTTTCTAATATTTTAGATGAACTCAAAATATTGAAACAAAATGATATTCCTTACCAAATTATTCCAGGGATTTCAGCTGCTTTTGGAGCTGCTGCTTATTCGGCTATTCCTCTGACGGCTCGCAATCATTCAAGAGGTGTTCGGTTTCTGACTTTGTATAATCTCAATCATATTACGCAAAAAGAATGGACGGATTGGGCAGAAACAGAGGACACACTTGTCTTTTATATGAGTGGTTTGAAATTGGAAAAACTCACAAAGCAATTTTTGAAAAACGGAATTGATACATCAAAAGGCATAGCCATTATTCAGCAAGCCACTACGCCAGAGCAAAAAACGACGGTCTTTTCTTTTGAAGAGTTGAAGCACAAAACACTGCCCGAGTTTGAACATGTTCCGACTTTAATTATTGTAGGAAAAGTAGTGAATTTGCATCAAGAATTTAATTGGTTAGAAGAAAAACAAACTCCTTTTCCTACCTCTTCTTTCTCGTCTTCTTTTGTAGAATCTTATTTTGACAATCACAAAAACACTTATAAATATGCTGTCTGAATCTAAATTATCGGTATTACAAGAATTTGTGCAAAATGTTTCTTATGAGGAACTGATTTGGACAAAAGGATATTTGGCAGGTTTTTCAGACCGTCAGAATGTTTCTCAAAATACCATTGAAAATAAACCAAATTCACTTCCTGTCAAAACACTAAAACCATTAATTCTATATGGAACAGAAACAGGAAATGCCAAAAAAGTAGCCACTGGGTTACTTACTTCTTTCAAAAAGTCAAAAATTAAAGTAAAAGTGGCTGACGTATTTGGCTACGACATAAAAAAACTAGCAAAAGAAGAACTCGTTTTGTTTGTCATCAGCACACAAGGTGAAGGCGAATTACCACAAAATGCGAAGGCTTTTTATGACAAATTGAATAGTTCAAAAGAAAATCTTTCTCACTTAAAATATGCTGTTTTTGCGTTGGGAGATTCTTCTTATCCTCTTTTTTGCGAAGCTGGAAATTTGATAGATACACTTTTTGAGAAAAAACAAGCTCAAAAAATTCTGCCTTTGGTAAAATCAGATGTAGATTTTGTGCCAGTTGCTAAAAAATGGGAACAAGACTTACAGTTTGTTTTTCAGAAATGGCAAAATAGTTCAGTTGTAGAAAATGAGGTTTTATCTGTTCCATCAACAGCAGTTTCATCGGTCAAGAAGAATTATAAAGGCAAAATTTTCCATAAAGTGATTTTAAATGATAGAGGTTCGAATAAAGAAACCTATCATATTGAAATTGAATCAAATGAAAAAATTGGGTATCAATCTGGAGATGCTTTGGGAATTATTGCCAAAAATAGCGACACAGATATTGAAAAAATTATAAATTATTTTCAAGAAGATGCAAATCGTTTTTTAACCCTTAAAGGAGAAAACAAAACACTTTACGACTGGCTCAAAATCAGAAATATAAAAGGATTGAGTAAAAATTATATTGCTAAAATTGGTGATTTAGTAAATCAAAATTATTATTTTCCAAAAGAACAAAAAGAAATTGAGAGAGCTGATTTAATTGATATTTTGACACAAATTTCTGCTTTTTCAACTTTTAAAATTGATTCAATCTTAGAAGTTTTATTGCCGATTGCGCCTCGTTTGTATTCTATTTCTTCTTCTTCGGAAGCACATCAAGAAGATGATAAAAAAGGAGAAGTTCATTTGACAGTTGCCTTAGATAAATTCAAGGTAGAAAACGAACTCAAAACAGGTTTAACGTCGCAATTTTTGGCAGATTTTCCATTAGAAACTGAATTTGATTTTTATATTCATTCCAATTCTAATTTCCGTCTTCCAACTGAAAACACACCTATTATTATGATTGGTGCAGGAACAGGAATTGCACCTTTTCGCAGTTTCTTGGCTGAAAGAGATGCAACTGGAAGTGAAGGCAGAAACTGGCTATTCTTTGGAGAACAGCACTTTACGCTAGATTTTTATTATCAAACCGAGATTCAAGAATGGATTGCAACAGGTTTGCTTACAAAATTTGATGCAGCTTTTTCAAGAGACCAAGACGAAAAAATCTATGTTCAACATCGCTTGCAAGAAAAAGCTAAAGAAGTCAATCAATGGCTAGAAAACGAAGCCGTTTTGTATGTCTGTGGACAGAAAAATCCGATGAGTCAAGATGTAGAAAATACATTGATTCAGATTATTTCTGAGCAAAGAAGCATAGATACACAAACAGCAAAACAGATTTTGCAAGACTTGGAAGAACAAGGCAAATATCAAAAAGACGTTTATTAAAATAGTAGCTGACAGTTTCCAACTGTCAGAAATAAAATACCTTACGACAGTTAGAAACTGTCGGCTACATAAAATCACTAAAACAATAATCAAAAATGAGCAATAAATTATCTCCATTAGAAACCATAAAGACCAACAGTGACGGACTTCGTGGAACAATAAAAGAAAGTTTGAAAGATAATTTTACTGGAAATGTTCGTCCAGATGACGAAGGTTTAGTAAAATTTCATGGAATGTATGTCCAAGACGACCGAGACCGTCGTGCCGAACGTGCAGCCAAAAAATTGGACAAACTGTATTCGTTTATGATTCGTCTGCGTATTCCAGGAGGAGCGATTGATGCAAAAAAGTGGCTTGCTATTCATGAAGTATCAGAAAAATATGGAACAGGAGTTTTGAAGATTACAACTCGCCAAACATTGCAATTACATGGTGTTTTGAAAAATCAATTACAGCCAACTCTCCAAGCCTTCAATTTGGCTCAATTAGATTCGATTGCAGCTTGTGGCGATGTAAATCGTAATGTGATGGTCAGCGCACACCCAAAAGTTTCTCCTTTGCATCAAGAAATATATGAATATGGTAATAAAATTTCTACGCTTTTATTACCAAAAACGCAATCCTATTATGAGGTTTGGATAGATGATGAAAAAGTCTATGAGCGTTCTAAAGAAGCTGACCCTTTGTATGAAGATCGTTATTTACCTAGAAAATTCAAAATTGCGATTGCCATTCCTCCTTCAAATGATGTCGATGTTTTTTCGAATGATTTGGGACTTATTGCACACATTGAAGACAATGAATTGAAAGGATTTAATGTGGCAGTTGGTGGAGGCTTGTCGGCTACTTTTGGAAATCCAAATACGTATTCTCGTTTGGGAACAATTTTAGGATTTTTGGATAGCGAAGAAAAAATATTGAAAGCTGCTTATGAAGTGCTGACGATTCAGAGAGATTTTGGTAATCGTTCGGATAGAAAACAAGCTCGTTTGAAATATACGATTGATAAAATGGGAGTGGAAAACTTCAAAAAAGAACTTGAAAAACGTATTGGCTTTGAATTTCTACCAGCAAAAGAATACAAATTTACGGAGCGTTCAGATTTGTATGGTTGGCAGCAAAATCATGAAGGAAATTGGTTTTATACGCTTTTTGTGGAAAATGGAGGAGTAAAGCCGTATCAAAAAGAATTTTTGCATCAAGTGGCTCAATTAGACATTTCAAATTTTATTTTTACTTGTAATCAGAATTTGATTTTGGGAGAAATAAGCAAAGAAAATAAATCTAAAATTGAAAATTTGATTGAAAAGTTTGCAATAGAAAAACAAGATAGTGTTTTGCGTAAAAATTCTATGGCGTGTGTTGCCTTGCCTACTTGTCCTTTGGCTCTTGCAGAGGCACAGCGTTATTTACCAAAATTAGTTTCTAAAATAGAACCTTTATTGGAAAAATATGGACTTCAAGAAGAAGAGGTAAGTATCAGAATGACAGGCTGTCCAAATGGTTGTGGGCGTTCGTATGTTTCCGAATTAGGTTTTATCGGAACTGCTCCAGAACAGTATAATTTTATGCTTGGTGGCGACCGTTATGGGGAAAGATTAAATCAACTTTACAAAGAAAAATTGAGTGAATCTGAAATTCTTACCGAAATAGACAGCCTATTTTCTCAGTATGTAAACGAAAGAAAACCAAACGAAAATTTTGGAGATTTCAGTTACAGAAAATTCTTTTCTACTTAATTTTTTGTCGTTGGTGGAGACACCAACAACGGCGATATTTCTAGCGCAAGGTTCTATCTTGTGCTTACCATTTCGCAAGCATATGCTTGCAAAAAAAGACCGTCCAAGCACATGCTTGAACGAGAGATACGGATAAATTCTTTACCTTTTTATAGCTTATGTCAAATACACTTTTTCCTATTTTCTTGAAAACAGAACGCTTACGGTTTTTGCTCGTTGGTGGTGGAAATGTTGGTATTGAGAAAATAAGAACGCTTCTCAAACAGAATCCAACAGCACATATTAAACTCATAGCTACTGATATTTTTCCAGAAATGCATGAAATATTGGCAGCCTACCCACACATTGAATATGCAGAAAGAGCATTTGAACCAAGTGATTTGGATAATGTTGAGTTGGTAATTTCTGCTACAAATGATGCAGAAATCAATGCACACATAAAAGCCTTAGCTAATGAGCGAAAACTTTTAGGAAATGCAGCTGACCAACCTAATTTATGTGATTTTTATTTGGGTTCGATTATCCAAAAAGGAAATCTAAAAATAGCTATTTCTACCAATGGAAAATCGCCTATTCTTGCTCGTCGAATGAGAGAATATTTTGAGGAAGCTCTACCAGAAACGATTGATGAAACAATTTTGAAACTCCATGAATATAGAAATACACTTACAGGAGATTTTCAAAATAAGTTATTTCAACTCAGTAAAGTAACAAAATCTTTGAATACACTTCCTGCTCAAAATGAAACAGAATCAGAAGAGAAAACTCTAAAAATAGAAACAGTAAAACCTATTGAAACGCTTGAAATAACTCCTCAGTCAAAAAAATATATAAGACTCACTTGGGTAATTTCTATCGCTTTTCTGACTTTTTTTATTGGCTATGGACTTTCAGTTTTTGTGTCTGCGAATGAATTACAAACTTTTGTTTTTCAGATTCCGACAGAGTTTTTTGAAATGATAGTCATTGGTTTTTTCGCTCAACTTGTCAATGGAAGTATCGGAATGGGCTATTGTGTGGTTTGTGCTACGGCTATGATGTGGGGAGGAATTGCACTTCCAGCCATTAGTAGTAGTGTAAATATGTCGGGTGTTTTCTCAAATGCCATTAGTGGATATTCGCATTATCGTTTTGGGAATGTCAATAAGAAAATGCTCTACTGGCTTGTTGGTTTTGGAATGATAGGAGCAGTTAGTGGCGCACTCTTACTCATTTATTTAGGTGATAAATACAATCAACTGGCTTATTTGCTCTTAGCAATTTATACTTTGTTTGTCGGTTTGCGCTTGTTAGTGGTTTCTTTTAGGTCAGATTCTACAACTAAAAAATCCAAACATTTAGGACTTTTAGGATTGGTGGGAGGTTTTGCAGCAGCTTTTTCTGGAAGTGGCTGGGGACCTATCGTAACCTCTTCCTTAATGAGCAAAAGAAAAGGAGTGAGTTATGTTGTCGGAACATCTAGTCTAGCTAAGTTTTTTATCAATTTTATTTCTTCGACAGTACTTTTTTTCAGTATTGGAGTGAGTCATTGGTACGTCATTGCAGGTCTGATTTTGGGAGGTGTTGTGGCTGCACCAATGGGAAGTAAGCTCACTAAAAAAATCCCTCGCAAGCCTATGATGATACTTGTAGCCTTATTAGTAATTTTATCAAGCGTTAAGATTTTGATGAAATATGTATAGGGACTTAGTTTTAAAATTCAAGCGAGGAGGCTTGAATTAGACAAAATCTGGTTTAAGCGTCCTCGCTTGAACCAATTTAAAAAAAAACATAAAATTTTCAAAATTATGACAAAACAAGAAATTTTAGCTTTTGCAGAATCTGAGCTTCATAGAGAATTATTTCCTTTAGAACTACTTGAAATTCTAGCCGAAAAGTTTCCTCAAAAAGTATGTTTTTCAACCAGTTTAGGAATTGAAGACCAACTAATCACTCATTTTATCTTTAAAAATGAAATTCCTATTGATATTTTCACACTTCAAACAGGAAGATTATTCGAAGAAACCGAACAGCTTTTGATAGAAACTCAACATAAATACAAACAAAAAATAACTGTTTTTGAGCCTAATCAAACTAAAGTTGAAGAATTAGAAAACGAAAAAGGCAAGTTTAGTTTTTATGAATCTGTCGAAAATAGAAAAGAATGTTGCTTTATCCGAAAAGTAGAACCTCTCAATCGTGCTTTAGAAAACTACACCATTTGGGTAACAGGAATTAGGGCAGAACATTCTGACAATAGACAAAATATGCCTCTTTTTGAATGGGATGATGCACATAAAATGCTTAAAGTTCATCCTCTTTTACATTGGAATTTTGAAGATGTAGAAAAACGAATTAATATCTATCAAATACCTTACAATCCTCTTCATGATAAAGGTTTTGTAAGTATTGGGTGTAAACCTTGTACTCGTGCCATTAAAGAAGGTGAAGATTTTCGTGCTGGACGTTGGTGGTGGGAAAACAGCTCTAAAAAAGAATGTGGATTGCATCAATAAGAAATAATTACGAATTAAAAATTATGAATTACGAATGTAATACATCAATAATATCGTGTATTCATTTCTGAGGAAACAAACACACAAAATAAATTACTAATGCCGTTGTCGGTGTCCTCACCGACGACAACTATACCAAAAAAAACTATGAACTATTTAGATCAATTAGAATCCGAAGCGATTCATATTTTACGTGAAACGGCAGGACAATTCGAAAAACCTGCTTTATTATTTAGTGGTGGAAAAGACTCTATTGTCTTAGTACATTTGGCTCTCAAAGCCTTTCGTCCGGCTAAATTTCCTTTTCCTTTAGTCCATATTGATACAGGTCATAATTTTCCTGAAGCTCTAGCTTTTAGAGATGCTTTTGCAAAGGAAATAGGAGAAAAACTTATTGTTAGAAATGTAGCTGACACTATCAAAGCTCAAAATTTAGCCGAACCAAAAGGCAAATTTGCAAGTAGAAATGGCTTACAAACTTATACTCTCTTAGAAACTATTGAAGAATTTGGTTTTGATGCATGTATTGGTGGTGCTAGGCGAGATGAAGAAAAAGCTCGTGCAAAAGAACGTGTTTTTTCGGTAAGAGATGAGTTTGGACAATGGGAACCCAAGCTGCAACGCCCAGAACTTTGGAATACTTTTAATGGAAAAATAAATAAAGGCGAAAATGTGCGTGTTTTTCCGATTAGTAACTGGACAGAGTTAGACATTTGGAATTATATCAAAAGAGAAAATATTGCTCTACCTCCAATTTATTTTTCGCATTTGCGTAAATGTGTTTTTACTTCAGAAAAGCAATTAGTGGCCGTTTCGGATTTTATTCAGATTGATGAAAATGATGTGATTGTTACAGAAAAAGTCCGTTATCGTACCGTAGGAGATATGACTTGTACGGCTGCCGTTCCTTCAGAGGCCTCAACGCTTAATGATGTAATTAATGAAATTATCGCTTCAAGAATTAGTGAAAGAGGCGAAACACGTATTGATGACAAAGTTTCAGAAGCTGCCATGGAAGACAGAAAGAAAAATGGGTATTTCTAAAAACACTGTATTTGTAGGTTAAAGGCAAGCCTTTGCCCTACACAACAATATCACTAAAAAAAATTACAATCAATCAAAAAAACAAATATGGATATTTTACGATTTATTACGGCAGGAAGTGTAGATGATGGAAAAAGCACACTTATTGGTCGCTTGTTATATGATTCAAAATCAATTTTGACAGACCAATTAGAAGCCATTAGCAAGCAATCCAAAAATAAAGAAAATGGCGAAATAGATTTGGCCATTCTTACTGACGGTTTGCGTGCTGAACGTGAACAGGGAATTACGATAGATGTAGCTTACAAATATTTTTCTACGCCAAAACGCAAGTTCATTATTGCCGATGCCCCAGGTCATGTGCAGTACACACGCAACATGGTTACTGGAGCTTCAAATTCTGACCTTGCTATTATTTTGATTGATGCACGAAAAGGTGTTATCGAACAAACTCGTCGTCATTCTTTGATTGCTTCACTTTTGAATATTCCTCATGTGGTGGTGGCTATCAACAAAATGGATTTAGTGGGTTTTAGTGAAACTGTTTTCAATCAGATAAAAGAAGATTATCAAGCTATACAAGAATCACTAGGGCTTTCAAATGTAGAATTTATTCCTATTTCTGCGCTGAGTGGAGAAAACATTGTTGATAGAAGTTCTGTGGTTATGAACTGGTATCAGGGCGACACATTGCTAGAGTACCTTGAAAATGTAGAAATTAAGCAAAATGAAAACCTTACTCATCCTCGTTTGTCAGTTCAATATGTTTTGCGTCCTCAAAATGATGAATTTCATGATTATAGAGGCTATGCAGGAAAAGTAGGAAGTGGAGTTTTCAAAAAAGGAGATACTGTTTTGATACAACCTTCTGGAATTCGCACCAAAATAAAAGCGATTGAACATAACTTAAAGGAAGTACAAGAAGTTTCGGCAGGGCAAAGTGCTGTTTTACATCTTGAAGATGAGATTGATATTAGTAGAGGAGATACGATTGTAGGAGAACAAAATGCTCCGAATATTACTCAAAATATAGAAAGTCTTTTTTGTTGGATGGATACCAAAGACTTACAAGTTGGAGGTAAATATTTATTACAACACAATAGCCGAGTTGTACGTTGTGTAATAAAAAATATTGATTACAAGCTCAATATCAATACATTAGAGAAAGAAACAGGTGCAAAAACAATTCAATTAAATGAAATTGGAAAGTTAGAAATCAAAACAGCATCGCCTTTAGTTTTTGATTCATACAAAGAATTAAGAACCAATGGAGGAGCTATCTTGATTGATGAAACTACAAATCTGACGGCTGCTGCATTGATTTTACAATAAAAATTACTGTATTCGTAGGGCAAAGGCTTGCCTTTGACTATATTGGTATTCTTATATAACAAGTCAAAGGCAAACTTTAACCTACTTTTGAAAATTCTGTCTTTTGTTTTTATAAAACTATCCTATGCTAAATTATTTTGATTCTGATTCTGAATTTGTTCTTGAAAGTGGTCAATCTTTACCTTCACTTCGTTTAGCTTATCATACTTTTGGTAAGCTCAATGATAAAAAAGACAATGTTGTTTGGATTTGTCATGCCTTGACAGCGAATAGCAATCCGTTGGAATGGTGGGATATTCTAGTAGGTAATGAGATAGGCGAAAACAAAACTATAAATCCTGAAGACAATTTTATTATTTGTGTAAATATTTTGGGTTCGTGTTATGGTTCTACTAATGCACTTTCTGAAAATCCAAAAACGGGACAACCATTTTATCATGATTTTCCATTTTTTACCATTCGTGATATTGCAAATTCAATAGATTTACTTCGAAAAGAATTGCAATCAAAATTAGGTTTTGATAAAATTTGGTTGTGTATTGGTGGTTCAATGGGAGGGCAGCAGGCGATGGAATGGGCAATAAAAGAACCAGATTTAATTGAAAATTTGGCTCTCATTGCTACGAGTGCAAAACATTCAGCGTGGGGAATTGCCTTCAATTCTACTCAACGCCAAGCAATAGAAAATGATGTTACTTGGAAAGAATCAAATCCAAAAGCAGGATTAAACGGAATGAAAGTCGCCCGAAGTATTGCACTTTTATCTTATCGAAATTATGAAGCTTATAATCTTACACAAACAAATGATGATGGAAGAACACAGAATTTTAGTTCAGAATCGTATCAAGTTTATCAAGGCGAAAAATTAGCACAGCGTTTTGATGCTTTTGCGTATTACAATCTTTCGAAAGCAATGGATTCACATGATGTAGGAAGAAATAGAGGAGGAGTTGAAAAAGCTCTTTCACAGATTAAAGCAAAAACAGTTGTGGTTAGCATAACAAATGATGTTTTGTTTCCTTCTGAAGACCAACAACTATTGGCAAAATATATTCCTAATTCAAGCTATTTCGAAATAAAATCTCCTTACGGACACGATGGTTTTTTGCTGGAAGGTGAGAAATTAGGTAAAATAGTAGCTGATAGTTTCCAAATTGTCAGAGAAAAAATAATTCTTTAAACTCCACTTTAAAAACCCTAAGGGTCTCAAAGACCCTTAGGGTTTAAAAAATACTAATATGAAAAAAACATTAAAAATTGGTTTGTTTGGTTTTGGTTGTGTCGGAAAAGGGCTGCACGATATTCTTCAAAACAACACCGAAAATACAGGATTTGAAGCACAGATTTTGAAAATTTGTGTAAAAAATAAAGAAAAAAAACGTGAGATAGATTCGTCTTTTTTTACGTTTGATAAAAATGAAATTTTAGATAACTCTGAAATAAATCTTGTTGTGGAGCTTATTTCTGATGCAGAAGAAGCTTATCAGATTGTAAAAAAAGCATTGCTAAGTGGAAAAAATGTAGTTACAGCAAATAAAAAAATGCTTGCTCTGCATTTGGAAGAATTAGTAAAGATTCAAAAAGAAACAGGAACTTCACTTTTATATGAAGCTGCTGCTTGTGGAAGTATTCCGATTGTCCGAACATTGGCTGAATATTATGATAATGAACTTCTATATTCTGTAAGTGGAATTTTTAATGGTTCTTCGAATTATATTTTGTCAAAAATAGCTAATGAAAATCTTACTTATGATGTAGCTCTAAAACAAGCACAAGGTTTAGGTTTTGCAGAAGCAGACCCAACGCTTGATGTGGCAGGTTTTGACCCAACATATAAACTTTGTCTTTTGGCTGCACAAGCGTATGGAATTTTTGTCAATCCTGATGAAATACTTAGAATCGGAATTAATAATCTCAAAAAAGAAGATATTGATTTTGCTTCAAATTACAGTAGAAGTAATGATAATAATCAAAAAACTACGAATTTCAAAGTAAAATTGGTAGCTAATATTTCACGTATTCAATCATCAAAAAATGGAAAGACGGAAAATAACCAACTTTTACTTTATGTTTTGCCTACCTTTATTGATGTTGAAAATCTACTCTATAATGTAGAAAATGAAAATAATGCTGTTTTGGTAGAAGCTGCTTTTTCAGATAAACAAACTTTTATAGGAAAAGGAGCAGGAGGACATCCAACAGGTTCGGCAGTTCTTTCTGATATTTCTGCGCTGCGTTACGATTATCAATATGAATATAGAAAAGTAAAAGATGTCGTTAGTGAGACACCAACAGTGGCTGAATTTTCACCAACTAGAAAAGCTTTATCAGAAATTTATTTACGTTTTGATGAAAACTTGAGTAAAAAAGAACTTCTTCAAAATATTGATTTTAAAGAAATTTTGACAGAAAATGAAAATTATATCGTTGGCAAAATTCTTTTATCAGAACTTTTTGAAAAGCGTCATTTTATTGAAGAAAACAAAATTTTTGTGGCAATTAGTGGAGAAATAAAAGCTGTAGAAGAGGAAAACCTAATTTTAGAGACTCTTGATAAAAACTAATACTTTTCTGTACGTCTTTAAACTCACAAAAAAACAAGTCAGAATTTCTACCTCAGACTTGTTTTTTTCTAGTTTGAAATTGCTTAAAAATAATATTGTCTTAAATCTATTATACTCATTCTTAAAACAACGTCTTTATTTTTTTATTTCCATTACTTCACAAATACACCTAAAACCTAACCACGAAGTAGGATAACGATAACGAATACGCTCATTTATTGTACTTTGGAGAGGAACATGCAACCAAGAACCACCTTTCGAAATTCCTTCTTCGGCTATCATTTCAGCTACATTTCCGATGGTGTGATGAAGTCCTAAAAGTGTTGTAGGGTCAGAATAAGCATAAGTTGTTGGTGGAATAGGTGTGGAATCATTTTTTGATTTGTTTAATTTTTCACTCAAATTAAAAACAGAAGGCGAGATAATAGAAGTATCAAAACCATATTTTTTATTTTCTTTATATAATGTAGTGGTGTCAATAAAAGAGAGTGCAGCTTTTTCCCATTCTTTTTCTGTGGGTAATCTATACTCAAAACGATAGTTGTTTTCTCTACTACTGACGAAATTTTGTGTTGCCATTTCACTTCTCCACGCACAGTAATTGATAGCTTGTTGGTAAGAAACACCCACTACAGGCAAAAAACGATAACCTTCATATTCAAGATAACCCAAAGAAAGAGAAAGTTTTACAGAATCTGAAAAAGGCACTTCTTTATCCATCCAAACGCCATTGGTAGGAATTTGATTTTGATAATACGTATAAGAAGAGTCTTCATTTATATAATGTAAATATTCTAAATAATTTAGATTTACAACCTCTGTTTTGTCCATAAACAAATTATCATTTATCCACACTGTATTTGGAGGAGTAGGAAGGTTTGGCTTTTCAGTAAGATGAGCTTTGACTTTTCTATGAACTTGTTTTTGCCAAACTTTATAGGGAGTAGAACAAGCAAAAAATGAAAGTAGAAAGATGAATAGCGTTATTTTTTTGATAGACATGGAAATAAAGTAAGAAATAAGAAGTAAAAGTTACAAAATAAAATAAGGAATTGAAATTAAATAATATACTTATTTGAAAATGATAAATTGTTGATATTTAGGGTGTTGGGTTCGTAATCTTTAATTAGCTTCGTTGCTTTGACAGGTCGTAATTGTTCCTAAGAAATATAGATGTTGAAAATTGATTTTTTTGAAACAATGCAATTAAGAGTTTTTAATTAACTTGATAACGAAAAAATAAAAAAAACTTGCATCTGTAAACTATTCTATCAAAAATTTAGTTATTTTTTTGATAAAATTGTATTTTTGTAGTAGAAACAGATAAAGACATTCGATTTTATTGCTGTCTTATATCTCATTTTAAGTTTCTGATTTTAGTTTTCTCAATCTTATTTCAATTATGAATTATTCTTCAAACTCTTCTTTTATGACTAACTCTGAAATAAATAATTTAAAATATTCTACTAACTTCTATTCCAACACAGAAACAGAGGTTTTAGAAAAAGTAGATACAAAAGTAGAAGAAGGTCATCGTTTAATTGTTTTTAATGATGAGGTAAATACCTTTGACCACGTTATTGATACATTAGTGGAAGTTTGTGAGCATTCAGAACCACAAGCCGAACAATGTACACTTATTATTCATTTCAAAGGAAAATGCTCGGTAAAAGAAGGGTCTTGGAATGACCTCGTGCCGATGCGTAATGCTATTTGTGACCGTGGAATTTCGGCAGAAGTGGACTAGTAGTTAGTTATAAATGATTTAATCAAATGGCTTTCAAATATTATTTTGTGAGCCTTTTTTATTTTAGAATTAATGATAATTATGCCCCAAGCTCACGTTTATTTATGATAATATTTTTATAAATTGTTTTCATTCTAAAATATTCGTAAATTAGAAAATTAATCTAGCCAGCTTAGTAAGTAAATTTATAAAACTATTTCTGGCAATAAACTTATTATTATGTGATAATAAGCAATTCGATAAATTGAGAGATTTAATTAAATTTTAAAATTAAATTTGTCATTCATTCTATTAAAAATTAAATTAGTAATTATTCAGTATGGATTTTAACGCCCTTAACAAAGAACTAGAAACTATAATTCAACAAAAAAGTATGCTCGCCGATATGGATTATAACGACGAAACCTACGACGATGCAGAAGAAAAGCTACATGAATTTGAAGATGATTTTTTAGAAAATTATGGTGAGTATTTAGAGGATATTTTGGAAGATTTGTATGAACAACACAGTCCAAGTTTGGATGTGCTTTCTCCAATCGCTTATATTGCACGTAATTATTCGCCATTAGAAGAAACCGAACACGGACAACAGTACAGCTTTAAACCACAAGATGCTGTTCAGTTTGAAGTACAAAAAGCTCCAAAAATGGATGCTCGTTTAGTTTTTATTCCTAACCCTGTTCGTCTTTTACTCGTTTTGGATAAAAAAGAAGTAAGCGAACTTTGGAGACAACCTGAAGAAAAATCTGTTAGCTAAAACTAATTACGAATTATTAATTACTAAAGCAGCGAAGCTAATTACGAATTAAATTCGTTTGGTTATTTTTATAATATTACCCAGTTTAACTGACATTTAAAAACTAACTCTGATGAATAATCAACTATTACAAATACGTTTTATGTAATTAGCTTCATTGCTTTAACAAGTCGTAATTTTTAATTCATAATTGAAAATAAAAGTATGAACGAGAAAGATAATCCTAAAAATCCTAGTAACGAACCTAAAAAGGAACAAGATAATTTTGAAGAAGAAAATGAAAAGTTTCCCAATCAAAAATTTGAAGAGAAATTAAATCAACTTCCCAAAAATCTTATTCCAAAAAAATATACTTCACAATCTTCTACCCAAAATACAGATAGTGAGGCTAGTGATTTATTGAAGGTTGCTGAAGGATTTAGAGAAGAAATACAAGAAACTCGTTCGTATTTGCGTCGTTTTGATAAAGATTATGAAGAAAATGTAAAAAAAGACCCTATTTATCATCACCTCAGTCAAATGAGTGACCTTACCATTGAAGATGATGAACTAGCACAACGCATTTATAAAAATAAAATAAAAGAATATAAAGGAACACGAGAAAGTACACGCCAAACAGGCGATATGGTGGGCAGAGGTAGAAAAGTATATTTAAAAGTTTTTGGAGGAGAAGAAGGAGAAGAAGAGCC
Source organism: Bernardetia aquimarina (assembly GCF_042180575.1). Classification (NCBI taxonomy): domain Bacteria; kingdom Pseudomonadati; phylum Bacteroidota; class Cytophagia; order Cytophagales; family Bernardetiaceae; genus Bernardetia; species Bernardetia aquimarina. The sequence goes on along the minus strand of NZ_CP170094.1, from coordinate 451,427 downwards.
AAAAGAAAGAAGAAGTGGACCAGACCCTCGTTATCAGAACAATACAACTACACTACAAAATCAAACTCGGACAATAGAAAATATTTATAGCCAAAGTAAAAAAGGATTTGAAGAGTTTTTAGGTGAAAATCTACTCAACAAGGTAGGTATTATTATGCTAATTATAGGTGTAATTATGCTTATCAATTTTGGTATCGATGCTGGTTTTATTGGAAATATCGGACAGTTATTTATTGGTTTTACCGTAGGTGGAATTTTGCTTGCTCTTTCACATCGTCAACGAAATAGTAGCAAAAGTTTGAGTGGGATTTATTTAGTAGGTGGAATGATAATTTTGTATTATTCGGCTACTTTACTCTTTGAATATTATTCGGTAGGAAGTCAGATTTGGGCGTATGCAATAAATCTGCTTATTACCTTGATAGCTGTTGTTTTAGCCATTGCACACAATAGAAAAACGTTAGCTTTGGTTTCCATAATGGGTGGATATGTTACAGCTTTTGTTGTTGTTGGTTTCGAATCTACTAATTATATTGCCCTTTTTACCTATCTTTTATTGCTTAATATCATTGCTTTAGGTATTGCACATCGAAAAGAATGGGATAATATCAATATTTTTACTTTTATAGCTTCACTTGTTCTTTTTGATATTTGGGTATTTGTAGCGGATTTTAATGTTGGAAATAATGCCACCACAGCTCTTCTGTTTTCTACTCTTTATTATATTACTTTTTTTGTGATGAATGTAATTTATAGTATAGGTACAAAACAGCGTTTGAAAAGTTTTAATTATGCAATGCTACTGGCAAATGTAATTTCTTATGTTATCATTATTTCTTATGTACTCTATCAAATTGATAGTTTTGGGTATTTAGGAGCATTTATTTTTGGTCTAGCTATATTTAATTCTTTCTTTTCTTACCAGCTTTATAAGTCAGATAGCGCAGATGTAAAACTTTTTTATACAGTTGTTGGCTATACAATTTTATTTTTTACGGTTGCAATTCCACTTCTTATTGATAAAGAATACATAAATATTTGTTTTGTTTTTGAAGGTGTAATCTTGATTTGGGTAGGTGTTCGTTCACAAATGAGTGTTTTCAAAACAGCTTCTATGTTTTTGATTGGAGCATCTATTATTGTTTGGTTTTTTGATTTATACTGGTCGTATGAAAATGATTTGACAAGACGATTTTTATTAAATGGAGCAGTTTTAAGTAGTCTTCTTACAATGGTCGGACTTGCATTTTCTATTTATTTATTGAAGGATGAAGACGAGGAGGAAGATATTGGATTTATAAATGTAGGTATGTACACCAATTTTTTAGGTGGTTTTATGCTTTTGGTTTTGTTTATGATAGGAAATTTGGAACTCATTATCCATAAATCAAATAATTTTGGAAGTTATGATTTCAAACTTATTCTTATCGGACTTTTTAATGTCGTTTATGCGATTGGTGTATGGCAATTTGCCAAAACAGTAAAATGGAATGGAGTACAACAAATTATGGGAGGAATGGTCTTTGTCATGACTATTGTTTACTTTATTTTGGTACAACCTCAAGCTATGGATTTGCTTTTAGAACACATTCGTACCAAATCAGCAGAATCTCACTGGCTCACTAACAGCAACGCACTTTCTCAATATTTAGGACATTATCTCAATCTTTTGATTACACTTTTTGGGTTGCTTTTGCTTACTCGTGATGTGTATTATGAAGATGGCGAAAAATCAGTTGTTTATGCGACCACAATTTATATTTTGTGTTTTGCAGTAGTTGCTTACTTATCTTTAGAACTTAGAAATACAGTCGTTTGGATTTTTTATGATATTGCTGATGGATTAGAAGGAAAAGATGCTATTTTAGAAACGAATAGTCAGTTTGGCTATCCTATTTTATGGGCATTGTTATCTGTGGCTGCTATTTCTTTAGGACTAAGATACAAGATAAAAGAGGTGCGTTTGTTTGCTCTTGTTTTATTTGTTGTGTTGCTTATAAAATTCTTTGCGTGGGATTTTTGGCAAATGGGAAGAGTGGAAGGAATTATTACTTTTGTTATTATTGGTGCAATTCTATTGCGTATTGGTTGGAAATATAATCAACTCAAAAAAATGGTTATGGAAGGCGAATTACAAGAAGTGTATCAAAATACTACGGAAACAGACCCACCTAGAGCGCAACCCACAGGAAGAATTTCTTCGGAAAGACAACCTAGTCAAGAAACTAAAAATAGAAGGAATCCTAATAGAAATATTGGTTCAGAAATGAGTACTGAAGATAGAAAAAAAGAAAGAGAGGAATTAGCAGATTTACCTCCTCTTCCAAATCCTCGTGCAGAAGATAGAATTCCAAACAGAGATGAAGAAGAATAAAAAAATTATAGTTTATGACTTTTGAAGAATTAGCAATTATTTTACAAGAAAAGTTTCAAGATTCTATTTCAATCCAAAATACAGAAACACTTCAACCTCGTATTTTGATAGAAAAAAAAGAAGCTCTGTTAGAGATTGCTCATTTTTTATATTCTGATGATAGACTTTATTTTGATAATTTGGCTTGTATAAGTGCCTTAGACAATGAAAATTCTTTCGAAGTAGTCTATCAATTCTATTCCTATCCTTTTGAGCATTCCATTACTTTGGCTATTTTATTAGATAATAAAGAAGAAAAAAATCCTGTTGTAGATTCTTTGACCTCAATTTGGAAAGCTGCTGATTGGCACGAACGAGAAGCCTTTGATATGATAGGAATAAAATTTGAAAATCATCCAGACCTTAGAAGAATATTAATGCCTGCTGACTGGGGAGGTTTTCCACTTCGAAAAGACTACAAAACACAAGAAGAATATCACGGAATAAAAGTAGATTATTAGAGTTTTAGACCACACAAAAAACTCAAATCAAATTAGACTCTAATCGTTTTTGTTCTAAATTTTCTTGGATGATAAGTTTCTTTGTATCTAAATCAAAACAGATTAATTTGCCAAAACCTTGATTTTTGAAATCATAAAATACAGCTCCATTGTCAAGACAAATCAAAGGCGAATTATTTTGAATAGAATAATGAATGTCAATGAGTGGTGTAGGCTGATGTCCAAAAATGATAGTTTTAGATTTTGCTAATTCCTCATCATAAAACGCATCACGCATCCAAAGCATAGAATCAAAATCTTGAAAAGGCTTTTCTGCATCAAATTCAAAACCTGCATGAACCAAAAAATAATCCTCTAACTCAAAATAGTAAAATAGATTTTTGAGAAAAGTATGATATTTTACTTCTAAGTAGTTAGACAAAATTATTAAATATTTTTTTTATCTTTGTTTTATGAGAGGAAAAAAACGTTTTATTAGTTTGAGTATAGAGGAAGTATCTTCCTTAGAGCAAGGTTGGAAAGAAGGTAAATCATCAACTTTCCGTACTCGTTGTCATTACATTCTTTTAAGCCATCAAGGAAAAAAGGTTAGTGAGATAATGGATTTTTATCAAGTTACTCGCCAATTAGTTATTCGTTGGTTTAATCGGTATGAAAAAGAGGGCATAGCAGGATTAGAGACGAGTAAAGGACAAGGTCGTCGCCCTATTCTTCGTATAGATAATGAAGAAGAAATGAATAAAGTAGAATCTCTAGTTGAAGCCAGTCCTCAAAGTTTGAAAGTAGTTGTTTCTCAATTGGAAGAGGAATTGGGTAAATCTATGTCAGTCAAGACTTTAAAAAGGTTGCTTAAAAAAAAAATGGTGTTGGAAACGCTTCAGAAAAGTAACTGTTAAGAAACCTGACCCTGTTGTATATGAAGAAAAAAAACGTAGTTTAGAATTTCTCATTCTTTTATTTTTAGCAGGCTGTATAGATTTGCGTTTTTGTGATGAGTCTTCCTTCAATTTAGAACCCAATGTTCCTTATGGTTGGTGTAGAATAGGAGAACAAGTAGGCATTAAAAGTAGTAAGGGAGGTAATTTAAATGTATTTGGATTGCTTAACTTGCGTGGAGAACTAAGCAGTTTTGTAAGCACCCAAAACATTAATTCTAAAGTTATCATTGATTGTATAGATCAGTTTGTAGAAACAATTGAAAAAACGACTGTTCTAGTGTTAGATAATGGACCTTGGCATATTTCTAAAGAAATAGAAGAGAAAATAGAGGAATGGGAAGAGAAAGGAGTACTTATTTTCTACTTACCTTCTTACAGTCCACATTTGAATCCCATAGAAACACTATGGAGAAAAATCAAAATAGAGTGGTTAAGACCTCAAGATTTCACGAGTAAAGAAGACTTACATCAAGCTGTAAAAAATATTCTAAAAAAATACAATAGTAAAAAGTATAAAATTGATTTTACTATATATAAAGGAAAATTGTTACGATAATTATGTCTAACTACTTACATTGCCATTTTCATTCAATAAGTTTTCTAATTGGTAGGCTTTATGAAAAATAAGAGGATTTTCTGGGTATTCTTCAATGCTTTCTAAAAGTGTTTGTTCGTGATTTCCTCTAAGTAGAAAAACTTGATAGTTTTCAGATTGAAGTCGTAAAATCTCATCAATCACTCCCTTACTGTCTATTCCTTTATCGATATAATCCCCCAAGAAAAATAATAAATCATCGTGTGTAAGATTGATTTTTTGAAGTAAAGCACGAAATGTAAAAGAACAGCCATGAATATCTGGAATGACTAACCTTCTTCCTTTAGTTTGCTTTGTGTTAGTGAGTATTTTTGTTGGGAATAGGGGCATATTTTAAATGTAGTTCTCATACTACTAGACATTTTTGAAAAAAATCAAATAGGTCAGTCCCAAAGGGCAGCCCGTTTACTGAAAACACACTACAAACGGTCTGCTCTACGAGGCTGACCTATATAAAAATACAAGATTGGTATTTATAATACTTTTGTATAGTAGTATGTGTAGTTCTAATAATTAACTCCAATTTTACAATCAGAAAGTTGTTTTTTTAGATATTCAATTTCCTCTTTAGAAAGATTACAACCATAACAGTAAAACTCTTCTAGCCATTTCATTTTACTAACTGTTTCTATATCAGAAAAACTAGGATTATCTGTTAAACTAAGAATTTTAAGCTTTTTCAATTCCAAAATTTCAAGAGGAAGTTTTTCAATATAATTCAAAGTCAATGATAGAGTTTCTAAGTTTTTTAAATTCTTAATCTCTTTTGGGATTTCTCTAATAGCAAAACACTCAACTCCTGCCATACAACAGTCTTGTCCAATAACTGAAAGATAAGTTAAGTTTGTTTTGTCAAAAACTTCAGTAGGAATTTTTTTTATTTTTATTAAGGTTAATGAGTTAGAAATGAGATTATCCAATTTTTGTAATTGCTTGACATCCTTCCGTGAATGCCTAATAATATTATCTTGGTTACAAGCAAATAGAAAGAGAATTATCGAAAATAATAGAATTTGGTTTTTCATTAAAAATAAATTTTAGAATTATTGAAGAATATTGAGCTAACTTGACCACTATTGATTAAACGAATTTAATCCTTTTTCAACAGCATTTTTAATTAAACTAGATTTATGACTAATGTAATACTGAAAAAGTTCAAATTTTTCTTTGTAGTTTGAACTCGCTAATAACATAATGCCTTGTGCTATAGTCATTTCTGAAACATCATTTCGTTTCAAGAAAGAGATGTAAGCGTTTATATTTATTTCATTTTTATCAGGCTGTTCCCATATTCCTACTTCTAAAGCACGAATAATTTCACTATTAAGTTCATCTGAATTATTATCATTACTAATCAAATTAGAGATTAGAGTATTCATAAGAAATGAAACTCCTAACTTTGTATGTCTTTCATACTCAAAAAAATCATAGGCAAATCTAGCACCATCAATTTTGTCTTCTATATTTTCCTTTACTAAAAGGTCATTAATTCTTCTAAGAGAATATCTTTCCTCAAAACTCAATCTGTAATAATCTGTATTTGTCATGTTTTCAAATTATAAATTTTTCATTCAAACAAAAATACGATTTATCCGACCAAAAAATAGAAAACAACTATTCTTTTTTTCTTATCCCCTAACTCTCAATTTACACACTCTTTATTGTAACAAAATCAATAAGAACATAACTATCCACATAAAAAATATTGAATAATTGAATACCAAAAATTGCAAAAGTATTTATTTATTAATATTTTGTACTTTATTTAACCTAAAAAGATGTAAAAATGATAAAATTAACATTCACTCTGTTTTTTATTTTGAGTAGTATTATGTACGCACACGCTCAAGTCAATTTATTTTCTGATACTCCATATGCCGTTTATTATGGTGTAATTGAAGGTGGTGACTTAAAATATGAGCAAATAAAAGGTACTCCTTATACCAATGATTCATTCCAAGAAGCTACTCTAGTAGGTGATAGTGTAGAATATCTCATAAGATATGATGCTTACAAACAAGTAATGCAGGTAACAGAAAAAGATGTTCTTGGTAAGGTAAAAATATTTTCTCCCCAACAGCCTTGTCGTTTTGATTTGGTAGGTAAGAATCAGTCATATATTTCTGTAACATATCCTTCTCTTGAAAAAGGTTTTGGGTTACTCTTATGGAGCAATGAAGCAGGTGTCGAATTAATCAAAAGGGAAACTGTTTTTTTTCAAAAAGGTAGAAAAGGAAATGGAGGATATGAAGTTGCTATTGCTGATTCTTTTAGCGAGATAAAAGAAAGTTATTTTATTCGCTTGACAAAAAATGGAGAATTGGTTGAAATACCTTCAAGTAAAAGAGATATTTTAAATTTTTTAGGAGCAGAAATAAAAAAAGAGGCAAAAGCTAAGAAACTCAACCCAAATAAAGAAGAAGAACTTATAAAATTGATTAGTTTAAAATACGATATAAATAATGATTAAACAGAACAGATAGAAAAAATCATATTCAATTTAGGTAATTATGGAATAAAAAAATACGGTTTATCCGACCAAAAATCGAACAAACCGTATTGTGTTTTCTAATTCCTAGAAATTTCCTAGAAATTAAGTTTCAAACCTACTAAGAAGTTACGCCCAGCTTGTGGATAGAAATAATTTTGACGAACAGTTTCTGCTCCTGCAATGTATCCAAAAGTATAACCATTGCTTTCATATTCTTCACTCAAGATATTATTTACAAGTAAATTGAGTTCTATATTTTTGAAGAACTTATAAGAGAAATTATAAACCAGTTGTAAGTCATTTACAAAATAAGCATCTAGTTTTCTTGTGTCTGTACTTGTGTTATCCAAAAACTGTTCGCCTACATATTTTGATAAAAAATTGATAGAAAAACCAGTCGCAGGACGGAAAGAGAACGTATTTGCAGCAATAATTGAAGGCGAAAAAGCAATATTTGTTTCTCCATAATTGATTTCTTGCTGTCCTCCATTATCATAATCATCTAAAAACTCTGTAAAATTCTTAATTTTATTTTGGCTAAAAGTAGCATTTGCTGACCACGAAAATTTTTGACTAAAATCATAATTTGCTACAATCTCCACTCCTGTACGATAACTTTTATCTACATTTTGGCGAGTGTAAGAACCCACATCATTTACCTGTCCTGTCAGAATAAGTTGGTCAGTATAATTCATCAAATAATAATTGGCTGACAAAGAAAGTTTCTCAAAACGACCATTCCAACCCAATTCTATATTATCCAAACGTTCGGCTTTTGGACGAGTAGCAGGTGTAGATTCTGTAAAATCATCACGATTTGGCTCACGATTCGCTCTAGCCCACGAACCATAAAAACGATGATTGTCTAGTTTGTAAGTCAAACCAAATTTTGGATTGAAAAACGAAAGGTTTGCATTTTGTTCTACATTACTAAGGTCATTATCAAAGCCCAAAAAATCATAATTGATAGTTCTGATTTGAAGGTCAGCAAAAGCAAAAAGGTTTTCCACAACTTGATAATTTACTTTTGTGAATAAATTAAAATCCTTTTTTGTAGCATCATTTTCATAATATTTATCTCTAATACTGCTAGTTGAAGCATACTCTGCCCAAATGATTTCTCCAAAGTGTCCACCTTCATAAATATTATAGCCACCTCCAACAATGGCAGTCAAGACAGATTCATTACCTTTTGTGGTGCTACTTTCATAGTTTAGATTAAAAACAGTTCCGTAAAAATCATTATCCAACCAACGGCGACGAATCAAATCAGTTGTATTAATGGTAACAGAATCATTAATTACAATCGGCTCTAAACCATAATCAGAAAAATCTTCATCAGATTTGAACTGCTCAAAATATCCTTTTCCTCTAGTATAGTGTAATGCTAGGTTTGCCGTCAGATTTTGATTAATTTTTTGGTCAAAAATAAATTGATAATGGTCTTGTCCATAATTATCAGTTTCGTTATCGTAACCTGCAAGTTCGTTGTAAGTACGATTTCCTTCGTCTAAAATTTCTTGAGGAACACCATTCCACGCTTGAAAAGTCTGTTCTCTTCCTCCAAAAATATTTAATTTTATACTTGTTCCTACTTTATTTTGATAAACACCAGAAACAAAAAATGATTTCAAATCTGAAAAAGCCTCATCAATAAATCCATCAGAAGTAATTTTTGATAATCTTCCAGAAAATTTAATTCTATCTTTCAAAAGTCCTGTATGAAACTGAACATTATGACGAAAAGTATTAAACGAACCATAAGAATTACTAATTTCTGCTCCAGCTTCATCTTGTGGTTCTTGGGTTGCAATATTTACAGAAGCACCAAAAGCACCTGCTCCATTTACAGAAGTTCCTACTCCTCTTTGAATCTGAATTGAACTTGCAGAACTTGCAAAATCGGGCATATTTACCCAAAAAGTTCCTTGTGATTCAGCATCATTCATAGGAATTCCGTTTACAGTTACGTTTGTACGAGTGGCATCGCTTCCACGAATTCTCATTCCTGTATAACCCACACCAGCACCTGCATCAGATGTACTAACCACAGAAGGCGTATATTGCAATAAAATAGGCAAATCTTGTCCTAAATTACGTTTCTCTATTTGCTTTTCGTTGAGTTCTGTAAGCGTTACAGGATATTCTCGGTACGATTTGATAATAATTTCTGAAAGTGTTTTGCCATCTGGCAATACAATATCAAGAACTGTATTTGCATTTAAAGTAATTGTTTTTTCAATAGTTTGGTAGCCGATATAAGAAACTATCAAGGTATATTCTCCTACTTGAGAAGAAAGATTAGAAAGGTTAAATTCTCCGTTTAGATTAGTAATTGTCCCTTTGCTAAAACTACTGTTATTGAAGTTTAGAAGAACAGTTGCACCAATAAGGTTTTCTCCATTTTTATCTTTTACAGTTCCAGTAATGGAATAATTATCTGTATTTTTATCAGATTGAGCAAAAGAAAAATTAGAAATAGATAAGATAATGAGAAGAGAAAAAATCAAATATAGATTTTTCATAATTTCCGTTTTGTTTTAGTGTTTTTGGTTGAAAAGTAAAACGGAAAGGAGATAGGAGAATAAACCCTAAGGGTCTTTGAAGACCCTTAGGGTTTCGAAGACCAAATATAAAAATGAAGGAGCGAATCCCTACGCTTGCATTACCAAGTTCAGGTTCATCTACAAAATTTTGTATAGGGTATAATCTCAGCTTTTGATTTTCTTTTTTGCTTTGAAAAGAAATAAGAAAATCATCAGCACCCCTTTCGCAAGTGCAAAGGTAAACGAATTTTTTAGATAGATGCAAATAAATATTTGTGAAGTCTTTTTTTACCTTGAAGAGTAAGCCATAAAAATAATTTTAGTTTTTCATCAAAAATTTGTAGTTTAGTAGAATATAAATTTTTTATGGTATTTTTTTTATATCTATCAAAAAATAAATCAAACAAAATAGGCTATTAGTTTGTCGAAGAAAGTAAATATTGATTACTCACGATACCGTTTTAATTAAGAAAAAATGTCTTTTCCTCTCATAAAAGTTTGTGGAATGCGTGATGCTCAAAATATTGAGCAAATAGCTTCTCTTTGCCCAGATTTTGTAGGATTTATTTTTTATCCTCGTTCGAAGCGTTATGTTCGTCAATCAGATTTGTGTACAGAAAAGTTAGATACGTTACTACCAAAAGGTTTGCCTATTTCTATCAAGCGAGTTGGTGTTTTTGTGGAATCTCCCGATGCAGAAGTAGAGCGAATTGCTAATCAATGGAAATTAGATTTTGTGCAACTTCATGGGAATGAATCGCCTGCCTTTTGTCAAAAATTAAAAGAAAAAGGGTTTAAAATTATCAAGGTTTTTTCGGTAGGGAAAGAAGGAATTTCATTACCTCTGATGCGTCAGTATGAAGACTTTGTAGATTATTTTTTGTTTGATACTCAAACACCAAACTATGGAGGAAGTGGACATAAATTTGACTGGGAAATGCTTAAAATTTATGATTTAGAAACTCCTTTTATGTTAAGTGGTGGGATTTCTCTACAAGATGTAGAAAAATTAAAGGGACATATTCATCACAAATGTATTGGTTTTGATGTCAATAGCAAGTTCGAAACAGCTCCTGCTAAAAAGAACCCAATACTAATTGAAGAGTTTATTACTATGATGAGAAAAAAGTAATAAAAAAAATAACACAAACTTTACTATTTGCGTTATTCAATAAAAATTTGATGTTTTTTACTTATTCAATAGCCCATTGTGCGCTCCACCATCCACTTTGAATGTTACCTAGTTGTAAATTTCCATGTTCATTGTGTAAGTAAGTTCCTTTCCAACGGTTTTTTATCCTTACAAATCCATCTCCTGCGTTTTCGATGACCCATTGTGCACTCCACCATCCACTTTCAATTTTTCCAATTTCTAGTTTTCCACTTTCATTGTTTAAGTAGGTGTTTTTCCAGCGATTTTTTATTCTTACAAATCCATCTCCAGCATCTTCAATTACCCATTGTGCACTCCACCAACTGTTTTCAATTTTGCCAGTTTCTACTTTTCCAAACTCAACATGGATGTATTGGTTAGGTTTCCATCGGTTTTTGAAAAAATTGAATTTATTCTTTTGAAGTGTTGTAATTGAGGATTCTGAAAATGATTTTTGAGGAAACACATTATGTGTGCTTAAAAGTAGTACAAGTGTTAATAAGATTTTCATAATAATAGTTTTTTACTTGTGTAAGATTTATTTGAAATACCTAGCCAACTATTAAGCCAAATTAACACTTTCTAATATTTATTAATGGGAGCTTTCAAAAGAAGTATTTTACCTAACGACCTTATATAATCGAATGGTAGTTGTATCTTGAACCTGTTTTTGCCATAAATCGTAGCTTTCTGAAAAATTCAAACCTAAATACTGACTGTGTTCTACATATAAAAAGGGTTCTGAAAGTGTGGGTTCTTTCCATTCTTTCAGAAGTTTATATTTCTGTTCATATTTATTTCTGATTGAATATTTTATTGTTTTATCTTTCATTATTGTTTCTGCTTCCAAACAATCATTAGCCAAAATACAATAATCATCTGTTAGAATGTAAGAAACAGAATCTGAAATAGAGAGATTGGTATCAAAATTTTGAGGTAAGATAAAATAATTAATCGTCTCTTTTTCTAAAAATGGAATTGGTTGTAGTGTTCCTTTCAAGTAGATTTTATGGATTTGATTTTCTATTATGTAAGCAGTTGTTGCATTGTAGGAAGAAGAAGAATAGGAATAAATATGAGCCATAATAAGCCAACAATTATAGAATATTCCTAAAAAAAGCAACCATTTTCCAGATTTATTGAGAAGTTCTCCAAACAAAAATGCCCAAGCAGAAAGTGCATAAGCAAGAATCAAAACCAAAATCCATATACGAGGAGCTTTTTCTAAAAAAAATGTCGGAAGAGCAATAGAAGCCAAAAGTAAAAGCCAAAAAATAATTTTTTGATTAATTAATTCATTCCAGTCAAATGAAAAAGAAGTTTTGTTGTCTTTAGTTTTATTTTCATTTCGTTTCAAAAACTTCTTGATTACAGAAAAAATAACCATTCCCATTCCTATCCAAATCAAAGGATTTTCGAAATAAAAAATGTATTTGAAGTAATAAAGCAAATCAAATTCTACCCAAGATTCTCCTGTAACTTCTCGCTCATGTGCTTCAAAAATTAAATAATATAAATTACCCAAATAAGCCGTCCATTTTCCTGTAAGTAATTGTCCAGTTAATGTCCAAAATCCACCAAAAAGAACATTTATTCCACCAAAAAGAGCTGTTTTTTTGATAAAATCAAGAATGGAATTTTGATAAAATAAGTAGCCAAAAACAAAAGGCAAAATCAATATTGATTTGTAATTAAAACCAAAAGCAATCGCAAAATAAATACTTAGATAGATGATAGATTTGTGATTTTTACTTTTAAAAGTTAGTTTCCGAAGTTGATTCAAAGTAAGAATGACAAAAAGCAAACTTCCATTATCAATCGTCAAGCAACGTCCAGAATAAACGAGTAAAGGAGAACTTCCCACAAAAATAGCCAAGAAAAAAGCTGCCGTAGCTGAAAATTTCCAATCTTTTTTCAGAATAGAACTCAAAAACAGAATAGCCATAATCTGTAAACTTGCTTCTGCATAAACTAAAAAAGTAAACGAATTAGAAATATTTTGAAATGCAAAGTAGGATAAAGCATCAAAAATATGTAAAAAAGGTGCAGCATGATGAAAAAGCATCGAAAAGTCGCCTTCTACTATTTTTTTTGCAGACAAAAAATTAGTTATGGCATCATAATCATGCAAACCTAATTCAGATAAACGAAAAAAACGAAGCAAAAATAAAAAAATAAAAGCGACAACAAGCCAAAGATAATTCTTAGAGTTATTCATTATATTCTACTTTGAAATAATTTTTAATGCCTCTTCTTTTTTAGGAAAATCTGGAATATTCATAATGGCTGAATGCAGTCCTAATACTCCTAACTGACTTTCTATGAGAGCAAGTTTTTCGAAACCCACACCTATCAGAGTTGCCAATTTTTGAGATTTGGGATAGTTACTCTTATTCAAATCTATTTTTTCATTTATGTCCATGTGCAGTTTTGCAGCTTCTTGATATACATCTAAATAACTTTGTAATTGACTTTGCTTAGATAAAGACTCATTTTTTTTATTTATCAGATAATCTTTGCCTTTTTGAGGGAGAGAAAGTCTGTTGAAACGCATGAGTAGAGTAAGTCTTTTGGCTTCTTTTGTTTTTGCACTATCAGTAGGCATTGCATCAACTATTTTTTCTAATTCATAAACTCCAAATTTTGCAGAAATTTGACAAACTTGTTCGTGATTAAGGTTGGTTAGTTCGCTTAATTTGGTAAGATAAGCATTGTTTTTATTATCTTTTGTTTCAAAATCTGTAATACTTGCTGTTTGTTCTGTTTTGCGAAATGACTCTATAAATTGTTTTTGATGAGGTTTTAATTCATCAGAGTTAGCTTTTTTTTGTGTAAGTGTAGAATCTATTTTGCTTTTTTGATTAAATATCTCTTCACTTTGTGTGGTTTTTTCTTCTTTTTTATTTTCACAACCAAAATTAAAAGCGATTATTGAAATGATAAATAGTTTTTTGATAGTTTTTAGATTGGTTTTCATAGAAATAAAACAGTTGAAAAATTTTAAGGCTCTTACCTAATATTGGACTGTTAGGAAATATTGTGTAATATTACCAAATTTTATTCGGTGTAAATATCATTTTTTCTATAGAATTGGGTTTGCAAACCCAATTCTATGGAAAAAACAAAACTATATATTGTTGAAAAATGAGATAATCAAAATTATATTAGTATCCGTCCAAAATCCATTAAGAGCCAATTTTAAAAAACAAAGGTAACAAAAAAGCATATTCTACTAAAAGAATATGCTTTTTATTTAAACTGAAAATGCGTCGTAAAAATTATTTTCCTGTAAGAGCAGTAAATACAGCATTTAGATTTTCACTTCCTCTCAATTTTTCTAAATTATCATTTGGCATATCAGCACGAAAAAGGTCTCCTATTTTATTTCCAACAAGAGAATTAAGGTCTGTTCCTGCATATTGTTTTGCTACTTCTTCTGCCTTTTGGCGAGTAATACTTCCTTCTTGCATATATTTTTCCATCATTTTTGCATCTTCAGGATTCATAGATGCTTTTTGAGGTATAACTTTTATAGTTACTTCTGTCAAATCAGTGTGAATAAAAGTACGCATAGCAATAGAAACTAGACTTGCTTTTACAATATCTTGAATTTGAGCATCATCAGCACTTGCAGGAACAGCAGGAGAAATACGAATTTGTGTATCCGACATTTTCTCATACGTGTTGTTATCAGTGTTATAATCTCCCAAATCCATAATCATTTCATCAAGATTAACAAATTTTGTAGGAGCTGCTTGGTCTGTATTTACCGTTTCGGTTTCGTCAGTAGTTTCTTCTGTTGTTTCTTCAGTAGTACTTTCTGTACTAGCACAAGAAGAAAATGTTCCTATTGATAAGAGTAAAGAAAAAATAAGGAAATACGAGTATAAAGAATTATTTTTCATAAATTAGGGAAGTTCGTTTGATGGTAAGTTGATTGTTGAAAAGTTACGTGTTGTATAGTTTATATTGAGTTTTTAGCCAAAAAATATAAAGTAATTAAATAAATATTTTTATTTAGGTTGAATAAATATATTATTTGATTTATAACAAATTTATTACTTGAGTTGAATTTTCTGTAAAACTGAAATGTAACCGAAAATTACGAAAAAATTAGTAACTTTTGTTAAAAAGTAACAAGATAAAGAATATAAATTAATCTATTGAATTATTTCTTTAAAAAGCGTAGCCCAAATTTAGACCTATACGTGGAAAAACTCCTGCAATCGGAATAGGAATTTCTTGCTCTACAACATCTTCATTTTGATAATTGATAGTAACTTTATCTACATTATACCAAAAACCACCTAAGCCACCAAAAACATCTATCGAAAAATGATTTTTTATTAAAAAATTATACCCTGTCATAACTCCTAAACCATAATTATTAAAATTAACATTTGCTGTGCCTGTTGTACTTGCAGAGCCTCCATTAATAAAAATATCAGCATTCATACGAGCATAATTTGCATACGCACCCCCATAAAATCCACTTAATGCCTGCTGACTAAAATAGTATCGATATTCGGGCATAAACCCCCAATTTGTTAGATTTATTATACCTCCTACTGAGCCATCATTTTTTGTGTTGAAGTTTTTTTCTAGGTCGATATTTAAACGACTAACCAATAAACTCAAAGAAGAGTGTTCTGTAACAGCCACTTCTACGCCCAATGTATAGCGTCCCAAAATTGGATTAAATGGATTTATTTTGATAATAGCTTGTTGAGCAAAGCTTATTTGAAAAAATGAAAGGCAAAACAGAGCTAAAAAAAAGACTTTTTTCATGCTATTTTATTATTGATGTATTCTTAAAATTCTTTTGAAAAATATTTATACAATAATCAAACCCAATGGCTGAAAAGAGTAGTAGTAAGGTGTCTGCCTGTAATAAATAACGCATTTCTACTTGTCTGATAAAGAAATTTATGAAAATATACATAAAGATTATAAAAAATGATGCAGGGAAGAGTATCTTTTCTTTGAAAGAACAAATAATCAAAGTTATAAATCCAATACAAATTAAAAATGAACGGTAGCTAAACAATAATTTAATTACTATATTTTTTATTTGTGCTGATAAATTTTGAGATAGATTCTTATTAGAAGCAGAAGAAGAGTGTGAAGAGTTATTAAGAGAGAATTTGAAAAAAGATTTATATAAATTTTTTGAAGGAGTATAAAAATAATAATTTAAAGTATTATTTGATTTATAAGTATCAAAAAGACTATCATATTGTTTAGCTACTTTTTCTGTGCAATCTTCTTTTGAAGAAAGAGGACGCAGACTTTGCCATACTCTAAAAGAGCGACCACATTTTATAGATTGATTCATGATAGAATAAACTTGCTCTTTATTTTCTAGTGTAGGTGCAACCTTATTAGGTAAGTAGATAGGTTTCCCTTCTTCAATTACTTTTCCATCCTGCATATATTCTAAAACATAATTAGCCGAATCTGTCCAAGCATATAACCATGTACGACAGCTAGTCATGTCTTTATCAAATTCTTTATAACCAGAATTTTCTGTTTTTAATAGAATAATCCGTCCTGTGGTAATATAATTCCGAATAGGCCAAAGTGAATAAAGACTTCCAAAAACAAAACCTGAAATCAGTGTCCATTTTAAAAATTGTTGAAAGTCTTTTGCAAAAATGATATAAGCTATTCCTGCTGAAATTATCAAAATACCCAAATACTCTCTCGTATAAAAACACAAAGCAATAAAGATGCTTAAATAAATAGGATAAAATGTGTCTTTTTTTAAATCATAAACTAAATAAAAGAAAATTATAGTCAAAGAAGTAGCAATAGATTCTGTAAGAACAGGAGTTGTCCAAATGATAGTAAAAGGATAAAAAGCATACAAAAAAGTACCAATATAGGCTGTTCTAATTGTGGATATTTTTTTTAGTATAAAAAATAAACTTGCGACAGCCAAAAGTTCGATAAAGGCTTGAGAGTGTGCTAAAGCGATATAGGCATATTGCTTTCCAAAAATAAGATAATGAAATCCATAAAAAAGAGGGTAAGCTGGTAATCTTCCAAAATAAGCATCTGCATGATTCAAATCAAAAGAATAAATTCCTTTATTCCAAAGATTTAAAAATGAGTTTGTATAGGAAAATGAGTCACCAAAATAAAAAGGATTAGGATAATAAATAAATGCCCCCCACCAAATAAAAGACAAACGTACAATTAAACCTAAAAAAAGTAGTACATAAAGCCATTTATAGGTTTTACTATTTAAGACTTCTGACATAAAAAAATAAAAGTTATCTTATCCAATTACAATATTTGTTTTGATTAATTTTATAGCAATAGCTAGAAGTATGATGCCAAATACTTTACGCAAAACAGCTTTTCCTGTCGCTCCTAATTTTTTATCAATCCATTTTGAAGCACGTAATACAGCATAAATAACAATTAAATTAATAAAAATACTAATCAAAACACTTGCTTGAGAGTATTCAGCACGAAGCGAAATCAGTGTTGTCATTGTTCCTGCACCTGCAATAAGTGGAAAAGCCAAAGGAACAACCGTAGAATGACCAACTTCTGGGTCAGATTTGAAAAAATCTACTCCCAAAACCATCTCTAAGCCAATCAAAAACATAATCAAGCCACCTGCAATAGCAAAAGAAGCGACATCAAGACCAAAAAGCTGTAAAATTTCTTGTCCGACAAACAAAAAAGCAACCATCAAAACACCTGAAACGAGTGTTGCTTGTAAGGCTTTTAGTTCTCCATCATTTTTTTTACGTAAATCAATAATAATGGGAATTGAGCCTAAAATATCAATAACTGAAAATAAAATAAGTGATACTGAGGCAATTTCTTTAAAGTTAAAATCCATAATTGTTTTAGTTTTAAAGGAGGAGTGAGGGAATGAAAAAATGTTTTTGTATTTATATTTACGTCTAAAATCTGACATCTAACTTTGCATTTACTTCTGACTTCTAAAATCTGACTTCTTACTTTATTTACAAAAGGTCTTCTCCAAACTCTTTATCTTTGTTTTCTGCTAGTGCAAGTTCTGAAACACCTCCAGAGGCAATAAATTTCATAAGGTCAGCCGAGTTATCATAATCAATCGGTGTAATATTTTTGGCAGCCACTAAATATAAATTTCCTGAAATATTATAAGAGTGAGGAAAATAAACACCAATCAAATCATTGATTTTTAAGAGTGATAAATCCTCTGCTGTAATAAAACCAAGTCTATAAATTTCATTCTCGGCATTTAATTTTACCAAAACGGATTTACTAAATTTTTTTTCTTCTCCTACAAAAGCAGCCATCAAGTCTTTGATAGAAGTATAAATAAGACCAACCATAGGAAGACGCAAAAGCATCTTTTCAAACCATTCAAAAAAAGATTTTGCTACAAAAAGAGAGGTTAGATAACCAATAAAAGTAAGAGAAATCAAAATAACTATAATACCAACTCCCGAAGTGCGAAAGTTGAGTAATGAATCCATCCATTCCAAAAAAGAAATTACTACATAGATTGTTCCTGCTAGGGGAACTGTAATCAAAAGACCACGAAAAAAATAGGTAGTAATGGTTGAAAAAGTAATTTTCATAGTTTTGAGACCAAATTATATTTTCTCTTACACATTTAAAATTCTACAAAGGTCTATATTTTCTACCATAAAAAATAATTATTAATCAATTTAGAAGCTAGAAATTAGATTTTAGAATTAAATACGAAATCAAGCATAAATTTAGAGTTTAGAAGTTTTATATTTGCAGGAATCAGAATTTTGTATTACTTCTGACTTTATACTTCTAACTTCTAATTTCTAACTTTAATTCATGCTTACAGCCATTTCTCCTATTGATGGACGTTATCAGCGTCATACAAAATCATTACAAAATTATTTTTCAGAATATGCACTCATTCAAGCTCGTGTACGAGTCGAAATTGAGTATTTTATTGCTCTCTGTAAAGTACCTAAAACAGAACTTTCTCAACTTCCAGAACTTTCAGAAAATCAAATTTCTTATTTAAGAAAAATCTATACTGATTTTTCTTTAGAAAATGCTCAAAAAATAAAAGAAACAGAAAAAATTACTAATCACGATGTAAAAGCTGTTGAGTATTTTGTAAAAGAAGAATTAGAAAAACTGGATTTGGGAACATATAATGAATTTGTACATTTTGGTCTGACTTCTCAAGACATAAATAATACGGCTAATCCCATTTTGCTCAAAGAAGCAGAAGAAAAGATTCTTTTTGATGAAATAAATAGTATTATAGAAAAGCTAAATTCTATTTCTGAAGACTGGAAAGAGATTCCTTTGCTGTCACATACACACGGACAACCTGCTTCGCCTACACATCTAGGAAAAGAAATTAAAGTATTTGCTTATCGTTTGGAAAAGCAATTCGAAAACCTCAAAACGCTGCCTCATACAGGCAAATTTGGAGGTGCAACAGGAAATTTTAATGCTCACAAAGTAGCCTATCCAAAGACAGATTGGAGAACTTTTGGAAAGAGTTTTTTAGCAACTCATTTGGGGTTAGAACGTCAAGAATGGACAACTCAAATTGATAATTATGATTTTTTGGCTGCAAGATTAGATGCTTACAAACGAATAAATAC
Organism: Bernardetia aquimarina; assembly: GCF_042180575.1. Taxonomy (NCBI): domain Bacteria; kingdom Pseudomonadati; phylum Bacteroidota; class Cytophagia; order Cytophagales; family Bernardetiaceae; genus Bernardetia; species Bernardetia aquimarina. The sequence continues at coordinate 432,221 of NZ_CP170094.1, read as the reverse complement.
TATTTTGATAGATTTTAGTAGAGATATTTGGGCGTATGTTTCGATGGGGTATTTCAAACAAAAAATAAATCCGAATGAAGTAGGTTCTTCAGCAATGCCACACAAAGTCAATCCAATAGATTTTGAAAATGCAGAGGGAAATTTGGGTATTTCAACAGCTCTTTTCGAACATTTATCTACAAAACTTCCTATTTCTAGGCTACAACGTGATTTGACAGACTCTACCGTTTTGAGAAATATAGGTGTGCCTTTTGGTCATTTTTTGATTGCTCTCAAGTCTCTTCAAAAAGGAATTTCGAAATTAGAAATCAATGAAGCCAAAATAAAAGCTGATTTAGAAAATAACTGGGCAGTAGTAGCCGAAGCAATTCAAACTGTTTTGAGAAGAGAAAATTACCCAAAACCGTATGAAGCCTTAAAAGCTCTCACACGAACAGGAAAAACAATGAATGAGGAAACAATACATGAGTTTATCAAAACCTTAAATGTTTCGGAGGAGGTAAAAAATGAACTGTTAGAAATTACACCTTTTAATTTTACAGGTTACAATTAAATAAAGTAAGACCTGCCAAAGTAGCGAAGCTAATTCAGATTTATGAAGTAAGAAGTAAATAAAATATAAATTATTTGTAGGGAAAAGGCTTGCCTTTTCCTATACAAGTAATTAGAAGTTTATGATTTTTAGCGTTAAAAAGACAAAATAATTAGTAAGAGTTATAAAAATTTTGTAACTTTTATAAGTTGTTAATTAATTAAATAGCTTGTCAAAAAATCAATTTAAAAGGTGTAAACATAATGATTATTAACAAGTTATAGTGTAAAATATAAATTGAATAAAGAGTGAAATAAATTTTTATAGAAAAATCATATAAATTATAAAAAAGCGACAAACGAGCAATGCAAAATCATTATACTACTTTAGGGATTCCAGAACTTGCCTCTCAAGAGGAAGCTAAAGTAGCTTTTAAACGGTTGGCAGTAGAATATCATCCAGACAAAAATCCCAATAATCCAGTTGCAGAAGAGCTTTTTAAGCAGATTAATGAAGCCTATCAAGTTTTATCTAATCCAGTTGCAAAAGAAAATTATGATGTAACACTGCGTTTTGTTTATTCATATAGTTATTACGCCAATCAGCGTCCTAAAGAAGCAGACCAAAATTTCCAACGTTATCATACAGAGCGACACAAAGATCCAAAAAATACAAATCTTTATTCGACCTTAATTTCTATTACTTTTATAGTTTATATGTTTTTGGTAGTGCATTCTGTGCATGAATTTTTGAGCAGAGTATATTATTATAGTGCTTTACAAAGTATTGAAGTAGAAAATTATAACGAAGCTATTGAAGAGCTTAGTTATGCTATTGCTTATGACCATTCTTTTTCAACGGCATATTATTTAAGAGCAAAATTATACGCAGAACACTTTAAATTCCCTAATGGGGCATTGAAAGATTATACAAAAGCGATTGAAAATGCACTTATTCAAGAAAGTGATTTTTATTTGGAAAGAGGAATTGCATACGGACAGGTTGATGAAAAACAAGGCGCAATTACAGATTTTGTAACAGCTCTGGATTTGAGTAAATATGAACAAAAAACAGCTCGTGAAATAGCCGATGAATATTATAACAGACTCAAAGAATATGAATTAGCCATAGAAATTTATACTACTTTAATTCGTCAAGATTCCACACAATCTACTTATTATGAGCAACGTGCATTAGCTTACGCAAATCTTCAAAATGATAATTTGGCACAACAAGATTTTGAAACAGTAATTCAAAAGAGTGAAAATTCAATTCAAAAACGAACAGAAATAATAGAAAAACTAGAGAATGAAGTCAAAAATTATGCTTTAGCTTTAAAAAATAATTTGATTCTTATCAATGAAAACCCAACAGAATCAAGCTTTCATCATACTCGTTCGAATTTGTTTTTTAAATTAAATAAGGAGAAACAAGGAATGTATAATTTAGATTTGGCTATTCTATATAACAAGGGAAATAAAGAACTTTATATGCAAAGAGCTGAGTTGTTATTAAATCTTGACCAACCTCAAAAAGCCTGTCAGGACTGGGTAAAGGCGAAAGAATTAGGAAACACAATTAAACATACGACATTAGATTTTTTCTGTTTTGATGACGAAAAAACAAATTGATTTTTTAGAGTTATTTGAAATTCAGAGTTTAGCTTGACTTGTCAATTATTCATTTTTTTTAATATACTGCAACATTTTGTTCAAAAAAATAGTCTTGTCATAAAGTTTTTATGTGTAATTTTGCATCTTATTAAAAATTAAGGTTCTCTGATAATTTTTGCACTATGTCGTTGGTGTCCCCACCGATGACCATCAATATTCAAAATTCGAATAAAATCAATAAGGTGCAAAAATTGTCAAACAACCAAAGTTAAAATCACTAAAATTATAAAATAGTATGAATATTCAATCAAATCAAAAAAAGAATTCAATTTATCTACTTGTTTTATTTACTCTCGTTTCTCTATTTGTTTTTAGTTCTTGTGGAGGTAAAGAAGATACACCTGAAAAGTTGGATTATGCTACTCTAATAAGTGGAGAATATGAAGGAACTCTTACGGTAGGTGAAAATCTAAACTTTGTTAGTAACGCTACTTTATCTAAAGGAAGTACAGAAACTGAAATGATTTTTACTGAAAAACTCAAAAAGGCAGATGAAACAGATAGCACTACTACTTTCAAAATAGAACTAAGAGATTTGAATTCTAGTAAAGCTATTGCATTGAGAATACCTCAACAAACTATTCAAGGAGTAACAATAGTAGGAATTGCTTTAGATGAAACAGATCCACAAGGAATACAAGGTTATTTTTTCTATCAAGATGAGGAGGGAGAAAAATTGAATGATATTACTTTTTTGATTACTGCTAATAATGGTAATTACTATTACAATTATTCAAAAGTAGAGTAATTTGAGAATTCATTTTATTGAAATAGAGAAAGACAAATTCGAATCTGAATTTGTCTTTTTTTTGTCAAAAATAAATTTAAAAGATAGAATACTCAATGGGAACATTTAAAAAAACACAAAGAATGACTAGAATTACAATTTTTTTGAAAAACTCCACTTTTTATGCAAACTTTATACTCAAAGACACGTTTTGAATACAAATTTTAAGTCAATCATTTAATAAAAAACTCAATGAATTTAGTTACAAAATTCATTTCCAAACTCTTTAACGAACAAGTAATGAACTGGAACAAACTAGAAACACCCGAAACACTTCAAAAAATTATTAAAAACTCTGATACTACTCCTGTTCTTATTTTCAAGCACAGTACACGTTGTTCTATAAGTTCGATGGCTCTTTCTCGTTTCGAACGTCAATGGAATCAAGAAAAAATGGGAAATGTAGAACCGTATTATTTAGATTTAATTCAGTACAGAAATATTTCAAATCTGATTGCAGATGAATTAGGTATCAATCATGAATCTCCTCAAATTTTGTTAGTGGAAAACGGAAAATGTACTTATCATGCGTCTCACTCAGCTATTTACTTTGATGATTTGGTATTAAAAGCAAACGCTTAAAAAGAAAATATAAATATTAAATTAGGGAAAAGATAATACAAATTTTAATCATACTCTTTCTTACTTTTTACAAACTCATCAAAATTCATGAAAATAGGAATCGTCTGTTATCCTACTTATGGTGGAAGTGGCGTAGTGGCTACTGAACTAGGAAAAGCACTTGCAGAAGCAGGGCATAAGGTTCATTTTATTACTTACGACCAACCTTCACGCCTTGCCCTTTTGAGTGGCAACATTTTTTATCATAAAGTCGATATCAGAACATATCCACTTTTCAAATATCCTCCTTACGAACTTGCTCTTGCCAGCAAAATGGTAAATGTAGTCAAATGTGAAAAACTTGACCTTCTGCATGTGCATTATGCTATTCCTCACGCCTCTTCTGCATATATGGCAAAACAGATTTTGAGAGCAGAAGGCATACAAATTCCAGTAGTTACTACCTTGCACGGAACAGATATTACGCTTGTCGGAAAAGACCCAAGTTATGAACCTGTGGTTACGTTTAGTATTAATGAGTCAGATGGAGTAACGGCAGTTTCGGATAGTCTTCGTCAACAAACATATAATACCTTTAAGGTTACCAAAGATATTGATGTAATTCCAAATTTTATTGATTTGGAGCGTTTTAAGAAACAGAAAAAAGACCATTTCAAAAAGGCTATTTGTCCCAATGATGAAAAATTAGTTGTTCATACTTCTAATTTTAGAAAAGTAAAACGTATTGATGATGTAATTAAAGTTTTTGCTAAAATCAGAAAACAGATTGAAGCCAAATTATTACTCGTCGGAGAAGGACCTGAAAGACGAGCCATGGAAGACCTTGTAAAAGAATTAAATCTCTCTAATGATGTTCGTTTTTTGGGAGAAATTGATGCGATTGAAGAGGTCTTGTCAGTAGCAGATTTGTTTGTGATGCCGTCTGAAACGGAGAGCTTTGGTTTGGCTGCTTTGGAAGCAATGGCTTGTGAAGTTCCAGTAATTTCTAGTAATGCAGGTGGACTTATAGAACTCAATGTACAGGGGGTAAGTGGGTTTATGAGTAATGTGGGCGATGTAGAAGATATGGCAAAAAATGCTTTGATTATCTTAGATGATGATAATTTGCCTACTTTTAAAGAAAATGCCCTCAAACGAGCAAAAGAATTTGAGCTTTCAAATATTTTACCTTTGTATGAAAAAGTCTATCATAAGGCTGTGGAGAGAGTAAAAGATTTGGTTGTTTAAAGAATAGGAAATAAATTTGAATATATTTTAGGAACTAAAAAACGGCTATTCATTTTTTTGATGAATAGCCGTTTTATATTGAAGTTAAATTTAACTATTTACTGCTGACTGGTAACTGAAATGCCTTTTTTCCAGTCTTTAAATTCAGAAGTATAATAAAGATATGCTGAAGAAGCTGCACCTTCATATTCTCCTGCTAAATCAGCTTTCAAGTCAAGGTTGATTACTTTTTTCTCACTTGGAATCATCTGACGATAATAAAAAACAACACTATGCTCACGAATTTCATAAAAATCAACTTTGTTCTTTTCTATGAGTTCTTTGAGCTGCCAAGGTTGTGCAGAAAGTCCTCCCGGTAAACCTACAATCGCAATAGTCATTGGCAAACCTTCTTTGGTAGTGTTTTCTAAAGTGGTTGTAAGCCTAACTGTTTCGCCTACTTTTACTTTACTTTCTGCCAAACTTGTTTCTAACTTTACGCTGCATTTATCGCTACTTTTTGGTAAATCTGTAAACCATTCTGCCGAAAATGTATAAGGTAAAGGTTCTTTTACACCTACATAATTGATGCGAACAGTATTTTTACCAGCCTTCAAATATTTGCCTAAATTTTCTACTTCAATGGCATTTTGTTCTCCTGCTTCGTAGTGTGCAGTTGTTATTTTTTTGCCATTTACATAAATTTCAATATCACCATTTTCAGGTGTTCTTTGTGCATATTTTGCATACGTAGTCAAAGATTTGAGAGCCAAAACAGTACTTTGTGTATTTCCAAAACCACCATAGGGCGAACGAGAACCAACTAAATATTTTACACCATTTTGCAAAATATTCATTCGTTTTTTGTCAGACTTCATCAAAGCAAGAAGAGCTAAAGAAGTCGTTTCAGCTGTCAGCCCTTGTCCTGTTGAGCGAGTAATGGAATGTTTTGTTCCTTCCCAAGAACCATTTTCTTTTTGTAGAGAAATAAGTGTTTCAAGAAGTTTTTCAGAACGTTTATTATTCAAATTCTGTAAAGTATTTACTACAAGTCCAATTAAATAAGGGTCTTGAGATTTTGTAGCATTTTGATAGGCTGCTTCTGCCTCAGCTTTAATATCCTTAAAACCTGCTTCTGAAAGTGAATAGGTAATATAAGCATTTGTGATGTCTTCATCTGCGCCACCAAAAGCATCTAATGCCTGTGGATTACGCTTAAAGCCACCTTTTCCATCTTTACGCTTCATCAACCAGTTGGTCGTTCTGGTTAGCATTTGTTCATCGACTAAATTTCCAGTAACGGCTGCCATATCTTTAAATTCCATCAAACCATAAGCAGTCAAGGCTTCATGTGCAGGATTTGCTCCAAACCATTCGTAACCTTTGTCTTTTGTTTCGAAAGAAATCAAACGTTTGTAGCCTTTTTCTGTCAATGCTGTTGCTTTTTCTAAGGCTGCTTGTTGTTCAGTAGTTAGATTTTTTTGAACAGAAAGATAATCCATAACCAAAAGATTTGGATAAGTAGAAGATGATGTTTGCTCAAAACAACCATAAGGCTCTCTCAAAATAGATTCAATTCCTGCCAAAAGGTCGTCCAAAACAGAAGGAAAAGCCGTAAAAGTAGCCTTGCTTGTCCCCATTACAGGACTTGCAATTTCAAACGAATAAGTTTTATCAGCACTTTCTCCAGATAAAGCAATGGCAGCAGGAAATCCTTTTGAAAAGACTTCAACTTCTTGCTCAAAACGGTCTTGAACGCCATTTTGCCCAACAAACTGAACAATAAATTTACCTTTTCCAGCTTCGTTTTCAATCAAAAAATCCATATTGACAACCTTTGTTTCATTCGGTTTTAAGGTTATTCTATTTTTCCATTTACTTTCCGAAACAGCAATCCAAGAAGAAGGATAATCAGCCGAAACTGTTCCACTGAGTTCTTTTTCTGTATTGTTTTGTAACATCAAAGGAATAGAAATTTTATCTCCCATTGACATAAATAAAGGCAACTTTGTATCTAAACTAAAAGGTAATTGTGTATAAAAAACAGTTTCCGTTCTTCCAATTCCTCCATCAGATGCAATTCCTTCACAAACAGCACGAAACGCAGTAATTTCGTCAGACATATAAAACTCTACTTGTGATTTTCCTTTTGCATCAACTTTTATATTTCCACTCCAAAAAACGGTACTTCTAAAATCAGTTCTTGATGTAGGTTTACTTTCTTCTTTTTTAGAATAATCAACGACAGGAAAAACTCTAGCACGATGATAAGTTATGACTGGAAGGTTTGGTTTTTGTTCTTTTCTTTCATCTTTGAAAAAACCTTCAAACTCTCCAAATTCGTCATCATCAAGTCGTAATTCACCTACTACTACTTCTGCCATTAATTCTTCCTTTTCTTCTTCAATGATAGGGTTATTTTCTACTATCATTTCATCTTTTGGCATTTCAGCCATTACGATTTTATCCTCAAATACTGCATCTTCCTCTACTGCTCCACCTGCTCTCATTTCTTGCATTGCCATCATAGGAGCTGCTCCTAAAGCATTTCTACGCTTCATCATCTTCTTTACATCATACAACTGAATTGAATAATTTTGAGAATAGGCTGTAACATATTGAGTCTGAGATATTGTTTTAGAGTTATTAGAAACTTTTAAAGTAATAGGTTCATAGAGTTTGTAGTTTGTAAATTCAAAATAGCCTTTATTATCTGTTTTGGTAGAAATATCTTTTCCCTGAATTTCTACTTTTACATTTTTGGCAGGTTTTCCATTCTCATCATTTACAATTCCTGCAATAATTGCTTTTTCTGCATTATATTTTAGAGTAATAGACGATTTTTGCACTTGCTCCCAAGTAAATTTTCTCCAGCCGTGTGTAAGCATCAATAAATCTCTAGCTTGTGCAGATTTTTCTTCTTTATCGTCAAAATAAAAACGAGGTTCTTTTACTTCTCCTTTCAAATCAGCTTCTAATAAAAGATGCGAAAGAATATGACTAGATTTATCATCAGCAAAAGAAAGTAATTTATCATCGACAACAGAAAGCGACAAATTGGCTGGCATCGGAATACCTCTATGGTCAGTAACTTTAATATCTAACGTAACTTTTTCACGAGGTTGGTATTTATCTTTGTTTGATTTTACTTCAATATTGAGTTGTTTGTCGGTATTCAAGAATACCAAACGCTCTGCTCGTTCTATTTTTTTAGAATCAAAAAGTGTAAAATTAGCTACTCCAATAGGCATTTCATCCGTCGGAATATTGATAGTAGTTGAACCTTTTTTGACTGAAACTTTCTTTGAAAAAATAATTTCTCCACGTAGTTTGCCCACCAAAAATACTTCTTCCATTAGAGGCGAATAAATAGAAAACTTCAAATTTGAGGTGTCATACGTTTTTTCTTTATCAGATTTCGAAACAGGAAAGTTTAATTTTAATCCATAACCAATCTCTACCGTTTCAGGTAACTTATACGTCGTTTCTACTCCTTTTGGTTGTGTGATTTTGGCTGTATAAGTTTCATTTTCTTTTGCTTCAAACTCAAAACTCCCCATTCCTTTATGAAATGATGAAAAATTACCAACTTCTTTTCCTTTGCTGTTTAAAACAACTCCTTGAACATCAGCAGGTTTTCCAAATTCGTCTTTACACCAAAAAGCTATATTTGAAGCTGTATTAGCTAAAATATCTCCACCTTCTGGAAAAAATTGTAAATCAAAAACGGTATTTGCTAAAGGAATAGAACGAGAAATAGATTCTGTCTGTCCGTTGTGAGAAAGCAAAATATTCAAAAGTCCGTCGGCTGTGTCAAGTTTTTTAGGAAGTTCGAAAGTGATTGTAGTTTTTCCTTCTGCGTCTGTTTTGGTTTTTGATTTTGAAATAACTTGCCCTTTCAAGCTCACTACAAAATCAACATCTTTGTCTGCAATGGCTTCATTAGTAAGGCTTTGCAAATCCAAATCAGCGTTTACTTTATCTCCTGCACCATAAGCATCTTTTTGAAAATCTAATTTCATTTTAAGACGAGGCAAAACTACTTTCTGAACTGTTATTTCTTTTTCAAAAATAAGTGGATTGCCATTTTGGTCTTTTGCTGTTTTATCTTCTATTACAAAATTTTCTTGCCATTTTGTATAGGCTTTTATTTTATAAAGTCCTCCTGCTGCATCTTCTCCTAAATCAAATTCGCCTGATGCTGTGCCTTCTTCCAAAATAAGTTGTAGTTTTTTGGCTACGTTTCCTTTTGGGTCAATGAATTCGACGTGCAGAATATCACTTCTTTTTGAAGGTTCTAAAGTCGTTTCATCTTGGACATAGGCTTGAAACCAAATTGTTTCGGAAGGTTTGTAAAAGGGTTTGTCTAAGTGTAAATAAACTCTTTCAGAACTGTAATTGCCTTGAAAAGTAGTATTTATTTCTGTTAATTTTTTGAGCCATTCGTCGCCAGTTTTTGAACGAAAACCCCAAAGAGTAACTGCGCCAGCCGTGAGTGCTGCGCCTGCAAGTAAGTGCCACATACGAAAAAAATTGAGTTGCATAATTGATGTATTAATAATAGGTAAATTAGGTAATTTTTATGAATAATCTGTCATTTTTGTCTTGTTTTAGTAAGAAGATGCAAAAGGAATAGAAATTCCATAATTTTTTTTGAGAAATTCTAGATTTATCAAAACCAGTACAACTTTTAACGAAAGTGAGGAAGTAATAGGAAAAAGTTTCTTTTGCGTTATCTCCAACCGTCAACGAGCTTAAAAGTGTCGTTGAGGGCAAAAAATACAAAAGAGTTTTTCCTTCTCCCATTACAAAAATGAAAAAATAACTATATTCGTTTTTACTCTGCCATTTTTGATTTCTTTAACGATTCTGCCGTTGTCGGTGTCCCCACCAACGACAGTTTTTGCCCACAAAAAACATTTCCTTCTTCCATTATAAAAAAAGAAAAAATAACTATATTCGGTTTTACTTAACTACTTAAAAAACAAGAAAATGGCAAATATAGAAGAAGCCGAAAGACGTATTGAAGAGAATTTGAGGGCTAAAAATACTACACTAGATTTATCTAAATGTAACATTACAGGCGAGGAAAAAATATTGGAAAAGTTACAAGGAGCAAACCATATATTACGGCTTAAGTTAGACGATAATATAATTACAAATATTTTATTTTTGTCAGAGCTAACACAAATAGAACGTCTATATTTAAAAAACAACAAAGTTTCAGATATTTCATTTATCGAAAACTGGAAAAATTTAAAACATCTAGATTTAAGTTCAAATCTTATTATAGATTATTCTCCTATTCAAAACTTAAATAAATTACAGGGACTTTTTTTAAGTTTTAATCAGATTTTAGACTATTCTTTTATTCAAAATTTAACCTCAGTACAATCACTTAGTTTATTTGATAATAAAATTTCAGATATTTCATTTTTGAGCAATCTAAAGATTTTAACAAATTTGAATTTAAGTTTTAATCAAATTTCAGATATTTCAGTTCTAAAAGAATTAAAACAATTAAGAGAACTTCATTTATCTGAGAATAAAATTTCAGATATTTCAGCTTTAAAAAAATTAGAAAAATTAGAAATACTTTACTTAAATGAGAATAAAATTTTAGATCTTTTAGCTTTAAAGGAATTAAGACAATTAAAAGGGCTTCATTTATCTGACAATAGAATATCAGATATTTTATCTTTAAAAAAAATAACAAATTTACAAGTTCTTACTTTATGGAATAATAAAATTTCAGATATTTCAGTTCTAAAAGAATTAAAACAATTAAGAGAGCTTTTTTTAACTGATAATCGAATCGAAAATATTTCTCTAGAATTTTTGAATTGTTTGCCTGATTTAAAAGAACTTTATCTAGGTCGCAATGATATAAAAAACATTCCTAGAGAGTTATATGAAGGACATTTTAATAATTGTCTTGAAGCAGTCAAAAACCACTTAAAATCAATAGAAAAAGAAGAAGAAAGAAGAGAACTAAATGAAGCCAAACTAATTTTTGTAGGAGTAGGAGAAGTCGGAAAAACAGAGCTTTCAGAGGCATTGAGTGAAATAAAATATGAATTTAAAGAAGGTAGAAAATCTACAACAGGTATTCGTGTAAAACCTTGGCAGTTAGTAGATTGTAAGCGAGAAGAAAAAAAAATAAGTTTTATAGCTCATATTTGGGATTTTGCAGGACAGGAAATAAACTACGGAACACATCAGTTTTTTCTTACCAAAAATTCAATTTATGTTTTTGTGTGGGAAACTCGTAAGGGAGAAGATGAATCAAAATTTGCGTATTGGCTGCGTATTGTGTCGCTACTTTCCAAAAATGCACCTATTTTGGTCGTTCAAAATAAAATAGATGAAATAGTAAGCGAAGTAAATCAAAAACAATGGAAAGAGCAGTTTGATAATATTATTGGTTTTTATAAAACGTCTTGTAAAGAAGGAACAGGAATTAATGAACTTAGAACAGATATACAAAACCAACTTATAGAACTTCCACACACTAGAGAAATTTGGAATAAATACAGAGTTGCTGTGCGTGATGAGCTTGTAGAAATGAGCAAAGAAACTGATTATATTAGCTACAAAGACTATTTGAAAGTGTGTGAAAAACATACAGTTTCGAAAGAAGATGCAGGTTTTTTGAGCGACCAACTTCATAATATTGGTTCTATTCTTCATTTTTCAGAAGAAGCAAGATTAAAAAATACCGTTGTTCTCAATTCAGAATGGGTAACTGACGCAGCGTATTTGCTTTTAGACACCAAAAAAGTAACAAATGGACGTTTTGATTTTGATAATTTGGACACGATTTGGAGTGATGAGCGTTTTGATGAAAAACATGAGTTTTTGATAAATCTAATAGAAAAATTCGAACTCATTTTTCAGTTTCAAGATAGTGATTTGTATATCGTTCCAGAAGGTTTGCCAGTAGAAGAACCGACAGGAGTAGCAGAAATAAAACCTACTTTTGAAAGCGAAAAAACTAAATATTTGCGTTTTGAATATCATTATCCTTTTATGCCAAAGGGAATTTTGAGTCGTTTTATTTGTCGTCTGCACGAAAATATTTTAGAGGAGTATTTTTGGAAAAATGGTGTTGTGCTTGAATTAGATAAAGAAACATTTGCAAAAGTAATTTTGAATGAAGTAGAAAATCCCAAAACAATAAAAATAGAAGTTTGGGGAAAACAAGCCGACAAACTTTTGGCTATCATTCGCAGAAATATCGAACATATTCATAGCAAGTTTGAAGAATTAGAGGTTTTTCAGAAAATTCCTTGTGTTTGTGTGGATTGTAAAGATTCTTCAAAACCTCATTTGCATGATTATAGTACCTTGAAACGCTTTCAAGAAAAAGGAAGAACTACAAGAGAATGTGCTATCGGTGCAGAAGATGTAGAAATTGCTACACTTTTAGAGGGAATTGTAGAAACTGATAGTATGAAAACAAGTTATTTTTTAGAATTACTTGAACGAAATGAAATAGACAGACTTTTTATAGAATTACAAGAAAGTAAACTTTCAAATAAGTATGATATAAACAGTCTTAAAGATGAATATATTGATGGAACAAAAGACCCTAGATTTATCAAACGTTTACGTGTTCTTCTTTCTGGACTTTAAAGGGTTAATTTAAAACTTTGTAAGTAGTTTTTCGGTAATCTGAAATAACTCTGACAATAGTTGAAAAATATTACAACTGAATATGTACGTGGTCGTCGTGCCTAGAAGCTCTACAACCGTGAAAACGCCATTTTGGAGAAGTAATTTTAAAACGATTTTTGAGATGAGGTTCTAAAAAAAACTTCTTTATAGATTGTTCTTTTATAATCAAAGTCATTAAGTAATTTGTTCGTTTTTTATCAAAAGAATAATCTTCTTCATTGCTATATACTTTGGCATATTTTCCTATTTCGTAGTACCAACTTTGTTTTAAACAGGCTTCTGGTTGATTGAATTCTCCCTTTTTTGGTTCTTCATAAATTCCATAGCCTGAAAAAGAAGGCTTTTCATTAGTAGGTTCTTGAGTTTCATTATCCAAATAGAAAAAACTCAAATCTATTTTTTTGCCGTCGTTGTGGCTAAGATGAGGTAAAAGTGGAAAGCCTTTGTTTTTATATAAGGCAAGAGAAAATGGGAAATTAGCATCTAAATAACTGACTTTTGAGTTAGGATATTTTTTTTCAAAATCATTTCCTATTCTAAATAAAGCCTCTTTGAGTTTTGGTTTTACATAATGTCTATTCAAAATACACGTCCAAATGGTGGTAGGTTCAATATTATTTTCTGCAAAAATTGGAAGTGCAACTCTATTACTATACTGCTCTGCTGCAAGTGGAACAACCATAAATGTAGCAAAAAAATAAAAACCGAAAAACAAGGCTAGTTTTATTTTGAGATATGTAGAATATGATTTTTTCTTTATTTTAGTACATAAAAAATTGACTTGTAGCCACATCAATAACCAAATTATTCCTCCAATTTGAGTAAAAACGGTCAATAAAACAATAAGCAAAATCTGTAAAGTAAAAGAGACTATTTTCTTGAACATGGATTAATGTTTTTTTAAGAATGTGCATAATAAAACCCACGAGTTTAATCGTGGGTAAAATTGAAATTTTTGTATAAACTTTTAATTATTGATATACTTCAAAAATACATCTGAATAGTCTTTTTTGACATATTTTTCTTTTGCATCATCCAGAAACTTATCGATATAATTGGTTATTTTTTCCAATTCTTCAGCTTGATTTGCTCCCTCACTTCTATTATTCGAAACGACTTGAATGGCTTTATTGATGGTATCATACGCACCATTATAATCTGAATAATTGCTACTTTCTATCAGCGACATCGAATAAAGTGCTTTGTACAAATCCTTTAGTTGTTCTAATTGATTTTTATCTACATCAATAGAAAAAGAAGCTCCTCCATCAGAAGAAGAACTCATTTTTGAAATTGAAGATGCACTACTTTTTGCTCCCAGTTTGAATTTTATTTCTACATCTAAATCTATTGTTCCTGCTGTTTCTAATAAAACATTCGAAATTGGATATTTGTAATATTCATATCTTTTGAGTGTTCGTTTTTTGCTCATGGCACTTGTTCCATCCACATGGATTAAGGCACGATTGGTAAAACAATATTCGTCTTGTTTGGACTTGATAAGAAAAAATATTTTTTCATTGTCTTCGTGCAAGATATAATCATCAGATTCTACTTTATCATAATCTTTTTTAGGAATAATCTTTCCAATATCGCTAAGACCGAGAGCTTCAGAGGCAAATTTTTTGAACATATAAACGAAGTTAATTAGGTATAAATGGTTTTTAAAAAGAATAATTAGAAATTATGAACTGAAAAATTAATTAGTAAAACTATGTATAATATTAACGTAATTTTTAATTCGTAATTGTTTTAAGCGTATGTAGATTGTTAAAGTCTTTTATACGTCTTGCATCAGAATAAGGTTGTTTGAAAAATTGGTTTTATTCTGTTTTTTTAATCCAATATACTAAAAAAGCGTTCTATCTCCATAAGATAAAACGCTTTTTTGTGATTTTTCAATTTTTTATTATTATTGATATTCCAATAACGACAAATAAATTATTTGGTTGTTTGACAATTTTTGCACCTTATTGATTTTTTCGAATTTTGAATATTGGTGGTCGTCGGTGGAGACACCGACAACGGCTATAACCTGCCGTTGTTGGTGTCTCACCAACGACATAGTGCAAAAATTGTCAGAGAACCAATTATTTAGCTTTTTTGTAGTTTTCTGTTACTTGTTCCCAATTAGCTACATTCCAAAATGCACCTACATAATCAGGGCGTTTGTTTTGATATTTGAGGTAGTAAGCGTGTTCCCAAACATCAATTCCAAAAATAGGAGTTCCTTTTTCAGTAGCGATGTCCATTAATGGATTGTCTTGATTTGGAGTTCCTGTAACAGCTAAAGAGCCATCAGCTTTTACGATAAGCCAAGCCCAACCCGAACCGAATTGTGTTTTGGCTGCATCTTCAAATTTAGCTTTGAAGTCTGCAAAAGAACCAAATGATTTATTGATTGCTTCTGCTAATTCTCCAGAAGGTTCTCCACCACCGTTTGGCGACATTACTTTCCAGAAAAGGTCGTGATTGTAGTATCCACCACCGTTATTACGAACGGCTTTACTAGCAGAACCTACACTTTTAAGAATTTCTTCAATACTTTTACCTTCCAATTCTGTGCCTGCAATAGCAGCATTTAGATTATTGGTATAACCTTGATGGTGTTTGGTGTGGTGAATTGTCATTGTTTGCTCATCGATATTTGGTTCAAGAGCATTGTAAGCGTAAGGCAACTTAGGAAGTTCGAATGCCATAATTAAAAAATAATTTAGGGTTAAAAATGAGGTTAAAAATAAATTCAAAAAAATAGAATGAATTATAAAATTACCAACTTGATTAAAACTGAATTGTTTGAGAAAATTTCTATAAACATGTTGATAAAAAACAGTTTTAAATTCTATTCCAAATATCTAAATACATTTTCCATTTTCCTTCTACTTTTTTCCAAACAATAACATATTTGCCTTTAAAGTCTGATTTTTCGCCTTCTTTTGATTCTATTTTGCCTTCATAATAACCAAAATCATACGCATAATCTCCCAAAAATTTAATTTCTAGAGGTGTTATTTTATGATTTAATATTTTGCTTCCATCTTTAATAACCCACTTTTCTTTTATGGCTTCTCGTCCATCTATAATATCTGAACCATTAGGAAATATTTTAGCATCAAGAGAATACGAATTTGCAATCGCATCAAAGTCAGCATTCATATAGGCTTTTGAAAAAGCATCAATATGTTGCAAAACAATTTCTTTTTCCTGCTGTGCTGTTAATTGTGCTTCTTTTTTGCAAATTATTTTCCAAGTTGTATAAATGATAGATTCGTCTTTGTTTACCCAAGCTCCTGTCCAATCAAAGCCATCTTTAGAAATATTTGAAAATACAATTTTGTAAAAACCATCTGCTCCACTTGGTGAAGGTTGATTTTTATACAAAACTATATCTCCATTTTTGTCTTTATTACCTTCCCAAACTGACATAATTGGAATGGCAACCGAACTACTATAATAATGCACATACCAACGAGAACTATCTGAATTGAATTGTCGAATACTTCCCGAATGTTTGCCGTCAGCTTTCAGAGTCTGGTCTTGAACAGCCATTCCGTCCATGATATATTTAAAAGTCCAAGTCATGGCAACAGTATCTGCCCATTCTGTTTGATTGATGCGACTGACAGATTTACAATTACATTTTCCAATTAAATCAGCATAATCCAAAATTTCTTTTGGTGCATCTGGATTTGATATACCATAGGGATTTTCTAACGAAGGTTCGTTTGTATAAATAGATTGTGCTTTACAAATTGATAGAGATAGAAGAAAAAGCAACAGGATAAAAACGGTTAAAAGTGTATTTGTTTTCATAGATAAACGATTAGTGATTTTAAAAAAGCGAAATGCTTTTTTCTAAAGATAAGAATTTGTTTATTCTTTTTTTTAATCACGAATTTTTTACTACTTCTTTTTCAAGTTTACAAATTTTTCTTCTCCATTTATTTCGACATTAAAACCAAATTTTTCAGGAACAAATGCTATTTTATCATATTCAAAATCTAGGAGAGTTTTGCCTTCTATGTCCAAAATTCCGTATTTTCCTTTTTGTTTTGCTATGATAAGTGTTTTGAAAAAAGCATTTTGTTCGGCTTCTAAGGCAAGATATTTTATTTCTTCATACGAATCTTCTAATGTTTGTTTTCCTTTTCTATCAATGGCTGTCCATTTTCTACCCTTTCTGACAAATGCAATATCTTTACGAAAAGCCTCAGCAGCATCATAATTTACCTTTATAACTTCTTTTCCTTCCAAATTTATCCAACCCCATTTTCCATCTTTTTGAACTAAAGCAATCAAATCTTCTGCTTCTCCAGTTGTTTTTCCTTTTTCAGTAGAAAATTCTCCCAAATAATCGTATTGAGGAACTAAAATAGCTTTATTATGCAAAGTTATGAAACCATATTTTGTTCCTTGCTTTATTTTTAAAATATGAGTAGTGTGTGTTTTCTTTTTCGTTTCTACTTTTACATTTTGTAAATAATCAATAGCATTATACTCTGAACGCAAAAGAGGAACATTTTCATGAAGGTCAAAAAGCCCATATTTCCCTGCTTTTTTGGCTGTAATTAATTCAGGTTTCAAAACTCGTTCAATTCTAGCTGTATCTCCGTAGCGTGTTATATAATATTTTATAAACTCAATTTCATCATACGAAGGACGAATGACTACATTTCCATACGCATCTGCCAAACCTACTTTTCCTTTATTATAAAACAACATCACTTTTGTTTTTCCACTTGCACTTTGGCATGTTTCGGGCATAAATTCTATTTTTTCATAAAGTGCTGTAAGTGGTTTTCCTGTTGCATCCAAAACACCATATTTTCCTCTGCTTTGCACTAATAAAGTTCCTTCCCAACGTGTACACGTAGAATCTTCGCCTTCAAAAAAACTAATTTTTTCATATTGAAAAGGAACAATCGTAGCATTTGTATCATTCAAAACACCTAATAACCCTTCAACACTTGCTATCCGAATAGAATCTCCTCCATACGCCAAAAGAGCCTTTCTTTCTACAATAGTAGTATCAATTTTGGGGGAAGTGTTTTCTTCTGGAGATGTATCCCAACCATCATTATTTGTATCCTGTGCCAAAACGAGAGAAGGCATAAAAAGTATTCCTACACAAAGAAAAAATAATAAAATAAGTTTTTTGAAATTATTTTTTGAAATAAAAGTCATTAGAAAGGATTTTAAATGAGAGTGAGTTGAGTGAAAATATAACTTTTTTGATTTTTTATAAGGCATAATTTAGAATAGCAAATAATATTCCTTTTTCTTTGTACTGAATTTGTGGGTGCATAATGTTGTTGGTGTCGCTACGCTAAAATACCAACAACAGCATCTTAATTTGATTTTGGATTCTATAATTTAATCAACTTTTAAAAAATATATATTATATGGAAATCAGCCTTACTACCCCTGCTTTACTTTTTCCTGCAATTTCGTTGCTTTTATTGGCTTATACCAATCGTTTTTTGGCAATCGCTACACTTATTCGAAATTTACATGAAAAATATGAAAACGAACCCAATAAAATTTTGATAGAACAAATCAGAAATCTTCGTAAGCGAGTTTATTTGATTCGAAATATGCAGTTTTTGGGCGTTTTTAGTTTGCTTTTATGTGTAATTTCTATGTTTGCTCTTTTTTGGGAACAAATGGAGATTGGACAATGGCTATTCGGTATCAGTTTGGTTTTGCTGATGCTTTCCCTGTCTTTGTCGGTTATTGAAATACAAATTTCTGTAAAAGCACTCAATATTCAGATTGGTAAAATGGAAAAGAGAAAATAGAGGTTTTATACGGAATTACTGTACCCTACTTTTTTTAAAATACAAAGCTCACAGAGGAACACAGAGAATGAAAATACGTTTTTGTTTGATTTGTATTTATCCTGTAATTATCATTAAATTTCAAATACAAATCCTTCTTTTACCACTTGTTCGTATTTATCTTTATCAAATTTATAGAGTTGGGCTGCACGATGCGAAACGTTTTGTTGATATTCATCTAAAGGAAGAACTAATTTTGTTTTCAATATTTTTCTTCTAAAATTTCGTTTGTCAAGTGTCATTCCTAAAACTTGCTCGTACAAAATTTGAAGTTGAGAAAGAGGGAATTTTTCGGGCAAAAGCTCAAAACCAATCGGTTGATAACGTACTTTTCCACGCAATCTTTCCAAAGCTATTTTCATTACTTCTTGATGGTCAAAGGCAAGCTCAATTTCTGAAAGGTCTTTTATATTAATCCATTGGGTATCAGCAGCATCAGAAGCTGCTTTTATTTGGTCTGCATGATGTGCTAGACTTACTAAAGCATAATAAGCTACACTAATTACCCGTCCTCTAGGATCACGGTTTGGCGCACCAAACGTATAAAGTTGCTCCATAAAAAGGTCATTCATCCCTGTTTCCTCTTCCAATTCTCGTCGTGCAGCCGTTTCCAAATCTTCATCCATATCTACAAAACCACCAGGGAATGCCCATTTTCCTGCAAAAGGGTCGTGCGCTCGTTCTATCAAAAGCACTTTTAAGTCAGAGTTCTCACTGTCCCAAGCAAAAATGACACAATCTACAGTAACAGAAGGACGTGGGTATTCGTAGCTATACATAAAAGAAGTATTAAGTAAATGAGTATTTTTTCGTTTTGTTATTTCTTAGTGTTTTTTTTACACAAAGTAAACTATTTTTTCTGAATAAACCAATTTTTGGATTAAAAATAGATGTATATTGATTCGAATTAAAAAAAAACTAAAAAATAATTTTTAATGTTTTATTCTACTTGCTCTAAATTCAATATTCTTGCCTTTTTTCTGTTTTTATTCCTTTATTTTCCGTCTTTTTCTCAGAATATACAAAATATACAATTTGAGGAAGATACATTAAAAAAAAATACATTAAAAAAAACGACTTCATTTTTTGAAAAAGATTCTACTTCAGAAACGTCACAAACTAAAAAATGGCTTTTACCAACAATAGCAACAACTACTTATATTGGAGGAATGACTTTTTTATATCAAAGTTGGTATAAAAATGAAAATCAAACTTCATTTCATTTTTTTAATGATAATAAACAATGGAATAAGCTTGACAAATTTGGGCATGCTTATACTTCGTATCAGTTAGGAAAAGTAAGTTATTATTCTCTCAAAAAACTAAATTATTCAGAAAAAACAGCTCTTTGGGCTTCTACGACTGGTTTTTGGTTAATGCTTCCTATCGAAGTTTTTGATGGGTTTTCTCCTACTTATGGAGCAAGTTATGGTGATTTGATAGCAAATGGAACAGGCTCTTTATTATTTTTATCTCAACAAATTGCTTTTAAAGAACAACGCATTCAACTTAAATTTTCGTTTTCTCCGACTTCTTACTCAGCTTTACGTCCGAATACATTGGGTGAAAACCTGCCTACAAAGATTATAAAAGATTACAACGGACAAATATATTGGCTTTCTTCTAGTCCTGCTTTATGGTCAAATCAGATAAATAAAGGGATTTATCAAGATACAAAAACGAGTTTTCCAAAATGGTTAGCCTTTTCAGTTGGTTATGGTGCAAATACTATGGTGTATGGGAGTGAAAAACAAAATAATGAAAATGGTTATTATAGTTCACGCACTTTTTATTTTTCTTTGGATATAAACTGGAGTCAAATAAAAACCAAACGAAAAGGATTGAAATTACTTTTTGGAGCTTTGGATGGAATAAAAATTCCATTTCCTGCATTGTATTATGATACTAAAACAGGTTTTCAAGGTAGTTTACTAACTTTTTAAGTTAGATAAGGTTTTATTTTCCTTGTATTTTTATCCATTCGACTGCTTTTTCCAAATTTCCAAAAGGAATAACATTGACACTCCCTTTTCGCTTTACCAAAATTTCATCGGCAGACATTTGCATAAATAAATCATTAGGTATAACATAACCAAAATAAGTAAGTCCAGCTTGTAAGGCACGAGGAAACCAGTTTGTGTCTATCCAATTTTGGTCTTCATCTGTGTAAGTTTGGCGATAAGTCAAATCTACGATTAACTTATTTGTGTTTTTTTCTTTTAAAAAAATGAGAATTTTATCTAAAAAAGTCTTTAACTCCATATCATAAACAAAACCAATACTGCGAGTAATTATACAATTTGCTTTTTCATTATAATAAATACGCAAGGAATCATTTGTGCTAACATTAACATCATAAATTAATTTATTTTCTGGAGCAGGTAAATGTTTGGGTAAATCCATAGGTCTAAATGTTTTTAAGGGGGTAAGAGAATATGTAGTTGCATTGTTTTTCTATAGCAAGTTATTCAAAAAAAGTTAGAATAGAGAAATTTAATCATAAAAAAAAGCGCAATTCAATGAATTGTGCTTTTTGTAATTACTGTTATATAATTATGAAACTAAAATCTAGTTTTTTATTTATATTTTTTATTAAAATTTACTGATTTGTTACAGTAAATTCTTGAAAACGGTCTTCTAAACGCTGCACAGCAGTACGCAAATCATCTAAATCAGATTGAGGAAGTGTTCTTCCAATATAGGCTACAAAACGCCAAACTTCTCCTACTTCTGCAATTTCTAGTTCATAAGGGTCGTATTGTGGGTTTGTAGATTTGAGAAGCAAAGTTCCTTTTTCTGCAATTTTATTAAATACTTTTTTGAGAACGATACCTTCATTTCTCAGTACAACAACACAAACTTGTCCATCTTTTACTTCGTGCCAATCAGTTACATACTCACCAATTACGATAGTTCCTGATTGCAAAGGAAGCATTGAATCTCCTGTAATTTCGAAGGCTCTGTATGTTCTGTCTTTTGGTAAAAAAGGAAGTCTATATTTTGGTAAGTCTTTCAAATATTGCACATCTGTATAACCTTTGGTGTAGCCTGCTGCTGCTTTTTCAGGTACCATTTCAATATTTTCATTATTATTTTCATCGACAGTTATGGCAAGAACTCGCAACGAATCGGCTGCTACATAACGAGCTAATCGTTTGCTTGGTGTATCTTGACTTTCTTCTTCCAAATTTTTAGCTACCAAATTATCTATCTGTACTTCAAAAATTTGCGCTAATCGTTGTAGCGTTTGAAGGCGTGGTTCTGCTCTTCCTTCTTCATAAGAAGAATAAGCACCACGAGAAATAGAGGCTTCATCAGCCAATGCTTGCTGACTTTTTTTGGATTTACGGCGTAAATAACGTAGGTTTTGGCTTAGAAACATAACAGTATTGATAATTTTTGTATAACAGTATTTTTTAAGACATAATTTTTAAGAAATAATTAAAAATTATGACTATAATTTATTAATTGATAAATTGTAGATAATTTTGAATGCTCTTACTAAAAATAAAAAATGCTTTTAAGTAAATTTTAATTTTAGCATTATCTAATAAAAGTAACTAAATTTATCAAAAATACCAAAATATTTTGAAATATATAAGTTTTTTAGCTAAAAAATTGCTAAAAATACTTGCTTTTTCTGTTTTTGTGAGAAAAAATAGCTTTAAAATACTTTTTTCTTTACAAGTTTATCATTTATTTTCAAAAATACTCTAAAAATAGTCATGAATAAAAAACAAGAACCCAAGAAATTAGAACTTTCATTTTTAGAAAGTAAAGACGGTTCGCACACACTTCTTCGCCACGACCTCAATGAAACATATCATTCTCACAACGGAGCAATACAAGAATCGCTTTGGGTTTTTATAGATAAGGGATTGAATTATTTAAAAGATAAAAGTTATACTTCTGTCAATATATTAGAAATTGGTTTTGGGACAGGTTTAAATGCTATTTTGGCTTATGAGTTTGCTCAAAAAAATAAAATAAAAATAGAATATATTTCTTTAGAACCTTTTCCAGTTCCTTTAGAGATTGCTCAAAAATTAAATTATACAGATTTTTTGGAAGAGAAAAGTAAAACTGTTTTTAATGAACTACACCAAATTAGTTGGGAAGAAAAACACGAAATTTCGCCTTATTTTTCTATACAAAAAATAGAAACTACTTTAGAAGAATATAATCATAATTATAAAAATAATTTTGAAAATCAAAGTGAAGATTTAAATAGAAATTATTTTGATTGTACATTTTATGATGCCTTTGCACCTAGCAAACAAGCCGAAGTTTGGCAATTATCCAACCTTCAAAAAGTAGTTGATTTAACCAAAGAAAACGGAGTTTTGGTAACTTATTGCGCTCAAGGACAGTTCAAACGAGATTTGAAAACGGCAGGCTGGAAAGTAGAAAGCATAGACGGTGCGCCACCAAAACGAGAAATGACAAGAGCCATAAAATCAGTTACCAGTTAATAGTAACCAGTAACCAGTTAAATACAAATTCTATTTCCCTAATTTCCATTTTCTAATCTCCATTCCCCAATCTCCAAAAATTATGAAAATTATTGCTATTATTCCTGCTCGTTATGCTTCGACACGTTTTCCTGCAAAAGTTTTGGCTGATATTAATGGAAAGACGATGATTGAGCGTGTTTTTAATCAAGCCAAAAAAGCTACACAATTAACTGATGTTTTTATTGCTACCGATAATCAACTTGTGTTTGAGAAAGTAAACGAATTTACTCCAAACGTTTTGATGACAAGTGATAGTCATATTTCTGGAACGGATAGAATTGCAGAAGCAGCACTCACTTTAGAAAAAAAAAATATTGAATTTGATTTTATCATTAATATACAAGGAGATGAGCCATTTATAAAGCCAGAACAAATCGATAGTTTGGCAGAAATTTTATTGGATAATAAAGGTACTCAACTCGCTACCTTAGTGAGTAAAATAAACGATTCAGAAACACTTTTTGATTCCAATGTTGTAAAAGCTATTTTTGATGTAAATCATAAAGCTATTTATTTTAGTCGAAATCCAATTCCTTTTGTTAGAAATACGGATAAAAATCAAACAGAAGAAAATCAAAAAAATGCTTGGATTTCTGCTCATACTTTTTACCGACATATCGGAATGTATGCGTATCAAAAACAGGTTTTACAACAAATCACAAAGCTAAAACCTTCAACATTAGAGCTTGCCGAATCATTGGAACAGCTTAGGTGGATAGAAAATGGTTTTGAGATACAAATAGCCATTACACCTTTCGAAAGTATAGGAATTGATACTCCACAAGATTTAGAGAAAATACTAGGGTTAATATAAATCGTTTATCAAATCAAAAATCCCTTACCAACTCAATGATAAGGGATTTTTCTATTTTTTATAACTGGTTCAAGCGTCGACGCTTGAACCAGTTATAAAACTATTTTGCAGTTACACCTTGATACATAGACTTACGAAGTTCTTTGATAGATTCGTCTGTAATGTATTCATCATAAGTCATCATTCTATCAATAAGTCCGTTTGGAGTAATTTCGATAATACGATTTGCAACTGTTTCTGTAAATTCGTGGTCATGAGAAGTAAAAAGAACACTTCCTTTAAAACTCTTCAAACCATTATTAAATGCTGTAATTGATTCCAAATCTAAGTGATTGGTAGGTTCATCCAAAACTAAAGCATTTCCACGCTGCAACATCATTCTTGAAAGCATACAACGCACTTTTTCACCTCCAGAAAGTACATTTGAAGATTTTAAAGCCTCTTCACCAGAGAAAAGCATTCTTCCCAAAAATCCACGTACAAAAGTTTCATCTCTTTCTTCTTCTGTTTTTGTGTATTGACGAAGCCAATCTACAAGATTCAAATCATCTGTAAAAAACTCGTGATTTTCGTTTGGTAAATAGGTTGGTGTAATTGTTACGCCCCATTTTACAGTTCCTTCGTCGGCTTTTTGTTCGCCCATCAAAACTTGAAAAAATGCTGTTACTGCCAAACTATTTTTTGATAAAACAGCTACTTTATCGTGTTTGTTGATAGAAAGATTGATGTCGTGGAAAAGACGTTCGCCATCAACAGAAGTTTTGGATAATTTTTCTATTTCTAAAATAATATCTCCAGCTTCACGTTCTTGGTCAAAAATAATCGCAGGATATTTACGTGTAGAAGGCTGAATATCTTCAATGTTGAGTTTTTCCAACATTTTTTTACGGCTAGTTGCTTGTTTTGATTTGGCAACATTGGCAGAAAAACGAGCGATAAATTCTTGTAATTCTTTCTTTTTATCTTCTGCTTTTTTGTTTCTATCATTTCTCTGACGAAGTGCAAGCTGACTTGATTCGTACCAAAATGTATAGTTTCCTGTGTGCATTTGAATTTTTGCAAAATCAATATCAACGATATGTGTACAAACAGTATCTAAAAAGTGTCTATCGTGAGAAACTACAATAACTGTATTTTTAAAATTAGCTAAGAAATCCTCTAACCACATCACTGTTTCGATATCCAAGTCATTGGTAGGCTCATCTAGTAAAAGTACATCAGGATTACCGAAAAGAGCTTGTGCCAAAAGAACACGTACTTTTTCTGTTCCGTCAAGTTCATTTACTAATTTATAGTGCTTATCTTCTGTAATTCCTAAGCCACTCAAAAGGTTTGCAGCATCACTTTCAGCATTCCAGCCGTCCATTTCTGCAAATTTTGCTTCTAATTCGGCTGCTTTATTTCCATCTTCTTCCGAAAAATCAGGCTTTTGATAAATAGCATCTTTTGCTTGCATAATATCCCACAAAGGACGGTGTCCCATCAAAACAGTATGTAAAACAGGAATCTCATCATATTCGAAGTGATTCTGTTTCAAAACAGCCATACGTGCACCAGGTTGCATAGAATATGTACCACGAGTAGGGTCAATTTCTCCAGAAATAATCTTCAAGAAAGTTGATTTTCCTGCACCATTTGCACCAATGACACCATAACAGTTGCCATTTGTAAACTTTAAATTTACTTCATCAAATAAAACACGCTTACCAAACTGTAAGCCTAAATTTGAAACATCTAACATAGAAAGAATTTATATTTATAATAAAAATGCTTTTATGTTTATTGAAAAAAGCATTTTTTGAGAATAATTCGGTTTAATAACTTATTGAATGTGAGTAACTTATGATTAAATGTAAGCCGTTTTTTCAATACCACAAAGGTACGAAAATATTTTGATTTTTTGAAGTGGTAGCTTTTATATTATTATCTTATGTAGCCTACGCCATAATTATATTTAAAATCTTCCCAAGATGGAATAATAAAGTGTGCTTCTTTTGGTAATTCTTCTAAAAAATTGTGATATAATTGAAAAGCATAGATATTCAAATAAGAATCTTGATGAATATGCAAAAATTGAAAAAAAGTTCCGATAGCTGTTTTTCTTTACTTTTGAAATATTCTTGTGGATAAGAAAGAGGTTGTTTTGCTTTTTGTAATACGTGGTAAAAACTCTTAATTTCTCTGTTTTTCGTTGTTTGTACAGAAAA
Organism: Bernardetia aquimarina; assembly: GCF_042180575.1. Lineage (NCBI taxonomy): Bacteria > Pseudomonadati > Bacteroidota > Cytophagia > Cytophagales > Bernardetiaceae > Bernardetia > Bernardetia aquimarina. The sequence goes on along the minus strand of NZ_CP170094.1, from coordinate 406,392 downwards.
TTTATATAAAATGGTTGTTTGTTCTTTATCTATTTTATCCCAACTCAGAAGGAAAAAGTTAGTATCTAGTTCTTGATTATAAATAATACTTTGTCTTAAATCTGCAATTTCAACTTTCAAAGTGTTAGACTTTATTTCTTCATTTTCTTTTAAAAGCTCCTCAAAATATTCTACAAAAATCTGCAAACTATCTTTCAAGTATATGCTTTTACTCTCTGCTAAAACATCAATCTCTCTAGGCATAGGAGGACAACTAACTGCACCTGTTTTTTTCATTCTTAAATAAGGATGTTTTCTATTCTCTCTTTGTTCATAAATATCATCAAATAAAAACCTTTCTGCCAAATACTTCCTAGCTGCATTAAAAGTAGTATCACTCTCATCAAACTCAATTTTATAATTTCCTGTTTCTTTGTTTTTTCATTCCAAAATACTTCCATTTTCATTCATTAAAGCTAGATAAGCATTTTCTTTTAAAAAAATAAGTTCATTATCATTTTCAGAATTATAGGAAAGTGTATCACCTATTTGTAGTGTATCTTTATCAGCACTAAAGGCATTATAAGCCAGTAAAACTTTTGCTTTATCAAAATTTTGTGAATCTTGAGCAAAAGAAGTAAAGTAAATAGAGAATAAAAGTAGAGTAGACAAAAGTAGTTTCATTGTTTGGTAATTTTGAGAAGTATTAATTTAAAGGTAAGGTTTCAATATGGTTTAGTTCACACCATTGATTTCCTGTATGAAAGTATCAAAAAAGGCTATTTAATACAGAACACAAAGAATATCTGCATTTTCTTTGTATTGGTAAAAATTCTTTCATAATTTTCCATTTGGAATCAGTTAATATAATTTATATTGAGTTTGCAAGCTCAGTTTTAAGGAAAAATAATATATTCAAGAACAGAAGCACGGAACATTATACAACAAATAAAAATGGAATTAGGATTATTACTATCGTTTATTGGAGCATCAATAATTTTGACATTGATGCCAGGACCTGATAACTTATTTGTACTAACTGAAAGTCTAACAAAAGGACATAAAAATGGAATTGCCATATCTCTTGGTCTTTCATTAGGCGTGCTTGTACATACTCTTGCAGCAGCTACTGGACTTTCAATTATTATCCAAAAATCAGCACTTGTATTTTCTATACTTAAATATTTAGGTGCAGCATATCTATTCTATTTAGCTTTTATGTCTTTTAAAGAGAAAAAAAAAGACTTAAATTTAGAATCGAATAGTGATATTGAAGAAACTAAAATAGTTCCTCTTGTAAAAAAAGGATTTTTAATGAATGTTTTGAATCCAAAAGTTTCTTTATTTTTTATTGCTTTTTTACCTCAATTTATAAGCTCAGATGGCTATAATGTAACTTTACAAATGGTTATACTTGGACTTATATTTATGTTACAAGCATTTTTAATTTTTAGTGCGATTGCTATTTTAGCAAGTAAACTGACTAAATATATAAATAATCCTAAGTTTTGGAGAGTTACAAAATGGAGTAAAATAAGTGTTTTATCTATTTTAGGTTTAGTATTAGTTTTTTCTGAAAAATAAATATTCATAAATTTTGGTCTATGAATATAGCTTTCAAATGGATAAATTTTTGGACAAATAATTCAAAACCAAAATACTTTTCTCAAAACAAAGTAGTACCATTACATTTTAGCATATATTTCTTACTTTTGTAAACAGTAAAATTTGCCAAGAATATAGGCATTAAATTAAAGTCATTAAACATTTAGAATGAAAAAAGCACTCATTACAGGAATTACAGGACAAGATGGCGCATACATGGCGCAACTTCTTCTCAATAAAGGGTATGAAGTTCACGGTATCAAACGTAGAAGTTCACTTTTCAATACCGACCGAATAGACCATTTGTATCAAGACCCACACGTCGACGATTATCGTTTTAAATTGCATTATGGCGATCTTACTGATTCTACCAATTTGATTCGTATCATTCAAGAAGTTCAGCCAGACGAAATTTATAACTTAGGTGCAATGTCGCATGTAAAAGTAAGTTTTGATATGCCTGAATATGTTGCTAATGTTGATGCTATGGGTACTTTACGTATCTTAGAAGCTGTTCGTATTCTAAATTTGACAGAAAAAACTCGTATTTATCAAGCCTCAACTTCTGAATTGTATGGTTTGGTACAAGAAGTTCCCCAATCAGAAAAAACACCTTTTTATCCTCGTTCTCCGTATGCAGTAGCCAAAATGTATGGTTTTTGGATTACAGTAAATTACAGAGAAGCGTATGGAATGTATGCCTGTAATGGAATTTTATTCAATCACGAAAGTCCAATCAGAGGCGAAACTTTCGTAACTCGTAAAATCACTCGTGCCACAGCAAGAATTGCTCTTGGTTTGCAAGACAAAGTATATTTAGGAAATCTAAATGCAAAACGAGATTGGGGACACGCAAAAGATTATGTAGAAGCCATGTATTTGATTTTGCAACAAGATAAAGCAGAAGATTTTGTCATTGCAACAGGAATCACAACCACAGTAAGAGATTTTTGTAGATTAGCTTTTGCAGAATTAGGAATTGAACTAGAATTTGTGGGCGAAAACGAAGAGGAAAAAGGAATTGTAAAATCATGTTCTAATCCAGATTATCAAGTTGAGATAGGAACAGAAGTAATTGCAGTAGATTCTCGTTATTTTCGTCCAACAGAAGTAGATTTACTCATTGGAGACCCTACAAAAGCACAACAAAAACTAGGCTGGAAACCAAAATATAATTTGCAACAACTTGTTACAGATATGATTTTGGCTGATGTAGAATTATTCAAAAAAGATAAATATTTACAAGAAGGTGGACATAGAATTATGAATTACTATGAATAGTCAGTTATCAGTGAGCAGTTACCAGTAATCAGTTAAATACAGGGTTAGGTTTTATTAAGTCATATTACTTAGTAAAACGTAATTCGTAATTTTTAATTCGTAATTGATATACAAATGAAAATATACATTGCAGGACATCGTGGAATGGTCGGTTCGGCTATCAAAAAAGAGCTTGAAAAACAAGGTTATACTAATTTTGTAGAACGTACTTCGAAAGAACTTGACCTTCGAAACCAACAAGCTGTAAACGATTTTTTTGAAGCTGAAAAACCTGACTGGGTATTTTTGGCAGCAGCTAAAGTAGGTGGAATTTGGGCAAATAATACTTACCGAGGTGAGTTTATTTATGATAATTTGATGATGGAAGCAAATGTCATCGAAGCAGCACGAAAAACCAATGTCAAGAAATTGATGTTTTTGGGTTCTTCGTGTATTTATCCAAAACTTGCTCCTCAACCTCTCAAAGAAGAATATTTATTGACAGGACTTTTAGAGCAAACCAATGAACCTTATGCCATTGCTAAAATTGCAGGAATAAAAATGTGTGAAGCATACAGAAGTCAGTATGATTGCAATTTTATTTCGGTTATGCCTACTAATTTATTTGGAGAAGGCGATAATTATGATTTGATGAACTCTCATGTGTTGCCTGCACTTATCCGAAAATTCCATTTAGGAAAATGTTTGGAGCAAAACAACTGGGAAGGAATTAGAAATAATTTACGTCATTTTTTGGTAGAAGGAAAAGATATGAGTGAACTTCCTGAAAGTGAAATTTTGGAAGTTTTGAATAAATATGGCATTCGTAAATCAAAAGACGGAAATAATATTGAAGTCGAAATTTGGGGAACAGGTTCTCCAAAACGAGAATTTCTTCATGCTGATGATTTGGCAGAAGCCTGTGTTTATTTGATGCACAATTACGACGACCCAACTCTTGTAAATATCGGAACTGGCGAAGATTTGAGTATTAAGGATTTGGCTTTGCTGGTAAAGAAAACTGTCAATTTTGAAGGAGAATTAGTTTTTGATACTTCAAAACCAGACGGAACACCAAGAAAACTAATGAGTGTAGATAAACTCAATGGTTTGGGATGGAAACACAGAATTTCTTTAGAAGAAGGAATTAATAAAGTCTATCAAAATGTCTTGGCAGATATAAAAGTATAAAAAAGGAATAAACCTCGTTGAATAGTAAGTTCAATGAGGTTTGTTTTACCAATTTTCTTAGTGTTTTAGTGTGTCACATCAACAAAAACACAATAACAGAATGCAGGAAGAAAAACAACCCATAAAATTACTCCTTACAGACGACCACCAAATGCTTTTGGATGGCATTCGTTCGTTGTTGCGTAAAGAAACTGATATTGAAATTATAGCTGAGGCAACAAACGGAAAAACTGCTTTAGAGATTTTACAAAAACAATCTGATAATAATATTCCTATTGATGTTTTGCTGACTGATATTAGTATGCCTCAAATGGATGGTGTAGAACTGACACGACTAGCTAAACTTCGTTTTCCAGATTTGAAGGTATTAGTTTTGACAATGCACGACGAAAGAGCTTTAATAGAACAGATTTTGGCAGTAGAAGCAGAAGGTTATATTTTGAAAAATATTGGTAGAAAAGAACTTATAAAAGCAATCAAAAAAGTAGCAGAAGGAACTTCGCATTATAGTCCAGAAGTTTTGGAGGTTATTATGCAAAAGAAAAAAGAACAAAATCAAGAAATTCCTACAAACTCTCTTACCAAACGAGAAACTGAAATTGTACAGCTTATCTGTAAAGAATATTCAAGTGCAGAAATAGCTGAAACTCTTTTTATTAGTACAAGAACCGTAGAAACGCACCGAAAAAATATTTTGCAAAAAATCAATGTAAAAAATGTAGTCGGACTAATAAAATTTGCTTTTAAACATCAGTTGGTTTGATTTCTAAAAATTTTAATCTAATTACTTACTCAAAAATTCCTACCTTTGCAGATTAATAAATAATTGATTCTTTTATCAATTATGCAATTTGCTCAAAAAAATTATTACAATTATCTAATTGAATAGCAATTAACTGGTTATTAAATAACTGGTTACTGATGACTGTTTACTGATAACTGAAAAACTGATAACTGACAACCGATTTGGATTCTCCTAACTTCATAGATTACGTTAAATTATTTCTTCGCTCTGGTAAGGGTGGAGCTGGTTCTACACACTTTCGCAGAGAAAAACATGTTCCTTTGGGTGGTCCCGACGGTGGCGATGGTGGACGAGGTGGACATATTATAATTCGTGCCAATGCTCAACTCTGGACACTTATACATTTGCGTTATCAAAAACACGTATTTGCAGAAGATGGAGGAAATGGAAGTGGACAAAAAAGTTCGGGCAAACAAGGCGAAGATACCATTTTGGAAGTTCCATTGGGAACAGTTGTCAAAAACTCTGAAACAGGCGAAAAAGTAGCCGAAGTTTTGGAAGATGGACAAGAAGTAATTTTATTGAATGGAGGAAGAGGGGGATTAGGTAATTTTCATTTTCGTACTTCGGTTAATCAAGCTCCTGAGCATTCTCAACCTGGTGAGCCGTGTCTTGAAGATTGGTTTACACTAGAACTAAAAGTTTTGGCTGATGTTGGTTTGGTAGGTTTTCCAAATGCAGGAAAATCGACATTGCTTTCCGTGGTTTCGGCAGCCAAACCAAAGATTGCAAATTATGCTTTTACTACGCTTGTTCCTAATTTGGGAGTTGTTCCGTATCGTGATCATCGTTCGTTTGTGATGGCTGATATTCCAGGGATTATTGAAGGGGCAGCAGATGGAAAAGGCTTAGGTGTTCGTTTTTTAAGGCATATTGAAAGAAATTCTATGCTTTTGTTTGTCATTTCGGCAGATACAAAAAATATAAAAGCAGAATATGATATTTTGGTTGGCGAACTTGAAAAATACAACCCAGAATTATTAGATAAAAAACGTCTTTTAGCAATTTCAAAAATGGATCTGATAGATGACGAACTCAAAACAATGTTAGCCGATGATTTGCCAAAAGAAATTGAGCATATTTTTATTTCAGCAGTTGCTCAAATGAATTTAGATACATTGAAGGATAAAATTTGGGAAAACTTGCAGAAGTAAATTTCGTAGTTTTAATCAAAATTGTATTTGGAATACAAAACACACAGCAAGATGCCAAATATATAGCTCTCATTTGCAAGGAAGTAAATGAGAGCTTTTTTGTATTTTGTGAGACTCAGCAGGAGGTGAATCAGTTGCCAGTTAATATACTAATTTTTACTTTCATTATAAATTCTATTATGTTCTTCTTAAGCTAAATCAGCATTTTCGTTAAAAATATAACCTACATTCAGACTATCAGAATTATCAAGGTTTTGCCCAAAAGCAGTAAAAGAAATGAGTAAAAAGAAAAAACTCAATAAGATGATTTTCATAATTTTAGGTTTGAATTAATAAAAATTATAGCACTCTCAAAACTCTAATAAACCTTTTATAAGACGTTCAGTAGAAAACACAACTTTTTGTCATAAATTCTATTTATTCTTTTGATAAATTAGGCAGTTTAGTTTTATATTTCTAGTCATCATAACTTAATCTCATAAGTGCTTCTGTTGCATCACCATCTCCTTGTTGAGCAGCTTTTCGATACCATTTTATGGCTTCTGTATAATCTTTTTCTACTCCCTGTCCATCTTCATACATCATTGCAAGATTATACTGTGCATCAACATCTCCTTGTTGTGCTGCTTTTAAATACCATTCTGCTGCTTTTGTGTCATTTTTTATAAAACCTTTGCCCTCTTCATACATTATTGCAAGATTATATTGTGCATTGGCATCTCCTTGTTTTGCTGCTTTTAGATACCACTCTACGGCTTTTTTATAATCTTTTTTTACTCCTTGTCCGTGTTCGTATATATACCCAAGGCTATTTTGAGCTATAGTGTGATCTTGTTGAGCAGCTTTTCTATACCATTTTATAGCTTCTGCATAATCTTTTTTTACTTCTTCTCCATATTCATATATTTCTCCAAGGCTATATTGTGCGTTAGCATTTCCATTTTTAGCAGCTTTTAGATACCACTTTTTTGCTTCTGTATAGTCTTTTTCTACTCCTTGCCCATATTCATACATAAACCCAATATTATATTGAGCATCGATATCCCCCTGTTCGGCAGCTTTTCTATACCACTTTATAGCTTCTATGTAATCTTTTGTGATACCTATACCATCTACATACAGCATTGCAATATTATATTGAGCATCAACATTTCCCTGCTTTGCTGCTTTCAAATACCATTCTGCTGCTTTTGTGTTATCTTTTTCGATTCCCTCTCCATCTTGATACATCATAGCAAGATTATATTGAGCATTTGCATCTCCCTGTTTGGCAGCTTTCTGAGACCATTTTATGGCTTTTTTATAATCTTTTTCAACTCCTGCTCCATCATAATACATATTCGCAAGATTATGTTGTGCTTCTGCATAACCTTGTTCGGCAGCTTTTTGATACCACTTTATAGCTTTTGTATAATCTTTCTTAGTTCCTTTTCCATTATAATACATATTTCCAAGGTAATATTGTGCCTTTGCATAATCTTGTTGAGCAGCTTTTTGATACCACTTTATAGCTTTTTTATAATTTTTCTTAGTTCCTTTTCCAACATAGTACAGGTTTCCAATGTTATTCTGTGCTATTGCATAATCTTGTTGAGCAGCTTTTAAGCCCCATTTAAAGGTGTTTTTATAATTTTTCTCAGTTCCTATTCCTGCTTCATACATATATGCAAGACTATTTTGTGCAAATACATGACCTTTTTCAGCAGCTTGTTTCATTAGTGAGAAGGCAGTTTTGTATTTTCCTTCCTCATAAAACTGTTTTGCTTCTTTGTAGATGCTCTCTGCTGTGATTTCTTTCTGCCCAAAAGCAGTAAAATAAATGATTAAAAAGAAAAAACTCAATAAGGTAATTTTCATAATTTAGATTTGACTTAATAAAAACTGTAACACTCTCAAAACTCTGACAGACCTTTCACAAGGCTGTCAGTAGTTTGAAAACAACGATTTTCATGCTTAACTATTGTCAGAGTTATTTTGGATTACCAAAAAACCACTGACAAAGTTTTGATAAGTATTTTTTGATAAAACTAATCCACCACAGCCATTCCAATTTCATAAAGTTGTCTTTTGATTTTACTTTTAGCTGCTGTTTCATTATTTGCGCTTTTTAGAAGCCAAATGACATCATTTGTCATGTCATTTAGATTTTCTAACGTAATTTTTTGAGTTGTTGCAGTAAAGTCTTTTACAAAAAAAACAGTTAGTTCTTTTGCATTTTTGATGGTGTGAGAAATGGCAGAATGAAGCTGAGAATCTAGGTTTTGGATGACTTCTTCTACATTAGGCTTCAAAAGAAAAGAAACTGGAAGTTTGTATAAAATGGTTTCTTCATTTTCAACCTTTACAAATACACAAAAAGGATTTTGATTCCCTTCTGATGCTACAATATTATACTCTTTTCTTGCTTCTTCAAAGGTAGTTTCATCAAAAAAGATAGCTACTTTTTCTTTGTTGTGATAGGTCTCTTCTAAAAGCTCACTTTCTAGTTTTTTGAATACTTGTCTGAAAAAATACGGTCTTTTGGCAGTATGAACTCTACAATTTAGCGATTGATAAACCAAATAGGTCATAAAATCAGTAGGCGAAAGACCAATTTCGGCAGCCTGTCTAAAAATGAGTGAAGTAGGCGACATCCCAGGTAAGGTATTGATGTCGATGATTTCGATGGTGTTTTCATCTGTATAAAAACCGTCAATTCTTGCACAAGCATCAAACTTGAAGGTTTGAAAAATCTCCTTACACTTTTCTTGAATTTCTATGATTTTATCCGTCGGAATATCTATCGGAATGCGTTTCTGACTTGCATTTGGTAAATATTTGGCTTCAAAATCATAAACTTTTGCAATCGTGATTATTTCTGTTGGAGGAAGTGCAATAGCTTCTAAATTTTCATTTTGAATTACACCACAAGAAAATTCTTTTCCTGATAAATGCTGCTCAAACAAAACCATATCTTCACTTTCAAAAGAAAAAAGCATAGCATCTTCTTCAGAATAAGAAAAGAAATCGTTTAGTTTTTCGATGAGTTTGATAGGAGAATAAATAATTTGCTCTCCCAAATTTCCACCTAAGAGTGATTTTTCTTCAAAAATAACAGGTAAACCAATACCTTTTTCTAGGCTCATCAGTCCATTTACATATTCTTTGCGTTGTGGCTCTGTAAGCTGAGTCCATTCCTCTTTCGAAATCTGACGAGCAAAAAGGGACGTATTGACAGCCTTTATAAAAGTATCTAAGTCATCCTTTTTCAAAATAGAAACTCCAATTGAAGAACCTTGATAAGGAGCTTTTATGACAATAGGCAAACCTAATTTTGATTTTAGTTCTTCAAAAAGCTCACTTCTATCACATTTTTGCCAATCATCTTTTCGCATCATGTGATACTTTCGACTGCTTCCTAAACTCAATTTTTCATTTACAACTTGCTGCAAATGCTTATCAATAGCAAAAGAAGAAGAAAAAATTCCACAACCCGAATAAGGAATTTGTAACCACTCAAAAAGTCCTTGCAGCATACCATCTTCTGCAAATGTGCCATGTAGCATCAAGAGTGCAAAATCTATATGTTCAGATAATGTTTCGGTAGGAATTGGCGTTCCTATTTCTTCCATTATTTTTCTGTGTTTTTCTTTTGTCAAATCTTCAAGCGTTTCGATATAGACAGGCGAAAACTCGTCGTATTCTTCTGGAATAGATTCTTGCGTAGGATAAAAATGAGAAATGGCTTTATGTTCAAACTGAACAGGATTTATTTTGATAAACTTTCCCAAGCTATCTACCAAAATATAAACAGGTTCGAAAAGTGAACGATTGAGCGTTTGGGAAACCGTTTTTGCTCCTGAAAATGAAATTTCACGCTCACGAGAAACCCCACCAAAAAAAACACCTATCTTTATCATAAGTAGTGAGTTGTTGTATTAAAAAATGTGTACTTTTTGTGTGTAGAAACTAGCACTACAAACATAAATTCTGAATTAATAAGACAAATATAAATGAATTAGTATCTTATTTTGCTCAGTTTTCGAAATTAATTTTGCTCTTCTGAGTCGTTAGTTTTTTTAAGGTCTTTTTCTGCTTGTAGTTCTTTTATTAGTGCAGTTAGTTTGCGTTCTTTTTCTTCTGCTTCAATAAGCATTTGACTAATAATTTTTTCTTTGCGTTCCATTTCTTCTTGTGTAGCTTGAAGTTCTTCTACATTTTGTCGCATTTCTTCTTCTTGTGCCGAAACAGCTTCACGTTGCATTTGAGATTCTTCTAAAAGTTTTTGCGTGCGAGTAGCATTCTGAACAGAAATAATAGAAGATGTTATATTTTCACATACTTTTTCTACAAAATCTATTTCATAATTCTCTAAAGTTCTGAATGCAGCTAATTCTAAAATACCTATATTTTCATCAGAAATGGTTAGAGGGACAAATAAAAGTGAAATAGGTTTTGCACTTCCTAAAGCCGAACCAATATGCAAATAATCATTTGGCAAGTTTTCTAAATAAAGAATTCGGTTTTCTTGATAGGTTTCTCCAATTAGTCCTTCTCCTATCTGAATAGTGTTTTTTCGGTTTTTATGAGAGTCATAAGCAAACCAAGCTTTTAATTCTAACTCTTTTTCAGAATGTATATCTTGATTTAATAAATACAAACTAGCTTGTGAGACATTCAAATATTTTACTAATTCACTTACAAAAATTTGTGTTAGTTCATCAATATCTTCACTAAAATCTCTTAATATTTTGGCAAAATGAGCTTCTCCAGTTACTGCCCAGTTGAGTTGTTCGTCTTTTTCAGCAATCATTTTTAGGCTATCACGCATATTTATGAATGCTTTTCCGACTTCTCCATTTTCATTAAAAGGAATCACTTTTGTATCAAATTTCTCACTTCCCACATCTTTAGCAAATATTTTTAAACGTTCCATATCGTTTGCTAAATGATTGAGAGCTGTTTCTATTGGCGTTACTTCATCATTTTCATTTCTCTTTATTTGGTTAGATAGATTTCCTTTTGCAATCTGACGAAGAGAGTGTTTTATAACATGAAGACGAAGCAATAATTTATGATTGATAGAATAAGCCAACCAAACACAAACTAAAGTCAAGATAATCATCCAGCCTGGCAAAACAATAACCCAAAGATTTTGAGTGTGAAAATTAATAGCTGCTTTAGCTCTGTCTATTTCTTCATTTTGAATATTGATAATGAGTTCCAAAACGGCACGTACATCATCAGTTAGGAGTTCTAATTGATCGACTTGTCGTACTCTTTCTGTTTTCGAATCTTCTTTCAAATCTGCATTTCTAGCAAAATATTTTTGTTCTACATTGTTTTGTTCTTTTCTCAAACGATTTGCTTTCGTTCGGACATCATAAACAAGCGAAATAACGGCTTCATTACGCCATTGGTCAGTATAATTACTAAGTGCAGCTAATGCAACCTCACAATCTTTCCAAACAGTTTCTCGTTCGGTGCGATATTCTTCTTCGCTAGTTGCTAAATAAATAGCCGTCAGACTGGTACTACTGCTAATGCAATCTTCAATTACTTTTGAATAATACTGAGTAGGAGCTGTATTATCAATAATATGATTGTATTGATAAATAACTTGACTATTCATATACCACCATGTTCCGATAAGAGTGAGTGTTGCCAAAACTCCCATCATAGTTATGCCCATGGTAATTTTACCACGAAAGTTTTGTGGAGATAAATAGAGCCAAACGATATTTTTTTTCTTTGCACTTTGTTTCTTTGCCATCAAAAAATTTTCTTTGAAGTTTGTCTGAATTTCTTTTATTTTTCTATTTTTGAAAAATATAGGGTAAGATACTTTTTTTTATTGAATTTTTGAGGGATTTTTTGAAAATTTCGATAGATTTAGTTTTTGTAGATAAACTGTGATAGTAAAATCAAGTTTTGAAAACATCAAAATATGGAAGTATTTATATGAAAGATGAGTCAAAGTTTTGGTGAAAAATCAAGAAGTAAGTAACTGAACAAAATAAAACATATCTAAAAAAGAATTAGAAACTGGAAATTTAAACTGTCAAGACACCTTTGAGGTGTCAGACAGGTTTTGTTAACCTATAAATAATTTGCCCAGTTACTTAATGCAGAGGGATTTGCTCTTCGTTATAATTATGATAAATGTAAATATAGAAGGAAATTTATTTGTTGTTGCAACAATAGAAGAGCTAGAAAAAGAACAATTAAACATACTAACTATACACTATGAAAACTACTTTCGGTCTGCTCTAACAAAACTAACCTACTTTCATCAAGGTCAGTCCGAAAGGGCAGCACCGAAGATTAAAAAAAAAACATAATCCATTGTTAATCAATAATATATGTGCAGGTCATGTTGTTTTTTTATACTACTAGACATTTTATTAATTATTGTATAGGTCAGCTTCGTAGAACAGACTGTTTATAGTCAATCTTGCTTGTTTTTAGTTTATAGACGGTCTGCCCTCTGGGACTGACCTATTTATTTGAAAATGTCTAGTAGGATGGTTATTTTTATTGTTGAGCTTGTGGAGCTTGAGCAAATACCCTTTTCATTAGGTCAGTCGAACGAGCCGAAATATTACTACGAATATTACTTTCTTCTTGTGCCACCAATTTAAAAAGACCTTCAATGGCTTTTTCTGTTGCATAATCGTCTAATTCTGGATTTACATTCTTTACAAAAGGAAATGTATTATACTTCTTTACCAAATCGCCATAATAACGAGTTGCATTTACTTTCTTTAAGTTCCTAGACATAATGGGCTTAAATTTAGCTTTTAATTGAGCTGTTGTGGTTTTTATCAAATATTGTGTTGCTGCATCTTTATCGCCTTTCAAAATTCCATAGGCATCTTGAATAGACATTGAGGTAATGGCAGATTTGAAGATTGGAGCAGCTTCTTTGGCTGCTTCTTCTGCTCCTCTGTTTAGCGTTTTGACAAATCTATCTACTTCTGAACCCAAACCAATATCACGCAGTTTGTCTGCTACTTTTTCGGCATCTTTTGGAAATGGAATTTTGATGAGTGAATTATTAAAATATCCCCCTTCTTTTGAAGCTAGTCCTGTTCCTTTTGTAACTCCTTGAACAAGAGCGTCCTTGAGAGCCTTTGAGATTTCTTCTTTTGTGAGAGGAACACCTGTAATACTTCCCAAAACACCTGTAATTTGTTGAGTTGTACAACTGGTAGAAAAACCTACTAAGCCAATCAAGATAAATAATGATAAAATGCGAATAATTCTGCTTGTTTTTTTCATGAAAATAAGAGTTTGAAAAAATAAAATAAGTTGATGTAATAGTCAAGTTGGCATTTTTTGAGCCAAAAAGCTAAAAAAAGAGTTAAGAGTTTTAAATTAGTTCATTATAATCACAAAGAGTCTATTTTTGTTTTTACTAACTTTTAATTTTCTTAATTTATTACACAATAGAGAAAGAGAAGTAATGCTATTACTTGCAAGTTCTTTAAGTCTTTGTTACCTTAGCAAATCATTCGTAATTTACTTGTGGTAAATTGTGCATTTTTGATAAAAAGCAACACATAAACGATACTTATTTAATTATTTTTCTATAATTTCCTATGAATTCTACTCCTTCTAAAAATAAAACACAAGCAGCCATTACAGGTGTTTTTGGATATGTTCCTGATTATGTTCTTACTAATAAAGAACTCGAAACAATGGTCGATACAAATGATGAATGGATAAAATCACGTACAGGAATAGAAGAAAGACGCATTTTGAAAGGCGAAGGAATGGGAACTTCTCACATGGCGACCGAAGCTGTAAAAGGTCTTTTAGAAAAAACAAATACAAAACCTGAAGAAATTGATTTTTTAATTTGTGCTACCACTACACCTGATATGGTATTTCCTGCAACAGGGAATATAGTCGCACACAAAGCAGGACTAAACTGTTTGAGTTATGATTTGATGGCAGCTTGTTCAGGTTTTTTGTATGCACTTGTTACGGCAAGTCAGTTTATCGAAACAGGAAAATATAAAAAAATTATTGTAGTTGGAGCAGATAAAATGTCTTCAATTATAGATTATGAAGACCGTCAGACATGTATTCTTTTCGGAGATGGTGCAGGTGCTGTACTTTTAGAAGCTGATACAGATGGAAATGGAGTTATTGATTCTATCCTAAGAACAGATGGTGCAGGAGCAACAGAGCTTTACATGAAAGCAGGTGGAAGTCGTTATCCAGCAAGTAAAGAAACAGTAGAAAATAAAGAACATTATGTAATCCAACATGGATCTGTAGTTTTCAAACATGCTGTAAAAAACATGGCAGATACTTCAGCTGAGTTAGTAGAGAAAAATGGATTAGATGGTGATAGCATTGATTTTCTTGTTCCTCATCAAGCCAATTTGAGAATTATAGATGCCACAGCAAAACGTTTAGGATTAGATTCTGATAAAGTATTAGTAAATATCGAAAAATACGGAAATACAACTTCTGCAACCATTCCACTTTGCATACGAGATTTTGAACATAAATTTAAAAAAGGAGATAATCTTGTTTTGGCTGCTTTTGGTGGTGGTTTTACTTGGGGGGCTGTTTATCTAAAATGGGCTTATTAAACAGTTACCAGTAAACGGTTATCAGTAACCAATTAGTAAAATTCTATTTTTGTTTTTCTATTTTATCTACCATAACTATTTTTCCCTTGACTAAAAACCCAAAACTTCCCAACAATACAGTTTCTTCCCTTAAATCTATGAAAGAATCAAACATAAATTTTGACCTACTAAAAAAGATGTGTAACGTTTTTGCTCCTGTTGGAAATGAAGCACCCATGAAAGAATTCGTCTTGAATTATGTAAAAGAAAATCAAAAACACTGGAAAGTACAACCTCAAATTATTGAAGGTGAAGATTTTCAAGATTGTGTAATGCTTGTTTTTGGTAAGCCTAGAACGGCAGCTTTTGCTCACTTAGACTCAATCGGTTTTATGGCTCGTTATGATAATCATTTGGTCAGAATTGGTTCTCCAAAATATGAGGATGGTTATAAATTAATTGGAAAAGATTCGAAAGGAGAAATTGAAGGTACTTTGAAAGTGAAATACGATACTGAAGATAATGAAGATAAAAAGAAGAAGAAAAAAAATAAAAAGAAGAAAAAACGAGGTTCAAGACAACATCGCAAGCCGTTAGGTCAAGTTAAGTTACAATTAGATTTTGATAGAACTGTCGATGTAGGAACTGAATTTGTCTTCAAACAAAACTTTATAGAAACAGATAAATATGTACAATCGTGTTACATGGACGACCGTTTGGGGTGTTGGAATTTATTAAAAACTGCCGAAACATTAGAAAACGGAATTCTTGCTTTTTCGTGTTATGAAGAGATTGGAGGAGGAACAATGCCATTTTTACTCAAATGGATGTGGGAAAATCACAGAATCAAACAATGTTTAATTTCGGATATTACGTGGATAACAGAAGGTGTAAAACATGGAGAAGGTGTAGCCGTTTCGATGCGTGACAGAAATATCCCAAGAAGAAGTTTCTTGAATAAAGTTATTGATTTAGTAAAAGAATCAGGTGTAAAATATCAGTTGGAAGTCGAAAATGATGGAGGAAGTGATGCTAAAGAAATTCAATCTTCTGTTTATCCAATGGACTGGTGTTTTATTGGTGCTGCCGAAGCTGGTGTTCATTCGCCTGATGAAAAAGTACATAAAGACGATATAAAAGCAATGACAGATGTGTATGAATATCTAATGGAAAAACTTTAGAAGTTAATTACAAATTATGGATTGTCAATTATGACTGAAATATTTTAATTATATTGAAAAGTAATTTCTTTTTTGTTCTACATCAATAAATAATCTACAACTATATTACTTTTTTCTTGCAACTTTCTTGTCTTTTGAAACGTTGTCTTTGTCTAGTCATTTTATAAAAAGAATTAAAGAATTTATTCCTTCTATGGAATTTTTAGTTGATTGATATTCAGCATTTTTAATTCGTAATTTTTAATTCGTAATTCGTAATTGTAAATATGCACAACACCAACAGAAATAGTAATTCGAATCATCGTAGAGTAAAAGATACATCAGAAGAAAATAACCTATCAAAATTATCCAATCACAGTGGAATGAATCAAGAAAATAAACCCTATTTAGGAAAATATAATGTATTTGGCGACGGATATTTTAGCGAAGATTATTATTTACTCAATCGATATGGTCAAAAACTAATTGATTTTGGAGTTCGTGATTATTTTGAAAGTAATCAACTTGTTTCTCTCAATCAATTTTTGAAACTCTTAGAAGAAAATGATTACACACCTATTTCTATCTATCGTCGTAATACTACTTACAATAAAAAAGAAACTCGTTATTCGATAGATTGGTATTTGATGTTAGATGATGAATCAATTATCATAAATATGAATTATGATGCTGTCTTGAAATTAGATGATGTTATTTTTAGGTTTGATATGATAACAGCTATCGAAGATACTCCAGTAGAAAAACTAGAAAAAATCTTTGAGTTGGCTACAAAATGTATCATCGAAACCAAAGATGATGACAAACGTTACATCAATATTGTAGGAAATACACCAAGAACAGGACTTACATTAAGAAAGCATCAAATTAAACCTCCTACCATTCCAGATTTGGATTTGTATTATGGAGATAAATTTGAAGAAAAACACAAAGTATTAGTAAATGAGATAAATGAAAAAAATAATTCAGGTTTATTTATTTTTCATGGTGTAACAGGAAGTGGAAAAACAAACTATATTCGTTACTTGATTAGTAAAGCAAAACCAGAAATAGAATTTATTTTTTATCCAATTACGCTTTTGAGAGAAATTACAAGTCCAGATTTGATTACATTTTTGTCAGATTATCAAGATGCTGTTTTGATAATTGAAGAGTCAGAAGACTCTGTACAGGCTCGTGATTTGTTTAATACAGACAAAAGTTCGATTGCAAATCTATTGAATGTTTCGGATGGTCTTTTGTCTGATGTCTTGAATCTCAAAATTATTTGTACTTTCAATACAGACATCAAAAATTTAGATAAGGCTCTTTTACGTGAAGGACGTTTGTTAGGAATTCATCGTTTTGAAGCTCTTGCTGTCGAAAATGCCAATAAAATTGCAAAATTAAATAATATTACTAGAGAGTTTAAAGAACCTGCAACGCTTGCACAAATCTATAATGTTCCTCTGAATGAAGATTTTTCTGATTTTTCAGTTCGTCAGAAAAAAATAGGTTTTGGGAAGTAATTTGTAATCTCTATTCCAATTTGTTATTCCACAAAAAGCCTTTCTAAAAATGAATTTAGAAAGGCTTTTTTTATAGGGTTATCTTCTGTAATAATTTAAAATTGTAAACTGAAAGGTGATAAAATAAAATTAATTACTACTTTAATTTGTTAATTATATATTTTAGATATTCTTATTTCCCTTTAAAGTCAGCTTTTCTTTTCTCCAAAAATGCACTTGTTCCTTCTTTGAAATCTTCCGAACGACAACAATTAGCAAAGGCGTTAGCTTCTGTTTGATATCCATCTTCTGAACGATATACCGAATTTACACTTTCAATGATTTGTCCTAGAGCAATAGGAGCTTTTTTATTCAATTTTTGGAGCATTTCCTCTGCTTTTTCTACTACTTCGTGTGAAGCCACTACATGATTTACAAGCCCTAAAGAAAGAGCTGTTTTAGCATCAACCATATCTCCAGTCATCAATAATTCCATAGCTTTCGAACGACCAATATAGACTGTCAAACGTTGTGTTCCACCATAACCAGGGATAATTCCTAAATTAATTTCAGGCTGACCAAATTTTGCATTTTCAGAAGCAATACGAATATGACAAGCCATAGCCAACTCGCAACCACCACCTAAAGCAAAACCATTAACAGCAGCCACAACAGGTTTTGGGCAATTTTCTATTTTTAAGAATATTTCTTGTCCACGTTCAGCAAATTTACGAGCATTCATTTCATTTATCTCAGCAATTTCTGAAATATCTGCACCTGCTACAAAGGCTTTATTTCCTGCTCCAGTAACCAAGACTGATTTTACTTCCTCATCATCGTACGCACGAGTAAAGGCTTTATCTATTTCCTCCATCGTTTCGATATTGAGGGCATTTAATTTGTTTTCTCTATTAATGGTAACTTTTAGAATTCCATTAGAGAGTGTAACGAGTAAATTTTTGTATTCCATATAAATAGATTTCAAATAGTTTTATAGATTTAACTATTTATTTTTTCAAATGACTTTTTAGTGAGATTAGTTATCTTCAAAGGTAAGAAGTTTGGTACGGATTCACAATTAATTTAATCGTTTTTTGTTTTTCAGTGATGTAGGCAGTTGGTATTAATATTTTTTCATTGTTTTATTTTCCAAGCACGCTAGTTTAAAACTATGCACTTTCAGTACATAGCTCGTTTAGTTTTCTGTACCAATTGTTGTTACTGGAGAAGAAAAATTGATAACTGATTTGTTTACAGTTTATCCAAACCCAAGTACAGGAGTTTTCAATGTGCAATTTCCAGTAGCATTACAAGAAGATATGCAAGTTTCTATTTTTGATGTGATAGGAAAAGTCATCAAAATACAAACTTTTGAAAAAGGTAATCAAACCTTTACCCTTGATATTGCAGAGTTTGCAAAAGGTATGTATTTGCTTCGTTTCAATCAAGACGGAGCTACTTATTCTAAATCTATTATCTTAGAATAAGAAAAATAAGATTAAAGCAGACAAGCAAAAACCCTTCATTCTTTGAGTGAAGCGTTTTTTTGTGGTACAGACCTAGATATAAAATGATATATAACAAAAATACACACTTTGGAAAAACAAAAAACCCTGTTTAGAGTGTCTAAACAGGGTTTTTAGAAGTGTTTGTGAACCCGACAGGAGTCAAACCTGTAACCTCTACAGCCGTAATGTAGTGCTCTATTCAATTGAGCTACGAGTCCATTTGTTTAAGGAACAATTACAGATTTTTATTAATTTGTAACTACTGACAAAACTACTTAAAATAATAAATAGTTCCAAAAATAATTTACTATTAATTTTTGTGTTAATTTTATAATTTGTTGTTGATATTTCTACCAACAACAAACATAAAGTTGTGAACCCGACAGGAGTCAAACCTGTAACCTCTACAGCCGTAATGTAGTGCTCTATTCAATTGAGCTACGAGTCCAGTACAAATTAATAACATTCTTTGCTGTTATTGCGAGTGCAAAGGTAAGAATGTTTTTCTAAACTGCAAAATGATTTGAAAATTTATTTCAAAAAAAATGATTGTAACACTATGAAAAACGAAGTAGCTTGTGTATAACATTTTAATAATCAAATAATTAAGGCTTGTAATTTAGCAGAATTGCAATCAATTATTATTTTTGAAAATTATACCTTGTATCTCAAATATTATCATTGAATAATTTTAATTGTATAGTTTGAAAGACAAAGTAATGGGAGGGTTATAAAAATGAATTTCTTTACATCAAAAAGTGATTCAGAAATTCATTTTCTAAATTATTTTATCTAACTTTTGGAATAAAATCATAGCAAACAATTTTTACCAAATTACTTTTCTAATGAAAAAAAATATAACTTCTCTTTTTATTTCTGTATTGGCTTTTGCCTTTCTTATTATCTGTTTTTTATCTTGTGATACAAACAAACCTATCAAAGAAGATAATTCTTCTGATAGTACTTCTGTTTCAACTACTACAAATTCGGAAGTATCAACCACTCCAAATGAAGAAGCTACACTTTCTTACAAAAAAGACCTTCTAAAAGGCGATTATTATAATATTGACCTCAATCAAGATTTGAGTACAAAATCTTTAGAAGAACTTCGCTTGCTTCGAAATGCCTTAGTAGCCAAACAAGGTTATTTATTTATGAATGCTGATTTACGTGGTTTTTTTTCAGCTCAAGGTTGGTATGATGATTTAATGATGCAGCGTTGGGAAGTAGAAGATGAGGGTGGAGATATAAAGCCAATAGCATTAAATGCAGAAGAAAGTGCCTTTGCCGATAAAATAAAGGCTTTAGAAGAAGCCAAAAAGAAAGAAAATTATATTGAAGTTAATGGAAAAACAGTTCCAAATATTAATAATGTTGTGAATTTATGGCAATATGAAAATGTAGAGGAAGGATTTTTGAAAAAAATAGCTCAAAATGGTTTTGCGATTGTTCCGAATGATAATATTCAGTTTTTTCATGTTTATGAGGAAAATGATTATCGTCAAACACCTCATTTTGTAACAAGTGATATGTACTTGCAGCTTTTTCACATGTATTTTATGTATGTTTTGAGAACCCTAGAAGAAGAAAATTTTTCGCCTATGCTTGCTAATCTTTGTGAAGGATTATACAATGCAAACTATCAACTAGCTCAAACAGAAACCAACCCAGAACTCAAAGAAGCTGCTCAATGGAACTCTACTTATTTTGCGATTGCACTTCATTTATTAAATCAAAAAAATAAACCTATCATTGAGGCACATAAAGAATTCTATAAAAAGGAAATAGAAAATGTAATGGCTCAACGTGATAATAATTCAGATTTTTTGGATTATAAAGACACCAAATTTGCTTATAGCCTTTTCAAACCTCGTGGACATTATACACGCAAAAAAACACTACAAAATTATTTTCGTGCTATGATTTGGATTCAAACTGTTCCTCAATGCTTAGAAAAAGACGAACATTTGCGTAGAATGGCTCTCAATGCTCATTTTTTGAATACCGAAAAGTCAGCACAAGGAAAATCATTAATTCAACTCTATCAAGGAATTTTAGAACCTACTACTTTTTTGATTGGAGAGCCTGATAATCTTTCTGCCCTCAATATCGTTAACCTTTTGGGAGAAATAGGCATTCAATCTCCTCAAACACTTACCCAAAAAGCTCCCTTACAGGCTCTCAGAACCAAATTACAGACTTTAGCAAAAACACTCAATAAAATAAAACCTGAAATAGAGAGAACCTGTCCAGACAAAATTAATCTAATGCCTCAACGCTATTTAGTTGATAATGAAATTTTGCAGCGATTAGTAGAAGTCGTAGAAGGACAGCCTTCAAAACGCCCTTTTCCGAAAGGATTAGATGTTTTTGCAGCCTTTGGAAATAAAGCAGCACAAAAAAATCTACTTGAAGTGTATAATGAAAAGGAAAATTGGGACGAATATATGCCAAGACTAGAAGGTTTACAAACCAAACTCAAAGACTACAACGAATGGGACGAAGCTGTTTATAATAAATGGGTTTATACACTTTTGGGTAGTTTTGAGTATGATAAAAGAACACCTCCACACCTCAAAAGTGATGCGTGGGATTTAAAAACCTTGAATACAAGCCTAGCTTCTTGGGCAGAACTCAAACACGATGCGATTCTATATGCAGAACAACCAATGGCTGCTGAATGTGGTGGTGGTGGGCCTCCAGATCCTTATACATTGGCTTATGTTGAACCAAATGCTATTTTTTGGAAACGTCTTTTGGAATTGGTTGATTTGAATAAAAGTTTATTACAAAAACATAATTTATTCAAATCTTTTGAAGAAAAAACAACTCAAATGCGTGAACAAATAGAGTTTTTAAATAGAATTTCTGAAAAGCAATTAGCAAATCAAAAAGTAACAGAATTAGAATTTAGACAGCTAGAATATATTGGTGGAAGTGTTGAAATGTTTACGCTTTCTATTATTGATAATCAACTTTCGTATTTGGATAGTTGGGAAAATGTAACTGGAACAGATAAATCTATTGCTGTGGTAGCTGATATTTATACAAATAATATTGATGCAGAAAAGAAAGGAATCCTGCACGTAGGAGTTGGAAAAGTAAATGATATTTTTGTGATTGTAGAGATAGAAGGGTATTTGTATCTTACTCGTGGAGGAACTTTTGGGTATCACGAATTTGTAAAAGACCCAAATACAAGATTAAATGATGAAGAATGGCAAAAGATTTTGGAAACAGAGGATAAACCAAGCCTTCCAAAATTTCTGAATCCAATTTTGTATGAAGGAGAACAAAAACCAAAAACAAATGAAAAAGTAATGTATAGTTCGGGGTGTTGATTTTTTTTCTTCTATAATTTCTTATTTTTACAAAAAAAAAATAATTCTCAACTGTTTGAAACAAATAGTTGAGAATTTTGTATCTTTTGAAAAAGTAAACATTATATAACTATGGAAACTACACAGAAATCTCTTTTTGAAGAAAAAGAAAGTATTTATCCAAAAGATTTGAGAGGTTTTAAAGTAGGAATTAAAGAAGAAAAGTTTAAGGTCTATGAACTGTTGAATCAGTATTACAAAGAAGATAGAATACTTAATGTTATTTCTGAAGATAAATTGGTTTGGTCAGAAAATAAAATGAGTCGTTTTATAGAATCAGTTATTTTAGATTTGCCTATTCCTGCTCTCTTTTTTAGTCAGACGGTAGAAAATAAAAATCTTATAATAGATGGACAACAGAGAATTCTTACTTTACTTTTGTTTACAGGAAAGATAAAAGAAAAAAATGCTTACAAAAAGGTGAATTTTAGATTAACAGGCTTAAAAGGACTTCCTTATCTAAATGGAAAAAATTATCAAGACTTGAAAGAACACATTGGTTTACAAGCAAAAATTGAGAGTAAACTATTAGATATTTTTTTATTTCAGCCTTCTGTAAAAATAAATATTATTTATGATATTCTGAAACGCATAAATGCTAGACAAAATAGTTTTGAGGAACAAAAAATTAGAAATGTTATTATAAGAGGAAAAGCAACAAATTTGCTATAAGAATTAGCCCAAAATGAATGTTTTAAGATAGCTACACACAATATATTTTCAAAAAAAGCATTAAAAGCTCAAGAGATTATTTTATATATTTTATCGTTTATGTTTTTTCAATATCAAAATAATATTCATACAACAAATATGAATGATTTTTTAGAAGCAGGAATGAAGAAAATAAATAGCATAAATGAATATGAAATAGAAGTATTAAAAGAGAGATTTGAAAGAATGATGAAACTGTCTTATTCTATTTTTGGAAAAGAAAATTTCCTATTGTTATCTAATGATAAAAAAAATAATTTATCTATTATTTTTT
This sequence comes from Bernardetia aquimarina, assembly GCF_042180575.1. Taxonomy (NCBI): domain Bacteria; kingdom Pseudomonadati; phylum Bacteroidota; class Cytophagia; order Cytophagales; family Bernardetiaceae; genus Bernardetia; species Bernardetia aquimarina. Next base: position 383,296 of record NZ_CP170094.1, on the reverse strand, counting down.
ATATTTGTTTTTTTATAGATGATATGAGAGATGATTTTATAGAAAAAAACAAAGAAAAAATAAAAGAAAATTATAAAGACTTGATTTCACAATCAACTTATACTAAAAGTCTGATTTCAAAAGCAAATACAAGTAGAGATATTCAACAGAAAATTAATAAAGCCAAAACTATTTTATCAAACGTATAGCACACCTTTTTTATGCTCAAAGAAATTTGTTTAAAAAACTTCAAATGTTTTCGTGAAGAAACTACTTTTCCTCTTTCTACCATAAACCTACTGACAGGAATAAATGGAAGAGGAAAATCTACGCTCCTACAATCTATGCTATTGATGAAACAAAGTGTAGAACACAATGAATACACAAATAAACTTATTTTGAATGGAAATTGTGTGAACTTGGGAACGTATGAAGATTTGAAAAATAGTGAAAATGCTTTGGAAGAAGAGGTGGAGATTTATTTTGATTATGAAAACAAGAGAATCGAAGGAACAACCAATACAAAATATATGGTTTCTAATATAACAAGTGAAATTTCTAGAGTGGAAATCTTATTTAAGTATGAGCTTTTAGAAGAACCAGAAGAATATAGAGACGTATTGATTAGAACAAATCCTCCAAGTCATTACAGAAATAAATTATGTTTTAGAGGTTCGTTAGTTTGGGGAACATCTTCTGAAGAAGTAGATGGATATAAGAAAACTGAATTAAATCATTTTAAGGAAAAAGTATATATAGCTCCTAATTTAATTGAACTAAAAAGTTTACTACCAAATATTTCTGATGCAGAAATAGATATTCACTCTGATTATTCGGAGGATAGTGTTACCTTTTATCAGTACATTAGATATATGAATTTCTACAATGAAATCCACTACATTGCAGCCGACCGATTAGGTTCACAAGAATATTACAAAAAAATAAATCTAAATGATTTTATAAGTGTCGATAAAAAAGGAGAAAACTTAGCAACAGTTTTATTTGAATTAAAAGAAGAATTAGTAAATGATAAATTATATTTAGGAAAGAGGATAAATAGATTGGAGGATCAAGTCGGAGAATGGTTAAGCAAAATATTTGATACAGAGGTAGAAATTAAAGTGGAAGAAGGTTCTTATATTTATGAAATTTTGTTTACTATCAAAGAAAAAGAATACAAACCGACCAATGTAGGTTTTGGCTATTCTTATATTTTGCCAATTATTGTTTCTGGTTTGATAGCAAAAGAAGGCGAAATATTGATTATAGAAAATCCAGAGGCACACCTACACCCAAAAGCACAATCTGAATTGACAAAATTTTTAGCAAAAGTAGCTTCTTGTGGTGTTCAGATTTTTATAGAAAGTCATAGTGAACATATTTTGAATGGTTTGCAGGTTACAGCAAAACAAGAAGAGTTTGAAATTACAAATGAAGATGTAAATATTCTATATTTTCACGATAATGAAGATACTTATTTTACCCAAATTCCTGTAAAACCTAATGGAAAAATAGAGGTTTGGAAAGATGGATTTTTTGATCAATCTGAAAAAGATTTAGATACTATTTTGGGGCTTTAAAAATAAATCATGCAGATAGTAGAAATATTCATTAATGAAAAATCTTGGAACAATAACAATTATCAAGACTTTGAAGATTTAAAAGATATTGTAGATGTATTCCGTCGAATGCTTTCTTTGATTATAGAGAAAAATAAATCTTATCCAAGTCTAAATTTATTTTTTGATGAAAAAGGATTAGATATTTTTTTGAACAATGAAGATGTCAAAACGTATGAAAGACAAAACCTAAAGCAGATACTTCAACGTCTGAAAAAAGCGAAAGATTGGCAAGAAACAGAATATAAACAACATTCTCAACAAGACAATTTTTATTATTTAGATTTATTGAATTATAAAATTGAGCCTGTTTATAATACGTTAGCAGAAATTACACATAGAAAACTAGAAAAAGAAGATTCAGACTAAACGCACTATTAAATGAACATTTTGGTAAAAAGTTGTTCAGCATAGCTTGTATTCCAATTAATTTTATTCATCATTTTTTTAGTGCTAAGTTTAGTTTCATACATTTTAGCAGCATTTAGTATTATTTTTCTGACTAGTGCTAAATTATGAACTGAATTGTCTTTTCGGTTTCTTTTTTCGTCTTCTTTTAAAATAACGTCTAGTTGCCAATGTAATTTATTTTCTATTGCCCAATGCCCTCTAGCTAATTTATAGGCTTGTTTTGCACTCAAATTTTTAATACTTGAGATATAATAGCGTATATGTTCTCCTCGTAATGAGCTATTTGTAGTTAATTTTATTAAAGTTACTAAACCTAACCAATTAGCTAGATTTTCTATCCATTTACAGTTTGAACTTACCTCTACTTTATATTCTACTACTTGATTAGCACTTGCTGACCAATCTTGTGTCTCAAATATATCATCAGCCTTTTCTACTTTAAAAGTAAGCTCTGTTTGCTCTAAAAGATGTTTTTGGTTTCCTTTTAGGGCTAAAAAATAATCTCCTTCTTTCTCTATAATCTGTTGAGCAATCGCTTGTTGTGTTCCCATAGCATCTAAAGAAACAACATATCCTTTCAAATAAAGCATTCCTAAAAGAGCTGGAATAGCCGTAATTTCATTACTTTTTTCTTCTACTTGAACCTGTCCTAAACTCAAACCTAGTTCACTAGCAACAGCACTAACTAAATAAATCCCCGTTTTACTACCCCGAAGAGCTTTTCCATCCACACTAATTTGCTGATAAGGTAAACCTAAATCTTTAATGCAAGCTGAAATCCAATCCATAAAACAACTATTAAAAAAAGCACTATCTAAGTGTAAAAAAACTCTACGTATAGTATCATGGGAAGGAATTCCGTTAGGCAAACGTAGAAAATTTTGTAAAAATTCCTTTTTCTCAATACCAAAATCGGCTATTTCTTCATAACCATCTGCACCATGAAAAATAGCACATACACTTAAAAGCAAAATATCCTGCAAATTGTGCAAGTAATTTTTATTTTGCCTACGAAAATCAGGAACTTCTGATAAATAAGAGCTTAAACTGACCATAAAAGAGAAAAAATTAAAAGTGAGAACGAAAATTAACTCTTTTTTATTAATTTTATAGTGCGTTTAGTCTGAAGAAGATTGTACTTTCTTGATTCTCAATTTTGGAAACTCTCCTTACGGCAGAGAAAAGTTTTTGTCTTTACTCAAAAAATCTCGTACAGAACTTCCCAAAATCACACATATTCAGCAAATTGATAATATTGAAGAGCTTAAAAAATGGCTTCGTGTTGAAATTGAATGGAAAAATTGTTTAGAGCCTTCTAAATTTGAAGAGATAAAAAAAAAATATGAAAAATCGAAACTGAATAATTTTGATTTTAATTCGTGGAATCCATCATTAAAATATTTACCCCTTACAGAAATTTCAAATCATTTAGTAGATAATGACTGGGATAAATTTAGATTATATCTTCGTTCAAATGCTTCTCAAAAAAATAGTTTAATAAGTAAAATGGCTCAAAAAGTAGCAATTATAAACGGTTACAGTTTTGATAGTAAAGTTAGTGATTTGAATAAAACTAAAGATAAAATAAGGCAGATTTATAGTGCAGGAGAAAATAGAAATAAAATATATTTATCTGTAGATTTTGAAAAGGGAGCTTATGAAATTTGTGATTTTCAAGGCACTCATTTGGGAGAATTTTTGTTTGATGAAAAACTAAATGGGAAAGCTGATAAATCACATAATATAAGGATAAAGTAAAAAAACGAACCACAAAATAAATTGTAGTTCGTTTTTTGCTTAAAAACTCTGCTTGCTGTTGTTTGTGTCCCCACAAACGATATTTATTTAAAATCTAAACCAATTCTGGCTTATAAATTTTAGCATATTGGAAGAAGAAATGAGGAATTGTATTTATTCCTTTGTAATAATTGAAAAGTCCGTAATGTTCATTTGGTGAATGAATGGCATCAGAATCTAAGCCAAAGCCCATCAAAATACTATCAATTCCGAGTTCAGATTTGAACATCGCAACGATTGGAATACTTCCACCTCCACGCATTGGAATTGGATCTTTATCAAATGTTTGCTTATAGGCAAAACTTGCAGCTTGATATGCTTGTGAATCTATTGGTGTAACTACTGGTTCGCCTCCATGATGAGGTTTTACAAGAACGCTTACAGAAGGAGGAGCAATTTTTTCAAAATGCTTCTTAAAAAGTTTTGTTATAGTTTCAGAATCTTGATTAGGAACTAAACGCATAGAAATTTTAGCATACGCTTTTGATGCGATAACTGTTTTTGCGCCTTCGCCTGTATATCCTCCCCAAATTCCGTTTACATCTAAAGTCGGACGGATAGAAGCACGTTCTAAAGTAGAATATCCCTTTTCTCCTTCTACATCTTTTAGTCCAATAGATTTTTTATATTCTTCCAAAGAGAAAGGAGCTTCTGCCATTTTTGTACGCTCTTCTTTTGAAAGGTCTTCTACATCATCATAAAAATTTTCTACTGTAATACGTCCGTCCTCATCTTTCAAAGAAGCAATCATATCACAAAGAACATTGATTGGATTCGGAACAGCACCACCATAAAGCCCTGAATGCAAATCACGATTAGGACCTGTAACCTCTACTTCTACATACGAAAGACCACGCAAACCAACTGTTACAGAAGGAATATCATTGGCAATCATTCCAGTATCAGAAATCAAAATTACATCAGCAGCTAATTTTTCTCTGTTATTTTGCACAAAAATTCCTAAGTTATCTGAGCCTACCTCTTCTTCGCCTTCTATCATAAATTTGACATTACAAGGCAAAGAATTTGTTTTCATCATAGCTTCAAATGCTTTTAAGTGCATATACATTTGTCCTTTGTCGTCGCACGCACCACGAGCATAAATTTTTTCATCTCTGATAGTTGGTTCAAAAGGAGGAGTTTCCCAAAGGTCTAATGGGTCTGGTGGCTGAACATCATAATGTCCATAAACTAAAACTGTAGGAAGAGAAGAATCAATAATTTTTTCTCCATAAACAATAGGATAACCTGCTGTTTGGCACAGTTCTACTTTATCAGCACCTGCTTCTTCTAATTTTTCTTTCAAAAAATCGCCTGCTCTAAAAACATCAGCTTTGTACTTGCTATCAGCACTTACAGAAGGGATGCGAAGTAAGTCTTTAAGTTCTTCTAAGAAGCGTTCTTTGTTTTGTTCTATATAATCGTGTGTCTTCATATATTGATTTACTAAAATTATTTAGTGAGAATTAAATGTGTTATTTACAAATTTAAGAATTTATTAGAGTTAAAATAATTTTTAGGCTTGATTTGTTTGTTTGGGTAGTCAAACCAAGCAAATTATTTTCTCTATAAGCTATCTTCAATTTGAGTGGAATATACAGTTTTTTCTTCAAAAAAAGAACCTTCATCTATTCAAAAGGTGTGATAGTCTAAAAATGGGTTCTTTTTAATTCCTTTGGTTCATGGTTTGTTATTTACTCAGAAAAACAAAACAGTTTAGGAAAACAATCTAAATCATTCTATTCCAATAATCATTTCATAATGGATTATCTTATTTTTATAGTTAGTGTCATTGTTCTTGTTAAGGGAGCAGATTGGGTAACTGACGGTGCTTCATCGATAGCCAAACGCTTTAATATTTCTGACCTTATTATTGGTCTGACGGTTGTTTCGATTGGTACTTCTGCGCCTGAGCTTGTTGTCAATCTTTTTGCCTCTTCTAGTGGAAGCTCTGACCTTGCGATTGGAAATGTTTTGGGAAGTAATATTTTTAATACATTGGCTATTTTGGGTATTTGTTCTATGATTTCGCCCATTTTTGTAAAGCGTGCTACTGTTCAGATAGAAATTCCTTTAGGACTTTTGGCTGCTTTGGTGCTTGGTATTTTGGCTAATGATATGCTTATTGATGGTTCTAGTAGCTCTATTCTGACAAGAAGTGATGGAATTATTTTACTATTTTTCTTTGTAGTTTTTATGTATTATACATTTTTCTCAGCACAGAAAGATCAAAAGTTATCTATTGAAGAGGCTGAAGAAATACAAAAGTTACCTTTAGGATTATCTGTTTTGATGCTTCTAGGTGGTTTTGCTGGTCTTATTGGAGGGGGAAAATTTATGGTAGATGCAGCCGTAGAAATTGCAAAATCATGGGGAGTAAGCGAAGGAATAATTGGACTAACCGTAGTGGCAGCAGGAACGTCTTTTCCTGAGTTAGTGGTATCTGTTTTGGCAGCAAGAAAAGGCAGTGCAGATATGGCTATTGGTAATGTAGTAGGTTCAAATGTTTTTAATATCTTTTTTGTCTTGGGAATTAGCGCAACTGTAAGACCAATTCCATTTAGTCCCAATATAAATAATTTAGATATTGTAGTTACTGCTCTAGGTTGTTTGATGGTAGTTGCTTTTGTATTTTTGGGAGAAGGACGAAAAATAAGCCGAGGTGAAGGTTCAATCCTTACTCTTGGTTATGTTGTTTATATTGCTTATTTGATTTATCAACAAGTTGGATTTGTTTAAATAAATTAGTATAAGTGTTGGTGGGGGCATAACAAATGGTCGCACAACAAAAATAAAAATAGGGGTAAAACCTATTTATGTCATAAATACAAACCATAATAAAATTTAATAAAGAAATAGCTAATTTTTGTCATAATTGAGAAAGTTTTACAAGAAACTCAATTATGGCTTTTTTTATTCAAATGTAAAATATTTTGCCAAAGGAATGATATAAATAAAAAACAAGATTTTTGTAACTTTGCATCAAATAAAATTATATGGTTATCTGACAATTTTTGTAAAATTTTGATTTTTACTCCGTTAGGAGTTTCTTTTTGGTAGAAAAATAGAAACGTTAAAACTCATCTACTCCGTAGGAGTTGCATAGCATTTTTTACTACCTATTCTAAATGCTACCAATGTGTAGTTCCTAACAGAACAGAATACAGTTTCTAGCTTCTTAACTTTGTTACCAATATCAATTTCCTATGGAACATGAAGGCAAATAAGTGTATTAATGGTAGTTGTTAACTACCCATGTTGCACGTTCCACAAAAATTGTCAGATAACCAATTATATCAATGATTATTTATGAAACAACTTTCCTTAGAAAATCTCAACAGAATTGGAGTTGAAGAATTTAAAGAACAAAAAAAGCAACCGATAGTTATTGTCTTGGATAATGTCAGAAGCGCACATAATGTAGGTGCAGCTTTCCGAACTTCTGATGCTTTTTCTATTGAAAAAATAGCTTTGTGTGGTATTACAGCCAAACCTCCACACCGAGAAATTCAGAAAACAGCTTTAGGTGCAACAGAATCCGTAGAATGGGAATATTTTGATACAACAAATGAAGCGATTGATGCTTTACGTAAAGAAGGGTATTCTATTTTTGCTATCGAACAAACGACTGAAAGTCAAAAATTAAATACATTTTTACCCAAAAAAGAAGATAAATATGCTTTTGTTTTTGGTAATGAAGCCTTTGGAGTGGATGCAGAAGTATTACAAAATTGTGATGCTGCTTTAGAAATTCCTCAATTTGGAACAAAACATTCTCTCAATGTTTCTGTAAGTTTGGGGATAATTCTTTGGCATTGTACAGAAAAAATGAATATATTTAGTTGAAATTATTTTTTAATAGGCTAATTCAATCTAATGCGAGTACTACTTTTTTTATTTCTTTTGATTCCGTTGTATTCATTTGGACAAAATATTACAGATTCTTTATTAGCTACCTTTTATAATAAGACTTTATCTATTTCATTTTTAAACAAGACAGAAAATGAGCCAAATAATCGGATTCTTATTAGAACAGAATTTGATAAAAACTTATTAATACAACAAAATAACTTAAATCAATTTATTTTTTTTGATAAAAAAACGAGTTATCATTCAGTATTAAGTAAACCCTTCAAAAAAAATGCAGGTAAAATGATTTATCATATTAGTCATAAGTTTTTTGGTAGTGATACAGTCGATATAAATATAGGAAGCTGGGTAATTAAATCTATAAGTAGAAAAAAAATTGCTTTAGCTGCTAATTGTGGAGGAACAATGGGTTATATTCCTGATGCAAGATTTATTTTTGATAGAGATACAAAAAAATGGAATTTGATAACTGGAAAAGAAATAAGAGAACAGAAAAGAGCTGAGCTAAGAAGATTTTTTAACAAGGAGATAAAAAACTAAAAATTATATTTTAAAGAAATTTTATAAAATGTCTGATTCCCTAGATAATACAACTAATTCAACGACTTTACTTTCTGATTCTGAAACAGAAATAAATACAAAGCCTAAAAAAACATCTTCTATTCTCTATGTCGATGACGAAGAAAGTAATTTGCGTATTTTTAAAAGTTCGTTTAGAAGGCATTATACTATTTTTACGGCTATTTCTGGAAAAGAAGGATTAGAGGTTTTATCAACTAATGATATTCAGCTTGTTATTTCTGACCAAAAAATGCCAGAAATGACAGGAGTAGAGTTTTTGGAAAGAGTCGCTGAAAGTTATCCAAACACAGTTCGTATTATTCTGACAGCTTATAGCGATACAGAGGATATTATGCGAGCTATCAATAAATGTGGAATTTTTAGGTATTTGGTAAAGCCTTGGAATAAAGACGAAATGCTTTTGACTATTGATAAGGCTTTAGAAACCTATTCGTTGCGTACCGAAAACAGACAATTAGTAAATGCACTCAAAAGTGCTAATGAAGATTTGGAAAGCAAAGTGAGGGAGCGCACTTCCGAACTTATGGCAACCAATGATGATTTGAAAAAGGCAAAAGAACAAGCTGAGGCTGCTACAAAAACAAAAGAACAATTTTTGTCGACGATGAGTCACGAAATTAGAACGCCTCTAAATGCTATTATTGGCATGACACATCTTTTGAAAAATGATAGTTTGGAGGGTGAAATGGCTGAAAATATAGAAATTTTGGAATTTTCGGCACAAAATTTACTTTCGCTTATTAATAGTGTTTTAGATATTTCGAAGATGGAAGCTGGTAAAATGGCTTTTGAGCAAGCAGAATTTGATTTGCCTTCTTTGATTCAGAATACAGTCGAAATTTTTAAAGCTCGTGCTGATGAAAAAAATATTCTTCTTCGTAGTAATATCGACAAAACCATTCCTAAATCATTACTTGGAGATTCGACACGCCTTTCTCAAATTTTGAATAATCTCATCGGAAATGCAATTAAATTTACCGACGAAGGAACAGTTACTATTACAGTCAGACTTTTACACCACAAAACAGAAAAAGTAGAATTATTATTTGCCGTTTCTGATACAGGAATTGGTATTTCATCAGAGAAAATAAATTCTATTTTTGAAGATTTTTCTCAAGCAGAAGAAGATACTTCTCGCAAATATGGAGGAACAGGTTTAGGATTAGCGATTACAAAACAGCTTGTAGAGCTTCAAGGAGGAACAATCAATGTGATGAGTACAATGATGGTGGGCTCTACGTTTAGTTTTCAACTTGGTTTTCAGCTTGGAAAAGTACAAGCCATTACAGCTAATCTTCCTGATGCTACTCATATCAAGAATTTGAGAGGCGTAAATATTTTGATTGTAGAAGATAATAAAGTCAATCAAATATTAGTAAAGAAGTTTTTGAATAATTGGGGTGCAAAATATCAAGTAGCTGAGAATGGAGAAATGGCAGTAGATTTATTTAAAAAGAATGATTTTGATGTTATTTTGATGGATTTGCAAATGCCTGTTATGGATGGTTATGAGTCTGCTCGTCAGATGCGAATTTTAGAGCAAGAAACAAATAAATTTACTCCAATTATTGCCCTAACAGCTTCAACACTTCTAAATGAAAGAGAGCGAATTGTTCAAGTGGGAATGAATGATTTTTTGAGTAAACCGTTTAATCCCAACGAGTTATATCAAAAAATTGCACAACATAGTTATACACAACTTCAAAAACAAGTTCCATTAATCCCACAAGAAAATGATAAAAAGGGAAGTTTGAATTATGCTTATTTCAAAAATTTAGCTGGTGCAGATAAAGAATTTTATACAGAACTTTTAGAGTTGAGTGAAACAGATTTAATTGAATTTAATCGAATTTTGGCATCTACTCATTTACCTGATTATGAAACTCAACTTGCCTTAGTTCATCATAAAATACGTGCTACATTGCGTCTTTTGGAAGTAAAAGAATTAGAAACTCAGATAAATCAACTTCGAAGAATGCTTTCACAAGGAAATCAAATAAGTAAAGTAACAGATAGAATACAAGCGATTCAGGAAAGTATCAAAACAGCCATTTCAGAAATACAAAAAGAAAGAAGATAAATCAGTTATCAGTAAAATATTAAGTTATTTAATGAGTAGCTAGATTTCCACAATATTGGATTTTCAAACCTAACTATTATGGAAAAAAGAAATTTTCAGTTGTGTTCTTTATTGTCTGATATTTTTTGTGGAAGTCGGCAGTGAAACACTGAAAACAGCAAAGGCTATTCGTATTGTTGCTTCGGCAAATGGAATTTGTCATAGAGTTATTGGAAAAGATGGAAAACTGACAGCTTATGAAGGCGAATTAGAACGCAAAAAAATGACTTTTTATAAAGAAATCAATAAGAAGGGATTACGTTTTTTCTATTGTACCCTACCTTTTTTTAAATTAAAAAATAGTTTTATTTTTTCTATCTAAATTACCATTTTGTCACTTAAAAAATCAGATTTGGTAATTAATTATCGTGCATTTATACTTTCGGTCTGCTCTAACGAGACGAACCTACTTTTAATCAAGGTCAGCCCGAAAGGGCAGTACCGATGATTGAAAAATAGCATAACTAATTGACAGTCAGTAAGTATAATACCAAGAATGCTATTGCTATCGTAGGTAAATTTTGTCTCATAATTGCAAATATCACTCATGTAATCGCAGTACTCGCTAATCAAAATAATATTTTTGATAGAATGTTGAGTTTGGAATTGGTAGAAAAGAAATAGTTATTAACGGTTAGTGATTAGTTATTAATGTTTACTTATAAATGAATTAAATAATTCAATGTATTTGTATTCCACTAATAATTAATCACTAAAAACTAATCACTATTACTAAACGAGTTTTATTTTTCCCATTCCTCCATCAACTCCTAATATTTGTCCTGTTATCCAAGTGCTTTCATCGGATAATAAAAAGGCAGCAGCAGCAGCCAAATCTTCGGCTGTTCCTACTCTTCCTAGTGGGTGGCGTTTGTCAGATGCTTCTCTTTTATCTTCTGTAGATAACAATGATTTTGCTAGTGGTGTATCTGTGAGCGAAGGAGCAAGTACGTTTACTCGTGTATTTTGTGAAGCTAATTCGGCAGCTAATGATTGTGCCAAACCTTCGACTGCAGATTTTGCTGTGGCAATGCTCGCATGAAAATTCATTCCTACTTTTGAAGCGACGGTACTAAAAAGAACAATACTACTTGTATCAGCTTTTTTCAATGCCTTCAAACTATGCTGAATTACTTTTACTGCACCAAGTACATTTACTTGAAAATCATTTTCAAAATCCTTCATTTTTAGTCGTGCAAAAGGCTTTAAATTTATACTTCCTGCACAATAAACCAGTCCGTGAAGCTCATCAGGAATCTGCAAATTATCAATTTCTCCTGTTACATCAAGCTCTGTATGAGTAGAATTTATTCCCTCTGGTTTGGTTCGTGAAGCTGTAAAAAGGGTAGCTCCTTGATTTTCAAGTTGTTTGGCAAGTGCGTGTCCGATGCCAGAACTTGCTCCAATGATTAATATATTTTTGCCTTCAAAATTTGAGGTACTTCCGTTCATTATCTATATAAAAAATAAGTTTGAAAAATTTGTTTTTGATTTTTATTTGTAATGAAATGTAGCAAGGAATTGTTTTGAGAGAATCAAAAACCCTTTAATTCCTTAAAATAAAAACAATCAGAAGAGGAAAATGGTAATTTAGAAGGATTTTAAATAACTTTTCAATACCTTTGCAAAAACTCAAAGGAATAGAATTGTTAAGATATTTTAAGAAAAATCAGACACATCAAAACTTTGAGGTTCTTTATGATTTTAGTTGCAAATGTTTAAATTAGCATTTATTTTCTCTTTATTACAAATATCATTTTTATGGATAGTGTAATTGTTTTTGATGAATTATTACATATTGTCGCTCCTTTTCATATTCGTCAAATTGATAAAGATGAATTAGCCAAAAAGGTTCATGTTTATGTTGAAGTTTGTTCTACTTACCGTCCTTCTGCTTTTGAAGACTGGCGTATTCATAGCTATAAAGATAGAGAGTGGGAGCATTTAAATATTTTTGAATATCGCTGTTTTATTCATTGTAAACTACCTATTTATCAAAACAAAATTACTAAAGAAACTTCTCAACTTAAAGTAGATTTTTCTAGAGAGTTTTCTCGTTTTACTCTACTTTATGAGCAAAAAGTAATGGATTTACTAAAAATATATCATTGTTTTCAAAAAGTAGCTAAACAACTAGGTATTTATACACAGCGAGTGGAACACATTTATCACTATTATACGCAAGACTTAAATGAAAATCCACCTCTAGGAGCAGTTAGAAAAATAGGAGCAGATGAAACTTCTACTAAAAAAGGACATGATTATATCACTTCTTTTATAGATATGGAAACTTCAAAAATAATTGCAATAGAAGATGGGAAATCAGGGGCTACTTTTGAGCAATTAGCTCTACACCATCCTAATCCTAATACAGTAAAGGAGATTTCTATTGATATGTCTCCTGCTTTCATTAGTGCAGCCAATGAATATTTTCCAAATGCAGCTCTTACTTTTGATAAATGGCATGTAATTAAGTTATTATACAAACACTTAGAAAAGTTAAAGAAAACACCAATTTATGATAGTCTAGTACTTAGTATGGAAAAACTTGAAAGTTTTTACGAGAACAAATCAATAGAAGAAGCCAAAGCACAATTACTGTTTATGGCTGATTTTGCAGAAGAAATAAAACCCAAAAATCCATTCACAAAGACAATATATCGTCATTTTGAAGGTATTATAAATTACTTTTCTTCTAAACTAACAAATGGTATTTTAGAGGGAATTAATTCAACTATACAGGTAATTAAAAGAGTAGCTAGAGGATTTAGATACACTCATAATTTCAAGAAAATGATACGATTTATTTTTAGTGATAAAGTGTATTTGCAACCGAATTCATAAAGAACCAACTTTGAAAACAAATCAAATCAACATTCAATTATGAATATTCTAAAAAAACAAAAACTCATTATTATTGGTGCAACTCTAGGCGCAATCGTTGGCTTTTTCTACTGGAAAGAAGTCGGCTGCTTGACTGGAAGTTGTGCAATAAAATCAGTTTGGTATAATATGACAGCTTACGGACTGCTCTTAGGTGGACTTTTTGGCTCAATCATTCAAGGACAATTCAAGAAGAAAAAATAGAATTTTTAATTGATTTAATCATTATATATAAAAAAGAAGAATTTTTAATTAAGGATATAATTAGGGTGCATAATGTCCCCTAGAATTTGATTTATTCAATTCGTAATTAGCTTACGCTGAATAATTATTTCGTAATTGATAATTCGTAATTAAATAAAGTATGGCAATTATAGGACTTTTTTACGGAACAGATACAGGAAATACCGAAACGGTATCAATGCAAATTAGAGAAATGCTAGGTGGCGAAGAAGTTGTCGATTTATACAATTTTGGCGAACACGACGCACAAGCAGTTATTCCTTACGAATATTTGATTTTGGGCGCACCTACTTGGTATGATGGCGAACTTCAAAGCGACTGGGAAGAAATTTTACCAGAGTTTGAAAACATTGATTTCACAGGAAAAAAAATTGCTATTTTTGGTCTTGGTGACCAATGGGGCTATGGCGAGTGGTTTTGTGATGCAATCGGAATGATAGGCGAAGTCATCGAAAGCAAAGGAGGTGAACTGGTCGGTTTTTGGTCAAAAGAAGGCTATGACTACGAAAACTCAAAAGGAGAACGTGATGGAGTATTTATGGGGCTTGCCATAGATGAGGACAATCAACCCGAAATGACACAAGAACGCTTGAATGCGTGGCTTCCTCAGATTTTACAAGAATTTGGATTAGAAGTCGAAACAGAGTAAATAAAGTTAGAAGTATGAATTTAGATTTGAATTCCTACTACTTTAATTCTAAAATTTAGGAAATCATCATAAACCGATTTTTTAACAAAGATTTTTCTTCTAACGTTATTATTTTTAGGCGAGAGTAATCTACTTTCGCCTATTTTTTTGCTATTTAGTATCAAGTTTTCACAACTTTTTGCAATGTTTATCATTTATATAACGTAAAGACTTTTAAACAGCAAAATATATTTTACTTGTAGGTTAAAGGCTTGTCTTTGACTGTATTTATAATTTTTATGAAAAAAAATATTTTTTTATCTGCCTTATCATTTTTAGTTATCCTTTTTTTAGGATTTTCTAATATAGTTTCTGCACAACAATTTCCAACTGACCAAGACCAGTTTGGAAAAAATCGTGTTCAGTATCAAAACTTTGATTGGAAATACATTACCTCGGATAATTTTGAAATTTATTATTATGAAGGAGGTTATGAAATGGCTCTTCTTACAGCTCGTTATGCCGAATCTGATTTTGGTAGAATGACGCAGTTTTTGGGCTTTGCACCTTATAATAAAACTAAGATTTTTGTCTATCGCTCTATCGGCGAACTTCAACAGAGCAATATCGGAATCAATGACCAAGATTTTAATATTGGAGGACAGACTAATTTAGGCAAATCAGTGGTAGAAATTGCTTTTTCAGACTATAGAGAAGCCTACCGAAAAGAACTTTTAAGAGAAATTTCAGCCTCATTACTTTCTGAGATGATGTATGGAGGAAGTTTGAAAGAAACCTTACAGAGTTCTTTTCTGCTTAGTTTGCCTGATTGGTTGATGTCTGGAGCTGCAGCTTATACAGCAGAAGGTTGGAATATAGAAATGGATAATTTTGTTAGAAGCAACCTAATGGCAAAAAAATTTCCTTATCCAGAGAGTTTTAGAGGCAAAAATGCTCGCCTTGTTGGTCAATCGCTTTGGAATTTTATTGTAGAAGAATATGGACAAACAACTGTTTCGAATATTCTTAATCTGACACGTATTGTAAGAAGTGAAAAAGAAGGAATTCAAGGAACTTTGGGCATTGATTATCAAACTTTTTTAAGAAGATGGGAAGCATTTTATCGCAATCAATACAAAGACATAGATAAATACTCTACTTTTGAAAAAACTAATTTGATAGCTACTTCAGCAGAATCCCAATATATTCATCATCCTCGTTTTAGTCCTGATGGAAATCTTTTGGCGTATGCAGAAAATAATCAAGGAAAATTCAGAATTTATGTAGAGGATGTAAATGGTTCTACAAAAAAGAAAAACAAGAAATTCATAAAAGGAGGACTATTTGTAATCAATCAACGTTACGATGAAAACTCACCTTTAATGTCTTGGAAAAATAGTAATGAATTAGGTGTTTTATCCTACTCAAAAAATAAATATTTCCTCACAATATATAACTTGAATGGAAAGGAAACAGGGAGTTATCAAATAAAGACACTAGAAAATATTCAAAGTTTTAGTTTTGATGAGCAAGGACAAACAATCGTTTTGAGTGCCACACAGCGAGGGAAATCAGATATTTTCACCTTTGATTTGGGGGCAAACCGTCTTTCCAAAATCACAGATGATAGCAATGATGATATTGATCCTTCCTTTTTAAAAGGAAAGAGTAATCAAATTGTCTTTAGTTCCAATCGAAGAAGTGATTCCCTCAAAACATCTCCTACTATTGAGCAATCTCCTTATTTTAATCTTTTTGTGTATAATCCTGCTGAAAAGGAAGTTTTACAACAGCTTACCAATCAGAATAGTAGTGCCACACAGCCAATTTCTATTGATGAGAATACCATTTTATATGTTACAGAAGAACTTGGAATTCGTCATCTATTTTTGCATACCTTTCCAAAAGAAGAAGGAAAAATGGGTGTAAATGCTCAAGTTTCTTCTTTTTTTATAGGAATTGAAGATTATGACTATGACTTAGAAAAAGAAAAAATTGCCTTTGTAGTTCGTGAACAAGACCAATTAAAATTATTAACTACCACAATAGCTCCCAAACACGAAATATTTACAGGAAAAACATACCGAAGTCAGCTTTTAGATGCTCGTTTTTTGAGAGAGCTAAGAAAACAAGAAAATCAAGAGGAAGACAAACAAAAGAAAGATAATAAAAATGATAATATAGATTTGGGGAATGATAACTCTCAAAACTCTTCTTCTGATACTACCAAAACACAAGACAAAAAAGAAAAAGATGGTTATGAGTTTGATACGTATGGAAATACGCAAAACGAGAACGAACCTACACGAAAAAAACGTCTTCTGAAAGATTATGATTATTTTGCACAGCGAGCAAAAGATAAAGAAAATCAAAAAATAACTGTTAGAGGACCTTTAGAGTATCATAATAAATTTGCCTTTGAAAGAAGTGTAACAACGATTGCACTTGACCCTCTACGTAATTTTGGTTTGCTTTTAGAAGTTTCGATGAGTGATGCTCTTGAAAATCATAAATTAAAAGCAGGATTATTCAATCGTGGCTTTTTCGATATTCAAAGTGGAATGCTCTTCGCTGAATATAAATATTTAAAAAATAGAATTGATTATGGCGCACGTTTTGACCGTCAAGGCTATGAACTTTTGACACCTTTTTTTATTCATAGGTATTATTTGAGTAAACTATCTGGAACAATTTCTTATCCATTAAATGTAACTACACGAGTTACTCTATCGCCATTTTTGGCACAAAAGCAATTTTTTGCTACTAGCGAAATCAACCCAGCCGTACAGGCTTTTCCAGACAAAATCACTCGTTATGGAGGTACAAGTGCAGAATTTGTATTTGATAATAGTACCATTACAGGACCCAATACATTAGAAGGTTCGAAATTTAGAGCTACCATTGACCATTATCAAGGTTTAAATTATAGTAATGAAACATTTACTAATATTTCGATTGATGCTCGTCATTATATTCCACTTGGAAGAAAAGTAACTTTAGCTGCTCGTTTTGCTTATGGAAAATCGTTTGGAAATGCACCTAAAAACTTTAGATTAGGAGGAGTAGATAATTGGATTTTCCAAAGACAGCCTAGTCCTGATGAGTTATCACAAACTGACCCTTTTTACTTGGATACTGATGATCCGACAGCGTATGAAAATGATTATAGTGATTATTTATTTTTGCGTTATGCTACACCAATGCGTGGTTTTGATTACACTAAACTTTCAGGCAACAACTTTTTACTTACAAATATAGAATTGCGTGTACCGATTGCACAGCTTTTATATAGAGGAACAATTCGTTCTACATTCTTCCAAAACTTACAGTTTATTGCCTTCAATGATATTGGTTCAGCTTGGACAGGAATTAGTCCCTTTAATAGAGAAAATGCACTTAATACAGTAGAAGTTGGAGGAGAGCAAGGAAATCCATTTTATGCCAAAGTATCTAATTTTAAAGACCCTTTTTTGTGGGGATATGGGATTGGAGTACGTAGCAAAATATTTAATTACTTTACTCGTTTTGATACAGCTTGGGGGGTAGAAGATGATGTAAGAGGACAAGCAAAGTTTTATTTGAGTATTGGATATGATTTTTAGGAATATGATTTTTATGGTTTAAAGCCAAAACACTCAATAACAAATTTTATTGAGTGTTTTTTTGTAGATAACAATTCAGATTTTAAAAATTATTCATCTCAGAGATAATAACGCTTGCCATTGCAATAACAAAAAGAATAAATATCAAAATCATTGAAATTCCAATGGATTTGAAATAAGATTTGAGATTTTGAATAGCTTTTTGTAAAACAATAGTATCTAATTCTGCTAGAGATTTTTCTGTTTTTCTAGCAAAAATAAAGAGGTAAAGTAATGGTATAATAAAGACAGACAGCATAGCCCATAAAACAATAGCATCTTCTAAAATAAACTCATTTTGTATTACCATTAATAAAAAAAGTAAAGAAAAAGTAATTACAGCTAATAACCCTGTTATTGAAATAAACTTTGACCAAAAAACTATTGTTTTTAAAAGTTCCTTTGATGGATTATTGATTCCAAATTGAGAAGAATCATCAAAAATATTTTTATCTAAATTTTCCATATTTTTAATCAAAAAATATAAACACCTTCATTATTGGAGTTCTTTTATTTTGGTAAGGAAGTGATTTTATTTAAAAAAAGAATAATAGATAAACATCCCTAGTATTTCAAGCAAAAAAACACTAAATATCAATATCATTGAAACTCCAATTGATTTGAAATAAGACCTTAGACTTTGAATGGTTTTCTGTAAAGTTGCTTCATCCGAACTTAAAAGGCATTCTTTACTTTTTTTTGAAAACTTGAATAAATAAATCAGAGGAACAAAGGAAAATAATGATAAAACCCAATAGAAAAAAACTCTACCAATAGAGGTTTGTCGATTTATTACTAATACAATTGCACCAAAAAAAATTGCACTTGTAGCTATTAGTCCCAGTATTGCTATAAACTTTGTCCAAAAACTGATACTTTTTAAAAGTTCTTTTGACTGACTATTCATTCCAAAATGAGAGGGTTCTTCAAATACATTTCTATCTAAATTTTCCATAGTTATAATTGAATGATTTTTGAGTTTTAAAAGAATCTAACGATTTGAGGAAATAAAATAATCAACGTCATCAAAAAAAGTTGGATAATGATGAATGGAATAATTCCACGGTACAAATGTCTTGTTTTGATTTCTGGAGGAGCAACACCTTTGAGATAAAATAATGAAAAACCAAAAGGAGGAGTAAGAAAAGAAGTTTGAAGATTCATCGAAACCAAAATGGCAATCCAAACCAAATCCATTCCGTAGGCTGCAAAAATAGGCGTTACGACAGGCATAAAAATAAAGACAATTTCTATAAAATCAATAAAAAATCCTGCTATAAAAACTAAAATCATCACTAAAGCCAAAAATCCATAAGGGCTAAGATTCGAACTTTCAATCAAATCTATCAAGATTTTATCGCCACCCATTCCACGAAAAACAAGACCAAAAGCTGTTGCTCCTACCAAAATAATAAAGACCATGCAGGTCAGGTACATCGTTTCTTTATTGACTTCTTTTATAATTTTGAGATTCAATTTTCCTTCAAAAGCTGTCAGAATAGTTGCGACAAGTGCGCCTACTCCAGCAGCTTCGGTAGGTGAGGCAATTCCAGAAAAAATAGAACCCAAAACAGACAAAATCAAAACCATTGGCAAAACAAACGCCTTAAAAAGTAACCCAAAAGTGAGTTTGTCATTAAATTCTTTTAGTTCTTCCTTCGAAATAGCAGGGGCAAATTTTGGGTTTTTCCACGCTGTAAAAAAGATATAAAGAATATACAGAGTTACTAACAAAATACTCGGTACAATTGCACCGATAAACAAATCGCCTACCGAAACATTCATTACACTTCCTAAAAGAACCAAAACTACACTTGGGGGAATAATTTGTCCTAAAGTTCCTGCGCTGGCTATCGTTCCTGTTGCAAGTTCGGGTTTGTAACCTCGTTTTAGCATCGTTGGAAGGCTCAAAAGCCCCATCGTTACGACAGTTGCACCCACTACGCCAGTAGAAGCAGCCAAAAGCGCACCCACAATTACAACAGCAATCGCAAGTCCACCACGCAGCCGACCCAAAAGCAAAGCCATTGTTTCTAAAAGTCGTTCTGCAATTCCTGATTTTTCAAGCATTACACCCATATAGACAAACAAGGGAACAGAAATCAAAACAAAATTTGTCATTGTTCCATAAATGCGAAGAGGCAGTAAATTGAAAAAATCCCAACCAAAAAGATAAATTCCAAACACAACTGCTACTCCTCCCAGCGTAAAAGAAACAGGATAACCTTTGAGAAGCAACACAAAAAGACAAGCGAAAAGTAGTAAGACGAGCATATAAAGTTTGGAATTTATTTTTTCTAAAATCTTACGCTAAAGCGTAGGCTATATTTATACAATAATACATTTCCCTTCTTTCACATCTTTTTCTACTTTTTTGTATTTGGTGTTTTCTATTATTTTTCCATTTTTATATCTGACTGTTACTTTGTCATTTCTTTTGTAATCAATATCATCTTTTTGATAAAAATTAGAAGGTATTTCTTGTTTTTCACTCGGTTCTTCTAATTCCTCTTTGTTTAGTAACCCTGAAAATAGGTCTTTTACTTCTTCAAAGCTATCGTTACCTAAAGAATCTTCCATCATTTTCTTATGATGTTCTTTTAATTTTTCTTCTTCCTCTTCTGTATTGGGAAGAAAAAACTCTTTTTGTTCTTTTAATCTATCAATCATTTCATAAACAGACATAGTAACATCTATTTTTTTGCTTTGTAGAGTAGAATAAAATGGCTCTTCCAGTTCTTGCAAAATATTTTCTGTGCTATTTAAGAAATTATTTACCAAACCTGCTTTATCTAGATCAAGGACTTTTTCACGCAACTCTTTTCCTTGAATAGCTTGTATGGAAAAAGTTAAATACTCTATTGTATGATGGTCTAGTATGGCTTTTTTTTGCTTGTTTTCAATAAAAAAGTCAGCTAGAGTTTCATAAAAATCTAATACTTCTTTTCTTCTATTTGGCTCATTTAAAGCAACCTGTGCTGGAATGCTTATTAAGCCTACTCTCCCTGAATATTCATTATTTTCTTCTTTTATAAAATCAAAAATGCCTTCAAAATCATCTTTGAAAAATTTATAAAAAATAAGTGCTATGTAAGAAGGTTCTAAATAAAAATCAAACCAAAATTCAAGAAAACTTTTATCTTGTCTGAATATATTGAGCATTTTGTTTACACTATCCTTAGCTTCTAAAGTGGACAGAAAAGTAAGTGCATAATAAGGTAAATTATAATTTGTTTGTTCTGCTTCATAAAAAGACTTTTTTCTCATCTGAATATCTTCCAAAATCATTTCTAAATCTTGAATGAAAGTTTCTTTAGGAAGACCTAAAAACATATCAACTTTTTCTTTTGTGAGGTTTTGGTTATAAGCTTCGTAGAGTTGGTTTGTTTCTTCATGATTGAAAGTAGGCTTTTCTGATTCTTCATTTTCTTTTACAGAACTCGTATTGGTGGGTTTTATGCTTATAATACTTCCTATACTTTTACCTAATCCTGCCATTCTAGTTTTTATAAGAATCCTAGAATATTGAGATTTGATAGCAGAAAGTTTTTGTTTTATGCTGTCATATTCTGTTGCTAAGACTTCTAAAAGATTCCAAACTTCTTTTATTTTTTTATCTTCTTCTTTGAGAGCTAAATAATTTAGATAACCAGCATAAAATGCTGTTATTTCTGAATCATGAAATAGTGTTTTTTTGGGAAAAAAATCTTGAATAGTATCTGTATCCCCAAATATAGCATCTAGCTCTTCTATATTTTCTTTATCGATATAGTAGTTAATCAAACTTATTTTAGCAAACGAATAGCTAGGGAATTTTTTGAGTGTTACTTTAATGACTTCAAGTTCTTTATCACTTTTTCCTTGCAAACGATAGAGGTTAGTCAAGTAATTGTAGAATGTATTGACATGAGAATGTCTTTGAATATAGTTTTTTATTTCTTTTACTCCTTCTTTTTTGTTTTTTTGCATAAGCATACGAGCCTTCGCCAAATCTCTTTCTATTTGAGGGGTCATGGAGAAAGAAAGAGTAATCTCTTCCGTAATATTTAGTTCTTCTACTTCTTTTTCCCTTTTTTCTGTCAAAGAAGATTTTGCTTTTGATGAAAATTTCATTTTATAGTTAGTTAGTTTTTTTGAAAAATTGATTTTATTTTGAAGTAAATTTTATTTTACGATTTCGCATTTTCCAGCTTTGACATCTTTTTCTACTTTTTTGTATTTGGTATTCTTCTATGATTTTTCCGTCTTCATATCTGACTGTTACTTTGTCGTTGCGTGAATATTGAGGCTTGTCTGTTTTTGGGTCATAATGATTTAGAAGAGAATAAAATTGATTAAATCTTCAATAAACGACTCACGAGGAAGAGCCAATCCTTCATCTATTTTTTCTTTAGGCAATTCTTCTGAATAATTTATAAGTTCGGCTACGAAGTTGTGATTGTAGGTAGGTAACGACATTTTTTAGATTGTTTTCTAATGATAATTAAATAATTATTTTTCTTTATCTTCTTTCAAATAAATAATTGGAGCATTTTCTTGTTTTGCTTTTTCTTCTGCTGCTAACATAATATCAACTCGCTGCAAAAGAATTTTTAGATTTGGTAATTCAGCTTTTATAGTAGGGAAATGAGGGGCTACATTATCTAGCATATCAAAAATGCGTGTCATTTTTTTTCTATCTCTTTTTGTTTCTAAGTATTCCACA
Organism: Bernardetia aquimarina; assembly: GCF_042180575.1. Lineage (NCBI taxonomy): Bacteria > Pseudomonadati > Bacteroidota > Cytophagia > Cytophagales > Bernardetiaceae > Bernardetia > Bernardetia aquimarina. The sequence goes on along the minus strand of NZ_CP170094.1, from coordinate 360,819 downwards.
AAGGCACTATAAAAGCCCATAAATTCATCTACATGAAAATTTTCTTTTTTGGGAGCAACATCTTTAATAGAATCTACATTTTCGAAATAAGCATCTAACGCCTCTTTATTTTCTGTTTTTAAATAAAAAGAAATCAAATTGAGCTGAGCATGAAAATAAGTAGGAAACTTTTTGATAAGCGTTTTGATAACAGGAAGTACTTTATCAAATTGATTATTGTCTTCATACGCAACACTCAAATAATTGTAAAAAGTAGGAACATGAGGATATTTATTAATCAAAACCTTTAATTGATAAGGTGTTATTTTTCCTTTCAGTAAATTTCTATTTGCAGTATCTAAGTCTTTATGCAACTTATCAGTAAGTTTGTAGTGTGCAGTAGGATCTTCTGTAATAATTATTTTTATTTTCTCACTTGCATCTTCTGAAATAGATATATTTAATTCCTTTGATCTAGCCATTTTTATTTTATTTGAAATTATTGTCAGAGTTATTTTAGATTACCAAAAAACTACTGACAAAGTTTTTATGAACATGCCCTGTTTTTTGATAGAATAGGTAAATTTATCAATTTCAAAATTAATTACGAAAAAATATTTTCAAAATGCCATTTAGGAACAGAGATTAAATAAGATACTAACTCAAAAAATGAAACCCACAAATTTATTCGTGGGTTTTTACTTATTTTTATCATATTTTTTTGGCGCATATAAAAACCCGAATGCTTCTGAATCATCTTTTTTATGCGAACGATGATGAACACCATGCGCTCTTACGATGCGTTTTAGATAAGAATTTTTTATCTTAATTTTTAGAAATGGAATTCTATTATGGGTCAGAATATCATGAAAAACAGCATACATTATTCCATAAAGTGCAATTCCTGCTCCTAAAGCTAATAAAAGATTCCATTCTGGGTATTCAATTCCTACAATAATCATAGTCATAGATTGAATCGAAAAAACAACTGCAAAAACATCATTGATTTCTAAGGCATGGTTGTGATGAGTGTGATGAGATTTGTGCAAAAACCACAAAAAACCGTGCATAATATATTTGTGTGTAAACCAAGCTACACCTTCCATACAAAAAGCTGTAAGAATACTAATAAGAATAATCTGCCAAATAGATAACATGGGATAAAGTATGAAGTATGAAGTCAGACCTGCAAAAGCAGCGAAGCTAATTCAGAAGTGAAAATAAAATACAAAGCAACGTCAAAAATCTGAACATCTGATTTATTTGTAAGAAAAAAATACTGTATCCTACTTTTTTTGTAAGGTATGATTAGTTAAGGATGAGATTAATAAGATTTAAAATACAGATAATACAAAATACTATCTGAATAAGTCAATTTAAACGAGGTATTTTTAGCTACGCTGACTTCCAGTTCATTCTCTGTGTTCTCTGTAACTCTGTGTTTAATAAAAAAGTAGGGTACAGTAAGAAAAAAAGATACACCTTTTGTGGCACATAACTTTTGATTTAAAAATAAGGTTTTGAATAATTTCAGATTTTGTGTTCTTTATAATTTTTCATTGCATTCACTTCTGACTTCTAAAATCTGATTTTTTACTTTATTTATCTTCTATCTCTCCAATTATTTCTACGATTGAGTTTCAAGTCTTGTAATAAGCTAGATTTTACACGTAAGTCTAGAGAATAACCACGACGAAAACCTACGGGTGTCCAACTTACACGAAGCTCCCAACAATGCAAATCTCTATGGATATTAAAAGTAGCATCTGAAAACTCATTTAATTCCAAATCATAACTGGCTGTATAACCTACTTTCCATTTAGGAGTAACACTTACATCTCCATTGAAAGATAAATTCTGACTTGCATTTCCTTCTATCAAACCTGTACGAGTATAATTCCAGTTATAATTTACGCTTATCGTCCAAGGAACATCAAAATCTACATACAAATCTCTATTTTGATTGATAAAATCTAAGTCGGCTTGAGAAATAGCTTGACTACTTGCTTCTTCTTCATTATCACTAGCAAAACCATCAGCTGATAAGGATGTGTTTAGAGATATTCCTAGTGTACTCAATGTACCTAATCCTCCTCCTTCTTGCCAAGCAAATCTATCAAATTTTCTTTGTGTAACTACCACGTTGGTTACAGAATCTCTTGTAATTGCTTCATACGTATAGGGGTCAATAGAACTTCTAACATTGATACCAATTTTATTTTTGAATAATGAAGTTCTTAAATTAACACTGATATTACTCAAATTAAAAGAATCAGCAGCTAGATTATAAGCAGTAGAAAAATCAAAACTATCTAGGAGTTTTCTTTTTTCATCTTTTCCTTCCTTTGTTTCTACTTTTGCTTCCAAGGTATTACGAAGTGAAAACGAAACTGTTCCAGACTCTCCAGATGATGGTGATCCATAGACACCACTCATACGTGCAATACGCTGTGTTCTTCCATCTTCACTGACTTGTACTTCTTGATAAAAACCAAAACGAGGGTCACTAAAATCAGGTTGATAGCTTAGTGAGATTGTTGGAATCATAGTATGGCGCAATGCCTTGAATTTCGGACTTTTAAATAAAAAAGTAGAATAAAAAGTAGTCGTAAAATCAACAGAAGCATTATAAGAATAAAATTGTGAAAGTCCTTGGTTGGTAGTAGTTCTGACCGTATCTTTTTGTATCCATTCATACGAATTGCTACTCCCATAGATAACTTGACTAAAATTTGCATTAGGATTCATTTTGAAATAACGCAAAAAAGTAACAGAACTAGAAAGAGGAATAGCATGCTTTAATCCCCATTGCAAATTCTCCAAAATTTCAGGTAGATTATCCATATCAAAAGTAAGTGTATCAGATGCTCGCTGTTGGTCAGAAGGAATTTTGAAATTTCCTTTTATATTATTTGTAAGAAGATTAGATATTTTTGCTTGTCCATCCAAACGATAAGAAAAACCCAGTTGAGCCAATGGGGATTGAGAATTCTTAATGAATTTTCGGAGTGGAAAAATACGATTCATACTTAGGTTGGCTTGTGGCGAAACGTCAGTAATTTTTGACTGTAAATTCTGATTATGACGAAGACTTCCCGAAAATATAAAAGGTGTTCCTGTAAAAGTTTTACTATAATTAATACCTGAATTGACAGAAGCCTGTGTATAATCATTTGGATTGAATGAATTTCGTGTATTAAACTGGGTAGTCATGACATTGACATTGGCAGAAAAAGAAGATGAACCTCTTGATTTTGGATTGTGTGACCACTGAAGACGAAAATCATTATTTGTGTCTTCATTAATTCCCCTTTCTTGCGCTCTAATCGTATTCATTCTAAAATCAAAATTTCCAGTATAATAATAACGTTTTGAATAACGACTACGCACAGAAGCACCATAAACACCCTTTGAATATGCTTCTCCCAAAAATGTAAGGTCAATATGGTCGCTTATCGCCCAATAATAACCACCATCTCTTAAATAAAAACCACGTTCTTGTGTTTCTCCATAACTAGGAATAATAATCCCTGAGCTACGAGTTTTTGGAATAGGTAAAAGTCCAAACGGAAAGCCAACAGGAGTAGGAATATCCATTATTTCTAGCTGAAAAGGACCTGTAATAATTTGCTTTTTTTCTATTACCTTTAATTTTTTCGAACGAATACGAAAGTGAGGATGTGCAGTATTTGTACAGGTGGTATAAGAGCCTTCAAGCCCATTAAAATTACCTTCAGCATCACGTTTGCCTTTTTCTAAGAGTAAAAAACCTTCTCCTTCTTTTTTTACAATTTCAGTTACGATAGCTTTTTCACTTACAAAATTATATCTAATTTTTTTGGCTTTATATTCCTCATCTCCTTGCTTAAAAATAGGAGTTTCGGATAATTTTCCTAAAGAATCTGTGAGTCCTATGGCTGTCAATTCATTGGTATTCCAGTCTAAAGTAATATTGTCTGATTTTAGATTGATATTCGTATAATCAATTTCAGATTTGGTGTAGAGAGTAATTTTTTGAGTTTTGAAATCATATTTTATCGAATCAGTAGCTGAATATTTTACAATATCCGTAAAATCACCACTTGCATTAGGGCGATTTGTAGTATCACTTTCTTCTAAGTTTATAGAATCAAGAGCAGCTTGAGTTTCCAATTCATTGAGCTTATTTAAGCTATCCAACGAAATAGTAAGAGGTTTTATATCCTGACCATAAGATAATGAGCCAAAAAATAAGGCAAAAAAGCAACAGAAAATAAATAAAATTCTAAAACGCATAAAACTATAATAAAATAATTACGAATTACGACCTGCAAAAGCAGCGAAGCTAATTAAAAATCACGAATTTAATTCGTTCATAATGAAGAGTTTGTAATTTTAAACTTTTCATTTGATTTAATTTTTGTTTATAATTCAGAAGAAAATAGAGTAATTTCTTTTGTTAGTGTGAGCTAGTCTAAATTTAGCTCTGTAAAAATACATCAAAAAGACGGTGCAAAGGTAGCAAATGCAACGGTTTTACTCTATTTTAACTGCAATTTAATAGTATTTAATGCTTAGAAAATTTCTGCTTTCGTTTTTTTACACAAAAAAGTCTTTTATTCGCTTTCTTTATGAAAAAAACAAACTCAAAGACTCGCTGAAAAATACTGAAAAATGAAAAGAGAGAATACAGGCTATCAGTTTTGTATATTTTAGTATGTACAGCAATTTTTACTTTAGTCTCATTACTTTAGCAGTAGATGTTTTTTAATTATTGTTGGTGGAGACACCGAAAATGGCAAAAACACGTATCATACTTTTTACAACACTACCGAATTTTTACATGCTAACTTCGATTTTAATGAAAGTCGTGAGGAGTTTTCTGTACAAAATGTAAAAATAATAACACTTTTCGTATCTTTTGGAGTAAAAATTACGGTTTTAGCTTATACTTTTCTCAAAAATACAAATTTTCAAAATTCTTCTGTTTCATCTTAAATTTTATCGTATTTTTGAAAATCTAAACAAGAAATTTATTTATTCACAATTTATAAAGTATGATATAGATAGCTATGAAATGACTTTCAGTTGTATTTATCTTCTGATACTTTTATTTCATAGATTTTACTTTATATTTCATACTTCTAACTTTATTAAAAATGGGATTACTTTCAGGAAAAAATGTACTCATCACAGGTGCATCTCGTGGCATAGGTAGAGCAATGGCAGAGCGTTTTGCAGAAGAAGGTGCAAACGTTGGTTTTACATATCTTTCTAGCATAGAAAAAGGTGAGGCATTACAAAAAGAACTTTCAGAAAAAGGAACAACTATAAAAGGCTATCGTTCGGATGCGTCTGATTTTAAAGCTGCTGAAGAGTTAGTAGCTGATTTTGTAAAAGACTTTGGTTCGCTTGATGTTTTAGTAAATAATGCAGGAATTACTAGAGATAATTTGTTGATGCGAATGAGTGAAGACCAATGGGACGAGGTAATGAGAGTAAATTTGAAATCTGTTTTTAACTTAGTAAAGGCTTCTACACGTACATTTTTAAAGCAAAAACAAGGTTCTATTATCAATGTAACTTCAGTAGTTGGAATAAAAGGAAATGCAGGACAGGCAAATTATGCAGCTTCGAAAGCTGGAATTATTGGTTTTACAAAATCGATTGCCTTAGAGTTAGGTTCAAGAAATATTCGTTGTAATGCCATTGCACCTGGTTTTATTGAAACTGAAATGACAGAGCAATTAGACGAAAAAATGATTGCTGAATGGAAAAGTGCAATTCCGTTGCGTCGTGCAGGTTCTTCAAAAGAAGTGGCAGATGTTACAGTTTTCTTAGCTTCGGATTATTCGAAGTATGTCACAGGACAAGTTCTTCAAGTGGATGGTGGAATGCTGACTTAATATTATTTAGACCTTGTTTAAAAACTCATTCATTTTTTCACTAGATAAAATAAAAATTTAAACAAGGTCTTAATTACCTACTCCAAGAGATAACACTTAACAATGTTAATCAGACCTAGTCATAAAATCTCCTCAGAGGCATCAAATCACATCTTTTTTCCTAACAAAAGTCATTTTTTAAGCCTAAAAAGTAGCCGTTATTTGTAAGTATAAATTTATCTATCACTTACAATTCACAAAAAAATGAATAGTTTGCTTCAAAAATACAATGTTGCTAGTCCACGCTATACCAGTTACCCAACTGTTCCATATTGGGAAAATACAGAACATAGTTTAGAAAACTGGCAAAATGCCCTCAAAAATGCCTTTTGGACAAGTGGACGAGAAGTAAGTATTTATATTCATTTGCCCTACTGTGAAAGTTTGTGTACATATTGTGGTTGTACAACTCGCATTACAACCAATCACAATGTAGAAGAACCCTATATTGATTTGATAGAAAAAGAATGGAATCTATATCTAAAAACTCTTCCACAAAAACCAATTTTGAGAGAGTTGCATTTAGGAGGAGGAACACCTACTTTTTTCTCTCCAAAAAATCTTACTCGTTTAATTACCATTTTCAAATCTTCTTGTGATATTCCTAATGATACAGAATGGGGTTTTGAAGGACATCCCAATAATACAACAAGAGAACATTTAAAGACCTTAAAAGAGTTAGGATTTAATCGTGTTAGTTTTGGAATACAGGATTTTGATGAAAATGTACAGAAAATTATTAATCGTATTCAGCCGTATCAAAAAGTAGTAGAATGCGTTGCAACTGCTAGAGAATTAGGTTTTGAATCAATTAATTTTGATTTAGTATATGGTTTGCCGTTGCAAAATACGGAAACTATCCACGATACTATTCAAAAAACATTAGAATTACGTCCTTCTCGTTTGGCTTTTTATGGTTATGCTCATGTACCTTGGCTCAAACCTTCACAAAAAAAATTAGAGTCTTTTTTACCTTCTGCTGACGAAAAAGCAAATTTGTATGCGATTGGTAAAAAAATATTGACAGATGAAGGCTACATTGATATTGGAATGGATCATTTTGCGCTGCCTACCGATTCACTTTTGAAGGCTTCTAAAAACGGAAGTTTGCACCGTAACTTTATGGGTTATACCACTCAATCGACGAGTTTGTCTATTGGCTTGGGTGTAAGTGCTATTAGTGATACATGGACGGCATTTAATCAAAATGAAAAAAACCTCAAAGTTTATAAAGAGAAAGTAGAAAACAATGAATTTCCATTTTTGAGAGGGCATTATCTCACAAAAGAAGACTTAGTTATCCGTCAGCATATTTTGGATTTGATGTGTAGGTACGAAACTTCTTGGAATGAAGAACAATTCTATGAATTTGGTTTTGGGATTAATTTTGATCTTTTAGAAACACTAAAACAAGATGGTTTGGTAGAATGGAAAGGTAATCACTTGAAAATTACAGAGAAAGGAAAGCCTTATGTAAGAAATGTTTGTATGGCTTTCGATGTTCGACTTTGGAATGAAAAATTAAATAAAGAAAAATTAGAAAATAAGCAGATGTTTAGCAAGATTGCTTAGTAAAATTTGTAGGACAAAGGATTGTCTTTGTCCTACAAATTTTTATTTATTTCTTCAAAAAGACCTCTTTTACCAGTTTTAAAATTTGTGGATGAACATTTGTGGCTGCAATAATTTGTTTTCCAAAAATATAATTATCTACGATTTCATTTCCTTCAAAATCACTTACAATTCCTCCAGCTTCTTTTACGATAAGTGCACCTGCTGCTACATCCCAAGCATTCAAGTTATATTCAAAATACCCCTCAAAACGTCCTGCTGCAACAAAAGACAAATCTACTGCTGCCGAACCTAACCTTCTAAGTCCGTGTGCTGCTTTCATCATCGTTCCCATCATAAAGAGATAATCTTCTATTCTATCAAAATCTTCATACGGAAACCCTGTTGCTATCAAAGACTTACCTAGTTGATTTTCTCCTGAAACCATTATTTTTTTTCCGTTTAATGTTGCACCTCCATTTTGATGAGCAGCAAAACATTCTTTACGGTTTACTTCATAGACAATGCCTACTAAAAGTTCAGTTTTTATTTTTTCTTCTACCTTTTTAGTATGAGCAAGTGCAATACTTATAGAATAGACAGGAATTCCATGTACAAAATTTGTTGTTCCATCTAGTGGGTCAATTATCCAGTTAAAGCCTTCTTCTTTTGGTGTTCCAGTTCCTTCTTCTGCAATAATTCCAGCTTGAGGTAAGAGTTCTCTAAGACGTTGGACTATTTTTTTTTCAGCTTCTTTATCGACATAAGAAACCAAACTATTAAAACTTTTAACTTCAATGTCGTCTTTATCAAAATCTTGAGCTTCCTTATAAATAAATTTGGCTACTTTTTCGGATAATAAACCTACTTCTTTTCTTAAAAAAGGTAAATCTAATGTGGTTGTATCTGTGAGGGAAGAATCTGATTTAGATAGCATGTTTTTTTTGATTAGTGAATAAAGTTTATTTTAATAGAGAGTTTCGCAATTCTCGTACATCATCTTTAATTTGCTTTTCCATAGATTGTCTGACAGCAGGACGTATTACTCCTAAACTTTCCAACTGACGAGCATAATTGATTAACGATGTTTCCATTTTTTTGATTTCTTCTATTGCTCCTAATATATTTTTAGTGAATAAACGGTCTTTTACAAAATCTTGATTTTTATAGCTAGTTTCTTTTTTAGCTAACTTAGATTCAGCTTGTAATTTCTGTTTGACAGCAACACTCTGTTTTGCTATTGCTGAGTCTATTTTTGCTAATGCTTCTTCTAGTTGTTGTGCTTTTTGTTTAGCAATTAAAGTTGCTTTTCTTTCTTTCTCTTCATTTTCACGTGCTATTTTTTCATTCTCTACAGCTCGTTTTTCGCTTTCTATGGCATCTGCTTTACTTCTCTCAGCTTGTCCTTTCTCTACAAAGGCATAAACACCTGCTGCTACTGAAATCAGAAGAGCTACAACAGCAATGATAAGGAATATTTTTTGGCGTTCTATTCGTTTTTTGGCCTCAGCATTTCTATCCTTTTCGAGTGTTAATAATTGCTGTTCTACTTGTTTTTTTTCTGTTTCTCTGGCTTCAATGCTTTGCTGACTGGCTTTTAAATATTCTTTTTGTAACGCATTAGGAGCTGGAATTTTCTTCTTTAAGATTGCTTCTTCATACCATGAATGTGCTAAAAAATATTCAGTTCCGACGAGTAAAAAATCATTATTTTTCCCTTGTTTTTGCCATTGTAAAGCCTCTTGATACCAATGATTGTGTGATTTTACGTGTTCTCTATCTGTATCTAATGTACGAATAAGTTCTGCAAACGAATCATGAAAATTGGTTTGGTTAGGTATAAAATTTATCCATTGTATATTTGAAAGCTCCATTGGAATTTCGAAAGTTTCGGTTGCTCTATACAAGATTGTAATAATTCTTTTTCCTAATTTGGTCGCAAATTTCACTTCATCATCACAATAAGGAGATTTGACAGAATCTGGAGAAATAATAAACACAAAATTTTCACAGGCTTCAATTCCATTATATATTTCTTGTTGAAAATCTGCGCCAGAGGCTATACTTTCTTGGTCAAACCAAGTTGTTTTGCCATTTTCTTGTAATTCATCATTCAATTTTCTTGCATAATCTCCATCTGCTCTTGAGTAAGAAATAAAAACCTCTGTGCTAAGTTGTCCACTTTTAGATTCACTTTCTCTAACAAACTCTTCATGAAGGCGTGTAGGTAAGTGTTTTTCTCTTTGCAAACCAATTTTTAACCAAATTTTGGCTTCATCCAAATTATGCCCTCTTAATAAAATACTTGCATTATGATTTTGTTCTTTCCAACGAATGGCTTTATTGAGTATTATTTTATGTTTGTGATAATAATCTCGGTCTGTATTTATTTGATTGAGTAATTCATCTATATCTTTTTCATAATCTGTTTTTTCATTCTTGGAGCGTGGAATAAAATCATAATTATTATCTGTAAAATCAATGAATTGCAAATTTCTAATTTCTATTGGAAAATTATGAACAGGAACACTATCCATTCGTAAAGGAATAATGCGTTTATTATACTTTACAGCATGTTCAAGTTCTATTTTACAATATTCCGATTTTATAGATTCATGAGTAATAAAGAAAATAAAATTATCTGCTTGTTCGATTCCATTTTCTACTTCTTTATCAAAATCACCTCCTGCTTGAATGTCCATTTGGTGTGTCCAAGTAGTAATCAAATGTTGGGAAAGAGAGCGTAATACCCTATTTCGAATTTCCTCATCTTCTTCTGCATAAGAAATAAAGGCATCTGTCATTCTATTTTCAGAATTTTTACGAGCCTCTGAAATAAATTCACAGTGAATAGAAGAAGGCAAGCAAGGTGGTTGTCCATCCTTAAAAGCTGTAAGTAACCATTGTTCTGACTCCGTTTGTCTATCTCCAAACGGCAAATAACGATTATTACGGTATTGCTTTTCCCATTCTAAGGCATTATGTAAAAGTTCTGTATGACGACGCACATAATCTTTATGAGATTCTAAAATTGATAACAGCCCCTCTTGTCCTTTTTCTCTATCATCAATATCTTTCCACTCGTGTTGTCCTTTTCCTTCTTCTATATTTTGTCGCATATACAGCCAGTTGCGTTTACTTACAGAAGGGTGCATAAATTCTGATATCATCGCACCAGAAGGCTCAATATGTAGAATTGGAATAATGCGTTTACTGTATTTTGTCGCTAACTCTATTTCTTTTTTACAATAAGGCGAGCGAATAGAATGAGGAGCAATTACAAAGATAAAATTATCTGACTTTTCTATTCCCTCATCTATTTGGTCTTGAAAATCAACAGCTAAAGGAATATCGTTTTGGTCAAACCATACTTTATATCCTTTTTCAGTCAATAAATCATAGAGTTGTGAAGCAAAGTATTTACTTTCAGCTCTTCCATAAGAAATAAAAATATCTTTATAATTAGGATTGGACATAACTTAAACTTTCAATATATTAAAATAGGAGTGGACGATCGTTTTTTACAAAAAAATCAGATAGATTATTCTTTGACAATTTAGAAAAATTTCTTTAGTAATCATACAAATAATGAATTTGACTGATTTGATAATTAAACATACTCATTTTTCATGTTAAAATAAAAACTTCAACTTCTTTTTTAAAAAAAATAAAGGTAGATGAACTTTTTTTACTTGAAGTAAGTTGAGTTAATGAATGCAAAAAAACACTTATTTTTTATTTACATCTTGAAAATGAAAGAGTTATGAGAGAAAAAGTTTATAGTATATTTTTGTAATGAAGTTTGAGAGAAAAATTTTACAAAAAAAAAACAGAAAAAGTTAATTCAATCTCTTGCAAACTTCAAATAAACCTCTTACCTTTGCATTCGTAATTACGGTACAACGGAACAATAAAACGTTCTAACATCTGTAATTTTTATATGGCGATCATAGCTCAGTTGGTTAGAGTATCGGTTTGTGGTACCGAGGGTCGTGGGTTCGAACCCCACTGTTCGCCCATTATGTATATAACAAATACAGCAAGAAAATAGCATCAAGGCTATACATTTACCAAAATGTATAGCCTTTAGCTAGTTTAATTAATCTTTCAATTACAAAAATTTCAATTTATGAGTAACTTCAAAATAGGAGATAATGTAAAACTTAAATCTGGTGGCTTAGACATTTATTATGTCAAATCAATAAACGTTTTAGAGAATACGGTTATGTGTGCTTGTTACAATCCAATAACTAAAAAAGAGGAGGAACACACTATATCTAAGTTTCTATTGAAAAAAGTAAGTAACAACCCACCTTCTTTTACTAAAACAACTATTAATATTTAAAACAATATAAGCGATGTCAGAAGAAAAAAAATTTGAAATAGGAGATGTTGTAAAATTAAAGTCAGGTAGTCCTATAATGACTGTTCAGTACACTAAAAATGCCTTTGGAAGTAGAAGCATTACCTGTCTATATTTTGATGAAGGTAATAAACCAACGACAGTAGGTGATTTAGATGATTCTATGTTAGTTGCTCACTCGGAAGAAATACCTACCCCTTATACAGACCCTATGATGTAGTAATAATTTTCTTTTTTATCAATTTTATTTTGATTACAAAACATACTTTGTTTTGAAAAAGAAAAAGAAAATATTTAAACCTTTTAGGTTTTAAACATAGACTTCAAAGGAATAAAGTATAAGCACAATGAAAAAGCCTACAAATCCAGTTTGTAGGCTTTTTCATTTTTCTAATCTAGTGTAAGAAAATCAATCAAAATTAACTACTTCAAAATTAGCTAATTTTAGAAAAGTGCATTTAAAGCAAATGAAGATAGTTTTTGAAAAATAGCATGCGTAAAGCTGCACTAGCTCCTGTATTGATGGGAGCTGCATGCAGCTTGTAAGAAACTATTAAAAACTTTACTTTTTTGATTTCGGAGTGTTGAGCAAAATAATTTCCTTCATTAATCTATCATTTCTTAAAGCATTTTCTTTGCTTTTCTGACTTCCTAATAGTTTTTTTCTGTTTTTATAAATAAATATCCCTACGGCTAATAGGGATATTATTGTGATTAGATAGCGTATTTTATTGAATACAAACATAGTTCAATTATTTATAGGTAATTCGGAAAGCTCCCTTTTCCTTCAAAGGAGTTACTTTGAAATATTCCGAAATCAAATCATTTTTTTTGAGTTTTCTGATACCTTTTTCTTTGAGTTCGGAAAGCGTCGTATTTACGTGTTTTAATGGCTTTTCTGCTAACTTGTTAGCTTTATGAATTATATCATAAAAAGCCTTTTCTACATCGTTGAGAGTATCATAAAACTTAGATTCATTGATGCCCTCAACTACTCTATTTTGTATCAACTCATTTACGCTTTTCAAATCTGACAAATCAAATTCTTTTGACTTTTCCTCCTTTGCACCATCGGAAAGTAATTGACTTTCTTCTATTTCTGTAAAGGCTTCGCTTGGTAGTGGCTGTATGGCTATCACTTCATAACAATAAGCGTATTCGTTATGTACCCTCCTAATCTCAAAAAACTTTCCTTTATAGCCGTTTAGTTTAGGGAAGTTAGACCAAAAACCTGTCTTTATTCCGAAACTTGGTAAGTCCTCAAAATTCAAAATAGGCTCAATATTTTCTTGTTCTGCAAATTTCATAATACTATAACAAGCCGTTTGAATTTTACCTATTTTCTTGCAAAATGTAGGGCATAAGACGGTTACTTTTTGAGGAAGTGTAGATTCTTCAATTTTTACTAAAACGCCTTTCTTTTCGGAAACATTCGGTATAGAAACATTCTCTATATCTTTTTCTAATAATTCTAGCTCGTTTGGCTCATTTTCTTCAAAATCGCTGTTTATTTCGGAATGATTCGGTATAGAGTTTTTTTCTATATCTTTTTCTGTATCTGTGGCTTTTTGAGGTTCATTTTCTGCCAAAATCGCCTTTGTATCAAAGCTATTCAATATTTTATCAGTTTCTATATCTTTTTCCACCTCATTTTGAGATGTTACGCTTTCTCCAGTCTGCTTTTTGGTAGAAAACCCTATTGTATTTGAATGATACGGTATAGTTACATTTTCTATACCTTTCTTTACCGTTTCTTTAGGCTCTGGACTACCTTTGGTTTCTCTTTGAGGTGTAAACCCTACTGTATGCAAATGATTAGGTATAGCTACCTTTTCTATATCATTGTATAGGTTGTCTATATCTTTTTCAATGAAATTTTCAATAGCTCTACTAATTTTTTCAGATTGAGGAACATACTTGGTATGATAGCCTTTTTCTTTGCTCATTCTCCAAACTTTTATTTGGTCTTGTATTTCAATCGGTAAATCCGAAATTTTGAGACTATTAGCTTTTAATAGTCTTTCGTGGGGATAATATCTAGTTCTCATAGTTTTTATTATTGCTGGTTGAAATTTTATAATTGGTAAGACTTTTTATTTTTTTGTCTTACGACAAAAAAACGTAATTAAGTTGTAATTGACTGCATTTTTTGATTTTAAAAAAAGTACATTTTTTATACTTTTTTTTGTTTTTATTGAATAGAAGGCGAATAGAGTTACATTTTTTACCGTATTTTCCATTTTGAAAAAGAGCTTTTTAGGCTCTTTTTCTGTTTATAAAATGGATTTTTGATAAATTTTTCTAATTACTGTATGAATAAGTAAAGCTGATTTTGCCAGTAGAAAAGACATTTTGAGTATTATCTATCTTCGTTTTCTGTGGTTGCTGATTGCGAAACACACGGTTAAATTCATCTTTTAACCCCCAAGTATCTATTACTTTAGCATAAACCCTTTGAGTTGTATTTATGCTCTTATGACCTAAAACACGGCTTACAAATTGAAGTTGGACACCTTTATTAATTAGATAAGCTCCTAATGAGTTGCGCCCATAATGTGAAACTAAATACTTCTTTATTCCTGCCCTTGATGCACAAATGCGTATTCTTTGATTATAAAGGTGTCCTAATGGTGGCTTAGTATCATAATCTAATCTCTCTAAAACCTTTATTGGTTCGGGTAACAATGGAATATATTGAGAAATGTCCGTTTTTACTCTATTCTTAAAAATCCATTTCCAGTCAAGTTTTTTAGATAAATGAAGTTCATTATTAAAGTTTCCTAAATCTGAATAGGCAAGACCAGTATAGCATTGAAGTAAAAACAAGTCCCTAGTGCGTTTTAAGTGGCTTTCTTGAGGCAAAAACTCTAATCTTTCTAGTGCTTCAATTTCACTAATTTCTAAGTAAACATATTCTTTTTTATCTGTTGGAATATGAATTTTATATTTAGCAACTGCATCTTTTTCTATAATTCCCTTTGAATAACCTAATTGAATTGTTGCACGGACTTTTGAAAGTTGATGTTTGATGTACTCGCCACTTTCTACACCTTCACTATTTAGCATCATTTCATAAATTCCCTCTAAATGTATGTGTGTGAATTGAGTAGCTAATAAATTCTCTTGCTTGATGCTTTTTAGGTATCTTTTTAACCAACATTTACGAAATGTTTCATAAGTTTCTATTGTTTTTGGCTTCTTTTTTTCTAAGATTTTCCTTTCTACAAGCATATCATAAAGTTCTAAAAATGTTATGTCTTGCTTGATTGTTCCTTTATATTTTTCTGCTATTTCTTGAATGTGAGAGAAATTACTTTTACACTCATTAAATACATTGGTAATATCTGCACGAACATTGTCTAGTGCATCATTATAAGGTTTGGCATTGTTTCCTGTTATCTTTCCTTTTCTCCAGTTTTTAGGATAAACTTTTATTTCACTAGAATAAGGTTTTGATTCTTGACCACCAAAAGACAAGTACCAGTAAATAACACCTAAGCCGTTTTTATCTGAACGATTTTTTCTTAGGTAGAAAACAACATTCATAAATCTTTTTTTCTTAAATTTGTGGTTCATAATTAATGAATATTTTGTGGATTAAAGTATGGATTTGATTATGATTTCAATGGTGGGAGCTGTAACTCCTACCATTTTTTTATGCAAAAAACTGTATAGAATAAGGCTAAATTTCTCTAAACAAGTCCTATAAAAGTTAATTTATGCGAAGTTATTTTTTAGCCTTTTCATTAGCTCGTTGTTTCTTTTTGTAGTGATTATCCCAACGACATTTTTTTGAGCAAAATTTGTGTACACTGTTATTGTATTTGAAGAGTGTACCACAATTCAAACATTCCCTATTTCCACTTTCTATACGCCTTTCCACGACTGTCGCATTGCGAGTGTCGTTGTCATTGTTGTTTGTCGTTTCTAGTGTATTTTCTGTGTTCTTTTTGGAAACATTCGCTTTTTTGTCGTTGTCGGATTCTACGACTGTCGCATTACGAGTATTTTGGTACTGAAAACCAATACTAGGCTGTGAGTAATTTTTATCGTTGCTAATTGGTCTAATTTGCTTCACACTTTGTACTCCATTTTCTAAGAGTTGTTTTAGCGTTTCGACGAGTTCTGTTAGTGGCTCACGGACTGCTGGAGCTTGTGATGTAGTAGTGTTGGTAATAACTTCAAAAGTAATCCCTTCTCTTTCCGTATTTCTCAAATAGATAAATTTGAAACGATAACAGAGAATAGTTATTAGCTCCAAAATGAACACCACAAAGGCAACTATAAAAGCCGTTTCTTTTCCTTCTTTGGCATTGTTCAAAATACTTTTTGATGCCTTTTCTGATTCAATAGCCAAACGGTTATCTAACTTTTCTAATAGGTTGTTTTTGGCTTCTGTGGCTGCTTGTAAATCTTCCCTTGCATTGTTAGCTCTCCAACCTTTAGAATATTTCTTTAGTGTTTCCTTTGAGCTACTAATACTCATTTCGTAACCTTCCAGTTGAGAAGTATAAATTCCTTTTAAGCTGTCGGATTGTGTGATGAGTTCGGATTGAATGATTTTACTCTTATCGTTCATTTCTACGGTAAGAAATGCGCCCCCTATGGCTGACAGACCAACCGAAAGTAAAAATGTTATCAATAAACCAAATTTTGCTCCTTTGCTTGCTGTTTCGCTTTTTGACAATGATTTGAATAGGTCGGTTGCTGACTGACTTTTGAACATTTCCAAACCTATCAATAAAGCTATAAGTAAAGCTCCTACAATGGTAGCCATAAGAACATTGATAATATTAATTTCTCCAGTATAAAATGCCTTTGAAACTAAAAAAACGGTGGCTATTCCTAATACGAAACTTACAAAATGGTAAGCTATGGCAAATCCTTTGGAAAAAATAAATAGATTTCTATTTTTCTTTGCATAAGGTATAGGAGCTAGTGCCTTTTGTGCTTCCAAATAATAGCCTTTTTCGGCTGTTTCATTTAGATAATCACTAAATACGTCCTGTTGGTGTATTTCGTGTGGTGCTTTTGCCATTTGTAGTTTTTTGTTTGAATTTTGCATAACTTTGTAATTAAGGTTTTATGATGTGGGAAAACTGATTGAAACCGAACGCTTGCTACCTAGTGGCAAGCGTTTTTTTTGTGGCTAAAAATTGATTGAAGTCTTTACATTCTCCAAATAGAGAAACTTTATCTATCAATGGAATAGAAGTATTTTTTAATTGATTTGTAGCTATTTTGCCAGCAGTATCATTATCTAAAAAAGTAAAGATTTTGGTAGCTCCTAACGCCTTCAATGCTACTATTCCTTTTTCTGTATTGGTTACTGAATTGAGTACCATTACGTTCCCTTTGAATGGTTTTTTGTAGTAAGTGATGGCAGAAAGAAAATCTATAAAACCTTCAAAAATTATCCATTCGGTAGAATCTTGATATAAAATAGTCGTAATGTCCGATGCACCTAAGCATTTGGGGCTTTTCATTGCCTTATTTCTGATTACATAACCCTCACTATCGTTTTTGAAGAAAATAGCATAGTACCAAATGCTACTTCCTTCATACTGGTATTGTCTATACTCAATGTATTCTTTTGAAAGTGTAGGACTGACAAAACGAATGCTTTTTAGGTAGTAGGTAAGGGAGTTTTTTTGACTTGGTGTAGCTTCTTTGTGTGTAGGTATGGAACGGTAAGAATTAGGTTTTGAAAGAAAAAAGGATTTTCCTGTGGGTTGTTCGTACTGACCATTGAAGGAAAGTAAAAACTTCATGGCTTCTACAAAATTCATTTTTTTTACTTCCATTGTGAGCTTTAGAACATTCCAGTTTTTGTTACTACTCAAATCTTTAGCTAACCATATTTTACTCACTCTATGGCGAAAAATGGAAAAGCTGCTACTCTTTTTTTCTGTCCTAAATGGATTTTCAAATAGGTTATTTGATAACTGTTTTAAGCCGAAACTTTGAAGTAATGCCCTCAAATCGGTTTGATTAGCTTGTTGTATCTGTGATGGAGAAAATGTATTATTCATAATTTTTTACGAAAATTGAATTTTTATGTACACGAAAAAAACGACTAAACCACAAAGTTTGAAAGTGGTGTAAATGCTGTAAATGCTGTAAATAGCCTAAAAATCGCTGTTTTTGATACTATCAGAGACTTTTTTGCATTTACAGTAACTTTTTAGCTGCTGTAAATGCTGTAAATGGAATTTTACACTAAAATCAGTCTTTATGAGCTTTAAATGCGTATTTAGTTATTAAATGTTAAATTAGTTACCTAAATGTTAAATTTTACTGCCAAAAAATTAACTAAAAAACTTACATTAACCTTTGATAATTATATAAAAAATTGAATTAGTGATATTTATTAGAATAATTATATAATTAATTAAATTATTGATACTGTAATATATTGCTCTTTTTTCTTTCAAAACCTGTTATTTTTTAAGGTTTTCATAACTGAAACAAAAATTTTAATTTTTATTAAAAAGTGCTTCTATTTGCTCTAATCAAAGTTTATGCTTTTTTGCATTTACAGTAGATTTTTGCATTTACAGTAGATTAAAAAGTTACTGTAAATGAAAAATCAATGTTTTTGATATATTCAAGGCTGATTTTCGGCTGCATTTACAGCATTTACAGCATTTACAGTAGTTTTTAAACTTTTTTGTTTTTTGAACTTGTAAGATTTAGTCATTATTTTTAGTTTTTATAACGGAGTAAAAGCGTTTTGTGGTAAATTTACCGTTTCGCTCCACTCGTTCGTGCCGTTGCATCAATCCGAAGTTTTGCAACCTCTGACCTAACGCATTAGGATAAATTTTTACTGATGCCCAAAAGTCTAAATATTTAGCTAATTCACTAGCCGTCATATTAATAGCTTTATCTTGTGTGTCTTCTGTCGGAACTTCCAAACAGTCTTGTATAGCTTCCATTATAGCATCTGTTTTTTCAAATTTGTAGGTGTAACGGTTGAGTAGTGCCTTATCTTCTGCACTCAATTCGTGCGTTTCTCCGTTTTTATAGCAATGGTAGGCTTCCATTAGTAAATCTTTTTTGTCTATGGAATTGTACTCTTTATGCTGAATGCTATAGACCTCAATAGGTAGCATTCGCCTGTTTCCTGTCAAATCTCCTAACAACTCATATTCATTGCTTGTACCTGCAAAAGATGCTAAACGCTTGATAGTCTGCATTAATCGCCCATAAGGCAAACGAACCCTAAAATTGTCTTTATCAGATAATGATTTGAGAGTTTTCCAATCGCTTTTATTTTTACCTCCCATTTCGTCATCTAATATGATTAGTGCCGAACCCATTTTTTGAGCTAAATCGCTTTCTTTCTCATTATCCAATTTCGTTTCTATTAGATAATTTTTTAACTCATTTGGAAGTAATCGTAAAAAGAACTGACTTTTTCCAGTTCCTTGCCCTCCTACTAAGACCAAAAATAAATTACTTTTACCACCAAAAACACTAGCTATAAGACCTATAAGCCATTTTTTTATAAAAATGTAATTGTAGTTTTCATTAGTTTGTCCATTGCTACTTACTTCTGTCGGACTAATAATTGAATCAGATAAAGCCTTAATTAATCCTTTTGGCTTTCTATGTTTATTCTCTTCGAAAAACTCTGTAAAAGGATTGTATTTTCTAATGTAATTACTATTGAGAACCGTAAAAAAAGCATTACTAGAACATTTTTTTACTCCAAAATTTTGTACTTGTATAAGGATTGTATTTAGGTCTGCATCTGTCAAAACACGTCCGTTATTTTCAAATTCATTTGTTATAACATTGAACCTTAAACCTTTTTCATAATGTTGTAGATAGGTCAAGATTTGGTCGTTTTTGGTCTTAGCGAAGAAAAAAAAGAACGCTTCATTTTCCTTATAAACTCGCTCTACAATGTTTTTTACGGTTGTGGGATTTACTGTAGGAAATTTGATGGTTAGTTCTGCTTTCGCAATATTTTCTTCTTTTCCTTCTTTGATATAATCTAATACTTGACCTTCAAACATTTTAAGAAAATCACTCTTAACTACTTCATTTTCAGTAGCTTTTGAGGTTTTCTCTTGTCCATTTTCTAATGGAATTTCTTGTATTTCTGATGTTTTTTGCATATCTTTATGCTGTTATTAGTAAGTAATCAATAAGATTTATAAACCGTCTGAAATTTGCCGTTTCAGACGGTTTTTTTGTGGTTATGTGTTTTTTCCTATCTCCAAACAAAAGAAGATATTGTAACCCAAAATATTGAAGTCTAACACCTTTTCGAAAGGCGTTTTGTACTCTTTTTCTGTTACTTCTACTTCTATTATCTGATTAGATTTTTTGCTTTCATAGACTGCTATTTGTTGGAATAGCTCATCTATATTTTTATTTCTTTCTACTTCTTCCATTGCCCAAACTTCTTTTTGTAGATTATGAAGTATATCGGCTTCGGAAAGTAGAAATTGATATTGTGGATAGAGTAGCTCCAACATTGAACGATAATACTTATACTGTTCTAAATCGGTATTTTCGCAGCCTATACAAACTGCTTGCAACTCCTTACAAGTAGTGCCTATATCTGCCAGTTTGATAATTGCCTTTGTTGAATCAAGCATAATAAAATTTGATTTTTGATGTGGGAAAATAAATCAATAAATAGATAGTTTATTACACAAAGAAAAATTTTACTGAAGACAAGGAGCTTGTCCATCTGAACGCATGGTAATTTTTTAAAAATGCGTTTAAACTATCATTAGGGCATATTCTAAAAAATAGCTACTTTTTAGGTAGTTCTTTTTAGGATAATTTCTTACTTCAAATAACTGGATAAACCGTAACAGAATCATCTGTTATTTGCCGTGCATAAGCCTTTTGTAAGTAATTGAAAGTTGCTTTAAGCGAGGTATGCCCTAAGTATTTTTGAACTTTCTTTAAGTTGTGATTATTATTCTCTAAAATCCTCAATGCCATTGTATGCCTAAAGCCGTATAAAGTATGATTTTCGGTTACATTAAGGTAGGGACGATGTTCAAAGAATTTCATCGAAAAGGCATTTTTACCTGCCATTTTCTCTCCTATTCCCTTAGACTTATTAGAAAACAAAAAGAACTTTTTAGGGTATAAATCCAAACACCATTCATTAATAGTCGGACGATACTCTGAACGGATTTTGATTATTCTTTCTTTACCAGTTTTGGCTATACTACTTCTTAGTCTAACTAGCCAGTTTTCAGTATCAATATCTCCTACTTTCATTTGTCGTATCTCATTTGGACGTAATCCAGTATGACACATAAATTCAATAAAAGACCATAAAAACGGCTCTTTCTCAATGAAATAATCTTTTATACGCTCATACTCTGTTTCGGTGTACGGAGTGTGTTTTTCGGGGTCTTCTTTTCGCCTTCTATCTACATTGATAAGTGGGTTTTTCTTTATCCAATCATTTTTAAAAAACTCTCTAAAACAAGTATTTAGAAACGAATGATAATCATTGAAACGAGTATTACTGAAACCTCTATCTTTCTTTGTTCTAACTAAAAGCTGTGTAATAACACCAGCATTTACATTTTGAATAGGCATATTATCAATACCCATTTTTTTAATCGTTCGTAACAAAATATTTGAAATTGATTTGATACGTTCATCTGTACGATAGCCGTTTGCCCTCGTTTTGAGTTTTACATACCATTTGATGCCCTCTACAAAATTTGAAGGAGCTTCTAATGTGAAAAATTGATTTTGTGCTTTAATCATAAGAACAATTTTTTTAATTGTGGATTTAGTATGGATTTAGGTTCAAAAAAAGTGAGTGCCTACGCTGTAACATAGGCAGTTCACTTGGTTTGAAGTGGGAAAACTGAATTATTGAAAGTCAAAAAAATATTTAGATAAATATTTTGTGGATTGAGTATGGATTTAATCTAAATATTTTACTGTACTCTCATGTAATTCTAAAATATGAACACCGAAGTATTCGGATAGCCTTTGCATCTCATCAAACTGCAAAGGCTTTTCATTACGGATAAGCTGATGGAAACGTCTTGAACCTATTTGAATAAAGGAATAAAAACTTCTATTAGGTTTAAATTCTGTCTTTCTATCCTTTTCATAGCTCCTAATAATTTCTTTCAGCCTGTTATTTGGTATTTTCATATCGCTAAAAAATTTATTTTATTCTACAATTATATAAACAAAATTTTTAAGTTCAAAATTTAAACACTAAAAAATTTATTTTAAATCATATAAATTTTACTTCAAACTTTTTGAGTTTAGAAAAAACAATCTTTCTTTTATAAATTTGTGTCTTAAATAATACCGTTTATATACTATGAAAGAATCTATTGGAGAGGTAATAAAACAAGCTAGAGTTAAGTTAGGATTATCTCAAGATGATATGGCTGAACAACTAGAAACTACTCAAAACGCATATAGTAAACTGGAGAGAGGTATAACGACTATGAGTATATCTCGTCTTACTGAATTGTGTAGGATTTTAGGAATAAATACAGTTCGTTTAGTAGATTATTATATAGCAAATACGGATTTAACTTATGATGATTTTTTAGAAAATATAAAAGTTGATGAGCATAATATGATTTTTCAGAATCCAGATGTACTTGACTTGTATGAAGCATACAAGGAACTATCAGAGAAAGAAGAAAAAAGAGATAAGGAGGATAAATTTTTAGAAAGTAAATATGAGGAGGTCATAAACGATAAAAATAAAATAATCAGTTTTTTAGAAGAAAAAGTTGATATGCTAAAAAAAAAATTAGCTATGCTAGAGGGTAAATAAATTTTCTCTTTTTTCTTTTCATAACCTAAATACAAAAAATACTTCTTAGTTATAAAGGTAGCTTTGAAATAAAATAACATAATAATAGCCTTATCTAAATAAGAGAGTATGAAGTTTCTTTTCAATAAAAATGGCTTATTAGTGGCTCAAACATTGTTTTTTGGTGCAAAAGTGAGGGTTTTATGTTTTGGGTTATTCCCCACTGTTCGCCCATATTTTTTAAAAGGCTTTTAAACTTATTTAGTTTGAAAGCCTTTTTTGTTGTTTCTTGATGAAGCTAATTCAAACAATGGTTTTAAAATGGATAAAATCGTATTATAAACAGATTATATCTCAAAATTTACGATATTTGTTGCTTGTACACTTTTACACTTGTGCAAAACTTTATGCGTTCTTTATCCTAAAAACTGAATGTATAATAAGAAAATTAGTAGAACTGTTCTTTTTTAAAGAGCAGTTCTCTATTTTTTTACTCTTATTCTATCCTAAAAACCGTTTTAGAGAAACTCTTTATTAAAAAATTCAATAAATAAATTATGATAAAATCAATTTCTAGATACTTCATTTTTATACTACTAATTTTTTCTACTATTTTATTTAGTTGTAATTCTAAAAACTCAACTGATATGACACTGCCAAACGGAATTTGGAGAGCAACTTTGCAACAACAAGAAGGGGCAGTTTTGCCGTTCAATTTTGAAGTAAATTACCTAGACAATGAAAATGATACTATTCCAACTTTTACGCTTATCAATGGCGAGGAAAAAATTATTTTGGATAATGTAACTAAAAAAGGAAATATATATACAATTCCGATGCATATTTTTGAGGGTGAAATAGTTGCAGAATGGAACAAAGAAAAACAACAACTTACAGGAAAATGGAATCGTCGAAGTTTTACCAATGCTAGTTCATTAGATTTTTCAGCTACTCCAAATACAAAAACTCGTTTTGAAACTAAAAAAGCACCAAAATTTGATTTAAGTGGAAAATGGGAAACCTATTTTTTGTCTGGTGGAGATTCTAGTGCAGCTTTAGGTGTTTTTGAAAAAATAGAAACAGCCGACATCAAAGGGAATTTAAAAGGAACATTTTTGACTACCACAGGAGATTATCGTTACCTTTTTGGAAGTATTTCTGATGACTCTTTATATTTATCTTGTTTTGATGGCTCTCACGCATTTTTATTTGTAGCAAAAGCAGAAAATGAAAATACACTAAAAGGAAAGTTTTGGTCGGGAAAAGGACAATCTGTTGATTTTATTTCTACTCGCAATCCAAATTTTACACTTCCAAAAGCTGACACACTTACTTATTTGAAAGAAGGGTATGAAACAATCGCTTTTGAGTTTCCAAATTTAGAAGGCAAACTTATTTCCTTGGATAATTCAAAATATGATGGTAAAGTACGTATTGTACAACTTTTAGGCTCTTGGTGTCCGAATTGTATGGATGAAACTAATTTTTTAACAGAATTATATTCAACTTATAATCCAAAAGGATTAGAAATAATTGGACTTGCTTATGAACAAACCGAAGATTTTGAAGATGCAAAAAAACGTTTGGAAAGAATGAAAAAACGTCTGAATGTAGAATATGAAATTCTATTTGCAGGACGAGCAGATAAACAATTTGCAGCCGAAACTTTACCAATGCTTAATCATGTGATGTCTTTTCCGACTACTATTTTCATAGACAAAACAGGAAAAGTAAGAAAGATACACACAGGTTTTTCAGGAAAAGGAACTGGAGAGTACTATGATAATTATGTAGAATCCACTACTAATTTTGTAGAAAAACTTTTGAGCGAGTGATTTCACTCTTTAGCTTACTCTATTTAGAGTGAGAAAATTATTTTTGATTAGTCAACTGTTTTTGAGATTTGAAATCTATGAAGTAAATA
The DNA here is from genome assembly GCF_042180575.1 of Bernardetia aquimarina. NCBI lineage: Bacteria > Pseudomonadati > Bacteroidota > Cytophagia > Cytophagales > Bernardetiaceae > Bernardetia > Bernardetia aquimarina. Next base: position 336,304 of record NZ_CP170094.1, on the reverse strand, counting down.
CAGGAGTTATACATTATTAAGTTGTTTAACTCCTGTATTATTTAGATAGCCACCACCACTCGCTGCGAAAGATGCTGACCTTGTAGTGTTCCAGACTTCCATTTTGGGAAAGAATTTAAAACTTTTCTAGCTTCCTGTTCACAGCCTTGCGCTTCTATATCCGTAATTTGTCCTTCACTACTGACTACAAAAGCAACATATTTGGTTTCTTTTGGAGAAGCAGAGATAAGTTTACACGAATTCTTTTTATTCATTTCAGTTCTCAAAACTTGCGCTACTTGTTCTAAAGAAGCATTTTCAGGGCTTGCATTTTCTTCTAAAATGGTAGTTGTTACGGCAGTTCCATTTTTTGGAGTAGGCAAATCTATTTTTTGAGAAATCGAAGCTGTAAGTCTTTCGGCAGTTTCCAAATCTTTGTTTGTGATAGAATAAGCTAAATCAGTTTTGTTTTCAGTTTCTTTTATCGAATCTGCTACAAAATCTGATTTTTGATTTACTTCTTGAGTTATCCAAATTCCTGCTCCAATTATAAATAATAAGCAAATTGAAGCTGCAATAGAGAAATAAGGATTAGAAAAAGACATAAAAACCACTTTTTTATTTTTATGTGAATTGTTATTTTCTGCTTCATTCAACAGAGCATCAAAATCTTGATAGGATTTGATTTTTTCTGATGAAATAGGTTTCTGATTGAAATTTATATCTTGATTTTTCATAATTTTTTTAATTAAATACAAATACATTTTTGAACCACAGAGTTAAAAGAGAAAAGGCAAGAGAATGAAAATACAATTTGAAATTAACTGGTAACTGTTTACTGGTAACTGCTAACTGATTCTTTTATTTTTTCTAATATTCTATACGTTCTCATTTTGGCTGCGCTTTCTGTTGTTTCTAGGATAAAAGCAATTTCTTTGAATGATTTGTCTTCAAAAAAGCGAAGTTCTATCATCTGCATATCTTTTGTTTTTAATTTTTCTAATCCTTTTTTGAGTTTGTCTAATTGTTCTTGTTGTCTTTCGTCTGCTAATTCTTCTGAAAAGTTAGTTAGCTTTTTGGCTGTTTCTTCTTCTAATGAATAGACAGGCATTTTTTTCTGTTTTCTGTAATATTTCAAAAATTCATTAGAAGCAATCCTGTACAACCATGCCGAAAATGGAACTCCTTTGTATTCAAATTTATGAATATTTTGAAGTGCTTTTATAAATGTTTGAGAAGTCAAATCGGCTGCTAGAGCTTCGTCATTTGCTTTTCGATACAAAAAACGAAAAATAGCTTCATAATTTGCTTCATAAAGAATTCTAAAATGTTTAGAATCTCTTTGAGCTGCTAGGATTTGTTCTTCTTCACTTATTTGTGATGGTGAAGTATGTAGTTGTGATTGTGTCAAATGAAAATTGAATGAATTTTTCTCAAAAAAGAAATTATAAAAGTTAAAAGTAGTCATTTGAGAAACTCTATGAGATACTTTATTTACTCTTTACAAATAAAACCGTATTTTAGTCAAAAAGTAACATTTTTATCTTGATTTTTTATAAATTTCTATCAAAATCATAAAATAAACTCAAATTTAGTAGGTGGATTACTATTTTGCTTCGTCTTTATTTTTGTTTAATCTATTTCAATCGTATGAAAAATAATAGCTTTACGTCTTTACTTCTCTTACTATTTTTATTGTTTTGCTTTACCCAAACCTCTGCTCAAAACACAGATAGTTTGAATAATCAAGAAAATATATCAACACCTTTACATCTTGCTAAAGAAAAACTTACTGAAGCAGACCTGACCAAAACCACTTTTACAGAAAAAACTCGCCTTGTTTCGGTAAGTCGTTCGGCAAAAGAACTTAAAGATATTCCTTCTACCGTTTATGTCGTTACAAAAGAGGAAATTATGGAAAATGGATATATCACACTTGTTGATGTCTTGAAAACCGTACCTTGGATAAAAGTTTCTCAACCTGGATCGGGGGTTCTTGGAGAAATGTTTTTTATGCGTGGACAAATAGGAAATGAATATACAAAGATTTTGATAAATAATGTTCCAATTCAACCTGCTGTAAATGGAGGACTTGCCATTGGATCGCAACTTCCGATTGCTCAAGCAGAACGAATAGAGATTGTTTATGGACCTGCTTCGGCTGTTTATGGTGGCGATGCCGTGGCAGGAGTCATTAATATTATCACTCAAACTTCTGAAAAATCAGCGTATGCACAAGCTAATGCGTATTTTGGAACAAATAATTACAGACATGTAGATTTTTTGGCAGGAGGAAAAGCAGGACGAGATAGAAATGTTTTGCAATATAGTATTTATGGAAATCTTACTCAAAGAGATGATTTGGCTTTAGACAGAGATTCGGAAGCCTTCAATCCTTTTAATACATTTTTAAATTCTTTTACCAATCCTAGTGATGTACAGACTAGACGTTTACTGACTAACTTAGCTATTAATCAACCAGATTCTTTTTTCACACTTTTAGAAGAACGAGCTGGGCTTACTGCTTATGAAGGAAATGATCTTTTTAAAGCAAAAGTCAATCAATTACCAGAGTTAAATTACTTAATAGGTGTAAAATTTAATTATAGAAAATTGCAAGTTACGATAGATGAAATGTATAGCCGAAGACATAGTGTTTTGGGGCGTAACCCTGCTTTTTTCTCGTATGCTAATCCAGAAACATATATGGGAGAAACCATTCGTAGAACACATATTTCTTATCAAACAAGTAATAAAAAATCTTCTTTTTTGTTGAATGCTTCTTATTTATATTATAGATTAGATGCAAATAGTTCTTTTGGTACAAATTATAATATTGGTCGTTCGACAGGTCGCTCATATAGATATGAAGGTTCGGATGATGTTTTTTTGGAAAGTATTTATACAAGAAAAATTAATCCAAATTTTGAGCTTACAGGAGGTTTTTCGGTTACACTTTCTTCAAATTTACCTGTTACAAATGACCTTGAAAAACCTTTTGATATAAATTTATACAATGATGCTTTAAATGGTAATCTTGAGCCTGATCCTATATTAGGCAATTTTGGATATAATGGAAATGATTTTTTGAATGGAGGTGTCTTTTCACAAGCCTATTACACACATGATAAATGGGTAGGTGTTTTGGGTGCGAGAATAGATTTTCGTGATAGATTTGAGAATGATAGTACTTCTGGCAATGTTGCCATACACCCTAGAGCTTCTATTTTATATAAGTTAAATCCCAAATTATCGTTTAGAGGTTCTGTGGCAACTGCCTTTCGTGCGCCTTCTCCTTCTATTCAATTTACTTCTTTGGCTTTACCAGACCTTGAAACAGATTCAGTTATTTATCAACAAATTCCAAATCCAAATCTAAACCCAGAAACTTCTATCACAACAGAGTTTGGAGTGCGTTATTTTCCTTCTAAAAATATTACCTTAGATATTGTAGGTTATTTTACAGGAACAAGAAGCCCAATTGTTGGACGTTTTCGCCCAATAAACAGAGAGATATATCCAAATGCGTCTTATCTTTCAGGGAATAGTAATGGAACAGCACGAGTATATATAAATGATGAAGATAGTCGTTCGGCTATTTATGGAATACAAGGAATAATAAAAATAAAAAATATTATTGAACGCATTCATCTAGATACAGATATTTTTTTTAGTTATACACAAGGAAGTGAAGTTTTGCCTGATAACGGAGGAACAATAAATGATTATCGTATGCAACCCGATTTTATGGGACAGTGTCGTATTTCTTTACGTCCTTCGCCAAAGTGGTATATTAATTTTCAAAATGTAATTATGAGTAGTTGGTACAGAAGAAATGTATTTAATATAGAACAGTATGAAGAAGACAGAGCTAAAACAGATGGATACTATACATTAGATATGCTTGTTCGTCATTATTTTAATAAAAATGTAAGTGCTTATTTTAGAGTTAATAATGTTTTTGATGCAGAATATGGAGGTATAGATGCAACTGGTTTGGATGTAGATGCTACTTTTAATCCTCAACTTCAACAAAATGTACAGGCAGGAGTTAGTTTTAGGATTAATTAAATTTAGAAAAATAAAAATAAGATAATGAGAAAGATAATTTATGTAGATATGGATGGTGTTTTGTGTGATTATCAAAGTGCTTTTGAAGAAGCGATTCAATTAAATCCAAAAATTGCCTTCCCTCAAAGTCAGTTTGATTTTTATAGAAAACTAAAGCCTATTCAAAATGCAATCGAATCTGTAAAGTTATTACTACAAAAAGATAGTTTTGAGATTTATATTCTGACAGCACCATCTATTTATAATCCAATGAGTTATACTGAAAAACGAATTTGGATAGAAGATTATTTTGGAATAGAAATGGTAGAAAAACTGATTATTTCTCCTAATAAATCACTTTTGAAAGGAGATTATTTGATAGATGACTCAAAAGAAGGCAGAGGACAAGAAAACTTTGAAGGAGAACTGATTCATTTTGGTTCAGAACCCTTTCCTAATTGGAAAATGATTTTGAGTTATTTTGATCAAATGTGTTAAAACAAAAAAGGGTTTCTATATCAAAAAATGATAAAGAAACCCTTCTTTCATACAAAGATTGCTCTTTCTCTTATTCTATTACAAACTTAAAGTTTTCTACTCCAAAATCTGTTGCTACATTCAAAATATAAATTCCTTTTGAAAGCGATTTTGGTAGTTGGATTACCACTATTCCATCAACAGACATTCTAATAGGAATACTTGCTGTTACTTCTTGTCCTGTAATACTAATAATTCGCAGTTGTTTTATCAGCGAAGTATCTACCAAACCACGCATATAGAGTTCTTTTCCTGTTTGATTCGGATTTGGGTAAAGTGCTGGAGGAAGGTTATTGTTAGTACGTGTAACCGAAACAACCTTAGTGTTTGTCCATTCTCCATTATAATCTACTTGCTTTAGTCTGTAGTAAGAAGTTCCCAATAAAGGCTCATAATCATTAAATAAATAATCAGTACGCTCATTTTTAGTTCCTTTTCCTGCGACTTTTCCGATGGCTTTAAACTGTAAATCTTCCCCTGCACGCTCTACCAAGAAATAATCATTATCTAACTCACTAGCCGTAGCCCAATGAACTACTACCTTTTCAGATAGATTTTCAGCATACAAAGAAATAAGTTCTACTGGAAGAAGACAAGGACCTATGTCAGCCTCTTGATCATTATTGTTATAATCACATTCTCCAGCATCATAAGCATCATTTGACATATATTGTGGGTCTCCTATTAAAGGGTCAGCTGAGTTTACGTTTGCATCGACGTTTCCTACTGCAACCACAGTAATATTCCCTCCTCCTGCTGGAATAGTAAATGTAAGTGTTATTTCTGCTCCACTAGGAGCTAATGCCTGTCCTAAAGTAAGTACAGCCAAAACATTTGCAGGTCCAGCAAATGGATCAGCATCAAAAAATGAAATAGGTGTATTAGCAGGTAATGTAGCATCTCCTGCATTGGAAACTATAGCTGTAATAAGTATATCACCTGTTGACTCACAGTTAGAGTAATCTATACTGCCAGCATTACTTCCTGTAGTTACTACACCTCCAGAAATAGAAAGAATCTGTAAATCTCCTGTTGGAGTCAGAGAGTTATTATTTTGGTCAAATAAAGATACTTGTTTTATAAAAGAATTTAGAGGACCATTTACTCCTGCTGAATAACCTATCACTGCATGGTTTTGTTGTATTGTAGGTACTCCTAAGTCATCTTCTATATTAGTTACAAAATAGGTATGCTGATTCCATACAATTCTAGAGCTTACCCAGTCCGAACCCGAACCATAAACTACTACACTGCCTATTGCATCATCAGTTGGACCATTTACATCTTGCTCTGTTACTATAAGTTCTGTAAATCCATCTTTATCCACATCAGCTACTAAAGGATATTCACTACGAGTACCTGAGCGTGAAGTTACACTAGCAAGTTGAACTCCTGTTTCTCCATTATAAATAATTAAGTTTTCTTCATCACTATAAATAACTTCAGCATTTCCATCTCCATTGAAATCAAAGGTAGAACCACTTGTACGATCAGAGGTTTCGTCAATAGTAGCCACCCATTTTTGAGTAAGTGTAGCTCCCACTTCTATACAATAGACTCTGTTTCTTCCTCCTACGATAATTTCTAATTGTGGGTCATTATCTACATTAGCTAGGTTGGGTCTTCCTCCTATGGTAGTTACCTGTCCACCATTATTAAGTCTGAAAGTATTACCTATTCTAGCTCCTGTACGTGGATTCCAAACAAAAATAGCACCCTCTAGTGGAGTAGTTGTAAAAGCTCCACAAGTAACTATATCTACTAATCCATCATTGTCCATGTCTGCTATACTAGCTCTTCCATCAGTTATGGTTGTTCCTCCATCAGTAGCAAAAGTAGGTGCAGAAGCTACTAAAGTGAGTGTTCCTGATAATAAATCAACAGCATAAATTCTATTTCCTGTTACAAGTTCTAATCCTTGACATTCAGGACCACAATTTCCTCCTCCTGGTAATGGATCACCTGGACGAAATATGTCATAAGCAACTGGAAATGCAGCACTTTGAGCATCATTAGGATGAATACCTGCACTAAGTGAAGTGTTAGCAGGAATATAGTTTTCTAGGGTAATAGCATTGTAGATAGCATTACCTACATATACTTCAGGCACTCCATTTTGGTCAAAGTCAGCAATAGCAGGTGTCATTTCAGAAGTTTGAACTAATAAAGCCCCAGTAGCAGAAGAAACAGCAATTTGATTTCCAGTAGCAGCTTGAGAACCTCCATAAGCAATAGTAGGGTCAAACTCATAGCGATAAAGTCTTCTATCATTTCCTGTAATAAATATATCACCATACATATCATTATCTACATCAGCAAGTGCCAACATGCTAAACTTATCTGTTACAGGTGTAGGTATTTGTTGAATCAATGAACCATTATCTCCTGAGTAAATATAGATATTAGGAGAGCGAGGATCACCAGGTACAGCAACTCCCATTTCTGTTCTTGGTCCTCTAGGACCACTTGTATAAGGTGTGTTATAAGGATTTTTAGATACAATTTCTATGTGTTCATTATCATCCCCAATAGGATAATTAGGCCATGTATCAGGCACTACATCTCCTACAAAAACACCACCTCGCTGTTCTACTTCAAAATCTAAGTCTGTTCCAAATTCACGCACAGGATTTACAGTTGCTACTGGAGGCTGACTAATAGCACAGTCAGGAGGAACTTGTCCATAAAAATAATCTTCACACAAAGAGTCAGGTGTAGCTGCATTACCATTACAATCACTATCATAACAATCTACAAAGCCATCTCCATCATCATCACAACCATTATTACAGTTTCCTGTTTCATTAGCAGCAAAGGCAGCATTATCTAATCCTAAGGTAATCTCCTTTTCTGGAGTAAAAAAATTAGCATTCACATCAAATGAAATAAGTCCAGTACCAGCATTATAAGTACCTGTACCTAAACCCAGCCTTGCAGTAGGATTATTCAAGTCACGAATATAATATTCTGTAGCGTTTGAAATACATACAGGAACTACTCCTAAGCCAGTAGCTTCAAAGGTAAGTCTGATAGTGCCTGCATCACTACCTTGGTTTGTAACTCTTACAAGCCAAGCTCTATTTGAGTATTGACCAGTACCATCTGGAGAAACTCCTGTACCTGCATTATGTGCTGCAAAAGCATAATCTCCTACTGCATTTAAGAAACCTCCAGTAGTTGAATTAGACATAAATAAACCACCACTACTTTGTATATTGGCATCAATACGGTCAGTATTGGTAAGAGATGCACTAGCAGTTTCTCTACCTATGCCAATCATGTTAGCTGTATAAGTAGGATTTTGAGCAAACATATCATCAGCACCTAAAGCAAACTGATATTTTGTAGAAAAATAATTTTCGACTATTTTTCGTTCTGTATTTTTTGCGCTATTATAATAGGTAACCTCTCCTATACGTCCATTAAAATACTCTCCTGTTGCTGATACATTCACATCATTATTTGCTACTATATCATATATTTTAGTATTGTCATTAACAGCTCCTATTCCTATTTCTCCTCCGTGAGCATCAAAAGTATTTACAGGCAGTGAAGTTCTAGTAGTTGCTCCATCTAAGATACTCATAGGATTTCCATTCAAAAACCCTTTAAAAGTATTTGTGTAGTTATTGTCATATAATAATGTAACGAGGTAATCTGTATTATTTGTAATAGTAGCCGTAAAGCAACGATAATCTTCATCACTAGCAGTAGGAAAAACTGTACTACCAGTAACTCCTCCCCAGTTGACAGTACCATAATTCCAAATAGCTACATATAGAACATTTTGAAGTAAGTAAATACCCATTCCATTGGTAGTTCCCCCTTCTTCATATATCATTTGAATAGGCTGATTAACAGTATTTGCATTAAAAGTCAGAGTCAGCATTTTTTCATTGTGTGTAGCACCATTGATACTATTATCATTTCCTAAAGTAAGCCATTCAGAGTTAGTTCTCTGAAATCGTACAGAAGGGTTGCCATAAATGCCTGTATTATTATAATTTGGAGCATTTGCTTCAGGTGCAGGATTATTAAATCCACCAACAAGTAAGGCTTCATCTTCCCATAGAATTACATCGTTCCCATTTACACTTGTTGTACCTGTTGTGTATGCTTGTGTAGGTAGTAACCAAAAAGGCATTTCTCCTCCTCCAAAACCACCTGGATAAAATTGTCCATAACTCAGCGAGTTTGCTGCTAAGAAAAGACAAAAGAAAATAAGTAATAAAATTGGTTCTTCCGACAATTTAGCGATAATTTCTTAATTTAGCCTTTCTATGGATACTAACACAATAGCAATTTTATTAGGTTTTTCAGATTTTTCAGTAACGAAAATAGAATCTTCTCCACTTCGCTTAACTATTTATGGAGAAAGTAATTTAGCCGATTCTATTTGTCCTAATTGCTTGAAAAAGTGCAATAAAGTGACTTCTACTTCAGAACGTATTGTTCGTGACCGAAATATTTTAGACAAAGAGGTTTATTTACACTTAACTTCTCGTCAATTTCATTGTCAAGATTGTACTCGTTACTTTCAAGAAGTTTTTAGTTTTGTTTCTAAGCAAAAAAATCAAACTCATCGTTTGGAAAAATATCTTTATTTATGTTTGAAAGATAGCAGTTTCAAAGAAGTAGCTATCCGAGAAAACATACTTTGGGATGTTTTAGATGGTATTTTTAAAACCTATAGTAAACGTGAGATAAAAAAACACCTAGATTATTTTCCTCGACGTTTAGGTATTGATGAATTTGCTTACAAAAAAGGAAAAAAGGAATATGCTGTTGTTTTAGTAGATTTAGATACAGGTCAAGTTTGGGATATTTTAGAATACCGTAATAAAGAGTATTTAAAAGCCTATTTTTTATCCAAAGGCGAAGTTTTTTGTACTAGTATAGAAGTATTTTCTTGTGATATGTGGGAGGGATTTTCAAATACAGCAAAAGAAGTATTTCCTAACGCTGATGTAGTAATAGATCGCTTTCATTTTTTTCAGCATTGTAATAAAGTGCTAGATAGCATTCGTAAAGAATTACGACGAAAAGATGATAAAAACGTTCATTTCAAGCAAATAAAATGGCTTTTATACAAGGCATGGAAAGACCTTACTTATAAAGAAAGACGAGTTTTACTTAAAGCGTTTAGGTTTAGCTCAACGCTTAGACAGGTGTATTTTATGAAAGTGGAATTACAAAATATATTTAATACTGATTTGAGTAAACAAGAAGCTAAAAAACTACTAGACCAATGGATAGAAGAAGCTCAAAAAATAAATCATAAGGCTCTAAATAGATTTATAAATACGTTTAATTCTTGGAAAAATGATATTATTAATTTCTTCAAAGATAGATATTCTAACGGAATAGTAGAGGGAATTAATAATAAAATTAAGACCCTCAAAAGGAGTGGGTATGGGTTTAGAAACTTTCAAAATTTTAGATTGAGAATGATAGTCAAATTCATATAATCGCTAAAAAGTCGGAAGAGCCATAAAATTTTTTTCATGATAAATAATATTTTTAGTGAAAATCGTAAAAAATAATAAGATAAAAATGCTTTTATGATAGATAAGAATATGTAAAATTAAGTTAATTATTTGATTTATAGCGAATTACAATATTTTTTTTCCTTCTAATAAGAAGAGTTGTTTTATACATGTATAAAAATACAAATAACCGTCTCATTACAAAACGGTTATTTATTGATACTTATTTAGAAATGAATATCTATTCTATTACAAATTTATAATTCTGCATTCCAAATTCTGTAACAAACTGAACAATATAAACTCCTTTTGCCATTTTTTGAGGTAAATCAATAGCTACTCCATCAAAAGTGGTTTTGAGAGTAGGATTAACAAGAACTTGCTGTCCTGTAATGCTTATTATTTGAATATTTTGAATAGATGTTTTATTCGTAATTCCTCTTAAATGTAATTCTCCACCTGCTCTGTTTGGATTAGGATAAAGCGTAAACGGAAGATTTGTAAAATCACGTTCTACACTCACAACTTTGGTAAGCATTGTTTTTCCGTTGTTATCTACTTGTTGTAATCTATAATAAGCTGTTCCAGGCCAATACTCTTCATCTATAAATTCATAAGAAGATAAATTATTTGTTGTTCCTTTTCCTAGTATAAAAGTAAGGTCTTTAAAATCTTTTCCATTTATACTTCGCTGCACATAAAAGCCTTGATTCTCTTTTTCATTGGCTGTTTGCCAATCTACCAATACACTATTATCTGAATAATGACGAGCATTGAAGTCTAGCAAAGTAATTGGTAAGAGAATATCATCACATTGTACTCTAGTAGTATCACTTACATCAGCAGGACAGTCTGGAATGGTTGAACCTGTTACTCTAAAATTAAAATCTAGTTCCTCAGTTTCTGGATTAGGAACTACTTCATAAGTCACACTAATAGTACGTCTAGGCAAGCCATCAGCATCTAGTGTAGTAACTCCACTACTATCTATATCTATTAAATTTAATGTATAAGTAGGAGAGTTATTTATAGTAGTAGAAAAATTAAGCTCCCATGCCTCATACTTATTAGGATTTATAGTAACATCAAAAGTAATTTGATCAAACTCATTACTTTGTCCTACTGTACAAACACCACTTGCACCATTATCAAGAATATCAAAGTCAAGATTATCCATAATAAAAGTACTTGCCTGTTCAACACGACGAATATAAAACCAAGTATTTCTAGTATCGTTATCTTCATTTGTCCAACTGTGTGCTGGTGATGTTGCTCCATTTAAATTTCTTGTATCTCCTAAAAGAGTTTGATCATCCCAAAATAAAGCTGGGTCTGCTACAGGGTTACCTCCAATATCAAAACTGGGTCTTACTAAACTTACTGTATATCCATTTGGATGATTTTCGGCATCGTACATAGGAATATGTGTAAGTCCTGATTGAACATAGGCAATAAAATTAACTGTTTCACCTTGGGGTACAGCCACACCATTACCATCTAAACCATTCCAAGGAATATAAACAATGCTTGTAGTAGCAGGAGCAACAGGCTCAGGAACAAACCCCCCATTCAAAAGAACATCTCTAGTACCTAGCTCATATTCACCTGTTGGATTCAAATCTAAGAGAGCTTCTACAAACCCTGCTGCATTTATCTCTATTCTGACTACATACTCTCCACAATCTCTTGCTTCTACTTCAGAGATAGTTAGGTCAGGGATTCTGCCTGTCGGATAAATGAGAGAATCAGGGTTATTTAAAAAAATAGGATATTCAGGTGCGCTAAAATTACCTCCTCTTGAAAGTCTATCAGTAGCTGAATTACCCGTATTTATTGTTCCATAAGAGTTCATATTTACCACAAATCCAATAGGACGAATACCATTAAAATCAACACCTAGAGTTATTCTATCTGGTGTGTAAGGAAACATAGTTGCTAAGAATGGATTATTACCATTAGATGCATTCAAATCCCAAGAAGGGGAAAACAATCTACCCAAAACAATTCCTGTAACAGGGTCTCTGTTTGTAGCAGTAGGACTAAATACAGTAACATCAAAAAAGCGAATTATACGTCTAGCATTATTTTGAATAACATTCTGATCTGCACCTCTATTAAATTCTATCCAGTAATCTCCTGCTGCTGTGGCAGCAAATGAAATATCATTATAACCTGTAGCATTTCCTACCAAAGTTCTAGGACCAGCTACTGCTCTATCATAATTGGTAATATACCCTGCTCCAGCAGTTGGCATAGCTGTATTTGCTACGACATCTACCACTGTGGAAGTCAAAGTATCAAAACGACGAATTCTATAATACAAATCATTACCATCATCTTGATTTCCAAAGCCATAATAAACTGTTTCTCCTGCTTCAGCATGAACATACAATCTTCTATCTGGAGGAGCATTATAAGTAAACGAAAGTCTATTTGTTCTGTCCCAAATTTGAATAGAAACACGATTAGGTTGTCCTGGTGTTCCTGCATCACCAATAGGCATAAGCTGTGCAGTCCCTTCTCCAAAAGAAGAAAAACTAAGTAAAAATAAAAGGGGTAATATAAAGAGTGTGATTTTTTTCATAACATTATTTTTTATCAAAAATGACAAGGAGGATGGGGTATTGTATAAAAAAACAAAATCTAAGCCATTAATTAGTTAAACTAACTAAAACTCCAAAAGGTTGTCGTTGTATGATGTGCTTTTTATAGTGAAGTATATTCTTTTTAAGTTAGAAGTAAGCAGAGTTACAAAGATTTTCTGTATTTCCACCTTTTTTTAGTAGCTTCGTAGGAACTTGCAGAAATTATTTTGTTTTAAGCCAAACTCTCTTTATTAAAAATACAAAAAAAATCGATGAAAAGCCGTATTATAGACAAACGCCTTCAAAAATTTCGTCTTCGTTTAGACGAAACAATCAAAAATCTACATAATCTCACTCAAAATATTGAGAGTAAGGAACTTTCTGGTACAGTTAGCGAACTACGTCAGCGCATTAACGAACCCTATATGTTTGTGGTTGTGGGGGAAGTAAAGGCAGGAAAGAGCAGTTTTGTCAATGCACTTTTAGAAACTGAAAAAGATATTTGTAAAGTTGCGCCAGACCCTTGTACAGATACAGTTCAGCAGATTTTATATGGTGAAGAAGAACAGATTTTGGTAATGAATCCACATCTAAAAAAAATTTTATTACCTGTTGATATTTTAAAGGAAATTGCCATTGTGGATACCCCTGGTACGAATGCCATTTCGGAAGGACACCAAAAAATTACAGAAGATTTTATTCCGTCATCAGATTTGATTGTTTTTGTCTTTGAAGCTAAGAATCCCTATCGTCAGTCTAGTTGGGATTTTTTTGATTTTATTCATAAAGATTGGAGAAAGAAAATTATTTTTGTTCTTCAACAGTCTGATTTGTTAAATGAGTCTGATTTGAACACAAATATTGAAGGGGTAAGAAAACATGCAGAAAAAAAGGGATTATTAGAGCCACAAATTTTTGCTGTTTCTGCCAAACTAGAAAAAGAAGGAAATCATGAGGCAAGTAATTTTGCAGGAATAAGAGAATACATAAAAGACAATATCACAGGAGGACGTGCGCCACTTTTGAAGCTCAAAAATAACATAGACACTTCAAAAACAATTCTTGCAAGAATAAAAGAAGGCGTAAATCTTAGAGACAAACAACTAGAAGCTGATAATAAATTTAGATTAGACGTAAAGAAAACACTAAACGACCAAGAAAAAAAATCATTGTACCAAGTTGATGTTTTGATAGAAAATATTTTGGGTGCCTATGAAAATATAACACGAGAAACCGAACAAGAAATCAGTAAAGGTTTGAATCCCTTTAATTTATTGGGTAAATCTTTCAAATCAATGCTTTCCGATAAAGAATCTGTAAAAGTGTGGTTTGAGCGTGTAGCACAAGATTTGGAACGCAATCTTACCAAAACTTTAACCGACAAACTTGGAGAAGGAATTACAGCCATTGCAGATACAATTCAGCAAATGGCAAAAATGATTGATTTGCAGCTCAATAATAGTCCAAAAATTCTGAAAGAAAATCACGCTATTTTTGGAGATATTGCTGACCGTAGAAGTAGAGTTTTGCAAGATTTACAAACTGAGTTTCATGAGTTTACCAAAGAAACTGAAAATTTTGTACAGAAAGATTTATTTCCAAAAGAAACGAGTTTTGCAACTGATTTTTTGGCCGGAGGAGGAATGGCAATTATTGGAACAGCTTTAGCAATACTAACACAGGGAATTGTTTTTGATGTTACAGGTGGACTTATTACGGCTGTTGGTGTAGTTTTTACTGGTGTTACGGTAATAGTCAAAAAGCAAAAGATTATGCAAAAATATAGAGAACAAGTTAGTCAAGGAAAACAAGCTCTCAAAGAAGAAATTTACCTAAAACTTTCTACTTACATCGCTAATCTAAAAAATCAAATCGACGCTAACTTCAAAGACTTTGATTTATTGATGGAAATGGAACAAAAACAAATCCTAGAACTCAAAAATCAATATGAAACGATTGATAGAGAATTGGAAAAAATTTTAGATGAGTTGATTTAGAATTTTAATTATGAAAAAAGTACTTTTATATATCTAGTTTAATTGCAATTTTCGTCGGCTTGTTTTTGTTGTATCAAAATAATAGCAATAAAGAATATGCTAGAATAACTGTAATTAATGAACTACAACTTTGTGAAGAATCAAACATTTTTTATAAAATTATTAAGATTGACAGAAAAATAGATTTCATTAAAAATAGTAGAGATTCGCTAGTTCTTTTGAATTAAGTAGTTAGACAAAATTATTAAATATTTTTTTATCTTTGTTTTATGAGAGGAAAAAAACGTTTTATTAGTTTGAGTATAGAGGAAGTATCTTCCTTAGAGCAAGGTTGGAAAGAAGGTAAATCATCAACTTTCCGTACTCGTTGTCATTACATTCTTTTAAGCCATCAAGGAAAAAAGGTTAGTGAGATAATGGATTTTTATCAAGTTACTCGCCAATTAGTTATTCGTTGGTTTAATCGGTATGAAAAAGAGGGCATAGCAGGATTAGAGACGAGTAAAGGACAAGGTCGTCGCCCTATTCTTCGTATAGATAATGAAGAAGAAATGAATAAAGTAGAATCTCTAGTTGAAGCCAGTCCTCAAAGTTTGAAAGTAGTTGTTTCTCAATTGGAAGAGGAATTGGGTAAATCTATGTCAGTCAAGACTTTAAAAAGGTTGCTTAAAAAAAAAATGGTGTTGGAAACGCTTCAGAAAAGTAACTGTTAAGAAACCTGACCCTGTTGTATATGAAGAAAAAAAACGTAGTTTAGAATTTCTCATTCTTTTATTTTTAGCAGGCTGTATAGATTTGCGTTTTTGTGATGAGTCTTCCTTCAATTTAGAACCCAATGTTCCTTATGGTTGGTGTAGAATAGGAGAACAAGTAGGCATTAAAAGTAGTAAGGGAGGTAATTTAAATGTATTTGGATTGCTTAACTTGCGTGGAGAACTAAGCAGTTTTGTAAGCACCCAAAACATTAATTCTAAAGTTATCATTGATTGTATAGATCAGTTTGTAGAAACAATTGAAAAAACGACTGTTCTAGTGTTAGATAATGGACCTTGGCATATTTCTAAAGAAATAGAAGAGAAAATAGAGGAATGGGAAGAGAAAGGAGTACTTATTTTCTACTTACCTTCTTACAGTCCACATTTGAATCCCATAGAAACACTATGGAGAAAAATCAAAATAGAGTGGTTAAGACCTCAAGATTTCACGAGTAAAGAAGACTTACATCAAGCTGTAAAAAATATTCTAAAAAAATACAATAGTAAAAAGTATAAAATTGATTTTACTATATATAAAGGAAAATTGTTACGATAATTATGTCTAACTACTTATAGTAAAAAAAATGACCCAAAAACCTACAAATTAGTATATTCTCCTCAATTAGTAAAAAGAGTGGAAATACAAATTGAAGGTTATTTTTATGGCAAAATATCTAATTATTCTGCAAATAACTATGGTTGTCCTGAAAGTCGTGATTTTGAGGTTGAAAGAATTATATCCATTAAAGATGTAAATGAAAGCCGTAAATTTTTAATTCGTAATTAAGACAAAACAGACTACTTCATTTGCACAAGACTTTCACAAACTCAATATTTTGCCAAGTTAATTACATCTAGGAATATTTTTTTTACTAAAAAAAGTCTTTTGTTTGCTTTATTTATAAAAAACAAACTAAAAGACTCGTTGAAAAATACTAAAAAAAATGAAGATGGAGAAGAGATAAACTTTATATATTTTGAATAATAAGTAACTGAGCAAAATAAAATTAATTTATCTTTACTGTATTTACAATAAATAATATAAAAAAGCATTAGAAAATATGTATTTCCTAATGCCTCTTAAAAAATTAATATTTTGCCACTTATGATTTTTTATCATTTTCATCTTCGTCTTCGTCTTCTATATCTTGCATAAACGGAACAGGTACATAAGCTCCCATTGGAATAATATTTCTATGTTTTTGAGTTCCTTTACGCACACGCATATTTATAATTTCGACAACACAAGCAAATGCCATCGCTACATAAACATACGATTTTTCGACATGAACATCTAAAGATTCTAATACCAAAAGGAAACCAATCAAAATCAAAAATGAAAGTGCAAGCATTTTGAAAGTAGGGTTATTATTAATAAAATCACTGATTTTTCCTGCAAAAAGCATCATCACAATCATTGAAATAATAACAGCTACAATCATAACCGAAACCTCTTTTACAATTCCTACAGCCGTAAGAATAGAATCAAATGAAAATACAATATCTATCAAAACAATCTGAAAAATAGCTGCTGCAACTGCATTACTACCTACTTTTGGAGTTTCTTCTTCTTCGGTAAGTTCCATTTTATCATGAATTTCTGTCGTACTTTTATACACTAAAAACAAACCTCCCAAAAGTAAAATAATATCTTTCCAAGAAAGTTGCCCTCCTTCACCCAAATCTTTTTCTATTCCTAACATGTGTATAAATGCAGTAGCATCAATAACTGTAGCCGTCAGACCAATAAGCCACGTAATACCAAATAAAAGCCCAATACGAACTACAAGAGCCATAGCCAAACCTATCAAACGAGTAGAGTTTTGCTTTTCTGGTGGAACTTTTCCCGCAATAATACTGATAAAAATAATATTGTCTATCCCTAATACAATTTCTAAAAGGGCAAGGATAAGGAGGCTGGTAAGTCCTTGTGTTGTCAATAAATACTCAAAATTCATAAAAAAATAGGTAGTTTGGTTGAGTTATGATAAATTAAATTAAAAGCAGTTTTTTGAACTAATTTTGTTAATGGATTATAAATATACTACAAAGCTATACAGAAAATCCAAAAATGAAACCTTTAAATTGAACTTTTACGTATAAATAGTATAACTTTGTTGCAAAGAATCAAAAATTCTTTCAAAAACCTAAAAATTTCAATCCAACCAAACACTTGATTTTCCAACAATTCCATATTACAATAACTTGCCTTTGGCTTTCTCTCCAACTTATTTTGGGTTCGGTGGGCTTGCCTATTATTGAGCATTATTGTCAGATGAGTGGAAAAAGTAGTGTTTCTATTATCACAGAAAAAAAATGTTGTTGTGAAATTTCAGTAGCTAATTTTTCAAAATTGATTGACAAAAAAAATAATCTAAAAGATACAAATCATTTAGAAAATGTAGAAGATAAAGATGATTGTTGTGATACAGAAACTTCTTACGAAAAAGCAAACTTTGAAGCTATTTCTTTAGAAAAAACAGTTTTTGATTTTGGTCATTTTGTAGCTATTATTCCTTCTCAAAATCATGTCAAACATTTTACAGAAAAGACATTTTTCAACTCTTTTCGTATTCTTCATTTTGCAGACCTTCCCCCTCCCAATTGGAAGATAGGCAAACTTTTTATTGTTTTTATTCAAGTTTTTCGACTGTAGAAACTGTATTTAACCCTAAGGATCTTCAATGACCCTTAGGGTTTTGATACATTTTTATTTTTCAAAATCTTAATAAATTCAATAACAATGAAAAAATATAATTTTATTGGTTGTAGTCTGTCTTTAGTAATTTTGATGTTTTTATCATTTACTAATAGAGTTACTGCACAAAATAATTCCTTCATAACAGGAACAATTTCAGAAATTAGTCAGTCTAATTCTGATACAAATTCAGATTCTCTTTCTGCCTTACCTTTTGCCAATTTGGTATGGAAAGGAACAAGTTTGGGAACAACTACCAACGAAAACGGAAGTTTCAAACTCAGAAAAACACCTCAAACCGATGAATTAATCATAAGTTATACAGGCTATAAAAGTGATACTATTTCTACAAAAGGAAAAACTTTTATTGAAATCACTTTACAATCTTCTTCTTTAGCAAGCGTAACAGTAGAATCTGGTTTGAGTGATTTAATTGTCAATCAAAATGAAAAAATTACGACTAGCGACCTCAAAAAAGCTGCTTGTTGTACACTTTCAGAGAGTTTTGAAACCAATGCTTCTGTCGATGCCACTACTGCTGATGCTGTCACAGGTTCTCGTCAGATAAAAATGTTAGGTCTTGATGGCGTTTACTCTCAACTTTTAGTGGAAGGAATGCCGATGATGAGAGGGTTGAATGTTCGTTCTGGACTTCAATTTATTTCGGGTACTTGGGTTTCTTCGATTGACATCAACAAAGGTGCTGGCTCGGTTGTCAATGGTTATGAATCTATTACAGGACAAATAAATACACAGTTAATTAGTCCAAAAAGTAAAAAAGAGAAAAATGAAAATCTTTTAAATCTTTATTTTAATCCAAATGGAAGATTAGAAGCTAATCTAAATCTTATTCATCATATCAATTCAAAATGGAGTTCTGCTACACTTTTGCATGCAAGTGGCTCTGTAATGGAAAACGATAGAAACAATGATGGATTTTTAGATTTACCAAAATATCGACAATTCAATGCGCTCAATCGTTGGAAATATGAAGGTAAAAAGTTTGAAACACAATTCGGAATTCGTGTTTTAGATGAAAATCGTTTTGGGGGGCAGCTTGATTACAAACCTACTACAAAAGAAGATATATTAAATAGTGATATTTCTCAACAATCGTATGGTGTAGAAATGAATACTCGTAGAATTGAAGGTTGGGCAAAATTAGGCTTTTTCTTAGGGAAAAATTTAAGTTTTGGCAATCAAATTACGGCAAATTATCATCAATTAAATCAAGTTTGGGGTCAAAAATTCTATGAAGGAGAAGAAGATTATTTTTTTTATAATGGAATTTTGGATTGGACTATTTCTAAGAAACATTTACTTCGTAGTGGTGTAAGTATGGTATTTAATCATACTTATCAAAACTATTATGATTATCAAAATACAGGTAATGAACTAATAAATTTTGTTAGAGAAGAATCTATTCCTGCTGTTTTTGCAGAATATACATTTAATCAAGATGGAGATTTTACGGCTGTGGCTGGTCTTCGTTCTGATTTTCATAATCTGTACGGAACACAAATTTCTCCTCGTCTGAATCTAAAATGGAATCCTGCCAAAAACACAGTTTTTCGTGCTTCTGCTGGGCGTGGTTTTCGTGTAGCCAATCCGATTGTAGAAAATAGTCGCTTCTTTGCTAGTTCAAGACAGTTATTTATAAATCCTAATTTGCAACCAGAAATTGCTTGGAATACAGGAGCAAGTTTTGTTCAAGGTTTTAGACTTGGAAATAGAAAAGGAAAAGTTACAGTAGATTTTTATAGAACCAATTTTGAAAATCAAGTCGTTTTGAATGTAGAAAATCCATCTGAAACTCGTTTTGATAATCTAAACGGAAAATCTTTTGCAAATAGCTTTCAAATTCAAGCCGAATACGAAATTTTCAAAGGTTTAGAAGCTATCTTTGCTTACAAATATTATGATGTCAAAACAACCATCGAAAACGAATTAATAACTGTTCCTTATACAACAAAGAATCGTTTTTTTACAAATTTGGAATATCAGACCAAAAACAAAAAATGGGCATTTGACTGGACTGGGCAGTTTATAGGTTCGCAGCGTTTGCCTGCTTCTTATGATGAAACAACTAATAATCAAATTATTGAGAGTTCTCAAAGTCCTGCTTATTTCTTGATGAACGCACAAATTACACGCAACTTCAAAATCTCAAACAAACCTTTAGAGGTTTATATTGGAGGAGAAAACCTAACTAATTATTCTCAACCTAATCCAATCATAAATGCTCAAAATCCGTTTGGAGAAAGATTTGATACCAGTAATGTATATGCACCGATTATGGGTGCTATGGGTTATATGGGACTTCGTTTTTACTTTTAAATAACTCTTTTTAACCGTCGTTGAGGTTAGAATGCAACCGTCAACGAGGTTTTAAATTTCAATAAATAAACTTTCATTTTTAATAAATTATTCATTTAATCAATTCTCAATTTTATGAAATCTATCATTTTTTCATTAGCTCTTATCTTTTTTGCCTTTGCAGGAACATCAAATACATTTGCTCCTACAAAAAAGGAAACTATTGTTATCAAAACCGAATCTATTCAATGTGGAATGTGCAAAGAACGTATTGAAGAAGCCTTAATTCAAGAAAAAGGTGTGAAATCTGTAACTGTTGATGTTGATAAAAAAGAAACAACAGTTGTTTTTAATCCTAAAAAAATCAATGCAGATGCTATCAAAAAAGCAATTTCGAATGTAGGTTATGATGCTGACGATGTAGAAGCAGAATCTGGTGCTTACAATGATTTACCTGCTTGTTGTCAAAAAGGAGGTCATTAATTTTGTAGCTTTTTAATAAATTAACCCTAAGAGTTTGAAAAATTCTTAGGGTTAATTTTTGCCTAAAATATTTATGGAAATCTAAAAATTGAATGGCAAGAAACAGGAAATGCTTCTCAAATTGATGATATTTTGGTAATGGGATTTAAAATATAAATTTATAACAAATAAGACCATCAGATAATTTGTAATTTTGTGTATAAAAATATCAATCCACCATAAAAAATTATCAATATGACTCAAACCAAATTAAGCGTAAACATCAATAAATTTGCAACTTTGCGTAATGCACGAGGAGGAAATAATCCAAATCTAATACAAGTAGCACAAGATTGTGAACGTTTTGGAGCGCAAGGAATTACAATTCATCCACGTCCAGATGAACGTCATATTCGTTATGATGATGCGTATGAACTTTCAAAAATCGTCAAGACAGAATTTAATATTGAAGGAAATCCACAAAAAGGACGTTATTTGGAAATTGTAAAGGAAATAAAACCTACACAAGCTACTTTAGTTCCTGATTCTGATGGAGTTTTGACTTCAAATGCAGGCTGGGATACTATCAAACACCAAGATTATTTAAAAGAAATTATTACAGATTTGAAGGCATTGGGTATTCGTGTTTCTATTTTTATTGACCCAATAGACCAATTTATCGAAGCTGCTGCCAGTACAGGTGCAGACAGAATAGAATTTTATACAGAAAGTTATGCTAAAAACTTTCAAGAAAATCCAGAAAAAGCAATCCGAAAATATGCTCATTGTGCAGAGTTTGCTCACAAATTAGGTTTAGGAATCAATGCAGGACACGATTTGGATTTAGATAATCTAAATTATTTAGCCAAACATTTACCTTATCTACAAGAAGTTTCAATTGGTCATGCACTCGTTTGTGATGCACTTTATTTGGGACTTGAAAACACAATTGGACTTTATAAAAGAGCTTTGAAAGTTTAGTTTTAGTTATTAAAAAAAAGGAATTTGAATGATAATATTCAAATTCCTTTTTTTAGTTTTCGTATTTACTTCTTACTTCTAAAATCTGACCTCTAACTTTATTATAAAGTCTCCAATATTATAATCTAGCAAAATTAATCGTTTAGAATTTTATCAAATAAACTTTCCATTTCCTCAAACCTAAAGTACAAATTATTCACATTAATAGAATCATAAGAAGAATTACAAATTCCACTACATTCAAAGCAAACCTCTATAATATGAGTTGCTTTTTCTCCTTCATAAAAAACGAGTGAGTGACGAGGTTTGAAACAATCTGCTGACATAAATATAGAATCAGTTTCTTTTAAAGGAGTAAAAACTAAATCCTCAAATTTTTGAATTTGTCTTTTGCTTAAACCTTTTTTCTTTTCTAAAGAATCTACATCAAAAACTCCATTTTTAATCAAGTTACCACAAGCTGGCATAGTTCCATACGAACGTACACTATGGGGATAATAAACCAATTCTATTTTATCAAATTTCTTGAAATAATCTTTATCAATAATAGAATGGTCTTGTTGTGGTGTTCCTCTCGCTTCTATCATTTCCATATCATCTAAATTTGCTTTTGTAATTTCTACTTGTTTTCTGTCTTGATTATCTAGAGTTTGATTCTGACAAGAAAAAAATAAAATAACAAATCCTATAAAAACGATATGAGTAAGAAATATTGGTTTCATAAAAATAGAATTGTGATTAGTAAAAATTGAACACGTAAAATTATGTAATTTTGGTGTAATTATTGAGCTTAATAAAACTAAAATTTCACCATTTTTTTTATCACTAATTTTCAATAATTTAATCTTTTAGTATAATGACTTTTAATTTCAAATCTCTACCTGTGGTAATAGTTATTTTTGCCACGTTACTTTTTTTTAGTGCATTCAAAACAAAAAATACGAATTCTATATCTACTCTTGAAAAAGATAGAATTATCACACTTGATAAACTTCCAACAACTATAGAAGAATTCTTAGAAATGAGAAATAGGATTAGTAAAACTCCAGAAGGAGGAGCAACTACAATGATTGTTGCTTTAATGTTGTATAGCCAAAATACAGAATTAGGTTTGGCTTGCCTTACCATTGCAGTCGATAAAAAAAGAGTCTCAAAAACTACTAAGAAAGAAGGATACAAAGGCTATATCGTTTCAAGAAATGATTTGAATTTAATCCAATCTCAAATCAAACGTTCTCCTTATGTTCCTTTTTCGTATGTACAAGGCACAAATGTAGATAATGGTTACAAACTTCCAAAAGGAAAATTAGTATTTGACTTTTCTACTAATAAATATAGTGGTGATGAAAAAGACGGAGAGATAAAATTATTTATTCCATCTTCGGGTGCAGATTCTGCTCGTCCTGTTCGTCTTCATAAAAATGATGCTGGAATTTGGAAAGCAACTGAATGGAGCAGTCTTATAGTAGGAATTCGTGCGCCAAAAGTAGCTGATGACGATGATTTATAGGATTTTTAATTTTCATTCAAAATAAACAAAGAAAGGAATTTGAATATACTTCAAATTCCTTTTTCTATTTTTTTACTAAGAAGATGCGTATTTTTCACTATTGTAATTCATAAAAATGCGAGCCTCTACAATCTGATTTCTGACTTTATTTTTCTCCTTTTGGTTTAGAATAACCACGAATAGCAAGAGGAATCCAACCTAAAACAGGAATAAAATAAGAAATTGTAATTAAATTTTTAAGAAGTAAAGGAAAAAAATCTCTTCTACGCATTTTTAAAGTAAATTCTCCTTTTCTGCCTTCTTGTTCGTATTTTCTGTATTTTCTATCAAACTCTCCAAAAAGCATTGGCCAACCAATTGGTGTTAGGTAAGGAAAAAAACGAATTTTACTTCCTCGTTTTTCTTTTCCTTTGTTGGCTGCTCTCAAATCTTTCCAATTGAATGGTTTTTTTCCATATTTTTCTACTGACTCATCAAGCAGTTTTTGAAATTCATCTCTGACATAATCTCTAATTTTGACGACATCTTCTTGTGTTGCTTCTTCGGCTGGTTTGTCCAAAAGCTCAGAAGGATTTATTCTTTCTCCTTTTACATAATACATTTTAGCAGGAAAACCTGTATAAAAAAGCCAAGGAAAAATTGGAACAAGTGCTGTAATAATCCCCATTGGTAAAAATGGAATTCCAATCTTATTTACTAATGTATTTACCCACGGAATACTATATGTATGAGGATTTATATATTCTCCATTGACAGTAGCAAAAGGCACAATATCTGTTTTGTATTTAAGAGCCATTCGGATAAAAGAAGTAGAAAAACGCTGTGCTTCATATTTTCTATTAAATCCTTTTCCAATCCCTGGAACTCCCTCTGGATAAACCATAATATTATAATCATTACAATTCATCATCGTTTCAAAATTGATAGTTGTTGCGTCAATTCCACCTACTTTTTTCCATAAATTATACGCTCCAAAAGGATTCATGAGAGCAGATTGTGAAAGCATAGGAGCAACCAAAGGACGAATACTTTTCTTCTGAAAACCAAACTGTCTAAAAATTTCTGCCAAAAAAATCATTCCATCCCAAGGAAAAGCCATTCCAGAGTGATTGCTATAATAAATTAATGGGCGTTCGGGATTATTTCTTTTTTCTTGCTCATCAAATCCTATAAAAACGGGACGATAATAATAATCTGACATAGGAGCAATGACATGTTCGATTAACGCTTCTGTATATTTTTGGTCAAAATGTTTGTAATAAACTTCAATATTTTTTTGAACATCTTTTGGGACTTCTCTCTCTTTAGCAAGCTCTAAACTTTTCAACCATGCAGAAGATACTTCTTGAGGTAAATCTTTGGGAACAGTAAGTGTAGTATTCGTACTCATAAATAATTTATAATTTCTTAGTTGATTTGTATGCAAGTCTATTAAAAAAATAAAAGCAACTTCAATTTGCTCATTTATTTTTCATTCTATTATCTCACAAAATACATTATTATTAATAAATAAACAATAGTTTCTCCATAGATTCAATTAAAGACATAGGAGGTGTAAAATTTAAAGTAGGTTAATATAAGTCAAAAAATTCAATCATACTGCTTACTTTTTGTATCTTTTTAGAACTAATTCAAATTATTTATTTTATTTCCTTTAAAAAATCAATTATGAAAACAATCTTTACACTTATTTTTATTTTCTCTCTCATTTCATTTTCTACTTTTTCTCAAAATGATTCCACAACTATTGAAAAACCCTGTGCTTGTTGTACTGAAAATTACAAACAATTTGATTTTTGGGTGGGTGATTGGACAGTTTATGACACAACAGGAACAGAAGTAGGAAAAAATACAATTATAAAATTAGAAGATGATTGTATCTTAAACGAACATTGGAGAGGTGCATCAGGCTCAACAGGAAGAAGTTATAATTACTTCAATAAAAAAGATTCTACTTGGAATCAAGTTTGGTTAGATAACTCTGGTGGAAATTTGATTTTGAAAGGAAGTCTCAAAAAAGAAGGTGTAATGACTTTGAGAAGTGAACTTTTGCAAGGACAAAAAGGCAAATATTATCATCAAATTACGTGGACAAAAAATGATGATAATACTGTTACTCAGCGTTGGGATATACTAAACGAAGAATACCAAACTGTAAATACTCTTTTTATAGGAATTTATAAAAAAGAATAGCTAGTTTCAAAAACTGATTATCTCACTTTCAAAAACTGTTTGGCTACTTTCAGACCATTTAATTGTCCTTCCGTATAGGCTTGTAATTCTTCGTAACTTCCTCTAGCATGTTTCAAAAATCCTGATGCTTGTCCATAAATTGCGTCAAAATTTATTTTTTCTGTTAGATAATAACCATCTAAAAATGTTTTTATTCCCCCCGAAATAATAATTTGATTACATTTTATTGTTCTACTTGAATATTTTACTTTGTTTTTGATGTTTTCATCATAATCAGACTTTATTTGATTACAAAAATCTACCATTTCTTCTGCACTATGTCCAATATGTGCCAAAGGTTCGAAAAGATTTTGAGAAAGTTCACTACTTCGTTTTAGTTCTAAAAGAGCAAAATTTGTTCCTCCACTAGCTGCAAAATCCACAGCAGCAAGAGGTAAGTTTAAAAGTTCTTCTAGGCTCTGCTTTCCAAATCCTTGTCCTACTTCTTTTACAATAATTGAGTATTTAGCCGTCTCTAAAAGTTCTTTTATTGTTTCTAAAGGAGCTTTTTTAAATATATCACCTTCAGGTTGTAACCATTCTTGTAGAGGGTTTATATGGATGATAAGTCCGTCGGCTTCTAATTTTTTTAATAATTCATCTATTTTCTTTGTCTGTTTGGTTTCAATGAGTTTTTCTAGCTGTGCAATTCCAAGATTTGCATAAAGAGGCTGGTCTCCCATAAACTTTCTAACATCAAAATCAGGCAAGCAATCGTCGTCAGTAAGTAATGCTCTACACGAACCCAAACCCATTCCAAGTTTGTATTCTCCACATACTTTAGCCAAGTTTTGATTAATAATTTTTGCCCATTCTGTTCCTCCTGTCATACTAGAAACCCACAAAGGCGCATTCATTTGTTTCCCCAAAAATTCAAAAGATTCTGTTTCTGTTTTGGGATGTGCTGCCAAAACAGGCTCATAATAAAAACGATTATCTAATTGATTTTTGAATACCTGTGCATCAAATGCAAGTTCGATATGGTCTTGTTTGCGTGAAGCTGCATTCTTATCAGAATCAGTATAATTAATTGATGGGCTAGATAAATTTTCCAATAGTTTTTTCTTTTTTTGGAATTGCTCGTGGGGACACGAGCAATGGTAAGGTTCAATTGATTAGGTAGAGTATTTTTTGTTGCTCGTATCCCCACAAGCGACATGCAAAAGCAAAAATACTAAATCTTAATTTCTGACAAACCATGTGTTTTAAAAAATTGTTAGAAATGATTTGAATAAGAATATTACTTTTTTGCTTTTTATTGAAAAATCATTTTAATTCATTTTGTAGAATAACAAAAAACCACGTTCTTTACTGTTTGAAAAGAGAATATTTTCTCTTACTTTATTCTTTTCTTTTTTCACTAAAATAAATTACTTTGGCAGCTTTTGGTTTTTCAGATAGTGGTACGCCTGTGCGTATTGCTGTATTGGGTGGAGGCAGTTGGGCAACTGCAATAGTAAAAATGCTCTCCGAAAATAATGTTCGTATAAATTGGTGGATGCGTTCGAAAGATGATATTGATTTTATTCGCAAAAATCATCGTAACCCACGTTATTTGAGTTCGGCTTTGCTCAATATTGACAAAATTACACCCTTAAATGATGTAAAAGCTGTTATTGCAGATTCTAAGTATATTGTTTTGGCTGTTCCTTCAGCTTTTATTACTGATGTTTTTGAAAAATTAGACCCTGCTATTTTTAAAGATAAAGTCATTGTTTCGGCTATCAAAGGAATGATTTTGGAAGAAGATGTATTGGTAACTGAATATGTCCAAACAAAATTTAATGTTCCTGCTGACAAACTTCTTTGTATTGCAGGTCCTTGTCATGCCGAAGAAGTAGCGCAAGAAAGACAAGCCTACCTCACTATTGGAGGAGATGAAGATGAAGGTGATAAGTTTGCTCGGCTTATGCGAGGACATTATATAAAATGTAAAACAAATCCCGATTTGAATGGAATTCAGTATTGTGCCGTAATTAAAAATGTTGTTGCTGTGGCGTGTGGAATGGCTCGTGGTCTGAATTATGGAGATAATTTTCAAGCTGTGTTAGTTTCGAATGCTGTACAAGAAGCAAAAAAGTTTTTAGATAAAGCGTACCCATTGAAAGAAAGAGACATAAATGCGTCAGCTTATTTGGGAGATTTGCTCGTAACTTCTTACTCTCAATTTAGTAGAAATCGTACTTTTGGAAATATGGTAGGGCGTGGCTATACTGTGAAATCAGCACAAATTGAAATGGGGATGGTTGCAGAAGGTTATTATGCAGTAAAAGGCTTATATGAAGTTACCAAAAGACACAAAGTAGATATGCCAATTATTAAAGCTGTTTATAATACACTTTATGAAAAAATTTCTCCAGCTATTGAATTTAGAATTTTGAAAGACTCTTTACAATAAACGAATTACGAATTAAAAATTACGTATTTGTATTCTTTATTATTGTGATTATTTTTTATTTAAAATCATAATTATAACATAATTCCTGAAATGAAAAGTATTAGATTATTTCTTTTAGTTCTCTTATTCTCCATATATTTTCCTGTATTAGCTCAAGAAAAAGGTCAAGCAAATGACATTTCGGAAGAAGAAGAAAAATTAGAACTTCCACGTAAGAGTTCGATTTCTACATTGATGCAAGAAATTGGTCTTACAGAGTTTTTTGTTCGTTATAGTCGTCCGAGTGTAAAAGGAAGAAAAAAACATATTTGGGGAGAACTCGTTCCTTATGGGAAAGTTTGGAGAGCAGGTGCAAATGAAGCTACTACAATAGAATTTTCTAGTGATGTAAAAATAAATGGCAGACCACTTAAAAAGGGAAAATATGCCATTTTTGTTATTCCTCAAAAAAGAGGAGATTGGACTTTTATTTTTAATACTGCCGTAGATTCGTGGGGAAAAGAAGCCTACAATGAAGCAAATGATGTTTTGCGTGTAAGTGCAACCGTTGAAAAATCAAAATTTCAAGAAACGTTAGCGTATGATTTTGATAAAATATTGGAAAATGAAGGTACTTTTATTTTGCGTTGGGAATGCAAGTTAGCACGAATCACCATTCAAGTAAATACAGTAGAAGAAGCTAAGAAAAATATTGCAGAAGCCATTTCAAAATATCCAAACGATTGGCAAGTGCTTGTACGAAGTGCAGCCTATTACAAAAACGAAAAGATAGAACTTCGTCAAGCCTTAGAGTGGGCAAACCAAGCCATCAAACTCAAAAATGACCATTATTTACCTCATTGGGTAAAATCTGAAATTCTAGCTTTAGAAAATGACTACAAAGGGGCAGTAGAAAGCGCACAAAAAGCCTTAGAAGTAGGACAAGATGATGCTAATTTTATCTATGCTCAGACCATTCAATCACAAATTGACAACTGGCTTTCAAAAATTAATTAACTTTCATTCCCCTAATTCCAATGAAAACTTACAAAAGTAAATATGTAGAGCGTTTTTTTTATGAAGAAAAACAAATGGTAACTTCAACATGGTTGACAACAACTGAAAGTATGAATGCCAAAGAGTTTAAAGAAGAAATGCAAAGTTTAGCAGACATGATAACTGAAGAAAATGTAAAATTCATTTTATC
This sequence comes from Bernardetia aquimarina, assembly GCF_042180575.1. Lineage (NCBI taxonomy): Bacteria > Pseudomonadati > Bacteroidota > Cytophagia > Cytophagales > Bernardetiaceae > Bernardetia > Bernardetia aquimarina. Next base: position 307,132 of record NZ_CP170094.1, on the reverse strand, counting down.
TATCACTAAAGATTTGCGTTTTCCGATTGTTCCAGAATTACAAGAATGGATTTTAGAAGTGATTGTTCCACAATTTACAGATGCAAAGATTGAAAAACAAGCCATGATTGTTCCAGAAGAATTCATAGCCCAGTTATCAATGGAACAAACAGTTGATGATGTAGAACTAAGTAAACATACACATGAATCAAAGTTTTTTACTGAAGTTGAAGAAGCTCAGGCTTGGTTTTTTGACAACAAACAAACCTAGTAAGTAACTGAGCAAAATAAAACATATCTAAAAAAGAATTAGAAAATGGAAATCTAAACTGTCAAGACACCTTCAAGGTGTCAGACAGATTTCATTAACCTATAAATAATTTTGCCCAGTTACTTATCCAACCACATTTCACTAGATTCTACTCTATTTTTAATTGTTTTATCTGATTTTTTTACCAAAATTTGTATTTACAAAATGAAAAAAAAACTATCCAATATGATGTGTTTAGATATTTATCTTGCTCGTTTGGAAACAAAAGAACTCAATAAAATTAAAAAACACATTGAATTTTCAGTAGTAGAATCAAAACCTCTTTTAAGTTGGGATATTGCTAATGTACGTTACTATGAAAAAACGAAAAGAGAAATTGACATTCAAAAAATTTATTCTTTTGCTAAAATATACAACTGGAAAAATGATATTGATAAAATACTTTTAAATAATAATTTTGAAGCTATCATACTTACTGATTCTTTAGAAAAAATTATATGGGTAAACGACGGTTTTACCGAAATGACAGGCTATTCTAAAAAATTTGCTACTAATAAATACCCTTCCTTCTTACAAGGAAAACTGACTTCAAAAGAATCAAAAAAAGAAATTAGAATGAACCTTCAAAAAGAAAAACCTTTTGAATTGTCGGTTATCAATTATAAAAAAGATAAAACACCTTATACTTGTCAAATTCAAATATTTCCACTTTATTCTAATAAAATTACTCATTATATAGCATTAGAAACACAAATAAATTAGGTAGGGTTGTAAAAAGTATGATATGTGCTTTTGTCGTTGGTGGAGAAACCTACAATAATTTAAACTACAAAAAGAAAAAAAAGAACATGAGAAAAAGAAATAGCATACTTTGTGTGACACCTCCAATTCATATTACAAACTCCTTTCAATGCCTTATAAAAAATCAATTATTTTAATAGCTTCTTTCAGTCGTTTTTCATTTAGCTCTGTAATTTCAGAGTATTCAATATTTCGATTTTCTAATTCTTCTTTCATTTTTTTATAAAAAAATTGTCTGCCTTCTTCTCCTCCTCGCTGTTTGTCAAACTCCCATTTTGTATTTGGTTTTAATAACAGATAATGAGAGTAATTTTGATTTTGAATAGCTTTTTCTAACCAAAAAGGAATATTTTTATAGATAAATTTTGAATAAATATAAGTCGTTAGCAAATTTGTATCTAAAAAATAAAACGAATGAGTATGAGCAATGGCAAGTTTTTTTACTTGATTTTCACTGCAAAGTTGTCCTATTGCAATCGGTTCTACATCATCAAAAGTAAGTGAATTTGTATCATCATAATTTGCATATTTCATCTTTGTATCTAAATAAAGTCTTGAAAATTCAGGGTTTGAAAAGACATTATAGTAGTTTGCCAATTCATTTGTCAATGTAGATTTTCCAGAAGATTCTGACCCAAAAACAACTATACTTTTAGGATTTTCGTTAGTAATAGGATTAATTATTGTACTTTTTTGTGTAAATTGATTATCTTTCATGTAAATTGTTGAATCTTTTTTATTTTATTGAGTTTATAGTTAAATGAAATCTCAATAAAAACACTAAATTATTTTTATGGATTTTTCTCAAAAAAGCATCTTTCTTTAAAGAGTCAAACCAAATTAACAAAAAACAAAACTGATAGTATTCATTTATCGTATTTGTTTGTTCCTTAGCCATTCACTAAATAAAACTATAAATTTAAGTCTTATGCAGTATTATTTTTTTAAAAACTCATATAAAAGTAAGGTATTATTTTTTTCATTATTGATTACTTTTTTATGTATTCCTATTTTTTCTTGGGCTTTTTCTCCTGTTTTTTCTCCATTAGATACAACTTTAGTAATTGAAAAAGATATTTATCCCAAAATAGTAGATAGACAAGAACGCCTCATCGAAGGTAAAAAATATGCTTTTGCTACCATCAACGAACGCAAAGGAATGATTGCTCTTTCTGGAAATTTTTTGAGTGAAATGGCTCGTGCTGCTGGCATAGAAGTTACTGATTTTTTGGATTGGAATGATATGAAACCTACCGATGCTATCAAAACAGGACAAGTATATTATCTTCAAGAAAAAGGAAACCGAGCAAAAGATGTTGCTACACATGTATTGCTAGATAAAGAAACGCTTTGGGATGTTTCTCAAAAATACGCAATGCGCTATAAATATTTATTAAAATATAATCGTTTGGATGAAGAAGATAAAGTAAAAGTAGGACGAGTATTATGGATTCAGACCAAAAGACCTAAAAGAATTCCTGTAGAAGTAAGAAATGTAACTCCAATCGTAGCTAATTTTGAAGAAGAGGAAGCCGAAACAGCAGCCGACCCAGAATTGATGGCAGAATGGGAAGAACTCAAAAAAACAGAATTGGCAGGAATAGATAATAAAGAAACAACTACCACAACCATTGCAAAAAATGAAAAAGATGATAATTCAACTACTTCTACTGATGCAAAACAAGGTTCATTTGCAGAATTTGATGATAAAAAAACAGATGGTGTCGTAGTTACGGAAAAAACAGACACTAAAACAGACACTAAAACAGATACAAAAGTGGCTACCAATGTAGTAAAATATCATACTGTAGCTGAAGCCGAAAGTCTGTATGATATTTCTAAAAAATACAATGTGGTAATGTCAAAATTGAAAGAATGGAATAGTTTAGCTGATTATACTACTTATACAGGACAAAAATTAATTGTCAGTCAGCCAAATATTTCTAAAGAAGATAAAGTATATGATGGAAGTTTGGTTACAGAAAAAACAGATACAAAAGCAGCTACTTCATCAGAGAAAAAAGTAGTCGTCAAAAAAAATGTAAATGGAGAGTTTGTAACATTTGTAGATTCTTCTGGCACGCTTCTGCCTATTCCTCAACAAGATTTCCGTCCTATTCAACCTACTATTGATATAAAAAATGCTGATTATCATATTGTAGAAAAAGATGAAACACTTTGGTCTATTGCTAGAAAATATAATCTAAACCCAAAAGATGTAATTCGTTGGAACGGTTTTGTTACAGGAGATAATATTGATGTAGGCGACAAAATTATCTTAAAATCTAGTTTGGCAGTAGAAGCAGGTTCTAGAAGTGAAGTTATTAATACTGATAATTCGTCCTCATCATCTTCTACTAACTCAAATAATAATGGAACAACAGGAGGAACAGGATTTAAAGATACTGCCTTGATTGACCCAGCAATTAGTAATGGAGTAAATGGAAGTAATTCTAATGAAAGTAAAACAAATGCTTCTACTATAACAATGGAGGAATTTCTTCAAATGGGTGGTGAAGAAAAAGATTTTAAAAATGTAGGTAAAGAAGGGTACGATCCATTAGGAATGCCTATTCTTGGTTATGTATTTCCAAATAAAAAAACAGATACAACAAAAACAACAGTCGTAGAAACTGAAACAAAGGCTGAAACATATATTGTTAAAACACAAGATGCACTAGGAAAGATTGCTCAGAAACACAATGTAACTACTAAAGAATTAATGGCTTGGAATCCAAAAATCCCTGCAACTGGAACAATCTATAAAGGAGATACACTTTTTGTTTCGAAACCTCAAACTACGAAAACAGTTACAGAGCAAACAGCAACCGTTTATCCAGTAGGATATTATGGAGTAGGTTTTCATGCCGTTCAGCCGAATGAAACAGTGTATCATCTAGGAGAAAAATATACTGTTCCTGTTGATAAAATTCGTTCTTGGAATAATTTACCTAATGATATAATTGACCTTCCTGTTGGTAAAAAAATGATTATTAATGAAGAAGGTTTGAAAATGACAAGTACTAATGATGCTTCAAAAACAGACAACAATCAAACTACGGATGCTACAGCAAAAGTAAATTATGAATATCACAGTGTAGCAAAAGGCGAAACTCTTTTTTCTATTGCTCAAAAATACAATCTCTCAACAGCACAAGTAAGAGAGTGGAATAATCGTCAAGGCGATTTAGTATATGAAGGAGAAAAACTGATTGTAGGAGTAAAATAGAAATATTTGGTTCTTTATGATTTTAGTTGCAAATGTTTAAATTAGCATTTATTTTCTCTTTATTACAAATATCATTTTTATGGATAGTGTAATTGTTTTTGATGAATTATTACATATTGTCGCTCCTTTTCATATTCGTCAAATTGATAAAGATGAATTAGCCAAAAAGGTTCATGTTTATGTTGAAGTTTGTTCTACTTACCGTCCTTCTGCTTTTGAAGACTGGCGTATTCATAGCTATAAAGATAGAGAGTGGGAGCATTTAAATATTTTTGAATATCGCTGTTTTATTCATTGTAAACTACCTATTTATCAAAACAAAATTACTAAAGAAACTTCTCAACTTAAAGTAGATTTTTCTAGAGAGTTTTCTCGTTTTACTCTACTTTATGAGCAAAAAGTAATGGATTTACTAAAAATATATCATTGTTTTCAAAAAGTAGCTAAACAACTAGGTATTTATACACAGCGAGTGGAACACATTTATCACTATTATACGCAAGACTTAAATGAAAATCCACCTCTAGGAGCAGTTAGAAAAATAGGAGCAGATGAAACTTCTACTAAAAAAGGACATGATTATATCACTTCTTTTATAGATATGGAAACTTCAAAAATAATTGCAATAGAAGATGGGAAATCAGGGGCTACTTTTGAGCAATTAGCTCTACACCATCCTAATCCTAATACAGTAAAGGAGATTTCTATTGATATGTCTCCTGCTTTCATTAGTGCAGCCAATGAATATTTTCCAAATGCAGCTCTTACTTTTGATAAATGGCATGTAATTAAGTTATTATACAAACACTTAGAAAAGTTAAAGAAAACACCAATTTATGATAGTCTAGTACTTAGTATGGAAAAACTTGAAAGTTTTTACGAGAACAAATCAATAGAAGAAGCCAAAGCACAATTACTGTTTATGGCTGATTTTGCAGAAGAAATAAAACCCAAAAATCCATTCACAAAGACAATATATCGTCATTTTGAAGGTATTATAAATTACTTTTCTTCTAAACTAACAAATGGTATTTTAGAGGGAATTAATTCAACTATACAGGTAATTAAAAGAGTAGCTAGAGGATTTAGATACACTCATAATTTCAAGAAAATGATACGATTTATTTTTAGTGATAAAGTGTATTTGCAACCGAATTCATAAAGAACCAAATATTTAAGTTTTTTATAATCAAATATCAAAACCCTGTTTAGGAATTCTAAACAGGGTTTATTATTTTTCTAAAATGTGTAACTTTCTATAAAATCAGCAAGAAAAACTCTATTCTTTTTCAGCCCAATGTTCTTTTTCTTCTTCTGTCCAAAGAGTAGGAAAAAATTTACGTTGTTGGAATTTTGGGTGTAAGTATTTTTTCCATGCAGAACCTCCAGTAGCTGCTTTATTTTCGCCTTTACTATCCAAATAATGCTTTGCAGTATTGAGATGAACAAGTGGAAAAGTAACATTATAAAGTGTATCAAACTCTCTCAGTAAATTTTGCAAATCAACTGAGATAGACGAATCAGCATTCAGTTTTATCAATTTGTCTTCTACTGTATTGCCTTCTAATTCTTTAGCAAGATGAATAAATTTATCTAAATATTTTTCTTCAAACTGCCTTAAAGTAAGTGACTTAGTTCCTGTTTTTCGGTTTTGTCCTGCATCTTTCCAATAAATATGTTCAAAATAATCTTCAATGGTAGGGTTTTCATTTTCTTTCAAACGCTCTATCCCTTTTTGATTGACTAAGTTTTCTACACGAGTACAATAAATTTCAATAAAACGAAATTGTGCACTCTGAAAACCACTTGCAGGAGTCAAAGTACTTCTAAACGTATTGTAATCATCATAATCCATTCCTTCACTCATTACTGAAAAAGAATTGATAAGCATAGAAGTATAACGATTCAGACGATGAATTTTGGTACTAATAAACTTTTCCGTAATATTTTCCTCTTCAATAATTTGTTCTAATTCGTGAACCATTAATTTGAGTGTCAGTTCTGTAATTTGATGATAAATAATAAATATTTCTTCATCTTTAAAGTCTGTACGAGGTTTTTGAAGAGAAAGTAAAGAATCTACTTCTATATAATCCCAATAATTAATTGGTTTGGCTTGCAATAATCCCTTCAAATAGGTATCTGGGTTTTCACCTAAATTGTGATATTTTTCATTGATGGCTTTTATGATTTCTTCTTGTGTCATTGTTTTTTGATTAATTATAAATAATTGTGGCAAAGTTAATCATTTGAATAGAATGATTTAGTAAGTGAGTGAGGTTCTAAAGTCAGTTTTAAGAAAAATTCTTTGCCATTTTGACAACCAAACCCTTATTTTTAGAGTAAGAAATACTATAACAACCTTACAACATGGCTATAACTGTCCTATTAAAATGAAAAATGCACTAACACTTACCGAAAAAGAAACTTTTTTTCTAAAAGAAAACCGTCAAGACCCAGTAACAGGAGATAAGTTTGATATTGGAGATGAAATTGTTTTTTGTGCTTCATGTAAATCTGCTTTTTTGAAGGAAAGTTGGGAATACATGAACTCAAAACATTGTGGACAGATATTTACACTCAAAAAATTTCCTGTTCATTCGAAACTAAAACTCTCAAAACCGATTGTTTATGATTTTAAAAAGGCTGATAGTGGAAATCGTATTTTAGCTTATTTGATAGATAACTTTATCGCTATTGGTTTAGCCATTATTATTTTCTTCATTTTTAGGGATTTTAATAATGATTTTGATGCGTTACCTTCAATAATCGGTTTTTTGTATATGCTCTTTAGAGATGTTATGGGAGTCAAGTCTAGCATAGGAAAACGAATAATGGGACTTTATTTTATACATACACAAACTCAAAAAAAGGCTTCTCCTCTTGTTCTTCTATTTAGAAATGTATTTTATTGGATTTGTCTTTTTGTTGTAATTGCTTTTATTGCATTTTTAGAGGCAGTTACAGGAGCAAGTGGAGTTATAGGAAGTCTGTTAGGTTTTGGGTTGTTGATTGCAAATATTGTCCATGTGATTATCGTCCTTGCCAATCAAAACCATATTTTTGATAGAATATTAAAAATAGAATTAGTAGAGAAAAAGAGATAATAGTAAAATAAAAAATGCCCTAACACTTACTGAAAAAGAAACTTTTTTTCTAAAAGAAAGCCGTCAAGACCCAGTTACAGGCGATGAGTTTAATTTAGGAGATGAGATTGTTTTTTGTGCTTCCTGTAAATCTGCTTTTTTGAAAGAAAGTTGGGAATATATGAATTCAAAACATTGTGGACAGACTTTTACACTCAAAAAATTTCCTACTGCTTCAAACCTAAAGTTATCAAAAGCGATTGTTTATGATTTTCAAAAACCTAATATTGGAAGCCGTAGTGTAGCTTACTTAATAGATAATATCATAGGCATTATTTGTGGTTTTATTGCATATACATTTTTTACTGAATTAAGAGATTTCTTCAGATTTGATGCCGAATTCTCTGGTTATGTTGCAGGAAGTTTATACATGCTTTTTAGAGATATTTTTGGAATTAAATCAAGCATCGAAAAACGAATAATGGGACTCTATTTTATTGACTATGAACTCAAAAAGAAGGCTCACATTGTTAGTTTATTATTCAGAAATCTAGTTTATTGGGTTTTTCTTTGTATGATAATAAGCATAATAATCATTTTAGAATTAAAGATTGATGCTGGGTTGTGTAGTAAAATTGTGTTTGGCTTTAAATCCATTTTTTAATTGAATAATACCAATTTTAAAATGTATTTTTCCTAGCTCTTCTTTCATTAGCATCCATCATAACTTTATACATCACTTTTTCATGATAAATCAACTCTTTTGAGAAGCAAGTTGTTCTACGATTTGTCCTTCTATTTTGTGTTCTAATCATGGTATTATTTCCTTCTATTGCTTTAGTAAATTCTTTGCCTTCTTTATGCTTTTCCTTGGGAAAAACCTTAGCAAAACCTTTAAATTTATCTGTGCAAACGTAGTCTATTTCAATAGGTAAATTTTTTAACTCTCTTTCTAAATGAGCGACTGTCTCCCAATCTCTTTCACCTTTTACGCAAGCTAAAACCGCTCTTGTTTTTTACAATAAGCTATAAACCAACAAATTACATTGGCTTTACTTCCTACAAAAGTCCAACCGAGCTTGCGAGTTCAGCGTAGCTAAAATTCATCTACTTCAACTTCTTTATAATGAGAAGAAACAGGAGTAACATTGAACTGACTAGGAAAGTAACGAAGTATCCAACAAAGGACTGTTTTACTGTTTACTTGGAGAACTTCGCTCGTTTGACGAATACCTCCATTGTTACTTAGAAGCCGAAGCCCTAATGTAATTATAGCAGGATTTGAACCATTGTAAGTGTAAGAATTTTGAAAACTTTTTTTACAATGTTTACAACGAAAACGCTGTACTTTTAGCTTGCCAGAGAACCCATTTTTTATTACTTTTGAGGACTGGCAATAAGGGCAAATTTGTGATTTTTCATTCATTTTACAAATTTCGGCTCTTATTGCCTTTTTTCAAAATGTATCAAACACAATTTTACCACACAACCTGATTTCTACGTGATGTTCACAGCATTTTACATCCATCTTTTGATTAGAATCAATAATTTTTTCTTTTGTATAAGAAACTAAAGAAATTAGAACAATAAATAAAATGAGTATTTTCATAAAAGGAATGGTAAGTTTTTACAACTAGGTTATTTGCAAAATAGGAAGACATAATAAAGATACAAAACTTAAAACTTAGTTTACTTTTTGATGTTTTTGAGTTTGTACCTATCTTTGAGTATTCTTACAAATTAAACAGTAAGAAATTTTTTTATCAAAATCCTATTTTTACCCAACTGAACTTTATCAAAAATTATGGCTTCATCATCAAAAACGGCTGTCTATGCTTCCTTAGCAGCTAATTTAGGAATTGCAATTACAAAATTTATTGCTGCTTATTTTACGGCAAGTTCGGCAATGATTTCGGAAGGAATTCATTCCGTAGTTGATTCTGGAAATGCAATTTTGATTCTTTTGGGGCTGAAATGGAGTCAGAAACCAGCCGATGAAGAACATCCTTTTGGATATGGAAAAGAACTTTATTTTTGGACACTCATTGTAGCCATTCTTATTTTTGCGATTGGTGGAGGAATGTCTATTTATGAAGGAATAGCGCATCTCAAACATCCGACTGAATCTTCTGACCCTACTGTAAACTATATTGTTTTGGTTATTGCTGCAATTTTTGAGGGGGCAGCGTGGTTTTTGGCATATCGTAAAATAAATATGGGAAGAGGAAAGAAAAGTCTTTGGCAGACTGTAAAAGACAGTAAAGACCCAGCTACTTTTGCTGTTTTATTTGAAGATACGGCTGCTATTTTGGGTTTGATAATCGCTTTTATTGGTGTTTTTTTAAGTCATACATTTGATGAGCCTCGTTTTGATGGTGCTGCTTCCGTTCTTATTGGAGTTGTCTTATCGATTGTTTCTATTATGTTGGCGTATGAAAGCAAGGGACTTTTGGTAGGAGAAGGTGCAGATCCTCGTTTAGTTAAAAAAATTCATGCTATTGTCAATGCAGATAAAGAAGTAAAAGACTGTGCAAAACCTCTTACAATGCACTTAGGACCTGAAGAAGTATTTTTAGCTTTAGATGTGAAATTTAGCCCAACACTTACCGTAGCCCAACTTTCGAAGGCGATTGTACGATTGGAATCTACAATTAGAGCAGCACATCCAGAAGTAAAACGGATTTTTGTAGAAGCAAAATCTGCCTTTAATCCTGATGATATTTTTATTGATAATGTAGAAGATGATGATGAAATTGAAGGAGGATTTGTAGGAGAATAATAATAAATTCAGAGGTACATTAAATACACTTTGTAGCGAGAATTAGTCAGCTTTTTCCTATAAGTAGAATGCTTTCAAAAAAAAGGAGTTTCAATTATGAAACCCCTTTTTTTGTTTTAAATCAATCCAAACTGTGTATAATGATGTTTGAAGTGTTTGTAATGAAAAAGCAAAGTTTCTTGTGCCTGTAAATCTCCCAAAAAAGGATTAAAACTATAAGCATCATCTTTTCCTTCATAGATTTCAAAAAATCGTTCTAAAGAAGATAGTAATTTTGCTTTTGCTTCTATAATCGTAGGGTTTGTGTAATCTGGCAAACCAAAACGAAATGCAGGATTATCCAAATTTTTAGGCATATCAGCAAGTGAGTAAATTAATGCTTTTTTAGCTTCCTCTTGATTAGAATTAGGAGGAATAGGAGGTGTTTTTTTGATAATTGTTGAGCTAATAACAGCCGTGTAAAGATGTTCTATCATGTGTTGAGGAGTCATTTTTCCCCACTGAGGTTTTGTTATTGCCAAAAGTTTTGATGTAGCTGCTGGAATAGTTGTTTGTAAAAAGCGTTTGGCTTCTATAAGTCTATAAGGTTCTATAGTAAGTGTAGAATCAGCGTTCATTATAATTATTTTTTTGAGTAAAAGAATAGTCTAAATTTCTATTTTTGCATACGCAAACAAAAAAATAAAGTTTTTTATATTTGTGCTATATAGGGCAAATACTACCATTTATGACCATGGAATTTCGGCAGAAGTGGATTAAATAGTGATTAGTTTTTAGTGATAAACTATTAGTGGAATGGCAATTATCACTTTATCGTTTTTCTGTCTATTGAATAGCTTTCAAAATTATTTTTGTGAGCCTTTTTTTATCTACTTTAATAATAGTTTTATATTTTTGTGTCTATCATCCAATTTGAAAGCAATCTAATAAAAATGAAATTCTTTTACCTATTTCTTGCTTTTTTTCTAATTTCTTGTCATAATGATAATGAAAAAAAACTATTACTGATGAAGAGATAGTCAATATAATTATTAGAGATTATGTTGATTCAGATTATCCTTGTAGATTACCTTCTCCTCCAAAAGAAGGGTTTACAAATTATGATAGTTTGGAAATAGAGTTTAGAAAAAATAGTGTTTGTATGTTATGTTTTAGTTCCAAACCTAATATTGAGTTAAATAAGATAAATTCTGCAAACTACCTTATAAATTTAGAATCTTGTTTAGATACTGAAGATATGCATCTAAAAATATGGAAGATATTTAGATGTGATTACAGTAATGAAGTGTTTGTATCTTTTAGTGTTACAAAACGATATTCTTATACATTTGAAGTTGAGTGTGTTTTTAAGGGAAAAGAATATACATCAGAAGTTATTTATTCTGCCGTACATTAAACATTTAATGCTATTGTTTTTCTTCCGTCAATCGAATAGCCTCTAAAATAATCCCACACGCCTTTTTTATTTCTTTTTTTGTAATGATAAGAGGAGGAGCAATTCGCATTGAATTATCGCAATACAAAAACCAATCAGAAAGCAAACCTAAGTCAAGACAATGAGCAATTACTTTTTGTAAGAAATCAAAACTCTCAAATTCTACTGCCAGCATCAAACCAATTCCACGAAATTCTTTTATTGCTGTTGTCTTAGTTGGATTTAATAATTGCTTGAATAATTCGTGTTTTTCCTCCACATTTTCTAATAATTTTTCTTCTTGAATTACTTTTAAAGTTGCCAAAGAAGCCACACAACTTACAGGATGCCCTCCAAAAGTAGAAATATGCCCCAAAATTGGATTATCAGAAAGGCAAGACATCATCTTTTGAGAAGCCATAAAAGAACCAATCGGCATTCCTCCTCCCATTCCTTTTGCAGCCACAACAATATCTGGAATTATATCAAAATGTTCGAAAGCCCAAAGTTTACCCGTTCTGCCAAATCCACATTGAATTTCATCACAAATCAAAATCGTTCCTGTTTCAGTACATTTTTTTCGTAAGGCTTGTAAATATTCTTTTCTTGGGATTCTAACTCCTGCTTCTCCTTGTACAGTTTCTATAATTACGGCTGCTGTTTTTTCTGTAATTTTGGAAAGATGAGTTTCATCGTTAAAATTAATATGGTCAATATTTGGGAGCAAAGGTAAAAAAGGCTCTTTCCATTGCTCACTTGTTCCTAATGAAAGTGCTGCGTGTGTAGAACCGTGATAAGCATTATGACAACCTATTAATTGTGTTCTTCCTGTAAATCGTTTGGCTAATTTTATAGCTCCCTCAACGGCTTCACTTCCAGAGTTTACAAAATAAGTGGCATTCTGAGGTGTATTTTCGTGATTTGTTATATCAGAATTTTTATCACTTTCATTATTTAGAAAATCTTGCCCTAAAGTAGCATTAAAGGTTTTTGAAAGAGCCGTAGCAAGCTGAACTTGTGGCGTTTGTATAAACTCTCCATAAACCATCAAGTGCATATATTTTCGAAGTTGTTTCTGGATTGCCTTTATTACTTTTGGGTGGCGATGACCCACATTACTCACTCCAATTCCTGAAATAATATCAATCCATTTTTTATTTTTGCTGCCAAACATATAAATTCCTTTTGCATTATGAACTTCTAAGGCAAGAGGAAAAGGTGATGTTTGAGCGACATGATTTAGGAAAAGTTGGCGAGATGAAAGCATATATCAATTACGAATTAAAGATTACGAATGAAATGACATACAAAACTACTAAATTTTTTAAAACCTCGTTGACGGTGAAGTCTCAACGACGGTTATTGTATGCTATACAAAACAGGTTTTGAAGGAACAGCATCAATTTCTAAAGACGGAATTTGGATATTTAATAAATACATTCCATCTTTTATTTGATTATCTACAAAGATGAGTTCGGTAATCGTGGCGTTTTTTCTAACTTCTGAAAAGTCACTTTCGCTATTTTTATCATTTGTATTTTTAGTGAGAATATTCCAAAAACCTTTATGAACTGATAGTTTTCCTTTGTCCCATTCTTTATCCACAGAAGGCAAATCTAAAAGTAAATGATTGATATTTTTTTGTGCTAAAAATTCGCCTATACTTGGTTCTAAATACGGAGGGTTTTGTCCTGAATAATTTCTAGTTTTTTTATCATCAGAATTTGGAAGTGTACGAATGATTAGAGCTTCATAAGGAATAGAATTATTATCTTCTTTTTCTAATTCATTCAATTTTTTCTCAAGATGTTTTTTCAGAATTACTTCATCGTCTATTTCTGCTATTTCTTTTAACTGACCAAACTCCCCATTTTCTAATTCTTTTTCTGTAATTTTTTTAGGTTCTAAAGTGATTAAGCGAGCCACAAACCAAAATGTTTTCAAACATTGATTTATAGTTACATTATTTTTTTCTTGATTATTCAAATGTCCATAACATTCTGTATGTGTGCCGTTTCCGTGTGGGGTAAGACTTACTCTTTGATAATTACAGACTCCTCCTTCTGCGACGCTTCCAATAAAAACACCTTCAAAACGAATGGTTTCAAAAGTAGGTTCTTCGGCATGATAACAATTTGCATTGTGATTGCCTGCTTGTAATGGAATCGAAATATCTAAAGGTTTGGATAAATCAGCAGTATAATTTTGATTATTTATTGAATAATTGATTTTCATAGAAAAAGATAAAATGTATTTTTTGATTAGTAGTATTAGCTTAAAATTAGTATTTTTAACTTTTGCAAACAATAGTAACACAAAAACTATTTATTTCAAAATCATTACTATTTCCAAATATGTCAAAGGCAAGCCTTTGCCCTACAAAATTAAATTTTGTTTGTCTTTATTTCTTAATTCTAACTTCTGACTTCATACTTTATTTCTATGGATTTATTCCACGCCTTTACTGTTCTTATTGTGCTTTCTGCTGCTTTTGCTTATATCAATTATCGATATTTGAAACTTCCTACTACGATTGGTTTGATGCTTATTGCGTTACTTATGTCATTGGTTATTGTTGGGTTGGGGCAGTTTAATCCTGTTATTTTTCAGAAAGCACAAGAGCTTGTCAGAAGTGTAGATTTTTCTAAAGTATTGATGGAAGTAATGCTTAGTTTCTTGCTTTTTGCTGGTGCGCTTCACGTAGATACGCCCACACTTGCCAAAGAACGAACACCTATTATTATTTTTGCTACGATTGGAGTTACGGCTTCTACTTTTATTATCGGAACGGCAATGTATTTTATTTTGGGCTGGTTAGGACTTGGCGTAGATTATATTTATTGCTTACTTTTTGGTTCTTTGATTTCGCCTACTGACCCTATTGCTGTTTTATCGATTCTGAAAAGCGCAAAAGTTCCCAAAAATTTAGAAGTAAAGATTGCAGGAGAATCACTTTTTAATGATGGTGTTGCTGTGGTTGTTTTTCTAACAATTTTTCAAATGGCTCAACAAGGTGTAGAAAATACTACCTTTTTAGATATTTTAGAACTCTTTGCTGTTGAGGCGATTGGAGGAATTGCTTTTGGTTTGGCTTTGGGTTGGGTGTGTTACAAACTGATGTATTCGATTGATAATTATGTAGTTGAAGTCTTGATTTCTTTAGCGATTGTGATGGGTGGATATGCTTTAGCTGCTTATTTGCATACTTCAGGTCCTTTGGCTGTTGTGGTGGCTGGTCTTGTAATGAGTGCAAAAGGAAGAGAATTTGCGATGTCAGATTTGACAAGAGATTATGTAGATAAATTTTGGGAACTGATAGATGAAGTGCTGAATGCCGTTTTGTTTGTTTTGATTGGTTTGGAAGTTTTGGTGCTGACTTTTGATGGTAAATATTTGATTGCTGGTGTTATTGCGATTGTGGTAGCTCTTTTATCTCGTCTTATTTCGGTGGGTTTGCCTATTTCTTTTATGAAATTGAAGAGAGATTTTATTCCAAATACAATTCTGATTCTGACTTGGGGAGGTCTTCGTGGAGGGATTTCGGTAGCTCTTGCGCTTTCTCTTACGCCAGATATGGGAAGAGATTTATTTGTAACAATTACTTATGTGGTTGTCGTATTTTCTATTGTGGTTCAAGGTCTTACTGTTAAGAAATTGGTAAAGAAAGAGATTGTGAAGGAAGATAGATAAACAACAGAGCATAAAATAAAAGACATTATTGAAACCTAATGAAATTTTTCTTGTTTTGTTTTTTGAGAAAAAAAATATTTATATTTGGTTGTTAATAATAACATAAAAAATAATAACTAAGAAAATGAAAACTATTTTTTCTGTATCTCTGCTGATAGTCATAAGTTTATTTTACATTCAAACTTCTTTTGCCTGTCTAAATTTGGAAACAAAACGATTGAAAAACGGAGAGTATATTTATGAAGATGTTGGAGATCTTGTTCCTTACGGTCATATGTTTGTTGTGGAAGAGGATGATTACAAAGAAATAATAAAAGATTTAGATAAATTGTACAAGAAAACAAAAGATGTCGATTATCTTTCTGACAAAGGCTATATTTTGATTTTACAGAGAAAATATGAAGAAGCTGTAAAACTTTATATTGAGTTAGAAAAAATAAAACCAAATCGTTATTCTACTGCATCCAATCTAGGAACTGCTTATGAGCTTTTGGGGGAAAATGAAAAAGCACTTTTTTGGATAAAAAAATCAGTTGAAATTGACCCATTATCACATAATAATTCAGAATGGTTACACGTAAATATTTTAGAAGCGAAAATAAAAGGAGAGAAATATGTAAATAGTAATTTTCTGATAAATACGAACTTTGGGCAAGAAAAAGAACCTAAAACAGATTTGTCTAGAAAAGAATTATTAAAACTTCGAACAGAATTGTTTTTTCAACTTAATGAACGTGTATCATTTATCAAAGATAAAAATGAAATTGTGGCACTTCTTTTATTCGAACTTGGTAATCTACACATTTTGGTAAATTCTCCTTACGAAGCGAGTTTAACTTATGAATCTGCAATAAATTATGGTCTAGAAAGCTCTATTATAAAAGAGCGTTTGAAGTTATCAGAAGAAAGAATGAGGCAACCAAAGATTAAAAAAACTGATATAGAAAGAGTTGAAGAAAAGATAGAAAATTATTATCTTGAAATTACAGCAAGTGTATTATTTTTATTGTTTGTTACTTTTCTTGGAATAAAATATATTCGAAATAGAAAATCTAAAAGTAAATTTTAATCATTTCTTCAATTCTATTTTATGCAGCCTAGAAATAATTGCATCTTTATCTCTGTCCATTATTTTGGTTATTTCTTTTATGGTGTGTCCCAAATGAAATAAATCTTTGAGTTTTTGCTCTTCTTTTATCGTCCAACGTTTGTAGTTTTGTTGAGTTTCTTTATTTTGATTTATTTTTTGAGAAGGTGTGTTTTTTTGGTTGATTGATGGATAAACTTCTTCTTGCTGCTCTTTTTTCTTTTCTTCTATTTTTGATTCTGCTTTTACTTCATTTTTTTCTTGAATAGGTTGAGGTGCAGTCAGTTTTTCTGCCCAAAATAAAAAGTGTGTTCTAAATTCTTCTGTCTTTATATCATTCCGAAATTCAAGTGCATTTATAAAGTTATCATAAACACCTTCAAAGTCTTTGTTTTTGGCTGCTTGTCTTGTTTTTTTGTAATAAAAATCTGCTTTTCCATCATTTATTTGTTGTGAAATGGCAGCTTTTGAAGTTTCTGTTTTGGCAAATGCCATCACTCTTTTATCGGTTTTGATAGCTCTATGAGGAATGGGAGAAGCCAAAATCAAGCCTTCAAACGAAGTACAACGACTCAACGCAACATAAACTTGACCTGCTGCAAAGGCATTTCCTACATCTGCAATTATTTTTTCAAAGGTAAGTCCTTGACTTTTATGAACCGTAATTGCCCAAGCTAATTTTAGAGGAAACTGCGTAAATGAACCCAGTTCTTCTTCTTCTATTTTTCCTTTTTCATCGTTCCAGACATATTTTATATTTTTCCAAACTTCCTGTTCTACTTCAATTTCATTTTTAAAATCATCTTCTACAATTATTTTTTCACTTTCCAGTCGGATTATTTTTCCAATTTTTCCGTTATAATATTTTTTTTCTTTGTCTGAATCATTCTTTACAAACATCACTTGTGCATCAAGTTTTAATTCAAGACTTTGATTCGTAGGAAAATTTCTCTCTGGAAACTCTCCTTCTATTTTTGCTTCAAATTTTTGCAGAGGGGCAGTCAGACGAATTAATTTTTCAGAATTTATTTCACTCACTTTTTCATTATGCGTACAGAGCATAATACAATTTGTGTGTTTTTCGAAGTCAAATTTAGGGTCATATTTTTTATTTAGTCCCTGCAACTGGTCATAAGTAAGATTGCTATTTCTTATTTTATTGAGAAGATTGATAAAACGTTGGTCTTTCTGACGATATATTTTTTTGAGTTCTATATAAATGGGTTCTATTTGCTGAATTACCTTTGAACTAAAGAAGAATTCACTCTCATAATATTCCATCAAAATTTCTTTGTGTTCCTCT
This sequence comes from Bernardetia aquimarina, assembly GCF_042180575.1. Taxonomy (NCBI): domain Bacteria; kingdom Pseudomonadati; phylum Bacteroidota; class Cytophagia; order Cytophagales; family Bernardetiaceae; genus Bernardetia; species Bernardetia aquimarina. Next base: position 289,493 of record NZ_CP170094.1, on the reverse strand, counting down.
TTCATAACTGGAGGAAGCTGAAAAGTATCGCCAATCAAAAGAACTTGTACACCACCAAAAGGAACAGTTTCTTTTTTGCGAAAAATACGTAAAAGTCTATCTATCACATCCAATAAATCACAACGCACCATCGAAACTTCATCAATAACCAAAATTTCTAGGCTAGTAATAATTTTCCGTTTTTCTTTAGAATACACAAAATGTTCGAAAATAGTGCTTTTATCATCATCACCCATCTTGGAATCTTTGCGAAGGCGTTTATCATTCGGAACATACAAACTGGGAGCTATTTGAAAAAATGAATGTATCGTTTGACCACCTGCATTGATAGCAGCTACACCCGTAGGTGCAACAATAACCATTTTTTTGTCGATAGTCGTTTTGAGATATTTCAAAAAAGTAGTTTTTCCTGTTCCTGCTTTTCCAGTTAGGTAAATGGTTTTTTCGGTATGCTTGATAAGGTCTAAAGCATTATTAAACTCTATATTATCTTTATCTAATTTTATGTTATCTACAATCATTGTTTTACACCTTTCAATTTTATTTGATATAACTTTCCTCAAAATAAAAGTACTAAAAATTTGATTATAAATTCTCATATATTTGGTTTTTTACTCAAAAAAATAGCACACAAAATCCTAAACAGAATTTTATGTGCTACTTTGAAGAGGAATAAAATAAATAATTTAAAACAATGGACTCAGAAAGCAATTTCCACTTATCACTTATCACTTATCACTTATCACTTTATTCAACTGTTACATCAAATTCTACTTCAATATCAGTTTCTCCACCTGCGTTAGCGATATTTCCATCTTTTACACCTTCTGCATTTTTGTTTGGTTCGTGGCGAAGTGTAATTTTTAATTTTCCTGTTGAGGGTTGGTTTGTTGTTACCATTGTTTCGATTCCTACTGGATTATTTTCTGTAGAATTATCAATATCAGCATAAAAAGTTGAAATTTGTACGCCAGTCGCTTCAAAGAAAAATTGGTGGTCTGCACTTTCTTCTTTTACTTCTGTTGTGATATTCTCTCCATTTATTTCATTTAATAGCTCAATTTTTCCTTCATAAATTGTATTTGCTGCAAGTGTTCCTCCTGTAATGACAGGGTTATTTCCACCATCTCCATCCAAGTCTTTGAAAGAAAAAACAACAGTTTTTGTGCCTGTTGTATCTGTTGTTGTTAATGTATAAGTCAGAGTTGTGATTAATTCTTCTTCATTTGCTATTTCTGGGTTATCTTTTTTACACGAAGAAAATAAAAAAATAGTAGAAAAAAGTAACACTAAAAAGTAAAATGAATTTTTTGATAAAGTCATAATTCTGAAAAATTAATATGAAAATTAGGGTAAAATTTAATTCTAAATGCAACTTTGTTGCACTAATAAAGCTCAAAGATAAAACTGATTTTTTGTAAATGCAACTTTGTTGCAATTATTTTTTTGAATGGAATAAAGAATTGATGTATTTTTGTGAATGATTTTTTCCTCAATGACGGTTTAGACCTCGTTGACAGTTTCAGAAAAAGCAAATAAAAACCGTCGTTGAGACTTTGCCATCAACGAGGATTAAAATATCTATATGTATGAAATCTACTTTATCTTTATCAGAAAACTATCCCAATTATTATGCACTCTTACAAAAAGATATTCAGATTTTTATAGAAGAGAATAAAGAAAAAGAAATTACACAAACACTCTTAAATCTTCCAAAAGAATATCAAGGTTTGAGAATAGAAATTGGCAATCAAATCAAATCACTTCAAAAATCAAAGTCAAAGATTTCTCTTTGGTATAATTCTGATAAAATACTTTTTCCTCCTTCTTTGTCTATCGAACAGGCTTCTTCTGAAATTACGGCAGAATATAAAGCGAATCTATTAGGAAGTGATACAAATAACGAAAATAAAATACTTGTAGATTTGACAGGAGGAATGGGAGTGGATAGTTTTTATTTTTCTAAAAAAGTAGGAAAAGTAATTTATATAGAACAGAATGAACTTTTAGCAAGCATCGCACAGCATAATTTTGAAGTTTTGGGTGCAACTAATATTGAAGTTATTTGTGGTAATTCAGAGGATTTTTTAGAAAAAGCTAAAACTGAAAATTTAGTTTTTGATTGGATTTATCTTGACCCAGCTCGTAGAGATGATGTGAATAAGAAAGTTTTTTTATTGGAAGATTGTCAGCCGAATATGGTGGATTTGTGGGAATCATTTAAAAATGTGGGGAGTAAGTGGTTTCTCAAAACTGCTCCTTTATTAGATATTCAATTAGTTTTGAATAGACTTTCTAATGTAGAAAAAGTAGAAGTTGTAGCACTTCAAAATGAATGCAAAGAGGTTCTGTATCAGCTTAATAGCTCCGAAAAAGAATTAGGGAATAAAGAACTAATTATAAATGCTATAAACTTACACGGCAAAAATAAACAAATACAAAAAATTACTAAAGATGATGTAGTGCAATTTGGCTTTTCATTAGATAATGAAAAAGATATTTTTGTTGATTATTCTATCAAAAATGAAATTTTGAATTATTTATACGAACCAAATGTAGCTGTTTTGAAAGCTGGTGCTTTTAAAAGTATTGCCCAATATTATGAGCTGCATAAACTTTCTACTAATACACATTTATACACTTCAATAGAGTTGAATAAAAATTTTGTAGGGAAAATATTTGAAATAAAAGAAGTATTGACTTATTCTAAGAAAGAAGTTAAAAGAAAATTTGGTAAGCAAGGCTTCAATATTGTTACCCGTAATTTTCCTATTTCAGTAAAAGACCTCAGAAAACAGTTTTCCATTTTAGAAGGAAAAAATGAATTTTTATTTTTTACGACTATTACGTCTAATTCTGTCGATGAAAAAATAGTCTTGAGAGTAGAGAAAATTTAAAATGGTTTTTAATCTCTGTTTTTCTTACACTTTGCTTAATCTCCTTCATTTGTTCACAATCAAGTAATATAAGATAGTTAATTTTGTAAATAATAAGTTTGAGTAACACTTCCTAAAAATAGGTCTTCAACTACTCATTTTAATAGCTTTTGTGCTATTTTAGTTGTTTCTTCAAAATTGAGTAATGGATATAACAAGTCTGTTTTGGAAGTTTACACAACACAATTTTCTTTTTTATTAACAATTTATTCATATTTGATTATGTACAAACACGTACTAAAAAAAATATCATTTGCTTTGATACTGCTACTCTCCTTAATTGGATTGCAAGCACAAGCACAAACTGATATTGTTACTTGGACATTTGAAGGAGATGTATCTACTACTGCAACTGGAACAGGTACTGCCTCTGCTGGATCAGGTGTAGGTAATGAGAGTTTTCCTGCTGGAAATGGTGGTGGAGACTCTTGGTCTTTTACTGGTTGGAGTGATGGAGCAATAGATACAGATGCTTATGTTCAATTCTCTACTTCTACTTCTGGATTTGAAGCAATTCAATTTTTATTTGATGAGCGTCGTTCAGGTACAGGTATTAGAGACTTTGAAGTGCAATATAGCACAGATGGAACTACTTTTACAGCTATTCCTACTACTGTAACAAACGTGCCTGATAATACATCTTATCGTTCTCATGCCTTTGATTTGTCAGCTATTACAGCACTCAATAATCAAGCTACTATTTATTTTCGTATCTATGGTTATAATGCAGAAGCAAGTACAGGAACTTGGCGTTTTGATAATGTAAAAATACAAGGCACACCTGCTGCTACTACATTATTTTTCTCTGAATATGCAGAAGGTAGTGGTAGTAATAAAGGTTTAGAAATTTACAATCCTTCTAATGCTACTGTTGATTTGAATGCAGGAAACTTTATTATAGAAATTTATAGTAATGGAGCTACAACAGTAAATCAAACTATAAGCCTAACAGGTACAATTACTGCCCAAGGAACTTATGTAGTTACTGACCCTAGTGCTGCTAATGCTACTTTAAATGCAGCTTCTAATCAGACAGGAAATACATTTTTTAATGGAGATGATGCTGTTGTACTTAAAGAAAATGGTACTATCATCGATGTTATTGGACAAGTAGGCTTTAGACCAACTTCTGAGTGGGGAACTGGTTTGGTATCTACACAAAATAATACTATTCGTCGTAAATGTTCTGTTACTACTGGAGATATTAATCCTAATGATGTTTTTGACCCAGCAACTGAATGGGATGGTTTTGCAGAAGATACATTTGATGGGTTTGGTTCGCATTGTCCGACAGCAATCATAAATGTAACAGGAACACCATTAACAGCCTTTACAACAACTGCTCTCAATACACCTTCTGCTGAACAATCTTATCAAGTAAGTGGAACTGCTCTTACTGCTGATATTACTATTACTGCTCCAGCAAACTTTCAAGTTTCACTAACTTCTGGAGCTGGATTTGGAACAAGCGTAACTGTTCCTTTTGCTACTGCAAATGCAGGAAATGTGACTGTTTTTGTTCGTTATAATCCAAGTGCTGGTACTTCTCATAGTGGAGATATTACGAATGCAAGTACAGGAGCTGCTACTCAAAATGTAGCTGTTACAGGAACTGTACCTCCATCTTTGATGACGATTGCCATTGCTCGTACTCGTCCTGTAAATGAAATTGTTACTATTGAAGGAGTTTTGACTGCTGCTGACCAATTTGGAGGTCCTGCATTTATTCAAGATGCAACAGGTGGTATTGCTATTTTTGATAATCAAATACATGGTGGAACTTATCCTATTGGACAAAGTCTTAGAGTTACAGCAACACGTGCTGATTTTAATAATCAAATTCAGCTTAGTAATGTAACTTCTGTAACCGATTTGGGTGCAGGAACGCCAGTTGTTCCTCAAGTAATTACTCTTGACCAACTTGATGCTCATAGAGGAGAATTAGTCAAAATTAATGCTGTAACTTTTCCAAGCCCAGATGCATTTTTGTTTGGAAACTCTAATTATAATGTTACAAATGGAGCAAATTCGGGTGATGTGCGTATAGATGGAGATACAGATTTGGCAGGACGTACTCAACCTAATACACCTTGTGATGTTGTTGGAGTGGTAGCTTATTTTCAAACAGCTTCACAACTAATCCCTCGTTTTCAAGCAGATTTGCCTTGTACAAATGTATATGTTTCTCCTACTGCTTCTACTGTAACAGCTTGTATTGCTTTACCAAAAACATTAGAAGTTTCTACGTATAATGTAGAATGGTTTGGTTTTGCTCAAGGTGGTACTCCTTCTGGAAATACTTCTCCTGCTGCTCAAAAAGCAGCCGTAAAAGCAATATTAAAAGATAAAAATTCGGATATTTATTTCTTACAAGAGATTAATAATACAGCATTGATGCAAGAAATTGCAACTGAACTTACTGCTGAAACTCCTGATACATGGGCAGTTTTGTTTTCTGAAAGAACGTCTTATCAAGCAACTTCCCCAATCGCTGAAACTCAAAAAGTAGGATTTTTATATAAATCAAATATCATTAATCCACAGTTTAGTTATCCAATGCACGAGAGTATTCACCCTTATTATAATGGTGGTGCTATTGACCCTGCTCTTGCAGCTTATCCAGAAGCAGACAAAACTCGTTTTTGGGCAAGTGGACGTTTACCATTTATGATGAGAGCTGATGTTACATTGAATGGAAGCAGCGAAGAAGTAAACTTTATTGTTCTTCACTCTCGTTCAGGTTCGGCGCAAGATAGATATGACATGCGTCGTTTTGATGTAACTCTATTGCAAGACTCAATTTCTGCTTGGCTTGGAAATGACAAAGTAATTATGGGTGGAGATTATAATGATGATGTTGATGAGTCTATTTACGAAGTAGGAGGAATACCTCAAACTACTTCTTATGATGCCTTTACGACTCGTCCTGCTGATTATACTATTTTATCAAAAACATTGAGTGATAATGGTTTCCGTAGTACAGTTGGTTTTAGTGATATGATTGACCACTTGACAGTTTCGAATGAACTTGCAAATGGATATATTGCTAACTCTGTAAGTGTTGGTTATGAATATTATGATGGAAACTACGAACGAAGTACTTCTGATCACTTTATTGTTTCGGCTCGTTTAGAAATTGTTCCTTTAGCTTCTTGTACATTTACAGCTACTGCAAACAGTTCTTCTCAAATCACTTTAGATTGGGCAGATAATTCGAATATCGAAACTATGTATGTAGTAGAAATGTCTTTAGATGGAACAACAGGTTGGACTGCCATTACAGGGTCGCCATTTGCTGCAAATAGTATAAATTCAGTAGTTACAGGTTTGAATGCAAGTACACAGTATTTCTTCCGTGTTCGTGCTGAAGAATCTGCTACAAATTTCTCTGAATGGGTATTGGCAAACGCAACTACACTTGCTACAACGCCAACTCCTCCAACAGTAACAACTCTTTTTCCTGCTGATGATGCTACAAACGTAGCTATTAATACAAACCTTGTACTTACTTTTGATAGAAATGTACAAGCTGGAACAGGAAATATTACAGTTACAGACGGAACTACACCAATTACATTCCCTATTGCTGGTAATGCAGATGCAACAGTTACTATTGCTACAAATACAGTAACAATAAATCTTACGGCTGATTTAGCTACAAGTACTTCATACAATGTACTTATTGCTACTGGTGCAATAGAAGAAGCAGGAACAGGTGCTGATTTTGCTGGATTTGCTCTTGCAACAGATTGGAACTTTACTACTGCTGCAACTACACCACCAACAGGTGGAGGTGGAGGATCTACTCCAACAGTTACAACTCCTACTAATTTTAGAGCAGTAGCCATTTCTACTTCTCAAATCAATCTTACTTGGGATGCTGTAAATGGTGCAACTGGTTATATTCTTTATAGAGGAAATACAGTAGTTTCTACTTTAGGAACTGTTACTTCTTTTGAAGATACAGGGCTTGATGCTGATACATTCTATAATTATAGATTAGTAGCTACAAATGGAGGTCGTCAGTCTGACCCAATTCAAGCAAATGCAAGAACATTCCCTGCAGCTCCTTCTTTGTTGTCAGTAACAAGTGCATGTAGTGGTAGTGGTGGAGTTATTCAAGTAGCTTCTACAGGTGCAGTTTATCGTATCTATGCAGATTCTGTTTCTACCACACCATTGTTTGAAACAAATATTGCAACAATTACAAGCCCTTCTATTACAGAAACTACTACGTTTTATGTAAGTGTAGTAAGTAACGGAAATGAAAGTACACGTACTGCAATTACAGTAAATGTAAATCCATTACCAACGGCAACTATCTTAGAAGACAGAGTTTTCTCTTGTGCTTCTACAGGAACAATTACAGCAGAAGAAGTAAATGGAGCATCTTATACGTGGTTGGTAAATGGTGTTTCTATAACAACAACTAGCATTCCTACTTACGAAGCAACTCGTTCTGGAAATTATCAAGTACGAGTTACTCTTAATGGTTGTTCTTCTACTTCTGATATTACTCCTGTTCGTTTGAACTTTGCTCCGATTGCAGAAATTGCTCAAGGTATAGTTGTTCGTTCTTGTGAGTCTTCTGCTACAATTAGTGCAAGAAATTCAGCTACAAACGATAGTACAACTACTTACGAATGGACAAGAAGTAATGTAGTAGTTGGAAATACTGCTTCTATTTCTGTTTCAGAATCAGGAGTTTATACGCTTACTGTTACTCAAAATGGTTGTTCTGCAACAGATGAAATTACTGTTGAGATTAGTACAATCAATCCGAATGTATCATTTACTGCTTCTCAAGCTACATTCTGCCCAGAAGAAGAAGTAACACTTACAGTAGATAATCCTGAGCAAAATGTTAATTATACATGGGTTCGTAATGGAAGAGTTCTTCGCAACATTACAGGAACTGAATATACAACTTCTATTGGTGGTGAATATAGAGTACAGGCTTCTCAAAATAGTTGTACTGTTCTTTCTACTCCAATTACAATTATTCGTACTCGTGTAGAGCCAGTTTATTTGCGTACAGAAAATGATATGTTGAGTGTTGAATCTATTACTCCAATTACTGATGTTGTTTGGTTCTTGGAAGGTGAAGAAAACGCTGCTCTTGCAGGTCAGATGAGCTTCACACCAGAAACGGCAGGTAATTATTCGGCTCGTGTTACTTTTGATACAGGTTGTCAAGGTTCTACTCGTACAGTTTATTATTCTATTCCTGAAGTTCCAGTAGTTACAGGAGAAGATGATATTATTGATGTAGAAACAATCGTTTATCCAAATCCAAGTAAAACAGGTATTTTCAGAATTCAGCTTTCTACTTCTATTACTTCTGATGTTACTTTTACAATTACAGATAATATCGGTCGTGTTTTAGAAAGCAAAGTAATAAAAGCAAGTGAAATTTCTACACTTCAAACTCTTGATTTGAGTCAGTATGCAGCAGGAATGTATGCACTTACTATTGATACAAAACAAGGAACTGTAATCAAGAAAATTATTATTGAATAAACACTAATTAATTCTTGAATTAATTAAAAGCAAAAACCTTCACTTTTTGAGTGAAGGTTTTTTTGTGTTTGGATAAAAAACTGAATTACAGTAGGTCAAAGGCAAGCCTTTAACCTACAAATACAAAATGTTTTTATGAAAAAAAGCAGTTTGGATTTACAATTCAAAAAATCTATTCCCATTCAATAGTAGCAGGAGGTTTTGAACTAATATCATAAACTACACGATTTACACCTCTTACATTATTGATGATTTTATTAGAAATATCGGCCAAAAACTCATAAGGCAAATGACACCAATCTGCCGTCATTCCATCCAAACTTGTAACAGCACGCAAAGCGACTACATTTTCATAAGTACGTTCATCGCCCATTACACCCACCGAATTGACAGGCAAAAGAATAGAACCAGCTTGCCAAACATCATCGTACAAACCTGCTTCTTTGAGTCCATTAATAAAAATAGCATCTACTTCTTGCAAAATATCAACTCTATCAACTGAAACTGCACCCAAAATACGAATAGCTAATCCTGGACCAGGGAAAGGATGGCGTTGTAATATAAAATTATCGATGCCAAGCTCTGCACCAACTCTACGTACTTCATCTTTAAACAAATCACGTAAAGGTTCTACAATTTTAAGATTCATTTTTTCAGGAAGCCCACCCACGTTGTGATGTGATTTGATAGTTGCAGAAGGTCCTTTTACGGAAACAGATTCAATTACATCAGGATAAATTGTACCTTGTCCGAGCCATTTTACATCTTGAATACGTTTTGCTTCTTCATCAAAAACTTCAATAAATGTAAAACCGATTGCTTTTCGCTTGTCTTCTGGGTCGGTTTTGTCTTTTAGTTTGTGATAAAAACGTTCTTTCGAATCTACACCAGTTACATTCAAACCCATTTTATGATAGGTTTCCAAAACTTGCTCAAACTCTCCTTTTCTTAAAAGACCATTATCAACAAAAATTCCGTATAAGTTTTTTCCAATCGCTTTATGAAGCAAAACGGCAGCTACCGTAGAATCTACACCACCCGAAAGAGCCAACACAACTTTATCGTTGCCTAATTTTTCTTTTAGAGCTTTAATGGTGTCTTCTGCAAAAGCAGCAGGTGTCCAGTCTTGCGAACATTTACAGATATTAACTAAGAAATTTTCTACAATCTTTTTGCCGTCTGCTGAATGTGTTACTTCTGGGTGAAATTGCAAACCATAAGTAGGCTCGCCTTTGAAATGATAAGCTGCAACAGGAATACTAGCTGTTTTGGCAATCACTTCAATAGAATCTGGTAGAGAATAAATACTATCTCCATGCGACATCCAAATTTGAGAATCGGCTGTAATGCCTTCTAAAAGTGGATTTTCTGTAACAGGAATTAGTTTTGCTCTGCCATATTCACGAGTTTCTGAACGTTTTACTTCGCCTTCGTGGGTATGCGCCAAAAGCTGCGCTCCATAACAAACGGCTAAAATAGGTAGTTTTTTGCGCCATTCTGAAATCTGTGGTACTCTAGGTGAATCTTCTTGATGCACCGAATACGGACTCCCTGAAAGAATAATTCCTTTTACTTCATTTGAAGATAAATCAATATTAGGAATATTATTAAAGGGATGTATTTCACAAAATACATTGAGTTCACGAACACGACGAGCAATAAGCTGTGTATATTGTGAACCAAAATCTAGGATAATAATTTTTTCTTGCATACGCAAAGGTAAGAAAAGCCTTTTTTTCTAAAAACTTTAATTGAAGCAAAAACTTACCAAATGAAAATTAAATCAAGATTGTTTCAATAACTTCATTATCTAATCTTTCACAGATTTTATCAAAGGAAATACAAAAAGTGAAGTTATACCAATGCAAACGGCAATTACTCCTACCCAGTTATAATGAATAAGTTCTTTTGTAGGTGTATTTGCTTCAAAGACAATAAAACCTCCAATAATAGAAGCTAACGCAGAACCAAGCTGTTGAACAGAAGAATTCAAACTCATAAAACTAGCTCTTCTTTTTGCAGGAATTGCCATAGTAAGTTGGGTTTGAGCAGGTATCATACGTCCACTTCCAAAAACAAAAAAGAAAGTAGTTACAGATAAAGCCACCCAAATAGGCGTAGAATCTAAAATAATACTAAGGTGAGTAAGCAGACCAACAGCAATGAATGAAATAGGAAGAATAATATTGAACATTTTTCTAGCTCCAAAACGATCGACATAACGTCCGAAAAAAGGTGATGTGAAAATCGTAAAACCTCCTCCAATAAAATAAATAAGTGTAATCTGTGATTCTTCAAAACCAATATTACGAATCATATAAGGCGTAATAAATGGAATAATCATAAATTGCCCCAAAACAAGCGTAAAAGTAAGTAGCAGAGCAAGACGAGCATTTCTAGAGTTTAGAAGTTGTAAGAGTGCTTCTCTACGAGTTTCTTTGTGTCCACTTCCTTTATCATCTCTGTTTTTTGCGTCTATATGTCCACGTAATGAAGGAATATATTTGAAAGAAATAATCCAAATAATAAAACTCAAAACACCTAAAAGCTGAAAAGGAGCGTGCCAGTCAAATTTTATGGCAAGATACAAACCTGTCGGAACACCAATAACAGATGCCACCGAAAAAGCCATCATAATTATTCCTACTGCTTTTCCTCGTTCTTCAGCTACAAACAAATCACTAGCCATAGCCAAAACTAATGCACCAATTACACCTCCAAAAAAGCCTGCAATTCCTCTAAAAATTAAGAAAAAATAAAAATCAGGAACAAAAGAACAGGCAAAAGTAGCCATTCCAAAAAAGGCATAAACAAACAAAAAAGCAATTCTTCTATCAAACTTATCTAAATAAACTGCACCTAAAAGTCCTGCTACAAAAGCACAAGAAGAATAAGCCGAAACTAAAAGTGCATACTCTTGAGGAACAATTTCGAAGAGCTTCATGAGCCTATCACTCAAGGGCATAATTATCATGATATCCATGATATGCGTAAAATTGGCAGCAGCCAATAAAAAAAGAATAAAGGATTTGTTTTTCACAGTATATATAAAAACAGCTTTCAGACTGTCATAAAGATTTTTAATTACACAAAAATATTCTAACACAGAGTAAGCAAGGTTAGTTTTGTTTTTTTGTTTTTTTACCTTTATTTTCTAGTTTGGATTCCTATTTTTATCTTAAACAACCTCTTAATTTACTTTAGGAAAGTTATCTACATACTTGATTTTGAAATCGCCAAAATTATCGACAATCTGAATTTTATAATCAGCAAAGTTATCGACAATTTGCCATTTTCCTACTGAATTAGCAAAGTTATCGACAATCTGAACATCTATATCAGCAAAATTATCAACTACTTGTACTTTATAATCTGCAAAATTATCTACAAACTGAATTTTTCCATAAATACGAGATAAATCGGGCATAATTTATTTTTTTTAAGTGTAGAATGAGAAATTATTTACATAATTAAGTTACAAAATAATAACGATACTATCCAACTTATTTTTTACTTGTTCCTTCTCAATCTTCTTACTTCATAAATCTGGCTTCTTACTTTATTTTTACTCAACTTTCTCAATAAGCTGAATCGTAATATTATCTTTTCCTCCTGCTTGAAGAGCATGTTCCATAATTCGTTCAATTTTTTCTTCCAAAGTAAGTGTGTCATTTTCAAGAAAATTTTTGATTTCTACATCGCCTAGTTCATTGGAAAGTCCATCAGAACAAAGTAGAAATACATCTCCTATTCTAATATTTTGTAAAACCCTTCCCAAATTAGCAATATCAGGTTGAGCATCATCAGAACCTAAAGCACGTTCTATCAAGTTTCTTTTTGGGTGATAAAGTGATTCTGCTTCTGTGATTCTACCTTCATCAATCAAACCTTGAACAAAAGAATGGTCTTTTGTCAGTCTAATAAGCTCATTATTTCTAAAAATATACAAACGACTATCGCCTACATGGGCGCAAAAAGTAGCATCTGGATGAAATAAAATGGCTACACAAGTTGTTCCCATTCCTTTTAAAAGAGAATCAGTTTCAGCCTCATAGGCAATAGCAGCATGAGCAGAAGCAAAAGATTGGTCTAAAGCGTCGTTTAGTTTTGTTAAATCAAAGCGTTTCGAACTCATATATTCTCCTATTTTTTCTATGGCAAGTGTAGAGGCTCGCTCTCCTCCCAAATGCCCTCCCATTCCATCACAAACAATACATAAAAGACCGTTGGGAGTTTTGAAGACAGCACAGGCATCTTCGTTATGTTTGCGAATATTTCCTGTATGTGTTTGTTGAATGTAAACAAACTCGGCAAATTGAGCAGATTTTAGATTAGAAAGTGGCATAAAACCAAAAAGGCAAAATTGTTTGTGTGTGATTTTTTATTTCAACAAATATAATTTGTTTTATGCAAACAATACTATTGAGATTAAAAAATGTTAGGCTTGCAGCGTTTTTTATTGATTTTTAATTAAAATACTTAATTACTTTTTCTAAAATACTCTTTGTCTAAAAAAACCAAAAATGATTTTATTTCGTTTAGAAAGAAAAGATGAAATAATAGAATAGGTATTTTTCTCAAAAAATCGTATTTTTATAATTCTTGTATAATAACTATATTAAATTTGGAAAATAGTTACTAAAATTATCCTAAAAACTAATCAATAGCCGTTCATCAAAATTATGACAAGTAGTCCGTTTAAGGTATTGGAAGCGTATGGACGCAAGGACAAAGAAATTTTTTTTGGTAGAGATGCCGAGATTCAATTACTTTTCAAAAAAACTACGGAAAGTAATTTAGTTTTGGTATATGGTGCGTCTGGTACAGGAAAAACAAGTTTGGTACATTGTGGTTTGCCCATTTGTTTTTCTTCTGATGACTGGCTACCTCTTCATGTTCGTAGAAAAGACCATATCGGAACGGCAATTTTGGAAGAAACAAATAAATATCTTCAACGAAAACTCAAACCACACACCCCTTTGCATCTTGCCATTAAGGCACTTCACATGACATTTTTTCGTCCTGTTTATGTAATTATTGACCAATTTGAGGAATTATATATTTCGGGAAGTAGAGAAGAACAAAATCAATTTTATGATTTTGTGCAGACTGTTTTGTCTAGTGAATATAATTGTAAGGTTATTTTGGTCATGCGTGAGGAGTATTTGGCTGATTTATCCCAATTTGAAGAGCGTGTTCCTCAGCTTTTTGATTATAGAGTACGTGTTGAAAAAATGCGTCGAACCAATGCCAAAGAAGTTATTTTAAAATCGGCACATGCTTTTGATATTCAAGTAGAATATCCAGAAGAAACGGCTGATTTGATTGTTTCGCAGGTAGCAGAAGAACGTAGTTTGATAGAACTTACTTACCTTCAGATTTATTTAGACCGTCTTTATGAACTTGCAAAAACCAAACAAGGCGTTTTGGCTGGTTATACCAATAACATAAATAGCAACTGGGCAGAACCTATTATTTTTAATCCTGAGCTTGTCAAAGAACTTAGTACGATAGGCGATGTTTTGGGAGAATATTTGGAAGAACAAGTAAAAAAAGTCCAAAATCGTTTGCCAAAAACAGAAGAACGACAAGTTTGGACAATTCTGAATCTTTTGGTTACAGAAGACGGAACTCGTGTGTCAATGGATTTGCATGAAGCTACAAATCTCATGTATTCGCATGGAGCAAGTAAAGAAAATATAAAATTTTGTTTAGAGGAACTCAGTAAAGTTCGTATTATTCATCTTTCCGAACAGCGTGTTGAGTTGGCTCATGACAGCCTTGCTCTAAAAATTGTTGAAAGGCTCACAACAGAAGAAAAAAATCTAGCAAAAGCAAAAGAAATTCTACAAACAGGACTCAAAACCTACCAAAATACAGGCGAAGTACTGAGTAAAAATAGTCTTTCTCTGATTGAACCTCATTTAGAAACTCTTCAACTTACTCTTGACGAACAAGAATTAGTTACAAAAAGCAAACGTAGAGCAAAAGCAAATAAAGTCATTAAGACGATTTCTTTAATAGCTATAATTTTGATGCTTGGTGTTTTGGCTGGTTGGGCGTTACGTGAAAGAAGTATTGCTATTGATAGAAAAGAGGAAATAGAGATGCAAAATGAACAAATGAAATTGCAACTCAATAACTCAATGAAAATTAGTAAAAAATTAGATGACCAACTTGGAAAACTGGTAGAAAAAGAAAAAATACTAGAAGAAGTTCTGAAATTAGATAAAAATACTTTCCGAGTGATAGAAAATAAAAACAAGGAAATCAATCAGTTGGGAGTAACGGTAGATGCACTCAAAGATAGAATTGATAAAAAAGCAAAATCTCAGGAGCAGATAGAACGAAAAGCAAAAGCGAATGAACTTTTGACAGAAGCCTTATTAAAGGCAGAATATAATCCCAATTATTCTATTCGTTTGGCAGAAATTGCAAATCAAATTTATCCTAGTCAGAATGCCAAAACTACAATGGAAAATATTTATAGAGACCATTTCTTGAGAAATTATCCAACCAATAAAAATATTTCTATTTATGAAAATGCAAAGAATCTTTTGAAAAGTAATCAAATCCCTAAAATTTCAGAAACTCAAAAAAGAGATTTAGGAATTACACCATTTGAAAATTAAATTATGAAATATTTTACTCTGCTATTCGTATTTTCTTTGTTTTCATTTTTGAGTATAAAAGATTTACCTATTTGGAATCCAAAGCAAGGTGTTTTGGTAGATAAGAGTAAAGAGGGAGAAGCTGAGTTTATAGCAAATCAGAAAAAATATTTTGCTATGGTAGAAAAAGGTTATGAAAACTTATCTGAAACAGAGAAAGAATTTTTGGTTCTTCCGACAATTTAGCGATAATTTCTTAATTTAGCCTTTCTATGGATACTAACACAATAGCAATTTTATTAGGTTTTTCAGATTTTTCAGTAACGAAAATAGAATCTTCTCCACTTCGCTTAACTATTTATGGAGAAAGTAATTTAGCCGATTCTATTTGTCCTAATTGCTTGAAAAAGTGCAATAAAGTGACTTCTACTTCAGAACGTATTGTTCGTGACCGAAATATTTTAGACAAAGAGGTTTATTTACACTTAACTTCTCGTCAATTTCATTGTCAAGATTGTACTCGTTACTTTCAAGAAGTTTTTAGTTTTGTTTCTAAGCAAAAAAATCAAACTCATCGTTTGGAAAAATATCTTTATTTATGTTTGAAAGATAGCAGTTTCAAAGAAGTAGCTATCCGAGAAAACATACTTTGGGATGTTTTAGATGGTATTTTTAAAACCTATAGTAAACGTGAGATAAAAAAACACCTAGATTATTTTCCTCGACGTTTAGGTATTGATGAATTTGCTTACAAAAAAGGAAAAAAGGAATATGCTGTTGTTTTAGTAGATTTAGATACAGGTCAAGTTTGGGATATTTTAGAATACCGTAATAAAGAGTATTTAAAAGCCTATTTTTTATCCAAAGGCGAAGTTTTTTGTACTAGTATAGAAGTATTTTCTTGTGATATGTGGGAGGGATTTTCAAATACAGCAAAAGAAGTATTTCCTAACGCTGATGTAGTAATAGATCGCTTTCATTTTTTTCAGCATTGTAATAAAGTGCTAGATAGCATTCGTAAAGAATTACGACGAAAAGATGATAAAAACGTTCATTTCAAGCAAATAAAATGGCTTTTATACAAGGCATGGAAAGACCTTACTTATAAAGAAAGACGAGTTTTACTTAAAGCGTTTAGGTTTAGCTCAACGCTTAGACAGGTGTATTTTATGAAAGTGGAATTACAAAATATATTTAATACTGATTTGAGTAAACAAGAAGCTAAAAAACTACTAGACCAATGGATAGAAGAAGCTCAAAAAATAAATCATAAGGCTCTAAATAGATTTATAAATACGTTTAATTCTTGGAAAAATGATATTATTAATTTCTTCAAAGATAGATATTCTAACGGAATAGTAGAGGGAATTAATAATAAAATTAAGACCCTCAAAAGGAGTGGGTATGGGTTTAGAAACTTTCAAAATTTTAGATTGAGAATGATAGTCAAATTCATATAATCGCTAAAAAGTCGGAAGAGCCAAATTTTTTGATTCTTTTGATGAAACAATGGAAAATTATTGGGATATTTTGGGAGGTGGTTGCAGTTGGTATTGTGGAGCAGGAGGAGATAGTCTTTTAGCCTCTTCTTATCTAAAAAGTAATCACAAAACTATAGATTATTTACCTCGTAATGCGTATGATTTGAGCTATGAAACTGCTTGGGTAGAAGGTGTGAAAGGAGATGGAATAGGTGAGAGTTTGACATACAGTTTTCCTCCTAGCCACCCTAGAATAACAGAAATAAAAATTGTAAACGGCTATGTAAAATCCGAAAAAGCGTGGAAAGAAAACTCACGAGTAAAACAGCTAAAACTCTACATAAATGATGTTCCGACTGCTTTACTAAATTTGGAAGATAACAGAAATGAACAAGCATTTACAGTAGAACCCATTGGAAATTCTGATAGAGAAAATTTTGAAAATTTAAAAGATAAACCTTGGTGGACACTCAAATTTGAAATTACAGAAGTTTATAAAGGAGAAAAATATGAAGATACTGCAATTACAGAAATCTATTTTGATGGAATTGATGTGCATTAGAAATGGAAATTTACTGCTTTATTAGCTCATAATTGTTTTGTTAGTTGTTGATTATCCATAAAAAAATCATTTTCTAGGTTTTCCTATTTCGATATTTCCTTTGCTTTGAGATTTAATATTCATCATTGTGCGTAATTCAGTATTATCTTCACTATAAAAAAAGACTTCTTTGAAGTGCGATATTTTTTCTAGTCCGTGCAAAAAAATACCTGTATGTTCACGACTTTTGGTAGGCAGACCTTTATTTAAAAACTTCCCACTCTCAAAGTAAATCAACAAAGAAGGCATACCCAAATTGTGTGTTACTCCTTCACTATGATAATTAATTTGTGATTCTCGTTGATATTTGATTTGCTTTACATCATTCCAAGAAAAACTATCTTTTCCTATCTCAATACGGTTTTTGAAAAGCCGTACATCATTTTTATTTGCTCCTGTAAGTTCTTTAAAAAAGTCTCTTGAAGTAATAATAGAAGACAAAACACCTACAAAAAATGTTATAAACAAAGAAATTACAAAACCAAAACTGAGTGCAGAAATTATAAAAGACATGACTATAAGCAAAAACATAATATTAGAATCTGCTCCTGTATGCAATAATTCGGCAATCATTTCTTTGCTTCTTCTTATAATAAGTCTGGATTGTAAAACAGGAACAGTATTTAGGGTCATAAACTGCTCACAATGTCTGTCATTCATATATCCCCAACTATCTTCTAAAAAACAAGATTTACAAACAGCACAAAAAACAACCTTGTCATTTTCTTGAACCATATCGCCTGTAATTGGGTCAGTTCTGCCAATAATATGAGAATGAGATGAATTTAACTTATGAGAATGATAAGACATGTTTTGAGAATTAAGTCTTTATTTTTTCTAAAAAAAAATTGAGAGTGTTACAAAAAGTATGATATCGAAAAATTGTAAAAATAGCCATTTTTGCTCTTTCCAACAACAATAAGTACACATATCATACTTTTTAAAATATTTTCATTTATTTATCCTACTATTTTATTAAAACCTCTTTTACAGCTTCATTTGAGTTTCAAAGACGGTTGGTTTTCTCTATTTATAAATTGTCAAGACTAAAGTCATTGTTAAGAAATAGAATTAAAAATAGTAGGGTTACAGTAGCTAAGTAATTAAGCAAAATAAAATATATCTAAAAAAGAGTTAGAAAGTGGGAGTTTAAACTGTCAAGACATCTTTGAGGTGTCAGACAGATTACAATAACCTAAATAATTTTGTCCAGTTACTTATAATTTATCTCAAAAAAGGTCTATTATTTTTATTGTTTTTCCTCTAAAATCAAAACTTTCACCTTTCTTTTTTCCACTCATCACCTCATAAATAGGAGCAGCCGTAGAGATGGCAAAATAAGAACTTGGCTTCTCATCAATTTTTAATTCTGCTAAACTAATAGAAATAAAAAACTTTTGATTTGCATCAGTAATAACTACTGCTCCTAAATCGACCGAAGAGTTAATTTTTTGAGAAGAAATCCTAGACAAAATTTCTAATTTGTCTTTTGCTTCCACAAACTGTTTGGCATACATATCTCGGTCTTGCTGTAATTGAGTACGGAACGATTCAAATTTTTCTTCCATACTTCCTTTTTCTTCGTTAGCACTTTCTTGTGCTTCATTCATAGCTGACTTAGCATCATTTGCTATTTCAAGTTGTTTTTTGCGAGCAGCTTCCAAAAGCTGTTTTTTCAATACAACTTTAGATTCTGTGGTGGTTGGAGGTGTAGCCATATTTCTAAAAGATTAATACGATGTTTAAATAAAAAATATAGAAATTCAGAATATCAAAAATGAAATAATTAATGAGAGGAATAAAAATTTGATAAAATGACTTTTGATAACGTAAATTTTATTCAATAGTTTTATTTTGATAAAAAAATAGCAAAAAAGTAGCTAAATTTTTTCTAAAAAATAGTCATCTTTGCAGTATGACAAACAAGACAAATGCAATTTCTCAAATCCTTACGCTGCTACAAAAAGAATTTCGTTTAGAATGGCGACAACGAATTGCTCTAAATAGTATTTTACTCTATTTGGCAGCAACTATTTTTGTGTGTTATTTGAGTTTTTCACTTCAAAAACTTCCTCCTTTGGTTTGGAATGCTCTATTTTGGATAATTTTGATTTTTGCGAGTATAAATGCTATTGCAAAAAGTTTTGTACAAGAAAGTGAAGGGCGTTATATGTATTTTTATACGCTTTTCAAACCCGAAGTATTGATTATTGCAAAGATGATTTATAATACTTTTTTGATGCTTTTGATTTCTTTTTTAGGAATTGGAGCATATATTTTTGTGATGGGAACACCTGTACAAGATTGGAATTTATTTTTACTTATCATTTTGCTTGGCTCAATCGGTTTTGCTACTTCTCTGACACTTATTTCAAGTATTTCGGCACAAACAGAAAATAGCAGTATGCTGATGGCAATTCTGAGTTTTCCAATTATTTTGCCTTTAGTTTTGCTTTTGATTGATGCTTCCAAAAATGCCATTGATGGTTTGGCGTGGAGTGTTAGTAAAGATGAAATACTGCTTTTGGTAGGAATGGATTTGATTTTGGCTGCGCTGGCTTATATTTTATTTCCTTTTTTGTGGAGAAGCTAGATACCTTAATAAAAAAATATGAAACTTATAGCGTGGATATTTAATATTTTGAGCATTTTTGGAATACTGGGAGGTGTTTTTATGATAATTGCAGGAAATCAGCCTTGTGGAGGAGAGCCTTGTATGTTAAGCATATTTACTGTTATTGGAATACCAATGCTTATTATTTCATTATGGCTTTTTTATTCTACTTACAAAAAACTTAGAAAATAGATAATTATATTTTCTTTTTAGATTTTCTATTTCTGATATACCTCGCTCCAAAAAAAGTGATGATTAGTAAAAACAATACGCTTACTATAATTTCTAAATAATTATTTTTAGCCCTATTATGAGGTATTGCTCTTGCTGCTTCCGAGGCATACTGTTCTTTCTGTTTGTTCATTTTCATCTCTAAAGAAGATAAGCGTTTTTCTAAAATCGGCTTTTCAAAACCATATTTTTGAGCTTTTTTATATATTTCTATCGCTTCATTGGGAGCATCTAACAAAAGATTTATATTTCCTAGTTCAAATAAAAGCAGAGCAACAATTTCATTTTTATCTTTAATAAATGAAACTCGCTCATTGAGTTGAAAAAATAATACTTCTCTTAGTTTTAATAATTTATCATACGATAATTCTGTTTTTGGTTCTTCTTCATTTCCAAAACTAGTTGTTATCAGAAAATCACTATTTACATATTTTTTTCCTTTTACTTTAGCAGTCAAAATATTTATGTGTAACCATTCTGATTCGTTGTGTGATAAAGGTTCTATTGTGACCGATTTTTTTATCCAAAAAAGTGCTTTTACATTCTGTCCTAAAAGCTCATAAGCTGTTCCCAAATTAGAAGCCGTCGAATAACGATTTGGTTTTATTTTCTCTAATTCAAGATAAAAATTTACAGCCTCTTGGTATTTTCCTTGCAAAATCAAAATAACTCCTTTGTCAGAAAGATAATCTACATCCTTTGTTTTTTTATATAATTTATCCAAATCATTCATTATTTTCTTGTATTCCTTTGCATCATAAGTGAAAAAATCATGCCCATGAGGAACATATCCATCTTCATCCATATAAATGCTTGTTCCATCTTTCAGCTCTCTAGTTTCTCCATTTATACAAGCAAAAGAAGTTTGAAAACAAAGTAAATTTAGAGCTATCAGCAGAAATATAGAAATTATATTTTTCATTTTTTTTCAGATTAAATAATTTAACAGAACTATATACAATCAAATATAAATATTTTTCATTAAATACTTTCTAATTTAATCAAATTATAAATAGACAACAAGAAACTAAAAATTACGTTTATCTACTACATCAAACATTAAAAAACTTCATGAAATATTTATTAACCGTTTTCTTGTGCTTACTTAGCTTTTATTCTTATTCTCAAACTAGCGATAGTTTGCTCTACATAAAATGTCGTAATTTATCAAACGATAAGTGATAGTTCATTAACTATCAATATTTTATCTAAAACAGAGGTAAAAGTATGGAAAGATACAACACAGAAAAATACATTATTTATTGAACCAAAAGAAGAAGGAAACATCAAAATTGCTCTTACCAATTCTGAAAATGATACGGTTCAGATTATGAATTATAAAGCTGTTTTTCTTCCTCTGCCTGTAATTGAATTAAGAGAAGGAAATAATAAGGTTATTACTATATCTAAAAAAAGTAGAGGCATATCATCTAATTCTATACCCAATTATGCGAATATAGATACTACAACAGTTAAAATACAAGATTTAAGATATAGAACAGTAGATTATGTAGCTGTTTTAAAACGTAATAGTGTAGAAATTGATTCTGCAACTACTAAAGGACCTATGGTAAATATAGGAAACTTAATGAAAGTTGCTAAAAAAGGAGATACTATAATTTTTAAAATATCAAGAGCGCAACGTATGAATTATGAAAATAAAATAGAAGACATTCCTCTAAATGTAGAATTTGAATATCCTGTTTTGGAGTAAAATAAAACTTTGACAGTCTTTTCATAAGGCTGTCAATAGTTTAAAAAAACTCTTAGACTTTAAATTTAAAAATAAAGAAACTAACCAAACCTATCCATACTAAAGTAATAAGATAAGTGATTATAAAGTAATCTTTTTTCTGGTTTTTATGTCTAATTTGATACATTAAAAATAAAATACTAAATACTCCCCCTAGTAGTTCATAGAAATGTAAAGTAGATTCTTTTATTCTCTTTTTAGATTGTATTGCTTTACGTTTGTCCGACCAAAAAATAATACTCGAAATGATATTAATCAAGAATAAGTATGCAAATAAATAGTTCATTGAGCTATATTTTATAGTTTGAAATAGTTTTAACAAAAAACCCTAAGGGACTATGAAGACCCTTAGGGTTAAAATAATATTACCTCTGCCACTGCTCATGTCCCCACGAGCGACATACCAAAAAACTTTACTCCACCACCAAAGTACCAGCACCGTGATACGAATGATAAGAAGCATCATACATCGCATCGGCACTTATCAAACCAACTTTATAAGTTCCTTCTGAAACGGCACGAGTTTGATAATAATAATACTGTGTTTTCTTCTTTCTCACATCAGTAAAAATATTTACTCTATCATCTCTAAAATCAAAATGGTCTGGCGAAGAAGCATCTTTTATCCAGTCAAACTGTTGTGCGCCTCCTAATCTTGGGTTTTCAATTTCCAAACCAGCAGGAAGCATGTCTGTAATGACGACATTTTCAATAACATCTACCGAAGTAGAAATAACTTCTATTCTGACCACAACTAATTGATTTTGTTTTACTTTTCCACTAATTACATTTCCTTTTTTGTCTAAATAAGTTCTGCGAACACGAATATTTTTGTCTTCTTGGATATAATCGCCTTTCAAACTTATTCCTTCTTTTTCCCAAAAATAATACAAATCGCCTTCTCCACTCGTTTGAATAGTTATTTCTTTATCCAAAACTTGTTTTTTGGTAAGGACAACCGTACCATTTTCATAAGCAGAAAGATTCGAACCACCAGACGAAATTTGAGCCGTAATATTGCTATTATTAGCCTTTCTAGCTAATTTTCCTAAAGCTAAAAACGTAAATGCGTGTTCTTGTGTATTGAGATATTTCTTAGCTCTATATTGTTCTGAAAGCTGTTTTGCTAATGTTCCTATTTGTGGATTTTTGGGGTCTTGTTCTAACAAAACATTCAAAGAAATTGCTTGATCACGTATGTAGGAATAGAAATTCCCACCCAAAGACTGTTCAGATTTTTCGCCTGAAAAAGACGGAGGCAAAACGACATCATAACTCGCCTTATCTCCCAATAATTTGTAGGTAGAAGCGAGTAAATAACGAGAATCAATCGCTAATAAATGTTTATTGGCTTTGTAGTAATTCATCGTTGCAACATCTTGTTTTCCTGCCATTGCCAAAATATACATCGAATAGAAAATAGATTTGTTTGCAATCGGTCTTGAAGTAAGCTGTCCGTTGATGTTGTAATAATACAAGCGTTCGGTATCTTTTGATTTGATTTTTGTAAGTAAATAATCGTGTGCTTTATTCAAAACCTCATCATTTACTTCATAACCTGCTTTTTTTGCTTCTGTTAAGAAATGTGTTGCATAAACTGTTCCCCACCAACTTGCCGTGTGTCCACCTTGCCAGTAGCTCAAACCACCTTCATAAAGCTGCATAGATTGTAATTTTGCAATCGCAAAACGGATATTTTCATCAGGATTAAGGTTATAACTCAATGATTTTCCTATCGATTCGGCAATATCTTTTACATAAAGTTGAGGAAAAGCACTTGATGTAGTTTGCTCCACACAACCATACGGATAACGCACCAAATAATCCAATGACTTCACAAACTGAACCATTGGCGACTTGCTAACAACCAGTTTTGCATCTGCCGAAGTAGGAACGTAATCGTGCTTAAAACTAATCGTTTTGCTTTTTCCACCTTCTACGCTTCCTGCATCAGATTCTTTTAAAAGAGAAGTAAACGGACGAACGGTAATATCAGTAGTTTGATTAAATTTTTCGCCTAAAGCTGCCACTTCAACATCAATTTCTGCCGTTCCGACAGCTTCAATCGCATTGATTTTAAAATCTACTTTTGCTTCACTATTTGGTTGAATAGTAACGGTTTGTGTTGTATTTCCATCTGGTGAAACTGCTCCTTTTGTTTTTAAAGTAACGGTTGCTTGAGCTACTTTTTCGGTCGTGTTACTCATCGTAACAGGCATTGTAATTTTGTCTTTTGGACTCAAGAAACGAGGAATACCTGCCGAAATTACGATTGGGTCAGCGACTTTCATATTTGCCGTTGCCGAACCAAATTTTGCACCCTGCACAGCAACTGCCATAATACGTAAATCTCCCGAAAATTGAGGAACATCTATTGTATAATTTACTTCGCCTTTTGCATTTGTTTTTAATGTTCCTGACCAAAATGAAACAGGTTTTACTCGTTTGTTTGCCATTGGATTAGTACGATTTCCCAAGTCATAACCACCTGCACCAAAGTTTTGAATATTTGCTTTAAATTCTGGATACAAACGTTCGTACATATCAAAAGCCTGTACACCTAATGCTCTTTTTTGGAAGAAATAACCGTAAGGGTCAGGCGTTTGGAAGTTTTTAATCAGTAAAATTCCTTCATCAACGGCTGCAATCGTAATTTCTACATCTTGCATCGGTTTTCCTGTTTTGACAAGTATATTTTGTTTCTGAGAAGAACGCATACGCTCTGGAACAGTAATTTCTAATTCAATTTTATGTTCTTTTTCATTTTCTACTGTAATCGGAATATATCCGTGGGCAACCGTAAGAGGAACATCATTATTCGAAAGAGGACGAATAAGCGTAGCACTTACATAAACATTTGGCAAATGCTCGTCTGTAATTGGAATATCCATCGAAGCCGAACGATTCTGAACATCAATATATTTATGAGTAATAACGCTATTTTTCTCTAAAGTAACGAGCATTCTACCCGAAAAAGGGGCTTTGAAAAGTACCTTTGCTGTTTCACCAGCGTTATATTTTTTCTTATTTAAGGTAATATCAATCTGTCCTGCTTTATCAACTTGGAAAGAAGAATTTGAAGTAGAACCCCAATAATAGGCGTAAAAACTAGTCGAAACATAAGTTTCAGCATTTGGAAGTGAAACACGAACTTCATAACGAGCCGAAGTTTTGGGAGTAAAAGTAATTGAAGTTCCAGATGGATTAATTTTCATTTCTTCATCGTACTCAACTATTTCTTTGTATTTCGAAACATAACTATAATTATCGTCGTATCTTCTCTCTAAAGCAGTGTACCATTGATAACGAATGACTTGTACTTTTGCATTTGCAGGAATGGCTTTTCCATCATAATCAAGAGCTACCAACGGAAAATTAAGAGGTTGATTAAGACCAATCCAATAATAATCTAATCCTTTTACACCCAAAAAGTAAGGCTGTGTAATTATATCAAAACTTTTGCGTGAACCGACAGGTCGCCCAGTTTCATCAAAAACAGTTGTATAAAATGTTCCTTGCATCAAACCAATATTTTCAAATGTTTCTGGAATTTTGACACTTTCACTTACTTTTCCTTGCAAATCCGTTTCACCAGTATTTTCATAATCTTCATACGAAGGCATTTGATTATTTCCAATATTCAAATAAAAGTTATAATCTTGGTATTTGGCATCTTTTGATTGAAATGCTTTTTTATTATATGTCAGACGAACTTCATAATTTCGGTCTGCAGCTGGAGGACCAAAAAGATTTGTTGCTGTTGCTTCTAAGTTTATAGATTGCCCACTTTTTACAGATTGTTCATTGAGTTTTGATTCTACTTTTATACGTTGTGGCATAAATTCCTCCACATTTATATTACGAGAACAGAGCAAAACATCATTTGAGGTATAAACTTCAATCGTATAACTTCCTGTTACACTTGTGCTAGGAAGTGGAATCGTAGCTGCAAATGTTCCTTCTTCTGAAAGACGGTTTTGTTTTTCTACCAAACTTCTACCATTTGGCATAATGATTTTCCATTTTACAGGAATTTGTCCTACACTTTTCCAATCTTCCCAATTACGAATAATTGCTTTAAAGCTAATTTTTTCATCAGGACGGTACAAATTTCTTTCAGGATAAATAAAGGATTGATAATTTCCTGCTGTTGGATTGATTCCGTCTGTATCAAAACCATACGTAGAAATTCCATTTTGAGATAAATGAATATAACTAAAATCGTCATTTTTTTGAGCTGTAATAAACTGAAAATTATATTTTTCGCCTAATTTTTTCAGTCCTGTAAACTTTGCTATTCCTTCAGCGTTTGTTCGTGCTGTTTGGATAGTTTGGTTGCTTGTACTAATCAATCGCATTTGAGTTCCTTCTTCAGGCGTTGCGTTCATTATAGAATTAGCAAAAACGAAAATTTCATCATCACTTCTACGAACAATAAAACCCAAATCAGAAACACAAACAATCTGACGGTCATTTATCCAACGGTCGTCAGGCGAACGAAGAATTACATAATAAATTCCTTCAAACGGACGATTATCAGCAGCTACAATTTCACGCATATCAAGCGCATAACTACTTCCTGCCTTTTTGAACTCAGACATTTTCATTTCCTTTTTCAAAATCACATCTCCATAATCTCTCTGTCCATTTCCATAATAATACTCTTCCATTTCGTTGTAATTGTACAAACCGACCATTTCTCTTAAAAAATGTTGTACATTATTTTCATAGATTTTATAAACTTCTACTTCTACTTTTTCAAAACCGTAGATATTTACACCAATATTTCGTTCTCCTTTCGAAGTTAGGTAAGCTGCTTTTCCATCTGAAAAAGAAATTGTTTTTTCTGCGCCACCAAAAAGCAAAACGTGTTCGTATTCTGCTCTTAATTTTGTTTCGAAAACACCTTTTAAATCTTGGTCAATGGTAAGTTGATAATTTGTTTCGTCTTTGAAATCTGCTTTTATTAAAAATCCTGCATCTGTTTTTTCTATTTCTGTACGTAATTGTGGTTTGATAGAAATGAGGTCTTTAATCTGTGATTCGTTTTGCATAACACTTTGATTCGTCAAAACTCTGACAATCGTTTTGTTATTCATTTTATATGAATTTACTTGTGTTATTTCAAAAACTTGTGGGTCTGGAATATCAGTTTTGAATGACATTTGAGGAGCAGTTCCGTCGCCTTTTGTCATTTTTAAGCCTTCTTTTATATTAATGGAAATGGTTTTTCCTGCAAGTTCTTTGCTGTCGCTTGTATTTGGCTTTACGACCAAACGAATGTTTTTTCCTGCTTCATTGCTCTTCAAAGTATAATTTGCAGCCGTTCCGTTTCCTGTTTCCGAAGCTCCCAAAGTAGAAAGTGAAAGCAAACTGTTCAATGCACTAGGATTGATGTCATAATTAAAAAGTAAATTCAAAAGAAGTTCTGGCGAACCGTTCGCATCTGTACTCCAATAGGCTTGTGCTGTTGAAAGGTCTAAATAAGGTGTATGAAATTCAAATTTTTTCTCTTTATCAACTTCAATATTTTTCTGTGTAAGCTCTGCAATCAGATTTTGAGTGAGTTTTACTTGGTATTTTGTGTTGGGAGCAAATCCTTCATCTGGCGAAAAAATAAGCGTCGTCGGACTTGTCCACTTAAATTTTCCCTTTACTTTCGGATTAATATCTAAATATTCAATTTCCTGCCAAGCATCTAATTGTTCTGGTTTTGCAATGGCTTGATTGAATGTAAAAGTAAGATTTTGTTGAAGTGCGATTTGCTCGCCAAAATTTTGGTCAATGACTTGTAATTTTTCTGTTGTGGCACAGGAAACCAGCCAAAGCAGAAAAACTATTCCCATTACTGGGAAAATAGATTTGTAGGATTTGTTGAAAAAGTTATTCATAAATTTGGAATAGTTGTGTTATTAGTAAGGATACCAACAACGGCGAATTTTAGGTAAATTAGGTAGTAGAAAATTTTCTTTCAGTTCTTTGTTAATACTACGATGCTTTTTAACAAAAAATTGCATACGAAAAGATAGTATTTTTTTAGGTTCTTTCAAATTTTATAATTCAATAAAAAACCTTGACATTCAAAAGTAAGAAGCTAGAAAACTAGGTTAATCACATCATAAAACGAGAGTTTTAATTTCATTGCATTTTTCGCTATTAGCAAGGGCTTATTCATTTTTGGAAAAATGACCATTGCCAAGGCAAGAAAATACAATCTTCCTTGGTAATCATTCTTTATTGAAGATAATGGATGTTACCAATGGGGAAAAATACGATAAATTTTTAAAAAAACTCCAAATTAGATGCAATTAACTTACTATAAAATAATAAAATTAATAAGAAAACATGAATGAAAGAAATGTTTTTTTGCTCAACTATTTTCTATCTGAAAATATCTTCTACTTGCCTAAAATACAGATAAATCTATCGAAAATTAGTTGTTTTTTATTTAAAAAATAAACTACTTGCATTGTGAAATTGTATAAAATGTGTTATTCCCTTGTATATGCTCCATGATTACCCCAAATTTTCTCAGCTACGTCAATCGTAAACTAAAAACAGGCAATTTAGAATATATTCATCTAAATGTGTTACCTAAAAATCATGCTACTCGCCTTGATGCTTATCAGTTTAATCAAATAGAGGAAGGCTTGGCAGATAAATTTATACAGGAACTGTTTGAAAAACAAGGAATGCGATTTACCCTTTCGCTTACTTCTTTACAAGATGACTCTTCTTCAGAAATAAAATCTAATTTTGATAAGATAGCTAAAAGGTTGGATACCATCAATCATCAAAACAATGATGATTATCAAGAATATGGTGTACGTACATTTGGTTTTGGCTATCCTCTTGTTGTTCGTAGAAGTAAACATAATCCAAATAAAGTAATAAAATCTCCTCTTATTATTTGGCGTATGTATTTAGAAAAATCTATTCATCAAATTAATGAATGGAAAATAATTCGTACAGAAGAAGACCCTATTTTGCTCAATGAAGTTCTAATCAATCATTTAGAGCAAGAAGAAAAGATAGTTTTTAAAGCTGCAGTAGAAGAATATTTAAATGAAGAAATTCTCACTTTTACACAACTAAAAAACATTTGTAATACAATAATGGAACGTTTCAATCTTGAAAATATAGAAGATTTTCAAGAGCCACATATTGATGCCATTCCTACTATCGACGAAGATGCTTCTACCCATTTTCCAAAGATAATTTGGTCAGGTGTTTTTGGACTCTATAGAATCCAAAAAGAAGGAATTATACAAGATGTAGACTATATTATGTCACATTTTAATAATTTTAGATTCGAAAATCTAATTCCAGACCCTTATCAAACTTCTACTTTATCAAGTATAGATACAGACCCAAGTCAAGAAAAAATACTACAATCACTTGCTAAAAAAAGTGTTCGTGTAATACAAGGACCTCCTGGAACAGGAAAAAGTCAGGCATTGACAGCCATTATTACCAATACCATTGAAAGTGGTGCTAAGTGTTTGGTTGTCTGTGAGAAAAAAACAGCATTGGATGTTATTCGCCAAAATTTGGAAGATTTAGGCTGTGGAGAGTTTTGTATTTCTATTGAAGATACTACTAAAGATAGACGAACAGTTATTGCAAAGGTTAGAAATGCAGCTGAACAAATAGAAGAATATCGTCATAATTTTAGAGAAAAAGAGTATGAAATTGCACTCAATAATTATAATCAATTAAAAAGAGATATTAATAGAAGGCATAAAGCTGTTTTAAAGAAGATATTTGGAGATGATTGTTGGAAAGATGTTGTAGGAAAATACATGCATAGCCAACGTATAGGAGAAAATATTTCTTTAAAACATTTGTTGGATAGAAGCGAATATTCATTTGATTATGAGGAGTTTGAGTTATATACAAAAAAAATAAAAGAAGGATATTATCTCTTCAAACAAGTTGCTGCTGAGAATCATCCTTTAGAGCAGTTAAATGATCAATTATTTCAAGGAACATTTTTACATACACAACGCATAGAAATAGAAGAAAATTTAAACCGTTTGGTTAGAGAGTCTCAAGATATTATTGATACATATACTGCTCATAAAACTGTTTATGGAGAAGAGTTTAAAGACAATAGAGTATTTAGAAATAATTCTATCATGATTTTTTCTTTTGTTTCTCGTAAACATGATAAAGTCAAAAATTTCAAACAAGAATTTTTAAAACAATATCAAGATTTTGTAGATAGGCAAGAAGAAATAAAGTATTTTGATGTAGAATTTCCAAATAAAGAAGGTGTAGAAAATTTTGAAACACTTTACAAATCTATACTTGCTTACCAAGAAAAGATGAAATCTATTTTGGTAGGAATAGATGATTTTCAAGAGTATTATAAGTGGAAACATTTTGTTATTTCATTAAAAACACCACAAAGAAATGTTTTTACTGCGCTCATAAAAGCAAAATCCAACGATTGGGCAAATACCTTTGAGAGCTGGTATTTGGATAATGTTCTCTTTAAATACGAACAAGAAATAGGACCTTTCCAACAAGATGATCATTTAATAGAAGAACTTGACCAATTAACTGAAAAACTAAAAAAGATGCAAGTTGATAAGATAATTGCACATTGGCTTAGTGTGCAAAAAACAGCTTTAGAAAAGTTTAAGTTAAAAGGAGGAAATATAAATACACTTTATAATTATAAAAAAAATAAACAAAATAAACGCAAAAATTCACTTCGTAAGATAATTCATACTGACTTTCAGTTATTTAGTAGTTTCTTTCCTATAATTTTAGTTAGCCCCACAGTAGCTAGTTCAATTCTGCCCATGAAAGAAGGACTATTTGAAGTTGTTATCTTTGATGAGGCAAGTCAGTTGAGATTGGAAGATACTTTTTCATCTTATTTGCGTGGGAATTATAGAATTATTTCAGGAGATGTACATCAAACTCCTCCTACCAATTATTTTGGAAGGGATATTTTATTAGACATTGATTTAGAAGATAAAGAAACACATGAAGAAGCTCCTTTAGTAATAAAACCTGACTCAAGAGAATTGGCTGATAAAGAATCATTGTTACAATTTGCTTTAGATGCAGGCTATGAGAAATCTTATTTAGATTTTCATTATCGCTCTCGTCATCCGTTCCTAATTGAGTTTTCAAACTCTGCTTTCTATGGTTCAAGGCTTATGCTTATGCCTGAACGTTTTGCGTATAAGCCTATCCGTTTTCTGCAAGCTGATGGTATTTATGATAAAAATAGAACCAATATGACAGAAGCCAAAATGATTGTAGATATTCTGTTTGGACATATTTGTGAGAATAGTTATGGAGACTGTCCGACAATAGGAATAGCTACTTTTAATATAGAACAACGTAATTTGATTTTAGAATTAATTCAAAAAACTTGTCAAGGAAATAAAGAACTTCTCAAACGTTATGAAAAAATAAAAGAAGATGGATTTTTTGTCAAAAATTTAGAGAATATGCAAGGAGATGAACGAGATATTATTCTAATTTCTACAACATTTGGTAAAAATGAAGAAGGAGTATTTAAACAATATTTTGGACCTCTAAATTTATCAAAAGGATATAAATTACTTAATGTTCTTGTTACTAGAGCAAAATATCAGGTGTATGTCTGTACTTCTATTCCTTCTTCTTATTATAATCGTTATGCAAAGGAACTTGCACTTAGAGGAAATACAGGAAGAGCAATATTATATGCCTACTTATCATATGCACAAGCGATAGAAGAAAATGAAGGTAAAAAAAGAAGAACTATTTTGGAGCTTCTAGAAAAATACTGCTTGGAAGGAGAACGTTTTGATAAAGTACAAAACCAGCTTTCTCCACTTAAAGAAGAATTATATCATCGCCTTTCTGAACAATTTGGAGAAGAACGTGTAGAAGCTGAATATCAGTTTGGAAGTTTAAAATTAGACTTTGTAATAAAAGCTCATAAAGCAGGAAAACCTATTTTAGCTATTGAATGTGATGGTGCTATGCATCATAATACTGAAGAAGCATATATCCAAGACATATATAGAGGAAAAATTATTACTGAAAGAATGAAAATTCATTATTACCGTATCTGGACTACAAACTGGTGGATTAATTCGAAAAAAGAAATGAAAAACTTAGTTGATTTTGTCAATTCTATTGATGAAGATAAGTTACCAAAAAAATCTTTATCTACTATGACAACCATGGAAGAATTTGTAGACAGACCATTGAATTTGGAATCTATTGGAGAAAATCTCTCTAAAATAAAACCACAAGAAGGGCAACTCTAATTATTCTTCAAATTGTAGTAAAATGGAAATATAAAAAGTAAATTTTATTGTAGGTATTCTAAATTAGTATAAAAAAAACGACTATTTTGAGTAAAAATAGCCGTTTTATCAATTAAAAAAATTGAGGGAATTTATTGTCTTACAAATTTGCCAACGTTTTTTCTATTTCCTCTAAAGTAGTTTCTCTATACACTAAATCAACAGGGTTTTTGCCTACTCTGACCTTCTCAAAAGCCATAAATAGTTTTTCTCCTTTTTTGCGAACACCAAAAATGGTAATTCGTTCTCCTTTAGGTATGCTGCTAAATGTATTATATTTTCCTGTTTGTGTACCTCGCATGACAGCATTTATGTCATTAAAAATAACTCTAACAGGTGTATGAGAATTGACAAGCAAATTTACTTTTTGTGTATTTGGTACACCATAAAAACGATCGCAATTAATCCAACCTAAATCCATAGTTTGAAAAACATAAGAATCTAATACTTGAGTCGTTTCTAAAGTTGCTTTATTTTTTGCTACATATTGTTCATAACGGTCTATGTACTTCTGACGATAGGCATCATAAGCAACTTGCTTTCTTACATTGGGTGTTCTGTGATAATATTTCAAAGCTCGTGTCATTCTATAATCTTCAACAAAGGCTTTTCTAGTGGTTTTGATAATTCCTGTCCAAACTAAAATGGGTTTTTTACGCTTTTTATAAGAAATAGTATAATTCTCGTCGCTTTTACGCTGCGAACTTCTCCAACTTCTAAATTGATTTTCTCCTTTTTCCAAGACATCTTCCCACAAACCAACTGACTGAAGATAAAAAGCTATCTTTTGTCCTTTACAAATACCACTTTTCGAAGTATTTACGCTAAAACGAAGTCCACCAGAAGAATTGACGGAGCGAATAACTGAAGTATTTTTCAAACCGTTATTAGTTTTTGTAATTTCCTCAATTACTTTTGCTGTTCCTTTTTTACTGATTTCGATAGCAAGTTGAATCGTATCATAAAAGACAATATCTTCTTGATTTGGATTTTCAAAAAAGGACATTTGGTAACTCTTATAATTTTCATACGCTACTGTGTCTTTTACAACCGAAAATGTACTCTGAATTGTTGGTGTAATTACTCGTCTATTTGATGTTGTAGGTTTGATGGTACGAAATGTCGTTAGATACTCTTTGCTTTTTTCTACATCAATTTCTTCTGACAAAGCCTCTATTTTTTCAGAAATCAAATTTACATCAGCACACTCACAGTCATTTGTATTTGTTTGAGGCGCATCAAGGCTATCTTTTTTATATAAAAAACGTAGCTTATAAAAATCTCTTTTTTCTGGAATACTTACAATTCCAATTTCTGTTCCGTCGGTTTGCCAAATAGAAGGAGGATTATTTACATTATTCAAATTAGCAGTATTTGAGTTTGTCTTCGAATTACTCGCCAAATAAACCTTCATACCATTTTTACTTCTTGTATTTGTATTAAAAGTAGGCATTTCGATAGCTATTTTCTTTTGGAGTTTTACTTTTTTTCCATCCGAAGTAGCTTCAAGATGCAGCATTCCACCACTTTCCAAAAAGCCATCTTTTGTTTGAGTAGCCAAGCCTGCCAGTAAAACCGTTTTTTTATCATAAAATTCCTTCACCTCAAAATTTATAGGTGTAGTAACAGGACTTCCATCAAGAAAAACAAAAGAACCTTCTTCAATATGAATATATGTTCCTAAATCACAATAAATATCTTGTTCTTCATTGTTTGAAATTTTGAATGTTTGTGTTTTTGGGGCAAAACGTTGGAAAAACTCAGAAGAATCTTGCGCCGAAAATTCAGCATACAAATCTTGTTCGTTTATGTTTGTATTATCATCTGAATCATTGTTTGAATATACTGGACGAATAGAATTTGGTTGTTGTTCGTTGTTAATGGCGTTAGAATTACTATCAATCGAATAACTATTTTCGTCTATATTTGTATCAGAGTTTGACACAGTAGTTGTTTCTTGACTGATTTTGTCTTCTTTAGAAGTAGAATTTGTATTACAAGAACTTATAAATAAAAGACAAACAAAGATAACAGATAAAACTGAGCTTGACCTTCTGAATGAACTTTGTGAAGTTTTCATAGTAGTTGAGATTAGGATTGCGAGATAATTGAAACGTAATTGAATTTTTCTAGGCTTTATTTATACTTGATTTTTAAATGCTTTTTATTGAGATAAGTAACAACTGATTTTAAAGATAATCTAGTTTGTCTTGCATTTCTTGAAAACTAACTTCTTCATAGACAAGTGAAATAGGCTCATTTCCGATAGTTGTTTCGTGTAATGCCATAAATAATTTGCCTTCTTTTTTCTGAACACTAAAGAGAGTAATTTTTTCTCCCTTCGGAATTTTGGCAAACTGTACTCCTTTTGAATGATAATTACTTTTCATAACAGCATTTATTCTATTAAAAATAAGTGTTGTTGTGGTTTGAGTTTTGACAATTAGATCTGTTTTTCTCTCTTCAGGAATCCCATAAAATCTATCGCAGTTTATCCATCCCATTTGTTTTGTCTTGAGTACATAACTTGTGATTTTTGATTCATCAAAATTGGGGTTGTTTTTCGCTTGATTATCTATCCACTTAGCATAATTTACATTTTTGTTTTCAAACTCTTTCTTCAACTCTTCATCTATATACTTTTGATAGGTGCGTCCTTCTCCTTCATAATAATTTTCATTGTTGTATTTTGCTTTCGTAGTTCTAACTATTCCTGTCCAAACCATAATTGCTTTATCTCTTTTATCATAAGACAAATCATAATTTTCCTGTGTTCCATTCTGAATTCTTTTCCATTCATTTTTACTTTTTTCAGCTTCTGGCAACACTTTGGATGCAGCATTCAAAGATTGCAAGAAAAAACGTTTTTTAGATTGCTTGCAAATTCCTTTTTCTAATAATTCAACAGTCAGAAAAACACCACTATTCGGACGGATACTCGTTTGAGTTGTATATTTTTTGACAGCATTATGTGTGCTTTCCATACGTTCTACTACTGTTCCTGTTCTAAACTCATCAATCTCAAAGGCAACCCTGATAGTATCATAAGAATAAATATCTTCTTCTGACAAAGGATAAAAATCATATACCAGTTGAGTGGCATTTCCTACTACCCGAATATTTTTAGAACCTTCTAATGGAAAAAAACGCTGATTTCTCTTTTTTAATTTATCAATACTTTTTTGAGCTTTAGGAAAAACAGATTGCTTTTTTTTGTGTGTAAAATCTTCTTTGTACTCAATAGCTTTTGATAAAGGTTCTATTTTTTCATACACTAAAGAAACATCGGCACACTGACAAACGGTATCTGCTCGAACATAATTTTTATGTATTTTTTTTCCAAGATATTTCCATTTCATATAATCTGGTTCTGGAACCTCCATATCAATAAAAGTTCCATTGGTTTGCCAATTTGTAGGAGGATTTAGAGTAGAGTTTCTATCTAAAGAACTGTTTGAGTTGTTAGAAGCAAAATAAACTTTCATTTCTTCTTGACTGCTTACTTTTGTATTTAGCGTAGGCATTTCGATAGTAATTTCTTTTTTGAGTTTTACTTTTTTGCCTTCTGCTGTGGCTTGCACATGAATCATTCCACCACTTTCCAAAAACCCATTTCTTGTCTGTGTGGCTAATCCTGCCAAAAGAATTGTTTTTTTATCGTAAAATTCTTTTAGTTCTACATTTACTTTTGATTTTACAGGCGTTCCGTCTTCAAAAACAAAAGATTTTTTTTCTATTAAAATATGTGTTCCTTTTTCTCCAAAAATATGCTGGTCTTTGTCCGAATCAATTACAAAAGTTTGCGTTTTGGGAGAAAAGCGTTTGAAAAACTCAAGTGAATCCTGTTTTGTGAATGAACTAGAATTATCTGAATCTGAATTACTTTCTGAATTGGCTGCATAATCTTCAGCTAATAAATTATCACGTTCATTATTTTGATTATCTAAATCTGGTCGTACTGTATTAGATTGTGAAGTAGAAGTAGTTGAAGAATTATTTTCTATGTCCTCGTTGATAGAATTAGTAATAGAAGAATCATTTGTTTCTGAATTGGAAGAGTCATTCTGACAACTTGTACTTACAACAAACACACAAATCCAAAGTGCAAACAAGCTAAGTTTTACAGAATGAATGCTATAATTTTTCTGTATTTTCTTTTCAAAAAATGAGTTACTTTTCATAGAAATAATGATTAGATGAGTAGTTAAGATAGAATACAATAAATAAATTTTTGAACTAATTTAATATTAAATATAATCTTTAATGGATTTTTGTATTAAAATATTCAAAATAAATTGTACTTTATAGTAAAACGTAGAAAATTAAAAATAGTATAGCTTTTTTTAAGTTTTTTTGTTTTTATTTTGAAATTTCTGTCTTATAACAAATAAAATACTGTAAAATTAAACTGTCAGCTATTCTACAAATTTCTATATAATCATGAAAAAAATACTATTTCTTATTGTCGCTTTGGCTTCTATGTTTACTTGTTTGTTTTATGTGTTTGAGAGTTCATTTTTTCAAAATAAAAGTGTTTCCATTCAAAAAAAAGAGAAAGAAATAACAAGAATAGGAGATTCAACTCATTTTCTTATTTTTGATACAACTTATACTGCTGGAATTATTTCAGAACCCTCATTAGTGGCAGAGCATATTACGGAAATTTTGCCCAATATTTTTCATCGTAGTACATCAGACTTAAATAGAAATTATGCTATTTACAAAAATGATTCTCTAAAATTGGTAGCTTATGCAATAGTTGGAGCATCAGTAGAAATAATAATTACGAAAGATAATGTAAAAAGCAAAGCAAAAGTATCTGATTGCACATATAATCATAGTTATAGACCTCTAAAAAGTAAAATTATAATCAACTCAAAAACACTAAATTTTTCGGATAGCTTAGATGTTTACTTTGATATGAGTTTTGTCTATGCAGAAGAAAATGGAAAATATATTGAT
Organism: Bernardetia aquimarina; assembly: GCF_042180575.1. Classification (NCBI taxonomy): domain Bacteria; kingdom Pseudomonadati; phylum Bacteroidota; class Cytophagia; order Cytophagales; family Bernardetiaceae; genus Bernardetia; species Bernardetia aquimarina. Next base: position 252,465 of record NZ_CP170094.1, on the reverse strand, counting down.
ACAATGGTCGTTCAAGGAACAACGAGAATGGGAAAAAGAAATGAAGACTAGAAAAATAAAAATCACAACTACTAACCTTTCAAGATTATGAAAAAAATACTATTTCTTATTATTGCTTTGGCTTCTATGCTGGCTTGTTGGTTTTATGCCTTTGATAGTTCATTATTTCAAAATAATGAAGTTGAGAAGAAGGAAATAGAAGAACCAAAACATCAGCTTATTTATGATGCTAATTATGATTTTAGTGAGCCTTTGGTTGCTAATTTTAGTAATGGAGAATTAGAGGGAAAGAACGAAATATTTGAGTATTTTACTTTATGTAGAGTGGTTGATGATAATTTAGTTGTTAGTATGCATAAAGGTTTTATGACAGGTTTTGATATTGATTTAACTATTTCTTCTGATAGTGTAAAAAGTAAAGGTCAAGTTGGTAGTTGCACTTATTATCATGACTATGAAACTATTTTCAGTAAAGTAATTTTAAGTAAAAAGGATGTAAACATAAAAGATAGTATTGATATTTATTTGGATATGATTTTAGTTTGTTATGATTCAATAGAGAATTTTAGAGATACGATGAGAGTAAAAGGTTCTCAAAGGATTCAAGTTAGAGAAGAAAGCTACTCACAACAACAAAAAATGAAGGAATTATATATGACTAAATTTATTGAAGAATCTAAACAAAGACCAGATACAATTACATATCTTGACTTTTCATATATAGAATTAGATTCTTTGCCGAATGAGATTTTTCTTTTCAAAAACCTAAAAGAATTAAATATAAGTAGGAGCAAAATTTCTGTTGAAGAACTCAATAAATTAACTCAATTGAAAAAATTAGAGAAACTCTATATTGAAAATAGTAATTTAGAAGAATTTCCAAGTAAATGGTTAGAATTTGAAAATTTGAAAGAACTAGACATTAGCAATAACAAACTAAAAATCTTTCCTAAAGAGTTACTATCATTTGTAAAATTAGAAGAATTAAATATTGGAAATAATGATATTTCTCAAATACCAACTAATCTGAATAAATTAAAAAAACTACGTATTCTTAAAATAGATAATAACAATTTAAAAAGTGTACCTGAAAAATTATCAAATCTTATCAATTTAGAAGTATTAGATTTACATGGAAACTCTCTTTCTAGTGTTCCTACTAAATTAGATGATTTGAAAAAACTACATACTTTAAAACTTGGTTACAATCGCTTTACAAACTTTCCAAATGTTATTTATAAAATGAAAAGTTTGAGAAAATTAGGAATATCTAGTGGAAATAAAATCTCATATATTCGAATTGATAAGATAGAAGGATTAGAACAGGATGACTATTTAAATTATTGATTTTTGAATTGAAAACTCCATTCCTCCAATAAAAAAACTGAAAGAATGGAGTTTAATTTCAATGCCGTTGTTGGTGTCCTCACCAACGACACAAGTAACTTAGCCTTTTACCATTTCGTCATAAGTAAGAAAAGTATCCATTCCTTTTTCTAAAAAATAGGCTTGTGTTTCTTCTTTTGATTTTTGACTTGTAACTAGAACAAAATCTCCTCCCCACGCACCGAGAGATTTTACTTCGCCCCAATAATCAGAAAAATAAGTTTGTTTTACTCTTTCCATTGCCATATTTTCAGCAATAATTTCTTCGTGCTTAGCAATTAGTTTTTCAAATTCTTCTAATTTTGTAGCACTTACAATTTTGTGTGTAATGCCTGAAAGTTCTTCTACTAATTTATCTTTCTTACTTTCTATATTTTTTAGTTTTTCGTAATACGAAATTCCTTCAGCAGAATTTTGTTTTTTACCTAAATAGACAAAATAAATTTGATTTTTGAAAGGAGGATTAAAATCAACTGGAATTGTACGTGGAATTCCGTCGTGTCTTTCGTACAAAATTGGTGTTTCAGATTCTGCACAAGCTACATCATAACCCGAACCTCCCATAGTTTTGGCAAGTAAATCAAAAGCATTTATTCCTGCCCATTTTGCGACATTATGAATAAGTGTAGAGCTACTTCCCAACCCCCAAAGACGAGGAAATTCTAAAAAAGTTTCTACCAAAACATATTCTTTTCCGACCAAAAAGTTCTTTGAAATTTTGCGTGTCGTTTGCAAAATTTTCTGCAAAACCATTGATTTTTGAGAAACATAGCCTTCTAAGGCTTCAAAAGTTTCGATATCAAAACGAGCTTCAAACCAAATTTGTCCATTACTATCGTAGCTTTTCCAATGCAACACACGATGCGCTGAAGGGGCATAAGTAACTTGTAATAATTGACCTTTTTGAGTGGGAACAGCTAAAGCCATTGCACCATCAAGCACATAATACTCCCCACTGAGGAGCAGTTTTCCATTTCCGTGAAAACGATTCATAAATAAAAAAGGGATTTTGGAAGAGTAAAAAAATTGTTCAATTTGTATTGAAAATATTTTGTGTGTTATTGATATTTTTAAACCCTAAGGGTTTTGAAAACCCTTAGGGTTTGTTTTAAACGTGAGTACGAACTGTCGCCAAAAATTCTCTTACAGCATTAAAAGAAACTGTATTATTTTTAAAATATTCAACGGCTTGTTTTACTTCTTTTTCTGTTGCTTCAAAGTTGCGTAAGATATTCAAAAGGTGCATTTTCATGTGTCCTTTTTGTATTCCTGTTGTGGTAAGTGATTTGATTGCTCCAAAGTTTTGAGCCAAGCCCAAAGTAGAAATAATTTGCATTAGTTTTGGCGCAGACGGATTGCCAAGCATTTCTAAAGAACGCTTTGAAAGTGGATGTAGTGAAGTAAGTCCTCCAACCGTTCCGACGGCAATCGGCATTTCTAACCAAAACTTAAAAATTCCATTTTCTATGCTACAATCTGACAAACTTCTGTACTGTCCAGAGCGAGAAGCATACGTATGTCCACAGGCTTCAACAGCTCTAAAATCGTTTCCAGTAGCCAAAACTACGGCATCAATACCATTAAAAATTCCTTTGTTGTGTGTTGTGGCACGATAAACATCGTTTTTTGCTATCTCAATCGCCTTATGAAATTTGAAAGCAAATGTTTTGGCATCTAGTCCGTCAATGAGTCCATCTTTTCCTCCTAAGTCTTCAATCGGACATTCTACCCACGTTTTGACCAAACATTCGGGCGTATAATTCGAAAGAATACACATTATTATTGTAGCATCTCTTTCTTCATCGCTAAACATTTCTTTTGAGGCTACCCAGTTTTGAAGCGTTTTGGCAAATTGCTCCAAACAAGAGTTTATAAAGTTTGCACCCATCGCATCACACGTATCAAAAGTAGCTTTTATTTGATAATAATTATCATCCAAATGGCGCATATCCAAAAGCTCAATATCCAAAATTCCACCTCCACGCTGACGCATACTTTTGGTAATATCGGCTGTATCTTTTAGCATTTGTTCTTTTGCTTCATCAAAAACACAATACATTTTATTGTAATCGCCTTTCCAAAGAAAATGAACTTGTCCTATTTTTTTTGTAGAAATAATTTCAGAACGAAAACCTCCCCTTGACTGCCAAAATTTAGCTGCCTTTGAAGCTGCTGCAACTACCGAACTTTCCTCAATCGTCATCGGAACAGCAAACGTTTCACCATTCAAAATAACATTTGGAACTACGCCGAAAGGCATATAATAGTTGGTCAGTGTATTTTCGCTAAACTCATCAAAGACTTTTTGTTCGTGTGGGTCGTTGTGCCAAAAACTACTAAACTGGTCTAGTAATTCATCTGACGACTGTCCTAATTGTTTGGCAATCCATTTAATTTTTTCTTCTTTAGAGAGTTTTGAAAAACCTGAAATTAATTCCATACTTGTTTTTTATTAAAATGAAGCTACCTTTTTTCTAATAAATTTTAATAAGTCAAAAAGACAGCCAATTAAATTGTAAGTAATAATGAGGTAATGAAGATAAAACCTAAACTCAAAATACGGCTTACTAACTTAAATTAAAAAGATATGTTTTGACAAATTTACTACTAAAATTCTGTTTTAGAGTAAATAACGTAAAAATAAATACTTTACACTACCTTATACTTTCAAAACTTTCAAAAAGTTTTGAAAATTTAAAAATAATTTATAAAAAAAGGGACTTGATAAATCAAATCCCTATATTTTTCTTGAAAAATGTACGTTTTTGTTGGTGTCGCTACACTAAAATATCCACAAAGGCTAGTTTCTTAAAATCATAGTTTAAGGAATGAAAAATAAATGAACTAAAGGAAATTTTTTTATAAAAAAAATGATAATCAGCCGTTTGTATTCATTTACCATTCACAGCTAATAATTTACCACTCTTATTTAGTGCATTACAGGTCTTTCTTCTCTTCCCATTTTCTTTAAGAAGCGAACATGAGAACCAACTGCTGTCGGAAAATCGGCTGTCAGATAAGGATGTCCGTATTCTTCTGCTGTTTGCTTTACAATGCTAGAAAGAGCAGGATAATGAATACTACAAATATTTGGAAACAAATGATGTTCTACTTGCTGATTGAGTCCACCTGTAATAAATGCCATAAACTTACTTTTCTCTGAAAAATTGGCTGTTGTGTAAAGCTGATGAACTGCCCAAGAGTTTTCCATAGTTCCTTCTTCATCAGGCAAAAAGAAATGAGCTTCTTCTACCACATGAGCTAACATAAAAATAACTGCTAAGAAAAAGCCACTTACTGCATGCATTAACAAAAACCCTAAAATGGTATGTAAATAGCCGTGAGGCAACATAATAAGAGGAATAATTATAAATAAAGTATAATTAATAAATTTGTAGAAAAACAATAAAAAATATTCCTTTTTAGGATGTTTTGCTCCTGTATAATTTCCTACTTCGTTAGCAAAAAACTTCTTGTAATCTTTCATCAAAACCCAAGAAAGCGTACTCAAACAGTATAAAGCAAATGAATAAATGTGTTGATAGCGATGAATAGACCACAAAGGAGCTTCTGAAGAAAGACGAACTATCGGAACAGGCGCAATATCTTCGTCATGTCCGTCGATATTAGTGTAGGTATGATGTGCTTGATTGTGCATTTTTGTCCACATATAAGCACTTGCTCCATTAAAGTTAAAGGTATGGGAAAGCAAATCATTTACCCATTTATGTTTTGAATATGCGCCATGAATAGCATCATGAGCAATATTAACAGAAACCATGGCAATAGAAAATCCAAGAACTGCCCAAAGCAAATAATTGATTTCTACGCTAAATCCACCAAAAATTAGAAGGCAATACGAACCAATCCAAATAGTAGCATGAAAAAGACTTTTCAAAACCATGGCTGTATTAGCACCTTTTGAAATATTATTGTCTTTAAAATAACTATTTACTCGCACATTGAGTGTTTTGAAAAACTCTCTTTGTTCATTATTATCAAAACGAGGAGGTTTTTTGGTTGTAACTTTTTCTTTAAGGGTATTTTGAGTTTTGTTTTGAGTCGTCTTGTTCAGACTAGCTTTTTTTTGAATAGCTTTTTCAGTTAGTGTATTTTCCATAAAAGGGACTATAAGGATTTTTTGTAAAGTGAGTTGTATTATTTTTTCTAGTATGTTTACAAGTTGTTTATCCTAATTGTTGTGATGATGTGTGTGTAGTTTTTATTTAGTCTAAATTAGTAACTATGTATAATACACAAATTTAGCCTTAAATTAAAGAAAAATCTATGATTTTGGTCATATTCTATAAATTTATACAAAAAAAAGATATTTTAATATTCTTTTCAAAATAAATTGAAAGTTAAGCGTCTTCTATTTTAACTCTTGTTGCTGCCAACGACAAAAACACACAACATACTTTTTACAATACTACCCCAAAAATATTGACTTTGTAAAAGTTCTATTTATAAAAATATAAATTCATTTTGTTGATTTTCAAGTATTTGTCAAAATTGCTCAATTTTTTAGTTTATTTTTTAACCACTTGTTGGAAATGTTAAGTTTGTTCTTTAACTTTGCTAAAAATAATAGCATAAATAATTGTATGTCTAAAAAAAACAGATTTTTTGAAAATAAATTTTGATTAATTGGTTTTGTTGCAAATAAAATTAGTAAATAGTGTTTGTTGCATAACAAAATTACAGGACATTTTAATTACTCTGAAGAATAAGCTACATAAGTAAATACGATGAAAAACAAACTTACAAACCATTTTTTACCTATTTCCATTAGTTTGAATAAGATAAAAAATAATAGAAATTATAGACACATAGAAATTCCTATCAAACTTATGGTAGGACAAAAATATTTTGAATACACTATTTCTTTTGTCATACAAAATTATATGCTTGTTGTGGCTGCTTTGTGTTTGTCAATAGTAGCAATTTACGGAAGTTGGGGGGATACACAAAATACCTATATCAAAAATCTGTGGGTTCAGATAGGACAAGAAACACCTTTTGAATTGTGGGAAATGGAAAAAGAAAGTGTAATGACTTCTGCGTCGGCAAGTATTTTTGTTAGTTCTGATAATCAAAAAGAAGAATCTGCCACCATGGAATTGATAAAATTGACTTCTTCTAATTCTAGTCTGACTGCTGATAAAACAGAAAAAAAAGATACAAAAAATGGACTTCCTATTTTTGTTCATTCGGTAGCTGATTATGATAATTTGGCAAGCCTTGCAACAAGTGAAAATATGATGGAAGAATTTATGATACAAAAGCAAATTCGTATCACAAAAGCACTTATTCAAAGTAAAGTTTCTCGCCTAGACCAACTTAATGACAGTATTTTACTGATTATGAATAGAGATATTAGTCGTATGTTTATGAAAATGGTTTTAAAAAATTTGAATGCGCCTACTCATGTTTTTGAGTATTTTACAGATACAATTCATCTTCGTAAAATAGAAACAGCACTGATGGAACAAGTAAAATATAATGTTCCTGTTTCTATAAAATTGGCTCAATCTGCATTAGAAACAGCTTATGGTTCAAGAGTAATTCATAATAATTATTTTGGAATAAAAGACAAAAGTAAAAGTGGTAATAAAACAATTACAACAGAATATTTTACTGCCGAAGAAGCCTCAATGAACCAAGATATTATTCTTACCCAAAAACCATTTATTAAAAAAGGAAATGTTTTGTATGAATGCAAAGTGCAAGATTATTTTACACAATACGGCAGTGCATGGCAATCTTTTAGAGGGCATTCAGAATTTTTGGTAAATAATAAAAGATATGCCCCACTTTTTACAAAAGGGAAAAATTACGAAGATTGGGCAGATAGAATTGGCTCTGAACGAACTGGAGGAGTAGGGTATGCCACTTCGCCACTCTACGGAGAACTGTTGAAAAAAATTATAAAGAGGTATCAATTACATCTTTTAGATTACTAAATAAAGCAAGGTTTTAGAAGTCAGAAGAAGAATTTCTTTAAACTGTTTAGTTTATTTAAAGACAACCGAGTGATCGGGTTTTGGAAGATAGCTGAAAAAAAGCGATACAGTTTGTATCGCTCTTTTTGTTTATTTTAATAATCTTTAGCCTAGATTATAGTGCTTTTATCAAATCATTTTATAAGAGATATGAATTTAGATTTCTTTACTTTCCTCAAAAACCCCATAAGCATTGGATTTAAAAATTTACTTCGTTTATAAACTTGTTTTATTTCTGGGTTTTTGGCTACAAAATTAGGTTCATTGTTTACTAGATAAGATGTTATTTTCTTGACTTGCTCCCAACTTTTAGCTTGTTCTTTTTTGTCTGTTGTTTCTATGGCTTCGTAATAAAAAATAAGTTGATTGAGAAGATTATAACAAAAAGCTAGATGCAACTGCTTTTCGGTAAAACAATTATTTATTGTAAAAACAGAATCAGCACTTCCATTTTCTGTATAAAAATTTAATTCTTTATATTTTGAAAGTATCTTTTTTGCTATTTCTTGATGTTCAATATTTTTACTTTTATCAAAAGAACATAAGATTTTACTAAATACTTTCGCATAATCACAAGCAAAAGCACTTTGTTGTGTCAGACTTTTACTTTCTGTATGATATAAATACTTTGAAAAAACCTCATCTATATAGACACTTTTTTCATTCAAAAAAACGGAAACAAAAAAATCATAATCCATTCCAAAATGAAACTCTTGTTTTAGATTTCCATACTTTTCTATTAATTCCTTTCTAAAAAAAGAAGAAGGTTGAGGAAAAGGAAGACCTGCCAAAGAACGCTCTAAAAAATCTGTTTTAGAAGCTCCAAACTCTTTATCAGCCATATTCTCTCCAAAAAGAATAGTTTTTCCATGAACTACAAAGGTTTCTTTCTTTACATCTTTCTCAAATTCGGCTGCAATTCTGTGTAAGGTATTGGGGGTAAGTTGGTCGTCCGAATTAATCCAAGTAATAATATCGCCTGTTGCTTTCTCAAAACCTTTATTGATGGCGTGGCTTTGTCCTTCATCTTTTTCACTTACCCAAAAAGCAAAATGAGATTCATATTTTTTGATAATTTCTAAAGAACCATCATTACTTCCTCCATCAATCAAAATATATTCTAAATCTTCATATCCTTGCGAAATAATAGATTGAATTGTTTTTTCAAGATAAGCAGCTTGATTGTAAGAAGGAGTAATGACAGAAATACGCATTAATAAATTTAGAAGTCAGATTTTAGAAGTATGAAGTAAATGCGAGTACAAAGTCAGATTAGGGAAAATGACTTGTTTTTCCTAGTAAAATTTAAAACAATTAATTCAGAAAGTAATTTTCCCTAACTGGTAACTGGTAACTGGTAACTGGTAACTGGTAACTGGTAACTGGTAACTGGTAACTGATTACTTAGTATTTGCTTGTTGATATATTTTTTCTGCACGTTCGAAGTCTTGTGCTGATGATTCAGAAAAACCATCTTGAATAAGTGTTTCGATGATTTTATTTCGCTCTCCTGTATAAGGTAAATCTTGCTTTTTTGCTAAAATAAAGGGTGTTTGTTCTGCTGAAAGTCCTTCTGTAAGTAACGTTTCAGAAAAGTCAAAATTTGCTTCTGGCTTGATATTTATAATTATTGTGGCTACTTTTTCAGGCAGACATTTAAAAAAAATAGCACTTTTATCTTTACGAGTTTGTAGATAACGAATAGAACCGTTCATAATTTTCAATTTTTATAGAATAGAGGTTTAAAATTAATTCAAAAGTACATAAATTATTTTTTATGAAGTAACTTTATGCTAGGCTTCTCAAATCAACAGTTTAGTTGATTGAGTTTCTTTTTAAGTGTTTTAATTTTTTAGAAATGGGAAGTAGTAAAGCTAAGTATAGATAATATAACCCAACAATTAGCATAAGAACTGAACTTTGTTCGGCAGCTCCCAAGAAACATGCGATTGATAAAAGAATTAGACTGGGGGTAATTATCCATTTTACTGATAAAAAGTAAAATAGCTTACTCAATACAAAACATATAGAACTTTTGAGGTATATTAGCTATTTATTGAAGGAATAGAAGCCATAAAAAAAGACCAATCAAGTTCTATTCTATTTTTTGTTTACGCCCTATTTCGAAATACAAAATATTTGCAACGATATTAAAAATAAATAAAAAATTACTTCCCAAAACCACAATAACCCAAATTAATTTATCATTATCTTCAAATTTATTTTTTAAAATATCAATTAAAGATATGATAGAAACAATAAATCCTATGCCATAAAACGGCAAAAGTAGAGTGAATAATTCATAAATAAGCTGTGTAATCCATATAAGGTGAATGCTAACATAAATAAATTATTTTTGTGCTGATTGATTTATACGAACAGTTTAATAGTGAATAAACTGTTCGTATATTATTAACTATGTCAAACCAAACTCATCAAAGCCTCTTCCAATGCCTTAATTTTGGCTTCTGCATCAGCTTTCTTTTGGCGTTCTTTTTCTATGATTTCTGGTTTTGCATTATTTACAAAACGCTCATTCGAAAGTTTTTTATCAACACCAACTAAGAAACCTTTTGCGTATTTGATTTCCTTTTCTAAATTTTGACGTTCTTCTTCTACATCAATTTGAACTGGAACAGAAAACTCATCTCCTTTTACTACAAAACTCATTGCTGGATTTGGTTTTTCGTCTGTAAAATTGATTTTATCAACTCCTGCTAGTTTCTGAATCAAAGAAAGATATTCATCATAAAAAGCAGCATCAGATGTTTTTACAAACAAATCTAGTTTTTCTTTTGGAGAAATATTTTTAGCATTTCTTACCTTTCCAACTTGAGAAACTACTTCAAAAACTTGTTCTGTTTTACTCAAAATAGCAGTATCAAACTCTTTTAGTGTTGGATATTCTGCGACGATAATCGCATCTTTTTCTGCTCTTTCACCTGTTATATGCCAAATTTCTTCTGTAATAAATGGCATAAAAGGATGCAAAATCTTCATGAGTGTTTCAAAAAACTCAATCGTTTTGTTGTATGTTCCTTTATCGATTGGAGAGCCATAAGCAGGCTTTATCATTTCTAAATAATTGGAACAGAACTCATTCCAAATCAATTTGTAAACTCCTAAAAGAGAATCCGAAATACGATATTCTTTATAGTTATTTTCAATTTCTGCCAGTGTTTGGTTTAGTTTTGCTTCAAACCAATTTATTGCCACTTGATTTCCTTGTGGAATTGCCTCCTCTGTTTTTTCAAGTGAAAGTAAAAGACGTAAAGCATTCCATATTTTATTAGAAAATTTACTTCCTTGCTCACAAAGTTTTTCATCAAAAGGCAAATCATTTCCTGCTGGAGAAGAAAAAAGCATTCCTACACGAACACCATCAGCACCATACTGTTTGATTAAATCTAATGGGTCAGGCGAATTTCCTAATGATTTAGACATTTTTCTGCCTTGCTTATCTCTTACAATTCCTGTCAGATAAACATCCTTAAATGGTCGTTTGCCTGTATATTCGTACCCTGCAATTATCATTCTGGCTACCCAAAAGAAAAGAATCTCTGGCGCAGTTACCAAAACTTGTGTCGGATAGAAAAAGTCTAATTCCTTATTTTTAGATAAATCAATTTTTCCTGTTTCTTTATCAAAACATTCATCATTGAATCCATCAAAAACAGCGATAGGCCAAAGCCACGAAGAAGCCCACGTATCCAAAACATCGTCGTCTTGACGAATGTCGTTTTCTGTAACTTCTTTACCTGTTTTTTCTTTAATTAATTGCAGAGCTTCCTCTTTCGTTTCAGCTACAACAAAATCATCATCATTTTCTCCATAGAAATAAGCAGGAATTTGATGTCCCCACCAAAGCTGACGAGAAATACACCAATCTCTTACATTTTCCATCCAATGACGGTACGTATTTTTGAATTTTGCAGGATGTAAAATGATTTCATCTTTCTCAACAACTTCTAAAGCTGTTGCAGAAATATCTTTCATTTTGATAAACCATTGCAAAGAAAGTTTTGGCTCAACAACGCTTCCTGTACGTTCCGAACGACCAATTCTTGAAACAACCTCTTCTTTTTCGATTAATAAACCTGCTTCTTCTAATTTTTTTGTAATCAGTTTACGAACTAAGAAACGGTCTTTTCCTACCATTTCTGGCATTTCACATTTCTCATTTAGTGTTCCGTCGTCATTAATTGTATCAATAACTGGCAAATTGTGTCTTTGTCCGATTTCGTAATCATTTGGGTCGTGTGCTGGCGTAACTTTCAATAATCCAGTACCAAAATCTATCTCTACATACTCATCTGCAATAATTGGAATTTTGCGACCAATAAAAGGAACGATTGCATTTTTGCCTACCAAATGCTTGAAACGCTCATCAGTTGGATTTACTGCAATGGCAACATCTCCCATAATTGTTTCGGGTCTTTGTGTTGCTATTGTGATTGTTCCACCTTCTTCTAATTCGTATTTTGTGTGATACAAAAATGCCTGTTCGCCTTCTTCTTTATAAATTATTTCTTCATTTGAAATAGTGGTTTGGGCTTCACAATCCCAGTTTACCATTCTTAGGCTACGATAGATATAGCCTTTTTTGTACATATCAACGAAAACACGAATTACAGCTTTATAATAGCCTTCATCCATCGTAAAACCTGTACGTGTCCAATCACAACTTGCACCTAATTTTTTGAGTTGTTCTAAGATAATCCCACCATACTTGTCTTTCCACTCATAAGCATGATTCAAAAACTCCCCTCTTGTAAGGTCAGATTTTTTGATTCCTTGTTCACGAAGCAAACGAACTACTTTAGCCTCCGTAGCGATAGATGCGTGGTCTGTCCCTGGTACCCAAAGAGCCTCAAACCCCTGCATTCTGGCACGACGCACCAAAATATCTTGAATGGTATTATTGAGCATGTGTCCCATGTGAAGGACACCAGTAACATTTGGTGGAGGAATAACGACAGTATAAGATTCTTTTTCAGGATTTACTTGAGCTTCAAAAAATTTGTTTTCAAGCCAGTATTCATACCACTTGTCTTCTATTTCGGTGGGTTGGTAGGTGTTGCTAAGTTCTTTCATTTGTTCAGTTATCAGTTAGACATACAACTGTATGTCTGTACAGTAATATCAATTTCTGCGATTTTTCGCTTTTAGTTTCTAACAATTCTATTAATCTGTAAAGTTCAGAAATTTTTGATAAAGAATTAAATTTTAGATGTTTTTTATTGTGAAAATATTTTTTTTGAGTAGAATTAAAAAAATCCTTGCAAACTCAAAAAACTTTTGTAGATTTGCGTAAAGACAATCAAAAATATACCAAAATAAAATATTGTCTATCAAAAAAAACAGAATGAAAAACACAATTTTAAATATCACTTATCTATCTACTTCTGCAAATTCTGCATGGTGGTGGCACTATATCAAAAATATAGGCGATAAGTCGTGTGCATTCTGAACCTAAACTAAAAACTAGGAAAATACAGAAAATTATATCTTTGATTTATATATAAAAGACTTATCGCAAAAAAGTGATAAGTCTTTTTTTGTTTAAAAATAAAAAAAATATCCTCGCCGTTGTCGGTGTCCCCACCGACGACATACCCACTAAAAACCTATGAATTTCAAATTAAAAACCTTTACTCAAAAAATCTTAGCTGATACACTTACGCCTGTCGGAATTTATCTAAAACTAAGAGATAAATATCCAATGAGTTTTCTGTTGGAATCTTCAGATTATCATGGCAACCAAAATGCCTTCACATATATCTGTTGCGAACCGATAGCAAATTTTAAGGTAGAAAACGAAACGATTTATCAGTCTTTTCCAGATGGAAGCACTACAGAAAAAGCGATTGAAAACTCAGCAGAAGTAACCGAAGCTCTCACAAAATTCTCAAAATGTTTTAAAGCAGAAAAGAGCAAAGAAAATTTTATTACAAACGGACTTTTCGGCTATACTACGTATGATGCTGTTAAGTATTTTGAGAAAGTAAAAGAACCAAAAACAGAGAAAATCAAAATTCCATTAATTCAATATCATGTTTTTAAATATGTAATTGCAATTAATCATTTCAAAAACGAACTTCATATTTTTGAGCATCAATTAGAAAATAAAGAAGGAAATGAACCGACTTTCAAAAAAGTATTAGAAACACTACAAAACAAAAATGCAGCTACTTATACATTTAAAAAAGAAGGAAACGAAACTTCAAATATGTCTGATGAGGATTATTTGGATAATGTAAATAAAGGAATTGCCCATTGTAAGCGTGGCGATGTCTTTCAAATGGTTCTTTCAAGAAGATACAAACAAGAATTTGAAGGCGATGATTTTAATGTTTATCGTGCTTTGCGTAGCGTAAATCCTTCGCCTTATTTATTTTATTTTGATTATGGCAATTTCAAATTAATGGGTTCTTCTCCAGAGGCTCAATTAGTGGTCAAAAATAGAAAAGCAACTATTCATCCGATTGCAGGAACTTTCAAACGAACAGGAAACGATTCTGCCGATGCTGCCTTGGCTGTTCAACTTCAAAACGACCCCAAAGAAAATGCCGAACATGTTATGCTTGTTGATTTGGCAAGAAATGATTTGAGTAGAAATGGAACAAATGTAAATGTTGATGTTTTTAGAGAAGTTCAGTATTTTTCTCACGTTATTCATTTGGTTTCTGAAGTGAGTGGCGAACTTTTACCAGAAGTTTCTCCTTTGCAGATTGCTGCCGATACGTTCCCAGCAGGTACGCTTTCAGGTTCTCCAAAACCGAATGCTCTTTCTCTGATTCATAAATACGAACCCGAAAATCGTAGTTATTACGGTGGTGCGATTGGTTTTATTGGTTTCAATGGCGATTATAATCATGCAATTATGATTCGTTCGTTTTTGAGCAAAGAAAATGCACTTTATTTCCAAGCAGGCGCAGGAATTGTAGAAAGTTCTGTTCCTGAAAATGAACTTGCTGAAGTGGGAAATAAACTGGCTGCACTTCGAAAAGCCTTAAAATTAGCAGAAGAAATAGTTGTTTAATTCAATTACGAATTAAAAATTACGAATTTTTTAAAATATCTCATTGTAGGTCAAAGGCTTGCCTTTGACAAAACCATATTCAAAATATAAAAAAATGAAACAAATAGCAGTCATAGATAATTACGATTCTTTCGTTTATAACTTAGTTCATTATTTGAGAGAACTAACTAGCGAACTTTCAACGAATAAAGAACAACAAGCACAAATTACCGTTTTTAGAAACGACGAAGTAACACTAGGAGAACTAGAAAAATTCGATAAAATCTTACTTTCTCCCGGTGGTGGTATTCCGTCAGAAGCAGGGAAATTATTAGAAATTATCCGTCATTTTGCACCAACAAAAGATATGCTAGGTGTTTGTTTGGGACATCAAGCATTGGGAGAAGCATTTGGCGCAAAGCTAGAAAATCTTTCAAAAGTCTATCATGGAGTTGCTACGCCTATCAAAGTTTTGACAGAAGACAGCCTGTTTGAAGGACTTCCAGCCAAAATAAATGTAGGGCGTTATCATTCTTGGGTTATTCAAAAGGACAGTTTGCCAGCCGATTTTGAAATAACTGCCGTAGATGAACAAGGCGAAATTATGGCGATTGCTCACAAAAAATATAAACTCAAAGGCATTCAATTCCACCCAGAATCTATCCTTACACCAGAAGGAAAAGCGATTATTAAAAATTGGTTGGAAAAAGAAACGGTGGCTAAGGTCTAATTAAATAACTACCTCAAAAATATGTCAGAAATTAATTCTTATAAAGATTTTACTATTGGGATAATGGTTAATTTACTTATTGCAGAAGTTTTTTTGTTAGGTAAAACATCCAATTTTCTTAATGTTTCTTCCAATAATAATCAAGAAGTTGTAGGAAAATTTATAATGGTAATTAGCATTAATGTAATTATATTCATTGTTGCAAAACGTTTACTAGAACGAAGTAAAATGAGCCTTAGTAATTATCTTGTTTTTAGCTACTTGATAGTACCTTTAGCAATATTGATATTATATGAAGTAATCAATTTGACTAGTGCTTTAATAACAAACAATACTTATAGTTTTGAATCAAATTTGATACTTATAATTTTCTTTGCTTTTATATCTTGGCTTAATTTATATACTTTATTTTTTAGTAATGAACTTAAAACGAGACCTAACCTATGTCTCCTGTTATCATTTTTAAATTATTTTTTTGTAGGTTTTATGCTTTGGTATGTAGAAGTTGATAATAATGTGTTAGATAGATTCAGTCTTTGGTTTCAAGAATTTTGGAGTATATCTTTTACAGAACCAAGCGAAAGTATTTACCTTAATTATGCACTTTTAGACTCTGCATTTTTGAGTTTTTTTACCTCAATATTGTTTCATATAGTAATAAAAATAAATAAAAAACAAAACAAATGAAAAACATACTAAATCACTTATATGAACACCACACCATTACAAGAGAAGAAGCAAAAAATCTTTTACTACAAATGGCAAATGGAGAATATAATCAACTACAAATTGCGTCTTTTTTGACTGTTTTTAATATGCGAAGTATTACGGTGGATGAGCTTTTGGGCTTTCGTGATGCGATGCTAGAAACGTGTTTGCGTGTAGATTTGTCGGCTTATGATGCGATAGATTTATGTGGAACAGGTGGCGATGGCAAAAATACCTTTAATATTTCGACGATTACTTCTTTCGTTGTGGCTGGTGCAGGTGTGAAGGTTGCCAAACATGGAAATTATGGCGTTTCTTCGCCTTGTGGTTCGTCGAATGTACTAGAACATTTGGGCGTAGTTTTTACGACAGATGAATCTGTTTTACAAAGGCAAATTGAGGAAGCAAATATTTGTTTTTTACATGCGCCTCTTTTTCACCCTGCTGCGAAGGCTGTTGCGCCTATTCGTTTGCGTTTGGGAACAAAAACGTTCTTCAACATGCTAGGTCCTATGGTAAACCCTGCTTTTGTAAAACGTCAAATGATTGGTGTTTTTAGTTTGGAATTGGCTCGTTTATATGCGTATTTGTACCAAAAACAAGAAGGTTCACAGTTTTCGATTGTACATTCTTTGGCTGGATATGATGAAATTTCGCTTACTTCTCCTTTCAAGATGATTTCTAATAAAGGTGAATTTATTATTTCTCCAAAAGAATTGGGAACAGATATTTTGAATCCAAATCAAATTGAAGGAGGAACTACAATAGACGAAGCTGCAAAGATATTTTTAAATGTCTTGAAAAATGAAGCAACAGAAGCACAAAAAGAAGTCGTTTTGACAAATTCTGCTATTGCACTTCAAACTTCTTTTAGAAACACAAATAAGGAAACTTCTTTTGAAGATGCAAAACAGACAGCTAAAGAATCCTTAGAAAGTGGAAAAGCCTTTGAATCACTTCAAAAATTATTAAAGCTTTCACCTCAATTTGCTTAAAAATAAATGTACAGATGCACAGTCGTGCATCTCAAGTAACTAGAAAAAAATGCTAGAAAAAATAATCCTTCACAAACACAAAGAAATCGCTTTACTCAAAAAAGAAATTTCTATTGAAAGCCTAAAACAACAGCCTTTTTTTAGTAGAGAAACAATTTCTTTCAAAAACTCTATAAAAAATGGTTCTGGAGTTATTGCCGAATTTAAACGAAAATCTCCATCAAAAGGAATAATCAATGATTCTGTTGATGTCATTGAAATTACACAAGGTTATGCTTCTGCTGGTGCTTCTGCGCTTTCAGTTCTGACTGATACAGAATTTTTTGGAGGGCAAATAAGCGATTTAGAAATTGCTCGTTCGTATAATGAAATTCCTATTTTGAGAAAAGATTTTATGATAGATGAATTTCAAATTTATCGTGCAAAAGCGAGTGGAGCAGATTTAATTTTGCTTATTGCTGCCGTTCTTTCTCCTAAAAGATGCCTAGAACTTGCCGAAAAAGCAAAGGAACTTGGTTTGGAAATTTTGCTAGAAATTCATGCAAGAGAAGAACTAGAACAGGTCAAAGAAATTGCTCATATAGTAGATGCTGTTGGTGTAAATAATAGAAATTTGAAAACTTTTACAGTTGATATTGAGGAATCAATGCGACTTTTTGATGAAATTCAAGTTATTAAGAAGGAAAATGAAAGTAAAAATGATTTTGTCGTAATTTCTGAAAGTGGTTTGTCAGATATAGAAACAGTTTTGAAACTCAAAGAAAAAGGTTTTCAAGGTTTTTTGATGGGAGAATATTTTATGAAGCATCAAAATCCTGCACAGGCATGTAAAGAGTTTATAGAAAAATTGTAATTTTACAGTCCTCAACGACGGTCTTGACCTCGTTGACGGTTACAAATAAAGTAAACCGTCGTTGAGGCTCAAATGAAGCTGTCAACGAGGATAAAAACAATAGATTTCTATTTTAAAAAAATCCTCGTGTCAAAAGCTATTCCTTTATTTCTGTTATTTTTATTTATCAATCATTTTATTTTTGCCCAAACTAATTCCGAACAAGATTCTGTCATTCAGTTGAATGCTGTCGAAATTCAATCTAATTCTTTAGAAGAAAAAGCAGCAGGTTTTGAAGTTCAAAAACTGGATTCTTTGGCAATGGCAAGTTATCAGACTTCTGATTTAGGCAGACTTTTATCGTACAGAACACCTATTTTTTTGAAGTTTTATAGCATTTCGGGGCTTGCTTCTCCGTCTTTTCGTGGAACAAGTGCAGGACATACACAGGTTTTTTGGGAAGGAGTTCCACTTAATTCTCCTACACTTGGACAAGTTGATTTTTCGCTTTTTCCTGTTGGATTATTGGATGAGGTAAATGTTCATTATGGAGCAGCAAGTTTGAGGTATGGAGAAGGTGGTTTTGGAGGTGGAATTTCTTTAAATCATAATCCTAAAAATTTAATAAGTAATGATAAAAAAGATTTTTCATTAAATTGGATTCAATCCATAGGAAGTTTTCAGACCTTCAAACAGCTTTTGATGAGTTCTTATTCTTTATCAAATTCTAAAAGATTACATATAAAAGCTACCAGTCGTCTTTTTTATAAATCAGCAAAAAATAATTATTCCTATAAT
The DNA here is from genome assembly GCF_042180575.1 of Bernardetia aquimarina. Lineage (NCBI taxonomy): Bacteria > Pseudomonadati > Bacteroidota > Cytophagia > Cytophagales > Bernardetiaceae > Bernardetia > Bernardetia aquimarina. The sequence continues at coordinate 233,993 of NZ_CP170094.1, read as the reverse complement.
TACAACAAAGAAACATTTACTAGAAAACGAGCAGCCACAGCGCAAAAAGGATTTGTTCAAGAACTTTACTTCTTACCAAAAAACACAAGTAAACTTTCAAATCATCAATTTTCTTATCATTTTTGGGCGCAAGATGCAAGTAGAGAACTTCCACCACCTATAACAGTTCCTATAAATAAAGAAACACAAGACGATTTTTCTGTTCGTAATCTGTTACAATGGAAATACAAAAAACAAAATTTTGAAATTAGTACAAAAGCAGGTTATTTGTATGATTTTCTAGAGTATAAAAATGAAATTTCTGATATTATTTCGAAGACAAAAAATCAATCCTATCATTTGCTTTCAGAAATAAAATATGCTCCTCATCAAAAACTACTTTTACAAACAGGAATTCGACTAAGACAAGATTTTGCTGATGTAGATGGTTATCAAGATACAAAAACACAAGCACAGCAAAGCATTTTTGCTTCGGCAGAATATTCTCCTTCAAAGTTTTTTCAAACCAATTTTTTAGCTCGTCAAGTTGTTTTAGATAATCAGTTTCAAGCCTTTTTGCCTTCTTTGGGAATTAGTTTTATTAAAAATAATTTGGAAGTCAAAGTAAATGCAGCTCGTAATTTTCGTGCGCCTACCTTGAATGATAGATATTGGTTTCCTGTCGGTAATCCGAATCTGAAAAATGAAGAAGGTTGGAATGGAGAATTTTCAATGAATTATCATTTTATAAATAAAGTAAGTGATAAAAACATTACAAAATTTTCTTTCTTTTCGCTTTACTTTTGGGCTAATATTGATGACTGGATTTTGTGGTCTCCTGCTGTGGCTGGTTATTGGCGACCAGAAAATTTGCGTTCTGTCTTTTCACAGGGAATTGAAAGTAATTTATTTTTCAAAAAATCTACTCAAAATTTTATTCTTGAATCGAACATTTCCTATACTTATACCAATTCGAAAAACTTAAAACCAATTAGAGATTTAGATGAATCGGAAGGAAAACAACTCATTTATACGCCTTTTCATCAGCAAAAAAGTTTTATTTATGCAGCCTATAAAAGTCAGTTTTTGAGAATAGAACAGCAGTTTGTAGGCAGACGTTTTACCACCACGACAAATACAGAATATTTACCTTCTTACTTTTTGGCTAATTTGTCTTTAGGGAAAAATATTGATTACAAAAAAGTGAGTTTTGTTTTAGAACTAAATTGTCAGAATATTTTTAATTATCAATATCAATCTATGGCTTTTTATCCAATGGTCGGACGTAGTTTTGAACTTGTTTTGAGAACGAAAATTTGACTTTTTTAAAAAGGATATCCAATAGCAATATTGACAGCCGAATTTTGAAACGGACTTTGAAAGAGTTTATTGCCTACCCAACGCTCCGAAAGTGGAAGTGTAGGGTCGTATAATCTAATACCTACATCAGCACGAACAATCAAAAAAGAAAAATCTAATCGTAGCCCTAAACCTGTATTAAGTGCAATTTCCTTCCAAAAACGATTAAATTCAAACTCTGAATTGGGGCGTGCCTTGTCTTCTGAAATCATCCAAACATTTCCAGCATCAAAAAAAACTGCTGTTTCTATGTATTTCATCAAATCCCTTCGCCATTCAAAAGAAAGCTCTAAAAGCAGCTCTCCTGGTTGTTCGAAACGAGTATCGTAATCACCATTTGGAAGACGAGGAGAATATGATCCAGGTCCTAATCTTCGTGGTCGCCATGCTCTTAGGCTATTTCCACCTCCTACGAAGAAATATCTTTCATAAGGAAGAATACTTTCCCTGCCCAAAGGTTTTGCAATTCCTAATCTAGCACGATATGCCAACACACTTTTTTTGCCAACAGGTTTGTAATATCTAAAATCTGTATCTGTTCTGACAAAACGAGAAAAGGTAAGTGTATCACTTAGTACTTGAGTAGAATCCAAGCGATTTGTATTATTTAAGCTCAAAAATGTACCTCCATACTCAAAAAATTGCCTAAAATAATGAGCAACTTTTCTATCAGATAAATTATTATTATAAATATAACTTCCTCCAAGTGTAGTAGTAAGCGAACGACTAAAGTTAAAAATAAGATTATTTCCATTAGCAGCTAATTCTTCCAAATTTTCTAAAAAAGCTCCATTTATCCGTGTAGTATTGGTCAATAAAATATCAATAGCATCAATTTGATAAGTTTTATAGGGTACTTTATTCCAATTATAACGCATCGCAAATTCGGCATTTGTACGTGTATATTCGGGTCGGTCGGTATTTGCAAAACCTATCTGAAACTGCGTTCTGGCATTATACTTTCCAAGTTGTTGTTGTATTTTTTTAGAGAATGGAAAAGCAAATTGAGGCAGAGTAAGGTTTGTACTAAAATTAAATTGTTGAGTTCGTAGAGCTTGATTTAAGTTTACATCTAATCCTTGAATAGCTGCTTGATATTCGATAGCTCCACGCCCATTAAACTCCAAAAGTTCGCCTCCTCCAAACGTATTTCTATTCAATAAAGAAACACTAAAAAAAGGACCCGGAATAATCTGACTTACATTTATTCCTACTCCTCCTTCTAAAGAAAGATTGTATTTTGTATGAGAGTTGGCAAAAATAGTAGTTATAAATTTTCCTCCAGTGGTATCGTGGCGCATATTTACAAAACGAAACATGTTGAGTTGAGTAAGCGAACGCTGCGTTTGTGCTTCATGTTCTTGGTTATAATATTTATTGGGGCGAAGTTGAATTTTGTTATTCAGTACTCTTTTTGAGTAATTTTGCTCATATTCTACATATTTTATACTGTCATATTTCGAACGCTCAGGTGTACTCTGAACTGCACCAAATACATTTCCATCAATAATCATTTTGACAGAATCTACCACAAAACGCTTGTGTTTTCGGTTTTTTTGTGTTGCTGTGGGCAGAGGATTTTCGATAGCAATCGTAATATCAGACTGAAAGGGTGCATCTTGTATCAAAGAATCTACATCAAAAAAAACAAACTGTTTGGTAAAATCAAAATAGCCATTATTTCTCAAATGAGTGGTTATGCGCTCTCTTTCTGCTGCTAATTTGGATTCATTGTATTTATTTTTTTGATTAAAAAGTCGATTACTACTATCAGAAAAAATAAGGTGTTGAATGGTAGAATCTTGAATTTGATAATCAATATTTCGAATACGTTGTGCCTTTCCTTCATGTATTTTGTAAGTAACAATTACTTTTTGAGAATCATTTCTGTGATAAGAAATTTTTGGAATTACAGTATTCGAAAAATATCCTTTCTGACGCAAAGCCAAGTTCATTTGGTCGGCCGTCTGTTGCATGAGAGTTGTATCAAAAATGGCTGGTTCTTCTCCTAATGAGCGCATAAACCAGTTTCCATTTTCTATTTTATCATTTGCTTTAATTAATTTTTTATCATATTTATTTCTGATTCTATTTCTTTTATTGATTTCTTTTTGAGTAGTTGCATTTTCATATTCAGCTAACTTTTTATCGTATTTTAGTTCTAGTTTCCTTTTATCTGCTATGAAATTTAATGAATCTTGAGTGGTATAATTACTTTTTCCTACATAATAAAAATATAAGTAAGGAGTAATCGGAAGAGACAAAATTCGTCTATTGGGTTGCTGACGATAATAAACAGCTAATTCATCCGAATCTACTTTTTCTGTTCCTTCTATTTTTTGATTATACAATAACTCTTCATCAAGCGCAAGATTTTTGGTAGGCACACAAGAAAACAACCCTATCAAAAGTGAGAAAGCCAAAAAGAGAAAGACATAATTTTTCATTGAGGAAATAAGGGAGCTAGGCATTAGGACATGGACATTATGAATCGGAACATAGGAATTAACTGGTTACTCATAATTGGTAACAGATAATTTTTTAGCTGTTGTATAAAATTCTTTTCCATAGTTAGGTTCAAAGTAAGCCAAATCTTCAAAGTCTTGATTATTAAATTTTTGAACAGCTAGTTTTCCAATTTCTCTAGCAGAAGGTAATTTATTTGAAATAAAAATAGCATTATTATTTTCTTCTGAGTTATTTATCACTGCTTTACATTTCTTTAGTTTTTCTTCGTTATCTCCAAAAAAGAGAATTTTATGATTCGAAAGCTCATTTTTAAAACTATTCTCATCAATGACTAAAGCTGTATCTTTTAAGATATAATTCAGTTCAGTATCAAAAATGGCTGTAAAAACTTCCATTCTGCGAGCATCCATTAAAGGACAAAGAAGGTAATTTGTTTTGTTTTTGTCGTCTTTTTTTGAAATTTTATTACTCAAATCATTTGCTAAATCTACCATAGAAGCCGACCAAGCCTGCAAAGATGGAATTCCGATGAGTGGAATGCCTAAGCCTGTGCAAAGCCCTTTTGCCGTCGAAACACCAATGCGTAATCCTGTATAAGAGCCTGCTCCAGAACCAACTGCAATGGCTTTTAAGTCTGAAAACTTAGTTTGAGTAGTATTCAGAACAGCTTCTACTAAAAGTGTAAGACGTTCGGCATGTTTTCTTTGCTCGTGAAGTTCGTGTAAAGCAAGTAGATTTCCCTCTATGTCGTGCAAGGCAACCGAACAAATATGTACAGAAGTTTCGATACTTAAAACCATAGATTCAATAATGAATAATTTTGTAGTAGATAATTAATGAACAAAGGTAGAAAAAAGCCATAAGAAAAAGTATTGATAAAAATACATGTCTAAATTTGTTTAAAATAATTTTCATTCTATCATTTAACCTTTAAATTTGTGGGAATAGGTTTTATTTTTTCAAGAGTTTTTATCTGTATTAAACAAAACCAACAAAGAAACGTTCTGTAAAAAGATTCCAAACAAGATTAATAAATGTTTAGGTAATCTATTTTTTTTAATTGTAACATAAAATTTTTACTTTTTTTTTGTGAAAAATATATCCAAAGAATTTAAAGTTGGTTTGCTAGTTATAGTGGCTGGCGCATTGTTGTATTTAGGTTTTAATTTTTTAAAGGGGCGTGATTTTTTTAGTAGCGATAATACCTTTTATACTTTTTATGATGACATAGATGGTCTGACTATCTCTAATCAAGTCATTGTCAATGGGTATGCTGTTGGTCGTGTGGATGGAATTGAATTGCTTCCTGAAAAAGGAAATAAATTGATGGTTACACTAAAAATCAAAAAAGATATTGGTGTTACAGAAGGTTCTGTTCCTATGCTTGCTGATGGAGGGCTTTTGGGAGGAAAACAGATTAATCTTATTCTTGGAAAAGGAAAAGTATTAGAATCTGGAGACACTCTAAAAGGAGATGTAGAATTAGGACTAACAGATATGATAGCCGAAAAAGCTGCGCCTTTGGCACGAAATATAGATTCAACGGCTTTAGTTTTGAAAAATATGTTAGTTCAATATGAAGCTATGAGTGGAACAATCAATGAAATATTAGATAATACCAAAATGACCACAGCAAGTATTAATGGTATTTTGGAAGATAATCGCCAACAACTCAAAAATATTACAGCTAATTTAGCAGCCCTTACTTCGTCTTTAAAAGATACAGAAGCACAATTCAAACCTATTATTGCTAAACTAGATAAGTTTGCAGATTCATTAAATGAATTAGAGTTTGAGGAAATTAGTAAGAAAAGTAATGAACTTTTAGCAGAATTAAACAAAACTACCAAGTCAATAAATAATGCTGACGGAACATTAGGCAAACTTATTCATAGCGATTCACTCTATCAACAACTCAATTATACAGTTTCTGATTTGGATAGGTTACTCATCGATTTGAGAGAACATCCACAACGTTATGTTCATTTGTCTGTCTTTGGTAGAAAAGAAAATAAAGACGAAAAAAAAGAGGAAGATAAAAAAGGTAAATAGTGGTTAGTGATTAGTTAAATGCAAATAAATAAAAAATATTATTTTGCTCTTTTTGATACGAACAACTTAAATTACAATGCTAAACGAAAGTGAACTTTCCATTTTACTGCAAAATCAATCTGTTAGAGAACCTTTGGATTCTCTTCGCAGTGATTTTTTTTCTGCTTATACAGAAATTCGTCCTTTAGATGAAAAAGATTTTTTTGCGCTTACTCTGCTTGCTCCTTCGATTGCGATTGCACTTGCTAATGGAAGTATTAGTCTTTTCGAAGAACTTAGTCTGACCAAAAAAGCTCGTATGCTTTCTCGTCAGGAAGATGCTTTTCGTACCAATGACCCACTTTTGGCAGCCTTAAAGCAACTCACAAAGGATTTTAAACGTTGGGAAAATGGTTTTTATGAAGCCATCAAAACAGCTATGTATTCTTCACTAAAAAAAAATGAACTCCTTTGGCAGCATTTACATGAAGAAAAATCAGTAAGTCAGAACTGGAAAAATGATGCGTTGAATGCGCCTTATGTGTTGGTGAAATTTTTAGTTTTGCTCTTTTTGGAAGAAGAAAAAATTACTACAACACCTTTACTTTCTCAAGTAGAATACAAAAAATTAGTAGAAATTGGTGAAAAACTAGAACTTACTAAATTTCCTATTTTTAAAAGTTTTTGTAGTGTTTTTGATGTGAGATAGATTATCAAATGATTTGGTAAAAAAAATACAAAAATAAACAACTTAATTTCAAATTATCCGTAAAAATAGTTAGTTCTTAATTTGCAGAACTAAAAAACATTACTTACCTTTGAGCCATCAATTAGAATAAATAGAAAAATAAGTAGCACACAAATTTTATAGATAAAAATATGAGTTCAGAAAAACAAAAGACAAAATTAACTCCAGAAGAAAAAATTCATCAAAAAGAAACAATGGTGGAAGAAATGGGTGTTTTCTTCGAACAATCAGGATTTACTCCTATGCACGGAAGAGTATTTGCGTATTTGTTGTTATCTGACCCTACTTATCAAGATTTTTATGCTATTCAAGAATTTCTGAAAGCCAGTAAAAGTGCTATCAGTACAGCATTAAAATTTTTGACTGATAGAAAAATGATACAATATATTACTTTTAGTGGTGATAGAAAACGTTATTTTCAAGTAGATACAGATGGCTGGCTTTTAGAAATGAAGAGAAAACTAGAATATGCTGAAGGAATGCGAGATTTTACAGAAAATGTATTGCAATATCGTTCAGAGTTAGATTCTCCTAAGTTTAATGAAAAACTAGAAGAAATTATAGATTTTCATAGAGAAATGAATACTTGTTTAAAAGATTTTGTTACCCAATGGGAAGCAAAAAGAAATAAAAAATAGAATAGAAAAAATGCGTTTTGCATTTTTTTTAAAACACCTAGTTCTCTTTATACAGAACTATTCAATTATATCAAAACTAATCAATCAGGAAAATTATATTTTTCTTTTTTTTAAAGATAGCTAGTTCTTTAATTTCAGAACTGATTAAATAAATTAAAACTAAAAACAAATTAATATTACCGTTGCTCGTTTCCCACGAGAGACATATAGACTTACTAAACAAATCATTCACAATGAAAAACTCAATTTATTTCTCATTTTTATTTTTCTCATTTCTATTTTCTACTTCTGTTGTTTTTGCACAACAAACTGATACTATTTTAGACAAACCAATGACTTTAGAGGAATGTCTTCGTTTTGCCGTAGAAAATAATCCAAACTTGAAAAGTGTAGCACTACAAGAAAAAGCAACAGAAGCACAAATTAAAGAAGTAAAAACACAAGGAATGCCCCAAATAACAGGAACAGGGCAATATAATTACAATTTTGCTTTAGCAGAACAGCTTTTACCTGGGGAAATTGTTGGGCAACCAGCAGGGACAACTATTCCTGTTAAGTTTGGAGTAGCTAATAATATTACTGGAAATGTAGAATTACAACAACTTCTTTTTAGCAAATCTTATTTTACAGGAATAAAAGCAGCCAAAACTTCAAAAGAACTTACAGAATTGAATACTTTCAAAACAACCGAAGATTTGGTTTATAATGTGGCTCAAACCTATATGCAACTTCAAATTACTGAAAAACAAAAAGGAATTTTGAATGCAAATATGGATAGAATAGACCAACTTATCAAGATTGCAGAAATTCAGTTGGAGGAAGGAATTATCAAAAAAATCAATGTTACGCAGCTAAAAGTAAATCGTATAAATCTATTGAGTGAAAAGCAAAACATAGAAATAGGAAAGATTCAACAACTCAATCTTTTGAAAATGTATATGGGAGTTCCTTTTGAAAAGGAACTAAAGATTGAAATTAAAGATGCTGAGAAAATGGAAGATACAAAGCCTAAATATATGCTAGTAGAAGAACTTTCTATTAATCAAAATTCAAACTTGAGGCTGTTAAACAAACAAATGGAACTCAAAAATTTAGAATTAGAAAATGTAAACGCAGGTTATTTTCCCTCTCTTTCTACTTTTGTTAGATATGGTTGGCAAGGACAAACTGACCAGCTTTTTTCTGGAAATGAAGAATATAAAATTCAAGGCTCAAATATCGGAATTATTGGATTGAATTTGAGTGTTCCAATTTTTGATAGTTTTAGAAAAAAGCATCAAGCACAACAAGTAATTGTAGCACAAAATCAACTTTCTTTTGACCGTCAGAATTTGGTTAATTCTATTCAAATGGAATTTAATAATGCCACTCAAACACTAAAGCAAAACAGAACACTAATAGAAACACAAAAAGAAAATATGAATCTTGCTGAAGAGCTTTATGAAGTTACTCGCCTTTCCTATCAAGAAGGAGTTGCTCCACTAACCGAACTATTGGATGCAGAAACTAGCCTTAAAGAATCACAAACACAATATTTGACTTCATTACTTCAACTTAATTTGGCAGAATTAGATTTTATGAAATCTAGTGGGCAATTAGCCGAACTAATTAGAAATGCTAAGTAATGTGTTTTCGTTTTCTCAAAAACGAAATAATACGCTTCCTCAGAAGTGTCATTTATAAAAAAATATCACGCTTCTGAGGAAGCATTTTCATTCAGTTCTGAGGAACTGAACACACAATAAAAAATATAACATTCTCTCATATTACTCAAAAAATGAAAAAGTACACAACTCCTATTATCGCTATTTCTGTAACTCTTGCTATTGCTGTTTGGATTTTCTTTACTCTAAAAACGAACAAAGAAACCATTGATGAAAATGCAGCTTTGACAGAAGAAATAATCAAAAGTATTCCTGTTCGTGCTACAAAAGTAGAACAAATTCACTTTGACAGTAACATCAATCTTACAGGAACATTTGAAGCCGAAAAAGAATTAGATATTATTGCCGAAGGACAAGGCAGACTTATATCACTTTCTATAAAAGAAGGTCAGCAAGTTTCTAAAAATCAAGCTATTGCAAAAATTGATGATACAGCTATTCAAGCACAATTAAATAGTATTCATGCAACAGTAGCAAAAGCAAAAAAAGATGTTGAGCGTTATGAAAGACTTTCAAAAGCAGGGGCAATAAGTCAGCAACAGTATGAAGAAGTAAAATTAAATTATCAAACTACACAAGCAAACCTTACCAATATAGAACAACAACTCAAATATTCTACGGCTCGTTCGCCAATGGCTGGAATTATCAAAGAGATAAAAGTAGAAGAAGGAAGTTTTGCATCAGCAGGAACACTTATCGCAACTGTTGTAGATATTGACAAACTCAAAATGGTTGTAAAAGTAGGAGAACAAGATGTTATCAAAATCAAAAATGGACAATCTGTAGATATTACAACTGAAGTTTATCCAAACACTGTTTTTGAAGGAAAAGTAACTTTAATTAGTGTTCAAGCAGATGCAGGACGTAAATATGAAGTAGAAATCGAACTTCCTAATCCTAAAAAAACGCCTTTAAAACCGGGAATGTATGGAACTGTAAAAATCAACTCTACAAATGATAATTCTACACAAAAACAATCAAAATTATATGTTGCTAGAAAAGCTATTGTCGGAAGTGTTCAATCTCCAAAAGTATATCTAGTAAATAAGGGTGGAAAAACTGTAAGCTACAAAACTGTACAAGTAGGTGAAATTGTAGGAGATAAAGTAGAAATTTTAGATGGTTTACAATCAAACGATATTGTCATAACAAGTGGACAAATAAATCTTAGTGAAGGAAAAGAAGTCAATATTATTAATCAAAATGATTTGACAATGAACACAAAATCAATTACTTCAAAGTAGCTTTTTTAAAATAGCTCGTGAGGACACGAGCAATGGTAAAGTCATTTAAAGAACAAAAAATACCCGTTGCTTGTGTCCCACGAGCGACACCATAAACAAAAAAAATATGTCAATTACAGAATTATCCGTCAAAAGACCTTCGCTTATCTTGGTGCTTTTTACCGTTCTTGTATTTTTCGGATTACAAGGATATAGTACACTTACGTATGAATTATTGCCAGAAATTAATTCGCCTGTCTTATCTATTTCAACTTTATATCCAGGAGCTTCTCCCCAAGAAGTAGAAAGTTCGGTTACTAAAGAAATAGAAAATGCAGTTTCTACATTGGAAAATCTAGATAAAATAAATTCTATTTCTCAAGAAAGTTATTCTCTTGTTACAGTTGAGTTAAAATACGGAACTGATATTGATAAAGCTGTACAAGATGCACAATCCAAAATTGATGCGATTGTTTCAGAGCTTCCAGAAGATGCCAAAGACCCAAGTATTGGTAAATTCTCTTTAAATGATATGCCTATTTTGCGTATTGGAGCAACTTCTGATATGGATGAAGTAGAATTTACCAGTCTTTTTGAGAATAAAATTACCTCAGATTTGGCAAGAATTGAAGGTGTTGCACAAGTAAACATTCAAGGAAAAGAAGAGCGAGAAATTAATGTAAACGTAAATGGTGATAAATTAAATTATTACAATCTTTCTTTATTACAGGTTTCTCAAGCTATTGCTTCAGCAAACTTAGACTTTCCAACAGGTAGTGTGAAAAATGATGAACAAGATATTTCGGTTCGTTTATCAGGAAAAATCAAAAGTTTAGACCAACTGAGAGATTTAGTTGTAACAACAATGGCAGATGGTTCGAATATATTTTTGAAAGATGTAGCAGAAGTATATGATACAAAAAAGGAAACTTCTACCATTTCAAGAATTAATGGAAAAACATCTCTAGGAATTGAGATTACAAAACAGTCTGATGGAAACACAGTAGAAGTAAGTAAGCAAGTTAGAAAGCGTTTGGAAACATTAAAAACAGAGTATGCTGATATTAACTTAGATTTTACCATTGCTTCTGACTCCTCTATTTTTACGATGGAAGCTGCCGATGCCGTAACACACGATTTGGTAATTGCTGTTATTTTAGTTGCTGTAATCATGCTTCTGTTTTTACATTCTATTCGTAATGCAATTATTGTAATGGTTGCAATTCCTGTTTCTGTAATCACAACTTTTGCAGTGATGAGTGTAGCTGGTTTTACCTTGAACTTGATGAGTTTGTTAGCTCTTTCTTTGGTAATTGGTATTTTGGTTGATGATAGTATTGTAGTTTTGGAAAATATTCAAATGTATATGGAAAAAGGAAAATCAGCAAGACAAGCAGCCTTAGAAACGTGGAAAGAAATTGGTTTATCAGTTGTTTCGATTACTCTTGTTATTATTGTGGTTTTCTTGCCTATTGGTATGGTTTCAGGAATTGTAGCCGATTTATTAAGACAGTTTTCACTTGTAGTAGTGGCAGCAACACTTATTAGTTTGTTAGTTTCTTTTACACTCACACCTTATTTGGCTTCTCGTTTTGCAAAACTTACGCACCTCAAAAAATCAAATATTCTTGATGTTCCTTTGATTTGGTTTGAAAGTTTTATTAATGCTATAAAAGACGGATTTCAAACAATTTTGGTATGGACATTAAATAATAAAATAATTACTTCAATCGTAATTTTTGCAATGGTTGCAGCTTCATTTTTACTTGTAACAGGTGGATTTATAGGTGCTGAATTTGCATCTCAGGGCGATAATGGAGAATTTATTATTAATATAGAAATGCCAAAAGATACACCTATCGAACAAACAAATGTAGTTACACGAGAAGTAGAAAATTATTTATTAGAAAATCCTGATGTCGTAAATGTTTTTACAACTATTGGTAAAGGTAGTGGAGGAGCAACAAGTTCCTATTTATCAGAAGTAAGTGTAAAATTAGTGGCAGCAGAAGAACGCAACATGACTTCTGAAGAGTACGCACGTAGTGTAAAGACAGAACTCAAAAAAACAATTGCTGGCGCAGAGTTTACAGCAGAACCTGTTGGTATGATTGCAGGTGCAACAGAAGCTCCAATTCAAATTACTTTACAAGGAAATGATTTGGATAAAATGTTAGAAGCTAGTGAAAATATACAAACTGCAATGAAAAATGTAGCAGGAACTTCAGAAGTAGAGCCAACCGTAGAAGGTGGAAATCCTGAAATAGATGTTGCTATTGATAGAGAAAAAATGGCTTCGTTGGGTCTTACATTGGATATTGTTGGAGCAACTATGCAAAATGCCTTCACAGGAAATACAGATACTCGTTTTAGTGAAGATAATTATGAATATGATATTCGTGTTCAGTTAGATGCCTTCGAACGTCAAAATCAAAAAGACATTAAAGAACTTACCTTTTTGAATAATAAAGGAGAGCTAATTAGACTTTCTCAATTTGCACTTGTTAAAGAAAGTACAGGAGCTTCTCGCCTAGAACGTAAAGACAAAATACCTTCACTTACCATAGAATCTTACGTTATTGGAAGACCAGTAGGAACAGTAGGTGCTGATACTGAGACAGCCATTGCAAAATTAGACTTACCAGCAGGAATTACAGTAAGTTCAGGAGGAGATTTAGAAAATCAAGCAGAGGCATTTGGTTCTTTAGGAACAGCTCTTATTACTTCGCTTTTACTTGTTTATTTGATTATGGTGGCTCTTTATGATAGCTGGATTCAACCTTTTGTAGTAATGTTTTCAATACCTGTTGCGCTTATTGGAGCTTTGTTGGCTCTAGCAATGGCTATGCAAAACCTTAGTATTTTCTCTATTTTGGGAATAATAATGCTGGTAGGATTGGTAGTAAAGAATGCAATTCTGATTGTCGATTTTGTAAACCAACTCAAAAAAGAAGGAATGGAAAGCCGAGCAGCTATTATTGAAGGAACAATGGAACGTTTTAGACCAATTTTGATGACAACGATTGCGATGGTAATTGCGATGATTCCGATTGCTATTGCAAGTGGTGCAGGTTCGGAGTGGAAAAATGGTTTGGCGTGGGTTCTTATTGGAGGACTTATCAGCTCAATGATTTTGACACTTATTATTGTTCCGATTGCTTATTTGGTTTCTGATAGAATGACTGAAAAGTTTGAAAATTGGAGAGCAAAAGGAAAAGATTCTAAACAAGAACTAGAGCTTGCAAAAGAAATGTAATAATGTTTTTTTAAACTTTGACAGTCCTTTCACAAGGCTGTCAATAGTTTAGAAAACAAGCATTTTATCAAACTATTGTCAGAGTTATTTTGGATTACCAAAAAACTACTTACAAAGTTTTAAATTTTATCTTACTTATAAACAAATTTTACTCCTCTATTTTATGAATACTCAACCTAATTTCAACGCATATAATCAAAGTTTACTAACTAATTTTTGTACTACTTCTTTTTCTCGAAATCCTGTATCAAAGCAGCAACCAAAAAGTCAAATAAAAAGCTCAATTCAAGTTTCTTCAAAAACAACTCATTATGTCAAGATGATTTTATTGAGTTTGGGAGTAAAAGAAGAAAGAATACAGCCTCACAGAAATTTTTATAACGATTTTGATTTTGATATTTTGATGCATGTAAATATGATTTTTTTGGTAGAATCCTATTTCAATATTTTCATTACTGATGAAGAGGCAGAAAAAATTACTACTATTCAAGAGTTAGAACAAATAATTCAGAGTAAATTTTTGTAGGATTATCGAAAGTTTATTAAAAAGAGAATATTTTTACAAACAAATTCGTATTTTGGATTTAATTCTACCAAACAGCTAAAATTCTGATTTACTGATGAAAAAAATCTACTTCTCTTTATCTCTATTCTTCTTATTTATTTTCATACAAACCACTTGTTTTGCTCAATTTGGACAAATCGAAGCAGGTGCAAGAACCTATGGAATGGGCAGAACTTCGCTTACCGTTTCAGATTCTTGGGCAGTTTTTAATAATGTAGCTGCACTTTCTGATGTAAAAGGAACAGAGGCTTTTTTGGGTTATTCCAATCGTTTTACACTTTCTGGATTGAATACTTTGCAGGCAGGAGCTACTTTTGATGCTTTTTTTGATGGAAAAATGGGAATTGGAGTTACTCGTTTTGGAGATGATTTGTACAACGAACACCGTTTGGCAGTTGGTTATTCTCACAAAATCAGCAATATGAGTATCGGAATTCAAGCCAATTATTTACAAACTTCTATTCAAGGATATGGCACGAGCCGAAATTTTGCTTTAGAAATGGGAGGATTAGCACAGCTTTCTGAAACGCTCACTTTGGGAATGCACATTTTTAATATCAATCAGGCAAAAGTTTCTGATTTTGAAGATGAACGAATCCCTACTATTATGCGAATTGGAATTTCTTATAAACCTACTCAGCGTGTAACCGTAAATTTTGAAACTGAAAAAGATACAGAATACCCAGCTTCTTTTAAAGCAGGATTGGAATATGAATTAGTGAATCACAATGAAAACGAAGTTTTTATTCGAACAGGAATTACGACAGAAGAATTTTTAGCTCATTTTGGAGTAGGTTATTATAAAGGAAGTTTTGGTTTAGATTATTCTTTTACCACACTCCCACAAGTTGGATATTCACATCATGTGGGTTTGATTTATCGTTTTGGAAAGGCTAGAAAAGGAAATGAAGAAGACGAAGGAAAAAATAATGTAAATATTCCTCACTAAAACCAAGTAAGAAGTTAGATTTTAGAAGTCAGAAGTGAAAATCAATTAAGTATTCAAAAAAAGTCAAAAAAAATATTTGTTAAAACATTGATACTCAATTAACTCAAAAAAAACTTTTAAAATGAGGTAAAATAATTGAGTAATAGTTTGGATATATGAGTTCTATACCCTACTTTTGTATCACGATTCAAGCGGATGTGGCGAAATTGGTAGACGCACTAGACTTAGGATCTAGCGCCGCAAGGTGTGTGGGTTCGAGTCCCTCCATCCGCACTACTTTTTATAATTTAATAATTATAAAAATACTGGGTTTTAATAAAAGCAAAATTTCTCTTATTTCTTTTAAACTGCATCTAGTTTGATTGCCTAAATAAGAGAAATTTTTGTTTATAAAAATTTTTGCTAAACTAAGGAGTTCATAGAAGTGATTCTAATTTATCCTTCTTCCTTTATGTCAAAGGTTTTAAGATTTTACAAAATAATTCATTTCATCACGCAGAATTGCTAGAAGGTAATTATGAATTACAATTTAGGTTACTTGTATGTACTTAATTCGTAATTTGTAATTGAACTAAAAGTAATTCCCAAATTTATAGACTATCGTGGAAATTAAGTTAGAAAAAAAGAGCGAAACAAATGCTTTTATTCATGTTTCAGTAGTAGAAGAAGATTACAAAGCTAAATTTGATAAGAAACTAGAAGATTATCGCAAACAGGCTTCTATTAAAGGTTTTCGTCCAGGGAAAGCTCCTATGAGTTTGGTCAAAAAAATGATAGGAAAAGAAGTGAGAATGGACGAAGTAAATGATGTAGTAACTAAAGGAGTAAGCAATTATATCCAAGAAGAAAAATTAGATTTGTTGGGCGCACCCGTTCCACAAGCAGAAAAAGTAGATTTTGGAAAATCAAAAGACTTTTCTTTTTCGTATGAAATTGGTTTAGTTCCTGATTTTGATTATGATATTTCTGAAAAAGTAGTAGCTGATAACTATAAAATTGATATTACTACAAAAGAAGTAGATACATATATAGACAACCTTCGTACTCGTTTTGGAAGCGTAGAAAATCCAGAAGAATCTGAGAAAGATGATTTTGTTTATGGTGAGATTTTCCAAATGAGCAAAGATGAAGAAGGAAATGAAACAAAATCTTTTTCAGTAGAAACACTTATTCCAACTAATAAATTAGCTGAATCTCAAGTAGATAAATTTATTGGTGTAAAAGGAGGCGATACATTCACTTTTGATATGGTAGAAGCTCTTCCAAATGAAAGAGAAAGAGGTTTTGCTTTAGGTTTAGAAAAAGAAGATGCTGCCAAACTTTCAGGTGAATTTACAATGCTAGTAGAAAGCATTACACGCCGTATTCCTGCTGTAATGGACGAAGAATTCTTCAAAAAAGTAGGCGCTTATAAGCCAGTTGAGCCAAAATTAGTAACAGAAGGAGAAGAAGTTCAAGAGGAACTCGAAGAGCAAACAGAACCAGAAGTAATGAACGAAGAAGAATTTCGTACTGAAATCATGACTCGTTTGAAAGAAGATTATGCAAAAGAAGCAGAAGCTCTTACAGATATTTACCTTCGTAGAGATTTAATTGAAAAGACTAAAATTGATCTTCCAGATGAGTTTTTGAAGCGTTGGTTAGAGTTTGCTAATGAAGGCAAATTTACAAAAGAACAAATTGAAGAAGAGTATCCAGAATTCATCAAAGAAATGAAATGGTCACTTATTCAGAATCGTATTTTGAAAGACAAAGAAGTAGAAATCACTAGAGACGATATTATGGCTGAAGCTCGTAAAGAAGTTCAAAACATGATGATGCGTATGGGTGGTGGAATGCAACTTCCAGAAGCTCAAATGGATAACATGGCTGAGAGTTTCCTTCGTGCAGAAGATGGAAAACATTATCAACAAATTGCTACACAGGCGATGCGTAACCGTTCTATGCAAGCTATCCGTGAGTCAGTTTCTCTTAAAGAAAAAGTAGTAACAGAAGAAGAATTTGCTCAAATTGCTGAATCACTTTAAGAATTTTTATTGCTTGTAACATACAAGTAATGACAAAATAGATAAACAAAAAAGTCCTACAAATTAGAAATGGTTTGTAGGACTTTTTTTGTGATTTAGAAAGAAATCGGAATTTTGTATTTATTTCTGACTTCTAAAATCTAACTTCATACTTTATTTATCTGTCCCAGTTGTATTTATCCATTGTTTCCAAGGCAGCCATAAGTAATCTTGTACTTGCCAAAACATCATCTTTATGAACCATTTCGGTTACTTGATGCAAATAACGGGTAGGAATTGAAATTGCTCCAACAATCGAACCTTTTCCACCACGCTGCAAAGAAGCCGTATTTGTTCCACCAGCAGGCAAAACTTCTGCTTGCCATGTCAGGCTTTCTCTATCAGCAGTTGCTTTCAAGAAATCTACCATTCTAGGGTCACAAATTGTTTGAGAATCAATAATTTTTATTCCTGTTCCTTTTCCTAATTGAGTTACTTGTTTTTGAGGCGAAACGCTCGGCATATCATTCGTAACTGTTGTATCCAAACAAATTGCAAAATCGGGGTCAATATTTCTTGTCGCTACCAAAGCACCACGCAAACCAACTTCTTCTTGAACAGAAAAAACAGCATAGACATCATAAGGAGTTGCTTCTAAATTCTTTAATGTTTCTACCAAAATATAAACTGCAATTCGGTTATCTAAAGATTTAGTAGAAATTGTATTTCCTATTTCTACTAAATCTCTTTCTCTTGTGATAGTATCGCCAACAGAAACAAATTTTTCTACTTCTTCTTTTGGTAGTCCCAAATCAACAAAATAGTCATCTAGTTCAGCCGTTTTTTTGCGTTCTTCGGCAGTCATCATGTGAATAGCTTTTGTACCCAAAACTCCTAACATATCTTTTTTTCCGTGAATAATGACACGTTGTGCTGTCAGCGTTTTTGGGTCAAAGCCTCCCAATGGATGGAAACGAACAAAACCTCTATCATCAATATGAGTAACCATAAAAGCAATTTCGTCCATGTGAGCATCCACCATTACTTTTTTGTTTTCAGAAGAATCTGAGTTTAAGCCTTTTTTGAGAGCAATCAAATTTCCCAAATTATCTACACTCATTTCATCAACATAATCTTTTATTTCTTTCTGGATTTGTTCACGAATTCGGTCTTCATAACCAGGTGCGCCTGCTGCATTTGTCAAGCGAGATAATAATTCAATATCTATTTTTTCAATGTTCATTTGATTGGTAATTTGTTATTTATTTTTAATAAAAATTAATTTCCCTCAAAGGTAAAATAATAGGATTTAAAAGTTGTTGTTTGATAGAAATTTTTAACTTTGTTATCATAAATCCTAAAACCCTAAGGGTCTTCAAGACCCTTAGGGTTTAAAACATAAAATCATGAACAAAATCAGAATAATTATAGAAAGAGAATATTTGACTAGAGTTCGTAAAAAGTCATTTATTGTTATGTCACTTTTAGCTCCCTTTTTGGTAATTGCTTTAATGGTAGTTCCTGCTTGGCTGACTTCTTTAGATACAGGACAAAAAGTGATTCAAGTAGTTGATGAAGGTAATTTGTTAGATAGACTAGCAGAAATAGATAATGTAAAACTGGTTTATACTGTTCAAAATAACATTGAAGAAGCAAAAGCAAACCTAAAAGATAAATCTGAAAATTTTGATGGTTTGTTATCGATTCCGAAAGGTGTTACGGCTGAAAATACTGATGGAGTTTTGCTCTTTGCAGATAAAAATATTCCGATTCAGTTGGAGAAAAAAATAGAAAGAGAAATAGCTAAAAAACTAGAAGAACAAAAATTAGTAAAGCTAGGAATGAATC
The DNA here is from genome assembly GCF_042180575.1 of Bernardetia aquimarina. Lineage (NCBI taxonomy): Bacteria > Pseudomonadati > Bacteroidota > Cytophagia > Cytophagales > Bernardetiaceae > Bernardetia > Bernardetia aquimarina. The sequence goes on along the minus strand of NZ_CP170094.1, from coordinate 215,258 downwards.
CTATTTTGATAAAAGAAGCCAAGACAAAAGTAAAATTGACAGTAACCCCTCTTTATTCAAAAGAAACTCGTACAGATTCGACAGTAGCTAGTATTGTCGCTTATTTGAGTGCTGTAATGATTTATTTCTTTATTTTCTTGTATGGAGCGCAGGTTATGCGTGGTGTAATGGAGGAAAAAACAAACCGAATTGTAGAAGTTATTATTTCTTCTGTAAAGCCTTTTGAGCTTATGTTGGGCAAAATTATTGGTGTAGCTTGTGTTGCTTTTACACAATTTTTAATTTGGATTGTATTAGGTTTGGTTTTATTTTTTGTAGTTTCTTCTGTGTTTTCCTTAGAAGATAATATGACTCAAGAAGAAGCGCAAGCCATCATTGCTCAATCTGGTGGAATGGCAAATCAATTAGAAACTAATTTAGAAGTTCAGAATATCTTAGAAACCGTCCAAACACTTAATTTTCCTCTTATTATTGGAGCTTTTGGGTTTTATTTTATAATGGGTTATTTGGTCTATGGTGCGCTTTATGGAGCAGTAGGTTCGATTGTAGATAACCAAACAGATACGCAGCAATTTATGCTTCCTATTACTATTCCACTCATTACGGCTATCGGAATTATTGGTTTGGTTGTTAATGACCCAGACGGAACAGTTGCTTTTTGGGCTTCGATGTTTCCTCTTACTTCGCCTATTATTATGATGGTTAGGATTCCTTTTGAACCACCTCTTTGGGAAGTTGCTTTATCAATGACTATTTTATTCTTGACTTTCTTAGGGACAACTTGGATAGTAGGACGTATTTATAGAATTGGAATTTTGATGTATGGCAAAAAACCAACTTACAGAGAAGTTTCTAAATGGCTTTTTTATAAGGCGTAGAGATAAAGTAAGAAGTTAGATGTATGAAGTCAGAAGTAATGAAACAGGTTTTCTACTCTTTGACTTCATATTTTTCTAAAATAAAATCAATTACTTTAATCATCGTTTCAAAAAAATATGGTGAGGGAATTCTGTTATTTTTCTCTTCGTTTTTTAGTACATCTCTATCTAAACCTCGTTTTTGATAACTGATTTGTAGATGGCACAAATCTTTACAAACAACTTTATTAGTCTGTTTTATATATGAATTAGCTAGTTTATTAAATTTATCTAACTCATCATACACAAAATCATGATTACTTTCTGTAAAAATCTGATTATCAAACTTAAAAGCAATTTTTCTTAATTCTTCTAGTTTTTCTCGTTTTATTTTTGGTTTGAAGATTTTTCTGAGGAACATAGTTTGAGGTATTAAAAGTAGTACGTTGTTTTGAAACCCTTCTTAAGAGTCATTAAAATAACACTTTTAAGACTATTTGCCAAATTTTATATTTTCCTATAACTATTAAACTGACCTAATAGTAATTAAATTAGAGCATTTTTATAAAAAATAAAAATTGTAAATTTGTTCTTTCAGATTTGATAAAACATAATTTCATAAAATGAATTTCATAGAAGTACAAACCAAAGAAAATAAAAAGGAATTTAATGATTTTGCAGCTCGTCTGTATAAAGATAATCCCTACTGGATTCGTCCTTTAAATAAAGATATAGAAATTGTATTTGATGAAACTCAAAATCCACTCTTTAATCATAACGAAAAAGGAATAAAAGCAGAAGCAATTCGTTGGCTTTTGCAAGATAATAATGGCGAAACGGTAGGACGAATCGCTGCTTTTATCAATCCCAAAATTGTTCTTAAAGATAATAATCAACCCACAGGAGGAGCAGGTTTTTTTGAATGTATAAAAGATGAAAAGGTAGCTTTTATGTTGTTTGACAAAGCTAAAAAATGGCTTTCAGAGCGTGGAATGGAAGCTATGGATGCACCTATCAATTTTGGAGAACGCAATCAATGGTGGGGCGTTTTGATTGATGGATTTGACAAACCTCCCAATTATCAAATGGGTTATCACTTCGAATATTACAAAGATTTTTTTGAGAAATGGGGTTTTCAAGAATATTTTCAGCAGTTTACGTATGGACGTGAAATGTACGATGTTTCGGATAGATTAAAGAAAATTGCTGACCGAGTAATGGCACGAGAAGGCTATTCTTTTTCTCATATCAATAAGGCAACTATTGACAAACACGCAGAAGATTTTAGAGAGGTTTATAATGCAAGTTGGGGAAATCATGAAGGTGTAGCCAAACTAACAGTAGAAGATTCGAAGGCTCTTTTGAAACAAATGAAGCCTATTTTGGAAGAAAATCTAGTGTGGTTTGCTTATTTTGAAGGAAAAGCAATCGGTTTTTATGTAATGCTTCCCGAACTCAATCAGCTTTTCAAACACTTAAACGGAAAGTTTGGAATTTGGCAAAAACTACAATTTATGTGGCACAAAATGCAAAAGAAAAATAAAACAGTCTTTGGGGTAATATTTGGAGTTGCACCCGAATTTCAGCGAAAAGGAGTGGAGTTAGGAATGGTTGTCGCCTATCAAGAAGAAAGAAAAAAATATCTAAATAAAATCCCTCCGTATCAATATGATTATATAGAATTTAATTGGATTGGAGATTTTAATACAGGAATGGTCAAACTTTGTGAGAGTTTGGAAGCTGAAAAAGTAAAACGACACGCTACTTATCGTTATCTTTTTGATAGAACACAACCTTTTGAGAGAATGAAAGAGATAAAATAAATTAGAATAACTGGTTACTAATTACTGGTAACTGCTAACTAACAGACCAAAAATGCTAAATAAAGAAGATGTTTGGGGAAATAGTGTAACTGAATTTTTTGATTATGCAGACGAAAAAGAACAATTACTTTGGTCGTATTTGTTCGAAAAAATAATTGAGGTTACACCACGAAGTTATAAAAAGCAGATTTTACCTATTATAGAAAAGATAGGCGAAAAACCATTTCGCAAAACACTTCATGATTGGTTAGAACTTGTCATTCTGACAAAACCCAAAACAGCTTTTTATGAAGATGAGTCTGGATTAGAACACGAACGAAATTATGTATTAGAATATCCAAACGAAACTATTTTTGCTCGTCTTATTCGTGCTTTGCCTTTTGTAGCAGACCAAAATTCTATTGATTTACTTTCTGAGCTTGCTATCGCAACAGGTAAAAATAGAACAACTAAAACCGATAGAATCACAGGAATTGCCTCTTACAAACTTTCTGAACAAGCCATTTATGCTTTGGCTGATATAGAAATGGGTACTCAAAAAGTTAGTCCTATTTCGGCACTTCTTTCTGTACAAATTCAGTTGCAATCACTTTCTTTAAAGAAATTAATAGAAAAAAAACTCACTCAAATTGCAAAAAAACAAAATGTAGAAGTTATTGAACTTTTAGAAAATCATTTGCCTGATTATGGATTAGAAAATGGCTTTTTGGAAGGCGAAATTCATTCAAAAATAAATACTGAAAAAATCTATGCTTATCATATTCAAGTGATAGAAAATAAAGTAAAACTAACTTGGTTTGATGCAAATGGAAAACAATTAAAAACCATCCCTGCAGCTCTAAAAAAAGAATTTCCTCATAAAATAGAAAAGCTAAAAAGCACAGCCAACGAAGCCCAAAAAACACTTACTCTACAAAGAGAACGTTTAGAAAAAACATATTTGACACAAAAAACATTTACATATTCACATTGGAAAAATGCCTACATTAATCACGGACTTTTGGGAGTGATTGTAGAAAATTTGATTTGGCAAGTAGAAATAGATACAGAAAAAAGTAAAAAGTGGAAAACCGTTTGGTCTTCTTTTGGGCGTTTGGTAGATGCTGAAAAAAATCCTGTTGAAGTTGATGATAATACTTCAATTCGTCTTTTGCATCCTGTTTTATTAAGTGAAGAGGAATTAGAGTATTGGCAAGAATTTATTAAACAAAAAGACATCAAACAGCCTTTTCAACAGGTTTTTAGAACTATTTTTGAAAGAATAGAAAAGAAGGAAATAGAAGAAAGTAATCGTTTTGAAGGAGTAATTTTGAGTCAGAAAAAACTTCGCATGTTTGCCAAAATACAAGGCTGGAATTATAAATGGCTTACTTATCCAAAAGCAAATCGTAGCTTTGTTACCTTTCAATTTGATTATAAATTAACTAATTCAGAAACAGAAAAACCTCAAAAACCAATAAAACTAGAGGTAGAATTTTGGGTAGAAGCCCTGCCCAGTCAGCCACAGAATGTAAAAACGAGTGTTGTTCGTCTGCACAAAAAGGCACAACCACTTTCTTTTCAGATTTTGGATAAAATTACTTTTTCAGAGATTTTTAGAGCTATTGAGAAGATTGTACATGTTTCTTCTTTAGATTCTTAATTTATGTTTCAAAATAATATCCTTTTATTCTGATTTATCTCTTTCTTTTTCTAAATATTCTGCATATACTTTCAATAATCCTTCATAATCTGATGTTTTTACAGAAGGCTCATAATGAAGTCCTGTATTTAAGTCTTCTATAAATAATTGATAGGTATCATCTCCATAATTTGGACTAAACTGACCAGTACGACCATTTTTACTCGGAAAGAAAACTTTGTAATGTAAAATATACCTATAAGACATATTTTCAAATTTGTTAAATTCATTATATGATTCTATTATTTCATACTTTCCTTTATAATATAGAGGTATAACTGTATTTATTTGCCGTTTGCTTTCTCTTATAACTTTCGTTTTCGTCTCTACCTCTTCTAAATTTGATTCTACCAAAAAGACAAGTACAGTAGGAGCATTTCCAAAAGTGGGGGGAATTTTTTTACTTTCTTTTGTATAATCACTTGGTTTTATAGAGCTACCACCTACACAGCAAAAACAAATAAAAGGAATTAGTAAAACAATGAAGAGATAATATTTTTTCATAATTGTTATAATTAATTTTGTACCTTAGATTATAGATTATTCAAAAGTAGTAAAAATAATTGTTGTTTCTATCCTTAAAAATCTAAATCTATAAAATAACTTGCACCCAAAAAATATACATAATTCATTTTATAATTTTAAAGAACTTGTCAAAAGCAATCCAACTTTAAAAGAATTTGTGTTTATAAACCAACACAAAATAGAAACGATTGATTTTGCTAATGAAAAAGCAGTCTTAGAATTGAATAAATCACTTTTAGTGCATCATCACGATGTGCAAAACTGGAGTATTCCAAGTGGTTATTTGTGTCCTCCTATTCCTAGCCGAGCTGATTATTTGTATTATTTAAAGGATTTATTCAAAAAAGAACAACCTAAAGCAATAAAAGGACTTGATATTGGGGTTGGTGCAAACTGTATTTACCCAATTTTGGCTAGTCAATTATTTGATTGGAAAATGGTAGGTGCAGATATTGACAAAATGGCTATTGAATCAGCTAGAAAAAATATAGAAACTTCTCAAAAATTAAAAGAAAATATAGAAATTCGTTATCAAGAATCGAATGCAAATATTTTTAAAGGAATTATTAAAGAAGATGAATATTTTGATTTTACTATCTGCAATCCTCCTTTTCATGCATCAGAAAAAGAGGCTTACTCAGCAGCTTCACGTAAAGTAAAAAACTTGAAAAACGATACAGAAATAGATAAAAACACACTAAAACTAAATTTTGGAGGTCAAGCTAACGAACTTTGGTGCAATGGTGGAGAAGCTCTTTTTATAAAACGAATGATAAAACAAAGTGTAGAGTTCAGAGGTCAAGTAAATTGGTTTACGACACTTGTTTCGAAAGGTGGAAATCTAAAAGCAATCTATAAACAATTAGACAAACTCAAAACAGAATATAGAACGATAAATATGGAACAGGGAAACAAAAAAACTAGATTTGTAGCTTGGCGATTTCCCAACTTATAGAGATGAGAAATTATATTTTAAAAAAATTGAATAATATAAAGAATAATTTGTAACTAAATACACTCTTCAAACGTATGAATAATTAAAGACAAATTTTAATTTTTTACAGAATAAATCCCTTGCATTATGAAACGTCCAAATAAAAATTATATTCTACTTGTTGTTTTTGGTGTTTTACTTATGAGTTTGAGTTTTATTTTTCAGCATTATACTCATTTACCTGATATCGTTGACGGAATTTTGAAAGGTACAAGTATTGGATTATTGCTTTTAGGAATTGTATTTTTATCAAAAAAACACATTGAACAAGCCTAGTTTTATGAAACAGCAAAAAATAACAAAAATCAAAAAGCCTATTCAATTATGAAAAATGAATAGGCTTTTTTCATGCTCCCATTCCATCTCTAAATATAATTGATAGGCTAATAAAAAAAGAAATATACTCAAAACAAGAGTTGTTATAATCGTTTTTATTAATATAGCTACAAATATTTTTTCTTTTCTGTATTTCCAAACTACGTAAAATACACTAGAAATAGGAATGATAGGAATACTAAACCAAAGAATTTGACCAATTATATCTAAAAAATCCATTGAGATAAAATTTATAAAAAATTACTTCTCTGCCACAATCACAATATTCCAAGCTAAACGATTTATCAATGGAATTTTTAATAACACATTATCCAAAGCTGAAAGAGGTTTGAACCACCAGCCAATCGTTTTTTCATTTTCTTTATAAATGCGCTTCCAATAACGAACTTTATTTGGATTGTATCTTTTTATAAAATAATAATACAAAAACAAAACAAGCGTAGAAAGCCAAAATTCTTTGTGATGAACATTCGAAAAAGTAGCTTTATATTTTTTCAAAATATCAAAACCCAAAGGCATTTCATCAATCGTTCTGACATCCATTGCCATTTTACGATAAACATTAATGACAGGATTGTATTTTATTGGGTCCCATGTGTAGAGTTTTCCTCCTTTTCTCAAAAACTGATGGATATTTTCTAACCAAATTGTATGTTCTGTTTCTGGAACGTGGTGCATTAGATTTGCACAATAAACAATATCAAAATAATCTTTTTCAAAAACCATTTTTTCGGCTGGAGAAATAACTACATTGATTTTTACATTATATCTTGCAGCTAATTCTTTAGCAAGTTCGCCCATTTGTGGAGAAATATCTGTGTAGGTAACTTCTGCGCCTTGCATAGCAAAATACACTGAGCTTTCGCCCAAACCTGCACCCACATCAAGTATTTTTTTTCCTTGAAGGTTTCCCATTTGCTCAACCATATACCGATTTTCGATGGCACAAAGTCCTTCAAAAAGTGCTACCACGTCTATTTCTGCAAGGTCTTCGGAGGTTGCCCAGTCGTCATGAAAGTCTGCTTCTCTTTTGTGGAGGTCTTCATGTTTTTTTTCTTTGCCTTCTAATTCTGTATTGCTAATTGCCATAAAACAGCTTTTTCTTTACGAATAAATAAATATTCAAATTGCTAATTGAAATTTTATGCAAAAATACGGAATTATAACGAAAGAGTAGTATTTATAAAAAAATCCTTCCATTCTATATAAAAAAAATAGAATTAAAGGATTTTTCATTAGCAATTAATAACAGCTTTTAATTATTATCTACCAATTCTTTGTCTAAATAAAGCAAGGCTAGTCAAATCTTTGCCAATTCCGATACGTGGAATAGAATAGGCTGCTGGTGCATTTTTATAACCAAAAAAGTTGACTGCAAACGCTATTTTGAAATAACTAGGAGCTTGTCGTGTTACCTCTTCACTATATGACCCAAATGGATAGGCTAAATAATCACACGTTTTGTTTAGTTCTCTTTCTAGGGCAGTCTTTGAATTAGCAAGTTCGTTGGTTACTTGTGTAGGAGTCATGTTTTCTAAATAACCATGATTTACGGTATGAGATTCTACTTCGAAAAGTGAGTTTGCTTCAATGTTACGCAATTGATTCCAACTCATCTTCGGATGTGAACCAGATGCAACTCCCACAAAACCTGTATGAACAAAAAAAGCTGCTTTAAAATTATGTTGTTGTAAAATAGGTAGTGCATTATTGTAATTTCCCACATACCCATCATCAAAAGTAAGTAAAACGCTTTTTTGAGGAACAACAGCATGATTTGTAACTACCTCATAAAATTCATCTAAAGAAAGTGTACGGTATCCTTGAGATTTGAAGAAATTCATTTGTTCGACAAAGTTAGAGGTACTTACATCACTACCATAGACAGGATTTGCCAAAATTTCGTGATACATTACTACCAAAGGCATTTTATCATAAGTAATTAAATAAGGATTTTTGTAATCTGTCGCCTTATTTTGTTTGACTAAAGCACGATAAAATACGACAGAAACTTCTCCACGAGTAGTATTTTGGTTAGCTCTAAAATTACGCTTGTTGGGGTAGTTAACTACCAAATTATTGATTGTAGCATTTGCTATGGAAGGTTTAGCCCATGTTGGTATTTGAGAAGCATCATCATAATAAGAAGATAAACGAGATATATCTCCACCTGTTAGGTTTAATCCATTTGAAATTGCTACTAAAGATTGTGTGCGAGTAAGGTTTGCATTAGGTTGAAATGTTCCATCATTAAATCCTGAAAGAAAACCACCACGATAGGCTTTCTGAATTGCATTATAAGCCCAATGTGTTGTAGGAACATCACGAAATTCGATGGCAGGACGTATAGGAACAGGCTTTAAAATACTTGAAATAAAAGCTGCAAACTCTGCTCTTGTTAGAGAATTATTTGGCTTAAAGGTGCCGTCAGGATAACCTGAGGCATAATTATTAGAGATAAGATAATCTATCTCAAAATTTGCCCAATGTCCACTAATATCAGAAACAGAAAATATTTGTTGAGGAGAGCCTAAATTTGAAGAGGAAGAACTTGTTTTTTTGTAGGAGTTGGGAGAAACTTCTGTACAATCGTGATGAGAGGCATTCTCCATGACCTCTTGATGTATAATTTGCCCTTCATCTACACAAGCAGAGAGAGAAAATATAAAAAACATCAAACATAATTTGATGCGTATTTTACTTGATTTATAATTAAATTTTAACATTTTATTAATTAGGTCTAAAAAAAAAATCGTTTAAAAAAAACAACCTTTTGTATTTATAATCCAGTAGCCAAACTATCAGCAATTATGGACTTCGTACAAAAGGTTGTAGTATATTATCTATGGTTTAGTTAGTAGAATAAACTCTGTGCATCCAAAGTAAGCCATCAGGCGAGAAAGCTGCACGAATAGCACTTTTTCTATATCTAGTAGCTTTTCCTATAGTCTGACCACGAGTATATCCAGAACTATAAGCTACTTGATCCCATTTTCCATACGGGTCATGAACATAATAATAATCAGCATCATGCCCTAAAAACACTAAAACATGTCCAAAACTTGTAGTATATCCATGAGCAATAACAGGCTTTCCTTGGTCTAATAAAGCTTCCATTTGAGCTAATGTACCATTCTGTTTGCCTTCTACTCGTACATTCAAACCAAAATATTGTGCTTCAGAATTGAATACAGCTTGTAAACCAGACACAGTTTGCGCTCCATCTTTTCCATATTCTCTAGTTATTTCATCAGGAGTAGTGCTTCCACCATAATAATTAATTACCATAGCAATAGAAGTATTCTGACAAGAAGTACCAGGATACAACGCATTATTACGTTGATAGAAATAAGGTACATTTTGAATAAAAGGACTAGCTTGACGCACATCAATAGTTTGATTACGTGCTTTTACCAAAGTAGAACCATTATACCCTTCCACACGAAGCACACGAGCTATAGCAGCATTATTGATAGTAGCTGTAAAAGAATACGAACCATTACTCGGAGTAGTCCCTAATGGGTATCCATCTATAAAGAATTTAAGAGAAGTAATTCCTGTAGTTGTACCTGAAAATGTAACTGGACTTCCAGCATCTACAGGACTTGGATAATTCAATGAAAAATCTCCTGTTATGGGTGTTGTACTAGGATTTACTAAATACTGATTTGTATAAGAAAGATTACCATTTACTCTCTTCATGGCACAGTACATCAATGCAGTTGCATCGGAGCGTGTAGCATTTTGAAGTGGTTTGAATTGAGTTTTGGTAGGATAATTTAATACTAATCTATTTGTTAGTGCATTTGCTATACTTGGTCTTGCCCAAGTTGCAATATCAGCATGGTCTGTAAAAAAACTTGATAAATTGTTTACATTTCCTCCCGAAACAGCCAATCCATTTGCAATAGAAATAACAATTTGAAGTTTATTGATTTTTTGATCTGGCATAAATGTTCCGTCAGGATAACCAGATAAAAAACCAGCTTTTGCAGCTTTTAGAATATTGTCTTTTGCCCAGTGTGTACCAATATCTGAAAACGAAATGTTTGAATTTTCAGGTTTTGGATCTGGATTAAGACAACTAACAATCATGGTAGCAAATTCGGCACGACTTACTGGATTATTTGGCTTAAATGTCCCATCAGGAAATCCTGACATATAGCCATTTGAAGTCATATAATTAATTTCCGTTTCTGCCCAGTTTCCTGCTACATCAGGCATAATTGTCATTACTTGGTCTGAGGAATTTTGACCTGCTTTGCTTTTTTTAGAATTTGAGTTTTGTTCGTTTGTAGTCTGTACTTCTGAAATTTGTTCAGATAATATCTCATCTTGGCTACAACCACCAAATAATAATAAGATAATACCAATAATAACTAAATTAAGTGTTTTCATGAAAATTTTTTTTTAAATGTAATTAAATAGGGGATTTATATAGGGCAAACGCACGAAATTTTATTTTTTAAGAATTGGTTCAAGCGAGGACGCTTAAACCAGTTTTTGTCTAATTCAAGCATCCTCGCTTGAATTTTAAAACTAAAAAAAAATAGGTCAAAAGAGTATAAAATTACACATTTTATTTTCGTGCGTTTGCCTTGGGATTTATATTAAAAAATTAATTTTTAATAAATCTAACAGTTTGAGTTTTGGTAGTAGAAATAATGCGTAAAATATATGTTCCTGTTTGAAGGTTGAGCTTTGATAAATCAAATTCTTCTTGAAACATTCCTTCTTTGCTATCTTTATTGAATAATACTGAAATTTCTTCTCCTAAAACATTATACAATCGTATCTCAAGAGGAGTAGATTCTTCTAATAAGAATTTCAACTTCAAGTTATTACCATCTAATGGATTTGGATATAAAACTAGATTTTGTAGTGATTTATCTTCTGACTTTGCAGCCACTTTAGAAGTAGGATTTGCAGGAACAACAATGTACGTATTGAATAATTCTGGCGCACGATTTAGATAACGCAAGGCTTGATACATCACTACGGTAGCATTTGCTCTTGTACTATTATCATTTGGTTTGTAATAGTTTTTATTTGGGTGATTAGCCACAAAACGATTAGAAATACCATTTGTAACCGAAGGAGCAGCCCATGAAGGAACATCATTTTTATCTGTAAATAGATTTAATAATGTGCTTGTTCCCCCTGTTAAGCCTAATCCATTTGAAATAGATAAAGTTACTTGCATTCTAGTAATTGGGTCATTTGGTCTAAATGTTCCATCAGTATAACCACTCAAATACCCAGCACGAGCAGCTTTCAAAATATTTGCTTCTGCCCAATGTCCACTAATATCACTAAAACTACGACTAGCCACAGCAGGGTCACTTGAAATAGAAGGGTTAATAATAGCAGCTATCATCGTTGCAAACTCGGCACGACTTGTACTATTATTCGGACGAAAGGTATTATCACTATATCCAGACATAAAACCATTATCCAACATATAACGAATTTCATTTTCTGCCCAGTTTCCTGTAATATCTGTTATAGCTGGTGCGCCAATAGTAACATTTGCATTTGCTACACTAGAAAAGTTTCCTGCTGCATCTCTTACAATAGATTTTACTTGTCCTGTGGCTGTACGCAAATCTTTAGCATTTGTGTTTCCAACCGTTACCGTAACACCTGTACTTCTACCTTTATACACTTTCAAATCATCAAATTCTACATTTGCTTGATTAGTACGAAGTGAAATATAATTTCCAGAAGTAAGAGGACTAGAATCTGTCCATTGAGTAAGTAAAGCATCATTTCTAAATACTTCTATTTTTCCTGTGGTAGTAGAATAAGCTACCTTATAATCTGCCCAACTTGTACCTGTGGTAAGAGAGGCACTTGCTCTTGTATAAAGTACATTATTTACGGTTTCAAGGATATTTACAGTTCCACCATCACCTGAAAACCAAACTAGATAAGAATTTCCTCGTTGAGAATCCGTTTGAGAGCTTGCCATAATATGAATTCCAAAACGACGATTTCCAGTTGTACTATTTAATTTTGCTGCAAAATTATACAAATAACTTTGTCCATTTGTTTGAGATAAAAATGTAGATAAAGATGTATTTGTATTACTGGTATTTGATTGTTGTAAACGTCCAGAAGAATTAGCAGACCAACTTCCTGCTCCTACATTATAATCAGAATGAAGTGAACCTGTAGAAAAATTATCATTATAAAATCCATTGCCACGATTAGCACGAGTTTCAGAAGCATAATTTTCTAATACTTGATAAAAACGACCTGTTACACTTACATTATCAGCATCGGTAAAACTTGCTGTAAAATCACTTGTTGCACTACTTGAGGCTGTAATGCTTGTAGTTGGATCTACTGTGTCTGATGGAGTTGGTACTCCAGTTCCTGCTGTATATTTATAGCCTTGACGAGGTTGTCCTACATCTGTAAACGTTCCTATAGTAGAAGAATTTCCACCTGCTGCACGCCATTCAAAATGCAAATGGTCACCTGAAGACTGTCCTGTTGTTCCTTCAAGCCCTAATACAGTTCCTTGACTCACACTCTGTCCTGAACTAGTCAAAACTTGTTTCATGTGTGCATAATAAGTACGAGTTCCATCAGAATGTTGAACAATTACTAAATTTCCATAGCCACAACCACAATTACCTGCTGAAGTTACTGTTCCTGCTGCTGCTGCTCTTAGATTTTGATCTGCATTATCAGGAGTGTCAAAATCAACGGCTGCATATCCATGCTGTCCAATTCCATCATAAATAGAAGTTCTTGAGCCTGTTGGATTATGAAAACCACTCGGTGCAGGAGTGCCATGGCGAGAAACATAATAAGCTCTTCCCGAATCCCACGGTAAGAAGTAATCAATGTTAGAAGAAACTCGGTGTTCTTCTTTTTTATCATTTGGAGAAATTTTATGCACTTTTACGTCCTTATCTCCTTTTTCTTTAATCCAGCCAGCCAATTGCAAAGGAACACCTTCTTTTTTATACGTCGATTTTTCTTTTGCTTCTTCGATATTATAAACTCTAATCTCATCGGCATAACCGTGTAATAAATCCCTTTCGGCTTCATTACTGTTGAGATATAAAAAATAATTTCGGTCAGGAGAAAGCATTGGAGTAGTAAAATAATCTTTCGAAATAGATAATTTACTCATTTGATTTGTTTTCAAATCGTATTTCCAAACGCCTTCGTGGTCAAAATCAGTATCAAATTTTAGCATTTCTAAATAAAATGCAGATTTATCAGCACTCCAAGCTATTGGTTTGAAAGAATAATTTTCTTTAGGAGTGGTTTTTTGATTCATCAAAAGTGTTTTTTGATGGGTATCTGCATCATAAAGCCAAATCGAAAACTCTGTTCCTATTTCAGTACGTTCCATATAAATCCACGTATTCGAATAAGGAGATTTTAGTCCTTGAAAAAACACCCAATCTTTTGGAATAGAAAGCTCTGCCGAAATATCTTTTGGAAATAAAGCAATTTTATCAATTTTGACAAAATCATCTTGTTCGTATCTAAGATTTTCGCCTATATTTTTAGTACTATGTTTTTTAAGATTAGTATTCATCAAATCATTTCCATTATAGAAAGCAATTTGAGCATCTTGTGCAAGAACATTTCCTGCTAAGGTTATTCCAACACCTAAAATAAGGTTTTGAAAAATTTTTGAAAGTTTCATATATATAAAAGTTTTTTTTATTAAAAAGGGAAGAATAAAGTAAGAAATCAATCTCTCAACCTAAAGAGGAGTTAAGACAAAAAATAAATTGATTTCTTACTTTATTTTATATTTCATACTCTCTAAAGAGCATATTGTAAATTTTATAGTTTTACTAAACGCAATGTTTGAGTTCCTTCTTTAGAAGAAATTCTGATAATATACGTTCCTGCTTTTAAGCGAAGATTAGAGAGTTCAAACTCTTCTTTATGTGTTCCTGCTTCTCTATTTCCTTGATAAAGAATAGAAACTTCTTCTCCCAAAATGCTGTACAAACGAATACTTACATCAGAAGACTCTTTCAAAGAATAAGAAACATTCAAATGAGAGTTTTCTACTGGATTTGGAAACAAACTCATTCCTTCTATTGGGTTTGTGTGTGATTGCATAGCCATTATTTTAGAAGCTGGGTTTGCAGGAACAACAATATATGTATTGAATAATTCTGGCGCACGGTTTAGATAACGCAAGGCTTGATACATCACTACAGTAGCATTTGCTCTTGTACTAATTTCATTAGAACGGTAGAGGTTTTTATTTGAATGATTCGCTACAAAACGATTTGCAGTAGCATTGCTGACCGAAGATTGCGCCCAAGTAGGAATATCATTTTTATCTGTAAATAAATTTAATAGAGAAGCTACCCCTCCACTAAGTCCTAGTCCATTTGAAACAGTAATGGTTACTTCAACTCTTTTGATACCATTATTTGGTTTGAAAGAACCATCTAAATATCCACCCATATAACCTGCTCTAGCAGCTTGCAGTATATTTTGTTCTGCCCAGTGTCCTGAAATGTCATTAAAGGTACGACTGGCAACGGCTGGGTCACTAGAAGGAGCAGGGTCAATAATAACAGCTATCATAGTTGCAAATTCGGCACGACTTATATTGTTATTTGGACGGAATGTATTATCACTATACCCTGATAAAAATCCATTCTCTAACATATAACGAATTTCGTTTTCTGCCCAGTTTCCTGTAATATCTGTTATAACAGGCGCACCAATGGTAACATTTGCATTTGCTACACTAGAAAAGTTTCCTGCTGCATCTCTTACAATAGATTTTACTTGTCCTGTGGCTGCTAGATTAGTACGCAAATCTTTAGCATTTGTGTTTCCAACAGTTACGGTAACGCCTGTACTTCTTCCTTTATACACTTTCAAATCATCAAATTCTACATTTGCTTCGTTGGTACGAAGAGAAATATAATTTCCAGAAGTAAGAGGGCTAGAATCTGTCCATTGAGTAAGTAAAGCATCATTTCTAAATACTTCAATTTTTCCAGTTGTAGTAGAATAAGCCACTTTATAATCTGCCCAACTTGTACCAGTTGTAAGTGAAGCACTTGCTCTTGTATAAAGTACATTATTTACGGTTTCAAGGATATTTACAGTTCCACCATCGCCTGAAAACCAAACTAAATAAGAATTTCCTCGTTGAGAATCAGTTTGAGAACTTGCCATAATATGAATTCCAAAACGACGATTTCCAGTTGTACTATTTAATTTTGCTGCAAAATTATACAAATAACTTTGTCCGTTTGTTTGAGATAAAAATGTAGATAAAGACGTATTTGTACTGCTGGTATTTGATTGAACCAAACGACCAGAAGAATTAGCAGACCAACTTCCTGCTCCTACATTGTAATCAGAATGAAGAGAACCAGTCGAAAAATTATCATTATAAAAACCGTTGCCACGATTAGCACGAGTTTCGGAAGCATAATTTTCTAATATTTGATAAAAACGACCTGTTACAGACACATTATCAGCATCTGTAAAAGTAGCTGTAAAATCGTTTGTTGCACTGCTTGGGGCTGCAATATTTGTCGTTGGATCTACGGTATCACTTGGTGTACTGCTGCCACTTCTTTCGATTCCCCCTAGATTGTAATAATGGTCAAGAATCCAGCCGTAGGTTTTGTTTTGCTGACTTGCCCAACGTTGAGAACCCCATTGAGAAAGACCTCTTCCGTGTCCGAATGAGGCATTACCAGCATTGATAGCATCAGAAATACAGGGCCAACCTTGATACGTATTTGTCGAACAAGAAACACCATTAAAACCTGTACCACCTGTACCTGCGAAACCGTCTCCACAACCAGAATTATTATTTTCTGCTGAATATTCTGTAAAAGCAATTTTGGTATTATCACACTCACGAACAAGCACTTCGCCTGCTGTAAATTGTGCTGCTGCACGACAACGTGTTGTAGTTCCAGATACCCATACTTGACGACAAGTTGTATTACTGATATCGTAATTTGATCTAATTGGATTCAAAACGTGGTTTGCTCCATAACTGCGATAAGCTACTGCACCAGAACGCAATGAATTGTCGCTCCAACTCGGAATCCACTCATTATCAATGCCTTGCTCAACATAAGCTTCTAAACTCATAACTGTAACACTTGAACAAGAATTACATGCACAATTCAAGCCCACACGAATACTTGATGGAACTACAAGAGCTTCTACTCTTGAAACTTCTTCTGTCGTAGCAGGATTAGATTTGTGATTGTGGTTGTCGTTAAGACGAATGTTGTTACTTGCATTGTCTTCTTCTCTTGTTTTGTCAAAAAAACCGTGAGAAAACGTTTCTGTTTCGATATTTTTTGCACTACTTTGTTTCATTTCTGAACTTGAAGCAGTCATAGCAATTTTGAGTGAATAATCTTCAGCCAAAACTCTGAAATCTTTGAGTAAATGAGTTGTAAATCCTTTTTTAGAAAAAGAAATTTGAATTTTTTGATGATTATTTAATAATCCTTCTATTGTTTGAATAGCCTCAACATCAAAAGGAATAGACAACTGATAAAAACCATTCTTATCTGTATAAGCAGTAGCATTTAAAGCTGTTACTTTTACATTTGCGACAGGAAATCCAGTTTCTTTGTCACTCACAAACCCTGAAATAACTGACGTTTTCTCTTGTTTTCTTAGTTTTTGTAGAGAAAAATTTGTTTTAGGTAAAAGTGGGTCTAACTGAATTTCCATTTTCAAACCTTCTTCTAAAGAAGCTAATTGATAATAGGTTTCGATAGGATTATATCCTTCTGCAGTAACTCTAATTACTTGTTTTTGCGTATTTTTTTGAATTAATACTTTTCCTTTTTTATTAGAAGTCATTAAATCTTTCGAAGATATGATTTCTATTTTAGCATTCGGAATGCTAAAACCTGTTTGTTGGTCAGTTACTCGTATTTCTACAAACTCTTTTTGCGTATTTTGAGCGAGAAGTTGAGTAAAAGATGAATAGGAAAATGCACAAAGCATTCCCATTAGTATAATTAATCGGTTCATTATAATTGTATTTTTTTTGGAAAGAAAAGAACGCAAAAAATAAAATACGTTCTTTTCTAAAAATCGATAGAGGAAATTTTATAGTTTAATTAAACGTAGGGTTTGAGTTCCTTCTTTAGAAGATACTCTGATGATATATGTTCCTGCTTTTAAACGAAGATTAGAGAGTTCGAATTCTTCTTTGTGAGTTCCTGCTTCTCTATTTCCTTGATAAAGGACAGAAACTTCTTCTCCCAAAATGCTGTACAAACGAATACTTACATCAGAAGATTCTTTCAAAGAATAAGAAACATTCAAATGAGAATTTTCTATTGGATTTGGAAACAAACTCATTTCTGATAGTATTTTTTCATCTACCTCATTTGTAGTTGCAGCCACTTTAGAAGCTGGGTTTGCAGGGACAACGATATATGTATTAAATAATTCTGGCGCACGGTTTAGATAACGCAAGGCTTGATACATCACTACAGTAGCATTTGCTCTTGTACTATTATCATTTGGTTTGTAATAGTTTTTATTTGGGTGATTAGCTATAAAACGATTAGAAATACCATTTGTAACTGAAGTAGCAGCCCACGAAGGAACATCATTTTTATCTGTAAATAGATTTAATAATGAGCTAGTTCCACCTGTTAAGCCTAATCCATTTGAAATAGATAAAGTTACTTGCATTCTAGTAATTGGGTCATTTGGTCTAAATGTTCCGTCAGTATAACCACTCAAATAGCCAGCACGAGCAGCTTTCAAGATATTTGCTTCTGCCCAATGTCCACTAATATCACTAAAACTACGACTAGCAACAACAGGGTCAGTTGAAATAGCAGGGTCAATAATAGCAGCTATCATTGTTGCAAATTCGGCACGACTTGTTGTGTTATTTGGACGGAATGTATTATCACTATATCCAGACATAAAACCATTATTCAACATATAACGAATTTCATTTTCTGCCCAGTTTCCTGTAATATCTGTTATAACTGGCGCACCAATAGTAACATTTGCATTTGCGACACTAGAAAAATTACCTGCTGCATCTCTTACGATAGATTTTACTTGTCCAGTAGCTGCTAGATTAGTACGCAAATCTTTAGCATTTGTATTTCCAACCGTTACTGTAACGCCTGTGCTTCTTCCTTTATACACTTTCAAATCATCAACTTCTATGTTTGCTTCATTCGTACGAAGTGAAATGTAATTTCCAGAAGTAAGAGGGCTAGAATCTGTCCATTGAGTCAATAAAGCATCATTTCTAAACACTTCTATTTTTCCTGTTGAAGTAGAATAAGTCACTTTATAATCTGCCCAACTTGTACCTGTGGTAAGAGAGGCACTTGCTCTTGTATAAAGTACATTATTGATTGTCTCAAGGATATTTACAGTTCCACCATCTCCTGAAAACCAAACTAGATAAGAGTTTCCTCGTTGAGAATCCGTTTGAGAACTTGCCATAATATGAATACCAAAACGACGATTTCCAGTTGTACTATTTAATTTTGCTGCAAAATTATACAAATAACTTTGTCCATTTGTTTGAGATAAAAATGTAGATAAAGAAGTATTTGTACTTGTCGTATTTGATTGAACCAAACGTCCATTTGAGTTTGCCGACCAGCTTCCTGCTCCTACATTATAATCTGAATGCAACGAACCTGTAGAAAAATTATCATTATAAAATCCATTGCCACGATTAGCACGAGTTTCAGAAGCATAATTTTCTAATACTTGATAAAAACGACCTGTTACACTTACATTATCAGCATCGGTAAAACTTGCTGTAAAATCACTTGTTGCACTACTTGGGGCTGCAATATTTGTGGTGGGATTTACTGCATCAGATGGAGTTCCTCCACCACAATCATTCTGAATCATTGAATTTACATCAACTCTTACTGTTGGAAGAAGAGAATAAAGCGAGTTTCCAGGGCAAGTAGTACAACCACCACCATCACGATGTCCAGCAATATTTTTGACATTTCCACCTGTTGAATAATGATACGAAGAACCTAAAGGGTTGATTCCTTCTTTGTCTGCTTTCCAAGCTAATAGTTTTTTCAAACTTGTCATGGCTGCATTCGTTGGATTTTGACTTGTAAAAGTTCCTAACATACAAATTCCTTGTGTCTTGGAATTATATCCACAAAAATGCGCTCCAATTACATTTTCAGGTCTTCCTTGATAGATTACACCTGATTTATGAATCAAATAATTATATCCAATATCTGACCAACCATTTGAATTTTGATGCAAATCTTGAACTGCTCTAACGGCTGCTGCACCATCATTCCAATCATATCCATACGCATGATGCACCACCAAATGCGTAACATTTGTGTAAGAGTAACTACTGCGAGGAGGATTTGCACCCCAACTGCTACGAGAAACTACAGGAGGCTGCGAACAACCACCACTTTGCATGTAGTTTGTCATATCGTCTTTTGCTTTTTTGAGCGTTTGTTTTGGTGTTTCCCCAGGGCTATAAAACGAAACTTCTACATCTTTGATGCTTGCTGTTTGTTCACTTCCTGTTTTCCAAGAAATTCTATATTGAACAAAACGAGTTTCTTTTGGAAGAAAACTAGCTACCGAAGTAAGGCGTTTGGCTTCCTTATGATTCTCAATGTTTACATGTCCATCAAAAGCTGTTTCTTCCCAAATATTCCAGTTTTGACCATCAATAGATGTTCTTTGTTCGATAGTCAAAAACTCATCATGTAGATTTTCTCCTTTCCAAGTGGTATAAGCAGAGATAAAAGGCGTTGGATTCTCAAGTTCAATTTTGATAGCTTTTGTAGTAAAACTACCTTTTTTAGTTGCATCAAAAACTAGATTTTGATTTTCTGAAACGTTTTGTGCATTTGAAAGAGAAAAACTTGTTTGTGTTCTCCCTTCATTAGGAATAATAATTTTTTCAAGATTTGGCGTTGTAGTAGCATCTGTATTTTCTGAATCTTGTGCTGCTAAATAAGAGGGAAATAATAGCGAAGTAAAAGATAAAATAAAAAATAAAGCTACCGAGAAAATAATTTTCTTCATTTGTCTTTGTGTATTTTATATAAAAAAGGGATTATTTGATGTTTTGGTGTAAAATATTATTAAGAGTATAAATTAAAATTTTATTAAAATAATTTAGTTTAAAAACTGGCAATAATTTGCTTATCAAAAAAAATAGTTATTGTTTTTTTAGTAAAAAATAATATTGTAAATTAAATTCATACAATTTTTTAAAACTCCTATATCTCAAATATAAGCATTCATTATTGTAAAATACAAGTATTTATTTTGACTTTTTGAATAAACTAGATTGCAATCAATCAGTATTTGCAATTTAAAGGTTAAAAATTAATTAACTACATTAACTTAAAAATATTTAATTGATACTATTTTTTTTGATTTTTTATATGTATAAATTTAATAGAAAAAATTTTAATTTTAACATTTTGAATTTAATAATACTAGATATAATTAAATTTTTTAAAAACCTTTGTTTTTCAATTCTCATTCTTTAAGTTTGTATGAAACTTTTGATTTTAAGAGAGGATTTAACAAAAAAAGTAGTAGCTTTGATTTGAATCGAAATTAAACACAAAAATAACACACAACACATTTAATTATGGACAAAAACAATAAGAAAGTAGCTCTAGTTACAGGTTCAACAGGTGGAATAGGAACAGCTATTTGTAAGAAATTACATGACGATGGCTATACTGTTGTGGCACATTATCGCAACAGAGAAAAAGCTGAAGAATGGAATACCAAGCTAAAAGATGATGGCTACAATTTGCCTTTAGTAATGGCAGATGTATCAGATTTTGATGAGGTAGAAAAAATGTTTGAAGACATTAAAAGTAGAGTGGGTACAGTTGATATTTTGATAAATAATGCAGGAATTACTCGTGATGGATCGTTTCGTAAAATGTCTTTTGAGCAATGGCACTCAGTAATTAATGCTGATTTGACAAGCGTTTTTAATTGTTGTCGTCATGCTATTAATCCAATGCTTGAAAATAGTTTTGGAAGAATTATCAATGTTTCTTCTGTAAATGGTCAGCGTGGGCAGTTCGGACAAGTAAATTATAGTGCAGCCAAAGCAGGTATGCACGGATTTACAAAAAGTTTGGCAATGGAAACAGCTCGTAAAGGTGTTACTATTAATACTGTTTCGCCTGGATATATTGCTACCGATATGGTTATGGCAGTACCAGAAGATATTCTTAAACAAATTATTGCTGAAGTTCCGATGGGAAGACTAGGCACACCAGAAGAAATTGCTGAAATTATTGCTTATATCGTTTCTGATAAGGCAGGTTTTGTTACAGGAGCAAACTTTGCTATCAATGGTGGACAACATGTTTATTAAAACATAACGATTTTTATATCAAAAAGACTTCAAAGATTTGTATTTTTGAAGTCTTTTTTTAATTTTGAGTCCTAAAATTATCTTGCAAACAAAAACTTTTACTATTGTTTCAAGTTATTTTTGAATAACTCTTCCATTAAATAAATTGTAAAAAAGATATGATTATCAAAAGTTTATTCGAAATTGCCTTTTATAGTTCTTTATTAGTAGCCAAAAAAGTAGGTTCTACTATAGAAGAAAATTTACCTTTTTCTGAAAAAAGAAAACAAAAACTACCAACTGTTTCTTCAAAGACTATACAAGTAAATTTAGAAGACGAAAAAGGAGAGGATAATCAAGTAACAAAAAAAGAAAAGGGAACAACTACCAAATCAGAAATAACACCAAAAGAGGAAGCGAAAATCATGAATTATTCGCTCAAAACAAAAAAAGAACTTTATGAAATAGCACAAGAAATTGACCTTGAAGGACGCTCAACAATGAGTAAGTCTCAACTATTGAAAGCCTTGAAAGAACACGCCAAGAAATAATTTTATCTTAACTATGTATAGCAGACTTCCAAGTCTGTTAGGAATAGAAATTAATTAAAGCACTCTTTTATAAAAGTTAAATTGTTGATAGTCAATTATTTAATTTCGTTATCTATAATCGTTACTTATACAGAATTAATAACTCAAAATATCGTGCATTCGGACAATTCCTAAGCAATTATTTTCTTCATCTACCACAGGCGCAACATAAATCTGTCGTTTTTTATTTTCCATTACACTCAAAACTTCTGAAAGTCGCATGTAAGGATTCAATGAAATGGGATTTTTTGTCATTATTTCTTCAGCTTTTGCACTCAATGTATCCGAATGAGTAAAAAAACGTCTTACATCTCCGTCTGTAATTATTCCTTCTAATTTATTATTTTCTAATTCATTAGCTGATTTTTCACAGACACACACTGCACCCAAATTATATTTTGTCATTGTAATAACAACTTCTTTTAAAGAATTTTGAGCCGTAACAATTGGTAGATTTTCCTTACTGTGCATCACATCAGCAGCCGTCAGTAAAAGATTCCGTCCAAGCTGACCAGCAGGGTGAAAAACAGCAAAATCTGCTTCTTTAAAATTTCGGGCTTTTATAAGGGCAGCAGCCAACGCATCACCAATGACAAGTGAAACCGTCGTGCTACTCATTGGCGCAAGATTAAGAGGACAGGCTTCACGCTCAACAGTTGCATCTAAAAGTAAGTCCAAATTTTGAGCTAAACGAGTTTCGATGTTGCTAAAAATACCGATTGTTTTTGCACCTACTTTATGAAGTGTGGGAAGCATTTTTACGAGTTCAATCGTAGTTCCACTTTTAGAAAGCATAATGACAATATCACCTTTTGAAACCATTCCCAAATCCCCATGAAGGGCTTCGGAAGCATTCAAAAAAACTGATGGCGTTCCTGTACTTGCAAAAGTCGCCGAAATTTTGTGGGCAATAATTCCAGATTTGCCTACGCCTGTAACTACAATTTTTCCTTTTGAAGAAAGAATAAGTTCAATGGCTTTATGAAAAGTAGTAGAAATTTGTTGTTTTGCTTTTTGGAGTGCATCAATTTCTAAATCAAAAACTTCGTTGGCTGAATCTAGGTAGGAATTCATTTTAATTTTTTAGATTGTTTATTCTGATTTTTGGTTGTTCAAAAGTAGTAAAAATAGATTTATGAAATTGAGATTTGAAGTTTTTTAAACTTTGAGAGTTCTTTCATAAGAATGTCAATAGTTTCTTGTTCAAAAAACTACTCTTGTTCAAAAAACTACTTACAAAGTTCTTGTAAAATATTATTGAGAAAGAGAATTATAAATTTTTCTACCTTTTTTGAATGAAAATAATGAAATAAGCAAAGGAACTAAGATAAGGACTACATTCATTCCTACTAACATCTTAATTCTTCCCCTATCAGACGAGCTAAAATGCATGTATTTTTCTAAGTCAAAATTGCTAGTTTGACTTAGAAAAAGGTAAAGAGAAATAAATGAAATAATAAAACAAGCTAATGTAACTATTCCAAAAAACGATATTTTAAAAAACAAAATAGTATCTTTCATAATTTAATCTGTAAAACAGTTTACCCAATCCTAAAACCCATCAAAAGAATATCATCGATTTGTTCTTCATTTTTCATCCAATCTACAATGGTTTCATCTAGTATTTTATGCTGCTCTTCCATTGGTTTTTGATGAATTTCTTGTAGAAGTTCTCTCAGTCTTTTTATCATAAATTTCCTTCCTTGCACTCCTCCAAACTGGTCTTGATAGCCATCTGAAAACATATAGAAAATTTTAGGAGCAGTTGAATCATTCAAATCTATAGTATGTGTTTTGAAAGAGTTTTCTTTATAGACATCCTTTCCTCCAATTGGTTTTTTGTCTCCTTTTATAGTTTCTATTTTTCCATTCTGAATGTAAAGAAGTGGGTTTTTTGCCCCTGCAAACTCTAATATATTTTTATTTTTATCATAAACACAAAGAGCCATATCCATTCCGTCTCTATTTTCAGTTTCTTGTTGCTTGAGTGTTGTTTGTACGCCTATGTGAAGTTCATTCAAAATCTCATGAGGTGCAGTAATTCCTCTCAAATTTACAATTTCATTCAACAAATCATTTCCAATAAGCGACATAAATGCCCCTGGAACTCCATGTCCTGTACAATCAATAGCTGTCAATATTATTCGATTGTCTTTTTCAGTTGTCCAATAAAAATCTCCTGAGACAATATCACGAGGTTTGAACAAGACAAAACCATCAGTATTTTTTCCAAAATCTTTGAAAACCTGTGTTGGAGGAACTAAAATAGCATCTTGAATACGCTGTGCATAACGAACACTATCTGTAACCTTTATATAAAGTTCGTTTAATTCTTCACTTTTGTGAGCAATGGCATCACGCTGCATCTGAATTTCTTCAGTTTGCTGTTCTAATTCTACATTTTTAGATTCAATTTGGTCTTTTTGTTGGGCTAGTTCTTTATTTTTTTTCTTTGAAGTTAGAAAAGCAAAACCAATAATAAGTAAAATTAATAACGATAAAATGGCTGCAATGGCAAATATTTTCTGTTGTGCTTCTTTTTCAGCTTCTTTTACATTTGCTTCTGCTTGTGCTTCTGCTTGTTTTTTTTCAGCTTCTGCTCGTTCTCTAGCTAAAGTTTGTTTGTTTAAGTCAGCTTGTTGTTCTAACTTTTCTACTTCTCGTTTTCTATTGAGTTCTTTTTGCTGTAAATCTTCTACTTCTCGTGCTGCCTTTTGAGCATTAAGTTCTTGTTGTGCGATAAGTAGTTCTTGTTTGGTTCGTTGTTTTTCTAGAGCTTCTTTTTCTAATCGTTCGGCTTGTAATTCTTGTTTTTGTTGCAATAAAGCGAGTTCCTGATTTTGTTTTTCTAGGGTAAGTTCTTGTTCTTTTAATTGTGCCGTTTTGAGTTCTTCATCCACCATATAAAGCTGCAATTCTTTTTCTGTTCGTTCTATCAAAAACTGTTGTTGCAAAAGTTCTTGTTGTTTCAAACGCTCTTCTAAAAGCAATGAATCACGAATATTAAGGTGCTTTTCATACGATTTGAGTGCATCTTCATAATTATTATTGGCTTGATTTATTTGTGAAGCTGTCAAATAAATATCTTTTGTTATTTCACGCTGTTTGTATTTTTGAGCATATCCTAAGGCAAGTTCATTGTATTCTCTAGCATTGTGATAATCTCCTAATTGATAATAAATAGCTGCCGTAATATTATAAAGACGAGCCAATTCTTTAGGTTGATTTCTTGCTTCTACAATTTTAATAGATTCTTTCAAAAATCGAAGTGCATTATCATATTGAGCCAAATTTTGATAAACAATCGCTGTATTGGTAAGTGTAATGGGGTCTTCTTCTAAGCCTAATTTTTTTTCTATTTTTCTAGCTTGTTCAAAGTTAATAAGAGCCTTATTATAATTTCCTAAGAATTTGTAGGTATAACCAATATTATTGAGTGTTGCTGCAACGGCTGCCGAATCTCCAATTACTCTATCCATTTCCAAGATTTCTTGATTTGCTTCTAATGCTATTTGATAGTCTTTATTGGCTTGATAAGCTGTTATGAGTTGACGCAGAGCTTGTATAGTGGCATACGGTTTTTTTTGTGGTTGATAAATCTGTTTTGCATTTTGATAAGCTGCAATGGCTTGTAGATAATCTTTTTGTGCCAAATAAGACTCACCCAGACGCATCGAAATAACTGCTTGTGTAGATGAATTTGCATCAGTTACTTCTTGCGATTTAGTAAAATATTCAATGGCTTTAGTATGCAAACCTCCACTTTGATAAATTATTCCTATTTCTGTATAAACTTGAAAAAGAGCCTTTTTATCATTCTGTTTTTCTAATTTATTGACAGCTCGTAAATAATAACGCAATGCACTGGCTAGTTTTTGCTCACTTTGTTCTTGGCGTGCAGATTTCAATAACTCTTCTACTGTTTGGCTATTTTGAGCCAAAACAGAAAAGCTAATTCCGATAATCAAGAAAAAAACAACTACAAAACGGCTCATTCAATTACAAATTATGAATTATGAAATAATCAGCAGAGCTAATTAAAAATTATGAACTGAAATACAACTAAAATTAAGTTTATTACTATCGTTTCTATTATTATTTATTCTCTCATCCCAATTTCCCAACTCTTATAATTTTACAATCATTACAGGCACTTTACTTTGAAAACTCATTCCTTGCGAAACGCTTCTATGAAAAAGTCCTTCAAAAAAAGAACGTTCTTTAGTGAGCATTACTAATAATTGAGCAGGTTTAACATCCAAAAAATCACTAATTCCTTCTTGAATACTCTTATTATAGATTACTTCAAAACTCATTTCTTTTTTAGGAATAAATGAATAAATTTCTTTCAATGGCTTTAATTGATAATTAACTAAGTTTTTTTCTTCTTCATTCGAAGAAACATGAAGGCAAGTTAGGTGCGCTCCCAAAACTTCACAAAAAAGCAATAAAGAATCAATAATATCAGCATCTCCTTCATCTAAAGAAAGTGCAAACACAACATTATCGATACTTTTATGTATTTCTATTTCAGAAGGAACAATCAAAATAGAAGAAAGTGTTTGCTCTAAAGTCTGTGATATAAGTCTTTCAAAGGGTATTCCTTCCCACTGCGAACGGTCTTTTGCTGAAAGAATCAAAATATCAGCATCATGCTTTTTGATAATTTTGATGATATTTTCTTTTTCTCTTCCTTGCTGAATAGACGTTTCGATTTTAAGATAATTTTCTGAATTAGTATAACACTCAAAATCATATTCACTTACAAAAGTATGTAATTGATTCTCCAAATCAGACAATAAGTGAATAGGACTATTTTGAGGATAAGTATGATGAACAATGATTTTCGAACCAAACTCTTTAGCAAGCAATGTTGCATACTGCAAAGATTTTGCAGAAGATAAAGAGAAATTAGTAGGAACAAGTAACGTTTTCATAGTTTAGTTTATACTCTTGAGGCTCTAAATCAGAACAATAAAATCAGATAAATATATTACTTTTTATTCAATTTTTCTATCAAAATATCTCTAGCACAATCTGTACTTATTGTTTTCATTTGTGTTAGAGCATTTTTTTCCTCCATTTTTAAAGGTGCAAATTCTTTTTCAGCTTTAGATACTACACAATCACAAATTTTTGAAATGGTCAGAGAGTCTATTTTCAATAAAGATTCTTCTTTCTGAATTTCAGCTTTACAATTAGACACAAATTCTGTTTTATATGTTGCATTCCACTCTCCTTTTTTTCCTAAACTACTCGTACAAGCAGTCAAAATGAGCAGAGACAATAAATGACTAAAAACCAAAATGCGTATTAATTGTTTTTTTAATAAATTATTAATGATATAATTTTTCATAAATAGTTTAATCTGGTTTATTAAAGTTTTTCTAAAACAAAAATATGAAGATACAAACCTCCTGCTTCGGTTACATATTCTTTCGTAATCTTGAATTTTTTTATCATAAAGACAACTTCTCTAAAAACTCCTTGTCTCATAGTAAGTACAACTATTTTTCCATTTTTGGATAAAACTTTATCTGCCGAACTCAAAAACTGGTCGTACAAACCTCGCATATTCACTTGTTTTGCTGATTGAATCCCAAAAGGTAAGTTACAAACAATTTTGTCTATTTTACCATTTTCTAGTACATAATTTTGAATCGTTTCATCCAAATGACGAGCATTAAGCTCTCTTACCTCTACAAAATCAAAATTATTTAATCTTAAATTTTCTTTTGTTCCCTCAATCGCTTTTTGGTGCATATCTCCAGCCAAAATCTTGATTTTATTTCCAAACATACTAGCAGCTTCCAAAACGATTGTTCCACCTCCACACGTACAATCTAAAAACGAATCACCTTCTTTTAGTCCTGCTAAAGTCAATAAATGATAAGCTAAGGTATGTTTTGTGGCTGCTCTATGATGAAAACTTCGTTCGATGTTGTGATACTTTCCTTGACGATGTGCCAAACTATCATCTGTAATCTGATAACCTATAAAAACAAAACTTCCAATTACATCAACTCGTAGATTATATTCATATTCAGTCAGAGAAACAGGTGTTTGATAACGCAAAATAACAGTATGTCCGATATGCTTTACCATTTCCATCGACGTAAAATCGTGTGTTCCATAGCGTTCTGCAGTTGCACGAAATGATTTTGCTGTTTTGAGTTCTGGCAAATCTATTTTCATTACTTTAGCTTTTAAATTTTCCAAAGTAGGATTCTCTAAATAAAAACTTCCTTTTAACTCAATGATAGAATGAATACTTCTAAGGGCAATAAGTTGGTGAAGAATAGAAAGATTTGTTTCCTTATCAGGATTAGGAACAATAAAAGAGACACGATGCGAAAAATTTTCAAATTGTTTGATTTCTGTTGCTTCTGGAATCTTTTGTTTGATTTCTTCTATGACCAAATCTTCTAAATTATAATCACAGGTTACTAAATATTTTTTCAAGTGGTATTTTTTTTATTTTAATGTCATCTTGGAAGTATGACAACGACATGAATACACAAAAATAGGATAAAGTTTGTTAAGCTAACTTATAAAATTCGAATTCTTGCCATTTTTCTGTGTTCTATTTTATTTATATCTGACTATTCATGTATTTTTGCTATTCAAATTTATTATTCTAGCGCAAGATTCTACCTTGTGCTTACTAATTAGCAAGCATATGCTTGCAGAAAAAGAGCGTCCAAGCAAAATGCTTGAACGAGAAATATAGCTTTTTATATGTTCAAAAAAATAGATAAACTAGTAGCTCATTCCTTTTTTGGGCTTTTCTTTCTTACTTTTTCGGTGGTTTTGTTTATTCTGCTGATGGTTTTTATGTCCAAATATTTTGAAGATTTGGTGGGTAAAGATTTGGGAGCAGAGGTTTTTGCAGAACTCTTTTTTTACTTCTCACTTACACTTGTTCCACAGGCATTGCCACTTGCTATTCTTTTGGCGTCCTTAATGGCTTTTGGAAATATGGGCGAACACAACGAACTGACTGCCATAAAAGGATGTGGAATTTCACTAATTAGAATATTGATGCCTGTTGGGTTATTTGCTATTTTTCTGACAGGAGTAGCCTATATTTTTAATGATAGAATTGTTCCTGAAGTAAACCTAAAAGCCTTTCGATTGCTTTATGATGTAAGACAGAAAGAGCCAACTTTAGATTTTCCAGAAGGTTCTTTTTATAATGGTTTACCAGGATGGAGTATAAGGATTGGAGAAAAAGTAAAAGGAACAGATAGTTTAAAAGACTTGATTATTTATGACCACAGAAGTGCAAGAGGAAATACAGATGTTATCATTGCTGATAAAGGATTGATGGTCAATAAGAAAGACGAACAAATCTTAGAGTTTCAGGTGGAAAATGGTTATCGTTATTCTGAACAGCTTACAAATGGAGGAAGAGATAAAAATGCGTTTATGAGAGATAAATTCGAACAAGCTACCTTCAACTTTGATTTATCTTTCTTACAAATGAATGAAACCTCAGAAGAGTTATTTACACAAAACCGTTATATGATGACGGTAGCTCAATTAGATGCAGAAGCTGATTCGCTCTTACAAGATGCAAAAGCAGTAGAAGAAGAAAATGCAAAGCGAGCTAGAAGTTACTTTGATTATACATTTTTTGTGGATTTTGAAAAGGAAAGATTAGCACAACGAGCGCAACAAGAAAAAACACAAGCAGAAATAAAAAAAGAAAAAGCTGATTCTTTAAATAAGTTATTTGAAAGACCTGATTCTACACAGAATATTTCTAGTAATAAATCAAATCAAGATGCTTCAAATACTATTTTGAAAACAGATTCTGCCAAACGAAAGGCAATGGATTCTCTAAAATTATTTACGAAGGCTAATCAAATCCTTCAAAATAAAAAAGACTCTTCTACTAATAAAGGAATAATTGCTTCCTCAACGAATGGAATGCGTCCGAATAATGCCAGTTCAACATTCTTAAAAAACAGAACATATCAAGGAGAAGGTTCAGATTATACTACTATTTATGATACTACTCAAGAAATAAAAACAACAGTTCCCAATGCCTTAGATGGACTAGATACGATTGATTGGCAAAATTTACCTGATACAATCACATTAGCCAACCAAAACTTTTCAGAAAAAAGTATTGAAGTGATAATGGATAGAGCCTTGACAAAAGTCAGAAATATGCGTTCATTTGCCAAAACAAATGGAGAACGTATTGAGCGTTTTGAGTATGATTCAAGAAGAGCTTTATTGGAAAAAAATAAACGCCTTTCACTTGCAGTAGCTTGTTTTATTATGTTTTTGATAGGTGCGCCACTTGGAGCAATTATCAAAAAAGGAGGCTTGGGAGTTCCTGTTTTGATTTCGATTGTCTTTTTTATCTTGTTTTATATCATGACCATTACTGGTGATAAATGGGCAAGAGAACAAATAATTTCTATTTTTGCAGGTTCTTGGGCAGCAAATATGCTTCTTTTAGTATTTGGAATTATATTTTTATTGCAAGCTAGAGCAGATTCTAGGCTTTTTGAAATGGATGCATATATTGTCTTTTTTGGAAAAATAAAACGCTTCTTTGTAAAAAATAAAGATAACGAAAATACAAAAAAAGTATAATTCTAATTCTCAATTTCCTCTATTTCTGAAAAGGTTCTCACTAAAATTCGTATTTTTGAAAATCTATTAAAAAAAGAGTAGAAAAAATAGAAAAAGACCTTTTTTAACTTACAACACACACACATTTTATGAGAGAGTTACTAGAAAAATTTGAAAATAAAAATCCAGAAATCGTTTTTGAATGGCACGACCAACAAACTGATGCTGTCGGTTGGGTAGTCATTAATTCCCTTCGTGGAGGTGCTGCTGGTGGTGGAACACGTATGCGTGTCGGATTAGACAAGCGTGAAGTAGAATCACTTGCCAAAACAATGGAAATCAAATTTAGCGTTTCGGGTCCAGCTATTGGAGGCGCAAAATCAGGAATCAATTTTGATCCAAAAGATCCACGCAAAGAAGAAGTTTTGAATCGTTGGTACAAAGTCGTAGCACCCCTTTTGAAAAATTATTATGGAACTGGTGGTGATATGAATGTTGATGAAATCCACGAAGTAATTCCAATTACAGAAGATTGTGGAATATGGCATCCTCAAGAAGGTGTTTTTACAGGACATTTTCAACCTACCGAACCTCAAAAAATTAATCGTATCGGACAGCTTCGTTATGGTGTAATCAAAGTTTTGGAAGACGAAAAATATACGCCTTCTCTAAAAAGAAAATATACGGTGGCAGATATGGTTACAGGCTATGGTGTAGCCTGTGGTGTTTTTCATTTTTATGATATTTGGGGAAAAGGCGAAGAAGATTACAAAGGAAAACGAGCAATTATTCAAGGTTGGGGAAATGTAGCGAGTGCAGCAGCGTTTTATTTGGCTCAAAAAGGAGTAAAAGTAGTTGGTATTTTGGATAAAGAAGGCGCATTACTCAAAGAAGAAGGTTTTTCTTACGAAGAAATCAAGCAGTTATTTTTAGATAAAAATGGAAATCAACTCAGTGCAACCAATATGCTTTCATTTGAAGAAGCAGAACAAAAAATTTGGGATTTTGGTGTAGAAATATTCATTCCTGCTGCTGCATCAAGATTAGTTCAGCAATCTCAAATCGAAAGAATGATTAAAGGAGGCTTAGAAGTAGTTTCGTGTGGTGCAAATGTTCCTTTTGCAGACAAAGAAATTTTCTTAGGAAAAACACTAGAATATGCTGATAAAAATGTAGCTATTATTCCAGATTTTATTGCTAACTGTGGAATGGCTCGTGTTTTTGCTTACCTAATGAGTAATGATGATGTAGATATGACAGATGAAGGAATCTTTGAAGATACTTCAACAATTATCAAAAACGCACTTGAAAAAACACATTCAAGAAATAAAAATAAGACAGGATTGGTAGAAACTTCTTTTGAAATTGCTTTAGAGCAATTAGTTTAAAAGTATCACAGACTTCCCAGTCTGGGAATGTGAAAAGTAAAAAAGAGTTTTTTGAATAAAACATGCTACTTATTCAGACTAAGAAGTCTGAAATACTAACAATCAATACGTTGAATCAAAACCTTAGTGATTTATAAAATTACTAAGGTTTTTTTTATCTAATTTTTGAACTATTCTTTTATGTAAGTAAGTTTATTTGAAATAGATAATTATATTTGCATAAAATATGCACTTGTACTATCATTTTTAGTTCTCTATTCTTCTTACTTTACAGTTTATTTTATACATTATGAAAACTATAGAAGTCGAACACAAAGCCAAACAAACACTTTTGGCGATTGGTTTCTTTCTCTTTATTTATTTATTATTGATTGCTCTTTCTTTTGCCCTAACTATTGGTTTTGGCTTTGCAGGTATAGGGGTTGTGGCGATGTATCCTTCTTTTTTTACGTTATTTTTAGGAATAGGCTTGGCAAGTATTGGAGGTTTGGTTTTCTTTTTCTTGATAAAATTTATTTTCAAACGTGTCAAAGTCGACCGTTCGGATATGATAGAAATTAAAGAAAATGAAGAGCCTCGTCTTTTTGCTTTAATTAAAGAACTAACTAGAGAGGTCGGAACAGACTTTCCTAAAAAAGTTTATCTTACTAGAGATGTAAATGCTGCTGTATTTTATGATTCTAGCTTTTGGAGTATGTTTTTTCCGACCAAAAAAAATCTGCAAATTGGCTTAGGGTTAGTAAATGCAGTAACCGAAACCGAACTAAAAGCTGTCTTGGCACACGAATTTGGACATTTTAGTCAAAAAACATTAAAAGTGGGAAGTTATGTTTATAATGTAAATAAAGTAATTCATAATATGCTGTATGACAATAGTTCGTATAGTAATTTATTGCAACGCTGGTCTAGTTTTAGTTGGGTTTTTGCGATTTGTGCGTGGATAGGAATTACAATTATTACAGGAATTCAATGGATTCTTCAAAAAATGTATGGCATTGTCAATGTTCGTTATATGGAACTTTCTAGAGAAATGGAATTTGAAGCTGACCAAATTGCAGCCTCAGTAGTAGGTTCAAAGCCCTTAATAGATTCACTTTTGCGCCTTCAACTTGCAAATGATGCACTTCAATCTTTAATCAATTTCTACCAAGAGCAAGTAG
This sequence comes from Bernardetia aquimarina, assembly GCF_042180575.1. Taxonomy (NCBI): domain Bacteria; kingdom Pseudomonadati; phylum Bacteroidota; class Cytophagia; order Cytophagales; family Bernardetiaceae; genus Bernardetia; species Bernardetia aquimarina. The sequence continues at coordinate 181,960 of NZ_CP170094.1, read as the reverse complement.
CCAAAGAGGAAATAGCTGAAAATATTTATCCTCAACATCATTATTTAATGAATTACTTGGCTAAAGAAAGTCATCTTAATATAGAAAATAATTTACCTGTTGTTACGACAGAGAGTTTGAGTAAATTTGATAGAAGTAAAGTAGTTATTGAAAATCAATGGGAATCGCACCCAAGTACTGCTGATAGAGTACAACATTTAGAGGATTTGAGTTTTGATGCAGAACCTTCTTTAGATACAGCATGGAGTATCTTTGAGAATGCTCAAAAGTGGCAAGATAAGTTTACGAAAGATATTTTTGCAGATGTAAAATTCTCTCAAACACCTAAGTTGCTTTCTTTAGAAAACTTCAAAACTGAATATTCTGCCTACAAACAAAAGTATTCTTTTGATGAGCGTTATAATGATTTTTATAATTCAAAAGATATTTCAGAATTTAATTTAGAAAGAATTATTGATAGAATCAATTCGAATTCTTCTAAGGTTCTGATTACTGAAAATACAGTGTTAGAGGATATTTTCAATGAAAAAAACACAGAGCTTATCCGAAAACAACAAGGATTAGAAAATGATTGTTTGATTTTGGAAGCTATTATAAACAAACAAATCGAACTCAAAACTTTTGATTTTGAAGGCATAAAATATCCAGTCAAACATGCTCCACTTATTTTGCAAGAACTACAAGATGAAGCGCAAACAAACAAAGAATTGATTCAACAAAATGAAGAAAATGCTTTCATTTATTTCTACAAAAAAGCGCAAGCAAATAATAATAATGCTGCTTTGACGGAGTTATATGAAAATTATTTTGAAAGACATGAAATGAAAAAAGCTGATGAATTAATTCATAAAACACTTTTAGAAAAATCACAATTTATAGGTCAGCAATTAGAAATTCATGAGATTGAAGAACACATGGCACAACTTCGTTTTGAAGAGCGAAAAATGCGTTCTCGTTTAAAAGAAATTGTAGAAACAGAGCCTCATCTTTTAGATGTTTATACGGCTGAAAATAAAAAACAATTAGAAGATTATCTTTCTCAAGAATGGATTTATTTTGACCATAATCATTATTACGAAACTCCTTTAGGGCTTCTTTTTGCTGCTTATAGTTTTTATTACGAACTTTTCAATCAGTCTTTATTTTTAAATAAGAAAAATTTATTGGAAAGACAGTTGGCATTAGCAGCTTAGTTTTTAAATAAAGTTTAGAATAAATCCTCAAAAAAAGCAATTACAGCCTTTGTAATTGCTTTTTTTATTTGCTATTTTATTCTCCTAGATTCAACTCAAAAACTAACCATTTCGATATAATCTCCTACTTCTAGTTGATGTACTACATCCATTCCGTTTATTACTTTTCCAAAAATGGTATAGCGTCCGTCTAAATGTGGTGTAGGTGAGTGTGTAATAAAAAATTGACAACTTTCTGTATCTTTTCCTGCTGATGCCATTCCCAAATATCCCTCATCATCATAATAAAAAGTAGAAAATTCGGAACGAATTGTATAATCTACACTTCCCCAACCATCGCCTCGTGGATCGCCTCCTTGCACTACAAAATTAGGAACAACTCTATGAAATTTCTTTTTATTAAAAAATCCTGTTCCTGCTAGAGTTACAAAACTTGCCACCGTTGCAGGAGCTTCTTCTGTAAAAAGAGAAACTATTATTTCGCCTTTATTTGTATTCAAAATAATCGAATTTCTAGCATCTAACGTATTTATAAGTTTCCAATCAATTTCTTTTGTCGGAGGTGGGGGTGGAATTTGAGTAGTTTTTCCCGTATAAAACTCTATCGTTTTGCTGATTTCTTGATAGGTTTCTATTTCTTTAGGCAAAACTAATTTTTCTCTAGCTTCTGTGAGTAATTTGGTCAAAGAACTTGTTTTGTATCTATATATTTGCTCAAATTCTTTGCTCATAAGTGCATTTGCAGCTAAAGCCATTGCCCCTACATCACCCGAAGTAATCGCAAATTCAAACCCTTTTCTTAATTGTTCTTTTTGTTTTGAAGAAATCTTTTGAGAAGAATTTGATAAAAAATTAGTAGAAATATTCAAAAGAGCCTCTGTGGCTGCTGTTCTTAATAAGTGATTTTGAGTAGCTTGGAGAGTATCCAAAATTAAATTTAGATTTTGTATGTTTTCAGAAAGGGCTTGTAAAAGAGCCATTTTTTCATAGACATTTTTTGAAGAATCTAATAAAGAAATCACTTTTTGAGAAGCTATATTTTCTTTTTTCTCTGTTTTGATTGCACCAGCCAAAAGATTTGCACGAGTTCTGTAATTATTTGTTTTTTCTGCCCATTCTAGATAAAGTTTGTAATCAGTAAGACGAGCCAAGTTTTTGAGTGTTTCGGAAGCTACAATTTGTAAATTTGGATTTTTAGAATTGATATAATTTCCGATTGCTTTTTTTATTTTTGGAGAAGCATCAAACTTTCCAAGCGAACGAATAACCGATATTTTGACTAGATAATTCTCATCGACCTTATTCAAAATATGAATCAAAAAATCTTCATTTTCTTTTGTTTTTATCGCTCCCAAAGCCTGTATAGCATTTGAACGCACAAATAATTGCGAATCTTTATCAGCTTTATTTTTTAGTGTTTCGAAAAAATCACTTTGTTTTTTTCCTTGAATAGAGTCTGTCTCTGTTTTAGGAATGACCTTACCTGCAAGACGAGCAAAATAAGCTGATGCCATCAAACGAACAGTATAATTTTGCTTAGGGGGAGTCAAAAAATCAAGCATCAAAAGTGTAGCTGAATCTGAAATAGCTCGTTCATTTATTTTTGGCTTAGTAGCAGCACGATAAATTCCTATTGCCTGTCCTACCCTCAATGTATCATTTTCATAGCTTTTTAAAGCTAAAAACTGTAATCCTTTGTTTGTAGCACTCTTTCCAATGGCTTCCAAAAGTCGTTGTTGTACATTGACATCATAATTTCCGTCTGCTTGCATTTGAGTTACTTTTTCTATCAATAACTGTTCGCTACTTGTCGCCCAAAACTGCCCGATTGCTGTTGCAGCAGCCAATCGAACTGAGGGTTTTTTATCATTCAATAATTCCAATAAAGGAATCAAAAAACTACTATCTTGTAAAGAAGCAAAAGTAAGAGCTGCATGTTTTCTATATTTTTCTTGTGGATGTACTAAAAAAGTAGCTACTGTTTTGGCATCTCTTTGATTGGCTGCATTATAAATTTTTTGTAGTGTTGTATCTGAATGAAAAACATTACGTTTAATAAATTTATCTAAATCCTTAGGAGGTTTTTCCATTTTATCAGGTGTGCAGGCTGTACCTAATAAAAGAAAAATGAAAAGTAATCCTAAAAAAAATGAATGTGGAAAAATGAGAGAATACAAAAATTTCATATAGTAGAAAATAAAAAAATAGAACACATAAAAATTATCTTTGCCTAATTTACTAAAAAAAATATTCATTTATAATACAATTAAGAATTTAGCTTTTTATAGTACGACTTTTATCAATTCAGTAACTTACCAAATTCAAGAATGCATAAACAATAAACCTAGAAAAAGATTTGATTTTTAAATTACCTAATCAAAATTAGGAGGAAATTTCGAAATCTAATTATGGAGGAGTATAATTCTGCTCAATTACTTGAGTTAAGAGCCTATTTTAATTTATAAAATAATACTCAAATCTCATCTTATTTCAGTATAAATTTGCGACATAAGGAGTTGGGTTTACGTATTCAGAATAAGATTATTTGTATTTTTTAACTATCAAAATTTAATTATTATTCCTTTCTTAACCATAAATACTTTTATTTTTTACTTTATGACTATTTTTAATTTAATAAAAATCTACTTTAGTTTATTTATTTTCATTATAATTTTTAACAATGTATCTGCTCAAACTGATAATCAAGTTGAGTATGATACAGTATATAGCAAACGAAAAATTGAACTTATACGTAGAGATGATACAGTTGAAGAGTATAAAAAAGGAGATATAGATTTGTATATTTCTCCGTTTGCAGTACTAGAACCTCGCCCTACTATTTATTTAGGAGGAGAATATTTTATCAAGGACAGATTTTCTGTTTATACTGATTTGGGTTATATGATAAATCTTACTGGAATAGAATTAAATACAGAAGCAGACCCTACTTTATCGACACAAGAAGACCAAGTAAACCAAACAATTCTAAATTCTTCGAAAGCTAATTATGTCATTAAAACAGAATTTCGGTGGTATAGAAAATATAGTAGTCCAAAAGACGCTGCTTATTATGGTATTCGTTTGATGTGGCGAAATGTTAATTATTTAAAAAATCAACGGACATTCGAAGAATATGCTTTTAGTACTCTTACTAATAATTGGACAGGTATAGGAGAAGAAAATATTTCTATTTATAAAGTTAGAAGGCGTTCAGTTGGCGTTCAGTTTTTGATTGGTTGGAAAAATAATGTATTCAAAAAAATAAATTCAAATTGGTACATGGGAGTAGGAGTTCGGTATATTTCAAACCTTCCGACAAAGAAAACCTTTGACCCTTTTGAAGACTTTAACTCTTCTCTTGAAGAATTAAACTTAGAGTTTTTGAGTTTTAATAAACAATACAAAATTGTTACTATGGATTTTGCACTAGGTATGCGTTTTGGAGGAAGAGTTAAACAATAATTTAAAAAATATAAATAATCTATTTAAGTCTAATTTATCATTACCAAAATACTTATTATGAAACATACCAAATGGCTCTTTTTTTCTTTTTTATTACTTAGTAGCATTCTAAATACCAACCTGTTATTTGCTCAAAATGATTCGACAAAAATAGAAGCAGAAATAGAATATGAATACGATACAATTATTGTAAAAAGAAAAATTAAGAAAAAATCACGTTATCCAGATTATAAAAAGAGTGATTTAGATTTTTATCTTTCTCCTCTTGCTCTTCTTGAACCTTGTGCCACAGCTTATTTTGGAGTAGAATATTTTTTAGACGACAAAATTTCTGTTCACACTGATATAGGATATATTTTAAACTTTAGAAAAGAAAGAACGGGCGATAATCAAATTGCTTTACCTCATTCTTCTTATCCAAGTTATGTTATCAAGCCTGAAATACGATTTTATACAAAAAATAATCCTCAAAAGGCATCTTATCATGCCATAAAGTTGATGTTTCGGAATATGAACTATAAGGAAGAGCAGTTTGTATATGATGAATATTTTTATGATGAAAATAATCAAAGCTGGACAGTTTCTGGAAATGGCTATGATTCGGATTATAGAGTTAGAAGACGTTCGATAGGAATACAATATATAAAAGGCTGGAAAGGGAAATTTGCCAAAAGCTGGATAAGTAATTTTTATTTTGGTGTGGGAGTGCGTTATATTTCAAATCAACCAATAGATAAGCGTCCTACTCCTTTTGGAGATAATTCGGATGTATTGGAAATTGATTATTTAGAATTAGAAAAACAATACAAGCTTATTTCGATGGATGTAGCATTAGGTTTTCGCATAGGCACAAAACTTAAAAAAAGATAGAGTAAATATAACAATATTAATATTTAATTGTTTTATAATACAATTTTAAAAAAGACTTTCACGTTCAAATATGGAAGTCTTTTTTTGATAAAATGAGTTTTTACAAAATAAATTAGCTGTATAAATTCATTTAATTGATTGATTATTTGTATTTTTAAAAGAAAAAATTCAAATTGCCTTATCAATTACAAAAATAACAACTCAAATTATTCTATCTTAGTCAAAAGTTTCAAATCTATATTTTTTCTAAAACTCATTTGATTTGATTATATTTGTTATTAGACAAGAAATTATTTAAGAAAAATAACATATAAAATTAGATACAAGTGTCTGTTTTGATGTTTTTACACTAAAAAATCAACAAATCAAGTACTGTTCTAAAAAAAACTAATTAATAAATAGTATTCTAAAATTCCTATACCTATAAATTATAAAAATTTACAAGAAATTTATTAAAGTATTTATATAAAACAATAAAAAATTGTTTTTACATAAAAACTGCATTTACTACAAAATAAACACTAATTATGGCTATGTTCCAATCAAAAAAACAAACAACAAATTCAGCAGAAGTAGAAGCAAATAATATTATAGGCAAAGGCACTAAGATTATAGGTGACTTAATAACACAAGGAAATATTCGAATTGATGGAGAAATCAATGGAAATATTACTTCTAAATCTAAAGTAGCATTAGGAAGTGGTTCTAACTTAAAAGGTAATTTGGTATCTAGTAATGCCGAAATAGAAGGTGAAGTTACAGGAAACCTTTTTATTGCTGAATTACTTATACTAAAAGCAAATGCTGTTATTAATGGTGATGTGTGTGCTTTACGTATGATAACTGAACCAGGGGCTAAAATAAATGGACAATGCAAAGTAGGAGAAGCTCCGAAGGTAAATACTTCATTATCCAACTCAGCTTTAAATGGAACTTCTAACTCTGGACTAAACGGCAAAAAGAATGAACGACAAATCGAACAAAAATCAGAACGAGAACTCCAAACATCAAGATAATTCAGAAAATAATTCTTCTGATGAGTTTTCTAGTTTGAAAGATAAGTTTTACCAAGAACTAAAAGAAACTGAATACAAATTAGATAGAGAATTTGAAGAGGAATTGGATAGAAACTTTACTACTGATAAGATTCATACAGAAACATCTATAGAAAAGATAGAACCCGAAACTACTTTCAAAAATTCTTATACTGAAAAAATAAATGTTGCTTCCAAAAAAAGAGAAGAGGCATTACAAAAAGGCTCTAATAAGTATATCAAATATTCTAGTATTGGAATGGAGATGATAGGTGCTGTACTTTTAGGAGGTTTTGGAGGAAATTGGTTAGACAAAAAAATGGAACTTGGATTTCCTCTTTTTACAATTTCACTTGTTCTAATTGGTCTAGGTGCTGCTTTTACACATCTTATCCTGCAACTCAATGCTGATAGAAAAGAAGAAGACGAAAAAGCAAAACAAGCAAAAATTAATTCATGATTGAGTTAGTTTTTGCTTTTTTTATTCTACTAAATTATTCTCTTAGAATATAAAAAAATACTATCATTTATACAAATCATAAAATTTCTATATGAAACTACCTATCTGCTGTTTTTATATTCTATTATTTGCTTTATTATTTAATTTTGAAACAATAGCACAAAATACAAATGAACAAAATAAACGATTTTTTAAATTAATAAATTTGAAAAGCAAAGTAAATGAAGGTTTTTTTCAATCTGACAAACAGATTACAAAACTTCTTTTTGAAGGAGCTAAAAATGGAGAATTACCAGTTTATAAGGTAGATTATAAAGAAGACAAAACGATAAAAGTAGAGCGTTTGGAAACTGAGTATATGAATAAATTTCAGACACTTTCTACTGATCAACTTAGTATTTTGGGAATTGATTATGTAGAGAGTACAATGAATTCAACCAAAACGATTCATATTCAGTATTTGCATTTGTTAGTAGCAGGAAAGTATTTTTCAGATGCAAAGCCTCAACCTGTTGTTTCGTTTCGTTATGAAGATGCAAAATATTTTTTGGATAATGACCATCGCAGCGTTTGGATTCCTACTCAAAATGATAATATAGAGGAAGAAAGTAATAGTTTTTTTGAAAATTTGTTTTTAGCAGATGAGAGTCAGCAAGCTAAAATTAGTCAGAAATTGGCACAGCTTGTCAAAAGTGAAAAAGTTACGCCTTACGATTTAGAAGAGTTTGGCTATAAAAAGAAAGAAAAAGGACAAAAAAAGCAGTTGAAAGAACCTCAAAAAATGAGTGCTGACCAGTTTTTGAGTCGTTGGAACTCGCTTACAGATGCACCCATTGGAGAAATCAGAATTCAAAATATCGATGATAGAATTCCTACAAAAGATTCTCATGATTTTTTTACTTCAAAATGGATTACGATTTGGAATACAAAAAGTGATTATTTGAAACCTGTTGCTGCTTTTTTGGTGGAAGATATAAAGCCTTTTTTCATTTCTTCTACTAAAAAATCAGATTTGACCAACCAAAAAATAACTACTTATACAAAAGCATTGCGAAACCTCTATTTTGAAACTGAAAATATAGTTTGGCAAAATGAAGATTTGAACGATGAGCCTTTTTATAAAGATAATTCCATCAATGCAAATAGTAATCGTTCTTTAGACAAATTAGCCTATTATGTCAGAACAGAAATTCATTTAAACGAAAATGTAAATCAATCATTATTTCAAGATAATCAAGAAATCTCTAAAATTCTTTTAGAAGCAGTAGAAAAAGGAAATTTGCAAGCCTATCAAGCAAGTTACAATGCAGAAAAAGGAAATTTTTATGAAAAGGAAATTGATTTTATGGAAATTAAATCAAATTTATTGAAAGTAAAGAAAGAAAAATCGCCAGCAGAAATACTGAATATTACTGATGAACAAGTCAAAATAGGAATTTCTTTAGAGCAAGTAGCTGAATTAGAAAAATATAGAAATGAGCAAGCCAAAGAGCTTTTGGAAATAAATGAACTTTATACAAATCCTTCTACTAAGTTTTTTTATATGTCGGATATTTCGCTTTTAGAGATTGAAAATGAGGTTGTTTATGATGTAGAAAAAGACCGTTATTTTTTTCAATCTGCCTACATTTCTTTGTATGTTCCTGCCGAGAAATCAGGAATTGAAATTAATAAACTAATAGCCAAATTTAAGATTCACGATGTTTTGAATGTTCTTAAAAAGAGTCCGAAAATCACACTTTCAGCCTATCAAAGACAGTTTATTCATCAAAATTTTAAGGAAGAAAAAAGAATTCCTAAACGAGTTCATTATGCTTATTTTTTATGTAAACAGCTTTATGTAGGAAATAAATGGCTAGTGGATGGTGTTTTTTGGGAGTAGAATCTTAGAGAGTCAGTCACTCTAATAATTTCCATCTGTTTCTAGTTACTAATTGTATTTCTTTTTTTGCTTCTTCTATTGTACAATCGCCACAGTCATGTGAAGGTGCAGAAGAAATTGTTTCATAATATAACTTTTTATCAATTAGATAAAACAGAATATCAAAAGTATAACGACTACCTTTTTTATCTTCTACATATACATTATACATATTCCCTATATCTTGTTCAAGACGATAAAATAGCTTTTTTTCTGTAAGACTATCTGGCAAACCTAACAAATTGATATCTTGAAATAATAAACTTTTTTCATTTCTAAATACTTTCGGATTATTTTTTAATAGAGTATTCAAATCTAAGTTTATACTAGGATTTATTTTTTTATATTGAAAAACACGATCTACATAGGTGTAATGTAAACCTGTTATTTGTCTTGTATAAAATTCTAGAATACTATCTCCTACGAATTTGTAGTCGTAAATTTTTAGTAAATATTCAGAAGAATGTAACTTGCAATCTATACAATATGTAAGTTGAAAAGTAGAATCTTCCATTATTATAAAATCTAATGGATAAGTTATTTCTACTTCAACATCATCAGAACCCTCATCTCCACTTCCTCCCCAACTTCCATCATTAGGTGGCCAAGTATAGCACAATACAGATTCATAATAAACCCAGTAAGATGTGTCAGCAAAGCTAAAGTGAGTAACTAAAAATAGTAGCAATGTGAAAAATATTTTTTTCATTATTTATTTAGTGTAAAGTACCAAGTGAAAATTTTCCTTTTTTGAGCATTCAGAAAAAGACCTATATTTTCTTTTGTTTGTATATATCTAACTTCTGGTTCAACAAAAATGATATAGTCTTCAAATTCTAAGAGCCAATTTATTGCTAAATAGCCACTTTTTTCATTTTTGTCTTCTAAATATAAGACAGTCAGAATCTCATCTTTAATAGAAAAAAGTGTAAAGTACTCTTTTGATTCTCCATATTGCTCAAATTTAACAGTATAAATATTTCCAAAATAATGCTTAACATTAAAATAAGTTTCTTTGCCTTTGAGAAATAGAATCAAACTATCTTTATGATTTAGATAAGCATATGTGAATTTTAATATCTCTTCTTTAGGAATTTCTTTTTCTACCTTCCTATAAATCAAAAAGAAATCTTCTTTCTTTTTCCTAGAAACACGAATCTTGATATAAAGTAACGAATCGCCTATTATTTCCGTTTTACGATAATATCGTGGTAGTTTGGTTTGAGAACAATCTTTATTTTCTTCATTTATACAATCTGACCAATAGATTTTTTTGTCTTTCTTTTGAATTATAAATGGTTTTATTTTTTGTCTAACTTTTTCTAAAACCTTTCTATAATCAGCATCTATAATTGTCGTATCATTTCTTACAGGAAAAGCCTCTGTAATTGCCCAATACGTTTCATTTTGCGCCAAAATAAAGCTACTATTTAAGAAAAATAAAGCTAGTAAAAGACTTTTAAAAGCTCGTTTTTGAATCATAATGAAATTCATTTATTTAAAGAATACCCCCCTTCCTCTATCATTTTTAAATGAGTGAACAATATGTATTCAACTTCCAACTGTGCAGTTATATTCTACAAAAATACATAAATAACCATATACATCAAATCTACTAAATTTATTGCAAATAATCTTTTGAAAAATTTGTTAGACTAATCTAACTTTGTATATTTGCATTATCAAATATTTGCAGCCAGTCTAATAAAACTATTTTGTATGGGCTAGGTAATCTGTGTTACAATAAATCCGACTTTTATGAATTCAAAAACTTTAATTTGCAGCTTTTTCTTATTTTTTTGTAGCTTTTCTACCTTACTTTTTGCTCAAAAAGATTCTCCAATTACTTCTATAAAAGGAAAAATAACCTTGGAAGGTTCAATTATTGGTTTTGCAACCATTCAGATAAAAGAAAAAATAAATGATAAAATAGTCGGAACAACAACCGATAAAAATGGAAACTATGAATTAAAATCTATTCCTTTTGGAAATTATACATTACTAGCTTCTTATTTAGGATTTGAAACACAAAGTAAAATAATTGTTTTGAATGAAGAAAGTCCAGTTTTGGAAGTTAATTTTGATTTGAAAGAATCTGTTTCAGAACTAAATCAGATTGTAGTTACGGCAACACGAACAGAGAAAAAACAAACAGATGCTGCCGTTATGGTCGACATTATCGACAGCAAAACTTTGATAAATACGCAATCTTGTAATTTGTCGGAAGGTCTGAAATTTCAAGCAGGTTTGAGAGTAGAAACAGATTGTCAAACGTGTAATTATACACAGCTTCGAATGAACGGACTTGCTGGTGGCTATTCACAGATTTTGATAAATGGTCGCCCTATTTTTAGTCCGTTGATGGGATTGTATGGAATGGAACAACTGCCAGTAAATATGATTGAGCGCATCGAAATTGTGCGTGGTGGTGGTTCGGTTTTGTATGGCTCTAGTGCGATTGGTGGCGTTGTGAATGTTATTACAAAGATTCCGAAAGAAAATAATTACAATTTAGCTTATACTTTTCAATCTATAAATGGACAAAGTAATGATAATATAATTACAGGAAATGCAACTGTTCTGACAGAGAAAAAAAATGCAGGAGTTTCTTTTTTTATCAATAATAGAAAACGAGATTTTTACGATCACAATGGAGATAATTTTTCAGAATTGCCAAAACTAGAAAATAATTCTTTTGGTGCAAATCTGTTTTTTCGTCCTACTGATAATCAAAAATTAGAAGTCAGTTTTAGTAGTATCAATGAATATCGTTTTGGAGGAGAAATGACAGACAAAGCAGCACATCAAGCCTTACAAGCAGAAGAACGAACGCATAATGTTTTGGTAGGAAATATTGATTATCAAATCAATTTTAATGGTGGAAATTCTTCTTTTATTGCTTATTTGGCTACTCAAAATACAGATAGAAAACATTATACAGGTATTTTTCCAGATGCAGAAGAAACAGAAGCCTATCAAAATCATTTAGAAAATCCACCTTATGGAACATCAAAAAACACGACGTATCAAGCAGGTTTTCAGTTCAATCATAGTCTTTCAAGTTTTTTAGGAGGAAGTAATATTTTGACTTTTGGTTCTGAATATGTAACTGATGATGTTTTGGATGTAATTGATTCTTATAATTATAAAATTGACCAAACTACACAGAATCTAGGCACTTTTCTTCAAAGTGATTGGCAGATTACCAACAAATTAAATTTACTTTCAGGAATCAGAATGGACAAACATAATTTTTTAGAGAATCCTATTTTTAGTCCTCGTTTGTCTTTTTTGTATAAAATAAAATCTCAAATGCAGCTTCGTGCTACTTGGAGTACAGGTTTTCGTGCGCCACAGGCATTTGATGCTGATATGCACATTGCTTTTGCAGGAGGTGGAATTTCAAGAATTAGTCTAGCTGATAATCTAAAACAAGAGCGTTCGAATAGTTTTAGCACGTCGATAAATTATGATAAATCAACTGAAAATTTCATTGCAGGTTTTACGGTAGAAGGTTTTTATACAAAACTTGATAATGCCTTTTATTTGTCGCCAAATGGAGAAGATAATTTTGGACAAAAATTTGAAAAACGAAATGGAGATGGCGCAACTGTTCAAGGAATTACGCTAGAAACACGAGCCAATTATAATAAAAAAGCACAGTTAGAAGTCGGTTTTACACTTCAAAAAAGTCTTTTTGATGAGCCGGTAGAGAATATTGAAGGCTTAGAACTCAAAAGAGAGTTTTTAAGAACGCCAAATGATTACGGTTTTGCAACATTTTCATTTACACCAAACAAACGTTTTTCTCTGAATATGAATATAGTTTATACAGGAAAAATGCAGCTTATTCATTTTGCAGGCGCACCCGAACAAACCATTGATGAATATAAAACTTCTGATACATTTACCGAATTTAGCTTCAGAACGAGTTATGACTTTGATTTGAAGAAAACACAATCAAAATTACAGCTTTTTGGAGGAATAAAAAATCTATTCAATGCCTATCAAAATGATTTTGATAGTGGAAAAAATAGAGATAGTAATTATGTTTATGGAAGTGCTGCACCTCGTACTTTTTTTGTGGGGGTTAGGGTTGGGAATTAGTATGTTTTTACCAAAGAAAAACGTTTTTTTATATTATTCTGTTTCTGTATCTAAATTATCATTTTTAGTCTCTGTTTTTGGTTTGGGGAGTTTTATTTTGATTACCTTTTTAATTTCTTGTTTTTCAATTTTTTGAGCAGGTTTGTTTTCAGTTGATTCTGTCTTTGAAGAGGGCAGTTTTATCTTAATAGGTTTTAACTTGGGTTTAATTACTGTTTTTTTCTCCTCTTTTGATTCTTCTGTTATTTTTTCTGTCTTTACTTGTGGAACAATTTTTTTGATTTTGATAGTAGGTTTTTTGATTGTTTTCTTCTCTTCTGATTGTGTTGTTTCGGTTTTCTTTATTTTAGGAAGTGGCTTAGAAATAGTTTTCTGAATAGTTTTTTTAGCTGCTTTTTCACTTTCTTTTTGAGCTTGAAAATCATCCCATTCTTTTTGTTTTTGAGTAGCTTCTTCTTTGCTAAGGTTTCCAAACTCATAATTCATTTTGGAAATATCGGTTTCACTAAAATCAAATTCTTTTGTCATTGTTAGGCATTCAGTTGGACAAACTACTGTACACAAACCACAAAAACAACATTTTGCCATATCAATATCAAATTTGGCAGCATAAAAACGAATCGGCGAACCATCAGAAGCTCTTCCCACCTGTTCTGTTCCACGAATTGCATCAATTTCTATACAATTTACTGGACAAACCTCAACACATTTATTACAAACAATACAATCCTCAATTTCATTATGCAATTTGTAACGTCCATTGTCAGGAATAGGCATCATCTCGTGTGGATAACGATTTGTAACTACTCCTAAATTAGAAATATTATTTTTATCAAAAGATTGATTTTGAGCAGCAGAAGCACTTCCACTATTATTTTTTTCTGTTTTGGCTAGACTTTGTATAGATTTTTGAAAATGTTCCCACGTCAAACCCATTCCCTTTGCTGTGGTTTGGGTAGCTTCTTTTAGGTCTTTCCAATAGGTATTTTTATCTTTTTCTTTACTCATTTTTTATTTTTCAAAATTATCTTATTATTTGTTCTGATACAACTGTTTGTTGCTTTTCGATGTTTCGGCTTTTGAAGAATTTGTATAATTGCCAAATAAGAGGTGCAAGCCAAACAACCAAAATTGTTATAACAAATATAAGAGAGTTTTCTGAATCAACTGAAGGAACAACTACAAAAATAAGTAATAGTATTGTCCACCAAAAAAAGAAATTAGTAATTAGATTTAATTTGTCTTTTTGCTTAAATGCAACAAAAATAGTAAAAATATATAAAATAAATATATAAATTGCTAATAAAAAGCCTGAAATAATAAGTAAATCATTTGAGCCTCCTCCAGTACCTCCATTGAGTTCTATAATTGCACCCATACTAAAAGGTATTGCTATAATAATGGCTGGTATATACATTCTCAAAATAGCCAAACTATATTTAGCTTTTTGGTAGGTGTAGAGTACATATTGATGAATAAATGTTCTTAAAAGATAGATAAATGGGAACACCAATAAAATAAAATAAAACGATAAACCACTATTGAAGGACAACTTTGTAATTGCAGAAACAATAAAAAATGATAGTGTAGAAACTAAAATACCTATCCAATCGGCAAAGTAATTGAAATTGCGCTGGGAAAATTCTTTAGCTGCTTTTTCAGAAGCAAACCATGTAATGCCTACCACTAACCATATAAAAATATTTACTCCTCCAAAAGCATGAGAAAGTGTAGCTGTAAAATCTGTAGCACGATAGGTATAATGGAACAATGATAATGAAGATATAGCCAAAACAATAGCTACTATTGTATAGAGTATTCCATTAAAATAAAGTTTTCTTTTTAAATCTTGTAATCCAAAAAACAATCCTGCAATACACAAAGAAATCCCAGAAGAAAATGCCACAGGAATAACATAACTATCATCCATAATTAAAATAAACCACCCTACTCCAATAAAAAAACCAACAAACAGATATATGATAATTTTGAAGTATTTTTGTGCTAAAAAGAGCATATTCAGATAATTTAATACCAAAATGCTTAACAAAAAGACAGTCAGAAATAGAATTCCTTTAGCTATCATATCAGCTACCTCTGCTGGTACTTTTCTGTAATCATCTAATTTGGCTACTTGATATTTTATTTTTTCTTCAGCAGAAAGAGGAGCAATTTTGTCAAGAATAGATTTTATTTTTGCTGGAAAAGTAATAATGTAAGATGTGTTGTTTTTGTAAACAACAAAATTATTAGTGTCAAGAAGGGAGAAATTCGCAGTTATAGGAAAATCGTAATTTGCAATTACAGAATCTTTTTTTGTCTTCTTTACTAGCTTCCATTCGTCTTTATCAGTATCATTTATCAGAAAATATTCTCCTAAATTAACCTCAATATTTTTTTTGAAGGGAGTAGTCATTGTAGCTATATAGGTTTGATTAGTATTCCATAGCTCTACTAATTCTTTATTCAAGTCTTTTTCTACGCTCCAATCCAAATTTTCCTCAGTACGTAGTATGTTTCCTAAAGTATCGAAAAGCGTAAATCTTTTAGGAGTAGTGTGTATATCATAATCATTTTCAAATAAAACGATAAGCAGACTATCTCGTGTTTCCAAAAAACCTATCTTACTATACCCTATTTCTTCTGTTGTAGTAATTTTTCTAAGCCTGTTTCCTTCTTCATCAAATAGAATTAGTTCTCCATTGTCGGAGTGGGCAATTATATTTTTACCGTCTTTTGATATAGCTAGAAAATTAGGCTCTTTAATTGTTCTTTGAGTATATCCTTCTGATATATACTGTTCTTGAGCATTATCCAAATAAGTAGCTTGAATTCTATTTTTATAGGAATTAGGTTTGTCTTTTTCAAGATTTTTAATCATACCTGCATATTGGTCAAAAAGAGCAATATTATTTCTATCAACAGTAAGAGAGCGATATTTATTCTTTGAAGTAATAGAATAGAAAGCCGAATCATCAGCTTTAAGGTCTATAAAAATAGGAGTAGAAACCAAATTAGCATCTTCTATAATGTAATATAGATTCATTATAGCTAATGAAGATGTCTTTTTATCAGAATTATAAGCCTCGTAAGCTAGTTGCAAGGCTTTGTCAGGGTAGGTTTCTTGAATGTCTTTTGACTCAAAAATCAGATTTTTGATAGCTAATTCTTGTTGATGTTTGTAAGATTTATACCATTGAGAACCTGCAAGCATTGCCACAGCCAATATAATTGCTACTGCTGCAATGGCAATTTGTTTGTTTCTTTCAATAGACCGTTTTACTTTTCCTTCTTCATTTAGACTTTCTTTTATGAATTCTTCTTGCAAGTCTGTAACTAAAGGAACTTTTTGATTTTGTTTTGCTTCGTCTATCCATTCTTTTGCTAACAACACTTCATTTCCACGCAGCAAAAAGTCATTATTTTTATCAAAATCTACCCACTCCATGGCTTCATTTTGCCACTTTGTATGTGCTTGTACGTGTTCTCTGTCTGTATCAAGGGTACGCAAAACTTCGGCAAACTGATTATCAAATTTCGTAGTATTCGTTCTAAAATCTATCCATTGAACAGCCGAAAGTGCGCCATGTAATTCCTCTGTATTTATTTCTCTATACAAAAGTGTAATAAAACGTTTTCCTAATTTCTGAGCATATTCTACCTCATCGGCACAATAAGGCGATAAAATAGATTCAGGCGAAAGAATAAAGACTATATTATCAGCATTCTGAATTCCTTCATAAATTTCTGTTTGAAAATCTGCTCCTGATGCAATACTTTCTTGGTCAAACCATGTGGTTTTTCCTGCAATTTGTAAACTCTCATTTAGCTTTCTGGCAATATCTCCGTCTGTTCTGGAATAAGAAACAAAAACATCTGTTCGTTCAGAACTGCTTTTGGCTTGACTTTCTTTTATAAAATTTTCGTGAATAGATAAAGGTAATTGTGTTTCTCTTTTTTGACCGATTTTGAGCCATATTTTAGCTTGTTCAAGATTATGTCCACGCAAAAGCATAGAAGAATTTTTATCTTGACGCTCCCATTTTAAAGCCTGTGTAAGTAAGATTTTATGACGCTCTATATATTCTTTATCGTTATCAAGGATTGCTAAAAGCTCATCAATATCTTTTTCAAAATCTGTTTTTTCGTTTTTAGAAAGTGTTATGCCTTCTCTGTTGTCTGTTAAATCTATGTATTGAATATCTTTTAAGATTACAGGAAATTCGCTTTCATTTATTTTTTCTAAGCGCAGAGGAATAATTTTTTTATTCAAAGAAATGGCATATTCCAATTCTTCCATACAATACTCTGACTGTAAAGATTCTTTTGTAATCAGAAAAATCAGATTATCAGCTCCTTCTACTCCTTTTTTGATGGCTTTATGAAAATCTACACCCGAGTTTAGGTCGTTTACGTGTGTCCAAGAGGTATATCCATACAAAGCAAGCATATAAATAACTTGTTCTCTTGTCATGCTGTTGCTTTCTTTTTCTTTTTCAGCAGAAGCAATAAAAACATCTGTTTGAAGATTATTTGCATTCTTTTTTGCTTCAGAAATAAAACGAACATGTAAGTCAGAAGGCAAGCAAGGAGGTTGGCTACTATCAAAACGATTAAATAACCATTCTTCTGCTTGTTTTCTTTCATTAGCTACCAACAAGTGCATCGAATTATGATGATTTTTTTCCCATTCGATAGCTTTTAGAAGTATTGCTGTATGTTTTTTTATGTATTCTTTTTCTTGCTCTAATAAAGAGAGAACTCCCTTAAAACCTATATCAAAATCATCAATCGTTTCATAATCATTTTGGTCTTTATCTTCCTCCCATTTCTGCCTCATGTACACCCAGTTTATTTTTCCGATAGTGGGGTGCATTCTATCCCAAACTTCCTTTGTTGTGGGTTCTATATGAAGAATGGGAATAATTCTTTTTCCTCTTTTTATGGCTAACTCAATTTCTTTTCGGCAATAAGGTGATTTTACAGCGTGAGGAGCAATCACAAAAATAAAATTATGTGCCGTTTCAATTCCTTCATCAATCTGATGTTGAAAATCGACACCTAAAGGAATATCATTTTGGTCAAACCAAACTCTATAGCCTTTTTCAGTAAGTTGATGACATAATTTAGTAGCAAAAGCCTTTGATTCGGCTCTTCCATAAGAAATAAAAACATCTCTAACACGAGTGTCTAAATTATCTTCTAATTTGTATAATATATTTGGTGGAGTAATATCGCTCATAAGTAAGGGTTATTTTTTTTCAAAATACTTACTTTTGAGGAATGAAACAAGAAAAATAAGGTGGGTTTGTCGAAAAAACTTTAATCAGTCATTTTCTGAATAACCAAACTTCTATGAATATCCTTTACTTGTCCTTCTTCACAATAAAAAACTCGTGCAGGGTGTTTTTTTAAAAAATTATGGTGATGTGTTGCCATCAAAACGGCTGTTCCTGTTTTGTTTATTTCTACAAAAACATTCAAAATATCATTGGCAATAGTTGGGTCAAGATTTCCTGTGGGTTCGTCTGCCAAAACAATCAAAGGGTCATTTAATAAGGCTCTAGCAATGGCAACACGCTGCTGCTCTCCACCAGAAAGTTGATGAGGCATTTTGTACATAAGTTCGTCGATGCCTACTTGTTTCAAAATTTGATTTATTCGGTGCTGAATAGCTACTTTGTCTGTCCAACCTGTTGCCTGCATTACAAAAGAGAGATTTTCAAAAACACTACGGTCTGTAAATAATTGAAAATCTTGAAAGACAATTCCTATTTTACGTCTAAGAAACGGAATTTCGGAAGGTTTTAAATGATTGACACGATAACCAGCCACTACAATTTCACCTTTTTCGACGGGCAAATCAGCATACAAAGCTTTTAAGATAGTAGATTTTCCACTTCCTGTTTTTCCAATAAGATATACAAATTCGCCACTAGCTACTTCTAAGTTTACATGTTCGAAAATAGTTCGGTTTTCTTGTGCCAAAAGAACATCCTGCATACTGGCTACTGAAAAAGGTTTTGTCATTTTTTTTTGAATCTTGTATCTCCCACGATTAAAATTGTGGGTTTTATTTATTTCTGCAATTTTCCCATAACTAAAGTTATGGGTTTACCTTAAATCTTCACAGAAGTTATCATTTTGGTAGCATGTTCTTGCCAATAGGTATAATCTGTTCCAGTAACACTAAAATTGACAATCAAAACTTTTCCATTATAGACACTATATAAAACTTGATGATAGCGAGACTTGCCACCTTGATTAATAATTGCATTTGGATCTTCTGGAATTGCTCCAATAAACTCAAAAATAACGCCTTCTCTGTCTCCAATACTTACAATTTCGCCATCATTTAAGAATTTTATTTTTTCATAAAACGAATTTGCAATCGCTCCTTTATAAAATCCTTTCAAAAGCTCCATATTCATTTCACTTTCTAAGCCTACTTCTCCCCATTCGAAGATACTTGAATTGACACCAATTTCGGCTTTTCGATCTGGGCTTCTAAAGATAGCTAAAGGACGTTTTGGAGTAAAATATTTTGTAGCAATTTCTTCATCAGACATTTCTACAAAATTATCAGGAATCAGAAGTGTTACTCCTTCACCAATACGTTTTCTTTTGTATTTATCAGGCATCTGACCTGCAAAATTGAAGGCTGAAAATATGAAAAGTAATAAAAAAATAAATGAAGTTATTTTAAATATATTCTTTGTGCTTGTCTTAATTTTTATAGTTTCTTTAGTTTTCATAGTTGATTGAAATGATGATTTGATAGGAAATAATTTATATTCTTTAATCAAATTATTGTGCCAAAACATTCTCATTAATTAATTTTACGTTTTATAACTGATTTTTCCCAAAAATAAGGCATCAACATTTCCCACGCCTTTTCTCCTTCTAAATAAGCTATATTAGGAGTATTAGTAACTTTCAAAACCTGTTTTTTGACATCTGTTTGATTAATTAAATCTGAATTTTGAAAGGCTGTTGATTCCAAATTATCTAAAATAAATTCCTTCCAATCTCCTTGCAACCATTGTACGATTGGGGTATTAAATCCTGTTTTGGGTTTTCTCCAAACGACATTTTGAGGCATATTATCCTTCATAGCATCTCTCAAAATAGATTTTGTATAGCCATTTTTGATTTTGGACTCTGCTGGTAGAGAAAAACAATAAGAAGCTAAACGATAATCCATAAACGGCATTCTGACTTCTACACTTGCAGCCATAGAATAACGGTCGTAGTTTCTCAGTAAAGTAGGTAAAATTGTTTGATGAAAATCTTCGTAAAGTTGAGCTGTAAAAAAACCAAGTTGCTTTTGTAACTCTGGATTTGTTGAAGCAAGTCCATTTCCTAAATTATCATCAAAGCTACTACCTGTAAGAGAATTTATGTAATGCAAAATCATTGGCTTTCTTCCACCATACGTATCAATAAGAGTACTTAATCGTTTTTTGAAAGAAGTATTTTTTTGCTCACTTAATCCTTCATAGAGCTTCAAAACGTGTTTTATCTTTGAGACAGAAAAAGGAGTATCTTTTGCGTTGAGTAAAATTCGGTTGCCATAACTAGAAAGTAATTCATCTGCTCCGTGTCCATCTATGCTTACTGTAACACCATTTTTTTTGATAGTTTTATAAATTTCTACCATCGGAATAGGACTTGTAAGATAAATATCTTCAAAAAGCCATAAGTAGTCTTCCAGATTATCAATTCCGTTTGTTGGACTTATCTCTTCAAAAACACCATTTATACCCAAATAATCTGTAACTTCTTTGGCGTAAACTGATTCATCAAAGGGAGTATCTTTAAAACAAGCTACAAAGGCATTTTGCCAGTCATTGGCTACTCTTGCATCTTTTTCTTGTTTTTGAATAGCAGCCATTCCACAGATAACAGCACTAGAATCCATTCCTCCACTAAGTGCAGTTCCGATACGTACATCCGAACGCATACGTAATTTGCAAGCATCTAAAAAAAGCTCTCTAAATTTTTCTACTTGTTCTTGATATGTTTTGGGAACTTCAACTAAGTTATCTAATGTTTCCCAAAAACGTATAGGTTTTAGTTCTTTTTTTTCTGTGTTTTCCTTCTTGAAAAAAGCATAGTGTCCTGCTGGAAATCTTTTTATTCCCTCAATAAGAGTTTTATCAGTAGCTTCATATTTAAAAATATTTTTCTGACACCATTCAAAATCTGATGAAGGTTTTACCTCTTTTAAAAATGGAAAAATGGCTTTCATTTCAGAAGCAAAGACAAATCCTTTTTCATTGAAAGAATAATAAAGAGGTTTGATTCCAAATCTATCTCTCGCCAAAAAAAGTGTTTGTTCATTTTTATCCCAAATCGCAAATGCCCACATTCCATTAAATTTGTCTAGGCATTTTTCTTTCCATTCATTGAAAGCTGCCAAAATCACTTCGGTATCACTCTCTGAGACAAACGAATATCCTTTTTGGAGCAATTCTTTTTTAATTTCTAAGAAATTAAAAATTTCACCATTAAATGTAATAGTGTAGCGTTCCAGAAAAGTCATGGGCTGTTTGCCAGCTTCTGATAAATCCAAAATAGAAAGACGACGATGTCCTAATGAAATTTTCTCATCTTCATTCCATATTCCAAAACCGTCAGGACCCCGATGAGCAATTAGAGAAAGAGCTTTTTCGAATAAAATAGGGTTTTGTTTAGGCATTGCACCCAAAATTCCACACATAGAAATAGATTTTATTTTTGAGGTTTTAATTTTGAGGTTCTACTCGCATTTTTTCAACAGCTGTAGCATTCATTCCAAACCAAGCAAAAAACAAGAACAACCAGCCTACCAACAGAGTCAAAACAATAGTTGATAAAATAGAAGGATTAAAAGGAAATTGGGGAGTAGCTCCATTTTCAATCTGAATAGAAACTAGATATATCATTATGAAAAGATTGATAAAAATTCCTATTCCTTTTGTCCAAAGTTTGAAGTTTTTTAATAACATACGACGTGTAGTCTGATTTTTTGACCAAAAATTACGCTTTGGGATGGGCAAAAACTTTTTTGGTAATGTAGGAATAACTGTTCCCAAAATCAAAAGAATTCCATTAAATACAACAATGGCAGCTAAAAAAAGATAGAAAAAACCATTTTTGCTAAGATTAAAAACGCCTCCTGCATCATCAATTTTGATACTAACAGGAGGTTGAAGAATTACATTTTCATATAAAAGAACACCCATCACAGCAAGCATGGAAAGCATCCAAATGAATTTTATAAACTTTATCATATAGCTAAAGCAATTACGAATTAAAAATTACGAATTAAAAGTTAGTAGAACCAACATAATTAATTTGTAATAAAAGTATTTATTGTACTAAAAATCTATTTCATTAAATGAGAAAAAGTAGAGATTGACTATTTTTTCTAATCATAAAGCAAAACAAATTAGTAAATTGAACGACAAAGGTACTAAGAAAGAATAATACTTATTGCCATCAACTACAAAATTACTTAATTTTAAATTTATGCAAAAAGGGTGTATCTCAAAATATCGTTTTAACGAAATGATGTTGTTGATGTCGCTACGCAAAAACACCAAAAAAGAACTGATTTTTCATCAAAAGACAATTATTTTGTATCTTATGTATTCGTAAAATGAAAAATCACCAAATATAAATTTATAGAATGAATAATCAAGAGCAACGCCAAAAAGAATTTGTATCCAAACTGTTAGCTGTTCAACAAAAAAGACAAAACAAACCTCTTTCAAAAGAAGAACAACAAGAAATTGCTGCTCAAATCGGTCTTTCAGATGCAGATTGGCAAGCTGTGCAAGAAACTTATAAAGCACATTTGTTGCGTGGACATGGTTTTTTATCACATCAAAATTATGATGATGCTATTACAGAGCTTGAACAAGCAAATGTTTTGGATTATAATTCTATTGAAACAACAGCTACTTTGGCACAAGCACATTTTGAGCGTTTTAGAGAATATTCTGATGAAAAAGACAAACAAGCAGCTATTTCATATAGCAAAATTTGTTTGAATCAAAACCCTAGTCATAATCAGTCGCTCAAAATTATTTCAGATTTGAAACGGAAAGAAAAAAAACAAGGTGTGAAAATTCGTCAAAATAAAAAAGCTAATAAATGGGTTTATGTAGGTATTCCTGTTTTTATTTTTTTTATAGGTGTGGCTTTTTATTTTTTTTATCCAAGCTCTTCTGCCGATATGGAGCAAACAATGAAGCAACAAATAACTCTTTCTGAAGAAATAAGTGAAACAACAAGTTCAAGCAGCGAAAATGAACAAAAAAATGATATAGATTTTAATGCAGATGAATATGAAATTCCTGTCGAAATTACAGATTCAAAGTTAAAAAACTTGGAATGGCAAACCGAAAGCGCACTCGTTACAAAATATAATGACAGTTATAAAGTAGAATTAATAGGAGATTTTTTGGTGAAAAATGCTGAAATAAATCAATTAAAAATAAAATTAGAAATCTTTGATGATAAAGGAGAATTGGTTAGAACAGATTACAAAGAAGTCGTAGCAGAATCGGACTTGACATTACGAAAAAATGATTTGATTCCCTTTCAGATTATGAAATATGAAGAAACAAAAGCTCCCAAAATTGCAAAAATAGTATTATCTACTTCTGTAATTGTACAAGAAGAGTTTAGCACACCTTTAGAATATGAACCTTCACCCAAAATACCTGTAACATGGGCGCAAAAACGACCTCAAAATACTGATATTCAGCTTAGAGAAAGGCAAAGTAGCTTTTCAGATGGCATACTTGGAGATGGATTTCATCGTGTTACTTTAGAAATAGAAAATACAGGAAATACATCTATTTCTCTTCTCAAATTTCAATTTAGTTGGTTTGATTCTTCCAAAAAAATACTAGGAACAGAAGTTAGGTATGGCGTTTCGGGTTCTACTTCGAAGCTCAAACGCAATCAAATACGTATTTTGAGTACAACTATGGCAGTTCCAAAAGTTAAAGAAGAAGAGTTGTCAAAACTGACTTATAAAGTGGAAGTTGTAGAAGTGAAATAATATTTATTCCATGTAGCTTACTCTTTACGAAATACTGTTAAGCTAAGAATTTGTGATTTTTATTTACTTCGTAGGAGTTTCATATTGGTAGATATTTTATGATGCACAAACAAAATATTACCAATATGTAGTTCCTAACGGAACAGAATTTCTTAGCTTTATAACATTGTACTTTAGTGTAAGAGTTGTTTTGAGTTAATATAAATCCAATCTCATTCTAATGAGCAACAGGAATACAATCAAAACAGTGAAAACTTAGATTCTTCTCCGTCTTTGTAGCGTTTTCGTTCTTTTATTTTTCCATCTTTATCATAAAAACGCCATTTTCCATCTCGTCTGTCATTTTTATAATAGCCTTCAATAATAAGTTTTCCAGCCTTAAATTCACGATAAACACCATCTTTTATAGTTCCTTTTACTTCATATTCGTAACGAGTATCTTCTTGATTTCGGACAATCAAACGGCGTTCTGTATTATTTTCATCCAACTCAATTAATTCAGATTCTGGAATGGTTTGAAGTTGTTCGAAAAGGTCTATTTTTTCTTCTGTTCCGAATACTTTCTCCAGAATATTTTTACTATTGAGTTGTTCTAAGAGTTTTTTACGATTTTCTTGGGCTAGTTTATAATCTTCTCTTACTTTTTGAGGGTTTTCATAAACGGTAACCAAACGAGTATCATAAAAATTGGTTTCATCTCTACGCAACTGAAAACCCCAATGAGGTTGAGAAATTACATAGTTTTCATTTTGTTGTATTGTTTTCCAAGTTTCTGGACTCAATGAACGTTTTAAGGCTTGACGAGCAACAGGCATATTTACGTAAGCAAAAAAGTTTGAATTATCAGCTTCAAATTCTTTAAAGAATTTTTGAAAAGAAGGAGATTTTGCCAAAGTCAGTCCCATTTCATAATCATCAATGAGATTTTTGAGTGTTTTTGGGCTGTTACTAAAAATGACATAATCTTCAATAAACGTAAAATAAGGTTTATCAATTTTATCAAAATACTTTCCCATTACGAGTTTGAAAAAACCTTTTACAGCAAGCATACTAATTTTGTGTCCTTTATGCTCCGAAACTACCACTTTTACAGGTGTTCTTTTTCGGATTTTTTCTCCAATAAATTCTAATTGAGCCGTTGCTTCTGAAATTGATGTGGTCTTCAAAACAAGTGCATATTCATCATTTTTATCGACTGCTGCCGTTGTTTCAGTCTGAATAATTGCCATTTCTGAACCAATCCAAGAGAAAAAATTATCACGAACATTAATATCTAAAATTCTTTCGACAGTTCGAATTTGATTTTGATATTCTTGATAGGCTTCTTCATCTCGCTGCAAAACTTCCGTAAATTTGTCGTAATACGTTAAAAAGTCATCAAAATTAACACTAAAATAAAATGCCGAACGCTGAGGAACAATTCGTGCAGCCGTAATATCACTACTTCCCGAAAGCAAAAGTGCACGTACATGAGAAGGAATCGAATCATTAATAACTGTTGTACCGACCATTCTAATAATATTTGATGCATTTTCATCGTCGTCATCGCCTATTTGTTCCAAATCTAAATTTAATCCAGAAAAAAACAGAGCTTCCGAAATATCATTTAGATATTCATTTGATTCGTCCATGTAAAGACCAAAAAACTCATCTGCCAATTCATAATTGATAAACAAACGACCTAAATTTCGGGTAGAAGTTTTGGAAACTACTTTTGTAAAACGACGATTATTTTCAAAATTATCTGGGTTATCTTGTTCATCTAAAGCAGCCTCAACTAAGGCAGGAGTTTGAGAACATAACAGCAAGTGCTTGCGAATAGAAATTGCCCATTGAGAATTATCAGTAGTGTTTTTGATTAAATAAATACGATTCTTTTTATATTCATAATTAGAAGAATCTTCTACACTGCTCATAAATTTGCCAATATGATTTTCCAAAAATGAAGGAACTTCTCGCTTCAAATCTACAATAAAAAGAAAATCATAATCGCCTTGTTTGTGGATATGAGAAGAAACTAGCACTTGTCTTTTTCCAAAAAAATCAAAAATACCTTGATTTTGATGAATAATGGTATCTAATGAAATGGCATCTTTTGTAAGTTCTCCAAAGTAAGGCTGTGTTTGTAAGTGTTTCCAAAACTTTGAACTGCTAATTTCCTCCCAACTATCAATAGGTTCATCAGTTTCCAAAATATACATGGCACTAGATGGAACATAACTAAAAGGGTCAAGGGGGACAATAGGAATGCCTTTATACATCCAAAAACCTAAAAAGCCTACTCCAATAATAGCGAAAAAGGCAAGTACATACAAAAGTCTGCGAAAAAATACTTTTAAAGCGTTCATAGTTTGTGAAAGGTAGCGATTGATTGATAATTTCTAGTTGTATAAAAATACGAAAATCAAATTTGTTTTGCAGATTTTTATGAAATAAAGGTTTTTTTGCTTCTAATTTTTTATCAAATAAAAAATAAACTACGATTAGGGATTGATTTTGATTAAATTCGTGTTTATTAGTTTGAATCTGATTTTTGAACAGATGAAGAAGTCTGTTATAGATAAATCAGAATTCAATTTATTTTTTAATTTACTCACAAAAAACAGTCAAAATGACGCTTAAAGAAAAAGTAGAAACTGAAATGAAAGCTGCTATGCGTGCCAAAGAAACAACACGTTTGACAGCTCTTCGTGCTATAAAATCAGCTATTTTATTAGCTCAAACTGAAAAAGGAGGTACTTCAGAAGCTCTTTCAGAACAACAAGAATTAGATATTTTATTAAAACAAGCCAAACAAAGACGTGAATCTTTGGCTCTTTATGAGCAAGAAGGAAGAACAGAACTTGCTGAAACCGAAAAAGCCGAATTAGAAGTCATCGAAAAATTCTTACCTCAAATGCTTTCAGAAGCTGAAGTAAAAGTAAGAGTAGAAAAAATATTGGCTGGTATGGGCGAAGTTACTCCTCAACAAATGGGAAAAGTAATGGGTGCAGCCATCAAAGAATTAGGTACAGAAGCCGAAAAACAAACGATTGCTAAAGTAGTCAAAGAATTGATAAATAAATAAGTCAATTACGGATTACAGATTACGGAATGAATACAATTCAGGACAATTTTACAAACGTAATTTATTTAGTATAATTATTTAACCCACAAGCTTACTTGTGGGTTTTATTTTTTGATTATGATAAAAATACTCTTCAAAACCAAGCTAATTGCCTGTAAAAATAAAAGACCAAAGCCAATAACAATAAAACTCTTTACAATAAAACGAGCAGGTAATCCCCCTGGGTCTGGCGAACCTTCCGAAAGTCTGAAAGCAAATTCTGTATAAGGAATTCCACCTTTTACGACGACAATACAAAAAGGAATCAAGAAAAAAAGTGTTCCTAAAAGATTGACTAAAGCTTTATTTTTCTCTGAAAAATGAGCATAAAAAACATCTACACGAACATGTTTATCATCTTTTAGAGTATAAGCTGCGCCAACAAGGAAAAAAAAGGAAAAAATATGCCATTCCAACTCTGATAAAAAAGCACTACTAAAACCAATGGTGTAACGCAAAATTACATCTACACAGACCAAAAGCACCAAAATAGAGGCAAACCATTGAGTAAGCTGTCCTATTTTATCGATAAGAGTGTCTATTGCTTTTACTAATATCATGTTTATTCAATAATTTTTTGGTTATGGCTATTGACAAATAAAATATCTGAAATATCATCATATCCTCTAAAAATAGCTTCTCCTTCTTCTTTGACTTGTTTGTCATTGAGTCCAATCATTGTAAGGTCAGCCGATTTTGATTTTTCATTGATGATTTGTTTCATGCTTTTTCCTCGTTGTGCAATCAGTTCTACATTGGTAGCAGAAATAGGCAAACGACCCGATTTGATGAGTTCTATAAGTCTATCTCTTTCTATTTCAATATCTGCATCTGGATAAACAGCCATCAATTTTATGTCAGCATCTTTCCAATCTCTATGTCCGACAATTACATACGCCAAAAGAATCATTAAGTTTGCATTTTGAAAACTATGACGAGTAATCCAAATATTTATACTTTTTTTAAATCCAAAATTTCGTTCGGAAGTAGCCAACACACAGACATCAAAAGAAGTTGCTTTTATAAGTGGATAATTATCAATGATTCCTTTGAGATTCTCTTCATTGTTTTTACTAAATTCTAATAAAAACATATTATTTTCTAGTCCAGAAACCCCTGGAAGTTGTAAAACTTGGGCAATCGAAGAAGTAAGTGACGGACTTACAAGCGTATCTATATAGACATTACTTTTTGTTTTGGAAGCCATCTGAATAATTTCTTTTTTTGTTTCTTTAGCTATAACATTTGTATCCTTTGATAAAAATCCTTGAATATAATGAATATACGTTCCGAATCCATAACGATGCGAAAGCCAACGAAGCATATTAAAAGCACTCTGACGACGGAAAAAATCTTGTGAAAGACAAACAATAGCAGGATTCCATTGTGTTGTTTTTTCATCTTCTCTTTTTTGTAAAAATACTCGTAGTTCTCTATTAATTTGAAAAATTGCTCCTTGAAATAAATAAACGATACCTGTACTTTTTTTACGATAATAACTCATAACTAAGTGTAATACCACCATAGAAATAAGAGAAATCATAGCTATTAGTGCATTCATACTGAACATCATAAAAATACATGCCAACGCACCTAATAATGAAATATACCATTTTGAACGAAACGTAGGACGATAAGAAGTATCTCCAGAAAGATGTTCTAAAAATGAAATTGAGCAAATCGTTCCGTACGTTACCATAAAAAACATAGAGATAATTTCAGCAACTGCATTGACATCACCAGCGACCACAAAAATAAGTGCAATAATAGAAGTTACTAAGGTAGCATTGAATGGTTCTGCTTTTTTTCCTTTTCCCTTTGCAAGCCAATTATTCATTTTTTGAGAAGGGAAGGCATCGTCATTAGCTAAGGCTTGAAGTGTTCTAGGAGCAACTAAAATAGAACCCAAAGCAGAAGAAGCAGTCGCAGCAGCTAAACCTACCAAAATTATAGGTCCCCAAAGAGCAATTTGTTGCATGATAAGCTGATCATTATTCAAATCTTGTGGAGATGCAGAGACGTATAACTTATAAACAATAAAAAAATAAACTATCATTCCTGCAAAAGTAGCCGAAAGAGTTCCGAGTGGAATTGATTTACGTGGACTTTTCAAATCGCCTGAAAGACCAACACCTGCTGTCATTCCTGTAAATGCTGGAAAACAAATAGCAAAAACTTTAAAAAATGAATCTCCATCGCTTAGTGAATGACTCCAGCCTACTAAATCAGAATCAAAATCGTATGGAGTTTTCCCAGCAAAAAACACAATCAGAGAAATAAAAAGTAGTGCTACTACAAAATAAAGTGCTTTTACACCCAAATCAGCTCCTTTTGTAGAAACCATCAAAATAAGAAGTAAAAGAGCAGGAATACTAACCAAACGGTCTTGTACAAAAAACAAAAGTCCATTATCAATAATATAAGGAAGTGTTCTGAGGTATTCCAAGACAGGCTGAAAGGCTTGAGCAAAAGCAATAATATAAAAAGCAACGCTAATGGCTTGCGATAAATAAAGTGCAATTCCGATAGTTGCACCGATATTCAGACCAAAAGAACGAGATACAATATAATATTCTCCTCCTCCTTCTACTTTTTGATTGGTAGCAATTTCGGCAATCGCCATGGCTGTTGGAATGGTTACTATATGCCCTAAAATAATAATTCCGATAGAACCCAAAAGTCCGACATTACCTACGGCATAACCAAAACGTAAAAACATAACTGCTCCCAAAATAGTAGAAATAGCAGTAAAAAATACAGGAGCAGTTCCGAATCCTTGTCCTTTTACGAGTTGTTGGGAGTCTTGTCCAGAAGAGGGAAGAGAAAGAGGGTTTTTCTTAGACATTTAATTAATGGATTATTGAGCAGTTGGTTTGGTAGGATAATAAGGTATTATATAAAAATATACTTCAAATATACTTGTCTTATTTGGAAAGTAGCGAATTAAACTATTTTTTTCCTTCCTTTTCTAGCATCTGTAATAGTTTTTTGATTCGTTTGTGTAAAAATTTTGAATCAATATGTTCTTTAGCCACACAAATAAAAGCAAATGTATCAATATGTGATAAATCAAATTCAGATTTTTGCAGACGATAACCTTCTCTAATCTGTCTTTTGATACGGTTTCTATCGACAGCTTTTTTGAAGTTTCGTTTTGATACTGAAATCAATAAACGAGGAGGAGAGATAATCCTTTGTTCGTTTTTGTCTGTTATGTCTTCTGTTTTATTGGGAATAAAAACGACTTTTAAAGGAAATACAAACAACGATTTACCTTTTTTAAAAAGTATTTCGATGTCTTTGACAGAAGAAAGTCTTTCTTTTTTTGAGAATGTTTGCAATACAGGAAATGGAAATTAGGAAATGAAAATAAATTTAGAAGTAAATGAAAATTAGGTGAAATAATCAAAACAATTAAATTAAAAAGTATTTTTTTAACTGATAACTGATAACTGATAACTGATTATTCTTCTTCATCTTCTTTTTTGTCTACTTCAGCAGCCGAAAATGGATAACGTAAACGAGTAAAATAAAATACTTTTCTGCGAGCAGGTTGATAAAGGTCATTTCGTACTATTTGATAACCCGAAACTAAATAATTATCATCGTACCAGTGCATCAAAATTTCATCCGAACGATTGACGATATTATCCAAACTATCTCTTCTTGGGACTTTATATTCAGAAATTAAACTTTGTTCTTTGCTTTTTACGGTTTGTTTGTAAAATAACTCTTCTTCATCTAATCTAAAAAGTGCTAATGTGTCATTTTGTACACTGTAAGAGAAAAAAGGAAATATTTTTTGTGATTCGAATTCATCAAAATCAAATTGATTATCCCAAAGAAGCTTTCCTTCTTTATCAAAACTACAAACCATTCCTTGTTCATATTTGTAAGTTACTGTTACGCCTGAATTCCCTCCACTTTGCCACATACCTCTATTTCCTCCTATATTACTATAAACACGAGAGTTGTTACCAGAACCAAAATAAGGATTTCCTACCATATTATTAGTCGTAGTATTTCCATTTTGATAAATAGGATTATATCCTTCTAAAGATAAATAAATTCGGTTTTCTTCCACTCGTAGTGGGCTTATAAAATAATCATTGGAATAACGTACAGGTGAATCTTTTTTTCTGCCTCGTTTTACTTTAGCAAGCATTTTTTCACGCTTCTTTTCTTTTAGATTATTGAAGAAGTTATTCAGATAAGAAAAATCATAAAACCTAAATCCACTTTCCTTTTTATCTTTTATTTTTAAGCTATAAATTCCTTGTGAGCGTTTCCATTTGGGAGTAGAATATGTTCCAAAAACTAATACTTCATCTCTTCCTGTAATTAAAGGACGAAAAGTTTGTAAGCCATAATCTTTGTTGTCTGGGATTGTTACATTATAGCGAAGTTTGGCATCAAGTCCATAAAAATAAAAGAATGAATATTTGTATGAATTGTACTTTCCTGCTACGATTGCTAAAATCACATCATTTTTAGTGTCAATACTTAGATTAGCTAAATAGGTGCTTTTCTGTACTAATGAAGGTAAAATTTGCTGTCTGCCCGTTTCGATATTCAAATGCAAAACAACAGGATTATTTTCTGCTTCTCCTCCCAATAAAATTATATTTCCAGAAGCACAAATTTCTGTATAAGTTGCTTTTAGCATTTTTTCATAAGTAACAACTCTCATTGTTCCATTATTCAAATTTATCTTTAGTATTTCATATTCATAACGCTGTTTGTCCACCAAATAATAAATAAAACTATCTGCAATAACATAATGAACAATTTTATCCTCTCCTTTTATGATATGTTTTTGTTCCCAAACATTCTGAAAAGTAGTGTCGTATTTAGCAATCAGAATCTCTTTTTTGCCTTTTACATAATGTGTCAAAGAAACTAATAAACCATCTTCTGCCAAAGGAACGGCTGTATAATCCGAAAAGTCAGAACCTGATTCTGACTTGGTTGTAATTTCTGTATGGTCAATGACTTGTATTTGTGCTGATGTAGAAAAACACATTCCTATAAATAAAAATAGAAAAAATAGAAGAGAGTTTTTTTTAATAAAATCTGTAATATTTCTAATCATTATTTTTTTTGTTTTATTATTTATCATATTTAATATTTTTGTTGTTTTGAATAATGTAAAGTGGTTTTACATAAAGTGGCTGATTTTATTTCATTATTTAGATTAGGAATTGAAGTTATAACAAGTTTCTGATATTCAGTGTGTTATATTCGTAATTAGCTTCGCTGAATATTCATTTCGTAATTGTTCCTTAGCTCAATAGGCATTACTAAGAAATAAAATAAAATTTGGTAAGGCTTTTGTAAAAACTGAATTAAAAGGTATAAAATAAATACCATTTATAAAACCTATTCACTAACAAAAATCGTCTTATTTTATGAATTTAAAAACAAATTCTTCAAGTTCTTTAAAAATCAAAGTAAATACTCTGTTATTTTCTTTATTTTTAATTTTTTCTCTTTCATCTTGTGATGACTTATTTGCACCAGAAGATGACTCAAGTGCAGGAGCATATACAGAAGAAGGAATTGCCTCTTATTATGCTGATAAATATGAAGGAAGACCAACAGCAAGTGGCGAAACATTTAGGCAAGATTTATTGACAGCAGCTCACAAAACATTGCCTTTTGGTACAATGGTAACAATAACAAACCTCAAAAATGGAAAAAAAATAAGAGTAAAAATAAATGATAGAGGACCTTTCGTTGCTGGTAGAATCATTGATGTAACAAGTAGAGGTGCAAGAGAATTGGATTTTATTCGTGATGGAATTGTAAATGTGAAGATAGAATATGATTTGTAGGAATCATAAAACGAGATTTTTAAAAGTTAAAAAAGCTCAAATTATTCTTAAAATAATTTGAGCTTTTTTGTGTATAATTTTTTAGTTGAATTTTTATTGGATATAAAATTCTTTAGCTTTAATGACCATAAAAAGACCATACAAAGCCAAACCGAGAGCTACTAAGCCAACAAGCCAAGCACTAGCTGAAGAAAACATAAATTCGAATGCTCCTTCTGTTCCTCCTGCTTTACTAGCATTAGATTCAATAGCTGCACGCCCTGTGATATAACCAGCAATCAAAAGAACAATTCCTCTTGAAACATAACCTAATTGACCTGCTTTTCTGACAACTTCTTTTGTCTTAAATCCTAAATCACTTACTTTTTTCATGTGTTTGTTAGAAATTCCTTTCCAAATATCATAAATTCCTTTTCCAAGAATAAAAAGAGCTAATAAACCAATAAAAACTTCTCCAGCAGGAATTTCAAGGATTTTGGCAATAACAGTAGTACGTCCTCCACTTGACGAAGAACCCCCTCCTTGAATTGCCATTTTAGCTGCAAAACTAGCAAAAGTACCATAAGAAAGACCACTAATAAAAAATCCTACACGTTGGAATTTATTTTTTGTATCGTTTTCATCGTCTTCAGGATTAATAAATGCCTGTGTCCATCGCCAAGCCGTATAACCAAAAAGACCAAAAGCAACAATTCCTAATAAAATGCGTCCAAATGGTTGTTCTAAAATAAACTGAAAAATACCTGTTTTGCCACTTATTTCTCCTCCCAGTCCAAAAGCAGTCATGGTAGCAAGAATACCAATAAGAAGATAGACAATACCTTTCATAAAGTAGCCTGATTTGGCAAATTTTTCTAGGGAGTTTTTTTTGTCTGTGGGTAACGAACTAATTGAAATCATAAAATAAGAGTTTAAAAAATGTAATTGTATATGAAGTTTAAAAAATAGTATTAGATATAATTATCCTTAAATACTATAAATATAACTTATATTTAACTATTTTGTTTTATAAAAAAATAAAAATTAAACACTCAGTAATTTTCCTAAGGCATTTTGAATGCTATCTTTTTTCCAAACAAATACAATTTTTCTTCTAAAATTTCCATCACTAATTGGAATAAATTTTATTCCTTCAATTTCTTGTTTGGGGTTGGGAAATAATGAAACTCCCAATCCAGAAGCTACCAACGACCTAGCTACATCATCACCATTCGCACTAAAAACAATCGTAGGTTCTATATTTTTTGCTGTAAAAGCCTCTTGAATATCATCATAAAGATTGCAATTTGAACGCTTTATAAAAGGAAGTTGATGCAAAGAAGATAATTCAAGTTTATTTTTTTGAGCTAAAATATGATTTTGAGGAACACCAAAAACTAATTTATCTTCTGTAATGATTCTATAATCAAGATTTTTTTGTGAGGGAATTGATTTAATAAAAATAGCATCAACTTCTTGTTTTTGTAATTTTTTGTACAATATTTCTGTATTTCCTTCTATTAAGTTGACTTGATAACTGCTATATAATTCATTAAAACTTTTCATCATTGGTACAATCTCATCAAAATCCAAAACATCAAGAACACCTAAGTTTAAGATTTTCGCTTTTTCCTCTACAAATTCGGTTTCCATTGCATTCCACATACTCAATATAGATTTTGCTTTTGGTAAAAGTGCTTTACCTTCTTTTGTTAAATGAACATTTCTTTTATCTCTAAAAAAAAGTGTACAGTTTAGATTTTCCTCTAGTTTTTTGATTCCAGAAGAAAAAGCCGATTGTACGACATGATTTTTTTCGGCAGCCTGTGTAAAATTACTTGTTTCGGCTAGAGTGATGAAGTATTTGAGAAATTGGATATTCATAAAATTGAAATGCTAAAAATCTGTTTGAAATCTATAATCTAAAAAATAGATAAGTTTAATCTAAAAAAACTGTTTTGCAAATATAATTAATTTGCCATACTTTGTAACATCAAAAAGAAATTAACCAGAAAAAATAATCTCAACCAGCTAGTTTCAAACCATTTATTTACAATGACCTTTCAAGATTATATGATGACTTTTCAAGAAAAATTGATTCAACTCAAACAAAATATAGAAGGAAAAATGCCTTCTGAATATATACAAACAATGCACAAGGCAACAGCAGATTTGAAAGCCTCTAACATTGAAGAAAAAGTAATCAAAGTAGGAGATACTATCCCAAACTTTGATCTACCCAACCAAAATAAAGAGCTAATTTCAGTTCAAGATTTATATAAAAATGAATTTTTAGTAATTACATTTTATCGTGGTGTTTGGTGTCCGTATTGTAATGCTGATTTGGCAAACCTCAATAAATATCTTCCTCAAATAGAAGAGTTGGGAGGGAAAATGATAGCTATTTCTCCTGAAAAGCCTGAATATTTACAGAAAATTATCAAAACTCAAAACCTCAATTTTGATATTCTTCACGACCAAAGCAACCAATTTGCCAATAAATTAGGACTTCGTTTCAATATGCCAGATTCTCTCATAGAATTGTACCGAGATAAATTCAAAATTAATTTGGAAGAGCATCACGGAGATACAGACTGGACTTTGCCTATGCCAGCTCGTTTTTTGATAGATAAAAATGGAGTTGTTCGTTATGCAGAAAGTAATCCAGATTACACAAAACGCCCTAATCCAGATGAATTATTAGATGTTTTGAAAACAGTCTAATTTTTATAAAAAGTACAAAAAACTTAAATCTCAACCTCAAATTTAATTCAAAAAATGAAAAATATATTTATCATCAATGCACACGAGTATTATCCTTTTGCAGAAGGAAAACTCAATAATTCTTTTACTAAAAAAGCAAAAAACTATTTTGAAGAAAAAAGATATAATGTCAGAGTTACGACAATGAAAGACGATTATGATGTCGAACAAGAAATTGAAAATCATCTTTGGGCTGATGTTGTTTTCTTGCAAAGTCCTGTAAATTGGATGGGACACCCTTGGAGTTTCAAAAAATATGCTGATATGGTTTACACAACAGGAATGATGGGTAAGTTATGTAATAATGATGGCAGAAGTTCTGAAGAACCAAAGAAAAATTATGGAACAGGTGGAATGTTAGGAAATAAAAAATACATGATTTCGCTTACTTTCAATGCTCCAAAAGAGTCTTTTAATGACCAAAATGAATATCTTTTTGGTGGAAAAAGCGTAGATGATTTGTTTTTTCCAACACACATGAATTTTAGATTTTTTGGAATGACTGGAATGGAAACATTCGCTAGTTATGATGTGATGAAAAATCCTGAAATTGAAAATGACTTTGTTCGTTTTGAACAGCATTTAGAAAAACATTTCCCTGTTTTAGTAATGGAAACGAAGTAATTTGATTTTTTCTACTTCTGAAATTATAAAAATACTTGGTTAGGTTTGAATCTAGTCAAGTAAGTAACTGGGCAAAATTATTTATAGGTTAATGAAATCTGTCTGACACCTCAAAGGTGTCTTGACAGTTTAAATTTCCATTTTCTAATTCTTTTTTAGATATGTTTTATTTTGCTCAGTTACGTATTTTTTTATTAAATCCATTTAATTTATCAATATCTAATAAAATGAGTAAAAAATAACTACCAAAAACCTAAATTTCTTCGTAACTTCGTCGAATGGAAAATTATGTAGTTTCGGCACGTAAGTATCGCCCAGATACTTTTGATGCTGTCGTCGGACAATCTCACATTACAGATACTCTCAAAAATGCAATTCGCTCAAGCCAACTTGCACAGGCTTTTTTGTTTTGTGGTCCTAGAGGAGTAGGCAAAACAACTTGTTCTCGTATTTTGGCAAAGACAATCAACTGTCTGAATATCACACCAGAAACAGAACCTTGTGATGAGTGTACTTCTTGTAAATCTTTTAATAGTGGTAACTCGCTTAACATTAGTGAGTTAGATGCAGCTTCGAATAATTCTGTTGAAGATATTCGTAATTTGATTGAACAGGTTCGTTATCCTCCTCAAGCTGGAAAAAAGAAAGTTTATATTATTGATGAGGTTCACATGCTTTCCAATCAAGCCTTTAATGCTTTTTTGAAGACGTTGGAAGAACCACCTTCGTATGCCATTTTTATTCTAGCAACAACAGAAAAACACAAAATTATTCCTACGATTCTTTCTCGTTGTCAGATTTTTGATTTTAATAGAATCCAACCCAACGATGTAGCTCGTCATTTAGAAAAAATTGCTACAAAAGAAAATGTAGAAGCAGAAGAGGAAGCTCTGCAACTTATCGGAAGAAAAGCTGATGGTGCGTTGCGTGATGCGCTTTCAATTTTTGATATGTTGGTTACGTTTTCACCTGACCGAAAACTGACTTATACTCGTGCTATCGACAATTTGCACGTCTTGGATTATGATTATTACTTCAAACTCACAGATGCGTTTTTGAGTAGAAATCATACAGAAGCATTACTGATTTTTGATGAAATATTAAAGAAAGGCTTTGATGGACATAACTTTGTCGTTGGTCTTTGTGAACATTTACGTGATTTGTTAGTGGCTAAAGATGCTGCAACAGTCAGTTTATTGGAGCTTTCAGAATCGATAAAAGAAAAGTACAAATCACAGGCTGCACAATCTTCTTTTTCGTTCTTGATGTCAGCTCTTAATTTGGCTTCTGCGTGTGATTTGGGATATAAAAACAGTAAAAATCAACGTCTTCATGTAGAAATGACACTTTTGAAACTTTCTCATGTGATGGCTGCTCTTTCTATTCCTCAACTGGTCGAAGATTTAAAAAAAAAAGACTAGCTAAATCGCAAAATCCAACAGAGAAAGAAAAATCTGTATCATCAAAAGCTAATTATACAAATCCAGCTTTAGCAAAAAATACAGATGATACACCTTGGAAAAAAACGCCAAAAGTTACTACAAATGTAAAGCCGAAGAGGAATATAGAAGTGGCTAAACAAGAAGAGACTAAAGAAGTTGAAAAAGTAGTCAATTCTCAAGCCGATCGAAATTCTACTTTTGATACAGCAAAGGCTCAAAAAGTTTGGAAAGAATTCTTTAAAACAAGTCCTTCTAGTTTTGCAGGAACTTTGATTAATGCAAAAATAGTAGTAGAAAAATCGCCAATTATTAAAGTAGAATTATTAAATAATATTGCGCTTCGTTCAGAGTTTTCTACTATCAGAATTGCTCTAAATCCCTATTTAGCTAATAATTTAGATAATGATTTTGTTCAAATAGAAATTATAGACCAAAAACTAGAAAAGAAAATAGCTGTAAAATCTTTATCCGAACAGGAAAAGTTAGATGTTTTGGTTAAAGAATTTCCTTTGATAAATGAAGCCATGAGACGATTTGGTTTAAAACTAGAAAATTAATACAGGTTATTTTTTAATGTGAGAGAAAATGTAATTATTGCTTATGAAGACTATGATTTTAAAGTTTTTTTTCTTATTTAAAATTACTTTGTTTTTTACTCTAAGTTATTCTAATTTTATATTTGCTCAATATAATCAAGGTGGTTTTATTGTACCAAATGATTCTATAAAAAAAGACTATCCTTATGAAAATTCAATTTTTCTACCAAAAGAAGGTATTACCTATTATGATGCTCCAAATGGAAGTTTTTTAGGGAAAATTAGAATGGGAAAACCTCTTTTGAGTCAGCATGAAAATAAAACAGATTCCCTTTTGTCTTCAACTATTTCAGGAACAGTTTTACGTCCAACTTTGCTTGATTTTGAAAATTATTTTGAAACCTTTGATGATTGTTTTTATTTAAAGTTTAGCGAACAGAAGGAAGGTTTTATCAAAATAGTAAATGGAAATTATGGCAAAACCCCAAAAAGTGCTGCATGGGTTTCTGTTGATTCATTAGAAAAACACAATTTCAAATTAAATTATTGGTTAGATTTTTATGGAAGTGAAGGGATGATTATTCATCCAAAAGAAAAAACACATGTAATTCACGAAAATCCATATTTAGATGCTCCAATCATAGAAACAATTAATGAAGATGAGTATGTTGTACAAATAATTTCTTTTGATGAAGGAACTACTACAGAAGGTCTTTTTGCAAAAGTAAAGGTAATAAAATACAAAATACATCCTTGTTATGGTGGAGATACGAGTAAAAAAAATATCATTAAAGAATTCGAAGGCTGGATTCAGATTATTGACCAAAAAGGAAAATCATTAGTAGCTCATAATTCGGGAGGATGTTAGATAAAAAAAACAATGAATTATTTTCATACAAACCTAAAAATTCAAATCAAAAAATTTGGCAAGTTTATCCTGACCCCAAAAGTCAATTTATAGTGTTAGAAATTAGACAAGAGAAAAAATCTGAATTAGTAATTTTAGACACTCAAAAAAAAGAAGTTTTAGCACTAGCAGAAATGGAAGCTACCCAAACAGTAGTTAATTTTTTTGATAAAACAATTTTACTTTCAGAAATTGATTTTCAAAATGAAATGCCTCTTGCTAAAGGTTTACAGGCATTAAATATAGATTTCGAAACGATTTGGCAACTTGAAGAAGTAAATTATTACGGAATCACAGAAGAAGAAAGTGAAACTCAAAGTGATGTAAAGGTTATTTTTTCATTACAATCAAATTATTATTCTGTTCCTTTAAGACCAAAGACAGAACCTAATAATGAAGAAATAGAAGCTAAAGAAGAGAATTATAGCAATCTGAAATTCAAAGTAAATCAATATATTTATTCCACTCAAGAGTATTTAACAAGTCACATAAATTATAATGATATTTCAAAATTTATTTTCAATAAGATAAATCATAACGCAAAAGAATCTATTTTTTATACAGAAAATGATGATTATTTGATTTGTAGTTATTTAATTGAAAATGAAAAACAACAAAATGAAAATTATTTGTTTTGTACAGATAAAAAAGGAAATCTAAAAAGTCATTTTTTGATAAAAATTTTAAAACAAGAAAATACAAAAAATCCACAAGAATTGATTTTGATAGAAAATAAAATCTTGTGGGTAGATGAAAAGGAATTTCATTTTTTAGTTATTTGAAATAGTCTTCAAATTTCTATTTTACTTCTAACTTCTACAATCTAATTTAGCTTTGCTGCTTTGGCAGGTCTGACTTATTCTGTATCAGTTGTTCTAATGTTTTTATCATATAATAACGTCTTTCAGACGATAAATGACTACCAAATTTAATCTGTTTTTGTCCTTCTAAAACAATAGAATGTGTAGTGGTACTTCCTCCTTTTCTAGAATGTGAAACACTTGTTTTTTCGCTCACACTATTTATTTCAGACCATAAAAAACGCTTGTATTGTCCTATCTTTCCAACTCCTGTAAAAATATGTCCTCCTTTACTGTCTAAAGTAACTTCTATTTTTCCCATAACAGTCATAATAGCAATACCCCAAAAAAGGAGAGAGCCTAAAACGAAAGGAATGCCAAACAAAGACATGAAAGGATCAAATTCTCCAGATATAATTTGTGAGCCATAAATGCCACCCAAAGAACCCCCTGACCACACTATCATAAAAGGAACAATAAAGAATGCAAACCAAGAGCGTGTAGAAGCACCAATTTGAACGCCATTAGGCAGATGATTAATATAAGCTCCTTTTGGTGGATTATTTATATCAAAATCAAAACTATTTGTATTTTTTCCATCAAAAGTTTTTTGAATAGATTGATTATGTAAGTCAGCTTCTTTGTACATTGACTGACGAGCTATATCATAATCATAATTCTTTGAGCTAGACTTTGAAGAAGAGAGGTCATTTTTTTGAGGACTTACATGAGCTGAAATACTAAAAATATTACCACAATTTTGACATTGTGCAATATCTTTTTGAATATTTATGGCATCTCTAGGTACTTTTATTTGACAGCTTGGACAGTTCATAAGGTAAATTTATAAGGTTGAGTTTGAATTAACATCTGTTATAATTTACGTAAAAAACATAAAAGTAGTTTTGGTTATATTACTTTTTTTGTATTAAAAAAAATGATTGCCGTATAATGTTGAAAATCAATATTATACGGCAATAAGCTATAATAAATTGTAGAATATGTTGTTGTATCGTTAAAATACCAACAGGATAATTTATTCCATTTTACTCAATTTCAGAACATTAGTACGCTGTTTTTCATCAATCGGCATACTGGCAGTATTGACAAACAAATCTCCTTTTTGAATATGTCCTTTTTCGAATAAAATTTCTTGAGTGTCTTTGAACGTTTGGTCTGTTGAAACAAATTTATCGTAATAGTATCCACGAACTCCCCAAACTAAATTGAGTGTAGTGAGCAAATTATGATTCGATGTAAAAATAAAAATACCTGCTTTTGGACGATGACTAGCCAACTGAAAAGCTGTATAGCCCGATTGTGTCATCGAAATAAGAGCTTTTGCATGAACATTTTGAGCCAACCTACACGCTGTTGTAATAACACTTTTGCTTGTATAATCTACCATTGAAGTAGGAATTGGATAGTATTGATGATAAACAGAATCTACATTTACTTCAATAGAACTAATCGTCTTGACCATACTTTTGATTACCTCAACTGGATATTTTCCTACTGCCGTCTCTCCACTTAGCATAAGCGCATCTGCTC
The DNA here is from genome assembly GCF_042180575.1 of Bernardetia aquimarina. Taxonomy (NCBI): domain Bacteria; kingdom Pseudomonadati; phylum Bacteroidota; class Cytophagia; order Cytophagales; family Bernardetiaceae; genus Bernardetia; species Bernardetia aquimarina. Next base: position 140,315 of record NZ_CP170094.1, on the reverse strand, counting down.
CATCCATTACTGCATTGGCTACATCATTTGTTTCTGCACGAGTAGGGCGAGGATTTTCTATCATTGATTCCATCATCTGAGTAGCAATAATAACTGGTCTTGCAGCTTCATTACATTTTTTGACAATTCGCTTCTGTACTACTGGCACTTCTTCAGCATTTATTTCTACCCCTAAATCCCCACGAGCAACCATAAGTGCATCAGCTTCTTCGATAATACTATCAATGTTTGTAACAGCTTCTGGGCGTTCTATTTTAGCAATGGTTCTCATTTTACTATCGTGCTTAGTAATGATTTCTTTCAAGCGAATCATATCACTAGCATTACGTACAAAAGAAAGAGCTACCCACTCTACTTCATTTTCAATTCCAAACATGACATCTTTCAAGTCTTTTTCTGTCATGGAAGGAGCTGAAACTTGTGTGTTTGGAAGATTGATACCTTTTCTTGGTTTCAAAATGCCTCCTACAATTACTTTTGCAATGACATCATTTTGGTCTTTATCTGAAACGACAAGTTCTAGTTTTCCGTCATCCATCAAAATAGGTTCTCCAACCTTTACATCTCTAACAAAATCTTCATACGCACAACTAATTCGTTCTTTTGTTCCCATTACTCCTTCGTCGGTCGTAATTCTAATTTTCTCTCCTTTTACAAGCTCTAATTGTCCTCCTTCAATATCTCCAACACGAATTTTGGGTCCTTGTAAATCTTGAAGAATACAAACATTAAACTCAAATTTGTGATTGAGTTCTCTAATTATATCTAATACTTTTTTGTGGTCTTCGTAAGAACCGTGCGAAAAATTGAGGCGAAAAACGTCTACACCTGCTACCATAAGCTCTAAAAGCTGTTCACGAGTAGAAGAGGCTGGGCCCACAGTTGCAATTACTTTTGTTTTATTGAAGCTAAATTTCATATTTATTGTGAAGTCGGTTATGAATATGTATTTTTGTATAAACTTACAACATTCACTATTCAATTACGAATTACAAATTAAAAATTACGATATTTAATTGCAATTTAATTTGAAATCCATTTTTTGAGTGAATGATTTTTTAAAAAATAAAGAAATTAACTAAATATTAGTTATTCAGTCTTAAATAAGTATAATTAACTGATGACTGGTAACCGATAACTGATAACTGAATGAACGTATATCCTCAAATTTTAGAAGCTGCTCTCAAAGGTCAAAAAATGTTGGCTGTTTTGATAGATCCTGACCGTATAGACCCTAAAAAAACAGCTCTTTTGGCTGCTCAAGCTGCTCATTACGGAATTTCTTTTTTTATGGTTGGAGGAAGTCTTCTGACAGAAGGGGAAGTTTCTCAAACTGTAAAGCTCATAAAGTCTCATGCAAAACTTCCTGTGGTTTTGTTTCCAGGACATTATTTTCATTTAGCTCCTGAGGCTGATAGTTTATTTTTGCTTTCTCTTATCTCAGGAAGAAATCCAGAATATTTGATTGGACAACATGTAGCAGCAGCTCCACGTCTTCGTAGAATGGATTTGGAAGTTATTCCTACTGGTTATATGCTTGTTTTGTGTGATAACCTAACGACTGTTTCTTATGTCAGTCAGACCTTACCTATTCCTTATGAAAAAGCAGAAGTAGCAGCAAATACAGCATTGGCAGGTGAATATTTGGGAATGCGCTTGGCATATTTGGATGGTGGAAGTGGTGCAGCAAAACCAATTTCTCCAAGAATGATTCGAACTGTAAAACAAAGTATAAACATTCCTCTAATTATTGGTGGAGGTATCAGAACGCCTGAAGCATTACACATGGCTTTTGCTGCTGGTGCTGATGTGGTTGTGGTCGGAACACGCCTAGAAGAAGAACCAGCTTTAATTGCTGATTTTGCAGCCGTTTTACATCAATTTAATAAAAAAAAGCCCTAAGCTAATTTGAGTTTAAATAGTATTTTATGGACAATATTCTCATTACGGGTGCAACAGGAAATATAGGAACAGAGATTTTTAATTTTTTTGTTCCTAATAATCAAAACCAAAAACTTTTTATTGCCACACGTCAAAACGATTCTACAAAAGAAAGTGAAATTTTCTTTGATTTTGAAAATATTGATAAAACGATTCAATCTATAAAAGAAGCTCAAATAAATATTCTTTTTTTACTTCGCCCTCCTCAAATAGCTGATACAGACAACTATTTTAAGCCATTAATTCAAAAATTAGAAGACACAAGTGTCAGACATATTGTTTTTTTGTCAGTACAAGGAGCAGAAGATATTTCTTTCATTCCTCACGCTAAAATAGAAAAGTTACTAAAAAGTAGTTCTGCAAAAGGGAGACTTAATTATACTTTTATTCGTCCGAGTTATTTTATGCAAAATCTAACTACGACTTTAAATAAAGATTTACAAGAAAAAAAAGAAATTTATTTACCTGCTGGAAAAGCAAAATTTTTGTGGATAGATGCTCAAGATATTGGAAAAGCCATAGCAGTAGTTCTTTCGAATACAGAAAATCATAAAAATAAAGCCTATACAATTACTGGAACTAAAAAGGAACTATTGAATTTTGAAGAAGTAACAACCATTCTGAAAGAAGAACTACATGAAAAGTTTGTCTATAAAAGTCCTAATTTAATTTCATTTTTTATAAAAAAGAAAAAAGAAGGATATGATGCAGCTTTTATTTTTGTTTTGATTATGCTTCATTTTGCACCCCGTTTTCAAAAACCACCAAAAGTAACAACTGATTTTGAAATTTTGACAGGAGAAAAACCCAATAGTTTGAGAGAATTTGTAAATAGAGAAATGAGGAAATAAAGTAATGTATGAAGTTAGAAGTAGAATTATTGTATCTACATAAAATAGTGTCTTATAGATATTTTTTTAATAATTCTATAATTTCTTTTCGTTTGTATTCTTTAGCTACACTCAAGGCTGTATCATTACTAAAGCCTGCTTTCAAACTAGGGTCTGCATTATTTTCTAATAAAAATGCAGCAATTTCTGTATGTCCAAACTGTACACTTTCAATTAAAGGAGTTGTCAAAAACTCTGGGTGTTGATAATTTGGATTTACACCTGCTTTAATATGATATTTTACAAGTTCTAAATCTCCTTCTTGTGAAGCAATCAACATTTCTTTCCAATCTCCTGCTGCCATAATTGTATTTTTTTTAATTGTTATTGATTTTATATCATTTACTACAAACTGGTAATTGTATTACTTCTTACTTCTAAACTCAGACTTCTAACTTTATTTCATATCCAACCTTTTTTCTTAAACCAAAAATAAATACCAATTACCATAGAAATCATTACTGCCCAAACGATAGCATATCCATTTTCCACTTCAAGTTCTGGAATATCTTTAAAATTCATTCCATAAACACCCACAATAAAAGTAAGGGGTAAGAAAAACACTGAGAAAATCGTCAAAATTCCCATAATTTCATTAGTACGATGAGAAGCTAATGATAGACGAAGATTGATTAAGTTATTTGCATTTTCATGTAATTCATCTACTCTATAATAAAGAGAATCTGAAAATTCAATATTATGATGTGCTAATGGGTAATCTTTTGAAGACCTCATGTAGTTCTGAATGAGTTCTTTAGTAAGATAAAGCATTCTTTTGAAAACAGAGCCACGTCTTTTGAGTTGATACAACCTTTCGAAGATAGAACCATCTTTCATTTCTCTAAAAACCTCTTTTTCATACGCATCTAAACGTTCACTGGCTTGATTCATTCCCAAATCATACGTTTTTAAGAGCATATCTAAAAGTTTGTAGGCAAAGTGTTCTGTATTTTCATAACGTGTATGTGAGCCATTACGCCATTCGTTGGCAAGTTGAGCAAGTGTAGGCTGTCCTGTTCTGTGAATAGTAAGAATATAATCTTCACTTACAAAAATGGCTACTTTATTTGTAATTTCTTGAATAGTATCTGCATCGTCTTCACAATAAAGGTCGTAATATCTTACAATAAAATACGTCCAGTCGCCTATTGGCTCTACTTTTGGCATGTGAAATGAAGCCATGCAATCTTTTACAGCAGAAGCAGGCATTTTATACTGACGAATAAGTTCTCTTAAATCTTTATCACTCGGACTGATTACGTCTATCCATTGATAACCTGATTCGGCTTCCAGAATAGTTTTTATCATAAGTAGCTTGTTTTTGAAGGACAGAAAGGAAAATAAATCCTACAAATTTAACAAAATATGTTTAGTTATTTACGAATTAAAAAACTAACTTTTAATACTTTATAGCCAAAATAAAGTAAAATGGAATGATATATATAAAATATTCCATTGAATGACAACAGTATTAAGATGTCATTACTCATGTTTATCCTTTTTATAGTTAATTGATAAATTATATAAGAAAACTGACTAAAACTAAAATTAAGTAAATACATTAAATCTCCCCCTTCTAGTGAGTTTGGTAACATAACTTTAAGACTAAAAAGTAAATAGAATATGGGAAAACAGAACCATATTTTATCTATCTTAAATAGTATAGAAAAAATAAAAACAAATGGAATGTAAAAAAATAGAGTAAATAATTGAGAATCAAAAAACTCCCCATTAACACCTAAGCTAGGGTATAATTCAATAATTACCCAAGATATTGTATTTATAATAAAGTTTGTAAAATAAACTATAAGGCAAAATAAGATGTTTTTTTTCATTTTTGAATGTTCAGCTTTACCAATCCCCATTTTCATTATCCTTAATTTCTTCTTCTACATTTTCTAATCTTTCTTGTTCTAATTCCTCTTCAGTTTTCTCATTTTCTTTATTCGGATTCGCCAGCATCATATCTTTTTTGAATAATCTAAATTCTACTCTACGATTTACACGCTTGTCTTCTTCTGTAATTTCTGGAAAAACTAATGGTTTCTCAGAACCTAGTCCAAAGGGTTTTATTCTATCAGATTCCAAACGTCCATAGGATAAAATGTAATTTCGGATAGACTCAGCTCTTTTGAAAGATAATTCTTTGTTAGCTTCCTTGTTTCCATCACTATCAGTATGACCAAAGATTTCTAAATTAAAGTCTGGATGTTCTACCAAAAAATCTATAATTAGATGTAAATCATTTTCCATTTTTGGTAAAATTCCTGTACTATTTGGTGCAAATTCAATAGACTTAAACTGTATTGTTTCTATCTGTGAAGCTGGAGAGGTGGCTACTTTTTGTCTTACTCCTTGTACTTCTACCTCTCTATATGTATCTCCATCTACTTCAAAAAGCTCTTCCAAACGAAAGAAATTTTCACCACTAACAATCAATAAATATTTCTTTTTATCTATTAATTCAAATTCAAAATTCCCTTCTTCATCAATATATTTTGGAGCAATCGGAATTTTATCAGCCACATCATAAACTACCACAACACCACCAAAAATTTCTCCTGTCTGACTTTCTTTTACTTTTCCTGAAAAACGAACAATGGCTTTGGGCTGTGCTTCCATCGGAAGAGGAAAAGAATACAAATCTGAATTCGTATAAGGGTCTTGAACTACGGGTTCATTTCGCATCAAACGAACCTCTTTTTCGGCTCGTGCATAATACAAAAGACGTGCAGCAGCATCAATGGTAAAATAATATTCACTGCTTTTTGTATTGACAAAAGGTCCTAAGTTTTTTGGCTCACACCACGTATCACGACTTGTCTTATACGATTTGAAAATATCATAGCTTCCAAAAGAAAATAAATGTCCGTTCGAACTAAAATACAAAATATTATCGCTAGGATGTAAAAATGGACTTAGTTCATTGGCTTGTGTATTGATAATAGGTCCTATATTTTGAGCGACCGACCAACGTTTTCTTCCTTGACGAACCGTAAAATAAATATCTGTTCCTCCAAAACCTGTTTTTCTATCTGAAGCAAAGAAAAGTGTATCACCTGTAACTGAAAAACTAGGATGAGAATCCCACGTAGTCGAATTTACAGATACTCCAAAATTTTGAACCTCATCCCAAATATTATCATCTTCATTCCACTTAGCAAGATACAAATCACAATCTCCAAAACCATCGGGGGCATCACAACGAGAAAAAGCCATATATCTTCCATCTCTACTAATACAAGGCGAACCTTCATTATAACGAGTATTCAATCCCTTCAATGGCAATGGATAATCCCAACCAAACTCTCCCAAACGAACGGATTTATAAATATTCTCATCAAACTTATCAGCAGGTAAATATTTACGAACAGGGTCATTTACAGTATCCATCAAAAGTCTTTTTGAAGTAAAATAAATGATAGAATCTGTCTGACCAATCGCTAAACCATATTCTTCATACGGCGAATTTATTTCCTCTCCCATACTTGTTCCCATTTGGTCAGGAGGACGAAGCGTATCGACAAGCTGCCATTTATCAATAAGCTCATAATAATATTTTAGAGGAACATATTTTGGTTTTTCAGAGGGAGAAGCCAAAGAATCAAAAGCTAATTGACTTTTTACAGACGAACCTCTATGATGTTTTAATAACAAACGATAAAGCTCCAAAGCCAAAGGTTGGTTTCCTGTTTTTTCGGCTGCTTGTGCATACGCCCAAATCAAATCCAAATCCTTTTTGAAATTCTCTATTCCAAAATAACGAATATAGGTATCTAATGCTTTTTTGAGTTCTGGAAGATTGTTTTCTTGTTGTAATCGCTTTATTTCTTTGAGCTGGCGAGGGTCGTAATAATATCTATAACTTTCAATATTCAGAAATGTAATTTGTGGGCAATATACTGCTCCTGATTTATTTATAGGACGAAATTCTTCTAGTGCTATTTTGTTTTTATTTCGCTGTCCATAAGAAGGATTTAAGAAACAAGTACATAGAAAAAAAAGACAACCAATTTGATAAATCAAACGGCTATTTTTATTATTATTCAATATTAAATTTTTAGTATATTTATTAATTTTATTTATTAATTCTTTTATCGTATTTATCATTTTTTATAGTGAAATTTAAAAAATACCTACGTCTTTTTTATACAAATTAGCCAAAAAGTATGCAACTTATATAAATCAAGTGTTTGATTTTAGATTTATTCTACAAAATTTAACTTTTTGACTGTCAATTACTATTCTGAAAAGACAAATTTTGTATAAATTTATAGTTCAGCATATTTCTTTAAAATATGTTTTCTATTACAACGCTAAAAACGTTCAAATCCTATTCAATCTCATAATTAAGTCAGAATTAAAAACTACATAGAAACTATGAATGAGCAATTTTTACATTATATATGGAAATTTCAATATTTTGACAAGACTAATTTATTGACAGAAGAAGGAAAAGAACTCAAAATCATTTCGGTAGGAATACACAACCACGATGCAGGAGCAGATTTTGAAGATGCTGTTTTGAAAATTATCGATACAGAAAAAAATAGTATAAGAAATAATACGGAATGGCAGGGAACAATAGAAATTGATACGTATGGTTTCAACTGGGAAAGTCATCATCATGCTACCAATGAAGCTTATGAAAATGTAATTTTGCATGTAGTTTGGAAAAACCCAAAGGAAGTTTACAGAAAAAATGGTTCGAAAGTGCCTGTTTTGGTCTTAGAAAATAGAATTGATGAGCGTTTGTGGTTACGTTATCAAGAGTTTTTGAGAAATGAAAACAAAATTCCTTGTAAAGGATATTGGAATGAAAATAAGGAAAGCATAAACTTAATTCCTTCTTTTGAAAAAATGATGAGCCGAACACTTGATGAAAGACTAATTCGTAAATCTCAACATGTTCTTTCTCTTTTAGAACGAAATAGTTTTGACTGGGAAGAAACCAGTTATCAAATTTTGTTAGAACATTTTGGATTCAAAAAAAATAATGCACCTTTTCTACAACTTGCCAAAGAATTACCTTTCAAAATCATAAAAAAACATTCAAATCAAATTCATCAAATAGAAGCTCTTTTTTATGGAATGGCAGGATTTCTTATGAAGGAAAATAGAGATTTGGAGTTAGGTATTAGGAATAACTATGAAAAGCAAAGTGGGGGTTTAGAAAAAGACGAAGAAAATGAAAAGCTAGAACAGGAATTAATAAAGGAAAAGCAATATTTTGAGAGTTTGCAAAAAGAATTTCGTTTTTTATCGCACAAATATTCTCTACAAGGAAAAGAAGTAAATCTAGCACAATGGAAATTTTTGAGATTACGACCTTCTAATTTTCCGACAGTACGAATAGCGCAAGTAATCGGACTTGTAGCGCAGCAAAATCATTTGTTTTCTGTCATTCTGAATGCGAAAGATTTGAAAGAATTTTATCAGTTTTTTAAAACAGAACTACCGATTTATTGGAAAACGCATTATAACTTCGGAAAGCTAAACACAAAAGATAAAGAAGGAAATATAAAACAAAATTCTACATTGGGAAAAGATGCACAGCAAAATTTAATTATTAATGTTGTCATTCCGATTCGTATAGCGCATAGTTTGTACAGACAAAAAGAAGATAATTTTCCTAAAAAGTGGCTAGAAGAATTAAAGGCAGAAAAAAATAGCGTTATAAATCTTTACAAACCATTAGAAAAGTTAGAAAGTGAAAACAATCAGAGTACGACTTTTAAAATAAAAACGGCTGCACAATCACAGTCGTTGTTAGAATTATACAGCCAGTATTGTAATCTCAAAAAGTGTCTTTCTTGTGAACTGGGAAAGGAGATTTTGAAAAGGGAAGATTAAAATTCAAAATAAATTCAGAATTGAGTTGTTTCTTTGTGGCTATGAAAATCTTAATTATAGAAGACGAAACACAGCTTGCCCAAGACATTGCAAATTATCTTTCAGAAGAGAGTTATTTGTGTGAGTTTGCGACTACTTTTGGACAAGCCATTACCAAAATAGAATCGTATCATTATGATTGTATTTTATTGGATATTATGCTTCCTGATGGAAATGGAATGAAAATTTTGGAAGAACTAAAAAGGCAAAACAAACAAGAAGGCGTAATTATTATTTCTGCTAAAAATGCCTTAGATGATAAAATAGAAGGCTTGAAACTTGGTGCAGACGATTATTTGACAAAACCTTTTCATTTTTCCGAACTGGCAGCTCGTATTTATTCCATTATTCGTAGAAAACAGTTTACCAATTCGAATATCATTCAGCAAAACGAATTAGAAATTGATTTGCTCTCAAAAACGGTTTTAGTAAAAGACAAACAAGTCATTCTTACCAAAAAAGAATTTGATTTACTTCTTTATTTTATCGGAAATAAAAATAGAGTTATTTCTAAAAGTATTTTAGCCGAACATTTGTCTGGTGATTTTGCTGATATGCTTGATAACCACGATTTTGTTTATGCACATATCAAAAATCTAAAAAAGAAACTAACTGATGCAGGTTGTGAACCGTATCTAAAAACAGTTTATGGAACTGGATATAAATGGGAGATATAAGAGCAAACAGGGTTAAAACCCTGTTCAATTGATTAGAATATACTTTTATGAAAAAACTATTAAACAAAACGCTTACTTCTTTTACCATTTATTCGCTGCTTGTTCTTTTGATGAGTATTCCGACCTATTATTATTTTATTGATTCAATTTGGATAAGTGAATTAGATGAAAATAATGAATTGATAGCTGAGAAAATAGAGAAAGAATTAATAAAATTACAGCTTTCAGAAACTGAATTAGAGCAAAGTATCCTTCTTTGGAATAAAATTCAGCCTAATACAAATCTGGTAGAAACTACTTCTGATAAAATAATTATTGATAGCACTTACACTATTTTTAGGAAAAATATTTATAAGGATTATGAAGAAATAAATCGTTTTAGAGGATTATCAAAGACAATTCAAATTAATCAAAAAAAATATACCTTAACAGTAGAATCAAATTTAGAAGAAAGCTCTGAAACAGTTGTGGCGATTGCTCAAATTACATTTGTGTTTTTTGTGGTTTTATTAGTTGGTTTTTTGATTTTGAATAGAACTTTATCATTCCGATTATGGAAGCCTTTTCATTCTACGCTAGAAAAACTAAAAACATTCAACCTTAATAATCAGTCTAAAATTGAGTTTGAAAAGTCGACTACGTTTGAGTTTGAAGAATTAAATACGGCTTTGAGCAAACTTATCGAACAAAATATTCAAGTCTATAAAACACAAAAAGAATTTACTGAAAATGCTTCTCACGAGCTTCAAACGCCTTTAGCAATCATAAAAGGAAAGTTAGATTTGCTTTTACAGGAAAAAGAACTTACTACAAATCAATATCAAATTATTGAAGAAATAAATAAAGCTCTCACACGTATTTCACGCATCAATAAAAATTTACTTCTTCTTGCCAAAATAGAAAACAATCAATTTCAAGAAACGACAACGATTGAAATTAGTAAATTAGTAAACCATTCTTTAGAAGTTTTGGAAGAACATTTTCAGCATAAAAATCTGTCTATTCAAACTCGAATAGAACCTGATTTAATCAAAAATGGAAATTCTACTTTGATAGAAATTCTTATCAATAATCTCCTTTTAAATGCCATTCGCCACAGCAATCAAAACGAAAAAGTGAAAATTAGTCTTACTAAAAATGAATTAAAAGTTTCTAATTTTGGAAATGTTGCTTTAGATGAAAAAGATTTATTCAATCGTTTTGTAAAGGTTTCGAATAGTTCTTTGGGAAGTGGTTTGGGTTTGAATATTATAAAACAGATTTGTGTTTCGCATCAATGGAAAGTTTCGTATCAATTTGAGAATAATTTTCATGTTTTTTTGATAAAGTTCTGATAGGATTTTTGATAAAAGGGTGAAAATTCAAATTTTCTTCAAAATTGGTTACGAGTTTTGTAGCATATCATTTATAAAACCAAAACAAAGAACCAAAAATGAAACAAGTAATATTATTCTTAGTCGTTTTATTTTCCAGTTTGTTTTTTCAAAATTCACTAGAAGCACAAACTCAAAACAATACAGATGAAATAGACAGCCTTTCTTTCATCAAATCAAGAAAAATATCTGATGAAGATTTAGCTCAAAAGAAAGAGGGAACTTTTATAACAGGTTTACCAGATGTTTCTTCTGACCCAGTTACAGGTTTTGGTTTTGGATTAGAAGCAAATATTTATTGGAATGGAAAACGAGAAAACCCACTTTTTCCCTATACACCTTATCTTGCCAAATTAGCGATAAATGCAGCTTATTTTACTTCCAATGCTAGAGAATTATCTGTTTCCTATGATGTTCCTTATTACAAAGGTTCACGTTGGAGATTTAAAGTTGATGTAAAGGCACAACAAAATCCTACTATGTTGTATTTTGGTTTAACTGAAAAAACATTAGGAAAATTAAGTCTTCCATCAAACTCAACTGCAACTTTTGATACCTATAAAGAATTTGATGAAGCAAGACAAACAATTCGTTTATCTGACGAAACAGAAATAAAAAATAACGAAATAATTTTTGTAACTGATGCTCTTTCCAACAGATTTAAAGAAACTGAATATATGCTTAATTTGAAAGCAGATTATGTTATTGGAAACGGAAAATGGAGAGCAATGGGAGGTTATGAAATTCAGCATTTGAGTTATGCAACTTTTGAAGGATTAGAAACAGAAGGAAAAGTGCCTGTAACAGGAGATATTTTAGTAGTTCCAAATGGCTCATCACTTTTGCGAAGAGATTTTAACGAAAATAAAATTTCTGGTATAAAAGGAGGTTGGGTTTCTATCATTCAAACAGCACTTATTTATGACACACGAGATTTTGAACCTGACCCAACAAAAGGGTTTTATTTTGAAATCGCTAACGAATATTCAAGTAAATTAATCGGTTCACAGTTTGATTTTGATAAATTTTTCATTCAAGGACGAGTATTTCAAAAATTACCTATCGGAAAAAGAACTGTTTTGGCAGGACGAGTAGGAATAGGAAATATTTTCGGAAATAATGCGCCCTTTTTCGAATACCAAGACCAATGGAGTCCAGATGGTAGCATCAATGCTTTAGGTGGTGGAAGTTCTTTGAGAGGATATAGACAAAACCGTTTTTTAGCTAGGTCAATGTGGTTTACAAATGTAGAATTAAGAGTTCGTTTGCTTGAAACAAAGATAGCCAAGCAACTTTTTGGATTTTCTTTAGCTCCTTTTGTAGATGCAGGAACTGTAAGAGATAAATGGCAAGATTTGAATTTTAAGAATGTCAAAACTTCGTATGGTGCAGGTCTGAGAATTGCTTGGAATCAATCTACAATTCTCTCACTTGATTATGGACGTTCAAAAGAAGATGCCTTGCTTTATTTTGGAATTGGACAGATTTTTTAATCTTTATTTAAAAATACTTTGAAATTAAAAGTAAAGTAATAATATACCACACAGTTTTCCCTCTTTTTTTCTTAAATCAAACAGCTAGAAATTTTACCAAATAAAAGTCTTTTAGAATTGCCGAGTTAATTCTGACTGTAAAATATAAACTTAAACTATTAAATCCAATAATATTTGATAAGCAAAGTTAAAACAATAAAAATAAAATCATTTCCTTTATAGAAGACTCAGAAAAGATAGAAAACAAAAAATTCAAAAATTATAACTTCCTGCAAATTATTATTTACGTGATTTGTTATAAGTGCATTTTCTGTTTTACTCTTTAATATGAATAGGTTTTGGAATAGTTTTAGAATAGAATTTTGTAGATTTATAACTGAATAATGCTCAAAGAAACCTACTAAAAATTTATCCTATGAAAATCCTTAATTTTACGCTTTTACTTATTAGCTCTGTATTTTTCCTCTCTAGTTGTGGTAACTTCAAACTTGTTACTATCAATGATATGAATAAAAATGAAAGTAATGAAAACAATGCTTTGAAAAACAAAGTAGAGGTTTCAAACGAAAATTCTGAATCTACTTCAAAAATAGAAAAATACAAAGAATCACAAGTAAAAGCAGAAAAAGTAGTTGATGCAGCTCGTCAGCAACTTGGAACACCACATATTCTCAAAAACCCTAGAAAAAAAACAGCTACCGATTGTTCTGGTATGACATGTAAGTCTTATTCTACTGTTGGGATTAATTTACCTCGTACCACTACTGGTCAAGCAGAAATGGGAAAATTTGTTCCTAAAAATGACCTTCAAAAAGGGGATTTGGTGTTTTTTACCTCTAAAAAGAACAATAGAAGAATTTCTCACGTAGGACTTGTCAGTCGTGTAGAAGAAGATGGACGTATTTATTTTATACATACATCCACCTCAAGAGGGGTAGTGGAAGATGATTTTTATATGCAGCACTGGCAAGATAATTTTGTTACAGCTCGTAGGATTTTATAATTTTAATGATATTTAAAAAAAAAAAACAAAAAGTATTATTAGAATTAATTAATAATACTTTTTGTATATATGATTAAAAATCTATTTTTTTTAAAGGAATTGATTTTTCAAATAAATCTTCAATTACATGTTGCAATGAGTCTGGTGTTTGTTCTCTAAAATACTTGAGTAAATCTTTGGTTGTCGCATAACGATTGGGTTTACTTTGATTTTCAAATGTATGCCAATCATTTAAGAAATTTTGTAATGCAAGATTTACTTTTTCTTCACCAATTAAATTTTCTAAAGCATACATATTTATTGCTCCTTTTGCATAATAAATATGCTTTTCGTTTTCTACCAATGCTAAGGAAACTTCTTCTTGTTTTATCCTTCGTTTTCCTTTCAAATAATCATCGAATTCTATTTCTAAGAATTTTTTAACAGACTCTTCTCCATACGTTTGCTTTAAAACCATCAACGCAGAATATTGAGATAAGGTTTCTAGAATCATGTTTCTTCCTTTCACATTTGCAGCTTCTAGTTGTAATCCCCACCATTGATGTGCAACTTCGTGAGCTGTGATATAAAATGCCATATCTACATCCTTCTTTTTAATATCTAAAATAAAACCAAGTCCTTCCGAAAATGGTATTGTGCTTGGGAATGACTGTGCAAATTCTCTATATCGTGGAAATTCTACAATACGTAATTGATTATATTGATATGGACTAAAATGAGTGCCATAATAATCTAGCGAAGCCTTCATTCCTTTCATCATGCTACTTAGATTATATTCGTGTCCTTTATGATAATAAATTTCTAAATCGATTATTTTGTCAGAATTATTCCAAGCAGGTACATACTTCTCTTTGTATATTTGATAATTTGCAGATATAATAGGGTAAAAATTGATGATAGGTTGATTGGTTTTATAATGAAAGTAATTACGATTATTTTCTGTCCATTTTGCAATTAAATCTCCAGAAGTGATAGCTGTTTGCTTTAGTTCTGTACCAATAGTCATATCTAAGAAAAGTCCATCCGAATCACTTCCTGTTCTTGCGTTTATAAGTTCTTTAGAATTAGTACGGTCAGCCTTATTTATTCTTTTGGATAATTGATATTCTTCTCTTGTAGTAGCATCATCAATTTCATAATCTTGATTATAACCCAATGTAGGAAGCATAGAATTTTCAAAGAATGTACCGTTATAAACTACTTTAAAATCTGAATCATTTATTTCAAACCCAGTAGGTTTTAATATCTGTTTAAAACTCATTTTTATGGAATCTCCCTTATGTAAAGGCTTTTCCAAATGAAAAACTGAATAACCAAACTCTATAAACTCATTATTTAGACTTGTTTTACTATCAAAACTGATAGATGATAATTTTAACTTGTCATCAGGATGATTTTGAATGTGGATTTCTTGAATAGGAGCTTCAGTTTGATTTTTTAAAATGAAATACCCCTCTGCCTCATAAGACCTTTCAGATGGATACAACTCAATATTTAACTTCACATCTGTAATTTTAGGTTGAGGTAAATATTCAAACTTTTTCAATTTTCTTTCATAAGAAACTCTAAATACTTGTTTTTCATTTCTAGTGAAAAACTGATTTAAAACATTGGTATTATAAAAAATATAGCTACCAATAAGGATAAAAAATAGCGTTGAAACACCTCCAAAAACTGCAATAGAAGGTGCTATTTTTTTTAAGTGAAATAGTTTTAACCTTTTAGTCAAACTGATTTCTGTACCTCTTGGAATAAGAATAATGGCAATCAGAAATAATAAAATAGAAAAGAAAAGCCAATATGTTTTAACTAAAATAAATGGTAACATAAAATGTCCATACTCATTCATATCTGAATATTTAGCTAAAGCATTACCTCCGAAATTTAAAAGTACATGTTCTGCTCCAAAAATCCCTATTGCAATATTTATAATAAAGAAAACTAAGGTCATCAAAATACCTAAAAATTTCTTTCCTGTAATAATATGGAAGAAAAATGATGCTAGAGTATAGAGCAGTAAAAAAGGAAGTGTTTCCACAAAAAAACCATTGAAATATACATCTAATTCATAATGATAATAACCACTGAGTGTCTGAAAAACTATTCCTCCTATGATTAATGCGACTATTAAAACGCTATAAATTAGTAACATGCTAAAAAACTTGCTAGTTAAAATCACTATGTTATTAACTGGTGTAGCATCATAAATTAAATCTACTTTCACTTCTTTTTCTTTCCAAATTATCTCTCCAGAATAGAACAAAAGAATAATAGCAAAAAAATACACTGACATTTCTTGTAATTCTTCAATAATAAGATAAGTCGTTGGATAGCTATCTACTCCATAAACAGTTCCCAGACTTACTGAATTGATGAGAATAATAATAAAACTACAAAAAACGATTGCCCAAAATGATATTTCTTTGAAAATGAATTTTGCATGAAACCATGTACTAAAGACTAACTGAATTAATTGAGTTTTTACTCCATAAGAGGGATAAACCGTAGCAGTTTTTTTTGTGTAATCTTTAGATAAAATATTAGTGTTCTTTAGTGTAGTTGTATTATGTTTGTTTTTTGGCTTTTTCATTGATACTACCAACTGAAATTTGATATAGCCAAACCAAAGAGTAACTATTCCTAATAAACTCCAAAATAGTTTGTTGTAAAGCATTGTACCTGTAAAAGGTATAAACCTTGAATTCATTTCTGTTATAGTCCATTCCTTTGTACTCAAAGTGAGTGTTGTTAAAGAAAAAGGGTCAATCAGTGCTTGTGATTGGTCATTTGTAATAGATTTTGTCAGAAGAAAGACTACAAATATAAAAACTCCTTGTGTATAGACTACCATTAGTTTTTTTGTCAATGCACCTGTTACAAAAAACAAAGATGCTCCAAAGAAAACAATAGGAAAAGCTACCCAAATAAAGGGTTGTAAATAGTTAGTAAATTGAAAGGGTAGATATTCATTTGCGTTGCTCCAAGGCATAAATTCACTCAAAATCATACCCCATAATACTGCGCTAAATATAAAAATTAGAACAGCCATTGACCCTAAATATCGCCCTAGTAGATAATCTTTTTTTGAAATAGGGTTTATATAAATAAGAGGAGTAATATTGTATTGAAAATCACGCAAAACAGGCACTCCCATAATCATCGAAACGAATAACATAGATAGTCCTGTTATAGCTCCCATAGATTTTGCGATTATAATAGGTGCATTTTTTTTTACTAGACCTAAATCAATTCCTTCAAAAACGAATTCGACTCCAAAAAGGGAAAAGAGAAAGAGAAACACAAAGAATAAATAAGTATCCCAGCGATTTAAGCGATAATTTATTTCAAATTTAAAAATTTCGTACCACATAGATTTAATGTTTTTTATTAAAAAATGAAAAGTAAATAGCAAGCAGAATTTGTATTTCTAGTTTCCAAAAATTTGTGAGAAGTACACATCTTCTAAATCTGCTTCAACAGTTTGAAAATTATTACTTGGGTTGGTTTCACTAAATATGTGTAGGATAGGCTTTCCTGCAATCAGCTTTTTAGATATGACAGTGTAGTTAGCTTCGTATTCTTCCAATTCTGATTTATCAATTATCTTTTTCCACACTTTGCCTTTAATTGATTCTATGGCTTCTACTGGGCTTCCTTTTAATACTACTTTTCCCTTGTTTATAATTGCCATATTTGTACATAGATTTTTTACATCTTCCACAATATGTGTTGATAAAATCACAATCGTATCCTCTGCAATTTCACTCAATAAATTGTAAAAACGATTGCGTTCTACAGGGTCTAATCCAGCAGTAGGTTCATCTACAATTAATAGCTTTGGGTTATTTAATAATGCTTGTGCAATGCCAAATCGTTGTTTCATTCCCCCTGAAAAACTACCTAATTTTTGTTTCTTTACATGATATAAGTTTACTTTATGAAGTAGCTCTTCTACTTTATTTTTACGTTCTATAGGATTAATGATACCCTTTAGTATGGCAAGGTGATTTAGTAACACTCCTGCCGATAAACGAGGATATAAGCCAAACTCTTGAGGTAAATAACCCACGATTTTTCGTAATTCATTTTTATCCTGTAAAATATCTATTTCTCCAAATTGAATACTTCCTTCATCTGCTTCTTGTAGTGTTGCTATTGTTCGCATTAAAGTCGATTTTCCAGCTCCATTAGGTCCTAATAAACCAAACATTCCATTAGAAATTTGTAGTGAGATATTTTGAAGAGCTTTCACTCCATTGTTGTATGTTTTTGAGAGGTCAGAAATAATTAATTGTACCATAATTTTTTTAGTGATTATTTAGTTTTTTCTCAAATCTATGGAGGTACTATGCGTAAATCAATAAACTGGTACAAACACACGTATTGACATGATAGACAAGTTCAATGGGTAGAATAAATGAACTCGTAACGACATTTTGATAGTCTGTCATATAGAACTAGGTTTTTGTCCCTAAAAATATGTAGGGTTTGACATTTTATGTACTTTTGAAGATGAAACTAATTCGAAAACTACTCAAAATACAAATTGCTGGTTGGGCAAAAATCACATTTTTCATTGTTACTACTATTTTCATAATGATCTTTAATGATCTATTTGGAGAAGAAGAGGCTTTTGGTATTTTTAGTCTGGTATTTTTTTTAGTGATGATTATTGAAATTACTCGCTGGATATTTTCTCAGATAAAATCAATTTTTATTCTTAAAAAAGAGAAAAAACAAGTCGAACTTCTGCATCTAAAAAGTCAAGTAAATCCACACTTTTTTTTCAATACATTAAATAATTTATACGGTTTGGTGGCACAGGATACCGATAAAGCACAAGCATTAATTTTAAAACTTTCCGAGATGATGCGTTATAGTATTTATGAAGGGGAAAATGACTGGGTGTCATTAGATGAGGAAGTAATCTATCTTAAAAACTATATTGAATTACATAAAATGAGATACCATAAAACTATTGATGTGCATTTTGATATTGATATAGTTGATGGAAATGAAAAAGTAATGCCTTTGTTATTTATTATTTTATTGGAAAATGCCTTTAAACATGGCGTGGAAAATTTGAGAAAGGATGCTTTTGTTTCTATTAAATTAGAAGCTACTCAATCAGAAATTAATTTTGAAGTAGAAAATAATTTTGATGAAGAAGAAATATCAGAAAATTCTGGAATAGGACTAAAAAACTTAAAAAGACGCTTAGAATTAGTTTATCCAAAGAAGCATCAATTAGAAACATCAGTTAAAGACACTATTTACAAAGCCCAACTAAATTTGAAAATATGACTATCAACTATATAATTATTGATGATGAGTATATTGCACATGATATTATAAAGAAATATTGTGATATGCTTCCGAACATGAATCTATTAAAAAACTGTTATGATGCGATTGAAGCACTAGAATTTTTGAACACTTCAGCAACTGTAGATTTGATTTTTTTAGATTTAAACATGCCCAAACTTAAAGGCTTTCAATTTTTAAGAACACTCCAAAAGTCACCCAAAGTTATTGTAACTACAGCTTATAAAGAACATGCCTTAGAAGGATATGAGCTAGATATAGTTGATTATTTATTAAAACCGTTTTCATTTGAAAGGCTCTTGAAAGCAGTTAATAAAGCATTCTATCAAGAAACAAAAACTATATCCTCCAATCAATCTGAAGACGAAATACAACGTATATTTATACGTTCGAATAAAAAACATATTCAAGTAGTATTGGATGATATTTTATATTTTGAATCTTCAAAGAATTATATCAAAGTAGTCTTAAAACATGAAACAATTACGATTAGAGAAAAAATTACTAGTTTGGCTCAAGTTTTACCACAAAATAGTTTTTTACAAGTTCATCGTTCTTTTATAGTTGCAGTAAAACATATAAAGAGCATTGAAGGAAATCAAATATTTATTTCAGATAATTCTATTCCAATTGGAAAGTTATATAGAGAAAAAATAGTAGATTTATTAAATAACTAGATGAATATTTTTAGACTTTACTTACCAAAATGATAATTTACAACAAAATTGTAATTTGTAAGATTGTTTTTACTAAAAACAGAATTTCTAATTCTTCAAAATAATCTTCAAGTTTAAAGAAAATCAAAATTCATTTTTTCAGCATAAATATAAATATCATCAGATTCCAGTTCTAATTCAGAGTTAGATGCTCTTATTTTATATTTTCCATTAAATCGTTTATCAGAAGATTTATATATAGCTAGAGTACTGTCATTTTTATAATCAAGTTTTGCAATTACTACATTATCATAACCTAAATCAATAAATATATTATTTTTAGAATTATCTATTTGTATTTGTTTAGCAAATGCAATTTTACTATTACTTTGTATTAAATTTACTCCTTTATAACTAACATCAAACGTATTATAAGTACCACTTATATCTAGAAGTTTATTTTTATTATCACAAGATGTGATTAGCAAAAATATTGTAAACAGTAAAGGAACAATCTTTTTTAAATTTCTCATTTTTAAAATATTTGGTTAAGCCAACTTCTTAATCATTTCCTTAAACAAAAAAGCCATCTTTGGTTCTGCAACAGCAGCAGCAGCTAATACTTCCTCTAGCGTAATTGGTTTTACATTTTCGGGCTGACACAAATCAGTCAAAACAGAGACAGCAAAAACAGGTAAATTCATGTGTACGGCTGCAATCACTTCTGGAACAGTCGACATTCCGACAGCATCTGCTCCTATCGTTCTCAGATAACGATATTCTGCTCTCGTTTCAAGATTAGGTCCCGAAACGCTGACATAAACGCCTTTGTGGAACTCTATATTATGATTTTGTTGTATAATTTCGTTTGCTAATTGAATGAGTTTACTGCAATACGGCTCAAACATATCTGGAAAACGAATCCCCAAAGCAGGAATATTTTTTCCCGTCAATGGATTTGAAGGCAAAAGATTGATATGGTCTTCCAAAACCATCAGTTCGCTCAATTTATAGTTAGGATTCAAAGCACCAGAAGCATTCGAAACAAATAAATAATCAATTCCTAGCATTTTCATCACACGAACAGGAAATACAATTTGTTTCATTGAATAACCTTCGTAATAATGAAAACGCCCTTGCATAACGATTACATTCTGACCAGAAAGTTTTCCAAAAATAAGTTTTCCTGCGTGGCTCTCTACCGTTGAGAGTGAAAAATGTGGAATGTCTCGGTATGAAATAGTCAGTTCTGTTTCTACCTCATCTACCAAAGCTCCCAAACCAGTTCCTAAAATAATTCCTACTTTTGGTTTGTCTTTATAAAAAGAACGAATAAAAGTAAGTGCTTCATTGAGTTTTTCAAATTCCTTTTCCATTTCCAGTTGTTATTTTTTAATTGAAAACAAAACTAATGAATTTTACTTTGCTTTTCAAATTTTAATTCTGTTTATAGACTTACTTTATTTTAAAGCATTAATCCATTTTTTTTCTAAAAAACTATCTTCTATTTCACTCAAATCAAAATTTGGGTCAAAGAATAATTGACTTCTACGCCCATTCAAAGTAACATAAACTTCTGCTCTAATTATCGGATTTGGATTTTCTTTTGTTTTATATTTCTCTTCCAAAAAATGAGCATATTGTAAAATCATATCGGGTTGAAAAGCCATTTGTTTTTCTTGATGTCTATTCAAAAATTCAGCATTATCGACTACACCTTCCTTTCCTGTTTTTGGATTTTTGACATAAAATGTAGCACTTCCAAATTTTTCCATAAGCATTACTCGCCACGAAAAACGATAGCCTTCTTCTTTCCAAAAAAGCGTTTCATTATACGGCTGACTTGCATAAAGCATAAAACGAAATGGAAATAAAACTTGAAAAATGAAATAAATACCTAAGATATAAAGCCACTTTTGAGAAATGAATTTGAAGTTTTTTAATGGACTTAGAAGTAAATGAGAAGACTGTTTTTTATTAAAAGAATGAAAAGTGAAATATTTGATTGACTTTGACTTTTGAAGTATTCTTTTTAGAAATGACTTAGTAAATAATGAACTAACAAAATTCAATACTGCTTCGTGATATTTTGCTTCGAAAAAAATCAAAGTCAATGCAATCATAACCACAGGAAAAACGCCAATTTGAAATAAATATCCTGTCATTGCGTGAAAACCCACAACTGCAACATAAGCAAACCAACGAGTTTTTTTATAGAATAAAGCAAAAGGAATCAACAAATCATAAAACATTCCTGTCCAAGAAAAAATATAAGCTGTGAGTTCATATTTCATCAAAAAGCCAAAAATCGGCATATCATAATGAGGAGGAAGCCAAATTTTGAGAGGCATTGCATCAAAAAGCCATTCCGAATTGAGTTTTGCTAATCCTGCATAAAAATAAGTAATGGAAAGTTGGAGTTGAAAAATCAGAACCCAAGTACGAGAAATAGATAGGGAGGGAGAAACTAAAAAAATTTTTTTTTTAATAGACGAGAAAAAACCAAGATTCGATTTTATAATCTTCTTTCTATGGCTTTTACTTTGCTTATCAAAATTATTTTTAAATAAAATAAAATCAAGTGAATAAAAACGATGAGCAGGAGTAAAAATGAGCAAAAACGCCATCAAACTCACAAAATAATAATGATTGAGATAATACGTAATATCAATGAGTTGGCAATACGTAAAAGTTAGAAATAACAAAACTGCTGAAAGACGATACAAAAAACCAAACATAACACCCAAACTAGCCAAAAGCAAAACGACATGAACAGCATACATTCCATAAGCAGGAAGTGGCTCAACCCACTCAAAAGCAAAATACTTGAAATGAAAAACAGGCTTGATATAATGCTTTTCTATCCAACCCATATACCAAAAACGAAGAGTACTAAAAAAGGTAAGCAAACCAAATAAAATTCGGAAACTTACTAAGGGAGCTATTGAAATGGGTTCTTTGAGAAAATTTTTCATTTTTATATTGCTTTTTTAGCAATCTAACACAGTAGCGAAGGCATTTCACTCCCAACGTTCTGTGTATGGACAGTAGGGCAAATTAGAAGCACTTCACTTTCGGTTTACCACTAAGCCAAACGTTTTTACTTTTAAGCTTCTTTTTGTTAAACGTCAAAACTTTGTTTTGGCGTTTAACAAAAAGAACAGGACTTTCAATTTATCTCTACTTGCCTATTAGCTATACACTTTGTTATGGGCTTTTTTTATTTTTTCTATCAGTTTTTCAATTACTGGTTTGTATTCTTTTCTCGCCCCTTTAATGTTTTCTAGCATCTTGTTTTCCAATTCATTAACTGCTTTTCCCTCTTCATTCTCTCTTGAAATTTGTATTTCGCCATAGATATAATCTGCCCAATTATCCTTATCAGTCAGTTTAGGAGTGATATTGAAGTAGTCAACAAACCATTCAGTCTTTTTAGTAATGAAGTTAAATGCAGATAGACCAAGTGCCTCTGAATAAAAACCGTCAGAACCATTCATTGATTTTGTAAATACAATGAAATAGAATAAATCCGTCTCTGTGTTATTAGTAAAAAGACTGTCAGTAATGAATAACATTTTATTGTCATCAGCTGAAATCAATTTTTCTGTTTGATAGACTTCTTTATAATAGTTATCAATTGATTCATTCTTTAAAGCATTATCTAACTCAACCTGCATTGGCGATTTATTTTTAGTAGAATCCCTTTTATATTCCTTATAGAAACTGTCAACAGAGACAGTCTCAACCGTACCTGAAGAATTTAATTCAGTCTTAGGATTTTCCGTTTGCTGATTTCCACAAGAAAACAATACTAACCCTAAAAGGAGAATTGATATGTTTATGTTTTTGATAATCTTCATTTTTAATTGCCCATAACGGTTAAGAAAGCACAAAGTTTGATACGAGCGTAAACCATTCATTTTAATACTATTTCGCCTATTTTTTATATATATTGTTACCTGCTGGCTTTATTTTTTTCAGCTCATAAATTACGCAAGATATTCCGTCAAACTTTCTTTCCTCAATAAATTCAAATCCAAGTCTTTCGTAAAATCGTTGAGCTTTGATATTCGATTTGAGAGGGTCAATCAAAATTCCATCCACCAATTCATTTTCAAAACACCTTTGAATAGCAAGTTCCATCATCTTAGTTCCGTATCCATTATTCAGGTTTCGCTCTTCTCCAATCCAAATATCTATAGCTCTTTTGTTTGGTTCAACTTTTCCCCAATACTGAGTTTCTTCCAATAAAGGGTCGATTATTTGTATAAATCCAATTGGCTCTCCATTCAGTTCAGCTATCAATTGTTCCCTCCATTCAGGATTGCGACTAAGCTCTCTTTCCCAATCCCAATCCTCATTAGGGTCACAGTCAATAACGTGCTGTTTAGTGTCCCAATATTGGACTAAATTAAGGTCTCGAATTGTTGCTATTCTTAATTTCAATTTTCAGTTTCTTTTGTTTGCAGGTAACGGTATGGCTTGGCGAATATGGGAGTTCTTAGCTCGTCCCTCGCTAAACCTTCAAAAGTTTATTTTATGTTCATAAGTCTGTGTCAAAACGTTAAGCCCATTTTCGCTAAGCCAATGTTACCAGCTTTAATTTTTTAGTTATAACGCTACGTTTGTCTGCAAAAGTAAGTTTTTTACGTGTAAATCTACAAAGTTATAGTAAAAAAACAGTTCTTAAAAAGTGCCTGTTGCAACGAATTATTTTTACTCTTTTTTCCTGTAACTGCCTATAAAGTTTCAGCTAAAAAACATTGTCATTTCATAGGCTATGATTTTTTAACCATCGTTACCAGCTTTATTTATTTCTTTATAAAATAAAGTATTTTTCAAATGCTTTTTTGTGAGTTTTTCATTAAAGTAGGGATAGACCTTTACATCAATGCCATAGAAATTTAAACGAATTCCTTTATCTATGATTTCCAAATTGTTAATTGATTTATCTAACTCTTTAAAAAAAGAATTTTCCCGTTCATATTTCTTTACTAGGCTTATTATTTTCTGACTTGCATAATTACTTGCTTTTGGTGATTCAGTTAATGCGTGAGGAAGTAGTACAACAATCGCACTATCTGTTTGGTTCAATTTGTCGTAGCAATCAGAAATATTAGAGGCTAACTTGATTTTATTCAACTTCAAGTCAGTTCCTGATGTGTTGTAGTATGGATATTTTATGTCAGCTAGTTTATAAAAATTCAATGCATCAGAATAATTGTTGTTGTTGTAATGAATCACACCAATATTCATAGCTGCGTAATGTTTAAAATTGGTATTAGTTTCAAAAATTCCACGAGAATGGTCTTTTTCTGAATCATCAAGGTTTTTATCATTAAGAACTTTCATAAACCATTCTATAGCCATTTTTGTAGAGTCTATCTCTTGATAAATGGTAGGTATATTATAAAGATTTCGTCCATATTGTTCAGATTTTGGATAATCCTTCACTAATTCTTTGAAAATTAAAAGAGCTTCATATTTTTCTCCTTTCTCATAGTGGGCAAAAGCCAATTCAGCTTTTTTCATCATCTTCTTTTGTCCGAAAACTGAAAATGAAATTAGTATAAGTAATATGGTTAGTAAATTTTTCATCTTATTTTGCAGGTAACGGTATGGCTTGGCGAAAGTGGGAGTTCTAAGCTCGTTCCCTCGCTAAACCTTCAAAAGTTTATTTTATGTTCAAATGTCTGTGTCAAAACGTCAAGCCCATTTTCGCTAAGCCAATGTTAGCAGTAGTGCTTTTTCTTATTTGCTTTTTAATTCGTCTAACTTCTTTAAAAGTGCTTCTCTATTCTTTTTTGATGTCATCCATTTAGGAAGTCGGCTACCTAAACTTCTATTAGAAAGCTCTTGTCCGTTACGTTCTCTTAGTTTTGCTTCAATATGTCTACCAAGAAACTCAAGATGTTCTGAATTGTACGCCCATAAAATATGTCCATCAAATTCTGTCTTTAACCATAAAGGTAGGAAAAAAAATGGGTCAATCGCACCACTAATAATATAGCCTCGTCGCATAGTCATATTATTATTAGGAGAGTATAAAGAGTAACAGGGTTTGTCTATAAGTTTTTTGTTATGACCACAAGATAAACAAATTATCTTTGCATTTTTTTGCTCAACATTCCCAATTAAAAAATTGTCTGGTTTCACGATAGCTTTTTTTGAACAATTCGGACAATCTACTAAAATATCAAACTTAATAAAGTCACTAAGAAATTTCTGATAACTCTCTTTTACTCTTGGTTTCATCTTTATGTAGTTAATTCTTATTTAGCATTACTGCTAACTTGTATATAAACGCAACTGCATTCAATTATTTAAAAAGCTTCGTATATCCCTCTATGTAAAGAAATAAACGAATATTGTTATATCAAATATAAGAATCTTTTAGATTAAATTAAATGCGTTTGGGATAAACTAAACCTCAAAAGCAGCCAAAAGATAAAGGATAGCATATTTTTAACTATAAACTAACCTTATTTTTTTTTCGCCTTTATCTTTTAATTTCTTGAGGGTCATAATTAATTTGATGATTGAATCCATCAAAATTTCCTCTGTAATTATTCCATTATTAATTGGATATAATGATAAAGGATTTTCTTTTTGATAGTTAACTATTTTTTCAGAACTCAAATTTATATACTTTTCTCTATCATCTTTTGGATTCAATAAAACTTTGGAAAAATAGCTTTTATTAGTTTTCATTTTACTTTTAAACTCCATCAATTTATTGAGTAATTCCTCTATATCAATCCAAAAATCATTAGTTCTTTCATTAGATTCCATTTCTGGGTGATATGTTTTCTGAAACAGACTTAAATCAATATTTAATATTTTTTCTATCTGATGGGAAATACTTTTTTGTTCATATGCATCTACTTGTTCAAAAAAATATGATAAAGACTCTGGAAAATCAATATATCCCAACTCATTATTATTCTTTACCTCAATACTATAATACATTCCCATTTTGATACTATTTATTTTTGATAAAACTTAACCTATACTCAAAAAATTCTTCAAAAGCTCTTCGCCAGCGTCTGCACTTTTTTCTGGGTGAAACTGTGCTGCATAAAAATTGTCTTTCTGTAAAGCAGCCGAAAAAGGCAAGATATAATCACAAGTAGCAACGGTATCTTTACAAAGTTCTGCATAATAGGTATGTACAAAGTAAAACTGACTTTGAGATTGAGGCAAAGTATTTTCTTTTACTTTGCTAAACAAATCACTATTAAACAAATCCCCTTTTAAATCTTCTGTTGTATTCCAACCCATGTGAGGAACTTTGTCAGCCGAATTAGTTGGTTTAAATTCTTTTACATTTACATCAAAAATCCCTAATCCTTTTGTATTTCCTTCTTCTGTATGTGAGCAAAGTAATTGCATTCCCAAACAGATTCCTAAAACGGGTTGTTTTAACGTTGGAATAAAAGTATCTAATTCTGCATTTTTGAGTTGTTGCATAGCAGATGCTGCGTGTCCGACCCCCGGGAAAATAATTTTGTCAGCAGACTTTAATACTTCTTTGTCTGCACTTACCACAGCATTAACTCCCAAACGCTGCAAAGCAAAATCTACTGAACGAATATTGCCTGCTTTATAATCTATGATGACTATTTTCATAACAAAATAGTCGCTCGTGAGGACACGAGCAACGGTTAAATTTTGAATAAATATACTTACCATTGCTCGTGGGGACACGAGCAATAATTAAAAAATAAAATTAAACTCCTACACTTCCACTTTTTCCTTTTGAGGGATTTGTTGGAATTACTCTTATTTTTTTGGTTTCTTTATTTGATTTATTTTTTTGATTTACATCTTGTACTTCCAAAGGTCTAGCTGTTTTGTCTTTGTCTTTTACTAAAGCAAGTTTCAAAACTTCTCCAGCTCTTTCTACAAAATGAAACTTCATTCCTTTGATATAATGTTCTTCAATTTCCTCAATATCTTTCTGATTGCGTTTGCTCATCAAAATTTCGTTGATTCCTGCACGTTTGGCTGCTAAGATTTTTTCCTTAATTCCACCCACAGGAAGCACTTTTCCATGTAGTGTAATTTCGCCAGTCATTGCCAACTGATTTTTGACTCTTCTACGAGAATAAGCCGAAACCATAGCTGTAAGCATCGTAATACCAGCCGAAGGACCATCTTTAGGAACTGCCCCAGCAGGAACATGAACATGCAAATCGTATTGGTCAAAAAGCTGGTGGTCAATTTTCCATTCTTCTGCATTGGCTTTCAAATAAGAGAGTGCTGCACCAACCGATTCTTTCATTACATCGCCCAAACGACCCGATAAAGTAGTTCTGCCTTTTCCTTTACTCAAACTCACTTCGATAGACAAGATTTCACCTCCATATTGTGTCCAAGCTAGTCCAGTTGCTACTCCTACTGTTTCATTTTCTTCAAAAAGTTCTTTATCAAAAGAAGGTTTTCCTAATATTCTTTCAACTTCTTTAGGCGTAATTTTCTTTTGATAGTCCTCTTCCATCGCTACCGATTTGGCTACACTTCTGCAAAGCGATGCAATTTGTCTTTCCAAACTTCTAACACCTGATTCTCTTGTATAACCTTCTACTACAAAACGCAACGTTTCAGCAGTAAAACTAATATCTTTTGCTTGTAAACCGTGATTTTTTCTTTGTTTTGCTATTAAATGACGTTTTGCAATTTCAATTTTTTCTTCAATCGTATAACCAGAAACTTGAATAATTTCCATTCTATCACGCAGCGCAGGCTGAATAGTATCTAATGAATTTGCCGTAGCAATAAAAAGAACCTTAGACAAATCGTATTCAGTTTCTAAATAATTATCTACAAACGTATCATTTTGTTCTGGGTCTAAAACCTCTAGCAAAGCTGATGAAGGGTCTCCACGAAAATCACTACTTACTTTATCAATTTCATCAAGCACAAAAACAGGATTTGAAGAACCTGCTTTTTTGATATTTTGCATAATCTTTCCTGGCATTGCACCAATATAAGTACGACGGTGTCCTCTAATTTCAGATTCATCATGCATTCCACCCAACGAAATACGCATATATTTTCTACCTAATGCTTTTGCAATAGATTTTCCTAGAGAAGTTTTACCAACTCCAGGAGGACCATACAAACACAAAATAGGACTATCTAATGAGTTTTTGAGTTTCAGAACAGCTAGATACTCTAAAATACGTTGCTTTATTTTTTCTAATCCGTAATGCTCTTTATCTAATACTTTCTTAGCATTATGCAAGTCTAAATGGTCTTTTGTAGTAAACTGCCAAGGCAAGTCTAACATAAATTCCAAATAAGAAAGCGTAATAGAATAATCAGGAGAAGCAGGATTCATACGAGCAAAACGTTCTACTTCTTTCAAGAAAAACGTTTTTGTTTCTTCACTCCATTCTTTTTTCTCTGCCCTGATATGCAGTTTGTTTATATCTTTATCATTTTCATCTCCAATTTCATCTTGAAGTGTTTTAATTTGTTGGCGAAGAAAATATTCTTTTTGTTGTTGGTCTAAGTCCGAATTTGTTTTGTCTTTTATATCACTTTTAAGCTCTAAAAGCTGAATTTCTTTGTGCATAATCTTCAAAAGCTGAACAGCTCTATCAATTACTTTTGGAAGCTCTAGTAATTTTTGTTTTTCTTTTACCTCTACATTTGTATTTGCAGAGAGAAAATTAATAAGAAAATTAGGACTTTCAATATTTTCTAAGGCAATTTGCGCTTCTGGTGGAATGTCTGTACTCAAATGCAAAATCTTAAAAGCAGCTTCTTTTATAGATTCTATTAAAGCCTCCTTTTTGCGTTCCTCGTTTTTCTTACTTCCTTTTGAGTCACTTATGGATACATCTGTTAGATAAGTTGTTTTTCCAATCAAAAATGGCTCTTCTTGGGTAAGCTCATGAAGTTCGAAACGCTGTTTACCTTGTAGAATAATTGTTGTGTTTCCATCAGGCATCATAATTTTTTTGACAATTTTTGCCACCGTTCCTATGGAATGCAAATCTGATTTTTGAGGCTCATCTTCACCCAAGTTTTTTTGAGAAATGACACCAATATAACTCTCATCTCTATGTGCTTTTTTGATTAAACGCAAAGATTTTTCACGCCCAACAGTAATAGGCATAATAATCCCTGGAAACAAGACAGTATTTCTGACAGGAAGAATAAATAATTCTTCAGGCAAATCGTCTTCTAACTCACGAGCTGCATTTTCTAGCTCTTCCAAATCTATTTGAGGAATGTCTTCTTCTGTAAATGGCACTTGTATATTTTTCAAAAAATGTATGTGATTTTAGTGTACTTGAATATCAAAATTATAAAGAATAGATAACTATAACAATAGAAAAATGTCAGATTGTCAGCATTTGTATAAGACCTTTAATACTACAAACTAAATATGAAATTGTTATAAACTATAAAAATCATTCTTACGAGTGTAAAAAATAGTCAAAACGACTATTTTCTATATCCTGTTTGCAAGTGATGTACCAAGCCTATTTTTACCTTCTTTTGAATGAAAAATACGGCAAAATGGCAGTTTTTGCATTTTTTGTTTGAAGAAGTTTATTAATTAGAAATAGAAAAAATGAACAGCAATTTTATTCCAAGATACACAAAACTTCTTCAAACTTATTTCCTAAAAAACATTTTATTTCTTTTCGTTGTGGATTTAAAACTAGACCAAAATGCCAGTCTTTATCAAAAAAAGTAAGATGATTTTCCTTGTCAATATGAGAAAAATAAACTTCTAAATGTCTAGGATGTGTATGATACCAACCGATAAGCTGTTTTTTGGAATCTTTTTCTTCTATTTTGTCTTGTTCTTCCAACAAAGAATGCCAAGTAGCATGATTGAAATGTAGATGTCGCATCGAACCCTCAGCCGTAGTAGCAGCAAGTGCATAATTAACAATTCCTATAAATTTAGTTTCATTTTGTGCATTTTGATATTCTATTACTTCTCCAAAAAGCAAACCTCCTTGTTCGACTTGATTATCTTGAGTATCATTTCCAAAACCAATATGATTTTTAATAACTTCAAAGGCTTCTTTATGAAGAAAAATAGAATCTAAAACAGGTTGTTTTTGAAAATGGTGTTTCAAATTTTCTTCAAAAAAAGATTCCCAAAAAGGCATAGTTTCAGCTTTTTTGGGAAAATAAGGAGGTGTTTGTTTTGTGATATTAAACATAATTCAATTATGAATTACAAATTACGAATTACGAGTTAAAAATTAAATTATTTACACTGTAACTGAAATTTATAATTGTTCTTGTAAAATATTTTTTTTTTTTTTTAGTACTTTCCTTTTGCTTCAATGGCTTGCTCAATATGTGCTAAATGATGATTTGAGTGCCAAGAATAATTTGCTACCAATTCAAAAAGCGTAAAATAAACTTGATGTTCTGGATGAAAAAAGCGTTTTTCTAAATCAGATTCAGATAAAGATTCAATGATTATATTTAGCTTTTTATGAGTTCCTTCCAAAATAGAAATAGAAACTTCAATAGGCAATGTCATGTCTTGCAGTTCTGCCCATTTATTTTCTAAATACGGTTTTATAGTTGGTTCATCTTCTGTAAGAGTGAGTTTGAAACGAATAAGGGCATTGATATGACTATCCGAACAATGATGAATCACTTGTTTGATTGTCCAACCTTGAGGGCGATATTTCCAGTCTAGTTCTTCCTTTTTTAAGTTTAAAATTACGGCTTTTAATCGCATAGGAAAAGAAGAAATATCATTTTTCCACTCCAAAACCAAATCTTTAGCTTCTGAAAACTCAAATACAGGCTTTTCAAACTCTCCAATCGGATATTTGAGTTTGTCTAATTCTATTTTATCTAATTGAGTATTTTTCATCTCGTGTTTGTACTATACAAGCAAAGTAGGAAAAAGTATGCCCTTTTCCTACTATAATTTATTTACGTCTAACTTCTAAAATCATACTTTTGACTTTATTAGTGAATTCTGAATCCACCTCTTTTGTCATCTTGTGTAGTTGGTTCTGGCTTTTCTGTTGCTGTATCTGTTCCAAATCCTGTAATTTTGAATCCTGAGCTTTTCTTTGCAGCACGTTCTTTGGTTGGGTCAGGCATTTCTTGTTTATCACACGGAAAAATACCACTATTTCTCATACGCAAATACCAATTACGAGCTTCTTCATTGGCAGGGCTGTGTTCATTGGTGATTTCCATGTCATATTGAAGAGTACGAATCATTCGAATCATGTGCCTTCCCAAGCCTTCTGACATTTCCCAAGTTCCATAACACCAACGTCCATTTTTAAACCAGTTTGGATGATAAACGAAAGGTTCATCTAACAATTCTAATTGAGGTGGAGCTTGTGGATAGGCTTCAGGAAGTGTAATTTTGAGTCTGTGTTGATTGCGATAAGTAGGTTGTGTATCAGTAATACTTCGTACAAAAATAGTTACGTTATATTCTTCTACATAAGGCGCATTACCTACCAGTGGTTCAAAAGAAAGTAATGAACCACTAATATTTTCCATTTCTTTATAATCATTCGCCAAACGACGATTACGTATTTCTTGAGGAGTAGCCATAATCAGTTACCAGTAATCAGTTATATAGTAATCAGTTAATTCTAATGATTATAATAACTTTATGTTTAATTTTATTTTTTTTTTAATTTTAATAAATTATAGTTAGAAGTTTTGATTATAAATTATATTTACTTTTGACTTCTAAAATCTAATTTCTTACTTTATTTTCCTGCATCTGTTGCTGGGATTACTCTAAAAGTAGTTCCGTGAGTGATTCCTGCTTGCCCTAATGTTTGGTGATTGAGCATACGGTTTCCTCCTTTTATGGCAAGATTATATCCTTGCTGACTATTTTTGATAAAATCGTGTGTAATAAGTTCGCCTATAATTTCTTGTACGCTCATTGTGTCATCTAAAGTTGCACTAATCATGCGTCCATCAGTTGGGTGTACAAAGTTTACGTTTACGTCTGCCATGTTTGGAATTATCTATTTTTTGTAAGAATTTTTTTAATGATTTTTGAACTATTTTTTTATTCGAATTATAAATTGGAATAAAAGAATGGTTTTCTGATGCTCATTCTAATAAGCTACTAAGAAAATGAATTGCTATCAATTATGCAAAAAATAATTTGCTAAAACTAGCTTCTCTCTCTATTTGATAGTCAATTATACTAAATTAAATAGAATAAGGTTTTATTAGATAGTGCAAATTTACAGATTTACGATTTCAAAATCTATTTTCAAACGTAAGTTTTTGAGATTTTGTTTAGTTTATCACAAACTTCATTAAAAAAGCTATATTTTTCAAAACTCTTCACTCAAAAATTTAACAACAGCTTTACTCGTCTGAACAGGAACTTCTTCCATTGGCAAATGCCCCACACGTTCATAAATCAGCATCCTATTTTGTGGAATAAGCTCATGAAAACGATGTGCATTACGAACAGGAATCCAGCGATCTTCACGCCCCCACATAATCAAAACAGGCATAGCAAGATTTTTAAGATTCTTTGTGTTTTCTTTGTGTTTATTATTTACTAAAAGTAAAAATGCCTCTGGATTACCATCTCTAGTAAAAAGTTCGTAATAACGCTCTATCATCTGAGGGGTAATTTTGGATTGATTGTAATATACTTCTCTAACAAACTGTTCCAAAACATTGTGTTGAATCACATATTTTATAACACGTCCAAAAAACGGAGTACGAGCCATTTTGAAAGGCAATGGAATACTTTGTGCATCTAAAAAGCCTGCTGCATCTATCAAAATCAGTTTTTGTACTTTTTTTGGATAATGAAGTGCATACTCCCAAGCTACCCAACCTCCTAAAGAACTACCACCTAAATAAAATTTCTTTATTCCTAGTATTTCTAAAAAACTATTGAGATAATACAAATGTCTTTTCATCGAATAATCATCATCAGGAACTGTTCCTGTAAGTGCAAATCCAGGTAAATCCAAACGAATAATCTGATACTTTTTTGAAAGTCG
Source organism: Bernardetia aquimarina (assembly GCF_042180575.1). Lineage (NCBI taxonomy): Bacteria > Pseudomonadati > Bacteroidota > Cytophagia > Cytophagales > Bernardetiaceae > Bernardetia > Bernardetia aquimarina. The sequence continues at coordinate 107,065 of NZ_CP170094.1, read as the reverse complement.
TTTTGTCCATTCTTCAAAAGTGTGCAATGAGGAAAAAGCACCATGAAGTAAGACAAGTGGTTCACCTTCGCCTTCAATTCGGTAATGAATAAGCACACCATCAACACTCAAAAATCGTGAATGTTCGTTTGTATATTTTTTTAGAAGAGTTTGAAATTCGTTCACAAAGAGCTAATTGAAGTAAAAAATGAATAGTTTTTTAAAATATTTTGTGTGTTTGTTTATTGATTTAGATTCTTATTTCTCAAAAAATCTTTCCGAATAACGCAAATTAATAGCAAATTTCATAATCTATTTATCTAAAAAAAATGAATTAAAATAGTATCAGAGCTATAAAACACCTTATTTTTGACATTTATTATTATAAAATTGTATTTTTAAATTAATTTTTTACTTAAATCTATTTTTCATCTTTCTAAATCTACTCCTTCCCATTGAGGAACTGTTCGTAAATAACGATACGAATTAAGTTTATAGTTTCGGTTTTCAAATAACCTAAGAAATTGTATTGATACCAATGAAATAAAACCAGCAGTTATCATTACTTCAGAGCCATCTTTTTTTAATAAAGTATTTCCAACACCCAATGCCATAAATAAAACTCCTCCAGTTGTTACTGTTAGGCGAACAGCTTTTATATGTTTTTTACTTATTTGAATTACCCTAAAATCTTCTAAAGGTATCTTTGCAACTCCATTTATACTTATTGAATTCGAATCAATAGCTGTAATAGTAGCTGTTCGTTTGAAACCCTCATCTTTTAGTTTAAATTTTAGCTCATCACCAACATAAAAACGAATACGTTTCTTTCTACCAGGTTTGTTGAGTGTTAGATAATAACCCTTAGAGTTTGAATTATCTTGTGAAAATACTTCATTTATCACAAAAACAGAAAGGATAAAAAATATAAAGGTTGATAAGAGAAGTTGGGTAAATTTCATGGCAATTAATTTATAGATAGTTAAATTTTTGATAAAAAATGATAGAAATTCGTAGTTTTGATAAAATCAAATAACCTAAAAAGTCATGACTGATACGTGGATAATTGCTCAAATGCTGGCACAAAGCTGCTGTTTTTTTTTAATTTTGATGATTTTAACAACTGTTTTGAAAATTATTAAAAATTGGGATGTATCAAGTAATGATGAAACTCAAATCAATCTTGAAAGACGCACGTTTTTAGTTGGAGCAGTTTTAGAATTTGTGCTTTTATTTCAAAGTTTTTCATTGATTGCCTTTTTGGTTACAATTAATGAACATATTCCTTCACTTTTGCGTGGTGCAATGTGTGCAACAGGTGCTTTAGAAGCAAATCAGTTTGGTTATCCTCTTTTATATTTTAAGATAGGAAGTTTATTTGTGTATAGTAGTTTTTTGTTTTTACATTTTTTGGATAAAAAAGAACCTACTTATCCTCTTACCCCTCAAAAATATTATTTAGTTGTTCCTGCTTTTTTGTGTGTCAGTACAGAACTTGTTTTGATATCTCTTTATTTTTGGAATATCAATCCTGATTTGATTGCAACATGTTGTAGTGTGAGTTTTTTTAGTCAAGAAGTAGATCTTACTCATTTTCTCAATTCATCCGTATTTCTTAATCAAGGTATTTTTGTCTGGATTACTACAGGAAGTATTTTAGGAATATATTTAATTTTTAATTTATTTAAAAATAATAAATCCCACAAAACACATAAATTAAGTAAAAAAACTCTTTTTTCTAATTTGCTCCTTTTTGTAAATGGTATTTTGTATATCGTTTTGAGTGTTTATGTGTTGAAATTCTTTTTTGTAAAATACATTTATGGCTTACCTTCGCATCTTTGTTTATTTGATATTTTTTTTCAGAAGTACAATTATATTGGCTATCTGATTTTTTTTAATTTATTTTTTTTAGGACTTTTTTTGGTCAATAAATTAATTTTTGTGTCAGTAGAAAATAGATTAAAAACCAACTATTCTTTATTTTGGAACAAATACCAAAAAATCACTTTGCTATTTTGGATTCTATCTTGGCTTGTTCCATGTATTTATTATTTTCTTTGGAATGGAAGTTTATAAAATTCATAAATAACTACAACTATCTTAAAACCACAACTCTAAATCCTTTTCTACAAAACCAATCGGTAAAAGAATTTCTTCTAATTCTTCTTTTTTATAGATTTTATCTACCAAATTTTGTAATTCTCTATTTAATAAGTGGTTATCGTCTGTACTAATTTCTTGAATTACTGCACCTCTACTCAGCTTTATTTTGATAGAATATTCTTGATTTTTTAAAATCACTTTCCTAGTAACTTCACTTGCTGGCGAACGTCCCCAAATCCATTCAAAAGATTTATATTTTTCGATGGCAATTTTTTCTATTTCTTTTACTTCTTCTTGAGTAAATGTGTGTAAATGAGTTGGTTTATTGAAATACAATAGAATAAAATACGCTAATCTTTCTTCAAACTCTTTTATTGTTGGAATATCTGAATAATGATTATTCTCTAAAACTTCTTTGATATTAATTACTTTACTTCTAACTGATTTAAGACTTTTGGAGTTTACTTCTATATTTGTAGGAATTGTTATAGCTTTTTCTAGCTTGTCCAAGTCTGAATTAAAAAGAAGTGTTCCGTGTGTAATAAAACGGTTTTTGTTGGTGTACTGAGCCGTTCCTGTAATTTTTCGTTTTTCTCCTGCTGTATTTTTAAGCCAAATATCCGAACGTTCTCCTATATTTGCTTCTAATCCTAGTGTTTTCAAAAATTCTACAATCGGAAGTAAAAGTGAATCGTAATTAGCAACCAATTTTGTATTTAAAGGCTTTATGAAGCTAAAATTAAGATTATTCAAATCGTGATACACCGTTCCACCACCCGATATACGACGAGAAAGAAAAATATTTTGAGAACTTAAATAATTATAATTCATTTCTTCCCAAGCATTTTGATTTTTGCCCATTACTAAGGAAGGTTCATTACGATAAAATAACAAATACTCACTTTCTTTGTCAGTAAAATTAGATAGATATTCCTCTAAGGCGAGATTGAAAAAAGGATAGTGAGAAGGAGAAAAGATTAGTTTCAAGTTTTTTGATTTTTATTTAATTGATTGTTCATTTTTTAATTCTTCTATTTTTGATAAGGGTAGTCCTGTAGCTTGTGCAATTTGAGAAATATCCATTCCCATATTGATTAGATTTATTGCTGTTTCAATCTTACCTTCAATTTTACCTTCAATTTTGCCCTCTATTCTTCCTTCACCAAAATACGTATCCATTGCACTTTTCAAGTCCCAATAATCTTTTAAACTTTCTTGATAAACAGCTAACTCTTTTCTATCCATTTTTGCAATCTCTGCAATTTCAAAAAGACGTTTAAAAATTCCGTCAGTTAGTTCAATAGGAAGATTTGATAATTTGTGAAGATTTTTGAAAGCAAACAACCAACGCTCATAATCATTTTCTAATTCCTGTAAAGTCTTATCAAATTTAGGAATTTCTAAAAAAATTAGGGTTAGTTTATTGTAAAAAACAGATTTTGAGTAAGTTTCCATTAGTTGAACATGTGATTCCCACTTATTTTTTCGCTTCGCTTCCTGTTCTTTTGTAAGGTTGTGATCGATTTCGAAGTCTAAGATACCAATCGTATAAACATTTTTCAATTCATATTTCCATTCTTTTCCAACTTGTGCCTGTTCTTGAATTGCAAAGCTAGAGTAATAAATACTTCTATCTTTAAAAAATTTTTGTTTCACTCGTTGTACTTCTACAATAAACTTTTCTCCTTTATCATTGGTGCAATACAAATCAAAAACGGCTTTTCTATCTCTATCATTTTTTCCCATGTGTTCGGTATTGAGATAAGTTAGCTCTGTTATTGTTTCCTTGTCTTGTAATAGTTCATTTAAAAAATTCATCAATAAATCTTTATTTGGCTCTTCTCCAAATACTTTCTTGAATCCGTAGTCTGTAAAAAGATTAATATATCTATCTGTCGTCGTTTTCATTTATTTTAAAGTTTAAATTATAACACAAGATACTAATTTTAATAAAATAATTCACAAAAAAGACGATACTATACTAGCATCGTCTTTTTTATAAAATTAAACTGTATTACAATTTACTTACTTTTTTTGCCTGTAACTAAGTTCATTTCATCGATAAGATGAGAAGCACCAGCAAGTTTGTCAATACAAAAAAGTACATAACGAATATCTACATTGATACAACGTTTGTACTGCTCATCAAAAACTAAATCCCCTGTCATAGCTTCCCAGTTTCCGTCAAAAGCTAAACCAATAAGTTCGCCATTTCCATTGATTACTGGACTTCCAGAGTTTCCACCTGTGATGTCATTGTTTGTAATAAAACCAACGTGAAGTGTTCCATCTTTATCTGCATATTTGCCATATTCTTTAGACATTTGCATCTCTAAAAGTTCTTTAGGTACATCAAATTCATCGTCTTTAGGTACATACTTTTCAGCAACTCCTTCTAAAGTAGTAAAATACTGGTATTTAACACCATCTTTTGGCGAATAGTCTTTTACATTTCCATAAGAAAGACGAAGCGAAGAGTTTGCATCAGGATAATATTTTTTATCCTTATTTTTTACTAAAAGACCAGCTACATAATCTTTCATAGCAGAAGCAACTTCTTCATTAGCGACCATTAATTGAGGTCTTACTTTTGCATAATAAGTTTCTACTACTGAAGTAATAAGTTGTATAACTGGGTCTTTTTCCATTGCATCTGCATTTGGATTTTCTAAAAGTTTCATTGTTTTTTCTTGACTTGCAAAAGCAGAGTTTTCGAAAATAACATGTGCATACTTATTAAAGTCGCCTCCATTTTCTCCAGCTATTCTACCAAATATTTCTGGGTGATATTCTTTATCAATATCTGTATAAAACATTCCTAATAAAGCTGCTGTAACATTTTCATCAACAGTTGCATTGTATTCTTCAAAATGTTCTTTGGTAGCTTCTTTGAGTTTTTCGATCATTGCATCTACTTGCTCTTGATTTTCTTCGTTTACTCCTGCTGCTAATGTTTTTTGTAATTGAAGAAAACTAGTACCAAATTCTACGATTTCACTTCCAAAGAATGCTTCTTGCCAGTAAGCACTCCAAAGTGAATAATCTACCGAACTACTATATGCTTTATCCAAACGAGAAAGTGCTGTACTGTACGCTTCATTTCCAGAAGCATCTGCCCATGTTTGATATTCTTTTTCTTCTACTCGTTTTTTATCAATCGTTTTGAGACGTTTTAGTCCTGCATTCTGTCCAATAAAATATTTGTAATAGTTGCTAATTCCAGCATATTTTGAAGCATACGCAATACGAGTAGCAGCATCTACATCCATTTTTTCTTTCATAAGTGACAGTCTTTTTTCACGTAGTTTTATACGAGCGGGGTTTGTAACAGCATAATCAACATCAAGACCATACGAAGTTTTGAAACGTTGAGTGCTACCTGGGAAACCAAAAACCATAGCAAAATCGCCTTGATTCACACCTTTCATAGAAACAGGTAAAGAATGTTTAGGTTTCAAAGGAACATTTTCAGTAGAATATTCAGCAGGCTTTCCATCTTTGTCTGCATAAACACGAAGCAATGAAAAATCGCCTGTATGACGAGGCCACATCCAGTTGTCTGTATCACCACCAAATTTTCCAATAGAAGAAGGAGGCGCACCTACCAAACGAACATCCAAAAACACTTCTGATACAAAAAGATAATACTCATTTCCGTAGAAAAAGTCTTTGATGTATCCTTTGTAATGTGTGTCTTTTGTGTGTTCTGCAATAATTTCAGCTTTAATCTCTTCTAATTTCTTAGCTTGGTCATCAAGACTAAGTCCATCAAGAGCTTTTTTCACACGCTCAGTTACATCTTCCATTTTTACCAAAACAGAAGCTGTAATACCTGGGTTTGGAAGTTCTTCAGCAAGACTTTTTGCCCAAAAACCATCTGTTAAATAATCATTATCTACTGTACTATGATTTTGAATCATATCAAAAGCACAGTGATGATTAGTAAGCAAAAGTCCTTTTGATGAAATAGCTTCTGAAGTACAGAAGTTCCAAGAAGGGTCGCCATAACCAAGACCAAAAATAGCATCTTTCAAACTTGAGTTATTGACACTATAAATTTCTTCGGCTGTCAGTTTTAAGCCATTTGCTTTCATATCTGCTTCATTTAAGCGTTTTACAAGCATAGGCAACCACATACCTTCATCGGCACGAGTATAGCCTGTTAGCATTGTAAATGCCAAAATCAGAGTAGAAATTTTTAGGCTAATTTTAAAATTAGGTTTGTACATTGTGTGTATTTAATTTTTAGAAATAAGGGAATAAACGTAAAATGACTGATTATTTTTTCACTAAATTTAAAGGAATTAGTAATTTAAAAATCAGATAACTTACAAATGTAAAAAAAAATGCTAGTGTTTTTAGCAATTTTTAAATAAAAAATGAATATCTATTAATCTATTTTATGAAACTACTTTCCTGCAAGGAGAAAAACACATCAATAATAAAGTTTTTAATTTGTTTTTTTTAAGTAAAAAATTCTTATATGATTATTATTTCTGCTAATATTCTTTTGTAATACAGCACTTGAATCAGTCAGAGTACTAAAACACATATTACCAAAAAAGTAAGGTTTGCCTCTATCCTCTTGAATTACAAAATCAAGAGTTAAAGAATCTTTTTGGATACAAATTCCTTCCTGTCCTAAAAGCCAGTAAGTTGTAGTATCTTTTATTTTTTCTTTAAAAGATAGAAATCCATTAAAATCACTTAGTATATTTCCTTCTGAAGCATAAATAGTCGTATCTCCTTGCAAAATTTCAACAGTTTTGTATAAATGCCATTTTGATTCAAAGAATAATTTTGTGTTTTTAGAATTCAATTTGACAAAATCATTGTCTTTAGTAGAAAAACACAGCAGCAATAAAGTAAAGGTTATAAATTTCATAATTTAGTTTATTTAAGTAGAAACGTAGTAAATTTTTCAGCTAAATTCAATTTTTTATCTTTGTCCAAAAAAAGAAAATAACCTGGGTTGTTACACTCTATAAAATAAAATTTATTTTTTGTTTCTATAAAATCAAAACTTCCAAAATCTAAATTAAATGAAGTAAGATAATCAAAACAAGATTGACTAAAAGAAAAATTTTCGATGTAAGTAAATTTAATTTTATCCTCAGAACGTCGCCAGTCTAATGTATAATCTCCTTCTATTTTGAAGGCATATAACTGATTCCCAAAAATAACAACTCTATACTCACAAATAAAGTCTAATTTTTCTTGAAAATGATAGATATGAAAATCAATCTCATCATTTATAATCCATTCATACATTTGTGGACTAATGAGAGTTGGATACGTAAAATAAGCATTTTCAGAATTTTCTTTTGTGATATAATCCGAACCATAAATAGATTTGAACAATATTGTTTTGTCTTTTGCAAAATCCTTAAAAGACTCTATTGTATTGGTAATGACTTGCTTAGGAATTTGAAAACCGACTTTTTTTGCCTGTATCTGTTGTTTTATTTTATCTGCTGCTTGTCGTGTAAAATTTGGATTAGATACAATTTTGATAGAAGAATTTTCAGCACAAGCCAGTAACGCATACAAACTAGCTGAATATTCATTCGTTAAAAATGTCTTTAAATGCTCCTCTATTTCTGAACTATCTATATTTGAATCTCTTGACCACCAAATTGTCTTTATTTCAGTAGAATGAATAGAAATATTTGTGTTTTTGTTAGTTACTCTGAATTCAAACTCTTCTAAATCAATATAAATTTCATATTCTGTATTAAGATTATCTGTATTTATTCTAAGAAATACATCTTTTTCAAGACTTTTTTCTATCTCATCTACCTCATAATCAGTAGTATTACTAATAATTAAAATCTTAGTTCTTTTCATAATAAAAATAGGAATTAAAAAAAACTGTAATATAGATTATTACAGTTTTTTATATTAGAATATAAAATTATATTTATTTTCTAGCTCGTTCTTGTTTTCTTTGTGCAGATTTATTGTGTTCTTCTCTTTTTACTCCTCCAATAACTTTAGCAAGTTCTTCTTTTTTTAATGGCGTAATAGATAATGAAAGTTCTGTCAATGATTTTTTCACTTGTTGATTTTTCATAATAACGAATTTTTATTAGGTTAAGTCAATGTACTAAACAACGTGTATAGTTACATTTTCAAATATATGCTATTTATTTTAACTATACAAATTTAGGGCAAACGCACGAAATTTTTAATATGGTTGTAATAGCTCAAAAACAGGCTTTATTTATCAGAGTAATATTAAAATACAAAGTCAAAAACTAGCTTGATTTGTTTTAAATAGACACAGAAAAATTTCGTGCGTTTGCCCTAATACAAATTTAACGTCTAAATATTCTCCATTTTTTAGCTTGTAGTAAAACTATCTATTTTTTATTCTTAAAATTTAGTATCTTGAAAATTACTTCTACTAGCCTAAACTCTACTTATGAAAAGAAATAAAAAATCAACTACCCTACTCATCCTACTATTTTGCTTTATTTCTCAAATTTCTATTGCTCAATTTGATATAAATGGAACTCCTTTTATTCAAAATTATGATAGAAAGATTTACAAGAGCAGTAATGTAATTTGGACTATTACACAAGATAATCAAGGAAAAATATATGCAGCTACACGAGATAATCTATTACAATACGATGGTGTAAGCTGGAAAAAATTCAAAACTTCCATCAATGGAGGAGTTAGAGATATAGTTATTGATGAAAAAGGAACTTTATATATTGCTGATGAATCTGATTTAGGTTATATAAGTCCTAATAAACATGGAAAGTTAGTTTATCATTCTCTCTCTCATTTGTTACCCAAAGAATATCAAGATTTAACGTTTATCACGCAAGTAAATTATTTCGAAAATGAGGTTTATTTTTCTAGTGAAGATATTTATTATAAATTCAATCCTGCTGATAGTAGTTTTGTGATAGAAAAACAAACAAATGGTAATAAGTTAAGTCTGTTTCAATTTGAAAAAAGACTTTTCTTAACTAAATCAGATAAAGGATTATTTGAAAAAATAAATGGAGAGTGGATACAAAAATTAGATACAAGTTATTTTACAGACGATAACATAAAAGGTTTCTTTCCTTACAAAAAAGACCAACTACTTTTTTTTGGTTCAAAAACTGGGGCTTTTTTATATGATGAAAAAAAAGATACTGTAAGCAGATTCCAAACTCCTGCTAATGAGTGGATAGAAAAAAATTATTTATATAAAGCTACTTATTTTCAAGACCAAAATAAAAATTATTATTATATATTAGGTTCTTTTGATGATGGTGTTTTGATAATTGATACAAATGGAAAAGTAGTTCAACATATAAATAAAAAAGTAGGTTTAATTTCAAATGATGTTTCAGATTTTTATGTTGATAATCAAAATGCGCTTTGGGTAGCTACCTATAAAGGCTTAACAAAAATTTCTTTCGAACTTCCTTTTACATTTTTTAACTTTAATCATAATGTTACCAATCGTGTTAATCAAACTTACAAAAATACAGATAATACGATTTATATTGCTGCCAACAATGGTTTATTCTTTTTAAAAAACAACAATTTTGAAATAGTAAAAGATTTTCCTCATACACAATGTTGGGAAATTGTTCCTGTTACAGATTCTAAATTTGTGGCAGCAAGTGGAAATCGTGGTTTTTTCTATGTTTCAAATAAAAAAGTCATTCAGAATGTAGATGGAGATTGGGCTACAATGGCAATAGCTCGCTCAAAAAAAGACAGTTCTATTTTTTATAATGGAAAATATCAAGGTTTTGAAGTGCTGCGTTATCAGAAAAATCAAGACAGATTTATTCGTTTGGGAGAGGTAAAAGCAATGGAAGAAATTATTACTAGAGGAGTAATAGAAGATATAACTGGTTTTGTTTGGACAACTAATCCAGCTAAAGGATTTTATCAGATTGATATAAAAGATTTTTCCAAAAAAAGCATTGAAGAAGCAAAAGTAACTCTACAAACAAAAGGTTTAGAAGAAATTAAGAATTGCCGAATGAAAGAGCAAGGAGATAAAGTTATTTTTACTTCAGCAGATAAGGAATATATTTTTGATTATGAAAAGCAACTTTTTGAACCTTATGTCAAAAGTAGGTTTACTTTAGTCAAAAATCTTTTTATAGATTCTCAAAATAATCATTGGGATTTAGCTAATAAAATAATTTATCAAAATGGAGATAAAAACAAAGCAGATTCTACCACACTTTTAGCTATTGATGGAGATATTCGAAATGTAGTAGAAGATACAAAAAATGAAAATAAAGTTTATTGGATATCTACAAGTGAAGGACTTACATTTTATCAACCTCAACTAAATTTTGGAAAAAAATCTGAATTTGTTACCTATATCAGAGAAATAAAATTATCAAATTTGGATAGTATTATTTTTTATGGAGAAGGAAATGCAAATGAAGTTTTGGAAGAAAATCATTTTGAATATAAAAATAATTCATTTGTTTTTAGTTATGCAGCTCCTAATTATTATCTTGAAAAAGAAACACTCTATCGTTTTAGGTTGAAAGGTTATGAAGATAACTGGTCAGAATGGACAAACCAAACACAGAAAGAATATACTAACTTGGACAGAGGAGAGTATATTTTTGAAGTTCAAGCCAAAAATTTTCTTAATCAAATTAGTAGTATAGATTCTTTTTCTTTTTCTGTAAAGCCTCCTTTTTACAGAACTACTTTAGCCTATATCATTTATTTGATTTTGGCAATTTTATTTGTTTATGGAATAGTTAAGGTGTATACATTTCGTTTGAAACGTTCAAAGAAAAAATTAGAAAATATAGTAGAAGAACGAACACAAGAAGTAGTTCAGAAAAATGCAGCTTTAGAAACCCAAAAAGAGGAAATTATACTTCAATCTGAAAGTCTAAGACAAATAAATGAAGAGTTGAGTATTACGGTAGAAATGGTAAATAATCAAAAAAATGAACTTCAAGAACAAAACAAAAATATAAATTCTAGTATTACTTATGCCAAACGAATACAAGAAGCTATTCTGCCTTTTGAGAGTAGAATAAAAACAGCTTTAAAAGAACAAGGAAATAATGATTTTTTTGTTTTTTACAAACCTCGTGATGTCGTAAGTGGCGATTTTTATTTTTTTGAAGAAGTAAATGATAAAATAATAATTGTAGCTGCTGATTGTACAGGACATGGTGTTCCAGGGGCATTTATGTCTATGATAGGAAATCAACTTTTGAATACAATTATAAAAGTAAATGAAATTACAAATCCTGCCCAAATATTAGAAGAATTACACAAAGGAATTTTTGAAGCATTAAAGCAAGATGATTCAAAAAATATGGATGGAATGGATGCAGTAGTCATTACATTACACAAAACCCAAAATTTCAATTCTTTTTCTCATTTAGAATATGCTGGAGCTATGAATCCTTTGTATATTATTCAGAATGACGAATTACAGATTTTGAAAGCAAATAAAAGAAGTATAGGAGGAAAACAAAAGAGCAATCAAAAGATAGAAAAAGTTCAATTTTCGACACAAGAGTTTTCTTTTTATGATAAAAGTAAAGAAGATAAAAATATACCTACTACGACGATTTATTTATGTACTGATGGTTTTCAAGACCAATTTGGGGGGGAGAATGGAAAAAAATTGATGTTGAAAGGATTTAGAAATATTCTTTTAGAAGCAAGCCAAAAACCTATTTCAAATCAAAAAGCATTCTTTGAAAATCAGTTTGTAGAATGGAAACAGAATGAAAAGCAAATTGATGATGTACTTGTTTTTGGATTGAGAGTGGGATAATGTAAAATGGATATTCTGAATTTATATATGAAAAAACATAGTACAAAAGAACGATTATTCTGGAAAGTTGATAATGATTTAGCAAATGATGATTTGGATAAAGCTACCTCTAGGCTAGAAAGTTCTTTGCAGTTTAATATTCTTGATACAACGTATAGGAAAAAACTTGGAAATTTATATCTACAAAAAAACAACTTTATCAAAGCAGGAAAATATTTTTATTTGCTAGAAAACAAATCAGAAGTAGAGCAGGAAGCTATAAAGGTCTTTGAAAAACGTTTTGGAAATGATGCTATTTTAATCTGTAAAAATATTATAACCCAATGTCATTTTTCATTTTCAAGATTAAGTAATCATCAAAAAAGCATTTTTAGAAACTTACTTCTTGATATTCATTTAAAATTTGGTATTACTCCTAATTTTTTAAAAGGGTTAGAAAGACACTTGAATAAATAAAACATATCTGAAAAAAAAGTTATGCAAAAAGAATGTTTTGAGCATCATGGAATAAAATCGTTTAAACACTTTATTCTATCAAAATTTTTATTTTATGATTAATTTAACCCTCAAAAAGTTTGTATTCATTTTACTATTATTCTCAAGTTTCACTTTGTTTAGTTCTTGTTATCCTTCCAAAAGGTATGCTGCAATGACTCAAAACAAAGGAGATTACTCTAATTCTTCAGCTAGTTTAGAAAAAATTAAACTGGATAAAATTCAGAAAAATCCTAAAGATCCCAAAACACCAAAAGAAAAACGAAAAATACTTTATTCTGCCAATCTCACACTCATTTCTACTCTACCAGATAGCATAAATCCACAATTAGAACAAATCACAGAAAAATATGATGGTTATATAGGTAATTTGAGTACAACTGAAACAACTATCAGAATTAAGAGTGAATATTTTGAAACAGTTGTGGAAGAAATAGGGAAACTAGGAAAAATTACACATAAAAATATTTATGGAAACGATGTAACTGAACAGTATTGGGATGCTCAAATCCGTTTGGATAATGCATTAGAAACTAGAAAACGTTATTTAGAACTCTTAAAAATGGCTCAAAATGTAGAAGAAGCTATTTTAGTAGAACGAGAATTAGCACGGATTACACAAGATATAGACCTTTTGAAAGGGCAAATTAATAGATTAGATAATTTAGAAGAATTTGCTACCATTAGCATTTCTATCAAAGAAAAAAAGAAATTAGGTGTTTTAGGTTATGTAGGAGTAGTTTTGTACAAAACAGTAAAATGGTTTTTTGTGAGAAACTAGAAAAAGTAATTTTACCTGTAAACCATCAACCTACCTTAACCATCCAGTTTTTTTGAAAGATTCATACATTTGTCCTAAATTCTTTTCTGTCAATATATCTTTTATTTTTTCTGTAATTCCTATAGTACAACCTTGACAAGTATTAAGTTGTATTTCAGATTTTCTTAGTTCATTCATTTGTTTTACTTCATTTTGCTTAATTTTAACTCCATTCTTATTCAAAAAATCAAGTCCAATATAACCATAAGTTGAAATTTCTGGATTTATTGACTTTAACCAATCTGCTAACTTAGTATATTTTTTTTCTTGAACCAGTTCAAGCATTTCTTGACATTTTTTGGGTGGCGAACCTCCAATACCACAAAAAGTACCATATATATAGGTATCCAAATCACTATTTTCTAATTGACTATTCTCTATTCTTTCAACAAGTGTTTTTTGGTCTTTATTTTGAATTAATTTTAAATATGCTAAATTGTTGTTAAGTGTAATAATATTTAGTTCATATGAATGTCCAACAAGTCTAATTTCTATATTTTCTTGTACTAAACTTTTTTCAATTTGTCTATTAAAAACTATTTGCTTTTCAAGTCCATAAGGTTTTTTTTCAGTCACTTTCTCTTCAGACCAAAACTGACCTAATCTTTCAAAATCAAATTCTTCTAGTTTAAGAATTGATATTAAAGTATCTATCTTTTTTTGAACAGGCTTGTAATTAAATTCAAAATTAACTCTTGAAAAATCTCCATATCGACCATCATTATTAATTTCAATTTTATAGATTTTTTTGCTTGCATCATACCCTTCATCATTAGAGTCTTTTCTAATATAAAATGATATTCCACTTTGAGAATGATGAGCATCAGATTCTGATGTAAAACAGCCTTTATCACCATATTTAGTCCAAACATCTTTCATTGTACTTTTACCTAATACAATTCCATTTTTTGTTTTTGCTTCGAAAGGTAATTCTATGGAAATTGACCTTACAATTTGATTTTTGTCGTAAGGGTCTATCTGAAAAGCCAATCCAATTTTATCAAATACATAAGTTGTTACTAAAGTATGTTCTAGTAATTTATAATCAGTTCCATAGATTTCAATCACATTTGAAATTTTAGAAGAATCAATAACAATGGGAACTCCTTCAACTCCTTTTCTTGGAGTAACTAAATTCGTTTGTCCAAAAGCTGAATGAAGATAAAAAACAAAAAAAATGATACTTATTACTTTGACTATTTTTTGCATAAATTACCTAAAATTAAATTTTAATTAAGAATTTTTCAAGACATTTCATTCTCCTTCCTACATAACAGAAAGAGAGTTCAAAGCTATATTTACACTCATAACTTCACTTGCAAACCATCATACGCCAGTTCTATATTTGGTGGTAATTCTTCCAAGACTGTTTTATGAAATCCCATTTTATGACTAATGTGTGTCAAATAGGCTTTTTCAGGATTTAATTTTTGTATCACTTCGATGGCTTCATCTAATGTATAATGAGAGATATGTTTTTCTTTTTGTAATGCCCCCAAAACTAATATTTTTGTTCCTTTTACCTTTTCTAATTCTTCATCAGAAATAAAATTAACATCAGTAATATAGGTAAAATCTTTAATTCTAAAACCAAAAACAGGGAGTTTGTAATGCAAAACTTCGATAGGAATTATCTTTACACCTTCTACTTCAAAAGGTTTATTTTCAATAATATGTGTTTCTACTTGTGGCACTCCAGGGTATTTGAAATCTGCAAAAATATAGGCAAACTCTCGCTTTAATTGCTCTAAAACAGATTCTCGTGCATAAATAGGCATATCTTTTTGCTGAGAAAAGTTAAAAGAACGTATATCGTCCATTCCTGCCGTGTGGTCTTTGTGTTGATGCGTAAAAAGAACAGCATCAAGTTGTGTAATTCGTTCACGAAGACATTGTTGTCTAAAATCTGCACCTGTATCGACGATAAAACTTTTCATTTCGCCTTTATTATTTTCCACTTCAATCTGAATAGAAACACGCAAACGCTTATCTCTATAATCTAAAGATTGACAAACTTCACACTCACACGCAATAACAGGAACACCCTGTGATGTTCCCGTTCCTAAAAATGTTACTTTCATTTATTTATATTTTTATGAATACTTTTTTTAGACAACTTGGAAGCTATCTTCTACGGTTTACCTATTGTTCTATCAAAAAGTTGATAAATGCGCTTGTATTCGTCTGCCCAACTGCTTGGATAAACAAAACCATGTCCTTCAATCGGATAAACAGCAAGTTCCCAATTTTCTTTTCTTAGTTCGATTAATCGTTGCGCTAACCTAACCACATCTTGAAACTGAACATTTGTATCAACCATTCCATGACAAATCAATAAATCCCCTTCCAAACCCTCAGCAAAATAAATAGGAGAAGAACGAATATATGCCAAACTATCCTCAATAGGAGTATTCAAAATATTGGCTGTATAAGGATGATTGTAGTGCGCCCAATCTGTAACCGAACGAAGAGCAGCACCCGAACGGAAAACCTTAGGTTCTTTAAACATTGCCATCATAGTCATGAAACCACCATACGAACCACCATAAATTCCGATTCTTTCTTTATCAATTCCGTAATTTTTGACTAAATAATCTGCGCCAGCTACATAATCTACAAGTTCTTTATTTCCCATGTGACGATAAATTGCCGTTCTCCAATCTCTACCATAACCTTTGCTACCACGATAATCAATGTCAATCACTGTATAACCCTGTTCTCTCAAAAGATTATGAAACATATATTCTCTATAATACGAACTCCAACCATAATGAACATTTTGTAAATATCCTGCGCCATGAACAAACATAACAGCAGCTTTATTTTTTACATTTGCATCAGGCTCATAAATACGAGCTGGAACTTCTACACCGTCTGGTGTTTTGAAAGTGATGATTTTTGGTTCGTACCAAGACTGCTTGTTAAATTCCTCAGTTACAGAATTTGTAATCTGTCTTTGTGTAGTTGAATTGGTTTTATTTTCAAAAACCACTAATTCCCAAGGTTTATTTGAATAGGAATAACGAGCAATCCAATACTTTTCATCTGGCGACAAAATAAAATCTTCATAAACTCCTTTTTGAGAAGTAATTTTTTCTAACTCATTTTTCTTATTATTTTTAGAATTGAGTTTATATAAATGATATTCGTGGAAATTTTCTTTGTTGGCACGAACATAAAACGTTTTTTTATCTTTTGAAAGCCAAACATTAGTTACTTCAAAATTTCCATTAGTGAGTTGATTGCGTTCCTTAGTTTCAAAATTGTAGGTATAAAGATGCGAAAATCCTGTTTTTTCAGATTGAAAATAAACAGTTTCATTGTCTTGCCAGCCTAAAGTTCCTGTTTCTCCATGCCAACCACTAATTCCTTCTCCACCTATCCACGCATCGTCATGTTGCATATCGACAAGTTTTAATTTTTCATTTTCACTTGTCAAATCCATCCCCACAATCCAACGGTCTTTTGAATCATCTGCACGAACTACCATAACACCTTTTTTTCCATCAGGCGACCATTTTGTTTCATGAATCCATAAGTTTCTTGGAGAGTTTCTTTTTATATCTTTTTCATATTCTGCGTAATAAGCAGGATTTTCCATCATCTTTGGAAGTGCTGACAAATCAATCTCATCATTTGCTTTTCCATATCTATCATAAACATAAAGCGAAAAATTAGCTGTAGAATTTCCTACTTTCGAACGAGCAGATAGGTTTTCAGTATAACCAAATTCATTGATATAATTAGGAACTTCGGTAGCTTTTGAAGAATACTCTCCTAAAACGTAAATCACAAAACGTCCGTCGTTACTAATCTGAACTGAAGAAACATATTTTCCATTAAGAGGAATAGCCGTCAAACGATACGGTTTTGGTTGTGTATTTTTGACAGAATCTTCTAAATGATTTATTCTCACAATTTCTAATAAATCATTTTGTTGCTTATTAAGCCACTTTTCAGCTTCATTAAGGCTTTTTTCAACTTTTGAATCTGAATTTACAAAAGAAGTCAGTTGTTGTGTTTGTCCAATTTGCTGTCCTTGCAACCAAAAATAAAACAAGTCATTTCCTTTTTGATAAACAATAGCACTATCATTTCTTGTAAAATATGGATTTGTTTCATTTTCTAGTGTGTTGGTAAGTCTTTTTGTACTACCGTTTTGCATATCTTGCAAATACAAATCTCCATCAACAGAAACTACTTTTGAAGTTTTTATTTTATTATAATTTTCAAAGTCATTATTTTGCCCAAAAACATAATTTTGAGGATTTAGATTAAAATCATTTTCTACAATTTTCAGTGGTGTTCCAATTGGATTTCCATTCGAAATACTTTGTTTGTACCACGTCGGCAAAGGCTCTAAAGACGATTTTTTAGAAAAATAAATTTCTTTTCCATCAAAAGACCAACGTCCATTTTCTGGCAAAACACCAACAAACTTATCGCCTTGCATAATTTGGTCAATTCTGTCTAAGGCTTGTTCTTGACTTTTGATTTCTTGAGAAAAAGAAAGTGTAGTTATCGAAAATAATAAAATTGAGAATAGAAGTTTTAGTTTCATTGGGTTTGTTTTTTGATTTTGATTTTTTTGGAATGGGAAATTAGTAAAAAAATACTTGTGAAACAGACAATAAAGCAATGGTTATAATTATTTTCACAAAGAATAGTATATTTACGAATTATTTATTTAAACCCAAAAAAATGAAATATTTTATTTATATATTGGTATTACCTCTATTACTAGCCTGTAAACAGACTACAAATGAAGAAGAAAAAAAACCAGAAGAGTTTTTTTTCTACTCCGTAGATCGTGAAAATTATAAGGATTCTAAAAAAACAGTTACAATTTATCACTTCAAAACTAGGAATAATGGTGGTACTTATTCTTATTCTTTTATTGAAAATGATTACAATAAAATAAATTACGATTTAGCAATACTTGCTGAGGGAGAATACTACCCAAACACCAAACTGGTTGCTAAAAGATTCAAAATCAAATATCACGATGAGTACACAGGATTAAATGGACGCATTTATATTATAGATAATATTGAGTTGTTGGATAGCGTTCCAAACTATAATAAGTATAATATTAATGACTATATTTTTTTACCTCGTTGTAGTAGTGATGATATTTTAAATTTAATAGAAATTGAGTTTTATAAAACTAGAAAAAATGAAGAGGAACAATGGGAAACTTTTTTTGATGTTAAAACATTAGAGCAAAATAAAGATAGTTTGACTTGTGATTGCGAAGTAAATATGAAAACTAGCAAACGAAGTTATCACGTAGAATTTTCTTTCAAAAAAGAACCTAATGGACATCTAGAAATCTACGGTTTCAAATATGAATGATTAACCTGTATCATTTCCAAACGCATAAGCAACCTATTGACTATTGAATTATACACCTGCTGTCTCTCGCAAGACACAAAAAATAGTTCTTGCTTGCTTCCTAGCAAGTGAGTAATATGTATTCGGCTTATAGCCATGTATTTTGTATTTTTAAACTAGTACAAATCTAAGGTTTTAAAACCAAAATTTAAAAAAAACAAATATAAAATACCAAATACAAATGTGTTTAATAAAAAAAGTAAGGTACAGCAGGAACTGAGCAAAATAAAACATATCTAAAAAAGAATTAGAAAATGGAAATTTAAACTGTCAAGACACTTTTGAGGTGTCAGACAAATTTCGTTAACCTATAAATAATTTTGCCCAGTTACTTAGTAACAAACATAATTGTAAAACTAAACAGTTCGGTGTAGAGGTAGAGCAAACCGTTCTGTCAAAATTAAAATTCTATTTTGTCAGCAGCTCTCATAATCAAAAGAGGACTTTCTGCATGATATGCCATTTTTTTGGTAACACTATGACCAAAAAGACGTTGTACAAAATCACGTTCACGACGCAGCATAACCAACAAAGTAAGAGGGTTTTCTTTAATATATTCTAATAAAACATCTTCTACTTGATCTCCTTCTTCTTGTTTAGGAATAGTTTTGAAACTTACATAATTATTGTCTGCACTTATTTCTGTATAATTTCTTCCAAAGGCTTGAAACTTAGCGTTTGTTTCAGCATCTTTTTCTATATGAATACATTCTAATTTTGCTTTGAAATCCGTAGCTAAACCTTTTAGATAATTCAAGACACCTTTATCATCTGCAATAAGTGATGTCGCATAAACAATTCTTTCGTAAGTACCTTTCAGACTTTCTTCAGGAACAATAACCACAGGACAAGAGGCATCCTTAATAACTTTGGCAGCAACACTTCCCAAGAAAACCTCTGTCAGTCCACTTGCACCTTTTGTACCCATCACAATCAAATCAGATTCTTCTTTTTCTGAATAAAAAAGAATGCGTTGCATAGGATCTCCATCTACTACCAAGTGTTCGAAATCCAAGTCTGGTTCAGTTTCTTTTAAGCGCATCACCACTTTGTACATATTATCTTCGGCTTCTTGTTTGCCAAGGTCTGTAAGTTTTCTTTTGCCTGTAAAACTACCACCACCCATTTGAGGAGGTTGATAAGAATGAAAAACAATAATTTTTGAATCGGATGTTTTGGCAAGCTCAATCGCATGACGGAGTGCTTGTAATGAGTTTTCAGAAAAATCTAAAGGAACAAAAATAGTTTGCATATAATAAAAATGGTGTTGTAAGAATGTTTAATAAATTGATTTTTTGATAAAAATATATCACAAAGTTACTAATAATAAGACTTTTTTAATCGTAAAAATGGCTATTTAGAATCATTTTCACAAAGAAGTGTTTTTTCTTAATCTTCAACTCTTAACTTTGCAATTCATTTTTGAAATTATTTTTTACACAAAATACAAAATTTGCTTTGGAACAACTCTTAGAATCATTTCTAACCTATTTTTTTTCTCATAAACTAGAACTTTTCGCAGCTCTTACTGGACTTGTTTGTGTTTGGCTCAATACAAGAAATAACCATTGGGGTTGGTTTTTTGGAATTGTAAGTGTTGTTCCGTATATCTATATTTTTTTTGAATCAGGTTTGTATGGAGATTCTATTTTGAGTGCTTTTTATTTTGTGGTTAGTATTTGGGGTTGGTATCATTGGCTTTTTGGAGGTAGAAGTAAAAGAAATAAAGCAAAAAAAATCACTAAATTATCCTCTGAGTCTTCAATTTTAGATAAAAATGTAATAGAAGAATTAAACTCTGAAAACTTCTATGATGATAAAATGGCTAAAGAAGAAAATACAGAACTTCCAATTACTCACATGCCTATCAAATTTTGGGTAATAAGTATGGTAGTTGGTATTGCAGGAGTTTTTGGTTTTGGAGCTTGGTTTTCTACGTTACCAAATGCTTCTGTTCCTTATTTTGATGCTTTTACAACATCTTTTAGTGTCGTAGGACAGTTTCAACTTGCCAAACGTTGGGTAGAAAACTGGATTTTTTGGTTTGTTATTGATGTTGTTTGTGTAGGAATTTATTATTACAAAGAGCTTTATTTTACAACAGGACTATATTCTGTATTTTTAGTTTTGGCAGTTTTGGGATATTTTGAATGGAAAAAGCAAATGAATGAATAGATAATATTATTTTTTGTGAAATTTTGATTTTTACTCCATTAGGAGTTTTATATTGGTAGAAAAATAGAAACGTTAAAACTCATATACTCCGTAGGAGTTGTATAGCATTTTTTACTACCTATTCTAAATGCTACCAATATCAAGTTCCTACAGAAAGGTAAATAAGTGTATTAATGAGCTGTAATTTAACTACCCATGTTACACGCTCCACAAAAATTGTCAGATAACCACACTTTTTTATCTCAAAAAAATCATTAAAAGACTACAATAAAGTAATTTTTGTGTTAATTTTACTTTCTCTTATTTTAACCTTGTGTCCAGTTAGAAATAGCAATTTTTAGAAGAGAATAACCCCCTTATATGAAAGAATTCGAAAAAAAATCAGAAAAAAAATCAACTACTGATTTCTCATTATTGTATAAAAATAAAGAAGAAGCTATTCAAAAACGAATAGACTTATTGTATAATAGTATGTCCTTTTCAGAAGGAATAGAACCAAACTGGTCAAACTTTCATGATTGTTTTACAAGTAGCGCACAGTTTATTAATGCCAATCTTGATGCCCCTATGTTTTTAGATGTTCGTACTTTTGCACAAGTTTTGGAAGTGCAGATACAACAACATAACATTCCTCAACTTTTCACACAAGAAATGTCGCATCGTACACAAATTTTTGGAAAAATAGCACAGCGTTTCAGTATTTTTGCCAATAAAATTGAACTAAATGGACAGCCAACTACACAAGGAATAAATAGCATTCAACTTATTTGTGCAAAAGGTAATTGGCTTATTCAGTCTATTTCTTGGTACAATGAACGTGATGATGACAAAATCCCTTCTTATCTATTTACAAAATAATGAATTACTAGAAAAAGTAAGCAAAGACTACTATTTTATTAGATTAAATCTGATTCAAAGCCTCTGTTACACTATTTACTGGCAACTGACACGTTTTGTTTTTACACACATAAATTGTCGTTTTATTATTCAATGTTGGTCGCATTTCTAAAAGTGGTAAGGCAGATTTTTGTCCTTCTTCTTCATTTTTGACAGCCACAATTATTTTATTTGGAATATAAAATGCAGAAATTTCTTTTACAGTTTCTTTATACTTTTCGCCTACAATCGCTATTTCTGGAGTAGGAGTGAGAAAATACGTAAAAAGTGATGCCCAGTTCGAAACGTGTCGTGGTTCGGCTGCAATCAAAGAAGCTACTTTTCCTAACATTTCTTTGCTTGTTTCTTTGTACAAATTATTTTCTAGTAAAATCCCTAAAAAATAAAGATTGGTAGCCATTACAGAGTTGGAAGACGAAATTACATTATCGAAAATTTCTTTCTTTTGGGCGACTAATTTTTCACTTCCTAATTGGTCACTAAAATAAAACAATCTTTCTTCTTTGTCATAAAAATTAGTAAAGACATATTTTGTTAGTTCGTCGGCACGCAAAAGCCATTTTTCATCAAAACAAATCTGATAAAGTGCAATATACGATTCAATCAAAAGCGCATAATCTTCTAAAAAACCATCAATTTCGGCAGTTCCATTTTTAAAAGTATGATATAATTTTGATGTGTTTTCTTTATCAAAAAGATTATTTTCTATAAATTCAGCCGTTTGTAAAGCTAAATCTAAATACTTTGCATTCTCTTTTTCATCATTTGAAGCAGCATTTAAAGAAGAATACACATTACAAAAACCTTTTATCAAAAGTGCATTCCAAGAAGTCAGTATTTTATCATCCAAACTAGGACGAACTTTGTTTTTTCGGACTTCTAAAAAATGATTTTGCCATTCTTTTACTTTGCTTTTCAAAACACCTAACTGAATTTCATTTTCTTTTGCAAATTCTTCATCTGTATCTTTTCTATACAAAATATTTGCTCCTTCGGTAGCATGTGGACTTTCCCAGTTTCCTATTGAAGTAACGGAATAATATTTTTTGAATAATTGTAGGTCTTCGTCTTGATTTTCAGAATTTTTGAAGGTATGATTTGCAAAAATATGTTCTATTTCATCGATTGTCCACGTATAAAATTTACCTTCTTTACCTTCGCTATCAGCATCTAAAGCAGAATAAAAACCGTTATTTGTGTTACTTTTATCTTGTAATTCTCTTGTCAAAAATTCCGTAGTTTGTTCTATTATTTCTTTATAAACTTGTCTTTGATTATAGTCAGATTCTGAGTTTTCTGTAATTGTATAGGCTTCTGCATACAAAGAAAGTAATTGAGCATTATCATAAAGCATCTTTTCAAAATGAGGAGCAAACCATTCTCTATCCACCGAATAACGAGCAAAACCTCCTCCAATTTGGTCGTACATTCCACCTTGAGCCATTTTATTGAGCGTGAGATGTACTTGTGATAGAACTTTAATTTTTATAGGATTTGTTATATTTTTTTTATTCAGATAATCATAATAGCGAAGTAAAAATAAATAATAAGAGGGCATAGGAAATTTTGGAGCTTGACCAACTCCACCAAATTCTGTATCAAAATGCTTTTCGAAACTTTCAAAGGCTTTTTCTAAAATAGTATCTAGTTCAAGCGTCGACGCTTGAACTAGAACATCTTTTAAGTTGTATCTTTCCAAAGCAGAAATAGACAATACTTTAGTTACTTTATTTGCCGATTCTTCTACTTCGCCTCTTTGATTTTGATAGGCTTTTCCGATTTGCTGCACAATATCAACCCATTGATTAGCAGGAAAATAAGTTCCTCCCCAAAACGGTTTTGCATCAGCCGTCAGAAAAACATTCAATGGCCAGCCACCCGAAACGCCCATCATTTGGACAGCTTCCATATAAATCGCATCTACATCTGGGCGTTCTTCTCTATCTACTTTTATACAAAAAAAATATTCGTTCATTACCTTTGCAACAGCTTCATTTTCAAAACTCTCATGTTCCATCACATGACACCAATGACAAGCCGAATAACCAATACTGACCAAAATAGGTTTGTCTTCTTGTTTTGCTTTTTGTAGTGTTTCATTGTTCCACATCTGCCAATGAACAGGATTTTGAGCGTGTTGGAGTAAATAAGGACTACGACTTTTTGAGAGTTGATTCAAAATAAAGGGGGTTTTAGGTGTTGTGAGATAATTATTTGACTTTGAAGCTGTTTAAACTTTTCTTTTTATGAAATCAAAATTTTGTATTTATTCATAATTTACCATTAATAACTCACAACTTCTAAATTGGTTTTTTATCTAATTTCTTCAAATATTTCAAAAGAATATAAAATTTTGTAAAACGACTTCCTTTGTTGTCTTTATATTCTCCAGTTGCATCCAATGCCATCACAGTTGCTCGTTTCGTGATTCGGTGTATTACTCCTGTATGAGATTTTCCATCAAAAGTAAATTTTACCCAGTCGCCAACTCTCAAATCATATTCTTTTAGAGCTTCCATTTTCCCAGTCAGAAGTTGGTGTGTAAAGGCTGTATGTCCGAAAATAGAATTAGCTAGTTTTTTAAAATTACCTTTTTTGCAGCTAGAATCATTAAAGGCTATAAACTCTATCAAATGAATAATTTCGTGTTCGATGACGTGTAGGAGTGCTTCCAAACGGTTTTTGGTCTGAAAACCTGCTAAATTAATAGTTTTATTATTTGTTTGTTCTTTGAAAGAATTAAAAATCAAATACGCCGAAATACGCATTCTAAACTGAATCGGATTGTGTTTTGTAACCTTATAATACATCAGTTTTCCTCCTGCCGAAGTCATTTTTTTGGAAAAATCAAAAGCCATTCTATCAATTACTTTATTTTCTTTAAAGTAATTATCAAAAAAATAAGTGTCATATAATTCAAAAATCAACTTTACATCATTATTCGAAACAAGCCCAAAATTATCCGTTTTTATTTGCTTAGATTGAATAAAAACTTGCTGACGGACTTTCTCAAATCGTTCTGTTATTTCCTTTTTTGAATAGTGGTAGGTTAGAAGTTTCATAATTAGTTTAAATCCTCAACGACGGTGAAGACTCGTTGACGGTTGAAAAAATCTTACTATCTTTAACCGTCGTTGAGGTCAAATGAACCGTCAACGAGGATTAGATAAAATTTACATTTCAATTCCCATTTTTTGCATCAAAAATACGGCATTTGTATTCTGACACACTCCTTTTTTGATTTTGTAGGGATAATGCAGACCTGTTTCCATATTTTCTACTTCAAAGGCATAGTTTGTAATTTTGTTTGGAAACTCGGCTTCTAATTTTGATAATTCTACATCGTGAGAAGCAATAAAAGCCGTTGCAGGAAGTTTTAAAAGCTGTTTGATAATGGCAACAGAACCTAAATAACGGTCTTTAGAGTTTGTTCCTCTCAAAATTTCATCTAAAAGAACCAAATTATATTCTCCTTTTTTATCAGCTTCTTCCAAAATATCCAAAATTTGTTTTAGTCTTTTGAGTTCTGCAAAAAATGAAGACTCTCCTTTTTCTAGTGAATCAATAATACGCATACTACTACTGATAAGCATCGGCACAAAATCAAACTTTGTAGCACACACAGGCGCACCAGCACACGCCAAAACCATATTTATTCCCAACGCTCTCAAAAATGTACTTTTTCCTGCCATATTTGAGCCTGTAATCAAGGCAATTTCACGTATATTTTTTGCTGTGAAATCATTTGCTATTCTGACCTCTTGTTTTAGAAGTGGATGCGCCATTTCTACGATTTCAAAAGCATTTTCTGTTATTTTTTGTTCACTTCCGTTATTATTTAAAACAGAAATGGTAGGAAAAATATATTCTTTATGATTGAATGAAAAAGAAGCCAAACTAAATAAAGCCTCAAATTCTGCCAGCGTTTCTACCCATTTTGGCGTGTCATTTTTATGTTCTTTTCTCCATTTTTCCAATTTTATAGCAAAATGAATATCCCACAAAAACATTCCATTCAAAAACATAAAAGCAACTCCATTCATTCTATATTCAAATAATTCTAATGTTTTGGCTAATTCTTGAGCTGCCTTCGAACTTCCTTTCAGTTCATTTTGTAACGTCTTCGTTTCTTCTTTTTGAAAAGTAGCATTTTCTATAATTTCCCACAAAGAAGCATATTTTTGAAGAAAAGAAATATTTTTTCCTACGGTATCATAAGTCAGTTGTAGTTTTGGAAACATACTTCCCACAATTCCGAGTTGAGCCAAAGAAAGAAAAACAGGCAGAATGTAAGTAACAAATCCCATAAATGTAGCAATCCAACTCACAACAGTAATTACAGGGAGTACAAAACGAATTATATTCAAGACTTTATTTTCTAAGAAAGTATCTTCTGATTGAAGCCATTTTTTTAATTGTAAATATTGGTTTGAAGTTTCTTCATTTAAATGTGCTGTTGTCTGTAAGTTTAATCGCAATTCTGTTGCTTGTTTTGTTTCTTCTGCTAATTCTTTTACAATTTCTTGTCTTTTAGTAATTGTTTTTTCGTCTGTTTTTTCTGAAAGCCAATTTGCCAAAAAACTTCTTCCTACGCTTGTATGTGTGCGTGAGATATAAGAAAAAAGGCTTGTTTGTCCGAAAATATCTAAATCTTTGATGTAAGCGTGCAGAACATCATAAAATTCCATTCCATCATCAAGATTTTCGAAGTTATATTCTAATCTTTCATTTTCTGTTTCTAAAAGTTTGATTCTAGTTTTCCAGTAGTTTCTTTTTTGTTCGGATTTTTGATAGAGTTTTACTAGAAAAATAAAGCCTGCAAATAATACAAAACTAGCTCCTGTTACAATTTGCCAACCTTTAGGAATTAAAAAATAAAGAATTACCAAAGCAGCAAAAAAATAAATCAAGCGAATAGTAGCAATCAAACGAGATTGGTTTTTGAATTTTGAAAAGGCTTGATTAGCTTCTGAAAGATAAGATTGATACATATTAGAATAGATAATTGTCAGTTAATAATTATTTGTATAACAAAATAACACTAAAAAAATATTTTTATAAAAAAATAAATTTGTATTTTAATCACTTAATAATTATTGAAAACAATCTGAAATAATAAAGGTTTTATTTTAAATAAAGTGTACTTTTGCGTGCTTTTATAAATGCACTTAATTACTCATTATTCCGTTTTTTTTTTGGAAAGTGAGTCAAAAAAATGAGATTGCAAATATACACAATACTCTACAAAGAGACTTTAAAAAAATAATCATTTGTACAGTCATTTTACAGAACAATTCGTAGTTCTGTGTTTTTTAACCTAAATTAGTAGCTTTACTAATAGAAAATTAAATTTTTAACTTACTTTTATGTCAATAGATAAAAAAGAAAATGTTATATCGACTTTCGAAACTGAACAACACGTATTAAAACTGCGTACTGTTGAACCAACTGATGCAGTCGATATTGAAGAAATATCAAAACTGATTTATGCGAAAGATCAAGCGTGGACGAAAGAGTCAATTATGAAATTGCTTGAAATGTTTCCAGAAGGTCAGATTTGTATAGAAGACAAAGGAAAAGTAATTGCTTATGCACTAAGTATGGTAATTGATTATTCTAAATTTGGAGATAATCATACTTATCATGATATCGTAAGAGATAATTTTGTGAATCATAATGATGATGGAGATGTAATATATGGAATTGAGGTAAGTGTAAATCCAAATAGCCGAAATATGCGCTTGGGAAGGCGTTTGTATGATGCTCGCAAAGAACTCTGTGAAAACTTAAATCTTAAAGGAATTATTGCTGGTGGGCGTATGCCAAATTTTAGCAAATACTCCGATTCGGTAACACCTAGACAATATCTAGAGAAAGTACGTCAGAAAGAAATTTATGACCCAGTTTTGACTTTTCAGTTGAGTAATGGTTTTCATGTAAAGAAAGTATTGCGTAATTATTTACCAGATGACAAAGAATCAGAAGCGTATGCAAGTCTTTTGAAGTGGGATAATATTTACTACGAAGAAAAACCTACTCTTGTAAACCAACCCAAAGAAGTTATTCGTATTGGTGTTGTTCAGTGGCAGATGCGTAACGTAAAATCAGTAGAATCATTTTTTGAAAATGTTGAGTTTTTTGTAGATGCACTTAGTTCGTATCGTGCCGATTTTGTTCTTTTTCCTGAATTCTTTAATGTTCCTTTAATGGCAGAATTCAATGAAGAGGATACAGCAAAGGCAATTCGAAAACTAGCAGAATATACCGAAGAAGTTAGAGACAAACTGGTTGGTTATGCTGTTTCTTATAATGTAAATATTATTGGAGGAAGTCTTCCTTTGTATGAAAACGGAAAGTTGTACAATGTTTCTTATTTGTGTCGTCGTGATGGAACGTGGGATGTACAGTACAAAATTCATATTACGCCAAGTGAAGTAAATGATTACGGAATGGTAGGTGGAAATAAAGTAAAAGTTTTTGAAACAGATGTAGCAAAAATTGGTATTTTGATTTGTTATGATTCAGAGTTTCCAGAGCTTTCTCGTATGATGGCTGATGAAGGAATGCAAATTTTGTTTGTTCCTTTCTCTACTGATATGCAAAACGGTTATATGCGTGTACGTGTTTGTTCGCAAGCTCGTGCTGTTGAGAATGAGTGTTATGTAGCGATTGCTGGTAGTGTAGGAAACCTTCCAAAGGTAAAAAATATGGATATTCAGTTTGCTCAATCGGCTGTTTTTTCGCCTTCTGATTATTCTTTTCCTAATAATGCCATTATTGCAGAAGCAACTCCAAATACAGAAATGACAATGATTGCCGATGTAAATCTTGATTTATTGAAAGAATTACACAGTCATGGAAGTGTTCGAAATCTGAAAGATCGTCGTACTGATATTTATTCTTTGAAATGGAAAGATAAAAGTGATAAGAAGTAAAAAAACAGTTATCAGTTATCATGAATAAATTTTGAATGATAATTTTCCATAAAAAAGTCTATTTCAAATATTATTTTGAAATAGACTTTTTTGTTTTTAATAAAATAAGGAGAGAAAACACAGGTACAAGCCCGTCAATGAATGACATCCCTGCCCTGCTCACTTCTCCTTTTGCTTTTGAACCGTCAACGAGGCTCTGCCGTCGTTGAGGTTATTGAGTGAGTAATTACATTCCCATTCCTCCCAAATCCATTCCAGGGATATTAGGCATCATTCCTTCTGTACTTTTTTGCATGTGTTCTTTACTTTTTTCTTCTGCTCCTTCTAAAGCCTTATTCACGGCTGCGACTATCAAATCTTGCAGCATTTCTTTGTCATCAGATTTTATAATATCTGGATCAATATCTAATTTAATAACTTGTTTTTTTCCATTAGCTACTGCCTTTACCATTCCACCACCAGCTTCTCCTTCGGCTGTAATATTTATGAGTTCTTCTTGCACTTCTTGAAGTTTGGCTTGCATTTCACGCACTTTACCAAACATTTTCATCATGTCTTTCATCGAATAGGTATTTTAAATTAGATTTCTACTTTTTTTGATTAAAGGTAAAAATACAAAAATTCTCGTTTAAATTTTATTTTTTTTACTTTAGAGTTACGAAATTTTAATTCATTCTCATATCATAAGAATATTTGGAGAACATTTGGTTTATTAAAAAGTTTGAAATATTTATTTTTGCTTCTAGTTTTTTGGCTTATTACTTGTCCTTATCGATTAAAGTTGTTTTTAAGCAGCGTAAATTTGACAGTGTTTTTTACTTAGATTTGGAAAACTCAATTAAAATGAAAAATATACTTTTGCTGCCTTTATTATTTATATATTTTACCTTTTTTAATTTTGTTTTTGCTCAAAATGATACTTTGATTTTTCAGAAAAAAACTCACTTTGAAAACGAAATTATTTTGAGCTGTATTGATTCATATAGCAGAATTTATATTTGTGATAAAAAAGGAGTTATTCAGCGTCTGGATAGTTTGGGGAATGTAGAAATTCTTTTTTCCCCTTCTTCTTCTATTGTTCCGACTACTTTTAATGTTCAAAATCCAAATCAAGTGTTTGTTTTTTATCAAGAATTGCAAGAATGGGTAATTCTGAATCGTTTTCTGACAGAAATAGAACGCTATGAAATCTCTAATAAAATAGAAAGCAATCAATATGGTGAAATTGGTTTTGTGCGTTTGCTTGCTCCTTCACCAAATAATACACTTTGGTTTTTTGATGAATCTGATTTTAGTTTGAAAAACTATGATATTTTGAATAAACAAATTTTATCTCAAACACCTTTGGGTTTAATCTTAAAAGATGAAGATTATCCAATTTCGCATTTACAATTTTATCAAAATCAGATTTTTTTGGGTGTAAAAGGACAAGGTATTTTGATTTTTGATAACTTTGGGAACTACAAAACAGTATTAGAGTACCCAAATTGGAACTCTATTTCTTTTAAAGGAGAGTTTATTTTTATTACAGAGACAAACAAAACAATAAAAAAAGGACTTTATACTAAAACTAACAAAGAAATAATTTTACCCAATCAAACTAAAAAATACAAAGAAGAAAGCATAAATTATTTCTTTCAGTTTGGTTTGAAATGCTATCACATCATTAAAAATGAAATGTATATTTACACTATTTCTACAAAATAAAAACAAAATAAGAAGTTGATTCAATTTTTTTAAGATTCTCTCGTTTAATTAGGGAGTATTGCTTATTTTTGGCATACTTTAAAAAGTATAATCTATCAACGACAAAAAAAGAAATTTCAAATCCTATATATTAAAGTAATTTAGTTATGACTACTATTATGAAAAAAACATTTTTTCTTTCCCTCCTTTTTTGCCTCGCTTTTACTTACCAACTACAAGCTCAAGGATTTTCTTATTCAGGTTTTAAAACAGGACTTTCCGTTGCTCGTGCGCCTATTTCCTTTGATGCCATAAAAACAGATACAACTGGACAGCTTAGTGTAGAATCAGAAACAAATAATGGCAAATTTCGCACAGGGTTACAATTTGGGGCATTTGCAGGAAAAGAATTTACCAAAACTATTGGTCTGCGTATGGAACTCAATTATGTACAAATGGGAAGAGTAGATACAATCAACTTTAATCAGCGTCAGAATTATGGATTGCATTATTTTTCATTTGACCCTATGTTACAACTTCGCATAAAGCCTAATAGCCCTAATCATTTTTATATTATAGCAGGTCCTTCGGCTCGTCTATTAGTAGGAAGTGGAGCAAAAGGCACAGAAAATGTACAACCTTTAGATGTTCGTCAAGCAGATTTAGGAGCTAATTTAGGTTTTAGTTATTTAGTTGGACTAACTCCTTATTTATATCTTACTTTAGAAGCTCGTGCTTACTATGGTTTTATGAATGTAGCTCAAAAACCAAAAGAAAATTCAGTAGGTTTGAATGAGTATATTTCAGCTCTTACTACTGTCCAAAATGCAACAGACCCTTTTGATATTCCAGAAGAAGCAAATACAACTCTTGAAAATGCATCACGTAATGGATTAAATAATAATTATAAAATAACAAACCAAGGTGCTATGTTTAGTATTGGTTTTTGTGTTCCATTACGTCCACCAGCAGAGAAGTTAATCAAAATGAAAAAACAATAAACTCTTGCATATTAATTTTATAGTGAAGTTGTTTAAGAATGAGTTTTGTACGTCTTCTTGTTGGTGTCGCTACGCTAAAACACCAACAAAGGCAATATCATTTTTAAACAACTTCAGCTAAAAATGAATCCGATTACAACTGGTTTGTAATGGGATTTTTTTATTCAGAATACTAAACAACTTATATCTTTTAGATACACAAGAACAGAAAACAAACCAAGTTGAAATTTATCAAAACAAAATATGTCATTATTGCGTATTAGTTCATATACAAACATATCAACATTTATTCATATTAAATCAAAACTAACTCACTCATTATGAACTATTTAGACAAAAGCTATTTAGCAAAATCAATGTTCTATCAAGAATACAGAACACTTGGACAAGAACTTTTAGAAAAAGGAACTACTACAAATGGTGATAATAGTCCAGAAATTTTGGAATACACAAACATGAATATGTATCGTATGAATAGGCTAGACAAAACCACAAAAATAAATGAAAATGTAAAAACAGCTTTGAATAACCTTCCGTCAAATGAAAAATATTATTGGGTAATTCTTACAGAAAGTTGGTGTGGAGATGCTGCTCAAATTGTTCCTGTCATGAATAAAATTGCAGAGGAAGCAGGAGAAAAATTAGAAATTCGATTTCTTTTGAGAGATGAAAATCCAGATTTGATAGATGAATTTTTGACCAATGGTGGACGGGCAATTCCGAAACTTATTTTTGTAAAAGAAGAAAAAACAGACACTACTACAAAACTAAAAATAATCAATTCTTGGGGAGCAAGACCAGCCGAAGCACAAAAATTGGTTACAGATTACAAAGAAAAAGTAAAACAAAACCCTGAATCAGAAGATTTCAAAGGTTTCTCAGAATCTTTACACAGTTGGTATGCAAAAGACAAAACGCAAAGCACACAGAATGAACTCGCAAAGTTATTGAAGAAGTAATGTATTTCCGTAGGGACAATGCATGCATTGTCCCTACAAAATTTTATTTATTTAATCTTCAATAGGAGGATGATTTGAACGACGAATATTTGCATTAAATGTCAAAAGTAAAGCAGGAAGTAAAATCAAATTCGTAAACATTGCCACCAAAAGAGTTATTGAAGTTAAAACTCCTAAAGCAACCGTTCCACCAAAAGAAGAAAAAGCAAAAATAATAAAACCTGCAAAAAGAATTATAGAAGTATAAATCATACTTTTTCCTGTTTCACGCAGTGCAACATCGATAGCTTTATGTCTATCAAAATCAAAGGCTAAAAGTTCTTGACGAAAACGAGCCAAAAAGTGAAGTGAATCATCAACAGCAATACCAAAAACAATACTAAAGACAAGTGCTGTACTTGGCTTGAGTGCAATATTAAAAAATCCCATAATCCCAGCCGTTACTAAAAGAGGAATTAAGTTTGGAATAATAGCAATAATCATCACACGTATATTTTGGAAAAGCGCACCAATTATTATTGCTACCAAAAAACAAGCTAAAAACAAACTCCATTTCAAATTGTCTATCAAATAGGTATTTCCTTTCAAGAAAATAGGTGTTGTGCCTGTTACTCGTGCACTCATTTTGGTCGAACCAATTGAATCAACAAAAATACTATCTAGTTCGGGTTGTAAGCTCGTTTTTACTAAAGAATCCAAGCGCAAAGAACCAATATCAGCTACTTTCAAAGAAACTCTCAAAATCTGTTCGGTACTATCAACAAAAGATGCAGAAATTGCTGTTGGGTCATTTTGTCCTTTCAAATAACGCAACACATACGCTCCAGTACGCTTATCAGGTAGATTATATGATTGTTCGCTTTGATTAAAATAGGCTTGATTGGCAGCTTTTATAAAAGTAACTAAAGAAACAGGAGTAGAAAGATGTGCCGAACTATCTACATAACTTTCAATCTGTTCTATTCTTTCTAATGTCTGACTTCTGCGATAGGCTTTCGGTTTTCCTGTATCAATTATTATTTCTAAAGGCATTGTTCCTTTAAAATTGGTTTCTATAAAAGCAATATCTTTTTTCTCTTTGCTTTCATTTGGCAAGTCATCAACCATAAATGAATTTGCCTTTATTTGATAAAGTCCAATAGATGAAAGAACAATAATCAAAATTGTAACTGCATAAATAATTGTTCTGTGATTTTCTATCAAAAAGTCAAATTTTGTAAGCACAATATTTATAACACCTCTATTCAAATGTTTGGTTCGCCTTCCTTCTGGCATTGGTAAGTAAGAAAACACAACTGGCAAAAAGATAAGTGAGATAAAGAAAGTCGCAAAAATAGTGATGCCAGCAGAAAGTCCAAATTCACTCAAAATACCTATTTGTGTACTTACCAAAACTAAAAAACCAATGGCAGTTGTAGTATTTGTAATCAGTGTAACAATTCCAATTTTTTTGATTACATATTTTATTGCATCTATTTTATTACCTTTTTTGTTACATTCTTGATGATATTTTGTAATAAAATAAACACAATTCGGAATCCCAATGACGACCAAAACAGGAGGAAGAATAGCTGTAAGAATGGTTATTTTGTAACCCAAAATACCAAAAACCCCCATTGTCCAAATAATAACAATCGTAATAAGAGTCAGAGAAACAAAAACAGGGGTAAAAGAACGAAAGAATATAAAAATAAAAATCGCTGTAATGGCGATAGAAAGTGAAAGAAAAATAACCATTTCTTCTTTTACTTTATTCGAAATAGCTACACGCAAAAATGGAAGCCCTACATAATGAATTTCGATACCTGTTTGTTCTGAAAACTTGTTTCCTAATTCACTAATTCTCATAACCGTTTCGTGGTTATAGATTGTACTCGTAATTTTTGGAGGAAGCGTAACCAAGACTAAAGAAGCTTTATTGTCTGGGTTTATGAGCTGATTTTCGTAGAATTTTATTTGAGAGGTAAACTTTAAAAGACTATCTAACTCTTTTTGTGTTTGTACTTGTTTGGGGAAAATAGATTTTGGTTCGAATTTTTTAATATCTTGATTTTTGTAAAGATAAGGTAGCTTTCCAAGTCCTACCACACCTGTAACAGCATTTACACTATCTCCTAACCCTTCAATTTTTTCTCTATTTTCAAATTTTATTTTCTCTAAAGCATACAAAAGTTGTTGCCACTTCTGAAAGTTTTCTAGCTCAAATAGCTTTTCATCTTCTACTCCCAAAACAACCACATTATCATCTTGTCCAAAAAGTGATTTAAACTGATTGAAAAAAACAATATCTTCATCAGAATCAGGAACAACTTTCGAAAAGGTATAAGAAAGTTCTGCTTTTGTGCCTTGAAATCCCATAAAAACGGTCAGAGCAAAAAGAAGAAGCAAAAGCCACAATCTATTTTTTAGAATGAAATTAGCTATTTTTAGCCACATAAATACAAATTTAGAAGTATGAAGTTAGAATTTAGAAGTAAATGCAAAAAACAAAGTCAGAAGTATGAAGTCAGAATTTAGAAGTAAATAAAACTGCAAATTTAGTTATGCTGACTTTCAATTCAAATTTCTTACTTTATTAAGACTTTATTTAAAACCAATACCACCTTTTTGTTTAGTCATCGTTGTATGAAGACCAAGCATTTTTATTGCTGTAATAGCTGCTTCATCACCTTTATTTCCGTGTTTTCCACCTGCACGGTCAAGAGCTTGTTGTTGGTTTTCAGGTGTCAGAACTCCAAAAATTACAGGTTTGTTATGTCTAAGATTTACATTTGTAATTCCCTGTGCTACGGCATCACAAATAAAATCAAAATGACGAGTTTCGCCTTGAATCACACAACCCAAACAAATAACTGCATCAATTTCTGCTTTTTGTGCTGCCCATTGTGCTGCTAAAGTAAGCTCAAAACTCCCTGGTACATCATAACGGTGTATGTTTTTTTCTTTTGCACCATACTCTAACAATTTTTTATAAGCTCCTTCATAAAGTGCTTCTGTTACTTCTTCATTCCATTCTGCTACCACGATAGCAAATTGTTTCTTTTCAATATCTTGAATAGATTTCTCTGAATGAAGGCTTAGGTTTTTATCTTTTGATGACATAATTAATTCAATTACGGATTAAAAATTACGAATTACGAATTATGAATTACAATTTTGAAACGTAATTTTTAATCCGTAATTCGTAATTGAGTTTATCGCTTGCCGTTGTTGGTGTCTCCACCAACGACATGAGTTTATTTTTTCCCTAATTCCTTTTTATCATAACTACTAGGAATAGAAAAGGGAAAAGAAAGATCTGACTCTTCAAATTTGATTCTTTTGTGTTCAATTTCAATTTTGGTTTGGTCAGTTTTATTTTCTTTCTGATTAAAAAAATTAGCTACTGCATTTACTTTAAAAGGAATTTTTTGTCCTTCTAACGTTTGGAAATTGCTATAATCTATAAAAAGGCTATTCATTCCACCTTCTGTTTCTTGGACAGCAATTTTAGATAGTTTTTTATTTTCTCTACTCACATACATAGAAGTTTCGAAAAGCTCATAGATTTGTTTCAAGACAAAATATTTTTCTTGTTTTTCAGGTGTAATACTTTGGTCTAAAGGAGGAACATTGCCCAAAAATAGAGCTTGAAGCATTTTAAAATCGCCATCAAAATTTACTTGTTTGCTAAGCGAACGAATATCGACAGCCGAATAGCTTTTTTCTAAGCGATTGACCAAAAAAGCCGAGTCAGTACGGATAAGCATACGAGCAGCCTCAATACCAAAAGCAGGACGAGCAGAAAGCCAAATCAAACTATCCTTTGCTAGTCGCATATCTACATTACTTCCCAGTTCTTGTTTTTGATTTTGGAAAGAAAGATGTGATTTTGTACTCAAAAATGTAAAATCAAAAGCCTCTACGCCATACTTTTTGGTAAGTTCGGCAGGAGTAGAAACCCCTTTCTGACACGCTGAAAGAAGGAAGATAGAACAAATAATACCTAGAAAAAGACGAAAAAATGAAGTTCCTTTCATAAGAAGAGTTGAAAAAATTATGATTAAAGAAGTAGAGTTTAATCAATGATAAAATAAAAATACCATTACTAAACTCTAATTTTGAATGATTGTTTGATTTAAAATCATTAGTAGGGCAAAGGCTTGCCTTTGACACGAAAATAAATTTTGTCAAAGGCAAGCCTTTGCCCTACGTTAGAATAAAAAACATTAATCTATTTGTTCAAATTTACAATAACCTTGCAAAACTTTAGGGATTTTGATTCCTTCTGTCGTTTGATTATTTTCTAAAATAGTAGCTACAATACGTGGCAAAGCAAGCGCACTACCATTCAAAGTATGCGCTAAATGTTTCTTTTTATCTTTATCTTCATATCTAAGTTTTAAACGATTAGATTGGTAAGTTTCAAAATTACTAACCGAACTTACTTCCAACCAACGACCTTGTGCAGCCGAATAAACTTCCAAATCATACGTCATAGCAGAAGTGAAACCCATATCGCCACCACACAAACGCAAAACTCTGTATGGCAATTCTAATGCTTCCAAAAGTCCTTTTACGTGAGAAAGCATATCTTCCAATCTTTGATAAGATTTTTCTGGGTGTTCAATGACTACTAATTCTACTTTATCAAATTGATGTAAACGATTCAGACCACGCACATCTGCACCCCAAGAACCTGCTTCACGACGGAAACAAGGCGTATGCCCTGTCATTTTGATAGGAAAATCACTTTCTTTTACAATTTCATTTCTGTATAAATTTGTAATCGGAACTTCTGCTGTCGGAATCAAGAAAAGATTATCTGCTGTTGCTTCATACATTTGACCTTCTTTGTCTGGAAGTTGTCCTGTGCCATATCCTGATGCTTCATTTATCAAAATTGGAGGTTGAACTTCGCTATAACCTGCTGCAATGGCTTCATCTAAAAAATAATTGATTAAAGCACGTTGAAGTCTTGCTCCTTTTCCTTTATAAACTGGAAAACCTGCACCTGTGATTTTATTTCCCAATTCAAAATCTATAATATCGTATTTTTTGATAAGCTCCCAATGTGGAACAGCATCATCTGCAAGTGTTGGAATAGTTCCCCATTCCTCAATAATTTCATTATCATCTGAAGATTTTCCAACAACAACATCTTTATAAGGAGTATTTGGAATTTCATACAAACAATTTGTCAAATCATTCTCTAATTCCTTTAATTTATCTTCTAATTCTTTGATTGTCTGTTTATTTTGAGCAGCTTTTTCTTTTGCTTGATTCGCTTCTTCTTTTTTGCCTTGTTGCATCAAAACACCGATAGATTTTGCTACTTCATTTGCACCAGCTTGTAATTCATTGAGTGAGGACTGTGTTGTTCTTCTTTCATTATCGATAGAAATAGCCTTTTCGACAAGCTCAGTAGCTTTGCTAAAGTGGCGTTTTTGAAGTGCTGCAATAACCTCTTCTTTGTGTGCCTGTATGTGTGCAATTTGTAACATGTAATCAGTAATCAGTTACCAGTAATACCAGTAATTTTGGTTTATAATTTCTTTTGTTATTAAAATACTGACAAAAGTCCGATAAATTCAGTTAAAAATCAAGTTTTAATTTCAATAACTGTTTATCTCCTTTGTAAAAAACACAGAAAAGCCTTTACGATTTGTAAAGGCTTTTTTGATTTATTTTCACATTATGAATGTCAAAAGCAAGCCTTTTGACTTACTCAATGATTGTATTACTGAATAACAAGCTGTTTTGTATAGACTTTTCCTTCCGAAACAATCTGAACCACATAAACACCTGCACTTATTTTTGGAAGAGTAATAGAAAGTGTTTTTTCATTCATTGCAATTTCTTGACTATGAATAATTCTACCTAATCCATCTACCAACACAAGATTAGTTTTTTGGTTTGTTGTTGTTGCAAATTCTACTTTAAACGAACCGTTATTTGGATTTGGATAAATCGTAAAAATCTTTGCAGACTCTTCTTCAATTCCTGTTATTCCACCAACGGTAAAGGTTTTTTCTTCTGTTTCAAAACTACAACCTGTTTCATAAACTACTTGTGCTTTGTAGTTTCCTGTTTCAGTTGGTGTAATCAGAATTTGATTTGCAAAAGAAGGAATTGCAACACCATCTTTAAACCACATAACCGAATCAATCGCATCTTGTGAAGTTACATCAATCGTTTTGTCGTTTCCATTTTCTGTATTGATTCTCAAAATAGCTGGATTAACTAACAAACGAGTAATTTCTACTTCACTTGTCGTTACTTTACAACCATCTTGTGTTGTAATTTCTACTTTATATGTTCCGATTTCAGAAGTAGAAAGTGTTGCAGAAGTATTTGAAATAACTGTATTATTTCTAAACCAACGATAGGTAAATCCTGTACCAGTCGTAGCTGAAAGAGTAGTTTCTTCGCTTGGACAAATCGCTGTTTTACTTGCTGTAAGTACTACATTTGTTGGTGCAGTCGTGATAGTAACGGCAATAGTTATGCTATCTGCACACGAAGGCTGACTAGCTTTCAAAGTATAAGTTCCAGATTCTGAAACTGAAATACTTGTGCCATTTCCAATAGTAGCACCATTTAAAATCCATTCGTAGGTTACATTTGCGCTTGTATCTTGTGCATTTAATATTCCACTTCCACAGAAAGAAATTGTATTTCCTTGCTCAATTCTTGCTGTTGGAGCATCTACAAAACGAGTAGTCGTAAATTCAGATTCATCAGAACATCCATTTTTGATTACAACCACTTTATAACGAGCTTCAAAAGTTGTGGTTAATGTGCGTTCTGTTCCTACTTGAACATTTTCTCTAAACCAAGTGTAAGTTGCACCATCTACATTTTGAGCAGAGAGTGTAAATTCAGTAGCACAACTTTCAAGTAAAGTTCCTTGCTCTACAATAGCTTCAAAAACTTCTTTGATTGGAACAACTGCTTCTAAACGCTGGCTTTCTTGTCCATTAATCACAACAGAAATATAAAATGTTGTAGAATCACTCAAAACTGGCGTTTCGATACTTGCATTATTCGTTTCAAAAAGTGGTGTAGATGCTGTTTCAGAATCATAAACTCTATAAGTTGCACCTGCACTCTGTACATTTATTGTTCCTCGTTCGCCCTTACAAGCTGCAACAACAGAAAGTAAAATCGGAGTAGAAGGAAGAGTACGAACTTGAACAGAATTTGAAGTCGCAGTACTATTTCCACAAATCGCTTTTATAGAATAATTGTACTGTGTGTTTGCTGTCAAAGTAGAATCTACAAACGACAAATTCGAAGCTGGAATAGTAGCTAATCGCTGTCCATTTCTCAATACTTCATAATTAACTGCATTTGTGTTTGAAGGCGTATTCCACAATAATTTTACTCTAGTAGAAGTAAGAATTTCTGTACTCAAATTAGTTGGTAAAGTACAATCTGCAATCGGTGGATTTGGAGTTGTAGGATTACATTGAGGCAATACATCAACAATCGTATTTTTGACTGTATTTGTGATAATCGGAGCATTTGTATCAAAATAAATAAATGACCTATTTTCAATGCGTGAAGTATCAGTATGTGCTGCAATTTCACTCAACTCAAAAATAACATATCCTTGACTTAGCTCTGGACTGGTTGTGCTATCAGGCAGATTAATGTTATTAAACACAAAGTTAATCACATTATTATTTGCTGTTGTATCGACAGTCATTGTATGGCTAGTTGCTACAACTCTAAGTGAACGACGATTTAATAAATTACTCAATGAATCGGCAATTCGTACATTCAAAGCAGGTGCATTTCCTGTATTTTGGAAACGAATGGTATAAGTAAGAGGTTGATTTACTTCACGTTTTGTAAATTTCTCATCACAAATTCCTTGTGGATAGACTTGTTTGTCATTTGGATCGTAAGAATTTACTATTGGAAAACAGTATTGTTTTAGGTTATTCAAACGAGTAACATCATTTACTTCAGGGGTAAC
This sequence comes from Bernardetia aquimarina, assembly GCF_042180575.1. Taxonomy (NCBI): domain Bacteria; kingdom Pseudomonadati; phylum Bacteroidota; class Cytophagia; order Cytophagales; family Bernardetiaceae; genus Bernardetia; species Bernardetia aquimarina. The sequence continues at coordinate 66,874 of NZ_CP170094.1, read as the reverse complement.
ATGTCCAGAAAAACAAACTTCATCGCCAATATTTAGACTAATATCTGGAGTTACAGAAATTCTAACTATAAAATTTCTATCATAATTCAAATCTATAACATCCCAAAACAAATTATTTCCTACAATTCTATTAGGAGTAATGGAAGCTGAATTATAAGCTACATCATTAGGCAAAGTAACTTTTAGTTCGCCAGACTTAGGAGCGCAAGAGTAGTTATTTGCTAAGACTGTAATTGTTGTAGGTATATCAGGACGAAATATTCCACCAATTATATTTACATTAAAATCATAAATAGAAGAAGTTGGGCGAATCTGAACAGGTTGAATTACTACATTTCCTGCTCTATCAGTAACTCTTAATTGGAGATTTCTGATTGCACTACTACCACAGTAGAGTGTTACGCTATCTCTTCCATTGTGATTAAAGACAACAGAAATATCAGTAGAATCAGTACAATTATCATTCAAAGCTGTGATAAAATAATTAACTGGAACAACAGCTTGATTACTAGCTCCAAAATGAACAGGCACAACTCGTGTAGCGAAAGTCGGTGGAATAGTGTCTTTTACGTGAACAACTGTAGATGAAGTATCTGTATTTCCATTACTATCTGTAACTCTTAATACTACATTCTGAATAGAATCTATACAAGAAAAAGAGCGAGTAGCTAGTCCTGTATCATCATAAAGATAAGAAGCAACCGTATTACCACAACCTGCTGAACTTATACTATCTAATAAAATTGCATCTATTTCCACTTGTCCACTAGCATCTAAATAAGCCGTATAATTTGTTTTGCTAACTGCATTTAATGATTGCAAAGCAGTTACTAAAAGTTCTAACCTCCCATTATTACAACCTGCAATAGAATCAAAAGCATAGAAATAAGTAGAATCTTGTGTAAGAATTGGCGTTGTAAAACGAGTTCCTATGTGTACAGGTGTCGTATTTGTAGGCGAATCGTACCAATAAACTGTTCCGTTTCCACTAACTTCTAAAACGGTAGTATCATTCAGACACACTCCAAACTGATTTTGAGGTGGAGTAATATTTTCCATGGATGAAGTAGTAACCAGTATTGCTAATCTATTACTAACTCCACAACCAGCAACTGAATCTTGAACATAAAAATAAGTGGAATCTGCTGTCAAAATAGGAGTTGTAAAACTACTTCCTGTATGAATAGAAACAGGATTCGTAGGAGAATTGTACCAAGTTACTACTCCATTTCCATCTGCTTCAAGAGTAGTAGATGTATTTGGACATAAATTAAACTGATTTTGTGGCAATGTAATATTATTTATTGCTGCCCCTACACTACTTACTAAATCACCTGTAATAATCCAACTGTTAGGAGCAGAAGTAAGAACACTTCGTGCTGCTGTACCATTGCAATAAGTCAAACCATCAGCTCCTAGAGGTATATTAGACCGTACACTTTGTGCTGCCCAACCTATTAGAGTAGCATCGTAGTTTGAAGTATTCATTCCAGACCCATCTAGCATATTAGCCATAGTTGTGACGTTACTAACATCCCAACTTCCAATAGATTGATTAAAAGAGGTTGCATCTTTAAACATATCATTCATACGCACTACTCTAGATGTATTCCAATTTCCAATGGGTTGATTAAATGAAGTGGCTCCTGAAAATCGGTAGGGTGAATGTGATCCAAACATCTGGCTCATGTCTGTCACATTCTCTGTATTCCAATTTCCAATGGGTTGATTGAATGAAGTGGCTCCTGAAAACATCATCCTCATGTCTGTCACATTCTCTGTATTCCAATTTCCAATGGGTTGATTAAATGAATATGCATTAGTAAACATCCATTTCATATTTCTTACAGCAGATGTATTCCAATTTCCAATAGGCTGATTGAATGATATAGCACTAACGAACATCCAACTCATACGAGATACATTTTCTGTGTTCCAGTTTCCAATAGGCTGATTAAAGGAATTAGCTGAGTTAAACATACCATGCATATCTGTCACATTTGACGTGTTCCAGTTTCCGATAGGCTGATTGAATATTCTAGCACCATAAAACATTTCACGCATATTTGTCACATTTGACGTATTCCAGTTTCCAATAGGCTGATTGAAAGAATATGCATAAGCAAATATTTCACGCATATTTGTCACATTTGACGTATTCCAGTTTCCAATACTGCCATTAAAAACCTCACAAAATTTAAACATACGAGACATGTTAGTTACTCTTGAAAGATTTGGAACATCAGTTGCGTTATAAGTTAAATTCTGACATCCACTGAAGGCATTTTCCATACTTGTCCATTCAATGTTGCCCCAAGCCTCTATAGTACGAAGTTTATTTTTTTCTCTAATATTACCATCCATTTTAAAGTAAGGGAATCTTCCTGTAATAGCGAGTTCATAGGTATCACCATTTGAAAGCCCCCTTATAGTATAGCTTCCTATTAGGTTTATAGAACCATTTCCAACACTTGGATTAGTCAAATTCGTCCAAGTAACATTATAACTATATCCTGACATATTGGCTGCAGGGATAGTGATTGTACCATCAGTAGTTACCCATGTGGTACGAAATGCTTGTGCATTTGCTGTATTTGTGCTAAAAAAGAATAAAGTAAAAAGCAGAGAAAAACCAAATAGTATAGTTTTTATTTGGTTTCTAAAATTAGAATATGATTTTGTCATCAAAGAAATTAAATTACGAATTATGAAAAGTTATAAATTGCCATTTTGGGGATTGAAATGGAAGTTTGTAACGCTGAATAATTCTGTTTAAAATAGAATGAATAGTAATAGAGGGGATTCTAAGTGCAAAGGTACGTTTTTATTTTTGAAAGAAAGTAAGAATTGACAGAAAAAACCGTCTTTTTTATATTGAGTATATTATAAAAATGCCATTTTCATAAAAATAAAAAACCTCTACCACGAATTCCGATAAGCCAAACTGATGAAGAAATTGGTCTTGGACTAGACAAATCATCAAAGAAATGTTCTCTTGCTAGGAAAAAATCTGCTTTTCCTTTTAGTCCTTTAAAATCAAATCCTGATTCTATTCTGTAATTAAACTTGAAGTTTTCGCCTCCTTCTTTTTTTACTTTGTTCGAAAAAATGGCTGTATTTACCCAAGAACGATTATAAAATCCCCATACATTTTTTTCTTTTTTACTGAATTTTATATCAATTCTGCCACCCAAAAGCACCATTCCACTCATATAATCCCAACTTTGTTCTTCTGTAAAACGAGGAAAACGACTATCTTCTGAAATAGTATAATATTCTGCCCTTCCCCAAATATTTGTAGTGATAGTAGGTGAAAGATTTATTTTATCACTAACTGCCTCTAAATGAAAACCGTTGAGAATAGCAACTCTTGAAGTAGGCTGATAACCAATTCTTGAAGTAGTATCGTTGGGAGGAGAATCGCTGTCTATTTCATGTCTTGATTTGTGTGTAAATCCAACGTTCCACGTATAGTTTTTCTTTTTATTGAAGTACGCAAAACTCTCTTGCAAGATAATTCCACGAGGATTAAAAGCAATATTATTATATACGTTTGCATTGACTTCAATGGAAGAAAAAAATGTAATTGAATGAAGTCCAATATCATTCTTTTTACTTTTCCACCTTACAATATCCAACATACCACAAACCTGTGCATTCCAACCCTGTGAGTTTTCTGTCGACTGAAAACCACGAGAGTTATGTCCTGCAAAATTAGTAACTGCAAAGTAGGTTTTGTCAGTAGAATGAGTAGCCGTAGTATCCAAAAAAGGCGAAGGTTGAAAATTTCGCATTACATGGGCTTGTGAAAATGCAAGAGATGGAAGAAAAAAAAGAGTGAAAAAGAGAAAGTAAGTTTTCATAGTTTTAAATAGAAAAACCCTAAGAATCTTTAAGACCCTTAGGGTTTAGACTAAAGTTTGGATAAAAATAAGTTATTAATAAGCTCTAGCAAACAACACACGTTCTTTTGAAGGTTTTCCTGTCAAAATACATGTACCGTCTTCTTGTGGATTGTTCAAAGGAATACAACGAATTGTCGCTTTTGTTTTGTCTTTAATTTGTTCTTCTGTTTCGGCTGTTCCGTCCCAGTGTGCAGCTACAAAACCACCAGCATCAAGAGCTTTTTCGAATTCTTCCCATGTTTTTACATACGTCGTATTCGAAGTTCGGAACATTAAGGCTTTATCATAAATATTTTGTTGAATATCTTTCAAAAGCTGTTCTATCTTTTCGCCTACATTTTCTAGTTCCCAAGACATTTTTTCTTTTGTATCTCTACGAGCCACTTCTATTGTTCCATTTTCCACATCACGCATTCCGATTGCCAAACGAACAGGAACGCCTTTCAATTCCCATTCTGCAAACTTAAATCCCGGACGGAAAGAATCTCTATCGTCTAGTTTTAAAGAAATATTTGCAGCTTTTAGGTCGTGCATAAGAGGAATTAAGGCTCTTTTAATTTCGCTTAAATCATCTTCTTTTTTATAAATAGGAACAATAACCACTTGAATAGGAGCGAGTTTTGGTGGCAAAACCAAACCTTCATCGTCGGAATGAGCCATAATAAGCGCACCCATAAGGCGAGTAGAAACGCCCCAAGAAGTTCCCCAAACGTAATCTAATTTGTTATCTTTTGCAGCAAATTTTACATCAAAAGCCTTTGCAAAATTTTGTCCCAAAAAGTGAGAAGTTCCTGCTTGAAGTGCTTTTCCATCTTGCATAAGAGCCTCAATACAATACGTTTCTTCTGCACCAGCAAAACGTTCAGATTCTGTTTTAAGTCCTTGAATAACAGGAAGAGCCATGTGTTCTTCTGCAAAATCAGCATAAACTTTTACCATTTGTTCTGTTTCTTCGATAGCTTCTTGTTTAGTAGCGTGTGCTGTGTGTCCTTCTTGCCATAAAAATTCGGCAGTACGCAAAAACAGACGAGTACGCATTTCCCAACGCACCACATTTGCCCATTGATTAATCAAAAGTGGTAAATCTCTATACGATTGAATCCAATTTTTGTAGGTATTCCAAATAACGGCTTCACTTGTCGGACGAACGATAAGTTCTTCTTCTAGTTTTGCATCTGGGTCGACCATCAATTTTCCTTTTTTATCTGGGTCATTTTTTAGACGGTAATGCGTAACAATAGCACATTCTTTGGCAAAACCTTCAGCATTTTTTTCTTCGGCTTCAAACAAACTTTTGGGAACAAAAAGAGGAAAATAAGCATTGCTATGTCCTGTTTCTTTAAATTTATCGTCTAAAACACGTTGCATTTTTTCCCAAATTGCAAAACCATAAGGTTTGATAACCATACAACCACGAACGGCTGAATGTTCTGCTAAATCTGCTTGTTTTACGAGTTCGTTGTACCACGCTGAATAATCTTCTTTGCGTGTTGGAAGTCCTTTTGCCATAAGAAAAAGTAATAAATAATTATCTTGATTGGTTTAATTTCTATTTAATTTACAAAGGTAAAATTTTTGAACGTAAAATAATACTTGTTTTTGTAGAATCATTTTGCAACACCCATTTTTACACAAAAATTCCCTCAAAAACATAGATTTTAGCTTTTGAAGGAATTAATTAAACTAAATAGAAATACTCTTGCTCTTTCATTGAATTAGTAAACAGTTGTAAAAATTCAAGTTGATAATATTTTAGTTGATAATATTTTTTTCCTTCAATATAGTCATTAAGTAACTGGGCAAAATTATTTATAGGTTAACAAAATCTGTCTGACACCTCAAAGGTGTCTTGACAGTTTAAATTTCCAGTTTCTAATTCTTTTTTAGATATGTTTTATTTTGCTCAGTTACTTAGGATGAATTAATTTTACCAAAAAATATAGTTACTATTTTGAGATTGAAATGTAAAAAATGATAGAGAAACAGAAAACTAATTTTATAATTATAAAAAAACACAGTATGTATATCCATAAAATAGACACCAATAAACACAAAGAGTTTTTATCTCAAAACAGAAAAGATCCAATTACAGGAGATCTGATTCAAACAACTGATGAGGTAGTTTTTTGTGCAAGCTGTAACTCTATTTTCTTAGTCGATACGTGGCTTTATTTAGATGGCAAACATTGCGACCAGTCTGACACATTAGAAAAATTTCCTTCTTCGTCTGTTATGAATTTGAAAGCTGAGGAAACAGTTTTGTTCTATCAAGCTCTTAACTCTGATGATGGTAATGAAGTAAATTTCCCTATGGAGGTGAAAAGAAATCCATGGGTTAGGAAACAAAGCAAATTATCTTCGATTCAAGGAATTTTCCATCACTCTATAGTAAAAGCAGTTAAGATTATATCTTGGATAATAGGAATCGGTTTGTTTTTTATTTATAAATCTCCTATCGTAATTATTGCCTTTTTATTTACTTTTATTTTACAAATTGCTGAAATACTTCATAATTGGTATTTTGGTAATCAATTAGATTCTGATTTTAAATTATTTAGAGGAAATACATTTTATATCACTAATAAAGCAATCTGTTTTTCAGATTCTTATGGAATAAATCGGTATATTTTATCAGCCAAGTATATAAAACAGATTACTTTTTATGAAAAAACTCCAACAACGAACTTAACGTATTGTGTTGTGGAATACCAAGAAGAAAAAACAAATGAACGAATAACTTTCAATATTCCTAAAAATACATTTAATGATTCTGTTTCTCTTTTTCACTCATTAAAATCTTTATCTATTGCTAATCAAATTCCGATACGAATCAATAGTAGTAATAAAAACACGCTATCACTTACTCAAAGAATAATCGATGAAGGATATAATTTTAGGCTTAGAGATATGAATTATCAATAGAAAAAGCTCATTCATTTACAATAATGTAAATAAATGAGCTTTTGGGTTATCTAAAAAAGAAATTAGTTGTTAAAATTATTTCACAGGAATTGAAGGAGTAGTCGGATAAATACCTCTAAAACGAGCCATAAATTCATCTACATCTGCTTGATCTGCCAAATCAAATTTATCTTTTGCTTTTGGATCTGTAATAATTGTATTGTATTCTTCATTAGAAGAAAGTGTTTTGAGCGTACGTCCATCAAATTGGAAATAATACCATTTGTCAGGATCAATTTCAAAATAAAGTGTAAACTCATCTCTACTTCCTGTCTGTGGAATTTCAAGATAACCTGTTGTTTTGACATCAATTTCTTCTTTTAAGATAGCTGCCAAACCAATATCACCCACACTATAAAATGTTTGTTCATCAGGTGACCAATTCATTGTTACATCGGAGAGTACAATAGTTTTACTAATTACATCTACAATTCCATAGTCATTTGGAGCAAATCGTTTTTGAAAGTTTTGTGCTTCTTTTGCTCCTGCCTGTCCTGCAATTTTGAGAAGTGTATTTTTTGATTTGTTTACAGTTGGTGCAAGTTTTAAGCGTTCTCGGTTTTCTTCTACAAATGAGTTTAAGTCATCTTGCATAAATGAAAATGCATCTCCTTTTGACTCTATATTGATGCTTACCATTGCATCAACAGTATATTGTTTGTTTTGGAAATTTGCTTTTCCTACTCCTGATACATCTACTTGCGCTCTTTGGCTATTTTTAAACATCATAAACTTACCATCAAATTCGGCTGTTCCTAATGTTTTACTAGCTTTAAAAGAATTTCCATCTGCAATTTCGGAAGTAGCAGCTCTTTCCTCAGAAATAATCAAGATTGATTTTTCTTCGGGTTTTACTTTTACTTGCCCTTCTCCTAATAATATAGGTTCTGATTTAGGAATATCTTCTTGCATAACAGGAACAAATAAACCATCTTCACCTAGATAAATTCCTGTAAAGGCTGGTTGTCCTCCAATTTTTTGGTCTTTGATAAGTTCTGATGACCCTGCTGCTGCAATTTTCTTTGCTTGTTTAGAATTCTTATCTACATACGCAGCACTTACCAATGGAAACCAACCTGTTTGAGGAACGCCATCAATTACAAGTCTAGCTTGTCCATTAAATTCTAATTCTGAAAGCCATGCCTTTAGGGTTACCTCTCCTCTAAACTGTTTACCTTCTGAATAGATAAAATCTGTATCATCAATAACATCGTCTTTTTCTTCAATGGTCGTAATTGAAACAGTTCCTTCTGTACCAATGAGTTTTTCAGCGACAGATGTTTTACGCAAACTATCAGGCAAATCTTCTTCTGTAATAAGTTGTTTACCATAATTATTTAGTCGTAAATACTGAATTTTGTCTGTTCCGTTATCATAATTTAAGACTGCTTCGCCTTGATATTCATTTCTAGAAATAATATCTACATTTCCCTCTGTCAGTTTGTGGTATTTATTAATATAATTAATTACCAACTCTGCATCTTCTAATTTATCCATTTTAGCATTTTTACGAATCGTAACATTTCCTTCTCTTGGATAAATTTCAGTATCAACAACTAAGATATAAGGAACTCCACCGATAGTCAAATTTCCACTAGGAATATGATAATTTGCAAACGCAGCTCTAAAATTCAAACTATCTTGCTCTGGAGCAGTAGAAACAAAATACTGTTTGCTAATATCCCCTGTTTCATCTAAACGAAAAGCTACCGTTTGAGCATCTGCATTCCAATAACCTGTTGCAAGTGAAGTTTTGTATTGCAAACTAGGAAAATCAAAAACAGGCTCACCCAAAACTTCGGAGGTAATAGTAGCAGTACGAGGAGATGCCAAAATATCATACTCAAATTTTACATTATTTGCAGCCACAGCAGGAGGAAGAGTTCCACCTAAAGACTTAATTTGAAAATCTGATTTACGTCCGAATACACGAGTAGTTTCGAAGGCAAATAATTTGGATTCAATGATTGCATCTTGAGTTTCTACTTTTCCATAGCCTTTCAAACCTAATGGAGTAAGGGCTAATGTTCCTGTATAATTTGCCTCTTTTAGTGTTCCTCCTTCTCCTTTATACATTCGGAAAGGAGTATCTGTTGTGGTAAGCATCATACTATCTTGTTTGGGAAGCCACTTCATTCGGTAATTTTCAAGCTCTACCTGTGGAAACATCGCCTCACCAATCGTAACAGCATTAATTTTACCTTGAGAGGTAGCCAAATCAGCAGCATATTCTCCTTTTGAAGTAACAGAATCAACAAAGAATATAAAGTCATTTGAATTTAACTCGGCTGCTAGATAAGTCATTTTTGCTGGTTCATTATCAATCACGACCTCCTCTTTTGTTTCTTGGGTCTTGGCATTTTTCTTAGGATTCTCTTCAATATCTTGAATATAACGTTCGCTACCTGCACGAATACCACTATTACTGACGACAACTCTACCTGTAAGTAGTTTACCTTTTCCACCATAAAGAGACATTCCATCAGCATGTTGAGGGTCATTGACATCGTGTGTAAAACCGAGTGATTTGTCAGGCATTACACGAATAGGTTCTTTAAATTTATCAAAAATAGGAGTATTAAATGTTCCTCCAAAGCGCAAATCTTCTGGTTTTCTTTTTGCCAAACTATCTAATGTAAAGTTATCTACATCAAAACGAACTGTCGAATCACTATATGCTCCTGCCATTACTTCATTTCCACCAAAACGAACTGTTCCACCAGAAGTAGTATTAAAAAGTGGATATCTTTGAGAATCTTTAAACCTACCCTTATCATAAACACCTGCTTTATTGTAAGGAAGATTAATTGAAAATGTTCCTGATACATCCTTAAAACTATTTGGCATCGTATCTCCATCTACAAAAAACTGCATAGAATCAATTTTTTCCATATCAAATTTGAAATCTTTATAATCAAACTTGAACCCTTCTCCATTAAAGATAAAGTTTTTTGCAGCTACTTGTCCGTTGATAGTCATGTTTCGATTTTCTGTTATTATGACTTGTTTATCAACAGGTTTTGCTTTTACAGCGTAATAATTTACTGAATCTACTTTTGCATTACTATACATTACCTCTTCTACACCTCTTACTTTTAATTCGTTATTTTCGAAATAATAGGTAAGATTATCACTATTTGTACCTAATGAAGAAAGTCTAATTTGGTCATAATCAGAACGAAGTCTGTTATTTGTTGGTAAGTTTGCTCGTGCATAAAGCACTCCTTTTTGAGTAAGTGTAACCCAGTCGGCTGCCTCATCATACTCCACAAAACCTGCTCCTGCCATTTCACGCATAGAACTTTTGACGTGTACAGCCTTTTGTTTGAAATGATTAGCCAAATCTGCACTCATGAAAGAAAGTCCAAATGGTTTTCTTTGTGTAACATACGCCCAAGCCATTACCAAAGGATTGAAAGGATACATTCCTTGTACAGCTCTTAATTCATATTCATTAAAATAAGCATTTGAAGTAACAGTAACAAAATCAATCTGTTTGAGAATAGAATCTCTCATTGATTCATTTCTACTAGCAGCCTCATAAGCAGCCATAACAGCACCACGACCAGCCAAACTGTATATATTCATTGTATCCGACTTCAAATCCCAGTTTACATAATCAGCCGAAATACTCACATCATGGTATGAATCCATAAAAGGAGCATATTTAAACATTTTTTTATCTCTGCGTGCCAAAAGTTGCTCACTTTCATCATCATAACGAAGTTTTACGCCTTGATGTGCTAAAGAATCTTTTTCAGTAGTATAAATAATTAATTGAGAAAGACGATTCGTAACAGCATGTTCACTAAAAACATAATCTTGCCTTGAGGTAGATCTAAAACGTACTTTCCCTTCTTTTTCTAATCGAATAGAAGATGCGCCTCCTCCCAACGACCTAGATATTATTTTTTTTCCTATCAAAGAAAAGCCTCCTTCATAAATAATATCTTTCAAAAACCCTTTTACTTCTATATTGTTTTTATAGGATGTAAAGCGTGGATATAATGGATTTTCTTTGTTATTGGTACGAGAAGCAAAGTAGTCAAACTGCCCCACCACGACAGAATCTGTATAACTGGCATAATGTAATTTGAATTCTTCGGCTTTAATCTCAGGCTTTTTTACAGTAATACTAAATTTGCTAAACTCACCATACACATCAGGCAAAACTCCCCAATCAAAACGCCCTCCTTCTCCTGTAAAAGCAGCTTTTGCAAATACTACTTGTCCTGTTGTATTTTTTATTTGTACAGTATCATTTGGTGTTTGGATAGTCAAGGTAATTTTATCCAAATTCATATAAGGTCCTGCTAATGGAAGTTTTTCAGCAGGGTCATTTACAAAACTACTTGTTGGATTAGGCTTCACAATGGGATCATAGACTACTTTTTTATCTTTTTTATCTGTACTTGTTTCTTCTTCGCTTCCCCAATCTCCTCCACTTCCCCATTCGTCGGCACTTCCCCACACATCGGTATCTGCTTCTACAAAGCCTGTATTTTCTTCTGGTGTATCCCAACCTGTATTGTCCCAACCTCCATTGTCGTTTGTAGTTTCTGTTTCACCCCAGCCTAAATCTTCGGCTGTTTCTTTTTTCTCTTCTTCTTCAGTATCTGTGCCTGTTTGGCTTTCTATAATTTCTGTTATATCTGCTGGCAGTTCTACAGCATCTGTCGCAACGGCAGCTTCTCTTCCATATCCAAAAGAAAAATTATTGTTTCCTTCTACAATTACTCCACTTGTCTCTCGGTATTTGTATAATTTATTTTCTGTCAGATAAAGACGTGTCATTCTATAAAAATTGGTAGCAACACCAACAGAAGCCTCTAAAACAGTTGTGTCAGCTACTTGTAAAAATGAAGTAAGAAGCTCATCAGTAAGTCTTCCGTTTTTCTTTCCATAAACAATACATGCATAAAAATCCTCTGATGTTGGATTGGTAGGATAATTTAACTTATACATATTTTTTGCCACTTTGAATAACAAACTTTTTTGTTCATCTGACATTCCACTACTCCAAAGTGCAGCCACTCCATCAGCAATTTCTAGTGTATTAGGTTGAGATTTTCTTTCAATGACTTGGCGCATATCTTGTACAAAGTTTTTCTCATCATTAAAATGTCTTTGTGCTTGACTTACAAAAGAAACCATCATAAATAGTAGAAAAACCAACAAACTGATTGGTTTTCTTATCCTGTTTTGTGATTGAATTTGTAGTAGTAATTTTTTTAAAATTAGCATAGATTTGGATTTGTAGTTATTTAGTTTGGCAAGAATATGAAAAATACGGATTTTTTTTAGAAAAAAATAATGATTAAAAAGACAGAAAGAACTTTTTTTGTTAAAAAATAGCTGATAGTTAAAAAGTAAATTCATTGAGTAGGCTTTTGCTCTATTTTCTTATGCAACGAAAAACTGACTTCTTTTCGTTAAATTTACAGCTTAATAATATCTAATTTCGAAACAAAAAATATGCTTTAGGTGGTTAGATAGTTATATTTCAACAGCTTAACTCCTTTAAAATCAAAAATAACTCCTCAACCAATAGCTTAAAATAATTATATAAATGTTACCAACTCCTTTTAAAAAATGGGTTACTCGCCCTTTATACGCTAAATCTTTTCAAATCCCTGTTCCTTTCAAAAAAGACAAATCTGTAATTACTTTTACAATTCAATTAAATAACCGATTAATATTTGCCTTGATTGGTATTTTTAGTATTGTTGCTATTTTGCAAGTTTCAATTTTAATGTCTGAAAAAGATAACCAACAACTAGCTCAAACAAACACGACTACGGACAATGCTACCAAAGAATATTTAGAAGGAGAAGGACTAAATAAACAAACAGAGAATGAGGATGCAGATAAAGAGGACATAAATGCCGATGATGTAGAATATAATGATGTAGTAGATTATGGATATAGACATTTATCAAAAAGTAATTCGCTTTCAAAAACTGAAACAGAAGACAAACGAAAGAATTTTTTGAAAATAAAACACACTCTTATTAGTGAAGCTCTTATAGCAAATCAAGTTTCTCGTTTAGACCAACTTAGCGATAAAAAAATGATTGTCTTGAATCAAAAACTAAGTGAAGCATTCATAACTATTGTTTTGAACCAAACCAAAGTAGAGGCTCATGTAATGGCATATTTCACAGGCACAAAAGATCTCAAAAAATTTGAAACAGCTCTTATGGAACAAGCAAAATATCACGTTCCTGCTTCGATAAAACTAGCTCAATCTGCTTTGGAAACTGCTTATGGACAACGCATTGTAAATAATAATTATTTTGGCATCAAAGATAAAAGAGGAAAAACAAAAGCTATTACTACCACAGAATATTACACAGCTGCAGAATATAAAGCAAATAAAAGCAAAGTAGTCAGTTCGAAAATTATACAAAAAGGTGGAAAAACGCTTTATAAATGTCTTATAAAAGATAGCTTTGCTGATTATCAATCGCCTTGGGAATCATTTAGAGCGCATTCTATTTTTCTAAATGAAAGCAAACGCTACTCACCTTTATTTACAAAAGGAAAAAATTATGAAGATTGGGCTGACAAAATTGGCTCTACAAAATATGGTGGTGTAGGTTATGCAACATCTCCTATTTATGGAGAACTTTTGAAGAAAATAATTAAACGTTACAACCTTGATTTATTAGATTATTAATTTTCTATATTCTTTACTTGTTGATTGAGATATTCTTCTGCCTGTTCTATGGTTGGAAATGTATTTTTAGGAATTTGATTTTTATTTTCTAAACGGTCAATTTGTAAGTTAGAAATATCATTTAATGCTGCTACCTCAGCTACTTGAAAAAGTCCATTCTCTACAAAATAATTGTGTGTTTGAGAAAATAAATTCTCTATCTCTTTAGATAAAATAGGCATCATTCTCAAATCAGCAAGAATAGTAAAATTATTTTTTAGCTCTGTAATAGCTTGTTTCCATTCTTCAAAAAAAGTGGAAAAATTCTCAATTCCATTCCAAACAGCAAGAATAGAGAAGTAAGCTCTGTTTTTTGTCTTATCTATTTCTATATGATAATACTTATTTTTTGCTATATTTATTTTCATCTTGTGTAGCTGTTCCTGTTTATTTCAGTGATTTTGTTAAACAAAAGTACGCTTTTTAAAGAAATAGATTATAATTTTTATAATTTTTTTAATCGATATAAATCCCCATTACCAAAATATCATCTGTTTGTTTTTCCATTTGTTTCCAATCTTCTAAGATTTTATCTAGTGTGGCTTCTTGTTCTGCAATGGGTAGTTTACTAATTTCTAACAAGAGTTCTCTAAAACGTTTTTTCATAAATTTTCTAACTGCCTTGTCTGCGTCTTCTGGACTCCCAAATTGGTCTTGATAACCATCACTTGCCATATAAAGTGTTGTTTTTTGGGGGAGAATAAAAGTAGCAGCTTCAAATTCTTTTTCTTTTCGCTTTTTGTATTTTGATTTTCCTCCTCCTATGGCGTGTTTTGAGCCTTTTATTTCTTTTATTGTTCCATGTTCTACCAAATACAATGGATTTTTTGCTCCTGCAAACTTCAATGTTCTACTAGAATGACAATAGTTTATGATTGCTACATCCATTCCATCTCTTGTATTTTGGTTTCTAAAAGTAGCTTCTATTTTTTCATCAAGAAGTTTAAGAATTTCATTTGGCGCAGTTATTTTTTTGTTGATTACAATTTCAGTCAATAAATCATTTCCCATCACTGTCATAAATGCCCCTGGTACGCCATGTCCTGTACAATCTGCACAAACAACAATAGAGTGCATTTTTTTATCAATAATTACCTGTGAAAACCAATAAAAATCTCCACTGACAATATCACGAGGCTTAAATAAAACAAAACTATCATAAAACAAATCTCCCAATAGATTTTTATCTCCCAAAATAGATTTTTGAATACGTGCAGCATAACGAATCGAATCTGTAATGTGTTGATTTTTTTCTTCCAAAACTTCACTCTGCTGTTGCAACTCTGCATTTCTTTCATTTACCTCAATGGTTCTTTCATTTACTTTGCGTTCCAAATTAACAGTCAAATCTTCTACTCTATTAAAAGCTCTTGAAAAACGCTTGGCTAAGATTCCCATTTGTAATAAAATAAAAGCACCAAAACCAAACTGAATTAAATCAAAATAACCTGTAAGTGAAATTCCGACTGTATTTAGTCCGTCATGTATGCCTGTAAGCAACCAAAAAGCAATTCCTAGACTCTGCCAAAGAGTTTCTGAACGTTTTTTATAAATGGCAGTTCCTAAAATAGTAAGTCCAAAAAGAATGGCAATAACCATCTGAACAGCTTGCAGAGGTTGTATAAATCGAAGAAAAATATAAGTTGGTAAAAACAAAAATAACATGCTTAGAGCAGCCAAACCACCCGAGACAGGAAACATAAAAGGTTTGGCTTCTTTAGGATAAAGAGATTGCAAATACAAAACAGCCGTAGGAAAAAGCAAGAAATAAGAGCCATAATACATTCTAGGTTGAAACCTTGTATCAAAAGCAGTATGCAAATGTAAATATTCGTAAAAATAATGTTCGGCAAAAACAAGATGTATAACTCCTAAAAAGAAAGTCAAGAGTCCAAAATAAAGCGTAGATTTTTGTTTGGGACGAAAAACAAAAAGCACAAAATGATAAATAGCAATAAAAAATAAAATTCCGAGCCAAATTCCTGCCCATGTTTGCTTTACTTCCTTAGCTTGTAGAAGGTTTTTGTATATTCCTATTTCAAAATTTTCAAGTATTCCACCAATAAAAAAATCTGGATTAGCTACCTGAACAACAATATCTAAATCAGAACGGTTTTGGATAACCTCTCGCTCTAATTTAACTAAGTCTGCTAAAAAAACATCATCTGCTTCTTTGGCATTTGTTGTCATTTTTCCTGCCTCATACACTAATTTCTCATTAATAAAGACTTTATTAGCTGCCCATATTCTAGGAATTTTGATGGCTACATTTTCACGTAGATTTTTGGGTAATTTTACTTGAATTCTATAAGTAGCTGCTCCTTTTGATGGATAATTTTCTTCTGTTTTGGGGTCTTTGTAGTTATTCCAAGCTGTGGGAACAGGCACATACTGAAACTCTTTTTGTTCTTGTATATTTTTAGGTAAAATCCATTTATCCCAAAAAAACTGCCACTCTCCTTTGAGTACGATTACATCTTCAGTTTCAATTATTTTATCTGAAAGGTCTATAACTCCCTTTTCAGCTTCAATAGAAAGTTCTTTTTTATCAGTACAAGAAGACAAAAAAAGCAGAAAACAAAATACAGCAACTCCCTTCAAACTACACTTCAAAATTAATTGAATAGGCAAAGTTTTGAATAAATATGGAAATATATATTTTAATGTATAGTTTTGCATTGTGAAAAGCAGACAGATGCACAAGTGAAACAGTTTAATAAGTCTAAATTACAATAAAAATAAGAAAAGGTAATACATATTCGAATTTTGAATGTGTTAAAAACTTTTTCACATAAAATAATACTATAAAAAATAAATAAAATTCAATAGTTTTAAAGATACAGTATGATAGAGTTTGAAAGATTAATTAATCACATTTTAAATCAATTTTTAGTTTATAGCCAGAATTCACCTCTACTTTTTAATAGTGGGATTTTTTTGGTGCTTTTTCTCGTCTTCTATGGAGGGTATATTTTTCTCTATAAAAATGATTTACTAAGAATTGTATATGTAATTATTTTTAGTTTTTTTTTCTATTACAAATCTAGTGGTGGTTTTGTTTTCTTACTGGCTTTTTCAGCTATTTTTAATTATTTGAGTGGTTTTTTTATAGATTCCTTTCAACTAAAAAGAAATAGGCAACTTGTGCTTTGGATAAGCATTTTGATAAATGTAGTGCTACTTTTGTACTTCAAATACACTTTTTTCTTTCTCAATAATTGGAATACAATTACTTCTCAAAACATTCAATTAGAATCAATTTTTCTTCCGATTGGTATCTCTTTTTTTACTTTTCAAGCCATTAGTTATGTAGTTGATGTCTATAAAAAAGAAATCCCTGTCTGTAGAAATGTATTTGATTTTACATTTTACCTTAGTTTTTTCCCTCAACTTGTAGCAGGTCCAATTGTAAGAGCAAAGGATTTTTTACCACAAATTCGTCAAAAGTTGGAGTTTGATTCAGTTACTTTGGGCTGGGGACTTTTTTGGATTTTAAAAGGACTTTTTAAGAAAGCTGTCTTAGCCGATTATATTGCACAATATGTAGATTTGATTTATTCTAATGTAGATGGTTATACAGGTTTTGAGCATCTTTTGGCAATGTATGGCTATACCATTCAGATTTATTGTGATTTTTCGGGCTATTCAGATATGGCAATCGGCTTGGCAATGCTGATGGGTTATGAGCTGTGTCTCAATTTTGACCGTCCTTATTTGGCTACTTCGATTACAGAGTTTTGGAGGCGTTGGCACATTTCGCTTTCTACATGGCTGCGTGATTATATTTATATTCCCTTGGGTGGAAACAGACACGGAATTTTGAGAATGTATTTGGCTCTTATGGCGACTATGCTCATTGGAGGTTTTTGGCATGGAGCAGATTGGAAATTTGTTTTTTGGGGAGGAATGCACGGTATTGGTCTTGTAGCACACAAAATCTACCTTACTTTTATTTTAGAATTTAGAAAAAACAATTCAGAAAAAAATACTGTTCATACAAAAATAGAAAGTGAGAAAATAGGCTTTTTGAAAAAAACTATTCATTCTACTTCCAGTAATTTATCTAGTTTAATAAAAAATAGTTTAGGTTGGCTTCTTACTTTTCATTTTGTGGCTTTTTTATGGGTATTTTTTAGAGCAGAGAGTTTTGAAAAAGCATGGTTTTCTATTCATAAAATCCTAACAGCAACAGAGTTTGATTATGCACTTCCTTTTTGGGAAACTCGTCCTTTATTTATTGTGATGCTGCTTGTTGGATTATTTCTACATTTTAGCTCAAAAATATCTTATAATAATTTAGGAAACTACTTTGCTTCGCTTCCTTTTTGGGCAAAAGCTATTTGTTATTTAGTTGTTATTCAGATTATTTTACAGACACAATCAGAGGGAGTTCAACCTTTTATTTATTTTCAGTTTTAGTTACAACTGGTTCAAGCGTCGACGCTTGAACCAGTTGTAATTCAGAAAATGATGATGAAAAAAATAATAAAGAACAGGTTTATAAATTATATCAAAAACTAACCAAAACAGGACTTTTACAAGTCTTTTGCAGTTGAAGGTTTTGAAATAGAATTAACAAGTATTTTTAAGTAAAAACCCTAATTTCAAAACAAACTCCTAAAAAACTCACTCAACGGTTCAACATCCTTTTCTTCTCTTTTTAAATTACTTGCATAAACTCCACATTCTGAAATTTGAGTTTCTATAAAAGAATGAATAAAGGCAGGTATTTGTATTTTATCTCCTTCTTTTGCTATCATTTTTTGTTTCCAAAGATTTTCAATAGCTTTTTTTACTTCTTTGTGTGAATTGTTATTTAGATTCTCTACTAAAAACTTAAACTCCATTGGTGCAGCTTCATTTCTCGTCTTGATATAATAAGCTGCCAAAACAGGTCTTAAAATATAAAAGTATTTTTTAATAGAAATTTGATTATTTTCTATTTTTGAGAGCATTCCTTTTGCTATTCCAAGATAATGAAAAATGAGTGTTTTGGCAGAAAAATATTCTTTTGAAAGCTCCCAAAGCTGGTTTCTAAACTTTTCAGTTTCTGCATTTTGTCTATACAAAATAGGAGATTGCAGCCATTCGAAAGGCGTAGCATTTGATTTTACCAAAAGCCCTAATGCTTTTTTTATATCCCAAGCAGACAAATCAACATCATTATCATAAAATTTATCAATAGAATCTAAAGGGGTATTTACTGATAAATACTTCTCTTTTTTATGAGCAAACAAAAAACGAACATCATAATCACTATCAGGCGAACCAAAACCCCAAGCACGACTTCCACTCTCACAAGCATATAAGATTTTGATATTTTTTTCTATCTCTACTTTCTTCAAGCACTCTTCAATATAAACTTGAATATCTTTTGGAATAGAATTTTCTAAATTAGTTTGCATATTTTTTTACTTTTTTATATTACTTTCTTGGAATTCTTTTACTATTTTATCTAAATATTCTTCTGCCTCTTCAAACGTATAAAATGTATTATGTGGCATAAAAGAACGTTCTACAATTCGTCCAAATTGCAAATTTACAATATCATTATTTGATACAACTCTAGCCACCTTTAAAAGTCCATTATTAGCTACATATTTCTGAACATCTTCATGTAATTTATCTAGCTTAGGAGATTGAATTTGTAAATTACGAATATCTGATAAAATAGTAAAATTGACCTGCATTTGTGCAATAATTTCTTTCCAATCCAAAAAAAACAATTCCATATCTTCTGAACTCCATACCTGTCGGTGCATTTGAAAATAGACCCGATTTTTAATTTGGTCAATGGAAATTGTATAGTTCTTTCTATCAATAATCTTTATTTTCATGCTGTTTGAAAGAGAATATGTAGTATGATAAAATAGTAAAATATAAAATAGCTTTATTCTTTTACAAAAAAACAAAATTAAAATCATAACATCACAAAAAACTAGCCTTATCTCTGAATATAGAGAGTTAAAAAATAAAATAAGAAGTTATTTAAGAATAGGTTTGGCGTTTTTGTTGGTGTCGCTACGCTAAAACACCAACAAAAGCTGTATTTTCTCCAGAATTGGGTTTGCAAACCCAATTCTATGGAGAAATAAATAGTTAAACAACTTCTAAGTAAAGTTTTATACAAAAAAAAATACATCATTTCATAGAAAAATAATTCTAAATCATTCCACAAAAAACACTACCTTTGCTGCTTGAAAGGTGGTGTTTTTTATATAAAAACACTGAAAAGGGAATACGGTCGTCATTTTTTTGATTTATTCCGTAACTGTACCCGCAACTGTGAATTTGGTTTTTTAGCAAATGATTATTCAATTCTAAAAAATAATTGCACTCTACATGCCACTGCCTATATATGAATTTGTATTTACTTCTAAATTAGCTTTGCTTTAGCAGGTTATACTTCTAAGTTCTAACTTTATTTCAAGGTGGGAAGGTCAGCAATTTTTCAAATCAGTCAGGAGACCTGCCTTTTCTATTATTGTACTTTCAGTTCGGGAAAAAACTGGGGTCATTATTTTATTTTATTCTTTTTATTTTTTTATGTCTATTCGTAATTCTAATTTACGTCCTAATTTTTGGACTCTGTTTTTGTATGTTCTTATTTCTACATCTTTATTTTCTTCTTGTAATAAGGATGATGAAAATATTCTTGAAGGAGAATATGCACAAGGTTATTTAGTAGTTAATGAAGGTGTTTTTGGAATGAATAACTCTTCTGTTACCCATATTTCCAAAAATAATGCTGTTACACAAGAAGTTTTTCAGACAGTAACAGAAGAAATTTTGGGAGATAATCTTCAATCTATTTCTATTTTGGGAGAAGAAGCTTATTTAATGGTCAGTAATAGCAACAAAATCGAAGTGGTTCATCGTGGAACTTTTGAGAAAATCACAACAATTACAGGAGATTTTGCAAATCCTCGTTATATGGCAAGTATCGGAAATGATAAAGCCTATATCAGTACGTGGGGAAATTTTGATGATATTTCTCCAAAAATTTTGGTTTTAGATACCAAAACAGAACAAATCATAACTACAATAGAAGCTGGTTCGGGTGCTGAAAATATTATTTTTGATAATAAAACAAATAAAGTTTTTATAGCTAATAGTTTTAGAACTTCTGTTTCTGTTTATAATACATCTACTAATACATTAGAAACTACGCTTGATTTTGCTCCAAATAGTCCAAATCAAATGGTTTTAGATAAAAATGGAAAACTTTGGATTACAGCTAGAGAAACGGAGTTTACTACTTATACTTCTCCAACAGGAAATTTATATAAAATAAATACAGAAACTAATGCTACCGAAACTACAATTCCATTGAATGCAGGAAGCGAAAATGTTGGAGGAAAATTAACTCTTAATCCAAGCAAAGATATTTTATATTATAACTTTAGTAGTGGAATCTATGAATTACCAATTACAGCAACTGCTCAAGCAACTACTCCTATCATTTTGAATGGTGCGTATGGATTGAGTATAAATCCTAAAAACGGAGATATTTGGGTAGGAACTGCTAATTTCCAGGCTTTAGAAGGAAATGAAGTATTGCAGTATGATAAAAATGGCAATCTTCAAAATACCTTTGCAACAGGTGCAGCACCTAATCAAGTTATTTTTCTTCCTTAATTAAAGAATACAAAACCCTAAAGAGCTTCGAAACTCCTTAGGGTTTTAAATATTCTAAAGCCACTTACTTTTTATTTTGACTTTATATTTCTTTCTTGATAGTGGCTTATCTGAATCCAATAAAGCAATCATTCTTGATAAGTTTTCTTTTGAATGGCTAATTGCTTTATTAGCAACTAGCTTTTCATTTTTGTAAAAAAACACAAATGTTGTTCCTCTGCTTGCATACAGGTTCATTTTGTAATTATCTTCTTTATAAGAAAATGAAATAAGATTTGCATCCATTACAGTTGCCTGAATTTGCTTCTCTGCTAGGGCTTCTATTATATTTTTCACAACCACATAACGAGTAAAATAAATTCCTGCTATAGTAAGTAACATCAGACTACCAAAGACAGCAGCCATTAGCATGATTTCTTTTTTCATTAGATTTTGTTGCATCCCTACACCAACTGAGGCAACACCTGCAATAAAACAAAGTAAAGGATATTTATTGATTATAGCATAGTTTAATAATTTAGTTTTCATACGATTCAAAGTTTAAAATAAATACATTCACAGTTAATTCAATTCAATGTAACATTAAATTAACATTAAGTACCCTATAATACAAATTTTATTCCGAATTGTTTAGAATAATCCTATAATTATGTATATAAATAAGTATTTTTTACGATTTTGAGGAACTTGAAAAGATAAAATTTTGTCTTTACTAGGAATGCACAAAATACAATTTAACCTTCGCTTTTTTGCTGCAAATTGTGCAACTTTGTAAATTAATTTAAAACTAGCCAAATAAATACAAAAAAGTAAAGACAAAAAACAACTTTTATTTACAGTTATGATACTTCAACAACTCCAAAAAGAAATTCAAAACGCCTTTCAAACGCTTTTCAATCATACTTTACCTTTAGAAAAAATTGATTTCCAACAAACTCGCAAAGAATTTGAGGGGAGTTATACATTTGTTACTTTTCCTTATGGAAAGGTTACAGGGAAGCGACCAGACGAAACGGCTACTATTTTGGGAGAATTTTTGAAAGAAAATGTAGCTATCATAAAAGATTTTAATGTCGTAAAAGGATTTTTAAATCTTGTTTTGGAGCAGTCTGTTTGGGTCAAAACGCTTGTTAATCTCAATGATAAACCTGTTTGGGAAAATATAAAGAAAAAAGACGAAAAAGTAATGGTAGAATATTCGTCGCCAAACACCAACAAACCTTTGCATTTAGGACACCTTCGTAATAATTTTTTGGGTTATTCGGTTTCTGAAATTATGGCTGCTAATGGTAGCGAAGTAATGAAGGTAAATTTGGTAAATGACAGAGGAATTCATATTTGTAAATCAATGCTTGCCTACCAAAAACATGGAGAAGGCAAAACGCCAAAAGATTTGGGCGTAAAAGGCGATAAGTTGGTTGGAGATTATTATGTAAAATTCAATGATTTATTCAAAGCCGAAGTAAAAGAATTAGTAGAAACAGGAAGAACACAAGAACAAGCCGAAAAAGAAGCTCCTAGTTTGAAAGAAGCACAACAAATGCTTTTGAAATGGGAACAAGGCGACAAAGAAACTACCGACCTTTGGAAAAAAATGAATGGCTGGGTCTATGAAGGGTTTGATGAAACCTATAAAAGTATCGGAGTAGCATTTGATAAATTTTATTACGAATCAAATACCTATTTATCTGGAAAAGGTACGATAGAAGAAGGATTGAAAAAAGGAATTTTCTTCAAAAAAGAAGATGGCTCGGTTTGGATAGATTTGACAGAAGATGGCTTAGATGAAAAATTAGTTTTGCGTGGCGATGGAACTTCTGTTTATATGACGCAAGACATCGGAACAGCAGATTTGAAATTTAGTGATTTTCCAATGCAAAAATCAGTTTATGTAATCGGAAACGAACAAGATTATCACATGAAAGTCTTGAAATTGATTATGCAAAAACTTGGTAGAAGTTATGCCGATGGAATGTATCATCTTTCTTACGGAATGGTAGAATTACCTTCTGGAAAAATGAAATCAAGAGAAGGAACTGTTGTTGATGCTGACGAACTTGTAGCTGATATGGTAGCAATGGCGAGAGAAAGAACGCAAGAAGTAGGAAAAATTGATGATTTTACAGAAGAAGAGGCTGAAAATTTATATAAAATGTTGGCTTTAGGAGCATTGAAATATTATCTTTTGAGAGTAGAACCAAAAAAGAAAATGCTTTTTAATCCTGCTGATTCTATTGATTTTCAAGGAAATAGTGGTGTTTATTTGCAATTCACACACGCTAAAAGTTCGGCTATTTTACGAAAGGCAAACGAAACGAATATTTCGTACACATCTGATTCTTTTAAAGATGTAACAGAATTAGAAAATATGGAAGAAGAATTAATCCGTTTGCTGGCTGACTATCCTTCTTATTTGAATGAAGCTGCTCAAAATTATGCACCTTCTTCGATTGCAAATTATATGTACGATTTGGCAAAACAGTATAGTAAGCTCTACGCTGAACTTTTTATTCTTGGAGAAGAAAATGAATCTAAAAAATCATTACGTGTTGCACTTTCTGATGCAACTGCCAAAACATTAAAACACGCAGGAAAACTTTTGGGAATAGAAATGCCTGAGAGAATGTAAATGGATTGCCATTATCAATCAAGATTTTTTTAACCCAAAAAAACGCTATCTCTTTTTGAAATAGCGTTTTTTTGCTTTTAGAAACTATATCTTTTTACATTCCTTAATATTGATACCTGTTCCCCACATAAAAATTCCGAATCCCATCGATTCTTCAGCTTTTACTTCTACTTTCAAACCTTCTTTTTGAAATTCCGATGCTAGATTTTCAGGTTTGTATTCTGTACCATCATCAGCAACAATTCCCCAAAAACCACCTTCTAAATCTTGATAAACTACTTTTCCTTTGAAATGTGTCATAATAAAAAATAAATTGAATAAATAAAAAAATATTTTAGACCTTAAGGGTTTTCAAAACCCTTAGGGTCTGTATTTAAGAACGAGGTTTTTTATAAACTGGAACACTACTACAAGCCTCCCCAAACATAATCAGTTTTGCAATCGGTGCAAGCCTGCGAGTAACTTCTCCATAAACATAATTCGGAATCTGAATTTTGCTACAGCCTTTGATAACAACTTTTGCGCCTTCAAACTGTTGCCAGTCAAAAGAATTAAAAATATCTCTGTAAAGCTCACTTTCTAGTTCTTCGCTTGTTCCTATAATCACTTTTTTAGCAAAAGGTTGAATATTCGAAACCACAACCATAAAAGCCCACATCGGAACAATCGCATCAACTGAACAAATAACATTTACAAATTTGCCTTCATACTGACTCCAATCGTGTTTTTTTACAAATTCTCTAAAATCTTTTTCTTTTAAAATCAGTTCTTGAAAAAGATTTATCTTTAAGTCATACGTAATTCGTTCGCCTTTTGGATATAAATCCTCCAAATCAAACGTAATGACTGATGAACTAGCGACTTTATTTAATGTTTTTTCCATAATTTGATTTTCAACCGTCAACGAGGCTTTGCCGTCGTTGAGGATTAGTTACTGTTTTTTCATCATTTTGAAAGTAAAGACTGTCAAAACTAAAATAATTGTTCCCATCAAAAGCCACAACCAAAGGGAGTTTTCAAAAAGTGGTGTTACTTTTTCTACTTCTTTTTGTGGAATTTTTTGTTCTGCTTCTAATTCTAATGAAATTACATCAGTAGGAATTGTATTTTCGAAACGAACAATATCATAATTAGGTTTTGACGAATTTTGATTTCCATACATCAAAAAATAATTTACATTCTTATCTCTGTTTTCTACTGGTGCAACTCTCGTAAAAAGCTGATTTACATAACTTTTTATTTCTACTTTTCCAATGTCCAAAGGTTGATTATCTTGATTATCGATGACAATTTGATAATGACTAGATTTTGTATTAGAATTTGAGCTTGAGTTAATAAAAAATTCAGAAATATTATTTTGCTTTTCCAATGAAGAAAGTGTACTTGTGTGAAGAGTTACAAAATTATAAATCACACCTTTTTCTGTTATTGTACTATCTAACAAATACTTAAACTGAATATTTCTATAATAATCAAAATCATTTTTTACTTCCAAAGAAAGAAAATCAATAGGAACAGAATGAGCTAATTTTATATCAATGATAGTTTGCTTTCGCTCTTTATCAACTTCTATATTTTGAGAAATAACTTCTAAATCTTCAAAATTTCCTGCTGTTGTTTTCTGTAAAAATACACTTGCAGAATTTAGTTTAGGGAATTGCAATTTAATTGGATATTGGTTTCTATAAATCTCTTTATCTATGACCTCTAACCTATAATACTTATATTTAGCATTTGGGAAAATAAGTTTTGTAAAATTATAGTCTGTAAAATCATTTTGAATAGAAACAAGACGATAATTATTCAAAATCTCAAACCATTCATTTTGATCTTGGCTACCTTCTAACTTTACAAGCCACTCAAAATTAGTATTCTCAAAATCTAATTTTATCAAATTTATTGCTTCTTCTGCGCTTTCTTCCTTTTCTAAAGTAAAAAAATAAGCATTATCTTTTTTAGAAGAATTAATAATTTTGAAGTCAATCTGTTTATTTTCAGATGTTTGTATTATTTTTCTAGTCAAAAAAGGAGTTTCTAATGTATCGGATTCAGACACACCAAAAATTCGAATATCTGAAAAATCTGTATTCGTTTTTTCTACAACCTCAACAGGAAGTTCTAGTTTATACCATTCAGTTTGTTTGCTGTTTTTAATGCCTTTTATTTCTCTTTTATAAAGAAAATTTTGAGCAAAAAGACTTGTACCCAAAAATAGAAAGGCAAGTATAAAGCTAAATTGAAAGATTATTTTTTTCATAAGTTTTTTTTATTTTTAAACTGGTTCAAGCCTCAATATTACTTGAACGCTTGAACCAGTTAAGTCATTTATTTAGAGTTCATCAAATCTTCAATTTCCTCCACTTCAATAGGAATATTTCCCATCAAATCATCATAACCATTTTTTGTAATGACAATATCATTTTCCAAACGAATACCGATTTTTTCTTCTGGAATATAAATCCCTGGTTCGACGGTAAAGACCATTCCTTCTTCTATTTTTCTATCAAAAGCACCATAATCATGAACATTGATTCCTATATGGTGTGTCGTTCCGTGCATAAAATATTTTTTATATAACGGATTTGCTGCATCTTGGTTTTTGACTTCTTTTTTGTCTAAAAGTCCTAATCCAATCAATTCTTTTTCCATCAAACGCCCTACTTCTTTATGATATTCATTAAGTGTATTTGAAGGATTTAGAAGTTTCATGGCATCACGCTGAACACGCAAAACAGCATTATAAACCTCTTTTTGTCGTTTCGAATATTTTCCACTTACAGGAATTGTTCTTGACATATCCGACGCATAACCTGCATATTCTGCTCCAATATCTAGCAAAATAATATCTCCTTTTTTACAGATATTATCATTTTGAACGTAATGCAAAACACAAGAATTTTCTCCTGATGCAATAATTGGCTCATAAGCAAAACCAGTAGAGCGATTTCTTACAAATTCATGCAAAAGCTCGGCTTCAATTTCATATTCCATTACATTAGGCTTCACAAAAGAAAGCAAACGACGGAAACCTTTTTCAGTAATTCCACACGCATGGCGCATGAGTTCAACTTCAGTTTTTTCTTTGATAGCACGAATTTTATGTAAAATTGGTGCGCTTCTTTGGTAATTATGTAATGGAAAACGATGCTGCATTTCTTTACGGAAACGGTCATCACGAGTTTGTGTTTCTACGCCATGTCTGGTGTGTTCGTTGGTAGTAAGATACACATTTTGAGCAGGAAAAATCAAAAATTGCTGCAAAACAGACCAAAATTGATCTATCCAAAATACCGTTTTTATTCCTGATTGTTTGGTAGCTGCTTCTTTAGTGAGCTTTTCGCCTTCCCAAACCTTAATGTGGTCGTTTGTTTCTTTAACAAAAAGAACTTCTCTGTATTTTTCATCGTTGGAATCTGGAAAAAGAACCAAAATCGTTTCTTCTTGTGCAATTCCTGTCAAATAATAAATATCCGAATGCTGAACAAATGGCAATGTACCGTCTGCACTTGTCGGCATAATATCATTTGAATTAAAAATGGCAATCGAATTTGGTAATAAATCTTTTGTAAACTTCTTACGATTTTTTTCAAAAAGTTTACTTTTAATAGGTTCGTGTCGCATAAATTAAGAATAGAATGTTTTAATTATTTTCTGTTTGAGTTTATTCAAAACTACAAAAATTTCTATTTACAACAATATACAATACTTATGAGAAGCAATTAATAAAGATTAAATTAAGGAATTATGATATTTTTTATAAATAAATTTATATCAAAACTATCTATCCACTTCTCCCAAATTAATATCCAACGAACCAACGATAGCAATCAAATCAGAAAGTAGTGTATTTTTAGCCAAATAAGGCAAAACTGAAAGGTTACAAAATGAAGGCGCACGCACTTTCAAGCGAAAGGGAATATCGCCTTTTTTGTGTTTTGGGTTTTGTCTAAAGAAAAAGCCTAGTTCGCCTTTTGGACTTTCTCCTCTAAAGTAAAAATCAGTTTGAGGTGGTTTTATACGCTTTGGAACTAATGCTTGAGGGTCAAAATCTCGTGTTCTTTTATGTTCTTTTGTTAGTTTTTCAAGACATTGTTCTATAATTTTTGATGATTCTTTACACTCTTGAAAACGAACAAAATTTCTATCCCAACAGTCGCCAATCGTTCCCATTTTTCCCTCTCCAATCGGAATGTCAAAATCTACTTCATCGTAAGTTGAATACTTATCTACCTTCCTCAAATCCCACTTCAAACCAGAAGCACGAAGCATTGCACCTGTAACTCCGTAATTTATAGCCGTTTGCATTGGTAAAATACCAACATTTGCTGTTCTTGAAACAAAAATTCTATTATTAATCAGTAAGTTTTCTAAGTCATCTAATTTTGGTTTAAGATGGTTTAAATATTCACTACATTTTTCTTCAAAATCTAAAGGCAAATCGTAATACAAGCCACCAATCCAAATGTAATTGTATAAAAGTCGTGCGCCACTTATCCATTCCAAAAGACGTAAAATATACTCTCGTTCTTTCATCAGCCACAAAAAAGGCGTAGTTGCTCCCACATCAACGGCATAGGTTCCGATGGCAATAAAATGAGAAGCAATTCGGTTGAGTTCTGCCACCAAAACACGGATATATTCTACTCGTTTTGGTATTTTGTCTGTCACTCCTAGCATTTTCTCTACTCCTAACGCATAAATATGTTCCGAATTCATAGAAGCCACATAATCCATTCTATCGATATATGGAATAACTTGAGCATAATTCATACTTTCAGCGTGCTTTTCGAAACAGCGATGCAAATATCCAATGTGAGGAACAACTTCACGTACAATTTCCCCATCTGTAATCACTTCCAAACGCAAAACCCCATGCATAGAAGGATGTTGAGGTCCTAAATTAAAGAGCATTTCTTCACTTTTGAGTGTTTCGGAAGTATATTTTGTGGGTTCGGATTGTTGGTGGAAAGACATTTTATTTCAATTACGGATTGCGATGTATGAAGGCTATAAATTTATATTAGCTTTACTTGGTAAATTTACAAAATATTCTCTTTGTGTCAGTCTAATATTTAGAGAAATGAATAAATTACAAAATCCTAAAAGTCATAAAAAATTAAGACTTTTAGGATTTTGTGTGTATCAGAACTTATAAAGATTCGTTATTTACGCTTCTTGCTTTTGTTTGAAAGCGTGTACAAATTCATTTTCTGCAAATGATTTCAAGGTTGTAGGCGTAGTGCTTTCAGATGTTCTTTCATAATTATTCAAATACTTGCCTTCATTGAGTGAATTAAAAAGCTCGTCATATCCTTCTGCAATCGTTTGAGGAATTCCGTTTTGTATCATTCCATTTATTGCATCTTCTCTTGAAAACTGCATGTATTTTAAGTTTGGTTTACCAATTCCTTTACCCAAAATTTCGGCTACTTCATTCATTGTCAAATCTTCTGCACCCGAAACAAAAACATAATTAAAGTCTTCAAAATTTAGGTTTAAAAGATGTTTTGCTGCCACTTCTCCAATATCTTTGGTATGAACAATAGGAGTTTTGACATCAGCTTTCAATGAATAACCAAACATTCCCATGTTTTCAATCATCGGAACTAAACCATAAAAATTTTGCATAAAATAGCCTGCACGCAAAGCCATTATATTAAGTCCTTCGATTTGTTTCAAACGCTCTTCAAATTCATGCAAACCAGAAACAGGTCCTGCACCTTCTTCTAATTGCGCTCCATTCGAACTCAAAACGACAACGTTTTTTACGCCTGATTTTTCGATAGCTTCTGCAATAGAATTTCCAATTCTACGCATAAATCCTCTCCAATCTTCCTGTAAATCCCATTTCGGAGGAATAACGGCATAAATGGCTGTTGCTCCTTCAAATGTTTTTGTCAAAAAACTGGTGTCTTCTAATTCGCCTATTGTTGCGATTGCGCCTTTATCTACAAATTTTTGTAGATTTTCTGCACTTCTGCTGATTGCTTTTACTTTTTTTCCTGCAGCTAAAAGTCTTTCGACTACTTCGCTTCCTGTGTTTCCTGTTGCACCTGTGATTACGTACATAATAAATTGAATTTAAGAGTTAAAAAATGTGTGTCCACTCTATCAAAAATGAACGTTATAAATTATTATACATACCTGTATGTATGTTTGTTGAATAAAAAAATAGCAAATCAAGAGTTTGCTTTTTTTGAGTATTTGTATTTATTAACTATTGTCAGAGTCTGATTACAGACTACTGACAAAGTTTGAGTAAATTTATTATAATTTTTTTAATTGTTTCAAAGCCATAAGTAAAGATTTTATACTTCCTACGAAAGCCTCAAGATTATTTTTAGCTTTTCCGATGGTATAACTTCCTTCTAATCCTGCTATTATAAAATAACTCCATTCATTCGGATTTACTTCTGATTTTATTTGTTGTTTTTCTATTCCTTTTTCTAAAATAGCTTGAATAAAAAAATGTTGTTTGTCTAAAATGATTTCTAGTTTTGTTCTAAAAGTTTCATTAATCGTTGCCATTTCCTGTATCAAATTATTCAAAGGACAACCCAAAGCAATATTCTCATGCGTAGAAAAAGATTTAATTTTTTCTAGTGTCTGACAAATCAAATCAATAGCATTTAGGTCTGAATTAGTCATCAATTTTTTATGACTTTCTTCCCAAACTCCTACAAAACGAGGATAAATAATTTCATCTACAACGGCATAACCCAATGTGTTTTTATTAGGAAAATAATGATAAAAAGCTCCTTTTGTAATGCCCAAATCAGCCACCACTTTATCTGTACGAACTGCTTGAAAGCCTTTTTCTAAAATGGCTTCATAGTTTTTTTCCAAAATTGCAGTTCGTGTATCCATTGTGTAAAATTAAAAAGTAATTAAAAATAAATAGCTGGTTGAATTAAATTTAGTTTTTATCTGATTGACACTGCAAATATATACATACTTGTAGGTATGTTGCAAGTTTTTAACTTATTTTAAATAACAACTTATAAAAACAGTAAAATTATTGACTCTTCTGATAATTTAGTGAAATTATAAAATGGCTTGTGTTTGTTTTAGCTTCGCTGAAAACGACAAAGTTCTAAGCTAAACTGAATATCCTATTATTTAGAAAATAAAACCAAGTTGAGATTATTTATCTCAAAGTAGCCAAAAGCAATTCATTTTCCTCAGACCTGCAGATTGTAATTCTCAAACAGCCTTCACGCAAAGATTCTTTTGAGCTACTAATTTTAGACCTTTTACAGCTTCTAAAAAATATTTTTTGTTAAAAAAACTTTGTTTTTAGTTGCAATTAACTAAAACTGATTTAGCCTAATTTCTGAAAATTGATATTCTACTGGATTCTGAAATTTGAGTGAATAATTAGCTTTTCCTTCTAGTAATTTTTTTATTAATTCCTTTTCTATAGGAAGATATAATATATTTGGATTCACTCCATCAGAGACAAAAGTCCCTAAAGGAATTGAAAAGTCACCTGCATAACCTATCAACTGTACATATACATTTGGGTTATTATTAAATTTATCTTCTCCTTGAAAGTCCAACTTCAAAACATAATTTTTTTTCCTTCTATCTTCCAAAACTATCAATTTCAATACAGATTTTGTTTTTTTGAACACCAATTTTTCTCGCTCATGTAGTTTGTATTTTGAAGTAATATTTCCTATTGCTATCTGTTTTTCTTTATTTGTTGTGTCATTTTCATAGTTTTTGGAATAGAGTTTCAAACAACGAGGTTGTATTAATCCCTTACACGACCTTACAGGTTTAGATTCTTTTCCATTTTTATACAAAAATCCTTCAAAACGTTTTATTTCTGCTAATGAATCAGCTTTTGTCATGGGAATGGCTTCTGCCGAAACGCTAAATTTAGCAACATCAGGATTTTGCCCCACATCGAAAACCAATCCTTCTACTGATAAAATAGAATCATTTGCTTTTTTAGAAGATGGATAAAGATGAATTTTGATTATTGGCTCACTCCCTTTAATTTTATCTTTTGGATATTTTGTGATTTGTGTCAGAAGAGGTTGATTATTAATATCTTGTAATAAATATAACTCAGAAGAAGGGTATTTTGTGCTATCCTCTAAAATTTGATTCGATAGAAAAGCTGTAAAATATTTCTGGTTAGAGAATGAACTTACAAAGACAAGCAAGCTCAAAAGTGATGTAAAGAGTAAATATCTTTTTTTACTTTTCATATTTTTTATAGGTCTTAAATTTAATAAACTACTTTTAATTGTATTATTTTTCTCCTGTTAAATACCTTCGCATTTCTTTTTCTAATAATAGTCGTTCGCCCATAGTAAGAGATTCTACATCAATCAAAATACGATAATCCATAGGCGCATTTTGTGCTTTTTTAAACTCTGCATTAACAGCATCTATTGGTTCTCCTATATTTTTTATCATTAGTTCTAGTCCATTAAGTGTAATTACAGTTAGTTGCCCATCCGTAGGATTTACTGTATTAAATATTGGAAACATATCATTTATATCAGCCTTTGCTGTAATTTGCTCAAATGCTTTTATTCCAAAAAGACGAGTAGAATAAGAAATATTACTTTCCCTAAACTCAACTTGTGTTTTACTAAAAGTCGCTGACAAAACAAATCCTACCCACACGACACCAGCAATAATAAAAGAAGAATAAAAAAGTGCAAAGGCAATTCCAAACCCTTTTTTGGGTAGTACCCAGTTTTGTAGCAAAAATAACCCTCCAAAAGTCAATATTCCTACCAAAGCAATCCAAAAAACATTATACGTATTATTCCAAATTGCCATGTCTTCATTTCCTTGTCTGACTATGCTTATATTTATAGGACGAGGGAGATCATAAGTAGGCTCTGTAACCTGCACAGAATCAGGAAGTAACGAAACTTCTAATAATGGATAAACATACGCAATCTCTACATTATCAGCATTCAGAAATTGCCTAGAAAAATTTGCATAACTTTTATCCTCTGGATTGCCTACCAAATATACAGGAAAAGAAACTGTCGTTCTGAGTTTATTGACAAGTTCTTTCAAAACAGTTTTTTCACTATAAATACCTAGTTCAATAGGTCTTAATCCCCAACGCACTAAAGAAACACTCAAAGTCAGTTCTTCCCTAGAAAAAAGTTTACCTTGTCGGATTGTCCAATCACGCATTACTTCAATATGA
Source organism: Bernardetia aquimarina (assembly GCF_042180575.1). NCBI lineage: Bacteria > Pseudomonadati > Bacteroidota > Cytophagia > Cytophagales > Bernardetiaceae > Bernardetia > Bernardetia aquimarina. Next base: position 33,839 of record NZ_CP170094.1, on the reverse strand, counting down.
CTAAAATTATCAAAAGGAATAGCAGTTCTGACTTCTTCTCCAAAATATTTTCGCTCTAATATTATGAGTGCTGACTGGTCTTTATCAATAATTAGCTTTTTTGTTTTGCCTACTTTCAAATCCATTACCCCCAAAGCCATCAATGCAAAACCAAAAATAAGCCAAAAAAAGCGTATTTTTTTATATACTTTCTTAAAAAAAACAAGTCCAATAAAAACACAAAAAAAACCTACTCCAATAACTGCATAAGCAGGTACAAGAGAAGAAATAAAAATAATTTGATTGTCTGTATAAATCGTATCCATTAAAAACAATTACGGATTAAAAATTAAAAATTACGACCTGCCAAAACGGCAAAGCTAGAAGTTATTTAAGAATGGATTGTACCTGTATGTTTGTTGATGTTATACTCATACATTTTTGGTTTTCGAAAATAAAATTTATCGTACACCTCAAAGGTGTCAGATAATTTATTTTTTGAACTGTACTGACACTTATGAACGGCTTTAGCCCTCAAAGAAGTTAAAGTGTCTGACAGTTTTATGTTTTCGAAAACCATTTTTGATTGAGTATACTACACTAATGAAGTTGTTTAAGAATGTTCATTTTTCCATAGAATTGGGTTTGCAAACCCAATTCTATGGAAAAATGACACTGCCTTTGTTGGTGTTTTAGCGTAGCGACACCAACAAAAATACGAAACTCATTCTTAAACAACTTCTAAAACACCAACAAAGATTAATATCTTAATTTATTTTTATTCCTAAATAAAAGTCAGCATTACCAAATATACCATAGTAATAACATCATTAATTAAAAGGCACAATCACAAAACGATTAGGCTTTAGTTCTTTATTAAACGTTTTGAGTAGGGTAGAATCGTTTAAATTATGATAATATTTTTTGGCAATACTTGTCCAAGTTTGTTTTTTTTCTACAAAATGAACCCCTTTAATAGGAACAATATACCACATTTCGCCCAAAACTCTATTACTTTTTATAGATTCTGGGTTTTCGATATTAAAGGCACGAGCCAAATTGCTATCTGAACCATATTTTCGTTCTGTGTCTTTATAAAGTGCATACAACCTAAAATTTTGGGCATCATAAGCATCAAAATAATTATCATATACTTTTCGGTGCATCAGTGAATCCGAAATACGCCTTTGTTCGACTTGTTCTTCAAACTCTAAGGCTAAATTTTGGCTACTTGTACGAAGGCTATCTAATTCAGTTTTTAAAAGGTCATTTTCTTGCTTCCAAGCAGCTTTTTGTATCAAAAAAAGAAAAATAAGAAAGAGTGTAAGCCCAAAAACACTCAAAATAGTAATAATAGTAGTACGTTGAACCACGAAAAATAAGATTAAAGATTTTTTATTGTTGTTATTGATAAAATTATTTTTGCAACAACAGCATTCTAAATAATAAGGCAAGATAAGGCACTGTTAGCAAAAATTCAAACCTTATTTTTAAAATCTTTTTTAATCAACTTAAATAGATTTTGATGTTTAATACAAAAAAAATAATTAAGTGAATACTAATCTAAAGATACAAAGAATCTAATTTGTTTAGTTCACATTTCTTAAAGATAGATTAGAAAAAAAATTCATACTTTTGTAGCATCAAAAAAAACATTGATTTTAATCCAATAATAAAAAATAACATGTCTGAAACTACTCCTTCAACTGATTTAAAACGTGTCGCCTTACACGATGTACATACAGCTTTGGGCGCAAAACTAATTCCTTTTGCTGGTTATGAAATGCCTGTTTGGTATGCTTCTCAAACTGCCGAACACCACGCTGTTCGTGAAAAAGTAGGTATGTTTGATGTTTCACACATGGGCGAATTTTCTGTAAAAGGCGAAGAAGCTGAGGCTTTTTTGCAGTATGTGACTTCAAATGATGTTGCTACACTTTATGATGGAAGAGTTCAGTATTCTTGTCTTCCAAATGATAAAGGTGGGATTGTAGATGATTTGTTAGTTTATAAAATGGCTGAAAATGATTATTTTTTGGTTGTCAATGCGTCTAATATTGAAAAGGATTGGAATTGGATGATGCAACACAAACCTAAAAGTGTAGAAATGACAAATATTTCTGATGAAATTAGTCTTTTTGCTGTTCAAGGAGCTGCTGCTATTGATGCGCTACAATCTCTTACAAAGGTTGATTTGAAAGAAATTCCGTATTATCATTTTGTAAAAGATACTTTTGCAGATGTTCCTAATGTAATCATTTCGAATACAGGTTATACAGGTGCAGGAGGTTTTGAGATTTATGTAAATAATGAAAATGCTGTAAAGGTTTGGAATGCAATTTTGGAAAGTGGAAAAGAACACGGAATTATTCCTGTTGGACTAGCTGCAAGAGATACACTTCGCTTAGAAATGGGTTTTTGTCTGTATGGAAATGATATAAATGATACGACTTCGCCTTTGGAAGCTGGATTGGGTTGGATAACAAAATTCAACAAAAAATTTATTAATAGTGAAGCCTTAGAACTTCAAAAGAAAGAAGGAGTTAGCAAAAAATTAATCGGTTTTGAAGTTTTGGATAAAGGAATTGCTCGTCAGCATCACCTCATTTTTGATTCTTCAACTGCTGGAAATCAAATTGGAGAAGTTACTTCAGGTACAAAATCGCCTTCACTTGGTAAATCTATTGGAATGGCATACCTCAAAAAAGACTTTACAAAAGCAGGAAGTGAAATTTTTGTGGAAGTAAGAGAAGGAAAACGAATGAAAGCAGAAGTAAAAAAATTCCCTTTTTTGCAGAAATAAAAGATTGTTTTGTAGCTAAGTAAGATAGATTTATCGAAAAACACTTTTTTCTACATACTATAATTCAAATTATAGGGTTATTGGTATAGATTCTGACTATTTTAGTTGAAGGATAGATGATTTGTTCTTTGAAAAATACTATCTTATCTTACCAAAAGAGTTGCTCAAACTAGATTCTTATCTGATTATTTTTGAAATATTAAAGGCTATGCGAAAAAAAACTATATATTACTCTCTTAATTCTATTGCACACATTATAGGCTGTTTCTTGCTTTTAATTTTTTGCTCTTTCAATACACATGCTGATAGTTATGCACAAGAAGTGAGTATTCAAGCACAAGCAACTTCGCCAAAAACTGTTATTCTGCGTTGGCAATTACAATCGGCTGCCGAAACTGTTCCTATTTCTTACTTTGAAGTAGAACGTAGTATAGATGGGCGAAATTTTACCACTATCGAAACTATTCAGAGCAACGATATAGAATATTATTCTTTTGTGGACAAAAAAGCATTTGCATCTCGTTTGCATTATCGTTTAAAGATTTTGAATACGGCTGGTAAAATTACTTATTCTGATAGTATGCCTGTTGATGTGATTCTTACATTAGCGTCTAATCAATTTGTACCTTCAAAAGTAGAAAGTTCGTATATCAAAATTCACTTACCAAGTACAGATATGCATGCGACTGTTCAGATTTATGATGCTGATGGTGTACTCTATTTTTCTGTAGAAGCTGACAAGTCGCCTTTGATTATTGATATAAATGGATGGCAAAATGGAGAATATTTTGTTCATTTTCGTTCAGCTCAACGTACAGAAGTAAATAAAATGCTTGTAGAAAGATAAATAAAGTAAGAAATCTGATTTAAAAAGTCAGAATTACATTGAAATATTCTTTTTTAGCAGAAAATCAATTATAATTTTAGATAACTCTTGTAGATACGCTACTCTTTTTGTAATTTTGCAACCTTATTGTTTTAAAACATTCATAAAACGATTTAAGAAGAATGATTTAAGCATAAAAGATAGATATTGAAATTTGTTACTATTCTGTATTGTTAATTTCAACTTCTTAATTAGCTACGCTGATTTTCAGTTCTGACTTCTTAATTTATTTAATCCATACTATTATGAAACGTACTTTTCAACCTTCACAACGCAAGCGTAAAAACAAACATGGTTTTCGCTCACGTTCAGAAACTCCAGGAGGACGCAATGTAATTCGTGCTAGACGTGCAAAAGGTCGTCATAAACTTACTGTTTCTGACGAACGTACACACAAATAAGAATTACTCTAACTAACTCTAGTGTTTCTACTACTTTGACTTTATACTTAATTTAAGATTTGATTCAAGGTATTAATTAAGGCTTTTTGGTATAGACAAATTATTTAAAAATTCTTTTAGATAATTTGCTACTTGAAAGCCTTTTTTTATGTCTTTTTTTTTGGGGTAATAACAAATAATGATTATAATACTGGTTACTATTCCTAGCCTTTATTGGTGTTTTAGCATAGCGACACCAACAAATAAATGCACAAAACCTATTCTTAAACAACAAATATTAATTATAATCTGGTTACTGGTTACTATTTATTGATAACTGACCAACAAATTCTATCAAAAGCTCATACAGATTTTGATATGCAAAAAGAGATACATTTTCAGGAGTATCATTTATATCGTGATAGGCTTGACTTCCTCCATTCAAATAAATAAAAAAACTAGGAACTCTATTTTTATGGAAAAAATAATGGTCAGAATTGGCTGCTTCTCCTCTACTTTCTATTGTTTTTAAATAATTTTGTTCGGTATTTATCTTTTTTAATAAGGCAAATTCTCTTTCATGAATAGTTGCATTGACTACTGTTGCTCCTTTTTCGCCTGTTCCTACCAAATCTAAGTTTATCAAAAACTGAATGTTTTTTAATGGAAAAAGTGGGTTTTTAGTGTAAAACATTGAACCTAAAATACCAATTTCTTCCGAACCAAAAGCCATAAAAGCTATTGAATATTCAGGAGGATTTTCAGCATAATATTTTGCTAACTCCAAAAGCATAGCCACACCAGAAGCATTATCATTTGCACCAGCAAAATAAACATCTTTGCCCATTTTGCCCAAATGGTCGTAATGAGCCGAAAAAACAATAACTTTTTCAGGGGTTACAGTTCCTTTTATATAACCGATGACATTTTGAGAAGGTTGAAGTTCCACAAGTTCTGACTTTACTTTGAATTTTAAAGTTTTAATTTTATTTGTTTTCTTTGCTAATTTTAAGTCTGCCAAATCTACCAAATCAAGAGGTTCATAAACTGGGAAAATACTATCCAAAACTTCAAAATAAGGTTTTGAATAAGCAATAGGCGAAGGAACACCAATCAATTTTTTTGTTCTGATAAAGACAGCCTTTGCTTCTTGTATTTTTTCTAAAAAAGATGGATTTTCTACTTGTATTTTTTTTGTCCATTTATCCGAATACATGATAGCACTATTTTTTAAGGAAACTTTATTAAATGCCAAAAGAGCCGAATCACTTTCAAAAAAAGCTGAATCTAAATATAAAACACCTACTTTTCCTCTTCCAGAATTAGAAAAAGAAGCAACTAAATAATTTTTTCCTCCTTGAAAAGTATAATTTTTAGATTTTAATTGTATTTTTTTTGGAAAAGTATTTACAGACTTTAGATTAAACGACTGAAAATAACTACTTTTGTACTTCAATAATCCTATTTTTTCAAATTCTTCTGCAATGTAATTTGCAGCAAGTTGTTCACCTTTATTAACATATCCTCTTCCCTGCATTTCGGAGCTACAAAGCACATTCATTGTGTTTTTTGTAGCATTTAATATGCTTGGATATGATTTTTTTGCTTGATTTTGAGATTCTTTTCGTACTTTATTTATTGAATCATTCTTTGTATTTTGATTAGAATAGTCTTGTGCAACACCTTTTTTTATACTTAGAACAGAACTAAATATAAAAAATAGTATATAAAAAACACTACTTTTAATCATATAATAAAAACGATGATAATTTATAGATTTTTTTTCAGAAGAAAAGACAAACAGCATAAGGTTCATTTTTAGTAAGATTATTTTATTTTTGATTATTTACTTATTATTTATTTACAATGCTTTCTAAATATTTCATTTTTACATTTCTTTTTTCAGGAATCACACTACTTTTTGTTTCTTGCTTGGAAAATGCCACCGAGAAAGAATATAAACACTTTTACACTATTTCACCTACTGATTCTAGTAATTTTACTATTTCTTTAGATGGAATAGAAACAATCAAAACTCCTAATTTTAATTTAGATGGAAAATGGAGATTAATTGAAAATACAGGACAAAAAACGAAATCTTTATATTTAACTTTTGAAGGTAGAAAAATATATTCTACTCTAAACTTGAACTATTCAAACCAACAAAAAAACACAAATACTCAAAAAAATAATTCGAAAGATAAATATACCGTTTTTGCAATCTATGACAAATGCCCTGATGAAAATGGCACTTATGACAAAAAAGGAACTTTTTTAGTGATTGGAAGTGGTGATGAAAAAATAACTTGTTATAAAGTTACTTCTTATGAAGCTACCAGACTCACGCTTTATGATGTAGCTAAAGGTGGTGAATTAGAATTTGAAAAAGTTGATTGATTTGCTTTTAATTCTTATTTTGCATCTGTTAGCTACACAGATTTTTAGTCTCCAATCTCTATTTTATGATTCCTATTAATAATCATCATCCAATTCATCGTCATCTATTTCATACTCCAATTCTTCATTATCTTCAAAAAGTTTGATAGCAGGCTGATAATTCGAACACATTCGCAGACAACGAGAAAGCCAGCGAACAGCTTCACGAATATAAGGCAAAGCAGCATCTTCACCTGTAAATTCGGCATCTTCCAATAGCAACAAAGCAGTATCTAAATAGGCTTTTCCGAAATCATAAAGCACCCCTGGTTGGTCTTTTACATACAAAAACATCGATTCGTAAAGAGGTTTGGCTTCTTCTATTTGTCCCCAATATCCCAATAAATTTGCTTTTGTAAGTTCGGCATACGAGGAGTCAATATCTGTTTCTATTTTATTTTTAGCTATAAAATCAGCAAAAGCACCAATTATAAAAGGTACATTTTTCCAAAAACGAGGACGTAATTCTCTTTCTGTACAGCTATCACATTGATATACTTTTTCAAAAGAAAATGCTTTCTCATCTTTTCCATAAAAATAGGCTTCAACTTTTGGCGTAACCTGCAAACGATTGTAATAATTACAAACAGGACAAATTTTGTAATCATTCAAGTCAGTATAATTTCCATATTTATTAAAAATGGAATCACAATATCTGCAAAAAATATATTTTGTCGGTCGTAGATAAGATAAATCTAAATGACTTCTACACGTAGGACACTCAGCTTTTCTAAAATTATGTAGCTCATCTTGTGCTTTTAGTTCTTCTTTTCGCTCCTCTACTTGGATTTCTGTATATCTTCTATCAATCTGACTTTTTATATCAAAGGCTTCATCTTCATCTACACGAATCATAAAACCATTGAAGTGAGGTAATAAAAACTCATCTACGGCTGTTCTTGCACCTGCTTTAATAATAAAGGAAAGTCGGTTGCGATACCGAACTACTTCTTGAATATCTTCAAAAGCAAGCATTTCTCCATCAAAATAAACTCCTTCTTGTTCTATGGAAGCTGGTTTATCAAAATAAGATGTGGGTTTGTTTTCTGTATTTAAGAATCGAAAATCAAAATCGAACATAAGTTTTTCAGTTACCAGTTATCAGTAAATAGTTACCAGTAAAAATACATTTTATTTATTTGTAAGGAAATAATTTACCACTTCCTAAGTCAATAAATAGTTACTGATAGCATGTAAAGTTAATTTTAAAAGAGCTGTTTTGTTAAGGGAATGTAAATATAACAAACTATTTGAGGATAATTTAATGACTTTGTTTAACTTGCTTAAATTATTTTCATACTGATAAAGAATGAATTACGTTTATTTCTCCCTTGATTCTCCTCTAATTTATAATTGTTTCAAAATTATTCATTATAAATTCATAAATTCGCAGTACTGAAAGACGTATTTTCAAAAATACTAAAAATAAATTATTTACTCATAAAATACAAACCAATACCAATTATATGGCAACAGAAGGAATACCAGCAAAACCAGACAAGGACGCATTCGATGGCGACTTGCAAGAAATGTTTGGACACCCAAAAGGACTTTTTTATCTATTTTTTGCAGAACTATGGGAACGATTTAGTTTCTACGGAATGCGTGCCTTACTTGTTCTTTACATGACTGATGTCTTGTTTAATGGGCTTCCAAATGGTGAAAAATTATCAATCGTGGTATATGCTGCTTATGGTTCATTAGTTTATGCAACACCTTTTATAGGTGGAATGGTCGCAGACAAGATACTTGGATATCGAAAGGCAATTATATTAGGAGGAATTCTTATGGCTATAGGACATTTTGTTTTGGCAATTGAAAATGAAGCAGCTTTTTATACTGCTCTAGCTCTAATCATTGTAGGAAATGGCTTTTTCAAACCTAATATTTCTTCTTTTGTAGGAAGTCTTTATCAAGAAGGTGATCCACGACGTGATGGTGGTTTTACTATTTTTTATATGGGCATTAATATTGGTGGAGCTATTTCACCTTTAGTATGTGGTTGGTTAGCTGTAGAGTTTGGTTATCACTGGGGATTTGGGGCAGCAGGTGTAGGTATGCTTGCAGGATTGATATTCTTTTGGGATGGAATGCGAAAAAATATTTTTGGAAATGAAGGACATCCTCCAAATGGAAAAGGTACAGTTTCGAAAATGGTAGAATCAGTTGTATATGTACTCGCTTTTATGTCTGTACCTATTTTTACATTTTTAGTTTGGGAAAATGAATATGTTTCTTGGATTTTATATAGTGCATTAGCTATTTCTATTGCTTATATAATTTATATTATGATAAGTATATCAAAAGAAGAAGCTCAACGAGTTTTTGTAGTTTCCTTACTTACCTTTTTTATTACCGTTTTTTGGTCATTCTTTGAGCAAAGTGGTAGTTCTCTTACGCTTTTTGCAAAAAATAGTGTCGATTTAGTATTGATGAATGCAGCACAAACCAACTCTATTAACGGATTTTTTATTATCTTATTTGCAATTCCATTTTCTGTGATGTGGGTGACTCTTTCCAAACGAAAAATGAATCCTTATACACCTATTAAATTTGCTTTAGGAATTGGTCAATTAGGATTAGGCTTTTTGATTTTTGCTCTTTCTATTCGTTTTGTAAATGAAAGTGCACAAGTACCAATGATATTTTTAATTTTGGGATATCTATTAATGACAACAGGAGAGTTATTTATTTCTCCAGTAGGTCTTTCTAAAGTAACCGAGCTTACACCCAAACAATTTGTGGGCTTTATGATGGGAGTTTGGTTTTTATCTTCTGCATTTGCTCACCATATTGCAGGAATTATTGCAACTCTTACAACAGGTGGAAAAGCTGAAGGAACACAAGCAGCCACAGAACCTACTTTTATTGATGGATTAGTAGAACTAATAACAGGAGTTACGGCAGACCAAGCAGCTAATTTTAGTGAAGGAATGGAAAAGCTCTATACTTATTCTACTGTATTCTCTCAAGTAGGATTTGCAGCAATTGGATTTGCTATTTTAGCTTTGATTCTTTCTCCTTGGATGATAAAATGGTCACACGGAATTAGATAATTCTCAATTTCATAAAGTAACAAACAAAAAATCCTTATTCAATCTCTATTGACTAGGGATTTTTTGATTAAAAAAAAATTCAACCCCAAATAATAAACAACAATGGAAGATAAAGCAGTAAAAATTCTAGCTATCAGCATTATTGCATCTATTTTTATAGGTGTTTTTGGAATGATTGGTTATTTAGGAATTACGACTTACAAAAGAGAAACTACCTGCAATGAATATACAAGTGGAAATACAGCAGCTATAAAAGAGAAGATTTTAGAAGGTTCTATTTCGGTAGACTATGGCTGTCCCTATCCTTTTTTGGCGTATTCTACCAAAATTGGAGATGTGGATATGGTAACGTTTTTACTAGAAAATGGCGCAGCAGTAGAGAAAAAATTTGCCTATAAAAGACCCAAACAAAGTCCTTATAAAATTACACAAACACCTCTTTTTTATGCTATTTATGCCAAATACGAACAAAAAAGAATTGATTTTCCGATGGAAATAAATGAAGATTTTATTGCTTGTTTGGAATTGCTTGTCAAAAATGGGGCAAGTTTAGATACATCTTGTGGAAGAGAATATAATGAAACTGCAAGCGATAGTTTGAAAACTGTTTACAGAAGTAAAAGCCCTGATACACAAACAGCTAGGGAAATAATAAAATTGATAGATAACAAATTATTGAATGATTTTGCTGCAAAATATTAAAGCAAAAAAAAAATATGTGGTTAGGATTTCAGAAAAAATAATCACTAACTAACTTGAACTCGGTATTATAATTTATGGATTTATCAGTCTATGCTTCTTTATTAGCTGATTTGCGAACTATCTTGTCTGTCAGTACAGACAAGATAGCCCAACATAGCTGTCTGACACTCTGAAGTGTCTGACAGGTATAGTACCAAGCTCATGTTAACTAGTTTTTTAGATATTTTTAGGAAAAACTTTTTTTTAATTTAAAAATTAACTAACTTAACTAATTAAAATAAAAAGTCAAATTCCCCTTACATTATACTACTTTTATGAAAAATAATTTACTATTTATACTTTTACTAAATTTAGTTTGCTTTCCCTCTTTTGCTCAAATAGATTCTCTTCAAAATGAATTATATAAGTTTTCTTTAGATGAACTTACCGAAGTTGAAGAAGCCCAAACAGCTATTAATGTTGCTTCTAATGTAAGTACAGATGAAAATAAACAACCTGCTGCTGTTACTACCATTACTCGTGAACAACTTCAACTTAGTTCGGCTCGTACCTTGGCAGAAGCTCTGACTCTTTTTGTTCCAGGGTTCTTTCTTGTTGAAGACCAAGATGATATGATTATGGGTTTTCGTGGGCTTGCACCTGATAACAATTCAAAGGTAATGCTTTTGATAAACGGACATAATGTAAATACCGAGTTTTTTTGGGGACCTGCTGATGCAATTCTGAATAATACAAACTATGATTATATAGAAAGGGTAGAAGTTATTCGTGGTGCAGGTTCAGTTACACTTGGGCAGGGTGCGCTTTTGGGAGTAATAAATATCGTAACAAAACAAGGTGAATTTGGCAAAAATGAAGGCTTTGCTAAAGCAAATATGACGGCTGGCTTTGGATTAAATGGTGCTTTGAATGGAAGTTTTGATGCTCAACTTCGTTCTGGAGATTTGAAAAGTTATTTTTATATTTCTACAAGTCGTTATGATGGACAAAAACTAAGAGATGCTGGATGGGTTGCTCAACAGGGAAATCAAGGTTTTGCAGGAGGACAAGTAAAAGACATTGGGTTACGTTTGAGAAAATCAGAAAGTGTTTTGATGACTGGAAATATTGAATATAAAAATTTTAGAATTGAAGCTACTTATACCGACCAAATACGAGATTTATATAATTTTTATAGAGATAGAAATGTATTTAATCAAACACTGACTAGCATTACAGGTTCGTATAATTTTAATTTGAGCCAGCACGCACATTTGAAGGCAGAAGTAAGTTATGCTCAAGATAATTTTGCACTTTTTTCTGTTATCGGAACAGCCATGGGAGGAACTCGGGAAGACCGTTTGGGAGGAAAACTACTTTTGAATCTCAATGAATTAATACCAAATAATAATCTAGCAATAGGTCTTGAAGCACGAGTTTTTCAGATGGGAAAAACCAACAATCAAAATAATAATTTTATAGCCAATGTTATTGGTGCTTTTGACCCAACCACAGCAAATCAAGTTCTGACAATGGGTTTTAGAAAAGATATTCAAGTTTTTAGTCTTTTTGCAGAAGATTATTATGCTTTTTCTGATAAACTAGAAATTTTTGGAGCATTTCGTTATGATAATCATCCTTTTTGGGGAAATAATATTTCGCCTCGTGTGGGTGCTATTTATTCTCCTACCGAAAAATTTATTACTCGTATTTCTTATCAAACAGGTTTTAGAGGTGCAGTAGGTTTGCATTATACAGGTGGTTATAACGGTGATGGATTTTTGCGTGCTGATAATTATGGTCGTGTAAATGGTGCAGATATTCCAGTTTTTGATGATAATGGAAATCCAACAGATATTACAGAAACAAATATTCCAACTGTTTTGCCTGAAAGAATAAACGGAATTGAGGGTTCATTTACTTATTTACCTTCTAAAAAACTAAAGTTTAATGCTGTTGCTTTTTATAACCGTATCACAAATGTAATTGATGTGGGTGTAATTTATCGCAACCCTGATAATATCGTTTTAGATGAAATTGGAACAGATAAAGCAGGAGACTGGAATGGGTTTTGGTATTTCAAAAATACGCCTGGAAGTTTTAATCAAGTTGGTTTAGAATCTTCAATGACTTACTCGCATGATATTTTCAGTTTGATTGTATCACACTCTTTTGTAAAAGTATTAGGAGCAACAGATGAACAAAAAGAAATTGCACAAGGAGGAAATAGTATGTATTTGGCTGATGATGGTAATGAAACCCTACACTTTAAAGCCTATCCAGAAAGTATTTTCAGAACTAATTTTATTGTACGACCTATCCCAAAAGTTTCTGTGGGAATGAATGCACTTTATTATGGAGGTTGGTACTCACCTATCGGAACAGTTGTTGATGGAGGACTTATCCTAAATCTGTCTTCTCAATGGAACATAACTAAAACGCTGCAATGGGGAGTTTCTATAAAGAATTTGCTCAATGAAAAAAGTCTTTCTCCAATGAATAGTAATGCAGGAGGAGAAGATATTTCATCAGGAACACCAGCTTGGGAAACAACGACAGGATGGACTACAATTCGATTGAATTTTTAGAGGTTTTTTATTTTCAAATGTCTGTGTCAAAACGTTACGCCCATTTTTGCTAAGCCAATGTTGGTGGCAGGTTTTTGTTATTCTTCAACAAATGCAGCAATATTGAAAAGAGTTTCGAACGTTTCTGCACTTTTTATTTGCTGATTATAATCGTTCTTGGTCATTAATTTATTATAGGTAATATGAAAATTCTCTGCACTTCTAGAAAGAATTTTTGTCTTCACTTCTTCAAGAGTCATTGTCCTTCCTGTTAATTCTAAATTAAATTCTACAACAAGTGTAGGAGGAATAATAAATGATAACAAAGTTCCTTTCTTTCGTAAGATCTTGTTGCCAGTCACTTTTAATACTTTTCCGTTACAATCGATAAGGACACGTTTGTGTTGTTTTTCAAAGTCTTTTTCTTTGATGTAGTGAATCCCATCCCATTTAAACTCAATGTCCAGAACTTTTTCACTATCAAAAATCCAATCTGTTAGTTCTAATACTGGAAACACAATTTCACTATTTACAGTCATTTTCCTTAAACTTGCTGCTAACGGTATGGCTTAGCGAATATAGGATTTCTAAGCTCATCCTTTCGTAAACCTACAAAATTTATTTGATGTTCAAATGTCTGTGTCAAAAGTTTACGCCTATTTTTGTTTAGGCGGTTTTTATGTGATAAAGTTGTTGTAAAGGAAAAATAAAACTATTATAATTACCAATATGATAAAAACTAAGTAACTAACACCTCCTTTACGTTTGACTATCTCATATATTTGTTCGGTGTCATTATATTTTTTTTGAGTATTTTCAATTATTCTCTCTGCGTGTTTTATGTATAAATAATTTCCTGTAAAACCTGTGATTGTAGCTATTAAAATTGTCATAAAAATATTAACATTGTTAATAGTAGTCTCATCCATATCAGGAAAAAGTAACACTTCCAAAAATCCTTCTATACCTAAAATAAGCAAAATCACAAGTGCTTGTACATACATTTTTCTGTATGTAAACCAAAAAAGTCCAAACAAAAACGCAAAGGCGTTAAAAGTAAACTTTTGCCCTTTTTGATAACTTATTAATTTATCAATATAATATTCTTTGCTTTTATGAAAAAACAATTCAAATAATGTGTTATCACTAGACTTGTTCATAATTTCCTGTAAATGATTTTTACTAAAATGGCAGCTAACGTTTAGTATATGAAAAGTAGGCGATTTCAAAGCACCAAACTTTCCGTTAAATACAAAGTTTGATACGAGCCAAAAACCTTGATTTTATTACTGTTTCGCCTATTTTTTATATACATTGTTAGCCACTGGATTTCTATATTCGGTTCTTGGATAATCTGACATTCTCAAATTATCTTTTTGTAATTCGGTCAAGGCATTATTTGCAATCCATTTTGCAGATTTGCTCTCAAATTCCAATATTTCGTTGGCAGTTTCAATTGCTCTTTTATTAAGGTCAATGTTTCGTTTTCCAATGTTCCGCAATGCCCAGTTCACAGCTTTTTTGACATACATCCTATTATCATTGGCTTCTCGTTTGATAATTGGAAAAAACTGTTCAAATAGTTCGTTTTTTGAAGTTTTATCTGCCATACAATATGAAGCCATAATTGCAAATCCTGCTCTTTTTTCAAATTCGGGTTTTCTTTCAGTCCATTCCAATATTTTGGCAAGTGCAAATTTGCTTTTTGAAAAAAGTCCCATACTGAAACTGTCACAAATTTCCCAATTCTCGAATGTCTTAACCCATTTTTCCATTAATGGTTCGGTAACATCTTTTGGTTTGAACATTTTGCTACACAAAAGCCGACCTTCATAAATTCCGCTTTCAAAAAGTCGCAATGCAAGTTCATTGTCTTGTCCAATCTCTTTGGCTATAATTTTCAACTCCTTATGGTAAATTCCTAAAGAATTTTTTGATATTATTCCAAACTTCTTTTCTTTGAAAACAACCTTTTCAGCATCTTTTAGGTCATAAAGATATTCTATGATTTCGTTATAAGTCAATTATTTTTTTGAGTTTATTTCGATAGCTTGTTTTATGTAATATTCCACCGCTTTTTTATTCAATTCTTTTTGTGGCAGAACTCTAATCGCTTTTCCTTTGCCTGTTAGAAGTCCTAAATTGTCTTCCATTTTCGCACCTTTTAGAAATCCGAAATCGATTCCATAAGGCATTGTTCGCATATGGCAAATTCCGCCTTTTTCATTCGAATAAGTCGTAATTCGTTCTTTTTTTGTTTCAACTATTCCGTCAAAGGATAACAAAAATTCCCTTGCTTCAAGAAATAGTTCTTTATGTTCAGATTCCAAGTCTTTGTCGTATTGCATAATGTTCTTTTATCTTGTGGCTAACTTATTTATAAATGCAACTGCATTCAATTATTTTAAATAGTTTCGTTTATATTTGCTTTATTTGAAGTGAGTTCTCCTAATCCTTGCATTTTGAGTTATGAAAGATTTTTTTTCTCAAAAAAGCAAAATATATCTTATGTATCCAAACTGAAATAATATCTTTTTTATAAAAAAAATTTTAGTTTATTGTATGTATTTCTAAATATCCCCAAGTTGTGGACGCATCACAATTTCCTCTACAACTGTCTGATTAGAAAGCGAATAGACAGAAAAAACACTTTCAGCAATATCACTAGAAGGCATAAAACGCTCTTCTGGCAAACCTGCACCTTCCCAACTTGACGTATAAGTAGGACCAGGCATAACAGAAGTAACTTTTACATTATGTTCTTTGAGTTCTTCACGCAATACTTTTGTCATGCCATGAAGCGCAAACTTAGAAATACAATAACTTCCTCCATTTGGATAAGCTGTAATACTTGCCGTTGAGCAAATATTAAATAAATGTCCATCTTTTCTTTCCACTAAAATAGGAACTAACATTCTCGTCAGATGATAGGCACTAAATAGATTTGTATGGATTTGCATTTCAAAATTACCCTCTTCTTCTTCTAAGATTTTGCCTGGAACAAAAACACCTGTGTTATTTACCATGACTTCAAAACCTTTTTTCTTTGTATTTTCTTTTTTGGCTTCTTTTTCATTAAGCAAAATGATTTTCTTCGCATATTCTCCAAAAGAAACTATGTCTTCTTTTTTTGACAAATCTGCCTGTCTGTAATACAAAATGACAGGATTTTCTTTGGTAGAATATTTTGATTCTAATTCTTCTTTGAGTTTGAAAAGTTCTTCATTATTTCTAGAACATGTAATGGCATCGTGTCCATTTTGCATAAATTTTTCTAAAATTGCCTTTCCTATTCCTTTTGTTCCTCCAGTTACGAGTATCATAGTTTTTTATTTTTAACTGGTTCAAGCGTCGACGCTTGAACCAGATTCATAATTTATTTTCTTCTTACCACAATATTCCCTAAAACAAGAATATCCATTTTGGTACGTAAAAAACAATCTAATGCTTCTTGTGGTGTATTTACAATCGGTTCATTTTCATTAAAAGAAGTATTCAGCAGAACAGGAACACCTGTTTTTTGTCTAAATGTATCAATAAGTTTGTGATAACGTGGATTCGTACTTGCACTTACTGTCTGTAAACGCCCTGTTCCATCGACATGAGTAACGGCAGGAATGACTTCATGTTTTTCTTTTTTGATAGGATAAACTTTTTCCATAAACGGAACTTTATCAGCTCCTTCAAAATATTCTTCTACATACTCTTCCAAAATAGAAGGTGCAAAAGGACGGAAACTTTCTCTACGCTTTATTTTTTCGTTTAATAATTCCTTAGCATCTGTACGACGTGGATCAACTAAAATCGAACGATTTCCTAATGCTCTAGGACCAAATTCGGCACTTCCTTGAAACCAACCAATTACACCAGCATCAAGAATCGCATCTGTAACCGTTTTGTATAATTCTTCATCACTCAAAACAGAATATTCAATTTCTTTTGCAGCTTCTTTTGTTGCTTTTTCAGATTTAAGAATTGTTTCTATTTCTGTATCTGAATAATTACTTCCTGTGTAAGCGTGCCAAATGGGTTCTATTCTAGATTTTTTGAGTTCTTGATTGTAGAAATATAAAGCCGAACCTAAAGCTGTTCCTGCGTCGTGTCCTGCACTTGGTACATAAACATTTTTGAACGGTGTATTTTCTAAAATCTTTCCATTTGCCACCGAGTTTTGAGCAACTCCACCAGCTACACACAAATTATCTAAACCTGTTTTTTTGTGTAAATGATTTAGGATATGAAAAATTACTTTTTCAGTCATTCGCTGTACAGAAGTTGCTAAATTGATATGGTCTTGAGTTAGTTCTTCCTCTTTTGTGCGAAGTTTTCCAAATTTTTCTATCATTTTATCAGAAAAAATAGACTCAATACTTGGATATCCACCTTCCCACGCCATCGTAACACCTTCTTTTGCATGTTTAAAATAAGCTGTATTTAACTCAAAAAGTCCGTTTGGTAATAAATGAACAACATCTTCTAATTCCTTTAAATAAGTTGGTTCTCCATAAGGAGCAAGTCCCATTACTTTATACTCATCGCCATATTTATCAAAACCAAGATATTGAGTAAAAGAAGTATAAAAAATTCCCATTGAATGAGGGTAAATAACAGTATCCAAAACACTGATTTGATTTCCTTTTCCTGTACCTGTCATGGTAGAAGTAAAATCACCAAAACCATCAATCGAAAGTAATGCAGCCTCTTCAAACGGTGAAACAAAAAAAGCACTTGCCAAATGACTACGGTGATGTTCTACATTCTTTACTTCAGCTTTTATCTTTGAAATAGAAATATTAAGTGCATTTGATAATTCCTCTTTTACATTTGATACTTTTCTTGAATTTGTAAAACGACTAACTAACGTATTCAAACTCACTCCTTTTTTTATTGTATGAAGGATTTTCTTTTGTAAATTGGCAGAAGGGTCACGAGAAATAGTAATATAATCTACTTCTTCAATAGAAATACCAGCTTCTTCCAAACAGAATTTAATAGCTTCAGTAGGAAAACCTGCCCAATGTTTGATACGTCTGATACGTTCTTCTTCAGTAGCAGCAATTAATTTTCCGTCTTTGAGAATACAGGCAGAAGAATCGCCATGATACGCATTAAGTCCTAAAATATACATGTATGATAAATGAATGTGAGAATTATAAATTAATCTGTTCCTAAAATGAAGTTGCAAAGATAGTACATATAAAAAACTATTCTTAAAAAAATGGGAAATTTAGTTTCTAATCAATTTCTTTACAGATTTGATAATGTAGTTTTGTTACCTTTGTATTCAAGTAGTTGATACTTTTCAAGTGTTAGAGATATAAAACATATATTATTTTCTGACAGTTAGAACGGCTTTAGCTATCAACAAAGTTAAACTATCCACTATATTTGAGATAAAAAATCTAGAAAAATCCATTTATGTTTAATTTATTTTTAAAAGAAATACGCTCTTTTTTTAGTTCTTTGATTGGTTACATTGTTCTTATCATTTTTTTGGTAGCGATGGGACTTTTTGTATGGGTTTTTCCTCAGACAAGTATTTTAGAATATGGTTTTGCCGATTTGTATCCACTTTTTTCAGTTGCGCCTTACATATTTTTATTTTTGATTCCTGCTATTACGATGCGCTGTTTTGCAGAAGAAAAACGAGCTGGAACGATGGAATTGCTCTTTACTCGTCCTATTTCAGATTGGGAAATTATCTTAGGAAAGTATTTTGCGTGTTGGGTGTTGGTTTTATTTGCCCTTCTTCCAACACTGATTTATTATTATAGTGTCTATCAACTCGGAAATCCTGTTGGTAATTTGGATAGTGCAGCCTTTGCAGGTTCTTTTATCGGACTTATTTTATTAGGTGCAGTTTTTACGGCGATTGGTATTTTTGCATCTTCG
Source organism: Bernardetia aquimarina (assembly GCF_042180575.1). Taxonomy (NCBI): domain Bacteria; kingdom Pseudomonadati; phylum Bacteroidota; class Cytophagia; order Cytophagales; family Bernardetiaceae; genus Bernardetia; species Bernardetia aquimarina. The sequence continues at coordinate 15,159 of NZ_CP170094.1, read as the reverse complement.
CTTACCGAAAATCAAATTGTAGCCTTTATCATTGCTGTTTTTCTTTGTTTCTTTTTATATGAAGGTTTTACTTCACTTTCTAGTCTAAATGTTTGGTCTGATACAGCATATTTTATTAGTCAGTTGGGTATAGATTTTCATTATCAATCACTTAGCAAAGGATTGATAGATTCTCGTAACTTGTTATATTTCTTTTCGTTGATTATCTTAATGTTGGGTTCTACACAAGTGGTTTTGAGTAGCCGTAAATGGTAGAAAATAAAGTTAGAAGTATGAGGTTAGAAGTAAAATCAAAAAAGACCTAGTAATTTCCCAAAAACAGAAATAAATTATGAGTTACGAAATTATTTTAATAAGTGATGAGAAGAAAATAGATTTCTGTAAATTTTCTCCTCAATTAAAATTGGATGAGGAACAAAATTTTTATCTTTCAACTAAAAATAATTTTTTGAATGTTTTTGCTGCTGATGATAAAATAGAAGAATTTTATTCAAAAGAAGAATTGATTGCTGTGAAAAGTATTTTAGATAAAATGCATTATTATCTAGTGGATAGTAACTCATTTGAATTAGTAAAAGAATTTCTTAAAAGTATCCCTAAAAACGTAAACTTTATTATAGACAATGACCATGGAGGCTTAATGAGAAGGGAAAGAGTATTAAAATTAAAAAGTTTTCATGAGTTTATAGCGATAGAAGAAAATGAAATATCGTCCAACTAAATTAACCTAACATTATGAAATTCCTATTTATTTTATTGCTTCCTTTTTTAATTTCTATTAATTCTATTTCAAATAAAATTGAAAAAATTGATAGAATAAAATGCTGTGATCTTTATCCTAAAGTAGAGAAAGAGTATTTGGTAGAAGATTATAAACTTCTCAAATCCATGAAGGTAGATATGGCTATGGGACATAGAGATAGAAATAAAGTTGAATATACTCTAGTCGCTGATAAAGAAGATGAGATAAAATATATTACTCAAGAGAAATACAATAACATAGATAATTTGGATATAATTTTATTAAATGCAAGACGAATACCAGTAAATTGTGAGAAAAAAAACATAGATAGCAAACGAATAGAAATGAAAGTAACAATTCCCCAAAAAGGTATTTATTATTTGTCATTTGTACGCAAAGATACTTCAAATAGAGAACCCATTTGTGCAGCAGCTCTTATGTTTAAAAAGCAAAAACACAATACACCAAACGAAAAAGAACTACAACAGAAAATACAAAATTCTTATAAAAAATAATATTCATTTCAGACTTCTAACTTCGAAATTCTTACTTCTTACTTTATTTTTATGCTCCGTTTTATCGATTACGTATTTTTCCTTACTACTTACAAGGAAGCAGGTTCTATCAACCGAGTTGAAGATGTTAGTTATGTAATTCAAGGGTATCTAATGGCAATGCAAGATGAAAAATTGAATGAATTTATGTTTGATTTTAGTTCTTTTATGTGTAGCAAATTAGGTATTGGAGATAGAATAGAATGGAGTAAAGTCATTCGTTTTAATGCACATTCTGATATTCATTCTTTAGAACTTTTCGAAACTTTCTTTAGAGATTATGTGGATAGTATTAGTTAGAAGGTTAAAAATTTCATCAAAAAATAATGCCTACCATAGAAATAACTACGTTCATTCAAAACAGTCAAGAAGTTGCTTTTGACTTATCAAGAAGTATAGATTTACACAAAATTTCTACACAAAAAACTAATGAAGAAGCCATTGCAGGAAAAACAAAAGGATTAATAGAACTTAATGAATGGGTAACTTGGAGAGCAAAACATTTTGGAGTTTATCAGAAATTAACGTCAAAAATTACTACTTTTGACAGACCTCATTCTTTTACAGATGAAATGACAAAAGGTATTTTCAGTTTTTTCAAACATCAACATATTTTCAAAAAAACAAAAAATGGAGTTGAAATGATAGATATTTTTGATTATAAATCACCTTTTGGTATTTTTGGAAAATTAGCTGATAGTATATTTTTAGAAAAATATATGACAAATTTATTGAAAGACAGAAATCAAATCATAAAAGAGTTTGCAGAATCTGATAAATGGAGATTGATTATAGAAGAAAAAATATAGCTATTTTTAAATTGAAGTTGTTTCAGTAAAAACTAAAGTAACTATCTAAAATGGAAAATGAAAACCTACCTTATGCAAATTTTGATTATTCAGAATTGCCTCTCATACAGGGAGAACTTACTGGAGCAGAAGCTACTGATGAGAATTTTTTAGCTTATTTGGAAGAAATAAATTCTATTTATTTGAAAGCAGAACGTTATATTTCTATTTTGGATATGACAAAAGCGACCTACCTATCTGCAAAATACAGAATTTTACAAGGACAATATTTAGACAAAAATAAGGAACGCATCGAAAAACAAGCGATTGCTGTTGTGATAATAGCTCCTTCTTTTTTACATAGAACACTACTAAAAGGTGTTTTTTTTATAAAACCATATCCAAGCCCTGTTTTTATTGTGAGTAATAAAGAAGAAGCACGAGAAAAAGCAAATGAACTTTTGGAAGAAGAGAAAAACCACACAAGTTAAATATCTAAAAATGGAAAATCTACCCTACGCAACTTTTGATTATTCAGAATTGCCTATCATAAAAGTTGAGTTTACAGGAGAAAAAGCAACTGATGAGAACTTTGAAAATTATTTGAAAGAAACAGCTGCCATTCCATCGAAAACAGAGCGTTATATTTCTATTATGGATACTTCAAAAGCATCTTATTTAGAAGCCAAATATAGAATTCTGCAAGGAAAATATTTAGAAGAAAATAATGAACGCATTCAAAAACAAGCGATTGCTATCATTTTTATCGCCCCTTCTTTTTTACACCGAACAGTATTAAAAGCTATCTTTTTAGTAAAACCTTATCCTAGTCCTGTTTTTATTGTGAGTAGTAAAGAAGAAGCACAGGAAAAAGCACAAGAACTTTTAGAAGAGACAACTAAAATGAGCAGATAATTTATGACTCAATTTAAAGAAATAAGCACTTTTTTCAGGAAACAATACCCTCTCAACAAACACGGTTTAGAAGAGTTATTTTCACTATTTGAATTTAAAAAAATTGATAAAAATACTCTTCTTCTTAAAGAAAATGATTTTGAAAAAGAACTTCGTTTTTTAAATAAAGGAATAATTAGAGAATATTATTCAACCTCAGAAAAACAAATCAATATAAATTTTTATACCCAACCTCAATTTATTACAGACTTATCAGCATTTAATAGTGGGTTAGTTACCAAAAAAAATCAACAAAGTCTTACCAAAGCAGAAGTATTAAGCATTGATAAAATAAAATTTGAGCAATTATTGGAAAAATATCAATGTGGAAAAAGCATTATAGAATCTTCCTTTAAAAAACTATTAAAACACAAAGAACTTTTAGAATACAATAGAATTACCAAAACACCTGAAGAACTCTATCAAGAATTATTTATCTACAAAAAACATTGGTTAGAACTTATACCTCAATATCATATTGCTTCTTTTTTGAATATCACACCCGAAACATTAAGCCGAATTCGAAAACGCATTTCTTGATTTGAATCAAGTAGTTTTGATTTTCAAAGGATTTATTTTGTAACATTCAAATAGTAATTCTAAACTTAGATTTAATTTTTATGCTTCAAATTCATCATCTCCGAAATGCTACAATGGTTATCGAAACCGAAAAAGATATAATTCTTATTGACCCTATGTTAGGAAGAAAAGGAACATTACCACCATTTACTTTTTTTCGTTTTAAGGCACAAAAGAATCCTATTGTAGAATTACCAAATAATTCTCAAATTATTTTAGATAAAGTAACTCATTGTTTGATTACTCATTCTCATCCAGACCATATAGATACAGCAGCAGAACGCTTTTTGATTAAAAATAATATTCCTGTTACGTGTAGCATTAAAGACGAAAAATTATTCAAAAAGAAAGGTTTAGATGTTGTCCAAACGTTAAATTATTGGAAGAAAAGTGATTTTCTAGGAGGAACAATAGAAGGGATTCCAGCCAAACATGGCTACGGATTTATCTCTAAACCAATGGGAAATGTAATGGGATTTTATATTGAGTTGCCAAATCAAAAATCAATTTATCTAAGTTCAGATACTATTTATACAAATTCTGTTGATAAGGTTTTAAAAGAATACAAACCTGCCATCAGCGTAATTCCTTGTGCGAGCGCACAATTTGATATTTTTCAGCCCTTGATTATGAAAATGGAAGACATCCTAAAATTTGTTCGAAATTCTGATGGAATAGTGATTGCAAATCATTTGGAAGCCGTAAACCATTGTCCTACCACACGAACAGGATTACAAAAAGAACTAGAAAAAAATGGTTTATCTCATAAAATTCATATTCCAAATGATGGAGATGTGATTGTTTTTTAATTTGTGAAATCTAACCTGTCAAGGCATTTTTGAGATGTCTTGACAGATTTGATTTAATCTAAATGGATAAATTTTTGGTTAATTATTTCTCTTTATTTTAGTCAATAGCACACAGCTACCTGTTGAGACAAATACATAACTAAACTTTACCACTTTGTTATCCAAAAATAGTTTTACTATTCTATTCTCCTTGTCGTGTTCATAGTTACATTCAAGAATTATTTTTCTTTCTTGTGTGGCAGCATTATACGATTCAATTTGCAATTTTTCACTAAAAGACCAAAGCATTGTATTTTTTTGAATTAAATCTATTTCTATCTCTACAATACATAATCCAAGAGATTTAGATTCAAGAATGTCTGACTGAGAATCAATGGCTAATGATAGCCAAACAGTTTCATTTAATTCATCAAAATATCGTCCTTTGGGAGTTTGAGCCAAGGTCGGAAAAGACCATATACTTATTGCTAATGCTAAGATTATTTTTTTCATAATTTAATTATACTTAAATTCTCCCTCAAAATAACGATGATAACATTTAATAATTTGTGCTTGTTTTTATCTAAAAAAAAGAGTTCTCTAGGTTATTACTTTAATTACTGCTCAAATTTGTGTAATTTAGCACAAACCTAGTGGAGATATTACACGTTATTGATATACTTTCTTTTAAGAAAAATTCTATTTTGCTATCTGCTTTTTACAAAACTTATTATTTATTTTCAATTCTTATGAACACATCTACTATTTACAGGATTTGTTTCCTCACTTTTTTAATCTTATGTGTACATATTCAACTTTCTTATTCCCAAACTACACCTCAACAAACGGCAAGTGTAGTATCTAGTGGAGGAGGGGCGAGTAATTCTAGTAATTTTCAAAACTTTGGTGTTGTAGGCGAAGCGATTGTTTCTCCTCAAATTGGGAATGGCTCTTTTTCTGGTCAGCTAGGTTATATTTACATGACTAAAGCAAATGAACCTTATTATATAAGAGAAAATGATTCACTTATTTTAGTTGATATTTATAATAATACAGGAGGACAAAATTGGACAACTTCTTGGGATTTAACTACTCCTGTTCGAACGTGGGCAGGTGTCGAAATTGCTTACGGTTCGGTTATTACACTTAATCTAAACAATAATAACCTAACAGGAACACTTCCTAATTCTGTTCGAAATTTTTCTAGAATTAATGAATCTAATTTTGAACTCAATATTGGCAGTAATAGATTAGATTTCGAATCGGCAGAAGACTTTGTAAATACAATTCCTTTATTTATTTATTCTCCACAAGCCAAAATTTATTCTCCTAAAGACACTACTATTCGTCAAAATGAATCTGTTACCTTCAATTCACAAACAGCAGGGGATTTTAATAGGTATCAATGGTTTAAAGACAATACACCATTAACAGGAAAAACAAACCCTACTTTAGAGATTATAAATGTAGTTCCTAATGATGCAGGAGATTATTATTGTAGAATAACCAATACACAAGCAACACAATTAACCCTAGAACGTCATACCATAACTCTCAATATAGAAGGTTTTGTAAATACATTAGATTCACTTGCCTTGGTAGAAATTTTTGAAGAAACAGGAGGTTCAAATTGGACAAGACCTTGGAATTTGAATGACCCAGTTGCTACTTGGGAAGGCGTAACACTCAGAGGAGACAAAATAAGAGAATTAGATTTATCAAGACGTAATCTTGTTGGAAATTTACCAAATGTTTTTGATGCTGATTTGTTTACAGAGCTACGTTATTTGAGCTTTTTTGATAATAAATTAGAAGGACCGATTCCTGCTACAATCGGAAGTCTTGAGACACTTACTTATTTAGATTTAGATAAAAATTTATTTGAAGGTGCTGTTCCTGCTTCTTTTGGTGGACTAATAAATCTTCAAGCTCTTTGGCTTTCACGAAATAATCTTGATGCCTTGCCTAATGAAATTGGAAATTTAACCAACCTTCAAAATCTATATTTGAATGATAATAAATTTACTACTCTTCCTATCACAATAGGAAACTTAGGCGAACTATTAGTTCTCAATGTAAGTGATAATAAACTTTCAGAGTTTCCAAATTCTATTACCAACCTTATAAAATTAAGAGAATTGTATGCCAATCGTAACTTTATTGCTACTCTACCAACAGCAATGAATAATTTGATTGTACTTACTATATTGGAAATAAATACAAATAACCTTACTTCTTTACCAACAACAGAAATTCAGCAATTAGCTAACTTATCCGTTTTTCGTATAGCAGAAAATAGTTTAGAATTTGATGATTTATTGCCTTATGCAAATCGTAGTTTCCAAACTTTTGATTATGCGCCACAAGCTCTTATCAATGAAGAACAAGATATTTTAGCAACTGTTAATCAATCTATTTCTTTCACTGTTCAGACACAAGGAAATGGAAATATTTATCAATGGCTAAAGGATGGACAGAATAATTCTACACTTCAAACACTGACTATAAATAGAGTCAGAATTGCAGATGCAGGTATTTATACAGCTTTGGTTACAAACCCTGCTTTACCTAATCTGACACTTCAAAGAAGACAAATTACCCTAAATGTAGAGTGTGCAGAAGGATTAGGATTTACAGTAGCAGAACCACAACAAACTGTTTTTTGTGAAAATCAGCCCTTTGGATTGCGCTTGGAAATTAGCTCACAATTTGCTGGCAGTACTCAAATTCGTTGGAGAAAAGATGGAGTTATTTTAGCTTTTGCAAATCAAATAAATTACACAGTAACAACAGCAGGAATATATTCAGCAGAAATAATAACGGCAGAAGGATGTACGGCTCGTTCGAATCAAATAGAAATCACAACACTTCCACAACCTGAACTCTCTATTGAATTGGTCGATAACCAAGTTTTCACAAGCTCAGTAATAAACTCAGAACCAGTTACTTATCAATGGTTAAAAGATGGAAATCCTATTGAAAATGCTTTTGAAGCTACCTACACACCCACAGAAACAGGAGAATATAGTCTTTTAGTTCTTTCTGAAGCAGGTTGTAGTTCGGTTTCTCAAAGTATTATCTTTACAGCTAGTGATGTTACAGGAATTGAAGAACCTATTGAGTTACGCAGTCTTTCACTTTTTCCTAATCCAAATAATGGTGTTTTCTTCTTAGATTTTGGAACAAATTATCCAAACGGAACACCTAAATTCACATTGATTGATGCAATAGGAAGAGAAATAAACTTGAAAGTAGAACGTATTTCTTCTACTCGTTATAAAGTCTATACTGATAAACTAACAGGAGGAATGTATCAACTTAAAGTAGAAACATTAGATGGTGCTGCTTTAAGAAAGTTTGTTCTTTCAGAATAACATTCATTTTTATTACTCAATATTTTCTTATTAAAAACAAAAACGGCTTCGTAAATGAAGCCGTTTTTTATTATTATTTGCTATTTCGTATTCTCTCTACATTTTGATTCATTTTATTTCTGACTATTTTTTGAAAAATGAATCTCTTGAAGAAACCTAAGTTTTGTTGGTGTTTTTGATAAAACTCATCTGGTGTATCAAATAAGCCAAAATCTTGATTAATTCCCTTCTCTTGAATATAAGTATTGTTCAAATTCCATTCAATTTCTGGGTTTTTGAAGTTATCTGTATAAGCTCCGTATCCACAAAAAGTAGTTTTGCATTCTTGATTTGCTGTTTGTAATTTAGATAAATATTCTTTGTCTAAAATCACACCTTCCAAAAAATACCACTTGTCATTTATATAAACTTCTACCCAACTATGTAAAATATTTTTTGGCGATAATTTATACCAAATACCTGTTATTGCTCCTTTTTGCAATGCTTTGTCTATCGTAAAACCGTGAATTCTATTTGGAATTTCACAAGCTCTGAGTAAAGTCATCAGTAAAGTTGCCTTTGTATTACATTGTCCGTATCCATCTTTCAAAACTTGTGAAGCCGAAATATCATCTGCTTTATTATAACCAAATTTAATTTCATCACGAACATAATTATAAATAGATTTGACTTTTTCGATAGAATTCATTTTCAACCAATTTCTTTCTTTTATTAAACCTTGAATCTGACTGTTTGAATAATTTAAAAGTTGAGTTTCCTTGAGAAATTTTTTTGACTGATTTGTAGATTGATAGTTTTCAATTTCTTTTATGGGAGTGTACATATTTTTAGATGTTTTTTGTGAAAATTGAGAAAACAGAAATAAATTATTTGTCTTCTTTGTTCTTACAAAATTGCCATATATTTCAACTCTAAAATTGTATAAACTGGCTAAGTTTTATTTTATCGCTTCTTTAGAAGCCTTAAAAAATTTGGGAGTAACTCCAAACGTTTCATTGAAAGTTCGTGTGTAATGTGAGCTATCTGTAAAACCAAACTGATGAGCTGTTTCAGTAATCAAATGAGAAGAAAGGTGAGGAAGAGAAAAAATGAGTTTGTTCCAAAGTTGATACCTTCTAAAATTTAGTCCTGTTTTTTCTTTAAATAAATGGAGAAAACGAGTAGAGGAAAGCGAACAAAAATCAGCCATTTGTTCCATAGAAAGTATTCTATCAAAGTTTTCATCCATAAAATCAATCGCTCTTTTTATTCTATCATCTTCTAAGTGATTGTTATTTTCGCAGTTACATTTATAATTCAATAAACATTCTTTTATTTCTATACAAAAATCTTCAAACAGTATTTGTTCATTTTCATACCTTTTCAAGATTCTCAATAAATTACTTTTGAAGTACTCTTCCAAAACACTGACTTTTGATTTATCATACTCTATATAAAATTGATGTCCTAAGGCACTCAACGGATTTATCAAAATAATGAGTTGTTTGTCTTGATTTAAAATTTGATGTTTTATTCTTGGAGGAACAAAAAAATTAGTTTGTCTATATTCTTGTGTTTCTGTTTTTAAAACTATTTCTTTACCAAGTGTACAACTAATTTGTAACGCATAATGACGATGTAATTTATTATCATTTAGCTTTCCATAAAAAAATCCAAACTGTTTTTCAAAATAGAATTTATTAAGCATATTTCTTGATTTCAAAATTACATTTCAATAAAAATACAATCTGAATACGCTGTTTTTATTCCTTTGTCTGTCCCAAATTCTAATTTTTGAAGTTTTTCAAAAGAAAAATGCTGCAAATAATTTTCGATAATAGGCTGAATAAAGTCAATTTCAGATTTTAGTTTTTGATGATTTCCTTCCTTTTCGTATAAGATTAAAAACAAACGGTTTTGTAAATGAAATCGTTTTTGTTTCGACTGATTTTCATAGAGCCATTTTAATAAATCAGTCGGATTTTGTTTGGCAAACTCTATATTTTGATTGTATTTTTTTGGAAAAACACTTGTTTTGTGGTCAAAGGGAATTTCATCAATCCAAAAATCTATAAATTGATGATAAGGGTCAGAATGAGGATTTACATTTGGATAACAACAAAAAATATATTCAATTCCTTTAGCAGACCAAAAGTTATACCAACGATTAAGTGCATAAATACGCAATTTTTCAAAGTTTGGTTCTTCTTCAAACCTTAGTTTTAATTCGTTTTCTAGTTGCCCAAAATGTTTTACTTTGTAAATAAAATTAGTTTGTTTATCCCAAATATTATTTTGTTTTCTTCCCCATCTTTCTAGATATGGATAACATTTTTTGAGTTGAGTTTGTAAGCGTTTCAAATGTAGCTCCATAAGTAAATAATTTGGTAAATTATCATTGTATTAATTGATTACCATTTTGTTATCAAATTTAGGTAAATGAAGACTAAAAGTTGTTTTATTACTTGTAGATTCTAATAAAATTACGGAGCCATGTAATTTGTAAGCTGCTAGTTGTGTCGTATAAAGTTCTGTTCCTGTGGATTCATCAAGATTAGCTACTTTGTGAAACAAATTAAAAATAAGATGATAATTGGAGGTAGGAATTTCAATTCCATTATAACTAATGATAATTTCCAAATCAGTTAATTTTTGAAAAACTTGTACTTGAATATATGATTTTTTATTTTCTTTAACATCTATGTGTTTAAGTGCAAATTCGAATAAATTTTTGATAATTGTTTTGAAAAATTCTATATCTGTATAAAAGTTTATCATACTCATTTCAGATTCTATATCAAACTCTGTTTTGGCATAATTGGAAAGAAATCCTAGTGTTTGATATATTTTTTTAATCTCTTTTAAAACAGAAAAAGTTGATGGTGTTGCGACTTCATTTTTAAGTGTATTGATAAGTAAGAGATTTTCCAAAACTTTATTCATTTCAGAAGATGTTTTTCCGATACGCTGCAAATATTCGATGGCTAATGGGTCTTTTACTTCCAAATTTGCAACTTGACACAAGCCCATAAGCCGAACAATGGGTCCTTTTAAGTCATGAGAAGCTCTATAAACAAACTGGTCAAGTTCGGAATGTGTTGCCAAAAGCTGTGAATAGGCATTTCTTACATCAGAAGTACGCTCGTTTACCTTTTTTTCAAGTTTTTCATTCTGAATTGCAATTAACTTTTTTGCATTTTCTAGTTGAACAGAATGATTGATAACTTCTTCATTAATTAATGATAATTTGTTTTGTAATCTATCGCTAATTTTTGTCAAAAATTTCATATCAGCCAACAAATCAGCATAATCTAAAGCCAAATGTGCATACGCTGTTTTCCATTCTTCAGCAGTCAGATTTTGATTGAGAAGTAATTGAGCTTGCTGAGCAATATGTTGTTCTTTTTCAAACATTTAGATAGAAATGGAATGGAATAAAATTTTAGAATACAATCAACTTACCAATAATTTAGTAATTTAAAACTTAACAAATGGTTGATAAAGTAATATATTATTTTAAAACCTAACAATTACAAAAATGTTTATTTTTTACTTACATCTTTAATCTACTAATAAAATCTATTTTTTTTGCAAAAAAATTCAATTTATTTACAATAAAATGCTTTTTATAGTTATTGATGTTGCTATACTCAATCAAAAATGGTTTTCGAAAACATAAAACTGTCAGACACTTTAACTTCATTGAGGGCTAAAGCCGTTCATAAGTGTCAGTACAGTTCAAAAAATAAATTATCTGACACCTTTGAGGTGTACTGATAAATTTTACTTTCGAAAACCAAAAACGTATGAGTATATCGTTAAAACAGCAAAAACGCCGATTTTTTTCTTTTTTTATATTTATCCTAAGATTCGTACAGCTAATTCTCTCAGAATCTCCCCCTCTTTAGCACTACTATTTATACCTTTGGATTGAGCATCAGCAATACGAAGAGCATGCAAAACAAATAAAATCTTAGGAATATTATAATTACGAGCTGCTGCTGAGTAATCTTTGACAAAAAAAGGACTGACTTTCAAAATTCCTGCTAATTCATTGTTACTTTTTCCTTGATTTTTGTGTATCAAAATAAGTTTACAAAAATATCCAAACAGTGAAGAAACAATCGGAATAACAGGGTTATCTTTTGGATTAGCTGCAAAAGTATTTATAATTTTATGTGTTTTGAGGCTATTTCGTTGAGCAATAGCTCGTTGTAAATCAAAGACATTGTATTCTTTTGTCGTTCCAATATATTTTTTTACAAGTTCGGTTGTGATTTGTGAAGGCTGCGAACTTGCATCTGCTTTGCCAAAGTTGAGTAATAATTTATCTATTTCGTTGGCTAACCTTGAGAGTTCTATGCCTACATTTTCGATAAGCCAAGCTGTTGCATCAGGTGTAATTCTATATTTTTTTTGTTGCAAATAATTTCCAATCCAAGCAGGAACTTGATTTTCATAGAGTGGTTTTGATTCTACCAAAATAGCATGTTTGTCTATTGCTTTGGCAAGTTTTGTATTGAGAGCTAATTTTTTATGTTTGTACAAGAAAACCAAAACTGTCGTAGGAACAGCTTTTTCGGCATAACTTTGAAGTTGTGTTTTGGCTGCTTCTCTTCCAAAATCGCTTATTTCTTGTGCTTCTTTCACAATTACTACTTGACGCATTGCCATGACAGGAAACTGTTTGGCTTGAGAAATAATATCTTTCATCTGAATATCTTTTCCATACAAAACTGTTTGATTAAAACTTCTTTCTGATTTTTCTAAAGCATTTTCCTCAATATAATCTGAAATTTTGTCTATATAAAAAGATTCTTCTCCCATCAAAAAATAAAAAGGAGAAAATTTTCCTGCACTTAAATCTTTTAAAATTTCTTCTGGTTTTTTGGGCATAACTAATTCTTTTTATCCTTGTTGGAGATTGTTTGGAGGGTTTTTGTTCTATTTTATACAAATATAATCTAAATTTGAGTTTATTCATTTTGTATAATCGATAAACAATATTTTTCACCTATTTTTTCAAATGGCATATACATTGTGAACTATAAAGTCTATTTGTCCGTTAAATAGGATTTTAGATTTTATTACTTTTTATTTACTTATTCCATTTTTTCATGAAAAATATTTTCAAACGATTTTATAGTTTATTCCTTGTAGCAACTTTAGCTATTTTACTGACCAGTTGTTTTGACTTAAAAGAGGAAATTACCATTAATAAAGATGGTTCAGGTTCATTTATTCAAACAATTGATATGGGCAGTAACCCAATGATACAAATGGCATTGAACATGCAAAGTGATTCTGCCAAAAATGCCAATAAAGATATGAACAAAATGGATTCTACAATGGAAGAAACCAAAGTAAAACTATCTAAAATAAAAGGCATCTCAAATATCAAAACAGCAAGTTCGACAGAAGAATTAAAATATACAATTATGTACGATTTTGCAGACATAGATGCTCTAAATAGAGCTATAAATACAGCAGAAAAAAATAAAGAGGGAGAAGAAAAAGGTGAGTTAAAGGTCATGAAAAAATTGTATTCTTTCAAAAAAGGGCAGTTGACTAAAGCAAATTTGTTCTCTATGGGAGATAGTGGAATGGATATGTCAGAACTCATGGGAGATAAAAAAGAAAATGGTACAGAACAAACTGAGGAAGAAAAAGCACAAATGAAACAGATGTTGCAAATGTTTTTTGGAAATGCAAACTATACCTACATTGTTCATGTTCCGAATAAAGTAAAATCATATTCTAATAAAAAAAATACGACAGTTTCAGAGGATGGAAAAACACTAACCATGACAATTCCTTTTATGGAATTACTCCAAGAAGATAAAAAAGCAAATGTTGGAAACAGTGTAAAATTTAAGTAGAATTTTATTGTTTTAAAAAACACAAAAGAGGCTGTCCGAAAAGTACGGATAGCCTTTTTTTATTGTAAAAAAAGTGTATTTTCGATATATATATTTCATGTTTTAGTTAGATATGCTATGTCAAAAGTAGTTTTTAAAAATCAAAGTGGTTCACAACCCGAACTTTTTCCTGTTAATATATTTGATAAAATTCCAGCTCATCATCCTGTTCGTTTAGTTGAAAAGGTGGTTGATTCGTTGGATATTAGCGATTTGATTTCCCAATATAAAGGAGGAGGTTGTTCAGCTTATCATCCAAGAATGCTTGTTAAAGTGCTATTCTATTCTTATTTATCCAATATTTATTCTTGTCGTAAAATAGCTAAAGCTCTTGGGGAGAATATTCATTTTATGTATTTATCAGGAAATTCTACCCCAGATTTTAGAACAATTAATGACTTTAGAGGAAAAATTTTGAAGGCACATATTCACCGTTTGTTTGGAGAAGTGGTTAACATGTTGGTTGAAATGGGTTATGACGGAACAAAAATAGAGGCTTGTTCTAATCGTTATACTGTTTGGCGTGGTAGCATTGAAAAAAATAAGGAAAAGTTAGAAACTAAAGTCAATAAAATTTTATCTGATATTGAAAGTAGCATTCAATCCGATAATCAAGAAGAAAACAAAGAAGAAGTACCTACTGCCTTAGATTCAGAACTATTAAGAGAAAAACTTGCTCAAATCAATAAAAAACTAAAAGAACCAAGTAAACAACAAGCAAGAGAGCTAAAAAAAATGCAAGATGAGTATCTTCCTAGATTAAGTAAATATGAAGAATCTTTAAAAATTTTAGGCTGTAGAAATTCGTATAGTAAAACAGATACAGCATTTAGAAGGATTTGAAAACCAGTACAACAAACAAAGTAAAGAAGTAGTCGCTGATGCAGGATATGGAAGTGAAGAAAATTACGAACTACTTGAGAAAAAAGAAATTACAGCCTACGTTAAGTACAATTATTTTCATAAAGAATAAAAAAGGAAAAACAATCCTTTTTTGGTTCAGAGTTTATTTTACAACAAAGAATTAGATTTTTATGTCTGTCCGATAATACAAGTAAATCATCGTTTAAACCAACTTAAAGAAAAAGCTAGAAATTTACTAACGAGTGAAAAAGGACTAGAGCAGCGCAGCAAACATCCTAAGAAGTAGAGGCTGTTTTTGGGCAACTCAAATACAACAATAAATTTAACAGATTTACTTTTAAAGGCTTAGAAAAAGTAAAAATGGAGTTTTTACTGATGGCTCTTGGGAATAATTTTAGAAAAATGGTGGCAAAAACTACCGATAAGTTAAAAAACACTTTCAATTCTAAAAAATCAGCTTTTTATGATATTTTTTATCTTCAAAAAAATCATCCAAGAAGAAGAAATACTCAAAATAGCTGCATAAAAAAGAGGCTGACCTTTTCGGACAGCCTCTTATATTTAATATATCTAAAAACCTGCAACAATATGTTAGGAATAGACAATTATTTAATTTTTC